>NC_020209.1:0-5512241 GCF_000336465.1 Pseudomonas poae RE*1-1-14 | reverse complement strand
GGGCTCTTACTCTAAAAAGGTTAGGCGCCTATTCTAGTGGTCTGGTTCAGAAATAACTGTGCAAATTTGTAGGCGAAGGCTGAAGACTTTTCGATCGCCCAAAACAAAACCCCATCTGCTTTCGCAAATGGGGTTTCGGAATTTAATCTTGACGATGACCTACTCTCACATGGGGAAACCCCACACTACCATCGGCGATGCATCGTTTCACTGCTGAGTTCGGGATGGGATCAGGTGGTTCCAATGCTCTATGGTCGTCAAGAAATTCGGGTACTGAGTCGTGACCAGATGGCCTCGCTTCAGCAAATTGGGTATGTGACAGCTGTCGGTGCTTTGTGAGCGTCGAACTTTCGGTTCATCTCGTCTTCACACACCGCAATCTGGCCTTTCGACGCAAATTGCTTGGGTGTTATATGGTCAAGCCTCACGGGCAATTAGTATTGGTTAGCTCAACGCCTCACAGCGCTTACACACCCAACCTATCAACGTCGTAGTCTTCGACGGCCCTTCAGGGAACTCAAGGTTCCAGTGAGATCTCATCTTGAGGCTAGTTTCCCGCTTAGATGCTTTCAGCGGTTATCTATTCCGAACATAGCTACCCGGCAATGCCACTGGCGTGACAACCGGAACACCAGAGGTTCGTCCACTCCGGTCCTCTCGTACTAGGAGCAGCCCCTCTCAAATCTCAAACGTCCACGGCAGATAGGGACCGAACTGTCTCACGACGTTCTAAACCCAGCTCGCGTACCACTTTAAATGGCGAACAGCCATACCCTTGGGACCGGCTTCAGCCCCAGGATGTGATGAGCCGACATCGAGGTGCCAAACACCGCCGTCGATATGAACTCTTGGGCGGTATCAGCCTGTTATCCCCGGAGTACCTTTTATCCGTTGAGCGATGGCCCTTCCATACAGAACCACCGGATCACTAAGACCTACTTTCGTACCTGCTCGACGTGTCTGTCTCGCAGTCAAGCGCGCTTTTGCCTTTATACTCTACGACCGATTTCCGACCGGTCTGAGCGCACCTTCGTACTCCTCCGTTACTCTTTAGGAGGAGACCGCCCCAGTCAAACTACCCACCATACACTGTCCTCGATCCGGATAACGGACCTGAGTTAGAACCTCAAAGTTGCCAGGGTGGTATTTCAAGGTTGGCTCCACGCAGACTGGCGTCCACGCTTCAAAGCCTCCCACCTATCCTACACAAGCAAATTCAAAGTCCAGTGCAAAGCTATAGTAAAGGTTCACGGGGTCTTTCCGTCTAGCCGCGGATACACTGCATCTTCACAGCGATTTCAATTTCACTGAGTCTCGGGTGGAGACAGCGCCGCCATCGTTACGCCATTCGTGCAGGTCGGAACTTACCCGACAAGGAATTTCGCTACCTTAGGACCGTTATAGTTACGGCCGCCGTTTACCGGGGCTTCGATCAAGAGCTTCGCGTTAGCTAACCCCATCAATTAACCTTCCGGCACCGGGCAGGCGTCACACCCTATACGTCCACTTTCGTGTTTGCAGAGTGCTGTGTTTTTAATAAACAGTCGCAGCGGCCTGGTATCTTCGACCGGCATGAGCTTACGGAGCAAGTCCTTCACCCTCACCGGCGCACCTTCTCCCGAAGTTACGGTGCCATTTTGCCTAGTTCCTTCACCCGAGTTCTCTCAAGCGCCTTGGTATTCTCTACCCAACCACCTGTGTCGGTTTGGGGTACGGTTCCTGGTTACCTGAAGCTTAGAAGCTTTTCTTGGAAGCATGGCATCAACCACTTCGTGTTCTAAAAGAACACTCGTCATCAGCTCTCGGCCTTAAGATCCCGGATTTACCTAAGATCTCAGCCTACCACCTTAAACTTGGACAACCAACGCCAAGCTGGCCTAGCCTTCTCCGTCCCTCCATCGCAATAACCAGAAGTACAGGAATATTAACCTGTTTTCCATCGACTACGCTTTTCAGCCTCGCCTTAGGGACCGACTAACCCTGCGTCGATTAACGTTGCGCAGGAAACCTTGGTCTTTCGGCGTGGGTGTTTTTCACACCCATTGTCGTTACTCATGTCAGCATTCGCACTTCTGATACCTCCAGCAAGCTTCTCAACTCACCTTCACAGGCTTACAGAACGCTCCTCTACCGCATCACATACGTGATACCCGTAGCTTCGGTGTATGGTTTGAGCCCCGTTACATCTTCCGCGCAGGCCGACTCGACTAGTGAGCTATTACGCTTTCTTTAAAGGGTGGCTGCTTCTAAGCCAACCTCCTAGCTGTCTAAGCCTTCCCACATCGTTTCCCACTTAACCATAACTTTGGGACCTTAGCTGACGGTCTGGGTTGTTTCCCTTTTCACGACGGACGTTAGCACCCGCCGTGTGTCTCCCATGCTCGGCACTTGTAGGTATTCGGAGTTTGCATCGGTTTGGTAAGTCGGGATGACCCCCTAGCCGAAACAGTGCTCTACCCCCTACAGTGATACATGAGGCGCTACCTAAATAGCTTTCGAGGAGAACCAGCTATCTCCGAGCTTGATTAGCCTTTCACTCCGATCCACAGGTCATCCGCTAACTTTTCAACGGTAGTCGGTTCGGTCCTCCAGTTAGTGTTACCCAACCTTCAACCTGCCCATGGATAGATCGCCCGGTTTCGGGTCTATTCCCAGCGACTAGACGCCCTATTAAGACTCGCTTTCGCTACGCCTCCCCTATTCGGTTAAGCTCGCCACTGAAAATAAGTCGCTGACCCATTATACAAAAGGTACGCAGTCACCTAACAAAGTAGGCTCCCACTGCTTGTACGCATACGGTTTCAGGATCTATTTCACTCCCCTCTCCGGGGTTCTTTTCGCCTTTCCCTCACGGTACTAGTTCACTATCGGTCAGTCAGTAGTATTTAGCCTTGGAGGATGGTCCCCCCATATTCAGACAAAGTTTCTCGTGCTCCGTCCTACTCGATTTCATGACTAAGAGATTTTCGCGTACAGGGCTATCACCCACTATGGCCGCACTTTCCAGAGCGTTCCGCTAATCTCAAAGCCACTTAAGGGCTAGTCCCCGTTCGCTCGCCACTACTAAGGGAATCTCGGTTGATTTCTTTTCCTCAGGGTACTTAGATGTTTCAGTTCCCCTGGTTCGCCTCTTACGCCTATGTATTCAGCGTAAGATAACCATCTTATGATGGCTGGGTTCCCCCATTCAGACATCTCCGGATCAAAGTCTGTTTGCCGACTCCCCGAAGCTTTTCGCAGGCTACCACGTCTTTCATCGCCTCTGACTGCCAAGGCATCCACCGTATGCGCTTCTTCACTTGACCATATAACCCCAAGCAATCTGGTTATACTGTGAAGACAACATTCGCCGAAAATTCGAATTTCTCAATTAAGAGAACTCACAAATTTTACCTTAGCCTGATCCGTTACCAGTGAAAGTAACGTTCAGTCTATCTTTCTATCACATACCCAAATTTTTAAAGAACGATCTAATCAAAGACTAGAAATCAACATTCACCATCATCACAATGGAATGCTCATTTCTAAGCTTTCATACAACAGAAGCAGTAGTGGTGGAGCCAAACGGGATCGAACCGTTGACCTCCTGCGTGCAAGGCAGGCGCTCTCCCAGCTGAGCTATGGCCCCGTATTTCTACAGGCGTTTCCCACACAAAATTGGTGGGTCTGGGCAGATTCGAACTGCCGACCTCACCCTTATCAGGGGTGCGCTCTAACCAACTGAGCTACAGACCCAATTTCGGGCTGCTTCTTATCGTCTTCTTCAATGAATCAAGCAATTCGTGTGGGAACTTATGGAGCAGCTGATGTCGTCGATTAAGGAGGTGATCCAGCCGCAGGTTCCCCTACGGCTACCTTGTTACGACTTCACCCCAGTCATGAATCACACCGTGGTAACCGTCCTCCCGAAGGTTAGACTAGCTACTTCTGGTGCAACCCACTCCCATGGTGTGACGGGCGGTGTGTACAAGGCCCGGGAACGTATTCACCGCGACATTCTGATTCGCGATTACTAGCGATTCCGACTTCACGCAGTCGAGTTGCAGACTGCGATCCGGACTACGATCGGTTTTATGGGATTAGCTCCACCTCGCGGCTTGGCAACCCTCTGTACCGACCATTGTAGCACGTGTGTAGCCCAGGCCGTAAGGGCCATGATGACTTGACGTCATCCCCACCTTCCTCCGGTTTGTCACCGGCAGTCTCCTTAGAGTGCCCACCATGACGTGCTGGTAACTAAGGACAAGGGTTGCGCTCGTTACGGGACTTAACCCAACATCTCACGACACGAGCTGACGACAGCCATGCAGCACCTGTCTCAATGTTCCCGAAGGCACCAATCTATCTCTAGAAAGTTCATTGGATGTCAAGGCCTGGTAAGGTTCTTCGCGTTGCTTCGAATTAAACCACATGCTCCACCGCTTGTGCGGGCCCCCGTCAATTCATTTGAGTTTTAACCTTGCGGCCGTACTCCCCAGGCGGTCAACTTAATGCGTTAGCTGCGCCACTAAAAGCTCAAGGCTTCCAACGGCTAGTTGACATCGTTTACGGCGTGGACTACCAGGGTATCTAATCCTGTTTGCTCCCCACGCTTTCGCACCTCAGTGTCAGTATTAGTCCAGGTGGTCGCCTTCGCCACTGGTGTTCCTTCCTATATCTACGCATTTCACCGCTACACAGGAAATTCCACCACCCTCTACCATACTCTAGTCAGTCAGTTTTGAATGCAGTTCCCAGGTTGAGCCCGGGGATTTCACATCCAACTTAACAAACCACCTACGCGCGCTTTACGCCCAGTAATTCCGATTAACGCTTGCACCCTCTGTATTACCGCGGCTGCTGGCACAGAGTTAGCCGGTGCTTATTCTGTCGGTAACGTCAAAACAATCACGTATTAGGTAACTGCCCTTCCTCCCAACTTAAAGTGCTTTACAATCCGAAGACCTTCTTCACACACGCGGCATGGCTGGATCAGGCTTTCGCCCATTGTCCAATATTCCCCACTGCTGCCTCCCGTAGGAGTCTGGACCGTGTCTCAGTTCCAGTGTGACTGATCATCCTCTCAGACCAGTTACGGATCGTCGCCTTGGTGAGCCATTACCCCACCAACTAGCTAATCCGACCTAGGCTCATCTGATAGCGCAAGGCCCGAAGGTCCCCTGCTTTCTCCCGTAGGACGTATGCGGTATTAGCGTCCGTTTCCGAACGTTATCCCCCACTACCAGGCAGATTCCTAGGCATTACTCACCCGTCCGCCGCTCTCAAGAGAAGCAAGCTTCTCTCTACCGCTCGACTTGCATGTGTTAGGCCTGCCGCCAGCGTTCAATCTGAGCCATGATCAAACTCTTCAGTTCAAACATCTTTGGGTTTTTAAGAAACCCTAAACTTGGCTCAGCAATCGTTGGTTATTCTTTGATTTCTCGCGGAGTAACTTGTGATGCTGATAATCTTGTTGACTATCAGTCTGACTCCACAAGCACCCACACGAATTGCTTGATTCAGTTGTTAAAGAGCGGTTGGTTAAGATCTTTCGTCTCAACCGAGGCGCGCATTCTACAGCAGCCTCATTTGCTGTCAAGTGATTATTTTCAGAAGCTTTCGAAGAATTCTTCAACAACTTCAACCACTTGCGCTTCCGATCTCTCGTCAGCGGGAGGCGAATTCTACAGCGTTACACGCTGCTGTCAACACCTATTTTTCTCAGCTTTCGATCGAGAAGATCGAAACGCTAATAGCGCCAAACAACACTGCACTATCAACTCCTTCTGGGCTTCGATGACCTGAAGCAACTCGCTGTCGAATTCTGCGTAACTACTTGTTTACCAAGGAGTTTTCCGTTTCGACTGCGCCGGAAGTGGGGCGAATTATAGACGTCCAGAATCTGCCGTCAACTTCTTTTTTCATCTTTCTGCCATATACCGCAAAACGCAAAAGCCGGCCCCAGAGGGGCCGGCTCTCACTGCATCCTACAAACTGGGGAAAGCAAACTGCGACGCTTCATGACTGGCCCGCTGCGGCCAGCGCTGGGTGATCGCCTTGCGGCGCGTGTAAAACCGCACCCCATCAGGCCCATAGGCATGCAAGTCACCAAACAGTGAACGCTTCCAGCCACCGAAACTGTGATAGGCCACCGGCACCGGCAGCGGAACGTTGACACCCACCATGCCCACTTCAATTTCGTCACAGAACAACCGCGCAGCCTCGCCGTCACGGGTAAAAATGCACGTACCGTTGCCATACTCGTGATCGTTGATCAGTTGCATCGCCGCTTCCAGGCTGCTCACTCGCACCACGCACAGCACAGGCCCGAAGATCTCTTCCTTATAGATACGCATCTCAGGGGTCACACGGTCAAACAGACTGCCGCCCAAAAAGAAGCCCTGCTCGTTCCCGGCAATGCTCAAGCCACGCCCATCCACCACCAGCTCAGCACCCGACGCCACGCCATCCTCTATATAGCCACTAACCTTGTCCCGCGCCTGCCCCGTGACCAACGGCCCCATATCCAGGCCGCACGTAGTGCCCGCGCCTATCTTCAGCGCCTTGATCTGCGGCACCAGCTTGGCGATCAACGCATCCGCCACCTGGTCGCCCACGCACACCGCCACCGAGATCGCCATGCACCGCTCACCGCACGAACCATAGGCAGCGCCCATCAGGCCACTGACGGCGTTGTCCAGGTCCGCATCCGGCATCAGCACCGCATGGTTCTTCGCGCCGCCCAGCGCCTGAACGCGTTTGCCGCGCCGGCTCGCCTCGGCATAGATGTACTCGGCAATCGGCGTCGACCCCACAAAGCTCAGCGCCTTGACCTCTGGCGCTTCAATCAAGGCATCCACCGCCCCCTTGTCGCCGTGCACCACACTCAGCACGCCCTTGGGCAAGCCGGCTTCCTGCAGCAATTGCGCGATCAACAGCGTTGAGCTCGGATCACGCTCCGACGGCTTGAGGATGAAACAGTTACCGCACACGATCGCCAGCGGATACATCCACAACGGCACCATCGCCGGGAAGTTGAACGGCGTAATACCCGCCACCACGCCCAGGGGCTGGAAATCCGACCAGGCATCAATATTCGGCCCCACATTGCGGCTGTACTCGCCCTTGAGGATCTCCGGCGCCGAACACGCGTATTCCACGTTCTCGATCCCGCGCTTCAACTCACCGGCGGCGTCTTCCAGCGTCTTGCCATGCTCCTCGCTGATCAATTGCGCAATACGCGCCTCGTTCTGCTCAAGCAGTTGCTTGAAACGAAACATCACCTGCGCCCGCTTGGCGGCCGGGGTATTGCGCCACGCCGGGAATGCAGCCTTGGCGGTATCAATCGCACGTTGAATGGTTTCACGACTGGCCAACGGCACCTGGTGGATCACCTGGCCGGTGGACGGATTGTAAACATCGGCCGTACGGCCGCTGTCGCTGACCAACTCACCGTTGATCAAATGCTGGATAACGCTCATGCAGGCTCCTGAAAATTTGTTCTATATAGAAGGAGAAAATCAATCGATTGTGCGCAGCACTTCGCCGACTGCATCGAACAAACGATCCAGGTCCTGCGCCTTGCTGTTGAACATTGGCCCGAACTGCAAGGTGTCCCCGCCAAAGCGCACGTAGAAACCAGCCTTCCACAACGCAATGCCCGCTTCAAAGGGACGAACAATCGCATCACCATCACGCGGCGCAATCTGGATGGCACCGGCCAGGCCATAGTTGCGGATATCGACGACGTTCTTGCTGCCCTTCAAACCATGCAGCGCATTCTCGAAGTGTGGTGCGACTTCGGCCACGCTCTGCACCAGGTTTTCCTTCTGCAACAGATCGAGTGCCGCCAAGCCCGCCGCACAGGCCACCGGGTGAGCCGAATAGGTGTAGCCGTGGGGGAATTCCACCGCGTACTCCGGCGTCGCCTGGTTCATGAAGGTCTGATAGATCTCACTGCTGGCAACCACCGCGCCCATGGGGATCGCGCCGTTGGTGACTTGCTTGGCGATACACATCAGGTCCGGCGTCACGCCGAAACTGTCTGCACCAAACATTGAGCCAGTACGGCCGAAACCGGTGATCACTTCATCGAACACCAGCAGGATATTGTGCTGATCGCAAATCTCGCGCAGACGCTTGAGATACCCCTGTGGCGGCACCAGCACACCGGCTGAACCGGCCATCGGCTCGACAAATACGGCGGCGATATTCGAAGCGTCGTGCAGTTCGATCAGCTTGAGCAACTCATCGGCCAACGCGATGCCACCCTGCTCCGGCATTCCCCGTGAGAACGCGTTGCTCGCCAGCAGCGTGTGGGGCAGATGGTCAACATCCATCATGGCCTGACCAAACATCTTGCGGTTGCCGTTGACCCCGCCCAGGCTGGTCCCGGCAATATTCACACCGTGATAACCACGGGCGCGGCCAATCATCTTGGTCTTGGTGGCCTGGCCTTTCAGGCGCCAGTAGGCACGCACCATCTTCACCGCGGTATCGGCGCACTCGGAGCCCGAATCGGTGAAGAACACATGGTTGAGGTTGCCTGGGGTCAGCTCGGTAATCTTTTCCGCCAACTGGAAGGACAGCGGATGACCGTATTGAAAGCCCGGCGAGTAGTCCAATGTACCCAGCTGCCTGGCCACCGCTTCCTGGATCTCCTTGCGCGTGTGCCCGGCGCCACAGGTCCACAGGCCCGACAACGAGTCATACACCTGGCGCCCCTTGTCATCCGTCAACCAGCTACCGTGCGCTGCCACGATCAGACGCGGGTCACGCTGGAAACTGCGGTTGGCGGTGTACGGCATCCAGTGCGCATCCAGCTTCAGCTGGCTGGCAAGGGACGATGGGGCATTTTCGGGCATGTTCATCAGCAAAACCTCGCAGGGCAAACGGCGGCGTCGGGATCGATAAAGCGTAGTTGCGAGTAAATTGCCACGGCGATAAAGTCGATGAAATTCAACTTTTCTAACCCTCAGTCAGGCCCTCACTAAACTATGAGCAGTCGCAGGCAAGATCCCCTCGCTCAAGTCAGCGACTTCGATATCCGCCTGCTGCGCATCTTTCGCAGCGTGGTCGAATGCGGTGGTTTTTCGGCTGCGGAGACCGTACTCGGCATTGGCCGCTCGGCCATCAGCCAGCAAATGAGCGACCTGGAGCAACGCCTCGGCTTAAGGCTCTGCCAACGTGGGCGCGCCGGGTTCTCGCTGACCGAAGAAGGCCGCGAGGTTTACCAGTCCGCTCTGCAACTGTTGAGTGCGCTGGAAAGTTTCCGTACCGAGGTCAACGGCCTGCATCAACACCTGCGCGGCGAGTTGATCATCGGCCTCACCGATAACTTGGTCACCCTGCCCCACATGCGCATCACCCACGCGCTGGCGCAATTGAAGGAACGCGGCCCGGACGTGCAGATCCAGATCCGCATGATCGCCCCCAACGAAGTGGAACAGGGCGTACTCGACGGCCGCCTGCATGTCGGCGTCGTGCCCCAGGCCAGCGCGCTGTCCGGCCTTGAATACCAGCCGCTGTACAGCGAACGTTCACTGCTCTATTGCGCGGTGGGCCATCCATTGTTCTACGCCGACGACAAACAGCTGGACGATGCCCGCATCGACAGCCAGGACGCCATCGCACCCACTTTTCGCCTGCCCGCCGAGATCCAGGCGCACTACCAGGCCCTGCGCTGCACGGCCAGCGCCTCAGACCGTGAAGGCATGGCGTTCCTGATCCTCACCGGGCGCTATATCGGTTATTTACCCGACCACTACGCCAGCCTGTGGGTGCAACAAGGCCGACTGCGCGCGCTGAAATCAGCTACACGCTTTTACGATTTGAGCCTGGCATCGGTCACGCGAAAGGGCCGTCGCCCTCATTTGGTGCTGGAGAGCTTTCTCGAAAGCCTCGCCGCAACCCGCTGACTCGGGGCTTCAAGCAAAAAGCTGAGCAACTGGACAGTTTTTTGCAAGGACGCAACTACCTTGAACCGTCCGCCCCGAGTTGACCCGCCATGCCCCCAGAATCCTTGAGCCCCAGCGACCTGATCTACGGCCTCGACGACCGCCCCAAACCCTTACCGGCCATGCTCGCCGCCCTGCAACATGTGCTGGCCGCCTTCGTCGGCATCATCACCCCGCCGCTGATCATCGGCTCCACCCTGGGCCTCACCGCCTACTTGCCCTACCTGATCAGCATGGCGCTGATGGTTTCCGGCGCAGGCACCTTCATCCAGGCGCGCAGGCCCTTTGGTATCGGGGCCGGCATGATCTGCCTGCAAGGCACCAGCTTCGCGTTTCTCGGTGCGGTGCTGTCGGCGGGTTTCTTGGTGAAGCAACGCGGCGGCAGCCCGGAGGACATCATGGCGATGATCTTCGGCGTGTGTTTCTTCGGTGCGGCGGTGCAGATCGTGCTCAGCCGCTTCATCGGCCAACTGCGCCGGGTGATCACCCCGCTCGTGACCGGCATCGTGATCACGCTGATCGGCATCAGCCTGATCAAAGTCGGCATCACCGACCTGGGCGGCGGCTTCAACGCCCCCGACTTCGGCGCGCCCACCAACCTCGCGCTCGGCCTGTTCGTGGTGCTGACAATCATCCTGCTCAACCGCTCCACCACGCCATGGGTGCGCCTCTCGGCCATCATCATCGGCCTGGCCCTGGGCAGCCTGGCCGCCTGGTTCAGCGGCAAACTCGTGCCACAGGCGTTGCCGGACCTGCCCTGGATCAGCGTGCCAACCCCGTTTCGCTTCGGGTTCACTTTCGATTGGAGCGCCTTCCTGCCGATTGCGCTGATCTATCTGATCAGCAGCATCGAAACCGTGGGCGACCTCACCGCCAACTGCATGATCGCCCGCCAACCCATCAGCGGCCCTTCCTATATCAGCCGACTCAAGGGCGGTGTGGTGGGAGACGGCGTGAGCTGCATGATCGCCGCTACCTTCAGCGCATTTCCCAACACCACCTTTGCGCAGAACAACGGTGTGATCCAACTCACGGGCGTGGCCAGCCGTTACGTCGGCTTATATATAGGCGTGCTGTTGTTTTGCCTCGGATTGTTTCCGCTGATTGGCGCCGTGCTGCAGCAAATTCCCAAACCGGTGCTGGGTGGCGCGACCCTGGTGATGTTCGGCAGCGTGGCCGCCGCTGGCGTGCGCATCCTCGCCCAGGCTCCGCTGGACCGGCGCAGCATGCTGATCATAGCCACCTCGTTCGGGGTGGGCCTGGGCATCGCCGCCCAGCCCAATCTGCTGCACCTGATGCCTACCCTGGTGCAGAACCTGTTCGACTCGGCCATCACCAGTGGCGGCTTGACCGCTATCGTGCTGTGCCTGCTGCTGCCCGAAGCCAAGGCGACCTCGGTTGCCGCAAACCCGGCCACCGAAAGCGACACCCTGGAACCGCTTTGACGGTTTTATTGCATCAGGACTTGTCTGAGGCTTGAGGGTGGGTTATCTGTGCACACGTCGTCTCTATCGATCAGCACGGAAACCTCCATGAGCCTCGAAGTTCCTGCCCACAGCAACCACGCCGGTAAACCTGCCAGCCGCATTCGGCAAAAGAACGAACAAGCGATTCTGCGGGCTGCTGAAGACGAGTTCGCGCGCCATGGCTACAAAGGCACGAGCATGAACACCATCGCGGCCAGTGCCGGACTGCCCAAGGCCAACCTGCATTACTACTTCACCAACAAGCTGGGCCTGTACATCGCGGTGCTCAGCAATATCCTCGAACTGTGGGACAGCACCTTCAACGCGCTGACCGCCGAGGACGATCCCGCCGTGGCGCTCACCCGCTACATCCGCACCAAGATGGAATTCTCGCGGCGCCAGCCCCAGGCCTCGCGGATCTTCGCGATGGAGATCATCAGTGGCGGCGAATGCCTCACCGAATATTTCAGCCAGGACTACCGCGCCTGGTTCAGTGGCCGTGCAGCGGTATTCCAGGCCTGGATCGACGCCGGCAAGATGGACCCGATCGACCCCGTGCACCTGATCTTCCTGCTGTGGGGCAGCACCCAGCACTACGCCGACTTTGCTACTCAGATCTGCCGCGTTACCGGTCGCACCCGACTGACCAAGCAGGACATGGAAGAAGCCGGCACCAACCTGATCCACATCATTCTCAAAGGCTGTGGCATCAAGCCAGCCCAATAAACGAATCGACTTATGCCTTACACGCTGACCGGCCTTTGCGAGTTTCGCGAAGAAATACGCAAGAGCCGCTTTATCACGCTGGCCGCGCCGATCACCAGCGCGCAGGACGCTCAAGCCTTTATCGAGCACCACAGTGACCTGAACGCCACCCACAACTGCTGGGCCTGGAAACTGGCCGATCAATACCGCAGCCACGACGACGGCGAGCCCGGTGGCACCGCCGGGCGCCCGATACTCGCCGCCATCGAGGCGCAAGGGTTCGATCAGGTCGCGGTGCTGGTGATTCGCTGGTACGGCGGCATCCAGCTAGGCACTGGTGGGCTGGCGCGTGCCTATGGCGGCGGCGCCAACAAGTGCCTGCAAACGGCCGAACGCATTGAGCTGATCAGCCGCGTGGGGCTGAGTTGCGCCTGCGGCTTCGCCGAACTGAATCTGGTCAAGCTGCGCGTGGCCGAGCTGGGCGGGATACTGGTGGAAGAGCATTTCACCGCCAACGGTGTCGAGCTGCAACTGGCCCTGGGCGAAGCGCACATCGACACCCTGCAAACCCAACTGGCCGACCTGAGCCGTGGCCGTATCCTGCTGCAACGCTGAACCTGCTACTGTTGCCCACTGCACCCTGAACCGCTACTGCAAAGGAAGCTTTTCATGTCTACGCAAAAAACCGCACTGATCATCGGCGCCTCGCGCGGCCTGGGCCTTGGCCTGGTCAAGCAATTGCTGCAGGACGGCTGGGACGTCACCGCCACCGTGCGCGACCCGGGCAAGGCCGATGCCCTCAAGGCCGTCGGCCCGGTCCAGATCGAAAAACTGGACATGGACGATCAGCAAGCCGTGATCGCCCTGAGCCAGCGTCTCAAGGACCGCACCTTCGACCTGTTGTTCGTCAACGCTGGCGTCAAGGGCCCGGATAACCAGGAACCGGGCCACGCCACTCTGGCGCAGGTCGGCCAGCTGTTTTTCACCAACGCCGTGGCGCCAATCAACCTGGCCCAACGCTTTGTCGGGCAAATCCGCAAGGACAGCGGCGTGCTGGCGTTCATGAGTTCGGTGCTGGGCAGCGTGACCATCCCGGACGGTTCAGATATGGCGCTGTACAAAGCCAGCAAGGCGGCGCTCAACTCCATGACCAACAGTTTCGTCACCCAGCTGGGCGGGAAAAAACTCACTGTGCTGTCCCTGCATCCGGGCTGGGTGAAGACCGACATGGGCGGTGAGAACGCCCATATCGATGTCGACACCAGCGTGCGCGGCCTGGTGGATCAGGTAAATGCCTACACCGGCAAAGGCGGCCATCACTTCGTGGACTACAAGGGCGACACCATCGCCTGGTAGTCTTCGCGCCTGGAGCGAGCTTGCTCGCTCCAGCACCTCGCCCTCCCCGGCGACCCTGGATCAGCAGACAGGGCAACACTGAGCTGGCAAACCTGAACCCATCATTCAGAGGAGCCGGCCAATGCCTGCGACCCGTATCTGGTTAAAAAACCCCCTCGCGATATTCACCGCCAATAGCCTCGATGCCCGCGGCGGCCTGGTGCTGCAAGACGGTGTGATCAGCGAAGTGCTGGCCCACGACCAGGCGCCCTCGACGCCCTGCACCCAAGTGTTCGACGCCCGCGAGCATGTGATCCTGCCGGGCCTGATCAACACCCATCACCACTTCTACCAGACCCTGACCCGCGCCTGGGCCCCGGTGGTCAACCAGCCGTTGTTCCCCTGGCTGAAAACCCTGTACCCGGTGTGGGCGCGCCTGACTCCGGAAAAGCTCGCGCTGGCCTCCAAAGTGGCACTCGCCGAACTGTTGCTCTCCGGCTGCACCACCGCTGCCGACCATCATTACCTGTTCCCCGATGGGCTGGAAAATGCCATCGATGTTCAAGTGCAAAGCGTGCGCGAGCTGGGCATGCGCGCCATGCTCACCCGCGGTTCCATGAGCCTGGGCGAAGCCGACGGTGGGCTGCCGCCGCAACAGACCGTGCAGCAAGGCCAAGTGATTCTCGACGACAGCCAGCGCCTGATACGCCAGTACCATGAACGCGGCGACGGCGCGAAGGTCCAGATTGCCCTGGCGCCCTGCTCGCCATTTTCGGTCACGCCGGAAATCATGCGCGCCAGCGCCGAAATGGCCAGTCAACTCGATGTGCGCCTGCACACGCACCTGGCCGAGACCCTCGACGAAGAAGACTTCTGCCTGCAACGCTTCGGCCTGCGCACCGTGGATTATCTCGACAGCGTTGGCTGGCTCGGCCCACGTACCTGGCTGGCCCATGGCATTCACTTCAACCCGGACGAAATCGCACGCCTGGGCGCAGCCGGCACCGGTATCTGCCATTGCCCCAGTTCGAACATGCGCCTGGCGTCCGGCATCTGCCCCACCCTCGACCTGCTCGCCGCCGGCGCGCCGATAGGCCTTGGCGTCGACGGTTCGGCCTCCAACGATGCGTCGAACATGATCCTCGAGACGCGCCAGGCGTTGTATATCCAGCGCCTGCGCTACGGCGCCGAAAAAATCACCCCCGCAGGCGTGCTCGGCTGGGCGACCCAAGGCTCGGCGCAACTACTAGGGCGTACGGATATCGGTGAACTGGCCGTAGGCAAACAGGCGGATCTGGCGCTGTTCAAACTCGATGAACTGCGGTTTTCCGGCAGCCATGATCCGCTTTCGGCGCTGCTGCTGTGCGGCGCAGACCGGGCGGACCGGGTGATGGTGGCTGGCCAGTGGCGCGTCATCGACGGCCAGGTCGAAGGGCTGGACCTCAAGGGCCTGATCGCCGATCACACCCAGGCCGCGCGGCAATTGATCGCAGGAACCTGAGCCAGACAGCGTTCAAAATGTGAGAGGGGGCTTGCTCCCGATGACAGTGTGTCAGCTACAGATAAGCTGACTGACCACTGCTATCGGGAGCAAGCCCCCTCCACCTTGGTTATGCGCTGCTTAAAGTCCGAGCAGCGACAACATGATGAACGTCGCAAACAGCACAAAGTGCGTCATCCCTTCGATGGCATTGGTTTCGCCGTCGTTGAGGTTGATCGCACTCACGATCAGCGTGATAAACACCATCACCGTCTGCACCGGAGTCATCGCCATCTGGAACGGCTGGCCGCTGTACAGCGCCATGGCCTCCATCACCGGTACGGTCAGAATCACCGTCGACAACGAAGCACCCAAGGCAATGTTCACCACCGACTGCATGCGATTGGCCAACGCCGCGCGCAACGCCGTCAGGATCTCCGGCGCCGCCGAAATGGCCGCCACCACAATCGCCGTGATCACCGGCGGTGCGCCCGTGCCTTCCAGGCCCAGGTCGAGGGTTTTGGACATCACCTCGGCCAGCGCACCAATCACGATCACACCGAACACCAGAGTACCGATGGAAAATGCCAGGCTCACCGGCGCCTCATGCTCGGCTTCCGGCAGTTTCTTGCGGCGTTTTTCCGGGTAGCTGTAGCTGAAGAAGTAACTGTGCGGCCCGACCTGCATGCGCAGGAACAAGGTGTAGAGCACCACCATCGCGCCGATGGTAAACGCCGAGTAAATTTTCCAGTCGGCCTCGGGGATAAATTCCGGCACCACCATCGACACACCCATGGCGGTCAGGATCATCACGCTGTAGGTGCGCGCCGAGTCATCGTTGTAGGACTGTTCGCCGTGCTTGATGCCTCCCATCAACGCGGCCAGGCCGAGGATGCCGTTGATATCCAGCATCACCGCCGAATAAATGGTGTCGCGCACCAGCGTGGGCGACGGCTCGTTGCTCATCATGATCGCCAGGATTACCACTTCCACCAGCACCGCGGCCAGCGTCAGGATCATGGTGCCGTAGGGGTCGCCGACCTTTTCCGCCAATTGCTCGGCATGATGGGCAACGCGCATCGACGCCATCACGATAAAGCCGATCAGCGCCAGGCCCGCCACCAACGCCACGACCTGCCCGCTGTGCAGCATCCAGTGCTCCAGCGGGTAAGCGGCGATGGCGGCAATCAGCGCCAGCAGCATGAATTTTTCTTGCTTGAGTGAGGTAAGCATTGCGGGCCTTCTGGTAGGGCAAATCAGTCATTGATGGGGTACAGACTGCATCGCGCCGCTAACGTTTCGTTACACCTTAGTTCAAGTCGCCCTTGCGCGAATAATAGGAATACTCTCCTGCCGGTCAGGTTTTGCCGATTATTTCTGCCATGGCCTGTAGAATGCCGCCATTGCACCTGATGAGAATTTGACTATGTACGATTGGCTCAATGCCCTGCCCAAGGCTGAATTGCACTTGCACCTGGAAGGCTCGCTGGAGCCTGAGCTGCTGTTCGCCCTGGCCGAACGCAACAAGATCGCGCTGCCGTGGAACGACGTCGAAGCCCTGCGCAAGGCCTACGCCTTCAACAACCTGCAGGAATTTCTCGACCTGTATTACAAGGGCGCCGACGTGTTGCGCACCTCCCAGGACTTCTACGACCTGACCTGGGCGTACCTGCTGCGCTGCAAGGCCCAGAACGTGATTCACACCGAACCGTTCTTCGACCCGCAAACCCACACCGACCGTGGCATCCCCTTTGAAGTGGTGCTCAACGGCATCGCCGCCGCACTCAAGGATGGCGAGCAGCAACTGGGCATCACCAGCGGCCTGATCCTCAGCTTCCTGCGCCACCTGAGCGAAACCGAAGCCGAGAAAACCCTCGACCAGGCGCTGCCGTTCCGTGACGCCTTCGTGGCCGTGGGCCTGGACAGTTCGGAAATGGGTCACCCGCCGAGCAAGTTCCAGCGCGTGTTCGACCGCGCCCGTGGCGAAGGCTTCCTCACCGTGGCCCACGCCGGCGAAGAAGGCCCGCCCGAGTACATCTGGGAAGCCATCGACCTGCTGAAGATCCAGCGCATCGACCATGGCGTGCGCGCCATCGAAGACGAGCGCCTCATGCAGCGCATCATCGACGAACAGATCCCGCTGACCGTGTGCCCGTTGTCCAACACCAAGCTCTGCGTATTCGACGACATGGCCCAGCACAACATCCTCGACATGCTCGAGCGTGGCGTGAAAGTGACGGTGAACTCCGATGACCCGGCGTACTTCGGCGGTTATGTCACCGAGAACTTCCACGCGCTGTACACCAGCCTGGGCATGACCCAGGACCAGGCCAAACGCCTGGCGCAAAACAGCCTGGATGCACGGTTGATCAAGCCATAACTGAATCAACAAAACCAAATGTGGGGGCTGGCTTGCCTGCGAAGGCGATTTTTCGGTGTGCATATCCGGTGCTGCGGTAACGGCGACTTAGGGGGCCGCCCTTACGGCGGCTCACTTTTGGAAAGACCCAAAAGTAAGCAAAAAGTCTTTGCCCCAACACTCGGCACCTCGCTCAGGCTCGGCCAGCGTGTTTGACGGGGCGCCTCAGATCAAAAGCAAAAGCGCGGGGCCTTAGAGCCGACCGGTATGGGTGAGTGTGAACGCGATCAAATGTGGGAGCGGGCTTGCCCGCGAAGGCGTCGGTCCTGCAAACATTGCTGTTGACTGACCCACCGCTTTCGCGAGCAAGCCCCTCCCACACTCCGGTATGCAGTGTTCTTCATGCCTCGCTGAGTTCTTCCAGGGTCTTGCCCTTCGTCTCCATCCCGAACACCCACACAACTACTGCCGCCACGGCAAAGCACAGCGCGCCCAGGGCAAACACCCCGCCCTGCCCGGTGATCGGGAATACCAGTCCGGTCACCAGCGGCCCGAGCAGCGAGCCGACCCGGCCGATGGCCGAGGCAAACCCGGAGCCTGTCGCTCGCGCCGACGTGGGGTAAAGCTCCGGCGTGTAGGTGTACAGCACCGCCCACATGCCAAACAGGAAGAACTGCATCAGCAGCCCCGAGGTGATCAGCAGGCCCACGTTGCCGCCAAACACCGCGCTTTGTCCGTAGAGAAACGCCATCACCCCGCCGCCCAGCAGCGTCACCACGCACACCGGTTTGCGTCCCCAGCGCTCCACCAGCCAGGCCGCCATCAGGAAGCCGGGAATTCCGCCCAGGGAAATGATCACCGTGTAATACACCGACTGCGTCACCGCAAACCCGGACTGTTGCAGCAGCGCACTCAGCCATGAGGTCAACCCGTAGAACCCGAGCAAGGCAAAGAACCACACGCTCCAGATCATCATCGTGCGCTGGCGGTACTGCGCCGACCACAGCTGGTGAAATGCAGAGAAGAACGTGCCCGGCGCACTCTCCACCCGTGGCAATGCAATCGGTTCGGGCAAGTCCGCGCGGCCCAGCGAATCGCGCACCTTCTGCTCGATCCCCAGCAGTACCTTGTCCGCCGCCGCATGCCGCCCGGCCTGCTCCAGCCAGCGCGGTGACTCCGGAATAAAAAAGCGGATCGCCAGGACGAACACCGCCGGCACCGCCAGCACCAGGAAGATGTCGCGCCAGCCAATCACCGGCAACAGGAAGTAAGACAGCACGCCGGCGGCCACAAAGCCCAGCGGCCAGAAGCCGTCCATCAAGGCGATGTAGCGCCCGCGCCGCTTGGCGGGAATCAGCTCCGACAGCATCGACTGGGCAATCGGAAACTCCATGCCCATGCCGATGCCGAGCAGCACGCGGAACAAGGTCAGCGCCTCCACCGTCTGCGCCGTCGAGCACAGGTAACTGGCCAGGCCCCACAGCACGATGCTCCACTGGAACACCGGCTTGCGGCCGAAGCGGTCCGCCAGCATGCCGGACAGGGACGCGCCCACCACCATGCCGAAAAAACTCGAGCTGGCGAGCAACCCGGCCTGGGCTGTGCTCAAGCCGAACTCGGTTTTGATCGAGCCCAACAGAAAGGTCATCATCGCCAAGTCCATGGAGTCGAAGAAAAACGCCAGGGCGATGATGATAAAAATGACGCGGTGATAGCCGCTCAAAGGTAACCGTTCCAGCCGTTCCGCCGCGCTATAGCCTTGCCTGCCCATGCTGCACCCCCAGTGTGAAAGTCCCCACGGCGAGTGTGCGGCATCGTTTTGACGGGCTATTGCTGGATGCGACCTGACCGAAACCCTGAACGACGCCAAGCGCCTCAGGCCTGGGCCGGTTCGGCCAGACGGGCGATTTCCAGCAGCCCCGCAGGGCTCACCAACAGGCCGCGAGATTCGTGGGTGGTGCTGATCCAGTTCGACTGCAAAAACAGTTGCAGCAGGCCCGCTGCCAAAGCGCCACCCAAGTGTGGCTGCTGCTGGCTCCAGTCGAAACAGTCGCACACCAGCGGCGCGGCCAGCGCCTGGGTGAAGATTCCCAGGCCCGCCAGTTGTTGCGCGCCCTTTGGGGTAACTTCGACGCGCTGCTCACACCGCTCGATCCACCCCGCCGCCATCATCCGTTGATACAACTGCGCCGCCAGTTCACCGCCCAGGTGGCCGTGGCACAAGCGCACGTGACGCAACGACGCCGGTGCCGCCAACGACGCAGGTGTCACGTGGGGTGAACAACGCGCGGCACTGGCTATGGTGGTGCTGGCCAGAGCGTCGATGGCCAGGCTGACATCGGCGGCGGCAACGCGGAAGACGCGCCGGCCACGCCGCACCTCAACCCTCAGCAGGCCACTGCCGGCCAGTCGCGCCAGGTGCGCATTGGCCGAGGTCGACGACACGCCGGCCAGCGTCGCCAATTCCTCCGACGACTTGGCCGAACCGTCCATCAATGCCCAGAGCATGGCGGTGCGCTTGGGCTCGGCCAGCAAGCTGGCAATACGACTGATGCATGGTGCCTGTTCCATCTATCCACTCCCTGTTGACGCATTTTCTGATGCGGTGGCCGCCAGAGTACAGGCACACAAACCGGCGGTTCCATGGGGTCTTACAGCGTGGATAGGGACATGAGCTGCGTGAAATTTCCGGCTTTGATGGAAGGTTTTACTTCGGACGTATTCACCCTGGCATTTGCGCCGTCAATGTCGCACAACGGGACACGAGCATTTCCCGCAGCAGCTTGATGGGCTTGCTCAATTGCGCACGATGCGCGCACAGCAGATTGAGGGGTGTGCCCTCGCCGCGCAGCGCCGGCAGGATCAAACGCAGGCGCCCGGCCAGCACGTCGGCGCTCACATCCAGCCAAGACTTGTAGGCAATGCCCATGCCCGCCACAGCCCAGCGCCGCACCACATCGGCGTCATCACTGAAGCGATCGCCCGTGACCGTCAGGCCGACCTTCCGCTTGCCATCGTGAAAGCCCCATTGATCGTGCACGCGGGTGCCGAGCATATACAGCAGGCAATTGTGCTGGGCCAGTTGCTCCAGCTGCTGCGGCTCGCCATGCCGTGCGAGATAGCTGGGGGCGGCGCACAGTACGCGGATATTGTCCGGTGCGACCGGCAACGCCACCAGGCTGGAGTCCTCGGGCTCACCATAGCGCAGCGCAATATCCACCGGCTGGCGAAACAGATCGGCAATGCGATCGCCCAGCAGCAGACGAATGTTCAGTTGCGGGTGCTCGCGCTGGAACTCATCCAGCCACGGCAACAGCAGGTTGCGCCCGAAATCCGAGGGTGCCGACAGTTGCAGCACACCGCTGACGTGGTCCTGGCCGCTGGCCAGATGGCGCCGCCCGTCCTCCAACGCACCCAACGCGGTGCGCGCGTAATCCAGGAAGCCCTCACCCTCGGCTGTCAGGCGCAAACTGCGGGTGGAACGCGCCAGCAAGCGCGCGCCCAGTTGCTGCTCGATGCGCTTTAGGGCGGCACTCGCCACTGCCGGCGACAGGTCCATCACCCGCGCCGCCGCCGACAGACTGCCCAGGTCCGCCGCGCGCACAAACAACTGCAAATCATCAAAACGCAGCATTAAACCCGCCCATTATCAAAATATTATTGAAACAGACCTCTGTTTTAGCGGCTTTTATCCGCGCAGCAAATAGCCAATCATCTGGGCATCCCGTTCATCTCGTGTCTGGAGTCGATTATGTCCACCGCTTTTAACGTCATCGCCACGCTGATCGCCAAGCCCGACCAACAGGACACCCTGGAAAAACTCCTGCGAGAGCTGTTGGAGCCAACCCGCCTTGAGGCCGGTTGTGAGCAATACGACCTGCACCAGGACCTGCAACACCCGCAGACCTTCTACATGCTCGAACGCTGGAGCGACGATGCCGCCCTCGCCGACCACGACCAGAGCGCCCATATCCAGAGCTTTCGCGCCAAGGCCGCCGAGGTCATCGAACACTTCGAACTCAAGCGCCTGACATTGCTCGCCTGATCACCGCGACTGCCCAATCACCCTCTTACGGAGCCCCCATGAAAGCCATCGCCTACTACGCCTCACTGCCGATCAACGATCCAAAATCCCTGCAGGACATCGAACTGCCTGAACCTGTCGCCGGCCCGCGCGACTTGCTGGTGGAGGTCAAAGCCATCTCGGTCAACCCGGTCGATACCAAGATCCGCCAGAACGTCGCCCCGGAAAACGGCGACGCCAAGGTGCTGGGCTGGGACGTGGCGGGCGTGGTCAAGGCGGTTGGCAGCGACGTGACGCTGTTCAAGGCCGGTGACAAGGTGTTCTACGCCGGCTCCCTGGTGCGCCCGGGCGGCAACAGCGAGCTGCACACCGTCGACGAACGCATCGTCGGGCACATGCCCAAGCGCTTGAGTTTCGCCGAAGCAGCCGCCCTGCCCCTGACCGCCATCACCGCCTGGGAACTGCTGTTCGAGCGCCTGCAGGTGCGTGAAGGGCAAGAAGACGAAGGCCAGAGCCTACTGATCGTCGGCGCTGCCGGAGGCGTGGGCTCGATCCTTACCCAGTTGGCCAGCCGGCTTACCGCGTTGAAGGTAATCGGCACCGCCTCGCGCCCGGAAACCCAGGCCTGGGCCAAAGACCTCGGCGCCCACCTGGTGATCGACCACAGCCAACCGCTGAGCCAGGCCCTGCAGCAGGCCGGCCACCCGCAGGTGACCCACGTTGCCAGCCTGACCCAGACCGAGCATCACCTGGATCAACTGGTGGAGGCGCTGCAACCTCAGGGCAAGCTGGCGCTGATCGACGACCCCAAGGCACTGGACGTCAGCACGCTCAAGCGCAAGAGCTTGTCGCTGCACTGGGAGTTCATGTACACCCGCTCGATGTTCGAAACACCGGACATGATCGAGCAACACAACCTGCTTAACCGCGTCGCCGAGCTGATCGACGACGGCGTTCTGAAAACCACACTGGGCGAGCACTTCGGCGTGATCAACGCCGACAACTTGCGCCGTGCCCACGCGTTGCTCGAAAGCGGCAAGGCCAAGGGCAAGATCGTGCTCGAAGGGTTCTGATCGGTCAGACCTGCGCCTGTTCGGCCCGCGCCCGTTGCAGGCGCTGGGTCGACATGGCAATGGTCACCGCGAGCACCCCGCACAGGCTGATGACCATCGCCATCGGCAGCGCGGTGCCGTCGTGCAACACCCCCACCAGCGAAGCGGCCCCCGCCGCCACGCCAAACTGAATGCACCCCAGCAACGCCGAGGCACTGCCGGCCCGGGCACCCTGCCCGGTCATGGCGCAGGCCGAGGTGTTCGGCAAAATACACCCCAGGCTGGCGATGCAGATAAACAGCGGCACCAGCAACGGCCACAGCGCCTCGGTGCGCAGCGCGGCAATGCCCAGCAACGTGAGCGCCGCCAACGCATACAACCACACGGTACGCGACAGCAGGAACGCCGGCCCACGCTTGGCCAGCAGCCGCGCATTCACCTGCGCCATCAGAATAAAGCCCGCCGCATTGGAGCCGAACAGCCAGCCGTAATGCTCAGGCGCCACGCCATAGAGCTTGATGAAGACGAAAGGCGAACCGGCGATGTAGGCAAACATCCCGGCGATCGAGATACCGCCGGTCAGCGCGTAACCGAGGTAGACGCGGTCCGAGAGCAACGCGGCGTAACGACGCAACGAACCCGACAACGGTTGACGCGCTTGATGGGCCGGGAAGGTTTCCGGCAACCCCACGGCCACCGCGATGGCGGCCAGTGCGCTGAACAGCGACAACGCCAGAAAGATCGACTGCCAGCCCCACAAGCCGACCATGACCCCGCCCGCCAACGGCGCCAGGATCGGTGCCAGGCCGGTCACCAGCATCAGTTGCGAATACACCTTGGCCGAGCCTATGGCATCGCACTTGTCACTGACCACCGCGCGGGAAATCACCATGCCCGCGCACCCGCCCAGGGCCTGCACGAAGCGCGCGCCGATCAGCCATTCCAGGGACGGCGCGTAGGCGCAGGCGCAAGAAGCGAGGGTAAACAGGATCACACCGCTGAGCAGCGGCACCCGACGCCCGAAGCGGTCGGCCAGCGGGCCGTAGATCAATTGGCCAATGGCCAGGCCGGCGAAATACACCGCCAGGGTCAGCTGGATATGTTTTTCATCGGTGGCAAACGCCGTGGCCATGGCCGGAAAGCCCGGCAGGTAAAAATCGATCGACAACGGCGCGAAGGCGCTCAAGGCGCCCAGGATCAGGATTATGCGAAGGTTCATCAGACACCCAAGTGAGTCGGCAGCCCGATAGTCTAGCTGCGGGTGAGTGTCTTGGATAGAACGATAGCTCGCTAACTATTGAAGTTCAGACATCCCTGTAGCCGTCTTCCCATCAAGTTCCAACAACATCGGCCGGGCTGGTATTTGCACGCGCTGTCGGCCAAGCTGCACCTACCTTTGCATCTGAACCACGGAGCATTCGCCATGCGCTGGTCGTATTTTGCCGTTGCCGGCCTGCTGAGCCTGTCTACCGCTGCGCCCCTGGCCAGCGCCGCACAGGATTACGCGGTACTGATCATTTCCCGCGAACGCCTGGAAGTGCCGACCACCTGCGAAATCGGCCTCTACATCCAGGACCAACTGGCCGGCCGCCTGTTCCAGGAGGAGTCCACCTCCTTCAACCTGCCACCGGGCGATGTGTCGCTGCGTCTCAAGCTGCTGCCGGGCCAGACCCCGGGTTGCCTGCCGGGCCTGCTCGCGCCACCCGCGCAAAACATCACGCTCAAGGCTGGCGACATACGCAAGTTGCGCATCGCCCAGGGGCCGGACGGCATGTACCTCAAGGCGGCCGAACTCGATTACTGAAACGTCACCCTTGACCTTCCCCACGGGTCAAGGTTGATGCTTGGGGGCAACTTCCCTTGGAGGACTGCCCCATGAACCGATCCACCACCTTCGACCTACCCATTAGCGGTATGAGTTGCGCCAGCTGTGCCGGCCGGGTCGAACGCGCGCTGGGCCAGGTACCGGGCGTGCAAAGCGTAAGCGTCAACCTGGCCAGCGAGCGCGCCCATGTCGACGTGCTGGGCCCAATGGACCCCGGCGTCTTGATCGCCGCCGTCGACAAGGCCGGCTACACCGCCACCCTGCCGCAAACTCAAATCGACACCCAGGCCGACCAGGCCCGACGCCTGCACCGCGAGCGCTGGGCGTTGCTGTTGGCGATTGCGCTGGCGTTGCCCCTGGTGCTGCCGATGCTGGTGCAACCTTTCGGCCTGCACTGGATGCTTCCGGCCTGGGCGCAGTTCGCCCTGGCCACGCCGGTGCAGTTCATCCTCGGCGCGCGATTTTACAGCGCCGCCTGGAAGGCCGTGCGAGCCGGCACTGGAAATATGGACCTGCTGGTCGCCATCGGCACCAGCGCCGCTTATGGCCTCAGCGTCCATCAATGGCTGACCGCCGCCGCACCGCATTTGTATTTCGAAGCATCCGCCGTGGTGATCGCCCTGGTGCTGCTCGGCAAACACCTGGAAAGCCGCGCCAAACGCCAGACCGCCAGCGCCATCCGTGCCCTTGAGGCCCTGCGCCCGGAGCAGGCGGTACGCATGCGCGACGGCCATGAAGAAACCGTCGCCATCCACCAGCTCAAGCGCCATGACCTGGTTGTGGTCAAACCCGGCGAGCGCTTTGCGGTAGATGGTGAAGTGGTGGACGGCTTCAGCCACGCCGACGAAGCGCTGATCAGCGGCGAAAGCCTGCCGGTGCCCAAGCAGCCGGGCGATCCGGTCACCGGAGGCGCCATCAACAGCGAAGGCCGCCTGCTGGTGCGCACCCTGGCCCTTGGCGCGGAAAGCGTGCTGGCGCGGATCATTCGCCTGGTGGAAGACGCCCAGGCGGCGAAGGCACCGATCCAGAAACAGGTGGACAAGGTCAGTCAGGTATTCGTCCCGACAGTGCTGGCGCTGGCGTTGATCACGTTGGTGGGCTGGTGGCTGTACGGCGCGCCGCTGGAAACCGCGATCATCCATGCGGTCGCCGTACTGGTGATCGCCTGCCCCTGCGCCCTGGGCCTGGCCACACCCACCGCGATCATGGCCGGCACCGGCGTCGCCGCGCGTCACGGCATTCTGATCAAGGACGCCGTGGCGCTGGAGCGTGCCCATGACGTGAGCGCCGTAGTGTTCGACAAGACCGGCACACTCACCTGCGGGGCACCCAACATCGCGCACCTGGCGTCGGTGGAGGGCAGCGAGTCCCTGCTGTTGCAACAGGCCGGCGCGTTGCAACGTGGCAGCCAGCACCCGTTAGCCAAGGCTGTACTGGATGCCTGCAAGGAACAGCGTCTGCCCGTCGCCGACGCGAGCGCCAGCCAATCCCTGAGCGGGCGCGGCATGACTGGCACCGTTGACGGCAGGCAACTGGCGCTGGGCAACACACGCATGCTGCAGGAGCACGGTTTAAGCGCAGGCGAACTGGCTAACCGAGCCAGCGCCTGGGAAGCCGAAGGCCGCACCTTGTCCTGGCTGATCGAACAAGGCCCGCAACCGCGCGTGCTCGGGCTGTTCGCCTTTGGCGATACGCTCAAGCACGGTGCGCTGGCGGCGGTACAGGCACTCAAGGCGCAACACATCAGCAGCCACTTGCTCACCGGCGACAATCGCGGCAGCGCGCAGGCCGTGGCCCAGGCGCTGGGCATCGGGGACGTGCACGCGCAGGTGCTGCCTGCCGATAAAGCCACGATCATCGCGCAGTTGAAAAAAACCGGCGTGGTGGCGATGGTCGGCGACGGCATCAATGACGCTCCGGCCCTGGCCGCTGCCGATATCGGCATTGCCATGGGCGGCGGCACCGACGTGGCCATGCACGCCGCCGGTATCACCCTGATGCGCGGCGACCCGCGCCTGGTGCCGGCGGCGCTGCAGATCTGCCGCAAAACCCACGCAAAAATCCGCCAGAATCTGTTCTGGGCCTTTGTGTTTAACGTGATCGGCATTCCGCTGGCGGCGTTCGGCCTGCTCAACCCGGTGATTGCCGGCGCGGCGATGGCCTTGTCCAGCGTCAGCGTGGTGAGCAATGCGCTACTGTTGAACACCTGGAAACCGCAGCATCTGGAGGACCAACGCCCATGAACATCGGCCAAGCCGCTCGCCAGAGTGGACTGAGCGCAAAGATGATTCGCTACTACGAATCCATCGGCCTGCTCGAAGCCGCCCAGCGCACCGACAGTGGCTACCGCGTATACGGCGCGCAGGACCTGCACACCCTGGCGTTCATCAAACGCTCGCGCGACCTTGGGTTTTCATTGGAAGAGGTCGGCAAGTTGCTGACCCTGTGGCAGGACCGGCAACGCGCCAGCGCCGATGTAAAGGCACTGGCGCGTCAGCATATCGACACCTTGAACCAGAAGATTGTGGAGCTTGGACAACTGCGCGACACCTTGCAGGACCTGATGGATCACTGCCAGGGCGACCACCGGCCGGACTGCCCAATTCTCAAGGAATTGGCGTCAGGCAGTTGCTGCAACTGATCGCACGCGCAATCAATGTGGGAGGGGCATCGCTCCCTCTTATCGAATCAAACACAAAATGACTTTTTGATTTTTAAAGCCTGAAATTTCAGTCAGCCACATTCCTGTGGCGAGCGGGCTTGCCCCGCGTTGGGCTGCGCGGCGGCCCCAAAACCATGCTCCGCGCAGTGCCAGGTACACCGCGCTTTCCTTGATTGGGGGGCGCTGCGCGCCCCAACGCGGGACAAGCCCGCTCGCCACAAAAAGCCCGCTCGCCACAGAGAGTCCAGTTTGCTGTGCGACAGCGCCAAGTCGAAGACTTGACGGAGCCTCCCACAGTTGATGGCTATACAGCCAAAGATCACTGCATCCACGGCGGCGGCGGTGGCTCGTCGGATCCTTTGCTCGGTGGCGCGTCATCCGCCGCCCGAATCGCCTGCTTGCGCGCCTCATCCAGCCGCGCCGCTTCGATTTCGCGGATCACACCGCCCACATCCGCCAGCTCTTCCGGCTCGTCGAACTCGCCGGTCAACACACTGGCCGGGTGCAGGGTGCCGGCTTCGTACAACGCCCACATTTCCTTGGCGTACCTGGTCGTTTTCAACTCCGGGGCAAAGCGCCCGAAGTAGGACGCCATGTTGCCCACGTCGCGCTCCAGCATGCTGAACGCATGGTTGTTGCCCGCCGCATCCACCGCCTGGGGCAGGTCGATGATCACCGGGCCCGTGGGCGTGAGCAGTACGTTGAATTCCGACAGGTCACCGTGCACCAGGCCGGTACACAGCATCAGCACGATCTGGGAGATCAGGAAGGCGTGGTATTCGCGCGCCTGGTCCGGGTCCAGGGTCACGTCGTTCAGACGCGGCGCCGCATCGCCGTACTCATCGGCCACCAGTTCCATCAACAACACGCCTTCAAGGAAGTCGTACGGCTTGGGCACGCGAACGCCTGCACCGGCCAGGCGAAACAATGCCGCCACTTCCGCGTTCTGCCAGGCGTCTTCGGTTTCTTTCTTGCCGAACTTGGAACCCTTGGCCATGGCCCGGGCCTGCCGGCTGTTGCGGACCTTGCGGCCCTCCTGGTATTCGGACGCCTGACGAAAACTTCGTTTGTTCGCCTCCTTGTAAACCTTGGCGCAACGCAATTCGTTGCCGCAGCGCACCACATAAACAGCTGCTTCTTTACCACTCATCAGAGGGCGCAGCACTTCGTCGACCAGACCGTCTTCGATCAGGGGTTCAATGCGTTTAGGAGTCTTCATCAGCTTTTATTGTGGGTCCTTTATTACCAAATACGCGTATGGCACTCGTTATACGGCAATCGGCGCGCCGGTGGGAGAGGCGACCGACCTTTGACCATCCAAGAATGCATCCTGTGTGCCAATTTCACTGCCCATTAACGTTCAATGATGGCAGTAACCCCCTGCCCGCCCGCGGCACAGATCGAAATCAGCCCGCGCCCCTTGCCCGCCACGTCGAGCAGCTTGGCCAGGTTGGCGACGATGCGCCCACCGGTCGCCGCAAACGGGTGTCCGGCGGCCAGGGAGCTGCCCTTGACGTTCAGCCGGCTGCGGTCGATGGCCCCCAGCGGCGCGTCCAGGCCCAAGCGCGTCTTGCAGTAGTCGGCGTCTTCCCAGGCCTTGAGCGTGCACAGCACCTGGGCGGCGAAAGCTTCGTGGATTTCGTAGTAATCAAAGTCCTGCAGCGTCAGACCATTCCTCGCCAGCAGGCGCGGCACCGCGTACACCGGCGCCATCAACAGGCCTTCGGCGCCGTTGACGAAATCCACCGCCGCCGCTTCGCCGTCGCGCAGGTAGGCCAGAATCGGCAAGCCGCGCTCACGGGCCCAGGCTTCGCTGCCCAGCAACACCAGGGACGCACCATCGGTGAGCGGCGTGGAGTTGCCGGCGGTAAGAGTGCCTTTTTCACTGCGCTCGAAAGCAGGCTTGAGCGCGGCAAGTTTTTCCAGGCTCAGGTCGGGGCGCAGGTTGTTGTCGCGGGTAAGGCCCATAAACGGCGTGAGCAAATCGTTGTGCCAGCCTTCGGCAAAGGCCGCAGCCATTTTCTGGTGGCTCTCAAGGGCCAACTGGTCCTGCTCGGCACGAGGAATCTGCCAGGTCTGCGCCATCAATTCACAGTGCTGGCCCATCGACATTTTGGTACGCGGTTCGCCATTGCGCGGCAACTCAGGCTTGAGGTGCTGCGGACGAAGTTGTAACAGTACTTTTAATTTATCCGCCATGGACTTGCTGCGGTTGGCTTGCAGCAGGATCTTGCGCAGCCCTTCATTCACGCCAATCGGCGCGTCCGAGGTGGTGTCGACGCCGCCGGCGATACCGCACTCGATCTGGCCCAGGGCGATTTTGTTGGCCACCAGCAACGCCGCCTCCAGCCCCGTGCCGCAGGCCTGCTGGATGTCATAGGCCGGGGTCTGCGGCGCCAGCCGCGAGCCCAGCACGCATTCGCGGGTGAGGTTGAAGTCGCGCGAATGCTTGAGCACCGCACCGGCGACCACTTCGCCGATGCGCTGGCCGTGCAGGTCGTAGCGCTCGATCAGGCCTTCCAGGGCAGCGGTCAGCATCGCCTGATTGCTCGCTGTGGCGTAGGGACCATTGGAGCGGGCGAACGGAATGCGGTTACCGCCAATGATCGCCACACGGCGCACTTGAGTCATAAGAAGCTCCCTCTGTCGGTTGCGGGTTGGATCACTGAGCCTAGTCGAACGACTGCTACCCTGGAATGGTCAACCTTTTGAACCCCAGCTTTCGGAGAGCGTTCCATGTCTGACCGTTATATCGACTTCGCCAACTCAAGCTTCGGCCATCGCCTGGTCGCCGCCATTGGCCTGCCGTCACCGGTGCGGCTGGAACGCTGGCAAGCGGGGCGCCTGCGCCCGGTGGAAGGTGCACTGTTGCTGGGCGGCGGCGCACTGGCCGACAAGGTGCAGGCGTTTGCCCACAAACTCACCGACGCCACCTACCGCTATGGCACCGAGACCTCGACCTGGATTCCCGGCCACGGCCCCAAACTCAAGGCGGTGGTGTTCGACGCCAGCGGCTTGCAGCACACCGATCAGCTCAAGCAATTGCGCGAGTTCTTCCAGCCGCTGTTGAAGAACCTCGACCACAGCGCTCACCTGGTGATCCTCGGCCGCGCGCCGGAAGGTCTCAACGACCCGTTTGCTGCCAGCGCCCAGCGCGCCCTCGAAGGGTTCAGCCGGTCCCTGGCCAAGGAGCTGCGCAGCGGCGGTGTGCTGCAGTTGCTGTATATCGGCGAGGGGGCTGAAGACCAGATGGAAGGCGCACTGAGGTTTTTCCTCTCGCCCAAAAGCGCCTACATCTCAGGCCAGGTGCTGCGCCTGCAAGCGTGCGCCACGCCGGTGGAGGACTGGACGCGCCCATTGGCGGGGCGCAAGGCGCTGGTCACCGGCGCCGCCCGTGGCATTGGCGCCTCCATCGCCGAAACCCTGGCCCGCGATGGCGCCGAGGTGATCCTGCTGGACGTGCCCCAGGCCAAGGCCGACCTCGACGCCCTGGCCGCGCGCCTGAGCGCGCGCACCATCACCCTGGATATCTGCGCCGAAGACGCCGCCAGCCAGTTGATCGAACACCTGCCCGACGGCCTCGATATCGTGGTGCACAACGCTGGCATCACCCGCGACAAGACCCTGGCCAACATGACTCCGGAGTACTGGGACGCGGTGCTGGCGGTCAATCTCAATGCGCCGCAGGTGCTGACCAAGGCCCTGCTCGACAGCGGCACCCTGCACGACAACGCGCGCGTGGTGCTGCTGGCCTCCATCAGCGGCATCGCCGGCAACCGCGGGCAGACCAACTACGCCGCGAGCAAGGCCGGGCTGATCGGCCTGGCCCAGGCCTGGGCACCGCTGCTGCAGCAACGAGGAATCAGCATCAATGCGGTGGCGCCGGGGTTCATCGAAACCCGGATGACCGCGCATATTCCGTTCGCCCTGCGTGAGGCCGGGCGGCGCATGAGTTCACTGGGCCAGGGCGGCCTGCCCCAGGACGTCGCCGAAGCCGTGGTGTGGCTTGGCCAGCCGGGGGCCGGCGCGGTCACCGGTCAGGCCCTGCGGGTCTGTGGGCAAAGTTTTCTGGGAGCGTGAGCATGGACTGGCAAACACTGGGCAGCACGCCGTTTCTACCGCCGCTGTACTGGCGCGCGGCGCTCAAGCGCAAGATCAGCGGCAGCACACTGCCCGACAAGGGCCTGCGCTGCCGGGTCAGCCTTGAGCCCCGGAACGTGGCGGCGTATCGCAAGGTCTGCGGCTTCGCCGACGGGCCGATATTGCCGGCGACTTACCCGCATATCCTCGCGTTCGGCTTGCAGATGCAGCTGCTCACCGACCGACAGTTCCCCTTCCCGTTGCTGGGGCTGATCCACCTGAGCAACCGCATCCGCCTGCATCGCCCCCTGGGCGGTGTCAGCGAACTGACCCTGGCGGTGCATGCCGAAAACCTCACGCCTCACGCCAAGGGCGCCACCTTCGATCTGGTGACCACCGCCCACGATGCCCTCGGTTTGCTGTGGCAGGCCGAGAGCCGCATGCTGTGCCGAGGCGTCAAGCTCGACGGGCAAGCGTCGGATGACACGCGGCCTGCGCTCGTGGACGTCAGCGAACTGACCCGCTGGAAAGCCCCGGCCGACATCGGCCGACGTTACGCGCGGGTGTCCGGTGACTACAACCCGATCCACCTGAGCGCGCTCACCGCCAAACTGTTCGGTTTCCCCCAGGCCATCGCCCATGGCCTGTGGAACAAGGCGCGCATGCTCGCCGCGCTGGGCGAACACTTGCCTGCGGCGAATGTGGAGATCGAGGTGGAATTCAGGAAACCGGTACGTCTGCCCGGAGAGGTGACGCTGTACGCCAGCGCACCTGGGGCCAGCGGTGAATTACAGCTCAAAGGCGCGGGGGATATTCAGCACATGGTCGGCACCTGGCGGACACTGGAACCTCTGTAGCGAGCGGGCTTGCCCTAATGCCTTTCAGTTAAGCGTAAATCCCCTGTGGGAACGGCGCTGCGACTTGCCCGCGGAAGCGGTGGGTCAGTCGACCTCAATGTTTGCAAGGCCGACGCCTTCGCGGGCAAGCCCGCTCCCACATTTGATCGCGCTCACACTCACCCATACCGGTCGGCTCTACGGCCGCCGCGCTTTTGCTTTTGATCTGAGGCGCCCCGTCAAACACGCTGGCCGAGCCTGAGCGAGGTGCCGAGTGTTGGGGCAATGAAAAGTCGCACCGCTCGTTGCTTTGAGCATCACGCTGTGGCGAGCAGGCTTGTCCTGCGTTGGGCTGCGCAGCAGCCCCACAACCAGGCGCTGAGCCGTATCAGGTACACCACATTTTGCTGGATTGGGGGCGCTTCGCACCCCAACGCGGGGCAAGCCCGCTCGCCACAATAACCACACACATTTTCCTTAACTGAACGGGATTGGGGGCTTGCCAAAGGAATGTGCTGGCCTGCCAGATCCGGGGTGTCGTTAACGGGGCGGGTAGCTGGAGAGAATTCGCGCCACCGTTTTGCGAACAGCATCACTGCGATCCTGCGGGTTGGGTGAGCTGGCCATCAATTGCTCGTCACTGCCGCGCCACACCAGCTTGCCGTCCTTGCCGTCGAGCAGGTCGATCTGCAGGGTTGCCACCTTGTAGGTGAGGTTGCGCGTTTCGTTGTACATCGGCGCGCCCCAGTAGCCGTTCCACGGGTTGCCCCACGGGCCACCATAGTTGGTGGTGACTTGTTGCTGGCGGTCTTCGACGATCAGGTAGGCCTGCACACGCAGGTCGGCCCGAGCGCCTGGCGCGGCTGGGCGCAGGCCGCGCTGGTCCAGTTGCTCGCCCACGGCCTGGCGGATGCGCTGTTCGGTGAGGTCACTCTTGATGCGCGGGTCATCCGGGCTGTATTGCAGGGCCGGGTCTTTCCAGGCCCAACTGCGGTAGGCGCCGAAGTCTCGGCTGGCGTCAAAATCGTGGTTGACCTGGCCGCTCTGGCAACCGCCCAGCAGCAGAACAACGGCAAGCGCAGCGATACGTCCAAACATGATAGTTCTCCCAGACCCTAGCGTTAATGCGGAGGATACGCCGTCAGCGCCTTTTGCACCGCCTGGCGCAACGCATCGGCGCGCTCGCCAAGGCTGCCCGAGCTGCCGGTTTCGGCGCTGGCGCTCCACACCGGCTGGCCGCTGCGCGCGTCGAAGAGGTCGACCCGCACCACAACCACCTGCACTTCATAAGTGCGCACCAGCGGCGCCGAGTTGTACATGCCGTAGCCATTGCCATAGCGGTTGTAGCCACCGTAGCCGCCGTTGTAACCGCCGTTGTAACCATAGTCATCGCGCACCTGCCGCAAGCGCTTTTCCGTGTGCACATCCGCGCTGACCAACAGGTCGGGCGCGCGGTTGTCGTGCAGCGGGCGCAGGCCACGCTGGTCCAGCGCGCCGCTGACCGCCTCGGCAATCTGCGCCGAATCCGCCCAGGCACTGCCCGCCGGGAGCTGGCCGTTGCGCCAGGCCCAGTTGCGGTAGGCGCCGTAGTCGCGCACCGGCGCCGGATACGCGCTGGCATCGAACACCCTGGCCGCTTGCGCGGGTGCCGGCGGCATCGGCGCCGAACTGGCCACGTAAGGGTTGGGGCTGGAACAGGCGCCCAGGCCCAGGGATAACAGAATCAAACAGAGACGACGCATTTCGACCTCCGCAAACTGGCGTGCTTAAACCGGACGACACATCCAGTGCAAATAGCGCCCAAGTCCGGCAAAGCCTGGGTGACGACGATGAGCGAGCTCCATCTCGACTAAATCCTGCAACTGGGCCCGGGCCTGGAATTCCACCGGCATGTAGTCGTGAAACACCCTGACACCACTTTGGCTTTCGACCTGCCAGTGGCCTGCGAGTTGCGCCGCCAATTCCCGTGGATCGAGCGGTTGCTGTGGCGTGAGGCTCTGCTTCTCGCCAGCCATGTCGTTGTTGCGCATCTTGCGAAAGTGGCCCTTGAGCAGGTTGCGGTAGATCAACGCATCGCGGTTGTAGAACGCCAGCGACAGCCAGCCACCCGGCACGGTCAGTTGATGCAGCACCGGCAGGATCGCGTGGGGTTCGGCCAGCCATTCCAGCACGGCGTGGCACAGCACCAGGTCGTAGGGTTCGGTGAGCTGGCCGGGCAGTTCCTGCCAGGGCGCATGAATGAAGGTTGCGCTCTGCCCTGCCTCGGCGAAACGCTGGCGCGCGCCGTCGAGCATCGGCGCGGCGGGCTCGGCCAGCGTCACCGTGTGACCGCGTTCGGCGAGCCACAGCGACATGTGGCCCAGCCCCGCGCCGATGTCCAGCACGCGCAATGGGCGTTGCGGCAAGGCCTCGGCGAGGTCGGCCTGGAGCACCGCCAGGCGGATGGCGCCCTTGGCACCGCCGTAGATCTTCTCGGCGAAGCGCGTGGCCAACTGGTCGAAGTGGCGATCACTCATGGGCGAACCGCCGTTCGCTGTCGGCCAGCTTGGCGCGCACCACCGCGTCCATGTCCAGGCCCAGTTCACTGCACAGCAACAGCAGGTACAAGACGATATCACCGACTTCCTGCCCGGCATGGGCAAGTTTCTCCGGCGGTAGCTGGCGCGACTGGTCTTCGCTGAGCCATTGGAAGATTTCCACCAGCTCGGCCATTTCCACACTGGCGGCCATGGCCAGATTTTTCGGGCTGTGGAACTGCTTCCAGTCGTTGGTATCGCGGATGCGGTGCAGGCGTTCGGTGAGGTGTTCGAGGTTCATGCTGGGCTCCTGAAGGCGTATAGCTTCGGGGGGATGGGGCTTGAAGGCAAGTGAATAGCCTGCGGTGGCCTTCAGGACGTTATCGGGAGCCCTAGTCAACAACACTGAACTCAAGCCGAGCCGTCTGCCCCGCCTCATCCAGCACACTCAGTTGATACCGCCCCAGCCGATCAAAGCTGGCATTGATGCTGTCCTGATTGGCACTGTCACCCAGCGGCGCACCGTTGAGGAACCACCAGCGCCGGCCACTGCCGCCCAGCGCTGATAACTTCAGGCGCAGCGTCTGCTGACTGGCGGCCGGCAGGCGCAACTGGTCACCTTCGCGCACGCCCACAATCGACAACGGCGACGCCGCCGCCAGTGCTGGCGGCGGGCAATCCGGGTCTGCCGCCGGAATGCGCGCGTCCCGGCGCTCCGCCTTCGGCAACCACGGCTCCAGCGGCGCGGGCCACAGGGCAATGTCCCGGGCAACGGCGCCAGGGCATTGGGCGTCGACGCGCAAGCCCCGCGCGTTGACCCACACGGTTTCCTTAAGGCCCACACTCAGCGGCTGGTCCAGCGCCAGCAGGGTCGGCGGCGCGGTGTTGTCCAGCGTCCAGGCAAAGCGCTGGCGCCGACAATTCGGATCGCTGCGGCTCATGGGCTGACCCAGCGGCCAGCAGATCGCCGCCACGCCCACATTGGCCGGCACCGGTTTGACCGGCGCGCTGATACCGCGCTGGCTGTCGCGGTTGGCCAGCACGTCGTGCACCTGCAACATCAGCGGCGCCGCCGACGCCAGGCCGAACTGCCCCGGCACCGGCGTACCGTCCGGGCGGCCGATCCACACGCCGATCAGATAGCGCGGCCCCACGCCAATCGCCCAGGCATCGCGAAAGCCATAGCTGGTGCCGGTTTTCCAGGCCAGCGCGGGGCGTTGCACCAGCTCGGCACGCGGGTCACGGTCAGGCCGCGCCTGGCCGCTGAGGATGCGCCGCACAATCCAGGCGGACCCTGGCGATAACAATGGGCGCTCACGCAGGACGTCGTCCGGCTGCAAGCGAATGGTCGCGCTTTTGCCGTCGCGGGCGAATGCGCTGTAGCCACTCACCAAATCCTCAAGACGACTGCCCGCGCCGCCGAGGATCAGCGCCAGGTTCGGCTCGGCCAGCGCCGGCAACGCCAAGGGCACGCCGCCGATGCGCATCTGCGCGGCAAACCGCTTGGGCCCGTACGCCTCCAACAACTGCACCGCCGGCAGGTTCAACGAACTGGACAGCGCCGTACTGGCCGGCACCGCGCCGGTAAAACCCATGGAGAAATTGCCCGGGCGATAATCGCCGTAGCGCCGGGGCACGTCCTGCAGCAGGGATTCGGAATGGATCAGTCCTTCGTCCAAAGCCATGCCATACAAAAACGGTTTTAAGGTAGAGCCGGGCGAGCGCAGTGCGCTGATCATGTCCACATGGCCGAAACGTCTGGCGTCGTTGATGTCCACCGACCCCAGGTAAGCGCGCACGGCCATGGTTTCTTCCTCCACCACCAGAATCGCGGCCGAGGTGTGCTCGGGCAGACGCGCGCGCCAGCCCAGCAACAAGTCTTCGAGACGGCGCTGCAGGGTGGCGTCCAGCGTGGTGCGGATCAGCGGCGGGCTGTCCGCACGGTTGAGGCGGCGCGCCAGCAACGGCGCCAGGCTCGGTTCCAGGCGCGGCGCCAGCAGCAGCGGTTCTTCCAGGGCCTCATCGACCGCCGACTGCGGCCACACCTGGAATTCGGCGAGGCGGCGCAGCACCTTGTCGCGGGCTTGCTGGGCGCGCTGCGGGTGACGGTCCGGGCGCAGGCGGCTGGGCGCCTGGGGCAAGACTGCGAGCATGGCGGCTTCAGCATGGGTGAGCTGCGCTGGAGACTTGCCCAGATAAGCCCAACTGGCCGCTGCCACGCCCTGCAAGGTGCCACCGAACGGCGCGCGGTTGAGGTAAAGGTTGAGAATCTGCTCCTTGGACAAATGCCATTCCAGTTGCGCGGTGCGCCACAGCTGGCGCAACTTGCCGTGCCAGGTGCGCGAATGCGGATCGAGCAGGCGTGCCACCTGCATCGACAGCGTGCTGCCGCCCGATACCACCCGCGCGCCGGTAAGGTTCTGCCAGGTGGCGCGCACCAGCGACAGCGGGTTCACGCCGGGGTGTTCGTAAAACCAGCGGTCTTCGTAGGTGAGCAGCGCGTCGAGGTAATACGGCGAGACTTCACCGGTTTGCACGGGGTAGCGCCACACGCCGTTGGCATCGGCAAAGCGCCACAATGGCGTGCCATCCTCGGCCAGCACTACACGGGCGAGGTCATCCTGGGGCAGGGGCAAGGGCCAGAGGCGGTCGGCCAGCCACAACAGCGCTATCACCAACAACACACTTGCAAAGCCCCAGCGCAGCACCCGTGGGAGGGGGCTTGCTCCCGATGGCGACCTTCCAGCCAACTTATTCACAGCTGACACACCGCTATCGGGAACAAGTCCCCTCCCACCTTGAATTGCATGATTAATCGAAAACTCAAACCGCCAAACCTCTATGCTTGCAGGGAACTAGCCCGCGTTATCGGCAACCAAAGGCACAGACACGCCCACCCTCTCATCAGGACACACACATGCAGGTAGAAAGCTTCTTTGAATGGTTGGGCCAGGCACTGGGTTCAGTGATCCGGTTTATCGTCGACGGCCTCAGCGGACTGTTCGGGGCCTTGACCCATGCCGGCGGCAACTTTGTCGAAGGCCTGTCGCGCACCCTGGGCATGGACACCTCGATCATCAGCATCATCACCCTGATCATCGGCTTGATGCTGCTGTACTCGGCGGTTCGTGCGTTCATGCGCGCCTCGATCATCATGGGGATCATCTGGCTGATGCTGGGGTTGTGGTTGCTGAGCTGGGTCGTGCACTGACCCAGCCAGCCTCCCCCCACTTCCCTGCGTTCAGTGCCGGGCCTCAGCGGCCCTTGATCACCATGTCTGCCGGGGTCTCTCCCACCGCCTGCCAGTTCGGCCGGTACATCGACTCCACCTGCGGCGGCGGCACACGGTAGGTGCCCGGGGTGACCGCACGCGCCAGGTACAGCAGGTGCGTGGCGCCGTAGCCGTCCAGGTTCAGCGCCGCCACGTAGCGGTCATCGCGGAACTCCTGATGCTTGAGCGAGGCGTTCTGCATCGACTCGCGCCATTCCTTCACCTGGCTGCTGGCGTTTTCCAGGCTGGCGGCGCTTTGCGCCAGGTTCTGGTTTTCCAGCTCCAGACCGGCCGGCAGCAGGTCCACCACCAGGGCATCCGGCACGCGCTGTTTGGCGCCGACCGTCAGGTGCACCAGCACCAGGTCGCCGCTGTTGAGGTTGTGCAGGTTCAGCGGCTGACCGTTCATGCCCAGGTATTCGCGGCGGATACTCAGGTTGTCGCCGCCCGGTGCTGGTGGCACCTGTGGATAACCGGAAATGGTCAATTGCTGATACACCGGCGTTTGGCCCCCATTGCTCAGGCTGAGGTCGCTTGCCAGCGACGTGTCATCCAGTTGCACGGTGGAGTGCTGGTTGTTCAGCTCCTGCGTGCCGCCGCTGCCGGTCAGGGCTACCTGCCAGTTCGCCTCGGGCAGGGAAAACCCGAGCCGCCCGGCCAGGAACAGTGAATTGCGCTCCTGGGTCGACAGGTACGGGCTGGCCGCCAATTGGTCCGACAAGCTGAACAGGCGCTCTTCACGCCTGCCCTTGGCCAGGTCATTTTCCTCCAGCAACGCCAGAATCATCGCCTGATCGCGCAGCGGGCTGCCGTAGTCGGCCAGCCATTCCTTGGCGCTGCGCTGGGCGGCGAGCCCTGCCTGTAAGGCCTGATCGGCCCGTGGCTGATCGCCCATCTTCTGCAAGGCGATGGACAGTTGCACCAGCGGCAACCCGGAACGCGCGTCGCTGCGCCGCTCGAAAATGCTGCGCAATGCGCCCAATGGTGCCTGTTGACTGCGCGCCAGCACCATACCGGCGTAGGCCTGCACGGCAAAGCGGGTGTGTTCGGCGTTGTCGCTGTAATCCACCTCGATCAGGTTACGCTCCTGCACATAGCGCAGCAGGCGCTCACTGGCTTTTTTCAAGGCTTCAGGCGGCACCGCAAAGCCCTGGTCGCGGGCGCGCAGCAGGAAGTCGGTGACATAGGCGGTCAGCCAGTACTCTTCCTCGCCATCGGCGCCCCACAGGCCAAAGCTGCCGTTATAGCGCTGCATGCCCAGCAGGCGCTCGATGCCCAGTTCGATCTTGCGCTTGCGCTCGGCGTCCGGCTCGCCTTTGATGCTCAGACGTTTGAGCAACGCCTCGTCGGCATACAGCGAGGGGTACAAGCCGCTGGCGGTTTGCTCCAGACAACCGTAGGGGTACGCCTTGAGCGCCGCGATTTGCGCGCCGAGGTTCAACGGCGGCCGGCTCGACAGGCTCAACAGCGCCTCACGCCCGGAGGCGTCGAACTGATCCAGCGCGCCCGCCGGCAGGCTCCAAGGCTGATCCTTGAGCACCGCGCGGTAATGTTTGAGCAACGCCGGGTAGGCCGGGCGCACGCCCAGGGTCCATTCGCGGCTGAACGGCGGCAGGTTTTCCCCCGGCAGGTCCAGGCCATTGACGCTCACCTTGACCTTGCCCTGCCCCAGGCCGCCCCAGGCTTTCACCGGAATGCGCAACGTGGTGCGCTGGCCCTGCTTCAATTCGACGGTTTGCGCGCCGCTGTTGACCAACTCCAGTTGCCCTTCGGCGCGCAACTGCACCTCCAGTTTCTGCGCCTTGCCCGACAGGTTGGACAGGTCCAGCGCCAGGGTAGTCTGGTCGCCACCGGCCAGAAAGCGCGGCGCCGACAGTTCGGCGATCAGCGGCGCGGCGATCACTGTCTTGCCTTCGGCCATGCCGTAGCGGTCATCGCTCCAGGCCTGGGCCATCAGGCGCAGTTCGCCGTTGAAGTCGGGAATATTGACGCTGACTTCGCCCTCGCCCTGCTCGTTCAAGGTAACCGGCGCGCTTTGCAGGGCGACGATGGTCACGCTGGTGTCCGGGCGCTTGCCGCCCTTGGCCAGCGCCGCGTCACCACCGAACGCCAGGCTGGCCAGACGGCCCTGCCCGGCCTCGATCAACTGGCCGTAGATGTCGAACTGATCGACACCATAGGCCTTGCGGCCGAACAGGCTGGAGTACGGGTCGGGTGTCGGGTATTCGGTGATATTGAGAATGCCCACGTCCACCGCCGCCAGCAGCACATGCACCTGCTTGGGCACGCTGCCGTCGGCGTTTTTGGCGGCAATCTTCACCGTCAGCGGTTGCTTGGGGCGCATTTTTTCCGGCGCCGTGAGGGTCAGGGCGAGTTTGCGCTGGGTGCGATCCAGCGGCAGGTGCAACAGGCCCACGGCCCGCTTGGGGGTGATATTGGCCTTGCGCTCGCCGGGACGAACCACCAGCGCACTCACGTACAGGTCATGCCGCGCCCATTTCGGGTCCAGTTTCACGGCAAAGCTTTTGCCTTCGGCCGGTACGTCGATTTCCTGCCACCACAACGGCCCTTCGGCGGATTCCACCAACAGGTAGCCTTTACCAGCCGCCGGCGGCGTTACCGTGACATTCGCTGTGTCGCCGTCGCCATAGGCAGGTTTATCCAGTGCCAGCTTGACCTGATCCGGGCGCACGGCGCCGCCTTCGGTGTTGTCCTGGGCCTGGTAACCGGCCCAGAACCGCAGGCTGCTGACCAACCCGGTCTGCGGGTCTTCCACTTCGACGCGGTACGGGCCCCATTCCACCTGGAAGCTGACTCTGGCGGTGTCGCCGGCCTTGATGTTGAGGGTCTGCTCGTCGAGGTTGAGGAATTTTTCGTTGAAGTGATAGCTCCAGCCGTCGTTGTCGGAGTAGTTCCAGTAGTAGTCGCGGCGCTCGCGCACCAGGCGCACCTTGAGGTTGTGCGCGGCGAGCTTCTGCCCTTCCTGGTTGGCCACCAGCACTTCGAATTCCGCCGGGCCGTCGCCATTGGTTTCCTTGCCGTCAAACAGCCCGCGCAGGCCAGGCAGTTGCTCGGCCGGCCAGATCGGCTGCACCAGACGCCGGGTAATCGGGCGCCCGCCGGACTCCTGCAGGCTGGCCTGCACGATCAGTTGCAGCGGCGACTTGGCCTCGGACCATTTGCTTTCCAGGGTCAACGCTTGCTGGCCTTTGCCGTCGAGCACGCTTTCGTCCAGTTCGAAATCCTGGCTCAGCTCCTCTTCGGTGACCGAGCCGAATTGATAACCCGGCAGCGACTTGACCGCCTCACGCAGCGGGCGCACGTAGACTTGGCCGCTGATCCGATTGCCCGATGCCGGCGCGCCGTACAGGTAGCGCCCATTCACCTGGATCACCGGGTTGTCCGCCGGGCTCAGCGCGGTGTCGCTGCCCTTGAGTTCCAGCGCCAACCGCTCGGGCAGGAAGTCCTCGACAAGAAATTCATACAGCTGCGGCTTGCCGTCACCCAGATCGAACACCAGTTGCCAGCGCCCGGTCGGCGCTTCGACTGCCAGTTGCAAGGGATATTGATAGAGGCCGGAGGCGTCGGCTTCCCACACGAATTTGCGGCTCACCTGTTCATCCGGGCGGCGCACCTCGACGCTCACCGGCTGCGGCTTGACGGCGTTGCCGTCCTTGTCGCGCAACAGAGCATTGAGCAGCACCGTTTCGCCGGGGCGATACAGGTCGCGCGGGCCGAACACAAAAAACTGCAACGGGTGCGACGGTTGCCCGCCGATATCGAATTCGGCCAGGTCCAGGGCCGCACTGTCCAGACGCAACAGGCTGGTTTGCTCGCCCTGCCTGGCCAACAGCACCTGGGCTTTTTTCGGCAGCGGCAGCTCGGCGTGGCCGCCCTGTTCGGTCTTGCCCTGACCCAATACGCGGCCCTCGGCGTCCAGCACTTCAAGCTCGACGCCCTCCAGCGCCTTGCCGCCTTCCAGTGCCTGGGTAAATACATCCAGACGATTGGCGTAGCGATGCAACGACAGGCCGATATCACTCAAGGTGAACAGTGTGGCAGGCTGCGAGTAGTTGTAGGTGCCCGACGCGCGCATCACCGCCAGATACACGCCCGGTTGCTGCAATTGCTTGAGGCCTGCGATCGGCAGCAACAGCGTCTCGCGGGTGTTGCGTGCCGGGTTCAGGTCGAAACGGCCACCGTAGACCAGGTCGGCCAGGGGCAGCAGCTCCTGGGACTCGTAGCTTTGCAGGCTGGTGTTGCGGCCCCACTGCGCCAGGAACGAAGGCAGGGATTCGGGCTTGATGCGGAAGAATTCCACGTCGATCTTGTCGACATTCAGCGCAATTACCGGCAAACCTTCGGCCAGACGCGTAGGCAACAGGGTGCCGCGGCTGGCGAAGCCGACGGTGGCTTGCAGGTCGCGGGTTTCCAGGCGGGCGCTGTATTCGGCGGGCAGCAGAGCGTTGTTCACCGCCTTCACTCCGGGGTCGACGGTGAGCACCAGTTTGCGCTGCGGCTCAAGGTGGCGCAGGCGCAGTTCCATCAGGTTGTCGGACAGCTCCCAGGCGCCATCGACCTTGCCGGACTTGCTGTCGACCAGATGGAGCTTGTCGGCGAATGTCTGATCGGGGTCCAGGGGAATGGAAAAGCTCACCGACAGCGTGCTGGCCCCGTCCAGTTGCACTTCGGACACGTCCACCACGCTCAACTCGCGCCCGGCGTAGCGCTGCTTCAACGCTGCCACATCCGGCGCCGCCCTGGCCGATTTGGGCACTGCCGCCGCGCTGGGCGCAGACGGTGCAGCCGGTTTATCGGAAGAATCGCAGGCACTCAGCAGGGCCAGCGCACAGGCCAGGAACAATCCTTTGTTAAGCATGGGGCACTCGTAGTAAGAGGGAACCGGGTGTGAACTATATATCAGCCGTAGCGAGACTGCCGCTGGAGATCAAAAGGTGGAGAGACCTTTTATCAAACACAAAATAACGGGCTGATTTTAAAACCTGAAACTTCAAGCAATCACACTCCTGTGGCAAGCCCGCTCGCCACAGAGACGCTGTTTGCTGCGCGACAGTGCCTCCCACATTGGTTCCTTGGTGTGGTTAATACGAGGTTACAATGCCGCTCCCCGGAGGAGCCCCCATGCCGACCTTATTGACCGACTGGCGCGACCGCCCAACCCATCGCCGTGTCTGGGCGCTGGCGGCGCCGATGATTCTTTCGAATATCTCCGTGCCGCTGGTGGCGCTGGTGGACAGCATAGTCATCGGCCACTTGCCCCACGCCCACCAGTTGGGCGCGGTCGCGGTCGGAGCCACGCTGTATACCTTCCTCGCCTGGGCCATGGGCTTTCTGCGCATGGGCTCCACCGGCTTTGCCGCCCAGGCTGCCGGGCGCAATGACGGCGCGGCGTTGCGGCAAATTCTGCTGCAGGGCCTGCTGCTGGCGCTGGGCCTGGCGATGCTGCTCGGCACGGTGGGCATCCCTCTGAGCCATCTGGCGCTGGAATGGATGCAGCCTTCGCCCGAACTGGGCCAACTCACCCGCGAGTTCTTCCACACCCGCCTGTTCGGCCTGCCTGCCGCGCTGGCCAGCTACGCCCTGGTCGGCTGGTTTCTCGGCACCCAGAACGCTCGGGCGCCGCTGGCGATTCTACTGACCACCAACCTGGTGAACATCGCACTCAACCTGTGGTTCGTGCTCGGCCTGGATTGGGGCGTGGTCGGCTCCGCCCGCGCGTCGGTGATCGCCGAATGGACCGGCGCCCTGCTGGGCCTGGCACTCACGCAAAAGGCCCTGCGCGCCTACCCCGGACAGATCGCCTGGGCCGCGCTCACGGTGTGGCAGAACTGGCGCCCGCTGCTGGCGGTCAACCGCGATATCTTTATCCGCAGCCTGGCCTTGCAGTCGGTGTTTTTCATGATCACCGTGCAAGGCGCGCGTTTGGGTGATGCCACGGTGGCGGCCAATGCGTTGCTGCTCAATGGCCTGTTGCTGACCGCCCACGCGCTGGACGGCCTGGCCCACGCGGTGGAAGCCCTGTGCGGCCACGCCATCGGCGCCCACGACCGCCAGGCCCTGCGCCGCTCACTGATCGTCGCCTGCGGCTGGTCACTGATCGCCAGCGTCGGCTTCGCCCTGCTGTTCACCTTCGCCGGCCATCTGTTTATTGCCATGCAGACCGACATCCCCAGCGTGCGCGACACCGCCGACCGCTACCTGCCGTATCTGGCGGTGCTGCCGCTGATTGCGGTGTGGAGTTACGTGCTCGACGGTCTGTTTATCGGCGCCACCCGCGCGCGCGAGATGCGCAACGGCATGCTGCTGACGGTGCTGATCCTGTTGCCCATTGCCTGGCTGTTGCAGGGTTACGGCAACCACGGCCTGTGGATCAGCTTCCTGCTGTTCATGGCGGTGCGCAGCCTTACCTTGTGGGCCATTGCCTGGCGCCTTAATCGACAGGGTCGCTGGCTTGGATGAATGCCGTGACGCGATCCAGCACTGGCGCCAGCCAGCGCAGGGGTTTGGACAGGGCCGCCACCAGCGTCTGATGGTTGGTGCGGCTGAAATAGAACGTCTGCACCGGCACGCCAGCCACCCTCAGACGCTCAGCCAGCCCACCGGTATTGCGCGTGGGATTGACCAAGTTGTCGTCATTCGAAGCGATCAACAGGCTCGGCGGCGCCGCAGCGCTGACATGGTTGATCGGCTGCGAATCCGGCGGTGAATCGGGGAAGAAAAACACCGGTTTCACGTCCGGGTTTTCAATCGGCAAAAAGTCATAAGGCCCGGCCAGGCCGATCCAGCCTTTGAATATCGAAGGGGTCAAACCCTCTTCCTTCAGCCAGCGAGCATCCAGCGCCAGCATCGCGGCGTTGTACGCGCCGGAGCTGTGGCCCATCACGTAGAGCCGCTTGGGGTCGGCGCCGTATTCGGCGCCGTGCTGAACGGTCCAGGCTACTGCTTTTGCGCCGTCCTGCAAAAACGCGGGGTAGCGCACTTGCGGGTAGAGCCGGTAATCGGCAATCACCACCACAATGCCGCGCGAGGCCAGGGCTTCGCCGACGAAACCGTAATCGTCTCTGGCGCCGCTGTTCCAGGTGCCGCCGTAGAAAAACACCACCACCGGAGCGTTGGAAATAGCCGGAACGGGGCGGTAGATATCGAGTGTCTGGCGGGGATCGCTGCCGTAGGCGATTGCGGATGTTTTGGTGAAGGTACTGGAGGGCGTGAGTGCATTGAGCACTTTGATGGGCGAGCAGGCTGCCAGGAAGGCAGCCATCGCGAGAGTGAACATTTGCAGCCATTTGCTGGACATTGCTCAGCCCCCACAAAAGTTCAGGATTAGCAGTGCTTCAAATGTGGGAGGGGGCTTGCCCCCTCCCACAGGGGTTACGAGGACAGGTACGAGGATCGCGTCAGGCCCAGACGCAACGCGTCCAGGAACTGTGTACGCTCCGACGCGGAGATCTTCGCGCTCGCGCACTTGTCGCGGTAGTGGGTCATCAACTCCTCCGGCGACAGGTGCACGTAACGCAGCATGTCTTCGATGGTGTCGTGGGTCTCGATGCCGGCGCTGTACACCGAGCCGTCTTCGCGCTGGTAGATGTTCACCGAGTCGGTGTCACCAAACAGGTTGTGCATATCACCCAGAATTTCCTGGTACGCGCCCACCAGGAAGATACCCAGCAGGTAGTCTTCGCCTTCGTTGAGGGCGTGCACCGGCAGGCTGGTCTCGATGCTCTGCTCGTCGACGTATTGCTTGATCTTGCCGTCGGAGTCGCAGGTCAGGTCCTGCAACACCGCGCGGCGCAACGGCTCTTCGTCGAGGCGGTGCAGCGGCAGAATCGGCAGCACCTGGCCGATGGCCCAGGTGTCGGGCAGGCTCTGGAATACCGAGAAGTTGCAGATGTACTTGTCGGCCAGCTTGTCGTTGAGCTCGTCCAGCACCTGGCGATGGGAACGCTGACGCGCCTTGAGCGAGTTGTGCAGGCGGCGGCACACGGCAAAGTAGCATTGTTCGGCCAGGGCTTTTTCGGCCAGGGTCAGCTTGCCATCAGCGTACTGGGTGGCCACGTCGCTCATGTAGTGAGTGGCGCGCCAGTAGGTTTCGGTGACCATCTCGATGTCGGTCGGACCCAGCAGGTCCACCAGCCATTGCACCGTTTCGGGCAGGCTTTCCTTGTTTTCGATGGTCGGGATTTCGTCGTTGTGTTTTTCGACGTCGGTAACCTGCACCACCAGCATGGCGTGGTGGGCGGTCAGCGAGCGGCCGCTTTCGGAGAAGATGTTCGGGTGCGGCAGGCTCTGCGCGTCGCAGAATTCCTTGAGCATGCCCACCACCACGCCGGCGTAGTCGTCCATGTCGTAGTTGATGGAGCTGGCGTTGCGCGAGTGGGTGCCGTCGTAGTCCACGCCCAAGCCACCGCCCACGTCGATGTGATCCACCGGCAGGCCGAGGTTGCGCAGTTCGCCGTAGTAACGAATGGCTTCCTTGAACCCGTGCTGGTAGTCGGCCAGGTTGGCGATTTGCGAACCCATATGAAAGTGCAGCAGGCGGATGCCCTGATCCAGGCCGGCTGCACGAAAGCGCTCAACCACCGACAGCAATTGCGCCGCCGACAGGCCGAACTTGGACTTCTCGCCACCGGTGTCGGCCCACTTGCTCGAGGCCAGGGACGACAGGCGCACGCGCAGGCCGACCTGTGGCTTGACCTTGAGGCTGGCGGCCTCTTCGATCACCAGCTCAACTTCGGATTCTTTTTCGATCACGATGAACACGTTGTGGCCGAGCTTCTGGCCCATCAGTGCCAGGCGAATGAACTCACGGTCCTTGTAACCGTTGCAGACGATGGTGCCGCCCTTGGGTGCCAGGGCCAGCACCGCCAGCAGCTCCGGTTTGGAGCCGGCTTCCAGGCCGATGGACACGTTCTGGGTGGCGATGATGTTTTCGATCACCGCCTCCTGCTGGTTCACCTTGATCGGGTACAGCGCGGTGTATTTGCTCTGGTATTCCAGGCGCTCGATGTTCGCATCGAAGGCTCCGGTGAGCTGGCGCACGCGGTCTTGCAGAATATCGGGGAAACGCACCAGCAACGGCAGCGACAGGCCGCTTTTACGCAGTTGGTCGACCTGCTCGTAGAGGTCGACAGGGGTGCTGTTCGGGCCGTTAGGACGGACTTCGACGCGACCGGCTTCATTGATCGCGAAATACCCGGCCCCCCAATGGCGAATCCCGTAAACACTGCGGCTGTCCGCAACGGTCCATTGGCTGCCATCGTCTTTGCGTGTGCGTCGTACGGACATCGAAGTCCCCTATAAATGAAGGCGAAAGCGCCACCTCAAGCGGAGGCTGGCGCAGTCTAAAGAATAAAAATGACGATTTGCCTGTAAGCAGGTGAGACCTCGCCTGCGGGGCAGAGTTTAGACACAGGTTGGCAAGCAGCTCTCAGCCGCCGGACTTCCTGGCCTTGTAACCGAGCTTGATCAGCTCGGCCAACAGCAGTTCGACGTGATCGCCCTGGATCTCGATGACCCCGTCCTTCAACGCACCGCCGGTGCCACAGCGCTTTTTCAGCGAAGTGGCCAGTTCCTTGAGCACGTCTTCGGCCAAGGGCACGCCGGTGATGGTGGTCACCGTCTTGCCGCCACGGCCTTTGCTTTCGCGGCGCACGCGGGCAATGCCGTCACCTTCGGGGATCTGGGTCTGTTTGCAGAGGCAGGCGTCCACGGGCTGGCGACAGTCCGGGCAGTGTCGACCTGCGTCGGTGGAAAATACCAGGCCACCGAGGGCGGCGAAGGATGCGGCTTTTTTGGCCACCGGCAATCCTCTTGGGAGGATGGAGACTGATCGATGCTCGCACAGGGCGAATATCGACCGCGAAGCCCCACTCAGGCAGGGGCAGCGCTACCAAACCGCCAAGGCGGTTCGGGTGAAAAGGCGCGCAGTGTAACGGCAAAAACGCAGCTTGCTAAGGGCCAAATGGCGCCAATTCATGCCGCTTTAGCGACGTGAAGCCAGATAGCGCCGCAAGCCCTCCTGGGCGTCCGGGCAGTAAGGCTTTTGCTCGGCCTCTGCGAGGACGGTTTGCAGGGGTAGAAAGCGCGCTTCCATGACCTCTTCGGGCTGCACGCACAAGGGCCCGTCCCACACCGCGGAGTAGGACTTGCACCACAGCCGGCTGTCGCCGTCTTCAAAGTAGAAGTGGTCATGTTCGACCAGCTCAACCCCGCTCACCCCAAGCTCTTCTTCCAGTTCACGGGCCGCCGACACGGCATAGCTTTCCCCGGCCGCCACCATGCCACCGGCTGCCGTATCCCAAAACCCGGGGTACAGCGCCTTGCTCAGGGTGCGCCGATGCACACACAGCTCGCCCTTGGCGTTGAACAGAAAGATAAAGGTGCAGCGGCCGATCAAGCCGCGCTGGCGAAGGTCGGAACGTACAAGGTGGCCGAGCAGGTTGTCCTGCTCGTCCACCCAGCAGATCAGTTCAGCATCCGAGGCCGCTCGGTGGGCGGCCTCTTTCTCCATGGTGTCCATCATCAACCCTGATTGAGGAGCTGACGCAAATCGATCACTGCAGCGTTTGCTCGGGAAATATAGTTGGCCATCACCAGCGAATGGTTCGCCAGTACACCGAAGCCACTGCCGTTAAGAATCATAGGACTCCACACCGGTTCCTGCGAGGCCTCCAGCTCACGAATGATCTGACGTACGCTCACGGTGGCGTTTTTCTTGGCCAGCACGTCGGCAAAATCGACTTCGATGGCGCGCAGCAGGTGGGACAAGGCCCAGGCCTGCCCGCGTGCCTCGTAGAACACGTTGTCGATCTGCATCCATGGGGTTTCCACCACTTCTTCATCGACCTGCGGCACCTCACCCGGTGCCAGCGCCTCGGTTTTCAGCGCGGTGTTGAGTTTCACCCGGCCTACGCTGGCCGACAGACGTTGCGACAGCGAGCCCAGGCGCGTGGCCACATCGCCCAGCCAGTTGTTGAGGTTGTCGGCACGCGCGTAAAACAGCGCGCCGCGCTGGTTCGGGTCGGACAGACGTGCTTCGTAGCGGCTCAGGGAGTTGATGCCTTCCTGGTATTCCGACTCGCTGGATGGCAGCACCCAGCTCTTGTTGTCGAAATTGAAGCGCGGCTCGGCCTTGGCCAGATCAGCGTCTTCGGCCGATTGAGACTGGGAGCGGGCGAAGTCCTTGCGCAGGGCACGGGTGAGGTCACGCACCTGCACCAGCACGCCGTACTCCCAGCTCGGCATGTTGTCCATCCACAGGCCAGGCGGGAAGCGGTCGTTGGAGATATAGCCGCCCGGTTTGTTCAGCAAGGTGCCGACCACGGTCTTGAGGGTTTCGACGGTGGTGTAGCCGATCACCATCTGCTTGCCTTCCTGCTCGGCGGCAAGCTGGGCATTCTGCTGCACCGGAAACAGCGCAGGCTCTTCGCTCCAATACCAGCCCAGGGCGCCGGTGACCAACAGGTACAAGCCGAGCACACCCAGCACGGCGCGGCTCATCAGGACGCTGCGCAAATAGCCGCGGTGGGTCGACTTGGGCTCAGGGGCGGGGCCTTTGGCACTGCCTGCGCGATTTTTCCAGTCCAGCATGGCGATATCCTTTCAATCACTTGAGTTCATGCACTTCAAAAGGCGGCGTGCGTTCAAATAGTCCGACCACAACCCTAACCCATCGTGCCCGTCAGTGCGCAGGCTTTGCGCAAACTGGCGGTTGTCGGGCAGTCGACTATAAAGGATGCACGCTTTTTTTTGCGCGGCGCGTCGGCAACACGGTGACTGAATATCGGCTGCGTCGCAGTTTATTGACATACGACACTCATCCGACCGAAAGAGGTGCTAGCATAGCGCCATCAGTCGACCTCAGCATGCAGCCTAACTAGTAGTCAGGATATGACCGAGTCAGAAGACCCCAGCCGTGAGCGCCTCAAGCAGCACTTTGCCCAGCGGGTAATTCATCAGGCGCGTCAAATTCTCGAGATCTGGCAGCGCTTGCAACGCAGCGAATGGTCCGAGGCCGACTTTTGCGAACTCAGCGAAGCCAACCTGCGCCTGCTGCGCTTTGCCGAGCGCTTCGAACAGCCCGAACACAGCCAGCTGGCGCGGCATATCGGCGACTCGCTCAAAGCGGTGGACGCCAATCGCGGCCGCCTGAGCAGCCACCTGATCACCGACCTCAACCGCCTGATGCAGCGCCTGTCGCGCACCGGCCTGCGCCAGGGCGATCAACTGGAGCAAACCTTCCTGCCGCCGATGCGCAAGCCGATCTACGTGATGCTGGCCGATCACGACCGCGCCGAACGGTTGGCCAAGCAGCTGGAATTCTTTGGTTTAAGTGCACAGTCCCTGGACAGCGTCGCGGCGTTTCGCTCGTCCATGGCCGAGCGCCTGCCGTCGGCATTGGTGATGGACGTGGACTTCTGCGGCGCGGGCATGGGCCTCAAACTCGCCGCCGAAGCCCAGGAGGGGCTGGAGCAGAAACTGCCGCTGCTGTTTTTCAGCCTGCATGAAACCGACACCCCGACGCGCCTGGCGGCGGTGCGTGCCGGCGGCCAGGAATTCCTCACCGGCACCCTCGAAGCGTCGAGCCTGCTGGAAAAGATCGAGGTGCTCACCTGCGTCGCCCAGTACGAACCTTATAAAGTGTTGATCATCGACGATTCGCGGGCTCAGGCGCTGCATACGGAGCGTCTGCTCAATAGCGCCGGCATCGTCACCCGCACGCTGATCGAGCCGATCCAGGCCATGGCCGAGCTGGCCGACTTTCAGCCCGATCTGATCATCCTCGACATGTACATGCCCGCCTGCACCGGCACCGAACTGGCCAAAGTGATCCGGCATAACGACCGCTACGTGAGTGTGCCGATCATCTACCTGTCGGCCGAAGACGACCTGGACAAGCAGCTGGACGCCATGAGCGAAGGCGGCGACGACTTCCTCACCAAGCCGATCAAGCCGCGCCACCTGATCACCACCGTGCGCAACCGCGCTGCCCGCGCCCGCAACCTCAAGGCGCGGATGGTGCGTGACAGCCTGACCGGCCTGTACAACCACACTCATATCCTGCAACTGCTCGAAGATTGCAGCTTTCGCGCACGCCGCGAAAACAAGCCGCTGAGCTTTGCCATGCTCGACATCGACCACTTCAAGCGGGTCAACGACAGCCACGGCCACCCCATGGGCGACCGCGTGATCAAGAGCCTGGCGCTGTTTCTCAAGCAGCGCCTGCGCAAGACCGACTACATCGGGCGCTACGGCGGCGAAGAATTCGCCATCGTGATGCCCGATACCGACCTGGAGTCGGCCTGCAGGGTGCTGGATGAGATTCGTGGGCGCTTTGCCGAAATCCACTACCCGGCCAAGCCGCAGGATTTGTGGTGCACCTTTAGCGCCGGGCTGGTGGCGCTGTGCGACGATTCCGACAGCCTGATGATGGCCGCCCAGGCCGACGAAGCGCTGTACCGCGCCAAGCACGCCGGGCGCAACCGCGTGCATGCCGCGCACGCTTCGAATCAAAGTGCCATCTTTTCACCGGAATCGACTGATTCCGTCATACGGATGTAATGAAAACGCAATAACTTCAGGCACTTACCTTTTGCTGTCGGTAGAAACCTCGCATGCGCCTGAAGCTGCTGACCAATCTCAATACCCTGCTGCTCGTGGCCGTATGCCTGGCGCTGGGGGCGACGCTGTGGTGGTCGCAACGCGCGCTGGAGCGCCCCTATTTGCTCATGGAGCGTTACCTGGGCCTGTCACAGACGTTTCAGAACCAGGCCGCGCGCAATATCGACGACTACCTGGCCAGCGGCGATGCCCTGCGCCTGAGCAGCGCCGGCCAGAGCCTGGAAACCCTGTTGCGGCAGCTCGACGAACTGCCCGCCGAGCTTGCGCAAAGTCTGCGCCCCAGCCTGACTAACCTGGAAGCCTTCAGCAAAACCGACCTGCTGGCCGCCGGTAAACTGGCCGGCGATCCCCAGGCCCTGTTGCTGCAAGCCGAGCGTGAAGTGGGCGCCAACCTTGACCAGCTCAGTCAGTACGCCAGCGGCGTAAGCTCGGCGGACGCCACCCGCTACCTGCCGCCGCTGCTGGCGGCGTCGCAGCACCTGGGCCGGTTATCCCTGGCCCGCGACAAACTGGTGAGCAGCGGGCGCGCGGAACTGGCCGACGATGTGGAGCGCGAAGTCAGCAATATCCGCACTCAGGCCGAGGTGCTGGAACACCTGCCGCTGCTGGGCGTCAAGGCCAGCGCCGAGTCCAATGCCGACGATTTTTCAGTGCTGATGGGCCTGGAAAACACCACGCAGACCGAAGCCCAGGACACTGGCGTGGACCTCAAGCGTGAGCTCAACAGCCTGCTCACCCGCTACCCCGCCGAACTCAAGCGTACCCGCGAACAGATCCAGCAACGCGCTGATCTCGGCACCGCCACCCAACTGAAAATCGCCGCCGTGCAGCAGGCCATTGCCGGGCTGGAGCCGGTGGTGCGCGCCCAGCACGGCAAGATCCAGGGCGAAGTGCGCCTGATGCAAGGGCTGATGATCGGCCTGATCCTGCTGATCGCGCTGCTGATCGACACCCTGCAACGGCACCTGGCGCGCACACTGACCAGCCTGGCACCGGCCCTGTCGACCTGGGCCGAAGGCGACTTCAGCCAGCCGATTGCCTTGGGCCGGACCAACCGCGAACTGCATGACATCGAAGCGTCCCTCAACCGTCTGCGCACGTATCTGGTGGAACTGGTAGGCACCATTCGCGGCAATGCCGAAGCAGTGGCCGGCACCAGTCGCACCCTGGCCGAGCTGAGCAGCGGCCTGCACGACGGCGCCGAACGCCAGGCCGGGGACACCGCGCAGATTCGCGACTCGCTGGGCGAACTGGAGGCGACCATCCAGCAGGTTGCCGGCGATGCCAGCCAGGCCGCCGGCGCCAGTCGCAGCGCCGGTCAGGCGGTGGAACAGGGCCAGCGCGTGATCGGCCTGAGCCTGACCGGGCTGCGCGCGCTGGTGGACGAGGTGCAGCAGAACGCGCAGATGATCGAAAAACTCGCGGAAGAATCGGCCACCATCGGCGGCGTGCTCACCGTGATCCGCTCGATTGCCGACCAGACCAACCTGCTGGCGCTCAACGCGGCCATCGAAGCCGCACGCGCTGGCGAGGCCGGGCGCGGGTTTGCCGTGGTCGCCGACGAAGTGCGCTCCCTGGCCCAGCGCACCGCCGGCGCCACTGCCCAGATCCAGAGCCTGATCGCCGGCCTGCAAACCGCCGCCCATCAGTCGGTGCAAGGCATGCGCACCCAGGTCGAACACGCCGAGGCCACCGCCCAGCAAGCCCAGGCGGCGGATGGCGCGCTGGATGAGATCGTCGGGGCGATCCAGACCATTGCCGAGACGGCGGTGCGTATCGCCGACGTGACCGCGCAGCAAAGCGGCGCAGTGAGCGAGATACGCGACAACAGCGAGCGGATTCATCAACTGGGTGAGGATAATCTGCTGCGGATCGGGCAGGGGCGCAGCCAGGGTGAGCACCTGCTGGTGCTAGGTGGGCAGCTCAATACCGCTGTCACAGCTTTCCGCGTATAAAAATGTGGGAGCAAGCCAGCTCCCACATTTGAGCTTCGTTACTCCCGCATTTGTTCCCCACAGGATTCGAGACGGTGTTACCTATGACCGAATACCGCCCCCCAGTCACAAATTTTTCGCAATCCTCGCTAATCGTGCTGCCTACTGCATAGAACTGGACAGTCACAAAGGCTTTGCGGCATAGTCGCCGGGTTCTGTCGTACCCACATCAATAACAAGGAACAGCCGATGGCGACCTTTCTGGTCCTTCACGGACCCAACCTGAACCTGCTTGGCACCCGCGAACCGGGCGTTTACGGGGCAGTTACCCTGGACCAGATCAACCTCGACCTGGAACGCAGGGCTCGTGAAGCCGGCCACCATTTGCTCTACCTGCAAAGCAACGCCGAGTACGAATTGATTGATCGCATCCATGCCGCGCGTGGCGAAGGCGTGGATTTTATCCTGATCAATCCCGCCGCTTTTACGCACACAAGTGTTGCATTACGTGACGCGCTGCTGGCGGTGAGCATCCCATTCATCGAAGTGCATTTGTCGAACGTGCACAAACGCGAAGCTTTCCGCCATCACTCCTACTTTTCCGATGTAGCGGTAGGTGTGATCTGCGGCCTTGGCGCCAGCGGTTACCGACTGGCCCTGGAGGCCGCCCTGGAACAACTTGAACAACCGGCCAAGCGCCCCTGACCGTCCCTTGGGAGTTGATGATTCATGGATATCCGTAAAGTCAAGAAACTGATCGAACTGCTGGAAGAATCCGGTATCGACGAGCTGGAAATCAAGGAAGGCGAAGAGTCCGTACGGATCAGCCGTCACAGCAAGACCCCGGCTCAACAGTTTTACGCGCCGCAGATGCAAGCGCCGGCTCCAGCCGCTGCTGCTCCGGCCGCCGCACCTGCCGCCGCCGCGCCTGCCGCACCGGCAGAGCCTGTGCTGAACGGCTTCGTGGTCAAGTCGCCAATGGTCGGTACTTTCTACCGCACCCCGGCACCGACCTCGCCAGCCTTCGTTGAAGTCGGCAAGACCGTGAAAGTGGGCGACACCATCTGCATCGTTGAAGCGATGAAGATGATGAACCACATCACCGCTGAAAAAGCCGGCGTCATTGAATCCATCCTGGTAGAAAACGGTCAGCCGGTTGAGTACGACCAGCCGCTGTTCACCATCGTTTGAACCGCGGAGCACCTTCGATGTTGAAACCTGCGAAGAAACTGCAAAAAGTCCTGATCGCCAACCGCGGCGAGATCGCGCTGCGTATCCTGCGCGCCTGTAAGGAAGAGGGCATCAAGACCGTCGCTGTTTACTCGACGGCCGATACCGAATTGATGCACGTGAAACTGGCGGACGAAAGCATCTGCATCGGCCCGCCACTGGCCGCGAACTCTTACCTGAAGGTCTCGAACATCATCGCGGCCGCTGAAGTGACCGGCGCTGATGGTATCCACCCGGGCTACGGCTTCCTTGCGGAAAACGCCGATTTCGCCGAACAGGTCGAGAAGTCCGGGTTTGCCTTCATCGGCCCGAAAGCCGACACCATTCGTCTGATGGGCGATAAGGTCTCGGCCAAGGACGCGATGATCGCGGCCGGCGTGCCGACCGTTCCAGGCTCCGACGGCCCGCTGCCGGAAGACGAGGCAACCGCCCTGCGCATTGGTCGCGAAGTCGGTTACCCGGTGATCATCAAGGCCGCCGGTGGCGGCGGTGGTCGCGGCATGCGCGTGGTGCACAAGGAAGAAGACCTGATCGAAGCCGCCAAGCAGACCCGCTCCGAAGCGGGCGCCTGGTTCGGCAACCCGATGGTCTACCTGGAGAAGTACCTGACCAACCCACGTCACGTGGAAGTGCAGGTGCTGTCCGACGGACAGGGCCACGCCATCCACCTGGGCGACCGCGATTGCTCGCTGCAACGTCGTCACCAGAAGGTACTGGAAGAGGCCCCGGCACCGGGCCTGGATGAAAAGGCTCGTCAGGAAGTACTGGCGCGCTGCGTCAAGGCGTGCATCGACATCAACTACCGTGGCGCCGGCACCTTCGAGTTCCTCTACGAGAACGGTCGCTTCTACTTCATCGAGATGAACACTCGTGTGCAGGTAGAGCACCCGGTATCGGAGATGGTCACTGGTATCGACATCGTCAAGGAGATGCTGAGCATCGCCGCCGGCAACGTGCTGTCCTTCACCCAGGACGACGTGAAGATGCACGGCCACTCCCTCGAGTGCCGCATCAATGCTGAAGACCCGAAAACCTTTATCCCGAGTCCAGGCCTGGTCAAGCACTTCCATGCTCCGGGCGGCAACGGCGTTCGCGTCGATTCGCACCTGTACAGCGGCTACAAGGTTCCGTCCAACTACGACTCGCTGATCGGCAAGCTGATCACCTGGGGCGCCACCCGCGACGAGGCCATGGCCCGCATGCGTAATGCCCTGGACGAAATCGTGGTCGACGGCATCAAGACCAACATCCCGCTGCACCGGGAGCTGGTCCGCGATGAAGGCTTCTGCGAAGGGGGGGTGAACATTCACTACCTGGAACACAAGCTGGCCAACCAGTAAGTGCCCCACCCAACAAAGCCGCCTTCGGGCGGCTTTGTTGTTTGTGGACCCTCAAGAACACCGCCGCCCCATGTGTGCTGGCTTGTGTGGGAGCTGGCTTGCCTGCGATAGCATCACCGCTGTCTGCCAGACAGACCGCAGCGCCTGCATCGCAGGCAAGCCAGCTCCCACATAAGCCCGCTCGCCACAAACTCGCCGCTCGCGTAAACTTGCGCGCTTTCGCAGCCCCCTCCCCGCTGCACACTCATTTTTTCCAAAGGTGCCCGCCATGCCTTGGCTGCAAGTCCGTCTCGCCATCAGCCCAGAACAAGCCGAAACCTACGAAGACGCGTTCCTCGAAGTGGGCGCCGTGTCGGTGACCTTCATGGACGCCGAAGACCAGCCGATCTTCGAACCCGAGCTCAACACCACCCCGCTGTGGTCTCACACCCATTTGCTGGCGCTGTTCGAAGACGGCACCGATGCCGCCGCCGTGCTGGCCCATATGGAACTGCTCACCGGCAGCCCGCTGCCCGAGCATCACAGCGAAGTGATCGAGGACCAGGACTGGGAGCGCAGCTGGATGGACAACTTCCAGCCGATGCGTTTCGGCCAGCGTCTGTGGATCGTGCCGAGCTGGCACGCCGCGCCTGAGCCCGATGCGGTCAACCTGTTGCTGGACCCGGGCCTGGCGTTCGGCACCGGCACCCACCCCACCACCGCGCTGTGCCTGGAATGGCTGGACGGCCAGGACCTGACCGACTGCAATGTGCTGGACTTCGGCTGCGGCTCGGGGATCCTGGCCATCGCCGCACTGTTGCTGGGCGCCAGGGAGGCCGTGGGCACCGATATCGACGTGCAGGCACTGGAAGCGTCCCGCGACAACGCCGGGCGAAACAACATTCCTGAAGGCAAATTCCCACTCTACCTGCCGGCAGATTTGCCCCAGGTACAGGCCGATGTGCTGGTGGCCAACATCCTCGCCGGCCCGCTGGTTTCCCTGGCGCCGCAACTGTCGAGCCTGGTCCGGTCGGGCGGGCGCCTGGCCCTGTCGGGCATCCTGGCCGAGCAGGGCGAAGACGTGGCCGCGGCTTACGCCAAGGATTTCGAGCTGGACCCGATCGCCAACCGCGATGGCTGGGTACGCATCAGCGGATGTCGGCGCTAGAATGACCGCCTGCCTGAATCGGATGAACGCATGAGCGACAGTTTCGTCACCCAGTGCCCACATTGCCAATCGCGCTTTCGCGTCAACCACGCTCAATTGAGTGCGGCCCGCGGCGTGGTGCGTTGCGGCTCGTGTCTTCAGGTGTTCAACGCCCTGCGCCAATTGCTCGATCAGCGCGCCGAGGCCGGCGACGCCGATCTGCCGGTCGCCGTCGAACCGACACCCGAGTCGCCGCGCGCCATCAGCCAGAAACAGTGGACCGCCGAAGAGCTGGACCTGGACAACCTGGATCTGGACGAAGAACTGGCCAAGCTGGAACAACGCGAAAAACCGCTGGGCGCGGAGCGTCGTCACGCAGGCTCCGACCGTCGACAAAAGGACGATGCCCTCAGCGCCAGCCGCGACAACGTGAAGGCCGAGGAAGAAAAATGGGCCGCGAGCCTGTTCAGCGAACCGCCGCAGGAACGCACCCAGACTGTCGACCAGCCCGCTGAGCCGAGCGGTGGCCGGCAGCGCACCGAGCCGTCCATGTCGCGGCGCGTCGAGGCCATCGACGACGAACCCGCGGTGGAGGATGAAAATCCCGACCCTCCGTTCACGCTCCTGACCCACGCCGCCGAACCGCAGGAACAACGCCCGCCGCTGCGCCGCAAGCGCCCGCGCGCCGAGACCCGTGTTCACGACGAGCAACTGCTGGACCTCGAAGACGACCCGCTGCACCTGTACACGCAAAAACCCGCATCGACGCCGGGCCGTCGCCTGCTGTGGATACTGCTGGTGCTGCTCGCCGCTGCCGGCCTCGCCGGGCAGTTCATTGCCTACCAGTTCGACGACCTCGCGCGCCAGGACGCTTACCGCCCCTGGTTCCAGCAAGTGTGCCCCGTGCTGGGCTGCAAGGTGCCATCGCGGGTCGATATCTCGCATATCAAGAGCAGCAACCTGGTGGTGCGCAGCCACCCTGAATTCGCTGGCGCACTGGTGGTGGATGCGATCATCTACAACCGTGCGACATTCTCCCAGCCCTTCCCCTTGCTGGAACTGCGCTTTGCCGACATGAACGGTGGCCTGATCGCCAGTCGTCGCTTCAAGCCTGCCGAATACCTGAGCGGCGAACTGGCCGGAGTGAGCGAAATGCCATCACAAACGCCGATCCATATTTCCCTGGATATCCTCGACCCCGGCAACAAAGCCGTGAATTACAGCCTGAGCTTTCATTCGCCCGAGTGAAAAGGTCCGCACAGCGGGGCTTTGGCGGCAGTTTCATGCCAGGGCCGCCGGCCACCTGACCGGCGGCGATAAAGAAATAACTGTTCAGATTTTATCCAATTCAGCCTTTATCCAGTCATCGAGAGCGGGTATCATGCCAACCCTTTTTCGAACTCTAATGATCCGGCCCCACAACAGGGAAGTCCTATGTCGGCGGTACGCATCGGCCCATACACATTGCAGAACGGCTTGATCCTCGCCCCGATGGCGGGTGTCACCGACCAGCCCTTTCGTCAGCTGTGCAAACGCTTGGGTGCGGGTCTTGTAGTCTCGGAAATGGTCACCAGCGACATGAGCTTGTGGAACACCCGCAAATCGCGGATGCGCATGATCCACGAAGGTGATCCCGAGCCCCGCTCGGTACAGATCGCCGGTGGTGATGCGCAGATGCTGGCGGACGCGGCCCGGGCCAATGTGGAACTGGGTGCACAGATCATTGATATCAACATGGGCTGCCCGGCCAAGAAGGTCTGCAACAAGGCCGCCGGTTCCGCGCTGTTGAAGGACGAGCAGTTGGTTGCCGAGATCCTGCAGGCCGTTGTGGCCGCAGTCGATGTGCCGGTGACCCTGAAGATCCGTACCGGCTGGGACCGGGACAACAAGAACGGCCTGACGGTGGCGAAGATCGCCGAACAGGCAGGCATTACGGCGCTGGCGGTGCATGGTCGCACACGCGCCGATCTGTATACCGGTGAAGCCGAGTACGACACCATTGCCGCGATCAAGCAGGCGGTGTCGATGCCGGTGTTTGCCAATGGCGATATCGACTCAGCCGAGAAAGCCCGGCGCGTGCTGCACGCCACCGGCGCCGATGGCCTGTTGATTGGCCGGGCCGCCCAGGGGCGGCCATGGATCTTTCGTGAGATCGAGCATTTCCTGCGCACCGGCGAGGTATTGCCGGCACCGGAGCTGCCCGAGGTGGAACGTATTCTGCTAGAGCATCTGGCGGCCCTTCACACGTTTTATGGCGATGTGATGGGCGTGCGCATTGCTCGCAAGCATGTGGGTTGGTATCTCGCAACCCTGCCAGGCGCCAGGGAGTTTCGCGCCGGGTTCAATCGTTTGGATGAAACGCAAGCACAGGTCACCGCCGTTCGTGAGTTCTTTACCGAGCGAGACAAGAGCCTGAAAGCAGGGGACGGAGAATGGGTGGCCGCATGACGATGATGACCGAGACTTTAGTGAGTGGAACAGCACCCGTGAGCGACAACGTCAATTTGAAACAGCACCTGAACACGCCGAGCGAAGAAGGCCAGACCCTTCGCGGGAGTGTGGAGAAGGCGCTGCACAATTATTTCGCCCACCTTGAGGGCGCTTCCGTCACGGACGTGTACAACCTGGTGCTTTCCGAAGTCGAGGCGCCCTTGCTCGAAAGCGTGATGAACTACGTCAAGGGCAACCAGACCAAAGCCAGTGAGCTGCTCGGCCTCAACCGTGGCACCTTGCGCAAAAAGCTCAAGCAGTACGATTTGCTGTAAGCATTCAATCCAACCAGAAAGGCGCCCGCGTAGAACCGGTCGCCTTTTTTGCTGACTCCTTTGCTTTTGATGGAAATTGAAATGACCGACCAGACTACCCGCCTGCCGATCCGCCGCGCCTTGATCAGTGTTTCCGACAAGACCGGGATCCTCGAATTTGCCCGGGAGCTGGAAGCCCTGGGCGTGGAAATCCTCTCCACGGGCGGGACCTTCAAACTGCTGCAGGACAACGGCGTGGCCGCAGTGGAAGTGGCGGACTACACCGGTTTCGCAGAAATGATGGACGGTCGGGTCAAGACCCTGCACCCGAAAATCCATGGCGGCATCCTCGGCCGTCGCGGTATCGACGACGCCATCATGAGCGAGCACGGCATCAAGCCGATCGACCTGGTGGCCGTCAACCTCTACCCGTTCGAAGCCACCATCAACAAGCCCGGCTGCGACCTGCCGACCGCCATCGAAAACATCGACATCGGCGGCCCGACCATGGTCCGCTCGGCGGCCAAGAACCATAAAGACGTGGCCATTGTGGTCAACGCCAGCGACTACGCCCAGGTGCTCGAAGGCCTCAAGGCCGGTGGCCTGACCTACGCCCAGCGCTTTGACCTGATGCTCAAGGCGTTCGAACACACCGCCGCCTACGACGGCATGATCGCCAACTACATGGGCACCGTGAATCAGGCCGCCGACACCCTCTCGACCTCCGACCGCAGCCAATTCCCGCGCACCTTCAACAGCCAGTTCATCAAGGCGCAGGAAATGCGCTACGGCGAGAACCCGCACCAGAGCGCGGCGTTCTACGTGGAAGCCAAACCTGCAGAAGTCGGCATCGCCACCGCGACCCAGCTGCAAGGCAAAGAGCTTTCCTACAACAACGTGGCCGACACCGACGCCGCGCTGGAGTGCGTGAAGAGCTTCGTCAAGCCGGCCTGCGTGATCGTCAAGCACGCCAACCCGTGCGGCGTGGCGGTCAGCCCCGACGCGGAAGGCGGGATTCGCCAGGCCTACGAACTGGCCTACGCCACCGACACCGAGTCGGCCTTCGGCGGCATCATCGCCTTCAACCGTGAGCTGGACGCCGAGACCGCCAAGGCCATCGTCGAGCGGCAGTTCGTCGAAGTGATCATCGCCCCAAGCGTCAGCGAAGAAGCCCGCGCCATCGTTGCCGCCAAGGCCAACGTGCGCCTGCTGGCCTGCGGCGAGTGGTCGGCTGACCGCGCCGCCGCGTGGGACTACAAGCGCGTCAACGGTGGCTTGCTGGTACAGAGCCGCGACATCGGCATGATCGGCAGCGAAGACCTGAAAGTCGTGACCAAGCGCGCGCCGACCGAGCAAGAGATCAACGACCTGATCTTCGCCTGGAAAGTGGCCAAGTACGTTAAATCCAACGCCATTGTGTACGCCAAGAACCGCCAGACCATCGGCGTCGGCGCGGGCCAGATGAGCCGCGTGAACTCGGCGCGTATCGCCGCGATCAAGGCTGAGCACGCCGGTTTGCAGGTGGTGGGTTCGGTGATGGCGTCCGACGCGTTCTTCCCGTTCCGCGACGGCCTGGACAATGCCGCGAAAGCCGGTGTGACCGCCGTCATCCAGCCAGGCGGCTCGATGCGTGACGCCGAAGTGATTGCCGCCGCTGATGAAGCCGGCATAGCCATGGTCTTCACCGGCATGCGCCACTTCCGTCACTGATCCAATTTGCCTGGTGGGCACTGGCTTGTGTGGGAGCTGGCTTGCCTGCGATGCGGGCGACTCGATGTATTAGATGCACCGAGTCGATGCCATCGCAGGCAAGCCAGCTACCACAGAAAAGCAGCCCGCATTGTTTCCAGAATTCAGCGTCATCCGAGGTTTTTGAAATGAATGTTTTGATCATTGGCAGCGGTGGCCGTGAACACGCCCTGGCCTGGAAAGTTGCCCAGGACCCACGCGTCCAGAAAGTCTTCGTCGCCCCCGGCAACGCCGGTACCGCCATCGAAGCCAAGTGCGAAAACGTCGCCATCGACGTGCTGGCCCTGGAGCAGTTGGCAGATTTTGCCGAGAAGAACGTTGCCCTGACCATCGTCGGCCCGGAAGTGCCGCTGGTTGCCGGCGTCGTCGATCTGTTCCGCAGCCGTAACCTGGATTGCTTCGGCCCTACCGCCGGCGCCGCGCAACTGGAAGGCTCGAAAGCCTTTACCAAGGATTTCCTGGCGCGCCACAAGATCCCGACCGCCGACTATCAGAACTTCACCGAGATCGAGCCGGCCCTGGCTTACCTGCGTGAAAAAGGCGCGCCGATCGTGATCAAGGCCGATGGCCTGGCCGCCGGTAAAGGCGTGATCGTCGCCATGACCCTGCAGGAAGCCGAAGACGCCGTGCGCGACATGCTCGCCGGCAATGCCTTTGGTGATGCAGGTTCGCGGGTGGTGATCGAGGAGTTCCTCGACGGCGAAGAAGCCAGCTTTATCGTGATGGTCGATGGCAAGAACGTATTGCCGATGGCCACCAGCCAGGACCACAAGCGCGTCGGCAACGGTGACAGCGGTCCGAATACCGGAGGCATGGGCGCCTACTCACCTGCCCCGGTGGTCACCAGCGACGTGCATCAGCGCGTCATGGACCTGGTGATCTGGCCGACCGTGCGCGGCATGGCCGACGAAGGCAACGTCTACACCGGTTTCCTGTACGCGGGCCTGATGATCGACAAGGCCGGCAACCCGAAAGTCATCGAGTTCAACTGCCGCTTCGGCGACCCGGAAACCCAGCCGGTGATGCTGCGCCTGCAATCGAGCCTGGTGCTGCTGGTGGAAGCCGCTCTGGCCCAGGCCCTGGACAAGATCGAAGCGCAGTGGGACCCGCGCCCGAGCGTCGGCATTGTGCTGGCCGCCGGGGGTTACCCCGCCGACTATGCCAAGGGCGATGTGATTGAAGGTCTCGAAGACGCTGCTACGCTGGAAGGCAAGGTGTTCCATGCGGGCACCGCGCTCAAGGATGGCAAGGTCGTTACCGCCGGTGGTCGCGTGTTGTGCGCCACCGCGATGGGCGCCAGTGTCGACGCCGCGCAGCAACAGGCGTACAAGCTGGCCGCGAAGATTGATTGGAAAGGCTGTTTTTACCGCACGGACATCGGCTACCGCGCCATTGCCCGTGAACGTGGCGAAAACGCGTAGCTAGCCGTTCGGTTAGGTGAGGGCCTTCGGCCCTTGCCGTACTCATGCCTCCCCGCGCATAGTTCATCCGTGCATCAACCTACGAAGGGATTTCGCCTTGCGCTGGCTCAGGATCGCCATAGGTTTCACTGTCAGCCTGCTGACATTGCTCTGCTTGTTCCCGGCCCAGGCGGCCGCACAAGGCAGTGGTTGGGCGATATTGCTCGACGAACAGGCCGACCTGCAACTGAGCGACATTCGGTCCCCGCGCTACACCAATCAATTCAGCCCCACCGAACTTGACCGGATCACCGCTGCCCCGCCGGACGGCGCATTGTGGGTCCGCTTCAAGCTGCAACCCGGCAAGCACGAGCAACTGCTGCGGGTATTCGCTCCCGACCTGTCGCACCTGAGCCTGTATGTGCTGGACGGTGACACCCTGGTCGAACAGCAGAACACCGGCACCCGCCAGCCGCAGGCGGAGCGCCCGCTGCCCAGCAGTGATTTCATGCTGCCGATGCCCCAAAGCCAGAAGCCCCTTGATGTGTACCTGCGCCTGGTGTCGGAACACGAGCTGCGCCCCTATATCACCCTGGAGCCGGCGGTGCTGGCCGCCGCGAACCAGAACCAGACGCTGATCTACGGCCTGCTGTTCGGCGTGCTGGCGATGCTGATCCTGCATAACCTCACGCGTTTCGCCTATCACCGCTCGCGCAGCAGCCTGTGGCTGGCGGCCTGCGAAGTGCTGCTGATGCTCAGCCTGGCGCTGCTGCTCAACCTTGTGGGACCGTGGCTGCCCAACTGGCACGCGATCCAGACCCCCGGCGCCTACCTGGCCCTGCTGCTCACCGCGCCCTGCGGGCTGATGTATGCCTACCGTTTCTTCATGCCGCTGGGCTCGCACCCGCTGAACAAGCTGTTGATGGCCGATATCCTGGTGATCGTGCTTTGCGGCCTGTTGCTGCTGTTCGTCAATACCCTGCCACTGAACATCATCACCTACGCCCTGGTGGCCCTGGCCGGCCTGAGCATGCTGTTCGTCTCAGCCTATCACTGGCAAAAAGGCTACCGCCCGGCGCGCCTGTTCGTGGCGGCGATGGTGGTGTTCAACATCGGCACGCTGATCATCCTGCCCGCCCTGCTCGGCCTGACCATGGTGGCACCGCAAGGGCTGATCGTGACGCTGCTCGGCTTTATCTGCCTGAGCGGCCTGCTGATGAGCCTGGCCTTGGGAGAGCGCCAGCGCGCCATTGTCGAAACCCGCTTCAGCCTCAGCCGCGACCTGGCCGCGAGCAACGCCGAAATCGCCGCCAAGGCCGAGTTCCTGGCGAAGATCAGCCACGAAATCCGCACCCCCATGAACGGCGTGCTGGGCATGACCGAGTTGCTGCTGGGCACGCCGCTGTCGGTCAAGCAGCGCGACTATGTGCAGACCATCCACAGTGCCGGTAACGAACTGCTTACGCTGATCAACGAAATTCTCGACATTTCCAATCTCGAGTCCGGGCAGATCGAGCTCGATGACGTGCAGTTCGACCTCAACGCATTGATCGACGACTGCCTGAGTATCTTCCGCGCCAAGGCCGAACAGCAGAACGTCGAACTGATCAGCTTTATCCAACCCCAGGTCCCCCGCGTCATCAGCGGCGACCCCACGCGCCTGCGCCAGGCGATGCTGAGCCTGTTGGAAAACGCCCTGCAGAAAACCGACGAAGGCGAAGTGCTGATCGTCATCGCGCTGGAAGACCGCAACACCCAGCCACGCCTGCGCATTGCCGTGCAGGACAGCGGCCTGCCGATGGACGCCGCCGAACGCGACGCTCTGCTGCACAGCGAACTGCACAGCAAGAATTTCGTATCGGCCACACGGCTGAGCGGCCACCTGGGCCTGGTGATCGCGCGCCAGTTGATCCTGTTGATGAACGGCGAGTTCGGCATCAAGAGCGGCACGCATCAGGGCAGCACCCTGTGGCTGACCTTGCCGCTGGACCCGCAGCGCCTGGAACACCCGACCTGCGACCTCGACGGCCCGCTGCAGGATGCTCGCGTACTGGTAGTGGACGACAACGACACATGCCGCAAGGTACTGGTGCAGCAGTGCAGCGCCTGGGGCCTGAATGTCAGCGCCGTGTCGTCCGGCAAGGAGGCCCTGGCGCTGCTGCGCACCAAGGCACACCTGCGCGATTACTTCGACATTGTGCTGCTGGACCAGAACATGCCCGGCATGACCGGCATGCAGCTCGCGGCGAAGATCAAGGAAGACCCGAGCCTGAACCACGACATCCTGTTGATCATGCTCACCGGTATCAGCAACGCGCCGAGCAAGATCATCGCGCGCAACAGCGGGATCAAGCGCATCCTCGCCAAGCCGGTGGCCGGCTACACGCTCAAGACCACCCTGGCCGACGAACTGACCCAACGCAACAAAGGCAACGTGCAGCCACGCGTGCACCTCAGCACGCAGGCTGCGATCACCGTGCCGGCCGACTTCCGCATCCTGGTGGCCGAAGACAACAGCATCTCCACCAAAGTGATTCGCGGCATGCTCGGCAAGCTCAACCTCAATCCGGACACTGCCAGCAATGGCGAAGAGGCCCTGCAAGCGATGAAGGCCCAGCGCTACGACCTGGTGTTGATGGACTGCGAAATGCCGATCCTCGATGGCTTCTCCGCCACCCAGCAGTTGCGCGCGTGGGAAGTCAGCCACCAGCGGATACGCACCCCGGTGGTGGCGCTGACCGCGCATATTCTTTCGGAACACAAAGAGCGCGCACGCCAGGCCGGGATGGACGGGCACATGGCCAAACCGGTGGAGCTGTCGCAATTGCGTGAGCTGGTGGAATTCTGGGTGGCACAGCGCCAACAGCGACCCGAGCACGAGCCTTCCTGATGTCAACTGCGCCGCCTTGCAGCAAACTCTAGCCGCTGTGGCGAGCGGGCTTGCCCCGCGCTGGGGTGCGAAGCGCCTCCACTCCAGCGAAACGCGGTGTACCTGATACGGCTCAGCGCCTGGTTTTGGGGCTGCTGCGCAGCCCAACGCAGGACAAGCCTGCTCGCCACAGGGAATCTGCGCTTAACTGAACGGCATTGGGGCTTGCCCTGATGCCAGTCAGTTAAGCGAACGCCATGCTCAAGGCAACGAAGATCAAATGTGGGAGCTGGCTTGCCTGCGAAGACGGTAGTCCAGCGAACATTGATATTGACTGACCCACCGCCTTACCGGGCAAGCCCTGTCCCACAATTGATCTCACAGGCCTGAAAAAAGGTGCCTCAGATGCGGTATCTGGCTATAGCCGACTGCACCTTGTCCCCCGCGCTCTCGCGCATCAGTTGGATGGTTTTTTCGTTGACCAGCGACGTATTCAGCACCAGGCACGTCTGCCCGCTGAAAGCCTCGAACGAGGAGCTGTCCCATTCCAGAAACGGCAGCCCCACCTGTTTGCTCACGCCACGGCTACTGTAGGTCACCAGCACCATCATCACTTCGCCGTTGGCTTCGGTGCAGGACGCCACGCCAAAGTCACCGCCCTGCTGCAGCGAGCTGTTGCGCTTGAACAGCTCGAACGAGGCGGGTTGCTGCTTCATGGCCTCCAGCGCATCCGCCGCCAGCCGGGGCAAGGCCGCCAGCACCGGCCCGGCCAGTGCGGTCGAAGCGAGCATCGCGGCGATCATGTTCAGCACCGTCAGTTGCACCGTCAGGCCCTTGCCACTGCTGGACACCCGCTCGAAGCTGCTGCGCATCGGCAGCCAGCCCAGGCTGATCATCACCTTGATGAATTCGTCGAACCACGCCTCGGTGCCGCGATGAATCTTCAACACATCGCTGACATAACTGCTGGCCAGCAGGTAACTTTTACGGATGTATTCGCGGCTCAGGCTCGACAGGCCCTCGGCAAACGAGATCACGCTGTTATTGACCACCGCCGCATTCGATTCGTCCTCCGGCTCGGGCGCGGCGGTAGCCGGCGCGCCTGCCGACGCCGGCAGCTTGTAGGCCGCAATCAACTTGCGCCTTTTTGTACTGTTGATCCTTCTATGATGTCGCTCCATGTTCGGCTCTCCACAAGCACCCCACATTGGGGCTGCTTTCACCCTAGTCCAGGGGCGGGCGGGCTTGCCAGACGACACTTATCCCTTGCTGGCGCGCACCGGAACACGCCGCCCAGCCATTGCGGGGCGCAGCGCCAGGTCGCACACATTTCGTCGATGGAAAAAGAAAAAGCACCGGATAACCCGAGGCAAAACCCAGGATTAATCGGCGCTTTCCCACGGCATCAGGCGTTGGGTTTGTCGCCGTACCAGCGCGGCGTGTACACCCATTCACCGCCACCGGCACGCGGGAACGTGCAGGTGGTGGACGAGCCGATCAGCACCATGGTGCGCATGTCCACCTGCTCGGGCGTGAGTTGCCCCAGGGTGGTGACGCGCAAGGTCTGGCCCGGTCGACCGATGTCACGGCCGAGCACCACCGGCGTTTCGGGCGTGCGGTGCTGCGCGACGATGTCCAGCGCTCGCCCCAACTGCCACGGCCGTGCGCGGGAGATCGGGTTGTAGAACGCCAACGCCAGGTCAGCCTGGGACGCGAGGTCCAGGCGTTTTTCGATGATTGACCAGGGCTTGAGGTTGTCCGACAGCGACATCATGCAGAAGTCATGACCCAGCGGCGCGCCGGCCTGGGCGGCGGTCGCCAGCGACGCGGACACCCCTGGCAAGATCTGCAGGTCGACCTGATGCCACGCCGGGTCGCTGGATTCGTGCAGTGCCTCGATCACTGCCGCCGCCATCGCAAATACCCCCGGATCGCCGGACGATACCACCACCACCGAACGGCCTTGCACGGCCAGTTCGAAAGCGTGACGCGCGCGCTGCATTTCTTCGCGGTTGTCGGTGCAGTGTTGCACCTGATCGTCGCGGAACGGCCCGGCCATGCGCACGTAAGTCTCGTAGCCCAGCACATCGGTGCAGCGCGCCAACTCGGCTTTCACCGCTGGCACCATCAACGCGGCAGCGCCGGGGCCCAGGCCGATCACTGCCACACGGCCACGCGCGCGACCTACCCGGGCCAGATCCAGCGGCTGCTCGGCGACGTTGATCACGATATCGGCGTCCTGGCTGACGCTGGCGAACCGCAGCGGCACCGCCAACTGCGCAGCGGCGTCGTGCAGCGACGCGTCCGCCATCTGCGTGTCACTGGCCAACAGGCAGGCCAGCGACTGCAGCGCGACGCCGGCCTGGTCCAACGCTTCGCGAACCCGCTCAGCCAACTGCGCACCCGGTTTGCAGGTGACGCTTACATTTTTCGGGTAGATCAGCAGTTCATTGGCCGCAGGCGCGCGCGCGGCGCTGCCCACGTGAATCGCCAGATGTGCCTGCTGATCCTGGGGCAGGTTGGCCTCGTCCAACCACGGCGCCGCCCCTTCGATGCGCACCCGTTCGCCGGCCAGCAGATCGCTGACAAAGCGCTTGCCCAGCTCCAGGTCCCCCAGCTCATACCCCTTGGGCGGGTTGAGCAAGCAGGTGCCGAAACGCAGCTCGCCACTGGTGGTGATCGCCGCCGCCACGTTCAATGCTGCCGCGATGTCCCGCGCCATGACGTTCACACCGCCCAGGCCACCGAGCAGCGGCACCACCGCACTGCCGTCCTCGGCCACCGCCAGCACGGCGGGCTCTTCGCCCTTTTCCAACAGCAACGGCGCCAGTGTGCGAATAACGATGCCGGCGGCGCACAGCGCAATCAGCGGCGTGCCCTGCTGGTACAGCTGGCGCAGCGTGGCGCCAAATTCACTGTAGACGTGGTCAGCGCCTTCGACGCGTCCGGCCAGGCCGTGGATTAACGCGCCGGGATACACCTGCTGAATAAGGCGCGCAGTGGCGAGGCTGCCCTGACCAAGGATGACGATCGCAGGATTGATCACCCTTGCCACCGTTCACCGGGCACGATGATCAGCGAGAAATACGGCGACGACATTGGCACCACCTGATCCAGCGGCACGATTTTCTGATTGGCCATGGTCGCGCGCTCCACATACAGCGCACGGTCAGCGAGCCCCAGCTCTTCCAGCACCTGGCGCACCTTGGGGAAGTTGCGGCCCAGTTTCATGATCACCGCCGCGTCGGCATCGGCCAGACGGCGCTTGAGGTCTTCATGGGGCAATACGCCCGACAGCACCGACAGGCTCTGGTTGCGATACACCAACGGCGCGCCGAGCACCGAAGCGCCGCCGAGCATCGAGCACACGCCGGGAATGACCTGCGCTTCGTAGCGCTCGGCGAGGCGGTCGTGCAGGTACATGTAGGAGCCGTAGAAGAACGGATCGCCCTCGCAGATCACCGCCACATCGCGGCCGGCGTCCAGATGCGCCGCCACGTGCAGGCTGGCGGTGTCGTAGAAATCGCTGATCACCTCTTCGTAGGACAGCGGCGCCGGCAGTGCTTCGGTGGTCACCGGGTACACCAGCGGCATCAGCGTCTGCTGGGGCACCAGGTGATCCTCGATGATACTGAACGCGTTGCCCTTCTTGCCCTTGGCCACGAAGTACGCCACCACCGGCGATTCGCGCAGCAGGCGCAGCGCCTTGACAGTGATCAGCTCCGGGTCGCCGGGGCCGACGCCCAGGCCAATCAAGCGTCCGCGTGCCGGCATCACTCCACCTCCGTGGCAAGCGCATTGACGGCGGCGGCGGCCATGGCGCTGCCGCCGAGGCGACCCTGCATGATCACGAAGGGCACGCCACGGCTGTCGGCGGCGAGCATCGCCTTGGATTCGGCGGCGCCGACAAAGCCAACGGGGAAGCCGAGGATCAGCGCCGGTTTCGGCGCGCCGGCATCGAGCATCTCCAGCAGGTAAAACAGCGCGGTCGGTGCGTTGCCGATCACCACCACGCTGCCTTCCAGGTGCGGGCGCCACAGCTCCAGCGCGGCGGCAGAACGGGTGTTGCCCAATTCGCGCGCCAACTGCGGCACGCTGTCGTCACGCAGGGTGCAGATCACCTGATTGTTGGCAGGCAGACGCGTGCGGGTCACGCCTTCGGAGACCATCCGCGCGTCACACAGGATCGGCGCGCCGGCGGCCAAAGCCTCGCGCCCGGCCTTGCCGGCGCCTTCGGAAAACTGCAGGCCGTCGATGGCGTCGACCATGCCGCACGCATGAATCACCCGCACCGCGAGCTTTTCCAGGTCGGCCGGGATGCGCTCCAGGTTGGCTTCCGCGCGAATAATGGCGAAGGAGTTGCGATAGATCTCCTGACCGTCGCGGATGTAATCAATCATCGGTGTTGCTCCGTGGACGAGCGCGCAACACGGCGCTCGCCGCTTCAATGGAAAGGTTGCGCGCGTGCAGCCGGCCGAAACCCGGCTGGGCTGCATCGCGAAAATAGAGGTCGTAGTGGCCGGGGCTCACCGCCAGCAAAGTGACCGGCGCGGTGTGCGCGGCGGCGCAGGAGCGCGAGCAGCCGGACAGGTGCACGTCATGGCCGGGCGGCAGGCCAAGGGCATCGGTCTTGGTGTCGGCCAGGCCCTTGGCGCAGCCGCTGGAACCGGTGCAGGCGATCACGCGGGCCAGGGGTTGGGCGGCGGAATACAGAAAGCCCAGCTGCGCCAAACCTGCAGTCACCGCTTCAGGTTGGGTGAGGTTGGGCAACAGCACGCCTTGCCAGGGCGTGAAGCGCAAGGTGCCGTCGCCGTATTCACTGGCCAGTTGCGCGGCACCGTGGAGCATCTTCGAATCCAGTCGACCCAAGGGGGCAACGACGGCGACGTAATACCGGTTGTCCTGGCGCTGTGGATAACTGCCCAGGTGCCGCAAGGCGCCACTGGCCGGGCGCTTGAAACCCTTCGCCGGCAGCAGCGGCAGGCTCAGACGGCTCACTAGGTTATCCACAACCAGATGACGCATGCGCGTTTGTTGCGCCGTCGCCAGCGCCAGGAAGGCTTCCAGCACCGCGACCACCAGGGCATGCCCCTGCTCCAGGCGCACGGCGGCCAGTGGCGCATCCCGCCCCGGGCATCCGGCCAGACCGAACGCCAGCAAGGTATCGCCGTCCTGCTCAAACGCCGACAGCCACAAGTCGTGATGGTGTTCGAGCATCGCCAGCGCTTCGCCGCCGTCCAGTTGCACGGCGAACTTGGCCGACAGCTCATGAAAGCGCGGATGGTTTTCCAGGGTAGCGAGAATCTGCGCGGCCAGCGGGCGGGTGTCGAGCAGCATCTGCGGGTCGATGCCGGCGCTGGGGCTGAGCATCAGGTTGCGCACGTCGTCGCCCGCTGCGTTATTGGGCCCAAGGCCTGCGGCCAGCAGGGCCGCGATCAGGGCGTCCTGCTCGGCACCGATCCCGCGAACCTGCAGGTTGGCGCGGTTGGTTGCCTCGATCACGCCGCCCGCGTAGGCCCGGGCCGCGTCCGCCACGGCGTGGGCTTGCATTGCGGTGATCGAGCCGCCGGCCAGTTTGATCCGGCAGATGCCGCCATCCAACGCCTGGACGATACGCAGCAACCCCGGACAAGCCGAGGGGCGCAAGGTGTTCAGGGCGGGCGATGGGTTCACGGGGCTACCGGTTGACGGGTAAAGGCGCGGTATTATGCCTGCTTTGTCCGGCGGCATGAAAAGCCTGCCCGTCGGATGTCGCTCAAGGAATGGATATGTCGCCCTGGCTGACGGTTGTAGGCATCGGTGAAGACGGCTTCAAGGGGCTGGGCAGAAACGCCCGGCACGCCCTGTTGCGCGCCACGCGGATTATAGGTGCTCAGCGCCAGTTGGACCTGCTGCCGGTGTGTATCCGCGGCGAACGACAGCGGTGGCCGAGCCCGTTTTCCCTGGAACCGGTGCTGGCGCAGCGCGGTGAGCCGGTGTGCGTGCTGGCCAGTGGCGACCCTATGTTCTACGGCGTGGGCGCCAGCCTGGCGCGACAGGTGGCGGTGGATGAGCTGCTGGTGTTGCCGGCACCTTCCTCCGTCTCACTGGCGGCGGCGCGGCTGGGCTGGCCATTGCAGGATGTGGTGACGCTGTCCGTCGTCGCTCGGCCGTTGGCAGCACTGAATGCCTATCTGGCCAGCGACGTGCGTTTGCTGGTGCTGAGCAACGACGGCAGCAGCCCTGGCTTGATCGCCGCGCTGTTGACGCAGGCCGGGTTTGGACCGAGCCGACTGAGCGTGTTTGAACACTTGGGCGGCGCGGATGAGCAGCGCATTGATGGGCTGGCGCAGTCGTGGGCGTTCGCCCGGGTCGCCGATTTGAACCTGGTCGCCATCGACTGCCAGGCCCGCGGCGACACGCCGCGCCTGTCACGCCTGGCCGGCCTGCCGGATTCGGCGTTCCAGCATGACGGCCAACTGACCAAACGCGACGTGCGCGCCATGACCCTCGCCCGCCTCGCGCCGACGCCCGGCGAACTGTTGTGGGACGTGGGCGCGGGCAGCGGCTCCATCGGCATCGAATGGATGCGCACGCACCCCAGCTGCCGCGCGCTGGCGATTGAAGCCGATAGCGGGCGCCAGGGCCTGATCGAACACAACCGTGATGCCCTTGGCGTGCCCGGTCTTCAACTGATTCGCGGCAAGGCGCCGGAGATCCTGACGGGACTTGAGGCACCGGACGCGATCTTCATCGGCGGCGGCGTCACCCGCGAGGGCGTGCTGGAAACCTGCTGGCAGCATTTGCGCCCGGGCGGACGGCTGGTCGCCAATGCGGTGACCCTGCAAAGCGAAATGACCCTGATGAACTGGCGAGCCCGGCATGGCGGCGAACTCACGCGCATCCATGTGGCCCAGGCGCAGCCGTTGGGGGAATTCGATACATGGCGCCAGGCGCTGCCGATCACCCTGCTGGACGTGGTCAAGCCGTTATGAACAGGATTCTGCTGCTGGGCGGCGTGACCGAAGCGCTGGCCATCGCGCGCACGTTAGGGCCGCCGCATATCTACAGCCTGGCAGGGGTCGGGCGCGTGCCCACTGACTTGACCTGCCAGGTGCGCGTGGGGGGCTATGGCGGGGCGGACGGCCTGGCGCAGTTTGTTCGCGCTGAAGGCATCAGTCTGATTCTCGACGCCACCCACCCGTATGCGGCGCAGATCAGCCACAACGCGGCCCAGGCGGCACGCGCCTGCGGGGTGCCGTGCTGGGCGCTGCGACGTCCCGCGTGGCAGCCGCAGGCCGGGGATGACTGGCGCGAAGTCGGTGACTGGACGCAGTTGGCCGAAGCGTTGAAACCGTTCAAGCGACCGTTGTTCACCCTGGGCCGCGAGCCGTTGCAGCACCTTGATGAAATCCCTGCCCACCAGTTCTGGACCCTGCGCGCACTGGAGGTGTACCCGGGCAATGAACGCTGCGAAGTGATCGGCGCGCGGGGTCCGTTTTTACTCGAGGATGAGCGCCAGTTGTTCGCGCGGCGGCAAATTGATGTGCTGATCAGCAAAAACAGTGGCAGCACGGCCACCGAGCCAAAGCTGGAGGTGGCGCGGGAGTTGGGGGTGCCGGTGCTGGTGTTGAGGCGGCCAGTGTTGGCAACCGTGGACCTGGAACTATTGTCGCCTGAAGAAACACTCATCGCGTTGGCAAATTTCCCCGCTTAATCATCCTGCTTGGTGGCGTAGACAAGTCCAGTCAAAGGCGCGATCTCAGAGAGGTCAAATCGTTGATCAATCGTCATCAGCTAGACAAGAAATTGAAGCAAAAGAGGTAACCAGCATGGCGTTAACCCGCAGCTATAAACACACCATCGCCGAACGTGCTCAGCGCGATCCTGAATTTGCTCAAGCTCTCCTTGATGAGGCCGCTACGCTTTTCCTTAATGGCGAGCCGGAGATTTCACGCGTCATTCTGCGTGATCTGGTCAACGCCACAGTCGGCTTCGAAGGGCTCGCGAAAGAAACCGCCAAGCCCAGTAAAAGCCTGCATCGGATGCTTTCAGCCAGCGGCAACCCAAGCATGGACAACCTCGCGGCGATTTTCGCAGTGATTAGAAAAGCTTTAGGGGTGAACATACAGGTCCATGGCGTTCCCACTGCATAGCCAAAAGGCGGGAGGGGACTGCTTCCCATGGCGGCGTGTCAGCCACGTTAAACGTGCCTGACCACTCCAATGCTGAGCGAGCCTCAATAGCGGGCCTGCGTTGCGGTGATACCCCGTCTATCCTCAAACCCTGCGAGACCACACCAGCGCTTTTTACTTATCCACCCCGATCAGGCTAAATACCCGCCCGATCGCTTACCCCCCACGGATTGTCCACCATGGCCCATCACCGCTTTGCACTTGCCTGGATCGCCTGCCTTGCAGTGCTCTTCAATGCGTTTGCCATGCCGCTGGCCAGTGCGATGCAGCCGACGCACGATCCGATCAAGCAGCTGTTCTGGGGCGGGTTCTGTTCGTCCACTGGCGCAAGCCTAGAGACCCTCGCCCTGGGCAAGCTGGAAATCCCGGCGCCGCAGCAGGACGATCACTCCACGATGCAGCATTGCTGGTGCTGCTCGGGCTCGACGCCATGGGTGGCGCTGCCGGGGCATGTGCCGCCGTTGTATGTCACACGGTTTGAAACCTCGCAGGGCCTGGCACCGCCGTCGCTGCAAGCCCCCGCCCCGCGCGGTCAATGGCCGAGCCTTAACCCCCGCGCCTCTCCCACGGTTTGATTGGCTTCGCATGTGAACTGCGTTCAAAACCGTTCTGGAGAACTGTCATGCTCAAATCTTCCCTGTTGCTGGCCGCCTTGCTGATGCCGGTGTTCAGCGCCGCCAATGCCGACGACTACAAGGCCGGCGAACTACTGGTCAGCGATCCCTGGTCCCAGGAGCTGCCACCGAATGCGCCCACTGTCGCCGCGTATTTCGTGATTCATAACGACGGCAAAACCCCGGACCGCCTGCTCGGCGTCGACACCCCCGTGGCCGACAAGGCCGAGTTGCATGAGCATGTGATGCAGGGTGACCTGATGAAGATGCAGCAGGTGACCAGCGTCGCGGTGCCGGCCAAGGGCGAGCTGACCTTCGCACCCATGGCGTATCACGTGATGCTGCTGGGCCTCAAGGACCGCAGTTTATTGGCCGATGGCGAGCACTTCCCGCTGACCCTGACCTTCGAAAAGGCCGGCAAGGTCGAGGTGCAGGTGTCGGTGCAAAAGGCACCGCCTCACGCGCACAACCACATTCAATAGGTCGCTGATCGATGGGCGCCCCTCGCGCCGGGTTGTCTGCACGCCACCGCCTCGCACGCGGCAGTTGGGTCAGCCTGTTCGCCATGTTGATGATCTTTATCGGCCCGCTGATTTCCCAGGCGATGCCGATGAATCATCACGCCAGCATGTCCATGGACATGCCGGCACACCACGGCGAATCCCACCACCCTCAAGCCCCCGACGACCATCACGCACTCTGGGCAAAATGCGGCTATTGCGACCTGCTGTTCAGTTGCCCCGCTCTGCCCGGCGGCATGTCCTGGGTCGCCCTCGACACGCCGCCGCCGACAGGCGCAATCATCCCCGCCCCGCGCCTGGGCCATGCCCGGCAAAATACCTTCCCCGGCGCCCGTAGCCGCGCTCCGCCCGCTGCCGCATAAGCCCTTTACACCCAGTGCTTCTTAAAAGCATCGAGAGCAAGCCCCTCCCATCTGTTGAATGTATTCACAGATCAACTGTGGGAGGGGCTTACTCCCGATGACGGCCAACTGGCATCCAACATTCAAAGGCTTGCGGAGCCCCTGATGACCACCCAAAAAGTATCCTTCTACAACCTCGCCTGGCGCTGGCACTTCTACGCCGGCCTGTTCGTGGCGCCGTTCATGGTGCTGCTGGCCCTCACCGGCCTCATCTACCTGTTCAAACCCCAGCTCGACCCGCTGATGTACGCCGACCTGCTCACCGTAGACAGCGCCGAGCACGCCTTGAGCGCCGACGAACAATTGCAGCGCGCCAGGGCCGCTTACCCGCTGGCGACGATCAGCAAGTACCTGCCACCGTCCGACGCCACTCGCAGCGCGCAGTTCGTCATGCATAACGGCGGCCGTGAAATCACCGTGTTCGTCGACCCTTATCGCGGCAACGTACTCGGCGAACAGGACGCCAAATACAACCTGCAAGCCATCGCCCGCGCGCTGCACGGTGAGTTGATGATCGGCACGACCGGCGACCGCCTGGTGGAACTTGCCGCAGGCTGGGGCGTGATGCTGGTGGTGTCCGGCCTGTACCTGTGGTGGCCGCGCGGCCAGTCATCGGCCGGGGTGTTGTGGCCCCGCCTGAACGCCAGGGGTCGCCTGCTGTGGCGCGACCTGCACGCCGTCGCCGGTTTCTGGGGCGCGGCCTTCCTGCTGGTGATGTTGCTCAGCGGCATGACCTGGACCGGCTTCTGGGGCAAGCAATACGCCGACCTGTGGAACACCTTTCCGGCGGCGATGTGGAACAACGTGCCGCAGTCCGACCAGCAGGCGCGCATCCTCAACACTGCCAGCCAGCAGACGGTGCCCTGGGCCATGGAAAACACGCCGATGCCGATGTCCGGCGACCATGCCGAACACATGAACCACGGCGCCACGCACGCAGGCCCCGCCGCGCCCAGCGTGCGCCTGCAACAGGTGGTCGACCTGGCCACTGCGCGCAAGGTCGAACCCGGCTACAGCATCACCTTCCCTACCACGGCCACGGGCGTGTTCACGGTCTCGGTGTTCGCCGACGACCCGCGCAATGACGCCACCCTGCACGTGGACCAGTACACCGGCAAGGTTCTCGCCGACGTGCGCTGGCAGCACTACAACTTGGCTGCACGCGCCACCGAGACCGGTGTGATGCTGCACGAGGGCAAGATGTTCGGCTGGGTCAACCAACTGATCGTCCTGCTGATCTGCCTGATGATTCTGCTCAGCGCGGTCAGTGGCGTGGTGATCTGGTGGAAGCGCAGGCCCCTGGGTGGCCTCGGTGTTCCGCCGCTGCGCCATGACCTGCCGAAATGGAAAACCGCGATGCTGATCATGCTCGGCCTGGCGATCATTTTTCCGTTGGTGGGCGCTTCGTTGATCGCCGTGTGGGTACTGGATCGCCTGGTACTGTCGTGTCTGTTTGCCCAAGGTGAGTCGGCCTCAGGTTCCGCATGAATCCGGCGAGATGCCCACGCCACAAGGCTTGTATAGGCTGCACGGACCTTAGTCACGCAGCCTATAAGTGTTAACTTATAACACTTTGTGCGTTATCGTTGCTCGCCGCGCACTGCGGCGAGCACACCCCAGGAAGACTGATCGACCGATGAACAAGTACCTAGCGTCCGGCCTGTGCCTGCTCGCCTTGCACAACAGCGCCCAGGCCCTGACCCTGCCCGCCAGCCCCGTCACCGCGCCCGCCGTGGATGACGAACGCGTCGACCTGAACACCCCGACCACCGCCGGCTCGCGCCTCAACCTCACCGCCCTGCAAACCCCGGGCAGTGTCGAAAGCCAGACCGGCACGCAGATTCGCCAGCGTGGCGATGCCAGTGTGCAGGACGCCATCTCCCGCGCCACCGGCATCAGCCGCACAGGCTCACCGGGCGACGGCGGCACCTCGTTGTCAGCCCGTGGTTTTACCGGCCAGGGTTCGGTGATGCAGCTGTACGACGGCAACCGCATGTACATGGGCATGGGCACCTCGACCTTCCCGATGGACACTTGGTCGGTGGAACGCGTGGACGTGCTGCGCGGCCCGGCCTCAGTGCTGTACGGCGAAGGCGCCACCGGCGCGGTGATCAATACCGTGCCGAAAAAGCCGTTCGAAGGCGAAATCGAAAACCATGTGCGCCTTGGCTATGGCTCCTACGACCGCCAACAGCAAGCCCTCGACAGCGGCGGCTCACTGACCGACACGCTGAGCTACCGCCTCAACCTCAACCGCCTGCGCAGCAACGGCTTCATCGACCGTGGCGATTCGGCCAGCGACTTCGTCAGCGGAGCCCTGCGCTGGCAGGCGGCGGACACCCTGAGCTTTACCCTCGCCAGCGACTACGGCGACCAGCAACCGCAAAACTACTTCGGCACCCCGTTGATCAATGGCCAGTTGCACAAGGGCCTGCGCGACAGGAACTACAACGTCAGCAATGACACACAGCACTACAACGACCAGTGGACGCGCCTGACCAGCGAGTGGCAGATCAACGATAGCGTCAGCGCCACCAACGAGTTGTTCTACCTGAAAAACCAGCGCCGCTGGCAGAACGCCGAGAACTACAACTTCACCAACGGCCAACTCACCCGCAGCGGCAACTTCGGCATCAAGCACAATCAGGAACAGGTGGGTGATCGCCAGATCTTCACCTTCAAGCACGCAATGTTCGGTCTCGACAGCCAGACCGTGACCGGCATTGAGTACAACCGCATCCGCTTTCGCCTGGCCAGCAACTCGCCGTTTGACGACACCTTTGCCAACGGCCAGCCCATCGACGTGAACCACCCGCAACCAGGGCCGTTCGCCAGCGCCGATCCGTTCAAACCGCTGTTCGCCACCACCACTAAAACCGTCGCAGGTTTTGCCGAGAACCGCCTGCAGCTCACCGACCAGCTTGCACTGATCACCGGCATTCGCCGCGACTACGCCCATGTCGATCGCGATGACTTGCGCGTTGGCAGCCAAACAAGCAGAACCCTTACCGGAAACAACTGGAAGGCCGGACTGGTGTATGCGATCACGCCGGACACCTCGGTCTACGGCCAGTACGCCACCAGCACCGACGGCGTCGGCGGCCTGATCTCACTGAGCCCGGGCCAGCAGCAGTTCGACCTGTCCACGGCCAGACAAAGCGAAATCGGCATCAAGCAAGCGTTCTGGAACGGAGGTGGCGACTGGACCCTGGCGGCCTACCACATCGTGAAAAAGAAGCTGCTGACCGACGTTCCGGGCAACCCGAACCTCAAGCAGCAAGTCGGCCAGCAATCCTCCAGCGGCCTGGAAGCCAGCCTCGACCTGCAACTGCCCAATGCCTGGCAATTGCAAGCCAACGCCGCCCTCGTTCGTGCGCAGTACGACGACTTCCAGCAGGACGTCGGCGGCGTGCAGGTATCGCGCGACGGCAACCGCCCGGTGGACGTGCCGCGCCGCACCGCCAACCTGTGGCTGAGCAAGGCCTTGAGCGATAACATCCGCGCCGGTGCCGGCGTGCGGTATGTCGACGCGCGTTATGCCGACATGGCCAACCAGAACGAACTGCCGAGCTACACCGTGGTGGACGCCAGCGTGTCATGGAAAGCGCTGCGCGACACGACGCTGGGCCTGCAACTGAACAACCTGTTCGACCGCACCTACGCCGTCAGCCAATACAACGACGGCCAACAGTGGATCCTCGGCGAGCCACGTTCCCTGTTTGTCACGGCGGACTACACCTTCTAACCGCCACAACACACCCCCTGTGGGAACCGGCTTGCAGGCGATGCGGACACCTCGGTCAGTCTGATGCACCGCTATCGCAGGCAAGCCAGCTCCCACATTTGATCGGCCTTGCACCAGAGAAAACCATGACCGCACTGAGCCTCGCCCACCTCACCTGGACCCCACGGGACCACGGCAGCTGTCATCACCAGTTCCACCTGTGTGACGCCAGCCTGCACGTCGCCTCGGGTGAGTTCGTGGGGCTGATAGGTCCCAATGGCAGCGGCAAGACCAGCCTGCTGCGCTGCGCCTACCGCTTCAGCAAACCGGACCAGGGCGACGTGCTGCTGCAGCACCAGAACGTGTGGCAGCAAAGCGCCAAGTGGTGCGCGCGACGCATCGCCGTGGTGCTGCAGGAATTCCCCGATGCCTTCGGCCTGCGCGTCGACGAAGTGGTCGCCATGGGCCGCACGCCCCACAAGGGCCTGTTCGACGGCGATACCGTGCACGACCGGCAGTTGGTGTGCAGCATGCTCGAATCGGTCGGCATGAGCGGCTTCGAAGACCACGCCTTCGCCACCCTCTCCGGCGGCGAAAAGCAGCGCGTCATCCTCGCCCGTGCCCTGGCCCAGGAGCCGCACCTGCTGATTCTAGACGAGCCGACCAACCACCTCGACCCGCGTTACCAACTGGAGCTGTTGCGCCTGGTCAAGCGCCTGAACATCGGCACCCTGGCCAGCATCCACGACCTGAACCTGGCCGCCGCGTTCTGTGATCGCCTGTACGTGATCGATCACGGCCGCATCATCGCCAGCGGCACGCCCCATGAAGTCCTCACCACCGAACTGCTGCACGACGTCTTTGGCGTGCAGGCCTTGATCGACACTCACCCTTTGTCCGGCTACCCCCGAATCACCTGGATAACCCAACCATGATCCTGCGCTCCCTGCTGTCTCTCGCCCTGCTGTTCGGCACCGCCCAGGCGTTCGCCGAGGCCACCCATTACCCGGTGACCATCAAGAGCTGCAACCGCAACGTGACCTTCCAGGAAGCGCCGCAGCACGCCGTCAGCCATGACATCAACATGACCCAGATGATGCTCGCCCTGGGCTTGAAGTCGCGCATGGCCGGCTACAGCGGCGTCACTGGCTGGAAGTCGGTCACTCCCGAGATGTCCGCGATCCTCGACGGCCTGCCGGAACTGGCGAGCAAGTATCCGTCGGTGGAAACCCTGCTCAACGCCAACGTGGATTTCTTCTTCGCCGGCTGGGACTACGGCATGCGCGTGGGCGGCGACCTCACGCCCGCCACCCTGCAACCCCTGGGCATCAACGTGTACGAGCTGACCGAGTCCTGCGCGTTCGTGATGAAACGCAAGGCGGCGACGCTGGACGACACCTACAACGACCTGCGCAACCTGGGCAAGATCTTCGACGTGCAGGACCGCGCCAATGGGCTGATCGCACAAATGCAGGCGCAGGTCGCCGAGGTGCAAAAAGACCTGCCCGCCGACAAGCCTCGCGTGTTTCTCTACGACAGCGGCGAGGACCGCGCCATGACCTCCGGGCGCCTGGGCATGCCGCAGGCGCTGATCGCCGCCGCAGGCGGGCGCAATATCCTCAACGACGTCGACGCCAGCTGGACCCGGGTCAACTGGGAAACCGTGGTGGAGCGCAATCCCCAGGTGATCGTGATCGTCGACTACAGCGAAGTCACGGCCGACCAGAAGGAGCAATTCCTGCTCAATAATCCCGCGCTGCAAGGGGTGGACGCGATAAAGAACCAGCGCTTTATCGTGATTCCGTACGTGCAGGCCACGCCGGGCATCGACAACGTGCAGGCAGTGGAAACCCTGGCCAAGGGGTTTCACGGCGAATGATCAGCCGTCGCTACGCCCTGTTGCTCGCCGCACTCGGCGCGCTGTTGCTGGTGTCCTGCGTGGTCTCGCTGGGCTTTGGCCCGGCGCGGGTACCGGTGGACGTGGTGTGGCGCATCCTGCTGCACAAGGCCTTTGGATTCGGCGAGGTGAACTGGCCGTCCGGGCAGGAACATATTGTCTGGCTGATTCGCGTGCCGCGCATGTTGCTCGGCGCGTTGGTGGGCGCGGGCCTGGCGCTGATCGGCGCGGTGTTGCAGGCGGTCACGCGCAACCCACTGGCCGACCCGCACCTGCTCGGCGTGACCTCGGGCGCCACGCTGGGCGCGGTGATCGTGGTGCTGCATGTGGGGGAAATCATCGGTTTGCTGACTTTGCCCATCGCGGCGTTCATCGGCGCGCTGGCGAGCATGCTGGTGGTGCTGGCGGTGGCCAGTCGCAATGGCCGGCTGGAGAGTGATCGCCTGTTGCTGTGCGGCGTGGCGGTGTCCTTTGTGATGATGGCCGCCGCCAATTTGCTGCTGTTCATGGGCGACCACCGCGCGGCGTCGGCGGTGATGTTCTGGATGCTCGGCGGCCTCGGTTTGGCGCGCTGGGAGCTGCTGGCGATTCCCGCCGCCACGGTGCTGCTGGGCCTGCTGATTCTGCTGGGCATGGCCCGGCCGCTGAACGCGCTGATGGCCGGCGAACAGACCGCCGTGACCCTGGGCCTCAACGCACGCACGGTGCGCCTGAAGGTGTTTCTGGTGGCCTCGCTGATGACCGGCGTGCTGGTGGCCATTAGCGGCTCCATCGGCTTTGTCGGGCTGATGGTGCCGCATATCGCGCGGCGTCTGGTAGGCGCCGAGCATCGCCGCCTGCTACCGGTGTGCGCACTGCTGGGCAGCCTGTTTCTGGTGTGGGTGGACGTGGCCGCACGCACCCTGATCGCCCCCGAGGACCTGCCGATTGGCGTGGCCACGGCGGCGATTGGCGGGCTGTTCTTTATCGGCTTGATGCGCAAGCGTTAGGGCCTCACCCCGTACTCGCGGTCCGCCGTCCACGCCACCATGGCATGGAAGATCCCCCCTACTGTCCACCCAACCGGCACGCGTCAGTCGCTACATAGCGAGTGCGCGCCATTGTGGCGCGCCTGCGCGCACCGCCTGCGCCACTCGCCCGCTTGTGGTGCGCGGCGCTGCCCTGCATTCGAGCCGGGCAAGGGCCGCGGGCGGTTATGCGACTAGGCACACCCCTTGCAAAGCCTCCTGCATCTGCCCCTTACAACACCATGAGTCTTCGGAGATCGCACCATGAAGCGTCGCAGCTTGATCAAGGCTTTCACTCTTTCCGCCTCCATCGTCGCCATGGGCCTGACCTGGACCGTGCAAGCCGCCGAGACCATCAAGGTCGGCATCCTGCACTCGTTGTCGGGCACCATGGCCATCTCCGAGACCTCGCTCAAAGACATGGCGCTGATGACCATCGACGAGATCAACGCCAAGGGCGGCGTGAACGGCAAGATGCTGGAGCCGGTAGTGGTGGACCCTGCGTCGAACTGGCCGCTGTTCGCCGAGAAAGGCCGCCAGTTGCTGACCCAGGACAAGGTCGCCGTGGTGTTCGGCTGCTGGACCTCGGTGTCGCGCAAATCGGTGTTGCCGGTGTTCGAAGAACTCAACGGCCTGCTGTTCTACCCGGTGCAATACGAAGGCGAAGAGATGTCGCCGAACGTGTTCTACACCGGTGCGGCGCCCAACCAGCAAGCGATCCCGGCAGTGGAATACCTGATGAGCGAAGAAGGCGGTAGCGCCAAGCGCTTCTTCCTGTTGGGCACCGACTACGTGTACCCGCGCACCACAAACAAAATCCTGCGTTCGTTCCTGCACTCCAAAGGCGTAGCGGATAAAGACATCGAAGAGGTCTACACCCCGTTCGGCCATGCCGACTACCAGACCATCGTCGCCAACATCAAGAAATTCTCCGCAGGCGGCAAGACCGCTGTGATCTCCACCGTCAACGGCGACTCCAACGTGCCGTTCTACAAAGAGCTGGCCAACCAGGGCCTGAAAGCCACCGACGTACCGGTGGTGGCGTTCTCGGTGGGTGAAGAAGAACTGCGCGGCATCGACACCAAGCCGCTGGTGGGCAACCTCGCCGCCTGGAACTACTTCCAGTCGGTGGAGAACCCGGTGAACAAGAAATTCGTGGCCGACTGGAAAGCCTACGCGAAGAAACACAATCTGCCGGGCGCCGACAAAGCCGTGACCAACGACCCGATGGAAGCCACCTACGTGGGTATCCACATGTGGGCGCAAGCGGCGGAGAAAGCCAACTCCACCGATGTCGACAAAGTGCGTGAAGCCCTGGCTGGCCAGACCTTCGCCGCGCCGTCCGGCTTCACCCTGACCATGGACAAGACCAACCACCACCTGCACAAGCCGGTGATGATCGGCGAGATCCAGGCCGACGGGCAGTTCCAGGTGGTGTGGCAGACCGAAGAGCCGATCCGCGCACAGCCGTGGAGCCCTTACATTCCGGGCAATGACAAGAAGCCGGATCACGCGGTGAAGAGCAACTAAGCCGCCGATCGTTCCCAACCCTGTGGGAGCTGGCTTGCCTGCTATGCAGACACCTCGGTCGGTCTGATGCACCGCGATCGCAGGCAAGCCAGCTCCCACATTTGTTCGAGCAAGGCCCAAGACTATGCCCACTGCCCTGCACCGCCTTATATTCGCCGCCCTGCTGTGGCTGCCCCTCGCCGCACACGCCAGCGACGCCGAAGACTTCATCAACGCTAACCCGATGCAACAAGCCAAACTCCTCCAGAGCTGGGCCGCCCAGCCTGACCCGGCGCGCATCGAGTTGGTCGACGCCCTGCAACAAGGCCAGCTCACCCTCAACGGCGAAACCAAAACCGTGCGCCTGAACAACCGCCTGCGCGGCCTGATCGACAACGTACAGGCCAGCCAGCAATTGCTCGCCGCCGACCCCAAGCTGCGCCTGGCGGCCGCCCGTACCCTGCAAAAAAGCGCCGTGCCTGCGCAACTCAAATTCCTCGACCAGCAGGTCGCCGCCGAGACCGACGAGAACGTGCACACCGCTCTCAGCCTGGCCCTGGCCAACCTGCAACTGGTCGACAACGACCCGGTGGTGCGCCTGGCCGCCGTGCGCCTGCTCGGCGGCACCGGCGACCCGCTGGCCCGTACCCGCCTTGAAGCATTGCTCGCTCCCGGCGTGGAAACCGATGCCGCCGTGCACACCGCCGCCGAGACCAGCCTGGCCCAGGTCAAACGCAAGCTGATGGTCGGCGAGATTCTCGGCCAGGCCTTCAGCGGCATGTCCCTGGGCTCGATCCTGCTGCTGGCCGCGCTGGGGCTGGCGATCACCTTCGGCCTGCTCGGCGTGATCAACATGGCCCACGGCGAAATGCTGATGCTCGGCGCGTACTCCACCTATGTGGTGCAGTTGCTGATGCAGCGCTACGTGCCCGCCGCCATTGAGTTCTATCCGCTGATTGCGCTGCCGGTGGCATTCTTCGTCACCGCCTGCATCGGCATGGCGCTGGAGCGCACGGTGATTCGTCACCTCTATGGCCGCCCGCTGGAAACCCTGCTCGCCACCTGGGGCATCAGCCTGATGCTGATCCAACTGGTGCGCCTGGTGTTCGGCGCGCAGAACGTCGAAGTGTCGAACCCGGAGTGGTTGTCGGGCGGCATCCAGGTGCTACCCAACCTGGTGCTGCCTTACAACCGCATCGTGATCATCGCCTTCGCGCTGTTCGTGGTGGTGCTGACCTGGCTGCTGCTGAACAAGACGCGCCTGGGCCTCAACGTGCGCGCCGTCACCCAGAACCGCAACATGGCCGCTTGCTGCGGCGTGCCCACCGGGCGCGTGGACATGCTCGCCTTTGGCCTCGGCTCGGGCATCGCAGGCCTGGGCGGCGTGGCGCTGAGCCAGATCGGTAACGTCGGGCCCGACCTGGGCCAGAGCTACATCATCGACTCGTTCCTGGTGGTGGTATTGGGCGGCGTCGGCCAGTTGGCCGGCAGCGTCATGGCCGCGTTCGGCCTGGGCATCGCCAACAAGATTCTGGAACCGCAGATCGGCGCCGTGCTGGGAAAAATCCTGATCCTCGCGCTGATCATTCTGTTTATCCAGAAACGTCCGCAGGGACTCTTCGCACTGAAAGGACGGGTGATCGACTGATGAACCAGCCATTGATGCTCACGGCCACGCAAAAGGCCGGCCCCAGAGTGACGATTGCCGTCGGTGCAGTGATCCTCGCTGTGCTGCTGGCGCTGCCGCTGCTGTCGCTTTTGCCTGCCGATAACGCGCTGCATGTGTCGGCCTACACCCTGACGCTGGTGGGCAAGATTCTCTGCTACGCCATTGTCGCCCTGGCGCTGGACCTGGTGTGGGGCTACGCGGGGATGCTGTCCCTCGGTCACGGTTTGTTTTTTGCGCTGGGCGGTTATGCCATGGGCATGTACCTGATGCGCCAGGCCGCTGGCGATGAACTGCCGGCGTTCATGACCTTTTTGTCGTGGACCCAATTGCCCTGGTATTGGGTCGGCACCAATCACTTCCTCTGGGCCCTGTGCCTGGTGGTGCTGGCGCCCGGACTGCTCGCGCTGGTGTTCGGCTTCTTCGCGTTTCGCTCGCGCATCAAGGGCGTGTATTTCTCGATCATGACCCAGGCGCTGACCTTTGCCGGAATGCTGTTGTTCTTTCGCAACGAGACCGGCTTTGGCGGCAATAACGGCTTTACCAATTTCCGCAGCATCCTCGGGTTCGGCATCACCGAGCCCGGCACCCGCGCGGTGCTGTTCATCACCACCGTGCTGCTGCTGATCGCCAGCCTGTACATCGGCTGGCGCCTGGCGCAGAGCAAGTTCGGCCGGGTGCTGACCGCCCTGCGCGATGCCGAAAACCGTCTGATGTTCTGCGGCTACGACCCGCGCGGTTTCAAGCTGTTCGTGTGGGTGTTGAGCGCGGTGTTGTGCGGCCTGGCCGGCGCGTTGTATGTGCCGCAGGTGGGCATCATCAACCCCAGCGAAATGTCGCCGACCAACTCGATTGAAGCCGCCGTGTGGGTGGCGCTGGGCGGACGCGGCACGCTGATCGGGCCGTTGCTCGGCGCCGGCGTGGTCAATGGCATGAAGAGCTGGTTCACCGTGGCCTTCCCGGAATACTGGCTGTTCTTCCTCGGGGCGCTGTTCATCATCGTCACCCTGTACCTGCCCAAGGGCGTGATCGGGCTGCTGAAAAAATGAGGAACGTCATGCTGGAACCTATTTTCGATGCGGGCAGCGGCCGCGATGCCATCGGCCTCGGCCAAGCCGCAGGCAAGGGCCTCAATACCCGTCACGGCACCCTCCTGACGCTGGAGGACATCAGCGTCAGTTTCGATGGTTTCAAGGCGCTCAACGAGCTGAACCTGTACATCGGCGTTGGCGAACTGCGCTGCATCATCGGCCCCAACGGCGCGGGCAAGACCACGCTGATGGACGTGATCACCGGCAAGACCCGCCCCAGCCACGGCAAGGCCTGGTTCGGCGAAACCCTGGACCTGACCCGCATGAGCGAAGTGCAGATCGCCCAGGCTGGCATCGGCCGCAAATTCCAGAAGCCCACGGTGTTCGAAGCGCTCAGCGTGTTCGAAAACCTGGAGCTGGCGCAGAAGACTGACAAGTCGGTTTGGGCCAGCCTGCGCGCGCGCCTGAGTGGCGAGCAGAAGGACCGCATCGAGGAAGTGCTCGATACCATTCGCCTGACCGCTTCGATGCAGCGCCCGGCCGGCTTACTGTCCCACGGGCAAAAACAGTTTCTGGAAATCGGCATGCTGCTGATGCAGGACCCGCAACTGTTGCTGCTCGACGAGCCAGTGGCGGGCATGACCGATGCCGAAACCGAGTTCACCGCCGAGCTGTTCAAGCGCCTGGCAGGCAAGCATTCGCTGATGGTGGTGGAACACGACATGGGCTTTGTCGGCGCGATCGCCGATCACGTCACCGTGTTGCACCAGGGCAGCGTGCTGGCCGAAGGGTCGCTGGAACAGGTACAGGAAAACGAGCGGGTGATCGAGGTTTATCTCGGTCGCTGAACAGTGGGTGGTATGCACACCTGCTCGCCACAGAGGCCAGGCACCAGCGCGATTTGAGGAGAATTTGAACATGCTGCAAGTCGACAAGCTGCACCAATACTACGGCGGCAGCCACATCCTGCGCGGGCTTTCGTTTGACGTGAAGATCGGCGAAGTCACCTGCCTGCTCGGACGCAACGGCGTGGGCAAGACCACCCTGCTCAAGTGCCTGATGGGTTTGCTGCCGGCCAAAGAAGGTGCGGTGAACTGGGAAGGCAAGGCGATCACCGGTCTCAAGCCGCACCAGCGTGTGCACGCGGGCATTGCCTACGTGCCCCAGGGCCGGGAGATTTTCGGTCGGCTGACGGTGGAGGAAAACCTGTTGATGGGCCTGTCACGCTTCCCCGGTTCCGAGGCCAAAGAGGTGCCCGCCTTCATCTACGAGCTGTTCCCGGTGTTGCTGCAAATGAAACATCGACGCGGCGGCGACTTGTCCGGTGGGCAGCAACAGCAATTGGCAATCGGCCGCGCCCTGGCCAGCCGCCCGCGCCTGCTGATTCTCGATGAACCCACCGAAGGTATCCAGCCATCGGTAATCAAGGAGATTGGCGCGGTGATCAAGAAGCTCGCGGCACGCGGCGATATGGCGATTTTGCTGGTGGAACAGTTCTACGACTTCGCCGCCGAATTGGCCGACCAGTACCTGGTGATGTCCCGGGGTGAAATCGTGCAGCAGGGCCGTGGCGAAAATATGCACAGCGAGGGTGTACGCGGCCTCGTAACCATCTAACCTGTGGCGTCCCGACATTAAGCAAAAACCATGAACCTGCCCGTTTCCCCTGCCCTGTTCACCCCCAGCTGGCACGCCGCGCTGGACCTCGGCTACGCGCGTTTCGGCGATACCACGCGCCCGGTGCTGCGCAGGCACATCGGCCCGCTGCGCGTGCAAAAACACCTGTACGCCGAAGGCCCCGAAGTGTGCCAGCACATCATCGTGCACCCGCCAGGCGGTATTGCCGGCGGTGATCGCCTGGATATCCGCGCGCACGTTGGCGAAGGTGCCTGGGCGCAACTGACCAGCCCCGGCGCAGCCAAGTGGTACCGCGCGGGCGGTCCGGCGTTTCAGCAGCTGGAATTGACCGTTGAAGCCGGCGCCACCCTGGAATGGCTGCCCCAGGAAACCATCGTGTTCAGCGCCGCCCAGGCCGAACTCACCACGCGTATCGAGCTGCACGGCGACGCCCGGCTGTTCTACTGGGACGTGGTCGCCCTTGGCCGCCCGGCCAGTGGCGAGCGCTTCGACCTCGGGCACTTTCAATCGCACCTGGATATCCGCCGCGACGGCCAGTTGCTCTGGCATGAGCGCCAGCGCATCGTGGGCGGCGATGGGTTGCTTGACTCACCGATTGGGCTGGACGGGCAACCGGTGTTCGCCACCCTGCTGCTCACCGGCGACATCGATCCTGAATTACTTGAAGCCTGCCGCGCCCTGCCCCATGCGGTGCGCGGCGACCTGACCCAACTGCCCGATCTGCTGGTGGCCCGCTGCCTGGCCAGTGAAGCGCTGCTGGCGCGGGCCTGGTTGATTGATTTATGGCGTTTGCTGCGCCCGGCGGTGCTGGGACGGGAAGCGGTAGCACCGAGAATCTGGAGCACATGAAGATCCCAATATGTAGCCTGTCTTCCTGTGGGAGCTGGCTTGCCTGCGATAGCATCACCTCGGTACATCAGAGACACCGAGTCGCCTGTATCGCAGGCAAGCCAGCTCCCACAGGGGATCTTCGTTGTATTTAAGAATGCTTTTTTGAAGGACCTTGAACCATGGACCTGACCCCACGGGAAAAAGACAAACTGCTGATATTCACCGCAGGCCTCGTGGCCGAGCGCCGCTTGGCGCGTGGAGTGAAGCTCAACTACCCGGAAACCATCGCCTACATTTCCGCCGCCTTGATGGAAGGCGCGCGCGATGGCCGCACCGTAGCGGACCTGATGCACTACGGCACCACCCTGCTCAGCCGCGAACAGGTGATGGAAGGCATCCCGGAGATGATCCCGGATATCCAGGTGGAAGCCACCTTCCCGGACGGCACCAAGCTGGTCACCGTCCACCAGCCCATCGCGTGAGAAACCGGCCATGATTCGTGATGCCATTGAAAGCGACCTGCCGGCGATCCGCGCCATCTACAACGATGCGGTGCTCAACACCACCGCCATCTGGAACGAACAACCGGTGGACCTGGCCAACCGCCAAACCTGGTTCCAGGCGCGACAGGCCCAGGGCTACCCGATTCTGGTGTCCATCGAAAACGACGAAGTCACCGGCTACGCCTCGTTCGGCGACTGGCGGCCCTTTGAAGGCTTTCGCTACAGCGTCGAGCACTCGGTGTACGTGCGCCATGACCAGCGCGGCAAAGGCCTAGGCCCGCGCTTGATGCAAGCGCTGATCGAACGCGCGCGCACCTGCGGTAAACACGTGATGGTCGCCGCCATCGAAAGCGGCAACCTGGCGTCGATCCACCTGCATGAACGCGTGGGGTTCATCACCACCGGGCAGATGCCCCAGGTGGGTATCAAGTTCGGCCGCTGGCTGGACCTGACCTTTATGCAACTGGCCTTGAACCCGGGCGCCGAACCGCCCAAGGAGTGACATCGATGAGTGCTGCGCACCTGCGTCGAGTCAATGCTGAAAGCTTTGCCCATTACCGCCAAGGGTTGGTCGAGCTGCTGCTGGACGCGGTGCGCCATGGCGCCTCGGTCGGCTTCATGGCCGATTTCGACGAGGCCCAGGCGCGCGCCTACCTGATCGGCGTACAGGCCAGCATCGAAGACCAGAGCCTGCTGCTGTGGGTGGTGGTGCGCGACGAGCAGGTGATCGCCAGCGTGCAGTTGGCGCTGTGCCAGAAAGCCAACGGCCGCAACCGCGCCGAAGTGCAAAAGCTGCTGGTACACAGCACTGCGCGCCGCCATGGCCTGGGCCAGCAATTGATGAACACTCTGGAACTCGCCGCGCGCCAGCACCGGCGCGGCCTCTTGTTCCTGGACACCGAGGCTGGCTCCGGCGCGGAAGCCTTCTACCAATCGCTGCACTACACCAAAGTCGGTGAACTGCCCGACTACTGCCAAAGCCCGGACGGGCGCTACAGCCCGACCGCCATCTACTTCAAGACCCTGGGGCAACCTGCATGATTCCTGGTGAATATCAAATCCAGCCGGGCGAGATCGAGCTGAATGTCGGCCGCCGCACTGTCACGCTGAGCGTGGCCAACAGCGGCGACCGGCCGATTCAGGTGGGCTCGCACTATCATTTTTTCGAAACCAACGACGCGCTGACCTTTGACCGTGCGGCGAGCCGTGGCATGCGCCTCAATATCCCGGCGGGCACGGCGGTGCGCTTTGAGCCGGGGCAGAGTCGCGACATTGAGTTAGTGGATTTGAGCGGTGGGCGACGGGTGTTTGGGTTTGCCGGCCGGATCATGGGCGACCTATAGGGCCTCATCGCAGGCAAGCCAGCTCCCACAGTTGAAATGCATTCCCCTGTGGGAGCTGGCTTGCCTGCGATAACGATTTCATATTCAACACACATTATTCAGGACACCCCTATGAAAATCAGCCGCCAAGCCTACGCCGACATGTACGGACCCACCGTCGGTGACAAGGTCCGCCTGGCCGACACCGAGCTGTTCGTCGAAGTGGAACAGGACTTCACCGTCTACGGCGAAGAGGTCAAGTTCGGCGGCGGCAAGGTGATCCGTGACGGCCAGGGCCAGAGCCAGTTGCTCGCCCACGAAGTGGTCGACACCTTGATCACCAACGCGCTGATCATCGATCACTGGGGCATCGTCAAGGCCGACGTGGGCCTCAAGAACGGTCGCATCCACGCCATCGGCAAGGCCGGCAACCCGGACATTCAACCCGGCGTGACCATGGCCATCGGCGCCAGCACCGAAGTGATTGCCGGCGAAGGCATGATCCTCACCGCTGGCGGCATCGACAGCCACGTGCATTTCATCTGCCCGCAGCAGATCGAAGAGGCGCTGACTAGCGGTGTCACCACCATGATCGGCGGCGGCACCGGGCCGGCCACTGGCACCAATGCCACCACCTGCACCTCGGGCCCCTGGCACCTGGCGCGCATGCTCCAGGCCAGCGATTCGTTCCCGATGAACATCGGTTTCACCGGCAAGGGCAACACGAGCCTGCCCGAGCCCTTGATCGAACAGGTCAAGGCCGGCGCCATCGGTTTGAAGCTGCATGAAGACTGGGGCACCACACCCGCGAGCATCGACAATTGCCTGAGTGTCGCCGATCAATACGACGTGCAGGTAGCGATTCACAGCGACACGCTCAATGAGTCAGGCTTTGTCGAAACCACCCTGGCTGCGCTCAAGGGCCGCACCATTCACACCTATCACACCGAAGGCGCCGGTGGCGGCCACGCGCCGGACATCATCAAGGCCTGCGGTTTCCCCAACGTGCTGCCCAGCTCCACCAACCCGACGCGGCCGTTCACGCGCAACACCATCGACGAACACCTGGACATGCTGATGGTCTGCCATCACCTGGACCCCAGCATTGCCGAAGACGTGGCCTTCGCCGAAAGCCGCATCCGCCGCGAGACCATCGCCGCCGAAGACATCCTGCACGACCTCGGCGCGTTCTCGATGATCAGCTCCGACAGCCAGGCCATGGGCCGCGTCGGTGAAGTGATCACGCGCACCTGGCAGACCGCCGACAAGATGAAAAAACAGCGTGGCCCGCTGCCCGGCGACGGCCCTGGCAACGACAACTTTCGCGCCAGGCGCTACATCGCCAAATACACCATCAACCCGGCGATCACCCACGGTGTGAGCCATATCGTCGGTTCGATTGAAGTGGGCAAGTGGGCGGATCTGGTGCTGTGGCGTCCGGCGTTTTTCGGTATCAAGCCGACCCTGATTCTCAAGGGCGGCGCGATTGCCTCAAGCTTGATGGGCGACGCCAACGCGTCGATTCCAACGCCGCAGCCGGTGCATTATCGTCCGATGTTCGCCAGTTTCGGCAGCTCGCTGCACGCCACCAGCCTGACCTTTATCAGCCAGGCCGCGCAGGACGCCGGCTTGCCCGAGGCCCTGGGTTTGAAAAAGCAGATTGCGGTGGTCAAGGGTTGCCGCAACGTGCAGAAATCCGACCTGATCCACAACGATTACCTGCCGGATATCGAAGTGGACCCGCAGACCTATCAAGTCAAGGCTGACGGCGTGTTGCTGTGGTGCGAGCCGGCCGACGTGCTGCCGATGGCGCAGCGGTACTTTCTGTTCTGACACTCGCCGTGCTCGCACCGGCAGTGAGGCGCCTTAGAAGTTCTCGCGCGGGTTGAAGCTGGCTTTCCTGGCCAGCGCCTGCCACAACGCGATCGTCTCGTCGTCAGCCTGCTTGGGCATCACCGCCTTGAGCTGCACGAACAGATAACCACGCTCCCCTGCCTTGTTCAGCAAGCCATGCCCCCTGGCGCGCATGCGCTGGCCGTTCTGGCTGCCGGCCGGCACCTTGAGGTTGATTTTGCCGGTAAGGGTCGGCACCGCCACTTCCGTGCCCAGCGCCAACTCCCAAGGCGCCAGCGGCAGGTTGATGATCAGGTCGTTGCCGTCCACTTCAAATTTGGGATGCGGGGCAAACTTGATGATCAGGTACAGGTCACCGTTGGCACCGCCGCCGATGCCAGGCGCGCCCTGGGCCTTGAGGCGAATGCGCTCACCGTCGGCCACGCCGGCGGGGATCTTCACGTTCAGGCTCTTGGTGGTGTTGCTCACATGCCGGCCCGAAGCGTCGTATTGCGGCACCTGGAAGCTGATCTGTTTGGACTCGGTGGACAGTGTCTCTTCCAGCGAGACCGTCAGTTGCATCTCTACGTCCTGGCCTTTACGGCCGGCAGGACGGCGCTGACCGCCGCCAAAACCGTCGCCGCGATTGCCGAAGATCGAGCTGAAGAAGTCGGAGAAATCCTCAGTGCCCGCGCCACCGCCAAAGCCACCACGGCTCTGCCAGCCCGGCGGGCCCTGGAACGGCTGGCCATGCTGGCCGTATTTGCGCAGCTCATCGTACTCGGCGCGCTTGTCGGCGCTCTTGAGGGCCTCATAGGCTTCGGACGCGTCCTTGAACTTGGACTCGGCGTCTTTTTCCTTGCTCACATCCGGGTGATATTTGCGCGCGAGCTTGCGATAAGCGGCCTTGATTTCCTTGTCATCGGCGCTCGGCTCGACACCCAGAATCTTGTAGTAGTCTTTGAAATCCATCGGCGGTTCACCTTCCTTAAATCGAGATCGCACCGCCCGTTCCACACCGTGCGATGGTTTGCACGTGTTGAGTGGTGTGCACGGGGGGTGCGTCAAAGTGTTATCGGCGCGTGCCGTATGCAGCAGATGTGGGGGCGAATCGCGCCGTTTCAAGCACTATTTAACGGATGGTCGGCCTACGCATCCGCTCTCGACTGGCATACACTGCGCGGCCGTTTTTCGACCGGAACCCGATAGACATGAAAAACTCATCCCCAGCCCGTGCCTGCGGTATCGACTTCGGCACGTCCAACTCCACCGTCGGCTGGATCCGCCCCGGCGAGGAGACGCTTATTGCGCTGGAGGACGACAAGATCACCTTGCCGTCGGTGGTGTTCTTCAACTTCGAGGAGCGTCGCCCGGTGTACGGCCGCCTGGCCCTGCACGAATACCTGGAAAACTACGAAGGCCGGCTGATGCGCTCGCTCAAGAGCCTGCTGGGTTCCAAGCTGATCAAGCACGACACCAGCGTGCTCGGCACCGCGATGCCGTTCACCGACCTGTTGGCACTCTTTATCGGCCAGCTCAAAAGCCGCGCCGAAGCCACTGCGGGTCGTGAGTTCGAAGAGGTTGTGCTGGGCCGCCCGGTGTTCTTCGTCGACGACGACCCCATGGCCGACCAGGAAGCGGAAAACACCCTGGTGGACGTGGCGCGCGCCATTGGCTTCAAGGACATTTCATTCCAGTACGAACCGATTGCGGCGGCGTTCGACTACGAGTCGACCATTCAGAAAGAAGAGCTGGTGCTGATCGTCGACATCGGCGGCGGTACGTCGGACTTCTCGCTGGTGCGCCTGTCGCCGGACCGTCGCCACAACGACAACCGCCAAAGCGACATCCTCGCCACCGGCGGCGTGCACATCGGCGGTACCGACTTCGACAAGCAACTGAGTCTGCAGGGCATGATGCCGCTGTTCGGCTACGGCAGCCGCATGAAGAGCGGCGCCTACATGCCCACCAGCCACCACATGAACCTGGCCACCTGGCACACCATCAACTCGGTGTACTCGCAAAAATCCCAGTTGGCCTTGGGCAGCATGCGCTACGACATCGAAGACACCGGCGGCATCGACCGCCTGTTCAAGTTGATCGAACAGCGCGCCGGGCACTGGTTGGCGATGGAAGTGGAAGAAACCAAGATTCAGTTGACCCATGAAGACAGCCGCCACGTGGCGCTGGACCGTATCGAAAAAGGCCTGAGCGTGGAGTTGAGCCGGGCGCTGTTCGAGTCGTCCATCGACAGCTTGCTGGAGCGCGTGCGCGGCAGTGTCACGCAATTGCTCAATGACGCCTCGGTGAGCGTTGAGCAGGTGGACACGGTGTTCTTTACCGGCGGCTCCAGCGGCATCCCGGCGCTGCGCCACAGCATCGCGGCGATGCTGCCGAATGCGCGGCATGTGGAAGGGAATATCTTTGGCAGCATTGGTAGCGGGTTGGCGATTGAGGCCAGCAAGCGCTACGGCTGCTGAGTTTTACCTGAAACACCGTGGTGACTTCATCGGGGGCAAGTCGAATCGTCGCACCGCCCCTCCCACATTTACTGCGTTTACACATGTAGATTTGTGAATACAGTCAGTGTGGGAGGGGGCTTGCCCCCGATAGGGCCGGTTCAGCTGAACCTTCATCGACTGACCCACCGCTATCGGGGGCAAGCCCCCTCCCACAGTTACATCAGACCATCCCGCCGAGCTTCAGCTCACTCTTCAGGTACGCGTAGTAAATCGGCCCCGCCACCACGCCCGGCAGCCCGAATGCGGCTTCAAACACCAGCATCGCCAGCAGCAATTCCCACGACTTGGCACTGATCTGCCCGCCGACGATGCGGGCGTTGAGGAAGTATTCGACCTTGTGGATCACGATCAGGTAACCCAACGCGGCCACTGCCACCCAGATCGACAGCGACAGCGCGACGATGGTGATCAGGGTGTTGGACATCAGGTTGCCGATCACCGGCAGCAGGCCGAGCAGGAAGGTCAGCACGATCAGGGTTTTGGTCAGGGGCAGGTGGATGCCGCACAGCGGCAGCACCACGGCCAGGAAGATCGCGGTGAAGGCGGTGTTGAGCGCGGCGATCTTGATCTGGGCGAAGACGATGTTGCGAAAGGCTTGCACCAGCAGGTGCAGGCGGTCGAACAGCGCGGCGGCCAGGGGCTTGCGTTTGGTCAGGTCGGGCACACGCTGCAGGGCGATGATGGCGCCGAGCACCATGCCGATCAGCAGCGTGACGAACATGTGCGCGGCGTCTTTGCCCACCAGTTGCAGCTCGCTCAGGTGCTTGCTCAGCCAGTCGCCGATGGCCACGCGGAACTCGGCGGCGCTGGCGGGCAGGTAGGCGTCGAGGAACGGCGGCAACTGGCCTCGCGCGCGGTCGACCACGCCCATGAACTTGTCGAGGGAGGCGCCGGGGTTTTCCGCTTCGTGCAGCAGAAAGCTGATGGCGCCGGCGAAGATCAGCGCCAGCACGCTGACGATCAGCGTGCCGAGCAGCGCCACCGCCAGCCAGCGCGCGCGGCGACCTTCGATCAGCCGCTGCAGTTGGGGGGTGAGCATGTTGACCAGTTCATAAACCAGCAGGCCAGCCAGCAGGCTGGGCAGCAGCTTCAGCGGCAGCACCAGCAACAACCCGCCAAAAATGATGATGTAGCTGGCCAGCAATATCACGTGACGCTGAGAAAACGTTGGCATACAGCCTCAAAACGAACGGCGATAAAAGGATGGGCAGTCTGCCAGCGTTCCAGGAATCAAGCGAGAGGTGACGGTGTGAATGCGATCAAGTGTGGGAGCAAGCCCGCTCCCACAGGAGATGTGCGCTGTCAGTTGCCCTTGAGGCAGGTGCTCATGTAGGCCTTGCGCGCATCGCCGGCCAGCGCCTTGGTTTTTGTCGACGCATTGCAATCCTTCATCTTTTGCTGTTGCGGCGTGACGGTCTTGGCATCGTTGGCAGCCGGGGCCGACAGGCAGGTCTTCATGAAGGCTTTGCGCTCGTCGCCCTTGAGGGTCTTGGTGGTGGCTTCGGCGTTGCAAGTGGTCATCTTGTTTTGCTGGGCGGTAGCGGCAAAGCCTTGAGAGCACAACAGCAGGCCCATCATCAACAATGGAATACGCAGCATCTTCATGGATTTTCTCCCGGTTACCGCGCCGACGGGCACGGCCTGGGCAGAGTGTAGTCAAACCCTGTTACACCTTCCTGTGCGGACGATGGATAATCCTCGTCCATCCATCTGTACGGCGATGTTCATGCAATACGCGTATCCCCTGCTGGCCATTTTTATCTGGGCCGGCAACACCGTTATCAACAAATTGGCCGTGGGCGCGATCTTCCCGGCCGAAATCGGCTTTTACCGCTGGTTGCTGGCGGCGCTGCTGTTCACCCCGTTCATGCTGAAGCCAGTGATTGCCCACTGGTCAGTCATCCGCCCGAACCTGAGCAAGGTTTTCGTGCTGGGCGTGCTGGGCATGGCGGTGTATCAGAGCCTGGCCTATTACGCGGCGACGCTGACCTCGGCGACCAACATGGGCATCATCCTGTCACTGATGCCCTTGATGGCCCTGACTGCCGCGATCATCAGCCTGGGCCAGCGCCTCACGTACGGTGCGCTGGCCGGTGCGGTGCTGTCGTTTGCCGGCGTGGTCGTGGTGGTGTCGTCAGGCAGCCTGGGCGTGCTGTTGCAACACGGGGTGAACCTGGGCGACGGCATGATGCTGGTCGCTACCCTGGCTTACGCGATCTACAGCACCCTGCTGAAAAAATGGCAGCTGCGCCTGCCACCGTTGGTGTTGCTGTATTTGCAGGTGCTGGTGGCGGTGGTGGTGCTGTTTCCGCTGTTCCTCTTCTCACCCAAGGCGGGCCTGGGCTGGGCGAATGTGCCGCTGGTGCTGTACGCGTGTCTGCTGGCATCGATGCTGGCGCCGTTGGCGTGGATGCATTCGGTGAAGACCTTGGGCCCGAGCCGCACCACGCTGTTTTTCAACCTGCTGCCGTTGATCACCGCGCTGATTGCGGCGCTGGTGCTCAAAGAAGATCTGGCGCTGTATCACTCGGTCGGTGGCTTGCTGACCCTGGGCGGGGTGATCCTGTCGGAACGCTGGACGACACCGGTGAAACAGAGCCGTCAGCGAGGCCCTTGTGACACATCCGGTAAAATCCAATAAAACTTTTTGCCCTGGCCGCGACTCACAACCTGTAGCGATCACGCCGACAGAGCGTGGCGTACAACCGGATTAGCACCAGGAGATTGAGATGACCGAAGCACATTTGACTGACGTTGCGACCCTGCGCAGTCGCGCCCGCCAGAACGTCGAAAACGGCGCTGTGACCGAAGGCTACAACGCCGACCGCGAAGAGATCATTCGCTTGCTCAACGCATCGCTTGCCACTGAGCTGGTGTGCGTGCTGCGCTACAAGCGTCACTACTTCATGGCCAGCGGCATCAAGGCTTCCGTGGCTGCCGATGAATTCCTCGAGCACGCGACCCAGGAAGCCGAACACGCCGACAAACTCGCCGAGCGCATCGTGCAACTGGGCGGCGAGCCGGAGTTCAACCCCGACCTGCTGTCGAAAAACTCCCACGCTCAGTACGTGGCGGGTAATTCGCTGAAGGAAATGGTCTACGAAGACCTGGTGGCCGAACGCATCGCGGTGGACAGCTACCGCGAGATCATCCAGTACATCGGCGACAAGGACCCAACCACCCGTCGCCTGTTTGAAGAGATTCTGGCTCAGGAAGAAGAGCACGCAGACGACATGGCGGACATTCTCGAAAGCCTGTAAGTCGTCACGCAAAAACGAGGGGGGAGCCGGTCAAACGGCTCCCCTCTTTTTTTGAACGGTGGGAGGGGCTTGCTCGCGAAAGCGGTGGGTCAGCAAGCATTGGTGTTGACTGACCCATGCTTTCGCAGGCAAGCCAGCTCCCACATTTGGTCGCGCTCACACTCCACAATACCGTTCGGCTATAAGGCCGCCGCGCTCTTGATCGTGATCCTTCCAAAGCCTGCGTTCGGGCACACCGGGCATTAGCGAGCGAGTCGCACCGCCACTCCCACCTTAAATCTTCGTCGCTTTGAGCATCGCGTTCGCTCAACTGAACGGCATTGGGGCTTGCCCGTCCCACATTGGCTTGTGGGTTGAGTCAGCTATTTAACAGTCTTGGGCGCCTTGCCTTCCTTCATCTGTTGCAGCAACGGTGCGCACTCGTTGGGCTCTCCGCCGCTCGGCGCCACCAGCGCGAGCAGACCGGCGGCCGGACCTGCGATCACGCCCAGGGCTACCATGCCGGCGCCACGCAGGGCCAGCGGGATGGCTTTGACGCCGGCGTTGGGCTTGATGAACGGCCCGTTCACGTACAGCGGCGAGCGCAGTGAAAACAGGCGAAAGCCTTTGGATTCAGGGGTAATCGTGAGGTCAAGCTGCTCGGTGGCCATGTTCGCGGTGCCATCGATGTAGATGATGGCGTTCTCGGTATCGAACACGAACAGTCGGGTGGTCGCCAGGCCCGTCTTGATGCCGAAGTCTGCCGCTGCGCAGTTGATCTTCACTTCCTTGTCACCGAACAGACGGCCAACCACGTAGTTACCCACATTAAGCCCGGCGATCTCCATCAGCCCACGGCTGATCGCGCCGTCGTTGATCAACATCTTCAAGTCACCGTTGGAACTGCCGAGCAAAGCCGCGACGGAGTTACCGCGCCCCGTAATGTCGGCATCCCCATTGAGTTCGCCAAAGCTGGTTTTCATCGGTTCGAAGGTTGGGAACAACTGCTTGAGCTTGAAGTTGCGCGCGGTGAGTTTCGCGCTGCCTTCCATCGGTGTGATGCGACCGTTGAGGCGAATCTGCGCATTCAGTTTGCCGCCAGCCACGCCGAAACGCAGCGGTTCCAGGCTCAGTTCACCGTCGTTGAGCACCACATGGGTGTAAAGATCGGTGAAGGGCAGATCGGCGCTGTGCACGATGCGTTTGCCGGTAAATTCCACATCGGCATCCATGTCACGCCAGCGTTCGGTGCGGAACTCTTCCACCGGCAGCACCCTTGTGGCCGGCTGCTTGCTGGCACCGCCACGGGCTTTTTGCTTGGCGTTGGAGTCGGCGCCGATCAGCGGCGCAAGGTCGGTCATCAGCAACTGGTTGGACACCAGTGTGCCGCTGAGCTTGGGCCGTGGCTGGCTGGCGACGTAGGCTAGGTCGCCGTGGATATCGCTGTTGCCGATCTTGCCGTTGAAGTTTTCATAGCGGAACGACGCACCGCTGGCTTCATGCAGCTTGGCAATCAGGTGGCCGTCGGTGGAATAGGCCGGCGAATCCGGCAAGGTCACGCCGGTGAGCGGATAGAGGTTGCCCAGGCTCGCGCCGGCGAGTTTGAGGCGCAGGTCCAGGGCGCCGAGGTTGAGCGGGTCGGTCAGGGTGCCGGCCACGGCGATACGGGTGTCGCCAATCTTGACCTGGGCTTGCAGTGGAAACGGTTTGGCCGCGTCCTGCAGGGCCAGCAGGCCGCCGATCTTGCCGTTACCATCGAGTGTCTGCCCATGGTATTGGCCTTTGACCTTGAGCCCGAACGCGTAATCCTGCGGCGAGGAGCCTTTTTCCAGGGCTTTTTTGGCATCGGCATCGCCAACGATTTCGGCAAAGGGAATAGGTTGGCCCAGCGGGTCGATGATCACATCGAGCTGGGTCTTGAGGGTTTGGTCGTCGAGGGTCACATGACCCTTGTCGAACTTGATGGCGCCGATGTCGACCACCCAGTTGGACGGCTCGGCGTCCGGGTCCTTGGGGTCGAACGTGAACGTCCAGTTGGCGCGGCCATCGGCCAGGCGCTGCAGCTGGGCACTCGGTTCGGTGAGGTCGATACGCGGGATCGCCACGCGCTGCGCGAGCAGGGCCAGGGGCGAGATGCGCAGCTCGACCTTTTTCAACGTGACCATCTGCGGCTGTTTCGACCAGTCCGGGTTGCCCAGGGTCAGGTCTTCGGCGATCACATGGGGCCACGGTACCCAGGCGCGCCAGCCGCCTTCCTCGGGTTCGCGCTGCCACACCACGGCGAGGTTGCCATTGATGGCGAACGGGCGATGCAGTTCTTCGGAGACTTTGGCATTGAGCGGCGGCTTGATGCGGTTCCAGTCGAAAAAGACCAGGAACACCACAACCACGGCGATTAACACGAGGACGCTGGCGCAGCACCAGGCGACGATTTTACGAGTGCGCGTCATTGCACAGAACTCCTGAACACGAATAGCTGGAATACAGCTCATAAGGGTACGACTGGCAAACCGCAGCGGGGTTTAACCCGTTGATTGATTTAACCGCAGAACGCTTTTTACCTGACCAGATCGACAGATTTTGTTTGCTCGACTGCACCATTGCTACCCGCCATTGTGTCGAAAATACCCACTTGGGTGCAAAACCGCGTGCTTGAGAGGCCCGCTCTAGAGCCTTCCGCCAGAACCATCAATTGCGTTGATTATTACCATTGCGTTTATGAACTTTTATATCGATATATCGAGAGTAGCATGAGTCCTGTACCCACTTTATCGCCCTCCCAAGGAGCAACCATCATGAAACGCCAAGTACTCGCTACCGTTCTGCTGTCTGTCCTCGCTTCCAGTGCCTTTGCCCTGCCAGCCGCCGAACAGACTATCCCACAAAACCAGGCCCAGGCCGCTCAGTCGAGCCAGACGCTGGCCCGTAGCGGCTCGCAGGAAGACGAGAACCGCGACTACGCCAAAGGCGTTGCTGAAAACGGTTCGGAGCAAGCCAACAAACGCGCCTACACCGAAGGCCTGAGCGAAAACGGCCGTCACCGCCTGGAAGAAAAAGGCCTGGTTGAAGGCGGCGCCGAGCAAGCCAACGAGCGCGCCTACACTGAAGGTGTTGCCGAAGGTGGTGCCGATCGCCTGCAAGAACTGCATCAAGCACAGAGCTGAGCCTGTGGTGGCCCAGACAGCTCGCTCCGGCATCCGCAGGAGCGAGCCTGCTCGCCAGGGTCGCTGACGCTGCCCCCTCCTTGAATTTAATGCATCCCCCTTGCTCCACGCCGCCAAGTTCGACGCCAGCAAAGCGCTTTTGCTAGAGTGCGTCGCTGTACTTGCCGACAAAGCTCACCCGCCCATGCTGCCCCGTGCCGAACAGAAGCAACAGACCCGCCTCGCCCTGATGGACGCAGCCCGCCACCTGATGGAGTGCGGCCGTGGGTTCGGCAGCCTGAGCCTGCGTGAAGTGGCGAAGACGGCCGGGATCGTGCCCACAGGTTTCTACCGGCATTTTGCCGATATGGATCAGCTCGGGCTCGTGCTGGTCAGCGAGGTCGGCCAGACCTTTCGCGCCACCATTCGCCTGGTACGCCACAATGAATTCGTGATGGGCGGCATCATCGATGCCTCGGTGCGGATCTTTCTCGATGTGGTGTCGGCCAACCGTTCGCAATTCCTGTTCCTGGCCCGTGAGCAATACGGCGGCTGCCTCGCCGTGCGCCAGGCCATCGGCGCCCTGCGTGAAGACATCACCCGTGACCTCGCCGCCGACCTCACGCGCATGCCCAAGCTGGCGCACCTGCAAGCCGACGGTTTGCATGTGATGGCCGACCTGATCGTCAAGAGCGTGTTCGCCACCCTGCCCGATATCATCGATCCACCCGCCCACGCCCTGCCTGAACACCTCACGCCCCAGGCGAAAATCACTCAGCAATTGCGCTTTATCTTCATTGGCCTCAAGCATTGGCAAGGCCTGGGCAGCACCGAATAAGCCGCCAGGCAAAACGCCCTCATCCAGTGCCGTAGCGCATGCAGCGCACCATCGTGAGTCACGCCCCGAATAAGCTGCCGCCCTATTCGGAGGCACAGCGCCGCGCGCCGACAGGCAATTCCTACAACCTGCCCCACGTTGGCAAGCCCCTTGCTCTAGCTCCGTTATCGCTCATAGCTGGAAGCCCTCTGATGCTGGTGATCCACCGCCGAATCGCCCCCCAGGCCCAATGGGCCGCCGAGCTGCTGCTCAACTTCGAAGCCCGCAGCAAAAGCCGCCTGCGCTGTTTCAGTGCCGACGGCGAAGACGTCGGCCTGTTTCTGGAGCGTGGCCAGCCGCCGCTGCATGACGGCGAATGCTTGCAGGCTGAGGACGGCCGGGTGGTGCGCGTGTGTGCACGGCCTGAACAACTGCTGCACGTCACCTGCAGCAGCGCATTTGAACTGACCCGCGCCGCCTATCACCTGGGCAACCGCCACGTGGCCCTGCAAGTCGGCGATGGCTGGTTGCGCCTGCTCGATGACTACGTGCTCAAGGACATGCTCGAACAATTGGGCGCGCAGGCCGACACCATCGAGGCGCCGTTCCAGCCCGAACACGGGGCGTACGGAGGTGGCCATCATCACTCGCGCCATGGCGATGAAGACTTCAACTACCCGCCCAAGCTGCATCAATTCGGCGTGCGTACATGAATCCAGCCTGGGCATTGCTGCGCCTGGCCAGTCCGCAATTGCCGATTGGCGGCTACAGCTACTCCCAAGGCCTGGAAATGGCCGTGGACAACAGCCGCGTGCCGGATGCCGCCAGCGCTCGCCGCTGGATCAGCGACCAGTTGCTGCTCAACCTGGCGCGCTTCGAGGCGCCACTGCTGCTCGCCCACTGCCGCGCCGCCGCCGTGGATGACTGGTCGCAACTGGCGCAGCTGTGCGAAGAGCACCGCGCCAGCCGTGAAACCCGCGAGCTGTACCAGGAGAGCCGGCAGATGGGCTACTCGCTGCAACAACTGCTCAATGGCTTGCCCGAGCTGGACGACGCGGCACGGGATTTTCTGGCGCAACGCACTGAACCTCACCTGGCCCTGGGCTGGGCGCTGGCCGCGCGCGCCTGGCACATCAGCGCCGACGACGCCCTTGCCGCCTGGCTGTGGAGCTGGCTGGAAAACCAGCTGGCGGTGCTGATGAAAACCCTGCCCCTGGGCCAGCAAGCCGCGCAGCGCCTGACCAGTGAACTGCTGCCACTGCTGCAGCAGGCCCAGCAGGACGCCGCGCGCATCGACCCCCACTCACTGGGCAGCGCCGCGTTCGGCCTGTCTCTGGCATGCATGGCCCACGAGCGCCAATACAGCCGCCTGTTCCGTTCCTAGATTCCCTTGATGTGGAGAAGCACATGAACTCACAACCCCTGCGTGTCGGCATCGGCGGCCCGGTGGGCTCCGGCAAGACTGCCCTCACCCTGGCCCTGTGCCTGGCGCTGCGCGATCGCTACAACCTGGCCGTGGTCACCAATGACATCTATACCCGCGAAGACGCCGACTTTCTGGTGCGCAACCAGGCCCTGGCGCCGGAGCGCATCATCGGCGTGGAAACCGGCGGCTGCCCGCACACGGCGATCCGCGAGGACGCCTCGATCAACCTCGAAGCGGTCGACCAGCTCAACCGGCGCTTTCCCGGCCTGGACCTGATCCTGGTGGAGTCCGGCGGCGATAACCTGTCGGCCACCTTCAGCCCGGAACTGTCAGACCTGACTATCTACGTGATCGATGTGTCGGCCGGCGACAAGCTGCCGCGCAAGGGCGGGCCCGGTATTTGCAAATCCGACCTGCTGGTGATCAACAAGATCGACCTGGCGCCGCTGGTGGGCGCCTCGCTGGAACTGATGAACAGCGACACCCAGCGCATGCGCAACGGTAAACCTTTTGTGTTCAGCAACCAGAAAACCGGCGTCGGCCTGGACGAAATCGTCGCCTTCATCGAACGCCAGGGCCTGCTGACCGCCGCCTGATCAACCCATTACGGAGCCTGTTTATGAGCCTCAACAAACTGTTCGCAGCCGCTGCGCTGCTGCTGGCCCCTGCCTTGGCCTTCGCCCATCCGGGCCATGGCGATAACGGCCTGGTGGCCGGCATCAGCCACCCCCTGGGCGGTATCGACCATCTGCTGGCGATGCTCGCCGTGGGCCTGTGGGCCGCCCAGCAAAAAGGCGCGGCGCGCTGGGCGCTGCCGTGCACCTTCGTCGGCACCATGCTGATCGGCGGCGTGCTGGGGTTTGAAGGCCTGGCATTGCCGGCGCTGGAAAGCGGCATCGCCGCATCGGTGCTGGCGCTGGGCCTGGCGGTGGCGCTGGCGGTGCGTCCGCCGCTGTTTGTGGCGGTGGGTGCGACAGCGTTGTTTGCGCTGTTTCATGGCGTGGCGCATGGCCTGGAGCTGCCGGCGATGTCCAGCCCTTGGGCATATGCGGCGGGATTTGTCGGTGCGACGGCCCTGTTGCACGCGGCCGGCTATGCCGTGGTGCGTGTGTTGCCGGCAGCGGCGGCGCCGTTGGTGCGGGTGGCTGGGGCAGCTTCGGCGGCGACTGGCGTGTGGTTGCTCGCGGGCTGATTTCGGCACCTGCGCCGGGCCCATCGCAGGCAAGCCAGCTCCCACATTTGAGCGGATTCGTCATTCAAAAATGTGGGAGCGGGCTTGCCGGCGATAACGGTGGCGCAGACACCACCGCACCCAAGCCTGCTACCATGCGCGCCTACGCCCCTGCCGTGACGACGCCAGCCGATGCCCAGCGCTTCCCAACCGTTTTTGAATACCGTACTCACCCATTTCCGTGACCTGATCGTGCCGCTCTGGCAAGGCCCGGGCTGGAATGCCGAGCTGGCGCTGCCCTACGAGGCACTCGACGCCGATCACCATCCCTTGCCGCCCCAACGCTACCGCGCCATGGCCTGCGCCCGTCAGCTGTACCTGTTTGCCAGCCTGATCGGCGAGCCCGACACCGACTTTGCGCACGCGCGCGCGGCCGCGCTGTTCCGCTCCCTGCAACAGCACTTCCATGACGCCGAGCACGGCGGCTGGTTCTACAGCATCGACCCCGCGGGCCAACCGCTGGATACGCGCAAAGACCTCTACACCCACGCGTTCATCATCTTCGCCTGCGCCCATTACTGGGCCAAGGTGCGCGAGCCGCTGGTGGCGTCGGTCCTCAATGCCGCGCTCGAAGTGGTTGCCCAGCGCTTCGCCAGCGGCGACGGCCTGTACGACGCAGTGCTGGACCGCGACTGGTCGTCGCTCTCGTCCGGCCCGCTGCAAAACCCATTGATGCACCTGGCCGAAGCGTTCCTCGCCACCTTGGCGGTACGTGAAGATACCGACGTGCAAACCGCCCTGCTGAACCTGGCGACGGCCATGCAGCAGCGTTTCATCGACCCCGGGCACGGCGTGATGCTGGAAAAACCGCTGGGTGCTGTGGATAACTGGTTCGAGCCGGGCCACCAGTTCGAATGGTTCTTCCTGCTCGACTCATCCGCAGTGCTGCGCGGCACGCCGCTGCATGCGTCACTCAGCCGCGCGTTTGCCTACGCCGAAGAAAAGGGTGTGGATAACGTAAGCGGTGCCGTGAGCGGCATGCTCGACCTTGACGGTCATGTGCGTGACGGCACTCAGCGTATCTGGGCCCAGGCTGAATACCTGCGCGCACTGACCTTGCGCCCGGGAAACGAGGCGCGGGTGCAGCGCCAGTTGCAGGCGCTGGCGCAGCATTTTTTGCATCGCAAGGGCTGGCATGAATGCCTGGATGCGCAAGGGGCAGTGAGCCGACGGGATATGCCTTCGACCACGCCTTATCACCTGGCGACGTGTTATCAGGGGTTGGTCAGGCAGTTGGGCTGACCTTCAGGGCCCCATCGGGAGCAAGCCCCCTCCCACATTCCAATGTGTGAGGGGGCTTGCCCCCGATGCAGGCAACGCAGTCTTACTTGGCACCACGCTCGATCGCAAACCCTGCCCACGTCTGGCTCACCGGCATCAGCTCCAACCGGTTGATGTTCACGTGCGCCGGGGTGTTCATCACCCAGAAAATGGTGTCGGCGATGTCTTGCGGCTGGATAGGCTCGGCGCCCGCGTAGGTGGCGTCATAGCGCGCCTGATCGCCGCCAAAGCGCACCAGCGAAAACTCACTCTCACACAAGCCCGGCTCAATGTTGGTCACGCGCACGCCGGTGCCCTGCAGGTCGCAACGCAGGTTCAGCGAGAACTGCTTCACGAATGCCTTGGAGGCGCCATACACGTGGCTGCCCGGATACGGGTAGTTACCGGCGATGGAGCCCAGGTTGACGATGCCCGCACCCCGCCCGTGGGCGATCAGGCGCGGCAGCAGCAGGTTGGTCGTGGTCAGCAGGCCCTTGATGTTGGTGTCGACCATGGTCTCCCAATCGTCGAGGCTGCACTTGGGCGCAGGGTCGGTGCCCACCGCCAGTCCGGCATTGTTGATCAGCCCGCGCAGGGTGGCGAACGATGGCGGCAGCTGGGCGATGGCCTCTTCCATGCCCTTGCGGTCACGCACATCCACCACCAGGCCGTGCACTTCGGTCTGTTTGGAAAGCTCTTCGACCAGCGCATTCAAGCGTTCGGCGCGGCGACCGGTGAGCACCAGTTTCCAGCCGGCCTCAGCAAAACGACGGGCGCAGGCTTCGCCGAAACCTGAGGTGGCGCCAGTAATAAACAACGTGTCGGACATGGTGTTCTCCTTGCGGACATCGGAAAAAAGTTGCCAGCAGAATGCCCGTACGCGGCGCTTGCGGCAACCGTCAGGCACACCTGCTGATCATTTTTTGATCGCCTGACTCAACGCCTTGTGAACCGTGGCTTGCAGCCATGTGCGCGCAGGTTATCCACAACTGCGCCCACAGTCTTTGGGGGCAAGTCGAAATGGCTTCAGGCCGCTGTACACAAGGCCCGCAGGCGATTTTGCAAAGTTTTTTGCTTGACCTGGGCCGGGTCGTATGTAGGCCTGGGTGAAGAGGAAAAATCCGAACGATGGCTCCAGGCCAGTTAATCCGCCCCCTACGGCAGTCTTTCCAGAGTTTAGTCACAGACTTATCCACAGGCTGATCCGACATGTTTTGGTCATATACCTGTGTCTTTAAACAGGTTGACAAACCCCTCGACAGCCCGCGAAAAAACCGCTGATCAATAAACAACCACCGCGCTGAAAGCCACGTAATTAAAGGCCTTCAGCCAGCTACACCCACGTTACCCACAGCCGGTTCCACAGCGGATGGGGACAAGTCAAAACTGTGACAAAACAGGGATTTGCGGCGGCTATATGTCGCGGTTTGGAGGGGGGCTGGATTTGTTTTCCACAATTTCGAAATGGGTCTTGTGGAACACAGAAAATCAATGTGGGAGGGAGCTTGCTCCCTCCCACAGCGATCAATGGCCGCCGAGGTAGGCGTTGCGCACGTCCTCGTTCACCAGCAACTCCTTGCCGGTGCCCGTCAGGCGAATCTCGCCGTTGACCATCACATACGCGCGGTCCGACAGGCGCAGCGCGTGGTTGGCGTTCTGCTCCACCATAAAGATGGTCATGCCGGTCGCCGCCAGTTCGCGCAGGGTGGAGAAGATCTGCTTCACCACAATCGGCGCCAGGCCAAGGCTTGGCTCGTCCAGCAGCAGCAGCTTGGGCCGACTCATCAGCGCGCGGGCGATGGCGAGCATTTGCTGCTCGCCGCCGGACATGGTCATGGCACGCTGGTTACGCCGCTCCTTGAGCCGTGGGAACAGCTCGAACATGCGTTGCATGTCTTCCTGCGCGAACTTGTCGCCGATGGGGATGGTGCCCATCAGCAGGTTTTCCTCGACGGTCATGTCGGGGAACACCCGCCGCCCTTCCGGCGACTGCGCGATGCCGTTGGAGGCGATGTAGTGGGAGGACTTGTGGGTAATGTCGACGCCGTTGTACAGAATCTGCCCGGACTCTGCCCGTGGCTGACCGAAGATCGACATCAGCAGCGTGGACTTGCCCGCGCCGTTGGAGCCGATCAGGCTCACGGTTTCACCTTCGTTGATGTGCAGCGAGACTTTTTTCAGGGCCTGGATCGGGCCGTAGAACACATCCAGGTCCTTCATTTCGAGGATAGGCCCGCTCATACCAGTTCCTCTTCGTCGGCGCCCAGGTAGGCGGCAATCACTTTCGGGTCATTGCGGATCGCCTCCGGCCCGCCTTCAGCGATCACGTTGCCGTGGTCGAGCACCACGATATGGTCGGAAATACTCATCACCATGCCCATGTCATGTTCGATCAGCACCACCGTGAGGTCGTGCTCGTCGCGCAACAGGCGAATCATCGCGCTGAGGGCTTCGGTTTCCTGAGGGTTCAGGCCCGCCGCCGGTTCGTCCAGGCAGATGATCTGCGGCCGGGTGCACATGGCGCGAGCGATTTCCAGGCGGCGCTGCTGGCCGTAGGAAAGCTCACCGGCCAGGCGGTTGGCGCAGTCCACCAGGTCCACCACTTCCAGCCAGTAGAAGGCGTGGTCGAGGGCGTCGCTTTCAGCCTTGCGGTAACCCTTGGTGTTGAGGATGCCCGCCAGCATGTTGCGGTTGACCCACATGTGCTGGGCCACCAGCAGGTTTTCCAGCACCGACATTTCCTTGAACAGGCGAATGTTCTGGAACGTCCGGGCCAGGCCTGCGCGGTTGACCAGGTGGGTGCCGCCAAACATCTTGTAGTACACCCGACTGAGAAAGCGCTTGGGCGACACGAAGTCGGTGGCCCGGAAGCGTTCGCCCAGCAGCTGGATCACGTTGGTCTGCTTGCCACGCACGTTGAGCTGGATCTTGCCGCCGCTGGCCTTGTAGAAGCCGGTGAGGCAGTTGAACACGGTGGTCTTGCCGGCGCCATTGGGGCCGATCAGGGCGAAGATCGAGTTGCGTTCGACCTTGAGGCTCACATCGCTCAAGGCCTTGATGCCACCGAAGTGCATCATCAAATGTTCCACGCTGAGGACGACTTCCTTGCTCATGGCGCCACTCCTTTACGTGGGGTCACACCGGTTCGGCTGATGCGGATCAAGCCGCGCGGCCGCCAGATCATCATCACCACCATCAGCACGCCAAACAGCAGCACGCGGTATTCCGAGAAGCTGCGCAGCAGCTCAGGCGCCACGGTCAACACGAACGCCGCGATCACCACCCCCACCGTCGAGCCCATGCCACCCAGCACCACAATGGCCAGGATCAGCGCCGACTCGAAGAAGGTGAACGACGACGGGTTCACGAAGCCCTGGTAGCTGGCAAAAAACACCCCGGCCAAACCGGCTGTCGATGCCCCGATGGTGAACGCCGAGAGCTTGACCAGCACATGGTTCAGGCCCATGGAGCGGCAGGCGATCTCATCTTCACGCAGGGCCTCCCACGCGCGGCCGACCGGCATGCGGGTCAGGCGGTGCTTGATATAAAGCACGGCCAGCACCACCAGAAACAGCACGATGTAGATAAACAGGAATTTGATATTGGGGTTGTAGTCGATGCCGAAAAATTCATGGAACGGAATCCCGCCATCCTTCGCGCGCCTGCCGAACTCAAGGCCCAGGAAGGTCGGCGACGGCACCGGCATACCGTTCGGCCCGCCGGTGAACGACAACCAGTTGTTGAGCACCAGGCGAATGATTTCACCGAAGCCCAGGGTCACGATGGCCAGGTAGTCACCGTGCATTCGCAGCACCGGAAACCCGAGTATGCACCCCGCCAATGCCGCCGCGAAGGCAGCCAGTGGCAACACGGTCCAGAAGCCCAGGCCGAGGTATTGATAACCCAGCGCCAGGCCGTAGGCGCCGATGGCGTAGAACGCCACGTAACCGAGGTCGAGCAGGCCTGCCAGGCCGACCACAATGTTCAGGCCCAGGCCGAGCAGCACGTAGATCAGCCCGAGGATGACCACGGTAAGCAGGTACTTGTTGGCGAAGATCGGAAACACGATGGCGATCACGATCAGCGCCGGGATGATCCAGCGCAGCCGCGACTTGTAGTCCGGTGGCAGCACATGCACGCCGGAGCCACTGCTTTCGAAGCCCTGCAGAATCTTCAGGCCCTTGGGGGTTTGCAGGAACAGGCTCATGGCGAAGCGGCCGACCATCACGATGGCCACCAGCAGGCCGACGCGGGCCGGTTCCAGGTTGAAGCTGTAGCCGTCGAGGACCACGCCGACGATCGGACCGAACACGATCAGGGAAATCAGCCCGGCGAGGACCGTATCGACCACACTTTTCTTGATATCGATGGGTTTGGCAGCAGACATGTTTACACCTTCGCCACAAGAGGACGACCAAGCAGGCCCTGGGGACGGAAAATCAGAATCACCACCAGCAGGGAGAAACTGAAGACGTCTTTGTAGTCGGAGTTGATCAACCCCGAGAACAGCGACTCGGAGATACCGAGGATGATCCCGCCCAGCATCGCCCCGGGCAGGGAGCCGATGCCGCCAAGTACCGCTGCGGTAAACGCCTTGATGCCGATGATGAAGCCGGCATAGAAATCGAAGGTGCCGTAGTTGAGGGTGATGAGCACGCCGGCCAAGGCCGCCATGGCGGCACCGATGACGAAGACATAGGAGATCACACGGTCGGTGTTGATACCGAGGATCGAGGCCATCTTGCGGTCTTGCTGCGTCGCGCGGCACATGCGGCCCAGCTTGGTGTACTTGATGATGTAGGTGAGCAAGGCCATGCCGGCAAACGCCGCCACGAGAATGAACACTTTGGTGTAAGTGAGTTGCACGAACCCGCTGCCGATATCGACGCGCCAGGCGCCGGCCAGCAGGGTCGGGATGCCTTGTTGCTTGGCGCCCTGGGCGATCTGCGCGTAGTTCTGCAGGATCAGCGAAATCCCGATGGCGCTGATCAGCGGGGCCAGTCGGGTAGAGTTGCGCAGCGGTTTGTAGGCGACCCGTTCGATCACCCAGCCGTACACGCCGGTGACAACCACGGTGAAGATCAGGGTACCGAGTATGAGCAGCGGGAAGGATTCGATGCCGAAGTAAGCCAGCAGTGCCAGACTGATTGCCGCGAGGTAAGCGGAAATCATATAAACCTCGCCGTGGGCGAAGTTGATCATGCCAATGATGCCGTAGACCATTGTGTAGCCGATGGCGATCAGGCCGTAGACCGACCCGAGGGTCAGGCCGTTGACCAGTTGCTGCAGGAAAATACCATCCATAACGCAAATCTCACGCGGTGAGCACCTGCACACCGGTTGGGTGTGCGGCGCTTCTGGAGGAAAAGTCAGATCTCGATAACAACCCCGTCCCCTGTGGGAGGAGGCTTGCCCCCTCCCACATTGGAACGGTGGTGCTCAGACTTACTTCTGCTTTTCCAACTGGTGGTATTTGCCGTCTTTATCCCACTGGTAAACCACGTAGTCGGAGACTTTGAGGTCGCCCTTACCGTCCCATTCCTTCTTGCCCATCACGGTTTGTACCGGGTTGGCCTTGAGCCACTTGGCAGCATCTTCGCCCTTGTTGGACTTGGCGCCATTGAAGCCGGCCGCCAGGGCCTGGACCGATGCGTAGGCGTACAGGGTGTAGCCTTCCGGCTCATAGCCGCTCTTCTGGAACTCTTCCACGACGGTTTTGCTGTCGGGCAGTTTGCGCGGGTCGGCGCCGAAGGTCATGTACACGCCGTCCACGTACTGCTTGCCGCCAGCGGTGGCGACCAGTTCGTCGGTGACGATGCCGTCATCGGACATGAACTTGACGTCCTTGAGGCCCGCTTCACGAATCTGCCGTACCAGAGGACCGGCTTCCGGGTGCAGGCCGCCGAAGTACACGACGTCGGCGCCGGTGGAGCGGATCTTGGTGACCAGGGCGCTGAAGTCTTTCTCGCCACGGGTGAGGCCTTCTTCCAGCACCGGCTTGACACCGCGCTTGGTCAACTGGGCAGCGGTGGCGTCGGCCAGGCCTTTGCCGTAGGTGTCCTTGTCGTTGATGACTGCGACTTTCTTGCCCTTGAGCACGTCGACGATGTAGTCGCCGGCGACAACGCCCTGCTGGTCGTCACGCCCGCACATGCGGAACATCGCGCCGAGGCCGCGTTCGGTGACCTGCGGGTTGGTGGAGCCGGGCGTGATCGCAATGATGCCGGCCTCGTCATACACCTCGGACGCCGGGATGGTGTTGGAGGAGCAGAAGTGCCCGACCACGCCGATCACTTTGTCCTGGTCGGCCAGGCGGTTGGCCACGGCGACGGCCTGTTTGGGCTCGCACGCATCATCGCCGGCCACCAGCACGATTTTTTCGCCATTGATGCCGCCGGCCTTGTTGATAACATCGGCCGCCGCCTGGGCACCCTTCATGTACTGCTCACCGAAAGCAGCGTTGGCACCCGTCATCGGGCCGGCCACGCCGATTTTCACATCAGCTTGAACAAACGTAGAAACACCCAGCGCCGCTGCAACGGCGAGGGCCAGAAAACCTTTCTTGTAAAACGTCTGAGACATGAGTGGTGCTCCGTATTTTTTGATTTTAGGCACGACGACTTGCATTCAATCCTTTCACGGGAAGCTCTGAGCAAGCCGCGTGCCATTACTTTTTTATTCTTCAAAAAGACACGGTGTCATTGTTATTGCAGGTGTTTCGGCGCCGCTTGCCAGTACGTGCAACCCTCTGGCTCGCAGAGGTGCAACCAGCCCGCAAAAAAAGTACAACCCGACACGGTGGCACCTGCAACCGGACCGCAAACAGCAGGCCCCTTCGTCTGTAACAACAGGCGTAACGGAACTGCACATTTACAGTGCGCGATTGCTACGACTTGCACCAATACAGATGGGAACCCTGCCTGGAAGAGGCAGGCTTTTACGCGCTATGTCGCTGATCAGATCACGATCCGCAGGCATTGCCCGGCGTGATACAGCGAGAACCCGGCCTCATACAGACAGCTGCGCACGCCCACGCCAGTCAGGGGCTGCATCGGCGCAAACGGTATCGGCAAGGCTTGGGGATTCTGCTGACATAGATAATCGGCAAACGCCTTGCCCACCACGCTGCCGGTGGTCACGCCGCGTCCGTTATAGCCGGTGACGGCGACCAGGCCCGGCGCCGGTTCGAACAGGCGCATCAGGTGATCCGGGGTAAACGCAATGCAGCCGGTCCAGGTGTATTCCCACTGCACCGGTTTGAGGTACGGGAAGTAATGCTGCTGCACTCGATCGGCCCACGCCTTGAGGAACCAGCCCGGCTTCTGATTGCCATTGCCGAGGCTGCCGAGCAACAGGCGGCCATCGGCATCGCGGCGAATACTGCTGAGCACCTGGCGGGTGTCCCATGATCCCTGGCCGCCGGGGAGGATTTGCCGGGCCGCGTCATCGGTAAGCGGCGCGGAGGCGACCTGATAGTAGTAACCGGGGAAAAAATTGCGCCGCAACTCGGTCCATTCGCCCTCGGTGTAGGCATTGGAGGCGATCACCACCTGGGCTGCCTGCACCGACCCCTGGGCGGTCTGCACCGACCAGTTCGCGCCCTGGCGCTCCAATTGGGTCACCGGGGAATGATCGAACATCTGCCCGCCCAGGCCGGCTGCGGCATTCGCCAGGCCTGTGGTGTACGCCATCGGGTTCAAGGTGCCGGCGCGCTTGTCGAGCAGGGCGGCGGAAATTTTGCGGGTACCGGTGGCCTGCTCGCATGCCTGGCCGGTCAGCAGTTCCACGGGTGCACCACGGCGCTTCCACTGTTCTTCACGGCTGCGCAAATCCGCCTCGCCACGGGCGTTATGCGCCATGTGCAAGGTGCCTTCGCGGCGCAATTGGCAATCGATGCTGTATTTGTCGACCAGGCTGAACACCAGCGACGGCGCCGCACCCAGCATGCGGTTGAGCTGGCTGCCCACCGCTTCGCCGAAACCGGCTTCGATCTCGTCCGGCGGGATCCACAGGCCCGCATTCACCAGCCCGACATTTCGCCCGGACCCGCCGTGGCCGGTGCGATGGGCTTCGAGCATGGCGACGCTTTTACCTTGTTCGAGCAGGTGCACAGCCGCAGACAAGCCGGTGATGCCGGCGCCGATCACGCACACATCCACCTTGACCTCGCCCTTGAGCGCGGCGCGGTCCGGCCGGCCTGGAGTGAGGTGTTCCCACAAACATGCTTCGCGCAGTGCCATTGCCAGACTCCGATGAGACCCAACAAACAACATTCTTGTCATTGCAAATCAAATGTGGAGCTGGCTTGCCAGCTCCCACATTGACCCCGCTCCGACTGGAGGAATCAGTCGAAGGTAATGCCCTGCGCCAGTGGCAGCTCCAGCGAGTAGTTCACGGTGTTGGTCTGGCGACGCATGTACCCGCGCCATGCGTCCGAACCCGACTCACGCCCGCCGCCGGTTTCTTTCTCGCCGCCGAACGCGCCGCCGATCTCCGCGCCGCTCGGGCCGATGTTGACGTTGGCGATCCCACAATCGCTGCCCACCGCCGACATGAATTGCTCGGCCTCGCGCACATCAAGGGTGAAGATGCACGATGACAGGCCCTGGGGAACCGCGTTGTTCAGGCGCAGGGCCTCGGCAAATTCGGTGTAACCGACCACGTAGAGAATCGGCGCGAAGGTCTCGGTGCATACCACGTCGCTTTGCTCGGGCATTTCGACAATCGCCGGCGACACGTAGTAGGCGTTGGGGAACGTGTCTTCCAGTTGGCGCTGGCCGCCAAACACTTTGCCGCCTTCGCTCAACGCCTGTTCCAGCGCGTCCTGCATGGCGTCAAAACCGTGTTTGTCGATCAGCGGGCCGATCAGATTGCCTTCCAGCGGATGGCCGATGCGCACCTTGGCATAGGCGGCCTTGAGGCGCGCGACGATATCGGCCTTGACCGACTCATGGGCGATCAACCGGCGCAGGGTGGTGCAACGCTGGCCGGCGGTGCCCACCGCACTGAACAGGATGGCGCGCACGGCCATGTCCAGGTCGGCACTCGGCCCGAGGATCATTGCGTTGTTGCCGCCCAACTCGAGGATGCTGCGGGCAAAGCGTGCCGCGACCTTGGGCGCCACTTCGCGGCCCATACGGGTGCTGCCGGTGGCGCTGATCAGCGCCACACGCGGGTCATCCACCAGGGCTGCGCCGGCGTCGCGACCGCCGATGATCACCTGGCTCAGGTACTCCGGGGCGCCATCGAAGGTTTTCAGCACGCGCTCGAACAAGGCCTGGCAGGCCAGGGCGGTGAGCGGGGTCTTTTCCGACGGTTTCCAGATCACCGCGTTGCCGCACACCAGCGCCAGGGCGGTGTTCCACGCCCACACGGCCACCGGGAAGTTGAACGCGCTGATCACGCCGACCACGCCCAATGGATGCCAGGTTTCACGCATGTGGTGGCCGGGACGCTCGGAGGCGATGGTCAATCCGTAGAGCTGACGCGAAAGGCCGACGGCGAAGTCGCAGATGTCGATCATTTCCTGTACTTCGCCCAGGCCTTCCTGGGTGATCTTGCCGGCTTCCCAGGACACGAGTTCGCCCAGGTCAGCCTTGTGCTGGCGCAGCGCATCACCCAACTGGCGCACCAGCTCGCCGCGACGCGGGGCCGGCACCTTGCGCCAGGCGTCGAATGCATGCTCGGCGCGACTGACCTGTTGCTCCACCTCGGCGGCACCTTGCCAGTGCACACGGCCGATCAGGCTGCCATCAATCGGCGAATGCACGGGCTGTTTACCTGCCTGGTACAGCGCCGGGTTCACCCCGAGACGATCAAGCAATGCGGCAACCATGGGTCACTCCTTCAATCTGCACACAAAAAATCGCGCCGCCACACGCACGGCCATTCAAACCCTATTTGTAGCTGGCCCAAGACTTGCCAACAAACGACGATTAGGCGAGATATCATTCCGTTTATTCATGCAAAGAATAAAAAGAGGCGTGCCGTGCTGAACAAACGCTATTTGCCCTCGATCACCGCCCTGCAGTGCTTCGAAGCGGCCACCCGCCACCTGAGCTTCACCCGCGCCGCCGAGGAACTCAACCTCACGCAAAGCGCGGTGAGCAAGCAGGTGGCGCAGCTGGAAGAGTTGCTGCAACACCTGCTGTTTCGCCGCGTGCGTCGCCGCCTGCAAATGACGCCGGCGGGGGATCTGTACCTGGTGGAAGTGCGCAAGATCCTCACGCAGGTGGAGATGTCCACGCATTACCTGCGCTCCTACGGCGGCGAGACCGAAGTACTGCGCGTGTCCACGCCTTATACCTTCGGCGCGCGCTGGCTGGTGCCGCGCCTCAAGGGGTGGCGCCTGCGCCATCCGCAGATCCATCTGGACCTGTGCAACGAACAGGAACCGGACGAACTGCTGCAAGGCAAGGCCGACATGGCGTTCTACTTCGGCCAGGGCGCACGTCCCGGCACCGAGAGCCTGAAACTGTTCAGTGAAGAGCTGGTACCGGTTTGTTCGCCCGACAGCCTGCCCGCCCGCCCCTTTACCGACCCCACGCAACTGAGCGAGCTGGTGCTGCTGCAAAACGCGTCACGGCCCCAGGGCTGGCATGACTGGTTCGCCAGCCAGGGTTTCCATACCGAGCACAGCTACCATGGGCCGCGGTTCGACACGTTCTATATGTGCATCCGTGCGGCGCAGGTGGGGTGTGGCGTGGCGCTGTTGCCGCGTTTCCTGGTGGAGGAGGAATTGGCCGAGGGCAAGTTGGTGATTCCCTGGCAGCATGGGATGCCGAGCCTGGATGCTTACTATCTGGCGTATCCTGAGCATTCGGCGGAGGTGCCCAAGGTAAGAGAGTTTGTAAAGTGGATGATGGAGCAGGTTATTTAGTCGCCTGGAAAACCGCCATCGCAGGCAAGCCAGCTCCCACATTGGAATGCATTTTAACCTGTGGGAGCTGGCTGCCTGCGATGACGCCAATGGCCTCACTGAAAAAATCACTGGCAATCCCCCACAGGTCTATGCGCCACTAACCCCCTTCCTCAATTGTGCGTAAAGGCCGGCCTCCATCGCCGACCCGTCTGGAGATTCCCGTTATGAGCGAGAGTGTGTTTGCCGATCGCATCGTGCAGAACCTGCTCGACACCGACTTCTACAAGCTGACCATGATGCAGGCGGTGCTGCACAACTACCCGAACGTGGAAGTTGAATGGGAGTTTCGTTGCCGCAACAGCGAAGACCTGCGTCCGTACCTGGCAGAGATTCGCTACCAGATCGAGCGCCTCGCCGAGCTGAGCCTGAGCCCCGATCAACTGGGCTTTCTGGAACGCATCAGTTTCATGAAGCCGGACTTTTTGCGCTTTCTCGGGCTGTTTCGCTTCAACCTGCGCTACGTGCAGACCGGTATCGAAAACGGCGAGTTGTTTATCCGCCTGCGCGGGCCGTGGCTGCATGTAATCCTGTTTGAAGTGCCGATGCTGGCGATTGTCAGCGAAGTGCGTAACCGCTACCGCTACCAGAGCGTGATCCTCGAACAGGCGCGCGAGCAGCTGTATCGCAAGTTCGACTGGCTGACCGCCAACGCGAGCAGCGATGAGCTGGCGGAGCTGCAAGTGGCGGATTTCGGCACGCGCCGACGCTTTTCCTACCGCGTGCAGGAAGAAGTGGTGAGCGTGCTCAAGCACGATTTCCCGGGGCGCTTCGTGGGCACCAGCAACGTGCACCTGGCCCGCGAACTGGACATGAAGCCGCTGGGCACCATGGCCCACGAGTGGATCATGGCCCACCAGCAACTCGGCCCGCGCCTGATCGATAGCCAGATCGCCGCGCTCGACTGCTGGGTGCGTGAATACCGTGGCCTGCTCGGCATCGCCCTGACCGATTGCATCACCACCGACGCGTTCCTGGGCGACTTCGATCTGTACTTCGCCAAACTGTTCGACGGTCTGCGCCACGACTCCGGCGACCCGGTGCAATGGGCCGAAAAAGCCATCGCCCACTATCACAAACTGGGCATCGAGCCGATGAGCAAGACCCTGGTGTTCTCCGACAGTCTGACGCTGCCCAAGGCGCTGGAGATATTCCGTGCGCTGCGCGGTCGCATCAATGTGAGCTTTGGTATCGGCACCAACCTGACCTGCGATATTCCAGGGGTGGAACCGATGAGCATCGTGCTTAAAATGACCGCCTGCAATGGCCAGCCCGTCGCGAAGATTTCCGATGAAGCGGGCAAGACCCACTGCACCGACCCTAATTTCGTCGCCTATTTGCGTCACGTTTTCAAAGTACCTGCCCTATCCAGCAAGGAGTGAACCATGCAAGCCGTACAGCGTGAAATTGCGCAGCAGCTCAAGGTCCAAGCACCGTTCAACGATCAGGCGGCCCTTGAGGCCGAAGTGGCCAGGCGCATAACGTTTATCCAGGACTGCCTGCGCAATTCCGGGCTCAAGGCTCTGGTGCTGGGCATCAGCGGCGGCGTCGATTCCCTCACGGCGGGCCTTTTGGCCCAGCGCGCGATGCAGGAACTGCGCGCCAGCAGCGGTGACGAGGCCTACCGCTTTATCGCGGTGCGCCTGCCCTACGAAACCCAGTTCGACGAACTCGATGCCCAGGCCTCGGTGGATTTCATCAACCCGCATGAGCGTCACACCGTGAACATCGGCCCGGCGGTGAAGGCCCTGGCCACCGAAGTGTCGGCGTTTGAAGACAAGCCCGCCGCGTCCCGCGATTTTGTGCTGGGCAACACCAAGGCGCGCATGCGCATGGTGGCGCAATACACCATCGCCGGCGCGGCCGGTGGCCTGGTGATCGGCACCGACCATGCAGCGGAAGCGGTGATGGGTTTTTTCACCAAGTTCGGCGATGGCGCCTGCGACCTGGCCCCCTTGAGCGGGCTGGTGAAAAACCAGGTACGCGCGATTGCGCGGCACTTCGGCGCGCCAGAGTCGCTGGTGGAGAAAGTACCGACGGCGGACCTTGAAGACTTGTCGCCGGGCAAACCGGATGAGGCGTCACATGGCGTGACCTATGCCGAGATCGATGCGTTCCTGCACGGTGAGCCCGTGCGCGAAGAGGCGTTCCGGATCATCTGCGAGACGTATCGCAAGACCGAGCACAAGCGGGTGATGCCGTTCGCGCCGTGAGGTAGACCGCTATCGCAGGCAAGCCAGCTCCCACATTTGACCGCATTTTCCTGTCGGAACCCGGTCAAGTGTGGGAGCTGGCTTGCCTGCGATAAACGATAACGCGGTCCTACTTGAGCACCACCGCGCCTTTCATCATCGAATTATGCCCAGGGAACGAGCAGAAGAACTCGTACTCGGTACCCGCCGCCAGCTTGGACACATCGAAAGTCACCGAGTCTTTTTCACCCGCGCCGATCAGCTTGGTGTGCGCGATGATGCGGGTGTCACCCTCTTTCAGGTAGCCCTTGTCGATACCGGCCGCCATGCCGTCGCTGGCAACGGCCGGCATGTCGGCTTTGGTGGTGAGCACCCAGTTATGCCCCATCACTTGCTTTGGCAGGCTGCCCGAGTGCTCCAGGTTAACCGTGAAGGTCTTGCAGCTTTTGTCGATGGTGATTTCCTTGGTGTTGAAGGACATCTGATCGGTGGAATCAACAGTGACCGCGCACTCTGCTGCAAGCAATTGGCCGCTGGCCAGAGTCAGCAGGGAAACAGCAACGATTTTGGCAAACATGTGAATCTCCATGGCAAGGTTTAAAACGTGTAATGCGGTAAAGGGTGCCTCAGACAGGCTCGAATTCTTATGATCTGCACCGGCAGATTGTATACAACTTTAGGCTATCAGACTGATCAGCACAATCAGCCAGCCGCCAACCGCGCCGCTAAGCTGCTACCATAGCGACCCAAAGGCAGCTGCGCGCCGCCCCCCTCACCTTCGACCCTAGAGGATCGCCCATGGCCAAACCTAATTACTCCTTCGCCAAACGTCAGAGAGACTTGGCCAAGGAACAGAAGAAAGAGGAAAAACTGCAACGCAAGAAAGCCGCTGCAGACGAAGAAGCCGGCGGCGTAAACCCGGATGCAGATGCTGAAGTAACGAGCGACGAGAGCGAAACACCAAAAGATCCGGCTGAATAAGTATTCCCCATGCTGTGGCAAGCAGGCTTGCCACAGTCATTCCAGCGGCATCACCGTCACCCGCACCTCCGGGTCATGGCTCCCCCCTCCCAGAATCACTCCCCGCAACGGCGACACGTCGGAGAAATCCCGGCCCCAGGCCAGGGTGATATGTTCCAGTGCCGGCTGCACATTATTCGTCGGATCAAAATCGACCCAGCCCGACACCGGGCAAAACACCGAAACCCACGCGTGGGACGCATCGGCGCCGATCAGCCGTGGCTGGCCGGGCGGCGGCTGGGTGAGCAGGTAGCCGCTGATGTAGCGTGCCGGCAGGCCGCGCGAGCGCAGGCAGGCGAGCATCAGGTGGGCGAAGTCCTGGCACACGCCGCGCCGACGCTCCAACACTTCCACCAGCGGCGTGGCGACCTGGGTGGCCTCGGCATCGAACGTGAACTCGCTGAAAATTTTTTCCATCAATGCCTGCACGCCCACCAGCAACGGCGCGCCGGGCGGGAAACAGCTGGCAGAGAACTCGACGAACGTTTGTTTGAGGTGCACGTAAGGCGATTCGAACCGATAGCGACAGGCTTCGATGCGCTCTGGCGACAGCGGCTGGCTGCGGTAGGCCAGGCTGTCACGGGTGTGGTCCCAGGCCGGAGACTGCCGAAAATCCAGCGCCGGCCGGGCCAGCACTTCCACGCTCAGGCTGGCATTGACCAGCAATTCATCGTGAGGCCGCTCAAACGCCAGCCGAGTGATCGGGTTGCCGAACACGTCCAGCTCATCGCGCCGCGAGGACGGCTCGGGGCTGATGTCCAATTGCTGTGAGCTGCAACGCTGCCAGGCGCAGGGCCGCGGCCATAGGTGGGCCAACTGCTGGGCCAGGGACACCGGGCTGTCGTAGTGGTAATGGGTATCGTGAAAAATCTGATAGCGCGCGCTCATTACACCGACACCGTTTGCTGGCTGACATCATCCACATGGGCAAAATGGCGCAGGGCCAGGCGATCCGATACCTGCCCGCTCTCATCGGCGACCGCCTGCAACAGGTCGGCCAAGCCGTTCAGTGCGGCGCGCACGCCGGGTTCGCCGAACAGCGGGTTCTCCAGGCACGCCAGGTCGAAACGCGCCAGGCGCTCCACCAACGGAGCCAGGCCGGTTTCGCGCGGCACGCCGAAGTCGTCGTTCAAGCGGCGCAAGGTACGGCTCACCAGTTTGAGCTGGAACAGCACCGCGTGGGGGTTTTGCTCATCGAGCAGTAACAGGTCGAGCACCGGGATCAACTGCGGCACCGCCAGGTAGCGCGAGCGGTAGGTGATGCTGCTGTTGCCCAGCTCCAGCAACCACTCAAGCCCGGCCTGATCGAACACCGCCACGCCGCGCAGGAACGCTGCCAGGCTGCTGCTCAGAAACTGCAGGCGCTCGATGCGTCGCCCCATCATCAGAAAGCGCCAGCCTTCGTCGCGTGTCATGTCGTCCAGAGCAAAGCCGGACAGCGCCGCCAGGGACATCACCAGGCGGTTGAGGAAGTCCAGCAGCTCGCCGACATCCGCAGCGTCGCGTTCCAGCGCCATGGCTTCGCGCTGCAGCTCCACCAGCGCCTGCCAGTTCTCGCGGGACAATTTGCCGCGCACCTGAGACGCCGCCCACTGCAAGCGTTGCAGGTTGGCGCGCAGGCTCGACGGCCAGTCATCCCCCAACAAGGCCGCGAGCAGGCGCTGCGGCAACTCGCCCTCCTCCGGCAGCAGGCGCAGGTTTTCTCCCAGCTCCACCGCCGCCTGCAAGGCCAGTGGGTCGTCGCCGTCGACATAGCGCGCGAGCACGATGCGCAACCAGCGCGCGCTGTTATCGCAGCGCTCGCAATAGCGGCCGAACCAGAACAGGTTTTCCACCACGCGCGAAGGCAAATAGGGGTCTCGGCGCACCAGGTCATGGGCGCCAATCGTGCGTTGCGCGCGCCACAGTTCGCCACCGGCGGCGCGCTCGCCGAGCACCCAGGTGTCCTTGCTCGCGCCGCCGCGTTGCATCGACACCACTTCGGCGTCGGCATCGGCCGCCACGCGGGTAAGGCCGCCGGGCAACACGCGATAACCGTCTTCGCTGGCAACGGCGTACACGCGCATGCCGATGGCGCGGTGTTGCAGGTGATCGTCAACGGTGTGCCACACCGGCGCCTGGGACAGCTGCGCCAGCTCCTGGGCAACGTAGGCGTAGGGCCGCGCGCGCATGCGCTCGGCCAGGGCCTGGCGCTGCGCGGGGTTGAGGTCGCGACCGAAGACCGGGGCGAAACTCTGCGAAGGAAACGCCGGTTTGATCAGCAGCTCGGGCAGTTTCTCCAGGGCTTCGGCCAGCACCGGCGCCTCGCCGCACCACCAGGTGGCAATCGACGGCAGGATCAGCGTTTCGCCGAACAGAAACTCGTTGATCTTCGGCAAAAAACCCAGCAGCCCCGGGGACTCCAGCACGCCACTGCCCAGGGCATTGGCCACCAGCACATTGCCCTGGCGCACGGCGTCGAGCAGGCCGGGCACGCCGAGGGCCGAGTCGGTGCGCAGCTCCAGCGGGTCGCAGAAGTCATCGTCCAGGCGGCGCATGATTGCGTGCACCCGGCGCAGGCCGCTGAGGGTCTTGAGGAACACGGTACTGTCGCGCACGGTCAGGTCGCCGCCTTCCACCAGCGGATAGCCAAGCTGGCGGGCCAGGTACAGGTGTTCGAAATAACTTTCGTTGAAGCGCCCCGGGGTGAGCAGCACGATCAGTGGCGGCTGGTTGTCGCCCGGTGCCTGGCGCGCCAGGGTTTCCTGAAGCGTGCGAAAAAAACCGGTGAGGTGCTGCACTTGCAGATCGCGGTACAGATCCGGAAAGGCGCGGGACACGATGGTGCGGTTTTCCAGGGCATAACCGGCGCCCGAGGGTGCCTGGGTACGGTCGGCCGTCACCCACCAGCGGCCATCGGGGGTGCGCGCCAGGTCCACCGCGTACAGGTGCAGGAACGCGCCGTCGGGCGGCTGGATGCCCTGGCACGGCCACAGGAAATTGTTATGCCCGAATACCAGCTCGGCCGGCAGCAGGCCTTCGGCGATCAGGCGTTGCGGGCCGTACAGGTCGGCGAGCACGGCATTGAGCAGGCGCGCACGCTGGGCGATACCGGCCGCCAGGTGCTGCCATTCATCGGCGGCCAGCACATGGGGCAGCAGGTCCAACTCCCACGGACGGTCGGCGCCTTTGGGGTCGGCGTAGACGTTGTAGGTCACGCCGTTTTCCTGGATCTGCCGGGTGAGCAGCGCCTGACGCTGAGCCAACTGGTTGGGCGTGCTGCGTTGCAGATGGTCGAGCAGGCGCTGCCAATGGGCACGCACGGCGCCGCTGTCATCGAGCAGTTCGTGGTAAGTGCCCGCGGTCAGCGGGTAACGGTCGAGCAAATCGGACATGGAACGCTCGGCAGAGACAAAGGGGAGTCAGTGTAATTCAAACTTGCCGCAATCCAATGTGGGAGGGGGCTTACTCCCGATGGCGGTGGATCAGTCACTTATGTATCGGCTGATGTACCGCGATCGGGAGCAAGCCCCCTCTCACATGTTGAACTGCATTCAGTCATTTTTATTGGGGAAGCGGCGCAGATCCAACGTCATCGGCAATTCATCGTTGAGCACCACAGTCGGCACCGTGAGCTTTCCTGGCGTATGGCCCAGGCGGAAAAACCGCGCCATGCGCCGGCTCTCGGCCTCATTGGCATTCACCGGCAGGCTGTCGTAGTTGCGCCCGCCCGGATGGGCGACGTGGTACTGGCAACCGCCCAAAGAGCGTTGCATCCAGGTGTCGAGCAGGTCGAACACCAGCGGTGCGTGCACTGCGATGGTCGGTTGCAGGCAGTTGGCCGGTTGCCAGGCGCGATAACGCACCCCGGCGACGAACTCGCCGACGCGGCCGGTGGGCTGCAGGGGCACGGCAATACCGTTGCAGGTCAGCAGGTAGCGCTGCGGCGCTAGACCGGTCAACTTCACTTGCAGGCGCTCCAGTGACGAATCCACATAACGCACCGTGCCGCCCACCGCGCCTTCCTCGCCCAGCACATGCCAGGGCTCCAGGGCCTGGCGCAGTTCCAGCTCGATGCCGCTGACGGCATAGTCGCCGACTTTGGGGAAACGGAACTCCAGGTGCGCGGCAAACCACTCGGTGCGCAGTGGGTAACCGGCGGTGTTGAGCTCGTCGATCACGTCGGCAAAGTCCTGCGCGATAACCTGCGGCAACAGGAAGCGGTCATGCAGCTCGGTGCCCCAGCGCACCAGTTTCGCCGGCGCGTAAGGCTCACGCCAGAAGCGTGCGACCAGGGCGCGCAGCAGCAATTGCTGGGTCAAGCTCATGCGCGCATGGGGTGGCATTTCGAACGCGCGCAGTTCCAGCAGGCCCAGCCGCCCGGTGGCGCCGTCCGGTGAGTAGAGTTTGTCGATGCAGAATTCAGCGCGATGGGTGTTGCCCGTCACGTCGATCAGCAGGTTGCGCAGCAGACGGTCGACCAGCCACGGCGGGCATTCTTCGCCCGGTGCGGGCATTTGCGCAAAGGCGATTTCCAGCTCGTACAACGCGTCGTTGCGCGCTTCGTCCACCCGTGGCGCCTGGGAGGTCGGGCCGATAAACAGCCCGGAAAACAGGTACGACAACGACGGGTGATTGTGCCAATAGCTGATCAGGCTGCGCAGCAGGTCGGGCCGGCGCAGGAACGGCGAGTCCTTGGGTGTCGCGCCGCCGAGCACGAAGTGGTTACCACCGCCGGTGCCGGTGTGGCGCCCGTCGATCATGAATTTTTCGGTGGTCAGACGGGTTTGCCGTGCCTCTTCGTAGAGGAATTCGGTGCGCTCCACCAACTCGTTCCAGGTGGCGGACGGCTGTACGTTGACCTCGATCACCCCGGGGTCGGGCGTGACGCGAAAGTTGCTCAGGCGCGTATCGGCCGGCGGCTCGTAACCTTCGAGCAACACCGGGCACTGCAGCTCATCGGCGGTGGCTTCAATGGCGGCCACCAGCTCCAGGTAATCCTCAACCCGTTCCAGCGGCGGCATGAACAGGTACAGCCGCCCTTCACGGGCTTCGGCGCACAGCGCGGTGCGCGTCAGCCAATCGGCGGACTCGTCCACCTCGGGCACACGCTCATCGCTGGGCGCGGGTTCGCCGTGCTGGTGCAGTTGAGCGGTGGTGGGTAACTCCGGCAGGTCCTGGTTGGGGTCGGTGGGGTGCACAAACGGGTACTCGGCCGCCGTGACCCAGGGTTGCGAGGCCAGCGGCAAGCGGTAACCCAACGGCGAGTCGCCCGGCACCAGGCGACAGTGGCTGTCGCGCAAATACCAGCGCCCGCTCTGCCAGCGATCATTGGCAGCGGTGCGCGCCAGCGGCAGCACCTGGCCGATGACTTTATCCAGCCCTTGGGCGAATACCTTGCGCAGGCGCTCGCGTTCCAGTTCGTCGCTCAAACGCGGGTCCTGGGCAGTGACGTTCTGCGGCAGCGCCCCTTCGCGCCACAGGTAGTAGAAGTTGTCTTCGAAGGCCGGGAACACGAAGCGCGCCGGCAATTTCAGGCGTTCGGCCACACTGGCCAGGAAACGCCCGGCCATCTCGCTGTCGGCACCATAGCTCTGCTGCTCATCGGCGATCAGCGCGCTGTCGTGCCACATCGGCACGCCATCGCGGCGCCAGTAGCAGTTGAGCGACCAGCGCGGCAGTTGCTCGCCGGGGTACCACTTGCCCTGGCCGAAATGCACCAGGCCCTGAGGCGCGTAGTGTTGGCGCATGCGCTGGAACAGTTCGGCGGACAAACGCCGTTTGTCCGGCCCCAGGGCGGCGGTGTTCCACTCGGCGCCGTCGGGGTCGTCGATGGAGACGAAGGTGGGCTCACCGCCCATGGTCAGGCGCACGTCGTGCGTGAGCAGGTCGCTATCGATCTGCTGACCCAGGGCCTGGATCTCCTGCCACTGTGCTTCGGTGTAGGGTTTGGTTACCCGTGGGGCTTCCCAGATGCGCTCCACTGACATCTCATGGGTGAATTCACAGCCGCACGGCTCCACCAGCCCACTGATCGGCGCGGCGGACGATGGATCGGGACTGCAGGCCAAGGGGATATGGCCCTCACCGGCGAACAGGCCGGAGGTCGCATCCAGGCCGATCCAGCCGGCGCCGGGCAGATACACCTCGCACCAGGCGTGCAGGTCGGTGAAGTCCACCTCGGTGCCGGACGGGCCATCGAGGGCCTTGACGTCTGCCGTGAGCTGGATCAGGTAACCGGACACAAACCGCGCGGCCAGCCCGAGGTTGCGCAGCAATTGCACCAGCAGCCAGGCCGAATCGCGGCAGGAACCGGAGGCGTTCTGCAGGGTGAATTCAGGGGTCTGCACACCCGGCTCCATGCGGATCAGGTAACCGATATCGGCGGCCAGGCGCTGGTTGAGGCCCACCAGAAAATCCACCGCCGGCAAGGGCGTGCGGTCGATACCGGCCAGGTAGGCGGCAAACGTTGGCGTCAGCGGCAGCGTTTCCAGGTACGGCGCCAGCTCGCGCTGCTCATCGGCGGCGTAGCTGAAGGGGATGTTCTCGGCGTAGGGCTCAAGGAAAAAGTCGAACGGATTGAACACCGCGATTTCGGCGACCAGGTCGACTTCGATGCGCAGCTCGGTGGTTTTTTCCGGGAACACCAGACGCGCCAGGTAATTGCCCTGGGGGTCCTGCTGCCAATTGATGAAGTGCTGCTCGGGCTGCACGTTGAGCGCGTAGGACAGGATCCGCGTGCGGCTATGGGGTGTGGGGCGCAAACGCACGATCTGTGGGCCGAGTTCGACAGCGCGGTCGTAGCGGTAATGCGTAACGTGGTGCAACGCGACATGAATCGACACGGCGGCCTCCTGCGAGCCAGAGCATGGGAACAACGCGCGCAAGACTTATGCCAGCGCGGCGGTCATTGCGCTTTCTCAATGGACCCGGTGCAGTACAGCACCAAAACGGCGCCGATGGGTGAATCGTGGTGCGGGCGCTGCACGTATTTGTGGCGCCCGTGTGGGGATCAGTGGTGAATCTACCCAACTAGCGGGCTTTGCGGGTGGCGATCGTGGGCAGCACCGCCCACGTCAGCGCCAGGCCGCCGAAAAAGGAATACTTGAGGTTGTCTTCCAGCGGCAGATGCGGGAAATAGCTGTCGACCACCAGCGGGACGGCGAACACCAGGCTGAATACCGCCGCGAAAATCGCGCCCATGAAGACCGGAAAATACTGCGCCAGAAAACGGCGATGACTGAACTGACGCCTTCGCGAGCAAGCCCGCTCCCGAAGGCGATTCGTTGCACGCGCTGAACATATTTATGGCGCGCGTGCGAGGCTGGGGGGGCGTGAATCTACCCATTCAGCGAGCTTTGTGCCTGGCGCTCTTGGCTTCACGCAGGTGACGGATTTCCCGTAGCTGACGACGCATTTGCCGATGACGCTTACTGTTGAGCAACAGCAGTCCCAGCATTGGAAACAGTAACCCAATGACATAGGCAGCCATATGGGGCCGATAGCCATAGGTTGGTAATACGATCAAAAAACACACCGCGTAGAAGGCGACGATGGCCCAAACGCCCCAGGCTCTCCCCCGGATCATGAAGAAGTGACTGACCGCCAAGAGCAGCCCCAAGACTACCGCCGCCACAAAGGAGTAACGCGCTCGCTCTGGTTCACCGCGGAAAAAGGTACTGGATGCCAATGAAATGGCAGCGGACAGGGAAAAACAGGCAAGGAAAAATGCACAAATAAACGCAGGGAAGTAGTCAGCCAAAAAAGCTTTTAACGAGACTTGACGCACCATCACTCAAGCTCCTCGTACAACCCTACTGCGATGGTTCGAATGTTGCCGGACACTGCACTGCCGGTGAAACCAATGGCGGCACCGAGGGAGTCCCTGATCTGCGTAATAGTCGCGTGATTGATCTCGGTCGCCGAATAGCGCTTCACCAACTCACCGGAGCGCTGGCGCAACTTCAGCAGCTTATTGCTCAGGCTTGGGTCTTTCAGGCTTAGCAACTCTTTGGTGAGGGCCTTGCGTTGCTGGCGAGTCAAACCCTTGGACAGCTCGTACCAGCTTCTACCGGTCGTTGCTTTTCGAGCCTGCAACAGTCGAACAGTCGTCAGGGTAGAGGCGCCGGCGCCCAACAGCGAGGCCGCGTCCAATACTGGCATCGCATAGCGATACCATTCCTCGTTGTCCATATCGTCGTTGGCGGTCGGGTCGTTGAGTTCGTTGAACGTTCTCATGCCTCCAACCACGCACTGCGCGGTACTGGCCGCCGCAGCGGTGGCGCCCAGCCCCGCCACCACCAAGCTCGCGCCACCCGTGAAGGGTACGGCGACAGTGCCGCTGAACACCACAATCCAACCCAGAATCGCGCCGGCACAAGACAATGTCGTATTGACGGCCTCCCCCACGAGTCGAGACTCACGCGGATTGTTGGTCACCTGATCGGCAAACTGCGCGGGGGCTATGTACTTCTGCGCCTCACGCAAAATGATGCGCTTGGGCTTGATGCTGCAGATGGGCTTGAATTCGCGCAGCGTCACGACATTAAAATCAGCGTCGATGTACACGACACCCGCGCCGACGATGCCGGGATCGCCATCGATGGCCGCAAACAGGCGGGGCAGATTGAGTTGGCTTTCGATGCGCTGGCGGGCCAGGAACCGGGAGCGGTTGAAGTCCATGCCGATGTTGAGCAAGGGGTTGCTCATGGGGTGATCTTCCTTGATATAGGTGGTGACTGAACTGGCGCTTTCGCGGGCGAGCCCGGCTCCCACATTTGGCCGCATTCCAAATGGAGAACGCGTTCAAATGTGGGAGCGGGCTTGTTCGCGAAGGCGATTGCGCACCACCTTAACAAACAGGCTACCCACCGACTAGAAAGCAAAACGCCAGCACGAGGCTGGCGTTTTGCATATTCAGGCTGCGATCAACGCGGCACTACCGGCTTGCGCGTTGGCTTGCCGCCTTTGCCCTTCGCCGCATCCGTGCGTTCCTTGGCCGCCTGCTTGTTGCGCGCTTGCGCGGCGGCCTTGGCCTGTTCGCGCTTGTCCCAGGGGTTGCTGCCGTCGCTGCCACGGGGCGGCAGGCCGGTGTGCTGGGTGAGGATCCTGGTGGTGGTTTCCTTGGCGACCTTATGGCTGCCGGCCGGCGTCGAGTTCTTGCGACGCGCGCTCTGGTAGCTGTCGGTACTCGGCTGGTGCAGCGGGATCAACTGGTCCTTGCCCGACCCGATCAGGTCGGCGCGGCCCATGCGGGTCAAGGCTTCACGCAGCATCGGCCAGCCTTTCGGGTCGTGGTAGCGCAGGAAGGCCTTGTGCAGACGGCGTTGTTCTTCGCTCTTGACGATGGTCACCGCGTCGCTCTTGTAGGTGACCTTGCGCAGCGGGTTCTTGCCCGAGTGATACATCGCAGTGGCGGTGGCCATCGGCGACGGGTAGAACGCCTGCACCTGGTCGGCGCGAAAGCCATTGCCCTTGAGCCACAGGGCCAGGTTCATCATGTCTTCATCGGTGGTGCCGGGGTGGGCGGCGATGAAGTAAGGGATCAGGTACTGCTCCTTGCCCGCTTCCTTGGTGTACTTCTCGAACATGCGCTTGAACTTGTCATAGCTGCCGATGCCCGGCTTCATCATCTGGTTGAGCGGACCTTCCTCGGTGTGTTCCGGGGCGATCTTGAGGTAGCCACCCACATGGTGGGTGACCAGCTCTTTGACGTACTCCGGCGACTCGACCGCGAGGTCGTAGCGCAGGCCGGAAGCGATCAGGATCTTCTTCACACCCGGCAACGCACGGGCACTGCGATAAAGCTGGATCAACGACGAGTGGTCGGTGTTCAGGTTCGGGCAGATGCCGGGGAACACGCAGGAAGGCTTGCGGCACGCGGATTCGATCTCCGGGCTCTTGCAGGCGATGCGGTACATGTTCGCGGTGGGGCCGCCGAGGTCGGAGATCACGCCGGTAAAGCCTGGCACCTTGTCGCGGATCTCTTCGATCTCGCGAATGATCGACTCTTCGGAACGGTTCTGGATGATGCGGCCTTCGTGCTCGGTGATCGAGCAGAAGGTGCAGCCGCCAAAGCAGCCACGCATGATATTTACCGAGAAGCGGATCATGTCGTAGGCCGGGATCTTTTCCTTGCCGTACGCCGGGTGCGGCACACGTGCGTAAGGCATGCCGAACACGTAGTCCATTTCTTCGGTGGTCATCGGGATGGGCGGCGGGTTGAACCACACGTCCACTTCCCCGTGCTTCTGCACCAGGGCGCGGGCGTTGCCCGGGTTGGTTTCCAGGTGCAACACGCGGTTGGCGTGGGCGTATAGCACGGCATCACCGCGGACTTTTTCCACCGACGGGAGGCGAATCACGGTCTTGTCGCGGGTCATGCGCGGGCTGGCCAGGATCTGCACAACCTTGGCTTCTTCCGGATCATCCACCGGCCCCTTTTCCTGCTCGATGGCGCAGGCCTGGGTGTCCTGGGTGTTCACGTACGGGTTGATGATCTTGTCGATCTTGCCCGGACGGTCGATACGCGTGGAGTCCACTTCGTACCAGCCGGCCGGGGTGTCGCGGCGAATGAACGCGGTGCCGCGCACATCGGTGATGTCTTCGATCTTGTGGCCCCACGACAGGCGCTGGGCAACTTCGACGATGGCCCGCTCGGCGTTGCCGTACAGCAGGATATCGGCGGTGGCGTCGATCAGGATCGAGTTGCGCACACGGTCCTGCCAGTAGTCGTAGTGGGCGATGCGGCGCAGGGAGGCTTCGATGCCGCCAAGCACGATCGGCACGTTCTTGTAGGCTTCCTTGCAGCGCTGGCTGTACACCAGGCTCGCACGGTCCGGGCGTTTGCCGGCCATGCCGCCGGGGGTATAGGCGTCGTCGGAGCGGATTTTCTTGTCGGCGGTGTAGCGGTTGATCATGGAGTCCATGTTGCCGGCCGCGACGCCGAAGAACAGGTTCGGCTCGCCGAGCTTCATGAAGTCGTCTTTGGACTGCCAGTTCGGCTGGGCAATGATCCCCACGCGAAAGCCCTGGGACTCCAGCAGCCGGCCAATGATGGCCATGCCGAACGATGGGTGGTCCACGTACGCATCACCGGTGACGATGATGATGTCGCACGAATCCCAGCCAAGCTGATCCATCTCCTCCCTGCTCATCGGCAGGAATGGCGCCGGGCCGAAACATTCGGCCCAGTACTTGGGATAGTCAAATAACGGCTTGGCTGTTTGCATGACGATAACCGGTGTTGAGATGAAAAATCGCGGGCGCGGAATATAGCACAAATTTTGACCAATTCCGACGGCAATGGTCGGCTTTTACATGAATGCGTTGGCAGGGGCTAGCGGGCTAGGGCCCCGGCAAAAAAACCATGGGTAGGCTGAGCGTGATCAACCACAGCCCATGAGGGCTCGACCCATGACTCAACAACCGCCCGCTTTCACCCCGTCACGCTCGCCGCTCACGCCCCACCTGGACTTCATCAAGGAGCAGATACCCACTTGGCTGATCAAGGCGCCCGCACAGGTCCGTGAGGATTTTCGCAACAGCCTGATCAAGAGCAACCAGGCCAGGCACGACCTCAAGGATCTGCTTGGCACGATACAAAGCCCGCAAGATTTTGCACGCGCGCTGCTGCACGGAAAAATACGAACCTGGTTCTTTGGCCTCGTCACGAACGAAGACGCCATCCTGTCCCGCGAATGGAAAAATCATCACCTGCTGGGCTTGATCAAAAACCACGCAAGGACCACCCGACAAACACTGCTGGAAGCCGCCCTGCAAAACTTCGAAGCCTCGGAGGCCGAGACGGGCGGCATGGAAATCGGTACGGTAATTTTCAATCAGACGGACTCGGGAGAGGTGCCGAGTACTGTTTGCGCCCCCCTGTTCGCGCGCTTTTGTCGCGAACTGGATATCGGCGGCCAGTATTCAAAACACATCAGCCATGTCCTCGAGCCGGCGTCTGCCGACAGGGTGCGGGGGATTTTCAGGGACCAGGCGCAGCATGCCTTCGGCGTTGCGCTGCACGGTGCCAGCATGCGCCAGGAGATAACGCCTTGCCAGTATTCGCAATTGAAGACCCTTCAGGAAACGGGACATAACCTGAAGATAACCTGCAACCACCTGACCCTCGATGAGGTGGTATTGCCCAACGTTCTGGTGATCACGACCACCGGCATCAATAACCCGCTCCTGCTGTACACACCCGAGGATCCGAGCGCCGTGCTGCGTCAATACGGTTCCCTGGATGAGCTTAAAGCACAGTTGGCGGTGCGCCTGCTGAAGGCCGATTATCTGGCGTTCTTCAAACACCTGGTGCCGCTGCAGCATCAGGGGACCGTGCTGGACGTGCTACCGCCCAGGCTTCGTCATTCCGAATTCCCGATCGCGCAAAAAAGGCTTCCGGCCAAACTGCAGGCGGCGGTCAGCCTCACGAGGATAGAGGGAGAACCGTTCACAGCCATTGCCCGACAACGAATCGCCCAGATCAAAAACGATGCACGCATCGTGGCCGTGCCCACCGCCGAGGTCGACCTGATAAGCCGGCAAAAACGCCTGCAGAGCTGGATCGACCTGGGCAAGTCCGCCCTGTTTTTTGCTGCCTCCTTTATTCCCGTCGTGGGTCAGGTGCTGTTGGTGGTCACGGCTGCGCAGGTGATCCACACCGTGTATGAAGGGTTCGCGGCCTGGAGCCGGGGCGACAGCGACGAAGCCTTGAATGACTTGCTCGACCTGGTGGACACCGCTGCCCTGGCGGTGGCCACGGCTGGCGCCATACGCACCGTCGGTTTCGGTGCCAGGCTGGTCAAGGTCAAGGTGCGTAACAAGGGTTGGCGCTTGTGGAACGCCGATCTCAAGCCCTACCGCCATCCCGAGGCATTACCGGACCACCTGGTGGCCGATAAACAGGGCGTGTACACCCATGAACAGCGGCACTACCTGAAACTGGATGACCACCCCCACGCTATCCAACGCACGCCCGATGCGCAGCAATGGGAGCTGTACCACCCCACCGAACCGGACGCCTACCGCCCTGCGCTGCGCAGCAATGGTGTTGGCGGTTGGCGCCAGGCCCATGAGACACCACACGACTGGGACGAACTGAAACTGATCAAGCGTCTGGGGCCGGACGCCGCAAATATCACCCAGCCCAAGATTGAACCGATCCTCCTGCTCAGCGGCCTGGACAAGACCAGCCTGCGTGAAATCCACCAGGACATGCAGCGCCCGCCGCCCTTGCTGAGCGATACGGTCAGGGACTTCAACTTGGACCAGGAATTGGCCGACTTCAATCTGGAACGCGCCGAAGGCAGCTCGGTCACCCCCTATTCACCGCAGATTCAATTCCATCTGCTCACGTCCCTGCCTGAATGGCCGGCCAACCATGTATTGAAGATCGTCGGCGAACAACAACAGGTGGTGATGAGCCACGGCACGGGAACAGTCGAAATAAAGATCAGCGAAGCGCGCTTCAGAAAAGGAGAGCTTCTGCATGCGGTGGACGAGCAAATGCCGCAGGTTGAATTCAACAAGCTGCTACCCAGGTTCTATGTCGACTATTTGACCAGAATCGAAAATCTGGCAGCACGGCTGGCCGATGACGTTCCGCGTAAAAAGCAGCGGCTGTTTGACCTGCTCAACGAGCCCGATGACACAGCGGTGACGTCGACGGAAAAAAGTACTCTGCCAACCCTGCAAATGGAGGCAAAGGCCTATAGCGATGCGGCTCAAGCAGCCCGTTTGCAGGCAGGGATTTTTCTCGACACCAGGCGCGGCCCCGAGAGCGTGCCACTGGTTCTTTACACCCTGGAGCAAACGCCCGGCTGGCCGAAGTCACGAAAAATCAGCGTACATGACGCCAGCCCAAGCGGCCCACTGCTGGGTAGCATCGGCGGTGCGGATAGCAGCGCAAGCCACACGCTGGTGCGTGAGGGGGAGTTGTACGCAGCGCCACCAGGCGCACCCACCGACCTGCCTGGCGCTATCGAGCGCACGCTCACCGAATCCGAACGCAGTACGCTCTTCAGCCAATCAGACGTCACCTCCCTTGACGCGGCGCTGCACAAGACCGGCGCGTCGCTGATGGCGAGGCCTGCTCCGGCTTACCGGGGCGGCATGCTTTCGAGGCCAGCGGCAACGGAGCCAGGCTTGCCACTTGATCCGTCCTTTGCACAAAAAAGCCCCCCGACCGAGCTGACGTCACGCAAGGATGGCATTTATCACAGCCGCCCCGCGTCAGACGGCAGTTATCGTTATTACATTCAGGACCAGCAAACCTATTACGAGGTCAAAGCTGACGCGCTGGGCTGGTGGCTGGTCGATGCGCGCAATCGTTTCCGGGCCTATAAGCCCTACGTTCGTCAAAAAACAGGGGGCGGCTGGGAGATTGATCAGGCCATTGGGGCACTGCACGGCGGCGGAGAATCCCCTACCCCGTCACTTGAAGGCATGGAATCCAGTGATGAGTTTGAATCAATACCGTCCTCCAGCGACTACGGGTCAGCCGAAGAGAACGGTGTGCGACCGGTGTATACGCAGCAAGAGTTGAACAGCATGCGTGCCGAACGAGGCTACCAACACAGTTCCAACTACCTGCGCATCTACGACCGAGCCAACAACGGTCGATACCCACTGCGCAACCTGACAGGCCAGCCCATGCGCATCCGGCATATCCAGGCCCAGGGGAAATCGTTAACGTCCAACGCAGTATTCCCCAGCACGTTGATTCGGCCTTACATCCAGTGGGAAGGTTATGAAAACGTCGCGCGGCTGTACGAGGACAAGCTTGAGGTCACGTCTTTCACGGCGGCCCATCAGAAGTTTGCGCAGGAGTCGGCGCTGATCGGACAAGCCACGGTCATCACCCGTAAACCGCTCGGCAAAGGCGAAGCCTTGGGGGTATATGGCGGGGAAATACTGCCACTGTACGTCGCGCAGATTCGGCAAGACCCTTATCTGATGGCCATCAAAGACGTCAGGACTACTTCGCCTTACGCCGTGAACACGCAACCGATTCTGTCGGGCGACAACGTGCTGTCGAGGATCAACACGATCTTTGAGTACGAGGCCGGCCATCCAGTGCGTCAGGCCACCGCAGGTTACAACGTTGAAGCTGCGCGGTTTCGGGTCAATACCCAGGTTGGCGATGCGCCACAGGAACAAATGATCCTCACCGCCATGTTTGCCAGCGAGGACATCCCGGCGGGCGCCGAGCTGCGCTGGAATTACCAATACAACGAAGCAACCATCAGGCAACTGTTCCCGTTACCAGCGGGATAATTACTCGTCGTCGAAGTTGTAACTGCCCGGCGCAAGATTTTCGAATCGCGTGTACTTGCCGATAAACGCCAGGCGCGTAGTGCCGATCGGGCCGTTACGCTGCTTGCCGATGATGATTTCGGCGATGCCCTTGTGTTCGGTTTCCGGGTGATACACCTCGTCGCGATACACGAACATGATCACGTCGGCATCCTGCTCGATCGCTCCGGATTCACGCAAGTCGGAGTTGATCGGGCGTTTGTTCGGACGTTGCTCCAGGGAACGGTTGAGCTGGGACAGCGCAACCACCGGGCAGTTGAACTCCTTGGCCAGGGCTTTCAAGGAACGGGAAATCTCGGAGATCTCGTTGGTACGGTTGTCGCCCCCCGAACCCGGAATCTGCATGAGCTGCAGGTAGTCGATCATGATCAGTGCCACATCGCCATGCTCGCGCACCAGGCGTCGAGTACGCGCGCGCATTTCCGAGGGGCTGATGCCGGCGGTGTCATCGATGAACAGCTTGCGGTCGTTGAGCAGGTTGACCGCCGAGGTCAGGCGCGGCCAGTCGTCGTCTTCCAGGCGACCGGCACGGACTTTGGTCTGGTCGATTCGGCCCAGCGACGAAAGCATCCGCATGATCAGCGATTCACCTGGCATCTCCAGGGAGTACACCAACACGCTCTTGTCACTGCGCAACACGGCGTTTTCCACCAGGTTCATGGCGAAGGTGGTCTTGCCCATGGACGGACGGCCGGCCACGATGATCAAGTCCGCCGGCTGCAGGCCGCTGGTCATGCCGTCGAGGTCGGTGTAGCCAGTGGAGAGGCCGGTGATGGCGTTATCGGTGTTGAACAGGGTGTCGATGCGATCGATCGCCTTGGTCAGCAGCTCATTGACACCGACCGGGCCGCCGGTCTTGGGACGCGCTTCGGCGATCTGGAAGATCTGCCGTTCGGCCTCGTCGAGGATTTCTTCGGCGGTGCGGCCTTCGGGGTTGAAGGCGCTGTCGGCGATTTCGGTGGCGATGCCGATCAACTGACGCAACGTGGCACGGGCGCGAACGATCTGCGCATAGGCCTTGATGTTGGCGACGGACGGCGTGTTTTTCGCCAGCTCACCGAGGTAACCCAGGCCACCAACCTGTGAGGTCTGACCCTCCTTGTCCAACTGCTCGGCGAGGGTCACGACGTCGATCGGTGAGTTCAGGTCGGCCAGCTTGGCGATGGCGCGGAAGATCAGACGGTGGTCATGCCGATAGAAATCGCCATCCGAAACTTGATCCAGCACGCGCTCCCAGGCGTTGTTGTCCAGCATCAGGCCACCGAGCACGGCCTGTTCGGCCTCGATGGAATGCGGCGGCACCTTCAGGGCAGCGGTTTGCAGATCGTATTGCTCAGGAGCGGAGATATCGTTCATGGCCACTTGGAATTAGGGGTGTGTAGAAAAACAAAAGGCACGACCTGTGAACAGGATCGTGCCCGATGTTAACCGTCTGGCACGCGAGGTGCCAGTCAGTTGGGTGCGGCTTAAGCTGCTACCACGACAACGCGTACGGTGGCTTCAACTTCGGCGTGCAGGTGCACGGCTACGTCGAATTCGCCTACGTTGCGGATGGTGCCGTTCGGCAGACGAACTTCGCTCTTCTGCACTTCAACGCCGGAGGCGGTCAGTGCATCAGCGATGTCGTGGGTGCCGATCGAACCGAACAGCTTGCCTTCGTCGCCAGCGGTGGCAGTGATAGTCACTTCCAGCTCGGCCAGTTGGGCAGCGCGAGTTTCGGCCGACGCTTTTTTGTCTGCTGCGGCTTTTTCCAGCTCGGCACGACGCTCTTCAAACGCAGCCAGGTTGGCAGCGGTTGCAGCGGTGGCTTTGCCGTATGGCAGCAGGTAGTTACGACCGTAACCGGCCTTAACGTTCACTTTGTCGCCCAGGTTGCCCAGGTTGGCGACTTTTTCCAGAAGGATCAGTTGCATGTGAAAATCCTCTAACTTTTAACCTTCACCGTTCGCGTTGTCGGCGTCTTTCGGCGCCAGACGACCGCGAAAATCAATCAGGCCGTCGACAATGGCCAAAACCACGAGTAACGGATAAATCAGCTGCATGAACAGCACCAGCGTCACGTACAACCCCACCAGCCAGAACCTGGCCAGGCGCTTCTGCGCCACCAGCCCGTGAATCAGGGCCAGCCCGGAAAACACCAGCGGTACGCTGCAAAACAGCAATAACAGGGCTGCCTGTGGACCGAAGTTCGGTCCGACCACCATGCATGCCAGCAGCAACATCGCCGGGCCCGCGGGGATTCTGATACTGCGAAACTCGCGACCAAAACCACCCGGGTTGTACAACAACGCTTGCCAATAACGCCCAAGCATCAGGCTCAGCAGGCTGACCACCTGCAACACTACCGCCATCAGGCCGATCAGGACCGGTGCTATCAATGCTGCGAGACGCGCTCGCTCGTCTACCGACAATTGCTGGTAGAGCTCCCCGAGGGCTTGCGGCAGGACCTTGACGATCTCTTGCGCCAGCGCCTCGATTTGCGGGTGGAAAGCCGCGCCAAGCAACACTGAATACACCAACCCCACTGCCACGCTGACCAGCAGCGTGCGGACCCAGGACTCACTTGCGCGCAGAACCAACGCAAGGCACGACGACCCCAACAGCACCATAAGCACCTTGGGTTCGCCCAATTGCAGCCACCAGACAAGGCCGGCCAGCAATCCCAGGGCCAGGACGCCAATGGCATCCTGCAAACCGCGCCGCAGGAGCACAAGGCATCCCGCGGCAGCACCCAACCAATACAACAACGGCAATGCCGCACAGCCGGCCACTACCAGAGTGGCCTGCATACGACCGCGCATGATGAACTCAGCCAAGGCGCGCATGCATTCAATCCCTTACTACTTGTCGACTGCCCGGTCTCAGCGGCCGTGGCTGTCGGTGTAGGCCAGCAGGGCCAGGAAGCGGGCGCGCTTGATAGCGGTGGCCAGCTGACGCTGATAACGTGCTTTGGTACCGGTGATACGGCTTGGAACGATTTTGCCGGTCTCGGATACGTAGGCTTTCAGAGTGTTGAGATCTTTGTAGTCGATCTCTTTCACGTCTTCAGCGGTGAAACGGCAGAATTTACGACGACGGAAGAAACGTGCCATTTGATAGGCTCCTTAAAAGGTCCGTGGATTACTCGTCAGCGTTATCGCTGTTGTCGCTGTCATCACTGTCAGCGCTATCAGCGCCTTCGTGCTCAGGACGGTCGCGACGCTCACGGCGCTCACTGCGGTTTTCTTCAGCCTTGAGCATCTCGGATTGGCCGGTAACGGCTTCTTCGCGACGGATGACCAGGTTACGGATCACTGCATCGTTGTAGCGGAAGTTGTCTTCCAGCTCGGCCAGGGCCTTGCCGGTGCACTCAACGTTCAGCATCACGTAGTGAGCCTTGTGAACATTGTTGATTGCATAGGCCAGTTGACGACGGCCCCAGTCTTCCAGACGGTGGATTTTGCCGCCGTCTTCTTCGATCAGCTTGGTGTAACGCTCAACCATGCCGCCGACTTGCTCGCTTTGATCCGGGTGGACCAAAAAGATGATTTCGTAATGACGCATGAATGCTCCTTACGGGTTGTAGCCTGCCGCTCAAAAACGGTCAGACAAGGAGTGAATGACACTTATGGACTTGCCACAGGGGAGGCACATCGGTGCCTGCCGGGAAGGCAAGGGGCGCAATTGTAGAGAAGGGGGAGGAAGCGTGCAAGGTGATTGGTGATTATTTGAACAATCTTCCAAGCACCACAAAACAAATGTGGGAGTCGGGCTTGCCCGCGATGCAGGCACCTCGGTGTTTCAGTGATACCGAGGTGATGCTATCGCAGGCAAGCCAGCTCCCACATTTTGAACTGAGCCAGACTTGGCTAGTTCTTCGGCTTGGCCTTAGCTTTGGCGCCCCGCTGGCGCTGGGCTTCAAACAGGCACACGCCGGTGGCGACCGACACGTTGAGGCTGCTGACGCTACCGGCCATCGGCAGATGGACCAGGTAATCGCAATGCTCGCGGGTCAGGCGACGCATGCCCTTGCCTTCAGCACCCATGATCAGGATGGTCGGCCCGGTGAGATCCTGGTCATAAATACTGACCTCGGCCTCCCCTGCCGTGCCCACGACCCACAGGCCGCGCTGCTGGAGTTTTTCCAGGGTGCGCGCCAGGTTGGTCACGGCCACCAGCGGGATCACTTCCGCCGCACCACAAGCAACCTTGCGCACCACCGGCGTCAGAGTGGCCGACTTGTCCTTGGGCACGATCACTGCCAGAGCGCCAGCGGCATCCGCCGAGCGCAGGCAGGCGCCGAGGTTGTGCGGGTCGGTCACGCCGTCCAGCACCAGCAACAGGGGCGCGCCTTCGGTACGGTCGAGCAGCTCGTCGAGCATGGCCTCGCCCCACACCTGGCTCGGGCTGACATCGGCAACCACACCCTGGTGCACACCTTCGACCCAGACGTCCATTTCACGACGCTCGGCCTGGCCAATGGCGACTTTATTCTGGGTCGCCAGCTCGACCAGCGCCTGAACGCGCGGCTCGCTGCGACCTTCGGCCAGCCATACCTGCTTGACGCGCTTGGGGTGGTGACGCAGCAGTGCTTCTACGGCGTGCACGCCGTAGATTTTTTCCAGACTCATGACTTGGCCTTAGGTTTGCGCGACCCGCCGCTCTTGGCAGGGGCCGAACCCGTCTTGGACGGGCCTTTACGGTGTTTACTGGTCTTGCTCGACGTTTTTTCCGCCGCCTGGGACTTTCCCCCAGACGCCGCTTTACCGCCGCTTTTGGCTTCGTTGAGCAACTGCTGCTTCAACTCGCGGCTCTTGCGCAGCTCGGCGTTCTTCGCCGCAGCATCGCTCGGACGGTAGGCTTCCGGGGACTTGTCCTTGGCAGAGGAACGACGGCCAGACTTGGCAGGCGCAGACTCCGTCGTCGCGGTTGCAGCCGCCGCCTTGCCTTTCGAGGACTGGGCTGTGGTTTCGCTGCCGCGTTTTTTACGGCCAGCCGGCTCGGTCGGCTTGTCGGGCATGCCGAAATCGATCTTGCGTTCGTCGAGGTCGACGCGCATGACCTGCACTTCCACCGTGTCGCCCAGGCGGAAGCTGCGACCGCTGCGCTCGCCCGCCAGGCGGTGATGCACAGGATCGAAGTGGTAGTAGTCGCCCGGCAAGGCGGTGACGTGCACCAGGCCTTCGACGTAGATGTCGGTCAGCTCGACAAACAGGCCAAAGCCGGTCACGGCGGTGATCACACCCGGGAACGACTCGCCCACGCGGTCCTTCATGAACTCGCACTTGAGCCAGTTCACCACATCGCGCGTGGCTTCGTCGGCGCGGCGTTCGCTCATGGAGCATTGCTCGCCGAGCTGTTCCAGAGCGGCTTCGTCGTACGGATAAATCCGTGCTTTCGGAATGCTCATGGCACCGGCGCGCTTGACGTGCGGGGTGTCCTGCCTGGAATGGATCACACTGCGGATCGCTCGGTGCGTGAGCAGGTCCGGATAACGGCGAATCGGCGACGTGAAGTGGGTGTACGCCTCGTAATTGAGGCCGAAGTGGCCCTGGTTATCGGCGCTGTACACCGCCTGGCTCAGGGAGCGCAGCATCACGGTCTGGATCACGTGGTAATCCGGACGGTCCTTGATGCTGGCCAACAGTGCCTGGTAATCCTTCGGCGTCGGGCCGTCCTTGCCTTTGTGCAGGGACAGGCCGAGCTCACCAAGGAACGCGCGCAGTTTTTCCAGACGCTCCGGCGGCGGGCCGTCGTGCACCCGGTACAGCGCAGGGATTTCGTGTTTTTTCAGGAATTCTGCGGTGGCCACGTTGGCCGCCAGCATGCACTCCTCGATCAGCTTGTGCGCATCGTTACGAGTGGTCGGGGTGATTGCGGCGATCTTGCGCTCGGAACCGAAGACAATTCGGGTTTCCTGCGTTTCAAAATCGATCGCGCCACGCACGTGACGGGCACCCAGCAACACCTTGTACAGCGCGTAGAGCTGCTTGAGGTGCGCAACCACGCCGGCATATTCGCCACGCAGGGCCTTGGCTTCGCTGGTCTTCGGCGTTTCCAGAATGGTGCTGACCTTGTTGTAGGTCAGGCGCGCCTGGGAGTGAATCACCGCTTCGTAAAACTGGTAGTCGGTCATTTCGCCGGTTTTCGAGATGGTCATCTCGCACACCATCGCCAAGCGGTCGACTTTCGGATTCAGCGAGCACAGGCCGTTGGACAGCTGCTCGGGCAGCATCGGGATCACACGCTCAGGGAAGTACACGGAGTTGCCGCGCACCTGGGCTTCGTTATCCAGCGCAGAACCGATTTTCACGTAGCTGGACACGTCGGCAATCGCGACATACAGCTTCCAGCCGCCGGAGAACAGGCGAAGTTTGCCAGGCTTGGCTTCGCAGTAGACCGCATCGTCGAAGTCGCGAGCGTCTTCGCCATCGATGGTGACGAACGGCAGATGGCGCAGGTCGATGCGCTTCTCTTTGTCCTTGTCTTCCACTTCCGGCTTGAGCTTGCGCGCTTCCTTGATAACGGCTTCGGGCCACACATGCGGAATATCGTAGGTCCGCAGCGCGACGTCGATTTCCATGCCCGGCGCCATGTAGTTGCCGACCACTTCAACAATATCGCCCTGAGGCTGAAAGCGTGCCGTTGGCCAGTGAGTGATTTTCACCTCGACGAACTGACCGACCTTGGCGGCGCCATTGCGGCCCGGAGTGATCAGCACTTCCTGCTGGACCTTGGGGTTATCCGGCACCACGAAGCCGATGCCGCCTTCTTCGAAGTAACGGCCGACGATGGACTCGTGGGCGCGGGACACCACTTCGACAATCACACCTTCGCGGCGACCGCGACGGTCCAGCCCGGAAACACGCGCCAGGGCACGGTCGCCATCGAATACCAGGCGCATTTGCGCCGGGCTCATGAACAGGTCATCACTGCCGTCATCCGGGATCAGGAAGCCGAAGCCGTCACGGTGACCGGCAATGCGGCCCAGGATCAGGTCGAGTTTGTCCACAGGCGCATAGGTGCCACGGCGGGTGTAGATCAACTGAGCGTCGCGCTCCATGGCACGCAGACGGCGGCGCAGGGCTTCGAGCTGGTCTTCGGTGGTCAGACCGAACTCTTCAACCAGTTGCTCGCGGCTAGCAGGCGAACCCCGATCGGCGAGGTGCGCCAGGATCAGTTCGCGGCTAGGAATAGGGTTTTCATATTTTTCCGCTTCACGAGCGGCCTCGGGATCGAGGGACTGCCAATCGGCCATTAGAGAGTTTTCACCTTGTCTATATAGGGGTTAGTTTGGCATACGCGTATTGAAACGGGAAATTTCAGGCGTCAACAAGCCCTTAAAAAGCCTTTTGTGCCATTGATTGCACACCTTGCACGACCACTGGCGAAGTTTTCCAGAGTTTTTTGATAGCGGGGGTTTACAGCTTAAAATCGGCTCCGTATAGTGCGCGCCATCGACGACGGCAACGTGGTTGATGCTGCCCAGGTGGTGAAATTGGTAGACACGCCAGCTTCAGGTGCTGGTGATCGCAAGGTCGTGGAAGTTCGAGTCTTCTCCTGGGCACCAAATTCAGATCAAACCCGCGAAAGCGGGTTTTTTCGTTTCAGGCCTTTGATTTTTAACGAAAAAATTGATTTATATTTTTCGAGGCAGGGGTTTACAGATTAAAAAGCCCGCCGTATAGTTCGCCCCATCAACAGCGGCAACGTTGCTTGATAATGCCCAGGTGGTGAAATTGGTAGACACGCCAGCTTCAGGTGCTGGTGATCGCAAGGTCGTGGAAGTTCGAGTCTTCTCCTGGGCACCAAATTCAGATCAAACCCGCGAAAGCGGGTTTTTTCGTTTCCGGGGTTTGAAAACTTCCGGCGATTCACCCTCCTCGCCCGTACTTGAGAAGTTTTATCGTTTATCCTTGCAACGATTTGTTGCATTAAAGCGAGGAAACCGTCGGATGACTATCCGCTCTACCCATCTCAAAACATCCTTTCTGCGTGGTCTGACACTCACCCTGCTCAGCCTGACCCTGCTCTCACCCTCAGCTCACAGCGCCGACAAAGTCTCCCTGACCCTCTACAACGGCCAACACAAAGAAGTCGGCGATGAACTCGCCAAGGCGTTCGAAGCCAAAACCGGCATTCACGTCAACGTGCGCAAAGGCAGCAGCAATCAGTTGGCCAGCCAAGTCGTCGAAGAAGGCGAGCGCTCACCAGCCGACGTGATCTACACCGAAGAATCCCCGCCACTCAATAAGCTCGGCGAGCAAGGCCTGCTGGCCAATATCGATGCCAGCACCCTCGACGTGCTGCCCAAGGACTATGTGGGCCGCAACGGCAACTGGATGGGCGTGACCGCGCGCACCCGCGTGGTGGCCTTCAACCCGAAACTGATTGCGGAAAAAGACCTGCCCAAATCGGTGCTGGATTTCGCCGGCCCGGAGTGGCAAGGCAAAGTCGGCTTCGTGCCCACCAGCGGCGCGTTTCAGGAACAGGCCGTGGCGATCATCAAGCTGCACGGGCGCGAGGCGGCTGAAGAATGGCTGACCGGCCTGCGCGCCTTCGGCAAGGTGTACAGCAACAATATGGTGGCACTCAAAGCGGTGGAAAATGGCGAAGTGGCCACCGTACTGGTGAACAACTACTACTGGTTTGCCTTGAAGAAAGAAAAAACCAATCTGGATTCGCAGCTGCATTATTTTACTGACGGCGATGCCGGTGGCCTGATCACGGTGTCCTCGGCCGCCGCGCTCAAGTCCAGCAAACATCCGAAAGAAGCCCAGCAGTTACTGGCATTCATGGCCAGTGAAGAAGGCCAACGCGTGATCACCAATACCTCGGCCGAATACCCGCTGCGCAAGGGGATGCAATCGAGCCGTGGCCTCAAGCCGTTCAATGAGCTGCAACCGCCGAAAGTCACGCCCGCCGACCTTGGCAATGCCGAGGAAGCTCTTGAGCTGGAACGCGAGGTTGGCTTGAACTGATGAGCCCATCGCTATCGGTGTCGAGGCTCATGCCCCGGCGCAAACGGCCGTCGATCTGGCTGCTGTTGCCCGTGCTGTTGCTGGTTGGCCTGAGCCTGCTGCCGCTGGTCTATGTCGGACTCAAGGCTTGGCAGGCCGGCTGGGCCCAGGCCCTGCACTTGCTGTGGCGGCCTTACGTGTTCGGCCTGCTGCGCAATACGTTGGCGCTGATGGTCGGGGTTACCGTGGCGTGTGGCGTCATCGGCCTGTCTCTGGCGTGGCTGCTCGAACGCAGCAACCTGCCGGGACGGCGTATCTGGGGCGTGATCCTGTGCCTGCCGTTCGCGGTGCCAGCGTTTGTCAGCAGCTTTACCTGGGTGTCGCTGAGCGCCAGTTTCGAAGGGCTCGGCGGGGCGATCCTGGTGATGACGCTGTCCAAATACCCGCTGGTGTTCCTGCCGGTGGCAGCGACCCTGCGCAACCTGGACCCCTCCCTTGAAGAGTCCGCGCGCACGCTGGGCATGAATCGCTGGCGCGTGTTCGTGCGCGTCACCCTGCCCTTGCTGTGGCCGTCCCTGCTGGCCGGTGCGTTGCTGATCGCGCTGCACATGCTGGTGGAGTTCGGCGCCCTGTCGATCATCGGCCTGCAGACTTTCACCACGGCGATTTACCAGCAATTCGAATTGGAGTTCAGCAATGCCAATGCCGCGATGCTGTCGGCGGTGTTGCTGGTGATGTGCCTGACCCTGCTGTGGCTTGAGCTGCGCGTGCGCGGCAAGGGCCGACATGTGCGTATCGGCCAGGGCGCGGCACGGCATGCCGGGCAGGTGAAGCTGGGCCAGTGGGTACCGTTGGGTCAGCTGTATTGCCTGGCGTTGGCGGTAATCGGCAGCGGCATTCCGCTGGGCATGCTCGGGTACTGGCTGGCGGTGGGTTCGTCGGCGGCGTTTCCGCTGACCGACATTGGCGAGGCGTTGCTCTCGTCCCTGGCGCTCTCGCTGGGCGGCGCGGCGCTGTGCCTGGTGCTGGCGGTGCCGGTGGGGCTTCTGGTGGTGCGCTACAAAGGCCGACTGGCGATCTGGGCCGAGCGTCTGCCCTATCTGCTGCACGCCCTGCCTGGGCTGGTCATCGCCCTGACACTGGTGTATTTCGCGCTGCATTACGTGCCGGCGCTGTATCAAACCTCGGCGCTGTTGCTGATTGCTTATGCGCTGCTGTTTTTGCCACTGGCCCAGGCGCCGATTCGTACGGCCCTGAACAAGGCTGCGCCGCAGCTGGAAGAGGCTGCACGCACTCTGGGCGCGTCGTCGTTCAGTGCGTTTTGCCGCGTGACCCTGCCAATTATTTTCCCGGCGCTGGGTGCGGCATTTGCGCTGGTGTTTCTGGATGCGATGAAGGAATTGACGGCGACGCTGCTGCTCAGTCCGACCGGGCTGAATACCCTGGCGACTGCCGTTTGGGCACATACCTCCAATATCGAATTTGCGGCGGCAGCACCCTATGCGGCGTTGTTGATTCTGGTATCGGGGTTACCGGTGTATTTGCTGACGACACGGATGTATCTGAGCCGCTGAAAGAGCTATCGCAGGCAAGCCCGCTCCCACAGTTGAACGAGTTCCAGCGCTGCAATGCAGTTCAATGTGGGAGCTGGCTTGCCTGCGATGGCTCCGGTACAAGCACCGCTAAGCCCGAAACTGCCCCAGGCTGGCCTTTAGTTGCGCCGCCAGCCCATCCAGCACCTTGCCACTGGCCGTGGTCTCCACCACCGCCTGCGCAGCACGCTCGGCCTGCGCATGGATCACCTCAACCCGCCCCCGCACCGCATGCGCGCCCTGAGCCTGATGCTCGGCCGCGCGCGTCGCCAGGCCAATGGCCGCGTGCACCTGCTCCACCGAGGCCTGTACCGTCTGCTGTAAACGCTCACTGTCGCGCAACACCAGCAAGCCTTCGCTGGCCTGGCGCCCGGCCTTGCCGATGGTTTCCACCGCCTCGCGCGCGCCTTGCTGCAACGCGACGATATGCGCCTGGATGTCCCCGGTAGAGCTTTGGGTCTTGCTGGCCAGCGCACGCACCTCGTCCGCCACCACCGCAAAGCCACGCCCGGTCTCGCCGGCACGCGCCGCTTCGATCGCCGCGTTGAGCGCCAGCAGGTTGGTCTGTTCGGCAATGCCATGAATCACGGTCAGCACCACCTCGATCTGTTCGCTTTGCTGCGCCAGCCGTTCGATAACCTGGGAGCCAGCCTGCACCTGCCCGGCCAGTGCCTCGATCAAACTGCCGACTTCGGCCGACGTACGCGCATTTTCGTCGGTGGCCTGGCGAATATCCACCACCTGCTGCAACGCCGCCTGCATCGCCTGACTTTCGGCCTGGGCCTCATCAGCCATTTGCGAAAGCTCCCGCAGGCTCTCGGCGACCTCATCACGCTGCAAGCCGGCCGCGGCATCGGCACCGGCATTACGCAGGGTCATGGCGCCGATTTCCACCCCGGTACGCTGGGCCACATCGCCCGCCTCGCGCACGATCGGCTGCAACTTATCCACAAAGCGATTGACCGCCGAGGCCATGGCGCCGATTTCGTCCTTGCTGTTGATTTGCACGCGCCGGGTCAGGTCACCGTCGCCCGCCGCCAGGTCATCCATGGCGGCAATCAACAGTTTCAGGCGATTGACCACACGCCGCCCCAGCACGACGGCGATCAGCAGCAACACTGCCAAGCCCACGATGGCGAGCCCCATGCCGATGCGCCAGCGCAGGGTGCCCGCCGCGTCCTGCACAGCATCGGTGGTGTTGGCCGTCATCTGATTGGCGGTGGCCTGGGCCGATTGCAGGCGCGCGCCCATGGCGGACGCGCTGTCGGCCGCTGCGCCCTTGAGGCTGTCGCCCACCAGTTGATCGCCGCTGGCAATCAACGCGGCGAAGCGTTTATCGAGGGCTTGCAGATTCGCCTCCACCGAGGCGGTGGAAACACCCATGCGCACCTTGCCGATCTCGACCCCATTGGGGCTGATGGGCGCCTCCACGTAGTACACGGCAGGATCGGACCTGGCCGCATCCAGCACTTTGTCGAGGGCGCGCTCACCAGCGCCCTTGGCCAGCAGCGCCTGGTTGATCGGGTTTTCACGGTTGAGGTAGCGGGTCAGATGCTCGCCCGTGGCGTCGTCATAGACCACGAACAACACGTTGGGATTGCGCTGCGCACGCCGGGCGAACTCCGACAGCGCCGGCACGTCGCTGTCCCACATGGCGCGCGGCGCCACTGAGGCCAGCAACTGCGCCATGTCGTTGGCGGAGTCTTGCAGGTCTTTTTCCAGGGTCGCACGCAGTTGCTTCTGCTCTTCCTGCAGCCGCGTCGAAATCCCTGCAGTCAGGCGCTGGCGCGTGCTGGTGGACAAGCTGTCCAGGCTCGACGTGACCTCTTTGCCGGCCTGGGCCAGTTCGCCTGAGAGCTTCTGGCTGTCGATGCCCAGACGCGCGGCCAAATCTGCCTCCAACGCCGTGACCGTGCTCCGCGTCAGCGCGACGGCGACCAGCACTTGCACCAAAAGGGCGATACCCAGAGTAACGAACACCGGACGCAACAGACGACTTTGTAACACCGAGAGAACGGCAGACATCGGGAATCCCTCCACCACAGGTGCCACTAATTTGATGGCACTCCGAAAGAGAGAATCACAGCAAGTGTCGTGCCGTCTGGTAGATGCCCATGAAAAAGGGCTCCCGAAGGAGCCCTTTGGCTTTTTACATCAATCGCTTATCAAGCGAACGGGTGGCGCAGAACGATGGTTTCGTTGCGGTCCGGGCCCGTCGAAATAATGTCGATCGGCGCACCGATCAACTCTTCAACACGCTTGATGTAGGCACGGGCATTGGCCGGCAGTTCTTCCAGGGTCTTGGCACCCACGGTCGACTCGCTCCAGCCCGGCACTTCTTCATACACCGGCTGCAGGCCGACATAGCTGTCAGCGTCAGTCGGCGCCACGTCATTGCCCTGTGCATCCTTGTAGCCGATGCAGATGTTGATGGCTTCCAGACCATCGAGTACGTCCAGCTTGGTCAGGCAGATGCCGGAGATGCTATTCACATCGATGGCGCGACGCAGGATAACGGCGTCGAACCAGCCGCAACGACGGGCACGGCCGGTGGTGGCGCCGAACTCGTGACCCTGCTTGGCCAAGTGCGCACCGACTGCGTCGAACAGCTCAGTCGGGAACGGCCCCGAACCCACGCGGGTGGTGTAGGCCTTGGTGATGCCCAGGATGTAGTCGAGGAACATCGGGCCAACGCCGGAACCGGTGGCAACGCCGCCGGCGGTGGTGTTGGAGCTGGTCACGTACGGGTAGGTGCCGTGGTCGATGTCCAGCAACGAGCCTTGGGCGCCTTCGAACATGATGTCCTTGCCGGCGCGACGCAGGTCGTGCAGCTCGGCGGTCACGTCCAGCATCAGCGGCTTGAGCAGCTCGGCGTATTCCTTGCACTCGGCCAGGGTCTTGTCGAACTCGATGGCAGGCTCTTTGTAATAACCCACCAGCATGAAGTTGTGGTAATCCACCAGTTCACGCAGCTTGTCTTCAAAGCGCGGCATGTTGAGCAGGTCGCCCACACGCAGGCCGCGGCGGGCGACCTTGTCTTCGTAGGCCGGGCCGATGCCGCGACCGGTGGTGCCGATCTTCAGCTCGCCACGCGCTTTTTCACGGGCCTGGTCCAGGGCAACGTGGAAAGACAGGATCAACGGGCAGGACGGGCTGATACGCAAGCGCTCGCGCACCGGCACGCCTTTTTCTTCCAGCTTGGTGATCTCGCGCAGCAGGGCGTCGGGGGCTACCACCACGCCGTTGCCAATCAGGCACTGCACGCCTTCGCGCAGCACGCCCGACGGGATCAGGTGCAAGACGGTTTTTTCGCCATCGATAACCAGGGTGTGACCAGCGTTGTGGCCGCCCTGGTAGCGCACTACGGCGGCAGCATGTTCGGTCAGCAGATCAACGATCTTGCCTTTGCCCTCATCACCCCATTGGGTGCCCAGGACTACGACATTCTTACCCATAACACTTGTCCTCATTCGCGCAAACTTGGTGCCGGCGATGGCCGGCAGGAAAACTCAAGAAGCCAGTGGCGATACTTGCCAAAGCCCGTTCTGCTGAATCAATTGCCGGTCGCAGTCCGCTTCACGGGCGGCGGCCAATGGCTGCCCAGGCAACGCCTGGACCACACGCTGACCCTCACTGCGCAACTGGCAAACCTGCTGCCAGAGTGCTGCGTCCGTGCTGTCGGGCATCCAGATGCCACCAGACGGCAGCTCGACCTCAGCACGCCCCAGGGTCACCAGGGTTTTCAAATCGGTGGAAAAGCCGGTGGCCGGACGCGCGCGACCAAAGTCAGCGCCGATATCGTCATAACGACCGCCCTGGGCGATGGCCTGGCCAACACCCGGAACGAACACGGCGAACACCACGCCGGTGTGGTAGTGGTAGCCGCGCAACTCGCCCAGATCAAAGTACAGCGGCAACTGCGGGAAACGCGCCGACAACTGCTCGGCGATGGCCAGCACGTCGTCCAGTGCAGCCAATACGGACGCCGGCGCATTGGCCAGACGCTCACGCGCGGCCACCAGCACTTCACGGCCACCGCACAGGTTGACCAGCGCACGCAGCATGCCGGCGAGGTCTGCAGGCACGCCTTCGGTCAGAGCAATGACTTCATCGATGGCCTTGCGTTGCAGGGCATCGAACAACTGCTGCTCGACTTCGCCGGACAACCCGGCGGCACGGGCCAGGCCACGGTAGATCCCGACATGGCCCAGGTCCATGTGCACATCCGGCACATCCGCCAGTTGCAGCATGGCCAGCATCAGGCTGATCACTTCAACGTCGCTGCTCGGGCTGGCGTCGCCATACAGCTCGGCCCCCAACTGGATCGGGCTGCGCGAAGACGACAAGGCACGCGGCTGAGCATGCAACACACTGCCGGCGTAGCACAGGCGACTCGGGCCTTCGCGGCGCAGGGTGTGCGCGTCGATGCGCGCAACCTGCGGCGTGATGTCGGCACGAAAGCCCATCTGCCGGCCCGATTGCGGGTCGATAACCTTGAAGGTGCGCAGATCCAGGTCCTGGCCCGCGCCGGTCAGCAGGGATTCCAGGTACTCGATATGGGGAGTCACGACAAACTCGTAACCCCAGCTCTGGAACAGATCCAACACCTGGCGACGCGCTACTTCAATGCGCGCAGCCTCCGGTGGCAGTACTTCTTCGATGCCATCTGGCAGCAGCCAGCGGTCTACCGTTGCCATTACGCCATTCCCCTATGATCCGGGCGGCCAGCCCTCGGCCGAGCCTTGAGTGAAGCAGAAAACACCCGCCCCTTGCATAAAACACGCGCAAGAGCGACGTGACGAACGACCTGCAACTGGCCTCGTCGGGCACTTTCCTCGAAAAACCGGTGGCGCCTGCGCGGCCATCAACAATCAAACATGCAGACGCAAAAAAGCCGGGAATTTCCCGGCTGCCGCATCATACACCCGTTTTCTGAAAGGATCACCCCGCCAGGCATTTTAGCCGCCCGACGGAGTGGTTCCTGCACAGTGACGAGCTGATTACTTGGCTTTTTCCAGGTAGCGGAAGAAATCGCTGCTTGGGTCCAGCACCATCACGTCGGTTTTGTTCGCGAAGCTTTCACGGTAGGCACGCAGGCTACGGTAGAACGCGTAGAACTCCTGGTCCTGGCCGTAGGCCTTGGAGTAGATCGCAGCCGCTTGCGCATCGCCATCACCGCGGGCCTCTTCAGACTCGCGATAGGCTTCCGCCAGCAGGACACGACGCTGACGGTCGGCATCCGCACGGATCCCCTCAGCCAGCTCGTTACCCTTGGCGCGGTGTTCACGCGCCTCACGCTCACGCTCGGTGCTCATGCGCTCGAACACGCTGCGGTTCACTTCCTTGGGCAAGTCAATGGCCTTGACGCGTACATCGACCACTTCGATACCCAGTTCCTTTTCCGCCATGGTGTTCAGCGAGCGGGTGATATCCGCCATCAGCGCATCACGCTCACCGGATACCACCTCGTGCAGGGTGCGCTTGCCAAACTGGTCACGCAGGCCCGACTCGAGACGCCGCGACAAACGGTCATCGGCAAGCTGCTTCTGGCCGGAGGTCGCGGTGTAGTAACGCTCGGCGTCCTTGACGCGCCACTTGGCGTAGGCGTCAACCATCACGGCTTTCTTTTCCAGGGTCAGGAAGCGCTGCGTCGGTGCATCCAGGGTCATCAGGCGTGCGTCGAACTTGCGCACCTGGTTCACGTAGGGGACCTTCACATGCAGGCCGGGCTGGACATCCGCCTGGACCACGCGACCGAATTGCAGCAGCACCGCGCGCTCGGTCTGAGCCACGATGTAGAAGCAGTTCCAGGCAGCGATGACCACGACGACGCCCACAATCAGGGCGGTCAGCGATTTATTGCTCATCAACGACTCTCCCTGGTACGTGTTTGCTGTTGCAGCAGGTCAGCGGCCGCACGGGCGCTCGCTTCGTTGGCAGCGGCGTTCGAACCGGTGGACGGTGCGCTGGCGCCACTACGACCACCTTCGATCATCTTGTCCAGCGGCAGGTACAGCAGGTTGTTCTGCCCACCCTTGCTGCCGGTCACGAGAACCTTGCTGGTGTTGCTGAAGACTTCCTGCATGGTGTCCAGGTACAGACGCTCACGGGTGACCTCGGGTGCCTTGCGATACTCGGCGACCAGCTTGGTAAAGCGATCCGCCTCACCCTTGGCGCGCGAGACCACTTCGTCGCGGTAACCGTTGGCATCTTCAAGGATGCGCTGGGCCTGACCACGGGCTTCCGGCACGACGCCGTTGGCGTAGGTTTCAGCCTGGTTGCGCGAACGCTGCTCGTCTTCACGGGCGCGGATCACGTCGTCGAAGGCTTCCTGTACTTCACGCGGTGCGGCTGCGCTCTGCACGTTCACCTGGGTGACGGTGATACCGGTGCGATACGTATCCAGGAACCGTTGCAGGCGCTCCTTGATTTCGCTGGCCATCAACTCACGACCTTCGGTCAGCACCTGGTCCATGGCGGTAGAGCCCACCACATGGCGCAAGGCGCTTTCGGTGGCGTGTTGCAGGCTGATTTCCGGCTGGTCGACGTTAAGCACGAAGTCCTGCAGGTTGGTGATCTTGTACTGCACGGTCAGCGGCACTTCGACGATGTTCTCGTCTTCGGTCAGCATCTGGCCCTGCTTGGTGTAGGAACGTTCACGCGTAACGTTCTCCATGTACTTCTTGTCGATCGGCGGGAAGTAGATGTTCAGGCCCGGCCCGACCGTCTCGTAGTACTTGCCGAAGCGCAGCACCACGGCTTGCTCCTGCTCGTCCACCACGTAAACGGCGCTGTAAAGCCATACGGCCGCCAGTACGACAAGACCCAGGCCCAGCAGGCCATACCCACCGCCCTTGCTTGTGCGACCGCCGTCGTCACCACCGCGTTTTTTCCCACCACCGAACAACCCATTCAGGCTTTCCTGCAGCTTTCGGAAGGCCTCGTCGAGATCTGGTGGCCCCTTGCGGTCGCCATTATTGCGGCGCTTACCACCCCAAGGATCCTGATTATTCGAGTTGCCACCCGGCTCATTCCAAGCCATAGCGCTCTCCATCTGATAAAGCAAAGACGCGCCCACGGCGCGCCGACCAATGCTACAGAATGCCTGCCATTGCGGCACAACCGCTTTAGGAGGCTTTTATTGCAAAGTGTGTTGCTCGATGAACTCCTCCGGCACCACACCCTCGCGACTGACCAGCCGATTGAGCTCCGAGCGCGGTAACCGAACGGCCAGCAAGCTGACACCTTCTTCGTCGTGTTCTTCTTTCTGTACCGCGCCCAGTTCGAAAAACTGTGCACGCAGTCGAGCAAAACGCTGCGGCAAGCGCAAGGTGCCGACGAACAAATCACTGCCGAGCAGTTCGGCAATCGCTTGTTCAAGCAGCTCCAGACCACTGCCATCACGCGCCGACAGCCACACCCGTTGAGGTACGCCGTTCTCGTCGCGCTGGATTTGTGGCTCAACGCCCTCAAGCAAATCGAGTTTGTTATAGACCTCGAGGATCGGCAAGTCCTGGGCACCAATCTCGCCCAGCACCACCATCACCTGTTCAATCTGAAGCATGCGGTCCGGCTCGGCCGCATCGATCACATGCAGCAGCAGGTCGGAGTTGCTCGACTCTTCGAGCGTAGACCTAAAGGCCTCGACCAGCTTGTGGGGCAAGTGACGAATGAAACCTACGGTGTCGGCCAGGACAATCGGCCCCAGGTCGCCTATATCAAGGCGGCGCAGGGTAGGGTCGAGGGTGGCGAACAGTTGGTCGGCCGCGTACACGTCCGACTTCGTCACGTTGTTGAAGAGTGTGGATTTGCCGGCGTTGGTATAGCCCACCAGCGACACGGTGGGAATATCCGCACGCGAACGACCCCGGCGCGATTGCTCACGCTGGCTGCGGACCTTCTCCAGGCGCCCCTTGATCTGGCGCAGGCGAACCCGCAGCAGGCGTCGGTCGGTTTCGAGCTGGGTTTCACCCGGCCCACGCATGCCGATGCCGCCACCCTGACGTTCAAGGTGAGTCCAGCCGCGCACCAGGCGCGTACTCATGTGGTCAAGCTGGGCCAGTTCGACCTGCAGCTTGCCTTCATGGGTTCGGGCGCGCTGGGCAAAAATATCGAGAATCAGACCGGTACGGTCGATCACGCGACACTCGAATACACGTTCGAGGTTGCGTTCCTGACTGGGCGTAAGAGTGTGATTGAAGATCACCAGATCGGCTTCTTCGGCGTGGACCAGATCGCGCAGTTCCTCGACCTTGCCGCTGCCGATCAGGTATTTGGCGGTTGGCCGATGACGCGGCACGTTAAAAAACGCAACGGTCTCGGCGCCGGCCGAATTTGCCAACTCCTGAAACTCCTGCGGATCTTCGCGCGCCTCAGGGTCCTGTCCATCCAAGTGAACGAGGATCACTCGCTCACCACCACCGTGGCGCTCAAAGAACAAAGGAGACTCCTATCAGGCGTTACCTGGCTCAGCGTCAGCTGCATCATCACCTGCTGCGCTAGGCAGACGGATTGGACGAACTGGAACGACTGTCGAGATAGCGTGCTTGTAGACCATCTGGCTGACGGTGTTTTTCAGCAGGATCACGAACTGGTCGAACGACTCGATCGTGCCTTGCAGCTTGATACCGTTGACCAGGTAGATGGAAACCCCCACTTTCTCTTTACGTAAAGTGTTCAAGTAAGGGTCTTGTAGCGAATGCCCTTTTGACATGTGCCGCACTCCTTTAAGGATCAATAATGAAAAATCGGAAAATGGGTAGCTTATGGCCGTCACACCCCCAAGGATAGACGGCAATTGCAGGGACTCAGCTCAATATGGAGACCGACCCCAGGTATTTCAAGGCGCGTGACAGATTGTCGCTGTCCAGGCTGTCCAACCAGTGCAAATCGCTCCAGCTGCGCAGCCAGGTGAACTGGCGCTTCGCCAATTGGCGCGTGGCGATGATGCCGCGCTCCTGCATGTCGGTTGACGTCAGCTTGCCATCCAGGTAATCCCAGACTTGGCGGTAGCCTACAGCGCGTATCGAAGGCAGCCCGGCATGCAGGTCACCACGGGAACGCAAAGCTACGACCTCGTCCACAAACCCCTGTTCCAACATAATCGTGAATCTTTGCGCAATTCGCTCATGCAGCACCTGGCGATTTGCCGGGGCAATGGCCAGATTCGCGACAGTATAGGGCAATTGTGATTGACCAGACGCGTCTGCATCAGCACTTTGCGCAGTTTGTTTCAGCCTGTGTTCAGTCATGGTCTGGCCGCTCACACGCCACACTTCCAGCGCGCGCGTAAGGCGCTGCGGGTCGTTGGGATGGATACGCGCGGCGGACACCGGGTCCACGGCCGCCAGTTGGTCGTGCAGGGATTGCCAGCCAAGGCGGGCAGCTTCTTCCTCAAGCTCAGCGCGCACCTGGGCGTCGGCGGGCGGCATGTCGGCCAGTCCTTCCTGCAAAGCCTTGTAATAGAGCATCGTGCCGCCCACCAGCAGCGGGATGTTGCCCCGCGCGGTGATTTCGGCCATGGCCGCCAGGGCGTCAGCGCGAAAGTCCGCAGCCGAATAGCTCATCGACGGGTCGAGGATATCGATCAGCCGATGGGGATGCTCGGCCAGCAGCGCCCTGGAAGGCTTGGCGGTGCCGATATCCATGTCCCGGTAAACCAGGGCAGAGTCGACACTGATCAGCTCGCACGGCAGCACCTTGGTCAGCTCGATGGCCAGGTCGGTTTTGCCGGCGGCCGTGGGACCCATCAGAAAGATCGCGGGGGGCAAGGCACTCATCAGCGACCGCGCAGGAACAGTTTGTCCAGATCGTCCAGGCCCATCTGGGTCCAGGTCGGTCGGCCGTGGTTGCACTGGCCGCTGCGCTCGGTGTTTTCCATGTCGCGCAGCAGACCGTTCATTTCCGGCAGGGCCAGGCGGCGATTGGCGCGGATCGCACCGTGGCAGGCCATGGTGCCAAGCAGCTCATTGATGTGCGCCTGGATACGGTCACTGGTGCCATATTCCATGAGATCGGCCAGGACGTCGGCCACGAGGCGGTTGGCCTCGGCCTGTTTGAGCAGCGCCGGAATCTGGCGGATCGCCAGGGTTTCCGGGCCCAGACGTTGCAGTTCAAAACCCAGTTTCTGGAACACGCCATGGTGTTCTTCGGCGCAGTCGGCTTCGCGCTGGCTCACGGCCAGGGATTCGGGCACCAGCAGCGGCTGGCCGCTCAGGCCTTCGCTGGCCATGGCGATCTTGAGGCGTTCGTACATGATCCGCTCATGGGCGGCATGCATGTCCACCAGCACCAGGCCGTGGGCGTTTTCCGCAAGGATATAGATACCCTTGAGCTGGGCCAGCGCGTAACCCAGCGGCGGAATATCACCGCCACCTTCGGGCAACGCAACAGCGGCGCCCGCCTCGGCACCCGGCAGCGGCGCGAAAAATTCGCGATACGCCGCCTGGGCCTCGGCCACCGGCACGGTCGATTGCGGGCGCGGCGTGTATTGATACTGATAGCCCGCGCCAGCACCCGAGCCCGGTGCAGCGTACGAAGGCTGTGGCTGCGGCGATTGCAGCAAGTTGGCCGCCAGGCTCATTTCGCCCTGCGGCCCGAACTCGCCAGCCTCGGGACCGGTCGGCCGCACCACCGCCGTCACGATCGGCGCCGACAGTTGATCGTCCGGGCGCACATCGCCCAGGGCGCGGTGCAGGGTGCCATACAGGAAGTCATGCACCATGCGTCCATCGCGAAAGCGCACTTCATGCTTGGTCGGGTGCACATTGACGTCGACCACCGACGGGTCTACCTCAAAGAACAGCACAAAGGTGGGATGCCGCCCGTTGAACAACACGTCGCGATACGCCTGACGCACCGCATGCGCCACAAGCTTGTCGCGCACCGCACGGCCATTCACGAAGAAATACTGCAAGTCCGCCTGGCTGCGCGAAAACGTCGGCAGGCCGACCCAACCCCACAGGCGCAGGCCATTGCGCTCGATCTCGATGGGCAGTGCCTGTTCGAGGAACCCCGCGCCGCAGATCGCCGAAACCCGCCGGGCACGCGCGGCATCGTCATGGGCTTCGTGCAGGCTGAGGATGGTCTTGCCGTTATGACGCAGGTGAAACGCCACGTCGAAGCGCGCCAGGGCCAGGCGCTTGATGACTTCCTGCAGGTGATCGAATTCGGTTTTCTCGGCCTTGAGGAATTTGCGTCGGGCCGGGGTGTTGAAGAACAGGTCGCGCACTTCCACCGAGGTGCCCACCGGATGCGCCGCCGGCTGCACGCGCGGAGCCATGTCGCGGCCTTCGGTTTCCACTTGCCAGGCCTGCTCGGCGTCGCGGGTGCGCGAGGTCAGGGTCAGGCGCGCCACGGAGCTGATCGAGGCCAGGGCCTCACCGCGAAAACCCAGGCTCATCACACGTTCCAGGTCTTCCAGGTCGCGGATCTTGCTGGTGGCGTGCCGGGCCAGGGCCAGCGGCAGGTCATCCGAGGAAATACCGCTGCCGTCGTCGCGTACGCGCAGCAGCTTGACGCCGCCCTGCTCCACGTCGACATCAATGCGTTTGGCGCCGGAGTCGATGCTGTTTTCCAGCAACTCCTTGATCACCGAGGCAGGGCGTTCAACCACCTCACCGGCTGCAATCTGGTTGGCCAGGCGCGGGCTGAGCAATTCAATGCGCGAGCCGCTGTTCAACAAGGACTCGCTCATTACTGCGCCGCCAATTCAGTGCCGGGGATGGTCAATACCTGGCCGACTTTCAGCTCGTCGGTTTTCAGGTTGTTGGCACTGCGCAACGTAGCGGGCGACACCTGGAAGCGCACCGCCAGCATGGCCAGGGTGTCGCCGGGCTGCACGCGATGGTCGCGCGGGCCCTGGGCGATTTTGCCGGAGTCACGCAGCCAGGCAATGTAGGTGCCCGGCGGCGGATTCTGCTGGAAGAACTGACGCACGCCGGCGCTGATGGAGCGCGCCAGGGCCTGCTGATGGCTGGCGCTGGCCAGTTTGGAGGCTTCGTTGGCGTTGGAGATAAAGCCGGTTTCCACCAGGATCGACGGGATATCCGGCGACTTCAACACCATGAAACCGGCCTGTTCAACGCGCTGTTTGTGCAGCGAGGTAACCCGGCCGATGTTGCTCAAGACTTTCTGGCCAACGTTGAGGCTGGAGGTCAGCGAGGCGGTCATCGACAGGTCGAGCAGTACGCCGGCGAGCATCTTGTCCTTGTCATCGAGGGACACGTTGCCAGCCCCGCCGATCAAGTCAGAACGGTTTTCACTGTCGGCCAGCCAGCGTGCGGTTTCGGACGTGGCGCCGCGATCGGACAGGGCAAACACCGAGGCACCGAAGGCCGCGCTGGAGGGCGCGGCGTCGGCGTGAATCGAAACGAACAGGTCGGCGCCCTTCTTGCGCGCGATTTCCGTACGGCCACGCAGCGGAATGAAGTAGTCGCCGGTGCGGGTCAACTCGGCGCGATAGCCCTTCATGCCGTTGACCTGGCGCTGCAACTCGCGGGCGATGGCCAATACCACGTCTTTTTCATGCTGGCCGCGCGAGCCGGAGGCCCCCGGGTCTTCGCCGCCGTGGCCGGCGTCAATTACCACAATAATGTCGCGCTTGCCGGGCGGCGCGGGCGGCGGCGGCGGCAATTTCACCTGGGGTTGCGAAGGGTTGACCGGAACCGCGGGCACCGTTGCCACGCTCGGCGTCGGCGCAGGCGTCGGGTTGGCGTCGGCGGCATTGTCGAACAGGTCGACCACCAGCCGGTTGCCGTACTGGGCGTTGGGCGCCAGGGAGAAACTTTTCGGGGTCACGGCCTTTTTCAGGTCGATGACCACGCGCAAGTCGGTGGGCGTGCGCTGGGCCGAGCGCATGGCGGTAATCGGCGTGTTGGCGGTGGACACCTTGAGCGGTGCGGCCAGGGTCGCGCCATTGATGTCGATCACCAGGCGATCAGGCGCCGCCAGGGTAAAGACGCTGTGCTGGACAGGGCCAGACAGGTCGAACACCAGTCGCGTGTTATCCGGCGCTCGCCACAAGCGAACACTTTTCACTTGTGAAGCAGCCAGAGCATTGACAGTCATTGCCGCAAGCAACACCCCCACGACAGCAACCAACGCGCGAAAGCGCATACCTAACCCCACCAATTATTTGAATTCCAATGCCAAAGCGGCGCACCACGACTGGCCACGCACGCTCTGGGGCAACAACTTCAGCTGACGTCCTGTTTCATGCGGCGTAATGGTAATGGTCATGTCCGGCTTTGGCAAAAAGCCTGCACCTTTATCTGGCCACTCGATCAGGCACAGCGCATCTTCGTCGAAGTAATCACGAATGCCCATGTATTCCAGCTCTTCGGGATCGACCAGGCGATAAAGGTCGAAGTGAAAGGCGCGCACGTCGCCGATCTCGTAGGGCTCGACCAGCGTAAACGTCGGACTTTTCACCGCGCCGGCATGCCCCAGCCCACGAATGATCCCCCGCGACAGCGTGGTCTTGCCCGCGCCCAGGTCGCCTTCGAGGAAGATCAGCCCAGCGCCTGCCGTGACAGCGGCGATGCGATTCCCAAGCGCCACCATGGCATCTTCATCGGCAAGGAACAGGGTTACGTCAGGCACGGCGACTGCTCCTCGAGCAATTGACGAATGGCGGGGATCAGGTCGCTGGCCGCGAGGCCGCGACCGAAAGTGCCCTGGCGATCTCCCGCCGTAGCGTGCAGCCACACGGCCAGGCAGCTGGCGTCATAAGCCGGCATGCCCTGGGCCAGCAATGCGCCGACCAACCCGGCCAATACATCACCCAGCCCGGCCGTGGCCATGGCAGGGTGGCCCTGGTCGCAGCGGGCAACGCGCCCATCGGGGCTGGCAATCAAACTGCCAGCGCCTTTGAGAATAACCACGGCATTTAATATGAAGCTCAGCGCGAGTGCCGCATTGAGGCGATCAGCTTGAACCTCGGCGGTGGTAATACCCAGCAAACGTGCGGCCTCGCCCGGATGGGGGGTGATTACGCAACCGGTCGGCAAATCGACATGGCCGGCGGCGAGCTGGTTCAGCGCATCCGCGTCCCACACCTGCGGCAGTTTGGCGTTGGCCGCCACCGACAATAGGCTTCTGCCCCAAGCCGCCTCGCCCAGGCCCGGACCAATGACGATCACCGAGGTCTTTTCCAGCAGGCCCATCAACTGGTTGGCCGAGCTCACGCCCAGCGTCATGACTTCCGGCAATCGCGCCAGCGCGGCGGGCACATGCTCAGGCCGGGTCGCCAGGGAAACCATGCCGGCGCCACTGCGCAGCGCACTTTCGGTGCTCAGCAGCGCGGCGCCGCCAACGCCAAGGTCGCCGCCAATGACCAGCAGATGGCCAAACTGGCCTTTATGGGCGTCCGGGGAACGTGCAGACAGTTGCGGCAAATCGCTGGGCAACAGTGGCTGAACGTCGGTTATTTCGTCTTTTGTCTGAGGCATGCGTCTTCAAGCTCCGATGTCTGGCAGAATTATACCCATCTAACCCGTGGTTTCCCGTGTCTCATGCCTGCCATTACCTCCGACCTGCCCGCGCTTGCCCAATCGATCAAGGACTGGGGCCGCGAGCTGGGCTTCCAACAAGTGGGCATCAGCGGCCTGGACCTCGCCGAGCACGAGCAGCACCTGCAACGCTGGCTCGACGCGGGCTACCATGGCGAAATGGACTACATGGGCGCCCATGGCAGCAAACGCTCCCACCCCGAGGAACTGGTGCCGGGCACTCTGCGCGTAGTGTCGCTGCGCATGGATTATCTTCCCGGCGACACCCAGATGGCTCACCTGCTGGCACAGCCGGAAAAAGCCTACATCTCGCGTTACGCCCTGGGCCGCGACTACCACAAGCTGATCCGCAAGCGTGTGCAGCAACTGGCCGACCGTATCCAGTCACAGATCGGCCCGTTCGGCTTTCGCGCCTTTGTCGACAGCGCGCCGGTGCTGGAAAAAGCCATCGCCGAACAGGCCGGCCTCGGCTGGATCGGCAAAAACACCCTGGTGCTCAACCGCAAGGCCGGCAGTTACTTCTTCCTCAGCGAGCTGTTCGTGGACCTGCCATTGCCGGTGGACCCGCCCCACAGCACCGAACATTGCGGGCGCTGCACGGCGTGCCTGGATATCTGCCCGACCAATGCCTTCGTCGGCCCCTACGTGCTGGACGCCCGGCGCTGCATTTCCTACCTCACCATCGAACTCAAGAGCGCCATTCCCGAGGACCTGCGCCCGCTGATCGGCAACCGCGTGTTCGGCTGCGATGACTGTCAGATCGTTTGCCCGTGGAATCGTTTCGCCCGGCCCACCGCCGAAAGCGATTTCAAGCCCCGGCACAATCTGGATAACGCAGAACTGGCCGAACTGTTCCTGTGGGACGAGGACAGATTCCTCAGCAGCACCGAAGGCTCGCCGCTGCGTCGTGCCGGTTATGAGCGCTGGCTGCGCAACCTGGCCGTGGGCCTGGGCAATGCGCCGTCAAGCATTCCGGTGCTGGAGGCGCTGAAGGCGCGGCGCGATTACCCTTCAGAGCTGGTGCGCGAACATGTGGAATGGGCGCTGAAGCAACACGCCGAACGTCAGTGAACGTCGTCGTTATAGACGAACTTGGGCATTTCCCAGTGAAAACGGATCGCCAGCAGACGTAACAAAAACCCGCTGAACAGCGTCAGCAGAATGGCCTGTTCGCCGGGTAATTCAAGGTAAAGGCACAGCAGGTAGAACCACGCAGCGAGGAATGACACGCTGGCGTACAGCTCACGGCGGAACACCAGCGGAATGTCGTTGCAGAAGATGTCCCGCAGGATACCGCCGAACACTCCGGTGATCACGCCGCTGACCGAAGCCACCAGCATGCCGTGGCCCATTTCCAGGGCGGTCATGCAGCCGATCAGGGTAAAGGCCACCAGCCCCACAGCGTCCAGCGCGAGAAACAGCGAGCGCAGGCGGCGCATCAGCGGTGCGGCGAAGATCGTCACCAGCGCGGCGATCGAAGTCAGTATCAAGTATTCCGGGTGTTTGACCCAGGTCAGCGGGTAGTGGCCGAGCAGCACATCGCGCACCGATCCGCCGCCCAATGCCGTCACACAGGCGATCAGCACCACACCAAACCAGTCCATCCCGCGCCTGCCTGCGGACAATGCGCCGGTCATGGCTTCGGCGGTGATGGCGATGAGGTAGAGCATCAGCAGCATGCGGGCGGTCCTTGCATGGGAGGGCGGTAAACAGCGTTGACTTCATCGCAGGCAAGCCAGCTCCCACACTTGACTGTGTTCACACATCAAAAGGTGGGAGCTGGCTTGCCTGCGATGGCGCCGGTTCAGGCGCCCCGGAATCAAGCCTTAATGAAATGCTTGCGGTAATGCTGCAACTCGGCAATCGACTCGCGAATATCATCCAGCGCCAGATGCGTGCTGCCTTTGTGGAAGCTGTCCTTGACTTCGGGCGCCCAGCGCGCAGCCAGCTCTTTCAAGGTGGACACATCCAGGTTGCGATAGTGGAAGTAACTCTCCAACCCCTTCATGTGCGTATAGAGGAAGCGCCGGTCCTGGCAGATGCTGTTGCCGCAGATCGGCGACTTGCCCTTGGGCACCCACTTTTCCAGAAACGCGATGGTTTCGGCTTCGGCTTCGGCCATGCTGATGCGGCTGTCGCGCACACGCTGGGTCAGCCCGGAATTGCCGTGGGTCCGGGTGTTCCACTCGTCCATGGTGGCCAGCACCGCGTCGCTGTGGTGGATGGCGATCACCGGACCTTCGGCCAAGGTATTGAGGTTGCTGTCGGTGACAATCGTCGCCATCTCGATGATGACATCGGTGTCGGGGTTCAGACCGGTCATTTCCAGATCGATCCAAATCAGGTTCTGTGGGTTCAGCATGGCTTGATTCTCTTGGCACCTTGGCGTAGCCGCGCAGTTTAGCAGGCGGCGGCGTGCTAGACTCGCGACCGTTTTACCCTATCTTTGCATTATCGACACGGAACACCAATGGCCAAACGCCAGCTCAACCGTCGCCAAAACTGGCGCATCGAAAAGATTCAAGGCGAACGCGCTGCGCGTGCCGCCAAACGTGAATCCTCCGCCGTGGAAGCGCTTGAGGGCGGCGACCTCGGCCCGGAACAGACGGGCCTGGTGATCGCGCACTTTGGTGTGCAGGTCGAAGTGGAGGCGCTGGAAGGCGAACTCGCCGGCTCAGTGTCGCGCTGCCACTTGCGCGCCAACCTGCCGGCGCTGGTCACCGGCGACAAGGTGGTGTGGCGTGCCGGCAACCAGGGCATCGGCGTCATCGTCGCGCAACTGCCGCGCACTACCGAGCTGCGCCGCCCCGACAGCCGTGGTCAGCTCAAGCCGGTAGCGGCCAACGTCGACATGATCGTGATCGTGTTCGCCCCGCTGCCCGAGCCCCATGCCAACCTGATCGACCGCTACCTGGTCGCGGCCGAGCATGCCGGCATTCGCCCGCTGCTGCTGCTGAACAAATTCGACTTGATCGACGACCAGAATGCCCCGGCGCTCAATGCGCTGCTGGCGGTGTACCGCACACTGGGTTATCCGGTGCTGGAAGTGTCGGCCCATCACGGCGATGGCATGGAACAGCTGCAACAGCAGCTGGACGGGCGTATCAGCGTGTTTGTCGGCCAGTCTGGCGTGGGCAAGTCGTCGCTGGTCAACAGCCTGCTGCCGGAAGTCGACACCCGCGTCGGCCCGCTGTCGGAGCTGTCCGGCCAGGGCACCCACACCACCACCACCGCGCGCCTGTTTCACTTCCCCGGTGGCGGCGAGTTGATCGACTCCCCCGGCATTCGTGAATTCGGCCTGGGCCACGTCAGCCGCAGCGATGTGGAAGCGGGTTTCATCGAGTTCAACGACTTGATCGGCACCTGCCGCTTCCGCGACTGCAAACACGACCGCGAACCTGGATGTGCGTTGCTCAAGGCATTGGAAGACGGGCGCGTGCAACAGCAGCGGATGAACAGCTATCGGTCGATTATTGCGAGCTTGCCTGAGAGCAGTTACTGACCAGGCATTTTCTTGATACAGATAAAATGAGTCGTGGGTCCCCCTGGTCCATTGCTTTAACAGGGGGTGGGCATCAAGAATCAGGACCCACTGGGTGGCTGGTACACGCAAGCCAGCTTCGTCAGCGGCATCAAGGCTTATCTACCCCTCTGAACACAAATAAAAACGCCCCGAGCAATCGGAGCGTTTTTTACTTGATACGGCACGTGAGAATCGCCTACGACCCCGTCCCAGGCACCGTAGGATCCTTCACCCCACCATCATCGAACAGGTTCAGCTTCTGGCGCAGCTCATGGGCCGGCAACGGCTCCTGCCCTGGCGGAATCGCATTCGGGTCGGTCGGCACCTCGCCCGGTGCGCCTTCACCCTGGGCGGGTGGCAGTGGCGGCTGGTCGCCTTCAATCGCGCGCTGGGCCTTTTTGGTCAGCACGACAATATCGATGCGCCGGTTGACCGGATTGAAGGGGTCCTTGTTATCGAACAGCTGCGAAGAGGCAAACCCCACCACACGCGCCACTTGCGGGTCAGGGTAACTGCCGGCGACCAGCGCACGCCGGGCGGCGTTGGCGCGGTTGGCCGACAGCTCCCAGTTGCCGAAGTCACCCTGGCCCGCATAGGGCTTGGCGTCGGTGTGGCCGCTGATGCTGATCTTGTTCGGCACCGCCTTGATGGTGTCGGCCATGGCCAGCAGGATGTCTTCAAAGTACGGTTTCAGGCGTGCGCTGCCGGAGTCGAACATCGGCCGGTTGGCGGCGTCGGTGATCTGGATGCGCAGGCCTTCCGGGGTGATCTCGAACGAAATCTGATCCTTGAACTTGAGCAACTGAGGGTTCTCTTCGACCTTGTTCTGCAGTTCCTGCAACAACAGCTCGAGGCGCTCCTGCTCGACCTGTTCGGCCATGCTCTCGACGGTATCGCGCTCCACGGGAATCTTGTCCTGCGGCGACTCGGTCTGCACCTCCGGATTGATGGTGCGTTCCGGCGCCAACTGCGGTGAACCGCCCAGGTCGATCACAAAGGGCGTACCGCTTTCCGAGAAGCCAATCGGGTCCTTGAAGTAACCGGCAATGGCGATCTTCTGTTCCGGCGTGGCGGTGGACATCAGCCACAGCACCAGGAAGAACGCCATCATCGCCGTGGCAAAGTCGGCGAAGGCGATCTTCCAGGCGCCACCATGGTGCCCCGCAGCGAAGCGCTTGACGCGCTTGATGATTATCGGCTGGTTGTTTTCCATGGCTTAGCGACCGCGAACCGCTTGCTCCAGCTCGGAGAAACTCGGGCGATGTTTGGGGTAGAGCACCTTGCGGCCGAACTCCACGGCCAGCGATGGCGGCATGCCGGATGCCGACGCTACCAGGCTGGCCTTGATGGCTTCGTACAGGTTGACCTCTTCCTTGGCATCGTGGGCCAGGCAGGTGGCAAGCGGGCCGAAGAAACCATACGCCGCCAGGATACCGAAGAAGGTGCCCACCAGCGCCGCACCCACGTGCATGCCGATGGCCGCCTGGTCACCTTCGCCGAGGGAGGCCATGGTCACCACGATGCCGAGCACCGCTGCCACGATACCGAAACCGGGCATGCCGTCAGCCACACCGGTTACGGCATGGGATGGATGCTCAAGCTCTTCCTTGAGGCTGAACAGTTCCATGTCGAACAGGCCTTCCAACTCGTGGGGAGCCATATTGCCGGAGGACATGATGCGCAGGTAATCACAGATATACGCGGTCAGGCGCTCGTCTTTGAGCACTGTCGGGTACTTGGCGAAAATCGGACTGGCCGCGGCGTCTTCGATGTCGCCCTCGATAGCCATCATGCCTTCGCGACGGCTCTTGTTGAGGATCTCGTAGACCAGCCCCAGCACGTCCAGATAGAAGGCGTGAGAAAAGCGCGAGCCGAACATGCCCACCGATTTCTTGATCACGTGCATGGTCATGTAGCCGGGGTTGGCCTGCAGAAATGCGCCAAACGCGGCACCGCCGATAATCAGCACTTCGAAAGGCTGGATCAAGGCTGCAATTTTACCGTGGGACAGGACGTACCCACCGAGCACACTTGCGATGACGACAATGATGCCGATAATTTTAGCCATAGGGGATCTGTACTTGCGCCGTCGGGTTCATGGACATAGTGGGTGCAGCTGAAAACTCTTGTTCTACTTATCGGCAAAACTGCGCCAGACTATAGCCCGTTAAGGCGAAAAGCCAACTCAGCCCGTTCCGGGCGTATTGAACGCAAGTGATGATCGCGCCCCAATGATGGCTAATGAAACCAACGTCCCAAGTGCCAAACCCACCACTCTCGCCGCCTGGATCAAGCGCCTGGACGAGGTGCTGCTGCCCGTGCCCCAGGCCGCCCATGAGCGCGTGTGCAAGGCCATTCGCGACAGCCGCAGTTCATTGCGAGATATTGCCGAACTGATGCAAAACAGCCCTGCGCTGGTACTCAGCGTGATGCGCAAAGCCAACAGCCACACCCAGGGCAGCATGACGGAACCGGCGGAAAACCTCGAAGTGGCGCTCAACCGCCTGGGCCTCAAGCGCGCCGAAGAACTGCTCGCGCGCCTGCCCTCGGTGCCCGCCCAGGAAATCCCGCTGGCCTTGCGCCAATTGCTGCTGGTGAGCCAACACGCGTCCCAGCAGGCCAGCGGCTTGTTCGCCAGCCGTCTGGCGCGCCTGTGGCAGGACATTCATTGGGGCAGCCTGCTGTTTCTGTCGCCGCTGTGGCCGATGGCCGTGGCCTACCCCAAGCTGCTGGAAGAGTGGGAACTGCGGGTTATCCATAAAGGCGAGAGCGCCCGCGCGGTCGAGCAACAGGTGTTCGGCGTGCGCCTTTTGGACCTGTGCCTGGGCCTGACCGAAGCCTGGCACCTGCCGGTCTGGGTCTCCCAGGGTTATACGCTGCTGCGCAACGAGAAGCGCCTGCTGGTCAAGGCCCTGCGCATTGCCCGCGAGGATGACGCGCTGCGCCATCAGCAATTGCTCGACGCCGAGCCCAACCTGCGTCGCTGGCTCAACCAGCCGGCCAATACCGTGTTGCTGGCCAACGGGCTGGCGCTGTCGGCCCAGGAGTCCTGGACCTGCCCGCACGCCGAGCGCTGGCAATACCTCACCGCGCTGTACCTGCAACAGCCGCTGGCCGACGTGCAGCAACAGGCTCACCAGCAATCCGTCACCAGCGCCCGCACGACGCTGATGCCCGACCTCTGGCACCCGGCGCTCTCGCTGATCTGGCCGTGGCATGTGCAGAGGGTTCATCGCGGCCTGCTGCCGGCGCCACCGCCCACCGCCGAAGCGCTCGCCGTGTGGCGCAGGCACTGCACCGAGTTGCTGCTGGAGCCGAGCCGCTTCGCCAACGCGATGCACCTGACCACCTGCGCCAAGGACGCGCTGGTGGCCAGCGGCATGCAACGGGTGATGCTGCTGATGACGGATCGCGCCCAGAGCACCTTGCGCGTGCACCAGGTCGACGGCCTGCCGCGAGACGCAGCCAACCTGAGTCTGGACGTGGTCAACAGCACGCTGCTGCAGCGCCTGCTGGAGAAGTCCGCCCAGGTGCGCCTCACGCCCGATAACCATGCGCAATTCTCGGCCTTGCTGCCGCCGATCCTGCGCCGCCTGTTCGCCGGCGAACACCTGCTGCTGCGCTCGGTGAGCTGCAATGGCAAGGTGGTCATGCTGATGATTGCCGACCAAGGCGGCGGGCCGTTTTCGGAAACCACCGTGCAGGCCTTCGGCAAAACCGCCCAATGTATCGAGAAAGCCCTGCACTGCTTTACCAACCGCAGCGCCTGATGCTTGCGCTACAATCGCCCTCCTTTATCACCCACTTTTGTGCCCAGGAGACCTCACATGCCTGACTTCTCTGGCTTGCCGCTGGTGATCGAATCCAGCGACCTGCTTGGTCAACTGGATGCCGAGCACCTGATTGTGGTGGACCTCACCAGTGCCGCCCGCTACGCCCAGGGGCATATCCCCGGCGCGCATTTCGTTGATCCCAAGCGCACCCAACTGGGCCAGGCACCGGCGCCGGGCCTGCTGCCGAACAAAGCCGACCTGGAAACACTGTTCGGCGAGCTGGGCCACACCCCGGACGCCACCTACGTGGTCTACGATGACGAAGGGGGCGGCTGGGCCGGGCGCTTCATCTGGCTGCTCGACGTGATCGGACACCAGAAGTACCACTACCTCGACGGCGGCCTGCTGGCCTGGCTGGAAGAAAAACACCCGCTGTCCACCGACGTACCCGCCCCCGCCGGCGGTCCAGTCAGCCTCACACTGCACGACGGCCCCATCGCCACCCGCGAATACCTGCAAAGCCGCCTCGGCGCCGCCGACCTGGGCATCTGGGACGCAAGGGGCCCGCTGGAGTACTCCGGCGAAAAGGTACTGGCAGCCAAGGGCGGCCACATCCCCGGCGCAGTCAATTTTGAATGGACCGCCGGAATGGACAAGGCGCGCAGCCTGCGCATCCGCCGCGACATGCCGCAGGTCCTCGAAGACCTGGGGCTTACCCGCGACAAGGAAATCATCACCCACTGCCAGACTCACCACCGCTCTGGCTTCACCTACCTCGTGGCCAAGGCGCTCGGTTATCCGCGAGTCAAAGGTTATGCCGGTTCCTGGGGCGAATGGGGCAACCACCCCGACACCCCCGTTGAGATTTAAGGTTTAAGGACAGTTAATGAAAAAGCAGTTGTTTATCCTCAGCCAGTACTTGCTGCCACACCACTTGCTGTCGCGCCTGGCCGGCTGCATTGCCGAATGTCGTGTGCGCTGGTTCAAGAATGCCTTCACCACCTGGTTCGCCAAGCGCTATCAGGTGGACATGTCCCAGGCCCTGGTGGAGGACGTGACGGCTTACGAGCACTTCAACGCCTTCTTCACCCGCGCCTTGAAAGACGGCGCGCGCCCACTGGACCAGACGCCGGGCGCGGTGCTGAGCCCGGCCGACGGCGCGGTCAGCCAGCTTGGTCCGATCGAGCATGGCCGGGTCTTCCAGGCCAAGGGCCACAGTTTCAGCGTGCTGGAGCTGCTGGGAGGTGATGCGGCCGTGGCTGCGCCGTTCATGGGCGGTGACTTCGCCACCGTGTACCTGTCGCCGAAGGACTATCACCGCGTGCACATGCCACTGGCCGGCACCCTGCGCGAGATGATCTACATTCCAGGGCGCATTTTCTCGGTCAACCAGACCACCGCCGAAAACGTGCCCGAGCTGTTTGCGCGCAACGAACGTGTCGCCTGCATTTTCGACACAGAGCGCGGCCCGATGGCAGTGGTACTGGTGGGCGCGATGATTGTGGCGTCGATTGAAACCGTATGGGCCGGGTTGGTGACGCCGCCAAAGCGTGAGCTGAAAACCTTCCGTTACGACGAAGCCGCGCGGGCACCGATTCATTTGGAGAAAGGCGCTGAATTGGGCCGCTTCAAGCTGGGTTCGACGGCGATTGTGCTGTTTGGGCCGGACCAGGTGAAGTGGGCTGAGACGCTGGTAGCGGGTGCCCCAGTGCAGATGGGTCAGGGCATGGCACTGCCGAAAGCCTGACCCGAAGCCGACACAAATCAACTGTGGGAGCGGGCTTGCCCGCGATAGCGGTCGTTCAGTCAATGATGTATCGACTGACACTCTGCCATCGCGGGCAAGCCCGCTCCCACATTGACCGTGTCTCTACTTCAGGGCTGCCCGTCGCGGTCGCGAACGCCCAGCAGATACAACACCCCATCCAGCCCCAACGTCGAAATCGCCTGTTTGGCCGACTGTTTAACCAGCGGCTTGGCACGGAACGCCACACCCAGGCCGGCAATCGCCAGCATCGGCAAGTCGTTCGCGCCGTCGCCCACCGCAATGGTCTGCTCCAATCGCAAGCCTTCCTTGTGCGCCAACTCCCTGAGCAGGTCCGCCTTGCGTTGAGCATCGACAATAGGCTCAACCGCCACACCGGTCACCTTGCCGTCCATCACTTCCAGCTCATTGGCGAACACATAGTCGATGCCCAGCTTGGCCTGCAATTGCTTGGCAAAGTAGGTGAAGCCGCCGGACAGGATCGCGGTCTTGTAGCCCAGTCGCTTGAGTTCGGCGAACAGAATTTCCGCGCCTTCGGTCAGGCGCAGCGAGGCGCCAATGGAATCCAGCACGCTGACATCCAGCCCTTTGAGCAACGCCAGGCGTTCCTTGAAACTGGCGCGAAAATCCAGCTCGCCGGCCATGGCGCGCTCGGTGATGGCCGAGACCTGCTCACCCACGCCGGCGGCTTTGGCCAGTTCGTCGATGACTTCGGCCTCGATCAGCGTGGAGTCCATGTCGAACACCGCCAAACGGCGGTTGCGACGGTACAGCGAGTCTTCCTGGAAGGCGATATCGACATTCAGCTCCTGCGCCACGCTGAGAAACTCAGCGCGCAGGGCCTGCGGGTCGGCCGGTTCGCCGCGTACGGAGAACTCGATGCAGCCCTTGCCCAGGTCGCTCGGCATATCCAGAGGCACGCGTCGGGACAGACGGTCGATATGGTCGATATTCAGGGCATGATGCGCGGTGATCGCGCTGACGCGCTGCAATTGCTCGGCCGTGACCTTGCGGCTCAGCAGCGTCACGATGTGGCGTTTGTCGCGCTGGCCGTCCACCCAGTGCTGGTAGTCCGCTTCGGACAGCGCGGTGAAACGCACCTGCTGCTCCCATTCTTGCGCGGCAGACAGGATGTCGGTACGCAGGGACTCGGCCTGTTCCTTGCCCGGAATTTCCACCAGAATGCCGAACGACAGGGTGTCGTGGATCACAGCCTGGCCGATGTCGAGAATGTTCACCCCCCCCTGGGCCAGAACGCCGGTAATGGCCGCGGTGAGACCCGGGCGGTCAACGCCGGTGATGTTTATCAGGACAATTTCGCGCAAGGCGCACCCCCAGGCTGGAAAAAAACCGCATTCTACCCACTTTCAGTGACCATCGGGCACAGCGAGCGCTTTGCCGGTACAGGGCCTGTCGCTATACTGCGCGTCAACTTCACGGACCAAGAGCCGAGCGCAAGTGAACCGGCCCACGCCAGTAAAAACCGATAACTTCTTCCTGCTGATCTTCCGTGCACTGCGTCATCGCCGTGTACCGATAGCATTACGCATCGCCAGCCATAACGTGATCCTGGTCGCCCTGGCTCTGGTGATCTACGCCTGCGTGATGGGCTTGCAGTTCAAGCAGGCCATGCACGAGCAGGCTGACGCCCTGGGCGAGAGCCTGACGACCCAGACCGCCACCTCGGCGACCGAGCTGTTGGTGTCCAATGACATCCTCAGCCTCAACGTGCTGCTCAATAACCTGACCAAAAACCCGCTGGTGGCCCACGCGGCCATTTACAGCGTGGACAACCGGATCATGGCCGAAGCCGGGCAGCGCCCGAAGAACGGCCTGCTCGGCGAAGCCGAAGGCCTGTACCAGAGCAATATCACGTTTCAGGACGTGAAGGCCGGCCAGCTTCGCATCAGCCTGGACATGCAGCAATTCCAGCAGCCGATGACCATCAGCCTGCAAAGCATGGGCATCCTCAGCGCGATTCTGCTGGCACTGGCGTTGGCCTTGAGCCTGCGTCTGGGGCGGCACATCTCCACGCCATTGATGCAACTGCGCATCTGGCTGCGCGATATCGACGAGCACACCCCGGCCACCGACCGCCAGGATGAGATCGGCGACCTTGCGCGCCAGCTTCACGCCAGCTTTGCGCCGGAGCCGGTGGTGCCCGAGGTTGAACCCGAGCCCGAGTACGACGACACCGATTACGACGACGAACCCGAGTTTGAAGTCCGTGACCTGCGCGACCCCGGCTTTGACGAAGGCGCCCCGGTCGCCAGCGCCAAGCCCGCACCGCGCCAGGTAATCCGGGCCCAGGAAGACGAACTGGACGACGAAGACCCGTTCGCCGATCTGCGCGACACCTCGGCTGCCAACCCTGCGGTGGCGCCAAAAGCGGCAGTGGTGAAAAACATCGAGCCGCAGCACAGCGCCGTTCTCGCCGTACAACTGGGCTCCCAGGAGCAGCTGCGTCGCCTGCCCCGAGCGCGCCTGACCGAACTGCTGGAACGCTACCGCGACTGCCTCGACCAGGCCGCATCGCTGTACCAAAGCGAGCTGCACACCCTGAACGACGGCAGCACGCTGATGCTGTTCCACAGCGAAGACAGCGGCGAAGACTACCTGACCAATGCCATTTGCTGCGGTGAGCTGCTGCGCGCCCTGGGGCATGAACTGCAGATCGAAGTGGCCGACAGTGGCATCACCCTGCAATTGCAGCTGGGCCTGACCGTCGGCGACGATCTGTTCGGCATGAGCCAGATCGACCTGCTGCTGACCGAAATCGCTCAGGATGCGCTGGCACTGTCTCAACACAGCCGCAACCTGCTGCTGGTGGAACGCAAGATCAGTGAAGACGGGCTGATCCGCCAGCGCGCGCGCATTCGCCCGATCGCCAGCCCTGAGGGCGCCAGCTGCGTGGAGCGGTTGATGGAGCCGTACCCATCGATGCTGGAACGTCAATTGGCGCGAATGCACGAGACCCGCAACAAGCCCTGAGCCACACGGCAGCGTTCACTAAAGAGTGGGACTTTTGTGGGAGCGGGCTTGCTCGCGAAGGCGGTGTGACAGTCAATACACAAGGCGACTGCGACACCGCGTTCGCGAGCAAGCCCGCTCCCACATGTGATCTACAACCCAACTTTAATCTTCGCCAAACAAAAGGCCCGCTTACTCAGCGGGCCTTTTTGTTGGAGAGGTGTTGGCTCAGAACCTGAACACTTCCATATCCGTACGAATCGGCGTGGCCATCGGCATCTTCGGCTTTTCCGGTGCGGCCGGCTTGGCCTGCGCCGGGGCCTGCCTGCGCATGGCTTCGGCAATCGGCGGCTGGTTGGCCAACGGCTTGAGGGCCACCGACAACTGCTGCGCCAATTGCTGCAACAACACGCCCTGAGCCTGGACCTGGGACGCGGTGGTGCCAGCGTGTTGTTCCTGCAGATGCACGATACGGTTATCGCGCACCTGACCGCGGCGGTCGATCAAGCGCCACTGCGCATCGAGGATCGCCGGCTGCGATTCGCCGGAGTCAAGCCGGGTAATGGTCAACAGCACCTGCACATCCGGGGTAAAGCCGGTAGGCGCAGGCGCCAGCACCACGCGCTGGCTGTCAAGATGACCGGCCACCTGGCGCAGCATCAACTGGTTGATGTCGGACGACAGGCTGCCTGCCCAACGACCATCCAGGGAACCTTGCAGGCTGCCGTCGTTCTGACGTTGCAGCAGGGTCTCGCGTTGCAGGTAGTCGGCAACCACCACCGGACCCAGTAATACAGCCATGCCAGCAGCTTGTGCGGGCTGAGCCGGACTTCCGCTGTCCAGCTGGTACAGCGACACCGGTTGGTGCGTGCTGCAACCCGCCAGCCCCAACAGGCCAGCGAGCATCAAAAATAGAGGAAGGCGTGGAGCAGTCATCATCCCATCCAGGTGGCGGCCACTAGGCGAACCACAATGTAATACTAAAAATAACCTAAACACGCTCGGCCACGCCGGCGCTGGAAAGGCCATATCATCCGTGAATATGCGCCATGACTCCAGCGCCAAAGCACCGATCTACCGCTTAAATCCTAGATCAAGGGCTCTAAACCGCGTTAAACGGGTGTTTCCACGAGTAAAGCATCCACACGCTGGAAGCCACGTGGCAATTTGTTGCCACGGCGACCCCGCTCCCCCTTGTAGTGTTCAAGGTCGTCAGGGCGCAGCGACAACGTGCGCTTGCCCGCCTGGAGCACCAGGGTAGAACCTTCAGGGATTACCGCGATGTCGGTTACGTACTCTTCGCGACTGGCCACCCGCTCCCCTGGAATACCAATGATCTTGTTGCCCTTGCCTTTGCCCAACTGCGGCAGATCGCTGATCTTGAACACCAACAGACGCCCCTCGGTGGTCACCGACGCCAGCCAGTTGCTGTCGCGATTGTCCACCGGACGCGGCAGAATCACCTTGGCGTTGTTCGGCAGGCTCAACAGCGCCTTGCCCGCCTTGTTCTTGGCCTGCAGGTCTTCACCCTTGACCACGAAACCGTAGCCGGCATCGGATGCGATCACGTACAGCGAGTCATCATCGGGCAGCAGCACGCACTCGAAACTCGCCCCCGGCGGCGGCGTCAGACGCCCGGTCAGCGGCTCACCCTGCCCGCGTGCAGACGGCAAGGTGTGGGCCGGCACCGAATAACTGCGTCCCGTTGAGTCGATAAACACCGCAAACTGGTTCGACCGCCCGGCCGCAGCGGTCTTGAAGCCATCGCCAGCCTTGTAGGACAGGCCGGTCGCGTCGATATCATGACCCTTGGCCGAACGAACCCAACCCTTTTCCGACAGAACGACGGTAATTTTCTCGTTAGGCAACAGCTCGGTTTCTGTCAGGGCTTTGGCCTCGGCGCGCTCGACAATCGGCGAACGGCGGTCGTCGCCATAGGTTTCGGCGTCCTTGATCAGCTCGCTGCGCACCAGCTTCTTGAGCTTGGCTTCGCTGCCCAGCAGCGCTTGCAGTTTGGCCTGTTCCTTGAGCAGCGCATCCTGTTCGTCGCGCAGCTTCATTTCTTCCAGACGCGCCAACTGGCGCAAGCGGGTGTCGAGGATGTAGTCGGCCTGGATCTCGCTCAGTTCGAAACGCGCGATCAGCTCGGCTTTCGGGTGCTCGGCGGTACGGATGATATGGATCACTTCATCCAGGTTGAGGTAGGCAATCAGCAAACCGTCCAACAGGTGCAGGCGACGCTCGACCTTGTCCAGGCGAAATTGCAGACGGCGGCGCACGGTCTGGATGCGGAACTCCAGCCACTCCACCAGCAGGTTGCGCAGGTTCTTCAGCTGCGGCTTGCCGTCCAGGCCGATGATGTTGACGTTGACCCGGTAGCTGGACTCCAGGTCGGTGCTGGCGAACAGATGCTGCATCAACACTTCGTGGTCGACCCTGCTGTTGGTCGGGATGATCACGATGCGGCAGGGGTTTTCGTGGTCGGACTCGTCACGCAGGTCGGCCACCTGCGGCAGTTTCGACGGCTTGGCCTGCATCAGCGCGGCAATCTGCTCCAGCACCTTGGCCCCGGAGACCTGATGCGGCAGCGCGGTGACAATAATGTCGCCATCTTCGATGTGGTACACGGCGCGCATGCGTACAGAGCCCTTGCCGGTCTCGTACATTTTCAGCAGGTCGGCGCGCGGCGTGATGATTTCCGCTTCGGTCGGGTAGTCCGGGCCCTGGATATGCTCGCACAGCTGCTCAACCGTGGCTTTGGGCTCGTCGAGCAGGCGCACGCACGCGGTGGCGACTTCGCGCAGGTTGTGCGGCGGCACGTCAGTGGCCATGCCGACCGCGATGCCGGTGGTGCCATTGAGCAGGATATTCGGCAAACGTGCCGGCAACACCAGCGGCTCGTCGAGGGTGCCGTCAAAGTTCGGCCCCCAGTTCGCCGTGCCCTGGCCCAACTCGCTGAGCAGCACTTCGGAATAACGCGACAAGCGCGCTTCGGTATAACGCATGGCCGCGAAGGACTTGGGATCATCCGGCGCACCCCAGTTGCCCTGCCCGTCCACCAGCGTGTAGCGGTAGCTGAATGGCTGGGCCATCAACACCATCGCTTCATAGCACGCCGAGTCGCCGTGGGGGTGGAACTTGCCGAGCACGTCACCGACGGTACGCGCCGACTTCTTGTGCTTGGAATCGGCGTCCAGGCCCAACTCACTCATGGCGTAGATGATGCGCCGCTGCACGGGCTTGAGGCCGTCGCCGATATGCGGCAAGGCCCGGTCCATGATCACGTACATGGAGTAGTTGAGGTAGGCATTTTCGGTGAAGTCAGCCAGCGATCGGCGTTCTACGCCATCTAAGCTGTCTGCGAGGATGTCACTCATGCGGGCCTCATCATGGTTTGGTAACGCGCGGTGGCAAGACCACTGCGCCGGGTCAATTCAAGTGTTTGGTGGTTCATGGCTGTGCACTCCAGCCACCGGCCGGGGCGGCAAAACGGTAGACCACCGGGCGTTTTTCACCATCGGCGCGCGCGCCGAAGTTGTTGTCGATGCCCAACCAGGCACCGTCTTCGTCAATCACCAGGGCTTCGGCCAGGCCATAGGGCTGGGCGTAACGCCGCTCAGGCTTGAGGGTTTCGTCGGCAAACGACCAGCACAGCTCGACCTTGGCCGTGACCGGGTCACGCCGGCAAATCTGGAAGGCATTACGCTCAAGGGTGAACAGCTTGCCCTTGAACAATGCCAGGTCGGCAAAATCCCTCGACACAGCCTTCGCATTGGTGAACTGGGCCGGCTGAACTTCCTGGCCGGCTTCGCTGAGCAACACGCAGGCACCGTCACAATCCCACAGGCTGTGCGGGCGCTTGATGGAAATCAGCCCGCGCCGCTCGCGCTCGGCGGCGAGCCAGATCTGGTTGCCCTCGGGGTTTACCGCCAGGCCTTCAAACAGCGCATTGAAGTGCAGCAACATGCCGCTGGCCCGTGCTTCGCGCACCATGCGCGGGGCGATCTGCAGCCACTGCGGCGCGCCGTCCACCGGCACCTGCAGCACCGCCGCATGGGCTTCGCTGACGATGTAGCGGTTACCTGCGGCATCGCAGCTGATGCCTTCAAAATCCAGGTCGCCGCCGCGAATGAACGACGCCGCCGTGGTGCGCGAGCGCAAGCCCCACGGCAAACCGGACTCGGGCACCGGTGGCACCTCGATCTTTACCGTTTCGGCTTGCCACACCGGCGCGCTGATATCCAGGCGATAGATCTGTTCATCGTCGCGGTCGGACACCGTCCATAAATCCTTGCCGCACAGCGCCAGGCCCGACAGGTTACCGCCACGCATGCCGTCCACGGCGTGCTCGGACACCAGCTTGAGCTCCGCCACGGGAGCGGCCACTGTGTCGGTGGCCACCAGAGCGCTCACCATCAGGATCGCCAGGGCGATGCCTGTACGCATCAGCCCAACACCTCGGCCAGGTTGCCTTTGGATTCCAGCCAGGCTTTGCGATCCGGCGCGCGTTTCTTGGCCAGCAGCATGTCCATCATTTCCGACGTGCCGGCGAAATCTTCCAGGGTCAACTGCACCAGGCGCCGGGTGTTGGGGTCCATGGTGGTTTCGCGCAATTGCGGCGGGTTCATTTCGCCCAGGCCCTTGAATCGCGTGACCTGTGGCTTGCCGCGTTTCTTCTCGGCCACCAGGCGGTCGAGGATGCCGTCACGCTCGGCTTCGTCCAGGGCGTAGAAAATCTCCTTGCCCAGGTCAATGCGGTACAGCGGCGGCATGGCGACGTAAACGTGGCCGGCATCCACCAACGGACGGAAGTGCTGCACGAACAGCGCGCACAGCAGGGTGGCGATGTGCAAGCCGTCGGAGTCGGCGTCGGCGAGGATGCAGATCTTGCCGTAGCGCAGCTGGCTCATGTCCGCCGCGCCGGGGTCAACGCCGATGGCCACGGCGATGTTGTGCACTTCCTGGCTGGCCAGGACTTCGCTGCCATCGACTTCCCAAGTGTTGAGGATCTTGCCGCGCAACGGCAGGATCGCCTGAAACTCCTTGTCCCGCGCCTGCTTGGCGGAACCGCCGGCAGAGTCACCCTCGACCAGGAACAGCTCGGAGCGCATCGGGTCCTGCCCGGCGCAGTCGGCCAGTTTGCCAGGCAGTGCCGGGCCCTGGGTGATGCGCTTGCGCTCGACCTTCTTGCTCGCCTTGAGGCGACGGCCGGCGTTGTTGATCGCCAGTTCGGCCAGGGCCAGGCCCAGCTCCGGATGCGCATTGAGCCACAGGCTGAAGGCGTCCTTGACCACACCGGAGACAAACGCCGCCGCCTCGCGGGACGACAGGCGCTCTTTGGTCTGGCCGGAGAACTGCGGCTCCTGCATTTTCATCGACAGCACGAATGCGATGCGCTCCCACACGTCTTCCGGCGCCAGCTTCACACCGCGCGGCAGCAGACTGCGGTATTCGCAGAATTCGCGCATGGCATCCAGCAAACCCTGACGCAACCCGTTGACGTGGGTGCCGCCCTGGGCCGTGGGGATCAGGTTGACGTAGCTTTCCTGCACACTGTCGCCGCCTTCGGGCAGCCACAGCAGCGCCCAGTCGACGGCTTCTTTATTACCCGCCAGGCTGCCGCAGAATGGCTCGTTGGGCAGACGTTCGAAGTCGCTGACGGAGTCTTCGAGGTAGGAACGCAGGCCGTCCTCGTAATGCCACTCGACTTTTTCGCCGGTGCCTTTGTCTTCAAAGATGACCAGCAGGCCCGGACACAGCACGGCCTTGGCCTTGAGCACGTGTTTGAGGCGACTGATGGAAAATTTCGGCGAATCGAAGTATTTGGGGTCCGGCGCGAAGTACACGCTGGTGCCGGTGTTGCGCTTGCCGACAGTGCCGACCACTTGCAGGTCGGTGGCCTTGTAGCCATCGGCAAAGGTCATCTCGTACTCGTTGCCGTCACGCTTGACCTTGACCCTGACCTGCGTGGACAGGGCGTTGACCACCGAAATACCCACGCCGTGCAGGCCGCCGGAGAACTGGTAGTTCTTGTTGGAGAACTTGCCGCCGGCGTGCAGCTTGGTGAGGATCAGCTCGACGCCCGATACGCCCTCTTCCGGGTGAATGTCCACCGGCATGCCGCGGCCGTCATCGGACACTTCAAGGGAATGGTCAGCGTGGAGAATCACATGCACCGATTTGGCGTGCCCGGCCAAGGCTTCGTCGACGCTGTTGTCGATGACTTCCTGGGCGAGATGGTTCGGCCGACTGGTGTCGGTGTACATGCCGGGGCGTTTGCGCACCGGGTCGAGGCCCGAGAGGACTTCGATGGCGTCTGCGTTATAAGAGCTAGCGCTGGGAGTGGCCATGGGGTCTCGTCTAGAGTCTTGCGATTAAAAAGTACCCTGGGATTTCACAATGCGCTGAAATCGAAGGATTGATACTGATCTGCGCCAATGCCGGCAAAGCTGAGCAAGGCTGGCAATTGTCGGGCAAAGCCCTGGTAACCATGGTCGCCGCCGGCCTGGATGCGCAAGGCACAGGCACGGTAGTACTGCTGGGCGAGGCGATAATCCAGGGTTTCATCTCCGGTCTGCAACCACACCTGATAACGCGCGGCGTCCTGGGGCGCCGGCACTTCCAGTTCGGCCAGCGCCGTGACGTGGTCGTGGGTCAGTTCCCAGGTTTCATCGGTATAGAGGTTCTTCTGGGTGCCCAGGTAACCGTCGAACATCCGATGAGGGCTGACCGCAGGGTTGACCAGCAGCGCCTTGAGGCCATGGCGCTGCGCGAGATGGGTTGCATAGTAGCCGCCGAGTGAGCTGCCGACCAGCAATGGCCGCCCCAGTTGCGCAATGGCCTCTTCCAATTGAGGAATCGCCTTGCGCGGATGGTGATGCAGGGCCGGCACGCGCAATTGGTCGGCCAGGCCAAGGCTGTCCATCACGGTCGTCAGCTGGCTGGCCTTGTTGGAAACCGGCGCGCTGTTGAAACCGTGGATATACAAGATCGAAGCGGACATGCCGGGGCTCTCCGTGACTCAGCCAAAGAGGCGCAGTTTACAGGGAATATGGGCAAACGAGGATCGAATGTCGGGAGCCAGCCCCCTCCCACATTTGTTTGGTGTTTGCAGCTTTTAATAGCCGTTGCTGCCGTAATCGACCGTAAAAGCAAAGTCTGGGACACGCTCCACCCCGGTCTCCAACCGCCCGTCGGCATGCAGGCGCAGCCAACGGTAGCCCGGCGCCTGCTCGCTGACCGCAAAATCCTCGCTGCCCGGCGCGAACTGGATGCAGGTGGACGGCGATGCCAGCAGACGCACGCCGTTGCGCACTTGATCGATCTCCTGATGCACATGCCCCCACAGCACCGCCCTGACCTGGGGAAAGCGATCGAGCACGGCAAACAATGCTTCCGGATTGCGCAAACCAATGGGCTCCATCCACGCGCAGCCGATGGGCACCGGATGATGGTGAAAACACACCAGATGATATTGATCAGGCGCCTCGCTCAAGGCCTGGGCCAGCAGTTGCAGTTGCTGGTCCTCCAGGTAGCCCGGCACCGAGCCGGGCACGGCGGAATCGAGCAGAGTGATGCGCCAGTTGCCGACATCGACTACCGGTTCCAGCAGGTCGCTGTTGACGGCGGCCACGCTCATGACCTGCGGTTCATCGTGGTTTCCGGGAATCCAGCGCGTCGGTGCGCCAAGCGGCGCGGTCATCTCGCGAAACTGCTGATACGACGCCAGCGTGCCGTCCTGGGACAAATCTCCCGTGGCCAACACCAGATCGACACAGGGCTGCTGCTCACGCACGAGGGCAACCACCCGGTGCAGGCTGTCACGGGTATTCATGCCCAGCAGGGTGGCATCGCCCTCGGCAAACAGATGGCTGTCGGACAACTGCACCAGCAAGGCAGCGTCAGGGTTCACAGTGGGTACGCGGGGCAAGGCGCTCTCCCTGGCAATCACGGTAAATGAAGATGGGTGTCGATTATGCTCAAGCGCGGTCTAGCGCACCACTTCGAACTCATGGCCCAGGGCCAGGCAATGGCTCAACCATTCGCCGAGGAACACATTGAGCTGTGCTTTCTCATCGGGCTGGTGCATGAACACATTCGGGTAGGGATAGATGCTGCGAAAACGCCGCGCATGTTCGGCACTGATCACTTCGGCCATGCGCGCATCGTGATACACCTGCACTTCCAGTTGCGGCACCGGCAGCCACGGCAGGCTGTGCTCCTGGCGCACCCGCAGGGTGGTGGTGTAGGGGCAGTTGACGATGACTTCCAGGGCCAGCACGCCGAGCATCTGGTCGCCATGGGTCACCCCGATGCGCCGCGCCTCGGGGGCGTGGCGCATGTCGGGAAGCAGGCGCATCAGCCGCGCATAGTTGGCCTCGCAGGCCGCTTGCAGCCCGATCAGGTCAACGCGATAGCGTTCCCGTGCCTTTACTGCCATAACCCCCTCACTTCCGCGCGGTTAAGCGCGAGCCACTGCAGGGCGATAATGCTGGCTGCGTTGGAAATTCTGCCGTCGCGCACGGCTTGCAGGGCATCTTCGAACGCCCACACCGTGACGCGGATATCTTCTGCCTCTTCTTCCAATCCATGGACGCCGCCGGCCCCCGCGCTGTCGCAACGACCCAGGAACAGGTGCACAAATTCGGTACTGCCACCGGGCGACGGAAAATATTTGGTGATCGGCCACAGCGCGGAGAACGTCAGCCCAGCTTCCTCCTCGGCTTCGCGGTGTGCAACCTCCTCCGGCTCTTCGTCCTTGTCGATCAGCCCGGCGACCATTTCCACCAGCCACGGGTTATCGGTGCGCCCCATGGCGCCGACGCGGAACTGCTCGATCAACACCACTTCATCGCGTTGCGGGTCGTAGGGCAGCACGCAGACTGCGTCGTGACGCACGAACACCTCGCGGTTGATCACTCGGCTCATGCCGCCATCGAATTTTTCGTGGCGCAGTTGCACGCGGTCGAGTTTGTAGAAGCCTTTATAAGCATTGTCGCGCTGAACGATTTCGATTGTGCTCGGCGTCGATTTCGCAATATCCGTCATGTCCCATCCTCGATAAGCCTGCGCAATGGGCGCCATCCTAACGCGCTCCTGCCCTCGGATGCAGCCCCTTTCCAGTTGCCGGGATAGACGGCTGGCGTCAAACTCACTCTAATCAGCTTAGTGGCGAACTGACTGCCTTGCCGGTAGTCGAAGCTCCACGAATTTCGCTCTTATCGACGGAAGAAGACCATACATGTCGCTCTTGAAAATCGCCTCCGTGGCGTGTATCGCATTGACCCTCGGCGCCTGCCAGAGCCTGTTCCAACCCGCGTGGCGCACGCCTCTTGAAGCCACCCGCGACGCCAGCGAGCAAAGCAAGCCGGGGTGCGCCAGCGCCGATTGCCCACTGGTGAATATCGACACCGTACATTTCGCCAAGGAGCCCAAGCTGGACGCGCTGATCGAACAGCGCCTGCTGGAGATGGCTCAAACCAACGCCAGCGACCCGCTGCCGACCAGCCTGGACACTTATCGCGAGCAGTTCCTGAAGACCGCCGCCCCGCGCAACAGCATGTACTTGCAGGCCAAGGTACGCGAGCAGCATGACGGCTTGGTGATCATCGAACTGTCCAGCTACCTGGACCAGGGTGCCACCCACGGTGAGCCCGGCCGCGCCTTCATCAACTATTCGCGCCAGCAGCAAAAGGCCCTCTCGCTCACCGACATGCTGTTGCCCGGCAAGGAAGAGGCCTTCTGGAAAGCTGCCCAGGTGGCGCACAACAGCTGGCTGATCAGCACCCGCCTGAGCCTGGAGCCGGAGTTCGTGAAGAAGTATCCCTTCCAGAAAACCCCGAACGTGGCGCTGACCTACGGCGGTGTGATCCTCAAGTACCCCACCAGCACCATCGCGCCGTACGCCTTGGGCCACGTCGAGTTGCAGATCCCCTACTCGCGCCTGGAAGGCATCCTCAAGCCTGAGCTGGTGCCTGCGCGCCGCTGAAGGCGCGAGCCAGGACAAACTGCAACGACCCTGCCAGCACCAGCGCCGGCAGGGTCGCGCCGATGTCCGGATACAGGTTGGCCAGCAGGTGGTAAGTGGCGATACCCCCCAGCCAGGCCACCAATGCCGGCCAGCGCAGCCCGACAACCACCCCCTGGCCGCGACGGCGCAGGATGAAATGATCCACCAGCACCACGCCAAACAGCGGCGCAAACACCGAGCCGATCAGCAGCAGGAAGTTCTGGTACTGGGCCAACGGCGCAACGCAGGCGATCAAGGTGCAGACCACCCCGATGGCCAGCGCCAGGTGTTCGACCTTCAAGCGCACCAGCATCGCGCTGGACACCGCCGCCGAGTGAATATCGGCAAACGCGTTTTCCGACTCGTCCAACAGGATCAGCAGCAGCGGAATGCCAAGACCCGCCCCGGCCAGCGCCAACAGCAAGGCATTCACCTCACCGCTCGGCGCGAACGCCAGGGTGTAGGCCACGCCCAGGCTCATCAGCCAGACATTGCCGATAAAGAACCCCAGCGCCGTGCCACCGAATACGCTCTTCGCGCGTTTGCCGAAGCGTGAGTAATCGGCAATCAACGGCAGCCAGGACAACGGCATGGCGATGGCGATATCAAAGCCCACCGCAAACGGCAGCGAGCCGTCACCAGGCCGAGCCCAGAGTGCGGCAAGATCGGCCTTGGCAAACAGGTTCCAGGTCAGCCACAGGCAGGCGCCGAGCAGCAGCCAGATACCCCACTTGCGCAGGATCTGGCGCACGAAGGTCAACGGGCCGCTCACCGCCAGCAACGTCGCCAGACCGCCGAAGAACAGGGTCCACAGCAGCGGGTTGGCCAACACACTGCCGTCGCTGAATGCCCGCGTGCCCAGCAGGCTGGCGGCGTCGCGCATCACGATGATTTCGAAGGAGCCCCAGCCGATCAACTGCAACAGATTGAGCAGCGCCGGCAGACTCGCCCCCCTGCTGCCAAGGCTGAGCTTGAGCGCGGCCATCGCAGACAGGCCGGTGTCGCTGCCGATCACACCGACCGCGGCCAGCAGCAACACGCCGACCAGTGTGCCGAGGAAGATCGCCAACAATGAGCCCGACAGGCCCAGGCCAGGCGCCAATAAGGCGCCGGTCTGCAGGACCATCAGGCCGATGCCGAGGGAGAACCACAGGGAAAACAGGTCGCGGGCACCGAAGACGCGGTTGTCGCTCGGCACCGCGTTATCCGGGGAGTAAGTACTCGGTTGTATGTCCAAGGGTGTTATCTCTGAGGGGCACTGGTTGTTAGAAAGACTGCTTTCGCGAGCCCGCTCCCACATTTGGAATGCATTTCAAATGTGGGAGCGGGCTCGCGAAGAGGCCGGTACAGACACCTACAATCCCAATCAGACCTTTTTATACAGCTGACTGCCTTCCTGTTTGAACCGCTGCGCCTGCTCCGCCAACCCTTTGGCCACGTCCACATCCACCGCTTCAATGCGTTGGTTGGCCGCGTACTCGCGCACTTCGTGGGTCACCTTCATCGAGCAGAACTTCGGTCCACACATCGAGCAGAAGTGCGCGACCTTGGCCGATTCCTTGGGCAAGGTCTCGTCATGGAAGGCCCGCGCGGTGTCCGGGTCCAGGCCGAGGTTGAACTGGTCTTCCCAGCGAAACTCGAAGCGCGCCTTGCTCAACGCGTTGTCGCGAATCTGCGCGCCCGGATGGCCCTTGGCCAAATCCGCAGCGTGCGCCGCGATCTTGTAAGTGATGATTCCGGTTTTCACGTCATCCTTGTTCGGCAGGCCCAGGTGTTCCTTGGGCGTGACGTAGCAGAGCATGGCGCAGCCGAACCAGCCGATCATCGCCGCGCCGATGCCGGACGTGATGTGGTCGTAGCCCGGCGCAATGTCGGTGGTCAACGGGCCCAGGGTGTAAAACGGTGCCTCGTCGCAGCATTCAAGCTGTTTGTCCATGTTCTCCTTGATCAGCTGCATCGGCACATGGCCGGGGCCTTCGATCATGGTTTGCACGTCGTGCTTCCAGGCGATTTTGGTCAGCTCGCCGAGGGTTTCCAACTCGCCGAATTGCGCGGCGTCGTTGGCGTCGGCCACCGAGCCCGGGCGCAGGCCGTCGCCCAGGGAGAAGCTGACGTCGTAGGCCTTCATGATTTCGCAGATTTCTTCGAAGTGCGTGTAGGCGAAGTTTTCCTTGTGGTGCGCCAGGCACCACTTGGCCATGATCGCCCCGCCCCGGCTGACGATGCCGGTGACCCGGTTGGCGGTCAGCGGCACATAGCGCAGCAGCACGCCGGCGTGGATGGTGAAGTAATCGACGCCCTGCTCGGCCTGTTCGATCAGGGTGTCGCGGAACAGCTCCCAGGTCAGCTCCTCGGCCATGCCGTCGACTTTTTCCAGGGCCTGATAGATCGGTACGGTGCCGATCGGCACCGGCGAGTTGCGGATGATCCACTCGCGGGTTTCGTGAATATGCTTGCCGGTGGACAAGTCCATGATGTTGTCCGAACCCCAGCGAATGCCCCAGGTCATCTTCGCCACTTCTTCCTCGATGGACGAGCCGAGGGCGCTGTTGCCGATATTGCCGTTGATCTTCACCAGGAAGTTACGGCCGATGATCATCGGTTCCAGTTCGGTGTGGTTGATGTTGGCCGGGATGATCGCGCGGCCGCGGGCGATTTCCTCGCGCACGAACTCAGGGGTGATGATCTTCGGAATGCTCGCGCCAAAGCTGTGCCCGGCGTGCTGCTGCTTGAGCAGTCCGGCCGCGCGAGCTTCTTCGAGCTTCATGTTTTCGCGGATGGCGACGTATTCCATCTCCGGCGTGATGATGCCTTTGCGCGCGTAGTGCATCTGGCTGACGTTGGCGCCGGCCTTGGCGCGGCGCGGGTTCTGCAGGTGGGCGAAGCGCAGGTAGGCAAGCTCCGGGTTATCCAGGCGCTCCTGGCCATAGCGTGAACTCAGGCAGCTCAGGCGCTCGGTGTCGCCACGTTCTTCGATCCACGGCGAGCGCACGTCGGCCAGCCCTTTGCGCACGTCGATGATGACAGTGGGGTCGGTGTAAGGGCCGGACGTGTCGTAGACCACCACCGGTGCGTTGATTTCGCCGCCGAATTCGGTGGGCGTCACGTCCAGGCTGATCTGGCGCATGGGCACGCGGATATCGGGGCGCGAGCCCTGCACGTAGATCTTTTGCGAGCGGGTAAACGGCTGCACGGAGCCGGAGTCGACCTTGGCCGATTCACTCAGGTGCACGGCATTTTTTGATTTTTGGCTTTTTAGTTCGGTGCTCATCACGGGCTCTCCAACTTATCCAGGCGGTGGATTGTTGTCGGAGCGAACCTGGGACGGATGGACGCACTGATGGCAGTGCTGTGCTTTGTGCACGAGGGCGTTCGATGGTCGAACAGCATCCCGGACGAAGCACAAGAGGACTCGCCGGGTGACGAGAAATCTTGTTCCCTACGCAGGCGTTAACCTGATCAGGTTCAACGGGATCCGGTATTTACCGATCTCAGCCTTCCAACAAGGCACCCCGACAAGAACGTGGCCAGTCTAGACCATGGCGTGGGCAAATTGCCAATAACGGTGGATCAAGCGTGATGAATGGCGTAATTGCAGGATTGTTGTGCCGAGGTCGCGCCACTACACTCCAGAGCGGCCTCAAGGCTTGACGCTCTAAAAGCGCCACCGTAGCCTTGGGCGATTAATTATCAGCGTAATATTAATTCAGGGATCGCCTCATGCTGCGCAAACTCTCACTGGCCCTTGCCGTGTCTTGTGCGACCAACGGACTGGTCTGGGCAGCTGAAGCGCCCTTGTCCGTCAATACCGATCTGGTCAGCGTCTACCAGGAGGCGATGAACAACAACGCCGACCTGGCCGCCGCTCGCGCTCAATATGGCGCGCAAAAGGAAGTGGTGCCCCAGGCCCGCGCCGGCTTGCTGCCCAACCTCTCGGCCGGCGCCGACAGCAACAATGTGCGCACCCAGATCGACCAGCCAGCGGCCACTGTCAACCGTGATGCCCACTCCTGGCGCGCGACGTTGAGCCAGCCACTGTTTCGCGCCGACCGCTGGTTCCAGCTGCAGGCCGCCCATGCGGTCAACGAGCAGGCCTCGCTGCAACTCTCGGCAACCGAGCAGAACCTGATTCTGCAAAGCGCCGAAAGCTACTTCGCGGTGCTGCGCGCCCAGGACAACCTGGCCTCGACCAAAGCCGAAGAAAATGCCTTCAAGCGTCAGTTGGACCAGTCCAACGAGCGCTTCGACGTGGGCCTGTCGGACAAGACCGACGTGTTGCAATCCCAGGCCAGCTACGACACCGCGCGCGCCAACCGCATCCTCGCCCAGCGCCAGGTGGACGATGCCTTCGAGGCGCTGATCACCCTCACCAACCGCCAGTACAACGCCATCCAGGGCATCGTCCACAGCCTGCCGGTGTTGCCGCCAGTGCCAAACGACGCCAAGGCCTGGGTCGAAACCGCCGGCCGTCAGAACCTCAACCTGCTGGCCAGCAACTACGCCGTCACCGCCGCCGAAGAAACCCTGCGCCAGCGCAAGGCCGGCCACTTGCCCACGCTCGATGCGGTGGCGCAGTACGAAAAAGGTGACAACGACGCGCTAGGCTTCAGCAATCCGAACCAATTGCCTATTCCTTACGGCGGCGACGTGTCCCAGCGCACCGTCGGCCTGCGCCTGAATATCCCGCTCTACAGCGGCGGCCTTACCAGTTCGCAGGTACGCGAGTCCTACTCGCGCCTGGACCAGTCCGAACAACAGCGCGAAGGCCTGCGCCGCCAGGTGGTGGAAAACACCCGCAACCTGCACCGCGCGGTGAACACCGATGTGGAGCAGGTGCAGGCGCGCCGCCAGTCGATCATCTCCAACCAGAGCGCGGTGGAAGCCACGGAAATCGGTTACCAGGTGGGGACGCGCAATATCGTCGACGTGCTGGACTCGCAGCGCCAGCTCTATGCGTCGGTGCGCAACTACAACAACAGCCGCTATGACTACATTCTCGACAATCTGCGATTGAAGCAGGCAGCCGGCACCTTGAACCCAGGTGACCTTCAGGACCTGACCCGTTACCTCAAGGCCGACTACAACCCGGATCGCGACTTCCTGCCACCGGACCTGGCCAAAGCCGCCGCCGAACAGCTCAAGGCCCGCCCCGGGTCCTGACAACCCTCCCACAGTTTTATCGGTGCTGTGTCAGTTGATCAGCCGGCCAAGGCCATCCAGCAAACGCTGCAACGCGCCCTGGTTGGCCTGCATCACCTTGAGCCCCGCCTGCGCCATGCGGCGGGCATCCTGCGGCAACTCGAACAACTGCCGCACAGCCTCGGCCAGCCCCTCTGCATCATCCACCTCACGCAACGCCCCGGCCTCGCGCATCATCGCGCTGATCTCCAGAAAGTTGAACAGGTGCGGTCCCATGATCACCGGCAACCCCAACGCCGCCGGTTCAAGCGGATTATGCCCGCCGGTCGCTACCAGGCTGCCGCCGACAAAAGCGCTGTCGGCCAATGCATAGAGAAACAGCAGCTCGCCCATGGTATCGCCGAGCAATACGGCGGTTTGCGCCGTGACGGGCTCGTCGCTGGACCGGCGCACCGTGGCAAAACCCTGCTGCTCGCACAGCTCGAACATCGGGCCAAAGCGTTCCTGATGGCGCGGCACCAGAATCAGCAGCGCATTGGGATAGCTCTCGAGCAACTGACGATGAGCCGCGAGTACCACCGCATCCTCGCCTTCGTGGGTGCTGGCGGCGATCCATACCGGGCGCTGCGTGGCGCCCCATTGTCCACGCAGGGCCGCAGCGCGTGCCGGCAATTGCGGGTCGATGCTCAGGTCGAACTTGATCGAGCCGGTGACCTGCACCGTATCCGCTCGCGCGCCCAGGCGTCGGAAGCGTTCGGCTTCGGTGTGCGTCTGCACGGCCAACAGGCTCATCTCGGCCAGCATCGGCGCGGTGAGTCTGGCAAACCGGGCGTAGCCCTTGGCCGAACGCGCCGACAGTCGCGCATTGGCCAACGCCACCGGAATGCCGCGCCGGGCGCAGGCGTGGATATGGTTGGGCCACAATTCGGTTTCCATGATGACAGCGAGCCTGGGCTGCACGCGATCAAGAAAGCGCTTTGCCGCGCACGGCACGTCATAGGGCAGGTAGCAATGCTGGATGCGCGGCTCATTGGCAAACAGCGCCTGGATACGCTCGGAACCGGTCGGCGTCATGCAGGTGACTGTGATCGGCAACTGCGGATAACGCTCCAGCAGCCCACGAACCATGGGCGCTGCGGCAATGCTTTCGCCCACCGACACGGCATGCACCCAGATCCCGCCGGGCTGCATCGCCGGCAAGCCGAGGGAAAACCGCTCGCCCACGCGCTGTGCATAGGCCGGTGCCTTGCGTGCACGCAGCCACAGACGTAAAGCCACCAACGGCAGCGCCAGGTAAAACAGACAGCTGTAGAGAGTTCTATTCATGGCGGCGGAGTTTATCGGCTTTTTCAATAGTCAGCCTATAGAATGCCCATCCTGATAACGCCGCACGCCGAGGACTGCCCCATGAATCCCGCCTATTACTACCTGGCTATCGCCATCTGCTCGGAAGTGATCGCCACCGTGTCCATGAAAGCCATCAAGGGCTGGAGTACGCCGATCCCGCTGCTGCTGGTGATCGTGGGGTATGGCGTGGCGTTCTGGATGCTCACCCTGGTGGTGCGCACGGTGCCGGTGGGCGTGGCGTATGCCGTGTGGGCCGGAATGGGCATTGTGATGGTGAGCATCGCCGCGTTGTTTATCTACGGGCAGAAGCTCGATGTGCCGGCGATGCTGGGGATGGGCTTGATTGTGCTGGGCGTGGTGGTGATCCAGCTGTTCTCGAAAACCGCCGGGCACTGACCGCCACGCAACAGCCTGTATACTGCGCCCCTTGTCTTGAACACTGAGGTCGCCCATGCCATCCGATATTTCCACCGACGTCCTGATTGTCGGCGCCGGGGTTGCCGGCCTCTGGCTGAATGCGCGTCTGCGCCGCCAGGGCTTTTCCACGGTGGTGGTGGAAAGCGCCACCCTGGGCGGCGGGCAGAGTGTGAAATCCCAGGGGATCATTCATGGCGGTGCGAAATACGCACTGCACGGCGCGCTGACCGGCGCCTCCGAGGCAATTGCCGACATGCCGCGCCGCTGGCGCGAAGCCCTGGCCGGCAGCGGCGAGCTGGATTTGTCAGGCGTGCGCCTGCTGTCCGAGGCTCACTACCTGTGGTCCCCCGGCACACTGGCCGGTAACCTCACCAGCTTTTTCGCCAGCAAGGCCGTGCGCGGCCGGGTCGATCAGGTCAAGGGCGACGCGTTGCCACCGGCCCTGCAGGACCGCCGCTTCAAGGGCAAGGTCTATCGCCTGGCGGAACTGGTCGTCGACGTGCCCAGCCTGATCGAACGTCTGGCGCAACTGGCCGGTGACGGTCTGCTTGCCGGGCAACGCGTTGAGCCGCTGCTGGAAGGCAATGCGCTGGTGGGCCTGACGGTGGATGGCCGCCGCATCCGCGCCCAGCGCATCGTGCTGAGCGCTGGCGGCGGCACCGCCGAGCTGCTCAAGGCCCTGGGCCTGAGCGCACCGGCCATGCAAAAACGCCCGCTGCACATGATCATCGCCAAAGGCCCCGGCCTTAAACCGCTGTACGCCCACTGCCTGGGCGGCGGCACCAAGCCGCGCATCACCATCACCACCCACCCGGCCGCCGACGGCAATTGGGTGTGGTACATGGGCGGCGATATCGCCGAGGCCGACGGCGTGACACGCACCCCACAGGAACAGATCGCCACGGCGCAAAAAGAGCTTTCGCAACTGCTGCCGTGGATCGACATGAGCCAGACCCGGTGGGCCACCCTGCGCGTCGACCGTGCCGAGCCACTGCAATCCGGCCTGGTGCGCCCCGACAACGCTTTCCTCGCCGAAGAGGGGCGCCTGCTGGTGGGCTGGCCGACCAAACTGGCGCTGGCGCCTGACTTCGCTGATCGCGTCATCAACAGCCTCGAACGTGACGGCATCCGCCCTACCGCCGGCGAGCCGCTGCCCGCCCTGCCAAAACCTGCCATCGGCGTACCCGCCTGGGAGCAACTGTTGCCATGAGCCTGCCAACCCTGCACGACCTGCACCGCCCCCTCGGCAGCACCGGCCTGCTGGTCTCGCCGCTCGGCCTGGGCACCGTCAAACTCGGCCGCGACCAGGGCGTGAAGTACCCCCACGGCTTCCAGATTCCCAATGACGAAGAGGCGCGCATGTTGTTGCGCCAGGCGCGCCAGATGGGCATCAACCTGATCGACACTGCGCCAGCCTATGGCTTGAGCGAGGAGCGCCTGGGGCCTCTGCTGCGTGATCAGCGCAAGGACTGGGTGATTGTCAGCAAGGTCGGCGAAGAATTCGAGAACGGCGCCTCCCGCCACGACTTCAGCGCCGCCCACACACGCCTTTCCATCGAACGCAGCCTGAAACGCCTTGAAACGGATTTTATCGACCTGGTGCTGGTGCATTCTGACGGCAATGACCTGCACATCCTCAACGACGGCGAAGTGTATGAGACCCTGGCCGCGCTGAAAAAAGAGGGCAAGATTCGCGGTTTCGGTTTCTCCGGCAAAACCGTCGAAGGGGGCATCAAGTCCCTGGAACAGGGGGATTGCGCGATGGTCACTTACAACCTGAACGAACAATCCGAGAAAGCCGTCATTGATTATGCCGCGACCCACGGCAAGGGCATTCTGGTGAAAAAAGCCCTGGCCAGCGGGCATGCGTGCCTTGCGCCTGGAATGGATCCAATTCGTGCCAGTTTCATGTTGTTGTTTGCGCAAACGGGCGTCGCCAGTGCTATTGTCGGGACCATTAATCCGCTGCACCTGGCCCATAACGTGGCGACCGCTGCCCAGGTCATTCGTCAACTCTGATGCCGCCGACGCGGCCGACCCTGTCGCAAGAAGGAGCCGACATGCCGCGAACGCTCATAAGAAAAAACCCGAGTAATTTCAAGACCCTGCCGCTGCACGTCGAAGCCAGCCCCGAAGGCCTGAGCTACCAGAGCGTCGGCATGCCGCTCAACTTTGCGCAGACCCTGCAACGGCGCAAGCCGGTAGAGGTGGCCGACCCCGAGCGCTTCGCTCTGGAGCTGGCCAACCTGGGTGTGTCGGTGCGCCTGACGCTGCACTGGCAAAACAGGGACTATTGGGTGCTGGTGCGCCAGCGGCGCCAGGACCGTGGCGATGTGGTACTCAAGCTCATCTCAGGTTACGTGCCCGCCCATGAGCTGAACCTGCCGCTGCACACCGCCATCCAGGAAATCGCCGAGGAATGCCTGCTGGAAACACCGGAGGGCTGGCTCGGCGGACGCTTCAACGACACTTGGCTGCCGGCGCCCTACTCCGCCGCCCTGCACTATCGCGAAGCGCTGCCGTTCCGCTTGAGCCCGCTGTCCGGCGCGGCCCGCCCGGTGCGCTGCGCGACCATGCAGCTGATCGAGCGCCCACGGGCCTATGTGCACTTGCCCACGGCCTCGCTGCAATTGATCTACGACCTGCGCCTGGAAGTGCCCAAGGAGGCCAAGTCCCTGAGCCTGTTCCATGTGGACGAGCGCCTGGAAGGCGATCAACTGGTCGCGCGCCTGGACCGTCAACGCCCGGACCTGTACCTGATGCCGCTCAAGGACGGCCAGCCGTTGGCCGAGCTCTACACCTTGAAAAAAGACCAGTTGTCCCCGGCCAGCACTCGGGGCCTGTACCTGGCGGAAAGCTTCGCCCAACAGGACGGCTGGCTGGTACGCGACGAGCGGATTCGCTGGAAGGACTGGCTGCGCCAGCAAGGTCTGGCAGAGCCGGAAAAGGAATCCAAACTCAAGCGCTTGGCCAAACGAGTGCTGCGCAAGATGGTGCCAAAGAAAAAATAAGGTGAGAGCCCCCGCCAGTTCTCCGACTTGGCGCACTCGCCCAGCAAACTGACGCCTCTGTGGCGCTGCGACTTGCCCGCGGAAGCGGTGGGTCAGTCGAACTCAATGTTTGCTGGGCCGACGCCTTCGCGGGCAAGCCCGCTCCCACATTTGATCGCGTTCACACTCACCCATACCGGTCGGCTCTACGGCCGCCGCGCTTTTGCTTTTGATCTGAGGCGCCCCGTCAAACACACTGGCCGAGCCTGAGCGAGGTGCCGAGTGTTGGGGCAATGAAAAGTCGCACCGCTCGTTGCTTTGAGCATCACGCTGTGGCGAGCAGGCTTGTCCTGCGTTGGGCTTCGCAGCAGCCCCACAACCAGGCGCCGAGCCGTATCAGGTACACCGCGTTTTGCTGGATTGGGGGGGCGCTTCGCACCCCAACGCGGGGCAAGCCCGCTCGCCACAACAAGCCCGCTGGCCACAGGGATTGCGGTCAGGCGTTGAGCAAGCGCTCCAGGCCCACCTTGAGCGGGGTCGGTTCGGGCAGTTTGAAGCTGGCCAGCAACCGCTGGTTATTCGCTCGAGAATGGCGAATGTCCCCGGAGCGCGCGGGGCCATAGGTGACTGTCGGCAACGTGCCCACCACCTGCTCAAGCGCCTGCAACACCTGCTTGAGCGTGGTGGTGCGGTTCCATCCCACGTTTATCGCACCCAACGGCGCTTGCGGCGCTTCGATGGCCTGCACCAGCACATCCACCAGGTCTTCCACGTACATGAAATCACGGGTTTGCTCGCCATCGCCAAACACGGCAATCGGCGCGCCCGTTTGCGCGCGTTCGCTGAAGATACTGATCACCCCGGAGTACGGCGATGACGGATCCTGGCGCGGCCCGAACACGTTGAAGAAACGGAAGATCACCGGCTCCAGGCCATGCTGGCGGCGGTAGAAGTCAAAGTAATGTTCACCGGCCAGCTTGTCCGAGGCATAGGGCGTCAGCGGCGCCTTGGTGGTCTCTTCGTCAATCGAAGCACCCTCGCCGTTGTTGCCGTACACCGCCGCGCTGGAGGCAAACACCACGCGCTTCACCCCGGCCTTGCGCATGGCTTCGCAGACATTCAGCGTGCCGACAAAATTGCTCTGGTGCGTGCCCACCGGGTCGTCCACCGACGCCTGCACCGAGGCCACTGCGGCCAGGTGCACCACAGCGCTTACGCCAACGGCGGCCTGGGCGACCTGCTCGGCGTCGGCCACATCGCCTTCCAGCAGTTGCAACCGTGGGTTGTCCAGCGGCAGGTTGCTGCGTTTGCCGGTGGACAGATTATCCAGCACCCGCACCGCGTAGCCCTTGGCGAGCAACGCGTCGACCAGATGCGAGCCGATAAAACCCGCGCCACCGGTAATCAATACGCAAGCGTCACTCATGGCTGCGGATCTTCTCGACGATAGCGGTGGTCGAGCTGTTCTCGACCAGGCCCAGCACTTTGACCTTGCCGCCATAGGCACTGACGATATCGGCACCCACGACCTGATCGACCGAATAGTCGCCGCCCTTGACCAGCACATCCGGCTTGACCTGGGCCAACAGGTTTTCCGGGGTGCCTTCCGAGAAGCTGATCACCCAGTCCACCGCACCCAGGCCGGCCAGCACGGCCATGCGCCGGTCGACGCTATTGATCGGCCGGCCCGGGCCTTTGAGACGGCTCACAGAGGCATCGTCGTTCACCGCAACAATCAGACGGTCGCCCTGGGCGCGCGCCTGCTCAAGGTAGGTCACGTGACCGGCGTGCAGGATGTCGAAACAGCCGTTGGTGAACACGATGCTTTCGTTGTGCGCGCGCGCGTCATCGATGGCCAGCAGCAATTGCTCGATGGTCAGCACGCCACGCTCGGAGCCTTCGGAGCGCTGGATGGCGCGGCGCAGCTCAGGTGCGCTGATCGCCGCCGTACCCAGTTTACCGACCACGATGCCGGCCGCCAGGTTGGCCAGGGCCACCGCGTGGGGCAATTCTTCGCCGGCGGCAATGGACGCCGCCAGGGTGGAAATCACCGTGTCGCCTGCGCCGGTGACGTCGAACACTTCACGGGCTCGCGCGGGCAAGTGCATGGCCGGATGGTGGGGGCGCAGCAGGGTCATGCCGTGCTCGCCACGAGTCACCAGCAAGGCCCCCAGGTCGAGGTCGGCCATCAGCGCCGCGCCCTTGGTCACCAGGTCGTGTTCATCGACGCATCCGCCAACAATGGCTTCGAACTCGCTCAGGTTCGGCGTGATCAGGCTGGCGCCCCGATAGATCGAGAAGTCCTTGCCCTTGGGATCGGCCAATACCGGGATGCCCCTGGCCTTGGCGGCCTGTATCAGCATCTGGTGGTTCTGCAACGCGCCTTTGCCGTAGTCGGAGAGCACCAGCACCTTGATGCCCTCGAGCAGCGCCTCGACCTGACCGCTGAGGGCCAGGGCGTCGGTGGCGAAGGGTTCTTCGAAATCGATACGCAGCAATTGCTGATGACGGCTCATCACGCGCAGTTTGACGGTGGTCGGCTGATGGGCAATGCGCTGGAACACCGCACGCACCCCGGCACCGCGCAGGCTGTTGGCCAGGCTGTCGGCGGCTTCGTCGTCGCCGGTCACGCCTACAAGGGAGGCCGGGGCGCCGAGGGCGGCAATATTGAGGGCAACGTTGGCAGCGCCGCCCGGACGGTCTTCGATTTGCTCGACCTTGACCACCGGCACCGGCGCCTCAGGGGAAATCCGTGAGGTTCCGCCATGCCAGTAACGGTCGAGCATGACATCGCCGACCACCAAGACAGGGGCTTGATCGAATCGCGGCATGGACAACTTCATGGAGCAACCCACTACAAAATGAACAGGGGCGCGATATTAGCACAGGGTTACAGGCTGCTTGTGCGGCAGTGAATTCACCCGCAAGCAAAACACGCCTTATACAGCAGCCCTGTGTGCCCCCGTCGAATCAGGTGATGTCGGCCGACACTGGCGCATCCAGGCCCATGGCATGCAGGCGGGCATAGTAGCCGTTCTGCACGAGCAGCTCGCCGTGAGTGCCACGCTCGACAATGCGGCCGTCGTCCATCACCAGGATCAGATCGGCCTTCTCGATGGTGGACAGGCGGTGCGCGATCACCAGGGTGGTGCGGCCTTGCATGACCTTGTCCAGCGCAGCCTGGATGTGGCGCTCGGATTCCGTGTCGAGGGCCGAGGTGGCCTCATCGAGAATCAGCAGCGGCGAATTTTTCAGCAGCGCCCGGGCAATCGCCAGGCGCTGGCGTTGGCCACCGGACAGCAGCACGCCGTTTTCGCCGACCTGGGTGTCGAAGCCCTTGGGCAACTGGTCGATGAAGTCTTTGGCATTGGCATCCGCAGCGGCTGCCTCGACATCTGCCCGTGGCGCGCCGGCCAGGTCGCCATAGGCAATATTGTTGGTCACGGTGTCGCTGAACAGGGTCACATGCTGGGTGACCTGCGCGATGTGCTTGCGCAGGTTGAGCAGCTTGTAGTCTTCGATCTCCACGCCATCGAGCAGGATCTCGCCGCTTTCGTGGTGATAGAAACGCGGGATCAGGCTGGCCAATGTGGATTTGCCGCTGCCCGAACGGCCGACCAGGGCAATCATCTGCCCAGGCTCGGCGGTAAAGCTGATGTCCTTGAGCACATGGCGTTCGGTGCCGGGGTAGGTGAAGTTCAGGTTGCGCACTTCCAGACGACCGCTGACCTTGTCACGCTCAATGGAGCCTTGGTCGATTTCGACGTCTTCGTCCAGCTGCTCGAAAATGCTCTCGGCGCCTGCCACACCCTTCTGGATGGTGGAGCTGACTTCCGACAGTTGGCGAATCGGCTTGGGCAACAGGCCGGCCAGGGTGATGTAGGCCACCATGTCGCCCGCCGATGCATCACCACGCAGGTACAGCACGAGGAACATCAACACGGCCATGGCGGTGTAGATCACCAGTTGCAGGGCCGGGGTGTAGATGGCGCCGGTGCGGGTCATGCGCAACTGCTTGTCGGTGTTGCTCTGGCTGGCCTTGAGGAAGCGCTTCTCCTCGTAGACTTCGCCGCCGAAGCTGCGCACCACACGGTAGCCCTGGATGGTTTCCGAGGCCACGTGGGTGACGTCGCCCATGGCCACCTGGATCTTCTTGCTCTGCTTGCGAAATTTCTTGCTGGCCGTGCTCACCATCACCGCGATCAGCGGCAGGATGGCGATCATCACCAGCGTCAGGCGCCAGTTCATGTAGAGCAGCGAGGCAAACAGGAAAATCACCGTCATGCCTTCGCGGATCACCACCTTGATCGCATCGGTGGCAGCCCCCGTGACCATGGTCACGTTGAAGGTGATGCGGGAAATCAGGTGCCCTGAGTTGTGATTGTCGAAATAACGGTTGGGCAGGGTCAGCAGGTTGTTGAACAGCTGTACCCGCAGGTCATGGACCAGGCCCAGGGACACCTTGGCCAGCAGGTAGTTGCCCAGGAACGAACCCAGGCCCTGCCACGCCGCGATCAGGATGATCAGCAGCGGCACGGCCTGCAGCAACTGCAGGTCGCGCAGGAACGGTACGCTGGGGAACAGCACTGCTTCGGGGTTGGACAGGCCGTCGACGAAGTACTTGAGGATGTACCCCAGCATCGGCTGGGTCGACGCGAAAATCAGAAATCCGAGAATACTCAGTGCAAACAGTCCCGCGTAGGGCCTGACGTAGCTGAGTAGACGGAAGTATATTTTCAAGCTCGAAGGGCTTGCGCTCGGACTGGAATCGGTCATAACACGCGGCGTTTTGAAAAAGGAGGCTGACTTTAGCACAGCTTCTCTGTTGTACTTGCACCCGGCATGACCCGCGCGCCCCGCGCCTGCTACCGACGACATCCGATAACGCCTGCTTTACGATGGTCGGCTTTCTTTCTCTGGAATGGCTTTTGCGTATGCACTCCAAGCGTCTCAACTATGGTTCAAATCGCGTTTTCGACTTTCTGGTCATGTGGATTTTGCCCATTGGCTTATTGCTGCTACTGAGTGCGCTGTTCTTTGTCTCCAATCGTAATGTGCTGCATCGAATCGTCTACATCCTGTTCGCGGTGCCCAGCCTGGTCATGCTGTTCCAGCGCCCCCGGGAGTTCCGCGAACTGCTGCGCGAACCGCTGGCGATCGCGTTTCTGGTGTTTGCCGCTTGGGCCCTGACCAGCCTGCTGTGGAGTCCCGAGCCCAGCATCGATACCGACCTGTTCAAACGCCCGCTGAACACCTTCATGCTGTTCGGCGGCTGCGGGCTGCTGCTGCATTATCGCAACGACCTGTTCAAGCCCATCTTCTTTGCCGCCGCCGTGATCGCGATGGTGGTGTGCGTGTTCAACCTGGTGGCGTTCGTCAAAGGCTTTCAACCGGGCATGCGCATGATCGGCGGCCGTGGCGCCCTGGATAACCCGCTGCTCAGCTCCCACATCTTCGGCTTTTTCTGCGTGTATTGGCTGTACGTGTGCATGACCACCCGGCGCCTGCATGTGCTGTGGTTCAGCGTGCCGGCCCTGGCGGTGATGACTGCGGCGGTGCTGGCGACCGGTTCGCGTACACCTCTGGTTGCCATGACCCTGGCCATCCTGTGGATGAGTTTTGTCAGCCGCAACCGTCGCTCGGCCGTGTTGATCGCGGCCCTTGTGGTGAGCGCCGCCAGCCTGCTGCTGATGTACCCGGAACTGATCACCCAACGCGGCAGCTCATTTCGTTTCGAACTGTGGAGCATGTCGCTGGAGCGGATTGCAGACCACCCGTGGATCGGCCACAGCTACGATTCGGAGCTGTACCTGACCCTGGTCGACGGCTACGTGCTGCGCGAGCCCCACAGCTTCGCCCTTGGCGTGCTGTATTACGTCGGCATCATTGGCTTCATCCCGTGGCTATTCATGCTTGGCTGGGGTCTGTACAAAAGTTTCAAGGAGCGCGCGCAACCGCTGTTCATCCTCGCTTCCTCCCTGCTCGCCTACGGCATCGGCGCGGGCCTGACCGAAGGCGGCGGCATCCTGTCGCGGCCCAAGGAGCACTGGTTCCTGTTGTGGATTCCGCTGGCGCTGATCGCCGGTATGAGCATTGCCCAGCGTCGTCACAGCCTGCTGCGCCTGCCCGTACAAAGCCTCAAGCCCGCCGCTTTTGAACAGCTGTGCAGCGATGCCCAGGTGATCGAAGCCGATGGCCTGGGCCCGAAGGTCCTGCGCCTGGTCGATGGACGCTTCCTCAAGGTGTTCCGCGCCCGTCGCTGGTACACCTCGGGCAGCTTCAATCCCTACTCCGAGCGGTTCGCCAGCAACGCTGAACAGCTGCGCAGCCTGGGCATTCCCACGCCGCAGATACTTGCGATCTACGCCCTCGCCGATGGCAGCAGCGCCGTCACCTATTCGCCACTGCCCGGCCTGACCCTGCGCCAGGCCCTGCAAAGCCTGGACAGCAGCCTGCGCGAGTCGCTGATCGAGCGCTTTGGCCAATTCATGGCGCAGCTGCATGAGCGCGGCGTGTACTTCCGCTCGCTGCACTTGGGTAACGTTCTGCTGATGGACGACGGTGAGTTCGGCCTGATCGACATCGCCGACTTGCGCCTCTTCCCGTCACCCCTGCGCAACGCCCTGCGCCAGCGCAACCTGCGTCATATGCAGCGCTACCCGCAGGATCGCAACTGGCTATTCGACACCCACTTCGAACAGTTGACCAAAGGTTACGCGACCGTTGCCAGCGCCGGCGCCACGGCGAAGATCCGCGCGCACGTGCTGGCCACGCCCGGCGCCTAGGCGGCGCGCAGCGGCGTCAGGTAAAGCCGCACCAGGCCACGCAAGGTCTTGCGGCCCCAGAACTTCAACGGGATCTGCTTGAGAATTTCCCGCGCCAGTGGTCGGTCGCGGTCGGCGGTCTTGAGGAACATCGAGTTCAGGAAGTTGTAGCGCACCGCGTCATAGGCCGGGTGGTGGCTGAAGTGGGCGTAGGTCTTGAGAATGTTCTGGATCATGTAGCGGTGGTTCTTGTAGGTGTTGCTCGCATGCTGGCGGTACTGCGCCATCACCACCCCAAGGGCGTCGATGGTGTAGCCCGCTGCGGTGACTTTCAGCTGGATCAGCAGGTCTTCCAGGGGGATCAGCGGATCGAAGCCACCGACCTCCTCCAGCACGTGCCGACGAATCAGCATGGTCGGCGCCGGCGGGAACGGCTTGCGGTCCATGAACATGTCATCGAAATCCAGGCTGCGAAACGGTACGTCGCGGCGCTGTTTTTTCTCCGGGTGCAGGTTGCCGTCGCCATCGATCAGCTCGATATTGCCGGCGCAGATACCCACCTTGGGTTTGTCTTCCATATACGCCACCTGAGTGGCGATACGGTCCGCCAGCATGATGTCGTCGGAGCCGAACGGTGCGATCAGGCTGCCCTTGGCCCGCGCAATCGCCCCGTTGAGGGTGGCGGTAAGGCCCTGGTTCTGCTGCACCTGGAAGTCAAAGCCATGCTTGGCCTGCAGACGGCGGATGCGCTCGACGCTGTCATCCTTGGAGCCGTCGTCCACCACCAGCAGTTCGATATTCGGGTACGTCTGGCCGAGCACGCTGAGGATGCTCTGCTCGATGTACCGGCCGTGGTTGTAGGACGCGATAATCACCGAGACCAGGGGTTGTTGCGTTGTCATGCTCTACCTACTTGTTTCAAACCGGTGTCGATGAGGTCCAGGTACTTCTGCTGGAATTCTGCCAGGGCGTGGTGCTCTTCGAGGTAGCGAAACACCTGCTCGCCCTTGGCGCGCAGCTGTTCGTCACTCATGGCCAGGTAAGTGTCCAGGGCCGCGCTGAGTTGTTCGACGTTGCCCGGCTCGTGGGACAGGCCACCCGCCCCTTCCACCAGCGGCAGCATGGCCGGGACGTTGGAGGCAATCACCGGCAGGTGCCCGCTCATGCCTTCGAGCAGCGCCAGGCCGAGGCCCTCCTGCAGCGACGGCATGGTCCAGATATCGAAGGCGCGCACGTACTGCAGACCATCCTCGCGAAAGCCCAGCAGGTGCGCGCGGCCGGTAAGCCCAAGGCGCTCGATGTCGGCGCGCAGGTCAGCTTCCGCCCGCCCGGAGCCAATGATGCCAAGCTGCGCGTGGGGGTACTTGTCCTTGAGCCGTGCGAACGCCTGCAACAGGTGCGTGTGGCCCTTGATCGGCACCAAGCGCCCCAGCGCACCGATGATCCGCGCGTCGTCCGCCAGCCCGAGCGCCTGGCGCGCCTGCTCGCGCGGCAACTGCAGGGCTTCGGCCTGGGGAATGTCGATGGCATTGGTGACAAAGGTGGTGTTCTCGCGGGTAAAACCACAGCCCAGGCCCACCAGGTAATCACGCACGGCCGCCGACACCCCGACAAACCGCCACGCCGGGCTCACCAGCCGGCGCGTCTGGCGCCGGCGATAAGCGCGCTCATATTCGCCAAAACCATGGGAAATGCCGATGCACAACGGGATCTTCAACCAGCGGTTGAGCGACAGCATCATGTTCACCGACTTGAAGCGGTTACAGATGACCACGTCGAACTGCTGCTCACGGCAATACTTGTAGATTGCCCACATGGCGCCCAGGCGAATGCCCTTCAGCGCTTTCTCGGGAAACTGGAAATACTTGGAATGGTCGGCCACGCTCAACGGCTGGCCCGGCTGCGGATGCCCACTGAGGAATGCCGAGGTCACCTCGAAACGCTCAGGCGGCAACGACTTGACGATCTGCTCACCGAGGTCGGCAAAATCGTTGAGTTTGACGTTGTAGTCCGGCTGTAATTGCAAAACCTTGAAACGAGGCTTCATAACACTCCATGGGGCAATCGGGCCGCTGCAAGCCGCCCGACGATAAAGTCAATTTCAGTCCTGCTTCAGCACCCAAAGCAGTTCGTGACGGCGCACGGCCTTGCGGAAAAACTCGTTCTCGCCGTAGGGCGATGGACCACGGCCCGCCAGCAGTTGCTGCAACAGGCGACGGACACGGCGCTTGAACGGCGCGCGCGGTTGCAGGTCATGCATCATGCCCAGCGCCATGGCCTTGTCCACCTGCTGGCCGTGGCTGAGCACCCGGGAATACGGCTGCAGCAACCGCTCGGCATCGAACTGCGGCGGCAACGCCACACCCGCGCCCGAATCGCCCATGGGCCAGCGGTCGTTATCGTGCAAATGGTTGGCGTAGCCGAGCAATGTGCTCGGCTGCCACTCAAGCCCCTGCAAGGCTTCGATGACGGCGTCGTGAGCGCAGATGTGATCCGGGTGCGGGTCGAGCGCCGGCGTCGGCAACACGATCACCTCGGGACGCGCCTTGAGCAGCAGCGCGCGCAGATCGGCGATCAGATTGTGCCAGGTCGGCACGCCGTCCACATCGCTGGGCAACGCAAGCCCGTTGAACGTGCGAAACAGCCGCGTATCGGCGCATTGCGCCTCGCGCGAAGCCTGGGGCTGATCCGGCGCGGCCTGCATGGCCGGCAGTTGCAGGCAGAAGTAACCCAGTTGCACGCACTGCGCCTCGGGCACGCCCGCCCAGCGCGGCACGGCGATGCTGTCCCAGGCGCGCAGGCGCCCCTTCAGACGCGCGGCGTCGGCCTGCGGCAGGCCCATCTGTTGATAATGTTCGGCTTCGATTTCACCGGCGGTAAGGGTCACGATCCAGCTTTCATCGGCCTGGGCATACAGGCCGAACGCCGCCAGCTCGGCATCATCGGCATGGGGGGCGATCACCATCACGCGCTGACGCGCCGGGTCCGGCTGGCGGAATACCCAAAGTGTCGGCTGGCCGACGATGCGACAGAATCGCCCGCGCATGCGCACTTCACCCGCCGCCAGGGCCGCCGCCACACCGGTGAGGTTGAGGTAACGGGTACCGGCCACGCCGCGCTCGAAGGCCTGGCGGTCACCCGACACATCAACCGCAGGGTCGAAAAAACGTGCGAGCCAGCTGCTTTGCAACTGCACCTGGACGATCAGGGTTTCATCGCCCGCCAGCACCAGCGGCGTGTCCGACAGCAAGCGCCCGGCCTCCAGGCGCAGGTCGCCGTGCCGGCTATGTGGGGCGAAGCGGTATTGGTAGTCATCCTTGGGTGAGTAGAACAGATGGTCGGCAAACCAGGCTTCGTGGGCCACCCACAGCAGCACTGCGAAGATCAGCGGCAGCCACCACGCCACCAGCACACCCACCGCGATCAACAGCAGCAAGCCCACCATCAACGCGATGCGTTTGTTGCGCCGATGGCGTTTGAGCAGTTGCTGTTTGCGGCTCATAGGCTGAACACCGGCACCGGGTTGCACCAGCGCTCTTTATATTCGCGGTCGGCACGCCCGAAAGAAAAACGCAGCGGCTTGTCGAGCGAGCGAGCCTGCTCCCAGGCGCTTTGAGTGTTGAGAAAACTCAACACGCTGCCTGGGCTGAACGCACGGGTTTCGGGGTCGACACCGCCGTTGACGTACTCGACGCTGACCCATTCGGGCGCCTCGACGCGGTACACCAGTTGCACGGCAATCGGCGCCTCGTTGAGAAACAGCACGGAGCCCACCAGAAACTCCTGAAGCAGTTCCAGCACTTCAGCCAGGCGCTCGGCGCCAGTGGCGGCAAAGCCCCATCGGCGCTGGAACAGGTCGCAATACATGGCCGCCAGCTCGGCGCTGGAAAACTCATTCACCACCCGCACCCTGCCGCCCGCCTCTTCCAGCAAGCGCAGTTCGCGGCGCTGGTTGTAGCGAAACTTCTTCGACAGGTCTTCGGGGGTACGCGCCATGGCCAACTGCTCGGCCTGGGGCTTGAGGGTGCTGACGCGCCCTTCGTTCAAGGCCGACAGGTAGCGACCGCGATGGCGCACCGGCAACTGTGCATCAGCGGCAATCGGCAGGATGATCTCGGCATTGCCCAGGTCAAACAGGCCTTTTTTGCCATGGCGCTTGAGCACGTCCTTGGACAGCGCCAGGTCGCGACCCCAGGTGGCGATGGCGCCCTTGAGTTCGCCGTGCTGCTCCCAGCCCAGGTAACGCACCGGAATCTGCGCCAGACCGGCCAACCGCTCGACGACCCGTGGATGGGTCGCCACGCTGCCTCCAAATCGCTGCCAGGCCTGCGCGTAAGCCTCGGCCTCGACAGGCACCCAGCCTCGCTCACGCCAACCCTGGAAGCGGTTCAGCATTTAGACCACGGCGTCATAAGGGTCCACACCGTCCTTGACCACGAGGATGTCTTCCATGATCAGGTACTGCAGGTCGGAGCCAAAGAACATGTCCAGCGCATCCTTGGGCGAACAGATCATCGCTTCGCCACGGCGGTTGAGCGAGGTGTTCAGGGACACGCCGTTGCCGGTCAGCACTTCGAGTTCTTTCATCATGTCGTAATAGCGCGGGTTGTATTCGCGCTTGAGCACCTGGGCGCGGGAGGTGCCATCTTCATGGACTACTTCCGGCACGCGGGTTTTCCACTCTTCCGAGACTTCAAAGGTGAAGGTCATGAACGGCGCCGGGTGATCGACCTTGATCATCTGCGGGGCCACGGTGTCGAGCATCGAGGGGCAGAAAGGCCTCCAGCGCTCGCGGAACTTGATCTGGTGGTTGATGCGGTCGGCCACGCCGGTAGCACTTGGGCAACCGATGATCGAGCGACCGCCCAACGCACGCGGGCCAAACTCCATGCGGCCCTGGAACCAGGCCACCGGGTTGCCGTCGACCATGATCCTGGCGATGCGCTGGGGCATGTTGTCGATTTTGCGCCATACCGGCTTGCTCTCGTGTTTGGCGCAAGCGGCAATCACGTCTTCGTTGCTGTAGGACGGGCCGAGATAGACGTGTTCCATCTTCTCCACCGGTACGCCACGGGCGTGAGACACGTAGGCGGCTGCGCCAACGGCAGTGCCTGCGTCACCGGAGGCCGGCTGCACGAACAGCTCTTTGACGTCATCACGGGCGATGATCTTCTGGTTCAGCTTGACGTTCAGCGCGCAACCACCGGCAAAGGCCAGCTTGCCGGTGTCCTTGAGAATGTCGCCCAGGTAGTGGTCGATCATCTGCAGGGCCAGCTTCTCGAACAACGCCTGCATGCTGGCCGCGTAGTGGATGTACGGCTCGTCGGCGATATCGCCTTCGCGCTTGGGCCCCAGCCACTCGATCAGTTTTGGCGAGAAGTAGAAGCCTTTGCCCTTCTCCTTGTAGCGGCGCAGGCCGATGACGTTGGCGTAGTCGGTGTTGATCACCAGCTCGCCGTTTTCAAAAGAGGCCAGGCGCGAAAAATCGTACTTGCTGGCATCGCCGTACGGCGCCATGCCCATGACCTTGAACTCGCCGTCGAGCATCTCGAAACCGAGGAACTCGGTGATCGCGCCGTAGAGGCCACCGAGGGAGTCAGGATCGTAGAATTCCTTGATCTTGTGGATCTTGCCGTTCTCGCCATAGCCGAAGAACGTAGTGGCGTATTCACCCTTGCCGTCGATCCCGAGGATCGCGGTTTTTTCCTGGAAGCCCGAGCAGTGATAGGCACTGGAAGCGTGGGCCAGGTGGTGTTCAACCGGTTCAATCTTGATTTTCTTCGGATCGAAGCCCAATTGCTCCAGGCACCAGACGATCTTGTTGCGATAGCGCTTGTAGCGACGGTTGCCCATCAGGATCGCGTCGAGGGCGCGGTCCGGGGCGTACCAGTAACGCTTGGCGTAGTGCCAGCGCGCCTCGCCGAACAGGCTGATCGGCGCGAACGGAATCGCCACCACATCAACGTCCGAAGGCTTGATACCGGCCTGTTCCAGGCAGAACTTCGCCGATTCGTAGGGCATGCGGTTCTTTGCATGTTTGTCGCGTACGAAGCGCTCTTCTTCGGCGGCCGCGATCAGCTTGCCGTCGATATAAAGGGCTGCGGAAGGATCATGGCTAAGGGCGCCGGACAGGCCAAGAATCGTCAATGCCACAGGGGTCTAGCCTCTTTTAGTCTGCATGCAGGCGCATCGCGCCTGAAAAAAGTGTGCCTCCCGCCTGGGCAGGAAACAGCTAAAGGGCGGGATTATAGCTTAAAAGCAGTGGGGAGCTGTTAGCGGCAAGCGGCAAGGCAAAAGCGGGCAGTGTGGAGCCCATCACTGGTCTACCTGAGTTCGAGGCTGCCGTCGGTGTTTTGCCGGTAGACCGTGTAGGGCAGCACGAGGGTATCCAACACGCCGGAGGCCACCACATCAATGACAATCAGCGGCACGAAATTCACCCACACACCCGCTGTAGCCGAAGGAGGGGCGTGCAGTTGACACAGGTCATAAGCGACCCCGCTGTAGACGCGGGTGATGGACTGGCAATAGGTTTTCTGTTTCTTGAGCGCCTGCACGGCGACGTGGTCTTCGCGCATGACTGTGTTGACGGTGCCGCAGCCGACCAGGCTCAGGCATAACGCAGCCAACAGGATTTTGAGTGCAATGTTCATTGAGTGACCTCCGGTAAGGTCACGAACGCTAGCATTACGGCCCTGCCCTCCATAGAAGGAATAAGGACATACCGGCGTGGGAGTTTTCCGATTGCCGATGCACTGTGGGCATTCAGGCCAGCTCCACCAGGCGCCGGCTGGCAAAACTGAACGTCAACACCCCAAAAATCAACACCCCTGTTGCCACTTGCTGCCAATAAAAATTCCAGCCGATCAACAACAACCCGTTGGCAATCACGTTGATAAACAGCACGCCCAGCAACGTCCCAAAAACGTTCGCCCGGCCCTGCCGACTCAGTGTCGTGCCAATAAACACCGCGCCAATCGCATTCAGCAAAAACGCATTCCCGGACAACGGTACATAAGCGCTCACCGTGGCTCCGAGCAACACCCCGGCGACCCCACACGCCAAGGCTGTGGCCAGTGCCACGACGGTCACGATCCGCCGCACCGACAACCCTGAGTAATACGCCAGCAGCGGCTGCGTGCCCTGTGCCAGCAATTCCCGCCCCAATCGCCCTCGCGCAAGTAAAACGCCATAAAACAGCGCCAGCCCCAGCACGACCAGCAAAGGCGTGAGGCCCGCAATGCCCGGTTTCAATCCCTGGGCAATGTAGATCGGCTGCCCGCCGTCCGAGAGCAATTGCTGGGCACTGGTGCCGATAAACAGCGTGCCAAGGGTGGCCAGGAACGGGCTGATACGCAGCCCGCCAATCAGCACAGCATTCACCAGCCCCACCAGCAATGCCGCCGCCAACGAACCCGCCGCCGCCACGGCCCAGCCATGCCCGCTGTTGAGCAGTACCACAAAGCTGAAACTGGCAAAATCCAGCGCCGTCCCCACCGACAGGTCGATGCCGCCCGCCGCCACCGCGTAGGTCATGCCGATGGACACAATCGCCAGCAGCACAAAATTGTTCAGCACCAGGCTTTTGAGGTTGCCGGCGCTAAGGAACCCCGGCGCCTGCACGGCAAACACTACGACAATCACCCCAAAGACCAGCGGCAAGGTCAATGGCAACAAGGCACGCAGCTTCATGGGTGGCCCCCTCGACTCAATGCGCTGGACGCAGCCACCACCAGCAGGATCAACACGCCCTGCACGCCGTTGACCCAGAAACTCGATACGTTGAGCAATTGAAAACCATTGATCAGAAAGCCGATCAACAACGCCGCGAACAACGTGCCGGGGATACTCGCCACCAGCCGCCGCGAAAACACCACACCCAGAAATGCAATCGCCACCACCGACAGCAGCATGTCGCCGGAGCCGGTGGTGCTGCCGCTGAAAAACGCCGCCGAACACAACGCAGCCACGGCAGCGCACAGCCCTGACAACAGATAACTCGACAACACATAGCGCGCATTGCGCAGCCCCGCCGCCTCGGCCGCCTGCGGGTATTCGCCCACCGCATGCAAACGCAGCCCATAGGGCGAATGCTGGATCAGCAAGGTCAGCAGCCCCGCCGTCACCAGCAGTACCCAGGCCAGCGCCGGCACCCCCAACCAGGCGCCACCGCTGAGCAGGTCCAGCAGCGGCGAGTCGGTGGACACCACGGTATTTTCGGTCAGCACCAGCTCAAGCCCAGCCAGCACATTCATGCTCGCCAGGGTCGCCAGCAGTGGCGGCAGGCGCAATAGCACCACCGCCAGGCCATTGACCAGGCCGACCGCCACGCCGCACGCCAGGGTCAGCGACACCGTCAGCCAAAGCGCCAGCCCAACATTGTTGAGGCGGCTGAACACCGCCGCACAGAGCCCCAGGTTGGCTGCCAACGACAGGTCCAGCCCACCGGCGACCACATTCGAGCCACCGCCGATAATCACGCAGGTCAGCCCGAACGCCAGCACGCCGAGAATCGCCGACTGGCTGAACACATTGGCCAGATTGCCCACCGAGAGAAAATTCGGCGCGGCCACGGCAAACCCGACCAGGATCGCCAGGAATACGCCGACCGAACCGCGTCGCAGCAGCGCCTCAAGCATGCTCGACCTCCCGCGCCCGCACCGCTGCGGCGGGCACTGCCCCGGTGGCACACGCCAGCAACTGGTCGCTGTCGGCCTCGCCAGCGTGAAACTCGCCGGCGATTTCACCGCGATGCAGCACCAGAATACGGTCGCTGATCCCCAGCAGCTCGGGCAAATCCGACGACAGCACCAGCACCGCCGCGCCCTCCTGCACCAGACGCCCGATCAAGCGATAGATCTCGACCTTGGCGCCCACATCCACCCCCACGCACGGCTCATCGAGCAAGTACACGGCCGAACGGCGGCTCAGCCATTTGCCCAGCGCCACCTTCTGCTGGTTGCCACCACTGAGCTGGCTGACCGCCGCGTGAGGTCCCGGCGCCTTGATTGCCAGTTCATCGATTAGCCGCGCGGTTTCCACCTGCTCCGTGGCACGGCTCAACAGCCCCCAGCGGCTGAACCTGCCCAGCCCGGCCAGCGTCAGGTTTTCCAGCACCGACAGCACCGGCGCGATGCCCTGGCTGCGTCGTTCTTCCGGCACCAGCGCGATCCCGGCGGCAATCGCCTGGCCCGGTGAACGCAGGCGCAGCAGGCGACCTTGCAGGTGGACACTGCCGCTGTCGGCCTGCTCGATCCCAAACAGCGTCTTGATCAATTCCTTGGCTCCCGACCCGACCAGCCCGGTGAGGCCGACGATTTCCCCACGCCGCACCTGCAGGTCGATGTGCCGATAACGCCGCGCCAGGCTCAGCGACTTCACCTGCAGCAACGGCTCGCCCAACGCCACCCTGGCCTTGGGGTACATCTCCTGGACTTCCCGATTGACCATCAGCCGCGCGATCTCGGCGCTCGACGTATGACGAGGTTCGACCACCGCCACATCGCGCCCATTGCGCAGCACCGTGACCTCATCACACAAGCTGTCGATCTCCTGCAGGTAATGGGAGATGTACAGAATCGACAGCCCCTGGTCGCGCAAGCGCCTGACGATGCGCAGCAACTGGTCGACCTCGCGTTTGACCAACGCCACGCTGGGCTCATCGAACACCAGAATCTTCGGCTGGCGAATCAGCGCGCGGGTGATCTGCAGCACCTGGCGCTCGGCACTGTTCAGCTCGCTCACCAAGGCACCGGCCGGAAATTGCAGGTCGAAATAGTCCGCCAGCAAACGCTGCGCTTCGCGTTGCTGACGACGCCGATCCACAAACGGCCCACGGCGCAGCTCATGCCCGAAAAACAGCGCTTCGCCCACAGTGAAACTGGCCGGCAACAGCCGCTCCTGATGGATGAACTGCACGCCCAGTGCGTCCACCTGGCGCGGCGACAGCCTGTCGTACGACTGCCCGTCGATACTCACCTGCCCCGCGTCGGCGGTGTGGATACCGGCCAGGATCTTGATCAGGGTCGACTTGCCCGCGCCATTCTCGCCCACCAACCCGTGGACCGTGCCGCGCTCGACCTTGAGGCTCGCACCGTCCAGCGCCAGGGTGGCGCCGAAGCGTTTGTGCACGTGCTGCAGGTGTAGAGCCGGCATCAGTCACCTCGCAATTGTTGGACCTGCGGCAGGTTTGCGGCGGTGGTCAGCAGCGTCGCCACATGGCTTTCACGGGGCAAGTCATGCTGCCCGGCGAGGTAGCGCGCCACGTTCTGCACGGCGGTCTTGCCGATCAGCGCCGGCTGCTGCGCCACCACCGCGCCCACCGGCGAATGGTCCTGTCCCAGCAGCGCCAGCACTTGCGGCGTGCCATCAACACCGTAGGTCTTGATCTCGGTGCGCCCGGCGTCGATCAACGCCTTGCTCGCGCCCAACTGCGGAATATCCCACGCCGACCATATCGCCGAGATGCTGCCTTTGGGGTATTTGTTGAGCAGTGCAGACACCTGGGAATAGGCGTCCTGCACGGTGTTGGGAATCACATCGCGCAGTTCGGGCTGGATGATTTCCAGCTGTGGATACGCCTTGAGCGCCAGCTTCAACTGGTCATAACGAATCGCACACACCGGCACGCCATAGAAGCCGTTGAACACCAGGATTTTGCCCTTGCCGCCGGCGTCCTTGATCAACTGCTCGGCCAGGGCCTTGCCGGTGGCGACGTTATCGGAAGTGGTGTTGTTGAGGCTGTACTGCGACGGCGCATCAATGGTGAACAGCGGGATGCCGGCCTTGCTGATGCGCTTGAGCCAGGGGTCGATCACGCTGAGAGTGCCCAGGGTCTGAATCACCGCATCGGGCCTCTGGGTGACCACGGTTTGCAGCTGGGTCACCAGGTTCTTGTCATTGCGCCCGGCGTCCAGGGTGATCGGCGTACCGCCCAGGCGCTTGATCTCATCGACCTGTGCCTGGAACGCCTTGATATCGAAATAGTGACTGGTGCCGGTCATGCTCACGACGATGCGCTTGCCGGCAAGCGACGGCACCGCATCATCGGCGTAAGCCGTGCACACCTGGCCCAGCAACAGCGCGGCGCCAAGGCAAATCAAACGGTAAAACGAGAAAAGGCTGGTGGGCATACAGGGCTCCGCTGAAGCGACCGGTGAATGGGTTCACCGATTGTCATTGCAGAGTGTGTGCCAGGATTTTTATCTATTTAAATCAATGAAATAAAGAAAAAAAGCAAACGCGGACTGTTCTTGCGCAACAACAACTGCCCCATTGCTGTTGCCCAGGCGACATATACCTGGATCCATCTGACGTGAATCATTCCAGTCAAGGAGCCTCCGACAAATCTTCGACTTGGTGCTGCCGCACAGCAAACCGTAGCCTCTGTGGCGAGCGGGCTTGCCTGAAATTTCAGGCTTTAAATTACAAGTTGTCTTTGTACTTAATAAAAAGGGGCCTCGCTCCCGATAGCGGCGGGCAGTCAACTCAGGTACCGACTGACACACCCTCATCGGGAGCAAGCCACCTCCCCCTCTGGATCTTATGCGCTCGTGCGAGTGGGCAGGCGCTGATCAATCAGCTGATACAACGCGCTGCTTTCAGGCCAGTTGCGCATGAACCGCGCGCGGTCTCTGGCAAACGCCTGCGCAAAGCTGGCATCGGAGGTGTGTTGGCACATCGCATCCAGGTCGATCAGCGACCACCGATCCCCGGCCCAGAACAGGTTGTGGCCTTTGAAATCGCCATGACTGATGCGCTCGCGGATCAGTTCGGCGAACAGTTGGTCGAGCGCCTGCAACTCGGCTTCGGGGGCGTGGCCGTTTTCCACGTAAGGCGCAAAGCGCTCAATGATGTCCGGTCCCGGCAGGTATTCCGTCACCAGATAGGCCCGGCTGCGCAGCCAGAAAAAGCGTTTTTCCAGCACCGCCAACGGCTTGGGCGAGGCGATGCCGAGGAACGCCAGGCGGTTGCCCTCGCGCCAGGAATGCCAGGCGCGGCTTGGGCGCCAGAAGCGCTTGAGCCAATGGGCGAAGCCCTTGATGTTATAGCGCTTGATCACCAGCGGCCGGCCGGCCACTTCGACCCTGGCCACGCTGGCTGCGCCGCCGGTCTTGTACAGGTGACCCTGATCCAGCAATGCGTCGGCCTGCTCCAGCACGGGCAACATCGCCGCTTCTTCTTCGCGACGAATCGCGCGCAAGCCAAAGGCGCCGCGCTGCACGCTGAACAGCGTGCACTCGCGGCCCACTTTGCCGAGGAAGTCCTTCAGGCGCCAGGCGCTGACCTTGCGCACCTGTTTTTCCAGCGCCTGCAACGGCAATGCGTGCTCGCCGTTGCTCAGCAGGTAATACACCAGCAATTCTTCGGTAAACGGCTCGAGGTTCCTGGGCAACTGCGCAAAGAACACGCCGAGGTTTTCCAGCACGCGGTTGCGCGACAGCGGCTTGCCCGCCTCTTCAACCCGCACACCGGCACCGTCGATCAGGTACAGCGTGTCGCCCTGGCGCAGCAGATTGTCCAGGTGCAAGTCTTGCTGCCACACACCCTTGGCATGCATCTGCGCAATCGCGCCCAGGGCCTCGGCCAGCACCGCCGTCTGCTCATCGGCCAACGGCGGCAAGTCTTCGACCGCGCGCCAGGCGTCGGCCAAGCTTTGGGCGCCCTCGATAAATTCGAACAACAGCCAGCCGCCCTCGCCTTCCTGCAAGCCATCGGCGAGCAGCAGCGGCGTGGTCAGCCCTTGCTCGGCCAGCAGGCGCACACCGCTCAATTCACGCTGAAAGTGCCGCGCCGCCTTGCTGCCCACCAGCAACTTGGCCAGTACCGGGCGCCCCCGCCAGACCGCCGCGCCCACGTAGCGCTCGCCCGGCAACACGCGCAACAGGCTCAGCAGTTGCAATTGGCCAGTGCCAGCCGCATCCGCCAACTCGATGGTCAGCGGCAGGCTCGGACGGCGTCCGGCCTGTTTGAGTTCGGACAAACGCATCAGCGGTTCTCCTTGTGACTGCGCCGCGCAGTGAGGCGCTGGTACCAGGTATCGACCAGCGCGCTGTCCTGCGGTTGCTCAAGATACGCCGCCAGCAGTTGCCGCACCTGGGCCTGAGACCACTGCGGCGCGCGGCGCAACAGCGGTTCCAGGTCCTTGACCCGGTCACGCCAGCCGAACAGCAACGGGCGGGTTTTCTCCAGATCGATCAGTTGCGCGGCGTAACCGTCACCAGTCGCCTGCAAAAAAATATGCTTGGGGTAAAAACAGCCGTGCACCTGGCCCACGCTGTGCAACTGACGCGCCAGCCGACCGCAGGCCAGCAGGATCGCGTGGTGCTGGGCGTCGCTCAGTGACGACCATTGCTCCAGCAACGAGTCCAGGTCGTTCCAGCCATCCAGCGCACGCGTCAGCAGCATCGCACGGCGTTCGCCCGCGACCTTGCGCTCGCCAAAAAACGCCGCCTGCAGTGCCGGGATGCCCAGCGCCCGATACCGGCTGATATTGCGAAACTCGCGGGCGAAGCTCGGCTCGCCCAACGGGCTGTGCAAGGTGCGTGTCAGATAATTGCTCTGGCGCTTGAGGTAGTAACCGTGGCCGTCGAGCTCCAGGCGAAACACGCTGCTCCAGCCGCCACGGCTGGTGTTCGGCTCGTCCACCGCGTCCAGTTGCTTGGCCCACAGGGCGTCGAAAGTGGCCAGGCCGTGGCGCTCGAGCAGAGCGCGGTCCTCGGCCGCCAGGAAGTCACTCATTCGCGTCCCTCGAAAAACTTCACCACGTGGCGAATCCGCAGTTTGTCCGACACCGTCAGGTGCGTGCGTTGGCGATATTGCATGTAAAAGCGCAGGCGCTGGGTGGCCGACAGGTGATATTTGGCCACTTTGTCCAGGCACGCCAGGTCCTTGGTGATGCGGTACTTGAGCCAGAAGCCGCGCCAGAAATCGCCATTGGGGCAGTCGATCAGGTACAGCGTGGCCTGGTCATCCACCAGCAGGTTGCGCCACTTCAAATCGTTATGGGTAAACCGGTGTTCGTGCATGGTGCGCGTGTATTCGGCGAGCTGGCGGCTGACCGCATTGACCCAGCGGGGATCCTTGAGGCGCGCGTCCTTGTGCTCGGCCAGCGCCGACAGATCTTCGGTCCTGGGCAGCTCACGGGTGATCATCGCCCCACGGTCGTAGGCCAGGCCGTTGCGCTCCAGGCCCCAGGCAACCACGTCGGCAGTGGGAATGCCCCACTTGGCGAAGCGCTTGAGGTTCTGCCACTCGGACTTCACCCGGGGCTTGCCCAGGTAGCGGCGCAAGCCCTTACCGGCACCGACGTAGCGCTTGACGTAGTAATTGACCCCGCCGCGTTCCACGCGGATCACTTCCGACAGCGGGTCGCGGGTCAGCCGTTCGCCCTGCAAGGCAAACACCGCCGCCAGGCTGCCGAAGTCATCCGCGAGGTTGGCGTACGCAGGCTCCAGGTTCCAACCCGCCATCAGAGCGCATCCCCGTAACGCTGCTTGCGGGCATACAGCTTGTCGGCCTTGCCTTGCAGCCACTGCAGCAGGGCACTTTCTTCGGCCAGGATGCGGCGCAACGGCTGCTGGAAATAGCCCTTGAGGAAGCGCAATTTGTCGCGGCGGGTAAGGCCGATGTCCAGCGCCGAGAAGTACAGCGCGGCCAGGTCCTTGTTGCGCCAGCGATGGCTGATTCTGGCGCGGGTCTGCGCGCGGTGCAGGTCGATCACCGACAGCTTGAAATGCTCGGCGGTCACCGGCGTGTCGGTGTGCAGCAGGAAGTGACAGATATAGCAATCGCGATGGTTGACGCCGCCGCGATGCATCATGCCGGTCATGCGCGCCACTTCGGCGATCAGCGCGCGCTTCAAGCGCGGCTCGGGCGGCTGCTTGACCCAGTCGATGCTGAAATCTTCAAGACTGATGGTAGGCGCCAGCTCTTCGGTGATGATGAACGAGTGCTGATCGGCCGGGTTGCTGCCGCGCTCGCCATAGGCGACAGCGGTCATGGTCGGCACGCCGACTTCCTGCAGACGCTGGATCGCCAGCCACTCCTGGCCCGCGCCGAGTACCGGCAGCTTGGCGGTGACGAGGTTCTTGACGATCTCGCCCCAACCGATACCCCGGTGGATCTTCACAAAATAACCACGCCCCTCGACCTCGGTGCGCAGCGTGCGACGGGCTTCGAGTTCGCGGTACACCTCGCCCTCCAGACGCTCCACTTCGGCGAACGCATCGCGTCCGGCCCAGAGGCTCTTGAACGGTTCGGCAAGCATCAACTTCATGGTTTTGGCTCCGCCAGAATCACATCCGCCGCGTGCTGCGGCATGCTGTAGAGGTCGGCTGTCTCGGCATAGGCCAGCCCATTGCGGCCCCAGGCCGCGCGCTGTGCAGAATCGGTCAACATGCGGGCCAGGTACGCGTTGAGCTGGTTCTGTTCAAACGGCTCATCGAGCACCAGGCCACTGTCGGCTTCGGCGATGTAATGGGCGTAGCCACACACCGCCGACACCAGCACCGGCAGACCGGCCACCAATGCTTCGAGCAACACGGTGCCGGTGTTTTCGTTGTACGCCGGGTGGATCAACAGGTCGGCGCCCAGCAGGAAGCGAGGGATATCGCTGCGTCCCTTGAGAAACTGCACATTGTCGCCCAGGCCCAGCGTGGCGCTCTGCAATTGGAATACTTTGGGGTCGTCCTGGCCGATTACAAACAGGCGCGTGCGTTTTTTCAGCTCGGCGGGCAATGCGGCCACGGCCTTGAGGCTGCGATCGACGCCCTTGGTCTTGAAGCCCGAGCCGATCTGCACCAGCAACAGGTCGTCATCGCCCAGGTTGAATTCCTGGCGAAAGCCTTCGCGAATCTCGGCCGTGTTCGGCGGCGCCCGGCGGTCCTGGGCAATGCCCGGCGGCAGCAGGTGAAAGCGCTCAAGCGGGGTGTCGTAGTGCTTGATAAAGAGCGGCTGCTGAACTTCGGAGATCATCAGCACTTCGGTCTTGGCATCTTTGGCGAACACGGCGCGCTCGTAGTCGGCAAAGTGCTTGTAGCGACCGAAATAGCGGTACAGCGAGTGACGCAGGTTTTGCGCCTTGTCTTCAAAGCAGCCATCAGCGGCGTAGTAAACGTCCAGGCCGGGCATCTTGTTGAAGCCGATCAGGCGGTCGACCGGGCGTTTGGCCAGGTCTGCCTCCATCCAGGCGCTGAGTTTTTCATTGCGCCGATGGTTGAAAAACGCCTTGACCGGCGCCACCAGCACCTCGAAGCCCGGCGGGATATCGCCCTCCCAGATCAGCGTATAGACACGAATGGTGTGGCCGCGCTGCTGGCACTCCAGGGCGATGCGCATGAAGTCGCGCTGCAGGCCACCGAAGGGGAAGTATTTGTACAGAACAAATGCCAGTTGCATCAGTGCAGCTCCTCAGCCAGTAACAACGTGCTCAGTCGGCTTGCCACACGCTCAGGGTTCAGGCGCGTGAAGCACAGGGGCGACTCGCGCTGGATGTCGAACCGACGCACGTCGTCGGCCGTCGGTTGATAGGTACAGTGTTTTTGCAGGCAGGGTGCACACGGCCAGTCGCTGGCCAGGTGAATCTGGCCCTTGCCGTAGGCGCCGGTCAGGCCCGGATTGGTGGGGCCGAACAGGGAAATGGTCGGCACGTCCAGCGCAGCGGCGAGGTGACCGAGGCCGGTGTCGACCGCCACGCAGGCGCGGGCGCCGGCCAATACGCGGGCAACGCCGGCCAGGTTGAGTTTGGGCAGCACCTGGGCGTTGCTCAAGCCTTGGGCCAGGCGTTCGGCGCGGGCTTTTTCGTCGGCATTGCCCCAGGGCAGTTTCACGTCCACACCCAGGCGGCCCATGCGCTCGGCCAGCTCGCGCCAATAGGCTTCGGGCCAGTGCTTGGTGTCCCAGGTGGTGCCGTGCAACAGCAGGACAAAGGGTTTTTCCGGCGGCAGGCCGAGCAGTTTTTCCACACTCAGGCCGTAGTCGCCCAAGCCTTTGGGCAGGTCGTAGCCCAGGGCCACGGCGAACAGCTGGCGCAGCCGCTCCACCGCATGTTGCCCACGGGCCACGGCCAGGCGCCGCGAATAGAAACGCGCCGCCATGGGCTCACGGGCCGAGCTTTTATCGAACCCGGCAACGGGCGCACGCACGTAGCGGGTCAGCCAGGCGCTTTTAAGCAGGCCCTGGGCGTCGATGACCAGGTCGTATTTGGTCGACTGAAGGCTCTGTTTGAAGCGTCGCCACTCGCCGCTTTTGAGGGTTTGCCAGATATTCTTGCGCCAGCGGCGAATCGCCACCGGAATCACCTTGTCGACCGCCGGGTGCCAGGTGGGGATTTCGGCAAAGCCTTCTTCCACCACCCAGTCGAACCGGATGCCGGGGATCGCCCGCGCCGCATCGGTGAGTGCCGGCAACGCATGGATCACGTCGCCCAGGGATGAGGTCTTGATTACCAGTACCCGCAACTCAGTGAACCTCGACCACGTCGCCCTGCAACCGCTGCAGCGCATCGGTCACCGGCTGGGGCAGTAATTGGCGCAGGCAGTTGTAGTGGCCAAACCGGCAGGTGCGTTCAAAGCACGGGCTGCATTCCAGGCCCAGGCGCACCACTTCGACCTTGTCGGCCAACGGTGGCGTAAAGCCCGGCGAGGTGGAGCCGTACACCGCCACCAGCGGACGGTTCAGCGCGGCGGCCACGTGCATCAGCCCGGAGTCGTTGGACACCACCGAATCGGCGCAGGAGAGCAAGTCGATCGCCTCGGCCAGCGAGGTCTCGCCGCTCAGGTTCACCGCTTCTTCGCGCAGGCCTGGGATCAGGCGCTGGCGGATGTCTTCGCCCACCGAATGATCGTTTTTCGAACCGAACAGCCACACCTGCCACCCTTCGCGAATCTTCGTCTCGGCGACTTTGGCGTAATGCTCCGACGGCCAGCGCTTGGACTCGCCAAACTCCGCCCCCGGGCACAGCGCAAGCACCGGGCGATCCAACTGCAGGCCGAACTTGGTCAGCGCGGCGTCACGGGTCAGCGGGTCGATTTGCAGGCTCGGCCGTGGGTACGGCGTGGGCAGCTCGGCGCCCGGCGCATAGGCCAGGGCCATGAAGCGCTCGATCATCAGCGGGTAGCGTGTTTTGTCGAGGGTGCGCACATCGTTGAGCAGCACATAACGAAACTCGCCGCGCCAGCCGGTGCGCTTGGGGATGCCGGCAAAATAGGGCACCAGCGCCGACTTGAGCGAGTTGGGCAGCAGGATCGCCTGGTCGTACCGGCCGGCCAGGGACTTGCCGATACGCCGGCGCGTCGCCAGCTCAAGCGCACCGTGGCCGAGCGGAAAACTCAAGGCCTGGCGCACTTCAGGCATACGCTCAAGGATCGGTCGGCTCCACTCGGGGGCGAGCACGTCGATCTGGCAGTCTGGATGGCGCTGGCGCAGGCACTGGAACAGTGTCTGTGCCATCACCATGTCACCGACCCAACTGGGCCCAACGATCAGAATATTCATGTAGTTTCCACAAACGATACGGGGAGGCTTATGCCTCCCCGCATCGACAATGATTGTAGATCGCGCTTTTTGTGGGAGCTGGCTTGCCTGCGATGGCATCGCTTCGGTATGGCTGAAGTACCGAGGCGCCTGCATCGCGGGCAAGCCCGGCTCCCACATAAAGCCGATTTCCAGATTAAATTGGAGCCACTTAATTAATCAGCTTAACCCCAGTTCATTCCAGATCCGCATCACCTGGCGCCGTTCGTCGGCGAACTGATCCCCGGCTACCGTGCCGGCCTCGTTTTGCAAGGCCTGGCGGTGTGCGGCAGAACGGTAGGCCTTGTACACCTCACGCAGCAAATGGGCATCGGCGGCGGGCATCAGCCCGACCTGCTCCAGGCCCTCCAGAATGCGGATATTGTCGGTGAAGCGCAGCAACGAAGGATGTTGCGCAGACCACGCCAAAGCCGCGTATTGCACCATAAATTCAATATCGACGATACCTCCGGCGTCCTGCTTGAGGTCGAACAGGGCCGTGGCCTCGAAGGCATTGGCGCCGGTGCCGGCCGTGGTGGCCTTGGTGCCGAGGTTGTCGCGCATCCTGGCGCGCATCTCGCTGACCTCCTGGCGCAGCTTGGCCAAGTCGCGCTCACGCCCCAGCACTTTCGCCCGTACCTGCTCGAATGCCTGGCCCACATCCTGGCTGCCCACCAGCACCCGCGCGCGGATCAGGGCCTGATGTTCCCATGTCCAGGCTTCATTTTGTTGATAGCGGTCGAATGCCCCCAGCGAACTGACCAATAGCCCGGACGCGCCGGATGGTCGCAGGCGCATGTCCACTTCGTACAGCTGGCCGGAGTTGGTCTGGGTGGTCAGCAGGTGAATGATGCGCTGGCCCAGGCGCGTGAAGAACTGCGCACCATCGATTGGCTTGGCGCCGTCGGTTTCGGCATGGGGGTCGCCATCGTGGATAAACACCAGGTCCAGGTCCGAGCCATGGCCCAGTTCGATGCCACCAACCTTGCCATACCCGACGATGATGAACCCCGGATTGCACAGGCTGCCGTCCAGCCGCTGCGGCGAGCCGTGGCGCGCGACCGTCTGGCGCCAAGCCAGGGCCAGCACTTGTTCGAGAATGGCTTCGGCGAGCCAGGTGAGGTAGTCGCTGACCTTCATCAACGGCAGGCTGCCAGCGATTTCCGAGGCCGCCACGCGCAGGCGGTGGGCGAGTTTGAAGTGGCGCAGGGCTTCCATCTGCTGCTCGAGATCGTCCTCGGGGATACGCGTGAGGCGCTCGCGCAACTCGGCGGCCAACTCCGGCGCCAGCGGCGGTTTGAACAGACGGCCTTCGTTGAGCAATTCATCCAGCAGCAGCGGGAAGCGCGTGATTTGCTCGGCGATCCACGGGCTGGCGGCGCACAGGGTCAGCAAGCGGCGCAGGGCGTCGGGGTTTTCGGTAAGCAGCACCAGGTAGGCCGAACGACGGGCGACGGCTTCCACCAGCGGCAATACCCGCTCCATCACCAGGTCCGGGTTGGCGTGTTCCACGGCCTGGGCCAGCAGGCGCGGAATAAAGGCATCCAGGCGCTCGCGCCCCAGACGCTGCATGGCGCGCAATTGCGGGCTGCTGCGCAGGCTGGCGAGGGCCTTGAGCGCCTTGGGTGCATCGGTAAAGCCGCCTTCGGCCAGTTGGCGGCAGGCCGCATCGTCATCCTGGGATTCTTCCCATAATGGCAACCACTCACCGCCCACGACCAACTCGCTTTCTTCGCCCTCCTCCTCATCCGGATCGGCAATCACCTGGCGGAAGTGCCAGTCCACGCGGCCACGCCAGTGCATCAGGCGCTCGTGAAACGCCGTCCAGTCGGCAAAGCCGAGCATAAAGGCAATGCGCGCCTGGTCTTCCGGGCTATCGGGAAGCATCTGCGTCTGACGGTCGGCAATCGCCTGGATGGCGTGTTCGGTGTAGCGCAGGAATTCGTAGCCATTGCGCAACTCGGCAATCACCGCCGGCGGCAGATAACCCTGGCCTTCGAGAGTGCCCAGCACGTTGAGCAGTGGCCGCTGTTGCAGGCTCAGGTCGCGGCCACCGTGAATGAGCTGGAACGCCTGGGCGATAAATTCCACTTCGCGAATGCCGCCCGAACCCAGCTTGATGTTTTCGGCCATGCCCTTGCGCCGCACTTCCTGCTGGATCAACTGCTTCATGGTGCGCAGCGCTTCGATGGCCGAAAAATCCAGGTAACGGCGGTAGACGAACGGTCGCAGCATATCCAGCAGCAGCGCACCGGCCACCTGATCGCCCGCCACCACCCGCGCCTTGATCATCGCGTAGCGCTCCCAGTCGCGACCCTGGTCCTGGTAATACTGCTCCAGCGCGTTGAAGCTCAGCACCAGCGCGCCGGCGGAACCGTAGGGGCGCAGGCGCATGTCGACGCGAAAGACAAAGCCATCGACGGTCATCGGGTCCAGCGCCTTGATCAGTTTTTGACCAAGACGGATGAAAAACTCCTGATTGTCCAGCGAGCGCTTCACCCCCACCGTCTCGCCACCTTCGGGGTAGGCGAAGATCAGGTCGATATCCGACGACAGGTTAAGCTCCATTGCGCCGAGCTTGCCCATGCCGAGGATGACCATGTGCTGGGCGTCGCCGCTGCGTCGCCCCGTGGGCGTGCCGAATTGCACGCAATGGCGCTGGTACAACCACTGATAGGCCTGGTCGATGCAGGCGTCGGCCATGTCGGAGAGGTCGCGGCAGGTTTGCACCAGGTCGGCCTGGCGGGTCAGGTCGCGCCAGATGATGCGCACTTGCTGGCGCGTACGCTGGCGCCGCAGCAAACGGCCCAGTTCATCTTCCGTCTGCGCCTGTTGCACAGCGCCGGCGATCTGGCTGCACAGCTCGCCCGGCGCAAAGCCGCGATCCAGCTCGCCCCAGGCCACCAACTCAAGCAACATCAAAGGGTCACGAACGCTCTGTTCAATGACAAAATCACTGGCGGCGCACACACGGGTAAACGCTGCCCACCGTTGCGGCGTCCACGCACACAGTCCATTATCGTCATCCAGCGCGGCCACGGCGTCACGAAATGACTGCTCGGCCCGCTGGGCAAATGGCAAGAGAATGGCAGGCAGTTCGGCCAGCGTTGGAAGGCTCATGGTCTATCCTTGATCGGCGTGTAAACGGCCTGTAGAGGTGAGCGCATGAACCGCTCCCGTTGAAGAACTGTCGAACAAAAGTTAGAAATAGCTGAAATTAAATCAATCTTGGCAGGTAACATCAAACTTGAACCTTTTCTTGTTCGCAAAAGATCAACATTAACGATTATGCTCACCAGCCAGACCGAGCCATACGCTCGGTCTTGTGTAGTTTTACTACTCGTATATACATTCGAAAGGCTGAAATGGCCGACGATTTGTAGTAAAACTACAGGACGCCGAAGCAACCTTCGGCGATCCAAGAATTTATGTCGTCTGCCCACAAGGCCAGTCGCAAACTTCAGGCAACCGATTCTGGTAGCCTTTCCGCCCTGGAGCAAGCCATGCAAGACCTCGATCCCGTCGAAACCCAGGAATGGCTGGACGCCCTGGAATCGGTTCTCGACAAAGAAGGCGAAGACCGTGCTCATTACCTGATGACCCGCATGGGCGAACTCGCGACCCGCAGCGGCTCGCAGTTGCCTTACGCCATCACCACGCCATACCGCAACACCATCCCCGTTACCCACGAAGCACGCATGCCTGGCGACCTGTTCATGGAACGCCGCATTCGCTCGCTGGTACGCTGGAACGCCATGGCGATGGTAATGCGCACGAACTTGAAAGATTCGGACCTGGGCGGTCACATCTCCAGCTTCGCTTCCAGCGCAACCCTGTATGACATCGGCTTCAACTACTTCTTCCAGGCCCCGACCGACGAACACGGCGGCGACCTGATCTACTTCCAGGGCCACACGTCCCCAGGCGTTTACGCCCGTGCGTTCATGGAAGGCCGCATCAGCGAAGAGCAAATGAACAACTTCCGCCAGGAAGTCGACGGTCAGGGCCTATCGTCCTACCCGCACCCTTGGCTGATGCCTGATTTCTGGCAGTTCCCGACCGTTTCCATGGGTCTGGGCCCGATCCAGGCAATCTACCAGGCACGCTTCATGAAATACCTGGAAGCCCGTGGTTTCATCCCGGAAGGCAAGCAGAAGGTCTGGTGCTTCCTGGGCGACGGCGAGTGCGACGAGCCGGAATCCCTGGGCGCCATCTCCCTGGCCGGCCGCGAGAAGCTCGACAACCTGATCTTCGTCATCAACTGCAACCTGCAGCGCCTCGACGGTCCGGTTCGCGGCAACGGCAAGATCATCCAGGAACTCGAAGGCGTGTTCCGTGGCGCTCACTGGAACGTCACCAAAGTCATCTGGGGCCGTTTCTGGGACCCACTGCTGGCCAAGGACGTCGACGGCATCCTGCAACGTCGCATGGACGAAGTCATCGACGGCGAGTACCAGAACTACAAGGCCAAAGACGGCGCGTTCGTGCGTGAACACTTCTTCAACACGCCTGAACTCAAGGCGATGGTTGCCGACCTGTCCGACGACGAGATCTGGAAACTCAACCGTGGCGGTCACGACCCGTACAAGGTCTACGCGGCGTACCACGAAGCGGTCAACCACAAAGAGCAGCCTACCGTCATCCTGGCCAAGACCATCAAGGGTTATGGCACCGGTGCCGGCGAAGCGAAGAACACCGCGCACAACACCAAGAAAGTCGATGTCGACAGCCTGAAGCTGTTCCGCGACCGTTTCGACATTCCGGTCAAGGACGAAGAGCTGGAGAACCTGCCGTTCTTCAAGCCTGAGCCAAACAGTGCCGAAGCCCGCTACCTCAGCGAGCGTCGCACCGCACTGGGCGGTTTCGTGCCGCAGCGCCGCGCCAAATCGTTCGATATTCCTACACCGCCACTGGATACCCTCAAGGCTATCCTGGACGGTTCGGGCGACCGTGAAATTTCCACCACCATGGCCTTCGTGCGCATCCTCGCGCAACTGGTCAAGGACAAGGAAATCGGTTCGCGCATCGTCCCGATCATCCCGGACGAAGCCCGTACCTTCGGTATGGAAGGCATGTTCCGTCAGCTGGGCATCTACTCCTCGGTCGGCCAGCTCTACGAGCCAGTCGATAAAGACCAGGTGATGTTCTACAAGGAAGACAAGAAGGGCCAGATCCTCGAGGAAGGCATCAACGAAGCGGGCGCCATGAGCTCCTTCATCGCTGCCGGTACTTCGTACTCCAGCCACAACCAGCCGATGCTGCCGTTCTACATCTTCTACTCGATGTTCGGTTTCCAGCGTATCGGCGACCTGGCATGGGCAGCCGGCGACAGCCGTACCCGTGGCTTCCTGATCGGCGGCACCGCTGGTCGTACCACGCTGAACGGCGAAGGCCTGCAACACGAGGACGGTCACAGCCACATCCTGGCGGCCACTATCCCGAACTGCCGCACCTTTGATCCAACCTACGGCTACGAGCTGGCGGTGATCATTCAGGACGGCATGAAGAAGATGACCGAGCAGCAGCAGGACGTTTTCTACTACATCACCGTGATGAACGAGTCCTACCAGCAGCCTGCGATGCCGGCTGGCGTGGAAGAAGGCATCATCAAGGGCATGTACCTGCTCGAAGAAGACACCAGGGAAGCGGCACACCACGTACAGCTGATGGGCTCCGGCACCATCCTGCGTGAAGTGCGCGAAGCGGCGAAGATCCTGCGTGACGAATTCAACGTCGGCGCCGACGTGTGGAGCGTTACCAGCTTCAACGAACTGCGTCGCGACGGCCTGGCCGTGGAGCGCAACAACCGCCTGCACCCTGGTCAGAAGCCTGCATTGAGCTACGTCGAAGAATGCCTGGCCGGCCGCAAGGGTCCAGTGATTGCCTCTACCGACTACATGAAGCTGTTTGCCGAACAGATTCGCCAGTGGGTCCCGTCCAAGGAATTCAAAGTCCTGGGCACCGACGGTTTCGGCCGCAGTGACAGCCGCAAGAAGCTGCGTCACTTCTTCGAAGTCGACCGTCACTTCGTGGTGTTGGCAGCCCTGGAAGCCTTGGCTGACCGTGGTGAGATCGAACCCAAGGTGGTGGCTGACGCCATCGTCAAGTTCGGGATCAACCCGGAAAAACGCAACCCACTGGACTGCTGAGGAGACTTTTTGTGAGCGAACTCATTCGCGTACCTGACATCGGCAGCGGTGAAGGTGAAGTAATCGAGCTGTTTGTGAAGGTCGGCGACACCGTCGAAGCCGACCAGAGCATCCTGACCCTCGAATCGGACAAGGCGAGCATGGAAATCCCTGCCCCCAAGGCCGGTGTGGTCAAAAGCCTGAAAGTGAAGCTGGGCGATCGCCTGAAAGAAGGCGACGAACTGCTGGAGCTGGAAATCGAAGGCGCTGCCGATGCAGCCCCTGCGGCCAAGGCTGAAGCCGCTGCCGCACCCGCGCCTGCCGCTGAAAAACCTGCCGCCGCCGAAGCCCCTGCGGCTCCGGCTCCGGCTGCTGCACCGGCAGAAGCCACGGTCCAGGACATTCACGTCCCGGACATCGGTTCGTCGGGCAAGGCCAAGATCATTGAGCTGCTGGTCAAGGTTGGTGACACCGTCGAAGCCGACCAGTCGCTGATCACCCTGGAGTCCGACAAGGCATCCATGGAAATCCCATCGCCGGCTGCCGGCGTAGTGGAAAGCATCGCGGTCAAGCTGGAAGATGAAGTCGGCACTGGCGACTTCATCCTCAAGCTGAAAGTACAAGGCGCTGCGTCGGCTGCCGCTCCAGCACCCGCTGCTGCTCCGGCTGCTGCAAAGGCTGAAGCTGCTCCGGCTGCCCCTGCCGCAGCCCCTGCTGCAAAAGCCGAGGCCGCACCGGCCCCTGCTGCTGCACCTGCGCCAAGCGGCGCCAAGGTTCACGCCGGTCCGGCGGTACGCCAGTTGGCCCGTGAATTCGGCGTTGAGCTGAACGCTGTGTCGGCCACCGGCCCGCACGGTCGCGTGCTCAAGGAAGACGTGCAGGTGTACGTCAAGGCCATGATGCAGAAGGCCAAGGAAGCTCCGGCTGCCGGCGCTGCGACTGGCGGCGCGGGCATTCCACCGATTCCGGTCGTGGACTTCAGCCGCTTCGGCGAAACCGAAGAAGTGCCGATGACTCGCCTGATGCAAATCGGCGCGTCGAGCCTGCACCGCAGCTGGCTGAACATCCCGCACGTGACCCAGTTCGACCAGGCCGACATCACCGACCTCGAAGCTTTCCGCGTTGCGCAGAAAGCCGTGGCCGAGAAGGCCGGCGTCAAGCTGACCGTGCTGCCACTGCTGCTCAAGGCCTGCGCGCACCTGCTCAAGGAGCTGCCGGACTTCAACAGTTCGCTGGCGCCAAGCGGCAAGGCGATCATTCGCAAGAAGTACGTGCACGTAGGTTTTGCGGTTGATACCCCGGATGGCCTGCTGGTGCCTGTGATCAAGAACGTTGATCAGAAGAGCCTGTTGCAGCTTGCCGCCGAGGCTGCTGCGCTGGCTGCCAAGGCCCGTGACAAGAAGCTCACAGCAGATGACATGCAGGGCGCCTGCTTCACCATCTCAAGCCTGGGTCACATTGGCGGCACTGGCTTCACGCCAATCGTCAACGCGCCGGAAGTGGCGATCCTTGGCGTATCCAAGGCGACCATCCAGCCGGTGTGGGACGGCAAAACGTTCCAGCCCAAGCTGATGCTGCCGCTGTCGCTGTCCTACGATCACCGTGTGATCAACGGTGCCGCGGCTGCGCGCTTCACCCAGCGTCTGAGCCAGTTGCTGAACGACATCCGCACCATCCTGCTGTAAGCATCACCCGGTCGCCCCTTCATCGGGGAGGCCGGGTTGCACCGATTTTCGAGCGCCACGCTCGTACCTCAACCCCGCCACATGGCGGGGCTTTTTTTGCGCGGATGCCACACAGGCAACGAGCTTGGGGACAGGTTTGTACACCTTTGATCAATCCGACTGCAGAAATCCCCCAGCCGGCCGATAACAGCCTTATAGCACTTAGCCTTCATCCTCTCTTGTCAGCCTGTGCTGCATGATGCAACCTTGCCACAAGCAACAGTAAAGAGGGCGTGAGCCCGGCGCCAAGTGCGTTATTTCAAGTGAGCTTCCCCATGAAAAGCCAGCCCGATGTCGCCCGTATGGCGGCCGAGGTAGTGACGCAATTACCCGTGCCTTCGCGCCTGGGCATGCTGCGTTTCGAGCGGCTGAATGAGGCAAGCTGGGCCCTGTTGTACCTTGACCCCAATTGCGAACGCCAATTCGGCCTCTCGGCGGTGGAACTGTGCGCCATGCTCGGCACGCCCTACGCCAGCCTGATGGAGCCCCAGGCGCGCTATCAGCTGCACGATGCCATCCAGCAGCAGTTGAGCCAGAGCCCTCACTATCTGGTGCGCTATACCCTGCACACCAACGATGGCCCGCTGAACCTGCTGGAAATGGGCGAGGCCTACAAACAGCACAATCGTCACCTGCTGCGCGGCTACCTGATGGTCGTGGAGGGCCTGTTCAACGAGCTGCCCTCCACCGCTCCGGCCGCCGACCTGGAAAGCCAGAACAGCCGCCTGCAGATCGCCCTGGAACTCAACCAGCGCGCGCAACAGGAACAACTGCAACACCTTGAGCGAGTGCGCGCCCAGCAGGAGCTGATCCTGCTGCTGGCCCGCCAGCGCTACACCACCTCCAACTCGCTGCAGGAAGCCGCCGAGCTGATCACCCGCAGCGCCTGCGATATCTACCAGATCGATTTCGCCAGCATCTGGAACCTTGAAGGCAAACGCTTGGTGCCGATCTCGGCGTACAACCATGTCGACGAGCGCCACCATCTGCCTGATCCGATTGATGCCAGTGACTTCCCCGATTACCTGGAGGCCCTGCACACCAGCCGCGCCATCGACGCCAGCAACGCCATGCGCGACCCACGCACCCGGGAAATGGCCGAGACCCTGCGCGCCAACGACACTTACGCCATGCTCGATGCGAGCATTCGCGTGGATGGCCAGGTGGTCGGCGTGTTGTGCCTGGAACAGGGCGGCAGCCCGCGCGCCTGGCAGTCCGATGAAATCGCGTTTGCTGGCGAGCTGGCGGACCAGTTCGCCCAGGTCATCAACAACCACAACCGGCGCACCGCCACCAGCGCACTGCACCTGTTCCAGCGTGCGGTGGAGCAAAGCGCGAATGCCTTTCTGCTGGTCAATTGCGACGGCGTGGTGGAGTACGTCAACCCCAGTTTTACCGCGATCACCCAGTACAGCACCGAAGAGGTCCATGGCCATCGCCTGGCGCAGTTGCCGGCCCTGGAAAACCTCAGTGAGCTGCTGTTCGACGCGCCCTCGGCCCTGGCCAAAAGCAACAGCTGGCAGGGCGAATTCAAGAGCCGGCGCAAGAACCTGGAACCCTACTGGGGCCAGCTGTCGATTTCCAAGGTGTACGGCGACAACCGTGAGCTGACCCATTACATCGGCATCTACGAAGACATCACCCAGACCAAGCTGGCCCAGCAGCGTATCGAGCGCCTGGCCTACACCGACAACCTGACCAACCTGGGCAACCGTCCAGCGTTCATCCGCAACCTCGATGAACGTTTTGCCCGCGACAGCGACAGTCCGATCAGCCTGCTGTTGGTGGATATCGATAATTTCAAGCGCATCAACGACAGCCTCGGCCACCAGACGGGCGACAAGCTGTTGATCAGCCTCGCCCGGCGCCTGCGCAACAGCCTGAGCACCGGCGGTAGCCTGGCGCGCTTTGCCAGCAACGAATTTGCGGTGCTGCTTGACGACACCGATCTTGAGAGCGGCCAGCAGGTCGCCAGCCAACTGCTCGCCACGCTCGACAAGCCGATGTTCGTCGACAACCAGTTGATCAGCGTCACCGGCTCCGTGGGCCTGGCCTGCGCGCCGTTGCATGGCCGCGACCCGCAGACCCTCATGCGTAACGCCGGCCTGGCCCTGCACAAGGCCAAGGCCAACGGCAAGCACCAGGTGCAGGTGTTCACCGAGGCACTGAATGCCGAGGCCAGCTATAAGCTGTTCGTGGAAAACAACCTGCGCCGCGCGCTGACGCAAAACGAGCTGGACGTGTTCTATCAGCCCAAGCTGTGCCTGCGCAGCGGCCGCCTGCTGGGCATGGAAGCGCTGCTGCGCTGGAACCACCCGGAAAAGGGCATGATCCGCCCCGACCAGTTCATCAGCGTGGCCGAAGAAACCGGCTTGATCATCCCTATCGGCAAATGGATCGCGCGCCAGGCCTGCCGCATGAGCAAGCGACTGAGCGCCGCCGGCATGGGCAACCTGCAGGTGGCGATCAACCTATCGCCCAAACAGTTCTCCGACCCGGACCTGGTGGCCTCCATCGCCAGCATCCTCAAGGAAGAAGAACTGCCGGCCAACCTGCTGGAGCTGGAACTCACCGAAGGCCTGCTGCTGGAGGCCACCGAAGACACGCGCCAGCAACTGGACCAGTTGAAAAGCTTCGGCCTGACCCTGGCCATGGACGACTTCGGCACCGGCTATTCGTCGCTGAGCTACCTGAAAAAATTCCCCATCGACATCATCAAGATCGACCGCAGCTTCATCCACGAAATCCCCGACAACCAGGACGACATGGAAATCACCTCCGCCGTGATCGCCATGGCCCACAACCTGAAGCTCAAGGTGGTGGCCGAAGGCATCGAGACCGCCGAGCAACTGGCGTTCCTGCGCCGGCACCGGTGCGACGTGGGACAGGGATACCTGTTCGACCGGCCGATTCCGGGCTCCGAGCTGCTCGAGAAGCTCAAGCGCTACCCACGCGGGCCAATCGCCTGACAGCGCTGTAACACTCGGGCACACTGGCGGTCCGATTCTTATCCAACTCAATCTGACTGAGAGGACTGATCATGGTCTTGCGCTCGGAAATTCTGGTGAACAAAAACGTGCTGCCCACTCAAGAACAAGCGTTGCCTGGCCGTGAAACGCCAATGAACCTGCCAGAAACGCACTTCGTCAACGGCAACCCGCTGTTGGGCCCGTTCGTCGACGACGTTGGCTTTGCGATCTTCGGCCTCGGCTGTTTCTGGGGCGCCGAGCGCAAGTTCTGGGAACGCGACGGCGTGGTCAGCACCGTGGTGGGCTACGCCGGCGGCTACACGCCGAACCCGACTTACGAAGAAGTGTGCTCAGGCCTCACCGGCCACAGCGAAGTGGTGCTGGTGGTGTATGACCAGGCCAAAGTGAATTATGAAGACTTGCTGAAGATGTTCTGGGAATTGCACAACCCGACCCAGGGCATGCGCCAGGGCAACGACATCGGCACCCAATACCGTTCGGTGATCTACGCCACCACGCCGGAACAACTGGCAGCGGCGCACGCCAGTGCCCAGGCGTACCAGCAGGAACTGACCAAGGCCGGCCTGGGCGAAATCACCACGCAAATTGCAGAGGCACCCACGGTGTATTTCGCCGAGGCGTATCACCAGCAGTACCTGGCGAAGAACCCGCAAGGCTACTGCGGCATCGGCGGCACAGGCGTGACCTGCCCGATCTAAGACGTGCGCAACTCAAATGTGGGAGCGGGCTTGCCCGCTCTTATCAAACACAAAATAACTTTTTGATTTAAAAACTGAAATCTCAGGAAGCCACATTCCTGTGGCGAGCAGGCTTGTCCTGCGTTGGGCTGCGCAGCAGCCGCAAAACCAGGCGCTGAGCCGTATCAGGTACACCGCGCTTTGCTGGATTGGGGGCGCTTCGCACCCCAACGCAGGGCAAGCCCGCTCGCCACAGAGCCTCCAGCTTGCTGCGCGACAGCGCTGGGTCGAAGACTTGGCAGAGCCGCACATTTGGTTTGGTGCCTGGCTTGAGCGCCAATTATTCAGCGATGAGCCAATCCATCTGCCAGCCGCCCTGGGTCTGGCCGAGCTTTTTGGACAGCCACGGCAGCAACTCGCGCAGCTCCTCTTCAAGCCCCCATGGCGGGTTGGCGATGGCCAGGCCCGAGCCGGTCAGGGTATTGGGTGTGTCCAGCGGATGCACCAGCAGCTCCACGCGCAGCAACTTTGGCGCGCCGGTGCCGGCCAGGTCCTGGTAGAAGCGGCGCAACATGCGCTGGTCCTTAACCGGGTACCAGATCGCCGCGACCGTCTGGCGCATGCGACCAATGGCTTCCTTGAGGGATGCGGCGCAACGCTGCATTTCATCGAGCTGTTCAAACGGCGGGTCGATCAGCATCAGCGCGCGTTTTTCCGGCACCGGCAGCAGGGCGCGCGGCACGTGCCAACCTTCGCCCAGATGCACCTTCACACGGCGATCGCCCTTCATGTTGTCCTTGAGCAACACGCCATCTTCCGGGTGTTTTTCGTTGAGCAATACGCGGTCCTGCGCTCGCGTGAGGCGACGTGCCAGCTCCGGCGAACCCGGGTAGTAGCGCAACTGGCCGTCCGGGTTCATCTCCTGCAGCACGCGCAGGTAGTCGGCGGTCAGTGGCGGCAGGTCGCTGGCGCCCCACAGGCGGGCGATGCCTTCGAGGTACTCACCCGTGCGGTTGGCCTGGTCGCCCTGCAGGTCGTACAGGCCGATGCCGGCGTGGGTGTCGAGGTAGGCGAACGGCTGCTCCTTGCGCGACATCAGAGCGATGAGGCGGGTCAAGGTCAGGTGTTTGAAGACATCGGCGTGGTTGCCGGCGTGAAAGGCGTGACGATAATTCATGGTTGCTCCTGCGCAGGGGGCGAAGTTTACCTTCTGCGCGGGCAAAGGTGCAGGGCCGTGTGCCGGGCGGTGCTCAGGGCGTCAGTTCCTTGCTGAGGTAGGCGGTCAGTGCCTCATGGTTCAACTGCGGCCTGCGCACGAAGTACGACAGCTTGTGTTGCAGGGTCGCCGGGGTAAAAGCGCTGGACAGGTCCGGGCGCTGTTCTTCCAGCCATTGCAGCAGGTTGTCGATCAGGGTCTGGGGTGATTGCACGGCCAGATGCTCAAGCAGCGCCGGGAGCACCTGCCACCACGGACTGGTTTTGGCGACGGTCACCGCACCCGTCGTCACCGTGAGCGGGCAGCCATTGATCAGGTAACGCTGAAACACCGGCAGTACATCCGCGGCGGTATCGCCCAAGTGTTGCAGCAGCGGCAGAAAGCGAGCGCCATCCCAGTAGCGCAGAAACACAGCCTGCCCGTCGGGCAGCAGCACCTTGGTCAGGCCCTGCAAATGGGCGATCACGGTGTCCAACGGGCTGGACGACACCGCCAACCATCCCCAATCCGTCGATTCGCAGGTGGCGATCCAGTCGAGAAAAGCGCTCGGTTCGGCGATAGCCACGTAAGGCATAACCTCGCCCCACTGCGCATAGGCGGTTCCTGCCCATATCGGTTGAGGCGCAGGCCCGGCAGCCCTGGCTTGCCAGACGGCAAGCGGCCTGGCCTCGCTGGCATTGCCCAGCACCGCGTAGAGGGTTTCACCGGCCTGCAAAGGGCACTGCGCCAGCCAGGCACTGGGCGTCAAAGGGATAGGCATCAGGGAAGTTTCCTGTCGATGTTGGCATGTTCGGCGATGTCACACTGCCCGTTTTTGCAGCGCTCGCACTCTTCACAAAACGGCGCGCTGCGCTTCAGGCTCGCCACCTGCACCTGGCTCAGTGGCGCAGCAATAGACGCCAGCAGCTTGTCCGTCACGCCGGGCAGCAACGGCGGCGCCGTCGGCGCAGGCCCGCCACCGACCTGAATCGGCACGCTGCTGAAGATCCCGGCGGACGACAGCGTGATCGACTGCCCTCCGGCCTGAATAGTGACGGTGGCTCCGGCATCGATGACCACGCTTTGCCCCGCGCCAATACGGATGGTGCGGCCGGCCTGCATCTGCTGCGAACCACCGACCACCAGATGATCGTCCTGCTTGAGTTCGGTGAGCCGGTTGCCATGGGTGATGCGTTGTTCTTCGCCCTGCAACTCGTGGTGCGACTCGCCGCCCACCTTCACCCGCCGATGCTGGCCGACCTGCACCTGCTGGTCATTGAGCACATGCTGGGTCCAATCCCGCTGGGCGCGCAGGTAGATTTCCTCGGCGCCCTTGCGGTCCTCGATGCGCAACTCGTTGTAACCCCCACCGCCAGGGCTGCTCTGGCTGCGGAAAATGCTGCGGGTCTTGTCCGCCGGCAGGTCGAGGGGCACGGGTGTGGCGGCGTTGGGCAGGCAACCCATGACGACCGGCATATCAATATCGCCATTGACGAAGCCCACCAGCACCTCCATGCCCACGCGAGGAATCAGTACAGAACCGTAGCGATCATGGGCCCACGTGCTGGCAACTCTCAGCCAGCAACTGGAATGTTCGTTATGTTGACCATCGCGATCCCAGGTCATCTGAACCTTGACCCGGCCGTATTCGTCGCAATGGATCTCGCTGTCGACGGGGCCGGTGACCACTGCGTTCTGGAAGCCGGATATGTGCGGCCGCGACGTGATAAACGGTGTTCGAAACATCACCTCCCAGGGTGTAACCACAAATTCGTTCCGGTAGCCTTGGGGCGATTCGTCGCCATAGTCATCAGGCGCAGCCTCCTCCAGCACTTGCGGCTGATGCCCTTCATGGCGCAACTGGGTGATCAGCCACAGATCATTCCATTGCTGACGCGGATGCCCGACCATCTTCAGGAACTGCCCGCAGACTAACGCCGGCTGGTCGCTCAACCCTCTGGCCTGGCGATAATCGCTGCGATGACGCTCCAACAGGCGTCGCGCCAGGTAGTTGCCATGATCGCGATCCATAAAGTACCCAGGATAGCCCTGTGCGGTCAGGGCGGGACGTTGCTCTCCCGAGGCTGCGCTTTCCAGTACCAGGCTCGGCTTTCTGAAATCGTAGTCCCGCAGGTTCACACCCGTGGTGCGCGTCTCCATCTGCAGGATGAAGCGCTTGATCGCAGGCGTGTCGGGCACCATTCCGGAACCCGGCGAGTACGGCGTGGCTTGATCCGGCTGGGCAAACACGCTTTGATCATCGCCGAACACCAACAGGTGACGCTCGGGGCTGTGCTGAAAGTGATAGTGAATACCCGAATCAACGCACAAGCGCTGGATGAACTGCAGGTCGGTTTCATCGAACTGAACACAGTAATCACGCTCCGGATACTTCCCGCTCAGCTTGAATGCGAAGTTATCGGCTTGGATAGCCTGGGCCTCCAGCACTCGTGCAATGATCTGCGGTACGGTTTTTTTCTGGAAAATACGCTGATGGGTGCTGTGCTCCAGATAAGCCAACTGCGGTACCAGGGCTATCTGATAGCGGGTCATTCGCCTGCCCGAATCACCTTGTGCCACTCGATAGACCTGGCCGTGAACGCCTCGACCCTGGGCGTCGAACGCAAGGAAGGCCTGACGATGCAGCAGGCTTTCAATGTCCAGATCAGGTTGTTCGCTGACCAGTTCGAGGTCGAACCGAAAAGGCAGGCTGATAAATTCATCCCCCGAAAACCTCTGAACCTTGAGTTCACTGGGCTCTCCGTCGAGGGTCAGGGTAAACGCACTTTGATTGGCGAGAGCGAACATCCGGTGTTTCTCTGCGAAGGGGTAGGCGAGCGATTCTGCACCACTGCCCTGCTCCACCGAACACACGCCAGGCAAATCAGTAAAAGCCTACATGGGCGCGTATGAATCTTCGCCAAACCCAGGTAAACCGCATACAAAAAAGCCCGCCATCCAGAGGATGCGGGCCTTTGTGCTAACTCAACGGGCGCTTAACGCCCAACGAATTACTTGTTGAGGTTGTAGTCTTTTTCCGCAGCATCAAAACGCTCGACCATCGCGGTGGTCGGTGCGCCCATCTTGCTCACGAAATAGATCGCCAGGCTGGCGAAAATAAAGCCGGGGATGATTTCGTAGAGCCCCAGCAACTCGAAGTGCTTCCACACGATCACGGTGATTGCACCGACCAGGATGCCGGCCAGCGCGCCGTTGCGGGTCATGTGCTTCCAGATCACGGAAATCAGCACCACAGGGCCGAACGCAGCACCGAAACCGGCCCAGGCGTAGCTCACCAGCCCGAGTACGCGGTTTTCCGGATTGGCGGCCATGGCGATGGCGATCAACGCTACCACCAGCACCATGATGCGGCCCACCCACACCAGCTCAAGCTGGGAAGCACCCTTGCGCAGAAACGCCTTGTAGAAGTCTTCGGTCAGAGCGCTGGAACACACCAGCAGTTGGCAGCTCAGGGTGCTCATCACGGCCGCGAGGATCGCCGACAGCAACACACCGGCGACCCAGGGGTTGAACAGGATCTTGGCCAGTTCAATGAACACACGCTCAGGGTTTTCGGTTACGGGACCGGCCACTTCCGGGTGCGCCGAGAAATAGGCAATCCCGAAGAAGCCCACCGCCACGGTGCCGCCCAGGCAGAGGATCATCCAGGTCATGGAGATGCGGCGCGCCTTGGCGATCGACTTCACCGAATCCGCCGCCATGAAACGCGCCAGGATATGCGGCTGGCCGAAGTAACCCAGGCCCCAGCCCATCAGCGAGATGATGCCGATGAAGGTGGTGTTTTTGAGCATGTCGAAGTGGGTCGGGTCCTTGGCTTCAATCGCCAGGAACGTGGTGTCGACACCGCCGGTGGCCAGCAGCACGATGATCGGCGTGAGGATCAACGCGAAGATCATCAGCGTGGCCTGCACGGTATCGGTCCAACTCACGGCCAGGAAACCACCGATGAAGGTGTAGGCAATCGTCGCCGCAGCACCAGCCCACAAGGCTGTCTCGTAGGACATGCCGAAGGTGCTTTCGAACAGGCGGGCACCGGCCACGATGCCGGAAGCGCAGTAAATGGTGAAGAACACCAGGATCACCACTGCAGAGATGATGCGCAGCAGACCGCTGTTGTCCTCGAAGCGGCTGGAGAAGTAGTCCGGCAGGGTCAGCGCGTCGCCGTTGTGCTCGGTCTGAACCCGCAGGCGACCGGCCACGAACAGCCAGTTGAGGTAGGCCCCGACGATCAGGCCGATGGCGATCCAGCTTTCCGACAGGCCGGACATGTAGATCGCGCCCGGCAGGCCCATCAGCAACCAGCCGCTCATATCGGAAGCACCGGCCGACAACGCAGTTACCACGCTACCGAGGCTGCGACCGCCAAGAATGTAATCGGAAAGGTTGTTGGTGGAGCGATAGGCCATCAGGCCGATCAGCACCATTGCTGCGATGTAGATCACGAACGTGATCAGGGTTGGATTGCTAACGCTCATAAGAGTGACGCCCTGGCATTGTTTTTATGTAGCGACGGTCTCGCACGCTACCCACCGTGTAGCGGGTAGACGAATCTGCGTGCCGCGCATTTATGACTGGCGTTTCCCCAGGAAAGCCGCCAGCCGATGAACCGAACCTCGAAAGTGGTTGCACCTTGGCGCGAATGCTATTCAACAAAGCAAATAAGGTGCAACCAGTTTCTTGAGAATAAGTTGCACCTTTGGGACTTTCAGTCAAAAAGCCGGTTTCTTGCTCCTTTTCGGAGCAAGCCATGCACGCGTCGGAAGCAAAATGCACCAGCAAGAAACACGCCCAGCCATGCGCTGAATGTTTCGGATGAAACGTCGAATGTTTCATGCATAAAAAGGGTTGCACCCGGTTGCACCTTCGACTGTGCTAACGCTAATCTTGCCGCCAGCAGATGCCACTCGGTTAGTGGCACCCATGAGGATAAAAAAATGGCTACGACCACCCTTGGGGTCAAACTCGACGACCCGACCCGCGAACGCCTCAAGGCCGCCGCGACCTCCATTGATCGCACGCCGCACTGGCTGATCAAGCAGGCGATTTTCAATTACCTGGAGAAACTGGAGGGTGGTGCAACCCTGACCGAACTCAACGGTTTGAGCGGCAAGGAATCCGATGAAGCGGGCGAGGTCCAGGCCGACCACGCACACCAATGCTTCCTTGAGTTCGCCGAAAGCATCCTGCCCCAGTCCGTGCTGCGCGCCTCCATCACCGCCGCGTACCGTCGCCCGGAGCCGGAAGTGGTGCCGATGCTGATCGAACAGGCACGCCTGCCGGCGTCGATGGCCGAAGCCACCAACAAGCTGGCCGCCTCGATTGCCGAGAAGCTGCGCAATCAGAAAAGCGCTGGCGGCCGTGCAGGGATTGTTCAGGGCTTGCTGCAGGAGTTTTCCCTGTCGTCTCAGGAAGGCGTGGCGCTGATGTGCCTGGCCGAAGCGCTGCTGCGCATCCCGGACAAGGGCACCCGCGACGCGCTGATCCGCGACAAGATCAGCACCGGCAACTGGCACCCGCACCTGGGCAACAGCCCGTCGCTGTTCGTCAACGCCGCCACCTGGGGCCTGCTGCTAACCGGCAAGCTGGTCGCCACCCATAACGAAGCGGGTTTGACCTCTTCCCTGAGCCGCATCATCGGCAAGAGCGGCGAGCCGATGATCCGCAAGGGCGTCGACATGGCCATGCGCCTGATGGGCGAACAGTTCGTCACCGGCGAAACCATCGCCGAAGCCCTGGCCAATGCCAGCAAGTTCGAAGCCAAGGGCTTCCGCTATTCCTACGACATGCTCGGTGAAGCCGCGCTCACCGAACACGACGCACAGAAATACCTCGCGTCGTACGAACAAGCCATTCACTCCATCGGCAAGGCGTCCCACGGCCGTGGGATTTATGAAGGCCCGGGCATCTCCATCAAGCTGTCGGCCCTGCACCCACGCTACAGCCGTGCACAGTACGAGCGCGTGATGGACGAGTTGTACCCGCGCCTGCTCTCGCTGACTCTGCTGGCCAAGCAGTACGACATCGGCCTGAACATCGATGCCGAAGAAGCGGACCGCCTGGAGCTGTCCCTGGACCTGCTCGAACGCCTGTGCTTCGAGCCGCAGCTGACCGGCTGGAACGGCATCGGCTTTGTGATCCAGGCCTACCAGAAGCGTTGCCCGTACGTGATCGATTATGTGATCGACCTGGCGCGCCGCAGCCGCCATCGCCTGATGATCCGCCTGGTCAAAGGCGCGTACTGGGACAGCGAGATCAAGCGCGCCCAGGTCGAAGGCCTGGAAGGCTACCCGGTGTATACCCGCAAGGTGTACACCGATGTGTCCTACGTTGCCTGCGCGCGCAAACTGTTGTCGGTGCCGGAAGCCATCTACCCGCAGTTCGCCACGCACAACGCCCACACTCTGTCGGCCATCTACCATATCGCCGGTCAGAACTATTACCCCGGCCAGTACGAGTTCCAGTGCCTGCACGGCATGGGCGAACCGTTGTACGAGCAGGTGGTGGGCAAGGTCTCCGAGGGCAAGCTGAACCGTCCGTGCCGCGTGTACGCCCCGGTCGGCACCCATGAAACATTGCTGGCCTACCTGGTGCGCCGCCTGCTGGAAAACGGCGCCAACACCTCGTTCGTCAACCGCATTGCCGACCAGTCCATCTCCATTCAGGAGCTGGTGGCCGACCCGGTGGCCAGCATCGAGCACATGGCCACGCTGGAAGGCGGCTTCGGCCTGCCGCACCCGCGCATTCCGTTGCCGCGCGACCTGTACGGCAGCGACCGCGCCAACTCGGCCGGCATCGATCTGGCCAACGAACATCGGTTGGCGTCGCTGTCCTGCGCCCTGCTTGCCACGGCCCACAATGACTGGAAAGCCGCGCCGATGCTCGGTTGCGCTTCCAGCGATCAGGCGGCGGCGGCGGTGCTCAACCCGTCCGATCTGCGTGACATCGTTGGCCATGTGCAAGAAGCCACCGTCGAAGACGTCGACAATGCGATCCAGTGCGCAATCAGCGCCGGACCGATCTGGCAGGCCACCCCGCCGGCCGAACGTGCCGCCATCCTGGAGCGCGCCGCCGACCTGATGGAAGGCGAAATCCAGCCGCTGATGGGCCTGCTGGCCCGCGAAGCCGGCAAGACCTTCGCCAATGCCATCGCCGAAGTGCGCGAAGCCGTGGACTTCCTGCGTTATTACGCGGTGCAGGCGCGCAACGATTTCACCAACGACGCCCACCGTCCGCTGGGCCCGGTGGTGTGCATCAGCCCGTGGAACTTCCCGCTGGCGATCTTCAGCGGTCAAGTCGCTGCAGCATTGGCCGCCGGCAACCCGGTATTGGCCAAGCCGGCTGAGCAGACGCCGCTGGTCGCCGCCCAAGCGGTACGCATCCTGCTCGAAGCCGGCATTCCAGAAGGCGTGCTGCAACTGCTGCCGGGCCAGGGCGAAAGCGTCGGAGCCCGCCTGGTGGGCGATGAGCGCGTCAAAGGCGTGATGTTCACCGGCTCCACTGAAGTGGCGCGCCTGCTGCAACGCAATGTCGCCGGTCGCCTCGATGCCCAGGGCCGCCCGATCCCGCTGATCGCCGAGACCGGCGGCCAGAACGCGATGATCGTCGACTCGTCGGCGCTCACCGAACAAGTGGTGATCGACGTGGTGTCCTCGGCTTTCGACAGCGCCGGCCAGCGTTGCTCGGCCCTGCGCGTATTGTGCTTGCAGGAAGATTCGGCAGACCGTGTCATCGAAATGCTCAAGGGCGCCATGGCTGAATGCCGCCTGGGCAACCCGGAACGCCTGTCGGTGGACATCGGCCCGGTGATCGACGCCGACGCCAAGGCCGGCATCGAGAAACACATCCAGGCCATGCGCGACAAAGGCCGCAACGTCTATCAGGTGGCGATTGCCGACGGCGAAGAGATCAAGCGCGGCACCTTCGTGATGCCTACCCTGATCGAGCTCGAAAGCTTCGACGAACTGCAACGGGAGATCTTCGGTCCGGTGCTGCACGTGGTGCGCTACAAGCGCAAAGAGATCGACCAGTTGATCAGCCAGATCAACGCGTCCGGCTACGGCCTGACCCTGGGTGTGCACACCCGCATCGACGAGACCATCGCCAAGGTGATCGACAACGTCAATGCCGGTAACGTCTACGTCAACCGCAATATCGTGGGTGCCGTGGTTGGCGTGCAGCCGTTCGGCGGCGAAGGCCTGTCGGGCACCGGTCCGAAAGCCGGTGGTCCGTTGTACCTTTACCGCTTGCTGTCGACCCGTCCTACGGATGCCATCGAGCAGTCCTTCGTACGTGGCGACAACCTGGCCGCACCGGACGTACGCCTGCGCGATGCCATGAGCCAGCCATTGAACGCCCTGAAAACCTGGGCCGACAGCAACACGTTCAGTGAACTGAGCACTTTGTGCACCCAGTTCGCCGCGCAGTCGCAAAGCGGCATCACCCGCTCACTGGCCGGCCCGACCGGCGAGCGCAACAGCTACGCCATCCTGCCCCGTGAGCATGTGTTGTGCCTGGCGCAAATAGAGGGCGACCTGTTGACGCAACTGGCGGCGGTACTGGCGGTGGGCGGCTCGGCGGTATGGCCGGAAACCGACCTGACCAAGGCCTTGTTCCCACGCTTGCCGAAGGACATTCAGGCGAAGATCAAGCGCGTGGCCGACTGGACCAGGGACGAGGTGGTGTTCGACGCAGTTCTGCACCATGGCGACTCCGACCAACTGCGAGCGGTGTGCCAGCAAGTGGCGCAGCGTGGCGGGGCGATTGTCGGGGTGCATGGTTTGTCACAGGGCGAAACGTCGATTGCCCTGGAACGCCTGGTCATCGAGCGCGCGTTGAGCGTGAACACCGCCGCGGCAGGCGGTAACGCCAGCCTGATGACCATCGGCTAACTGACGAAACGCTGTAAAAATATGGGAGGGGGCTTGCTCCCGATGGCGGCGTGTCAGTCACCCTTGTGAGACTGACACGCCGCCATCGGGAGCAAGCCCCCTCCCACATTGGGTCTGCGTTCTGCCCTTCCATCACGCAAATCAATCTTGCTATCCAGCCTCTATTGGCGCACTTAGACTCAGGCCATTCCCTTAGAAGGTAAGCCGCCATGTCCGAGACGCTGCTCAGTTCCCGCAATCTGGCTTTTGAGCTGTATGAAGTCCTCGATGCCGAGGGCCTGACCCAGCGCGAGCGGTTTGCCGAGCACAACCGCGAAACCTTCGATGCGGCCATCAGCACCGCGCGCTCCATTGCCGAAAAATATTTCGCGCCACATAACCGCAAAAACGACGAAAACGAACCGCGCTACGAAGACGGCAAGGCCATCCTGATTCCGGAAGTCAAACCGGCCGTGGACGCGTTTCTCGAAGCGGGCTTTCTCAATGCCGCACGCAGTTTCGAAGCGGGCGGCATGCAACTGCCCACCCTGCTGTCGCAAGCCTGTTTCGCGCACTTCCAGTCGGCTAACGCGGCGTCCACGTCTTACCCGTTCCTGACCATGGGCGCCGCCAACCTGATCGAGAGTTTCGGCACCGAGGAGCAGAAACAGCGCTTCCTGCAACCGATGATCGACGGGCGCTTCTTCGGCACCATGGCCCTCACTGAACCCCATGCCGGTTCGTCCCTGTCGGATATTCGTACGCGTGCCGAGCCTGCGGCTGACGGCAGCTACCGCCTCAAGGGCAACAAGATCTTTATCTCCGGCGGCGACCACCCGCTGTCGGAAAACATCGTACACATGGTGCTGGCCAAGCTGCCGGATGCGCCGGCCGGGGTGAAGGGCATTTCGCTGTTTATCGTGCCCAAATTCCTGGTCAACGACGACGGCAGCCTGGGCGAGCGCAACGATGTGCTGCTGGCCGGGCTGTTTCACAAGATGGGTTGGCGTGGCACCACTTCAACCGCGCTCAACTTCGGCGATAACGGTAACTGCGTCGGCTATCTGGTGGGCAAACCGCACCAGGGCCTGAGCTGCATGTTCCAGATGATGAACGAAGCGCGGATTGGCGTGGGCATGGGCGCCGTAATGCTCGGTTACGCCGGTTACCTGTATTCGCTGGAATATGCTCGCGAACGCCCGCAGGGCCGGCTGCCTGACAGCAAAGACCCCGCAACGGCGCCGGTCGCGATCATCCAGCACGCTGACATCAAGCGCATGCTGCTGACGCAAAAAGCCTACGTCGAAGGCGCCTTCGACCTCGGCCTCTATGCCGCGCGGCTGTTTGATGACACCACGACCCTGCACACCGAAGCCGAGCGCAAGAGCGCCCACGAACTGCTGGACCTGCTCACCCCCATCGTCAAATCCTGGCCTTCGGAGTTCTGTCTCAAGGCCAACGAACTGGCGATCCAGATCCTTGGCGGCCATGGCTACACCCGCGAATACCCGGTGGAGCAGTATTACCGCGACAACCGTTTGAACCCGATTCACGAGGGCACCCACGGCATTCAGTCGCTGGACTTGCTGGGGCGCAAGCTGGCGCAGAATGGCGGTGCTGGCCTCAAGCAGCTGATTCGATTGATCGCCGAGACCGGCGCACGAGCCCAGCAATACGCGTCACTGACCGCGCTGCGTGAACCACTGGAACAGTTGGTCAACCGCCTGCAAACCGTAACGATTGGTCTGCTTACCGATCTCGCCCAGGGCAAGGTCAACAACAGCCTGGCGAACTCGGCGCTGTACCTGAAAGTGTTCGGGCACACGGTGATCGGCTGGCGCTGGCTGGAACAGGCGATTCGCGCCGAGGAAGGGCTGGCCAAAGGCAATGCCGCGGACGCGGCCTTCTATAAAGGCAAGCTCCAGGCCGCCCGGTACTTCCTGACCTGGGAAGTACCGGGTTGCCATCACGAACTGGACATTCTGGAGGCGCGCGACGACACGTGCCTGGGGATGCAGGATGAGTGGTTCTAGGACTGGATCGCCTTGGAAATCACTTCGACCGTGGCGCTGACTTGCTCTTGGTAACGGTCGAGTTCCTGCTGGTGGCGCTGCTGCATTTCGATCTGCTCGGCGCACAGATTGAGCGCGGCCAGTACCAGTAACTTGTCACCGATCAGGGTCGGGTACTTTTTCTTGGTGGTGGCCAGGGATGCCTTGAGCATCGTCACGGCGTGCAACAGGGTCTGATCTTCCCCGGCCGGCGCCTTGATCGAGTAATCCTCACCGAGAATCGAAACGACCTTTATCCCATCACTCATGCGCTGACAGGCCCTGCGCTCACGCGCTCAACCAAGGCCTGGATACGCGCGGCGGTGGCGCCGTGTTTTTCTTCCTGCTCCATCAGGTTCAGTTGCAGGCTGTCGTTTTCATCCCTGGCACTGGCCAGTTCGGCCTTGAGGGATTCGTTGCTGCTCAGCAGATCTTGATTGTGTTGTACCAGGTCGCTGACCAGTTGTTCCAGTTGGCTGAGGGATGCTTCTAACATTTTGATTTCTCGAGCTTTTTAAAAGGGCGGTGACGATAAAGAAAATTCACCTCGGATGCCAGGGGTTATCCCCGGCGCGCGGCCCGATATTCAGGGGCCCGGACGCGCGTTCGAGCCTTAGTGACTGCAATTACCCCATCTGGTTCCTGAATCGGTCAAACCCCTGACCGGCTGCGACAAAAGCGCACGCCCACTTCAGACTTCGGCCACCGCGCCGATAGCGCAGGCATACCCCGTCTCATGGCCGCATGGATCGCGCTTCACCCCAGGATTCCAGCATGTCTCTTCGTAATATGAATATCGCGCCGCGCGCGTTTTTGGGCTTTGCGCTGATTGGTGCACTCATGTTGTTTCTCGGCGTGTTCGCCCTGAACCAGATGAGCAAGATTCGCGCGGCCACCGAAGACATCACCCTGGCCAGCGTGCCCAGCATTCGCGCCCTTGATGACTTCACCCAACTGACCCTGCGCCTGCGGGTGCTGTCGTACCGCCTGCTGACCAACCGCGAGCCGGAGGTGCAGCAAAAAACCCTGGAAGCCTTCGACCTGCGCAATCAGCAGATCCGCTCGGCCCAGGGCGTCTATGAAAAGCTGATCGAAGGCCAGGAAGAACGCGCTGCCTACGACGATTACGTGCGCTTGCTCGGCCAGTACCACCAGATCGAAGCGCGCATGAAGAGCCTGTCCCAGGCCAACCAGATCGACGAACTGCGCGTATTGCTCAACACCGAGCTGCTGAGCAACTCCGAGCAGGTCAATGCGGTATTGGCGCGTCTGCTCGACCTCAATAACAAGATGGCACTGGCCACCAATCAGGAGGCTACGGATCAGTACAGCTCGGCCTTCAATCTGGTGGTGGGCCTGCTGCTGATCACCACCCTGATGACGGTGCTGTTCGCCTGGCTGCTGACCCGCAGCATCACCGCGCCGATCTCCCAGGCGCTGGAGGCCGCTGAAGAAATCGCCGAAGGCAACCTTACACGTCCAATCAAGGTTGACGGCAACGACGAAGCCGGTCGCCTGCTGGCGGCCATGGCCAAGATGCAGGAAAAACTGCGCGACACGCTGCAACGTATTTCCGGCTCCGCCACCCAACTTGCGTCAGCCGCCGAAGAGCTGAACGTGGTGACCGACGAAAGCGCCCGTGGCCTGACCCGGCAGAACAACGAAATCGAACAGGCCGCCACGGCCGTCAACGAGATGACCAGCGCCGTGGAAGAAGTCGCGCGCAATGCCGTCAGCACCTCCGAAGCGTCACGCAACGCCACCACCTCCGCCGGTGACGGCCGCGACCTGGTGCAGGAAACCGTCAGCGCCATCGAGCGCATGAGCGGTGATGTGCAAGCCACCGCCACCCTGATCGGTGAACTGGCCAATGAGTCCCGCGATATTGGCAAGGTACTCGACGTGATCCGCGGCCTCGCCGACCAGACCAACCTGTTGGCCCTGAACGCGGCGATTGAAGCCGCGCGGGCCGGAGAAGCCGGGCGTGGCTTTGCCGTGGTGGCCGACGAAGTGCGGGCGCTGGCCCATCGTACCCAGCAATCGACCAGCGAGATCGAACGCATGATCGGCAGCATTCAGTCCGGCACCGAACACGCGGTGGATTCGATGCGCAACAGCACCGAACGCGCCGAATCGACATTAAGCATCGCCAAAGGGGCGGGGCTGTCGCTCGACACCATCAACACGGCGATTGTGGAGATCAACGAGCGCAACCTGGTGATCGCCAGCGCCGCTGAAGAACAGGCGCAGGTGGCGCGGGAAGTGGACCGCAACCTGGTGAATATCCGTGACCTGTCGGTGCAATCGGCGACCGGCGCCAGCCAGACCAGCGCGGCCAGCAGCGAGTTGTCGCGCCTGGCGGTGGATCTGAACGGGATGGTCGGCCGCTTCCGCCTCTGACGGGCTGCACCGGTTCAAAAATGTGGGGCCCGCAAGGTCTTCGAACGGTAGGGAGCGGGCTTGCCCGCGAAAGCGGTGGATCAGCAACGTCAATGGTTGCTGGGCAGACGCCTTCGCGGGCAAGCCCGCTCCCACAAGGATCTGCGCTTGACTGACTGGCATTAGGGCTTGCCACAGGAATATTGGTTTCCTGAAATAGTTAGTCGGTACATTTGATACCGACACACGGCCATCGGGAGCAAGCCCACTCCCCCATTTGCTCTGCGCGAATCAGAAGAAGCTTTTTGACAGCGCAGCAATTCAACAGGTTAGAATCCCTGGCACGCAGACTGCATGGTCAGTTTGCGCCCTGTCCTATTTGCTCACGGAGTAACTGCCTTTGAATGCGACAACCATCAACAGCCTGTTCTTGATCGGCGCGTTGCTGGTGAGTGCGAGCATTCTGGTGAGTTCTCTTTCGTCCCGCCTGGGCATCCCGATTCTGGTGATCATCCTGGCCGTGGGCATGGTCGCCGGCGTCGACGGCGGCGGCATCATCTTCGATAACTACCCGACCGCCTACCTGGTGGGCAACCTCGCCCTTGCCGTGATCCTGCTCGACGGCGGCCTGCGCACGCGGGTGGCGAGTTTTCGCGTGGCGCTGTGGCCGGCCTTGTCGCTGGCCACGGTGGGGGTGCTGATCACTACTGGCCTCACTGGCATGGCGGCGGCCTGGCTGTTCGACCTCAATATCATTCAAGGCCTGCTGATCGGCGCGATTGTCGGCTCCACCGACGCCGCAGCCGTGTTTTCGCTGCTGGGCGGCAAGGGCCTGAACGAGCGGGTCACCGCCAGCCTGGAAATCGAATCCGGCAGTAACGACCCGATGGCGGTGTTTCTCACGGTCACCCTGATCGACATGCTCGCCAGCGGCCAGACCGGCCTGCACTGGAGCCTGCTGACGCACCTGGTGCGCGAGTTCGGCATCGGCGGCATCATCGGCCTGGGCGGCGGCTGGCTGATGCTGCAGATGGTCAACCGCATCAACCTGGCGGCGGGCCTGTACCCGATCCTGGTGATCGCCGGCGGCCTGTTCGTGTTCGCCCTGACCAACGCCCTGCACGGCAGTGGCTTCCTCGCCGTTTACCTGTGCGGCCTGGTGATCGGCAACCGACCGGTGCGCAGCCGTCATGGCATTTTGCATATGCTCGACGGCATGGCCTGGCTGGCACAGATCGGCATGTTCCTGGTACTGGGCCTGTTGGTCACACCCCATGATTTGCTGCCTATCGCGTTGCCCGCGCTGGGGCTGGCGCTGTGGATGATCCTGTTTGCGCGGCCGCTGTCGGTGATGGTCGGCCTGCTGCCGTTCAAGGCCTTCCATGGCCGCGAAAAAGCCTTTATCGCCTGGGTCGGCCTGCGCGGCGCGGTGCCGATCATCCTCGCGGTGTTTCCGCTGATGGCTGGCCTGCCCCATGCGCAGCTGTATTTCAACCTGGCATTCTTTATCGTGCTGGTCTCGCTGCTGGTGCAGGGCACGAGCCTGCCGTGGGTGGCCAAGCTGCTCAAAGTCACGGTTCCACCAGACCCCGCGCCCATCTCCCGCGCCGCCCTGGAAGTACACGTCACCAGCGAGTGGGAGCTCTTCGTCTACCGCCTGGGCGCGGAAAAATGGTGCATCGGCGCGGCCCTGCGTGAGCTGAAAATGCCCGAGGGCACACGGATTGCCGCGCTGTTCCGTGGCCAGCAACTGCTCCATCCGTCGGGTAGTACGGTGCTGGAAGTGGGCGATCTGCTCTGCGTGATCGGCCACGAACACAACCTGCCGGCCCTCGGCAAACTGTTCAGCCAGGCGCCGCAACGCGGCCTCGACCTGCGCTTCTTCGGCGACTTCGTTCTTGAAGGCGACGCCCAGCTGGGCGCGGTCTCGGCGCTGTACGGGCTCAAGCTCGACGGCATCGACCCGGACATGCCGCTCAGCCGCTTCATTACGCAGAAAGTCGGCGGCGCGCCAGTGGTGGGCGACCAGGTGGAGTGGAACAACACCTTGTGGACGGTCGCGGTCATGGACGGGAACAGAATCGGAAAAGTCGGCGTCAAATTCCCCGAAGGAAGTCGCCCGGGTCCCGGACTCTTCCTCTAAACTGCGGGGCCACGACGCCCCCGATTCTCCACCTAGCACGACCGGTCTCTATGCCAACCCTGCGCACTTTTCTCGCTTCCGCCCTGCTGGGCCTGACCCTTTGTGTCGGCACCGTCAACGCTGCCGAACCGCCCAGCGCCGATGCCATCCAGCAAACCCTGGACAAGCTGCCCGACCGCAAGCTGCCCGACGCCGACATGAAGGCGTTGCAGGGCATCCTGCAACAGACCCTGACCTACCTGGGCAATCGGCAGGATTACGAGCAACGCCTCGCCGACCTCAAGCGCCAGCTGGCCGAAGCGCCGCGCGAGACGATCGACAATCAGCGCGAACTGGCGCGCCTCAAGGCCACCAAACCGATCCCCGTGGCCCAACGCTACGCCAACCAGCCCGTGTCGCAGCTCGAACAGTTGCTGGTGCAACGCACCACGCAACAAGGTGATCTGCAAAAGGCGCTGGCCGATGCCAACAGCCTGACCATCGCCGCCCAGACCCGCCCGGAACGCGCCCAGACCGAAATCAGCAGCAGCCAGACGCGCATTCTGCAGATCAATTCGATCCTCAAGACCGGCAAGGATAATGGCAAGGCGATCAACGCCGACCAGCGCAACCAACTGAACGCCGAACTCGCCGCCCTGAATGCGCTGATCCCGCTGCGCCGCCAGGAACTGGCCGGCAACAGCCAGTTGCAGGACCTGGGCAACAGTCAGCACGACCTGATCCAGGAAAAAACCGCACGCCTGGAACAGGAAATCCAGGACCTGCAAACCCTGATCAACCAGAAACGCCTGGCCCAGTCGCAACAGACGGTGACCCAACAGTCCATCGAAGCGCAGAAAGCCGGTGGCAGCAGCATCCTCGCGACCGAAAGTGCCGAGAACCTCAAGCTCTCCGACTACCTGCTCAAAAGTACCGACCGCCTCAACGACCTGACCCAGAAAAACCTGCAGACCAAGCAGCAACTGGACACCGTCACCCAAAGCGATTCGGCGCTGGACGAGCAGATCAACGTGCTCAAGGGCAGCCTGCTGCTCTCCAAGATTCTCTATAAACAGAAACAGGCCCTGCCCCACCTTACCGTGGACCGTGACCTGGCCGACGATATCGCCAACATTCGCCTGTACCAGTTCGAGGTCAACCAGCAGCGCGAGTTGATCAGTTCACCCAGTGCCTATGTGGATAACCTGCTGGCCAACCAGCCGCCGGACGATGTCACCCCGCAACTGCGGCGCACCCTGCTGGAACTGGCGGTCACCCGCAGCGACCTGCTCGAACGCCTGAGCCGCGAGCTGAGCGCACTGCTCAACGAATCCATCACCCTGCAACTGAACCAGAAACAACTGCTGAGCACCGCCACCACCCTGCGCGCCACGCTCGATGAGCAGATGTTCTGGATCCCCAGCAACAAGCCGCTGGACGCCGAGTGGCTGGAAACCGTGCCGGCGCACCTGAGCAAGCAGGTCACCACGCTGCCGTGGGCTTCCAGCGTCAGCGAACTGTATGACGGCCTGACTCAACGCCCGCTGCTGTTTCTGCCCTTGCTGCTGTTGATCGGCGCACTGCTGTGGCGGCGCAAGGCGCTGTACCACCGTTTGAACCGGGTCCACCTGGACATCGGCCACTTCAAGCGCGACAGCCAATGGCACACGCCGCAGGCCCTTCTGATCAATATCCTGCTGGCAATGCCGGTGTCCCTGGGCCTGGCGCTGTGTGGGTATGCGCTGCAGATCGACGCCCGTGGGCAAAACGCCAACCTGGGCTCGGCTCTGCTGCAGCTCGCCCAGGCGTGGCTGGTGTTCTATACCGCCTATCGCATCCTCGCCCCGGGCGGTGTGGCCGAACTGCACTTTCGCTGGGAGAAACCCCAGGTCCAATTCCTGCAGGGCTGGGTACGCAAGCTCGGGCTGGTGGTGCTGGCCCTGGTGGCCGTGGTGGCGATTGCCGAACACCAACCGGCGGCGCTGGCAGACGACGTGCTGGGCATCGCCGTGGTACTCACCTGCTACGCCTTGATGGCCTGGCTGCTGAGCCGTCTGCTGCTCAACAGCCCGACCCACGAGAAAGCTTCACTGTTTCGCAAGGCTGCGGGCATTTTGTTCACCGCCCTGCCCGTCGCGCTGTTTGTCGCGGTGTGCTTCGGCTACTACTACACCGCGCTCAAACTCAGCGACCGTTTGATCAACACCCTGTACCTGCTGATGCTGTGGCTGGTGATCGAAGCCACGTTCGTGCGCTGGCTCAGCGTCGCCGCGCGGCGCCTGGCGTATGCGCGGGCCCTGGCCAAACGCCAGGCCGCCAAGGAAGCCGGTGAAGGCGAAGCGGTGGTTGAAGAGCCAACCCTGGACATCGAGAAGGTCAACGAACAGTCCCTGCGCCTGATCCGCCTGGCCCTGCTGGGTGGCTTTATCGCCGCGTTGTACTGGGTGTGGTCGGACCTGATTTCGGTATTTTCCTACCTCGACAACGTCACGCTCTACGAATACACCAGCGGCACCGGCGCCAATATCAGCATGGTGCCCATCAGCATTGGCGACCTGCTCGGCGCGCTGATCATCGTCGGCATCACCTTTGCCCTGGCGCGTAACCTGCCCGGCCTGCTCGAAGTGCTGGTGCTGTCCAAGCTGGAGCTGGCCCAGGGCAGCGCCTACGCCATTACCACCCTGCTGTCCTACGTGATTGCCGGTTTCGGTATCGTCTCCACCCTGGCCACCCTCGGCGTGAGCTGGGACAAGTTGCAGTGGCTGGTCGCGGCGCTGTCGCTGGGTATCGGCTTCGGGATGCAGGAAATCTTCGCCAACTTCATCTCCGGCATCATGATTCTGTTTGAGCGTCCGGTGCGCATTGGCGACACCATCACCATCGGCAACCTGTCGGGCACGGTGAGCAAGATCCGCATCCGCGCCACTACCATCACCGACTTCGACCGCAAGGACATCATCGTCCCGAACAAAACCTTCATCACCGGGCAACTGATCAACTGGTCGCTGACCGACACCATCACCCGTGTCACCTTGAAACTGGGTGTGGACTACGGCTCCGATCTGGATCTGGTGAGGGAATTGCTGCTCAAGGCCGCGCGGGAAAACCCACGGGTGTTGAAAGACCCGGAGCCCCACGTGTATTTCCTCAACTTCGGCGAAAGCACCCTCGACCACGAGCTGCGCATGCACGTGCGCGACCTGGGCGACCGCAACCCGGTGCTGGACGAGGTCAACCGCTACATCAACAGCGAATTCAAAAAGCAGCACATCAACATCTCGTTCCGCCAGATGGAGGTGTACCTGAAAAACATGCACGGCCAGGAATACAAACTGGTCCCGGTGGAAGACGAGCGCAAGACCCTCGCTGGCCCGGTTCCAGAGCCTGAAGTACCCGAGCCGCCTGCCGCCAACGTGGTGGACGCACCGGAACCGCCGCCCAGCAAACTCGACTAAATCGCCCTTCCCCAGCAGAATGCTCGGACATTCTGCTGGAGATGGCCGGTGAAAGCCCTCGACGAACTGACCTTCGACAACCGCTTCGCACGCCTGGGCGATGCGTTCTCAACCCACGTGCTGCCAGAGCCCCTCGACGAACCACGCCTCGTGGTGGCGAGCGATGCCGCCCTGGCATTGCTCGACCTTGACCCGGCCGTGGCGCAAACCCCGGTGTTTGCCGAACTGTTCAGCGGCCATAAGCTGTGGGAAGAAGCAGAACCCCGGGCGATGGTCTATTCCGGGCATCAGTTCGGCGGCTACAGCCCGCAATTGGGTGATGGTCGCGGGCTGCTGCTGGGCGAGGTGTATAACGCGGCCGGCGAGCACTGGGACCTGCACTTGAAGGGCGCCGGCATGACGCCTTACTCGCGCATGGGCGATGGTCGCGCCGTGCTGCGCTCCTCGATTCGCGAGTTCCTCGCCTCCGAAGCCCTGCATGCCCTGGGCATCCCCAGCAGCCGCGCATTGTGCGTGATCGGCTCCAGCACGCCGGTGTGGCGCGAGAAACAGGAACGCGGCGCGATGGTGTTACGCCTGGCGCCCAGCCATATCCGCTTCGGGCATTTCGAGTATTTTTACTACACCAAAAAAACCGAGCAGCAGGCCCAACTGGCCGAACACGTACTCAACCTGCACTACCCCGAATGCCGCGAGCAGCCCGAGCCGTACCTGGCCATGTTCCGCGAAATCGTCGAACGCAACGCCGAGATGATCGCCAAGTGGCAGGCATACGGCTTCTGCCATGGCGTGATGAACACCGACAACATGTCGATCCTCGGCATTACCTTCGACTTTGGCCCGTTCGCGTTTCTCGACGATTTTGATGCGCACTTCATCTGCAACCACTCCGATCACGAAGGGCGCTACTCCTTCAGCAATCAGGTGCCCATCGGCCAATGGAACCTCAGCGCGCTGGCCCAGGCGCTCACGCCGTTTATCAGCGTGGATGCCTTGAAAGAGGCCTTGGGCCTGTACCTGCCGCTGTACCAGGCCCACTACCTGGACCTGATGCGCCGCAGACTGGGGCTGACCACCGCCGAAGAAGAGGACCAGAAACTGGTGGAGCGGCTGCTCGCGCTGATGCAGAACAGTGGCGTCGACTACACGTTGTTCTTCCGCCGTCTGGGGGATGAGTCGGCGACACTGGCCGTGGCGCGCTTGCGCGATGATTTTGTCGACATGGCCGGCTTTGATGCCTGGGCCGACCTGTACAAGGCCCGCGTTGCGCGGGATGGCGAATACAGCGAAGAACAGCGCCGTGTACGGATGCACGCGGTCAACCCGCTGTACATCCTGCGCAACTACCTCGCACAAAACGCCATCGCCGCCGCCGAGGCGGGGGATTACAGCGAGGTAAGACGGTTGCATGAGGTGCTGACCAAACCGTTCGAAGAACAGGCGGGGATGGAGCAGTACGCACAGCGCCCGCCGGATTGGGGCAAGCATTTGGAGATTAGTTGTTCGTCGTAAGGAGACGGATCGTGAGGTTTTCCGACATACCAGCAGCACTGTTATGCAGCACCCATTTACAGCTTGCCGCGCCGACAATAGACAAAGCAGCACAGATGCACCGGCTGATCCAGGATTTCACCCAACCCCACACCGACTTTTTGGTGTGGGCAAAAGGCCGCAACAGCCTGGAAGATGCCCGCGCCAACCTGCAAACGGCTGTGGATAACTTCAACGCCGATCAGAACGAATACAAGTTCCTGATTATCGAAAACAGCTCCGATGCGCTGGTCGGCTGCATCAGCCTGTTTATCCGCGACCTGCGCATCCCTCACCTGGAAATCGGCTACTGGATCGGCACCGACAGCATGGGCAAAGGCTACGCCAGCGAAGCCTGCGCCCTGGTGCGCGACCTTGCCGTCGAGCTCTTCAACGCCAAACGAATCGACCTCACCACCGCCCGCCGCAACACCCGCAGCATCAAGGTGGCAGAGCGGTGCGGGTTCGAATGCGAGGCGGTGCTGTCCAATGCGCGGGTCGATACGGCAGGGGTGGTGGACGACACCTGTGTGTATGTATTCAAAGGCGCATCTAGATAAAAGTTTCCACCGACACGCCAAAACGTTCCGCCAGCCAGCGGATCTGCCGCAGGTTGAGCTGGCGTTTGCCGTCGACGATTTCAGCGACGACGGCCTGGGTGCCAATGCCCGAAAGATCGCTGGGTCTCAGGCCATGCTCTCGCATCATCGAGCGCAACACGTCGACCCCGCTGGCGACGGGCATTGGGCGATGCTCATGATCGTAGCCTTCGATCCAGTCAGCCATGATATCCAGCAGCCCTTTCAGCGGGTGAGCTTCGCTTTCGCCCACAATATCGAGTAAATCATCGAGCGCTTTCACCAAGCCGTCATAGTCGCGTTCGTTTTGGGGCTTGGTCAGCAGCGATGAAACAAAGGGCCAGTGTTCAATCGCGAGTTTTAGATCGTCGTTCATGGGTTGTCACTTCTTGTAGAGGCTTGATAAACCGACCGTCCGGCTCCAGATTGAACGCATTGGCCAAATCCGAGGAGCCCACCATGTCCGAACCGCTTGTAATCCCCTGCCCTCATTGCAATGGCCTCAACCGCATCCCCGGTGAACGCCTGAGCGACGCCCCCAAATGCGGGCGCTGCAAACAGCCGGTGTTGCTGAAAAAGCCGTTTGAGCTGAAACAGGGCGATTACGCCAGCCAGATCAAGGGCGACTTGCCTTTGCTGGTGGATGTGTGGGCCGAGTGGTGTGGGCCGTGCAAATCGTTTGCGCCGGTGTTCGAACAGGCGGCCGGGCAGCTCGAGGGCAAATGCCGGCTGGCCAAGCTGGACAGTGAAGCGAACCAGCAACTGTCGGCGCAGCTGGGGATTCGGTCGATTCCGAGTTTGATCCTGTTCAGGAATGGCCGGGAAGTGGCGCGCCAGAGTGGAGCTTTTCCATTGCCGCAGTTGATGAGCTGGTTGCGAAGCCAGGGGGTGTAAACCCGGTTGAGCGTTGAGCTGCTTGTGTGGGAGCTGGCTTGTGTGGGAGCTGGCTTGCCTGCGATGCAGGCGACTCGGTCTTTCAGCTAAACCCAGGTGATGCCATCGCAGGCAAGCCAGCTCCCACAGGGTTGTGCAGCGCACTTAAAACTCAAGTGCTCTCAAGCAAGTTATGCAACTGCACAAACTGCTGCGTCAGCTTGTGCCGTGGGTCCAGGTGAATCAGCGGTTTGCTCTCCTGGTGCGACTCGCGCATACGCACCGAACTGGCCAGGTACACCGGCAGCACCGGCAGCCCTTCGGCGATCAACTCGTCCAGCATCTGCTGCGGCAGGCTCGCCCGGGCCTGGAACTGGTTGACCACGATGCCTTCCACTTCGAGGCTTTCATTGTGGTCTTCCTTCAACTCTTCGATTTCCGCCAGCAGGCCGTAGAGGGCTTGGCGCGAAAAACTGTCGCAGTCAAAGGGGATCAATACACGATCGGCGGCGATCAGCGCCGACACCGCATAAAAGTTCAGAGCCGGCGGTGTGTCGAGGTAGATGCGGTCGTAATCTTCGCTCAGCTCGTCCAGCAACTTTCGCAGTTTGTTGATCTTGTGCTTGGCCTCCAGCTTCGGTTGCAGGTCGGCCAGTTCCGGCGTCGCGGTAATCACATGCAGGTTGTCGAACGGCGTTTCGTAGATATCCACCTTGTTCTTCTTGGAAAACGGCCCGGAAGACAGGGTTTGCTTGAAAAAATCGGCGATCCCCATGGGGATATCGTTGCCGGTCAGCCCGGTGAGGTACTGGGTAGAGTTGGCTTGTGCATCGAGGTCGACCAACAGCGTTCGATAGCCTTCGCTGGCGCTGACCGCCGCCAGGTTGCAGGCGATGCTGGACTTGCCGACCCCGCCTTTTTGATTGAACACCACACGCCGCATGGGAAAACCTCCGGGTATCAATGAATGCCCGAGTGTAGAGGGCAAAAGCGACTGTTCGCTACCTCGTTGATCAACGCATTGGAGGCCAGCCCCATACGCCAAAAAAGGAAACGTCCGACAACCCATTCCTGTCGGCGGTCAAGCACAATCCGTAGCCCTTCCCAGGCAAAGTTCAATAAATCGTGAACTATTATTTACCAATGTTTGCTAGAACCCCGCAGCACCGGGATAATGCGCGCCATTCGGCCCTTCGCCGTCCCGGAAAACCGGGGCATCGGTGGCACATGGAAGCCCGCAGGGGCGGGATAACTTCTCAGTGATCAACTTCAGCATCGCCCAATGGCGCGCCTGGGCTCCAGGTCTCGACAGCGCGGACGACTGGCACGCCTGGTGCCGGGCCCCGGTGTTGCTGCCCGCCAGCGAAGCCTCCCCTGACGTATCATTTTTACCGGCCATGCAGCGTCGGCGCCTCAGCCGCCTGGCGCGCATGGCGTTCAGCGTGGGCTGGCCGCTGGCCGAGGGCCTGCCGGACCTGCCGCTGGTGTTTATTTCCCGGCATGGCGAAACCCCTCGCACCCTCGACATCCTCAGTGACCTGGCCAATGAAGCGCCCCTGTCGCCCACCCAGTTCAGTCTGTCAGTGCACAATGCGGTGGTGGGGCTGTGGTCGATCCTGCGCAACGAGACCAGCGAAATGACCGCCCTCGCCGCCGCCGGCGATGGCCTCGAACACGGCGTACTCGAAGCCGCCGCGCTGCTCAACGAAGGCGCGCCGGCAGTGTTGCTGGTGATCACCGAAGAACAGCCGCCCGCTGCCTATGCCGGCTGGATCCACGACGTACCGTTCCCCTATGCCCTCGGCCTGCTGCTTACACCCGGCGACGAGTGGCAGCTGGAACTCACCGGCAGCACTGTCCAACCCTCGACTGTCGCCCAGTGGCCCCACGCGCTGAACCTGCTGCGCACCCTGCTCACTGAACAGGGCGCCTGCCAACATGCCTGGAAGAACCGAGTATGGAATTGGCAACGCAAGCTGTGAACGCCAAACCCCGAGACGCCTACTACTGGCGCCTGTTCGCCACCGCCGCGAGCTTTTTCCTGTTCGGCCTGGGCGGCCTGTGTCTGCGTCTGCTGGTGTTTCCGCTGCTCAGTTGCCTGCCCGGCGGCGCGGCGCGACACCAGCGCCGTGCCCGCCATACCATCAGCCGGCTGTTCTGGTTCTTCATTCGCCTGATGCAGCGCGTCGGCGTGCTGACCTACAGCGTCGAAGGCGCGGAACAGCTCGGACGCCCCGGCCAAATGATCGTCGCCAACCACCCGTCGCTGATCGACGTGGTGTTTCTGATCGGCCTGATGCGCCAGACCAACTGCGTGATCAAACGCAGCCTGTTTCAAAACCCGTTCACCCGTGGCCCTGTGCGCGATGCCGGCTACCTCAGCAACGACGGCAGCGCTGACATGCTCGATGCCGCCGCCGACGCCCTGCGCGCCGGCCAGACCCTGATCATCTTTCCCGAAGGCACCCGCACCACGCCCGGCGCGCCGCCGGCCTTTCATCGCGGCGCCGCCGCCATCGCGCTGCGGGGCGCATCGGTCATCACGCCCGTGGTGATCAAGGTCAGCCCCACCACCCTGACCAAGGCCGAACCCTGGTATCGCATTCCCAAACGTCGATTTCACTTCAGTTTGCGTGTGGGTGCCGATATAGAACCACAGGCGTTCGCCTCCCTGGGGCCCGCGCCTCAGGCCTCGCGCAAGCTCAACGATTACCTGCACCACTATTTCATTAAGGAGCTCGCCGAAGATGAGCGACCAACAACGCCTTGAACGCGACATAAAGATGCTGATCATTGAGGCCCTGGGCCTGGAAGACATCAGCGTCGATGACATTGACAGCGAACAGACCCTGTTCGGCGAAGGCCTGGGCCTGGATTCGGTCGATGCCCTGGAATTGGGCCTGGCGATCCAGAAAACCTACGGCATCAAGATCGATGCCGACGCCAAGGACACCCGCAACCACTTCACCAACGTGGCCTGCCTTGCGGCGTTCGTCACAGCCAGACAGGCAGCTTGAGACCGGACCATGCAAACTCGTGACGATATTTTCAACACCCTGCGCGATGCAATGGTGGAACTGTTTGAACTGCCGCCGGAGCGCGTCACCCTCGACGCCAACCTGTATCAGGACCTGGAAATCGACAGCATCGATGCCGTGGACCTGATCGACCATATCAAACGCCAGACCGGCAAGAAGATCGCCGCCGAGGAATTCAAGGCAGTGCGCACCGTCAACGACGTGGTTGAGGCGGTGTACCGCCTGGTCCAGCCTGTCGCATGAGCCGATTGATCGGCCTTGGCCTGTTGCTGGCGGGGCTGCTGTACCCCTTTGCGGTGTACTACGGCACCGAGCACTTTGCCCCGTGGCAGTTCGGCCTGCTGCTAGGCAGCCTGTGGCTGTTGCGCGCCCTTGCCGGCGCGCGAAGCATCGGCAGCCGCTGGATGGCGCTGGCCGTGATCCTCTTCTGCCTGTTACTGGCCTGGTTCGACAACCCCTACCTGCTGCGCTGGTACCCAAGCCTGGTCAGTGCGTTCATGCTGGCCCTGTTCGGCCTGAGCCTCAAATACGGCCCGCCGATGGTCGAGCGCATTGCGCGCATCACCGAGCCTGTGCTGGCGCCCAAAGTGGTTGCGTACACGCGCCAGGTCACCGTGGTGTGGAGCATGTTTTTTCTGTGTAACGGCCTGCTCGCCGCTGCCCTCACCCTGTGGGCGCCGCTGAGTTGGTGGACGTTGTACAACGGCCTCATCGCCTACGGGCTGATGGGGCTGTTGTTTGCCGTGGAATGGCTGATACGACAAAGGGTTCGAGGCCGCCTATGAAAGGTTTGAAACTTGAGCACCTGCTGCTTGAGCCGCTGGAGCTGCGCCTGGTCACCACCGCGCCTGCGATGAACCATGCCCAGTTGTGGACGCACGCCTTGAGCCTGGCGGCAGGCCTGCAGGCGCGCGGTATCCGCCGCCTGGCGGTGCACCTGGAAGACGCCGGCGTGCTGGCGATTGCCCTGCTGGGCGCCTGGCGCGCCAGCGTGAGCGTGCTGCTGCCCGCCGACCTGCAGCCGCACACGCGCCAACGCTGGGATGAATCCGTTGACGCCTGGCTAACCCAGGCTTCGGACCTGGACGCGCTGTACCAGGCGCCCCTGCCCGGCGGCGCCCTCGACCTGGACGCCTGCCAAATGAGCCTGTGCACCTCCGGCTCCAGCGGTGAACCCAAGCGCATCGACAAGACCCTGCGCCAGTTGGCCAACGAAGTCGACGCGCTGGAAGCCCTGTGGGGCGCCGACCTCAAGGACGCCTGCATCATCGGCAGCGTCGCCACTCAACATATCTACGGCCTGCTGTTCCGCGTGCTGTGGCCGCTGTGCGCCGGACGCCGCTTTGGTCGCACCCAACTGGCGTTTTCCGAAGACCTGCAGCGCGCCAGCCGCGAGCATCCTAGGTTCGCCTGGGTCGCCAGCCCCGCGCTGCTCAAGCGCATGGGCGACAACCTCGATTGGCCGGCGCTGAGCCAGGTGTCGCGAGTGTTTTCCTCCGGCGGCGCGTTGCCCGTCGAGGCCGCTGGCAGCCTGTACGATCGCCTGGGGCAATGGCCGACGGAAATCCTCGGCAGCTCGGAAACCGGTGGCATCGCCTGGCGCCAGGGCGCACAACCCTGGCAGCCCTTTGCCGACGTTGCGCTGAGCCAGGATGCCGACGGCGCGCTGCGTATCGCCTCGCCTTATTTGCCTGCCGGGCATATCGAGCACACCGCCGACGCCGCACGCATCCATGCCGATGGCCGCTTCGAACTGCTGGGCCGCCTGGACCGCATCGTCAAGCTGGAAGAAAAACGCATCTCCCTGCCCATGCTCGAACAGGCGCTGATGGCTCATCCCTGGGTCACCGAAAACTGCCTGGGCGTGGTCCAGGAAAACCGCGCCTCCCTGGGCGCCCTGGTGGTGCTGAGCGCCGAAGGCCTGCATGCCCTGCGCAATCAAGGCCGACGCACGGTGACCCAAACCCTGCGCCAACAGTTGAGCCAGCATTGCGAAGCCCTTGCCTTGCCACGGCGTTGGCGCCTGCTGCGTCAGTTGCCGCTCAACAGCCAGGGCAAGCTGCCCCAGGCCGAGATAGATGCGCTGTTGCTGGCGCCACGACCAAAAGCGCCCGAGGTACTGGAGCAGGTCGAAGCCAATGGCGAATGGACGCTGCAACTGAGCATCCCGCCGGACCTCGCCTATTTCAGCGGTCACTTCCCGGTCACGCCCGTGCTGCCAGGCGTGGTGCAGGTGGAGTGGGCGTTCAATCTGGGCCAGCAACTGATGGCCGTGCCGACCCGGTTTGCCGGCATGGAAGTGCTCAAGTTCCAGCAACTGGTGCGCCCTGGCGATACCCTCGAACTGCACCTGCGCTTTGACCCGCAGCGCAGCAAGCTGTACTTCGCCTATCGCAATGACGACAACGCCTGCTCCAGCGGCAGGATTCAGCTGGAGGCTGCACATGCATCAGCCGGGTGAGCGCTTCGCGCTCAATCGCGGGCAAGCCCGCTCCCACATTGGCCTGGGTTCACACTTCACAATGTGGGCGCTGGCTTGCCTGCGATGCGGACGACTCGGTCCCTCAGGTGCCGCCCATCATGCATAACCCCTGCGCCCTGATCCCCGTCTACAACCACGAAGCCGCCGTGCCCGCCGTGGTCCGTAGTCTGCTCGCCAGCGGCCTGCCCTGCCTGCTGGTGGACGACGGCAGCAGCCCGGCCTGCGCGACGGTGCTGGTGCAACTGGCAACCCTGGAACACGTCACCCTGATCAGCCTGCCCCACAACCTCGGCAAGGGCGGCGCGGTCATGGCCGGTTTCCGCGAGGCCGCGCGCCTGGGCTACAGCCATGCGCTGCAAGTCGACGCCGACGGCCAGCATGATCTGCGTGAGGTCGAAACCTTTATCGACACCTCGCGCCGGCACCCCGACGCACTCATCTGCGGCTACCCCGAATACGACGACAGCGTGCCCAAGGGCCGCCTCTACGCGCGCTACCTCACCCACGTCTGGGTGTGGATCAACACCCTGTCGCTGCAGATCCGCGACTCGATGTGCGGTTTTCGCGTGTACCCGCTGGCACCGGTGCTGGCGCTGATGGACTCTGCCTACATCGGCACGCGCATGGATTTCGATTCGGACATCCTTGTACGCCTGGCCTGGCGCAACCAGCCGATGCGCTGGCTGCCGACCCAGGTGCATTACCCCGCCGACGGCTTGTCGCACTTTCGCCTGTTCCACGACAACCTGCGCATCAGCGCCATGCACACCCGGCTGTTCTTCGGCATGCTGGTACGCGCGCCGATGATCCTGTGGCGACGGTGGCAGGCATGACCGACAACACCAAACACTGGGCCGACCGCGAAGAACGCGGCAGCTTCTGGCTGATGAAATTCACCGCCGTCGCTGCCAGGGTGCTCGGCCGGCGCCTGCTTAGCCCGTTGCTGTACAGCATTGTGTTCTACTTTTTCCTGTTCGGCCGCACTGCACGCCAGAGCGCATGGCAATACCAGCAGCGCCTGGCGCAGTGGAGCGGACGCGATGAGTTGCGCCCCACCCGGCGCAAGGTTTTCGGCCAGTTCATGGCCTTCGCCGACTCCCTGCTCGACAAGCTCGACGTGTGGAACGGCAAGCTGCGTCTGGAACAGATCGAAATCAATGACCCGGCGCAACTGCGCGGGCAATTGCGCGGCGAACGCGGGCAGATGCTGGTGGGCGCGCACCTGGGCAATCTCGAGGTATGCCGCGCGCTGGCGGAGATCGGCGAACAGGTGACCATGAACGTGCTGGTGCACACCAAGCACGCCGAACACTTCAATCGCCTGCTGGGCGAGGCTGGCGCGACCCACTTGCGCCTGATCCAGGTCAGCGAGCTGGACCCGGCCACCATGCTGCTGCTGAGCCAGCGCCTGGACGACGGCGAATGGCTGGCGATTGCCGGCGACCGCGTGCCGCTGCATGGCGGGCGCACGGTGCGCGTGGACTTTCTCGGGCATGCCGCCGCGTTCCCCCAAGGCCCGTGGTTGCTGGCCGGCCTGCTCCAATGCCGGGTCAACCTGCTGATGTGCCTCAAGCACCAGGGCCGCTATCGCCTGACCATCGAGCCCTTCGCGCAACGGATCGAATGGAAGCGCAGCACCCGCGAACAGGTGATCGCCCTGTGGACCGCGCGTTACGCCGCACGCCTGGGCGAGTTCTGCCTGCAGGCGCCCCAACAATGGTTCAACTTTTACCCCTTCTGGAAGACCCATGATCCCGCATCCTGAGCCGGTCACCTTTGGCGAACGCCCCCTGCGCATCGAAGACGTGCTGGCCCTGGCCAACCGTCAGGCACCCACGCGGTTGCAGGACGATGCAGCCTATCGCCAGCGCATTGCCAAGGGCGCGCAGTTCCTCGATTCGCTGCTGGACAAGGAAGGCGTGATCTACGGCGTGACCACCGGCTACGGCGACTCCTGCGTGGTGGCGGTGCCGTTGCAGCACGTCGAGGCGCTGCCGCGTCACCTGTACACCTTCCACGGCTGCGGGCTGGGCAAACTGCTCGACGCCCAGGCTACGCGCGCGGTGCTGGCAGCGCGTTTGCAGTCGCTGTGCCACGGCGTGTCCGGCGTGCGCGTGGAGCTGCTGGAGCGTCTGCATGCCTTCCTTGAACACGATGTGCTGCCGCTGATCCCCGAGGAAGGCTCGGTGGGCGCCAGCGGTGACCTGACGCCGCTGTCCTATGTGGCGGCTACCTTGTCCGGTGAGCGCGAGGTGTTGTTCCAGGGCGAACGGCGCCCGGCCGCCGACGTGCACCGCGAGCTGGGTTGGACGCCACTGGTGCTACGCCCCAAGGAAGCCCTGGCCTTGATGAACGGCACCGCCGTGATGACCGGCCTCGCCTGCCTGGCCTGCGCCCGCGCCGACTACCTGCTGCAACTGGCCACGCGTATCACCGCTCTCAACGTGGTGGCCCTGCAAGGCAACCCGGAACACTTCGACGAACGCCTGTTCGCCGCCAAGCCGCACCCGGGGCAGATGCAGGTCGCCGCCTGGCTGCGCAAGGATTTGGCCATCGACGCGCCGACCGCGCCATTGCATCGCCTGCAGGACCGCTACTCGCTGCGCTGCGCGCCCCATGTGCTCGGCGTATTGGCCGACAGCCTGAACTGGCTGCGCTCATTCATCGAGATCGAGCTGAACAGCGCCAATGACAACCCGATCATCGACGCCGAGCAGGAACGCGTGCTGCACGGCGGGCACTTCTACGGCGGGCATATTGCCTTTGCCATGGACAGCCTCAAGACCCTGGTGGCCAACGTCGCCGACCTGCTCGACCGGCAGCTCGCGTTGCTGGTGGACGTGCGTTACAACCACGGACTGCCGAGCAACCTGTCCGGCGCGCCGGCCGACCGCGCGATGATCAACCATGGCTTCAAGGCCGTGCAGATCGGCACCAGCGCCTGGACCGCCGAAGCGCTGAAAAACACCATGCCGGCGAGCGTGTTCTCACGTTCCACCGAGTGCCATAACCAGGACAAGGTGAGCATGGGCACCATCGCCGCCCGCGACGCGATCCGCGTGCTGGAACTGACCGAGCAAGTGGCCGCCGCCGCCCTGCTGGCCGCCAACCAGGGGGTGTGGCTGCGCGCTCGGGCCGAGGATGCGCGCCCACTGCCGCCGGCCCTGGCCGCCATGCACGTCGAGCTGGCCAAAGACTTCCCGCCCGTGATCGAAGACCGTGCCCTGGAAGGCGAGTTGCGCCTGTGCCTGCAACGCATCGCCGCGCAACACTGGAGGCTGCATGCGTAGCCCCGGCGTGTTGCACTGCGACACTGAAATCCTCGTGCCGTTTTTCGACGTCGACACTCTGCACGTGGTATGGCACGGCCATTACGTCAAATACCTGGAAGTCGCGCGCTGCGCCTTGCTCGACAAAATTGGCCACAACTACAACGCCATGCGCGAAGCCGGCTACGCCTGGCCGGTGATCGACATGCAACTGCGCTACGTGCGCGGCGCGGTGTTCGGCCAGACCATCAACGTGCGCGCCAGCCTGGTGGAGTGGGAGAACCGCTTGAAGATCAACTACCTGATCACCGACCTCGCCAGCGGCGAACGTATGACCCGCGCCAGCACCGTGCAGGTAGCGGTGGAAATCGCCAGCCGCGAAATGCAACTGGCCTCCCCCACAGTCTTCACCGACGCCGTCGAGAGGGCCTTGAAATGAGATCTCCTTTGGCAGCGGGCCTGCCCGCGAAAATCGTCAACGAGAATGCGATCCGCCTGGCACTGCGCAGCGTCCTCAGGTTCTTCGCGGGCAAGCCCGCTGCCACGCTGATCGGGTTGTTGCTGAGCTTCAGCGCCCACGCTTTCGACCTGCAACAACTCAGCGATCAACTGGCCAAGCCCTCCGTGATCCACGGCAGCTTCACCCAAGAAAAACACCTGCGCGCCCTGCCCCAACCCCTGGTCAGCAAGGGCACCTTCGTGCTCGCCAAGGACCACGGCCTGCTCTGGCTGCTGAAAACCCCGCTGCAACAGGACTACCGCATCAGCGCCCAGGGCATCGCCCGGCGTGAAGGCAACGGCTGGCAATGGCTGCCGAACAAGAGCGCCGGGGCTGAGCAGAACCGTTTGTTTCTCGCCGTGCTGCAGGGCGACAGCAGCGGCTTGCAGCGTGACTTCGAGCTGCAGCTGCAAGGTGAGTCCACGCAGTGGGCGCTGACCTTGATTCCACGCTCGCTGCTGCTCAAGCAGGTGTTCAACCAAATCAACATTGAGGGCGGCGCGCTGGTGCACACCATCGAACTGCAGGAGACCCAGGGCGACAGCACCGTGCTGCGCCTGCGGGACAGCACCGCGGGCCTGCCCCTGACCGACGCGGAGCAACATGACTTTGCCCAGTGAGCGCCTGCTGCCGCGCCTGTTCCTGATTCTGCTGGTGGCCGTGCTGGCACTGGCCGGCTGGCAGTGGCGCCAGGGCGCGCCGCTTTCGGCCAATCTGATGGAACTGGTGCCGGGCAGTGCGCCGGATGCGCTGGAACAGCAAGCCGAACAACGCATGCAAGAGCCGCTTAACCGCGAGATGCTGGTGCTGGTGGGGCATGCCGACCGCCAGCAGGCGGTGGCCGTGGCGCAACAGCTGGGCGAGCGCTGGCAGGCCAGCGGGCTGTTTGAAAAAGTGCAATGGAACCTGCAAGCCGACCTGCCGGCACTGCGCGAGCAACTGCTGCGCGGCCGACTGGCGATGCTCGCGGCCAAGGACCGCGAGCAGCTCATCGAGCATCCCGAGGCGTTTATCCAACAGCGCGTGCAATCACTGTTCGACCCCTTCACCGGCTTCAGCCTGGTGCCGAGCCAGGATGACTGGCTGGGCCTCACCGGGCGTATCCAGAACAGCCAGCCGCAGCAGGGTTCGGTGCAGCTGGACATCGGCAGCGGCGCGCTGATCGCCGATGCCGACGGCAAAAGCTGGGTGCTGCTGCGTGCGCGCACCACCGGCAATGCCTTCGATATGCACCTGCCGCTGCAAGTGGCGGACCTGCTCCAGGCCAGCCGCGCCGAGGCCGCCGTGCACGGTGCGCAATTGCTCGCGGCCAGCGGCCTGCTCTATGCGGCCAATGGGCAGCAGCAAGCCACGCGGGAAATCACCTGGGTCGGCGGCGGCGCGACCGTCGGCATTCTGCTGTTGCTGCTATTGGCGTTCCGCCGCTGGCGCGTATTGCTGGCCTTCGTGCCGGTCATCGTCGGCATGCTGTTTGGGGCGGTGGCCTGTGTGGCGCTGTTCGGCCATGTGCATGTGATGACCCTGGTGCTGGGCTCCAGCCTGATCGGCGTGGCGGTGGATTACCCGCTGCATTACCTGTCCAAAAGCTGGAGTTTGAAGCCATGGCAGAGCTGGCCGGCGTTGCGCCTGACCTTGCCAGGGCTGAGCCTGAGCCTGGCGACCAGTTGCATCGGTTATCTGGCGCTGGCCTGGACACCGTTTCCGGCGCTGACGCAGATTGCAGTGTTTTCCGCCGCAGGGCTGGTGGGCGCCTACCTGTGCGCCGTGTGCCTGCTGCCAGCGCTGCTCAAGGGCGTCGAATTACGCCCGGCGCAGTGGCCGCTGCGGGTTGCCGAGGGCCTGTGGCGGCTGCGCGAGTCGTTGCTCCAGCGCGTGCCGAGCCCGCTGTTGCTGGCGCTGGTGCTGCTGTTCTGCGCCGGCGGTGTGTGGCACCTGAACAGCAAAAACGACATTCGCCAGTGGATCGGCGCGCCGCCTCACTTGCTGCAGGAAGCCCAGGCCGTGGCACGGATCACCGGCTTTCAGCCCACCAGTCAGTTCTTTCTGGTGCGCGCAGACAACCAACAGCAGTTGCTGGAGCGTCAGGCCGCGCTGGGCCAGCGTCTGGAGCAACTGGTGAATATGGACAAGCTTCAGGGTTACCTGGTGCTCAACCAACTGGTCAACCTGCCGGCCGAGCAGCAGCGACTGCGCGATGCGCTGAGCAATCTGGCGCAACACTGGCAGCCGCTGGTGGACCTCGGCGTGCCAGCCAGCGCCCTGCAAGCCGAAGTGGCGCAGTTGCAGGCACTGCCCACCGAAGATATCGACGCCGCCCTCACAGGTCCGCTGGCCGAACCCTGGCGTACGCTGTGGCTGGGGCCGGTGAACGGCGGCGTGGCGGCGATGGTCAGCCTGCAGGGTCTGAACAACCCCGCGCTGCTGCGGGTACAGGCCGTGGATTTGCCCGGTGTGCAGTTGGTGGATCGCCTGGGCGACTTGAACCGCGTGTTCGCTGCCACGCAAATCAGCGCCGCCGAGCTCAAATTACTGTCGTGTGGGCTGATCGTGTTGCTACTGATGGTGCCGTTCGGCTTCGGCGGTGCCGTGCGCATCGTCGCGTTGCCGTTGCTGGCTGCGCTGTGCAGCCTGGCCAGCCTGGGCTGGCTGGGCCAGCCGCTGACCCTGTTCAGCCTGTTCGGCCTGTTGCTGGTTACGGCCATCAGCGTCGACTATGCGATCCTGATGCGCGAGCAGATCGGCGGTCCGGCGGTCAGCCTGCTGGGCACGTTACTGGCGGCGTTGACGACCTGGTTGTCGTTCGGTCTGCTGGCGGTATCGAGTACGCCGGCGGTGAGTAATTTCGGCCTGTCGGTGAGCCTCGGCCTGGCATTCAGCTTTATGCTGGCGCCCTGGGCCGGGCCGCGCAAACCCGCCTTATGAATGTGATTATCGCCCATGCGGCAAGGAGCCTCAGTGCCCACAGTTGAAATGGAACGTCGCCAGGTGGTGGTGATCGGTGCCGGCCCGTCCGGCGCCATCGCCGCCGCGCTGCTCAAGCGCAAGGGCCATGACGTCGTGATCATCGAGCGCGAGCATTTTCCGCGGTTCTCGATCGGCGAAAGCCTGCTGTCGCACTGCATCGACTTTATCGAAGAAGCGGGCATGCTCGAGGCCGTGCAGGCAGCCGGGTTCCAGGTGAAAACCGGCGCTGCGTTCGCCTGGGGCGAGCGCTACAGCGCGTTCGATTTTGGCGACACGTTCAGCAACGGCAAGCCGACTACCTATCAGGTGCAGCGCGGCGAGTTCGACAAGCTGCTGGCCGATCAGGCGGCGCTGCAGGGCGTCGACATTCGCTATGGCCAAACCATCGTCGGCGCGGATTTCAGCGGCGACTGCCGCTACCTGCAAGTGCTTCGACAAAACGGCAGCAAGTATCACCTGAAGGCCAAATTCGTGCTCGACGCCAGCGGTTACGGCCGCGTGCTGTCGCGCCTGCTGGACCTCGAGGCACCGTCGAATTTCCCGCTGCGCCGGGCGGTGTTCACCCATGTTGAAGACCGCATCGAACACCCAGGCTTTGACCGCAGCAAAATCCTTATCACCACCCATCCTGTGAAGCGCGATATCTGGTTCTGGACCATCCCGTTCAGCAACGGCCGCTGTTCGGTGGGCGTGGTGGCGGCGCAGACGCATTTCGACGGGCGCGACAGCGACCTCGATGCGTGCCTGCGCGGTTTTATCGATGAAACCCCAAGCCTGTCCGGCGTGCTGCAAAATGCCGTGTGGGATACCCCGGCGCGCAGCATCGGCGGCTACGCGGCCAACGTCAAAACCCTGCACGGCCCTGGTTTTGCCTTGCTGGGCAATGCGGCGGAATTTCTCGATCCGGTGTTTTCGTCCGGTGTGACCATTGCCATGCGTTCGGCAAGCATGGCGGCCGGGGTGCTGCATCGTCAGCTCACGGGCGAAACCGTCGACTGGCAAACCGAATTCGCCGAGCCGCTCAAACGCGGCGTCGACACCTTTCGCTGCTATGTCGAAGGCTGGTACGCCGGGACGTTCCAGGATGTAATCTTCCATCCCGGCAGCTCGCCGGAGATTCGCCGCATGATCAGCGCGATCCTCGCCGGTTATGCCTGGGACGAGCGCAACCCGTTTGTCAGCGAGCCCAAGCGACGCCTGCGGATGTTGTCGGAAATTTGTGCGAGTGACGCGGTATGAGCAGCCACTACCTGAGTAAACACTACGTCGAAGAAACCCGCTTCGGTCTTTGGTTTCTGCGCAGCCGCACCTGGCAACATTATGTGTTGCGCGTGGCCATCGACGACCTGCGCAGCCTGTTCACCGAGCCTGTGCCGCAGGCCCCGGTGCTGCTGGACGCCGGCTGCGGCCAGGGTAAATCCTTTGCGTACCTGCAACAGGTGTTCGCCCCGGAACGCCTGATCGGCCTGGATGCCGACCCCCACAGCCTCGACCAGAGCAAGGCCGAAGCGGCGCGCCAGGACCTCGCCATCGAGCTGATCGGCAGCGACTGCGCCACCCTGCAAGTGCCGGACGCGAGCGTGGATATTCTGTTCTGCCACCAGACGTTCCACCATCTGGTGGAGCAGCATCGCGCCCTCGCAGAGTTCTATCGCGTGCTCAAGCCCGGCGGCTACCTGCTGTTTGCCGAGTCCACCGAAGCCTATATCGACACCTGGGTGATTCGCTGGCTGTTCCGCCATCCCATGCAGGTGCAGAAAAGCGCCGAGGCGTACCTCGCGATGATCCGCGAGCAGGGCTTTGAATTTGGCCCGCAGAACGTTTCCTACCCGTATCTGTGGTGGAGCCGCGCCACGGATTTCGGCCTGCTGGAGCGCCTGGGCCTGCGCAAGGCACCGCCGGTGGGCCAGCGCGAAGAAACCCTGGTCAACTGCGTGGCGCGCAAGCCGCTGGCGAGCAGTGCACCATGATGCGTCTGTTGCTGATGGGTTGCCTGTTGCTGCTGAGCGCGTGCGCCAGCCAGGCGCCGTTGCCGGAAAAAATCCCGGCCCTGAATTTACCGCTGCAATTGCATGTGCAGCGTAGCGAAGGCAACCAGCGCCAGGATTGGCTGCTGGTGATCCAGCGGGAAGGCGCCGCCCTTCGCTGGTCGATGATGGATCCGCTGGGCATTCCCCTGGCGCGGCAGAAGTTGCTTGACGGCGCGTGGCAGGCCGACGGCTTGCTGCCGCCCAATCCGCAGGCACGCGAGCTGTTCGCCGCCCTGCTGTTTGCGCTGGCCTCGGCGGACGACCTGCGCGCCCTGTATCCGGGGGCACAGGCCAGGGACCTGACCCGCACCCTGCCAGGCCATTGGCAAATCGTTTATCAGTCCTCCGAGGTGTTCAGCGTGAACATGACGGGTCAGCCGTTGAGCTATCGCATCACCCCGCTTGGGGTTGAGCGATGACCGCCTATCTCAATGCTCTGGGGGTGATCTGTGCCCTCGGCCGAGGGCAAGCCGAGGTTGCGCGCAGCCTGTTTGCCGGTGACTGCGCCGGCATGCGCGCCGAGAGCGGCTGGGTGCCGGACCGAGTGCTGCCGGTGGGCGCTGTGCACGGTGATCTGGCGCCGATCCCGCTACAACTGGGCCAGCAAAGCAGCCGTAACAATCAGCTGCTGCTAGAGGCTGCGCTGCAGATCGAGGGCGAGATGCGCCAGGCGATCCATACCTATGGCGAATCGCGGGTGGGTATTGTGCTGGGCACCAGCACCTCGGGCATCGACGAAGCCAGTCGTGGCATTGCCCAGTACCTGCGTGACCGGCAGTTCCCCAATACTTACGACTACCAGCAACAGGAACTCAGCGCGCCGGCCAATTTTCTCGCCGACTGGCTGCAACTGAGCGGCCCGGCCTATGTGATTTCCACCGCGTGCACCTCCAGCGCCCGTGCCCTGATGAGCGCCCGGCGCCTGCTGGACCTGGGGGTGTGCGATGCGGTGATCTGTGGTGGCGTCGACAGCCTGTGCAAGCTGACCCTCAATGGTTTTACCTCGCTGGAAGCGGTGTCCGCCGAGCGCTGCAATCCGTTTTCGGTGAACCGCAACGGCATCAATATCGGCGAAGCGGCGGTGTTGTTTCTGATGACGCGCGAGCCGGCCCCCATTGCGTTGCTGGGCAGCGGCGCGAGCAGCGACGCACACCATATTTCCGCGCCTGAGCCTACGGGCAAAGGCGCGCTGCAGGCCATGAGCAAGGCGTTGAGCAGCGCCGGGCTCAACCCTGAACACATCGGCTACCTGAACCTGCACGGCACCGCCACCCAGCATAACGACGCCATGGAAAGCCTGGCCGTCGCCCACCTGTTCCCACATGGCGTGGCGTGCTCGTCGACCAAACCCATGAGCGGCCACACCCTCGGTGCAGCCGGAGCGTTGGAAGCGGCGTTCTGCTGGCTGAGCCTCACCCACGGTGGGATGCCGCCGCACGTGTGGGACGGCCAGGCCGACCCGGCGCTGCCCGCGTTGCAGTGGGCCCGCTGCGGTGACGCCCTGAAACAACCGCGCCTGATGAGCAACTCGTTTGCCTTCGGCGGCAACAATGTCAGCCTGATTATCGGAGAGGCCCCATGATCGATTGGCCACTCGCCGAACTGCTGCCCCACGCGGGCGACATGATCCTGATCGACCAGGTGTTGTCGTTCGATGAAGAGCAGATACATACCCGTCTCACCGTAAAGCCCGGCGGCCTGTTCAACCGCGCGGACGGCAGCCTGCCGGCGTGGGTGGGCATCGAACTGATGGCGCAAAGCGTCGCCGCCTATGCCGGTTGTCGCGCACGCAAGAACGGCGAAGCAGTGGAGCTTGGCTTCCTGCTCGGTACACGCAAGTTCGAATGCAACGTGGATGGTTTTCCGGCGGGCGCCGAGCTGACCATTCACGGCCTGCGCTCGCTGGAAGACGACAACGGCATGGGGGTGTTCGAATGCCACCTCACCGGCGACGGCATCCAGGCCAGCGCACGCTTGAACGTATTTCGACCGCCCCTGGCGGCCAACTATTTAGCTGAATCGAAGGACGCAACGTCATGACTCACTCCGTACTGGTCACTGGCTCCAGCCGCGGCATCGGCCGCGCTATCGCCTTGCGCCTGGCCCAGGCCGGGCATGACATCGTGCTGCACTGCCGCAGCGGGCGCGCCGAAGCCGATGCGGTGCAGGTCGAGATCCAGGCGTTGGGACGCAACGCCCGCGTGCTGCAATTCGATGTTGCCGACCGCACCGCGTGCCGCGAAATGCTCGAAGCCGACGTGGAACAACACGGCGCCTATTACGGCGTGGTACTCAACGCCGGCCTGACCCGTGACGGCGCTTTTCCGGCCTTGTCGGAAGACGATTGGGACGTGGTGCTGCGCACCAACCTCGACGGTTTCTACAACGTGCTGCACCCGGTGATGATGCCGATGATTCGGCGCCGCGCGCCCGGGCGCATCGTGTGCATCACCTCTGTTTCAGGACTGATCGGCAACCGGGGCCAGGTCAACTACAGCGCGTCCAAGGCCGGTCTGATCGGTGCGGCCAAGGCGCTGGCCATCGAGCTGGGCAAGCGCAAAATCACCGTCAACTGCGTCGCCCCCGGCCTGATCGACACCGCCATGCTGGATGAAAACGTGCCGGTGGAAGAACTGATGAAGATGATCCCGGCGCAGCGCATGGGCACCCCGGAGGAAGTTGCGGGCGCCGTGAACTTCCTGATGTCGGCCGAAGCCGGCTACATCACGCGCCAGGTATTGGCGGTGAACGGAGGCTTGTGCTGATGAAGCGCGTCGTCGTCACCGGCATGGCCGGCATGACCTCCCTGGGTTGTGACTGGGAGACCATCGCAGCCAACTTTCGCGCCAACCGCAGCGGCATCCGGCGCATGGATGAGTGGGACCGTTTTGTTGAACTGAACACACGACTGGCCGGGCCCATCGATGATTTCCAGGTGCCTGCGCACTGGACACGCAAGCAATTGCGTAGCATGGGCCGCGTCTCGCGCCTGGCGGTGTGGGCAGCGGAGCAAGCGTTGCAGGACGCCGGGCTGCTCGGCGACGAGTCGATCAAGGACGGGCGCATGGGCGTGGCCTGTGGCTCGTCCACCGGCAGCACCGACGAGATCAAGGCGTTTGGCAATATGCTGCTGAACTCGGTGGCCGAGGGGCTCAACGCCAACTCCTACGTGCGCATGATGCCGCACACCACGGCGGCGAATATCAGTATTTTCTTTGGCCTTACCGGGCGGCTGATCCCCACCTCCAGCGCCTGCACCAGCGGCAGCCAGGGCATCGGTTATGCCTACGAGGCGATCAAGTTCGGACGCCTGCCGTTGATGCTCGCCGGCGGCGCCGAAGAGCTGTGCCCCACCGAGGCCATGGTGTTCGATGCGCTCTACGCCACCAGTTTGAAGAATGACGCCCCGCAGACCAGCCCGCGCCCCTACGACAGCGGCCGCGACGGCCTGGTGATTGGTGAAGGCGGCGGCATGCTGGTACTGGAGGAACTGGAACACGCCCTGGCGCGCGGCGCGCATATCCATGCCGAACTGGTCGGCTTCGGCAGCAATGCCGACGGTCAGCACACCACCCGCCCGGAACAGAAAACCATGCGCCGCGCCATGGAACTGGCCCTCGAAGACGCCGGGCTGGAGCCGTCGGCTATCGGCTACGTGAACGGCCACGGCACCGCCACCGACCAGGGCGATATCGCCGAAACCCTGGCCACCAGTAGCCTGTTCGGCAGCCGCATGCCCATCAGCTCGCAGAAGAGTTTCCTTGGCCACACCCTGGGCGCGTGCGGCGCACTGGAGTCATGGTTCAGCATCGAAATGATGAACCGCGACCAGTACGTACACACCTTCAACCTGGACACCGTCGACCCGCAATGTGGTGAACTGGATTACCTCCAAGGAGGCTTTCGCGAGATGCACCATGACTACGTGATGAACAACAACTTCGCTTTTGGCGGCGTGAATACCTCGCTGATCTTTCGGCGCTGGTGCTGACGGTTCACCCGCAAACGAGTGAGCGTGTGCAGTCTCCCCAATCGGTGGCAAAACGCCGTAAATGTGGCAAGCCCGCTCGCCACAACAAGCCCGCTCGCCACAGGGAATCTGCGTTTAACTGATCGACCCTGGGACAATCCCGTTCGCCACCAACAACGCCACAAACGCTTTCGCCATTGGCGACTGCACACCCTTGCGCTGCACCAGCCACACCGCTGACACTGCGGCAGGGTCCAGCAAGGTGCGATAGACCACCCCATCGATCCGGATGCGCTGGTACGACGCCGGCAATACCGACACCCCAAGCCCCGCCGCCACCAGGCCGATGATGGTCATCGCTTCGCCAGCCTCTTGGGCAAAGCGCGGGCTGAAGCCTGCGTCGCGGGCCAGGTCGAGCAGTTGGGCGTACAGGCCGCTGCCGTAGCTGCGCGGGAAGAACACGAAGGGTTCCTCGGCCAGTTGCGCCAGGTGCAAGCCGTGTTCACTGCCCGCCGTCAACGGATGGCCGGTGTTCAATACGGCCACGAGTGGCTCACGCATCAGCTCAACGGCACTCAGGGAGTCGGGCAACGGCAACGGACGCATCAAGCCGACCTGAATCGATTCGTCCACCAGGGCCTCGGCGACCTGAGTACTGCTCATTTCCCGCAACGTCAGGTGAACAGCCGGGAACGCCTGGCGAAACGCATGAATGGCCTGGGGGATGCTGGCGTTGATCGGCGCCGATGAGGTGAAGCCGATCTTCAGCTCACCCAGCTCCCCCATGTGCGCACGCCGCGCTACATCCGCCGCCTTGTCGACCTGCGCCAGCACCAGACGCGCCTCGTGCAGGAACAAGCGCCCCGCCTCGCTCAGCTCGACACGACGGTTGGTGCGTTCGAACAAACGCGCCCCCACTTGCTGCTCCAGCGCCTGAATCTGCTGGCTCAGCGGCGGTTGCGAGATGCCCAGGACTTGGGCGGCGCGGCCGAAGTGCAGTTCCTCGGCCACTGCGATGAAGTAGCGCAAATGACGTAATTCCATACCCTCACCATTAAGTCGCAGAAGCTATCAAACAGGTCGAACAATATATTGGAAAGAATCATTAGCCCGCTATATTCTTTTTTGCATTGCCGCCCATGGCAGTCTGTCCACCGAGGTCCCCGTGAAATCTGCCGTCGCTCCGTTCGCCCAGCAAGTCCCGCCCACCGCCTTGGATGAGGTGGTCGCCGAGCTCACTGACGCGTTCATCGAAAAAGGCACGCCGATGTTCATGCGCACGGTGCTGGCGCTGTTCTGCGGTGGCTTTGCCACGTTTGCCTTGTTGTATTGCGTGCAGCCGATGATGCCGGCGCTGTCCCATGAATTCGCCATCAATGCCGCGCAGAGCAGCCTGATCCTGTCGGTGTCCACGGCAATGCTTGCGTTCGGCTTGCTGATCACCGGGCCGATATCTGACCGGCTGGGGCGCAAACCGGTGATGGTGGCGGCGTTGTTTTGCGCGGCCCTGGCGACGATTGCCAGCGGCCTGATGCCAGGCTGGGAAGGCATCCTGCTGATGCGTGCGCTGGTCGGCCTGTCCCTCAGCGGCCTGGCCGCCGTGGCGATGACTTACCTCAGTGAGGAGATTCACCCGCAGCACATCGGCTTGGCGATGGGCCTGTACATCGCCGGCAACGCGATTGGCGGCATGAGTGGGCGACTGATCATGGGCGTGCTGATCGATTTCGTCAGTTGGCACGCCGCCACGCTGATCATCGGCGCCCTGGCACTGATCGCGGCGACCGTGTTCTGGAAGATCCTCCCCGAATCGCGCAACTTCCGCGCCAGCAGCCTCAAGCCGCGCAGCCTGATGAACGGCTTTGTCATGCACTTCAGGGACGCCGGCCTGCCGTGGTTGTTTCTTGAGGCCTTTTTGCTGATGGGCGCCTTCGTGACGCTGTTCAACTACATCGGCTACCGGCTGCTGGCCGATCCCTATGACTTGAGCCAGGCCGTGGTGGGCCTGCTGTCGCTGGTGTACCTCTCGGGCATCTACAGCTCGGCGAAAATCGGCTCCCTGGCTGATCGCCTCGGCCGCCGCCGCGTGCTCTGGGCCACCATCGTATTGATGCTGGCCGGCTTCGTTCTGACCCTGTTCAGCCCGCTATGGCTGATCGTGCCCGGCATGCTGATCTTCACTTTCGGCTTCTTCGCCGCCCACTCGGTCGCCAGCAGCTGGATCGGCCGCCGCGCCGTCAAGGCCAAGGGGCAAGCGTCGTCGTTGTACCTGTTCAGCTATTACGCCGGGTCAAGCATTGCCGGCACGGCGGGTGGCTTCTTCTGGCACCTGGGCGGCTGGAACGGGATTGGCGGGTTTATCGTGGCGTTGTTGATCGGTGCGCTGCTGGTGGCGCTGAGGCTGGCCAAGCTGGCGCCGCTGAGGAACCTGAAAGCCTAATGTGGGAGGGGGGCTTGCTCCCTCCCACATTTTGTAATGCGTTTTTACTCGTGATACTGCGCCGACAGCTCATGCACCGCCCGCAGGAACGCGCCGGCGTGCTCCGGGTTCACTTCCGGCGTAATGCCATGGCCGAGGTTGAACACATGCCCGGTGCCCTTGCCGTAGCTGGCCAGGATGCGGCCGACTTCGCTGCGGATCGCCTCGGGGTTGGCGTACAGAACGGTCGGGTCCATGTTGCCTTGCAGCGCGACGCGGTTGCCTACGCGGTGGCGGGCTTCGCCAATGTCGCAGGTCCAGTCCAGGCCCAGGGCGTCGGCACCGGCGTCGGCGATGCTTTCCAGCCACAGGCCGCCGCCCTTGGTGAAGAGAATGACCGGTACTTTGCGGCCTTCATGTTCGCGAATCAGGCCGCTGACGATCTTGCGCATGTAGGCCAGGGAGAATTCCTGATACGCCGCCGCCGAAAGGTTGCCGCCCCAGGTGTCGAAAATCTGCACGGCCTGGGCGCCGGCCATGATCTGGCCGTTGAGGTAAGCCGTGACTGACTGCGCCAGCTTGTCCAGCAGCAGGTGCATGGCCTGCGGGTTGTCGTAGAGCATGGCCTTGGTCTTGCGGAAGTCTTTCGACGAGCCGCCTTCGACCATGTAGGTGGCCAGGGTCCAGGGGCTGCCGGAGAAGCCGATCAGCGGCACGCGGCCGTTAAGCTCGCGGCGGATGGTGCTGACGGCATCCATCACGTAGCCGAGGTCCTTGTGCGGATCAGGAATCGGCAGGGCTTCGATGTCGGCCAGGGTGCTGACCACTTTCTTGAAGCGCGGGCCTTCGCCGGTCTCGAAGTACAGGCCCTGGCCCATGGCGTCGGGGATGGTGAGGATATCGGAGAAGAGGATGGCCGCGTCCAGTTGCGGGTAGCGGTCCAGCGGCTGCATCGTGACTTCGCAGGCGAATTGCGGGTTCATGCACAGGCTCATGAAGTCGCCGGCGTGGGCACGACTGGCACGGTATTCCGGCAGGTAACGACCGGCTTGACGCATCATCCACACGGGCGTGACGTCTACGGGCTGCTTGAGCAGGGCACGAAGGAAACGGTCGTTCTTGAGGGCAGTCATGTCGGCATCCGCAAAAAAAGTGCGGGCATTTTCTCAGAGCACGACGCAAAAGGCACGGAATGCACCGTGCCTTTTGTCTATCGGGTCAATTTGTCGCGGTGTCTTGCGGTATGACAGACACGACCAAACCCTATCTGGAATGGGGTTTGTGTGGGAGCTGGCTTGCCTGCGATGGCGGTGGTGAATTCACTATCGCTATCGCGGGCAAGCCAGCTCCCACAGTTGACCGTGTTTCAAATCAAACTTGAAGGTAATCCAGGATGCCTTCGGCGGCGTTACGGCCTTCGAAGATCGCCGTCACTACCAGGTCAGAACCGCGCACCATGTCGCCACCGGCGAAGATCTTCGGGTTGCTGGTCTGGTGCTTGTACTGACCTTGTTCCGGGGCCACCACGCGACCCTGGCTGTCGGTCTGGATGGTGAACTGCTCGAACCACGGCGCCGGGCTTGGGCGGAAACCGAAGGCGATGACCACGGCGTCGGCCGGGATGATCTCTTCGGAACCCGGAATCGGCTCGGGGCTGCGACGGCCACGGGCGTCCGGTTCGCCGAGACGAGTCTCGACCACCTTCACGCCTTCCACCTTGTCTTCACCGACAATGGCAATCGGCTGGCGGTTGTAGAGGAATTTCACGCCTTCTTCCTTGGCGTTCTTCACCTCTTTGCGCGAGCCGGGCATGTTGGCTTCGTCACGGCGATAAGCGCAGGTCACCGACTTGGCGCCCTGGCGGATCGAAGTACGGTTGCAGTCCATCGCGGTGTCACCACCGCCGAGCACCACGACCTTCTTGCCTTTCATGTCGACGAAATCTTCCGGCGACTTCTCAAAGCCCAGGTTGCGGTTGACGTTGGCGATCAGGAAGTCGAGCGCATCATGCACGCCCGGCAGGTCCTCACCGGCAAAGCCGCCCTTCATGTAGGTGTAGGTGCCCATGCCCATGAACACGGCGTCGTATTCGGCGAGCAACTGCTCCATGGTGATGTCCTTGCCGATCTCGGTATTGAGGCGAAACTCGATACCCATGCCGGTGAACACTTCACGACGGTGGCTCAGCACGGTCTTTTCCAGCTTGAACTCGGGGATGCCGAAGGTCAGCAGGCCGCCGATTTCCGGGTTCTTGTCGAACACCACCGGGGTCACGCCGCCACGCACCAGCACGTCGGCGCAACCCAGGCCCGCCGGGCCGGCACCAATGATCGCGACACGTTTACCGGTCGGCTTGACCTTGGACATGTCCGGGCGCCAGCCCATGGCGAACGCGGTGTCGGTGATGTACTTCTCCACCGAACCGATGGTTACCGCACCGAAGCCGTCGTTGAGGGTGCAGGCACCTTCACACAGACGGTCTTGGGGACAAACCCTGCCGCATACTTCCGGCAGGGTGTTGGTCTGGTGCGACAGCTCGGCGGCGGCGAGGATGTTGCCCTCGGCCACCAGCTTGAGCCAGTTGGGAATGAAGTTGTGCACCGGGCACTTCCATTCGCAATACGGGTTACCGCACCCCAGGCAGCGGTGGGCCTGATCGGCCGAGTGCTGGGGCTTGAAGGGTTCGTAGATTTCCACGAACTCTTTCTTGCGTTGACGCAACAGTTTCTTCTTCGGATCTTTGCGCCCGACATCGATGAACTGGAAGTCGTTATTCAGACGTTCAGCCATGTTAAAACCTCATCAAACTCTTCAGGCGCATATCACTGCGGGTTGGCACGGATGCTGGAAAGCAACGATTTCAGGTTGGCAGCCTTGGGCTTGACCAGCCAGAAACGACGCAGGTAATCATCGAGGTTTTCGGCGAGGTTACGACCCCATTCGCTGCCAGTCTCCTCGACGTACTCGTCCAGCACGTGCTGCAAGTGGTTGCGGTAGGATTCCATGGCTTCGCCGCTGATGCGCTGGATCTCGACCAACTCGTGGTTGACCTTGTCGACGAAGGTGTTGTCCTGGTCGAGTACGTAGGCGAAACCGCCGGTCATGCCCGAACCGAAGTTGTAACCGGTCTTGCCCAGTACCGCGACAAAGCCCCCGGTCATGTACTCGCAGCAGTGATCGCCAGTGCCTTCCACCACGGTGTGGGCGCCGGAGTTACGCACGGCAAAACGTTCACCGGCGGTGCCGGCGGCGAACAGCTTGCCACCGGTGGCGCCGTACAGGCAGGTGTTGCCGATGATCGCGCTTTCCTGCGACTTGTAGACGCTGCCGATTGGCGGAACGATCACCAGCTTGCCGCCGGTCATGCCCTTGCCCACGTAGTCGTTGGCGTCGCCTTCCAGATACATATGCAGGCCGCCGGCGTTCCACACGCCGAAGCTCTGGCCGGCAGTGCCCTTGAAGCGGAACGTGATCGGCGCTTTGGCCATGCCCTGATTGCCGTGCCTGCGCGCAATTTCGCCGGAGACGCGGGCGCCGATGGAACGGTCGCAGTTGCAGATGTCCAGAGCGAATTCGCCACCGCTGGCGTCATTGATCGAGGAGCCGGCCATATCGACCATCTTCTCGGCCAACAGGCCCTTGTCGAACGGCGGGTTACGCTCCACGCCGCAGAACTGCGGCTTGTCGGCAGGGATGTGATCGCTGCCCAACAGCGGCGTGAGGTCCAGGTGCTGTTGCTTGGCGGTCTGGCCCTGAAGGATTTCCAGCAGGTCGGTGCGCCCGATCAGCTCTTCCAGGGAGCGTACGCCCAGCTTGGCCAGCCACTCGCGGGTCTCTTCGGCGACGTAGGTGAAGAAGTTCACCACCATGTCGACGGTGCCGATGTAGTGGTCCTTGCGCAGTTTCTCGTTCTGCGTGGCAACACCGGTGGCGCAGTTGTTCAGGTGGCAGATGCGCAGGTATTTGCAGCCCAGGGCGATCATCGGCGCGGTGCCGAAGCCGAAGCTCTCGGCGCCAAGGATCGCAGCCTTGATCACGTCGAGGCCGGTTTTCAGGCCGCCGTCGGTCTGCACCCGCACCTTGCCGCGCAGGTCGTTGCCGCGCAGGGTCTGGTGGGTTTCGGCCAGGCCCAGTTCCCACGGTGCACCGGCGTACTTGATGGAGGTCAGCGGCGAAGCGCCGGTGCCGCCGTCATAACCGGAGATGGTGATCAGGTCGGCATAGGCCTTGGCCACACCGGCGGCAATGGTGCCGACGCCGGCTTCCGCGACCAGTTTCACCGAGACCAGCGCCTGCGGGTTGACTTGTTTCAAGTCGAAAATCAGCTGCGACAAGTCTTCAATCGAATAGATGTCGTGGTGCGGCGGCGGCGAAATCAGGGTCACGCCCGGCACCGCGTAACGCAGCTTGGCGATCAGACCGTTGACCTTGCCGCCCGGCAGTTGCCCACCCTCGCCCGGCTTGGCGCCCTGGGCCACCTTGATCTGCAGCACTTCGGCGTTGACCAGGTATTCCGGGGTCACGCCGAAACGGCCGGTGGCGACCTGCTTGATCTTCGAGCTTTTCAGCGTGCCGTAGCGCGCCGGGTCTTCGCCGCCTTCGCCGGAGTTGGAACGCGCACCCAGGCGGTTCATGGCTTCGGCCAGGGCTTCGTGAGCCTCGGGCGACAAGGCGCCCAGGGAAATACCGGCGGAGTCGAAGCGTTTGAGGATCGATTCCAGCGGCTCGACTTCGCTGATGTCCATCGGCGTGTCCAGGGTCTTCACCTTGAACAGGTCGCGGATCATCGACACCGGGCGGTTATCCACCAGCGCGGTGTAGGCCTTGAACTTGGCGTAGTCGCCCTGCTGCACGGCGGCTTGCAGGGTGCTGACCACGTCCGGGTTGTAGGCGTGGTATTCGCCACCGTGCACGAACTTGAGCAGACCACCTTGCTGGATCGGCTTGCGCGCGCTCCAGGCCTCCGACGCCAGGGCTTTCTGTTCGGCTTCGATATCGACGAAACGCGCGCCCTTGATGCGGCTCGGCACGCCACGGAAGCTCAACTCGCAGACTTCTTCGGACAGGCCGATGGCTTCGAACAGCTGCGCGCCGCGATAGGACGTGACGGTGGAGATGCCCATCTTCGACAGGATCTTGAGCAGGCCTTTGGTGATGCCTTTACGGTAGTTCTTGAACACCTCATAGAGGTCGCCCAGCACTTCACCGGTACGGATCAGGTCGCCCAGCACTTCGTAGGCCAGGAACGGGTACACCGCCGACGCGCCGAAGCCGATCAGCACCGCGAAGTGATGCGGGTCGCGGGCGGTGGCGGTTTCCACGAGGATGTTGGAGTCACAGCGCAGGCCTTTCTCGGTCAGGCGGTGGTGCACCGCGCCGGTGGCCAGGGAGGCGTGGATCGGCAGCTTGCCCGGCGCGATGTGGCGGTCGGTCAGCACGATCTGGGTACGCCCGGCGCGCACGGCTTCTTCGGCCTGATCAGCAACGTTGCGCACGGCGGCTTCCAGGCCGACGCTCTCGTCGTAGTTCAGGTCGATGATCTGGCGGTCGAAGCCCGGACGCTCCAGGGTCATCAACGAGCGCCACTTGGCCGGGGAAATGACCGGCGAGCTGAGGATGACGCGGGAGGCGTGCTCAGGCGATTCCTGGAAGATGTTGCGCTCGGCACCGAGGCACACTTCCAGGGACATCACGATGGCCTCGCGCAGCGGGTCGATCGGCGGGTTGGTCACCTGGGCGAACTGCTGGCGGAAATAGTCGTACGGCGTGCGCACACGCTGGGACAGCACGGCCATCGGCGTGTCGTCGCCCATGGAGCCGACCGCCTCGTAGCCCTGCTCGCCGAGCGGGCGCAGCACCTGGTCGCGCTCTTCGAACGTGACCTGATACATCTTCATGTACTGCTTGAGCTGGTCGACGTCGTAGAAAGCCGAACCGTGGTCGTTGTCTTCCATGGTCGCCTGGATACGCAGGGCATTTTTGCGCAGCCATTGCTTGTACGGGTGACGCGACTTCAAGCGGTTGTCGATGGCGTCGGTGTCGAGGATCTGCCCGGTTTCGGTGTCCACGGCCAGGATCTGGCCAGGGCCTACGCGGCCTTTGGCGATCACGTCTTCGGGCTTGTAGTCCCACACGCCGATTTCCGAGGCCAGGGTGATGAAACCGTTGGTGGTGGTCACCCAACGCGCCGGGCGCAGGCCGTTGCGGTCAAGCAGGCATACCGCGTAGCGGCCGTCGGTCATGACCACGCCGGCCGGGCCGTCCCACGGTTCCATGTGCATCGAGTTGTACTCGTAGAACGCACGCAGGTCCGGGTCCATGGTTTCGACGTTCTGCCACGCAGGCGGAATGATCATGCGCACGCCACGGAACAGGTCGATGCCGCCGGTGACCATCAGCTCGAGCATGTTGTCCATGCTGGAGGAGTCGGAACCCACGCGGTTGACCAGCGGGCCTAGCTCTTCGAGGTCCATCAGGTCGTTGGCGAACTTGGTGCGACGAGCCACGGCCCAGTTGCGGTTGCCGGTGATGGTGTTGATCTCGCCGTTGTGGGCGAGGAAGCGGAATGGCTGGGCCAGCGGCCATTTCGGCAGGGTGTTGGTGGAGAAGCGCTGGTGGAACACGCAGATTGCGGTTTGCAGGCGCTCATCGCTCAGGTCCGGATAGAAGGCGGTAAGGTCCGCCGGCATCATCAGGCCTTTATAAATGATGGTCTTGTGGGAAAAGCTGCAGATGTAGTGATCGGCGTCGGCGGCGTTGAGCACCGAGGAACGACGGCGGGAGGTGAACAGTTTGATCGCCATGTCCTGGTCGCTCAGGCCTTCGCCTGCGATGAACACTTGCTCGATCAGCGGCAGGCGATCATGGGCCAGACGGCCGAGCACGCTGGTGTCGATGGGCACTTTGCGCCAGCCAACGAGTTGCAGGCCGGCAGCCAGGATCTCGCGGTTCATGTTCTCGCGAGCGGCTTCGGCTTTGACCGGGTCCTGGTTGAAAAACACCATGCCCACGGCATATTGCTTGGGCAGGTCGACCGAAAAATGCTGTTTGGCGACAGCGCGCAGGAACAGGTCGGGCTTTTGAATCAGCAAGCCGCAACCGTCACCGGTCTTGCCGTCGGCGTTGATCCCACCGCGGTGGGTCATGCAGGTCAGGGCTTCGATGGCCGTTTGTAAAAGGGTATGACTGGGCTCGCCCTGCATGTGGGCTATCAGGCCGAAACCGCAGTTATCCTTGAATTCATCGGGTTGGTACAGACCTGCTTTCATAGACACTTTCTCACCAGGCTGCCTCTTATACCGAGGCAAATTTCTTTTCAATTCAACCGGTTACCCTCCACGCCGAACGTACGCCGGCTTAGCGGGGGCAAAAGGGAGGTCATTGTACACACCGACACAGACGCTCACAAATTTAGCGACGAAATGTCGCAAATCTATGTCGCATTTATGAAAGGTTTAAAGCGATATGCTGTGCTAGTCAAAACTTTTTTAATTTTGACTGCCACGACTCAAAAGCTACCGTGACGCAGACACCACAAAGCGCGCGGCCTTCAAGGCTGCACGCTGTTGTAGTTTTTTGAGGTGCCGGGAGGGCGGCCTGGGTAAGGCCGCCGGATCTTCAGCGAGCAGTTGCCAGTTCTTGTTGAACGCTGGCAACGGTGCGAGGCCAAGGTTTACCAGCCTGAACCTTCGCTGGCAAGGTTTTGATCGCGGAATCAGCTGCGGCGCGGCTGGCGAAGTTGCCGTAGGTGATCACGTAGAGAGGCTTGCCGTTGAGCACTTTCTTGAAATAACGGTACTCGCCGCCCTGCTCTTTCACGAACGCCTGGGCGTTGGCTTCGGAGCTGGTGCCCAGGATCTGCACCACGAAGTTGCCGGTGGGCTGGCTGGCGTACCAGCCACTGCCAGCGGCGCCGGCCTTGGCGACCGTGGCTGGCTTTTCGGCCGGCTTGGCGGCGGCGGTCGGTGCAGGCTTGGCGGCGGGTGCAGCCGTGACCGGCTTGGTCACCGGCGCAGGCTTGGCGGTGGCGACCGTCGGTGCCGGAGTCGGGGTTGCGGCAGGTGCCGGTGCAGGCTTGCCCGCCGGCACGCCAGCAGGCGGCGCGGTGGTGGTCACGGTCGGCGGAGTGGCGCTGGAGCCTTCCACAGGAACGCCGTCGTCACCTTCGGAGATACCACCGGCCTCCTCGGCGAGCGGACCGCGCATGACCGGCTGGCCGACCATCGGCAGGTTGGTCGGTTGCCCGGAATTGGCGAACTCGACGTTCGGTGTGGGCTTGCCCAATGGCAACTGCGCCTGTTCCGTTGGCGCGCCGGCCGTGGTCGGCGTCTTGCTGCGACCCGGGATCAGCCAGGCGGCGGCAACGGCGACCACGACAACAGCGGAAATGGCCAATACGTGCTTCTTAGGCATAGTGAACCCCATCTTTGGACGCTTGACCGCGGAGCGGCTGGCAATCATGGCTTCGATCATCGCATCGCGGGCAACCTGGTTGATGTTTCCAGGCCAGCCATCGGAGCTTTCGTGAATATCAGAGATCTGATTTGCCGTGAAAAGTTCGATACCCGCCCCTGCGCCCTCAAGGCGCTGGGCCAGGTATTCGCGAGTTTCTTCCTCTTCGTAGGGCTGCAACTCGATAACGTGGAAGAGCTCCTGTTCGCCGCTGATCTGCTCCAGATCGGCGATCAACGACGATTCACCAAACAGGAACACGTGCGGACGGCCTTCCGGCGTACCGGCGGCCAGCGCCAGCAGCGCTTCCAGGGCGGACTCGTCGAGCTGCTCGGCGTCGTCCACCAGCAGGTAGACTTCCTGACCGGTCAGGCCCAACTGCACCACCTGCTTGAGGATGGCATTGGGCTCGGCATTGGCCACGTCCAGTGCCTGGGCGACCTGACGCAACACGCCCGCCGCATCGCCGGCACCACGGGCCGACACCACCACGCTCTGCACCGACTGCTTGTTGGTGCTGGCGACCAGCGCCTGGCGCAGCAAGGTCTTGCCGCTGCCCAGCGGGCCCGTCACCACCAGCAGCAGCTGGCTGTAGCGCGCAAGGTGATGCAACTGACCCAGCACCGGCTTGCGCTGGGCCGGGAAGAATTTGAAACCAGGCACCCGTGGAGCAAAGGGGTCGTGGCTCAACTGGTAGTGGCCGAGGAACGCCTCGTCGGCGTGCAAACTAGTCATCGCGATCTTATTAACCTTTAAGCTGGGCCAGGGCGCGGTAATCCGCTCCCAGCGTGGCCTGTAAAATCTCTTTCGGATAATCGTCGGTCACCACCGCTTCGCCCATGCGGCGCAGCAGCACCAGTCGAAGTCGACCGTCGATCACTTTCTTGTCTACCGCCATATGTTCGAGGAAGTCCGCCTCGGTCATCTGCGCGGGGGGAATCACCGGCAAACCGGCACGTTGCAACAGGCGGATACCACGATCACGCTCCTGGGCGCTGATCCAGCCCAGGCGCTGGGACATCTCCAGCGCCATTACGGTGCCCGCCGCGACAGCCTCCCCGTGCAACCACACACCATAGCCCATGTGCGTTTCGATCGCATGGCCGAATGTGTGGCCCAGATTGAGGGTGGCGCGCACGCCGGACTCTCTTTCATCGGCATTCACCACCAGCGCCTTGGCCGCGCAGGAGCGCGAAATGGCTTCGGTGAGCGCCACCTGATCAAGGGCGCGCAGGGCATCCACATGTTCTTCCAGCCAGGTCAGGAACGGTTCGTCACAGATCAACCCGTACTTGATGACTTCCGCCAGCCCAGCCGACAGCTCGCGCGGCGGCAAGGTATTGAGCGTCGTGGTGTCGATCAGCACGGCCTGCGGCTGGTAAAAGGCGCCGACCATGTTCTTGCCCAGCGGATGGTTGATACCGGTCTTGCCGCCCACCGACGAATCAACCTGAGACAGCAAGGTAGTCGGCACCTGGATAAAATCCACGCCACGCTGGTAGCAGGCGGCCGCGAAGCCGGCCATGTCGCCAATCACGCCGCCGCCAAGGGCGACCACGGTGGTACGGCGGTCATGCCGCGCAGACAGCAAACCATCAAAGATCAGTTGCAGGGTTTCCCAGTTCTTGTGGGCTTCGCCATCGGGCAGCACCACGGAAATCACCGAGTACGCCGAAAGGCTGCGGCTCAGACGTTCAAGATACAGCGGCGCGACCGTTTCATTGGAGATGATCGCCACCTGCCGCCCGGCAATGTGCGGCGTGAGCAAGTCGGGCTGGTCCAGCAGACCTTCGCCAATATGGATCGGGTAGCTGCGCTCGCCTAAATCGACCTTAAGTGTCTGCATGTGTCCCCGCGTGAGAGATGGATTGACGGCCGGCAACGTCCGCTGCCTGATGGCTCTACGCCACACCCCGAGGTGATGACGCGCCGCCGAGAATAGCGCATTTCGGGCCAGGCTTTAACGGGGCGGCAGCCGATGCAGGCGTTCAAGAATCTCGACCACCACCATCCGCGGCGGCCGTTCATCGGTTTGCACCACCAGATCGGCAATTTCCCGATACAGCGGATCGCGCAGGGTAAGCAGGTCGCGCAGGGTTTTTTCCGGGTTGGCCGTGCGCAACAAGGGGCGATTGCGGTCACGGGCGGTGCGGCCCACCTGCTGCTCGACCGACGCATGCAGATAAACAACCCGACCACCGGCATGCAGTGCTCGACGATTCTCGTCACGCATCACCGCGCCACCACCGGTGGCCAATACCACGCCGTCGCACTCGCACAACTCGGCAATCATCGCCTGCTCGCGGTCGCGAAAGCCCAGTTCGCCTTCCTTGTCGAAGATCCATGGGATATTGGCGCCCGTGCGCAATTCAATTTCCTTGTCGGAATCTTTGAACGGCAGGCGCAGCTCTTTGGCCAGCAAACGGCCGATGGTGCTTTTTCCAGCCCCCATCGGCCCTACAAGAATCAAATTTCGCACAGAATCAACGACTCACAGCAATCGCCTGGTTATTCATGATACGCGGAGTCAAGAACACCAGCAGCTCGGATTTTTTCTCCGCCAGCACATCACGCCGGAAAAGGCGGCCAAGATACGGCACATCGCCCAAAAATGGCACTTTATCTACCACTTTGCTCTGGGTATTGGAGAAAACCCCACCGATGACGATGGTCTCGCCGTCCCGGACCAGCACCTTGGCGTTGACCTCGTTTTTCTTGATCGGCGGCACGTCGTTGAGTTTGTTCAAATAATCGGGCTCATCCTTGGTGACTTTCACCTCCATGATCACGCGGTCGTCGGGGGTGATCTGTGGAGTGACTTCCAGCGACAGCGAAGCCTCCTTGAACGACACCGAGGTGGCGCCGCTGGAGCTGGACTCCTGATAAGGAATTTCGGTGCCCTTGAGGATGCGCGCGGTCTCCTTGTCGGACGTGACCACCTTGGGCTGGGAGACGATTTCGCCATTGCCGGTTTTTTCCATGGCGCTCAGTTCCAGGTCCAGCAGGAAATTATCGGTGATAAAGGCGACGCCCAGCCCCGACGCGCCGGCGAGCGAGCCGAGGTCGACGAAGGGTGAGGCGGTCGGGTTTTCCGGTGGCTTCGCGCCTTCGGCCAGGGATTTCGAGAGACCTCCCGCGCCCCAGTTACCGCGGCTGAGCCGGCCACCCCAACGTACGCCCAGGCTTTTGTCATAGTCGACATTGGCCTCGACGATCCGCGCCTCGATCATCACCTGGCGCACCGGAATGTCCAGCTGCGCCACGATGCGCCGCAGCTCTTCGAGCCGTTCACCGGTCTGGTAGGCAATGATGTTGTTGGTGCGGTCATCAACGGCCACCGAACCGCGTTCATCGATGGTGCCCTCGAGGCCGTTCACCGACTGGAACAGCTTGGCCAGGTCGGCCGCCTTGGCGTAATTGACCTGCAACAGTTCGCGGCGCAACGGCGCCAGGTCGGCCATCTGCCGCCGCGCCTCCAGGGTCAGCAGTTCGCGCGCGGCCAGCTCGTCAGCGGGCGCCACCAGCAGCACGCCGGCTTTCACCCGCTTGTCCAGGCCCTTGCTTTGCAGCACGAGGTCCAGCGCCTGGTCCCAGGGCACATTCTTCAGGCGCAGGGTGACCGAGCCTTGCACCTCGTCACTGGCAACCAGATTGAGGCCTGCCACGTCGGCGATCTGCTGCAACGCGGCGCGCAGGTCGATGTTCTGGAAATTGAGGTCCAGTGTGTCGCCGGTATAGGCGCCCGCCCCTGCGCCGCCGGGTGGCGGCAACTGGATCAGGTCCACACGATTGGGCACAGCGGCAGCCATCGGTGCCGTGAACGCTATCCATAGCGCCACACCGAAGGACGAGAAAGTCCTTTTCATTGTTCGATTCCGTTATGAGTTGACGTTCAACACAAGGGTTCGCGAGCGCTGCAACCAGGCGCCCTGTTCATCGGGAAACAGCTCGGCCAGCTCGACGTGGCCGTCATGGATGGCTGTGACGCGGCCGTGGTTCGGCCCCAGGTAGTCGCCGATCGCCACGCGGTGCAGGCTGGAGGCCGCGCGCAGCAGGACGAAACGTTGAGCACCACGAGACAGGGTGCCGACCATTTCGAAGTGCTCGATGGGCAGGCTTTCCAGCAGACCGCGCTGCCGTGAAAGGTCAGGCGCGGGCGCAGGTTTGCCGGGGGCGTATTCGACCTGCAAGGCCGGGGGTTGGAACGGATCACGCAGGGAGGCTGCGTTGTAGGCAAAGCGCGGCCCCCACTGCGTGACCGGCCCAGGCTCGCCGTGGGGCGACAGACGGCGGTAGGTCTTGGCCAGCAGCTCCAGACGCAGCAAGGCCCCGTCAGACGCAAGCGCAAGATCATGCACGGTGACAATCCGCGCCAGCCCGCCCAAGCCGCTGACGAAGGTTGCCAGGTCATGGTAGGTGCCAACCACGCCAATCTGCACCGGCGCCTCGATATAGAACGGCTGAGGCTGCTCGTCCAACACCTTCACGCCGTCGACCAGCAGACCGTTGCCGGCCGCCAGCCGGTCGATGTCTTCGAGCAGGCCGGGCATATCGGACTCAGCGGATAATTGCCGGAACAGCCCGCCAACCCGCGCCCGCAGCGCCTGGGCCTCATGGCTGCGACGCTCAAGGCTCGACGCAAGGTCGGCCTTTTGCGAGAGCGCCTGTTGCAGGGCCACTTCCTGCGCCTGGAGCACTTGCAGCCGCTCGCGGGACGGCGCCAGCACCACACTGTTGCCCACCACCAGCGCCAGGCCGGCCAGCGCGCAGCCGAGCAAAACCTTGCCGGGCAAGGGCCATGTGGCAGCGTGGTGAGTGAGTGCGTAAAGATCGAGCCTGGGCAGGCTCATGGCTGGGCCTCGGTGGATTCCCCCTGGCGCACCATCAATTGAAATTCGTTGCGGCCATCTGCCCCCTCCGCCCGCACATGTTGCAGCCGCGTCGCGTGGGCGCCCTGGGAGGCTTCCAGGCTGCGCATCAGTTGAGCGATATCCTGGCTGGATTCAGCGCTGCCGCTGATGCTGACGCTGTCACCACGGGCAACCACCTCGTGCAGATGCACGCCCTCGGGCACGGCGCGGGCCAACTGGTCCAGCAACTGCGCGCCGGCAGAGCGGGCTTCGTGCAGGTCCTGCACGACCTTCATGCGCTCGGCCAGTTGCTGGCTTTGCTCCTGCAGGTCGTCGATGGTATTGATCCGAGCATCCTGGGCGGCGACGTCCTTGCCCACATGGCTGTTGCGCGTTACCTGGCGGTCGATGGCCTGGTCGATGACCTGATCCGCCAGCCACACCGCCGCCAGCGCCACACAGACGAACGCCAGCAAAAATACCAGGAAGTATTTGCGCCGCCGCTGCGCCAGCGCCTGGCGCCAGGGCAAAAGATTGATTCGTGTCATCCAGCGAAACTCCTCAGGGCCAATCCGCAAGCCACTCCCATCCCGTGGGCATCCGCGGCCCATTGTGCGCCATCGACACGACGGCCTGGCGTGAAGCTGGCGAAATCCTGACTGCATGCGCGCTCCAATGCAAACCCTTCGACATCCACCACCCTCGGCACAAGCCCCGCCAGGGCCAAAACCGCCTCGCGGGTTTCGACCTGTTCCTTCAGACACGCCGCCAGCAATACCTGCACCCGCTGCGGATTGTCGACACAGGGGCCGCGCACTTGAAAGTCGATGGCAACGTCGTCCAGCGGGTAAGGAATGTACTGGTCGGCTTCGAGCTGGATCTGCCGGGCCATCTCCTGGTCGCTGAGCCGCGCCTGCAGGTCGATCACCCGTGTGATCACCGATGACCCCGCTACCGCCACCGCCGCCTGTCGGGCCGAGGTGCGCAGGCGTGACAGGGCCTGGTGCAGGGCCTGGCCGATCCGCTCAAGGTCGAGCAAGCTGCCATCGACCACCGCCCGACTCGGCAGCGATTGCGTGGCATAGCCTTCAACGGTATAGCCGCTGGCCGAACGGCTCAGTTCAATCAGTTTGATCCCGCTGTCATTGATGTCGACGCCCAGTACGGTGTCGACTTTTCGCCTGAAAAATCCCTTTGCCATAAAACTCCCTAAACCTTTGCCTGTCTTACCGCCTGATTGGCGCTTGCGCCGTGCGTTCGGTCGGCTTGTTGAACCGGCACGAATGACGCCCCAAGTCGAAAAATGCTTTAATACCCAGCGTTTTTTTCCGCTTTTATCTGCTGCCCGGGTCGATCCATCGTTTGTCATGCATGCCCCGGCGCCTAACTCATTCTTTTCTCTGGAAATCCAAAAGCCTTGATTCGTCTGCTGAAGTTTTTCGGGTACTCCATTGTCGCCATCGTTTGCGGGCTCCTGCTCGTCCTCAGCGGGGCCTACCTCTACCTTAGTCCGGGTTTGCCCTCCGTAGAGGCACTCAGAAGTATCCAGTTGCAGATTCCTTTGCGGGTCTACAGCAGCGATGAAAAACTGATCGCGGAGTTCGGCGAAATGCGCCGCACACCGATCCGTTTCGCCGACATTCCACCCAATTTTATTAGCGCACTGCTGTCTGCCGAGGACGATAATTTCGCCAACCACTATGGCGTCGACCCCAGTAGCCTGGTGCGCGCGGCCACACAGCTGGTAAAAAGCGGCCACATTCAATCCGGTGGCAGCACCATCACCATGCAGGTGGCGAAGAACTTCTTCCTTACCAGTGAGCGCAGTTTTTCGCGCAAGGCCACCGAGATTTTGCTGGCCTTGCAGATCGAGCGGCAGCTGACCAAGGACGAGATCCTCGAGCTGTACGTCAACAAGATCTACCTGGGCAACCGCGCGTACGGCATCGAAGCCGCGTCGCAGGTGTACTACGGCAAGTCGATTCGTGACGCGAGCCTGGCGCAGATGGCGATGATCGCCGGCCTGCCCAAGGCCCCTTCGCGCTTCAACCCCCTGGCTAACCCGGCGCGCAGCAAAGAACGCCGCGACTGGATCCTGGGGCGCATGTACAAATTGGGCAAGATCGATCAGGCCGCCTACGAAAGCGCGGTGGCCGAGCCGCTGAACGCCAGCTACCACGTGCCGACGCCCGAAGTGAACGCGCCGTATATCGCCGAAATGGCCCGCGCCGAAATGGTCGGGCGTTATGGCAGCGAGGCCTACACCGAAGGTTTCCGCGTAACCACCACCGTACCGAGCGACCTGCAGGACATCGCCAATGACGCGGTGCACTCAGGTCTGGTCGCCTACGACCAGCGCCACGGCTATCGCGGCCCCGAATCGCGCCTGCCGGGCAAGACCCTCAGCGCCTGGACCACCGAACTTGGCAAACAACGCACGATCAGCGGCCTGGAGCCGGCTATCGTCACCCAGGTGAAAAAAGATGGCGTCCAGGTGCTGACCCGCACCGGTGAAGCACATGTGGCCTGGGACAGCATGAAATGGGCGCGTCCGTTCCTGAACACCAACAGCATGGGCGCGCTGCCCAAGCAGCCATCGGACGTGGCGCAGGTGGGTGACTTGATCCGCGTGCAGCGCCAGAAGGACGACAGCCTCAAATTCAGCCAGGTGCCTGTAGCACAGGGCGCCCTGGTGTCCCTGGACCCGCAGAATGGCGCGATTCGCGCGCTGGTCGGCGGCTTTGCGTTCGAGCAGAGCAACTACAACCGCGCCACCCAGGCCAAGCGCCAACCGGGCTCGAGCTTCAAGCCGTTCATCTACAGCGCTGCGCTGGACAACGGCTACACGGCCGCCAGCCTGGTCAACGATGCACCGATCGTGTTTGTCGACGAGTACCTGGACAAGGTCTGGCGTCCGAAGAACGACACCAACACCTTCCTTGGCCCGATCCGCATCCGCGAGGCGCTGTACAAGTCGCGTAACCTGGTGTCGATCCGCCTGTTGCAGGCGATGGGTGTGGGCAAGACCATCGATTACATCACGCGCTTCGGCTTCGCCAAGTCGGACCTGCCGCCCAACCTGTCCCTGGCCCTGGGCACCGCGACCCTCACGCCGATGGAAATCGCCACAGGCTGGAGCACCTTTGCCAACGGCGGCTACAAGATCGCGCCGTACCTGATCGACAAGATCGAGAGCCGCAATGGCGATACGCTGTTCACCGCCAACCCGCCACGCGTGCCAGGTGACGTGGTCAACGGCGTGGCCGCTACCGACGGCCTGGCGGCGCCGAGCAACGGCGGCATCACCATCGAGCCGACGCCGGGCGCAGCGCCAGCGGCGAGTGCCGGCAACCCGGCCGAGCCTCAGGCACCTGCGGTGGCAGAGCGCATTGTGGATGGTCGCACCACTTATATCCTCAACAGCATCCTCGAAGACGTGATCAAGAAAGGCACCGGCCGTCGCGCCCTGGCCCTGGGCCGCGCAGACATCGCAGGCAAGACCGGTACCACCAACGAATCCAAGGACGCCTGGTTCTCCGGCTACAACAGCGACTACGTGACTACCGTGTGGACCGGCTATGACCAGCCGGAAAGCCTGGGCCGCCGTGAGTTCGGCGGCACCGTGGCGCTGCCGATCTGGATGAGCTACATGGGCGCCGCGCTGAAGGACAAGCCCTTGCACACCCAGCCGGAGCCGGAAGGCATCCTCAGCTTGCGGATCGACCCGGTAAGTGGCCGCGCTGCATCGCCGAGCACGCCGAATGCGTACTTTGAACTGTTCAAGAGCGAAGACACGCCGCCGTCAGTCAACGAACTCGGTAACGGCGTCGTACCGGGCAGCCCGCTGCCGGCGGATGAGGCCGCGCCGATCGATTTGTTCTAACCCGATCTGCGGCTTAACACGGCCCCCCCTGTGGGAGCGGGCTTGCTCGCGAAAGCGGTGGGTCAGTCAACGTCAATGTTTGCTGGGTCGACGTCTTCGCGGGCAAGCCCGCTCCCACATTTGGATCCCTGCAAGGTTCGACGTTAATCACCCTCCACAAAAAAAGCCCCGGTTCGCATGAACCGGGGCTTTTTGTTGTTGCGCTACAACGACTTAGCCGTTGAACACATCATCCACGCTTTGCAGCGGGTAGTGCTTCGGATACGGCAGGGTGGCCACACCGGTCTCGATGGCAGCTTTGGCCACGGCATCGGAGATCAGGGTGATCAGGCGCTTGTCCATGGGTTTGGGGATGATGTACTCACGACCGAATGCCAGTGGAGCACCACCGTAGGCGTCGCAGACGTCCTGAGGGACCGGCAGCTTGGCCAGTTCGCGCAGGGCGTTGGCGGCGGCGACTTTCATTTCTTCGTTGATGCGCTTGGCGCGAACGTCCAGGGCGCCACGGAAGATGAACGGGAAGCCCAGCACGTTGTTGACCTGGTTCGGGTAGTCCGAACGACCGGTGGCCATGATCACGTCGCTGCGGGTGGCGTGGGCCAGCTCAGGCGAGATCTCCGGGTCCGGGTTGGAGCAGGCGAACACGATCGGGTTCGCTGCCATGGACTTGAGGCCTTCGGCGCTCAGCAGGTTCGGGCCGGACAGGCCAACGAACACGTCGGCGCCGTTGAGAGCGTCAGCCAGGGTGCGCTTGGAGGACGGGTGGGCAAACATCGCCTTGTACTGGTTCAGGTCGGTACGCTCGGACTGGATCACGCCCTTGCTGTCGACCATGTAGATGTTTTCCAGCTTCGCACCCATGCTGATGATCAGCTTCATGCAGGAGATGGCGGCGGCGCCGGCGCCCAGGCAGACGATTTTCGCCTCGGCCAGGGTTTTGCCAGCGATTTCCAGAGCGTTGATCATGCCGGCCGCGGTAACGATCGCGGTGCCGTGCTGGTCATCATGGAATACTGGAATGTCGCACTGTTCGATCAACGCCTTTTCGATTTCGAAGCACTCGGGTGCCTTGATGTCTTCCAGGTTGATGCCACCGAAGGTGATGGAAATGCGCTTGACCGTGTCGATGAAGGCCTGCGGGCTCTCGGAGTCGACTTCGATGTCGAACACGTCAATGCCGGCAAAGCGCTTGAACAGCACGCCCTTGCCTTCCATGACGGGCTTGGACGCCAATGGGCCGAGGTTGCCCAGGCCGAGAATCGCGGTGCCATCGGAAATCACTGCAACCAGGTTGCCTTTGCCGGTGTACTTGTACGCCAGTTCAGGGTCACGGGCGATTTCACGTACGGGCTCGGCAACACCAGGGCTGTAGGCCAGCGACAGGTCGCGAGCAGTGGCAGTGGCTTTGGTGAGCTCTACACTCAGCTTTCCTGGACGAGGATGGGCATGATATTCGAGAGCGGCAGTTTTCAAATCAGACATATCGGCATTCCGCTTTTACTGTTGGTCGACGGACCGCCGAGGATACGCGCGAAGCAATTTCCCTACAAGACTGGGCAGTCACGGGCCTCAAGTCCCTGCAACTGCGCATTTTGAGCGCAGGCCACGTGATACGAGGGCGCAACTGTTCACAATCAAGACTGAAAATGTCTACAGTTTTTATTGTCGAGACACCTTGAGCATGGCCGGATCACTCAACGGCAGTACCCAGCGCGCCCGTCCATTTTCAACACGGCCACGTCGAGCGCGATCCTGCACCCAGCCACGCGCTTCTATAGTCTGGCCTTGCAGACCGCTGAGCGTGGCTGGGTCGAATTTCCCGGCCACATTAGGCGCAATGCGCAGTGCCAGCGAACCCGGTAGTTGAATCCAGATACCGCCGCGATTGCGTTCGACCTTTCTCACTCGGCCGCTGATCAGGGCAAACCCTGCGCGCCGGACCTGCGCCACGCTGCGCACGGGTGATGTGCGCCACAGCCCCAGGCGGCGTTGGCGCGCAGCGTTTTCAGCTGCCTGTTGGCACGCGATGAGGTCGACATTGGGTGCAACGCCCACCTGAAACCCCAGGCCTTCGGCGAGCAGCTGCGCTTCCAGGTTGTTGCCATCGGCGCCATAGAGATGGGCCAGGGTACGGCCATAATGATCCTTGCGCTCGCGCCCCGGCACGAGCCCGACGCGCCCGTCACTGGCCCGCACCAAGGCCTGCAAACGCTGACGCGCGGCGACGGCGTAGGGCTCGTCGGGGCGGCCCTTTTTGGCGGTTTCCGGCGCATTGAGGCCGATCATGCGCACGCTGCGGCCATCCGTGAGGCGCACCGTGTCGCCATCCACCACGCGCTTGACCTGCACATGGGCCAATGAGGCCGGCGCCGGGCAGAACACCTCGGCCTGGGCGGCAGACAGCCAAATTCCAGACACAAAAAAGGCGCCCACAAGGGACGCCTTTTTCAACAGCTGGCAAAAGCCCATAAGGCTTTTGAACCTTACTCTGCCGGAGTGGCAGCAGCAGGTTTCTTGCCGAAAGCACCAAAGCGATCTGCGAAGCGCTGTACACGGCCGCCGGTGTCCAGAGTTTTCTGCTTACCGGTGTAGAACGGGTGGCACTCGTTGCATACGTCAGTACCCAGTGGCTTGCACAGGTTCGAACGGGTTTCGAACTTGTTGCCGCAGCTGCAGGTAACTTCGATGGTTTCGTACGCTGGATGGATATCGGCTTTCATGGCACTTCCTCGGGCTAGCGTGCCGCCACTCGACACTATTGTCGAATACCGCACGTAATTAGGCCGCGAATTCTAACAGACCTTTCAAATCGCGCAAGCGGCGCTGACAGCCCAACTCTTCCTTTCATCAGAAAACTGTCGGCTACCCCAAGCCTCCCCCTGTCTGCTAGGCTCGCGCCCCTGCGCCACCGCCTGCCTTTATAGATGAGACCTCTCGCGTGCCCGACGCCATTTTGCGCCTAGCCCTGCCCTCGCCCCTGCGCCGCCTGTTCGATTACCGGGCGCCGGCCGGTGTGCTGCGCACGCAGTTGCAGCCAGGCATGCGCGTGCGCGTACCGTTCGGCCGCCGTGAAATGATCGGCATCCTGGTGGAAATTGCCGACCACAGCGAAGTCCCGGCAGAAAAGCTCAAACCCGCACTGGCGATCATCGACGCCACCGCGCCGCTGCCACCGGCACTGTTCAAGCTGTGCCTGTGGACCGCCCAGTATTACCAGCACAGCCTGGGTGACACCTTGAGCTGGGCGCTGCCGGTGCTGCTGCGTCAGGGCGAACTGGCCGAAGCGCGCCAGGAACGCTTCTGGTCCACGGTGCCAGGCGCGCGCCTCGACGATCCACGCATCGCCCGCGCGCCGCGTCAGCGTGAGGCCCTCGCCACCCTGGCGCAGCACCCTCATGGCGTGGCGCATCAACTGTTAAGCAAGCTGATGCTGAGCAAGGACAGCCTCGACCTGCTGCTGGCCAAGGGTCTGGTGCAGGTGGAAATCCGCAAGCATGCGCCCGATCCACGCCATGAACACTGGCTGGCACAGCCGGAGCTGCCGCTGAACGCCGAGCAACGCGCTGCCTATGAAGCGATCCGCGCAGGCTTCGACAGCTTCCATGCATTCTTGCTGGCTGGCGTCACCGGCAGCGGCAAGACCGAAGTCTATCTGCAGTTGATCCGCGAGACCCTGCAGGCCGGAAAACAGGCGCTGGTGCTGATCCCCGAGATCAACCTGGGCCCACAGACCTTGGCGCGCTTCGAGCAGCGCTTCAATGCGCGCATCGCCCTGGTGCATTCGGCAGTCAACGACCGTGAGCGCCTGGAGTCATGGCTGGCGGCGCGGGACGGCGAGGCCGACATTATTATCGGCACCCGTTCGGCGCTGTTCACGCCGATGAAAAACCCCGGGCTGATCATCATCGACGAGGAGCATGACGGCTCCTATAAACAGCAGGAAGGCCTGCGCTATCACGCCCGCGACCTTGCGCTGGTGCGCGCGCGCCAGGAAGACATCCCGATTGTGCTGGGTTCGGCCACGCCGTCCCTTGAGAGCCTGCACAACGCCTACACCGGCCGCTATGGCCTGCTGCGTTTGAACGAACGCGCCGGCGGCGCCAAACAGCCACGCTTCCTGCGCCTGGACGTCAAAAGCCGTCCGCTGGACAGCGGCATTTCCGGGCCAATGCAACAAGCCATCGGCCAGACCCTCGCCGCTGGCCAGCAGGTGTTGGTGTTTCTCAATCGACGCGGCTTCGCGCCGACGCTTTTGTGCCACGACTGCGGCTGGATGTCCGAGTGTGAGCGTTGCGATGCGCGCATGACCGTGCACCAGCGCCACGGCGAACTGCGCTGCCATCATTGCGGCCATGTGGAGCGGGTGCCGCGCCATTGCCCGCAGTGCGGCAAAGTCGACCTGCGCCCCGTCGGCGCGGGCACCGAGCGCGCCGAAGAGCGCCTGGGCATCCTGTTTCCGAATTACCCGGTGCTGCGGGTCGACCGCGACAGCACCTCGCGCAAAGACGCCATGAACCAGCTGTTTGCCACCATCCAGAAAGGCCAGCCGTGCATCCTGGTCGGCACGCAGATGCTCGCCAAGGGGCACCACTTTCCACGGGTCACCCTGGTGTCGATCCTGGATGCGGACGGCGGCCTGTTCTCCGGGGATTTTCGCGCCAGCGAGCGCATGGCGCAGTTGATCGTGCAGGTCGCCGGCCGCGCAGGCCGCGCCGAAGAGCCGGGACGGGTGATTATCCAGACGCACCTGGCCGATCATCCGCTGCTGATCCAGCTGACCGAACAGGGCTATTTTGCCTTCGCCGAGCAGGCCCTGAGCGAACGACGCTCCGCCGGCCTGCCGCCGTTTGCCCACCTGGCCCTGCTGCGCGCCGAAGCCCATAAACCGGGGCAGGCCGAAGGCTTCCTCGATGAGGCGTGCAGCGCCGCTGAACGTTTGCTGGCAGAGCTGGGTCTGAGCGGCATCGAACTGCTCGGCCCGGTGCCGGCCCCCATGGAACGCCGCGCCGGACGTTATCGCGCCCAGTTGCTGTTGCAGGCGACTTCCCGCGCGCCGTTGCATCGACTGTTGAGCAGCTGGTTGCTAGCCCTGGAGCAAATGCCCGGCGGCCGGCAGGTGCGATGGTCGCTGGATGTGGATCCGGTGGATTTGTATTGATGGGTAGCCTGGCGGCTCCCTCGTTTGCAATGTAATCGCCTTTAAATGTGAGAGCGGGCTGGCCTGCGATGGGCCCGCAGGTCCGCCATCTGGTCTGAACGGTTGGCAAGCCCGCCCGCGCCACGGATAATGCCCAGTTTTTCCACCTGCGCATCGCGCGCCGCCGCTTGCGGTTGAAAGAGAACACCATGAAAGACACCATTCGCCAGCTGATCCAGCAAGCCCTCACCCAACTCGTCAACGAAGGTGTGTTGCCTGAAGGCCTGTCGCCGGCGATCCAGGTGGAGAACACCCGCGACAAGACCCACGGCGACTTCGCCAGCAATATCGCGATGATGCTGTCCAAGCCTGCGGGCATGAAACCGCGCGACCTGGCGGAAAAAATCATCGCCGCGCTGCCGGCCGACGCCAGCGTCACCAAGGCCGACATTGCCGGCCCGGGCTTCATCAACTTCTTCCAGAACACCCAGGCCCTGGCCTCGCGCCTGGACGCAGCCCTGGCAGACGCCCGCATCGGTGCACGCAAAGCGGGCGACAGCCAGCGCGTGGTCGTCGACCTGTCAGCGCCCAACCTGGCCAAGGAGATGCACGTCGGCCATCTGCGCTCGACCATCATCGGCGACGGCGTAGCGCGGGTGCTGGAGTTTCTCGGCGACACCGTGATCCGGCAGAACCACGTGGGCGACTGGGGCACCCAGTTCGGCATGCTGATGGCCTATCTGCAGGAAAACCCGATCACCAGCAACGAGCTGGCCGATCTCGAGAACTTCTACCGCGCGGCCAAAAAGCGATTCGACGAATCCGAGGCGTTTGCCGATCGCGCCCGTGGCCTGGTGGTCAAGCTGCAAGCCGGTGATGCCGAATGCCTGGCGCTGTGGAACCGCTTCCGTGAGATTTCCCTGTCCCACTGCCAGGACATCTACGAGCTGCTCAACGTCAAACTGACCATGGCCGATGTGATGGGCGAAAGCGCCTACAACGACGACCTGATCAACGTGGTCAACGACCTCAAGGCCGCAGGCCTGCTGGTCGAGAGCAACGGCGCGCAGTGCGTGTTCCTCGAAGAATTCAAGACCGCCGACGGCGAGCCGTTGCCGGTGATCATCGTCAAGGCCGACGGCGGCTATCTCTACGCCACCACCGACCTCGCCGCCGTGCGCTACCGCAGCGGCGTGCTCAAGGCCGACCGCGCCTTGTACTTCGTCGACCAGCGCCAGGCCCTGCATTTCCAGCAGGTGTTCGAAGTGGCCCGCCGTGCAGGCTTCGTCACCCACCCGATGCACATGGAGCACATGGGTTTCGGCACCATGAACGGCGCCGATGGCCGCCCGTTCAAGACCCGCGACGGCGGCACCGTGAAGCTGATCGACCTGCTGACCGAAGCCCAGGAACGTGCCTACACCCTGGTGAAGGAAAAGAACCCGGAGCTGGCCGAGGCCGACCTGCGCAACATCGCCCGCGTGGTGGGCATTGGCGCGGTGAAATACGCCGACCTGTCCAAGCACCGCACCAGCGACTACAGCTTCAACTTTGAGCTGATGCTCAACTTCGAAGGCAACACCGCGCCCTACCTTCTTTATGCCTACACCCGCGTGGCCGGTGTGTTCCGTAAACTGGGCAAGGACTTCAGTGAAGTCCAGGGCCAGATCGATCTTCAAGCCCCCCAGGAACACGAACTGGCGGCCAAACTGGCGCAGTTCGGCGAAGTGTTGAACAGCGTCGGCGAAAAAGGCACGCCGCACATTCTGTGCACCTATCTGTACGAAGTGGCCGGGTTGTTCTCCAGCTTCTACGAGAACTGCCCGATCCTCACCGCCGACGACGAAGCCCAGAAGCACAGTCGCCTGCGCCTCGCCGCACTGGCTGGACGGACCCTCAAGCAAGGCCTGGAACTGTTAGGCCTGGAAACCCTGGAGCGTATGTAAGTTGGCTGCCAAGAAGAAACCTGCACCCAAGCGCGGCGCGAGCCGCTATCAGGCCCCCGCAAAGCAGCCGATTCCGGGCTGGCTGTGGATGGCGATCGGCCTTACGGTCGGCGCGTTCGTCGTGTTCCTCATGAAACTGGATCCGGGCCAGGGCGACGACATCAAACGGGTCAAGCAGGAACAGCAGAAGGCCAGCAAAATGGCCGAGGCCAACAAGACCGCGCCCAGCCCGACCGCCCCGGTGAAGCCGAAATACGACTTCTACACGCTGCTGCCCGAGTCGGAAGTGATCGTGCCGCCTGATGCGGTGCCGGAAAAAACCCTGCCGACGCCACAGGTGCCGACCACGCCGGTGACCCCGGCGGAAGCCGCGAAAATCGATACCGCCCGCGCCCAGGCTGCGCTGGCCGGGATCACCCCGCCGCCGGCTCCGCCGGTTGCCGAAACCAAGGCCGCGCCGGTGACCAAGTTCTTCCTGCAGGCGGGCTCGTTCCCGAAACAGGCGGATGCCGAGCGCGTTCGCGCGCAGATCATTCTGCTGGGGCAGACCGTTTCGGTGGAGTCCGGCACGGTGAAGGAAGCGACCTGGTATCGCGTGCTGGTGGGACCGTTCAGCAACCGCGAGCAACTGACCGTGGCGCAGAAGCAACTGGCGGGCGCCGGCTTTAGCAACCTGTTGTTACAACAACGCCAAAGCCGTTGATTCAAGCTTAACGCCGCTCAAAATGTGGGAGCTGGCTTGCCTGCGATGGCGGTGTAACAGTCAATATTTTCAGTGACTGACACACCGCCATCGCAGGCAAGCCAGCTCCCACATTGGTTTTATGGGCCTCTGGAAAATGTATAAGGCTCATAAACACCACTCGTCCGCACACCCTTCCTACGGTTGAAATCCCCCCCGCCACCCCCATATGAGATTCCATCAGGGCATTTTCGCCCCGCTGCGTGGAGACTCTCCCCTTGACCACCATCGTTTCAGTACGTCGCCACGGCAAAGTCGTCATGGGCGGCGATGGCCAGGTTTCCCTGGGCAACACCGTGATGAAAGGCAACGCCAAGAAGGTGCGTCGCCTGTACCACGGCCAGGTGCTTGCCGGTTTTGCCGGTGCCACCGCCGACGCCTTCACCCTTTTCGAACGTTTCGAAGGCCAGCTGGAAAAACACCAGGGCCACCTCGTGCGCGCCGCAGTCGAACTTGCCAAAGAATGGCGCACCGACCGCTCCCTCAGCCGCCTCGAAGCCATGCTGGCCGTCGCCAACAAGGACGCGTCCCTGATCATCACCGGCAATGGCGATGTGGTTGAGCCTGAACACGGCCTGATCGCCATGGGTTCTGGCGGTGGCTACGCCCAGGCAGCGGCCAGCGCACTGTTGAAGAAGACCGACCTGTCGGCCCGCGAAGTCGTCGAGACCGCGCTGGGCATCGCTGGCGATATCTGCGTGTTCACCAACCACAACTTCACCATTGAGGAGCAGGACCTCGCCGAGTAAGCCGTAGGCTTATTTGCGCTTGAGGCCGCCAAACACTATGTCCATGACTCCCCGCGAAATCGTCCATGAACTCAACCGCCATATCATCGGCCAGGACGATGCCAAGCGCGCCGTCGCCATTGCCCTGCGTAACCGCTGGCGCCGGATGCAACTGCCCGAAGAACTGCGCGTTGAAGTAACGCCCAAGAACATCCTGATGATCGGACCCACCGGCGTGGGCAAAACCGAGATCGCCCGGCGCCTGGCCAAGTTGGCCAACGCACCGTTCATCAAGGTCGAAGCGACCAAGTTCACCGAAGTGGGCTATGTGGGCCGCGACGTCGAGTCGATCATCCGTGATCTGGCCGACGCCGCCCTGAAGATGCTGCGCGAACAGGAAGTGACCAAGGTCAGCCATCGCGCCGAAGACGCCGCCGAAGAACGCATCCTCGACGCCCTGCTGCCACCGGCACGCATGGGTTTCAACGAGGACTCGGCGCAGTCGACCGATTCCAATACACGCCAGCTGTTCCGCAAGCGTCTGCGTGAAGGGCAACTGGACGACAAGGAAATCGAGATCGAAGTCGCCGAAGTCTCCGGCGTCGACATCTCCGCACCGCCTGGCATGGAAGAAATGACCAGCCAGTTGCAGAACCTGTTCGCCAACATGGGCAAGGGCAAGAAGAAAAGCCGCAAGCTCAAGGTCAAGGACGCGCTCAAACTGGTGCGCGACGAAGAAGCCGGGCGCCTGGTCAATGAGGAAGAACTCAAGGCCAAGGCCCTGGAAGCGGTCGAGCAGCACGGCATCGTGTTCATCGACGAGATCGACAAGGTGGCCAAGCGCGGCAACTCCGGGGGCGTCGATGTGTCCCGCGAAGGCGTGCAGCGCGACCTGCTGCCGCTGATCGAAGGCTGTACCGTGAACACCAAGCTGGGCATGGTCAAGACCGACCACATCCTGTTTATCGCTTCCGGCGCCTTCCACCTGAGCAAGCCAAGCGACCTGGTACCCGAGCTGCAAGGCCGTCTGCCGATTCGCGTGGAGCTCAAGGCGCTGACGCCAGGTGACTTCGAGCGCATCCTCAGCGAGCCGCACGCCTCGCTCACCGAGCAGTACCGTGAGTTGCTGAAAACCGAAGGCCTGGGCATCGAGTTTCAGCCGGACGGTATCAAGCGCCTGGCCGAGATTGCCTGGCAGGTCAACGAGAAGACCGAGAACATCGGGGCCCGTCGCCTGCACACGCTGCTTGAGCGTTTGCTGGAGGAAGTGTCCTTCAGTGCCGGCGACCTGGCCGGTGCGCAAAATGGCGAAGTGATCAAGATCGACGCGGATTACGTCAACAGCCACTTGGGCGAATTGGCGCAGAACGAAGATTTGTCTCGTTATATCCTGTAAGCCTCACACAGAACCGCTTTGCTTTAATGTGGGAGCTGGCTTGCCCGCGATAGCGAGGGTGAATTCAACACCGCTATCGCAGGCAAGCCAGCTCCCACATTTTTGAGCCGGTTTCTTCAGGATTATTATCAATGTCCAAATTCCCCACGGCTGTAAACCTGCACAAAACCTCCAACACCCTCGGCCTCACCTACGGGCCTGAAGAGGTGTACCAACTCCCCGCCGAGTTGCTGCGTACGCATTCGCCTTCCGCCGAGGTCCAGGGCCACGGCAAACCCATCCTGCAATTCGGCAAGCTCCACGTTAAGTTGATCAAGGTGGAACCGGCCGGCCAGTACGCACTGAAATTGACCTTTGACGACGGCCATGACAGCGGACTGTTCACCTGGGATTACCTCTACCAACTGGCCGTGCGTCAGGAAAGCCTGTGGGCCGATTACCTGGCCGAACTCAAGGCCGCCGGTAAAACCCGCGACCCGAGCGAGTCGGTCGTACGGCTGATGCTCTAGCTCGGGCCTCCTGCGCGTTAGAGGGCATTTTCTAATTTCATCTGCTTGAATGATCTGTTGTGTGGCCAATGATTGGCCCGCTTGCGCAAAAAATTAAACTCGGGTAACCCATGGGACTGGCAAGTTCCCTGCATTTAACGATGCGGTAGCAACGGTCACCCAAGTGCAGTACCTGGCTTGTGCCGTGCAGCGAAACCGGACGCGCGGCAATAACCGGTACTCGTCTTTCGGACAATGGAGCGTCGTAGATGAGTAACAAGAACAACGATGACTTGAAACGCCAGGCCTCGGAAAACACGCTGGGGCTGAACCCGATCATCGCGTTACGCAAAAAGGACTTGCTCGCCTCGGCGAAGATGGTGCTGACCCAGGCCATCAGGCAACCGCTGCACAGCGTCAAGCATGCCGCTCATCTGGGCCTCGAGTTGAAGAACGTGATGTTCGGCCAATCCGCGCTGGTGCCGGAGCACGATGACCGTCGCTTCAGCGACCCGGCCTGGAGCCAGAACCCGCTCTATAAACGCTACCTGCAAACCTATCTGGCATGGCGCAAGGAACTGCACGACTGGATCGATGACAGCAGCCTGTCGCCCCAGGACATCAGCCGCGGCCACTTCGTGATCAACCTGATGACCGAAGCCATGGCACCCACCAACAGCGTGGCGAACCCGGCGGCGGTCAAGCGCTTCTTCGAGACCGGCGGCAAAAGCCTGCTCGATGGCCTGTCCCACCTGGCCAAGGACATGGTGCACAACGGCGGCATGCCGAGCCAGGTCAACATGGGCGCCTTCGAAGTGGGCAAGACCCTGGGCACCACCGAAGGCGCGGTGGTGTTTCGCAATGACGTGCTGGAGCTGATCCAGTACAAGCCGATCTCCGAACAGGTGCACGAGCGCCCGCTGCTGGTGGTGCCGCCGCAGATCAATAAATTCTATGTGTTCGACCTGAGCCCGGAAAAAAGCCTGGCGCGCTTCTGCCTGCGCAATAACCAGCAGACCTTTATCGTCAGTTGGCGCAACCCCACCAAGGCCCAGCGCGAGTGGGGCCTGTCGACCTACATCGAAGCGCTCAAAGAAGCCGTGGACGTGGTCAGCGCGATCACCGGCAGCAAGGATATCAACATGCTCGGCGCCTGTTCCGGCGGCATCACCTGCACGGCGCTGCTGGGCCACTACGCGGCGCTGGGCGAGAACAAGGTCAACGCGCTGACGCTGTTGGTGAGCGTACTGGACACCACGCTGGACACCCAGGTGGCGCTGTTCGTCGACGAACAGACGCTGGAGGCCGCCAAGCGCCATTCCTATCAGGCCGGCGTGCTCGAAGGCCGTGACATGGCCAAGGTGTTCGCCTGGATGCGTCCCAACGACCTGATCTGGAATTACTGGGTCAACAACTACCTGCTGGGCAATGAGCCGCCGGTGTTCGACATCCTGTTCTGGAACAACGACACCACGCGCCTGCCGGCGGCTTTCCACGGGGACCTGATCGAACTGTTCAAGAACAACCCCCTGGTGCGCGCCAATGCCCTGGAAGTGTGCGGCACGCCCATCGACCTCAAGCAGATCACCGCCGACATCTACTCCCTGGCCGGCACCAACGACCACATCACACCGTGGCAGTCCTGCTACAAGTCGGCGCAGTTGTTTGGCGGCAAGGTGGAGTTCGTGCTGTCGAGCAGCGGGCATATCCAGAGCATCCCCAACCCGCCGGGCAACCCCAAGGCGCGCTACCAGACCAGCGATGGCCTGGGCTGCACCGCGCTGGAGTGGCAGGAGGATGCGACCAAGCACACCGATTCGTGGTGGCTGCATTGGCAGGCGTGGCAGGCGGAGCGCGCAGGCAAATTGAAGAAGGCCCCGGCCAAACTGGGCAATAAAATCTACGCCGCAGCCGAAGCGGCGCCGGGCACTTACGTTCACGAACGCTAGAACACACTTTTATGATGGGATGAGATCAAGTGTGGGAGGGGCTTGCTCCCCGATAGCGATGTGTCAGTCAACACCGGTTGCTGATGCACCGTCATCGGGAGCCTGCTGCCTCCCACAGTTCGCCCACATTCCGGCTGTCACACTGCACAGGGCTTGAGCATGTCGCAACCGTTCATCTTCCGCACCATCGACCTGGACGGCCAGACCCTGCGCACGGCGGTGCGTCCGGGCAAACCGCACCTGACGCCGTTGCTGATCTTCAATGGCATCGGCGCCAACCTGGAGCTGGTGTTTCCGTTCGTGCAGGCCCTGGACCCGGACCTGGAAGTGATTGCCTTCGATGTGCCAGGCGTCGGCGGCTCTTCGACGCCCAACCGGCCCTATCGCTTCCCCGGCCTGGCCAGGCTCACCGCGCGCATGCTCGATTATCTGGATTACGGCCAGGTCAACGCAGTGGGCGTGTCCTGGGGCGGCGCGCTGGCGCAGCAGTTCGCCCATGACTACCCGGAACGCTGCAAGAAACTGATCCTGGCAGCCACGGCGGCGGGTGCGGTGATGGTGCCGGGCAAACCCAAGGTGCTGTGGCTGATGGCAAGCCCGCGCCGCTATATCCAGCCGTCCCACGTGGTGCGCATTGCACCGATGATCTACGGCGGCTCGTTCCGCCGGGATGCCAGGCTGGCTGCCGAGCACGCCAGCAAAGTGCGCTCGGCGGGCAAGCTGGGCTACTACTGGCAGCTGTTCGCAGGGCTGGGCTGGACCAGCATTCACTGGCTGCACAAGATCCGCCAGCCAACCCTGGTGCTGGCCGGTGACGACGACCCGCTGATTCCGCTGATCAACATGCGCCTGCTCGCCTGGCGCATCCCCAATGCGCAGTTGCACATCATCGATGACGGCCACCTGTTCCTGATCACCCGGGCCGAAGCCGTGGCGCCGATCATCATGAAATTCCTTCAGGAGGAGCGCCTGCGCGCCGTGATTCACCCGCGACCAACCGTGTAATAACGCGTCGCCGGCCGCCTGTGTGCGCCTGCGCTCAACTCAACGATCAGCCCAAGAAGCCCGGATGAAGACCCGCGACCGTATCCTTGAATTTGCCCTGCAGTTGTTCAATCACAAGGGCGAACCGAATGTGTCGACCATGGAGGTGGCCAATGAGATGGGGATCAGCCCCGGCAACCTCTACTATCACTTCCATGGCAAGGAGCCGCTGGTGCTGGGGCTGTTCGAGCGCTTTCAGACCGAGCTGGCGCCGCTGCTCGACCCGCCCGCCGATGCGCACCTGGAACCCCAGGATTACTGGCTGTTCCTGCACCTGATCGTGGAGCGCATGGCGCATTACCGGTTTCTGTTCCAGGACCTGTCCAACCTGGCCGGACGCCTGCCCAAGCTGGCCAAGGGCATTCGCCACCTGCTCACCGCCCTCAAGCGCACCCTCGCCTCGCTGCTGGCGCGGCTCAAGGCCGATGGGCAACTGGTGAGCGATACCCAGGCACTGGGGCAACTGGTGGAGCAAATCACCCTGACCCTGCTGTTTTCCCTGGATTATCAGCGCGTTCTCGGCCGTGTCGGCGAGGTGCGGGTGGTGGTTTACCAGATCATGATGCTGGTGGCACCGCACCTGTTGCCGCCGATACGCCATGCCACCGAACGGCTGGCACTGCGTTACCTGCAAGACCCGGTTTAACCGGCAATTATTCAAACTCGCCGAACTGCTGATTGAACTTGAACAGTTCGCTGTCGTTGCTGATACCCAACTTTCGATACGCCGATTGTTTTTGCGTGCTGATGGTACTTGCACTGCGGGAAAACTTGGCGGCAATTGAACTCACCGACATGCCATCGAGAAAACAGCGCAGCACTTCCTGCTCTTTGGGTGTGAGACAGGCGCTCAAGCGCAGCGGCGTTGAAATATCCAAATTTGAGCGCGGGCCGGCAACGTGCGGCATCGATTGCATGCCTTGCAGCGCCGGCACCATACCGGGCTGCACATACAAGCGGCCCTGGGCGACGGTTCGAATAGCGGTGATCAACGTCTGCAGGTTCTGGGTTTTCCCCAGGATTCCCCAACACCCGGCTTTCAACGACAGCGCAACCGTCGCGGGCGTGTAGTGCGACGCCACGATCAACGATCTGCACCGGCTGAAACGCCGCTTGAGCACCTGGATCAGGTTCAGACCGTCGGTCTCCGAGGGCGCCAGCACGAAGTCCATGACCACCACGTCCGCAGCGTGCCGGTCCAGCGCCTCCAGCAACGCCCTTGCCGTGCCGAACGAGCCGATCACGCGGATATCGGCCTCGTTGCGCAGGCCCAGCTCGATACCCTGGCGAACCATCTCGTGGTCATCCAGCAGCATGACAGTGCAAGGGGTGGAACTTGAAGTTGCCATCGGGATACCTGCGTTAATGCCTGTAACTTGTTCAACGCTATAACCCAGGCCTACAGGGCATTCAATATTTGCCCACAACAAAGACTACATAAAACTACAGTAACGACTGACAGAGTATTCCGAGGGAAACTTCCTAGCCACGCCGCACTTTAAAAAATACTCAATACAAACAATACGATTTCAATCTATTACGAACGCAATATCGATACTTCTCTATAGAGAACATTCACTTTTAGATACACATTATAAGGACCCATTATTTACACCCAACCTTGAGAACACGATGAACGTTAAGGCTTTAATTCCCGCCGCCCTCATTCTGAGTGCAGCGCTGTCGACTACCACCCATGCCACCGATGGCGTGATCAATTTCAGCGGCCTGGTGACAGACGTGACCTGCACCATCGAAGGGGCCGCGCCCGGCACGGGGGCGGTGGTCAAGGATGTGAACCTGGGCGGCGTCTCAGCCGCGCGCCTGGCCACGGCCGGCAGCCGCGCCAACCTCACCGGCTTCACCATTCGCATCGGCGCTCCTGGCGAAGGCAGTTGCACCAACGGGCGCACCGCCATGGTGGCGTTCGACCCGACCAGCCCCGCTATCGATGTGGCGACCGGGCGCTTGAATATCGACGGCTACGACGACCCGTCCGACACCACCAATGCCAAAAACGTGCAGGTCGAAGTCACCAGTCGTACCGGCACGCCGCTCAATGTCTACACCGACAAATCCGAAGCCGTGGTGATCACCGACAACCAGGCAACCATCCCCCTCGCGGCGCAGCTTTACGCCAGCGGCGCCGCCACTGAGGGCAAGGTCAATACCAGGGTCGGTTTCATGATCGAGTACGCCGAGTAAGGAGTGACGAGAGGAGATCGGACGATGAAAACAATGAGCGGCCTTGCATGGCTGGCTGCGGCACTTGCCGTGCTGTTACTGCTGACACCCGACGCACAGGCGGGCGTGATTGTGCATGGCACGCGGGTGATCTACCCGGCGCAGCGCCAGGAAGTCATCGTGCGTCTGGAAAACAGAGGCAGCCGCCCGGCACTGGTGCAAACCTGGCTGGACAGTGGCGACCGACACTCCAGGCCAGCCACTGCGCAGGCGCCGTTCAGTGTTTCGCCGCCGATCTTTCGCATCGAGCCTTACCAGCAACAGGCATTGCGCCTGCGCTACTCCGGTGACCCGGTGCCCACCGACCGGGAAAGCCTGTACTGGCTCAACGTGCTGGAAGTGCCGCCGCGCGCGGCGGATGCCGAAAAAAACAACCAGATCGAATTGTCGTTTCGCACCCGTCTGCGCGTATTCCTGCGCCCGCCCACGCTGCCCTACCCGGCGGCCAGTGCCGCTGCCAAATTGCAATGGAAGCTGGTCAGCCACGCACAGGGGTTTGCCCTGCAGGTCACCAATCCAACGCCGTACCATCTTTCGCTCGCGTCAGTGGATTTGCTCAACGCGGGCCAACGATTCAGCAAAGCGCCGAACCAGTCGGCCACCGACAGCCTGCTGCTGCCGGCCGGCGACGTGAAACAGTTTGTGCTGCCGTTGCTGCGCAGTCGCCCAAGCGGCGCGCTCAAGGTCGAGTTCACCACCATCACCGACTTCGGCGCCCGTGTGCGTCACTCGGCTGACCTAGACGCCCAGGCCCGCTGAGATGAAAACAACCTTGATTTCATCGACACGGGTGAGGCGCGCGGTGTTGGCCATGGTGCTGATAGGCGCCCATACCGCACAGGCAAGCGTGGTGATCAACAGCACGCGCATCGTCTATGGGCAGAACGACAGGGAAGTGACGGTGCGCCTGGAAAGCAAGAACCAGGCACCGGTGCTGGCCCAGGTATGGCTGGACAGCGGCGACGAGCAGGCAACGCCGGAACGGGCGGGCGTGCCGTTCGTGGTTACGCCGCCGATCTTTCGTATGGAGCCCGGCAAACAGCAGGTGGCGCGGCTGGCCTATACGGGCGACGCCCTGCCGCAAGCCCAGGAAAGCCTGTTCTGGTTCAACCTGCTGGAGGTGCCTGCGCAGTCCTCGACAGCCCTTCAAGGCAATCAGCTGCAGTTGGCATTTCGCTCGCGGATCAAGCTGTTTTTCCGACCGGCGAACCTGCCTTACAGAGTCGAAGACGCGCCCGAAAAACTGCAATGGCGCCGTGTGTCGACCCACCAGGGGCAGGCAGTGGAAGTGTTCAACCCGACGCCTTACTACGTGACCTTTGACCAGATTGACGTGCTGGAAGCCGGCCAGCGTCACCCGCGCAAACCGCCCGTTTCAGGCGCTGAATACATGGTGGTGCCGGGCGGGCGCAACCGCTTCGACCTGCCCACGCTCAAGTCGGCGCCCGGCGTTGCGGCCACCGTGGCGTTCAAGACCCTCGACGATTTCGGCGTGAAAGTGGCCCACAGCGCCACCGCGCCGCCCTGACGTCGCCATAGCGTTCAACCCCATCAAAAGCCTTCGTACCGATGCCCGATCAACCGGGCAGGGATTGCCTGTGCCGACATTCCATCGGCATCTGTTTCCGAGCACTGCAACCATGAGTCTGAACACGCCTATCGGCGTAAAAACCGCACGTCAATTTTTCTACCCGATGGCGCTGGGTCTGTCGTTGGTCAACAGTGCACAAGGTGCCGAACAGGTTGAATTCAACCCGGCCTTCTTTGCCGATCGCGCGGCTGGCTTGCAGGTGGATATCTCCCGCTTCAATCAGGGCAACGTCGTGCTGCCCGGCAGCTACCGCGCCGACGTGCGCCTCAATGGCCAGTGGATCGGCCGCGAAACCGTGGCGTTCGCCATGCTGCCGGGCCAGGAAGCGGCGCAGCTGTGCCTGGAGCGCGAGGCGTTGCAACGGTTTGGCATCAGCCTGGAAACCGTGACGGCGTTTTCCACCTGTGCAGACATCGCCACCTACCTGCCTGGCGCCAGCAGCCGGTTCGATTCCGGAGAAAACCGCCTGGAGCTGCAGATTCCGCAGATCTACCTGGCACGCCAGCCACGCGGCTACGTCGACCCGCAGCACTGGGACAACGGCATCAACGCGGCCTTTGTGCGCTACAACGCCAACACCTTTGTGACGCAGACGGCTGGGCATTCGCTGGGGTCGAGCTACCTGGGCCTGAACACAGGCCTCAATCTGGGCGATTGGCACCTGCGCCATAACGGCAGCTACAGCCGCACCTCGACCGCCGCCGGCTACCAGAGCAGCGCCAGCTATGTGCAACGCGACGTGAGTCTGCTGCGTTCGCAACTGATGATCGGCGAAATCTACACGCCGGGTGAGTTGTACGACAGCGTGCGCCTGCGTGGGGTCAGCCTGTTCAGCGATGACCGCATGCTGCCCGATTCACGGACCGGGTTCGCCCCGGTGGTGCGCGGCGTGGCCGAGACCAACGCGCGGGTCAGCGTGCGCCAGCGCGGCGTGCTGCTCGACGAAGTATCCGTGGCGCCTGGACCGTTTGTGCTCAATGACCTGTTTCCCACCGGCTACGGCGGCGACCTGCAGGTCACCGTCACAGAGGCCGATGGCCGCACACGCGAATTCATCGTACCGTTTGCCGCCAACGCCAACCTGCTGCGCCCGGATGCCAGCCGCTATTCGCTGAGCGCCGGCCGGCTGGATGAAATTGGCCTGCACCACCCACCGGCACTGATGCAAGCCACCTACCAGCGCGGGCTGAACAACCTGCTGACGGGCTATACCGGCGTGGTGGTGGGCGAGGACTATCGCTCGCCCTTGCTTGGCGCCGCGTTCAACACCCCGCTCGGCGCGCTGTCGCTGGACCTCACGCACTCCCACGCGCGCCTGCCGGGCCATGGGGCGCGCCAAGGGCAGAGCGTTCAGTTGCGCTACAGCAAGAATTTTGCAGACTCCGGCACCCACTTCGCGCTGGGCGCCTACCGTTATTCCACTGAAGGCTTCCTGAGCGTGAGCGATGCAGCGCGCGTGCGCGACCTCGCCATTGACGGGCTGAAACTGGACAGCGTGTCGCGCCTGCGTGACCGCATGGACATCAGCCTCAACCAGCGCGTGGGCAGTGGCTCGATGTACCTGACGGGTTCATCGCAGAATTACTGGAATCGAACCAACGGCAATCTGACGTTCACCACCGGTTACAGCGGCTCATGGAAGGGTCTTCACTACACCGTCAGCGCCCAGCGTACCCGCGACTTGCTCAGTGAAAAGGTCGACAAGCAGGTAGACCTGACCTTCAGCCTGCCACTGGGCAAAGGCGCACGCCCACCGACCCTGACCACCACCGCCTACCACGGCGATCAAAGCAGCGGCGAGCGCGTGAGCCTGAGTGGCAGCCTGGGTGAACGTAGCGAATTGAACTATGGCCTGAGCAGCAGCCAGGCACGGGGCGGCGGCAACGCCAGCAGTGCCGATGTGCGGTATCAGGCCAGCCACGGCGTAATGTCGGCCGGGTATGGCCAAAGCGATGCGTACCGCTCAAGCGCGTTCGGCATCACCGGCGGCATTGTCGCCCACTCAGGCGGCGTGACCTTCGCTCCGGAGCTGGGCGATACCCTCGGCATCGTCCAGGCGCCGAATGCCCAGGGTGCCCGAGTCAATGGCAACCGCAGTGCGCAGGTCGACAACAGCGGCTTTGCCGTGGTGCCCCATCTCACGCCGTATCGGCAGAACGTGGTCGAACTGGACCCCGGGGATCTGTCCGTCGATACCGAGCTTAAGACGGCCTCGCAAAACGTCGCGCCGCGCGCGGGCTCGGTGGTGCGGCTGCCCTTTGAGGTCATCGGCGGCCACGCCGTATTGATCAGCGCCTTGCGCGAGGACGGCAGCGTGCTGCCGTTCGGTGCCGATGTGTTCGACGAAGTCGGCGCCACTGTCGGGATTGTCGGCCAGGGCGCAAAAGCATTCGTGCGTGTAGCCGGCACGCGAGGCCGGTTACGCATCACATGGGGCCCCCTGGCTGACGACACCTGCCAGCTCGACTACGACCTGGCGGTACAACCTGACAGCACCGCGAGCACCCGCTTGCGCCAGTTGGATGCGGGCGTTTGCAAAGCCGGCACGCAACGCGGCGCGCGCCCATGAACCTCTTGTTTCTTGTGGGACTGAAGATGAAGCATTCCATCAAACGCCTGTTCGCCGTACTACTGACCAGCGTTCCATTAGCAGCCCAAGCCTATTGTGAGAGTTATTCCAACTCCCAGCATGGCTTGACGCTGCCAGCCGTTATCAACGTACCGGCCAGCCTGCCCCTGGGCAGCGAAATCCTGCGCCAACCCTTTAACGGCGTGCTGCCTGACCGTTTTCTCGACTGCCCCACCCACAACCTGATCGTGGTCATCGCGCGACAATTAGGTCCAAAAGATCCGATCGCCTTCTCGTCCCCTACCGAGGCGCCCGGCGTAGGCATCACGATCAGAATCACCGATGCACGCGGGTCGACCAACAACTTCGCTTTGACGAGCGGCGAGACCGTCGGTCCACCGGGGAGGATCCCGATTTTCACGAAAGCGGAGGCGATTTTCTACAAAATCGGGCCGGTGACAGGCGGGGTCATGCCTGCCGGCAATATTTTCGATTACCGCATGAGAGACGTCAGGAACAACATCCTGGGCCGCTACCAGCTGCTGCTCGACAGCCCGGTGCGCTTCGTCAGCCCTGCCGCCACCTGCGACCTGGCAGCCGGCGACGTCAATCGCACCATTTCGCTCGACCCGGTGCAAGCCAGCGCGTTTGAAGCGGCGCCTTTTGCCGGCGTACGCGACTTCGAGTTAAGCGCCAACTGCAGCGAGGCCTCCAGCGTCACATTCCGTTTCTCCGGCACGCCTGCACCTGAAAACACCTTGCTGTTCGCCAACACGGGCACCGCCGGTGGCGTGGCGCTGTGGCTGTATTCACGCATAAACGGCGTTGCGCGAACCCTCTCGGCCGATGGCAGCGACAACGAGCGCACGCTGGCGGTATCCGGCGATCGTGCCGTGTTGCCACTCAGCGCTGCCTATCACCGCAACGGCACGGTCAGCCAAGGCACGCTGACCAGCACCGCCACGGTCAACATCACCTATAACTGACCCCCAAGGACCTTTGATGAACCTTTCCAAACTCTCCCTGCTGCTGGCCGTGACGGCCAGCCTGGCGACCCATGATGCACTGGCGGCCACCACGGGGACCCTGACCTTTGCCGGTGTGGTCAATGCCGGCACCTGCAACCTGATCGCCGGGGATGTGAATCGCACCATCACCCTGCCGCCAGTCAAAGTGTCGGACTTCGATACCGCCACGTCCGCCGGCGAACATGACTTCGAGCTGGCCGCCGACTGCGACTCGGACGTCAAAAATGTGATTTTCCTGTTCGCGGGCACGCCGTCGACCGACAACCCCGCACTCTTTGCCAATACCGGGACGTCGGCGGGCACGGCGCTCGGGCTGTCCAGCGGGCAAGCCTTGCCAGCCAACGGAACACCAGCACAACGCAGCCGCACGATTGCCACGAGTGACAAAAAGGCGGTGCTGGCGCTGAAAGCGGCGTATCACAAGACCGGCAAGCCGATCACCCACGGTACGCTGGCCAGCGCGGTAACGGTGTCGATTACTTACAACTGATGATGCTCAGGCCGTGAATGCAAAAACGCCCGACCTTCGCAGGCCGGGCGTTTTTGTGTGCCCTGGAAAATCAGGACTGACTGGAGGGCGTCGGGGTTACCGGCGTTGCAGTCGGCGTTGCAGCAGGCGCAGAGACCGAGTTGGCGGCAGAGCTGGCAGGCTTGGCGGCGGCCGGCGTCTTCGCAGCTGCAGGTTTCCTGGCGGCTGTTGGTTTGGCTGCTGGCTTGGCGGCAGGTTTGGCTGCGGCAGGTTTCGCAGCCGGCTTGGCGGCAGGTTTGGCTGCGGCAGGTTTCGCAGCCGGCTTGGCGGCAGCGGTTTTGGCCGCAGGTTTTGCCGCAGTCTTCACTGCTGCAGGCTTGGCGGCGGGTTTGGCTGCCACCGGTTTGCCCGCCGGCTTGCTGGCCGGTTTGGCCGCTGCGGTTTTTGCAGCCGGCTTGGCGGCCGCTTTAGCCGGAGCCTTCGCCGCAGGCTTGGCAGCACTTTTTGCAGCAGGTTTGGCCGCTGCCGTTTTAGCCGCCGGCTTGGCAGCCGCTGCTTTCACAGGCGTCGCCTTGGCACCCGTGAGTTTTTCAAGCTGGCGGGTCAGGGTATCAACCTTGCTGTGCAGGGTTTTCAGCTCTGCCTTGCTCGGTACGCCAAGTCGCGAGATGGCACTGTTGAGGCGCTTGTCGAACGTCTCTTCCAGCTTGCCCCAGGTGTCGGAAATGCTCGACTTGGCGGAGCCGGCGGTGGCCTTTGCCGCGTCGACTTTTTTACCCACTGAAGTTTTGGTCAACTTCTCGGCTTTTTCGCCGTCTTTAACCAGCGTCTCGAAGTACTTGCCGCCGTCACTGCTCACCTTCGAATACACGCCTAAACCAGCAAGCCAGATCTTGCGGGAATATTTTTCAACTTCCCCGACCCACGAGCTGCTTTCTTTCTGAGTAGTCTTTTTAACAGCCATTCCGGTGTCTCCTTAGTGTTTACGCGCGACACGTTCGAGCAATGCCGTCAGCTCTTCGAGCTTAGCAGAGAGTGTCTCAACGTCATGTTTAGACGCAATGCCGATCCGATTCAAGGCACTTGCAACACGCGAGTCAAAAGCGCTTTCAACGTTAGCCAGCTGAACTTCAACCAGGTCTTTGACGTTTGAGACATAACTCTTTACTTGGTGGATATGACTGTTATCCGCGCCCACTTGTTCAACTGCAACTTTTTTGCTTTTACTTTCAATACGTTGACCGCTCTTGACGAGTTCCTTGAAGTACTCGCCGCCCTCGCTGCCGACCCTCGCATAAGCGCCAAGGCCCGCCAGCCAGATCTTGCGGGCATAACGCTTGACGCCACTGACGGCAGGGGTCTGAACATCGATTTTTTTTCGCAGCATAACGTTGGCCATGGTGCACCTCACAAGTCAGTACGGGAATCGGCCCGCAGTCGTTGAGGGCTTGCGCACACAGTAGGCTGGAAAATTAGAATCGACACCCTAAGTGCAATCGATCAGGCCAACGCCTTGTCCAGTGCTTTCTCGATCTCGGATTTAAGCGTGCCACTCATGGCCGACATCAACAGGCCCAACTCCACGTTGATGCGCAATGAATCATCATCCACTTCAACCGTGCCTTTAACCCCCGAACGCTTGAGGTTCAAGGTGTCGCCGGACCACGACGACTCCACGCCATACTTGTCATTGAGTTTCTGCGCCAGCGTGTCGGCCTTCGCCCGCGCCCCTTGCTTACCCAGGGAATGCTCACGCTCAACGGTTATACGGGCCATGCCAATGACTCCTTTCATGAGGGGCTGAGAAACCTTCGATGCAGCAAAGGGTCTCGATAAGCACCTATCTTACCTTCAGCCTTGCCAAGACAAAGCAGGCCCTGGGGATTATCATGTGCCGCATTCTCTTTTGGTGACAGCGATATGACTGATCAGCGCAAAGGCAGCGATGCCGAACCCACCACTCACTTCGGCTTCAAGAACGTCCCGCAAAGCCAGAAAGCGGAAAAGGTCGCTGAGGTGTTCCACTCCGTGGCGGCCAAGTACGACCTGATGAACGACGTGCTGTCGGGCGGCATGCACCGCCTGTGGAAGCGCTTCACCATCGAGTTGTCAGGCGTACGCACCGGCAACCGCGTGCTGGACATCGCCGGCGGCACGGGTGATCTGGCGGCCAAGTTCTCCAGGCTGGTCGGCCCCACCGGTCAGGTGGTGCTGGCGGACATCAACGGGTCGATGCTCAAGGTCGGCCGTGATCGCCTGCTGGACAAGGGCGTGGCCGACAACATCGAGTTCGTCCAGGCCGACGCGGAAAAACTGCCGTTCCCGGACAACCATTTCGACTGCGTGACCATCGCTTTCGGCCTGCGCAACGTGACCCGCAAGGAAGACGCGATCCGCTCGATGCTGCGCGTACTCAAGCCCGGCGGTCGTCTGCTGGTGCTCGAATTCTCCAAGCCGACCAATGCGCTGATGTCCAAGGTCTACGACACTTACTCGTTTGCCTTCATGCCGCTGATGGGCAAGCTGATCACCAATGACGCCGAGAGCTATCGCTACCTGGCCGAGTCGATCCGCATGCACCCCGATCAGGAAACCCTCAAGTCGATGATGGTGGAAGCCGGTTTCGACCGCGTGACCTACCACAACATGACCTCGGGTATCGTCGCCCTGCACCGCGGCATCAAACCCTGATGCTGCTCGCGGGCCTTCTTGCCGGCGTCGAGCGCGGCCTCAACCGTGTGTTGCGCCTGGACAGTACCGCCCTGGCGCGGCTGGGGCACTTGAACGGCAAGGTGATCGCCGTCGATTGCACCCGTCCCGCCCTGCAACTGTTCATCCTGCCCAGCGACGAAGGCCTGCTGCTCGCCACACAATGGGCTGCCGAAGCCGACTGCACCCTGCGCGCACCGGCCTCCAGCCTGTTGAATCTGGCCCTGAGCCGCAACAAGACTGCCATCCTGCACAGCCCGCAGGTGCACCTGGAAGGCGAAAGCGCGGTGCTGATGGATCTCGCCGCCGTGTTGCAGGACCTGGAACTGGACTGGGAATACGAGCTGTCGCGCTGGCTCGGCCCGGTGGCCACCCCACTGATCAGCGGGCACCTGCGCAGCCGCGCGCAGTGGTATCAACAGGGGTTTGCCAGCCTTAACCAGAACCTCGCCGAATACCTGAGCGAAGAAGCGCGCACCCTGGTCGGGGAGCGAGAAGCGCAAGCGCGCTTTCGTGAACTCGACAAGGCCAAAATCGACCTGGAACGCCTCGAGGCACGCTTCGAGCGCCTGAGCCGTTCCCTTGATCCAAGCGATAACGCATGAAGCTGCTCGCCGTCCGCCGTTTGTTTCGTATCCAGCGCGTGGTCATGCGCTACCGCCTCGATGACCTGCTGTTCGCCTTGCCACTGCCGTGGTTTTTGTTGGCGGTGCGCTATGTGCTGCCGTGGCGCTGGTTGCCGCGCAAAAAGCTCGAGCTCAGCCGTGGCGCGCGCCTGCGCTTGGCATTGCAGGACCTGGGACCGATCTTCATCAAGTTCGGGCAGATTCTTTCCACTCGCCGCGACCTGTTGCCCGAAGACATCGCCGACGAACTGATGCTGCTGCAGGACCGCGTGCCGCCGTTCGACTCGCAACAGTCGATGGCGCTGATCGAGTCGCAGCTGGGCAAGAAGATCAGCGAGGTGTTCAGCCGGTTCGACGTCGAACCGCTGGCATCGGCCTCGGTCGCACAGGTGCACGCCGCACAGCTCAAGACCGGCGAAGAAGTCGTGGTGAAAGTGATTCGCCCGGGCCTCAAGCCGGTCATCGGTCAGGACCTGGCGTGGCTGTTCGTCCTCGCCCGCGCCGCCGAACGCTTCTCCGCCGATGCGCGCCTGCTGCACCCGGTGGACGTGGTCGCTGACTATGAAAAAACCATCTACGACGAACTCGACCTGCTGCGCGAAGCCGCCAACTCGAGCCAGCTGCGCCGCAACTTCGAAGGCTCGCAGCTGCTGTACGTGCCGCAAGTGTATTGGGACTGGTGCCGCCCAAAAGTACTGGTGATGGAGCGCATCTACGGCCTGCAGGTCACCGACCTCGCCGCCCTGGCCGACCAGCGCACCGACATGAAGATGCTCGCCGAGCGCGGTGTGGAGATTTTCTTCACCCAGGTATTTCGCGACAGCTTCTTCCACGCCGACATGCACCCCGGCAACATTTTCGTCAGCACCGTTACTCCGTGGAGCCCGCAATACATCGCGATCGACTGCGGCATCGTCGGCAGCCTCACCCCGGAAGACCAGGACTACCTGGCGCGCAACCTGTTTGCCTTCTTCAAGCGTGACTACCGCCGCGTGGCACAGTTGCACATCGATTCGGGCTGGGTGCCGGCGGAAACCAAGCTCAACGAGTTCGAAGCGGCGATCCGCACGGTGTGCGAGCCGATCTTTGAAAAGCCGTTAAAGGATATTTCTTTCGGTCAGGTGCTGATGCGCCTGTTCCAGACCGCGCGGCGCTTCAACATGGAAGTGCAGCCGCAGTTGGTCTTGCTGCAAAAAACCCTGCTCAACATCGAAGGCCTGGGCCGCCAGCTGTACCCGGACCTCGACTTGTGGAACACCGCCCAACCGTTCCTGGAACGCTGGATGCGCGAGCGCATGAGCCCCAAAACCATGATCGGCAATATGTACAGCCAGATGGAGCAACTGCCCCATCTGGCCAACATGACCCGTGACCTGCTCGAGCGCATGTCCCAGCCCCATGCCAGGGACCCGGAGCCGCCGTGGCGCAAGCGCAAGGACGACTGGTTCCTGCGCCTGCTTGGCGCCACGCACCTGGTGGGCGGCGTGATGCTCGCCATCGTCGGGCCATTGAACCAGCTGGGCTTCTGGCCGGCCGGTGTGATGGTGGCCGTGGGTATTTATCTGATCGTGCGTCGATAGCCCATCCGGTTATACACTGTCGCAAATTGCCGGAGCCGAACATGAAAGACTGGCTGGACGAGATCAAGTGGGACAGTGACGGCCTGGTGCCGGCCATTGCCCAGGACTACAAGACCGGGCGCGTATTGATGATGGCCTGGATGAACCGCGAGGCCCTGAGCCTGACCGCCGCCGAGCAGCGCGCCATTTACTGGTCACGTTCGCGTGGCAAACTGTGGCGCAAGGGCGAGGAGTCCGGGCATGTGCAAACCCTGCACGAGCTGCGCCTGGACTGCGACGGCGACGTGGTGATCCTCAAGGTCGAGCAGATCGGCGGCATCGCCTGCCACACCGGGCGTCACAGCTGCTTCTACCGCGTGTTCGAGAACGGCGAGTGGAAAGTGGTCGAGCCGGTGCTCAAAGACCCGCACGCCATCTACCCGGCAGGACACTGAACATGAGCGATACCCTCAACCGTGTGGCCCAGGTGCTGGAAGCGCGCAAAGGCGCGGACGCCGACAGTTCCTATGTCGCCAGCCTTTACCACAAGGGCCTGAACAAGATTCTGGAAAAGCTCGGCGAAGAATCCGTCGAGACGATCATTGCCGCCAAGGATGCGCAGATCAGCGGTGATTGCAGCGATGTCATCTATGAAACCGCGGACCTGTGGTTTCATAGCCTGGTGATGCTCGCCCAACTGGGGCAGCATCCACAGGCCGTGCTGGATGAGCTGGACCGTCGCTTCGGTTTGTCCGGGCACGTCGAAAAGGCCTCGCGCCCGTCCGCTTGAATAACTAAGACTGGAGGATTTGCAGCATGGGCATTTTTGACTGGAAACACTGGATCGTCATTCTGGTGGTGGTGGTACTGGTATTCGGCACCAAGAAACTCAAGAACCTGGGCACCGACGTCGGCGAGTCGATCAAGGGCTTTCGCAAGGCCATGAACGACGATGAAAAACCGGCCGACCCCGTGGTCAATCCCGTGCCGCCGGCCCAGCCCGTGCACCCGCAGGCCACCCAGCCGATCACCGAGCGTCGTACGTTCGACGTGCAGGCTGAGAAAGTCGAAGAGCCGACCCGCAAAGACCTGTGAGTACTGACTAATGTTTGGTATCAGCTTCTCTGAACTGCTCCTCGTCGGCCTGGTTGCCTTGCTGGTGCTGGGGCCGGAACGGTTGCCCGGTGCAGCACGCACGGCGGGCCTGTGGATCGGTCGCCTGAAACGCAGTTTCAATGCGATCAAACAGGAAGTTGAACGGGAAATCGGCGCCGACGAAATCCGCCGTCAGTTGCACAACGAACACATCCTGTCGCTGGAGCAGGAGGCGCGCAAAATCCTGACGCCGGTGCAGGAGCCCGCCAAACCGGCGGAGCCTGCGGCCAACAGCATCGCACCGGTGGTTGAAACCCCGCCCGCGCGCCCGACCGTTCCCACCGAGCCTGTGCCGGCGCCTGTTGCAGCGCCCGCTCCCCATGACCCTACATTGCCGCCGCGAGCCCCATGAGCGCTGATAAACCGGAAAACGACCAGCACATGCCGCTGGTCTCGCACCTCACCGAGCTGCGTACCCGCCTGCTGCGTTGCGTGGCGGCGATCTTCATCATTTTTGCCGGGCTGTTCGCCTTTACCCAGCAGATCTACACCTTCGTTTCCACGCCCCTGCGTCAGTACCTGCCGGTGGGCGCGACGATGATCGCCACCGATGTGTCCTCGCCGTTCCTCACGCCGTTGAAGCTGACCATGATGGTCTCGCTGTTTCTGGCGATCCCGGTGATCCTGCATCAGATCTGGGGTTTTATTGCGCCGGGCCTGTACAAGCACGAGAAGCGCATTGCGGTGCCGTTGCTGGTGTCGAGCATTCTGCTGTTCTACACCGGCATGGCTTTCGCCTACTTCCTGGTGTTCCCGCTGATCTTCAAGTTCTTCGCCGCCGCCACCCCGGCCGGGGTGGAAATGATGACCGACATCACCAGCTACCTTGATTTTGTGATGACGCTGTTCTTCGCCTTCGGCGTGGCGTTCGAGATCCCGGTGGCCGTGGTGCTGCTGGTGTGGATCGGCGTGGTCGACGTGAAGTACCTGAAGAAGATCCGCCCGTATGTGATCATCGGCTGCTTTGTGGTGGGCATGATCCTCACGCCGCCGGACATCTTCTCCCAGACCCTGCTGGCCGTGCCGATGTGGATGCTGTTCGAGATCGGCATCCTGTTCAGCGGTTTGATCAGCAAGCGTGGCGAACACCCCGAAGACCAGCCCGCCGACGACGACCAACCGCCAGCGACCCAGCCGTGAACCTGCTGCTGCTTGAGGAGGCCGACTTCATCGCGGCCGACCGTGTGGTGCTGCGCGACCGGCGCCTGGTGCACATGCAGGACGTCCACCGTGCCGCCGTTGGCGACAGCTTGCGCGTTGGACGCATCGGCGGGTTGATGGGCAACGCACACTTGCTGCGTCTGGAGGCTGCCGAGGCCGAGCTGCACGTCAGCTTCGACCAGCCGCCACCGGCCAAACTGCCGCTGACCCTGCTGCTGGCTTTGCCGCGTCCCAAGATGCTGCGCCGCGTGCTGCAAACCGTAGCCGCCATGGGTGTGCCGAAGGTGGTGCTGCTCAACAGTTACCGGGTGGAAAAAAGCTTTTGGCAGACCCCGTTCCTGGAGCCTGACGCGGTACGCGAGCAACTGATTCTCGGCCTGGAACAGGCGCGGGACACGGTGCTGCCGCAGATCATCATCGAGAAGCGCTTCAAGCCGTTCGTGGAAGATCGCCTGCCAGCCATGACCGAGGGCACCCTCGGCCTGATCGGCCACCCCGGCGATTATCCGCCCTGCCCGCGCGGACTCGAAGAGTCCGTGACGCTGGCCATTGGCCCAGAAGGCGGCTGGATCCCCTACGAGGTGGACCTGCTGACCAAGGCCGGCCTGCAACCGGTGCAAATGGGCGCGCGCATTCTGCGCGTCGAAACCGCCGTCACCGCCCTGCTCTCCCGCCTTTTCTAAAAAAAGCCCTCTCACGACGGTTATGTTGCTACAGAATCCTGAGCACCGGCCGATAGCCCCTCGATAAGTCCAAGCCTTGTTACAGGGGAGTTTGCAACATGTATCGTCGGTTAGCCGAAAAGCTGGGCAATGTCAGCGTCAAAACCAAACTGGGCGTGGGCTTCGGCCTGGTATTGGTACTGACATTAATGATCACCTTCACCGGCTGGACCAGCGTGGGCGATGTGATCGGTCGGGGTGACAAGCTGGGTTATATCTCCAGCCTCAACGGCGTGACCAAGGACCTGCGTCTGGCGCGCCTGGACTTCGAAATGCGGCGCGGCGAGCAAGGCACCGGCGCGGTCGATAGCCTGATTGCACAGTTGGACGACGGCCTGAAAAAAGCCGCGCAATTGATCGAACAACCCGAAGACAAGGTCCTGGTCGAACAGCAGCAGGAAGCCTTGAGCCAGTACAAAAAGGCCTTCGCTGGCATGGTCCAGGCCGGGCTCAAGCGTGAAGGCGCACGCAGCAAACTGGGCGACACCGCTGACAATGCGGTGGCCAAGGTCAGCGAGGTCGAAGCCTCACTGCTGCAAGGCGACAGCGTCAGCCAGTTCAACAGCGTGGTGAGCTTGAGCAAACTGATCCAGCAGGCACGCTTCCAGGTGCGCGGCTACACCTACAGCGGCAAGGTCGAGGCCGAGCAACCGGCGCTGGATGCCATCGACAACGCCCTCAAGAAAGCCAGCGAGCTCGAAGGCCAACTGCCGGCGCAGTACCAGACCAACCTGCAACAGGCCGGCGTTTCGCTGCAGGCCTACCGCGCCGCCGTTAGCCAATACCGTGACTCCCAGACGGCCGCCGCCGCTGCGCTGAAGACCATCACCGCCCAGGGCGATATCCTGATGGGGCACAGCGAAAAACTCACCGTGTCGCAGACCGCCGTGCGCGACCGGGATGCCGCGCAAGCCAAATACCTGCTGCTGCTGGCCGCCGCGCTGGCATTGATCGTGGGCCTGTTCGCCGCCTGGGCGATCACCCGCCAGATCATCATCCCGCTCAACCAGACCCTGCAGGTCGCCGAGCGCGTGGCCTCGGGCGATTTGAGCCACAACCTGGAGTCCGGCCGCAAAGACGAACTGGGCCAACTGCAACGGGCCATGCAAAGCATGACCCTGGGCCTGCGGGCGTTGATCGGGGGCATCAGCGACGGCGTGACCCAAATCGCCAGCGCGGCCGAGCAACTGTCAGCCGTTACCGAACAGACCAGTGCCGGGGTCAACAGCCAGAAGGTCGAGACCGACCAGGTGGCCACCGCCATGAACGAAATGGCCGCCACCGTACAGGAAGTCGCGCGCAACGCCGAAGAGGCTTCCGAAGCCGCCGTGGCTGCCGACCAGCAGGCCCGTGAAGGCGACAAGGTGGTGGCGCAAGCCATCGCCCAGATCGAACGCCTGGCCGCCGAGGTGGGCAGCTCCACCGAGGCCATGGGCCATCTGCAGCGTGAGAGCGACAAGATCGGCAGCGTGCTCGACGTGATCAAATCCGTGGCCCAGCAGACCAACCTGCTCGCGCTCAACGCCGCCATCGAGGCCGCCCGTGCGGGTGAGGCCGGACGGGGTTTTGCCGTGGTGGCCGACGAAGTGCGCAGCCTGGCGCAGCGTACCCAGAAGTCCACCGAGGAGATCGCCGAGCTGATCGTCGGCCTGCAGAGCGGTACCCAGCAGGTGGCGACCATCATGGACAACAGCCGTGGCCTCACCGACAGCAGCGTCGAGCTAACCCGTCGCGCCGGCACTGCCCTGTCGAGCATCACCCTGACGGTGTCGACCATCCAGGCGATGAACTCGCAGATCGCCACCGCCGCCGAGCAGCAAAGCGCCGTGGCTGAAGAGATCAACCGCAGTGTGCTGAACGTGCGCGACATCTCGGAGCAGACCGCTGCGGCCAGCGAAGAAACCGCCGCTTCGAGTACTGAACTGGCGCGTCTGGGCACCCATCTGCAAGCATTGGTCAGCCGCTTCCGGGTCTGACGCATCTGCCTGTGCGGCGACCGGTTCTCGGTCGCCGCCTGCCACCTCTGAAATTTCCTACGCATTTATCAGGCTCGACCGACCATCGATGGGACTAGCGTTTAACCACGCCGGTTACTCTCTCGTTGGAGGTCGATCATGCTTCGTCGAATGACTCATCTGCTGGGTGATATAAGTGTCACCTTCAAACTGATCCTGGGGTTTTCCCTGGTACTTGCCCTGAGCCTTGTGATTGCCACAACGGGCTGGCAAGCCCTGGAGGCTTCCCGCTACCGCTCACAAACGCTCACGCTGCTGTCGCAATTGGCGGTGGCCGGTGAAGAGCTGCGGGCAGACCGCATTGTTTACCGAACCCTGAACAATGCCGACAGCCTCAACAAGCTGGGTACGGGCATGCAAAAAATCGATGACCTGCTGACCGAGCTTCCCGGCCGACTCCAGGCGCCCAAGGCGGCCGAGTACCATCAGGAGATGACCCGTCTTTCCAGCACCTTCAAAGCGCGACTCAAGGAGGTGCCGACGCTGGTTGAGCAGCGCGAGGCCGCCCGCGAAAAACTCAAGGAGACTGCCTCGCAGACCGGTGATGTGTTGACGCAATTGGCCAGCGACCTGCCGGATCAGGACGATCAAAAAGCCCTGGATGCCGTGGAAGACCTGCGCCAGGCCATCGAACAGGCCGACGACCGTGCGCAAAGCCCGGCCTGGGCCGCCAGTTCACTGGAGGCTTATGCACAATCGGTCAGCGATGCCGAGCGCGATCTCGAAACGGCCCAGGCCGCCGTGGCGAAGCTGCCGGTCAACAGCACCCTGTTGAACACCACCGTGCAAGGCATGCGCACCCACCTCACACGGCTCAAGGACACTCAATTGAGCACCGAAGCCGGGCAAACGCAGTTGGAGACATTGCTGGATCAATTGCTCGGGCAAAGCGACCTGTTAAGCCAGGACCAGACCCAGCGCCGCGACCGCGAGGCCGAGCAGGCGCGCACCCATACCTTGCTCATCACCGCTGCCGCCCTGCTGTTCGGCGCGCTGGCGGCGTGGCTGATTGCCAGGCAAATCGTCGAGCCGCTGCGCATGGCACTGTCGATGGCCAACCGCATTGCCCAGGGCGACCTCAGCGACGACCTGCAGACCCGGCGCAAGGACGAGTTGGGCCAGTTGCAACGCAGCATGAACCAGATGACGGCGAACCTGCGCGCGCTGATCGGCAACATCAGCGACAACGCACGACAAGTCGCCAGCGCGGCCGAGGAGCTGTCCACGGTCACCGAGCAAACGCGCGCCGGGGTGAACCATCAGCGCGCGGAAACCGAGCAGGTGGCGACCGCCATGAACCAGATGCTGGCCACCGCTCAGGAAGTCGCTCGGCATGCCGAGCAGGCTTCAATTGCTGCCGGTGCGGCCAATCAACAGACCGAAATCGGCGATCAAGTAGTGACCGGTGCCGTGGCGCAAATCGAACACCTGGCCCATGAAATGGCACGCTCAAGCCAGGCCATGCTGGCGCTGCAACGGGAAAGCCAGAAAATCGGCAGCGTGCTGGACGTGATCAAGTCCGTCTCGCAGCAGACCAACCTGCTGGCGCTCAACGCCGCCATCGAAGCGGCGCGCGCCGGCGAAGCCGGTCAGGGGTTTGCGGTGGTCGCCGACGAAGTACGCACACTGGCCCAGCGTACCCAGCAGTCTGCGGAGGAAATCGAAGGGCTGATCAGCGGCCTGCACAGCGGCACACAGCAAGTGGCCGACATCATGGACCACAGTCGCACGCTCACCGACAGCAGCGTCGGCCTGGCACGCAACGCCGGCGATGCGCTGATGGAGATCGCCCGCACCGTGGCGGTTATCCAGGACATGAATCCGCAGATTGCGGCGGCGGCCGAACAGCAGAGCGCAGTGGCCGAAGAGATCAATCGCAGTGTGTTGAAAGTGCGCGACGCCTCGGAGCAAACCGCCACCGCCAGTGAACAGACGGCAACGGCGAGTATCGAGCTGGCACGGCTGGGGGTGAGCCTGCAGCAGTACGTCGAACGGTTCAAGGTCTGACGGCTACAGGACCTGACGCAAAAACGCTTGGGCGCGCGGGTCCCTGGGCGCGGCAAAAAATTCGGACGGTGCCGCGTCTTCGAGCAACTTGCCGTGGTCGAAGAACAGCACCCGGTCCGCCACTTCGCGGGCAAAGCCCATCTCGTGGGTGACGCAGACCATGGTCATGCCTTCCACGGCCAGGGTTTTCATCACGTCCAGCACTTCGCCGACCATTTCCGGGTCCAGCGCCGAGGTGGGCTCGTCGAACAGCATCACCTTGGGCTCCATGGCCAGGGCGCGGGCAATCGCCACCCGCTGTTGCTGCCCGCCGGATAGGCGTGAGGGGAACTCGTTGGCTTTTTGCGCAATGCCAACCTTTTCCAGCAGCGCCAGGGCCTTGGCTTCGCGCTCCTTTTTACCGCGCTTGCGCACGACTTTTTGCGCCAGGCAGAGGTTTTCCAGTACGGTCATGTGCGGGAACAGGTTGAAGTGCTGGAACACCATGCCGACCTCGCGGCGGTAGGCGTTCACATCGGTCTTCGGGTCGGCCAGTTGCAGGCCGTCGATGCTCACCGAGCCCGAGTCGAAGGCTTCCAGGCCGTTGAGGCAGCGCAGGAAGGTGGACTTGCCGGAACCGGACGGACCGATCACCACCAGCACCTCGCCCCTGGCCACCTGCGTGGTGACGTGGTCGACCGCGCGCACCACTTGCCCACGGGTATCAAAGACTTTTACCAGATCGCGGACTTCAATCACTTTGTGCGAGCCTCCGCTCAAGCCGGCTGGCCATTTTCGACAGCGGCAGGTTGATCAGCAGGTACAGGCCTGCGACGCAGAACAAAATTTCGAATGGCGAGAACGAGGTGGTGATCACCTCGCGACCACTTTTGAGCAGTTCGGTGATGGCGATCACCGAGACCAGCGAGGTGTCCTTCACCAGGCTGATAAATTGCCCGGCCAGGGGCGGCAGCACGCGCTTGAAGGCCTGCGGCAATACCACGTGACGCATCGACTGGCTGGCGCTCAGGCCCAGGGAACGCGCGGCTTCGTCCTGACCACGGGTGATGGACTGCACGCCGGCCCGCACGATTTCCGCCACGTAGGCACCGGTGAACAGCGACAGCGCGGCGATCCCGGCGAACTCCCGGGACAGGTTGAGCACCGTGCCGATGAAGAAATAGAAAATGAAGATCTGCACCAGCAGCGGCGTGCCGCGCACCAGTTCGACGTAGAGCGTCGACAGGTCGCGCAAGGTGGGGTTACTGGACAGTCGGCACAGCCCAGTCGCCAGGCCAATCGCCAACCCGAGGATCCCGGAGACCACCGACAGCCACAACGTGGTCCACAAGCCCCACATCAAAGGGCCGAGCGCCCAATGGCGGTTCACCCCGATCACATCGCCTTCGGCCACATCATCGCCGCGCGCCACTTGCAGGCTGTTGTCGGCCACGCTCACCCGTTGTTCGGCACCGGCGTCGTTGCGCAGGGTCACTTCGGCGACGTCGCCCTTGCGCACCAGGTCGATGACCGTGGAGATGTCGGCGGCGCGCTGCGCTTCTTCGGCCTGATAGGCGAAGTACTGCGGCACGCGGTTCCAGCGCCACTCGTAGGCCATCAGTGAGGTGGCGTAGTACAACGCGCCAGCCAGGCCGACCAGCACGACCACGGTCAGCAGGTGCCAGGGCCATTGGGCTTTTTTCTGTTTCATTTCACTTTCCGCAGGAGGGGTGTCGCCTGGCAGGCCGCCATCGCGGGCAAGCCCGCTCCCACCGTTTGAGGTGTGAACACCGTAAAAAGTGGGAGCTGGCTTGCCTGCGATACAGGCAACCCGGTCTTAAGGCTTATTCCATGTCCTTGAGCCACTCGGAGCTCTTGAACCACTTGTCATGGATGCGATCGTAGGTGCCGTCGTTGCGGATCTGGTGCAGGAAATTGTTGATGTAGTTGAGACTGTCGTAGTCGCCCTTCTTCAGACCGAACGCCAGGGGTTCGAAGGTGAAGGGCTCGTCAAGGAACACCAGCTTGCCGTTGCCGACCTTTTTCTCGGCGACCACGTTGTACGGTGCGTCGTAGACAAACGCATCGGCCTTGCCGTTGACCACGTCCAGCACGCCTTCCTGTTCGTTGTCATAGCCGTGGTACTTGGCTTTGGCGATCAGCTTTTTGGCGACCATCTCTCCGGTGGTGCCGAGCTTGGAGGTCAGGCGGTACTTCTCGTCGTTGAGGTCTTTATAGGACTTGATGGTGCCTTCCAGTTCCTTGCGAATCAGCAGGGTCTGGCCTACCACGATGAAGGGTTCGCTGAAGTTCAGGCGCAGGTTGCGTTCCTGGGTCAGGGTCATGCCGCTGCCGATCATGTCGAACTTGCCGGTGAGGAAAGCCGGGATAATGCCGTCATAGCCGGTGGACACCAGCTCTAGCTTGACGCCCATGGACTTGGCCATGGCCTTGAGGATATCAACCTCGAAACCGATGATTTCACCGCGCTTGTCGGTCATCTCGAACGGCATGTAGGTCGGGTCCATGCCGACCTTGAGCGTGCCGCGCTTGACCGCATCATCGATGGCGCCGGCCTGGACCGCAGTGGCGGCAACCAGCGCGGTGACGCCGAGCATCAGCATCGACAGATACTTTTTCATCATCAAGTCCCCTGAACCATTCTTGTAAGGTCGGCGCGCAAAAGGGCTGCACCATTTCGGGGTGCGATCCTAACTCACTCGCTGCCTGTCACAAAGGTTTCACGGGTAAATCTTGTCGGCGTCGGAACCTTCACTCAACGTCCGCCATCCAGTCAGTGTCCTTGAACCACTTGTCGTGCAGGTCATCGTAGGTGCCGTCCTGGGCCACCTGGTTGAGAAAGTGGTTGATCCAGTTGACGCTGTCGTAGTCGCCCTTTTTGAGGCCGAACGCCAGCGGCTCAAAGGTGAACGGTTGCTCCAGCGCGAGCAGAATGGCATTTTCCGGCCGCGCCATGGCGATCAGGTTGTAGGGGGCGTCGTGAATGAACGCGTCGGCCTTGCCCTCCACGACCTGCCGCACGCCTTCTTCCGGGGTGACGAAACTGCTGAACCGGGCCGTCTTCAGAAAGCGTCGCGCCGCCGCCTCGCCGGTAGTGCCCTGATTGACCGCAATGTGATAGCCCGCCTCGTCGAGGTCTTCGATGCTGGACACCTTGCCAGCCAGACGCGGATGCAGCAGCACGGTCTGGCCCACCACGATAAAGGAGTCACTGAAGTTGAGCGTGAGATTGCGCTCCTGGGTGACGGTCATGCCGCTGCCGATGAGGTCGAATTTCTTCGCCATCAGACCCGGCACCAACTCCGTATACGGCACCACGACCAGCTCAAGCTCGACACCCAGGGCACGGCTCATGGTGCGCAGCAGGTCGATCTCGAAACCGACAATACGCCCTTGCTTGTCCTTCATTTCGAAAGGCGTGTACGTGGGCGTGGTTCCCACTTTCAGCACGCCGCGGCGCACCGCATCCTCCAGCGCACCCGCCGCCGAAACGCCGGCGTGAATCAATGCGACTGCGCCGATCAGCAATGCCGAACAAAACCTTTTGATCATGAGTGCCCCCGTGGCGCATTGAATGTGGGGGGCGATGCTACCCCAGCCACAGGCACGGCAATACGTCTCGAACAAAGGTCTTTTGTTTCGAAATAACAAGGGGTTAGTGCTTAAAGGAAGACGCCGGAAACGCTGTAGGACCGGCGTTGGAAACGCCCCCGGGAAGAACCCTCGGGGGCGTCTGAATCAGGCCGGCTGGGCCCGCGACGCTTGCGGCTGCAGTGGCAGCAACGGCGCATGGGGATCAGCCTTGATCGAAGTACGCCAGGCGCCAAGCCACTCGGCATGCCCTTCGCTCCATACCTGCTCATGCAGGCGAGCCAGGGCGACCGGGTCGCTGAGCAACGCCACACGCTCAGCGTTGGTAAGGCCGGCAGGGCCGACTTTCAACGCATGGCGAACACGTTCGACACGCAGGTACTCGATAGGCTCCGCTTCACGGTGCCGCGAGGTCGCCAGGGCACAGGCCAGGGCGTTCTGCTGCGGGTCGACCACCGAACGCACGAACCCGTCATTGAGGGCGTGCCAGCGGTTTTCGTGGGTGTACTTCTCGGTCGACAGCAGCGCCTGCGGCGGGTTGTATTCCTCAGGGATGAGGAACAGGCTTTCGTCGCGGGACTTGAGCCCCAGGTTGACCCGGCTGGAAATCACCGACACCGGAATCGACAGCATCAGCGAACCGACAATCGGCACCAGCCACCACAGGAAGCTTGGGTTCAACCACACCACCAGCAATGCCCAGAGGAAGCCCAGCACGGTTTGCGGGCCGTGGCGCTTGACCGCTTCGCTCCAGGGCGTGGAGTCGTCGTCACGCTGCGGCGAATTCCAGGTCGCAGCCCAGCCGAGGAACGCGGCGAGCACGAAGCGGGTGTGGAAGATCATCCGTACCGGCGCCAGCAGCATGGAGAACAGCATCTCCAGCAGCATCGACAGGGTCACCTTGAACTTGCCACCGAACTCTTTCGCGCCCTTGGCCCAGATCAGGATGATGCTCAGCAGTTTAGGCAGGAACAGCAGCACGATGGTGGTGGAGAACAGCGCCACTGCCTTGTCCGGATGCCATTGCGGCCACAACGGATATAACTGGCGCGGCGCCATGAAGTATTGCGGTTCCATCAGCGTGTTCACCGCCAGCAACGCCGTGGACAGCACCAGGAACAGGAACCACAACGGCGCCGACAGGTAGGACATCACGCCAGTGAGGAACACCGCGCGGTGCACCGGGTGCATGCCCTTGACCAGGAACAGGCGGAAGTTCATCAGGTTGCCGTGGCACCAGCGACGGTCACGCTTGAGTTCGTCCAGCAGGTTCGGCGGCAGTTCTTCGTAGCTGCCCGGCAGGTCATAGGCAATCCACACGCCCCAGCCGGCACGGCGCATCAGCGCGGCTTCAACGAAGTCGTGGGACAGAATGGAACCGGCGAACGCGCCCTTGCCTGGCAACGGCGCCAGGGCGCAGTGCTCGATGAACGGCTTCATGCGGATGATCGCGTTGTGACCCCAGTAGTGGGATTCACCCAGCTGCCAGAAGTGCAGGCCAGCGGTGAACAACGGGCCGTACACACGGGTGGCGAACTGCTGCATGCGCGCATACAGGGTGTCCATGCCCGACGCCCGAGGCGCGGTCTGGATGATCCCGGCATCCGGCGTGGCTTCCATCAAGCGCACCAGGCTGGTCAGGCATTCGCCGCTCATCACGCTGTCGGCGTCGAGCACCACCATGTACTTGTATTCACCGCCCCAGCGACGGCAGAAGTCGTCGAGGTTGCCGCTCTTGCGCTTGACGCGACGGCGACGACGGCGATAGAAAATTTTGCCGAAACCGCCGGCTTCGCGGCACACGTCGAGCCAGGCTTGCTGTTCGGCGATGCAGATGTCGGCTTCGTTACTGTCGCTGAGCACGAAGAAGTCGAAGCGATCCAGGTCACCGGTGGCGGCCACCGATTCGAACGTGGCGCGCAAACCCGCGAATACACGCGGCACGTCTTCGTTGCAGATCGGCATCACCAGCGCAGTGCGCGCGTCTTTCGGAATGGGCTCGTCGCCAGCGCTTTTACCGGAGATCCGGTATTTGTCGTGGCCGGTCAGCAATTCGAGGAAGCCCATCAACGCGGTCCAGAAACCCGCCGACACCCAGCAGAACAGAATCCCGAACATGATCAGGATGCTCGTTTGCAGGGCGTAAGGCAGGACCTGGGTGGCGGTTTGCAGCAGGGTCTGGTTGCGGATCTCGTCGAAGTCGACCAGCGACCAACCCTGGTACGGCATGATGCCTTTCATGTACCAGCCGGCCACGATGGTCTGGCCGAGCATCAGCACCAGCAGGATATAGCGGCGGATCGAACCCACAGTACGCCAGCGCGCGGCCGGCAATACGCGCTCGTCCTTGGGTGGCGCGGGCGGGTTGGAGCGCCCGGTGATACGGCGCCAGCCGCGCACCAGGATATTGGTGCGCCATGGCTCCGGCACGACCTTGGTGCGTCGGATCGGCGGCGTGGCCTTGAGGCACACGCGACCGCTGGCGTCGAGCGCGAGCATTTCCGCGTCCTGCAGCTCTTCAGCGCTGTTAAGCGTCAGGCGCCGGCCAACCGACGCCTGGGCAGCGTCGACCGGTGCGTCGAAGGTGGCGGACGACAAGCGTTCGTGCAGCTCGCTGAAGGATGAGCAACCGGCCAGTTCGGCACGTTGCTCAGCGGTCATCGGCAGATGCGCCAGGTACTCGGACAACGTCTCTGGCTTGACTTGAGAATTACTCATCGGCTGGCAACTGGTAGCTCCAGGTCTCGGTCAGGACCTGTTCGGTCTTGATCGGCTCTGGTGTGGCTGGGGCGGCGTCCGGTTGCTTGGCTTCCTTGTCTTTCGCTTCCTTGGCGTCTTTTTTGGCCTGTTTCTCGTGTTGCTTGGCCAGAACTTTGTCAGCCTTGAGCACGTGGCTGGTGTCCTGCTCCGGCGCAGGCGGTGCAACATCCTGCACCAGCGCGGCACGCATTTCGGTCGGTTTGCCGGCGTCCTTGATCTTCATGCGCAGGGTCAAACGCCAGCCCTTGGTGTGCTCGTTGTAGCGCACGCTGTTTTCAACCAGTTCGGCGTTGTCGCCAACGCTCACCTGGCTGCGTACCGGGGCATCGGCCGGCAGGTTCTTCAGGGACGGGCCCTCGAAGTCCACCAGGTAAGCCACGGTGCCGTCAGGCTGACGGATCAGGTTGGACTGCTTGACGTCGCCGGTCGAACGCAGGGTCTGCTTGACCCAGGCGCTGTCGGTCGGGTGCAGGGCTTTTTCGTCCATGGTCCAGTGCAGGCGGTAGGAAACGTCCAGCGGCTCGCCGACTTTCGGCAACTCGGCCGGGCTCCAGAACGCAACGATGTTGTCGTTGGTTTCGTCAGCGGTCGGGATCTCTACCAGGTCGACGGTGCCTTTGCCCCAGTCGCCTTCCGGCTCGATCCAGGCGCTTGGGCGCTTGTCGTAGTTGTCGTCGAGGTCTTCATAGTGGCTGAAGTCGCGACCCCGTTGCAGCAGGCCGAAACCACGCGGGTTCTCGACGCCGAAGTTGCTGACCGACAGGTGTTTGGGGTTGTTCAGAGGGCGCCAGATCCACTCGCCGTTGCCGGCATGGATCGACAGGCCGCTGGAATCGTGCAGCTCGCGACGGTAGTTGAGCACTTTGGACGGCTGATTGGCACCGAACAGGAACATGCTGGTCAACGGCGCAACGCCGAGCTTGCTGACTTTGTCACGCAGGAACATTTGCGATTTGACGTCGACGATGGTGTCGCTGCCAGGGCGCAGGGTCAGGCGGTAGGCACCAGTGGCGCGTGGCGAATCCAGCAGGGCAAAGATCACCAGCTGTTTTTCACCCGGCTTCGGGCGCTCGATCCAGAACTCGGTGAAGCGCGGGAATTCTTCGCCGGACGGCAAGGCAGTGTCGATCGCCATGCCGCGCGCGGACAGGCCGTAGGTCTGGCCCTTGCCGACGACGCGGAAGTAGCTCGCGCCGAGCATGGTCATGATTTCGTCTTGCTTGTCGTTCTGGTTGATCGGGTACAGCACACGGAAACCGGCGTAACCCAGTTGTTCGGTGGCTTTTGGATCAAACTTGACGTCGCCGAAATCGAAGCGCGACGGGTCGTATTTGATTTCCTGAACGCTGTCGGCGGTCACTTCGTTGATTTTCACCGGTGTATCGAAGTGCATACCCTGGTGATAGAAGGACAGCTTGAACGGGGTGTTCTGATCGGCCCACTCGGCTTTTTCGTTGCGGAAACGAATTTTCTGGTAGTCCGCAAATTTCATTTCGCGGAATTCGTTCGGCAGATTGCTGCGCGGAGCTTCGTATTTCTGCCCAGCCAGCTCTTTAGCCTTGGCCGACACATCGTCCAGACTGAATGCCCACAGTTGACCCGCGCCGAACAGGCAAAACAGGGCAGAGCCCGTTACCAGTGCGTTTCGTAACCGTTTGGCAGACAATTTTGGTGCATTACAGGGACTAACAATCACGAGCAACCCTCGCCGAAAACAGATCAAAAAACCAACGGCCAGCTATCTAAATGCCAGGTTGGCGAGCATTGTTCCGACTCCCATGGGACAAAATGATTCCCCGCTGGTCGTCAGACAAGTCTCTACATAAGTCAAATTGGACCAAACCACGCTGATCCCCGTAGCGCGCGATTATCTAGCAGCCCGCGAGACAACGCATCAGGGTCAACGAAGTATTTATAGCGAAACCCCACGTTTTTTAGGCATTGAAGTCGTTTTTGATGCATTCACGTCTGTAACAGAAAGGTCACAGGGCCATCATTGACCAGATGCACCTGCATATCGGCGCCGAAACGCCCCGAAGCCACCTTGCCATGCAATTGTTGCGCTTGTAACAACAAGTGATCAAAAAGCGCCGCGCCCAGGGCCGGCGGTGCTGCCGTGCTGAAGCTTGGACGCAGCCCGCTTTTGGTATCCGCCGCCAGAGTGAACTGCGACACCAGCAGCAAGCCGCCGTCAATGTCCTTCAACGACAGGTTCATCTTGCCCTCGTCATCGCTGAACACCCTGTAGTTAAGCAGCTTGTGCAGCAATTTGTCGGCGCTTTGCGGGGTATCTGAAGGCTCGACCGCCACCAGCACCAGCAACCCCTGGTCAATGGCCCCTACCACTTCACCCGCCACTTCGACCCGGGCGCCACGCACCCGTTGCAGCAGGCCCTTCATGCTTCTTCTGGCGGCAGATCAAGCAGGCGCCGTGCCATCTCGCCGGTCGCACGCACCAGAGCATCGGTGATGCCGGGCTCGGACGCCGCATGCCCGGCTTCGCGGATCACTTGCAGCTCGCTGTTGGGCCAGGCCTGATGCAGCTCCCAGGCGTTATCCAGCGGGCAGATCATGTCGTAGCGACCGTGGATGATGACGCCAGGCAGATGGGCGATCTTGTGCATGTCGCGAATCAGCTGGTTGGGTTCAAGGAAGGAGTTGTTGGTGAAGTAGTGGCACTCGATACGCGCGATGGACAGCGCGCGCTGCGGTTCGGAGAAACGCTCCACATGCTGCGGGCTCGGGCACAGGCCGAGCATGCGCCCTTCCCAGCCGGACCAGGCCTTGGCTGCGTGCATCTGGGCAATCTGGTCGTTGCCGGTGAGACGCTTGTGGTAGGCCGCAATCATGTCGTGGCGCTCGTCCGCCGGGATCGGCGCGAGGTAGTCCTGCCAGTAATCGGGGAACAGGCGGCTGGCGCCTTCCTGATAGAACCAGTGAATGTCCTGCCGGCGCGCCAGGAAAATGCCGCGAACGATCAGCCCATGCACGCGCTCGGGGTGGGTTTGGGCGTAGGCCAGGGACAACGTCGAGCCCCATGAGCCGCCGAACAGCACCCATTTGTCGATGCCCAGGTGCTCACGAATGCGCTCAAGGTCGGCGACCAGGTCCCAGGTGGTGTTGTTTTCCAGGCTTGCGCGTGGGGTGGAGCGCCCGCAGCCGCGCTGGTCGAAGGTGACGATGCGGTACAGGTTCGGATCGAAGTAGCAGCGGCTTTGCGCATCGCAACCGGAGCCCGGGCCACCGTGGATGAACACCACGGGCAAGCCTTCGGGTGAGCCACTTTCATCGACATACAGGGTGTGGGTGTCATCGACAGCCAGATCGTGCCGAGCGTAGGGTTTGATCTGCGGGTACCAAGTCTGCATTGCGCGCTCCGTAGGGTGTCGGGTTCATCCCTGAGGGGACTTCTATTATTCTGCCGTCTGGCATCATAAACCCGAATTGTGCAATGAGCATGTCCTTGCGCAGGCAACGCTGTGAATACCCTCCAATGCGGGGCACTTAGCGCTCTCACGTCGCACACTGGAGCCCCTGTGGGAGCGGTGGGTCAGTCAACATCAATGTTTGCTGGGCCGACGCCTTCGCGGGCAAGCCCGCTCCCACATTTGATCGCGTTCACACTCACCCATACCGGTCGGCTCTAACAGGCCGCCGCGCTTTTGCTTATGATCTGAGGCGCCCCGTCGAACACGCTGGCCGAACGCAGGCTCACGCCTTCCACAGGCGTTCTGTGTTGTGTCTATGCATAGCGCGCCCGGCCCCAGGCCAGCATCTGTTCAAGCAATTGTCTGAGCACCACACGCGTCGGTTCGGCCAGATCAGGGCGATAGCGGAATGGTTCGACCTCTTCCATATAGGTGCTCTGGCACAGCTCCAGTTGCACCGCGTGGATATTCTGCGCCGGATCGCCATAGTGGCGAGTGATATGGCCGCCCTTGAAGCGTCCGTTGAGCACATGGGTGTACTGCGGATGCCGAGCGCAAATGGCTTCCAATTGGCCGGCCAGCTGCGGGTCGCAGGCCGCCCCGTTGAAGGTGCCCAGATTGAAGTCGGGCAACTTGCCGTCGAACAGATGCGCGATTACCGAACGGATCGAGTGCGCGTCGAACAGCAGCGCATAGCCGAACTCGGCCTTGAGCCGCGCGAGCTCTTCCTGCAGTTGACGGTGGTACGGCCCCCAGATCTTTTGCAGGTAGCTCACCCGTTCCTCCTCAGAGGGCGCCAGCCCTTCGCGAAACAACGGCGCACCGTCGAACAGCGTCGCCGGGTACAGCCCCGTTGTTGCCCCCGCGTACAGCGGCTTGTCGTCCGACGGCCGGTTAAGGTCGATGACAAACCGTGAATATTCTGCCGACAACGTGCTGGCGCCCAGTTCCTCGGCAAAGTCATACAGCGTCGGGATGTGCCAGTCGGTGTCCGGCAGGCTTTGCGCCTCGGCGACCAATCCGGCCTCGACCGCAGGCGTGAGGCGCAGGCCAGCGTGGGGCATGCTGATCAGCAGCGGGGTGCGGCCTTGTTTGAAGTTCAGAACCTTATCCACAACCATGCTCCTTACACAGTAACGTCGACGCCGTGGCGCACCACGCGGTTGTCCAGTTCGCCGCCCAGCCAGTAGGCCAGGTCGGCGGGGCGATCAATCTGCCAGGCGACAAAATCAGCGACCTTGCCCACCTCCAGCGAACCATGGCTGTCGCCCATGCCCAGCGCGGTGGCCGCATGCAGGGTGGCGCCGGCCAGCGCTTCTTCCGGGGTCATGCGCAACAGGGTGCATGCCATATTGAGCATCAGCCGCAGCGACAGTGCTGGCGAGGTGCCGGGGTTAAGGTCGCTGGCGATAGCGATCTTCACCCCATGTTTGCGCAGGGCATCCATCGGCGGCAACTGGGTTTCGCGCAGAAAATAGAACGCCCCTGGCAGCAGCACGGCGACGGTACCGGCGGCGGCCATGGCGATGGCGTCTTCTTCGGTCATGAATTCCAGGTGATCGGCCGACAACGCGTGATAGCGCGCAGCCAGACTGGAACCGTGCAACGACGAGAGCTGCTCGGCATGCAGCTTGACCGGCAGGCCCAGTTGCCGGGCGACCTTGAACACGCGCTCCACTTGCTCCGTGGAAAATGCCAGGTATTCGCAGAACGCATCCACGGCGTCTACCAGGCCTTCTGCTGCCAGGGCCGGCAGCATTTCGTTGCAGATGTGGTCGATGTAGTCGTCGGCACGGTCCTTGTACTCCGGTGGCAACGCATGGGCGGCCAGGCAGGTGGCGCGCACGCTCACCGGCAGCGCGTCACCGAGGCGCCGGGCCACGCGCAGCATCTTGCGTTCGTTGGCCAAGTCCAGGCCGTAGCCGGACTTGATCTCCACTGTGGTCACGCCGTCTTTCAACAGGCTGCGCAGGCGCTTGTGGGCGCTGGCGAACAGCTCGTCTTCGCTGGCAGCACGCGTGGCGCGCACAGTGCTGGCAATGCCCCCGCCCTGAGCGGCGATCTCGGCATAGCTCACACCCTGAAGGCGCTGCTCGAATTCGCCGCTGCGGTTGCCGCCGAACACCGTGTGGGTATGGCAGTCGATCAGCCCGGGGGTGACCCAGGCGCCCTGCAGGTCATGCACCTGAGCGTAGTCAGCCACCGGCAACTGGCTGCGCGGGCCGATCCATTCGATCAGCGAGTGGGCGGTGACCAGGGCGGCATCCTCGATGATCGAGTACTTGCCGTCAGCCATGGTTGCAACATGACAGTGTTGCCAAAGGGTTTTCATCCAACCTCCTCGTTACAGACTCGGCAGCAACGGCGCCGGCACCAGCTCATTGAGGCAGCGGCTGGCAAGCAGTTCGCTGGCGGCGATGATGTCCGGGGCAAAAAAACGATCCTTGTCATAGAACGCCACTTTATCGCGCAGCAAGCCTCGGGCCTGTTCAAGCACCGGCGAGGTTTTGAGGCCGTCGCGCAGGTCTAGGCCTTGGCAGGCTGCCAGCCACTCCACGGCAAGGATACCTCGGGTGTTCTCGGCCATTTCCCACAGACGCTTGCCGGCCGCCGGGGCCATCGACACATGGTCTTCCTGGTTGGCGGAGGTGGGCAGGCTGTCGACGCTGTGGGGATGGGCCAGGGCCTTGTTTTCGCTGGCCAGCGCGGCAGCCGTGACCTGGGCGATCATGAAACCGGAGTTGACCCCGCCATTGCCCACCAGAAACGGCGGCAATTGCGACATGTGCTTGTCCATCATCAGCGAGATGCGCCGCTCGCTCAGCGCGCCGATTTCAGCCAGCGCCAGCGCCATGTTGTCGGCGGCCATCGCCACCGGCTCGGCGTGGAAGTTGCCACCGGAGATCACGTCGCCCTCGGCGGCGAACACCAGCGGGTTGTCCGACACAGCGTTGGCTTCGACCACCAGCACTTCGGCCGCCTGGCGCAACTGGGTCAGGCAGGCGCCCATCACTTGCGGCTGGCAGCGCAGGGAGTATGGGTCCTGCACCTTGTCGCAGTTCTGGTGCGACTGCGACACCTGGCTGCTGTCACCCAGCAGCGTCCGATAGGCCGCTGCCGCATCGATCTGCCCACGCTGGCCGCGCGCGGCATGAATACGCGCGTCGAATGGCGAGCGCGAGCCCAGCACCGCCTCCACCGTGAGACCGCCGCAGACGAGGGCGCCGGCAAACAGGTCTTCGCCTTCGAACAGCCCACGCAAGGCATAGGCGGTGGACACTTGGGTGCCGTTGAGCAGCGCCAAACCTTCCTTGGCGGCGAGGGTCAGCGGCGTGAGGCCGGCGATTTTCAGCGCGTCCACGGCCGTCAGCCATTCGCCTTTGTAGCGCGCCTTGCCCTCGCCCAGCAGCACCAGAGACATGTGCGCCAAGGGCGCGAGGTCACCGGAGGCACCCACCGACCCCTTGAGCGGAATGTGCGGGTAGACCTCGGCGTTGATCAACGCAATCAGCGGGTCGATCACCTGACGACGGATCCCGGAAAAGCCACGGCTCAGGCTGTTGACCTTGAGCACCATGACCAGCCGCACCAATGCGTCGCTGATCGGCTCGCCGACGCCGGCGGCGTGGGACAGCACCAGCGAGCGCTGCAGGTTTTCCAGGTCTTCGCTGGCGATGCGGGTCGAGGCCAGCAGGCCGAACCCGGTGTTGATGCCGTAGGCGGTGCGGTTCTCGGCGAGAATCTGTTCCACGCAGGCGACGCTGGCTTCGATCTGGCTCGATGCACTGTCATCCAGGCTGAGGGTGACCGACTGCTGGTAGACGGTGCGCAGTTGGGCAAGGCTCAGTTGGCCTGGAATCAGATTGAGTGCAGTCACGTTGATGCTCCTTGTGAATTATTTTTTGATTTCAATACAAATTCGGCAATGCAGTGTCGGTGAGCACCCTGGCGGCGGCTTCAATGTCCGGCGCCAGCCAGCGGTCCTGCTCATACGCGGGGACGACCTCGCGCAGCAGACGCCAGGCGCGATCGGTGCCTGCGCCGAAGCGTTGGTCCTTGAGAAACTCGAACGCCTGGGCGGCCAGCAGGTACTCGATGGCGAGAATCCGGGTCACGTTGGCCAGCAGTTGGTGCAACTTGAGCGCGGCGTTGGTGCCCAGGCTCAGGTGGTCTTCCTGCAGGCCCGAGGTAACGAAGTTGTCGAGCACCGCCGGTTGCGCCAGTTGGCGGTTCTGCCCGCACAGCGACGCAGCGACGTATTGCGCGATCATCATCCCCGAGTTCACCCCGGGGTCGCTCACCAGAAAGGCCGGCAGGCCGCTGACGTGCGGGTTGATCAGGCGGTCCAGGCGGCGCTCGGCCACTGCGCCGATTTCGGCCATGGCGATGGCGAGCAGGTCGGCGGCCATGGCCACGGACTGACCGTGGGGGTTGGCCTGGGACACTACGCGGTAATGGTCCGGCGTGCCAAGCAGCAGCGGGTTGTCGGTGGCGCCGTTGAGCTCGGTTTCGATCTGGTGGGTGGCGTGTTCCACCTGATCGCGCGAGGCGCCGTGGATCTGCGGGATCGAGCGCAGGCTCAGGGCGTCCTGCGTGCGTATGCCCCTGCTCGCGGTAATCACTTCACTGCCGTCGAGCAGCGCGCGCAGGTTGCTGCCGACGCGCTGCATGCCGGGGTGGCGCTTGAGGGCGAGGATTTCTTCGTCAAACGCATCGAGCTGGCCGCGCTGGGCCTCGAAGCTCATGGCGCCGATCACGTCGGCCCATTGCAGCAGATGATGCGCGTCAGCCAGGGCCAGGCAGCTCAGGCCGGTCATGCATGGCGTGCCGTTGACCAGGCACAGGCCGTCCTTTGCGCCGAGTATCACGGGCTGCAACCCTTCGGCTTTCAATGCGTCTTGCGCCGCAATGATCTGCCCGCGATAGCTCACGTCGCCAATCCCCAGCAAGGCTACGCCGACATGGGCCATATGGGTCAGGTAACCCACCGAACCCTGGGACGGCACTTGCGGGGTGATGCCGTGGTTGAGCAACGCCAGCAGTGCCTGCACCACCTGGCGATGCAGGCCAGAGTAGCCGTGGCTGTAGTTGATGATGGCGGCGCAGATGATCGCACGGGTCTGCTCGTCACTCAGTGCCGGGCCGACGCCGCAGGCGTGGCTCAGCAAGGTGTTGCGCGACAGCTGGCTGAGCTGCTCGCCCTCAAGCGACACGTTGCACAGCGCACCCAGCCCGGTGTTGACGCCATAGGCGCGCTCGCCGCTGGCGACGATGCGCTGCACGATGACCTGGGCATTGTCGATGCGCGCCCAGGCCTGGTCCGAGAGTTCGAGCACGGCGCCGTGGCGGGCGACGGCGACCACGTCCTGCCAGCGCAGGGGGGCGTCGGCGATGAGAATTGTTGCGAGCTGGGGCATCTTTGTACCTTCTTCAATTGCTTTGCAGCTTCACTGGCCTCATCGCAGGCAAGCCAGCTCCCACAGGGAAATGCATTCCAAATGTGTGGGCTGGCTTGCCTGCGATGAGGCCGGACGGCTCACTACAAAACCCTGATCAGACCACCGCCGCCCGTCGCTGAACGAACCGGTCTACATACTCATCCGCCGGCGAGTGCAGAATCTCGCGCGGCGTACCCACCTGGATCAGCTTGCCGTCCTTGAGGATCGCAATGCGGTTGCCGATGCGCACGGCCTCGTCCAGGTCGTGGGTGATGAACACGATGGTCTTGTGCAGGGTCTTTTGCAGCTCGATCAACTGGTCCTGCATCTCGGCGCGGATCAGCGGGTCGAGAGCGCTGAAGGCTTCGTCCATCAGGATGATGTCGGTGTCGGCCGCCAACGCGCGGGCCAGGCCGACGCGCTGGCGCATGCCACCGGAAAGCTGGTGCGGGTATTTGTTTTCGTAGCCCTTGAGGCCTACGGTTTCGATCCAGTGCAGGGCACGCTCGGCACACACTTGTTTGGTTTCGCCGCGCACCTTGAGGCCATAGGCAACGTTGTCGAGCACGCTCTTGTGCGGCAGCAGGCCGAAGCTCTGGAACACCATGCTGATTTTGTGCCGACGCAATTGGCGCAGGGCATCCATGTCCAGTTGCAGAATGTCTTCACCGTCCACCAGGATCGCGCCGCTGGTGGGGTCGATCAGGCGGTTGAAGTGGCGCACCAGGGTCGACTTGCCGGAACCCGACAACCCCATGATCACAAAGATCTCACCGGTGGCGATGCTCAGGGACAGGTCATTCACGCCGACCACGCAACCGGTCTCGGCCAGAACCTCATCCTTGGTCTTGCCCTGGCCGATCATGGCCAGCGCGTCTTTGGATCGATTGCCGAAAATCTTGAATACGTTCCTGACTTCAATTTTGCTGACGGTACTCATTTGCTCGCCTCATGCCGTGGACGACCATAGGCCTGGGTAATGCGGTCGATGACCACCGCGAGAATCACAATCGCAAGGCCGGCTTCAAGACCACGGCCAACGTTGAGGGTCTGGATGCCGACCAATACGTCTTCACCCAGGCCGCGGGCGCCGATCATCGAGGCGATTACCACCATCGACAACGCCATCATGGTGGTCTGGTTGATACCGGCCATGATGCTCGGCAGGGCCAGCGGCAATTGCACGCCGAACAGTTGTTGCCAGCGGTTGGCGCCAAAGGCGTTGATGGCTTCCATCACTTCGCGGTCAACCTGGCGAATGCCCAGGTCAGTGAGGCGAATCAGCGGCGGCGCGGCGTAGATCACCGTGGCGAAAATCGCCGGCACCTTGCCCAGGCCGAACAGCATCAGCACCGGGATCAGGTACACGAAGCTGGGCATGGTCTGCATGATGTCGAGCAGCGGCATCAGCACCGCACGCAGGCGATTGCTGCGCGCCGACAGGATGCCCAGCGGAATGCCGATGAGCACCGAGATCACCGTGGCCACCATCATCAGCGCCAGGGTTTGCATCAGCTTGTCCCACAGGCCCACGGCGCCCACCAGAAACAGCAAACCGACGATCACGGCGGTGGTGACTACCTTGCGCGTGGCGTGCCAGGCAATGGCGCCGACAATCGCCAGCATCAGCCACCAGGGCGCGGCGCGCAGCAGACCTTCCAGGTTGACGATGGCCCACAGCAGGGTGTCGGAGATGTGCCGGAACACATCGCCGTAGTGGGTGACCAGTGAGTCCACCCAACCGTTGACCCAGTCGGCGATGGAAAACGTAAAACTCTCGGGAAACATAGCGTGCTCTCGGTCCAATGGGTTGTGGCCGGGCGCCCGGCCAGCCCTTCAGGGTAGCCGGACGCGCTTGACCTACAAGGCCGCGTCGATTTTTTTGGCGGCCTCGTCGCTGACCCAGGCGTGCCAGACCTCAGGATGTTCCTTGAGGAATATTTTCGCCAGTTTCGGCGATTCGATACGTTCCTTGGCCATGCGACCCAGGTTCTGGTTGAGCAGGTCGATGGGCAGGTTGACCTTTTCCAGCACGGCCACCAGTTCCGGTGCCTGCTCATGGAATGCCTTGGACAGGCCGACCTTGATGCTCACGCTTTTATCCACGCCGGGTTTTTCCTGCAGCTTGACCAGGTCGACCTGACCCATCAGCGGCGTCGGCGACCAGTAGTAGAACAGGATCGGCTCGCCACGCTTGTAGCTCGACAGCACCGCCGCATCCAGCGCCGGGCCGGTGCCTGGGCGGAAGTTGGTGTAGGTGCTCTCCAGACCGTAGCTTTTCAGCATTTCGCTGTTGTCCAGCTCACAGGTCCAGCCGGCCGGGCAGTTGTAGAAGCGGCCCTTGGACGGCTCTTCCTGGTCCTTGAACACTGAGGCGTACTTGGCGAGATCCGCGATGTTCTTCAGGTCCGGCGCCTTGGCGGCGAGCTTGCGCTTGGCGTCGCCTTCGATCACGTAACGCGGCACGTACCAGCCCTCGATCGCACCGACGATAGGCGCGCCAACGCCCACGACCTTGCCGGCCTTCTCGGCCTTGTTCCAGACTTCGCTGCGGCCCACCCACTCTTCGGCGAATACCTGAATGTCGTTACTGCTCAGGGCGTTTTCCATGGTGATGGAGTTGCCCGGCAGGCTGTCGGTTTTGCAGTCGTAGCCTTTTTCCAGCACGGTTTGCAGGATGTCGGTCAGCAGCATGCCGCTTTCCCAATTGAGGCCTGCGAACTTCACCGGCTTGCCGGATTCGCACCAACCGGCAGCCTGGGCGCCGGCGCTTGCCAAGAACAGAGTGGCCAGCAGGGTCTTATGTATTTTCATTGTGGTGACGCTCCCAATCTTGAAATGGATGACGGCAGTCAGTAGGCGTCCTGCCCTGTCCACGTCCCATCAGGCCTGTGCAACCGGCCTGGTTATTATTGGCGCAGCGCCCTGCTCTGGCGGCAGGATCAGGTGGTCAGGTACAGCGCTGTGCCATTTTTTTGCGCACAGGTAATACAGGCCGGCGGGCAGCACCAGGCCGATGATCCAGGAGATATCCACGTCACCGAGGGCGGCCACCAGCGGCCCGGTGTAGAACTTGGTGGAGATGAACGGCAACTGCACCAGCACGCCAAATACATAGACGCTGATGCCCAGCAGGTTCCAACGCCCGTAGCGTCCGTTCGGATCGGCCAGGGCCGGCACGTCATAGCGCTCGCGGGTGATGCAGTAATAGTCGACCAGGTTGATCGCGCTCCACGGCGTGAAGAACGCCAGCAGAAACAGGATGAACGACTTGAACGCACCGAGGAACGAGTGCTGGCCGAGCAGCGCGATCAGGGTTGCCGCGCCGACGATGACCAGCACGAACCCAAGACGCTGCCAGCGCGTGACGTCGAGACGACCGCGAAAACCGCTGATGATGGTCGCGATGCACATGAAGCTGCCGTAGGAGTTCAGGGTGGAAATCGTGACCTTGCCGAACGCGATGCTGAAATACAGCAACGCAGCGGTGGCCCCCGTGCCGCCCAGGCCGACGATGTAGGCCACTTCGTGACCGGCGAATTGCCCGTTGGACAACGCGGCGGCGAACACACCGAGGATCATCGCCACCTGCGCGCCAATCACCGAACCGGCACCGGCGGCGAGGAAGGTTTTCAGTGAGGACGTACGGCTCGGCAGGTAGCGTGAGTAGTCCGCCACGTACGGGCCGAACGCGATCTGCCATGAGGCCGCGAGCGACACCGCCAGCAGGAAACTGCTCCAGCTGAAGTGTCGGATTTGCAGGAGCGCGTCAATGTCGGCCTGGCTCATCAGACGGCTGAACAGATAGACAAACGCCATCACCCCAATGACGCTGGCGACGCGGCCGATAAAATGGATCACCCGGTAGCCGAGTACCGTGACCAGCACGATGACACTGGCGAACATCAGGATACCGGTGCTGTCACTGACGCCGAACAGCTGGCCCAGTGCCTGGCCGGACAACACGGTGCCGGTGGCGGTGAAGCCCAGGTACATCAGGCACACCAGCACAATCGGGATGGCCGCGCCGTACACCCCGAACTGCACACGACTGGAGATCATCTGCGGCAGGCCGAGCTTGGGCCCTTGTGCCGCATGCAGGGCCATGACGCCACCGCCGATCAGCTGGCCGATCAACAGACCGATCAACGACCAGAACACATCACCGCCCAACACCACGGCCAGGGCCCCGGTGACGATGGCGGTGATCTGCAGGTTGGCACCGAGCCACAGGGTGAACTGGCTCAAGAGACGACCGTGTCTTTCTGCTTCCGGAATGTAGTCGATCGAACGTTTTTCGATCAGCGGTGGGGTGTCGTTTGCCGCCATGTGGGTTCAACCTCTGATGGAGTGTTGGGTACTAAAACCGCTCATCTTTGGGAGCCAGCTCCCACAAAAGCTCTTCCACATTGCCTATTTGATCATCGGGAGATTGAGGCCCTGCTCCCTGGCGCAGTCGATCGCGATCTGGTAACCGGCGTCCGCATGCCGCATCACCCCGGTGGCCGGGTCGTTGTGCAATACCCGCGCGATGCGTTCGGCCGCTTCATCGGTGCCGTCGCAGACGATGACCATGCCCGAATGTTGAGAGAAGCCCATGCCCACGCCGCCGCCGTGGTGCAGCGAGACCCAGGTCGCGCCGCTCGCGGTGTTGAGCAAGGCGTTGAGCAGCGGCCAGTCGGACACGGCATCGGAGCCGTCCTGCATGGATTCGGTTTCGCGGTTGGGGCTGGCCACGGAGCCTGAGTCCAGGTGGTCGCGGCCGATCACCACCGGGGCCGACAGCTCGCCGCTGCGCACCATTTCGTTAAACGCCAGGCCCAGCTTGGCGCGCTGGCCCAAACCAACCCAGCAGATACGCGCCGGCAAGCCCTGGAAGCTGATGCGTTCGCGCGCCATGTCCAGCCAGTTGTGCAGGTGGGCGTCGTCCGGGATCAGCGCTTTGACTTTGGCGTCGGTCTTGTAGATGTCCTGCGGGTCGCCCGACAGCGCGGCCCAACGGAACGGGCCGATGCCACGGCAGAACAGCGGGCGGATATAGGCCGGCACGAAGCCCGGGAAATCGAAGGCGTTTTCCACGCCCACTTCCTGCGCCATCTGACGGATGTTGTTGCCGTAGTCGAAGGTCGGGATGCCCTGCTTCTGGAATTCGAGCATGGCTTTGACATGCACGGCCATCGACTGCTTGGCGGCCTGAATCACGACGGCCGGCTCGGTTTTGGCGCGGGCGCGGTATTCGTCCCAGCTCCAGCCGGCCGGCAGATAGCCGTTGAGCGGGTCGTGGGCGCTGGTCTGGTCCGTGACCATGTCCGGGCGCACGCCGCGCTTGACCAGCTCCGGCAGGATTTCTGCCGCGTTGCCCAGCAGGGCGATGGAGATGGCTTTGCCTTCCTGGGTGTATTTGGCGATACGGGCCAGGGCGTCGTCGAGGTCGGTGGCTTGCTCGTCGACATAACGACTGGCCAGGCGGAAATCGATGCTGACCTGCTGGCATTCGATGTTCAGCGAGCATGCACCGGCCAGGGTGGCTGCCAAGGGTTGCGCGCCGCCCATGCCGCCAAGACCGGCGGTGAGTACCCAGCGGCCCTTGAGGTTCGAATCGTAATGCTGGCGACCCGCTTCGACGAAGGTTTCGTAGGTACCCTGGACGATGCCCTGGCTGCCGATGTAGATCCAGCTGCCGGCGGTCATCTGGCCGTACATGGCCAGGCCCTTGGCATCCAGCTCGTTGAAGTGTTCCCAACTGGCCCAGTGGGGTACCAGGTTGGAGTTGGCAATGAGCACGCGCGGCGCGTTGCTGTGGGTTTTGAACACGCCGACCGGCTTGCCCGATTGCACCAGCAGGGTTTCGTCATCATTCAGATGGGTAAGGCTTTCGACGATCTGGTCGTAGCATTCCCAATTGCGCGCCGCACGGCCAATGCCGCCGTACACCACCAGTTCTTTCGGGTTCTCGGCCACTTGCGGGTCAAGGTTATTCATCAACATGCGCAGCGGCGCTTCGGTCAGCCAGCTTTTGGCAGTGAGCTTGTTACCGCGGGCGGCACGGATTTCGACGTCACGGTACTGGGTAGGCTTGGTCACAACACTGACTCCTCGGCGATCGATGCGCGAACAGGCGTGTGGGAAGAAGAGTCCTACACACACCTTTACTTGTATGTACAAGCATATGCAATCGAGCGGCCAACTCGGTGAGTCAGTCATGGGGAATTTTTTTTTGAGTACACGGGAGCCTTGAGAATTAAGGCTTTGGGGGCTTTTTGAAATTTCCCGGATGGGTGTTTTTAATGAGGGCGAAACACTGGAGCTGCATCACGCTGGGGCATTCGGTAACAAATTGGTGCGCCGTTTTGTAAACACCGCAGAGAAAATGTGAAAGGGGGCTTGCTCCCGATGGCGGTGTGTCAGTCAGCCCATTTGGCAATGACCCACTGCTATCGGGAGCAAGCCCCCTCCCACATGTTTAACCGCGCGCGGTCAGTTCGATAATGCAGCTACGGCCTGCCACGGAAATATCCAGCAAGCCGGTATTACCCTCCACTTGTAGGCAGTCGTGATGACCCAGCTTCTGGTCCAGCACCTTCACTTCATCCGCCACGCTGAACACCAGCACCGTCTGCGCCGTGCTGAAAAACCGCTGCACGCCGTCCACCCACTGCAAACGCGCGTGATAACGCTGGGGCGAATAGATCAGGTTGAAATCGCGAATCGGTCCGGTGATCAGGCGACAGGACACCTCGCTGTCGCCACTGAAGGCGAAGGGTTGCAGCGGCAGCAGGCCGCGCTGCTCTTGGCCGTCCACGGTCAGCACCATGCCTGCGCCCTTGATCACGGTGATGATGCGCTGGTAGCCAGCGAAGGTGGAGAACCCGCCCGACTCGGCAATGTCGGCAATCGACAGGCGCCAGCCAAACCCATCGAGGCCTTCGCCTGCGTCACGGGTGATTTCTTCGGTGCTGCCGCCGCCATTCTTCCAGGGCATGCGCACGTAGTCGATGGCGCGCCAGACAGAGACTTCACTCATTTGCTGAAACGCCCTTCGAGGCTGTGCCGGGAACCGGGGTGGATCAAGCGCGCGGCAGTTACCGGCTGACGGCCCGACCAGGTGCGTCGGCGAATCAACAGGCAGGGTTCGCTCGGCTCGATCTGCAGCAGTTTGCACTCGGCGGCGTCAGCAAGAATTGCTTCGACCACGTGCTCGCCTTCGGTAAGCGGCGCCACCTGGTTGAGGTACGCGTAGGGCGTTTGCTGGGTGAAATCCTGCTGCAGGTAGTCCGGCGCGACTGCGGCGTTGACGAAACGGTCTTCAATTTGCACAGGAATGTCGTTTTCGTAGTGCACGATCAGCGAGTGAAACACCCGCCCGCCTTCACGCATTTCCAGGGCAACGGCGCGCTCGGAACCGGCAGCCTCTTCGCACAGGTGGATGACCTGGCAGGTGTGACGATGGCCGCGCGAGGCGATCTCATCGGCAATGTTGTGCACTTCGAACAGTGCCGACTGGCTCTTGGGTTCAGCGACGAATGTGCCCACGCCCTGCATGCGCACCAGCAACCCTTCGGCGGTGAGTTCGCGCAGGGCGCGGTTGATGGTCATGCGGCTGAAGCCTAACTGGCTGACCAGTTCGCTTTCCGACGGCACGCGGTAATGGGGCGGCCAGTTGCCGGTGAGAATCTGCTGGCTGATCATCTGTTTGACGCGGGCATACAAGGGCGCCGGACTTTCGTCCATGTGGGCAGCCAGCGAAGACTTGGCAGGCGGAGTCGGCACAGGGAATCCTTGCAGGGAAAAAGAAGCATAGATTGCCGGAGTTTACCGAGCAGGCAAACGTCTGTATATGTATATACAAATAAACACACGACCGGAGTCTTCTGATCATGTCCGCATTCTTTGCCGAACGCGCACTGCTGCCTGATGGATGGGCCAACGATGTACGCCTTGAGGTGGGCACCGACGGCCTGTTGACTCGGGTCGAGGCCAATGCCGATGCACAGAGTGCCGAGCGGCTCAGAGGCCCGCTGTTGGCCGGCATGCCGAACCTGCATTCCCATGCTTTCCAGCGCGCCATGGCCGGCCTGGCGGAGGTGGCGGGCAACCCGAATGACAGTTTCTGGACCTGGCGCGAGCTGATGTACCGCATGGTTGGCAAGATCAGCCCGGACCAGTTGCAGGTGATCGCACGCCAGCTGTACATCGAAATGCTCAAGGCTGGCTACACCTCGGTGGCCGAGTTTCATTACGTGCATCACGATGTCAGCGGTCAGCCCTATGCCGATCGCGCCGAGTTGTCGCGGCAGATCAGTCAGGCAGCAGCCGCCAGCGGTATCGGCCTGACGCTATTGCCAGTGCTCTACACCCACTCGGGGTTTGGTGCCCAGGCGCCGAACGAGGGACAGCGGCGATTTATCAACAGCACGGACAGCTACCTGGAGCTGCAGGCCCGCTTGCGACCGATCCTGGCAGCGCAACCGGCGCAGCAACTGGGCCTGTGTTTCCACTCGCTGCGCGCGGTCACCCCGCAGCAGATCCACGACGTGCTGGCGGCCGGCGACAAGGCGTGCCCCGTGCATATCCACATCGCCGAGCAACAGAAAGAAGTCGACGATTGCCAGGCCTGGAGCGGCAAGCGGCCTCTGCAATGGCTGTATGACAACGTTGAGGTCGATGAGCGCTGGTGTCTGGTGCACGCCACCCACGCCGATGCGGACGAAGTCGCGCGCATGGCCAGGAGCCGCGCGATTGCGGGGCTGTGCCTGACCACCGAGGCAAACCTGGGCGACGGGATTTTTCCGGCGGTGGATTTTCTTGCCCAGGGTGGGCGCATGGGGATCGGCTCCGACAGCCATGTGTCGCTGAGCGTGGTGGAGGAATTGCGCTGGCTGGAATATGGCCAGCGGTTGCGTGACCAACGGCGCAATCGCCTGCATCGCCACGATCAGCCGACGGTCGGCCGCACGTTATTCGATGCCGCGCTGGATGGTGGGGCCCAGGCGCTGGGACAGCCGATTGGTCGATTGGAAGTGGGCAGGCGTGCGGACTGGATCGTGCTGGACGGTCATGATCCTTACCTGGCCACGGCGAGCGAGGATGGGATTCTCAATCGCTGGCTGTTCGCCGGGGGGGATCGACAGGTGCGCGATCTGCTGGTGAACGGCAAGTGGGTGGTGCGCGACGGGCATCATGCCGACGAAGAGCAAAGCGCCAGGGCGTTCACGCAGGTGCTGAGAACTTTACTCGGATAAAAAATGTGGGAGGGGGCTTGCTCCCGATGGCGGCGTGTCAGTCATGAATAAGCGACTGACGCACTGCTATCGGGAGCAAGCCCCCTCCCACATTGGGTTCAGGGTGTTATTGAGAGGTCTTGGCCATCTGCTTGTCCGAGGTGCGGAAGATCAGACGCGTGGTGTCATAGCCCTGTTGCCGCGCCCTGCTGAGCAGGTCCTCACGGGTGTCGGCGCTCACCGTTGGTGTACGCGACAGGATCCACATGTAACGACGGCTCGGACTGCCGACGATAGCGGTCTTGTAGTCATCGCTGACGTACAACACCCAATAGTCGCCCTTGGCAACGCCCGGCAGCAGCGCGGTGAACCAGTTATTGAATTCCACCCAGAGCTTGTCGGTCTTGCCCGGCACTTGCGGTGTGGCGGTGCCCTTGGCTTCTTCCCACTTCCACTCGGTGGTCAGGCAGCGGTTGAACACCGACATGTCACCATCCGGCAGCAGGCTGTAGCGGGCTTCCGACTGGGCGCAGTTGCGCTGGAAGTACATCGGCAATCGGGCCAGCTCGTACCAGGTGCCCTGGTAGCGCTTGAGATTGACGTTGTTCGCCGTCTTGGGTTGCAGATCATCGCCAGAATGGCTGGCGCAGCCCGCCAAAAACAGGCTGGCGCAAAGAAACAAAACAAAACGCATCATTCTTCTTCTCCCGCAGGCTTGCGCCCCGGTTTACTTCAGGCCTTGCCCGGAAAACAACACAACCTTGTCACCGGCATATTGAACGCTGATAAAGCTGTTCTTATCGCCCCAGGTGCAGCTGGACATACCCAGTGCGCCGGAACAGTCAGTTGGCTTACCCAGCAGCGACTCCACCTCGGCCTTGGGCATCCCGGCCGACAACTTCGCGAAATTCTCTTGATTGACCTTGCTGCAAGCGGCGAGCAGCACGCAAAAAGTCAGCAAGGCGAGACGACGTAACGACATGGATAAACTCCTGGAGGGACGAAGCAGCATGGGTGTCTGCCAGAAGCTTAGAAGGGAAAAGGGGGGTCTGGTTCCCGACACGCAAAAACAAAAAAAGCCCCGAAAACGCTGAAACGTTTCGGGGCTTCTTCAAGGGTGATCCGCCTCACAACATGGCGGATTGCTTATCGCCCGTGCTTACTTCTTGTGATACGCCGTCACACGCTCAACTTCTTCCTTCGAGCCCAAAAACACCGCCACACGCTGGTGCAGGCCTTCAGGCTGAATGTCGAGGATACGCTGGTGGCCGTCGGTGGACGCACCGCCGGCCTGCTCGACCAGGAACGACATCGGGTTGGCTTCGTACATCAGGCGCAGCTTGCCCGGCTTGGAAGGCTCGCGGCTGTCGCGCGGATACATGAACAGGCCGCCACGGGTAAGGATACGGTGCACGTCGGCCACCATCGCAGCCACCCAGCGCATGTTGAAGTTTTTCTTCAACGGGCCTTCTTCGCCGGCCATCAACTCGCCAACATAGCGGGTCACCGGTTCTTCCCAGTGACGCTGGTTGGACATGTTGATCGCGAATTCCTGAGTGGATGCAGGAATGGTGATGTCTTCGTGGGTGAGTACGAAGCTGCCCATTTCGCGGTCCAGGGTGAAGCCTTTTACGCCGTCGCCCAAGGTGAGCACCAGCATGGTCTGTGGGCCGTAGATCGCGTAGCCGGCGGCAACCTGCTCGGTGCCTGGCTGCAGGAAAGCCTTTTCGTTCAGCGCTTCGTTCTGGCTCAGGTATTCGTTAGGGCAACGCAGTACCGAGAAGATGGTGCCGACCGGTGCGTTGATGTCGATGTTGGACGAGCCGTCCAATGGGTCGAATACCAGCAGGTAGGCGCCCTTCGGGTATTTGCCCGGGATCTGGTAGGCATTGTCCATTTCCTCGGACGCCATGCCGGCCAGGTGACCGCCCCATTCGTTGGCTTCGAGCAGGATCTCGTTGGAGATCACGTCGAGCTTCTTCTGCACTTCGCCCTGCACGTTTTCAGTGCCCATGCTGCCCAGGACACCACCCAATGCGCCTTTGGACACGGCGTGGCTGATTTCCTTGCAGGCACGCGCCACCACTTCGATAAGGAAGCGCAGATCGGCAGGCGTGTTATTGCTGCGGGTCTGCTCGATCAAATAGCGACTCAAGGTAACGCGGGACATGTAAGGCTCCGGACAATGGGGGGCTGAAAACCCGCGCAGTTTAGCGCGAGTCGGGGCTTAAATCCTCTCATCAGAGGATTTAACGCCAATAGAGTTCACGCAAAGCAGCACCGCGCTGCAGGAGCGAGCAAGCTCGCTCCTGCAAGGTCAGTCCAGGGCCTTCCAGATCTCGGTCGCGTACTCGCGAATTGTCCGGTCGGACGAGAACCACCCCATGCGCGCAGTGTTGAGCACCGCCGAACGCCACCACGCCTTGGAGTCGTGCCAATGCGCTTCGACCCGTGCCTGGGCGTCCCAGTAGGAATCGAAGTCGGCGCACACCAGGAAGCGGTCGTAGTCGATCAGCCCGTCGATCAAGCCCACGTAGCGGCCCGGATCATCCGGCGAGAACACCCCGCCGCGAATCGCCTGCAGCACATCGTTAAGGCGATGGGACGCAGCGATGTCCGGCCCGGCACTGAACTCACCGGCGTGCTTGCGGGCTTCCACCTGCTGCGCGCTGAGGCCGAAGATGAACATGTGCTCGGCACCGACCTGCTCGTGCATCTCCACGTTCGCGCCGTCCATGGTGCCGATGGTGAGCGCGCCGTTGAGGCCGAACTTCATGTTACTGGTGCCCGAGGCCTCGAAGCCTGCGGTGGAAATCTGCTCCGACAAGTCCGCCGCCGGGATGATGCTTTCCGCCAGGCTTACGTTGTAGTTGGGCAGGAACACCACCTTGAGCAGACCGCGGACGGTCGGGTCGTTGTTCACGGTGCGCGCAATGTCGTTGGTGAGCTTGATGATCAGCTTGGCCTGGTGATAACTCGCCGCCGCCTTACCGGCGAAGATCTTCACCCGTGGCACCCAGTCAGTGCCCGGCTCGGCACGGATCGCCTGGTACAGCGCCACGGTGTGCAGCAGGTTCAGCAGTTGGCGCTTGTACTCGTGGATACGCTTGACCTGTACATCGAACATCGCCGCCGGGTTGACCGAAATGCCCAGGCGCTCATGGATGATCTCGGCCAGCGCACGCTTGCTGTGCAGGCGCTGATCGGCGAAGGCTTTGCGGAAGGCCTGTTTCTCGGCGAAGGTTTCAAGCTCCGTCAGGCGGGTTTCCATGGTGTCGAGAATGTCCGGCCCCAGCGCGTCCACCAGCATCTGCGTGAGCTTGGGGTTGGCTTGGTACAGCCAGCGGCGGAAGGTGATGCCGTTGGTTTTGTTGTTGATGCGCTCCGGGTAGAGCTTGTGCAGTTCGCTGAACACGGTGCTGCGCATCAACTGGGTGTGCAGGCCGGACACGCCGTTGACGCTGTGGGAACCGAGGAACGCCAGGTTACCCATGCGCACGCGTCGGCCATTGTCTTCTTCGATCAGCGAAACGGCACGCAGCACATCGAAGTCGTGGATGCCTTTGGCGCGCAGCGAGTCGATGTGCTGGGCGTTGATCAGGTAGATGATCTGCATGTGGCGGGGCAGCATGCGCTCCATCAAACCGACCGGCCAGGTTTCCAGGGCTTCGGGCAACAAAGTGTGGTTGGTGTAGGAAAGCGTTTCGACGGTCACGTCCCACGCGGCTTCCCAGGGAATGTCGTGCAGATCCACCAGTTGACGCATCAGCTCGGCCACGGCAATGGACGGGTGAGTGTCATTGAGCTGGATCGCCGCGTGCTCGCCCAGGCTCAGTACCGAGCCGTGCATGTTCTTGTGACGGCGCAGCAGATCCTGCAACGAGGCGGAGACGAAGAAGTACTCCTGGCGCAGGCGCAGCTCTTGCCCGGCTTCGGTGCTGTCGGCCGGGTAAAGTACGCGGGAGATACTTTCGGCGCGGGCCACTTCGGCGACGGCGCCCAGGTGGTCACCGGCGTTGAAGCGCTCCAGGTGCAAGTCCTCAACGGCGCGCGCACGCCACAGGCGCAGGGTGTTGACGCTGGCGCCGCGCCAGCCGACCACCGGCGTATCGTAGGCCACCGCGCGTACGGTTTCGCCCGGCGTCCACACCTGGATCATTTTGCCGGACGCATCCGGCAGGGTTTCGACGCTGCCGCCAAAACCGATCGGGTAAATCACTTCGGCGCGCTCGAATTCCCACGGGTTGCCGAAATCCAGCCAGCGTTCGGTCTGCTCCTGTTGCCAGCCATCGACAATCGCCTGGCGGAACAAGCCGTGCTCGTAGCGGATGCCGTAACCGTGCCCGGCAATGCCGAGGGTGGACATGCTTTCCATGAAGCACGCGGCCAGACGCCCAAGGCCACCGTTGCCGAGCGCCGCATCGGGCTCCAGCAGACGAATGCGCTCAAGGTCGACGCCCAGCTCAGCCAGTGCGTCCCGCGCGATCTCCAGCACGCCCAGGTTGCTCAGGCTGTCGTAGAGCAAGCGGCCGATAAGAAATTCCAGAGAGAGGTAATACACCCGCTTCTGGCCTTTGCGGTAGATACGCCGGGTGTGGTCCATCCAGTGTTCGACCATCTGGTCGCGGGCGGCCAGGGCAATGGCTTCGAACCAGTCGTGGTCGAAGGCGTGATCCGGGTCCTTGCCCACCGCATAGGTGAGTTTGGTCAAGACGGCATCGCGAAATGCGGCTACCTCTGCTTCTCGTGCAAGTGGTTCCTGAGACATCAATTGCGACCTCGGGCGAGATAGAAGGAGTTGCTAGAGCCTAGACCGTCTGACCGACGGTAGCGGCTGCGGTTCGTCAGTTTTTTAACTCATTCACCGTTTGGTGAATTTGATGCAGGCGCCGTGCCCGCTTTTGGCCCAGGCATGCCTTTTGGCCGAAACCCGCAAAATATTGTTCAAAAAACCACCAATCCCGGTATGATCGCGCGCCCTGCTACCGCCCCACCCTGGAACCCTGATGAAGCCTCAACTGATCGCCGCCGCGGAACTCGACCGTCTAGAGACCTGGCAGAAATATTCCGCCCACATGTGCGGCGGCTGCGTGTCCAGCTGCTGCACGCTGCCGGTGGAGGTGAAGATCAAGGACCTGATCCGCATTGGCATCGTCGACGAATTCGAGCGCGGTGACCCGCCGAAGAACATCGCCAAGCGGTTGCAGAAGGAAGGCATCGTGGAGCGCTTCAATTCCAAATCGGAAATCTTCACCCTGCAACGCATGAGCAACAACGATTGCCTGTACCTGGATCGTAAGACGCGCTTCTGCACTATTTATGACAAGCGCCCGGATACGTGCCGCAACCACCCGAAAATCGGGCCGCGGCCAGGGTATTGCGCGTATAAGCCGAAAGAAGTGGTGCGCGAGACTAATTTCAAGACCCTCGACAAGTTCTGATCCAAAAGCCGATTCCCTGTGTCCTGCGGGCTTGCCCCAATGCCATTCAGTTAAGCGCAGATTCCCTGTGGCGAGCAGGCTTGTCCTGCGTTGGGCTGCGCAGCAGCCCCCAATAAGGCCGCCGCATTCTCCCAGACAAACCGCGGCGCCAGGTTTTAGGGCCGCTTCGCAGCCCAACGCGGGGCAAGCCCGCTCGCCACAACAATCTATGGTCACCCCCAACACCCGGTGAGGGCTAAGCTTTCACAGGGTGTTGGGAGTGACCATCTCATTAGCCTGCTCACCACAACAGCCCAGCACAAAATGCAGGCATAAAAAAACGCCCCCGGCCTTTCGACCGGGGGCGTTTTTATTCAGCCTGAGTTAACTCAGTTCTTGGATTTCTTGGCAGCGCGGGTACGCTCGCCTTCGTCCAGGATCTTCTTACGCAGGCGGATCGACTTAGGCGTGACTTCGCACAGCTCGTCGTCCTGGATGAATTCCAGGGCCTGTTCCAGGGTGAAGCGAACAGGTGGGACCAGAGCGATGGTTTCGTCTTTACCCGAAGCACGCATGTTGTCGAGCTTCTTGCCTTTGGTTGGGTTGACGCCCATGTCGTTGTCACGGCTGTTCAGACCAACGATCTGACCGTTGTAGATCTCTTGACCGTGTTCAACGAACAGCTTGCCACGCGCCTGGAGGGTTTCCAGCGAGTAGGTCAGCGCCTTGCCGGTTTCTACCGATACCAGTACACCGTTCTGACGGCCGGACATGTCGCCGGACTTCATGGTGTCGTAGCGATCGAAGATCGAGGTCAGGATGCCAGCACCGTTGGTCAGGGTCAGGAACTGGTTACGGAAACCGATCAGACCACGCGCAGGGATGTTGTATTCCAGACGTACACGGCCCTTGCCATCCGGCACCATGTTGGTCAGGTCGCCTTTACGCAGGCCCATCTCTTCCATGACCTTGCCCTGGGATTCTTCCGGGGTGTCGATGGTGACGTTTTCGAACGGTTCCTGCTTCACGCCGTCAACCTGACGGATGATCACTTCCGGACGACCCACGCCCATTTCGAAGCCTTCGCGACGCATGGTTTCGATCAGTACCGAGAGGTGCAGCTCACCACGGCCGGAGACTTTGAACTTGTCAGCCGAGTCGCCTTCTTCAACGCGCAGTGCAACGTTGTACAGCAGCTCTTTGTCCAGACGCTCCTTGATGTTACGGGAGGTCACGAACTTGCCTTCCTTGCCGCAGAACGGCGAGTCGTTCACCTGGAAGGTCATCGAAACGGTTGGCTCGTCAACGGTCAGAGGCTTCATCGCCTCGACGGTGTCCGGCTGGCACAGGGTGTCGGAAATGAACAGCGAGTCCATGCCGCTCACGCAGACGATGTCGCCGGCGAAAGCTTCTTCAACGTCTACACGGTGCAGACCGTGGTGACCCATCAGCTTCAGGATACGACCGTTACGCTTCTTGCCGTCGGCGCCGATAGCCACAACCGGGGTGTTCGGCTTGACGCTGCCGCGAGCGATACGGCCAACGCCGATAACACCCAGGAAGCTGTTGTAGTCCAGTGCAGAGATCTGCATCTGGAACGCGCCTTCACGGTCAACTTTCGGCGCGGGTACGTTGTCGACGATCGACTGGTACAGCGGGGTCATGTCTTCAGCCATGTCGGTGTGGTCAAGACCAGCAATACCGTTCAGGGCCGAGGCGTAGATGACTTGGAAGTCCAGCTGTTCTTCGGTGGCACCCAGGTTGTCGAACAGGTCGAAGATCTGGTCCAGAACCCAATCCGGACGCGCGCCTGGGCGGTCAACCTTGTTGATGCACACGATCGGACGCAGGCCGGCTTCGAAGGCCTTCTTGGTCACGAAACGGGTTTGCGGCATAGGGCCGTCTTGAGCGTCAACCAGCAGCAGCACGGAGTCAACCATCGACATCACGCGTTCCACTTCGCCGCCGAAGTCGGCGTGGCCCGGGGTGTCCACGATGTTGATGTGGTAGCCGTTCCAGTTGATGGCGGTGTTTTTCGCCAGGATGGTAATACCGCGCTCTTTTTCCTGGTCGTTGGAGTCCATCACGCGCTCGTCGTTGAGCTCGTTGCGCTCCAGGGTGCCGGATTGACGCAGGAGTTTGTCTACCAGGGTGGTTTTACCGTGGTCAACGTGAGCAATGATGGCGATGTTACGTAGATTTTCGATCACTTGTGTATCTCGATCAGAGGATTCGGTGTGCTGACAGGTCGTGGCAGCGATTAACAGTAGAGTCAGGCCTTGCCGTTACAGCTTGACGGCAGAGTCGGGGGGCCGGTGACGCAGGCCACAGGCAAACAGCCCCGGGCTCTTAGCTCGGTCGATAAACGCGCACATTGGCATGCCCCTCACTGAGCAAATGGTGGGCATGCAGGCGACTCATCACGCCTTTGTCGCAATACAGCAGGTACTGACGGCTGTTATCCAGTTCCTTGAAACGCGCGTTCAATGCATAGAACGGCAGCGTTTGTACGTCGATGCCGGCGATTTCCAGCGGCTCATCCTCGGCAGCATCCGGGTGACGGATGTCGACGACGATCTGACCGGCCAGGGCTTCGCTGACTTCTTCGATCTGCACATCCTGGCCCAACTCGTCGATCACACGATCGATCGGGACCAGCTTGGCGTTCTCGAGCGCACGCTCCAGAACCGCCATATCAAACTGTTGTTCTTCGTACTCCACGCGGTTGCGCTTGGCGTGGGTCTTGGGGTTCACCGAAATGACCCCGCAGTATTCCGGCATATGCCTGGCAAAATCGGCGGTACCGATTTCTTCGGCCAGATCGATAATGTCCTGCTTGTGACTGGCGATCAGCGGGCGCAACACCAGCTTCTCGGTCACGCAGTCGATCAGCGACAGGTTGGGCAGCGTCTGGCTGGCCACTTGGGAGATCGCCTCGCCGGTCACCAGCGCGTCGATCTGCAATTGATCGGCAATGCGGGACGCAGCGCGCAACATCATACGCTTCAAAACCACGCCCATATGACTGTTATCGACTTTAGCGAGAATTTCGCCCAGTACTTCCTCGAACGGCACGCTCACAAACAGCACGCGCTGGGAGCTGCCGTACTTCTTCCAGATAAAGTGCGCGACTTCCATCACGCCCAATTCGTGTGCACGCCCGCCCAGGTTAAAGAAGCAGAAGTGGCTCATCAGGCCACGGCGCATGATCTGATAGGCCGCCACTGTGGAATCGAAACCGCCGGACATCAATACCAGGGTCTGTTCCAGGGCGCCCAGCGGGTAGCCGCCGATGCTGTTGTGCTGGCTGTGAATCACAAACAACCGTTGGTCGCGAATTTCCATGCGCACTTCAATTTGCGGCGCTTTGAGGGAAATTCCGGCGGCGCCGCACTCGCGACGCAGCTTGCTGCCGACGTATTTCTCCACATCCATGGAGCTGAACGGGTGCTTGCCGGCACGCTTGCAGCGTACCGAAAAAATCTTGCCTTCAAGCTCATTACCGAAGTGCAGCTTGCACTTCTCGGTGATGTCATCGAAGTCACCCAGCGGGTACTCGTCCACTTGCAGGAAATGCGCGATGCCCGGCATGCAGCTCAGGCGCTCGGTCATGTCCTTCAGGGCTTTGGCGTCGGTCAGGCGGGTTTCCAGCTCGAGGTTGTCCCACACACCATTCACCACCACGGCCGGGTCCAGATCACGGAGCACGGCGCGGATATTCTTGGCCAACTGACGGATGAAGCGCATCCGTACCGGTCGGCTCTTGATGGTGATTTCGGGGAAGACTTTTACGATTAATTTCATGGAAACAGCGCGTGCCGGGCCTGCTGAAAAAGGGGGGCGCGGATTATAGCGGAAATCGCTCAAGGTTTAACCAGTTAATATGCACCGCACTTGTCGCGCACTAAATGCGTGCATTTGCAGCTCGCAACGCTACATTGAGGTGCACCGCTTTGCGTCATTTGTCGCTATGCACCTTTATAGGGTCGCATTTGGAGCATAAATCCCATGTTGGCGCACTGGCATGCAATTTGCTCTCTTGTGAGGCAGGTTGCCATGGCGGACTATCCGCGCCGGCATCACCAACATTCTAAGGGCTAACTCCACTACCCCAGCCCGAAGCCACCCGGAGGACACCATGTCGAAGTCGGTTCAACTCATCAAAGATCATGACGTTAAATGGATTGATCTGCGCTTCACGGACACAAAAGGCACTCAGCATCACGTGACCATGCCGGCTCGCGATGCGCTGGATGATGCGTTCTTCGAAGAAGGCAAAATGTTCGACGGTTCCTCCATTGCCGGCTGGAAAGGCATCGAAGCCTCCGACATGATCCTGATGCCGGACGACACCACTGCCGTCCTCGACCCGTTCACCGAAGAGCCTACTCTGATCCTGGTGTGCGACGTGATCGAGCCTTCGACCATGCAGGGCTATGACCGCGACCCACGTGCGATCGCCAAGCGTGCCGAGGAATACCTGAAGTCGACCGGTATCGGTGACACCGTATTCGTGGGCCCTGAGCCAGAGTTCTTCATCTTCGATCAAGTGAAGTTCAAGTCCGACATCTCCGGCTCCATGTTCAAGATCTACTCCGAACAAGGCTCCTGGATGTCCGACCAGGACGTGGAAGGCGGCAACCACGGCCACCGTCCCGGCATCAAAGGCGGCTACTTCCCGGTGCCACCGTTCGACCACGACCACGAAATCCGTACCTCCATGTGCAACGCCATGGAAGACATGGGCCTGGTCATCGAAGTGCATCACCACGAAGTGGCCACTGCCGGCCAGAACGAAATCGGTGTGAAGTTCAACACCCTGGTTGCCAAGGCTGACGAAGTTCAGACCCTCAAGTACTGCGTACACAACACCGCCGTTGCCTACGGCCGTACCGCGACCTTCATGCCCAAGCCTCTGTACGGCGATAACGGTTCGGGCATGCACGTTCACCTGTCCATCGCCAAAGATGGCAAGAACACCTTCGCTGGCGAAGGCTATGCCGGCCTGTCCGACACCGCCCTGTACTTCATCGGCGGTATCATCAAGCACGGTAAGGCCCTGAACGGCTTCACCAACCCGTCGACCAACTCCTACAAGCGTCTGGTCCCAGGTTTTGAAGCGCCAGTGATGCTGGCCTACTCGGCGCGCAACCGCTCCGCTTCGATCCGTATTCCTTACGTGTCCAGCCCGCGCGCTCGTCGCATCGAAGCCCGCTTCCCGGATCCGGCTGCCAACCCGTACCTGGCCTTCGCTGCCTTGGTCATGGCTGGCCTGGACGGTATCCAGAACAAGATCCACCCTGGCGACGCCGCCGACAAAAACCTGTACGACCTGCCGCCTGAAGAGGCCAAGGAAATTCCACAGGTGTGTGGCAGCCTGAAAGAGGCCCTGGAAGAGCTGGACAAGGGCCGTTCGTTCCTGACCAAAGGCGGCGTGTTCAGCGACGACTTCATCGATGCCTACATCGAGCTCAAGAGCGCTGAAGAAATCAAGGTTCGCACCTTCGTACACCCACTGGAATACGAGCTGTACTACAGCTGCTGATCCGGTAGCGCCGCTTAAGGTGGCGTGATGAAAAAGACCTCCTTCGGGAGGTCTTTTTTTTGCCCGAGCATGAAGAATGCGGGAAGGAGCCTGCCGCCGATGGCAGAGTTTCAGGCAATACCTGTATAACCTGACCCACCGCCATCGGGAGCAAGTCCCCTCCCACAAGGAGATCACCGTTGAAATCACGATTTTTGTTTGCCTTGATGTTTGCCGGCGCCAGCGCCACTGCCAGTGCCGCGCCGCCCACCCTTGAGCCGCTGCTCAACAGCATCGCCGAGCGCCTGGAGATTGCCGATCAGGTGGCCCTGAGCAAATGGGACAGCCACAAGCCTGTGGAAGACAAGAAACGCGAGCAGGAAGTGATTGCCAGCGTTGTCGCCCAGGCCCCGAGCTACAAGCTCGACCCTGCCGCCGCAGAGCAATTCTTCTCTGCGCAAATCGAAGCGAACAAACTGGTGCAGTACACCCACTTGTCCGACTGGCAGTTCCAGGGCAAGGCGCCTGACGATCCGCGCCCGGACCTGGTCAAGCAAATCCGCCCGCAACTGGACGAACTGCAAAAAAGCCTGCTCAAGCAACTGGCTGATTTCACCCCTCAACGCACCGACCCTCAATGCCCGCAATGGCTGGCCGAAGCCGTGCACGAACCGCTCAATGATCCGCTGCGCCAACTGGCGATGATCCGCGCCACCGCCGAGCTGTGCATATACAAGGGCTAAACCTGCAAACCTGATCAATCGTGTGGGAGCATACGCGCTCCCACATTTAGCTATCACGCATTCAGCATCCTCGTGCGACAGCTTCCTGAACAAACCTGAAGAAATCGCACTATATTAGTGCGCAAGCCTGCACCCTACTCACCTGCCCATCCCATTTTGGTTCGAAACTTCCCGCTCAAGCTGGCAGAACGCCACAGTTTCGCGCCTAAAGTCGCTATTTCAGGCGTTACGCGCTTCTTTTCGGAGCCTTGGTTTGGTTTTTGCATTTTCCTTGTATCAGCGTGTGCCTCAAGCCTGCGCCTTGCTCCAAAAGAGGTCCCGATGACCATCAGCGATGCACTGCACCGTTTGTTACTCGACAACCTGACCACCGCGACCATCCTGCTCAATGCCGACCTGCGCCTTGAGTACATGAACCCGGCGGCGGAGATGCTCCTGGCCATCAGCGGCCAGCGCAGCCATGGGCAGTTCATCAGCGAATTGTTCACCGAATCGGCCGAAGCTCTGAGCTCGTTGCGCCAGGCGGTAGAACAGGCACACCCGTTTACCAAGCGCGAAGCGATGCTCACCGCCCTCACCGGCCAGACGCTGACCGTCGACTACGCCGTAACCCCCATCCTCAGCAACGGCGCCACGCTGCTGCTGCTGGAAGTGCACCCTCGAGATCGCTTGCTGCGCATCACCAAGGAAGAAGCACAGCTGTCCAAGCAGGAAACCAGCAAAATGCTGGTGCGCGGCTTGGCCCATGAGATCAAGAACCCCCTCGGCGGCATTCGCGGCGCGGCACAGCTGCTGGCGCGCGAGCTGCCCGAAGAGCATCTCAAGGACTACACCAACGTCATCATTGAAGAGGCCGACCGCCTGCGCAACCTGGTGGACCGCATGCTCGGCTCCAACAAGCTGCCATCCCTGGCGATGACCAACGTGCACGAAGTGCTCGAACGCGTCTGCCAATTGGTCGAGGCCGAAAGCCAGGGCTGCATCACGCTGGTGCGCGACTACGACCCGAGCATTCCCGACGTCTTGATCGACCGTGAACAGATGATCCAGGCGGTACTCAATATCGTGCGCAACGCCATGCAAGCCATCAGCAGCCAGAACGAACTGCGCCTGGGCCGCATCAGCCTGCGCACCCGCGCGCTGCGTCAATTCACCATCGGCCACATACGCCATCGCCTGGTCACCAAGGTCGAGATCATCGACAACGGCCCGGGCATTCCTGCCGACCTGCAGGACACCATTTTCTTTCCCATGGTCAGCGGCCGCCCGGACGGTACCGGGCTGGGCCTGGCCATTACCCAGAACATCATCAGCCAGCATCAGGGCCTGATCGAATGTGAGAGCCATCCCGGCCACACCACGTTCTCGATCTTTCTGCCACTGGAACAAGGAGCCCCATCGACATGAGCCGTAGTGAAACTGTCTGGATCGTCGATGACGACCGTTCTATCCGCTGGGTCCTGGAGAAAGCCTTGCAACAGGAAGGCATGACCACCCAGAGCTTCGACAGCGCCGACGGCGTCATGAGCCGCCTGGCGCGCCAGCAGCCCGACGTGATCATCTCCGACATCCGCATGCCCGGCGCCAGTGGCCTTGACCTGCTGGCGCGGATTCGCGAGCAGCATCCGCGCCTGCCGGTGATCATCATGACCGCGCATTCGGACCTGGACAGCGCTGTCGCCTCCTATCAAGGCGGCGCGTTTGAGTACCTGCCCAAGCCGTTCGACGTGGACGAAGCGGTGGCGCTGGTCAAGCGTGCCAACCAGCACGCTCAGGAACAGCAAAATCAGGAAGCGCCACCGGCCCTGACCCGCACCCCGGAAATCATCGGCGAAGCGCCAGCGATGCAGGAAGTGTTTCGCGCTATCGGCCGCTTGAGCCACTCCAACATCACCGTGCTGATCAATGGCGAGTCGGGCACCGGCAAGGAGCTGGTGGCCCATGCCCTGCACCGTCACAGTCCACGGGCAGCGGCGCCGTTCATTGCGTTGAACATGGCCGCCATTCCCAAGGACCTGATGGAATCCGAGCTGTTCGGCCACGAGAAAGGCGCGTTTACCGGCGCGGCCAACCTGCGGCGCGGGCGCTTTGAGCAGGCCGACGGCGGTACGTTGTTTCTCGATGAAATCGGCGACATGCCGGCCGATACCCAAACCCGCCTGCTGCGCGTACTGGCGGACGGCGAGTTCTACCGGGTTGGCGGGCACACACCGGTCAAGGTCGATGTGCGGATTATCGCCGCGACCCACCAGAACCTGGAAACCCTGGTGCACGCGGGTAAATTCCGTGAAGACCTGTTCCACCGCCTCAACGTGATCCGCATCCATATTCCGCGCATGTCGGACCGTCGCGAAGACATCCCCACCCTCGCCCGCCACTTCCTCAGCCGCGCAGCCCTTGAGCTGGCGGTGGAGCCGAAGTTGCTCAAAAGCGAGACCGAGGAATACCTCAAGAACCTGCCGTGGCCCGGTAACGTGCGCCAGCTGGAGAACACCTGCCGCTGGATCACGGTGATGGCCTCCGGGCGCGAAGTGCATATCAGCGACCTGCCGCCGGAGCTGCTGAGCCTGCCGCAGGATTCGGCCCCGGTGACCAACTGGGAACAGGCGTTGCGCCAATGGGCCGATCAGGCCCTGGCGCGTGGCCAGTCGAACCTGTTGGACAGTGCCGTGCCGGCGTTCGAACGGATCATGATCGAGACCGCGCTCAAGCACACGGCCGGGCGTCGTCGCGATGCGGCGGTGTTGCTGGGTTGGGGGCGCAATACCCTGACGCGCAAGATCAAGGAATTGGGCATGAAGGTGGATGGCGGGGATGACGACGAGGGCGACGACGCCTGAAGCTCGGGTCCACTGAAAACCCATGTGGGAGGGGGCTTGCTCCCTCTTATAAAACTTACAATAACGTGTTGATTTTAAAGCCTGACAGTCACCTTGAAGTATTGACTGTGCACGACCATTTTGGGGCGACCACATCCCTGTGGCGAGCAGGCTTCTCCCGCGTTGGCCTGCGCAGCAGCCCCAAGACCATGCTCTGGGCAGTGTCAGGTGTACCGCGTTGTTCTTGAATGGGGGGCGCTTCGCACCCCAACGCGGGGCAAGCCCGCTCGCCACAGAAGCCCGTTCTTCACAACTCGCTCGCACGCAGGTTTCAAAGGCGTGCACCGCTTCAATGCAACCTGAACCGCTATCGAGCATGGATACAGCGCAGAACAATCCGGTAATCGCAGAAAAAAACCAACCGTGCAAAACACCAAAGCCCGTATTCCGGGGCTTTGCGCTTTTTAGCAAAGGTTTTTAACAAAAAATGAAAATTCTGGCACGCGCCCTGCAATAACCCTTGTACTACCCAGTTTCGGGGACCTTGGTACAGGCAGGCCGAGAATCCCCTCTTTAACACCGAAGCCTCTGGCTTCACCCCGTTTTGGGAGCCCTGGTACAGGCAGGCCGGGAACTCCCTCTTTTATTGCTCCTGGAGATGGATCTCCAACCGCCAGCGGTCGTCGACCGACTGGCCCTTCCAGTCCCCGCGCAACGGCCGAGCCGACACCAGGTTCAGCAGCAGACCACCATCGGTCTTGCGCACGCGCCAGTTCACCAGACTTTCATTGACCTGCAACTGCCCGCCGGATGATTTGCCCTGCGCGCCGAACAGCAGTGCCACGGTGCCGTCGATGTGTTCGCCATGCAGCTTGGGCTCGCGGTTGAACCACACCACGACGCCGTCAGCGACAGTCTCCACCCGCAGCAGCTCGACGGGATCCGCAATGGTGAGGCGACCAATCATCAAACCCACCATCAAGCCGACAATCGCCAAAGAGCCCATCACACGCGGCAATAGCTTCGGCCTTGGGTCGTCTTCAGGGGTAGAATGCAGCGCATCTTTGCCTTCGGAGCCGTGCATGTTTCACGTCATCCTTTTTCAACCAGAAATTCCGCCGAATACCGGCAACGTTATCAGGCTGTGCGCCAACAGTGGCTGCCACCTGCATTTGATCGAGCCTCTGGGCTTCGACATGGACGACAAGCGCCTGCGCCGCGCCGGGCTGGACTACCACGAATACGCCACGCTCAAGCGCCATGCCGACCTTGCCAGTTGCCTGGAAAGCCTGGGCCACCCCCGGCTGTTCGCGTTCACCACCAAGGGTTCGCGGCCCTTCCATGATGCGAGCTTTGCCGACGGCGACGCGTTCCTGTTCGGCCCGGAAAGCCGGGGCCTGCCTGCCGAGGTGCTCGACGCGCTGCCCGAGGGTCATCGCCTGCGTCTGCCGATGCGCGAGGGCTGCCGCAGCCTGAACCTGTCCAACACCGTAGCGGTGGCGGTCTACGAAGGCTGGCGCCAACTCGGTTTCAACTGACACATAAAACAAATGTGGGAGCGGGTTTGTGTGGGAGCCGGGCTTGCCCGCGATACAGGCACCGAGGTGTATCAGGTACACCGCGGTGATGCTATCGCAGGCAAGCCAGCGCCCACACAAGCCAACTCCCACATTTTTTTACCGCTTCGAGATTACTGAACGGTCGACGAACCTTCACTTTGCATGCGCTGCAGCTCTTGCGCGTACAGCGCATCGAAGTTCACCGGGGCCAGCATCAACGCCGGGAACGAACCACGGGTAACCAGGCTGTCCAGGGTCTCACGGGCATACGGGAACAGGATGTTCGGGCAGAACGCGCCCAGGGTGTGGCTCATGGACGCTTCGTCCAGGCCCTGGATCAGGAAGATACCGGCCTGTTGCACTTCAGCGATGAAGGCCACTTCTTCACCGTTCTTGACGGTGACCGACAGGGTCAGCACGACTTCATGGAAGTCGCCTTCCAGCGCCTTTTGACGAGTGTTCAGGTCCAGCGCAACGCTTGGGGTCCATTCTTGACGGAAGATGGCCGGGCTTTTCGGCGCTTCGAACGACAGGTCACGCACGTAGATGCGCTGCAGGGAAAATTGTGGGCCTTGGGCTTCTGCTGCTTCGGTATTCTGTTGGTCAGTCATCGCAGATCCTTGATCTTGGGGGCGTTAGGGGGTTGGGAGTCAGGCGAGCAGCGCATCGAGCTTGCCGCCGCGCTCGAGGGCAAACAGGTCGTCGCAACCACCGATGTGTGTGTCGCCGATCCAGATCTGCGGGACCGACGTGCGGCCAGCCTTCTTGGTCATCTCGGCGCGCACCTGAGGCTTGCCATCGACCTTGATCTCGTCGAAGGCCACTTTCTTGCTCTGAAGCAATTGCTTGGCTCGAATGCAAAAAGGGCAATAATCGCTGGAATACACGACAACCTGGCTCATATCACTTCACCAGCGGCAAGTTGTCGGCCTTCCAGCTGCCAATGCCGCCAGACAGCTTGGCGGCGGTGAAACCGAGCTTGAGCATTTCGCGGGCATGGGTGCCAGCGTGCTGGCCTTGGGCATCGACCAGGATGATGGTCTTGGCCTTGTGCTTTTCAAGCTCCGGCAGGCGCGCAATCAGCTTGTCCTGGGGGATGTTCAGGGCGCCGACGATGTGACCGGCGGCGAAATCCTTGGCCGGGCGAATGTCCACCACAACGGCCTCGTCCTTGTTGACCAGCGAGGTCAGCTCCGAGGTGCTCAAGCTGCGACCACCACGGCTCATTTCATGAGCGATCAGCAGCGCCAGCAGGATGACAAAGGCACCCACGAGCAGATAGTGGGCAGTGGCAAATGCAATCAGGTGATCAACCATCAAGGAGGTTCCAGGGCGTTAAAATGGCGGTAAGTATACACAGCCGTCAGGGGGGGCCAACCCCTGTAAAGCGGTGACGCAGTCTGAACTTCGCTTTAAACTGCCACTCACTTTTCAAACGCCTTCCTTTATTACCGCCGCGAGAGGATCTATGACTACCACGCCTAAACCTTTGGTCCTGATAATTCTCGATGGCTTCGGACACAGCGAAAGCCACCACGACAACGCGGTATACGCGGCGCGCAAGCCAGTGCTGGACCGTCTCACCGCCACCGTGCCCAACGGGCTGATCTCCGGATCGGGCATGGACGTGGGCCTGCCGGACGGCCAGATGGGTAACTCGGAAGTCGGCCATATGAATCTGGGCGCCGGACGAGTGGTATACCAGGACTTCACCCGCGTCACCAAAGCCATCCGCGACGGCGAGTTCTTTGAGAACCCCACCATCTGCGCCGCGGTAGATAAAGCAGTGGCTGCCGGCAAGGCCGTGCACTTCATGGGCCTGCTGTCCGACGGCGGCGTACACAGCCATCAGGACCACCTGGTCGCCATGGCTGAGCTGGCCTTCAAGCGCGGCGCCGACAAAATCTACTTGCACGCCTTCCTCGACGGTCGCGATACCCCGCCGAAAAGCGCACAGTCGTCCATCGAACTGCTCGACGCCACTTTCGCCGCCCTCGGCAAGGGCCGCATCGCCAGCCTGGTCGGTCGTTACTTCGCCATGGACCGCGACAACCGCTGGGACCGCGTCGCCCAGGCCTACAACCTGATCGTCGACGGCCAGGCCGAATTCAACGCCGCCACCGCCCAACAAGGCCTGGAAGCCGCCTACGCCCGTGGCGAGAGCGATGAATTCGTCAAAGCCACCACCCTCGGCGAGCCGGTCAAGGTCGAAGACGGCGACGCCGTGGTGTTCATGAACTTCCGCGCCGACCGTGCCCGTGAGCTGAGCCGCGTGTTTGTCGAAGATGGCTTCAAGGAATTCGAGCGCGCGCGCCAGCCGAAAGTCCAGTACGTGGGCCTGACCCAATACGCAGCCAGCATCCCGGCCCCCGCCGCCTTTGCCGCGAGCAGCCTGGACAACGTGCTGGGCGATTACCTCGCGAAAAACGGCAAGACCCAACTGCGCATCGCCGAGACCGAGAAGTACGCCCACGTGACGTTCTTCTTCTCCGGCGGGCGCGAAGAACCGTTCCCGGGCGAAGAACGCATCCTGATCCCGTCGCCAAAAGTCGCCACCTACGACCTGCAGCCGGAAATGAGCGCGCCGGAAGTCACCGACAAGATCGTCGATGCCATCGAGCACCAGCGTTATGACGTGATCGTGGTCAACTACGCCAACGGCGACATGGTCGGCCATAGCGGCAACCTGGAGGCCGCGACCAAGGCCGTGGAATGCCTGGACCTGTGCGTCGGTCGCATTGTCGACGCGCTGGACAAGGTCGGCGGCGAAGCGCTGATCACCGCCGACCATGGCAACTGCGAGCAGATGTCCGATGAATCGACTGGTCAAGCCCATACCGCCCACACCACCGAGCCGGTGCCGTTCATCTATGTCGGCAAGCGCGACTTCAAAGTGCGTCACGGCGGCGTGCTGGCAGATGTGGCGCCGACGATGCTGATGCTGATGGGGATGGAGAAGCCCAAAGAGATGACCGGGACCTCGATCCTGGTCTAATTCTATAAAACACCAAAAGACCGTGTGGGAGGGGGCTTGCTCCCTCCCACATGTACTTCAGTGTTTAGTCGATATCTTTTCGCCACACTCGCGCCACTCGGCACCTAACTTGCTCGCGAGCCCCAATTGGGCGTTTTTTTTGCCGCGCTTGGCGGGCATACTAGGCCGTCCATTTCCCTGGTGTCGCCCGCCTCTATGCTTCGCGCCTTGATTACCCTTGCTCTTGTCTGCCTGCTCCAACCGGCGTTTGCCGATGAGCGCGCACAAACCCAACAACAGTTGGACGCTACGCGTCAGGACATTACCGAGCTGAAAAAACTGCTCGGCAAGCTTCAGGAAGAAAAATCCGGGGTGCAGAAAGACCTGCGCGGTACGGAAACCGAGATGGGCAAGCTGGAAAAGCAGGTCCAGGAGCTGCAAAAAGAATTAAAGAAGAGCGAGTCGGAACTGGAGCGACTCGACGCTGAGAAAAAAAAACTCCAGAGCGCACGCGTTGAACAGCAACGCCTGATCGCGATCCAGGCCCGCGCCGCCTACCAGAGCGGCCGCCAGGAATACCTCAAGCTGTTGCTCAATCAGCAGAATCCCGAGAAATTCGCACGCACCCTGACCTATTACGATTACCTGAGCAAAGCGCGACTGGATCAATTGAAGGGGTTTAACGAAACCCTGCGCCAACTGGCCAACGTCGAACAGGAAATCGCCGACCAGCAATCGCAGCTGCTCGACCAGAAAACCGCCCTCGACACTCAGCGCGATCAGCTCGACAAGGTACGCAAGGAGCGCCAGCTGGCCCTGGCCAAGCTCAACGACGACGTCAAGGCCCGCGACGCCAAGCTGCAAGCGCGCGTGCAGGACCAGGCTGACCTGGCCAAGGTGCTCAAGACCATCGAGGAAACCCTGGCCCGCCAGGCTCGCGAGGCAGAAGAAGCGCGGCAGAAAGCGCTGATCGCCCAGCAGGAAGCGGAAAAAAAGCGCCAGCGTGAGGCCGAACAAGCGGCCACCACCGACGCTCCGGCGCCGCGTAAACCGGCACGCGCGGCGCCCGGCCCGATGGTTTCCAGCACCGGCGAATCGTTCGGCGGCCCCTTTGCTTCAGCGCGCGGCAAACTTCCATGGCCGGTTGATGGTCGATTACTGGCACGCTTCGGTGAAACCCGTGGCGACGACACCCGCGCCAAGTGGGATGGCGTGATGATCAGCGCCGCCGCAGGCAGCCAGGTCCACGCCGTTCACGGTGGGCGCGTGGTGTTCGCCGATTGGCTGCGCGGCGCCGGTCTGCTGGTGATTCTTGACCACGGCAATGGCTATTTGAGCCTTTACGGCCACAATCAGACATTACTCAAGTCGGCAGGTGATGTTGTAAAAGCCGGTGAGTCCATCTCCACTGTGGGTAACAGTGGTGGCCAGGACACCCCGGCGCTGTACTTCGCTATTCGTCAGCAGGGTCGCCCGAGCGACCCTGCACAATGGTGCCGTTCCCAAGGATAGGGCCGTACCTACATTAGGAGTTCGTTCGACATGCTGCATTTGTCCCGCCTCACTTCGCTGGCCCTGACGATCGCCCTGGTGACCGGTGCGCCGCTGGCTTTCGCCGATCAGGCCGCACCGGCAGCGCCCGCCGCCACCGCCGCGAGCTCTGCCGCGACCACCAAGGCGCCGTTACCGCTGGACGAGTTGCGCACCTTTGCCGAGGTCATGGACCGGATCAAGGCAGCCTATGTCGAACCGGTAGATGACAAGACCCTGTTGGAAAATGCCATCAAGGGCATGCTCAGCAACCTCGACCCGCACTCCGCCTACCTGGGCCCGGAAGATTTTGCCGAGCTGCAGGAAAGCACCAGCGGTGAGTTCGGTGGCCTGGGTATTGAAGTGGGCGCCGAAGACGGCCAGATCAAAGTGGTCTCGCCCATCGACGACACTCCGGCGTCCAAGGCTGGCATCCAGGCCGGCGACCTGATCGTCAAGATCAACGGTCAGCCCACCCGTGGCCAGACCATGACCGAGGCCGTCGACAAGATGCGCGGCAAGCTCGGCCAGAAAATCACCCTGACCCTGGTGCGCGACGGCGGTAACCCGTTTGACGTGACCCTGGCCCGCGCGACCATCACGGTCAAAAGCGTGAAGAGCCAGTTGCTGGAGTCGGGCTACGGCTACATCCGCATCACCCAATTCCAGGTCAAGACCGGCGACGAAGTGGCCAAGGCCCTGGCCAAGCTGCGCAAGGACAACGGCAAGAAACTCAACGGCATCGTGCTCGACCTGCGTAACAACCCGGGCGGCGTGCTGCAATCGGCGGTGGAAGTGGTCGACCACTTCATCACCAAGGGCCTGATCGTCTACACCAAGGGGCGCATTGCCAACTCCGAGCTGCGCTTCTCGGCCACCGGTAACGACCTCAGCGAAAACGTGCCACTGGCCGTGCTGATCAACGGCGGCAGCGCCTCGGCCTCGGAGATCGTCGCCGGCGCCCTGCAGGACCAGAAGCGCGGCGTACTGATGGGCACCACCAGTTTCGGTAAAGGCTCGGTACAAACCGTGTTGCCGCTGAACAACGAGCGCGCGCTGAAGATCACCACCGCGCTGTATTACACGCCCAACGGTCGCTCGATCCAGGCCCAGGGCATCGTGCCGGACATTGAGGTGCGCAAGGCCAAGATCACCAACGAGATCGACAGCGAGTACTACAAGGAGGCCGACCTGCAGGGTCACCTGGGCAATGGCAACGGCGGTGCCGACCAGCCTACCGGCAGCGGTGCCAAAGCCAAGCCGATGCCGCAGGACGACGACTATCAGTTGGCCCAGGCGTTGAGCCTGCTCAAGGGCCTGAGCATCACGCGCAACCGTTGATATGCGCCTTGCCCTGATCATCGCCGTGCTGTGCAGCCTGGCAGGCGTCGTCCACGCGACGCCTGCCGGCGAACCGCACAAAGCCTACCTGACCCTGATCATCGACGACCTGGGGCAAAACCTGCCCCGGGATCGGCGCGTGCTGGCCCTGCCTGGGCCGGTCACCACCGCGATCATGCCCGACACGCCCCACGCCGCAGAATTCGCCCGCGAAGCCCACAAGGCCGGCAAGATCGTGATCCTGCACATGCCCATGGACCCGGCCACCGGCCCGTTCGCCTGGCATCCTGAATTGCCCATCGAAGAACTCGGCAAGCGCCTGGACGCCGCCTTCGAAGCGGTTCCCTTCACCGCCGGCATCAACAATCACATGGGCAGCCGCATGACCGCCCAGCCACAGGCAATGGCCTGGCTGATGGGCGAGCTGCAGCGGCGTCACAAGTTCTTTGTCGACAGCCGCACCAGCGCGCAGACCGTCGCTGCCGCCGAGGCGCAGAAGATCGGCCTGGCCAGCGTCTCGCGGGATGTGTTTCTGGATGACGAGCGCACCGAAGCGGCGATCACCACCCAACTGCAAACCGCGATCAAGCTGGCGCACAAGCAGGGTTCTGCGGTGATGATCGGCCACCCGTACCCACAGACTCTGGCAGTACTGGAACGCGAGCTGCCCAAGCTCAAGGCCCAAGGCGTCGAGTGGATCGATATCAAGTCGATGATCGGCCTGCGCAGCAATCAGGCCATGGGCGGCCATGGCCGTGACGGCACCTACCGCCCGAGCCCTAGATAACTAACGCCCGCCCTGCACGCCCGCCCTGAATAGTGAGCCCTCACTCACTCTTTTCAGGACACGTCATGAACCTTAAAAACGTTGTTGCTTCTGGGCTGCTGCTGGCCAGCCTGTGCGGCGCACTGCACGCCGCCAACAAGGATTTCGGCGAAGGCCTGGCCAATAGCGGCCCGGCACAGATTCTGCGTAACGCCAGGCATCAACATGACCATTGGAACGGCGTCGGCCGCATCCGCAATGAAAGTCAGACGTTGTGCACCGCCAGCCTGCTGGACACCCGTGATGAGAGCGGCAAGTCCGGCCCCGCTTATGTGGTCACCAGCAGTCATTGCCTGCATCGCCTCAACGGCGCGGTGCAACGGGATTTGTCGATCAAGGGCAGCATCAGCTTCAACTATTTCGACGACACCCTTGAGGCCCTCAAGACCTACCCGCTGAAAACCCTGAGATGGGGCAGCAGCCACGGGGTCGACCTGGCCGTGATTGAATTGCAGGCGACCCTGGCAAGCCTGATCACGGCGGGCATCACGCCGCTGAAACTGGCCGAGGAAATACCCGCTGACGGAGTGGATATCCTCGCCCTCACCGCTCCCGAATGGGACACCCTGCACCTGGCGGCCTGCACTCAACAGACCTCGCGGGAACTGGTGGAACAGCCGTTCGTGTGGCGAGTCACGATGAAGAACCAATGTCAGGGCGTCGCCCTCGGCGGCTTTGGCGGGCCGCTGCTCGACCGCGCCAGCAACCGGCTCTTCGGCATCCTCAGTACCAGCACCCGCGGGCAGCCCGCCGAGCGCAAATGCCAGCGCGACGCGCCATGCGAGGTCAATAACGGCATACCCGTCTGGCAGACCGAGACCAACTACGGCAGCCCGATAACGTTCCTCAACCAGTGTTTTGTCGGCGGTGTGCTGCAGACGGATGGCGAGCACTGCGAGCTGTACCCGACCACCTCCATCACGTTCAAAAAACCGACACCCATCCAGCAGTACTTCCTCAAGAAAGCCGACGGCAGGGGCAAGGACATCGTGCCGCGCTGGAACCTGCCCTTCAGCATCAACACGCCGTTCTATCGCTACAAAACCACGCGCCGAGCCATCGACTGCGAAAACCCGGCGCTCTACAGCGTGCCGATCAAGGCTGCCCATGCATACGTCAATGACCCCATCGGCCCGCAAACCGGCATGCACATGCTGTGTATCGTCGGCGTGGAGTCCGCCGAGCAGCGCGTTACGTCGGGCATGATGAAAAATGCGCTGAGCCTGGCCGTCGAACTGGCCGAACCGGGCTCGGCGCGTACACCGAACCTGAGCATCAGCCTGGATAAACAGGGCCTTGCGGCCTATACGCTGGTCTGGCACCTGGCACCGCCCTTCATGCAGCGTTACACCTACAAGTACGGTCCGGCCGCCACCACCGATTGCCTGCGTCCGGTGGACTATCTGCCCATACCGCCGACGCCGACGCCGGTGAAGGAAGACGAAGACGAGGACGAAGAGGTCATCGCCCTGGTGCACCCACTCAACGATGACCCGGCCACGCCGCCGGAAAAATACGCGCAATTGATCAGCGTCCAGGGCATGCCCTACAAGATCTGCACCTACGCCTACGACCAGGCGGACCAGCCCTCCACCTTGCGTGTGGACGTGCTAAAGCCGCGCTGAGGTCTAGAGGTAGCGCGCCATGATTGCGTCGACCACGCCTTCCTTGCGTAACTGGTTCAGGGCCGCTTGTAGCCTGGCAACCAACTCGTCCGGCACATCCTTGTTGAGCGCCAGGAACAACTCGGCGCTGTTGAAGCGCAGCACCGTCTTGAGCCCGGTCACGCCCACCTGGCGTGCCAGGTAGCGGCCGGCGGGATCGCCGGTGGCCCAGAGGTCGATCTGACCGTCCATGAGTCGTTGCGCATTGTCCTGATCGCGCAATACAACCAGCGGCTTGAGGCCTTGCTTGTCCAGGGTCTGGGCAATGGCATCGCCCTTGTAGGCGCCGATTTTATAGCGGCGCGCCTGCTCAAGGCTGCTGAGCTGGATCTTGCTATCGGCCTTGGCCAGCAGCACCCAATCGTCCGGGCCGATGGGGCCGACCCATTTGAATGACGCTTCACGATCGGGCAGGCGCGCCATCACGAAGACACCGTAGCCGGGTTTTTCCAGGGTGAGTTTGTAGATACGTTCCCAGGGGAAGCGCAGGGTGAGGTTGTAAGCAATGCCGGCGCGCTTGAAGGTTTCGCGCACGATGTCTGCGGCGATGCCTTCGATGTTCTCGTCCCTGGCGAAATTCTTGCCGTTTTTTGCCATGTTGTAAGGCGGAAAATTTTCCGTCAGCAACACCAGCGCGGCGTCAGAGGGATCGTCGGCGTGGGCCGTCCCTGCCAACAGCAGGGACGTGGCGAGCAGGAGTTGTTTGAACATGTAGGCTACCGGAATCCATGGCAAGCGCAGAGAGTGCCGCGCGCCTGCCATGCTGTCCAGCGGCGTTTAGCGCACAACGATGCCGCGCGCCGCCATGTAGGCCTTGGCCTCGGGAACGGTGTATTCGCCAAAGTGAAAAATGCTCGCCGCCAACACTGCGCTGGCGTGACCCTCGATCACGCCGTCGGCCAGGTGCTGCAGGTTGCCGACACCACCGGAGGCGATCACCGGAATGCCAAGGGCGTCGCTGATGGCACGGGTCACGCCCAGGTCGAAACCGTTTTTCATGCCGTCCTGGTCCATGCTGGTCAGCAGGATTTCGCCAGCGCCCAGGCCTTCCATCTTCATCGCCCACTCCACCGCGTCCAGGCCGGTCGGTTTGCGCCCGCCGTGGGTGAAGATCTCCCACCGCGGGGTTTCGCCGGGGCCGGAGACCTTCTTGGCGTCGATGGCAACCACGATGCATTGCGAACCGAAGTGCTGCGCAGCCTCGCCGACGAACTCAGGATTGAACACCGCAGCGGTGTTGATCGAGACCTTGTCGGCACCGGCGTTGAGCAGGTTGCGAATGTCCTGCACGGTGCGCACGCCACCGCCCACGGTCAGCGGGATGAACACCTGGCTGGCCATGCGCTCGACGGTATGCAGCGTGGTGTCGCGGCCGTCGACGCTGGCGGTGATGTCGAGAAAGGTAATCTCATCGGCACCCTGCTCATCGTAGCGACGGGCGATTTCCACCGGGTCGCCGGCATCACGGATGTTCTCGAACTTGACGCCCTTGACCACGCGACCGTTGTCGACGTCCAGGCAAGGGATGATGCGTTTGGCCAGCGCCATGGTCAGTCCTCAGCCGTTATAGGCGTCGCAGTAAGCCTGGGCTTGCGCGACGTCCAGAGTACCTTCGTAGATCGCGCGGCCGGTGATGGCGCCGATGATGCCGGGCGCACGGGCGTCCAGCAGCGACTTGATATCGCCCAGGTTGTGGATACCGCCGGAAGCAATCACCGGAATCTTCGTCGCGGCGGCCAGCGCTGCGGTGAACGGCACATTGCAGCCCTGCATCATGCCGTCTTTGGCGATGTCGGTATAAACGATGGCGGACACGCCGTCGGCTTCGAACTGTTTGGCCAGGTCAATCACCTGCACGGTGCTGATTTCAGCCCAGCCGTCGGTGGCGACGAAACCGTCTTTAGCGTCCAGGCCCACGATCACCTTGCCGGGGAATGCACGGCAGGCTTCGGCAACGAAGGCCGGGTCTTTCACTGCCTTGGTGCCGATGATCACGTAGCTCACGCCTGCCTTGACGTAGTGCTCGATGGTTTCCAGGGAACGGATACCGCCACCGATCTGGATCGGCAGGTTCGGGTAGCGTTTGGCGATGGCGGTGACCACCTCACCATTGACCGGCTGACCTTCGAAGGCGCCGTTCAGGTCCACCAGATGCAGGCGACGGCAGCCCCCTTCCACCCACTTGGCGGCCATGCTCACCGGGTCATCGGAGAACACGGTGGAGTCTTCCATGCGGCCCTGGCGCAGACGTACGCAGGCGCCGTCCTTGAGATCGATAGCGGGGATAATCAGCATCTGGCAAACCTTATTCGATATTCAGCAATGCTTGGGAAATCAGGGTTTCTCAAGCGACCACAGGTCGCTTTCGATGCTTTCGAACCTTTCTTTAAGGAGCGTCTGCGTGTCGAAAATCGCCCTGTTGTAATAGTGCGGCGCCACCTCAAGGGTGAACAGCTCAAGAATCTCGGCCACTTCGAACGAGCCCAGCGTGAGTTCGAAACGGTCCTGCATGAAGCGCTTGATCTTGTCGGTGGCCTCACGTTCCTGCTCAGGCGCAAGCGTCAGGATCGGTGGCTTGGCCTTCCTGGCCATTACCAGCGGCCGTCCCACGCGGCGAAGTTCTGCAGCAGTTGCAGGCCATGGGTATGGCTTTTTTCCGGGTGAAACTGCACGGCAAAGCGCGAACCCTCGGCCAGCGCCGCAGCGAAGTCGACGCCGTAATGCCCGCCACCCGCCACCTGGCCCGCTTGACCGGCGGCGATGTAGTAGCTGTGCACGAAGTAAAAGCGCGCCATGTCCGGCACCTCGTGCCACAACGGGTGATCCAGCGTCTGGCGCACCTCGTTCCAGCCCATGTGCGGGACTTTCAAATGGGCGCCGTCTTCATGCAGGTCCTTGCCGAAGAACTTCACTTGGCCTGGGAACAGACCGATGCAGTCGACGCCATTGTTCTCTTCGCTGCGCTCAAGCAGGGCCTGCATGCCCACGCAGATGCCGAGGAACGGCCGGTCCTGGCTGACTTCACGCACCAGGCTGTCAAAGCCCAGCCGACGAATCTCGGCCATGCAGTCGCGAATCGCGCCCACACCGGGGAACACCACGCGGTCGGCTTCGCGAATCACATCGGCATCGCTGGTGATCAGCACCTTGCCGGCGCCCACATGCTCAAGGGCCTTGGCCACCGAGTGCAGGTTGCCCATGCCGTAGTCGATAACCGCGACCGTCTGCATTACAGGACGCCCTTGGTCGACGGCATTTGCCCGGCCATGCGGTCGTCCAGCTCCACGGCCATGCGCAGCGCGCGGCCGAAGGCCTTGAACACGGTTTCGATCTGGTGGTGGGTGTTGGTACCGCGCAGGTTGTCGATGTGCAGGCTGACGAGTGCGTGGTTGACGAACCCCTGGAAGAATTCCTGGAACAGGTCGACGTCGAAGCCGCCCACGGTGGCGCGGGTGTAGGGCACGTGCATCTGCAGGCCCGGGCGACCGGAGAAGTCGATGACCACGCGCGACAGCGCTTCATCCAGCGGGACATAGGCGTGGCCGTAGCGACGGATGCCTTTTTTGTCGCCGATGGCCTTGGCAAAGGCCTGGCCGAGGGTGATGCCCACGTCTTCCACCGTGTGGTGGTCGTCGATGTGCAGGTCGCCCTTGCTGACGATATCCAGGTCGATCAGCCCGTGACGGGCGATCTGGTCCAGCATGTGCTCAAGAAAAGGTACACCGATATCAAATCGGGCCTTTCCGGTGCCATCCAGGTTGATCGAGGCTTTGATCTGGGTTTCCAGAGTGTCGCGCTCGACGGACGCCATACGTTCGACCATCACCAGCTCCGCAAATCATTGGGCGAAAAAGGTGGCCATTATAGGGGTGCGGGCGGCAAACAGAAACATCGGAGGGGATAAGACTGATGGAGTGTCGGGGATAGACATGTGCATACAACTGCCAGCCAGACTATTTCCGGGGACTGGCTGTTGTGGGAGCTGGCTTGCCTGCGATGCGGGCACCCCGGTGTGTCAGGTACACCGAGGCGATGCCATCGCGTGCAAGCCCGGCTCCCACAGGAACCGGGCCCACCCTTATTGCGGTATCAGTGGAACAGTACCGCCGTCTTCTGCAGGGTCACCCACACACCCCACGCCAACGGAATACCCACCACCAGCCAGGCGGCAATCGCCAACGGCTTGCTGCCTGGGGAGGCTTTCCACTCCAGTACGGTGGACGCGTCAGCGCCCTTGTCATGGCCCAGCGCCTGTTCGGCAGCCAGCTCCGCGTCGCTCATGAAGTACTTGTCGGCCACCGGACGCACCAGCAGGTTGCAGATGAAACCCAGCACCAGCAGACCGGCGAGGATGTACAAGGTGATGTCATAGGCCGCAGCGCGTTCAACGCCGATGCTCAATTGATATTCACGCAGGTAGTTCACCAACACCGGGCCCAGCACGCCGGCAGCAGCCCAGGCGGTCAACAGGCGACCGTGGATCGCGCCGACCATTTGCGTACCGAACAGGTCGGCCAGGTAAGCCGGCACCGTGGCGAAACCGCCGCCGTACATCGACAGGATCACGCAGAACGCCGCCACGAAAAGCGCCACGTTGCCCAGGTGCCCCAGGTTCGGGATCAGTGCGTACAGGGCAAAGCCCAGGGCGAAAAACAGGAAGTAGGTGTTTTTGCGACCCAGGTAGTCGGAGAACGACGCCCAGAAGAACCGGCCACCGATGTTGAACAGGCTCAACAGACCGGTAAAGCCTGCCGCAATGGCAGCGATCGACGCCAGTTGCCCGGCATCCAGTTGACCGAACGGCACATCCACACCCAGCAGCTTGCCGCCGAACACTTCCTGCAGCAGCGGCGAAGCCATGCCCAGGATGCCGATACCGGCGGAAACGTTCAGGCACAGCACCAGCCACACCAGGCGAAATTGCGGAGTTTTCCAGGCCACGTTCACGTGCACGTGACGGTTGGTGATCATCGCATTGCTGGCTTTTTTCGCCGGTGCCGTCCAGCCCTCAGGCTTCCAGCCGGTCGGCGGTACGCGGTAGGACAGTGCGCCGCCGATCATGAACACGAAGTAGATCGCAGCCATCACCAGAAAGCTCTGCCACACGCCCACGCTGGTTGGCGAAGCGAAGTGACCCATCAGCGCTGCGGCCAGAGGTGCACCCACCATCGCGCCGCCGCCGAAGCCCATGATCGCCATGCCGGTGGCCATGCCGCGCTTGTCCGGGAACCACTTGATCAGGGTCGAAACGGGCGAGATATAGCCCAGGCCCAGGCCAATACCGCCAATCACGCCGGAACCGATCCACATCAGCCAGATCTGGTGGGTATAGATACCCAACGCCGAGATCAACAGGCCACCGCACCAGCACAGGGCCGATACGACGCCGGCCTTGCGCGGCCCGGCATGTTCCAGCCAGCCGCCCCAGATCGCTGCCGAGCAGCCCAGGAAGATGAAAAACAGGGTGTAGATCCAGCCCAGCATGGAGATGGGCCAGTCACATTGGGACGAAAAAACCTGTGTGATAAAGCTCATGTCCGGTGCACATGCGACCGGCGCAGTGATACCCAGCGCTTTGGACAGTGGCAGCCAGAACACCGAAAAGCCGTAGGCCATGCCGATGCACAGGTGGATGGCCAGGGCGGCCGGTGGAACCAGCCAGCGGTTGAACCCCGGCTTGGCGATGATGCGCTCCTTGGACAGGAACGCAGGCTTGGTGCTCATTGGTGTTTCCCCCAGTTGTTAGTATGTGTCCGTCAGGCGCTCTCCCCCTCGGCCTTGCACGCAGAGCGTGGCCGTGGTGGTCGAGTAAAGCTCCATTTTGGCGCGACGATAAGTCGCAGAAGGCGGACGAACGCGCAGAGATTAGCACCTGTGGAGCCGATAAAAACCAAACTGATATCACTTTTTTCAGGAAATTCGCTTTTTCTGACGCCAAATTCCTGTTCTGCCCGATCTGGATACAATGTAACGATCGCTGAACTGACGCAGGTCGCCTGGCGTTATACTCTGCGGCTAAATTTTGAAATCGACATACAAGGACTCGCCCATGAAAGCGTTCGGCAAAATCCTGGGTCTGGTACTCCTCGGGCTGTTGCTGATCATTGTGGCTCTCGGCTTTGCCCTGACCCACCTCTTCGATCCCAACGACTACAAGGAAGAGATTCGCCAGATTGCCCGCGACAAGGCCCACATCGAGCTGACGCTCAATGGCGATATCGGCTGGAGCCTGTTCCCCTGGCTCGGCCTCGAACTGCATGACGCCAGCGTGGCGACCCTGACCACCCCGACCCAACCGTTCGCCGACCTGCAGATGCTCGGCCTGTCGGTACGCGTGCTGCCCCTGCTGCGCCGCGAAGTGCAGATGAGCGATGTGCGGGTCGAAGGCCTGAACCTGCGCCTCAACCGCGACAAGCAGGGCCATGGCAACTGGGAAGATATCGGCAAGAACGCGCCTGACGCGACGGCCGACACCCCTGCTCCTGCCCCGACGGAACCCGTGGCTGAAAGCAGACCGGAGAAACCGCCGCAACCGATCCGCCTGGACATCGACAGCCTGACGGTCAACAACGCCCGCGTCGAATACAACGACGAGCAGACCGGCAAGCAGTTCAGCGCCGAGAGCATCCAACTGAGCGCCGGTGCCGTGCATGAAGGCGCAAGCATTCCGGTGAAGCTCACCGCGTTCTTCGGCAGCAACCAGCCCGTGATGCGCGTCAAGACCGAGCTCAACGGCAACCTGCGCATCCAGCGCGCCCTCAAGCGCTACCAGTTCGAAGACATGAAGGTCACCGGTGAAGCCACCGGCGAGCCGCTGCAGGGCAAGACCGTGACCTTCTCCACCCAGGGCCAGTTGCTGGTGGACCAGGCGGCGAATATCGCCGAATGGACCAACCTGAAACTGTCGGCCAACCAGCTGCGCGCGCTGGGCGAGCTGAAAGTCAACGACCTGGACAAGACCCCGCAGCTCAGCGGCGCCCTATCCATCGCCCAATTCGACCTCGCCAAGTTCCTCGACAGCGTCGGCCACCCACTGCCGCCGATGGCCGACGGCAGCCTGAGCAAGGTCGAGCTGGTCAGCCGGCTCAAGGGCACGCCCACCAGCGTGGCGCTTGAAGACCTGAACCTGAAGCTCGACGGCAGCACCTTCACCGGCCGCGTCGCCGTGGAAGATTTCGCCAAACAGTCGCTGCGCGTGCAACTCAAGGGCGACAGCTTCAACGCCGACAACTATTTGCCGGCCAAGTCCGAATCCGCCAAGGGTGCCACCGCCGCTCGCCAGGCCGAAGTGCAGAACAGCGAAGCCGGGGCCATGGCGGCCGGCGGCACCACGCCACTGCCCGACGCGCCGACCAAAAGCGCCTGGAGCACCGACAAGCTGCTGCCGATCACCCGCCTGCGCACCCTCGACGTGAATGCCGACCTTGCCTTTGGTCAGTTGACCTTGAGCAAACTGCCGATCCAGAACGCCGCGCTGAAAGCCTCCGGCATCGACGGCCAGCTCAAGCTCGACGCCCTCAGCGGCGGCCTCTACAACGGCACCTTCCAGGCCAAAGGCACGCTCGATGTGCGCCAGGATATTCCGCTGCTCGCGCTGCAAAGCCAGATCAAGCAAGTGCCGGTCGAACGCATCCTGCAAGCCCAGGGGCAAACCCCGCCGGTGAAAGGCCAGGTCACCCTCGACAGCAACCTCAGCGGCCGTGGCAACAGCCAGAAAGCGCTGATCGACAGCCTCAACGGCACTGCCAGCTTTGTGATCAACAACGGCGTGCTGCTCAATGCCAACATTGAACAGCAGGTGTGCACCGGCATCGCCCTGCTCAACCGCAAGACCCTGAGCAGCACGCCACCGGGCAAGGACACGCCGTTCGAAGAATTGCGCGGCAACCTCACGTTCCGCAATGGCGTGGCCAGCAACCCCGACCTGAAAGTGCGCATCCCGGGCCTGACCGTCAACGGCAACGGTGACGTCGACCTGCGCGTGCTGGGCATGGACTACCGCGTCGGCATCATTGTCGAAGGCGACCAGCGCGAGGTGCCGGACCCGGCGTGCCAGGTCGGCGCCAACTTCCAGAACATCGAAGTGCCACTGCGCTGCCGAGGCCCGCTGGAGCTGGGCGCCAAGGCCTGTCGCCTGGACAAGGACGGCCTGGGCCAGGTCGCCATCAAGGCCGCTGGCAATCGCCTCAACGAGAAACTGGAAGAGAAGCTCGACAAGGTCAACCCGCAGCTCAAAGATGCTTTGAAAGGCCTGTTCAAACGATGAGAAACGAGCAGTTTTCAGAGGCCGTACTCGACTGGTACGACCGTCACGGTCGCCACGACCTGCCCTGGCAACAGGGCATCACGCCTTACCGGGTGTGGGTCTCGGAGATCATGCTGCAACAGACCCAGGTGAGCACCGTGCTCAGTTACTTCGACCGGTTCATGGCCTCGCTGCCGACGGTCGAAGCCCTGGCCGCCGCGCCGGAAGACGAAGTGCTGCACCTGTGGACCGGCCTGGGCTACTACACCCGGGCGCGCAACCTGCAAAAGACCGCAAAGATCGTGGTGGCCGACTACGGCGGCGAGTTTCCCAGAAGCATCGAAAAACTCACCGAACTACCCGGCATCGGCCTGTCCACCGCCGGCGCCATCGCCAGCCTGAGCATGGGCCTGCGTGCGCCGATCCTCGACGGCAACGTCAAACGCGTGCTGGCGCGCTTTACCGCGCAGGAGGGCTACCCCGGCGAACCCAAGGTGGCCAAACAGCTGTGGGCCACCGCAGAGCGCTTCACGCCCCATGAACGTGTCAACGCCTACACTCAGGCAATGATGGACATGGGCGCCACTCTCTGCACCCGCAGCAAACCCAGCTGCCTGCTGTGCCCGCTGGAAAAAGGCTGCGAGGCCCACATGCTCGGCCTGGAGACGCGCTACCCGATCCCCAAGCCGCGCAAGACCATCCCGCAAAAGCGTACATTGATGCCCATGCTGGCCAACGCTGACGGCGCGATTCTGCTGTATCGCCGCCCCTCCACCGGGCTGTGGGGCGGGTTGTGGAGCCTGCCGGAGCTGGACGATCTTGGCGACCTCAAGCACCTGGCCGAACAGCACGCGCTCGAGCTGGGCAAACATCAGGAACTGCCAGGACTGATCCACACCTTCAGCCATTTCCAGCTGGCCATCGAACCCTGGCTGGTCGAGGTCGAGGAATCGGCCCATCACGTGGCCGAGGCCGACTGGCTCTGGTATAACCTCGCCACCCCGCCGCGCCTGGGCCTTGCCGCCCCGGTCAAGAAACTGCTGAAGCGCGCGGCCGACGTATTGAATGCAGGAGTGTCGTCATGACCCGCACCGTAATGTGCCGCAAGTACAAAGAACAACTGCCAGCCCTGGACCGCCCTCCGTACCCGGGCGCCAAGGGCCAGGACATTTACGACAATGTCTCCGCCAAAGCCTGGGGCGACTGGCTCAAACACCAGACCCTGCTGATCAACGAAAAACGCCTGAACATGATGAACGCCGAAGACCGCAAATACCTGGCGGGCGAAATGGACAAGTTCTTTTCCGGCGAGGAATACGCCCAGGCCGAGGGCTACGTCCCACCTGCTCAATAATTGAGCAAAAACCGGGGCCGGCACGTAAGCGACGGTAATAATTAAATATTTTTCCAAAACTTGCTTGACGCCCCCCTGAAAAACCCGTTTAATGCGCCCCGTTGCCCAGATAGCTCAGTCGGTAGAGCAGGGGATTGAAAATCCCCGTGTCGGCGGTTCGATTCCGTCTCTGGGCACCACTAATCAGTTTCAGGTGGTGCAGCTATCATCCGAAACACACAAAAAACCCGCCTGGTGCGGGTTTTTTGTTGCCTGCGATTTGGCACTCCTCACTCACTTCAACAAAAACACCATCAACGGATTGTCATTCAGTCGCCCGTTGAGCGCCGGAGCCAGGTGCTCCACCGGTGAGCCCTTCAGCAAGGCCGTTTCCGTGCGTTCCACAATCACCCAGGCCGGCCTTGGCAGCGCGCTCAATTTCTCCAGCTCATGGCGCCCCACGAACAGCGGTCGCTCGTCGTGATCCAGGTTCATCATGTAGCGCACGCCCCAGGTGTCCTGGCCAAGATCGACGAAGACCAAAGGCCCGGGGTTCAGGGCGCGAAGCGATTCGACCTGACCGACAAACCTGCGGGTGTCGAATTGCAGGTCCTTGGACGGCTCTACCACCGCCACCAGCAGCAACCACTGCGCCGCCAGTGCGATGAGGCTGAGCCACACCAGACGCGCAGCCCGACGCCAGGCGACCAGCGCCGCCACCTGCAGCAACGCCAATACACTGAACAACAACGGCAACGACACGTCCGGCCAATAGCCGTGCTTGTGCCACGCCTGCCGACACACCAGGACCGCCACCACGCACAACGCCGGCAGCGCCGCGACGAGGCCTTCGTAGCATCGGCGCACGCCAGCAAGCCAGCCCTGCGCCTGCAGCAGCCCATAGGCCGCGACAGCGGCAAACATCGGCACCATCGGCAGGATGTAATAAGCGCGCTTGAAGTGCGGCACCGACAGGCCAAGTAGAATCATCAAGCCGCACGCGCCGAGCCGCACGACCATATGCACGTCTTCATCGGTCCGTCGCAACGCCCATCGGTGGCGCAGCGCGAACAAAGTCGCCAGGGCCAACGGCACCACGGGGAAGTAACGGTACAAACTCAACTGGAAGTAGAAATAGAACGGCTCACCGTTTTCATCGAGGCGCCCGCCCACCTGCATTTTGAATACCTCGTCGGCAAACGCGTCGCCCCCGCTGATCCGCGCCAGCTTCATCAGCAGCCACCAGAAAGCCGCCAACAGCACCAGGCCGACCACGCCGTGAATCAACACCTGCCTGACCCGCTCGCCGGGACGACCCAGCGCCCAGTAAACGCATGCCACGCCGCAGACTTCGACGAGCCCAAGCGGCCCGCGAATCGCAAAGCCCAGGATGAACAACGGGAACACCGCCAGTTGTCGCCAGCGCGAGCCCAGGCGTTCACCGCTGTGCAGCAGATAGAAGCTGCCCACACAGAGCAGCGCGACCATTTGATCGAGGCACACCGAGCGGGACTTTTCGAGCAGTTGTGTCGTGAGCAAGGTCAACAACACAGTGAGCAGTGCCCATTGCCGACTGCGGGGGGCCAGCAGCCGATAGATCACGGCAATCACCCCGGCGGATGCCAGTGCGGTGGGCAAGATATTCGCCAGGTGATTGGGCGCGCCGAACACGCGGGCAAACACGAAACTGAAGAACGTCGCCGTGCCAGGGTAGTCCGCGTAGGGCTGGCCGTAGGTCGTAGGGAAAAGACTCGCGCCATGGCGAAACATTTCTTGCAGGAACAGCGCCCAGCGCCCGTCAAAGCCCTGGGGCTGCTGGTCCCAGATACCCAGGGTGAACAACAGCAGGGCGATCAGAAACAGGCCCAGAGACTCCAGGCGAAAACGGTTGCGGTGATCCATCGGTTGACCTGTCAGGTGTAAGGCGCCGCTCATGGTGCACAACGCACCCCTGAATAGCGCCTGAACAGACCTGAACCTTCATGCGTTTACCGGTTTTTGCGCCACACCACTGCGGGGACAAGGCGCACGTAAACCAATTCGGCAGCCAACTCGACCAAGGTTTGCAAGATCACCGCCGTCGCCGCCAACCCGCGCACGTCTTGAGGCAGCGCCAGTGCCAACGGCAGCACCACCAGCGAGTTGCGCGTGGCGGCGCTGAAAGTCACCGCTCGCGCCGCTCCTGCCGGCAACGCGAACATTCGTGCGGCCAGCATTCCCAGCAATGGCGCCAGCAACACGAACCCCAGATAAACCGGAATCACCGGCAGCAGCAGATGGAGATCGCGCACCACCGAGGTGATCTGCGAACCGATCACCACAAACAGCACCCATGCCATCGCTGGCACCGGCAACCAGCCCCAGGCGCTGTTCCACGCACTGATGACAGCCGATCGTCGCGCCAGGGACGTCGTCATTACCGCCAGCACCATCGGCACCACAATCAACCAGACAAACGCCGCGATAAACGGCCCGAACTCAACCGCCACCTCGGGCCGCGGGCCCAGCATCAACCCCAGGTACACCGGCAACAGCGCCAACTGCAACAGCAGCAACACCGGCGTCGCTGCCAGCATCAACCGCGAATCGCCCTTGCCGATGTGGGTGAACACCACCACGTAATCGATGCACGGCGTCAGCAACACCAGCAAGGCTCCCACCAGCAACGCCGGGCTCTCCACAAGACCACGGGTCAATGCCCAGACCAGCCACGGCACAAGAATGAAATTGGCCAGCAGCAGCGCCGCCATGAAACGCTTGCTGCCCAAGCCCTGACGCAAATCCAGAAAAGGGATCTGCAGAAACATCGCGTACATCAGCACGGCGATGGCAGGCGTGACCAGAGCGACGAGACCATGCCCCAGCGAAGGCGCGAACAGGCCCAGGGTGGCAGCAAGAAAGACCGCGACGAAGTAGAGGGGGATCTGGTTGTGTTCGAGGGTTTCGCGGGTCATGAAGAAGCTCTGGGCCGATGCAGACGCGAGCGTATTAGCAGCACAAGCAAGGAGCAATAGCAGCACCGCGAATCGCCCCCTCACATAACCCCTTGGGATTTACCCCAACCTGCGCTTCAATACCCCACCCAATCCAAGGAAACCGAACCCATGGCCTCGCCGAACAAGCAGCAAAAACGTGCCCATCGGGCCAAGGCCAAAGCCAAGCAGAACCGCACCCAGCGCGCCGTGGCGACCAAGCCGGATGCGTTTGCCGGTGACGACGATCGTATCGACCTTGAGTCGGTGGATTTGACCGAGTTGTTCATAGAGATGCGCGCTGCCAGCGAAACCAGCCAACAGGCGATGTGTGCCGCGTTCCTGGCGCACCCGTTGCTGGCGCTGGTGCTGGAGCAGGAGGGCGAAGAAGAAGCCACCGACTTTATCCTGGCCGCGCTGATCGAGTATCGGCAATGGACCACGGACAGTGACGATGAAGCGGCGGCGTTGGCGTGGATTGAATCTGCCCAGTTCCAGGCCGATTACGTGGCGGCGTCACAGTCGCTGGTGAATGCCCAGGACTGACACAAAATAAAATGTGGGAGGAGGCTTGCCCCCTCCCGCAGAGGAACCACATCAACTCAGTTAAGTACCGCAGCGCCCGCCCGCTGAGCCTTGCGCCGGCTCGCCACGACCAGTCCCGCCGTTACCACCAGCAGGCTCAACACCCCGGTCGCGATGATCTCGACCCGGTGCGCTTCCTGGAACAGCATGATGGTCAAGGTGCCGACGATAAACACCATCACCGCGTAGGTGAGGCCAGGGAACAGCCACATCTTGAATTCGAGTTTCTCCCCCGCCGCCACACTCTTCTGACGCATGCGCAGTTGCGACACCGCGATCACTAGGTACACCAGCAGCGCGATGGCGCCGGAGCTGGCCAGCAGGAATTCAAACACCGCCGCCGGTGCCACATAGTTGGCGAATACCGCCAGGAACGCAGCCCCTGTCGACAGCAGCACAGCCCAATAAGGCGTGCCGCTCTTGTTGGTGCGCTTGGCCACGGCCGGGGCATCACCGCGACGGCCCAGGGAAAACAGCATGCGCGACGCGGTGTACAGCGCCGAGTTCAGGCAACTGGTCACGGCCACCAGCACCACTAGGTCGACGATCAGCTTGGCATTCGGGATGCCCATGCGTTCCAGCACGGTCTGGTAGGAACCTACCGCCGCCAGGGTCGGATCATTCCACGGCACCAGAGACACCACGATGAAAATCGACAACAGGTAGAACAAACCGATCCGCCAGATCACCGAGTTGGTGGCCTTGGTGATTTGCTTTCCGGGGTTCTTAGATTCAGCCGCCGCAATGGTGACGATCTCGGTGCCCATGAACGAGAACATGGTGGTCAGAATTGCCGCCAACACAGCCCCCATGCCGTTGGGCATGAAGCCCTGAGTGTCGAACAGGTGCGACACGCCGCTGACCTGGCTAGTGGGCAATATGCCGAAAATTGCCGCCAGGCCCAGAAGCACGAAGGCCACGATCGCCACGACTTTAATCAACGCAAACCAGAACTCGAACTCGCCGTAGTTCTTCACGCTGAACAGGTTGGTCGCTGTCAGCAGCAGGGTGATGATCAGGGTGAAGGCCCAGATGGCCACGTCGGGGAACCATGCATGCAGGATGGTCGCCGCCGCGTTGGCCTCCAGCGGAATCACCAGCACCCAGAACCACCAGTACAACCAGCCGATGGTAAAGCCGGCCCAGTGCCCGATCGCGCGGTCGGCGTAGGTGGAGAACGAACCGGTGTCCGGCGACGCCACGGCCATTTCGGCGAGCATGCGCATCACCAGTACCACCAGCGTGCCCGCAGCGGCATACGCCAGCAGTACGGCAGGGCCAGCGGCAGCAATCGCGTGGCCGGAGCCGACGAACAAACCGGCGCCGATAACGCCGGCAATCGACAGCATGGTGACGTGACGCGGTTTGAGCCCCTGTTCGAGGTCATTGGAGCTTTGCGTACTACTCATTGACACACCTTTGCGAGGAATTGCGAAAACGGTCCGCCCGGTTTGGATGCTTTCTCGTGAAAAGAAACCAACAGAGGCGTTCTTTATTTTTTACGCAAGATTTGCGCCAAAATGTTACGAAACCTTAGTCGGCGCGGCCTGTAGGACATTTCCAAGCTCATCGCAAGTCATTGAGAACAATGGCATTTCGCTATAGCGTTACCGTGCACCCCACATTCAAGACGCCTGAGCGCACCAAAAACACACACAAAAAGTACGTGACGCCCCATTAAAGGGCTGATATGCACCGTTTGCCCGGTTAACCCTTCCAACCCCCGGCCAAAGCTGGCACCATCGCGCCCTTTTTTACGCAAAGCCTGCGCATTCTGCGGGTCAAACGGTTGTTCGGTTGTTGATGGCGCGACACGCCGCTGTGCCGATGCGACACCCTGCCGCAGACCACCGTTTAACCGCCCGCCGCGCTGTTGGCTGTCCTTCGGACGCTATGCTAGCTTGGCGCCTCGCCAGAAAGGCGGCCCCGCAGCGCCGAATGCAACGAACACAATGAGGACCCCACATGGCCGAGGCCACGCCCGCGCTTGAAATCCGCAACCTGCATAAACGCTATGGTGAGCTGGAGGTACTCAAGGGTATCTCGCTGACCGCCCGCGACGGCGATGTGATCTCGATCCTGGGTTCTTCCGGTTCCGGCAAATCCACGCTGCTGCGCTGCATCAACCTGCTGGAGAACCCGCACCAGGGCCAGATCCTGGTGGCCGGCGAGGCGCTCAAGCTCAAGGCCGCAAAAAATGGCGAGCTGCAAGCCGCCGACGGCAAGCAGATCAACCGCCTGCGCAGCGAAATCGGTTTTGTGTTTCAAAATTTTAACCTGTGGCCGCACATGAGCATCCTCGACAACATCATCGAGGCGCCGCGCCGTGTGCTCGGCCAGAGCAAGGCCGAGGCGATCGAAGTGGCCGAAGCCCTGTTGGCCAAGGTCGGCATCGCCGACAAGCGTCACGCCTACCCTGCGCAATTGTCCGGTGGTCAGCAGCAACGCGCGGCCATCGCGCGCACGTTGGCGATGCAGCCTAAAGTCATTCTGTTTGACGAGCCCACTTCCGCGCTTGACCCGGAAATGGTCCAGGAAGTACTTAATGTGATCCGCGCACTGGCCGAAGAAGGCCGCACCATGCTGCTGGTCACCCATGAAATGGGGTTTGCCCGTCAGGTGTCCAGCGAAGTGGTGTTTCTGCACCAGGGCCTGGTCGAAGAGCAAGGATCGCCACAGCAGGTGTTTGAAAACCCGCTTTCGGCGCGCTGCAAACAATTCATGTCCAGCAACCGCTAACGGAGCAACATGCATGCAGAACTATAAAAAATTCCTTCTGGCCGCGGCCGTCTCGATGGCGTTCAGCGCCACGGCCATGGCGGAAACCTTGAAAATGGGGATCGAAGCGGCCTACCCGCCGTTCAACAACAAAGACGCCAGCGGCAACGTGGTGGGCTTTGACAAGGACATCGGCGATGCACTGTGCGCCAAGATGAAAGTCGAGAAGTGCGAAGTGTACGTATCCGACTGGGACGGCATCATCCCGGCCCTGAACGCCAAGAAGTTCGACTTCCTGGTGTCTTCGCTGTCGATCACCGATGAGCGCAAACAGGCCGTCGATTTCACCGACCCGTACTACTCCAACAAGCTGCAGTTCATCGCGCCCAAAGCCACCACCGACTTCAAACCCGATGCTGACTACCTCAAAGGCAAGGTCATCGGTGCACAGCGCGCGACGCTGGCCGGCACCTACCTTGAAGACAAACTGCCGGACACCGAAGCCAAGCTGTACGACACCCAGGAAAACGCCTACCTCGACCTGACGTCCGGTCGCCTGGACGGCATTCTTGCCGACAAGTACGTGCAATACGAATGGCTCAAGAGCAAAGACGGTTCAGCGTATGAGTTCAAGGGCGACCCTGTGGTGGAAAGCGACAAGATCGGTATCGCCGTACGCAAGGGCGACCCGCTGCGCGAGCGCCTGAACAAAGCCCTGGCAGAGATCAAGGCCGACGGCACCTACAAGAAAATCAACGACAAGTACTTCCCGTTCAGCATCGAATGACCTGAATGGCCTGCCCGGCGCGCTCACCTGAGCGCGCCGGCTTTTGCCTTGCCTGCCGCGATATGAAAACACCATGAATTTCGATCTCTACGGATTCGGCCCCGCGCTTGCCGCCGGTGCGCTGATGACCGTCAAACTGGCGCTCACCGCCCTGTGCCTGGGGCTAGTGCTAGGCCTTGCCGGCGCCCTGGCCAAGACGTCCCCCTACAAGCCGTTGCAATGGCTGGGCGGTACTTACTCGACCATCGTGCGCGGTATCCCCGAACTGCTGTGGGTGCTGCTGATTTATTTCGGCACCGTCAACCTGATGCGCAGCCTGGGCGAGACCTTCGGTATCCCCGACCTGTCACTCAGCGCGTTCGCCGCCGGCGTCATCGCCCTGGGCCTGTGCTTTGGCGCCTATGCAACGGAAGTGTTCCGTGGCGCGATACTCGCCATTCCCAAGGGCCACCGCGAAGCCGGTGTAGCGTTGGGGCTGTCCAGGTATCGGATTTTTACCCGCTTGATCATGCCGCAGATGTGGCGCATCGCCCTGCCGGGCCTGGGCAACCTGTTCATGATCCTGATGAAGGACACCGCGCTGGTGTCGGTGATCGGCCTTGAAGAAATCATGCGCCACGCGCAGATCGGCGTGACGGTCACCAAACAACCGTTCACCTTCTTCATGGTCGCGGCGTTCATGTACCTGGGCCTCACAGTGCTGGCCATGACCGGCATGTACTTCCTCGAAAAACGCGCCGCCCGCGGCTTTGCAAGGAGCACCCAATGAGCGGCGACTACAGCTGGCTGGCGCACTTCGACCTGGGCCTTAACTGGTCGGTGATCATCAAGTGGCTGCCCAAACTGGCACAGGGCGCCACCCTGACTCTTGAGCTGGTGGCCATTGCCGTCATCGCCGGCCTGCTGCTGGCCATCCCGCTCGGTATCGCCCGCTCCTCACGCCTGTGGTACGTGCGCGCCCTGCCCTACGGCTACATTTTCTTCTTCCGTGGCACGCCGCTGCTGGTGCAGCTGTTTCTGGTGTACTACGGCCTGGCGCAGTTCGACACGGTGCGTCACAGTTTCATGTGGCCGTACCTGCGCGATCCGTTCTGGTGCGCCACCGCCACCATGACCCTGCACACCGCCGCCTACATCGCCGAGATCCTGCGCGGCGCGATCCAGGCAATTCCGCCCGGCGAAATCGAAGCGGCACGCGCCCTGGGCATGTCCAGGCCGAAGACACTGTTCTACATCATACTGCCCCGCGCCTCGCGCATCGGCCTGCCGGCGTACAGCAACGAGGTGATTCTGATGCTCAAGGCCAGCGCGCTGGCCAGCACCGTGACCCTGCTGGAACTGACCGGCATGGCCCGTACGATCATCGCGCGCACCTATTTGCCGGTGGAGATCTTCTTCGCCGCCGGGCTGTTCTACCTGCTGATGGCCTACATCCTGGTACGCGGCTTCAAATTGCTGGAACGCTGGCTGCGCGTCGATGCCTGCCAGGGACGTTAAGGCGCGCTTCCACGCGCTGGATGCGTTCCTGATCGAACACCAAAGGTTGTGGCGACCACGGCCCTTTGTTCATCGGTACTTGCCCTGGGAAACCGAGCATCCGCAACTCGCTGCGTGGCTGCGCCAACGCACCCTGAGCGAGGCGCAAGACAGCCACAACCAACCCCACGATTTGCCCGCACCGGCACCTTTTCCACAGCTGGCGCGACAAGCGTTGCAATTGAGCGCTGTGGATAAGTTACCGATTCATCCTCTGGCGCCTGCCCGCTCTCGCTTGAACGTCGACGTACCGGGCCGCAAGTGGCAGCAGATTGAAGCCTTCGGCGCAGCCCTGCCCTTTGCCGACACACCCAGGCACTGGCTGGACTGGTGCGCGGGCAAAGGCCACCTCGGCCGCCGTCTGCTGCACGCCGGGCAAGCGCTGACGTGCCTGGAATACGACCCGGCCCTCGTCGCGGCCGGGCAAGCCTTGAGCGATCACCATCGGCTGCCCGCCACCCACCGCCTGCAGGACGTGATGGCAGACGTGGCAATCGGCCCCGAGCACACGCCCATCGCCTTGCACGCCTGCGGCGACCTGCATGTGCGTCTGCTGCAAATGGCCAGCGCCGCCGGCTGCAAGCAACTGGCCCTGTCGCCCTGCTGCTATAACCGCATCAATGCCGATTGCTATCAGCCACTGTCCGGCGCAGGCCGCGCCTCGGCCTTGCACCTTTCGGTCGATGACCTCGGCTTGCCCCTCACCGAAACCGTGACCGCCGGCAAGCGCGTGCGCCAGCAGCGCGACCGCTCCATGGCCTGGCGCCTGGGCTTCGACCACCTGCAACGGCAACTGCGTGGCGTCGACGACTACCTCGCCACGCCCTCATTGCCTGCCAGCTGGCTGGACAAATCCTACGCCGACTACTGCAAGGAGCTGGCACGCCTCAAGGGTTTATCCACAGGAGAGCAACCGTGGGAAACCCTGGAGGCGCACGGCTGGCATCGTCTGGCCGAGGTCAGAAATCTGGAGTTGCTGCGTGGGCTGTTTCGACGGCCACTGGAAGTCTGGCTGGTGCTCGATCGGGCGCTGTTTTTGCAGGAACAGGGCTACGCCATCGAGGTGGGCACCTTCTGCGAACCTTCGTTGACCCCGCGCAACCTGATGTTGCTGGCCGAGCACGATTAAGGGGCAGCGTTCATACGCTGCGCCCTGTGGATAACTCTGTTGATGAAATATTTACAGACGCTGTAGTCATCTACCCTACAGCCCGCAAGCCGCCCTGGTCATTTTTTGTTCACATAATAAAACGCACGCAAAACAGGCAGTTGCAACGTCACGCAGACGGCGCCACGTCATGGCTGTTTCATGACAGGCGGCACCGAGCCATTGTGCATAAGCATCTGGCGTCACGCGCATAAACGGCAATTACAAACGCTTTTTACGGGCAATCAACCGGCGACACAGGCGGTTGATATCATCGCCCGCCAGGCTCGCTTGTGTGTTATCCAAAGGGTCGGATGCGAAAGCCAAGGCTTCGCTGATGGAGGGATCGTAGTGGATCACTTCAACGGGTCTGTCATTCAGACGTTGCTTGAACGCCTCGAACATCTCCAGGCTGAACGCCGACTTATCATCCATTTGATTGATCACAACGTGGCAACCCGGAGCGCGCTCAAGGCACGGCGTCAGCAATGCATCCAACTGGTCCAGGGTGCCGAGGCAGGCGGCATTCGGCTGAGCGACCACCAGCACGATATCGGCCACACTCAGTGCCTGCTGCAAATAGACGTTGTTGCCGGCCGGGGTATCGATGATCACCAGGCCGCGCTCATCCAGCGCCAGTGCCGACAAGCGCTGCGCCAGCCACTTCGGCTCACGCGTAAGCCAGCGCTGCAGGCTTTCCTTCTGATGGCTGTCGGTGTTGCCAAACGGGATGACCTGGCACCCGGCAAACCCCGATTGCACAATGCTCGTCCAGGGCGCATTAAGCAGGCTGGCACGGCCCAGGCCGGGTTGCTCGGCCTCTACGCCGAAGTGGTGGCGCAGCGCATTCTGCGGGTCCAGATCCAAGGCCACCACCGACTCGCCAAGTCGTTGCAGCCCGCTGCTCAATGCCGTGACCAACGTGCTGCGACCCACGCCACCATTGATCGACACCACCGCCACCACCGTGGGACGCGCGACCGTCTGCTCCTGCGCCTGGAGCCGTTCCTGAGGATGGCTGCGGTAATGCGAGCCATCTCTCTGGTTTACCCGGGTGCCATCGTCAAAGGGCACGGTGCCGAAGAAGTGCAGCCGAGCGTTTCGTCCCTCAGGATCGCGGGAAATGCTCTTGCCGAACAAGGCAAACAGATAATCGGTGCGGCTCATGGCCGGAGCTCCTTAACAGCGCCCTGTAAAGACGTGAAAGGCCGGCAGGTTACTGGCTTCACCGCAGGTCTTTTTGTAGGCATTTTGAGGGCTCATTCTCCGACAGCTCCTTGCAAGTGTCATTATTTTGATTAAATCGCCAGCAGCCTTTCAGACGAGTGGAAAATAGCCAATTAAATGACGATCACTTTCTGTAATTCATCAAAAGTGATTTCACTGTGCCATTGTCTTTTGCATGGTATCACCTCACCATTGCCGCACCTTCCATGCTGCATGCCTGGGTAATCGCAGTGGCGTTACGCTTCAAACTCCCTCGGATCCTCTCCGGTGTTGCCATCACGCTGCTGCTGGCGTGCGGACTGCTGGGCGATTTGCTGGCCGATTGGGATTTCAGCCAGATCAGCAGACGCGCCGAAACGCTCTACGGGCCGCTCGGTGCCGGCCGTCAGCGCATCGATGCGTGGCAACAGTTGCTGTCTACCCAGAAACAGGTGAGCGAGGCCGAGCAACTCAAGGTGGTCAACCTGTTCTTCAACCGGCAGATGCACTACGAGGAAGACATCGACCTGTGGCACGAGGTCGATTACTGGGCAACCCCCATTCAGTCGCTGTGGAAAGGCGCCGGCGACTGTGAAGACTACGCCATCGCCAAGTACTTCAGCCTGCGCCACCTCGGCGTGCCGGCCGAGAAACTGCGTATTACCTACGTCAAGGCCTTGCGCCAGAACCGTGCGCACATGGTGCTGACGTATTATGCGAGCCCCGAGGCCATGCCCCTGGTGCTCGACAGCCTGATGGACCCGATTCTGCCTGCCAGCCAACGCCAGGATTTGCTCCCCGTGTATGCCTTCAACGGCGAAGGCCTGTGGCTGACCGGCGCGGCAGGCAACAAGAAAGTCGGTGACACCAAACGCCTGTCACGCTGGCAGGATGTGTTGAAAAAAATGACCGCTGAAGGGTTTCCGGCCAGTTCGGACAATTAACAGGAGCTACGATGTCACTGTTCAAACAATTGCTGATCGCTATCTGCGTGTTCCTGATAGTCGCGTTCAGCGGTAGCTTCATGGTCAGCCTGGAGAGCTCGCGTACCCAGTACGTCAATCAGCTGCGCTCCCACGCTCAGGACGCAGCCACCGCGCTGGCCCTGTCACTGACCCCGAACATCGATGACCCGGCGATGACCGAGCTGATGGTCAGCTCGATTTTCGACAGCGGCTACTACGCCAGCATCCGCGTGGTGGACCTGAGCAATAACCAGGTGCTGGTGGAGCGCGCCGCCGAGCCGGATGCCAGCAATGTGCCGGCGTGGTTCGTGAAGATGATCGGGCTGGAACCTGCCGGCGGTGATGCCATCGTCAGCCGTGGCTGGCAGCAGGCGGCGCGGGTCGAGGTGGTCAGCCACCCGATGTTCGCCCTGGCCAAACTCTGGCAGAGCGCCCTGGGTAGCCTTGGCTGGTTGCTGGTATGCGGAGCGGTGAGCGCGGTACTCGGCGCCCTGCTGCTGCGCCGTCAATTGAAGCCGCTGGACTACATGGTCGAGCAGTCCCATGCGATTGCCCGTCGCGAATTCCTGAGCCTGCCCGACCTGCCGCGCACCCCGGAGCTGCGCCGTGTTGTGCAGGCGATGAACCAGATGGTGGAGAAGCTCAAGGCCCTGTTCCATGAGCAGACCGAACGCAGTGAGAAGCTGCGCGTGGAGTCGTATCAAGACAGCCTCACCGGGCTGGCCAACCGTCGCTATTTCGAGATGCAGCTGCAATCTCGGGTCAGCAATCTGGAGGAATCCAGCTCCGGATACCTGCTGATGCTGCGCGTCAACGACCTGAGCGGCCTCAACCAGCGCCTGGGCGGGCAACGTACCGACCAGTTGCTGCAGGCGGTCAGCCAGCAACTGGTGCGCACCTGCGCCAAGTACCCGGAAACCCACAACCTCATCACCCGCAGCCGTGGCGGCGAATTCGCGGTGCTGGCCCCGGGGCTGGTGCGCGACGAAGCCTTGCAACTGGCCCAGGCGCTGGAAGCGACCCTGCAAAGCCTGCACGAAACCGGCGCCACCGACATGCCGACCGTGGCCTTCATCGGTCTGGCGCCGTACAACCCGGGCGACGCCTCCGCCGACCTGCTGATACTGGCCGACCAGGCGCTGACCCAGGCTGAAGCCAGCGGCGGCCAGAGCTGGGTGTGCCTGGAGCATCAGGTTACCGGCACCGTCAGCGATGACCCGCACAGCTGGCACACCCTGCTCGATGACGCCCTGAAGCAAGGTCGCTTCCGCTTGTTTTTCCAGCCGGTGGTGAGCAGCGGCGACACCCAACAGGTGCTGCATTACAAGGTGCTGTCGCGCCTGCTCGACAGCCAGGACCAGACCATCGCGGCAGGCCACTTCCTGCCCTGGCTGGAACGCTTCGGCTGGACCGCGCGGCTCGATCAACTGATGCTGGACCTGGTGATCAAGCACCTGACCCAGCACCCCGTGTCGGCCGCCTTGAACCTGTCGGCCGCAACCCTGCAGGATCCTCAAGCCCTGGAGCGGGTATTCGAACGCCTGGCCCAGCACCCCACGCTGGGCGTGCAGTTGACGCTGGAGATAGGCGAGGAGCAAGTGCCCGAACAGACCGAGCTGGAGCGCATGACCCGGCGCATGCGCAACCTGGGCTTCAGCCTTGGTCTGCAACGTTTCGGCGGGCGCTTCAGCATGATCGGCAACCTGGCGAACCTGGGGCTGGCCTACCTGAAAATCGACGGCAGCTACATCCGCGCCATTGACCACGAAAGCCACAAGCGCTTTTTCATCGAAGCGATCCAGCGCGCCGCCCACAGCATCGACCTGCCGTTGATTGCCGAGCGCGTGGAAACCGAAGGTGAGTTGCGGGTGATTCGCGAGATGGGCATCGAAGGGGTGCAAGGCCGACTGGTCGGCGAACCCGCGCCCTGGAAGTGAAGCGCTGACACCTCGAGCCTCCTTGCCGGTCACGCCGTAAAGGAGGTGGCCGCGGTCAGATCAAGCCGGTTTCATCGTCGTTGATCAGCTCACTCAAGCCGCCCAGCGCGGCCCGCGCCTGGGTACGCTCAAGAAACTTGACCTGCGCCGCCGGTGGCAGGTCGGTGATGCTCATCACGTTCTTGGTGATCAGCACCTGAATCAAGTCATCCAACACTCGAATCATCTCAAGGTCGCTTTGCTTGAGCTGCTTGAGGCTGGTGTCCACCGCATCACCGGCGAACCACGCCTGGATTTCATGGTGGTCGGCCGGCAGTGTCTCGGTGGCTTCGGCAAAGGCCTGCGCCTCGACGCGAACCAGCGCGCTATGTTGATCGCGTTGCACGTAGAACATCACGGTTCTCCCAATAAAAAATCCCTGCAGGCACCGCGCACGGCGCCCACAGAGATTACACAGATTTTCCCGAAGCAGATGCCCGACGGCGCCAATCTTCGAAGATTGGCGCCGTCGGGGTGATCAGTCGTGATGCTTGACGGTCAGGTCGCCACCGGCGATCAGGTTATTGATCGCAGCGCTGCCGTTGCCCCAGCTGGCGCCATCGACCTTGATCGTGACATCGGCCGTACCGCCGCCCGAAGCGGTGAACGTACCGGCGCTGCTGACGCTCAATGTCGAGGTGCCCGAGGCATCGGTGGTCAGCTTCAGGTAGTTGGACAGGTTGTTGTCGTTATTGCCTTGCAGCAAGTCGGACAGGTCCAGCTTGTCGCCTTCGCCGTGCTTGAAGTCGGTGATGCGATCGAAGCCGCCGCTGGTGTTGGTGTCGCCTTTGAGCCACACGAAGGTATCGGCACCTGCACCGCCGCTGAGCACGTCATCGCCCTTGCCGCCCACCAGGATGTCGTTGCCGGCGCCGCCGGAGAGGCTGTCGTTACCACCCTGGCCGAACAGAATGTCATTGCCGGCATTGCCGATCAGGGTGTCGTTGCCATCCTTGGTGCCGTAGATGTTCGACGCGTTGGCCAGTGCGCCGATGTCCTGCACGTGCTCGGTGATGTACTGGTGCAAGGTGCGGTCGTCGATGTGGTCGACGGTAGTGGCCAGTTTCTCGGCAGCGAAGGCCTTGAGCGCGGCGCTGCCTTCCTGGCCTTTGTAGGTGATCAGGTCACCGAACAGAATGTCGTTGGCCGAGCCGCCGGTGAGGTTGTCGGCGCCCGCATCGGCGGTGTGGCCGGTGATGGCATCGGCCAGCTTAGCTGTGTCGATGGTGGCAACCACCTTGTCGGTGTCGAACTGCTTGAGCACCGTGGTATCGATGCTCGACCCCAGGCCGATGGCCTCGACCACGACCTTGCTGTCCACCGCGTTGACCAGGTTGGCGTAGGCCGCCTTGGCGTTGGCCAGGGCGGTGTCGTCGTCCTGATAGACCGCCGCCACGTCAAAGCCGCCCTTGGCGTTCGCCACAACGGTGCCTTCATAGATCGCCTGGCCCCAACCGTTGTAGGAATAGACCTTGCCATTACCGTCCACAATCATCCGCGACCAGCCGTTGATGGTGGTGTAGACCGCGTTGCCCTGGCCCAACACGTAGTTGGAGCTGTTGACCACGCTGTCGAAGTAAACATCCGAGCCCCAGAACGAGCTGGTCGTTCCCAGGTAAGGGTTGCCGTGCACCTCGGTAAATACGTTCGGCGAACCGTCGGTAATGAAGTACGTGAGGTTGGTCGCGCCCTTGTTGCTGGTGGCGTCGCTGCTCTTGAACCAGTTGGTGGCGGCGTTGAACGCATCCTGGTAGTTGGTCATGTCGCTGGAGTTGGAGGTCATCTGGGTCAAGACCGCCTGCAAGGCCGCTTTGGCAGCGTCCTTGTCGGCCAGATTGACCGAGACCTGAGATTCGATGCGCGTGTCAAAATCGACCAGCAGCACTTTCACCACGCCCGAGTCTTTATTGCCGGCATTGGCAATCAAGGTATTGAACACACTGGCCAGTTGGTTCTTGATCGAGTCCATGGCAGTGGTGCCGATGCTGCCCGAGGTGTCGACCAGGAACGCAATGTTGTAGTTGCTGCCCTGGGTAACGACGCCGGCCTTGTCGCCGACCACCACGTTGTTGACCGAGGAACTGCTCAAGTTGACGACATCGGCCACGCCAGTGCCTTCGGTCACCAGGTAAGCCTGCGGCGTCACGGTGATGGTGCTGGTGGCGATGCTCGAACTCAGGCTGTTGCCGCCTTCGTTGTCCATCACCGAGACCTCGATGGTACGGTCGCCGGTGGCCGGGTACTTGCTGGTGCTGGAATATTGGAACGACTCCAGCAGCGCCTTGTAGGTCGCCGCATCCGCCGCGCCCGACAGGCTCAGCATGATCTTGCCGCTGACGTCGGTGCCGACGCTGGTCAGGGTGATGCCTTTGTAGGTGCCGCCCACCGCCACCAGGCCGGAGGTCAATTGATCCCCGGCACTGGCGTTTTTGAGGGTGATACTCGCGCTCTGCATCTGGCTGCTGTCGACGTCGCCGATGGCCACGCTGCCGGTAATCGCCACGCCGCTGGTGCTGCGTTCGTTGTAGGTAGCGGCGAAGCCAGTGGCGACCGCGCCGTCGGCCGTGCTGAGGTCCAGGGTCGGGGCGTCGTTGACGGCAGTGACCACGATGCTCACTTTGCCGGTGGTGACTTGCGCAACGCCGGTACTCAGTTCGGTGGCCGTGGCTTTCACGGTCAGGTCGAAGCTGGCCGTCGAGTCCTTGAACGGGGTGACCGTCAGGGTTTTCAGGTTCCAGGTGCTCACATCGTAGAACGCGGTAGCGCCGGTCGAGGTGAAGCTGTGGCCGCTGGTGCCGTCGGTGATCACGGTGCCGGACGGCAAACCGCTGATTTCCACCTTGTGGGATTCCGAGCCGTCGTTGTCGACGAACATGGTGGTGATCGGCGCGACCTTGATGGTGGTGTCTTCCAGCCCACGGTTGTAGACGTAGCCGGTGTAGTAGCCCTCGCCATTGACCACATGACTGTCGCCCAGCACCGCACCTGCGGCCTTCAAGGCATCCACGCCGGTGTAGGTCTGTACGCCGCTGTTGCCCAGCGACATCGACGGGCCGTTGTTGATGGACACATTGATGTCGTAGTTGCCTGCGCCAGCCTGGTTGTAGTGGTAGATGTCGAGGGTGTAGTAACCCGATTCGGTCGGCGTGTATGCGGTGCCGGTAATCGCACCGCCCTGTTTGCTCCAGGTCTCGCTGGCGACCAGCTTGCCGCCCACGGTGATTGCCAGACTGTCATCGGCAGTGCCGGTAAAGTTGTAGCTCTTGCCGGCTTCCAGGTAGATCAGGCCGGAGACCTTGGTCGCCGTACCTTCCACCACGTTACTGTTGCTGACACTGCTGACCACACCGGTGGAGACTGCGGTGGCAGCGGTCTTGGCGTCGATCACGCGGATCAGGTCGCTGGACTGCGCCACGCCGTTACCGTTGGTGCCCAGGTCCTTGGCCAGTGTGCCGCCAGTCCAGGTCTGCAGGGTCAAACCGGTCGGCACCGCGCCGTATTGGCTCAGGCTTACCACCGGCACGTCCGTCACCGGGTGAATATCCACGGTGATGATTTTGGTGTCGCTGTAGAGGCTGCCGTCGTAGGCCTGGAACTTCAGCTGGGTGTAGTCGCTTTGCTTGTTGCCCACGCCAGTGCCGCCGAAGCTGTTATCACCCGACTCGTTGGCCACCGGGGTGTAGCGCACATTATGGCTGTCGAAGTCGGCCTGGCTGAACGCCTTGCCGGCCGAGGTATCAGTCTTCAAGTCAGCGGTGGTCAGTTGCGTCCACACGCCGTTGACTTTGTACTCGATGGCGCCGGCAGGCAGGCTGGTGAACACCACTTTCGGGTTGGCAGAGTCCACATCGTTGACGCCGAAGGTGGCCCAGGTCAGTTCGACCGGGGTGTCTTCGTTGCTGGCGATGTTGCCATTGGTGGCGGTCGGCGCGTCGTTGACCGGCGTGATGGTGATGGTGCCGTTGACCGCTGGCGAGGTCAGCACGTTGCTGCCGTCAGCGTTGCCGCTGTCGGTGGCGGTATAGGTGAAGTTCACCGTGCCGTTGAAGTCGGTGGCCGGCTTGAAGTAAACGGTCGCCTCGCCATTGCTGGCGGTGATCGGGCCGGTCACTTTGGTGGTCATCGCTGCATCGGTGTAGAAGGTGCCGTTGCTTGGCGTGCCCACGGAGAACGATTTCACGTTCGCCAGGCCGTCTACGTCGGTCGCGCTCAGCTTGACGGCGATACCGCTGGTTGGGTCTTCGGCACCGGTTGCGGTGGTTGCAATGGCAACCGGCGCGTCGTTGACCGGGGTCACGGTGATGGTGCCGTTGACCGCTGGCGAGGTCAGCACGTTGCTGCCGTCAGCATTGCCGCTGTCGGTGGCCGTGTACGTGAAGTTCACCGTGCCGTTGAAGTCGGTGGCCGGCTTGAAGTAAACGGTCGCCTCGCCATTGCTGGCGCTGATCGGGCCGGTCACTTTCGTGGTCATGGCCGCGTCGGTGTAGAACGTGCCGTTGCTTGGCGTGCCAACGGAGAACGATTTCACGTTCGCCAAGCCATCCACGTCGGTCGCGCTCAGCTTGACGGCGATGCCGCTGGTTGGGTCTTCAGTACCCGTTGCGGTGGTTGCGATGGCAACCGGCGCGTCGTTGACCGGGGTTACGGTGATGGTGCCGTTGACCGCTGGCGAGGTCAGCACGTTGCTGCCGTCAGCATTGCCGCTGTCGGTGGCGGTGTAGGTGAAGTTGACGGTGCCGTTGAAGTCGGTGGCCGGCTTGAAGTAAACGGTCGCCTCGCCATTGCTGGCGGTGATCGGGCCGGTCACTTTGGTGGTCATCGCCGCGTCGGTGTAGAAGGTGCCGTTGCTTGGCGTGCCCACGGAGAACGATTTCACGTTCGCCAGGCCGTCTACATCGGTCGCGCTCAACTTGACGGCGATGCCGCTGGTTGGGTCTTCAGTACCCGTTGCGGTGGTTGCGATGGCAACCGGCGCGTCGTTGACCGGGGTCACGGTGATGGTGCCGTTGACCGCTGGCGAGGTCAGCACGTTGCTGCCGTCAGCATTGCCGCTGTCGGTCGCGGTGTACGTAAATTTCACCGTGCCGTTGAAGTCGGTGGCCGGCTTGAAGTAAACGGTCGCCTCGCCATTGCTGGCAGTGATCGGGCCGGTCACTTTGGTGGTCATCGCCGCGTCGGTGTAGAAGGTGCCGTTGCTTGGCGTGCCCACGGAGAACGATTTCACGTTCGCCAGGCCATCCACGTCGGTCGCGCTCAGCTTGACGGCGATGCCGCTGGTTGGGTCTTCAGTACCCGTTGCGGTGGTTGCGATGGCAACCGGCGCATCGTTGACCGCGGTCACGGTGATGGTGCCGTTGACCGCTGGCGAGGTCAGCACGTTGCTGCCGTCAGCGTTGCCGCTGTCGGTGGCGGTATAGGTGAAGTTCACCGTGCCGTTGAAGTCGGTGGCCGGCTTGAAGTAAACGGTCGCCTCGCCATTGCTGGCGGTGATCGGGCCGGTCACTTTGGTGGTCATCGCTGCATCGGTGTAGAAGGTGCCGTTGCTTGGCGTGCCCACGGAGAACGATTTCACGTTCGCCAGGCCATCCACGTCGGTCGCGCTCAACTTGACGGCGATACCGCTGGTTGGGTCTTCAGTACCGGTTGCGGTGGTTGCGATGGCAACCGGCGCGTCGTTGACCGCCACCATGTTCACGTTCAGCGTACTGCTTGAGCCGGTGTTAGTGGTGTAACCGATTTGCGGTACGTCACCGTTGAAGTCTTTGACCGGGGTGAAGGTGTAGGCACCGTTGGCGCTGATGGTGATAGAGCCTACGCCAGTGATGACGGCGGTTTGGCCAGCAGCGTAGCTAGCGGTTCCGACGCTGAAGGTGGCTACGCTCAGAACGTTATCGACATCGCTGTCGTTGCTCAGCACGTTGCCAGTGGCAACGTTGTCTTCAAGCGCACTGCCGGTATCGGCTTTGAGGACGCTTGCGTCATCAACCGCATCAATCTTCACATCCAGCGTGCTGCTCGAACCGGTGTTGGTGGTGTAACCGATTTGCGGTACATCACCGTTGAAATCTTTAACGGGGGTGAAGGCGTACGCGCCGTCTGCACCGATGGTGATTGAACCGACGCCAGCAATGGTCGCGGTTTGGCCGGCGTTATAAGTGGTGCCACCAACATTGAACGTGGCAACAGTCAGGGTGCTGTCTACGTCCACGTCATTCGAGAGCACATTGCCAGTGGCAACGTTGTCTTCCAGCGCGCTGCCGGTGTCCGCTTTGAGAACGCTTGCGTCGTCAACCGCGTCGATCTTCACGTCCAGCGTGCTGCTAGAGCCGGTATTGGTGGTGTAGCCGATTTGTGGCACGTCACCGTTGAAGTCTTTAACTGGGGTGAAAGCGTATGCGCCGTCAGCGCCGATAGTGATGCTGCCCACGCCCGCGATCACGGCAGTCTGGCCGGCTGCGTAACTGGCACCACCGAAGTTGAACGTGGCGACTGTCAGTACGTTGTCGACGTCCACGTCATTCGAAAGGACGTTGCCGGTAGCAACGTTATCTTCCAGCGCACTGCCGGTATCGGCCTTGAGAACGCTTGCGTCATCAACCGCATCAATCTTCACGTCCAGGGTACTGCTCGAACCCGTGTTGGTCGTGTAACCGATTTGCGGAACATCGCCGTTGAAGTCTTTGACTGGCGTGAAGGCGTAGGCGCCGTCAGCACCAATGCTGATTGAACCGACGCCAGCAATGGTCGCGGTTTGGCCGGCGTTATAAGTGGTGCCACCAACATTGAACGTGGCAACAGTCAGGGTGCTGTCTACGTCCACGTCATTCGAGAGCACATTGCCAGTGGCAACGTTGTCTTCCAGCGCGCTGCCGGTGTCCGCTTTGAGAACGCTTGCGTCGTCGACTGCGTCGATTTTCACGTCCAGCGTGCTGCTCGAACCGGTGTTGGTCGTGTAACCGATTTGTGGCACGTCGCCGTTGAAGTCTTTGACCGGCGTGAAGGCATAGGCACCGTCAGCGCCGATAGTGATACTGCCCACACCTGCAATTACGGCAGTCTGGCCAACATTGTAGCTGGTGCCGTTTACGCTGAAAGTCGCAACGCTCAACACGTTATCCACATCGACGTCGTTGCTCAGCACGTTGCCGGTAGCAACGTTGTCTTCCAGCGCACTGCCGGTATCCGCCTTGAGAACGCTTGCGTCGTCAACCGCATCGATCTTCACGTCAAGCGTGCTGCTTGAACCGGTGTTGGTCGTGTAGCCGATTTGCGGAACGTCGCCGTTGAAGTCTTTGACCGGCGTGAAGGCGTAGGCGCCGTCTGCACCGATGGTGATTGAGCCGACGCCAGCAATGGTCGCGGTTTGGCCGGCGTTATAAGTGGTGCCACCAACATTGAACGTGGCAACAGTCAGGGCGTTGTCCACGTCCACGTCATTGCTCAGCACGTTGCCAGTGGCAACGTTATCTTCCAGCGCACTGCCGGTATCTGCCTTGAGGATGCTTGCGTCATCGACCGCGTCAATCTTCACGTCCAGCGTGCTGCTCGAACCGGTGTTGGTGGTGTAGCCGATTTGCGGTACATCGCCATTGAAGTCTTTGACTGGGGTGAAGACGTAGGCGCCGTCAGCACCGATGGTGATTGAACCGACGCCAGCAATGGTGGCGGTTTGGCCGGCGTTATAAGTGGTGCCACCAACGTTGAACGTGGCAACAGTCAGGGTATTGTCGACGTCAACGTCGTTGCTCAACACATTGCCGGTAGCAACGTTATCTTCCAGGGCGCTGCCGGTGTCGGCTTTGAGGACGCTCGCGTCGTCAACCGCATCGATCTTCACGTCCAGCGTGCTGCTCGAACCGGTGTTGGTCGTGTAGCCGATTTGTGGCACGTCGCCGTTGAAGTCTTTAACTGGGGTGAAAGCGTAGGCGCCGTCTGCACCAATAGTGATGCTGCCCACACCTGCAATTACGGCCGTCTGGCCAGCGTTGTAGCTGGTGCCGTTGACGCTGAAAGTCGCAACGCTCAACACGTTATCGACGTCGACGTCGTTGCTCAGCACATTGCCAGTGGCAACGTTGTCTTCCAGCGCGCTACCGGTATCGGCTTTGAGGACGCTTGCGTCGTCGACTGCGTCGATCTTCACGTCAAGCGTGCTGCTTGAGCCGGTGTTGGTCGTGTAGCCGATTTGTGGCACGTCACCATTGAAGTCTTTGACTGGCGTGAAGGCGTACGCGCCGTCTGCACCGATGGTGATGTTGCCCACGCCCGCGATAACGGCGGTTTGGCCGGCTGCGTAGTTGGTGCCACCCACGTTGAACGTTGCGACAGTCAGGGTGTTGTCTACGTCCACGTCATTCGAGAGCACATTGCCAGTGGCTACGTTATCTTCAAGCGCGCTACCGGTATCGGCTTTGAGCACGCTTGCGTCGTCGACTGCGTCGATTTTCACGTCCAGGGTACTGCTCGAACCGGTGTTGGTCGTGTAACCGATTTGCGGAACATCGCCGTTGAAGTCTTTAACGGGGGTGAAGGCGTATGCGCCATCAGCACCGATGGTGATTGAGCCGACGCCAGCAATGGTCGCGGTTTGGCCGGCGTTATAAGTGGTGCCACCAACATTGAACGTGGCAACAGTCAGCGTGTTGTCTACGTCGACGTCATTGCTCAACACATTGCCAGTGGCAACGTTATCTTCCAAGGCGCTGCCGGTGTCTGCTTTGAGGACGCTCGCGTCGTCAACCGCATCGATCTTCACGTCCAGCGTGCTGCTCGAACCGGTGTTGGTGGTGTAGCCAATTTGTGGCACATCACCGTTGAAGTCTTTGACTGGCGTGAAGACGTAGGCGCCGTCTGCACCGATGGTAATAGCGCCGACACCTGCGATAGTTGCGGTCTGGCCGGCTGCGTAACTGGTACCACCGACATTGAACGTGGCAACTGTCAGTACGTTGTCGACGTCCACGTCATTCGAAAGGACGTTGCCAGTGGCAACGTTGTCTTCCAGCGCGCTGCCGGTGTCCGCTTTGAGGACGCTTGCGTCGTCAACCGCGTCGATCTTCACATCCAGCGTGCTGCTCGAACCGGTGTTGGTGGTGTAACCGATTTGCGGCACATCGCCATTGAAATCTTTGACTGGGGTGAAGGCGTACGCGCCGTCTGCACCAATGGTGATGCTGCCCACGCCCGCGATAACGGCGGTCTGACCGGCGTTGTAATTGGTGCCGTTGACGTTGAAGGTGGCAACGCTCAACACGTTATCCACATCGACGTCGTTGCTCAGCACATTGCCAGTGGCAACGTTATCTTCCAGCGCGCTGCCGGTATCGGCTTTCAGAACACTGGCGTCATCAACCGCATCAATCTTCACATCCAGGATGCTGCTCGAGCCGGTGTTGGTGGTGTAGCCGATTTGCGGTACATCACCATTGAAGTCTTTGACTGGGGTGAAGGTGTACGCGCCATCAGTGCCGATGGTGACGCTACCCACGCCCGCGATAACGGCGGTCTGGCCTGCGTTGTAACTGGTGCCGTTAACGCTGAAGGTCGCAACGGTCAAGACGTTGTCAACATCGACGTCATTCGAAAGGACGTTGCCGGTAGCAACGTTATCTTCAAGCGCGCTGCCGGTATCCACCTTGAGCACGCTTGCGTCGTCGACTGCGTCGATCTTCACATCCAGCGTGCTGCTCGAACCGGTATTGGTGGTGTAACCGATTTGCGGTACATCACCGTTGAAATCTTTAACGGGGGTGAAGGCGTACGCGCCGTCTGCACCAATGGTGATGCTGCCCACGCCCGCGATAACGGCGGTCTGACCGGCGTTGTAATTGGTGCCGTTGACGTTGAAGGTGGCAACGCTCAACACGTTATCCACATCGACGTCGTTGCTCAGCACATTGCCAGTGGCAACGTTATCTTCCAGCGCGCTGCCGGTATCGGCTTTCAGAACACTGGCGTCATCAACCGCATCAATCTTCACATCCAGCGTGCTGCTCGAACCGGTATTGGTGGTATAGCCGATTTGCGGCACATCGCCGTTGAAGTCTTTAACGGGGGTGAAGGCGTACGCGCCGTCAGCGCCGATAGTGATGCTACCCACGCCCGCGATCACGGCAGTCTGGCCGGCGGCGTAGTTGGTGCCACCCACGTTGAACGTGGCTACAGTCAATGTGTTATCGACGTCGACGTCATTGCTCAGCACGTTGCCGGTAGCAACGTTGTCTTCAAGCGCACTGCCGGTATCGGCTTTCAGAACACTGGCGTCGTCAACCGCGTCGATCTTCACGTCTAGCGTGCTGCTAGAGCCGGTATTGGTGGTGTAGCCGATTTGCGGCACATCACCGTTGAAGTCTTTGACTGGCGTGAAGGTGTACGCGCCATCAGTGCCGATGGTGATTGAGCCAACACCCGCGATGGTCGAGGTCTGGCCGGCGTTATAGCTGGTGCCGTTGACGCTGAAGGTCGCAACGCTCAAGACGTTATCGACGTCGACGTCGTTGCTCAGCACATTGCCGGTGGCTACGTTGTCTTCCAGCGCACTGCCGGTGTCAGCTTTGAGGATGCTTGCGTCATCGACCGCGTCAATCTTCACGTCCAGCGTGCTGCTTGAACCGGTGTTGGTGGTGTAGCCGATTTGCGGAACATCGCCGTTGAAGTCTTTGACTGGGGTGAAGACGTAGGCGCCGTCAGCGCCGATAGTGATGCTGCCCACGCCCGCGATAACGGCAGTCTGGCCAGCTGCGTAGTTGGTGCCGCCCACGTTGAACGTGGCGACAGTGAGAGTGTTGTCGACGTCAACGTCATTGCTCAACACATTGCCAGTGGCAACGTTATCTTCAAGCGCGCTACCGGTATCGGCCTTAAGGACGCTTGCGTCATCAACCGCATCAATCTTCACATCCAGCGTGCTGCTCGAACCGGTGTTGGTGGTGTAACCGATTTGCGGCACGTCGCCGTTGAAGTCTTTGACTGGCGTGAAGGCGTAGGCGCCGTCAGCGCCGATAGTGATGCTGCCCACACCTGCAATTACGGCAGTCTGGCCAGCGTTGTAGCTGGTGCCGTTTACGCTGAAAGTCGCAACGCTCAACACGTTATCGACGTCGACGTCGTTGCTCAGCACGTTGCCAGTGGCAACGTTGTCTTCAAGCGCGCTGCCAGTGTCGGCTTTGAGGACGCTCGCGTCGTCAACCGCGTCAATCTTCACATCCAGCGTGCTGCTCGAACCGGTATTGGTGGTATAGCCGATTTGCGGCACATCGCCGTTGAAGTCTTTAACGGGGGTGAAAGCGTAGGCGCCGTCAGCGCCGATAGTGATGCTACCCACGCCCGCGATCACGGCAGTCTGGCCGGCGGCGTAGTTGGTGCCACCCACGTTGAACGTGGCGACAGTCAATGTGTTATCTACGTCGACGTCATTGCTCAACACATTGCCAGTGGCAACGTTGTCTTCCAGCGCACTGCCGGTATCCGCCTTGAGCACGCTTGCGTCGATCTTCACATCAAGGGTGCTGCTGGAACCGGTGTTGGTGGTGTAACCGATTTGCGGTACATCACCGTTGAAATCTTTAACGGGGGTGAAAGCGTATGCGCCGTCTGCACCGATCGTGATTGAGCCAACGCCTGCGATAACAGCGATCTGGCCGGCTGCGTAACTAGTGCCTGCCACGCTGAACGTGGCGACTGTCAGTACATTGTCGACGTCTACGTCATTCGAGAGCACGTTGCCGGTGGCAACGTTATCTTCCAAGGCGTTACCGGTATCTGCTTTGAGAACGCTTGCGTCATCAACCGCATCAATCTTCACATCGAGCGTGCTGCTCGAACCCGTGTTGGTGATGTAGCCGATTTGCGGCACATCGCCGTTGAAATCTTTGACTGGCGTGAAGGCGTAGGCGCCATCATTACCGATGGTGATGCTGCCCACGCCGGCGATAACGGCGGTCTGGCCTGCGTTGTAACTGGTGCCATTGACGCTGAAGCTGGCGATGCTCAACACGTTATCGACGTCAACATCGTTGCTCAGCACGTTACCAGTGGCAACGTTGTCTTCAAGCGCACTGCCGGTATCCGCCTTGAGGACGCTTGCGTCGTCAACCGCGTCGATCTTCACGTCTAGGGTGCTGCTCGAACCGGTGTTGGTCGTGTAACCGATTTGCGGCACATCGCCGTTGAAGTCTTTGACCGGCGTGAAGGCGTAGGCGCCGTCTGCACCGATGGTGATGCTGCCCACGCCTGCAATTACGGCCGTCTGGCCAGCGTTGTAGCTGGTGCCGTTGACACTGAAAGTCGCAACGCTCAACACGTTATCGACGTCGACGTCATTGCTCAGCACATTGCCAGTGGCAACGTTGTCTTCAAGCGCACTGCCGGTATCCGCCTTGAGAACGCTTGCGTCGTCAACCGCGTCGATCTTCACGTCAAGCGTGCTGCTTGAACCGGTGTTGGTCGTGTAACCGATTTGCGGCACATCGCCGTTGAAGTCTTTGACCGGCGTGAAGGCATAGGCACCGTCAGCGCCGATAGTGATACTCCCCACACCTGCAATTACGGCCGTCTGGCCGGCTGCGTAGTTGGTGCCACCCACGTTGAACGTTGCAACAGTCAGGGTGTTGTCGACGTCAACGTCGTTGCTCAGCACATTGCCTGTTGCAACGTTATCTTCCAGCGCGCTACCGGTATCAGCCTTGAGGACACTTGCGTCGTCGACTGCGTCGATTTTCACATCCAGCGTGCTGCTCGAACCGGTGTTGGTGGTGTAACCGATTTGCGGAACGTCACCGTTGAAGTCTTTAACAGGCGTGAAGGCGTAGGCGCCGTCAGCGCCGATAGTGATGCTACCCACGCCCGCGATCACGGCAGTCTGGCCGGCGGCGTAGTTGGTGCCACCCACGTTGAACGTGGCTACAGTCAATGTGTTATCGACGTCGACGTCATTGCTCAGCACGTTGCCGGTAGCAACGTTGTCTTCAAGCGCACTGCCGGTATCGGCTTTCAGAACGCTTGCGTCATCAACCGCATCAATCTTCACATCCAGCGTGCTGCTTGAGCCCGTGTTGGTCGTGTAGCCGATTTGCGGCACATCGCCATTGAAGTCTTTGACTGGAGTGAAGACGTAGGCGCCGTCAGCGCCGATAGTGATGCTGCCCACGCCCGCGATCACAGCAGTCTGGCCAGCTGCGTAGTTGGTGCCGCCCACGTTGAACGTGGCAACAGTCAGGGTGTTGTCGACGTCTAGGTCATTGCTCAACACATTGCCGGTGGCAACGTTATCTTCAAGCGCACTGCCGGTATCCGCCTTGAGAACGCTTGCGTCATCAACCGCATCAATCTTCACGTCCAGGGTACTGCTCGAACCCGTGTTGGTCGTGTAACCGATTTGCGGCACATCACCGTTGAAGTCTTTGACTGGGGTGAAGACGTAGGCGCCGTCAGCGCCGATAGTGATGCTGCCCACGCCCGCGATCACGGCAGTCTGGCCAGCTGCGTAGTTGGTGCCGCCCACGTTGAACGTGGCAACAGTGAGAGTGTTGTCGACGTCAACGTCATTGCTCAACACATTGCCGGTGGCAACGCTGTCTTCCAGGGCGCTGCCGGTGTCTGCTTTGAGAACGCTTGCGTCATCAACCGCATCAATCTTCACATCGAGCGTGCTGCTCGAACCGGTGTTGGTGGTGTAGCCGATTTGCGGCACATCGCCGTTGAAATCTTTGACTGGCGTGAAGGCGTAGGCGCCATCAGTACCGATGGTGATGCTGCCCACACCTGCAATTAAGGCAGTCTGGCCAGCGTTGTAGCTGGTGCCGTTTACGCTGAAAGTCGCAACGCTCAACACGTTATCGACGTCGACGTCGTTGCTCAGCACGTTGCCAGTGGCAACGTTGTCTTCAAGCGCACTGCCGGTATCGGCTTTGAGGACGCTTGCGTCGTCGACTGCGTCGATTTTCACGTCCAGCGTGCTGCTAGAGCCGGTATTGGTGGTGTAACCGATTTGCGGCACATCGCCATTGAAATCTTTGACTGGTGTGAAGGCGTACGCGCCGTCTGCACCAATGGTGATGCTGCCCACGCCCGCGATAACGGCGGTTTGGCCTGCGTTATAAGTGGTGCCACCAACGTTGAACGTGGCTACAGTCAATGTGTTATCGACATCGACGTCATTGCTCAGCACGTTACCAGTGGCAACGTTGTCTTCAAGCGCGCTGCCGGTATCGGCTTTGAGGACGCTTGCGTCGTCGACTGCGTCGATTTTCACGTCCAGCGTGCTGCTAGAGCCGGTATTGGTGGTGTAACCGATTTGCGGCACATCGCCATTGAAATCTTTGACTGGTGTGAAGGCGTAAGCGCCGTCTGCACCAATGGTGATGCTGCCCACGCCCGCGATAACGGCGGTCTGACCGGCGTTGTAATTGGTGCCGTTGACGTTGAAGGTGGCAACGCTCAACACGTTATCCACGTCGACGTCGTTGCTCAGCACATTGCCAGTGGCAACGTTGTCTTCAAGCGCGCTACCGGTATCGGCTTTGAGAACGCTCGCATCATCTACAGCATCAATCTTCACATCCAGCGTGCTGCTCGAACCGGTGTTGGTCGTGTAACCGATTTGCGGCACATCGCCGTTGAAGTCTTTGACCGGCGTAAACACATAAGTACCATCAGCACCGATGGTAACTGAGCCCACACCCACAATAGTCGCAGTCTGACCAGCGTTATAAGTGGTGCCGTTGACGCTGAAAGTCGCGACGCTCAACACGTTGTCGACATCGACATCATTCGAAAGCACGTTGCCTGTCGCAACGTTATCTTCCTGCACCGTGCTGGTGTCCGCCTTCAACACGCTCGCGTCATCAACCGCCACCACGTTCATATTCAGCGTGCTGCTGGATCCGGTGTTGGTGGTGTAGCCGATCTGCGGCACATCACCGTTGAAGTCCTTGATCGGGGTGAAGGTGTACGCGCCATCGGCGCCGATGGTGATGTTGCCCACGCCGGCAATGGTCGCGGTCTGGCCGGCGTTGAACGTGGTGCCGCCCACAGTGAAGGTGGCAACCGACAACACGTTGTCGATATCGCTGTCGTTGCTCAGCACGTTGCCGGTCGCAACGCCGTCTTCGGCGAGGGTGGCGGTGTCGGCCACCAGTACGCTCGGGTTATCCACAGCCACCACCGTGGTGGTCGCCGCTTGTGGGTTGATCGCGAGGTTCTCGTAGTTGCCGCCGCTGGCGGCAGTGATGCTGGCGCTGACGGTCAGGTCCTTGCCATCGGCCAGGTTCGCCGGGGTGTCGACGCTGACGGTGCCGGTGGTTTTGCCGGCTTCAATGGTGATGGTGGTGTTGTTGGACAGCGTGACGGTGACGTCGGTCTGCGCGGCGTTGGTCACGGTGGCGGTGTAGACGATCTTGCCGCCCTCATCCACCGAGGCGGCGGCGGTGAGTGTCACGGTGGTGGTGTCGATGGTGTCGTTGACTTGCGTCACCGCAGGCGTCGGGTCCGTGGTGACGACCACGTTGCCGCCGCCGGTCGTGCCAGTGATGGTGGCAGAGATCGACGAGGCATCCAGGTACGGTGTGTCATTGCCGGCAAAGGTGACGTTCAGCGCGCCGGAGGTCTGACCGGCCGCGATCACTACGGCCAGGCCGTTGGACAAGGTAACGGTGAGGTCGCTGGTCGGAGCCTGGGTGGCGAATGCGGTGTAAACCACCACGCCGCCGGCTTCGGTGATGGTCGGCGTGGCGGTCAGTGTGACGGTGACGTTTTGCGCAGTGGCGCCGTTGTTAGTGTTGCCGGCGGTGAGCGGCGCAGCGCCGGCATCTGCAGCGTTGAGGCCGTTGGTCGGATAGCCGATGGTGGGGTCGACCACGCCTGCGGTCGCGTCCAGCACCACGAAGCTGTGCCCGCCCCCGACGGCGCCGTCTGCACCGGCGGCGCTCGGGCCGGCGGCGGTGGCTTCGAGGTCCTGCGTCGGGTCGGCGCCGGCAGCGATGGCTTGCTGCAGCTCGGCAACGGAAGGCGCGGCCTGGGCAGTGGCGGCGCTCAGGTCGGTGGACGAGTCGGGCGCGTCGGCGCTCCACTGGCTGTCGCGGCCCAGGTCAATCACACGGCCATCGGCAAGCTCCAGCGATACGGCGCCAGCAGGGCCGGTATCGACCTGTTCTCCGGCGAACAGGCGATCACCTTCTACAAGCAGGCGGCGAATCCCTTCCGGGGATACCGCAAACACTTGACCGACAATGCTTTTGACGACCGCAACGCTGCTCATAAAAAAATCTCCGAAATACCGTTCAGGGGGCATCCATCAAGGAGACCGGCCCTAACGCTGGTGCCGATTCAATAGCTGGAGTACTTGATTCTTGCGTAAAAATTTTGGCGTCAATATTTTGATGTTTTTTCGGAAGAATTACTTTTCCGTCAAGGTATTGACCTATCGGGCGCCATCCTAAACAATCCGCCCCGTAATGTCACATTGATATTTAAGCGGCCTCGCGACTTTCTGTTTGCGCCCTCCGGCGCCCACTAAAAACGGGCATTTCGAGCTGCCACTCCCATGCAATATTCCAAATTTGTTGCAGCTTTGCAGGCAACCAGATCTCCGGGGAAACATCAGAATGCGTTTGCACTTTTTCATCGCCGTGCCGTTCGCTCTCGCCGCCAGTTTCGTGCAGGCCCAAACCCTCTCTGAGGCCATGCAGAAGGCGGTGGACGTGCACCCGGAGATTCAGGCTGGCGTGAATGCGCGCATCGCTGCCGACTATCAAGTGCGAGCGGCCCAAGGCGGCTATCTGCCTAAAGTGGACTTGCTGGGCGGTTATGGCCGTGAAAGCTCCGACAACACCACCACTCGCGCCGCCAGCAACAGCCATGACTGGAAAACCCTGAACCGGGGTGAGTCGAGCATTCGCCTGCAACAGAACCTGTTCCAGGGCTTCGGCACGCAAAATGAAGTCAGCCGCCAGCAAGCCACCGCCAACTCCCGTGGCTATGCGCTGCTCAACACCACCGAACGCACCGCCCTGACGGTCGCTCAGGTTTATCTGGATGTGCTGACCCGTCGCGAGATGGTGCAACTGGCAGAAGACAACCTGAAAAGCCACGAACGCATCTTTGACCAGATCAAATTGCGCACCAGCCGTGGCGTCGGAAGAATGGCGGACATGGACCAGGCCGAAGCCCGACTGGCTCAGGCGCGTAACAACCTGCTGACCGAGCAGACCAACCTCGAAGACGCCAAGGCCAATTACATCAGCGCCGTCGGCGAAGAGCCCGATCAGCTGGAACGGCCGCAGGGTTTTGTCGCCCTGATGCCGGCCAACCTTGAAGAGGCGCGGCGCCAGATGGTCGAGAGCAGCCCGGTACTGCGTTCGGCCGAGTCGGACATCGCCGCTGCCGAAAAGCAGTACGAAGCCGCCAAGTCGACCTTCTATCCGCGCTTCGACGCCGAACTGCAGCGCTCGGCCAACAACAATGTCGGCGGCGAAGAAGGGCATGACAACGGCTACTCGGCCATGCTGCGCATGCAGTTCAACCTGTACTCCGGCGGCAGCAACAAGGCCGACCTGCAGTCCAAGGCCTCCCAGGCCTCCCAGGCGCTGGATATTCGCAACAACGCCCTGCGCGAGCTGAACCAGGAACTGAGCCTGGCCTGGAACGCTTACAACAACGCCGCGGCGCAGGTGCCGATCGCTCAGGAATACGTGGACCGCAGCACCCGCGTGCGCACTTCTTACCAGCAGCAGTTCAGCCTCGGTGAGCGTACACTGCTCGACCTGCTCGACAGCGAGAACGAACTGTTCACCGCGTCGCAGCGTCTGGCGCAGATCAAGAACCTGCAGCTGTACACGCAATACCGCATCAAGGCCGACATGGGCCAACTGCTGAGAAGCCAGGGCATCGTCGCTCCGCTGGCCTCGGTCGTGCAAAACGAAGTCAAAACGAAAGTGAACCTGCCAGGGATGAACTGATTTTTTACGGAGTTGGAGCACTCAACGCATTAAGAGAGAGTCAGCTTGAATTCTGATATCGATGTGGCGCAGCTCAATCATGACCCGCGCAGTCAGCACGACGATCCTTTGCTGGATGGTCTGCTGACCCTCTGTTCCCTGCATTACAAACCCGCCAGCCGGGCAATGCTGACCACCGGCCTGCCCCTGGCCGCGCAACGCCTGAGCGCCGAGCTGCTGCCACGCGCAGCCGCCCGCGCGGGTTTGCAGGGGCGATTGCTGCAGCGCAAGCTGGAACAGATTCCGACGATTGCCCTGCCGGCCATGCTGCTGCTCAAGGAAGGGCGCAGTGCGGTGTTGTTGGGCTGGGACGGGGACACGGCGCGCCTGCTGCTGAGCGAAAGTGACGGCGGCGAGGTTCAGGTCAGCCGTGAGCTGTTGAGCCAGGACTACAGCGGCCGGGTGTTCTTCGCTCAGCCGCAGCACAAGTTCGACGTCACCAACGGCACGCTGATCCCGCGTGCGCGCTCGTGGTTTCGCGACACCCTCAAACGCTCACGCTGGCTGTACGCCGATGCCATCGCCGCGAGCCTGGTGATCAACCTGATCGCCCTGGCTGCGCCGCTGTTCGTGATGAACGTGTACGACCGCGTGGTGCCGAACCAGGCAACCGCCACTCTGTGGGTGCTGGCCATCGGTATCTGTGGCGCGTACCTGTTCGACCTGCTGCTCAAGAGCCTGCGCAGTTTGTGCCTGGACTTGGCGGGCAAGAAAACCGATTTGATCATTTCCGCGACGCTGTTCGAGCGCATCGTGGGCATGGCGATGAAAGTGCGTCCGGCCCGGGTGGGCAGCTACGCGCAAAATATCCATGAGTTTCAGGGAATGCGCGACTTCCTCACGTCCCTGACCCTCACCAGCCTGATCGACCTGCCGTTTACCCTGATCATCCTGCTGGTGATCGCCCTGCTCGGCGGCCACCTGGTGTGGATCCCGATCATCGCCTTCCCGTTGGCGCTGGGTATCGGCCATATGCTGCAAAAGCCGCTGACGGCGACCCTGCAACGCACCATGGCCCTGGGCGCCGAGCGCCAGTCGAGCCTGATCGAAACCCTCGCCGGGCTCGATGCGGTGAAGGTCAACAACGCCGAGAGCGAGCGCCAGTACCAGTGGGAACAGACCATCGGCACCCTCAGCCGGCTCGAACTGCGGGTCAAGGTGCTGTCGGGCCTGGCCATGAACATCACCTTGCTGATCCAGCAAGTGGCCGGCGTGGCGATGATCATTTTCGGCGTGTACCAGATCATCGACGGTAACCTCAGCATGGGCGGCCTGGTGGCGTGCTACATGCTCAGTGGCCGCGCGCTGGGGCCGTTGGCCCAGCTGTCGGGGCTGTTGACCCGTTACCAGCAGGCCAAGGTGACGATGGTGTCGGTGGACGAGATGATGGAGCTGCCGCAAGAGCGCAATTACGACGAGCGCCCGCTCAGTCGCAAAGCGCTGCAAGGCGCGATGGCGTTCCGTGAAGTCGACTTTACCTACCCGAATCAGCAGACCCTGGCGTTGCGCGGCATCAACCTGAACATTCGCCCCGGCGAGAAGATCGGCATCATCGGCCGCAGCGGCTCGGGCAAAAGCTCGCTGGCCAAACTGCTGGTGGGCCTGTATCAGCCGGACGCCGGCTCTTTGCTGGTGGACGGCGTGGACATCCGCCAGATCGACGTCAGCGAACTGCGCCACAACATCGGCTACGTGGCCCAGGACATTCAATTGCTGGCCGGCACCCTGCGTGACAACCTGGTGTCGGGTGCGCGCTACGTTGACGATGAAATGGTACTGCAAGCGGCCGAACTGGCCGGCGTGCATGAGTTTGCCAGGCTGCATCCGCAAGGCTACGAACTGCAAGTGGGCGAGCGTGGGCAAAACCTGTCCGGCGGCCAACGCCAGAACGTTGCCCTGGCCCGTGCGCTGCTGCTCAACCCGCCCATCCTGCTGCTGGACGAGCCGACCAGCGCCATGGACAACACCGGCGAAGAGCGTCTCAAGCAGCGCCTGCAGTCGGTGATCGAAAACAAGACGGTGATTCTCGTCACCCACCGTGCTTCGCTGCTGAGCCTGGTCGACCGCCTGCTGGTGATCGACCGCGGCCAGATCCTCGCAGACGGCCCGAAAGCGGCCGTCATGGAAGCGCTGAAAAAGGGGCAGATCAGTGTCGCTTAAATCCGGACCACGCCGCCTCAAAGACGTCATCGTCGGTTATTTCAGAGGCACCGACTCCCTCGACGACCAGCCCTTGCCCGAAGTGGAAAAAGCACTGGTCGACGACGCACCGCGCATCGTGCGCCTGACTATCTGGGGCGTGATCGGCTTCTTCGTGTTCCTCGTGCTGTGGGCGCACTTCGCGATCATCGATGAAGTGACCAAAGGCGAAGGCAAGGCCATCCCGTCATCGCGCATCCAGAAAATCCAGAACCTGGAAGGCGGTATCGTCGCGCAGATTTACGTGCACGAAGGCCAGATCGTCGAGCCCGGCGCACCGCTGGTGCGCCTGGACGACACGCGTTTTGCCTCCAACGTCGGCGAAACCGAAGCCGACCGCGTGGCCATGGAACTGCGCGTCGAGCGCCTGAGCGCAGAAGTGGAAAACCGCCCGCTGAACATCACCGAGGATGCCCGCAAGGCCGTCCCCAACCAGGCCTCGAACGAAGAATCGCTGTACCTGAGCCGACGCCAGCAACTGGCCGACGAGATTGGCGGGCTGCAACAGCAACTGCTGCAGCGTCAGCAGGAGCTGCGTGAATTCAGCTCCAAGCAGGAACAGTACCGCAACAGCCTGGGCCTGCTGCGCCAGGAGATCGGCATGTCCGAACCGCTGGTACAGCAGGGTGCGATCTCGCCAGTGGAAGTGCTGCGCCTCAAGCGCTCGGAAGTCGAAACCCGCGGCATGCTCGACGGCACCACCCTGGCCATCCCGCGCGCCCAGGCGGCTATCAACGAAGTGCAGCAAAAGATCAACGAAACCCGCGGCAAATTCCGCAGCGAAGCCCTGGCCCAGCTCAACGAAGCACGCACCAACCTGAGCAAGGCCCAGGCCACCTCCAAAGGCCTGGAAGACCGCGTTAGCCGCACCATGGTCACCTCGCCGGTGCGCGGCATCGTCAAACAGATGCTGGTCAACACCGTGGGCGGCGTAATCCAGCCCGGCAGCGACATCGCCGAAGTGGTGCCACTGGACGACACCCTGCTGGTGGAAGCACGCATCCGCCCGCAGGACATCGCCTTCCTGCACCCGGGCCAGGAAGCCATGATCAAATTCACCGCCTACGACTACACCATCTACGGTGGCCTCAAAGGCAAACTGGAACAGATCGGCGCCGACACCGTGCAGGATGAAGAGAAGAAAAACACCTTCTACGTCATCAAACTGCGCACCGAACGCAGCCACCTGGGCACCGATGAGAAACCATTGCTGATCATCCCGGGGATGGTGGCGTCGGTGGACATCATTACCGGCAAGAAGAGCGTGCTGAGCTATCTGCTCAAGCCGATCATCAAATCGCGGGCCGAGGCGTTGCACGAGCGTTGATGGCTTTGGATTTACGCGGTGTGGGTGGGGAATTGGGGGAAACTGAGGATTTTGTAAAAATAGTCAGTTTTCAGGGGTTTACAGGATCTCGCCAATCGCTATAATCGTCGCCCTAACACGCCGGTATAGCTCAGTTGGTAGAGCAACTGACTTGTAATCAGTAGGTCCCGGGTTCGACTCCTGGTGCCGGCACCATATAAATCAAAGGCTTGCAGCGATGCAGGCCTTTGTTTTTTCCGTCGCACGTAACAAGACGTAATAAACCGTCAGCAAGCCTTAGTATGACGGTCCAGCTGGGTGCCTTACGAGGTAACAATGACGGAATTATCAGCTGTACCTGATCCTGGAAAAAGAAACAGTGGTGTATCAGGCGCACAACAGCCTGGCTCGCCAGACGACATTCAACCTACCCCCGCTCCGATGGAAGGCGACTTCCTTCCACGCACGCTCCTCCGATTGATCGAGGACAGTCCCGATAATTACGGTGGGCAGCAATTGAGCCCGGTCATTGCCGCCATCATCAGTGATACCCAGTACGACAAAGAGCAAGCTAGGAAACAGGTTGCTACGGTTCAGACTCAACTATTCAAAATTAACGCAGATCTGGTTGAGCAAAAGTTGACGAACGTAAGGCTGGAGGAACGGCTAAGTGCTGCTTTACTCCGCTCCCGGATCGAAAAGTTCTTGATCTTCTGCAGCCCTATCGCTTTTTCCTTCGCACTCGACCTCTACAAATCCAGCTCAAATTTGTGGTTGCCGTTGGCGGCCCTTGGCCTAGTGCTTCTCGCGATTAGCTTCTTGCCGAGCAAGGGGAAAGACTCATGATCAAACGCATCGAGACACTTGAGATTGTGGATGTCCAGTGCCATGGAATCCCCAATGAAGAGCGAATAGCTATCTATGTCCACAAATCCTGCAACCTAGCGGACTATTGTCTAATCCTGACGTTTCCAACACCAGAAGGTGGCTCAGTCCCTGTAAAGGACCACATGTTGTGGTTCGGTCAAGGCATGGTTCAGTCAGGTGATTGGATTTTCGTATACACGGCCGCCGGTACAACAACCATCCAACCGAACCCCGCTCCGCAGCCTAAGGGAGCAATACCGCTGCGCATTATCAATATGCACTGGGGAAAAAATCACACTCTTTTTCAAAACCGTGCTCTCAGCCCGATGCTCATAGAGATCGGCGGCACAGGCATGATGGTTCCACCAGCACCGGCCTATCAGGGTCTAGAAGGCTTAGACAGCGTCACGCAAAATCGGTTTTTAGGAATTTAAGCGCTGGATCCGCAGCATCACTGATGTAGTGGTCTAATGAAACCGGACACCCATTTAGGCGAGAATGCTCGCCAGATCGAGGTGTCAGATGACCAAACAACGCCGCTCCTTTACTACTGAATTTAAGCGCGAGGCTGCCGACCTTGTGCTCAAACAAAACTACAGCTACATCGAAGCCAGCCGCTCACTCGGTATTGGTGAGTCGGCATTGCGCCGCTGGGTTGACCAGATTCAGAAAGAACATAAAGGCGTCACCCCGCAGAGCAAGACCCTGACTCCGGAACAGCAAAAAATTCAGGAGCTGGAAGCCCGGATTGCTCGGCTTGAGCGAGAGAAATCAATACTAAAAAAGGCTACCGCGCTCTTGATGTCGGAAGATCACGAGCGTTCGCGCTGATTGACCAGTTGAGCACACATGAGCCGGTTGATTGGCTGTGCAAGGTGTTTGACGTCACTCGCTCGTGTTACTACGCCCAGCGCCTGCGGCGCCGCACGCCCGATGTTGAACGGCTTCGATTACGTAGTCGCGTCAGTGAGCTGTTCTCGCAAAGTCGCAGCTCTGCGGGCAGTCGCAGCATTCTGTCGCTGATGCGTGAAGACGGTGAGCAACTCGGTCGATTCAAAGTGCGTAGCTTGATACGCGAGCTTGAATTAGTCAGCAAACAACCCGGCTCCCATGCCTACAAACGAGCAACAGTAGAAAGACTGGATATCCCGAACACATTGAACCGCGAGTTCGACGTGCCAGCGCCCAATCAAGTCTGGTGCGGCGATATCACCTACATTTGGGCTCAAGGAAAGTGGCATTACCTGGCTGTAGTCCTGGATCTTTATGCGCGTCGGATCGTAGGCTGGGCACTGTCGGAAAAGCCAGACGCTGAGCTGGTGATCAAAGCGCTGGATATGGCTTACGAGCAGCGTGGCAGGCCTTCGGACCTGCTATTCCACTCGGACAGTAAGAATGTGATCGCAATATGCAAGCCGACTCTTTCGCCAACGGTTGTGGCGATACCGCATGCGCCAGAGCATGAGCCGACGAGGAAACTGCTGGGGTTCTCAGTTCACTATGTTCAAGAGCGTCAGCTCAATTTGACTCGTGCTGGGATTGGCTAGCTAGATGCCTTGGTGTTGACCTGTCGATTGATCGCTGACGTTCCCTGGCACTGCCAGGCTTGGCGTCTGTGACTTAATAGGAGCTTTGTGCTGCACCGCGAGAGTCCTGTCCTGCGTCCAAGGGCGGTAGTGCGTAAACTCAGAGGTATTACGCATGAGCACTGCAAAACTCACTGAGGTCATCCTAGGTGTGGATACGCATCTGGATGTCCATGTTGGCGCCCTGATCAACGCGAATGGGCAGCTGTTAGGTACCCTTGCTGTAGAAACACAGACTCGCGGCTACCTTAAGTTGCTGACTTGGGCAAGGTCATTCGGGCGGCTCCAGCGGGCTGGCGTCGAAGGCACTGGTACGTACGGTGCTGGGCTTGCACTTGAACTTCGCGAAAACGGCATTGCTGTTTTTGAAGTGAATCGCCCTGATCGAAGCAAGCGCAGATTGGAGGGAAAGTCAGACCCTACCGATGCGGAAAGCGCAGCTCGTTCGGTGCTGGCGGGGAGCGCCACTGTCATCGCTAAAACCCACTCAGGCGCTGCCGAGGCAATGAGGGAGATTTCTGTAGTTCGCCGAAGTGCGGTGAAAGCCAAAACACAAGCTATCAACCAGATCAGATCACTGCTGGTCAGTGCTCCTCAAGAAATCAGAGAGCGGCTCTGGGACGTCAAACCTGCAATTTGCGTCGACAACTGTGCACACATTGGCTCACTGGGGCACGCCCCATTCCTGAGCGCCCTGACTACATCGCTTAGACTTCTGGCTAAACGCTGGCAGGCCTTTGCGGCAGAGTTGCAGGAGCTAGATGACACGCTGGACTCGCTAACGCAGCAGTATGCACATCGCCTTCGTAGTCAATTCGGTGTTGGCCCTCAGACAGCGGCCACTTTGATCTCCGTTGCAGGGGATAACCCTGAGCGACTGAAAAGTGAGTCCGCTCTTGCTGCGCTCTGTGGTGTTAAACGTGACGGGCGCAATTTTGGCTATGGTCGGCAAATGAGTTATGCCGGGCCGCAGGCGTTAAAAGACATGTTCCGCGGAGGGCATTACGGGACCGTCAAAGCGCACAGTGATCGTTGGCAGGCATTCGTGCGCTGGTGCCGCTCAGACGATGGACCAGGACTCAACGATGCACGGCAGATAGATCGCCAGATATTGTCGGATTACGCGGCGCATCTGCGTCACTTAGTCGAGCGCGGCGACTTCACTATCGCCACCGCACAAAATCGATTATCCAGCGTGAACCGGACCATGGCAGCGCTTCGCGGTGATCAGCGCGTGAAAGTGCCGAGTCCGAGCAAGGCGCTGGAAATGCAGCGCACCACAATCCGCACGACAGTTCCACAAGGCCAGGATCGCGAACACGTGATGCTCATCCTAGATGCGCTCCGCAAACAGCATCCTCGTGCCGCCGCCATCGCACAGTTGGCACGCTCCACAGGGATGCGCCTGCGCGAAGCCATCTTAGCCGACCTACCGCGTCTTCAACGGGAGGTCGAACACTACGACAAGATCAACATTCAGGATGGCACCAAAGGAGGTCGCTCGGGAACGTCAGCACCTCGCTGGATATTCGCAAATGATCATATTCGCGAAGCATTGAACTACGCCGAGCATGTGTCGCCCACTGGTAGTCGGAACCTGCTGGCACCAAATGAAAGCTATCGAGACTTTCTGCGGGAAGTCGTCCGACTCGCACGGGGCATCCTGCAGACCTATCACCTCAAAGGCTTCCACGAATTGCGGGCGGCCTATGCGTGTGAACGCTATGAGCAGATCACCCAGCATCCCGCGCCCATCAATGGCGGCCATTGCTATCAACTGGAACAGCGTTTGGATCGTGAAGCTCGGGTGCAAATCAGCTATGAACTTGGTCACGGGCGTATCGACATAGTGTCGGCGTACATCGGAGGCCGAGCATGAGCAAAGCATTCGAAATGGAGCTGTTTCTGGCGGGAGTTCTGAGCGGGTCGCATTCCACGCGCCAGCGCCATATTCGGCAGGCTAAGGCTATCCAAAATGCAATTGCAGACCGCTGGCATCGAGACAATCCGTGGACGTGGCAGCAGAAGCACCTCGTATGGTTTTTAAATCACCACGTGAATGGGCATGCGGAATCATCGCGCTATTACTTTGTGCTGACGATACGGTTGCTCACGAAGCGATTAGGAAAGTCATGGCAGTTCAGCCATAAGGCGAAGGACCCTAATCGCCATAATTATCTTCGTCTTCCAGGTTCTTGAGAGTTTTCCAGCCACTCAACCCGCATCCCGCGCGGGGCACGCATCCCTGCTAGTTGTTCATCAGTGGCTGAATTTACCTTAATCGGTCTGCTCCACCGCAGTTCGACCCATTCGTTCTGAGTCCTCTCATGCTCGATGTCATCGTGAAAAACGTCCAACACCAAGCAACTCGCACTTGGCCACTCGTCTTGGCCAGATCGGCGAGATAGCGTGAAAGATCTTCCAATAGGTTCAGGGATATCCCGATCCTGGCCGCCTCGATGGAGGACGGTTGTTGGGCATTTTAAACCGGCAAACGCTCACTTGAATTTGCAGGTCATCGCGAGGTGCTTCTCGACGTCTCCCGTTTTTAGGCTAATTTAGCTTTCCGGGCGACGTGACTAGCATCAAGTCAGTATATCCACGCTGGGAGCTCTAAAAGCTTGATAACACACAGCATTCGTGGTCGGATCAATGACCGAGTCGATAATCGGTTTAGACTCAAGCCCTTGAATAATTTGAAGGAGCAACCCTAAACAGCATCGGAGGTTGAATATTGGCCCCATCTAATGGCACACTGACACTAATGAGCTGATGAAAGTATATATTAAAATTAGACATCCAATCATCATAAAAGTATAGGCAGATAGTAGGGCTACTTACTTCAAGCTTCAAGGTAGTAGAAGGAGAAAGTGCAGTGATGGAATATATAAAATCTTGGAAAGAGACTTTATCAGATATCCGAGAACGAAAGCGTATGGAGAAATCCACGCCGTCGCACTCTCAACATCGATACGATTTAACGCGCATGCAACAAACACTTTCATTTATGCTTTGTCTTTTCTTCGTGCCCCCTGCTGGCATACTCCATCTTTTATCACCAGTCTATACAGTAATTAAAGATTGGGGAACAACAAACCGGCGCATTGCAGCGTCGACAACATGATGAACAACAGCATGCCCAACACAGCGCAAAAAAATAGTACTCCTATTCTAAATATAAGACATATGCGCTTAACAACAACGTTAGCCACATTGATTCTGGCTTTAATTATTAGTCTTTACGCCATCAAGACTCTTGCAGAAACATCCAACACCGAAACAAAAGAACAAAATCAAGAAGAGTCAAGTCTGACAAAACACAACAACCTGAAAGACTATCTTCTTATTCAGGAGATCGTCCAGTCGATGACTCCCAAAGCGGATTCCAGCACAGGAGATCTCGCACTGGAAGTAAAACTCCAAGCTGAAAAAATAAAAAATCTAGAGAAAGAACTCTCAGAATTAAGAAAACCTGACGATAACAGCGTGGCCACGCTTTTATTATCCGCTGTATCAGTAATCATCACTGTACTTGGAGTACTTATTGCGATACTAGCAATACTTGGGTATCGCAACATCAAGAACGAAGCTATTAAAGACGCTCGAAAAACCGCAAAAGAAACTGTAAAAATAGTCGCCAAAGAAGAAATTCCGAGAGCAACAGAAGATAATATAATTAAGCTAATCGAAGAAAATAGATTCGACAGGCTAATTCAAAACGCTGTGGAAAATATTGTATATCGAGATACTTCAATGCCGGATGAAGTTGCAGATGAGGAGCGGTCAAATTGAGAACTTCTCCAGAATGGAACTCTTTGAGCGATCATCAAAGAACCGTCATATCTTCGCATCAAACTAATCTGCCAGTGGCGGTCGGAGCAATCGCCAAGGATCTCGGATTAACCATTCTTAAATCTACTATGCCAGGTTCAATTTCAGGAGAAATAAGGGAGACGGAGGGAGTTATTACGATCAAGGTTAATCGCCACGATGTTAAAGAAAGGCAACGATTTACTATTGCGCATGAAATCGCGCATTTTTTGCTACATCGTGAACGTCTCGCTGGCGGCATCACAGATGATGTACTTTATCGCTCGAGACTCTCGGATGACCTGGAAAGAGAAGCCAATAGATTAGCGGCAGATATAATAATGCCTGCATCGCTTATCCAAGAAGCGCTAATTATGCATGGCGCGCTAAAACCAGATGATCGATATAAAAAAATCGCTGAGCTCGCCCAAGTATCGCTCGCCGCAATAAAAATCAGGACGGGGAAAAAATAGTTTATGCAAGATACATTTCCAAATTGGGAATACATACCGATCTTAGCAATAAGTCTTGCTGAAATGACGGCGATTGCACAACTCCCCGACAAAGAAAAAGATGAACTACTTCCGCTCTTTTCCCTGAGAGGATGGGTTAGTGCTCATCGCCTGGAAAACTCACTCAAGAAAATTGAGGAGTCCATAGGAAACCGTCCTTGGATCTCAGATATCGACGAAAAATTTCTTTCCGAAAATAAAGTATTCCTGTTCACAGGAGAATATCCCGAAAAACCCGTGTATCAAGAATTAGTGCAGCTTTTAGACCCTAGTAACAGTTATGACAATTGGTATAGTTTCATAAAAAGCCAAAAAAATGCGATCCCTTGCCTTCGACATGAAAGCCTACAAGGTATTGAGGGCCAGATTAACAAGCTGTCATCCCTTGATAGAGGGTTAGTCTTGAGGATCTGTCCAAACGAGCTAAATATTGAGAAGCATCAACGCTTGGTTACCGCTCTCAATGTTACTAAAGCGGAAAATGTTCTTATTATTTACGATCTAGGTGGGATCGACGTAAATTTCCACGAGAGAATTCCGCTTTTAGAAAGGCTGATGCTAGAAGCAAAACGCCAGATTGCAAATGTTACGATATCAATAAGCGCGTCCTCTTTCCCTTCAGGTTTTGCAGGGCAACATCGAGGAACGAACTCTATATACGAGAGAATTCTGTTTAATACAATAGCAGAAAAAGGAATCTTCAATCCTGTCGTTTATTCCGACAGAGGAAGCGCACGTGCAGAGAAACAAGATGGTGGCTCGGGAGTTCCTCCTCCTAGAATTGATTACCCATTAAAAAAAGATTGGAAATTCGTCAGACGAGAAGTTGACGATAACGCGCCAGACTCCAAAGCCAAACGCACGACTGCCTATATAGATATTGCAAAGGAAATAATCAGTGATGAATATTGGATTCCAGAGCTACGCCTTTGGGGCACCCAACAGATTGAAATAACCTCTGAAAATAATGAGTTCGGAATTTACAGTGCTCAAAAATCCACCGCAGTTCGCATCAACATCCATCTTTTCAACCAACTTCATTACAATGCTATTGGGGATATAATTAACACCGATGAAGAGTGGGTGGATTGACCACTCTCTCATGCTACCTCGACTACGCGCTTCAAATATGGGCTTAACAAAATCACATCGGATGGTCTGACACTACCAAAAGCACAGACCTTGGCCAGGAACCTATTTGACGGCATGCTAAATCTCTTAGAAATCCCGTCTAGAAGTATGTCTTTCACATCAGATTTAGAAATCTTATTCAACCTACTTGAGACTTCGATTTTCAACTCATACATTGCAAGGTCGGAAGGAATTATGCCGATCCGCCTAGCTAGAAGGGAAACTTCTCTCTTCGTCATAAGCTCAAGGTAATTTTGCTTAGATATATTTTTAATCAGACGCCCCTTGCGAACAACCTTTAACCCGTCCGAGGTCACCTCCCAAACCGCCACATCATCATCAGCGATAGCGAGGACCCCTTCAACGTACTTCCCAGCAACGGCAACAATGACGCGATCAAAGTATTTTCTATACTCTTCGAGCTGTCCCGCCAATCGAAATAACGAATCTTTTTCGCTCTTAATTTCAATTGCGACCATCTCTTGATTCCGAATATAACCAAGATCTACCCTGCGAGCTTTTCTTGCCAAGTTCATCTCACTAAAAACAATGGACGAAAAATCAATCTGCCCTGTTTTCAAAAGTTTGTCTAAAACCGTCGTTTTAATCTCTTTCTCACCCATATTTAAACACCGCTTTCATACATTTAACCAACGCACACAGCCCAATAACAAAGCATCTCTGCAGCAGACACGAAAACAAAATATTTCCAGCCCTCCTGACATTTTCAGCACTCCCCGAACTTTCTGGAAAATATTAATTATCCACAGTATCGAAACTTAAGTATAACCTGCATTGAAATCAATATAAAGCTAGAATTCTGCACCGCTCCAGATAAGCGGGCAATCGGACGTCATCACTACTCTTTCACTAGCACGCATAATATTTATGGCGTTTCTAGGTTATTCCAAAAATACAATTCTAATTCAACTCAAGCCAGCAATATTACAACTATCCAACCCCAAACAGCGCACATTTTCTATTGATGCCTTTATCTAGCATGCCATGCATTACCGCCGCATAAACGAAGTACTCCCTATTACTGGGCGCAATCCGGTTAAAACGAAAATCAAATAATAAGATCAATCAAAAAGCGGGGACCTGCCACGACTATGGGATGGGCCGTTTTATCAGTTAGTAAAATCGTGGTCTGCATGGGTTGAAGATATCTAGGATATGGGGAGCAGTCCAAATGAGCTTGCAAGGTGCGTAGAAAATCCAAGGTAATTCAGTGAGGACCAGCCGCTTAAGGATAGAAATAGGGGTAAATAGGAGCTCAGCACGAACACAAGCTACTGAAATAATTACAATTTTTTGTATAGTTCGACTCCTGGTGCCGCACCATATCTCAAAGCCCCGCAATGCGGGGCTTTGTGGTTTCTGGGGTTTGGGAATTCCTCAACAGTTGATATCCCGTTTTCGTCAAAACGTCCAAAAAACGTCCACATCCAGAAATCAAGTACCCCACGCTCGGCGCCAACAACCCTTCTTCTTTCACTCCAACCTGCACCACGTCAGCGGAGATGAGCAAGGCGGTGATTGATGGTGTGATGAAGGAATTGCAGTCGCGCAGCCATATCAAACATTAAGCAAACGTGCGCTGAGCCCCTCTTATAAAAAATAACTTTCAGATAAACACATCTCTGTGGCAAGCCCGCTCTCGCCACAGAGGCTCCGGTTTGCTGCGCGACAGCGCTAAGTCGAAGATTTGGCAGAGCCTCCCACATAAGCGATGCGTTGAAGCCCAAATCGTGGCACTTAGCCACTTTTCCAATTGACACCCCCGCCCCACTCCGTTAAAAACCCCGCCTTGCTTTTGCTTTCCTATCGAGACATGGATGTTGTCGACTCTCTGGCTGTTCACTAAACGTCGCTGTCTGCTGGCGGTCATCATCGTAGCGCTCGCGATTCTCGACCCTTTCGGCCTGGCCAGTTCCAGCGACAAGGCGTCGGCGCAGTGGCTCAACCGCATGCTCTCCAGCAGTTACCCCAGCGTTGGGCAGCAGCATGTGGCGGTGGTGTTGATCGATGATGACTACCTGATGCGCAACGGCACTTCGTGGCCGATGCCCTATGGTGAGCAGAGCAAGCTGTTCAAGCGCTTGCTCGCCTACAAGCCCCAGGCGGTGTTTGCGGACCTACTTTACAGCCATGATCACTCGCTGGGCGATCCCACGCGCGGCAGTCAGTTGCTGGCCAATGTGTTTGAGCGCTATCAGCGTCAGGGCATTCCGTTGTGGTTGGCCAATACCGGCCAGACGCGTGGTGAAGAAGGCCAGGCTAACACGCTGGCCCCCTTCACGCAGGTCAGCCGCCCGGCGCTGGTGAAGTGGGAAGACGTGGACGACCAGTACCCGCTGGCGGTGCACACACAGGTGGGCCTGATGGAAACGCCCGCGCTGGCGCTGTATCGCGTGTTCTGCGCAACGCGGCACTGCGACACGCCCCCCGTGGACGCCGAAGCCGCCGCGCAGCGCCAGCCGATTGCGGTGCAATGGGGGCTGAAGTTATCGCCGGACCAGGCGCGTATCGCTGACATCGCCGACGCCAAGCCGCCGCGACATTTTCTGCTGGACGCCGTGATGCAGTTTTTCCAGGCGGTGTTCTGGAAACTGGATGACTCGGCTCAGCAAGTCTACCCCTACACGTTAACGCTGACCGCCAGCGACCTGGAAGTCACCAGCCCCGAAGATCAGGCCCTGATCGCCGAACTGCTGCGCGGTCGCCTGGTACTGGTCGGTGCCCGTATTGAGTCTACCGGCGACCTGGTGGAGTCACCCGTACACGGCCAACTGCCCGGCGTGTATCTGCATGCCATGGCCCTGGATAACCTGATCAACAAGGGCATGGACTACAACCACGAACCCGCCAATCTTTCCCGCCTGCCTGTCAATGGGCTGGACCTGCTGGAACTAAGCCTGCTGGCGCTGATTGCCTTGCTCAAGGAGCTTCAGAGGCGCATGCAGGCGGGCCACAGCACCTTTACCTTTTGCCGACGCCAGGAAGCATGGTTTTTCTCCTCACCCTATCCGTCCTGGCTGCTGGTGATGTCATTGCTCATTGCTTTGAGCATTGTGCTGAGCTGTAACAGCATCACCCCGGTCAACGTGCTGGGCATCATTTCGCTGTCATTGGTGTTGTTCAGCGAGCGCATCGAAGCCTTCTTCGATGGCGAGCGCTCTGACCGACCGCTGCGTGATTCAACTCAAGGAACCCAAGGATGAACAGAAGCCTCATCGTATTGCTCACCGCCCTCTTTACTCAGGGCGCCTGGGCAGAAACCCACACCATCAACGCGTTCCTCGCCGACCCGGTGACGGTGCTGGATGAACAAGGTGCACCTCAGCGCGACCTGGCGAAAAAAGACGCCCCCACCCAACCGCTGACGGTGCTGCAGTACAACTCGGCACTGGAAATCGTACAGGTGGAACTGGCCGGTCAGAAGGTGTGGCTGGATACCATGGATCTGCGCATTGAGCCGCCCCTGAAGGTGGTGGGCCTGCCCTGCGAAGGCCTGACCAAGAGCCAGGCAAAAAGCAGCCGTAATCATTCCACCATCGGTTTCGGTGCCGGCTGCAATCAATAACAAAGGAGCGTCAGGGTGAAGGGATTTCTCGTGGCAGCCAGCCTGCTGGCAAGCGCGTTGCTCAGTGGTTGCGCAACCTTGAAGGGCGCCGACCAGGCGTTCCTCAATCTGGTGGGGCCGTCGACTCAATCCAGGGTCCAGGGCCACTACGTGGACAACACTGACGTGCGCCAGTACTACAAGCTCGACCCGCAGCGACAGAGCAAGCAACGCCTGAGCTACGACGGACGCGCAGTGCCGGCAGCGGAAGCGCGTCAGCAGAACCTGGTGGATATCCCGATGCTGCAGGTGTATTTGCAGGGTATCGTCACGCGCCTGTCCAAGGGCTGGCCGGGCGAGCTGCCGACCTTGCAGGTGAAGATCACCGACAGCTACGGCTTCGGGCCTGCGGCCGACCCCTACGGCAACCTGTTCGTGCCGCTGGGCATGCTGGATAACGTCGCCAGCGAAGACGAAATCGCCGCCATGCTGGGCCACGAGATGAGCCACATCTTGCTGCATCACCATGACCGCATGGCCGCATTCCAGCAGCAGAAAGACATGTTCACCACTGTGGCGTCCACTGTCGCCCTGGCCACCATGGCCGCCGACACTCGTGTGGACCGCAGCTCCGGCACCATGAAGGTGTTCAGCAAGGACCCGGCCGGCACCCAGAAGACCATCGGCAATACCGTGCTCTACACCGCGCTGGCCAATACCTTCTCCGATCACGTGTGGAGCACCGCCTGGGGCCGCAGCCAGGAGGACCAGGCTGACCTGCTCGGCACCGATCTGATGATTCGCGCAGGCTACGCCCCGCGCGCGGCCACCCACAGCCTGGAACGTCTCAACGATTTCCAGGGCAAGCAGAAGCCGTTGCTCGCGGGTTTTCTCACCGCACGCAAGAATGCCATGCAGGACTCGTTGCAGCAGTTCAATCTCAGCCAGTTCCAAAAGGAGCTGGACGTGCTGATCAAGGACGGCCTGGCCACCAGCATCACCGCCACCACACAGTACTTCAACCGCTCGCACATGGCCGCGATGGACCGCGACACCGAGCTGCGCCAGTACCTGCAACGCGAATATCGAAAAGAACGCCGCGCACGGGTCAACCCTAAAAGCTGGGCGACGATGAAGAACACGCCGCAGGTGGCGAAGGCGCTGCAGGGCTATAAGGACGCGTACTTTGCCAATGACGCCCTGGAAAAAAACAAGGTGTCCGATGCCGACGCGTTTATCCGCAAGGCGCTGGCGTCGCCGGTCAAGGATCAACCGGGCATTCGACGCACTGCGTACACCGTGCGCCTGGCCCAGGGCAAAGGCAGCGAGGCGGTGAAAGAGTTGCAGGCGATCAAGGACTGGTCCCTGGCCGGCCCTTCCACCTATGACTTGATCATCAGCTACCATCTCAAGCGTGGCGACGGCCAGGCGGCGCTCGCAATGATCGACAAGGCCGAGCGCAACTTGGGCTCGGAGGAGCTGTTCATCACCGAGAAACTGTTGGCCAACCAGCAGCTCAAGGACACGCAGCAGGTGCAAACCGTGTTGCGCAAGTGCGAGCAATACCCGACTCGCAAGGAAAACTGCAAGAAGCTCGCCCCGCAAAAAGCCTGACGCTGAAACGACGCGCATAAAAAACCCCGAACCAGTCGGGGGTTTTTATCGCCTTGAATCAGGCGCGACGCCAAATCACTTTAGAACACATTGATCGGGTAGTCGGCGAACAGGCGGATTTCATTGCCGCCCACGTTGTACTGGTCGGCGTTGTTCGACACCCGCAGCCAGGATGCGCGCGCGCGCAGGCTGAGGTCTTTGGCCGGGCCACCCTGGACCACGTACTTGAACTGGTTCCAGATCTCGCGCTCGGTACCATCGCCACGGCCGGTGCCGTCGTCGATATTGGTGCCGCGCACGTAGGCAACGTTATAGGTCAGGCCCGGTACGCCGAAGGTGGCGAAGTCGATACCGTAGCCCACTTGCCACGAGCGCTCGTCCTTGCCGTTGAAGTCGGACCAGTAGGAGTTGGCCAACAGGATGGTGTTGCCGCCATCGCCGATACCGCCGGCGTTGCGGTAGCCGCCATACAGGTAGCCGGTGTCACCGGTGCTGCGCTGGTGAGCGACGGTGAAGCTGTGCGCGCCAACGGCCCAGGTCGCGCCCAGGCTCCAGATCTTGTTGTCGCGGGCGTCAGCGTCTTTCTGGTTTTCCAGGGCGAAGCTGCGGTCCAGCTTGGTTTTGTAGCCGTTGAAGTCAAAGGTCAGCGACTGCTTCTCTGGCAGGGCCAGTACGTAGTTGACGTTGACGTATTGCTTCTTCAGCACGTCCTGCATGTGGGAGGCATACAACGCAGCCGACAGGCTTTCGGTGAATTTGTAGCTGCCACCGATGTAGTCGATGTTTTTGAGGCGGCCGCTGTCGGTGCCTTCGGCGCTCTTGCGCGCTTCCTTGGTGAAATGACCGGCGTCCAGTTGCAGGCCGGCAATCTCTTTGGAAACGATGGAAGTACCGGTGTAGGTTTCCGACAGCAAACGCGAGTTGTCGTACTGCAACACCGGCACGGCCGGAAACTGGTCCCCGTACTTGAGCACGGTGTTGGATACACGAAACTTCACGGCAGCGCCGCCCTTGGCCAGGTCATGGGGGGCGGAACCAGGGTTATCGGTGGTGCCGTTGCCCTGTTTGAAGAAATCGATACCGCCGGCGCCGGCGCGACCTTTACCGCCATCCAGACGAATGGCGTACTGGCCAATCACGTCCACACCCACGCCCACGGTGCCTTGGGTGAAACCCGATTCCAGCTTGCCGATAAAGCCCTGGCCCCATTCGGCTTTGTCCTGCTTGCCGTTTTTATAATCACGGCTGATGTAGGCATTACGTGCGGCGATATTCAGGTGGCTGTCTTCGACAAAACCCTTGGATTGCTCCTGATCGTTTGCCATGGCTGCCGATGCGCTCAAAATCCCCAGAGCGACCAGACTCATCCGTTGCTTCAACATTTCTTATATTCCTTATTACTGTTTGAGTACGCGCTGTGACACCAGGCCCCGTATCGCTTTTTCTGGTGTCGACTTTTTCCAGAACAAAAAAGGCCCGCGGACGACTGAACTGCCGCGGGCCTTTTTTTATTGGATGAGTCATGGCGGTTAGCCACAGGCGTTGGGCGCAATCCTAGTCGCGCGCTGAACTTTATGTCAATTTCGTGAATGTTCTGAGCTCAGACGAAAAAACTCTAAACAGCCAGCTACACCGCTTGGGCTGACATTTTGGGCCAACCCCATTTTTTGACTCCGGTGTTCTTCAGTTACGTGCCAGGTCACACAGCGCCGTCATCTCATCCTCGCTGAACAGCCCTGCCGGGTAGCGCTCATTCAAGACGCTGCGCAGGTCGGGCTGACGTGAGTCGTTTGCCTTCAACCACTGCGCCAGCGCATGAATTGCATCGCCATTCACCCGCGCCGGGTGATGCGTATACGTCTTGGACGAATTGCTGTGAGCATTCATTTTCGCGCTCTCCCTACTGCGTGAGCGGCTAACTTACTCAAGGTTTATGACAGAACGGCACCGTCATTCACCGGGGGCCACTGTTACGACAGCGATACAAGAGCTATGCCAATGTCTGCGGATTGCAGGCACGCAGACACAAAAAAGCCCGCGACCTTGCCAGGGCGCGGGCTTGCATGAGCACGTTGAAGTGATGGCCTTAATGCGTGCACTCCATCACTGTTACAACGGCACTCAGTTTTTGTGCGGCGCTGGTTGCTGTTGAGTCAGGCAGTGAATATTGCCGCCGCCGAGTAACAGTTCACGTCCCGGCACCATCACCACTTCGTGCTGCGGGAACAGGCCCTGGAGGATGTGCCTGGCCTGGCTGTCCAGCGGGTCGTCGAAGCTGGGTGCAATGATGCCGCCGTTGACGATCAGGAAGTTTACGTAGGAGCCGGCCAACCGCACGGTCGGGTTGCGTTCCTGACTGCCATCCACCGGATCCACGCCGGCGCACTCGTCCTCAGTGGCATACAGCGGCCCCGGAATCGGCATTTTGTGCACGATAAACGCGCGCCCCCTGGCGTCGGTGCTGCTTTGCAATACATCCATGGCGGCATGGCAGCGTGTGTAGTTCGGGTCTTGCGGATCGTCGGTCCAGGCCAGCAACACCTCACCTGGACGCACGTAGCAACAGAAGTTATCCACATGGCCATCGGTTTCGTCGTTGAACAGGCCGTCCGGCAGCCAGATGATCTTGTCCACAGCCAAGTTGTCGCTGAGGACAGCCTCGATGGCCGCGCGGTCCATGTGCGGATTGCGATTGCGGTTCAGCAGGCATTCTTCGGTGGTAATCACCGTGCCTTCGCCGTCGACATGAATGGAGCCGCCTTCCAGCACAAAACCTTCGGTGCGATAACGGGGCGTGCGTTCGATCTCGAGGATCTTGCCACCCACCTGCGTATCGCGGTTCCACGGCGCATAAAGACCGCCATCAAAACCGCCCCATGCATTGAAATCCCAGTTCACACCGCGCACTTCGCCACTGTCATTAATGACAAATGTAGGGCCGGTGTCGCGAACCCACGCGTCGTCGCTGGACATTTCCACCACACGAATATTCGGCACATCCAGGCGGGCGCGGGCGTTTTCGTACTGGCCGGCGGACACGGCCACGGTCACCGGTTCAAATCGCGCGATGGCCTTGGCCACGGCAACGTGAGCCGCTTGCGCCGGCTTGCCGCCCAGGCGCCAGTTGTCCGGGCGCTCGGGCCAGATCATCCAGGTCTGGGTTTGTGGCGCCCATTCGGCAGGCATATGGAAGCCATCGGCGCGGGGTTTGCTGAGCAGGGTGGTCATGGCGATCATGGCTCCGAATGGGGTGAAGGTCGACTTTATAACGGATAAAAATCGGCTTTGACAGGGATAAAAAAAGGTAGGCGACAAAGAGAACATCAAATAACCGATAAAAATCGGGTTAATTGCAACTACTTACGCATCGCCTTCGACTGCGTGTCGGTGGATCAATATGGCACGTAGCATTCTGACGACCTCGGCTTTTCAGGCGTGCATATCGCGATTGTGCAGGAGAGTCACGCAACCCCAGTGCACACATCGTGCTTGCGCCGCCTGACGCCACCACTCAAGCTATGCTTCATTTGCTTGATGTCCGTCTAAGGAAAAGGCTTCCGACATGCGCATTCTCGTTACCGGCGGCGCCGGTTTTATTGGCTCCGCCCTGATTCGCCACCTGATTCAAAACACCGAGCACGAAGTGCTCAACCTGGACAAACTCACCTACGCCGGCAATCTGGAATCGCTGACCAGCATCGCCTCCAACAGCCGCTATGAGTTCGTGCAGGCCGATATCATCGATCAGAACGCCGTCAGCGCGTTACTGACGCGTTTCGAGCCGCAGGCCATCATGCACCTGGCGGCCGAATCCCATGTCGACCGCTCCATCGACGGCCCGTCGGATTTCATCCAGACCAACATCGTCGGCACCTACAGCCTGCTGGAGGCCACCCGAGCCTACTGGCAGAAACTGGCGGAGCCTGCCAAAAGCGCATTCCGTTTTCATCACATTTCCACCGATGAAGTGTATGGCGACCTGCATGGGGTGGACGACCTGTTTACCGAAACCACGCCCTACGCGCCAAGCTCGCCCTATTCGGCCAGCAAGGCCGCGTCAGACCACCTGGTCCGCGCCTGGCAGCGCACCTACGGCCTTCCGGTGCTGCTGACCAACTGCTCGAACAACTACGGGCCGTTCCACTTCCCCGAGAAGCTGATCCCGCTGGTGATTCTCAACGCTCTCGCGGGCAAACCGCTGCCGGTGTATGGCGACGGCTTGCAGGTGCGCGACTGGCTGTTCGTCGAAGACCATGCCCGCGCGCTGCTCAAAGTGGTGACCGAAGGTGTGGTGGGCGAGACCTACAACATCGGCGGGCACAACGAGCAAAAGAACATCGACGTGGTGCGCGGCATCTGCGGCCTGCTCGAAGAACTGGCGCCACAGCGCCCGGCCGGCGTAGCGCAATTCACCGACCTGATCACCTTCGTCAAGGATCGCCCCGGCCACGACCAGCGCTATGCCATCGACGCCGGCAAGATCGAACGTGAACTGGGCTGGATCCCGGAAGAAACCTTTGAAACAGGGCTGCGTAAAACCGTGCAGTGGTACCTCGATAATCTGGAATGGTGCCGCAGGGTCCAGGACGGCAGTTATCAGGGTGAACGATTGGGCAACACCGACGTGAAGGATTTGATCGCATGATGAAGGGAATCGTATTGGCCGGCGGCTCCGGCACTCGTTTGCACCCCATCACCCTGGGTGTGTCCAAGCAACTGCTCCCGGTGTATGACAAACCGATGATCTACTACCCGATCTCGGTGCTGATGCTGGCCGGCATCAAGGACATCCTGATCATCTCCACACCGGTTGATTTGCCGCAGTATCGCAATCTGCTGGGCGATGGCAGCCAGTTTGGCGTGCGCTTCACCTACGCTGAGCAGCCCAAGCCGGACGGCTTGGCCCAGGCGTTCATCATTGGTGAGCAATTTATCGGCACTGACCCGGTGTGCCTGATCCTGGGCGACAACATCTTCCACGGTCAGCATTTCGGTGAGCAACTGCGCACGGCTGCCGAGCGTCCTTCTGGCGCTACAGTATTCGGCTATTGGGTCAAGGACCCGGAGCGTTTCGGCGTGATCGACTTCGACAAGGAAGGCCGTGCCCTGTCCATCGAAGAGAAACCGGCCAAACCCAAGTCGTCTTATGCGGTGACTGGCCTGTATTTCTATGACAACGACGTGATCGAGATCGCCAAGGCTGTCGAGCTTTCTCCACGTGGAGAGCTGGAAATTACCGACGTCAACAACGCATACCTCAAGCGTGGCGATCTGCATGTTGAGCGCTTTGGCCGTGGTTTTGCCTGGCTGGACACCGGCACCCACGACAGCCTGCTTGAGGCTTCGACATATGTGCAGACCATCGAGCACCGTCAGGGCTTAAAAGTGGCGTGCCTCGAAGAAATCGCCTACGACAATGGCTGGATCAGTCGTGATTATTTGCTTGAGCGCGCAAAATACTTTGGCAAAACCGGCTATGGTCAGTACCTGTATACACTCGCCGGGGCCAATAAATGAATGTGATTGCCACTGAGCTGCCGGGTGTATTGATCATCGAGCCTAAGGTTTTCGGCGATGAACGCGGTTTTTTCTACGAGAGTTTCAATGCTCGCGATTTCGCCCGTGTCGCAGGGTTAGAACAGCAATTTGTACAGGACAACCACTCACGCTCGCAAAAAGGCGTGTTGCGTGGCCTTCACTATCAGATAGAACACGTCCAAGGGAAATTGGTGCGTGTAACCGCAGGTGAAGTGCTGGATGTTGCCGTGGACATTCGTCGCAGCTCGCCCAATTTTGGCAAGTGGACCAGTGTGCGGCTGTCTGCCGAAAATCGTCGCCAATTGTGGATCCCGCCGGGGTTTGCCCATGGATTCGTAGTTCTCAGCGACCATGCCGAGTTCCTCTACAAGACTACGGACTACTACACGCCTGCAGCTGAACGCTGCATTCGCTGGGACGACGCCGAGCTGGGCATTGACTGGCAATTGAGCGCTGCGCCGACCTTGTCTGCCAAGGACCAGAACGGCAAAAGCCTGAAAGATGCGGACGTGTTCCCATGAGCAGCGCTCTCAGAATCCTGATCACCGGCCGACACGGCCAAGTTTCTCAGGCCCTGCAGCAACAGCTCCAGGGCCTCGGCGAACTGATCGTGCTGGGCAGCGACCAACTGGACTTGGCCAACATTGAGCAGATCCGCCAGCAAGTGCGCACCCACCGCCCCAACCTGATCATCAACGCAGCCGCACACACGGCGGTCGACCAGGCTGAAAGCGAGCCGGACGCAGCCTTCGCCATCAACGCCATAGCGCCGGGCGTGCTTGCCGAGGAAGCCAAGGCGCTGGGCATCCCGCTGATTCACTACTCAACCGACTACGTGTTTGACGGCAGCAAGCCTGCACCCTACACCGAGGCCGACGCGACCAACCCGCTGGGCGTCTACGGCCAGAGCAAATTGGCAGGTGAGCAGGCGATCGCGGCCGTTGGCGGCGAATATCTGGTGCTGCGTACCAGTTGGGTTTATTCCAACACCGGTAAAAACTTCCTGCTGACCATGCAGCGGCTGCTGCAAGAGAAGCCGCACATGCGCATCGTCGCCGACCAGATCGGCGCGCCGACCTGGGCCGGGACCATCGCCAACAGCACGCGCGGGTTGATCGAGCGTTGGCAGGCCGGCCAGGTGGGCGATTGGGGCGTGTATCACCTGACGGCAGGGGGCGAAACATCGTGGTTCGGCTTTGCCCAGGCCATTGCCGAGCATTTGCAGACCGCCGGCAAAACCTGCGCCGAGCTGGAAGCAATCCCCTCCAGCGCCTACCCGACACCCGCCAGGCGCCCGCTGAACTCGCGCCTCGATTGCAGCCGCCTGCAGCAGCAGTGGCAGGTCAGCCAACCGCAGTGGCAGGATGCATTGCGCGAGTGTCTTGCCGGCCAGCACTAGGCATAATGCGCCTGTACCCACAGGCGCACAGTTCACATGACTCCACCCCTTCCGCGAAGACCCCGCTGGCGCAGCCTGGCGCTGCTGGCGTTGTGCCTGGCGCCGCTGTTGTGGCCGCTGGAGCACTTGGCCGAGCGTTATTACCGCAACGAACTGGCCGGGCAGAACCGTCAGACCCTCGACCTCTATGTCGCTAACCTGCTCGGTACGCTGCATCGCTACGAGGTGCTGCCGCAGATCCTCGGCGACTTGCCGGCCTTGCGTACCGCGCTGGATGCGCCAGAGGTCAGCACCAACCTGGCCGGCGCCAACCTGCTGCTCAAAGACGTCGCCGCCCAGGCCGGGGCGGAAGTGATGTACCTGATGGACACGTCCGGCAAGACCCTCGCCGCGTCCAACTGGGACAAACAGGACAGCTTCGTCGGGCGCAACTTCTCGTTCCGCCCGTATTTCAGTGAAGCCATGGCCGGGCGCCTGGGACGCTTCTTCGGACTGGGCACCACCTCGGCCAAGCGCGGCTATTTTTTCGCCGCCGCCGTACGCGATGGCGACAGGGTCATCGGCGTGCTGGTGGTCAAGGTCGACCTGGACCACACCGAAAGCCTGTGGGGCAACACCCCGGAACAACTGCTGGTGACCGACCACAACGGCGTGGTGATTCTCACGTCGCGTCCGCAATGGCGCTTTCGCGCCACGCGGCCCTTGAGCGCCGAAGAGCGCCAGGCCATCAGCGCCATCCAGCCCTACCCCACGCGCGACCCGCAGCCGCTGAGCCTCAGCAATACGGCCTGGCTGCGCCAGTCCACCGCCATCGCCGAGACCGGCTGGAACGTGGAGATCCTCGCGCCGCAATCCTTGATCGACCGCCCGGTACGCACCGTGGTGGCGGTGGGCGGTGCCGCGCTGCTGGTGCTGATGCTCCTGCTTGGGCTGCTGATGCAGCGCCGTCGCCATTACCTGGAGCGCATTGCCTTCGAAGCCAAGGCGCGCCGCGAACTGGAAATGCGCGTGGTGGAACGCACCAGTGACCTTGAAGGCCTGAACAGGCGCCTCAAACAGGAAGTGCTGGAACGCGAGCACGCCCAGCAGGAACTGGTACGCGCCCAGGATGACCTGGTGCAGGCCGGCAAACTCTCGGCGCTGGGCACTATGTCGGCAAGCATCAGCCATGAACTCAACCAGCCCCTGGCGGCTATTCGCAGCTATGCGGAAAACGCCGAAATCCTGCTTGATCACGAACGCACCAGCGATGCCCGTGGCAACCTCAAGCTGATCAGCGAACTGACCGGGCGCATGGCCTCGATCATCGCCCATTTGCGCGCGTTCGCCCGCCGCGACCGTCATGCGCCGGAGAGTGTGGCCCTGCAACCGGCGCTCGACGATGCACTGGCGTTGCTGGCCAAGCGGCGTCGGTCAATGGAGGTGGAACTGATCCGCGACCTGCCGGAAGCCACCTTGTGGGTGCAGGCCGGCGAAACCCGCTTGCGCCAGGTACTGGGCAACCTGCTGGCCAACGCCCTGGACGCTCTCACCGAAAAGGGCCCGCCGCGCAGACTGTGGCTGAGTGCCGAAACCACTGCGCAGGGCGTCAACCTGTACATCCGCGACAACGGCCCGGGCTTTTGCATGGAAGCCCTGGGCCGCGCCAGTGAGCCGTTCTACACCACCAAGACGCGCACCCAGGGGCTCGGCCTGGGCCTGGCGATCTGCGAAACCCTGATGCGTGCTTTTGGCGGCGAACTGTTGTTCGCCAATCACAAGGAAGGCGGCGCGCTGTTAACCTTGAAACTGCGCGCCGGCTCGCCGGGCGTAAGTCTGCAACCGTCCGAGGACCGCAGTGTATGAGTATCGATAACCAGATCCAGGTGGTGTTGATCGACGACGATCCACACCTGCGTCAGGCTCTGTGCCAGACCCTGGACCTGGCCGGGCTGAATGTCCTGCCCCTGGGCGAAGCCAATGGCCTCACCGCACGCCTGTCCCGCGATTGGCCAGGCGTGGTGGTCAGCGACATTCGCATGCCCGGCATGGACGGCCTGGAGTTGCTCGCCGAACTGCACGGCCAGGACCCGGACCTGCCGGTGCTGCTGATCACCGGCCACGGCGATGTGCCGCTGGCGGTGCAAGCCATGCGCGCGGGTGCCTATGACTTTCTCGAAAAACCCTTTGCCAGCGACGCCCTGCTCGACAGCGTGCGCCGCGCGCTGGCCCTGCGCCGGCTGGTGCTGGACAACCGCAGCCTGCGCCTGGCCCTCAGTGACCGTCAGCAGTTGAGCACGCGTCTGGTGGGCCACTCGCCGCAGATGCTGCGCCTGCGCGAGCAGATCGGCGCCCTGGCCGCGACCCGTGCCGACGTGCTGATCCTTGGCGAAACCGGCGCCGGCAAGGAAGTCGTCGCCCGCGCGCTGCACGACCTGTCGAGCCGGCGCAGCGGGCCGTTCGTGGCGATCAACGCCGGGGCCCTGGCCGAATCGGTGGTTGAAAGCGAACTGTTCGGCCATGAACCGGGCGCGTTCACCGGCGCGCAGAAACGTCGGATCGGCAAGTTCGAATTCGCCAACGGCGGCACGCTGTTTCTGGATGAGATCGAAAGCATGAGCCTGGATGTGCAGGTCAAGCTGTTGCGCCTGTTGCAGGAGCGCGTAGTCGAGCGCCTGGGCGGCAACCAGTTGATCCCGTTGGACATCCGCATCATCGCCGCCACCAAGGAAGACCTGCGCCAAGCCGCCGACCAGGGGCGCTTTCGCGCTGACTTGTATTACCGCCTCAATGTTGCGCCGCTGCGCATTCCGCCGCTGCGCGAGCGCGGTGAGGATGCGTTGATGCTGTTCCAGCACTTCGCCGACGAGGCCAGCAGCCGCCACGGCCTGCCGCTGCACGAACTACAACCGGGCCAACGCGCGTTGCTGTTGCGCCATAGCTGGCCGGGCAACGTGCGCGAATTGCAGAACGCTGCCGAGCGCTTCGCCCTGGGCCTGGAACTGGCACTGGACAACACGCCGGATAACCCTGCCATTAGCGTGCTGACGTCCACACCGGGCGGATTGAGCGAACAGGTCGAGCAGTTCGAAAAAAGCCTGATCGCCGCCGAACTCACACGTCCCCACAGCTCCCTGCGCAGCCTTGCCGAAGCGTTGGGCTTACCGCGCAAGACCTTGCACGACAAACTGCGCAAGCACGGCCTGAACTTCGCCGACAGCGCCAGCCACAGCACCGACGACGAATGACCCGCCCCAACCGCCAGGAGGCTGACATGCCAAGCGATAGCAGTTATTTGGAATCCGTCCTGCACCACGACATCCCGCTCACTCGGGAAATGGGCCTCAAGGTCGTCGACTGGCAACAGGACCAACTACGGTTGCGCATGCCGTTGCAGGCCAATATCAACCACAAAAGCACCATGTTTGGCGGCAGCCTGTACTGCGGCGCCGTGCTGGCGGGCTGGGGCTGGCTGCACCTGCAATTGCGCCGTAATGGCATTGAAGACGGGCATATCGTGATTCAGGAGGGGCAGATCAGTTATCCGCTGCCGGTAACCCGGGATGCGACCGTAGTGTGCGGGCCGCCGGAGGAAAAGGTGTGGCAGCGCTTCCTGGCGACCTACAAACGCCACGGGCGGGCGCGGCTGACATTGGATACGTGGGTGTTGAACGAAGGCAGTGAAGAGCGGGCCGTGGCGTTTACCGGCCAGTACGTGCTGCACCGCTAGCGGCCCCACCAAAAAATCCCTGTGAGAGGGAGCTGGTCCCCTCCCACATTTTGATTGTTCAGAGGATTCAGGATCTGGCCAGGCTCAACAGGCGCTCACGCCACGCCGCCTGCGCCGGCAACGCCAAAAAAAATGGGTTCAGTAACGATTCCCGCGCCGGATAGCTGAACCGCTCGCCGCTCAACTCCAACACCTCGCCGCCCGCGCCTTCCAGTACACCTTGGGCCGCCGCCGTGTCCCACTGCGACGTGGGCGCCAGCCGTGGGTAACAATCGGCGCTGCCTTCAGCCAACAGGCAGAACTTCAACGAGCTGCCGATATTCGCCAGCTTCAACTCACCCAAGCCCTGGCTCAAGCCGTCCAGCAAACGCTCCTGCTCGGGACTGCTGTGGCGGCGGCTGGCGACGACGGTAAACGCTTCGCCCGCAGCCGGGGTCTTGCGCACCTGGATCTGCCGGGGCGCTTCGTTTACATCCGAACGCCACGCGCCCAGGCCTGCGCCACCGAAGTAGCAACGACCGCTGGTAGGCATCGACACCACGCCAAACACCACGCGACCCTGTTCGATCAACGCCACGTTGACGGTAAATTCTTCACTGCCGCTGATGAACTCCTTGGTGCCATCCAGCGGGTCCACCAGCCACCAGCGCTGCCAACACGCGCGCACGCTCTGGTCGATATCGGCGTCCTCTTCGGACAGTACGGGAATGCTGGGGTCGAGCGCAGTCAGGCCGGCGAGAATCAGGTGGTGAGCGGCCAGGTCCGCCGCCGTCACCGGCGAGTCATCCGCCTTGGCAGTGACCGCCACATCGGCGCGCCAATACGGCAGGATCACGTCGCCGGCCTGGCGTGCCAGCTCGATCACGGGGGCAATCAACGGGTGACCTAAAAACAGTTCGCTCATGCGCTGAAGGCTCCTCGCTGGGTCAACAGGTCTCGTACCAGGTAAAGCGCGGCCAATGCGCGGCCTTCGCTGAACTGCTCGTTTTGCGCCAGTTGCGACAGCTCGCGCAGGTTGATCCGGTCTACACGCATCGGCTCGGGCTCATCGCCCTCCAGGCGTTCTTCGTACAGGTCGGTGGCCAGTACCACCTGAATTTTCTGGCTCATGTAGCCAGGCGACAACGACAACTCGGTGATGTGCTCCAACTGATGCGCACCAAAGCCCGCCTCCTCCTTGAGCTCGCGATCTGCCGCCGCCAGTACGTCCTCGCCAGGTTCGATCAGACCCTTGGGCAACGACAGCTCATATTCGTCGGTCCCGCCACAGTATTCCTCGATCAGCAGCGCATGATCCGCATCGATCATCGCCACGATCATGACCGCGCCATAACCGGCGCCGCGTCCGACCAGACGCTCGTAAGTCCGTTCAACGCCGTTGGAGAAGCGCAATTGCACTTCCTCCACGCGGAACAAACGGCTACTGGCGACGATTTCGCGGGCGAGGACGGTGGGTTTCTGGCGCATGAGAGGCTCCTTGGCGTGATCGGGTTACTATACCGTGGCTTTTCCGATTGTCTGTGTCGGATATCTTTACTTACATGAGACCGCCCCATGCCCGCTTTACCCTGGCACGCCATCGACACTGTCCTGCTGGACATGGACGGCACCCTGCTCGACCTGCATTACGACAACCACTTCTGGATGGAGCACCTGCCACAACGCTACGCCGACCTGCACGGGGTGAGTCGGGCCATGGCCGAGATGGAGCTGCAGCCGTTGTTCGAGCGTAACGCCGGACAATTGCAATGGTATTGCCTGGACTTCTGGAGCGCCGAATTGAAACTGCCGGTGCGCGAACTCAAGCTGGAAACCGCCGACCTGATCGCCCTGCGCCCGGATGCCGACACCTTCCTGGCGGCGATCAAACAGGCCGGCAAGCGGGTGATCATGATCACCAACGCCCATCGTGACTCGTTATCGTTGAAGTTGGAGCGCATCGAGCTGGCGCCGTATTTCGAGCGGTTGATCAGCTCACACGACTATGGTTTCGCCAAGGAAAACCCGCAGTTCTGGGACGCCTTGCAGGCCGACATCGGCTTCGACCCTGCCCGCAGTCTGTTTATCGATGACACCTTACCGATTCTGCGCAGCGCGCGGGATTTCGGCGTGGGACATTTGCTGGCGGTGAAAGAGCCGGACAGCAGGAAGGGGCCCAAGGACACCGCAGAATTTTCTGCAGTCGAAGACTACCGCGACCTCATCGCCGGGCTCTAAACCACTGTGGGAGGGAGCAAGCCCCCTCCCACCTTTTTGATTTGCGTATTACTCGGGAATACGCAGGGTCTGGCCTGGGTAGATTTTGTCCGGATGCGACAACAACGGCTTGTTAGCCTCGAAAATTTTGTTGTACTGGTTGGCGTTGCCGTACACCGCCAGGGAAATCGCGCTGAGGGTGTCGCCCTTTTTCACCACAACGAAACGGGCGGCAGCCACCACCGGACCGGATACGGTGATCTGATCATCCACACTCGCCACACCGGCAATGTTGCCCAATGCCAGCAGGATCTTTTCTTTCTCTTCCTGAGTCGCCACCTCGCCCGTCACGGTTACCTTGTCGCCGTCTACCGTGGTTTGCACATTGGGATTGCCCAGGCCGACCTTGGCCACATGCTCTTTCAATTGCTCGCTGGCGTTGGCATTACCGGGCGTCAGCAGGTCGATCAACTTCTCGCCTGCTTCCTTGACAAAGCTTAAAAGACTCATGGTGCGCTCTCCTTGGGATTCGGGATTTGATTTCCAGATGCCCAAGACTAGACCCGCCCTGCCGACATGGGTTCCGGCCCGAGCACAGACCCAAACGCGCTAGAATCCCCCCGCCATTGGAATAAGCCTCGGAGCGAAGATGGACATCAAACAGCTGAAATTCCTCATCGCCCTCGACGAAACCCGTCACTTCGGCCAAGCGGCGGCGCGTTGCCACATCACCCAGCCGACCCTGTCGATGCGACTGCGCAGCCTGGAAGAAGAGCTGGACCTGCCGCTGGTCAATCGCGGGCAGCGTTTCGAAGGCTTCACCGCCCCCGGCGAACGTGTGCTGGCTTGGGCCCGTACCGTGCTGGCGGCGTATGACGGCTTGCAGGCCGAAGCGGCGGCCTGTCGAGGCAATCTGGTGGGTACGCTACGTCTGGGCGTGGTGCCGCTGTCGAGCTTTGACCCCCTGGCGCTGATGCAGCAATTGCACAAGGAACACCCCAGCCTGCGTTTTGAACTGTCGGCCCTCAGCTCCGAACAGATCCTGGAGCAACTGGCGAACAATCGGTTGGACCTTGGCGTGTCGTACCTGGAGCGTCTGGACACCGAACGCTTCGACTCCCTGGCCCTCGGCGAAACGCGCATGGGTCTGCTCTACGATCAACGTTTCTTCAGCTTCGGCGATACGCCGTTGAGCTGGGAATCGCTGATAGAACTGCCCCTGGGCATGCTTACCAGCGGCATGCACTTTCGCCAGTCCATCGACCACAACTTCCACAGCCGCGGCCTCAACCCACAACCGCTGTTGCAGACCGACGCCGTTCATCAGTTGCTGCAAGCGGTGCACGGCGGGCTGTGTTGCGCGGTGATGCCTCTGGAGGGCGGTCTGGATGCGCTCACCGAGCATTTGCGCCTGCAACCTATCGAAGATGCCCACACCCTCGCGCGCCTGGGGTTGATCATGCGGCGCAGTGCACCGCGCTCGGCCTTGGCAGAGGCCTGCTTCGCACTGTTTCAGAAATCGCCGACAGCCTCTTGATCGACGCCATCTATCGACAGATCAGTACTGGCGATTAGACGCGACGCTTTGTCGCGCCTAGTCTAAGCACTGACCAATCCGCCGATGGTATTGCCCCATGAACGCCAAGCACCCGGTCTGCGCGGCGCCCGCTCTCGACACGCCTGCGCCCGTCGCCAGCCAGAGCTACCAGTTCTGCAATCTTGAACACACAGAAGTGGCCAGCACCGCGCTGGCCGAAGAAGTGGCGTTGGCCATCGCCTACAACGACATCAGCCAAGCCGTGATGCTGGTGACGCCAACGGACTTGGAAGACTTTATCGTCGGCTTCAGCTTGGGCAGCGGCATCATTGCCGACGTCAGCGACATTTATGACCTCAAACTCAGTGGCTCGGGTTCGGCGCAGTACGCCGAGGTGCAGATTTCCAGCCGTGCGTTCTGGAACCTCAAGCAGCAGCGCCGACAACTGGCCGGCACCAGCGGCTGCGGGTTGTGCGGCGTCGAAGCGGTAGAACAAGCCTTGCCGGACCTCAACGTGCTGCCGGGCGCGCCGTTACCGCCTGCTGACTGGCTGGACGGCCTGCGTCAACGCATCAGCGCATTTCAGCCATTGGGCCAGCACAGCGGCGCCGTGCACGCGGCAGTGTTCATGAACGGCCAGGGCGAGTTGCTGCTGGGCCGTGAAGACATCGGCCGGCATAACGCCCTCGACAAGTTGATCGGTGCACTGATCCGCCAAAAAATCCCGACCGACGGCGGCCTGGCGATTGTCACCAGTCGTTGCAGCCTCGAATTGATTCAAAAAGTGCTGCGTGCAGGCATCCAGACCCTGGTCAGCCTGTCGTCGCCCACCGGACTGGCCCTGCAATGGGCACGCCGGCACAACCTCAATCTCATCCACCTGCCGCAGAAAAGTGCGCCGCGGGTCTACAGCCCCGCGATGGAGAACCAGCCGTGAGCAATCATCATCAAGCCGACCAAACCCCGACCCCGCGCTACAAGCCCTACAAAGGCCCGGCGGGCGGCTGGGGCGCGCTGATCAGCGTAGCCCAGGCATGGTTGACCAGCGATAATGCGTTGAAAAACCTGCGCATGATGCTCAAGACCAACCAGAACGGCGGCTTTGACTGCCCTGGCTGCGCCTGGGGTGACTCGCCGGAAAGCGGCATGGTCAAGTTCTGCGAAAACGGCGCCAAGGCGGTCAACTGGGAGGCCACCAAGCGCCGTGTCGATCCGGCATTCTTTGCCAGGCACAGCGTCACCGCGCTGCTGGAGCAGAGCGACTACTGGCTCGAATACCAGGGCCGCCTGACCGAGCCGATGCGTTATAACGCCGAAGCCGACCGCTATCAGCCAGTCAGCTGGGAAGCGGCATTCGACCTGATCGGCAAGCACCTCAACGCCCTGCCCAGCCCGGACATGGCCGAGTTCTACACCTCGGGCCGTGCCAGCAACGAAGCCGCATACCTGTACCAGCTGTTCGTGCGCGCCTACGGTACCAATAATTTCCCGGATTGCTCGAACATGTGCCACGAGGCCAGCGGCGTGGCCCTGGCGCAAAGCGTGGGCGTCGGCAAAGGCACCGTGACCTTCGATGACTTCGAACATGCCGATGCGATCTTCGTGTGGGGCCAGAACCCCGGCACCAACCACCCGCGCATGCTCGAACCTCTGCGTGAAGCGGTTAAACGCGGCGCCCAGGTGGTGTGCATCAACCCGCTCAAAGAGCGCGGCCTCGAACGCTTCCAGCACCCGCAGCATCCGCTGGAAATGCTCACCAACGGTGACAAGCCCACCAACACTGCTTACTTCCGCCCGGCGCTGGGCGGCGACATGGCCATCCTGCGCGGCATGGCCAAGTTCCTGCTGCTGTGGGAACGCCAGGCGCAGGCCGAAGGCAAGGAAGCGGTGTTCGACCATGACTTCCTCAACGAACACACCGCCAACGTGCTCGACTACCTGGGCAAGATCGACGACACCTCGTGGGATGAAATCGTCGAGCAGTCAGGGCTTACCCTGGTCGAGATCGAGCAAGCCGCGCGCATGTACGCCAAGGGCAAGAACGTGATCATGTGCTGGGCGATGGGCATCACCCAGCATCGCCACTCGGTGCCGACCATCCAGGAAATCGCCAACCTGATGCTGCTGCGCGGCAACATCGGCCGCCCAGGCGCCGGCCTGTGCCCGGTGCGTGGCCACAGCAACGTGCAGGGCGACCGCACCATGGGCATCAACGAGCGCCCGCCGGTCGCGTTTCTGGATTCCCTGGAGCGTCGTTTCCAGTTCCAGGTGCCGCGCACAAACGGCCACAACGTGGTGGAAGCGATTCACGCCATGCTCGAAGGCCGCTCCAAAGTCTTCATCGCCCTGGGCGGTAACTTTGCCCAGGCCACGCCGGACAGTTCGCGCACCTTCGAAGCGCTGCGCAACTGCGACCTGACGGTGCAGATCAGCACCAAGCTCAACCGCAGCCATTTGATGCACGGTAAGGACGCACTCATTTTGCCGTGCCTGGGCCGCACCGACATCGACATCCAGGCCGACGGCCCCCAGGCGGTGACGGTGGAAGACTCGTTCAGCATGGTTCACGGCTCCAATGGCCAGTTGCAACCGCTGTCGAAGCTGATGAAATCGGAGCCTGCGATCATCGCTGGCATCGCCGCCGCCACCCTGGGCAGCAAGCCGGTGGACTGGAACTGGCTGGTGGCCGACTACGGGCGCATTCGCGACCTGATCGCCGACACCATTCCAGGCTTCAAGGATTTCAACGAACGCATCAAGCACCCAGGCGGGTTCTACCTCGGCAACTCGGCCGGCGCACGTCGCTGGAACACCCCATTGGGCCGCGCCAACTTCCGCGCCAACATTCTGCCCAAAGACCTGATCCACGAACGCACTCACGCCACAGGCCGCGTGCCGGACCTGATCATGCAGTCGATGCGCTCCCACGATCAGTACAACACCACCATTTATGGCCTGGATGATCGTTATCGCGGAGTGAAAGGCCAGCGTGACGTACTGTTCGTCAACGAAGCAGACATCATCCGCCTGGGCTTCAAGCCGGGGCAGAAGGCCGACATTGTGTCGCTGTGGGAAGACGGCCGTGAACGCCGCGTGAAGGGCTTCACTCTGCTGGCCTTTGATATTCCGGCGGGTCAGGCCGCCGCGTATTACCCGGAAGTGAACCCGCTGGTGCCGCTGGAAAGCACCGGGGACGGCAGCCATACGCCGACCTCGAAATTCGTGGCGATCCGCCTGGAAGCGGCGAGTGACAACGGGTTGATCATGGCCCGCACTGCATAAATTACAGGCACAAAAAAGGCCGCTTTTTGCATAAAAGCGGCCGTTCCGAAGTAGATAGAGACTGGTCAAAACGACTTAAGTTCCCTATATAAAACAGCAAGTTAGCGAATTGTATACAACTATTGCCACTGGTCGGATTTCGATTGTCAGCATTCTCCTGCGACCTCAGGATCGCGGCGTCATCCTCTTGAGGTCTCCCTATGAAGTTCTCCTCGATTCTCTTGCTGTCCTTTAGCCTCGTCAGCGGCGCAGCCATGGCGGGTGGCACCACCGAAGCCGGTGTGGGCGGCGCATTGGGTGGGGTTCTGGGTTCGGTCGTAGGCCAGCAGATCGGCGGCAACACAGGTTCGGCCATCGGTGCAGCCTTGGGCGGCGCAGGCGGCAGCGCCGTGGGTGCCGACAAGCGCAGCCGTGGCGAAGCCGCCATCGGCGGTGCATTGGGCGCGGCCGGTGGCAACGTGGTAGGTCGCAGTGTAGGCGGCAACACCGGCAGCCTGGTGGGCGCAGCCGCCGGCGGTGGTGCCGGGGGCGCGCTGGGCAACTACATGGGCAACAAGAGCGATAACGATGATCGTCGTTACCGTGGACGCGATAACCGTCGTTATGACCGTGATGACCATCGCGGCCGTGGCCATGCCTATGGGCATCGCAAGCATCATCATCTTCACCGCTGAGGGCTCAAGGCCACCGCACATCCAATGTGGGAGGAGCGTGCTTCCTCTCACATCCGCCTAGAGGGTGTTTCGCCTAAGCAAGCAAACGCTGCAGCGCCTCGCGCAGCGTCTGCGGGATCATCACAGGCCGGTTCGAAGCCCGATCCACGAAGACATGCACGAACCGCCCCGCCGCACAGGCCTCTTCCTCGCCGGCCTTGAATACCGCCAACTCATATTGCACCGAGCTGTTGCCCAACTTGCCCACCCGCAGGCCGATTTCGATGCGCTCGGGAAAGGCAATCGACGCAAAATAATCACAGGCTGAACTCACCACAAAACCCACCACCTCGCCGTCGTGAATGTCCAACCCGCCCTGCTCGATCAGGTAGGTATTCACCGCCGTGTCAAAAAAGCTGTAGTAGGTGACGTTGTTCACATGTCCATACACATCATTGTCGTGCCAGCGTGTGATGATCGGCTGGAAGTGAGCGTAATCGGCGCGTTGTGGCACTGAGTCAGGCATTGGCAAGTCTCTTCAAGGTGTCTGTTTACAGGTCCTGCAAATGAGCCTCGGCCCACTTGCGTACCTCTGCGTAGGGATAGTCCTCCAGCGCGGCGAACCCGGGAATGCTGCGCGCCTTCAACCGGGTAAACAACGGCACGCTGATTCCGCCGAGGAAGCGCGCGAGCCGTTCGGCGCCCAGCAAGTCGCCGGTGTGTTCATGGTGCCTGTGGATAAAATCACTGCACAGGCCCATGAAGTTTTTATCCACAAGCGCCGGCAGGCTCGGCGGCGGTGGCAAATGCGCGATATGGCCGTGGCATACCGAACAGTTTCCACAGCGTTGCGGCGCCTGGTCATCGCCAAAATACTGCGCCAGACGATGACCGAGGCAATATTCGGTGGCGAACAGATCAAGCATGGCGTGAATACGCGCCACTTCCGTTACCTCGTGCTGCTTGAAGCCTGTGTATAACTCGGCGCTCAATACCTGCGGGTCGAAATCCGTGTTCAGCAAACTGTAGACCTCGGTCATCTGCTTGCTCTCCAGTTCAATCAGCCCCTGCTCCTGGAAATAATCCAGTGCCTTCACCACCCGGTTGCGCTCAGCGCCGTGCTGTTGATAAAGCACGTCGAAATCCACCGTCGCCCAGGTTTTGGCGCGTTTACACACCTGGATGATCGCCGCGACAAACTGCTGCCGCTCGCCGGAAAAACGCGCCAGCAAAGCCTGCGGCTCAATCAGGTATTTAAAACGGTACTCGGCATAAAAAGCATAGCGCGGCGCGATCACGCCCTTGAGTTCGAGTTGTACCAGCAAGGTCTTGAGCGGCAGCTCACGGATATTGCTATGGTCCGACAACGAGCGCAGCAGGAACTCCCACTGCCCCTCGCTGCGTGAAGCCTGCAACTCCTCCAGCACACGGCGGATTCCCTCTTGCTCCGGCGTGTCGCCGTACACAAAATTTTCCAGCACATTGAGGCTGTCACGGTTGGCCAGCACCAGGCAGTCCGATGGCTGCCCGTCACGTCCTGCGCGGCCGATTTCCTGGCTGTAGTTCTCGATGGACTTGGGCAGGTCGAAGTGCACCACGTTGCGGATATCACTCTTGTCGATACCCATGCCGAACGCGATGGTAGCGACGATGCAGTTGGAGCGCCCGCCCATGAATCGCTGCTGGATGCCCTCGCGTTTATCGTGCGGCAACCCGGCGTGATATGCCTCGGCCTGGATACCGTTGCGGTTCAGGTGCTCAGCGATCTGCTCGGCGGTTTTTTGCAGGGTGACGTAGACGATACTCGGCTGGCGGGTCCGCTCGCTCATCCACTGCACCAGACGTTGGCGCTTGTTCACGCCGCCGACCGGCTCTACCAGCAGGTTGAGGTTGGGCCGATAGAAGCCCGTGGTAATCACATCGCTCGGCGCAATGGCGAACTTGGCCTGCATGTCGGCAATCACCTTGGGTGTTGCTGTAGCCGTCAGCAGAAGGGCTTGCGGGATATTGAACTGGCGTTGGTAGTCCGGCAGCTTCAGATAGTCCGGACGGAAGTTATGGCCCCACTCGGAAATGCAGTGCGCTTCGTCCACCACCAGCAGCGAGATCTGCACACTTTGCAGAAAGTTGCGAAAACGCTCGTTCTTCAAGCGCTCTACGGAAATCATCAGGATTTTCAGCTCACCGGAGCGCGCCCGCGCCATCACCTCATTGGCATCCTCGCGACTCTGCGCCGAATCGATGCTACCGGCTGAAATACCGTGGCGCTGCAGAAAGCCCAACTGATCCTGCATCAACGCCAGCAGCGGTGAAACCACCAGCGTCAGGTGCGGGAGCAGAACCGCCGACAGCTGATAGCACAGGGACTTACCGGAACCGGTGGGGAAAATTGCAGCCGCCGAGCGCCCGGCCAGCACGGCGCTCACTGCCTCCTGCTGGCCCGAACGAAACTGTGGATAACCAAAGACCTGCTGGAGGGTGTCGTGCATAGGCTGTCACTCCATTGACCGCTGAGGGTGGCTTAAAAACGTAGCTCACCCGGGTCAGCGAATCGAGAAAGGTCGCATGGAAAAAAAGAGACAGGATGATACACAGCGTGGTGGAAAGCAGGACTATTCGCGCAAGCTTGTAGGAACAACTACCACATCTTGCCTATCCAAAGACTGCCTTCGCGCAGACGCATTGCGCTACAATCAAGCCTTGCTATCTAGGAGTACGCTGCGATGAGCGAACTGACGTTTGAGCAAAAACAGGATCATTACCACAAGATCCGCCGTTCCAATTACTTGGCCAGCCTGCGCCTGGAGGGGTTCGATACCCAGCCGGCGGACGTCGACAAACCGCTGCCCACTCGCGAAGCCGTCCTTGCCAAGTACCGCAATACCCCGCGCTGATGCTCGACAAATACGGGGTGGGCCAGGATCCTTACTGCTATCCCGATAGCAACGTCCTGCGCAACCGTCTCGATTTGCTCGATGAAGTACGCTTGCATGAAGCCGAGCGGGAATTGTCCGAAATCGCCATAGGTAATCTTCCCCTCTTCCCGCCGCCCTACGACCTTGATCGCCTGCAAAACATCCACCGCACTTTATTTGGCGATATTTACGACTGGGCCGGTGAGCTGCGCAGCGTCAATATCCAGAAAGGCGACACGCTATTCTGCACGCCCGAGCGTATCGCCCCGGAAGCGGAAAAGATTATTCGGCATATGGAAGAGGCGAACTGGTTTGTCGGCGCCACCCAGGCTGACCTGGTGACTCAAATCGCTGAAGTTTATGGCGACCTCAACGTCATCCATCCTTTTCGCGAAGGCAATGGCCGGGCGCAACGGATCCTGTTTGAACAAATCATCGTAAATGCGGGATTCTCGGTGAACTGGTGGCTGGTAAAAGACGCAGCGTGGATACCTGCGAACATCGACGCGGTGGCGTGTGATTACAGGGGGCTGGAAACGATTTTCAAGCGCTGCATAAGCACACCGGCAACGCCATGATCGTTCCCATGGTTGGGCAGTGCTGATCGAAAGATCGACGCTAAGCTGAAGATGCCGGCAATCACTGTAGGAAAGGACGAAATACCGCGCAATCCGCTTCCCAAACTGCAAAAAACACCTGCTTACCCCTCTATTGAATATCCCTCTTTCTGACCGAAACTAACGTCCTCTCCACTTTCTCGGTAAAGCCCGTGAACATCGAAAGGACTCAACACAACGGCCGTTACGGTTTCAAATTTGCCGTGATTCGCCCTTCAAGGATGATCCGGCAACGCCGGGGCGGCTGCTTCAATGACTGAATATAGCTTCTGGATCAGTCTGGCTCTCTTCCTGATAATTTCTGCCTTGATCACACGAGCCATATATCGTCGACGACGTCATGCTCACCCACTTCTGCGAACCTCCAACATGAACCTGGCCCCAAACTTCCCCGAAGACTCCGATATGCAGCAACTCCTGCAACTGCTGCACGAAGAAATCGGATTGCCGCAACATAAAACCCTTCGCCTGCAAACCGCGATCAATCTCGACCTGGGCTGCGATGGCGGCGAAGCCAGGCAACTGATGGAGACGCTGGAGCAGGATTTCGCCGTCGACCTGGGCGACTACGATGCCTACCGTTACTTCCAGCCGCCAGTGTTTGATGTCTTCTTCAAACACCGCGCCAAAGGCCGTGGGGAAAAAATCCCGCTGACCATCGGCATGCTCTACCTGGCTATCAAGACCCACAGCTGGGACACGCAGACGCTGGAAAACCTGAGTTAAGTGCGCCACAAACTGTGGGAGGGGGTTGCTCGCAATGACAGAGTGTCAGTCAGCGAACATTTGAATGACATACCGCTATCGGGAACAAGCTCCCTCCCACACCTGATCCCTAACGACCTGGCGATCGGGCACAAAAAAGCCGCCCGATAAGGGCGGCTTTTTCATTACGATCGAGTCTTACAACTTGGGACCCGCCGCCTTGATTGCATCACTCACTTCAAACTTCTTGAAGTTCTCGACAAACAACCCTGCCAGCGCCTTCGCCGCTTCGTCATAAGCAGCCTTGTCAGCCCAGGTATTGCGAGGGTTCAACAGCCCAGTCTCAACACCCGGCACCGCCAACGGCACGTCCAGGTTGATGGTGTCCAGGTGCTCGGTCTCGGCACCGATCAACGCGCCGCTCTGGATGGCTGCGATCACGCCGCGAGTGGTCGGGATGTTGAAGCGCTTGCCAACGCCGTAGCCGCCACCGGTCCAGCCGGTGTTGACCAGGTAAACCTTGGAACCGAAACCGCGGATGCGCTTGATCAGAAGCTCCGCGTATTCGCCGGCCGGGCGCGGGAAGAACGGCGCGCCGAAGCAGGTGGAGAAGGTCGACTTGATGCCGCCGCCCGAGCCCATTTCGGTCGAACCCACCAGCGCGGTGTAGCCGGACAGGAAGTGGTAGGCCGCTTGTTCTTCGCTGAGGATCGACACGGGCGGCAGTACGCCGGTCAGGTCGCAGGTGAGGAAGATCACAGCGTTAGGCTCGCCACCCAGGTTCTTCTCGGAACGCTTGGCAACGTGCTCCAGCGGGTAGGCCGCGCGGCTGTTCTGGGTGAGGCTGACATCGGCATAGTCGGCGTGCTTGGCGTCGTCGATCACGACGTTTTCCAGCACCGCACCGTGCTTGATGGCTTTCCAGATCACCGGCTCGTTCTTCTCGGAGAGGTCGATGCACTTGGCATAGCAACCGCCTTCGATATTGAACACCACGCCTTCACCCCAACCGTGTTCATCGTCACCGATCAGGTAACGGCTTTCGTCGGCGGACAGGGTGGTCTTGCCGGTGCCCGACAGGCCGAAGAACAGAGTCACGTCGCCTGCTTCGCCGATGTTGGCGGCGCAGTGCATCGGCAGCACATCGGAGGCCGGCAGCAGGAAGTTCTGCACCGAGAACATGGCTTTCTTCATTTCACCGGCGTAGCGCATGCCGGCGATCAGGACTTTTTTCTGCGCGAAGTTGAGGATCACGCAACCGTCGGAGTTGGTGCCGTCACGCTCTGGCACGCACTCGAAGTTGGCCACGTTGAGCACTTGCCATTCTTCACGACCGGCCGGGTTGTACTGCGCCGGGTTGATGAAAAGGCAGCGACCGAACAGGTTCTGCCAGGCAGTCTGGGTGGTCATTTTCACGGCCAGGTAGTGGTCTTCTGCGGCCCCTACGTGAACATGGGAAACGAAGTGCTCTTGCGCGTTGTTGAATGCTTCCACGCGGCTCCACAGGGCATCGAACTTGTCGGCCGGGAACTTGCGGTTGATCGGGCCCCAAGCGATAGCGTCTTGAGTAGAAGGCTCTTCAACGATGAAACGGTCGACCGGCGAACGGCCGGTGCGGTGACCGGTACGTACGACCAGCGCGCCAGTATCGGCAAGCTCGCCTTCACCGCGGCTCAGGGCTTCTTTAACCAGATCGTCAACACTCAGATCGGTGTATACGGCGTTGTTGGCTTGCGTCATGAGGTTCCCCGTCGGCCTATGGCCGAGTGCTCCAAACGTTTTGTAGTAGAAAGTTGCGCACTACTACCGCGAAAAAAGTGGGCCGGATTATGCCAGAAAAGCCCAAAAAGAGTAGGGCCCTCCCGTCAGAACAGCGCTATCTCGGCATTTCTCAGGTGATTTACCTGTGCTTAAACGTTTTAGTGGCGGGTGTCGGAAGGGGTGTCGATGCCTGCGCCGGCGAATAATTGAGCAACATCGGCCGCATCGAAAAGATAACGCTGGTTACAGAACTGGCAGTCGATTTCGATATGGCCACCGTGTTCGACCACCAGATTCTGTGCATCTTCCAGGCCCAGGCTGACCAGCGCGTTGCCAGAACGCTCGCGCGAGCAGCTGCAGTGGAAGCGCAGCGTTTGCGGGTCGAACAGGCGCACGGCTTCTTCGTGATAAAGGCGGTGCAGGATGGTCGGGTTGTCCAGGCCCAGCAGCTCTTCAGCCGTGAGGGTGCCGGCCAGGGCGGTGAGATTGCGCCAGCTTTCGGCACGGTCATCGTCATCCTTGATGCGATCGGCCGGCAGTTGTTGCAGCAGCAGGCCACGAGCGCGCTTGCCGTCGGCGTTAAGCCAGAACCTGGTGCCGACTTGCTGGGACATCACGAAATAATTGGTGAAGCAGTCCGACAGCGTGTCGCCGTCGAGGTCGACAATGCCTTGATAACGCTGCCCCACAGTCGGGTCCACCGTCAACGCCAGCACGCCGTTGGGCATCAGGTCGCTCAGCGTGGCGTCAGGGGCGATCAGGTCGGCGTCGTAACGGGCCAGGCCCCGGATGTCGCGCTCGCTGGAACACTCGATCATCAGCAAGGGAATAGGGCCATCGGAGCGGGCCTGCAAAATCAGTAAACCATCGAACTTCATGGTGCCCACCAGCAACGCCGCGGCCGCCATCAACTCACCGAGCAGTTGCGCAACCGGCTCCGGATAGGCGTGCTTGGCGAGGACTTCGGCATAGCTGCGCTCCAGCGAGACCAGTTCGCCGCGGGCGTCGCTCTCGTCGAAGATGAAGCGTTGAGTGAAGTCGGTATCCGGTAGATCAGTCATAGGTTTGGGTATCTGAATTGATGACAAAATGATTACAAAATTTATAAAATTAAACGCTTTAGCACCATCTTGGTGCGGTTTTCTCCTGGAAACAGAGAACTTACTAGAGCGAAGAGGGACAGTTTATGAACAATCCGGGTTTGTTCCAAGCAAAGTGGAACCTCCGGCGATGGGCTCTTTGCAATCTACTCGCTATCGGACTGCTGTGTTTTTGGCTGTGGCCCACGGGCCAGATGCTATGTGTGTTTTTCGACGAATGGCTGTTTCACCTGCTCAATGATCCGCTGGCGACCAGCGCAACCTGGCTGCATGTGTGGGCCGTGGCCAGTCTGCGCCCGTTTGATGCGGTGGTTGGGCTGATTTTGCTGGCCCTGCTGGTTCGCGGTGACTGGGTATTCAAGGCGGTGCAGGTACGCCAGGCGTTCTTTGGCTTTCTCGGCATTCTGCTGTTGCTATTGTTTATCCGCATGCTGTTTTCCAAACTCGCCGCGCACATGGGCTGGCAGCACAGCAGCCCGTCGATGGTGATCGGCGGTGCCGTGCAGATGAGCGACTACTTCCCAGGGCTTGAGAAAACCTGGGAGCTGAAGGACCGTTCGAGCCAGAGTTTCCCGGGGGACCATGCGTCGGTGCTGCTGATCTGGGGCATGTTCATGACCGTGTTTGCCCGCAGCATCGGCCAGGTGCTGGTGATCTGGGGCCTGGCGCTGCTGTTCATGATGCCGCGCCTGGTGGCGGGCGCGCACTGGGGGCAGGACGACTATATCGGCGGCGTGTTGCTGGCGTTGCTGGCATTGGGGTGGGGGTATTACACACCGTTTGCGGCGAAGGTGTCGGGGGCGTTGCTGCGCGTGACGGCGCCGATCTTCGGGTTGCTGGGTAAGCTGCCGGTGATCGGGCGATTGAGTGTCATACGACAAACTGCGTAACGCCGAGTATGTAATGTGAGAGGGGGCTTGCTCCCGATGAGGGATTGTCAGTTCATGCATAGGTGACTGATACACCGCCATCGGGAGCAAGCCTCCCCCACATTTGAACCACGAGATCAGCGCAATCAGTCGTCATTGCCGCTGCCGCGAAACTTGAACAGATCGCGACGCTGCTTCTTGCTCGGCTTGCCATCCGTGGTCAGGCCTGACGCCCCGGCCTTGCGCATGGCTGCAGCGTTTTCACGCTTGGCGATGCTGGCCTCGGTCTCGGCGTACAGTGCCTGCGCTTCGGGAGCGCCACGACGTACGATGGAAAGCGCCTGCACCACAATGGTTTTTTCATCAAACCCTGTACGAATCTGAAACTCGTCGCCAACACGCGGTTCCTTGCCCGGCTTGCAGCGCTCGCCCCGATGGTGCACCTTGCCGCTTTCGATGGCAGCCTTGGCCAGGGCGCGGGTTTTATAGAATCGCGCCGCCCACAGCCACTTGTCCAAACGGACCTTTTCTTCCTCTTCCTGCTTTTGAGCCACTTGAATTCCCCGCTCTGAAAAATGTCGCAACCTTACCGTCGAAACCCTTCGACGCATAAATCCCAAGGCTCACCTAAGATACGCCGGGTAGCACCCTGTTTTCGCGAGGATACGCTGTGACCGACTTCCCCACTTCACTCACCTCGCCCAACCAGCGTTGCGTGGGTTGCCAGCAAAGCGAACCACTGAGCTTTGACTTTGCCTTCGCCTACCAGCCTATCGTAGACCTGCGCGATCATTCCATTTTTGCCCACGAGGCGCTGGTGCGAGGCCCTCAGGGTGAAGGCGCCCTCTCGGTACTGAACCAGGTCAATGACAGCAATCGCTACCGCTTCGACCAGCGCTGCCGCACCCAGGCCATCGCCCGCGCTGCGGCGCTGGATATGCAAAGCAATCTTTCGATCAATTTCATGCCCAACGCCGTGTACCGCCCTGAGCTGTGTATTCGCAGCACTCTGGACGCGGCCCGGGCGCACAATTTCCCGCTAAACCGGCTGATTTTCGAGACGGTGGAAAGCGAGTACGTCGATAACTATCGCCATTTGACGAATATTCTGCGTGAATACCGCGAATTCGGCTTCAAGACCGCCATCGACGATTTCGGCGCGGGCTATTCGGGGCTGAATCTGCTGGCCGATTTCCAACCTGACCTGATCAAACTCGACATGGCGCTGATCCGCGATATCGACAAGGACCGTGTCCGTCAGGTGATCGTCCGGGGAATTGTCACAATCTGTGAGCAGTTGGGGGTTACTGTCATCGCTGAAGGCATCGAAAGTGCCGGCGAGCGCGACTTCCTGTCCGACTGTGGAATATTTCTGATGCAGGGCTACTGGTTCGCCAGGCCCGCATTCAACGCCCTGGCCAAGGTTGCTCCTCAAGCCTGGGCGAATTGACCGGTTATCTATATTGAAGACATTTGACCATTTGACCGTTGTGGGTCTGCGTGAATGGGTGGCCCTTCCCGACCTGGGAGTGGCGGGCCTGCGCGCGAAGATCGACACCGGTGCCAGTACCTCAAGCCTGCACGCCACCGATATCGAGCCGTTTGAGCGCGATGGTGCGCAGTGGGTACGTTTTACCGCGCACCTGGGCACGGTCGTGCAACTGCGTCATCGGCGCTGCGAGGCGCCGTTGGTGACCATGAAGACCATCAAGAGCTCCAACGGCCACGCGCAGGTGCGATACGTGATCAGCACCACGCTGGCGCTGGGTGATCGGGTATGGCGGGTGGAGTTCACCCTGGCTTGCCGCAAGGCCATGCGTTACCGCCTGTTGCTGGGCTCCAAGGCGCTGATTGACGGCCAATTGGTGGTCAGTCCCGGCGTCAAGTACGTTCAAGACAAGCCGGTGTTCCCGGTCTCTACCATTTCTGTCCCAGGTGCTGCATGAAGATCGCTGTGCTGTCGCGAAACCCGCGTCTGTATTCCACCCGCCGCCTGGTTGAGGCCGGTACCGAACGTGGCCACGAAATGGTGGTGATCGACACGTTGCGTGCCTATATGAACATTGCCAGCCACAAGCCGCAGATCCACTACCGGGGCAAGCCCCTGGAAGGGTTTGATGCAGTGATCCCGCGTATCGGCGCATCGGTGACCTTCTACGGCTGCGCGGTGCTGCGCCAGTTTGAAATGATGGGGGTGTTCCCCCTGAATGAGTCCGTGGCCATTGCCCGCTCGCGGGACAAGTTGCGCTCACTGCAACTGCTGTCGCGCCGGGGTATCGGCCTGCCGGTCACCGGTTTTGCCCACTCGCCCGACGACATCCCCGACTTGATCGAGATGGTCAACGGTGCACCACTGGTGATCAAGGTGCTGGAGGGCACTCAGGGCATCGGCGTGGTGCTGTGCGAAACGGCGACTGCCGCCGAGTCGGTGATCGAGGCGTTCATGGGCCTCAAGCAGAACATCATGGTGCAGGAGTACATCAAGGAAGCCGGTGGCGCGGATATTCGCTGCTTCGTGGTGGGCGACAAGGTGATTGCCGCGATGAAGCGCCAGGCCAAGCCGGGCGAATTCCGCTCCAACCTGCACCGTGGCGGCAGCGCCAGCCTGATCAAGATCACCCCGGAAGAACGCATGACCGCATTGCGCGCAGCGAAGGTGATGGGGTTGGCCGTGGCGGGTGTGGATATCCTGCGCTCCAACCATGGCCCCCTGGTAATGGAGGTGAACTCATCGCCAGGCCTGGAGGGAATCGAAACCACCACGGGCAAGGATGTGGCGGGGATCATCATTCAACATCTGGAAAAGAATGGTGGACCGAATATGACCCGGACCAAAGGCAAGGGCTGAAACCCCTCCTCCTCTGACACACCATAAAACCAAATGTGGGAGTAAGCCCTCTCCCACATTTTCAATCAGTGTTGTTGGTTAGACCGCATCTCGGGGCAGCATCAAACCAAGCGGCAAACGCACCCGTGCCTCCAGCCCACCGTCCGCACGGTTGCGCAGCTCAACATTGCCGCCATGCATCGATGCAATTCGCCGCACAATAGCCAGTCCCAGCCCGGTGCCCTTGCCGCCACGGGCACGGTCGCCGCGGGTGAACGGGTTGAAAATGCCTTCCAGTTCGGCGGGATCGATACCGGCGCCACGGTCCATCACGCTCAGCACCACGTAGGGCGCCGTGCTATCCCCGGACACATATGCCGCCACCTCCACATCGGAACCGGCATGGTGCAAGGCATTGCCGATCAGGTTATTGAGCAGGCGCTTCATCGAAACCCTGCGCAACGCAAAGGGCTGGATCGGCTCAAGGCGCATGCGCACCTGTTCGCCGTTCTGGTTGTAGGGCGCCACGACTTCACGCACCAGGTCGGTCAGATCGACTTCTTCAACGACTTCATCACGGCCATCGCGGATAAACGCCAGGAACTGATCCAGAATCGCATCCATGTCCTCAATGTCGCGGACCATGTCGTCCGTCAGATCGGTGTGGTTGCCCATCAATTCAAGAGACAGCCGCAAACGCGTCAGCGGCGTACGCAGGTCATGGGATACCCCCGCCAGCATCAGCTCCCGCTCGCGCCCGGCCTGTTCGACGTCTTCCGCCATCTGATTGAACGCGCCGTACACCTCGGTCATCTCGCTGGGTGTGTCACTCACCGGCAGGCGCACGCTGCGTCCCTGACCGAGCTGGCGGGCGGCGAATACCAGGCGTTTAAGCGGCTGGTTGAGCTGACGCACAAAAATCCACGCAGAGGCGGTGGAGAGCAAACCGATCGCCAGGAACCAGCCGAGCACGTTCCAGATCTTCTGCCCGCGTAACGGGTGCGGATACAGCGGTACCTTCAGCCAGTCTTCACCCAGACTCGGCGCACGCACCCACAGGGCTGGCGACACATGCATGCGCAAGCGCACCTCAGTGTCTTCACCGAGCTCGGCCTGCATCTGGCGCTGATAGATTTCGCTGTAGGGCCAATGTTGCTCGCCCTCCGGCACGCCCGCACCGGCAACACGCACCAGCGTGGCGGCCTTGGCGATCTTCTCGCGGTTTTCGGGGTCGGCCGCCCAGTAGGCACGCAGCGTCAGCGCGACGCCGTGGCTGTATTGCCGGTCAACCAGCACGTCCTCGTTCATCAGCAGATAAACCAGTGTGAGTGCCTTGGAAAACAGAACGACGATCAACACCAGCCAAAGGGTGCGCGAGAAGAAACTTTGTGGGAACCACAATGGGGTTTTCATAAGAGACAGCTGGACACCTGGCAGGAAAAAGCAGCGCTCGCGGAATTGCAGACGCCGAGCACCCCGTTGACCCTCAAGGGATCAAACGCCGGGATACCCGCGCCTGCAAGTCATCGGTCACTTGGTCGCAGTGCCATCCGGCACAAACACGTAACCCACACCCCAGACCGTCTGGATATAGCGAGGCTTGGAGGGGTCCGGCTCGATCATTCGACGCAGACGGGATATCTGCACATCGATGGAGCGCTCCAGAGCGTCCCATTCCCGGCCACGGGCCAGGTTCATCAGCTTGTCGCGTGTCAGCGGCTGGCGCGCGTTCATCACCAGGGCCTTGAGCACCGCGAACTCACCGGTGGTGAGCATGTGTACTTCGTCGCCACGCTTGAGTTCACGGGTCGCCAGCGACAGCTCGTAGTCGCCAAAGGTGACGCTTTCGTCTTCGCTGCCCGGAGCGCCCGGCACCGGCGGGGCCTGACGCCGCAGTACGGCCTTGACCCGGGCCATCAACTCGTCAGGGTTGAACGGCTTGGCCAGATAATCATCTGCACCCAGTTCCAGGCCCTTGATGCGACTCAGCTCGTCGCCCTTGGCGGTGAGCATGATGATCGGAATCTGGTTGTTCGCGCCACGCAGGCGTTTGCAGGCGGTGAGGCCATCTTCGCCGGGGAGCATCAGGTCGAGTACGACCAGATTGAATACTTCTCGCCCCAGCAGGCGGTCCATCTGCTCGGTATTCGGCACCGCACGGGCACGGTAGCCCTTGGAGTTGAAGAAGCGCTCCAGCAGGCTGCTCAGCCCCGGATCGTCATCAACGATGAGAATTTTTTCGCCTTCAGCAGTTTGTGCAGTGCTGCTCATTAGATGCTCCTCTTATCTCGGCGCGCATTATGGCCTAGCTGCCGTTATACGCACCGTGTGCATTGTTAGCAGATTTTTCCTCGACCACCAGCGGACCCACGTCCTACAACCACCGGCGCAGTACCCCTCAAGGACAGAACGCTGGTTATAATGCGGCGCCGTCTTGCAGGGCAACGTCAGATCGTTTCCGGTTACTGCCGCCTTTTTTTACCCGCTTGATGCGACTTTTTAGATTTCGAGGGTCAATTGGCTGCCTCTTGACCCAGGCAGCGGTGCCGGTCGGGCCGCTCAACCAGTCTTGCCGGGCCTTGTTTTGCGGGCCTGCGCGCTGCTTTTCAGAATTTCAGGTGGTTTTATGGACAGCATCAACAGCCGCATCGCCGAAGAACTCGGCGTACGCCCCCAACAGGTCGAAGCGGCCGTCGCTCTACTGGATGAAGGCTCCACGGTGCCTTTCATCGCCCGTTACCGTAAGGAAGTGACCGGCAGCCTCGACGACATTCAGCTACGGCACCTGGAAGAACGCCTGCGCTACCTGCGAGAACTCGACGAACGGCGCATCAGCATCCTCGCCAGCATCGAGGAACAGGGCAAGCTCACCCCGCAACTTGAGCGCGATATCAAGCTCGCCGACACCAAGACCCGCCTCGAAGACCTTTACCTGCCCTACAAGCAAAAGCGCCGCACCAAGGGCCAGATCGCCCTGGAAGCCGGCCTCGGCGATCTGGCCGACGGCCTGTTCAACGATCCGTTGCTGAGCCCGGAAGCCGAAGCCGCACGCTTCATCGATGCCGACAAGGGCGTCGCCGACGTCAAGGCCGCTCTCGAAGGCGCCAAGTACATCCTCATGGAGCGCTTCGCCGAAAACGCCAACCTGCTGGAAAAACTGCGCAACTACCTCAAGCAGGAAGCCGTGCTCAGCGCCCGCGTCATCGCCGGCAAAGAGGAAGAAGGCGCCAAGTTCCGTGATTACTTCGAGCACGACGAACCGCTCAAGAGCATGCCGTCGCACCGCGCGCTGGCCATTTTTCGCGGTCGCAACGAAGGCATTCTCAGCTCTGCGCTCAAAGTCGGCGACGAATTGCCGGGCACCATGCACCCGTGCGAAGGCATGATCGGGCAACAATTCGGTATCCAGAACCAGAACCGTCCTGCGGACAAGTGGCTCGGTGAAGTCGTGCGCTGGACCTGGAAGGTCAAGCTCTACACCCACCTGGAAACCGACCTGCTGGGCGAACTGCGTGACGGCGCCGAAACCGAGGCGATCAACGTGTTCGCCCACAACCTGCACGACCTGCTGCTGGCCGCCCCCGCCGGCCCGCGCGCCACCCTGGGCCTGGACCCCGGCCTGCGCACCGGTTGCAAGGTCGCGGTGGTCGACGCCACCGGCAAGCTGCTGGACCACGCCACCGTGTACCCGCATGTGCCGCACAACAAGTGGGATCAGACCCTCGCCATCCTGGCCGCACTGTGCGCCAAGCATTCGGTGGACCTGATCGCCATCGGCAACGGCACCGCCAGCCGTGAAACCGACAAGCTGGCCGCCGAGCTGATCAAAAAATACCCGGCCATGAAGATGACCAAAGTCATGGTCTCCGAGGCCGGTGCGTCGGTGTACTCGGCGTCGGAATTGGCGTCCAGAGAGTTCCCGGACCTCGACGTGTCGATCCGAGGTGCGGTGTCCATCGCCCGCCGCCTGCAGGATCCGCTGGCGGAGCTGGTGAAGATCGACCCCAAATCCATCGGCGTCGGCCAGTACCAGCACGACGTGTCGCAGCTGAAACTGGCGCGCGGCCTGGATGCCGTGGTGGAAGACTGCGTAAACGCCGTGGGCGTGGACGTGAACACTGCCTCGGTGGCGCTGCTGGCACGTATCTCCGGCCTCAACGCGACACTGGCGCAGAACATCGTCACCCACCGCGATCAGAACGGCGCGTTCAAAACCCGCGCCGCGCTGAAAAAAGTCGCACGTCTGGGTGAAAAAACCTTCGAACAGGCTGCCGGTTTCCTGCGCGTCATGAATGGCGACAACCCGCTGGATTCGTCCGCCGTCCACCCGGAAGCCTACCCACTGGTGCAACGCATCGCCGCCGAAACCGACCGCGACATTCGCTCGCTGATCGGCGACGCCGCGTTCCTCAAGCGCCTGGACCCGAAGAAATACACCGACGAAACCTTCGGTGTACCGACCATCACCGACATTCTGCAAGAGCTGGAGAAACCCGGTCGCGACCCGCGTCCCGAGTTCAAGACCGCCGAATTCCAGGATGGCGTCGAAGACCTCAAAGACCTGCAGCCGGGCATGATCCTCGAAGGCGTGGTGACCAACGTGACCAACTTCGGCGCGTTCGTGGACATTGGCGTGCACCAGGACGGCCTGGTACACATCTCCGCGTTGTCGGAGAAGTTCATCAAGGACCCGCGCGAAGCGGTCAAGGCCGGTGACGTGGTCAAGGTCAAGGTCATGGAAGTCGACATCCCGCGCAAACGCGTGGGCCTGTCGATGCGCATGAGCGACACCCCCGGCGAGAAAGTCGACGGTGCACGCGGCGCGCGTCCGGGCTCGGCACCGCGTCAGTCGCAGAATCGCTCGGAAAACAGCCAACCGCGCAAGGAAACCGCGACCGCGGCGCCGGCCAACAACGCCATGGCCTCGCTGTTCGCCAACGCCAAGCAGTTAAAGAAACGCTAGGGGTCAAATCAAAGTCGTGCGCGTACCCGCGCGCAAGACTTGTCGCAAAAGCACAGGGCACCTTCGTTGCCCTATAGCTCCCCACCCTCGATTTGAGTTAATTTCGGCGCTGCAATCACAGCGTCGGAATTTTCTTGATGCGCTGTAGCCCAATTCATGGAGCGATGGAGGCTTTTTCAATGCAGGTCACCTCGATTCAAAACCAGGCGATAACGCCAGTTTCCACTTCACCCTTGTAGACCGTCCTGCCCACCCCCATATTGGGGCGACTGACGCGTGAAGGAATCCAACTTGAGCGAACTTCTCAACCGCCGCCTGGCTCTGCTCGGCAAGCGCGAACACCTCTCCCTGCTGGAGCAATGCTTGCACGGCATCGAGCGCGAATGCCTGCGGGTCACCGGTGAGGGTCGCCTGGCACAAACGCCGCACCCCGAAGCCCTGGGCGCCGCGCTGACCAACGAAATGATCACCACCGACTACTCGGAATCGCTGCTGGAGTTCATCACCCCGGCCCTGCCCAACCCGGCCGATACCCTGAGCAGCCTGGACAGGATCCACCGCTTTGCCTACACCAAGCTCGGCAGCGAATACCTGTGGAGCCCGTCGATGCCTTGCCCGTTGCCGGCCGAGGAAGATATCCCGATTGCCTATTACGGCACTTCCAACATCGGACAGCTCAAGTACGTGTACCGCAAGGGCCTGGCGCTGCGTTACGGCAAGACCATGCAGTGCATCGCCGGTATTCACTACAACTTTTCCCTGCCGGAACAGCTGTGGCCGCTGCTCAAGGACACCGAAGGCTTCGTCGGGACTGAGCGTGACTATCAGTCCACGGCCTACATCGCGCTGATCCGCAACTTCCGCCGCTACAGTTGGCTGCTGATGTACCTCTTCGGTGCCTCGCCGGCCCTGGACGCCGGGTTCCTGCGCGGTCGCTCGCACCAGCTCGAAGTGCTGGACGCCGATACGCTGTACCTGCCCTACGCCACCAGCCTGCGCATGAGCGACCTGGGTTACCAGAGCAACGCCCAGGCCGGTCTCACGCCGTGCTACAACGACCTGGCAAGCTACACCGATAGCCTGCGCCAGGCGGTAGCAACGCCCTACGCGCCGTACGTCGAAGTCGGCACGCACAAGGACGGTGAGTGGGTGCAGCTCAACACCAACATCCTGCAGATCGAAAACGAGTACTACTCCAACATCCGCCCCAAGCGCGTGACCTACACCGGCGAACGGCCGATCCAGGCGCTGGTGGCCCGTGGCATCCAGTACATCGAAGTGCGCTGCCTGGACATTAACCCGTTCCTGCCCATGGGCATCGATCTGCCGGAGTCGCGCTTTCTCGACGCGTTCCTGCTGTATTGCGCACTCAACGACAGCCCGCTGTTCGCCAACAACGAATGCGGCAACGCCAGCGCCAACTTCCTCAGCGTGGTCAAGGAAGGCCGTCGTCCGGGCCTGGAGTTGCAGCGCGACGGCGCGGCGGTGGACATGAAGCAATGGGCCACCGAGCTGCTGGAGCAGATTGCGCCACTGGCCGCCCTGCTCGACGAGAGCCACGGCATCAGCGAACACAGCCAGGCTCTGGACGCCCAATTGGCAAAAATCCAGGACCCGTCGCTGACCCCGTCGGCCCAGGTGCTGGCAGCAATGGCCGAGCGCAAAGAGAGCTTCGCGCAGTTCTCCCTGCACCAGAGCCAGCTGCATGCCGAGTATTTCCGCAACGATCCGCTGACAACAGACGAACAGGCGCACTTTGAAGAGCTGGCGCGCAAGTCGCTGGCGCAACAGGCGGAGCTGGAGCAAACCGAAGTGGGCGACTTTGATGTGTTCGTCGGGTCGTATCAGGCGAGCATCCTGGCCATCAGCAACTGAACAAAGGCTGACTTGGCTATAAGTGCGGAAGAGGGCTTGCCACAACAAGCCCGATTCCCACTCTCAGCTTACTCAGCGCTGGACGGCTTCTCCCACAGGTTGATCCCGCCTTCCTGTGCAAACCGATCGATCTGCGCCAGTTCCTCCTTGCTGAAACTCAGATTCTTCAATGCCCCGACGTTCTCGATGATCTGCTCCGGCCGGCTCGCGCCGATCAGCGCGCTGGTCACCCGTGGGTCACGTAACGTCCAGGCCAGCGCCAGTTGGGCCAGGCTCTGGCCGCGACGCTGGGCGATTTCGTTGAGGGCGCGCACATGGGCGAGGTTGGCTTCGGACAGGTGACCAGCCTGCAGCGAACCACCGCCCGGACGGTTGACCCGCGCGTCGGCCGGCACGCCGTTGAGGTACTTGTCGGTGAGCAGGCCCTGGGCCAGCGGGGTGAACGCGATCACGCCGACGCCGAGTTCATCGGTGGTGTCGAGCAGGTCTTTCTCCACCCAGCGATTGAGCAGGTTGTAGGCCGGCTGGTGAATCAACAGCGGCACTTTCCACTCGTTGAGCAGCGCCGCCATCTCACGGGTTTTCACCCCGGAATACGACGAGATGCCGATGTACAGCGCCTTGCCCTGCTGTACGGCAGTCGCCAGGGCGCTGGCGGTTTCTTCCAGCGGCGTGTCGGCATCAAAACGGTGGGAATAGAAAATATCCACATAGTCGAGCCCCATGCGCTGCAGGCTCTGATCGAGGCTGGCCAGCACGTACTTGCGCGAACCACCGCCCTGGCCGTAAGGACCGGGCCACATGTCCCAGCCGGCTTTGCTGGAGATGATCAGTTCGTCGCGGTAGTGCTTGAAGTCTTCGCGCAGCAGGCGGCCGAAGTTGATCTCGGCGCTGCCGTAGGGCGGGCCGTAGTTGTTGGCCAGGTCGAAGTGATTGATCCCCAGGTCGAACGCGGTACGCAGCAGCGCGCGCTGCGTGGCGATCGGGGTGCTGTCGCCAAAGTTGTGCCACAGCCCCAGGGACAGGGCCGGCAGCACCAGGCCACTACGGCCTGTGCGGCGATACGGGATAGATTCATAGCGGTTTTCGGCAGCAATGTACGTCATCGAATCCTCTCTGGGCTGTTGGGCGTGGTTTCCCTTTTACAGCAATTTAACAACAGAGTGGACCTGCCGATGATCGTTCCCACGCAGGGCATGGGAACGATCACAGGGCATCAGCGCACCAGATGCAGAAACTGCAAATGCCGCTCGTACTGGTCGAGGATGTCGTTGATGATCTGCTCTTTGGTGTAGCCCACCAGATCGTAGTCCTGGCTGCCCTCGCTCAAGTGCACTTCCGCCCGGTAGTAGCGACGGTTGTTGATCTGTTTGGAGCCCATGCCGCCACGGGCGAACGACGGCGTGAAGTAGCCGCGCATCTGCACCTGGTAGATGAACGGGTGTTCCTCGCCATGGCCGATCTCGAGGCTGACGCTGTCGTTGGCCGGGTCCGGCTGGGTGACCACCGAAAGACCCTTCTCGACAAACACCGCCGTCACTTCCTCAATCGCCGGGCGCACCGTCGACTCGAGGAAGCGGTACACCTCGTCCCGCGACGGGAAGTGCACCGCCTGGCTCAAGCGCTGGCGCCAGCCGCCTTTGCCCCGGCGCGAAGCCGACACCGGCGCCAGCGAATGCAACTGCGCGATCTGCTTTTGTGATTCCAGGTGGAACGCCTTGTGCAGCCCCCACATCATCAACAGCAGAATCATCGAGAACGGCAACGAAGTGAGCACCACCGCCGATTTCAGCGAATCGATGCTGCCGGCAAACAACAAGGCGCTGGTGACCAGCGCGGTCATCGCGCCCCAGAACACCCGCAGCCACTTCGGCCCGTCTTCATCGGCGTTGCCCCCCTTGGACGACAGCGTCGACAGCACCACGGTGCCCGAGTCGGCGGAGGTGACAAAGAACACGAAGCTGATGAACACCGTGACGGCGATCACCGTCTTGCTCCAAGGGTAGGTTTCCAGCAGCAGGTACAGGCTCATCGACGGGTCATCGATAGCCGACTGGCCCAGTGCAGCCATACCGTGGTTGAGCACCTGATCGATGGCACTGTTGCCGAAGATCGACATCCACGCCAGGGTAAAGCCCAGCGGAATCAGCAGCACACCGAACACGAATTCGCGGATGGTGCGGCCACGGGAAATCCGTGCAATGAACAGGCCCACGAACGGCGACCATGCGATCCACCAGGCCCAGTAGAACACTGTCCAACCGCCCAGCCAGTCGCTGGGTTTGTCGTAGGCGTACACATCGAAACTCTTGGTCGGCAAGGCGCCGAGGTAGTCGCCGATGTTCTGGATCAAGGTATTGAGCAAATGCTGGGTGGGGCCGGCGAACAACACGAACAGCAGCAGCGCACAGGCCAGCAGCATGTTGATGTCGGACATCACGCGCACACCCTTGTCGACGCCGGCCACCGCCACCAGAATCGCCGCGCCCATCATCAGGGTGATCAGGCCGACCTGGACCCACTGCGTATGGGCAATGCCGAACAGGTAGTCCAGCCCGGAGTTGAGGTGCAGTACCCCAAAGCCCATGTCGGCACCCAGGCCGAACACCGTGGCGATAATGCCGAAGCCGTCCACCACGTAGCCAATGGGGCCGTTGATGCGCTTGCCGATCAGCGGGTACAGCGCCGAACGCAGCGCCAGCGGCAGGTTATGCCGATAGGCGAAGTAGGCCAGGGCCATGCCGACAAAGGCGAACACGCCCCAACCGTGCAAGCCCCAGTGCAGAAACAGAATCTGCATGGCCTGGCGCGCGGCATCGGCGTTCATCGGCGCGCCCTGGGGCGGTTGCACCAGGTGCGTCAGCGGCTCGGACACGCAAAAGAAGAACAGCGTGATACTGATGCCGGCGGCGAACAGCATGCCGGCCCAGGACAGGTAACTGAATTCGGGCTCGTCGTGGTCGGCACCGAGTTTTATCTTGCCGTAGCCCGATAACGCGGTGACCACCACGAAGACCAGATACAGCGTCATCGCCAGCATGTAATACCAGCCGACCGTATTGGCCGCCCAGTTTTGCGCCGCCAGCAGCCAGGCACCGGCCTGTTGCGGGATCGCGATGACGGTGATGCCAAACAGCAGAATGAACGTCGCGGCAAAGTAGAAGACGGGCGCATTCATGCGCACCAGGCCGCTGGAGGGGGTGGACGAGGCACTCATGAACGGTGCACCCCGAGGGTTGGGTATGTGGCTGTAAATAACGGACTCAGCAAAGGTAAGCCTCCTGTTGTGAGCGGGCAGCGAACCACCGGTTTAACTTGAACGAGCGTTCAATTTAAACATGGATGGGCGGTCGGGGACTAATCGCAGGGCTGAGTGGTAGGTCATTCCTACACTAGCTCAGGGATTGGTATGACGGGTGCGCGAGGTAAATCGTTCAGCGATTTCCGCGTTAAGTACGGCTCAAAAATGGAATGCGGTCAAAAATGTGGAGCGGGCTTGCTCGCGAATGCAGTGAGTCAGCAACATATCCAGCAACTGACACTCCGCCTTCGCGAGCAAGCCCGCTCCTACAGGGGATTTGTACTGAATTCTCTATTTCTGCGCCCCATCCTCATGCTGCAGATTGGCCTGAGTAATGTTCACCCCCGCCGGCACACTGCGCGTCAGCCACACATTGCCGCCGATGGTCGAACCCTTGCCGATGGTGATGCGTCCCAGGATGGTCGCCCCGGCATAGATCACCACATCGTCCTCCACGATCGGATGCCGTGGATGCCCTTTCTGCAACTGCCCGTCTTCGTCCGCCGGAAAGCGCTTGGCGCCCAGCGTCACCGCCTGGTAGATGCGCACGCGCTCACCGATGATTGCAGTTTCACCAATCACCACCCCCGTGCCGTGATCGATAAAGAAGCTCGGGCCGATCTGCGCGCCGGGGTGAATGTCGATGCCGGTGGCCGAGTGGGCGATTTCTGCGCTGATCCGTGCCAGCAACGGCAAACCGGCGCGGTACAGGTGATGCGCCAGGCGATGGTGAATCACCGCCAGAATGCCGGGATAGCACAGCAGCACTTCGTCGACGCTGCGCGCGGCCGGATCGCCGTGGTAGGCGGCCAGCACGTCGGTGTCCAGGAGGCTGCGCAAAGACGGCAAGGCCAGGGCGAAATCCTGGATCAGACGGATGGCACGGGCATCGATCTGGCTGTCGTCCTGCCCGCCCTGGCGCGCGGCATAACGAAGCTCGAGGCGCGCCTGCGCAAGCAACGCGTTCAGCGCCACATCCAGGGTGTGACCGACGTAGAAATCTTCACTTTCCTCACGCAGATCCACCGGCCCCAGGCGCATCGGAAACAACGCACCGCACAAGGCTTCGAGGATCTGCGCCACCGCCTCGCGCGACGGCAGTTCACGCCCGCCATGCTCGCCGCTCAACCGGCCATTGCGCGTGCGCCACTGGTCGCGGGCGCTGCGCAGCTGGCTGACGATGGTCTGTAATTGCCAATGACTGGAACGCTCACTCACGGTCTTCACTCCTTACGTAATGGCCGCCACTTTACGGTATGCGCCCCGCCCTCCCTTAAGAACCAATGGTGTGATGCCAAGCACTATCGGCTATAAGCGATTGACGGTTGCCTGCGCAAAAGTGCCTGCCTATAGTCGGCCCATCCCACAGCAACCGTGCGCACTTATGATCAAGCAACAGCTCGACCGCTTTAACCGCCTGGACCTGCTGGGCGGCGCCACCGCCCTGGAGAAACTCGAACGGCTGTCGACGTGGCTTGGCCGCGACGTCTACGTCAAGCGCGACGACACCACACCACTGGCCATGGGCGGCAACAAACTGCGCAAGCTCGAATACCTCGCCGCCGATGCCATCGCCCAGGGCGCCGACACCCTCGTTACCGCTGGCGCCATTCAGTCCAACCACGTACGCCAGACCGCCGCACTGGCCGCCAAGCTAGGCTTGGGCTGCGTCGCCCTGCTGGAAAACCCCACCGGCACCGAAGACCCCAACTACCTCGGTAACGGCAACCGACTGCTGCTCGAACTGTTCGACGCCAAGGTGGAGCTGGTTGAAAACCTCGATAACGTCGACGACCAACTCAATGCCCTCGCCGACCGCCTGCGCAGCAATGGCAAGAAGCCGTATCTGGTGCCCATCGGCGGCTCCAACGCGCTGGGCGCCCTGGGCTACGTAAGGGCCGGTCTGGAGTTGGCCGCGCAGATCGACGCCAGCGGCATCGACTTCGCCGCCGTGGTGCTGGCCTCCGGCAGCGCCGGCACCCACAGCGGCCTCGCGTTGGCCTTGAGCGAAGCCTTGCCTGACCTGCCGGTGGTCGGTGTGACCGTCTCGCGCAGCGACGAAACCCAACGCCCGAAAGTGCAGGGCCTGGCAGAACGCACCGCCGAGTTGCTGGGTGTGGCTTTGCCGGACGCGTTCAAAGTGATCCTGTGGGACGAATATTTCGGCCCGCGCTACGGCGAGCCGAATGCGGGCACCTTGTCAGCGATCAAACTTTTGGCCAGCCAGGAAAGTCTGTTGCTAGACCCGGTGTACACCGGCAAGGCCATGGCCGGCTTGCTGGACGGCATCGGGCGTCAACGGTTTGAGGACGGGCCGATCATCTTCCTGCATACCGGCGGGGCACCGGCGCTGTTTGCCTATGACTGCGTATTTAACTGAGTCCACTTTAAAATTTTCCATATTCAAAAATAGAATATCTGGATTGATTTATATTATTTTCAAGTCTTAAAAACCGGCCTTATAGTCGCGCGCTTTAAGGCAGGATACGACCACTGCGTCACCTGCTTCGCTCACCATAAAAACACAGGGGCTCTTCATGACTATTTCCGCATTGCGTCGCACATTACTGGTTGGCACGTTGGGCCTGGCGCTGGGCGCCGGTCTGCTCGGCCAGGCGGTTGCCGGTGAGCAATTGGGCAACATCAAGAAAGCGGGCGAGATCAAGATCGGCCTGGAAGGCACCTACCCGCCGTTCAGTTTTGTCGATGAAAGCGGCAAGCTCACCGGTTTCGAGGTTGAGCTGTCCGAAGCCCTCGCCAAAGAGCTGGGCGTGAAGGTCAAGCTGCAGGCCACGCCGTGGGATGGCATCCTCGCCGCCCTTGAATCCAAACGCCTGGACGCCGTGGTCAACCAGGTGACCATTTCCGAAGAACGCAAGAAAAAATACGATTTCTCCAAGCCCTACACCATCTCCGGTATCCAGGCGCTGGTGCTGAAGAAGAACGCCGGCGAGATCAAGACCGCCGCCGACCTGGCTGGCAAGAAAGTCGGTGTGGGCCTGGGCACCAACTACGAACAATGGCTCAAGGACAATCAACCCAAAGCCATCATCAAGACTTACAACGATGACCCAACCAAGTTCCAGGACCTGCGCATCGGCCGCATCGACGCGATCCTGATCGACCGCCTGGCTGCGCTGGAATATGCCAAGAAAGCCCCGGACACCGCCGCTGCGGGCGATGCGTTCTCGCGCCAGGAGTCGGGCATTGCCCTGCGCAAAGGCGAGCCTGAACTGCTCGAGGCAGTGAACACCGCCCTCGACAAGCTGCGCGCCGACGGCACCTTGAAAAAGCTGTCCGAGAAGTACTTCAACGCTGACGTCACTCAATAATGGAAGCAGGCTTCCAACTCGCGCTGGACTCCGCGCCCTTTCTGCTCAAGGGCGCGTACTACACGGTCATTCTCAGCCTGGGCGGGATGTTCTTCGGTTTGCTGCTGGGCTTCGGCCTGGCCTTGATGCGCCTCTCGCGCTTCAAGCTGCTCAGTTGGACTGCCCGCGTCTACGTGTCGTTCTTTCGCGGCACGCCCTTGCTGGTGCAGCTGTTCTTGATCTACTACGGCTTGCCGCAAGTGGGCATCGAGCTGGATCCGATCCCCGCAGCCATGATCGGTTTTTCGCTGAACATGGCCGCTTACGCCTGTGAAATCCTGCGGGCCGCCATTGCGTCCATCGAGCGGGGCCAGTGGGAGGCCGCCGCCAGCATCGGCATGACCCGCGCGCAGACCCTGCGCCGGGCCATCCTGCCGCAGGCGATGCGTACCGCCTTGCCGCCGTTGGGCAACAGTTTCATTTCGCTGGTCAAGGACACCGCGCTGGCTGCCACCATCCAGGTCCCCGAGCTGTTTCGCCAGGCGCAACTGGTGTCAGCGCGCACCTTCGAAATCTTCACCATGTACCTGTCCGCGGCCCTGATCTACTGGATACTGGCCAGCATCCTGGCGCATTTTCAAAATCGCCTGGAAGACCGGGTCAACCGGCATGACCTGGAGTCTTGAAACATGATCGTGGTTGAAAAGCTGACCAAACAATTCAACGCTCAGGTGGTGCTCAACGGCATCGACCTTGAGGTCAAGGCCGGTGAAGTCGTGGCCATCATCGGCCCCAGCGGTTCGGGCAAGACCACCTTTCTGCGCTGCCTGAATTTCCTCGAAGAACCCACCAGCGGCCGTATCAAGGTGGGCGACGTCGAGATCGACGGCAGCAAACCGCTCAATCAGCAACAGGGCCTGGTGCGACGTCTTCGTCAGCACGTGGGTTTCGTGTTCCAGAACTTCAACCTGTTCCCCCACCGCACAGCGCTGGAAAACGTCATCGAAGGTCCCATCGTGGTCAAAAAGATGCCACGGGAGGCTGCCACCGAGCTGGGCCGCACGCTGCTGGCCAAGGTTGGCCTGGCAGGCAAGGAAGACGCCTACCCACGGCGCCTGTCCGGCGGTCAGCAACAGCGCGTGGCGATTGCACGGGCGCTGGCCATGGAGCCGGAAGTGATTCTGTTTGACGAACCCACCTCAGCCCTCGACCCGGAACTGGTGGGCGAAGTACTGGCGACCATTCGCAGCCTCGCCGAAGAAAACCGCACCCTGGTCATCGTCACCCACGAAATGAGCTTTGCCCGCGATGTGGCCAACCGAGTGATTTTTTTCGACAAGGGCGTGATCGTCGAACAGGGCGAAGCCAAGGCGCTGTTTGCCAACCCCAGGGAAGAACGCACCCGCCAGTTCCTGAGCAAATTCCTCGCCCACTGACACGCTCAGGCAATCCCATCCCTGTGGCGAGCGGGCTTGCCCTTATGCCGTTCAGTTAAGCGCAGATTCCCTGTGGCGAGCAGGCTTGTCCTGCGTTGGGCTGCGCAGCAGCCCCAAAACCAGGCGCTGAGCCGTATCAGGTACACCGCGTTTTGCTGGACGGGGGGCGCTTCGCACCCCAACGCGGGACAAGCCCGCTCGCCACAATAAACCCACACATTTTCCTTAACTGAACCGCATTGGGACAAGCCCGCTCGCCACATTGACGCAGCCTCGCACCCTACAGCGCTTCTACAATCCTTTGGGTAAAACACCCCGCCGCATCCACGCAAAAAACCCCATCCCGGTCAGACCCTTCTGAATCCGCAGCGCCCCGCCGTTTAGCCTTTTGCCTCCATTGACTGGCCTTGCCCAACCCTCTTATCTAACGCCCAGAGGATTGGATCCTATCCCGGCTATTTACTGAATCGTTCCTTTCGGCCCGCTTGCGCACCTGCGCCAATGGCTCGGAACGATCGCTGCTGGCTGCATCAAGGAGATGACTTATGACGCGCACCGCAACCCCGGCCATGCTGACCGCCCCAACCTTGCCCCAGGCCCTTCGAAACGGCATCAATGCCCACGCCGCCGCCCAACTGCAGGTCGATATCGCCCCCTACCCCGGGATGGAGGAAGGTGACCTGATCGAGCTGTTCTGGAACAACTGCTTCGCCGCCTCACGACGGATAACCGCATGCCGCATCGGCCAGCCCACCCGCCTGCGCATTCCGCAAAGCTTCGTGCTCGATGGCCCCGCACACGTGCATTACCAGGTCATGCAGATCGGCCACGGCCCGGCGCGCTCGGCCACCACCCAGGTACGCGTCAAGACCGACTGCCCAGGTGGACAACCGCCCGCCGTATACAGCGACGAAAACCAAAACCTCGCCCCGGTCGGCCTGCCCGAGACGATCCGTCGCCAGGGTGTCAACAGCCGCCAGGTGCACCGCGGCGTTCCCCTGACCATCGAGCCGTACCCCAACATGAGCAGCGGCGATGCGATCACCCTGCGCTGGGGCGACGTGCGCATCGACCTGCCCAAAGTCACCGCCAAGGGCGTCGGCCTGGCCGTGCAGGTGTGGGTACCGTCGAGCGTGATTATCGAAGGCGGCGACGACTGCCGGCTGGAGGTGACCTACTGCGTGCTGGACCGCGTCGGCAACAATTCGCGCTGGGCCCCCACCCGCACTCTGCGCATTGCCCCGCTGCTGCCCACCCGCCCGGCGACAGCCACGCCGGTCTATCAGCCCCGGCCGCTCGGCTAACCCTCAAACCTTGTGATCGCCCTTCTATGCATATTCCCAAAAGTTAGTTTATTTAAATATTTAACAAGTTTAGGGTATATGCACCGGACCACCGGACATTCCTGATTTTTCTGTTTTATTTCATTGAATGCGAGGTCGGTATGATCAAGATTACCCCGGTGCGTAACGCCAGGGCATTACGTGCAGCCAAGGAGCGGCGCTGATGTCTAACTTGGCTGCAACACCCCCCCAAAGTGATCTGGACGAAGCCCCGCTGCTGTTGCCGGCCGCCGTGCTGCGCAACGATGCAGAGGCGTTGAGCGCCGCCCACACGTTGGCCCAGGCGGTGCGCCAGCACGCCGCCAAGCGTGACCAACAGCGCCAGTTGCCGTGGGCGCAGCTTGAACAGTTCACCCGCAGTGGCCTGGGCAGTATTTCCATCCCCCGCGAATACGGCGGCCCCCAAGTGTCCTTCGTGACCCTGGCCGAGGTGTTCACGATCATCAGCGCGGCCGACCCGGCCCTGGGGCAGATCCCGCAGAACCATTTCGGCATCCTGCACCTGGTGCAGGGCACCGCCACGCCGCCGCAGAAAAAGCAGCTGTTCCAGAGCGTCCTCGACGGCTGGCGCATCGGCAACGGCGGCCCTGAACGCGGCACCCAAAACACCCTTGAACTCAAGGCGCGCATCACCGCCAAGGGCAACGGCTACGTGGTCAGCGGGCAGAAGTTCTATTCCACCGGCGCGCTGTTTGCGCACTGGGTCGCGATCAAGGCGCTGAACGATGACGGCAAACAGGTTCTGGCGTTTGTGCGCCGTGGCAGCGAAGGGCTGCGCATCATCGATGACTGGTCCGGCTTTGGTCAGCGCACCACCGCCAGCGGCACCGTATTGCTCGACGAGGTGGCAGTGGACGCTGAGCTGGTCATCGACAACTGGCGCATCGGCGAAAGCCCGAATATCCAGGGCGCGGTCTCGCAACTGATCCAGGCCGCCATCGATGCCGGCATCGCCCAGGGTGCGCTCGACGACACCATTGCGTTCGTACGCGAACGCTCGCGGCCGTGGATCGACGCCAAGGTCGAGCGCGCCAGTGACGACCTGTACGTGATCGCCGATATCGGCAAGCTGAAAATCGAACTGCACGCCGCCCAAGCGCTGCTGCGCAAGGCCGGCCGGGTGCTGGATGAAGTCAGCGCCGCGCCGATCACCGCGCAGTCCGCCGCATGCGCATCCATCGCAGTGGCCGAGGCCAAAGTGCTGACCACCGAAGTGGCGCTGCTGGTCAGCGAAAAGCTCTTCGAACTGGCCGGCAGCCGCGCGACGCTGGCCGAATTCAACCTTGACCGCCACTGGCGCAACGCCCGGGTGCACACCCTGCACGACCCGGTGCGCTGGAAGTACCACGCCATCGGCGCCTATCGCTTGAACGGCACCCTGCCGGCTCGCCATTCCTGGATTTGACCATGACCCTTTCCCATCACGTCGCGGTCATCACCAGCGACGAGCAAGCCCTGATTGTCGCCAACGACCTGGCTGAAGATTTTCGCCGCGACAGCGCCCAGCGTGACCGCGAACGCCGCCTGCCGCTGCCCGAGCTGGACGCGTTCTCGCGCTCGGGCCTGTGGGGCATCAGCGTGCCCCGCGAGTACGGCGGCGCGGGCGTGTCCAATGTCACCCTGGCCAAGGTTATCGCGCTGATCGCCCAGGCCGATGCCTCCCTGGGCCAGATTCCGCAAAACCACTTCTATGCGCTGCAAGTGCTGCGCGTGAATGGCAGCCCCGAGCAGCAGCAACGCCTGTACGCCGAGGTGCTGGCCGGCCAGCGTTTCGGTAACGCGCTGGCCGAACTGGGCACCAAAACCGCCCATGATCGCGTCACCCGGCTCACCCGCGACGGCGACGGATTCCGTATCACCGGCCGCAAGTTCTACGCCACCGGCGCGCTCTACGCCCAGCGCATCCCTACCTCCGTGGTGGATGAGCACGGCGTGCAGCAATTGGCCTTTGTGCCACGCGACAGCCAGGGCCTCAGCGTGATCGACGACTGGAGCGGCTTCGGCCAGCGCACCACCGGCAGCGGCTCGGTGGTGTTCGATAACGTGTGGGTCGCCGCCCGCGACGTCATCCCTTTCCAGAGCGCCTTCGAGCGCCCGACCACCGTCGGCCCGCTGGCGCAGATCCTTCACGCCGCCATCGACACCGGCATCGCCCGCGCCGCCTTTGAAGATGCGCTGCACTTTGTGCGCACCAAGACCCGCCCGTGGATCGACGCCGGCAACGACAAGGCCAGCGAAGACCCACTGACCTTGAAGAGCTTCGGCCACCTGAGCATCCGCCTGCACGCGGCCGAGGCACTGCTTGAACGGGCCGGCGAATGCCTCGACCGCGCCCAGGCCGACAGCAATGCCGAGACGGTCGCCGCCGCCTCGATTGCGGTGGCCGAAGCGCGTGCCCTGAGCACAGAAATTTCCCTGGCTGCCGGCAGCACCCTGTTCGAACTCGCCGGCAGCCAGGCCACCCTGGCCGAGCATGGCCTTGACCGTCACTGGCGCAATGCGCGGGTGCACACCCTGCACGACCCGGTGCGCTGGAAGTATCACGCGGTAGGCAATTACTACCTCAACGATGAAAACCCGCCGCTGCGGGGGACCCTCTGATGGCGAAGAAAAAGATCCTGCTCAATGCCTTCAACATGAACTGCATCGGGCATATCAACCACGGCCTGTGGACCCATCCACGGGACACCTCCACCCACTACAAAACCATCGAGTACTGGACCGACCTGGCAAAAACCCTGGAACGCGGTCTGTTCGACGGCCTGTTCATTGCCGATATCGTTGGTGTGTACGACGTCTACCAGCATTCCATCGACGTGCCGCTCAAGGAGTCCATCCAGTTGCCGGTCAACGACCCGTTGCTGCTGGTGTCGGCCATGGCGGCAGTCACCCGAAACCTCGGCTTCGGCCTCACCGCCAACCTCACCTACGAGCCGCCGTACCTGTTCGCCCGGCGCATGTCGACGCTGGATCACCTGAGCCGTGGCCGGGTGGGCTGGAACATCGTCACCGGCTACCTCGACAGTGCGGCCAAGGCCATGGGCCTGACTGAACAGGTCGAGCATGACCGCCGTTACGACCAGGCCGATGAGTACCTGCAAGTGCTCTACAAACTCTGGGAAGGCAGCTGGGAAGACGACGCCGTGCTCAACGATCCGGCGCAACGGATCTATGCCCAGCCGGGCAAGGTGCACAAGGTCGAGCACCACGGCGAGTTCTACCAGGTGGAAGGCTATCACCTGTGCGAGCCGTCGCCGCAGCGCACGCCGGTGCTGTTCCAGGCTGGCAGTTCGGACCGTGGCCTGCTGTTCGCCGGGCGCCATGCCGAGTGCGTGTTCATCAGCGGCCAGACCAGGGCCGCGACCAAGGCGCAGGTGGACAAGGTGCGCGCCAGTGCGGTGCAAGCCGGGCGCAATGCACACGACATCAAGGTGTTCATGGGCCTCAATGTGATCGTCGGCGCCACCGAGGAGCTGGCTTGGGCCAAGCACGCCGAGTACCTGAGCTACGCCAGCGCGGAGGCCGGCGTGGCGCATTTCGCCGCGTCCACTGCGATTGATTTTGCCGAATACGAACTGGACGAACCGATCCAGTACGTGAAGAGCAACGCCATCCAGTCGGCCAGCAAAACCCTGCAGAACAACGACTGGACCCGGCGCAAGTTACTGGAGCAGCACGCTCTGGGCGGTCGCTACATCACCCTGGTGGGCTCGCCGGAACAGGTGGCCGATGAGCTGGAATTGTGGATCAGCGAAACCGGGCTGGATGGTTTCAACCTGACCCGAATCGTCACGCCGGAAAGCTATGTGGATTTCATTGACCTGGTGGTGCCGGAGTTGCAAAGGCGTGGGTCGTACAAGACCGAATACGAGGCCGGCACGCTGCGCGAAAAAGTCTTCCACGCCGGCTCCCGCCTTCCCAAACAACACACCGGCTCCACCTACCGCCACTGAATTGGAAATGTGGGCGGTGGCAGGCCCCCTCCCACAGTGGATCTTCATTGTTTGCACCTACACCTCATGACTGGAAATCGACCATGAAAAAAACGCTGCGCTCCCACCCAGTCAAAGCACTGGCCCTGGCCTTCGGCTTGATCAGCTCGACAGTGTTCGCCGCCGATACGCCGCTCAAGGTCGGTACCACCGCCGCCTTCGCCATTCCCCTTGAGGCCGCCGTTGCCGAAGCCGGCAAGCAGGGTCTGAACGTCGAACTGGTGGAGTTCACTGACTGGATCGCGCCCAACGTCAGCCTGGCCGCCGGCGACATCGACGTGAACTACTTCCAGCACATTCTTTTTCTGGAAAACGCCAAGGCCGCCGCAGGTTTCGACCTGGTGCCGTACGCGCCGGGCATCATCAATAACGTCGGGCTGTATTCGAAAAAATACAAAACCATTGCAGAGCTGCCCCAGGGCGCCAGCGTGGCGATTGCCAACGACCCGATCAACAGCGGTCGTGGCCTGCAACTACTGGCCAAGGCCGGGCTGATCACCCTCAAGCCGGGCGTAGGCTACAAGGCCACCGAAGAAGACATCGTCAGCAACCCAAAAAAGCTGAAGATCCTGCAAGTGGAAGCCGTGCAACTGGTGCGCGCCTATGACGACGCCGACCTGGTGCAGGGCTACCCGGCGTATATCCGCCTGTCCAAGACCTTCGATGCCGAGTCGGCATTGCTGTTCGACGGCCTGGACCACCCGGAATACGTGATCCAGTTCGTGATCCAGCCCAAGAGCAAAACCGACCCGCGCGTGATCAAGCTCGTCGACATTTACCAGCATTCGCCCGTGGTACGCGCCGCCCTGGATAAATCCCTCGGCACGCTCTACCAGGTAGGCTGGGAAGGTAAACAATGAGCGCCGCCAATGCCCGACTTCGCAACCTGGACACACCGCCCAGGGACGCCGAACAGACCCAGCTGCACCCTGAACTGAACCGCGCCCATGTGCGTTTCATCAACCTGGGCAAGACCTACGACGGCACCGTGTAGGCCCTGCACGGCATCGACCTGGCGATCCAGCGCGGCGAGGTGTTCGGCATCATCGGCCGCAGCGGCGCCGGCAAATCCTCGCTGATTCGCACCATCAACCGTCTGGAACAGCCCAGCAGCGGGCGTGTGCTGATCGATCAGGTGGACATCGGCGACTTCGACGAAGACCGCCTGGTGGCGCTGCGCAGGCGCATCGGCATGATCTTCCAGCACTTCAACCTGATGTCGGCCAAGACCGTGTGGCAGAACGTCGAACTGCCACTCAAGGTGGCCGGTATCCCCAAGCCGCAGCGCGAGCAAAAGGTGCGCGAGCTGCTGGAACTGGTGGGCTTGCAGGACAAGCACAAGGCCTACCCGGCGCAACTGTCCGGCGGGCAAAAGCAGCGCGTGGGCATCGCCCGTTCGCTGGTGCACGACCCCGAGATACTGCTGTGCGACGAGGCCACCTCGGCCCTCGACCCGGAAACCACCCAGTCGATCCTCGCCCTGCTGCGTGAGATCAACCGCCGCCTGGGCCTGACCATTGTGCTGATCACCCACGAAATGGCGGTGATCCGCGACATCTGCGACCGCGTGGTGGTGCTCGAGCACGGCAAAATCGTCGAGCAAGGCCCGGTGTGGCAAGTGTTCGGCAGCCCGCAACATACGGTGAGCCAAACCCTGCTGGCGCCCTTGCAGCATGCTTTGCCGCAGGAACTGCAAAGCCGTTTGCAACCGACGCAGGTATCGGCAGACGCGGCCGTGGTGCTGCGTTTGCAGTTCACCGGCAGCGCCACCGACGAACCGGACCTGGCCGCGCTGTTCGGCGCCCTCGGCGGGCGCGTGCGCTTGCTGCAGGGCGGCGTGGAGCGAATTCAGGGCCATGCCCTGGGGCAATTGCTGCTGGCGGTGAATGGCTCGGCTCATAGCGCCGAAGAACTGCGTAACCGCGCCGCGAACTGGGCGCAACAGGCGCAGGTGCTGGGCTATGTGGTTTGATCGTTTGGTGCAGGGTGCCATCGACACCTTGTTGATGGTCGGCGTGTCGTCACTGATCGCATTGCTGGTGGGCATTCCGCTTGCGGTGTTCCTGGTGACCAGCGACAAGGGCGGGATCTATCAGGCCCCGGCCTTGAACCGCGTGCTGGGGGCGTTCGTCAATCTGTTCCGCTCGATTCCGTTTCTGATTCTGATGGTGGCGCTCATCCCCTTCACTCGCCTTATCGTCGGCACCACCTACGGCGTCTGGGCCGCCGTGGTGCCACTGACCATCGCCGCTACGCCGTTTTTTGCACGGATCGCCGAGGTGAGTCTGCGTGAGGTCGATCACGGCCTGATCGAAGCCGCACAGGCCATGGGTTGCAGGCGCTGGCACATCATCCGGCACGTGCTGTTGCCGGAGGCGTTGCCGGGCATCGTCGGCGGGTTCACGATTACCCTGGTGACGATGATCAACTCATCGGCCATGGCCGGGGCGATTGGCGCCGGTGGCTTGGGCGACATTGCCTACCGCTACGGGTATCAGCGCTTTGACACGCAGATCATGCTGACCGTGATTGTGCTGCTGGTGGTGCTGGTGACGGTGATTCAGTTGGGTGGAGATCGGTTGGCGCGGGTGCTCGACAAGCGCTGAATGGCAAGGGTCTGCATCGCCTTGTGGGCGATGCAACCACTCGTCGCCACTGTCAATTCTGACAGTAGATTCAATTAACCTCACAAGCGCTTCATTCACCTTGCCCGTTGCGCAGCCAGTGCGCGACTCAACCCAGCAAGGTGATGGTTATGACCACTCCAACTCAATTACTCCCGACGCCGCCCTATTCGGTCTATCCCGCCATACCGTTAACCGCTACCCCGTACCCGGAAACCTCGGACTGGGGCCTGGGCCGGCGCGAGACGGACCCTAATGCCCTGTTTACCTTTGAAAATTGGCAGGCGTCCGTTCAAAACGACAGCTTCGCGATCTATTGGGGCACTTCGCCGATACCTGTGGCTCAGGACATCGTCAAGAACATTGCCAATCGCTATAACCTGACGATCCCAGGTACAAAAATTCCCGAAGGCGAATCCCAAGTAGTCGGCGAAGTGACACGCGCTGCAAGCGGGCAACTGGAAGCTTCATTTCCTGAACTTTATCTGGTCAAGACCCAGCGCCCCGGCGGACTCACTTTCTGGGCTTCGGAGCACTACCACCGCGGGTTGCACCTGACGGTCGATGGGTTGCCGGATGGCTCGATCATTAATCAGGCCAATACCCAGGTCGGGCTGTGGTGCCTGATCAAACCGTACGAAAACATTCGCAAGAACGACACCATTACAGTCGCCTATGGCGCATCCACCATCGATCATATTGTCAGCCCCGCCGAGGCCGCGGGGACGGCGCCGATTCGCATCTTTATCAGCCCACAGGTGATCAAGCAGGGCAATCAGTTCGGTCCGGTTGGTGTGGCGTTCATGGTACGAGACGTGGTGAACAACGTCTCCGGGGAGACGTACGCGTACTCCAAGCCCTATATTCTGGAGAGTGAGCTGGACGTCACTCTGCTCAGGCCGCCGGCGTTCATGCTCGACGGTGCCGTAAAGTCCACGGTCGACCTTGATCAACCCAGCGCGCAGCGCTACGAAGCACAGGTCACTTTGCCTGTAGACCCTCTGGCCCCCATCCCCCCTAACCAGATCGTACTGGTCGTGACGGTGACGCAGAAAACCCAACCCGGCACGTCCTCGCGCACCGTGCGCCTGCCTGCCGTTACCGACAAGAACCAGGGCTCGGAAATCCTCACGATCCCCACCGACCTCATCGCCTCGATGACCGACGGCACCCTGCGCATGTTTGTCGAGTGGCAAGCCGCTGATGGCACGCTGCTGAATCGCTCGGGCAGCACGGTGGTGAGGGTCGTGGGCACCGCTGCACTGGTTCTCCCGGCACCCGCGTTCGAAAACAAGCCCGGGCCTCGGACGATCGCCCCGGAGAACTATCCTAACGGTGCGGTTGTGGCAGTGAAGTACCAGGGCATGAACTCTACCCACGTGATCAGCCTCAACTGGACCTTTGCCAATGGTTCCAGCGCCGCTATTCCGGTGCAGACGGGCAACGCCAGCGGTACTGTTCTCTTCAACATCAGCCCGCAACTTATTTCTCAAAGCATGGGCCAGGTTGTCAACTTGAGTTACGAGGTGACGACAAGCATCAAAACATCCGTGTCGGGCAACCAGCAACTGAAGGTTCAAGGTAAAGAACTGGTCAACGACACCAGTACGTTTGCCGACGGTTCCTATGCCGGCTGGGAGCGGGGCCCTGCAGGAGCGGACCCACGAAACCTGAAATTCGTGAACGATAATGGAAAGCTGATCCTGTTCAACAATACGTTCACTAATAAATCGGCGGGTGTCTTGCTTAAAAAGCGCTTCACGAATCTTCGTGTAGGCACCACCTATGTATTCAGTGTGCAAGTCAGTCGGTGGAGTGAAGATTTCGCCTACCCGATTGGTTTTCTGCAAACGAGCCAGGGCGAGAAGACCACTCCACTGACGATTACGACGGATTACCCCTACTTCCAGTCGATGTCACTGTCCTTTGTCGCTCAAGGTACCGACATTGACCTCATGTATGTCAGCGCCCAGGATAGCGGCGTCGGCAATGACTACGTCCTGCGCAACTTTGTGGTGGAGCGAACCTAGCTTTTCAACGTGACGACACCTCGATGCATTTGAGCGGAACAGGCGCAGAGGCTGTTCCGTTTTTATTTAGGGCGCCGCCGTGGCGTATAGTCACGCTCTTAGCCACCACGCCGAAGCCCCCACCGTGAAACTCGCCCCTGACGACCTCGACCAGATCACCTCCACCACCCTGGGCCATTACAACCAGGTGGCCGAGGACTTTCGCGAAGGCACCCGCGACCACGATGTGAGCCAGAATATCGAAGCGCTGCTGCGCCACATCCAGGGCAATGCGCCGTTCACCCTGCTGGATTTTGGCTGCGGGCCGGGGCGGGATCTGCAGACGTTTACACGCATGGGGCATGTCGCCGTCGGCCTGGACGGGTCCGAGCGCTTTGCGCAGATGGCGCGCGAGGACAGCGGCTGCGAGGTCTATCAGCAGGACTTCCTCAAGCTGGAGCTGCCCGCCGCACGCTTCGACGGGATCTTCGCCAATGCGGTGCTGTTTCATATCCCCAAGCAGGAATTGCCGCGCGTGCTCACGCAGTTGCATGGCGCGTTGAAGCCGGGCGGCGTGTTGTTCAGCTCCAACCCGCGCGGGAACAACCGTGAAGGCTGGAATGGGCCGCGCTATGGTTCCTATCACGACCTGCAGGCGTGGCAATCCTTGCTGACCACAGCCGGTTTTGTGGAACTGGAACATTACTACCGCCCGGCCGGGCTGCCCCGCGATCAGCAACCGTGGCTGGCGAGCGTCTGGCGCAAAGCTTAAGACCACCAGCGCAGGCAAGCCCGCTCGCCACAATAAGCCCACACATTTTCCTTAACTGAACGGCATTAAGGCTTGCCCCGCTCCCACAAAGAGATGCATTCCAACTGTGGGAGCTGGCTTGCCTGCGATGACGCCTTCACAGGCAACACATCCACATCAGGTCTGGTCCTGCCTGGGCTCGCGAATCTTGTACCAGGCCACATACAGCGCCGGCAAAAACAACAGCGTCAGCAGCGTGGCGATGATGATCCCGCCAATCATCGCGTACGCCATCGGCCCCCAGAACACTTCCCGCGCAATCGGAATCATGCCCAGGCTGGCCGCCGCAGCCGTGAGCAGGATCGGCCGGCGCCGGTGCTCGGTGGCTTCCACCACCGCATCCCACGGCGTGTAGCCGGCCACTTCATATTCATGAATTTGCGTCACCAGAATCACCGAGTTGCGGATGATGATGCCGATCAGCGCCAGAATGCCGAGGATCGCCACAAAGCCCATGGGCGTGCCGGTGGGAATCAGCGCCAGCACCACGCCGATCAGCCCCAGCGGCGCCACGCTGGCCACCAGGAACATCTTCTGCACGCTGTGCAACTGGATCATCAGGAAGGTCGCCATCAAAAACAGCATCAACGGCACCACTCGGGCAATCGGGCCCTGGGCCTTGCCGCTTTCTTCCACGGTGCCGCCGGTGGCGACCTTGTAGCCCACCGGCAGACCGGCGCTGAACGTGTCGATCTCGGGCTTGAGTTGTTTGACCAGGTCGGTCGGCTGTATCTCATCGCGCACCGAGGCCTTGACCGTGATGGTCGGCTTGCGGTCGCGGCGCCACACCAGCGGCTGCTCCAGCTCGTAGCGCACGGTGGCGAACGCCAGCAGCGGAATCGACGTGCCGTTGGGCGTGACAATCTGCAGGTTCTGCAGGGTTTCGGGCGTACCGCGTTCGGCGTCTTCGGCGCGACCGACCACGTTGATCAGGTAGATGTCGTCGTGCACCTGAGTCACCGAGGCACCACTGACCACGCTGTTCATCAGCTGCGCCACGTCTTCCGACGACAGCCCCAACTGCCGCGCCTTGTCCTGAGCAATGTCGATGCGCAGCACTTTGCCCGGCTCGTTCCAGTCGTAGATCATCTCGCCCAGGTGATCGTTCTGGTCAAGCAGGGTTGCCAGTTCGATGGCGTGCTTGCGCACCTGGTCGATGTCCTGGCCCGACACGCGGTACTGAATCGGCCGCCCCACCGGCGGGCCCATTTCCAGCGGCTGCACATAGCTGCCGATGCCGACAAAGTCATCACGCAAACGCTTTTGCAGACGCGCGATCAACGCGCCGCGTTCCTCCAGGCCCTTGCTGACGATCACCAACTGCGCGTAGTACGGGTTTTCCAGTTGCTGGTCGAGGGGCAGGTAGAAACGGATCGCGCCCTGCCCGATGTAGGTGCTCCAGCGCTCGATATCCGGGTCGTCCTTGATGATCGCCTCAAGGCGGTCGACGGCCTTGCGGGTTTCGTTGATCGACGCGTTTTGCGGCAGGTTCAGGTCAACGAGCACTTCCGGACGGTCCGACGACGGGAAAAACTGGTTCTGCACGAACTGCATGGAGAACACCGACGCCACGAACAGCGCGACGGTAATGCCGATGGCCCACCAGCGGTTGCGCATCGCCCACAGCATGCCGCCGTTGAAGGCGCGGCCGATACGCCCCGGCTCACCGTTATGCGGCTTCACATTGGCGCTGAGGATATGCACGCCGATCACCGGCGCAAACAGCACCGCCACCACCCACGACACCAGCATGGCCACGGCAATCACCGCGAACAGCGTGAACGTGTATTCCCCCGCCGAACTGGCGTTGAGGCCGATGGGCACAAAGCCGGCCACGGTCACCAGCGTACCGGTGAGCATCGGGAACGCCGTGGAGGTGTAGGCGTAGGTCGCCGCCTGCTCCTTGGTTTCGCCTTTTTCCAGGCGCGTGATCATCATCTCCACGGTGATCATCGCGTCGTCCACCAGCAGGCCGAGGGCGATGATCAGCGCGCCCAACGACACGCGCTGCATGGTGATGCCGCTGTATTCCATGAACACGAACACCAGCGCCAGCACCAGCGGAATCGAACACGCCACCACCAGGCCCGCACGCATGCCGAGGCTGATGAAGCTCACCACCAACACGATGATCACCGCTTCGAACAACGCGCTGGTGAAGCCGCCGACGGCTTCTTCCACCACCTCAGCCTGGTCGGACACCTTGTGCACGCCCACGCCCACCGGCAGGTCCGCGGTCAGCTCGTCCATGCGCGTGTGCAGCGCCTTGCCGAACGACTGGATATTGCCGCCCTTCTGCATGGCAATCGCCAGACCGATTGCCGGTTTGCCGTTGAAGCGGAACATCGGCCGCGCGGGGTCGACGTAGCCACGGCTGATCTCGGCGATATCGGCCAGGCGGTAGAAGCGGTCATTGAGGCGCAGGTTGACGTTGGCCAGGTCCTTCTCCGAGGCAAACTGCCCGGAGGTGCGCACGGAAATCCGCTCCGGCCCCGCCTCGATCACCCCGGCGGGCGTCACCGCGTTCTGCGATTGCAGACTTTGCACCACCTGACGCTGATCAACCCCCAACGCCGCGAGTTTGCGCGTGGAGAAATTGAGGTAGATCACTTCGTCCTGCTGGCCGATCATCTCGACCTTGCCCAACCCAGGCACCGCACGGATCTCGGCGCGCACCTGCTCCACATAGTCACGCAGCTGGCGCATCGACAGGCCGTCGCCGGTAAAGGCATACACCGAGCCGAACACGTCACCGAACTCATCGTTGAACGACGGCCCCTGCAACCCCTGGGGGAAGCTGCCACGAATGTCGTCGATCTTCTTGCGCACCTGGTACCAGGTGTCCGGGATGTCCTTGGCGCTGGTGGTGTCCTTGAGGAACACGAACACCGTGGACTCGCCCGGTCGCGTATAGCTTTTCACGTAGTCGAGGGCGTCGAGTTCTTCGAGTTTCTTCTCGATGCGGTCGGTGACCTGTTTGAGGGTTTCTTCCTGGGTCGCGCCCGGCCAGCGCGTCTGGATCACCATGGTCTTGATGGTGAACGAAGGGTCTTCCTCGCGCCCCAGGTTCATGTAAGAAAACACGCCCATCAGCAGCGCGACGAACATCAGGTACCAGACGAAGGACTGATGCTTGAGGGCCCAGTCAGATAAGTTGAAGCTGCGTTTCATCGCGGGCTGTCCTTGTCGATTTTGACTTTCTGCCCGGGTTTCAGGCTGTTCACGCCGGCGATGACGATGCGCTCGCCAGGCTTGACCCCGCCCTTGAGCAGGGCGCTGTCGCTGTCACGGCTGAGCACCGTGACGTCGCGCGGCTGCACCGTCTGGCTCTGGGTGTCGAGCAGCCAGATGCGGGTGGCGCCGTCGACTTCCTGCAAGGCGCTCAGCGGCAGCTCGATACGCGGCGCAATGGCGCTGCTCAAGGTGACGCTGATCGCCGTGCCCAGGCGGAAGGCGGGCGGCGTCTCGGCCAGGGTCAGCCGCGCGCGACGGGTGCGCGTGGCGCTTTGGGCCTGGGGTTCGATCTCGCGCACGATGGCGGTGGTGTTGACGTTGGGGTCGAGCTGCCCCGCCACAATAAACACCACATCCGCTGGCAGACGCTCGGCGAGGCCCGCCGGCAGGTCGATCACCGCTTCCTTGACGTCCGGGCGGGCCAGGGTCACCACTTGCTGACCGGCCGTCACCACCTGACCCGCCTCGGCGTTCCAGGCGGTGACGATGCCGGCATGGTCGGTGCGCAGCTCGGCGTAGTTGAGCTGGTCCCTGGCCTGATTGACCGAGGACTGGGCTTGCTCAAGGGTGGCGCGGGTGGTTTTCAGGTCGGTTTGGGCCACATCCAACTGGGCTTGGGCGCCGACGCCACGGTTGAACAGCTCCTGCTGACGGCGCGCGTTGGCCTGGGCATTGATGTATTGCGCCTGCACGCGGGCGAGGTCGCCCTGGGCGGCGCGCAGCTGGTTTTGCTGATCGGTGGGGTCGAGCACGGCGAGCAGAGCGCCCTTCTCCACTTCGGCGCCCACGTCCACGGCGCGCCGCGCAATGCGGCCGGGCACGCGAAAGCCCAAGTTGCTTTCATAGCGGGCCTGGATGGTGCCGGCGAAGCGGCCGAGGGTTTCCTGATCTTGCGCCTTCACTTGCATTGACAGCACCGGGCGCACCGGCTCGGGCGGCGCTTCTTCCTTGGAACAGGCCGCCAGTAACAGGCCGGCGGCGAGCAGAACGGTCAGGCGCTTCATGGCTGCGCTCCTGGCTGGGCGATCTCGACGAGCATGCCGGGGTGCAGCAACTGCCCGCCCGCCACCACGACTTTTTCACCGCCCTTGAGGCCGTCGCCAATGATCACTTTGCCGGTGAGGTAGCGCGCAACGCTGACCTTGTGCAACTGCGCCTTGCCGTCGCCGTCCACCAACCATACGGCAGGGTCGTTGATGTCTTTGGTCAGGGCCGACCAAGGCAGCTCGACACTCGGCGCGGCCTTGCCTTTGGCGGTCGCGCTCACCACCGAACCCAGCCGCATGCCCTCGGGCAGGCTTTGCAGGGCAATCTTGACTTGCACGGTACCCGTATTGGCGGCCACGGCCGGGGTGACTTCGCGCACCTTGCCCACCGCCTGAATGCTCGGGTTGTCGAGCAGGCTCACGGTGATCGGCGTCTGGGGCGCCGGCTCCACCAGCAGCGATTCATAAACGTTGAACACCGCGTCGCGCTCGCCATCGGTGGCCAGGCTGAAAATCGGCAGCGTGGCCTGCACCACCTGACCCACCTCGGCCTGGCGCGCCGTGATCACACCGGGGGCGTCGGCAATCAGCGCGGTGTAGCCCAGTTGTTCACGGGCATTGGCCAGCTGCGCCTGGGCGGCGGCCAATGCGCTTTGGCTGCCGCGCAAGGCGGCCTGGGCCGAATCGTATTCACTGCGGCTGGTGTAGCCCTTGGGCAGCAGTTTTTCCTGGCGCACGAAGGCGGCGGCGGTCTGCTTGACCCGCGCCTGCTCGGCCACCACCTGGGCCTGGGCCGAATCGACATTGGTCTGCAGATCCTTGGGGTCGAGCCTGGCCAGCACTTGTTTGGCCGTGACCCGGTCGCCCACATCGACCATGCGCTGGATGATCTTGCCGCCGACGCGAAAGGACAGGTCGGTCTGCACACGGGCCTGGATATCGCCGGTCAGGGTGACCGCTGCGGCGAAATCCGCAGGCGCAACGGTTTGCACAAAGACCCGGGAATGCTGCTTGGGCTCGGCGTTTTCTTCACTACAGCCGCTCAATAGGGCCAGTAGACCGAATCCGAAAATACAGGTGGAAATACGACCGCCCATGCAGGCTCCTTTTGCGTGATGCCGACTTGCCAGTGTGTATGCGACTGTGAGCGTAGTTCAGGGTTCCTTATCTGCATGGAGGCTTACATGCTCCGATGGTTCCCACGCCGAATGAATCCCCATGCTCAAGACCCTCGCGGTGGCCAACTACCGCTCGATCAATAAGTTGGTGGTGCCGCTTGATCGCTTGAACCTGATCACCGGGCCCAATGGCAGCGGCAAATCCAACCTCTATCGAGCCTTGCGCCTGCTCGCCGAAACCGCCCAGGGCGGGGTGATCAATGCACTGGCCAGCGAGGGTGGACTGGATTCCACGTTCTGGGCCGGGCCGGAGACTATCAGCCGGCGCATGCGCAGTGGCGAGGTGGCGGTCGAGCCCAGCGTGCGCCAGGGCGTCAAACGCCTGCGCCTGGGCTTTGCCGCCGAGGATTTCAGCTATGCCATCTCGTTAGGGCTGCCTGAACCCAGTGCGTCGTATTTCTCGCTGGACCCGCAAGTGAAAAAGGAATGCATCTGGGCCGGCCATATCTACCGCCCGGCCAGCTTGCTGGTGCAGCGCTCGGGGCCGATGGTGCGCGCCCGTGAAGGCCGGGCCTGGGATGTGCTGGCCCAGCACACGCCGAATTACCAGAGCCTGTTCGACCAGGTCGGTAGTTTGCGCGGCTCGCCGGAGGTGTTGCTGCTGCGCGAGAGTATTCGCGGCTGGCGCTTTTATGATCACTTTCGCAGTGACGTGGATGCGCCGGTCCGTCAGCCGCAACTGGGTACACGCACGCCCGTGCTGCATCACGACGGCCGCGATCTGGCGGCGGCGCTGCAAACCATTCGCGAGATCGGCGACCCCGAGGCGTTGCAGCGCGCGATCAGTGATGCATTTCCCGGCGCGCGGCTGAATATCGAGCCGTTGCAGGGTGGACGCTTCGCCATCGAGTTTTATCAGGACGGGTTGCTGCGGCCATTGTCGGCGGCGGAGTTGTCCGACGGCACCTTGCGCTATCTGCTGCTGATCGCCGCGCTGCTGACACCAAGGCCGCCGAGCATGATGGTGCTAAACGAGCCGGAGACCAGCCTGCATCCGGATTTGCTGCCGGCATTGGCACGCTTGATTATCCAGACATCGCAGCGGTGCCAGGTGTGGGTGGTGTCCCATGCCAGCCGATTGATTGCCGCACTGGAGCAGGATGAGGGGTGTAACTCGATTGTGTTGGAGAAGGTGATGGGGCAGACGCAAATTGTCGGGCAAGGAATGTTGGATGCGCCAGCGTGGCACTGGCCGGAGTAGTTTTGGCCTGTACAGGCCTCGTCGGGGGCAAGCCTCCTCCACCGTTTTGATTGGGCCTTAAACAAAAAAAACGCCGACGCTGTAGAAGCCGTCGGCGTTGAAACCTTGAAGGGGTATTGCGTTACATCAGAACGCCGGCAACACCGCGCCGCCGTATTTCTTCTCGATGAAGGCTTTCACTTCCGGGCTGGTCAGCGCCTTGGCCAGTTTCTGGATGGCGTCGCTGTCCTTGTTGTCCGGGCGGGCCACCAGGAAGTTCACGTACGGCGATTTGGCGTCTTCGATGATCAGCGCGTCCTTGGCCGGGTTGAGACCGGCTTCCAGGGCGTAGTTGGTGTTGATCAGCGCCAGGTCAACCTGGTCGAGCATGCGTGGCAGCAGGGCCGATTCCAGCTCGCGGAACTTCAGGTGTTTCGGGTTGCTGGCGATGTCTTTTGGTGTGGACAGCGCATTGGTCGGGTCTTTGAGGGTGATCACGCCGTTCTTTTGCAGCAGCAGCAGGGCACGGCCGCTATTGGAGCCCTCGTTCGGAATGGCAACCGTGGCGCCGTCCTTGAGGTCTTCGATTTTGGTGATTTTTTTCGAGTAGGCGCCGAAGGGTTCGACGTGCACGCCGATCACGGTGACCAGGTTGGTGCCCTTGCCCTTGTTGAAGTTTTCCAGGTACGGCAGGGTCTGGAAGTAGTTGGCGTCCAGACGCTTCTCGGCCACCTGCACGTTAGGCTGTACGTAGTCGGTGAAGACTTTGACCTGCAGGTCGACGCCTTCCTTGGCCAGCGTCGGCTTGACCAGCTCGAGAATCTCGGCGTGCGGCACCGGGGTGGCGGCCACCACCAGTTTCTCGTTGGCCTGGGCAAAGCCGGCAGTCAGGGCAGCCGCCAGTGCGGTAAACAGCAAAACCTTTTTCATGCAGTGTCCTTAATCGAAAGTGCGGGGCGTCTCTGACGACCGTTTTGGGTAAGGTGCCAGCGATGTGCTATCGCTGCGTGAAGCGGACAATACCGATATTTTTTATTCCCGAACAATATCTTTTATTCACGTTGATATGCCATTTTGCTCATGCAGGAATTTACGCAAGGTTTCCTGTTCTGCAGGGCCGGCGTTCTGGTAAATCCGTCGCAGTTGCTCCAGCGGTGAACCGGCCACCGGCAGGTTCAGATGCTCCGGCAGGATTTCGTCGCCGCTGCTCACCAGTAACGCGAAGTGAATAACGTTTTCCAGCTCACGGGTATTGCCCGGCCAGCTGTGCTGTTCCAGCACGCGCTGGGCGGCCTCGCTGATCAACGGCACCGGCAACTCCAGGCGCTGACTGTAGATGCCAAGAAAATATTCGGCCAGGGACAGGATGTCGCCCACCCGCTCGCGCAGCGCCGGCAACTCCAGCTTGCCTTCGCTCAGGTAATGAAACAGCCGCTCATTGAATTTGCCGGCCGCCACGGCCTGGGCCAGGTCGATGCTGGTGGCCGCCACCAGGCGCACGTCCACCGGGCTGGGCTGCTGGGCGCCGACGCGGGTGACTTCGTGGTTCTCCAGGGCCGCGAGCAGCTTGACCTGGATAGGCAACGGCAGGTCGCCGATCTCATCCAGGTACAAGGTGCCGCCATTGGCCGAACCAAACCAGCCGGCGCGGCTGCTCACCGCGCCGCTGTGGCTGCCGGCGGCATAGCCAAACAGTTCGGCGTCGGCATAAGTCGGGCTGATCGCGCCACAGTTGACCGACACAAACAGCCCGCTGCGATCACTGCCTCGGTGGATATGCCGCGCCAGCAGCTCCTTGCCGCTGCCGGTCTCGCCGCGAATCAACACGGGCAAGGCACGTGGGGCGAGGCTTTCGAGGTCTTCGCGCAGTTGCCGCGAACGCGGATCGACAAACACCAGCGCCTTGGCGCGGATGCTCAGCGGGCTTTTTTCGGCGTCGGGGAAGGTCAGCAATGGCTGGCCGAACGTTTCATGCAGACTCATGGCAGGCTCCCGCCCCAATCCACTCAGGGACGGGGCGTTGAAAAATTTTATGCGCTACGCCGGGCGTGGTGCTCAAGGCGGCTTTGCAGGCGATAGAGGTAGGCGAAACCCTGCTCCCAGCGCTGGTGACCGGACTTCACGTTGATATGCCCGGCACCGGACAAAATGCCCGCTTCGGCCCCCCAGTTGCGGGCCAGCTCCAGCGCACGCGGGGCGCTGACGGCACTGTCGTTGTCGGAACCGACCACCTGACTGGGAAACGGCAGCAGGTCGGTCGGGATCGGCGCGAAGTTGCGCAGGGCCGGCGCACAGGCCGGGCGTTCGACGTCCGCCGGGGCCACCAGCAAGGCGCCGCGCACCTGCCGCAAAAAGTGCAGGGGCGCGGTCGCCGCCCAGTGGGCCACGGTAATGCAGCCCAGGCTGTGGGCGATAAGAATCACCGGTGTGCTGTCGGCCGCGATGGCCTCGGCCAGCGCAGCCACCCAGTCTTCACGGCGCGGGGTCAGCCAGTCGGCCTGCTCCACCCGCGCACTGTTGGGCAGGCCGTTCTGCCAGTGACTTTGCCAATGTTCTTCTGGCGATCCTTGCCAGCCCGGCACGATCAGGTAACGAATCGACTCGCTGTGCATGGGCGTGCCCTCCTGCAGCATTTAGCGTTGCTGGACAGTATAGGGACGCGATTTATATCCGTTAAGGAATAAGAAGCTATTTATTAATAACTGAAAAGCAGCTTCGAGCTTTTAGCTTCAAGCTGCAAGTTGGGGCGGGGCTCTTCATACTGGGTGTTTTGGAGTTCAGGGACGGATCGCATGACGCTTAATTCTTCATTCGCGGGTCGACTGGCCGGTTGGGGCCTGCTGGTAGTGCTGGGTCTTAATCTGCGGCCGATTCTCAGCTCCATCAGCCCATTGCTCGGTGAGATTCGCCAGGCAACGGGCTTGAGCTTTCAGAGCAGCGCCCTGCTCACCAGTTTGCCGGTGGTGTGCATGGGCCTGGTGGCGCTGGTGGGCGTGCGTGTGGAGGCGCGTTTGGGTGAACGGCGCGGGATTGCCCTGGGCTTGATGATGATTCTGCTGGCATGCCTGGCACGCTGGCTGCTGGGCCAGGCGTCGGCGCTGCTGGTGACGGCGCTGCTGGGCGGCGCAGGGGTGGCGCTGATCCAGACGCTGGTGCCGGCGATGATCAAGCGTGAATTTCACCAGCGCGTGCCGGTGGCGATGGGTGTGTACTCGGCCTCGCTGATGGCCGGCGGCGGGCTGGCGGCGTTGCTCAGCCCGGTGGTGGCCACGCATTTCCAGCACTGGCAGGCGGGCCTTGGCGTATGGCTGTTGCCGGCGCTGGGGGCGTTGCTGTTGTGGGCATGGCTGCCCCTGGGTGCGGCGAAAAACATGCAGGTGGGTCCGGCCTTCAAAGGGCTGCGTAATCGTCGCGCCTGGCTGCTGGCGCTGTATTTTGGCCTGGTCAATTGCGGCTACATGAGCCTGGTGGCCTGGCTGCCGGCCTACTATCAGCAACTGGGCTGGGACGTGCTGCCCAGCGGCTCGCTGCTCGCGTTCATGACGATCTTCCAGGTACTCGCCGCGCTGCTGATGCCGGTGCTCGCGCAACGAAGCAGCGACCGTCGACCGCTGCTCGGCATCAGCCTGTCGGCACAGGCCATCGGTTATCTGGGATTGATCCTCGCGCCGCATGCCTTGCCGCACCTGTGGGTGGCGCTGTGCGGCTTCGGTCTGGGCGCCTGTTTTGCCCTGAGCCTGCTGCTGACCCTGGACCATCACCGCGATCCGCGCCAGGCCGGGCAACTGGCCGCGTTCGTGCAAGGTGTGGGCTTTTTGATCAATGCGCTTTCGCCGTGGCTGACCGGCTGGCTGCGCGAACTCACCGGCCAGTTTGTCAGCGCCTGGATCGTGCTGACCGTGACGGTGCTGGCAATGCTGCTGGTGACGCGGCTGTTCAGCCCGGCGAGCTGTGCGGATGGACCTTTAACGTCCAACTGATCTTCCAGTGGCGAGCGCTAATGCCGTTCAGTTAAGCGCAGATTCCCTGTGGCGAGCAGGCTTGTCCTGCGTGGGCTGCGCAGTAGCCCCAAAACCATGTGTTGAGCCGTATCAGGTACACCGCGTTTTGCTGGATTGGGGGTGCTTCGCACCCCAACGCGGGGCAAGCCCGCTCGCCACAATAAGCCCACAAATGTTCCTTAACTGAACTGCATTAGGGCGAGCCCGCTCGCCGCACATGCATTGCGGCAATAAGACCTTCAAGCGTGCGCAGGCGGCTCCAGCCGATTGGCCCGCGCAAACGTCCCGAAATCATTGAAGCGCACGCCCATCTCGGCCATGACCTTATGCCCCACTTTGGCGGTCATCTGGCGAATGTAGAACGGCTCTTTCACCACAAAATGGTGAATCCCGTGGGTGCTGCCAAAGTTGAAGCAGAACGCCTGCATCGGCCATAGCCACCAGGGGTTGAGCACCTGGGTCTGCTGGATCACATTGCCCAGCTCCACATCGCCGTAGTAGTGCATGTTTGAGCTGACAAAGTGCAGGCAGAACGTGCGCAGCACATTGGGCCCGATGATCACCACGGCGGCGATGTCGATCACCTGCATCATCTGCAAGGTGCCGGCCGACCACTCGACCGGCGTGCCCAGCAGACTGGCGATGCCGTTGACCGCGTGAAAGCCCAGAAAGATATACCACGCGCCCCAGTGCAGCAGCGCCAACGGCGCGTAGACCAACACAACACGCTTGAGGATCTTGAGTTTATGGCCCCACGTGTTGGCGCGCATCAGACGGATCAACGCCGACATCAGGTTATCGCCCACCATCAGCAAGCGTACCACCCCCCAGGGCTCGCCATTGGTGATGGCGCGTTCTTCCATATCGGCCTCGGTGCCGGAGAACTTGTGATGATTGAGGTGCAGGTGCCGGCGTATCCACGGGTTGATGGTGCTGGGCCGCGCCAGCCATACCAGACCCATCATCAGGTTGTGAGGCAGGCGCTGCTTGCGAAAGTACATGCTGTGGATCAGGTCGTGTTCCAGCTCATGGGTCAGTGAGGCGAGAAACGCATTGAGCAGCAGGCACGCCCACCAGGCCATATGCCCGGTGATATACAGCGCCGCCGAACCGAGCATGCCCAGCAGGGCAAACGCCAGGATGCCCGCGCCCAGCGCGTCCTGATGCAACAGCCAGGGGTGCTGCCGACGCAGGCGCACACCTTCGGCCAGCACCACTTCACGGATATACGCCGCACGCTGTTGCGCGTTCATCTGCCGGGGGCTTGCAGAACTACCGTCCATGCTTCCATTCTCTGAGAACTGTGATGCGTACATCCTGCCCCATGCGATCAGGCAGGACGCTAGCCCCACACGCCAACCTGTTGACCGCAAGCGCCAATCACCATGACCGAACCCACGTCTCTCGCAAGCTGGACCCGCGCCCTGCGCAAGCAACTCGATGCCCTGGGCCTGGACAGCGCCGCGCTGTGCGCGCAGGCAGGGCTCGATCCGAAGCACATGGACGACCCCGACGCGCGCTATCCGCTGTCGGCCACCACGCGCCTGTGGGCGCTGGCGGTACAGGCCAGCGGTGACCCGGCGATTGGCTTGCGGGTGTCACGGTTTGTGAGCCCCACCACGTTTCACGCACTGGGTTACGCACTGGTGGCCAGCGGCAGTCTGCGTGAGGTATTCGAGCGCATCGTGCGTTATCACCAAGTGGTCAGCGATGCGCTGAGTCCGCAGTTGACCCGTCACGACGATCACTACAGCTTTCGCCTGCTGCAACCCGAAGGCAGCCCGGCACCGGCGCCGGAAGCCATCGATGCGTTTGCGGCGATCTATGTGCGCACCTGCCGCAACCGCCTGGGCCGCGACTATGCGCCGTTGGCCGTCCATCTGCGCCGCGCCGAACCGGCCGATGCCGGCCCGTGGCACACGGTGTTCCGCGCGCCGGTGTTTTTTGGCGCTGAAGAGGACCGTCTGGAGTTTGCCGCCCACGATTTCGACAGCCATCTGGACGACGCCAACCCGGCACTGGCCGAGCACAACGAAACCGTGCTCAAGCGCACACTGGCGCAACTGCAACCGCTGACCTGGGAGCGCAGGGTACGCGCCGTCATTGAGGCGCAATTGCCCGACGGCGAGCCGGGCGCCGAACGGATTGCCCAGGCGCTGCACTTGAGTTTGCGCAGCTTGCAGCGGCACCTCGCGGATGAAGGCTGTCGGTTTGATGCGCTGCTCAATGAGTGCCGGCAGAACCTGGCGCTGCAGCACTTGCGGGACCCGCAGTGCTCGTTGGCCGAGATCAGTCATTTGTTGGGGTTTGCCGATACCAGCAGTTTCAATCGGGCGTTCAAGCGGTGGACGGGGGTGACGCCGGGGCAGTTCAGGGATGGGTTGCGGTAGGGAGATGTGGGGAGAGGGTAATGGTCTCATCGGGAGTTCAAGCCCCCTCCCACAGGGGAACGCATTTCAGCATGTGGGAGTGGGCTCGCCCTAATGCCATTCAGTTAAGCGCAGATTCCCTGTGGCGAGCAGGCTTGTCCTGCGTTGGGCTGCGCAGCAGCCCCAATACCAGGCGCTGAGCCGTATCAGGTACACCGCGTTTTGCTGGATGGGGGGCGCTTCGCACCCCAACGCGGGGCAAGCCCGCTCGCCACAATAAGCCCACACATTTTCCATAACTGAACAGCATTAGGGCTTGCCCCCGATAGCAATGGTGCAGGCACTGCAAATGCCGGATCAGTCAGCGCCCACGATCACGCCGCAACAGCTTCCTCACCCGCGCCACCAACGCCCTGGCCTCGAACGGCTTGAGCAGGTAGTCATCCTCATGCAATTCCAACCCGCGCAGGCGATCTTCAATCCCGCCCGGCGTGGTGAGGAACAGCACCGGCGTCTCGCTGCGTTGCCGAATGGCCTGCTGCAGCTTCCAGGCGTTCAGCCCGGGCAGCATTACATCCAGAATCACCAGGTCGTACACGGTGCTTTCCACAAAGCGCTGGGCCGCCATGCCGTTGGCCGCGACTTCCACGCCGAAGCCTGCCTCGCTCAAGCCCTGGGCCATGTGCTGCGCCAGCTCGGGCTGGTCTTCCACTAACAACACCTGCATGCCTTACCTCTGGGTTTGATTACAAACCTGTCATCAAATTGTGCGGTTTCTGACCACGTTCACTGGCTACCGTGACGGCCTGCTTTCTGGAGCCATCACCATGCATCGCACTGCCCTGTTCCTCAGCCTCGCCGTCTGCACCGCAGCCCTGGCGACGCCTCAACTGCCCCGCCATGCCACGCTGGATTTGCACACCGCGCGCCAACTGGCCGACGCGAGCCTCACCCATTGCAGCGCTGCGCTGACCGTGCTCGACCGTGGCGGCAACCTGCTGCTGGGCCTGCGGGCCGACGGCGTCGGCCCGCACAACAGCCTCGCCAGCCAGCGCAAGGCCTTTACGGCGCTCTCGACCAAAACCCCGACCCGGCTGTTTGCCGAACGGGCGCGCAACAACCCCGAAGCCGCCAACCTTAACAGCTTGCCCGAGTTGCTGTTGCTCGGTGGCGGCGTGCCGCTGTTTGCCGACGCTGAACTGGTGGGCGCGCTGGGCATCGCCGGTGCCGGCGGCGCAGCACAGGACGAGTCCTGCGCAATACAGGCCGCCGAGCAACTGGGCTTGAAAACTTCCCTCTGATTCCACCTTCCTCAAAAAGGACTTCTCGATGAAAACCCTAAGCATGACCCTCGCCGCCCTCAGCCTCAGCAGCTTGTGCAACCTGGCCCTGGCCGACGGCAATCCGCTGAGCGTGCACGTGCTCAACCTGGAAAACGGCCTGCCGAGTGCTGGCGTGAACGTCACCCTGGAGCAGCACGTGGGCGATCAATGGCAGTCGCTGTCCACCGGCGTCACCAACCCGCAGGGGCGCATCGCCGAGCTGTTCCCCGCCGGCCGCAGCATGGCGCCGGGTGAATACCGCGTGGTGTTCAAGACCGGTGACTATTACAAAAAGGCCAACCGCGAGACGTTCTTCCCCGAAGTGCCGGTGATTTTCCAGGTGAAACAGGCCGACCAGCATTACCACATCCCGCTGTTGCTCAGCCCGTATGGGTTCTCTACCTATCGCGGCTCATAGGCCCGCAGCCTGATGCAGGCCTTTGAGATCGAGTATCTCAATCGCGCCATAACTCAGACCGAGGGTGCCCTGCTGCTCCAGCGCCTTGAGCAGACTGTTGGTGGTCTGGCGCGACAGGCCCAACATTGCCGCCAAGTCCTCCTGAGGCAGCTGCAGTGTGCGGCGCGCCTGGTCTATTTCGCCGTAGCCCTCGGCGATCATCAGCAGCCGATGGGCCAGGCGCGCCGACGCGGGCATCAGGCTCATCTGCTCGATATTGATCAACGACAGGCGCAGTTTGTGGCTCATCAACAGGGCCACATCGCGCCAATACGCCGGCTGGTGTTCGAGGATGTCGAGCATGGCGGCCTGGGGCACCTGCAACAGCGTGCATGGGCCGGTGGCCAGAGCATCGTGGGTGCGCGGCAGGCTGTCGAACAGGCAGATTTCGCCGAACCAGTAAGGCGTTTCCACCAGGCTCAACACCGCTTCCTTGCCCTGGGCGTTCACCGCGCTGATGCGTACCGCGCCGTCCAGCACCGCGTAAAGCCCGCAGGGTGGATCGCCGCGCTTGAACAGGTATTGCCCAGCCGTCAGCGAGCGCACCCGCGCCGCCGCCAGCAGACTACGCTGTAGCTCGACAGGCAGTTGGCTGAACCAGTGGCCGCAGGCCAAGCGGGCGTGCCATTTCTCTGCATCCATGAGAACTCCGAAGATTGTCGCCCAGCTGACAGTCAGGCGCCGGCTGACAGGGCATGATCGAGCATCCTACAGGAGGAACAACAATGAAAAGCCTCGTCGACCACCTCAGTCAATACGCCGCCTACCACCGCGACCCGCGCAATATCGCCAGCCATTTTGTGGGTATCCCGCTGATCGTGGTGGCGGTGGCCGTGCTGCTTTCACGCCCCGAATGGCCCGTCGGTGGCCTGTGGGTTTCACCGGCCGTGATCCTGACGTTGTTTTCGGCATGGTTTTACCTGCGCCTCGAACTGGCCTTGGGCGTGCTGATGACAATGCTGATGGGCTTGTCAGTGTGGGCCGGCCATGTGCTGGCGGCGCAAAGCACGTTGGTGTGGCTGAGCAGCGGCGTTGGTTTATTCGTGGTGGGCTGGGTGATTCAGTTTGTCGGGCATTACTGGGAAGGCCGCAAGCCCGCGTTTGTGGATGACGTGTCGGGGCTGATCGTGGGGCCGTTGTTTGTGGTGGCAGAGGCGGCGTTTTTGCTGGGGTTGCGCCAGGAGCTGAAGCAGCAGATCGAGCACCGCTCAGGCCCGGTGGCGCGCCGCGATCTCAAGCCCAGCGGGATCTAAATGTGGGAGGGGCAAGCCCCCTCCCACATTGGCCCGATTTCCAGATGGGTTATGGCGGGGGTTGTCAGGCTTTCTGCCAGGCCTTGGGTTTGAAGAACAGGGTATCGCCGCGCGCCAGGCCGGTGAGGCTGTCGTGGTCCTTCACCACTTCGGCTTCGATCAGTTCGCTCTGGCCCTCGACCTTCAGCGTCACTCGCGTGGTCGCGCCCAGCGGGCGGATATCACGCACTTGGGCCGCGTGGTGATCCTCCAGCTCATGGCGCGACAGCGACACTTCGTGCGGGCGGAACAGCACGTGCTGGTCTTCGCCCAGGTGCAGGCGGTTGGAGTCACCGAGGAAGTGATAGACGAAGTCGCTGGCCGGGTTCTCATAGACCTCACCCGGTGAGCCGATCTGCTCGATCACGCCCTTGTTCATCACCACAATGCGGTCGGCGACTTCCATGGCCTCTTCCTGGTCGTGGGTGACGAACACCGAGGTCAGGTTGATGTCTTCGTGCAGGCGCGCCAGCCAGCGGCGCAGTTCTTTACGCACCTTGGCGTCGAGGGCGCCGAACGGTTCATCCAACAGCAGCACCTTGGGCTCGACCGCCAACGCGCGGGCCAGGGCGATGCGCTGGCGCTGGCCGCCGGAGAGTTGTTCCGGGTAGCGATCCGACAGCCAGTCGAGCTGCACCATGTTCAGCAGCTCATGGACCTTGGCCGCAATCTGACTTTGCGTCGGACGCTGGTTTTTCGGCTTCATGCGCAGGCCGAAAGCGACGTTGTCGAACACGGTCATGTGGCGGAACAGCGCGTAGTGTTGAAACACAAAGCCGACGTTGCGATCGCGCACATCGTGGCCGGAGACGTCTTCGCCGTGGAACACGATGCTGCCGTCATCCGGGGTTTCCAGCCCGGCAATGATGCGCAGCAAGGTGGTCTTGCCGCAGCCGGACGGGCCCAGCAACGCCACCAGCTCGCCACTCTGGATGTCCAGATTGATGCTGTTCAGGGCCTTGAAGGCGTTGAAGTTCTTGCTGACATTACGGACTTGGATCGACATGACTTATTCCTCACCGGCGCTGTTGCGCAGGCGGTTGATACGGTTCTCGCTCCACTGCTTGAGCAGCAGGATGAAGAGCGCCAGGATCAGCAACAGGCTGGCCACCGCAAACGCGGCAACGTGGTTGTATTCGTTGTAAAGAATCTCGACGTGCAGCGGCAGGGTGTTGGTGACGCCACGAATGTGCCCGGACACCACCGACACCGCGCCGAATTCGCCCATGGCCCGCGCGGTACACAGCACCACGCCGTAGATAAGGCCCCATTTGATGTTCGGCACGGTGACATGCCAGAACATCTGCCAGCCATTGGCGCCAAGCAGGCGCGCGGCTTCTTCTTCCTGGGTGCCCTGCTCCTGCATCAGCGGGATCAGCTCACGGGCCACGAACGGCACGGTGACGAAAATGGTGGCGAGCACGATGCCGGGCAAGGCAAACACGATCTGAATGTCATGCTCCTGCAACCACGGCCCGAAGAAGCCCTGGGCGCCGAACATCAGCACGTAGACGAGACCCGCGATCACCGGAGATACCGAGAACGGCAAGTCGATCAGCGTCACCAGAATGCTTTTGCCACGGAACGAGTACTTGCTCACGCACCAGGCCGCGCTGACGCCGAACACCACGTTGAGCGGCACCGAAATCGCCACGGCGATCACCGTGAGTTTCAGCGCCGACAAGGCGTCGGGCTCCAGGATCGCGGTGAAGAACGCGCCGAGGCCGTTCTTCAGGCCCTGGGACACCACGATAAACAGCGGCAGCAGCAAAAACAGCGCAAACACCAGCCAGCCAAGGCCGATCAGGATGCGTCGCGACACCGCGCTGCCACGCCGGGCCGCATTGGCCGAGGACGCGGCGGAAATAGACGATTGGGACATGTTCCGCGCCTCCTTATGGACGTTCGATGCGCCGCTGCAGCAAGTTGATCAGCAGCAGCAACACAAAGGAAACCACCAGCATCAGCACACCGATGGAGGTGGCCCCGCGGTAGTCGTACTGGTCGAGCTTGACCATGATCAGCAGCGGCAGGATCTCGGTCTTCATCGGCATGTTGCCGGCGATGAAGATTACCGAACCGTACTCACCCACGCCCCGGGCAAACGCCAGGGCAAAGCCGGTGAGCCAGGCCGGCAGCAGCGCGGGCACGAGGATGTAGCGGAACACCTGCAACGGCTTGGCGCCCAGGCAGGCGGCGGCCTCTTCGATTTCCCGGGGAATGTCGGCGAGCACCGGCTGCACCGTGCGTACCACAAAGGGCAGGGTGACGAAGGTCAGCGCCAGGGTGATGCCCAGGGGGGTGTAGGCGATCTTGAAGCCCAAGTCGGCGGCGAACTGGCCGACCAGGCCGGTAGGCGTGTACAGCGCGGTGAGCGCGATACCGGCCACGGCGGTGGGCAGGGCGAACGGCAGGTCGATCATCGCATCGATGATCTTGCGGCCGGGGAAGCTGTAGCGCACCAGCACCCAGGCCAGCAACGTGCCGATCACGCCGTTGATGAGCGCGGCGTAGAGCGCGGTGCTGAAGCTCAGTTTCAACGCCGCCAGCACGCGCGGGGCGGAGATGATGGCCCAGAACTGATCCCAGGTGAGTTGAGCGGCGTGCACGAACATCGCCGCCAGGGGGATGAGTACGATCAGGCTGAGGTACACCACGGTGTAGCCCAGCGTCAGCCCGAAGCCGGGTATGACGGGGGAGATACGACGCGACATAAGAGTCCTTGGTTAAAGGGTGGAAACCACTGTAGAAGCGCGCTTTCTGGAGCTGGTTTTCCTGTGGGAACCGGGCTTGCCCGCGATGCAGGCACCTTGGTGTGTCAGTCACTCCAGGGTGATGCTATCGCGGGCAAGCCAGCTCCACAGAAGAGCGCTCCCCTGGGTTATTGCGCCGTGTAGATCTGGTCGAACACGCCACCGTCGTTGAAGAATTTCGGCTGGGCAGTTTTCCAGCCGCCGAAGTCTTTGTCGATGGTCACCAGGTCCAGTTTGGGGAACTGCCGGGCGTACTTGGCGGCGACTTTTTCATCGCGTGGGCGGTAGAAGTTCTTCGCCGCAATCTCCTGGCCAGCCGGGCTGTACAGGTGCTTGAGGTACTCGGTGGCGATCTCGGTGTTGCCCTTTTTCTCGGCATTCTTGTCAACCACGGCCACCGGCGGCTCGGCGAGGATCGACAGCGACGGCACGACGATGTCGAACTTGTCGGCGCCGCCGTCTTCCTTCAGTGCCAGAAAGGCTTCGTTTTCCCAGGCCAGCAACACGTCACCCTGACCGTTGTTGACGAAGGTGATGGTCGAACCGCGCGCGCCGGTGTCGAGGATCGGCACGTGCTTGAACAGTTCTTTCACGTACGCCTGGGCCTTGGCTTCGCTGCCACCGGCCTTGAGGCCATAGGCCCAGGCGGCGAGGAAGTTCCAACGCGCACCGCCGGAGGTTTTCGGGTTTGGCGTGATCACCGACACGTCTTTTTTGATCAAGTCGCCCCAGTCCTTGATGCCTTTGGGGTTGCCCTTGCGCACCAGGAACACGATGGTCGAGGTGTAAGGCGTGCTCGCATCCGGCAGGCGGGTCTGCCAGTTTTCCGGCAGGGTTTTGCCCAATTTTGCGATTTCATCGATGTCGCCGGCCAGGGCCAGGGTCACCACGTCGGCGCGCAAGCCGTCGATGACAGCACGGCCCTGCTTGCCCGAACCGCCATGGGACTGCTGGATTTTGACGGTGTCGCCGGGATGGGACTGCGTCCAGAAGTCGGTGAACTCCGCGTTGTAGTCCTGGTACAGCTCACGGGTAGGATCGTACGAGACGTTGAGCAACTCGTAATCCTTGGCAACGGCGGAACCGGCGAACACGGCACTGGCCAGCGCGGCCAGGGCATAACGGCGAATCGACGACATGGAAGCTCCTAGAATTCTGGGGTGTTGGCTTTTTCTTATGGTTGCGGGTGCTGCGAATCGCCGTTGCTGCCTAGCTCGGCTTGTTGCCCGGGTTCTGCAAACGGAATTTCTCTTTACGTTCGATCTGTACCACCTGTGCGTTGTGCACAGTGATTTCCACCGCGCCGAACCGCAGATCGCGCAACGCGCTCTGGATCTCACGCAAAATGGCTGCTTCGTCCTGGCCGTCGACGCTGCGAAGAGATGCGCTCATGGTCTCGCTCCTGAAATGAATAGTGCCTGGCAGTGGCGAAACTGCTTGCGGCGTGGGAGCGATAGTAGATAAGCGCGGATATTCTTAAAAAGACTATTTAAGAATGTTTATATAACTAAAACTTAAGCCGGATGAAGAGGCAATTGTGGCGGGGGGCAAGCCCCCCACAGTTGACTGTGTTTCAAGCTCGAATCGTGGGGGAGTTGGACCATTCAATGTCTGTGGCTGGCTTGGGCTTTCCAAACCAATATCCCTGGCCCATATCGCACGCCTGCGCCAGCAGAAACCGCGCCTGCTCGAGCTGCTCGATGCCTTCGGCGTGCACCTGCAGGCCCATGCTTTTGGCCAGGGCGACCACCATGCGCACGATGGCGACGTCATCTTCATCCCCCGGCAACCCGGCGACGAACCCCTGGTCGATCTTGAGCTTGTGCACCGGCAGGCGCTTGAGGCGTAGCAGCGAGGAATAGCCGGTGCCAAAGTCATCGATGGCCAGGCGCAAGCCCAGTTCGCGCAGACGGTGCAGTTGCTCCAGAGCCCTGTCCGGATCGTCCATCACCGCGCTTTCGGTGACCTCCAGCTCCAGGAAAGCCGGGTCCAGGCCGGTGTCGTGCAGCACCCGGGCGACGTGTTCGTACAGCTCGCGCCGGGCGAACAGCCGGCTGGAGACGTTGACCGCCATGAACCCCAGCGGCCGGCCCTCGGCCAGCCATTGGCCCATCTGCCGACAGGCCTGAATCATCACCCATCCGTCAATATCGGCAATCAGCCCGGTACGCTCGGCGATGGGGATGAATTCACCGGGCGGCACCAGGCCGCGCTCCGGGTGCTGCCAGCGCACCAGCGCTTCGACACCGATCAGGCGGCCGTCCTGCAGGTTGTGCACCGGCTGGTAGTAGACGCGCAGTTCGTCGCCGTCGAGGGCGCGGCGCAACTCGCCGGCAATTTCCACACGGTTTTGCGCGTGGGCGGTGAGCTCTTCGGTGTACAGCGCAAAGCCTTCGCGGCCCGCGCTCTTGGCCTTGAACAGCGCCGAATCGGCGTTGCGCAGCAGTTGTTCGGCACTCAGAGCATCGCCGGGGAACAGGCTGATGCCAATGCTGGCGCTGATAAACAGCTGGTTGCCATCGAACACGAACGGTTCTTTCATCGCCTCGAGCATGCGTTGCGCCAGGGCAACCGCCTGGGTCACCTGTGGACAATGTTCCGCCAGCACGGCGAACTCATCCCCGCCCAGGCGCGCCAGGGTCACGCCGGGACCGAACAGGCCCGCCAGCCGCTCGCCCACGCGTTTGAGCAGTTGGTCACCGACGTTGTGACCAAGGCTGTCATTGATGATCTTGAAGTGGTCCAGGTCCAGCAGCAGCAACGCACAGCCGCGTTTGTGCACCTGCGCCGAGGCCAGGGCCTGCTCGGCGCGGTCGCTGAACAGCAGGCGGTTGGGCAGGTCGGTCAGCGGGTCGTGATGGGCCAGGTGCGCCAATTCGTGCTCGGAGTCCTTGATGGCACTGATGTCGGAAAACACCGCGACGTAATGGCTAATGCGGCCGTCGTCGTCATGGATGACCCGGATGGTTTGCCACTGTGGATAAATTTCACCGCTTTTGCGCCGATTCCAGATTTCACCGCTCCATTCACCGTCCTGTTCGAGAGTCTGAAACATCTGCCGGTAAAAATTCGACGAATGGCGCCCGGACTTGAACAGACTCGGCTGCCGCCCCAGGACCTCCTCGCCGCCATAGCCGGTGATGGTGATAAAGGCTCGATTGACATGCACAATCTGGCCTTCGCTGTCGGTGACCAATACGCCTTCGCGGGTGCAATCGAAGACGGCGGCGGCCTGACGCAGTCGCTCGCGATTTTCCTTCAAGGGTCGCAGCAGACGGTTGGCGCGGGCGGCGCGGGCGCAGATCAGGCAGATCAGCAGCGCACTCAGCGCCACCCATAGGTAGGCGCTCACCTGAAAGCCGTACTGCAATACCCGTGGTTCATCGAGAAAGTTGATCAATAAAAGGGGGCTGAACAGCAGCCACGCGATGGAAATCAACAGGTATACCAGCCCCGTCAACAGGGCACCTCGGAACGAAAACAGCATATGCCCAGTAATCCTTACCCAAAAAACAGCATCGCCCTACAAAGGTTACGGATTATAGAATAAGAAACATCCAGTCACTTCTATCTGAAAGGGTGTCTGGTTTTCTGTGTAGGCTTAGTGATAATGCGTGAGCTGTTCTTTTCTTTATCTGAGGGCCATACAGCCTATGTGGTACAACGGTTTTCTTGATCTGTCAGCCTGGCAACTGGTGGCAGTCACCCTGTTGATGACCCACGTGACCATTGTCGGGGTCACGGTTTATCTGCATCGCTATTCAGCCCATCGCTCCCTGGAGCTCAATGCCGGCCTGAAACACTTCTTCCGTCTCTGGCTGTGGCTGACCACGGCGCAGAACACCCGCGAGTGGACCGCCATCCACCGCAAGCATCACGCCAAGTGCGAAACCGTCGATGACCCGCACAGCCCGGTGATCAAGGGCCTGTCCACCGTAATGCGCAAGGGCGCGGAGCTGTACCGCGCCGAAGCGGAAAACCCGGAGACCCTGCGCATCTACGGCAAGAACTGCCCGGACGACTGGATCGAACGCAAGCTCTACACGCCCTACCCGCTGCTGGGCGTGGCGATCATGGGCGTGATCGACCTGCTGCTGTTCGGCACCATCGGCATCACCATCTGGGCGATCCAGATGATGTGGATTCCGTTCTGGGCCGCCGGCGTTATCAACGGCCTGGGGCATGCCGTGGGCTATCGCAACTTCGAATGCCGCGACGCCGCCACCAACCTGGTGCCGTGGGGCATCATCGTCGGCGGCGAAGAGCTGCATAACAACCATCACACCTACCCCAACTCGGCCAAACTCTCGGTGAAGAAGTGGGAGTTCGACATGGGCTGGGCCTGGATCAAGGTGTTCAGCTTCCTGCGCCTGGCCAAGGTGCAGCGGGTTGCGCCAATTGCCCACCGTGTCGAAGGCAAGGGCCATCTGGACATGGACACCGCCATGGCGATCCTCAACAACCGCTTCCAGATCATGGCCCAGTACCGCAAGCTGGTGATCGGCCCGCTGGTCAAGCAGGAGCTGGCAAGGGTCGACCATTCGGTGCGCCATCAATTCCACCGCGCCAAGCGCCTGCTGTCCCGTGAAACCAGCCTGCTGGACGATCGCCATCACCTGCGTATCCAGAGCCTGCTGGAACACAGCCAGGCCCTGAAAGTGATCTACGAGAAGCGCCTGGCGCTGCAGCAGATCTGGGTCAAGACCAGCTCTAACGGTCACGACATGCTGGCGGCGATCAAGGAATGGGTACACGAGGCCGAGGCCAGCGGTATCCAGTCACTGCGCGATTTTGCCCACCAATTGAAGACCTACTCGCTGCGTCCGGCGACGGTCTGACGGTGCCGTGGGAGGGCTGGCCCTCCCACTTATCCTGTTTCTGACGTCATTTTCCGGGCACCGCCAATCCGTGCCGTTCATGGAACTTCGACGCATTTACCCTCTCTCAAAGAACACTTCGCCATCATGGTGGCCCCTTGTTGTGACCGCTGCTCCACCTTGCGGCGCGCCCAGAGAGAGTTGTGCCGATGGTTCACGAAAAGCCCCTTTCGCCTGACCTTCCAACTGCTGAACCGCCCCACCCGGCGGCGGCTGCCACCCTGCTTGCACTCATGCATGCCCAGGGTGAAGTCGAGCGTCTGAGTGAGCGCGAGCAGTTGCTGAGTTCGTTGCTAGTGAGCGTGAATGCGGTGCTGTGGGCTGTCGACTGGGAAACCCGTCGCGTGCTCTATGTGAGCCCGGCCTACGAGCGGGTGTTTGGACGAGCGGCAAGCCTGCTGCTCGCCGACCACCGCGAATGGCGCAACAGCATTCACCCCGAAGACCTCGACTACGCCGAACAGAGCCTGGCCCGCGTGCTGACCACTGGCGCCGTGGAAGACCGTGAATACCGCATCATCACCGCCGACGGGCAAATTCGCTGGCTCTGTGACAAGTGCTACATCAACCAGCAGGCCGCGCCCGACAAGCCGCTGATCGTAGTGGGCATCGCCGAGGACATCACCGAAAAGAAGCAGTTGGAGCTGGAGTTGCACCGCCTGGCCACTACCGACGTACTGACCCAGAGCAGCAACCGCCGGCACTTTTTCGAATGCGCCAACCAGGCCTTCGACGTCGCCTCTGCCCAGGGCGCGCCGCTGGCGTTCCTGCTGCTGGACATCGATGACTTCAAGGACATCAACGACACGTATGGCCACCTGGAGGGCGATCAGGTGCTGCGACGTATCGCCGAAAGTGGCCGAGGTGTATTGCGCCGTGGCGACCTGTTTGGACGCATCGGAGGCGAAGAGTTCGCCGCCGTGCTGCCCGGTTGCGCGCCGGAGATGGCGCTGCAAGTGGCGCAGCGCCTGGGCAAAGAGATCCAGGCGCTGAGCTTCAGTTATGACGGCCGCGCCTTCAACGTGACGGTCAGCCAGGGCCTGGCGAGCCTGCGCGAAAGCGACTCGACCCTCGACAGCCTGTTCGCCCGCGCCGACGCCGCCATGTACGAGGCCAAGCGCCTGGGCAAAAACCGCGTCATTGCCGACTGACGCCAGGCGCAAAATAAAAGTGGGAGGCTTCGCCAAACCTGTGGCGAGCAGGCTTGTCCTGCGTTGGACTGCGCAGCAGCCCCAAATCCAGGCGCTGAGCCGTATCAGGTACACCGCGTTTTGCTGAATTGGGGGCGCTTCGCACCCCAACGCGGGGCAAGCCCGCTCGCCACAGAGATGGGGTTACCTGAAATTTCAGGCTTTGAAATCAACAAGCTGTTTTTTGTTTGATAAGAGGGGGGCAAGCCCCCCTCCCACTGGTTTTTCTATCGCGTCAGAGCTCGGAGAAACACTCTTCGATGATCGCCAGGCCCTTGTCCAGTTGCTCGTCCGGCGAGGTCAGCGGTACCAGCACGCGCAACACGTTGCCGTAGGTGCCGCAGGACAGCAGGATCAGGCCCTTGTCCCGCGCCTTGGCCACCACGGCGGCGACCGCTGCGGCGTTCGGCTTGTGGCTGTCGCCGTCTTCGAACAGTTCCAGCGCGATCATCGCGCCCAGGGCGCGCACTTCACCGATCACCGGGTACTTGGCCTGGATCGCCTTGAGGCCGCTCACCAAACGCTCACCCACCGCTTTGCAACGGTCCAGCAGGTGCTCTTCCTCGAACACCTCCATCACCGCCAGCGCAGCCGCGCAGGCAATCGGGCTGCCGGCGTAGGTGCCGCCCAGGCCGCCTGGGGCGATGGCGTCCATGTAGTGCGCCTTGCCGCACACACCGGCCAGCGGGAAACCGCCGGCGATGGACTTGGCGAAGGTGGTCAGGTCGGCGGCAACGCCCATCTGTTCCATGGCGAAGAAGGTGCCGGTACGGCCAGCGCCGGTTTGCACTTCGTCGGCGATCAGCAGGATGCCGTGCTTGTCGCACAGTTCGCGCAGACGCTTCATGAAGGACTTGGGCGCGACGTAGAAACCGCCCTCACCCTGCACCGGCTCGATGATGATGGCGGCGATATCACGCGGCTCGGCATCGTTCTTGAAGATGCGCTCGATGCTGGCGATGGCGTCGTCGTCGCTCACGCCGTGCAGTTCGTTCGGGAACAGCGCGCGGAACACACCGCCGGGCATCAGGCCCATGCCGGCCGAGTACGGCACGACTTTGCCGGTGAGGCCCAGGGTCATCATGGTGCGGCCGTGGTAAGCGCCGGTGAAGGCGATCACGCCGGCACGGCCGGTGGCAGCGCGGGCGATCTTCACGGCGTTCTCAACGGCTTCGGAACCGGTGGTGACCAGCAAGGTTTTCTTGTCGAAATCCCCCGGCACCTTGGCGTTGATTTTTTCGCACAACTCCACGTACGGCTCGTACGCCAGCACCTGGAAGCAGGTGTGCGTCAGCTTGTTCAGTTGCTCGGTCACGGCCGCGATGATTTTCGGGTGCACGTGGCCGGTGTTCAGCACGGCGATACCGCCGGCGAAGTCGATGAACTCGCGACCTTCAACGTCGGTTACGGTGGCGTTCTTCGCGGACTCGGCGAAGATCGGGTGAATCTGGCCCACACCGCGTGGTACAGCGGCTTCGCGGCGTTTCATCAGGGAAGCGTTGGTCTTGCTCATAAAGTCCTCATTCGCCACTCATCGGGTGGCGCGGCTCAAGGAATACGTGGCGGGGAGGCAACGGCGGCAGCATGCGATGATCGACTGCCACAGCGTTCCCGGCCACTGCGAATAACGGTGTGAAACACGCAAAGGGTCAGCGCTCTCGTGCCCTTTGCGTCTGCTGCAATGCCAAACCAGGGCTTAGATGCCCAGGCAGAGGTATTTGATTTCCAGGTAATCCTCGATCCCGTACTTGGAGCCTTCACGGCCCAGGCCCGACGCCTTGATGCCGCCGAACGGCGCCACTTCGTTGGAGATCAAGCCGGTGTTGACGCCGACCATGCCGTATTCCAGCGCTTCCGCCACACGGAACACACGGCCCAGGTCGCGGGCATAGAAGTAGGACGCCAGGCCGAACTCGGTGTCGTTGGACATCGCGATCACTTCGGCTTCGTCTTTGAAACGGAACAGCGGCGCCAGCGGGCCGAAGGTTTCTTCCTTCGCCACGGCGGCGTTTTTCGGCACATCCACCAGAATGGTCGGCTCGAAGAAGTTGCCTTCCATCGCCTTGCCACCGGCCAACAGCTTCGCGCCTTTGCTCAGGGCATCAGCGATGTGTTCCTTGACCTTGGCCACGGCTTTTTCGTCGATCAGCGGGCCGGTGGTGGTGCCATCTTCCAGACCGTTGCCGATCTTCAATTTGGCCACGGCAACTTTTAGTTTTTCGGCGAACGCGTCGTACACCGAATCCTGAATGTACAGGCGGTTGGCGCAGACGCAGGTCTGACCGTTGTTGCGGTACTTGGAGATGATCGCGCCTTCGACGGCCTTGTCCAGGTCAGCGTCATCGAACACGATAAACGGCGCGTTGCCGCCCAGTTCCAGGGACACTTTCTTGATGTCCTTGGCGCATTCAGCCATCAGCTGGCGACCGATTTCGGTGGAACCGGTGAACGACAATTTACGCACGATCGGGTTGCTGGTCAGCTCGCCGCCGATGTCGCCGGCGCTGCCGGTGACCACACTCAGCACCCCTTGCGGGATACCGGCACGGTGCGCCAGCTCAACCAGCGCCAGGGCCGAGAACGGCGTCTGCGACGCCGGCTTGATCACCATGGTGCAACCGGCGGCCAGGGCCGGGCCGGCCTTACGGGTGATCATCGCGGCGGGGAAGTTCCACGGGGTGATGGCAGCGGTCACGCCGATCGGCTGCTTGAGCACGATGAGGCGCTTGTCGGGCTGGTGGCCAGGAATCACATCGCCGTAGATGCGCTTGGCCTCTTCGGCAAACCACTCGATAAAGGACGCGGCGTAGACGATTTCGCCCTTGGCTTCGGCCAGCGGCTTGCCCTGCTCAAGGGTCATCAGGCGAGCGAGGTCGTCCTGGTTTTCGATCAGCAGCTCGAACCAACGGCGCAGCTTGTTCGCGCGCTCCTTGGCAGTGAGTGCACGCCAGGCCGGCAGCGCCTTGTCGGCGGCCTCGATGGCACGGCGGGTTTCCGCGGCGCCCATCTTCGGCACACTGCCGAGAATCTCGCCCGTGGCCGGGTTATTGACCTTGATGGTTTGACCGTTGTCCGCGTCGACCCAAACGCCGTCGATAAAGGCTTGTTGGCGGAACAACTGGGTATCTTTGAGCTGCATGTCGGCTTTCCTTAACAGCACCGCGCGCACGCGGAGCGAATTAGAGTTGTAGAAAGGCGCCTTGTGGGCTGCCGTCAGGGAAATCAGCCCCAGCGCGCAACGTGAGTGAAACGGCGCACGGGAGACAGAGCGTTTGAAATCTCAAACGAATCCTAGGAGCAATGGGGGTACAGGGCAATAGTCTGTTCGAAAAAAAGAACGTAAAGCGCCTGCGTGTTCGGGAAGTGTGATCAGCGTGGACGAACAGCGTTCCACCCCATCGACCACCGGCCCCCGATGCAGAGCCCTGGCGGGAAGGTTTCCCACGATCCAGCGGCCAAACCCAGCATGGACGCCCAAGGTCGACATGGGTATGATGGCGCCCGCACAAGCATCCGTAGCTCAGCTGGATAGAGTACTGCCCTCCGAAGGCAGGGGTCGTGGGTTCGAATCCCGCCGGGTGCACCATATAGCTGTTTAGACCTGTCTACGACAGTCTACGAAACACCTGAAGAAGCCCGCCTCGTGCGGGCTTTCTTGTTTCTGGCTATCTCTCCTTGCCTCTCCCTATATCTTCCTCTCGTGTATCCCATCATGTACGTTCTAAACTAATTAAAATGGTCACTCAGACCAAATCGTCTGTTTCGCTGGCCGCCTTGTCGGGCTGCAGGTAACCACGCCGGTAACCACCAAAAGTCAACACCCCGTCTGGTTACCATCTATCAAAACGCCCGCACAGGCGTATAGAAAAGGTTGAAGCATGACCACCATAGCGAAGTGGCTAGATAGACTGAGGAACAAACAAGTACCTGCTTCCCCATGGTCTGAACATCGACGCAATGAAGCCTTGGAACTACTTAAAAATGCCAACAGTAAAGAGACCTGGGTAGAACTCAGTACCCACTACAACGGTTTCATTCGAGAAGTCGCAGTCAGGGAATTGTCCAACCACCCGTCTCCAGAAGCGTTAGTGGCTTTGATAAATCGGCTGAATGATTGGGTTCCGCAGATTCGCGATTTGGCGTTAGTAGCCATGAATCACTATCTGTCGACCTCGCAGACTCAAGCGTTGTTATTTGCGCTGGAGCCTCTTATGGCGCTGGCTGCGCGGCAGAGAGCCGATCATGGCCCCACGTTAATATCCGTATGCGACGTACTACAGTCGCCCGAAATCCAAGGTGAGGTCTATGCAAATTTCCTTACTCGACAAGGAAAAGCTGCGCGCTATCTGTTTGCGCTTTTGCTGGAAAAAAATACCGCCCCAGAAGCCCTTCTCCGCAGCGCCCTGGCTCATCGTGAGCTAACCGTAAGGCTAGCAGCCGTGTCTGCATGCCAGGAGCTGCCAGTTGCGCAAGCTTCGCCATTGCTGCTTGAAGCCCTGTCACAGCCAGGAGCTAAAGTGCGGGTCTGCGTACTACGAGCGCTGCTCCCATTGCTCGACAATCCAAGACAGCTTTTACGCCAGGCCTTGCTGGATGCATCGCCCTCGATCCGTAGCCTGGCACGCTTTGAGGCACCACGTAATAACGTCGACACACTGGCGGTGCTATCAGAACGGGTGAACCAAGATGTGCCCACAGGGAAACGTGATTGGCTCGGTGTTCTTGGCCTGGCAGCAGAGCTTAACGCCGAACTCGACGAGCGATGGCTGACAGAAGCGCTACGTTCTAGTTATTCCACCGTACGGCATGCGGCTGTGCGCCTGCTCGGGGATGACCAATTGCCCGAACTGTTTGAGGCGCTTGATGATCCGTCGGACAAAGTGTTTCGCGCTGCGGTGACGGCGCTAGACAAACAACCATGGACCTCCGTGCGCACGGGATTAGACGAAAAGTTAGATCTGGACTGGCGTGAACTGTCGACAACCCGCCGCCAAGCGATACTTCAATTAAAGCCGGGATGGCAACAGGTGGCATATCTGTTAGAACGGCTCGACACAGAGCCCGTTGCGAAGGCTTTCTGGCTTCGTCAAGTTGAGCAGTGGTGCGATCGTCAATATCAAATTGTCGACCCGGTAACGTCGAAAATTGAGCGAGGAGTGCTGGTGAAAAAGCTTCAGGGCTTGGCGGCGGGAGGCCTCATCCGCAGCGATATTGTTGCCCGCATTGTTAGATGACTGGGGTGTAAACGGTATATTACCGTTCAACTCGTGACTCGATACCCATCTGGTTACCAACTATCACAGTATCTCCGTTACCAATACCGTAACGATATTCTTTTTTCTTCAAGATCCTTTCAATTTCAACATTGAAATTTCAGTAAGTTGGTGTGATTGCCGCTACCACGATCCTGCGGGTTTCATGCCGCGTGTCCTCAAGATATTCTCAGGATCCCCAGCGAATTTTTCACAACCTGCCAGAGACCACAGATGAGTAACCTTCAGAAGCTGATGGAAAATGCCAAGTCGGGCTTATCTGTTCAGGAAAAAATCTCTGATGAGGATTGGCATGCAATCGCTAAGCAATGCGGAGCCTCTGAAATTGGAGAGATCGAACAGCGTATTGCCAGGTTACGAGCCGAGTTGGAAACGGTTGAGGAGTGGGACGGAGATACCCAAGATGACATACATCTTGCGATTTCCAGGTTCACCCAATTAATAAGGTCCGCGAAAGCACGGTAGCGATGCTAGTGGGGGTGGAACCACAAGGATTCAACATGAATAAATTCAATAGGAGAGTGTCAGATTTTTTGTGTTCGGGCCGGTTAAGGCCTGCCGTCAGGCAGGCCCTATCTTTACCAGGTCGGCCTGATAAATCGATCTCCGTACAGAATCGCAAATTGATTCATTGCGTTCTTCCAATCATGAGCCGCACTGCCCCAGTTCGCGGTGATATTTCGTAATGCCAGCCAGATTAGCTTTGTCGCGGCCTCATCCGTTGGGAAGTGGCCTCGCGTTTTGATGACCTTGCGCAACTGGGCATTGATACTCTCGATGGCATTGGTTGTGTAGATCACTTTGCGTATTGCCGGGGGAAACACGAAGAACGGTATAACTCGATCCCAAGCACGTTTCCAAGCCGATACGACTGTCGGATATTGCTTACCCCAAGGCCCGGCTTCGAAAGCCAGTAGCGCTTGTTCTGCGGCGTCAGCATTAAGTGCTTGATAGATCGGTTTCAGTGCCTTGGCCAGCTCACGGCGCTTATCCCACGGGGCGTAATCGAGGCTGTTACGGATCAGGTGGACGATGCAGGTCTGCAACGTCGTCTCAGGAAACACAGCACTCAGCGCTTCGGGCATGCCTTTGAGACCGTCAGTTACGGCGATCAAGACGTCTTCGACGCCTCGGGTTTTCAGGTCGTTAAAGACCTTCATCCAAAATTTGGCGCCTTCGGTTGTTTCAATCCAAATGCCCAGAATATCTCGCGTTCCGTCCGGCAATACTCCCAGTGCCAAGTAGATCGCTTTGTTGCGAACCAGGCCTTCGTCGCGAATTTTGACTCGCAATGCATCGAAGAAAATTACCGGGTACATCGGTTCAAGCGGTCGCTGTTGCCAGGCGGTAACCTCCTCCAACACTGCGTCAGTGACGGAGCTGATGAAATCGTGAGAGACGTCTGTTCCGTACTGTTCAGAGAGAAACGCCCGGATTTCGCGAACCGTCATGCCTCGGGCATACATCGCGATAATCTTGTCATCGAAGCCGGTAAAACGCCGTTCGTGTTTGGGGATCAGAATCGGAGCAAAGCTTCCATCACGGTCTCTGGGAATGTCCAAACGCAGCGGACCGTCATCGGTTAGCACCGTTTTTCCGCTCTTGCCGTTGCGCTGGTTACTCGATTCCTCAGGGCGCTCCGCGCCCTGAGGATAGCCAAGGTGGTGGCCCAACTCGGCACCAAGAGCTCGCTCGATCAGCGCCTTTTTGAACGCCATCGAGGCATCCTGAATGGCTTCGGCACTCATCGGGCCGCTGACGAACTGGTCGATCAGCTCTTGGGGAATGGATGGAAGGTCTCGCGGGGCCTCACGGGCCGGTTTCTTTTTGGTCGGCATACATGCACCTCTATCAACATGTTATGCCCGAACACAAAATTTATGACAGTCCCCTTAATAGGCTTCACTTACCACGAGCCCAGCCCCTTATAAACCGGCACCAAAAGCCTCCAGTTCAAAACGACGCTGGAACCAAGTCAGTGAAGAAGCCCCAAACCGAAAGGTCCGGGGCTTTTTCGTATCAACGCCTTCTCACCCCCTCCAACAATCCCGGCAAATCCTCCTGCGGAAACCGCTCATGCAACGCCAGCAGCTTCTCATCCGCCGCCCTGCTTTCTCCCGCCTCACGTAGCGCGACAATCTCCCGCAACCCCTCCTCCAACGCAGGCCCTGGCACTGGCGCGCGTTTAGTGATTCGTTCGGCTGCAGATTGGCCCACCATCGCCCCAGCGCGCTCATCCCTGGGCGCCATCGCAATCCGGGCCATCGGTGCCTGCACAGAAAACGTGGCGGTAGATATTTCGTTATGCGCAACCGGCTCACGCATCACCACACCCACCATCAACGCCAGCCCGGCCACCGTGGCGAATGCCATTTGCCAGCGCGGTTGTTTACAGATGTTGCGCCAGCGCTGCCACACGCTCATCTGCGGCGCTGGGGCCTCACGTCGGGCGGTGTCGAGGATGAAGGCGTCGAGGGCTGCAGGCGGTTCGCCTGGGCTGTGTTGGCGATAGTGCTGCAGCAGGTCATCGGGATCCGGTTTGGCGCGTTTGTCGGTCATGCGGTGATCTCCTCGCCCAGCAGGCGGCGCAGTTTCTGCTGGGCGTAGCGCAGGCGGCTTTTGACGGTTTCCAGCGGGGCGTTGGTGAGGGCGGCGATTTGCGGTACGTCGAGGTCGCCGTGCAGGCGCAGCAGGAAGACTTCGCGCTGGTCGTCGGGCAGGCCTTGCAGGGCGGCGTCGAGGCGGGCCTGGTCGCGGCTCAGGCTCAGTTGCTGCTCGGGGCCGGCGTCGTGGGCGGGCTGGGCGTGCAGTTGTTCGTCGTAGCTGTCGTGCAGCGGGCTGTGGATGCCGTGCTTGCGCCAGTGATCGATCAGGCGGTTGCGGGCAATCTGGAACAGCCAGGTACGAAAACTCGCGCGGCCCTGTGGCTGGGTGGTGCTGCGGATCAGGCTCAGCCAGGTTTCCTGATAGATCTCTTCGGCCAATTCGGCCTTGTTGCACAGGGCCACGAGAAATCGGTAAAGGCCCTGGCGGTGACGTGCGTAGAGCGCTTCGAACGCGGCGGCGTCACCGGTTCGGTAGCGGGCCAGCAGCGATTCGTCGCTGGGTGAGGCAGCCGGGGTGGGCATGTGCGTGGCGGGCTCCTTTTGATCGCAGCGTGTCAGTCAGGACATTTAGTGAATGGCATACCGCTATCGGGAGCAAGCCCCCTCCCACAGTTGATTGTGGAGGGCCGAGGGATTGGCTTAACCGAGCGTGTGAATGATTCGCTCACTTGGGTCAGACGCAGGAGTCCGTGAAGTAGGTTCATTCGCCGGTCAATCTGGATAGTTTCACGAGCTGGGTGGCACGGCCAGCAACGACGGGGTCGAGGGCTGAAATTAAACACTGCATAAACATTTACGTCCTCGGCCCACCGCTCAAAAAAGTCTTGTTCGGACACATATCCACCTTTGGAAACGCTTTCCCGGACTGGCAGTTTTACCCCCCCTGCAAACGGAACCTGCGGCGTCGTTCAAGTAAGGAAAGTGACAGCACCCAGCGGAAAATACTACCGTGAGAATAGATTTCAGCGCGCCCTTATATGCCTATCAGCCGTACATTCAACCTGCTCTGCGACCGTTCAACCGGTTGCTTGGAACACTCCTTCGGCCATTTCTCCAACCGCCTATTCCGCACCGCTATGTGCGCAAGGCGCCACCACACTACGTCGAGTCAAATCGCTTTCTGCATCCTCCAGCCAGAAGTACTCGCCATGCCAACTACGACGAGACGCTGCGCCGGGACGATCCACACGCAGCCAGGATCCACAAGCGCTCGTTTGACAAGCAGCAAGCCGTTGAGCAACTCACCCGGGAAACGGATAAGTGGCATGACTGGAATCGGAATGGTAAGACTGAAATTTCCTACACCTTCAACACCCATGCACAACGGTTCAACGAAGCTCAAAAGCGGGACGCACGACGCTCCATGCAATCCTGGAGTGATGTCGCCAATCTGGATTTCACTGAGAACGGCCGCCAGGCAGAAGGTCGATTAAGCTTCGGTGTTTCCAGCCAAGTCGACACGGCAGTGGGCTTTTTCCCCGGACAGTTTTGGAGCAGCGGCAACACGTTTTACAACCCAAGCCGGGTGACACGCCACGATCTGACCCACGAAATTGGTCACACACTGGGCCTGACTCATCCAGGCCATTACGACGGTTGGACCGGGGCAAGCGCGCCTGCCCACGTACAGGACTCCAGAGCGCATAGCGTCATGAGTTACTTCGATGCCGAACACTGCGGCAAGCAGCTTGGCGAACCGCCCAAAGCGCCGATGATGGACGACATCAGTGCGGTGCAAAAAAGGTATGGGGCCAATCATCACATTCGCCGGGAAGACAACACCTACGGTTTCAACTCCAATAGCGGCAGGGATTACTACTCCCTCGAAAACCATCGAGATAGCGCGGCGTTCTGCATCTGGGACGGCGCGGGCAACGACACGCTGGATGTCTCGGGGTACGGCAACGACCAGGTCATCAACCTCAGGGCGGGCTCGTTCTCGGATGTGGGGGGCTTGCGAGGCAATGTCTCTATTGCGCGCGACTGCGCCATCGAAAATGCCATTGCCGGCTCAGGCCATGACGCACTGATCGGCAACGACGCCGCCAACCGGCTCACGGGCGGCGGCGGCGCAGACCGGCTGCGCGGCGGCAGAGGCGCGGACACGTTCGTCTATAAACGCGCCAGCGATTCCACGCCTGAAGCCCCGGACGAAATCATGGACCTCTCTACCGGGGTCGACAAAATGGACCTGCGCGGCCTGGAGAACGAGGCCAATGCACACCTCAAACTCGTCACTGCCTTCACTGGGCGCGCAGGCGAAACCATCGTCAGTTTCGACCCGGCTATCAATCGCTATTTCGTCGCCATCGACCTGACTGGCACGGGCAAGCCGAGCTTCCGAGTCAACAGCACGCAATTGATCAAGCCCAAGGACATCCTGGTGAACTGAGGCTGCAAAAAGCCCTGGCTGACCAGGCGGCCAGGCAGGGCTTTTAAAACACGTCAGTCGGTGCCGTATTTCGGATTACGCGGGCCGTACAGAATGCCGGTGCGTTGTCCTGCCGACAGCAGGCGGGCGCTGGTAATCCCGGCAATCGGGTGCGCCGCATCGGTGGAGCTGTTGATCACCTGCTTGACCGCCGCCGTGATCAGCATGCCTACCAGGCCGCCGCCGTTGTTGTTGCCTTCTTCGCTGGACGCACGCGCCGCACCGGTCCACAGGGTGGTGCCGGTACGCAGGTCGACCAGTTTGGCCGAGGCCGTCACGGAGGTGTCGCTGGAGATCAGCATGTACTTGGTGCCGTACTCGCTGACGGTGATGTACAGCGCTGCGTCCGCACCAAAGATGTCATGCAGCTTGGTGGGCGGCACGGCCTGAATATCGTTGGCAGTGGTCAGACCGTTCTGACGGAAGGTTTCATCCACCAGGGCGATCGGCAACACGTAGTAGCCGGCTTCGGCCAACGGGTAAGTCACCTGCGACACCAGGCTGTAGGAGGCCTGCACTTCCGGCGACTCGTTGATCGGCGGCAGTACCAGGATCGACTTGGGCCGCGCCTGTTTGTAGGCCGTGTAATCAATGGTCTTGGGCGCCGCGCAACCGCCGAGCAAAGCCAGGGCCAGCAAGGCGCCGGTGAGTTTCAAGAGGTTCATTTGAGGGCAACTCCGGCCTTGGCGTTTTTAAGCAAAAAATCCATGTAAGCGGCGGACTCAGGGAACAACGCCTTTTCGGTACGCAGCTCCTGCACCATCTGGTCATCCTTGCCCATGCTCATGTACAGCATGCCCAAATGCGCGTGGTAACCCGGCGGCGCCTTGCGGCCACTGGCGTTGATCTTCTGCAGATCGCGTTCCAGTGCCTCGACTTGCGCTTCCTTGGGCTCACCCTTGAAGTACTCGTAAACCTGCGGCTGGTAGCTTTCCCATTGATACAGGGGCTGGGGCGCCGTCTGGCACCCGGCGACTGCTGCGATTGCTGTCAGCATCAGCGCCAACTTCACTGCCTTGCTCATCCGTGTACTGCTCCTTGTGGTGTGGCTGATCAGTTGCGCGGGTTCCAGGCGCCGGCATTGATGCCGTCGACCAGGCGGTTGATCGCTTCGCGCATGGCCAGGTCCAGCACCTTGCCATTGAGGGTGGAGTCGTAGCTGGCGGTACCGCCGAAGCCGATCACTTCACGGTTGGACAGCGCGTACTCACCGGCACCCTGGGTGGAATACACCACTTCGGATGTGCTGATGTTGACGATATTCAACGCGACCTTGGCGTAGGCCACCTGGGTTTTGCCACGGCCGAGAATGCCGAACAGCTGGCGGTCGCCGGTCTCTTTGCGGCCGAACTCGGTCACATCGCCGGTCACTACGTAGTCAGCGCCCTTGAGCTTCTGCGCGGTGCCTTTGATCGCGGCTTCCTGGGAGATTTCGCCCATGTTGTCGCGGTCCAGCACGTTGAAGCGGTTGGTCTGCTGCAGGTGAGTAATGAGGATGGTCTTGGCCTGACCACCGAGGCGGTCGACGCCATCGGAGAAGATGCCGCGCATGTAGCTGGAGCGGTTATCGAACTTGCCCACGGCAATCGGCACGCGCACGCCGGAATAGGCAATCTTGGCGCTGGCGACCTGCTCCACCGGCATCGCGCGGTTGCTCTCGGTGGCGCAACCGGCCACGGTCAACAGCGCTGCGGCGGTGAGGCCAGACAGCAGGATTTTGGAGAGTGTGTTCACGTATTGCTCCTGAAATGGGAAATCGGCAGAGCTAAGGCCTGCGGCGATTCCGGGAGGAGCAACACGTGCGTCTGCATTCATCCCTGAATCTGTAGTGCCGCAACGGCTGGCGCATTTTACGGAGTTAAGGGGGGTTCTCAAGTTGTTTCGCGCGGATATGTGAACCCTGCACAACCTGCAGAACATGAAGTTCCACCAGGCTTACTTAAGCTCCTTCACCAGATACTGGCTGGAGATCTGCGTGATCCCGGTCAGCGCCCGGCGCAAAGCCTCGGGGTCGGTGCGGTAGGTCAGCGGCGTGTAGCCATACACATTCTGGCCATTGAACGGCGTGATCGTCTCGAACGTACGCCAGATCATCTGGTCGCCACGGTCCATCTGCGCAATCACCGAAATGGTCGGGTAGATCACGCTGCTGAAACCCTGAGTCAGGCGAAACCCCCACTCAGTCACCGTCAATTGAATCTGCGCATCGGCGGGCTCATCGTCACCCACCACCTTGAGCGTCGACGTCTTGCTCAGCGCATCGACAAAACCCTGTTTGAGCAACACACCCACGTCGATGTTTTCGGCGTCCATCACCGTCAATATCGCCGCTGGCGTCGACATTTCAGCCAACTGCCCAAGCTTCATGCCAGCGGCAAACCCGGCACCGCTCAACGCCGCAGTCCCCACCCTGGACGCCCCGCTCGCCATGCCCACACCGGCACCCAACCCGGCGCCCAAGGCCGCGCCCCAGGCTTGTTCACGACCGAAGTACACCATGTTCTTGCCCCACTTCACGGGCAGCACTTTCACGGTTTTAACCTGCGCGCGATTTTCCGGTGTGAGCGGATGGCTGACGCAGCCGCCGAGGATGAGGGTGGTGAGGAGAATGAGTAGGAGGTTTTTCACGGCAGTCCCTTGGTGTTTTGGGTGTTTATTCAACTCTTCAATGCTGGCAAAGACAGCACTTCATCGTATTGTGGCCAGTCTTCCCTTGCGCGCTTTAGCACACCTTGCATCAACTCGTCCAACTCAGGCACTGGTTGCTCGGACGGCAATTGGTCAAAGGGCGCGGCCAGCAGCGGATGATCAATCTTCTGCGGATTGGCTAAACCTTCCCACTGGCGCAGGCGCAGGATATAGAGAATTTCCACCGGCACGCGCTCCAAGTGCCAGTCCTGATTGAAGTCGTAGGAATTCTTCTGGCTCTCTTTGCCGGTTTGCCAAGTGTGGCGGTCACACGCGGCCAACAGGCAGGGCATCAGGTCGTCGGGGCTGGGAGTGCGCCAATTGGCCAACAAGGCTTCGTAGATGGGTTCGTCGTAAGCATAAGCAGGCCATTGATGCGAGACATCGCCCACCCAATCGGCAAACACACGCAGCATAAAGGCTTGGGCGCGGCGGTGTTGCTCTTCGTACTCAATCACTAATTGATGCCCACGGTTGAGAGCCGCATGGGTGAGATAGCCCTGATGGATGACGGCATCCTTCCAGCCTAGGATCGCCATGGCGGCCATCATATTGGTGGCGGTTTGGATGCTGTAGTTTTGGCGGCGTCGATCATTGCCTGCCGCTTTGGCAATAATGTCGAACTGGCCCGCCCAGAAGAACAACTGCCAAATTCCTACTTGGTAATAGCGCAGCCAATGGGCCAATTCCAGAAGCCATTGCGGGTTATCTGGCGCGGTTGCCATTACCTTGTGGGCTCGTGTGACGGCCATCCATTCGGAGCTACTACGCGTAACGTTGTCATTATTCGGTACAGGCATTGATGGCTTCGCAAATGCATCGCCGCGCTCAACATATTCACGGATGCCATTAAACTCGTAGTCATCTGAGACGTATGGCCCCTTGGCTATGCGCCCCAGTACACTTTTGTAGGAGGGCCATTTCGGGTTTACGCCCGAGCGCTCGCACTGAATTACTTCTTGGTCCATGGTTCCACCTTAAATTCTGCTACACCTGTTTTACTAGGGGCGGGAACACCGACTTTGACTGTTACACCTTGAACTTTGGCTTTTCCTGAATCCAACGCCGCTTGCAAAGCATCGCGTAAAGCAGGATCAGAGTCTGCAATTAATCTATTACCCAGCCACCCCTCCAACCGCGTCCTCGGGTCCCCATGCGGCGTACCGGCCTTACTCACACCATTCACCGAAGACTTCGCATCCATCACCACCACGGTAATCGTATCGCCATTGATCGCCACCGCGCAGTCATCGCAGCCGTGGTTGCTACTGTTTTGCAGAGGTTTGAAATTGAGGCCGGTTTTCTCGTTAAGGGTTTGCAGGGCCAGTTGCTCGCCCAACACCCCATCATTTACAAGCGAACCGGTCTTCCAATTGGGAAGGTGCGACAGCGGGATACTTTCAAATGTCTGCCCAAACAGGTCTTCAACCGAACTGAGCTTGGGGGGGCTTATTGCATCAGGGATAACCTGGCCCGTCCCTTTTGGACCATCAGCCTTTTATGCGTTCTAAGAACTCGACCATTGCTAGTGGATCACGCTCCACAAGCTCTTCAATCAAATCTTCCGCTGCCCAATGCAGAATCATGTCCCCTCCCCCCCCATCCTTGCAGAGGATGAGATCACTTGACAAAGAAGAGTCAACAACATCGACTTCTCTATCGCTGAGTGCCATCAGGCCACCGTAGCCATCATAAGGAATGACCCAGTAAAAACGCTCGCTCTCTATCCAGTAAATCCCAAACACCTGTACAGGCTCTTCTCGCCCAATTTCTCGAATAATCATATCCACATCACTCAATAGTCCTACCGGGCTGCAGCACAGGGGGCAGCTGTTGCGGCGTAGTAATTTTCATATCGTATGCTTTACCCGTTACGGAATTGTACTGGTAGTGGATGGTTATATTTTCTCCGCTAGGTAGACGGTGACTTACTTCCATTTTTCTCCATCCCTCACTCCGCGGGAAGTCTTTATCGCCCGCTAGTTTTGTATCACGACCGGCAGAGGGATTTTCTGTCACTCGGTTCCACAAAGTCTGCTCGTTCAGATCTCTTGGCGCCGTTGACTGATAGCTCTTTGCTGTTGAATGCGTTGCATAGTCTGGAAGACCAGCAGAAAACTCATCGGCAGCAGTTTCCCGACCATAATAATCTCTATTTACGCTAGACCTTTCAGTAACAGCATTCGGGCTATATGGATCATCAACAATAGTTGGTTTACCGCCACTGAAACCACTAGAACCGCCACCTTTTGCCCCAATCCCGCCGCTAAAATCCCCAGCGTTCTCTACAACAACCTCATTAAACGTAGTCGTAGTCGTTCCCGACGCATAACCATCAGAAAGCCTTCCGCTAAACTCCCCCTCAGCGCTGAACCATGGAGGCGTACCCGCCGAGCCCTTCGCCGCCACCTCCAACTCAGCCTTGGCAACCTTGGCCGTAACCTTCTCCGCCAGCAAGGCACCACCCTTCACCAGCCCGGCGCCATCGGCGAGAACGCTCGCCATATCAATCAAAAGCTTGCCGGTTTCAACTCCGGCCAGGTATGAACCACTGGCCCCGGCTTCTTCGTAGTGCATCTGCAATTTATCAAGGCGGTCGATGTACGATTGCTTGACCGAATCCCAAACACCACCGCTCTCGACAACGGATTTCAGGGCCGTGATGGTCTCTGTAAAGTTACCAGCCGTGTGCACAATGCTGTCGATGGATTCATTCAACCCAATAGCCGCACCTGAGAGTGCACCTGCTGTAAAGACGGCATCCTGCGAAATATCGATTGCCAGCCACTTGGTAGCGGTACCTGTGCGGCATCCCGCACCCGGGCAAGCTGCCATTTCCGCATCACGCTGAGCTTTCTGCCCCTCGCTCAGATAGTTGTTCTGAACCGCATTTGTCCCCGCCTGCGCGCCCGTGACCGCCCCACCCAGATCGCCTCCCGCAACCCCCCCGGCCAATCCCGCAGCCAAACCGGACAACGCCGACACGGTCTCCTTCTGATCCTGCGTCAGATCCGCCGTTGCCACACCCGGATACATCTGGTGCGCAATGTACTCACCCGTCGCCGCGCCAGCACCGCCGGCCAGTGCGGAGTTGCCTTGCGCCTGCGCTACCACCGCGCCCAGTACGGCATGCGCCATGGTATTCAGCGCGGTATTGTCCCCGGTGGTTTTCCTGATCACTTGTGCCAGGTACGGCGCCGATGCCCCCGCAATAGCTGAGCCAATATCGCCCCCCACAAGGCCTTGCAATGCTGCTGTCACCGCCTGTGCTACACGGGGGTAATTACCGCCGACCCCGTAGTCAGCCATGATTCGTTGATAAGCGTCAGTGGCAATGAGTTGTTGCTTGTAGCGTTCGACGTCTTCTTTATTGGCATCTTTTTCAGGTTCCTTGATGCCACGCTTATCAAGTTCAGCACGCGCCTCTTTATCGGCATTAAGCTGACCTTGGGTCCGAACGATATCGACCGTTTGCGTACCAATGTCCGCAATAAGCTGCACCTGCCGCAGGCGTTTCTGCTCTTTCTCTTTATCGAAAATCGGGCTGATGCTGCCGTTGGCGTGTTCGACGTCGTGGCTGAGCGTGGCGACGTCCTGCTGTTGTTTGGCAGGATCGCGGATGTCGAGGGTGCCGTTGGAGATGGCCGATGAGGTGGTGCCGCTGTCGCTGTCGCCGTGGTTGAAAGCGATCAGGGTGCCGGTGGGCATGTTGCTGATAAAGGCGCCGGAGCCATCACTGCCCGTGCTGACGCTGGCGCTTTGCAATTTGCTGCTGTACTCGGCCTTGTTCTTCAACACGCTCCAGCCGAGGGTGCCGGTGCTCAAACGGTTTTTGTCTGGCGTGGCGGTGCTGGCGATCACGCTGCCGTCGAGTTGGGTGTGGCTGCCCACGTCGATCTGGTAACCGCCCTTGCCGGCGAACAGGCCGGTTTGCTCCTGCACGCTTTGGTATTTGGAGTCGAGCTTGCTTTTGCTGACGCTGAGGTTGGCGCTGCCGCCTGAACCGATGATGGCGTAGCTGACGCCGGCGCTCGCATCGGTCTGCTTGGACTTGTAGTTGTCGGTGTCTTGCAGACTTTGCAGCGTGAGGTCGCGGCCGACGGTGGCGGCGATTTTGTCGGCGCTGACCTGGGCGCCTTTGAGGGTCGTGTCGCGCCCGCTGGTCAGGTTGATCTGGTTGCCGGCGTCCAGCGTGGTCTCGGTCCAGGTGGTGCCGTTGCCTTTTTCGTTGCCTGTGCCTTTGTTGGCATTGGCGAAGATACTCAGCCCGCCGCCTTCGGAGCCCACGCCCAAGCTGATGCCCACCGCCCCGCCGCTGCTCTTGTTGTTGCCCTCGAGCTTCTGGTCGTTGGCTGCCGCTTCCAGGCGAATGTCGCGCTCGGCGGCCAGTTGCATCTGGTTGCCGGCCTGCAGCTTGCTGCCTTGCACACGAATATCACCCGCGTCCCCGGGCGTGCCGTTGCCGTCGGCCACGATGGTGAGGTTGTTGCCGGCGGTGAGGCTGCTGCCCTGGCTGAGGGTTTGTTCCTGAGTCTGTTTGGACTCGGACTTTTGTGAGCCCAGGGAGAGGCTGATGCCCACGAACTGCGCGACGTTTCCGCCGTTGATGCCCCCGTCCTTCTGCGCCGCCTGCCAGGCCTGCACACCGGTCAAGCCGGCCTTCACGCCTTGCAGCGCCGACAGACGAGTGTCGTCCTCGTTCCTGGCCTGTTTGGCGGTCTGGTAGGCGCTGTCCACCGCGCTGCCCACGGTGCCGGACAACGCCAGGGTCAAGCCGCTGGATTTGCTCTTGGCGGTCTGCTCACTGCGGTTGTTGTTCTCGGACGCCAGGATGCTGACATTCTGCCCGGCCAGGCTGATGTCCTTGCCGGCCACCACGTCGGAGCCACGTACGGTCAGGTCCTTGCCGGCCTGGATGTTCACGCTGCCCAGCACGCTGCCAACATTGCTGGCGCGGGTGGTTTCGGTGCTGCTGGTGGTGGTGTTTTTGTTGCTGCTGGAGCCTAGCGTGACGCCGATGCCGCCGGTGCTCAGCAAGCCCGATTTTTTGACCGAGGACGAATGGCTCTGCTCGAAGCTTTCGGTGGCGCCGTCGATCAATACGTTGCGTCCGGCCTGCACGCTTGTGGCGTGGGTGGACACCACATCGCTGGCCGTGGTGCCGATGTCTCGACCGGCACGCACCACCACCGTGTCGCCGCTGATGGAAGAGCCTTGCTGGGCGATCTGGTTGCTGCTGTCGATGCGTGTCTTCTGGCTGCTGGAGAGTAACCCGTTGCTGGTCTTGGTTTTGCGGTAATAGCTGTAGTCGCTGTTCTGCGCGGCCTTCAGCGCGAGGTCATTGCCGGCGTACAGGTACGCTTGCTGGCCGGCACTCGCGCGGCTGGCCGTGGCGATCAGGTCGTTGCCGGCGCTCAGGGACAGGTCGCCGCCCGCCACCAGCGAGGTGCCCACCTGTTGAACGTGGTCCTCTCTGCTGGTGACCTTCTTCGAATTGGATGCCGAATGCTGCTCGTTGGTGACCGCGCCGAGGTTCACATTGCCCGTCGCCGCCATCGCCAAATCACGCGTGGCATTGAGCTGACTGCCCACCGCGCTGATATCGCGCCCCGCCACCAGATGCAGATCACGGCCCGCCTCGACCACCGAGCCCTGCTGGGCGAGAGTGCTGAAGCTCGAGCGGCTGCCAATGTTGCCGCTGTTCAGGGTTTGCGAAGCGGTGACGTTGATGTCGCCCTTGGCCTGAACGATGGTATCGGCGCCGCTCTTGAGTGCGCCGCCGACGTTGTTGATATTGCCGCCTGCTTGCAGGGTAAGCGCGTTGGCCGACTCGATGCGCGCGGCGTTGTCGACGAAGTCGCTGCGTTCGGTGCGGTAGCCGCTGGCGCTCTGGTGGGTGGTGACGGTGCGCTGGTTGAGCAGGTCGGCGCCGGCAGCGAGGTTGACGTCGCGGCCGGCGAGAATGCCGCCGCCGCGGTTGCTGAGGGTGTTGCCGCTGAGCAGATCGAGGCGCCCGCCGGCTTGCATCAGGCCGCTGTTGGTGAGGTTGCCGCCGGCGTTGGCGAACAGGCTGCTGGTGGCGCGCAGGGTGCCGACGTTGTTGAGGTCGGCGCCGGCCATCAGGCTCAGGTCATTGCCGGAGATCAACGCGCCGTTGGGCGCCAGGCGATTGTTGGCCTGGGCCAGGTACAGCACGGGCACCAGCACTTGTTGGCCGGCGACGGTGGCGTTTTCCAGCCAGACAATATCGTGGGTCAGCGCCGCGACCTGCTCGGCAGTGAGGCTCACGCCCACGGCCAGGTTGAGCGCGGTTTTGCTGGCGACGGCGTTGTCCATCAAACGCTGGTACAAGGCGGCATCGCTGGTCAGGCCATCGATGAACCGCTGGCCGGTACGGGCAAGCACGGCTTGCTGGATCAAGCGTTGTTCGTAGAAACCATCACCCAGGCGCTTTTGTGCCAGGTCCGGGTTGAAGCCCAACTTGGCCAGCAGGTAATCCGACCCCAGGAACTGACGCATGTCGGTCAGCGCCGGGTTGGTTTCGATCAGGTACTTTTGCGGGTTGGCCGCGAACTGACTGCTCGGCAGGCCGCTGGCGCTGGTGCCGTCGTTGAGGTGAAACAGGCCGTTCTGCCCGGTGGGCAAGCCAAAGCCCGGCAGGCCGAGGGGGTTGACCTGTTGCTGGGCGACATCCGGCGGCAGTTGCGGGTTGAGGCTGACCAGGGTGGAGTAACCCGGCGCGCGGGTGTCGGTTTTGATGCCGCTGCCCACGTAGGTGTAACCACCGCGCACCACGCTGTTGTCGATGCCGGCCTGGGCTTTCACATTGACGGCGCCGCCGGCCTGGATCACCGCTGCGTAACGCTGGTCGGAAGGCGCCAGCTCGGTAGTCTTGAGGGGCACCCACTCGCGCTCCATGGTGCCGATAAAGGCAGCCATGGCGGCTTCGACGCCGTTCATGTTATTGGGGTCGTAATTCGCCCCGCCGATGGAATAACGCTGGTTGAACGCGGCCGCAGGCTCGGCCCAGATTTCCGGGTGACGGCTGCGCTCGGAGGCAAAAATACGTTCGCTGAGGGTGTCGTGGGTCACCAGGCCCACGTTGTTCAACTGATTGACGACGGCGGTCAGGTTGCCGCCAGCGGCGATGCTACTGCTGCTGTTGAGCAGCTCGCCACCGGTCAGCAGCATGTTGCCGCCCGAGGTGATGCTGGACGCCGCGCTGGCTTGCGTCACGATCAAGTGCTCACGCTGGGCAATCAGGTACGGTCGGTTTTCCTTGCCGCCGTCACAGTCGCCGCCCGTGACATTGAAGATGCATGCGGTGGGCGTGATGGAAGCGCTGTAGATGCCCGATTCACTGGTGAGCAGCGTGCGGATGTTCTGAAGGGTGCTGGCGGCGAGGGTCAGGTTGGCGTCGGTCTGGATCGTCGAGGAACTGTTGACGATGCTGTCGGCGAGGCCGCCCTGGCCGTCGCGGTCGATGCGCAGGTTGCCCAGGGCATAGATGGTGGCGGCTAGGTTTCTCAGGTGCTCGACGCGCAGGCTCATGTCGCCGCCGCTGAAGATCAGGCCATTGTCATTGAGCAGGCTGGCGGCGGTGACGGTCGTGGCCCCGCCGCTGCCGAGGGTGCCGAGGTTGTTGACGGCTGCGGCGCGCAGGCTGAGGTCGGTGGCGGCGGTCATGCGGCCGCTGTTGTTGAGCGTGCCGCCCAAGGTGAGGTCGAGGCTGCCGTTACTGGCCACGGTGCCGGCGGTGGTCCAGTCCTGGCCGCTGCCCACCAGCCGGGTGCCGGCCAGCAGCTTGCCGCTGGCGGTCTGGTTGAGGGTGCCGACGTTGACGGTCAGGCGCTCGGCCTGGATCGTGCTGCTGTTGGTCCAACGGGCTTTGTCGAGGGTCAGGTCGCCGTGGCTGACCAGGCTGCCGCCAACCTCATCGAGGTTGATGCCGCTGAGATCGAACACGCCGCTGCCCACATGCAGCACGCTGCCGCCGGTGTTCTGGAACGAGCCGGCGGCGAGGCTCAACCCGCTGTTGGCCGCCTCCAGGGAGCCACTGTTGTTCAACAGGCCGCCGATGACGTAACGCGTTTGACCGGCGCTCCCCAGTGCCCGCATCTGGGCGCTATTGCTCAGGCTGGCGGCACTCACATCCAGCGTGGTGGCGCTCTCGATCAGGCTGCGGTTGTTGAATGCGCCGCGCAGGCTGACGTCGATGGCCTGGCCGGCGATCTGCCCGGCGTTGTCAACATCGCCGCCACGCAACGACACACGATTGCCGGCGAACACCGCGCCGGTGCCGTTGCTGAACTGGCCGGCGTCGATCAACACGTCCCCGGCCCTGGAGGACAGCCGACCACCGTTGTTGTCCAGGCTGCCGGCGCTGAGGGTGAGGCCGGCGTTTTCGCTGTGGATCAAACCGTTGCTGCCGTTCTGCAGCAGGCCACTGGTGGTGACCGTCACGTCGTCGTTGGCGGCCAGGGTGCCGTTGTTCTGATTGTCGAGGCTGTTGGCGAACAGGCTCAGCAGCCCTTGGCTCGCGAGCTTGCCGCCCTGATTGTCGACATGGCCGGCGCGCTGGATCAGCAGCGGCCCGGCGCTGGCCAGCTTGCCGTTGCGGTTGATCAGGTCACCGAGCAGGTCGAGGGTGATGGCCGCGCCACTGGTGAAGCTGCCGGCGCTGTTGTCCAGGGCCTGGCCATGCAGCGCGATGGCGCCGCTGCTGTCGATCGAGCCGCCGGCGCTGTTGTCGAGCACGCCGCTGACGTTGAGGGTTTGCGCGCCGTCACTGGAGATAATGCCGGCGTGGCGATTGTCGAGCTGGGCCGTGTTGACCACCAGCGCGTTATCGCTGAGCAGACGGCCCTGGTTCTGGTTATCCACAGCCGCCGCGTTCACCGTCAGCGCCTGTTTGGCGCTCAGGGTGCCGCCCTGGTTGTTGAGGGTTTGCGCGGCCGTGGCGGTGAGTGCGCGGTTGGCGATCAGCGTGCCGGTGTTGGTGATGCGCTGGGCGTTAAGGGTGACGTCGCCGTTGGCATTGCGGGTGTTGTCGGCGTTGACCCCGGCTTCGACGATGCCGTTGTTGGTCAACTGGCCGTTGCTGGCCAGGCTGATGCTGTCGCGGGCGGCGAGGGTTTTGCTGTTTTTCAGCTCGCCGCGGGTTTGCGCCTTGAGCGTGCTACCGGCGTAAACCGCGCCTTTGGTCTCAAGGCTGGCCGCGTTGATGTTCACCGCGCCGCTGGCCGCCGCCTGGGCCATGCTCAAGTGGCCGTTGGCATCCAGCTGGATGTCGCCGCCGCTGGCGGCCAGCGTGCCGTCGAGCTTTACGCCCACGCCGGCTTCGGTGCCCACCAGCTTGATCGCGCCGGCATACATGCCGCCCAGGGCCGACGAGTCGATGGCCAGCTCGGGCTTGGCGCTGCCGTCATCGGCGCGCGGGGTGGCGTTTAAGGTTTTGGCGTCGACGTCATTGCGCCCGGCAATCACGTTCAGCTCGCGTGCATTGATCTGCGCGTTGATTTTGGCGGTACGGGTGATGATCTCGAAACGGTCGACATTGCTCGCGTTCAGGCCTTGGCCGTCGATGGTCACCGCGCCGCCGTCGACCTGATAGCGCTGCAACTGGCCGCTGGCATCGAGCACTGGCTTGCCGGTGGTCAGCGTCACGTTCGGCGTGTTGATAAAACCGCAGCCGCTGCAGGTAACGCCATACGGGTTGGCCACGATCACCTTGGCCGACTGCCCCGCCACCTCGGTGTAACCGCGCAACTGGCTGGGGCTGCCGCCGTTGACCTCGTTGAGAATCACATTGGCCGCGCCGGCCTTGAGGTTAGGGTTGCCGACAATGATCCCGCCCAACTGCGTGTTCTGCAGCGGCGCGCTGGCGTTGTTGAGGATTACCCCATTGGGGCCGACGTTGTAGTCGCTGAACTGGTTATGGGACAGGCCGCTGCCATTGGGCGTGGCGATATTCACCACCGGCACGCCATTGCCCGCCTGGCCGACCGTAGTGCCGGGGCCGTTCACCACAATCCCCTCGGCCTGGGCCAGCAACGGCTGCCAGAACAGCACGTTGGCCAGGATCAAAGCCAAGCCACGTTGGCACAGGCGTTTCAGGGCAAAAGCGGGGCGAGCGTCCATATTCAAAATCTCAAGGCGACGGGGCGATAGAGACTGTTCGATCCGTCGAAACTTATTGGGTGGCACACAGGCATCGAACTTGCCGGGTCAAGTGCAGGGCAGAGCGACTGGGCACGCAATTTTTTGATTAATAACAACTTCACATCACCGTAAAGATGAAATTCAGGTTGTTGGACGGGTTATTCCGACAAGCGGCAGCTGTATTGAGGGCAGTTTGTTTGAGCGCGGATAATCAGTTGCCATTATTTAGCCAGCAAACTGCCGTCGAGATAGGTTAGTACCGGGAAGGTTGGAAAAGTTCTTGGGGGGATTGTGAAACGGGTCGCAAATAGTGGAAGTCCCGTGACGCGACCTTTGATGCCTTGCGCGGGTTTGATCGGGCGGCTTATAGTCCCGCCGTCGCTCAACAGAGCGATGGGATTTGGCGATCCGTAAACGAGTGCAAAAACGGTCTGCGTTTTTTTTGCAGGCATTTTTGCACCCGCAAAGTCGTGTTATGGCGGCTGTGCGCGGGAGACCTTCGGGTCTGCCGGTTACTCGTTTCCGGTTCGCCAACCTGCGCACAGCTGCCACCTGAATCGTTTGGCGACGATGGGGTGATGGCTTTCATACCATCAAAACGAGACTTCACATGAATAGATACATGCCTCTTACCGGCCACGACTGCACCGTCCCAGCGCTGATTATCGACACCCAGGCACCGCTGGATGTACTCCACGACGCCGCCGTATACCGCATCCGCGCTGTTACCCAATTGCTGGAGAACCTGGCGTTTCGCGATCAATTGAGCAGCGATGCGGTGGTGCTGCAAGATTTTGCGCAGTTGCTGGCAATTCCGCTGCGCGATGGGTGTGATGTGTTGGATGTGATCAGTCGCAGGCTTAATGGGGTTCCGGCCTGAGTGAAAGTCGGGCGGCCGTAGTGTCGCCCGTTTTATGCGTGAACTGCACGACTGAATAATCTGTGCCCTGTCGCGTGCTGCGTTATCAACTTAGGCAGCACACCCGCCTCGGGGAAATAATAAAGTTCTGCCTTTCAATAAAATGGACTTACGCTTTCCGTCATAATTTCTATTGTTTTAAATCAGCCATTAGCTTCTCTATCGCTAATTCGAAAGCATGTTGCAAAGCGCCACGGAGAACTTCAGGGTCTGTTGCGTACTGCTGAGGTGTGTACGCCAAGGTATTTCCGTCACTGAACGCTGTGATCGTTTCGAAATTCCTCCAGACGGCCATGTCCCCGCGCTTCATGGTCGCAACAACGCCAACAGTGGGATAAAGCTCTGAGCTATAATTTTTCAGGGCAAAGCCCCACTCCGATATGACAAATTCCATATGGGCGTCCGCTCCGCTGCCGTCTGGAACAATCTTGAATAATTGCTCAGCTGTGATCCGAGCCTCCAATTGCTGCTTAAACAATTGCCCCGGATCTATTTGATTGCGCTGCAAGTTCAACAAAATTGCCTGACGAGGACTTAAAGCCCCGCCATCTGCTACTTTCGCGCCCATTGCCAAACCCGCGCCAGCCATTGCACTGGTTGCGACTTTGGACGCACCCGACGCCATTCCCACAGCCACCCCGGTACCAGCACCCAGGCCTGCGCCCCATGCCTGATCCATGCTGGTGTACTTGAACTGCTGTTCAGGAAAAGAGGCAGGCAAGACAGCGAGTGTCTTAATCTTTTGGCGGTTCTCAATACTCAGGTCTTTGGTGGCACAACCACTCAGTAGAAATAACGTACAAAAAGCGGAGAAAAGAATTTTCATTTTTTATATTCCTGAATATCTGAAAGCTGAAATACACCAATAGCAACTCGATTACATTATTGCTCACTATCAACAAACGCAGCCAACTTCAAAAGAAAACCAGCTTCTCCAATCTCGCCGATCACTCACTGGATTGCCGTTGCGGAAGGGACCAATAAGCAGCCACCCATGTAGATATTCCTCCCAACACAAAACTCAAAAATACAGGAAACATATTCCTCATCACTCCATATCCTTCAACCTTACCTATAAAGAAAAAAACAAGACCAAACATCCATGCAGCCGAAACAGTGGCGGCTACAATTGATATTACCCAGTGCACATTAGCTTTACGCTCAACCTTGAGGAAAACAAGTGAAATTGCTAATGCTAATGCCGGAAAAAGAAAGATCAACTGAGCCATTATGGGCACGGTAACAAAAAGTGAGAAGACTTCCGCTCCTCTCACCTCTCCAATTAATGATGAGTTTCCAAGTACAGTAACCATTATCGAAATTAATATAAAAGGCACAGCTACTAATCCCGAAAAAAGAGGGCATAGCAGGAATGCGAAAAAAACTTTTATTCGAGGATAGGCGTTTAACGTCATGGTGCAACTTCCTGGTTGATGTCACAAAATATTAAGTTGCAACCAAAATCAAAACTGATCTTGTAATTAACCATAGTCACGTTTTCGTTGACAACTCACATTGTTAGCTGGGATTTTTTCTCGTTTTTTTAGGACCTCCGGTGTGAAATAGAGTCACGCAGCCATTTTCCTGAAGATATTATCTAAGTGACCAGTTATGAATCCTCAAAAATCTGCCAAGGCAACGGGATTGCGATCAGCTAAATCATCAATAATATCGTCTGCAGCCCAACGCATAATCATGTCTTGCCCAGCAGCGTCCTTACAAATAAATAAATCACTTGATAAAGAACCATCGATTACAGGAGACGTCTTTATGACTGAGTGTCATTAGGCCCCTATAACCCTCATAGGGAGTCGCTCAATAAAATCTTTCACCATCTACCCAATAAATACTAAACACTCTAACAAGCTATCTCCCTGGCGCTTGGACAATCATAGCGACCTCATTCAATACTTCTTCCTGATTGCAACACTGGAGATATTGACCTGAGCGCTCCAACCTTTAAAAGGTACAGATTTATTTAATAGCTTTCCCAGCGCAAATTTAAATAAGTCCACACCCCTTTTCTTTATACCTATCACACCAAAAAACAAATCAACTTTTTAAATTATTAATTTCATATTTCCATGAAACCACCTTACTTTCCGAAGATACAAGTACCGAATAGCGGCAATCCCTGATCCAGGTTATGTAGTAGCGCGTCCCGCTGCTTTCTTTTACTACCCTATCGAACGTTTTTTCTTAGTTAGCGGGGGACCAAAATGGCTCAGTACATGTATGGGGCGTGCGCGAGCAAATGCTGTATACGTGAGATTCAAAATTGGTACCTACCATCCATCTTTACTGGATACCCACGCAGACCATGACGGCGCGCAACCCGCAATCAGAAATACAACTACCATTATTACGCTAATTTCGTTCACGTTTTCTCCCCTTTTCTCAAATAAACCCACCCCTTTTATATAGCCCTCCTCTTGACACAAACCAAATTGACAATAAACTACATTCAAAAAATAACTTTCACATTTTTACTCACGGATAAACGAAATTCGTCTTTACTTGCCCACCAACATCATAACTCATCACAAAAGAACTCCAGTTCTCACCCCGCGATGCTGCGCTAGCCTTCAACTCCTTAATTAATCGATACAAAACAGCACCATTGAAATCAGTTTGCGGCTGTTCATTTACCACGCCATTTTTCTCAATGGAGATTTCTTCGATCATGTATCCATCGCACACCTCAGTCTCATACTTGAATGCATCATAATCTTCAACAATTCCTGACTGAAGCAATTCAAAAATACTTTTAACAATTTCTATATCTTTGGTAATCATTCTTTATGCTCCGGTATTCTGCGAGCTTCATTTTCAAATCGAACAGTTTGACGCTTTCCATCGATTGTATAAGTAACATCCAACGTATCAGGGCGCAACGATCGAGGATCTTCGCGATTAAATTTTATAGTTGTCGGCCCTACTACTTTATTTGGATCGTTCAAAGCGCTCTTGATTTTGTGTTCGTAAAACACCTTATACGCTGAGCTATTGAAGTACTGATCTTGGGCGAATAAGTTGTAACCATCGCATGTCCCACCCTGACTACACGCTTGTGCGTGTCCGCCTACATCAGTTTCTCTACCGGTCTTCCCAGCAGCAGTTTGCATCGCGTCCCGTGGAACCTTGATATCAACCGGGGTGAACGTGAACTCTTCGGCTAGACCTCAACAAAAGGGGACAGATTTATTTAACACGATTTTTAACTCTTTAAATAAATCTGTCCCCTTTTCTCCATTTTGAGCTCTGTCAATCCATAATTCTAAGTTCTGAGAGCAAATTTAAAAATTCAGTTTCTGTCAGCTCAAACTCTTCCCCTTCTTCCATTACCATCAATGAGAAAAGTATTCGATCCATCGGAGGAGTGATTTCTAATCCATGGCGCTCATAAATTTCAAACGCAAATTTAGAAATCCTAAATACGTCGAACCCTGCGGATAATTTTTTTCAAGATCATTAGCAAGATCATTTTGTGTGTACATTATTTCCCACTCTTCAATTCTGCACCTGTAGGCGGATAATGCTGCGCACTCACAGGTTGCCCATTAATGCTCTTTTGATGCAATTGGAAGGAAATTTAATTCGCAAACTTCATAATAAAAAATGGGCGGTTTTCAACCGCCCTACTTGAGAACACCTAAACCCAATCAAAATAGGTAAGTTTTTAAAGAGCGCATATATAAAATTAACAACCTAGACATCTTCAATCAAATTGTACCATCTAAAATCTCTTGAAAATCATCATCTAAATCGCCGAAACCAAGTTCAGAATCAAGTACAGTCAACTGTTCTGTCGTTACTATCAACGATTCGAGAACTGTCTCAACAATATTGATATCAATTTTTCTTTCATAATAGTTTTCAGCAAACTTTTATAGGTAACAGCACCTTCTTGGAAGAAACCCATAAGCTGAAGCCGCTTCAATTTATCCGGTAATGCCTGCGATGAGCTTTGATTAATTTTCCTCCAGAAAAAACTTGCATTATTTTTGAAAAGTGCAAGTTCATCTTTAAAAGCTCGGAATTTTTCGGGCACGTCATCCAAATACTCGTGCGGATTCGACAATGGATTTTCATCTAGAACTTTACCTACACCTACTTCACAAGTAAAGCGCATAAAATATTCGCCCCCCTCACCGTTCTTCATGGATGCCATCATCTCTTCACCCATCCCAATTATAATTGAAAGAAAAGTACTTGCACTCCCGTTGCGGCATATTACCGCGTCTAGTAATGCCAATCCTTGAGCAGTTTTTCTGACCTTCTAAATCGAAGGCAGGTTTTTATAACTTTAATTAAATTACCCATTAATTCCGCCTTTAAACAAATGATCAAATAAAGGTCGACGCAGTTATTTAAAGCGCTTTCCCAGCTCAAGTTAAAAAATTTGTCCTATTTTGCACTTTTTTGCCTTATTTAAAAATGAGGAGGAAAGATTTATGAGGCTTTTTTACTGTCACCTCGAACTCGAATAAATCTGCCTCCTTCCTCGGCTCTTACCCGTTCAGACGACGATGATGTCACCGGAATCCAAATAAATCGAATAAGACTCATAACCATCTGCAACATCCGGCTCCATAGTAATTTTCGCTCCCGTGCTGAATATTATTTGTAATGTATCAGGCTCGACTTCCTCAACAGACTCAACGTCCATTAATAAAAAATCTAATAAAGGCGCACTGGTAGACGAGTCATTAAATTCGCGCTGCCCCACGATGTCGTCAATTTCATATTTCAACCCGGCTTCTACACAGAATGAAACTTTATAGGGCGACACACCAGCGAATGTCTGCGGTCTTGAAAAATCAAACCTCGTGATACGCACGCCAAAACAAACCATTTCCAGATAACAGCCAGAAAGCAGAGAAAAATCAAAATCATCTGACAAAGTGCTCATACGTCCCTCTAAATTAATCTATAAACGTTCAGCGACGAACGGGGGGTGAAGAATCAAGAGGAAGCGGAATATGCGTGTCTCCCTGACCGATCCCAGGCTTCCCAGTCGCAGGATTCATCGGCTGCTTCCCTGAATTTTGCCAGCGCCAGTAGCCATTCTCATAACCTGGAACAGATGACGATCCAGGGGGCATAACCCGTATGTGCTCTCCTTTCGCGGGATCTGTCCCTTGCGGATAGTAGACTTCACCGCGGCTTTTACCCGGTTGACCATCACATCAATCGTCTGGCTAACCGTGTTCTGATCTATCTGTTTGATATCGATCTTCAGCCCATTAACAGCCTTGATCGCAAACGCCCCCTGCGCCTGCAACTCACTCTGGCGCAACGTCTCGTCGGTATTACCCTTGCCCTTGGCACTGGTCCAAGCCAAGTCACTCTTACTCTTCTCGTGACTCTCTTGATGCAGGTCCTTCACCGCTTCAAACGTCACCGCACCGCCGCTGGCAATCGTCAGATCGTTACCGCTGTTCAGCTTGGCACGCTGGTAGAGTTGTTCCCCACCACTGACCAGTGACAAATCACCACCGGTCTTGATCTCAGCTCCTACATTGGTGACACGCGTGACTTCATCCCGCTTGGTTTCCTTGGCGCCCCAGCCTCCCTTCTTTTTCATGTCGTAAAGGCTGTAGGTGCTGTCCTGCGCCGCCAACAAACTCAACTTATCCCCGCTATACAGATAAGCCTCATTCCCCGCACTGATCTTGCTCGCAACAATCGTCGTATCACGCCCGGCCTGGCTGACAAAATCCCCACCCGCCGTCAGTACGCTCGCCACTTGGGTGGTCTGGTCGTCCGAGGTCTTGATGCGTTTCTTGCCATGCTTCTCTTTGCCTTCGACGTTGTGCATATCGCTGACCGACGCGACGTTGAAGTCGCGTCCGGCTTCGACCGTGAGGTCTTTGCCGGCGGTGGCGCTGCTGCCGATGACGTTGACGTCCTGCCCCGCTTTCATCGTCAGGTTGCCGCCCGCCGTGACGCTGGCGGCGATGAGGTTGAGGTCGCGGCCGGCGCGCAGGGTGGCGTCGTTGCCGGCGACCAGTGCGCCTCGGTTGGTGAGGTCGCGGCCAGCGTCCATGGCGAGATTTTCGCGGGCGACGATGGTGCCGGCGCTGGTGTCGGTGAGGGTGCGCATGCCGGCGCCGTCACGCACCTGGATGGCGGTGGTGTCGTTGGTGATGTCGCCTTTGAGTGCGGCGAGGCTGACTTGCTTGCCGCGAATTTCGCCGGCCATGGCGTTGCGAATGCTGTCGTCGGCCAGCAGGCTCAGGTTGTTGCCGGCTTCCACGAGGCCGCCGGTGTAAAGGCTGCCGCCACGGCTGGCGGCGGTGAGGTTGTTGCTGGCGCGCAGGGTGCCGACGTTGATGAGGTCGCCGCCGGTGACCAGGTTGAGGTCGCGGCCCTGGATCAGGCTGTTGCCGCGCACATTGCGCGATTCGGCCTGGGCCAGGTAAAGCACGGGCACGAGGACGGTCTGGCCGTCGATCACGCGGTTTCCCCCCACACGATGTCGTGGGTCAGGGCGTCCTTGCTGGCCAGCGCGTTGTCCATCAGGTAGCGGATCTGGTCGCAAAGTCGTTTTATGAAGGCCGTGCGCGGGAGACCTTCGGGTCTGCCGGTTTTCTCTACTGCCGGTTCGCCAACCTGCGTACAGCTGTCACCCATAAGTTTGGCGACGTTTGAATGATGGCATTTATCACTTAAGTAGAGAGCTTAAAGATGAACCGATACATGCCATTAACAGGCCACGACTCAGCCATTCCCGCGCTGGTGATCTACACGCAAGCGCCTCTCGATGTTCTCTATGACGCCGCCGCGTATCGTATTCGCGCGGTGACGCAGTTTTTGGAGAACCTGTCGTTTCGGGAGGAAATCAGCAGTGATGCGATTGTGTTGTATGATTTTGCGCTGCTGCTGGCTATCCCGCTGAGGGATGGGTGTGGTTGGGCGGAAGTTGAATTCACAAGTTTCCTATACAAAAATGGGCGGTTATTTGGTAACCGCCCTGCTTAAATCTAAAGCAGAAAAATAAATTTATTTTTAAAGAGCAGAACTTTGGAAAATAGCGCAACAAAACCAGAGAACATCAAAGGGGATATCTGATACCGATGTCGCCTTAGAAATTAAATTTTGACCGACACCAATTCCAATAAGATCTCTCTAAATCTCTTATTATTCGGGCGGCCGCTCAAATAACTGGTCTAAAAATTCTGAAAATGAAGAAGCGACAAATGATAGTTCGGAATCGCTACCTGGGACGGCCTCATGATGCCACATCATCACTTCTGGGTCATCAGAAAGCCGGTTTTTACGATAATCAAAACAGAGCGCATCTCCGTTCCCTAATACTGAGAAAATAATTAAACCTTGAACGAAATCTTCTGGCGGATGACAGTATTTCATTTCCATTGTCTCGAATGAGCCTTCGATTTCACCGAAAGGTAAAAACATACCAGCGCTGGTCGTAACATCCTCGCCGAGAAGACGATTGTAAAAATTGAAAACAGGTTTATTTAAAATAAACGCGCCATTAAATCCTACTGAAACTTCCTTGTATTTCGCAGGAAAAACTATACCCGCCAATGCTTCAAAGGCTTCTATATCAGCAGAATCACCTTGACCATAATAAGAATCAAAACTTACTCCAGCGATCATTTATTGCCCCTTACTCATCGATTCCCACCCGACGTGACGCGCACAATTATGAATAAACTTCTCCCTCTCTCTTTTATTTTCGAAAAACAAGGAATTTATCTTCATTGAAATACCCAACACCGCCCAAGCGCCAAAATTCAAAATATGAACGAAAGTCAAAATCCAGCTTTATTAAAGGCTGCCCCATATACCAAGCTAAATAATAATCAGCGGCAACTCCGTAAAGGGCCTCAAACAGTGCATACTCTTGCTCTGTTTTTAGTAACCTGCAATCCCTGACCTTATCCCCCACCAACTCAAGTACTCAGTTGCTGGGAACGTCCAATTTATCAAAATCGTCAAACTGATCTTTATTCCCATAAAACAATTTGGCACGCTGGTATATTTTGTATAACTCATCGTCTCCAAGAGACTTACAGAAACTTTCCTGAGCTTGCAACCAGCGTTTTGCCTTTTGCATCAACTCAAAGTCGCTAGATTCAATCGTCGGGCATAGATACAACTTATCGTCAAGCGTACCAGCCTGAATCACCTCATTCACGCGCGACACCAAACTGTCAGCTTGAGGAAAATAGCTTAACGCTTTAGTGATTTCAGGTAGAGAAGAATGTACTTTAAACAACGCTAAAAAGTGCGACTTATCAAAATAAGTTCTTCCCTTACAAAAGACGCACCAGTCATTTAAAAGGGTAGGCATCAATTTCTTCCTCTTGGTAAATCCGGCAAAAGAGAAGGATCGATTTTCGAGAACAAAAGGAGACAGATTTATTAAATTGAATTTTTACTGCTATCTCAAATTAAAATAAATCTGTCGCCTTTTATTCCTTTATTCCCTTTCTATTATTTCTATGCACTCAAGACGAACGAACTCACACCCCCAAAATTTAAAAACTCTTGAAAACAAGAAGTGACGACGCTTATATCTCTTGTTACGAAACTCGCCGGATAATAGCCGCCCAAAATCTCAACTGAACTTGTCCTCCCCGACGCATTATCAAAAGTACGCACGATATGCTCCCCATCTTCAAAAGATTGATTTAGCATCAAAAGATAATTTCCAGAATCAGCGTATAGATTAATCTCATACGGTCCATATTCAAGCGCCGGCGAAATAGACAACGAAGCGGCGCCGTCAACTTCTCTGTATTTGCTTATAATGGATCTCACATTTTCCAAGGACGGTTGGCGAACAATTTATTTCTCTAGTGCCTCTAGCTTCAAATAAAGCTGGCCCTTTTTCAGCCCGCTTTCATTGCACGGTTCTAGACTTCACACTTTAAATAAAATTCTCCTCAGCATGACTTGCTTCTCAGCCTGGATTCCTACATCAACTGTGAAACACTGCTCGCAGGCAACAATCTTCAAAACATCACCCATATCTTCCACGAAAAAACAGTCGACATTCATCAATTCTTTTTCGTCCACGCCTAATGAGTTAAGCAAAGACCTACTAACCCACATTGGCGAACCAACAGCCTCTATATACCCTTCCCTCAAAACCCAGCGCCCAGGATTATTTGAGATGTCTACAATTTCTTGGGTAAGCGGAAAAGGTAATCCATTACTTTTTTTAGGCAGATGGGTGTGCTCAACATGGGCCACGTCGAAGAGTGTGAGACTCTCGGCATTTTGCCACCGATCATATTCAGCGTCGTAAACTCGAGCCTGAACGAAAGCCGGCTCATCTATTAATGCAGAAATCAACGATTGTGCCATCTCAAGAGAAGTTGCGAAATTCTTTATATCTAGTCGGCACAGTTCTTTATCCGCCACAAGCGAAAATTCGATAGTCCCCCCCGCCAATTCAATAAAAAAACTCTTGCTCTTATTTTCCCTCAAGTAACACGAAACTTCGCTCAATAACATTTTCTTACCAGTAAACCCATCAACTACCTCGAAGTGGTTGAAGTCATTGAGCTGTTGCACTAATCGCCCCCATATATCTAGAGACCTATCGTATAAGCCTTCACTAAAAACAATTTCAACCTCAAACATATGACTAGCCGCCAAACTCTTTAATAATGACTGTAATATTACGTTGCTTACCATACTCTATAAGTTTACTCGAATCAGCCAATCCACCAGGCTGAACTCGGACATCTAGAATCTTCGTCGCCGGGATGCCATCCACAGTAATTTTCGAGCTTTGTAAGGTATCTATATGCGTTCTCATATCATAAGACCACCCTTTACCCCGCGTATCAATTGTTTTCAAGCTTACTACATTATTATCAAGCTGAAAGTCAATGACTGGAAAATTATTGGATTTAAATGGTTGTCCTGTCTTGGGATTTATTAAATTATCCGTTCGAGCCCAGTCCTTATAATCTGTGTCTGTTAGCGTTGACTCAATCTGCCTGCCCCGAGCACGAAGTTCAAGATCCCAGACATTTTTCCCGCCTTCCGGCATGAGATCCGGTTTTGAAGGTTGGGGCGGCTTTTTACCACTCGCAATGGCGCGCTTGTAAGCCAACGCTCCCGCAGCTGTACCCAATCCAACCGCAAGAGCAATTTTGAGATCATTCGTAATTTCCTGCGCCTGGGCGTCGCTGAGGTTCCATTTCGCCTTAAGCGTATCGACCATAGCTCCTACAGTATGCTCAGTCGTCGCTGTTGCTAACATCTCCTGGAATTCAAAGTTTGAATTAATGAGGTTCTGTACTGCTTCTCGAGCCTTCGGTGAGCCATATTCCACAATATCTTTGATGGGGTTCAGGTCTGCCATGGTATTGGCGACTTCTTTCGACCGTGCCGCACAAGTCGAAGGATCAGCCTTACAGCCCGCTATTGCTTCAATATCCTGCTGAAGACTCAACTCTTTAAATTTACGAGTGGTGTCTTCAATGCAGGAGGTATCCGTGTGGACTTGCCCCTACAAAACCGGACACCAACTCCCCGTCAAATTGATGCTGCTGCCAAGCGCCTGAACTCCCTCGGTGAGCGATAGTTCAAGGCGCTGTGCGGATGCTGCTCGTTGTAATGCTCGAAGGCAATTGCCAGGTTGCGCAGCGCCGTTTCTCGATCCGGCTTGGGCATGTGCGCAACGTAGTCACGTTTGATCGTCTTCACAAAGCTTTCGGCCATGCCGTTGCTCTGCGGGCTGCGCACCGGGGTGGTCACCGGCTGCAAACCGATCTGTCGAGCAAACAGGCGTGTCTGTTCGGCGGTGTACGCCGAGCCGTTGTCGCTTAGCCATTGAACCGGCGTTGCAGGCAGTTGATCACCGAAGCGTTTCTCTACGCTCTCCAGCATCAAGTCGCGGATGTCATCGCCGCTGTACCCGGTCGGACTCGCGACCCAGCCGATGGCTTCGCGGTCACAGCAATCCAGGGCGAAGGTCACGCTCAGTTTGGCGCCGTCCTCACAGCGGAACTCAAAGCCGTCCGAGCACCAACGCGTATCACTGGTTTGCACCGCAATACGACCCTCGTGCCGACGCGGCACGCCGGGCTGTTTGATGCGCCGCGCCAACAGCAGGTCGTGATCGCGCATGACCCGGTAAACCCGTTTCACATTGATCGCCGGCAGCGACTGGGTTTCACGGGCACGACGCAGCAATCCCCAAACACGACGGTAGCCATAGCTGGGCAGTTCGCTGATCTGTTGCTGGATTTCAACCACCAGATCAGCATCGTCCACAGGCCTGCGGCGCCGTACTTTGAGCGATACCGATTGCTTGATTCGAACCGTTAATTGCGAGCGCGCCACACCGAGACATTCGCTGACCAGCTTCACTGGTCGTCCCCCGGCAACAAGGGTGAGTGCGCAATCCATTTTCGCGACCGGGCGATCTCCACGGCCTCTTTGAGGATTTCTGCTTCCATCGTTTTCTTGCCCAGCATCCGTTGCAGTTCACGGATCTGCTTGAGCGCATCGCTCAGCTCCGAGGCGGGCACAACGGCTTCACCGGCACTGACCGCCGACAGACTGCCGTCCTGATATAACTTGCGCCATAGGAACAGCTGGTTGGCATTGATGCCGTTGCGTCGAGCGACCACCGAAACGCTTTGCCCTGGCTCAAGACTCTCGCGAACCATGGCCAGTTTTTGCTCCGGGCTCCAGCGGCGCCGCCGCTCCTGGCCCAAAAGCTCCCCACTCTTGTCGTTGCTATTAGTCATAAACATAACCGTTTGCCTATCCCTTATCGTAAGGGGGAAACGGTGTCCTGTCTTTCATGGGGCTCGTTCACCGTGCACACGGCTATCTTCTTGGCGGCTCTTTCAAGCTGATTGTGGTTTAGATAGTTGTATTGCGTTCCGTTCTGAGCGACCCAACTGCCCTTTTCCAGCTTGGAAGCATCGACATCCCCTTGTGCTGCAGCAGCTAGTACACCGACGATTTGCGAACTCATCGTAAGCAAGTCATCGTCGCCTTTGACCAAGGAATCCAGATGAGTGACTAGAGCCTCGCTCGCACCTGCTGCCAATGCGCCGGTTTTGAAGTCTCCACCAGTGGCCTCCGCTAACAGCCCGCCTACCATGGCATGAATCGCGACCTTTGGTGCCGAACCATCTGCGAACACATTTTTCGTGTAGTTACCCAACAAATTGAAGCTGGCAGCCGCTAACGTATTAAACAACGCATTTTTAAGCGCATCGCTGGCACTACCACCTTGCCCGAGCGCTTTGCTCAACAACATGGAAGTACCACTTTGCAGCGTTTGGTTAGCCGCAAATTGGCCGACACCACGCCAGCTATTCAATATTCCCGGTGTTGTGATTTTCCCTGTTGCCGTGTTTGTTTCGGTTCCAGTCCAATCACCAAAATATTCCGCCGTCAGACCTGCCGTAGCACCCGCAATGACGTACCCCTTCATAGCATCAGAAGAAGTCACATCTTTAAGCACAGCGCCAAGATTGCCCCGATTGTTGACTACACTGACAGTCGCGTTCGTAGACGCCCCCGCTGCTACAGCACCAGCGACAGCGCCCACAGTGCCGCCACCTGCCGCAACCGCTGCTAGAGGGCCAACCACTGCCGCCATCACAATCGCAATAATGATATGCGAAGCAGGCCCCAGGCCCGAGTTACTGTATTTGAAGCTGTCGTGGATCTCCTTGACCTGCCTCCAGTCCACATCGCCACGTTTCTCAGCATCCTTGATCCAAGCCAACTGTGGATCGGCCTTAACCATCGCATCAATGGACTGGCTGACTGTCTCCTGATTGACTTGGTTGATGTCGATCTTCAAGCCGGCGACAGCTTTGATTGCCACATTGCCTTCGGCGATCAGCTGACTCTGGCGGACGGTCTCGTCGGTATTGCCCTTGCCCTTGGAAGAAACCCAGAACGCATTGTTGTTGCTCTTCTCATGGTTCTCCTGATGCAGGTCTTTAACCGCTTCAAAAGTAATCGCGCCACCACTGTCCAGAGTGATGTCCTTGCCGCTTTGAAGCTTGGCAAGTTGATAGGTCTGATCTCCTTCACTCTTGAGTATCTGAACGAGCCCCATGAAAGACAGGACACCGTTTCCCCCTTACGATAAGGGATAGGCAAACGGTTATGTTTATGACTAATAGCAACGACAAGAGTGGGGAGCTTTTGGGCCAGGAGCGGCGGCGCCGCTGGAGCCCGGAGCAAAAACTGGCCATGGTTCGCGAGAGTCTTGAGCCAGGGCAAAGCGTTTCGGTGGTCGCTCGACGCAACGGCATCAATGCCAACCAGCTGTTCCTATGGCGCAAGTTATATCAGGACGGCAGTCTGTCGGCGGTCAGTGCCGGTGAAGCCGTTGTGCCCGCCTCGGAGCTGAGCGATGCGCTCAAGCAGATCCGTGAACTGCAACGGATGCTGGGCAAGAAAACGATGGAAGCAGAAATCCTCAAAGAGGCCGTGGAGATCGCCCGGTCGCGAAAATGGATTGCGCACTCACCCTTGTTGCCGGGGGACGACCAGTGAAGCTGGTCAGCGAATGTCTCGGTGTGGCGCGCTCGCAATTAACGGTTCGAATCAAGCAATCGGTATCGCTCAAAGTACGGCGCCGCAGGCCTGTGGACGATGCTGATCTGGTGGTTGAAATCCAGCAACAGATCAGCGAACTGCCCAGCTATGGCTACCGTCGTGTTTGGGGATTGCTGCGTCGTGCCCGTGAAACCCAGTCGCTGCCGGCGATCAATGTGAAACGGGTTTACCGGGTCATGCGCGATCACGACCTGCTGTTGGCGCGGCGCATCAAACAGCCCGGCGTGCCGCGTCGGCACGAGGGTCGTATTGCGGTGCAAACCAGTGATACGCGTTGGTGCTCGGACGGCTTTGAGTTCCGCTGTGAGGACGGCGCCAAACTGAGCGTGACCTTCGCCCTGGATTGCTGTGACCGCGAAGCCATCGGCTGGGTCGCGAGTCCGACCGGGTACAGCGGCGATGACATCCGCGACTTGATGCTGGAGAGCGTAGAGAAACGCTTCGGTGATCAACTGCCTGCAACGCCGGTTCAATGGCTAAGCGACAACGGCTCGGCGTACACCGCCGAACAGACACGCCTGTTTGCTCGACAGATCGGTTTGCAGCCGGTGACCACCCCGGTGCGCAGCCCGCAGAGCAACGGCATGGCCGAGAGCTTCGTGAAGACGATCAAACGTGACTACGTTGCGCACATGCCCAAGCCGGATCGAGAAACGGCGCTGCGCAACCTGGCAATTGCCTTCGAGCATTACAACGAGCAGCATCCGCACAGCGCCTTGAACTATCGCTCACCGAGGGAGTTCAGGCGCTTGGCAGCAGCATCAATTTGACGGGGAGTTGGTGTCCGGTTTTGTAGGGGCAAGTCCAGTATCAGGTCGCCACCGGTCTTGATTTCAGTACCGACGTTGGTAATACGAGTGACCTCGTCGCGCTGGGTTTTCTTGGAACCCCAGCCGCTGTTTTTCTTCATGTCATACAACGTATGCGTACTGTTCTCAGCCGCCAACAAACTCAACTTATCCCCGCTATACAGATAAGCCTCATTCCCCGCACTGATCTTGCTCGCAACAATCGTCGTATCACGTCCAGCCTGGCTGACAAAATCCCCGCCCGCCGTCAGTACGCTCGCCACTTGGGTGGTCTGGTCGTCCGAGGTCTTGATGCGTTTCTTGCCGTGTTTCTCCTTGCCTTCGACGTTGTGCATGTCGCTGACCGACGCGACGTTGAAGTCGCGTCCGGCTTCGACCGTGAGGTCTTTGCCGGCGGTGGCGCTGCTGCCGATGACGTTGACGTCCTGCCCCGCTTTCATCGTCAGGTTGCCGCCCGCCGTGACGCTGGCGGCGAGGTTTTTGACGTCGGTGGTGATGCTGGATTTTTCGCCGCCGTCACGGATCTCGTGTTTGACGCTGGTGTCGCTGGCGGCGATCAGGTTGAGGTCGCGGCCGGCGCGCAGGGTGGCGTCGTTGCCGGCGACCAGTGCGCCTCGGTTGGTGAGGTCGCGGCCGGCGTCCATGGCGAGGTTTTCGCGGGCGACGATGGTGCCGGCGCTGGTGTCGGTGAGGGTGCGCATGCCCGCGCCGTCACGCACCTGGATGGCGGTGGTGTCGTTGGTGATGTCGCCTTTGAGTGCGGCGAGGCTGACTTGCTTGCCGCGAATTTCGCCGGCCATGGCGTTGCGAATGCTGTCGTCGGCCAGCAGGCTCAGGTTGTTGCCGGCTTCCACGAGGCCGCCGGTGTAAAGGCTGCCGCCACGGCTGGCGGCGGTGAGGTTGTTGCTGGCGCGCAGGGTGCCGACGTTGATGAGGTCGCCGCCGGTGACCAGGTTGAGGTCGCGGCCCTGGATCAGGCTGTTGCCGCGCACATTGCGCGATTCGGCCTGGGCCAGGTAAAGCACGGGCACGAGGACGGTCTGGCCGTCGATCACGCGGTTTCCCCCCACACGATGTCGTGGGTCAGGGCGTCCTTGCTGGCCAGCGCGTTGTCCATCAGGTAGCGGAACTGGTCGCAAAGTCGTTTTATGAAGGCCGTGCGCGGGAGACCTTCGGGTCTGCCGGTTTTCTCTACTGCCGGTTCGCCAACCTGCGTACAGCTGTCACCCATAAGTTTGGCGACGTTTGAATGATGGCATTTATCACTTAAGTAGAGAGCTTAAAGATGAACCGATACATGCCATTAACAGGCCACGACTCAGCCATTCCCGCGCTGGTGATCTACACGCAAGCGCCTCTCGATGTTCTCTATGACGCCGCCGCGTATCGTATTCGTGCGGTGACGCAGTTTTTGGAGAACCTGTCGTTTCGGGAGGAAATCAACAGTGATGCGATTGTGTTGTATGATTTTGCGCTGCTGCTGGCTATCCCGCTGAGGGATGGGTGTGGTTGGGCGGAAGTTGAATTCACAAGTTTCCTATACAAAAATGGGCGGTTATTTGGTAACCGCCCTGCTTAAATCTAAAGCAGAAAAATAAATTTATTTTTAAAGAGCAGAACTTTGGAAAATAGCGCAACAAAACCAGAGAACATCAAAGGGGATATCTGATACCGATGTCGCCTTAGGGATTCTCCGAACAAGTCCGCAAATGTGATGAAATGTGCCTGACCACCTGATCCGAGCCGCCCATGAGCCAGATGAGCTTTTCCGATTTCGAATACGCCGGAAAACGTAAGCAGACACGCCGCGAACGCTTCCTCGCCGAGATGGATCAAGTCGTGCCTTGGACAGACCTGCTGGGGCTGATCGAGCCGTTCTACCCCAAGGCCGGCGGTGGCAGAAAACCGTATCCGCTGGAAACCATGCTGCGCATCCATCTGTTGCAGAACTGGTTCTCCCTGAGCGACCCGGCCATGGAAGAAGCGCTCTACGAAATCACGCCCATGCGCCAATTCGCACGCCTGACGTTGAGCGCGCCGATCCCGGAAGACACTACGATCATGAACTTCCGGCACTTGCTGGAGCAGCATCAACTCGCACCTGCGATCCTCGCGGTCATCAACGCTTATTTACAAGAAAAAGGCCTGTCGCTGCGTCAAGGCACTATCGTTGATGCCACCATTATTCATGCCCCCAGTTCCACCAAGAACGAGGAAGGCAAGCGCGATCCCGAGATGCATCAGACCAGGAAAGGTAATCAGTATTTCTTCGGAATGAAGGCCCATATTGGCGCTGATGTCGAGTCCGGCCTGGTTCATCACGTTCATGGCACCGCCGCCAATGTGGCCGATGTCACACAGGTCGCCGAACTATTGCATGGCGAAGAAAACGCGGTGTATGCGGACGCTGGATACACCGGTGTCGAGAAGCGTGAAGAGCATGAAAATCGTGAAGTTATCTGGCAAATCGCAGCCCGCCGCAGCACCTATTCCAGGTTGAATAAACGCAGCCTGCTGTACAAAGCCAAGCGCAAGATCGAGTACTGCAAAGCTCAGACACGGGCCAAGGTTGAGCATCCGTTTCGGGTGATCAAGCGGCAGTTTGGTTACGTTAAAGTGCGCTTTCGTGGGCTGATGAAAAACACAGCTCAGTTGACCACGCTGTTCGCCCTGTCAAACCTGTGGATGGCTCGAAAACAGCTGATGGGTATGGGCGAGTTGCGTGTTTAACACGGAAGAGCAGACGAAATAGCCCTCAATACACGAAGCATCGGTCGTTTTTTGGCAAATAGCGCTGCGTCCCGAGGAAATTTGGACTTGCCGCCGCCGCGTGGCAAGTTGATCGGAGCTTCCTTAGAAATTAAATTTTGACCGACACCAATTTTAATAAGATCTCTCTAAATCTCTTATTATTCGGGCGGCCGCTCAAATAACTGGTCTAAAAATTCTGAAAATGAAGAAGCGACAAATGATAGTTCGGAATCGCTACCTGGGACGGCCTCATGATGCCACATCATCACTTCTGGGTCATCAGAAAGCCGGTTTTTACGATAATCAAAACAGAGCGCATCTCCGTTCCCTAATACTGAGAAAATAATTAAACCTTGAACGAAATCTTCTGGCGGATGACAGTATTTCATTTCCATTGTCTCGAATGAGCCTTCGATTTCACCGAAAGGTAAAAACATACCAGCGCTGGTCGTAACATCCTCGCCGAGAAGACGATTGTAAAAATTGAAAACAGGTTTATTTAAAATAAACGCGCCATTAAATCCTACTGAAACTTCCTTGTATTTCGCAGGAAAAACTATACCCGCCAATGCTTCAAAGGCTTCTATATCAGCAGAATCACCTTGACCATAATAAGAATCAAAACTTACTCCAGCGATCATTTATTGCCCCTTACTCATCGATTCCCACCCGACGTGACGCGCACAATTATGAATAAACTTCTCCCTCTCTCTTTTATTTTCGAAAAACAAGGAATTTATCTTCATTGAAATACCCAACACCGCCCAAGCGCCAAAATTCAAAATATGAACGAAAGTCAAAATCCAGCTTTATTAAAGGCTGCCCCATATACCAAGCTAAATAATAATCAGCGGCAACTCCGTAAAGGGCCTCAAACAGTGCATACTCTTGCTCTGTTTTTAGTAACCTGCAATCCCTGACCTTATCCCCCACCAACTCAAGTACCCAGTTGCTGGGAACGTCCAATTTATCAAAATCGTTAAACTGATCTTTATTCCCATAAAACAATTTTGCACGCTGGCATATTTTGTATAACTCATCGTCTCCAAGAGACTTACAGAAACTTGCCTGAGCTTGCAACCAGCGTTTTGCCTTTTGCATCAACTCTAAGTCGCTAGATTCAATCGTCGGGCATAGATACAACTTATCGTCAAGCGTACCAGCCTGAATCACCTCATTCACGCGCGACACCAAACTGTCAGCTTGAGGAAAATAGCTTAACGCTTTAGTGATTGCAGGTAGAGAAGAATGCACTTTAAACAACGCTAAAAAGTGCGACTTATCAAAATAAGTTCTTCCCTCACAAAAGACGCACCAGTCATTTAAAATGGGTAGGCATCAATTTCTTCCTCTTGGTAAATCCGGCAAAAGAGAAGTATCGATTTTCGAGAACAAAAGGAGACAGATTTATTAAATTGAATTTTTTACTGCTATCTCAAATTAAAATAAATCTGTCACCTTTTATTCCTTTATTCCCTTTCTATTATTTCTATGCACTCAAGACGAACGAACTCACATCTCCAAAATTCAAAAACTCTTGAAAACAAGAAGTGACGACGCTTATATCTCTTGTTACGAAACTCGCCGGATAATAGTCGCCCAAAATCTCAACTGAACTTGCCCCCCCGACGTATTATCAAAAGTACGCACGATATGCTCCCCATCTTCAAATATTGATTTAGCATCAAAAGATAATTTCCAGAATCAGCGTATAGATTAATCTCATACGGTCCATATTCAAGCGCCGGCGAAATAGACAACGAAGCGACGCCGTCAACTTCTCTGTATTTGCTTATAATGGATTTCACATCTTCAAGGACGGTTGGCGAACAAGAGGTATTTGCAATCTACCGTATTCAGGATTAAGTGTATACCCTCCAATTAGCAGCTATTTTTTTCCTTAATAGACTTCATGCCTGACTCCCAGTAATAGTTTTTCGGAAGTCCCGTTTTATCATCTATAGCTTTTACGGTGAGCGATTTCAACTCAGCTTTTTCTGCGGCAGCAGCAATGTTACCTTTGCAGAAACCGCATACATCTTTTCCTGCGACCGTAATGGACATGTCCGTCCCGGCAGTTTACCAGAGCTATATGCTTGCTGAATCACACCTATTTCTGCGTGGGCATCTTTCATATTTCCGTTTGGATAAAGCTTGCCAGGATTCTTAGCAGCTTTATCTGCAATCCTATCCGTGATCAACGAAGGTATTTTCGGGTCTACCTCGTTGAGCGGACGAGAAGTCTGATTGACGTCTTGAAAGGTTTGTCCACCTACCTTTCCCTCTGCGGCCACTTTCGGCGCCGCGCCCTTAGCCGCTCCTTCTATAACATTCCTCTCGGCCAGTGCAGCGGTTTCGGAATCCGTAAACATGCTTGTTGCGTTTGCATTCTTATTATGGCGGCCGTGCGCGGGAGACCTTCGGGTCTGCCGGTTACTCTTTCCCGGTTCGCCAACCTGCGCACAGCTGCCACCCAATGGGTGTGATTTGCTGGATGTGGTTGGGCGGAAGTTGAATTCGCAAGTTTCGTAAATAAAAAGGGGTGGTTATTTGATAACCGCCCTGTTTAAACCTCAAGCAGAAAAATAAAATTATTTTTTAAAGAGCTTTGATTTTGGCCCAACTTTTCATGTTAAATTTTTTCTTCACATGAATATAGCTAACAAGCCTGCTCTCAGCATCATGGTCAACAGTCGCTACTTGCTCCCTGACATGAACTCACATCCAGGGTTTGTAGGAGTCCTTCCTGGAGTTTTTATGGAAGGTACGTCGCGTAAGGGAGTACTAAAAATGAGCCGATACGTCTTCGATAGTTTCAAGATCCACACACTCTTTTTTAGTTTCAGCATAGATGAAATTCTCCATACTTTCCTATGCCTCCAGTTATCATTTTTGCTCAATCCAAAACTTCAGCCAGCTCCCATTGGAGGATTCAGGCTCGGCAGAGTTGTCTGCTCCTAAGATATCGGACTGATAAACACTGAAATAGTAAACTTGACACTTAGAAAAATGAGTGCGGATTTATTTAACACACACTTTTAGCTCGAACTTAAAAGATGCTTTTCTCTCCATCCCTTCTCGGTTATCGCGAGTTCAACTTAAAGTCATTCAGTTCCTTATTAATACTCTTTAAAACCCCCTGTGCAAACTCACCATCAACCTCCATTAACAACTCTATTACGTCATAAATTTTCCATCGATGCATGGCGGGATCTTTAAGAATATGAATGAGGTGATCACGCAACAAAGGAATATACTCTAAAAAGCCCTCATTCCGTACAACCCAAAACAGGCCTGAAATTTCAAAAGGCATATTATTAGAATACGTTATTATTTTGGATACAGGATCAAAAATTTCAGCTCTAGCTTCCTCTACTCGACCTTGATCAGCAAGATTTGCAAAATAACTAACAAACGCTAACAGCGCAAATTTAAGCGTATCGTCATAACCATAAATCCTATGACACAAAACATTTTTAAAGCTACCCTTGTTGTTTACAACAAAAACAAGGTAATTAAAACCTTCCTTAAGCCCCCAACTTGCCAACAATCTAGCGGCAAAAAACTTAACAGTGTTATCCGTGTCATCTTTTAAAAATTTGATCAGCGCCTGAATGCGATATTGCGGAACATCCTCAACGTCCAACTCAGAGGCATCTGCAACGTCAGCTCCTTCAGGAATTTCGTATAGAATATCTTGAGTTTCTTTGTCCATGATTATTGCCCATTACTTTACATGATTGAAATAGCCGGAAGGAACACAACCTTTGATCAAACATTCACCATCTCTAGTCGCGTTGCGCAGGTCTCTCGCCGCAGACTCTAATTTATCAGTGTTTTTTCTAGTAGGGTTAGCGTCAAAATTTTGCTGGGCACGATCTAATTTTGCTTGAAGCTCTGCCTGCACCTTTGCGCTTTCTAAGATTTCTGTTCCAGACAGTTTACCCGCATCTATATCTTTCTGTAAGCGTTCAATATCAATTGCAATTTGATGAGATCCATAATCTTTAACCTCTCCAGCAACTAGCGGATCAGTGGCCGAAATATAAGGTGAGTTAGCCGGATTACTTCCTCTAATATGCGTTTGAACACTTCCCGTCCCATCGATATTGGGCGGCACCAAATCCCCATCACTATTAATATGAGCTTTAGGATAGCCTTTGTCATTCAGCGGAGAATTAAAGTCGTTATCACTGCGAAAGATGAATTTGCCCCCCTGAACATCTGTCCCAGTCCGCAGCGGCCAGCGCCCAGCAGTCCATTCGACCAGCTTCCCACCAACGGTTCCTCCAACTGCAGGTGCAATGCTGAGCCCAAACTCAGCATTAGCCTGATTACGAATCGCAGCCGCGGCCTCATTATTACCCTGCATCTGATAAGCAGTGGCCAAAGCCTCTTTGCTCTGGCCTTGCTCTAAACTGTCCCATAGCGACGCAACAGGATTCTTGGTCAGGCCCATCATGCCGTTGGTGAGTTGTTCGCTACTTTGTGCTGGACTGTTCAGCAGTGACCAGATGGAACCCACAGCATTCGAAACAGCCGCTCCTGCCCCCTGCCATGTGCCAGCAAGCCCGCCTTTAACCGCTCTAGTCAGATCATAGGAAACAGCAATATTTTTGTCATAGAAGCGGTAATACTCATACGATAGATCGCCGGTATACGCCCCTTGAAAATTGATTGAGTTGACTGAAGGGTCGGCATAGTCCTTCGGATTTGATTGGGGGAACTGAACGAGCAGATTGGATGTTTCAGCAGGGGTATACGTTCTATCGGCTTGCGTACTAGGCACATCCGATGAAGTTGATCCTGCATATTCAGCGGCGATGGGTGTCAGCGCTCTGCCAAGGTAGTCAAGGGTGTTCTTATCCGGCACGTTGCCGTTTTCGTTCAGGACCTTATTCCAATTTTTATCAGAGAAGTAAACCAGGCCTTGAGCGAGACGGCGCTCGGCTTCTGCGATAGATATATTCATCTCAGCAGCAAATCGCGGCGCTTCTTCTTTAATCAGCTTGACCGCCCTCGGGTGCAACTGCTCGTTGTACCGCTCAACATTGCCCGCCACCCATGCGGCGTCATTCGGGTTGCCGTTAACCAGGGATCCGGCCGCAATACCGATAATTTGCGCGGTGGCGACTTTGAATTGATCATCCTTTGCGAAACGCTCATCCAGGTACTTACCGAGGTTCTCGTTCGCAATCGCCGTCAGGCCCTCAGCCGCGCCGGCGGCAATGGCGCCGGTCTTGAAGTCACCTCCTCGAGCCGCTGAAAGCGCGCCGCCCAGGATGGCGTGCATCAAGACCTTCTCTGCCGAGCCGGGGCTCAGGTCAAGGTCATTTGCCAGGTTGCCAAGGCCTTTGTTACCGGCCGCTGCGGCAAGGTCGAAACCTTGCGACACCAGGGCAGAGCCCAGATTGTCTTTCAAGCTGCCGCCGTTGATGGCTGTAGAGATGCCGCTTTCGATGACAGCGTGGGTGCCGCCGCGCAAGACTGCATCCTGAGCTTTTGGCCAGCTGAGCCAATCACTGGAATAGCCCGGGTTCTGCACCGGCCCTGCCGTGGTAACTTTCGCGCCCGCGCCGTCGGCCGGGCTCGCGCCCTTGAACCAATTACTGTCGGCGTAGTTCAACGCCCCAGTAGCCAAACCAGCAATGGCGGCGTTCTTAAGGCTGCTGCTGCTGAAGGTGTCCTTGAGCGCAATACCGAGATTGCCTTTGTTGTTGATCGTGCTCACAGCACCGGTACTGGCCAACGAGGTCAGCGCGGCGGTGGCCATCATGTTACCTAGCCCCGCACTTGTGGCTGCAACCGCCGCCGACGTACTGGTGGCCGCAACCGCAGCTGAGCCGGCGGCCATGGTTGAACCGGCCGATGCACCTGCGCCCACCAGTGCACTCGCACCGCCTGCCGTCACAATGGTGACAATAATGATGACCGCCAACATGGCCCCTTGGCCCATGCCAGAGTTGCTGTACTTGAAGGAGTCATGCAGCTCTTTTACCTGGCGCCAATCCACGTCGCCGCGCTTCTCAGCGTCCTTAAGCCAAGCCAACTGCGGGTCGGCCTTGACCATGGCGTCGATGGTCTGGCTGACGGTTTGCTGGTCGACTTGCTTGACGTCGATCTTCAGGCCGTTGACAGCTTCAATGACGGTCTGCCCCTTGGCAACCAGTTCACTCTGACGCAAGGTTTCATCGGTTTTGCCTTTGCCCTTCATCGAGAACCAAGCCATGTTGCTCTTGCTCTTGGTATGGCTCTCGTCGTGATAGTCCTTCACACCTTCAAAGGTAATGGCCCCGCCGCTTTTCAAAATCAGGTCGTTGCCACTATTGAGCTTGGCGACTTGGTAACGCTGGTCACCGTTGCTGACCAGCGTCAGGTTGCCTGCGGTTTTGATTTCAGCGCCGACGTTGGTGGTTTGGGTGACCTCATCACGCTTGGCCTTTTTCGCACCCCCACCCACCTTTCTCCTTCATGTCATACAACGTATGCGTGCTGTCCTGCGCAGCCAACAAACTCAACTTATCCCCGCTATAAAGATAAGCCTCATTCCCCGCACTGATCTTGCTCGCAACAATCGTCGTGTCACGCCCGGCCTGGCTGACAAAATCCCCACCCGCCGTCAGTACGCTCGCCACTTGGGTGGTCTGGTCGTCCGAGGTCTTGATGCGTTTCTTGCCGTGTTTCTCCTTGCCTTCGACGTTGTGCATGTCGCTGACCGACGCGACGTTGAAGTCGCGTCCGGCTTCGACCGTGAGGTCTTTGCCGGCGGTGGCGCTGCTGCCGATGACGTTGACGTCCTGCCCCGCTTTCATCGTCAGGTTGCCGCCCGCCGTGACGCTGGCGGCGAGGTTTTTGACGTCGGTGGTGATGCTGGATTTTTCGCCGCCGTCACGGATCTCGTGTTTGACGCTGGTGTCGCTGGCGGCGATCAGGTTGAGGTCGCGGCCGGCGCGCAGGGTGGCGTCGTTGCCGGCTACCAGTGCGCCTCGGTTGGTGAGGTCGCGGCCGGCGTCCATGGCGAGGTTTTCGCGGGCGACGATGGTGCCGGCGCTGGTGTCGGTGAGGGTGCGCATGCCCGCGCCGTCACGCACCTGGATGGCGGTGGTGTCGTTGGTGATGTCGCCTTTGAGTGCGGCGAGGCTGACTTGCTTGCCGCGAATTTCGCCGGCCATGGCGTTGCGAATGCTGTCGTCGGCCAGCAGGCTCAGGTTGTTGCCGGCTTCCACGAGGCCGCCGGTGTAAAGGCTGCCGCCACGGCTGGCGGCGGTGAGGTTGTTGCTGGCGCGCAGGGTGCCGACGTTGATGAGGTCGCCGCCGGTGACCAGGTTGAGGTCGCGGCCCTGGATCAGGCTGTTGCCGCGCACATTGCGCGATTCGGCCTGGGCCAGGTAAAGCACGGGCACGAGGACGGTCTGGCCGTCGATCACGCGGTTTTCCATCCACACGATGTCGTGGGTCAGGGCGTCCTTGCTGGCCAGCGCGTTGTCCATCAGGTAGCGGAACTGGTCGGCGTCGCAAAGTCGTTTTATGACGGCCGTGCGCGGGAGACCTTCGGGTCTGCCGGTTTTCTCTACTGCCGGTTCGCCAACCTGCGTACAGCTGTCACCCATAAGTTTGGCGACGTTTGAATGATGGCATTTATCACTTAAGTAGAGAGCTTAAAGATGAACCGATACATGCCATTAACAGGCCACGACTCAACCATTCCCGCGCTGGTGATCGACACGCAAGCGCCTCTCGATGTTCTCTATGACGCCGCCGCGTATCGTATTCGTGCGGTGACGCAGTTTTGGAGAGTTTGGCATTTAGGGAGGAGATCAGCAGTGATGCGGTTGTACTGCATGATTTTGCGCTGCTGCTGGCTATACCGCTGAGGGATGGGTGTGATCTGCTGGATGTGGTTGGGCGAAAGCTGAATTCGCAAATTTCATAATTAAAAATGGGCGGTTATCTGTAACCGCCCTGCCTACATGTTAAAGCATAAAATAAAATTGTTTTTAAAGAGCTTTGGTTCTTGAAAAAATCGCAAGAAGCCATAGAAAATAAAAAATATGCCAACCACTAATATCGCGCCAAAAATTAAAACGTGACTCGCCGGCGATATCTTTGAGGCCAACAACATTTTACTTTCCATCTTCACTTCACTCGCTCAAATCAAAAAGTTACATAGACCCCTTTTCCAACCAAACTAGTTTGATCGAGAAAACTTTCATATTCCTCCAAATCCTCAAGCAAATTATCTGCCAGCTCACCTTTAATTTCCTCAATCTTTTTTAGGCTTTCACTTACTTCATTTGTAGTTTGAAAGTACGAACCCATTTTACCAGGATCAAAAAATTCGCCATCTACACCTACTGGCGCACCCAAAAAAGGAGAAATATTTAGCTTACCTCGATTGGAGATTATCTCCTGCAAATCTGCCCATTTCACTCCTAATCCTTGATCATCCTTCGGGGAATAATATTTCGTCAGCGCAAAGTCCCCATATTGATGAGCATCTTTGTCTTCGATCATATCCTCCCAGTCGTCATCCAGCGCATCTCCCTCATAGGGATCGACCAAAAGCTTCCTGTTAGAAATAATAAAGCAGCGCAGCGGCTCAATATTTCCAGAACGTAAAGAGTTTTCCAATAATGGCCTAAGCTCGCTATCAAAACTATCGAAGTCAAAAATGAACGCTTTATGCTCGAAACTCATAATCTAGACTCCTAATTCTTTTTTGGCAAAAATCATACGGTGAGTACAGCCCAGTTTTCACAGGCAAGCCAATTTTAGGGTAATATCTGCAGACTCCGTAAAAATGGGGTGGTTAATCGATAACCGACCTGCTTAACACATCTCAAGCAGAAGAAAATAAAACCAGATTTTTAAAGACCTCTTTCACACCAGCTTATAAACTCTAAAAACAAAAATATATCCTATATTCGACTCTTCACCAAAACGACCCCATGCAAATAGATCCGTCCCCTTTTCTCTTCTTTATAGAAGCGCGGCCTAGTCCTGCGCTTTAAAATACCTGATAAAAAGAAACCACCGGTCCATAATCTTGGTCTGAACTTGACACTTCTACGTTAAATTTCTTCTTGGGATAATTATTAGCTAAAACTAAACGCCAAGACAGGGCGACCACCTCTGCCACCTGCTCAAAAACCTTATCATCGACGTCTTCAGAATATCCATCAAATACGTCGTAAAGATGGGTATGATTAATCATTTTTTCAGTTGCCTGCAGATCACCTTCAAACTGCTTTAGCCAGCAATCAAAAACCTTATCTTCATATTTGGCCTCTAAAAACACAGCCTCCCCGACAACAACAAAATCAGGAAAAAACAACTTAGACGACAAAAGTACATCTTCAGGGTGGCACTGTGTGCTTAGATACGAAAGCTCGTCTATCTCGCTTTTTTCCATCCAACCCGACCTCCAGGATTCATAGCGGGCTAAATCAACCAAAGGTTTTATCGTGTTAATTTTCATTATGGAATCTCGTCCGATTTGGCCGGCCTTGACGCCAATTTTGTCGACGGTGACTGAACCCTAACAGTCCCATCCGGCAATTTATTTCTACCATATTCGATTACATGTAGAGTTGATACATCGGTATGCGCCGCACCAGTAACATCTACCCTCTTAATGATCATCCCCTCTGAATCATAAACAGCGTAGCTGGTAATATTTCCTTGGTTATCCGTTCGATATACTGTCCCGTTGGCCCCTCCCCCTTTATCAGGCTGCCTAAATAAGATTCGCTCAAACCTTATCCCTGTGTTAGGAGATACTTTTTCCCTCGCGGCAGGGTGCCTACCCCCACCAGCAATAGATACATCCGTATAGTTAATTGGTTTGCCCGTAGACAACTGATGACATCAATTTTGATTTCCGCCGAGTCTTAAAAGACATAACAGCCCTTCACATTAGCCGTTTCATATCGCCATGACCTTATCGTCCGGTCCGCAGAAACCAACACTGAGTACCGACAATCTCTAATCCAGGTGATGTAATACCGCTTACCTCCACCCTCGTCTATTATTTTATCAAATTTCTTTTCCTTATTTACTGGAGACCAGTAGGAGTCTCCGCAGCCTCGTGTGCAGTCTTTGTAAACATGTGAATCAAACTGAGTACCTACCCAGTGATTCATCCCATTTTCCCAATTTGAGTGAGAAGGTGCGCAGCCCAAAAGGGTAGACAGTGATAAGGCTAATAGCCATTTATTAATTTTCACGTTTTTTCTCCGCCTCAATCGCTGGGCGGTATTTATCGTACAGCGCCCCATAGTTGACCAGCAGCGCAGGTGGCATGCTGCCTAAGTTTTCAAAAATTGACATATCGGCTTTTTTGTAGGCTTCTAAATTAATCATCCAGCCGTCATGCAAAGTAGCGAAGCCATTAAAACCAGGCACTTGGTTCAATATATTGCTGACCGGAGTACCGTGACAAACCGAATAGAAGCTATCACAGGCTGTTGTGCGATTAAGGCCGATATTTTTCCCTTCCCTTATGATCCCACCGTCATCAATCTGTGGGACATATCCACCTTCAAGCGGGTCATATTTCGCCCCTCCATCTCTGTCTACACCTGATCTTACATCCGGCCCGCGACCAGCGGAATATTCATACACTTCGGTCATAGCTCCGGTGCCCGCGATGGTCAACCAGGATTTTTTATCCGCGCCGCTCAGTACGCCTTTGAGCGCCGTATTAGCGGTATACGCCTTGACTCGCTCAGCGTAGCTCACCGTTTTGTAATTGCCGTCAGACGTCAACTCTCGCCCCCAACCGTTGGTAAATGCAGCACCAAAACCCGCAATTACCGCTCCCGTTGCGTAGCCTTTCAGTGCATCGGTACTGGTTACATCGTCCAACACCTTCCCTAGGTTGCCCTTGTTATTGATCGTGCTTGCAGCCGCAGTGCCCGCCATTGAAGAGAGCGCGGTTGTGATCATGACATTGCCCCAACCTGCTGCGGCCACGCCAGTCGCTGTGCCAGCCGTCACCATCGCTGAGCTACCAGCCGCCGCCATCGCAGTACCGGAGCCGGCGCTGGCGCCCGCCGCAGCGCCCAACGGGCCGCTTGCGGCGCCTGCTGTCAGTGCGGTCACGACAATAATAATGGCCAGCATCGCGCCTTGCCCGAGACTCGAATGGCTGTACTTGAAGGAGTCATGGACTTCCTGAACCTTGCGCCAATCAACATCGCCACGCTTCTCTGCGTCTTTCAACCACGTCAGTTGCGGGTCTGCCTTTACCATTACATCAATGGTCTGGGCAACAGTCTTCTGGTCGATATGGTTGATATCAACCTTCAAACCGTTGACGGCCTGGATCGCGAACTTGCCCTCTGCGACTACTTGAGTCTGGCGCAGGGTTTCGTCGGTATTACCGCGTCCTGCAGAACTGGTCCAGGCCAAATCGTTCTTGCTCTTGGTGTGGCTTTCCTGATGCAGATCTTTGACCGCCTCAAAAGTAACCGAACCACCACTCAGGATGTTGACGTCCTTGCCGCTGATCAGGTTGGCGCGCTGGTAAAGCTGGTCGCTGCCGCTGATCAACCCAATGTCGCCACCGGCTGTAATCTGGGTGCCAACGTGGGTCACCTGCGTCACCTCATCACGACGAGTCTGCTTGTTGCCCCAACCACTGTTCTTCTTCATGTCATAGAGGATATAGGCGCTATTTTGCCCAGCCAGCAAGCCCAGACGGCGGTCGCTGTATAGGTACGCCTCATTTCCCGCGCTGATCTTGCCCGCCACCAGCGTCGTGTCACGTCTTGCCTGGCTGGTGAAGTCCCTGCCCGCTGTCAATACACTAGACGCTTGCGTTGTCTGCTCGTCTGAGGTCTTGATGCGCTTCTTCCCGTCCTTTTCCCTGCCTTCAACCTTGTGTATCTCCCCAACGGATGTCATGTTGAAATCGCGGCCAGCATGGATGTTGATATCCTTACCCGCCGTGGCATTACTGCCGATGACGTTGACGTCCTGCCCCGCCTTCATCGTCAGGTTGCCGCCCGCCGTGACGCTGGCGGCGAGGTTTTTGACGTCGGTGGTGATGCTGGATTTTTCGCCGCCGTCACGGATCTCGTGTTTGACGCTGGTGTCGCTGGCGGCGATCAGGTTGAGGTCGCGGCCGGCGCGCAGGGTGGCGTCGTTGCCGGCGACCAGTGCGCCTCGGTTGGTGAGGTCGCGGCCGGCGTCCATGGCGAGGTTTTCGCGGGCGACGATGGTGCCGGCGCTGGTGTCGGTGAGGGTGCGCATGCCGGCGCCGTCACGCACCTGGATGGCGGTGGTGTCGTTGGTGATGTCGCCTTTGAGTGCGGCGAGGCTGACTTGTTTGCCGCGAATTTCGCCGGCCATGGCGTTGCGAATGCTGTCGTCGGCCAGCAGGCTCAGGTTATTGCCGGCTTCCACGAGGCCGCCGGTGTAAATGCTGCCGCCACGGCTGGCGGCGGTGAGGTTGTTGCTGGCGCGCAGGGTGCCGACGTTGATGAGGTCGCCGCCGGTGACCAAGTTGAGGTCGCGGCCCTGGATCAGGCTGTTGCCGCGCACGTTGCGCGATTCGGCCTGGGCGAGGTAGAGCACGGGCACGAGGACGGTCTGGCCGTCGATCACGCGGTTTTCCATCCACACGATGTCGTGGGTCAGGGCGCCGACTTGCTGGCTGGTGAGGGTGACGCCCAGGCTCAGACGCAGGGCGTCCTTGCTGGCCAGCGCGTTGTCCATCAGGTAGCGGAACTGGTCGGCGTCGCTGTAGAGGCCGCCGGCGAGGAAGCGTTGACCGGTTTGCGCGAGCACGGCGTCGCGGATCAGGCGGGTTTCGTACTGGCCGTCACCGAGGCGGCGCCAGGCGTTGTCGCCGGTGAAGCCGAGTTTGCCGAGCATGTAGTCGGAGCTGAAGAAGCCCGACAGCGAGGTGAACTCGGGGTTGGTCTCGATCAGATAACGGCTGGTCGGGTCGGGATTTTTGACGAACAGGCCGTATTCGCCCTTGGGCAGCTGGAAGTTCGGCGCGGTGGTGGGGTCGACCGCGGCGAAGGCGGTGCCGGTGTAGTCCACGGGCACGAAGCCGCCGCCGGGGGCGACGGCAGCCACTGGCAGTACGCTGCCGGCTGCCTGGGCGCTTGGGTCGTTGGCGTGTTTGCTCAGGTTGATGTTGATGCCGCCGACCGGGATGCCGGTCTGGTCATCGCCCAGGCGTCCGGTGAGTTGGGCCAGGGTGTTGTCGTGCAGCGTGCCGTTTTGCAGGGTGCGGGTGACATTGAGGTTGACCGTGCCGCCAGCTTGCAAGGTGGCGTCGTAGCCGGGGCCGCTGTTGTCGGTCCAGGTGGTGACGTCGCTTATGTAGGCGAAAGGAAAGCTATTGGGTGAGCGGTTTTTCAGCTCTTCGAAGCGCGCCTTATCGAAATGCCCAGCCGCCGTGGCTGCATTGAAAGCGGGAACGTCGATATGTTGCATGCTTTCAAACAAATCGTCGGAAATGCGACCTGGCGTGCTGACGACAATCTTGCGCTGCCCTGTGCGCGTGGTGGCGCCCTGGTTGAGCAGGTCACCGGCGGTGATACTCAGGTCGCCATTGGCAGCCATCAGGCTGTAGCGGTTCTGCACATTGTCGCCTTGCAGCAGCATGTTTTTGCCAGCCACCAGGCGCGCCGCCACCGAATCTTTGGTCGCCGCCTCAAGGTACGTCTCGTAGATGGTGATCAGGCCTTTTTCCCAGTTGTCTTTCTCGCCGCAGTGCTGGCCACAGACCCAACTCAAGCTGCCTGTGGTCAGCGTCTGCCCGAGTTCGAACTCATCTTTGGCGTTTTCGATAAAGCCTGCATTGATGCCAATCGAGCCTTCGCTTTCCACGGTGCCGGAGCGGTTGCTGAACAGCACGGCAGGCCCGCCGTCCCGTGCGGCGAAGCTCAGGTTGCCTTTGCTGTAGACATCGCCATAGAGGTTGCTGAAACCATTGCTGCGCAGAGTCATGTCGCCGCCGCTGAACAACAGCGAATCGGCAGCGTTGGTGATGCCGTTGACGGCAGTGAGGTTCAGCGCACCCTGGGCACCGAGGGTGCCACGGTTGTTGATCTGTGCAGCGGCGATATCCAGCTGTTGGCGCGCGGTGAGGAAGCCGAGGTTGTCCAGGGTGCCGCTCAGGTTGAGCCGCGTATTGACGGCCGCCAGACGCCCGCCGTTCTGGCTGAGGTTATTGGCCGTCACCGTCAGGTTTTGCAGGGCCGAGACGCGGCCGCTGTTGGTGATGTCGCCACCGGTGGTGATGCTCAGGTCACCGTCGCTGAGCAGTTCGCCGCCGTTGTCCAGGCTGGCTACGTCAAGCACCAGGCCCTTGCCGCTGGCCAGGCGGTCGCCCGCCTTTAGGGCCAGGCCCTGGGCACTTTTGTAGGTGAGCACTTCGTTGAGCTGCACGCTGCCCAAGCCGTCGACCTTGCCGAACGCCCAGTCGGCGGTGCCCATGCCGTTGATGCGGCCCAGGCTGCCGCTGAGGCTGGCGGTGTTGAGGTGGAACAGGCCCAGGCCCGCATGCTGCACCTGGCCGGACTGGTTGTTCAGGCTGGCGGCGTCGAGGCTGAAAGCGGTGCTGCCGAATTCGAGGGCGCCGTTCTGGTTGTTGATCGCGCCGCTGAGGTTGAGGCTGCTGCTCGCACCGCCCAGCGCGCGCAGTTGGCCGCCGGCGCTGTTGTCGAGGTTGCCGCCGACAAGGGTCAGGCCCTGGTTGGCTTCGATCAGGCCGCCACGGTTGGTCAGGGTGTCGCGTGAGGTCAGGGCGATCCGGTTGCCGCTGATCTGGCCGTTGCCACTGTTGTCGAGGGTGGCGCCGCTGACGGTCACCTGCTCTTTGCCGAACAACTTGCCGCCGCTGTTGACCAGCGCCTGGACCGTCAATTGCAGGTCGCCCACCAGACTCGCCATCAGGCCGTCGCCACTGTTATCGACCTTGGCGGCGGTCACGTTGAGCGTGTCGCCTTGCACCGTGCCGCCCTGGTTGTCGAGGGTTGCGGTGTTCAGCTCCGTCAGGGCGCCGCCGCTGAGAATAAGGCCTTTGCGGTTGCTCACGTCCTGGCCGTTGTAGCTCAGGCCCTGGTTGCCGGCCAGCAGTTGCCCGGCGTCGTTGTTCAGGTGTTGGGCGGCGATGTCCAGGCGCTTGCCGCGCAGGGTGCCGGCGTTGTTGTTGAGGGTGGTGAGTTGCTTGACCAGCACGCTGCGCTCGCCGGCATCGATGACGCCGTCGACGTTGGTCAACAGGTCGCTGACATTGAAGGTGATATCGCCGCCATTGCTGACCAGCGCGCCCTTGCTGCTGTTGTTGAAGGTTTGCGAGGTCACCTCGACGCTGTTACCGAGCAGGATGCCTGCGCTGTTGTCCAGGCGCTCGCCTTGCAGCTGCAGCAGGCCTTCGCTCTGGATGCGGCCCTGGGCGTTGAGCAACTGGCCGGGGCCCTTGAGCAGCAGGCTCACGCCCTGGGCGCCACCAGCAAGGAGGCCGGCCGCGCGGTTGTCGAGGCCCGAGGCGCGCACGTCGAGTTGGTCACCCAGCACGCGACCGGCACGGTTGTCGATCTGCCCGCCACTCACATTCAGCAGCAGTTGCTTGCCGGTGATCACGCCGCTCTGGTTGTCCAGGTTCGCGGCGCCCAGTTGCACGTTGCCCTGCCCGGCCTGCAAGCGGCCTTGGGCGTTGTTGAGCTGTTGCGCGACGGCGAGGGTGAGCGTGCCGGTGTTGGCGCTCAACACGCCATTGGCGTTGCTGCTGAGCGTGCCGGCCGTGAGGTTGAGGTCGGTGGCGGCCTGGGCAAAACCCTGGCTATTGTTGAAGGCGTTGGTGGCGTTGAGGTTAAGTACGCCGCTGTCGGCTTGCAGCAGGCCCTTGAGGCTGTTGTCGATGTTGCCGGCGTTTACTGTCAGCGCGTTGCCCAGCAGCACACCGTTCTGGTTGTTCAGGTTGCCTGCGTTCACCGTCACTTGGCTGGCAACGATTTGCCCACCGCTGTTGTTCAGCTCGGTGCTGTTGAGCGCCAGACTGCCGCCGGACATTTCGATGCGGCCCTGGCGGTTGTCCAGGTTTGCGCTGGTGAGCGTGGCGGCCTGGCCGTCACCAAAGCGGATCAAACCGCCAAGGTTGACGATGGCCGGCGCGTCGACCACCAGCGCCTGCTCGCCGAACAGACGCGCGGTGGCGCCCTGGTTGCTGACGCTGGCGCTGCTGACGTTGACCGTTTTGGCCTGGATGATTGCGCCCTGGTTGGTCAGCGCCTGCGCGGCGGTGATCGCCAGTGCACGGCTGGCCAGGAGGTTGCCGCTGGTGTTGACGGTTTGCGCGTTGATCGCCAGGTCGCCGGAGGTATTGCGACTGTTGTCGGGGGCGACGCCGGCTTCGATGATACCGGCGTTGGTGAGGTTGTCCGCCGTAAGGTCGATGCGTTGGCCGGCGGCGATGCTCTTGCGGTTGACCAGGGCCTGGGCGCTGGTCACCTGCACGCTGCCGGTGGCGTAGACCTTGTCGGTGAGGTCGACCGTCTGCGCGGTGACCTTGACGTTACCGGTGGCGGCCGCCTGGGCCATGCTCAGTCGGCCGTTGGCGTCCAGTTGAATGTCGCCGCCGCTGGCGGCCAGGGTGCCGTCGAGCTTCACGCCCACGCCAGCTTCGGTGCCCACCAGTTTGATTGCGCCGGCGTACATGCCGCCCAGGGCCGACGAGTCGATCGCCAGCTCGGGCTTGGCGCTGCCGTCGTCGGCGCGCGGGGTGGCGTTCAGGGTGTTGGCGTCGACGTCGTTGCGCCCGGCAATCACGTTCAGTTCACGCGCGTTGATCTGCGCGTTGATTTTTGCCGTGCGGGTGATGATCTCGAAGCGGTCGACGTTGCTGGCGTTGAGGCCTTCGCCGTCGATGGTCACGGCGCCGCCGTCGACCTGGTAGCGCTGCAGTTGACCGTTTGCGTCGAGCACCGGCTTGCCGGTGGTGAGGGTCACGTTGGGCGTGTTGATAAAGCCGCAGCCGCTGCAGGTAACGCCGTACGGGTTGGCCACGATAACCTTGGCCGATTGCCCCGCCACTTCGGTGTAACCGCGCAACTGGCTGGGGCTGCCGCCGTTGACTTCGTTGAGGATGACGCTCGCCGAGCCGCCCTTGAGGTTCGGGTTGCCGACGATGAAGCCGCCCAATTGGGTATTGGTCACCGCGCCATTGGCGTTGTTGAGGATCACACCGTTGGGGCCGACGTTGTAGTCGCTGTAGCGGTTATGGGACAAGCCCGCGCCATTGGGCGTGGCGATGTTCACCACGGGCACGCCATTGCCCGCCTGGCCGACGGTGGTGCCGGGTGCGCTCACCACGATGCCTTCGGCCTGGGCCAGCAGCGGCTGCCAGAACAGCGCGTTGGCCAGGATCAGTGCCAGCCCGCGCTTGGGCAGGCCGAAGAACGCGTTTCGCGGCTTCAGGGCAGCAGAAGGTTGGCGGGCCAGGAAGGCAAATTGGCGAACATCCATTTCAAAATTCTCGTTGCTGCGGGGCGTTTAATTACAGGAAGAAATCCAGGCGGAAGTAGATCGGCGCTTCGCGCTCGGTGACTACTCCGGGTCTTTCCAGCGAGTGGGCAAAGGTCACGCTGGTGCTGACGTTTTTGCCACGGGCGAACAGCTCCAGGGAGTTGCTGGACACCCGGCCGTGGACGTCGCCGTTGTAGCGGTCGTTGGTGATCACGCCCTGGTCGTAGCCGACGCTGGCGCCGTATTCGGCAAAAGCCGGGCGCATCCAGTCGAGGGTCACGGGGCGCGCCCAGCGCACTTCGTTGCGCCAGTAGCCGCCGCTGTCGCCGGTCAGCAGTTGGTCCTTGAAGCCGCGCACCGAGGCCGAGCCGCCGAGGCTCATGCGTTGCGGCGAGAACAGGATGTCTTCGCTGCGTTGGCCGGTGGCCAGACTGCTGAAGCTGAACGACTCGCCCCACAGGCTGAACGGTTGCAGGTAGCTGACGGTGGCGGTGTATTTGCGGTAGCGCGAATTGGGCTGGCGCCGGCCAAGCGGGTCGCGTTCGTCCTGGGACTGGGCGTCGAACAGGCCGATGCCGTTTTGCATGCCCAGGTCCAGGTTGACGAACGCGGTGCCAATGCGCCGGCCGTGGTTGATGCCCAGTTGCAGTTCGCTGAGGCGATTGCTGCTGGGCGCGGTGCGCACGTCGAGGATGTAGTTGTTGGTGCGCAGGTGCGCCAGGCCGACGTTGACCGAGGTCTTGCTCACGTCATCGCGGTGGATCACTCGTTCGGCGCGCAGTTGGTGGTTCTGGTTGTCGCCGTCCTGCTTGAACTTGAAGTTGTTGGTCACGCCGAAGGTACGGTAGTCGCTCTCGCTGTAGGTGTAGCTGAAGTTCCACCAGCCCCACGGCACGTTGTAGTAGAGCATGGTGTTCTTCGAGGTTTTCTGGTGGTCGCTGACCGCGTCGTGGCCGCCGCGCAGAATCAACTGATCGGCCAGGCCCAGCGGGCTGTCCCACTCCAGGCCTGCGCCCCATTGCTGCTCGCCGGTGCTCTTCTGGCCGTCGTTGTTGCGCGACAGGCTGGCGCGCCAGGGCTTTTGCGGGGTGTTCTTGACCACCACGTCGCTGCCGCCGATCTGCTGGCCGGGGGTCAGTTCCATTTGCGCTTGTTTGGACGGCAGGCGGTTGAGCTGGTCCACCAGTTGCTCGACTTCGCGCAGGTTCAGCGGCTCGCCGAGTTTGCCGGGAAAGGCCATGGCCAGTTCGCGGTCGGTCACCGTGCTGCCTTCGGCACTTTTGAGCGCTTCGAGTTTGCCTTCGACCACCAGCACCTGCAGGTGGCCGCTGGAGAGGTCCTGTTGCGGCAGGTAGGCGCGGCTTGTGACGCGGCCTTTGGCGATGTAGTAGTCGGTGATGACCTTGAGCAGTTCATTAAGCTGCGACACGCCCAGGCACTGGCCCAGGTAGGGCTTGAGCAGCATGGCGCGGTCGCCGGCGGGCAGGCTGTCGGCGCCTTTGAGTTCGATGTCCGAAATCTGGAAGCAACGGCTGTCGGCCGGCGCGGCCGGGGTATCAGGCTTGGCTTCTTTACCGGGCAGGTCCTTGAGTTCCTGCAGGCGCCGCTGCTGTTCTTCGAGCAGGCGGTTCTGCCGGTCGCGGATCAGGTCCTGATCCCCTGGGGTGGGTGCGGCGAACGCGCTGTTCTGGCTCACACAAGTGAGCAGGAGGGTGCACAGCAACAACCGAATCCGTAGCGATAGGGACATGTTCGATCCGTCGAAAATCAAGGGTCGGCAAGCTACCATCGAAGCGGTGTCAATCCAATGAAGGGGATTTGACGGCACGCGGCACCGGCAGAGTTGCAACCTCTTGATAAATAAAAATAAAAAACAATAAAAAGCGTAATCGTGCCGTGACTGAAACGATTATTCCGACAGACGGATACGCTTTTGATTATGAATCGGCTGATAACCAATGACTGCCATTAAATAGCCATTAGGAAATTTCCGAGCCAGGGCTTAGTACCGGAGGATGCCGATAAGTTCGCGAGAGGAGTGTGAATTGGATCGCATAAATGGCAATTGCAGAGGTTATTCAGCTGTGCAGATGACCGTAGGGGGGCTTTTTGTGGCGAGCGGGCTTGCCCCGCGTTGGGGTGCAAAGCGCCCCCAATCCAGCAAAACGCGGTGTACCTGATACGGCTCAGCGCCTGGTTTTGGGGCTGCTGCGCAGCCCAACGCAGGACAAGCCTGCTCGCCACAGGGAATCTGCGCTTAACTGAACGGCATTAGGGCTTGCCACAATAGCCCGCACGGCTATGGCTGTGGGAGCAAGCCCCTCCCACATTTGGATCTGGGCGCCGTCTACGTTCGGAATTTTTCCTGCCCCGCCACCAGCGTCAGCGGCGCGCGTTCCACGTCACGGGAGACGTGGGATTTCACTTCGCCCACGCCGCCCTCTTCGTCGTTGTGAATCACCAGCACGCCCGGCCTGCGCAGTTGCTCGAGGTCGCCCTGGGCCAGATTGAAGCTTTCACTCAGGTGCTGGTCGCTCAGCGCATTGGCCTGGGCGCGGCGTTGGGCGAACTTGCGGCCCTTGCGTTGCTGGTAACGCGCCCAGCTGACGAGGATCAACGCGTTGAACACGGCGATCCACAGGTAGATCTGCAGGGTGTTGAGCGCCGCGAAGATCGGCGCTTCGATTCGCGGCCCGCCATGGGTTTCCAGCATGGCGCCGATGCCGCGCGCCAGCAGCCAGACCAGGCCGCCCCAGGCGAGCAGGGTCAGCGCCACATCGATGAGCCACATCACGGCATGTTGGCGAGTTCTGACAAGTTTCATGTCACGCCTCCTTTTCGATTGGTTTGATGCCACGGTCCGGGCTCACCCAGCGCGCGCGTTTCTGGTGCTGGTTGAACAGCACCTTGGGGAAGCTGACCAGCGTGGTAAACAGGCTGACCAGCCAGAACACCATCGGGTACCACACGGTCCAGAACAGGGTTTTCCACAGGTCCTTTTCGTAGCGCCGGTCGATCAGGATGCTCACGGCGAACTGCATCAGGCACACCATCGCCAGCACCAGCCCGGTAAACGCCGGCGGCATCAGGGAGTCGACCGCAATGGCCTGGGGCAGTGGGATGAATTTGCCCACGCCCCAGAAAATCACCGAGAGCATGAAGGTGAAGGCCCAACCGGTGGACAGGCAGTATTCGAACAGCAGCGGCCACAGGTAGCGATGGCGCCATTGCCAGATGCCACGAATGTTCTTGAACAGCACTTCGGCGCCGCCCTGGGCCCAGCGCAGGCGCTGCTTCCACAGGCCGCCGACGGTTTCGGGCATCAGGATCCAGCACAGCGCGCGCGGCTCGTAGAAGATCGCCCAGTGATCGAGTTGCAGCTTCCAACTGACGTCGATGTCCTCGGTGATCATGTCGGTGCTCCAGTAGTCGATGCGGTCCAGCGCTTTCTTGCGAAACGCCACCACCACACCGGACACCGTGAAGATGCGCCCGAACACCCGCTGGGTGCGCTTGATCAAGCCGATGATCGACGAGAACTCACCCACCTGCACACGACCGATCAGGGTCGAGCGGGTGCGGATGCGTGGGTTGCCGGTGACGGCGCCCAGGCGCGGGTTGTCGAGCATCGGTGCGACCAGGTAGGCCGCCGCGTTTCTGTCGAGCAGTGCGTCGCCGTCAATGCACACCAGGTATTCGCTGCGCGCAGCCACGGCGCCCATGCGCAGGGCCACGGCCTTGCCCTGGTTCTGCGCCAGGTGCAACACGCGCAATCGCGGGTGTTGCAGGGCCAGCGCGTCGAGCAGGGCGGCGGTGTTGTCCTTGGAGCCGTCATTGACCGCGATGACTTCGACGTTGGGGTACAACTGATCCAGCGCGGCATGGATGGTCTCACCGACGTTATCGCCCTCGTTGTAGCAAGGGATGATGATCGAGATCAGCGGGTTACCGGCCAGGGTCGGCGCGGGGGTGTCTTCTTCCCACGGCCAGTGGCGTTCCCAGTGCAACCAGAAGTACAGGCCGCCGGCGATCCACAGCGCCGACATGAACAGCGGGTAGAAGAACACGAAGTCCATCAGGAACTGCCCGGTGACCAGGAAGATCAGGCCCAGGGGCACGCCCAGCACCAGCGCCAACACGAATAAAGCCAGGATTCTGTCGAACATGGTCAAGGGTTCCATTGATTGGAAAGGGCCGGACGTACCGTCTTCAGGTCCGGGGAATTTTCCAGAAAGTTATCCGGGTAGTAGCCGAAGCTGGTGACGCCCTGGCGCCTGAGCACGCCCATCCATTGCGCCATTTGCACACCGTCGATATCCGGCGCGGTCTGGGTGCGCCAGTCTTTGGCCTGCAACTCGAACACGGTGCGCTCAAGCGCACCCGGGCGCGCCTTGACCGTGGCCACCAGCTTTTCCAGCCAGGCATTGGATTGCTTGAGCGTCTGGCCTTCCATCAACGGCATGGCCATGGGCGCAGTCCAGTCGTAGGCCTGGAGGAAATCGTCGAGGTTCTGCGCGAACCACGCTTCGCTGTCGGGGTTGAGCATCGGCTCGGCGAAGATATTGCGCGCGGTCTGCACCTGCGGGCCGCCGATGGCGCGCACCCTGGCGGTGAGCTCATGGGTGAAGTCGATCAGGTAGCGGCTCTTGAAGCGGGTCCAGCGCTGCATCACGGCCGGGTCGGCACGCAAGGCGGCGATGTTGTCGGGCAAGCCGTTGGCGGCGTACGCCTTGAGCGCGGCGGGGCTGGCGTCTTCGAAATCCGTCAGCACCGCGTCGTCGTGGTAGAGCACGCCGTCGATGGCACTGTTGCGCGCCAGGTCCTCGTAGATTTCACCGATGAGCCTGCGCACCTGCGGGTCGAACGGCGACAGGCGTTTGTATTGATCGGCGTCCGCAGCCACCTGGCCGGTGTGCGGATCCCACCGCGTGACACGCGGCAGTTTGGGGTCAAGGGCGAAGCTCAGCACCGGCATCCAGGCATACACGGCGGCATGGGCGCGGGTGCGCAGTTGCCAGGCGACACGGTTGAACAGGTCGGCGCGCACCGGCAGGTGACGGTTGGGGAAGTACAGCGAGTGCACCAGGCCGTCGCCCTTGGGGTCGGCGAAGGCTTGCAGGAACACGGTGCCTGCGCCCATGTCCACCACGCGCTGCACCAATTGGTCGAGGTTGCGTGCCTGCTGGGCCGGGTCCGGGTCGTAGACGTTGTCCAGGTCCACATGCAGCACGCGCATCGGCGCCTTGGCCTGTACGGCGACGATGCTGTTGGCGAAGTGCTCGCCGTCCGGGTCGGAGGCCACCAGAAAGCGCGGGCTGTCCATCAGGTTGCCCAGGCTGTCGAGGCCGTCTTCCAGGGTCAGCGCCATCTGGTAGCCCTGCTCGCCGACCACCGCCAGGGACGTGCCCTTGGCCGCACCGTAGGGCCATACCCACACCCGTGGCGCCTTGCCGGTCACGCTGCGGATCTTCTGGCTGATGGCCGCGACGTCAGCGCGCATCCGCGCCTGAAACTGGGCATCGGTTTCGTAGCGGCCGGTCGCCGGGTCGTAGCGCATGGACGTCGCCGCCGGTTCCAGGTTGCCCTGGGGGTTGGCCAGAATGCCTTTGTGGTTGTTATCGGTGTGCGCGGCGATTTCCACCAGGCCCGATTGCGACACTTCGCGGATTTGCTGCCAGGTGAGGAATTCGCCGCGCGGCCGTGGCGCGCCGGCAAAGTCCACCGGCTTGTCGAGCGGCGTATCGATCCAGTAGCCCACCGGCGCCAGCAGGGCCGGCCAGTGATAGGCGCGCAGAATCGGCATCACGCGGGTGTAGAAGCTGGCGTAACCGTCGTCGAAGCTGAGCATGATGGCTTTGGGCGGCAACGCCGGCCCGCCACGGCGCGCGGCCAGGATCTGGTCGACGCTGACCGCCTGGTAACCGTTCTCGCGCAGCCAGGCCAGTTGCTCGATCAGGCGCTCGGTGCGCACGCCGACCACGGCCTGGTCGGGGTCGCGGTCATTGATGTCGTGGTAGGCAATGCCCAGGAAATGGTTTTTCGGCCACGGCGCTTCGTTGGCCGGTGTCGGCCGCTCGGCGGGTGGAGTGAATGGCGCGGGTTGCTGGGCGCAGGCACTGGCCAGCAATACACCCAGGACCAACAAGCAACGGCTGAGGACGGTCATGGTCGGGCTCTTTTAGAAACGGTAGGTAAGGTCGACGAGCAGGCGCAGATCGCGTTCGCGATCACCGTCGTAGGGGCGGCTGATCAGGCTCAGGTTGGCGCCGACGTCCAGCACGTCGTTCCAGCGAAAGCGTTGGCCGTAGCCGACCAGCCCCACCCCGCCAGTGGAGTAATCGCGCTGGCTGTAGGTGCCCGCGCCGATCTGGAACTGCTGGCTCCACTGCGTCTCGTAGCGGCGGTAGAGCACATGGTTGATGTTGAGCACGGGCAACACCGTGAGGTCGGATTTGGGGTTGAAGTACACCGCGTCCTGTTTGCTGTTGCGGCTGGTGGCGACTTCCAGGCCCAGGTCGACTTGCACGTGCGGCGCGCTGTAGAGGCCCTGGCGACCACTGAGCAAGGCTTCGAAACGGTCGTTGCCATCGCTGAAATGGGACGGGCTGAGGGTCAGTTTCCACTCGCGGCTTTCATTGGCGCGCCAGCGGATAAAACCGCTGCCGCCATTGGCCGTGATCCCGTCATTGAGCGCACGCAACGGCGTGGTGCTGAGCAGGTAGCCGAGGCTGCCGCCGTATTGCCAGTTGTCATTGATGTCGCGCGCAATCGACACGGCGGCGCCTTGCTTGGCGCCGTCGTCATAGGAATGGTTGGACACCTCGGCTTCAAGGGTCATGTCGCGGGTGCGCCGCTCCACGCCCACGCGCTGCCAGCGGTGCTGACCGGTGCCTTCGGTGAAGTCTGCGGTGGCATAACCGGCACCGGCGAACAGGCGCCAGTCTTCGTCGATGGGTGGCGTGTAGATCACGCTTTCGATGCCCCAGTCGCGGCTGCCGGTGGCGGCACCGGCGTCTTCATTGGGGCCACCGCCGAAGCTTTTGCCGGTGTAGGCTTCCACGCGCAGCTCGGCCATGTTGTGCACGTCACGCAGGCGGCTGAGGCGCTGCACTTGACGGTTGTCCGGGTTACGCGCGAGTACGTCGTCGGTGAGCACGTCGAGTTGGCGCCACTCCTGCAGGTCCATCGCGGTGTAGGCCTGGGACACTTCCAGGCCGATGTCGCGCGGGGCCTGCGCTTCGGTTTCCTTGAGCACGTTTTCGGCGCGCCGAGGCAAATCACGGGCGCGGTACATGTCGGCCTGGGCCAGGCGCAGGCCGACATTGCCGGGGGCTTTGGCCACCAGGGCGTCCAGGCCGCTTTCGCTGCCCGGCAGGTCGCCGCCGTACGTGCCGGCCTGGGCGGAGAGTTGCTGCGCGTCCATCCAGTTGTCGTTGGGATTGCCGATGGGCAGGCCCTTGAGTTCGACCCGTGGTTTCTGTTCGTTGGCCAATTGCGCGGCGACGTCACGCGCCTGCTGCACCTGGTCGCTTTCCAGCAGGGCATAGAACAGCGCGGTGCTGTCATCGACGCGGTAACTGGCGTCGGCATCCGGCGCGGTCAATACCTGGCGATACAGCGTCTGGGCGCGCTCCGGCTGGCGCTGCTCGAGGTAGGCGCCGGCCACCCAGCGCAAGGCGTAGGTGGGCAGTTGCACGCCTTGAGCGGTGAGGGTTTCGTACTCGCGCACCACGTCGGCGGTGCGCGCGCGGGCCTTGAGCGCACCCAGGCGGTCGATGCGCCAGCGCACCACGTCATCGTGGGCGCTGGCGTCCGGGGTCCAGCGGGTGATCAGTCGGTCGTAGTCCTGCAGCGCGCGGTCGGCCACCACGTAGCGCTCTTTCTCGGAGCGCGTGGCGTACTCGGCCAGCCGCACGCGCTCGGCGGCGAGGTCGCCTTCGAGGCGGCGCTGGGTGATCGCGTCCACCAGGCCGGGACGCTGGGCCGACAGGCGCAACGCGGCTTCTGGCAAGCGCGCCTGTTGCAGGGCGATGAGGTATTCGCGGGCGACTTCAGGCTTGTCGCCGGCGCGGGTGAAAGCCTGGTCGAATTCGAAGAGGGCGTCGTAGTTAAAACCGGCGCGGGCCAGCGCGTAGCCCAGGGCCATGCGCCGGTTCGGGTCTTCGGGCTTGGCCGCCACCAGCGCACGGGTGCTTTGCACGGCTTGGGTGGCTTGGCCGCCGTCGGCCTGAGTGAGGGCCAGGCCCAGTTGCAGGTCGATGTTGTTCGGCTCGCGCAGCAACGCCTGGCGATACACCGCCTCGGCCGGAGCCCATTGCTTCTGGTTGCGGTAGGTGCGCGCCACCGTGGCAAGTGCCTGGGTGCTGAGGTTGCGATGTTTGCCCTGGGCTTCGTACACCTTGAGCACTTCGCCATCCTGGCCGGCCCAGCCGGCGATGATCAGGTGATCGCTGACCTGACCGGGCGTCTGGCGTTCGGCGGACAACTGGCGAAGTTGGGTCAGTGCGGGGGTGAAGTTGCCGTTGCGCGCCTGGATGATCAGGGCGTCGTAGGCCGAGTCGGCCGAGGCGAAGGCGGGCATCAGTAATTGGCTGCACAAGGCGACCCCGATCAGCAGACGCAACCGGCCTGAGGCACTGAGTGGTAGGTTTCGCAACATATCGTGAGCTTCCTTACACACGGAAAGCGTAACGATAGGTGTCCTGAGCGAAGCGCTTCAGGGTGCGGCGTCCACTGACGCGGCCTAGCTTTCCTGGGCGGACTATCGCTCAGGAAAGCGGGGCGAAGGCCAAATCGGAACAATTGTTCAGAATTGGGCTCCGTCGGGCAGCAAACTGGAGCCTCTGTAGCAAGCGGGCTTGCCCCGCGTTGAGGTGCGAAGCGCCCCCAATCAAGGAAAACGCGGTGTACGTGACGCTACACAGCGCCTGGTTTTGGGGCTGCTACGCAGCCCAACGCAGGACAAGCCTGCTCGCCACAGTTAAGCGTAAATCCCCTGTGGGAGCGGCGCTGCGACTTGCCCGCGGAAGCGGTGGGTCAGTCGACCTCAATGGTTGCTGGACCGACGCCTTCGCGGGCAAGCCCGCTCCCACATTTGATCGCGTTCACATTCCCCATTCCGGTCGGCTTTAGGGCAAGCCCGCTCGCCACAATAAGCCGCCTAGCCACAGGAGTGTGGTTGCCTGAAACGGCTCACACGCAGCCAAGACTTTTAAGAGGGGGCTTGCCCCCCTCCCACATGTTGGCCGCGTTGACCCTTACTGAGCGCCGCTGACGGCGCCGACTTTGCCCATTACGAAGCCGAGGAATTGCTCGACGGTCATCTTCTGGCCGTTGAAGGTCAATTCGTTGTTGGCGTAATGCAGCTTGGACACCACGTCAGTCCCGACCACCGTGGCCAGTTGGGTGCCGACCGCCATGCCGCTGATCATCTGCGACGCCGCCTGCCCTTGCTGCTCGATGGCTTTAGGATCGGTCACGCCGCCGAGCTGTGCCTGCAGAGCGGCGACGTCGGCGATCATTGGCTTGGACAGGGTGAGGTTGGCGTCCAGCAGCGACACCATCTGCTTGCCCAGCTCAACCGGCGGCAGTTCCATGCTGGCGGGCTTGGTCAGGTCCAGTACAAGGTTGAACTTGCTTTCGCCATGGGTGGTTTTCAGCGACAGATTCTCGACCGCCACTTGCGGCTTGGCGGCCAACAACTGGTTGACGTTGGCGTCGGCAAGGGCCTGTTCGGCTTCAGTCAGTTGCAGTTCCGGCACCGGTTCGCCCGCAGCGGCGGCGGCTTGCACCGGTTGCATTTTTTCCTGATAGAGCTTGGTCAGCACCACCATCGACGGGACGTCGACGTTCTTCATGCTCACGGCCATGGCGGCCGAACCCACGGGTTTGCCCTGATAACCGATCTCGTCGATCTTGTAGTCGACGCGGCCGGCCAGGTTGTTGTCCTTGGTGTTGCTGGAATCTTTCTGCTCGAAGCCCTTGAGGGTCAGCACGCTTTGCTGCGGGCCGAAGGTGAACTTGGCGTCGGTCAGCTCCACGGTGTTCTGCCCGGTGTAGAAGTCGAAGGTGGACTTCTCGAGGTTGCTGGCCACGGTCAGGCCAGCCAGGTCGGCTGCGAACGGCGTGCCGTCGGCACCCACCGCCGCCACCTTGAGGCTGTTCATGTAGCCGTCGAGCTTGACCTTCTTGCCTTCGGCGGTGCTGTCGAAGTTGAGGTTGAGGCCGGAGAAGCTCGCCGAGGACTTGTCGTCCTTGAACTCCAGGGGCAGCAGTTCGACATTGCCGTTGACCGAACGGGTGTAGCCGATATTGGTCACGCCTTTGAGCGGCGACACGTCTTTGGCGGCGGCGAACCATTTTTCGCTGGTGGGGTTCTTTTCCAGCTCGAAGTGACTGGTGGCCATGACCGGCAGCCATTTGAGCGTGACCAGACGCGAGAACGGCAGCGGGCCGTGTTCGATATGGTCGACGAACAGCAACTCGGGGTTGGGATTGTCTTCGCCGAAGACTGCGCCCTGCGCCTTGAGACGGTAGTGGGCAGTGCTGCTGAACACGCCGCGATCCAGGGAGACCAGCTCCAGGGAGACCTTGCCATCGACGCCGGCCATGGAGGTCTGCAGTTCCTTGTTGGCGTTCTGGATAGCGGTTTGCAGCACCGGCTCCAGTTGTTTACCGGTGTACCAGGCGCCGCCTGCACTGACGACGCCAACGGCGACCACAAAACCCAAAAGAACGACTGCTGGCTTATTCATGAAGTGACCTGATCAAATCCTGTGAGAAGTGGGCTGTCTTCCTTGAACCCTGTAGGGGTTGGCTCAAGCCCGCCGAAAACGGGGGAAGATTAGCACTGGCGGCCGCGAACGGCCCAGCCTTTCAGAGGGGCTCGGTCAGCGGGAGTTCACGGGTGCGCCCCATCAATCTCATCCGATGAGTGATGGAGACACTGCAAACGTGCGGTCCAGGTATACGCCAGCCCGTGTCACTCAAGGTGTTTCAAGGCTTTGCCGGGGCCTGCGTGCCTTGGGTTCGTGCGCTTTCCCAGCCGCCACCCAGCGCCAGGAACAGGTCAATCTGGCTCATGGCAACCTGGGTGTTGGCAGCCGCCAGTTGCGCGCGCACATCGGTGTAGGTGCGCGTGGCCTGCAGGTCGGCCAGAAACGATGCGCGACCGGCCTGGAAGAAGCGATGGGTCTGCCCCGCCGCTTCCCTGGCGGACTCGCCGGCTTCGGCCAGCGCATCGCGGCGCTGCAACATGGCCGTGTATTGCGCAAGGCCGGTCTGGGTTTCGCGGATGGCGTTGAGCACCACCCCGTCGAAATGAGCCAGGGCGCCCTGGGTGGCGGCCTCGGCTTCGTGGATGCGCGCGCGCGCGCCGTTGGTGGGGACGGTCCAACTGATCATCGGGCCAAAGCCCCAGCGGTTGGTCGCCGGCGTGCCGAGGTCGTCGAGCAGTCCCACCGTGCCGACAGAGGCGCCAATGGCGATGTCCGGGTAGAGCGCGCCGGTGGCCACGCCGATGCGCGCGGTGGCGGCGGCCAGTTGGCGTTCGGCCTGGCGTACGTCCGGGCGGCGTTTGAGCAAGGCGGCGCCGTCGCCCACTGGCAGCAGTTGGGCGATGTGCGGCAGCTCGGCGCAATGCGCGGTGCCGGCCGGCAATTGGTCCAGCGGCTTGGCCAGCAGCATCGACAGGCGAAACAAGCCAGCCTGACGCGCGGCTTCATAGCGCGGCATGTCGGCGCGCAAGGATTTGTATTGGGTCTGCGAGCGGGTCACCTGGGTTTCATCACCGCGCCCGGCGTCGCGCAGGCGCTGGGTCAGCCGGGTGCTCTGGCCTTGCAGGTCAAGGGACTCGTGGGCGATTGCCAGTTCTTCGTTGGCCGCGCACACCCGCGTGTACGAACGCACTACATCGGCCACCAAGGTGATGCGGGCGATATCGGCCGCCGCCTGGGCTGCGTCGGCATTGGCCTGAGCGCTTTCGATGCCTCGTTGCAAGGTGCCGAACAGGTCGAACTGGTACGAGGTGGTAATGCCCACGCTGCCGATGTTGTCCACCGGCACTTTGTCGGCCAGCAGGAACGCCTCGCCGGATTCCTGCAGGCGCTGGGCTTCGGCCTTGGCGCCGGCACTCCAGCCGCCGGCGGACTCGGCCTGTTGGCTCTGGTAACGCGCGCGCTGCAGGTTGGCGGCGGCCACGCGCAGGTCGGTATTGGAGGCCATGGCCTGGCGCACCAGCTCATCCAGGCGCGGGTCCTTGTACAGCTTCCACCAGTCAGCCGGCACCGGTGCCGACACCACGTTGTCGCCCTCGCCCGCCATCGGCCCTTGCAGGTCTTTGCGGTTGACGGCTGCGGTGTCCGGCAGCGAGTAATCCGGGCCCACCACTTGGCAGGCCGACAGCAGCAACCCCAATGCGGAAGTCGCCAGAAGCCGCTTCATGGTTGCTCTCCGTCTTTAACCGGGTCGCCGATGATCGACACCGTGGCCGTACGCCCGGCGATCATGCGAAAGTCGGCCGGCACGTCGTCGAAGGCGATGCGCACCGGAATCCGCTGGGCAAGGCGCACCCAGCTGAACGCCGGGTTGACGTTGGGCAGCAGGTTGGAGCCGCTGCTGCGGTCGCGGTCCTCGATGCCGGCGACGATGCTCTGCACATGACCGCGCAAGCGCGCGTTGTCGCCGATCACACGGATGTCCACGGCCATGCCGACGTGGATGCCGTCGAGCTTGGTCTCTTCGAAATAACCGTCGATGTGGAAGGAATTGCTGTCGACCACCGACAGCACCGGGCGCCCGGCGGTGACGAATTCCTGGCTGCGCGGCGCACGGTCGTTGACGTAGCCGTCCACCGGGCTGCGGATCACCGAACGGTCGAGGTTCAACTGAGCCGCGTCCACCGTCACTTGCGCTTCGGCCAGGGCCGACTGGGCGCGGGCCACGCGGGACTGGCTTTCTTCCAGTTGTTCGCTGGGCACCAGATTGCCGAGGCCACGGTTACGCTTGTACTCGCGCTGGGCCTGGGCCAGGGTTTCCTGGCGGTCGGCCACGGCGGCGCGGGCCTGACGCAGGGCGAGCTTGAAACGGTCCTGGTCGACGGCGAACAGCACCTGGCCCTTGGTGACCAGTTGGTTGTCGCGCACATCCACCTGCTGGATCAGCCCGGATACGTCCGGCGCAATCTGCACGATGTCGGCGCGGATGTGCCCGTCGCGGGTCCAGGGGGCAAACATGTAGTACATCACCATGCGCCACACGACGACGACGGCGAAGGTCACCACCAGAAGCGTCAGGGTTACACGGCCGATGGTCAAAAAAGGTTTTTTCATGTCATCAGGTATCGACTGAGTGAGTCCACCGCGCCCAGCATCAGCGCGTAGAGCCCCACATTGAACAATGCCCGGTGCCAGACCAGGCGATAGAAGTGCATGCGCGTCAACAGCCCGTGCACCACCAGAAACAACAGGTACGTAATGCCCATCAGCACCAGCAGCGTGGGCAGGAATACCCCGCTGATATCCAGATCACCGATCATAAAGGCGCTCCATCCGGCAGCGGCGCTTCAAGCTCCGTGCCACCAATGAATTCAACCCCCGGCAGCAGCGCCAGGCGCAGGCCGGCCAGGGCGTGCAGCAGGTGCAGGCGGGTGTCGTCGGCGTCCTGCAAGCCCTGGCCATTGAGGGCGCGACGGGTGCGGTCGAGTGTCATCAGCAGACCGCTGGGCGCGGGCAAGCGTTCACCCGCCTTGAGGCAGGCCTTGAAGTAGCCGCCCACACCTTCCACCACCTGATTGAGCAGCACCCGGGGCACGCCGAGGATGCGCGGCGAGTAGGCCAGCAGGTCGAGCAGGTTGAGTGCCACGCGCAGGTCGCGCAGCGCGATGCCGGTGTCCTGCCCGGTGAGGGCCAGGCGCGGCAGGTGCTGCATCAGGCGGTCGAGCATTTGCGCGGCCATGTGCCGGTGCTCGGCCAGGGTGGCGGGTTCGGTGAGGCTGACGATGTCACGCCAGCTGAAACGGGTGAGGCGCTTGGCCGCCAGTTCCGCGCCGAAGGGCCGCGCGATCAGCGTCCATACAAAGGCGAACAGCAGGCCCACGGGCCCGGCCAGGTTGACGTTGGCGAAATTGAGAAAATCCGCGTCGTAGGCGCCCTGGATGCTGATGAATGACGAGGTATTGACCAGCGTCAGCAGCATGCCCAGGTAGAAACGCGGCTGGACCGTGAGGGTGCCGATGCAGATGAACGGCACGGCGAAGGCCAGTACCAGCATCGGGAAATCGTGCAGGTTGGGCAGCACCAGAAACAGGTACAGGCTGGCGAACAGCACCGACAGGGCCGTCCAGAAAAAGAACCGGTAAATCTGCGGCGCCGGGTCGTCCATCGTGGCGAAGAAGCTGCACGCGACGGCGGCCAGAATCACCGCGCTGCCGCCGTCGGTCCAGCCCAGCAGGATCCACAGCACCGAGGCGACGATGATCGCGCTGACAGTGGAAAACGCCGAGTAGAACATCAGGCCACGGTCGAGGAACGGCGTGAGTCGGCCCAGGCGCCAATGACGGTAGACGGCGCGCCAGCTGTCCTGGCTTTCGCACTGGATGGCGGCCTGCAAGCTGCGGCAGTCCTGCCACAGGTCGACCCACTCGGCCAGGCGGTAGAGCGCGTTGGAGAACAGCAGCGTGTGGCGGTCGTTGAGTGCGTCGCCCTGGGGTTGGGCGGCGTCGATCTGGTCGCGCAGCTGACGCCAGCGTTCAAGGGGCGCGGTGTCGGTTGTGCTTTCGAGCCAGGTGTTGGCGGCGTGCAGCAACGGTGTGAAGCGTTCAAGAAACTCGGGGGCGCGGTGTTCGAGGGCGTACACCGCGTCGTCCAGGGCGTCGATCACCGGCAACAGGTGAATCATGCGCCCGCGCAGTTCCTTGGTGTTGCGCACCGTCTGCGGCCGCGCGCCTTCGTGGGGCAATTGGCCGATCATCAATTCAAGGGTGTTGAACGTGGCGACCATGCCGCCACGCAGGTTGCTGACTTCCTCGGTATCGACGTTGCGCGTGAGAAAGCGCTGGCTGTAGACCTGCGCGTCGGCAAACCACTTGGCCACCGAACCGTCGAACACCGGCATCAGTCGACGCGGCCAGAACATCGCGCCGACCACGGCGGCCACGACGATGCCGAGGAAGATTTCTTCGGTACGCGCTTCAGCCACGTCCCATACCGCCAAGGGGTTATCCACCACGGGCAGCGCGATCAGCGGCAGGGTGTAGCCGGCGAGCATCAGGGCATAGTTGTTGGCGGTGCGCAGGTGCATGGAGAGGAACAGCAAGGTGCCGGTCCACAGCGCAATCACCACCACCAGGATGTAGGGCGACTGCACGAACATCGGCACGAACAACACCGCCGCCGCCGCGCCCATCAGGGTGCCGATGGCGCGGTACAGCGCCTTGGAGCTGGTAGGGCCGACGAACGGGCTGGAGACGATGTACACGGTGGCCATCGCCCAATACGGACGCGGCATTTGCATGAGCATGGCGATGTACAGCGCGATCATCGACGCCGCGAAGGTGCGCACGCCGTAAAACCAGTCGCGGGCCGGCGGCATGCCGGTCAAGAATCCGTTCAAGACGCCACCGCCCCCGCGGCCTCGAAGGCGCGCAGCACACGCAACGCGACTTCGAGGTCGCTGTGAGGAATGTCGGCCAGCACTTCGCGGCGCAGGCGCACCAGTTGCGCTTCCACCGCCTGCACCAGCTCACGGCCGCGCTCGGTGAGGCTCAGGGCCTTGGCGCGGCGGTCGTGGGCGTCTTCGGTACGGCACACATAGCCGCCGCTGCACAGCTGGTCGAGCAGACGCACCAGTGACGGGCTTTCGATGCCGGAGGCCTGGGCCACCTTGACCTGATGCACACCGTCGCCCAGACGGCCGATCATCAACAGCGGCACGGCGCAGGCTTCGGAGATGCCATAGCTCACCAACGTGGCCTGGCAGATTTTGCGCCAGTTGCGGGCGCCCACCACCATGCTGCTGCTAAGGTTCATCTGGAGTTGTTCGAGGGATTGGGACACGGGATCGTTCGCATACAGTTAGTTTGCTAACTATCAATATGGTGGAAGCAGGCTTGAGCGTCAAGTTTTGAAACAATTTGGCGGATGGGTGGTGGCATTTGGATCAGTCTTGGCGCCGGGGCTGTCGCGTCGAAGCCCAAGCCCAGTCTAGGGGCAGCCCTCGGGCAACATCGACGGCACAGTGCACAACACAAACAAGCGTGCCCTGGCGCCACCGCCGTCCTGGCGACTGAGTTCGTGCCAGCCCGGGGGCAGTGGCGCAAATTCGTCCGGCGTTTCGTTGCTGCTGATCAGCCATACGCGTCGGGTGCCGGCAGGCAGTGACGAGAGGTGGTCGAGGTAGATGCGCCCGCCGTCTTGATCCACCAGCGTGCCGAAGCCGTAGGCATTCGGTCGCGTTGGGGTGCCGTCGGGTTTGGGCGGGGTGTAGAGCTGCAATTGGGCGTCGGTCTGGTCGTAATAGACGTAACTGAGGTACCACATCATGTCGCTGAGCACGATGCGATCATCTTCCTGATAGTTGCGGTTGACGAACTCCACCGGCACGTTGAATTGGTCCTGCTCGTCCACCGTGAAGTTGTTCTTCAGCCCAACCAGCTCCACCCCCACCACCAACACGAACAACGCCGCGCCCCACCACGACCCACGGTCGATGAGCAGCGCCAGCAGGATCGGCAAGCCCAGGGCATACACCGTGAGGTAGCGTTCAATGAACACCGGCGAGATAAACGACACGGCGTAGACCAGCAAAAGCGGCAGCAGGAAAAACAGCGCCAGCAGGATGGCTGGTCGATAAGGTTCGCGATCACGCCAGACGCTGACGCCAACCAGCGCGATCAATAGCAGCGCAAACCCCCAGAACAGCGGTCGCCACAGATCCAGGCCTTCATCCTGCAACATGAACTGCCAGATCATCGATGGCACGGACAGCGCATTGACCGGATCTTCCCAGCCGATGTCGCCGCCGACCTTGAGCTGGTCGACGTGCTGTACCAGATCCAGCAGGCCTGGCAACCAGGGCAGGTACACCAGCACAATTGCGATGTTGGTCGCCCACCATGCCCGGCGCGTGATCAGACGCTGACCGCAGGTGCCCAGCACGCCCAGGTACGCCCAATGCACCAGCACGCACAGTGCGGTGAAGTAATGAGTGTAGAAACCTGCCGCCATCAGCACCCCATAGGCCACCAGATAGCGTGTGCGTTCGGGTTGGCGCACCCAATACACCAGCGCCAGCGTTGCGCCCAGCAGCCATACGCCCAGCAGCGAATACATGCGCACTTCCTGGCTGTATCGCACCGCCGTCGGCAGCAGCGCCAGCAGGACACCGGCCAGTACCGCCGCGCGCCGTGTGGACAGCTGCCGCGCAAGCCAGGTGCCCAGGCCCACGACGATCACACCAGGAATGGCACTCATGGCCCTGATCGACCCGATGCTGTCGCCGAACAGTTCAATCCAGCCGCGCAGCAAAAAGAAGTAGAGCGGCGGATGCACGTCGTGGGCCGCGTGGAACCACAGGTCGTCCACGGCGTATTCACTGAGCAGGAGGCTTGAGCCTTCATCGCCCCAGATGGCCGACGTCGTCAGGTTGTAGAACCGCAGGGCCATTGCCAGCGCCAGGATCGGTACCCACCAGAGTTGGCTGACCCAGCCGGCCCGCTCCCAGCCAAGTCGGTTGAGCGCGGGCAATGCCGTGATTTTTTCGTTTTGCTCTACCACAGACCGACGCACCTTGATTCCCCTGCCACTGCTCTGATTGCCGACATGCAAACCCACGCCACTTTAGGACAAATGCCCCTGATTCGCTTGTGCAATCGGACAAATCGGCCAATTGCGCAGGACTTCACCGAAGCGCTGGCCGGATCACGCTATGATTGCCCTCCTCCAAGGACTCAGGCTCAAGGACACTCCATGCGCATCGGTTTTCTGTCACCCCTGGCACTGGCACTGCTCGCCGGTATTTCCCAGCAGGCTGCGGCCAGCTCGGACGACTCGTGCTACCCGGACTGGCGGGTGTCGCGTGACAGCCTGGACCCGTGCAACAACCTGCCCTTTCTGAGCCCCGGCAACGACAGCCGGGTGAACCTGCGCCTGCTGCTGTCCGATAAAAAGGTCGCACCGCTGGCCCCCAATGCCCTGGACGAAACCGACCTGTCCGAGGGATTCGGCCAGGTACCGTTTGCGGTGTATCGCCTCAGCCCTGCGCCTGCCAGCAACGACGAACCGGACGACAAGCTCGACGACTCCCGCACCGCCGAACTGGACACGCTGCTCAAAACCTTGGGCATCCAGCGCGAGGACTACAAAACCGCCGGCGAAGCGTTTTTGAGCGGTGAAGGCAGCCGCTGCCGCAGCAACGACGATAACAGCGCCACGGCGTTTGTCAGCCAGGTAATCAAGGCCGATATGCCGGATACCGAACGCGTGCTGCTGGCCAGGGCGCGCCTGCAATTACTCACGGCCTGCAGTTGGGATGGCGCGGTGGTCACTGGCGAAATCGAGTCCTCGAACGGCCGCCTGTTGGGCACCTACCTGCAAGCCGCCGCCGACTTCTACAGCGGGCGCTTCAGTGAAGCCGAACGCGGTTTTGCCGCTGCCAGCGGCTCAACCCTGCCGTGGCTGCAGGAAACCGCGCTGTACATGACCGCGCGCACGGCGTTGAACCAGGCCCAGGCCGAAGCCTTCGACGAATACGGCATGCCGCAGCGTGAGCATGTGGATAAGTCTGCGCTGGACAACGCCGAAAAGGGTTTGCGCGGCTACCTGAGCACTTATCCACAGGGCCGGTACGCGACCTCCGCCCGAGGCCTGTTACGGCGTGTGCACTGGCTGGCCAATGACGATGGCAAGCTCGCGGAGGACTTCGCCTGGCAAATGACCGAAGCCACCGCTGAGCAGCGCAATGTGTCACTCGATGACCTGGTGCAAGAGGCCGACCTCAAGCTGTTGATGGACAGCGCTGGCAGCCTGAAGAACCCGATGCTGCAGGCGGTCAACGACCTGATGCTGATACGCGCCGAAACGCCGCCCAAACTGACCCGCGCCGACCTCGACAAACAGAAGGCCACGTTTGCGGGCGAACCGGCGCTGTACGCTTACCTGCAAGCGGCGTTTGCACTGTACGTGGCGCATCAACCCGAAGCCGCCCTGAAGCTGCTGCCACAGGACGTGCCGTCGAACCTGGATTACTTCGCTTTCAGCCAGCAGACCTTGCGCGGCCTGGCCCTGGAAGCCAGGCAGGACTGGAAAGCGGCCCAAGCCCTTTGGCTGCAACTGCTGCCGCTGGCCAAACAGCCCCTGCAACGCGACCAGTTGGAGCTGGCCCTGGCGATGAACTACGAACGCAGCGGCGAGTTGGCCAAGGTCTTCGCGGCCGATTCTCTGATCGACGCCAACAACGTGCGCTATCTGCTGCTGCGCACCGTTGCCGGTCCCGACCTGCTGCGCCAGCAGATCGCCAATGCCCGCGATCCGGTGGAGCGCCACACGGCGCAGTTCGTGCTGCTCTACAAGGACTTGCTGCGCAGCCAGTTCGCCACCTTCGCCGACGACCTCAAGCAACTGCCGGCCACGCCGCCTGAAGACAAACTCGGCACCAGCCTGGGCTACACCTACGGCGGCGGGCAAACCTTGAAGCTGTTCCAGTGGAATGGCGACAAGGCCGAATCCGGCTACACCTGCCCGAGCATCGCGCAAACCGCCGCGATTTTGCAGAGCGACGCAAAAAACCCGCAGGCGCTCAATTGCTTCGGTGAATTCATTCTGCGCAACAGCCTGGACGGCATGCCTCTGGAACAAGCCCGCGCCGCCGGCAGCCTGGGCAGCAGCGCGTCGGACTTCCCCGGTGAAACCTTCTCGCGCCTGGATGGCTACAAACGGGTGATCGCCAACCCCAAGGCGCCGAAAACCGACAAGGCCTATGCGCTGTTTCGCGCCATCAACTGCTACGCGCCCGCCGGCTATAACAGTTGCGGCGGCGAAGACGTCGCGCCGGCCGTGCGCAAGGCCTGGTTCCGCCAGCTCAAGACTGGCTTTAGCGACACCCAGTGGGGCAACGCCTTGCAGTACTACTGGTGAAACACCTCTGGCTGGGCCTGCTGTTGCTGGCAAGCCCGGCCTTCGGCGCTGTCGATGCCGGCGACTATGACGCTTTCTGGCTGTGGAGTGGCGTCACCCCGCAGCCGGTGCTCAAGCAGGCGAAGACGCTGTACATCCTTCAGGGCCAGATCAACGCTACCCGCCGCACGCCCACCGTACGTTTGATCGCGCAGGGCATGAGCGTGCCGCGTATCACCCAGGGCGAGATCTGGATCGTCTACCGCGCCCACACCCTGCACTGGCCGGAGCGCGTCTACACGCAACTGCTCGGCCAGGTGCAACGCTGGCGTGACGCGGGCAATACGGTGATAGGCATCCAGATCGACTTCGATGCGCGCACCCAATACCTGCACGAATACGCAGACTTTCTGCGCGACCTGCGCCAACGCCTGCCTGCCGACCTGCGCCTGAGCATCACCGGTCTGCTGGACTGGGGCAGCAACGCCGACCCGACCGCCATCGCTCAGCTTAAGGGCGTGGTGGATGAGGTGGTGGTGCAGACGTACCAGGGGCGGCACAGCATCCCGGATTACGCGGCGTATCTGCCGAGGGTGAGCCGGATGGGCGTGCCGTTCAAGGTGGGCTTGATTCAGGGCGGCGAGTGGCAGGCACCGGCGTATTTGCGCGAGAGCAAGTGGTTCGGCGGGTATGTGGTGTTTTTGCGCAATCCTTAGCGCTGCGAATGGGCTATTTCAGGCAACCCCATTCCTGTGGCAAGCCCCAATGCCGTTCAGTTACGCGCAGATTCCCTGTGGCGAGCAGGCTTGTCCTGCGTTGGGCTGCGCAGCAGCCCCAACACCAGGCGCTGAGCCGTATCAGGTACACTGCGTTTTGCTGGATTGGGGGCGCTTCGCACCCCAACGCGGGGCAAGCCCGCTCGCCACAACAAGCCTGGTGACCACACTAAGTCTGGTCACCACAAAAACGCCTGCTCACCGCAATAATCACAGGGCGTGCCAAGGCTTAGCGCCCGGCCGTTTGCACCGGGTACACCGACTCCCACCCACCGCCCAGGGCCTTGTACAAACCGACCATGGCCAGCGACACGTCGGTGGAGCTTTGCACCCATTGCTCCTGAGTCGCCAGCAACGCGCTCTGCACGGTGAGGACGTTGACGAAATCCGCCACGCCTTCGACGTATTGGTGCTGCGCGGTGGTCAGGGCGATCCGGTTCTGGCGCACGGCTTCGGCGAGGCTGTCGCGGCGCAACTGGCTGGCGTTGTAGCGGGTCAACTGGTCGTCGATCTCGTGCCAGGCGCGCAGCACGGTGTGCTGATAGGCCAGCGCCGCTTCCTGCTGCTGGGCTTCGCGCAGCGTCAACATGCCCTGCAAGCGGCCGCCATTGAATAGCGGCAGGCTGAACTGCGGGCCGAAGGCAAACGCGCGCGAGCCCCAGGTGCCGAAATCCGCCAGTTGCAGGGCCTGGGTGCCGAGGCTGCCGGACAGGGTGATGCGCGGGTAAAAATCGCCCTTGGCCACGCCAATGTTGGCGGTGGCGGCGTGCAGGCGCGCCTCGGCCTGGCGGATATCCGGACGGCGCTCGGCCAACTGCGACGGCAGGCCAATGGCGACCTGACGCGGGGTTTGCGGTACGGCGGCGTCTTGGGACAGTTGCGCGTGCAACGCTTGCGGCGGCTCGCCCATCAGCAGGCTGAGGGCGTTGATCAACTGGTCCTGACGTTGTTGCAACTCCGGCAGGCGCGCTTCGATGGTGGCGACCTGAGCGGCGGCTTCGGCCACGTCCAGATCGGTGGCGACGCCGTCGGCCAGTCGCAGTTGCGAGAGCTTCAGGCTGTGCCGGGCGACGTCGAGGTTCTGCTCGGTGACGGCGCGGGTGTTCTGCACGCCGCGCAGTTGGATGTAGTCCTGGGCGGTCTCGGCCAGCACCGAGAGCAGCACGGCGCGGCGGTCGTCTTCGGCGACTTGCAGGGTGGCGTCGGCGGCTTCGGTCTCACGCTTGACGCGGCCCCAGAAGTCCAGCTCCCAGGCAGCCGAGAAGCCCGTGTCCCATTGGTTGAACGCCGAGCGGCCGTTTTCTCCGGAGGGGTCGTTCAGGCCTTCGCCACTGTTGCGTTTGCGCTGGTAGCCACCGCTTGCCGCGAGGTTGGGGTAACGTCCGGCGGTGGTCACCTGGCGCACGGCGCGGCTTTGCTGCAGACGGCTGCCGGCCAGTTTCAGATCGAGGTTATCGGTGAGGGCGCGACGTGTGAGGGCTGACAGTTGCGCATCACCGAACACGTCCCACCAGCGTTCCTGCAGCGGATCGGCTACAGCGCGGCTGTCCGCCTGACGGCCCTGGGGTTCGCGCCAACGCTCGACATGCGGCCCCTGGGGCGTGTGAAAATCCGGGCCGACGGTGCAGGCGCTCAGGCTGATGACGCTCAAGGCGAGCCAGGCAAGACGTGTCATTGCTGGGCCACCTCACGCGGTTGCGCGACCGGCTGGGTGTCGACGCTGGCCTCCACCGACATGCCCACCCGCAGACGCTCGGTGAGGGGCTGGCCGGGTTCGAGGATGATCTTCACCGGGATGCGCTGCACCACTTTGGTGAAGTTGCCGGTCGCGTTGTCCGGTTTGATCGAGGCGAACGTCACACCGGTAGCCGGCGCCAGGCTTTCCAGATGACCGTTGAGCACCTCACCGTCGAGGCTGTCGACCCGCACCTGCACGGGTTGGCCGGCGTGCATGTGCGACAGCTGGGTTTCCTGGAAATTGGCCACCACATAGGCCTCGCTCAGCGGCACCACGGCGAGCAACTTGCTGCCCGGCGTGACATAGGCGCCGACCCGCACCGCGCGCTCGCCGACCATGCCGTCCACCGGCGCGACGATGCGCGTGTAGGACAGCTGATAACTGGCCATTTCCAATGCCGCCTGAGCGCGCTTGAGCCCCCCTTCGGCTGCATCGCGCTGGGCGCTGAGAATCTCGACCTGCTTGCGTTCGGCCGCCAGCACCGCCGTGGATTTGGCCAGGCGCGCGGTGGCCTGGTCGATGCGGGTTTTGGCTTGCTGGGCGTTCTGCACGGTGCCCGCGCCCACGCCGGCGAGGTGGTTGTAGCGGTTCAGTTCGTGCTCGGCGAACGCCACTTCGGCGCGGTCTGCCGCTACGGTGGCCTGGGCCTGGGCGATCACCGAGCCTTGGCGCTCCAGGGTGGCGCCGGCGTTTTCGAGCTGGGCTTGGGCGACCAACGCATCGGCATCGGCGGCCTGGGCGGCGGCGCGAAAATCACGGTCGTCGATCAGCGCCAGCAGTTGGCCTGCCTTGACCTGCTGGTTGTCTTGCACCAGCACCTCTTTGATAAAACCGGCCACACGCGGGGCGATCAGGGTGAAGTCGGCGGCGACGAAGGCATCGTTGGTGGACTGGCGCCGGCTGCCCAGCAGGCCCGGCGTGACCAGATACACCAGCACGCCTACGGCAAATACAGCGATAACGGAGACGGCAATTTTGTCTTTGCGTTTCATGGGGAGTCCTTGAGGCTACGTCGGTGCGCGAGGCGGATAAATCCGCGTGGGCATCCAGAAAATCAGCAGGATCAACGCCACCGCGACACCGGCCATGACTACATACAGATCCGAATAGGTGAGCACCGCGGCCTGCTCGTGCAGGCGCTGAGCCAGGCCCGGCGCATCGCCGTCGGCCAGGGGCGAGTTGCCCAGGCGGTCCACCAGGGTGGTGGAGTGGAAGTGTTCGCGCCGGGTGGTCAGGGTTTCGAGCACTGCGGCGGCAACCACCGCAGACAGGCCCTTGACGGTGTTGAACCAGGCCGAGGCGAACGGCCCCTCAACAGGCTGGATGCTGCCGGTGGAGAGCATCAGCAGCGGCAGAACCGCCATGGGTTGCCCGATGATTTGCAGCAGGTACCAGCCATAGAAGTCGTCGCGAATCCACGCCGAGGTCAGGTGCGAACTGCCCAGACAACTGAGCACCAGCAGGCTCAAACCCACGCCCAGCACCCAGCGGCAATCGACCCGACGCAGGTTGCACAGCGCCGCCACCAGCGGCAGCGCGATCAATTGCGGCAAGGCCATCAGCAACATCACCGGCGCGGTCTGCAGCGGCCTGTAGCCCTGCACCTGAGCAAGGAAACTCGACGGGATGATGATCACCGAGGTGAGCACCATCAGCACCCCAGCCAGCACGATCAGGGCAAACGCCAGGTTGCGCAGGCCAAGCATCTGCACATTGAAAAACGGCAGCGGCTGCGACCACTCATTGAGCAGGAACAGCACCAGCAACAGGGTGCCGCCGCCGAGCAAAAAGGTGATCAGGCCGGACTCGAACCAGTCCAGGCGGTTGCCTTGCAGCAGGCCGATCACCAGCATGCAGAGCGCCGGAAAGCCCAGCAGCAGGCCACGCCAGTTGAACTGCCTGAAGCGCTCCAGGCGCAGCGGGTCCTGCGGCAACCCGTAGGCCACCGCCGCCATCGCCAGCAGGCAGGGCGCGACAATCTGCCAGAACGCCCACTGCCAGCCCACGTACTCGGTCCACAGCGCAGCCAGCGGCGTGCCCAGGCTCGGGCCGAAGGTGGCGGTGAGTGCGTAGCCGGCCAGGCCATACAGCTTGATGTTGGCCGGCAGAAAGCGCAGCGCCACCGACATCAGCATCGGCGGCAATGCGCCGCCGGCCAGGCCTTGCACGGTGCGCAGCAGCAACAGGCTTTCGTAGTTCGGCGCGAACGGGCAGAGGATACCGAGCAGAGTGAACAGGCCGATGGCGCACAGGGTGAAGCGACGCAGGGAGAAGGTCACCGCGCACCAGGGCGCAAAGGCCATGGCCGCCACGGAGGTAGCGGTGTAGGCCGCGACCAGCCAGGTGCCTTCGTCATAGCCGATGAACAGCGCGCCACGGATGTCGGCGAGGGCGATCTTGGTGACCATGTCGTTGAGGCCGGACACCAGCACCGCCAGTAACACACCGACCAGGCCGATGATGATGCGCGGGCCGAACACCGGCGGGTCAAGCGCGACAGGTTTGGCTGCGGCCTGCAGGGCGGGGGCAGCGAGGGAAGTCATGTACGGTAACTCGGGTTGTTAAGCACCCGAGCAGTTTAGGGGGGTGTACACATGACAAAAAGTTACTTATTGGCAGGGTATAACTGCGTACAACGCAATCCATGTGGGAGGGTCAGGTGGGCTGGGCTTCGAGCCAGGTGGCCTGGCAGCTTTCGCGAAAGGTTTCGCGCAGCCATTTGTGCGCCGGGTCCTTGTCGAAACGCGGGTGCCAGGATTGGGTCAGCACCAACGTCGGCAGCGAGATTGGCAAGGCAAAAGCACGCAACGGCAGGTTCAGCCGCTTGACGCTCAGGAGCGCTTCCTTGGGCACCGGCAGCAGCAGGTCGGAGTCGGGCAGCATGAACATCGCGCCATGAAACCCCGGGGCAATCATCGCCACCCGACGCTCCAGGCCTTGTGCGTTCAAGGCGGTGTCGATCGGCCCGCGCGCGATGCCCCGGCGCGAGATGCTGATATGGGAATAACCGGCAAACCGTGCGGCGGTGATGTCCCCGTCGAACAAGGGATGGCCTTCGCGCGCCAGCCCGACGAAGGTGGTGGAAAAGAGGTTCTGCACCTTCACTTCAGGAGTGACGGGCAGCGTGTTGCTCACCCGCAGGTCCAGGCGCCCTTCGCGCAGAGCCTCGTCGTCGGTGTCGCCTTCGGGCACGAAGTACAGCTCGCAAAGTGGCGCCATGCGCTCCATGGTGTCGAACAGACGACCGCCATACACGCCGATGAAGAAGTCGTTGGCTCGCACGCTGAAGCGACGCCGCAAGGTGCTCAAATCCACCTGGTCGGCCGAGCGAAACAACAGCGCGGCCTGTTCCACCACGTTGCGCACCTGGCCTTGCAGTTGCAGCGCCTTGGGCGTGGGCACCAGGCCGCGTCCGGCGCGCACCAGGATCGGGTCGCCCACCGCCTCGCGGATACGTGTGAGGGTGCGGCTCATGGCCGCCGGGCTGAGGTTCATCCGCCGTGCGGCGCCGACCACGCTGCCTTCATCGAGCAGTGCGTCGAGGGCGACCAGCAGGTTCATGTCCGGTAATTGCATGCCAGGCACTCGCGGTCTTGAAAGGGTGAATGGACCGCAATCCTAACAGGGATGGCCGGCCTATCGCTGCATGCCCCAGCGTTTCACGGTGAGCCGCTCGAACGTGTCGAACACCAGGTTTTCCACCAGCAGGCCGATCAGAATCACCACGGCCAGGCCGGCGAATACCTTGTCGGTGTACAGCTCGTTGCGGTTCTGGAAGATGTACCAGCCCAGCCCGCCCTTGCCGCTGGTGGCGCCAAACACCAGCTCGGCGGCGATCAAGGTGCGCCAGGCAAAGGCCCAGCCGATTTTGAGGCCGGCCAGGATCGATGGCAGCGCGGCCGGGATCAGAATGAACAGCACGAAGCGCATGCCCTTGAGGCCGTAGTTGCGACCGGCCATGCGCAGGGTGTCGGACACGCCGAGAAACCCCGAATAGGTATTGAGCGCCAGCGCCCACAGCACCGAATGCACCAACACGAAGATCAGGCTGTTCTGGCCCAGGCCGAACCACAACAGCGCCAGCGGCAGCAGGGCAATCGCCGGCAGCGGGTTGAACATCGAGGTCAGCGTGCTCAACAAGTCGCGGCCCAGTTGCGTCGAGACGGCAAGCGTGGTCAGGGCAAAGGCCAGCACGATGCCGATCAGGTAGCCCTTGATCAGCACCGCCAGGGAAATGCTGACCTTGCTCAGCAGTTCACCGCTGAGCAGACCGTCGTACAACGCTTGGAAGGTCTGCAAGAAGCTCGGCAGCAGCAGGTCGTTGTTCTGATAGCGCGCCACAGACTCCCAAATGATCGCGAGCACGATCAGGATCAAGCCCTTGCGCAGCCAACCTTGTTGCCACAGGCGCTGGCGCAGCGGCAATGCGCGTTCCACCGGCACACTGAGCAGCGGTTCGAGGGTTATTTCGTATTCCTGGCGCATGGGGCAACCCTCTAGTAAGCGATGCGAATATCGGCGAAACCCAACTCGCGTTCGGCCTCGGGCGCTTCATCGAACAGCAGACGATGAATGCGCCGCGCCGAGGCCTGAAAGTCCACACCGCCGAGGCTGTGCAGGTCGTATTGATGGCTGTGGATTTCCGCGCGCACGCGCCCCGGGTGGGGCGACAGCAGGAGGATGCGGTTGCCGACCACCAGCGCTTCTTCGATGGAGTGGGTGACGAACAGCAGGGTGAAGCGCACCTCTTCCCAGAGCAGCAGCAGTTCTTCCTGCATCTTGCGTCGGGTAAGGGCGTCGAGGGCGGCGAAGGGTTCGTCCATCAGCAGGATTTTCGGCTGCATGGCCAGGGCACGGGCGATGGCCACGCGGGCTTTCATGCCGCCGGACAAGGTGTGCGGATAGGCATCGGCGAAGGCACTGAGGCCGACTTTGTCGAGGTAATGCAGCGCGCGTTCTTCGGCCTCACGGCGCTTGAGGGTCCTGGACGCCAGCAACGGGAACATCACGTTCTGTTTGACGGTTTTCCAGGGCGGCAGTTGGTCGAATTCCTGGAACACCACGATGCGATCCGGACCCGGTTGCTCGACTTTGTGCCCCAGCAAGCGAATCTCGCCTTCACTGGGTTTGATAAACCCGGCGATGGACTTGAGCAGCGTGGATTTGCCGCAGCCCGAGGGGCCGAGCAACACGTAGCGATCGGCCGGGTCGATCTCGAAACTGACCTGGTGCGTGGCGCGCACCACCCGCTCCGGGGTGCGGTATTCGAGGCTGACGTTGTCCACTGCCAACAGCGGTTGGGCGGTGCTCAGGTTGCTGGCCGCGTGGCCTGGCAAAGGCGCGTTCATTTCAACTCTCGTGCAATAAGGTTCAGAAAGGCGCATCGCCCTGGATGGTGGTGCGGAACAATTTGCGCCGCAGGTGGCTCGGGCAACCGGCGGCCAGGTGGATCAGCGAGCGGTTGTCCCAGAACACCATGTCGTGGGGTTGCCATCGATGGCGGTAGATGTTTTCCGGCAGCACGCTGTGGGCATAGAGCTGGGCCAGCAGGTCGCGGCTTTCGTCTTCGGGCAGGCCGACGATGCGGGTGGTGAACCCCTCACTGACGAACAGCGCCTTGCGGCCGTTTTCCGGGTGGGTGCGCACGATGGGGTGCACCACTTCCGCCACCTGGGCCAACTGCTCCGGGGTGAGCGTCGGGCGCCAGTTACCTTCGAATTTGGTTTCGCTGTAGCGCGCCGTGTAGGAATGCGCGGCGCTGCGGCCTTGCACGGCGTTGCGCAGGTGCTCGGGCAACTGGTCCCAGGCTTTGTGCATGTCGGCAAACAGGGTGTCGCCGCCTTCGGAAGGCAGCTCCTGGGCGTGCAGCATCGAACCCAGGCTCGGCAGTTCCTTGTAGGAGAGGTCCGAATGCCAGAATTTACCGGCATCGCCCAAGCCGATGGATTGGCCGTTTTCCATGATGTTGGAAACGATCAGGATTTCCGGGTGATTGGCAAGCAGGAACTGTTTGAGTACGTGAATTTGCAATACACCGAAACGGCGGCTGAAGGCGATCTGCTGAGCGGGCGTAATGCGCTGGTCGCGAAATACCACGACGTGATGGTCCAGATGCGCGCGGTGAATGCGCGCGAAATCCTCGTCGCTGACCGGGTGAGAAAGGTCCAGACCAATGACCTCGGCACCGACGCTGCCGGACAGTGGACGAATCTCGAACGCTTGAGGGGTGAGGGTCGCTGTTGGCACAGTAGAGGTGGCGGACATGAACTGACTCCCGGTCGGACAGGAGAGCAACTTTATAGACATAAGAACGCTAGTTTAAATACCATTAGTGAATATCTATAGACGCTAATGTGTCGATGAACAGGCTGGGGCGGGTAAGCTGCGCAAAAGCGGCAAATCATTAATTTGACGAAGTCATGTAAGACGTCGCAAACCTGGGCGTGGGGGCCAAGAACCCCTTGTTTAAGCCATTACAAGCCGAAAACCTTGCTCGTTTGACAAGTTTTGGGGCGGTCTCTAGTGTGCTTTGGATCCAATTAGCCATACTCATTTTAAAAAGGGAGGAGAGCGTAGCCGTGACGCAGAAACCGAACCTGTTGAACAGCATTAAGGTCAGTGGACCCATTCCCGCTCATCTTGCTCGTTCCGTAATTGAAGAAACCTTGCGCAACGCGATTCTCGATGGCCGTTTACCGTGCGGCACCGCTATGCGCCAGCAGGAACTGGCCAGCCTGTTCGGCGTCAGCCGTATGCCGGTGCGTGAAGCCTTGCGCCAGCTGGAGGCGCAGTCATTGCTGCACGTGGTGACGCATAAAGGCGCTGTGGTGGCGCCCTTGATCGAAGACAACTCGGCTGAAACCTACGCTTTGCGCATCCTGCTGGAGTCAGAAGCCCTGCGCCTGTCGATTCCGTTGCTCACCGAGGCCGATATTGCCGAGGCCGAGACATTGATCAACGCCCTGGAACGGGAAAAAGACTATACCGAGATCGGACGCCTGAACCGTCTGTTCCACATGGCGCTGTATGGCAAGGCGCCCAATCAGCGGCTGCTCAAGCTGGTCGAACATGGCCTGAATGAAGAAGAACGCTTCCTGCGCTTCAATCTGGAGGCGATGGGGCTGGGTGAGACGTCTCAGGAAGACCACCGCGAACTGCTGAGCCTGGTGGCGCAGAAGAAGACCGATGAGAGCATCCTCACCCTGCGCAATCACCTGACGCGAGGGATGGAAGTTATATCCGCCTATCTTAATGGCCTTGAAACAGCCGCCAAGTAAAGCTCATGCCGTTCGGGGCGCCCTTGCCATCAAGGGCAGGCCCTGCCGACACAACTTGCTTGAGCCTGCGCAGGTTAAAGAAACTTCCCACACTTAAGTAAATAACTCCCTCACAACACGTATTTTCTCGAAAAACTTTTAATATGATTTGCAAGCTCATCCAAACGTTTAATCCGCTTATTATCCTGCGCCACTAAACCAGACACTTAAACCGGCCGCGCAAGTCCATGCCTTCGAAAATGCGCCGCTACGCGCTCGGCCCGGTAAAAATCCTGACTGTCTAGTTCAAAACCAATAAAGCCGTTCTGCGGTCAGCGCAGTCGCAACAAATTTATAGGCATCAACCATGTATCGAATTTTAATTGAGCAGAAAAAACTGCAGCTATGCAGTCATCCTTTATTTAATGAAATAACTTCACTCAGAAAGTTACAACTTTTTATGCAGAGCCATGTATTTGCTGTATGGGACTTCATGAGCCTCACCAAACGCCTGCAACGGGACCTGGCTGGCACGCAGTTGCCCTGGCTCCCTCCCACCGACCCTCTGGCCGCTCGGCTAATCAATGAGATCGTGCTGGGTGAGGAGTCGGATGAACATCCTGGCGCAGGCTATTGCAGCCATTTCGAGTTGTACCTTGAGGGCATGCTTGAAACAGGTGCCAGCACTGTCGCCATCGACCGTTTCATCACGCTTCAACGCCAGGGGGTAGACGCTCACGTTGCGTTGCAATCTTTAGAGATTTTGCCCGGCATGGCGCGGTTTGTCGGCAGCACGCTGCACACCGTGCTAGACGCACCTACCCACTGCGTTGCGGCAGCCTTCCTGCACGGCCGTGAGAGCGTCATACCGGCCATGTTTGGGCGCCTGTTGCAAGGCAGCGCGGCCTTGATCAGCCAGGCGCCGATGCTGCGCCATTATCTCAACCGCCACATTCAATTGGACGCCGAGGACCATGAACCCGGCGCGCGGGCGATGCTTGAGCGCCTGATCAGTGGGGACGTGCATCGCCGGCAACAGGCTGAAGCGTTCGCCTTGAGCGCGATTGAGCAACGGATCCATTTCTGGGACGACCTTCGAACCTCGCTGCAGGAGGCGCATCCATGAGCATCACCGATCACTGCGCCTTCGCTGACGATTGGGAGCACCGCGCAACCGTGCGCACGCGCCCGCGCCGTCTGCTGGAAAACGATGACAAATTGATCTTCCCGCTGTGCCGCCAGCCGCTGGTATTGAGTGCGACGTTCGTCGAACACTGCGCGCAATGGCGAGACTTTGTGCTGGTACAAAGCTTTTACAAATACATCAATGATGTAGTGATTTTCGAGACTGAAATTGTCGACAGGACCGCCCGCAGCATTGCCAAGGATCGCTTCACGCCCCCCTTCCCCCTGGCCTGTCGCTACGACGCAATGTCCGTCGTGGTGGACGAGGATTACCACGCACTGGTGGCATTGGATTTCCTGCATCAGACCCTGAGCATGACCGGCATCCAGCCCCTCGAACTGCCCAGGCAGATCGAACTCAGCCGCGCGCTGCCGGCAGCGCAGGCACAGGCGCCTGCTCATCTGCGCGATGCCGTGGAGTTGATTGGTGTGGCGATTGCCGAAAACACCGTGACCCATGAGGTGGCGGCTTTTTCCAGGGACGAAAGTGTCAAGTCGTCCATCCGCGGCATGATGGCCGATCACCTGTTCGACGAAGGCCGCCATGCCCGTTTCTGGACAAATCTGGTGCATTTGTATTGGCAGGCGGCCAGCCCGGCTGATCGCGACAGCATCGCTCATGTGCTGCCGACGTTTCTAATGCATTACTTGACCAACGATCTGCAAAAAACCTTCGACCTGCAGTTGATCGAACATCTGGGTGTCAGCGCGCGCATCCGTGAGGCCTTGAAAGACGAGGTGGAGGCACTGGCGTTTCCCATCACCCGCCAGCACCCCTTGGTTGGCAACATCATGACGTTTTTGCAGCACAGCGGTCTGCTCCAGACGCCCAGCGTGGCAGCGGCCGTGGATGACTATCTGTCGCCGGCCGGGAGAGCGGCATGAGGTGCCTGACAGTGGGATGGGTCGGCACCAGCAAGGCGTTGAATGCTGTGCGGGCAGAGCTGGAAGACTATGGTCATCGCAGCGCAGACGAGGGCGTTGATCTGGTGATCGACGACGGCGGCCAGCCACTGCCGATTCGATTGGCGGGAACGCCGCGCCTGAGCCTGCGACTGGGCATTGGCTCGCCGACCGAGTCTGGATTACCTGTAGTGCAGTTGCGCAGCTACAACCATGACCATTGCCTGGTGAGCGTACTGGACGTGGCCGAAGAGCCCAGCGGGAATGGCCATCAATTGTGTCGCCGAGCGACACGCGCGCTGGTGGAGTGGGTGGCGCTGCAGGTGAGTCGCCTTGCACGCGATCCGCAGCTGTGTGTTTCGCCAGCCTTTGCCAACGACTGGCCTGACCAGGACTTGCAGAGTCTGGATGCACTGGCCTACCTGCATCGGTTCAATCGCACGGCAGACCCGGCGCTACTGCGGGCGGCGCAAGTGCCGATGATCAAGCGACTGCAGGCCAGCCTCATTACCTTCGCCGAGCGCCCCGCGCTGTATATAGCGGGCGAGGTCGTTACTTACCGGCAACTGCAGACGCAGGCCTGGGCGATCCAGCAAAGGCTGGCAGCACTGCTGGAGGGTGTTGAAGGGTCAGCGATCGTCGGGGTCTGCCTGGAAAAGTCAGTTGCACTGTACGCGAGCATCCTTGCGATTCTTGGCTGCGGCGCGGTGTACCTGCCAGTGGCTGCGGAGCATCCTCTCCGGCGGCAGCAGGCCATGCTGGAAAGCGCAGGCGCCCGTGTATTGCTCGATGAGGGCCACCACCCCCTGCGTGAACACTTCACGGCGCTGGATGTGCGTGGTTGCGACCTGCAAGATGCTGCGCCACCGCTGCCGCCCCCTCGGCCAGACCCAAGCGCTCCGTGCATCATGCTCTTCACGTCCGGCACCAGTGGCCGACCAAAAGGCGTGCGACTCAGCCAGGGCAACCTGGCGCACTTCACCGCCTGGTTCTGTGGTTGCATGGGATTGAGTGAACAGAGCCGTGTGCTGCAGTTTGCCGCGTTGCACTTTGATGCATCGCTGATGGATATTTTCCCGAGCCTGATGGCCGGCGCGCAGTTAATCATTCCCGGTGAGGCGCAGCGGCGTGACCCACAGCAACTGGTGGAATTGATTCACCAGCAGCACATCACCCACGCATTCCTGCCACCGGCGCTACTCGGTATCCTGCCGCTGGATGAGCCGCTGGGCCTGACCCACCTGCTGACGGGTGGCGAAGCATGCGAACCTCATGTCATCGAACGCCTGGCCGGCCAATGCCACCTGCACAACCTCTACGGCCCCACCGAAGCCACGGTACTGGTGACGCATCGCGTGCTGCAGCGCACAGATAGCAACACGAATGTTGGGCGTCCGATCGCCAATAGTCAGGTGCTGATTCTCGACGAGGACATGAAGCCCGTGGATGAGCAGGTCATGGGCGAGTTGTATATCGTCGGGCCCGGGGTGAGCCTGGGGTACTTGAGCGCCACGCCAGTACTCGACAGTCCCTTTGTCGAGCTGACACTGCCGGACGCTCAGGTTGTCAGGGCCTACCGCAGTGGTGACCTCGCGAAATGGACGGACGACGGCATACAACTCGGCGGACGCCGTGATGATCGGGTAAAGATCCGTGGGGTGCGGGTCGAGCCGCAGGAGATCGAGCAATGCCTGCGCGACAGTCAGCTGTTTCGTCAGGTTGCGGTGGTGATCGAGCGCGACGGCAGGATTCGTGGGGTAGTCGCTCATCCGGAGGGCAACGCTACGCTGGTCGACCTCAAGCAACACGCGCGGCAGTGGTTGCCTGATTATCTGCAACCCCAAGTGTGGGCCGAACTGCCTGCCCTGCCCTGCTCCGGCAGCGGAAAGATCGACCGTCAGGCCTTGCTGGCGTTGCCGGTTCAAACCTCATTGGCTGGCGATGGCCGCACTGCGCATACGCCACTTCAACGGCAACTGGCGCGGCTATGGGGTGAATTGCTGCGGGTGCCTGTGGATGATCTGGGGCTGGATGACAGCTTCTTCACCCTCGGTGGCCACTCCATTTTGCTGTCGACTCTGTTGCTGAGAATTCGTGAACAATTCGGCCGCAGTGTGCCGCTCAATCGCTTCTTCGAAAGGCCGACGATCAACACCCTCGCCTTGCTGATGGAGAACAGTGCGCTGCCCGATGCCGCATCCAGCCAGGCCGTGCGCGATGCGCAAACTGAACAGGTGCTGGCGGTGCTGCCCGGGACACGGGCTGGCGATCGGCGCAAAGTGATTGTGACGGGCGCCAACAGTTTTATTGGCATACATGTCGTCGAAGCATTGCTGGCAGGTGGCGCAACAGAGATCGCGTGCCTGGTGCGTGAGTTGCCGGGCCAACCGGCCGCAACGAGATTGAGCCAGGCATTGAAGGAGTATCGCCTGGAGCATCTGGACATGAGCCGGGTGCGGGTGTACGCCGCCAATGTCAGCCAGCCACGCCTGGGTCTGGCCTGCGACGTGTATGACGCGCTCGCAAGGGAGTTTGGCGTGCTGGTGCACAACGCGGCACAGGTCAACCACGTGATGGACTATGCGTTGTTGGCACCGGACAACGTCCACCCCGTTCGGGAATGTTTGCGCCTGTGCGAGACTCACTGCAAGAAAGTCATGAACTTCATCTCAACGCTGTCGGCCTGCAGCAGCATCGATACGGGCGGCCACGTTCTGGAGTCACCGGCGGCGGCGACACTGCCGATCTACGTCAAGAATGGCTACAACCTCTCCAAGTGGGTGGCTGAGCGGCTATTGGGGCGTGCGGTGGCCCAAGGCGCGTGGGTCAACATACTGCGTCCGGGCAACATCGGTTTCAACAGCCGCAACGGTGTTTGCCAACCCCGGAAAAATCGCCTGATGCTGATGCTCAAGGGCTCGCTGCAACTGGGTCTGGTGCCTCGACTGGAGGTGAACTTCGACCTGATGCCGGTGGACTTTTTTGCGCGTTTTCTCGCTTTTCACTGCGGCCAGTTCGACAGCGAGCGCAACGTCTTCAACTTGCACAACCCACAGCCGCTGAGTTGGGACAACTACCTTGATGCGTTCTGCCAGGCAGGGCATGCCTTCGACCGTGTCAGTGTTGCGCACTGGCAACAGGCGTTGCGAACAGTTGATCGAGACAACGCGTTGTTCGGGGTGCTGGGGTTTTATCTGGATGGGCTGGGCGAAGACATCGGCGACACCTCAATGATCCGGCATGACAACGCACGTCATGGTGTGGAAAAGATGGGCGCGCACTACCCCGAAAAGACTTCGGCGCTGCTTCGCCAGGGCTGCGACTACCTCAAGGCTGTCGGCTTTCTGTGAACTGCTTTAAGGACCTTTTTCATGAAACCACTACAACCGGATACGTTAATCCGAAATCCGTGTGCGGCACCGGTACAGGCCTGCGTTATCGTCGAGTGCAAAGCGGCTCGCCTGTGGGCCTTGGTCGGTCACTTTGCAGGTTTTGATACTTTTATTCCGGCCCTGTCACATATAGAAATGACCGGCTCGGGCATCGGTGCCTTGCGCACCAAATTTTTTCACGACGGTCACTGCGTGGTTGAACAACTCAACAGCCGGGATGAAGCCGCCATGCACATGACCTGGACTACGATCTACAACACCATGGGTATAGCGCGCCTGTGGGCGGCGATGAGCGTCGAGGCGCTGGACGACGGTCGCTCCAGAGCAACCTGGACGATCATCGGTGAACCGGTTGAAGCCACCCAGGCGCAATTTGATGCGTTTGCACAAGCGTTTGCCGACAGTGCGCTGGAGAATGTGCGCCGGATAGTCGGCTGAACAGCAGGAGCGAGCGCACTCGCTCCTGCTTTGCACTCGAAAGTCAGAGCTTGAAGCTGTCAACCAACTGCTTCAATCGGCTGGCCTGCTGGGAGAGCGCATCGCAGTCCCGCAGTGTTTCATTGAGGTTGACCACGCCCTGCTGGTTCAGCAGGTTGATCTGGTTGATATCAACGTTGAGGCTTTCTACCACGGCGGTCTGCTCCTCGGTGGCGGCGGCCACTGATTGGTTCATGCCGTCGATCTCGACAATTCGCTGCGTCACGCTGACCAGCCGCTCGCCGGCCTGGTTGGCCACTTCGACGCTCTCTTCGCTGGAAGCCTGGCTGGCGTTCATGGTGGTTACCGCTTCACGCGAGCCCACTTGCAGCGAGGTGATCATTTTATGGATCTCTTCAGCCGACTCCTGAGTGCGGTGAGCGAGGTTACGCACCTCATCAGCGACTACGGCAAAGCCGCGACCTGCCTCGCCGGCCCGCGCCGCTTCGATCGCCGCATTGAGCGCGAGCAGGTTGGTTTGCTGGGAGATACCTTTGATCACATCGAGAATGTGGCCGATGTTGTCGGTGCTGGCATTCAGCGTTTCGATCTGAGTGCAGGACAGGCTAATTTTTTGCGACAACTGCGACATTGCCAGGATGGTTTGCTCAACCACTTTGCGTCCGCCATCCGCTTGCTCGCTGGCACCGCTGGCATGCTGCGAGGCGTCTGCGGCGTTACGCGCGATTTCCTGCGTGGCGGCGCCCAGCTCGTTGATCGCGGCGGCTACGCTGTTGGTGCGGGCGCTCTGCTCGTCGGATCCGATGATGGAGGCGTTGGACGAGGCCATCACGCGTTGGGACAGGTCGTGTACCTGACGCGTCGCCGAGGACACCTCGGAAATGGAGGCGTGGATTCGCTCAACGAACTGGTTGAAGGCACTGCCCACCTCGCCAAACTCGTCTTTGCTGGTCACATTCAAGCGGCGAGTGAGGTCACCTTCACCCTGGGCGATGTCCTTCATTGCCGCGCCCATGGTGGTCAGGGGCCGCAGTAGCACTTGAATAAGCAGGCTCAGGAGCACGGCAATCGCTACCACAGCGATCACCATGGCAATCAGAGCTGAAGTGCGGAATCTGCCCAGGGGTGCGTAAGCCTTTTCTTTGTCGATCGACAGACCGATATACCAATCCGCGCCTGGCAAGCCGGTGATAGGTGTGAACGACAGGATGCGGTCCTGACCGTTGAGGACGACGTCCTGGTTGACCTTGTCGATGCGCAGACTGGTGCCTGGGTAGATATCCTTGAGGTTCTTCATCACCTGGTCCTCGTCCGGGCTGACGATGACTTGGCCGTCGGCGCTGACCAGGAACGCATGACCAATGCCACCGAAGTCCACGGCATTGATGATCTTCACCAGGGTCTGCAGGCTCAGATCTCCACCGACAACGCCCAAGAGCTCACCATTCTTCTTGACCGGCATGGCGATGGTGACGATCTGCCCACCCACCGCGGCCATATAGGGCGGTGTGAGCATGGGCTTATCGACGGTTACAGCTTGTTTGTACCAAGGACGCTGACGCGGGTCGTAGCCATCTGGCATCTTGGCGTCAGGCCGCTGCGTGAACACGCCGTTGGTTTGGCCTACGTAGGTGAATTGAAAATTTGAGGTGAGTGCAGGCTGATCAACCAAACCAGGAAGGTCGGCAGTTGCGCCTTGGTGTGCGATGTTTTGCGCCAGGTTCTCGAGGACCAGTACGCGGCCGCTGAGCCAGTTCTGCACACTGCTGGCGGTGAGTTCACCAGACTGCTGGATGGACGACTCCAGATTTTGTTTGATGGTGCTGCGCTGTAGGTAGTCGTTGTAAAGCGTGAATAACGCAAAGGCCAGAACAACAACGCCTGACGCAGCCAGCAGGATTTTATGACTGAACTTTAGATTCATTTTTTAGACTTCTTTTGCCAAAGGGGTGAGCGTGCCGCGTGGAACGTTCCATGTAGCGCTATAGGCATGCTCTTCGGCCGCTCTATCTCGGGGCACGCGTGGCTCGTCAGGCTTTCGGCAGGGACTGAGGAAAGCTTGAGATGTATTCTCATTTCCTACACGACAGCCGACCAATGGTTATCGTACAAGTACTCTCACGCTCGAGTGATATGGGTGAGCCAAAGTCCTGATCTAGGTCTTTAAACGAAAAAACCCCCGTCTGCGCTAGCAGACAGGGGTTCTGGAATTCAATCTTGACGATGACCTACTCTCACATGGGGAAACCCCACACTACCATCGGCGATGCATCGTTTCACTGCTGAGTTCGGGATGGGATCAGGTGGTTCCAATGCTCTATGGTCGTCAAGAAATTCTGTGTACCAGAGCGTTGTACAAACCAACACGCCGGTGAAAATTCATGGACTTCTACAAAAACAAAACCCCATCTGCTTTCGCAAATGGGGTTTCGGAATTTAATCTTGACGATGACCTACTCTCACATGGGGAAACCCCACACTACCATCGGCGATGCATCGTTTCACTGCTGAGTTCGGGATGGGATCAGGTGGTTCCAATGCTCTATGGTCGTCAAGAAATTCGGGTACTGAGTCGTGACCAGATGGCCTCGCTTCAGCAAATTGGGTATGTGACAGCTGTCGGTGCTTTGTGAGCGTCGAACTTTCGGTTCATCTCGTCTTCACACACCGCAATCTGGCCTTTCGACGCAAATTGCTTGGGTGTTATATGGTCAAGCCTCACGGGCAATTAGTATTGGTTAGCTCAACGCCTCACAGCGCTTACACACCCAACCTATCAACGTCGTAGTCTTCGACGGCCCTTCAGGGAACTCAAGGTTCCAGTGAGATCTCATCTTGAGGCTAGTTTCCCGCTTAGATGCTTTCAGCGGTTATCTATTCCGAACATAGCTACCCGGCAATGCCACTGGCGTGACAACCGGAACACCAGAGGTTCGTCCACTCCGGTCCTCTCGTACTAGGAGCAGCCCCTCTCAAATCTCAAACGTCCACGGCAGATAGGGACCGAACTGTCTCACGACGTTCTAAACCCAGCTCGCGTACCACTTTAAATGGCGAACAGCCATACCCTTGGGACCGGCTTCAGCCCCAGGATGTGATGAGCCGACATCGAGGTGCCAAACACCGCCGTCGATATGAACTCTTGGGCGGTATCAGCCTGTTATCCCCGGAGTACCTTTTATCCGTTGAGCGATGGCCCTTCCATACAGAACCACCGGATCACTAAGACCTACTTTCGTACCTGCTCGACGTGTCTGTCTCGCAGTCAAGCGCGCTTTTGCCTTTATACTCTACGACCGATTTCCGACCGGTCTGAGCGCACCTTCGTACTCCTCCGTTACTCTTTAGGAGGAGACCGCCCCAGTCAAACTACCCACCATACACTGTCCTCGATCCGGATAACGGACCTGAGTTAGAACCTCAAAGTTGCCAGGGTGGTATTTCAAGGTTGGCTCCACGCAGACTGGCGTCCACGCTTCAAAGCCTCCCACCTATCCTACACAAGCAAATTCAAAGTCCAGTGCAAAGCTATAGTAAAGGTTCACGGGGTCTTTCCGTCTAGCCGCGGATACACTGCATCTTCACAGCGATTTCAATTTCACTGAGTCTCGGGTGGAGACAGCGCCGCCATCGTTACGCCATTCGTGCAGGTCGGAACTTACCCGACAAGGAATTTCGCTACCTTAGGACCGTTATAGTTACGGCCGCCGTTTACCGGGGCTTCGATCAAGAGCTTCGCGTTAGCTAACCCCATCAATTAACCTTCCGGCACCGGGCAGGCGTCACACCCTATACGTCCACTTTCGTGTTTGCAGAGTGCTGTGTTTTTAATAAACAGTCGCAGCGGCCTGGTATCTTCGACCGGCATGAGCTTACGGAGCAAGTCCTTCACCCTCACCGGCGCACCTTCTCCCGAAGTTACGGTGCCATTTTGCCTAGTTCCTTCACCCGAGTTCTCTCAAGCGCCTTGGTATTCTCTACCCAACCACCTGTGTCGGTTTGGGGTACGGTTCCTGGTTACCTGAAGCTTAGAAGCTTTTCTTGGAAGCATGGCATCAACCACTTCGTGTTCTAAAAGAACACTCGTCATCAGCTCTCGGCCTTAAGATCCCGGATTTACCTAAGATCTCAGCCTACCACCTTAAACTTGGACAACCAACGCCAAGCTGGCCTAGCCTTCTCCGTCCCTCCATCGCAATAACCAGAAGTACAGGAATATTAACCTGTTTTCCATCGACTACGCTTTTCAGCCTCGCCTTAGGGACCGACTAACCCTGCGTCGATTAACGTTGCGCAGGAAACCTTGGTCTTTCGGCGTGGGTGTTTTTCACACCCATTGTCGTTACTCATGTCAGCATTCGCACTTCTGATACCTCCAGCAAGCTTCTCAACTCACCTTCACAGGCTTACAGAACGCTCCTCTACCGCATCACTTACGTGATACCCGTAGCTTCGGTGTATGGTTTGAGCCCCGTTACATCTTCCGCGCAGGCCGACTCGACTAGTGAGCTATTACGCTTTCTTTAAAGGGTGGCTGCTTCTAAGCCAACCTCCTAGCTGTCTAAGCCTTCCCACATCGTTTCCCACTTAACCATAACTTTGGGACCTTAGCTGACGGTCTGGGTTGTTTCCCTTTTCACGACGGACGTTAGCACCCGCCGTGTGTCTCCCATGCTCGGCACTTGTAGGTATTCGGAGTTTGCATCGGTTTGGTAAGTCGGGATGACCCCCTAGCCGAAACAGTGCTCTACCCCCTACAGTGATACATGAGGCGCTACCTAAATAGCTTTCGAGGAGAACCAGCTATCTCCGAGCTTGATTAGCCTTTCACTCCGATCCACAGGTCATCCGCTAACTTTTCAACGGTAGTCGGTTCGGTCCTCCAGTTAGTGTTACCCAACCTTCAACCTGCCCATGGATAGATCGCCCGGTTTCGGGTCTATTCCCAGCGACTAGACGCCCTATTAAGACTCGCTTTCGCTACGCCTCCCCTATTCGGTTAAGCTCGCCACTGAAAATAAGTCGCTGACCCATTATACAAAAGGTACGCAGTCACCTAACAAAGTAGGCTCCCACTGCTTGTACGCATACGGTTTCAGGATCTATTTCACTCCCCTCTCCGGGGTTCTTTTCGCCTTTCCCTCACGGTACTAGTTCACTATCGGTCAGTCAGTAGTATTTAGCCTTGGAGGATGGTCCCCCCATATTCAGACAAAGTTTCTCGTGCTCCGTCCTACTCGATTTCATGACTAAGAGATTTTCGCGTACAGGGCTATCACCCACTATGGCCGCACTTTCCAGAGCGTTCCGCTAATCTCAAAGCCACTTAAGGGCTAGTCCCCGTTCGCTCGCCACTACTAAGGGAATCTCGGTTGATTTCTTTTCCTCAGGGTACTTAGATGTTTCAGTTCCCCTGGTTCGCCTCTTACGCCTATGTATTCAGCGTAAGATAACCATCTTATGATGGCTGGGTTCCCCCATTCAGACATCTCCGGATCAAAGTCTGTTTGCCGACTCCCCGAAGCTTTTCGCAGGCTACCACGTCTTTCATCGCCTCTGACTGCCAAGGCATCCACCGTATGCGCTTCTTCACTTGACCATATAACCCCAAGCAATCTGGTTATACTGTGAAGACAACATTCGCCGAAAATTCGAATTTCTCAATTAAGAGAACTCACAAATTTTACCTTAGCCTGATCCGTTACCAGTGAAAGTAACGTTCAGTCTATCTTTCTATCACATACCCAAATTTTTAAAGAACGATCTAATCAAAGACTAGAAATCAACATTCACCATCATCACAATGGAATGCTCATTTCTAAGCTTTCATACAACAGAAGCAGTAGTGGTGGAGCCAAACGGGATCGAACCGTTGACCTCCTGCGTGCAAGGCAGGCGCTCTCCCAGCTGAGCTATGGCCCCGTATTTCTACAGGCGTTTCCCACACAAAATTGGTGGGTCTGGGCAGATTCGAACTGCCGACCTCACCCTTATCAGGGGTGCGCTCTAACCAACTGAGCTACAGACCCAATTTCGGGCTGCTTCTTATCGTCTTCTTCAATGAATCAAGCAATTCGTGTGGGAACTTATGGAGCAGCTGATGTCGTCGATTAAGGAGGTGATCCAGCCGCAGGTTCCCCTACGGCTACCTTGTTACGACTTCACCCCAGTCATGAATCACACCGTGGTAACCGTCCTCCCGAAGGTTAGACTAGCTACTTCTGGTGCAACCCACTCCCATGGTGTGACGGGCGGTGTGTACAAGGCCCGGGAACGTATTCACCGCGACATTCTGATTCGCGATTACTAGCGATTCCGACTTCACGCAGTCGAGTTGCAGACTGCGATCCGGACTACGATCGGTTTTATGGGATTAGCTCCACCTCGCGGCTTGGCAACCCTCTGTACCGACCATTGTAGCACGTGTGTAGCCCAGGCCGTAAGGGCCATGATGACTTGACGTCATCCCCACCTTCCTCCGGTTTGTCACCGGCAGTCTCCTTAGAGTGCCCACCATGACGTGCTGGTAACTAAGGACAAGGGTTGCGCTCGTTACGGGACTTAACCCAACATCTCACGACACGAGCTGACGACAGCCATGCAGCACCTGTCTCAATGTTCCCGAAGGCACCAATCTATCTCTAGAAAGTTCATTGGATGTCAAGGCCTGGTAAGGTTCTTCGCGTTGCTTCGAATTAAACCACATGCTCCACCGCTTGTGCGGGCCCCCGTCAATTCATTTGAGTTTTAACCTTGCGGCCGTACTCCCCAGGCGGTCAACTTAATGCGTTAGCTGCGCCACTAAAAGCTCAAGGCTTCCAACGGCTAGTTGACATCGTTTACGGCGTGGACTACCAGGGTATCTAATCCTGTTTGCTCCCCACGCTTTCGCACCTCAGTGTCAGTATTAGTCCAGGTGGTCGCCTTCGCCACTGGTGTTCCTTCCTATATCTACGCATTTCACCGCTACACAGGAAATTCCACCACCCTCTACCATACTCTAGTCAGTCAGTTTTGAATGCAGTTCCCAGGTTGAGCCCGGGGATTTCACATCCAACTTAACAAACCACCTACGCGCGCTTTACGCCCAGTAATTCCGATTAACGCTTGCACCCTCTGTATTACCGCGGCTGCTGGCACAGAGTTAGCCGGTGCTTATTCTGTCGGTAACGTCAAAACAATCACGTATTAGGTAACTGCCCTTCCTCCCAACTTAAAGTGCTTTACAATCCGAAGACCTTCTTCACACACGCGGCATGGCTGGATCAGGCTTTCGCCCATTGTCCAATATTCCCCACTGCTGCCTCCCGTAGGAGTCTGGACCGTGTCTCAGTTCCAGTGTGACTGATCATCCTCTCAGACCAGTTACGGATCGTCGCCTTGGTGAGCCATTACCCCACCAACTAGCTAATCCGACCTAGGCTCATCTGATAGCGCAAGGCCCGAAGGTCCCCTGCTTTCTCCCGTAGGACGTATGCGGTATTAGCGTCCGTTTCCGAACGTTATCCCCCACTACCAGGCAGATTCCTAGGCATTACTCACCCGTCCGCCGCTCTCAAGAGAAGCGAGCTTCTCTCTACCGCTCGACTTGCATGTGTTAGGCCTGCCGCCAGCGTTCAATCTGAGCCATGATCAAACTCTTCAGTTCAAACATCTTTGGGTTTTTAAGAAACCCTAAACTTGGCTCAGCAATCGTTGGTTATTCTTTGATTTCTCGCGGAGTAACTTGTGATGCTGATAATCTTGTTGACTATCAGTCTGACTACACAAGCACCCACACGAATTGCTTGATTCAGTTGTTAAAGAGCGGTTGGTTAAGATCTTTCGTCTCAACCGAGGCGCGCATTCTACAGCAGCCTCATTTGCTGTCAAGTGATTATTTTCAGAAGCTTTCGAAGAATTCTTCAACAACTTCAACCACTTGCGCTTCCGATCTCTCGTCAGCGGGAGGCGAATTCTACAGCGTTACACGCTGCTGTCAACACCTATTTTTCTCAGCTTTCGATCGAGAAGATCGAAACGCTAATAGCGCCAAACAACACTGCACTATCAACTCCTTCTGGGCTTCGATGACCTGAAGCAACTCGCTGTCGAATTCTGCGTAACTACTTGTTTACCAAGGAGTTTTCCGTTTCGACTGCGCCGGAAGTGGGGCGAATTATAGACTTCCAGAATCTGCCGTCAACCCTTAATTTTGTATTCTTTATCAATTAGTTAGGATTGATTAAAAAATCATCAACAACCTACTCCTTCTATATAGAAGAGATAGATCAGACAACTCCAGCTGCCCTCAGAACAGCGACCTTCTCAGGCCCCAACCCCAGTACCGTTTGTAGCACCTGGGCCGTATGCTCACCCAATAGAGGAGGCGCGCTTCGATATTCAACAGGCGTCTTGGACAGCCGCATAGGGCTGGCTACCTGAGGCACCCTCCCCGCCAGCACATGAGGCAGCTCCATCGCCAGGCCGCGCGCCTTTACCTGCGGATCGGCAAACACCTGCGCAAGATCATTGATCGGTCCACACGGCACACCGATCCGCTCCAGCAATGACACCCACTCGGCTGTCGTCTTGAAAACGGTGACCTGGCGAATCAGCGGGATCAGCTGCGCTCGATTAGCCACCCGCATCTGGTTAGTGGCAAAACGCGCATCATCCGCCCACTGCGACTGCCCGGCAGCTTCAGCAAACTTGCGAAACTGCCCGTCATTACCCACCGTCAGGATGAAATCGCCATCGGCGGTGGGAAAATCCTGATACGGCACGATGTTCGGATGAGCATTACCCAGGCGCTTGGGCGAAACACCTGTGGTCAGGTAGTTCATTGCCTGATTAGCCAGACAAGCCACCTGCACATCCAGCAACGCCATATCTATATGCTGCCCGCCACCGTCATGGTCGCGATGCGCCAGCGCCGCAAGGATCGCTACGCTTGAGTAAAGCCCAGTCAGAATGTCCGTCAACGCCACCCCAACCTTGACGGGCCCCGCCCCCTCCTCGCCCTCGGGCCGACCGGTCAGGCTCATGAGCCCACCTAAACCCTGGATCATGAAGTCGTAACCCGCGCGCGACGCATACGGACCGGTCTGACCAAACCCCGTAATCGAGCAATAAATCAGCTCCGGGTTGATTGCCTTGAGCGACTCATAGTCCAGCCCATACGCGGCAAGACCACCCACCTTGAAATTCTCGATAAGAATGTCTGACTTGGCTGCCAGCTCACGCACCAGCTTCTGACCCTCCGGCCGAGTGAAGTCGATGGTCACCGACTCCTTATTACGGTTCGCCGAAAGGTAATACGCCGCCTCACTCGTATTCTCGCCGTAGGCGTCCTTAAGGAACGGAGGCCCCCATGCTCGAGTGTCGTCACCTTTACCCGGTCGCTCAACCTTGATCACCTCAGCCCCAAGGTCCGCAAGAATCTGCCCGGCCCATGGCCCCGCGAGCACCCGCGATAAATCCAGTACTCGTAAATGCGAAAGCGCGCCCATGCCCATGCTCCTATTAATAGAAAGCCTGGAGACCGGTTTGCGCACGCCCCAGAATCAAGGCATGTACATCGTGGGTGCCTTCATAGGTGTTGACCACCTCAAGATTGACCAGGTGACGCGCCACGCCGAACTCATCGGAGATCCCGTTGCCACCCAGCATATCCCGCGCCATACGCGCGATATCCAGCGACTTGCCGCACGAGTTGCGCTTCATGATCGATGTAATCTCTACAGCAGCCGTCCCCTCGTCTTTCATCCGCCCCAGACGCAGGCAACCTTGCAAGGCCAGGGTGATTTCGGTCTGCATGTCGGCCAGCTTCTTCTGGATTAACTGGGTAGCGGCCAGTGGTCGCCCGAACTGCTGGCGATCAAGGGTGTATTGGCGAGCGGTGTGCCAGCAAAATTCCGCAGCACCCAACGCGCCCCATGAGATTCCGTAGCGCGCCGAGTTGAGGCACGTGAAAGGCCCCTTCAAACCACGCACGTCGGGAAAAATGTTCTCTTCCGGTACAAATACGTTTTCCATCACGATCTCACCGGTAATGGACGCACGAAGACCCACCTTGCCATGGATCGCCGGAGCACTCAGGCCCTTCCAGCCTTTCTCCAGGACAAACCCACGGATATCACCGGCATCGTCCTTTCCCCACACCACGAACACATCCGCGATCGGGCTATTGGTGATCCACATCTTGGCACCGGTAAGGCTGTAGCCCCCATCCACTTTGCGCGCGCGGGTTATCATCGCGCCCGGGTCGGAACCATGGTCAGGTTCCGTCAGACCAAAACAGCCGATCCACTCGCCGGACGCCAGCTTCGGCAGGTACTTCTGTTTCTGCGCCTCTGTACCGAACTCATTGATTGGCACCATGACCAGTGACGATTGCACACTCATCATTGAGCGATAACCCGAATCGACACGCTCCACTTCGCGAGCAATCAACCCGTAGCTGACGTAATTCAAACCGCTGCCACCGTACTGCTCGGGAATCATTGCCCCGAGCAGTCCGGTTTCGCCCATTTCACGGAAGATGGCAGGGTCGGTCTTTTCATGACGGAAGGCTTCAAGTACGCGCGGCGCCAGCTTGTCCTGCGCGAATTGCTCGGCCGTGTCGCGCACCATGCGCTCTTCTTCGGTGAGCTGTTGATCCAGCAGGAGTGGATCGATCCAGTTGAAGCTTGCCTTGCCAGCCATGAATAAGTCCTCGGGGGGAGAATCAGAAGTCGTGCATGCAGCGTAGGTCGGCCAAGAGGAGACGGCAAACGAGGTTTCCGCATAGCCTTGTGATAATTTGTCACTTCGTAATACTCAAGATCACCGCAGACGCGCCTTTGATGTGAGAGCACGGTACATGCGCAGAAAAATCCCCAGCACCACCGCCCTCGTCAGCTTCGAAGCCGCAGCCCGTCACGAGAGCTTTACCAAGGCGGCCCACGAGCTATCCATTACCCAAGGCGCCATTTGTCGACAAATTGCCAGCCTTGAGGAGTTCTTGAGTGTGGAACTGTTTCGACGATCGCGACGTGGCGTCAAACTCACCGAAGCGGGGTTGTCCTATAGCCGCAGAGTTGCCACGCAACTGGACGCCGTGGAGCGCGACACCTTGTCGGTGATGGGCCAGCAGGGCACCAATGTCATCGAGTTGGCCGTGGTGCCGACTTTTGGTACGCAATGGCTGATCCCACGCTTGAAGGACTTCCAGCATCAGCGCCCGGAAGTCACCGTCAACCTGACCAACCGCACGCGCCCCTTCCTGTTTGCAGACACGGAATTCGACGCAGCCATCTACTTTGGCGACGCCGACTGGTCCGGTACCGAATCCCACAGACTGATGGGCGAAAACCCCGTTCCGGTCTGCAGTCCAGGCTTGCTCGGCACACGAAAGCATTTCAGCCCACAGGAAATAGCTGAACTGCCACTGCTGCAACAGACCACGCGCCCTTATGCCTGGCGCCATTGGTTCAATGCCCAGCAGCTGAGCGTACCCCGCGACATGACAGGCCCCCGTTACGAACTGTTCTCGATGCTGTCCCAGGCAGCCATGCACGACATGGGCATAGCCCTGATTCCGCCTTTCCTTATCCAGCGAGAGCTTGAAGATCAGCGTTTGGTGATCGCTAACCCGGAAGCGCTGAACAGTTCCAAAGCCTATTTCCTTATGATTCCCGAGAGAAAGGTCGAATCTGCCTCGCTGCACGCTTTCAAAGACTGGCTGCTTGAGCAGTCGCGGCGCTACAACCCCAGCATTTAAAGGACAAAACAGAATTGCTGACCTTGTAGTCAGACTACATAAAGCCCTACAGATATATTTATATGTCGCAATTTAGCCGACCGTACCTTCCTGATCAAAAAAGCCTAAACCTCATTATTTCCAAGGCTTTCAGCGACTCTCATTGTTCAATGCGCGACGTTTTATGGCAGTCACTAAAAAACACGCTATAAACACTGTTATCCCGCTAACTCTATGAAGTTAAAGAGATTACGTTCCGATACTGCGACAATCAGTCACACGGTGACTTGTAGTTAATTATTCGTCACCCGTCATAATCCCTTGAAGGCCGTAAAGTTCGCCTGCAAAATGCCGCGCCCCGCTGTCATTTTTGCGGGGCCGTGCTGATCGGCCGCCCCAGTTGCGCCACTCGCGGCGCACTGGCCTTTTTACAAAAAGATCAAAAGCAAAAAGATCATGCAGGAGATTTGACGTGCACATTGGTGTTCCTCTCGAAACCCAGACCGGTGAAACGCGGGTGGCTGCCACCCCGGAAACCATCAAGAAGCTGATCGGCCAGGGCCATAAGGTCACGGTACAAAGCGGAGCAGGCGCCAAGGCCAGCATCGTCGACAGTGCCTATGAAGCGGCGGGCGCAATCATTGGCAGCGCCAACGATGCCTTTGGCGCCGAGCTGATTCTCAAGGTGGCGGCGCCCAGCGACAGCGAACTGGCGCTGATCAAAAGCGATAGCGTCCTGGTGGGCATGCTCAACCCTTTCAGCAACGAAACCATCGCCAGGCTCGCCGGGCATGGGATTACTGCCTTCGCTCTCGAGGCGGCGCCGCGTACATCACGCGCCCAAAGCCTCGACGTGCTGTCTTCTCAGGCTAACATCGCCGGTTACAAGGCGGTGTTGCTGGCCGCACACCACTACCCGCGCTTCATGCCAATGCTGATGACCGCCGCAGGTACCGTGAAAGCGGCGCGCGTGTTGATCCTTGGCGCCGGCGTTGCGGGCCTGCAGGCCATCGCCACGGCGAAACGTCTGGGTGCAGTGATCGAAGCCTCCGACGTGCGCCCGGCAGTAAAGGAACAAATTGAGTCTCTCGGCGCCAAGTTCGTCGACGTGCCCTACGAAACCGATGAAGAGCGCGAGTGCGCCGTCGGGGTCGGCGGCTACGCACGCCCAATGCCCGCGAGCTGGATGCAGCGTCAGGCCGTGGCCGTGCATGAACGCGCCAGGCAGGCCGATATTGTCATCACCACCGCCCTGATCCCTGGCCGCAAGGCGCCGACCTTGCTCAGCGCCGAGACCGTCGCGCAAATGAAGCCAGGTTCGGTGGTCATCGACCTCGCTGCCGCTCAAGGCGGTAATTGCCCACTGACCGTCGCCGATCAGGTCGTCGTGGAAAACGGCGTGATCATCTGCGGCCCGACCAACCTCGCCGGCACCGTGGCCGCCGACGCCTCGGCCCTGTACGCGCGCAACCTGCTGGACTTCCTGAAGCTGGTTTTCACCAGGGAAGGGCAGTTTGAAATCAACCTCGAAGACGACATCGTCGCCGCGTGCCTGATGTGCCGCGACGGCCAAGTCATCCGCAAAAACGCCTAAGCAGGGATTCAGACAATGGAAGAGCTTATCTCCCCAGGTATCTACAACCTGATCATCTTTGTGCTGGCGATCTATGTCGGTTATCACGTGGTCTGGAACGTCACCCCTGCGTTGCACACGCCGTTGATGGCCGTGACCAACGCAATCTCGGCGATCGTGATCGTCGGCGCCATGCTCGCAGCCGCCCTCACGGTTACCCCACTGGGCAAGACCATGGGCACCCTGGCCGTTGCCCTCGCGGCGGTGAATGTATTCGGCGGTTTTCTGGTAACCCGCAGGATGCTTGAGATGTTCAAGAAGAAAGCGCCCAAGGCTAAAGAAGAGGTGCAGAAATAATGAGCATGAACCTTGTCACGACGCTTTACCTGATCGCCTCGATCTGTTTCATCCAGGCTCTCAAGGGCCTGTCACACCCCACCACGTCGCGGCGTGGCAACCTGTTCGGCATGCTCGGCATGGCGCTGGCGGTGCTGACGACCGTGGGCCTCATCTATAAGCTGGGCGCTGAACTGGCGACGGCCGGTATCGGCTACGTGATCGTCGGCCTGCTGATCGGCGGCACCGCCGGCTCGATCATGGCCAAGCGCGTGGAAATGACCAAGATGCCGGAGCTGGTGGCATTCATGCACAGCATGATCGGCCTGGCTGCGGTATTTATTGCGATTGCCGCTGTGGTCGAGCCGCAGTCCCTGGGTATCGTCAAACAGCTGGGTGACGCGATCCCTGCCGGTAACCGCCTGGAACTGTTCCTCGGCGCAGCCATCGGCGCCATCACCTTTTCCGGTTCGGTGATCGCCTTCGGCAAACTGTCGGGCAAGTACAAGTTCCGCCTGTTTCAGGGCGCACCAGTACAGTTCGCGGGTCAGCATAAGCTGAACCTCGTGCTCGGCCTGACAACACTGGGCCTGGGCCTGCTGTTCATGCTCACTGGCAACCTCACGGCCTTTGCGCTGATGCTGGCCCTGGCGTTCGTACTGGGCGTGCTGATCATCATCCCCATCGGCGGTGCCGACATGCCGGTGGTGGTGTCGATGCTCAACAGCTATTCCGGCTGGGCCGCGGCGGGCATCGGCTTTTCGCTGAACAACTCGATGCTGATCATCGCCGGCTCACTGGTGGGCTCCAGCGGTGCGATCCTGTCGTACATCATGTGCAAGGCCATGAACCGTTCCTTCTTCAATGTACTGCTCGGCGGTTTCGGCAATGCGCCGGATGCCGGTGCGGCGGCAGGGTCGAAAGAAACACGCCCGGTGAAGTCCGGCTCGGCCGACGACGCGACCTTCCTGCTGACCAACGCCGACACCGTGATCATCGTGCCAGGCTACGGCCTGGCCGTGGCGCGCGCGCAGCATGCGCTCAAGGAACTGACCGAAAAACTCACTCACCGCGGCGTCACCGTGAAGTACGCAATCCACCCGGTGGCCGGCCGTATGCCGGGGCACATGAACGTACTGCTGGCCGAGGCGGAAGTGCCCTACGACCAGGTGTTCGAGATGGAGGACATCAACTCCGAGTTCGGCCAGGCCGACGTTGTGCTCGTGCTGGGCGCAAACGACGTGGTCAACCCGGCCGCCAAGAACGACCCGAACTCGCCGATCGCCGGCATGCCGATCCTGGAGGCGTTCAAGGCCAAGACCATCATCGTCAACAAGCGCTCGATGGCCAGCGGTTATGCCGGCCTGGACAATGAACTGTTCTACCTCGACAAGACCATGATGGTCTTTGGTGATGCCAAAAAAGTCATTGAAGAGATGGTCAAGGCCGTCGAGTAACCTGCTCCAGCGCAATACACCAAACCCCGGCCTGTCGTAGGCTGGGGTTTTTTATGCGCGGGCAAAACCGACCAAAGGCTCTAAATCAAGGCCTGGCATGCGACCATGGTAGCGCGCCGAAACTTTTTGAAATGACTAAACTGCGCACTTTGCTTCCGTAGTCCGAGATAACTATCCATGTACCGTGATCGTATCCGCTTGCTTTCATTGATGAACAAGGTCATGAGCGCGGCCGACGCCGCCGCACTGATCGAGGACGGCATGACCGTCGGCATGAGCGGCTTCACCCGCGCCGGCGAGGCCAAGGCCGTCCCCCACGCCCTGGCCGAACGCGCCAAGACGTCACCGCTGAAAATCACCCTGATGACCGGTGCCAGCCTGGGCAACGATCTGGACAAGCAATTGACCGAAGCCGGTGTGCTATCGCGCCGCATGCCGTTCCAGGTCGACAGCACACTGCGCAAGGCGATCAACGCTGGCCAAGTGATGTTCATTGATCAGCATCTGTCGGAAACCGTTGAGCAACTGCGCAACAGCCAGCTCAAGTTGCCGGACATTGCCGTGATCGAAGCGATCGCTATTACCGAGCAGGGGCATATCGTGCCCACCACATCGGTGGGCAATTCGGCCAGTTTTGCGATCTTCGCCAAGCGGGTGATCGTCGAGATCAACCTGGCCCACAACCCGAACCTGGAAGGGTTGCACGACATCTATATCCCCACGTACCGGCCGACTCGCACACCGATACCGCTGGTGAACGTCGACGACCGCATTGGCAGCACCGCAATTGCGATCCCGCCGGAAAAAATCGTCGCCATCGTCATCACCAACCAGGCGGATTCGGCTTCGACCGTGACGCCACCGGACAGCGACACCCAGGGCATCGCCGATCACCTGATCAACTTTCTCAAGCAGGAAGTCGATGCCGGGCGCATGACTAACAAGCTCGGCCCGCTGCAGGCCGGCATCGGCAACATCGCCAACGCGGTAATGTGCGGCTTGATCGAATCGCCGTTCGAAGACCTGACCATGTATTCGGAAGTGTTGCAGGATTCGACATTCGACCTGATCGACGCCGGCAAGCTGAGCTTCGCCTCCGGCAGCTCGATCACATTGTCGGAACGGCGCAATGCGGACGTGTTCGGCAACCTGAAACACTACAAGGACAAGCTGGTACTGCGACCACAGGAAATTTCCAACCACCCTGAAGTAGTCAGGCGTCTGGGCATTATCGGTATCAACACGGCGCTGGAGTTCGACATCTACGGCAACGTCAACTCCACCCACGTCTGCGGCACGCGGATGATGAACGGCATCGGCGGCTCCGGCGACTTCGCGCGCAATGCACACCTGGCGATCTTCGTCACCAAGTCGATTGCCAAGAATGGCGCGATTTCCAGCGTGGTGCCGATGGTCAGCCATGTGGACCACACCGAGCATGACGTCGATATCCTCGTGACCGAAATCGGCCTGGCCGACCTGCGAGGCCTGGCGCCAAGGGAACGTGCACGGGTAATCATCGACAACTGTGTGCACCCGGCGTACCGCGATGCCCTCAACCGTTACTTCGAAGCGGCCTGCGCTGTCGGCGGGCACACGCCGCACATCCTGCGCGAAGCACTGAGCTGGCACATTAACCTGGAAGAAACCGGGCATATGCTCAAGGCGTGATGGATACAGATCCGAGCTGATGCACACACAGTTTGCTCAGCTCGCAACCATCGCCCGTGATTATGTAAAAAACTGTACTGCTGTACCGGTGACTTCTTACTGAAATATCCCACAGCTCGCGGCGAAATTGCATATTTCGCCCCATTTCAGTGCGGACAAGTACAGTTGCCCCATTTACGTACAGTACAGCACCTCTAAACAGTTAACTGGGCCCTCACAATACAGGGGAACTGTATCTGGAGAGTCTTGCGCTCGAAGAGGATGATTGGCATCAGTTAAACCACTACCTAATCCCGCCATAAGCGGAAGGATGCAATCATGGAACGTACACTCAGTTCCGAACTGTTCTTCGAAGAAAAAGCTGTAAACAACCAGGCTTCCATGCCTTTGCGCGTTCTCGCCAACCTGATGTTGTGGCAGCGCCGCATCTCCAGCCGCCACCAACTGGCTCGACTGGATTCGCGCCTGCTGGCTGATGCCGGTATCAGCGAAGCTCAACGCTACGAAGAGCTGAGCAAGCCGTTCTGGCGCTGATTGGCGCTCGCTGGCCCTGACCTTCCAGGTCCCCCGCCAGCAACCTGATTTGTCAAAACAAAGCCCGCCCCGGGAGACCGGTGGCGGGCTTTGTTGTATTCGACGCCTGGACTTAAAGCAACTTGCATACAAACGGTACAGTTCTTTAAATGAATTTTTAGACAGGTACAATTTTGGCGGCGATATAAAACTACCCGAACACTCAAGCCGCAGCCTAATATCCCGGTACTACGTGGCAGACCGTGTACAGCTGACGTCTTATGCCCAACGGCAACAATTGCCCACTGCGCCACCTTGATTGTCCATCCACAGGAGTCACCCCATGTCCCGTCTTCGCCTGTTGAGCGCTGCCACGCTTCTTGTTGTGGCCACCAATGCTCACGCCAGCAGCTTTATCGTCACCACCGACTCCATCGTCGGCGCGCTGAAAGCCACATCCGATGCAACCTCCGACGCCACGTCCTCCCTGCGCGACAACAAAGTCGTACGCGCCGCCCGTGACGATGCCGCCAGTTTTGTTGCCAGTGAAGGCGCCATCCGTGGCGTGAAGCTGGAGAGCGCCCTGGCGCAGATCCGCCAACAAGCGCCGCAGCTCAATACCGCCACCGATGCACAACTGGCCCAGGCAATTCTGGCCATCTGATAACAGCGGTGTAGGAAAAGGGAGCGCCAGCCGCTCCCGAACGCCGCTGCGCTGGCTCTCGCTGGGGCATTGCGCTAGCCTTGGCGCTCGTTTTCAAGCGTCGAGTCCCATGGCTTTTTCTTACCGCCTCTTCACCGTTGCCTTGTTGATGTGCGTCGGCTGGTCACCGTTGGCTTCGGCCTTTGATGTGACCGTGCAGAGCACCGTCGTCAGCGTATATGCCACCAGCAAGGTGACGTCTGCACCCTTCGACAGAAAAAGAATACTGGCCGCACGGGATGATGCTGCCGCTTTCATTGCCACTGACGGCCAATGGCGAGGCGCACGTCTGGAGTCCGCGCTGGATTACCTGCGCCGCACCCGGCCAAAACTTCATGCAAGCGACCTTGAACTGGCGCAGGCAATTCTCGTCCAATCGTCATCTTAATATTCTGGAGCCATTCCATGCGTAGCCCGCTGATCGTCGCCGCCCTCGGCCTGCTGTTCCTGGCCGATGTCGCCCAGGCGCAAACCCTCAAGGCCACCAGTAACATCGTCGTCCGCGCTTCTGCGCGCACCATCGATTTCACCTCGGACACCACCACCTCCATCCGCGACTCCAAAGTTGTGCGCGAAGCCCACGATGATGCCGCCAGTTTCGTCGCCACCAATGGCGAGATCCGTGGCGCACAACTCGAAGCCGCTTTCGATACCCTGCGCACCCGCGTGCCCGAAGCCCGCGATGCCACTGACCAGACCCTCGCCGAAGCTATTCTCGCTCTGTGAGGCGCCTGGTCGCCTGGCTCCTGGCCGGGACTGTGCTGCTAGGTGGCGGCGCAGCCCAGGCCAGCCTGCAACTGCGGCTCAAGACCGACGGTCTGAGCCCCGCCGAACAGCAAGCCAGCCAGGCGTTGCTCGATGAAGCGATGAGCGCCTTGCCGCCCCGTTTTATCGAGCAACTGGACCGCCGCATCGATGTCGGCTGGACCGACCAGATGCCCGAAAACGCTTATGGCCAAGCCTCACTGGTGTCCGAGCTGGACCTCAACCGCAACCTGCTCGCCAGCCTCACCGACGGCAGCGCCGCCACCCAAAAGACCCACCGCCCCCACGGCACCGTGCGCCGGGAAATGCTCGCCACCGTGCTGCATGAACTGACCCACATCTATGACCGTGCGCGCCTGTGGTCCAAGGACGACCGCGCGCTGATCAACCGCTGCAGCCGCCAGAACAGCATCACCGGTCTGATCGGCCTGCCGGACGAATGCCGTGGGCAGAACAACCGCCGCTTCACCCTCAGCGATGATCCACGCCTGCTGGACATCGCCGGCTGGCCGCAATATGTGGGCCGGCGCGGCGAACGCGAACAGCACAACCGCCAGATCGCGCGCAGCCCTGACCTCTACGAAACCACCAGCCCGCTGGAGTTCGTGGCGGTCAACATGGAGTACTTCCTCCTTGATCCGAGCTACGCCTGCCGTCGCCCTTCGCTGTTCCGCTATTACAAGAAACACTTCGGCTGGGCTCCTCCCCAGCAGGATGCCTGCGAAAAGACCTACGCCTTTCTCAATGCCGGCAATGACTTTGCCAAAACGCCACTGGGCCACGTCGATCCCGAGCGCGTCTACGAAATTGATTACCTGCTCGCCGAAGCCAACCAGAACCTGGTCAGCCGCTGGGGCCACAGCATGCTGCGGCTGGTGATCTGCGCCCCCGGACGCCCTCGCGGCCCGGATTGCCGGCTGGACCTGGACCAGCACCTGGTGTTGTCCTACCGCGCATTCGTCGGTGACGTACAGCTGTCGAGCTGGGATGGCCTGGTGGGCAAGTACCCTTCACGCCTGTTCGTGCTGCCGCTGGCCCAGGTGATCGACGAGTACACCAAGACCGAGCTGCGCGGCCTCGCCTCCGTGCCCCTGAAGCTGTCACGTCAGGAAATCAACGACACCGTCGAACACGCCGCCGAGATGCACTGGAGCTACGACGGCAACTATTTCTTCATTTCCAATAACTGCGCCGTCGAAAGCCTCAAGCTGTTGCGCAGCGGCAGTGCCAACCCGCAACTGACCGGGCTGGACAACATTACCCCCAACGGCCTGCTTGAAGTTCTGCAGGCACGGGGCCTGGCGGACACCAGCGTACTGGACGACAAACGCAAGGCGCTGCGCCTGGGTTATCACTTCGACTCGTTCCGCGAGCGCTATCAGGCGATGTTCGATGTGCTACGCAAATACCTGCCGATCAAGCAGGCCGAGGTCGAAGACTGGTTGGCGCTCAGTGCCGAAGAGCGCCGTCAATGGTTCGGCCAGGCCGACCTGCGCACCAGCGCTGCCTTGCTGCTGCTGGAGCAGGCCAGCTTTCGCAGACAGTTGATGCTGGCCCAGGATGAAGTCAAACAACGCTACCTCGGTGCCCGCGAGCTGAAGAATGGCGGCATGGAGAAGGCCAACGCGACGCTGCAACAGATCCTCGCCAACAGCGGCTTTCTCAGCCGCCCGGCGGAGTTGCTCGGCAGCAGCGGTTACGGCCTGCCGCAGCCGTCCGAAGCCAAGCGCCTGGAATCGGAAAGCGCCGAACGCCAGAAGCAACTGCAATCGCTGACCGGTGAGCTGGATAAGGAGGTAAGGGCGCTGCTGGAGCCATCCCGCGCCGCCGAGATCGCCGCGTGCGAGGCTAACCTCAAGCAAGTCGGCGAACACCTGCGCAGTCTCCATAAAGCCGCTGGTGGTCTCGAACTGCCGTAGACCCTGTGTTGCAACACAGTCCAAATGTGAGAGGGAACTTGCCCCCTCCCACATAAAGCCAGGCTGTATAAATTCAAGCAGCCTGAAATTTTTACCGTGTGTCCCCTGTTTCCCCGGCGAAAGCTGGCTGAAAGCTTACGCGTCTAGGATCGCCTTCACTGTCGGCAACAGACCGACTGTTAACAACAACAATGGTGACCCTGATGTCCGCTAGTAAACGCCTGCTTGCCCTCACTCCCCCCGTACGCCTCGTGCCTTTCGTTCTGCGCTGACCCAACCGGTTCGCCATTCCCTAGCCGCGCTACGCCTGGAGTATTCCTATGCTGACTTTCCTTGGCTTTGCCATGGTCATCACGTTCATGTTCCTGATCATGACCAAGCGCCTGTCCGCGCTGATCGCCTTGATCATCGTGCCGATCCTGTTCGCGCTGTTCGGCGGTTTCGCACCGAAGATCGGCCCGATGATGCTCGAAGGCATCACCAAGCTTGCGCCGACCGGCGTGATGCTGATGTTCGCCATTCTCTACTTTGCCCTGATGATCGACTCCGGCCTGTTCGACCCGGCCGTGCGCAAGATCCTCAAGATGGTCAAGGGCGACCCGCTCAAAGTGTCGGTCGGCACCGCCGTGCTGGCTCTGGTTGTGTCGCTCGACGGTGACGGTGCCACCACCTACATGATCTGCGTGGCGGCCATGCTGCCGCTGTACAAACGCATCGGCATGAGCCCGCGGATCATGGCCGGCTTGATCATCCTCGCCGGTGGCGTGATGAACATGACCCCCTGGGGTGGCCCGACCGCCCGTGCGGCCAGTGCGCTGCATGTAGACCCATCCGACATCTTCGTACCCATGATTCCGGCCATGGCTGCCGGTGTAGTCGCAATCCTGGTGATCGCTTACATGTACGGCAAACGCGAACGTGCGCGCCTGGGTGAGCTGCATCTGCAGGGCGACGACATCGATCACAGCGACATCAGCGTGTCGCAATTCCCGGACGCCCGCCGTCCCAAGCTGATCTGGTTCAACGGCGCGCTGACCCTGGGCCTGATGTGCACACTCATCGCCGGCCTGTTGCCGCTGCCGGTGCTGTTCATGGTGGCGTTCAGTATCGCCATGATCGTCAACTACCCGTGCCTGCAACAACAGAAAGACCGCGTCGCCGCACACGCCGGCAGCGTACTGGCGGTGGTCGGGCTGATCTTCGCCGCCGGTATCTTCACCGGCATCCTGTCAGGCACCGGCATGGTCGACGCCATGTCCAAAAGCCTGCTGGCCGTGATCCCGGAAGCCCTGGGCCCATACCTAGCGGTAATCACCGCACTGGTGAGCATGCCGTTCACGTTCTTCATGTCCAACGACGCGTTCTACTACGGCGTACTGCCGGTACTTGCCGAAGCCGCCAGCCACTACGGCATCACCGCCGTGGAGATGGCCCGCGCCTCGATCGTCGGCCAACCGGTGCACTTGCTCAGCCCGCTGGTGCCGTCGACGTACCTGCTGGTGGCCTTGGCCGGTATCGAATTCGGCGATCACCAGCGCTTTACCCTGAAGTGGGCAGTGCTGGTATGCCTGTGCATAATGGTCGCCGCATTGCTGATGGGGATTTTTCCGCTGTTCAGCACTCTATAATCCTACCGACTCACTCACCGCGCGGCGCTGCAGCTTGCGCGGTTTAACATTTGCTCAAAGGAATACACATGGAATGGCTGACCAATCCGGAAATCTGGATTGCCTTCTTCACCCTGACGGCCCTCGAGATCGTCCTGGGCATCGATAACATCATCATGATTTCGATCCTGGTCAGCCGCATGCCCAAGCACATGCAGGCGCGCACCCGGATCTTCGGCCTGGCCCTGGCGATGGTCACGCGCATCCTGTTGCTGCTGTCGATCACCTGGGTCATGCGACTTACGGCTGACCTGTTCGTGGTGTTCGGCCAAGGCATTTCCGGTCGCGACCTGATCCTGTTCTTCGGTGGCCTGTTCCTGCTGTGGAAAAGCTCCCAGGAGATGTACCACGCCCTGGAAGGTGAAGACGAATCCCACGACGAACCCGGCGGCAAGGGTGGCAAGTTCATCTACACCATCATCCAGATCGCGATCATCGACATCGTGTTCTCCCTGGACTCGGTGATCACCGCCGTCGGCATGGTGTCCCATGTGCCGGTGATGGTCGCGGCCATTGTGGTCGCGGTGCTGGTGATGATGCTGGCAGCCGGCACCATCAGCGCGTTCATCGACAAACATCCGTCGCTGAAGATGCTGGCGCTGTCGTTCCTGCTGGTGGTGGGTACCGTGCTGATCGCCGAATCCTTCGACGTGCACGTGCCAAAAGGCTACGTCTACTTTGCCATGGCGTTCTCGCTGGCGGTGGAAGCGGTCAACATCAAGATGCGTACCGCCATCGCGAAAAAGAAGAAACAGCAGGATCCGGTGAAACTGCGCAAGGATGTTCCGGGTCAATAACCCGGAACGTCGCGCACCACAAACGGCCTGCAGGAGCGAGCTTGCTCGCTCCTGCATATGACAGTTTTGTTTCAATCCTCACTTTAGCTATGCGATGCTGGCGCGCAGCCCATTCGCCAACTACAGCTTAAGTACAAGACGTAGAACGGCACGCGGCAACTTTCCTTCGCTCCTCATGGAGCACACCCACACGGGGGGCCGAGCATGCTGACCTTGCTCAATCTGCTTTCCGCCGTGACCCTGCTTATCTGGGGCACGCACATCGTCCGTACCGGCATTCTGCGGGTCTACGGTTCCAATTTGCGCCAGGTCATCGGGCAGAACATGTCCAGGCGCTGGCTGGCCTTCGTTGCCGGTATCCTGGTAACAGCCATGGTGCAAAGCAGCAACGCCACCGCGATGCTGGTGACATCCTTTGTCGGCCAAGGCCTCATGGGGCTGGTGCCTGCACTGGCGACCATGCTCGGTGCCGACGTCGGTACGGCGTTGATGGCGCGGGTGCTGACCTTCGACCTGTCCTGGCTGTCACCGCTGCTGATTTTCCTCGGCGTTATCTTCTTCCTTTCGCGCAAACAGACGCGTGCCGGTCAAATGGGCCGTGTGAGCATCGGCCTAGGCCTGATCATCCTCGCCCTGCAATTGATCGTCGAAGCTGCCGGGCCGATCACCCATGCTCAGGGCGTCAAAGTGATCTTCGCCTCGCTCACTGGCGACATCCTGCTCGACGCCCTGATCGGCGCGCTGTTCGCGATGATTTCCTACTCCAGCCTGGCCGCCGTGCTGCTCACCGCCACCCTGGCCGGTGCGGGTGTGATCGGCCTGCACGTGGCCATCGGCCTGGTGATCGGCGCCAATATCGGCAGCGGCATACTGGCCTTCCTCAGCACCAGCATGCAAAACGCCGCCGGGCGCCAGGTAGCGCTGGGCAGCCTGCTCTACAAACTGATCGGCCTGCTGCTGATTATCCCGGTGCTCGACCCGCTGGTGCTGTGGATGGACAGCCTGGACTACAGCGCCCAGGGCATGGTCATCACCTTTCACCTGCTCTACAACGTCAGCCGCTGCCTGATCCTGCTACCCACCATCGGCCCGATGGCGCGACTGTGCGAGTGGCTGCTGCCGGAGCGCGAAGAGATCAACGGCAAGGCCAAGCCGCGCCATCTGGACGCTGCCGCCCTCGCCACACCGAGCCTGGCCCTGGCCAACGCCGCGCGGGAAACCCTGCGCCTGGGTGACCTGATCGACAACATGCTGATGGCCATGCAGGAAGTGCTGCGCGGCAAGCAAACCGCCATCACCCAGGAAATGCGCAGCCTCAGCGACGACGTCGAGGCACTGTACAGCGCGATCAAGCTTTACCTCGCGCAAATGCCCCGCGAAGACCTGGGCGAACACGACAGCCGCCGCTGGGCCGAAATCATCGAACTGTCGATCAACCTGAAGCTGGCCGGCGACCTGATCGAGCGCATGCTGCGCAAGGTGCAGCAGCAGAAGACCTCGCAGCGCCGCCAGTTTTCCGAAGTCGGCCTGGAGGAGCTTTCAGGCCTGCACAGCCAGTTGATCGCCAATCTGCGCCTGGGGCTGTCGGTGTTTCTGAGTGCCGACCCGGAGAGCGCACGCCAATTACTGCGCGAAAAACGTCGCTTCCGCGCCCAGGAGCGCCGCCTGGCACACGCCCACGTCAGCCGACTGCAGCACAAGGTCGTACAGAGCCTGGAGACCAGCTCCCTGCACCTGGAGCTGATTGCCGACATGAAGCGTCTCAACTCGCTGTTTTGCAGCAGCGCCTATGTCGTGCTGGAAACGTCCGACACCAGCGCACTCTCCGCCGACGATATTGCCGACATCACGCATTCACCCTGAACGGATGGTGGCCTGTGAAGTCAGTTAAAGCTGACCTCACTCGCCAGGAAGCTTGTTATGCGTCGCCTGTTGTTCGCTTGTCTGCTCATGGGTTCTGCCCATGCCTTTGCTTTTGACCGTTTGCAAGTCGAGGGCTACACCTTGCCCAACGGCCTGCAAGTGCTGCTCAAGCCAGGCACCGAGCGCGGGCATGTGGCGATCCGCCTGGTGGTCGGCGTGGGCCTGGATGATTTCAGTTGTGAGCAAAAAGAGCTGCCGCACCTGCTCGAACACCTGCTGTTCAGCGGCATCGACGGCGGCGGCGAAGGTGATCTCGAAGACCGCATGCAAGCCCTGGGCGGTGAGTGGAACGCCTACACCAGCAACGCCGACACCACCTTCGTGATCGAGGCCCCGGCGCAAAACCAGCGCAAGGTGCTCGACCTGCTACTGGCCATCCTCACCCGTACCGAACTGACCGACGCCAATATCAGTGCCGCCAAGCGCGTCGTCGAGCGCGAGGACGGCGGGCATTACTCGCACCTGCAGCGCCTGCTCGACCGCCAGGACCTGGGCCACACCGCCAGCAATCAATTGGCTGTCGAGCTGGGCCTCAAGTGCGCCGAACGCGCCGAGGTCGGTCAACTCACGCGCGACCAATTGGAGGCGCTGCGCAAAAACTGGTACGCACCCAACAACATGACCCTGATCATCGTCGGCGACCTCGACAAACTGCTGCCGGCCTACCTGGAGCGCACCTACGGCGAACTCGATCCAGTCGAGCCGACCGACCACCTGACCCTGCCCGAAATCCAGCACACCGCAGCCCACCATCGCGACCTGATGCACGGCTGGGTCGGTGACGGCGCCAAGCTGCACTGGCTGTTTCCTGAACCGATGCTGGACGATCAGCATGACCAAACCTACGACCTGCTCAAGGATTACCTGGACTGGGCGTTGTACCGCGAACTGCGCCTCAGGCACGGTTTGTCCTACGGCCCCTGGAGCGAGCGCGAAGTACTCGGTGGCGTTGGCTTCCTCAGCCTGAATGCCGATCTTGAACGCGAAGACCTCCCCGAGGCCGAACAGGTGCTGCACGACCTCACCGCCAGGTTACTCAAGGACGGCCTCGACCCGGCCACCTTCGCCCGCCTGAAGCAGGCTGCCATCGCTCGCCAGGCCTGGGCCGTGCAGGGCAACAGCGCCCTGGCCGACTATTATTGGGCCGCGTCCGGCGAGTACGCCAACGGGCGCTTCAGCGACCCGGTCAAGCGCATCAAGGCGGTCAGCCTGGAGCAGACCAACCAGGCCATGCGCCGGGTGCTCAAGCAACCGGGCTACTGGCGCATCGAAAAACCGCTGCTCAGCTACGACGCCCTGAACTGGATCGGTGCCGGCATGCTTGGGCTGATCGCAATTGTGTTGATCGGCGTACGCAGTTATCGCAAACGGATCGCGCAGTGAGCCACCGCACACGCGCACCGAAACGCTATCCTGTCCGGGACCTTTTCCTACACCTACTGCGAATCGCCGAATGCCAAACCTGAGTCACGTAATCCAGCGCATCCTCGAACTGATGAAGCGCTACCCAGGGGTGATCGCACTCGGCGGCTTCATCTCGGGTGTGGGTAGCTTCATTCTGGTGGACCGCCAGCAGGGCATGGCCAGTTGGATCGCGGTGATCATGCTGGTGAGCTGGTTGTGGCTGATGCTGGAGAACAGTTTTACCCAACTGTTCGCCAAGCTGTTCAAGCGGGAAATTCCCGAGCCCCTGTTGCGCTATGCCACCCAGATGATCCATCAGGAAAGCCTGTTTTTCGTGCTGCCGTTTTTCTTCGTCACCACCGCCTGGAACAGCGGCCAGTCAGTGTTCACCGGCCTGCTCGGTGCGGCGGCGCTGGTGTCGATCATCGACCCGCTGTATTACAAATGGCTGGCACCCAAGCGTTCGCTGTTCCTGGCTCTGCACACCCTGACACTGTTTGCCGCACTGCTGACCGCGCTGCCGATCATCCTGCACCTGACCACCGCCGAGAGTTACAAGCTGGCGCTTGGCGTGGCCATGGCGCTGTCGATTCCAAGCCTGGCGTTGAGCCTGCCGCTGCGCAGCCTCAAGGGCTGGGCGATGCTGCTGGGGGTCACGGCCGCCATCGGCTGCGCCGGCTGGTTCCTGCGCAGTTGGGTGCCGCCCGCAACGTTGTGGATGACCGAAGTGGCCATCAGCACGCAGATGCAGGATCGCACACCAGGCGACGACCTCAAGGAGGTCAACGCCGCCCAGTTGCGCAGCGGCGGGTTGTACGCCTACACCGCCATCAATGCGCCGCGCGGGCTGGATGAGCGGATCTACCATGTGTGGAAATTCAACGGCAAAGAGGTCGACCGCATCGCCCTCGATATCCACGGCGGACGCAAGGAAGGCTACCGCGCCTGGACTCACAAACAGAACTTCCCCGGCGACGCAGCAGGGCGCTGGCAGGTGCAGGTGCTCACCGAAGACGGGCAAGTGATCGGCGTGCTGCGCTTCAAAGTGACGGACACAGCACAAACGGACAATCCCACGTAAGCGGTGGAGCAATCCCCCGATAGCGATTTCAGCCTCAGCCAAAAAACCAGTAGCACACCGAAATCGCCGCAACCACACCAGCAAACTCTGCCAGCAACGCACACCCAACGGCATGCCTTGCCCGCTGGATCCCGACCGACCCAAAGTACACCGCCAGCACGTAAAACGTGGTCTCGGTGCTGCCTTGAACCGTCGCCGCCACCAACGCGGGAAAGCTGTCCACGCCCTGAGTCTGCATGGTCTCGATCAGCATCGCCCGTGCCGCGCTGCCAGAGAACGGTTTGACCATCGCGGTTGGCAGGGCATCGACAAACCGCGTGTCCATGCCGGTCCACGCCACCAGATGACGGATGCCTTCCAGGCCGAAGTCCAGCGCCCCGGAAGCACGCAATACGCCGACCGCGCAGAGCATCGCCACCAGGTAGGGCAGCAGGTTTTTCGCCACATCGAAGCCTTCCTTGGCCCCTTCGACAAACGCCTCGTACACCTTGACCTTGCGCAGCGCGCCGATCAGCAAAAACAGCATGATCAAGCCAAACAGCGTCAGGTTGCCAAGGATCGACGACAACCCGGCCAGCGCGGTGGCGGACAGGGTCGCCAGCAACGCCATGAAACCACCCAGCACCAGCGCACCGGGGATCAGGTAGGCCAGCACCACCGGGTCCCACAACCGCAGGCGTTGCATCACCGCCACCGACAGCAGGCCCACCAGGGTCGAGGCGCTGGTGGCCAGCAGGATCGGCAGGAACACCAGTGTCGGGTCAGCGGCGCCTTGCTGGGCGCGGTACATGAAGATAGTCACCGGCAACAGCGTCAGCGACGAGGCGTTAAGCACCAGGAAAAGGATCTGCGCGTTACTGGCGGTGTTGGGGATGGGATTGAGTTCCTGCAGCGCCTTCATGGCCTTCAGGCCAATGGGCGTCGCGGCGTTGTCCAGGCCCAGGCCGTTGGCGGCGAAGTTGAGGGTAATCAGGCCGATGGCCGGGTGGCCGGCCGGCACTTCGGGCATCAGTCGGCGAAACAGCGGCCCGAGGGCCTTGGCCAGCCAGTCGACGATCCCGGCTTTTTCAGCGATGCGCAAAAAGCCCAGCCATAACGTCAGGGTGCCGAACAGCAGCACCATGACCTCCACCGACAATTTGGCCATGGCGAAAATGCTTTCGACCATCGCCGCGAAAATCCCGGCGTTACCGCCCACCAGCCATTGCGCCAGTGCTGACACCATTGCCACGACAAAGAAGCCAAGCCACAGGCCATTGAGCATCAGTTGAATCCCCCGAAAGATGGGGCGAATGATAGCGGGGCTGACAGAAACGACAAACCCCGGAATGTTCCGGGGTTTGTTTCAGCACCTGAGTGCAATCAGCCGCGAGTGGCCTGGGCGGTTGGCACCGCAGTCCGGGTGCGCCAGTGCGGCAGCGAGTTCCAGTAGCGCTCGCCCTTGGCATCGTCGTACATGCCTTCCCAGCGAGAGATCACCAGCACGGCCAGGGCGTTGCCGATCACGTTGAGCGCAGTGCGCGCCATGTCCATGATGCGATCGACGCCAGCGATGAAGGCCAGGCCTTCCAGCGGAATGCCCACGCTGCCCAGGGTGGCCAGCAACACCACGAAGGACACGCCCGGCACGCCGGCAATCCCTTTGGAGGTGACCATCAGGGTCAGCACCAGCATCAGTTGCTGGCCGATCGACAGGTCGATGCCGTACAGCTGGGCGATAAAGAGGGCGGCAATGCTCTGGTACAGGGTCGAGCCGTCGAGGTTGAACGAGTAACCGGTCGGCACCACAAAGCTGCAGATCGCCTTCGGCGCGCCGTAAGCTTCCATCTTCTCGATCACGCGCGGCAGCACGGTCTCGGAACTGGCGGTGGAGTAGGCCAGTACCAGTTCATCCTTGAAGATGCGCATCAGCTTGAGCACCGAGAAGCCGAACAGGCGGGCGATCAGGCCCAACACCACAAAGGCGAAGAACAGGATGGCGACGTAAACCAGGATCACCAGCTTGGCCAGCGGCAGCAGGGAGGCGAAGCCGAAGTTGGCGACGGTCACTGCGATCAGCGCGAAGACCCCGATGGGGGCGTACTTCATGATCATGTGCGTGACTTTGAACATGCTCTCGGACACGCCCTGGAACATGGTCACCAGCGGCTCGCGCAACTCCGGCTTGAGACTCGACAAGCCGAGGCCGAAGAGTACCGAGAAGAAAATGATCGGCAGCATCTCGCCGCGGGCGACGGCGGCAAAGATGTTCGAGGGGATCAGGTTGAGGATGGTCTGGATGAACGCGTGTTCATGCTGCACCTCAGCGGCAGTCGCCTGGTACTTGGAAATATCGACGGTGCCCAGGGTGCTCATGTCGATGCCCGCACCCGGATGGAACAGGTTGGCCAGCAACAGGCCGACCACGATGGCGATAGTGGTGACAATTTCGAAGTAAAGGATGGTTTTGACACCAATTCGACCCAGTTTTTTCGCGTCACCAACACCAGCGATGCCGACGATCAGCGAGGAAATTACAATCGGGATGACGATCATCTTGATCAGGCGAATAAAGATATCGCCTGCCGGCTGCAAGACGTTGCTGATCCACCAGGCCTTTTCAGCACTGAAATGGTTGAGCACCGCACCGATTGCAATCCCCAGCACCAGACCGATGAGGATCTGCCAGGCGAGGCTTAGTTTTGCCTTCTTCATGTCATTACCCTTACTTCACGTGAACTTAAGGCAAATGCGCCAGCCGCAACGCTCGAGAGCGAAAAAGTGTGTGCACCAGCCTCCGTCGAAAGTTACCGCCGCATGGCCGAAATGGCTTAATGGCATGCGAAAAAAGCCGCAACTATTCCCATGCAAGGGCGCAACGTCTAATGCCGTAAACGCCTACCCTATGCAGAATCGGCATGGCTTTTTGGGGGGATAACTGTCTGAGTGGTCAGCTCGATTACGCCAATCTGAACGGCAAATAGGCCGTGAACCTGCCATTACAGGCTTGCTCAGAGAGTCAGACGCGTGCTGGGTGGCTGGCACGGCCTCTCGAAAATTAACGGAGCTCGCGTCAGAAATACCCGATGGCGCAGACAAAACTTTCTCGATAGATGGTCGCGAAGACACAACCGGCAATGGTTGATGACGAGCGAAAACGAAATGTTCGGCTAAGGCCGACATGGGACGCCGCCATCAGAGCAGTGAGCCCGTCGCAAGTTCAACAAGCTTGAGGACCTGTGAACTTGCGCCGCAGCTTTTCGCCTGACCCGGCCCTTGCGCAGGCACTCCCTGTACCCGTAGGTCACGCCGATCTCGATTGATCAGAGCAACCCGGCCCCCTGGCCATGCATCGCCCTTGGCGAGCGATGCAGACAGAAAGAAGCGACGGGCTTCCTTCTATGGACGCCGGCCCCGCAGACGCTGGACGCGTCATACGGAACCTAGTACCAATTCGGATCTTTCTTGAGCTGTTCCATCAACAGCTTTTGCATGCCTTCGTCCGGCTTACCGATAAATCGGTAATCGGCGTGCCGCGTCGGCGATTTGTCCTTCGGCAAACCGGCCGGGACTTGCACCAACAGGGCGTAGGCATCTTCCTTGTCGAAGCTGACGGCGACGATCAGACGCTTGTTCAGGCAAGTGTCTGCGGTCTCGCAGAGCGGCCCGACCAAGTACTTGTCGCCATCTTCCTCAACAGCAGTCATCTGCTGTTCGGCCGAGCCGGACAGGTTCATCACCCATTCCGGCAGGCGCTCTTCTTTCTTCACCACGTCTCGCCAGGTTTCACGGTACTGCGGGTCCGCACTGAGCAATTCGTTGGCTCGGGTCTGACCATCATGGGCGGCCATCGCCAAACCGCTGCCGCCCAATAAAAGGGCGACAGTAATGGCTTTAAAAGAAAGAGTGGTCATCTTCAGCCTCGGCCTTTACGACCAAAGAAGAACGAAGCGATGAACATCACCAGGAAGACAACGAACAGGATCTTGGCGATACCCGTGGCGGTGCCGGCGATGCCACCGAAGCCCAGGACTGCAGCCACAATGGCGATGATCAGAAACGTGATTGCCCAACTCAACATGGTGATTCTCCTTACGCTTTCATAGGGGGTAACAGCTGTAGTGCAGTGCGGTCGCTCAATACAGCGCCCGATTTATTGCCTAGAACACCCAACGCTCTTGTACCGGCAGCTCGTCCAGGGTGTTGTCCTGGTCGACCACGCGCAATTGCGGGGCAGTCACATCGGCAGCCGCGCTGGCGATGGAACGAAAATGGTTTTGCGTCATGGCTGGACGGTCGAATTGGGGCATTTGCTGCTGACTCTGCTGCCAGTGCTGCAGCTGCTGGCCGCCAATCAACGTGACCATGAGGGCCAAGCTGGCGAACAAACCCTGTTGCAGGAGCAGTGGCGATACACGCAGTTGGCTGAGGCTTTGGCGAGTCATGCTGCATTTCTCCCGCATTCTGATTATTCGTTCATGACGTTCTTGGGAGATGTATTGCAGAGCGCATGCCAGCTTTTTTTCAAAATAAATACTAATAAAATCAACAAGTTATAATTACATCCAATACAAACGCCCCAGCATCCTGCACGATGCCCGCCTGTAGGCCGTGCGAAATGCACGATGGCCAGTGGTCGGGTCAAGGGATAGAACCTGTCGCAACGCTTGCCGAATTGGCACCAAGGGCTAAAAAGGGCGTGCTGTAGGAAGGTGCGCAGATAGCTGCGCGAAGTCGCCTTTTATGAATCAGAATAAACCATGCAACTTGCCCGATTATTCCGGGACTAATCACCATCATTATTTAAAGTTAAGGAGCGCGGGACAGATGGAATCAGCCAAGGAACTTCAAGGCCGCATTCTTTTAGTGGATGACGAATCCGCGATCCTCCGCACCTTCCGTTACTGCCTGGAAGACGAAGGCTACACCGTAGCTACCGCCAACAGCGCCGCCCAGGCCGATGCCCTGATGCAGCGCCAAGTGTTCGACCTGTGTTTCCTCGACCTGCGCCTGGGTGAAGACAATGGCCTGGATGTGCTCGCCCAGATGCGTATTCAGGCGCCGTGGATGCGCGTGGTGATCGTCACTGCGCATTCGGCCGTCGACACCGCCGTGGATGCAATCCAAGCCGGCGCGGCCGATTACCTGGTCAAGCCGTGCAGCCCGGACCAATTGCGTCTGGCCACCGCCAAGCAGCTGGAAGTGCGCCAGCTATCCGCGCGCCTGGAAGCGCTGGAAGGCGAAGTACGCAAACCCAAGGACGGCCTCGACTCCCACAGCCCGGCGATGATGGTGGTGCTCGAAACCGCACGCCAGGTGGCCGGTACCGACGCCAACATCCTCATACTGGGCGAGTCTGGCACCGGTAAAGGTGAGCTGGCGCGGGCCATTCATGGCTGGAGCAAGCGCACCAAAAAGTCCTGCGTCACCATCAACTGCCCGTCGCTCACGGCGGAATTGATGGAGAGCGAGTTGTTCGGCCACAGCCGCGGTGCCTTCACCGGGGCCAGCGAGAGCACACTGGGTCGGGTCAACCAGGCAGACGGCGGCACGCTGTTTCTCGACGAAATCGGCGATTTTCCCCTCACTCTGCAGCCCAAGTTGCTGCGTTTCATCCAGGACAAGGAATACGAACGTGTGGGCGATCCGGTTACCCGCCGTGCCGATGTGCGTATCCTCGCGGCCACCAACCTGAACCTGGAAGACATGGTGCGCGACGGCCGCTTCCGTGAAGACCTGCTTTACCGTCTCAACGTGATCACCTTGCACCTGCCGCCGCTGCGCGAGCGCAGTGAAGATATCCTGACCCTGGCGGACCGCTTCCTGGCGCGCTTCGTCAAGGACTACGCCCGACCGGCGCGAGGTTTCAGCGACCAGGCCCGCGAAGCGCTGCTCAACTACCGCTGGCCTGGCAATATCCGCGAACTGCGCAACGTCGTGGAGCGCGCGAGCATCATTTGCCCCCAGGAAAAAGTCGAGATCAGCCACTTGGGCATGGCGGAGCAACCGACCAACAATGCGCCGCGCATCGGTGCCGCGCTGAGCCTGGATGAGCTGGAAAAAGCCCACATCGGCGCCGTGCTGGCCACCAGCGACACGCTGGATCAGGCGGCCCGTACCCTCGGTATCGACGCCTCGACCCTGTACCGCAAACGCAAACAGTACAACCTGTGAGCTGTACCTTATGAAGCTTGCGATGAAACTGCGCACTCGGTTATTCCTGAGCATTTCCGCACTGATCACCGTGGCCCTGTTGGGCTTGGTGCTGGGGCTGGTCAGCGTGATGCAAATGGCAAAAAGCCAGGAATCCCTGATCCGCAACAACTTCATCACCCTGGACCTGGGGCTCAAGCTGCGCCAGAGTCTGGGGGACCAGTTGATCCTGATGCTGGAGGAGCAACCGGATTCCAAGGCCCTGGAAACGGCCAAGCAACAGTATTTTGCGTTGCTGGACGAAGGCATCGCCCATGAAAAGCGCGATGGACGAATCAACGGTTTCAGCCAGGCGCGCGTCGACTACCTGGACTTTCTCAAAGCCTTCGACGAAGCCCAGCGTTCGCCACTGGCGAACAAAAAAAATCAGAAACTGACCGACAGCTTCAATGCCCTGCGCAACGGCCTGATCACCGAACACAAACAAGCCCTGGAAAACATCAACACCAGCGAACACAAATCGCGCAGCCGTGCCTTGTTGATCGCCGCAGCCCTGGGGGTGGTTGGGCTTGCCGTGCTGATTATCGGCTTCATCACCGCCCATGGCATCGCAAGGCGCTTTGGCGGACCGATCGAAGCCTTGGCCAAGGCGGCCGACAGGATCGGCCAAGGTGATTTCGAGGTGACGCTGCCGATCTCCTCAGCGGCGGAAATGAACCAGCTGACGCGGCGCTTCGGCATCATGGCTGAGGCGCTGCGCCAGCATCAGGCAACCAATGTCGACGAACTCCTGGCCGGCCAGCAGCGCCTGCAAGCGGTGCTCGACAGCATCGACGATGGCCTGCTGATGATCGATCGCCAGGGCCGCCTGGAGCATCTCAATCCCGTGGCGCAGCGTCAGTTGGGCTGGGATGAGGAGCGCCTCGGGCAAGGTTTGGGTGAAGCGCTGATGCGTCCGGAACTGGACGAACAACTGCAACTGGTGCTGCGCGGTGGCAACCTGGAGCGGGCGCCGGAAGATCTGGAAGTGGAAGTCGAAGGCGAATTGCGCCTGCTGACCTACAGCCTGACACCCGTAAGCCACACCCAGGGGCATATCCTCGGCGCGGTGATGGTGCTGCATGACGTCACCGAGCAGCGTGCCTTCGAGCGGGTGCGCAGCGAGTTCGTCTTGCGCGCCTCCCATGAGCTGCGCACGCCAGTGACCGGCATGCACATGGCGTTTGGTCTTTTTCGCGAGCGCGCGAAGTTTCCGTCGGAGTCGCGGGAAGCGGACCTGCTGGATACGGTCAACGAAGAAATGCAGCGCCTGATGCAGTTGATCAACGACCTGCTCAACTTCTCGCGCTACCAGAACGGCCTGCAGAAACTCACGCTGGGGCCGTGCGACGTGACGGATTTGCTTGAGCATGCGCGCGCCCGCTTTGCCGAGACGGCAAATGCGCAACATATTGAATTGCTGGTGGAGGCCCAGGCTGACGTGCCACGGCTATACGCCGATCAGGCGCAACTGGAACGAGTGCTCGACAACCTGTTGGCCAACGCACTGCGTCATACCGCCGAAGGCGGGCAAATCCACCTGCAGGCGCGACGCCATGGCGAGCGGGTGATTGTCAGCGTCGAGGACAATGGCGAAGGCATCGCCTACGGCCAGCAAGGGCGCATCTTCGAACCCTTTGTGCAGGTGGGGCGCAAAAAAGGCGGTGCCGGCCTGGGGCTGGCGCTGTGCAAGGAAATCGTGCAATTGCACGGCGGACGCATGGGCGTGTATTCACGGCCGGGGCAGGGCACGCAGTTTTATATGGCGTTGCCCCTGTAGTTCGCAGGCTCTATCGGGAGCGAACCCTGTGGCGAGCGGGCTTGTCCTGCGTTGGGCTGCGCAGCAGCCCCAAAACCAGGCGCTGAGCCGTATCAGGTACACCGCGTTTTGCTGGATTGGGGGCGCTTCGCACCCCAACGCGGGGCAAGCCCGCTCGCCACAAATCCCGCTTGCCACAAGGCCCGCTTGCCATGAAAGTCGCTCGCCACAGGCCTGCCCGGGGTTTAGCGTTGGTTCAGGGCACTCAGGATCGCCGCGCTTTCGGCGTCCGGCGTACCGTCGAACAGCGAGGCACGGAAGTGCATCTGGAATGCCGAAATCACATGCCGCGTGGCCACGTCCAGCTCGCCGGTCTGTGGCGTCGGGTAGCCCAACTTCGCCAACTCTTCCTGGAACCAGGTGGTGCTCGGCAGCTGCGTGGCGTACTGCTGCTGGAAGCGGGCAACCGCCTTGGCATCGGGCCACAGGCCCAGGCCTTCGTTGGCCAGACGCTTCCAGGGGAACAAGGGACCAGGGTCGAGTTTGCGCAGCGGCGCGATGTCGCTGTGACCGATGATGTTCTTGGGATCGATGCCGTTGCGCTTGCTGATGTCCTTGAGCAGCACCACCAGGGATTTCACCTGAGCCTCCGAATAGGGGTACCACAGGCGACCGGTCGGAGTGTCCTTGTACCCGGGGTTGACGATTTCGATGCCGATGGAGCTGGAATTGAGCCAGGTGCGGCCCGCCCATTCGCTTTCACCGGCATGCCAGGCGCGCTGGCTCTCATCCACCAGCTTGTAGATGGTGGCGCTGGCGTCGTCGCCGATCAGGTAATGGCTGCTGACCTGGCCGTGGGTGAGCAGGGCCAGCGAGCGTTCAAGGTTGGTCGAGGTGTAATGGACGATCACGAACTGCACGCGATTGTCGTGGTTGACCGAAGGATGGTTGGTGTCGAAGCGCGGACCGCTGGAGCAGCCGGCGAGCAGAACAAGCAGGAAGGCGAAGTACAGGGTTTTCATGGCGGGAGACGTCACGCTGAAGACGGTAATGCAACAGTGTAACGTAACGTGTGTGATGCAGCGCTCAAATTACAAAATGGAACATCTTTATGCCGCCTGCACCTGATTACGCCCCGCAGCCTTGGCTCGGTACAACGCTTCGTCGGCGCGTTTGAGCGCCAGATCGCTGCGCTCGCCCGGCTGGAACTGCGCCACGCCCATGGACAGGGTGATCGTCACTGGCTCGCCCTTGAAGTGGAAGGGGCAGGCCTCGATGGCCGATCGCAACACTTCGCCCACCGCCAGCGCCTGGGTGAGTGAGGTGTCGGGCATCAGCAACACAAATTCTTCGCCGCCAAAGCGCGCAATAAAGTCGCGGCCATGCAGGTGCTTGCGCAGCACGTTGGCGATGATCTTCAACACTTTGTCGCCGGCCAGATGGCCGTAGCCGTCGTTGACGCGCTTGAAGTGGTCCAAGTCCAGCATCGCCAGGGACAGGCTGTTGCCCTGCTGATGCCAGGCGTTGACCTCGTGGTCCAGGCGCTCGCTCCACGCCGCGCGGTTGGGCAGGCGGGTCAGCGGGTCAATCAGGGCCTTCTGGCGCTGCACTTCCATGTGTTCACGATAGCCCAGGGCTTCCTGTTCCATGTTGGCGACGCGTTCGGCCAACCCCTGTAGCCGCGCCGCCATTTCCTCCTCGCGCTGGTCCCGCTGCTGGCGGTGTTCGTCCATGGTGCCGAGCAAGCCTTCGATATGGCTTTCCAATACCTGCTTGAGGCTGTCCAGATCGGCCGCGTCCTGCACGCTGCTTTGCAGGCCGTCGACCTGTTCACGTATCTGCGTGTCCAACTGGCGGGCAGCGGAGCGGCTGTCGAGATGATCATCGCTGGCCACCTGCAGGTGGCCCTGGAACGCTTCAAGACGCTCGTTGAGGTGCTTGAGATATGCTTCGAACTCATGCTGGCCGCTGTCGGTGACCGCCAGCATCAGCACCGCCAAGTCATCGAGGATCGGCAGCAGCTCGTACCAGTTCAAGCCATTGGCCAGGCGCTCGCGCATGGCTTCGGCCTGGGGCCGGTGGCGCTCGGGCAGGCTCAGGTCTTCCAGCAGGCCGAGCAAGGTGCTTTCGATGTGCCGAGCCACGGAGCTATAGGTAGGCTCCGGCGAGTCGGGCAGGGCATAACCGCTTTCTCCGAGCTGCTCGTCGGCTTCCTCGTTTTCAAGAACGGGTGGCAGCGACAGGCTGCCGATGCTGGTCTCATCGGGTGTCTCAACCGGCACTTCGGGGGTTTCGATAAAGGCCGCAAGTGCGCTTTCTTCGCGCGGCTGTTCGGTTTGAGGTTCGGGTTCAGGATCAACGGTGGGTTCAGCGACGGCGCTTTCTGCAACCGCCGCTTCGACCTTCGGTTGTACGTTGACATCAACCGGAGGCGCCGCCGCCAGCTTTTGCGGCGTCGGCGAGACCTGGGGTGGCGTTTCGGATGACGCAGCAGCCTGCTCTTCAGTGACAGGCTCGGGGGTGGCCGGTGTTGGCGCTTGCTTTGCCGCAGGCTCATCGGCCGCCGTCTCGGGAGCGACCTCCCTGGCGCTCCCGAACAAGCGTTGCAACAAACCTGGACCAGGCCGTGGGGTTTCGCCGTCAGCTTCCAGGTTATTCAACGCCTGCCCTTGCAGGCTGCTCAATTCGCTGAGCAGCAACGGAATCTCACGCGCCTGCCCCACACGACTGTCCAGTTGCTTGGCGAAAGCTTTGAGCGGACGCGCTACCTCGCGCGGCAGTGGCAATTGCTGCAACTGCCCGACCAGAGCGGTGAGCGCGGTGCTGATCTGGTCAACCCGGGTTTCGCGGCGCTGTTCTGAATCGAGTACGGCTTTTTCCAGGCGCGGCAGCAGGGCGGCGAGGGCAGCGTCCATGTCGTCGGTGCGCACCACATCGCGCATTTCCTTCATGCATTGGTCGACGGCGCGGTCGGTACCTTCAGCGGCCAGCGTGCTGCGCACCAGGCCGCGACGCAGCAGGTCGAGGCGGGCAGCCCAACGACGTTCGAGCTTGTCTTGCTGCTCGATACTTAACAGGTATTTTTCTTTCCACCGCTCGGCATCGTCGCTCATGCAAGGGGTCCGCGAGGGCTGGTGCTCAACGCGGGCAATGCATCAACCGTGAGCGAACCCGGCAGACGAATCTCTACCGCGACGGGCAGGTGATCGGAAATGGGCTGCGCCAGCACCTGCACACTTTCCAGCGTGAGGGTCGGGCTGAGCAGGATATGGTCCAGGCAGCGCTGCGGGCGCCAGCTGGGGAACGTCGCCTCGACCTGCGGCGCCAGCAGCCCGAGGTCGCGCAACGGTGAATTGAGCAGCAGGTCGTTGGCGTGGGTATTCATGTCCCCCATCAACACCTGGTGCTTATAGTTGCCGATCAGCTCGCGCACGTAGGCCAGTTGCAGATTGCGCGTTCGCCCGCCGAGGGCGAGGTGCATCATCACCACTACCAGGGCTTCCGGGCCTTCGCCAAACCGCACAAGGATTGCGCCACGCCCCTTAGGACCTGGCAACGGGTGATCCTCGATGGCCGTTGGCTTCAGGCGGCTGAGCACGCCATTGCTGTGCTGCGCCAGACGCCCGAGGTTGCGATTGAGCTGCTGGTACCAGTAGGGGAAGCCACCGAGCTGGGCCAGGTGTTCCACCTGATTGATATAGCCCGAGCGCATGCTGCCGCCGTCGGCCTCCTGCAACGCGACCAGATCAAAGTCGTTGAGCAGGGTGCCGATTTTCTGCAGGTTGCCGGTACGTCCCTTGTGGGGCAGCAAGTGCTGCCAGCCACGAGTGAGGTAGTGCCGATACTTCTCGGTACTGTTGCCCACCTGGATATTGAAGCTGAGCAGGCGCAGCCGGCTGTCCGCTGGCAGGCCCGTTGATTCCAGGTGATGTTCATTGACCCGCGGTTCGTGCAGGCCAATGCCACGTTCGGTTCCCCAGCGGCGCATGACGAGCCCCTTACTTGGCTGCACGCTCTTTGGCGATCAACTGGTCAGCGACATTGAGGGTCGCTTCAGGACCACCAGCAGTGCCCAGGTCGAAACGGTATTTGCCGTTGACGATCATGGTAGGCACGCCTTGCACGCCGTACTTCTGCGCGAGCTCCTTGGCCTGCTTGATCTGGCCCTGGATGGCGAAGGAGTTGAAGGTGGCGAGGAATTTGTCCTTGTCGACACCCTGGGTGGCAACGAAGTCAGCCATTTCGTCCGGCTTGGTCAGGCGCTTGCCTTCTTTCTGGATCGCGTTGAATACGGCGTTGTGCACCTTGTGCTCGACACCCATGGCTTCCAGAGTCAGGAACAGCTGACCGTGGGCATCCCAAGGGCCGCCGAACATGGCGGGGATGCGTTTGAAGTTCACGTCTTTGGGCAGTTTCTCAACCCACGGGTTGATGGTCGGTTCAAACTGGTAGCAATGCGGGCAGCCATACCAGAACAGCTCCACCACCTCAATCTTGCCTGGCACCGAAACCGGCACCGGGTTGGCCAGCTCTACGTAGGTTTTACCGGCTTCAAGCGGCACATCGGCAGCCTGAGCGGTCATGCCGAAAAGACTGGCCGTGACGAGAGCGGCGCTGAGGATCAGATTACGCATGCTTTACTCCTGGACAAATAAAGTCGCCTCACGCGACCCTTTGTTGTGACAGGTCTACGCGGACATGAGTTCGTTAGTGTAACGGCAGCGGCCACAAAAAAGGGCGGCCTGGGCCACCCTTTTTATGCTTGCATCGCGCGATTAATCGAGTGTTAACGTCGTAGCCCGTCAGTGCAGACCCTGGATGTAGCTGGAGAGGGCCGCAATGTCCTCATCGCTGAGCTTGCGGGCGATGGTGCGCATGGTCATCGCATCGCCATCGTTGGCCCGGCCTGCGTCTTCCTTGCGAAAATCAGCCAGCTGTTTGGCGATGTACTGTGCGTACTGACCGCTCAGATGCGGAAAACCGGCGGCGGCATTGCCTGTGCCATCGGGCGCGTGGCAACCGGTGCAGGCCGGCAGGCCCTTGCTCAGGTCACCGCCACGGAACAGCTTTTCGCCACGGGCGACCAGCTTGGGGTCAGCGGCGCCCACGCTGCCTTTCTGGCCGGCAAAGTACGCCGCGAGGTCGGCGATGTCCTGGTCACTGGAGTTGGCCAGCAGGCCGGTCATTTCCAGCACCGTGCGCTTGCCGTCCTTGATATCGTGCATCTGCTTGGCCAGGTAGCGCTCACCCTGACCTGCCAGCTTGGGAAAGTTTGGCACCGGGCTGTTGCCATCGACCCCGTGGCAAGCACCGCATACAGCGGATTTTGCCTTGCCTGCGGCAGCGTCACCCGCCGCATGGGCAACACCGGTGATGCCCAGGGTCAACAGCAGACTCACGATCAGTTTGTTCATCAGCCAATCCAATTATTCATCCAACGGCGACCACAGGTTTTAAACGTTATCCACCGGTTTACTCATCATCAACGGATCGATGACCTGGTGATCTCCAGCCTTGCGGCTCCTGCACAAAACCACGCGCGGCATTGCCTTTGAACACAAACTCGGTTGTACAGCGCCCGGGGTTCCTGTGTAGCCTGAGCGCCATGAAAGCACACACAAAATCTGCGGCATCATATACTCGCGCTACTTAAACGGAAACGACACCGCTTGCCGCGCCCTTTTTCGGCACCGCTCACATCGGAAATCTCATGCAACTCAAGAATCCCATCCTCGGTCTGTGCCAACAGTCCACCTTCATGCTCAGCGCCGCCAAAGTGGACCAATGCCCGGATGACGAAGGCTTTGAAGTCGCCTTTGCCGGCCGCTCCAACGCTGGCAAGTCCAGCGCACTGAACACGCTGACCCACGCCAGCCTGGCGCGCACCTCGAAGACCCCAGGCCGCACGCAGCTGCTCAACTTCTTCAAACTGGACGACGAGCGTCGTCTGGTCGACTTGCCGGGTTACGGTTACGCCAAAGTGCCTATCCCGCTGAAGCTGCACTGGCAGCGTCACCTGGAGGCGTACCTGGGTGGCCGTGAAAGTTTGAAAGGGTTGATTCTGATGATGGACATCCGTCATCCAATGACCGACTTCGACCTGCTGATGCTCGACTGGGCTGTCGCCAGCGGCATGCCGATGCATATCTTGCTGACCAAGGCCGACAAGCTCACCTACGGCGCGGCGAAGAACACCTTGCTCAAGGTGCAGGCCGAAATCCGCAAAGGGTGGGGTGACACCATCACCATCCAGCTGTTCTCGGCGCCAAAGCGAATGGGCCTGGAAGATGCGTACACCGTGCTGGCCGGCTGGATGGAATTGGCGGACAAGGGCGCAGAAATCGCCGAATAGCTTTTCTGCGGGCAAAAAAAACCCCGGACTTCGTATGGGGAGGGGAAGTTCGGGGTTCAAGTTCCGGACCGCTAGGGCGGGGCCCGGATATCTGCCAACACTTAACACAACATAGGAGCTTTGAAGGGCTTCACCACCCATTCAGAGACTCTGAGTGACAATTCACAGGTTAAGTTCCGGCTCGCTCGAAAAACTCTGAAATAACTGAAGTCCATTTCCCACGCCAGACGCTGTGCCACCGTTCATCGCCGGTGGCAAACGCCCGCCGTCAGTGCGCTTCGTCCCAGTTGTTGCCCACGCCTACTTCCACCAGCAGTGGCACGTCCAGTTGCGCGGCGGCGCTCATGTGCTCACGAATCCTCTCGCTGACCTCGGCGACCAGATCCTCACGTACCTCCAGCACCAATTCATCGTGTACCTGCAGGATCACCTTGGCATCCAGGCCCGAGTCGGTCAGCCAGTTATCCACGCGCACCATGGCCTTCTTGATGATATCGGCGGCGGTGCCCTGCATCGGCGCGTTGATGGCCGTGCGCTCGGCGGCCGCACGTTCCTGGGGTTTGTTGGAATTGATATCCGGCACGTACAGGCGGCGGCCAAAGAAGGTTTCCACGTAACCCTGGTCGGCCGCCTGGGCGCGGGTGCGCTCCATGTACTCGCGCACCCCGGGATAGCGGGCGAAATACACATCGATATAAGCCTTGGCGGTCTTGGTATCGACGCCAATGTCCTTGCCCAGCTTCTGCGCGCCCATGCCATAGATCAGGCCGAAGTTGATCGCCTTGGCACTGCGGCGCTGGTCGGAAGTGACATCGTCCAACTCCACCTTGAACACCTCGGCCGCAGTGGCGGTGTGCACATCCAGATTGTGGCGGAAGGCATTCATCAAGCCTTCGTCCCTGGAAAGGTGCGCCATGATGCGCAGCTCGATCTGCGAATAGTCCGCTGCCAGCAGCTTGTAACCCTTGGGCGCAACAAACGCCTGGCGGATGCGTCGCCCTTCAGCGGTGCGCACCGGGATGTTCTGCAGGTTCGGGTCGCTGGAGGACAGACGCCCGGTCGCCGTCACCGCCTGGTGATAAGACGTGTGGATACGCCCGGTGCGCGGGTTGATCTGTTCCGGCAGGCGGTCGGTGTAGGTGCTTTTGAGCTTGCTCATGCTGCGGTACTGCATCAGCACCTTGGGCAGCGGATAGTCATCTTCGGCCAGTTTGGCCAGCACTTCTTCCGCCGTCGAGGCCTGCCCTTTACCAGTCTTTTTCAACACCGGCATGCCGAGCTTGTCGTAGAGAATAGAGCCGAGCTGCTTGGGAGAGCCCAGGTTGAACGCCTCACCGGCGATCTCGAATGCCTGGCGCTCCAGCTCGACCATCTTGTTGCCCAGCTCGATGCTCTGGATACCCAGCAGCGCCTTGTCCACCAGCGCACCCTGGCGCTCGATGCGCGCCAACACCGGCACCAACGGGATTTCGATATCCGTCAGCACACTGGCCAGGCTCGGGATCGCGGCCAATTGCGCGTGCAGCGCCTGGTGCAGCCGCAAGGTCACGTCGGCATCTTCGGCTGCATACGGGCCAGCCTGTTCCAGCGCGATCTGATCAAAAGTCAGCTGCTTGGCGCCCTTGCCAGCGATGTCCTGGAAACTGACAGTGTCGTAGTCCAGGTACTTCTTGGCCAGGCTGTCCATGTCGTGCCGAGTGGCGGTGGCGTTGAGCACATAGGATTCAAGCATGGTGTCGAAGGCGATACCGCGCACGGTGATGCCTTGCTCAGGGTCGCCGCCGATGGCGCAGTTGGCCAGGATGTTCATGTCGAACTTGCCGTGCTGGCCGACCTTGAGCTTGGCGGGGTCTTCCAGCAGAGGTTTCAAGGCCAGCAGCACGGTGTCACGGTCCAGTTGGTCCGGCACGCCGATGTAGGAGTGAGTCAACGGGATGTAGGCTGCTTCATGGGGCTGCACGGCAAAGGAAACCCCGACCAATTGCGCTTTTTGCGCGTCGATGCCGGTGGTTTCGGTGTCGAACGCGAACAACGGCGCGTCCTGAAGCTTTTTCAGCCATCGTTCGAAGGTCGGCTGATCGAGGATGGTGGTGTAGGTCGTTTCCACGGGGGCTGTCAGTGCAGTTTCGACGACCTCGGCCACCACCGGCGCGGCGCTCAGTTCGACGCGCTTGGCATCGCGCTGAATCTCGTCGTACCAGCTCTTGAATTCGAGCAGGGTATACAGCTCAAGCAGCTTTTCGCGGTCCGGCTCGATCAGGTGCAGGTCGTCCAGGCCGATATCCAGCGGCACGTCGATTTTGATGGTGGCCAACCGGTAAGACAGGAACGCCATCTCGCGGTGCTCTTCCAGCTTGGCGCGCAGGGTCTTGGCGCCGCGAATCGGCAGGCTCGGCACAATGTCCAACTGCTCATAGAGCTCTTTGAGGCCACCATTGACGCCCACCAGCAAGCCGGACGCGGTCTTCGGACCAATGCCCGGTACGCCCGGAATGTTGTCGGACGAATCGCCCATCAACGCCAGATAGTCGATGATCTGCTCCGGAGCGACACCAAATTTCTCCTTCACGCCCTCTACGTCCATCGCGCTACCGGTCATGGTGTTGACCAAGGTAATGTGCCCGTCCACCAGCTGCGCCATGTCCTTGTCACCGGTGGAAATCACCACTGACCGGCTGGCGGCTGCGCTGCTGCGGGCCAGAGTGCCGATCACGTCATCGGCTTCGACGCCTTCGACGCACAGCAACGGAAAGCCCAGGGCGATCACGCTCTGGTGCAGCGGCTCGATCTGCAGGCGCATGTCGTCGGGCATGCTCGGGCGGTTGGCCTTGTAATCGGCGTACATATCATCGCGAAAGGTCCCACCCTTGGCGTCGAACACCACCGCGAACGGGCTGTCCGGATACTGCCGGCGCAGGCTCTTGAGCATGTTCAGCACGCCCTTGACCGCACCGGTCGGCAGGCCCTTGGAAGTGGTCAGCGGTGGCAGTGCATGGAAGGCGCGGTACAGATAAGAAGAACCGTCCACCAGGACGAGGGGCGCTTGGCTCATGAGCAGGATCAACCTTTTCGGCGGGTCAGGCGCTAGAATAGCCGGACCAATGAAAACAAAGGGACAAGGTTATCATGCGTACATTCAATCGCCTGCTGTTGACTGGCTTGATTGCACTCGCTCCGATGGCTGCCATGGCAGCAGACGATGCGCCGTCGGCCGACCCGGAGGTGACCATTCGCACGGAAGGCGACAAGACCATCCAGGAGTACCGCCAGAATGGCTTCCTGTACGCGATCAAGGTCACCCCCAAAGGTGCGCCGCCGTATTTCCTGGTGCGCGCGGACGGAACCGACGCGAACTTCATCCGTTCTGACCAGCCGGATATGCTGATCCCGTCATGGAAGATCTTCGAATGGAAATGATTTCCCCACTTTAATCGACGCTGCAATCCGCAGCGTCCGTAACGGCAGTTTACCCATGTCTGTGTTCACCCCCCTGGCTCGGCCCGAGCTGGAAACCTTTCTCGCGCCCTACGGGCTCGGCCGCCTGCTTGACTTCCAGGGGATTGCCGCTGGTAGCGAAAACACCAATTTCTTCATCAGCCTGGAACAGGGCGAGTTCGTCCTGACCCTGGTTGAGCGCGGCCCGGTGGCAGAAATGCCGTTTTTCATCGAGCTGCTCGACGTACTGCACGACGCCGACCTGCCAGTGCCCTACGCGCTGCGCACCACCGACGGCGCCGCCTTGCGCGAGTTGGCCGGCAAACCGGCGCTGCTGCAACCGCGCCTGGCCGGCAAGCACATCACGCACGCCAACGCGCAGCATTGCGCCCAGGTCGGCGAACTGCTCGGCCACCTGCATCTGGCCACTCATGGCGATAAAGTGCTGGAACGCAAGACCGATCGCGGGCTGGACTGGATGCTCAGTGAAGGGACGCAGCTGGTTTCGCACTTGAACGCCGCGCAGCAACGCCTGCTGCAGGACGCGCTGGCCGAGATCCAGGTGCACAAGGCCGACATCCTGGCCCTGCCGCGCGCCAACCTGCATGGTGACCTGTTCCGCGACAACGCGATGTTCGAAGGCACGCACCTGACCGGCTTGATCGACTTCTACAACGCCTGCTCCGGGCCGATGCTGTATGACGTCGCGATTGCGCTGAATGATTGGTGCTCGAACGCGGATGGCGCAATCGATGGGCCGCGTGCCCGTGCCTTGCTGGGCGCCTACGCGGGACTGCGACCGTTCACTGCGAAGGAAGCCGAATTATGGCCGACGATGCTGCGGGTGGCGTGCGTACGGTTCTGGCTGTCGCGCCTGATCGCCGCTGAGTCGTTTGCCGGGCAGGATGTGCTGATTCACGATCCAGCGGAATTCGAACACCGCTTGGCGCAACGCCAGCAGGTCACTGCGCACCTGCCGTTCGCGCTTTAGAGACCCACTCGGTCAGAAAATGTAGGAGCGGGCTTGCTCGCGAATGTGGTGTATCAGTCAAGGATGTACCTACTGACGCACTGCATTCGCGAGCAAGCCCGCTCCCACTTGGGTTGAGCGCCGATTTTTAGAGCGAATCCAGGCAGCCCGCCAGGTCGTTACCCAGCTTGTCCAGCACCTGCTCATAACCCTGGGCTGTGGCCGGGGTGTAACCGCCCAACGCATCCAGTTCAGCCAGTTTCACCGGCAAACCCGCGACCAGCGTCTCGGCCAAACGCGGGCGCAGCGGCGGCTCGCTGAATACACAGGTCTTGCCCACTTCCTGCAGACGCGTGCGCATCGCCGCCACATGCTGGGCGCCCGGCTGCACTTCGGCGGCAACGCTGAACACGCCGGCATGCTTGAGTCCGTAGGCCTCTTCGAAGTAATCGAAGGCTTCGTGGAACACGAAGTAAGGCTTGCCCGCGATCCCCGCCAGGCGCTTCTTCAGACGCGCATCCAATGCGTCCAGACGCTCGTCGAAAGCCTTCACGTTGCTCTCATAACGAGCGGCATTCTGCGGGTCGGCGGCACTCAGGTCCGCCGCCATGCGCGCAGCGATCACCCGCGCATTGACCGTGGACAGCCACAAGTGCGCATCCAGGCTGCCCGGACGGTGATCGTGATCATGCTCGTCGGCATCATCGGCGTGAGAGTGGCTATCTTCGGCGAAGCGACGCAGCTTCATGCCTGGCAGGTCCTGCACCGCCACTGTTGGCGCGCTGCGGCCCTTGAGTACGCGCGGCAGGAAGCTTTCCATGTCCGGGCCAATCCAGTACAGCAGGTCCACCGACTGCACGCGCCGTACGTCGGATGGTCGCAGCGCGAAGTTATGCGGCGATGCGCCCGGCGGCAATAACACCTCGGGAACCGCCACGCCGTCCTGCACAGCAGCGGCAATGAGCTGCAACGGCTTGATGCTGGTCAGCACCTTGACCTCGGCCTGAGCGGCCCCCGCAACGAAAAAACTGGCGACAAATATGACAAAAACTGGAAAAAGTCGGGACACGATGACCACTCAATGGCGTAGGAACGGGTAACATAATAACGTCTCTATCAAATGTCTGTCGCCGCTCATGCCTAAAACACCGCTTGCCAGCCGTCCCCATGACCATTCTCACTGCGTGCACAGCGCGCTGGCGGAAGCCGACACCCTGTGTGCACAAAAAGGTCTGCGCCTGACCGCCCTGCGTCGGCGCGTGCTGGAGCTGGTGTGGCAGAGCCACAAGCCGCTGGGCGCCTACGATATCCTCGGCGTGCTCAGCGAACAGGACGGCCGCCGCGCTGCGCCGCCTACGGTGTATCGCGCGTTGGATTTCCTGCTGGAAAACGGCCTGGTGCACCGCATCGCCTCGCTCAACGCCTTCGTCGGCTGTAACCATCCCGAACACGCACACCAGGGCCAGTTCCTGATCTGCCGCGAATGCCACGCCGCCATCGAGCTTGAACAAAAAAGCATCAGCGACGCGATCATCAAGAGTTCTGCCGAGGTGGGCTTTCAGGTCGAAGGGCAAACGGTCGAAGTGGTCGGCCTGTGCTCGGGCTGCCAGGGGGCTTGATGAGCAACGCGTTAATCCGCCTGGAGCAGGTCGGGGTCACGTTCGCCGGGCAAACCGTGCTGGATAACATCGCGCTGAGTGTCCAGCCACGGCAGATCGTCACCCTGATCGGCCCCAACGGCGCCGGCAAGACCACCCTGGTGCGCGCCGTGCTCGGCCTGCTCAAGCCCGACACCGGCAGCGTGTGGCGCAAGCCCAAACTGCGGGTGGGCTACATGCCGCAAAAACTGCACGTCGATCCGACTTTGCCGTTATCCGTGCTGCGCTTCTTGCGCCTGGTGCCCGGCGTTGATCGCGCCCGCGCCCAGGCCGCGCTCAAGGAAGTCGGCGCCGAGCAGGTGATCGACAGCCCGGTGCAAAGCATCTCCGGCGGCGAAATGCAGCGCGTGCTGCTGGCCCGCGCTTTGCTGCGCGAGCCCGAGCTGCTGGTGCTCGATGAACCGGTGCAAGGCGTCGACGTGGCCGGCCAGGCCGAGCTGTACAGCCTGATCACCCGCCTGCGCGACCGCCATGGCTGCGGCGTCCTGATGGTGTCCCACGACCTGCACCTGGTGATGAGCACCACCGACCAGGTGGTGTGTCTCAATCGCCACGTGTGCTGCTCGGGCCACCCGGAACAGGTGAGCGGCGACCCGGCCTTCGTCGAGCTGTTCGGCAAGAACGCGCAGAGCCTGGCGATCTATCACCACCATCACGACCACGCCCACGACCTGCATGGCGCCGTGGTCGATGATCCTTCTGCACCCCACGTGCACGTTCACGGAGATAGCTGCAAGCATGGCTGATTTTCTGCTCTACGCCCTGCTGGCAGGCTTGGCTCTGGCGTTGGTGGCGGGCCCGCTGGGCTCGTTCGTGGTGTGGCGACGCATGGCGTATTTTGGCGACACCTTGTCCCACGCCGCGCTGCTGGGCGTGGCCATGGGCTTTTTGCTGGACGTGAGCCCGACCATTGCCGTCACCGTGGGCTGCCTGCTGCTGGCGGTGCTGCTGGTGACCCTGCAACAGCGCCAGCCACTGGCCTCCGACACCCTGCTGGGCATCCTGGCACCGAGCACTTTATCGCTGGGCCTGGTGGTGCTGAGCTTCATGCATGAAGTGCGCATCGACCTGATGACCTACCTGTTCGGTGATCTGCTGGCGATCAGCCCGACCGACCTTGCGTGGATCCTCGGCGGCAGCGCTGCCGTGCTGGTGCTGCTGGTGACGCTGTGGCGCCCGCTGCTGGCGATCACCGTGCATGAAGAACTGGCCACGGTCGAAGGCTTGCCGGTACCGGCCCTGCGCATGGCTCTGATGTTATTGATCGCGGTGGTGATTGCTGTCGCGATGAAGATTGTCGGCGTATTGTTGATCACGTCGCTGCTGATCATTCCCGCCGCCGCCGCCCAGCGCCATGCCCGCTCACCGGAGCAGATGGCAATCGGCGCCAGCCTGTTGGGAATGCTCGCCGTCTGTGGGGGCCTGGCGTTGTCCTGGTTCAAGGACACGCCGGCCGGGCCATCGATTGTGGTCGCGGCCGCTGCCCTGTTTTTGCTGAGTTTTGTCCTGCCCCGTCGAGGGGTGTAGACTTGCTCGCTTTTTGCGCAATTAGAGAGTCGCAGGAATGAAGCCGTTCACCTCCCGTTATCTGCTCCTTGCCGCATTTTCCCTGCTGCTGGGCGCCTGTCAAAGCACACCGCCCGCCGCCCTCGCGACGCCGGACGCTCGCGCGGCGGCCATCGCGCAGCTGGAGCAAAACCTGGCCAGCAGCGAGCTGGCCACCGCCGAGGATCAACTGGTGGCCTTGCAGGCGCAAACGCCCAACGACCCGGCGCTGGAAGCTTACCAACGCCAGTTGGCCGAAGCCTACTTGCAGCGCAGCCAGATCGTCCTGCAAAAAGGCGACGTCAACGCCGCTGCCACCGCCCTGAGCCGTGCCCGCGCGCTGATGCCCAAGGCACCGGCCCTCACCGGCGGCGTCAACAGTGCCATCAGCCATGCGCGCAAAGCCGAGCTGGACAAAGCCGAGGCGGCCTTGAAAGCCGCCGAAGCCAAGCCGCCTGCCAAGGTCATCGACCCGGCCGCGCCCAGCACCACCGTGGCGTTGAACCTCACCGATATCCAGGCGCTGCGCCATCAACTGGATGCGATTGCCACCGATGTGGTGAATTACCAGTGCGACGTGAGCATCCAGGCGCCGCGCACCGAAGATTACCCGTGGCTGGCCACGTTGCTGACCAAACGGGTTAAACGGATTGATTCGGGGTATGAGCTGAAGATCCACCGGCAGATCCTGAAACACATTCCGGCGCAGGTAGTGCTGATTCCGCGCAAGGCGGACTAAAGCATCGCAGGCAAGCCAGCTCTCACACGTGAATGTATTCACGCTTCAAATGTGGGAGCTGGCTTGCCTGCGATAGCGGTCTGACAAACAGCGAAGGACTTAAGCCGGAATCGCCTTGGCCTTGGCCTCACGATCCCAAACCCGATGCTCGGCAATCGCCGCAAAGAACGCCTTGAACGCCTTCGCATCCGCGCCCACGATCAGCCCCTCGTCCGCTTCCAGTCTCAGCAGATCCAGCAGTGGTTTCACGTCATTGGCGACCGCAATCGCCTTCAGGTGCTTGTACGCCTCCAGCACATAGTGCAGCGCCACACCGTCAGTGCTCAGCGCGTCTACCGAAGCTTTACCGCCCGGGATGAACACCGCGTCAAAGGCAATCGACGGCATGCCTTCCATCGACGCATCCACCGGCAGCGTCTTGCCATCCGCCGTGGTCACAGGCGCCGAGGTCGGCCCCAGCAACTTGGCGTGGGCACCTTCGGCCTCCAACGCTTTTTTCATCGCATCAATCGCTGCGCCGTCCACGCCATTGGCGGCCAGAATTGCCACCTTGCGCGTCTTGATATCACCTGACAGCAGGTTCACCTGGCTCAAGGCCGGCGATTTTTTCACCGACGCCTCACGCACAGGCACGGTGCCTTTGGTCGGCGCAGGCAGGCCCAGGTTCTGCGCAACGCGCTTGGCCAGTTCCAGGTCGATGTTGGCGAGGATCTCGTTGACCTGACGGGCACGGATGTACTCGCGCTCGACCTTGCCCAACTCGAAGCTGTAGGCCGCGATGATGTGCTCTTTCTCATGGTGGCTCATGCTGTTGAAAAACAGCGTGGCCTGGGAGAAATGATCGCCGAACGACTCACTGCGCTCACGCACCTTGTTGGCGTCGACGCGCTCGTAATACGTTTCGAAACCGCCGTCAGTCGGGCCCGCCGGTGTTTCCTTCGGCCAGCCGCCGTCGATGGAGTTGGGCTCGTAGGCTGCGCGGCCTTTATCGATCACGGTGCGATGCTGCGCGTCGCGCTGGCCATTATGGAACGGCGCAACCGGACGGTTGATCGGGATCTCGTGAAAATTTGGTCCGCCCAGTCGGCTGATCTGCGTGTCCGTGTAGGAAAACAGACGGCCTTGCAGCAGCGGGTCGTTGGTGAAGTCGATACCCGGCACGATATGGCCTGGGCAGAAGGCAACCTGCTCGACCTCGGCGAAGAAGTTGTCCGGGTTGCGGTTAAGCACCATCTTGCCCAGCGGGGTGATCGGCACCAGCTCTTCGGGGATGATCTTGGTCGGATCGAGCAGGTCGAAGTCGAAGTTATGCTCGTCTTCTTCTGCAACGATCTGCACGCCGAGTTCCCATTCAGGGTAATCGCCGCCCTCAATCGCTTCCCACAGGTCGCGACGGTGGTAGTCGGTGTCTTTACCGGCCAGCTTCTGCGCTTCGTCCCACACCAGGGAGCAGGTGCCGACCTTTGGCCGCCAGTGAAACTTGACGAAGCTCGACTTGCCTTCGGTGTTGATCAACCGGAAGGTGTGCACGCCAAAACCCTGCATGGCACGCAGGCTTTTTGGAATGGCACGGTCGGACATGGCCCAGATCACCATGTGCGCCGATTCCGGCTGCAACGACACGAAATCCCAGAAGGTATCGTGGGCCGAACCGCCGGTAGGAATCTCGTTATGCGGCTCAGGTTTTACGGCGTGCACAAAGTCAGGAAACTTGATCGCGTCCTGAATGAAAAACACCGGCATGTTGTTGCCCACCAGGTCGAAGTTGCCTTCCTCGGTGAAAAACTTCACGGCAAAACCACGCACGTCACGTACCGTGTCGCCGGAGCCGCGCGGGCCCTGCACGGTGGAGAAGCGCGCGAATACCGGGGTCTTGTGCTCCGGGATACGCAGGAAACCGGCCTTGCTCAACGCCGAGTGGTCTTCGTAGGTCTGGAAGTAACCATGGGCGCCGGTACCACGGGCATGCACGATGCGCTCGGGGATGCGTTCATGGTCAAAGTGCGTGATCTTTTCACGCATGATGAAGTCTTCCAGCAGCGACGGGCCACGCGCGCCGACCTTCAGGGTGTTCTGGTTATCAGAGATCTTCACGCCCTGGTTGGTGCGCAGGGCCTGGCCGGTCGCATCGGAACGGAATTCTTCCAGCGCCTGCAGTTTGGCGTTGGTATTGCCTCGGTCCAGGGTATCAGTGCCCGCGAGTTCACTCTTCGGCGGGGTGGCTGGCTTCTTGGTACTCATCAGTCAAAACTCCTTAGTCAAAGTGGCCAGAGCGGTCCCCGGCTCGTTTGAGCGAAACCCCGGACACGGCACCCGGGAGATCGAATTGCTTAGGTAGTGACTGACAGGGTTTTGAGCCGTTCCTTTTTTATGACCTTTGGTCTCGTTATTGCCAAATCGCTGAATGGATGCGAAATAAATGCTAAGAAACGCTATACGGACAGGCTAAAATGCGCGCCCGGCTAACCGCTGATCCCTTTTCCATGCGCCCCACAAGGTTCGCTACGTGATCGAGTTTCAAAACGTCCATAAAACTTACCGCGTCGCCGGTAAGGATATTCCCGCCCTGCACCCCACCAGCCTGCGCGTCGAAAATGGCCAGGTGTTCGGCCTCATTGGCCACTCGGGTGCGGGAAAAAGTACCCTGCTGCGCCTGATTAACCGCCTCGAAGAACCGAGTGGCGGGCAGATCACCGTCGACGGCGAGGAAGTCACCGCGCTGGACGCCAACGGCCTGCGCCGCTTCCGCCAACAGGTCGGGATGATTTTCCAGCACTTCAACCTACTGGCGTCCAAGACCGTCGCCGACAACGTGGCACTGCCGCTGACCCTGGCCGGCGAGTTGTCGCGCAAGGCCATCGACCTGCGCGTGGCTGAATTGCTCGCCCGTGTGGGTCTGTCGGACCACGCCAAAAAATACCCGGCGCAACTGTCCGGCGGTCAGAAACAGCGCGTCGGTATCGCCCGCGCCCTGGCGACCAAGCCGAAAATCCTGCTGTGCGACGAAGCCACCAGCGCCCTTGACCCGCAAACCACGGCGTCGGTGTTGCAATTGCTGGCCGAGATCAACCGCGAGCTGAAGCTGACCATCGTGCTGATCACCCATGAAATGGACGTGATCCGCCGCGTGTGCGACCAGGTGGCCGTGATGGACGCCGGCGTCATCGTCGAGCAAGGCTCGGTGGCCGAGGTGTTCCTGCACCCCAAGCACGCGACCACCAAGCGTTTCGTGCAGGAAGCCGACCAGATCGACGAAAGCGAGCAGCGCGATGATTTCGCCCACGTGCCAGGCCGCATCGTGCGCCTGACGTTCCAGGGAGAGGCGACCTACGCGCCATTGCTGGGGACCGTCGCCCGTGAAACGGGGGTGGACTACAGCATCCTCGCCGGTCGGATCGACCGCATCAAAGATATTCCCTACGGTCAACTGACCCTGGCCGTGACCGGCGGTGACATGGACGCCGCGTTTGCGCGATTTACCGCTGCCGATGTCCATATGGAGGTGCTGCGCTGATGGACGTACTACTGCATTACTTCGATAAGGTTGACTGGGCTGACATATGGGTTGCCACTGGCGACACCATGCTGATGCTCAGCACCTCGCTGCTGTTCACCATACTGGTGGGCCTGCCGCTGGGCATTCTACTGTTTCTGTTCAGCCCACGGCAGCTGCTTGAGCAAAAAGCCACCTATAGCGTGCTGGCATTTATCGTCAACGCTATACGTTCTCTGCCGTTTATCATTCTGCTGATTGTGATGATCCCGACGACGGTCTTCATCACTGGCACTTCGCTTGGCGTGGCCGGCGCGATTCCACCGCTGGTGGTAGGTGCTTCGACGTTCTTCGCGCGGCTGGTGGAAACCGCATTGCGTGAGGTGGATCGCGGCATCATCGAAGCGACCCAAGCCATGGGCGCCACCACTCGGCAGATCATCGTCAAGGCGCTTCTGCAGGAGGCAAAATCCGGCATCATTGCGGCAATCACCGTCACCGCTATCGCTCTGGTGGGTTACACCGCCATGGCAGGCGTGGTGGGCGCCGGTGGTTTGGGTGATCTGGCGATCCGTTATGGATACCAGCGTTTCCAGAACGATGTCATGGTCGTTACCGTAATCATGCTGATTGTGCTGGTACAAATTCTGCAGACCATCGGCGACAAGCTGGTGACACACTATTCTCGAAAATAACGGCCATTGACGGCCAGAAGCCGGCAATTAACCGAACAAGGAGCTTGCTGCATGAAAAAACTACTGGTTGCTTTCGCCGCCGTTGCGGCGTTTTCCGCCCACGCCGAAACCCTCACCGTCGCAGCCTCGCCGGTGCCGCACGCGGAAATCCTCGAGTTCGTGAAGCCTGCGCTGGCCAAAGAAGGCGTGGACCTGCAGGTCAAGGTCTTCACCGACTACGTGCAGCCCAACGTGCAGGTGGCGGAAAAACGCCTGGACGCCAACTTCTTTCAGCACCAGCCGTATCTGGATGAGTTCAACAAAGCCAAGGGCACTCACCTGGTGAGCGTCGGCGGCGTGCACCTGGAACCCCTGGGCGCGTACTCCAGCAAGTACAAGAAGCTCGACGAGCTGCCGGACGGCGCCAACGTGGTCATCCCCAACGACGCCACCAACGGCGGCCGCGCCCTGTTGCTGCTGGCCAAAAACGGCCTGATCACCCTGAAGGACCCGACCAACATCCTGTCGACCATCAAGGACATCACCGCCAACCCGAAAAACCTGAAATTCCGCGAACTCGAAGCCGCCACCCTGCCGCGCGTGCTGACCCAGGTTGACCTGGCGCTGATCAACACCAACTACGCCCTGGAAGCCAAGCTGGATCCGTCCAAGGACGCGCTGGTGATCGAAGGCAGCGACTCGCCTTACGTGAACATTCTGGTGACCCGCGAAGACAACAAGGACTCGGACGCCGTGAAGAAACTGGTAGCCGCCTTGCATACCCCTGAAGTGAAGCAATTCATCGAAGAGAAATACAAGGGTGCGATCAAGCCGGCGTTCTGATCCGGCCCTGAATACCCGATCTCCGGTCTGATGGAGGTCAAAAAGTGGGAGGGGGCTAGCTCCGATCGCAGTGTTTCAGTCAACTCATAGGTCGACTGATTCACCGCGATCGGAGCTAGCCCCCTTCCACTTTTTTGTGCCTGCTTTATTTGCGCTGCAACAACCCAGGCAACTGTGCCACCAGCTTCTTGCTGTTCAACGGCGCGCGGATAAACCCGCGCTGAGTACCGTCCGGGCCGATAATCGCGAGGTTGCCGCTGTGGTCGACGGTGTAGTTGGGCTTGCTGGTGTCAGCCGGGATGAACGGGATGCTCACGGCATTCGACAGCGTCTGCACCTCATCCACCGTCGCACCGGTCAAGCCGCGGAACTGCGGATCGAAGTAGCCCAAATACTGCTTGAGCTGCGCCGGGGTGTCGCGGTGCGGGTCGACGCTGACCAGGATCACCTGCAACGTGTCCACAGCCTCCTTGGGCAATTCACTCTTGATCTGGCGCAACTGGGCGAGGGTGGTGGGGCAGATGTCCGGGCAGAAGGTATAGCCGAAGAACAGCAGGCTCCACTTGCCTTTCAACGCGTTGACGAGCACCGGTTGGCCGTTCTGGTCTTGCAAGGTCACCGGCGGTAATTGGCGACTTTGCGGCAGCAGGATGATGCCCGCGTCGATCAACGCCACAGAGTCGACCTGACCCCTTCCCGAGAGCGCCTTGTTAACCATCAGGCCCAGGATCAGCGCCACCAGAGCAATCAGCATGAAAACGGTTTTTTGAGTTCGAGTCATAGGTTCAACAGTCGTTAATGGTTTACGAACGCGGCGATAAGCGGCAGCAACAGGTGCCGGAGTGTAAAGCAGGAGAAGCAGCTGGGTGTAATGCCGCACCAGGATACGTAGTACGTATCATGCTTCGGCATGTATCTGACTTCGTTATCGGGGGGCAAACAGTAGCTGGCCGTCTCCACGCAGGGCTACGGGGGATGAAGGCGCAGTGATATCAAACAGTGTGTAAGCCAGCGTGATATGCGCCACATCCCTGGGCATGTCGCGGTCGACGATAAACCGCACCGGCATTTCTATGCGCTCGCCGGGTTGCAGCACTTGCTGGGTGAAGCAAAAGCACTCGGTCTTGTGAAAGTACGGCGCGGCTTGCGCCGGGGAAATGCTCGGCACCGCCTGGGCGGTCATGGGTTTGTCGGTGGGATTGTAGGCCACGAACAGCATCTCGGTGACGGCGCCTGGGTGGACCACGACGTCGTCAGCCTTGGAATGGAACTCCCACACCATATTGGCGGCATTGGTGGACACAAACTGCACCCGTACCTGGCGCATCGAGTCCACGGCCTGTGATCCCTCATAGTGCCCGGTGGCCTTGTCATTGACGCCGAACACGTTGAGCAGCGCGTCGTAGATGGGTACCAAAGCGAAGCTCAACGCGAACATCGCCACCGCAAGAATCAGCAGTCGAGCGATAAACCGTTTGAGCGGAACAGATTCAGCCATAACACCCACCCAGTATCAGCAAGGGCAACACGATCCGGAACATCGTCGAGTATAGACAGCACCGGCAGCCTCGCGATGGGCACAGGAAATCAGTGAAAAACGATCAATCCCACCCAATAAAGTCAGGAGCAGAAACGTTTTTGCGACTAAAATTTGCAACTGGTTATAGCCCCTGCGCATAACCCTGAATTAATTATGACAAATGCATCTTAGGGGCTCGTATAAACGAGCTAACTTCTCCTTTTTCCTACACCTGTTTCACTGGAGCCACCATGAATACCGCCGCATTGCGCGAGCAGATTTCCCGTGCCCATCACCACGAAGCCAGCACGGGCCAGCTGGCCCTGCAGCTGGAAAAACAATTGCCGCATCTGCACTCGGCCATTTCCCTGGCTGAAGGTGATCGCAGCGCAGTCATGACGCGTTTCGTCACCGCCTACATTGACCTCGTCCCGGACCTGCTGGACGCCGCCAATGACGTAGCGCGCGCAGCCGGTATCGAAAGCCAGATCAAACCGGTACTGAAGATTGCCGAGCATTTCTTCCTGCAGCCTCCGTCAATCCTGGCCGGGCACGAAGGCCTGGAAGGTTTGCTCGATGAGGCCTACCTGGCGCATCGCTTGGTGGAAGAAGTAAACGATCTGTATATCAAGCATTTCGGTCAGCCATTGATTCCGGCGGATACCACCGTGGCCAACCTGATTGCCCACCAGTTGATCGGCGAAGCCTTTGCCAACCAGTTGGACGAGGCCGTGCACCTGGCGGTGGATGAAATGCTAAACGAAGAGAGTTTTGCGCTGGAATCGGTGGAGAGCTACCGGGAAAAGCTCAGAAGCCCGAACACGGAAGCCGCGTGGAAGCGCTGGCCGTGCCTGTCGCGGCAGTTGGGCGTTGAACTGGCACTGGATCAGCCTGCCTGACCTCTCCAGCCAGAAGATCAAATGTGGGCGGGAGCAAACGCCTTGGGACTGTCATAAATTTTGTGTTCGGGCATAACATGTTGATAGAGGTGCATGTATGCCGACCAAAAAGAAACCGGCCCGTGAGGCCCCGCGAGACCTTCCATCCATTCCCCAAGAGCTGATCGACCAGTTCGTCAGCGGCCCGATGAGTGCCGAAGCCATTCAGGATGCCTCGATGGCGTTCAAAAAGGCGCTGATCGAGCGAGCTCTTGGTGCCGAGTTGGGCCACCACCTTGGCTATCCTCAGGGCGCGGAGCGCCCTGAGGAATCGAGTAACCAGCGCAACGGCAAGAGCGGAAAAACGGTGCTAACCGATGACGGTCCGCTGCGTTTGGACATTCCCAGAGACCGTGATGGAAGCTTTGCTCCGATTCTGATCCCCAAACACGAACGGCGTTTTACCGGCTTCGATGACAAGATTATCGCGATGTATGCCCGAGGCATGACGGTTCGCGAAATCCGGGCGTTTCTCTCTGAACAGTACGGAACAGACGTCTCTCACGATTTCATCAGCTCCGTCACTGACGCAGTGTTGGAGGAGGTTACCGCCTGGCAACAGCGACCGCTTGAACCGATGTACCCGGTAATTTTCTTCGATGCATTGCGAGTCAAAATTCGCGACGAAGGCCTGGTTCGCAACAAAGCGATCTACTTGGCACTGGGAGTATTGCCGGACGGAACGCGAGATATTCTGGGCATTTGGATTGAAACAACCGAAGGCGCCAAATTTTGGATGAAGGTCTTTAACGACCTGAAAACCCGAGGCGTCGAAGACGTCTTGATCGCCGTAACTGACGGTCTCAAAGGCATGCCCGAAGCGCTGAGTGCTGTGTTTCCTGAGACGACGTTGCAGACCTGCATCGTCCACCTGATCCGTAACAGCCTCGATTACGCCCCGTGGGATAAGCGCCGTGAGCTGGCCAAGGCACTGAAACCGATCTATCAAGCACTTAATGCTGACGCCGCAGAACAAGCGCTACTGGCTTTCGAAGCCGGGCCTTGGGGTAAGCAATATCCGACAGTCGTATCGGCTTGGAAGCGTGCTTGGGATCGAGTTATCCCGTTCTTCGTGTTTCCCCCGGCGATACGCAAAGTGATCTACACAACCAATGCCATCGAGAGTATCAATGCCCAGTTGCGCAAGGTCATCAAGACGCGAGGCCACTTCCCAACGGATGAAGCCGCGACAAAGCTAATCTGGCTGGCATTACGAAATATCACCGCGAACTGGGGCAGTGCAGCTCATGATTGGAAGAACGCAATGAATCAATTTGCGATTCTGTACGGAGATCGATTTATCAGGCCGACCTGGTAAAGATAGGGCCTGCCTGACGGCAGGCCGTAACCGGCCCGAACACAAAAAATCTGACACTCTCAACGCCTTCTTATCAAACAAAAATAGCGTGTTGATTTTAAAGCCTGAAATTTCACCCAGCCGAGCTTTTTCAGTCAACCACCTCCCTGTGGCGAGCGGGCTTGCCCCGCGTTGGGGTGCGCAGCGCCCCCAATCCAGCAACACGCGGTATACCTGATACGGCTCAGCGCCTGGTTTTGGGGCTGCTGCGCAGCCCAACGCAGGACAAGCCTGCTCGCCACAGGGAATCTGCGCTTAACTGAACGGCATTGGAGCTTGCCCGCTCGCCACAACAAGCCCGCTCAACTTGGCGGAACCTCCCTTGTGTTCAAGCCGGGGCGGATCCAATGCCGGTCGTGGTCCTTATCCGCCCTTCCAGACGACGCTTGAGCCCTCGCGCCTCAATCACCAGCTTCGATCCCTTCGCGGCATTTGCGCGACCCCATTCCTCCAGCAATTCCAGGCACGAATGGTCGATGTAGCTCAGGTTATTGAGCGGCACATGCACGGTGGTCCCCGCCGGAACAGTCGACAGCACCTGGGTCAGCGCCGGTACCTTCAAGAAGGTCGCCGCACCGGTCAGACGCAGTTCCATCTCGCCGTCCTGCGGCAGGTCGATCAGGCTGACCTTCAAGCGTGAGGCCTTGAACGCGAGCTTGAGCAACGTCAAGCCGAAGCCCACCAGCACGCCCGTCAGCAAATCGGTGAAAATGATCGCCAGGGCCGTGGCCGCGTAGGTGAACATCGGCATCCGCCCATAGCGTCCCAATGCCTTGAACGCCTTGATGTCCACCAGCTTGATCCCGGTGTACACCAGCACGCCGGCAAGGCTCGCCACCGGAATGCTTTGCAGCACGCTCGACAGCAGCAGCACGAAGCCCAGCAGCCAGACACCATGGAACATCGCCGAGAGGCGCGTGGTGGCGCCGGCCTGAACGTTGGCCGAGCTGCGCACGATCACGCCGGTCATCGGCAGGGCGCCGACCAGACCGCAGAGCATGTTGCCTACGCCTTGGGCAGACAATTCCTTGTCGAAGTCCGAGCGCTGCCCACTGTGCATACGGTCAACCGCAGCGGCGGACAACAGCGTTTCGGCGCTGGCGATGAACGCCACCGCGAACGCCGCGATCAGCAACTGCGGATCGGCCAGGTTGAGCAGGTCGCTGGGCCGCAGCCAATCGATGGCGTCCGCCAGGTTTTCCGGCACTTCCACGCGCTTGACCTGCAACGCCAGCACCAGGCTGGTCACCGTCGCCAGGCCTACGCCGAGCAGGGCACCGGGCACAAAGCGCAGTGTTTGCGGGCGCAATTTGTCCCACAGGTACATCACCAGCATGGTCGACACACCCAGCAGGCCGGCCTGCCAGCCAAGGCCGCCACCCAGGGTCGGAATCGCTTCAACCAGCGCCGCCGGGAAGCCCGTGAGGTTGTCCAGACCCGAAGGCTTGGGCGCACCGTCGAGCATTACATGCACCTGCGACAGCACAATCAACACGCCGATACCTGCGAGCATGCCGTACACCACGGCCGGCGCCGTCACGCGGAACCAGCAGCCCAGGCGCAAACGCCCGGCCACCAGTTGCAGGAAGCCCGCCAGCAGTAGAATCGGCCCGAGCATCAGCATGCCGTGCTGACGCACCAGTTCGAACACCAACACCGCAAGACCCGCTGCCGGACCGCTGACCTGCAGCGGCGACCCCGCCAGCCAGCCCACCACCAGCCCGCCGATGATCCCGGTAATCAGGCCCTTGGCTGGCGGCATGCCGGACGCAATCGCGATACCCATGCACAAGGGCAGGGCGACCAGAAACACAACCACGGAAGCGAGCAGCTCCCGCGGCAATACAGCTTTCAATTGAGCAGCACGCATGATGACTCTCCCGAGGCATTCGCCGGGCGCGGTAAAGCCTGGCTGCATCCATGGCAGCCACCGCTTTACCCGGCAGGGAAGTGTGTTAGAAGCGCGCTTTAGGCGTCGCGGATGGAATCGGACCTTCACCGCCCAACGGTCGGAACGCCGACTGATCCGCGTCATAGGCCCGGATCTCGCTGGTCTCGATGTTGTAGATCCAGCCATGGATGAACAACTGACCATTGGCCATGCGCGAAGCCACGGAAGGGTGGGTGCGCAAATGCTGCAACTGGGCGATGACGTTTTCTTCGGTCAGCACCTGCATGCTTTCGCCTTCGTTGGCGCAGTCGCAGTTGTCATGGACCATGGTCTTGGCGACCTCGGCATGACGCAGCCAGGCCTTGACCGTCGGCATCTTCTCCAGGCTCTGAGGGTTGAGCACTGCGCGCATGGCGCCGCAGTCGGAGTGGCCGCATACGATGATGTGCTGCACGCCCAGAGCGAGTACCGCGTACTCGATGGCGGTGGATACGCCGCCATTCATCTGGCCATAAGGCGGAACCACGTTGCCCACGTTACGGGTCACGAACAGGTCGCCGGGCGAGCTTTGGGTAATCAGCTCGGGCACGATGCGCGAGTCGGCGCAGGTAATGAACATCGCACGTGGGCTCTGGGCCGTGGCGAGTTTCTTGAACAGTTCTTCCTGCTGGGGGAAGACGTCGTGATGGAAATGCAGAAAACCGTCGACGATGTGCTGCAGCGCTGCATCGGCGGACTCCGCCACTTGAGGGGCTGAAGCCGACGCAGCCAACGGCTGTTTATCGTTATCACTCATGATTGATCCTCATACTTTATGCAGGGCAGGGTTCAGCTCAGTTCGACGCCAGAGCCGTGAAATAGTTGTGCAACTGCCACAACCAGGTCACCGACTCATTGGTCACTCGCTGAACAAGGTAACCATCGAAACTTAACTCAAACTGAATGAACCGCTCTAGATCGCGGGTTTCAGTGATGTCAAAACGCGACCATTCCTACAGTAACGGTGTACCTCACCTGATCAGTCTATAACAGCGCCATCTGTCTGCCCGGTGGGCAGAACGCCGTGCAATCGAGGTTATACCCCTCCCGACGGTCCATGCCCAGGCGCTTGATCGCCTTGCTGAACCGCTGCGCCAACAGATCGGCAAACGGCCCCTCGCCGCGCATGCGCACGCCGAATCGACTGTCGTACACCTCACCGCCGCGCACCTGGCGCACCAGGCTCATTACGTGGGCCGCGCGCTGCGGATAATGCGCCGCGAGCCACTCCTCGAACAGCGGCGCCACTTCCAGCGGCAGGCGCAGCATCATGTAGGCCGCACTTTGCGCCCCGGCGGCGTGGGCTTCGGTGAGCAGGCTTTCCAGCTCACTGTCGTTGATCATCGGGATCATCGGCGAGCACAGCACACCCACCGCAATGCCGGCCTCGCGCATCACGCGGATGGCCCGCAACCGCGCCTTGGGCGCCGCCGCGCGCGGTTCGAGGATGCGCTTGAGTTCATCGTCCAGGCTGGTGAGGCTGATCATCACCGCCACCAGCCGTTGCCGGGCCAGTTCGGTGAGCAGGTCAAGGTCGCGCAGTATCAGCGAGCCTTTGGTGATGATGGTCACCGGGTGCCGATAGCGCAGCAGCACTTCGAGGAGTTGCCGAGTGATTTTATGTTCGCGCTCAATAGGCTGGTACGGGTCGGTATTGGAGCCCAGGTTGATCGGCGCACACACATAGCCGGGCCTGGACAGCTGCTGCTCGAGTACCTGGGCCGCATTGCTTTTGGCGATCAGGCGGGTTTCGAAATCCAGCCCTGGCGACATGTCCCAATAGGCATGGCTGGGCCGCGCGTAGCAGTAGATGCAGCCATGCTCGCACCCGCGATACGGGTTGATCGAACGATCGAACGGCAGATCCGGCGAGTTGTTGCGCGTGATGATGGTTTTGGCCGTTTCGATGCGCACTTCGGTGCCCTGGGTCTGCGGGACTTCCTGATGCCAGCCGTCGTCCTCGGCCACGCTGACGGTGGGCGCAAAGCGATTATGCAGATTGGTGGCCGTACCCCGGCCACGGGGCGGCAGCGCAGTGGTCATGAAAATGCCTCGATACTGTTTTTATGTACAGTATCGAGACGAGAAGGTTATGACCAGTGCCGTCCGGCGGTCAGTGCTTTTGCGTGACTTGCCCCAGATCATCGCCCGAGGTGCTGCGCATATCGCTCTTGCGCAACTCGGCCACCTCGCTGGCGGTGATCGGCGCGCCTTTATTGCCCCAGCTGCCACGGATGAAACTGACCACCTGTGCCACTTCCTCATCCGACAAACGCCAGGCAAACGCCGGCATGGTAAAGGTCGATGGCGCCGTGTGGGTGGCCGGCAGGGTGCCGCCTTTCAACACGATGTTGATCAACGACGTGGCATCCGCCGTCTGCAGCACCGGATTGCCCGCCAGCGCCGGGAACACCCGCGTGTAGCCATGACCATCGGTACGGTGACAGGCCGCGCAGTTGTCGATGTACACCGACGCGCCCGGCTTGCTGTCATCACCCTTCCACAGCGCCTCGGCCACCTGCTTGTCGTATTGGTGCGGCGCGTCCTTGGAATCGACTGCAGGCAGGCTCTTGAGGTAGCGGGCGATAGCGGTCAGGTCGTCTTGCGACAGGTACTGCATGCTGTGCACTACAACGTCACTCATGCCGCCAAACACCGCGCTGCGGTCACTGCGACCGGTCTTGAGAAACTGCACCAGTTGCTCTTCGCTCCAGCTACCGAGGCCGTCCTTGTGATCGCCGCGCAGGCTCTTGGCGATCCAGCCTTCCAGCGGCGCGCTGCCAGACAGGAACGCGTTGCCATCGGCAGCGCTGAGGGATTTTTCCTGCATGGTCAGCGCTCGCGGCGTATGGCACGCGCCGCAATGACCGAGGCCCTCCACCAGGTAGGCGCCACGGCTGATCACCGGATCGGCATCCGCCGGCGCCTGGTAATCCGCCACCTCAGGGGCAAACATCCAGCGCCACGCCGCCAACGGCCAGCGCATGCTCAGGGGCCAGGGAATATCGCTGTCCCGATTTTCCTGGGCGACCGGTTCCACGCCTTTCATGAAGTAGGCATACAGCGCCTGCATGTCGCTTTCGCTGACACGCGCATAAGACGGGTAGGGCATCGCCGGGTAAAGCGTACTGCCGCTCTTGGCGACGCCATGGCGTACGGCCTTGTCGAAGTCTTCGAAGCTGTAGTTGCCCAGGCCTGTCTTGTCCGGGGTGATGTTGGTGGAATAGATCACACCGATGGGGGTTTCCATCGGCAGGCCGCCGGCGAACGGCTTGCCGTCCTTGGCGGTGTGGCAGGCCACGCAGTCACCGGCGCGGGCCAGGTATTCGCCCTGCTTGATCAGGTCGGTTTCGGCAGCGCTCACCGAGCAACTGCTGAAAAGCGCCAGGGTCGCGATCACAAATGCTTTCATGCTCATCGCTCCTTATGCCTGAACCAGTGGGCCGGGGTTTTTCAGGTACTGCTCGCGGATCGCCCGGGCCGACCAATAGGTCAACGCGGCCACCAGACCGGTAGGGTTGTAGCCCAGGCCTTGTGGGAAAGCAGATGCGCCAGGGACAAACACATTGTGTACATCCCAGCTCTGCAGATAGCGGTTCAACGCGCTGGTTTTCGGGTCGGTGCCCATGATCGCGCCGCCGTTGAGGTGGGTGGTCTGATAAGACGCCGTATTGAAATGCTCGCCGACTTTCTTGCCGAGCAGGGCAATCGACTTGGGGTTCATCGCCTCGGCGACCTTGCTCATTTTCTCGACCATGAAGCGGTTCATCTTGATGTCGTTTTCCTGCCAGTCAAACGTCATCCGCAGTAACGGCAGGCCGTAGGCATCGCGGTACACCGGGTCCAGATCGAGGTAGTTGCCCCGGTAGGATTGATGGGCGCCGTGAGCATCCATCGACACCTGATGGGTGTAGTAATCAGCGGTGGCGCGCTTCCACGCACTGCCCCAGGCCGGTGTGCCAGGTGGGTTGGACGTGCCGGCAATCGGCCGGCTGCCCGCCTGGTTGACCCACATCGGCGAGCCGCCGACAAAGCCATGGGGGCCGTGGTCGAAGTTGTCCGCGTTGAAATCATCGATGGCCACGCCATTGCCGCCCGCACCGATAAAATTATTGGTGTGGGTGTCCTTGTCGAAGAACGCCTTGATGGTGGCCATGTTCTGGTACGCAAAGTTACGGCCCACCACACCCTCGTTGGTGATCGGGTCGTAGGGCTTGCCAATGCCCGACAGCAGCATCAGCCGCACGTTGTGGAACTGGAAAGCACCGAGGATCACCAGATCGGCCGGCTGCTCGCATTCGCGGCCCTGTGCGTCGATGTAGGTCACGCCGGTGGCTTTGCTTTTAGTGCTGTCGAGATTGACCTTGAGCACGTGGGAGTTGGGCCGCAGCTCGAAGTTGGGCACCTGGCGCAACGCCGGCAGGATGTTCACGTTCGGCGATGCCTTGGAGTACATGTAGCAGACATAGCCGCTGCAAAATCCGCAGAAGTTGCACGGCCCCATCTGCGCGCCATAGGGGTTGGTATAAGGCCCCGAGGTATTGGCCGACGGCAGGTTGTAGGGTTTGTAACCCACCTCGGCCGCCGCTTTCTGAAACAGCTGTGCGGAGACGGTATTTTTCTGCGACGCCAACGGGAACGGATTGGAGCGATCCGGCGCATACGGGTTGCCGCCACGCCCTTCGCCCACCAATTGACCGTTGACGGTCCAGGCCTGGCCTGAAGTGCCGAAGACCTTCTCCGCATAGTCGAAAAACGGCTCCAGCTCTTCGTAACTGACGCCGAAATCCTGGATGGTCATGTCTTTGGGGATGAAGTGTTTGCCGTAGCGCTCTTCGTAATGGCTGCGCATGCGCAACTCGATGGGATCGACGCGAAAATGCACGCCCGACCAATGCAGGCCCGCACCGCCGACGCCATTGCCCGGCAAAAAGGCGCCAAGCTGGCGGTTGGGCAGGGCGACATCATTCACGCTATGGCGAATGGTCACCGTCTCCTTGGAAATGTCCTGGAAGAGCTTTTTACGCACGCTGTAGGTCAGTTCGTCGATGACCTGGGGATAGTTGCCGTCCGGATAAGTGTCCTGCATCGGGCCGCGTTCCAGCGCTACCACGTTCAGGCCCGCCTCCGTGAGCTCCTTGGCCATGATTGCACCGGTCCAGCCGAAGCCTACGATCACTGCATCGACTTTCTTCATGATGGTCGCCACGTTTATGCCCTCTCGCCGCGCATGGAAACAGCCGGGAAGGGGTATTGCTCGTTGCGTTCCACCCAATCCATGAAATCGGCGCGGGCGCCGGGGAAGCCGATCATGGTCCAGCCGACCATGCCTTTGTTGCCGCCGTGGATCGGGTCGCAGAAGAACCCTTCCTTGGTGTTTTGCAGCAGCAGGTTGAAGAACATCTTTGGCGGCACCGCGTCGAAATGCGTGGACACTTCAGCGCCGCCCGCTTCGAGGCGCCGGAGCATATCGTCCCGGGTAGCGCTGTCTTGCGCAGCAAACACTTTACCGTTGAACGCCTTCGACCAGGCATCGGTGGCGGCAATGCCCAGGCGATAGATCTCCCGGGGCACCAATTTGCTCTGCCAGCCCATCTCCGGCGCGGCGTCGGCATTGAACGGGCCCTGCATGAACCACAGGGCTCCGCTGGCATAGGGCGTGTTCATCTGGCGGTCGATATATTCCGGCGCGCCAGCTTCCAGGGCGCCTGGACCTTGCGCATCGGCGGGAATCAGACGCTCGACGGCGGCGTTGATAAACGCCCATTCCTCGGCAGTGAAATAGCTGGGTTCGTAAGCGTCGCCAGCCGCAACAGGCTTGGCCGCAGCGGCTTCTACCGGCGCGGGCGTGGCCATCAGCATCGAGCCGCCAAGGCCGGTGCTGGCCACCGTGACCACCGGGATCAAGGTCAAGGATTTGCGCAGAAAATCACGCCGGGGGTTGTCTTGATCTTGATCAGACATGGGTGCACCTCATCATGTGGTCACGGGTTTGTCAGCCGCTTCTGGGGAGCGGCTTGGGCAATCATTGGTTACAAATGATAGCAGGCTAAGCATCCGTAGACCTCGTTAAGCGCCGAACAAAAAAATGTGGGAGGGGGCTCGCTCCCGATAGCGTCGTGTCAGTCAGCCTGTCTTTCAGCTGATCCACCGCCATCGGGAGCAAGCCCCCTCCCACAAGTTGAATCGGGTACGAAGGGTTTTAGTCTTTCTTCAGCTTGGGATTGGGAAAGAATTGCACCGCCTGGACCTTGGGGTCGGCCGGCGCCTTGAGCGCCGAGGTATTGACCCGCGTACCCAGTTCCTTGGGCACCGACAAGCCCTGGTCATTCAATGTGTCGGTATACCCGCAGGCCACGCACTCGCGGTGCGGCACGTCGTCTTCGGTCCACATTTTCAGCTTGTCCGGCTCGCTGCACGCCGGGCAGACCGCCCCGGCGATGAATTGCTTCTTGGTGATCACCGTCATGCTGCCGCGTCCTCACTCAGGCCGCTGTGGCGCAGCAGCGCGTCAATGGTCGGCGCGCGCCCACGGAAGTCGACGAACAGCACCATCGGCGCCTGGGAACCACCGCGCGCCAGGATCGCCTCGCGAAAGGCGCGACCGGTGTCGGCGTTGAGCACGCCGTCTTCTTCGAATTTGGAGAACGCATCCGCCGACAGCACTTCAGCCCACTTGTAGCTGTAATAGCCCGCCGCATAACCGCCGGCAAAGATGTGCGCAAAACTGTTGGGGAAACGGTTGTAGGCCGGCGGACGCATCACCGAAACCTCGTCACGCACGCCTTCGAGCACCTGCGCGACGCTGCGACCATCGCCGTGGGTGGCGTGCATTTCAAAGTCGAACAGCGAGAACTCCAGCTGACGCACCATCATCAGGCCGGACTGGAAGTTCTTCGCCGCGAGCATTTTTTGCAGCAGGTCCTGAGGCAGCGGCTCGCCGGTCTCGTAATGACCGGAAATCAGCGCCAGACCTTCGGGCTCCCAGCACCAGTTCTCCATGAACTGGCTCGGCAACTCCACCGCATCCCAGGCCACGCCGTTGATGCCAGACACGCCGGCATGCTCGACGCGGGTCAGCAGGTGGTGCAGGCCATGACCGAACTCGTGGAACAGCGTGGTGACTTCATCGTGGGTCAGCAGCGCAGGCTTGCCGCTGTCGGCCGGGGTGAAGTTGCACACCAGGTTGGCCACCGGGCTTTGCAGCACGCCGTCGAGGGTGCGGCGACGGTCGCGCGCGCCGTCCATCCAGGCGCCGCCACGCTTGTTGGCGCGGGCGTACAGGTCGAAGAAGAAACGCCCGACGTGCTGGCCGTTTTCCTTGATTTCGAACAGGCGCACGTCCGGGTGCCAGGTATCGAAGCCTTTTTGCTCGGCGATCTCGATGCCATACAGGCGTTGCACAATGGCAAACAGGCCGCCCAGCACCTTGTCGATCGGGAAGTAGGCGCGCAGGGCTTCCTGGGACACGCTGTAGCGTTGCTCGCGCAGTTTTTCGCCGTAGAAACCACTGTCCCAGCTTTGCAGGTCGGCGCAGCCCTGTTCGGCGGCGTAAGCCTTGAGCTGTTCCAGGTCCTGGGCGGCAAACGGTTTGCTGCGCTTGGCCAGGTCACGCAGGAAGCTCAGCACCTGGTCGCTGGACTCGGCCATCTTGGTGGCCAGGCTCAACTCGGCGAACGACGCAAAACCCAACAGCTGGGCCAGCTCCTGACGCAGATCGAGAATCTGCTCCATCACCGGACCGTTATCGTTCTGACCAGCATTCGGGCCCTGGTCTGACGCCCGGGTGCAGTAGGCGGCGTAGACTTCTTCACGCAGGGCGCGGTCGTGGGCGTAGGTCATTACTGCGTAATAGCTGGGGAATTCCAGGGTGATCAGCCAGCCGTCGAGGCCTTTGGCCTGGGCAGCGGCGGCCATTTGCGCCTTGGCCGAGTCGGTCAGGCCGGCGAGGATGGTTTCATCGGTAACGTGTTTGGTCCAGGCCTGGGTGGCGTCCAACAGTTGGTTGGAAAACTTGCTGCCCAGCTCCGAGAGTTTGCTTTGCACTTCGGCGTAGCGTTTCTGCTGTTCAGGCGGCAGGTCGATACCCGACAAGCGGAAATCGCGCAGGGAATGCTCCAGGATGGTTTTTTGCGCCACGTCGAAACCGGCGGCTTCCGGGCTGTTGGCCAAGGCTTCGAATGCCTGGAATAACGCGCGGTTCTGACCCATCTCGGTGGAATAGGCGCTCAACGCTGGCAAGCAGCTTTCGTAAGCTTGGCGCAACTCGGCGCTGTTGCACACGGCGTTCAGGTGGCTGACCGGGCTCCAGGCGGCGCCCAGGCGGTCATTGAGTTCGTCCATCGCCAGGACCAGGCCCGCCCAGGTAGGATTTTTACCCTGGCTTTGCAGGATGCCTTCAATGGCAACGCGGTTGTCGGCGAGGATCTGTTCGATGGCCGGTTGCACGTGCTCGGCACGGATCGCTGAGAACGGCGGCAGGTCGTAGGACTGCAAAAGCGGGTTGTTCGCGCTCACGGTGGGCACCTTGGCTGAAGAAAACGGATAAGACAAAGATGGGGCCATCTTAATTACAATCAACACCCATCGCAGCTATCAGCACACAAGAGAGAGGCTATCGTGACCCTTCGCACCTATCAGAACCACACGCCGACCCTTGGCGCCGGGGCTTTTGTCGATATTTCGGCGGTGGTGATCGGCGATGTCGAAATCGGCGCCGACAGCTCGGTCTGGCCGCTGACCGTGATTCGCGGCGACATGCACCGCATCCGCATCGGTGCGCGCACCAGCGTGCAGGACGGCTGTGTGCTGCACATCACCCACGCCGGGCCGTTCAACCCGGACGGTTTCCCGCTGCTGATCGGCGACGATGTGACCGTCGCCCACAAAGTCATGCTGCATGGCTGCCAAATCGGCAACCGGGTGTTGATCGGCATGGGCAGCATCGTGATGGATGGCGCCGTGGTGGAGGACGACGTGATCATCGGCGCCGGCAGCCTGGTGCCGCCGGGCAAGACACTCGACAGCGGCTTTTTGTACGTGGGCAGCCCGGTCAAACCCGTGCGCGCGTTGACGGACAAGGAGCGCGCGTTTTTCACCTACAGCGCCGCGAACTACGTGAAGCTCAAGGACCTGCACCTGGCGGAGGGGTTCGACCAGTGAGTCTTCGTTACTCCAGCGTGCTGTTCGACCTCGACGGCACCCTCACCGATCCGCGCGAAGGCATCACGCGCTCGATCCAATACGCGCTGGCCAAGCTCGGCATCGACGAGCCGGACCTGACCAGGCTTGAACACTTCATCGGCCCGCCGTTGCTGCAGGCCTTCATGCAGTTCTACGGCTTCGACGAGGCCAAGGCCTGGCAGGCGGTGAATTTCTATCGCGAGCGCTTCAAGGTCACCGGACTGTATGAAAACCGCGTGTTCGAAGGCGTGATGCCGTTGCTGGAAGCGCTGAACCAGCAGGGACGCCAGCTTTACGTAGCGACCTCCAAGCCGTGGGAATTTGCCCGGGAAATTGCGCGACATTTCGACTTTGCCAGGCACTTCAAGGTCATCTACGGCAGCGAGCTGGACGGCACGCGTACCGACAAGGTCGAGTTGATTGCGCACCTGATGCGCGAGGAAGGCCTGGACCCGGCGGCAACCCTGATGATCGGTGACCGCAAGCACGACCTGATTGGCGCGCGCCGTAATGGGCTGGACTCGGCGGCGGTGGGGTATGGGTTTGGCAGTTTTGAAGAGCTGAGCGCAGAGGCGCCGACCTGGCATTTCGAGACGCTGGATGAGATGCATCAGGGGTTTTTGCAGCGCCTGTGAGACCGCTATCGGGAGCAAGCCCCTTCCCACATTTTGACCCGTGAACACCCGGCTAATGTGGGAGAGGCTTGCTCCCGATAAGACCAGCACTGGCAACCCCCTACAACTGCCTGAGCGCCGCCTTGCGCTGCGCCGCCGGCAACCCACCCAGCCTCTGGACTGCCGCATAAAACTTCACCCAGTCCCCACCTTGCTGCCTGAACAACCCGGCAAACGCCGGCACCCACCGGTCATACAGTCCGAACGGCAGCAACCGCGCATTGTTCAGCGGCTGGTCGATCCACGCGTCATAGCGCTTGTCGCCTGCCCACTGGCTGTCGCGCAGGTGCCGATACTCGCTGCGCAGACGCTCGAACTCCGCCGCCTTGGCCTGGCGCATGGCATCGGCGGCCAGAGGCTGTGCGTAGAGCTTCTCCAGGCGCGTGCGGGTGTCGAGGATCAACCGGATGAACTGGTCGCGCTGCTGCGACGTCGCCAGGCTGAGCGGCGCCAGCCCTCTTGCGGCGCGCCATTGGCGGGTGCCTTCCTGCTCGACGAAGGTGGCAAATGACTCGTTGAATTCGGTGTCGTCCTTCACATAGAAGCGCTGGTGCGCCAACTCATGAAAGATCAACGTGGCCAGGCGCTCATCGCCCCAGCTCATCATCGAACTCATGATCGGGTCGTTGAACCAGCCCAGGGTGGAGTAGGCCTCGACGCCACCGATGGCGACATCCAGGCCCCGTAGTCGCAACAGCGCCGCCTCGCCCCGCGCCGCGCCCTGATTGTAATAGCCGCGATAGGCCACGCACCCGGCAATGGGGAAGCAATGGTTCTGCGGCGACAGGGAAAATTCCTGCGTGGCAAAGACATTCCACACCACATACGGTCGGTGGATGTCAGCGTACAGCCGGTAACTTTGATTGTCCGGCAGGTGCAGGTGCTCGCTGGCAAATGTGCGGGCTTTTTGCGACTGGGCGAGGTGTTCACGCAAGACCTGGGGCCGGGACGGGTCGGCAATAACGGCGGCCACCGGCTCCCGCGCGCGTAACAACTGCCATTGGCCGTCGGCCAGTTGGCTGTAATAACCGACGCTGGAGCAACCGCCGAGCAACAAGAGCAGCATCGCGGGAAATAAACGCCTGACCATGCGGCGGCTGCTCCTGAGTAATGGGGTCGCCAGACTATCGCGCTTGAAGGTGATTTTTCCACGCGATGACGTGTTTATACTCAAACCTCGTCCCGCGTTGAGTCCCCACCATGCGCCAGCTTCTGATTCCCGCCGCCGCTCTATTGCTCAGCGCCTGCGCGTTGACGCCCTTGCCAGCCGTCGACCCGCAGCAGGCGTGGGTCGATTTCACCACCCCCACACCCGGTGCCAAGCTGGTGATGGCAGAGCGTCTGGACGGGGAGAAACTCGATGACGGTCGCTTCTTCCAAATGCCCCCCGGCCCTCACGAACTGATGGTGCGCTTTGATTTTGAAGTGCCGGCAGGTGGCGGATTGGGCGGCCTCAGCCAGATGATGTACCGCACCTGTTTCATGACGCTGCAGTACAACCACTTCAAGGCCGGCCAGCGCTACGTGCTGGAAGGACGCTCGCTGGGGTTCACGCCCAACATCCGCCTGTATGACACTGCGCGTCAGCTGCTGGCCGAAGAACGCAGCGTCAACTGCCTCTGATCAGTCGTTGTTTTTCTGATAGATGATGCGCTTGGTGCCGTTTTCGCACGAACCGACAATCATGGCGCTGTCATGATTCTTGGCTTCTTCGGCCGTGATGATTTCCAGGGTGTAGGACGGAATCGCCTTGGCCTGGATATTCACTTCGATCTCTTTTCTAAGCTCTTCACAATCTTTTGGTGCGGCCACAGCCGATGTGGCCAATACACCGCAGATGATTGCCAAGGCAAAACGTTTCATGTGTGTAGCTCCCTGAATGCATGCGCACGGGTGTGCGCCTAGGCTGCATATGGCTATAGGACCACATTTGCGAAACGGGAGTTCTGATTTAACGCACAACTGAAGAGGTGGGAGGAGACTTGCTCCCTCCCACATCGGACCTGCAGTGTTTTGCAGGCTGCGTCAGTTAACGAGCGTGCCGTCCAGGGTGATGGTGGCGTTCAGCACCTTCGACACTGGGCAACCCTCTTTGGCCTTCTTGCTCAGCTCATCGAACTGCGCCTGGCTGGCGCCGGGAATTTTGGCCTTCAGCACCAGGTGAACGGCGCTAATGGCGAAGCCACCTTCAACCTGATCCAGGGTTACTTCTGCCTGGGTGTCGATGCTGTCAGCCTTGAGGCCAGCGTCGCCAAGGATCATGGAAAATGCCATGGAGAAACAGCCGGCATGGGCAGCACCGATCAGTTCTTCAGGGTTGGTGCCCTTGCCGCCCTCGAAACGGGCCTTGAAGCCGTAGGGCGCTTCGCGAAGTACGCCGGTTTCCGTGGAGATGGAACCCAGGCCAGTCTTGAGATCACCTTCCCAATGCGCGGATGCTTTTTTAACGATACTCATAGCGGTCTCCTCGAACGGTGGTTTTACGTAGTCAAGGATTCTGAGGTTAGACGGCGCGGCAAAGTTCATCTTGTCGGAAAAACCTAGCGATTTAGTAGGAAATTTCCTAGCCTGCTATTGAATCTCGGGTATATGCCCTCATTTTACAGAGCATGCACATGAAGCGGCAGGTTTGGTTCGTCTTGAAAGCCTGCGCCCCTATTGGAGAAGCAGGCTTATGAAATCGCTGTCCGACGTAAAGTTCTCGACTCTTGACCTGGTGCCCGTGAGGGCCGATGGCAGCCCGGCGCAGTCGTTGCGCAATTCCCTGGACCTGGCCCAGCACGTTGAAAAATTCGGCTACAACCGTTTTTGGGTGGCCGAACACCACAACATGGACGGCATCGCCAGCTCGGCCACCTCGGTGTTGCTCGGCTACCTGGCCGGTGGCACCTCGACCATCCGCGTCGGCTCCGGCGGCGTGATGCTGCCCAACCATGCCCCGCTGGTGATTGCCGAACAGTTCGGCACCCTGGAAAGCCTCTACCCGGGCCGCATCGACCTGGGCCTGGGCCGCGCGCCCGGCTCCGACCAGATGACCGCCCGCGCCCTGCGCCGTGAGCGCTCCGGCAGTGCGGATGACTTCCCGCAGGACGTGGCCGAGCTGATGGCCTACCTCGGCCCCCGCACCCCCGACCAACGCGTGATCGCCGTGCCCGGCACGGGTACGAATGTGCCGGTGTGGCTGCTCGGCTCAAGCCTGTTCAGCGCGCAACTGGCCGGTGAGCGCGGTTTGCCCTACGCCTTCGCCTCCCATTTCGCACCCCGACTGATGCACGAGGCAGTGCGCGTCTACCGCAATCACTTTCAGCCTTCAGCCGTGCTGGACAAGCCCTACGTGATGCTCGGCATTCCGTTGGTGGCCGCCGACACCGACGAGCAGGCCGACTACCTGGCCACCTCGATGTACCAGCGCATCCTCGCGTTGATGCGCGGGCAAAGCCTGGTGCAGCGCGCGCCGGTGAACACCATGGACGGCCTGTGGCTGCCCCACGAAAAAGACGCGGTCGGCAGCTTCCTGGGCCTGGCCATGATTGGCGGCCCGGCGAAAATCCGCGCCAGGCTTGAGGTACTGATCGAGCAGACCGGCGCCGACGAGCTGATTTTCACCAGCGACCTGTACGAGCACGCCGACCGGATTCATTCCTACGAGCTGCTGGCGCAAGTAATGAAGGGCTGAACCCCAGGCGTAAAAAAACCGACGCACCTGCGTCGGTTTTTTATGTCTGAAGCACGGGATCAACCGCGCTTGTAGACGATTTCCTTGGTGCCGCCTTCACAGCTGCCAATCACTTGGGCATCGGCCGCTGCGCCTTTCTCGACGACATCCAGCGAATAATGCTGAACGCCTTTAGCGTCAAGCTTCGCTGCGAGTTCGCTTTTCAGCTCTTCGCAAGGCTTGCCCGCCGCCAGAGCTGTGCCTGCAATGCTCAACAAACCTACTGCCAACAGAAACTTTTTCATCCGTTACTTCCTTGCGCTGATCAAATTGAGCGTGCCGACGCATGCAGCGTCGGCACCCAATGTGTGTAGCGCAGGTTATGGCAATCGGCCAGCGGGCAAAGTTCAACTCACCCGATTAACTACTGGCAATGCGAAAGCCTACCTTGAGGGTGACCTGATAATGGGCAACCTTGCCGTTCTCGATATGACCACGGGTTTCAGTCACCTCGAACCACTCCAGATGCGTCAGGCTTTTGCTGGCCTCAGCCAATGCGTTGTTGATCGCATCTTCAATGCTGGTGGTGGACGAACCAACCAGTTCGACTTTCTTGTAGGTGTGATTACTCATGGCGTTTCTCCTAAAGGTCGTCAATCAAGACTAGCAGTGAATGTTCGTACTGCTTGAGGCGACCATTGGCAGGAGAAAGTTCAGAATTACTGCACTTTCTGAAACGGGCGCAGTCGGTATCTACACACGCCACTCAATCACTTTCAGGAGAGTTCACATGGCCAACACTTCTTTACGCAAAGCGTCGCTGGAAAGCATGGAAGCCGAGATTTCGAGCCTGCTCAAGTCCCTTGAGAGCCTCAAGGACGACGCGTCGGATGAGTCGCGCAAAACGCTGAAAGCCCTGAAAAGCAACGCCGAGAATGCCCTCAAGCACTCTCGCCACCTGATCAGCGACGCCTACGAAGAAAGCAAAGTCAAACTGCGCGAAACCGGCGTTGCTACCCGTGATTACGCACAAGAGCACCCATGGACTACCGCCGGTGTTGCGGTAGGCGCACTGGGTCTGCTGGCAGCCTACCTGCTGTGCAAACGCGGTGACTAATACGTGGTCTGGCGCGCCAGCTCAGCCTTGAGCCACTGCGCCAATTGCCCTGCGCGCCCGTCTGCGGCGCGCTTGGGCAGCCACAGCGCCAGGTGCGCCGGGGTTTCACTGAAGCCCCATGGCGCCACCAGCCGACCCGCACGCAGGTCCTCTGCGACCAGTGGCTGCGGTGCAATTGCCACCCCAAGTCCCGCCACTGCTGCTTCCAGCAAATAATACAAATGTTCAAACCCCTGGCCGACTTTCAACGCGCCGGGTTCGATGCCGTGTGGCTGCGCCCAGCTGGGCCAGGCTTGCGGGCGCGATGTGGTGTGCAGCAGCGGTTCACCACACAAGGCTGAAGCCGGGGCCTGGCGCAGTCTTTCGTAACCGGCAAAACGCGGGCTCATGACCGGGCCAATGCGCTCGCTGGCCAACTCGAACACCTGCATGTCAGCCGGCCATGGCGGCTCGGCAAACACCAGCAGGGCATCGAGGCCTGGGCGACGGGGATCCAGATCCCCATCCCCCGCCGAGAGGTGCAGTCGCAGGTCCGGCAGGTCGGCGTTCAAACGGCCCAGGCGCGGGATCAGCCAGCGCGCGAGCAAGCTTCCCGAACAACCCAGCACGAAGGGTGCATCGGCGCTGTGGCGGGTCAGTTCGTTGCACACCTCGCGCAGCCGCTCGAAGGCCTCGGCGCTTACATCGCGCAGCCGCGCGCCAGCATCTGTGAGTTTAAGGCCACGGCCGTCCTTGACGAACAAGCTGACGCCCAGGTGCTCTTCGAGTACTTTGAGCTGGCGACTCACTGCGCCGTGGGTCACATGCAGCTGCTCGGCTGCCTGGCTGACGCTGTTAAGCCGCGCGGCGGCTTCAAACGCGCGCAGGGCGTTGAGCGGGGGAAGGTCTCGGCTCATCTGTGAGTTTTCCTGACAGGTTGCGGCGATCTTATCGGTTTTCAGCCTGGAGTGTGAGGGGTAGAGTGGACCTCATTGCGTCTCTTACCCCATTTTTCCTGGAGCGTCCCATGATTGAGTCCCAGACCGACCTGCGCAACGGCCCAGACCTTAACGGCCTGTTTGGCGGCTTCGGCGGCCGCTACGTTGCAGAAACCCTGATGCCGTTGATCCTTGACCTGGCCCGCGAATACGAAGCGGCCAAGATCGATCCGGCCTTCAATAAGGAACTGGCCTACTTCCAGCGCGACTACGTCGGACGCCCGAGCCCGCTGTACTTCGCCGAACGCCTGACCGAATTCTGCGGCGGCGCCAAAATCTACCTCAAGCGCGAGGAGCTCAATCACACCGGCGCGCACAAGATCAACAACTGCATCGGCCAGATCCTCCTGGCACGGCGCATGGGCAAAAAACGCATCATCGCCGAGACCGGCGCCGGCATGCACGGCGTGGCCACCGCCACCGTGGCTGCGCGCTTCGGCCTGCAGTGCGTGATCTACATGGGCACCACCGACATCGAGCGCCAACAGGCCAACGTGTTCCGCATGAAGCTGCTGGGCGCTGAAGTCATCCCTGTGGTGGCCGGCACCGGTACGCTCAAGGACGCGATGAACGAAGCGCTGCGCGACTGGGTGACCAACGTCGACGACACCTTCTACCTGATCGGCACCGTGGCCGGCCCGCACCCTTACCCCGCCATGGTGCGTGACTTCCAGGCCGTGATCGGCAAGGAAACCCGCGACCAGATGCACGCCCAGGAAGGCCGCCTGCCGGACAGCCTGGTGGCATGCATTGGCGGCGGTTCCAACGCGATGGGCCTGTTCCACCCGTTCCTGGACGACAAGAGCGTGGACATCATCGGCGTCGAAGCCGCCGGCCATGGCATCGAAACCGGCAAACACGCCGCCAGCCTCAACGGCGGCGTACCGGGCGTGCTGCACGGCAACCGCACCTTCCTGCTGCAGGACGACGATGGTCAGATCATCGATGCCCACTCGATTTCCGCAGGCCTGGACTACCCCGGCATCGGCCCGGAACACGCCTGGTTGCATGACATCGGCCGCGTCCAGTACACCTCGGTGACCGACGACGAAGCCCTCGAAGCGTTTCACAAATGCTGCCGCCTGGAAGGCATTATTCCTGCACTGGAAACCGCCCATGCCCTGGCCGAAGTATTCAAGCGCGCACCGAAGCTGCCCAAGGATCACCTGATGGTCGTCAACCTGTCGGGCCGTGGCGACAAAGACATGCAGACCGTGATGCACCACATGGAACAGTCCAAGCAGGAGAAACACTGATGAGCCGCCTGCAAACCCGCTTCGCGCAGCTGAAAGAACAAAACCGCGCCGCCCTGGTAACCTTCGTCACCGCCGGCGACCCGGGGTATGACGCCTCGCTGGCGATCCTCAAAGGCCTGCCCGCGGCCGGCGCCGATGTGATCGAACTGGGCATGCCCTTCACCGACCCGATGGCCGACGGCCCGGCGATCCAGCTGGCCAACATCCGCGCACTGGAAGCCAAACAGAACCTGGCGAAAACCCTGCAGATGGTGCGCGAGTTCCGCAAGGACAATAACGACACTCCGCTGGTGTTGATGGGCTACTTCAACCCCATCCACAAATACGGTGTGCCGACGTTCATCAGCGACGCCAAAGACGCCGGGGTCGATGGCCTGATCGTGGTCGACATGCCGCCCGAGCATAACGGTGAGCTGTGCGACCCGGCGCAGGCCGCAGGCATCGACTTCATCCGCCTGACCACGCCGACCACCGACGATGTGCGTCTGCCCACGGTGCTCAACGGCAGTTCCGGCTTTGTGTACTACGTGTCGGTGGCCGGTGTGACCGGTGCCGGTGCCGCTACTCTGGAACACGTCGAAGAAGCCGTGAGCCGCCTGCGCCGCCATACCGACCTGCCGATCAGCATCGGTTTTGGTATCCGCACGCCGGAACAGGCCGCGGCCATCGCCCGCCTGGCGGACGGTGTGGTGGTGGGCTCGGCGTTGATCGACCACATCGCCAACGCCAGCAGCCACGAGCACGCTATCGATGGCGTGTTGAGCCATTGCGCGGCACTGGCCGAAGGCGTGCGTAACGCGCGTAAGTAAGCGTCCCGTCAGCGCGAGGTAAAGTTCCTGATACAGAGGAATCAACCCGCGAGGGCACGGCCTAAACAGCAAGATCCAGGGATTTCGAACCTCGTTCGAAGTCCCTTTTTTTGTGTGTGCCCTGAGGAATCCCCGATGAAGATGCCCAAATCCGTGATTGCAGGTCTCGGCGTGCTGGTACTTGGCGCCAGCGTCCTGGTGCACGCCGCGCCGCCCGACCCTCGCGGCGAAGGTCCCGGCCGTGATGGGCCACCCGGCCCCCATGAGCAACATGGCCCGCAGGACGACCGCCGAGGCGGCCCGCCACCACGGGATTTCGGCCCGGTGCGTCAGATCATCCACGACAACCACGACCAGTTCGCACGCGGCGCGCCACCGCCACCCGACGTGCGCCTGGAACGCGGCCGGCCGTTGCCCCCCGGCTACTACGGCGAACGCCTCGGCCCCCGCGAGCTGGAGCGCCTGCCGCGCTATGAGGGCTACGAATGGCGCCGCTCCGGCCCGGACGTGGTGTTGATCGCGGTGGGCACCGGCATCGTCTACGAGATCCTTGCCAACGTACTCAACTGAGCAGACTTCGTGTGGCAAGCAGGCTTCTCTTGTGAGCAGGCTTTTGTGGCGAGCAGGCTTGTCCTGCGTTGGGCTGCGCAGCAGCCCCAAAACCAGGCGCTGAGCCGTATCAGGTACACCGCGTTTTGCTGGATGGGGGGCGCTTCGCACCCCAACGCGGGGCAAGCCCGCTCGCCACAACAAGCCCGCTCGCCACAGGAATTCCGCTCGCCACCGCAGGCGGGTTAGGGTTTACAACTCGATCCGTTCGACCTTGCCCACCAGCAGCACGTAGGACAACGCCCCAAGCAGCGCCAGCACGGCGATGTAGGTAATCGCCGGCGCAAATGAATCGCCGCTGGCCAGAAAGCCGATCACGATCGGCGTGGCAATCGCCGACAGGTTGCCGATGAAGTTGAACACACCGCCGGTCAGTCCCAGCAAACGTGCGGGGGCCAGGGTCGACACCAGCGACCAGGTAATCGACGCCAAACCATTACCGAAGAACGCCAGCGCCAGGAAGGCAATCACCCACGCCGTCGAGTCCACGTAGTTGGCGCCGATAATCGCGGTGGAAATCAGCAGCCCGCTGATGATCGGCAACTTGCGCGCAAAGCCCACCGACGCTCCCCGGCGGATCAGCCAGTCGGAAAAAATCCCGGAACACAGCACACCCACAAACGCCGCGAGAAAGGGCAGCGAGGCCAACAGGCCGGACTTGATGAAATCCATGCCACGGTATTTCACCAGGTAGGTGGGGAACCACGTCAGGAAGAACCACAGCGTGGAGTTCAGGCAGAACTGGCCCAGGTAGATGCCCCAGAGTTTGCGCTTGCTCAGCACAATGCCCAGGTCGACCCAGCTGAACGGCGCCTTTTTGGTCTGCGCCTGCATGTCCACCAGGCCGCCGCCGTCGCGGATCAGTTGAATCTCCGCCGCGTTGGTGCCGTTGAAATCCTTCGGCTCGCGGTACACCGCATACCAGATCAGCGCCCACAGGATGCCCACACCGCCCGTGGCCACAAACACCATGTGCCAGCCGAACCGGTGTTGCAGCCAGGCCAGCACCGGCGTCAGAAACGCCAGCCCGACGAACTGCCCCGAGGTGTAAAAACCAATCGCCGTGGCTCGCTCGCGCTCGGGGAACCAGGTGGTCACCACGCGGCTGTTGATCGGATAAGCCGGAGCCTCGAGCGCACCGACCGCCATGCGCAACACGAACAGCGCGATAAAGCTGGCGGCGAAGCCCAGCATCACTGTGGCAATCGACCACAACAGCAAGGCGGCGGTGTAGAGGATGCGCGGCGGCACCCGGTCGACCAGCCAGCCGCCGGGAATCTGCATGGCGGCGTAGGTCCAGCCGAACGCGGAGAAGATCAGCCCGACATGCACCGGGTCGATCCCCAGGTCGCTGGTCAGAGCCGGTGCGGCAATCGACAGGTTGCTGCGGTCTAGGTAATTGATCACCACGGTGATGAACAGCAGCAAACCGATGAAGTAGCGCTTTCGGCTAGGCGTGACGAGAGAAGCCTGTCCGGTGAGGGATTCAGGTTGCATGGGGCGTGCCTCTTTTTATGTTTATTGAGGACAAATCTTGCTGACGGAACCACGGTCAATGTGGGAGCTGGCTTGCCTGCGATGGCGGTGAGCCAGCTTGCATCTCTGGCACTGACCCACCGCTTTCGCAGGCAAGCCAGCTCCCACATTTTTTTACTGCGTTCCGTCAGAGGGACATCACCACTCGGCAAAGCTGCCGTCGGCATGGCGCCAGATCGGGTTGCGCCAGCGGTGGCCGATGGCCGCGCGCTCGATCACGTATTCCTCGTTGATCTCGATGCCCAGGCCCGGGCCATTGGGGATCTTCACAAAGCCCTGGTCATAGTCGAACACGCCCGGGTCGCGCACGTAGTCGAGCAGGTCGTTGCTCTCGTTGTAGTGAATGCCCAGGCTTTGTTCCTGGATAAACGCGTTGTAGCAGACCGCGTCCAGCTGCAGGCAGGCCGCCAGGGCGATCGGGCCCAGCGGGCAGTGCAGGGCCAGCGCCACGTCGTAGGCTTCGGCCATGTTGGCGATCTTGCGGGTTTCGGTGATGCCGCCAGCATGGGAGGCGTCCGGCTGGATGATGTCGACGTAGCCTTCGCTGAGCACGCGCTTGAAATCCCAGCGCGAGAACAGCCGCTCGCCGAGGGCAATCGGCGTGCTGGTCAGCGGTGCCAGTTCCTTGAGGGCCTCGTAGTTTTCGCTGAGCACCGGCTCTTCGATGAACATCAGCTTGTACGGGTCCAGCTCTTTCATCAGCACCTTGGCCATGGGCTTGTGCACGCGGCCATGGAAGTCGACGCCGATACCCACGTTGGGGCCGACCGCATCGCGCACGGCCGCCACGTTGGCCAGGGCCAGGTCGACCTTGTCGAAGCTGTCGACGAACTGCAGTTCTTCGGTGCCGTTCATTTTCACGGCGGTAAAGCCACGGGCCACGGCCTCTTTGGCGGCACGGGCGGTATCGGCCGGGCGGTCGCCGCCGATCCACGAATACACGCGAATCTTGTCACGCACCTGGCCGCCGAGCAGGTCGCTGACGGACACGCCGAGGGCCTTGCCCTTGATGTCCCACAACGCCTGGTCGATACCGGCCAGGGCGCTCATGTGCACAGCGCCGCCACGGTAGAAGCCGCCGCGATAGAGCACGGTCCAGATGTCTTCGATATTGCGTGGGTCTTTGCCGATCAGGTAGTCGGACAGTTCTTCAACAGCCGCCGCCACCGTGTGGGCGCGGCCTTCGACCACCGGCTCGCCCCAGCCGGTCACGCCCTGATCGGTTTCGACCTTGAGGAAGCACCAGCGCGGCGGGACGATAAAGGTCGTCAGTTTGGTGATTTTCATCTGTTATCTCTCTTATCGATGCGGCGCCTGTGGGCGCGGAACTTGCTATCAGCTCAGGGCTTTCCAGGCGGCGACATACGCCTGGGCGCGGCTCGCGACCTGATCCACTGTCATACCCGGTTTGAACAACCCGGAACCCAATCCGAAACCCTTGGCGCCGGCGTCGCTGAACACCTGCATGTTGTCCGGAGCAATACCGCCCACCGGCAGCAGCACCGTGCCCGCCGGCAATACCGCGAGCCAGGCCTTGATCACCGCCGGGCCCATTTGCTCGGCCGGAAACAGCTTCAGCACATCGGCGCCCTCGGCCAGCGCGGCGAACGCTTCGGTGGGCGTGGCCACACCCGGCGACAGGTACAGGCCGGCCGCTTTTGCCGCACGCAACACCTTGGCATCGCTGTGGGGCATGACGATCACCTGGCCGCCGGCCGCCTTGACCTGCTCGACCTGCTCCGGCGTCAACACCGTGCCGGCGCCGATCAGGCAATCGGCGGGCAGGCTGTCGCGCAGGGTGCGGATGCTGGTGTACGGGTCCGGCGAATTGAGCGGCACTTCGATCACGCGAAAACCTTCGTCGTACAGTGCCTGGCCGATGGCCTGGGCTTCGTCCGGACGTACGCCGCGCAGGATCGCGATCAAACCGTTTTGTGCCAGTGCTTGCTTGAGCATGTCAGGCCTCCGTTGCTGGTTGAGTGAGCCCGGCCGCCACGGCCAATTGCCACAGGCCGCGCTCGGTGGCTTCCTGCGCCAGGCTGACGTGGGCGAAGCCGCAGAGGGCGAGGGCGCGTTGATAGCGGGTGCAGAGGGCGGCGGCGCCGACCAGGATGATTGACTGGTGTTTTGCGCTGCCTGGCAGCCCGGCGAGTTCATGGCCGATCATCAGGCCGGAGAGGTAATCCGCCTGCTGCTCGGGCGAAAGCTCGGCGGTGAGGCCCAGGGTACGCGCGCTGAACAGGGTGGACAGCAAGCCGCGCTGGCCATCGGCCGACAGCGCCACGTGCACGCCCCGGTCAAAGGCTTCTGCCTGGAACTGTTCACAGGGCTTTTGGGTACGTCCCAGAATGCTGTGCTTACTCACTATCGCAAACAGCTCACCGGTCATGAACGTGTCGAAATGGGTAATGCGACCCTCGGCCACCTTGACCCATTTGCAATGGCTGCCGGGCAGGCCGATCAAGACGTCACCCCCCGCCGGCAGGCTCTGCAGCACGCCCAGCACCTGGGTTTCTTCGCCGCGCATCACATTGGGCAAGCCGTCCGGCTCGATCACACCGGGCACAATGTGCACCTCGACACCCCGCAGGCTGCGCACCCGGTGCAAGGCCTGGCCCAGGCTGGAGACGTCGACGGGTGTCGTGCGATAGACCGCTTCGCTCCAGCCCTGGGCGCTGCCGACCATGCCGCAGGCGATCACCGGCAGATGGGGCGCAGCGTCGAGCCAGTCGCCACAGGCCGCATCAAAGGCCAACTCGAAGCCATCGGCGCAGCGCAAGCCGGCGATATCGCGGGCCTCGGTGGGCAAATGCATGATGCCCGACGCCAGCGCACGCTGTTCCAGCACCACGCCTGCCGGGCCGAGTTTGTAAGCACGAAGGGAGCTGGTTCCCCAATCGAGCGCGATCAATTGCGCCTGCATCGCTTCACCTGAGTGTTCTGAGCGGATGGGCGAATATAAACCCAAGGCAGCGCAAATCTCAATATATAAATATCTGTCCCATATATAGGGAATTTACGGTTATGTATTAAACGCGCTCAGGTTCAGCTCACGCATCGCCCCCATCCAGATTGCGTAGTCGGTGTGGTCCTTGAGGTCGTCGCCAGTGTCCGGATGCAGGAATACCACCAGACCATTGCGATGAATCACCAGCCAGGGCAGCACCACGCCGATGTATTCGACGTCGAACGTCAGCTGGCAGCTCCAGTCCGGGTGCGGGCCCACTGGCCGTTCGTGCAGGCGCCCCATGCGCAACGGGAACAGCGCCGCGGCGTCTTCGCACAACGTGCGGGCCTGCTCGAGGGTGCTAGCGTCGAAATAGATATGGGCGTGATAGCCCTTGATGCGTTGCATGGCGGCCTCCATAGCGAATGTGCGCCAGATGCTAGACCGCAATCGAGGGCAGGGCCAGTCCGCTCAGCGATTGTGCGCTGCTGGCCTGTTCGGCCAGCAGCCAGTCGACAAATCGCTCCACCAGCTGCCCGCGTCGTTTGCGCTGGGGCTGCACCACGTAATAGCCGAAGCGCGAGATCACCGTGTCGCTGATCGGTCGGCACAGCCAGTTCTGTTCCAGCAGGTTATCCACCAGGTGTCGCCAGCCGATGGCCACGCCCTGACCGGCAATCGCCGCCTGGATCAGTAGGGTGTAGTTGTCGAAACGCAGCTGGCCGGGCGTGGGTGCCGCGGCAATCCCCAGCTCGCGGAACACGCCACCCCAGTTGAACCACTGGCTGTTGGTCTCCTGGCGCAGGTGCAGCAGCGGGTACTCGGGCAAGGTCTGCACGGTCAGTGGCCGCGTCTGATCCTTGAGCCACTGCGGGCTGCACACCGGGAATACTTCCTCGTTGAACAGCCACAGGCTGTCGCCCTGCTTGAAGCGGCCGTCGCCAAACAGCACGGCCACGTCGATATCACTGCGCAGGCTGGCGTGGTTGCGCTCGCTGGTCACCAGGCTCACGTCCACCTGCGGGCAGGCCTCGTGAAAGCGGTGCAGGCGCGGCATCAGCCAGTAGGCGGCGAAGGCAAAGTCGGTGGCCACCTGCAGCACTTCGTGCTGGTCCTGCTGGGTGATCGCGCTGAGGCCCTGATTGATGCCCTGCAAGCCGCCCTGTACATGCTCGAACAACAGCGCGCCGGCATCGGTCAGTTCAATGCCGCGATAGATGCGATCAAACAGGCGGATCGCCAGTTGTTCTTCGAGGCGCTTGATCTGCTGGCTGATCGCCGGTTGGGTGGCGCCCAGTTCCATCGCCGCTGCCGTAAAACTGCGGTGGCGCGCTGCGGCTTCGAAGGCGCGCAGCAGGTCGAGGGACAAGTCGCCGAGGGCTTCATACATAAGCTGTGCTTATCCTAGACATTGCTTTTCATGGGCTTTACCCCATTTTTCATGGGCTGCATGCTCAATGGCATAAACACCGCCTATGGAATGCCGATAGATCATGAAGCGCAAGAACATTCTTTTCATCATGGCCGATCAAATGGCCGCGCCGATGCTGCCGTTCTACGGACCTTCCCCGATCAAGTTGCCCCACCTGAGCCGTCTCGCCGCCCAGGGCGTGGTGTTCGACGCCGCCTATTGCAACAGCCCGCTGTGCGCACCGTCGCGCTTCACGCTGGTCAGCGGCCAGTTGCCGAGCAAGATCGGCGCCTACGACAACGCGGCGGACTTCCCCGCCGATGTGCCGACCTACGCCCACTACCTGCGCCGCCTGGGCTACCGCACCGCGCTGTCGGGCAAGATGCACTTTTGTGGCCCCGACCAGTTGCACGGTTTTGAAGAGCGCCTGACCAGCGACATCTACCCCGCCGACTACGGTTGGGCGGTGAACTGGGACGAACCGGATGTGCGCCCCAGCTGGTTTCACAACATGTCGTCGGTGCTGCAGGCCGGGCCTTGCGTGCGCACCAACCAGCTGGATTTCGACGAAGAAGTGGTGTTCAAGGCCCAGCAGTATCTGTTCGATCACATTCGCGAGGACGGCGACCGGCCGTTCTGCCTGACCGTGTCGATGACTCACCCCCACGACCCGTACACCATTCCCAAACCGTTCTGGGATCTCTACGACGACAGCGACATTCCGCTGCCCGTGACGCCTGCGCAGAATGACCTCGACCCGCATTCCCAGCGCCTGCTCAAGGTGTATGACCTGTGGGACAAGCCGCTACCGGTCGACAAGATCCGCGATGCGCGCCGCGCCTATTTCGGCGCTTGCAGCTACATCGACAGCAACGTCGGCAAGCTCCTGCAGACCCTGGAAGACACCGGCCTGGCCGACGACACCCTCATCATATTCTCCGGCGATCACGGCGACATGCTCGGCGAGCGCGGCCTCTGGTACAAAATGCACTGGTTTGAAATGGCCGCTCGCGTGCCGCTGCTGGTGAGTGCGCCGGGGCAGTTCGCGGCCGGCCGCGTCACCTCGGCCGTGTCCACCGCCGACCTGCTGCCGACCCTGGTGGAACTGGCCGGCGGCGAGCTCGACCCGCGTCTGCCGCTGGATGGCCGCTCGCTGGTGCCGCATTTGCAAGGCAAGGGCGGGCACGACGAGGTGTTTGGCGAATACATGGCCGAAGGCACTATCAGCCCCTTGATGATGATTCGACGGGGCGCCTGGAAATTCATCTACAGCGAAGACGACCCGTGTCTGCTGTTCAATGTGCACAACGACCCGCACGAGCGGGAAGACCTTGCCCAGTCACCGGAACACCGGCCGCTGTTCGAGGCGTTTTTGACAGAGGCGCGGGCCAAATGGGACATCCCGGCGATCCACCAGCAGGTGCTCGCCAGCCAACGCCGTCGCCGCCTGGTGTTCGAGGCACTGACCCAGGGCAAGCTCAAGAGCTGGGACCACCAGCCGCTGGTGGATGCCAGCCAGCAATACATGCGCAACCACATCGACCTCGACGACCTGGAGCGCAAGGCACGTTATCCACAACCCTGCCAGAACCAATAAACAGACAGAGGGAAGGTCATGCAAAAGTTGACGGTGATACTGGGCATTCTGGCGCTGGCCAGTGCCAATGCGCACGCGCAAGCAGGCTGTGAAACGGTGAAGATGGCGGATCCTGGCTGGAGCGACATTGCCGCGACCAACGCCATTACCGGTTTTTTGCTGACGGGCATGGGCTATAAACCCAAGGTCGATACCCTGGCGGTGCCGATTACCTTCGGCGGGCTCAAGGATGGCAAGGTGGATGTGTTCCTCGGCAACTGGATGCCGGCGCAGCAAGGCTTCTATGACAAGTTCGTGGCCAATGGCGATGTGGTGCAACTGGCGAAAAACCTCGACGGCACCGAGTTCACCCTGGCCGTGCCGGATTATGTCTGGGACGCGGGCGTGCATGATTTTGCCGACCTGAACAAGTTCGCCGACAAGTTCGACAAGAAGATTTACGGCATCGGCTCCGGCGCACCGGCGAATATCTCGCTGCAGGAAATCATCAAGAAAAACGACTTCGACCTGGGTCAGTGGAAGCTGATTGAATCGAGCGAACAGGCGATGCTCGCCGAAGTGTCGCGGGCGGTGAAGAAGCAGCGCTTCGTCACCTTCCTTGGCTGGACGCCGCACCCGATGAACGTGCAATTGAAGATGCATTACCTCAAGGGTGGCGAGCAATACTTTGGCGACACCGGCAGCGTGTACACCCTGACCCGCAAGGGCTACGCGCAGTCGTGCCCGAACGTGGGCAAACTGCTGACCAACCTGAGTTTTACCCAGGACATGGAGAACAGCATCATGGCGCAGGTGGCCAACGACAAGGTCAGCAACGCCGATGCCGCGAAGGCGTGGATCAAGGCCAACCCGGCGGTACTGGACAAATGGCTTGATGGGGTGAAGACCGTGGACGGCAAGGACGCGCTGGCGGCAGTAAAAGCCCAGCTGTGAAGCGCCACCGCTGCCCCCTTTGTGGAATGGGCTTGTGTAGGCGCTGGCTTGCCTGCGATGGCATCGCCTCGGTGTTACTGAAATACCGAGTTGCCTGCATCGCAGGCAAGCCAGCTCCCACATAACCCCTCCCACACGGGTCAGTGGGTGCTGATAATCTTGAGTCAAACCTTTCAAGCCGAGTTACAGATGCCCCGGCCTACTCGTTACACACTCTTTCCCTTCCTCGCCTGGCTGCCACATCAAACCCGCGCCAGCGTTGGACGCGACGCGCTGGTTGGTCTGAGCGGCGCGGTACTCGCCCTGCCACAGTCGATTGCCTACGCGCTGATTGCCGGCCTTCCCCCCGAATACGGCCTGTACGCAGCGATCCTCCCGGTGCTGATCGCCTGCCTGTGGGGTTCGTCCTGGCACCTGATCTGCGGGCCCACGGCGGCGATTTCCATCGTGCTCTACGCCAGCGTCAGCCCTTTGGCCGTACCGGGCTCCCGGGACTACATCAGCTTGATCCTGCTGCTGACATGCCTGGCCGGCGTGTTCCAGTGGTTGCTCGGCCTGCTGCGCTTCGGTGCGCTGGTGAATTTCGTCTCGCACTCCGTGGTACTCGGTTTCACCCTTGGCGCTGCTGTGGTCATCGCATTGGGGCAGTTGCCCAACCTGCTGGGGCTTGAGTTGCCGAGCCAGACCACCGCCCTCAACAGCCTGCTGGCACTGATCGAACATCGCGGCGAGTGGGACCACGCCTCGCTCATCCTGGGCCTCAGTACCTTGCTGCTGGGCGCGCTCCTCAAGTACCGGGTGCCGCGCTGGCCAACGCTGTTGATCGCCCTGACCCTGAGCAGCCTGGCCGCATGGCTGTGGCCGGCGATGTTCGGGCAGGTGGCGCGGGTGAGTGGGTTTATCGGCAAGCTGCCGCCATTCAGCCCGTTACCGCTGGACCTGGACGTGATCCTGCGCCTGCTGCCCAGCGCCGTGGCGGTGGGCATGCTGGGGCTGGTGACCAGCCTGTCGATTGCGCGCGCCTTGTCGGCGCGCTCGCAGCAATTGCTTGATGCCAACCAGGACGTTCGTGCGCAGGGCTTATCCAATATGGCCGGCGGATTTTTCTCCGGCTATTTGTCAGCCGGCTCCTTCACCCGTTCGGGCCTCAACCTTGAAGCGGGCGCCTGCTCGCCGCTAGCCGGGGTGTTCTCGGCGCTGTGGGTGGCGTTGTTTGCGTTGTTTGGCGCAGCGCTGATCGCCCGGATCCCGATCCCGAGCATGGCGGCGAGCATTCTGCTGATTTGCTGGGGCCTGGTGGACCGACGCGCCATTGGCGCCTTGTTCCGGGTCAGTCGCGCGGAGTTCGTGGTGATGAGCCTGACGCTGCTGGCGACCTTGCTGTTGGAATTGCAGACGGCGATTTACGCGGGGGTGCTGGCTTCGCTGTTTTTCTACCTCAAGCGCACGTCGCAACCCAGCGTCCAGCATTGGCGCGACGGTGAAGAAGATGTGCTGCGGGTGGGCGGATCGATCTTTTTTGGCGCCAGCCATTACCTGCAGGTGCGCCTGCAACGGCTCGCGGGCAAGCGGGTGGTGATCGAGGCGCAGCAGATCAATTTCATCGACTATTCGGGGGTGGAGATGCTGCACCAGGAAGCACGGCGGTTGCAGGGCTTGGGGCGTAGCCTGACCTTGCGCCAGGCTCGGCCACAGGTGGTAGAGGAGCTGAAAAAACTGGAAGGCGCCGACCGTTGCCCCATCCATTTCGAAGGCTGAGCCCCTCCACAATTGGAGGGGTGTCAGGCCAACTGTCGGCGCAGTTCAGCCAGCACCGGCGCCGAATCCGGGCGCACACCGCGCCACAGGAAGAACGCTTCGGCCGCTTGCTCAACCAGCATCCCCAGGCCATCCATCGCAACCGCCGCACGGTGTTCAGTGGCCCAACGACAGAACGCGGTAGGCTGCTGGGCATACATCATGTCGTAGCAAAAGGTCCTGCCCGGCTCGATCAGGCTTCCCGCAATCGGTGGTACATCGCCTGACAAGCTGGCCGAGGTGGCGTTGATGATCACGTCCACCGGCTCTCGCAGCCAGTCGAAACCGCTGGCCGACACCGGGCCCAGGTCGTCGAACAGCTCGGCGAGCGATTCAGCTTTTTCCACGGTGCGGTTGGCGATGATCAGCGAGGCCGGTCGCTCGGCCAGCAACGGCTCCAACGCACCCCGCACCGCGCCACCGGCGCCCAGCAGGAGGATGCGCTTGCCTTGAAGCGTCAGCCCGGCGTTGACCGTCAGGTCGCGCACCAGGCCGGCGCCATCGGTGTTGTCGCCCAGCAAAGTGCCATCGCCCAGTTGGCTCAGGGTGTTCACCGCGCCGGCGCGCCGGGCGCGTTCGGTCAGGCTGCTGGCCAGGCGAAATGCCTCTTCCTTGAACGGCACGGTGACATTGGCGCCCCGGCCCTGCTGAAAGAACTCACGGGCACAACCGGCGAAATCCTCCAGCGGCGCAAGCAACGTGCTGTAGTCCAGTTGCTCGCCGGTTTGCTCGGCGAACATCCGGTGAATCAACGGCGACTTGCTGTGGCCGATGGGGTTGCCGAACACCACGTAACGGTCCATCACAGGGCTGCCTTGGGCGGCGTAACGCCCAGCCAGTCACGGTCCTGCAGAAAGTAGTCGGTGAGGCGCGCTTCTTCGCTGCCGGCTTCGGCCTTCCAGTCGTAGCTCCAGCGCACTTGCGGCGGCAACGACATCAGGATCGACTCGGTACGCCCGCCCGATTGCAGGCCGAACAGGGTGCCACGGTCGTAGACCAAGTTGAATTCGACATAGCGGCCCCGGCGGAACTCCTGGAATTGGCGCTGCTGCTCGGTGTACGCCATGGCCTTGCGACGCTGCAGGATCGGCAGGTAGGCGTCAATGTAGGCATTGCCGATGGCCTGCATGAACGCAAAGCAGGTGTCGAAATCCCACTCGTTCAAGTCATCGAAGAACAGCCCGCCGATGCCGCGCGGTTCATTGCGGTGCTTGATGTGGAAGTAGGTGTCGCACCAGGCCTTGTAACGCGGGTACACGTCGGGGCCGAACCGCGCGCAGGCCTCTTCGGCCACGCGGTGCCAGTGGATGCAGTCTTCCTCAACACCGTAGTAGGGCGTGAGGTCGAAGCCGCCACCGAACCACCACACCGGCTCTTCGCCTTCTTTTTCAGCGATGAAAAAGCGCACGTTGGCGTGGGACGTCGGCACATGCGGGTTGTGCGGGTGGATCACCAGCGACACCCCCAGCGCCTCGAAACCGCGACCGGCAAGCTCCGGGCGATGGGCACTGGCGGAGGGCGGCAAACCGCTGCCGAATACGTGGGAAAAGTTGACGCCGCCTTTTTCGATCACCGTACCGTTCTCGATCACACGGGTGCGCCCACCGCCGCCGGCAGGGCGGGTCCAGGCGTCTTCGATAAAGCGAGTGTCCGTCTCGAAAGCTTCCAGGGCGCTGCAGATGCGGTCTTGCAGGTCGAGCAGGTAGGCTTTGACAGCCTCGGTGCGGGTAGTCATGAGATCACCTTGAATCGGGCAAAGCTGCGCGAGGCCATGGGGCGTCGGCGGCAAATGGGCGCACAGGATAACACCGCACCCGCTGCCGCCGCAGTTGACGAAGATCACGCTTAGGAGTCCGATAGGAGGCTACGCGAATTCGAACTTGAGGAGATGTGCAGATGGCCAAACGTATCCAGTTCAGCGCCCATGGCGGCCCCGACGTGCTCGAGTATGTGGACTACACGCCCGCAGAGCCCGGCCCACAACAGGTACGGGTGCGCAACGAGGCCATCGGCCTGAACTTCATCGACACCTATTTCCGAAGCGGCCTCTACGCCCCGCCGGCCCTGCCATCGGGCCTGGGAGCAGAAGGCGCGGGCGTGGTCGATGCGGTGGGCAGCGAAGTCAGCCAATTCAAGGTGGGCGACCGCGTGGCCTACGGCAGCGGTCCGCTCGGCGCCTACAGCCAATTGCATGTGCTGCCGGCCGCCAACCTGGTACACCTTCCGGACGATATCAGCTTCGAACAGGCGGCCGGCGCGATGCTCAAAGGCCTCACCGTGCAATACCTGTTGCGCCAGACCTACGAGGTGAAGGCAGGCGAAACCATCCTGTTCCACGCCGCCGCTGGTGGCGTGGGCTCCCTGGCCTGCCAGTGGGCCAAGGCCCTGGGCGTGAAGTTGATCGGCACCGTCAGCTCGCCGGAAAAAGCCGCGCTGGCCAAATCCCTCGGCGCCTGGGAAACCATTGACTACAGCAAGGAAGACGTCGCACAGCGTGTGCTGGAATTGACCGACGGCAAAAAGGTGCCGGTGGTGTACGACGGCGTGGGCAAGGATACCTGGCTGACGTCCCTGGACAGCGTAGCGCCCCGGGGTCTGGTGGTGAGCTTCGGCAATGCGTCGGGTGCCGTGGACGGGGTGAACCTGGGGATTCTGTCGGCGAAGGGCTCGCTGTATGTCACCCGGCCAACGCTGGCGACCTACGCTGGCAACGCGAAGGACTTGCAGGTGATGGCCGATGATCTGTTTTCGATGATCAAGAGCGGCAAGGTGCGCATTGATATCAACCAGCGCTATTCGCTGGCGGAGGCGGCGAAGGCGCAGACGGAGTTGTCGGGACGGCGGACCACAGGGTCGACTATTTTGTTGCCCTGAGGACCTCATCGCGGGCAAGCCCGCTCCCACAGGTTGACCGAGTTGGAATGCGATCAAGTGTGGGAGCGGGCTTGCCCGCGATAGGCACAACTCGGTCTCAGGAAGGCCGCACCACCTCACCCGTGACCAGGTTGCGAATCAGGCTCGGGTTCTTGCGCCCACCCAACGCGCCCCCCAGCACCCGATCCACCTGCCCACGGAAATACTGCTCCACGCGAATGCGCGAGCGGGCGGCCGGGCGGCCCTGGGGGTTGGCCGAGGTGGAAATCAAAGGCCCCACCAGCGAGCACAGGTCTCGTACCAGCGGGTGATCGGTGACCCGCAGCGCGACGGTGTCATGCACACCGGTCACCCATTCGGGCAACAAATCCTGATGAGGCACCAGCCAGGTGTTAGGCCCCGGCCAAGTGCTGGCCATGCGGTCGATCCAGTCCTGCGGGAAGTCTTCGAACAGAAAGTCGAACTGGCGAATCGTGTCCGCCACCAGAATCAGGCCCTTGTCCACCGAGCGGTTCTTGATCGCCAGCAGACGGTCCACCGCTTCTTCGTTCCACGGGTCACAGCCCAGGCCCCAGACGGCTTCGGTTGGATAGGCGATCACTGCGCCTGCGCGAATATCCCGTGCGGTTTCCAGCACACGCCACCTGTTGACCATTTGCTCACTCTCCAGACAAAAGCTCTGCGCAGTTTACCGATCTTCCCTACAAAACCCAGCTACAAAACCTTGTTATAAAACCCGGCAGCGCGCAAGCCAGCGCCCGCTTTCGCAGATCACCTGACCTTCGAGCTCCAGTTCCGTGAGGGTGGCGAGCACCTGGGACAACGGCCGCCCGCTGGCCATCGCCAAGGCCTCGCTGGTGTGGGGTGCGGCGTGCAGCAGCGCCACCAGCGGATGGGTGACCGGCAGGGGTGCAGGGCGTGACAAGGCCTGCCAACCGCGCAATGCTTCGAGGATATGTTCGATGGTCTCCACCAGCACCGCGCCATCGCGGATCAACTGGTGACAGCCCTTGGCCCCGGGATGATGGATGGACCCTGGAATCGCATACACCTCACGCCCTTGCTCGGCCGCCAGTTTCGCCGTGATCAGCGAACCGCTGGCCATGCTCGCTTCCACTACCAGCACCCCCAGCGACAGACCACTGATGATGCGATTGCGTCGCGGGAAGTTGCCGGCCTGGGGCGCAGCGTCCAGCGGAAACTCGGAAACCACGGCGCTGCCCTGGTCAATCATCGCTGCGGCGAGCCGTCGATGGCGCTGTGGATAAAGATTTTCCAGGCCTGTGCCGAGTACACCGATTGTCTGACCACCCACGTCCAACGCGGCCTGATGCGCAGCGCCATCAATGCCCAGGGCCAGGCCGCTGGTGATGACAAAACCGGCGCTCGCCAGGCTGCGGGAAAACGCGGCAGCGGTGTCCATGCCGGGACGCGAGGCACGCCGGCTGCCGACCATCGCCAGTTGTGGTTTTTCCAGGATCAGCGGGTCGCCGGCGACGAATAACAGCGGTGGCGCGTTATCGATCTCGGCAAGCAGCGCGGGGTACTCGGGTTGGTCCCACATCAGTAAATGCTGGCCCGCACGCTCAAGCCAGGCCAATGCCACAGCGGCGCCCTCGCGAATTTCGGGGCTGCGCCGGGCGTCGGCACTGCTGGCCGGCAAGCCGAGTGAACGCCAGGCACTGGCCGGCGCACTGATGGCGCTGGAGGCCGATCCGAACGCTTCGATCAGCAAGCGAAAACGCTTCGGACCGAGTTCAGGCAACCTGTGCAGGCGCAGCCTTGCTTCCAGTTCGGACGGGGATATTTCGTGGTGGTTTGGCGCAAGCATAGGATCATCCTTGATCGGAACAAGTTGTGGATAACTCTGTTGGTAACTTATTTAGCAACCTACTCATTGTGTTTGGCGGCAGTCTCGAAACGGTCCTGTACCGCCAACGGTTGGGAGGCATTGAGCACCAGGCCGTAACTGAGTTTTTCGTAGGTGCGAAACACCAGCAGGGTGCCGGCGCGAGCATCAGGAAGTGTCACCAACGCGCCGGTGAGGGCGTCACGCACGCGGGCGCCGGCTTTGATCACGTTGAGCAGCTGGCCTTCGGCCAAGCCATCCCGGCGCCCCTTGTTCAGCGTCACGGCGTCCAGCACGCCGATCTGGGTCACACCCTTGGGGACATCGATGATCGTGCCTTCGATGAAAGGCCCGGGTTGCGCAACGTCCAGGCTATGCAGCGCAATGGGCGAGGGCGCACGGAACAGGCGGTCGCCGGGACGTATCTCCTGAGTGATCCGCTGAACGGCAAGCGTGCTGAGGTCGCCGGCGGTGATGAAACGCGCAGTGCCGATGTCATCGGCGTTAACGCCCAACAACTCCTGGGTGCGAGGATCGGTGTAGGCCTTACCGCGTCGGAATATTCCGTAAATGGGCTGCGAAGGATCCAGGTTGCCCCTGGCATGCACGCGTTCATCGTTGGCACCCAGCACACGACCGGTGCCCGCCGCGATGATATAGGGCGCGTTGTCCAGGTCCTGGGGTGAGTCGAAAATGCGGTTGTGCAACAAAAAACGCTGGATGGCCTGTTGCGTGGTGTGATCCAGGCGTGGGCCTGGCGGCGGGATCAGGGCCGTGGCAAGCGGGGCCCAGAGCAGCAAGACGAGTAGCGATTTCCTCATGGGGTGAATCTCCTTTATTATGTGCGTTCGCGTGAAACGTCAGGGCCTTCGCGGCTTTCGAACGTTTCACACCGGCTGTCTGGGTCCATCCCACCGCCGATTTGCCTCTACCTCACATGTGCAGCAATTACGCTTATGGCTATTTTGAACATCCTCGAATTTCCCGACTCGCGCCTGCGCACGATCGCCAAGCCGGTGGCCGTAGTGGACGACAAGGTTCGTCAGTTGGTCGATGACATGTTTGAAACAATGTATGAAGCACCGGGCATCGGCCTCGCCGCGACCCAGGTCAATGTTCACCTGCGCGTGGTGGTCATGGACCTGTCGGAAGACCGCAGCGAACCGAAGGTGTACATCAACCCCGAGTTCGAGCCGCTCACCGACGAGATGGGCGAGTACCAGGAAGGCTGCCTGTCGGTGCCGGAGTTCTACGAGAGCGTCGAGCGCCCGCTGCGTGTGAAGATCAAGGCCCTGGACCGCGACGGCAAGCCCTTCGAACTGATTGCCGAAGGCCTGCTGGCGGTGTGCATCCAGCACGAATGCGACCACCTCAACGGCAAGCTGTTTGTCGACTATTTGTCCACGCTCAAGCGTGACCGGATCAAGAAGAAGCTGGAAAAAAAGCATCGCCAGCAAGCTTGATGCCCTCCTTCCAAAGGCTTGCTGCGGCAAGCCTTTTTCTTTTGTGACTGTTTTTAACCGAGACTTCCCATGACCGAGCCACTGCGCATTGTTTTTGCCGGTACACCCGAATTTGCCGCCGAACACTTGAAGGCGCTGCTTGCCAGCCCTCACGCGATCGTCGCGGTGTATACCCAGCCGGATCGCCCGGCCGGGCGCGGGCAAAAACTGATGCCGAGCCCGGTCAAGCAACTGGCGCTGGCGCACAACATTCCCGTGCTGCAACCGCCGACGTTGCGCAACGCCGAGGCCCAGGCCGAACTGGCCGCACTCAAGCCCGACCTGCTGGTGGTCGTGGCGTACGGCTTGATCCTGCCGCAGGCGGTGCTGGATATCCCACGCCTGGGTTGCATCAACAGCCACGCGTCGCTGCTGCCACGCTGGCGCGGTGCCGCGCCGATCCAGCGCGCAATAGAAGCCGGTGACCGCGAGAGCGGCGTCACCGTGATGCACATGGAGGCAGGCCTGGACACCGGCCCGATGTTGCTCAAGGTCACCACGCCCATCACCGGCGAAGACACTGGCGGCAGCCTGCACGACCGCCTGGCCGAACTGGGCCCGCCCGCTGTGATCCAGGCCATCGCCCGCCTCGCCGACGGCACCCTGCCAGGCGAGGTGCAGGACGACAGCTTGGCCACCTACGCCCACAAACTGAACAAGGACGAAGCGCGCATCGACTGGAGCCGCCCGGCCGTGGAACTGGAGCGTCTGGTGCGTGCGTTCAATCCGTGGCCGATCTGCCACAGCACGTTGAACGGCGAAGCCTTGAAAGTGCTGGCGGCCACCCTGGCCGAAGGCGAGGGCGCGCCGGGTGAAATCATCGGCGCCAGCAAGGACGGTCTGGTGGTCGCGTGCGGTGAACAAGCGCTGTGCCTGAACCGTCTGCAACTGCCCGGTGGCAAGGCGCTGAATTTCAGCGATTTTTTCAACAGCCGTCGTGAGAAGTTTTCCCTGGGCACCCTCCTTGGGGTGGCCGCGCAATGAACCCACGTCTGGCTGCCGCCAAGGCCCTGGCCGCCGTCCTCAACGGCAAGGCTTCGCTGAACAGTTCTCTGCCGCCCCAACTGGACAAGGTGGAAGACCGCGACCGCGGCTTCACCCAGGATCTGGCCTTTGGCACTGCCCGCTGGCAGCCGCGCTTGTCGGCGTTGGCGGCCAAACTGCTGCAAAAGCCGTTCAAGGCTGCCGATGCGGACGTGGAGGCGCTGTTGCTGGTGGGCCTTTATCAACTGCTGTACACCCGCGTGCCGGCCCACGCCGCCATCGGCGAAACCGTCGGTTGCGCCGACAAGCTGAAAAAGCCCTGGGCCAAGGCGCTGCTCAACGCCGTGCTGCGCCGCGCCCAGCGTGAAAGCGAAACCCTGCTGGTCGAGCTTGAGCACGACCCGGTGGTGCGCACCGCCCACCCGCGCTGGTTGCAAAAATCCCTCAAAGCGTTCTGGCCCGAGCATTGGGAAGCGATCTGCGCCGCCAACAATGCACACCCGCCGATGATCCTGCGGGTCAACCGTCGCCATCACGGCCGTGACGCCTATTTGCAACGGCTCACCGATGCCGGCATTGCAGCCGCCGCCTGTGTGTATAGCGTGGATGGCATCGTGCTCGAAGCGGCTGCCGATGTACGCAGCCTGCCGGGCTTTGCCGAAGGCTGGATCAGCGTGCAGGACGAAGCCGCGCAACTGGCCGCCGACCTGCTCGACCTCGCCCCCGGCCAACGCGTGCTGGACGCCTGTTGCGCGCCTGGCGGCAAGACCTGTCACATCCTCGAAGTCGAAAAGGACCTGGCCGGTGTCGTCGCGGTGGACCTTGAGGCCAAGCGCCTGGTGCGCGTACGGGAAAACCTCGCGCGCCTGGGCCTGAGCGCCGAGCTGATCGCGGCCGATGGCCGTGACACTGCCACCTGGTGGGACGGCAAGCCGTTCCAGCGCATTCTGCTCGACGCGCCATGCTCGGCCACCGGTGTGATCCGCCGTCACCCGGATATCAAGCTCACCCGACAAGCTGACGACATCACCGCCCTGGCCGTGCTGCAAGGCCAATTACTGGACGCGCTGTGGCCGACCCTGGAAGTGGGCGGCATTCTGCTCTACGCCACATGCTCCACGTTGCCGACCGAAAACACCGAGGTCATCCAGGCCTTCCTCGCGCGCACCAGCGGTGCGCGCGAGCTGGACCTGGCCACCACGGCCGGCGTCAAGCAGCCCCACGGCCGTCAACTGCTCGCGCAGGAAGGCGGACACGATGGCTTCTACTACGCCAAACTGATCAAGATCGCCGCCGCACGCGGCTGAACGGTTTTAAGGGAGTGAGCGGATGAAAATCATCATCCTCGGGGCAGGGCAGGTGGGTGGCAGCCTGGCCGAACATCTGGCCAGCGAAGCCAACGACATCACCGTGGTCGATACCGATGCCGAGCGCCTGCGCAACCTCGGCGACCGCCTGGACATTCGCACGGTGCAGGGGCGTGCGTCGTTTCCGACGGTGCTGCGCCAGGCCGGCGCCGACGATGCCGACATGCTGGTCGCCGTGACCAACAGCGACGAAACCAACATGGTCGCCTGCCAGGTCGCCCACACCCTGTTCCATACACCAACCAAGATCGCCCGCGTGCGCGAAGCGGCCTACCTGACCCGCGCCGGCCTGTTCGACAATGACGCGATTCCGGTGGACGTGCTGATCAGCCCGGAACAGGTGGTCACCCACTACATCAAGCGCCTGATCGAAATTCCGGGCGCCCTGCAGGTGATCGACTTCGCCGGAGGCAAGGCGCAGCTGGTAGCCGTGAAGGCCTACTACGGTGGGCCGCTGGTGGGCCAGCAACTGCGCCAGTTGCGCGAGCATATGCCCAATGTGGAAACCCGCGTGGCCGCGATTTTCCGTCGTGACCGACCGATTCTGCCCCAGGGCGACACGGTGATCGAGGCCGATGACGAGGTGTTTTTCATCGCGGCCAAGGCGAATATTCGTGCCGTGATGAGCGAAATGCGGCGGCTGGATGAGACCTACAAGCGCATCGTGATTGCCGGTGGCGGGCAGATTGGCGAGCGCCTGGCCGAGGCCATCGAAAGCCGCTATCAGGTCAAGATCATCGAGATGAGCCCTACACGCTGCAGGCATCTGTCCGACACCCTCGACAGCACCGTCGTGCTGCAAGGCAGCGCCTCGGATCGCGACCTGCTGATGGAAGAGAACATTGCCGATGCCGATATTTTCCTGGCGCTGACCAACGATGACGAGGCCAACATCATGTCCTCGCTGCTGGCCAAGCGACTGGGGGCAAAGAAGGTGATGACCATCATCAACAACCCTGCATATGTCGACCTGATTCAGGGCGGCGATATCGACATTGCGATCAGCCCGCAACTGGCGACCATCGGCACCTTGCTGGCCCATGTGCGGCGTGGCGACATCGTCAGCGTGCACTCTCTGCGCCGAGGGGCGGCGGAGGCCATCGAGGCGATTGCCCACGGTGATTCGAAGTCGAGCAAGGTGATCGGCAAGGCCATCCGCGACATTGGCCTGCCGCCGGGCACTACCATTGGCGCGATCATTCGCGACGAGGAAGTGCTGATTGCCCACGATGACACGGTCATTGCCGCCGGTGACCACGTCATCCTTTTCCTTGTGGATAAAAAACATATCCGTGACGTGGAGAAGTTGTTCCACGTGGGATTGAGCTTTTTCTGATCGAACGGAGTGGGTGCGATGCTCGAATCCCTGGAAAAAATGCTGGCCAAGGGCGTGGATAATTCACTGCTGCGCTTTGGCTTGGGCAAGGGTTATCTGGATAGGAAGGACAACGCCAGAGCGGCCGAGCATCTGCACAAGTGCGTTGAGTTCGATCCGACGTATTCGGCGGCGTGGAAGTTGTTGGGCAAGGCCCATGCCGGCTTGGGTGATAGCGCCGCAGCACAGCTGGCGTGGGAGAAGGGCATCGAGGCGGCCCTGGCCCATGGCGACAAGCAGGCCGAAAAAGAGATGGCCGTGTTCCTGAAGAAACTCGACCGCCAGGCTTGATGCAGCCCTCTGTGGGAGCTGGCTTGCCTGCGATACGGGCGACTCGGTCTTTCAGGGGCACCGAGGTGATGCTATCGCAGGCAAGCCAGCTCTCACATTTGATCTCCATTGGCCGGGAGATCAAGGCTGCATCAATACCAGCGCGCTTCGCCCGGCGGACGTTTCTTGAAGCGCTTCATGCTCCACATGTACTGGCTCGGGTAGGCGCCGACATAGCGCTCCACCACCTTGCTCATCGCCGCGCAGGACGTGGCGGTGTCGGTGCTGTACATGTCTTCGGGCGCCGCTTCCAGGATCACTTTGTAGCCCGAGCCATCCGGCAGGCGCAGGGCGTGCAGGAATACGCCTACCGCTTTGTGGCCGGCCAGCATGTTCGGCACGAACTTGCTGGTCAGCGCCTGGGTGGCGAAGAACGGCACGAAAATCCCGGCGGACTCGGCCGGTTCCGGGTCGGCGGGGATGCCGACCTGGCCGCCTTTGCGCACTTCCTTGATCACGCTGAGAATGCCTTCCTTGGTCGAGGCCGCCACGCGGTTGCCCAGTTGCACGCGCTGTTTGCGCAGCAATTCATCCACCGCCTTGAGCTTGGGCGGACGGTAGAAAATGATCGGTTTGCATTGGCTGCAATAGAAGTGATTGAGCACTTCCCAGTTGCCCAGGTGGCTGGTGATGCCAACCACGCCTTTGCCCGACGCCAGCGCCTGATGCAGCACCTCCAGGCCCTCGACTTCACGCACCAGGTCGATGGAGCGCTGCGCCGGCCAGATCCAGGCGCAGGCGCTTTCGGTGAGGGACTTGCCGATGTCCATGAGGCTGCGGCCCACCAGGCGCTCACGCTCGGCAGGGTCCATGGCCGGGAAGCACTTGGCGAGGTTGATCCGCACCGTGTCGCGGGAGCGGTTCGGGGTTTTCCACATGATCCAGCCGATGGCCGTGCCGACAGCCTGGACAGCGCGCCAGGGCAGCAGGGCAAATACTCGCAGAGCGCCTACCAGCAAGGCGCCTTTAAACTTTTCCACAGGTCACTCCTGATCGTGTGTGGTGCGCAAAACCGGCATTCTAACCGGCGTTGGCCAGGTCCGCGTAACGATCGCAGTCCACGGTGTGGTCCATGACCATGCCACTGGCCTGCATGAACGCGTAGCAGATGGTCGGCCCGACAAAGGTAAAACCGGCTTTCTTCAAGGCTTTGCTCATGGCTTCGGCCTCGGGCGTAATCGCCGGGACCTCACTGCGGGCCTTGAAATGATTGACCTTGGGCACGCCGCCAACGAACGACCACAACCACTGCACCGGGTCTTCCAGCGCCAGCCAGGCCGCGGCATTGCGCCGGGTGGCGTTGAGCTTGAGACGGTTGCGCACAATGCCCGGGTCGAGCATCAGCGCGTCGATTTCGACATCGGTGAGCTGCGCCAAACGCGGCGCGTCAAAGCCGAACAACACCTTGCGGTAATGCTCGCGCTTGCGCAAAACGGTGATCCAGGACAGGCCGGCCTGGAACCCTTCGAGCAAAAGCAACTCGAACAAGCCCTGCGCATCGCGCAGCGGCGTTCCCCACTCTTGATCGTGATAAGCCATGTACAGCGGATCTTCAGAACACCAAAAGCAGCGTGGCATAAGGCTCCAGGGGATGGTGGCGCGGCCGAATCGGGTATACTCCCGCTCTTTAAATCGCAGCCCAAGTAACAGGTGAATTTCGTGAGCCAGCCTACGCCAGCCGTGCGTACCTTCCAAGACTTGATCCTCGCCCTCCAGCAATACTGGGCCGAGCAAGGTTGTGTGGTACTTCAGCCCTACGATATGGAAGTAGGCGCCGGCACTTTCCACACCGCTACCTTCCTGCGGGCCATCGGCCCGGAAACCTGGAACGCCGCTTATGTGCAGCCCAGTCGCCGCCCGACTGACGGCCGCTACGGCGAAAACCCGAACCGTCTGCAGCATTACTACCAGTTCCAGGTGGTATTGAAGCCCAACCCGGACAACTTCCAGGAACTGTACCTGGGCTCGCTCAAGCATGTGGGCCTGGACCCGCTGGTGCACGACATCCGTTTCGTCGAAGACAACTGGGAATCGCCAACCCTGGGCGCCTGGGGCCTGGGCTGGGAAGTCTGGCTCAATGGCATGGAAGTTACGCAGTTCACTTACTTCCAGCAAGCCGGCGGCATCGAGTGCTACCCGGTGACCGGCGAGATCACCTACGGTCTTGAGCGCCTGGCCATGTACCTGCAAGGCGTGGATTCGGTCTACGACCTGGTGTGGGCTGACGGCCCGTTCGGCAAGGTCACCTACGGCGACGTGTTCCACCAGAACGAAGTGGAGCAATCCACTTACAACTTCGAACACGCCAACGTCGACAAGCTGTTCGAACTGTTCGACTTCTATGAAAGCGAAGCCAAGCGCCTGATCGAACTCGACCAGCCGCTGCCGTTGCCAAGCTATGAAATGGTGTTGAAGGCGTCCCATACCTTCAACCTGCTGGACGCCCGCCGTGCCATCTCGGTGACCGCGCGCCAGCAATACATCCTGCGTGTGCGCACCCTGGCGCGTTCCGTCGCCCAAGCCTACCTGCTGGCTCGCGCCAAGCTGGGCTTCCCGATGGCAACCCCGGACCTGCGTGATGAAGTGTTGGCTAAGCTGGAGGCTGCACAATGAGTGCTCAAGATTTCCTGGTTGAACTGGGCACCGAAGAGCTGCCACCCAAGGCACTCAATACCCTGGCCGACGCGTTCCTGGCCGGTATCGAAAAAGGCCTGCAAAGCGCCGGCCTGAAATTTGAAGCGAAGAAGGTCTACGCCGCGCCGCGCCGTCTGGCCGTGTTGCTGACCGCGCTGGAAACCCAGCAGCCGGACCGCAGCATCAACCTCGACGGCCCGCCGCGTCAGGCCGCTTTCGATGCTGAAGGCAATCCGACTCAAGCCGCCCTCGGCTTCGCCAAGAAGTGTGGCGTCGAGCTCAGCGAGATCGACCAGAGCGGCCCGAAACTGCGGTTCAGCCAGGTGATCACCGGCAAGCCGACCGCCAGCCTGTTGCCGACCATCGTTGAAGACTCCTTGAATGACCTGCCGATTCCCAAGCGCATGCGCTGGGGTGCGCGCAAGGAAGAGTTCGTGCGCCCAACCCAGTGGCTGGTGATGTTGCTCGGTGATCAAGTGATCGACTGCACCATCCTCGCCCAGCAAGCCGGGCGCGATTCCCGTGGTCACCGTTTCCACCACCCGCAAGCTGTACGCATCACTTCGCCGGCCAACTACGCTGCCGACTTGCGCGCCGCTTACGTGCTGGCCGATGCCAATGAGCGTCGCGAGCTGATCAGCAAGCGCACCGAGGAGCTGGCCCGTCTGCAGGAAGGCACCGCCATCGTGCCGCCAGGCCTGCTCGACGAAGTGACCGCGCTGGTGGAATGGCCGGTGCCGCTGGTGTGCTCGTTCGAGGAACGTTTCCTCGATGTGCCACAGGAAGCGCTGATCACCACCATGCAGGACAACCAGAAGTATTTCTGCCTGCTGGATGCGGACGGCAAGTTGCTGCCGCGCTTTATCACCGTGGCTAACATCGAAAGCACCGACCCGCAGCAGATCATCGCCGGCAACGAGAAAGTCGTTCGCCCGCGCCTGACCGACGCCGAATTCTTCTTCAAGCAAGACAAGAAGCAGAAGCTCGAAGATTTCAACCTGCGCCTGCAGAACGTGGTGTTCCAGGAAAAACTCGGCAGCGTCTACGACAAAGCCGTGCGCGTCTCCAAGCTGGCGGCCTACATTGCCCAGCGCATTGGTGGCGATGCAGCCTGGTCGACACGTGCCGGCCTGCTGTCCAAGTGCGACCTGGCCACCGAGATGGTCGGCGAGTTCCCCGAGATGCAAGGCGTGGCGGGCTACTACTACGCCCTTAACGACGGCGAACCCAACGATGTGGCGCTGGCGCTGAACGAGCAGTACATGCCGCGCGGCGCTGGCGCCGAGCTGCCGACCACCCTCACCGGTGCGGCCGTGGCCATCGCCGACAAGCTGGACACGCTCGTCGGCATCTTCGGCATCGGCATGCTGCCCACCGGCAGCAAAGACCCGTATGCCCTGCGCCGTGCAGCCTTGGGCGTGCTGCGTATCCTGATCGACAAGAAGCTGGACCTCGACCTCGCCCAAGCCGTGGTGTTCGCGGTCGGCCAGTTCGGTGCCAAGGTCAAGCAGGCTGGCTTGGCTGAGCAAGTGCTGGAGTTCGTCTTCGACCGCCTGCGCGCGCGTTACGAAGACGAAGGCGTGGACGTCTCCGTGTACCTGTCCGTACGTGCCCTGCAGCCTGGTTCGGCGCTGGACTTCGATCAGCGTGTGCAAGCCGTGCAGGCCTTCCGCAAGTTGCCGGAAGCCAATGCCTTGGCTGCCGTGAACAAGCGGGTGTCCAACCTGCTGGGCAAGGCCGACACCCTCGGCACCGCCGACGTCGACCCGGGCCTGTTTGCCGATGCCAAGGAGTTCTCGCTGAACTCGGCTATCGCCAAGGCAGAAAACGCAGTGAAGCCGCTGATCGCCGAACGCAACTACGCCGAAGCCCTGGCGCGCCTGGCCACCCTGCGTGAGCCGGTGGATGCGTTCTTCGAAGCGGTGATGATTAATGCCGAAGATGCTGGCGTGCGGAAAAACCGCTACGCCATGCTGGCGCGTCTGCGCGGCCTGTTCGTCAACATCGCTGACATTTCGACGCTGAGCTGATCATGTTGAAACTGCTGATTCTCGATCGGGACGGGGTGATCAATTACGACTCCGACGCTTACATCAAGTCGGTGGCGGAATGGATACCACTGCCCGGGTCGATCGAGGCCATCGCGCAGTTGAGCAAAGCCGGCTGGACAGTGGCAATTGCCACCAACCAGTCCGGCATCGCCCGCGGCTATTACAGCATCGCTACCCTGGACGCCATGCACGCGCGCTTGCGCACGCTGGTGGCCGAGCAGGGCGGTGACGTGGGGCTGGTGGTGTACTGCCCTCACGGGCCGGATGAGGACTGCGATTGCCGTAAGCCCAAGCCTGGCATGTTGAAAATCATTGCAGAACATTACAAGGTACCGTTGGCTGGGATATGGTTCGTCGGGGACAGTCTCGGTGACCTGGAGGCGGCCAAGGCCGTCGACTCTCAGCCAGTTTTGGTCAAGACCGGAAAAGGCGAAAAGACCCAGGCGAAAAACCTGCCGGTGGGCACCTTGATTTTTGACGATCTGGCGGCGGTTGCCGCAGAACTTATCAACAACTAGCAGCAGCCCTCGACTTCCTGGCCAAGGACTGTTCGGGAGTGCGCTTTAAACAGGCGGGCCATGTCCCGCAACGGTAAATGCCGCCATGTCGATTTTGCAGGCCATCAGAACCTTTTTCTTTTACCTGCTGTTGGGCACCAGTTCCTTTCTCTGGTGCACCCTGAGCTTTTTTATCGCGCCTTTCCTGCCATTCAAGGCGCGCTATCGCTTCATCAACGTCTATTGGTGTCGCTGCGCGTTGTGGCTGTCCAAGGTGTTCCTCAACATCCGTTTCGAGGTCAAGGGCGCCGAGCATGTGCCGGACCAGCCGTGCGTGATTCTGTCGAACCATCAGAGTACCTGGGAGACGTTCTTCCTGTCGGCGTACTTCTCACCGTTGAGCCAGGTACTCAAGCGTGAGTTGCTCTACGTACCGTTCTTCGGGTGGGCGATGGCCATGCTGCGTCCAATCGCCATCGACCGTGACAACCCCAAGGCGGCGCTCAAGCATGTGGCCAAAAAAGGTGACGAGCTGCTCAAGGATGGCGTGTGGGTACTGATCTTCCCCGAAGGCACTCGCGTGCCCTACGGCACCGTGGGCAAATTTTCACGGGGTGGCACCGCCTTGGCGGTCAACGCCAACCTGCCGGTGCTGCCGATTGCGCATAACGCCGGGAAGTTCTGGCCGAAGACTGGCTGGGCCAAGCGTCCAGGCACCATCACTGTGGTGATCGGTGAACCGATGTATGCCGAAGGCGAGGGACCACGCGCCATTGCGGCGCTGAATGACCGCGCGCAAGCCTGGAATCAGGCGCAACAGAGGGCAATGGGTTCGTTGCCACCGGAGCCCATCGTGGTGGACACGCCGGTGATATGAGGCTCTGTGGATAACCTGTGCACGGATTGTTGGCTAATTGGCTTTTTATGCTTATAACCGACTGATTTATATGCATATTTCATTAGCCTATAAAATTTCGAAAAACGTGCATAAGTTTTTTCGGCATTAAAAAACCGGTCCTGGTGACCGGTTTTTTATGCACAGGACAAAAGCTGTCTCAGCAGTCATCCAACAAGGGAAGTCGCAGACTGAACGTAGTGCCCTTGCCAAGGGTACTTTCGCACCTGACATGCCCGTCATGTCGCTCCACGACCGCCCTGACCATGGTGAGTCCCAAGCCCAGCCCCTCGCTGCCCTGAGCGGAATCGAAGCGTCGGTACTGACTGAACAGCTCAGGCAGATCTTCGGCCGCGATACCTGCACCCTGATCGTTGATATTGCATTCCAGCCAGCCCTGGGCGCTGCTGTGGCGCAACGTTACGGTGGTGCCAGACGCAGAATATTTGATCGCGTTCTCCAGCACATTGAACAACGCGCGGGTCAGCAGCGATTGATCGGCTGACACCATGCCTTCGTCGGCCTCATCCAGATCATGGACCAGGTGAATACCTTTGAGATGAGCGATCACCGCTACTTGATCGAAGGCGTCCATCACCAGCATGGCGAACAGGGTCGGCTGGAAGTGATAGCCATCAGCCTCGGCCTTGGCCAGTTGCACGAATGACTCGGTCAGGTTCAAGGCGCGTCGCACCTGTTGTTCAATTTGGGCAAACACCGGGGAATCGTCGCTGTGTATATCCAGCAGCGCAAGAATCGCCGAATGGGGCGCACGTAGATCATGGGACAAGAAGCGCAGCATGGTTTCCCGGTGCTGCTGAGCATAGCGTTCTTTGCTCAGGTCAGTCAGGCTCAGCAACCAGCCCAGGGCAACATCACCTTCTGCCGGGAGCAAAGGCGCAATCTCCATGCGCAGACTGCGCTGATGGATATCGCGAAACTCAATAAGCTCGAGCGCCGAGAGGGCAGGGCGCACGCCATTGTGCAGAGGCGGGTAACCCAGGTCGGCCAGTTGCTCCAACACGTTGTGGCTGACCAGCTCATTGCCGAATACCTCGCGGGCAATCCGGTTGGCCAGCAGGATATTGCCGCGAGGATCAGTAATCAGCGTCGCCACCGGCAGACACTCCAGGCCATCGGCCATAAAACGCCGAGTGTCGCGCGTACGGCTGACGGCTCGCTCCAACGCGAAGATCCGTCCCTGCAACACATCGCCCTTGCTCGCCGGTGCACGCCGGCGCTCCGGCAAGACTTTGGGCTCGTCATCCAGCCGCGCCAGCTCCCAGCCGAAATAAGCGAGGACCGCACTCAAGCGGCGCCAATTCCAGATCAGGTAGCCGAGCAGTAAACCGATCAGGCAGGCGGCAGGTGACCACCACTGGCCCAGGCGCATCAGGGTCAATGAGCCCAACACGGCGGCCGCCATGCAACCCAATGTCATCCACGACGCGTAACGCGGTCGGTAAAGCAGCAAGCCGAGCAGCAGGGCTACGAGCGTGGTCGACAGCAGCGCAGCCAACCAACCTGACACCTGCGCGGTATCTTGCCCTCCCAGCAGGCCGCTCAGTGCGTCAGCCTGGATTTGCATGTCGGCAGAGGATAGCGCGTTGAGCTTGCGAAGGCCGTCATACAAAGGATTATCAAGGGCAAGGAATGGGTTAAGGGACAGATAGGCGGTGACAGGCAACAACAGCAAGCCTATCCACAGCCACTCGCGAACAAGGCCATTGAACAGATGCTGGGCGTGGGTAGGTTGGCGCTTTTCCGGCTGGCCCCATAGCTTCATCAGGGAGCCACCGCAGGCCGGCACGTGATTAAAGATGTCATAGACCTTGGTTTCTCCTTCCAGGCCATGCTCGTCGCAAGCCAACCAATAGACGTGATTTGGGCTCAGTGAAACTTATTTTGAAGTCACTGGATAGAGGCTCAACGTAGCGTACCGGGAATGTGTCGGCGTGGCCTTTTACTTGCCAGCAGTAGCCGGTATCTTTCCTACATGCGCTCAAGCATATATTCCTCAGCTCAGCGTATAGCCAGAAGCGAAGAGCCGTTGAATCTGACCACAATTGTTCAGATTCAGCGGCTGGCATCTGCGCAGTAAGTGCCCTTGTTTGGATGGGCCGTCAGTTGCCATATTTCTCGTGAAGGGACCCACACCATGCGTGTCGCGATATTGGATGACGAACCCGCTGAATTGCGCCGAGTCGAACAGACACTGCGACAGATCCCCGGCACATCGGACCAGCCCTGGTCTGTGCATTGCTTCGAGCGAGGGGAAGACCTGCTGCGCCAACTGCGCCGGGAAAACTTCGACCTGTTGATACTCGACTGGCAATTGCCCGATATCAGCGGTATCGCATTGCTGCGCTGGACCCGTGAACATCTGGAATCACCGCCAGCGGTGATTATGCTCACCAGTCGCGACGCCGAGAGCGATATCGTCGCTGCGCTCAACAGCGGAGCCGATGACTACCTGAGTAAGCCCTTTCGCCCTAACGAGCTTAAAGCACGAGTCACCGCCGTGCTGCGCCGCCATGGTCTGCAAAAGCCCATGACGCCTGAAGTGCAAAGCTTTAACGACCTGACCTTCGACGATGCCGAACTCACCGTGACCCGCGCGGGTAAACCCATCAACCTGACCGAGCGTGAATACCGCCTGGCTAGCTGCCTGTTTGCCAACTTGGCACGACCGTTGTCTCGCGAGTATCTGTATGAGCGGTTCTGGACCCATGAAGAGATGGTGTCGTCACGGCCCTTGGATACCCACATCTATCGCCTCAGGAACAAGCTGGGGCTGACGGCGGATCGGGGTTGGCAGCTGTTGACGATCTATGGGTACGGGTATCGGTTGGAGAGTGTGGGAGTGGCAGCCGAGGGGTAATGTTCCACGTGGAGCATTTGGCAAATTGGAGGTAATAAAAAAGGCCAACGCTGAGCGTTGGCCTTTTTATTGCGGGTTCGCCTGATGTAGGTGGGCAAAGTTAACCGACTTTGACAGATTGAAATATCAGAGGTATACGGCACGTTTGGGCAAAGTTAATCTTCCTATTGGAAGAAGTTAAAGTGCGGAAACCTATTTTTGGCCAAAGTTAGACGCCATGGAAATGAACAACGATTTTAAAATTCGGTGAATTGACAATTTGTCAAAAGAGAATATAAATTTAAACTATATAACTCACTTGTTCAAGTACGTCTTATTGAGTTAATACAAGTCTCTTTCGGCAACTTGTAACTGTCAGCCCTGACACTCACCTCCACCCCATAACTGTACATAAATACAGCCATGTCAGCTAATCCATGACGATCTACGCTGGCCGAAAGCATAGAAGAGGAGCCGCTGCTCAGTCTGGGCAGATACTCCTGCTCCGTCACCATCACGTAATAAAGCGTCGCTAGGCTGAATCGAATGGGCCAGCCTTCTCTGGTCTAGAGGAGGCCTATTGCCCTCTCCATCCATGCGGACAAATTCAACAGACCGCTCTGATAGCTTGGTACCGGCTGCAGAGTACGTTCGCATGTCCACTGATCACCAACGGTACTCTACCGAAAACCAATCAGCAGCCATCCATGCATACGCAATGAGCCATGGCATGGAAATCATCACAACTTACCGAGACGAAGGGAAAAGCGGCCTGGACATCGGCGGTCGTGATGCTCTGCGTAGGCTGCTCGACGACGTCCAGACCGGACATACCCAATTCCAAGTCATTCTTGTCTATGACGTCAGTCGGTGGGGACGCTTTCAGAACACGGACGAAAGCGCCCACTATGAGTATCTTTGCACTAGCTCAGGCATCAAGGTTGTCTATTGCGCAGAGCCATTCGAAAACGACGGTTCGCCTTTGGCAACAATTTACAAAGGCATCAAACGATCAATGGCAGGGGAGTACAGCCGAGAGCTATCCCAAAAAGTTTTCGCTGGTCAGTGCCGCCTGGTCGAAAAGGGGTTTCACCAAGGTGGGCCAGCAGGATATGGATTACGTCGTGCATTGATCGACGAGAAAAACGAATTCAAGGCAGAACTATCAAGGGGCCAGCAGAAGAGCATCCAGACCGACAGGGTCATTTTGATTCCTGGGCCCGAGGCGGAAATTGAGGTAGTTCAGCGCATCTACCATCAATTCGTCCACGACAAAATGAACGAACGTGAGATCGCCAACGCACTCAACGCTGAAGGGCTGATCACCGACTTTAACCGTCCTTGGAGCCGGGGCAGCATCCACCAAGTGCTGACCAACGAAAAATACATCGGTAACAATGTCTACAACAAAACGTCCTCCAAGCTACGTAACCGCATCAGTCGCAACCCACCCGACAGGTGGGTTCGCTGTGATGGAGCATTCCAGGGAATTGTCTCGCTGGAGGTGTTTGCGGTCGTTCGCGAAATAATCTTGCAGCGCTCACATCGCCTGGACGATGCGCAAATGTTGGAACTGCTTCGTACTCTGTTGAAACGGGCGGGTTTATTGTCCGGAATGCTTATCGATGAGCAGGACAACATGCCGTCTAGCACTACCTATATAAGCAGATTCGGCGGGCTTTTACGTGCATACACACTTATCGGTTATACACCCGACAGAGACTATCGATATTTGGAGATCAATCGCTCCATAAGACAGTTGCATCCGACGGTTCTTGAAGATGTTGTCAAACACCTGAAGCAAGTCGGAGCCCAGGTCGAACCCAATCCTAAAAATGACCTACTGACCATCAACGGTGAGTGGACGGCGTCAGTGGTCATAGCGCGCTGCCAGGCGACACCTATAGGAACTCTTCGCTGGAAGCTCAGATTCGATAACAGCTTGGCGCCAGATATCACGATTGCTGTTCGCATGGAGCACACAAATCTGCAGGTGCGGGACTATTACCTGGTTCCCAGAATAGATATGGGGGCATGGCCACAAAAAATGGCCGAGGAAAATAGCCCTTTAATCGACAGCTACCGCTTCACAACGCTGGATGTTCTTGATGGGCTTGCTGCCCGTTGCTCCCTGAAGGAGGCTTGCCAATGACCGTCCCATCAACTTCACGCGAACGTGTCACATTAATTCCAATAGCACAAATTCATATCCTGAACCCTCGAACGAGGAATAAAAAGGTTCACCGTGAGCTCATCGAAAATATCAAAACGGTGGGACTCAAACGCCCCATCACATTAAGTCGAAAAGCCTCGCCGCAAGGCGCGCTCAACTATGACCTTGTGTGCGGACAAGGCCGGCTCGAGGCGTTCCTAGCTCTGGAGGCCACAGAGATTCCAGCATTTGTGATTGATGCTGTCGAAGAAGATTGCCTTGTAATGAGTTTGGTAGAGAACGTTGCTCGAAGGCAACATCGCCCGATAGATCTCATGAACGAGGTTGGACGTTTGAAGGAAAGGGGCAAGACTGATGCAGAGATCGCAATAGTAATTGGTAGCACAGCATCATGGGTCAACATGATCGTTGGGCTACTTGAGCGAGGTGAAGAAAAACTCCTGTCAGCTGTCGAAACCGGTTTGATCCCTTTAAGCATGGCAACCGACATCGCCCGAAGCAGTGAAAGCGACATCCAGAATGTGCTCACTGATGCCTACGAGCGTGGAATAAGAGGAAAGAAAATAACCAAGCTGCGGCACATCCTAGAGCTCCGTGCCAAGAAGGACAAATTTGTGCGCGGGAGCTCATTAGGTGTCAGCCAGAATAAAAAGAAAAGAATGACGCCCGCAGACTTGAGACGACTATTCGAACAGGAAGCCGAACGACAGCGCTTAATGGTAAAAAAGGCCGCCTTTACACACGACCGCGTTGTTTTCGCCATTCAAGCTATCAAAGAACTCTTGTCCGTCAGTGACTTCGAAAAGCTGCTCTCTACAGAGCATCTGAATTTGATGCCGAAACTGATACAGACTCGGCTTCTTGGGAACGGAGGGCAGTTGTGATGTCTGAGCAAAGACTTGAGCCTACTGGCGCTCAGCAGCCTCATCTTCCAAAAAAGGCTTTTTTGGATGACTGCGTTCGAGTCGAAGTGGCCAATATCATACCCCTGAAAATCTCAAGGCCAGCGGTAAAAGAAAGCCTTAAGTACCAACAAATCTTAGCATCAATCCAGGAGGTCGGCCTCGTCGAGCCACCCGCTGTAACACCAGTACCTGGACGTAGTGGGCAATACTTTCTGCTAGATGGCCATCTACGCATTGAGGCGCTGAAAGACCTGGGAGAGTTGGAAGTCGACTGCCTCGTGGCAACCGACGACGACACCTACTCTTACAACAAACGTACCAACAGATTATCAGCCGTACAAAGCAACAAAATGATAGTGCGGGCAATGGAGCGTGGAGTCTCTGCGGAGCGTCTTGGCAAAGCGCTTGGATTATCACCGCAGACCATCAAGCAAAAATTCCGGCTACTGAATGGCATTTGCGCTGAGGCCATTTCGCTTCTGGGTGATACGGACTGCCCAGCGAATGTTTTCCATCATCTGCGTCAGATGAAACCATTGAGGCAAATTGAAGCGGCTGAATTGATGATTGGGAATAAAAATCTCTCTGTACTACTCGCTAAGGCACTTTTGGCTGCAACACCTTCAGACCAATTGGCAGTGCCCAGAAAAAACCAACCTGATCAAATCTCTGCCGAATCAATCGCTCGCCTTGAGCGAGAGCTGGCCGCTCTGCAGATGCAGATCAAAACAGTGGAAGAAGACTACGGGCCTGATGTCCTTCATCTCACAGTCATTAAAGGATACCTGACCAAGCTTCTTGCTAACGCTGCCGTCGTCCGGTGGCTGGCTAGGCATCAACCTGAGTTCCTGAAAGAATTCCAATCCATCGCCGAGTTGACCGAGCTACCTTGGGGAAGTCATGAATCAGATGCTGCGCAACTAGAGCAAGCTGTCGAGACAAAAGAATAATTTCATAGGTCAAGCTGACGGTGGTTTTTTACATCGACATGCTGATACAAGGTAGTGAGTGGTGATGATCGCCTATTTGCGCCAGCGCGGTTCCTATTGTAAGTGCCTGGGGGTGGGATAAAAGCCACCGCTCAGCACCTTCAAAAAGTCGTTAAGTGACTGCCGACCATTGTTACCTTTGAACGTGACGATGACATAGCAACTGCCGCTGGCGGTGAGGAGTATCCAGTAAGGGCTCCTGTGCGCCATCAGGTGGATATCAGAGGTACGAATGCGACGCCCGTCTTCAAACCGTCCTGCACCTGCACGAGTGTGCTTATGCACCACACCGACCGCAGAACACGCCACAATCTCGACTTCTGTCAGGAAGGCAGTCACTGCCATACCGCTGAAATGCCGCTCTGCCGCCGCGAGCCGAAGTTCACCGAAACCTCTTGAGGTTGTCATGTCAGATTCCCTGCCAATGAGGTAGGTAGGCCAGGCAAGGCCGGGTCTAGAAAACCTTAACCACTGTCGCCAGCTCTGCTGATTTACGAGTGCCAGGGCCCAGCAGAAAATACGCGGTATTGCGTGTCTGAAAGCAGAAACCATCCGAGAACGACACCATTGGAGTAGTACGCACCCAGTCTCCCGGCTTAAGCCGTCCTTGGCTGTCCATGACCACCTCGTGCGCATAGATCATGACTGGGAGACGAGCCTCACGCTCCAGCGCTTCCAATAGTGATGGCGGCATCACCAGATCAATCCAGATCCATTGCCTGACTAGACAATACGGCGCATGACCGAAACGCCGCTGGGCGAGTGCTATGGCATCTTCATCGGAAGCATTGTGGCCGAGCATCGAAATGCCCTCGCCATACAACAGCTCTGTGATCGCATCCAGGTTTTTCATGACAGCTAACCTCCGCTGAGCATGTGCATCGTCGACGCCCTGCCCGGCGCATACGTTTAGCACTCGATCTGATAGCACGACTACCTTAGCCGGGCCGATTCTCCACACCGAACAACCCGTCCGCGAGATCCGCCATAGTCAAACAACGAGTTGTCGTCCCCATACTCGCGCCGCTAGCTTTTCGAGGACTTTCGCCGGCAGCACGCCCCAACGCTAATTTGATCAGGGCATCTGTTGATATCAAGGCACCGCGCTGAGTACCTTCAGACGTCACGTGGCCGCCTCTTACCATGGCGCCTTTACTTGCCAAAGAGTTGGTTAGGTGTACTGACTTACTGCCCAAGCGCTCGGCAACTTCTGCGACCACAATGTGCGTGGAGAGAAACATCAGCAGATCCACTACCGAAATGAACACCCTGCGGCTTCTGCCCAAGAACTCAACGCGGGCCCCCAAATGACCTTGTTCCACCCAGGCTTTGATGTTCTCGTGCTTCCAGCGAGTCATCTTGGTGAGATCCGTAATGGTCAGCTCAAACAAGGCAGAGTCTTGCCGCAGATGCCTCAGGATTTCTTCCTGATCGAATCCAAAGGCTGCTAACCCCTGTACTTCAGGAGTTCTTGATACTGGCTTGATCTGACCAGTGAAAATCAGTCGATAGAGTTCACAGGCTTGGTGGTAGGAGAAGCGCTTAGCGCTGATGTCTTCAATCCCGAGGGTTGTGTGGCAAACCACAGGCACCGGCGCTTCAGCGAGCACGTCGATCAGGCGCTGGACATCCCTCTTTAGAAATTCCCCTTTAGCGAACAAGGGCCTGTCGCTTTCCGGCACTCGATTTAGGGTTCCCGATTCCAGTAGGCGTGCGCGCACCCGACGAGTGATGTTGAGGATACGGAGCAAATCCTTGCTGGTGACGAGACCTTCTGCAGCCTGCTGGAGCGCCTCAACTGCTGCGCGGTCGATTAGGCAGAAGTCAACCAACGCCCCCTGTATAACCTTCCCAGGCAACTGGCCAGTCTTCACGTACGACATGATTCGGTCGGGTGAAGAACCAAGCAAACGGGCAGCTTCATTAGCGGTAAACGTAGCCTTTAAGCCCAATAGCTCTGCGCCGATATACTTCATTTTTCGGTTGATCGGAGTATGGGCATGGCCGAGGATGATATTGGTAACGATGGCCCGTAAGGGTGCGTAAGCTGCGGAGTTGAACGAGGCGTTCAGCTCTCTGTACCAAGCCCCCAAATGACGAATGAATTGCCTGGAGTCTGCCTGGTTCGCTGCCTGTACCTTTGCTAGCACAAATGTCCGAAATCCAGTCAATAAATCCTGAGCCATCACATAACAAGCCTGATTGATCTCAACGGCACGTTTAAAATCAATCGCCACATTTTTCCTGTGTGGCACCTTCAAGGTCAGATTGGCGAGAAACAGCAGGAATTTGTCGATGTCCTGCGGGACACCCGGCGCATGGTTCAAACCTGAAAGCACCTGCTGATTCTCGCCGGTGCGCAGGAGGATCGATGAAATCAGGAGGTTGGCGGCATCGGCTGGCAGCGCGGTCGCTAGTGACAGATCGCATCCGCAACCGCATTGAGACACGGCCCCCCGATTTAATTCCAACGACGATTCACATTCCGGGCACTCGGCGATGAGCAATACCTGATGCAGCGGACAGGCCGTAAATAGCTGATGATGCCACACCTGGCGGATATGACCTGATAGCTGCAGGCACTCCGGACAGACGGGGACAAGCTTTCTCAGGAATAGCCCAGCAGCCATCGATCCTTCTACAGCAGGAAACGCTGCCAAACGATCAAGCCGTTGCGCATCTAGCCCATGGTACTGCGCTATGGCAGACCGCTCCCCATCGGTGTAACGGCTTTTTAGCCGGACACCGGGCGGTCGCAAAAGGGCATGGGTAGACCCAAGAAAGTTCTCCTCTGTCAGTCTCAACAGATAGCCGTTTAGGCTTTCGTCAGATATGTCATCGTTTGGTATGAACGCCAGCATGGTTTTTTCCCCTTAGATGCGCACGCCGGCTTCTTGCATGACCTTCGCATAAACCAAGGCCATGTGTTCAACCAATACAGGCTGCTGAATTTCGAAGGGATTGAAGTCGATCAGCCTACCCATCACGGCGCGTTGATAGGCCAAAGTAAACGCTTCATAGCCTGCTACCTTGTCGGCTTGCCCAACCAGTTGCACCTCGCCGAAAAGCTTGTGGATCAGCCCATACCGACCTGCAGAGGCCAAGTACATGCGGCGAGCAAACTCCGCATCATTAAACGCAAACGTGTCCCAGCCATTCTCAGACAGGTGCTCCAGTGCGCTGCCCAGCGCGCTGCGGAAATGCTTGTAATCTGTGCCCTGCCATTGATATGGGTAGTATTCGATGGGGCTCAGGGCTCGATCAGCCAATTGTTCATTTTCCTTGAACAGCCCGAGCAGGGTCGGTAGTCCCGCCAGCACGATGCTGGCTCGCGTCTGATCAAAAATCAGCTTGATGAAGTCAGCAGCCGCACGCACTGTCGTGCGTCCACTGCGCTCCAGCATGTGTTGCGTCTCGTCGAAAATGAGCAGCCGCGTCGACTGCTTGTTGACCGCTTTGATGAAGGCATCGGTCGCCAACACATGATTCCTGAACAGCGCGGTACTCATGCCGATGCTGACCAAACAGGCATCCGGCAAAGCACGCCCGGTGAGATGTTTGGGACTTACCACATAGATAATTTTGCGGTGTCCCAAAGGTTCGCTGGTTGTATGGCTAGCGATGATACTTGCCAACAACTTCGACTTGCCGACGCGGGTGGGCCCGACGATGGGCAGGATCTGTGGATCACCGCTCTCCGTGCGCGCCAAGGCTGATTCAATTTCAGTCTGTACGACGTTAAAACGGTGATGACAGACTAAAGGGTTCATCACTTGGTTCATGGTTGTGCCCTGCGCGGCGCGGGTTCAAAATCATCCTCACTGGAGTCGTCCGCCTTTGGCGATACGAAAGCATCTCGTGGTTGGGACGTGTACTTTTCGAGCTGGCCTGCTATTTCGGCCTTCTCCGAGACTTTTTCGCGCTCACGCAATGCCTTGTTGTTAGCCTTGATTTTTGGACGCCGCTGGCTGTCAGCCGTGAACTGGGCGAGCATTCGGGCATACACGCGCTGATAGTCGTGTCCATTCATCTCAGCGTTGCCACCCGAATAAGCCTTCTTCAACATCTTGGCCACCACGAATGACACCTCTGGGATACCGACGGTTTTATTGTGAAGTCGGATCAGGCTGCCATCGTCAGGATGCACAGCGAAGATCGCGGTGCAATCTTCGGGGTTGTACAAGATGTCGATGGTGCTGATGGCACGCTCGCGCGCCAATGCGGCCATAGCTTGGCTATGGAATTGAAAGCCTTCAAAGTCGACGCCGTAGTGTTGAAGCTGGCGAGTATCCCTGTTCACCTCAAGAAGCAACTTCTTCAGTTGATCGAGGGAGGGTGGCGGCACTGGCAGGAAATTAGACAAGGCCTCATCCATCGCCATTTTGGGGGTCATGGGCTTGCCATATCGAAAGCCAAGCTTCTGATTTGGACGGTGGATGTAGACGTCGGCAACGAATGTCACGATGTGCCGGTAGATCTCTTCGATTGAGTAACAGGCCTCAGCCTCGGCCTTGGCATGACGATTTTTGATTCGTTTGTCCTGGCTCTGCTTAGCACCCGGCATTTTGGTGAAAACACCCTCGTCGGATGCCTTGAAGAATGACTCCACGTGCGGCTTGTCGTCGCCTCGGGCAATCCGAGCGTACTCGATCTGAATCCCCAAGCGCCGTACGATGCCCAAAGATAGGTCGGAGAAATTCTCTGACGCATTGTCGAGAACCACTGTGGAGATGCCGCAAGGCTGCACCCAGTCCGTTACGATGCCGAAACGGTCTTTGAACGCCTGGTCTTTCGGCGCCAGAAAGAACTCGAACACTTTCAACAAGGTGTATTCGCTGGGCTTACCGCCGCTTACATATACGGCGACAGGGTATGAAGCGTGTGCACAAACCATGGCGTACATGGTCAGCTCGGTATAGCGGTTACCGAATTCGTCGCGGCAATACACATCCAATGTCTTAGCGTCGATTTCAACACGCTCAAAGGGCTGCTTCACGTCATAACGCCGGACAGCCTGACGATTCCAAAGATTGAACGTACGAGGATCAAGGCGCCCTTCTTTCACCAAAGAGCTGGGCAATTTCTGGAGAAGACGACTGATCGTCTTTCGATCAATCTGTTCTTCAGCCCCTGATTCTTGGCAGAGGTCTTTCAACTCTTGATTGATCATCGTCGTCACGGACGACAGATTCACCTTATCGTCTTTCATGAACGTCTGAATCAGGACACGTTCTGCGACCTCCTTTGCTCCGGATTTTTTCGCCCACCCGGAACCGCCCCTGCGACTGAAATTTGGGATAAGTCCTTCGAACCCATGACATTTGAATTTGCGCCGGTAATTCTGGATGCTTTTGTTCGAAGGCCTTTTGTGCTGGTGGAGTAAACAAAATGCATCCACACGCTCATTGCACGCTTGATCATCCAGAGATTGGGCATCAAGTGATACCTGTAGCTCGATCAGTTTCTGACGAAAGTCGGCTTCCTCTTGCTCGGTTTTAGACCAAGAGCGCTTTGTAGCCTCGACTTTCCGACCAGGCAATGCAATGTCACCAGAGGCGACCTGATTATAAAAGGCTCGAATATCGACAGCGCGCTCAACACCACCCTTCGCCTCGAGAACGATGTCCCCCAACAGTGGCTTGATGGCCTTGATAACGTAGCAGGTGTCTTGCCATACGACAGCTTGCCCTGCCTCTAAATTAGAGTTCATAACGAATCACCTCAAAGGCTTCCAACGAGCCAAATGCAGGCGCAATTTCAAAATCCATCAGCTCGAACTGGTGTATCTCAAGGTCAAATTTGACAACCCCGAGTAGCACCCCCGCTGCGAGCTGGTAGTTCGCCGGTAAGCCTGTATCCAGGATTTGGCGGACAGGGCCTTTGAGGCGGTCGGGAGTAAGTGTTTGCAAAGGAGCGGCCCACTGCGAGAGAGCAGCCGATGCTTGTGTTAAATAGGGTATGAACAGCTGAACATTTCTGAGGTAGTGACCCTTAAAGTCATCTTCAGAAATAACGATGAAGCGCATGCCTTTACTCAGCAGGGCACTTCTCACCAACCTCAGGAACTCAGTTTGCTCCTCCACAAAAAGACGAGGTTTTACTTCCACGACAACCTGTAGCTCGTCCAGGAGGACGGAAAAATCAGGCGTGTAATACATCGTGCCCTGAGGTTTGATCAGGTGCTTCTCTGGTAACAGATCACCCGTTGATAAATCGAGTGTGAACGGTTGTGCCCGGTAGGAGCGAACTCGGGGATCCAGCTCGAACACCTGAGCAACGGATTGCTCAAGCCGAGACTCCACTCGGATTTCGACATTGCCATTTTTTGCCGAGCACATGACATATGCCCTGCGCGAACGCCTGACCCGTTTTGCAACGTCTCGGCTGAAAGCATGGCTTTTACTGTCAGACTTCATTGGTACACTTCACCAAATAATTGAGCTGTTAGGTATAGCCCGAGGTCGATAGACTGTCAAGATTTGGTGATGTGTACTCAAAGGACACATCTGGACTACACGGTTAGCTTGGGGATTGAAATGGGTAGGCAGGCACGCCAACACTGGTACACGCTATACAAAAATGTGCAGGCGCAATTGGATGCCTACCAGGGAAACGACAGCATCAACCTGCTGATCCGAAAACTCGCAGACGAGCAGGGGTACGACGCCAAGGTCGTTTCGCGAATGCTGAAAGCCGGCAATTTCCTGGATCGTATTGCAGGGCCATGTTCCTCTGAACAGGTGGGCTGCGGTTACGCTCACATTGAACAGCTTGAACGACTACACCAGCTCAACAGTGAAGTAGCTTTGTCACTTGTGCAAAGCACGCTCGCTAACCAACAGACTTTGCTCGACCTTCGCAATATTACAGAAGGTCATGCGAAAAGCGTGGGCACGCCCACCACTACCAGTCGCGCCCGCGCTCGCTCCCGAGTCGCCGAGCACGAACGTCGGTGCGGCGAGGTGCTGGAGATATCGAGGCCAGACTTTTTCGGTTATCCCGAAGGCGAAATGATAAAGGTCGGTCACTCTGATTTATTCAATCAGTTCTTCATGATCCAAGTGAATGGGCACCCCAAGGCTGCCATATTTATACGGGTGGGAGACACTTCGCGAAAAGAGGAGAGAGCTGCGGCAGACTTGCTTAAGTTGGCTAGTTTCGCTCGGACTTACTTTGAAAAAGTTTGGTACATCTTTCCAAATGGCTCATCGCTTGCCCATGAACTGGCGTTCTATGCTCATAGTGTTAAAGCACTGGGAAAGTGGTTGTACCTAGGTACTTTAAGCCAGGATAGTCAATCAATCGTTCCCTTTCAGAATCGCGGAAGGGCACTGGAAAGAGAGCTGATTGATGGCGTCGATCCTCTCAGGTGGGACGGAGTCAAGGTAAGCACTCGACGCAAGGCTCATGGTTCGTTTCGTCCAGTCATTGATGAAATCGCAGAGAAAATTTGATTACCAGGTTAGCCGCATGAGTTCATCAGAACCGCAACCAGAATGAACAAACGCTGGCATGTTATGAACCGGTGACGACCTCAACACCGGAATAAACGATTTTCCGCCGACGAACACAAGCTCAGATGCTGGATTGAGACCTAGGCTCGTCTGATGAGTGAAGTCACAAGTAGATTTACGACGCACCTGAAGCCATCAAAGTTTGACCCTGCGAAGAACTCAACAGCTCGACATAGTAATGGCAATCTGTGTACTAGCCATAAGGTTAATAGGGAGGGTGTAGAGCTAGTTAGCAGCCGCTCACCTATTCGCCTACTTAACGACGAATTGCTTTAATTGTTCTCGAGAAGCAATGATTTGCTCGCGAATCTCTTCAGGATCGATGTACATCGCCCCTTCAGAGGTAACGTGTAAGGTTTTTAGCTTGTTCACGGCATCAATGAACGCTTGTTCACGGCGCTCCCAGTAGGTGAGTTGTCGAGGTTTTCTGAACCAGCCCATACTGAGACCCTCCGTACGATTTCATTCAACGTAGCATTGCCAGCCCCCGGCGACACACCGGTCGTCAGTTACTAGGACTCCACCAGAACGGTCGAGTGCTATACAAGCAGCCTACGCCCCTTGAATAGGAGCCGATTGAAAAGCTGAGCGTGACTAGGAAAATACCGCCATTCGCGACCACAAGGAGGTGCTGATGTGTAATGCCTGGAATCATCCTAAAAACTGCAGTTGTGGTTGGGGCGGTGATGGACATATGGGGCGATCCATCAATACCTTTAGCGCGCCATTGGCACCCAGCGGCTGGTTCATTTCACTTACCAATACCTACCACAGCTACGTCAATCCCAACGCCAGCTGCCCAGTGTGCGGGGCGGCGGTGTTCTTTTATCAATCGGCCAGGGGGGGCCGAGTTTTCTTCGACGAGCTGGGCCCGCCTTGGCCTAAACATCCCTGCACCGACACTAGCAGCCGACCAGGTAAAGCTCCAGCCACAGGTGAGCCAATCACCTATGCTTGGCAGCGCGCCGGCTGGCAACCGTTCATTATCGAAGCGGTCACAGGCATCGACAAAAGCTACCTCAAGCTGACCGGAACTCGTCAGGGACAGCACCTGTCCCTCTACCTGCGGCGGGTCGTGGCGCACCATCAACATCATCAGGTGCTGTCCGAGCACAACCTGGCGCAGATTAAAGCCGTAAGCGACGGCCACTTTCAGCTGTCGATCCTGCTCCCGCAGGGCTCGCCGGTCACCCTCGACGTCTACAGTCTGCTTGCTCAAGCGAGAGATGGGCGAAGTACACCGGCTGAGTCGGCGAAACCCACCCCTGCAGATAAGCGAACCGCCTCGTTGATTAAGCCGTCCAGTCCACGCCGGCCCAACGTCCAGCGTGAGCCGAAGAAACCGACTGAGCGCGCGCCAGCGACCACGACCATGGCCTTAGCCTTTCGCAAGGCTCAGGAACGGCAGGGCCCTTCATAACCTCCCTACGATTCGAGCTGCGCGTAATTGAACGTTATGGTCAATCACCCCCCAACCGTGAACCACCATCTGGTGATACTGCATAGGCAATCTGGTCGCCGGACTCCGCGACTGCGCTATACCAATACCCTGGGGACTGGTTGGACGCGAGCGCAGGGGATCAACATGAAACGAGCCATCGAGCTGGAGACGTTGCAGACGCTGGTCGAGACCGGGGCGGCCCGGGAGTTTCGCGTGCTGCGCGAGGGCGAGGTCTGGCGCTTGGAACTGCGGCTCGGCAGCAAGTGGCTGCCGGTGCGCTCGCGGCGTGAACCCGTGCGGGTGTGGCGCTCACTGACGGCGGTGGGGCGGTTCTGTGAGGGACAGGGAATCCAAGACCCTGACGGTCGAGCTCTAATCCCACCTATCCGGTACACTCAAAGCTGAAGCGGCGTCACAGGGTGATTGAGTGAGTGCCTGCTGCAGGGTTTTAAAATGAAGCTAGTTTTCTGCAAGCGACGGCTAATGATGCCTATAATGCTCGGCTTGTATGAGGTCAAATAATGGCAAGCGCAGAACAGCTCAAAGCACTGCTGAAATCACATATCACAGGTGATGACAGCCACTTTTTCTCAGTGGCTATGCAGGTCGCAGCGCATGAGGCCAAGCTAGGCCATGGAAAACTTGCCGAAGAACTAAAAGCCCTCATCGATACCGCGAAGGCTCGCCCATCGTCGAAAATAGCCAATAAGACAGTTCCCATCAGCCAACCTCGTGGCGAACTGGCTGGTCTCCTCCAAGCCTCCTACCCTCAAGCTCGACTGTCCGACATGATCTTGGACGAGCAGGTTGCGATGCGCTTGCACCGAATCATCAAAGAGCAGCAGAGCCACGCGAAGATTCGGGCGCATGGGCTGTCCCCACGACGAAAACTACTCTTGGTCGGCCCACCCGGGACGGGCAAAACCCTGACTGCTTCAGCGTTAGCCGGTGAATTGGGTGTTCCTCTATTCGTAGTGCGGTTGGATGCCTTGATCACCAAATTCATGGGTGAGACCGCCGCTAAACTTCGCCAAGTCTTTGATGCCATTACCGAGGTACGTGGTGTCTATTTCTTCGACGAGTTCGATGCCATTGGCTCACAACGGGGATTGGCTAACGATGTTGGCGAGATCCGCCGCGTACTAAACAGCTTCTTGCAGATGCTTGAACAGGATCAATCGCACAGCTTGGTAATCGCGGCCACGAATCACCCTGAGATTCTGGATTACGCCTTGTTCCGCCGCTTTGATGACATGATCCAATATGGACTGCCCGAAGCAGAGCAAATCATCGCTGTCCTCAAGAACCGTTTAGCCAGCTTCAAGCCCAAGCGATTGTCTTGGACGAAGCTTGCCGAAAAAGCCAAAGGCTTAAGCTATGCGGATATTTCTCGTGCGGCTGACGACACTCTTAAAGACGCCATCATTCATGACCGGGCATCAATCACCGATGCGGATGTCTTTCGGATGTTGGAAGAGCGGAAGCTGATCAGCAAAAGCCTCGTAATCGAAACCTAACTCAAAGAGCTGTATCGCGATGACGGATCAACGCCGAGCCAACCTCCCCCATCTATTCCCAAAAAACACCTCATCAACAGACCCCTTTACATCACACCGGGTTCCGGTCAGGCAAGCGCCACTCCCGGATCGAGACCGAGCTCAGCACGGCAACGCCTTGCAGGGGCAAATTCAGCAGCTCAGGCCTATCGCCGAACAAGCCAAAGAGGCGCAACAGGCGCTGGGGATCCAAGACGGAATTGGCCTCCGAATTCAGTTTGAAAGCTTCAATGATGTCAAATTAGCTTTTGAAAGCTTGGCTAACAAACCTAAAGGCATCGAACTTCTCAATTATAAAGAAGAGGGAGGGCAGGGTTTCGCAACTGTCTTCGTCCCAGATGGAAAACTTGATTATTTTGAAAAAGTCATCGTTGAATACCTCAATGATCGTAAAGGGGCTCAGGGTCAAAGTCTTGATCACAAAGCTTTAATCAATACAATCCAATCTATCCATGTTGCTCAACTCGAAGCACTTTGGACAGATGATCCCGAACTCCTTCCGATAGATGACGATGAGCTTATTTGGTGGGAGGCATGGTTACCGGTCAGAGAGAACCGTGAAGCCACTGTCGCGACTTTTACCATGGTTGCTGAAATGCTCAGCATTCGAGTATTGGATGGAGCGCTTAGGTTTCCGGAACGCACAATCCTGTTAATCCAGAGCAGTAAAGCGCAGCTACAAAGTTCAGTTCTGGCCCTCAATTGCATTGCCGAACTACGCAGGGCAAAGGAAACGGCAGATTTTTTCGATTCTTTTACCCCAGCAGAACAACATCAATGGGCTGAAGAACTGCTGGAAAGAACAACCTTTGCTGCCCCAGAAAATGCCCCGCATGTCTGTATCATAGATACCGGAGTGAACCATGGGCACCCATTGTTAGCTCCGGCTTTAACCATTCTCGATCTTCATACTATTGAACCCGATTGGGGTATAGATGATCGTAATGGACATGGAACCAACATGGCCGGACTGGCCCTTTATGGTGATCTCTCTAACACTCTTCGCTCAGCAGATCCGCTGGTTATTGGACATCGTCTTGAGTCGGTAAAGCTACTCCCGTACAACGGCGCTAATACTGGCGACGAAAAGCAATATGGTGTCAATACCGTCGAAGCTGTTGCTCGATCTGAAATAACCGCTCCTTTTAGAGCACGTGTGTTCAGCATGGCGGTTACAACTATTGATGGCCGAGACCGAGGCCGCCCTTCATCGTGGTCATCGGCCCTTGACCGGCTGGCCTCCGATGCAGACGATCAGGGCGCCACACCTAGACTTTTTGTTGTGTCAGCAGGAAATATCCGAAATCCCACTGATTGGGCTGCCTACCCTGAAAGCAATACCCTGATGGGCATTTGTGACCCGGCACAGTCCTGGAATGCACTTACGGTAGGCGCTTTCACTGATCTGGTAGAACTTCCACATGGACTGAATGCAGTGGCCGAACAGGGCGCGCTGAGCCCATTCAGTACCACGTCTCAAACATGGGTAAATTATTATCCCTTGAAGCCCGACGTCCTCTTCGAGGGCGGAAACCTAATCCACGATGACCTCATGGGGCCCGCAACAGCAGGTGAGTTGTCATTGCTTACGACACATCACCTGCCTGTTGAGAGACCTCTCACCTTGGTAACCGCAACGAGCGCGGCAACATCGCTTTGTTCTCGAATGGCGGCGCAACTGATGGCAACCTATCCACAGCTTTGGCCAGAAAGTATCAGAGCCTTGATCGTTCATTCAGCAGAGTGGACTGATGCAATGAAGAATATGTTTCTTCCAGTTGATCGCTCGCCAACCAAGCAGGATTACGAACACCTGGTTAGGCACTGTGGATTTGGGGTTCCCAGCCTTGGGAAAGCCATGTGGAGTGCCTCCAATTCGCTCACCCTGGCGGTCGAGGACACTCTGCACCCCTTCAAAAAACTGAAAGGGAAAGATCCTTCTCCGCGCGAGATGCACCTCCACGAATTGCCATGGCCAAAGGACGAACTGGAAGCCCTGGGGGCAACCCCAGTAGAGATGACTGTCACACTGTCTTACTTTATCGAACCCAATCCCTCTTCACGTGGTCGATCTCGCTATCGCTATGAGTCACATGGACTCCGTTTCGATGTAAAGCGTCCAACCGAAGATATTGCTCGTTTTAAAGCTAGGATCAACGCCGCAGCACTTGATGACGAGAGTGGTACATCCAACAGAGACAATGACCCGGCATGGACTTTGGGTAAGCAAAAGCGGCATCGTGGCTCTCTGCATCAAGACACTTGGAAAGGTACCGCTGCCGAGCTAGCAAGCCGTGGCTATCTCGCCGTTTATCCATCATTGGGATGGTGGAAAACGAGAGCGTCCCTCGCGCGTTACGATACCCCCGCACGCTACGCCCTGATTATCTCGATCAAGGCTCCAGAGGTCGACATAGATATATACGATATTGTGGCCGCTAAAATTGCGCCTGAAAACATCATTCAAGTCTGAGATCAACGATCTACGAGAGCTCTCGTAGTTAAACTGTCAGTGCAATACCTGCCCCACTGACCCTTGCTGTAGGAACCGAAAAACCATTTCTGCTCGGGCCACGATGTCCTCGTTGGAAAATTCCTTCGGCATTCCATTCAGCATCTGGTCAATGATTGAGGTCTTGAGCTGTGCCTGAGTCGATGCTTTATCACGCAGATTGCCCAGCTCAGCCCGACGAACACCAACGGTTGCCAGCAGATCCATGGCTACCTTCTTGAGCTTGCCCATATCAATATCACCCTTGGTCAACGCTGACTTGTCCTTGCAGAGCAGGTCGTATACGGCAAGCTCTTTCTCGGTAGAGAAACCTTCTCGGACGTAACGTTGCTCCTCCTGATCTAATGAGTCGTGGAACTGGAGCAACTGATCAAAAACTTTCTGAATTTCGGCTTTGTCCTTGTCGCGGTTGTATTCCTCAATGATCTCCATGTAACGCGTATACAGATCAACGCGTGTCGGGTTGTTTCTCAGCATCATTTCGATACGTGCCTGAATCCGCTCCTGCAAACTCAGGGTTACCGTTTGCTGCTGAGTCGACTTGGAGAACTCGGCCCGCAGTCGTTCAAAGTTAATACCGGACAAGTTGTAAGGCTGGGTCGGGGTGTCGCGGATAGTGTTGATGTGCGCCACATCAAGGGCGTTATCCACCAGTCCACGTAGTTCCTGCATAATTGAGCTGACATCAACTTTACCCTTAGGCTTTTGCAGCATGTTGTAGATAGCTGCGATAGCGCTTTCTTGAGGCTCGTATTGGCGCAGCTCGTCCCGTGGAAACAGCCCGCGATAACGGTCGGCTACATCCTCGGCAAGTACCTGGAAGGTCTTCTTGATTTCAGCCGAAACAGAAAGGGCATTCTGCGCATCCAGCAGTGCTTGCCAGCGATCTTCACCTTCTCCAGCCTGAACCAGATCATCCAACTCAAAGCCTGCACTGGTGAGGTGAGCCCGGACTTTTAAAATAGCTGCGGCGTACTCAACAAGGGCTTGCTCTTCATCAAGCAAGGGATCATTGCCATCGTTTTGAGCGTTGCCCTGTTCACCTTGGCCATAGACAGCTAGCGCCTTGCGCAGGCTTTTAAGCATGCCGTTGTAATCAATGATTAGGCCGTTTTTCTTGTGTGCGGCTACACGGTTAACCCGAGCGATGGCCTGCATCAGGGTATGACCCTTCATGGGTTTATCGAGATACAGGGTCGCCAGCGACTTCACGTCAAACCCGGTCAACCACATCGCACAGACGATGGCGACTCGGAATGGATGCTTACCGTCCTTGAAGCATTCCTCTACATCGCGGCTATCAATGCCTCCGTTGATGACTTCCCGATAGGGTTGAACCTCGATTCCTTCCCGGCTGAAATCTTGGATTTCGTTCTGGTCTGAGCTGAACACTGGGTGGATTTGTGTTGCCTGCATCCACGCGATCAGCGCAGCATCGCGACGTAGCCCCTCGGAAAAGGGCTTACCTTTGGCATTGAACAGCGCCTGATCGTCTTGCAACTTGATCTCCAGCGCCTGGATCTTCTCGGCCCATTTGCTCTTGATGCGGATGGCCATCTTCACGCAAGTAACCTTGTCGATGCAGACTAGCAGCGCCTTGGCATTGCCACCAAACTTGATCGGTTGACCAGCTCTTGGTGGTACTTCCATCAATCGCCAGCGCTTGTGGAAGTGCTCGACAAAATCAGTGGCGACATCATTTAGATGGGTATCAGATGTGAACACCGGGTAATCACGAGCCAGCTCGCGGTAAAGCTTCTCTTCCTGCTCTTCCGTCAAATCACCATCATCGCGGGCTTGATCAATACGCTCTTCAATTCGCCGGTTCAGCTCCTCGTCGACAATGCGGAGCTTTTCACCCCGGCTCTCGTAATAGAGGGGTAGGGTGGCGCCATCGGCGACGGCACGCTGGAAGTCATAAACCGAGACATAGCTACCAAAGACCCGCTCGGTTTCACTTTTCTCCTGCCCATCGATCAGCGGTGTACCGGTAAAACCAATAAATTTGGCCCGCGACAAGGCCATGCGCATTTGCGTTGCCAGACGTCCGTACTGGGTACGGTGAGCTTCATCGGAGACCACAATGATGTCATCGCGTTGCGACCAGGGCTCAGTCACACGATTCCGAAACTTATGAATCAGGCTAAAGACGTAGCGGCGGTTTTCATCTTTCAGCAAACGCTCCAGACCTTCAGCCCCAGCCGCTTTGTCGCGGCTGTTAGTGGAAATGCCGCAGCCCACAAAGGTACTGAAAATCTGATTATCCAGTTCCTTACGGTCGGTGAGCAGCACGAAGGTGTAGCGGGAGGACATCTTGCGATGAATCTTCTGGCAGAAGAACACCATCGAGTAGCTCTTGCCGCTGCCCTGGGTATGCCAGAACACGCCAAGCTTACCGGCCAGAACCGCCGGGCCGCCTTCGCGCAGATTGTCGATGGCACGATTCACCCCAAGGTACTGGTGGTTGCGGGCAATCACCTTGGCGGTGTGCTCTTCGCTATGGTCGAATAGTGTGTAGTTCTCGACGATATCCAGCAGACGATTTTTTGCACACATGCCACGCAACAGAATCGGCAAAATAGGCTTGAGTGGCGCCGTGTCCGGTTTCGGGGCCGGGTCGACATCTTCCTCAGCCAAACGCTTCCAGCGGTAAAAGTGATCCCAACTGCTAGTAATACCGCCATAGCGCGCATCCAGGCCATTGGAAACAATCACTAGAGCGTTGTAGTGAAATAGCAGAGGAATGGTGCCGGGATGGCTGTCGTCAGGTCGACCGCGATAGTCAATATAGTTTTCGTCGAACGCCGCCTTCAACCCTTTGTCGTGGCGTTTCAGCTCAATAAACAGCAAGGGCAGGCCGTTGACGAAGCCGACCAGATCGCAGCGCTTGGTATAGGGGCCGCTCTTGACCCAAAGCTCGCGCACCACCAAAAAGTCATTCTCGTCCTGCTTACCCTCGGTGAACTCGATGACTTTTACGTGAACGTCTTCTTCGGGACGACCGCTGGGTGCCTTGAGGCTTATGCCATCACGCAACATTCGCCACTTTTCTTCGTTGTGTTGCAGCAGGGTCTTGGTTGGGTCGGCATCCAGCAGCAGTTCACGTGCCTCTCCCAATTTTGCGGGCGACAACCTGGGGTTAAGCCGGGCCAAGGCCTTGTCCAGTTCGCGAACCAGCACCACCTCGTTGCGATCCTTACGCCCGAGCGTGGAGTTTGGATCAGATGGCAAACCATGGACTTCGTCCATGGCATAAACCGAACGCCACCCCAACTCCTCAGCCAGCAATTTAGCGGCGGGTTCCTGGACATTCTTGTCTTCCGAATAACTGGCCTTGGCCATACTGCACTCTCCCTGCTCAGGTGCTTTAGACCCGGATCGCTCCTGACATTAATTGAGGTAACAACGCATCACGAGCATCTGCGGCTTGCAGATTAGCCTCGCGCAAATACTCTACCTGTTCAAATAGCGGCCCAACATATTCATCAAACTGCCCAATGACTCTTCCCGGCGGGATTAGTATCTCAACGGGATGCACAACCTTCCGGTCTAACGATGGCACCGATGCACCAGAGTTGTACTGTGCCAAATTCATCTCCGATAACATGAAATAGGCAAAGAGGGGCGTGACACGACGAAATTCTTTGACCCACAAGGAAGTATTTAGAGGCCAAAAGTCACAGGGTACATAGTGAACCAGGCCTAGTGTTCCGCTTCGACCCGTCACAACACCGGGGCCCTTAACCTTTGCCTCACAGTGATAGCCGTTGATCCCAGCCGATGCATAGATCGGTATGCTACCTGGCTTTCTTACACCATTCGGCAAATCGAACCCACGCTGTAATAGCAAAGCCGAGTCGAGACGCTCTCGACTCCAGCCCTCCGGAATTCCCTCGGTACGTTTCACTAGCTCAAAGCCTGGGAAGCGTAGATTGATGAACCACTCTCGATACAATAGGCGAGCCGACTCTTCGAGCAAGGCAATACGACGACGATTAGCTTCCATAAAAGCATCGTATCTAGCCAAAAAAATGCCTATCTTTCTTTGAGTTTCCAGCCTATGAGGGTACTTGACAAAAAGCGACCTCAGCACAGGATTTTTAATCCCAGGTACAGTTGTGCCCGTCGAATTTGCATGGAGCTGGGCTTGAAAAGCCGCAGATTGAAGATAATAAAAAAGATAGTTCGGATCGATTTTATCAGGGTCTGGACGAAGCAGAATCACACGCTGTGCGAGTGCAATTTGCTCCTCGGAGTTCCATAGGGCGAGTTCCCCGAGTGGAGCTTCCGTAGTGATTAAAATGTCATTTTTGACCGGCACTCCCCGTCGCATAACCTCCCCATACATCGAGGGGTCAATATACTCTTGCGCCCCATCGTTGATGACCCGCCCCTTCTTGATGACCTTTGCGGTAATTAGTCGTATGCCTGAATCCGTTTTTGGGGGTGTTTTCCCCCTATAGTCGATGACACATGAAAGCAAATCATCCAGTTGGCAACTGCTCCAGCTCATTCGCACATCTCCGCGAGTGCGCATTGAATCTGAGAAGCTAACTCCGCTGCCTTGTCGTTCAACTCCGCCAGCTCGGAGTGGATTTCCTTCATCCGCTCTCGGAATGCCTCACCTTCATCGTCATCTTCAACGCCAAGCGCCACACCCACGTAGCGCCCTGGCGTCAGCGAGTAACCGTTGTCAGCGATGGTCGCGCGGCTGACCACAGCGCACAAACCCGGTACGTTTGCATAAACGCCATCTGGAAAACGGCTCAGTAGCCAGTGTCCCTGAGTGATAAAGTAACCGGCACGCTTGAAAGCCTCAACCGCCAGGTCGCGCACCGTAGGTTGCTCCCGTTTCTTCACATCGCGGTGTTGCAGGGCTTTTTTTACTTCACGGCAATCTTCGTAGGCAAAGGTGTAGCCAGCAGAGGCCCATTGGCGGCTGCGCAGTTGCTTGTCCGCCATATCAAGCAGTTTCAGCCAGGTCTTGTGACGGGTCTCAAGCGCGGCAAGGCCCGCCTTGAGAATGGTGTTACCTGCTTCCGCCTTACCTTGCGCTGTTTTGCGAGCGGTTAAGTCTCCAAGGGTAGGCAAATATCCCAATAACGACTTAGCCTCCGCCAGCGCCTTATCTATGAGCTGTTGCCATGCATGGCTTTCCGTCTGCACCTGCTTCAACTCATCGCGAAAACTGGCCAATAGCTCATCCGTCAACTCATGGCCTTCACCCAGTTTGGTACGGGCAATGGCAACAGGAGTCGTTTGCAAGGTAGCGTCGGCAAGATCGCTTAGGGCCTTCTCTAAAAAGCTGATCTGCTGATTGTCAGCGCTAACCCGCTCGGACAACTGTTGCAGATGCTCAGCCAGCTGCTGTTGGTAATGGCCCAGTAACTCAACAAATCGCTCGGTCTGACCACGGTACAGCCACGTAATAGCCGACAAGTTACTCAGCTGTTCTTCAGTGAACACATGGGAACGCGCCGAGACCACAGTGTAGACATTACGTGCATCAATCATCAGCACACTGTCCAAGCGTTCTTTTGGCTTGCTCTTGTCGTAAAACCATAAAGAGCAAGGGAGACTGCGGGTATAGAAGAACTTGGGGCCAATGGACATCATCACGTCCACATGGCCGGTTTCCACCAGTTGCTGGCGGATGTCTCTGTCTTTATTACCAGCATCCGAGGCACTAGCTGCCATGACAAATCCGGCCCGGCCAGAGGCATTCAGGTAGCTGTAAAAATACTGAATCCACAGGCTGTTGCCATTCGAAATGGTTTCGCTGGCGTCCTTGCCTCGACTCTTGCCAGCGGTGCCAGGTAAACCAAACGGCAAACGCTTGGGTGGTTTGTCTTCGAGAGTGCCAACCTGGCTCTTGATCTTTGCAACCTGCACGCCATCAACGTTGAATGGCGGGTTAGCCATGACAAAGTCGCACTGGCCAACCAGCTGATGCTGATCTTCGTAGAAGGTGTTGCCCAGCAGGATTTTACCTTCCAGGCCATGTACCGCGAGGTTCAAACGCGCCAGCTTGCTGTTGACCTCGGCTTTCTCCTGACCGTAGAAAGTGATGTCCGCATCATGGGTAAGCTTGTGCCGCACTTCCTCCATGAAGTGGCCAGTCTGCACGAACATGCCCGCCGAACCACATGCCGGATCAAGCACGGTACCGTGGTCAGGCTCGATCACGTTGACGATCATCCGCACCAAGCTAGGTGGTGTGAAGAACTCACCACCTTCCTGAGCACCGCTTTGAGCAAACTGATTAAGGAAGTATTCGTAGATCCGCCCGAACACGTCGCCACTGGCATTTTGCAGGGCGGGGCGGTTAAAAATCTTGATCAGGTCAGGTAGTAGGTCGCGCTCCAGCCCGTGATAGTTCTTGGGTAGAGCACCTGCCAGCAGTCTGTTGCCATCCAGGTCGGTGACACTATCTTCAATCGCCTGCATGGCTTCATGGATGGCTGCTGCAATGTTTTCACTGGCGGGCAAACTAGCTAGATATTCGTAGCGGGCGATTTCCGGCAGGTAGATTGCCGCTTTACCCTGAAAACCCAATTTGATGCGGTCTTCACGCAACTGGCCGGTTGCCCGAGCCGGAATGCTGCTTTCCACGTCATCGAGCAAAGCATAAAAACGAGTCGTAGCATGCCGTAGAAAAATCAGCCCCAACACAGGCATCGAGTATTCGCTGGCGGTTAGCTTGGAGTTCGCTCGTAGCTGATCAGCAGCCTCCCAAAGATCGGATTCGAGCTGCTTGAGTTCCTGATAATCCATATTCAAACACGTGCCTTGTTTCGAATTCGCCATGATGAATGCACAGGTGCTGACCTGCGATTCAAAGTTTCACTCGCACCCTTTGAAGAGGAATGTGATGCGTTGATTGTAGCAAGGTGGCGTCGCCAAAATGTGCGTTTGCAGGGCCAGCTCATAACTTAACCTTTATGCGAAATTCCACAGCTGAATACGCAAAACCCCCGACAGATCTGCAACTGTCGGGGGTTTTGTTTTAAACCGAGGTGACCATTATCTTAGGCCGAACCGCTTAACTTTGCCCGAAGTGGCGGTTAACTTTGCCCACCTACACCTGATCAGAAGTCCAGGTTAGAAACCGCCAGTGCATTGCTCTCGATGAAGTCACGACGAGGCTCGACCGCATCACCCATCAGGGTGTTGAAGATCTGATCCGCGCCAATGGCGTCTTCGATGGTCACGCGCAACATGCGACGCTGAGCCGGGTCCATGGTGGTTTCCCACAATTGGTCAGGGTTCATCTCGCCCAGACCTTTATAGCGCTGGATGGTGTGACGCTTGGTGCTTTCAGTCATCAACCAGTCCAGGGCTTCCTTGAACTCCTTGACCGCTTTCTTGCGTTCGCCGCGTTGAATGTACGCACCATCGTCCAGCAGGGTGCTCAGTTGCGCGCCCAGGGTGACTACGGTTTTGTAGTCATTACTGCCGAAGAAGTCGCGGTTGAAGGTGACGTAGTTCGACAGGCCGTGGGAGATCAGTTCCACCTCCGGCAGCCAGACGTTACGTTCACGGTCTTCACGCAAACTGGCTTTGTACACGAGGCCAGACTTTTCGACGGTGCGCAGACGAACTTCGTACTGTGCCAACCACGCCTGCATGTGCGCGTGGTCACCCAGCTGTTCAAGGCTGATCGATGGCAGGTAGATGAAGTGCTCGGTAAGCTCCTGAGGGTACAGGCGCGACAAGCGCTTGAGCGTCTTCATCACCATGCGGAAGTCGTTAACCAGGCGCTCCAACGACTCGCCCGAGATGCCCGGTGCTTCGTCGTTCAGGTGCAGGCTCGCATCTTCCAGGGCCGACTGCGTCATGTACTCTTCCATGGCGTCGTCGTCTTTGATGTATTGCTCTTGCTTGCCCTTCTTGACCTTGTACAGCGGCGGTTGAGCGATGTAGATGTAGCCGCGCTCGATCAGCTCAGGCAACTGACGGAAGAAGAAGGTCAGCAGCAGGGTACGGATGTGCGAACCGTCAACGTCAGCATCGGTCATGATGATGATGTTGTGATAGCGCAGCTTGTCGATGTTGTATTCGTCGCGGCCGATACCACAACCCAACGCCGTGATCAGGGTGCCGACTTCCTGCGAGGAAATCATCTTGTCGAAGCGCGCCTTCTCAACGTTGAGGATCTTGCCCTTCAACGGAAGGATGGCCTGGGTACGACGGTTACGACCCTGCTTGGCGGAACCGCCAGCAGAGTCACCTTCCACCAGATACAGTTCGGAGAGGGCAGGGTCCTTCTCCTGGCAGTCCGCCAGTTTGCCGGGCAGACCGGCGATATCCAGCGCGCCTTTGCGACGGGTCATCTCGCGGGCTTTACGCGCCGCTTCACGAGCACGCGCAGCGTCGATCATCTTGCCGACAACCAGCTTGGCTTCGTTCGGATTTTCCAGCAGGAAGTCGGAGAAGTATTTGCCCATCTCCTGTTCCACGGCGGTCTTCACTTCGGAAGACACCAGCTTGTCTTTGGTTTGGGAGCTGAACTTGGGGTCCGGCACTTTTACCGAGATAATTGCGGTCAGGCCTTCACGCGCGTCGTCACCGGTGGTGGCAACTTTGTGCTTCTTGGCCAAACCTTCAGCTTCGATATAGTTGTTGAGGTTACGCGTGAGTGCGGAACGGAAACCCACGAGGTGAGTACCGCCATCGCGCTGTGGAATGTTGTTGGTAAAGCACAACAGGTTCTCGTTGAAGCTGTCGTTCCACTGCAGGGCGATTTCAACGCCGATGCCGTCTTCACGCTGAATGTTGAAGTGAAACACCTGGTTGACCGCAGTCTTGTTGGTGTTCAGGTATTCAACGAATGCACGCAAGCCGCCTTCGTACTTGAACAGCTCTTCCTTGCCGCTGCGCTCGTCCTTGAGGACGATACCTACACCGGAGTTCAGGAAAGACAGTTCACGAATCCGCTTGGCCAGGATGTCCCAGCTGAAATGGATATTTTTGAAGGTTTCATCAGACGGCTTGAAGTGGATCTGCGTGCCCGTGGTTTCACTGTCGCCAACGATTTTCATCGGTTCTTGAGGAACACCATGGACGTAGGTCTGCTCCCAGATCTTGCCGGCACGGCGAACAGTCAGGATCAGTTCTTCGGACAGGGCGTTAACGACCGATACACCCACACCGTGCAAACCGCCTGAAACCTTGTAGGAGTTGTCGTCGAACTTACCGCCGGCGTGCAGCACAGTCATAATGACTTCAGCTGCCGATACGCCTTCTTCTTTGTGAACATCGACCGGAATGCCGCGACCGTTGTCACGCACGGTGATGGATTCGTCCGGGTGGATGATGATGCTGATGTCGTCGCAGTGACCGGCCAGAGCTTCGTCGATGGAGTTGTCGACCACCTCGAACACCATGTGGTGCAAACCGCTGCCATCATCGGTGTCGCCAATGTACATACCGGGACGTTTGCGTACGGCATCCAAACCTTTCAGCACTTTAATGCTGGTCGAGTCGTACGTTCTTTCTTCGCTCATGCCTTCACTCCCGATGGTCGTGGGTCTGGGTGATACGGCCTTGTTCCACGTGGAACAAAGCGACTGGCGTTTCCGTCTGCCAGCCTTCCCTCAATAATTCGTGGTCTACACAGGTGATAAACACCTGGCAGCGTAAGTCTTCCAACAAGCGGCATAGCGCGCGGCGGTGTTGCTCGTCGAGTTCGGACGGCAAGTCATCCACCAGATAAATACACTGCCCGCGTCGGGCTTGGCTGACCAAGTGCCCCTGAGCGATACGCAGTGCGCACACCACCAACTTCTGCTGACCCCGCGACAGGATATCTGCGGCATTATGTGCGCCTAATCTAAGGCGCAAATCAGCGCGTTGCGGGCCGGCCTGGGTATGGCCAATTTGCTGATCACGTTGTAGGGAGGTTGCGAGCACTGCACTCAGCTCGCGCTCTTTGTCCCAACCACGGTAGTAGCTCAGCGTCAGCCCCTCGAGGTCCAGCAACTCACTCAAGGTTTGCTCAAAGACTGGTTTCAAGGCTTTGATATAGGCGCGGCGGTATTCATCGATTTCGTCGCTGGCGAGGCACAGTTCCCGGTCCCAGGCCGCTTGCGAAGCGGCGTCAAGTGTACCATGCCGCAGCCATGAGTTCCGCTGCCGCAGGGCCTTCTGCAGGCGCTGCCACGTAGCCATAAAACGTGGTTCCACGTGGAACACTCCCCAGTCGAGGAACTGTCGCCGTATTTTTGGTGCACCTTCCAATAAGCGGAAGCTGTCGGGGTTGATCAATTGCAATGGCAGAATTTCCGCAAGTTGCGCGGCACTGCGTGCATTCTGTCCATCGATACGAATCTGAAAGTCGCCGCCGCGATCACGGGAGATCCCCAAGGCGCTATGTCCACCTTCCGCCAATTCAACCTGGCCAAATACGGTGCACGCCAATTGCTCGTATTGGATCACCGGCAGCAGGCGAGCACTGCGAAAGGATCGAGCAAGCCCCAGCAAGTGAATGGCTTCCAGCACGCTGGTTTTGCCACTGCCGTTGGCGCCATGGAGGATATTGATGCGGGGGGAGGGAGAGAAGGTCACCGGGTGCAGATTGCGCACCGCGGTGACCGAGACGCGACTGAGGGACATCTAGCTTGCGCTGAGCATGATTACAGACGCATCGGCATGACAACGTAAGCCGAGTCGTCGTTATCGGATTCTTGCACCAGGGCGCTGCTGTTGGAGTCAGAAAGAATCAGGCGAACCTGTTCGGTGGTCATCACACCCAGCACGTCCAGCAGGTAGCTCACGTTGAAACCGATCTCGAGCGAACCGCCGTTGTAATCTACGCCCACTTCTTCTTCCGCTTCTTCCTGCTCAGGGTTGTTGGCCTGGATCTTCAATTGACCGTTGGCCAATTGCAGACGGATACCGCGGTACTTCTCGTTCGACAGAATCGCTGTGCGGCTGAATGCTTCACGCAAGGCCTGACGGTCACCGAGCACCAGCTTGTCACCGCCCTTAGGCAGTACACGCTCATAGTCGGGGAACTTGCCGTCGACCAGCTTGGAGGTAAAGGTGAACTCGCCGGTGGTGGCGCGGATGTGGTGCTGACCGAGGACGATGCTGACGTTGCCGTCCGGCTCAGTCAGCAGGCGCGCCAGCTCCAGAATACCTTTACGCGGCACGATGACCTGGTGGCGATCGGGCTGACCGATATCGGCACGCATCGAGCACATTGCCAGACGGTGGCCGTCGGTGGCCACGGCGCGGATGATGCCTTCCGATACTTCCAGCAGCATGCCGTTAAGGTAGTAACGCACATCCTGCTGAGCCATGGCGAAGCTGGTGCGTTCAATCAAGCGGCGCAGTTTGCTCTGCTCCAGACTGCACGTCAGCGAACCCGGGCCTTCTTCCACAGTGGGGAAGTCATTGGCTGGCAACGTCGACAGGGTAAAGCGGCTGCGGCCCGCCTTCACCACCAGCTTCTGCTCATCAACCTTGATGTCGATCAGTGCATCGTTCGGCAGGCTTTTGCAGATGTCCATCAGCTTGCGTGCGGGCACGGTGATCTCGCCAGGTTCGGCAGGCTCTTCAAGCTGCACGCGTCCCACCAGCTCGACTTCAAGGTCAGTACCCGTCAGGGACAGTTGCTGGCCTTCGACCACCAGCAATACGTTGGAGAGTACCGGCAAGGTCTGTCGGCGCTCGACGACGCCTGCGACCAGTTGCAGGGGTTTCAACAGGGCTTCGCGTTGAATGGTGAAATGCATGGTCTAGTCCCTTGCCTTAATAAGCTGCGCTGGTGACATCACGTTGTGAGCGTGCGCAGCAGGTTCTTGTAGTCCTCGCGAATATCCGCGTCGGATTCCTTAAGTTCATTGATCTTTCGGCAGGCGTGCAGGACGGTCGTGTGGTCGCGACCGCCAAACACATCACCAATTTCCGGGAGGCTGTGGTTGGTCAACTCCTTGGAGAGGGCCATGGCCACCTGACGCGGGCGCGCCACAGAACGCGAACGTCGCTTGGACAGCAGGTCGGAAATCTTAATTTTGTAGTATTCGGCCACGGTGCGCTGGATGTTATCCACACTCACCAGTTTGTCCTGCAGTGCCAGCAAGTCTTTCAGGGATTCGCGGATCAACTCGATGGTGATGTCGCGGCCCATGAAGTGCGAGTGCGCAATGACTCGCTTAAGCGCGCCTTCGAGCTCACGCACGTTGGAGCGAATACGTTGGGCAATGAAGAACGCCGCGTCGTGGGGCAGATCGACTTTGGCCTGGTCGGCCTTTTTCATCAGGATCGCCACGCGGGTTTCCAATTCCGGCGGCTCAACCGCAACGGTCAGGCCCCAGCCGAAACGCGACTTCAAGCGTTCTTCCAGACCTTCGATCTCTTTCGGATAACGGTCGCTGGTCAGGATAACCTGCTGGCCGCCTTCGAGCAGGGCGTTAAAGGTGTGGAAAAACTCTTCCTGTGAACGTTCCTTGCGCGCGAAAAATTGAATGTCATCGATCAGCAACGCATCAACGGAGCGATAGAAACGCTTGAACTCGTTGATTGCGTTGAGCTGCAGGGCCTTGACCATATCGGCCACGAAGCGCTCCGAGTGCAGGTACACAACCTTGGCATTCGGGTTCTTCTTTAACAGGTGATTGCCCACTGCATGCATCAAGTGGGTCTTACCCAAGCCAACGCCGCCATACAGGAAGAGCGGGTTGTAGCCGTGCTTGGGATTATCCGCGACCTGCCAGGCGGCCGCGCGGGCCAGTTGGTTGGACTTGCCTTCGACGAAGTTCTCGAAGGTAAAGGTACGGTTGAGGTAACTGGTGTGCTTGAGCGCACCTTCGACCTGCACGGTGCGCTGTTCGGCGCGTACCGGGGCTTGCTGGGACGCGGCGCCGGCCATTGGGTCGAAGCTGTCGCGAGACGGCTCTTCATTTACAGGCGCATTTTTCTGCGACGCGGGTTTTGACGACGTCTGAGCAACCGGTGCCTGGGAGTTATTAACAGGAGCGGCGGCGGCCTGAGCCTGCGAGGCGCTCGCCGCAAGCGGAGCATTCGGTGCAGCACGCGCTACGGAGCTGCGTTTGCTGCCTATTAATAAGGAGAGCACGGGCGCGATACCGTTGCCGTGTTCGTCGAGCAGCTCGAGTACGCGGCCCAGGTACTTTTCGTTGACCCAGTCGAGAACAAAACGATTAGGCGCATAGACACGCAACTCGTCGCCTTCGGCTTCGACCTGTAGTGGACGGATCCAGGTGTTGAATTGCTGGGCAGGCAGCTCTTCGCGCAAAAGCTCTACGCACTGCTGCCAAAGTTCCACTGACACGGATATCCCCTAAGTTGAAAGCCGGTGAGGCAAAAACAGCAGCCATTGTAGCGGCCAGCCGCCCACTTATCCACATGTAGGTTGCTCACAGACAACCCAAAATCAACGTCTTATCGGTAAAAAAGACGACAGATGGTCTGTGCATAAGCTCTGTGGATAAGCGCCCCTGAGCCCCTTGTACAAGTGGGGGCGAAAGTCTGTGGGTAACTGTCCTGTGGATAAAAGCGCTTTCCACGCACAGCTTATCCGACAGTGCAGCACAGGAAGGACACCGTTTTCCCCTGTAGTTGTCATCCTCTGTACATCAGGTGAAATATGGCTTTAGGGCACTTATCCACAGACAAGTGCCTGTCTAGCTTTTATAAGCTTTACAGAAAAGCTTTAAATAACTTCCTTCTTTATTTTTATATCTATGCCACTGCCCGTCGACGGCGCTCACACAGAAAAGCCCAAACGGGCTGACGAGATTTAATTAAAGGAAAAGCTGGTTGGAAATTGACCTAGAGCCTTGCTTTCTCTAGAATCGCCGGTCTCTTAAAACGGGGGCCATTCCGGCCCGTTGTGGACGAACCAGGTAACAACGCCATGAAACGTACTTTCCAACCAAGCACCATCAAACGCGCCCGCACTCACGGCTTCCGTGCTCGCATGGCTACCAAGAACGGCCGTGCTGTCCTGTCGCGTCGTCGCGCCAAAGGTCGTGCGCGTCTGGCAGTTTGATAATCCGGTACTGGTGGTGAGTCAGGACTTCAGTCGGGAAAAGCGTCTGCTTACCCCCCGGCACTTCAAGGCAGTCTTTGACTCCCCCACCGGCAAGGTTCCGGGGAAAAATCTCCTGCTCCTTGCGCGTAACAACGATCTTGATCATCCCCGTCTCGGGTTGGTGATCGGCAAGAAGAGCGTAAAGCTCTCCGTTGAGCGCAATCGCCTCAAGCGTCTGATGCGCGAATCGTTTCGCCTCCACCAGGACACTCTGGTTGGTTGGGATATTGTTATCGTCGCGCGCAAAGGCTTGGGGGATGTAGAAAACCCCGAATTGATTCAGCATTTCGGCAAGCTATGGAAGCGTCTGGCGCGTACCCACAAACCAGCACCAGCAGTCGTCGAAACTGTAGGGGTAGACAGCCTTGATGCGTAAACTGGCCATCGTTCCGATCCAGTTTTACCGCTATGCCATTAGTCCTCTGATGGCCAGCCACTGTCGTTTCTACCCCAGTTGTTCCTGCTACGCGTTAGAGGCCATAGAAAATCATGGTCTTCTGCGCGGTGGCTGGCTGACCTTTCGTCGTTTAGGTCGCTGTCATCCGTGGAATGCCGGTGGTTATGACCCGGTTCCACCTATCCCTACCTCCCGTTCTTCTTCGATGGCCGAGTAATCATGGATATTAAACGCACGATCCTGATCGTCGCCCTGGCAATCGTGTCCTACGTCATGGTCCTTAAGTGGAACCAGGACTATGGCCAGGCTGCCCTGCCGACTCAGAATGTTGCTACCAATCAGGCTGCGCCGGCTATTCCGGACACCCCGCTGGGTAACAATGCGTCCGCGAGTGCCGATGTTCCCAGCGCGAATGGCGAGACCGCCGCACCTCTAGAAACGCCAGTGGTCACCAACAAAGACCTCATCCACGTGAAAACGGATGTGCTCGACCTGGCTATCGACCCACAAGGTGGTGATATCGCGCAGTTGAAACTGCCGCTGTATCCACGTCGCCAAGACCATCCGGAAGTGCCGTTCCAACTGTTCGATAACGGTGGTGAACGTACCTATCTGGCACAAAGCGGCCTGACCGGTACCAACGGTCCGGATGCACGTGCTACCGGTCGTCCGGTTTATTCGACCGAACAGAAGAGTTATCAACTGGCCGATGGCCAGAATCAGTTGAATGTCGATCTGAAATTCAGCCTCGACGGCGTCAACTACATCAAGCGCTTCAGCTTTACCCGCGGTCTGTATGACTTGAAGGTCACTTACCTGATCGACAACGAAAGTGCCAAACCGTGGACCGGCAACCTGTTTGCCCAGCTCAAGCGTGATGGCAGCTCCGATCCTTCTTCCAGCACCGCCACCGGCACCGCGACATACCTGGGCGCAGCCCTGTGGACAAGTGGTGAGCCGTACAAAAAAGTGTCGATGAAAGATATCGACAAGGGCGCGCTGAAAGAAAACGTCCAGGGTGGCTGGGTAGCCTGGCTGCAACACTACTTTGTGACCGCCTGGATCCCGAACAAGGCTGAAGCCAACCTGGTTCAGACGCGCAAGGACAGTCAGGGCAATTACATCATCGGCTTTACCGGCCCGGCGTTGACCGTGGCGCCAGGTGCCAAGGCTGAAACCAGCGCTACCCTGTACGCCGGTCCGAAAAGCCAGGCTGTGCTCAAAGAGTTGTCCCCAGGTCTGGAACTAACGGTGGACTACGGCATCCTGTGGTTCATTGCTCAGCCGATTTTCTGGCTGCTGCAACATATCCACAGCATTGTGGGTAACTGGGGCTTCTCGATCATCTTCCTGACCATGCTGATCAAAGGGATCTTCTTCCCTCTGTCTGCCGCCAGCTACAAGTCGATGGCGCGCATGCGTGCCGTGGCGCCGAAGCTGGCTGCTCTGAAAGAGCAACATGGTGATGACCGGCAGAAAATGTCGCAGGCCATGATGGAGCTGTACAAGAAAGAGAAGATCAACCCGCTGGGTGGATGCTTGCCGATTCTTGTGCAGATGCCAGTATTCCTGTCGCTGTATTGGGTGCTCCTGGAAAGCGTCGAAATGCGTCAGGCGCCGTTCATACTGTGGATAACCGACCTGTCGATCAAAGACCCGTTCTTTATCCTGCCGATCATCATGGGCGCGACCATGTTCATCCAGCAGCGCTTGAACCCGACACCGCCGGACCCGATGCAGGCCAAGGTCATGAAAATGATGCCAATCATCTTCACCTTCTTCTTCCTGTGGTTCCCGGCTGGTCTGGTGCTGTACTGGGTGGTCAACAACGTGTTGTCGATCTCTCAACAGTGGTACATCACTCGTAAAATCGAAGCGGCTACCAAAAAAGCCGAAGCGTAATTTACTCTGTGGGTAACCACTCAAGACGCCCCCTAGTGGGGCGTTTTGCTTTCCGTCATTTTTATCCTGGAACCTGCTGATGAGCGCTCCTCGTGAAACCATCGCTGCCGTTGCGACCGCTCAAGGTCGAGGCGGTGTCGGTATCGTTCGAATTTCCGGGCCGCTTGCCGGCAGGGCGGCGCAGCTAATCAGTGGCCGCGAGCTGAAACCGCGCTATGCCCATTACGGTCCGTTTCTTGACGCTGACAAAAGCGTCCTCGATGAAGGCCTGGCGCTCTACTTCCCGGGGCCCAACTCATTCACCGGTGAAGATGTCCTGGAGCTGCAAGGACATGGCGGTCCGGTGGTACTGGATATGCTGCTGCAACGTTGCCTGCAGCTGGGTTGCCGTCTGGCTCGCCCGGGCGAGTTCAGCGAACGTGCATTTCTCAATGACAAGCTTGACCTGGCCCAGGCTGAAGCGATTGCCGACCTGATAGAGGCCAGTTCCGCACAAGCTGCGCGGAACGCCTTGCGCTCGCTGCAGGGCGCTTTCTCCCTGCGTGTGCATAACTTGACCGAGCAACTGATCAGCCTGCGTATCTACGTTGAGGCAGCGATTGATTTTCCTGAAGAAGAAATCGACTTCCTTGCCGACGGCCACGTTCTGGCGATGCTGGATAAAGTGCGTGACGAGTTATCCACAGTATTGCGCGAAGCCGGGCAGGGCGCCTTGCTGCGCGACGGCATGACGGTGGTTATTGCCGGGCGTCCCAATGCCGGTAAGTCGAGCCTGCTCAATGCACTCGCAGGGCGTGAAGCTGCCATCGTCACCGAGATTGCCGGTACTACACGGGATATCCTGCGCGAACATATCCACATCGATGGGATGCCATTGCATGTGGTGGATACTGCCGGGCTGCGCGACACCGACGACCAGGTGGAAAAGATCGGTGTGGAACGGGCGCTCAAGGCGATCGGCGAAGCGGACCGCGTGTTGCTGGTCGTGGATGCCACCGCACCGGAGGCTGTGGATCCTTTTGCCTTGTGGCCCGAATTCCTCGAGCAACGGCCGGACCCGGCCAAAGTCACCTTGATCCGGAACAAGGCGGATCTCACGGGCGAAGCCATTGCAATGGAGACCAGCGCGGATGGCCACGTCACCATAAGCCTGAGTGCAAAGTCATCGGGTGCTGGCCTGGAACTGCTGCGTGATCACCTCAAAGCCTGCATGGGCTACGAACAGACCTCGGAAAGCAGCTTCAGCGCGCGCCGCAGGCATCTGGAGGCGCTGCGCCATGCCAGCGCGGCGTTGGAGCACGGCCGGGCACAGCTGACCCTGGCAGGCGCCGGTGAGCTGCTGGCGGAGGACTTGCGTCAAGCGCAGCAGCTGTTGGGTGAGATCACCGGCGCCTTCAGCTCAGATGACTTACTCGGACGGATCTTCTCCAGCTTTTGCATCGGTAAATAAACCGTCCACCGATTCCAGACAGGCCATTCGCGCCTGTCTGCTTCGCTCGTTTCAGAGCACGCCCTATCAAAATCTGAATTTTTTATCGATGAGCACGGCATCTTCGTGGGCGCTATTTGCGCTTCGAGGTGCATTTCTGTGGATTAAGCCCTGTGAATAACCGGCCCTGTGCCCAGTTGATAACAGGCCTCAAAAGCTGATGAAAAAGCCCTCTGTGGATAACCTGCTGTTTAATCCACAGCCTTAGCCCAGTTATCCAAGGGCCTCATTGGTACATGACCACAGACTTTTGAATCGCTGTACACATTGTAAATAAAGGTCTGTAGCGATCTATCCACAGAAAACAGGCTCAGTAGAAATAAACATAAAAACAAAGATTTAATAAATTTCTCTCTTTTAATTTCTATTGTCCGTGATTCATCCACAGCTGGTTGAATTTTGTGCAAAGGGTTCTTTAGGGAAGGCTAAGTCCCTATACTTGCCGCCAAGCTCGAAAACTCTTTTAACCAACAATTCCTGATTACCTACATAAGCAGGCACGAGGTGCGTGGTGGATTTCCCTTCCCGTTTTGAAGTGATCGTCATCGGCGGCGGTCATGCCGGTACCGAGGCAGCACTGGCGTCAGCACGCATGGGCGTTAAAACCCTGCTGCTCACGCACAACGTGGAAACCCTCGGTGCCATGAGTTGCAACCCCGCCATTGGCGGCATCGGCAAAAGCCATCTGGTCAAGGAAATCGATGCCCTTGGCGGCGTCATGGCCATGGCTACCGACAAGGGTGGTATTCAATTTCGCGTGCTCAACAGCCGCAAGGGCCCGGCGGTGCGTGCCACCCGGGCGCAGGCTGACCGCATCCTGTACAAGGCGGCAGTACGTGAAACCCTGGAAAACCAGCCGAACCTGTGGATATTTCAACAGGCGGCCGATGATCTGATCGTCGAACAGGACGTGGTGAAAGGCGTTGTTACCCAAATGGGTCTGCGTTTCTTCGCAGAATCGGTGGTACTGACCACCGGCACGTTCCTTGGCGGACTTATCCACATCGGCATGCAGAACTATTCCGGTGGGCGCGCGGGTGATCCGCCCTCGATTGCCCTGGCTAAACGTCTGCGTGAATTGCCGCTGCGTGTCGGTCGCCTGAAAACCGGGACCCCGCCGCGTATCGACGGGCGTTCCGTGGATTTTTCGGTGATGACAGAACAGGCCGGTGATACCCCGATCCCGGTGATGTCGTTCATGGGTTCCAAGGCGCAGCACCCGAAACAGGTGAGCTGCTGGATCACTCACACCAATGCGCGCACCCACGAAATAATCGCGGCCAACCTGGATCGCTCGCCGATGTACTCCGGCGTGATCGAAGGCATCGGCCCGCGGTATTGCCCGTCGATCGAAGACAAGATCCACCGCTTTGCCGACAAGGAAAGCCACCAGGTCTTCATCGAGCCCGAAGGCTTGACCACCCACGAGCTGTACCCGAACGGGATTTCCACCTCCCTGCCGTTCGACGTGCAAATCCAGATCGTGCAGTCGATTCGCGGCATGGAAAACGCACACATCGTGCGCCCGGGCTACGCCATCGAGTACGACTACTTCGACCCGCGTGACCTGAAATACAGCTTGGAAACCAAAGTGATTGGCGGTCTTTTTTTTGCTGGGCAAATCAACGGCACCACCGGTTACGAAGAAGCCGGCGCCCAGGGTTTGCTGGCCGGGACCAACGCGGCACTGCGTGCGCAAGGCAAGGACAGCTGGTGCCCGCGTCGCGATGAGGCGTATATCGGTGTGCTGGTTGACGACCTGATTACCCTGGGCACTCAGGAACCGTACCGGATGTTCACCTCCCGGGCTGAATACCGTCTGATCCTGCGTGAAGACAATGCAGACCTGCGCCTGACTGAAAAAGGCCGCGAGCTGGGCTTGGTCGATGATGCGCGTTGGGCCGCGTTCTGCAAAAAACGCGAAAGCATTGCGCTCGAAGAACAACGTTTGAAAAGCACCTGGGTTCGCCCGGGCACCGAGCAGGGCGATGCGATTGCCGAAAAATTCGGCACGCCGCTGACCCATGAGTACAACTTGCTCAACCTGCTGTCGCGTCCGGAAATTGACTACGCAGGCCTGGTCGAAGTGACCGGCCAGGGCGCAGAAGACCCGCAGGTCGCCGAGCAGGTCGAGATCAAGACCAAGTACGCCGGCTACATCGATCGCCAGCAGGACGAAATCGCTCGCCTGCGCGCCAGCGAGAACACCAAACTGCCTGTGGATATCGACTACACCGGGATTTCCGGGCTGTCCAAGGAAATTCAGGGCAAGTTGGGGATAACTCGGCCGGAAACCCTGGGGCAGGCGTCACGCATTCCTGGTGTCACTCCGGCAGCCATTTCGCTGTTGATGATTCATTTGAAAAAACGCGGCGCGGGCCGTCAGTTGGAGCAAAGCGCTTGAGTTCGTTGGTCACCTCGCAACACGCCGAAGAGTTATCCACAGGTGCACGCCAGTTGGGCGTTGACCTGACCCAGGCCCAGCACGACTTGCTGCTGGGCTACCTGGCCCTGTTGATCAAATGGAATAAGGCGTACAACCTCACAGCGGTACGTGATCCCGACGAGATGGTGTCGCGTCATTTGCTCGACAGTCTGAGCGTGATGCCATTCATCGAAAACGGACGCTGGCTCGACGTAGGCAGTGGCGGCGGCATGCCCGGCATTCCGCTGGCCATCCTGTTTCCCGAGTCGCAGGTCACCTGCCTGGACAGCAACGGCAAGAAGACCCGCTTCCTCACTCAGGTCAAACTTGAACTCAAGTTGGACAACCTCCAGGTTATCCACAGCCGCGTCGAAGCCTTCACGCCTGAACAGCCATTCAACGGAATTGTTTCCCGGGCGTTCAGCAGCATGGAGAACTTCAGCAACTGGACCCGCCATCTGGGCGACGTCGATACGCGCTGGCTGGCAATGAAGGGCGTCCATCCAAGCGATGAGCTGTTAGCATTGCCGGCGGACTTCCACCTCGATAGCGAACACGCCTTGGCCGTACCCGGTTGCCAAGGCCAACGCCATCTGCTGATACTGCGCCGCACGGCATGATTGGGAACACAAGCAAGAATGGCTAAGGTATTCGCGATAGCGAACCAGAAGGGTGGCGTGGGCAAGACCACCACCTGCATCAACCTCGCAGCATCGCTGGTCGCGACCAAGCGCCGCGTGCTGTTGATCGATCTCGATCCACAGGGCAACGCCACCATGGGTAGCGGTGTGGATAAACACGGCCTGGAAAACTCGGTCTACGACTTGCTGATCGGCGAGTGCGACCTGACCCAGGCCATGCACTATTCCGAGCATGGCGGTTATCAACTGCTGCCGGCCAACCGCGATTTAACAGCGGCGGAGGTGGTGCTGCTGGAAATGCAGATGAAGGAAAGCCGTCTGCGCAGTGCCCTGGCGCCGATTCGTGAGAATTACGATTACATTCTGATCGACTGCCCACCGTCGCTGTCGATGCTCACGCTCAACGCGCTGGTGGCAGCTGACGGGGTAATCATCCCCATGCAGTGCGAGTACTACGCGCTGGAAGGGTTGAGCGACCTTGTGGATAACATCAAGCGCATCGCTGAGCTGCTCAATCCGAACCTTCAGATCGAAGGGCTGCTGCGCACCATGTTCGACCCGCGCCTGAGCCTGATGAACGATGTGTCTGCCCAGCTCAAGGAACACTTTGGCGAGCAGCTGTACGACACGGTGATCCCACGTAACATCCGTTTGGCCGAAGCCCCGAGCTACGGCATGCCGGCGCTGGCGTACGACAAATCATCGCGCGGTGCCATCGCTTATCTGGCGTTGGCCGGCGAGATGGTCCGCCGTCAACGCCGCAACTCACGCACCGCTGCTGCCCAGCCAACTTAAGGAATCCCCATGGCCGTCAAGAAACGAGGTCTCGGACGTGGACTGGATGCACTCCTGAGTGGTCCGACCGTCACATCGCTTGAAGAACAAGCGGTGCAGGCCGACGAGCGTGAGCTGCAGCACCTGCCCCTGGACCTGATCCAGCGTGGCAAATATCAGCCACGGCGCGACATGGACCCACAGGCGCTGGAAGAACTGGCGAACTCGATCAAGGCCCAGGGCGTGATGCAGCCGATTGTGGTGCGCCCGATTGGTGGTGGCCGCTTTGAAATCATCGCCGGCGAACGTCGCTGGCGTGCCAGCCAGCAGGCCGGCAAGGACACCATCCCGGCGATGGTGCGCGATGTGCCGGATGAAACCGCTATCGCCATGGCATTGATCGAGAACATCCAGCGTGAAGACCTCAATCCGATTGAAGAGGCGATCGCCTTGCAGCGTTTGCAGCAGGAATTCCAGCTGACCCAGCAGCAAGTGGCCGAGGCGGTGGGTAAATCCCGAGTGACCGTGTCCAACCTGTTGCGCCTGATTGCGCTGCCGGAAGTGATCAAGACCATGTTGTCCCACGGCGACCTGGAAATGGGCCACGCCCGTGCCTTGCTCGGTTTACCGGAAAATCAACAGGTTGAAGGGGCGCGACACGTTGTCGCACGAGGCCTTACTGTGCGCCAGACCGAAGCCCTGGTTCGCCAGTGGCTCAGCGGCAAGCCGGCAGCGGTCGAAACACCCAAGGCCGACCCGGATATCGCCCGGCTCGAGCAGCGCCTGGCCGAGCGCCTGGGCTCTGCGGTACAAATTCGACACGGCAAGAAGGGCAAAGGGCAATTGGTTATCGGATATAACTCGCTCGATGAGCTTCAAGGTGTCCTTGCCCACATTCGCTGAAACATTTACTCATGTAGCGTGTGATCGGAAATCACTACCCGGCAGTTGAATAGGGGCAGAACCGCCCCTATACTCTGCGCGCATTTTGTCGGCACAAATTATGCCAAGTTATTGATTTGCGGCAGCCGACCATTGAGGAGCAAGAGTGATGGAAACCCGCACGCCAAACACGTTGCCGTTCCATCGCTTGGCCGTTTTTCCGGTTTTATTGGCTCAATTTGTCATCCTGCTGATCGCCGCATTGGCGCTTTGGTATGGGCATGGAGTCGTAGCCGGGTATTCAGGACTTTGCGGAGGCCTGATAGCCTTGCTGCCCAATATGTATTTTGCTCACAGGGCCTTTCGGTTTTCCGGCGCCCGAGCAGCCCAGGCTATCGTCCGGTCATTTTATGCCGGCGAGGCGGGCAAACTGATTTTGACGGCAGTGCTGTTCGCACTGACCTTTGCAGGTGTGAAGCCATTGGCGCCGCTGGCTGTATTCGGCGTCTTCGTGTTGACCCAACTGGTCAGCTGGTTCGCTCCCCTGCTAATGAAAACAAGACTTTCGAAACCTTAGGGCGTTTGAGGCAACCATGGCAGAAACAACCGCTTCGGGCTATATCCAGCACCACTTGCAGAACCTGACCTTCGGTCAGCTTCCCAACGGCGGCTGGGGCTTCGCCCACACCGCAGCAGAAGCCAAAGAGATGGGTTTCTGGGCTTTCCACGTCGATACGCTCGGCTGGTCTGTCGCACTGGGTCTGATCTTTGTCCTGATTTTCCGCATGGCGGCAAAAAAGGCGACTTCCGGTCAGCCAGGTGCCTTGCAGAACTTCGTTGAAGTATTGGTCCAGTTCGTCGATGGCAGCGTGAAAGACAGCTTCCATGGCCGTAGCCCGGTGATTGCACCGCTGGCGCTGACCATCTTCGTCTGGGTCTTCCTGATGAACGCCATCGACCTGATTCCGGTCGACTGGATTCCTCAGTTGGCCATCCTGATCTCCGGTGATGCGCACATTCCATTCCGTGCCGTTTCCACCACAGACCCGAACGCTACCCTGGGCATGGCCCTGTCGGTGTTCGCGTTGATCATTTTCTATAGCATCAAGGTCAAGGGCATCGGCGGCTTCATCGGCGAGCTGACCCTGCACCCGTTCGGCAGCAAGAATATCTTCGTTCAAGCCCTGCTGATCCCGGTGAACTTCCTGCTGGAATTCGTCACCCTGATCGCCAAGCCGATTTCCCTGGCGCTGCGACTGTTCGGCAACATGTATGCCGGCGAGTTGGTGTTCATTCTGATCGCTGTGATGTTCGGCAGTGGTCTGCTCTGGCTTAGCGGCCTGGGCGTCGTTCTGCAGTGGGCGTGGGCTGTGTTCCACATCCTGATCATTACCCTGCAGGCCTTTATCTTCATGATGCTGACCATCGTCTACCTGTCGATGGCGCACGAAGAGAACCATTAAGACCAGCCTCGGCCAGTCTGATGTCCTTCCCGGTAAAACGGGAAGGTGGCCCCCACGGGCTATGAAACGATTTGTTTTACCGCTTTAAAATCTAAAAAACCTAAACCATACGACGTAAAAGTCGGGAGGAAAGATGGAAACTGTAGTTGGTCTAACCGCTATCGCTGTTGCACTGTTGATCGGCCTGGGCGCCCTGGGTACTGCCATTGGTTTCGGCCTGCTGGGCGGCAAATTCCTGGAAGGCGCAGCGCGTCAGCCAGAAATGGTTCCAATGCTGCAAGTTAAGATGTTCATCGTTGCCGGCCTGCTCGACGCCGTGACCATGATCGGCGTTGGTATCGCTCTGTTCTTCACCTTCGCGAACCCCTTCGTTGGTCAACTCGCTGGCTGATCACTCGACTTTTCGAGTGATTGGAGTGATGGACAACGAATGAGCGAGGTGTTGGCGTGAACATTAATGCAACCCTGATTGGCCAATCCGTTGCGTTCTTCATTTTTGTAGTGTTTTGCATGAAGTTCGTGTGGCCTCCGGTCATCGCGGCTTTGCACGAACGTCAGAAGAAGATCGCGGATGGTTTGGACGCTGCCAGCCGTGCAGCTCGCGACCTGGAGTTGGCCCAAGAGAAAGTGGGTCATCAACTGCGCGAAGCTAAAGCACAGGCAGCTGAAATCATTGAGCAAGCCAAGAAGCGCGGTAACCAGATCGTCGAAGAGGCTGTTGAAAAAGCCCGCGTCGAAGCTGACCGTGTGAAGGCTTCGGCTCATGCCGAGATCGAACAGGAACTGAACGGCGTCAAAGACGCGCTGCGTGCCCAACTGGGTGCTCTGGCGGTCGGCGGTGCGGAGAAGATCCTCGGTGCCACAATCGATCAAAACGCGCACGCGGAGCTGGTTAACAAACTGGCTGCTGAAATTTAAGCGAGGGCGATCATGGCAGAACTGACCACGTTGGCTCGACCTTACGCTAAGGCAGCCTTCGAGCACGCCCAGGCCCACCAGCAACTGGCCTCTTGGTCAGCCATGCTCGGCCTGGCTGCAGCAGTGTCGCAAGATGACACCATGCAGCGCGTGCTCAAGGCCCCGCGCCTGACGAGCGCAGACAAGGCCGCCACTTTTATTGAAGTGTGCGGCGACAAGTTTGATGTGAAAGTGCAGAACTTCATCAACGTCGTTGCCGAAAACGACCGTCTCCCGCTTTTGCCGGAGATCGCCGCTCTGTTCGACCTGTACAAGGCCGAACAAGAGAAATCGGTAGACGTTGAAGTCACCAGTGCTTTCGCATTGAACCAAGAACAGCAAGACAAACTCGCCAAGGTTCTCAGTGCACGACTCGACCGGGAAGTGCGCCTGCAAGTTGCGGAAGACAGGTCCCTCATTGGGGGCATTGTCATTCGCGCCGGCGACCTGGTTATCGATGGCTCGGTTCGCGGCAAACTCGCGAGCCTTGCCGAAGCATTGAAATCTTGAGTTTGAAGGGGCAGCAGAGCAATGCAGCAACTCAATCCTTCCGAAATAAGTGAAATTATCAAGGGCCGCATCGACAAGCTCGATGTGACCTCCCAAGCCCGTAACGAAGGCACTGTCGTCAGCGTATCTGACGGCATCGTGCGGATTCACGGTCTGGCCGACGTCATGTACGGCGAGATGATCGAGTTTCCGGGCGGCGTCTACGGTATGGCCCTCAACCTGGAGCAAGACTCCGTAGGTGCCGTTGTATTGGGCGCTTACACCAGTCTGGCCGAAGGCATGAGCGCCAAGTGCACAGGCCGCATCCTGGAAGTTCCGGTTGGTAAGGAACTGCTGGGCCGCGTAGTCGACGCACTGGGTAACCCTGTTGATGGCAAAGGTCCACTGGGCAACACCTTGACCGACGCGGTCGAGAAAGTTGCTCCAGGCGTGATCTGGCGTAAGTCGGTAGACCAGCCTGTACAGACTGGCTACAAGGCTGTCGATGCCATGATCCCGGTCGGCCGTGGCCAGCGTGAGCTGATCATCGGTGACCGTCAGATCGGTAAAACCGCTCTGGCGATCGACGCGATCATCAACCAGAAGAACAGCGGCATTTTCTGCGTCTACGTCGCCATTGGTCAGAAGCAATCGACCATCGCCAACGTGGTTCGCAAGCTGGAAGAAAACGGCGCCCTGGCCAACACGATCATCGTGGCTGCCAGTGCTTCGGAATCTCCTGCGCTGCAATTCCTGGCACCGTACTCCGGTTGCACCATGGGTGAATTCTTCCGCGACCGCGGTGAAGACGCGCTGATCGTTTATGACGATCTGTCCAAGCAAGCAGTGGCTTACCGCCAGATTTCCCTGCTGCTGCGCCGTCCACCAGGCCGTGAAGCTTACCCAGGCGACGTGTTCTATCTCCACTCCCGTCTGCTGGAGCGCGCATCGCGCGTTTCCGAAGAGTACGTAGAGAAGTTCACCAACGGCGCAGTGACCGGCAAAACCGGTTCCCTGACCGCACTGCCGATCATCGAAACCCAGGCTGGCGACGTTTCCGCGTTCGTTCCGACCAACGTGATTTCCATCACCGACGGTCAGATCTTCCTGGAATCGGCCATGTTCAACTCCGGGATCCGTCCTGCAGTGAACGCCGGTGTTTCGGTATCCCGTGTGGGTGGTGCCGCTCAGACCAAGATCATCAAGAAGCTCTCCGGTGGTATCCGTACCGCTCTGGCTCAGTACCGTGAACTGGCGGCATTCGCCCAGTTCGCTTCTGACCTGGACGAAGCGACCCGCAAGCAACTTGAGCATGGTCAGCGCGTTACCGAGCTGATGAAGCAGAAGCAATACGCCCCTATGTCGATCGCTGACATGGCGTTGTCGCTGTATGCCGCTGAGCGTGGGTTCCTGACCGACGTTGAAATCGCCAAGGTCGGCAGCTTTGAACAAGCGCTGATTGCTTACTTCAACCGCGATCACGCCGAATTGATGGCGAAGATCAACGTGAAGGGTGACTTCAATGACGATATCGACGCTGGCATGAAAGCCGGTATCGAGAAGTTCAAGGCCACCCAAACCTGGTAAGCCGCAGCGGGAGCCGCGAGGCTCCCGCTTGCTAACCTGATAGGTGTTACATGGCAGGCGCAAAAGAGATTCGCAGTAAGATTGCGAGCATCAAAAGCACGCAAAAGATTACCAGCGCCATGGAAAAAGTGGCGGTGAGCAAAATGCGCAAGGCACAAATGCGCATGGCTGCCAGCCGTCCTTATGCGGAGCGTATCCGCCAGGTAATTGGGCATCTGGCCAACGCCAACCCGGAATACCGCCACCCGTTCATGATCGACCGCGCCGTTAAGCGTGTGGGTTATGTGGTAGTGAGCAGTGACCGTGGTTTGTGCGGTGGTCTGAATACCAACCTGTTCAAGGCCCTGGTCAAGGACATGGCGGTAAACCGCGAAAACGGCGTCGAGATTGATCTGTGTGTGGTGGGTAGCAAGGGTGCGGCCTTTTTCCGCAACTTCGGCGGTAACGTCGTTGCAGCTATCAGCCACCTGGGTGAAGAACCGTCGATCAACGATTTGATCGGCAGTGTGAAGGTGATGCTCGATGCATACCTGGAAGGCCGGATTGACCGCCTCTCCGTGGTATCCAACAAGTTCATCAACACCATGACCCAGCAGCCGACCGTGGAGCAATTGATTCCACTGGTGGCGACTCCGGATCAGGAACTCAAGCACCACTGGGACTACCTCTACGAACCAGACGCCAAAGAGCTGCTTGACGGCTTGATGGTGCGCTACGTGGAGTCGCAGGTGTACCAGGCGGTGGTCGAGAACAACGCAGCTGAACAAGCGGCGCGGATGATCGCGATGAAAAACGCTACCGATAACGCCGGTGATCTGATCAGCGATTTGCAGCTGATCTACAACAAGGCGCGTCAGGCTGCGATCACCCAAGAGATCTCGGAAATCGTCGGCGGCGCTGCCGCGGTTTAACGGTTCAAATATTCAGAGGATCCAGCTATGAGTAGCGGACGTATCGTTCAAATCATCGGCGCCGTTATCGACGTGGAATTCCCACGCGACAGCGTACCGAGCATCTACAACGCGCTGAAAGTACAAGGCGCGGAAACCACCCTGGAAGTTCAGCAGCAGCTGGGCGACGGCGTGGTTCGTACCATTGCGATGGGTTCCACCGAAGGCTTGAAGCGCGGTCTGGACGTTATCGACTCCGGCGCAGCCATCTCCGTACCGGTCGGTAAAGCGACCCTGGGCCGGATCATGGACGTATTGGGTAATCCAATCGACGAAGCTGGCCCGATCGACACCGAAGAGCGCTGGGGCATTCACCGTCCAGCACCTTCGTTCGCTGAGCAAGCGGGCGGCAACGACCTGCTGGAAACCGGCATCAAGGTTATCGACCTGGTTTGCCCGTTCGCCAAGGGCGGTAAAGTCGGTCTGTTCGGTGGTGCCGGTGTAGGCAAGACCGTAAACATGATGGAACTGATCCGTAACATCGCCATCGAGCACAGCGGTTATTCCGTGTTCGCCGGTGTGGGTGAGCGTACTCGTGAGGGTAACGACTTCTACCACGAGATGAAGGACTCCAACGTTCTGGACAAAGTGGCATTGGTTTACGGTCAGATGAACGAGCCGCCGGGTAACCGTCTGCGCGTGGCACTGACTGGCCTGACCATGGCTGAGAAGTTCCGTGACGAAGGTAACGACGTTCTGCTGTTCGTCGACAACATCTATCGTTACACCCTGGCCGGTACCGAAGTATCCGCACTGCTGGGCCGTATGCCTTCGGCAGTAGGTTACCAGCCGACCCTGGCTGAAGAGATGGGCGTTCTGCAGGAACGTATCACTTCGACCAAGGAAGGTTCGATCACCTCGATCCAGGCGGTATACGTACCTGCGGATGACTTGACCGACCCGTCGCCTGCCACCACCTTCGCCCACTTGGACGCCACCGTCGTTCTGTCCCGTGACATCGCTTCCCTGGGTATCTACCCGGCGGTCGATCCACTCGACTCGACTTCGCGCCAGCTGGACCCGAACGTGATCGGCCAGGAGCACTACGACACCGCTCGCGGCGTTCAGTACGTGCTGCAGCGTTACAAGGAACTGAAGGACATCATTGCGATCCTGGGTATGGACGAGCTGTCGGAAACCGACAAGCAGTTGGTAAACCGTGCTCGTAAGATCCAGCGTTTCTTGTCGCAGCCGTTCTTCGTGGCTGAAGTCTTCACCGGTGCCTCGGGTAAATACGTTTCCCTGAAAGACACCATTGCTGGCTTCAAAGGCATCCTCAACGGTGACTACGACCACCTGCCAGAACAAGCGTTCTACATGGTCGGCGGCATCGAAGAAGCGATCGAGAAAGCCAAGAAACTGTAATCCTGGCGCCCGGCGACGGGCGCTCATCAGGTTGAGGCAATCAGATGGCTATGACAGTCCATTGCGATATCGTCAGCGCGGAAGGGGAAATCTTCTCCGGTCTGGTAGAAATGGTGATTGCACACGGCGAACTCGGTGACCTGGGTATTGCCATGGGCCACGCGCCGTTGATCACCAGCTTGAAGCCAGGTCCGATCACGCTGACCAAGCAAGGCGGGGAACGTGAGGTGTTTTACATCTCTGGTGGTTTCCTCGAGGTTCAGCCGAACATGGTCAAAGTACTTGCCGACACTGTGCAACGTGCTGGCGACCTGGATGAAGCCTCCGCTCAGGAAGCCGTCAAGGCTGCCGAGAAGGCGCTGAACGAAAAAGGCGCAGACTTCGACTACAGCGCTGCTGCAGTCCGTCTGGCCGAAGCCGCAGCCCAGCTGCGGACGCTCCAGCAGATCCGTAGGAAGTAAGCGGCCACGCCGTAATGCTTATGCGTGATTGATTAAAAAGGGTAGCCTCGGCTACCCTTTTTCTTTTTTTGCAAAACACTTCTTTGGTCTGAACCCGGACCGCCCAGGATTGGTAGCCATTCATGTCTCTTGAAATCGTCATTCTCGCCGCAGGCCAGGGCACACGCATGCGTTCGGCCCTGCCAAAGGTGCTGCATCCGGTCGCTGGCAACTCCATGCTTGGCCATGTTATCCACAGCGCTCGGCAGTTGGATCCGCAACGCATCCACGTAGTGATCGGTCACGGTGCCGATGCTGTGCGCGAGCGTCTGGCGGCGGATGACCTCAATTTCGTGTTGCAAGACAAACAACTCGGCACCGGCCACGCCACTGCCCAGGCAGTGCCGTTCATCACCGCTGACACCGTGCTGATCCTCTACGGCGACGTGCCGCTGATCGAAGTCGACACTCTGCAACGTTTGCTCAAGCACGTAGTGCCTGGTCAGATGGGCCTGCTCACCGTTGAGCTGGACGACCCCACCGGCTACGGACGCATCGTGCGCAACGCCGACGGCAAAGTCGCCGCCATCGTTGAACACAAGGACGCCAGCGAAGCCCAACGCGCCATCACCGAAGGCAACACCGGGATCATGGCCGTGCCGGCCAGCCGTTTGGCGGACTGGATGAGCCGTCTGTCCAACAACAATGCCCAGGGCGAGTACTACCTCACCGACGTCATCGAGATGGCCGTGAGCGACAGTCTGGTAGTTGCCACCGAACAGCCCCACGACCCGATGGAAGTGCAGGGCGCCAACGATCGCAAGCAATTGGCAGAGCTGGAGCGTCACTATCAGTTGCGCGAAGGACGCCGACTCATGGCTCAAGGCGTCACCTTGCGCGACCCGGCCCGTTTCGATGTACGCGGTGAAGTCACCGTGGGCCGCGACGTGCTGATCGACATCAACGTGATCCTCGAAGGCCGCGTGGTCATCGAAGACGACGTGGTGATTGGGCCCAATTGCGTAATCAAGGACAGCACCCTGCGCAAAGGCGTGGTGGTCAAGGCCAACAGCCATATCGAAGGCGCGGTGATGGGCGAGGGCAGCGATGCAGGGCCGTTCGCGCGTCTACGCCCTGGCAGCGTGCTGGGCGCTCAGGCGCACGTGGGTAACTTCGTCGAGTTGAAAAACGCTCGCCTCGGCGAAGGTGCCAAGGTCGGTCACCTGACTTACCTGGGCGACGCCGTTATCGGCGCACGGACCAATATCGGTGCCGGCACCATCACCTGCAATTACGACGGTGCCAACAAATACCAGACGACGATTGGTGAGGACGTGTTCATCGGCTCCAATAACTCGCTGGTCGCGCCCGTCACCATTGACGACGGCTCCAACACTGCGGCGGGTTCAACCATCAACCAGAATGTGGACAAGTCCCAGCTGGCCGTAGCCCGCGCTCGCCAACGCAACATCGACGGCTGGAAACGCCCGGTCAAACTCCCCAAGACCTGAGTTATCCACAACTCTTCAGCGAATGCGATCTCCTGTGGGAGCTGGCTTGCCAGCTCCCACATTTGATTGATGGTGGACTTAAAAAACATCGCGGCCACTGCTTGACGAACGCTCACCAATAGGTTTTGATTGCCTTCGACTTCTTTCGAAACGAAACTTATCATCACCATGTCGAAACGAAATACCCCTCAACGCCGCCACAACATCTTGACCTTGCTCAATGAACAGGGCGAAGTCAGCGTGGACGAGTTGGCCAAACGTTTCGAAACGTCGGAAGTCACTATCCGCAAGGATCTGGCGGCCCTCGAAAGTAACGGCCTGTTGCTGCGCCGTTACGGAGGGGCAATCACCATGCCTCAGGAACTGGTGGGCGATGCCGCCCAACCCATCTCGGCACACAAACGCGCCATCGCGCGGGCCGCCGTGCTGCGTTTGCGCGAACACGCCCGCATCATCATCGACAGCGGCAGCACCACCGCCGCGATGATCCCCGAGCTGGGTCACCAGCCTGGCCTGGTGGTGATGACCAACTCCCTGCACGTCGCCCGCGCCTTGAGCGAACTGGAACACGAGCCGGTGCTGTTGATGACCGGCGGCACGTGGGACCCGCACTCGGACTCGTTCCAGGGCCAGGTCGCCGAGCAGGTGCTGCGCTCCTACGACTTCGACCAGTTGTTCATCGGTGCCGACGGCATCGACCTGGAGCGCGGTACCACTACCTTCAATGAACTGCTGGGCCTGAGCCGCGTCATGGCCGAAGTCGCCCGTGAAGTCGTGGTAATGGTCGAGTCCGACAAGATCGGCCGCAAGATTCCCAACCTGGAACTGCCCTGGAGCAGCGTCCATACCCTCATCACCGATGATCGCCTGCCGCTCGAGGCCCGCGACCAGATACAAGCCCGCGGCATCACGCTGATATGCGCGGCAATCATCTAGGAGAAATACCATGTGTGGCATTGTAGGCGCCGTCGCCGAACGTAACGTTACCGCTATCCTCATTGAAGGCCTCAAGCGTCTGGAATACCGCGGCTATGACAGCGCTGGCGTGGCGGTCTTCACCAATGCCGGCCAGCTGGAGCGCATGCGCCGTCCGGGCAAAGTCAGCGAGTTGGACCAGGCCCTGGCCGGTGAGCCGCTGGTCGGCCGCCTGGGCATCGCCCATACCCGTTGGGCCACCCACGGCGCGCCGTGCGAGCGCAACGCGCACCCGCACTTCTCCGGCGATCTGGCTGTGGTGCACAACGGCATCATCGAGAACCACGAAGCACTGCGCGACCAGCTCAAGGGCCTGGGCTACGTGTTCACCTCGGACACCGACACTGAAGTCATCGCCCACCTGCTCAACCACAAACTGAAGGACCACAGCGACCTGACCACTGCCCTCAAGGCCACGGTCAAGGAACTGCATGGCGCCTATGGCCTGGCCGTGATCAGCGCAAAACAACCCGACCGCCTGGTTGCCGCTCGCAGTGGCAGCCCGCTGGTTATCGGCCTGGGCCTGGGCGAGAATTTCCTCGCCTCCGACCAACTGGCCCTGCGCCAGGTCACCGACCGTTTCATGTACCTGGAAGAAGGTGATATCGCCGACATCCGCCGTGAAAGCGTGGCGATCTGGGACGTGGACGGCAACTCGGTCGAGCGTGAAGCCGTGCAATACCGCGACGGCGCCGAAGCTGCCGACAAGGGCGAGTTCCGCCACTTCATGCTCAAGGAAATCCACGAGCAGCCTTCCGTGGTGCAACGCACCCTCGAAGGTCGCCTGAGCCAGAACCAGGTGCTGGTCAACGCCTTCGGACCGCAAGCCGCCGAGTTGTTCGCCAAAGTGCGCAACGTGCAGATCGTCGCCTGCGGTACCAGCTACCACGCTGGCATGGTCGCGCGTTACTGGCTGGAAGAACTGGCCGGCATCCCTTGCCAGGTCGAAGTCGCCAGCGAGTTCCGCTACCGCAAAGTGGTGGTGCAGCCCGATACCCTGTTCGTGACCATCTCCCAGTCCGGCGAAACAGCCGACACCCTGGCCGCCCTGCGCAACGCCAAAGAGCTGGGCTTCCTCGCCAGCCTGGCCATCTGCAACGTCAGCATCAGCTCCCTGGTGCGTGAATCCGACCTTACGCTGCTGACCCAGGCCGGTCGCGAAATCGGCGTGGCCTCCACCAAGGCGTTCACCACCCAACTGGTCGGCTTGCTGCTGCTGACCCTGTCCCTGGGCCAAGTGCGCGGCACCCTCGGCGAAGGCGTCGAAGCCATGCTGGTGGAAGAGCTGCGCCGCTTGCCGACCCGTCTGGGCGAAGCCCTCGCGATGGACAGCACCGTGGAAAAAGTCGCCGAACTGTTCGCCGACAAGAACCACACCCTGTTCCTCGGCCGTGGTGCACAGTACCCGGTGGCGATGGAAGGCTCGCTGAAACTCAAGGAAATCTCGTACATCCACGCCGAAGCCTACCCAGCCGGTGAGCTCAAGCACGGCCCGCTGGCCCTGGTGGACGACGACATGCCGGTGGTTACCGTCGCGCCGAACAACGAACTGCTGGAAAAGCTCAAGTCCAACCTGCAGGAAGTCCGTGCCCGTGGCGGCCAACTGATCGTGTTCGCCGACGAAAAAGCCGGCATGACCAACGGCGAAGGCACCCACGTCATCAACATGCCGCACATCCACGACACCCTGTCGCCGATCCTCTACACCATCCCGCTGCAATTGCTGTCGTACTACGTTGCAGTGCTTAAAGGCACCGACGTTGACCAGCCGCGTAACTTGGCCAAGTCGGTGACGGTGGAGTAATACGGCATGGGCCTGGAGGCCCATGGTTCTAGAGAATTAAAACTGTCGCAACACAGGGGAGCGCTTGTTGGCTCCCTTGATGAACACTACAACGAGCAGCATCCGCACAGCGCTTTGAAATATCGCTCGCCGAGGGAGTTCAGGCGCTCGGTGGCAGCATCAATTTAACGGGGGTAGGTGTCCGGTTTGGTTGGGGCAAGTCCAAGCGGCAACAGCCTGTGCCATGTGATGTTTGCGACATTACGGCTCGTACACATCCTGGGAAACCCTCGAAATTTGGCGAGTCGAATGCCGTAAGGTGTTCGTAAGGGAAAATCAATTGCTCCAAACATACCTCACCTCATCCAGCGTTACGCCACCACGCACCAGCGTGCGACGGCTGCCAGGCTCTTCTGTTCCACCTAGCCCCTTATAGAAACGAACGGCCCTTTCGTTGCCAGATAAAACCCATAAGGTGATGCGTTTATAACCTTGGTCAAGCAAACGCTTAAAACCCGTCTGCCACAATTGGGCGCCGATACCCTTGCTCCAATATTCTGCCAAAACGTAGATCGCCATGACTTCTCCCGATGCTGATTCGGGCGTGTCTTCATCACGGCAAGTGCCCAGCGAAAGCCAACCAATAACGTCTCCCTCCACTTCGGCGACTAAAACGTCAGCGTCTTTGCCTTCAATTGTACGGGCCCAATAGGCCTCTCTTTGAGGCAATGTCGCGCTAAGCGAGGCTAAATAGTCAGCGGGCATCAGATCAAGATAAGCGTGTTGCCAGCTACTGACATGGACTTGAGCGATGCGCTTCGCATCCTGGGATAATGCATCACGAATCATAACCACCCCTCACTGGCGTAGTGTCTCGGATAAAAATGTCGTTAATCCACCCTGCCCAGGGCCGTCTGCGTGTCCCGGCCAGCCTAACCTAAAACTGATGGCATTTATGTTGTCGCTGCCCCTAGATTGGCCCAATTGCCGACGCAAGACTGCCCCATCTCCAAACCTGCAAAAATCCAGCACAGACAATGATTTACGAGAAGTCAGGCTAGGGCGGTGAAATCTCGGCAAATGAGTCACCTCGGCATCGGCACCGACAACTTTGATCCAACCGTAAAGAAGCGAGAGAGTGAGCGTAGCCGTCAGCTATCCGCGGAGCAGCGCCCTGATTGACTGCGACAGTTTTTCAGACTTTGCTTAAACCCTGAAAACACCACACCCCCAATGTGGGAGCGAGCAAGCCCGCTCCCACATTTTGATCTTCGTTTGAGTTGGAGACGGTGAGGTCAGGTCCACCAATACCGCACCAAATGAAAGAAAATAGGTGCGGCAAAGCATACCGAGTCCAGCCGATCCAGCATCCCGCCATGCCCTTCGATCATGTGCCCCCAGTCCTTCACGCCCCGGTCGCGCTTGATCGCCGACATCACAATTCCGCCGGCGAACCCCAGCAGGTTGATCAGCAGCGCAATCAGGAACGACTGCCACGGGTTGAACGGTGTGGTCCACCACAGTGCCGCGCCGATCAGCGAAGACAGCAGGATCCCGCCAACAAAACCTTCCACGGTTTTCGAGGGTGAGAGGTTCGGCGCGATCTTGTGTTTGCCGAACAATTTCCCACAGACGTACTGAAGCACATCCGACAGCTGCACCACGATCACCAGGTAGGCGATCAAGAGCAGGTTGCGACCTTCGTAGCCGGGGATATCCAGCGTCAGCAGAGCGGGCACGAAGGATACGCAGAACACTGCGATCATCAGCCCCCATTGCACTTTCGATGCGCGCTCCAGAAAGTGCGTGCTGTCACCGCCCAGGGAGGCGAGTATCGGCAGCAGCAGGAAGACGTACACCGGAATGAAGATCGAGAACAGCCCGTACCAGTCGGAATAGATCAGTACGTATTGCAGCGGCAGTGCCAGGTAGAACGCGGCCACCAGCGCCGGGTAGTCGCTGCGCCGTGTTGGGGTGAGGGTGAGAAATTCGCGCAGGGCGTAGAACGACACCGCATAGAACAGCAGGATCACGGCGGCGGTGCCGAGCCAGAAGGCGATGCCGATCACGACCACCATCACCCACCACGCATTGATGCGTGCGTTGAGGTTTTCCACGACCGCATTCGGGGTGCCACGGGTGCGCAGCTTGAGGATCAGGCCGATCAGCGAGGCCAGCACCAGGATCGCGCCGATCCCACCGAATAACATCAGGGTTTGGCTATCCATGTCAGACATGCTCCGGGGCAAGGGCGAGCAGGGCGTCGCGGGTCCGCGCAAGAAACAGCGCCTTGTCTTCGCCGTCTTCCAGCTGCAGCGGGGCGCCGAAGCTGGTAGTGCACAGCAGGGGCAGCGGCAGTACGCGGCCCTTGGGCATGACCCGATTGAGGTTGGCGATCCACACCGGAATCAATTCGGCCTGTGGGTAACTTTTCGCCAGGTGATACAGGCCGCTCTTGAAGGGCAGCAGGCCGTCCTCAAGATTGCGCGTACCTTCCGGAAAGATGATCAGCGAGTCGCCACCTTGCAGCGCCGCGAGCATCGGCGCCAAAGGATTATCCACAGGGTCCTTGCGCTCGCGGTCGATCAGCACACCGTTGAACACGCGGTTGATGATGTAGCGGCGCAGCGCACTTTTGCTCCAGTAATCGCTGCCGGCCACCGGGCGCGTGAATTTGCGCAGGTTTTGCGGCAGCGAGGCCCACAGCAGCACAAAGTCGCCGTGGCTGCTGTGGTTGGCGAAGTAGATGCGCTGCACCGGCACGGGCGCGCAACCCAGCCACAGGCTGCGGGCGCCAGTGACGGTGCGGGCCATCGATGTAATCAGCGTGGCGACCACGGGTTCGAACATGGGAATTCCTTATCCGGCGAAAGGCAGCCAGGGGCTGGCGAGGATGACGCCCAGGGTCAGCAGCGCTTGCGCGCCCAGCAGCCAGGCTTGTTTGCGCAGCAGTTTGAGCGCGCCTCGGCGGCGTTCGATCCAGGGCCGTCCGGCGCGCTTCGCCGATTGCAGGCCAAGGGCTTGCAGGGCCTGGTCGAGGTCGGCCGTGCGCCCGGTATCCCGCGCCAGCAGGGCGAACAAGTCGGCGTCGAAGGCCACACGCAGTGCCCAGTATTTTTGCAGCAATCCGAAGATAACCATCCACAGGCTGAGCAGCAGGCAGATCGGCGAGATGCTCGCCATCAGCACTTGTGCCAGACCAAACAGAACGCCGAGTAGCGTCAGGCCTGTGGATAACTGATCCAGTGAGCGACCACGTCGCAGCAGGCTGGCGACGACCTGCAGTTCTATATCAGCGGGCAAGGGGCAAACCCTCCAAAGCGTGTCGGTGAGCGGGGTGCAGGACCACATCGGCCCGTGCTGTACGAATAATAGCCAGCGCCTGATCTACCGTGGCGGCGCGCCCGCTGTGCAGCAGCCAGGCGGCGACGGCCGTAGCGCTGCGCGAATAGCCCAGCGCACAACACACCAGCAAGGGGCCGCTGGCGCGCAAGCGTTCGATGGCTTCGGCGGCGTGCCGGCACTCGGCGGGTGTGGGGGCGATCAGGTCCAATACGGGTAGGCATTGATAAGCGCGCCCCTGTGGATTAATCGGCAACTCCGCACACAGATCAACCACTGCGCTGAACGAAGCTTGCTCAGCGGACGTGGGAATTCGCCCCAGCCAAACGTTATCCACAATCAGATCAGCCTGTGGATGCCTGCGCGTCCACAGCCGTGAATTGATCCACGCACCGGCCAGATACGGCGCATACAGCCAGCGTGCGGCGGGAGTTAACCGGCCATCCGCGCGCTTCTGAAAACCCTGCGCCCCAAGCACGCCGTAATTCAACGCGACCAATGCCAGCGACAACGCCGGCCACGCCAGCCACAGCCACCAGCCGCCCAACACGAGCGCCAGGCTGAACAGCACCAGCGCCCCCACGGCATAACGCACACCCAACCACCAACGCGCGGGATCGCGCGCCAGTCGCCCATTCAGCAGGGGACTCGGATGTTCCACAGGCCACAGCCATACACACAGCCATCCTGCGAGGACGCCTGTGGGTAAGTCGATAAAGTGATGTTGATAAGTGGTCAGCACCGACAGACCGATCAACCCGAACCAGCCATGCACCAGCCAACGCCATAGGCCCTGGGTGTGACGCTGGAACATGAGCCACAGAATCACCAGCAGCGCGATGTGCAGGGAGGGCGCCTGGTTGAACGGTTTGTCGAACCCGGCCAGCACCGCGAACAGCCAGCCAAACACGCCATCCAGCGCGGGCCGTTCGAAGGTAAACCGCAGTGGCCAGATCAGAAAGCAGCTCACGGCGATCACCTGTGTAGTCAGCAGGCGCAGCGCGTGTTGCTTGAGTTCATGGCGGGTGTTGGGCAGCAGCAGCGAGAACCCGTAAAGCAGGTCGATGGACCAATAGGGCACGATGGTCCAGGCCCAGAACGGTATATGGCTTTCCCAGCCGAACACCAGCGTGCCCACGTCGCTGCGCTGGGCGGTGACCCAGGTGGCGAAGCCGTAAGTGCTGAAGAACAACGGTGCCAACAGCAGCAGCCATAACAGCGCGGGCCTGAATAAACCGGGTTCGCGCATGTTCAGCGCTTCTGCGCCAGGGACACGGTGAAAATGCCCCATTCATCCACACGCTGGGTGATTTTGCGGAAGCCTGCCGCTGCCACCAGTTGATCCATCTCCGCCTGGCTGCGACGGCGCATCACCCAGGCCTGGCCCTGGCGATGGCTGGTGAGCGCGCGAGCGATCAGTTCCAGTTGCGGGTGCCACGGTTGGCCGGTGTACACCAGGTAACCACCGGGTTCCACCGCCTCGGCCAGGCCGGCCAGCGAACCACTTACCATGCCGTTGTCGGCGAACAATTCATACAGCCCGGACACCACCGCCAGCGTGGGTTTGGGCGCAAGCGCTGCCAGGTCGGCCCGGTCGAACGCATCGCCTTTGACGAACTGCGCGATATCCCCCAGGCCTTTCTCGCGGATCAGCGTGCCACCGTCGCGCACGTTGATGTCGCTGTAGTCGCGCAGCAGGATCGATTCCGGCAGCGGCGACACGCCCTGCAAGGCTTCGAGAATGTACCGGCCATGGCCGGCGGCGATGTCGACGATGCGCACTTCGCGCTGCTCATTGCGCAAGCTGGCCATGGCCAGGCGCAGTAATTCCTCGACGTTTACTTTGCGCTGGCGAATGCCGCGCCAGCCGATGGAGTTGAGGTAGTTGGTGTCGATCATCCGTCCCAGTCCGCCCTTGCCCGTGGGCATGTTGCGGTAGACATAGTCCAGCGTGCTGCCGGAGTCGAAACCGGTGTCGAAGCCCAGCTTCACTCCGGCTGACAGGCGTTGGCCCAGGCCCATGCTGGCGCGGGTCATGCGCCAATAGAGGTCGCGCAGGGAATTGCGCGGCAGCGGCGCGGCCAGGGATTCGGATTCGGCGCAGGTGGCGCCCAGCTTGTCGGCGCCCAGCAGTGAGGCGCGGTCCAGCGGGTGGCTGAAGTTGTGCAGGATAAACCGCCTGGCGCTGTTCACTGCCACCGCGCGATCACGCTCGCCGAGTGTGTCGTGAAAGAAGCCGGGGAGTATATGCAGCTCTTTTTTCAGGCTGCCCAGGCGGTCGAAGAACTGCTGCTGGGGCTTGCGGTGCACCACGAAGTCGGAGCCGGAGACCAGCAGTTGGGTCGGCACCTGGATTGCCTGGGCATCGGCGACCACGCGGTCGGCCGCTTCGTACAGGCCCAGCAGCACGTTCACCGAAATGGCCTTGGTGATCAGCGGGTCGCTGTCGTAGGACGCCACGCGCTCGGGGTCATGGCTGAGAAACCGGGCCTTGACGTAACTGTTGACGAAAAAGTTGCCGCGAAACCGGCGCATCAAGGCCAGGCCCGGGCGGGCGAAGGGCACGTACAGCTTGACCTTGAACGCCGGGGAGGCCAGCACCAGGGCGCGGATGTCGGGGGCGTAATCATGCACCCAGGTGGCCGCAATCACCGCGCCGACGCTTTGGGCAATCACCGCAAGGTTCTGCGCCTCGATGCCAAACGTGGCTTCGATATGCTCGCAAAAGGTCTGCACGTCGCGGGCGCTGGTGGCGAAGCTTGGGCTGTCACCGCGCGCGCCAGGCGACTGGCCGTGGCCACGGGCGTCCCAGGCGAAGAAGTCGAAACCGGGCAGGTCGAGTTCATCCACCAAATGGGCGATACGCCCGGAATGTTCATGGTCGCGATGGAACAGCAGGATCGCCTTGCGCAGCTCGCCATCCGTTGCAGCGGTGGCCGGCCAGTGCCGATAGAAAAGCTCGACGCCATCATGGGTACGGAATGTCTGTGCCTGCTGTTCGCGCATCGCAAAAATCCTTATGCAATCGGTGAAGTGGCGGAGTGTTCCTTGAGGCCCTGGCGTACCCGGTTGACCAGGGTATAGGCGAGCAGGGCGGCGACCAGCCACATCACCGCGCTCACCCCGGCAGCGCCGAGCCAGCCCAGTGCCACGCCGGTGGCCAGCACGCCGAGGACGAGGGCGCGATCGCTTTTGCCCATCGGCCCGTCATAGCGCCGCGAGGAGCCGATCATCGGCCCCAGCACCCCTGCGTATTCGCTGAACACAGCGAGCAGGGTCACCAGCAATACCGGCGCCAGGCTCACCTCGGGGATCAGTGCAAACGGCAGGATCAGCGCGCTGTCGGCGATCACGTCACACAGTTCATTGAGGTAGGCACCCAGTCGCGATTGCTGGCCGAATTCGCGGGCGAGCATGCCGTCGATGGCGTTGAGGGCCATGCGCACGATCATCCACAGCGGGATCAGCGCAAACAGCCACAGGTGTTGGGCGAACCCGGCGATCAGCAGGCCCACCAGCAGGGAAACCACTCCGGCCAGCACGGTGATCTGGTTGGCGGTGGTGCCATTGTCGTAGAGGCGCTGCACCAATGGGCGCAGCAGGTTCTGAAAGCGTGGCTTGAGCTGATAGATCGAAATCATGGGGGATGACGCTTCCTTGTCCGTGAGCCCTTGAAAAGCTGTGCTGGAGTGTGCCGATTATTTGTAGCCCCTACCAGTGATGTCGCCTGTTTATAGGGGTTTAGTGCAATCTCAAGCTCCCTCCCAAAGTGATTATCGGTGTTTAGCGAACAAAAATTTCACGCCCCGTGTTATATCGTAACGAACTGTGTGCTATCGGGCGTTGAGTGGATGCAAGTGGATCTGGACGTTGACGGCGCGCGGGCTGAGAGCCTGCCGCGTTTTCAACAAGGGTTGTTCCATGCCCGTCGATTGAGGCAGGCCGGTATCAGCCTCACCGCCCTGGGTGTCAGTGGTTGGGTGTTGGCGTTGTTTGTCGCATTGTTTGCGCCCCTGTCGATCTGGCCGGTGGTGTTGATCAATTGCGCCTCGGCCTTGCTGCTGCTGGTAGCCGGCTTGCAGTCGGCGTGGTGGGTGGCCGACTGGCGCGCCCAGGCGCTGGAAGCACCGCCGGTTGACGTGCCGGTTGAAGAGACGGGCCGGTACGCGCGCCTGATGGAGCGCTTTATCGCCCAGATCGGCACACCGATCCTGTGGCTGTGCGGTTGGGCGTTGTTGGCGCTGATCAGCATCGTCGAGTTCTGGAACCTGACCCTGCCTGCGGCAGCTATCGGCCAGTCAGCCAGCATCGGTGCTGCGCTGGGGCTGGCCCTGGCGTTTGGCTTGCTGGTGTTCGAACGTCGCCTGGCCCAGGAAAGCGCCGCGCAATGGCCTGAAGCCTCATCCCTGGCACAGTTGTGCCGTGTGGCCATCGGTTGTTTGCTGGTGAGCTCGATCTGCCTGCTGTTCGCCAACGCCGAGTCGGTGTGGCCGTTGCGCCTGGCCGTGCTGATGGGCGTGTTGCCCGCGCTGGTGGCACTGGAGTTTTTGATAAGAGGCGTGCTGTCGCTGTTCAGCCCGCGCCAGCCGCGCCTCGAACCTCGCCTGATGGCGCAGAGTTTCATCGCCGACCTGCTGCGCTGGCCGCCCCAGCCCTTGCTCGCCTTGCAGCACGAACTGCACAACCGCTATGGCATCGACCTGCGGCAGATCTGGGCCTTTACCTACATGCGCCGGGCGTTTCTGCCGGTGATGCTGGTGGTGTTGGCCGTAGGCTGGGCGCTGACCGGCGTGCATGAAGTGCCCCTGCAAGGCCGTGGGATTTATGAGCGCTTCGGCAAGCCGGTGCAGGTGTTCGGCCCGGGTCTGCATACCGGGCTGCCCTGGCCGTTGGGCCGTGTCATCAAGGTGGAAAACGGCGTGGTGCATGAGCTGGCCACCAGCGTCAGCCAGAGCGCAACACTCGAGCCCGCTGCGGCTGAAGGCCCACCGCCCACGATAGCCAACCGCCTGTGGGACGCCAGCCATGTGAATGACAAATCCCAGGTCATCGCCAGCAGCAGCGGCGACAAACAGGGTTTCCAGATCGTCAACATGGACGTGCGTTTCGTCTACCGCATCGGCCTTGGCGATCAGGCCGCGCTGGCCGCCACCTACAACAGCGCCGACGTACCGACCCTGATCCGCAGCACCGCCAGCCGCATCCTGGTGCACGACTTCGCCTCGCGCACCCTCGACGAATTGCTCGGCGAACAACGCACGCGCCTGGCCGACGAGATCGGCCGCAGCGTGCAGGCCGACCTGCACAAGCTCGACAGCGGCGTGGAGATTCTGGCCACGGTGGTGGAAGCCATCCACCCGCCGGCCGGTGCAGCCAATGCCTATCACGGCGTGCAGGCCGCGCAGATCGGTGCCCAGGCCCTGATTGCCCGCGAGCGCGGTGCCGCCAGCGAGCAAACCAATCAGGCCTTGCTGCAAGCCAGCACCGCCCATGATCAGGCCGTGGCCAGCGCCCGCGAAGTGAATGCCGGCGCCCAGGCCGCACACCTGCGCTTTGACGCCGAACAAAAAGCCTACGCCAGCGCTGGCCGGGCGTTCGTGCTGGAGCAGTACCTGGGCCAACTCAGCCAGGGCCTGGCCCACGCCAACCTGCTGATTCTGGATCACCGCCTGGGCGCCGACAGCGCACCGACGATTGATCTGCGTTCTTTTACCTTGCCGGCCGATCCAGTGGCGCCGCGTAAAGCCGTTCAATAAGGAGTCTGTCTGTTGGGCGCTCATTCTCACGATCATCATCACGGCCATCACCACCATCACCATCATGGCGATGAGCAGGCGGCGGGCCCGTTCCCGTGGCGGCGCATGGCCTGGGCCGCGCTGCTGGTGCTGTTTGCCGTGGCAGCGGCGAGCCTGGTGCAGGTGCGCTCCGGTGAAGCCACGGTGATTACCCGTTTCGGCAATCCGTCGCGGGTGCTGCTCGAACCCGGCCTGGGCTGGCGCTGGCCGGCGCCGTTCGAGGCGGCGATTCCGGTGGACCTGCGCTTGCGCACAACCTCCAGCGGCCTGCAGGACGTGGGCACCCGCGATGGCCTGCGCATCATCGTGCAGGCCTACGTGGCCTGGCAGGTGCAGGGCGATGCCGATAACGTGCAGCGCTTCATGCGCGCGGTGCAGAACCAGCCCGATGAAGCGGCGCGGCAGATTCGCACCTTCGTCGGTTCGGCGCTGGAAACCACAGCGGCCAGTTTTGACCTGTCCAGTCTGATCAACACCGACGCCGGTCAGGTGCGCATCGCCGAATTCGAGGCGCAGTTGCGCCAGCAGATCGATCAACAATTGCTCACCACCTATGGCGTGCGCGTGGCGCAAGTCGGCATCGAGCGGCTGACGTTGCCCTCGGTGACCCTCACCGCCACCGTCGACCGCATGCGTGCCGAGCGCGAAACCATCGCCACCGAGCGCACTGCGGTGGGCAAGCGCGAGGCTGCGCAGATTCGCTCGGCGGCCGAGCGCGACGCGCGCATCATGCAGGCCGATGCCACGGTGAAAGCCGCTGACATCGAAGCGCAATCGCGGGTCGAAGCTGCGCAGATCTACGGGCGCGCCTACGCCGGCAATCCCCAGCTGTACAACCTGTTGCGCTCGCTGGATACCCTGGGCACGGTGGTGACGCCGGGCACCAAAATCATCCTGCGCACCGACGCGGCGCCTTTTCGCGCGCTGGTCGATGGGCCCCGGGACGTCCAGCCATGATCGAGCGTGACGGCCCGGACGGTCCGTGGATCCAGGCCGGGCGCCTGACCTTCCTCGCGCTGTACGCGGTGACCGTGTTGGCGGCATTGGCCTGGGCATTTTCCAATGTGCGCCAGATCGACCCGCAGAACCGCGCCGTGGTGCTGCACTTTGGCGCCCTGGACCGCATTCAGAACGCCGGTCTGCTGCTGGCGTGGCCGCAACCTTTCGAGCAAGTGGTGTTGTTGCCGGCGGCCGACCGCGTGATCGAGCGCCGGGTGGACAACCTGCTGCGCTCGGATGCGGCGCTGCAGGCCGACCGCGTGGCCAGCTTCGCCACGCCACTGAGTGACGCCCTGGCCGGTTCCGGCTATCTGCTGACCGGCGATGCCGGCGTGGTGCAGCTGGATGTACGAGTGTTCTACAAGGTCAGCGAACCCTATGCATTCGTGTTGCAGGGCGATCATGTGCTGCCCGCGCTGGATCGGCTGGTGACGCGCAGCGCCGTGGCCCTGACCGCCGCGCGAGACCTGGACACCATCCTGGTGGCGCGCCCGGAACTGATGGGCAGCGATAACGGCGCCGCCGAACGCCGCGAACGGCTGCGCGGCGACCTGGTGCAAGGCATCAACAAGCGCCTGGCCGAGTTGGCCGCCAGCGGCCTGGGCTTGGGCATCGAAGTGACCCGTGTCGATGTGCAGTCCAGTCTGCCGGGCCCGGCGGTCAACGCCTTCAATGCCGTGCTCACCGCCAGTCAGCAAGCCGACAAGGCCGTGGCCAATGCGCGCACCGAAGCGGAGAAACTGACCCAGGCCGCCAACCAGCAGGCCGACCGCGTGGTGCAGGTGGCCCATGCCCAGGCCAGCGAACGACTGGCCAGCGCCCAGGCGCAAACGGCCACGGTCGCAAGCCTCGCCCAGGTCAAAGACCCTGGACTGCTGCTGCGCCTGTACCGCGAACGCTTGCCGAAGATCCTCGGCCAGGCCGGTTCTGTGACCACGGTCGACCCCAAGGACGACTCCCGTTTGATCATTCAGGGCGCCGAACGATGAGCGATTCCATGCTGACATCCGCCGAGCAGCGCAGCGCCGCCCGACAATTGACCCTGGCGATGCTGGCCCTGGGCTTGTTGGTATTGGGCCTGGTCTGGCGCTGGCGGGCCCCCGACCAGAACGGTGTCAGCCAATTGCTGCTGGGCGTGGCTTCGCTGCTGGTGGCCGTGCCGGTGATGCGTTCGGCCTGGTACAGCCTGCGCTTCCCCAGCCTGCACGGCATCACCGACCAATTGATTGCCCTGGCGATGCTCGGCGCCTGGGCCACGGGCGATCTGCTGACCGCCGCGCTGCTGCCGATCATCATGATTTTCGGACATGTGCTGGAAGAGCGCAGCGTGATCGGCTCCCAAGAGGCGATTCATGCCCTGGGCAAGCTCACCCGCAGCCAGGCGCGCCGGGTGCAGGCCGATGGCAGCATCGTGCAAGTGGATAACGGCACGCTCAATACCGGCGATATCGTCGAAGTGCGCGCCGGCGACCGCGTGCCCGCCGATGGCGTGGTGTTGTCGGGCCAGGCGAGCCTGGACACGGCGCCGATCACCGGCGAGTCGGTGCCTCTGGAGGCGTCGGTCGGGGTGCAGGTGTTCGGCGGCGCGATCAACCTCGACGGCCTGCTGCGCCTGGAGGTTACGCGCACCGGCGATGAGTCGACCCTGGGCAAAGTCATCGCCCTGATGCAGAACGCCGAGCGCGCCAAGCCGCCGATCACCCGGTTGCTGGAGCGTTATGCCGGCAGTTATATGGTGCTGGTGCTGTTGCTGGCGGCGGTGACCTGGTTTGTGACCAACGACGCCCAGGCGATGCTCGCGGTGCTGGTAGCGGCGTGCCCGTGCGCCCTGGTGCTGTCGGCGCCGGCCACGGCGATTGCCGGCATTGCGGTGGCGGCGCGCCATGGCATTCTGATTCGCAGCTCAGCGTTTCTGGAAGAATTGGCCGATCTCACCTCATTGGTGGTCGACAAGACCGGCACGCTGACCTTCGGCACTCTGCGCTTGCAGTCCATCGAAGGCGCCTCCACGGACCGCGCGGCGGTACTCAACCTGGCGGCCAGTCTCGGTTCGGCCAGCAGTCACCCGGTCAGCCGTGCGTTGGCGGGGCTGGGCACGCAGCTGCCGGCGCTGAGCGATATTCGCGAGCGTCAGGGCCTCGGCGTGGTAGCGCAGACCGGGGAGGGCGAAGCGGCGCTGGGGCGCCCGGAATTGTTCGAGCAGTTGGGCATCATGACCACGGCAGTTCCACGTCACGACGGCCCGATTGCCGGGCTGGCGCTGAACGGACGATTCCTGGCCTGGCTGCTGCTGGCCGACAGCGTCAAGCCGGAAGCGCACCAGGCCCTGCAGGAACTGCGCGAGCTGGGCCTGGGCCGGCAATTGCTGCTCACCGGCGACCGCAAGAGCGTGGCCGACAGCCTCGCGGCGCAGGTGGGCATCAGCGATGTGCAAGCCCAGGCCTTGCCGGAAGACAAGCTCAACCGTGTGCTGGGCGAAATCGGCAGCGGCTTCAGGCCGATGGTGGTGGGCGACGGCATCAACGACTCGCTGGCGCTCAAGGCGGGTGTGGTCGGCGTGGCGATGGGCGCGGGTGGCGCGGATATCGCCCTGGCCTCGGCGGATGTGGTGCTGATCGGCAGCGACCTGCGTCGCCTCTGCACCTGCGTGCGGCTCAGTCGCCAGTGCCGGCGTACGTTGCAGGTCAACGTGATCATCGGTCTGGGGTGGACCCTCGCCATTGTGGTGTTTGCCGCGTTTGGCTGGCTGGGCGCTGCGGGCGCCATGATCGCGGCAGTGCTGCATAACCTCAGCACCTTGCTGGTGCTAGGCAATGCGGGGCGTTTGCTGCGTTTTCAGGAACCGCTGCCCAAGCTCGACGAATAATGTCGGGCTTTTTCTGTTTGTCGCTGTAACGCCGACAGGACGCCTCACTCAAGTGGTGTGTCGAGACTGAGCAATCGGTTCCGACCTTCACCACTGATCATGAGGAATACAACTATGAGCATTAAATCCACCGCGGCCGGTGCCGCCCTCGCGCTGGCCGCCGCCAGCCTGTTTGCCGGCGTCACCACCCAGGTACAAGCCGACGACGCCACTGTGCAATGCTACGGCGTGACCTCCTGCAAGGGCCTGAATGACTGCAAGACCGCCGAGAACGCCTGCAAGGGCCAGGGTGTATGCAAAGGGCACGGTTTCAAGCTCCTCACCCAGGCTGAATGCAACGCGGCCAAAGGTAAGGTCGGCAAGTAATTGAAGTGCAGCCGCAGCGGTGCCCCATCGCTGCGGCCGCTTTGCCCAGGAGCGTTCCATGTCCAGTTCCCCTGTGAGCCTCGGTTACGGCCTGGGCCTGCGCAATGAGTACTACCAGCAGATCCTGGAACAATCGCCGCCCGTGGATTGGTTCGAAGTGATCTCTGAGAATTATCTGGTGCAGGGTGGCAAGGCCCTCTACTACCTGGATGCGATTGCCGAGCGCTATCCCCTGGTGATGCACGGTGTGTCGCTGTCCATCGGCGGGCCCCATGCATTGGATGGGGATTACCTCAAGCACCTCCAGCGACTCGCCGAACGGATCCGGCCGGCCTGGATTTCCGATCATCTGTGCTGGAGTCGCGGCAGTGCGCACCAGTTGCACGACCTCCTGCCGCTGCCCTACACCGAAGAAAGCCTGGACCACGTGGCCGGTCGCGTCCGCCAGGTGCAGGACATACTGCAGCGCCCGCTGGTGCTGGAAAACGTCTCCAGTTACGTGCGCGCCAGGGCCGACACGTTGACCGAGTGGCAATTCCTCAACGCCCTGACCGAGCTCACCGGTTGCCAGTTACTGCTCGATGTGAACAACGTGTATGTGAGTTCGCGCAACCATGGCTTTGACGCCTGGACTTTTATTCGTAACCTGGCCCCCGACAGCATCCGCCAACTGCATCTGGCGGGGCATATGGACTACGGCGACTACGTGGTCGATACCCACGATCACCCGGTGTGCGATCCGGTGTGGGCGCTGTATCAACAGACCCTGGAGCACCTGGGGCCAGTCTCGACCCTGCTGGAGCGCGATGATCATTTTCCACCGTTGCCCGAGTTACTCGCCGAGCTGAGCAAAGCCCGCGAACTGGGTGCCAACGCGCTGGCCAGGAGGCCGCTATGCGCCTGATCGACTGGCAATTGGCCTTTGAAGCGCACCTGACAGCGCCAACGCCGCTGGTGGACAGCCACTTTGCCGCCACGTTGCTGGGCGGGCCAACGCTGGATGTGCACACGGGCCTGGCGATTTATCACAACGCCTACCTCTTACGATTGCAGGATGTGCTGCGCCACGACTTCAGCGCCCTCCGGTATTGGCTGGGCGACGATGAGTTTGCGGCGCTGACGCAGGCCTACGTGCGTCGCTATCCCTCCGATCACTACAGCCTGCGCTGGCTCGGGGAGCGGTTTCCGGCGTTTATCCTTGAGCATTTGGTGGCCGAGCAGAGTGCGCCGCTGGCGGAACTGGCGCGTCTGGAATGGGCCTTTACCCTGGCGTTCGATGCGCCTGCCGGTGAGCCGCTCACGCTTGATGACATGGCGCAACTGCGGCCGCAAGACTGGCCGGATTTGCAGGTGACCCTGGCGCCTACGGTGCAGCAGATACTGTGTCGCTTCAATTCGGTGGCGATCTGGCGCGCCGCCAGGGACGCTTCTGGTCTTGCCGAGAGTCAGGCGTTGAGCCGGGCGCACATTTGCCTGGTGTGGCGTCACGATCAGGTGTGCCGTTACCGCAGCCTTGAGTCCTCCGAGGCCTGCGCGCTGGCGGGTATGGTCGGCGCCGGCTGGAATTTTTCAGAACTGTGCACTGAGTTGGCAGTCACTTATGCAGAGGGCGCGCCACTGCAAGCGGTTACATGGTTGAAACAGTGGGTACAGGACGGAATGCTCGAACGCCGAGCACCGCAGTAGCCCGCTATCCAATCGATAGCCTCCTAAGTTGTCTGCGGATGGTCTACCCTCAATTCGGACTTCTGAACAAGGGGGACTACTCATGCTCGCGCAACTTCCACCGGCCTTACAGAATCTTCAGCTACCGCTGCGTCTGCGACTCTGGGATGGCCATGAATTCAACCTGGGGCCCGAGCCCAGTGTGACCATCGTGGTGAAGGACCCCACCGTCGTCACACAGCTGACCCATCCCACCCTCGACTCGCTGGGCGAAGCCTTCGTCGAGGGCAAAGTCGAGCTGGAGGGCTCGATCACCGAAGTCATTCGGGTGTGTGACGAACTGAGTCACGCCTTGATCGACGATGACGAGGGCACTCGTCCGGTGCGCTCGACCCACGACAAGGCTACCGACGCGGCGGCCATTTCCTACCATTACGATCTCTCCAATGAGTTCTACCAGCTATGGCTGGACCAGGACATGGCGTATTCCTGCGGCTATTTCGAAACCGGCAGCGAGTCTATCGACCAGGCCCAGCAGGACAAATTTCGCCACCTGTGCCGCAAGTTACGCCTGCAGCCTGGCGAATACCTGCTGGACGTGGGCTGCGGCTGGGGCGGCCTGGCGCGGTATGCGGCGCGCGAATTCGGGGTAAACGTGTTCGGTATCACCCTGAGCAAGGCGCAGTTGGCCCTGGCGCGCGAACGGGTGAAAGCCGAGGGGCTGGAAGGCCAGGTCGACCTGCAACTGCTCGATTACCGTGATCTGCCCCAGGATGGGCGTTTCGACAAGGTGGTGAGCGTGGGTATGTTCGAGCACGTCGGCCATGCCAACCTCACGCAATACTGCAAGACGCTGTTTGGCGCGGTGCGTGACGGTGGCCTGGTGATGAACCATGGCATCACTGCCAAGCACACCGACGGCCGCCCGGTGGGGCGGGGCGCCGGTGAGTTTATCGGGCGTTATGTGTTCCCCAACGGCGAGCTGCCGCACCTGGCAATGATGACCGCCGAGATCAGTGACGCGGGGCTGGAAGTGGTCGACGTCGAAAGCCTGCGCCTGCACTACGCGCGCACCCTGGACCACTGGAGCGAACGGCTGGAGGACAACCTGGAAACGGCAGCGCGGGTCGTGCCGGAGCAGGCGCTGCGCATCTGGCGACTGTACCTGGCCGGATGCGCGTACGCGTTTGCACGGGGCTGGATCAATCTTCATCAGATTCTTGCGCTCAAGCCCCATGCGGACGGCAGCCATGAACTGCCGTGGACGCGCGATGATATTTATCGCGGGTGAGGCAGGTCGTCCCACGCGATGTCGCGTGGGTCGACGATGTCATTCGGGTGCATCTGGAAGGTGCCGTGCTGCTTGGGAATGTTCGGGTCTGAAGGCAGATAGGCTTGCTGCCCGAACGTCATCGCCGGTTTGTCGAAGGTGAGCGTGTGCAGCGCGACGTTGTCGTACCAGTCTGCATGGGGCAGCGAGATGAACGTCATCTCCCAGGTGCCGCCGTCCACGTGGCCCTTGGTGACGTAGACACCGTAATGGTTCTCGCCAGGGGAGAGTATTTTGTACACGCCGTTATCGTATAGAAGCAGCACGGCGTCCGTGAACGGTTTAGCCTCGTAGAGCACGGCGTAGAGCAAATCGATTTTGTAAGTGGGCGCGCCCAGTTCCACAGGGATCGTGACAGCGTTGCCTTGCATGGTCTGCCTTCCTTATCGAGGGATACGGCCTGATTCTAAAGCGCCTCTGTGACTAGCGTGCTTATCGTGGCAAGCCCGCTCGCCACAGGGTGTGGTTGCCTGACATTTCAGGCCCCTCCCACAGGACGTTGTGATGGCGGTTAGAGAATGGGTGAAATAAGCCGCGCGATCCGCATGCCCAGTTGCTGCAGGCGCCGGGTCTCGCGGCTTTCTGCCAGGCTCATCTCGTGGGCCAGGGCAAAATCTTCCAGCAGCATCTGTTCCACTTGCTTGGCGAAGGCCTCGTCAACCGTCAGCAACATCACCTCGAAATTCAGACGGAACGAACGGTTGTCCATGTTCGCGCTGCCGATAGCGCTGATCTCGCCGTCCACCAGCACCACTTTCTGGTGCAGAAAGCCGGGCGTGTAGCGGAACACGCGCACGCCGGCGCGCACCGCTTCGATGGCGTACAGGCTGGACGCGGCATACACGATACGATGGTCCGGGCGCGACGGCAGCAGGACGCGCACATCGACGCCGCGCAGCACCGCCAGGCGCAGGGCGGCGAACACGGCTTCGTCGGGGATGAAATACGGGGTGGTGATCCACACCCGCTCGGTGGCGGCGTGGATGGCTTCAACGAAGAACAGCGAGCAGGTTTCATACGGGTCGGCCGGACCGCTGGCGAGCAGTTGGCAAAGCACGCCGTCTTCGGGGTAGGTGTCCGGCAGGATCAGCGGCGGCAACTCCCGCGCGGCCCAGAACCAGTCTTCTGCGAATGACTCCTGCAGGCACGCCACCACCGGGCCGGTGACTTGCACGTGGGTATCGCGCCAGGGCGCCAACGGCGGCTTTTTGCCGAGGTATTCATCGCCCACGTTATGGCCGCCGACAAACCCGGTAATTCCATCCACGACCACGATTTTGCGGTGATTGCGGAAGTTGACCTGGAAGCGATTGAGCCAGCCGCTGCGCGTGGCGAATGCCTTGACCTTGACCCCGGCGTCACGCAGCGATTGCACGTAGCGATGGGGCAGGGCGTGGCTGCCGATGCGGTCGTAGAGCACATGGATATCGACCCCTTCGGCGGCCTTCGCCTTGAGCAGGGCGTGCAGCTGGCGGCCCAGCGCGTCGTCATGAATGATGAAGAACTGGAACAGCACGGCCGATTGTGCACCGCGAATGGCGTCGAAAATCGCGCTGAAGGTGGCTTCGCCGTTAATCAACAGGCGCACCTGGTTATTGGCCAGGCACGGCATGCGTCCCAGCTTGGGCATGGCACGCAGGGAGGTGTAAGCGGCGGAATTGCGCGCGGCCAAGGCTTCCTCGACCCACGGGCGCCAGTTCAGCGCGTTGATGGCGGTGTGCATTTCCTGGTTGGCCTGGCGACGTGCCTGGATATACGCATCGAACGTGCTGCGGCCGAAGATCAGGTAGGGGATCAGCGTGAGGTATGGCATGAACATCAGCGACAGCGCCCAGGCGATCGAGCCTTGGGCGGTGCGCACTGTCAGCACCGCGTGGATCGCGGCGAGTGTCCCGAAAAAATGCAGCGTGGCGATGAAGTAGGCGAGCAGGTGCGGGCCAAAAAAATCCATGAACGGCGATACTCCAGACGATCCAGTGCAGTGCGTAAAAGACCATGTTCAGCCACGAATGTCGCTATTTTATTTGCCGTGCAACACTGGCACGTCCGCGGCGTCTAACGCCCACAATTACCCAGGAGTTACCCGATGAAGGCTCGTCTGCTGTGTTTGTCCATGGTTGTTGGTTTGGCGCTGCCGGTGGCGGCACAGGCGCAGATGCTGGCGCCGGGCTTGTGGGAATTGACCACCAGCAATATGAAGGTCGATAACCAGGACCTGCCGGACCTGTCGCTGATTCTGGGTCAGCTCAAGCAGCAGATGACCCCAGAACAGCGCGCCATGCTCGAAAAGCAGGGCATTACCATGGCCGGTAAAGGCGTGCAGGTGTGCCTCACCCCCGCCCAGGTGGCAACCGACTCCATCCCGCTGACCGACCCGCAATCTGGTTGCAAGCAGCAAATCACCGAGAAGACCGGCAACCAGTGGAAATTCCGTTTCAGCTGCCCGAAAGCCCAAGGCACTGGCGTGGCGACCTTCCAGAGCCAGAAGGCCTTCACTACCACGGTCAACGGCACTTTCAATGCCACCGGCATCCAGCAAAAAGGCAGCCTGGACAGCCACGCCCAGTGGCTGGGCAATGACTGCGGCACCGTCAAACCTCGCGCATGACTTGCCTGCGCCTACCTCAGGAAATGCAGCGGTAAACCCTGGCAGCTCTCCACTACCTGGCCGTTGTGCCACGCCAGGTGACCGGAGACCAGGGTGGTGCTGACGCTGTGGCGAAAGCGGCGTTCGGCGAACGGCGTCCAGCCGCAGCGTGCCAGGATCGGCTCGTCACTCACCGGCTTGCCCTCTGGTTCGGGTTTGATCAGCACCAGGTCGGCCCAGTAGCCCTCACGCAGGTAGCCGCGATCCGGGATAGCGAACAGGTCGGCCACCCGATGGCTGGTCTTCGCCACCAGTGTGGTAATGGGCAGCAGGCCGTCGGCCACCAACTCCATCAACGCGGGCAGCGCATGCTGCACCAGCGGCAAGCCCGACGGCGCTTCGCGATAGCTCATCTGTTTTTGCGCCCAGGTGTGGGGCGCGTGGTCGGTGCCGATCACATCCAGCCGATCACTCAGCAAGGCCTGGCGCAGCGCGTCGCGGTCGGCACGGGTCTTGATCGCTGGGTTGCATTTGATCTGATGGCCCAGCCGTGCATAGTCACGGTCATCGAACAGCAGATGATGCACGCACACTTCGGCGGTGATGCGTTTATCGGCCAGGGGTTTGTCTTCAAACAGTGCCAGTTCGCGGGCGCTGGTGATGTGCAGGACGTGCAGGCGCGTGCCGTGGCGCTGGGCCAGTTCCACCGCCAGTGACGATGAGCGATAACAAGCCTCTGCGTCGCGAATCAGCGGATGGGCGACGGCGGGAATGTGGTCACCGAACCGCGCGTGCAGACGCTGTTCGTTGATCAGGATGCTGGGGGTGTGTTCGCAGTGGGCCAATAGAATGGTCGGTACTTCGGCGAACAGGCGCTCGAGTATGCGTGGGTCGTCCACCAGCATATTGCCGGTGGACGCGCCCATGAACACCTTGACCCCGGCCACTTCGCGCGGGTCCAGAGCCGCCACGGTGTCGAGGTTGTCGTTGCTGACGCCAAAATGAAAGCCATAGTTGGCCACCGAATGCAGGCCGGCGCGGCGCTTCTTGTCGGCCAGGGCTTCGAGGGTCAGCGTGGCCGGGCGGGTATTGGGCATGTCCATGAAACTGGTGATGCCACCGGCCACCGCCGCCCGTGATTCGCTGTAGAAGCTGCCTTTTTCCGGCGCACCAGGTTCACGAAAGTGCACCTGATCATCAATCATGCCCGGCAGCAGCCACTGGCCCCGGGCGTCAATCGCCAGGGGCGCGTTACAGTCCGTGATGCTGCCGGCGATTTTTTCGATGCGGCCATTGGCGACCAACACATCGGCGTCGAATGCCTGGCCTTCGTTCACCAGGCGGGCGTTGCGGATCAACAGGCGGGTCATGGTTCAGAACTCGTTTTGCAGGGCTTTATAACCTCGCACCAGATCGACATTGGTGCGGGCCACGTCTTCGGAAAACTCCGAAGCGCTGACACTCACCGGCGGGAATTGCGACAGGTCGGTGTTCGGCCCAATACGGGTGGTGGAGGGCACGTAGAACGCATCGGGCAAATCGCGACCGTCGACCACCGAGTTGTGGCGCACCACGCAGCCGTCGCCGACGACGCAATTGAACAGCACGCTGTTGAAGCCGATGAACACGCGGTCGCCGACCGTGCAGGGGCCGTGGACGATGGAGCGGTGCGCGATGGACGTGAACTCGCCGATGGTCACCGCCGCACCGGATTTGGAGTGGATGACCACGCCGTCCTGGATGTTGGAGTTGGCGCCAATGGTAATCGGATCCATGGCGCCGCTGGCGTCGACTTCGTCGGCGCGGATCACGGCGTAGGGGCCGACGAACACGTTCTCGCCGATGATCACTTTGCCGCAGATGATTGCGGTCTTGTCGACGTAGGCCGATTCGGCAATGACCGGCAGGTCGCCTGAGGGATTTTTACGGATCATGGTGTGCTCAACGCTGCGCAAAGCGTATTGAGGTTGTATTCGAACAACCCGGTGAAGGTGCTGGCCGGACCTTTGGCCGCCAGGGCGTCGGAGTACAGCGTGCCGCCGATCTGCGCACCGCTCTCGTCGGCGATCTGCTTGAGCAGGCGCGAATCCTTGATGTTTTCCATGAACACGGCCTTGACCTTGTCTTTGCGGATCTGCGTGATCAGCGCAGCCACTTCGGCGGCGGAGGGTTCACGCTCGGTGGACAAGCCCTGGGGCGCAAGGAACTGAATGCCATAGGCCTGGCCCAGGTAGCCAAAGGCGTCATGGGAGGTGACGATGCGACGGTTACCCGCTGGCAATGCGCCGAACTTGGTCTTGGCTTCAGCCAACAGGCGGTAGATTTCCTTCAGGTAGGCCTGGCTGTTGCGCTGGTAGTCGGCCTGGTTGGCCGGGTCGGCGGTGATCAGGGCCTTGGTGATGTTGTTCACGTAGATTTCGGCGTTGGCCAGGTTGTGCCAGGCGTGCGGGTCGGGAATGGTTTCGCCGTCCTCGTCCATGGTGTGGGAGATCACACCTTTGCTGGCGGTGACCACCGTGGCCTTGGTTTCGGTGCTGGTGATCAGGCGGTCCAGCCACGGCTCGAAGCCCAGGCCGTTCTTGATGATCAATTTGGCCTTGAGCAGCGCCTTGGCGTCGTCCGGCGTGGGTTCGTAGGTGTGAGCGTCGGCGTCGGGGCCGACCATGTTGCTGATCTGGATGTGGTCGCCACCGATCTGGTGGGTGATGTCATCGAGAATACTGAAGCTGGTGACCACCTGGAGTTTGTCGGCGGCATGGGCCATCGACAGCGGCAGCAGCAGGCTGAACAGCACGAGTAGAGCGCGCATCGGGAAACACCTCATTGGGATGTAAGCAAGGGCGGGCGGCGCAGCAGGCCGTGCACCGGACCAAAGACCACGGACAGCAGATACCCGCCGCCCGCCACCAGCACGATGGCCGGGCCGCTGGGCAGTGAGTAGTAGAACGACAGCAACAAGCCAAGCCATACCGACAGGCATCCCAGCACCGCCGATATTGCGATCAACACCGGCAGGCGCCGGCTCCAGAAGCGTGAGGCGATGGCCGGCAGCATCATCAGGCCCACCACCATCAACGCGCCGATGGCCTGGAAACCGATCACCAGGTTCAACACCACCAGGGTCAGGAATAAGCCGTGGGCCAGTGGTCCGAGGCGGCTGACGGTTTGCAGGAACAGAGGATCCAGTGTGTCCAGCAGCAGCGGTTTGTAGATCAGTGCCATTGCGAGCAGGCTGAAGCTGGAGACCCAGAGCATGCCGGTGAGGGTGGTTTCGTCCACCGCCAGGGCGGAGCCGAACAGCAGGTGCAGCAGGTCCAGGCGTTTGCCGGCGATGCCGAGGATCAGCACGCCGGCGGCGAGGGAGATGGGGTAGATAGCGGCCAGGCTGGCGTCTTCGCGCAGGCCGGTGCGGCGGGTGATCCACGCCGACAGTCCGGCCATGCTCAAGCCGGCGCCGAGGCCGCCGATGGTCAATGCGGGCAGGCTCAGGCCGGCGAACCAGAAGCCCAGCGCCGCGCCGGGCAGGATGCCGTGGGCGACGGCATCACCGATCAGGCTCATGCGCCGCAGGATCAGGAACACCCCCAGCGGCGCCGTGCTGCAGGCCAGTACCAGGCCGCCAATGAGCGCGCGACGCATGAACACAAAATCGAGAAACGGCATCCACAGGTGAGCGGCAAAATGCATCAAGCCACCTGCATCTGAGGTTGCGCGCGGATCAGCTCTTTGCTCGAGCCGAACACGCAGCCGTTGCTTTTGATCTGCAGCACCTGCTGAGTGTGATGACGCACCGAGGCCAGGTCGTGGCAAACGACCACCACCGTGCGACCTTCGGCATGCCAGGCGTGAATATGATTCCAGCACAGCGCCTGGCCTTCTTCGTCGAGGGCGGCGTGGGGCTCGTCGAGCAGCAGCACGGGCGAGTCGGCCAGGCTCATGCGGGCAAGCAGGGCACGTTGTAATTGGCCGCCGGACAACGCCATCAACGGGCGCAGCTCCAGGCCGCTGAGGCACCAGTCTTCGAGCACCGCTTGCAGGCGTTCGCTGCGCTGTGCAGCAGAAAGCCGCGCGCCCCAGAAACCGGCGGCGACCAGTTCCTGCAGGTTGATCGGGAACTGGCGGTCGAGTTGTTGCTGCTGGGGCAAAAACGCCAGGCCGCCACGACGTGTCACTTCCACGACGACTTTCCCGGCCAGCGGTTTCTGCAAGCCGGCGATGACTTTGAGCAGGCTGCTCTTGCCGCAGCCATTGGGGCCTATGACGCCGGTGAGGCTGCCTTTTTCCAGGGTGAAATCGATGGCGGGTGTGAGCGGTTGGCCGGGGGCGCCCCAGCGCAGGGACGTGCAGGTGATCATGCAGGGTTTCTCGTCCAGCGGCTTTCGGCCACGGCATCGTGCGCGTGCAGGCTTTCGGCGTGGATCACTTTGAGGTGGAAGGCTTTGACGGCGTCCGAGCGTTTCAAGGCGAGGTTCAGGCGGCGGGCGGCGTCTTCGCAGAACATCAGGTTCTGCCCATTGGCCAGGGCGAAGGCTTGTTCGTCTGCACGCTTTACGGCGGTTTGTACGGCGGTGCCAAGGGCGGATTCGGCGCCGTTGATCAGGTCCACCAATGGCAGGTGCTCGCCTTGCAGTTCGACATGAAGTTGTGCACTGCTGCGTTGGCTGTGGGGCGTTGCAACGATGCCATTGGCGCTGCCGAGCCAGGTCATTACGGCTTCGTGCTGCAGCGGCTTGTCACCGAAGTCATCAAGAAACTGCCGTTGAATCAACTGCCTGGCGAGGGCAGCGGAGCAAGGGCAGGTTGAGGAGTAACTCACGTCAATTTTTAGTTCCACGTGGAACATCTGATTTTCCAGACGTGCTTCGATGCTCACCGGATAGCTTTTCCAGCCGGCCAGGGGGCTGACCAGCGCCGGGCGTTTGAGCAATAAATCGGTGTGGATGCGCAGGTAGGCGTTCTTAGATAAATCTTCATGACTGTCGAGAAAGCGCTGCAGTACATTGCGCAGAAGTGCAGGCGTGAGGGGTTGCTGGTCGAGCAGCTCCAGCGCCAGGTACAGGCGTGACATGTGAATGCCACGGGCGGCGCCGTCATCCAGGCTCACGCCGGCGTCGGCGGTGGCAGGCAGACGTTGGCCGTCGAGCAGGATGGGCAGGGCAATGCCGCACATGCCTACCCAGTCCAGTGGCATGGCCTGGCGTGAAGCCTGCGCGGCAATATCCGGCAGAGTCAGCGCGTTCATGAGCAGGTCCGTCGTTGGAAATATTTAGACATGTTATAGTATAACAACAAAGTCGACGATTAATTTTCTGCTCCAGGTTTTGCTCAGTCATGTCGAGCAGGGACGCTCCTTTATTTGCGGTATAGGTCATGCACAGACGTCAGCTCCTCAACCTGCTCCTGGTTAGCCCGTTGTTTACCTTGCCGTTCTCGGCCCATGCTACGCAGATTCGCAATGCCCGCTTGTGGCGCTCGGAAGACAAGCTGCGGCTGGTGTTCGACCTCAGTGGGCCAGTGCAATACAAGACCTTTTCCCTGAGCGCCCCGGAACGCGTGATCATCGACTTGAGCGGTGCCGGCCTCAGTGGTGACTTTTCGCAATTGATGCTCAAGAACAGTGGGATTACCTCGATTCGCTCGGGGCATTTCGGCACCAACGACACGCGGATCGTGTTGGACCTGGCCTCACCGATGCAGCTCAACAGCTTTCTGTTGCCGCCCCAGAACGGCCAGGGTCATCGCCTGGTGCTGGACCTCAGCAGCATCACCCAGGCACCGCGGCAGATCGCCGCCGAACCCGCGCCGCTGGTGGCACCCGTCGATAAAGCCCATCCCCGGCGCGACATCATCGTGGTGGTCGACCCTGGCCATGGCGGCAAGGACCCCGGCGCCGTGGGCTCCAAGGGCCAACGCGAAAAAGACGTGGTGCTGTCGATTGCCCAACTGCTGGCCAAACGCTTGAAACGCGAGAAGGGTTTTGACGTGAAGCTGGTGCGCAACGACGACTTCTTCGTGCCCCTGCGCAAGCGCGTGGAGATCGCACACAAGCACAATGCCGACATGTTTATCTCGGTGCATGCGGATGCGGCGCCGCGTATCACCGCGTCGGGCGCCTCGGTGTATGCCTTGTCCGAAGGCGGCGCCACGTCTGCCACCGCGCGCTTCATGGCGCAGCGGGAAAACGGTGCCGACCTGCTGGGCGCCAGCAGCCTGCTGAACCTCAAGGACAAGGATCCGATGCTGGCCGGGGTGATTCTCGACATGTCGATGAACGCCACCATCGCGTCCAGCCTGCAACTGGGTCACTCCATCCTGGGTAGCCTGGAGGGCATTACCAGCCTGCATCAGAAGCGCGTGGAACAGGCCGGTTTTGCGGTGCTCAAGTCACCGGATGTGCCGTCGATTCTGGTGGAAACCGGGTTCATCTCCAATGCACGGGACAGCGCGCGGCTGGTCACGGCGCGTCATCAACAGGCAGTGGCGGATGGGTTGTTCGAGGGCCTGAAAAAATACTTCCAGAAGAACCCGCCCATGAACAGCTACATGGCGTGGGCCCAGGAACAGAAGAACGGCCAGGTCTAGCAGCCGGTTATGCGGCTGCAGGTGAATTTGGCGCTGGCTCCCCCTGAACTGGAGAACCTGTTGATCGTCGTCCAGCCCACACGCCGCGTGTAGCCCACCCACGCCTCGCCATCCGAGGCCAGCCCGGTAAAGAACGTAAGTTGCCCGTAACGGCTGTTGGTCTGCGCCCAATAACGTTTGCCGATCACTTCGAACCCCCGCAAATACGTGGTGCTGCCCACCGTGGCCACGCTGTAGGCATTGCCCAGCGGATCGACGCAGGCCAGCAAGGTGGCGCTGCGCGTGCAGTTGGCCAGCAGGGTTGGGACCTGTGCGCAGGCCGGTCCCGCCGTTGCCAATAACAGGGCGCACACCAGGTATTTCATGAGGTTTCTCGGGATTGGAGGACGGTGCGCAAGCATTGCGCCCTTCGTCGACGCAGACAAGGGGATTGGCTTATTTGTGTTGTTATACTATAACATTAAAAACCAGCCCCACCCGTGAACCGCTGCTCATGACTGAACAAGAACTCCTGGCCCAATCGCCTGACGACTACATGAATGAAGCCCAGCAAGGCTTCTTCCGTGCGTTGTTGATAGCTCAACGCGAGGCATTGCAAGCGCGCATCGAAGCCGAATTCATGGTGCTGCGCGAGCAGGAAACCAATAGCGACCCTGCCGATGTGGGCAGTGCCGAAGAACAGCGCCAATGGCAACTGCGTCTGCTTGAGCGGGAAAAGAAGCTGCTGGACAAGATCGACGACGCCCTCGATTTGCTGGCACGCGGCGAATACGGCTGGTGTCGGGAAACCGGCGAACCCATAGGCCTGCAACGCTTGCTGCTGCGTCCCACCGCCACCCTGTGTATCGAAGCCAAAGAACGTGAAGAGCTGCGCGAACGCCATAAACGGGCTGTTTGACCGGCCAACCCTGATGAGGAAAACCTGATGCCCAATCGTCTCCCCGTGACCGTGTTGTCCGGCTTTCTCGGCGCCGGTAAAAGCACGCTGCTCAACCATGTCCTGCGCAACCGCGAAAATCTGCGGGTGGCGGTGATCGTCAACGACATGAGCGAAATCAACATCGACGGCAGCGAGGTGCAGCGCGACGTCACCCTCAACCGTTCCGAAGAAAAGCTGGTGGAGATGAGCAACGGCTGCATCTGCTGCACCCTGCGTGAGGACCTGCTCGAAGAAGTCACCAAGCTGGCCAAAGAGGGCCGGTTCGATTACCTGCTGATCGAGTCCACCGGAATTTCCGAACCGCTGCCGGTAGCCGAAACCTTTACCTTTCGCGATGAAAACGACCAGAGCCTGGCCGATATCGCGCGGCTGGACACCATGGTCACCGTGGTCGACGGCATGAACTTCCTGCTCGATTACCAGGCGGCGGAAAGCCTGGCCTCACGCGGCGAAACCCTCGGTGAAGAGGACGAGCGCTCCATCACCGACCTGTTGATCGAACAGATCGAATTCGCCGACGTCATCCTGATCAGCAAGATCGACCTGATCAGCAGCCACGAACGCGAAGAGCTGATGGCCATCCTCGAACGCCTGAACGCCCAGGCCGAGATCATCCCGATGGTCATGGGCGACGTGCCGCTGAACAAGATCCTCAACACCGGCCGCTTCGATTTCGAGCGCGCGGCCCAGGCCCCAGGCTGGCTTCAGGAGCTGCGCGGCGAGCATGTGCCGGAAACCCAGGAGTACGGCATCGCGTCCACCGCCTACCGCGCGCGTCGCCCGTTTCATCCGCAACGCTTTTTCGACTTTATCGACCGTCCCTGGGTCAACGGCAAACTGCTGCGCTCCAAGGGTTTTTTCTGGTTGGCCAGCAAGCATCAGGATGCGGGCAGTTGGTCCCAGGCCGGTGGCTTGATGCGTCACGGGTTTGCCGGACGCTGGTGGCGCTTCGTGCCGAAAAGCCAATGGCCCCAGGACGAAGAAAGCGTTGCGGCGATCATGGACAACTGGCAGCTGAGCACCGGCGATTGCCGTCAGGAACTGGTGTTTATCGGGCAGAACATCGATTTCGCACAGATGCGTACCGAGCTGGATGCCTGTTTGCTCACCGACGAAGAAATGGCCCTGGGCGTCGACGCGTGGCGCTTGTTGGCCGATCCGTTTGGCCCTTGGTATGAAGAGGCCGCCTGATGCTTGCGCCGACCCTCCAACTGCGTCCCGTGGTGCGCCAGACGCGCGGAGAAACGCCGCTGGCGTTATCCGACATCCTCGAAGACGGCGTGAACCTGGCGCTGTGGCAGCGCCAACTGCCGCTGCATATTGCCGAGTTCGGCGCATTGCTGGTGGCGCTCGATGAGCCGCTGGCCGATGCCATGGTCATCGAACTCAGCGATGAACATGCGATACCGAACTTGCAGGGTTTGGCGTCCAGCTGCTGCGATCTGGAAGGCTATGAAGGCTTTATCGCCGATGTGTCATGGCTGGTCAGCGCGTTCGCCTGCCTGCTCGGCGCCAAGCGTATCGGCGTGCGCCTGCGGCTGCTGGACAAGGCCATGTGCCCGCGCTTTCACGTGGATCATGTGCCGGTGCGCCTGATCACCACCTACGCCGGTGTCGGCAGCCAATGGTTGCGCGAGGGTGTGATGGACCGGCGCGCACTCGGCCAGCCGGAGGCTGAGCCTGGCGAACGCATCGAACAGGTCCAGTGTGGCGAAGTGGCCCTGCTCAAAGGCACCAAATGGCATGGCAATGAAGCGCACGGTCTGATTCATCGCTCGCCCGCCCTCAAGGCCGACGAGCGCCGGTTGATCCTGACGCTGGATTGGCTGGCATAACCGCGTAGGATCAAGCGCTCCACACGGTCTGAACGATGCCCACGATGCTGCAGAACATCCCTACCCACGTGATCGCCGGCCCCCTGGGCGCCGGCAAGACCAGCCTGATCAAGCACCTGCTCGCCCAGCGTCCGGCCGATGAGCGTTGGGCGGTGCTGATCAACGAGTTCGGGCAGATTGGCCTGGATGCCGCGTTGCTCACCCAGGACGACGACGGCATTGCCTTGGGCGAAGTGGCGGGCGGCTGCCTGTGTTGCGTCAATGGCGCGCCGTTTCAGGTAGGCCTTGGCCGCCTGTTGCGCAAAGCCAGGCCGGACCGGTTGTTTATCGAGCCCTCAGGCCTGGGCCACCCGGCGCAGTTGCTCAAACAACTGCGCGAAACGCCGTGGCAGGACGTGTTGGCGGTTCAACCCTGTGTGCTGGTGCTGGACGCCCAGGCGCTGGCGGCGGGCAAACCCCTGCCGCCCGCGCAGCAAGAGGCATTGGCCAGCGCCGGTTTATTGGTGCTGAACAAGGATGAGGGCCTGGAAACCGGGCAGCGTCAGGCCATCGAGCGACAATTACCCGGTTGCGCGCTGTATTGGACGCGCCAGGCGCAGCTGCCGATCGAGCAACTGCCCGGTTTGTACGCGCAGGCCAAAGCGGCTGTGGATAACTTTGAAGTGCCCAAAGGATTGGCGCAAATACCAGCGATCTGGAGCGATCCCGCGCTGCCGATTTGCTTGAGCCAGGGCCAGGAGGGTGGCTGGAGCATCGGCTGGCGCTGGCACCCGAGCCAGCGCTTTCACGCTGAGCGACTGCAGCATTGGCTATCAGGTCTGGACTGGCGGCGCGCCAAGCTGGTTATCCACAGCACGCAGGGTTGGGTTTCGGCCAATGCTGTGGATAACGACGTGCTTGCCTGGCAGCCCAGCGAATGGCGCCGGGACTCGCGTATCGAATTGATCTTCAGTGAACCACAGGCAGTCGCCGCGTTGCAGGCTGCGCTTGCGGCCTGCCGTTATTGACGGTTCTTGGCCGGGTGATCCTGGCGCCATTGGCTCAGCTCGATCACCTCGGCACTGGGCAATGGCTCTTTGGCCTCGAACGGGTAGGGCGCCAGCTCGATCTGCGCGCTGTGGGCGCCGAACTGCGTGATGACGCCGGCGTGGCGGGTTTCGCCGGTCACGGTAAATTCGAAAGCGTAGATCCGCGCCAGACGTCGTCGGCCGTTGGCGTCCTTCACAAAACCGATGCGCTTGAGCGCCACCGCACCATCGAGCAGCTCGATGTCGAGCCGGGCGCAATGCTGCTTGACCCGCGCCAGCGCTCGTTCGCGCAAGCCGTGGTTGTGCCAGACCCAGGCGGCGCCGGTCGCCAGCAGCATCAACACGAAGATGTTTCCCAGGGTCAGCATGCGATGAACTCCAACAAAGTGAGAGCAGCTTAACTGTGTCGCCGGTCTGTCGTACAGGCTGCGTTTAGTCGCATACTGCGCGGCCGGAATTTCAACGGCTTTATGGACATTTCCTGCATGAAACGTACACCCCATCTGCTTGCGATCCAGTCTCACGTGGTCTTTGGTCACGCCGGAAACAGCGCCGCCGTATTCCCCATGCAGCGGGTCGGGGTGAATGTGTGGCCGCTCAACACGGTGCAGTTCTCCAACCACACCCAGTATGGTCAGTGGGCCGGCGAAGTGCTGGCGCCGCAGCAGATTCCGGCGCTGGTGGAAGGTATCGCGGCAATTGGCGAACTGGGCAACTGCGACGCCATTCTCTCTGGCTACCTGGGCAGCGCCGCTCAGGGCCGCGCGATCCTCACTGGCGTGGCGCGCATCAAGGCGATCAACCCCAAAGCCCTGTACCTGTGCGACCCGGTGATGGGCCACGCGGAAAAAGGCTGCGTCGTGCCCCAGGAGGTCAGTGATTTTTTATTGGATGAAGCCGCCGCCATGGCCGATTTCCTCTGCCCCAACCAGCTTGAGCTGGACAGCTTTGCCGGGCGCAAGCCGCAGTCATTGTTCGATTGCCTGGCGATGGCCAAGGCCTTGCTGGCGCGCGGGCCAAAGGCTGTGTTGGTCAAGCACCTGGATTATCCGGGCAAGTTGCCGGACGGCTTCGAGATGCTGCTGGTAACCGCCGACGGCAGCTGGCACCTGCGTCGGCCGCTGCTGGCATTCCCGCGCCAACCGGTGGGCGTGGGCGACCTGACCTCGGGGCTGTTCCTGGCGCGGGTGCTGCTGGGCGACAGCCTGCTGGCGGCGTTCGAATTCACCGCTGCGGCGGTGCATGAAGTGCTGCTGGAAACCCAGGCTTGCGCCAGCTACGAGTTGGAGCTGGTGCGGGCGCAGGATCGAATCGCCCACCCGCGCGTGCGGTTTGAGGCCACGCCGATCAGCCTGTAAGCACACAACACCAATGTGGGAGGGTTTACAGCGTGGGATCAGGGCGCATCGGCCTTGATCTCCTGATAACGCTTTTCCAGCTCCTGGCGAATCTGCCGGCGTTGCTGGGCCTGCATGAAGCGGCGCTTGTCTTCGCTGTTCTGCGGCTGCAGTGGCGGTACGGCGGCGGGTTTGCGCTGGTCGTCCACCGCCACCATGGTGAAGAAACAACTGTTGGTGTGGCGCACCGAGCGTTCGCGGATGTTCTCGGTCACCACCTTGATGCCCACTTCCATCGAGGTATTGCCGGTGTAGTTGACCGACGCGAGGAAGGTCACCAGTTCGCCGACATGAATCGGTTCGCGAAAAATCACCTGGTCGACCGACAGGGTGACTACATAGCGGCCCGCATAACGGCTGGCACAGGCGTAGGCCACTTCGTCGAGGTACTTGAGCAACGTGCCGCCGTGGACATTGCCTGAGAAGTTGGCCATGTCTGGGGTCATCAATACCGTCATCGACAGCTGGGCGTTTCCGGGTTCCATAGCACACTCACGGTTGTAGGCGTTGGTTGGGTAGGCACCTCTGCGGGTGCTGGAATCATTTGCAGCGCTATCGGTAACGGGACGCCGGCGGGCGGCTTGCCGTCACGCCCGCAGCGATTGTTTCCATATATTGCACCGGCTTTTCGCTGGAAGTCGCGGTGTTAACCTTCAAACGCCCATCTCAGGGCATTTCTTACGATCAAGGTAGACTTTTCCTTCCGCTCTTGGCGACTGTTCAGCGGCGTGGGCGGAAGTGGGAAAAGCGCCAGTACCCTCAAGGAGCCCCTCGCCATGCACGCCATCAGCTTTATTCAGGACCTGGCCGTGATCATGCTGGTGGCTGGGGTGGTCACCATCCTGTTTCACCGCCTCAAGCAGCCGGTGGTGCTGGGCTACATCGTCGCCGGCTTCATCATCGGCCCCCACACCCCTCCGTTCGGCCTGATCCATGACGAAGACACCATCAAGACCCTCGCCGAGCTGGGGGTGATCTTCCTGATGTTCTGCCTGGGCCTGGAGTTCAGCCTGCGCAAGTTGTTCAAGGTGGGCGCCACGGCGTTTATCGCAGCGTTCCTCGAAATCATCCTGATGATCTGGATTGGCTACGAAATCGGCCAGTGGTTCGACTGGAACACCATGGACTCGCTGTTCCTCGGTGCAATCCTGGCCATTTCCTCGACCACCATCATCGTCAAGGCGCTCAATGACCTGAAAATGAAAAACCAGCGCTTTGCCCAGCTGATTTTCGGCGTGCTGATCGTTGAGGACATCCTGGGCATCGGCATCATCGCCTTGCTGTCGAGCCTCGCCGTCAGTGGCACAGTCAGCTCCGGCGAGGTGTTTTCCACGGTCGGCAAGCTCTCGTTGTTCATGATCGTGGCGTTGGTGATCGGCATTTTGCTGGTGCCGCGTCTGCTGGCCTATGTGGCCCGGTTCGAAAGTAATGAAATGCTGCTGATCACCGTATTGGGCCTGTGTTTCGGCTTCTGCCTGCTGGTGGTCAAGCTCGAATACAGCATGGTGCTGGGCGCGTTTCTGATCGGCGCGATCATGGCCGAGTCCCGCCAGTTGATTAAGATCGAACGCCTGATCGAACCGGTTCGCGACATGTTCAGCGCCATCTTCTTCGTGGCGATCGGCTTGATGATCGACCCGCAGATCCTGTTGCAATACGCCTGGCCGATCGCGGTGATCACTGTGGCGGTAGTGCTGGGCAAAATGCTGTCCTGCGGCCTGGGGGCTTTTATCGCCGGCAATGACGGCCGCACCTCACTGCGCGTGGGCATGGGGCTGTCTCAGATTGGTGAGTTTTCCTTCATCATCGCCGCGCTGGGGATGACATTGCAGGTGACCAGCGACTTTCTTTACCCGGTGGCGGTGGCCGTATCGGTAATTACCACCTTGCTCACGCCTTACCTGATTCGCAGTGCCGACCCACTGTCACTGAAGATTGCCGCCATTATGCCAACGCGCATGAGTCGGGTATTCGGCCTTTACGGGGAGTGGTTACGCAGTATCCAGCCGCAAGGCGAGGGCGCGATGCTGGCGTCGATGATCCGCAAGATCATCCTGCAAGTGGGGGTAAATCTGGCGCTGGTGATCGCGATTTTCTTCACTGGCAGCTTTTTTGCGGGGCGCATCGGGGGGTATCTGGAAGGTTGGATTAGCGATCCAAGCTGGCAGAAGGCTTTGATCTGGGGTGGGGCGTTGCTGTTGTCGCTGCCGTTTCTGATCGCGGCGTACCGCAAACTCAAGGCGCTGTCGATGTTGCTGGCGGAGATGAGCGTGAAGCCGGAGATGGCCGGTCGGCATACCCAGCGTGTGCGGCGGGTGATCGCAGAGCTGATTCCGATTCTGTCGCTGCTGGTGATTTTTGTGCTGCTGGCAGCCTTGTCGGCCAGCATATTGCCTACCAACAAGTTGCTGGTGTTGATTGCCGTGGTGACGGCGGCGGTGGCGGCGGTGCTCTGGCGCTGGTTCATCCGCGTGCATACGCGGATGCAGGTGGCGTTGCTGGAAACGCTGGATAACCATAAGGATACGTCGGAGCACTGAACCTAGTGGTGGGGGGCCGCTTCGCGGCCCAACGCGGGGCAAGCCCTGATGCCGTTCAGTTAAGCGGACGCAATGCTCAAAGCGACGAAGATCAATGTGGGAGCGGGCTTGCCCGCGAAGGCGGTGGGTCAGTCAACGTCACTGTTTGCTGGGCAGACGTCTTCGCGAGAGTGTCAGATTTTTTGTGTTCGGGCCGGTTAAGGCCTGCCGTCAGGCAGGCCCTATCTTTACCAGGTCGGCCTGATAAATCGATCTCCGTACAGAATCGCAAATTGATTCATTGCGTTCTTCCAATCATGAGCCGCACTGCCCCAGTTCGCGGTGATATTTCGTAATGCCAGCCAGATTAGCTTTGTCGCGGCCTCATCCGTTGGGAAGTGGCCTCGCGTTTTGATGACCTTGCGCAACTGGGCATTGATACTCTCGATGGCATTGGTTGTGTAGATCACTTTGCGTATTGCCGGGGGAAACACGAAGAACGGTATAACTCGATCCCAAGCACGTTTCCAAGCCGATACGACTGTCGGATATTGCTTACCCCAAGGCCCGGCTTCGAAAGCCAGTAGCGCTTGTTCTGCGGCGTCAGCATTAAGTGCTTGATAGATCGGTTTCAGTGCCTTGGCCAGCTCACGGCGCTTATCCCACGGGGCGTAATCGAGGCTGTTACGGATCAGGTGGACGATGCAGGTCTGCAACGTCGTCTCAGGAAACACAGCACTCAGCGCTTCGGGCATGCCTTTGAGACCGTCAGTTACGGCGATCAAGACGTCTTCGACGCCTCGGGTTTTCAGGTCGTTAAAGACCTTCATCCAAAATTTGGCGCCTTCGGTTGTTTCAATCCAAATGCCCAGAATATCTCGCGTTCCGTCCGGCAATACTCCCAGTGCCAAGTAGATCGCTTTGTTGCGAACCAGGCCTTCGTCGCGAATTTTGACTCGCAATGCATCGAAGAAAATTACCGGGTACATCGGTTCAAGCGGTCGCTGTTGCCAGGCGGTAACCTCCTCCAACACTGCGTCAGTGACGGAGCTGATGAAATCGTGAGAGACGTCTGTTCCGTACTGTTCAGAGAGAAACGCCCGGATTTCGCGAACCGTCATGCCTCGGGCATACATCGCGATAATCTTGTCATCGAAGCCGGTAAAACGCCGTTCGTGTTTGGGGATCAGAATCGGAGCAAAGCTTCCATCACGGTCTCTGGGAATGTCCAAACGCAGCGGACCGTCATCGGTTAGCACCGTTTTTCCGCTCTTGCCGTTGCGCTGGTTACTCGATTCCTCAGGGCGCTCCGCGCCCTGAGGATAGCCAAGGTGGTGGCCCAACTCGGCACCAAGAGCTCGCTCGATCAGCGCCTTTTTGAACGCCATCGAGGCATCCTGAATGGCTTCGGCACTCATCGGGCCGCTGACGAACTGGTCGATCAGCTCTTGGGGAATGGATGGAAGGTCTCGCGGGGCCTCACGGGCCGGTTTCTTTTTGGTCGGCATACATGCACCTCTATCAACATGTTATGCCCGAACACAAAATTTATGACAGTCCCGTCTTCGCGGGCAAGCCCGCTCCCACAGGGAATCTGCGCTTAACTGAACGGCATTAGGACAAGCCTGCTCGCCACAGCAAGCTCGACTGCCCACCGCAAACCCACTCACCACTAACGGGTCGTGGCATCAGCTTTCCAGCCAGACGTCCCGCGCCCAGTGCCACACCGATTCCCAGGTTTCTTCCTGGACCAGTTCTTCTTCCGCCGACCACAGCACCACGGTGCCGTCCTCCTCGACGCAGTAGTAATCGTCACCGTCCTGGCAGATCGGAATCAGGCTGCGGTCCACGCCGGCATCCCAAGCATTGGCTGCCACGTCCGGCAGGTAGGTGTGCGATTGGGGATCGGTGACAGTCACCGGCTCCAGGCTGCCGTAGACCACGTCGCTGACGGTGAGCAGGAATTCACGGAAGACGAACGGGATGTCGATGAACAGTTGTTCCTCGATTTCCACCAGTTGGTCTTCGTCAGGCAGTTCCAGAGGAACCGGTACGGGCTCGTTGGCTTCACGCAGTTGTTCGATGATTTCTTCCACGGCCGGGATCCTCTTGCTAGATGGCGCGGTTAATAGGGGCGTTTTATACAGTAGCTCGCTATAAGTGCAACCGTGAAATAGAAAACCCCGGACAAGTCCGGGGTTTTATTACCGCATGCTCAAACGCGCGGGTATCAGCTGTTCTGGCGGATACCGGCGACCAGCCATGGCTGGTTCTCGCCCTGCGGACGTTCCATGTTCCAGCTTTCGCTGAACGCCTCGCCCTGGTCGAAGCGGGAGGTCTTCGACACACCGCTGAAGGTCAGGGTGGCGATGGTCTTGTCGGCGCGATCATCCACACCGTCCAGCTGGACGCGCAGGTCGTCGATGTAGGTCGACTGGAACGCGTCGCCAATCTCGGCACGTTCGCGCTTGAGGAACTCAAGCAGTTGCGGGGTCACGAACTCGGCGATCTTGTCCATTTCGTTGGCGTCCCAGTGCTGCTGCAGGGACTGGAAGTGGCTGCGGGCCGCTTCGACGAAACGCTCCTCGTTGAACCAGGCCGGTGCATTGATAACCGGACGAGCGGGAGCCTGGGCCGCCGAACCACCGAAGATCGAACCCATTGCCGCTGGCTTCTGCTCGAACACTTCACGCTGCATCGGCGCGCCGGCCGGGGCCATATGCTCCTGCTGCTTGCGGCGACGCGCGGCGATGAAGCGGAAGATCACAAAGGCGATGACCGCCAGGATCAGGATGTCGAAGATCTGCATGCCCTGGAAGCCGCCGCCCATGAACATGGAGGCGAGCAGGCCACCGGCTGCGATACCGGCCAGAGGGCCGAGCCAGCGCGAAGCACCACCGGCCTTGGTCGCCGCGCCTGCGGCACCGGCTGCGCCCGCAGTGGCTGCAGCGCCGCCAGCACCGGCGGATGGCGCCATTTGGCTGGTCTGGTGGGTCGGTGCCGCGCCCGAACTTTTGCCGCCACCGAAGCGTTTGGCGTTGGCGTCGATGCTCATCGTCAAACCGATGCACAACGCCATGGCGATGCTAAGAAAACGTTTCATAAAGGGAATTCCCATTTGTGGATTGCACGCGCGCCATGTTGCACAGGTGTTGTGGCAGTGGCTAGCGGCAGAGTGTTTCGGGCTTTTGCGTAGGACCTATCTCGAAGGGTCTGTAGGACTAATTACAGATATTGGCCCGCGCTCGTTAAAAACAAGGGCGGGCCAATAGCCTTCATGTAGACAAATGTGTCAGACCGCTTCGAGCTTCGCGTAACCCATCATCAGCCACTTGCTGCCTTCGGCGAAGTTCACCTGCACACGGGCCTGGGCTCCGGCACCCTCGAAGTTGAGGATCACCCCTTCGCCGAATATCGAGTGCCGCACCTGCTGACCCAGGCTGAACTGGGTTTCGGGAATCTCGGACCCTGCAAACAGGGTGCTGCTGTTCTGCTGCTGACCACCGCCGAACGGGCGGCTGACGCTGTTGGACAGGCGCACTTCCTGGATCAGACCCTTCGGCACTTCCCGTACGAAGCGTGACACCTTGTTGTAGGTCTCGCTGCCGTACAGGCGCCGTGTCTCGGCGTAGGTCATCACCAGGTTCTGCATCGCCCGGGTGATGCCTACATAGGCCAGGCGCCGCTCTTCTTCAAGACGGCCGGGTTCTTCCAGACTCATCTTGTGCGGGAACAGACCTTCCTCCATGCCCACCAGGAACACGTAGGGGAATTCCAGGCCCTTGGCGCTGTGCAAGGTCATCAGCTGGACGCTGTCTTCATGTTCGTCGGCCTGGGTATCGCCGGCTTCCAGCGATGCGTGGCCGAGGAATGCGGCGAGCGGTGTAAGGTCTTCTTCGGTCTCGGCGTTTTCGAACGCCCTCGCGGCGCTGACCAGTTCCTCAAGGTTTTCCACCCGGGCCTGGCCTTTTTCGCCTTTTTCCGCTTCGTGGTAAGCGATCAGGCCGGACTGCTCGATCACGGTCTGGGTCATCAGGTGCAGGGGCATTTCCATGCACTTGGCGGCAAGGTTGTCGATCAGCTCGACAAACCCGCCCAGCGCCCCGGCAGCGCGGCCGGTCAGGCCTTTGTTGGCGATGAGCAGGCGCATGGCTTCCCACATCGACACATCCGCATGGCGCGCGTGTTCGCGGATCGCCTCGACGGTCTTCTCGCCGATGCCTCGCGCTGGCACGTTGATCACCCGCTCCAGCGCGGCATCGTTGCCACGGCCTTCCAGCAAGCGCAGGTAGGCCATGGCGTTCTTGATTTCCGCGCGTTCGAAGAAGCGCTGACCGCCATAGATGCGATACGGGATGCGCTCGCGCAGCAAGGCTTCTTCCAGCACCCGCGACTGGGCGTTGGAGCGGTACAGAATGGCGATGTCGCTGCGCGCCAGGCCGGTTTTCAGCGCGCTCTCGATGGTTTCCACCACATAGCGCGCTTCATCGTGCTCGTTGAACGCGGCGTACAGGTTGATCGCTTCGCCTTCGCCGCCGTCGGTCCACAGCTCTTTGCCCAGGCGCCCGGTGTTGTTGGCGATCAAGGCGTTGGCGGCCTTGAGGATACCGGCGGTGGAGCGGTAGTTCTGCTCCAGGCGGATGGTGGCCGCGTCCGGGAAGTCATCGGAATACTGATAGATGTTCTCGATCTTTGCGCCGCGCCAGCCGTAGATCGACTGGTCGTCGTCGCCCACCACCATCAGGCTGTCGCCGCCCTTGGCCAGCAGGCGCAACCAGGCGTACTGCACAGCGTTGGTGTCCTGGAACTCGTCCACCAGAATGTGGCGAAAGCGTTTCTGGTAATGCGCCAGCAGGCCCGGGTTGTCGCGCCACAGGTCGAGGGCGCGCAACAGCAATTCGGAGAAGTCGATCACACCGGCACGCAGGCAGGCGGCCTCGTAGGCTTCATAAACGCTGCGCATGGTGGCCAGGAACAGATCGCCGCTGGCCTGGATATGCTGCGGGCGCAGGCCTTCGTCTTTCTGGCCGTTGATAAACCACTGCGCCTGGCGCGCGGGCCAGCGCTGTTCGTCCAGGCCCAGCTCGCGCATCACCCGCTTGACCAGGCGTTGCTGGTCGTCGCTGTCGAGGATCTGGAAGGACTGGCTCAAGCCCGCTTCCTGCCAGTGCGCGCGCAACAGGCGGTGCGCCAGGCCGTGGAAGGTGCCCACCCACATGCCGGCCGGGCTGATGCCCATCAACTGCTCGATGCGGTGGCGCATCTCGGCAGCCGCCTTGTTGGTGAAAGTCACCGAGAGGATGGAGTGCGGCGACGCGTTTTCGACCTGGATCAACCAGGCGATACGGTGCACCAGCACGCGGGTTTTACCGGAGCCAGCACCGGCCAGGACCAACTGACGGCCAACGGGGGCCGCTACGGCCTGGCGTTGGGCATCGTTGAGGGAGTTCAGCAGAAGGGAGAGATCATCGCGCATCGACGCATTCTAGGGTGCCGGGGGGAGTCGGGCAAATCCCAATGCCGCCCGGTCGACGGAAAACCCGCGGCGTGCCGCTGCCCGGTAAATAATCTTTCGGGCGGGATGACCGGTAAGTCACGGCCACAGCCCGCGCTGCGTCTCGCTGAAGGCCGCTGGGCCCAAGCTTTGCGCGCCAATGGCCGGTGATTTTTATCACGCTGGGCGGTTTGGCCTGGGCACTGGCTTGTGTATGCTCCGCGAACGTTCGGGCTCACCCTTATAAGAACATCGCCTATGACCCTCAGCACTGACCTGTCTGGCCTCACGGCCGCGCCCGCGCAGGTTATCCGCAAGCACTACGCCACCGAGATGGCGGTCGAGCGCACCCGTCTGCTTTATCAGGGCTCGCTGCTGCCGACTTTATTGATGTTGGTGAACGGGCTGGTCTGTGCCTGGCTGCTGTGGAACCCCCGACAATACCTGCTCGACAGCCTGTGGATGGTCTGGTTGCTCGCGCTGGTGGCGATGCGCGTGATTCAGGTGGCGGCGTTTGATTCGGCGATGCCCAGTCGGCAGGCGCAACCGGTGTGGCGGCGCATGTTCATGCTCGGCTCGGCGGTCAGCGGCCTGACCCTGGCCACCGCCGCCATCGCCTTGGTGCCCACCGACAGCTTCATGCAGCAGGCCTGGGTGTTCGGCCTGCTCGGGGCGGCCACCTTGTCGGCCAGCGTGGCCTACGCCGTGAGCCTGTCGGCGTTCCTCTCGTTCGCTTTGCCATGCCTGGTGCCGGCCATCGCCTATCTGCTCTGGGACGGCGCGACGCAGCAGCGTGGCTGGGCGGTGCTCGGGCTGATTCTGCTGGCATCACTGAGCCTGGTCGCCTGGCAGGTCAACCGCCTGATCCAGCGCGGGCTGGTGCGGCGCTTTCAGAACCAGGCTTTGATTGAGCACTTGCAACAGGCCCGTCAGCGCAGCGAGCAGTTGAATCAGGACCTGACGCGTGAAGTCGAGCAGCGGCGCAAGGTTGAACAGGACCTGCGCGAGGCACAAGTGGGCCTGCAGGACCGCGTGGTGCAACGCAGCCAGGAACTGGATGCCGCCAGCCTGGCCCTCAATAAAAGCGAAGAGCGCCTGGCCATGGCCTTGCAAGCCAGCGAACTGGGCCTGTGGGACTGGAACCTGCAGACCGACGAAGTCCACCACTCTCAGCTCAAGGAGTTGTTCGGCCTTGAGCCCGAATACGTCACGGCCATGCTCAGTCATCTCAAGCCGCGCCTGCACCCCGAGGACTTGCCGTTGCTCAAGCGCGCGCTGGTGGATCACCTCAAGGGCCGCAGCGAGGATTATCACGTGCAATACCGCGTGCGCCATGGCGATGGTCACTGGGTATGGATCGAAGATCGTGGCCGCGCAGTGGAGCATTCCGCCAGCGGGCGCGTGACGCGCATGCTCGGCACGCGCCGTGATATCAGCGCCGACAAGGTTCTGGAGGAGCAGCAGCGGCTGGCCTCGACGGTGTTTGAGGCCGCCAGCGAAGGCATCGTGATCCTTGACCCGAATTACGCACTGATCGCCGTCAACCAGGCCTTCAGCCGAGTCACCGGCTTCGATATAGACGACATGCTGGGTCGCAACGTTGTGGAGCTGCCCTGCAGCCGCGACGCTCGACGTCACTTCCCGCTGATCCATCAGGCGCTGCTCAGCCATGGCACCTGGCAAGGGGAACTGGTGGAAACGCGCAAGAACGGCGAGTTGTATCCGCAATGGCTGCACCTGAACGTGGTGCGCGATATTCGCGGCAACGTCAGCCATATCGTGGGCTTCTTCGCCGATCTGTCCGCCAGACGCGAGTCGGAGGAGCGCATGCGCTACCTCACTCACTACGACGAATTGACCGGGCTGGCCAACCGCTCGCTGTTTCGCGAGCGCTTGCGCGAGGCGCACCAGCGGGTGCGTCAGGGCGGCCGCAGCCTGGCGCTGCTGCATATCAACCTGGACCGTTTCAAATTGCTCAACGACAGCCTGGGCCATGAAGTGGCCGACCAGTTGTTGCAAAAAATGGCTCGCCGCTTGATCAACGCCTTGCCCGAGGCCGACACCATTGCACGCCTGTCCGGTGATGAATTCGCCGTGCTGTTTGACGCCTACGGCAACCTCTCCAGCCTGGCCCGGGTGGCCACGCGGTTGTTGGCCAAGCTGCGCGTGCCGGTGACGGTGGAAGGGCACGAATTGGTAGTCAGCGCCTCAATGGGGGTCAGCCTGTTGCCGGATAATGCGCGGGAAATTTCCGCACTGGTCAGCCAATCGAACATGGCCATGCAACACGCCAAGCATTTGGGCGGTAACAACTTCCAGTTCTACACCGACAGCCTGCAAGCCAGCACCCTGGAGCGTCTGCAGCTGGAAAACCACCTGCGCAAGGCCATCGAGGAGCGCCAGCTCACGGTGTTCTATCAGCCCAAGCTGTGCCTGGCCAGCGGCACCCTCAATGCGGCCGAAGCGCTGGTGCGCTGGGAACATCCGCAATGGGGCATGGTGCCGCCGGGAGATTTTATCGGCCTGGCCGAAGAGGCCGGGCTGATCGTTCCGCTGGGCGAATTCGTGTTGCGCCAGGCCTGCTGGCAGGCCTGTGAGTGGCAGCGCCAGGGGCTGGCGCCCATCCGGGTGTCGGTGAACTTGTCGGTGCATCAGTTGCGCCAGGGCAAGCTGGTCAGCCTGGTGCGTCAGGTGCTCGAAGAAACCGGCCTGGACCCGCAATATCTGGAGCTGGAGCTGACGGAAAGCCAGTTGCTCGACAGCGTCGAGCACATCATCGCCACCTTCCAGCAACTGCGCGATCTGGGGGTAAAGCTGGCGATAGACGACTTTGGCACCGGCTATTCGTCCCTGAGCTACCTCAAGCGCATCCCCGTGGACTACGTGAAGATCGACCAGACCTTCATCCGTGGGCTGGGGCAGGGGCGCGAAGACGCGGCCATCACCCGCGCAGTCATCGCCATGGCCCATGGCCTGGCGCTCAAGGTGGTGGCCGAGGGCGTGGAAGATCAGCAGCAGTTGGATTTCCTGCGCGCGCAACAGTGCGACGAGGTACAGGGCTACTTGATCAGCCGGCCGATCCCGGCCGAACAGCTGGCGCAATTGTTGCGCAAGAATGCGGATTTTTCTTAACGACGCCGGGGCCGGCGCTGTTGCTACATGGTGTGTGGCCTTGAATTCAAGGGGGAAGAAGGCGATTTAGTGAAGGATCACGCGGGCAAAACGGCAATTCTTGTAGTATAACTACAAGCTTGCTACATCCCTGGCATCTGCCAATAACAAGAGTCCTGCCCTGTGAACCTGTTGCAACATATCGCCCAGTCGCGCCACCTGTTACGCAAATCGGAACTCAAGGTTGCCGATCACGTGCTGCTTGACCCTGCGGCTGTAATGCACAGTTCCATGGCCGACCTGGCCCACAGCGTCGGCATCAGCGAGCCGACCATCGTGCGCTTCTGCCGCGCCATCGGTTGCTCGGGGTTCCAGGACCTGAAACTCAAATTGGCCCAGAGCCTGGCCGCCGGCGCGAGTTTTGGCCAGTTCGCGATCCACGAAGACGATTCGGTCGCCGACTACAGCCTGAAAATTTTTGACACCACCCTGCACACCCTGATGGAAGTGCGCGAGAAGCTCGATCCGGTGGAGCTGCAAAAAGCCGTGACCGCAATGTCCCAGGCCCAGCGCGTGGAGTTTTACGGCTTTGGCGCCTCGGGTGCGGTGGCGGCCGACGCCCAGCACAAGTTCTTCCGCTTGCTGCTCACCGCAGCGGCCTACAGCGACCCGCACATGCAGGCCATGTCGGCGGTGACCTTGAAGCCTACCGACGTGGCCATCTGCATTTCCCAGTCCGGCCGCTCCAAAGACCTGCTGATCACCGCCAACCTGGTGCGCGAAAGCGGCGCCTCGCTGATCACCCTGTGCCCGAGCCAGACACCATTGGCAGAACTGTCCACGGTCAACCTGGCGATCGATGTGCACGAAGACACCGAAATCTACACGCCGCTGACCTCGCGCATCGCCCACTTGGTGGTGATCGACGTGCTCGCCATGGGCGTAGCCATGGCGCGTGGACCGAGCCTGGTCAACCACCTCAAGAGCGTGAAGCGCAGCTTGCGCAGCCTGCGGTTGTCGCCCAAGTCGGTCAAAGCCCTGGACGACTGATCCCAAGGCCATACTGGGTCAACATGTGGGAGCTGGCTTGCCTGCGATAGCATCACCTCGGTTTGACGGGTAGACCGAGTTGTCTGCATCGCAGGCAAGCCAGCTCCCACAGTTGATTTGCATCGAGGCTGGAAGATTCATCTTCCTGTCATCCCCGCGCCGCCAAACCGTCATCCCCTGCGCCCATCCTGTACTCCCCGTACTCGCATTGGGAGACTCGAAATGGCCCGGCACTACGAAGAAAGCAGCAGCTCCGTCAAAACCCGTCGTCAGCAGGAAGACCAGCGCCGCATGGCGTTCCGTCGCGCGATCGAAGACCGTTGCGATCAGCGTCAACTGCTGCAGAGCCTCAGTGACTACCCGGAACTGCATTGGCAGGCACCCGTGGCCGCCCAGCGAAACGTTCAGCCAGCGCGCTGATCTGCAACCGCTCGCTGCGGATAAAGCCCAGGAAGGCATGGGCCACCGGTGACAGGCGCTTGGCCTTGGCCTGCACCAGGCACCAACTGCGGTACAGCGGCAGTTCCTCCACCGGCAGCTCCCTGAGCCCGCCGGTGGCCAGTTCCATGTTGACTGCATGGCGCGTCAGCAGCGCCACGCCGAGCCCGGCGCACACACATTCGCGTTGCGCCTCGGCCGAAGCCACTTCCACCGTCTGGGTGAAGTGCACGCGTTTTTCCTTGAAATACTCTTCACACGCCATCCGCGTGCCTGAGCCAGGCTCGCGCAGCAGCAGCGTGTAAGGCTCCAGGTCCTGCAGGCGCAGCCGGCCTTTGAGGCTTAACGGATGATCCGGTGGCGCCACCGCCACAATCGGATTGTTGAGGAAGGGCAAAAACTCCAGGCCCATGTCCTGGGGCACCATGGACATGATCACCAGGTCGTCACGGTTATCCGAGAGCCTGCGAATCACCTGCGCGCGGTTCACCACCGTGAGGTGCAGTTGCACGTCCGGATGCTGGCGTTTGAAAGCGGCGAACAAGTGCGGCACGAAGTACTTGGCGCTGGACTCCACCGCCAGTTTCAACTGGCCCTGCAGCGACCCCTGCATGTCCGACAGCTGCATATCGAGGTTTTCCAGGCGCCCGAAAATATCGCGGCTGGCCCGTTGTAGGGCTTCGGCGGCCTCGGTCATGTAAAGCTTTTTGCCGACATACTCGAACAGCGGCTGACCAATCAGCTCTTCAAGCTGGCGAATTTGCAGGCTGACGGCCGGTTGCGTGAGGGACATTTCCTCGGCCGCCCGGCTGTAGGACCTTAGATCACACACCTCGTGGAAGATTTGCAGCTGACGCAATGTCAGCCGCATCAATGACTTACGCATTATCAAATAACCCTGGCCAGCCCACAGGCATCGACTATAAGTCTTTACTTATACACAACCCAATAATTATTGATTTTTGTTAATTCCTCCAGCCGCTTAGTGTGCGTCTCGCGACTGTCATGAAACATTTGGTCACGCGCCGACCCCGCCTAATCGGGTCGAAGACGCAGCAATCGGCTCAAGGGAATTTCCAAGTGATAAAAAAGATCCTGATCGCCAACCGTGGGGAAATTGCCGTCCGTATCGTACGTGCCTGTGCCGAGATGGGCATTCGCTCGGTCGCGGTGTTTTCCGATGCCGACCGCCATGCGCTGCACGTTAAACGTGCCGACGAAGCCCACAGCATTGGTGCCGAGCCGCTGGCCGGTTACCTCAACCCGCGCAAGCTGGTGAACCTGGCCGTGGAGACCGGTTGCGACGCGCTGCACCCCGGCTACGGTTTCCTGTCGGAAAACGCCGAGCTGGCGGACATCTGCGCCGAACGTGGCATCAAGTTCATTGGCCCTTCGGCTGAAGTCATCCGCCGCATGGGCGACAAGACCGAAGCGCGCCGCAGCATGATCAAGGCCGGCGTGCCGGTGACCCCCGGCACAGAAGGCAATGTCGCTGACATCGCCGAGGCCCTCACCGAAGGCGACCGCATTGGTTACCCGGTGATGCTCAAGGCCACTTCCGGTGGTGGCGGTCGCGGTATTCGTCGTTGCAACAGCCGTGAAGAACTAGAGCAAGCCTTCCCTCGCGTGATCTCCGAGGCCACCAAGGCTTTCGGATCGGCGGAAGTGTTCCTGGAAAAATGCATCGTCAATCCCAAGCACATTGAGGCGCAGATCCTCGGTGACAGCTTTGGCAACGTGGTGCACCTGTTCGAGCGCGATTGCTCGATCCAGCGCCGCAACCAGAAGCTGATCGAAATCGCGCCCAGCCCACAGCTGACCCCTGAACAGCGCGCCTACATCGGCGACCTGTCGGTGCGCGCCGCCAAGGCCGTAGGCTACGAGAACGCCGGCACCGTGGAATTTTTGCTCGCCGAAGGCGAAGTGTATTTCATGGAGATGAACACCCGGGTGCAGGTGGAACACACCATCACCGAAGAAATCACCGGCATCGACATCGTGCGCGAGCAAATCCGCATCGCCTCCGGCCTGGCGCTGTCGGTGAAGCAGGAAGACATCCAGCACCGTGGCTTCGCATTGCAGTTTCGTATCAACGCCGAAGACCCGAAGAACAACTTCCTGCCCAGCTTCGGCAAGATCACCCGTTACTACGCGCCCGGCGGCCCCGGCGTACGCACCGATACGGCGATTTACACCGGCTACACCATCCCGCCGTTCTACGACTCCATGTGCCTCAAATTGGTGGTGTGGGCGCTCACCTGGGAAGAAGCCATGGACCGCGGCCTGCGCGCCCTGGACGACATGCGCTTGCAAGGCGTGAAGACCACCGCCGCCTACTACCAGGAAATCCTGCGCAACCCGGAATTCCGCAGCGGCCAGTTCAACACCAGTTTCGTTGAAAGCCACCCTGAGCTGACCAACTACTCGATCAAGCGCAAACCCGAAGAGCTGGCCCTGGCCATCGCCGCCGCCATCGCCGCCCACGCAGGCCTGTGAGGAATACAACAATGTCCAAGAAAATCTTTGTCACCGACACCATCCTGCGCGACGCCCACCAATCGTTGCTGGCGACCCGCATGCGCACCGACGACATGCTGCCGATCTGCGACAAGCTTGACAAAGTCGGCTACTGGTCCCTGGAAGTCTGGGGCGGCGCGACCTTCGACGCCTGCGTACGCTTTCTGAAAGAAGACCCATGGGAGCGCCTGCGCAAACTGCGCGCCGCGTTGCCTAACACCCGCCTGCAAATGCTGCTGCGTGGCCAAAACCTGCTGGGCTATCGCCACTACAGCGACGACGTGGTCAAAGCCTTCGTCGCCAAGGCGGCCGTGAATGGCATCGACGTGTTCCGCATCTTCGATGCCATGAACGACGTACGTAACCTGCGCGTCGCCATCGAGTCGGTAAAAGCTGCCGGCAAACATGCCCAGGGCACCATCGCCTACACCACCAGCCCGGTGCACACCGTCGAAGCGTTCGTGGCCCAGGCCAGGCAGCTGGAATCCATGGGCTGCGACTCCATCGCGATCAAGGACATGGCCGGCCTGCTGACCCCGTACGCCACCGGCGAACTGGTCAAGGCGCTGAAAGCCGAGCAGACCCTGCCGATCTTTATCCACTCCCACGACACCGCCGGCCTGGCCGCGATGTGCCAACTCAAGGCCATCGAAAACGGTGCCGACCACATCGACACCGCGATCTCCAGCTTTGCCTGGGGCACCAGCCATCCGGGCACCGAGTCGATGGTCGCCGCGCTTAAAGGCAGCGAGTTCGACACCGGCCTGAGCCTGGAACTGCTGCAAGAGATCGGCCTGTACTTCTATGCCGTGCGCAAGAAGTACCACCAGTTCGAAAGCGAATTCACCGCCGTCGACACCCGCGTACAAGTCAACCAGGTACCGGGCGGGATGATTTCCAACCTGGCCAACCAGTTGAAAGAGCAGGGCGCCCTCAACCGTATGAGCGAAGTGCTGGCCGAGATCCCGCGCGTGCGTGAAGACCTGGGCTTCCCGCCGCTGGTCACGCCGACCTCACAGATCGTTGGCACCCAGGCGTTCTTCAACGTGCTGGCCGGCGAGCGCTACAAGACCATCACCAACGAAGTGAAGCTCTACCTGCAAGGCGGCTACGGCAAAGCGCCGGGCACCGTGAACGAGAAGCTGCGTCGTCAGGCCATCGGCAGCGAAGACGTGATCGACGTGCGCCCTGCCGATTTGCTCAAACCGGAGATGACCAAGCTGCGTGGCGAAATCGGCGCGTTGGCCAAGTCCGAAGAGGACGTGCTGACCTACGCCATGTTCCCGGATATCGGACGCAAGTTCCTCGAAGAACGCGACGCCGGCACCCTGGCGCCGGAAGTGTTGCTGCCGATCCCTGAAGCCGGCGGCGTGGTCCGCGCAGGCGGGGAAGGCGTGCCAACCGAGTTCGTGATCGACGTGCACGGCGAAAGCTACCGCGTGGACATCACCGGTGTGGGCGTGAAGGCCGAGGGCAAGCGGCACTTTTACCTTTCTATCGATGGCATGCCCGAAGAAGTGGTGTTCGAACCACTCAACGACTTTGTCAGCAGCGGCGGCAGCAAGCGCAAGCACGCCACCGAGCCAGGGCACGTCAGCACGGCAATGCCGGGCAATATCGTCGATGTGCTGGTCAAGGAAGGCGACGTGGTCAAGGCCGGCCAGGCGGTGCTGATTACCGAAGCCATGAAGATGGAAACCGAAGTGCAGGCATCGATTGCCGGCAAGGTAACCGCCGTTCATGTGGCCAAGGGCGACCGCGTCAATCCTGGCGAAATTCTGATTGAAATCGAAGGCTGACACACAGCCTTCGACACTACCGTTTAATCCTCGGGGGAGCAGGTGCTCCCCTTTTTTTCGTCTGCGATTTGGTGGCCGCGCTTAAAAACTCATCGTCCACTGCCCCATCAGGCCCTGATTGCGGCTCTGGGTGCCGGCCTGGCCGCTGTAGCTCAGGCCGACGGTGTGTTGCGCGGACAGCGCAAGGTCCAGACCGGCTTGCAGCTCCAGGCTGTCGCGGTCGAGTGAGGTGCCGATGATGGTGAAATCGTCAATCAGCCCCGGTGTGTGGCGATAGGACTGGCGTACCTGGCTGTCGACCGCGCCGTAGAGGTGTTTCCAGCGAGCGCTCAGGTGGGGTTTGAGGCTGACCTGATTATCGAACCGATACGCCGTCGCCAGACGCAGGCCAGCGGTACTGTTCAGGTTTTGCTGGGTTTGCGAGCCGACGTTCAGCGCGGCCAGACCGCCGCGCTCCTTGAAGCTGTCGCGGTGATAACGCTGGTAGCCAAGGCCGATGAACGGCTCGGCGCTGAAACCCGCGCTGCCCAATTGGTAGCCCAGTTCAGAGAAGAGGGTATGGCTTTGGGCGTCGTAGCGGCTCTTGAACTGCTCTTGGTAGTCGAGCAGTTCAATGCGGCGCTTGTTGGTGCCGGCATGGCGGCTATAGATGCCCCCCAGGCGCAGGGCCATCGGCCCGTCCTGGCGCACCGCGTAGCCACCCAGGTGCCAGCTGTCGAGGTCTGCGTCAAAGCGTTGGGCGTCGAGGCGGCTGCTGGTCTTTGCGCCCATTACACCGACGCGCCAGGCGTGGTCCAGTGCCCAGTCGCCACCCAGCATCACGCCTTGGGTGTCGGTCTTCAGGCCGGCGCTGCCCCCTTGTCTGGCGAGGTGGCCCTGGTTGCGCACGCCTTTGGCCCAGAAGTGGCCCTCTTCGGTGTCGGGCAGCGCGTGCAGGGTCGAAAGCAACTGGCTGCCGAGCTGATGCGTGGTGTTTTGAGTCGCGGCGGCGAGGTTAGCGTTCTGGCTGCCCGCCAGTTGTTCAAGAGCGGCACCCATTCCTCCGGGTGCCTGGGTGAGGGCGTGGGCAATGTCGTCCAGTGCCTTTTCATCTTCCGATGTCAGTTCGGCGTCCATCAAATCGGCCATCGCGGAATCCAGCACGGCAGCGACCTGCAAACCGTTGTACGACGTGGCCTTCTGGATCAGATAACCGTCCACCGGCGACGTGTCGACTTTAGGCACTTCATACCACTCGGCATCCTCTGTATCGTCGTCCTTCAAGTAGTCGGCACCACCTCGCGCATAGGCGGTTGAAAGGCTGGCCGTGCTGATCGCAAGGGCCATGACCAGGGCAAATCTGTGGGGTGTTAGAAGCATGTAATCCCAACCTCTGATAAATGAGGCCGGGAATTTAACGAGATGGACGGGTGATAAATGTCAGGCCCGCGACTGCTGTTTTGCGGGAGTTGTCTCTACTCGGCGGCGATTAAAAACACTCAAGCCCTAGATGCTCGTTTGCATTAGATTGCGTTTTTTACGAGCTTTTGCAAAAAAATGCATTTTAATGCGTAAACATGGCTGCTATCTACTCTGGTGATGGATGCCGAGGGCGTCACCCGAACGACCAAGTGGCCCAAACCCCTGGAAGTGGCGGGCGACATCAATTGGCGCGGTGTCTGCGATGCGCTGGGCGACATTCTCGATCCCAGTTTGCCAAAATGTGCAAATTTCGGTGCGCACCCTGGTGCATATCGAGCATGGCGAGGGCAATCAGACCCTCAAATCGCTGAACGCGGTGTTTCGCCCCTTCGGTATGCAGATGGGCGTAGTCAGGATCCGCCGCAACCACTGAAGCGTTTCAACCGCGCCGCACATAACCCTTGCCGAAGTGCCGCTCCATGCGGGCCTGGATCAACTCCAGTGCCAGGGACATCACCCAGTAGATGATCGCCGCCGTGGTAAGCATCTCGATGTAGCGGTAGCTGGAGCGGCCGTAGGACTGCGCGAGGAACATCACTTCCCACACCCCCATCACCGAGATCAGCGACGAGTCCTTGAGCATCGAGATGAACTGGTTGGTCGCTGGCGGGATGATGGTGCGCATGGCCTGGGGCAGGGTGACGTGCCAGAAGATCGCCCTGTCGCGCATGCCCAGTGCCAGGGCGGCCTCGCGTTGCCCGTGGGGCACGCCGAGGATGCCAGCGCGGAAAATCTCGCTCAGGTAGGCGCCATAGTTCAGCGACAGCGCAATGATTCCGGCAACGATAGCGCCCGGTACCAGGCCCAACTGCGGCAGGCCCAGGTAGATCAGCAAAATCTGGATCAGCAGCGGCGTACCGCGAAAAAACGACGCGTAGAAACTGGCGATGCCAAACGCCACCGCGCTTTTCGACAGACGTCCCAGGGCCGTGACAAAACCCAGCACCGACGACGCCAGCATCGAGCACAGGCACAGGAACAGCGTGAGCGCCGCGCCCTGCAAAAAACCGTTGGGCGCCAGGTGCAGGCCGACCAGATTGGGCAGCTTGTCGAGGATGATCGAGAACTTCAGGTCAAAGCTCAGGAAAAAACTGGCAAACAGAACAAACAACGCTGCCCAGGTCAGGTAAAGCCGTGTGCGAAAACTCATTGGCTGATGTCGGCGCCGATCCATTTTTGCGACAGCTTGCTCAAGGTGCCGTCCTGTTTGAGCTGGGCGAAGACCTCACGCACCTTGCTGTCCCACTGCGGGTCGCCTTTTTCGATGGCCACCGAGTTGGGCTCCGAATACAACGGCGCGCCGGCCAGCTTGAAACGCTTGTCCTGGCTCAGGCGCGGCTGTGCAGTGACCAGGTTGGTGAGAATTGCATCCAGGCGCACGCCAGCCCCCAGGCCCAGGTCCTGGAAGGCCACGTTGTCGGTGTCATACGGGGCAATCTGTACGTCTTCGAACGGGTATTGCAGCTGCGTGTCTTCGGCGCCTTCGATCACCAGGTTCTTGTTCAGGTAGCTTTCGTAGCTGGAGGCGCTGGTGAGGCCGACTTTCTTGCCGCTCAGGTCCTTGGCTTCGTGGATGCGGTCGTCCTTGGCATTGACCACGATCACGGCAGGCGAGGCGTAATACTGCACCGGGAAGTCGAACACCTCGGCGCGTGCCTTGCTCGGCGTCATGGAGCAGATGCAAATGTCATAGCGACCGCTCCAGCGGCCGGCGGCGATCACGTCCCATGAGGGGGTTTCCAGGCGCAGTTTCACGCCCAGCTTCTGCGCCACGGCCTTGGCCACGTCCACATCGAAACCGTCGAGCTGATTCTGATCATTGAGAAATGAGAACGGCGGGTAGCTTTCCATCAGCACGCCGACCAGTTCCTTCTTTTGCTCGATACGGTCCAGCGTGGCACCGCCAAAAGCTTGAGTGGAAGCAGCCAGCAATGTCAGGCCCAGGGCCAGCAGCGGTTGGATTTTCAAAATTGAACACCTGAATAAAAAAGAGGTTGTTATTAAGCGGATGGTACGCATTAAATAGTTATAAGAACGACTCTCATAGTGAGTTATTTTCATAAGCATATGAGTAAAAAGCATATGGGCGCAGCAAGCACAGTAATTCTCGACGGCGGCATGGGCCGCGAACTGCAACGCCGTGGCGCACCGTTTCGCCAGCCGGAGTGGTCGGCATTGGCCTTGAGCGAGGCGCCGCAGGCGGTAGAGGCGGTGCATGCGGCGTATATCGCCAGCGGTGCCAACGTGATTACCAGCAACAGCTACGCAGTGGTGCCGTTTCATATCGGGGAAGCGCGGTTCGCCGAGGAAGGCCAGGCGCTGGCTGCATTGGCTGGTGAGTTGGCGCGGCGTGCGGTGGACGCCTCGGGCAAGGCCGTGCGCGTGGCCGGCTCGTTGCCGCCGTTGTTCGGCTCGTACCGCCCGGACCTGTTCCAGGCCGAGCGCGTGAACGAACTGCTGAGTCCGTTGGTGCAAGGCCTCGCGCCCCATGTCGACCTGTGGCTGGCGGAGACTCAGAGCTCAATCGCCGAGGCGCGGGCGATTCATGCCGGTTTGCCGCAGGACGGCAAGCCGTTCTGGCTGTCGTTTACCTTGAAGGATGAAGACACCGACGACGTCCCGCGTCTGCGCTCCGGCGAGCCGGTGACAGAGGCTGCCGAGGCGGCGGTGCAATTGGGCGTGCAGGTGCTGCTGTTCAACTGCAGCCAACCGGAAGTGATCGGTGCCGCGATTGATGCCGCCCGGCACACCTTCGAGCGCCTGGGGGCACCGATCCGGATCGGCGCCTACGCCAACGCTTTCCCGCCGCAACCCAAGGAAGCCACGGCCAACGACGGTCTGGACCCGTTGCGCGACGACCTCGACCCTCCGGGCTACCTGCACTGGGCCGTCGACTGGCAGGCGCGTGGCGCGAGCCACCTGGGCGGTTGCTGCGGGATCGGGCCGGAGCATATCGCGGTGTTGGCCGAGCAACTGAGTCGCTGATTCACTACAGGCTGAAACTCCAGGAGGCTGCGTGGCGAGCGAGCTTGCCCCAATGCCGTTCAGTCAAGCGCAGATACACTGTGGCGAGCAGGCTTGTCCTGCGTTGGGCTGCGCAGCAGCCCCAAAACCAGGCGCTGAGCCGTATCAGGTACACCGCGTTTTGCTGGATTGGGTGCGCTTCGCACCCCAACGCGGGGCAAGCCCGCTCGCCACAGGCGTGGGGCTGCCTGAAACTGCAGGTTAAATAACAAGAGGGAGCAAGCCCCCTCCCGTGTTGTGTTCAGGCCCGGCACTCGGCCAGGGTTTTAAGTTGGCCGGCGCCTGCCTGATTGGCTTCTGACAACCAGGCTTCAAACCCCGCGCCCACCTTCGGCCACTGCGCGTCGATGATCGAAAACCATGCCGTGTCCCGGTTATGCCCCTTGATCACCGAGTGCTGGCGAAACACACCCTCAAAACTGAATCCCAACCGCTCGGCCGCGTAGCGCGAGCGGTCGTTGGCGTTGTTGCATTTCCATTCCAGCCGGCGATAGCCCAGGTCGAACGCGTGCCTGGCGAGCAAGTACACCGCCTCGGTGCTTTTGGGCGAGCGTTGCATCGGCGCGCCGAAGGTGACGTGGCCGATTTCGATGCGCCCGTGTTCGGGCACGATGGACATCAGGCTGATAAGGCCTTGGGCGCGGCCACTCGTGCGGTCGATCACGCTGAAAAAATACGGGTCGCTGTGCGCGGCATGATTGCTCAGCCAGGCATCGAAGGCGCCGCGCTCGGGGAATGGGCCGTAGGGCAAATAATCCCACAGTCTCGGATCGGCGCCGGGCCCTTGCAGGGCATCGAACAGGTCGTCGCCATGCTGCGCCGGGTCGAGTTTTTCCAGGTGGATGAAACGCCCGTCGAGCTGTTGCACGGCAGGCGCCGGGACGCCCTTCCAGTCGGGGAGAGGAGTGGACATGTGACGCTCCTTAAAGGGCTTGGCGAAATTGGATGAGGCCTGGGCGTTCGGCGATGCGCTCGTACAGTTGGATCGCCGTGGCGTTGGTTTCATGGGTCAACCAGTGCACTTTGGCACAGCCGTCGGCCCTGGCGGTGGCATACACGAATTCGATCAGCTTGCGGCCTATGCCAGTGCCGCGCTGGGACGGGGCCACCAGCAGGTCCTGCAGGTAGCAGGAATTTTCGATGCTCCAGTTGGACCGATGGTAGATGAAGTTGACCATGCCCACCGCCTGACCATCCTGCCAGGCCAACGCTGAATGAGTGGGCTCGCCGGGGTCGATCAGGCGTTGCCAGGTGCTGTGGCTGACGGCCTGCGGCAACTCGGTCTTGTAGAACGCCAAATACGCCTGCCACAGCGGCAGCCAGGCAGCGTGGTCGGCGGCGGTGACCAGGCGGATGTCGATCTGGCTCATTCTCAAACTCCTTGGGAAATAAGGCGGGCCACGGCCTGATCGCGCACATCGGCGCTGACCGCCAGGCCTTCGCGTACCCCGGCGATGTCGGCCGGGCTGCGGTTCTGGCTGAGTTTACGTTTGCCGATCAGGCGTTCGATGGGCAGCGCGAAGCCGACGATGGCCTTGAGCATGCCGTCAATATAGTCGGCCGGCGCATCGCTGACTTGCCATGGCTGCTCGCGCCGAGCCTCGTGGCGATCAGTCAGGGCCGTGACCACGCCGAGCAGGCGTACCGCGTCGCTGAACACCTCGGCGGTGCCGTAAGCGTGCACCGCCTGGTAATTCCAGGTCGGCACCACTTTGCCGTGCTCGGTCTTGGCCGGGTAGAACGAGGGACTGATATAGGCGTCGGCACCGGCAAAGATCACCAGCGCCTCGGCGCCGTTCTGCAGTTCGCGCCACTGTGGATTGGCCTTGGCCAGATGCCCGTAGAGCGTGCCATTGGGGCTCTCGTCCGAGTTGAGCAGCAGCGGCAGGTGGCTGGCCAGCAGGCCTTGCTCACCGAACGTCACCAACTGGGCCAGGCGGGTGTGGCGGATCCATTGCTGGAGTTCGGGCAGATCATCGACGGCAAAGGCGCGGGGTGTGTACATGGAAATTTTCCTTGGCGAATGCCTCCATCCTAGGCAGGCTAATGGCTCGTTGTAAGAGCCATCTTTGGCAAATTTCAGGGGTCCAATTTCATGTCGGTTATCGAACCGCCCTTGTCGTTCAACCCCGCAGGTATCGAGCTGGATCGCCGCTTTGGCCTGACCCGTCAGCTGTACCTTGCCCTGCGCCAGCGGGTGCTTGATGAGCGCCTGGTCAGCGGGACGCGATTGCCAGCCAGCCGTGATCTGGCTGCCGCGCTCGGTATTTCCCGTAATAGCGTGGTCAGGGCGTATGACCAGCTGTATGCCGAGGGCTTTATCGAGACGCGGGTGGGCGATGGCACCTATGTAGCGCAGTTACCCCAAGCGGCAATGCCCGCTAAAAAACTATCCACAAAACTGTCCACAGCCTTATCAACAGGCTTACCCACAGGGTTATCCACAAATTGCCCGGATTCCAGTGTCAAAGTTATCCACAGCGGTGCGCTGGACCGCTTGCAAATCCATCATCTTGCACGGCCTCCCAGCGCCCCGCCGCGAGCGTTTCGAGTCGGTGTGCCGGCCTTCGATCTGTTCCCTTTTGAGGTGTGGGCCAAGCTGAATGCGGCGTTCTGGCGCCGACCCGACCTGCAGCATCTCTGCTATGGCGACTCGGCCGGTGACATGCGCCTGCGCGGCCTGATCGCCGCCTACTTGCGCAGCTCCCGCGGTCTGCAATGCACGGCTGAGCAAATAGTGATCACCAGCGGAGCGCAGCAGGCCATCAGCCTTTGTGCACAGCTGCTGGTGGAGCCAGGCGACCACGTGGCCATCGAGAATCCGGGGTACCAGGCCGCCGCCCACGCGTTCGCCGTGGCCGGTGGCCGATTGCACGGCGTGGCGGTGGACAGCGAAGGCATCGACTGTGCTGCCCTCAATGCCCTTGAGCATTGCCGCCTGGCCTACGTCACCCCGTCCCATCAATACCCGCTGGGGGTGGTGATGAGCCTGGCGCGACGTTTGGAGTTATTGGCCTGGGCCGAGCGGACCGACGGTTGGGTGATCGAGGACGACTATGACGGCGAATACCGCTACAGCGGCGCACCGCTGGCGCCATTGGCGGCGTTGGACCGCAGCGGGCGCGTGCTCTATGTCGGCACCTTCGGCAAGGTGGCCTTTCCCGCATTGCGTCTGGGCTACCTGGTGTTGCCGCCGGGTCTGGTAGAGCCGTTCTCACGGCGCCGTGCCATCGACATGCGCCACTCCGAGGTCAGCACCCAGGCGGTGATGGCCGAATTCATGGCGGCGGGGCATTTTCAGCGACACATCCGGCGCATGCGTCGCGCCGCACTGAGCCGTCTCGCTGCGCTGCAGAGCGGCTGGCCGGGCCCATTGCCCGGCGTGAGCGGCCTGCCCACGGTCGTTGCCGGCCTGCACCTGAGCGTGCGGGTAGACAGCCTCGCCCGTGAACGGCAATTGCTGACGCAGGCGGAGGCGGTGGGGGTTGAGATCACCGGCCTGAGCCGATACTGGCTACCCGATTCCAGCACGCCGCCCGACCAGCGCGCCGGTCTGGTGCTCGGCTTTGCCGCTGTGCCTGTGGCGCAGATCGCGCAGGCCCTGGAGCGCCTGCGCCAGGCCTGGGGTGGCTAAACCCCTGCAGGAGGTGGGTTAAAAAACAGCGATCGAGCCAGTTGCGGGCTTATTTCACTGCGGTATACCGCAATATTGTCGCGTTCGTCGCCGCGGCCGGTTGGTTGATACTTGCCGCCCAGACGCCGCTGCGCCTTGGTTTTAAGGTGCGCTGCGGTGTAAGTCTCTTCTGGGCTGACCAAGTCCTTGTAGTGAAAATGCGCATACCACAGCGCATTGGCGCTTTGCGTGTCGAGGATTTCATATTCCTTCAAATAGCCTTTGTGACGCCCGGCCAGCTTACTGCGCGCGCCCGGCAACGGTTTGATGGTGATCTCCTTTTCGCGGTACAGCAGTTCGACATGAGCGGCTGTAGGGGGGCGTTGCTTGAGCATGTCGAGCTTGACCCGGCGACCCTCTGCATAGAGGCGTTTGACGGCACTGTCGAGGTTGCGATTGGTCAGCGCCGCCGACGACGAACTGCTTTCGGTCTGGTTACTGGCGGTCAGAGCCGAGTCGATATCGCGGCTGGCCTGCTCCAACTCGTCGGCCTTGCGGTGGAAGCGCTCTTCGATTTCCACCGGCAGGCGGCGTGCTTCGCCGGCCAGTCCTTTGGTGCGCACGATGAAACGCTCGACATCATCGAGCAGCGCCTGGGCGTCGGTGATGCTGGCGGCCACATCTCGCGCCTTTCCGCGCGCGGGCTGAGGCGACACGCGTCGGCGTTCGACCCACACGCCGTCTTTCTCATGAAACAGCGCTATCACTTTGCCGGTCAGTGGCTGCTTGACCTCCACCAGGGGTGTCGGCTCACCGCTGTTTGACGGGCGTTCCTCACCCACCACCACCCCCTTGAAGCGGGTCTTGATCACCCTTGTCCGAGGTTTCGGGACAGGCCTGGACGGACCGGCTGTCATCGACTCCAGCGCTTTGCGTTCGCGCAACAGGCTGGTCAGCCGCTTGGTCGCCCGTTGGGAAAATTGCTCGGTGAGCTGTTGCAGGGTTTCAAGAGCCGGTCGGTGCACAGCCTGCGGGAAGTCGGCCGGCAAGTCGGCCATGCTTTGGTCCAGCCCGGCAAACTGCTCCACCAGGCTGTCGAACAACTGGATCTGCTCATCCAGCGTGGCCGGGTTATTCGGCTGCGAGGCTTCACACAGGCTCTGTATCGCGAGATCGGCCCTGTCGACCATCTGGCTCAGGGTCAAACGGGCATCGGCCGCAGCGCCCTCGTTCAAGCACAAAAAGCGCGCCAGGGTAATACGAAAGGCCTTCAGATCATCCACGGCCAACTTGGGCAGAAGCGAGGCCTGTTGATCGGCGAACAGCACGCCTTCGGCACCCAACGCGCGCGCGTCCTTAAAGTGTGCCTCCAGGTAATTGAGGCGATCTATCAGCGCTTGGGTGGAGGCATCGACGCGGCGACAATCTTCAATGGCCGTGCGGGGCACTGGCACGTCTTCAAGGTCAAGGTAGTCAGAGACGCTCAGCAAGTCTTCTTCAAGGTGGGTCATTTGTTCAGCGGTGGCGCTGCGCGCCAGGATGATCTGGTCGCCCAGGTAGCCGAGCATGGCCTGCTGATATGTGGGCACGGTATCGAGGATATTCAGCGATTTGAGCTGGGAGATCGGCAGGTCCAATTCTTCAAGGCGGGTTGTCACATTCGTCAGGTAAGTGCTGCGGGCCTGCGCACGATCGGCCGGGTCTGCCTTCTCAATGGCCTCCTGCAGGTCCACCAGTTGCTTGCGCCGCTGTTCCAGCTGGGTATCGAAGGCATCCAGCTGTTCGCGCAGTTCACGGATTTTCGGCGGCCTCAGGCGCTGGCCCTTCTGCCGCCGGCTGCGCAGCCCGCCGCCGCGCAGGCGCAGGCGGGTGTCGATAAACCATTGGCCGAGGCGGTTGTTGACCAACGGCGGGCCCAAGCGATCCGGATTTTTGGGGTCGATGATCAGTACCGCGTCATTTTCGTCCAGTGTCACCTCAAACCAGCGATGCGCGACCGGGGCGTACCACTTCGAGCCTTTCGGATAAAGATGCAGATGGGCGCCAGGCGTGGTGGTCTGTTCGCCCAGCCCTTCGGGTTTGCTCAGGCTGAAACTGTCCAGCGTCGCGGCGAGGTTGAGGCGGCTGCGCGTCAGCGCGCCACTGAAGTGCACGCTCATGTCATGGGTGGCGGTCAAGTGGGCAATATCGAGGGTCGGTTTCTGGATGATCGACAGTTTGGCCGGCAGCGGCGCCTTGGGTGCCGGCGCCTTTTCAAGCGCAACCGTTGGCCTGTGCTGCTCGCTGACGTGCAGCGCCAGCGCCATGCCCAGCGTCAGGAAAAAATCCACGGCTGCGCCGACGCCCTTGGACGTGTCGCCGCTTTCTTCGGCATCGATGCCTTGCTGCACGTCATCCAGAAGCTGCCAGACCCACGCTGCAGCGCCTGCCGTTCGCCCCATGAACGGCAGCGCGGCGTTGAGCAGCACCCAGCCAGCGTGCTTGAAGCTTTCCCAGCGTGCCTGCGCATTCGAAACCGATTGCCTATCCGCCAGGGTCACCAGCGCACGGGCGTTAGCCGTGTAAAGCGCTGTGAACACATCGCTGTCCAGCAATTGGGTATCGAGTTCGACAGGCCCGCTCATTACCCATGAACTGACGGGCGCGCTGAGCAGTTCAGGCAGCACCCAGGGGGAAGGCACGCTGCCTGGAAAGACGAATTGCGTGTAGTCGTTACGCACGTCGTCAGCCAGCCAGGCGAGCACTGACTGGCGTAGCTCAGTGTCCTGTTTGATCGCGTAAAGCAGATTGGTCGGTGAGGGAAATTGCATCAAGGGTGCGCCGGCCAACGGTCGATACAGCAGGCAAGGGCCGTTTTTCGGATCCTGCGGCCCGATGATGAACATGTTTTCAACCCGATCCGCAGCGCCGCCCAACCGCCGTGTGGGGCGCAATGCCATGGGCCGGATGACCACCGCGTAGCCGTTTACCTTGCGCTGCGTTGCGTCTTCGAGCATCACGGCGCACACATACCGATAACCCAGTTCATCCAGGTCGAACTCCTGGCGAATCTTGTACTGCAGCGCCAGCAGCGGCAGTTGCAGGCGCAGTTGCTCGGTGTACAGGCGTTGACGACGTTGAGTTTGCGCCGGGTCCTTGAGTAGCCGCGTGTTGACCTGTTCAGGGTAGTGGTGGCCGATATCGGCCTGGGCAATCAGTTGCTCCAGGTAGGCGACCGTCATCCAGGCCGGCGCTGCTTTGCCATTGCGGTAGCTCAGGGTTTTGTTGCCCAGTGGCAACTCGGCAAGATTCTGCAGGGCCAGTTCGATCAGCTTGAAGGTTTCGGTTTGAGTGGCGCCGGGTATCGCGATGGTGCCCCAGACCACCTGGCTGGTGACGGTGATCTCTATGTTGTCCAGGTTCAGATGCGCGGCCTCGGGATGGTCCTTGAGCAACTCTGTCAGTAGCGCCTGGCGCGCAAAATCGGTGATCGACGGCAGCTCATCCGTGAAGGTCTTGCCTTCGTTCTGAACGGACAGGGTGCCCAGGTCCATCATGTAGCGCGCGTAGGCGGTTTGATCGGTCTGTGATGCCTTCAACAACCAGTCGGGTAAAGCGCTGCGTATTTCATCGATCCTCGATGGCTTGATCACCGCTCCGGGCGCGGGCGTATTCAAGTCATGGGTGGGCAGCAGGGTCGGTGTACGCGTGGAGAAAAAGTCGATGTCACCAATGGCCTCGAGTTGCAGGCCGATCAAACTGCAGGCCTGGTACTCGAAGAAATTGCCATCTGGTTCCAGCAGCCGCCAGTGCAGTTGCGCGTCGGCGGTGCCCTGATAAGAAGCCAGTGTTTTGCCGAACGCCTCCAGGCTGGCAAACTTTTTGTACCCGGCGTTGATCGAGTAGGTGAGCAGGATGGTTTTCTGCCCGTGGCGCGCGACCAGCACGGCAGTGGACAGCAGGCTGATATGCTGGACGCTTGAGCCGTCCTGACGGTCGATGTCCACAAGGTAGGTGCGAGTGGCGTATTTGTCGTGGGGCAGGCGCTCAGCGTAATCGGGATAGTGATACACCAGGCGGGCCACGGCGCAGTCGTCGGTATCCCAGTCATCCATCTCCTGCACATTCCAGATATCACGCAGGGTCTTGGCCAGCACGCGCCAGCGCGTGCCATGGGTGCCTGCACTCTGGTTCCAGAAATCCACCTGTTGCTCCTGGAACGCCACGCGCAGCAAGGGTGCCAGCTCGTTGATCAGCCGCCCGATGGCATCGATCTTCACGGGCAGGTGCGCTTCGCGGTCGCTGCCCGAAAGGCTCACCAGGTAGTGCTCGTTATCGAGGTAAGTCACCGGCGCCTGAGCGAATGCACTGCGTGTGAGGGCGCCGGTGAGGGTTTCTCCAAAGGCTTTTTCGGGGATGAGTTCGCCGTCTTGCACAGACCATCTCGGGGTTTTGACGATGGCCAGATTCGGGTTGAGATTCAGTGTCGGGTACAGTTCGTGCAGCGCCGTTTTCAAGGTGGCTGAAGCCACTTCTCGCAGGGACGGGCCGATGATCAGTTGGGTCAGCAGCTCGTTGTTGTCGGTCAATAAGGCGGGACGTGGGGTAAGCGTTGAAGCCATGGGAAACTCCTGACGAGCCTGAGAGTGGAAACGACCCGAGGGCATGCCTGGGGTGTTGCCATACTAGGAACCGCTCAGTCAGGAGGGCGGTGATTATGTAAGGGCGGGCCTCAGCCCAGTTCACCGCACAGGTTGGCTTCCACCAGGCGCCGCACTTGGGCGTGATCCAGCCCGGCACCGAGCAGCGCGTTGAGCTTGCCGAACGCCGCTTCGCGGGTCATGCCGCCACCGGAGAGCACGTCCACACCGCGCAGGCGGCTGCCGGCTTCGTAGATGTCCAGCTCCACGCCGCCTTCATGGCATTGGGTGATCGCGACCACGGCAATGCCCTTGTCCTGCGCCCGCTGCAGGCTGGCGAGAAACTCGGGGTTGTCGCTGGGGCCGGTGCCGCTGCCGAAGCATTCGAGGATCAGCCCGTGAATGCCGCTGTCAATCAGGCCATCCAACTGCGCCGCGCCAATACCGGGCACCAGCGGCAGCACGCCGACGCTGGCCAGGGTTTTCGGCTGGCGATAATCCAGCGCCGTGGGGAGCGAGGCGACACGCGCCACGCCGCCCTGACGCTTGAGGGCCGCAAAGGGATTGCGCCCGAAACTGCGAATTTTCGCGCAGGCAGTGGGCGCCAGCAGCGCGCCGTGAAAGTGCAGGTGCACCCCCGGCGCCAAGCCTGCGCCCAGAGCGGCCAAGGCGCCGCTGACATTCTCCCAGGCATCGCTGTCGGGCACGCCGGCCGGCAGCATCGAGCCGGTGAACACCACCGGCACCGGCAGGCCGAGTAGTTGGAAGCTCATGGCGGCGGCGCTGTAGGCCAGTGTGTCGGTGCCGTGCAGGATCAGCACGGCGTCGCAACCGGCGTCCAGCGCATCGATCACCGCCGTGCGCAGGCGCTGCCAGTAAGCGGGGGTCATGTTGGCGCTGTCGATCAGCGGCGCCATCTCCTGAAAGCGCCATGTGGGCACGTGCGCATCGGCGAGTTGCTCACGCATGCGCGCTTCAAAACCCGAAGCAGGTGCCAGGCCGTTGGCGCTGGCCTGCATGCCGATGGTACCGCCGGTGTAGAGCACCATCACGTTGTTGGCTGATTGCATCGAAGAATCTCCTGAACGAAAAACGCCGCCGGGCCCAGAGCATGCCCAAGGCCGGGCGGCGTGTCATCTCTCTAGACTCAGCGCGGTGCGTGCGCGCTCAGTTCAGCGGTTGGCGCTTGCTGCGGCTTTGCCGGATTGGCCGGCCAGGCGCTGCGGTCCAGGTCCAGATCCGGGAACTGGCTGGAATCGAACACCGGCGTCTTGATGCCAGCGGCGCGCTGGCTGTCGTAGTCGTTCAGGATGCGCATGGCGATCTTGAACAGGAACGCCAGGGCGAACAGGTTGACGAACGCGAGCAGGGTCATGGTGATGTCGGCGAAGGCGAATACGGTGCTCAGGTTCTCGATCGAACCCCAGAAGATCAGCACCAGCACCAGCGCGCGGTAGCCCATCAACACCTTGCGGTTGTTGCCGACCAGAAAGCGCAGGTTGCTCTCGCCCAAGTAGTAGTTGTACATGATCGAGGTGAACACGAACAACGCCAGGGCCACCGAGATGAACATGCGGCCCCAGTCACCGACCACTGCGGCCAGGGAGTTCTGGGTCAGGGCAATGCCGTCGCCTTCAAAGCCCGGGGTGTAGAAGCCCGAGAGCAGGATCAGCAGCGCGGTGCAGGTGCAGATCACGAAGGTGTCGAGGAACACGCTGAACGCCTGGACCACGCCCTGGGCAATCGGGTGCTCTACCGACGCGACGGCGGCCACGTTGGGCGCACTGCCCAGGCCTGCTTCGTTGGCGAACACGCCGCGCTTGACGCCCATGATGATCGCGCTGCCCACCAGGCCACCGAAGGCCTGGTCGAGACCGAAGGCGCTCTTGACGATGGTCGCGAGCATGGCCGGTACGTGGTCGAATTGCAGCACGATCACGTAAAGGGTTACGGCGATGTAGATGAGGGTTTTGACGGGCACCAGCAGGTCGGCAATCGACGCGATGCGCTTGATCCCGCCGATGAACACCAGGCCCAGCAATACTGCCAGCGCCAGGCCGGTGTAGGTGGTGTCCAGACCAAAGGCGTTGTTCAGCGAGTGGGTCACGGCGTGGGCTTGCAGGCCGTTGAAGGCAAAGCCGAAGGTCACCAGCAGCAGGAACGCCATGACCATGCCCAGCCAGCGTTTGTGCAGGCCGTGCTGGATGTAATAGGCCGGGCCGCCACGGTAGGCGCCTTCAGCGTCGGTACGCTTGTACAGCTGGCCCAGGGAGCACTCGATAAAGCTCGACGACATGCCCACCAGCGCGGTGACCCACATCCAGAACACGGCACCCGGGCCACCCAGGGTCACGGCAATGCCGACGCCCGCGATGTTACCGGCACCGACGCGGCCTGCCAGGCTGAGCATCAGCGCCTGAAACGAACTGAGCTGGCCGGAGCTGCTCTTCAGGCTGTCTTTGAACACCGAAAACATGTGGAAAAAGTGGCGCAGCTGAACGAATCGCGAGCGAATCGTGAAATAACCACCGAGCCCGACAATGAGCACGATCAGTACTTTCCCTGAGAGGAAGTCGTTGATGACTTCGAGCATGGAGTGTTCCTCGCTGATTTTTTAATGGCAAACGCAGGAGGGCTCGACGCATCGCTCGGCACCAGGCAGTGCACGACGCTTCGACCCCAATCCTTTTGCGGGTGTTGTTATTCATGCGCTTCGCGTTGTTCCGGGCCCCGTTACCGATGGCCGCAGACGCGATGAGGGGCGGCACTATACCTAGGCGCGCGTGATCCGTCTGCATGGGCCGATTAAAGGCTTCAGCAACACTGAATCGGGCAAGTCGGGTTTGCAGGGCGATGTTGGATTTTTTATAGGCGTCATTTCGCAACCTCAAGGCAAAAAAAAGGGCCTGAAGAACGAGCCTTCAGGCCCTCAAAAGGTGAGAGGTGTCTAGTCCCTCAACCTGGTGAGCGGTGCAACGAACATCAGGCCTTCAACGGGACCAGACGTGGAGCGATCATGTTTTCGGGGCGCAGGATGTCGTCGAGCATGGCGTCGTCGAGCAAGCCTTCTTCGCGCACCAGTTCCAGCACGCCGCGACCGCTTTCCAGGGCGATTCGCGCAATGCGGGTGGCGTTTTCATAGCCGATGTAAGGGTTCAGCGCGGTCACCAGGCCGATGGAGTGTTCCACCAGTTCGCGGCAGCGTGCTTCGTTGGCGGTGATGCCGACGATGCAGTGCTCGCGCAGCATGTCCATGGCGCGTTGCAGCAGGCGGATCGAGTCGAAGATCTTGAAGGCGATCAGCGGCTCCATCACGTTCAACTGCAGTTGGCCGCCTTCGGCCGCCATGGTCAGCGCCAGGTCGTTGCCGATGACTTGGAATGCCACTTGGTTGACCGCTTCCGGAATCACCGGGTTGACCTTGCCTGGCATGATCGAGCTGCCTGGCTGGCGGGCCGGCAGGTTGATCTCGTTGATGCCGGTGCGTGGGCCGCTGGACAGCAGGCGCAGATCGTTGCAGATTTTCGACAGCTTCACCGCGGTACGCTTGAGCATGCCGGAGAACAGCACGAAGGCGCCCATGTCGGAAGTGGCTTCGATCAGGTCTGCGGCCGGCACCAGTGGTTGGCCGCTGATCAGGGCCAGGCGTTCTACGGCCAGGGCCTGGTAGCGCGGGTCGGCGTTGATGCCGGTGCCGATGGCGGTGCCGCCCAGGTTCACTTCGGTGAGCAGCTCCGGCGCCAGGGTCTTCAGGCGGGCCAGGTCTTCGCTCAGGGTGGTGGCGAAGGCGCGGAATTCCTGGCCGAGGGTCATCGGCACGGCGTCTTGCAATTGGGTGCGGCCCATTTTCAGCACATGGCCGAACTCCACGCCCTTGGCGGCGAACGCCTGAATCAGGCTGTCGAGGCTGGCCAGCAGTGCGTCGTGACCCAGCAGCAGACCCAGACGGATCGCGGTGGGGTAGGCGTCGTTGGTCGACTGCGCCATGTTCACGTCGTTGTTGGGATGCAGGTATTGATATTCGCCCTTCTGGTGACCCATGGCCTCCAGCGCGATATTGGCGATGACTTCGTTGGCATTCATATTGGTTGAAGTGCCGGCGCCGCCTTGAATCATGTCCACCACGAATTCTTCGTGGAAATCGCCGCGGATCAAGCGGGCACAGGCTTCGCTGATGGCGGCGTGCTTGGCGTCGCTGAGCTGGCCCAGTTCGCGGTTGGCATCCGCCGCCGCCTGCTTGACCATTGCCAGACCGACCACCAATTTCGGGTAATGCGAAATCGGAACGCCCGAGAGGCGGAAGTTGTTCACCGCTCGCAGGGTCTGGATGCCGTAATACGCTTGAGCCGGTACGTCGAGTACGCCAAGCAGGTCTTTTTCTGTGCGGAATGATGCAGCGGAGGACATGACGGAAATCATCTCGATAAGGACCCGGAACAGGCCGGAACGCTGCGAATGCTAGGCGTGTGGACGTTTTTGGGCCAATGCTGTTAAACACTGGGCTATGCACAAACGGCATAATGTCGGCGTGACCCAGCTATCATGACGGGCGTGTGTGCCAAAATGGTGCGTGGCCTTGGAGGCAGTGATGAACCTTGAGAGCAAATGGCTGGAAGACTTCAGCGCCCTGGCGGCGACGCGCAGCTTTTCCCAGGCGGCGGAGCGGCGTTTCGTCACCCAGCCGGCGTTCAGTCGGCGTATCCGCAGCCTGGAGGCCGCGCTGGGCCTGACGCTGGTCAACCGTTCGCGCACGCCGGTGGAGCTGACAGCGGCGGGGCAGCTGTTTCTGGTCACCGCGCGTACGGTGGTCGAACAGTTGGGCGAAGTGCTACGCCATTTGCATCACTTGGAAGGCGGCCAGGGCGAAGTCATGCAAGTGGCCGCCGCCCACTCCCTGGCGCTGGGTTTCTTCCCGCGCTGGATCGCCCAACTGCGCAACGAAGGTTTGAACATCGCCACACGGCTGGTCGCCACCAACGTTGGCGACGCTGTGCACGCCCTGCGCGAAGGCGGCTGCGACCTGATGCTGGCGTTCTACGACCCGGACGCCGCGATGCAGATGGACGCCGAAATCTTCCCCTCGCTGCACCTGGGCAATACCGAAATGCTCCCGGTGTGCGCCGCCGATGCCGACGGTAAACCACTGTTCGATCTGGAAGGCGAAGGCAGCGTGCCTTTGCTGGCCTACAGCGCCGGCGCGTTTCTCGGGCGGTCGGTGCATTTGCTCCTGCGCCAGCGCGCGTTGCGTTTCACCACCGTGTACGAGACCGCCATGGCCGACAGCCTCAAGAGCATGGCCCTCGAAGGCCTGGGCATCGCCTGGGTGCCGCAGTTGAGTGTGCGCGCTGAGCTGGCGCGGGGTGAACTGGTGGTGTGTGGCGGGCCGCAGTGGCATGTGCCGCTGGAGATTCGGTTGTACCGGTGCGCGTTGGTGCGCAAGGCGAATGTGCGGTTGTTGTGGCGCAAGTTGGAGGGTGGAGCCGCGCAGAGTAGTGTCTGATATTAAAGCTCATATATGAGCCTTTTAATTGATATTACGGCTTAGCGGGTCATATATAGCCTTTTTAAAGATGGAGATCGGCGTATGTCGTTCATCTATCTATTCTCTTCACCTGCGGAAATCGCCAGGGAGGTAGGCAGCAATGCAAAAAAACGCCGCCTCTCCAAAAATCTCTCGCGAAAAACGCTTGCTGAGAATTCGGGGGTTTCAGAGTCGACGATCAAGCGATTCGAACTGACTGGCGTGGTAACCCTTGAGGCGCTGATCCTCATTGCCACCGCACTTGATGAGTTGAGTGGCGTGACCAGACTCTTCAAGCCGGAGCACCCAGGCTCATACGATGAGCTGAAAAACGCCAAGCGCAAGCGAGGTATGAGGTGATGACCAAGACGTTAAAGCACGTGCAGGCACTGGCTGCGCTGCGACTCGCGGGCGGCTCGCCCGGCGGCGCGCGCCCAAAGGCGATTCTGGCTCTTTCTGACGATGGGAAGAATGCCTCCCACGCCTTTGGACCTCTTCCCCAGGGCTACGACCATTGGATCGTTAAGTTCAGGGCTCTGCACGAGCCAGTTGAAACCGGGCGTATCGAGTTTGCCTATGCCGAAATGGCCAGGGACGCCGGGGTGACCATGGCTGAGTCGCGCGTGCTGGACATGCAAATGCCCAGCGGGGAAATTGAGCATTTCTTCGCGACCAAGCGCCCATTACCAGGACCTCGTCGCTGACTCCCGAGTCAATAAAACCGCCGCTTTGCGCCGTTGGACAGATGGTCATCCAAGGGGCTGTTTATCCCGATTATTACGGTATACTGCGCGGCCTTCGGCCGGTCCAACCGGCCTTATTTCGTACACCAAGCCACGCCGGATTTCCTGCGTGGCTTGTTGTTTTTTGACGCGCCTGCGGGCGCCCAGAGAGAAGAGGCACGACGATGAGTGCATTGGTTGGCGTGATCATGGGCTCCAAGTCCGATTGGTCCACCCTTAGCCACACCGCCGATATGCTGGAAAAACTCGGCATTGCGTACGAAGTGAAGGTGGTCTCTGCCCACCGCACTCCGGACCTGCTGTTCCAGTATGCCGATGAGGCAGAATCCCGTGGCATCGAGGTGATCATCGCCGGTGCCGGCGGTGCGGCGCATTTGCCGGGCATGTGTGCGGCCAAGACCCACCTGCCTGTGCTTGGGGTGCCGGTGCAGTCGTCGATGCTCTCGGGCGTGGACTCGCTGTTGTCCATCGTACAGATGCCCGCCGGCATCCCGGTGGCGACCCTGGCGATCGGCAAGGCCGGCGCGATCAACGCCGCCTTGCTGGCGGCCAGCATCCTGGGCGCCAAGCACCCGCAGTTTCACGCGGTGCTGAAAAAATTCCGTGCCGAGCAGACAGACAGCGTGCTGGACAATCCAGACCCACGCATCGCCTGAGGTTGTTATTGATGAAAATCGGTGTAATCGGTGGCGGCCAACTGGGTCGTATGCTGGCTCTGGCGGGCACCCCGCTGGGGATGAACTTCGCTTTCCTGGACCCTGCGCCGGACGCCTGCGCGGCCGCCCTGGGTGAGCATCTGCGTGCTGACTACAGTGACCCGGATCACCTGCGCCAACTGGCCGACGAAGTCGATCTGGTGACCTTCGAGTTCGAAAGCGTCCCGGCTGAAACCGTGGCATTCCTGTCGCAATTCGTGCCGGTGTACCCGAGCGCCGAAGCGCTGCGCATTGCGCGCGACCGCTGGTTCGAAAAAAGCATGTTCAAGGACCTGGGTATTCCGACCCCGGACTTCGCCGACATCCAGTCCCAGGCGGACCTGGACGCCGCCGTCGCCCGCATCGGCCTGCCGGCGGTGCTCAAGACCCGCACCCTGGGGTACGACGGCAAGGGCCAGAAAGTGCTGCGCAGCGAGGCCGACGTGGTGGGCACCTTCGCCGAACTGGGCAGCGTCGCCTGCCTGCTGGAAGGCTTCGTGCCGTTCACCGGCGAAGTGTCGCTGATCGCCGTGCGCGCCCGCGACGGTGAAACCCGCTTCTACCCACTGGTGCACAACACCCACGACAGCGGCATTCTCAAGCTGTCCGTGGCCAGCACCGACCATCCTCTGCAAGCCCTGGCCGAAGACTATTCCAGCCGCGTGCTCAAGCAACTGGACTACGTCGGGGTGATGGCCTTCGAGTTCTTTGAAGTGGACGGTGGCCTCAAGGCCAACGAAATAGCGCCACGGGTGCACAACTCCGGGCACTGGACCACCGAAGGCGCCGAGTGCAGCCAGTTCGAAAACCACCTGCGGGCGGTAGCGGGCTTGCCTTTGGGCTCCACAGCCAAAATCGGCGAGAGCGCCATGCTCAATTTCATCGGCTCGGTGCCGCCCGTGGAGCGGGTGATCGCCATCGATGATTGCCACCTGCATCACTACGGCAAGGCCTTCAAGGCCGGGCGCAAGGTCGGTCACGCCAACCTGCGCTGCAAGGACCGCGAGACGCTGCAGGCGCAGATCCTCAAGGTCGAAGCGCTGATCGCCGAACAATAAGCCTGGCAATGGCGGGAACCATTGGTCACCGCCGTCCCTCTGATTGCAGGATGGCAAAGCCTGACCGGGCTTTGGCATGACTCACACCAATCAGAGGGAAATGCCATGGGTATCATCGGAACCATTTTTATCGGCTTGATCGTCGGCCTGCTGGCTCGCTTTCTCAAGCCCGGCGACGACAGCATGGGCTGGATCATGACCATCCTGCTAGGTATCGCCGGCTCCCTGGCCGCGACCTACGGTGGTCAGGCGCTGGGTATCTACCAGGCCGGTCAAGGCGCAGGCTTCCTAGGCGCGCTGGTCGGTGCCATCGTGCTGCTGGTGATCTACGGCCTGATCAAAAGGAAGTAATCAGCCGACAAAGTCCTCTGCGCTGCGCAGGCGCAGAGGGCTAGAATACTCGGCACTTGAATTTGCCGAGCCTCTCCATGCGCCGTCTACTGTTGACACTCCTCCTGCTGGGCTCAGGCCTGGCGCACGCCGGTGAACTGCCGGAAACCGACTGGCTCGACCTGATGCCCCTGTCGGACCAGAAAGCCCTCGAAGCCATGCCCGAGATCGACCACAACTCCCCCGAAGCCCAAGGCACCTTCACCGACAAGGGCGGCCTCAAGCAAAGCAAGGGGTTGCCGGCGGTGATGTATTCCACCAAGACTGTGCCCGCCATGAACGGCAAGAACATCCGCATTGGCGGCTACCCGGTGCCGTTGGAAACCGATGCAAAGGGTCGCAGCACGCTGTTCTTCCTGGTGCCATACCCGGGCGCCTGTATCCACGTGCCGCCACCCCCGCCCAACCAGTTGGTGCTGGTGCGCTATCCCAAGGGGCTGAAGCTGGATGATATCTACACGCCGCTGTGGGTCACGGGAACGTTGAAGGTGGAGAAGGTGAATAACGATTTGGCGGATGCGGCGTATGCGCTGGACGCGGGCAAGGTCCGCGTAGTCAAGGAATCCGACCTGTAAGAAACGAACCTGCCGGTGTGGGAGCTGGCTTGCCTGCGATGCAGACGCCTCGGTGTGTCAGTAATGCCGAGGTGATGCTATCGCAGGCAAGCCAGCTCCCACATTTGAATCGGGTTTACAGGGGCAGGGCTGTGATGCTCACGGCCAGGGTGTGGCTTTCGCCCGGGGCCAATGCCACCACATCATCCAGCACATTCGTCGTCTCGATGCACAACATGCCCGTCCAACCATCGTCGGCCATGTCATCAAACGCCTTGGCGCGTTCGGTCCAGGGGTTCCAGATGACGGTGGAGTGGGAGCCCTGGCTGGTGAGCTGGATGCGGCGCTGCCAGTCTTTGTCGACGATGTTGAGCTGCGTCGGAGTGTCGAGATAGATACGGTCGGTCTCGGCGGCGAACGGTAGTAGGCCGGACTGCTGTTTCTCGGTCCAGCCATCGGCGGTATCGATATACGTCAGGCCATCCAGACCCTCAACCTGCACGTTGCGCACATCGCTGACCGCGAAATAGGTGTGCAGCGCCTGACTGAGTGTCACGGTGTGGTCGTCACGGTTGTGGCTGGTCAGGCGGATGTGCAGTTGGTCGTCCAGCAGCAGGCTCAGCTTCAGGTCGACCTGATGGGGCCAGCCAGGAAAGCCGCCGGCAGGCGCTGGCAGGGCCAGGTCCACACGCAGTGCTTCACCCTCGAGTTCGGTCGCAGCCAATTCCCAGATCGCAGTTCGGACAAAACCATGGGCACCGGCCGGCTGTTCGCTTTGGCGCATCGCCTTCACGCTCTGCGGGTTACGGTCGAATACACCAAACCAGGGCCAGCACACCGGGACGCCGGTACGAATGCCTTTGCCCTGCTTGAACACCGCCTCGGGGTTCGGCCAGATCAGCGGCTGCTCGCCCTGGCGCTGATAGCTGAAGACATGCGCGCCCTGTTGGGCCACCATCAGTTCGGCGCCGTTGTGGCGAATACGCCAGCAGTCCAGTTCGTCGATCTTTACGGTTTCAACGTGGGGCGTCGGCATGTGACAGCTCTCTCAATGGCAGGCAATGGGGCAATGGACCGTCAAAACCGCGCGAGGTTTAACGCGCGCGTGACGGCACCGAGCGAGTGCGCCCACTGCCATCGATGGCGACAAACACGAACACCGCCTCGGTCACCTTGCGCCATTCGCTGGACAGCGGGTCGTCGCTCCACACTTCGACCATCATCTGGATCGAGCTGCGGCCGATTTCCAGGGCCTGGGTATAGAAGGACAGCTGCGCGCCCACGGCCACCGGCACCAGAAAGGCCATGCGATCAATCGCCACGGTGGCCACGCGACCACCGGCGACCTTGCTGGCCATTGCCGTGCCTGCCAGGTCCATCTGCGCGACCAGCCAGCCGCCGAAGATATCGCCAAAGCCGTTGGTTTCACGGGGGAGCGCGGTGATTTGCAGGGCGAGATCGCCTTGCGGGATTGGATCTTCTTGTTCGAGTTCGATCATGCCGAGGGTGCCTCTGACCCGTGACGCTTCATGGGTATTTCAAATGGATAGCCGTCTTGCGGAAAAACGTTTCAGCACCAACATACACCGCTCGATGCGTTTCTCGTAAGGCGTACTCAAGGGAAACTCTGCCAAATCGGCTGGATGGCACCCAACGGCGTTTTGGCACAGCAGCCCGTCAACACTGGGGTTCTTGCACTTGCAAGGGCCGAGTATATCCACAGGTTGGCGTCACTACGACCTCCCGGGGCTCATTTGGTCGCTAATCAGGCGCTGTACGGGGGCTTTTGCGGGCAACTGTTCTCCTGGCGCTGTGCTTTTACAAGCGATTTGCTATCTTGCCAAGCCGCCGCCCGTCACGGCGCGCCGTCCTATTACGCTGATTACTATAAGAGAAGCCTTGCCATGTCCTCCGTGCCCGCAAGCAGTGCGCCACCTTCGCGCCCGCTGACCCGCAACGACTACAAAACCCTGTCGCTGTCTGCCTTGGGCGGGGCGCTGGAGTTCTACGACTTCATCATCTTTGTGTTTTTCGCCACGGTGGTCGGAAAACTGTTCTTCCCCGTCGACATGCCGGAATGGCTGCGCATGATGCAGACGTTCGGCATCTTCGCCGCCGGTTACCTGGCACGCCCACTGGGCGGCATCATCATGGCGCATTTCGGTGACCTGCTGGGCCGCAAGAAGATGTTCACCCTGAGCATCTTCATGATGGCCGTACCCACCCTGATCATGGGCCTGCTGCCGACCTATGCGCAGATCGGCCTGTGGGCGCCGCTGTTACTGCTGCTGATGCGCGTCATTCAGGGCGCGGCAATTGGTGGTGAAGTGCCCGGCGCCTGGGTGTTCGTCTCCGAACACGTCCCGCCGCGCCACATCGGCTACGCCTGCGGCACCCTGACCAGCGGTCTCACCGCCGGTATCCTGTTGGGTTCGCTGGTGGCCACGGCGATCAACACTATTTATAGCCCCGAGCAAGTCTCGGATTACGCCTGGCGCATCCCGTTCCTGCTGGGCGGGGTGTTCGGCCTGCTGTCGGTGTACCTGCGTCGCTGGCTGCATGAAACGCCGATCTTCGCCGAGATGCAGCAACGCAAGGCCCTGGCCGCCGAGCTGCCGTTGCGTGCGGTATTGCGCGACCACCGGGGCGCCATCGTGCTGTCGATGCTGCTGACCTGGTTGCTGTCGGCCGGCGTCGTGGTGGTTATCCTGATGACCCCAACCGTGCTGCAAACTGTCTACCACTTCAGCCCCACGACGGCGCTGCAAGCCAACAGCCTGGCCATTGTTACCCTGAGCCTGGGGTGCATCGCCGCCGGCGCACTGGCCGACCGCTTCGGCGCCGGGCGCGTGCTGGTCAGCGGTTGCCTGCTGCTGCTGGCGACGTCCTGGACGCTGTACCACAGCCTCATCGAGCACCCTAACTGGCTCTTCCCGCTGTACACCCTGACCGGCCTGTTTGTCGGTGTCATCGGCGTGGTGCCTTACGTCATGGTCAAAGCCTTTCCGCCCGTGGTGCGTTTCAGCGGCTTGTCGTTTTCCTACAATGTGGCCTACGCCATCTTCGGCGGGCTGACGCCGCTGGCGGTGTCGCTGCTGATGAAGGAAAGCCCGATGGGCCCTTCCTACTATGTTGCCGTGCTGTGCGTGATGGGGATGCTGGTAGGCGGGTATCTCTGGAAGCGTGGACGCTGATTGATGGCTCCCACGTTCTGCGTGGGAAGCCTCTTCGGGGACGCCCAAGTCCCCCTTGCTTGCGATAGTGGCCTTTCATCCAACTGTCATATTCTCGACATAGAGTGTTCACACGGCCTCTCGATACTTGGCCCCGATCCAACTATCCCTATCTGCTAGGAGCAAGGCATGAAACTGAAGCGTTTGATGGCGGCAATGACTTTTGTCGCCGCTGGCGTTGCGACCGCCAACGCGGTGGCCGCTGGTGTTGACCCGGCAATTGCGGCTTATGTTAAGACCACTGGTGTGTCGGGCAACCTGTCCAGCGTTGGTTCCGATACCCTGGCTAACTTGATGACCCTGTGGGCTGAGGGCTACAAGAAGGAATACCCGAACGTCAACATCCAGATTCAAGCTGCCGGCTCCGCCACCGCGCCTCCTGCGCTGACTGAAGGCACTTCCAACCTGGGCCCGATGAGCCGCAAGATGAAGGACACCGAACTGGCGGCCTTCGAGCAGAAGTACGGCTACAAGCCCACCGCTATCCCGGTGGCCGTGGATGCATTGGCGGTGTTCGTGCACAAGGACAACCCGATCCAGCACCTGACCATGGAGCAGGTCGATGCAGTTTTCTCCTCGACTCGCCTGTGCGGTGCCAAAGCCGACGTGAAAACCTGGGGCGACCTGGGTGTGACCGGCGACCTGGCCAACAAGCCGGTGCAACTGTTCGGTCGTAACTCGGTTTCCGGCACCTACGGCTACTTCAAGGAAGAAGCCCTGTGCAAAGGCGACTACAAGCCTAACGTGAACGAACAGCCGGGCTCGGCTTCGGTTGTGCAGTCGATCAGCTCCTCGCTCAACGGCATCGGTTATTCGGGCATCGGCTACAAGACCGCCAGCGTGAAAACCGTGGCCCTGGCCAAAAAAGGCAGCACGGACTTCATCGAAGACACCGAAGAAAACGCCCTGAACGGCAAGTACCCGCTGTCGCGCTTCCTCTACGTTTACGTCAACAAAGCCCCGAACAAGCCTCTGGCCCCGCTGGAAGCCGAGTTCGTGAAGCTTGTGCTTTCCAAGCAGGGCCAGGAAGTTGTCGTGAAAGACGGCTACATCCCACTGCCAGCCAAGGTTGCCGCCAAGGCGCTGGCTGACCTGGGTCTGAAAGAAGGCAACTAAGCCCGTAATACCGGGTGTAGATGGATGCTTCCCTGTGGGAGCGCACTGCACCCAAAATCCTTTTATCCGCTGCCAGCCCCGCTGCGCGGCGGATTTTCTGCGTCACCGCATTGTCATCTTTCTGTCATACAGGACCGCTAGGGTGTGCGCATGAATGATCTGGCCAATTCCACCATGACAACGACTTCCCCCCCCAAGCGCATTGATTTCAATACGCCTGAGCTGCAACGCAAGCGCCGCATTCGCGCGCTCAAGGACCGCCTGACCCGCTGGTACGTGCTGGTCGGTGGCCTCGCTGTCCTTGGCGCCATTACCTTGATTTTCTTCTTTCTTGCCTACGTGGTGGCACCGCTGTTCCAGGGCGCCTCGCTGACCAGGGAAGACGCACTCACCCCGGCCTGGATCCAGGACGCGGGCAAGCCACTGATGATCTCGCTTGAAGAGCAGAACCAGGTGGCCATGCGGGTTTCCGACAAGGGCCAGGCGCTGTTCTTTGACATCACCACCGGCGCGGAACTCAAGCGCGTCGACCTGCCGTTGCCGACCGGTGCCAGCGTGGCATCCATCGGTGAAGACCAGCCCGGCAGTCCGCTGGTAGTGCTCGGCCTGTCCAACGGCCAGTCCCTGGTGTTTCGCCACACCTATAAGGTGTCGTACCCGGACGGCAAGAAAACCATCACGCCGGCCATCGAATACCCCTATGGCGAAACGCCGATCGTGCTGGATGACGCCGGTCGCCCGCTGGAGCACGTGGCCCTCAACGCCACCGACTCCACGCTGGTGCTGGCCGGTTCCGCCGGCTCGTTCCTGAACGTGCTGTCCCTGAGTCGCGAAGAAAACATGATGACTGGCGAAGTCACCAGCGAGCAGAAGCGCATCGAGCTGCCGCAGATGACCGAGCCGGTGAAGGCGATCTTCATCGACCCGCGCCAGCAATGGCTGTATGTGGTCAACGGTCGCGCGCAGGCCGATGTGTTCAGCCTGCGCGACAAGAACCTCAACGGTCGCTATAAATTGCTCGAAGACGGCAACGCTGAAATCACCGCCAGCACCCAGCTGGTGGGCGGTATCTCGCTGATCGTCGGTAACTCCAAGGGCGGCCTGGCCCAGTGGTTCATGGCCCGCGACCCGGATGGCGAGCAGCGCTTGAAGCAGATCCGCACGTTCCAGATGGGCACCTCGCCCATTGTGGAAATCAGCGCCGAAGAGCGTCGCAAGGGCTTCACCGCGCTGGATGCGTCCGGCCAGTTCGGCGTGTTCCACAGCACCGCGCAGCGCACCCTGCTGGTCGACCCGGTGGTCGAGGGCCAGGGCGTCTACGGCCTGTCGCCTCGGGCCAACCGCGTGATCGTCGAAGCCGGCGGCAAGCTGCAGCCACTGTTGCTCGACAACCCGCACCCCGAAGTTTCGTGGAGCGCGCTGTGGAGCAAGGTCTGGTACGAAAACTACGACGAACCCAAGTACGTCTGGCAATCGACCGCCGCCAACACCGATTTCGAACCCAAGATGAGCCTCGCGCCGTTGACCTTCGGCACCTTGAAGGCGGCGTTCTACGCCATGCTGCTGGCCGCCCCGCTGGCGGTGGCCGCGGCAATCTACACCGCCTACTTCATGGCGCCGAGCCTGCGCCGCAAGGTCAAGCCGGTGATCGAACTGATGGAAGCGATGCCGACGGTGATCCTCGGCTTCTTCGCCGGCCTGTTCCTGGCGCCGTATGTGGAGGGGCATTTGCCGGGGATTTTCAGCCTGCTGATGCTGCTGCCGATTGGCATTCTGGTGGCCGGTTTCGTGTTCAGCCGCCTGCCTGAGTCGATCCGCCTGCGGGTTCCCGATGGCTGGGAAAGCGCGATCCTGATCCCGGTGATCCTGTTTGTGGGCTGGCTGTCGCTGTACATGAGCCCCTACCTGGAAACCTGGTTCTTTGGCGGCGACATGCGCATGTGGATCTCGCACGACCTGGGCATTACCTACGACCAGCGCAACGCGCTGGTGGTGGGCCTGGCGATGGGCTTTGCGGTGATCCCGAACATCTACTCCATCGCCGAAGATGCCGTGTTCAGCGTACCGCGCGGCCTGACGCTGGGCTCCCTGGCACTGGGCGCCACGCCGTGGCAGACCATGACCCGCGTCGTGATCCTGACTGCCAGCCCGGGCATCTTCTCGGCGCTGATGATCGGCATGGGCCGCGCCGTGGGCGAGACCATGATCGTGCTGATGGCCACCGGCAACACCCCGGTGATGGAGATGAACCTGTTCGAAGGCCTGCGCACACTGGCGGCCAACGTCGCGGTAGAAATGCCCGAGTCGGAAGTGGGTGGCAGTCACTATCGCGTGCTGTTCCTCTCGGCGCTGGTGCTGCTGCTGTTCACCTTCATCATGAACACCCTCGCCGAGCTGATCCGTCAGCGTCTGCGCAAGAAATACTCGTCGCTTTAAGAAAGGTAGAAGTCTGTGAAACAGAACTCCCTGAACGGATGGTTCAAGAGCGGCGCCCCCGGCGTCTGGATCAGCGGTGGCGCGGTGTCCATCGCGGTCATCATGACCCTGGGTTTGCTGGCTGTGATTGCGGTGCGCGGCCTGGGCCACTTCTGGCCGGCCGACCTGATCCAGGCCAGCTACAACGTGCCGGGCCAGGAAAACCATATCGTCATCGGCGAAGTGGTGCAGAAGGAAGAAGTACCGCGCGAACGCCTGAAAAGCGCGGGCCTGCCGGTGCCCGATGCGGGCCCGGAATTCATGACCCGCGAACTGATCAAGGTCGGCAACCGCGACCTTAACGGTAATGACTTCACCTGGATCGTCGGCGAATGGTTGAAGGACCAGACCACTCCGAAAAACCTCATGACCATCGAGCGTCGTGAGTGGGGCAATTTTTACGGCACCCTGGTCAACGTCAAGCAGGACGGCAAGGTGATCGCCGAGGGCGAGGCTGCGTGGCCGGAGCTGCAAGCCCGCGTCGACCGTGTGAACGCGCTGGCCGCCCAGCTCAAGACTCTGGAGAAGTCCGACATCGGCGCGATCAACGCCGGTCTCGAACGCCTCCGCCTGCACGGTCGCAAGCTGGAGCTGGAAGGCAAGCTCGACGCCGCCGCCCAGGCCGACATGGATGCCGACCGCGCCGAACTGAACGCGCGTTATCAGGATATCGAAGCGCGTCTGGCCGACCTGCACGCCCAGTTCAACCGTGATGCGCTGACGGCGCGCGACGGCAACGGCAAGGAGATTGAAATCGGCATCGGCAAGGTGGTGCACGCCTACCAGCCGAATGCCATGGGCACGCTGACCAAGATCGGCTTCTACTTCAGCAAGGTCTGGGAATTCCTGAGCGATGACCCACGGGAAGCCAACACCGAGGGCGGGATTTTCCCGGCGATTTTCGGCACCGTGATGATGACTTTGATCATGGCGATGATCGTGACGCCGTTCGGCGTGCTGGCGGCGGTTTACCTGCGTGAGTACGCCAAGCAGAACACCCTGACACGGGTTATCCGTATCGCCGTGAACAACCTGGCGGGCGTACCGGCTATCGTCTATGGCGTGTTTGGCCTGGGCTTCTTCGTGTATGTGCTGGGTGGTTCGGTGGACCGCCTGTTCTTCGCCGAAGCGCTGCCGGCACCGACCTTCGGTACGCCGGGCCTGCTGTGGGCCTCGCTGACCCTGGCGCTGCTGGCGGTGCCGGTGGTGATCGTGGCCACCGAAGAGGGCTTGGCGCGCATTCCGCGTACCGTGCGTGAAGGCTCCCTGGCGCTGGGCGCGACCAAGGCGGAAACGCTGTGGAAGATCGTGCTGCCGATGGCCAGCCCGGCCATGATGACCGGCATGATCCTCGCCGTGGCCCGCGCCGCCGGCGAAGTGGCGCCGCTGATGCTGGTGGGTGTGGTGAAACTGGCGCCGTCGCTGCCGGTGGACGGCAACTACCCGTACCTGCACCTGGACCAGAAGATCATGCACCTGGGCTTTCATATCTACGACGTTGGCTTCCAGAGCCCCAACGTCGAGGCGGCACGCCCGCTGGTGTACGCCACCGCGTTGCTGCTGGTGCTGGTGATCGCCACGCTCAACCTGTCGGCGGTGTGGATACGTAACCACCTGCGCGAAAAATACAAAGCGCTGGACAGCTGATGCGATCCACTGTGGGAGCTGGCTTGCCTGCGATGGCATCAACGCGGTTTTACTGCAATACCGCGCCGCCCGCATCGCAGGCAAGCCAGCTCCCACAGGGCTCGGCGTCAGGCACAGAATTTGAGTAAGCCGCCCCGGCGGTTCAACGAATGAATTGGTAGCACAGGGAGCATCCCATGCAACACGAAACCCAATCTCACGGCATCAACATGTCTGCCCTGGGTCGCGACAAGCAGAGCCTGAGCCTGGCCCAGGAAACCGTGGCCATCGAAGTGCCTGGCCTGAGCCTGTACTACGGTGAAAAGCAGGCGCTGTTCGACGTCAGCATGAACATCCCCAAGCAGCGCGTGACCGCCTTCATCGGCCCGTCCGGCTGCGGCAAGTCCACGCTGCTGCGCACCTTCAACCGCATGAACGACCTGGTGGACGGTTGCCGCGTGGAGGGCGCGATCAACCTCTACGGCACCAACATCTACCGCAAGGGCGAGGACGTGGCCGAGCTGCGTCGTCGCGTCGGCATGGTGTTCCAGAAGCCCAACCCGTTTCCCAAGACCATTTACGAAAACGTGGTGTACGGCCTGCGCATCCAGGGCATCAACAAGAAGCGCGTTCTCGACGAAGCAGTGGAGTGGGCGCTCAAGGGCGCGGCACTGTGGGACGAGGTCAAGGACCGCCTGCACGAGTCGGCGCTGGGCTTGTCCGGCGGTCAGCAGCAGCGTCTGGTGATCGCACGTACCATCGCCGTGGAGCCGGAAGTGCTGCTGCTCGACGAACCCTGCTCGGCCCTCGACCCGATCTCCACGCTGAAAGTCGAAGAGCTGATCTACGAACTCAAATCCAAATTCACCATCGTCATCGTGACCCACAACATGCAGCAGGCGGCACGGGTTTCCGACTACACCGCGTTCATGTACATGGGCAAGCTGGTGGAATTCGGCGACACCGACACCCTGTTCACCAATCCGGCGAAGAAGCAGACCGAGGACTACATCACCGGTCGCTATGGCTAGGAAGCTGTGGTTCCGATTGCACTGACGCTGCGGTTCTCCGCACCTTACCGGACGCTCCAAGGACGCCAACATGATTAGCAAAGAAGGCCTCACCCATCACATCTCCGCGCAGTTCAACGCCGAGCTCGAGGAAGTGCGCAGCCACCTCCTGGCGATGGGTGGGCTGGTGGAGAAGCAAGTCAACGATGCGGTCACCGCGTTGATCGAGGCCGACTCGGGCCTGGCCCAGCAAGTGCGCGAGGTCGACGACCAGATCAACCAGATGGAACGCAATATCGACGAGGAATGCCTGCGCATTCTTGCCCGTCGCCAACCGGCGGCCTCGGACCTGCGTTTGATCATCAGCATTTCCAAGTCGGTGATCGACCTGGAGCGCATCGGCGACGAAGCCACCAAGATCGCGCGCCGGGCCATCCAGTTGTGCGAAGAAGGTGAAGCGCCACGCGGCTATGTGGAAGTGCGCCATATCGGCGATCAGGTGCGCAACATGGTGCGCGATGCGCTGGATGCGTTTGCCCGCTTCGACGCCGATCTGGCGTTGTCGGTGGCGCAGTACGACAAGATCATCGACCGTGAATACAAAACGGCCCTGCGCGAGCTGGCCACCTACATGATGGAAGACCCGCGCTCTATCTCGCGGGTCCTGAACATAATCTGGGTGCTGCGTTCGCTGGAGCGCATAGGTGACCACGCGCGCAATATCTCGGAACTGGTGATTTACCTGGTGCGCGGTACCGACGTGCGGCACATGGGCCTAAAGCGCATGAAGGCTGAAGTTGAGGGCACTGCCGATCAAATGCCTAATGTTCCGGGCGAACCTGACGATAAGTAAGGTTGCCCGTGAAATTAACGCCCGGCCATTGGCCGGGCGTTTTCGTTTGGGCCCAGCAGAATGTTATTGCGCCAAAGGCGAAATAAAGTCCGAACGTGATTGCAGAGTTTTGGCAAAATGCCACCAGTCAGGCGTGCTGCCAGCCAAGGTTTTTATAGGATGAAGGGTCGATGAGTAAAGTCAGTGTATTGGTGGTGGATGACGCCTCGTTTATTCGCGACCTGGTGAAGAAGTGCCTGCGCAATTACTTCCCGGGGATCAAGCTTGAAGACGCGGTAAACGGCAAAAAGGCGCAATCCATCCTGATGCGCGAAACCTACGACCTGGTGTTGTGCGACTGGGAAATGCCGGAGATGTCCGGCCTGGAGTTGCTGACCTGGTGCCGCGAACAGGAACACCTGAAGGCCATGCCTTTCGTGATGGTGACCAGCCGTGGCGACAAGGAAAACGTGGTGCAGGCGATTCAGGCCGGTGTTTCCGGCTACGTCAGCAAGCCGTTCACCAACGAGCAGTTGCTGAGCAAGGTACGCCAGGCGCTGCACAAGGTGGGTCGCCTTGACGCGCTGATTGCCAGCGCACCGACCAAGATGAGCTCGGCTTTCGGCAACGATTCCCTGAGTGCTCTCACCGGCGGCAAGCCCGAAGCCATCAAGCCGGCCCCCGTGGCGGCGCCGAGTAAAGGCCTGCTCAACACCCCATCGCCGTCCGCCCCGGCCGCTTCACCTGCCAGCGGTCGTGGCCAGGGCCAGTTGCGGCTGTCCAGCGGCACCCAGCAATGCGTTATCAAGGCGCTGAGCATCAAGGAGGCGCTGCTGGTGGTGCGTCGCGGCGAGGTGCTGCCCCAGGTGCTGGAAAGCGCCGTGCTCGACCTTGAGCAGGGCGAGAATGCCGAAGTCGCGCGCCTCAACGGTTACCTGCACGCCATCGTTGCCTTTGAGCCCAAGCCCGACAGCGACTGGCTGCAACTGACCTTCCGCTTCATCGACCAGGACGCGCAGAAGCTCGACTACATCTCCCGCCTGATCGCACGCGGCACGGCGCAGAAGCACTTTGTGCCGGGTGCGTGATCGGCTGATTAAGCGGCGGCACAACGACTCGGCATCAGCCAGCCCCGTCTTAACGACGTTCTCACCGGCAAGATCGACAAGCTCTCGCTGGATGCCTTGGTTAATTTGTCGGCTGCTGCCCAGATGAACGTTGATATTTGTTTCAACGGCCTTCCAGCGTAGAGCGGGCAGCTTCAGCCACACCGATGCCAAAAGCCGCTACGCCAGCGTACCGAGGCGGGGCTGGTGTCGATCCCGTATGAATTCAGCCAGCCCGTGGGGGTATTGCCCAACTTTGCGCAGGGCAATTGAGGGTCAATCCAGCATCACAACCTTGGCCAGCACGATTTTCGGGCCTTTCATCTTCTTGATGATGATCCGCAGGCCTTCCACCTCCAGCACTTCCTCTTCTTCCGGCACCCGTTTCAAAGTGTCGTAGATCAGGCCGGCCAGGGTTTCGGCCTCGATGTGGTCAAGGTCCACGCCCAGCAGGCGTTCGACCTTGAACAGCGGGGTGTCGCCGCGCACCAGCAGTTTGCCCGGCTGGTAGGCCAGGATGCCGCGCTCGGCCTTGCGGTGTTCGTCCTGGATATCGCCTACCAATACTTCCAGCACGTCTTCCATGGTGAGGTAGCCGATGATATTGCCGTCGGCCTCTTCCACCAGGGCAAAGTGCGCGCCGCCCTTGCGGAACTGCTCCAGCAGCTGCGACAACGGCATGTGCCGTGACACGCGCTCCAGCGGGCGGGTCAGCTCGGCCAGGTTGAACGACTCCGGGATGTGGTCCAGCGCCGCCAGCTCCAGCAGCAGGTCCTTGATGTGCAGCAGGCCGACGAATTCGTTGCGCTCGGCGTCATACACCGGGTAGCGACTGAATTTGTGGCGGCGAAACAGCGCGAGGATTTCCTTGAGCGGGGCGTTGAAGTCCAGGGTCACCAGGTCTTCCCGGGAGTTGGCCCAGTCGACCACTTCCAGTTCGCCCATCTCCACGGCCGAGGCCAGTACGCGCATGCCCTGGTCGCTTGGGTCCTGGCCACGGCTGGAGTGCAGGATCAGCTTGAGTTCTTCACGGCTGTAATGGTGCTCATGGTGCGGGCCAGGCTCGCCCTGGCCGGCAATACGCAGGATCGCGTTGGCGCTGGCGTTGAGCAGGTAGATCGCCGGGTACATCGCCCAGTAGAACAGGTAGAGCGGCACGGCCGTCCACAGCGACAGCAACTCTGGCTTGCGAATCGCCCAGGATTTGGGCGCCAGCTCGCCGACCACGATGTGCAGGTAGGAAATCACAAAGAAGGCGGCAAAGAACGACACGCCCTTGATCACTTCCGGCGATTCGACGCCCGCAGCGCTCAGCAGGGGTTCCAGAATATGCGCGAACGCAGGCTCACCGACCCAGCCCAGGCCGAGGGAGGCGAGGGTGATACCCAACTGACAGGCCGACAGGTAGGCGTCGAGCTGGCTGTGTACGGTGCGCAGGATCTGTCCGCGCCAGCCGTTGGTGTGGGCGATGGCCTCCACCCGGGTGGAGCGCAGCTTGACCATGGCAAATTCGGCCGCAACGAAGAAACCGTTGAGCAGTACCAGGACCAGTGCAAAAAGAATCATGCCGAAATCGGCGAACAGTGTGGCGAAGGTGATACCAGGGGAAGGGTCCATGATGGGGTTTTGCGGGTTCCGTGTGTTCAATAAGGGATGGCAGGCAGGCCCCGAAAGGCAGGCGCAAGGCGGCCAATGTAGCGGCTGGCGGGGCGCTTGCCTAGTACCCGCCGGCGGGCGGGCTCTGGAATACCACTTTCCAGACAACCCAATGCCAATGTGGAAGGGGGCTTGCTCCTACAGTGTTCCCGGTTACAGGTCTTCGTCGACTCTGGGCGAGCGGGCCACCTGCGTCGGCGGAAAATGGCAGGTGAACGTGCTGCCATGCCCCAGCACGCTGCTGATTTCCAGGCGTGCGCGATGGCGCAGCAGCACATGCTTGACGATGGCCAGGCCCAGGCCCGTGCCGCCGGTGCTGGAATTGCGGCTGGAGTCGACGCGGTAGAAGCGCTCGGTCAGGCGCGGCAGGTGCTTGGCATCGATGCCGATGCCGGAGTCCTGCACGCTCAGGTGCGCGCCGTGGTCGTCGGCCCACCAGCGGATGCGGATGTTGCCTTTGTCCTGGGTGTACTTGACCGCGTTGAACACCAGGTTGGAAAACGCACTGCGCAATTCGCCTTCGCTGCCCTTGAGCAGGACCGATGGATCGGCTTCCAGGCTGATCTGCTGCCCGCGTTCGCCGGAGAGGGCCTGGGCGTCGTTCTTGATGGTGTGCAACAGGCTTTTCACCGCCACCGGATGATTGTCCGAGGGGTAGTCGGTGGCCTCCAGCTTGGCCAGCAGCAGCAAGTCGTTGAGCAGGGTCTGCATGCGCGAACCCTGCTGCTGCATCTGTTGCAGCGCGCGGGTCCAGCGCGGGTTGATCTCGTCGACGTTGTCCAGCAACGTCTCCAGGTAGCCGCAGATCACCGTCAACGGCGTGCGCAACTCGTGGGAAACGTTGGCGACGAAGTCTTTGCGCATCTGTTCCATCTGGTGGATGCGGGTGACATCGCGCACCAGCATCAGGTGCTCATTGTTGCCGTAGCGCGTCAGGTACAGCTGGATGCGCACCCGGTCGTTGGTGGGCGAGGGGATTTCCAGGGCTTCTTCGTAGTTGTCCTGCTCGAAGTATTCCTTGAAGCGCGGGTGGCGCACCAGGTTGGTGACCGGCTGGCCGCTGTCCTGGGGCGTCTTGAGGCCCAGCAGGGTCTCGGCGGCGCGGTTCCACCATTCAAGGTTGCCGTCGCTGTCGAGCATGATCACCGCATCCTTGAGCGCGGCGGTGGACTCCTGCACCCGGTCGATCACCGCCTGCAGGCGTCCGCGCACCCGCTGGTCGCGGCGTTGCAGGTGGTAAATGCTGTCGAACACCTCGCCCCACAGGCCGTAGCCGTCGGGTGGCGCTTCGTCGGGTTTGTGCTGGCGCAGCCATTCGTGCAGACGCAGCAATTGCTTGAGGGTCCAGCCCAGGTACAAGGCAATACCGACGGCCAGGCTCCAGCCGTAATATCCACTGACCAGGCCCACCAACAGGCAGCCGGTGATCAGCAAAAGCATGTGGCGGATCAGGGTGCCATGCCAGTTTTGATTCATTGAGCGTCCTTGGGAGCAGCTTCAAGCTGCAAGCTTCAAATCAGAGCAAGGCGACTTTTTTCTTGCCGCTTGTAGCTGATCACTTGCAGCCAGGTTTTCATCCTTTGGTGGAAAACCGATAGCCGGTACCGCGCACGGTTTGTACCAGATTCTCGTAGGCATCGCCCAAGGCTTTGCGCAGGCGACGGATATGCACGTCCACGGTGCGCTCCTCCACGTACACATTGCCGCCCCACACCTGGTCCAGCAACTGGCCACGGGTGTAGGCGCGCTCCTGGTGCGTCATGAAGAACTGCAGCAGGCGGTATTCGGTGGGGCCCATCTCCGCCGGTGTGCCATCGATGGTCACACGGTGGCTGATCGGGTCCAGGATAAGGCCGCCGACTTCAATCGGTGCCTCGCCATCGGTCGGCCCGGCGCGGCGCAGTACGGCCTTCAGGCGCGCGACCAGTTCGCGTGGGGAAAACGGCTTGGTGATGTAGTCATCCGCGCCCACTTCCAGGCCCTGGATCTTGTTGTCCTCTTCGCCCTTGGCGGTGAGCATGATGATCGGGATGTCCCCGGTCAGCTCGTCACGCTTGAGGCGGCGGGCCAGTTCTATGCCGGAAGTGCCGGGCAGCATCCAGTCCAGCAGGATCAGATCCGGCTTGCGGTCGACGATAATGGCATGGGCCTGCTGGGAGTTCTCCGCCTCCAGGCAGTCGTAGCCGGCCATTTCCAACGCAACGGCGATCATCTCGCGGATGGGCGCTTCGTCGTCGACGATCAGAATGCTCCTGCCAACCATGCTCGAAAATCCTCTTGTCATTTAACTGTCTTGCGCCGCATTAGATAACGGAATTATTGCAGTCGTGTGACAGTAATTTCGCCGCCTGGGCAATTCACGGCACTCTGGACTACCCTATGGGTCCGAATCCTGACAACCACGATGAAGAAGGTTCCGATGACGTACAGCACTGTTTCCTGGAAAGCCCTGCTGGTATCGGCTGCGCTGGCGCTGCCTGGCCTGGCATCCGCAGCAGAGCCTGCAATGACCAAAGACGGTCTGCTGGTGGACCATAAAGGCCTGACCCTCTACACCTTCGATAAGGATGCCGATGGCAAGTCAGCGTGCAAGGACCAATGCGCAATCAACTGGCCGCCGCTGAAGGCAGAGTCCACCGATACCAAGGCCGGCGACTGGACGGTCGTCACCCGTGACGATCAGACCAGCCAATGGGCCTACAAGGGCAAGCCGGTGTACACGTTCAAGGGCGACACCAAGGCCGGGGAAAAGACCGGTGATGGCAAGGGTGGCGTCTGGCACATCATCAAGCCATGATCCTGTGGCGCTGCTGAAGCCATCGCGGGCAAGCCCGCTCCCACATTTGCAACACATCCTGTGAGAGCGGGCTTGCCCGCGATGGCCTCGATCCTGAATTACCGAACCGCGTAATCCACCACAATCCCCACAAAAATCGCCAATCCCGCCCAGTGGTTGTGCAAAAACGCCTTGAAGCATTTCATGCGGTCCCTGTCCCGCGTGTACCAGAACTCCCACACAAAACAGCCCGCCGCCGCCAGCAGCCCCAACTGGAACCAGCCGCCCAGTTCGAACCGCGCGCCGGCCAGCAGCAGGCACGCCAGCGACAGGCCTTGCAGGGTGAGAATGATCACCCGATCGGCATCGCCAAACAGAATCGCCGTGGATTTCACCCCGATCCTCACATCGTCGTCGCGATCGGTCATCGCGTAATAGGTGTCGTACCCCACCGTCCACAGCAGGTTGGCGATATACAACAGCCAGGCGGTGGCCGGCAGGTGGCCGGTTTCGGCGGTAAACGCCATCGGCATGCCCCAGGAAAATGCCGCGCCCAGCACCACCTGCGGGTAATAGGTGTAGCGCTTCATGAACGGGTAGCTTGCCGCCAGCGCCAAGCCGCCGAGGGAAAGCAGGATGGTGCTGGCATTGGTCAGCAGCACCAGCAGGAAACTGATGCCCATCAGCAGCGCAAAAAACACCAGCGCCTCTTTCGAGCTGATTTTGCCGCTGACCAGCGGGCGTTGCTCGGTGCGCTTCACATGGCCGTCGACCTTGCGATCGGCCCAGTCGTTGATCACGCAGCCGCCCGCCCGGGTGAGCACCACGCCGAGCACGAAAATCACGATATTGAGCAGCGACGGCGAGCCCTTGCCGGCGATCCACAGCGCCCACAGCGTCGGCCACAGCAGCAGGTAGATGCCGATGGGCTTGTCCATGCGCGTCAACTGAATGAAATCCCAGGCCCTGGGGTTCAGGCGATTGAGGGACTTGAGCACACGTTGATACATCAGCAACTCTCCGGATGGTCATGCAGCGCCTGCCAGAAGCCCGGCAGGAAGGTTTCCGCCACCAGCACGCTCAATGCCTCGCGATCAAAGCGCGAGCGGCGTGCCCAAAGCCCTTCGGCCCGGTCCGCCGTGGGCAGCCACTGACGTGGGTAATGGCAGACCTCGATGGCCTGGCGGGTAAACGCTTGGTCACAGAACAACAACTCACCCAGCGAGCGGCTGCCCAGCGCGTCCATGTGCAAGCCGTCACCCTGCAACGCACTGCGCGACGCCACGCTGCGGGCGAATACCCACGGCTGGCCGTGCCCGCGCAGGTACACCTCACGCACCCAGCCCAGTGTGGCCGGCGGCAGGCCCAGCGCAGCGCATTCGTCGTCGCGCAGCGCTTGCCAGCCTTCGACCAGCGGCGTCACGCTGAACGCGTCGTTGGACAACCCTGTCAGCCGCCGCGTGAGCGAGCCTTCGTCGAACAGCCAATCAAGGATCAGGGGCGCGGGTGTGGGGCGCAGAAGGTTCTGGGACAGCCATTGGCAAGCATCGGGAAGCGCGGTTGAGTGCGGCACGGCGAGTCAGTATGGGCAGCAAAAGAGGCGCCGAGCTTACCATGGCGTCCCGACCTTTTGCCGGGCTGAACCGGCCGTTTGCGCCGAACATGCTTGCATCCGGCGGCCCCTGTCAGTACAAAACGCCCTGAGCCGCGTGGCAATGCGGGATATCGACCGCCGGCCAAGATGCCTGGACCCTGAGGAAGCAATTGATGAAGAAGTGGCAATGTGTAGTCTGCGGCCTGATCTACGACGAAAAGGACGGTTGGCCGGATGACGGAATCGCGCCGGGCACCCTGTGGCAAGACGTCCCGGAAGACTGGCTGTGCCCGGACTGCGGCGTGGGCAAGATGGATTTCGAGATGATCGAAATCGGCTGATTCGAAGTTTCAGAACCGTATTACAAGGAGAAAGGAATGAACGCACCTGTCGTGATCATCGGCACAGGACTGGCCGGTTACAACGTGGCCCGGGAGTTTCGCAAGCTCGACAGCGACACGCCTTTGCTGCTGATCACCGCCGATGACGGGCGCTCCTACTCCAAGCCCATGCTCTCCACCGGCTTTGGCAAAAACAAGGAAGCCGATGGCCTGAGCATGGCTGAACCGGGCGCCATGGCCGAGCAACTCAAGGCCGAAGTACGCACCCACACTCGCATCAGCGGTATAGACCCCGGCCACAAGCGCCTGTGGATCGGCGAGGAAGCGGTGGCCTACCGCGACCTGATTCTGGCCTGGGGCGCCGAAACCGTACGCGTGCCGGTCGAAGGCGATGCGGCTGAGCTGATTTTCCCGATCAACGACCTTGAAGACTACGCCCGCTTTCGCGCCGCCGCTGCGGGCAAACGCCGCGTACTGGTGCTCGGCGCCGGCCTGATCGGTTGCGAGTTCGCCAACGACCTGATACTCGGTGGCTATGAGATCGACCTGGTGGCGCCGTGCGAACACGTCATGCCGACCCTGCTGCACCCGGCGGCGGCCGCTGCGGTACAGGCCGGTCTGGAAGGCCTGGGCGCGCGTTTTCATCTGGGCCCGGTGCTCAACCGCCTGCAGCGCACGGCGGAGGGCCTTGAGGCCCACTTGTCGGACGGCAAGGTGATCCCGTGCGACTTGGTGGTCTCGGCCATCGGCCTGCGCCCGCGCGTCGACCTCGCCGCCGCCGCCGGCCTGCAGATCAACCGTGGAATCATGGTGGACCGCCATCTCAAGACTTCACACGCCAATATCTACGCCCTGGGTGACTGCGCCGAGGTCGAGGGTCTGAACCTGCTGTACGTGATGCCCCTCATGACCTGCGCCCGCGCCCTGGCTCAGACGCTGGTCGGCAATGCCACGGCGGTCAGTTATGGGCCGATGCCGGTTACGGTAAAAACCCCGGTCTGCCCGCTGGTGGTCTCACCACCGCCACGGGGCACCGAAGGCGTGTGGAGCGTCGAAGGCGAGGGCGCCAACATCAAGGCCTTGTGCCGCGACACCAGCGGCCGCCTGCTGGGCTACGCGCTGACTGGCAGCGCTGTGATGGAAAAACTGGCGCTCAACAAGGAACTCCCGCCTTTGCTGGCGTAAATGCCTGTCGTTCTGTCGGAATAAGCATGTTTTTGCCCAGAGAAAGGTCGCCGTGAGGCTGGCGCGGCGTCTGTGGGCATGCCATCCTCACTTCCGTCTGCCGCAGAGTAGAGCCTGCGGCGCTTTGGGCGCCGTTCCGCCAGAGAGCGGCACGGACATAACAACAAAAAACCGTCAAAGAGGCTTCATCTATGCGTAAACCAGAACTCGCAGCCGCCATCGCTGAAAAAGCGGATCTCACCAAAGAACAGGCCAACCGCGTGCTCAACGCCGTCCTCGAAGAAATCACCGGCGCCCTGCACCGCAAGGACAGCGTCACCCTCGTTGGCTTCGGCACCTTCCTGCAACGCCACCGCGGCGCCCGCACCGGCAAAAACCCGCAGACCGGCGAGCCGGTTAAGATCAAGGCGAGCAATACCGTGGCGTTCAAGCCGGGCAAGTCGTTGAAGGACAGTGTTAACCCGTAACGGGCAGTACTGCCTCGAAGGGAGGCGGGGTGGTACGGAAAAAAATGGGCACGCCGACTGGATCGGGTGCCCATTTTTTATTGGATTAAACAAGACTTCATTTGAATGGCGTGAGCTTTTCTAATCCGATCTTGCCAATGATTTCATTGATTCTGGCGACATTTTCTTCGATATCGGCCTTTATCTTTTCGTGCGGGTAATGTTCGGGTTTATCAAAGAACTGAATTTTTAACAGGCTCATCAGGTAAGTGACACGTTGATTGCCCTCTGTCACAAAGTCGCCCTCGTTCTCCGCGTCCTGGATTTTGTCCAGGCTCAAGGTCTCGCCTCTTACAAAGCGTTCATGGGTGTTGCGCTTCACCGTGACTTGCAGCTCGTTTCCGGTGTTCAGCGCCGCCAATACACGAGCAAGCGCATCAGCGTACACGGGCTCATCACCGCGCGCCCTCGCCAGGGTGCCGTTGAGTACCAGTGACGCCTCGATCCAGACCCAATAGTCATAGTTATTTTCAAAAGGGATTTTGCTCAGCGGTGCAGTGAGCTGCTCGGCCAGGTCGTTTTCATTGATGACGTACAACAGGTAAGCCAGACGGGTCAGCGATTCGATACGTGACTTCTGAGTTTTATTGTATTTGGCTGCCACTTTCGACACGCGGTCTGCCAATGGGCCGCTGGCAGCAGAGAGTGAGTCAAGTGCTTCTGTGATCTGCATGGAAATCTCCAATCGGTTACTTCACGACTATTTTTACTCGGGTCCCGTCGTCATAGCCGCTCAGGGCATGCGCGATCGAGGAGCCTGCGCCTCGGTTGTCGCTAGGGTCGATGTACCTGACGCTAGCCCCTTTGCCACCTTCTTTGAACATCGCCATCGGGAATTCATCCCGGTCCAGTGCCTTGACGGACGGGTGACCGGCCAGAGAGGCTTTGCGGTTATCTGCCGCGCCCAGGCGATCAATAGTGAATATATTTTTTCCTCGCGCCTTGATGACATCAGCGATGTGACCGAACGTCTGCTTGTACTGCTTCCTGGTCAGTTCAAGAACGATATCGTGTGTCTTGCCATCTCCTGCCTTGACGTTGCAACCCTTGTATCCAAGGGGGTCAGTCCAGACGATAGGGTTCGGCGCGTATTCATAGAGGTTAATCCCACCTGCCAGCCCAATAGGGTCGGGCGTCGTAAACCGCCCTACGTCCGGATCATAAAAGCGGAAGGTGTTGTAGTGCAGGCCCGTCTCCCGATCCAGGTATTGTCCCTGGAAACGCAGGTTCTGCTCCTCGATGTAATAGGGTTCGCGAACTTCCCTGACGCTGTTGCCCCATACCTGGTAACGCGATTGCCACAGCGAATGCCCGTCCGCTTCCGTCAACTGTTCAGGCAAACCGTTTAAATCATTGTGGTAGTAACGCACACGCTGATGCTCGCCAGTGCCATCGACACGTGCCAGGGGTTCGTAGCCGTTACCTTCGTAGAGGTACAGGCTGCTCTGGTTATTTTTGCGTTCCAGCAATAAGCGCAACCCGTCCCAAACGAAGTGCGTTTGTCCCACCGGGAAGCCGTGGCTGTCATGTTCGCTTTTAGCGATACGACGACCCAAAGGGTCATACGTCATTTTTATAACAGTCGTTCGCTCAGCCTTTTGATGGCGTACTTCGATCAGTCTGTGGTCAGCGTCGTAGGTAAAAAGCTGAGTGCCCCATTTTGCACTGCGCTTTTCAGCGAGACGGCCGAAAGCGTCGTAACGATAACGCTTGTCCTGATAGGTCAGCAGTTTGTTATGCACCACCAGTCCGGCACCTGCCTGGGGGCCGTCGAGCAGGTTGGCGGCGGCGTCGTAGGCGAAGGTTTCGCGCTGGCCGTGCAGGCTATCATTTGGGCCGCAAAGATAGGTGGGTCGGAAAATAAATCAGTTCCCTTTACCAGTCCCCAGTGCTAAGCGGTCCATTCGTTTTCGATGCACCACTGCTGCACGTCCTCAATCAATTGCGCTGACACCGGCTGAAGATTCGGCAGCTTATTTTTGTACTTTTTAATACTCTCAATAAAAAAGGCGATAAAAGCGGCACCGATTAATTTACGTTGAGCGGCCTTGTCTTTTTTTAGTGGGATGAAATCTTCTTCGTCCATGGTGATATCCAGGCCGAACATTTTGTCTTTGGCGTAGTAACGACAAAATGTCTTCCGCTCCAATTCCTTCGGTAAGCATCGCAGGCAAATCACCAACTCCCAGTCAAGAGAAGGATATTTTTTTTCTGCCAAAGATCCAAGACTCCTTAGTTCTTTGCTGATTTCACTGACCTTGCTCCAGCCTGGAGCGTCAGATGTGATACCGATCAACATGTTTTTTCTCCTAGTGTCTGCACTTGTTACCTGGGGGTAACTTACCTCGACGTTTAAGGTATTTTCCTATTTTCATTTTTTCCCAAAGCTGCATGTTGGTCTTGGTAGGTGCCGCCATAACTTTTTTGTATTCAAGATTTTTTGATTTGAGCCATTTTAAGGTATAGCGCTTTTTGGGATGTATCGTTTCGCCTACTTTCCAGACTTCGCCTTCTTTGAGGAAGACTTTCCCAACAGGGTTACGCTTGCCCCACTCCATTTCGTCATAGAAACCGTCTTGGGTCGCCAACAAATAATACAGTTCCGGCGCCAGCCCCCATGGATCAATCCATGAAATAGGATTTGGTGCGTAATTGTAGAGGTTGATCCCCCCCGCCAACCCAATCGGATCCGGCGTCGTAAACCTTCCCACATCCGGATCATAAAACCTGAACGTATTGAAATGCAGCCCCGTCTCCCGGTCCAGGTACTGCCCCTGAAACCGCAGGTTCTGCTCCTCAATGTAATAAGGTTCGCGCACTTCCTCCAGCGTGTTGCCCCACACCCGATACGTTGCGCACCAGACCTCATGGCCCTCCGCTTCGGTCAGCTGTTCCGGCAATCCGTTCAGGTCGTTGTGGTAATAGCGAATTTTGTGCAGCGACCCAACGCCATCGACACGAGCCAGAGGCTCATATCCGCCGTCATCTTCATAAACATAAAGACTTGTCTGGCTGTGTTTATGCTCCTGCAACAACCGCAGGCCATCCCACGTAAATTGCGTCTCCCCCAACGGGTACCCATCACTGCCGTGCTCGGTTTTTTCAATCCTGCGCCCCAGCGGGTCATAGGTCATCCTGACCACGCGCCCATCTTCGTTGCGCACTTCTATCAGCCGGCTTTCAGCGTCATACGCAAACCGCTGCACCCCCCACCTGGCGCTGCGTTTTTCAATCATCCGGCCAAACGCATCGTAGCGATAACGCTTGTCCTGATAGGTCAGCAGTTTGTTATGCACCACCAGTCCGGCACCTGCCTGGGGGCCGTCGAGCAGGTTGGCGGCGGCGTCGTAGGCGAAGGTTTCGCGCTGGCCGTGCAGGCTGTCCTGGCTGGCGATGATGCGGCCGGTGGCGTCGTAGGCGAAACCCAGGGCTTGGCCGTTGCCTTGCAAGTCGGTGAAGGAATTAAGGGGATGGATTTATTTAACTGTAAATTTAAATGTCCACCTCGCTTAACTGCTAATCAACAAACTTGGGTGATGGTATGGAAGGTTTTTTTATCGTCATCAAAAAATAGGTAAGCCTGTGCGCTGTCATGGCTCAATTCGCTGATGTCGAGCTGACCCACGAAAACCATTGGCTTTCCGTTTTCTATTGGCCATTCTGGGCCTTGAAGCCATTTCGGCTGTGTTTTGAGACACCGGAAATCAGTTTTTATTTTTTCCTTCAACCAAGACTGCAAATCTTTTTGACTCAGATTTTTTTTCTCTTCGATTAGGTTTGATAGATATTCGGACGGTAGCATCAGCCACTTTGGTTGAATTTTTAGTGTCAAGTTAAATAAATTTTCGTACTTTTTTTCCACTGTGTGAGTAATGCCGTTCTTGCTCAGAACACCAGATAGAAGTGATTGGATGTTGTAGATACACTCAAGATTTCGAAAATCCAGACTGATTGCATAGGTATAGAGATCAGGTTTACTGACATAAGCTGGCAGGTTTTTCTCTCCTCTCAGTAAGGCTTCGATAGTTGCATCTGCATAGACTTTTTCCTCGAATTCTTTAGGTGAAATAGCGCCTTCAACGAATTCTTTAATGATGTCTATAGCGGTCATTACTTGCTTCCTAAATGTCTGAACTCATCAAGTGCTGCGTGCTGCTCACGAGTGACCTCACGCAGATTTCGAGGATTATTCACATCCCTACCACCGTTTCTTTGAGGGTTGTGGTGATGCAATTCCATTGAGTTTCCGTTGGCGTCCAGAGGTGCCGTACCACGTTTCATACGGCTCAAGTTAGCCGGACTGAATTCACCGGAGGCTTTTGAAGCTTCATAGCGGTTTTTCCAGTAACGATTTCTTACCACATCCCATGCGGGAGCTTTGCCATTCGGCAACGGTTTGTCTATGGCTTGGCCGCGTTTCCAGCGTTTGAACTGAACGCAACTCCAACCCCAGGGATCGATCCAGCCGATGGGATTTGGGCTGTACTGATAGAGGTTCAACCCCCCCCGGCTAGCCCAATCGGATCCGGCGTCGTAAACCTTCCCACATCCGGATCATAAAACCTGAACGTATTGAAATGCAGCCCCGTCTCCCGGTCCAGGTACTGCCCCTGAAACCGCAGGTTCTGCTCCTCAATGTAATAAGGTTCGCGCACTTCCTCCAGCGTGTTGCCCCACACCCGATACGTTGCGCACCAGACCTCATGGCCCTCCGCTTCGGTCAGCTGTTCCGGCAATCCGTTCAGGTCGTTGTGGTAATAGCGAATTTTTTGCAGCGACCCAACGCCATCGACACGAGCCAGAGGCTCATATCCGCCGTCATCTTCATAAACATAAAGACTTGTCTGGCTGTGTTTATGCTCCTGCAACAACCGCAGGCCATCCCACGTAAATTGCGTCTCCCCCAACGGGTACCCATCACTGCCGTGCTCGGTTTTTTCAATCCTGCGCCCCAGCGGGTCATAGGTCATCCTGACCACGCGGCCATCTTCGTTGCGCACTTCTATCAGCCGGCTTTCAGCGTCATACGCAAACCGCTGCACCCCCACCTGGCGCTGCGTTTTTCAATCATCCGGCCAAACGCATCGTAGCGATAACGCTTGTCCTGATAGGTCTACAGCTAGTTATGCACTACCAGTCCCGCACCGGATGACGGCCCGTCCTGCAGGTTTGCCGTTGCATAGCATGCGAAAGTAAGCAGTACCGTGTCTGAAGGAGGGGGGCGGTAGAGAAAATGGGCACGCCGACTGGGTTGGATGCCCTTTTTTTGTGGAGGCTGATGAGTGTCTTAATGAATGCCTTGGACAAGTACCTTGTCTTTCTCGCCACTCCATGGATCGTCCAGCAGGTACTTGGCTGCGACTCTGATATCAGTTGGGACCAAGGTGATCTTGTAAAAAATCTCGTCGCCTTCGCAGACCTCGAAGTAAAACGCATAGTCGCGCTTATCCAGATCCAGCTCGACTTTGAATTTTTCAGATGCTGAGGCTACCTCCACCTGTGCGGGGTCTGTGACATGAAACGGAGTGACAATACGGCGCTGGGCGGTTTCACCAAAGGTGAAACTGTTTGTCATATTCAAATTCGACCCGAAAGCGTCTTCGGGCAGAGGATACAAAAACAACGTATGTAGTCGCTATGCAGAACTGCGCCCTGCTCCAGGTTGACCTTGCCCCATTGACTTGACGCCTCGTCGAAGGGACGCGAACGAAATTGGATTTGGCTGTGGGATATCAGTAGATCCACGGATTGGAAGGTTTTTTTCATTGATAGGCCTGCTCTGGTGTCTTGGAAAATATCGATCATGAGGACACGAGGTTCTATGCTCACATCTCGTCGATATCTTCCTCACTAATCAGCCCTTGAACGAACCTGAGAAAGTTTGAGCACACAGGCTTTTCGGAGGCAGCGTGGTTGTCCTCAAAGCTTAATTCGCTATCGAATGTATCTGTCGTGAAATAGCTAATTGCTCCCGAAGCCAGGTTCAAGCAAAAAAAATTTCCACCTAGATCGTCCGCGAAAGGAAGAAGGTTTGAAGGGATAAGCTGTTTTTTCTGCAGGTTTTGGTAGGTGGGCAGCAGCGAGGGCTCCCCATAGACAATCGGCCTGAAAGACGCCACTTCGATAGGGTCGAAGAAATCTTCGCTAGTCCAATACGCTCGTTCCGGCATGCCGCCGTTGTACTTGAGGTAGTGGTCTCTAAAGACGGCGGGTAATTTCTTGCCTATTACGGACTCCAGCTGGTCCAGATCTTCTGAAGTAATGGCCGTTTCGCAGTCCGAGAATTGGTTTTCAAACATCGTCATCTCCAATCATGAGCATCGCCCAGGTTTGACTTTACTGTTGGGAATTCTGTTGGCGAGCCAACCTTTTTTAGAGGCTGCGAGGACTGACTCGCTGCTGTCATATTTAACTTTGAAATGTTTTTCATACTGGGCAACTGAACCACCATGAGGATAGGTCGCCTCATGGGCAGGTTTTCTGACCAGTTGCATTGTTGTATTACCGGACTTCGGATCGAAGTCATCAACGTGGTGCCAGGTATAGAGATTCTTGGCGCTTCTAGGGATACCTGCTTCTTTATAGGCCTGAGTAAAGTCGCGCGACCTGGAGCCTTGCATTTTGATTGTCACGATATTTTTCTGTGAGCCTTTGATCGGATACAAGTCTTTGCTCCCTGTAAAATCTACGCCGGCGTACGCCCAGCCCCATGGATCCGACCAGCCAATTGGATTTGGCGCGTATTGGTAAAGGTTGAGCCCACCTTCCAACCCAATCGGATCCGGCGTAGTAAACCTTCCCACATCCGGATCATAAAACCTGAACGTGTTGAAATGCAGCCCCGTCTCCCGATCCAGGTACTGCCCCTGAAACCGCAGGTTCTGCTCCTCAATGTAATAAGGTTCGCGCACTTCCTCCAGCGTGTTGCCCCACACCCGATACGTTGCGCACCAGACCTCATGGCCCTCCGCTTCGGTCAGCTGTTCCGGCAATCCGTTCAGGTCGTTGTGGTAATAGCGAATTTTGTGCAGCGACCCAACGCCATCGACACGAGCCAGAGGCTCATATCCGCCGTCATCTTCATAAACATAAAGACTCGTTTGGCTGTGCTTGTGCTCCTGCAACAGGCGCAGCCCATCCCACGTAAACCGCGTCTCCCCCAACGGGTACCCATCACTGCCGTGCTCGGTTTTTTCAATCCTGCGCCCCAGCGGGTCATAGGTCATCCTGACCACGCGGCCATCTTCGTTGCGCACTTCTATCAGCCGGCTTTCAGCGTCATACGCAAACCGCTGCACCCCCCACCTGGCGCTGCGTTTTTCAATCATCCGGCCAAACGCATCGTAGCGATAACGCTTGTCCTGATAGGTCAGCAGTTTGTTATGCACCACCAGTCCGGCACCTGCCTGGGGGCCGTCGAGCAGGTTGGCGGCGGCGTCGTAGGCGAAGGTTTCGCGCTGGCCGTGCAGGCTGTCCTGGCTGGCGATGATGCGGCCGGTGGCGTCGTAATGCAGCAGTTGGCGATGTTGTGCGGCGGATTGCTGGTCGAGTTTGCCGATCAGGTTGTCGGCAGGGTCATATTCGAACTGTTTTTGCGCCGCAGCGGGTAACAGGGACGGCTGGTTGGCGTGGCGGCGTTGGCGTGAGCGCAGGCGTCCACTGCGGTCGTATTCGCTGCGGGTGCTGAGCTGGCCCTGGGTGCGCAGTACCTCGCGGTGCAGGCGGTCGCGTTCGAAGTCGCTGATCACCTGGCCGTCAAGGTTGATCTGGTGCAGATGGCCGCTGCCGTAGTACAGGCGATTGAGCCAGCGACCGTCGGGTAGTTGGCTCTGTATCAGGTTGCCCAGCTCATCGTAGTGGTGTTGCAGGTTGCCGGCTGAGCTCTGTTCGGCCAGCAGCTGGCCGAGGGCGTCGTAGGCAAAATCCAGGGCCTGGGCGTTGCCTTGCAGATCCGTGAAGGTGACCGCTGTGAGTTGATCGACCGCATCGTAGGCGTACTCGGTACGGCCATCGTCGGTGGTCTTGGCGATCAGTCGGCCAACCGAGTCGCGCTCCAGCTCATGCACGATTGGAGCAGGCGGGGTTAGCGGGACTACCGCCAGGCCACTGCCCTGCGGGGCGGGAATAGCGGTCACCGCGATCACATTATTCAGTGGGTCGTATCTGTAACGTTTGGCGCTGCCGTCGAGATCCTGCTGTTCTGTCAGCCGATCCCCGGCATCCCAGGAGAACCGGTAGCGCTCACCGTTCTCGTTGATCAGCGCTTGCAGCCGCCCATAGCTGTCATAACCGAACTGCACCTGTCGGCCGTGGGCGTCGGTACGCTGGCGGACCTGGCCGCGACGGTTGTGCTGATAGAGCGTGGTGTGCCCGGCCGGGTCGGTGTAACCCAGCAATTGCCCGCTGACGTCGCGCTGGTATTGCTCGGTGCGTCCGTCCGGCAGTTGGCTGCTGAGCAGGCGACCCTGGGCGTCATAGCTGAACAAGGTGCGCTCGCCGAGGGCGTCGGTGATCACCTGCAAGTTGCCGCGCGTGTCGTAGCCAAAGCGGGTTGGATAGCCCGAGCAATCAACGTGTTCCACCAACTGCCCGAACGGGTTCCAGCGCAGCTTTTTGCTCTTGCCGGTGGCGTCGATGATTTCCACCGGCTGGCCGTGGTCGTCATAGCGGTAGCGGGTGACGTGGCCCAGCGGATCGGTTTCGGCGACGCAGTTGCCACGCGGGTCGTAGCGATACTGCCAGCTGTTGTCGGCCGCGTCGGTTTCCACCAGTGGCAAGGCCCAATGCTCCAGCCACAACGTCGAATCGCTGCGCCCCAACGGGTCGCTCTCGCCGATCAGGTTACCGGCCTCGTCATAGCTGTATTCATAGCGCCCGCCTTGCGGATCGGTGGCGCTGAGCAATTGGCGTTCGTCGTTCCACTCAAACAGCCAAGTCTGGCCGAGGTTGTCGCTGTACTGAATGATCTGGTGCTGCGTGTTCCACAAACGGGTGCTGACCCGCTGCAAACCGTCGGTGATACGCGTGAGACCAGCCTGCAAGTCATAGTCGAACTGGTAAGCGTCGCCCTCATCGGTCCAATGCCGGACCACACGCCATTCCAGGTTTTCAATACAGGCCCACTCATAAAAACAGCGCAACCCGGTGGGCAGTTGATGCTCAACCATCCGCTGGCCGTTGTCGTAGGCAAAACGCCGCTGTACCTGGCCGGTCGCGTCGCGTACTTCAGCCAGGCTCCCGGCCATGTCATAGCCGTAGCTGGCCAGCACTTCACGACGCTGATCGGGATACAAACGCTCGATGCGCGCCAACTGGCCCTGTTCCCGAACCAGTTCAACCTGCACCAGATCTAACGTATCGCGCAGTCGTAGCAGATGCCCGGCTTCGTCGTAGTCGATATGAATACGGTTGTCATTGCGGTCGCCGAGTTGGCTCAGACGCAGCCGCGCCGGGTTGGCAGACGGCTCGAACAACCGGTACAGGCCATCGTCGCTTTCGATCAGCAACTGCCCATTGAGATGGCGGCGCACCGCGAGCCCTTCACCGGCGCTGAATACCGCGCCGCCCAAAGGAATCGAGCCCATGTCGATTGCTCGGCCCTGCTCGTCGGTGTAGATCAGCGTTTCACCACCCTCAGGATGGGGGAGAACTTCGACGCACACTTCATAAGCCACGCTCCAGCCAGCACCCAACAAGCTGCCCGCGCGTTCATCGCGGCTGTTGTAGACCCGTTGCCAGGCAATCGGCAGGATGCCGGGCAGCACGAAGTCCAGTTCCTCGACATCGCCCAGCACTTTCGCGCCAGTGGCGGCGTGGACTGGGTTCGACGAGCCCATCGCCGCATTCGCCATCGCACCCATCGCGCTGCTGACGGCCATCGACGTCGCACCGCTGATCAACATGCACGGCAACTTGCTGAAAAACTTGCCCTTGCCGCCCTTGAGCATCAACAGCGCCGTCACCGCCAGCCCCACGCCCGGCGTCTTGCCGCTGCGAATCTCGCGCACCACCACCGAGCCGCCACCAATGGTCACGTTGGACGAGATCAGCCCGGAGGACACCACGGTGGCATCGCACGTACTGCGGTCACCGCTGCGTACCGCCGGCTGACCATTGATCGTGACTTTGTCCGAACCCTCGGCCAGAAACTGCGGCGGCATTGGCGGGTGCTTCATGCACACCACCAAGTCCAGCGGCTTGGGCACAGCGCCGGGCGCCGGTGTAGCGACAGTCGGACGCCACATCTGTGAGAAGAAACCCTCGGCCATGTCCAGGTAGCTGGCTTCTGGCTCCGGTTCGGGCTCTTCCAGTTCGGTACCGGCCGGCGCGACATGGGAGCTAATTGCCCCTGCTGCTCGCGCGGCCGGAATGTTGTTGGTCAGGGTGTCGGTGGAGCCGGTGAGAATGTTGGCCTGCACCGTGGGTGGAAACAGGGCGTTGCTGAAGCTGTCGCATAAATTCGTTAAGCCTTTGTCGGCTCCGGTCTTGCTCATGGCCAGCCCGACAATCGTGCCCACCACCGCGCCCAGCAAAAAACAGCCGAGGCCGCCGGTGGCCACGGTAATGCCAGTGGCCGCAACCACGGCGGCGGTCGCTACGGCGGTGATCGCGATATTGGCCGCCACCTCCAGCACCCCGCCGAGGATGTCGGCCATCATCGAAGTGTGGGAGAGCGCATCGCCCATTCGGGCTGCCCAGAGTGCGTCAGACATGCGCGGTGCCCAGGGACGTTTCGATTCTATCGAGACTTTCCATCGTCAGTCAGATGCCCCTGTGTGGTTAAGGCATGCTCATCAAAGCTGTTCGCAGGCGCTTGATCAGCTGCGGATCCTCAAGGCAGTCGACAGGCCGTACGTTGTCGAGGACAGGAACTTTGCGCTCGATCCACCACAGCCCTTCCTTGAGCCCACGCCTGCCACGCAGCACAACGGCCAAGTCCAGGTCGCCACCCAGTGCTTGCGCAAGGGTGCGCGCGTCTTCGTCGAGATAGTCTTCCTTGTACAGCTCTACCGTGCTTTGCCAATCGGCATCGCCGGGGTATTCATCTTCAAGTGGCATGATCAGAACCCTGCAAATGATATTAAGTTGCTGCCTGTCGGGTTTCGCGCGGATGGGGCAAGAATCCCATCATAGCCATTGGCTTTCGCCCAACTGCCGATCTGGTGAGTTTCGGTGTATTTGTCACCCGTAATGCTTTTGAGTGATACACCTAATTGTTTGCGCACGTCGGCGCGCGTCAGGTCCAGCACGTTGTTTAACTGCACCCTTTTGCTGACCAGTACCCGTGAGGACAGGTCCACACCCCAATGGGTGACTTCGCCCAATGCGGTCTTGCGCGAGTTGGCGCCATATACGCCACCCAGTCCCTTGGCCGTGTACCGGTGTCGGGACTCCACATTCCACTTATGCGCCTGCCAAGTCGTACCGATGCGTCCAGGCTCCTCGAATCGATACACCGTGCGATTGACCTTGCGGCCTTTGGGTGGGCTTGAGCATTTCATCAGTCCCAAGGGGTCGATCCAGCTCACCGGGTTGGGCGCGTATTGGTAGAAATTAAGCCCGCCCGCCAGACCGATTGGATAGGGCGTAGTGAAGCGCCCGATGTCTGGGTCATAAAAGCGCAGAGTGTTGTAGTGCAGCCCAGTCTCCCGGTCCAGGTACTGGCCCTGGAACCGTAGGTTCTGCTCTTCGACGAAATAGGGTTCGCGCACTTCCTCGACGGTATTGCCCCAGACTTCGTAACGCGCCTTCCACACCCTATGGCCGTCGCTTTCCGAGAGTTGCTCGGGCAGGCCGTTGAGGTCGTTGTGGTAGTAGCGCACCTTTTGCTGGTCACCCACACCATCAATCCTGGCCAGGGGCTCATAACCCTCATCGACATAGAGATAGAGGCTGGTCTGCGGGCCGTGGTGCTCCTGCAGCAGTTGCATCGCATCCCACGTGAAACGGGTCTGGCTCTGCTGCTTGCCCTGGCGGTCGAAGGTGGTCTTGGCGATGCGTCGACCGAGCGGGTCGTAAGTCATCTTGACCACAGAACCGTCGTCATTGTGCACCTGGGCCAGGCGTTGCTCAGCGTCATAGCTCAAGTGCTGGGTGCCGCGCCGAGCGCTGCGTTTTTCAACTACCCTGCCAAAACCGTCGTAACGGTAGTGCTTGTCGCGATAGCTCAGTAACTGGTTGTGGGCCACGCGCCCTGCGCCGTCCAATAAATTGGCGGCTGGATCATAGGCGAAGGCTTCCCTTTGCCCCTGAAGATTGTCCTGGCTGGCGAGAATGCGTCCGGTAGCGTCGTAATGCAGGAGCTGGCGGTAGGTTGCGCCAGGCTGGCTGTCGACGCGTTCCACCAATTGATCGCTGGCGTCATAACCGTATCGGGTTTGTAGCGCTGGCAGCAGTACTGACTGCCCCTGTTGCCGACGCTGGCGAACACGAATCCGCCCGCAACGATCGTATTCGCTGCGGGTGCTGATACGTCCCTGGGTACGCAGCACTTCGCGGTGCAGCCGGTCGCGCTCGAAATCACTGATCACCTGACCATCCAGATTTATCTGATGCAGGTGGCCACTTCCGTAGCGCAATCGGTTGAGCCAGCGTCCATCGGGAAGCTGCGTCTGTATCAGGTTACCCAGTTCGTCGTAGTGGTGTTCCAGGCGACCGCCGGTACTTTGTTCAAGAATCAGCTGGCCGAGTGCGTCATACCCGAACGCCAGGCGTTGTTGCTCGCCGTAATGTCCGGTGAAGGAGATGGCTGTGACCTGATCCTGTTCGTCATAGCTATATTCGGTACGCCCATCTGCGGTGATTTTTGCGATCAGTCGCCCGGCAGCGTCTCGCTCCAGGTCGTGAGTGATGGAGTCTTCGGCGCCAGATGAAGCAACTGTCTCCACGCGAGTGACATTATCCAGCGGATCGTAGGCATAGCGCTTGAGCGTGCCGTTCAGGCGCTGCTCCAGGGTCAGTCGATCACCGGCGTCCCAGTCGAAGCGATAGCGCTCGCCGTTCTCGTTGGTCAGGTTCAGCAGGCGACCGTAGGCATCATGACTCAGCTCCACACAGCGGCCGTGAGAGTCCGTACGCTGGCGCAACCGTCCGCTTGGGCAGTGTTTGAAGTGCGTGGTGTGACCCGCAGGGTCGCTGTAGCTGACCAATTGCCCACTGGCATCACGCTGATAGTGCTCACTGCGGCCATCCGGCAACTGTTTGCTGGTCAGCCGTCCCTGATCGTCATAAGCGAAGTTTGTGCGCTCGCCCAGGGCGTCGGTACTGTTAAGCAGTAGCCCACGCTTGCAGTAATTCAAGCGGGTGGTCAGACCCGAACAGTCGGTGTGCTCGCTGAGTTGACCCAGGGGCGTCCAGCGCAAGGTCTTGCTTGCACCGCGGGCGTCGGTAATTTCCAGGACTTGTCCGTGAGCGTCGTGACGATAAGTCGTCACGTGGCCCAGCGGATCGGTTTCGCCGATGCAATTGCCACGTGAGTCATACCGGAACTGCCAGGCGTTGCCGGCGGCGTCGGTCTCCACCAACGGCAGCGCCCAATGTTCCAGCCAAAGGGTTGATTCACTGCGCCCCAGCGGATCTGTGGTCTCGCTCAGATTACCGGCTTCATCGTAGCTGAATTGGTATTGCCCACCGCTTGGGTCGGTCGCGCCCAGCAGTTGGCTTTCAGCATTCCATTGGAACGCCCAGGTACGTCCCAGAGCATCGATGGACTCGAGGATCTGGTGCCGTGCATCCCAGTGGCGGGTGCTGACGCGCTGCAACCCGTCAATGATCCGGGTGATACCGTTGTCCAGCTCATAGTCGAATCGGTAGGTGTCGCCGCTATCCGTCCAGTGCCGAACCACGCGCCATTCGCGTTCATCCACACACGCCCACTGGTAGAAACAGCGCAGCCCGCCAGGTAATTGATGCTCGGTCATGCGCCGGCCGGCGTCATAGGCAAACCGGCGTTTCACCTGCCCGTCGGACTGTCGCACGGCTGCCAGGTCGCCGCAGCTGTCGTAGGCGTAATGCATCAACACTTCACGCTGCTGATCAGGGTACAGTCGCTCGATATGACTGACACGGCTTGGCCAGGTGGCGTCGTAATTCAGTTCGACCTTAACCAGATCGAAGGTGTCCCGCAGCTGTCGCAGCCGTCCGTTGTCGTCATAGTCCAGGTAAATACGGTTGTCATTGCGATCGCCCAACTGGCTCAGGCGTAGCAGCGAAGTATTCTGCGGCGCTGGTTCAAACAGTCGATACAAGGCATCAGCACTTTCGATCAGCAGTTGGCCACTCAGGTGGCGTCGCACGCTCAGCCCCTCGCCAGCACTGAACACCGCGCCGCCCAAGGGAATGAACCCCATGTTTATGCGTCGCCCCTGCTCGTCGGTGTATAGCAGTTGCTCACCACCCTCAGGGTGGGGGCGAAGCTGGACGCTGACCTCGTAGGAAACGCTCCAGCCAGCCCCGAACAGACCATCGCGGCGTTCGTCCCGGCTGTTGTAGAAACGCTGCCAATCGATCGGCATGATGCCGGGCAGGGCAAAGTCCAGCTCTTCCGGGCCGCCCAGCACCTTGGCCCCAGTGCTGGCATGCACGGGGTTGGATGAGCCCATGGCCGCATTGGCCAAGGCGCCCATGGCTTGACTGACGACGAATGAGTTGACGCCCCCCAGCAGCATGCAGGGCAGATTACTTAGAAATTTGCCCTTGCCACCCTTGAGCATCATTAGTGCGGTCACAGCCAGGCCCACTCCCGGCGTCTTGCCGCTACGAATCTCGCGTACCACCACTGAACCACCGCCGATGGTCACGTTTGGCGAAATAAGTCCCGCTGACACAACCGTCGCATCACACGTGCTGCGATCGCCGCTGCGCACAGCCGGCTGGCCGTTGACCGTGACCTTTTCCGATCCTTCTGCAAGAAACTGTGGTGGCATCGGTGGATGTTTGGTGCAGGTCACCAGATCCAGAGGTTTGGGAACGGCACCTGGTGCGGGGGTGGCGACAGTGGGGCGCCACATCTGGGAGAAAAAACCTTTGGCCATATCCAGGTAGCCTGGTTCTTCTGCATCGTCAGACGCGGGGGCAGGCGCTTGGTTTTCGGTGCCCGCCGGGGCAACGTGGGAGGGGACCGCCCCGGCGGCTCGCGCCGCAGGTATTGAGTTGATCAGGGTATCTGTCGACCCGCTGATGATCGTTGCCATGACTGCGGGAGGGAACAGCGCGTTGCCGATACCCTCACACAGGACGCTCAGCCCTTTGTCAGCACCGGTCTTGCTCATGGCGATGCCGACAATAACGCCGACGACGGCGCCCAATACGCACGCGCCAAGCCCACCTGTCGCGACGGTGATCCCGGTGGCCGCTACTACGGCGGCCGTGGCCAATGCAGTGATCGCCACGTTAGCGGCGACTTCGAGCACACCGCCAAGGATATCGGCCATCACTGAGGTATGGGACAAGCCATCCCCCGACCGTGCGGCCCATAGCAGAGCGTCAGACATCCAGAGGTTTCGTCACTGTGGCACGTCAAACGACAACGAGTTTTTGATCAACGCCCAATGCGCCGCCTCGGCATCCCCAAGCGTGTCCGCCTTCACATAACTCAAGGCAAGCATCTTGCGCGTGCCCGGAATCACTAGTGCCAGTTGATACTGGAACACCTTGTCATTGCCCTTGTTGAACTGGCTGCGCAGTTCGATGCCTTCGACTTCCTGCGCCGCACCCAGGCGCACGTCGACGCCCGGCTGATAACGCAAATCCTGCACCTGCTTTTCCAGGCGCTGGAGCTGGTCGTTGAAGTTGCTGTGCAGGGTTTCGCCATCGGCCAGCAAACTGCGGCTGACGATCAGGGAGGTGCCCAGCTCGAGGAACTTGAGGATGTTGATCGTCGCGTCCTGCAACTCGGCGGCCGGCAGTTGAAACTGAAATTCGTTGATGCGGTACGTCATGGCAAACAGTCTCGTCAGGAGCTTTTGGGCGCGGGGAAGGCGGCTTTGATATTGGCGTCGATGCTGGCTTTCACGCCCTGGCCGTCAGGCGTGGCGCCAGCGCCGCCGCCGTTGTTCAGGTGCAGCACGCCGCCGGTGTTGAACTCGGCATCGCCGCTGGCATAGAAGCTGATTTGCACGCCGGTGAGGTTGATCTGCCCGCTGGCGTTCAATTCCAGGATGCTTTCGCCGCAGACCAGGCGCAGGTTTTCACCCACTTCAATCACGTAGCTCTGGCTGATACTGTCGGTCTTCTTTTGCCCGACCGAAAGAATGTCTTCCTGTTTGACGATGCGCAGTCGGTTGTTGCCGATGGTCACCGTCTCGTTGTGGCCGATGCTCTTGTTGCGGTCATGCCCCACCGAGTGGCTCTCATCCACTTCCACCACAATGTCCTGATTGCGCTCGGCGTGGATATACAACTGCTCCAGCCCCTTCTTGTCCTCCATGCGGATTTCATTGAAGTTGGCCGGCGTGCCGCCCTTGCTCGAACGGCTTTTCATGCCGCTCTGGGTGGCGTTCTCTGGCAGGTCGTAAGGCACCGTCTGCTCGGCGTTGTAGACGCGCCCGGTGATGATCGGCCGGTCCGGGTCACCTTCCAGAAAGCTCACGATCACTTCCTGGCCGATGCGTGGAATCTGCATCGAGCCCCAGTTCTTGCCGGCCCAGGACTGTGAGACACGAATCCAGCACGAGCTGTTCTCGTTGGACTGGTCGTGACGGTCCCAGTAAAAGTGCACCTTCACGCGGCCGTATTGGTCGGTCCAGATTTCCTCGCCCTTGGGGCCGACCACCAGTGCGGTCTGAGGGCCTTTGACGATGGGTCGATGGGTGTTGGCCAGCGGGCGGAAGCTCTGCTGGGCGTCGATGCAGGTCAGGCTGCTTTCAAATTGCGCCGAGGCCGTGCCACCGCCGCTTTCCAGGCTTTCCTGGGTGATGTAGTAGCGGCAGCCGACAATCAGGTATTCGCGGTTCTGGTCCTGGCGGCTGAAGCCGGTAAGGCTGAACAGATGACCCGAACCCAGGCCACGGGCATTGCCGGCGAACTCGATCTGCTCGTGCAGGGTTTGCAGTGCCTCGATGCGGGTGCGCGCGTAGTGTTCGCCATCGGCGCTTTGCACGTAAGTGCCGGGGTAGTCGTACAGCGGGTAGTCGCCGGCGGCGTGGGGGCGCGGCATGGCCGAGCGCACGTCGATGCTGGCGCTGGGGCGCTGGAAGTCGTAGTCGTTAAGCTCCAGCGAGCCGGGCTGTACTTCGTGCGCCAAGTGCCAGTTGTGCATATGGTCGCGTTCGCGCTGCTGCTCGTCTTTGGGGTAGTACGGAATCGATGCGTAGCCGGGCACCGTGGCGTGGGCGCCATAGGCGTCGGCCAGCACCAGTACATGGCGGTCCTGCTCATGGCGGAAGAAGTAGTAGATCCCTTCCTGCTCCATCAAGCGGCTGACGAAATCAAAGCTGGTCTCGCGGTACTGCACGCAGTATTCCCACTCGCGGTACGGCCGGCTCAGGGCGTCTTCGAAGTCGGAAAAGCCCAGGTCGCGAAACACCTGCTTGATGATCTGCGGGATGCTCAGGTTCTGGAAAATCCGGCAGTCCGAGGTGCGGCTCAGCAACCACAGCCAGGGGCGCAGCGTCACCTGGTAACTGGCGAACTGGCCCCGGTCGATGTTCTGGCTGCAGCGCGCAACGATGCCGTTGAAGTGCCGCTCGCCGCCGTCCGCCAGTTGCACGCCCACGCTCATCGGCTTGCCCAGCAATTGGTTGAGATCGATGTTGGCGTCCAGTGACGTCAGTTGCAGCTCATAGTTGAACAGCCTGCCCAGCTCTTCACCGCCGCCCATTTCATTGAGCAGCAGCACATCCGGCCCGAGGGGGCTGGTGATCCTGGCCAGGCGTGAGGCTTGGTTGAATAGCATCGGTTGTCCTGTCTGTATCGTCATCCCTGAAGAAACCGTATCCATGTGGGAGCTGGCTTGCCTGCGATTACGGTGGATCTGTCGACATTGATGTTGGATGTCAGACCGCTATCGCAGGCAAGCCAGCTCCCACAGTTTGATCGTGTTTCTTCAGGTCAATCGTTGAACTGGTAGTGCAGCTCGTTATCCCGGCTGCTGATCCGCACCCCCGCCAGCGCCTTGCCTTCAAGCATGCGCGTGAGGAATTCACGGCTCATGTCCGGCAACAGGCTGTTGGTGAGGATGGTGTCGATCATGCGCCCGCCGCTTTCAGTTTCGGTGCAGCGCGAGACGATCAGGTCGACCACCGCATCGTCGTAGTCGAAGGCGACTTTGTGGGTGCTCTCCACACGCTTCTTGATGCGGCCCAATTGCAGGCGGGTGATCGCCTTGAGCATCGTGTCACTCAGCGGGTAGTACGGAATCGTCACCAGGCGGCCCAGTAGCGCCGGCGGGAAAATCTCCAGCAGCGGCTGGCGCAGGGCCTTGGCGATTTCCTCGGGCTCGGGGATGTTCGCCGGGTCCTTGCACACCTGGGAAATCAGCTCGGTACCGGCGTTGGTGGTCAGCAGGATCAGGGTGTTCTTGAAGTCGATCACCCGGCCTTCGCCGTCTTCCATCACGCCTTTATCGAACACCTGGAAGAAGATTTCATGCACATCCGGGTGAGCTTTTTCCACTTCGTCCAGCAGCACCACGCTGTAGGGCTTGCGCCGCACCGCTTCGGTCAGCACGCCGCCTTCGCCGTAGCCGATATAGCCCGGTGGCGCGCCCTTGAGCGTCGATACCGTGTGGGCTTCCTGGAACTCGCTCATGTTGATGGTGATCACGTTCTGCTCACCGCCGTACATGGCTTCAGCCAGGGCAAGGGCGGTTTCGGTCTTGCCCACGCCGGACGTGCCGGCGAGCATGAACACGCCAATCGGCTTGCTCGGGTTGTCGAGGCCGGCGCGGGACGTCTGGATGCGCTTGGCGATCATCTGCAAGGCGTGGTCCTGGCCGATGATGCGTTTCTTCAGGTGCTGATCGAGGTTGAGCACCGTCTCCAACTCGTTGCGTGCCATACGGCCCACCGGGATGCCGGTCCAGTCGGCGACCACCGAGGCCACGGCCTGGTAATCCACGGTCGGCAGGATCAGTGGGGTTTCGCCCTGCAGGGCGCTGAGGCGTTGTTGCAGGTCGACCAGTTGCGTGCGCAACTCATCGCTGCCGCTGTCCACCACGCCGGCTTTTTCGCGCAGGGTTGCGCGGGTGGCGAGCAACTCATCCACCAGGGTCTTCTCTTCGGCCCAGCGGCTTTCCAGGGTGGTCAGGCGCTCGCGTTCAGCGCTCAACAGCGCCTCGGAGTTGGTTTGGCGCGCGCGAATGTCGATGCCGATGGCGTGTTCGCGGGCGATGATCTGCAGCTCGGTTTCCAGCGCTTCGATACGGCGGCGGCTGTCGTCCACTTCGGCGGGCACGGCGTGCAGGCTGATGGCGACGCGGGCGCAGGCAGTGTCCAGCAGGCTCACGGATTTGTCAGGTAGCTGGCGAGCGGGGATGTAGCGGTGCGACAACTTCACCGAAGCTTCCAGGGCTTCGTCGAGCACCTGCACCTGATGGTGCTTCTCCATGGTCGATGCCACGCCGCGCATCATCAGCAGCGCCTTGTCTTCTGACGGCTCGGCCACCTGGACCACCTGGAAGCGGCGGGTCAGAGCCGGGTCTTTCTCGATGTGCTTTTTGTACTCGGCCCAGGTGGTGGCGGCCACGGTACGCAGGGTGCCACGGGCCAGCGCAGGCTTGAGCAGATTGGCTGCATCGCCCGTGCCGGCGGCGCCACCGGCACCCACCAGGGTGTGGGCTTCGTCGATGAACAGAATGATCGGCTTGGGTGAGGCTTGCACGTCTTCGATGACCTGGCGCAGGCGCTGTTCGAACTCGCCTTTCATGCTGGCGCCGGCTTGCAGCAGGCCCACGTCGAGGCTGCGCAGCTCCACATCCTTGAGCGCCGGCGGTACGTCACCGGCGACGATACGCAGGGCGAACCCTTCGACCACGGCGGTCTTGCCCACGCCGGCTTCACCGGTGAGGATCGGGTTGTTCTGGCGTCGGCGCATCAGGATGTCCACCAGTTGGCGGATCTCTTCGTCACGTCCCACGATCGGGTCAAGCTTGCCGCTGCGCGCCTGTTCGGTGAGGTCCACGGTGAAGCGTTTGAGGGCTTCCTGCTTGCCCATCGCGCTGGGCGCCATGGCGCCGCTGGCTTCGCCGGGCACGCCGGCATTGAAACCGTCGCTGGCGCTCAAGGCGTTTTCCGGCGAGTCGCCAACGTATTCGTCAAAGCGCTCGCTCAGGGCTTCGGGCTTGATCTTGTCGAACTCGGCGGACAAGCCCAGCAGGGCGTGACGCAGGCTCGGCGTCTTCAAGATGCCCAGCACCAGATACCCGGTGCGCACCTGGCTTTCGCCAAACATCAGGCTGCCGTACACCCAGCCGCGCTCCACGGCTTCTTCCACGTGGGAGGACAGGTCGGTGATCGACGTCGAGCCGCGCGGCAGGCGGTCCAGGGCTTCGGTGAGGTCACGGGCCAGACGCGCCGGTTCCACGTTGAACTGGCGGATGATGCGGTGCAGGTCCGAGTCCTGCAGTTGCAGCAACTGGTGGAACCAGTGAGCCAGTTCCACATACGGGTTGCCCCGCAGCTTGCAGAACACGGTGGCGGCTTCGATGGCCTTGTAGGCCACGCTGTTGAGTTTGCCGAACAGTGCGGCGCGACTGATTTCACCCATGCTCTGGATTCCTTGAGGTGGTGGCGTGATCGGCGTAATGCCGGGCCAGGATTAGGTCGTTGGCGTCCCGCTCGGGTTGGCCGAGCCAGGTGTTGAAGCCCAGGCGGAACTGGCCGTTAAGCTGCAGTGTTGGGACTTCGGGTTGTTGCAGAATCAGGTTCAGGTCCCAGTCCAGTTCATGGCCCAGGTACTCGGCCACCCACGCCACCAGCTCGTTGAACGGCTGACCGCCTGGCAGCATGCCCATGTAATCCTCCAGCGTGAGCGGGCCCAGGCGGATGCGGAATTTATGCTGGCGGTCCCACACATGGCTGCCCAGGCAGAAGTCCACGCCCAGCTGGTTGGCGCTCACGCCCACGCGGCTGCGCTCGGGCAGTTCCAGCCATTGGCCGACGTATTCCTCGATCTCCACCGGCAGGCCGAAGTACTCGCCGAGAATCGCCTTCAAACCGTCCGGGTAGCGGGTTTGCGCCGACAGATGACCGCTGTAATGCAGCTTCGCCGTGTCGGGGATCAGCCCCTGGTTCAACAGACTCGGCATGCCCCGGCCGCTTAACGCCGCCAGGCGCGCGGACCAGTAGTCATCGTCCGGGCGGTCGTGGCTGACCGTCGGCCGCGCCTCGGCCCATGCCCGGTAAAACAGACTCAGCAGACGGTGATGGAACACATCCAAAAACTGCTTGCTGGTGCTGTCGGCGTTGTTGCGCTGGCGTTCGCGCACGTACTCGGTGATATGCAGCGGCAGCGGGCCGTTGGGGCCGCCGAGGCCGAAGAAAAACTGTTCGAGCCGCGCCGGTTTGCCGTCGCCACCGGGGTCGACCGACGCCAGCGTAGCCGGAGCGAACGTGCAGTCGGCCTGTTGCCCCAGGCGCAGCGGGTCGTCCGCCAGGCGCAGGGAGTGGCCCAGTCGCGGCAGGTCCGGCGATTCGCATTCGATACGCCGCAGCGCCTGGAAAAAGTCATATTCCCAGGGCTCCTGGTGCATCGCGTCCAAGGTACTCACAGGGTCGGACGCCGTCCGGGCGTGGCTTTCCATCGCATGATCTCGCCGCGTTCGGTGGTACGGATCACCGTTTCGGTAAAACTGTTGATCGACACGTAGCGTGCCAGGAAGCGTTCGAACACCGCACCGAGCAGAAACACACCGGTGCCGCGAAACGCGTTTTCATCAAATTCGAGGGTGATCTCCAAGCCGCGCCCGAACACAATCGGGCCGGGCATCGGCAGGCGCCGGGTCACCGCTTTGCTGCTGACCTCGCGCAGGCCCTCGATCTGCAAGGGCAGGGCGGCATCGTTGCTGTCGCCATACAGGCGCAGCAGTTCACGCAGGGCGCCGGCACCCTGGCCTTGCTCGCTCAGTGACAAATAGTTGAGCGACAGCTGGCTGATCAAGCGCCACGCCTTCGCATCGTGGGCGTGGCTGGCGCGCGGACGGCTCGGCCCTGCCACACAACGCACAGCCAACACCGGCGCGCTGTCGGCCAGGGTGAAATCGGTCTTGCCGTTGCCCACGCTCATGAACAGCGGCAGGTCGCGGTTGGTGCACAGCGCCGTCACGCCCAATTGGCGCAAGTCATGGCCATAGGGCGCCTGGCGGCTGTCCACCAGGCTGACGAAAGTTTCGCTGCCCACATAGGTGGAGCGCGGGCCGTTGCGGCGCTGGTCGCTGGACAACACGCGGGGCTCGCGGCGCACGGTGTAGTAAGCCTGGTCACGGCCGTAGCGTGATGGATCGCGCACCGCGTAAAACGGCAGGAACGGCTGCTCCGGCCCGGTGCCGTGGCCGGTGATACCGCTCAAAGAGTGAATCTCGAAGTCCATCGGCCGCGTGCGGTCGGCGATCACATGGTGTTCGTTGACCCGGTCGGACAAGTGAATGCGGTCCACGCGCTTGGGGAACAGGTTGATCGCCGGCGTGCAGAACGGCAGGAACTGTGCCGCGCCGACGCTGCCTTCCAGGCTCGGCTCGTGGCGGTCGAACAGCACGATCAGTTCCAGCTCTTGGCCGTCGCAGCGTTTGACTGCGCGGCTCAGCTCGGCGAATTCGACGAACAGAAAGCGGTGGGGCAGGGCGAAGTATTCCTGCAGCAGGCGATAACCCTGGAACGCACGCGCCACCACCGGCATTGCCGCGTCGGCATCGTCAAAGCCGCGCGAGCGCAGCGCGTCTTTGGGCAGACGCTCGACCCAGTCGCCACCCGGCTTGCGCGCAAACACGGCGCAGGCATTGCCGAGCAATTGTTCGTAGAGGCGAAAGGGTTGCTCGTCGGCACCGCTGAGGTACAGCGGCAGGTTGTCCAGGTCAAGGCTGTTGAACGGCAGTTCGGCGCCGGTGCGCAGGGTCAGGCGCAGGCCGGCCTTGGCTTTCGGCTCGCTGGCGGCCAGGCGGCCGAGTACGGCGGCGGGGTTGCCGAAATATTCGGCGTTGCGGACCTGCAGCGGCCACAGCGTCACCGGGTGCGCGGTGCGGTACTCGCAGCAGGTCTGGGTTTCGCGGCCCAGGGCCGCGCGCAGTACGGTGTCGCGCGGCAATGGGAAACCACTGGCCAGGGAGCCCTCATCCGGGTCGGTCTGCAATTGCACCACGGTCATCGACGGGGTCGGCGCCAGGTAGTGCGGGTAGGCAATTTCCAACAGGTTATGGGTGAAGGTCGGGTACTCGGCATCGAGCTTGAGCTGCACGCGGGCCGTGAGGTAGGCAAAGCCTTCGAGCAGGCGTTCGACGTACGGGTCGGCGCAGTCCATGCCGGACAATGTCAGCCGACTGGCGATCTTCGGGTATTCCCTGGCGAACTCGGCGGCGCTTTCGCGAACGTGGTGCAGTTCCTGGTTGTACAGCTCCAGCAGGCGCGGGTTCATGGGCGTCTCCGCTGATCGGCGTTGACCACGCGCACATGGCCGGACTCCAGGTCCAGATCGGTTTGCAGCAGCAGGCGCAACGGCACCGGCTGCGCCCACAGGTCGCCTTCGATCTCGAAACTCAGGGCGTTGTGATTCATCTCGCCCTGGCCGACGCGGGCCTTGACCCGCAGGGTGTGGCGCAAAATGCGCGGTTCAAAAGTGGCGATGGCCTGGTAGATCAAGGCTTCGAGCGCTTTGATATCCACGCTGGAAACGCTGTTGCCCGCGAGTGCCGGCAGGCCGTAATTGATCACGGACGTGCCGGCCGGCGTGTGCAGGGTGGCATCGGCATCGAGCAGCGAGGTGGTGTTGAGCAGCCACGCCAGGTCGCGCAGCACCGAGGCTTTCAATTGGGTCAGGGACAGCACGCGTTTGTCAGCGCTCTCCTTGGGGTTGGTCGGGTCGTCGTCGGTCAGCCGGTCCAGCAGGGACGGTTGCAGACGGTCGCGCGGGGCGATTTCGGTTACCACCGGAAGAGGGCCGTGAACATTTTCTGGTCTTCCTGACCATAGCCGCACATGGCGCTTGGGTTAACCGTTGAAGCTTCCAGGCGACCGTTGATCAAGCGTACGGCCTGGGATTGGGTCAAGCAGTCTCGGCTCGGTGCAGGCTCTGGCACGCTACGCTCGACCAGAAAAATCGGCACACCCCTGAACGTCTCTACCCGTAATTCACCTTTTGGATTCAGGTTGAAGTAGCAGGGCCATTCCATTCCCAGTGCCAGATGAGTCTGGTCGGGCTTGAGCACCGCACATTGACCCTTGGCGTCCACGAGCTGGATGGCCTGACCGGCGAATACCCCCTGCGTGCGAGCAGGTGCGTCGAGCGGGTTCGGAGCGGGCTCGGCGCACGCGCTCAAGCTGATCAACAGGTTGGCGAACAGCATTGATTTTAACGTTTTAGCGATCATTGCAACTCCCAGAACCAGACCTGTTTGGAGAGAAAGTCGCCATCGAAAAAGCCTTTGGTTCGGCCTCGGTTCCACAGGTCGATATGGTCACCGGTACGCTCGCTCTCGGGTTCGCCGGCACGTGCAAAGCAATCCTTGAAGAAAACAATTCCGGTTTTTTGATTCAGCGTCAGCCGGTCGGCCGCACTGCCACTGAGAATGGTCGGACGGCCCAAGTGATGACGCCAGAGCCAATTGGCCAGGGATTCAGCACCGCGAGCATGGTCGTGTTTGCATTTTGGGTCGGTATAGGTCGATTTATTGACCTTGATATTCAGCTCGCCATTGAGCGCGACGCTCATACGGATAGCGCACTGATTGCCCCACGGTTGGTCGCAAGGGTTTTTGACGGTGGGGTAGCTGTTCCACAAATTGATAAACGACGGTTTGGCCATGACTCAGATACCGAAGAGGAAAAGGTCGAATGCGAGCAAGCACCAAAACCCCCGGCGCGTAACGACGGGGGTGTGTTGTATCAACGCTTGGTGTTGGACCGGATGTTCCAGCCGAACTTGATCGGGCCGCCGTCTTTGGTGCCGTCGGCTTTCTGCGGCTGGTAGTCGACCAGCACCTGGGCGAAGTTAAGCGTGACGTTCTCGGTCAGGCGATCATCGCTGCCCGAACCGCCGGTGCTCAGGGACGTGACCAGCACTTCTTCCAGGTTGATCACCATGTACTCGACCTGGCTTTCACCACCGGCCTTGCGCACGGTCAGCTTGACCTTGTCGATGTGCTTGCCGCTGGCGCAGTGCATCATCAGGTTGGGCGAGGCCTTGTCGACGTACTTGGTCAGCGACAGGTCCTGGATATTCACCTTGCCCGCGCCGCCACCACCGCCCACGTGCATGTTGCCGGACTGGGCCATGCCCCAGCTCCAGTTCAGCACGTCGATTTCGTCCTTGTGGGCCTTGTCCATGGACTCGCCCTTGATGTCGCCGATCTTGATGAAAATATCAACAGCCATGATTTCTCCCTGTGTGGCACGGGCCACTGAATTTGTTATGCCCCAACGGGGCAGTGCTTCTCTGTGGGAGCTGGCTCGCCTGCGATTGCATCACCGCGGTCTGACTGACAAACCAAGTTGTCTGCATCGCGGGCAAGCCCTGCTCCCACAGAAGAGCCGGTTCAACCGTTACTTACGCGCTTTTCGCCGAAGGCAGCTTCGAGACCAGACGCAACGACACCGTCAGCCCTTCAAGCTGGTAGTGCGGGCGCAGGTAGAACTTGGAGTTGTAGTACCCCGGGTTGCCTTCCACTTCTTCCACGATCACTTCGGCGGCAGCCAATGGGTGCTGGGCCTTGGTGGTTTCGGTGGAGTGCGCCGGGTCGCCGTCGACGTAGTTGAGGATCCAGTCCTGCAACCAGCGCTGCATCTCGTCCTTCTCTTTGAAGGAACCGATCTTGTCGCGAACGATGCACTTCAAGTAGTGCGCGAAACGGCAGGTGGCGAACAGGTACGGCAGGCGCGCAGCCAGGTTGGCGTTGGCGGTGGCGTCCGGGTCGTCGTATTCGGCTGGCTTCTGCAATGACTGGGCGCCGATGAACGCGGCGAAGTCGGTGTTTTTCTTGTGCAGCAGCGGCATGAAACCGTTTTTCGCCAGCTCCGCTTCACGGCGGTCGCTGATGGCGATTTCGGTCGGGCACTTCATGTCCACGCCGCCGTCATCGGTCGGGAACGTGTGCGCCGGCAGGTTTTCCACTTCGCCGCCGGACTCGATACCACGGATGCGCGAGCACCAGCCGTAGTGTTTGAACGAACGGTTGATGTTCACCGCCATCGCGTACGCGGCGTTGGCCCAAGTGTACTTGGAGCTGTCCGCGCCGTCGGTGTTTTCTTCGAAGGCGAACGCCTCCACCGGGTCGGTCTTGGCGCCGTACGGCAGGCGCGCGAGGAAGCGCGGCATGGTCAGGCCGATGTAGCGCGAGTCTTCCGATTCACGCAGCGAGCGCCAGCCGGCGTATTCCGGAGTGGTGAAGATCTTGGTCAGATCACGCGGGTTCGACAGCTCCTGCCACGAGCCCATGCCCATCACGGTCGGCGAGGCCGCAGCGATGAACGGCGAGTGCATGGCAGCGCAGACTTTCGACAGCTCGCCCAGCAGTTCCACGTCCGGTGGCGACTGATCGAAGTAGTAGTCGCCCACCAGACAGCCGTAAGGTTCGCCGCCGAACTGACCGTATTCTTCTTCATACATCTTCTTGAAGATCGGGCTCTGGTCCCACGCGGTGCCCTTGAATTTCTTCAGGGTCTTGTGCAGTTCGGGCTTGGAGATGTTGAGCACGCGAATTTTCAGCTGCTCATCGCTCTCGGTGTTGTTGACCAGGTAGTGCAGGCCACGCCAGGCGCTTTCCAGTTGCTGGAAGTCCTGGTGGTGGATGATCTGGTTGACCTGGGCGGTGAGCTTGGCGTCGATGGCGGCGATGATCGATTCGATCGACTTGATCGCGTCATTGGACACCAGATCGGTTTGCGCCAGGGCCTGTTCGGCCAGGGTGCGCACGGCGGTTTCCACGGCTTCGCGGGCACGCTCGGTCTTGGGCTTGAATTCCTGCATCAGCAGGGATGCGAACTCGCTGGTTTCTTCGGTGGCGCCCAGATTCAGCGCGCCTTCGCGAACGGTAGTGTCGGTCATGATTACTGATCCCCTGCAGGCTTCGGCGCGCTGGCAAGTGCCTGGAGCAGTGCCGGGTCCTTGATCGCCTTCATGATGATTTCTTCAGCGCCGGTCTTGCCGTCCATGTAGGTCAGCAGGTTGGCCAGTTGGGTGCGGGCTTCGAGCAGTTGGTTCAGCGAGTCGACCTTGCGCGCCACGGCGGCGGGGCTGAAGTCGTCCATGCTTTCGAAGGTGATGTCCAGGCTCAGGTTGCCTTCGCCGGTCAATTCGTTGGGGATATGGAACGCCACGCGCGGCTGCATGGCCTTGAGACGCGAGTCGAAGTTGTCGGCGTCCACTTCGAGGAACTTGCGGTCGGCGACCGCCGCCAGAGGCTCGGCAGGCTTGCCGGCGAGGTCGGCCATCACGCCCATCACGAAGGGCAGCTGGACCTTTTTCTCGGCGCCGTAAAGCTCGACGTCGTACTCGATCTGCACCCGAGGCGCGCGGTTGCGCGCGATGAACTTCTGAGAACTTTGCTTCGCCACGTTGCTGCTCCTGGTCGCTTGAGCGACGGTGTTGTTACTGCACAGTCCGGCGGCTTACTCGCCGTCCGGGCCGCGCAGGTTTTCAAATTGGGACATGCCGTCGGGAATCAGATTGCGCACGATGGCCGCGAAATCGGCGTGCACCAGATTCTTCGCGCGGTTCAACAGCACCGGCAACGGGCTTGAAGGTTCGTGCCGGGTGTAATAAGCAAGGATCTTGTCGAGGCTGCGCAGCACGTCATCGCGGCTGGCGATATCGCCAGCCGGACGCGGTGCGGCGGGGGCTGCGGCGAAGTCGACCCAGGGGGCATTGTCGTCACTGACGGCCTCGGGTTCGCGGCTGCTGTCGGTGCCGGGCACCGCTTGATTGAGCAGGTGCAACGCCTGTTTAAGCGGCTGCTTCAAGGCGCTGAGTTCCACGCCCTGGGCGGAACCGACCTGGTCGTTGACCTGTTGTTCGATGGCTTCGCAGGCTGCACGTGCCGCGCTGAGGGCGTCGCGGGTGGCTTGCAACTGGTCGGGATCGCTGTCGAGGAACGCGGCGTTGAGTTGCTGCGCGCCGAGTGCTTCATCAGGAAAGCTCAACAGCCCGCTGGCATTGAGCGCGGCGCGCAGGCTCACCGGGCCGAAGGTGCGCGAGCGCGTGAGAATGCTTTCGCGCAGCAGGCGGATGGTGGTGTCGCTGGCCAGGCCGGAAAGGGCGTTGATGCGCACGGTTGGGTCGTTGTCGTCGTCGGCATCCAGGCGCGGGTGCAGCTCGGCCCAGTATTGGCGCAGCAGCGCATCGATCAGCATGAGAACGTCGGCCAGCCCCGCGACACCCTGGAGGGCGAGGGTGCTTTGCAGCAGAAAGTGGGTGATGCGCAGGTCTTTGCTGCGCTGCAGCAAGTCGAGGCTTTGCTGCTGGATGCTGCGCCAATCCGGCGGTTCGGCGGGCAGAATGGAGTCGCCCATGCTGCGCTCGGGCTGGCCCTTGGCATCACGTTCCAGTTGGAGAAATTGCGCGTCATATTCCATGTCTTCGCCACATGGCGAGTTCGCGGAAACGGCGGTGAGCAGCAACGGCACATCCACTGAAATTGATCTCCCTATCAGCCCGCGGGAGGGCGAGCAATTCATGCATTAGTTGCGCGAGGAACTTTGCATGGTTTCTTTGTCATATAAATCGCATGCCACTAATGTGACATCACGTCTATGCAAGAAGTTGTGCATTTTTGGTGTAGTAGTTACGCCTTGTCAAGGTAAGCTATTCGCTCTCTGTGACAGATGTGCGGTGCTTAACAACCTGCGCGACTGGCGGGTCGAGTGAAGGACCCGCGCAGGATTTTTGTCACAGAGCCCGGTTAAGATCAGCGATCATGCTGACAAAAGCAGGTTCCAAAGGTCGGTTGCACGACCCGAAGGGGGGAATCTCGGGAAACGCTGTCCCGGAAATCGACTGCGCGCGAAGTATCAGCAAGGAGGCAAGATGTCGCTGTGTTTGACTATTACTAGTTATCACAAGATCACCCCTGGGCAGTGCCCCGAAAAGTCCATTGATCAGGGCTCGATGGCGATCGGCCGCAGTTCGGAAAACGACTGGGTATTGCCCGATCCAGAGCGTCTGGTCTCTTCACAACATTGCGTTATTCAATACAAGGATGGCCGTTATTATTTAACGGATAACAGCACCAATGGCGTGGAATTGGTTAACGCCGGTATTCGCATGCGCCGGGGTAACAGCGAGCCGTTACAGGACGGCGAGTTGATCCGCATCGGTGATTACGAAATTCAGGCGCGCATCGATTTCACTGTGCAAACCATTGATAGCCAAGCCTTTGCCGGTGACTCGCCGAACAGCTTCGAAGCGTTGATGGGCGCCGTTGCGAACACGCCCCAGGCCACGCCGGCGATTGCACCGCAGTTCCAGGGTGCCTCGTCGATGGACACCCTGCCGGACCTGTTCGACTTTCTTGGCCCCGCCGCCGTGCCGCCGCCGACCGTGGCAGATCATGTGCCGTCCGAACAGCACGATTTCCGCCCACCCGCGCCCGTCGCCGCGCCGATTGTCGAAACGCCAGGAGCGTCAGCTGCGGTGATTCCCGAAGACTGGGACCTGCTCGGCGATGCGCCACCGCCGCCCGCACCCGTCATCGCTGCGCCACCTGTGGTCGAGCCCGCGCTCCCCGTGGTCAGCGCCCAGCCGCAACCGGACCTTTTGCAAGCCTTCCTGCGCGGCGCCGGCCTCGATCAGCTGCGCCTGGACAACGCCGATGCCTGCGCCCAGATGGAAAGCATCGGCCGCAGCTACCGGCTGATGGTCGAAGGCCTGATCGATGTGTTGCGTGCCCGCGCCAGCCTCAAAGGCGAGTTCCGCATGCAACAGACCATGATCCAGCCCGCCGAAAACAATCCGTTGAAATTCGCCCCGAATGCCGACGAAGCGTTACTGCTGTTGCTGCGTCATGGCAACCAAGCGTTCATGGCACCGGATGTGGCCGTGCGCGAGAGTTTCGATGACCTGCGCGCGCACCAGCTGGCGGTGATGGCCGGCGTGGAAGCGGCGATCAAGCACCTGCTGGCGCGCTTTGAGCCGGCGCAGCTGGAAGCACGCATGGGCAAGCCTGGCGGGCTGTCGAGTCTTTTCCACGGCTCGCGTCAGGCCCAGTACTGGCAACAGTTCACCGAGCTTTACAGCAACATTTCCCGCGAGGCCCAGGAAGATTTCCAGGACCTGTTCGGCCGCGAGTTTAGCCGAGCCTACGAAGAGCACAGTGCACGACAGCGTCGCTGACCCGACGCGACCCAGGATTCAACGGATAGCCAAGTACGTCATTGAGGACACAGGATGATTTTCAGGTTTTTACTCGCAGCCGCCACCGCGCTGCTGCTGACGGCGTGTGCACAGCATGCGGCCAAGCCCGAAAGCGCGGCTGAAGCCGACGCGAACAGCGCTGCCATCACATTGCATTTTCACGCCATTGCCGGGCTCAACCCCGGTGCCAACGGCCAGGCCGCGCCGGTGCGGGTGCGCATTTTCGAACTGAAAAACGCCGCCACCTTCGCCCGCTCCGACTACTTCGCCCTGGCCGACCGCGCGCAGTCCACCCTCGGTCTCGACCTGCTGGACCAGGACGAAGTGATGGTCCAGCCCGGCCAGCAACTGAGCATCCGGCGCGACCTCGACCCTGCCACGCGCCAGGTCGGCCTGCTGGTGGGCTATCGCGAGCTGGACCGCGCGCAATGGCGCGCGGTGGTCAACGTGCCGCCGCGTCAGAACACCGAACACCAGATCAGCCTCGATGTTCGCGCCGTGCGCGCCGATGTCGTGGCTCCCCCCTCCAGCCCTGCCCAATAAGAAATCATCGGAGCTCCCATGTCCTGGAACAATCGCGTGGTCTGGTCGGAAGGCATGTTCATCGGAACGCAGCACTTCCAGCAGCATGACCGTTACCTCGAGAACCTGATTGATGCCCGCAGTCGCCCGCTGTCTGCCGGCGCCTGGGGCTTTTCCGAGCTGCTGATCGACCAGGGCCTGCTGGCCCTGGGCAAGCTGGCGATTGTCTCGGCGCGGGGCCTGTTGCCCGATGGCACGCCATTCAATATTCCCCAGGACGACCTGGCGCCGAGCCCGCTGAACATTGACGACAACCTGCGCGACGGCCTGGTGTACCTGGCCTTGCCGCTCAAGCGTGCGGGTGCGCGGGACACGGTGGAGGCAGGCGAAGCGCTGGAAGCGGCGCGTTACGTGAGCCAGGTGCGCGAAGTGCGCGACGATAACGCACCGTTCGAAAACCGCACCCCCGTGGCCGTAGGCGCGCGTGCGTTGCGCCTGCTCACCGCCGAGGATGGCATCAGCGACTACGCCGCCGTGGGCCTGGTGCGCATCAAGGAAAAACGCGCCGACCGCGCCTTGGTACTCGACGACACTTACATCCCGCCGGTGCTGGACGTGGCCGCCAGCAAACCGCTGAGCGCGTTTCGCAGTGAATTGCTCGGCCTGCTGCACCAGCGCGGCGAAGCCCTGGCCGGTCGCGTGGTGGCTTCGGGCGCTGGCGGTGCCTCGGAGATTGCCGATTTCATGCTGCTGCAACTGGTCAACCGTGCGCAGCCGCTGATCCAGCACATCACCCAACTGAGCCCGCTGCACCCGGAGCGTTTCTTCAGCGAACTGGTGAGCCTGGCCGGTGAGTTCTCTACCTTTGCCACGTCGGGTCGACGCCCCCAGGAATACCCACACTACCAGCACGACGACCTGGCCCTGAGCTTCGCTCCGGTGATGGCGGCGCTGCGTGAAGCGCTGTCGATGCTGATCGACAGCAAGGCCACGCCGATCCCGATTGTGGAGAAAGCCTATGGTGTGCACGTCGCCATGCTGGCGGACAAGACCCTGCTCGAGAGCGCCAGTTTCATCCTCGTGGTGCGCGCCGATGTGCCCGGCGAAACCCTGCGCGCGCGCTTCGGCCAGCAGAGCAAGGTCGGTTCGGTGGAGCACATCCGCGATTTGGTCAACCTGCAATTGCCGGGCATCGGCCTGTTGCCCCTGCCGGTCGCGCCGCGCCAATTGCCGTACCACGCAGGCTCCACCTACTACGAGTTGGACCGAGGCAGCGAACACTGGCAGCAACTGGGTAATTCCGGTGGGTTCGCTTTCCATATCGCCGGGCAGTTCCCGGGCTTGAACCTGGCCTTCTGGGCGATTCGAGGATAAACCGCGATGCATCCCAATGACGATGACCGCACCCAGTTCATGCCGCGACCGGGTGGCCGCGCGCCGGAACCTGCGCGTGCCGAGCCTGCCCCGTTAGCGATGCCGGCGGCGCCGATTCTCACCGGCAAAAGCCAAGGCCTCAACCCGCTGGAAAGCGCTGCCGGCCCGCTGTTGGCCCTGCTGACGCGCCTGCGCAACACCATCGCCCACCCGGCGCCGGCCAGCCTGCGCGCGCAGTTGCTGGCCTACCTGCGTCAGTTCGAAGAGCGCGCAGAAGCCGCTGGCATTCCGCGCAACGAAGTGCTGCTGGCGCGTTACGCGCTCTGCACCGCCCTCGACGAGGCCGTGCTCAGCACGCCGTGGGGCAGCACCAGCGACTGGGGCAAACAGAGCCTGCTGATCACCGTGCACAACGAAGCCTGGGGCGGCGAAAAGGTCTTTCAGCTGCTCGACCACTGCCTGCAAAGCCCACGGGAACGCCTGTACCTGCTGGAGCTTTTGTACTTGTGTCTGTGCCTGGGTTTCGAGGGTCGCTACCGCGTGATGAACGACGGTCGCAGCCAGCTCGAAGCCCTGCGTGAGCGCACCGCCGCAGCGATTCGCAGTGCCCGTGGCGAGCATGAGCGCGAGCTGTCGCCGCATTGGCGCGGCGTGACCGTGGCGCGCGATCGCCTGGCGCAGTTCATGCCGCCGTGGATCGCCGTGGCCATCGGTCTCGCGCTGTTGCTGGCCTTGCTGTTCGGTTTGCGCCTGAAGCTGGCTGCGGATGCGGAGCCGGTGTTCAAGAACATTCACGCCCTGGGCGAGATCCCGGTGCAGGCCATCGACCGGCCGGTGGCGCAGCCCAAAGTCATCGAACGACCCCGCCTGGCGGGCTTTTTGGCCGAAGACATCAAGGCCGGCCGCGTCGCGGTGGAAGACAAGGTCGACCGTTCCGTGGTGACGATCAAGGGTGACGAGCTGTTCGCCTCGGCCAGCGCGAGCATCGTCGACAACTACCAGCCGTTGATGCTGCGCATTGCCGACGCCATCCGCAAGGTCAAGGGCCAGGTGCGGGTTACCGGCCACAGCGACAACCGCCCGATTGCCACGCTGCGCTTCCCGTCCAACTGGGCGTTGTCCGAAGCGCGGGCCAAGTCGGTGCTGGAGATTCTCGCCGCCAAGACCGGCCAGGCCGAGCGCTTCAGCGCCGAAGGCCGCAGCGACACCGAACCGCTGGCGACCAACGCGACCGCAGAAGGCCGTGCCCGCAATCGCCGGGTTGAAATCACTGTATTGGCGGAGGGCGTCGAGTGAAGGCGTTTTTCAGTTTCATGATTCGCTGGGTGATCCCGCTGCTGGGCCTGATCGCCCTGAGCCTGATCATCTGGTTTGTCGGGCCGTTGCTCGACGTGCTGGTGCCGGAAGGACGCCGTTGGGCGCTGATCATCCTGGTGTTCGCGGTATGGGTCGCCTACCGCGTGTGGCGCATCGTCCAGGCCCGCCGGCAGGCCGCCGAAGTGCTGCGCAGCCTCGCGGCCGACACCCCGGCCGATCCCAACAGCCTGGCCACTGCCGAGGAATTGTCGACCCTGCGCCAGCGCATGGACGAAGCGTTGACGTTGCTGAAAAAAGCCAAACTTGGCGGTGATGAGCGGCGCAACCTCTACGAGCTGCCGTGGTACGTGATCATCGGCCCGCCGGGTTCGGGCAAGACCACCGCGCTGGTCAATTCCGGCCTGCACTTTCCGCTGGCCGCCCAACTTGGCGCTGGCGCGGTGCGCGGGGTTGGCGGTACGCGCAATTGCGACTGGTGGTTTACCGATCAGGCAGTATTGCTCGACACCGCCGGCCGCTACACCACCCAAGACAGCAACTCGACGGTGGACAAGGCCGCCTGGCTGGGCTTTCTCGACCTGCTGAAAAAGCAGCGCTCGCGTCGCCCCATCGACGGTGCGTTCATCGCCATCAGTCTGTCGGATTTGCTGCTGGGCACTGACGCCGAGCGCGCCGCCCATGCCGCCGCGATCCGCCTGCGTATCCAGGAGTTGTACAGCCAATTGGGCGTGCGCTTTCCGATCTACCTGATGCTGACCAAGCTCGACCTGGTGCCGGGCTTCATGGAGTTCTTCGACAACCTGAGCAAGGAAGACCGCGCCCAGGTGTGGGGCATGACCTTTGCCCTGGACGATGGAAAGAACAGCGACAGCCCGCTGGCCCATCTGCAGAATGAATTTGCCGGTCTGGAACAGCGTCTCAACGAACGCCTGGTGGAGCGCCTGCAACAGGAACGCGACCCGGCACGGCGCGATCTCATCTACGGCTTCCCGCAGCAGTTCGGCGCGCTGAAGGATTGCCTGCAAGGCTTCCTCGAAGGCGTGTTCAAGCCCAATGCGTTCGAAGAGCGCGTGTTGCTGCGCGGTGTGTACTTCACCAGCGGCACCCAGGAAGGCAGCCCGATCGATCGCCTGATCGGTGCGATGGCCCAGAGCATGAACCTGGACCGCCAGCACCTGGCACGCCAGAGCGGCACCGGGCGCAGTTACTTCATCGAAAAACTGTTCACCGCCGTGGCGTTTGCCGAGCGCGGACTGGTCGGCGTGAACCCGAAGGTCGAGCGGCGGCGCAAATGGATTGCACGCGGTGTGCTGGCGGCCACCGTGGCGCTGGTGGTGGTCGTCAGCGGCCTGTGGTGGGTGAGCTATCGCGCCAATCAGGCCTACATCGCCCAAGTTGACCAGAAGGTCACGCCCCTGGGCCAGACCGTGCAGAACCTCAGCCCGGCACAGCGCGACGTGCTCGCCGTGTTGCCGCTGCTCAATGCGGTGAAGAACCTGGCAGGCGACTCGCCCGGTTGGTCCGAGGGGCTGGGGCTGTATCAGGGCGACATGCTCGAAGCCGAATCCGCCAGCGTCTACCGCAAGCTGCTGATCGCCGTGTTTGCGCCCCGTCTGGTGACGCGCATCGAAGAGCAACTGCACGGCGGCGGCAATTCGGATTTCCTCTACGAAGGCCTCAAGGCCTACCTGATGCTGGCCGACAGCGAGCATTACGACGCGGATTTCATCAAGGCCTGGATCGCGCTGGACTGGGACCGCAACCTGCCGCGAGACCTGCCGGCCGATCAGCGCCAGGCGCTGATCGGACATTTACAGGCGCTGTTCGACCGCCATCCGCCGAATGCGCGACTGGACCCGCGTTTGATCGACGACCTGCGCCGCCAGTTGCAGCAACTGCCGGTGGCCCAGCGCGTGTATGACCGGGTCAAGCGCCAGAAACTGCCCGACGGCATACCCGACTTTCGCCTTAGCGAGGCAGCCGGACGCGATGCTGCGCTGGTGTTCAGCCGCAAGAGCGGCAAGCCACTGGGCGAGCCATTGAGCGGCTTTTTCACCGCCAAGGGCTACCGTCAGGCGTTCCTGCTGAGCAGCCTGAACCAGACCGGCACCCTGGCTGAAGAGCAATGGGTGCTGGGCAATGAACCGGCCGATCAACAGAACGTGGTGAGCCTGGCCGCCGACGTGCGCCGTCTGTACTTCCAGGATTACCAGCGCCAGTGGGATGCGTTGCTTGCGGATATCGACTTCGTACCGATCACCAGCGTGGCCCAGGCGGCGGATGTGCTGCGGGTGATCTCCGGGCCGACGTCGCCACTGAAAAAACTGCTGGTGGCGGTGGCCAGGGAAACCGACCTGCAAGCCGAAGAGCGTCAGCTGGTGGCCAAGGGCGTACCGGTAGAAGGCGGCGTCGACAAGCTCAAGGAGCGCCTGGGCAGCCTGCTCGGCCAGGAACAGCCGGCCGCCAATGCCCCGGCGGCGGCGGATGATCCAGTGACCGCGCATTTTGCCCAGCTCAACAGCATCGTCAGCAAAAACGAAGGTGAACCGGCTGCCATCGACGGCCTGCTCGCGGACATGAACGCGCTGTATGTGCAGGTCAGTGCGATGGTTGGCGCCAGTGGCGATGCGCTGCTGGGCGAGGCGAAGAACCAGGCGGCCGCTGCGGCCACGCGGGTCAGCCTGAATGCCGAGCGTCAGCCGCCGCTGGTGCAGGGCATGGTCAAGTCGGTGGTCAACGCTACCACCAACAGCATGATGGGCGGGGTGCGTAACCAGCTGAACGCGGCCTGGGTCAGCGAGGTGGTCAATGTGTACCGCCAGTCATTGGCCGGGCGCTACCCGATGTCGCCGGGCAGCGCGCGTGACGCGACCCTGGATGACTTCGGCCAGTTCTTCGGCGTGGGCGGGGTGATGGACAACTACTTTCGCAAGTACCTGCAGCCTTACGTGGATACATCGAGCCAGACCTGGCGCTGGCAGCCGGGCGCGGCGCAGAAGCTCGGCATTGCGCCGGGCGTGCTGCAAACCTTCCAGCGTGCGGCGGCGATTCGTGATGCGTTTTTCCGCGCCGGGGGCACCCAGCCGATCGTGCGCTTTGAGCTCAAGCCGGTGTCGATGGACCCGACCATCACCCAATTTCTGCTCGACCTCGACGGCCAGCAATTGAGCTACGACCACGGCCCGAGTCGTCCGGTGGCCATGCAATGGCCCAATCCCGGCAGCATTGGCGTGGTGCGTATTTCCATCATGCCGCCGTCAGCCAGTGGCCGTTCCGGTGTGACCCTGGACGGCCCGTGGGCCTGGTTCCGCCTGCTGGAGCAATCAGACCTTACCGCAGGCAATTCGCCGGACCGTTTCAACCTGCGCCTGCGGGTTGACGGTGCGAGCATCGCCTACGAACTGCGCGCCAACAGTGCGTTCAACCCGTTCAAAAGCCGCGTACTCAGTGGCTTCAGCCTGCCGGAGCGGCTATGACGACCCTGGGTTTCTACGGCAAGTTGGCCAGCCGTGGCGATTTTGTCAGCCGTACCTTGCCTCAGAGTTTTGTCGGCCCGTGGGACAGCTGGCTGGCGGCGGGCCTGCTCGCCAGCCAGAACAGCCTGGGCGGCGACTGGCTCAATGTGTATCTGGTCAGCCCGTTGTGGCGCTTTGTGCTGTCGCCGGGCGTATGCGGGCCGGATGCAGCGGCGGGTGTGGTGATGCCCAGCATTGATCGGGTGGGGCGCTATTTCCCGCTGGCGGTGGTGGCCTTGCTCGATCACGACACCAACCCGGCCTCGCTGGTGGGCGGGCCGGATGCCTGGTTCGAACAGGCCGAAGAGCTGTTGCTGAGCACCCTGGATGCGGGTGCCACGTTCGAAGGTTTCAACGCAGGGCTCGACCGGCTTGGCGTACCGGCGACCGAACCGCGTGCGGTCGACAGCCGTTTCGCCGGCCTGCAACGGATGGCCGCCACCTTGCCTCACGGGCGACTGGCCGCGCTGGCCGAACAGGCCTGCGAGGGTGCCAGCCTCTGGTGGGGCCGTGGTTCGCAGCGGATCGCTCCCGGGTTATTACGGTGCCAGGGCCTGCCTGCCACCGGCGATTTTGCGCAATTTTTGCTCGGACAAGAAGGTGTGGTGTAGATGGGGGCGACGTACAAATCCGCGAGCAAAAGCCATGTGGGCATGGTGCGCCAGGTCAATGAAGACGCGTGCCTGGACCTGCCGGAAAACCGCCTGTGGGTGGTGGCCGACGGCATGGGCGGGCATGCGGCCGGCGACTATGTCAGCAGCCTGATCGTCGACAGCCTGCGCAGTGTGGCGATGGGCCGTTCCCTCGACGAATACACGGCTGCGCTGCGCAACGACCTGGTCCGTATCAACACGGCCGTGCGTGAAGAAACCGCCAACCGTGGCGTCAGCCTGATGGGCAGCACCGTGGTGGTGCTCGCCGCCCGTGGCCTGCGCGGCGTGTGCCTGTGGGCTGGCGACAGTCGCCTGTATCGCCTGCGCGACGGCGTGCTCGACAGTATCTCCCGTGACCACAGCTACGTGCAGGACCTGCAGGACAGCGGCCTGCTCAGCGAAGCCGATGCCCGCACACATCCGCGCGCCAATATCGTCACCCGCGCCGTGGGCGTGGAGGCCCAGTTGAACCTGGCGGCGGTCGAGCTTTTGATCGCCCCCGGCGACAGCTACCTGTTGTGCAGCGACGGCCTGACCAAGACCGTCGAAGACCATGAAATCCGCGACGTGCTCGGTCACAACGCACCCGATGAAATCGTGCGCAGCCTGGTGCACCTGGGGCTCAACCGGGGCGCGCCGGACAACATCACCGCCATTGTCGTGAAGGTGTCGGCATGAACATCCTGATCCCCGGTTACGACATCGACGGCGAGATTGGCGAAGGCGCCATGGCCAGCGTGTACCTGGCAACCCAGCGCTCGCTGGAGCGCAAGGTCGCCCTGAAAGTGATGGCGGCGGCGCTGGCGGCTGATCCGAGTTTCTGCGAGCGCTTTCTGCGCGAGGGCAGGACCCTGGCGCGGCTGTCGCACCCGCACACCGTGACCATCCATGACATCGGCAATGTCGGTGAGCTGTATTACATGGCCATGGAATACCTGCCCAACGGCACGCTCAAGGAGCGCATCGCCGCCGGCATGACGCCGCAGCAGGGGGTGACGCTGATCCGTCAGATCGCCTCGGCGTTGGGGTATGCCCATGCCCAGGGCCTGGTGCACCGTGATGTCAAACCGGCGAACATCCTGTTTCGCGCCGACGGCACGGCGGTGTTGTCGGACTTCGGCATCGCCAAGTCCCTCGACGACCGCACCCAGTTCACCCAGGCCGGGTTTGCCGTGGGCACGCCGAGCTACATGAGCCCGGAACAGGCGCGGGGCCAGGAGATCGATGGCCGCGCCGACCTTTACGCGCTGGGCGTGGTGCTCTACGAAATCCTCGTCGGCAAGCTGCCCTACACCGGTACCGACGCACTCTCCACGGCGCTGGCGCACCTCACCGAACCGTTGCCGGAATTACCGGTGCACCACGGGCGTTATCAGGGTGTACTGCGCAAGCTGCTGGCCAAGGACCCGGCCGAGCGATTCGCTGATGCGGCGGCGTTGCTGGTTGCGCTCGATCAACTGCCGATGGACTCCCCGGAGGCCACCCTGGTGCGGCCGCTGCCGATGCCGATGAGTTTCGACCTGGCGGGTATCACACCCGAATCCATCGAGATCCCGACCGCCAGGCCGCAGCCGCAAGTGGTACGCCAGCCGGTGGTGACGCCGACCCAGCATCGCGCGGTGTCCGAACAGCGCCGTGGGCCGGTATTGGCCCTGGCCGCCGTGGCGGTTGCCGTGGCGCTGGCCATTGGCGGCGCGAGTTTCTGGTGGTTGAGCGGCAGCGATGAGCCGGCCAGGCCGCCGGCGGCCGCAGTGCCCAAGGCCGTCACGCCACCTGCGGCGGTGGCCGAGGTGGATGGCGGCCAGCGCCCGCTGTTGATGGCTGGCAAAAAGACCCTGTTCCAGCGCGTACTCAGTAAGCCCGGAGCAAAACTGGCAAGCGAAGCAGGCGGTGCATCCGGCAAGGCGCTGCCGGCGTTCTCCGTGCTCTACGTGTACCAACGCAAGGCGGTCGGCGGTCAGCCCTGGGTGCGCGTTGGCGCCGCCACCGATGGGCGCAGCGACGGTTGGTTACCGGCCTCCCAGGTCAGCGACTGGAAACAGAGCCTGGTGCTCAAGTTCACCGAACGTTCGGGCCGTGCACCGGTGATGTTCCTGCGCCAGCCCGGCGAGGTGGAGAAGCTGCTGGCGGACCCGTCCGCCGCGAAAAATGCCCTGGCCAACGCGCAGAAAAACAGCGATGACAATCAACAGGTGCTGGCTCTTGAGCCTGCCGCCAGCGCCGTGCCGCAGAACCAGTTCTACCTGTTGCCGATCTTCGATTCCAAAGAGAGCTTCGACGAAAACGGCCAGCCGGTGCAGTTGCTCAACGTAGCGTCCATTGACCCCGGCAGCAGCGCCGTAGCGAGGCCCGCCGCGCCTGCGGTCAACGCCGATGCCTTCCGCACGGCTGTGGTGATGGTGGTGGATACGACCGTGTCGATGCAGCCCTACATCGACCAGATTCGCGACGTGGTGCACGAGCTGCAAACCCGCATCGCCGAGCGCGGCGAGCTGGACAGCGTCAGCTTCGGCCTGGTGGGCTTTCGCAACAGCATCAAGAAAACCCCCGGCCTGGAATACGTGGCCAAGACCCTGATCAGCCTCGACCAGGGGCGTGACCCGCAGCGGTTTCTCGACATGGCACGCCAGGTCAAGGCGTCCACGGTATCGAGCCATTCGTTCAACGAAGACGCGTTTGCCGGGGTGATGCAGGCGGTGGAAGGCATGGATTGGTCCGGCTATGGCGGGCGTATCATCCTGCTGGTGACCGATGCGGGCGCACTGCGCAAGAACGATCCGTTCGCCGCCACGCAGATGAACGAAGCCGAAGTGCGCCAGGCCGCGCTGGGCAAGCAGATCAAGATCTACGCCTTGCACCTGCGCACCGATGCCGGCAAGAAAACCCATGCCGGCGCCGAGAGCCAGTACCGCATCCTCACGGCTGACGCCAACCCGAAGATCGGCGACCTGTATACGCCGGTGCCGGGTGGCGACGTGCACAAGCTCGGCGAGCGCGTGGATGAGATCGGCACGGTGTTCGCCAACCTGGTGCACCAGGTGCGCAGCAACACGCCGCAGCCGGTGCCATTGCTGGGCGCCGCACCGAGCCTGGCGGACAAGTCGGCGGCCGTCGGTTATGCGATGCACATGGATTTCCTGGGCCGCAAGACCGCGAGCCAGGCACCGCAACTGGTGAGTGCATGGACCGCCGACCGTGACCTCACCAACCCGGCGCTGCCGGCGTTTCAGGTGTGCGTGATGCTGACCAAGTTGCAGCTCAACGACCTGCAACAGTCGCTGAAACTGATCGTCGATGCGGCGCGCAAAACCCAGACCTCGCCTAAAGACTTCTTCCAGGAAATCGCCAGCGCCTCGGCCTACATGAGCCGCGACCCGCAAGCCCTGCGCAAGGGCGGCAACCTGGCCGACGGTGGCATTCTTGGCGAATACCTGGAGGGTCTGCCGTACCGCAGCAAGTCGCTGAACATGACCCAGGACTTGTGGTTGTCGTTGAGCGTGGCCGAGCAGGAAGACTTTATCGACGAGCTGGATTCGAAAATCCGCCTCTACGAAACCTTCCACAATGATGTGGCCAACTGGGTTCGATTCGGCGATGCCGAGCCGGGCGATGCGTTGTACCGCGTGCCTTTGTCGACGCTGCCGTGATGCTCAACCTTTGCGCGGTGCACAAGAGCCGGGGCGTCGGCAGCCAGCGCTACAGCCTGGTGATTCCGGCGCTGGCGTTGCGTGCGGGTGAGCAGGTGGCGATCGTCGGCCCCAGCGGCTGTGGCAAAAGCACCTTGCTGGATCTGCTGGCGCTGGTGCTGGCGCCGGATCAGGCGGGCCAGTTTGAGTTTCATCAACAGGACATCGGCGGGCTGTGGCGCGCCGATCGGCAAACGGCCCTGGCCGCGCTGCGCAGCCGGCACCTGGGCTATGTGCTGCAGACCGGCGGCCTGCTGGGGTTTCTCGATGTGCGCGGCAATATCGCTTTGCCCCGGCAACTGCTGGGGCTCAAGGACGATGGCAGCGTGGCGCGTTTGGCCGAGCAACTGGGCATCGTCGACCAGTTGGGCAAGCCGCCCGCTGCGCTGTCGGTGGGCCAGCGCCAACGGGTGAGCTGCGCGCGCGCGCTGGCCCATGCGCCGCAATTGGTGCTGGCGGACGAGCCCACCGCTTCGCTGGACCCGCTGAACGCCGAGCGGGTGATGCAGGCGCTGCTGGACCGGGCCCGTGAACAGCGCGCCGCCTGCGTGATCGCCACCCACGACGAACCCCTGGCCCGCGCCAGCGGCTTGCCGGTGTGTCGCATCAGTTGCCGGCGCGATGCCGATGGCGGCGTTACCGCAACGCTCGGGGAGGCCTGCTGATGCGTATCGCTCTGGTGGCCTCGCTCGCCTGGCAGGACTACCGCAAGGACGCCTGGCTGTCGGCCTGTTCGGTGCTGGCGCTGGTGGCGGTGATCGCCCCGTTGCTGGTGTTGTTCGGCCTGAAATTTGGACTGGTCAGCAGTTTGACCGAACGCCTGGAGACCGACCCCGCCACCCGTGAAATTATTCCCCTGGGCGGTGGTCGATTCAGCAGCGCATTGATCGAGCAGCTCGGCCAGCGCCCCGATGTGTCGTTTGCCATTCCACGTACGCGGCAGATTGCGGCGACGGCGCAGGTGGGCGCACAGGTGCTGGAAATGCTGCCGACGGCAGCGGGTGATCCATTGTTGGATGGTTTACCCCTGCCGAAAGGCCTGGGCCAGATCGTGTTGAGCCATACCGCCGCCGAGAAGCTCGCGGCGCGGCCGGGGGACCTGTTGGAAACCCGCTTCGCCCGTCAGATAGCGGGGCGTGTAGAAGAACAGCGCACACGGGTGCAAGTGCTGGCGGTGCTGCCGCTGGAAGCCTTCGCCCGTGACGCCTTGTTCGCCGATTTGGGCCTGCTGGAAGCGGCGGAAGATTATCGCGATGGTCGTGCGGTGCCGGCGCTGGGTTGGGATGGCGAGGCGGTGGGCGTGAGTGAGCAGCGGGTGTATCCGGCGTTTCGCCTGTACGCGCGCAGCCTCGCCGATGTGGAGCCGCTGCGGGTGTATTTCGCCGGGCAGAACCTGTTGGTATCGACCCAGGCAAATACCATCGCCCAGGTGCAGTCGTTCAGCCGCAACCTGTCGATCGTATTCTGGATCATCGCCGGGTTGGCCCTTGCGGGTGCGTTTGCAGCGATGCTTGCCGGTGCGCTGGCGGCGGTGGCGCGCAAGCAGCGCGAACTGTCGGTGTTGCGCCTGTTGGGCTTTTCCACCGGCGCGCTGTTGTTGTTTGTGACAGTGCAGGCGCTGTACAGCGCAGGCATTGCCGCCGTGCTCAGTGCCGGGCTGTATGGCCTGGCCGAGACAGGCTTGAATCGGTTGTTCGTGCAGGTGCCGGGCGAACATGCCAGCCACCTGCTGGCGCGGCATTACGGCGTGGCACTGCTGGCCGTACTGGGCGTGAGCGCCGTGGCGGCGGTTTGTGGTGGTTGGCGAGTGGCACGTATCCAGGCTTCTGAAGGAATCAGAGATGTATAAGTTACTGGGCGCCTGCGTGGCGCTGAGCCTGGCCTCGCTGGCCTGGGCCGATGAGGCAAGCGACAAGCTCGACAATCCAAAACCGTTGCCGGACGACGTTAGCCTGCCGCTGCCCTGCGACGGCAACATGGTGTTCCGCTACGCCTACGTGCTGGCCCAGGGCACCCTCGACGACCGCGAGATCAGCCTGGGCTATCCCTTTGCCGAAGGCGAGGCGGGTTACCAGCAATCGTTTATTTCCGGCTACCGCCGCGACTTCATCAACGGCCAGTTCACCCTCAAGGATTTGCCGCAGGACTGGAACAAGGTTATCGCGCCGTTGATGCCCAAGACCGACGCCAAGACCCCGCTCAAGCCGATGCTCTATTTCATCGGCAAATACGAAGTGACCGCGCGCCAATACGCCCAGGTCATGGCCCAGGCGCAGTCCCTGGCCAGCGGCGAGCCGGCGCCCGCGTGCGATGCGCCCAGCGGCATGGCCGGGCGTTTGCCCAAGGTCAAGCTGTCACGCTTTGAGGCCGAGCGCTTCTCGGCGGTGTACAGCGCCTGGCTGATGAAATACCACCGAGACCTGCTGCCGGTAAGCGGTCGCGGCAGCTCGGCTGAAGACGGCGGCCTGGGTTTTGTGCGCCTGCCGACCGAAGTGGAGTGGGAGTTCGCCGCGCGCGGTGGTCAGGCGGTGAGCCGCCAGGACCTGGAAGGGCGGCTGTTCCCGCGTCGCCTGGAAGGCAGCGAAAGTGATGGCCCGCTGGCCGACTGGGCGGTGTTCAACCAGGTTGCCGGCGGCACCGGCCAGGCTGCGCGGTTGATGCCCATCGGCACCAAGTTGCCCAACCCCATCGGTATGTTCGATGTGATTGGCAACGCGGCGGAAATGGTCCAGGAATCCTTCCAGCTGGTGCACGCCGGCCGTCGCCAGGGCACTTACGGTGGCTTTGTGGTCAAGGGCGGCAATTACCTGGAAGGCGAGGGCACGCTGTTTACCGGGATGCGCCGCGAATACCCGCTGTTCGCCGCCGATGGCACCGAGCAAAGCAACGAGACCACGGGGTTTCGCGTAGCGATTGGCGCGCTGTCGGCGCCGCGTTCACGCTACAAGGAGCTGTTTGCGCAGTGGCAAAAAGAAGGTCGCCTGGCCTCGCTGACCGACGCCATCGACGACGCCCAGGACCCGACCAAGCGCCTGGACAGCATCATCGCCACCAGTGTCGATCCCAAGCTGCAAGCCGAATTGGGGCTGGTCAACGAAGAGCTCAAGCGCAATGTCTCGTTGATCGCCCAGCAACGCGAGGAAGCGGCGGGCAACCTGATTCAGTCGGCGGCGCTGGTGGCCGAGACCATCAGCAACTACAACATTCGCCTGGCCAACCTGCAGAAGAGCCGTCAGCAGGCACTGGACAACAAGGACACCGCCAGCGCCGAGCTGTTGGCCATGGCCATCAGCAATGGCCGCAGCGCGCTCGACGGCGCGGTGGCGATCTACATCGATAACCTGGCGACCGGTACGCGTTACACCGATGCGGTGATCCAGGCGCAGTTTCAACGGATCAAGGAAGAGTTGGATCGCAAGCCAGTGCTCGGCAAAAGCCTGGTGACGCGCGCAACACTGTTCGTTCGCCATGTCGGCAACTACCGCAAGCAACAGCGGGCCGACCCGGCGGCGATCTTGAAGGAATTGCTCGCAGCGAGCGGTCAGCGGTCTTGACCGTTGGTTGCAGCGAGCTTGGAAGGGACTCAGGCGGCGTTGGGCCGTGCTGGGCATGTCAAACTTAAAAGAGAACACAACTTATGCTTTTTTCCCGTAAGGCGGTCTCCAAGCGTCACCTGCTGCTGATCGCGGCCGGTTTCAGCACGGTCCTCACCGGTTGCGCCACCTCGCCGGCTGGCAAAGTCGCGTCCACCACCAAGGTCGAGTACTACCCCAACTGCTACGAGCCGGTACAGCACTTGCGTGCCACCGACTCGAACATGACCCGGTCTGTGGTCACGGGTGCAGCCATCGGCGCCGCCGGCGGTGCACTGTTGGGCGCCCTGACCGGCGACAAGGAAAAGCGTGGCCGTAACGCCGCCATCGGCGCAGCGGGCGGCGCTCTGGCCGGGGGCGCCGCGGGTTACTACACCGAACGCCAGAAGCAGATCAGCGATGACAACCAGCGCATCGCGTCGTACTCGACCGACTTCAACAAAAGCGCCGCCGACATCGACCGTAGCACCGCCTACGCCAAGGCTTCGCAGCAGTGCTACCAGAGTGCATTCACCAAGCTGGTGGCCGACCGCAAGGCCAAGACCGTCAACGACACCGAAGGCCGCAAGCGCCTGGCGGAAATCGTATCGGGCTTGAAGGAATCCAATGACCTGATCGTTGCAGTCAACGGCAAGGCCAGCGAAGACCTGAACAACTACACCCAGGCTTACGAAAAAGACCTGCAGCAAGTGGGTGTGCAGCGTAACGACGTGGTGACAGTAGCGACCGCCGATACAACGACTGCTGCGGTGGCCTCGGGCAAGAAAAAAACCGGCGGCAAAGCCGTGACCAAGCGTCCTCCGCTGCCGGTGGTGCCGAAGGAAGCGGTAACGACCGAGAAGAGCATCCAGACCGTGCAGGCCAAGCAGGCTGAAAGCAAGCAAGTGGCCAACGCCGGTAAAACTCAGATCGAAGGCACCTGCCGCGATCCGAACCTGGCCGACTGGGCGCCGGTGCCTTGCCCTGCTGTTTAAGTAAAATGCTGCTATAAGCGTCAAACGCCAGCCGATCTTCCGCTAATGCGCCAGATCGGTGGCGTTCTTTTGGCAATTCGTTAAACTGCTGCGGCCACTCAATAATTACACCGAGGCCGTGTGCATGAAATTTCGTCTCCTGCTGTGGGTGCTGGGCCTGATGATGGGCAAAGCCAGCCGCACCAATCCTGCCTTTCAGCAACAGCTGGGCGATAAAGACCTGGCGTTCCAGTTGCAGACCCTCGACGGCAAGGTTGCCCGTCACTTCATCGTCAAGAACCAGCGCATTACCAGCCGCTCGGGTGTGCACCCGGCGCCGGCGTTTGCGATTGCGTTCAAGGATGCCGCCTACGGCTTTGCCACGATGCAGGCGAAGAACAAGCAACTGGCATTCATGACGGGGATTCAGGACAAGTCGATCCAGATCAAGGGCAACCCGGCGCTGGTGATCTGGTTCCAGGGGTTGACCAAGTATTTGAGGCCGAAGAAAAAGAAGTAGGGTTTCAGGCAGACCGAGTTGAATTCATCGCAGGCAAGCCAGCTCCCACAGTCAACCGGGCTCCAGCCTTGGAATACGATCCCTTGTGGGAGCTGGCTTGCCTGCGATAGCTTTCTGACAGTCGTCAGCGTTATCCCTGGCTGAACTGAGAAGCCAGCTCGCGCAACAGCACCTCGGCATCCAGCACCTTGCCCACCACCTCTTCCGCTTTTTCGCGGCTCAGCCCCAGCCGCGCCAGCAGCGCATCCGGAATCGCCTCATCCGGCCCGGAACCCACGCCCCGGCTGCGCAGCAGGCGCACGGCCAGGCACACCAGGTTCGGGTATTCGGCGTACTGCCCGTCATAGGTTGGATCGTGCTGGAAGCGCAGCGCGGTGGACAGTTCGTCCGGCATGTCCCAGAAGCGCATCAGCCAGGCGCCGATCTGTTCGCGGCTGATGCCCAGCAAGTGTTGCTCCACATAGCTGTGGCACAGGTGCGGGTTGACTTCCAGGTGTCGGCAGATCAGTGAGAAGTGCGGCGGGAACACGTGGGCCAGCAGTAGGTAACCGAAATTGTGCAGCAGGCCGGCCAGGTACGTGAGGCCCGCTTCCGGACGCTGGGCGCGCGGCATGGCGCGGGTCAGACCTTCGATGACGGCGGCGGTGTAGATTGACTGGTGCCAGTACGGTGTGGCTTGGTGCGGGTTGTCCTTGGGCAGGCTCAAGGTCTTGCCGAGGGCCAGGCCCAGCGCGAGGTTGATCACCAGGTCGAAGCCCAGCACGCGCACGATGGCGTCTTCCACCGAGCGAATCTTGCCCGGCGAGGCGTAGTAGGGCGATGCGGCCCAGCTGACGACCTGGGCGGCCAGGGCCGGGTCGGTTTCGACTACGCCGGTGATGTCATCGATGGTGGCATTGGGGTCGACGCGCAGTTTGATGATCTTCTGCGCCGTGTCGGCCAGCGGCGGGATTTCGATGGTCGCTTCCAGGCGTTGCTGGATCCGGCGGGCAGTAAACGCCTGCATTGCCTGGGTGATTTCCTCGCGGTCGTCGTTGGGGCGGTCCAGGTTGGGACGGATATTGCGCAAGGGCTCACCGAACTGCGCGGCGCTGGCCTTGGTGAGCAGGGCCTTGAAGGCGTCGGTGGGAATGTCCAACAGCAAACCGGCTTCGCCCGAATGCACCAGCAAGCTGGGCTCGTTCAGCAGGCTGCCTTCATACAGGCAGGGCGAACTGGTCAGTGGCGGCAGGCCTGGCAGCAGATTCAGCTCGTGCTTGCTGAGCATGCGCTTGACGCGGTCCGGCTCCACGGCCGTCAGGCGCCGGCCGGTGAGTTCGGCGAGGCGGTTGAGGTCGAGCAACTGGTTCTGGGGGAACAGCACCATGAGGGCGCCCACCGCGTCTTCCAACAAGACTGCCTGGACCTTTCGCGCGGGGTTCAGGCCAGCGTGTTCGGCGACTTCCGTGTAGGGAATGGCAAGTTTTGCGAGCAGCGCCTGAACAACCGACGGGGCGGTCAGTGGGGCTGTGGCGAGGGCGACTTCTGACATGGCCTGATCCAAATTCGTACAGTCACCGAAGTATAACCAGCTTGTTACGCGTGAGGGTTGGATAAGTGCGCCAGCCGTCACACTTGGCCGTATTGCTGCCCGTGGCGCAGCCAGCGGTCCAGCAGCGGGCTGACGTGCTCGGGCCAGCGCTCCAGCAGCGCTTGCGCCGCATCGCGCACGGCGGGCAGCAGGTCGGCGTCGCGCATCAGGTCGGCGACCTTGAACTGCAGCAGGCCGGTCTGGCGGGTGCCGAGCATTTCGCCGGGGCCGCGCAGTTCGAGGTCTTTTTCGGCAATCACAAAACCGTCGTTGGTTTCGCGCATGATGCCCAGACGCTGGCGACCGATCTGCGACAGCGGCGGGTGGTACAGCAGCACGCAATGGCTGGCGGCGCTGCCCCGGCCCACGCGGCCGCGCAGCTGGTGCAGTTGCGCCAGTCCCAGGCGCTCGGGGTTTTCGATGATCATCAGGCTGGCGTTGGGCACGTCCACACCTACCTCGATCACGGTGGTGGCGACCAGCAGTTGCAGGTTACCGGCCTTGAACTCGGCCATTACCGCAGCTTTTTCCGCCGGTTTCATACGGCCGTGGATCAACCCGACCTTGAGCTCACCGAGGGCGCTGGTGAGGTCCTCGAAGGTGGTCTCGGCGGCCTGGCAGGTCAGTTCTTCGGACTCTTCAATCAGCGTGCACACCCAATAGGCCTGGCGCCCTTCGGCGCAGGCGCCGCGCACGCGTTCGATCACCTCGATGCGCCGCGTGTCGGTGACCAGCACGGTGTTGACCGGCGTACGGCCGGGCGGCAGTTCGTCGAGGATCGAGGTGTCGAGGTCGGCGTAGGCGCTCATGGCCAGGGTGCGCGGGATCGGCGTGGCAGTCATGATCAACTGGTGCGGGTTCATGCGTCCGCCCACGCCTTTCTGGCGCAATGCCAGGCGTTGCTGCACGCCGAAGCGGTGCTGTTCGTCGATGATGACCAGCGCCAGGTTCTTGAACTGCACTTCGTCCTGGAACAGCGCGTGGGTGCCCACCACCATCGGCGCGCCGTTGGCAATCTGCTCCAGCGCAGCTGCGCGCACCTTGCCCTTGAGCTTGCCGGCCAGCCAGGCGACTTCCAGGCCCAGGGGCTCGAGCCAGCGCTTGAAGGTGATGAAGTGCTGTTCGGCGAGGATCTCGGTGGGCGCCATCAGCGCCACCTGGTAACCGGCTTCCAGCGCCTGCAGGGCGGCGAGGGCGGCGACCACGGTTTTGCCTGCGCCCACGTCACCCTGGATCAGGCGCAGCATGGGTTCGTGCTGGCTGAGGTCGTAGGCGATTTCATTGCCCACGCGCTGCTGCGCACCGGTCGGCGCAAAGCCCAGGTTGGCCAGGTACTGCGCAGGCAGGCGCGTGGCCTTGGGCATCGCCGGCGCGCGCAGGGAGCGCATGCTTTCGCGCAGGCGTTGCTGGGACAGTTGGTGAGTCAGCAGTTCTTCAAAGGCCAGGCGATGCTGGGCCCAGTGATGGCCGAGGGCGAGCTCGTCGACATCGGCATCGGCCGGTGGGTGATGCAGGTAGCGAATCGCATCGGCCAAGGGCGCCAGTTGATAGTCGCGGGCCAGCTCCAGGGGCAGCCAGTCGGGCAGGCTCTGGGGGCCGAGCATCGTCAGCGTCTGCATGCACAACTGGCGCAGGCGCTGTTGGGTGAGGCCTTCGGTGAGCGGGTAGATGGGCGTGAGGGTGGTGTCCACCGGCGGTGGTTCGTCGCCGGTGATGGCGCGGTATTCCGGGTGATAGATTTCCAGCCCGGAGGCGCCAGGGCGCGCTTCGCCGTAGCAGCGCACGCGGGTCCCGCGCTTGAGGCCTTCCTTTTGTGCGTTGCTGAAATGATAGAAGCGCAGGCTCAGGCCGCCAGTGCCGTCCTGCAGGCGCACCACCAGGCTGCGGCGCTTGCCCATCACCACGTCGGCGCCGCTGACGGTGCCTTCGACCACCGCATCCTGCCCCGGGCGCAGTTGGCCGATGGGCACCACGCGGGTGCGGTCCTGGTAACGCAGGGGCAAGTGGAACAGCACGTCCTGGAGGTTTTCCAGGCCGACCTTGGCCAATTTCTCGGCCATGGCCTCACCGACACCCTTGAGTGCCGTCACCGACACCTGCGACAGCTCAGTCATACGTCTGCTTAGCTCGCAGCGGGCGGCTTGGCCACCGAGCACAGGCGGATCGAGTCGGCGAGGATCTCAATGGCTTTTGGCCGTGGGAAGCTGGCGCGCCAGGCGATCGCCACAGTGCGGAACGGCACCGGCGGCGTGAGTGGGCGCACTTCGATCACGCCGGGGGCGTAGTGATGGCTGTCCACCGCCGACAGCGGCAGGATCGAAATACCCAGGCCGGACGCGACCATATGGCGAATGGTTTCCAGGGAGCTGGATTCGACCGTGGTGTGCTTGGCGCCGTCGTTGCCCTTGGTCAGGGTCGGGCAGGCTTCGAGCACCTGATCGCGGAAGCAGTGGCCTTCGCCGAGCAGCAGCAGGCTCTTGTCGTTGAGCAGGCCGGCGTCGATGGTGGGCTTCTGCGTCCAGGGGTGGGAGGCCGGCATCAACACGTAGAACGGCTCGTCGTAGAGCGGCAGGGTCAGTACATCGGCTTCGTTGAACGGCAGGGCGATGATAATCGCGTCCAGCTCACCGTTGCGCAGTTTGTCGCGCAGCACGTGGGTGAAGTTCTCTTCGATGTACAGCGGCATCTGCGGCGCGACGCGGTGCAGTTGTGGAATCAGATGGGGAAACAGGTAGGGGCCGACGGTGTAGATGGCGCCGACCTTGAGCGGTGCGGTCAGCTGGTTTTTGCCGGCCTGGGCCAATTCGCGAATGCTTTGCGCCTGTTCCAGCACCTTCTGGGCCTGGGCGACGATGCCTTCGCCTACCGGCGTGAGGCGCACGGCGCTTTTGCTGCGCTCGAAAATCAGCACACCGAGTTCGTCTTCAAGCTTTTTCACGCCCACCGACAGCGTCGGCTGGCTGACGTGGCAACGCTCGGCCGCATGGCCGAAGTGTTGCTCCTGGGCGAGGGTCACGATGTAGCGTAATTCTGTAAGAGTCATAGCGGGCGTCCATGAAGTTGCGGGCCAAGCATACCGGCTGCAATCGATAGACGCACGTTATCAGAAGTTTGCTGGGGATTGAGCGGGGGCTGTCAAAGATGTGCTGAAAAACACGGCGGGAGGGAGCAAGCCCCCTCCCACAACCGCGTTGCTTAACGGCGGCGCTTCTCGATGTTGTAGACAAACGGCGCGACGATCTCGACGCTGCCGCCTTTCAACATGTCGGCTGGCGGCTTGGGCAACGGCTGGGCACGACGGATCATGTCCAGGGTCGCGCGGTCCAGGTCGGCGTTGCCGGAGCGGCCCACCAGCTCATAGGACAGCACGTTGCCTTCGCCATCCACCACGAAGCGCAAGCGGTTCAGGCCTTCCTTGCCACGGGCCTGGGCGCCTGGCGGGTACTTCTTGTACTTCTGCAAATGCGCCAGCAACGTGCCTTCCCAGGACGCCTTGGCCGCCAACTGCTGCGGTGATGGGCCGGGTGCCGGCTGCGCCGATTTTTCAACCGGGGCATTGTTTTTCGGCGTATCGCTGGGCGGCTGCTCGGAGGGTTTCTCCTTGGGCGGCTCGGGTTTTTTCTCAACCGGTTTGGGCGGCTGCGGTTTGGGCTTGGGCTTGACCGGCTTGGGCACCTGGATAGTCGGCTTGGGCGCTTCGGCCAGTTTCGGCAACGGCGGTTCTTCCACCGGTGCCGGTGGTGGGGTTACCACCTTTGGCGGAGCCGGTGGCGGCGGCGGAGCAGGCGCGGGTGCCAGGTCGATGACCATGGCCGCCGGCGGCAGCACCACCGTACGCGGTGCCGACCAGTGGAGCGCGATGGCAATCGCGATGGCGTGTACGCCCAGCACGACGGCGAGGCTGGTGCCATAACGCGTCAGTTTGTGGCGCGTCGTGATCATTTCTTGGCTGCCGTCTCAAGTCCGACCAGGCCTACCTTGAGGTAGCCGGCCGCCCGCAGGGCATCCATCACACTCATCAAGTCGCCGTAGTCCACGCCTTTGTCGGCCTGGAAGAAGATCGTCGTGTCTTTCTTGCCCTGGGTCTTGGCGTCGAGCACAGGTCCCAGGGACTCGGGTTTGACCTCTTCTTCGCCCAGGAACAGACGCTGGTCGGCCTTGACGCTGAGGAAAATCGGCTTCTCCGGACGCGGTGCCGGCTTGGCGCTGGACGCGGGCAGGTCAACCTTGATGTCCACGGTGGCCAAAGGCGCCGCGACCATGAAGATGATCAGCAGCACCAGCATCACGTCGATAAACGGTGTGACGTTGATTTCGTGGTTCTCGACGAGCTCGTCGTCGCCTTGATTCAAATGCAGGCCCATGGCCGATTACCCCACTTTCACCATGTGCGGTTGCGAGCTGCGCTCGGGAGGCAGGTGATCGAGGTCGCGGCTGACCAGCAGCAGCACTTCTGCCGACGCGTCCGACACCTGGGCCTTGTAGCCGGCGATCGAGCGGGCGAAGACGTTGTAGATCACCACCGCAGGAATGGCCGCCACCAGGCCCAAGGCCGTGGCCAGAAGCGCTTCGGCGATGCCAGGGGCAACGACGGCGAGGTTGGTGGTCTGGGTTTTAGCGATACCGATGAAGCTGTTCATGATGCCCCATACAGTGCCGAACAGACCGACGAAGGGCGCGGTGGAGCCGATGGTCGCCAGCACGCCGGTGCCGCTGCTCATGTTGCGGCCGCAGGCGGCAACCAGTCGCTCCAGGCGGAAGGCTACGCGTTCCTTGATGCCTTCCTTTTCGCGGGCGTTGGCTGACAGACGCATTTCTTCGAGCGCGTCGTGCACCAGAGTGTTGGCCAGGGTGCCTTTTTTGGTCGCCGTTTCGCTGGCTTCCTTGAGGGTGGTGGCTTTTTTCAGGTGGACGATTTCAGCGCGCAAACGACGCTTGGCGCCCAGCAGCTCGAAGCCTTTGGCGATCCAGATAGTCCAGGTGATGATCGAGGCGATGGCCAGGCCGATCATCACGGCTTTCACCACCACGTCGGCGTTCTGGTACATGCCCCATGGGGACAGGTCGTGGGCCATGCCCAGGGTGTTGTTTTCTTCAAGTACGACGCCGGTGTCGTCGGCGGGGGCCGGCGCAGCAGGGTCGGTCGCTGCTGGCGTGGCAGCGGGTGCAGCCGGGGTCGTGACATTTTGCTCGGCAGCGGCGGGCGTTGCGGGAGCGCTGGCATCAGCGAATGCGGCGGTCGGTGCCAGCATTACGCTGAACAGCAACGCAGCAATCGCGCGCCAGGCGCGGGACGGGCTGTGCGGCTTGGTTGGCGAAGCGGGGGTTGTAATACGTGTCATGCTGGCCGGACCTGAGAAGAAAAAATGGAGTGATCGTCCTTCCAGACCCGTCGCGGGCCGAGGACAAATGGGCGGTCATTATTGCAAGTAATTCTTGTTAACTAAAGTGCCAGTGTTACTTTATTTCTATTTTTACTGGCCGCTGAACCCCGAGCGCAGCTAACCTGCGCCTTTGAGAATGGAGTTTTGTGATGTCTACGCCTTCTGTTGTAATTGCCGGTTGCGGCGATGTGGGTAGTCGGCTGGCTAGCCAATTGCTGGCCTCGGGATGGGAGGTTCACGGCCTGCGGCGCGACATTTCGCGTCTGCCCGAGGGCGTCATTGGTATCGCCGGCGACCTGTTCAAAAAAGAGTGCCCCGACACCTGGCCGATCGGCGGGGTAGACTATCTGGTGTACTGCGCCGCTGCGACCGATCACGACGAGGCCGGCTATCGCGCGGCTTACGTGCAAGGGTTGCAGCATGTACTGGAGTGGCTGGATGACTATGGTCAGCAGCCCAGGCATCTGTTGTTTGTCTCCAGCAGCAGCGTTTATGGGCAGCAGAATGGCGAGTGGGTCGACGAAACGTCCGACACCCAGGCGCAGGGCTATTCCGGTCAAGTGATGCTGGAAGCCGAGCAAGTGGCGCTCAACAGTGGCATCCCGGCAAGCGTCGTGCGCTTGACCGGCATTTATGGCCCGGGTCGTGAGTGGCTGCTGACTCAGGTGCGCAAAGGTTATCGCGTGGCGACCGATCCACCTTTATATGGCAACCGCATCCACGCGGATGACGCGGCCGGCTTGTTGGCGTTTTTGTTGCGTCATGTGGAGCAGGGCGGTTCGCTGGACAAGGTCTATATCGGCGTGGACGACGAGCCTGCGCCGTTGGCCGACGTGGTGGGCTGGTTGCGTGATTACCTGGGTGTGACCGAATGGTCTGAGGATGCCAGCGTGCGGCGCGCGGGCAGTAAGCGATGCCGCAATGCGCGGATCAAGGCGCTGGGGTGGAAGCCGACTTACCCAACGTTCCGTGAAGGTTATGCGGCGATCCTCAAAGGCTGAAAATACCGTAAAAAAAGGTGGGAGGGGGGGCTTGCCCTAATGCCGTTCAGTTAAGCGCAGACTCCCTGTGGCGAGCAGGCTTGTCCTGCGTTGGGCTGCGCAGCAGCCCCACAAACAGGCGCTGAGCCGTATCAGGTACACCGCGTGTTGCTGGATTGGGGGCGCTTCGCACCCCAACGCGGGGCAAGCCCGCTCGCCACAATAAGCCCACACATTTTCCTTAACTGAACGGCATTAGCGCTTGCCCCCTCCCACATTTTGATCCCAGCTTTAACGGTGGTTACTTTTCGAGCAACCATTGGCGAGGGCCAGGGGTAAACGACGGCACCTCGTCCGCTTGCGCCGTATTCACCGCCTGAAAAATCTCCAACTGCTTGCCCTTGCGCGCAAAAATCCACGGGTTGCCCTGACCGTTCAGTTGCAGCCAGATGCTGTCGTAGCCGCCGCTCATGGAGGCGCAGTCGCCTGCCAGGCACAGCGAGTAGCGGTCCACGCCGGGCAAGCCGACAACTTTGCCGTCCGCCTGGAACTGCACCGTGGCGCCGTCGCCGAAGCCGTCGGTGATTTTCCAGTCGCCGCCCATATAAGCCCCATACAGGGCGCGTTCGAAGTTGGCGCCCAATGGCGCGCCTTCTGGCGCAGGGTCCTTGGCGCGGGCAAAGAGCTGTTCGGGCTCGTTGTCGTTGGCTACTTGCAGCAGTTGCCGGCCTTTGCGCTTGAGTTCGGTGGCGGAGCTGCCGTAGAAGTCCACGCTCCAGGCGCCGGACTTGTCGCCGGCCAATTTGCCCTCAGCTACTTCAAAGCCGTTGTAATAACGCGCCTGCGCGGCCTTGGTGTTGACCTCCCATTCGAGGTTTGGGCCAAAGCGCTGCAACGCTTCACGCAAAGGACCGCCCTTGGCTGCTGCGTCGATGGCGACCTGATTGATCCAGGTGCCGCTTACATCCCGGTCGGCTGGATTGCTGGCGCAGCCGCCGAGCAACAAGGCGAGCAACGAAGAGGCTACAAGCGCTTTGCGCATCATGAAATCCTTCTGAAACGAGATCGGCGCAGCCTGTGCGGGCTGCGCCGGGTGTTTATTCGATGACCAGGATCGCGTCCATTTCGACCTGTGCGCCCTTTGGCAGGGCGGCGACGCCGATGGCCGCGCGGGCTGGGTACGGCTGTTCGAAATATTTGCCCATGATCTCGTTGACCTTGGCGAAGTGGCTCAGGTCGGTGAGGAAGATGTTCAGTTTGACAATGTCCTTGAACGAACCGCCTGCTGCTTCGGCCACCGACTTGAGGTTTTCGAACACTTGTAAGGTCTGTGCTTCGAAGCCTTCGACCAGTTCCATGGTCTTCGGGTCCAGCGGAATCTGGCCGGACATATAGACGGTATTGCCCGCCTTGATTGCCTGGGAGTAGGTGCCGATGGCGGCGGGGGCTTTGTCGCTGGTGATGACGGTCTTGGTCATGTGTGACTCCTTGTTAGAGGTGGCTTAGGCACGCATACGGGTGATGCGGATAACCCCGATCAAAGCGCGCAGCTTTTTGATTACGCGGGCCAGGTGCACGCGGTCGTGCACGCTGACCACCAACTGGACTACGCTGATGCGGCCATCGCGCTCGTCCATGCTGATTTTCTCGATATTGCCGTCGGCCGCGTTGACGCTGCTGGCCAGCAGCGCGATCAGGCCACGCTGGTGTTCCAGCTCCACGCGCAGCTCGACGTTGAATTCGCCGGTAACATCCTTGGCCCACGAGAGCTGGATGCACTTTTCCGGGTTGTGGCGGATTTCGGTGATGTTGCGGCAGTTGTCCAGGTGCACCACCATGCCCTTGCCTGCCGACAGGTGCCCGACAATCGGGTCGCCCGGGATCGGCGTGCAGCACTTGGCATAGCTGAGCACCAGGCCCTCGGTGCCACGAATCGCCAGCGGGCCTTCGGGGCTGGGCAGTTGTTCGCCTTCGCCGAGCAGGCGCCGCGCCACCACATAGGCCATGCGATTGCCCAGGCCGATGTCTTCCAGCAGGTCTTCGATGGTTTCCTGGCGATACTCGTGGAGCATTGCTTGCACGCGTTCGTGCGCGATCTTGTCCAGGGCGCTGTCGAAGCCGTTGAGCACCTTGTTCAGCAGGCGTTCGCCCAGGCTGATCGATTCGGAACGGCGCTGCAGCTTCAGCGCATGGCGGATGTGCGTGCGTGCCTTGCCGGTGACCACGAAGTTGAGCCAGGCCGGGTTCGGGCGGGCGCCCGGTGCGCTGACGATCTCCACCGTGGAGCCGCTTTGCAGCGGCTCGGACAACGGGGCGAGACGGCGATTGATCCGACAGGCAATGCAGCTGTTGCCGACGTCGGTGTGTACGGCGTAGGCAAAGTCGACCGCCGTGGAGCCTTTGGGCAGCTCCATGATGCGGCCTTTGGGCGTGAACACGTAGACCTCGTCCGGGAACAGGTCGATCTTCACGCTTTCGATGAATTCCAGAGAGTTGCCGGCCCGTTGCTGCATTTCCAGCACGCCCTTGACCCATTGACGAGCGCGGGCATGGGTGCCTTTGGGCTGCTCGTCGCCGCTGGATTTGTACAACCAGTGCGCGGCGATGCCGTTATTGGCCATTTCTTCCATTTCGCGGGTGCGGATCTGGATCTCGATCGGCACGCCGTGCATACCGAACAGGGTGGTATGCAGCGATTGATAGCCGTTGGCCTTGGGAATGGCGATGTAGTCCTTGAAGCGCCCCGGCAGGGGTTTGTACAAATTATGTACAGCGCCAAGCACACGATAGCAGGTGTCGACCTTGTCAACGATGATGCGGAACGCGTACACGTCCATGATCTCGTTGAAGGCCCGGCGCTTGCCGCGCATCTTCTTGTAGATACCGTAGATGTGCTTTTGTCGCCCGCTGACCTCGCCCTCGATTTCGTCGATGGCCAGGCAATGGCTCAACGACTCTTCGATCTTGTTGACGATTTCCTTGCGGTTGCCACGGGCGCGTTTGACCGCCTGGTAGATGCGCGCCGAACGCATCGGGTGCATGGCCTTGAAGCCGAGGTCTTCGAATTCGATACGAATGGCATGCATGCCCAGCCGGTTGGCGATGGGCGCGTAGATTTCCAGGGTTTCCTTGGCGATGCGCCGGCGTTTTTCACCGGACAGCACTTCCAGCGTGCGCATGTTGTGCAGCCGGTCGGCCAGCTTGACCAGGATGACCCGAATGTCGCGGGCCATGGCCATGGCCATTTTCTGGAAGTTTTCCGCCTGGGCTTCGGCCTTGGTCTCGAAGTTCATCTGGGTCAGTTTGCTGACCCCGTCGACCAGCTCGGCCACGGTTTCGCCAAATTGCGCATTGAGCGCTTCCTTGGCAATGCCGGTGTCTTCGATCACGTCATGCAGCATCGCGGCCATCAGGCTCTGATGGTCCATGTGCATGTCGGCAAGAATATTGGCCACCGCAAGAGGATGGGTGACATACGCCTCGCCGCTGCGGCGGCGTTGGCCGTCGTGGGCTTGTTCGGCGTAGAAATACGCTCGGCGGACCAGGTTGACCTGGTCGGGACCGAGGTAGGCCGATAAGCGATCGGCGAGGGCGTCTATGCTCGGCAAAGTGTGAACTCCTGCCGAAGGCTGTGACCCCGCGCCGTGCTACGTCGACCAGGCATAGGCTTAGACGGCCTCGTTGGACTCGTCCTCGAACGCTGCAAACAGCGGTTCGTCTTCAACGATTTCAGCGTTGGCGATGAACTCGTAGCTCATCAGGCCTTCGGCGATTTCACGCAGGGCCACAACGGTAGGCTTGTCGTTTTCCCACTGGACCAAAGGCTCTTTGCCGCCAGTGGCAAGTTGACGGGCACGCTTGGTAGAGAGCATGACCAGCTCAAAGCGGTTATCCACGTGTTCTAGGCAGTCTTCAACGGTTACGCGGGCCATGGTATTCCTCGGAGCGAATGCAAGATGCGCGCTGCCCGGCTGGGCGAGCGGACTGAGCAGTTTAAAAAAACACCAGCGTTTAGGGAAGCGCTGATTTTAGCGACGCCCTTGCAAAACCGCTGCAAGTGCCAATGTAAGGCCCTTGCGGCGGTTTTGGGAAGGGTCAATCAGCCGAGCAGTTCGGCCAGTAACTTGCCGAAACGCTGCTGCTGGCGCTTTTGCTGGAGCTGATTGGCGCGGAAAATCGCCTTCAAGTCGTCCAGCGCGTGGGCAAAGTCGTCATTGATGATCAGATAGTCGTAGTCGACGTAGTGGCTCATTTCGCTGACGGCTTCGCGCATGCGGCCTTCGATGATCTCGTCGCTGTCCTGACCGCGATTGGTCAGACGCTGGTGCAAGGCCTGGAGCGAGGGCGGCAGAATGAAGATCGAACGCGCCTTGGGCATCAGCTGGCGTACCTGCTCGGCGCCCTGCCAGTCGATTTCCAGGATAAGGTCATGGCCTTCGTCCAGGGTCTGCTGCAGGTGACTTTGTGAGGTGCCGTAGAGGTTGCCGAATACTTCGGCGCGCTCCAGAAAGTCGCCGTGCTCGATCATCTTGACGAACTCGGTACGCTCGACGAAGTGATAGTGCACGCCGTTCACTTCGCCCGGGCGCATGGCGCGAGTGGTGTGGGAGACCGAAATGCGGATCTGCTCGTCAGCGTCGGTCAAGGCCTTGACCAGGCTGCTCTTGCCCGCGCCCGAAGGGGCGGAAATGATGTAAAGGGTGCCGGTGCTGTGGGTCATGAAGGTTGCCTTACTCAATATTCTGTACTTGTTCGCGCATCTGCTCGATCAACACTTTGAGGTTGACCGCAGCCGTGGTGCTGCGCGGGTCAAACGCCTTGGAGCCGAGTGTATTGGCTTCGCGGTTGAGTTCCTGCATCAGGAAGTCCAGGCGCCGACCGGCGGCGCCGCCGGACTTGAGCACGCGGCGCACTTCGAGGATGTGGGTGCTCAGACGGTCGAGCTCTTCGGCGACGTCGCTTTTCTGCGCCAGCAGCACCATTTCCTGCTCCAGGCGCACGGGGTCGAGGTCGGCCTTCATGTCGGTGAAGCGGTCGAGCACCTTCTGGCGCTGGGTGGCGAGCATCTGCGGCACCAGCTCGCGCAGGATGACCACGTCGGCCTCGATGGCGGTCAGACGCTCGCTGATCAAGCGCGCCAGCTCGGCACCTTCGCGCTCGCGGCCGGCCTTGAGCTCCTTCAAGCCCTGGGTGAACAGGGCGAGGGCCTGGGCATTAAGGGCCTGCGGGTCGCTGGCGTCGGCCACCAGCACGCCGGGCCAGGCCAGCACTTCCAACGGGTTCAGGGCGGCCGGCTGCTTGATCAGACCTGCGATGGTTTCGGCGGCGGCGACCAATTGCGCGGCGCGCTCGCGATCCACTTGCAGCGGCTTGCCGGTGGTTTCTTCGGTAAAGCGCAGGGTGCATTCCAGCTTGCCCCGGGAGATGCCCTGGCGCAGGGCTTCACGCACGGCGCCTTCGAGGTCGCGGAACGATTCCGGTAGACGCAGGTGCGGCTCCAGGTAGCGGCTGTTGACCGAGCGCAGCTCCCAGCTCAGGGTGCCTTGGGCGCCGGCTTGTTCGACGCGGGCGAAGGCGGTCATGCTGTGCACCATGGAGGTACCTCGCGTTGCAGCCCGCAGACACGGGCTGATGGTTAAAGCTTTCTGTAGGGGCGAGCAAGCTCGCTCCCGCAGTCTGAAGGCGCGGGATTGTAGCGCAACGGGAGGAGCGCGCCCAAACCCGAGCATTCGTAACCGGATTTTAAGAAGTGCCCCGAATCGGTTCGCCGCTCTATAATGCTCGGCAGTTTTTCGTCCTCAGTACAGGAATCCCCTATGAAACGTCCAAGTGGTCGCGCTGCCGATCAGCTCCGCTCGATCCGCATCACCCGCAACTACACCAAACACGCCGAGGGATCCGTACTGGTCGAGTTTGGCGATACCAAGGTGATCTGCACCGTCAGCGTCGAAAACGGCGTGCCGCGTTTCCTCAAGGGCCAGGGCCAGGGTTGGCTGACCGCCGAGTACGGCATGCTCCCGCGTGCTACCGGCGAGCGTAACCAGCGCGAAGCCAGCCGTGGCAAGCAGGGCGGTCGTACCCTGGAAATCCAGCGCCTGATCGGCCGCTCCCTGCGCGCGGCCCTGGACATGTCCAAGCTGGGCGACGTGACCCTGTACGTCGACTGCGACGTGATCCAGGCCGACGGCGGCACGCGCACCGCGTCCATCACCGGCGCCATGGTGGCCTTGGTTGACGCACTCAAAGTCATCAAGAAGCGCGGCGGCCTCAAGGGCGGCGACCCGCTCAAGCAGATGATCGCCGCCGTGTCGGTGGGCATGTACCAGGGCGAGCCTGTGCTGGACCTGGATTACCTGGAAGACTCGGCCGCCGAGACCGACCTCAACGTGGTGATGACCAGCACCGGTGGCTTCATCGAAGTGCAGGGCACCGCCGAAGGCGCGCCATTCCAGCCGGCCGAGCTGAATGCCATGTTGGCCCTGGCCCAGAAAGGCATGACCGAGATTTTCGCACTGCAGAACGCCGCCCTGGCTGACTGAAATCCGCCTCAAGGAGAAGCGCCATGAATGACCAGCAACTACCAGTGCCCACGCCTTCGTACGAAGTGCGTCAGGGAGCAATGTTGTGCCATCTCGCGGCGTTTCTGGGGTTCGTGTTCCCCTTCGGCAGCGTCGTGGGGCCGCTGATCCTGTGGCAGATGAAGAAGGAAGTGGACCCGTTCATTGATGACCAGGGCAAGGAAGCCTTGAACTTCCAGATCACCGTGGCCATCGCCTGGATCGTCTGCATTGTGCTGGCGTTTGCGGTCATCGGTTTTTTCCTGATGACGGCCCTGGCCATCGCCAGTGTGGTGCTGACGATCATCGGTTCGATCAAGGCCAACAAGGGTATCGCCTATCGCTATCCCTTGACCTGGCGACTGGTCAAATAATGAGCGCCCACAAAAAAACCGACAGCGATGTCGGTTTTTTTGTGCCTGGAAAAGACCTCAGATGGTCAGGGTCCAGTCGTAGTCCACGATCAGCGGTGCGTGCTGCGAGAAGCGCGGCTGGCGCGGCAGGCGTGCGCTGCGAACAAACCGGCGCAGTCCTGGGGTCAGCAACTGGTAGTCGAAACGCCAGCCCAGGTTGAGCATCTCGGCCTGCTCGTTGTCTGGCCACCAGCTGTACTGATCGCCTTCACGGCTGACTTCGCGCAGGGCATCCACATAGCCCATGTTGCCGACAATCTCGTCCATCCAGGCCCGTTCCGGCGCCAGGAAACCCGGGGATTGCTGGCTGTCGCGCCAGTTCTTGATATCCAGCTTCTGTTGCGCCACATACAGCGAGCCACAGTAAATGTACTCGCGACGTTTGCGCCGCTGTTTATCCAGGTAACGGGCGAAATCGTCCATTAGCTTGAACTTCTGGTTCAAGTCTTCATCGCCGTTCTGCCCCGAAGGGAGCAGCAAGGTCGCGATGCTGACCTTGTCGAAATCGGCTTGCAGGTAGCGCCCGTAGCGGTCGGCTGTCTCAAAGCCCAGGCCGCTGATGACCGCCTTGGGTTGCAACCGCGAGTACAAAGCCACGCCACCTTGGGTGGGCACTTCGGCATCGCAGGCATAAAGGAAGTAGCCATCCAGTTGGAAGGCTGGGTCGTCCAGTTCAAAGGCGGAGGCGCGGGTGTCCTGCAGGCAGATGACGTCGGCATTCTGTGCTTGCAGCCAACTGAGCAAACCACGCTCGACTGCAGCCTGAATACCATTGACGTTCACACTGATGATCCGCATAAATGGCCCCAAAAATCGCGTGCGTGTATGATACACGCCGTCTACCTAATTAGCTAAATCCGTGGTATCTGAGGCTTTTTTCATGCAGGCGTATCAACGCGATTTCATTCGTTTTGCCATCGATCGCGGCGTTTTGCGCTTCGGTGAATTCACTCTGAAGTCCGGGCGCACCAGCCCGTATTTCTTCAATGCAGGCTTGTTCAACTCCGGTTCGGCGCTGGCTCAGTTGGGTCGTTTCTACGCGGCGGCCATCGTTGAAAGCGGGATTTCCTTTGACGTGCTGTTCGGCCCGGCCTACAAGGGCATCCCCCTGGCCGCCGCGACCGCCGTGGCCCTTGCCGAACATCACGGGCAGGATCTGCCCTGGTGTTTCAACCGCAAGGAGGCCAAGGCCCATGGCGAAGGTGGCAGCCTGGTGGGTGCACCGCTGACCGGCGATGTGCTGATCATCGACGACGTGATCACCGCCGGCACCGCGATCCGCGAAGTGATGCAGATCATCGCCTCGCAGGACGGCGCCAGGGCCGCCGGTGTGCTAATTGCGCTGAATCGCCAGGAACGCGGCAACGGCGAGTTGTCGGCCATCCAGGAGGTGGAGCGCGATTTCGGTATTCCGGTGGTGAGCATCGTGTCGTTGAACCAGGTGTTGCAGTTCCTGGAAGATGATCCGCAGCTCAAGCAGCATTTGCCGGCGGTGCGTGCGTACCGCGAACAGTTCGGCGTCTGACACCGATAGCGCTGTGCCAGAAAGACAATGTGGGAGGGGGCAAACCCCCTCCCACATTTTGATTACGGCGGTGTTCAGGGACGCTTGCGATTACTGATCAGCGTGCCCACGCCGGTATCGGTGAAGATCTCCAGCAGGATCGCATTCGGCACGCGGCCATCCAGGATCAACGAACTGCCGACCCCGCCTTGCACCGCTTCCAGCGCACAACGAATCTTCGGCAGCATGCCACCGTAGATGGTGCCGTCGGCGATCAGCTCATCCACCTGCTGCGTGGTCAGGCCGGTCAGCACCTTGCCTTCCTTGTCCATCAAGCCGGCAATGTTGGTCAGCAGCATCAGCTTTTCAGCCTTCAGCGCTTCAGCCACCTTGCCCGCCACCAGGTCGGCGTTGATGTTGTAGGACTCACCGTTGGCGCCCACGCCGATTGGCGCGATCACCGGAATAAAGTCGCCCTTGACCAGCAGGTTGAGCAGGTCGGTGTTGATGCCGATCACTTCGCCCACTTGGCCGATGTCGATGATTTCCGGTTGGGTCATCTCCGGTGTCTGACGGGTCACGGTCATTTTTTTCGCCCGGATCAGCTCCGCGTCTTTACCGGTCAGGCCGATGGCGCTGCCGCCGTGGCGGTTGATCAGGTTGACAATGTCCTTGTTGACCTGGCCACCCAGGACCATCTCCACCACGTCCATGGTCTGCGCGTCAGTGACGCGCATGCCATCAATGAAGTGACTCTCGATCGACAAGCGCTTGAGCAGGTCGCCGATCTGCGGGCCGCCGCCGTGCACCACCACCGGATTGATGCCCACGGCTTTCATCATCACGATGTCGCGGGCAAAGCCGGTTTTCAGCTCCTCGCTTTCCATGGCATTGCCGCCGTATTTGATCACCAGCGTCTTGCCGACGTAGCGTCGAATGTAGGGCAACGCTTCGGAAAGGACCTTGGCGGTATTGGCAGCAGCTTCGCGTTCGAGGGTCATGCAGGGCTCCGGGCAAAAAATCAGAACGGTAATTGGAGATCGGGGGCAACACGTTTCAACTGGGCGTGGAACACGTCTTTGATGCGCTGCAACTCAGCCTCGGTATCCGCCTCGAAACGCAGGACCAGCACCGGCGTGGTGTTGGACGCGCGAACCAGGCCCCAGCCTTTGGCGTAATCGACGCGAACACCATCAATGGTGGTCAGGTTGGCGCCTTCGCCCCATTGTGCATCGTGCAATGTGTCAATGATGCTGAATTTGCTCTCCTCGGTCACATGGATATTGATCTCCGGCGTGGAAATATCATTCGGGAAGGTTTGGAACAGCTCTTCGCAGGTGGATTTTTCCTTGCTGAGGATCTCAAGCAGGCGCGCAGCGCTGTAGATGCCGTCGTCGAACCCGAACCAGCGCTCCTTGAAGAACACATGGCCACTCATTTCGCCAGCGAGCAGGGCGCCGGTTTCTTTCATTTTCTTTTTGATCAACGAATGGCCGGTCTTCCACATTAGCGGACGACCGCCGTATTCCTTGATCAGCGGCGTCAGGCGACGGGTGCATTTGACGTCGAAGATGATCTCCGCGCCAGGGTTGCGCGCTACCACGTCGCGGGCGAACAGCATCAGCAGGCGGTCCGGGAACACGATCTCGCCGGTTTCAGTCACCACACCGACACGGTCGCCGTCACCGTCAAAGGCCAGGCCCACATCGGCACCGACTTCCTTGACCTTGGCGATCAGGTCCACCAGGTTTTCAGGTTTGCCCGGGTCCGGGTGATGGTTGGGGAAGTGGCCGTCGACGTCGCAGAACAGCGGGATCACTTCGCAGTTCAGGGCTTCGAGCAGCTGCGGAGCGATCACGCCGGCCGCGCCATTGCCGCAGTCCACTACCACTTTCAGGCGGCGCGCAAGTTTGACGTCACGGGTGATTTCATCGGAGTAGCGTTGCAGGATGTCGACCCGGGTGATGCTGCCCTGGCCGCTGGTCAGGTCATTGGTCTTCAGGCGCGTGTGCAGGGCCTGGATCTGTTCGTTGGCCAGGGTGTCGCCGGCAATGACGATCTTGAAGCCGTTGTAGTCTGAAGGGTTGTGGCTGCCGGTCAGCATCACGCCGGACTTGCCAGCCAGTACGTTGGCCGCGTAGTACAGCGCCGGCGTTGGCACCAGGCCGACGTCACTGACATGGCAGCCGCTGTCGGCCAGGCCCTGGATCAGTTGCTCCACCAGTTCCGGGCCGGACAAGCGGCCATCGCGGCCCACCGACACGTTCGGCTCGCCCTGGGCCAGGCTCTGGGAGCCGATGGCGCGGCCAATCCAATAGGCGGTTTCAGCGGTCAGGGTCTTGGGCACAACGCCACGAATGTCGTAGGCGCGGAAAATGCTGTCGGGGAAGGTCGGGGCGACGCGGGGTGCGGTACTCATCGCGGGGGGAATCTCCATAAGAAAGGGGCAAGGCTGGCCTTTAACTGACTGACCGGCAGGCTCAAACTGAAGGGTATGACGGCGTTTTCGGCGGGGAGTTCGTAGTGCAAAAAGGCCATCGGCGCGTCAGCGTCTGCCCTACTAAAGCGTAATGCCTTGATTTTGCTGAGAAAATCTCGCTGATTAAATCCGCGCATTCTTCATCCTGAAAAGCCATGCGGTGGCGTCTGGCCGGATAAACGCATCCGGCCAGATTCAGCTTAGTCAGTGGCTGCCAGAATGCCCAAAACCACCTGCGCCGCGTTGTGTTTCATCAAATTCCTGAACCAGTTCGAATTGCGCCTGCACCACGGGCACCAGCACCAGTTGGGCGATGCGTTCGCCTACGGCAATGTTGAACGCTGTCTGACCACGGTTCCAGCACGACACCATCAGCTCGCCCTGGTAGTCGGAATCGATCAGGCCCACCAGGTTGCCCAGCACGATGCCGTGTTTGTGGCCAAGGCCCGAGCGCGGCAGGATCAGCGCGGCCAGGCCCGGGTCGCCGACGTAGATCGACAGGCCGGTAGGAATCAGGATCGTCTGGCCTGGTTCGAGAACGGTGTCCTGCTTGAGCATGGCGCGCAGGTCCAGACCGGCGGAACCGGGGGTGGCGTAGGCGGGCAGCGGGAAGTCGGTGCCGATGCGGGGGTCGAGGATCTTGGCTTGCAAAGCGTGCATGGAGATTAAACCTGGTTCAGCCGTAGGGCGATAAAAGAGATCAGTTGGCGGGCAATCTTGCCCTTGCTGGTCTGGGCGAAAAGGGTGGCGTGCAGCTCGCGGTCAATCACGCTGCAGGCGTTTTCCTCGCTGTTGAAGCCGATGCTGGGGTTGGCGACATCATTGGCAACGATCAGGTCGAGGTTTTTATCTTTCAGTTTGCGTGCTGCGTAGTCGAGCAGGTGTTCGGTCTCGGCCGCGAAGCCGACGCTGAACGGGCGGTCCGGGCGGGTGGCGATGGTGGCCAGGATGTCCGGGTTGCGCACCATTTGCAGGAGCAGGCCGTCACCGTTTGTAGGGTCTTTCTTGAGCTTTTGCGGGGCGATGACTTCCGGGCGGTAATCCGCAACCGCTGCCGAGGCGATAAACAGGTCGCACGGAATCGCGGCTTCACAGGCTGCCAGCATGTCCCGGGCGCTGACTACGTCGATTCGCGTGACGCGATCGGGGGTCGGCAGATGCACCGGGCCGGTGATCAGGGTGACGCGCGCGCCTGCCTCGACCGCCGCTTCCGCCAGGGCAAAGCCCATTTTTCCTGAGCTATGGTTGGTGATGTAGCGCACAGGGTCGATGTTTTCCTGGGTCGGGCCTGCGGTAATCAGCACGTGCCTGCCGGTCAGCGCCAGATGCTGGAAGCACTCGGCGGCGCACAGCGCCAGGTCGTTGGCTTCGAGCATGCGGCCCATGCCGACGTCGCCGCAGGCTTGGCTGCCGGATGCCGGGCCGAACACCTTGAGGCCACGGCTTTGCAGGAGCTGGGTGTTGGCCTGGGTGGCCGGGTCGCGCCACATGGCCTGGTTCATCGCCGGAGCAATGGCGACGGTGGCGTCGGTGGCCAGTACCAGGGTGGTCAGCAGGTCATCGGCGATGCCTTGGGCCAGGCGCGCGATCAGGTCGGCGGTGGCCGGAGCGATGAGCACCAGGTCTGCCCATTTGGCCAGTTCGATATGGCCCATGGCAGCTTCGGCGGCCGGGTCCAGCAGGTCCAGGTGAACCGGGTGGCCCGACAGGGCCTGCATGGTCAGCGGCGTGATGAACTCGCTGCCGCCGCGGGTCATGACCACGCGCACTTCGGCGCCCTGGTCCAGGAGCCTGCGAACCAGCTCTGCGCTCTTGTAGGCGGCAATGCCGCCGCCGACGCCGAGAACGATGCGTTTCCGATACAGACGCTGCATTGGTTTGCCTTTCCAGTTCAGTGAAGCCAGTTCAGTGACGCCTGCGATGCCTGCTCCCCAGGTGAAATCGCAGGCAAAAAAGAGGGCCTACGATAACACAGCGTCCGCCTGGCAACAGCGGCGCGCAGGGGTGCATATGGAGAGGGGCGTGACATGAGTATTCGCGATTGGCCAGCCGCTGAGCGGCCGCGGGAGAGGCTTCTGGAATGGGGGGCGGCGAGTCTGTCAGACGCCGAATTGCTGGCAATCTTTCTGCGTACCGGGGTGTGCGGCCTGAGCGCGGTGGACCTGGCGCGCCATCTGTTGACGCGCTTTGGCGGCCTGCGTCCGCTGCTGGAGGCCAGCCAGACACTGTTCAATCAGCAACTGGGCCTGGGCCCGGCAAAATACGCCCAGCTGCAGGCGGTGATGGAAATCGCCCGGCGCCATATGGCCGAGGGTTTGCGTCATTATTCGGTGCTGGAAAGCCCCGAAGCCGTGCGCGATTACCTCAAGGCGCTGCTGCGCCATGAACCTCACGAGATTTTTGGCTGCCTGTTTCTTGATTCCAGGCATCGCGTGCTGGGTTTCGAGGCATTGTCCCAAGGCACCATCGACAAGGCGCAGGTTTATCCCAGGCAGGTGGTCAAGCGTGCGCTGGCCTACAACGCGGCGGCGTTAATCCTGTGTCACAACCATCCTTCGGGCAGTGCCGAACCCAGTGCGGCTGATCGAAAATTGACCAGGACCTTGCAAAGCGCCCTGGAAATGGTGGATGTGCGGGTGCTGGATCACATCATCGTGGGTGACGGTGATCCATTATCGATGGCGGAGTACGGCTGGATGTAACGCCACCCGCCGCAACGATCAGGGTTTGACATTGACCCTGGAGAAATCCTGCCGGCCAAACGGACTCACCTGGTACCCCTCGACATTCTTGCGCGTCAGGGCAAATGCCGTTGGATGTGCCAACGGCAACCACAGCGCCTGTTGCTGGATCTGCGCCTGGGCCTGCTGGTACAGCTTGCTGCGCACCCCTTGTTCGCTGGTGGTCTTGCCGGCGCTGATGAGTTTGTCCAGCGCAGGGTCGCAATAGCGGGCGAAGTTTGTGCCGGATTTGACTGCCGCGCAGGAAAACTGCGGGGTCAGGAAGTTATCCGGGTCGCCGTTGTCACCCGCCCAGCCCATGAACAGCAGGTCATGCTCACCTGCCTTGGCGCGGCGGATCAGCTCGCCCCACTCGATCACGCGGATCTCGGCCTTAATGCCGACCTTGGCCAGGTCTGCCTGCAACAGCTGTGCGCCCAGACTCGGGTTGGGGTTCAGCAGGCTGCCAGTGGGACGCGTCCATAGGGTGGTTTTGAAGCCGTCCTTGAGTCCGGCGCGCGCCAGCAGGGCTTTGGCCTTGGCGAGGTCCTGTGGATAACCCGGCAAGTCCTTGGCGTAGCTCCAGGTGTTGGGTGGGAACGGACCGTTGGCTGCCTCGGCGGTGCCTTCAAACACCGCTTTAAGGTAACTGTCCTTGTCAAAGGCCAGGTTGATGGCCTGGCGCACTTCCGGTTTGTCCAGCGGCGGATGCTGGCTGTTGATGGCAACGAAAGCGGTCATGAACGCTGCGGTTTTTTCCACCTTGAGCGCCGGGTCTTTCTCGGCTTCGCTCACGTCCAGAGGCTTGGGCGACAGGGCGATCTGGCATTCATCACGGTGCAGTTTCTGCAGGCGCACATTGGCGTCCGGGGTAATGGCAAAGATCAGGTTGTCCACCGCCGGTTTACCGGCGAAATACTCCGGGTTGGCCTTGTAGCGCACCACGGCGTCCTTCTGGAACCGCGTAAAAATGAACGGGCCGGTGCCGACGGGCTGGCTGTTGAGCTTCTCAGGAGTGCCGGCCTTGAGCAGTTTGTCGGCGTATTCGGCCGGGTAGATCGAGGCAAAGCCCATGCTCAGCGTCGCGAGGAAGGTCGAGTCGGCGTGATCCAGAGTAAAGCGCACCGTCAGCGGGTCGAGGGCATCGATCTTCTTGACCAGCGTGGGTAATTGCAGCGATTGCGCGTGGGGGAAGCCGCTCTGGGCGATCTTGTGCCAGGGGTTGGCAGGGTCGAGCATGCGTTCGAAGCTGAAGCGCACGTCTTCAGCTGTGAGGGTGCGGCTCGGAGTGAAATACGCGGTGCGATGGAATTTCACGTCGGGGTGCAGCTTGAAGGTGTAGGTCAGGCCATCCGGCGAAACATCCCAGCTGTCCGCCAGGCTCGGCACCAGCTTGCCGCTGTTCGCGTCGTAGTCCACCAGACGGTTCATCAGCACATCGGCCGAGGCATTGGTGGTAGTCAGCGAGTTGTATTGCACCACATCGAACCCTTCGGGGCTGGCCTCGGTGCACACGCTCAGATTGGAGGCCGCAGACGCCAGCGGGGCGATGAAGAAAGGGGCTAGCAAGAGCGGTAGGGCAGCGAGGCGCATGGTCGGTTTCCTTTGCAGATCGAAGGCCCATCTGCGAGTGCAGTCTGGAAAAGTCCTACCGTAGTGGTCTGATGAATAAATGACTAGCCCATTTTTGCCTGTGCTTTTGCCGTAAATGCTGTTTTGATGGCGCCTCAGACGGTAACGCGCTGCGCTTTGCGGCGCGCACGGGCGCTGAAAATCATTCTGTGCGACGAGCGGTCGGCTATGGCAGCGGCCCCTCCTGGCAACGGTTCAGGCGGCAACTGCGCAGATTTACGCCGGTAAAAACATACGGGCTGTTGTTGCGTCAGGGTCTTTCTGGTATAAAGCAGCGCTCTTTTCTAGGGGCCCGGTTCCTTCACTGTAGGTGTAGCCGGTAAGACCCTTAAAGAAACGCGGCGCCTGGCGCCAAATGACTGAGAGATTAAGCGGCCAACCCATGCCGGGTTGGGCATGTGGTTTTAGAGGGCTGAGGCATGTCGAGAGTCTGTCAAGTTACCGGTAAGGGTCCGGTGACTGGGAATAACATTTCCCACGCAAATAACAAAACCCGTCGTCGTTTCCTGCCGAACCTGCAGCATCACCGCTTCTGGGTTGAAGAAGAGAAACGTTTTGTTCGCCTGCGTGTATCTGCCAAAGGCATGCGTATCATCGACAAGCGTGGCATCACTGTCGTGCTGGCCGAAATCCGCGCCGCCGGCAAGATCTAAGGAGCTCTATCATGCGTGAATTGATTCGAATGATCTCTAGCGCCGGTACTGGTCACTTCTACACTACCGACAAGAACAAGCGTACTACTCCGGACAAGCTCGAAAAGAAAATGTTCGACCCGCGCGTTCGCAAGCACGTGATCTACAAAGAAGGCAAAATCAAGTAATTGATTTTCCTCCTTGTGAAAAAAAGCCCGTCTCTCAGGATTCGGGCTTTTTTTTGCCTGGGATTTGCCTGATCAGGTTTTCTGTTCGAACACCACATAGATCTTGCGGCAAGCCTCCAGCACTTCCCAGGTGCCGCTGAAGCCGGCTGGTATCACGAAGCGGTCGCCAGCACGCAGGGTCTTGGCGTTGCCCTCGCCATCCCGCAACACCGACACACCCTGCACAATCTCGCAGTACTCGTGTTCGGTGTAATTGACCTTCCACTGTCCGACTTCCCCTTCCCACACCCCGGCACTCATCTGACCGCATGGACTGTTGTAGTGGTTGTAGAGGGTCTGCTCAGGATCGCCCTTGAGGATTTTTTCGGCGGCAGGGCGATAGCGTTCGGGGGCGGTGCTGGCTTGGCTGAAGTCGACGATATCCTGGATGCTCATGTGCGTGTCCCGTCTGGCCTGCGGTAGGAGAGCCCAAAGTCTATGTTTATTAAAATGAACATCGCAAGGGCGTTTTCCGGCGTTATGTCAAATATATTGAAACATCACCAGCCGCTGGTTTAGGGTGGCAGCTGCCTTGAGCCGAACAGCAGGCTGGCCGGGCACGCATTCTTTAAGGCTGCCGGGGGATAGCCCCCGGCCCTTGTACTGATAAGAGGAGGACACTTGCATGACCACCCTGACCCGTGCCGACTGGGAACAACGCGCCAAGGACCTGAAGATCGAAGGTCGCGCCTATATCAATGGCGAATACACCGCCGCCGCTTCCGGTGACACCTTCGAGTGCATCAGCCCGGTTGACGGCCGCCTGCTGGCTACTATCGCCAGCTGTGACGTCGCCGACGCCCAGCGCGCCGTGGAAAACGCTCGCGCCACCTTCAATTCCGGTGTCTGGTCGCGTCTGGCGCCGGCCAAGCGCAAAGCCACGATGATCCGTTTCGCCGCGCTGCTCAAGGCCAATGCCGAAGAGCTGGCGCTGCTTGAGACCCTGGACATGGGCAAGCCGATCAGCGACTCCCTCAACATTGATGTGCCCGGTGCCGCCAATGCACTGAGCTGGAGCGGCGAGGCGATCGACAAAATCTACGACGAAGTCGCCGCTACCCCGCACGATCAGCTGGGTCTGGTCACCCGCGAGCCGGTCGGCGTGGTGGGTGCCATCGTGCCGTGGAACTTCCCACTGATGATGGCCTGCTGGAAGCTGGGCCCTGCGCTGTCCACCGGTAACTCGGTAATCCTCAAGCCGTCCGAAAAGTCCCCGTTGACCGCCATCCGCATCGCCGCCCTGGCCGTTGAAGCCGGTATTCCCAAAGGCGTGTTCAACGTGCTGCCGGGCTACGGCCACACCGTGGGTAATGCACTGGCGCTGCACATGGACGTCGACACCCTGGTGTTCACCGGTTCAACCAAGATCGCCAAGCAACTGTTGATCCGCTCCGGCGAGTCGAACATGAAGCGCGTGTGGCTGGAAGCCGGCGGCAAGAGCCCGAACATTGTGTTCGCCGATGCGCCGGACCTACAGGCCGCCGCCAAATCCGCCGCCAGCGCCATCGCCTTCAACCAGGGCGAAGTCTGCACCGCCGGTTCGCGTCTGCTGGTCGAGCGCTCGATCAAGGACAGCTTCCTGCCTCTGGTGATCGAAGCCCTCAAAGGCTGGAAGCCAGGCAACCCGCTGGACCCGGCCACCACTGTCGGCGCGCTGGTGGACACCCAGCAGATGAACACCGTGCTGTCTTACATCGAAGCCGGCCATGCGGACGGCGCCAAGCTGGTCGCCGGCGGCAAGCGCATCCTCGAGGAAACCGGTGGCACCTATGTCGAGCCGACGATCTTCGACGGCGTGACCAATGCCATGAAGATCGCCCAGGAAGAGATCTTCGGCCCGGTGTTGTCGGTGATTACCTTCGACAGCGCGCAGGAGGCGGTCAGCATCGCCAACGACACGGTCTACGGCCTGGCCGCTGCGGTGTGGACCGCCGATATCTCCAAGGCGCACCTGACCGCCAAGGCGCTGCGTGCAGGCAGTGTGTGGGTCAACCAGTACGACGGCGGCGACATGACCGCGCCGTTTGGTGGTTTCAAGCAGTCGGGTAATGGCCGCGACAAGTCGCTGCATGCGTTCGACAAATACACCGAACTGAAGTCCACCTGGATCAAGCTCTAAGTCACACCGCTGTCCAAAACTGTGTGACATGTATGAACTCTGTGGGAGGGGGCTTGCTCCCTTCCACAGCTGATGGGCCATGGTTTTCAGAGCATGCGTTCGAGGCCGACCGACGTGGCGAACCACGCATTGAAGCGCCGCCACCAGTTGCCCGGCTCGCGGGTCAGGGTGTGCAACTGGCCATTATCCTCGGTCACCCACACCACATTGCCATCCTGCAGTTTTGCCTCATAACTCAACGCCGGTGCCATGCCTTGCAGCGCCAGGTTGCGCACGTGTTCGGCCAGTTCCGGGCTGTCGACCAGCACGCCCACTTCGGTGTTCCACAACACTGAGCGCGGGTCGAAGTTGAATGAACCGATAAACGACTTCTCCCGGTCGAAGATCATTGCCTTGCTGTGCAGGCTGGAGTCCGAGCCCCGGAAGCTGCCGCGCCGGAACAGGTGCGGCCCGCTGCCGGCACTGGGGTCGCCGGGTTGGCGGCGCAGTTCATAGAGTTTCACGCCATGCTCCAGCAGCGCCTTGCGATAGGGCGCGTAGCCGCCGTGCACGGCGGGTACGTCGGTGGCTTCCAGAGAGTTAGTCAACAGGCTCACCGACACACCGGCGTCGGCGCGTCCGGTCAGATACACGAGCCCGGGCTGGCCGGGCACGAAGTACGCCGAAATCATCATCAGCTCTTGCTTGACGCCGTCCAACTCCGGCGCCAGTTGGGTGGTCAGCAGCAGGCGCGGGTCGGGGTCGGCCTTGGCCAGGACCTTGCTCGGCGCGTCCCACAGCGCCTGGTTCCAGGCCCAGATCAGTTCGCGCCGCCAGATGTCCATGCGTGGTTGGGTCTGATAGGTGCGCAAGCGGTTGTACAACGCATGATTCTGCTGGCGCGACTCGGCCAGCGAGGCCTCCAGCCGCTTGCGCGCAACCGCCAGGTCGCCTTTGGTGGGCACGTTGGAAACAAACTCATCGATGGGCTTGCTCAGGGCGCTGTTCCAGTACTGATCGAAACTGTGGCCCAGTTGCTCGGCCACCGGTCCGACGCTGAGCATGTCGATATCGGTGAAATTCAGGTTCGGCTCGGCGTCGAAATACTCGTCCCCCAGGTTGCGACCGCCCACGATGGCCACGCTGTTGTCCGCCAGCCAAAGCTTGTTGTGCATGCGCCGGTGTTGCAGTGACAAATTGAACAGGCGGCCCATGGCCCGGGTTACGCCAGTGCTGCGCCCCAGGTGCAGCGGGTTGAACAGGCGAATATCGATTTTGGGGTGGGCGGCGAGGGTGGCGATGATCTGGTCGAGGCCGTCGCTGGTGGTGTCATCCAGCAGGATGCGGATGCGCACGCCACGGTCGGCGGCCTTGAGCAGTTCATCCACCAGCATGCGCGTGCTGATGCCGTCGTGAACGATGTAGTACTGCAGGTCGAGGCTGCTCTGGGCATTGCGGATCAATTCGGCGCGGGCCATGAAGGCTTCGCTGCTGTTGGGCAGCAGCCGAAAGCCCGACTGACCCTGGTGTGGCGCCGCCTGGGCCTGGATCGAGCGGCCGAATGACGATTGCGCGGCGGGCAGCGCGTCGCTGGGGATGCGCGGTGCGGTCTTGGTGGCGCAACCGCCCAGCGCCAGGGCGCCCAACAGGCAAAACGGTAAAAGCCGTCGAATCGTCAAGGGCGTGGGTTCCAGATCAGGGCGGTGGTCGATATCTGACGGCGAGTTTACGCAAAAGGTCAGTGTGACGCGTCGGCCAGCATATCGCTCGCGGCAGCGCCGACCTTGCGCACCGCTTCTTCAATCTGCGGCGTCGGCCTGGCAGCGTAGTTCATGCGCAGGCAATTGCGGTACTTGCCCGACGCAGAAAAGATGCTGCCCACTGCCACCTGCACGCCTTGTTCCATCAAAACGCGGTTGAGCTTCAAGGTGTCGAAACCCTCCGGCAGTTCTACCCACAGCATGAAGCTGCCCTGCGGTCGGCTGGCGCGGGTGCCAGCGGGAAAATAGCGGCTCACCCAGTCGAGCATCAGGTCGCGCTGACGCTGATATTGCGTGCGCATGCGCCGCAAGTGCGGTTCGAAATACCCGCCCTTGAGAAATTCGGCAATCGCAATCTGCGGCTGCGTGGCGGTAGAACCCGTGCTGATGTATTTCATGTGCAGCACCCGCTCCAGGTAACGGCCCGGCGCCACCCAGCCAATGCGCAGGCCCGGCGCCAGGGTTTTCGAGAACGAACTGCACAGCAATACACGGCCGTCTTCGTCGAAGGATTTGAGGGTGCGCGGGCGCGGGTAGCTGTAGGCCAGTTCGCCATACACGTCGTCTTCGATGATCGCGACGTCAAAACGCTGGGCCAGCGTCAGCAGTGCGCGCTTGCGTGCCTCGGGCATGATGTAGCCCAGCGGGTTGTTGCAGTTGGGGGTCAGTTGAATGACTTTGATCGGCCACTGTTCCAGGGCCAGCTCAAGCGCTTCCAGGCTGATGCCGGTGAGCGGATCGGTGGGGATTTCCAGGGCTTTCATGCCCAGCCCCTTGAGGGTCTGCATGGCGCCGTGAAAGCTGGGCGAGTCCACCGCCACGATATCGCCGGGTTCGCAAATCGCGTGAATGCTGGCTGACAGCGCTTCGTGGCAGCCGGTGGTGATCACAATGTCTTCGGCGGTCAGTTGGCAACCGGAATCCAATGACAGCCGTGCGATCTGCTCACGCAGTTCCATACAGCCGAGGATAGTGTCGTAATACAGGCCCGGCAGGTCCTGGCGTCGACTCACGCGGGCGAGGCTGCGCAACAGCGGCTTGAGGGTGGGCGACAATACATCCGGCATGCCGCGGCCCAGCTGTATGACATCCTTGCGTGGCACGGTGCGGATCAGTTCCAGCACCTGATCCCACTGCGAGATCTCAACCGGTCGCTGCGCCGGACGGCCCACTTCGGGCAGCGCCGGCAGTTCACGGCCGACGGGTACGAAGTAGCCCGACTTGGGCCTGGGCGTTGCCAGGCCGCTGTCTTCCAGCATGCGATAGGCCTGTTGCACGGTGCTCAGGCTGACGCCGTGCTCCACGCTCAAGGCCCGCACCGAGGGCAGGCGGTCACCAGGGCGGTAGAAGCCCTGTTCGATCCGGGCGCCAAGCACTTCGGCAAGATTGACGTAAAGGGTCATGGCGGCCACTCCCGGGGACCAATACAGATAGGCGGAAAATACAGGATTCAGCCATGAATGGGCAGTATCTGTATGGATTTAATAACGCTTGATTGGATCTGTATTGGTTGTGCCAAAGCCCCCATGCTTGTCACTCAAGGCAACGAGCCAACAAGGGGCGGCAACATGAACGGGATCTGCGATGTGCGGCTGGCGTTACGGGGTCAGGAACTGGAAGCTGGGCAGCGGCGCGTGCGGTTGGCGCCGGCCCGGGAACGCTGGGATTTGTTCTGGCTGCGTCGCCATACCCGCAAGGCGCTGCTGGCGCTGACTTGCGAGCAGTTGCGCGACATCGGCTTGACTGAGGAACAGGCGCGCGAGGAAGGCCTCAAGCCCTTCTGGCGCGGATGATCACATCAGTTCTTTGAGACGATGCCAGAGCATGCCCAGGGCCAGCAGCGGTGAGCGCAAGTGCTTGCCGCCGGGGAAAGTCATGTGCGGCACCTGGGCGAACAAGTCGAAGCGTCCGTGCTGCTGGCCGCTGATGGCTTCGGCCAGCAGCCTGCCGGCCAGGTGCGTGGCGTTCAGGCCGTGGCCCGCGTAGGCCTGGGCGTAATACACGTTGGGTTGGTCCGCCAGCCGGCCGATCTGCGGCAGGCGGTTGGCGCCGATGCCGATCATGCCGCCCCATTGGTAGTCGATCTTCACGTTGGCCAGTTGCGGAAATACGCTCAGCATCTTGGGCCGCATGTAGGCGCCGATATCCTGGGGATCGCGCCCGGAATAATGGCAGGCACCGCCGAACAGCAGGCGGCGGTCGGCCGACAGGCGGAAGTAATCCACCGTCACCCGCTGGTCGCACACGGCCATGTTCTGCGGCAACAGTCTGGCGGCCTGCGCCTCATCCAGAGGTTCGGTGGCGATGATATAGCTGCCGGCGGGCAGCACCTTGCCGCTCAAGTGTGGGTTGAGCCCGTTCAGATAAGCATTGCAGGCCAGTACCAGGGTCTTGGCACGTACCTGACCCTGAGCGGTGTGCACCGTGACCTCGGGGCCGTAGTCGATGCGCGTCACCTCGGACTGTTCGAACAACTGCACCCCCAGTTGCTGCGCGGCGGCCGCTTCGCCCAGCGCCAGGTTCAACGGGTGCAGGTGCCCGGAACCCATGTCGATCATGCCGCCCACATACCGCTCGGAGCCGATCACACTGCGCATTTCGCTGGCTTGCAACAGGCGCACTTCGTGGCGATAGCCGAGGCTGCGCAGTTCTTCGGCGTCTTCGGCCAGGCCTTGCAGGTCGCGGGCCTTGTTGGCCAGGTCGCAATAGCCCCAAGTCAGATCGCAGGGGATCTGGAAGCGCTCGACGCGTTCACGCACGATTTCCACCGCTTCCAGGCCCATGCGTTTCATCTGGCGCACGCCGTCGCTGCCGATCACATTGGCGAACTGGTCCAGGCCGTGACCAACGCCGCGAATCAGCTGGCCGCCATTGCGCCCGCTGGCGCCCCAGCCGATTTTGCGCGCCTCCAGTAACACCACCTTGAAACCGCGTTCGGCCAGCTCCAGCGCCGTGTTGAGCCCCGAATACCCCCCGCCGATCACACACACGTCTGCGCTCATCTCGCCTGCCAGCGCCGGGTAATCGGGCTGCGGCACGCTGCTGGCGGCGTAGTAGGACGTGGTGTGCCGGGCGCTGGTGGTCATGGGAGCCTCCCTGTGTGAAAAATTTGACGCAGGATACAACGGTCGGGCGGAGCTGTCTGTGGGCGGCGTTTTGCGGCAGAATCCACGCCTGTCCGCCGTTTGGTATGGGTCTTGATGAGTTGCAACAGCCAGAAAATCAGCGCCCTGCGCAAGCAGATTCCTTCGTTCGAGTGTGTCCCCGGCTGCCATGACTGCTGTGGGCCGGTGACCACCTCGCCCGAGGAAATGTCACGCCTGCCGCGCAAGACTGCCGCCGAGCAGGACGCGGCGATGGATGAGCTGAATTGTGTGCACCTGGGCCCCAATGGCTGCACCGTATATGACGAGCGGCCGCTGATTTGCAGGCTGTTTGGCACCACCCCAACCCTGCCTTGCCCCAACGGGCGGCGACCGGTGGAGTTGATCCATCCGCGGGTGGAGAAGCAGATTCACGACTACATGGGCAGCACTCGGCAGGTGCTGGTCTAGCCAGTTGAATGTACGGAGTCAATGTGACCACTAGTCCGGAATCGGTAGGTTCAGGCTCTCCTTCACCTCTTCCATCACGATATAGCTCTTGGATTCGCGTACATGGGGCAGCTTGAGCAGGATGTCGCCGAGCAATTTACGGTACGACGCCATCTCGGAAATCCGCGCCTTCACCAGGTAGTCGAAGTCACCTGACACCAGATGGCACTCCAGCACATGGGGCAGCTTCAGCACGGCGCGGCGGAATTCCTCAAACGTGTCGCCAGACTTGTAATCAAGGCTGATCTCGACAAATACCAGCAAACTTCCCTTCAAATGCTGCGGATTGAGCCGCGCGTTATAGCCCATGATGATCCCCTCGCGCTCCAGGCGCCGCACCCGCTCGGTACAGGGCGTGGTCGACAGCCCGACCTTTTCCCCCAGCTCGGTGAACGAAATACGTCCATCGGTTTGCAGGATGCGCAGGATATTGCGGTCGATCTTGTCCAGCTCCCGCTTGGTCTGGGTGTTGGTACGCATAGGGGATACGCCTCTGTGAAAAGGGTTTTTGCCGAGAATTGTCGCCAAATATAGGCACTTATATAGTGAAATGCACTGGACATTCTTTTTTACACTGCCCCCATCATTGCTCCAATAACACACGTCAGCGGCTGAGCCCGCGATGAGGATAAAAAATGCGCGTTCTGGTTTTGGGTAGCGGCGTCATTGGTGTGACCAGTGCCTACTATTTGGCACGGGCCGGCTATGAGGTGGTCGTGGTCGACCGTCAGCCTGCCGCCGCCATGGAAACCAGCTTCGCCAACGCCGGCCAGGTGTCGCCTGGCTATGCCTCGCCCTGGGCCGCGCCGGGTGTGCCGCTCAAGGCGATCAAGTGGTTGTTGCAACGTCACGCGCCGCTGGCGATCAAGGCCACTGCCGATATCGATCAATACCTGTGGATGGCGCAGATGCTGCGCAACTGTACGGCCAGCCGTTATGCGGTGAACAAGGAGCGCATGGTGCGCCTGTCCGAGTACAGCCGCGATTGCCTCGACGAATTGCGCGCAGAAACCGGCATTGCCTACGAAGGCCGCAGTTTGGGGACGACGCAGTTGTTCCGCACCCAGGCGCAGCTCGACGGCGCCGCCAAGGACATCGCCGTGCTGCAGGAGTCGGGCGTGCCGTTCGAGTTGCTCGACCGCGCCGGCATTGCCCGCGTTGAGCCGGCCCTGGCCAATGTCACCGACATTCTTGCCGGCGCACTGCGCCTGCCGAACGATCAGACCGGCGATTGCCAACTGTTCACCACGCGCTTGGCCGACATGTGCAGGCAGTTGGGGGTGGAGTTTCGCTTCGAACAGGATATTCAGCGCCTCGACTGGGCTGGCGACCGCGTCAATGGCGTATGGGTCGACGGCAAGCTGGAAACTGCGGACCGCTACGTATTGGCCCTGGGCAGCTACTCACCCAAGCTGCTCAAACCGCTGGGGATCAAGGCGCCGGTTTACCCGCTCAAGGGTTACTCATTGACGGTACCGATCACCAATCCGGCAATGGCGCCAACGTCGACCATTCTCGACGAGACCTACAAGGTCGCCATCACCCGTTTCGACAACCGCATCCGCGTCGGTGGCATGGCTGAAATAGCCGGCTTTGACCTGTCGCTGAACCCGCGTCGACGCGAAACCCTGGAGATGATCGTCAACGACCTTTATCCTCGGGGCGGCGATCTGGCCCAGGCGAATTTCTGGACCGGCCTGCGCCCGACCACGCCGGACGGCACGCCGATTGTGGGTGCCACCCCGTTCAGGAACCTGTTCCTCAATACTGGCCATGGCACCCTCGGCTGGACCATGGCCTGTGGCTCCGGTCGCTTGCTGGCCGACCTGATCGCGCGTAAAACCCCGCAGATCAGCGCCGAAGGCCTCGATATTTCCCGTTACGGTAGTCACCAGGAGTCCGCAAAACATGTCCATCCAGCGCCAGCTCACCAATGAGCGCATGAGTCAGAACGTCGTTCACAATGGCACCGTGTATCTGGCGGGGCAGGTTGGTGACGACATGAGCGCCGGGATCGAACAGCAGACCCGCGAAACCCTGGTCAATATCGAACGCTTGCTGGACCTCGCCGGCACCGACAAGACCCGTTTGCTGTCGGTGACGATTTACCTCAAAGACATCGACGCCGATTTTGCCGGCATGAACGCCGTGTGGGACCAGTGGCTACCCAAAGGTGTCGCCCCGGCTCGCGCCACGGTCGAGGCCAAGCTGTGCGAACCGCATATTCTGGTAGAGCTGTCCGTCGTGGCTGCGTTGCCATAAATACCGATCCGGCGCCGACGCAAATCGGTGCCGGTTTTTTTCAACTTGCCGCCTAGAAGCCCGCCGCCATGCGTCCTGCCCGTGCCCTCATCGATCTCCAGGCCTTGCGCCACAACTACCAATTGGCCCGTGAAGTCGCGGGGGCCAAGGCCCTCGCGGTGGTCAAGGCCGACGCCTACGGCCACGGCGCCGTGCGCGTGGCCCAGGCGCTGGAAGCCGAGGCTGACGGGTTTGCCGTGGCGTGCATCGAGGAGGCCCTGGAGCTGCGGGCGGCCGGCATTCGTGCGCCGGTGTTGTTGCTGGAAGGTTTTTTCGAAGCCGACGAATTGCCGCTGATCATCGAGCATGATTTCTGGTGCGTGGTGCATTCGCTGTGGCAACTGGAGGCCATCGAACAAGCCCCCTTGAGCAAGCCGCTGACCGTCTGGCTCAAGCTCGACTCGGGCATGCACCGCGTGGGTCTGCATCCCGAGGATTATCAGGCGGCCTATCAACGCCTGCTGGCCAGCGGCAAGGTGGCGAGCATTGTATTGATGAGTCATTTCGCCCGTGCCGATGAACTCGACTGCGTGCGCAGTGATGAACAGGTGGCGGTGTTCGAAGCGGCGCGCCAGGGCTTGTCGGCTGAGGTCAGCCTGCGCAATTCGCCCTCGGTGATGGGCTGGCCACAGGTGTCCAGCGACTGGGTGCGCCCCGGCATCATGCTGTACGGCGCTACCCCGTTTGGCGAGGACCAAGCCATCGCAGCGCGTCTGCAACCCGTCATGACCCTGGAGTCGAAGGTGATTTGCGTGCGTGAGCTACCGACCGGCGAGCCGGTGGGTTACGGCGCCAGGTTCATCACACCCAGGCCGATGCGCGTCGGCGTGGTTGCCATGGGGTATGCCGACGGTTACCCGCGCCATGCGCCTACCGGCACGCCGGTGCTGGTGGCGGGTCAGCGCAGTCAGTTGTTGGGGCGTGTGTCCATGGACATGCTGTGCGTCGACCTCACGGACATACCGCAGGCCGGCCTGGGCTCCACCGTGGAGCTGTGGGGCAAACACATTCTTGCCAGTGACGTAGCCGCTGCCGCCGAGACCATCCCCTATCAGATTTTCTGCAATCTGCGTCGCGTGCCAAGGCTCTATTGCGGCGCTTGATCGCAGGCGAGCGAGGCGACCGTCCGGGATTCAGGCCCAAGTGTTGTAAATACTGAACGCTGTCGCCATGATAACGCTCAACTACAACAAAGCCTGAATCCCGGGAGGCACCAGCATTGGACGTCGGCGAACGACTGCAATCGATCCGTAAACTCAAAGGTCTTTCCCAGCGTGAGCTTGCCAAGCGCGCGGGTGTCACCAACAGCACCATTTCGATGATCGAAAAAAACAGCGTCAGTCCCTCGATCAGCTCCTTGCGCAAGGTACTGGGCGGCATCCCCATGTCCATGGTCGAGTTCTTTTCCGAGGAAATTCTCCAGGAAGTGCCCACGCAGATCGTCTACAAAGCCCACGAGTTGATCGACATTTCCGACGGCGCCGTGACTATGAAACTGGTCGGCCGCGCGCATCCCAGCCGGGCGATCGCGTTTCTTAATGAGGTCTACCCGCCGGGTGCCGACACGGGCGAAGAAATGCTCACCCACGAAGGCGAAGAAACCGGGATCCTGGTGGAAGGGCGTCTGGAGCTGGTAGTCGGTCTTGAAACGTTTTTGCTCGAAGCGGGCGATAGCTATTACTTCGAGAGCAGCAGACCTCATCGTTTTCGCAACCCGTTCGATGTGCCTGCGCGATTGATCAGCGCAGCCACACCCGCGAATTTTTAAACAAAGATGCGCGCTGCCTGCGATCCTGTGGCCCTGGGCGTGAATCGCCACCATGCGGGTGAACGCATCAAACGTATCAGCAAAATGTTGGCTGCATCAGCCACCTTATTGGCCCTGGGGGCTTTCAGCGCCCAGGCGGCAACCGCCGACGACCTCGCCAGGCGTCTGGAACCGGTCGGCAAGGTGTGCGTTCAGGGTCAGGCCTGCACTGGCGCCGTAACCGAGAGCGGCGCCAGCGCGAGGGCGCCGGATGATGTGATCGCCAATCATTGCACCGCGTGTCACAGCGTCGGTCTGCTGAACGCGCCGAAAATCGGCGATGCGGCCGACTGGGGTAAACGCGCCCAGGAGCAGGGCGGCCTCGACGGCTTGCTTGCAAAAGCCATCACCGGCGTCAATGCGATGCCGCCCAAGGGCACTTGCGGGGATTGCTCGGATGACGAACTCAAGGGCGCCATCGAGAAAATGTCTGGTTTGAAATAACCCGATCTTCACCAAAAAGCCGCTGATCCGCGGCTTTTTTTGTGAACGCCATTTGTGTTTCGACACTGTTCATTGCAGCAAAGACGCGGCAAGCTCGGTCCAACCCCACATCATGGAATGTCAGGAGGGTCGGATGGTGCAGTTGTGTTCAATCGAGCAAGCAGTTGACGACGTACTGGCGCGGTTGCCGGCGCATATCCATTTGGGCATCCCCCTGGGGCTGGGCAAACCCAATCAGTTCGTCAATGCGCTGTACCGGCGCATCGTCACGCTGCCGGACCGCGCCTTGACTATCTACACCGCACTCAGCCTGGGCCGCCCGACGATGGGCGACGGCTTGCAGAAGCGCTTCCTCGAACCCTTCATCGAGCGCGTCTTTGGCGATTACCCCGAGCTGGACTTCCTCGCGGACCTGAACAAAGACAGCCTGCCGAAGAACATCCGCGTGCAGCAGTTTTTCATGCAGCCCGGCAGCCTGCTGCACAGCGCGGCCGCGCAACAGGATTACGTCAGCAGCAACTACAGCCACGCCGCGCGCGATATCAACGCCGCCGGACTGAACCTGGTGGCGCAACTGGTCGCCAGCAGCCCTGAACATCCCGACCGTTTGAGCCTGAGCTGCAACCCGGACATCTCCCTCGACCTGTTGCCCATGATCGCCAAGCGCCGCGAAGCCGGGGAAACCATTCTCGTCGTCGGCCAGGTGCACAGCGATTTGCCCTACATGCCCGGCGATGCCGAGCTGGGCATGGACGCTTTCGATTACCTGCTCGACGAGAAAGACAACACCACGCTGTTCTCCACACCGAATATGCCGGTGGGTTTCCAGGACCACTTTATCGGTGTGCATGCCAGCACCCTGGTGCGCGATGGCGGCACCTTGCAGATCGGTATCGGCTCGATGGGCGACGCGCTGACCGCCGCCTTGCTCGCGCGCCAGGCTGATAACGAGGCCTATCGCCTGCTGCTTACCGACCTGAATGTATACCAGTGGGCGCGCTTGATCAGCCGTGAAGGCGGCGTCGATCCATTCGTCCGTGGCCTTTACGGCTGCAGCGAAATGTTCGTCAACGGCCTGCTGGTGTTGGCGGATGCGGGGATCATACGGCGCAAGGTTTACCCGGACGTCGCGACCCAGGAACAGGCCAACGCCGGCCTGCTTGACGATGCGGCGCAACCCGATGGCGTGTCGGTTCATGGCGGTTTCTTCCTGGGCCCTCGCAGCTTTTACCAGCGCCTGCAGGAAATGACGCCTGCCAAGCGCCTTGAATTCAACATGACGCGTATCAGCTACATCAACGAGCTGTATGGCCAGGAAGAACTCAAACGCTTGCAGCGCCTGGATGCGCGGTTTATCAACAGCGCGATCATGGTGACTTTGCTCGGCGCCGGCGTGGCTGACCAGCTCGAAGACGGCCGCGTACTCAGCGGTGTCGGCGGGCAGTACAACTTTGTGGCCCAGGGGCATGCCCTGGAAGGTGCACGCTCGATCCTTATCCTGCGCAGCTGGCGCGAATCGGCGGGGGAGGTCAGCTCCAATATCGTCTGGGAATATGGCCACTGCACCATTCCTCGGCACCTGCGCGATATCGTCATCACCGAATACGGTATTGCCGACCTGCGGGGTCAGACCGATGCCCAGGTCATCGAGGCGCTGCTCAATGTTACCGACTCACGGTTCCAGGGTGACCTGATCGAGCAGGCGCAAAAGGCCGGTAAGTTGCCCAGGGATTTCCAGCTGGATCCGCGTTTTCGTGACAACACGCCGGAGCGCTTGAAAGCGATTCAGGCGCGGCATGGTCGGTTGTTCCCGGAATACCCGCTGGGCACGGACTTTACTGACGAAGAGCGGGATCTGTTGCGCGCGTTGAATTGGCTCAAGAGCAAATTCAAGCTGACGGAAATTCTTGAACTGGGCCGTGCGGCGCTGGATGCACCGGACCCGGAAGCGTTTCCCAGGCATCTGGAGCGGATGCGCCTGGACAAGCCGGAAGGCCTGAAAGAGGACTTGTATCAGCGCCTGCTGCTCGCGGGCCTCCAAGCCACCGCACACTGAAAGACCCACGCAAATGAGTTATCTCAGGCAATCCACTTCCTTGTGGCGAGCGGGCTTGCCCCGCGTTGGGGTGCGAAGCACCCCCAATCCAGCAAAACGCGGTGTACCTTAATATGGCTCAGCGTCTGGTTTTGGGGCTGCTGCGCAGCCCAACGCAGGACAAGCCTGCTCGCCACAACAGACCGGCCTATAGGCTCCAGCTCCAGTTTGCTGTGTGACAGCGTGTTGGCTCAGATGAAGGTAACGACACCACCGGCCAGGGATTTCACCCGTGCCAGCGATTCAACCCGATAACCCTGCGCATCCAGTTCCGCACGGCCGCCCTGAAACGACTTCTCGATGACGATGCCCAGCCCGGCAACGGTCGCGCCGGCCTGCTTGATGATCGAGATCAGCGCCTGGGAGGCCTTGCCGTTGGCCAAAAAGTCATCGATCACCAGCACGCGGTCGCTGCTGGTCAGGTGGCGCGGCGAAATGGCCACGGTGCTTTCGGTCTTTTTGGTGAAGGAATACACGGTCGCCGACAGCAGGTTTTCGGTCAGGGTCAGTGACTGCTGCTTGCGGGCGAAAATCACCGGTACGCCGAGGTTCAGGCCGGTCATGATGGCCGGCGCGATGCCCGAGGCTTCGATGGTGACGATCTTGGTGATGCCCGAATCCTTGAACAGTGCGGCGAACTCGTCGCCGATCAATTTCATCAGCGCCGGATCAATCTGGTGGTTCAAAAAGGCGTCAACCTTGAGAACCTGATCGGAAAGCACGATGCCTTCTTCGCGAATTTTCTTGTGCAGTGCTTCCACGGAAAGCTTCCTCTAATGGCGCGGTCTGCGCCGAAAGTAGATTAAAAAGTAGTCGATTCTAGCGCTTTAACATCGCGCGTATGTCGGCCAGGGCCGTGTTGCCGCGAACGGCCTTGACCTCGGTCGGGGTGTCGTCGTTGCCTTCCCAGGCCAGATCGTCCGGCGGCAGTTCGTCCAGGAACCGGCTGGGGGCGCAATCGATGATTTCGCCGTATTGCTTGCGCTTGGCGGCAAAGGTGAAGGCCAGGGTCTGACGCGCGCGGGTAATGCCCACGTAGGCCAGCCGGCGTTCTTCCTCAATGGTGTCGGCTTCGATGCTGGAACGGTGTGGGAGAATTTCCTCTTCCATGCCCATGATGAACACATAAGGAAATTCCAGGCCCTTGGAGGCATGCAAGGTCATCATCTGCACACCCTCGGCGCCGTCTTCTTCTTCCTGCTGGCGCTCGAGCATGTCGCGCAGCACCAGCTTGCCGATGGCGTCTTCAACGGTCATTTCGCCGTCTTCGTCTTTTTCCAGGGTGTTCTTCAGCGCCTCGATCAGGAACCAGACGTTGCCCATGCGGTAGTCGGCGGCCTTGTCGCTGGAGCTGTTGGTGCGCAGCCAGTTCTCGTAGTCGATATCCATGACCATGCTGCGCAGGGCGCTGATCGGGTCTTCGCCTGCGCACTGCTCGCGCACCTTGTCCATGAAACGCTTGAAGCGTGACAGGCGATCGGTGAAACGCGTGTCCAGGTGTTCGCCCAGGCCGATTTCATCGGTGGCGGCGTACATCGAGATCTTGCGTTCGGTGGCGTAGTTGCCGAGCTTTTCCAGCGTAGTCGAACCGATTTCACGGCGTGGGACGTTGATCACCCGCAGGAAGGCATTGTCGTCATCGGGGTTCACGATCAGCCGGAAGTAGGCCATCAAGTCCTTGACTTCCTGGCGCCCGAAGAAGCTGTTGCCGCCCGACAGGCGATAGGGAATCTGATGGTGCTGCAGCTTCAGCTCGATCAGTTTGGCCTGGTAGTTGCCGCGATAAAGGATGGCGAAATCGCTGTAGGGCCGGTCGGTCCGCAGGTGCAGCGTGAGCAGCTCGACCGCCACGCGCTCGGCTTCGGCGTCTTCGTTGCGGCAACGGATCACGCGGATCTCGTCGCCATGGCCCATCTCGCTCCACAGCTGTTTTTCGAATTCGTGGGGGTTGTTGGAGATCAGCACGTTGGCGCACCGCAGAATGCGGCTGGTGGAGCGGTAGTTCTGCTCCAGCATGACCACTTTCAACGACGGGTAGTCGTCCTTGAGCAGCATCAGGTTTTCCGGGCGGGCGCCGCGCCAGGCGTAGATCGACTGGTCATCGTCGCCAACCACGGTGAACTGGTTGCGCGTGCCGATCAGCAGTTTCACCAGCAGGTACTGGCTGGCGTTGGTGTCTTGGTACTCGTCCACCAGCAGGTAGCGCACCTTGTTCTGCCACTTTTCCAGAATGTCCTTGTGTTCCTGGAACAGCTTTACCGGCAGCAGGATCAGGTCGTCGAAGTCCACCGCGTTGAACGCCTTGAGCGTGCGCTGGTAGTGGGTGTAGACAATGGCGGCGGTCTGCTCCTTGGGATTGCGCGCCGCTTCCAGCGCCTCGGCAGGCAGGATCAGGTCGTTTTTCCACGACCCGATCATGTTCTTGATCTCGTCGACACCGTCGTCGCCCGCGTATTCCTTCTGCATGATGTCGGTCATCAAGGACTTGACGTCGGTCTCGTCGAAGATCGAAAAGCCCGGTTTGTAGCCCAGCCGCACATGCTCCTTGCGGATGATGTTCAGTCCCAGGTTGTGGAATGTACACACGGTGAGGCCACGGCCTTCGCCACCCTTGAGCAGGGTGCCGACGCGCTCTTTCATTTCCCGCGCCGCCTTGTTGGTAAAGGTCATGGCGACGATGTACTGGGCACGGATGCCGCAGTTCTGGATCAGGTGCGCGATCTTGCGGGTGATCACGCTGGTCTTGCCGGAGCCTGCGCCGGCGAGCACCAATAGAGGGCCGCCGACGTAGTTCACGGCTTCTTGCTGCCGGGGATTGAGTCGGGACATACAGAATTCGGGAGGTCGTTGTTCAAAAGGGCGGGCATTTTAACAGGCTGGCAAGATTCTGCTGCCCTGGATCGACGGTGTGACGTACCACTCGATCTAAATTTGCCGGTTTTGTTACTTTGCCGCAGGATGTGACGCGTTTTCAGGACTTTTTCTGACAACTCGCGTATTTGATAACGCCTATCATTGGTGATTATCAGGCCGCACGTCATAATGCCGCCGCCAACGAAATTTTGCAGAGTCTAGGGAGCTAGCTTGGCTACGCCTGTCGAACCCTTGCGTTTGCTGCTGCTGTCCGATGCGCCTGAGTGGGCAGCCTTGTTGCGCGAGTGCCTGGCGCCAATGGGCGACGCAGCTGTGTTGATCAGCGCGCCCAACTGGGACTCGGTGAGCCGTCTGTTCAATGACGACCACAGCGCCGTGTTGTTGACCACCCCCGGCTTGCAGCCCGGCCCTGGCCGCTGCAGCCTGCCTTGCATATTGCTGCTGGAAGAGGAGCCGCTGGTTGCACCGCTGGGGGTCAGTGACTGGCTGGTGCGTGACGCACTGGACGCTGGCACGTTGCGCCGCTGCCTGCGTCATGTGCGTGAACGTGGCGTGCTCGAACACACGCTGCAGCGTCTGGCCGAGCAGGACCCGCTCACGGGGATCGCCAACCGCCAAGGCTTCCAGACCCTGCTGGCGGCGCGTCTGGCCGACAATGAAGGGCGCGGCCTGGCACTCGGTCACCTGGACCTCGACAACTTCCGCCACGCCAACGATGCCCTCGGCCACCAGGCCGGCGACCGGCTGATCCTGCAAGTGGTCGCGCGGCTCAAGAGCCAGCTCGAAGCCGGTGACCAGTTGGCGCGCCTGGGTAGCGACGAATTCGCCCTATTGATCGACACCCGCCGCGCACCCCAGCGCGCCGAATGGATGGCCGAGCGCATCACCCAGGTCATGGCCGAGCCTTACTGGGTGGACGGTGAAAGCCTGCTGATCGGCTGCAGCCTGGGCGTGGCCCATGCCCGCGCTCGCGCTGGCGCCGACCCGCTGATGTGGCACGCGCACATCGCCATGCAGCAAGCCAAAAGCACCCAGGGCTGCACCTTTCATATCTTCAACGAGCGCATCAACCGCAATGCGCGCAGCCTTGCCGATCTTGAAAGCGAACTGCGCCGCGCGCTGCGCCGTGATGAGCTGGAACTGCATTACCAGCCGCGCCTGGACCTGGGCGACGGCCGTATCGTCGGCCTCGAAGCCCTGGTGCGCTGGCGCCACGGCGAGCGGGGGCTGCTGGCGCCCAGCGAGTTCGTGCCCCTGGCCGAACAGAGCGGCCTGATCGTGCCACTGGGTTACTGGGTGATCTCCCGCGCCCTGCGCGATATGCAGGACCTGCGCGAACGCGGTCTGCCGCCGCTGCACATGGCGGTCAACCTGTCGTTCCGTCAGTTCCAGGACAGCCAGTTGCTGTCCACCCTCAGTCGGCTGATCACCGAGCGCGGCGTGGAAGCGCAATGGCTGGAATTCGAGCTGACCGAAACCGCCGTGATGCGCCGCAGTGACCTGGTCAAGCAGACCATGGACGCCCTGGGCCGCCTCGGCGTGCGCTTTTCCCTGGACGACTTTGGCACCGGCTTTTCGTCGTTCGTGCACCTCAACAGCCTGCCGATTGCCTTGCTGAAGGTCGACAAGAGCTTTGTCGGCGGCATGGAGGAGCGCGAAGAGAATCGCAAGCTGGTCCACGCCATGATCAACCTCGCCCACAACCTCAACCTGGAAGTGGTCGCCGAAGGCGTGGAAACGCCGGAGCAACTGGCATTGCTGCGCTTGTTTGGCTGCGACCAGGCCCAGGGTTACCTGATCAGCAAACCGTTGCCGTTGCCTGAACTGGTGGAGTACCTGACTCACGGCAAGGGCCGGCAGGCGCAGTTGGGCTGACGTGCACATCTAATCAGCCCAGCAATGCCTCCTGCCGAATCATGCGCCTGATCTTCGCTTCAAACGCCCAAGTCAGGCTGACCGCCGCGCATGCCAACCCCAGCGCCAACCCCCACCACACACCCGTCGGCCCCCAACCCAGCGTGAAGGCCATCAACCACGCCGCCGGCGCGCCGATCAGCCAGTAGCAACCGAGCCCCACCAGAAAGGTGGTCTTGGCGTCCTTGAGCCCACGGATGCAGCCCATGGCGATGGTTTGCACACCGTCGAACAATTCGAACCAGGCCGCGACGGCCAGCAGGCTGACGGCGAGCACGATCACGTCATGAAACGCCGGGTCGTTGTGGTCAAGAAACAGCCCGATCAGCGGGTCGGAATACAGCCACAATACCCCGGCAAACCCCAGCATCACCGCGCCGCCAAAGCCCATTCCAACGCGCCCGGCGGTACGCACCTTCAGCAATTGCCCGGCGCCGTAGTGCTGGCCGATGCGCATGGTCACCGCGTAAGACATGCCCGCCGGCACCATGAACGCCACCGAGACGATCTGCAGGGCAATTTGATGCGCCGCCAATTGCGTGCTGCCCATGGTGCCCATGCACAGCGCCGCGAAGGCGAACAGCCCGACCTCCACCGCATAGGTGCCGCCAATCGGCAGGCCCAGGCGCCAAAGCTCGCGCAGGTACTGAGTATTAAGGTGGAGCAGGCCGGTGCTCAGTGGGTAAGCGGCATAGACGCGATTGCTGCGGATGTACGCCATCAGGGCCAGTGCCATGCCATTGGCGACGATGGCCGTCACCAGGCCGATGCCCATCAGGCCGAGCTTGGGCAGGCCGAACATGCCTTCGATCAGCGCATGGTTGAGCAGGTAGTTGACCACCGTGCCGCCCAGGCTGATCACCATCACGGGCGTTGCCTTGCCGATGGCGCTGGTGAAGCCGCGCAAGGCCATGAAGCTCAGGTAGCCAGGCAGGGCGAACGGCAACAGGGTCAGGAACTGCCCGGCCGAATTCACATTGGTTTCGGTCTGGCCGAACATCAGCAGCACCGGCTTGAGGTTCCACAGCAGCAAGGCCGCCGCCAACGCCATCAACCAGGCGAGCCACAGCCCGGCCTGAGTCAGGCGGGTTGCGCCTTCGATATCTCCTGCGCCATGACGAATGGCGACCAGCGTGCCCACCGCCGCAATTACGCCGATGCAGAAAATCGCCACGAACGAATAAGTCGCCGCGCCCAGGCCGCCACCGGCCAGGGCCTCCGGGCTCAGGCGGGCCATCATCAAGGTGTCGGTCAGCACCATCAGCATGTGCGCCAACTGTGAGGCGATCAACGGTCCTGACAGCCGCAGGATGGCCCAGAGTTCGGTACGTGCCGCAGGCTGCATGATCATCACACTCGAAAGTCGGAAGGGTGGCAGGGGAGTGATTCTCGGTGCTTTGCGCGCAATTGTAAAAAGAGATAAATGCAATCGTTTGCGTAATACCCCCTTGATTCTCTCAAGTATTGGCAAACCCTGCCGAAGTAGCTGTGTCGGACCTTCACCCCGACGTTTCCCACTAGATAATTTGCCGAGCATCGCTATGAGATCAGGATGATCCTGGCCTCGGTCAGGAGCTGTCATGTCTCAACCTCGCGCCCGGATTGCCTCACAGTTAGGCCTCGCATTGGCCGTGATTCTGGCTGTCGCCATTGGCGGCAGTACCGTTTTCGCTTTGCGTTCCCTGGATTCCGCCAACCTTGCCACCCGTGAGGAGCACCTGGCCAGCGAGGCGCGACTGCTCGCCGACCAACTCAATACCTTCCACAGCACCCTGCGCGAGAGCACGCAGCGTCTTACCGGCTTGTTTGAAAAACGCTTCAGCTCAGGGTTGAGCGTGCGCGCCGATCAGATGATCGCGGTGGCCGGGGTGCAGACCCCGAGCCTGTTGCTGGGCAGCGATGTGCTCAACAACAATTTCACGGAAGTGGACGAGTTCAAGCAGATGTCCGGTGGCGTCGCCACGGTATTCGTGCGCAGCGGCGACGACTTCATTCGCGTCAGCACCTCCCTGACCAAGCAGGACGGCAGCCGCGCCATCGGCACCGTGCTGGACCGCCAGGGCCCTGCCTACCAGCGCGTGCTCAATGGCCAGGTCTATATCGGCCGCGCCGTGTTGTTCGACCGCTCCTACATGACCCAGTACAGCCCGGTGCGCGACAGCAGCGGCAAGGTCATCGCGGTGCTGTTCATCGGCTTTGACTACACCGACGCGCAGGCCGCGCAGTTCGAAAACCTCAAGCGCTTCCGCATCGGCCAGACCGGGTCCCTGGCGCTGCTGGATGAACAGAAACACTGGCTGGTGCCGCCCGCTGGCGTGCAGGCGCTGGATCAAGCGGTGCCAGTGATGCTGGACCTGGCGAAAAAGCCTGGCGCAGGCCGCTTCTGGAGCGACAAGAACGAAGATTTCTACAGCGTGTCGGTGCCCTTCGAAGGCGGCCCCTGGGCCGTGGTAGCCAGCATGCCGAAAGCCGAAATTCGTGCCGTGACCTGGGAAGTCGGCATGCGGTTGGCGATCGGCAGCGTGCTGGCGATGCTGCTGGCGGTGGGCGCAATCGTGTGGCTGTTGCGCAGCAAGCTGGCGCCGCTGAGCGACCTGGTGCGCCAGGCCGAAGCCTTGGGCGCGGGCGATTTGAGTGCACGCCTCAACGTCTCCAGTCATGACGAGATCGGCCAACTGGCCCGCAGCTTCAACCAGATGGGGGAAGCACTGTCGACCATGGTGTCGCAGATCCGCAAGGCGGCCGAAGAGGTCAACAGCCGAGCCCAGGCGTTGTCCGGGTTGTCGGGCGGTGCTTACGAAGGCATGGAGCAGCAGTCCGGTGAGATCACCAGCATGGCCGGCGCCGTGGAAGAGTTCAGCGCCACCTCCCTGAACATCGCCGACAACATGGGCAACACCGAGCGCCTGGCGCAGGAAAATGCCCAGCAAACCCGCATCGGCCGTACCTCGATGCAAGAGGCGTCGTCGTCTCTGGAACATATCGCCACCGCCCTGAACGGCACCGCCACGGTGATCAATACCCTCGGCCAGCGCTCCCAGGAAATCGGCGGCATTGTCGGTGTGATTACCGCCATCGCCGAGCAGACCAACCTGCTGGCGCTCAACGCCGCCATCGAAGCCGCCCGCGCCGGTGAGCAAGGCCGTGGCTTCGCCGTGGTCGCCGACGAGGTGCGTAACCTGGCCTCGCGCACCCGCCAGGCTACCGATGAAATTTCCGTGATGATACAAAGTATCCAGCAGGAAACCGGCAATGCCATCAGCACGATGGAGCAGGGCAAAGCCCTGATGCAGGATGGCCTGTCGCGCAACGCCGACGTGGCCTCGGCCCTGGCGCGTATCGACGAGCAAAGCCGCTCGGCCGGTCAGCAGTTTGCCGCCATCACCACGGCCACCCAGGAGCAGAGCAGCACCGCGACCTTGCTCAGCAGCAACCTGCAGAGCATTGCGCTGGCCAACAGCGAGCAGCGTGAAGTGGTGTCGAATCTGGCGATCACCGCCAAGGAACTTGAAACCCTGGCGGCGGGCTTGCGTCATGAGGTGGACCGGTTCCGCTAAGGTTTCACAGACGCAATTCATCAACTGCGGGAGGGGGCTTGCTCCCGATGGCATTGGATCAGCCAATAAATCGGGGGGCTGATACACGGCAATCGGGAGCAGGTCCCCTCTCACATTCAGACCTGCGCCAAAGCTCAATTAAGTGCCGCCGGGCGGTATTGCAGCGCCTCTTGCAGGTGGTGACGCGCGATCGCGTCTTGTTGTTCCAGGTCTGCCAACGTGCGCGCCACCTTTAGCAGCCGATGCGCCGCACGCAGCGACAGTGTCAAGCGCTCGCATGCGGTCTCCAGCCAGCTCTCGTCGACCTTTGCCAGTGTGCAATGCTCGCGCAAACCCGGCAGGTCAAGAAAGGCATTGGCACATCTCTGGCGTTGCTGTTGGCGCTCGCGCGCCTGGGCAACGCGCGCCGAGGCGCTGGTCGTTGTTTCACCATCGTTTTGAATGGGATTGAGCGCTGTGGTCTCTCGTGCCACGGTCAGGTGCAGATCGATCCGGTCCAGCAGAGGCCCGGAGAGTTTGTTGCGATAGCGCTGAATCTGTTCCGGCGTACAGCGACAACGACCACTGGGCTCGCCCATATACCCGCAGGGACACGGGTTCATTGCTGCCACCAATTGAAAGCGCGCCGGGAAACTCACTCGGTCGCGGGCGCGGGAAATCACGATATGGCCTGACTCCAGGGGTTCGCGCAGTACCTCAAGCACCTTGCGATCAAACTCGGGCAATTCATCCAGAAACAGCACGCCATGGTGTGCCAGGGTGATTTCCCCCGGTTGCGGTTTTGACCCGCCGCCCACCAGTGCCGGGCCGGATGCGGAGTGATGCGGCTGGCGAAACGGCCGATGGGGCCAGTGGCTCAAGGGCGCGAGGCTGACGACCGATTGAATCGCCGCGACTTCCAGCGCTTCCTGCTCACTCAGCGGCGGTAGCAGGCCCGGCAGGCGACTGGCGAGCAAGGTCTTGCCAGTGCCGGGCGGGCCGCTGAGCAGCAGGTTATGCGCGCCCGCCGCTGCGATCAGCAAGGCGCGCTTGGCCGAGAGCTGGCCCTGCACCTCGCTCAGGTCCGGATACGGCTTGTTCAGGTACTGCAAACCGTCTGACTTGTAGGGCTCAATGGGCACCTGTCCATTCAGGTGTGCGACCACCTGCAGCAGGTGATCCACCGCTATGACCTTCAGTCCCGACGCCAGGCACGCCTCCTCGGCGTTCGCCCGCGGCACTATCACGGTGCGCCCGGCCTTGCGCGCGGCCAACGCCGCCGGCAACACGCCCTTGACGGCGCGCACCTCGCCGGACAACGCCAATTCCCCGAGGCACTCCACGTCATCGAGCATCAACGCCGGCACCTGCACACTGGCTGCCAGAATGCCCAAGGCAATTGCCAAATCAAAACGCCCGCCGTCCTTGGGCAGGTCGGCGGGTGCAAGGTTGAGGGTGATGAGTGCTACCCTTTAGGGAATATTCAGGAGAGCACAATCATGAGTAAAACGATTTTTCCCTACGTCAGATTCAGCTCCCCCGAGCAGATGAAAGGAGACAGCCAACGCCGACAGATTGAAAAAATTAGGCACTACGCGGTGTCTAATGGGTATCAATTGAACGAAACACTTGACCTCCAAGATCTTGGCCTGTCGGCCTACCATGCAGAGCATATGGAAGCTGACGCAGGCTTAGGCCGCTTCCTCTTGGCAATCGAGAGTGGCTTGATTCCGTTGGATGGAACTTCATATCTTTGTATCGAGCAATTAGATCGGCTAAGTCGTCAGTCAATCGATCAAGCGAATGAGCTGTTTAAAAAAATTCTTCGCGCAAACGTCAATATCATCACGATGATGGATTCTAGAGTCTACACAAAGGACTCCCTAAACAATTTCATGGAAATTGTCTACAGTTTGTTCCTTATGGAGCAGGCACACCAAGAGAGCGCAAAAAAAGCAAGTCGTATAAAAAGTGTTTTTAATGGTCGTTTGGCGAAGCTAGAGCGAGGAGAAAAAATACAGTACGCGGGACAAATTCCGGGGTGGCTGAAAAAGACTAAAGTTAGCGGTGTATTTGAAATTGATGAAACCAAGGCTAATGTGGTGAGAGAGATTTTTACACGAAAGTCGAACGACGAGAGCTTGAAGAAAATAGCCGATGATCTCAACTCTAGAGGGGTTGGCAGACTTAGAAATAAATCTGACGGATCTAAGCTTTGGACGACCGGAGCGCTCTCAAACTTACTGAAAGCTGAATCGACCTATGGCGTTCTTATAGTCAAGCAAACGACCAAGATAAAATCATTGTCAGGCAATCGTAACGAAGTAACAGAGTTAGGCCGATTTGATAGTTACTATCCTACTGTAATCAGCCGGGAGCTATTCATGTCGGCTAGAGAAAAACTCAGAGAAATAAACACGATTAAAGATTACGGGCGTAGTACATCAAAGAACTTATTTTCAGGCTTGGTTTATTGTGGGTATTGTGGTGAGCGAATGTACTTCGATGAAGATGATAAAGTGCTCAAGAGCGGCCGGAAATACTATCGCCATCTAAAATGCATCGGATATCTGCACAAGCTGTGTGACAAAGGAAAATTAAAATACGACAAGTTCGAGAGTGTTTTTCCTTGGTCCTATGCTTATGATGCCGAAAAAGGGAGTGCTCATACACAAGCAAAAATTTCTGCACTTAGTAGTGAGCGCTTAAATATAGAGGGTGAGCTTGCGCTAAACAGAGATCGTTTGGAAAGCCTCACGGCAGCATTTGAAGCATCCGAAGACTATGATGCCGATTTTTTCCTTAAAACATCGTCCTCAATCTCAAGAAAAATCTCTGCGAAGCAGCAAGAGCTTGATAGCATCATAACTCAGATTAGTTTTTTTGCAGGTTCTGTAGCTGAGCCTTTGGAGTTTGATCTTACAAACGCTTCTGATAGAGACAAGGCCAAGATACAGTTAAAAAGAATTCTAGCGGCAATAATAGTTTATCCAACTGAGTCTATGGGGTTCTTGCTGTTTAAAAACGGAAATGTGCAATCGATAGACGCTATTGCAAGAGCAAAAACTGATATGAAAGCCTTTAGTTACTTTGCGAGATATGCAAAAGATCTCAAACAGAAACTTGAATCAGGCTCAGGTGATGCAAAACTCAAAAAAATATTCGATGCTCTTAGGCATTGGTCAGATTAACCATGAAGTCTTGAAAATATTAAAACACATGATAGGATTAAATTGGGTCTATTAAAAATGTGAATTTTTATCAACCAGTTGATGAACTCCCCACACTTTTGCTCTGCAAAAGACGCTGCGCTTGAGGGGTGTTCACTGGCCCTTGTCAGGGGGACTAAAGCAAACGAAAAAACAAAGAGGAACAAATGAATGATCTAAATCTGAAAAGCACCACAATGCTATGGAAACGAATGAATTACTCAGCCCAGCAGGGCAGAGTAAAAAAAACCGCTGGACTAAGCCAACTGAAGAGTTCACTTCATCACAGTTTACGCACTGTGATGAAGAAAGAACTAGAGTTCAATCAAGAGTTATCTCATCGTAACTTCATTATCCACAATAATAAAATGGTTCGACTTGACAGTCTAACACTTGAAGATAGGCAGAGCCTTGTCAACGACATAATGTCATCAGTTGAGAATGACATAGGAATCCACGAAGACCTATCAAAACTCAAAGATGACCGCTCAAAATACGCCTACAAACTCAAGAAGCTTCTATCCAAAGCTGACGAGCCGGAAGCCCTTAAAAAGCTTATAACGGACGTTCTGGAAGCCCAGAACAGTGGCATCTCTCCATCTATTATCGATCAAGTCGATTCGATAGGCGTTAAGCGCTTAAGCGACAAAAAAAAGGCAATGAGCACCTATATAGACCTGCATAATAAAGTTGTTGCGGCAGGCAATAATTCACTACACAAAAGCAAGACAGTAATTCAAGAGTGCTTTTTCAAGTTTCCAACTAGAAACAATATCAATGAAGTCAAACCGGTTGACTATTTGCGTATCATTCACGACTTTCACAAGAAGTACCTCCCAGAGTATGCGGTAAAAGCCTGTGTGTTTCACGGCGATGAAGTATTAAGTCAAGACCAAATAAATAATGGTGTTCACCCACACATTTTTATATCTGCAAAAAACTCAAAGACGGGTCAATATGACCTAGTGCAATCTCAGCTAGACTTAGTTAATAGGTATTTAAAGAGCAAGGGCGAACCAGCAATTGAAAATGATTCATTTAAAGCGTCGCAAAAGATTGGCGAAACTTACCAGCGACTTGTTTATGAGTATGTAAATAAGCGATTGAGAGAGTTTGGATATAGCATAGAAGCATCAATACATGAGAAAACAAAAGATCACAAAGAAAAGCTTGAGACAATAGCAAAAGACGCTAATAAAGCAAAAATTATGAGAAGCTTCAATCTTTTGAGTATGTCTGAGAGTGAGCTGAAAAAACTAAAGCAGGAAAAAATTGAGTTAGCAGCTCAACAGCATTCGATTAAAAACAAGATAGTCTCTATTGACAAGCTCAGATTGAGACTTGTGAAAAAGAACCATCAGCTTGTAGAACAAGCCAACGAACTGGTATTAAGAAAAGCAGTGCTTAATAAGGGGGTCGGTGATGCTAAAGCAGCCGTGGATATCTTAAAAGATCAGAAGCGCCTGCTAGAAGAACAGAACAACTCTTTGCTAGATAATATTAAATCAAACGAAAAAGTTCTAGGAGAACGTGTACATTCGGTAGAAAAAGCTATTGCACTGTTGGCTCATACAGCTCGGGAACAACAAGATATGAAGCGTGTTTTTGCAGAATTTAAAGAGTCTAACTTTAATATGCTTAAATCTCTATCGCCAAGCGAGCGAGTTTATTACATGTATAACATACGTGAGCGTTTAGCTCGTGAGGGTGTTGATGTTTCTGGCGGGGAAATACTCAACCGAACTGATAGTCTTAAACTTAGTGTTTCTGACGCTTACAATAGCTTGAAGAAGTTTGTCTCAAAAAGAAAGCCAGCAGTTAAAGAGCCAAAGCCAAAAAATTGATATTCGTTATGCAGACGGCATTTTATAAATGCCAAGTATATGAAAAGACCGCCTTGTAGGCGGTTATTTTGAATTCAAGGCTTATCCGAAAATGATTGCGAATGCTTTTGATTTTTCCGCTTCTTCTGACTTTTTTTCTGTGGTTGATTTTCTTTCTTTTATTAACTCATATTCTATGTACTCAGGGCGGTTTCCTTTCTTGTGTACTTGCCAGCCTTTTTTTATTAACGCCGCTTCCTCAAGCTTTTTAAACGCTATGTAAATCTGCTCATTTTGGTGCTTTCTTTCAGTATATGATTCTAAGCCAAAGCGTTCAATCATTGCGTTGAAATACATTTTTGTATAGCCGCTGTTAGCTAGCATTTGTATATAAGCGTTTGCGGAAACAGGGCCAAGCAAATTGAGCTTTGCCATTGCAATCATGCCAATGAAATTTAATTCTTTACTTTCTTGTCTCACGGAGTATACAAATTCAAATCCAACTTTGAGTGTGAAGTTTTTGAATTCAAAGTTGTAATTTTCTTCATGGTCTTGGTTGTGTATTGTTAGCTCGTAAAAAGGTCTTGTTTTTACTACGGCCCCGTCTTTTGTTTTTACGAACGTCATTTCAGATATAGTATTTAGTGTAGATACAAGCGTTCTTCTCTTTTCGGTTTTTCTATGGAGTCCGGGCTTTAGCCCTATAAGATTATATACTTCGTCCACAGAGAAAGTTTGAATGTAGTCTCCAAACTGGTCTGTGTTTATATCTTGGTTGTTGTCTATAAGTTTGAGAATTGCTAGGAAAACCTTGTAGTCAAAATATGAAAGCCTAACCATTTCTATATGAAAGTCTTTCATGTCGCCTAGCTGTATTTTTCTCGTTTTTGTTCTTGTTTCGCCTCTAGTTTTGCTGAAAAGAGCTAAGTTCATAAAGGTCTTTACGATTGGAATTACACCGCCAGCGGTGTAGATATGAGTTAATCCATAATCCTTTTCTTTTGAGTACTCTTGCATGGCATGTTTTTTTGTTGTGTATACTCATTGTTGCATTTTAAAATGCCCTGTCAAGTTTTCCGACTTTAAATATCTGAAAGTGTCATTGATTTGATAAAGAAGCTTCCTCAAAGGTGCGGAGTTTTTAGGACTAAACCACGACCATCGATAGGACTAAGACACGACCTTAATAGGACTAAACCACGACTTTCCTATATATATAAATAAGTATTATAAATAAATAAAATCTTAAGAAAGGTGAAATTGAAATTTCACTTTACTTCCAATGACTTAGAGATGCTAAGGCAAATGGCAAAAGCACACACCATTCTGGTGCGCTTCGCGCTTGAAAGGCAGAAGGGTAGGGCAGAGCGTCAGGTTTGACGTTCTAAAGGTCCTTTACGACGATTAAATCTGTTCTGACGTTAAATTGCATGAACGACAAAAATAACAGCCTAAAAACCCTATTTCTGTTTTAAAAACTGAACCATACAAACGGCATTTATGCCGCCCAGAACGATTTGCTATATTTAAAGACCTTGTTCGGCTCATAAAGACACGGGTACAAGTCCCCGCGCCTTTAAGCGCCTTGACCAAAAGCTAGGTAAACGATAAATAGCAACTAATCTGAACTCGCAGTTAGAGAGATTGCAGTTAGAGAGATTAAGGTTGTTCGGGCGTTTCGCCCACGGTTGAAATTGGTAATATCGAAGGTGCTTTTAGTATTGCATTTTGAGCAAGCTCTTTTAGATCATTCAAGGGCTTACTTCCAAAATGCTTTGTGTACCTTTGGTGCTTCGGCCATTCGGAAATATATCGACTTCCACCGTGAACGAGCTCATTTCTTAAATCAAAAAGCCATGATGCTTTTTCTTTGAGTTTTTCATCTAGTCCGAGATTGCCCACCCCAGCTATGATAGACGCCTCCACAGAACCGCGCTGTCCAAATAGGGCGTCAAGTGCAATGAAATAATTGATATATGATTCAATATCTTCAGAGTTCATGGCTCGATTGAAGAAGTTTACGGATTTTTTTATACGCTGTTTATAATCGGTAGGGCATTTATTAAGTGACTCGTACCACTCTGTTACTTTTTTGGTTAAGTTGTCAGTGATTATAATGTCTGATGCGTAAAATGGAGAGAGTGCGCCGCAGTCACTAAGGGTTAATAAGTTGTCAGGCGTAGTTTTATGAGGGAATTGTATGCAGTTGGTATAGGGTTGGGCCATTGATTTGTTGTAGCCGTATTTTGAAAGCTCTGAAGCGTGAGCGAAAAGTACAGTAATAAACATTCTGAATTTTAAACTGCTTGCGAATTTAGCTCCTTTTTGTGTTCCGTAATCTTCGCCGATCAAAACATAATTGAACCCATAGCCGCCATTGAATGAAAAATTGCTATTGGCTGTGAACGGTGAGCTTGGTGTCCAGCTATCAAAAATATATCCTCCTGCGGAGAAATTATTCCAAGCCACATCATCGCTACATGAAATTAGATGCAAGCCCTCTTCAGGAAGGGAAAGAGATGGTCCTTTAAATCTGGGCAAGGGGTAAATCGTGCACCTTTTTCCTATTACGCTTCTAAGATTTTGTTTGATTTCTTCCAGAATTGTTTTGGTAAAATCGGTAACTGATACAGCACCCCTACATTCAAAAAGGTTTGGCTTTCTTCCAAAAGCTACATCGTCACCATTGAAAAGCGGTGAATCTAAACAAACTTTTTGTAATGTTGAAGTGACAATGTTATCAACGGACTCGGTATCACAGTCTTTGAACTCCTGTTCGGTTTCGATGATAAGAGCTGTTACCGTATCAATGGCATTGAAGGTATCTGGGCTGTACCACCAAGTGAGTCCAATTCCACCTGAGAAAGTAAACGGCTTTCCTCTCCCTGCAAAAAACTGCGCTGCCGGCATTTTGTCCTCAGCGCTGGGCCTCAAGAGAATTGAGCGCATCAGTCTTGCTACGTGAGCCTGTACTCGATCCATCGGGAATCTCCACTCCAATTTGGTCCTTTAGCTTGCCATAGTCATTCGTTGGATTGTCGGGGCTAGCGGATGAAAGCCACGCTTCCGGTTCCCTAAATCCGTGCTGCTGGTCTGCTCCAGTGGAGCATGAAGCAGCTCTAGCACATCCCATTTTTCCCAAAAGTGTGCAGCTTAGCGTGATCCGGCGCGACGGGTATTGCAGGGCCGAATTGAGGATGGCACTGCGTACACGGTCCTTGCTTTCCTTGACGGCGGTTTCGGGCAAACCCACCAGCGTCAGGGACGGCAAACCATTGGCCATATGCACCTCGACGGTGACGGCGGGGGCTTCGACGCCAACCTGGGCGCGGCTGTGGACAATGGCGAGGGACATGCTCGTTCCTTGAAATGGAGGACCGCTTTGTGCGGCTTTTTCAAGGGTAGACGAGGCTGGAAAGAGCGAAGCGAGGAGGTTTTACAGAACGTATCCAAGGAGCGACACAGAGTAAATGTGGGCGCGAGCAACCCCGCTCCCACATTCTGACCCTGTTGCGTCAGTTACTCGGCAGTGGGGGGCAGCCGCGCTTCCAACTCCGCGACCTTCGCCTCCAGGCTCTCCAGCCGCGCACGGGTGCGGGCCAGCACCACCATCTGGCTGTCAAACTCTTCGCGGCTTACCAGGTCGAGTTTGCTGAAGCCACTTTGCAGCAATGCCTTGAACTGGCTTTCGATTTCATTGCGGGGCAGCGGGGTGTCGCCGCTGAACAGGCGAGAGGCATGGCCGCTCAGGGCGTCGAGGAAGTCTTTGGGCGCGAGCATGGGAAATATTCCGGAATAACTGTTGGCCGGCAGTGTATCACGCAGCGTCTATAGTCTTTTTCAACCGCGAGGACGCACGCTTTTCGCGCATCGTGCCTGGCGCCTGCGCACTGTTTTTGTGCGCATTGCCGCCGCCAATCTCCTGCGTGTTGCGGCATATGAGGGCAAAAGGCTGATTTCAGTGATTTTTACGGAGCTGGCAAGGTTTCTGCTTAGTCGATCATGACCCATGCACTGATGCAGTCGCTGTGACGAATGCAGTGCGCCGATGGATCAGGGGTACAGGTTTCGTCACCAGTGGTTCGCTTGCGTTGCAACGGTGAATGCCGAGGTAACGATGCGTTACAAAGCCAGGCACTGCGCTTAGACTTGAGTCGGGTTTGTTTTCCTGGGGCAAGTCCACCAATTCGGGAGAGAGTTTTCATGAAGCTAGTCACTGCCATCATCAAGCCGTTCAAGTTGGACGATGTACGCGAGTCATTGTCCGAGATCGGCGTGCAGGGCATTACCGTTACCGAGGTCAAAGGCTTCGGTCGGCAGAAGGGTCATACCGAGCTGTATCGCGGCGCGGAATACGTGGTGGATTTCCTGCCGAAGGTGAAGATTGATGTCGCCATTGACGACAAGGATCTTGATCGGGTTATCGAGGCGATAACCAAGGCCGCCAACACCGGCAAGATCGGTGACGGCAAGATCTTCGTGGTCAATCTGGAACAGGCTATTCGCATCCGTACCGGCGAAACCGATACCGACGCAATCTAAGCCGCCAAACCCCAACGCCCCAGGAGAAAACAATATGACTCTGCGTAAATTCGCAGGGCTCGGAGCCCTGTTGTCCATCGTAATGCCAAGCCTGGCCATGGCGGCAGACGAAGTGGCGGCTCCAGTCCTCAACTCCGGCGACACCGCCTGGATGCTGACCGCCACCGCTCTGGTGCTGTTCATGACCATCCCCGGCCTGGCGCTGTTCTACGGCGGCATGGTCCGCTCCAAAAATATTCTGTCGGTGATGATGCAGTGCTTTGCCATCACCGGCCTGATCAGCATCCTGTGGGTCGTCTACGGCTACAGCATCGCGTTCGATACCACCGGTATGGAACAGGGCGTGGTCAACTTCAACTCCTTCTTCGGCGGCATGGGCAAGGCGTTCCTGGCGGGCGTGACCCCGGCCAGCATCACCGGTCCTGCGGCGCTGTTCCCGGAAGCGGTGTTCATCACCTTCCAGATGACGTTCGCGATCATCACCCCGGCGCTGATCGTCGGTGCATTCGCCGAGCGCATGAAATTCTCCGCGATGCTGATCTTCATGGCCATCTGGTTCACCCTGGTCTATGCGCCGATCGCGCACATGGTCTGGAGCGGTAATGGTGGCCTGCTGTGGGACTGGGGCGTGCTGGACTTTGCCGGCGGCACCGTGGTGCACATCAACGCCGGTGTGGCTGGCCTGGTAGCGTGCATCGTGCTCGGCAAGCGTAAAGGCTTCCCGACTACCCCGATGGCTCCGCACAACCTGGGTTACACCCTGGTGGGCGCGGCGATGCTGTGGATCGGCTGGTTCGGCTTCAACGCAGGTTCCGCCGCTGCGGCCAACGGTACCGCCGGCATGGCGATGCTGGTAACCCAGATCGCCACCGCGGCTGCGGCGCTGGGCTGGATGTTTTCCGAGTGGATCGCGCACGGCAAGCCAAGCGCACTGGGTATTGCCTCGGGTGTTGTGGCCGGTCTGGTTGCCGTTACGCCAGCTGCCGGTACCGTGGGCCCGATGGGCGCGCTGATCATCGGCCTGGCGGCCGGTGTGATCTGCTTCTTCTGCGCCACCACGCTCAAGCGCAAGCTGGGCTACGATGACTCCCTGGACGCCTTTGGCGTACACGGTATCGGCGGTATCGTCGGCGCGATCCTCACGGGTGTATTCGCAGCCCCTGCATTGGGCGGCTTCGGCACCGTGACCGACATCGCGGCGCAGGTCTGGATCCAGTGCAAAGGCGTCGGTTTCACCGTGATCTACACGGCCATCGTGACCTTCGTAATCCTCAAGGTTCTCGACATGGTCATGGGCCTGCGGGTTACCGAAGAGGAAGAGGCCGTGGGCCTCGACCTGGCGCAACACAACGAGCGTGGTTACAACTTGTAAGCATGCGAAAAAAAACTGCCCGGCTTGCCGGGCATTTTTTTGTCTGGCGTTTGTCAGTCATAACACGCTGTACCGGTTTTGACCCCGAGTTTGTAATGGGGCGCACTCGGTGCTTTCAAGGGTGCGAAAGTCTTACAGGCATGTAGGCGTATTCGGCACTTTGTTTTTTCCCAGAGCGCGCTAGAATGCGCGCCGATGGGCGGAGAACTGTATGTGGCAACAGACCCTGATTACCCTGCGGGCCAAGCCCCGGGGCTTTCATCTGGTAACGCAAGAGTTGCTTGCCGGCTTGCCTGAATTGAAGACTTGCCGTGTGGGCCTGTTGCATCTGTGGCTGCAGCACACCTCGGCCTCGTTGACCGTCAATGAGAATGCCGACCCGGCGGTACGTCGTGACTTCGAACGGTTTTTCAACTCGCTGGTGCCGCAAGGTCGGTCCGGGTTCGAACACAACGACGAAGGACCGGATGATCTGCCTGCGCACTTCAAGGCTAGCCTGCTGGGCTGCCAACTGAGTCTGCCGGTAAGCGCCGGCCGCTTGGCGATGGGGACCTGGCAAGGTGTTTATCTGGGCGAGCACCGTGATCATGGTGGTGCTCGTAAAGTCCTCGCCACCCTGCACGGTGAAGAGGCATAAGCCACTGGAAACCCGGTGGATGTTGATTTTTTTCCGGCGACCTCGACAGGGGGTGAAGCTGGGCTATAACTAATCTGCTTTTCGCAAGTCATGAGGTAGAACATGAGCGACGATGATCTGGAACAAGACGACCTCGAAGTAGGTGATGAAGACGACACCGAAGAAGGTCTTGAAGTAGCGGCGGAAGACGTTGCTGACGATGCCGAGGACGGCGGTGCCGATGACGCGGCTCCCAAAGCCAAAGGCAAAGCCAAGGCTGCGGTGTCGGTAGACGAGCTGCCAAGCGTTGAGGCCAAGAACAAAGAGCGCGATGCCTTGGCCCGTGCGATGGAAGAATTCCTCGCCAAAGGCGGCAAAGTGGTCGAGGTCGAGCCCAATGTCGTGGCGGATCCGCCGAAGAAGCCGGATAACAAATACGGCAGCCGACCTATCTAAGGTCAGCTAGCTGCCTGTAGGAAAAAGCCCGCCGTCGCTGCGGGCTTTTTCATGGCGGACACAAATTTATAAATCACCACTAAAGAATGTGAAGGGGGCTTGCTTCCGATAGCAGGCTGTCAGTCCATACCTCTGTTGGCTGACCCACTGCTATCGGGAGCAAGCCCCTCCCACAATTGACACTCAGTGTTGCAACAATCGCGTCACTTCCAGCCCGCGAGCACCGCCGGCAGCTCCGTCAAACTACCAATCTCGGCATCAGGACGCTTGTCCGCTTCCCACGCCTTGCCTGTCGGGTTGAACCACACTGCACGCAACCCGGCCTTCTGCGCGCCGGCAATGTCATCACCAGGATGATCGCCAACATGCACTGCCTCACTGGCATCCACGCCACCACGCTGTAACGCTTCCTCAAACAAACGCGCATCCGGCTTGGCAATGCCGATGTCTTCGGCGCGTAGCGCAAAATGAAAATAATCCGCCAGACCTACACGCTGCACGTCTGCGTTGCCGTTGGTGATCACCCCGAGCAGGAAGTGCTGGCGCAGCGCCTTGAGCATCGGCTCGGCGTCGGGAAATACGGTGAGCTGATGCCGCGCGTGAATGAACGCCTCGTAGCAGACATCGGCCATTTGCGTGGCTTCAGGCTGAGGGTAGCCCGCTTCCTCAAATGCCAGCATCAGCACACGGTGGCGCAGCACGCTGATGCGGTGTTTAAGCTCCGGATGGCGCTGCAATACCTGCTGGCGCAGGCTGGCGAAATGCTCCAGGGGCAGGTCGCCGACCCTGGAGGCATTGAGCGCTAGCCATTCGCGCATCGACGCTTCGGCGCTGATGATGACGGGTACGTTGTCCCAGAGCGTGTCGTCCAGGTCGAAGGTGATCAGCTTGATACTCATGAGTCGCCGCCCTTGATGCGTTTGGCCCGTGGATGGGCGCTGTCGTATACCGTTGCCAGGTGTTGGAAGTCCAGGTGGGTGTAGATCTGCGTGGTCTTGATGTCGGCGTGGCCGAGCAGTTCCTGGACCGCGCGCAGGTCCTGGGAGGATTCGAGCAGATGGCTGGCAAAGGAGTGTCGCAGCATGTGCGGGTGCAGGTTCTGCCCCAGTTCACGCTCGCCCGCCGCCTTGACCCGCACTTGAATGGCCCGGGGCCCTAGGCGCCGGCCTTGCTGGCTGATGAATACCGCGTCGTCCACCGGATTGGTCAGCGCCCTCAGCGGCAGCCACAGTTGCAGGGCTTCGCGGGCCTTTCTGCCGACCGGCAGGACGCGGGTCTTGCTGCCCTTGCCCAGCACCTGCACCAGGCCGTCCGCGAGGTCCAGTTGATCAAGGTTCAGGCCGGTCAGCTCAGAGAGACGCAGGCCCGAGGAGTAGAACAGCTCCAGAATCGCCTGATCGCGATGGGCGAGGAAGTCATCCTCCACCGCGCCATCGAGCAACTGCAGGGCGCGGTCCGTGTCGAGTGTCTTGGGCAGGCGCCGCTCGCCCTTTGGCGGCGACAGGCCATTGGCCGGATCGTGGTCGCACAAGCCTTCGCGGTTCAGGTAATGATAGAGCCCCCGCACTGCCGACAGCAGGCGAGACAGGCTACGCGAGGACTGGCCTTGCTGGTGCAACCGTGCGATCAGGCTGCGCAGGGCCTGGATATCCAGGGCTTTCCAGCTACTGACGTGCTGTTTCTCACAATAGGCCAGGACCTTGTTCAAGTCCCGCCGGTAGGCCTCAAGGGTATGAGGCGACACCTGGCGCTCGTTGCGCAGGTGTGCGCAATAAGCGTCCAGTTGCCCGTGCATGACTAGCGCACAGCGCGCAGGGCGGTGGTGTAGCGTGGCAGCACGCGGCCCAGCACTTCGGCGATGTAGGTCAGAAACAGCGTGCCCACCGAACTCTTGTAGTGCTGCGGGTCACGGCTGGCGATGGCCAATACGCCGTGCAGGCCCTGGTGACTGAGCGCGACCACGGCGGTGGAGCCGATCTGCTTGCGCTGTTCGGCACCGAATAGAAAGTCCAGCTCGTGTTCACGCAAGGTGCCGCTGATGCTCTTGCCTTCGGACAGCAGGCCGCCGATGGCGGTTTGTGCGTCGCTGCCGCTGACCCAACGCCCTACCGGCATCGGGTTTTCGCTGAACAGTATCAGGCTGACAAAAGGCACCTGGAAATCCTCGCGCAGGCTGTCCTCGACGGCCATGACCGTTTCTTCCAGGCTGGTGGCGTCCATCAGGGTCAGGATCAGGCGGCGGGTCTTGTCGAACAGGCGATCGTTATCACGGGCCACGTCCATCAGGTGCGAGAGCCGATGGCGCATTTCGATGTTGCGCTCGCGCAGAATCTTCATCTGCCGCTCCACCAGCGACACGGTATCGCCGCGCTGGTGAGGAATGCGCAGGGCCGGCAGCAATTCTTCGTGTTCGACGAAGAAGTCCGGATTAGCCTCAAGGTACGCCGCGACTGCAGCGGCCTCCAGACTTTCGCTCGGGGTAGCGTGTGCGGGTACTCGAGGTTTATCGGTCATTGGCTTGGCTCACTCATAGACGGACCTGTCCTTCGTATACACGCGAGGCCGGCCCGGTCATCAGCACCGGGTGGCCCGGGCCTGCCCATTCGATGGACAGGCGTCCACCGGGCAGGTCGATCAGCAGCGGCGAATCCATCCAGCCCTGGCTGATCGCGGCCACGGCGGCGGCGCAGGCGCCGGTGCCGCAGGCCTGTGTTTCGCCGACGCCGCGTTCCCATACACGCAGTTGCGCGCGGGAGCGGTCGATCACCTGCATGAAGCCCACGTTCACCCGCGCCGGAAAGCGCGGATGATGTTCGATCTTCGGCCCCAGCTCATGCACCGGCGCATTGTTGATGTCGTTGACCCGCAGCACCGCATGGGGGTTGCCCATGGACACGGCGGCGATCTCAACACTGTGGCCGTCGACGTCCAGCGGGTAGCTTGCGGCCTGCACGTCGGCCTGAAACGGAATGTCCGCCGGCACCAGGCGCGGCGCGCCCATGTTGACGCTGATCTGGCCGTCATTGCGGATATCCAGCTCGATCACGCCGCCTTTGGTCTCGACGCGGATCTGGCGCTTGGCGGTCAGGCGCTTGTCCAGCACAAAGCGCGCGAAACAGCGGGCGCCGTTGCCGCACTGTTCCACTTCGGTGCCGTCGGCGTTGAAGATCCGGTAGCGGAAATCCACCTCCGGATTGCTTGGCGCCTCGACGATCAGCAATTGGTCGAAACCGATGCCGGTGTGCCGGTCACCCCATTGTTTGGCGTGCTTGGGCAGGATGTGCGCGTGCTGGCTGACCAGGTCGAGGACCATGAAATCATTACCCAGCCCGTGCATCTTGGTAAAACGCAGCAGCATGGCTTACTCCGGCAGCAGGCTTTCGCCAGCATACAACTCGGCTACCGTCTCGCGGCGACGCACTTCAAATGCTTGATCACCGTCCACCAGCACCTCGGCGGTACGCCCGCGGGTGTTGTAGTTGGAACTCATGACAAACCCATAGGCACCGGCCGAATGAATGGCCAGCAAATCGCCTTCGGCAAGCGCCAGCTGACGATCCTTGGCCAGGAAGTCGCCGGTCTCGCAGATTGGCCCGACGATATCGTAGGCGCGCGCTTCGCTGTCGCGAGGGGTCACGGCGGTGACGTTCATCCAGGCCTGGTACAGCGCCGGGCGGATCAGGTCGTTCATCGCCGCGTCGACGATGGCGAAATCCTTGTGTTCGGTGTGCTTGAGGTATTCGACCTGGGTCAGCAGCACGCCGGCATTGGCGACGATGTAGCGGCCCGGCTCGAACAACAGCGCCAGGTCGCGGCCTTCGATGCGCTCGCGCACAGCCTGGATGTAGTCGGCGATCTGCGGCGGTTCTTCGTCGCGATAACGCACGCCCACGCCGCCACCGAGGTCGATGTGGCGCAGGTAGATGCCGCAGTCGCCGAGGCGGTCGACCAGCGCCAGCAGGCGGTCGAGGGCATCGAGAAACGGTGGCAGGCTGGTCAGTTGCGAGCCGATATGGCAGTCGACACCCAGCACGTCCAGGTTCGGCAGTTGGGCGGCACGGATGTACACGTCTTCGGCGTCGGCAATGGCGATGCCGAACTTGTTCTCTTTGAGACCGGTGGAAATGTACGGGTGGGTGCCGGCGTCGACGTCCGGGTTGACACGCAGCGAGATCGGCGCGCGAACGCCCAGCTCGGCGGCCACTACCTGCAGGCGCTCCAGCTCGTCAGTGGATTCGACGTTGAAGCAGTGCACGCCTACTTCCAGGGCGCGGCGCATGTCGTCGCGGCTCTTGCCGACACCGGAGAACACGATCTTGTCAGCCTGGCCGCCGGCGGCGAGCACGCGCTCCAGCTCACCACGGGACACGATGTCGAAACCGGCGCCCAGACGCGCCAGGACATTGAGTACACCCAGGTTGGAGTTGGCCTTGACCGCGTAGCACACCAGGTGCGGCACGCCGTTCAACGGGTCGGTGAAGGAGCGGTACTGCGCCTCGATGTGCGCGCGCGAGTACACATAGGTCGGGGTGCCAAAGCGCTCGGCGATTGCCGACAACGCCACGCCTTCCGCGAACAGTTCACCGTCCCGGTAGTTAAAAGCGTCCATGGTGTTCCCTTAGTAAGTGTCGTGCTTGTGCGCTTTTGAAGGTTTCTGCGACGATTGCGCCTGTTCGTTGGGATCCTTGCTGTCATCGGGCAGGTACAGCGGGCCTTTTTGTCCACAGGCACTAACGAGGCAAGCGACCGCGACGAGCGCAGCGAGGGAAGAGATCAGGCGCTTCATGGCGAAATCCTTGAATATGCATTAATTGCGCCCGAGTATACCGACCACCCGCCAGCTTGCCTATGCGCCGAAATACCCGTCCGGCGGGGGTTTGCCGACTTGTTCGGGAATAGAGCTACGCTCGCTGGTGATAATTCGTACCGTCACCGGTAATGAAATCGGTATCCGTTGCATTCACGCAGGCGCCTCCGTATCGTGCGGCGCTTGAGCAGAACCCGACACTTTTGAGGTTGCCACAATGAGTTTGACCGAAGCCCGTTTTCACGATCTGGTGGATTCGACACAGCAGGCGCTGGAGGATATTTTCGACGACAGCGGCCTGGACGTCGACCTGGAAAACTCCGCCGGCGTGCTGACGGTCAAGTTCGAGAACGGCACTCAGTTGATCTTCAGCCGTCAGGAGCCATTGCGTCAGTTGTGGCTGGCGGCACGTTCCGGTGGTTTCCACTTCGACTACAACGAAGAAGACAACAATTGGCAATGCGATACCAGCGATGAGCTGCTCAGCGAGATGCTGGCGCGTCTGGTTCTGGAACAATCCGGCGCCGAGCTGGATTTCGACGAGATTTGACTGTGAGCCAGCCTGCACCCACGCGCCCGCCCAAGCCGTTGTTCAGTAATGTCAGCCCGGCGGTGCCGTCACCTTGTATCAGTTTGTGTCGCCTGGATGAGGAGAAAGTCTGCCTTGGGTGCTTTCGTCACGTGGAAGACATCCGCGAATGGCGCTCGGCCGACGATGCGCGGCGCCGGGTGATCTGCGCCGAGGCCGAACAGCGCCGAGCACTCGCCTGAGGTCGTCTTGTTTATTTGTGACGCTGTGTTAGTGTCCGGCCTACGCCTCAACCCATCGAGGCTCGTGAGAACCCCGCCTTTCCTGGCGGGGTTTTGCTTTTTTGTGCAGAAAAAAGGAGTCTGCCTGAATCATGACCACCGCACCGTCCATCATCCTCACCCGTCTTGACGTGCAGCGTCTGGAGCAACTGATCGATCGCCTGGGCGACGAGTTTCCCGGTGTCGAAGCGTTGCAAGCCGAACTCGACCGTGCCGAAGAGGTGGTTGGCCACGATGAAGTGCCTGCGGGGGTCGTGACCATGAACTCCAGCGTGCATTGCCGTGAGCAAGGCAGCGGCAAGGATTACCACCTGACCCTGGTGTACCCAAAGCACGCGAATGCCGACGAGGGTAAGGTTTCGATCCTCGCGCCGGTCGGCAGCGCGCTGCTCGGTCTGCAGGTTGGCCAGCACATCGACTGGCCGGCGCCCGGCGGCAAGACCCTCAAGCTGGAGTTGCTCAACGTTGAAGGCAAGCCAAAAGACGGTGGCGCATTTCCGCTTTAAATCTGGCTGAGCGCCTCGTTCAGTGACAGTTCCAGTTCGGTCTTGTAGCGCAGGTAGAGGTTGCTCGGACTTTGCACATCACCGAGCAGGCCGGACAGGTCGAGGTCGGTGATGTAGCAGCGGTAGCGCTCGGTTTCCCGACGTTGCCCGACGATTTCCCGGGCGACCACGATGAACAGCTGATCGCCGAATTCCAGCTCGCAAAACTCCCGCTGATTGCAGTAGAGCGTAATGCCCACTTGGCCTGGCGCCGCCCTGGCGATGATTGCCTGCACCTCATAAAAAGACTTGTTGGCCGGCGTCGAAGGTGCCGGACGCGGCTCGACGCCGCGCGCACGGTTGCTGCCCGAAGGCAGCAGTTGGTAATACAGGACGTGGACTGCGCCCTGCGGTTGCTGGGGATCCAGCGGCGATAGTGCTTCGCGCCGATAGAGGATCGATTGCAGAAAGCGCTGCAATGGCGCCAGCAGGCTCTGCTCGTCATGGAACGGCAAGCGCTGTTGCCAGAGCGCGTTGAACTCATCCAGCACATACAGCTCGGCGAAGCCTTCGTTGACCCGGTAGAACACCTGCACGCAATCGGCCAGGCCCATCGGCAGCAGCAACGCCAGGTCGTGATCGTCCAGGGCCATGGCATCCAGATGCCAAGGGCTGTAGCTGGCCAGTTCTTCGCTGAGGTAGGCGATCAGTGCCTGCTGCGTGGGCAGCGACACGTGGTTGGCCTGGCCGGGCGTCAATTCCATCACGTGATAGTGCTGCTGCACCTGCAACAAATAACGGTGGTTGGACTGTCCCAGCATCAAGTGCTGCGCGGTGTCGAAAATATCCTCCACGCGCTGGGCAATGAACGGTGCCCGGTTGTGGCAGAAACAACGCACGCGCAGGCGCGGCAGGTGATCTGCGGGCAACTGGTTGAGGTAGTCGCGCAGGCAATCGAGCAACGCGTGGGGGCCGTCGTAACGGCTGACCATCACCTCGTTCCAGCTGTTGAGGGTGATCTGGTCCAGCGTCAGCACCAGGTTGTCGCGTACACCGGCGTAACTCAGGGAGTCGGTGCGCTCGGTGGTCATCAGGATATTCAGGTCGCGGTGATGCTTGAGCGGGTCGACGCCGACGTTGATCAGCAGCAGCACCTCGTCGGGCACCGCCGAGCGCAGCAGGCGGGTTTCATCGACGCTGGGCAAGGGCAGGGGGAGGGTCTGCTGCAGGCTGCCCAGCAGGTTGAACAGCTCGAACTCGGTCATGTCGCTGGTGCCCGGGTGCAGGGCCAGGCGCGTGCTGCTGTCGATCACGCCGTTGCGGTGGCACCAGGTGAGCATTTCGAGCAGGTCACGGCTGCGCTTGATCGGTGCGAAGTGCTCCCATTCCAAGGCAGTGAGACTGCCGTTGTACAGGCCCCAGACATGATGTCCGGGCTCCTTGCGGTTTGGCGACTGCACCAGCGTCAGCGTGTCTTCGGCCAGGTCCGGGGCGATACCGGGGTTGATGAATTCGATCTTGCCGGCCTTGCGCTCGAACGCCGCGTACAGGCGCCGGCCCAGTACATTGAGGTCGCGCCTGTTGATAAGGCTAACGGTGTGTTCGGTGCGTGCGAACTGGGTCAGGAACCGGTAGCTGTAATTGAGCTCGTTGACCAGGGCGCGGCGCTCGGCCGCGACCTGGCGCACTTTCCACTGGCTGCGGCTGTCCAGCAGGGCCAGTTGGCGCGTGTCCCAGCCCCACTCATCGGCCAGGCGCTCGAGCAGCAAGCGTTGCCAGCTGGCGGCGCGCTGGCCGGCGCTGAGTTTGCGGTTGACCTTCAGGTACAGCGCGCGTCGTACCAGCTCCAGGCGTTCGGGTTCGTTGCGCGCGTTGAGGTATTCCTCGATACGGCGGTATACCACGATGTACGGGTCCAGCTCATTCAGGTCCATACGGTCGGCGAACACGGCGCGTTTGAAGCGCAGGCTCAGGCAATCCACGTTCGGGTGTTCGCTGGCGTAGACCTCGGTCAACAGCAGCTTGAGCAGCGACTTGTAGGGTGACTCGATGCCCTTGAACAGCTGCCAGAGGCCGGCGCCAATGAATTCGCCCGGGGGAATGCGCGCCAGGTGGCCGAGGTCGAGGGTTTCATCGGCGCGGATAAAACGCTTGGAAATCAGGGTGTGGGTGAACTCCGCATAGCGCGATTCTTCGTACACCGGCACCAGCCACCAGATCGGTGTGCGCCCGGCCAGCCAGATGGCGGTGCGGTAGAACTCGTCCAGCAGCAGATAGTGCTGAGTGGTGCCGCAATCGTCGGAACTCAGTTGCGTATCGCGCTCACCCAGCACAAACCGCGTCGGCTCGATCAGGAAAAAATGAGCCTCGGCGCCCAAGGTCAACGCCCAGGCCTCCAGCAGTTGGCATTTCTTGCGCAACTCGGCCAGTTCGGTGTCGCCAAGGTCTGCGGCATGACACACCCACACATCCATGTCGCTCTGATCCGCCTGGGCCAGGGTGCCCAGGCTGCCCATCAGGAATAAGCCATGGATCGGCCTGGGCTGGTTGCCAGGGCGCGGTTTGTAGGAGAACGAACGGGTCAGGCGCTGAGCTTCGGCCAAGGCCTGAGCATCGGGTTCGAAATTCGACAGCCCGGCCGGCGTGCTGCCCGACACGTAGCCGGGCAACAGCGGATGGTTGACATGGAAAAACAGCGGCAGCAGCGTCAATACGCTGTGCTGGCGCGGCGTCAGACCTTCGACGGCACGCGCCATGCGACCTTCGTTGAGCGCCATGAAGCGCCCACGCAGTTGGGCCAGCACCTTGCGGTCGATGCCCTCGTCCAGGTCAGGGCGGATTTCATGGGTGCGGGTCATGTCGAACTCGGTGGCTCGCAGAGCCCGACGCGGGCGGCCGTGTAGGAGTCTACAGTCAGAAGCGCAGGAGTTTTAGAGGGGAGTGATGTTTAGTGTCAGAATTTTCGCTCACCCACGGCAACGCCCGCGGAATCCGCAGGCAGCGGACTCCATGGGCGGTATCAGGTGTCAGGCGGCTTCTTTTTGGGCGGTGCTCAGGATGGTCAGCAGCCCCTGGGCGTGTTCGGCGGCATCGCGACCAAGGCTGGTCAGATAGCCACCATCGGGCTGGGTAATCAGTTCTTTGTCAAACAGGCGCCTGGCGGCGGCAACGGCAGTGGGGGCGGCGGTCTGATGGACTTTCAGGCCTTCCTGGGAGCTGTCCAGGTTGAAGAGTGCAAGGATTTCCAGTTCGGCAACCAACTCAGGGGTATACGACATAAGGACTCCAGACGTTCTAAATTTATTAGAGGCTAGCAGGCCATAAGGTGAACGCACTTTGCCGAACTGTCCAGCGTGTTGCTGCGTGCCGGGGTTATTCCTTTTCCGGCGGCAGCTCAGGCAGCGCCCGCAATGCTGTTTCGTACCAGTCGGTATCGAAGGCGCGGTCTTCGTCCAGCATTGCGTCGATCTCGAATGCCAGCACGTGGGCCATCAAATTAAGGATGTCTTCGCGCTCGTAACCCACCAGCGTCAGCTTGTTGAACACGGCTTTGGCAGCCGGCGGGTTGTCGCTTTCGATCTGGTTTTCGATCGCTTCGATCAGCGTGTTTTCGGTAAATTCTTCTTCGTCGTTGTCGATGTCGGTTGGCTCGCTCATGGCAGGCTCCTCAAGGAAAGGGCGCAGTCTACCTCCATTCAGGTGGGTGATGCTGCTGGTCAGGCGGGGCGCGAGGATCTATAACCCTTGCAGCCAACCCCGCACACGGCCTGGAGGCTTTGCGATGCTCAAGCTTTACGGATTTTCGGTCAGCAACTACTACAACATGGTCAAGCTGGCGCTGTTGGAAAAGGGATTGCCCTTTGAAGAAGTGCCTTTTTACGCTGGGCAAACGGAGGAGACCCTGACGGTCAGCCCGCGCGGCAAGGTGCCGGTGCTGGAGGTGAAACAGGGTTTTATCAACGAAACCAGCGTGATTCTCGAATACATCGAGCAAACCCAGGAAGGGCCGGCGTTGCTGCCGGGCGACCCCTTCGCGCGGGCCCAGGTGCTGGCGCTGTGTCGGGAAATCGAGCTGTACATCGAGTTGCCCGCCCGCGCATGTTTCGCCGAGGCATTTTTTGGCATGACGGTGCCGGAGGCGATCAAGGAAAAATCCCGCGCCGAGTTACTGTTGGGCGTTGGTTCTCTGGGGCGTCACGGCAAGTTTGCGCCGTATGTCGCGGGGGAGAGCTTCACGATTGCCGACCTGTATTTCATGTACAGCTTGAACCTGGCATATGGCGTGGGCGAGAAGCTGTTTGGCCTGGATTTGCTGGCCGAGTTACCGAATGCGAAGGCGCTGCTTGAGCGGCTGAACGATATGCCGAATGCGCGAAAGGTCGAGGCAGACCGGCAGGCGGCGATGCCGGCGTTTCTGGCGATGATAGCGGCGAGGAAGTAATCCAGTGTGAGAGCGGGCAATCCCTGATGCCGTTCAGTTAAGCGCAAATTCCCTGTGGCGAGCAGGCTTGTCCTGCGTTGGGCTGCGCAGCAGCCCCAAAACCAGGCGCTAAGCCGTATCAGGTACACCGCGTTTTGCTGGATTGGGGGCGCTTCGCACCCTAACGCGGGGCAAGCCCGCTTGCCACAATAAGCCCACACATTTTCCTTAACTGTGGGAGCGGTGCGTCAGTCAACATCAATGTTTGCTGGGCCGACGCCATCGGGAGCAAGCCCCTCCCACACCTGGACTGCATTCCAGGGTGGGAGCTGCTTGCCTGCACTGTTCTCAGCGGCTGGCGAGCAATGCCTGGCCGCGCGTGACCGCAGCTTTCACCTGTGCCGGCGCGGTGCCGCCGATGTGGTTGCGGGCATTCACCGAACCTTCCAGGGTCAGCACGGCGAACACGTCTTGCTCGATCTGGTCGCTGAACTGGCGCAGTTCTTCCAGGCTCATTTCCGCCAGGTCCTTGCCGCTGTCCACGCCGTACTTCACCGCATGCCCGACGATTTCGTGGCAGTCACGGAACGGCAGGCCACGGCGCACAAGATAGTCCGCCAGGTCTGTCGCGGTGGAGAAACCGCGCAAGGCCGCTTCACGCATGATTGCGTGTTTGGGCTTGATGGCCGGGATCATGTCGGCGAACGCGCGCAGCGAATCGCGCAGGGTGTCGGCGGCGTCGAACAACGGCTCCTTGTCTTCCTGATTGTCCTTGTTGTAGGCCAGAGGCTGGCCTTTCATCAGGGTCAACAGGCCCATCAGCGCGCCGAATACGCGGCCGCTTTTGCCGCGCACCAGCTCGGGCACGTCGGGATTTTTCTTTTGCGGCATGATCGAGCTGCCGGTGCAGAAGCGGTCCGGCAGGTCGATGAACTGGAATTGCGCACTGGTCCACAGCACCAGCTCTTCGGAGAACCGCGACAGGTGCATCATCGCGATGCTGGCGGCGGCGCAGAATTCGATGGCGAAGTCACGGTCCGACACGCCGTCCAGAGAGTTGCCACCCACCGCATCAAAACCCAGCAGCTGCGCGGTGTACTCGCGGTCGATGGGGTACGTGGTGCCGGCCAGCGCAGCGCTGCCCAGCGGCATGCGGTTGGCGCGCTTGCGGCAATCCACCAGGCGCTCGTAGTCGCGGCTGAGCATTTCGAACCAGGCCAGCAGGTGGTGGCCGAAGGTCACTGGCTGCGCGGTTTGCAGGTGGGTGAAACCGGGCATGATGGTGTCCGATTCACGTTCGGCCTGTTCCAGCAGACCCTTTTGCAGACGGGTGATTTCAGCCAGGATCAGGTCGATTTCGTCGCGCAGCCACAGGCGGATATCGGTGGCTACCTGGTCGTTACGGCTGCGGCCGGTGTGCAGCTTCTTGCCGGTCACGCCGATGCGATCCGTGAGGCGCGCTTCGATGTTCATGTGCACGTCTTCCAGGTCGACGCGCCAGTCGAATGTGCCGGCTTCGATCTCGCCGCCAATGGTGGTCAGGCCGTCGATGATGCTGTCGCGCTCGGCGTCAGTCAGTACGCCGACCTTGGCCAGCATCGTGGCATGGGCGATGGAGCCCATGATGTCGTGGCGGTACAGACGCTGGTCGAAATTTACGGAGGCGGTGAAGCGGGCGACGAAGGCGTCGACGGGTTCACTGAAGCGGCCGCCCCAGGACTGGTTGGTCTTGTCGGTGCTCATGGATTCGCTCGTGGTCTGCTTGAAAGAGGCTTGGAGTGTGGCGCCGATAATAACAGGGTTGCCCGTGGAGGCGGTGCTGCGGGTGATCGGCATTTTTATTTGCGTCAGAGGTGGCTAAGCGCCTTGCCGACGACCGCGTCCGGGACGAGACTGCAAGCGCGGGCTTATTGATACGATATTTGACGATTGAGCAATATCGTCTTGGCGAGCGTCTACAGTTGGACTGACAGTGTACGAATGCACCAAAGTCGGGTGATGCGGTCAGAGCCTGACTGTCTATTGAAAAAGAGGGTATTCGGATTGTGTATCAGCAAACCCCACGACGATGCCCGGAGGCAGCAGGTCCTGGGCGCCAGTGAACAGGTCCGGGTAAACATGGGTGCCGCTGCCGGGGCACTTTTTGCCGTTCGCACCAGTCTTAGCGTGGATCGCTGTGACGCAAGTCACCGCACCTGTCTACGCTATCCTTGTGCGAGACTCACGCAGGAATCCAGCGCAATATGAATGTCCTGATCGTTGATGACGAACCCCAAGCCCGCGAGCGTCTGAGCCGTCTGGTCAAAGAGCTCGAGGGTTATACCGTCCTGGAGCCGAGCGCCACCACCGGCGAAGAGGCGTTGACGCTGATCGACAGCCTCAAGCCCGATGTGGTGCTGCTCGATATCCGCATGCCTGGCCTTGATGGCCTGCAAGTCGCGGCCCGCCTGAGCGAGCGCGAATCACCCCCGGCGGTGGTGCTGTGCGCGGCCGAGGAAGAGTTTTCTGCGCAGACCCTGGAAGACAGCGGTGTGAGCTTTCTGACCAAGCCCGTGGTCGGCGAAGGCCTGCTCAAGGCCCTGAAAAAAGCCGAGCGCCCGAACCGCCTCCAACTGTCTGCCCTGACTCAGCCTGCCGCTCAAAGCGGTAACGGACCGCGCAGTCACATCAGCGCACGCACCCGCAAAGGCATCGAACTTATTCCCCTGGACCAGGTGGTCTATTTTATTGCGGATCACAAGTACGTGACCTTGCGTCACGAGGCCGGCGAAGTGTTGCTCGACGAGCCGCTCAAGGCGCTTGAGGATGAGTTCGGCGATCGCTTCGTGCGCATCCATCGCAACGCGCTGGTTGCCCGTGAGCGTATCGAGCGTTTGCAGCGCACGCCGCTGGGGCACTTTCAACTGTTCCTCAAAGGGCTTAATGGCGATGCGTTGATCGTGAGTCGGCGCCATGTCGCTGGTGTGCGCAAGATGATGCAGCAGCTTTAGCCAGGCGTTGCCTGCATTGCTGATTCAGGTGCGACGCGGTCAGGGAGGCCCCGCGCGTGCTGATTCAAGTCAAAGCATATTGGCCTGAGCTGTTATTATCTGCCGTATCTACCCAGTACGGATTGTTCAATGTCTCTTCGCGAAATCCGCATCGCCACCCGTAAAAGTGCCCTGGCCTTGTGGCAGGCCGAATACGTCAAGGCCCGCCTTGAACTGGCCCATCCGGGCCTCAAGGTGAGCCTGGTGCCCATGGTCAGTCGCGGCGACAAGCTGCTCGATTCGCCTCTGTCCAAAATTGGCGGCAAGGGGCTGTTCGTCAAGGAACTGGAAACCGCACTGCTGGAAAACCACGCCGACATTGCCGTGCATTCGATGAAAGATGTGCCCATGGACTTCCCTGAAGGCCTGGGCCTTTTTTGTATCTGCGAGCGTGAAGACCCGCGTGATGCGTTCGTCTCCAATACCTATGCATCCCTGGATGAGCTGCCCCTTGGCAGCATCGTCGGCACATCGAGCCTGCGCCGTCAGGCCCAGTTGCTCACGCGTCGCCCGGACCTGCAAATCCGCTTTCTGCGGGGCAACGTCAACACGCGCCTGGCCAAGCTGGACGCCGGTGAATATGACGCGATCATCCTGGCGGCGGCCGGCTTGATCCGCCTGGGCTTCGAAGACCGCATCACCTCGGCGATCAGCGTCGAAGACAGCCTGCCTGCCGGCGGACAGGGCGCGGTGGGCATCGAGTGCCGTACCGCCGACAGCGAAATCCATGCGCTGCTCAAGCCGCTGGATCACCAGGACACCGAGGTGCGGGTCACCGCCGAGCGCGCCCTGAACAAACATCTCAATGGCGGTTGCCAGGTGCCCATCGCCTGCTACGCGGTGCTTGAGGGCGAAAACCTGTGGTTGCGCGGGCTGGTTGGCGACCCGGACGGTGGCTTGCTGCTCACCGCCGAGACGCGCGGACCGCAACATGAGGCAACGGCGCTAGGCATCCAGGTGGCCGAAGAGCTGCTCGAAAAAGGCGCTGGCGCCATTCTGCAAAAAGTCTACGGCGAGGCCGGGCCGCAGTGAGCGGCTGGCGTGTGCTGCTGACGCGGCCGGCCGAGGAATCGACGGCCCTGGCGGCGTCGCTGGCCGACGCCGGTATTTTCAGCAGCAGCCTGCCCTTGCTGGACATCGAACCGTTGCCCGTCACATCCGAGCAGCAGGCGGTGTTTCGCGACCTGGGCCGCTATTGCGCGATCATCGTGGTGAGCAAGCCGGCCGCACGCATTGCCCTGCAACAGCTTCAGCCTCATTGGCGGCAAGTGCCGTGGTTCAGCGTGGGGGCCGCGACGGCGCAGGTGCTGGCCGATCAGGGGCTCACGGTGCACTGTCCGCAAACCGGCGATGACAGTGAAGCCTTGCTCGCATTGCCCGCCTTGCAGGCCGCTGTCGCGCGCCTCGGTGCAAGGGTGTTGATCCTGCGCGGCGAAGGCGGAAGGGAGTTACTCGCGCAGTGTTTGCGCGCCAGAAGTGCTAGTGTCGACTATCTGGAATTGTATCGGCGTTTTCTTCCGACCTATGATTCGGGCGTGCTGATGCAACGCATCCGGTTGGAACGCTTGAACGGGCTGGTGGTCAGCAGTGGGCAGGGTTTTACACACCTGCAGGCCCTGGCGGGCGCTGATTGGCCGCTGGTGGCGCAGTTGCCGTTGTTCGTGCCCAGCCCGCGAGTCTGTGAGATGGCGCAGGCTGCTGGCGCAGAAAAAGTTGTGGATTGTCGCGGCGCGAGTGCCGCGGCGTTGTTAGTGGCGTTACGGAGCTATCCCGTTCCCACTCTCTGATACGCAAAGGACGGATACGTGAGCGAAACAGCCTTGCCTAAAGATGAGACTCAGCCCGCGCTCGATGCGCCGGTGGAGACACCGGTTACCGCGCCACGCCGTGGTAATGGCCTGGCAATCGTCGCCTTGCTGCTCGGTGCCGCAGGCGTTGCCGTTGGCGGCTGGGGGGTGTGGCAGGTGCGTGCACTGCAAGCCAGCATCCAGCAACAGCTGGGCCAGGTGCAGACCCTTGATGACCAGTCCCAGAGCCTCAAGCAAAGCCAGCAGCAACTGGCCTCGCGCCTGGCGCAATTACCGGCTGTGGATGAGCTGGAAGAGCGTCGACGTCTGGTTGCCCAATTGCAGGGTGATCAGCAGCGTCTGAACCAGCGCCTGGAAACCGTGCTGGGCGCCAGCCGCAAGGATTGGCGCCTGGCTGAAGCCGAGCACCTGATCCGTCTGGCGAGCCTGCGCCTTTCCGCCCTGCAGGACATCAACAGTGCCCAGTCGCTGGTCCAGGGTGCCGACGAAATCCTGCGCGAACAGAGCGATCCGGGTGCCTACGCCGCCCGTGAACAATTGGCCAAGAGCCTGGCGGCACTGCGCAGCACCGAGCAACCGGACCGCACCGGGTTGTACCTGCAATTGGCAGCACTGCGTGACCAGGTGGTGCAACTGTCGGCCATCGCGCCGGAGTACTCACTCACCGAGCCCGCCTCCCAAGGGCGCCCTACCGACGATACGCAAAATCGCCTAAGCCAGTGGTGGGAACAGATTTCCCGTTACTTCCGCATCAACTTCAACCCTGACGACACGATTCGCCCATTGCTGGCAGGTCAAGGCCTGAACCAAGTGCGGCTGGCCCTGAGCCTGGCCCTGGAGCAGGCGCAATGGGCAGCACTCAATGGCGAATCGGCGGTGTACAGCCGCTCGCTGGGTGAGGCGCGCAGCGTGTTGCAGGACAACTTCAATCAGGACAATCCGCAGAGCAAGGCCATGCTGGCGCGTATCGCCGAGCTTGAGCCCAAGGCTGTCTCGGTGGTGACACCGGACCTGGCGGCGAGTCTGGCTGCCGTGCAGGCCTACCTCGAGCGTCGTCATTTGTCTGCCGATGAGGCCAAGGCGTCGGCGAGCAAGCCGGCGACCCAGGAGTAGAGCCGATGAAGCGTTTCTATGTGATCCTGGTGCTGGCGATTGCCATTGCCCTCGCTCTGGCCGTGGGCATTTCGAAACACACCGGCTACGTGCTGATTACCTATCCGCACCTGCTGCATTACGAGTCGAGCCTGTGGGCCACGTTGGTCGCGATCTTTGTGATCGGTCTGGTGATCTACCTGCTGCGGCTATTGCTGAGTCTGGTGATGACCTCCAGCGGTGTGGTCAACCCGTGGTCGCGGCGTAATCGCAGCCGTCGCGTGCAGATTGCAATCGAACAAGGTCAGATGGACCTCGCCGAAGGCCGTTGGGCCAGCGCCGAGCGCCACCTGCACCGCGCAGCCGAGGCAGAGCGCCAGCCATTGCTGTACTACCTCGGCGCCGCCCGTGCCGCCAACGAGCAAGGGCGTTATGAAGAGTGCGACAGCCTGCTGGAGCGCGCGCTGGAGCGTCAGCCCCAAGCCGAACTGGCGGTCGCTTTGAGCCATGCACAGTTGCAGATGGATCGCGGCGATACCGAAGGCGCGCTGACCACCCTGCAGGCCATGCATGAGCGTCATCCTCACAACGCGCAGGTGCTGCGTCAGTTGCAGCGTCTGCATCAGCAGCGCGGCGATTGGTCATCGGTGATCCGGTTGCTGCCCGAGTTACGCAAGGACAAGGTGCTGCCTGCTGCCGAGTTGGCCGAGCTGGAGCGCCGCGCCTGGGGTGAAAACCTGGGGCTGGCCGTTCAGCGCGAAGAGCAGGGCGAAGCGGGGTTGCAGTCGCTTGAGCGGGCTTGGCAACAGCTGACTTCCGCCCAGCGTCAGGAGCCGCAACTGGTATTGGCCTACGCTGAGCAACTGCGCCAGCTGGGTGCTGATGCGCAAGCCGAGGAAGCCTTGCGCGGTGCCATCAAGCGCGGCTATGACAGTCATCTGATCCGACTCTACGGTTTGCTGCGCGGCAGCGATCCGGCACGGCAATTGAAGTTTGCCGAAGGCTGGCTCAAGGACCATCCCGCTGATGCCAGCCTGTTGCTGACATTGGGTCGCCTGTGCCTGCAGAACAGTCTGTGGGGCAAGGCGCGTGACTATCTGGAAAGCAGTCTGCAGGTGCAGCGCAATCCTGAAGCCTGCGCTGAATTGGCACGCCTGTTGGCTCAACTGGGTGATACCGAGCGCAGCAATCAATTGTTCCAGGAAGGGCTGGGCTTGCTGGACAGCCGCCTTCTGGCGTCACCCTTGCCAGTCCCTGCAACGTTTTAAGTAGGAAAGATGATGTGGGTTGGTTCAGGCGATTCTGAGGGCCAACCCATCGATTGCCGCGTAAAACCTGGGTTCAGGTCGCTGTGTAGTAAATTCCTACTGACAGCTTCTTGAAGTCATCCAGGGTCTGACGGCATATCCCTGCGTTCTCGCGGAATTGTCTGCCCCGGCGCGTATTGAAAGGCGGCAGGACTTTCCTCTACCGTAACGACCTATCTCTTGCGGTACGGATAACAATGTCTTTGGCCCCTTCACGCTCCTTGTTTCTTCTGGCCTTCGTGGCCGGTGCGCTGACGTTGGGTGCGTCTTTTTATCTTGAGTACGGCGCGTTGCTGCGGCCTTGTTTCCTGTGCCAGGTGCAACGCATTTTGCTGGCGACCTTCATGCTGATCAATCTGGTCGCCGCGCTCCATAATCCAAAGCGTTCTGCCAGCTACCTCTACGGCCTGGCGAGCATGAGCTGCGCAGTACTCGGTGCCGTTACCGCCGCGCGCCAGGTGCTGCTGCAGAATGCCGCACCGGAGCAGACCGGCGACTGCTGGCCGAACCTGCAATACATGATTGAAAACCTGTCGCCATGGCAGGCGTTGCAACTGACGTTCAGAGGCACCGTCGATTGCGTCGAGATCAACTGGACACTGTTTGACCTGAGCCTTCCAGAGTGGAGCCTGTTGTTTTTCGTAGCGATGCTGATCCTGGGCATCCTGCAGTTTTCACCGCTGTTGTTCAGTCGCCGAGCAGTTGTCGCGAGGTAGCGACGGGGCAGGGCGATTCGTAGGACGGGATTAAACGCTTGTATGAACTTTCTGTCCTGCGTACCTTGAAGCCATAGTCATGCGGGCATAATCTGGCCCGCACGCGTTATCGAAACCGATTGTAAGTTGCAGCTTTGTATCGCCGGCGCTTCACCGTTGAGTGTTGCGCGGCACAAGGCGAACGCATCCCCTAGGGAAGAGAGATCATCATGTTGGAAAGTTGCCGGAATGCCCAGGAGCGCTGGGGTGGGGTGCACAAGCTGATAGACAGCTGGTTGAAGGCGCGTCACGAACTGATTCGCTCCTTTGATGCGCTTGGTGCCAAGCCCGACGCGCTGGCCGAGAACGGCGAATTGCTGCAGGACTTCTGCGGTGTGCTGATGGACTACGTGTCAGCCGGCCATTTCGGCGTCTACGATCAATTGACCAAGGAAGCGGAAGCCTTCGGTGATGAGCGTGGGTTGGAGCTGGCAGACACGCTGTATCCTCGCCTCGACGCGATCACTGAGAAGCTTGTTGCCTTCAATGACCTGTGTGATGCGGGCAAATGTGTTGCTGAAAAATTCAAAGAGCTGGGCGCACTGTTGCATGAGCGTTTCGAACTGGAAGATTGCCTGATCGAAGTGCTGCACAACGCTCACAAGGACGAGGCTGTTACCCAGGCCTGAACCTTGGCGGTAACAAAAACGGTGCGCATGTCGCACCGTTTTTTTTTGGGCTCAATGACGCGTGCCCAACAATTGGATCTCAAACACCAGCGGCGTGTAGGGCGCGATCAACTCACCCGCACCGTCAGCGCCATAGGCCTGCGCCGAGGGAATCACCAGGCGCCATTTTGCGCCCACCGGCATCTGCTGCAACGCACTGCGCCAGCCGCTGATCACGCTGTCCAGGCGAAACCACTGCGGCTGCGTGCTCTGATCGAACACCGTGCCATCGGGCAAACGACCCACGTATTTGACCTGTACCTGGTCGCTGGCTGCCGGTTTGTTGCCGGTGCCCGGCGTCAGCTCCGTGAGCAGGATTCCGTCCGCCAATTCGCGCACACCGGGCGCGGCTTTTTCCCTGGCGAGAAAGTGTTGCTCTGCGGCCAGCGCCTTTTCACTTTGAGGCGCCTGCGCATCGGCTTCAGTTTGTGCCTCGTGCTGGGCAAGCAGTTTTTCGATACGCGCGCTGTCCAGCGCCAACGGCTTGCCTTGATAGGCTTGTTTGAGGCCGTCGATCAATGCCTGTATCTGCAGGTCGGGGACCTCCTGGCGCAGCCGTTCACCAAGACTGGCGCCCAGGCTGTACGCGAGGTCATGCTTGTCTTGGCTTGCAGCGCCGGGCGGCGATTGCTCGCTCGCGTCAGCCCCGCCAACCATCAAGCCAAGCACAAGAAAAAGGTAACGCGACATGGGTATGCTCCCGCCGAAAGTGCGACGGATTATGCCAGCGTGGAAGGGTAAAAAGTGTCGTGGATTCCGGTCAGGTCGATAAGAATTTTCGCAGGGCGCAACGCAAGTCAATCGATACTGTCAACATGCGCTAGCGGCGGTAAGAGCAGAGGGCTAGTATGAGCCGCACCCACGTCAGTCAGGAGGTAAACCATGTCGGCCAAACAGAAGCCTGTTAATACCCCGTTGCATTTGCTCCAACAACTGTCGGGCAGCCTGCTCGAACATCTGGAAAGCGCTTGTGCCCAGGCCTTGGCCGATGCAGAAAAACTGCTCGCCAAACTGGAAAAACAACGCGGCAAAGCGCAAGAAAAGCTGCACAAATCCCGCACCAAACTGCAAGACGCCGCCACTGCCGGCAAGTCCAAGGCGCAAGCCAAGGCCAAAGACGCAGTCAAAGAACTCGAGGACTTGCTGGACGCTCTCAAAGATCGCCAGGCTGAGACCCGCACCTACATTTCCCAACTGAAAAAAGACGCTCAGGAAAGCCTGAAACTGGCCCAGGGCGTTGGTCGTGTGAAAGAAGCCGTAGCCAAGGCCCTGGGTGCGCGTACGCCAGCCAAAGCGGTTGCAGCAAGCACGGCTAAAAAGCCTGCGAGCAAGGCTGTTGCAGCGAAGGCACCGGCTAAAACCGCTGCCAAGCCAGTTGCCAAAACCGCTGTTGCAAAACCAGCCGCCAAGCCAGCCGCCAAAACCGCTGCTGCCAAGCCAGTTGCCAAAACTGCTGCTGCAAAACCGGCCGCCAAGCCAGCCGCTAAAACCGCTGCTGCAAAACCGGCCGCCAAGCCAGCCGCTAAAACCGCTGCAAAACCAGCCGCCAAGCCAGCCGCTAAAACCGCTGCTGCAAAACCAGCCGCCAAGCCAGCCGCTAAAACCCCTGCTGCAAAACCGGTCGCCAAGCCAGCCGCCAAAACCGCTGCTGCAAAACCGGTTGCCAAGCCAGCCGCTAAAACCGCTGCTGCAAAACCAGCCGCCAAGCCAGTTGCCAAAACTGCTGCTGCAAAACCGGCCGCCAAGCCAGCCGCTAAAACCGCTGCTGCGAAACCAGCTGCCAAGCCAGTTGCTAAAACGACTGCTGCCAAACCAGCCGCCAAGCCTGCCGCTGCCAAACCAGCACCTGCCAAGCCCGCAGCATCGGCTGCTACGTCGACAGCTTCCACCGCTCCAACCGCACCGGCCAGCAGCACCTCTGCACCGGTAGCGCCAAGCGCCACGCCAACCAGCGCGTCCTAAGTGCTGGCAACCACCACGCGCAGTATCTGTAGCGCGTTGTGGTCAAGGTTGGCGACTTCGGTCGCCAGGCCTTCCAGCCATCCGTATTGACCCCTCGCCCCATCCTTCGGCCAGCCCTGCGCCAGTTGTTCCAGGCGCGTCAGCAGTGCTCGTTCCGCTTCCAATTCCAGCGTCTTGACCCCCGTGCGTAAGGTCTCCAGTTGATCGTCCAGCTGCGCCAGGTCGCGCCATTGCACACGTAACTGTCGCAACGGCTCGACAACCTGTTGGCGCCACGGACGAGCAAGCTGCTGCAATGCCTCCAGACGTTCTGCCACCGGCGCCACACCGCGAGCTTCCAGCCACGCGCCACACAGCAACAGGCACACATCCGCGCCGCGCTCCTGCAAGTGCAGGCACGCGGCCTCGACGCCGGGGCGAGCGTAGGTCGAGAGGGCAAAGCTCCACAGGTCAGCGCACATATTCACACCCAAGCCAGCGGCCAACGAAGCTGGTAGACTCCGCCGCCATTATGATCCGACTTCAAAGCCTAACATTACAGCGTGGCCCGCAACGTCTTCTTGAAGACGCCGAGCTAACCCTGCACGCCGGTCACAAAGCCGGCCTGATCGGTGCCAATGGCGCCGGCAAATCCACGTTGTTCGCGCTGTTGCTCGGTGAGCTGACCCCGGATTCCGGGGACTGCCTGCTGCCGGCCGACTGGCGCATCGCCCATATGCGCCAGGAGATCGACACCCTGGACCGCATTGCGATCGACTACGTGCTCGATGGCGACCTGCGTCTGCGCCAGGTGCAACACGACCTCGCCGAGGCCGAGAAAGCCCAGGACGGTGCCGCCCAGGCCCGCCTGCATTCGGAGCTCGACAGTGCCGATGGCTACACCGCCGACGCCCGCGCGCGCAAAATGCTCGCCGGCCTGGGTTTTGCCAACGAACAGATGGACCGCCCGGTCGCCGACTTCTCCGGCGGCTGGCGCATGCGCCTGAACCTGGCCCAGGCGCTGATGTGCCCCTCCGACCTGTTGCTGCTCGATGAGCCGACCAACCACCTGGACCTCGATGCGATCCTGTGGCTGGAAGACTTCCTCAAGAACTACCAGGGCACCTTGCTGCTGATTTCCCACGACCGGGATTTCCTTGACGCCGTGGTCGACAATATCGCCCACGTCGAACAGAAAAAAATCACCCTCTACCGTGGCGGCTACACCGCGTTCGAACGCGCACGCGCCGAACGCCTGGCCCAGCAGCAACAGGCGTTCGAGAAGCAACAGGCGCAGCGTGCGCACATGGAAAGCTACATCGCAAGGTTCAAGGCCCAGGCCACCAAGGCGCGCCAGGCCCAGAGCCGGATCAAGGCCCTGGAGCGCATGGAGGAACTGTCGGCGGCCCACGTCGATTCGCCGTTCGACTTCGTGTTCCGCGAGTCGGTGAAAATCTCCAGCCCGCTGCTGGACCTCTCGGATGCACGCCTGGGTTATGGCGACAAGACCATTCTGGAGAAGGTCCGGCTGCAGCTCACGCCGGGTGCCCGCATCGGTTTGCTTGGCCCCAACGGCGCGGGCAAGTCGACGCTGATCAAGAACCTGTCAGGTGAGCTCTCGCCGCTGTCTGGCCGCCTCACCCGCGGCGAAAACACCGTGGTGGGCTACTTCGCCCAGCACCAGCTCGACTCGCTCGATGCCAAGGCCAGCCCGTTGCTGCACCTGCAGCGCCTGGCGCCGACCGAACGCGAACAGGTCCTGCGCGATTTCCTCGGCGGTTTCGACTTCCGTGGCGCGCGCATCGATGAGCCGGTGCTGAACTTTTCCGGTGGCGAAAAGGCCCGCCTGGCCCTGGCCCTGATCGCCTGGGACCGGCCGAACCTGCTGCTGCTCGACGAACCGACCAACCACCTGGACCTGGAAATGCGCCTGGCGCTGACCATGGCGCTGCAGGAATTCAGCGGTGCGGTTCTGGTGGTGTCTCACGACCGCCACTTGCTCAAGAGCACCACCGATAACTTCCTGCTGGTGGCTGACGGCAAGGTCGAGGAGTTCGACGGCGACCTGGATGACTACGCACGCTGGCTGACCGATTACCGTCTGCGCAACGCGCCGGCCAGCAACACGCCGGTCAACCCGGACAAGACCGACAAGAAAGCCCAGCGCCAGGCCGCCGCCGCCTTGCGCCAGCAGTTGGCGCCGCACAAGCGCGAAGCCGACAAGCTGGAAGCCGAATTGGGCAAGGTGCACGAGCGTCTGGCCAGCATCGAAGCCAGCCTGGGTGACAGTGCCGTGTACGAGGCCGCACGCAAGGATGAGTTGCGCGACCTGTTGGCCGAGCAGGCCAGACTCAAGGTGCGTGAAGGCCAGTTGGAGGAAGCCTGGATGGAAGCCCTCGAACTGCTGGAATCCCTGCAAGCGGAGCTGGAGGCGCTGTCCTGATGGAAGCGCTGCAACTGCCGCTGCCGGCGCAATGGGTGGCGCCGATCTGGATCGGTGTGCAAATTCTGCTCATCCTGCTGGCTGGCTATTTTGCCCAGCGTTTCGTCGCCAAAGGCCTGACTCGCTTGGGTGAGCGCTACCCGTTCCCGCCCCAATTGCTGATGCCCCTGCGCGGGGGGCTGCGCTGGCTGATCATGGGCAGCGCGCTGATCTTCGTGCTGGGCCGGCTGGGCGTGTCCGCCACCGTGCTGTGGACGGCGTTGTCAGGGTTCGTGGCCGTGGCGGCTGTGGCGTTCTTCGCCATGTGGTCGGTGCTGTCCAACCTGCTGTGCGCGATTTTGATCTTTACCGTCGGACCGTTTCGCCTGGGTGACATCGTCGAGCTGGTGGACACCGTCGACAAGCCCGGCGTGAAAGGCCGCGTGGTGGCGATCAACCTGCTTTACACCACGCTGGTCGAAGTGGAAGAGGCGGGCACCAACAGCGCCATCGTGCAAGTGCCCAACAGCCTGTTCTTCCAGCGCTCGGTGCGGCGCTGGCCCGGCAATATCTCGCCGCTGTAAAAAACTGATAGCCAGCCTTCATTCGGCGGAGTTAGCTTAAGGCCCAACAGCAAACTCTCCCTTGAGGTGTGCAATGGCACTCGACACATGGCTGGCGTTTTTTCTCGCCAGTTGGATCATCTCCCTCTCCCCCGGCGCGGGCGCCATCGCCTCGATGTCCAGCGGTCTGCAATACGGTTTTGCGCGCGGCTACTGGAACGCCATTGGCCTGCAACTGGGCCTGGCGATGCAGATTGCCGTGGTGGCTGGGGGCCTGGGTGCCATTCTGGCGACGTCGTCCACCGCGTTCTATGCGATCAAATGGTTTGGCGTGGCGTATCTCGTCTACCTCGCCATCAAACAATGGCGCGCCTTGCCCATCGACCTCACCGATGACGCCACTCCGCGCCAGATCGGCAAGCCGATGGCGATGATGTTTCGCGGGTTCCTGGTCAATGCGAGCAATCCCAAGGCGCTGGTGTTCATGCTGGCGGTGCTGCCGCAGTTCGTGAACCCTCATGCGCCTCTGGCCATCCAGTATCTGATCATTGGCGCGACCATGATCAGCGTCGACATGATCGTAATGGCCGGTTACACCGGGCTGGCCGCGAAAGTGCTGCGCCTTTTGCGCACGCCCACCCAGCAGAAACGTGTGAACCGCACGTTCGCCGGGCTGTTCGTGGGCGCGGCGGGCTTCCTCGCCAGCCTGCATCGCGCCACGGCATAACGTGCACTAAACACAGATCAACCCGTGGGAGGGGGCAAAACCCCTCTCACATGGGTTTGCGGCGGGTGCCAAATAAGCTTGAGTCCAATCGGTTAAAGCTGAACAATAGTGTTACTTCGTATTTCTCCCTGAGATTCATTCATGACCGCCCCCTTCCGTTTTCTCGCCTGGCTGCTGTTGCCGGGGTTGATGTCGTGCAGCCTGAATCTGCTGGCTGCCACCGCCGAAGGTGCCTCGCAAGCCTTGCATCTGCTGGACTACGTTAGCGCCGACTACCCATCGACCGTAGCGTCGGGTGAGGGGGTGGATTCAACGTCCTACCAGGCGCAGGTGGCGTCTATCAGCGCCTTGCAGGGTCTGGTCGCGCAGTTGCCGCAAAAGCCCGAACGCGCCGAATTGGTCACGGGCGTCGACCAGTTGCTGGCCGCTGTCAGCGCCCGTGCAGACGGCGCCACCGTCGCGCGCCAGGCCCGTCAATTGGGCGCCAGGCTGGCGGTGGCCTATGAAGTCAGCCAGGCACCGGCCATTACGCCGGACCCGGCGCGCGGCGCACCGCTCTACGCTCAGCATTGTTCGGTGTGCCACGGCGCGACCGGCGCCGGGGACGGCCCGGCCGCGCTGGGCATGGAGCCTGCGCCCGGCGACCTGCGCGACGCGGCGCGTTTCGACCGTCTGAGCCTCTACGCGATCTACAACACCCTCGGCCTGGGTATCGAAGGCACCGATATGCCGTCGTTCGCCGATCAGTTGGACGACCGTCAGCGTTGGGACCTGGCCACCTACCTCGCGGGCTTCACCGCCGACCCGGCCGGCGCCAAGAGCGGGCAGCCCTTCAACCTCGCCGACCTGGCCCGCCAGACGCCCAATGAGGTGCTGACCACCAGCGGCCTGGCAGCCGCCGCGACCTTCCGCGCCCAGCGTGCGCAGCCGCCACAGGTCGCCCGTGGCCCCGCGCAATTGCTTGAGTACACCGCCACCACGCTGGACAAGAGCATCGCCGCGTTTCGTAACGGTGACCACGAACAGGCCTACGACTTGTCCGTCGCGGCTTATCTGGAAGGCTTCGAGTTGGTGGAAAGCTCGCTGGACAACGTCGACGCCAACGTGCGCAAGGACACCGAGAAAGCCCTGATGGCCTATCGGCAGTCGTTGCAGGACGGCCTGCCGGTTGAGCAAGTGCAGCAGCGCCTGGACGTGGCCAAGGGCAAGCTCGGCGAATCCGCCGGCCTGCTTGGCAGTGACGGCTTGAGCTGGTCGTTGAGCTATATCTCCGGCCTGTTGATTCTGCTGCGCGAAGGCCTGGAAGCGATTCTGGTGCTGGCGGCGATCCTCGCATTCCTGCGCAATACCGGTCAGCAATCGGCGGTGCGCAGTGTCAACGTGGGCTGGGGCCTGGCGCTGGTGGCCGGCCTCGCCACCTGGGCATTGGCGGCGTACGTGATCGACGTCAGCGGTGCCCAGCGCGAACTGCTGGAAGGTTGCACGGCGCTGTTCGCCAGCGTGATGGTGCTGTGGCTCGGCGTGTGGATGCACAACCGCCGTCACGCAGCGGCCTGGCAGGACTACATCAAGAGCAGCCTGGTGGGCGGCGGCGGACGGTTCGGCTTTGCGCTGCTGGCGTTCTTCTCGGTATACCGCGAACTGTTCGAGGTGATCCTGTTCTACGAAACCCTGTGGCTGCAGGCGGGCCCGGCCGGGCACAACGCGGTGCTGGCCGGTGGTGCCACGGCACTGGTGTTGTTGGTGGGCCTGGCCTGGGTGATCCTGCGCGGTTCGGCCAAATTGCCGCTGGCGCTGTTTTTCGGCATCAACGCCGCATTGCTGTGCGCGCTGTCGGTGGTGTTCGCCGGGCATGGCGTCAAGGCGCTGCAGGAAGCCGGTGTATTCGGCACACGGCCGGTGGCGTTCTTTGAGTTCGACTGGTTGGGGATTCACGCCGACGCGTATTCGTTGAGCGCGCAGGCGGTGGCTATCCTGGCGATTGTGGTGTTGTACCGCCGCAGCCGGTAAAAAATGGGGGAGGCTGCGCCAGGTCTTCGGCTTGGCGCTGTCGCGCAGCAAACTGGAAGCTCTGTGGCAAGTAGACTTGTTGTGGCTAGTGGGCTTGCCCTAATGCCGTTCAGTTAAGCGCAGATTCCCTGTGGCGAGCAGGCTTTTTGTGGCGAGCGGGCTTGCCCCGCGTTGGGCTGCGCAGCATCCCCAAAACCAGGCCCTGAGCCGTATCAGGTACACCACGTTTTGCTGGATTGGGCGCGCTTCGCACCCCAACGCGGGCAAGCCCGCTCGCCACGGGAGTGTGGCTGCCTGCACGTTATTTTGTGTTGGAGATGGTGTATGCGCGTATGGATCGATGCCGACGCCTGCCCTCGGGCGGCCAAGGATCAAGTGGTGAAGTTTGCCCTCAAGCGCCAGTTCGAAGTGGTTTTGGTGGCCGGGCAGAGTCAGATCAAGCCAGGCTTTGCTTGCGTGAAGCTGGTCGTGGTGCCCAGCGGGCCGGATGCGGCGGACGACTACCTGGTGGAACACGCCGCGCCGGGCGAGTTGGTGATTTGCAGCGACGTGCCGCTGGCCGATCGTCTGGTGAAAAAGGGCGTCACGGCCCTTGACCCGCGTGGCAAGGAATTCAGCCCGGCCAACATGAGCGAACGGCTGGCGGTGCGCAACCTGTTCACCGACCTGCGCGAACAGGGTCAGGTGGGCGGCGGGCCAGCGCCCCATAGCGATAAGGACAAGCAGGCGTTCGCCAATTCACTGGACCGTATCCTGACCCGATTGATGCGCCAGTCCTGACCGTCAGTCGTTCTCGTGGGTCAGTTCCAGCACGCGATCCACCAGCTTGTTGATGCCCGAGGCCACTTCACTGATGTTCTTGCCGAGCATGTAGGCCGGTGTGCTCACCAGCTTGCGCGCGTTGTCCTCGACAATATCTTCCACCGCGCACTCCTGGTGCGTGGCGCCCATCTTCTCGAGGGCGGCGGCGGTGTCGGCGCACGTGCCGATGGTGCAGGTCACGCCCGGGCCGTAGATTTTCGCGGCGAGGGCTGGCGAGATACAGATCAGGCCCACCGGCTTGCCGGCTTCGGCAAAGGCTTCGGCCAGTGCCAGTACCTGCGGGTTGACGCTGCAAGCGGCGCCTTCCACGGCGAAATTCGACAGGTTCTTCGCTGCGCCAAAGCCGCCCGGCACGATCAGCGCATCGAAGTCGGCGGCGTTGGCCTTACCGATATCCTTGACCTCGCCACGGGCGATGCGCGCCGACTCCACCAGCACATTGCGCGACTCGGGCATCTCTTCGCCCGTGAGGTGATTGATCACGTGCAACTGCGCAATATCCGGAGCGAAGCATTGGACCTGAGCGCCGCGCTGATCCAGGCGCAGCAGGGTGATCACGCTTTCCTGGACCTCTGCGCCGTCGTACACGCCACAGCCGGAAAGGATCACTGCAATTTTTTTGCTCATGGGCATTTCTCCTGGTTAGTGGCGTTGGGTGACGATTGACGATTGACGGGTAACCGGCACCCCCCGCACGGAACGCTCTCTAGATGGATCGCAACGGCGGCGGGGTGTTCATTATTTGGACTCGGTTTGCTCGACAGGCGCTTCGATCGACGCGGTTTCGGCCGCCTCTCGGGCTTTGGCCTGGGCGCATTCTTCGCGGGCGATGCGCGCGTTCTTGAAGCGGCGTCGCAGCCACAGCACAACGCCCAGCAGGAGCAGAGCGCCGAGCACCCACAGCTCGTATTTCTTCACACTGCCCAGCATGCCTTCGAGCACCGCGCCAAAGTGGTAAGCCGCAGCACCCAGCGCGGCAGCCCAGATCGCCGCGCCAATGCCGTTGAGGATCAGATAGCGCAGCGGCGGGTAGCCAGACAGGCCGATTGCCACGGGCATCACCGTGCGCAACCCGTAGACGAAGCGGAAGCTCAGCACCCAGATATCCGGGTGCCTGCGGATGTGCTCCAGCGCCTTGTCGCCCATCAATTGCCAGCGCGGCTTGCGCGCCAGCAATTTACGGCCGTGCTTGCGGCCCATGTAATACCAAAGCTGGTCACCGGCGTAGCTGCCGCAAAAGGCCACGACCACCACCAGTTTGATGTCCATGTATTCACGGAACGCCAGGAAGCCTGCGAGTACCAGAATGGTCTCACCTTCGAAGAACGTGCCGAGGAAGAGGGCAAAGTAGCCGAAGTCATGCAGAAATTGTTGAAGCATGGTCTGGGTGCTGGCGAAATGAACGCGCAGCCTACGCCTTCACGAAGATTCATGAAAGTATCGAGATGTGTCACGAAGTGAACAATTCCTACGTGAATGACGAATGTGCCTACAGGTCGCGTCGATAAGCACAACTGTCATTCCTTCGTCATAATGGCCGCTTATAACTGCAACGCTCGCCCGCGAAACGCGGGCTCAGGAGTCTGTCGTGAGCTTTACCCCTGCCAACCGCCTGTTCCCCGCCACTCGTCTGCGTCGCAATCGTCGTGATGATTTTTCTCGCCGCCTGGTGCGCGAACATGTGCTGACGACGAATGACCTGATCCTGCCGGTATTTGTGCTCGACGGTGAAAACCGCCGGGAGGCCGTGGCGTCGATGCCGGGTGTGGAGCGCTTGAGCATTGACTTGCTGCTTGAAGAAGCGGTGCAGTGGGTTGAACTGGGGATCCCGGCGCTGGCGCTGTTTCCCGTGACGCCGCCTGAACTCAAATCCCTGGATGCCGCCGAAGCCTGGAACCCGCAGGGCATTGCGCAGCGCGCCACCCGCGCCTTGCGCGAGCGTTTCCCACAGTTGGGTGTCATCACCGACGTGGCACTTGACCCGTTCACCACCCATGGCCAGGACGGCATTCTTGACCAGGACGGTTATGTAGAGAATGACATCACCGTCGATGCGCTGGTCAAGCAGGCCTTGTCCCACGCTGCCGCAGGCGCCCAGGTGGTGGCACCGTCGGACATGATGGACGGTCGCATCCAGGCGATCCGCGAAGCCCTGGAGCTGGCCGGCCACGTCAATGTGCGGATCATGGCCTACTCGGCCAAATACGCCAGCGCCTATTACGGCCCGTTCCGCGATGCGGTGGGCTCGGCGCTGAATCTGGGCAAGGCCGACAAGGCCTCCTACCAGATGGACCCGGCCAACAGCCATGAGGCCCTGCACGAAGTGGCGGCCGACCTGGCCGAAGGCGCCGACATGGTGATGGTCAAGCCCGGCATGCCGTATCTGGACATCCTTTACCGGGTCAAACAGGAATTCAAGGTGCCGACCTTTGTCTATCAGGTCAGCGGCGAATACGCCATGCACATGGCGGCAATACAGAATGGATGGTTGAGTGAAGGGGTCATCCTGGAATCCCTGACTGCCTTTAAACGTGCCGGGGCCGATGGCATCCTGACCTATTTTGCCGCCCGCGCAGCCCAATTGCTTCGAGAGCAACAATAGCCCTCACAGGAACACGCGATGAATACCGAAGGACTTACCGAAGTTGCCGTAAAAGACGCTCATCCGGTGGTTGAACAAGTCGCCGAGACCCCGCCGGAGTTCGAGCCGGCCCCGCCTGCCGTGGTCGCCGATGCGCCTGCGCCGGCCCCGGTGGCCGCGGTGACCAACCTGGATGACAGCAGCCTGTACATCCACCGCGAGCTGTCGCAGCTGCAATTCAACATCCGCGTGCTGGAACAGGCGCTGGATGAGTCCTACCCGTTGCTGGAGCGGCTCAAGTTCCTGCTGATTTTCTCCAGCAACCTGGACGAGTTCTTCGAGATCCGCGTGGCCGGCCTCAAGAAGCAGATCACCTTCGCCCGCGAACAGGCCGGCGCCGACGGCCTGCAGCCACACCAGGCGCTGGCGCGCATCAGCGAGCTGGTGCACGGTCATGTGGACCGCCAATACGCGATCCTCAACGACATCCTGTTGCCGGAGCTGGAGAAGCATCAGGTTCGCTTCATCCGTCGTCGTCACTGGACCACCAAGATCAAGACCTGGGTGCGTCGCTATTTCCGCGACGAGATTTCGCCGATCATCACCCCCATCGGCCTCGACCCCACGCACCCGTTCCCGTTGCTGGTGAACAAGAGCCTCAACTTCATCGTCGAGCTCGAAGGCATCGATGCGTTCGGCCGCGACTCGGGCCTGGCTATCATCCCCGCGCCGCGCCTGTTGCCACGCATCATCAAGGTACCGGAAGAGGTGGGGGGCGCTGGCGACAACTATGTATTCCTGTCGTCGATGATCCATGCGCACGCCGATGACCTGTTCCAGGGCATGAAGGTCAAGGGCTGCTACCAGTTCCGCCTGACCCGTAACGCCGACCTGGCACTGGACTCCGAAGACGTCGAAGACCTGGCCCGCGCCCTGCGTGGCGAGCTGTTTTCGCGCCGCTACGGTGACGCGGTTCGCCTGGAAGTGGCCGACACCTGCCCCAAACACCTGTCGGATTACCTGCTCAAGCAGTTCAATCTGGCCGAGTCCGAGCTGTATCAGGTCAATGGCCCGGTCAACCTCACGCGGCTGTTCAGCATCACTGGCCTGGACAGTCACCCGGAGCTGCAATATACGCCGTTCACGCCGCAGATCCCCAAACTGCTGCAAAACAGCGAAAACATTTTCAGCGTGGTAAGCAAGCAGGACATCCTGCTGCTGCACCCGTTCGAGTCGTTCACGCCGGTGGTCGACCTGTTGCGCCAGGCGGCCAAGGACCCGCATGTGCTCGCCGTGCGCCAGACCCTGTACCGTTCCGGCGCCAACTCGGAAATCGTCGACGCCCTGGTCGATGCCGCGCGCAATGGCAAGGAAGTCACGGCGGTGATCGAACTGCGTGCGCGCTTTGACGAAGAGTCCAACCTGCAGCTTGCCAGCCGCCTGCAAGCGGCCGGCGCGGTGGTGATCTATGGCGTGGTCGGTTTCAAGACCCACGCCAAGATGATGCTGATCCTGCGCCGCGAAGCCGGTGAAATCGTGCGTTACGCCCACTTGGGCACCGGCAACTACCACGCCGGCAACGCCAAGCTCTATACCGACTACAGCCTGCTGACCTCCGACGACGCCTTGTGCGAAGACGTCGGCAAGTTGTTCAGCCAGTTGATCGGCATGGGCAAGACCCTGCGCATGAAGAAGCTGCTGCACGCGCCGTTCACGCTCAAGAAGGGCATGCTCGACATGATTGCCCGGGAGACCCAGTTCGCCCTCGACGGCAAGCCGGCACACATCATTGCCAAGTTCAACTCGCTGACCGATCCGAAGATCATCCGCGCGCTGTACAAGGCCAGCCAGTCCGGCGTGCGCATCGACCTGGTGGTGCGCGGCATGTGCTGCCTGCGTCCGGGCATCGTCGGGGTGTCGCACAACATCCATGTGCGCTCGATCATTGGCCGCTTCCTGGAGCACACGCGCGTGTTCTACTTCCTCAACGGCGGCGAAGAACAGATGTTCCTCTCCAGCGCCGACTGGATGGAGCGCAACCTCGACAAGCGCGTGGAGACCTGTTTCCCGGTAGAGGGCAAGAAGCTGATCATGCGGGTCAAGAAGGAGTTGGAGAGTTATCTCACCGATAACACCCACAGCTGGAGCCTGCAGTCGGACGGCCGCTACGTGCGCAACACGCCAACCGGCAACCAGAACCCGCGCAGTGCGCAGGCGACGTTGCTGGAGAAGCTGGGTAGCCCGATTCTGACGGTGAACTAAACCCGGCGCAGTGTAAAAAATGTGGGAGGGGGCAAGCCCCCTCCCACATTTTTTTTGTGGTGTGCCTTAGCGCAGGTTCAGGCTGAACCCCACCCGCGTCAGCCACTCGGCTTCCTGGGCGAAGTCCGCCTGGGTCAGTTGGTTCTCGTCCAGCCAGCCTTTGGGGAATACCACGTCCAGGCTGTCGCCATTGGCGCGCAGGCTGACCTGGGGCATTTCCTGGGTGCCACGGATGTGGTGGAACAGGATCGCAAAACGCAGCAGCGCACACAGGCGGATCAGCTTGATGCCGTCGTCACCGAACTCGGCGAACTTGTCCTTGGGAATGTTACGGCGATGACCACGCACCAGCAGCGCGAGCATTTGCTGGTCTTCCCGTGAAAAGCCAGCAAGGTCCGAGTGCTCGATCAGGTAGGCGCCGTGCTTGTGGTAATGGTAGTGGGCGATGTCCAGGCCCACCTCATGCACCTTGGCGGCCCAGCCCAACAGTTCACGCCAGACGCCGTCTTCCAGGTCCCAGTCGGCGGCCACCTGGTCGAACGCATGCAGCGCCTTGCGCTCCACACGGGCGGCCTGTTCCTGGTCGACGTGATAACGCTCCATCAACGAGGTGAGGGTGCGCTCGCGCACGTCTTCGTGGTGATGGCGGCCCAGCAGGTCGTAGAGCACGCCTTCACGCAGCGCGCCGTCGCAGTGGTCCATGCGTTGCAGCTCAAGGGCGTCGAAGATCGCTTCGAGAATCGCAAGGCCGGCCGGGAAAATGGCGCGGCGGTCGGGCTTGATGCCGTCGAAGTCGATTTTCTCGATATCGCCCAGCTTGAACAGCTTGCGCTTGAGCCACGCCAAGCCTTCGGCATTCACTTCGCCGGTGCCATGGCCGCCGGCTTTCAGGGCCAGGCCGATGGCGCGGATAGTGCCGGAGGAGCCAATGGCTTCATCCCAGGTGAGGCGGTGCAGGGCATGTTCGATGCTCATGATCTCCAGCCGCGCGGCGGTGTAGGCCTGTGCATAGCGCGCCGGGGTGATCTTGCCGTCCTTGAAGTAACGCTGGGTGAAGCTGACGCAGCCCATTTGCAGGCTTTCACGCAGCAGCGGCTCGAAGCGCTGGCCGATGATGAATTCGGTGCTGCCGCCGCCGATGTCCGCCACCAGGCGCTTGCCGGGGGTGTCTGCGAGGGTGTGGGACACGCCGAGGTAGATCAGGCGCGCTTCTTCACGGCCGGAGATGACTTCCACCGGGTGCCCGAGGATCTCTTCGGCGCGGCGGATGAATTCGCCGCGGTTGCGCGCTTCACGCAGGGCATTGGTGCCGACGATGCGCACCGCGCCCAGAGGCATGCCATTGATCAGTTGGGCAAAGCGCTTGAGGCAATCGAGCCCGCGCTGCATGGATTCTTCGTTGAGCTGGCGCGCGTCGTCGATGCCGGCCGCCAGTTGCACTTTTTCGCCGAGCCGCTCAAGGATGCGGATCTCACCGTTCTGGGCCTTGGCCACGACCATGTGAAAGCTGTTGGAGCCCAGGTCTATGGCGGCGATCAGGGACAGATTCTTGGCTTGGGATTGCGGCATGGTTTGGGGATCTCGGTCGATAACCTTGCCATCGTGCCACGATCGACCGCTGGCGCCAACGCGTTGTGCTTGAGTAAGTGCCGCGCGCGGGTCGCGCGGCAACGTGTGTGCCAGCCCCCGGTCAGGCCGGTTGCTCCACTGAACCTATGAAGTTGGCAAGCTCGGGCGTCTGCGGGTTGGCGAACAGGATCTTCGGGTCGCCCACTTCATGCACCTTGCCCTGGTGCATGAACACCAGCTTGTCGCCGACTTCCCGGGCGAAGCGCATTTCGTGAGTGACCATGATCAGCGTCATGCCGTCCCTGGCCAATTGGCGCACCACGCTGAGCACTTCGTTGACCAGTTCCGGGTCCAGCGCCGAGGTGATTTCATCGCACAGCAGCACCTTGGGCGACATGGCCAGGGCTCGGGCGATGGCGACGCGCTGCTGCTGGCCGCCGGACAGGCGATCAGGGAAGGCGTCGAATTTCTCGCCGAGGCCGACGCGTTCGAGCATCTGCCTGGCGAGCTGCGCGGCTTTGGCCTTGGGCACTTTCTGCACCACTTGAGGGGCGAGCATCACGTTTTCGCCAACGGTCAGGTGCGGAAACAGGTTGAACTGCTGGAACACCATGCCGACTTTCTGCCGCAGGCTGCGCAGGTCGGCGCGTGCCGCGTCGATGTATTCGCCATCGACTTCGATCACGCCGTCGTTGATCGATTCCAGGCCGTTGAGGGTGCGCAGCAGGGTGGATTTGCCCGAGCCACTGCGGCCGATGATCGCCACCACCTGGCCTTCTTCAACGGTCAGGTCAATGCCCTTGAGGACGTGGTGATCGCCGTAATACTTATGCAGGGCGGAAATTCTAAGCAGAGGCATGCAGTCTCCTTTCCAGGTAGCGCGCACTGAGGGACAAGGGGTAGCAGAGCAGGAAGTAACCAAGGGCCACCAGGCCGTAGACCATGAAGGGTTCGAAAGTGGCGTTGGCGAGCATGCCGCCGGTCTTGGTCAGTTCGGTGAAGCCGATGATCGAGGTCACGGCGGTGCCTTTGACCACCTGCACCGAGAAACCCACGGTGGGCGCCACGGCAATGCGCAGCGCCTGGGGCAGGATCACGTAACGCAGTTGTTCAAGCGGGTTGAGCGCCAGGCTGGCCGACGCCTCCCACTGCCCATGGGCGATGGAATCGACGCAGCCGCGCCAGATTTCGGCCAGGTAGGCACTGGTGAACAGGGTCAAGGCGATGGCTGCGGCGAGCCAGGGCGAGATATCCACGCCGAGCAGGGCCACACCGAAAAACACCAGGAATAGCTGCATCAACAGCGGCGTTCCCTGGAACAGCTCGATGTAGCCGCGCGCCACATTGCGCGCAAAGGCCTTGCGGCTGATGCGCATCGTCATCACCAGCAGGCCGATCGCCCCGCCGCCGATGAACGCCACCAGCGACAGCAACAGCGTCCATTGCAGGCCGGTGAGCAGGTTGCGCACGATGTCCCAGAACGAAAAATCACTCATTGGGCGTTCCTCATCACAAAGCGGCGCCCGATCCAGTTGAGCAACTGACGAATCATCAGTGCCATGCACAGGTACACCAGGGTGGTCAGGGCATAGGTTTCAAACGCACGGAAATTGCGCGACTGGATGAAGTTGGCGGCGAAGCTGAGTTCTTCGGTGGCGATCTGCGAACACACCGCCGAACCGAGCATCACGATGATGATCTGGCTGCTCAATGCCGGCCACACCTTGCCCAGCGCGGGCAACAGCACTACGTGACGGAACGCTTCGAAGCGCGTCATCGCCAGCGCCGCCGCCGCTTCAAGCTGCCCGCGCGGGATGGCCTGGATGCCCGCGCGAATGATCTCGGTGGAGTAGGCCCCCAGGTTGATCACCATCGCCAGCACGGCGGCCTGCCACTCGGTGATTTTCAGTCCCAGGGACGGCAAGCCGAAGAAGATGAAGAACAACTGCACCAGAAACGGCGTGTTGCGGATCAACTCGACATAGACGCCGAAGCACCAGGCGAATGGCTGGATCTTCCACGCGCGCACCACCGCCCCGACGATGCCCAGGGCCACCCCCAGGATCGCACCGATGGCCGTCAGCTCAAGGGTGAACAGCGCGCCGCGCAACAGCAGGTCGGTATTGGCCAGCACCGGCACGAAGTCAAATTGATACGCCATAACTCAGCTCCGTGGTATCAGAGGTCGGCAGGCAATGGCTCTTTGAGCCACTGCAGTGCGTTCTTTTCCAGGCTGCCATCGGCCTTGGCTGCCGCCAGGATCTGGTTGACCTTCTCCAGCAGCGCCGGCTCGTTCTTGTTCACGCCCACGTACACCGGCGAATCCTTGAGCTTCACTTTCAGCGCCGGCACGCGTTTGGGGTTGCGTTCGCTGATCGCCACCATCACCACGTTGCCGCTGGCGATCAGGTCGACCTGGCCGGCGAGGTAGGCGGCGATGGTCGAGTTGTTGTCTTCGAAGCGCTTGATGGTCGCTTCCTTGGGCGCGACGGCGCTCAGCTCGATGTCTTCAATGGCGCCACGGGTGACGCTGATGGTCTTGCCCTTGAGGTCGTCGGTGGTGCTGACGGCGGCGTCAGGCGGGCCGAAGACGGCCAGGTAGAACGGCGCGTAGGCGCGGGAAAAGTCGATGACCTTCTCGCGCTCGGGGTTCTTGCCCAGGCTGGAGATCACCAGGTCGACCTTGCCGGTGGTAAGGAACGGGATGCGGTTGGTGCTGTTGACTGGCGTCAATTCCAGTTTGACCTTGAGCTGGTCGGCCAGCAGCTTGGCGGTGTCGATGTCCAGGCCGCGCGGCTTCATGTCGGGGCCGACCGAACCGAATGGCGGGAAGTCCTGAGGCACGGCGACCTTGAGGGTGCCACGGGCGACGATGTCGTCCAGACCGTTGGCCTGGGCGGGCGCCTGGCTCAGCATCAGGCTGGCAAACAGGGCAGTGAGCAGGACGCTGCAGCGCTTGGTCATGGCAACTCTCCGGAAAAGGGCGAAGGAATTTCTGAATTTGACTGCTCTGCGTGATTGCACAGCCCATGCCAGCCTTCCCTGAATGGTCTGAAGGACCGGGATTTACTGAGCCGTGGTGGTCTTACTGGTCTGAACAGTTCGCAGGCTTTTCGCACCTTTTTCGGGCGTCGCTAAAATCGTGCGAGCCCCTTTGGGGCGTGGCTTGCCGACAGCCTTGAATAGCTTTACAACTAGCCGCTCAGTTGACTGGAGCCTTGAGTTTTTTATGCATGCCATCGCCCAAGCCGTACCGGAAGCGGCCCTGCAGGCCATCCGCAAACTGATCAAGGAGCAAGGCTTTTGCGCGGGCGATGCACTGCCGTCCCAGCGCGACCTGGCGCTGCAGTTGGGGGTGAGCCGGGCGTCTTTGCGCGAGGCGTTGTCATCCCTGAGTGCCTTGGGCGTGGTCAGCGTGCAGCCGGGCAAAGGGGTGTTCGTGCAAGCGGCGCAGGAGCCGCCCGGGTTTGCCTGGCCGTTCGCGGCACAGGCGACGCCGCTGGATATCTTTCAGCTGCGCTATGCCCTTGAAGGGTTCGCCGCCGGGTTGGCGGCGATGACGTTGACCCTCGATGAGCTTGACGGCCTGGAAGACAATGTCGAGGCCATGCGCAAGGTTCTCAGGGCCGGCGATTTCGAGGCGGCTGCGCGGCTGGACTTCGACTTTCATCAGCGCATCCTGCTCGCCAGCGGTAACCAGGCGATGGTGAGCATCCTCAGCACCAGCGCCGAAGTGTTCCTGGAAAGTCAGAAACTACCGTTCATCCGGCCGGAAAGGGCCATGGAGACCTGGCAGGAACACCGCAGGATCCTGCGCGCCCTGGCCCGGCGGGCGAGCGCGGCGGCGCAGAAAGCCATGCAGGAACACGTTCGCAATGCAGCGTTGCGCACCGGGATTGCCTTCGTGACGCCCGTGTCACCCTGAGTGGCTCATACCCACACTCATGCGCCGCCATAGCAACACTCAATCAGAGGCGACTTCCTGAACCGGGGAAGGGCGGCTATGATGGGCGACGTTTTTTTGCTTACAACCTGGAGACTTCCATGAGCAGCGATCTTATCAAACACGTTAGCGACGCTAGCTTCGAAGCTGATGTACTCAAGGCTACCGGCCCTGTACTGGTTGATTATTGGGCAGAGTGGTGCGGCCCTTGCAAAATGATCGCCCCGGTCCTGGACGACATTGCAACCACCTATGCAGGCAAACTGACCATTGCCAAGCTGAACATCGACGAGAACCAGGAAACCCCGGCCAAGCATGGCGTGCGTGGTATCCCTACGCTGATGCTGTTCAAGAACGGCAACGTTGAGGCCACCAAGGTCGGCGCGCTGTCGAAGTCCCAGTTGCAAGCTTTTCTCGACGCCAACATCTAAGCGTCGTCCAAAAAGAGCCCCGCAAATCGCGGGGCTTTTTCGTAAAACAGGGCTGGACGCTCCGAAATTCAGGTGGTACATTCGGCCCCGCACTGGTTTCTCCACTGCCCCCTGCAAGCCGTCGCCGACGCATTCCTTTTCGATTAGTACGCGATCCTGTCGCCTTCTCTGCGGCGCGGCCTCATTAAGCCAAAAGCTTAATTTCCCCCCTCCATAAATGATTACGTCATTCCTATATGAATCTGACTGAACTCAAGCAAAAGCCGATTACCGACCTGCTCCAACTGGCCGAAGAAATGGGCATAGAAAATATGGCCCGTTCGCGCAAGCAGGACGTGATTTTCTCCCTGCTCAAAAAGCACGCAAAAAGCGGTGAGGAAATCTCCGGTGATGGCGTGCTGGAGATTCTCCAGGACGGCTTCGGCTTCCTCCGCTCTGCAGACGCTTCCTATCTCGCCGGCCCGGACGATATCTATGTCTCGCCGAGCCAGATCCGTCGCTTCAACTTGCGCACCGGCGACACCATCGTCGGCAAGATTCGCCCTCCGAAGGAAGGTGAGCGTTATTTCGCCCTGCTCAAGGTCGACACGATCAACTTCGATCGTCCCGAGAACGCGAAAAACAAGATTCTCTTCGAGAACTTGACCCCGCTGTTCCCGACCGTGCGCATGAAGATGGAAGCCGGTAACGGTTCCACCGAAGACTTGACCGGTCGCGTGATCGACCTGTGTGCACCGATCGGCAAGGGCCAGCGCGGTCTGATCGTCGCGCCGCCGAAGGCCGGTAAAACGATCATGCTGCAGAACATTGCCGCGAACATCGCGCGCAACAACCCGGAAGTTCACCTGATCGTATTGCTGATCGATGAGCGTCCGGAAGAAGTAACCGAAATGCAGCGCACCGTGCGCGGCGAAGTGGTTGCCTCGACATTCGACGAGCCGCCGACCCGCCACGTGCAGGTTGCCGAGATGGTGATCGAAAAGGCCAAGCGTCTGGTCGAGCACAAGAAGGACGTAGTGATCCTGCTCGACTCCATCACCCGTCTGGCGCGTGCCTACAACACCGTGATCCCGAGCTCCGGCAAGGTATTGACCGGTGGTGTCGACGCCCACGCCCTGGAGAAACCGAAGCGTTTCTTCGGCGCCGCGCGCAACATCGAAGAAGGCGGCTCGCTGACAATCATCGCCACCGCGCTGGTTGAAACCGGCTCGAAGATGGATGAAGTGATCTACGAAGAGTTCAAGGGTACCGGCAACATGGAACTGCCCCTGGACCGTCGCATCGCTGAAAAGCGTGTGTTCCCGGCTATCAACATCAACCGTTCCGGCACTCGCCGTGAAGAGTTGCTGACTGCCGACGACGAACTGCAGCGCATGTGGATCCTGCGCAAGCTGCTGCACCCGATGGATGAAGTCGCTGCCATCGAGTTCCTGATCGACAAGCTGAAAACCACCAAGACCAACGACGAGTTTTTCTTGTCGATGAAGCGTAAATAACACTTCAGGTCCGTGAGAATGGCGCCCTTTGGGGCGCCATTTTTTTGTGTCACAAATGAGCGGTTCGCGGCATACGTGTCAGTTGAGACACAAAAAAACACGAGTGCGTCTACGCTCATCCCCATTCGTATCTGGCTGACATTGATTTATGACTGTTCTTGCTTACCGAAGAGACATTGATGGCCTGCGTGCTATCGCGGTTCTGGCTGTTGTGTTGTTTCACTTTGGCGTGCCGGGCGTCACCGGCGGCTTTGTTGGCGTAGATGTATTCTTTGTGATTTCGGGCTTCCTGATCACCTCGATCATCTGGCGCGAACGCCAGGCCGGACGCTTCAGTTTTGTGGAGTTCTGGGCGCGGCGTGCCCGGCGCATTCTGCCGGCGCTGTTCGTGATGATCGTGGCGACGCTGGTGGCGGGCTGGTTCCTGCTGGCGCCCAAAGACTATGAGGAACTGGGGCGGGCGGCGCACTATCAGGTGATCTTCACCTCCAACCTGCTGTTTGCGCGCCAGCATGGCTATTTCGAGGCGGCGTCCGACATCAAGCCGCTGCTGCACACCTGGTCGCTGGCGGTCGAAGAACAGTTCTATATCCTCTTTCCCTTGCTGCTAACCCTGCTTTCAAGCCGCTTGAAGCACTGGCGCCTGGCCCTGTTCGGCGTATTGCTGGTGTCGTTCGGCATGAGCGTCTGGGCGGTGGAGCATGAACCGCAAAAAGCCTTCTTCCTGTTGCATCTGCGCGCCTGGGAATTGCTCGCCGGCGCCATGCTGGCGGTGATGCCCGCGCGTGAGTGGCGCGCCTCACCGGCCCTGGCCCAGTGCGTCAGCCTGGCGGCGATGGGGTTGATCCTGATTGCCGTCTTCGGCTTCGATTCACACACTGCGTTCCCCGGCGCCACTGCGCTGCTGCCGGTGCTCGGCGTGGTCGGACTGATCTGGGCCAATGGGCAGCAATACACCTGGGTGGGTCGTTTGCTGAGTTCAAGGCTGATGGTGGGCCTGGGGCTTATCTCGTACTCCTGGTACCTCTGGCACTGGCCAGTATTCGTGTACGCCAACTACGCGGCGGTCGATGGCCTGAGTGCCACGGAGCTGGGCGGGCTGATGCTGCTGAGCCTGGTGTTGGGTTATCTGTCCTGGCGCTTTGTGGAGACCCCTTTCAGGGAGAAGCGTCTGCTGGCGACGCGCAAGGCGATTCTCGTTGCGGCAGCGGTTGGTATCCTGTCCATCGGCCTTACGGGCGTGGCGCTGCGCAAGGCTGACGGTGTGCCGTCGCGCTTGTCCGAGCAGGCGCTGCGCTATGCAAAGGCCAAGAAGTGGAGCCCCGAGCTGATGGCCTGCATGGCAGACAAAGACACGCCTGATGAGCGCCTGTTCTGTCACTTCGGTCCGAAAAATCCTGCGGTGTCTGCGCTGGTATGGGGCGATAGCCATGCCACTGCGTTGATCCCGGCGCTCGAAATCGGCGCAGAGAAGCACGACATCAGTCTGATGGAGGCCAGTTTTGCCGGGTGTGTGCCACTGGACGGCCTGGAAAACATTGCCCGCTGCGCGCATTTCAACCGCCGCGTCGAGAAGGCCATGAGCGAACAGCCGATCAGCGATGTGGTGCTGGCGGCGCGTTGGAGCCTGTATCTGTATGGGCAAATGTCGGGTGACAAGGAGCATGCGCTCAAGGACCCGAGCACCGGTCAATATGTGCGCGCGGTGGCCGAACAACGCTTCGCCGACGGCATGCGCGAGCGCATCAAGGGCCTGCGCGCGGCCGGGCATCGTGTGTGGCTGGTCAAGGAAGTGCCGCTGCAGGAAATCATCGTGCCGTACCGCCTTAGCCGCCTGGCCATGATGCACCGGCCGGTGGACCGCGAAGGACTGCCGGTGGCCAAGCACCTGGCGCGTGAAGCATTTATCTCCCAGTTGTTCGACGAATTGGCCGCCGCCGACAGCGGTGTGAGGGTGCTGGACCCGGCGCCACAGTTATGTGGCGCCGATGGTCTGTGCCGGGTCGAACTCAATGGGCGTGCGTTGTACACCGACGATAATCACTTGTCCGACGTGGGCGCGCGGCACATCGAAGCGTTTCTGGAGCCGTTGTTCAGTTCGCTCCAATCGCGGGGGCTGACGGCCAATTAAGCTGCCAGCCGTCCTCAGAGCAGGTAGGATGTAAGCCTATTTTACGGGTGGCGGGTTTAATGAAATTCAAGGATCTTCGGGATTTCGTGCAGCAACTTGAGCAGCGCGGAGAGTTGAAACGCATCCAGATGCCGATTTCCCCGGTGCTGGAAATGACTGAGATTTGCGACCGCACCTTGCGCAGCAAGGGGCCGGCGCTGCTGTTCGAAAACCCGACCGGCTTTGATATTCCGGTGCTCGGCAACCTGTTCGGCACCCCCGAACGCGTGGCCTTTGGCATGGGCGCCGAGTCGGTCAGCGAGCTGCGCGAGATCGGCAAGCTGCTTGCCTTCCTCAAAGAGCCCGAGCCGCCCAAGGGTTTGAAGGATGCCTGGTCGAAGCTGCCGATCTTTCGCAAGATCATTGCCATGGCGCCCAAGGTGGTCAAGGACGCGGTGTGCCAGGAAGTGGTCATCGAAGGCGATGATGTCGACCTGGCCATGCTTCCGGTGCAGACCTGCTGGCCTGGCGACGTCGGCCCGCTGATCACCTGGGGACTTACCGTCACCAAAGGTCCGAACAAGGATCGCCAGAACCTCGGCATTTACCGTCAGCAAGTGATCGGCCGCAACAAGGTGATCATGCGCTGGCTGAGCCACCGTGGCGGCGCCCTGGATTTCCGCGAGTGGTGCGAAAAGCATCCCGGCAAGCCGTTCCCGGTCTCCGTGGCGCTGGGCGCTGACCCTGCCACGATCCTCGGAGCCGTGACCCCGGTGCCGGACAGCCTCTCCGAATACGCCTTCGCCGGCCTGTTGCGCGGTAACCGTACTGAACTGGTGAAATGCCGTGGCAATGACCTGCAAGTGCCGGCCACCGCCGAAATCATCCTCGAAGGCGTGATTCATCCGGGCGAAATGGCCGATGAAGGCCCTTACGGCGACCACACCGGCTACTACAACGAAGTCGACAGCTTCCCGGTGTTTACCGTGGAACGCATCACTCACCGGATCAAGCCGATCTATCACAGCACCTACACCGGGCGGCCGCCGGATGAGCCCGCCATTCTGGGCGTGGCGCTCAACGAAGTGTTCGTGCCGATCCTGCAAAAGCAGTTCCCGGAAATCACCGACTTTTACCTGCCGCCGGAAGGCTGCTCGTATCGCATGGCCATCGTGACCATGAAGAAGTCGTACCCGGGGCATGCCAAGCGGGTAATGCTGGGTGTGTGGTCGTTTTTGCGACAGTTCATGTACACCAAGTTCGTTATCGTCACCGACGACGACATCAATGCCCGCGACTGGAATGACGTGATCTGGGCCATCACCACGCGCATGGACCCCAAGCGCGACACGGTGATGATCGATAACACGCCGATCGACTACCTCGATTTCGCCTCGCCGGTGTCGGGCCTGGGCTCGAAAATGGGCCTGGATGCCACGCATAAATGGCCGGGCGAAACCACTCGCGAGTGGGGCAGGGTGATAGTCAAGGATGAAGCCGTCACGGCACGTGTCGATGCGATCTGGAAAGAATTGGGAATAGATTGATGCGTGTAACCCTGCAACCTTCCGGCGCTGTATTGGAGCTTGACCCTGGCGAGCGAATCCTCGAAGGCGCACGCCGCCTGGGCTACGAGTGCCCCCAGGCGTGTCGTAATGGCGTGTGCCACGTGTGCGTGGCGCTGCTGGTAGAGGGGCGGGTGCAGCAAAATGGCGAGGTGCTCGACCATGGCGAGTTCTACACCTGCATCGCCGAGCCGCTGGAAGATTGCATCGTGTTGTGGGATGGCGTGCTGGCGCCGGGAGAGTTGCCGTTGCGCAAGTTGGCGTGCCAATTGAGTGAATGCGTCGAGGTCGGTGGCGATGTATGGCGCGTGCGCCTGCTGGCACCGGCCGGCAAGGCGGTGCGTTACCACGCTGGGCAGTACCTGATGATCGAGCGGGACAATGGCGAGAAAAAGTCGGCGTTTTCACTGGCGTCGGCGCCCCACGCAGGGCGTGAGCTGGAACTGCATGTGCTGGTGCGCGAGGACAGCGCGCGTGACTTGCTCGCGCAATTGCAGCGTGACCGGATGGCCCGCATCGAGTTGCCGTTTGGTGACACGCACCTGGCCGAGCTGCCGGATGGGCCGCTGGTACTGATCGCCGCCGGTACTGGCATGGCGCAGATGCACAGCCTGATCGAGCATTGCCGTGCGTCGGGTTTCAAACACCCGGTGCACCTGTACTGGGGTGTGCGTCGCCCGGAAGATTTCTACGAAATCGAACACTGGGACCAGTGGCTGCAATTGCCCAACCTGTTCCTGCACAAGGTGGTCAGTGACCTGTGCGGCTGGGAAGGGCGCTGCGGACTGCTGCATGAAGCCGTGTGCGAAGACATCACCGATCTTACGGCGGTGCATGTGTACGCCAGCGGTTCACCCGCCATGATCTACGGCACCCTCGATGCGCTGGTCGAAGCTGGCATGGACGCCCATCAGATGCGCGCCGACGTGTTTGCCTACGCGCCACGGCCCTGAAGTTATGGGAGCTGCTTTGCCTAGAATCGCACGCCCGTGGTCACCATCACCGCATTGAGCCCCAGCAACACCACCTCCGCCGCCACGGGCCCGTAATACGTGCCCACCGACGGGATGACCACCGGCGCCACGCCAAGCCGATTCAGCGGGATCTTGTCGCGGTATTTGCCGCGATAGCCCTGAATCGCACCGCCCGTGATCTTCAAGTACACCGGATAATCCGTCATGTCATAGCGCTGACCCGCATAGGCGTAGTACGAACGCTGGCCGAACGAGTTGCGAAACGTCGCCCCGCCATACACAAAACCTGAAGCCTCATTGCGTTCCAGGCCGATCAGGTTCTGTTTGTTGTTGTGGTCAGGGTCGGGCGAAAAGTGCCGGGTGTACACGCTGGTTTGCGCATACCAGAAGCCTTTGTCATCTTCGACCGGCGGCACTTCTGCGGCGAAAGCGGTGGTGGCCTGGGCCAGGAACAGCAGGCCGGGCAGTCGGATCTTTTTCATGGGGGCGACCTCGGTAGTCGGTGTAAGGAGCGGACGACGGGCCGTAACGTGTGGGCCATTCTGGCGCCAGGGCGCGTTACAAGGCTGAACCGGGGCTGAAAGTACTGGAAGTGCCGGGCCCAATCCTGACCAAAGGTGGGCGGTGCGCTTACAGCGTTGCGTTTTATTGCGGTAAAGTCCCTCACAACTGGTAATACACAGGAGGCGCACCGCTTTTCGCCATGACCGCCATAGAAACCGATCTTCTGCAATTGGCTTACCCTCCGCGACTCGATCTGGGGCCGCAACTCACTCATGAACAACTGATGAGCTCGATGCAGGCCACCATGGCGCGGCACAAGGGTGGGCCTGTGTGGCTGTTTGCTTACGGTTCATTGATCTGGCGCCCCGAATGTTCGTCGACCGAGCGCGTGCGGGCACGGGTGCATGGCTATCATCGCGGGCTGTACCTGTGGTCCCACGAGCACCGGGGTACGCCGGAGTTGCCGGGTCTGGTATTCGGGCTCGATCGCGGTGGTTCGTGCAGCGGGTTTGCCTATCGCTTGCCGGAAGATCAACTGGAGGCATCGCTTTATGCCTTGTGGCAGCGCGAGATGCCTTATCCCTCCTACAAGCCGCACTGGCTCAGCTGCCGTCTGGAGGATGGCAGTCAGGTTCAGGCGCTGGGATTTGTATTGGAGCGGCATTTGCCCAGCTACGCCGGCAACCTGCCCGATATCGTGCTCAACCATGTGTTGCAAAGCGCTTGCGGGCGTTACGGTACCACTCGCGATTATGTCGAGCAGACCGTCAACGCCCTGCGCAGCCACGCCATGCCAGATAAAAACCTGGAGGCGCGGCTCAAGCGTTGTATCAAGGATTGCGCGGCGGATTAACGCGCCGAGCTGACACTGTTGGTATGCCACAGGGTCGGGATCAGGAATGCAATCGCCAGCAGGCACGCGCCTATCAGCAACACAAAACCACCGTCCCAGCCGAAATGGTCAACGGTGTAGCCCATGGCCGCACTTGCTGCGACCGAACCACCCAGATAACCGAACAGACCCGTGAAGCCCGCAGCAGTACCGGCGGCTTTTTTCGGAGCCAGTTCCAGCGCCTGCAGGCCGATCAGCATCACCGGGCCGTAGATCAGGAAGCCGATCGACACCAGGGCGATCATGTCGACAGTCGGGTTGCCCGGCGGGTTGAGCCAGTACACCAGGGTCGCCACGGTCACCAGGGCCATGAACACAATGCCGGTCAGGCCACGGTTGCCACGGAAGATCTTGTCCGACATCCAGCCGCACAGCAGCGTGCCCGGAATACCCGCCCATTCGTAGAAGAAGTAGGCCCACGACGACTTGTCGACGGTAAAGTGCTTGGCTTCCTTGAGGTACGTCGGCGCCCAATCCAGCACGCCGTAGCGCAGCAGGTAGACGAAGACGTTGGCGAATGCGATGTACCACAGCATTTTGTTGCGCAGCACATACTTGACGAAGATTTCCTTGGCGCTGAATTCTTCTTCGTGGCTCGCATCGTAGCCTTCCGGGTAATCGTTCTTGTATTGCTCAATGGGCGGCAGGCCCACCGATTGCGGGGTGTCACGCATGGTGATGAAGGCAAACGCCGCCACCAGCAATGCCACGGTCGCCGGCACGTAGAAGGCTGCATGCCAGTCGTTGAACCAGGCCATGCCCAGCAGGAACAGCGGACCGATCAGGCCGCCGCCGACATTGTGCGCCACGTTCCACACCGACACCACGCCGCCGCGTTCCTTCTGCGACCACCAATGCACCATGGTCCGCCCGCTTGGCGGCCAGCCCATGCCCTGGGCCCAGCCGTTGATGAACAGCAGGATGAACATCATGGTCACGCTGGATGTGGCCCAGGGTGCGAAACCGAAGATGAACATTACACCCGCCGATACCAACAGGCCGAAGGGCAGAAAGTAGCGCGGGTTGGAGCGGTCGGATACCAGGCCCATGAGGAACTTGGACAGGCCGTAGGCAATCGCGATCGCCGACATCGCCAGGCCCAACTGACCACGGGTATAACCCTCGTCGATCAGGTAGGGCATGGCCAGGGAGAAGTTTTTGCGCAGCAGGTAGTACCCGGCGTAACCGATGAAAATGCCGGCGAAGATCTGCCAGCGCAGCCGTCGGTAGGTACTGTCGATTTTTTCTTCAGGCAGGGGCGCCTGGTGCGCGGCAGGACGAAAGAAAGCAAACATTCAAGGGCTCCAGATTTCTTGTTTTGACTGCGGATGCGAATGTTACAGTTTCGTTACCGAAAATAGCATCGCCTCTTATTGGCAAACACAAGAAATCCGAACATGTCGCACAGGGATAAGTGTGAGTCGTGATTACGCGTTAGGGCACACCGTCGATCCAACTATGGGAGGGAGCGGGGCCCCTCCCTCAGTGATTGCCTTTCACCTCAGTCAGCGAGTCTGGACGACGACTTTGCCGACGGCCTTGCGCTGCCCCAGGTCGTTGATCGCCTGGGCCGCCTGGTCCAGCGGGTACATTTTCGACACCAGCGGTTTCAACCTGCCTTCGCCATACCAGGTGAATAACTGCTGAAAGTTTGCCGCATTGTCCTGCGGTTGACGCTGGGCGAACGAGCCCCAAAACACGCCGACCACGGCCGCACCCTTGAGCAATGCCAGATTCACCGGCAGTTCGGGTATGCGTCCGCTGGCAAACCCCACCACCAGCAACCGGCCGTTCCAGGCAATGGCGCGGATGGCCTGGTCAAACAGGTCGCCGCCCACCGGGTCGTAGATCACATCGGCGCCGTTGCCGTCGGTCAGGCGCTTGACCTCGTCCTTGAGGCTGGCGTCGCTGTAGTTGATCAGTTCATCGGCGCCGGCCGCCTTGGCCACGGCGAGTTTGTCGGCGCTGCTGGCGGCGGCGATCACCCGCGCGCCCATGGCCTTGCCGATTTCCACGGCGGCCAGGCCCACACCCCCGGAAGCGCCGAGTACCAGCAGGGTCTCGCCAGGTTGCAGGTTGGCCCGTTGCTTGAGTGCGTGCATCGAAGTGCCGTAGGTCATGCTGAAGGCGGCGGCGATGTTGAAGTCCATGCTCGGCGGGATCGGCAGCACGTTGTAGCCAGGCACCGCGACCTGTTCGGCAAAGCTGCCCCAGCCGGTCAGTGCCATCACGCGATCGCCCACTTTAAGATGGCTGACTTTTTCGCCGACTGCGCTGACCACCCCCGCCGCTTCGCCACCTGGTGAAAACGGGAAGGGCGGCTTGAACTGGTACTTGCCCTCGATAATAAGCGTGTCCGGGAAATTCACCCCGGCCGCGTGCACGTCCAGCAGCACTTCGTTCTTTTTGAACGCCGGGCTTTCGATCTCTTCCAGCACCAGGGTTTCGGCGGGGCCGAAGGCTTTGCACAGCACAGCTTTCATCGGACTATTCCTTTTGGCGTCTTGGCCGATAAGTGTAGGAGGGAACGCCCGCGGGTCAACGAGCATGCCCGGGCCTGATGAGTCGCCATAAGCTTGTGCTCTGCCTTGCTGGCGTTATGCTGCTTGGCAACCGAATGTGAGGAAATGAATTGTGAAAGCGTGGACCCTGTTGATGCTGGCCCTGATCTTGCCGATGGCGGCTCAGGCCGAAGAAGCCAAGGAAGGTGAGGCGCCGAAGGTCAGTTATATCAGCCTGACACCGCCGTTCGTGGGCAACTACGGCCTGGATGGCACGGCGAAACTCAAAGTGTTCAAGGCCGATATCGCCCTGCGCGTCACCGGTACCGAAGCGGCGGCGGCGGTCAAGGCCAATGACCCGTTGATCCGTAACCAACTGGTGGCGCTGTTTACCCAACAGACCAGCGAGGCCATGAGCACCGTCGAAGGCAAGGAAAAACTGCGTCAGGAAGCCCTGAAGCAAACCCAGCAGGTCATGAGCGATGAGACCGGCAAGCCGATGGTGGAAGACCTGTTGTTCAACAACCTGATCATTCAGTAACCGGCGACACCTCCCATATCTTCAGCAAGGCTGCGGTAAAAGCGGGCTCCAGTACCCGGTTGCCATGGCCACTGAGGTGGTTGGAGTCAAAGAACAGCGGTTTGGCGTTGTCTTCGTAGGCCGAGCAGGTGGGGCCGGCGCATAACAGCGGCAACGGATCCCAGGTATGCAAGGCCGGATAACGCGCCTCCAGTTGTTGCAACAATTGCATCTGCGGCGCGCGCAGCCGCTCAAGCTGATCGCGCGCCATCGTCAGGCCCGGCGCACACACCGGATTCATGCGGTTGAACCAGTCAGAGCAACGATTGGGCGCAGCCTTGAACACAGGTTTGGGGGCGTCGATCAGGATGTTGAGTTGTGCCGCCTGCAGGCGTTTCAACAATCGCTCGGCATCGGTTCGCGCCGCTTCCATGTTCTCGTCAGTCAGCTCTTTCAGTGCCTCCTCGATCACTGCCGATTCACCTTTGCGCCACGGGCGGTCGGTGAGTTCGGGCATGCGCAGGGAGGCCAGGAACACCACATCACCCGGCTTGGCGCGGGCCTCGATCTGCTTGAGCTGGGCTTCGCGCGATGCGGCGCAGCGCGCAGGGTCCGGCCCGATCAGGCTGGCGACAGCGCAACCCCCCTGTTCATACTCCACCACCGTCACCCCGAGCTTGAGTGAGACCAGCTTCAACAGGGTGCGGTAGGCCGCCGTATGCGAGTCTCCCATCACGAACAGCTGCCGTTCCCGCAGGCGCGGGTCATCGAGGGTTTCAAAGTCTTCCTGTGGATAATGTTTGTAGGCATACCAGGTGTAACTGTCGCGGGTCTGGCTGAGTGACAGGGTCGATGCATTCGTCGACACCCACTGCGCGCCCAGCCAAAGCAGCCCGGTGACACCCGCGACACTGGCAATCGCACGCCATGCCTGGCGTTGCACCACAGAGTGGCCGGTGCGAATCGGCATCTCGATCCAGTGGTAGGACGCTGCCGCCAGCGCGAGTACCAATACCGGGTAAAGCAGTTGTACCGCAAGCAGCTCGAGCCCGGTGGTCCAGCGCAGGAACACCGCGACCGGCCAATGCCACAGGTACAGCGAATAAGACAGTCGACCGAGGTAGGTCACCACCCGGTTTTGCAGCAGGCGTTGCAGTGCACTGGGTGGTTGGTCGGCTTGCAGCACGATCCCTGCGAGCATCGAGAGCGCGCCCATAACGCTGACCACCGCCCAGGGGAACGGGAATCGGCCAGGGTTGGCGAACAGCAAGCCGACGATGACCAAGCCCAGCCCTGCGGCCAGCATGGCAGGCGCCCATCGGTTGAAGCGCGGCGCCGTGCCGATGAGCTGGAACAGCAGCGCCCCCGAAGCCAGTTCCCAGAACCGCCCGGGCAGCAGGTAGAACGCCGACAGCGGCGCGGCATCGACCTGATAGGCGCCGACGATCAGCGAAGCAACGGCCATCAACGGCAGCACGGCCCAGGTGATCGCAGCGCTTTTGCGGTAGCGCAACCAGAGAAAGAACAATGCCGGAAAGATCACGTAGAACTGTTCTTCGACCCCCAGCGACCAGGTGTGCAGGTAAGGGTTGAGCTCGGCAGAGGGGGAGAAATAGGTGTCGGTATTCCAGGCCAGCACGAAGTTGCTCAAGCCAAAGAAGGCCGCGAGGCCTGTGCTGTCGATCAGTTCGCTGAGCCAGAACTGTGGCATGAACATCGCCGACAGCATGAAACTCACAGAGAGTACCGCCAGCAACGCCGGCATGATGCGCAGCAGGCGGCGGCGGTAGAAGTCTTTCAGGTACGCGCCCAGGGGCAGGTCACGGCGCTCCCACAGGGATTGGCTGATCACGTAGCCGGAGATGACGAAGAACAGATCGACGCCGGTGAACCCGCCGGGCAGCAGGCCGAGAAAATCCAGGTGGAAAATGATCACGCTGAGCACGGCGATGGCGCGCATGCCGTCGATAGCGGGCAAGTAGGCACGGGTAGAACGCGTCACGGAATCTTCCTTCCTGGACAACGGGGTCGACGATTTTGCCAAACCCTGTTGCCCGCCGCGACTAGCCGTTCGGACAGGTATGCATCCAGGTATTTCGGGCGCTCAGCGTAGCGCCAACACGGCCGCCCATTGCTCGGCCGTGACCGGCATCACCGACAAACGGCTGCCTTTTTGCACCAGCGGCAACTCGGCGAGCGCGGCTTGCTGCTTCAGGTAACCCAGGCCCAGTACGTTGGGAAACGTCTGCAGATGCGCCACATTGATCGCGCTCCACGGATTTTTGTCGGCGCTGGCTTTGGCATCGAAGTAGTGGCTTTCTGGCTCCAGCGCGGTCGGATCCGGGTAGGCGGCCTTGACGATTTTGCCGATGCCGGCGATGCCGGGTTCGGGGCAACTGGAGTGGTAAAAAAAGAATTCATCGCCCACGGCCATGGCGCGCAGAAAGTTGCGCGCCTGATAGTTGCGCACCCCGTCCCAGCGGGCTTCGCCGAGTTTTTGCAGGCCATCGATGGAGAGTTCGTCGGGCTCGGATTTCATCAGCCAGTAGGCCATTGTCGGGTTCCTGAAGAAGGCGTGGGGTGAGCTGTCGGGCAATTCCGTGACAAACCGACAGTCGGTTGGCGCCAAGGTTTGCGTGTTGGTTCACGTTACCGCAGAATGCCGGCTTTTAAGCTTGACGCAGCTGCAACGGACTACTTTGGAACGTTGTTGTCATCGTGTACGAGATGCCTGAAGGGGGGCAATCGATGCAACGTAAACCGGATTTACTATGGATTTTGGTGATTTTATTTGGTCTGGGTGTCGTGACCACCGGGTATGCGCAAAGCTTGTGGACGAACAAGGCTGATGCGCCGGCTCAACTCTCTCCCGTGCAGCAACAGTACAAGCGTTAATCCTGCTTCAAGGCGCCGCTGATTCCAGTGGCGCTCCTGCGATATACCACTGCCTGTCAGTGACGGTGCCCGCTAATGGCACATCCCAGCTGGCCTGCGCCAGGCGATCAACCTTCTGACATTCATGGGCCAGCCCCAGCAGCGTCGGCTTGCGCCAGTGCTTGCGGCGGGCGAGGTAGGCCAGGCTACGGTCATAGAATCCGCCGCCCATGCCCAGGCGTCCGCCCACATCATCGAACCCCACCAGCGGCAGCAACACGAGGTCCAGCGCCCATACCTTGCGCTGGCGGCGGGCATTCACCCGAGGCTCCAGAATGCGAAAGCGGTTGGGCCGCAATGTTTCCCCGGGACGCACGCGCTGGAACACCATCTTGGTTCGCGGCCAGGCGCTCAGCACCGGCAGGTAGGTGGCCTTGCCCCGGCGCTGGGCCGCACGCAGCAGCAGGCGCGGATCGATTTCACCGTCCGTCGGCAGATACAGGGAAATATGTTTGGCCCGGCGAAACAGCGGGTGCTGTGCCAGTTGTCGATACAGGCCCTGGGCGGCCTGGCGCTGCTCGCTCGGCGTAAGGGCGCGACGGGCCTTGCGCAACATGCGTCGAAGTTGCGGACGGGAAAGCGGCGCAGGTTCGTTCATGGGTTTTCGGCTCATAAAACAATGCCAGTCCGAGGACTGGCATTGAGTTTGGGAATTCAGGCTCCCCGACAGAACCGCTGTCGACTAAGCCCTTGAACCCGAAAGTTCAAGGTGGAAGAAGCAGTAGGCTTTAAGGCTTTCCGTCTAGCGGACATGCACACCAGCCCAACGTGCAACTTCCAGGGTAGTGCGAATCGGCTCCGGGACATCGCCGACTGGCAAGCACGCCAGGGAGTGGGGCGAGTATACCTTAAACAGACTCGGCAATCAGCCCTTGGCTGCGTCCGAATCGCTGGACAGCGCCAGATCGACGCGGTCGAGCAGGTCACGCACCTGCTCGCGGGTCGAGCCGCTGGCCTGTACGTCGGGGCGTTCCTGCTTGTGCAGCAGGTCGTGGGTGATGTTCAGCGCGGCCATCACGGCGATGCGGTCGGCGCCGATCACTTTGCCGCTGCTGCGGATTTCACGCATCTTGCCGTCCAGGTAGCGGGCAGCGCTCACCAGATTGTTGCGCTCCTCCTGGGGGCAGATGATCGAATATTCTTTGTCGAGGATCTGCACGGTAACGCTATTGCTTGAACTCATGAGTCTTGCTCCAGGGCCTTCAGGCGCGAAATCATCGATTCGACCTTACGCCGGGCGATTTCGTTTTTTTCAATGAGGTGAGCGCGTTCCTCGCGCCAGGTCTTTTCCTGAGCTAGTAGGAGTCCGTTTTGACTCTTAAGTTGCTCGACCCGATCAATTAGCAGTTCGAGTCTGGCCATCAGCGCTTGCAGGTCGGTGTCTTCCATTGGGTTCCACTGGATTTGTCTGATGAATGGCAACTGCAGGGTAAACGATCTGACGCCCTCGATAGTCTTGGTACGTCTGCCGGTGCTAGGATACAGCGCTCCATTCTAGACATTGCGCCGTCTGGCGCCTAGCTCACCATGCCTATTCAGAACTCCCCGTACGATGCCTTTTCCAAACTGCTGAGCACCAGCGGCCACCCTTGCTCGCCTGCCGAACTGCATGGCGTGCTGTTGGGGCGCAGTTGCACCGGTGTCGGCTTCGATGCCGACAACTGGCTGGCCGATGTGGCCGAGCTGCTGGAAACCGAACCCACCGACAACGTGCGCAACGCGTTGATCGGCCTGCAAGAGATGGTCAAAGGCGAGCTGACCGGCGATGACGTCACTGTCGTCCTGCTGCTGCCCTCCGACGACGCACCGCTGGCCGACCGCGCCGCTGCGCTGGGCCAATGGTGCCAGGGCTTTCTCCACGGTTTCGGCGTGAACGCCGGCGGCCTGGAGCTGAGCACCGACGCCAAGGAAGTGCTGCAGGACCTCGCCGCCATCTCCCAGGTGCAAGACGCTCTGGAAGAATCCGAAGACGGCGAAGGCGACTACATGGAAGTCATGGAATACCTGCGCGTGGCGCCGCTGCTGCTGTTCACCGAGACCAGAAAGTCCGCTGAGCCTGCCGCACCCAAGCCGTCGTTGCACTAAAAAGGAAGCTCCTCTGCCCATGATCCATATCCCCAAAGCGGAATACACCCGGCGCCGCAAGGCGCTCATGGCGCAGATGGAACCCAACAGCATCGCGATTCTGCCGGCCGCCGCCGTGGCCATTCGTAATCGCGATGTCGAGCACGTGTACCGTCAGGACAGCGATTTCCAGTACCTGAGCGGCTTCCCCGAACCGCAGGCGGTGATCGTGCTGATGCCCGGCCGTCAACACGGTGAGTACGTGCTGTTCTGCCGCGAGCGCAACGCCGAGCGCGAGCTGTGGGACGGCCTGCGCGCCGGCACCGAAGGTGCGATCCGCGACTTTGGCGCCGACGACGCTTTCCCCATCACCGATATCGACGACATCCTGCCCGGCCTGATCGAAGGCCGCGACCGGGTGTATTCGGCCATGGGCAGCAATGCCGAGTTCGACCGCCATGTGATGGAGTGGATCAACGTGATCCGCTCCAAAGCCCACCTGGGCGCCCAGCCGCCCAAAGAGTTCGTGGCCCTGGATCATCTGTTACACGACATGCGTCTTTACAAGTCGGCGGCAGAGCTTAAGGTGATGCGCGAGGCCGCACGCATTTCCTGCGCTGCCCATGTGCGGGCGATGCAGGCCAGCCGCGCCGGTCTGCATGAGTTCAGCCTCGAAGCCGAGCTGGATTACGTGTTCCGCCAGGGTGGCGCGAAAATGCCGGCCTACGGCTCCATCGTCGCCGCCGGGCGCAACAGCTGCATCCTGCATTACCAGCAGAACGACGCGCTGCTCAAGGACGGCGACCTGGTGCTGATCGACGCGGGTTGCGAGATCGACTGCTACGCCAGCGACATCACGCGCACCTGGCCGGTCAACGGCAGGTTTTCGGCCGAGCAAAAGGCGATCTATGAGATCGTGCTGGCGTCCCAGGAAGCCGCCTTTGCCGAAATCGCGCCGAACAAACATTGGAACCAGGCCCATGAAGCGACCGTGCGCGTTATCACCGCCGGGCTGGTAAGCCTCGGGCTGCTGCGGGGGGATGTCAACGAGCTGATCGCCAGCGAAGCCTACCGCGCGTTTTACATGCACCGCGCCGGACACTGGCTGGGCATGGACGTGCACGATGTGGGCGAGTACCGGGTCGGAGGTGAATGGCGGGTGCTGGAAGTAGGCATGGTGTTGACCGTGGAGCCGGGTATCTATATTTCTCCGGACAACCAGAACGTGGCAAAGAAATGGCGTGGCATTGGCGTGCGCATCGAGGACGACGTGGTAGTGACCAAGAAGGGCTGTGAAATCCTGACCGGCGGCGTGCCCAAGACCGTGGCCGAAATCGAATCGCTGATGGCGGCTGCCCGATGAGCCGGGTCAACCTGGCCATTGTCGGCGGCGGTCTGGTGGGCGCGAGCCTGGCGCTGGCATTGCAGGCCGGCGCCAAGGCGCGGGGCTGGAAGATCATGCTGGTTGAACCCTTCGCACCGGGCGACAGCTACCAGCCAAGCTACGACGCGAGGTCCTCGGCGCTGTCATTCGGCGCGCGGCAGATCTATCAGCGGCTGGGCGTCTGGCAGGACATTGCCCGCCGCGCCGAGCCGATCAAACAGATCCATGTGTCGGACCGTGGCCGTTTCTCCACCACGCGCCTGTTCGCTCTGGAAGAGGGCGTGCCGGCTCTGGGGTATGTGGTGGAAAACGCCTGGCTCGGCCAGTGCCTGTGGCAGAGCCTGGACAAAGACGTGGTGAGCTGGCGCTGTCCGGCGGAAGTCACGCGCATGGAGCCGTTGCCCGACGGCTACCGCCTGACCCTCAACGATGAAACGGTGCTGACGTGCGACCTCGCCGTGCTGGCCGACGGTGGCCGCTCCAGCCTGCGTGAACAGCTCGGCATCAGCGTCAAAACCCGAGCGTATAACCAGAGTGCGCTGATCGCCAACGTCACCCCGAGCGAGGCCCACAACGGCGAGGCCTTCGAGCGCTTTACCGATGACGGCCCGATGGCCTTGCTGCCGCTGCCGGACAATCGCTGCGCGCTGGTCTGGACCCGCATCGGCATGGACGCCCAGCGCCTGGTCGACCTCGATGAGCGCAGTTTCCTCGGCGAGCTGCAGAGCGTGTTCGGCTACCGCCTGGGCACGTTCAAGCAAGTCGGTGCGCGTCATCTGTACCCGCTGACCCTGGTGGAGGCCGAAGAGCAAGTACGCTCGCACCTGGCGATCCTTGGCAACGCGGCCCATAGCCTGCACCCGATTGCCGGGCAGGGCTTCAACCTGTCCCTTCGTGATGCGGATGCCCTGGCCGAAGCCTTGCTGGCCGGTCCGCAAGTGCCGGGCGATCTCGCGACCCTGCAGGGTTATCGCGAGCGTCAACGCGGCGATCAGCAACTGACCGTGGGCTTCTCCGACCAGGTGACGCGCCTGTTTGGCAGCGGTCAGCCGTTGGTGGCATTGGGCCGTAATCTGGGCCTGCTCGGCCTGGACCTGTTGCCGCCGGCCAAGCGCTGGTTCGCCCGTCAGGCCATGGGCCTGGGCACGCGCTCGGATGTGTGAGTGAATTCTTTATCGACGATGCCTTGCTTGATCAGGTGCGTCGGCAAAACCCTTTACGTGCGGCGCACGCCGCCAGCGAGGCAGGTTTAAATCATGGACATGCGCGCAGATGTGCTGATTGTCGGGGCCGGAATGGTCGGAAGCGCCCTGGCGCTGGCGTTGCAGGGCAGTGGCCTGCAGGTGCTGCTGCTCGATGGCAGCCCGCTGAGCGTCAAACCGTTTGACCCAGACGCGGTTTTCGAGCCTCGGGTGAGTGCCTTGTCGGGTGCCAGCCAACGCATCCTCGAACGGCTTGGCGTGTGGGATGGCATTGTGGCGCGCCGCGCCAGCCCGTATGGCGAGATGCAGGTGTGGGACGGCAGTGGCACCGGGCAGATTCACTTTTCGGCGGCCAGTGTCCACGCCGATGTACTTGGGCATATCGTTGAAAACCGCGTGATGCAGGACGCCTTGCTCGATCGCCTGCACGACTGCGACCTGGGCCTGCTGGCCAATGCACGCCTGGAGCAGATGCGTCGCTCCGGCGACGAGTGGCTGCTGACACTGGCCGATGGCCGCAAGCTGCGTACGCCATTGGTGGTGGCCGCCGATGGCGCCAACTCCGCCGTGCGCCGCTTGACCGGCGCCCCCACCCGCGAATGGGATTACCTGCACAACGCCATCGTCACCAGCGTGCGTAGCAGCCAGCCGCACCAGCGCACGGCGTGGCAGCGCTTCACCGATACCGGCCCGCTGGCATTTCTGCCGCTGGATCGGGACGGGCAGCAGGATTGGTGCTCGATTGTGTGGTCGACCACGCCGGTTGAGTCCGAACGCTTGATGGCGCTGGACGATGAACACTTCTGCCGTGAGCTGGAGCGCGCGTTCGAAGGACGGCTGGGAACGGTGGTCAGCGCCGACCCGCGTGTGTGTGTGCCTTTACGCCAGCGTCACGCCAAGCGCTATGTGGCCGAAGGCCTGGCACTGATCGGCGACGCGGCCCACGCGATTCATCCGTTGGCGGGGCAGGGCGTGAACCTGGGTTTGCTCGATGCCGCAGTGCTGGCCGAAGTGCTGCTGGGGGCGAGCGAACGCGGTGAGCGCCTGGCCGAGGTGAAAGTGCTGAGCCGCTACGAACGTCGGCGAATGCCACACAACCTGGCGTTGATGGCGGCGATGGAGGGTTTTGAGCGCCTGTTCCAGGCTGATCAACTGCCGTTGCGCTGGTTGCGTAATGCCGGATTGAAGATGGTCAATCAGATGCCCGAAGCCAAGGCTGTGTTCGTGCGCCAGGCGTTGGGGCTGACCGGCGATCTGCCGGAGTTGGCGAAACCCTGACGTTGTCGTGCAACATCTGGTAACGCCTCCGCCAAGCGTTACCAAATGTGAGTCCTTATCATTTGCCCTCTTTTTGCAAATGAGCGACCGCCCCCATGTCGGCACCCAAGCGCCTCCTGACTGCCCTGGCACTCACCCTGATCGGCTGCAGCAGCGCCCAGGCCGCCGACGAAGTTGTGGTCTACTCCTCGCGCATCGACGAACTGATCAAGCCGGTGTTCGATGCCTATACCCAAAAGACCGGCGTGCAGGTGAAGTTCATCACCGACAAGGAAGCCCCGCTGATGCAGCGCATCAAGGCCGAGGGCGAAAATGCCACCGCCGACCTGCTGCTCACCGTCGACGCCGGCAACCTCTGGCAGGCCGAGCACATGGGCATCCTGCAACCGTTCACCTCGGCGGTCATCGACAAGAACATCCCTTTGCAATACCGCTCCTCAGCTCACGCCTGGACCGGCTTGAGCCTGCGTGCGCGGACCATCGCCTATTCCACCGACCGGGTGAAGCCGGGCGATCTGACCACCTACGAAGCCCTTGCCGACAAACAATGGGAAGGCCGCCTGTGCCTGCGCACGGCGAAGAAGGTCTACAACCAATCGCTGACCGCCACCCTGATTGAAACCCACGGCGCGGCCAGGACCGAGGAAATCGTCAAGGGCTGGGTCAACAACCTGTCCACCGACGTGTTTTCTGACGATATTGCGGTGCTGGAGGCGATCAACGCCGGGCAATGCGACGTTGGCATCGTCAACACCTACTACTACGGTCGCTTGCACAAGCAGAAGCCTGAGCTGGCGGTAAAGCTGTTCTGGCCGAACCAGGGCGACCGTGGCGTGCATGTAAACCTGTCGGGCATCGGCCTGACCCACTATGCGCCGCACCCCGAAGCCGCCAAGGCGCTAGTGGAGTGGATGACCACGCCTGAAGCGCAGAAGATCTTTGCCGACGTGAACCAGGAGTTCCCGGCCAACCCGGCGGTGCCACCTTCTGCCGAAGTGGCGACTTGGGGCAAGTTCGTGGCCGATACCTTGCCGGTGGAAGTGGCGGGCAAGCGCCAGGCCGAAGCGATTCGCCTGATGGACCGCGCTGGCTGGAACTAAGTACATCTTCAGGGCACCGCGAATCTAATGTGGTTGTGGTGAATTCAAAGTTATCATTCACCAGAGAGTTTTTCCTTGGCCCACCCCGCCCAACTCCGCTGTTACCTGCCGGTGTTCACCGTCGCCGCCCTGGTGCTGCTGCCGCTGAGCGTGCTGCTGCTGTCCTGGCAGAGCATCGATGCACAAATCTGGTCCCACCTGTGGGAAACCCAGATGCCCCGCTTGCTGGGCAACACCCTGACCTTGGTCCTCGGCGTCGGCGTTGGCGTTATCCTGTTGGGCGTCAGCCTGGCCTGGCTGACCAGCCTCTGCGAGTTCCCCGGACGGCGCTGGCTCGATTGGGCATTGATGCTGCCTTTCGCGATTCCGGCGTATGTACTGGCCTTCGTCTTTGTCGGCCTGCTGGATTTTGCAGGCCCGGTGCAGAGCCTGCTGCGCGAAGGGTTCGGCAGCGGCTTGCGCCTGCCGCGCGTGCGCTCCACCGGCGGCGTGATCATCGTGCTGGTTCTGGTGTTCTACCCGTACGTGTATCTGCTTGCGCGCAGCGCATTCCTGGCTCAGGGCAAAGGCCTGATGGAGGCCGCGCGGGTACTCGGGCAATCGCCGTGGCAAGCGTTCTGGCGCGTCGCGTTGCCAATGGCAAGGCCGGCGATCGGCGCGGGCGTGGCGCTGGCATTGATGGAGACCCTGGCGGATTTCGGCGCGGTCTCGGTGTTCAACTTCGATACGTTCACCACCGCGATCTACAAGACCTGGTACGGGTTTTTCAGCCTGTCCAGCGCGGCCCAGCTGGCCAGCCTGTTGCTGCTGGTGGTGATGCTGGTGCTCTACGGCGAGCGGCGTGCCCGAGGCGCCAGCCGGCCCGGCAATGAACGGCCACGGGGCAAGGCGCTGTATCACTTGCGTGGCCTCAAGGCGGCGGCCGCGACGGCCTGGTGTGGTCTGGTGTTCGCTTGTGCCTTTGTGATTCCGATGCTGCAGTTGGTCGTGTGGTTCTGGCAGCGTGGCCGCTTCGATCTGGATGACCGTTACACCGGGCTGATCGTGCACACCCTTTACCTGGGCGGTATCGCGGCGCTTATCACCGTCAGCGTGGCGATGCTGCTGGCGTTCGCCAACCGCCTGGCGCCGACCCGGGCGATTCGCTCCGGCATCAGCCTGGCCAACGTCGGTTATGCGTTGCCGGGGTCGGTGCTGGCGGTGTCGATCATGTTGGCGTTCAGCTATCTGGACCGTGTACTGGTGGTGCCGCTGTCCGGTTGGCTGGGCGGTGCAGGCAAGCCGTTGTTGCTGGGCAGCCTGTCGGCCCTGGTGCTGGCATATCTGGTGCGCTTCCTTGCGGTGGCCTACGGGCCGTTGGAAAACAGCCTGGCGCGTATCCGCCCGTCGTTGCCTGAAGCGGGGCGCAGTCTGGGGGTCAGTGGGCCACGACTGTTTTGCAAAGTGTATCTGCCGCTATTGCTGCCGGGCACCCTGAGCGCAGCGCTGCTGGTGTTCGTCGATGTGCTCAAGGAAATGCCCGCTACCCTGCTGATGCGCCCGTTTGGCTGGGACACGCTGGCGGTGCGGATCTTTGAAATGACCAGCGAAGGCGAATGGGCACGAGCGTCGCTGCCGGCCTTGACGCTGGTGTGTGTCGGCCTGTTGCCGGTCATTGGCTTGATTCGTCGCTCGGCCCGGCCAATCGGCTAGGTGTCAGTCCTACGGCTTGCGGCTACAATGCGCGGCATTCGGTGCGCGCCGTCTTTCGGATCGGGTCGCTGTGCGTGGCTGCAGACCTTGTAGATAAAGGTGTCCAGCGCATATGGCAAGCCTGCGCATCTTCGCCAAGCCCGGAAGGAGAAACCCATGGGACAGCGTACGCCTCTGTATGACCTGCATCTCGCCCTGGGCGCGAAAATGGTCGATTTTGGCGGTTGGGATATGCCTCTGCACTACGGCTCGCAAGTTGAGGAGCACCATCAGGTGCGACGCGACTGCGGGGTGTTCGATGTATCCCACATGACCGTGATCGATGTCACAGGCCTTCAGGCCAGGGAGTGGCTTCAGCACCTGCTGGCCAATGACGTGGATCGTTTGCATGGCTGCGGCCGTGCGCTTTACAGCGCCATGCTCAATGAGCAGGGCGGCGTGGTGGACGACATGATCGTCTATCGCACCCAAACCGGTTACCGGCTGGTGTTCAACGCCGCCACCCGTGACCAGGACCTGGCCTGGATGCGGCTGCAGCTTGGCGACTATCAGGTGCAACTGCATGAGCGGGCGGAACTGGCGATGCTCGCCATTCAAGGCCCCCATGCCCGGCAGAAAATAGCCGAGCTGGTGACCCAATCCCGCGGCACCCTGATCCACCAGCTCAAGCCCTTTGAAGGCCAGGCCGACGGCGACTGGTTTATCGCCCGCACCGGCTACACCGGCGAGGACGGCCTGGAAATTGTCCTGCCGGCCGAGCAGGCACCGGGCTTTTTCAACGATCTGGTCGGTGCGGGTATTTCTCCCATCGGCCTCGGCGCCCGCGACACCCTGCGCCTGGAAGCGGGCATGAACCTGTATGGTCAGGATATTCATCAGGACGTCTCGCCCCTGGCGGCCAACATGGCCTGGAGCATCGCCTGGGAACCGGCCGAACGCGACTTCATCGGGCGCGCGGCGCTGGAGGCCGAACTGGCGGCGGGCGTGCAGTTCAAACTGGTGGGTTTGGTACTGGAGGAGCGCGGCGTTTTACGCGCTCATCAGGTGGTTCGTATCGCCAATGTTGGCGAAGGAGAGATCACCAGTGGTAGTTTCTCCCCTACGCTGAGCAAATCCATTGCTTTGGCGCGGGTACCGACGGCGACGGCTGACCGGGCCGAGGTGGAGATCCGCGGCAAGTGGTACCCGGTTCGAGTGGTCAAGCCGACCTTCGTGCGCCATGGCAAGACACTGATCTAACTATTTCCGGCAGGCCATTTGGCCGCTGACATTACTTCTAGAGGGCACAGAATATGAGCAATATCCCTGCCGAACTGCGTTTTGCCGAAAGTCACGAATGGGCCCGTCTGGAAGCCGACGGCACGGTGACCGTCGGGATTTCCGATCACGCTCAGGAAGCGCTGGGGGACGTGGTGTTCGTTGAGTTGGCCGAAGTGGGCGCCACGTTCGAAGCCGAAGGGCAGGCGGGGGTGGTTGAGTCGGTGAAGGCCGCCTCGGATATCTACGCGCCAGTTGCTGGCGAAGTGATCGCTGTGAACGAAGAACTCAGTGGCAGCCCAGAGTTGCTGAACTCCGATCCTTACGGTGCGTGGATCTTCAAGCTCAAGCCAAGCAACCCGGCTGATCTGGATAAACTGCTGGACGCCGCAGGCTACAAGGCCGCTATCGGCGAGTAAACGCAAAGCGTTGAAACAGCACACACCAATGTGGGAGCTGGCTTGCCTGCGATGCAGACACCTCGGTGTATGAGTTACACCGCAGTGATGTCATCGCGGGCAAGCCAGCTCCCACACTTGGTTGAGATGAGCCGGATTTTTCAGCCGGCTTTCAGTACCGCTTTTACCGCCGCTACCGATCGCTCCACATCCGCCTCGGTCATCGCCGTAAACATCGGCAACGACACAATCAAACGTCCCACCTTTTCCGCCACCGGGAACATGCCTTCCTTGAAACCCTGCGCCCGATAAAGGCTCAGCAGGTGGATCGGCGGGTAGTGGTAACCGATGCCGACGCCATGGGCCTGCATCTGCTCCATGAACGTAGCGCGGGCGGGCAGGCCGTCCTGGCGTTCCGGCAATACCAGTTGAAACAGGTGCCAGTTGCTGTTTTCGAAGTCCGCCGGCGGTAATTGCGCGCCGTAGGTCTGTTCAAAATCGCTGCCGAAACACTGGAAGTAGTGGCGCGCCAGATGCTGGCGGTGGGCGGTAATTTTTTCGATATGGGCGAACTGGCCCAGGCCAATGGCAGCTGCGATATCGGTCATGTTGAACTTGCCGCCCAACACATCCACGTCCAGGCCGTCAAAGCCGGTGCGGGTAACCCCCTGCAAACGGTACTTTTCTGCCAGGCGGGCTTCCTCGGCGTTGTTCAATACCAGGCAACCGCCCTCGGACGAGGTGATGTTCTTGTTCGCCTGGAAACTGAAGGAAACGAAATCGCCGGTGGCGCCAATTCGCTCGCCATCCCAACTGGAGCCCAGAGCCTGGGCGGCATCCTCGATGATGCGCAGGTTGTACTTGTTGGCCAGCGCGTAAAGCATCGGCATATCCAACGGTAAACCGGCCAGGTACACCGGGATGATGGCCTTTGTTCGCGGGGTAATGGCCGCTTCGACTTGCGTCAGATCGATATTGCGCGTGACCGGGTCGATATCGGCAAACACCGGCGTGGCGCCCACCTCAAGGATCACGTTCGCCGTGGCGACCCACGAGATGGGTGTGGTAATCACCTCATCACCCGGCCCGATACCGGCGATGCGCAAGGCAATCTCCATGGTGCAGGTGCCCGAGTTGAACGTGCGCACCGGGCGCCCGCCAAAGTATTCCGACAGCTGTGCTTCGAATGCCTGCACTTTCGGCCCGCTGGTGATCCAGCCGGAGCGCAGCACATCGCCAACCGCCGAGATGGTGGCTTCATCGATGGTGGGTTTGGAAAACGGCAGGAAGGGCTGTTGGCTCATGACGAGGAAGGCATCCGTTTCAGAGTGGCGACGAATAAAAGGCTGTGAGTGCCCGGCATGGTTGCACGGTTCGACTGAATATAGCCTGTCGCTGGTGAACGAATTGTCATCTGGCAGGCAAAAAAATGCCGCTTGAAAAAGCGGCATTTTTTGGAGCAGGTATCACTCGGTGACGGCATTCTTCGCGAGAATGGCGTTGGCCAGTTGCATGTCCGTGGCCTGCAGGCCAGGGTTGTCGGCGCGGACTTTCTGCATGGCGGCTTCCAGGTAAGGGCCGCGAATACCGCCGTCGCTGGCAACGAAGCTGCCGGCGTCGTCTTGAGCGGCGACCACCATCTTGTGGTCCTTGAAGGTCAGGTACGTCGAGCCGGTCGTGGCGCCCGACGAGATGACATTGCGCCAGAAGCTGTCGGCCATGGCTGAACCGACGGGGAGGGATAGCACAGCGAGGGTTGCGACAGCATATTTAAGACGCATGGTAGGTGACTCCGGTGGTTGTCTGTTGGGTTTGATTGTAATCAGACCGATCGAGTTCAATCATGACTAAACAGTTTCAACTTTCAGTACCACGCCATCCTGGCCGATCACCCGTACTTGAGCGCCTGCAGGCGTATCCGGGCCGGTCACCATCCATACGCCGTCGCCGACTTTCACCTTGCCTCGGCCATCCACGATGGCTTGATGCACAACAAAGGTGCGGCCGATCAGCTCCGAGCCTCGCTCGTTCAGACCCGGTTGATCGCTGGCCTTGGCGCTGCTGCGCTGGCGCTTCCACCAATACACCGCCGTTAGAATCGACAACAGGGCGAACAGCAGCAGTTGCCACTCCAGCCCCAGTGACGGCACCACGAACTTGATCACGCCCACCACCGCGGCCGCGATGCCCATCCACAGCAGATACCCGCCGGCCCCGAATACCTCGAGAATCAACAACACGGTACCCAGTGCCAGCCAGTCCCAAAACGATAGATGCTGAAGGAATTCCCACATGGTAATGGCCTCAGCCTTTCTTGTTGTCGAAGGTCGCCTTGACGATCTCGCCAATACCACCGACAGCACCGATCACCTGGCTGGCTTCCAACGGCATGAGAATGACCTTGCTGTTGTTGGCCGAAGCCAGCTTGCCCAGGGCGTCGATGTACTTTTGCGCGACAAAGTAGTTGACCGCCTGCACGTTGCCCGACGCGATTGCCTCTGACACCACCTGCGTGGCTCGAGCTTCCGCTTCGGCCTGACGCTCACGGGCTTCAGACTCCAGGAATGCGGCCTGTCGGCTACCCTCGGCCTCGAGGATCTGCGCCTGCTTCTTGCCCTCGGCGGTCAGGATCGCCGAGGCGCGCAGGCCTTCGGCTTCGAGAATCTGCGCACGCTTGATCCGCTCGGCCTTCATCTGCCCGGACATGGCGGCCATCAGGTCTGCCGGCGGGCTGATGTCCTTGATTTCGATCCGCGTGATCTTGATGCCCCACGGCGCCGTGGCTTCGTCGACAGTGCGCAGCAGCTTTTCGTTGATGCCGTCACGCTGGCTGAGCATGGCATCCAGTTCCATGGAACCGAGCACGGTACGGATATTGGTTTGCAGCAGGTTGCGTATCGCGTGTTCGAGGTTGTTGACCTCGTAGGCTGCCTGGGCGGTGTTCACCACCTGGAAGAAACACACGGCATCGATCTGCACGGTGGCGTTGTCGGCGGTGATCACTTCCTGGGGCGGGATATCCAGCACGCTTTCCATCACGTTGATCTTGCGACCGATGCGGTCCATGACCGGAATGATGATATTGAGGCCAGGCTTGAGGGTGTTGGTGTAGCGGCCAAAACGTTCGACCGTCCACTGGTAGCCTTGGGGCACCACCTTGAATCCCATGAAGAGAATGGCGATGGCCAAACCCACGAAAAGAAGCAGTACGGTTCCGATCTGCATTGCGATTCCCTATCTGGTGGTGTCAGTGAAACGACGTTCGGCCGATTGTAACGGTGTTGCCACCGATAAAGACGGTTTCATTGTCCGACAATCAAAGCATTTGTTTCTGAATCTGCAGGGGTGACCCGCAACACTTCGGCCAGCGTGGTCAGCCCGGCCTGTACTTTCAGCAATCCGGCCATCCGCAGGCTGTGCATGTTTTGCCGCAGCGCCGCCTGGCGTAAGACCTGCACATCGGTGCCGGGCGTGATCAGCGCCTTGAGCGTCTCATCCATCACCATGATTTCGAAGACGCCGGCCCGGCCGCGGTAACCGCTGTCGCGACACTCTGCGCACCCCGCAGCCTCGCAGGTAGCGCCCGTAACACGCTTGCAGCTGGGACACAGCAGGCGTACCAGACGCTGGGCCATCACCCCCAGCAAGGTGGCCTTGATCAAATAGTGAGCAATTCCCAGCTCCTGCAAGCGGCTGATGGCGCTGGGCGCATCGTTAGTGTGCAGGGTCGACAGCACAAGGTGCCCGGTAAGCGCGGCCTGGATCGCCATTTCGGCGGTTTCCTGGTCGCGTATCTCGCCGATCATGATGATGTCCGGGTCCTGGCGCAGCAGGGCGCGGATGCCGCTGGCAAAGGTCAGGTCGATGTTGTGTTGTACCTGCATCTGGTTGAACGCCGGTTCGACCATCTCGACCGGGTCCTCCACGGTGCACAGGTTGACCTCTCGGGTCGCCAGTCGCTTGAGCGTGGTGTAGAGGGTGCTGGTCTTGCCGGAACCGGTTGGGCCGGTGACCAGGATGATGCCATGGGCCTGGCGGGTCATGGCGTGCCAGCGCTGCTGGTCTTCGGGCGACAGGCCGAGTTGGTCGAAGTCCTTGAGCAGCACCTGGGGGTCGAAAATCCGCATGACCAGTTTCTCGCCAAAAGCCGTTGGCAAGGTCGACAGGCGCAATTCCACTTCGGCGCCGGCGGGGCTTCTGGTCTTGAGGCGGCCGTCCTGAGGTTTGCGTTTTTCCGCCACGTTCATCCGGCCCAGGCTTTTCAGACGGCTGACCACGGCCATCGTGACCTGAGGCGGGAATTGATAGACATCATGCAGCAGGCCATCGATGCGAAAGCGTACGCGGCCCTGGTCCCGACAAGGTTCGATATGAATATCGCTGGCACGTTGGCCAAAGGCGTATTGCAGCAGCCAGTCGACGATCGTGACGATATGCGCGTCGTTGGCATCCGGCTCCTGATCGCCGCCGCCGAGGTTGAGCAGTTCGATATTGGCAGGCGACGCGATGTTCTGATCGGCACCGCGAACCGACTTCGCCAGGCGGTAAAACTCGCCCATGCAATGCTCAATTGCCTGGGGGTTGGCCACCACACGCTTTATCGAACGTTTGAGCACCTGCGCCAGGCCTGCTTCCCACTCGGTGACATAGGGCTGGGCGCTGGCGACGGTGACGGTCTGCGCATCCACAGCCACCGCGAGGATCGCGTGACGCTGGGCGAATGCATGGGACATCAGCGGTACCACCGTCGCCACGTCGATCTTCAGCGGGTCGATGCGCAGATAAGGTTGTCCGGCCTCTTGGGCGAGCCATTGCGTGAGCGCTTCAAGGTCGGGCCCCTGGGCCGCGATGAGCTCCAGCGGATGCCGGTGGCCAGCGGGCAATGTCGACAGGCGCTGCGCGACGTCGGCTGCGACCAGACCGGCCTTCACCAGAGGCGGCAGTAGCGAATTCAAGTGCAAGCGGTGATCTACGGACATACAGGTTTACCTGGCAAAAGCGAACGTATATCCAGGCTAGTCAGCGGCGCCGTTTCTTCCTCATTGCGTGTATTTCAGCCTTTTACCGGGCGGCGGCCAGCAGGTCCTGGGGCCTTGCGGCATCAACCTGATGCACTTGCAGCGTACAGACGCTGATCAGGTTTCGAATCTTTTCACCGATGACCTGGGCGCGGTGCCAACTCAGTCCGTCGATCACGATATCCAGAGTCAGCAGGTCCGCTTGGCGGTCCATCCGCACCTGGCTTGGGGTGAGCAACTGCAGCGCGAAATAGTTGAGCATCCGGCATAGCACATCCGGTTCCGCCTCGGCGACGATCTGATAGTGCGCCTGACAGTGGGCGCTGCTGACGGCCCACGCATCGACGCGGGTCACAGGGCAGACGGTTTCGACAATATGCATGCGGGATCTCCAGATTCGACTGAAGAAATTTTTACATGCGCTACGGGAGATTTCTTATCTAGAATAGGCTCGATTGGAGTATTTAAGACTTATTCAATTCGAGCATGCGACTATTTAAGGTATTTATATGCGCAGTGAGCTGGACGTCTACGATCGCCGTATCCTTGCCCTTCTGCAGGAGGACGCCTCACTCTCCAGCGCGCAGATCGCCGAGCAGGTCGGGTTGTCGCAGTCCCCGTGCTGGCGGCGCATTCAACGCCTCAAGGACGAAGGCGTGATTCGCGGCCAGGTCACTTTGCTGGATCGCAAGAAGATCGGCCTCGACACGCAGATCTTCGCCGAGGTCAAACTCAACGCCCACGGGCGCTCTAACTTCACGGAGTTCACCGAAGCGATTCGTGGGTTTCCTGAAGTGCTGGAGTGCTATGTGCTGATGGGGGCGGTGGATTTTCTGCTGCGCATCGTCGCGTCGGATATCGAGGCTTACGAACGGTTTTTCTTCGACAAGTTGTCGATGGTGCCGGGGATTCAGGAGGTGAATTCGATTGTGGCGTTGTCCGAGATCAAGTCCACTACCAGCCTGCCCGTGTTGCGTTGAAACCTTTGGGAGCGAGCGAGCCCGCTCCCATCGGTTAACCGTGAATTACAGACGCAGCAACGTCTTCCACGCGCGGTTCTGATACACCGCAATCGCCTGATGCATCCGCGCATCCAGCGACTCATCGGTGATCGGCTGGTTAGCCAGTTGCACCAGCTTGTTCAGCTCGCCGTACAAGCGGTCCAGCTCGGCGATGTCCACTACCTGACGCGCATGGTGCAGCCAGGCCTGGATGCGCTCGATGCGCGGCAGTTGCTCGGCCAGGTCTTCGGGTTGCTGCTGGTAGCGCGGCAGTTGCAGGGCGACGGCATCGTCGGCCAGCAGGCGCGGCAGCCAGTTGGTGAGTTGCGCTGCGCCCTGACGGTTGCCGCGCACGGTGCGCTCGGCGGTCCAGGTGCGGGCCAGCAGCCAGCGCGAGGTGTTCAAGGAGAACAGGCCCCAGCGCACGTCTTCGAGCTCTTCGGCGAACTGCTCCGGTGCGGCTTTGCGAATGTCTTCGTCGTCGTCACCGGCCTGGACCAGCGGGCGCCAGTCCTCGAGCAGGGCGTCGAGTGCGCTGCGCAGTTCGCTGGTGGACTGGCGCGGCGCCGCCTGACCGAGGCTGCCGATCAGGGCGCGCAATTCGCCGAGGTGATCGACCCAGTCCTGCAACAGGCGCCAATGGCCGTTGAACCGGTATTGCTCGGCCAGACGCTGGCTGCTGCCGAGCAAGTGCCACATGATCGCGGCGAAGGCGTCGTCCAGCGGCATTTCGGCGTGGATCTGCGGTGCCGGCAAGCTCAGGGAGTAGCTGCCGGCGTCGTACAGGCGGTAGCCGCGCTCGGCTTTGCTGATATCGCACGGCATCAGTGCCAGGGTGGCGGCCAGCTCGGCGGCGAGTTCCAGCAAGGCTGCCGGTTCGCCTTCGCGCAGTTCCAGTTCCAGTTCGCAGATTTCTTCTTTCTGCTTGCCGACCACCACATGGCCGAGGTCCAGCGCGGCTTCGATCACCACCTTGGCCTTGCCACGGCCCCAGGCGATTTCGGCGCGCTCGCGCACAAAATCGGTGGTGAAGATCGGCTTGAGGGTCTTTTTGTCCAGCTCGGTCAGTTGCTCGGGCCAGCATTCGCCGTCGAGTTTCTTCACGTCGAGCTTGGCTTTGGCCAGGTTCCAGTTGTACTCGTTGCGTTCCGACAGGCCGGCGATGCTTTGGCCGCGGGTCTTGAGGGTCTGGATAATCTCGTCACCATCCTTGCGCAGGCGCAGGGCAACCTTGGCCTGGGCCAGGTCGCGCTCGGGGGTGTCGAAATACTGGTTCATCAACTCACGGCGTTCCCAGCCATTTTTGTTGCGTTTTTTCAGTAGCGGGTGCTCGCGCAGCGCAGCGAGGGTTTCGCGGCTGACGCGGAGCTTGATTTCGGTTTCTTTCTGCATGGCCGGAAAATCCAGGATCGGGAGCGCAGCCGGGGAAAAGAGTGGCTGCCAAGGCCGTGCAGTGTACAGGACTGAGCCCGGCAACGCGCCGCAACGGTTTATTGTGCCGTGCAGATGGCTCTATAGTGGGGTTCATCCGGGAAGTCGAGAGGCCGCGCATGCCATTACCTACCCTCAAAGAGCAATTCGCCGCGCTGATTGCCGCGCCATCGGTCAGTTGCACGCAAGCGTCCCTGGACCAGACCAACCGCCCGGTGATCGATCTGCTCGCTGCTTGGCTGGGCGATCTGGGCTTTGCCATCGACATCCAGCAGGTCAGCCCCGGCAAGTTCAACCTGCTGGCCACATTCGGCAGCGGGCCCGGCGGGCTGGTGCTGGCCGGGCACAGCGACACGGTGCCGTATGACGCCGCCTTGTGGCAGACCGATCCGCTCAAGCTGACGGAAGTCGACGGCCGTTGGGTAGGATTGGGCAGTTGCGACATGAAAGGTTTTTTCGCCCTTGCCATCGAAGCGGTGTTGCCGCTGCTCGACCAGCCGTTCAAACAGCCATTGTTGATTCTCGCCACCTGCGATGAAGAGAGTTCCATGTCCGGCGCGCGGGCGCTGGCCGAAGCAGGCCGTCCGCTGGGCCGCGCGGCGGTGATCGGCGAGCCGACCGGCCTCAGGCCGATACGCCTGCACAAGGGTGTGATGATGGAACGCATCGACATCCTTGGCCGCAGCGGCCATTCGTCAGACCCAAGTCTGGGCCACAGCGCCCTCGAAGCCATGCACGATGCCATCGGCGAACTGCGCGGCCTGCGTCTGGCCTGGCAGCGCGAATACCGCAACCCGCAGTTCAGCGTGCCGCAGCCCACCCTTAACCTGGGCTGCATTCACGGCGGCGACAACCCCAACCGCATCTGCGGCCAGTGCTCCCTTGAGTTCGACCTGCGCCCCTTGCCGGGCATGGACCCTGAGGTGCTGCGTGCCGCTATTCGGCAGAAGCTTCAACCTCTGGCCGAGCGCCATCACGTCAAGATCGACTACGCGCCGCTGTTTCCCGAGGTGCCACCTTTCGAGCAGGCCGAGGACGCCGAACTGGTACGGGTTGCGGAGCGTTTGACCGGCCATCGTGCCGAAGCAGTGGCGTTTGGCACCGAAGCGCCTTATCTTCAGCGCCTTGGTTGTGAAACCCTGGTGCTCGGCCCTGGCGATATCGCCTGTGCACACCAGCCCGGCGAGTACCTCGAAATGTCACGCTTGACGCCTACAGTGCGGTTATTGCGCGAACTGATCGAACATTACTGCCTGAAACCTGCATAAATTAACCCCTGCCTGTACGTCCATAGAAGGAGAGTGAGCGTGTCGCCAAGCCTGTTCCGACGATAACCATCAGCCCGCCGTGCGCTTTCACGATCCTTCCTTTTTCGGCTGCTTTTTATTACAGGCCCAGGTGTTATGCCCGAATACGTCAATTGGCTTCGTCACGCTTCCCCTTACATCAACGCCCACCGCGACTGCACTTTTGTGGTCATGTTGCCTGGCGACGGTGTGGACCACCCCAACTTCGGCAATATCGTCCACGACCTGGTGCTGCTGCACAGCCTGGGCGTGCGACTGGTGCTGGTGCACGGCTCGCGCCCGCAAATTGAAACCCGCCTCGCGGCGCGTGGCCTCACGTCGGCTTACCACGAGGGGATGCGCATCACCGACGCCGCCACCCTGGAATGTGTGATCGACGCGGTGGGGCACCTGCGCATCGCCATCGAAGCACGCCTGTCCATGGATATGGCCTCATCGCCCATGCAGGGCTCGCGCCTGCGTGTAGCCAGTGGCAATCTGGTCACCGCGCGCCCCATCGGTGTTCTTGAGGGCGTGGACTATCACCATACCGGCGAAGTGCGCCGGGTCGACCGCAAGGGCATCAATCGTCTGCTTGATGAGCGCTCCATCGTGCTGCTGTCGCCGCTGGGGTACTCGCCCACCGGCGAGATCTTCAACCTGGCCTGCGAAGACGTGGCCACCCGCGCCGCCATTGACCTGGCCGCCGACAAACTGCTGCTGTTTGGCGCCGACCTCGGGCTGATCGACGAAAATGGCCGTCTGGTACGTGAGTTGCGCCCGCAACAAGTGCCGGCGCACCTGCAACGCCTGGGTAACAACTATCAGGCCGAGCTGCTCGACGCCGCAGCCCAAGCCTGTCGTGGTGGCGTGGGGCGCAGCCATATCGTGAGCTACGCGGAAGACGGCGCCTTGCTCACCGAATTGTTTACCCGCGACGGCGGCGGCACGCTGGTGGCCCAGGAACAATTCGAGCTGGTACGCGAGGCGGCGATTGAGGACGTCGGCGGTTTGCTCGACCTGATCAGCCCGCTGGAAGAGCAGGGCATCCTGGTACGCCGTTCGCGGGAAGTGCTGGAGCGCGAGATCGAGCAGTTCAGCGTGGTGGAACGCGAAGGCATGATCATCGCCTGCGCGGCGCTGTACCAGATCGCCGATTCCGACGCGGGTGAGCTGGCCTGCCTGGCCGTAAACCCGGAATACCGTCATGGCGCACGCGGTGATGTGTTGCTCGAGCGTATCGAGGGCCGTGCCAGGGCCCAGGGCCTGAAGACCTTGTTCGTGCTTACCACGCGTACTGCGCACTGGTTCCGCGAGCGCGGCTTTGAGCCCAGCAGCGTAGATCGCCTGCCTTCGGCGCGGGCGTCGCTGTACAACTACCAGCGCAACTCCAAGATTTTCGAAAAGGCGCTGTAAAAGGCAGTACAAATCAACTTGTGGGAGGGGGCTTGCTCCCGATAGGCGTAGCTCAGTCGCTGATGTGTTGACTGATCGACTGCCATCGGGAGCAAGCTCCCTCCCACATTTTGTTTCACTGCTTCAGAACCGTGGAACCGCGCCGATACAACCATTGTCGGCGTTCGAATCGGCCGCTTTGACAACCAAAGAAATTATTAGTGACACAAAAACTGTAACAAATTGACGCCAGGATAGCGCTTAGCCATGATGGCGCCGCCTTTCTGGTCGTGATTGACGTCAGCACTGTCACTAAGCGATCTAAAAAAGCTTTGAATCATACCCTTCAGGAATTAGGTTGTGCGGCAACTCGTCTACTCTGACCGGTTCGCTGTCCTGCAAAGCCTTATTCTCGAATCGTATGAAAAGGGATGAAATAATTCTTTTTGGGTGTATGAGAAACTCATTACCCTGCACGGACCAAATCAACTGTGATTAGACGAAGGTAGTAGACACACAAGGTTACGATTGACTTGTCAGTCACTAACCGGTGCTAATCGCGCATCTGTGGATCGAGGGCGTCAGACCCGCGACCAAAGAAACACAAAAATTAGAAACGAGAGGAGCGGTACATGAAGAAGTCCACCTTGGCTGTGGCTGTAGCTTTGGGCGCAATCGCCCAGCAAGCAGGCGCTGCCGGTTTCATCGATGACAGTAAAGTAACGCTGGGTGTGCGTAATTTTTACATCAACACCGACAACCGTGACGCCGCTGCCGGCACTCCTGCCAACAAGGCCGCTGGTGTACAGAACAAGCAGGAAGAATGGGGCCAGGGCTTCGATCTGCGCTTCATCTCCGGTTACACCCAAGGCACCGTAGGCTTCGGTCTTGATGCCATCGGCCTGCTGGGCATTCGCCTGGATTCGGGCGGCGGCACCAACGGCGCGAGCCCGGCGACCGCTACCAGCCCTGGTTCGTACGGCGGCACTGTGTTCCCGAGCAAGTCCAATGGCGAAGCCGTTGATAACTACTCGAGCCTGGGCCTGACTGCCAAAGCCAAGATCTCCCAGACCGAACTGAAGCTGGGTACGCTGCAACCCAAGCTGCCGGTTATCGTGACCAACGACGGTCGTCTGCTGCCGCAGACCTTCCAGGGTGGCCAGATCACCACCAACGACATCAAGGACCTGACGCTGGTTGCCGGTCAGATCGAAAAGGCCAAGGGCCGTAACTCCAGCAACGTCGACAACCTGTCGATCGCTGGTGCCAACACCCGTGGCGTGAACTGGCGTGACAGCAACAAGTTCTACTACGCCGGTGGTGACTACAAGATCACCAAAGACCTGACTGCCCAGTACTACTACGGCAACCTGGAAGATTTCTACAAGCAGCACTTCCTGGGTCTGACCCACAACTGGGCAATCGGCCCGGGCGTCCTGAAGTCTGACCTGCGTTACTTCCACAGCTCCGATGACGGCAAGAACGGCAGCGAGTCGGCCTACTTCTCGTCGGGCAACTACAGCGGCGTGAACTCCGGTCGTGGCAAGGTTGACAACAACCTGTACAGCGGCCTGTTCCTGTACACCATTGCCGGTCACACCTTTGGTGGTGGTTATCAGGTCAGCAACGGTAACAGCGACTTCCCTTGGCTGAACCAGGGCGACGGCTCGTCGGCTTACCTGACCACCGACATGCAGATCGCCAAGTTCGCCCGTGCCGGCGAACGTACCTGGCAGGCTCGCTACGCGTATGACTTCGCCAAGGTTGGCGTACCTGGCCTGACCGCCGGTATCGTCTACCTCAAAGGTACCGACATCGATACCGTCAACGGCAGTCGTGCCGAGTTCACCGGTCAGTCCGAGTGGGAACGTGACATCACTGTTGCCTACGTGATCCCGGAAGGCCCGCTGAAGAACCTCGGCGTCGCCTGGAAAAACGCCATGTGGCGCAACGATGTTGCCGCAGCGCGCGATCAGGACGAAAACCGTGTAATCGTCAGCTACAGCTACGCATTCAAGTAACAGCGTAAAGCCTTGCCCGGCGCAATGCCGGGCAAGGTGTGTTGCTTCAAGTCGGGCTCAACCCCCGCAAGCCCTTCCTGAATCCCTCTTTGCAGCGTCTCAAGGCCTTCTCGAACCTTGAAATCGATGTTGATCCCCGCCTGCCCCAGCGTCCAGTGAACAGATTTTTAATATTCCTTTATCGTCTGGATAAATCGTTATTTATTCTTTTTAAATAAATGCCGAAGCATGCACAGTGGGCTCCATAAGCACTCACCAGGAGCCATGCCATGAGCCTCAGACTGGGCGATATCGCCCCCGATTTCGAACAGGATTCCAGCGTCGGTAACATTCGTTTCCATGAGTGGCTGGGCGATAGCTGGGGTGTGTTGTTCTCCCACCCAGCCGACTTCACGCCGGTGTGCACCACTGAGCTGGGCTTTACCGCCAAGCTCAAGGACGAGTTCGCCAAGCGCGGCGTCAAGGCCATTGCCCTGTCCGTGGACCCGGTGGACTCCCACCACAAGTGGATCGAAGACATCAACGAAACCCAGCACACCGTGGTCAATTTCCCGATCCTGGCCGACGCCGACCGCAAGGTCTCGGACCTCTATGACCTGATCCACCCCAACGCCAGCGATACGCTCACCGTGCGGTCCTTGTTCGTGATCGATCCGAACAAAAAGATCCGCCTGACCATCACTTACCCCGCCAGTACTGGCCGCAACTTTCATGAAATCCTGCGGGTCATCGACTCGTTGCAACTGACCGACAACCACAAAGTCGCCACGCCGGCCAATTGGCAGGACGGTGATGAGGTGGTGATCGTGCCGTCGCTCAAAGACGAAGAAGAGATCCAGAAGCGCTTTCCCAAGGGCTATCGCGCAGTGAAACCGTACCTGCGCCTCACCCCGCAACCTAACCGCTGATACCGCCATCGCGGGCAAGCCCGGCTCCCACAGTTTGATTGCGTTCCCCTGTGGGAGCCGGGCTTGCCCGCGATGGCGTCTGCAAGTACACCACTGAATCAAAGCAGGGGTTTTTCAGGCCGCTTCGACGGCCTTTTTTTTCGTCTGGTGTTCTATAAATTGCATATGTATTTATGGAATAAACAAATGAAAAAATAAGATTTATAGATATATAAATCTGCTGCTAAGGTCTGTTCCATCTTGGCGCCATCGCCCTACGGCGATTCGTCGGCACTTGCTCAAGGAATTCCCGCATGTTGGTCGTAACACTCGGAGGCAGTCCCAGTCAGCGTTCCCGCTCCGGGGTGCTGCTGGAAAAAACCCGTCAGTGGTTGCAAGACAAAGGCGTCGAAGTGGTGAGTTATCAGGTACGGGACTTCCCGGCCGAAGACTTGCTGCATGCGCGCTTCGACAGCCCCAAGGTGGTCGACCTGTTGCAACAGGTGGCCAATGCCGACGGCCTGGTGATTGCCACGCCGGTGTACAAGGCTTCGTTCTCCGGTGCACTGAAAACCGTGCTCGACCTGCTGCCCGAACGCGCCCTGGCGCACAAGGTAGTACTGCCGATGGCCACCGGCGGCAGCATCGCCCACATGCTGGCGGTGGACTACGCGTTGAAGCCAGTGCTGTCGGCGCTCAAGGCTCAGGAATTGCTGCACGGCATTTTCGCTGAGGACAGCCAGATCGCTTACGGCGAGGGCAGTGCCCAGGCGCAGCTGGTGCCGGTGCTTGAAGCGCGTCTGCGCGAAGCCGTCGAGCAGCTCTACAGCGCCATGGCCCGCCGCCCCAAACCGCTGGATCCCGACGTATTGAATGAACGTTTGTTGAGTGCTCGCTGGAGCATTTAAGCCTCACCCTACATCCGGTAACACTCACCTTACTCAGCCGCCAACGGCCAAGCAGGTGCAGCCAACCCCTCATCGCACTATTTGGAGAGAGCGCCATGCGCACTGTCATCTTGCGTCGTGGTCTGGTCGCACTGTTTGCTGCGGCTGTGTCCTTCGGCGCCTTTGTTAACGCCCAGGCCGCCGAAACCCTGCGGATCGGCTATCAGAAATACGGCACCCTGGTGTTGCTCAAGGCCAAGGGCAGCCTGGAAAAACGCCTGGCCGCCCAAGGCGTGCAGGTGCAATGGACCGAGTTTCCCGGCGGCCCGCAGCTGCTTGAAGGCTTGAATGTCGGCGCCATCGACTTTGGCGTCACCGGCGAAACCCCGCCCGTGTTCGCCCAAGCGGCCGGTGCTGATCTGCTCTACGTCGCCTACGAGCCGCCAGCGCCCACCAGCGAAGCGATCCTGGTGCCCAAGGATTCGACGATCACATCGGTGGCCGAGCTCAAGGGCAAGAAAATCGTGCTCAACAAAGGCTCCAACGTGCACTACCTGCTGGTGCGTGCTTTGGAAGATGCCGGGCTGAAATACACCGACGTGCAGACCGTATTCCTGCCGCCCGCCGATGCCAGCGCCGCGTTCGAGCGGGGCAGTGTCGACGCCTGGGTCATCTGGGACCCGTACCAGGCCGCCGCCGAGAAACAACTGCAGGCGCGCACCCTGCGTGACGGCACCGGCATCGCCGACAATCACCAGTTCTACCTCGCCACCAAACCCTACGCGCAACAGCACCCCGACGTGATCAAGGCGCTGGTGGAAGAAGTGCGCGCGGTGGGCGAATGGTCCAAGGCCAACCCGCAGGAAGTCACCGCTCAGGTGGCGCCGCTGCTAGGCCTGCCGGCCGACATCACCCTGACCTCAGTGAAACGCCAGGGCTACGGTGCGCTCTTCCTGACCCCGGAAGTGGCCGCCGCCCAGCAGAAAATAGCCGACACCTTCTACCAGCTCAAATTGATTCCCAAGCCCTTGAGCATCAAGGACGTGATCTGGACGCCGCCGGCCACCGTGGCCACCGCGCCGTAATTTGACTTTTTCAGGAGACAACTCCATGAGCCTCACTATTTTCTGGTTCCTGCCTACCCACGGCGACGGCCATTACCTTGGCACTGCCGAAGGTGCCCGCGCCGTCGACCACGGCTACCTGCAGCAAGTCGCCCAGGCCGCCGACCGCCTTGGGTTTGGCGGCGTGCTGATTCCCACCGGGCGCTCATGCGAGGATTCGTGGCTGGTGGCCGCCTCGCTGATCCCGGTGACCCAGCGCTTGAAATTCCTCGTCGCCCTGCGCCCCGGCATCATTTCGCCGACGGTGGCCGCGCGCCAGGCCGCAACCCTGGATCGCCTGTCCGGCGGCCGCGCACTGTTCAATCTGGTGACCGGTGGTGACCCCGAAGAACTGGCCGGCGACGGCTTGTTCTTGAGCCATGAAGAGCGCTACCAGGCCTCGGTGGAATTCACCCGTATCTGGCGTCGCGTGCTGGAAGGCGAAACCGTGGATTACGACGGCGAGCACATCAGCGTCAAAGGCGCCAAGCTGCTCTACCCGCCGATCCAGCAACCGCGCCCGCCGCTGTACTTCGGCGGATCTTCCGAAGCCGCCCAGGACCTGGCCGCCGAGCAGGTGGAAATGGTGCTGACCTGGGGCGAGCCGCCGGCCGCAGTGGCGGAAAAGATCGAGCAAGTGCGCGCCAAGGCCGCCAAACATGGGCGCACCGTGCGCTTCGGTATTCGCCTGCATGTGATCGTGCGTGAAACCAACGAAGAGGCATGGAAAGCCGCCGACAAATTGATCTCCCACCTGGACGAGGCAACCATCGCTCGCGCCCAGGCTTCCCTGGCGCGTTTCGACTCGGTGGGTCAGCAGCGCATGGCCGCCTTGCACGGGGGCAGCCGCGACAACCTCGAAGTCAGCCCCAACCTGTGGGCCGGCGTCGGCCTGGTGCGTGGCGGCGCGGGCACCGCGCTGGTGGGCGATGGCCCGACGGTTGCGGCGCGGGTCAAGGAATACGCGGACCTGGGCATCGACACCTTCATCTTCTCCGGGTATCCGCACCTGGAAGAGTCGTATCGCGTGGCTGAGCTGCTGTTCCCGCACCTGGACATCGAACGCGCCGAGCCGCCGAAAAGCACCGGCTATGTCAGTCCGTTCGGCGAAATGGTTGCCAACGACATTCTTCCCAAAGCCGCGTCACAGAGCTGAGGGCGCGCCATGAATGTCGAAAAATTGAGCCATCGCGTGGCGCCCTGGGTACTGCCGATTCTGTTGCTGGCGGTGTGGCAGTTGTCGGTGTCGGCGGGCTGGTTGTCGACGCGCATTTTGCCGGCGCCCAGCGCAGTGATTGAGGCCGGGGTGAACCTGGTGCGCAGCGGCGAAATCTGGACGCACCTGGCCATCAGCGGCTGGCGCGCCGGCCTGGGCTTCGTGATCGGTGGCGGCATCGGCCTGGCCCTGGGCTTTATCACCGGCTTGTCGAGCTGGGGCGAGCGGCTGCTGGACAGCTCGGTGCAGATGATCCGCAACGTGCCGCACCTGGCGCTGATTCCGCTGGTGATCCTGTGGTTCGGCATTGATGAAACGGCGAAGATTTTTTTGGTCGCCCTCGGCACGCTGTTTCCGATCTACCTCAACACTTATCACGGCATCCGCAACGTCGACCCGGCGCTGGTAGAGATGTCGCGCAGCTATGGCTTGTCCGGCTTCAGCCTGTTCTGGCAGGTGATTCTGCCCGGCGCGTTGCCGTCGATCCTGGTGGGCGTGCGCTTTGCCCTGGGCTTCATGTGGTTAACGCTGATCGTGGCGGAAACCATCTCGGCCAGCTCCGGCATCGGCTACCTGGCGATGAACGCGCGGGAATTTTTGCAAACCGACGTGGTGGTGCTGGCCATCGTGTTGTACGCGATCCTCGGCAAATTGGCCGACCTGGCCGCGCGTGGCCTTGAACGGGTATGGCTGCGCTGGCACCCGGCGTATCAAGTGCACAAGGGAGGTGCGGCATGACGGCTCAACAACCTCCACGTCTGCTCAAGGGCATCCCGCTGGCAGTGCGCAAACTACGCAAGTCCTTTGGTGCGCGGGAAGTCCTCAAAGAGATCGATCTGCATATTCCCGCCGGTCAGTTCGTCGCCGTGGTTGGTCGCAGCGGCTGCGGTAAAAGTACGTTGCTGCGCCTGCTGGCGGGCCTGGATAAGGCCAGTGGCGGCCAGCTGCTGGCCGGGTCTGCGCCGCTCGAAGAGGCGATTGAAGACACCCGGCTGATGTTCCAGGAAGCGCGCCTTCTGCCGTGGAAAAAGATCATCGACAACGTGGGCCTGGGTCTCAAGGGAAACTGGCGCCCCAGGGCGTTGGACGCGCTGGAGGCGGTGGGCCTGGCCGAGCGTGCCGATGAATGGCCGGCGGCCTTGTCCGGCGGGCAGAAGCAACGGGTGGCGCTGGCCCGCGCGCTGATTCATCAGCCGCGCCTGCTGTTGCTCGATGAACCGCTGGGCGCGCTGGATGCCCTGACCCGCATCGAAATGCAGCAACTGATCGAAAACCTCTGGCAAAAGCACGGCTTCACCGTGTTGCTGGTGACCCACGACGTCAGTGAAGCGGTGGCGATTGCCGATCGGGTGATCCTGATCGAGGACGGCGAAATCGGCCTGGACCTCACCGTCGACCTGCCGCGCCCACGTGCCCGTGGCTCACATCGCCTGGCTGCACTGGAAGCCGAAGTGCTCAACCGCGTGCTGTCCCTGCCCGGCGTGCCGCCGGAGCCCGAACCTGTTTCACCGCTGCCGACGCAATTGCGTTGGGCTCAATAACCCACACAGGAAAAACACCATGACTATCAAAGCCATCAACGTGCGCAACCAGTTCAAGGGCACCATCAAGGAAATCGTGGTCGGCGACGTGCTCTCGGAAATCGACGTGCAGACCGCCTCGGGCATCGTCACGTCGGTGATCACCACGCGCTCGGTCAAAGAGCTGGAACTGGTGATCGGCAGTGAAGTAATCGCCTTTGTGAAATCCACTGAGGTGTCGATTGCCAAGTTGTGAGTGGCGTCGCTTGTGAGATCGCTATCGCAGGCAAGCCCGCTCCCACACTCGACGGTGTTCACACATCAACATGTGGGAGCGGGCTTGCCCGCGATGAGGCCCGTTTGGGCAAATACTGCGGCAAGTAGAGCCCCACATACGCATCAAACACCCGTATCCCTTCCTCCGCCATGCGCGGCGTGATTCGCCCATGCTGATGCACCGAGCGCGCATATACGCGGTCGCTCAACTCCAGCGCCAGGGCAAATACATCCACATCGGTGGGTAGCGTTGGCACTTCAAAGTGGCGGTTGAACACGGCCAGCATCAGATCACCCAACTCCAGATCATGCTGACGGTCGGCCTGGGTCACTTCAGTGAGCCCGTGCTGGGTGAGGATCAACTGGCGCGCGACAGCATCGTGCTCGTAGATGCTGAGCATTCGCTGCTCGACCACAGAGGACAGGTCGCGCCATTGCTTGAGTGAGTCATGCTTGATGGGCGCCTCGATGGCCGCACGGAAAGCCGCGTGCACATCTGCCGTCAGCGCTTGCAGTAACGCAGGCACACTGGCGAAAAAGTGGTACACCGACGACGCCGGAATCTGCGCGCGCTTGGCCACGCTGTAGATCGACAACCCGGCCACGCCTTCGGCTGCCAGCAAAGTGCGGGCGGCGTCGAGGATCACGTCGATCCGTGCCTGGCTGCGAGCGCGGGGTTTGCGAGTGGCGGCGGGGTGGGCGGGCATGGAAGTCTCCTACAAGGCAGCAGGCATTGTATGAGCAGGAAGATGTGTTGTCTGCCAGGGCCTCATCGCAGGCAAGCCAGCTCCCACCTTTGAATGTATTCACAAATCAAAATGTGGGAGCTGGCTTGCCTGCGATGGATACACCTCGGTCGCCCGGAAGAAACCCATAAAAAAACGCCGCAAGCCAAAAGCCTGCGGCGTTCTCTCAATACAACCAACGCTTACACGGTATGCAGGTACCAGTTGTATTCAAGGTCGGAGATGGAGTGTTCAAACTCTTCCAGCTCACTTTCCTTGCAGGCGACGAAAATATCGATGTATTTGGGATCGATGTACCGCGCCATCACTTCACTGTCGTCCAGCTCGCGCAAGGCATCGCGCAGGTTGTTCGGCAGGCTTTGTTCGTTCTGCTCGTAGCTGTTGCCCTCCACCGGCGCATTCGGCTCGATCTTGTTGGTCAGGCCGTGGTGCACGCCCGCCAGGACCGAAGCCATCAGCAGGTAAGGGTTGGCATCGGCGCCGGCCACGCGGTGCTCGATACGCACCGCATCGGACGAGCCGGTGGGTACGCGAATCGCCACGGTGCGGTTGTCCAGGCCCCAGCACGGCGAGTTCGGCACGTAGAACTGTGCGCCGAACCGACGGTAGGAGTTGACGTTCGGGCACAGGAACGCCATCTGGGCGGGCAGGGTCTCGAGCACACCGCCGATCGCGTGACGCAATGCGGCGTTCTGCTCGGGATCCTCGCTGGCAAAGATGTTCTTGCCGTCTTTGTCCAGGATCGAAATGTGTACGTGCAACCCATTGCCTGCCTGGCCCGGGTAAGGCTTGGCCATGAAGGTGGTGTCCATCTCATGGTCGTAGGCGATGTTTTTGATCAGACGCTTGAGCAGAACCGCGTAGTCGCAGGCCTTGATCGGGTCGGCAACGTGGTGCAGGTTCACTTCGAACTGTGCCGGGGCACTTTCCTTGACGATGGCGTCAGCCGGGATGCCTTGCTCTTTGGCACCTTCCAGAATGTCCTGGAGGCAGTCGACGTATTCGTCGAGGTCGTCGATCAGGTAGACCTGTGTCGAGTGCGGGCGTTTGCCGGAGATCGGCGAGCGGGGCGGTTGCGGTCGGCCGTTCACGTTCTCCTGGTCGATCAGGTAGAACTCAAGTTCGAAGGCGGCGCAGATGGTCAGGCCAAGATCGTCGAACTTGCTTACCACCTGGCGCAAGACTTCGCGAGGATCGGCGAAGAACGGTTCACCTTCAAGTTCGTGCATGGTCATCAGCAGTTGCGCGGTGGGGCGCTTTTGCCAGGGTTCATTACACAGGGTGTCGGGGATCGGATAACAGATTCGGTCAGCATCACCGATGTCTAGACCCAGGCCGGTGCTTTCCACCGTCGAGCCGTTGATATCCAGGGCAAATAAAGAGGCAGGCAGGTTAATGCCCTTCTCGTAAACCTTGTGGAGGCTGGTGCGTTCGATGCGCTTGCCGCGCACCACACCATTCATATCCGCAATTAGAAGGTCTACGTACAGAACCTCAGGATGATCCTTAAGGAACGCGTTCGCTTCGTTAAGCTGAACGGCACGCGGGGGTACCGACATGATGCAACACCTTTGTTGTTAAAAATATCAATCATTGATCTTTTCTGGTTTCAGTCAACCCGAACGGCATGCCGAAGTCAAGCGAGGCCTTTTTTGCCCTGAAAAAGCGCCGAGTGGCCTTTTTTGGGGCTTTTTGCGGCGTTTTTTTGGGTTTGAAAGGCTATGCAGTCGCAGGCTAAAGCGGGCCGTGTTGTATTTTTTACGGGGGTGTTGTGTAAAAAAATGAACAAGGCTAAGCTCGATTCAAACCCATAACAGCAATAATACCGGGGTGCTTCATGTCTCTCCTGCCGCCACTCGGCGTCTCGACGCGCATCAGACAAGTCTTGTCATCTGTCCATTTATTCCTCGCGAAACACCGCGAACCGGCCAATATTCTTGACGCCCGGACCGGCCTCTTTTTTGCCTCCTCGTTTGCACCGCTGCAGCAAATGGCAGGTAAGCTCCCAACCTGAACGAAAAAAACGACGCGGATGCTGCGTCAACCAACGCCTGGCCTTTAATGGACGCCAGGAAACCCAGCCCAGAGGCATTTATGAGTAACAACCTCGACCAGCTCACCGATTGGTTGAAAGACCACAAGATCACAGAAGTCGAATGCATGATTGGCGACCTCACCGGTATCACCCGGGGCAAGATCTCGCCGACCAACAAGTTCATCGCCGAAAAAGGCATGCGCCTGCCCGAGAGCGTGCTGTTGCAGACCGTGACCGGCGACTATGTCGAAGACGACATCTATTACGAATTGCTCGACCCGGCCGACATCGACATGATCTGCCGCCCCGACCAGAATGCGGTGTACCTGGTGCCCTGGGCCATCGAGCCCACCGCCCAGGTGATTCACGACACCTACGACAAGCAAGGCAACCCCATCGAGCTGTCGCCGCGCAACGTGCTCAAGAAAGTCCTCAAGCTCTACGCCGACAAAGGTTGGCAGCCCATCGTGGCGCCGGAGATGGAGTTCTACCTGACCAAGCGCTGCGAAGACCCGGACTTCCCGTTGCAACCGCCGATTGGCCGTTCCGGGCGCCCGGAGACCGGCCGCCAGTCCTTCTCCATCGAAGCGGCCAACGAATTCGACCCGCTGTTCGAAGACGTCTACGACTGGTGCGAACTGCAGGAGCTGGACCTCGACACCCTGATCCACGAGGACGGCACCGCACAGATGGAAATCAACTTCCGTCACGGCGACGCGCTGTCCCTGGCCGACCAGATCCTCGTGTTCAAGCGCACCATGCGCGAAGCCGCGCTCAAGCACAATGTGGCCGCCACCTTCATGGCCAAGCCCATGACCGGCGAGCCGGGCAGCGCGATGCACTTGCACCAGAGCATCATCGACATCGCCACCGGCAAGAACGTCTTTTCCAACGAAGACGGGACCATGAGCCAGCTGTTCCTCAACCACATTGGCGGCCTGCAGAAATTCATCCCCGAATTGCTGCCGTTGTTTGCGCCCAACGTGAACTCGTTCCGCCGCTTCCTGCCCGACACCTCGGCGCCGGTGAACGTGGAGTGGGGTGAAGAAAACCGCACCGTCGGCCTGCGCGTACCGGATGCCGGCCCGCAGAACCGCCGCGTCGAAAACCGCCTGCCGGGCGCCGACGCCAACCCGTATCTGGCGATTGCCGCCAGCCTGCTGTGTGGCTACATCGGCATGGTCGAGCAGCACAACCCCAGCGCGCCGGTGGTGGGCCGAGGTTACGAGCGCCGCAACCTGCGGCTGCCGTTGACCATCGAAGACGCCCTGGAACGCATGGAAAACAGCAAGACCATCGAGAAATACCTCGGGCAGAAATTCATCACCGGCTACGTCGCCGTCAAGCGGGCCGAGCATGAAAACTTCAAGCGCGTGATCAGTTCGTGGGAGCGGGAATTCCTGCTCTTCGCCGTCTGATGCGCCGGGCGCGCCGTGCACACGGCGCGCCCTACACCGAACCAGGAGACCTGTATGTCCAGCAACAACCCGCAAACCCGTGAATGGCAAGCCTTGAGCAACGATCACCACTTGGCGCCGTTCAGCGACTTCAAGCAATTGAAAGAGAAAGGCCCGAGGATCATCACCAAGGCCCACGGCGTTTACCTGTGGGACAGCGAAGGCAACAAGATCCTCGACGGCATGGCCGGCCTGTGGTGCGTAGCCATTGGCTACGGTCGCGATGAATTGGCCGACGCTGCCGCCAAACAGATGAAAGCACTGCCCTACTACAACCTGTTCTTCCAGACCGCCCACCCGCCGGCCCTGGAGTTGGCCAAGGCCATCGCCGACGTCGCGCCCGCCGGCATGAATCATGTGTTCTTCGCCGGCTCCGGTTCCGAAGGCAACGACACCATGTTGCGCATGGTCCGCCACTATTGGGCGATCAAGGGCCAGCCGAACAAGAAAACCATCATCAGCCGCAAGAATGGCTATCACGGTTCCACCGTGGCTGGCGCCAGCCTTGGCGGCATGACCTATATGCACGAGCAGGGCGACCTGCCGATCCCGGGCATTACCCACATCGCGCAGCCGTACTGGTTTGGCGAAGGTGGCGACATGAGCCCGGAGGCATTCGGCGTGTGGGCCGCCGACCAACTGGAAGCCAGGATTCTGGAGCTGGGCGTGGACAACGTCGGCGCCTTTATTGCCGAGCCGATCCAGGGGGCAGGTGGCGTGATCGTGCCGCCTGCGACCTACTGGCCGCGCATCAAGGAAATTCTGGCGAAGTACGACATTCTGTTTGTCGCCGACGAAGTGATCTGTGGCTTCGGCCGTACCGGTGAGTGGTTCGGCAGCGACTTCTACGGGCTCAAGCCGCACATGATGACCATCGCCAAGGGCCTGACCTCGGGCTACATCCCCATGGGCGGCCTGATCGTGCACGACGACGTGGTGGCGGTGCTCAATGAAGGCGGTGATTTCAACCACGGCTTCACCTACTCCGGGCATCCGGTGGCGGCGGCGGTGGCGCTGGAAAACATCCGTATCCTGCGCGATGAGAAAATCATCCAGCGTGTGCAGGCTGAAACGGCACCGTATTTGCAGAAACGCCTGCGGGAACTGGCTGATCACCCTCTGGTGGGCGAAGTGCGTGGTGTGGGCATGCTCGGTGCCATCGAGCTGGTGCAGGACAAGGCCACTCGCAAGCGTTATGAAGGCCGCGGCGCGGGCATGATCTGTCGCACCTTCTGCTTCGACAATGGCCTGATCATGCGCGCCGTGGGCGACACCATGATCATTTCGCCGCCGTTGGTGATCAGCCAGGCCGAAATCGACGAGTTGGTCACCAAAGCGCGCAAGTGCCTGGACCTGACCTTGGCCCAATTGCAGGGCTAAGTGCTAGTCTCCGCAGGCAGCAACTTACGCAGGCTGTGGCGATTAAAGAAAAAAATTTGGAGCATCAAAATAATGAAGGCATCAGGTTTGAAAAACGCTGGCAAGACCCTTCTCGCCTTATCCTTGATGGGCGCAATGGCGGGCGCGGCCCAGGCAGACAGCAAAGTGCTGCACGTGTACAACTGGTCCGACTATATTGCGCCGGACACCATCGCCAACTTTGAAAAAGAGTCGGGCATCAAAGTGGTGTACGACGTGTTCGACAGCAACGAAACCCTGGAAGCCAAGTTGCTGGCAGGCAAGTCCGGCTACGACATTGTCGTGCCGTCGAACAACTTCCTCGCCAAGCAGATCAAGGCCGGTGTGTACCAGGAACTGGACACGTCCAAGTTGCCCAACTACAGCAACCTGAACAAATCCCTGCTCAAGGCCGTGTCGGTCAGCGATCCGGGCAACAAGCACGCATTCCCCTACATGTGGGGCTCGATCGGCATCGGCTACAACCCGGAGAAGGTCAAGGCTGCGCTGGGCGTGGACAAGATCGACTCGTGGGACGTGCTGATGAAGCCGGAAAACATCGCCAAGCTCAAAAGCTGCGGCGTGAGCTTCCTCGACTCGCCAACCGAAATGCTGCCGATTGCCCTGCATTACCTGGGCCTGCCAACCGACAGCCAGAAGAAAGACGACCTCAAGCAAGCCGAAGCGCTGTTCCTGAAGATCCGTCCTTCGATCGGCTACTTTCACTCGTCCAAGTACATCTCGGACCTGGCCAACGGCAACATCTGCGTAGCCGTGGGTTACTCGGGTGACATCCAGCAGGCCAAGTCCCGCGCGGCCGAAGCCGGTGGCAAGGTCAAAGTGGCCTACGACATTCCCAAGGAAGGCGCCGGCAGCTTCTTCGACATGGTCGCCATTCCCAAGGATGCCGAAAACGTCGATGCCGCCTATAAGTTCATGAACTACCTGCTCAAGCCGGAAGTGATGGCGTCGATCACCAACAGCGTGCGTTTCCCGAACGGTAACGAGAAGGCTACCGCACTGGTCGATAAAGACATCACCAGCGACCCGGGCATCTACCCGCCAGCCGACGTGCAAGCCAAGCTGTATGCGATTGCCGACCTGCCGGCTGCTACCCAGCGCGAGATGACCCGCAGCTGGACCAAGATCAAATCGGGCAAGTAAGCCCTGCTGCCTGTGGGAGGGCGCAAACGCCCTCCCACACATTAATTAAATGAAAGAAAGTTTTGCCGGATCGGTTTATCGAAGGTAAGTTGCGCGCCGGTTTTGTTGCCGGGCAACAACTTCAGGGCCAACTATTGAAGAGGACCTCCACTTGCCAATTTCTTTATTTCGCAAAGCCTTGCTGGTGGGTGCAGGTATCACGCTGGCTGTCAGCGTGCAGGCTGCACCCACCGTGCATATTTATAACTGGTCGGACTACATCGGTCCCGACACCCTGGCCAACTTCGAAAAGGCCACCGGCATCAAGCCCGTGTACGACGTGTTTGATTCCAACGAAACCCTGGAAGGCAAGCTGTTGGCCGGCCGCACCGGCTATGACGTGGTGGTGCCGTCCAACCATTTTCTGGGCAAGCAGATCAAAGCCGGGGCGTTCCAGAAGCTCGACAAGTCACTGCTGACACACTACGCCAACCTCGACCCGGCCCTGCTCAAACGCCTGGAAAAGAATGACCCGGGCAACGCGTACGCCGTGCCGTACCTGTGGGGCACCAACGGCATCGGCTACAACGTCGATAAAGTGAAAGAGGTGCTGGGCGTCGACCACATCGATTCCTGGGCGGTGCTGTTCGAGCCGGAAAACATGAAGAAACTCGCCAGCTGCGGCGTGTCGTTCATGGACTCGGCGGATGAAATGCTGCCGGCGGTGCTCAACTACATGGGCCTTGACCCCAACAGCACCAACCCTGCCGATTACAAGAAGGCCGAGGAAAAGCTGCTCAAAGTGCGGCCCTACGTGACCTATTTCCACTCCTCCAAATACATCTCGGACCTGGCCAACGGCAATATCTGCGTGGCGGCCGGTTTCTCCGGCGACGTGTTCCAGGCCAAGGCCCGCGCGGCCGAGGCAGGCAAGGGCGTGAACATCGCCTACGCGATTCCCAAGGAAGGCGGCAACCTGTGGTTCGACGTGTTGGCGATTCCCAAGGATGCCACCAACGTCAAAGAGGCCCACGCCTTCATCAACTATTTGCTGCAACCTGAGGTGATCGCCCAGGTCAGTGATTACGTCGGTTACGCCAACCCCAACCCGGGGTCGGACACGCTGATGGAGCAATCGATACGCACCGACGCAGCGGTTTACCCACCGCAGGCGGTTCTCGACCGGACATTCGTCAACTTCGAGCTACCCCCGAAGGTGCAACGCTTGATGACCCGTAGCTGGACCAAGGTCAAGACGGGCAAGTAGCGCTCAACTTATCCAGGGTTCGCCCGCATTGGGCGAGCTGCACTCTTTTTTTGGGAGTTTCGTAAATGGCTGTTGCCTCCGGCGCCTACAAGAAAGCCCTCGAGGGCGACCAGACACCGAAAAAGGTGTTGGTCAAAATCGACCGGGTCACGAAGAAGTTCGACGAGACGATTGCCGTGGACGATGTGTCCCTGGAAATCAAGAAAGGCGAGATCTTCGCTTTGCTCGGCGGTTCGGGGTCGGGCAAGTCCACCCTGCTGCGCATGCTCGCGGGTTTCGAGCGTCCGACCGAAGGCCGCATCTACCTCGACGGTGTAGACATCACCGACATGCCGCCCTACGAGCGGCCGATCAACATGATGTTCCAGTCCTACGCCTTGTTTCCGCACATGACCGTGGCGCAGAACATCGCCTTCGGCCTGCAACAGGACAAGATCCCCAAGGCCGAAGTCGATGCCCGTGTGGCCGAGATGCTCAAGCTGGTGCAGATGAGCCAGTATGCCAAACGCAAGCCGCACCAATTGTCCGGCGGCCAGCGTCAGCGTGTGGCCCTGGCCCGTTCTCTGGCCAAGCGCCCGAAGCTGCTGCTGCTCGATGAACCAATGGGCGCGCTGGACAAGAAACTGCGCTCGCAGATGCAGCTCGAGCTGGTGGAGATCATCGAGCGCGTCGGCGTGACCTGCGTGATGGTCACCCACGACCAGGAAGAGGCCATGACCATGGCCGAGCGCATCGCGATCATGCACCTGGGCTGGATCGCGCAGATCGGCAGCCCGATCGATATCTACGAAACGCCGACCAGCCGTCTGGTGTGCGAATTCATCGGCAACGTCAACATCTTCGAAACCCAGGTGGTGGACGACGCCGAAGGCCACGCGGTGCTCAAGTGCCCGGACCTGGACCGCGATATCTACGTGGGCTACGGCATCGCCACCTCGGTGGAAGACAAGTCGGTGACCTACGCCATCCGCCCGGAAAAACTGCTGGTCACCTCCGAGATGCCAACGGGCGAACACAACTGGTCCAGCGGCAAGGTGCACGACATTGCCTACCTGGGTGGCCACTCGGTGTTCTACGTGGAGCTGCCGAGCGGCAAGCTGGTGCAGTCCTTCGTCGCCAACGCCGAGCGCCGTGGCCAGCGCCCCACCTGGGGTGATCAGGTATACGTGTGGTGGGAAGACGACAGCGGCGTGGTACTGCGCTCATGAACACCAAAAAACTCAAGCGGCGCTTGAACCGCCTCGTTCCCAATGGCAAGCAGGTCGTCATCGGGATTCCGTTCCTGTGGCTGTTCCTGTTTTTTGCACTGCCGTTTTTCATCGTACTGAAAATCAGCTTTGCCGAAGCCGATGTGGCGATCCCGCCGTACACCGAGATCTACACCTACGTCGAGCAGAAGCTGCAAGTGGTGCTGAACCTGGCCAACTACAGCTTGTTGGCGGGCGACGAACTGTACATCGCCGCCTACCTCGGCTCGCTGAAAATGGCGTTTTTCAGCACGCTGCTGTGCCTGTTGATCGGCTACCCGATGGCCTACGCCATCGCCACCGCGCGCAAAGAGATGCAGACCGTGCTGGTGCTGCTGATCATGATGCCGACCTGGACCGCGATCCTGATCCGCGTGTATGCGTGGATGGGCATCCTTAGCAACAACGGGCTGCTCAATGGCTTCCTGATGTCCATGGGGCTGATCAGCGAGCCGCTGCAGATCCTCAACACCAACATTGCGGTGTACATCGGCGTGGTCTATTCGTACCTGCCGTTCATGATCCTGCCGCTGTACGCCAACCTGGTGAAGCACGATCAGAGCCTGCTGGAAGCCGCATCGGACCTCGGTTCGAGCACCTTCAACAGCTTTTGGAAAATCACCGTGCCACTGTCCAAGAACGGCATCATTGCCGGGTGCATGCTGGTGTTTATCCCGGTGGTGGGCGAGTTCGTGATTCCTGAACTGCTGGGCGGCCCGGAAACCCTGATGATCGGTAAAGTGCTGTGGCAGGAATTCTTCAATAACCGTGACTGGCCGGTGGCGTCCGCCCTGGCGGTGGTGATGCTGGCGATCCTGATCGTGCCGATCATCCTGTTCAACCGCAGCCAGGCCAAAGAGCTGGAGGGCAAGATATGAAGCGCTTTCGTTTCTCCAGCTTCATGCTGGTCGCAGGCTTGTTGTTCATCTACCTGCCGATGTTGATCCTGGTGATCTACTCGTTCAACGAATCCAAACTGGTAACGGTGTGGGGCGGTTGGTCGGTCAAGTGGTACGTGGGCCTGCTGGACAACAGCCAACTGATGGGCTCGGTGGCGCGCTCGCTGGAGATCGCCTGCTACACGGCGGTGGCGGCCGTGGCGCTGGGCACCCTGGCGGCCTTCGTGCTGACGCGCATCAGCCAGTTCAAGGGCCGCACGCTGTTCGGCGGCCTGGTGACCGCGCCGCTGGTGATGCCCGAAGTGATCACCGGTCTGTCGCTGTTGCTGCTGTTCGTGGCCATGGCGCAACTGATCGGTTGGCCCCAGGAGCGTGGCATCGTCACCATCTGGATCGCCCACACCACGTTCTGTGCGGCGTACGTGGCAGTGGTGGTGTCGGCGCGGCTGCGTGAGCTGGACCTGTCGATTGAAGAGGCGGCGATGGACCTGGGCGCGCGGCCGTGGAAGGTGTTCTTCCTGATCACCATCCCGATGATCGCACCGTCGCTGGCGGCGGGCGGCATGATGTCGTTTGCACTGTCGCTGGACGACCTGGTACTGGCCAGCTTCGTGTCGGGGCCGGGTTCGACCACCTTGCCGATGGAAGTGTTCTCGGCGGTGCGTCTGGGGGTCAAACCCGAGATCAACGCCGTGGCGAGTTTGATTCTGCTGGCGGTGTCGCTGGTGACGTTCCTGGTGTGGTTCTTCAGCCGGCGCGCCGAAGAGCATCGCAAGAAGGCGATCCAGCAAGCCATCGAAGAAGCAGCGGCGGATAGCTGGCAACAGCCGGACAAGCGTCGGGCGCCGGCTCCGATTTAAAATGTGGGAGGGGGCTTGCTCCCGATTGCAGGGTGTCAGTCAATTGTGGGAGCGGCGGTTCGACGATTCGATTTGCCCGCGAAGGCGACCGTGGGCCGCAGCGCTGGGCCATTCCTGGCCCAGCGCGGCTAACCCGGCGGCCTGAGAGCGGGCCGGTATGGGGTGTGAACGCGATCAAATGTGGGAGCTGGCTTGCCTGCGAAGGCGGTAGTCCAGCAAACATTGATATTGACTGACCCACCGCCTTCGCGGGCAAGCCCGCTCCCACATGGGATGTGCGCTTAACTGGCAAGCCCATTCCCACATTTAATTACATTTCAAGTTGATTACGCTGCCCACGGCGACGTGCGAATCACCTGCACAAAATTCGTCGGCTTGAACCCCGGCACCTGGTCCAGCAGAACATCGGTCTTTACGTTGCCAAACGCGGTCTGCGGACGATGGCGCAAGCCGTCGGCAAATGCGCAGATGATGCACTCCTTGAACCCCTCACCGCGTGGATGCGCATGCACCACAGCCTCGCGCTGCGCGCCGCTCAAGACGGTGGCTTATCAATGCGGCTTTCGCGATGCACAGCACATGCGCAGGGTGTTCAGCCGCCGGCTGGGGGTGACGCCGCAGCGGTTCAGGCTCAACTTCGCCGCACCGGTTTGAGGCACCGGTTTGAGAGTGCCGCTCGACCAATGCCTACCGCGCTGGCAGCAGCTTGAGCGTGCCGCGCGTGTTGGCGGTGACTTCCTCGTCGCTGAAATGCGCCTGTTCGTAACCGCCTTCGATGTAGGTCTGTGCCTGGTCGCTGTAATGCGCGTCGAACGGCACTCCACTTTGCCCGACCGGGTTGATGGTGAGGGCGTGGGCGGCGTCGGCGAAGTCGATCAGGCGTCGGGTAGAGGGGCCGTAGGTGACGGGCCAGGGCGCCGGGCCGATAGGGGCTGACTGGTTGTTCGGCACTTCGTGGGTGCCGGGCGCCGGGAAGGGGCCGACGTTGACGATCTGGTCCAGCGGTTTCTGCGAGCCCAGCGGGTGGCCGTGGGTCAGGGTGTGCGCCTTGCCCCATTGCCACTGCGTCGGGTCCTCACCGAAGGTGGCCTTCAAATGGCTCAGGCTGTTGTCCCAGGCGCGTTTGACGGTGTCGGCGCGCTTGCCGTCCCACCAGGGCGAGTCCGCTGACGCGGCCAGGCGCGGCAGCGCGGCGTCGATCACGCGAGTGCTGAGCAGGGTCTTGAACAGTGCGTCGCCGAGTTTCGGCTGGAACGCCGCCTCGGCGAGGTTGAACAGCAATTGGTTGAACAGCGTGGCACTGGTGGAGTCGAGCGGGTAATCACCTTTCCACACCGCCAGTTGCTCCACCAACCGCAACTGGGCCGGGTCCTTGACCACCTCGCGCAGCACCGGCAACAACGGCGCCAGCAGGCGCGGGCCGAACGCTGTGGTGGTGCCCATTTGCAGGGCCTGGCTGTTGGTGACGTTCCACTTCACGCTGTTGTCGCTCAACTGCATATTCAACTGCTGACCCCGGTCGGGCAGGTTGTAATAGCCGGGGATTTCCATGCCGGTCGGCGATACCGGCTGGGCATTGGCGGACACCACGTAACCCCGCGCCGGGTTTTCTTCCTGCGGGTTGGCGCTGAACGGATAGAAGCCCAGTTTGTCGCCTTCGTGTGTGCTGCCGTCGAGGATCAACCCGGCTTTCACGCCAGGCGGGCGAATCGGCAATTGCGCCGCCGCCCACCAGCCAATGTCGCCCTTGGCGTTGGCCCACACGATATTCAGGCCCGGCGCCGACACTTTGGAAGACGCGGCGCGCGCCTTGTCCAGGGTGTCGGCGCGATTGAGTTCGTAGAAACCTTCAAGGCTGCGGTTGTCGGTGTCGAGAAATGCCCACCACATGGCAATCGGCGTCGTGCCGGTGTTATCGCCGAGCACGTTATTGATGACCGGGCCGTGGGGCGAGCGGCGCAGGGTGAGGGTGACCGGCTCCTGGCCCTTGACCGCAATCTGCTGCTCGCTGCTGGTCATGTCCACCCATTGGCCGTGGTACCAGACCTGGTTGGGGTTGTCCGGGTTGGTCTTCTCGGCGATCAGGTCGAGGTCATCGTTCTGGAACATGGTCAGGCTCCAGCCGAAGTCCAGGTTGTGCCCCAGAAACGCCGTCGGCGACAGTGCGTTGTGGTAGCCGTACAGCTCAAAACCCGGCGCCGACAGCTGAGCCTCGTACCACACCGACGGCACCGAAAAGCGAATATGTGGATCGCCCGCCAGCAACGGCTTGCCGCTCTGCGTGCGGCTGCCACTGATGGCCCAGGCGTTGCTGCCTTCGAACTGTGGCAAGCCGTTGTCGGCCAGGGCTTGGTCGCTCAACCGGGCGAGGGCGCCAAGGTGTTGCCAGTCGCGGGTCGCCAGGTTCAGCGCTCCCCTGGGTTGCCAGTCGAGGTCGAAGACCTTCAGGTAGTCGCTGCCCAACTGGTCGTGGATATAGGTCAGCAACGGCTCGGTGCGAAACGCGGCGGCAAAGCTGTAGGCCATGTACCCGGCGACGCTGACGCTGTCCTCGGCGGTGAACGGTCGCTTGGCAATGCCCAACACGTCGAACTCCAGGGGGCTGGGGTGGCCGGCCTGATACTGGTTGATTCCGTCGAGGTAGGCTTGCAGGGCTTTCCAGGTCGCGGACTCGTGATCCATGTGCGCCACATAGTCAGCGGCGCGCTCGCGAATGCGCAGGCTGCGAAACAGCTTGTCGGTCTCCAACAGTTTGGGCCCCAGCACCTCGGCCAGTTCGCCACGGGCCAGACGCCGCATCATCTCCATCTGGAACAGCCGGTCCTGGGCCTGCACATAGCCGAGGGCGCGATACAGGTCTGCCTCGTTGCCAGCGCGAATGTGCGGCACGCCGCGCTCGTCGTAGCGCACGGTGACCGAGCCTTGCAGGTTGGCCAGTGTCACCGTGCCCTGGCGGGTCGGCTGTTTGCTGTAGACATACCCGCCAACGCCGGCGATGACGGCGACAATCAGCAGGGCAAGCACGATCAGGCTGCGTTTCATGGACGGTCCTTGGTCAGTCGCCTTCAAAGGTCATCGAAGTCTAATGGGTTTGGCGATGAAATGCCGAACGCCACCTCGACAGCCGAGGTTCAAGTGGGCCGCACGTCGCTGGGGCACTATGGCGCGGGATACTTTCGAGCTTTTTACCATGACCTGCGCCCTGCAACCTTTGCCTGCCCCGCTGCGTCCCGAGTTGGCTTACACCGGCTGCCTGGAGTCGCCTTCGCTGATTGCCGGTTTTTTGCGACACCCGCCTGTTGGGTTTGACGCGCAGGTTTCCCGCCAGGGCCTGCCGCACTTTTTTACGCCCTTCGACCTGCTGACCACCGCCGACGACGCATTCGTGGAACGCGTGCGCGGCTGGCCAGGCTACGGACTCTGGCAGGCCTGGCTGCGGATCGACAGCTGCTTCGTGGGCACCACCGTCAGCGAATATGCGCCGTTTCCCCAGGGTGTGCCGCCCCAGGACCTTGCCCAATGGCTGCAATATGAATGCGCGCCGCAGCGTGCGCTCACCATCGTCAAGGACGTGCCGTGCCAATCGCCGCTGCTGAGCGAGGCAGACAATCACTACGCGCAAGCCTTGATCGATGACTGCACGCGCCGCGGCTTCATCAGCGTGGAAGGCCAGGCGCTGGCGTATGTGCCGATCGACTTCAGCAGCGTCGACGACTACCTCGCGCGCCTGTCCCACAGTCGTCGCCGCAATATCCGGCGCAAACTGCGCAGCCGCGAGGCGCTGCAGATCGAGGTGCTGCACACCGGCGACGCGCGCTTCAACGACGACGCCTGGCTGGCGCGCCTCTATGCGCTGTATCGCGCGGTTTATGACCAGAGCGACATCCATTTTGACCTGCTCACCCCGGCGTTCTTCACCGAGCTGCTGCGCGACGCCCACAGCCATGGGCGCGTGTTCTGTTACTGGCACTGCGACGAACTGGTCGGCTACAACCTGTGCTACGTGCAGGACGGCAAGTTGCTCGACAAGTACATCGGCCTCAACTACCCGCTGGCGCTGGACTTCAACCTGTACGTGGTCAGTTGGTTCGTGAACCTGGAATACGCCATCGCCCAGGGCCTGGATTTTTACGTGGCGGGCTGGACCGACCCTGAGGTCAAGGCCAGCCTCGGCGCCAGCTTCACCTTCACCCGCCATCTGGTGTGGGTGCGCAACCCGTTGCTGCGCAAGCTGGGCAACCACTGGCGTCATCACTTTGAAAGCGACACCCAATGGCATCGGGAGCACACCTCATGACGGCCCTGGTACCGCTGATCCTCGATTTCGACGGGGCTGTGAGTGACATTCCCGACGCGGTGCACCTGCCGTTGCAGGCCTGGCAGGAAACCATCCGCTTCGGCTGTCGCTGGAAGCAGTTCAACGCGCTGGAAAAAGCCCTGGATGCGCGCATGCCCGGCCAGCATGGCTGTGTATTTACCGGCAGCGGCGACTATCACCACCTCAGTCATCTGCTGCTCAAGCGCCTGCCCGCGCAGCCGACATTTCAGCTGATCATCTGCGACAACCACCCCGACAACATGCGCTACCCGTTCGGCATCCACTGTGGTTCATGGGTGTACTGGGCCAGCCGTCTGCCGCAGGTCGAGCATGTGCATGTGCTGGGTATCGGCTCGCAGGACATCGGCCGGGGCCACGCCTGGGAAAATCACTGGTCGCCGCTGCTCAAGGGCAAGCTGACCTACTGGAACGTCAACGTCGACACGCGCTGGATGAACTGGGTTGGCTGTGGCCGCGGCAATCGCGCCTTTGGCGATGCCGATGAGCTGATGAGCGCGTTTCTGGCACAGTTCGATCGCGCGCTGCCGGTGTACCTGTCGATCGACAAGGATGTGCTGAGCCCGGACGTGGTGAACACCAACTGGGATCAGGGTGAGTTTCTGGAGCATCACCTGGCCGCATTGATCGAGGCCTGTCAGGGCCGGATTATCGGGGCCGACATCACTGGCGACGTGTCCGAATACCATTATCAGGGCGCGTTCAAGCGTTGGCTGAGTGCGTCGGACGGCCAGGTGGCGCTACCGCCGGATCAGGTGCGGATCTGGCAGCAGCAACAGAACGCGCTGAACGCGCGGCTGGTCAGGCAGATTCATCAAGGTTGGGCTGCCAGGTAACGCCTTTTTCCTCGGGGCTTTCCTGGCGCGCCAGGCACAGAATGCCCGCCACGATCAGCAGACCGCCGATGACCTTGGCAATTGTCAGCGTGTCGTCGAACAGCCAGACCGACACCAGCGTCACGCTGATCAGCTCCAGGTAGGACGCCGCGAACGCAGGGCCGATGGGCGCGTGCTTCATCAAGGTCATCCAGGTGAAGAACGCACCGATGTAGCCGACAAACGCGCCGTAGATCCAGGGGTGACCAAACACCCTGGCGAGCCAGGCCACGTCCATGGCCAGGGGTTCGGCGTGGATCGAGGCATACTTGAAACTGACCTGGGCCAGGGTGTCGAAAAAGATCAGCGAGAGAAAACCCAGGATATAAAAACGCTTCATCAGTCGAACCCCACAACGACAGTGCCCAGGGCGATCAGCAGGATGCCGATCAAGCGCCATTTGGTCAGGCTTTCTTTGAACCACAGGCGGCCGGCAATCATGATCACCACGATATTGAACGAGCCCAGCATCACTGCCACCGACAACGGCACCAGCGACAGGAAGGCCAGCCACAGCACGAACTCGATCACGTAGAGGCCGATGCCGATCCAGAACCAGTGGCGCGCGAGCATGTGGCGCCAGTGGGCCATGCCGGAAAACTCTGCGCTGTTGGTGGCGGCGGCCTTGAAGGCCAGTTGGCCGGAGGTGTCAACGATGACGTTGAGGATCCAGAGGATGAAGGTCAGTTGGCTCATGGGGTCTGTGCGGTGGTCGTGGAGCGGCCAACATACCGCAGCCGGTCGACACGGTTTTCGAAGTTCGCTGGCGCAACAGCCTACGTTCAGGTTGCCTGCTCAGGGTGCAGCGCCGGCCGAACTCCATTGGCAATAGCAGCCCACCGCGAGGGTGTGGGTGGCGTTGACCTCACGTCCGCCCTCCAGCGCCTGCAGGATCGGTTCGATAAAACTGTTACTGGCGTTGCACGTGAGCCCTTCGCTGTAGGGCCCGAAGTAGGCGAGCTTGCCGCTGCGGTCCCAGATACCCACGGCCGGGCTGGCCGGCAGCTGGTCGGCGCCGGGCAGCGCGTCGAGAGGTTTGAGCGCCAGCAGGTTGGCGGGCAACCGGCCCTGACTGCCGGGCTTTTGCACGGCGTAGAACTCGACGCCCCTGGGCGCGTAGTGCTCGATCAGTTCGCCCAGGTGCTGCTGGTTGCCGACCGTGCACGGGCAGGCCGGGTCCCAGAAGTGCACCAGACGAATCGGGCCGGGCCCGGTCAGTTCGGCGGGCAGGCGCAGCGAATCGCCGGAGAACACCGTCGTGTGTGCGCTGAAGGCGCGCAGGTAGCGGCCCTGAAACCAGGCATACGCCGCCCACAGCACGCCAGCGCAGAGGACCAGCAACAGGCCGGCGAACAGGGCGGAACGGTGGGTCTGTCGCATTCGGATTGATCCTCAAGGGTCGCGTAGCTTGCCATGCCTGCCCCGACAGATGAATATCGCGGCTCGATCTTCATCTTCACCGTGAGTCTGGAACCTTTTATGCCTGTCACCTTTGACCCCGATCACCTGCGCGCCAGTTTGCGCCCGCTGGTGGATGCGCAACCGCTGTCAGCCGAGGCGCGGGTGTACCAGCGGTTCTACGGGCTCGACTTGCCTGCGCGCAAGGTGGCGAGCCGTCTGGGGCGCTTCGACGTGGACGGGTTCGAGGTGGTGGCGCAGGTATGGTGGCCGCCGGTGCCGGTGGCGACGATGTTTCTGTTTCATGGCTTCTATGACCACATGGGGCTGTATCGGCATGTGGTGGACTGGGCGCTGGAACAGGGTTTTGTGGTGATCGCCTGCGACCTGCCCGGGCACGGTTTGTCCAGCGGCATGCGCGCCAGCATCGATGATTTCGCGGTGTATCAGCACGTGGTGCACGGGTTGTTCGAGCAGGCCCGGGCGTTGCATTTGCCGCAGCCCTGGCATTTGTTCGGGCAAAGCACCGGCGGCGCGGTGGTGGTGGACCACTTGCTCAGCCACGGCACCGACAGCCCGGCCCAAGGCAAGGTCCTGCTGCTGTCGCCGTTGGTGCGTCCGCGCGCCTGGGGTTGGTCGCAGCTCAGCTATTACCTGCTGCGGCCGTTCGTCAAAGGCATCGCGCGGCGGTTCAGCGAGAACACCCACGACCCCGAATTCAAACCGTTTCTTGAAGCCGACCCGCTGCAACCCCGGCAATTGCCCACCGCCTGGGTGGGGGCGCTGGTGCAATGGATCAAGCGCATCGAAGCGGCGCCACGCAGCGCAAGGCGCGTGGTGATTGTGCAGGGCGAGGAAGACATGACGGTGGACTGGCAGCACAACCTGCAGGTGCTGCGCAGCAAGTTCGAACAACCCGAGGTGCTGATGTTGCCCAGGGGCAGGCATCATCTGGCCAATGAGATTGCGCCGATTCGCGCAGAGTACTTCCGTTATTTGACGGACCGCTTGAAGTAATCCAGGTCGCAAGCCGGGAAGGGGCTTGTTCCCTCCCACCTTGTTTACGGTGCCAGGCTTGAAGTGCTTTGGCCCACTGCCAATCCTGCCCGGATGGCCGCCAGCGCCGCCTGGTAATACGCCTTGCCCTGTGGCGACTCTGCAAAGGTCGCGAATTCTTCCAGCTCCGGGTCGGACAGATCCCGATAGACGTACAGCAGGGTGTTGTTCAGGTCCTTATCGATCTGCTGCATCAACCGTTCGCGCTGCCCGTTCAACATGCCCTGGGCCTGACCACCGCCGAGCAGGCCGGGGATCATCTGGCTCAGGCTGTCGGCCGCCACCCCGGCAATCGCCAGACTGACTTCCGCGCCGGCTTCACGGGCGGGCAACGCCTGGGCCAGGTGGCCGATGATCAGGCTGCGGGTAGCGTCGGCCTGGATTTTCGGCAAGCCCTGGGCGTTTTTCGCCAGTTGGTCGCGGCGCGTGGCCAGCAACTCGGCGGCGACGATCTTGCGGCCCAGCGGCGACTGGAAAAACCCCAGCGCCGGTTGCGGGTCGGCCAAGTGCTTGCGCAACTGGGCCTCGGCCCGCTGGTCCATGGCCTGGGCGGCGAAGCGTTTGTTGCTGTTGTCCACCAGCGCCTGGTACACCGCCGGCGGCAGGCTGTTGCGGTAGCGCTGCTGGGCGGCACTAAGGGCGTCATTGAAATGCGCACGTTGTTCGGCCCAGCCGGCGACCTTGTACAACTGGTCATGGCCGTCTGCCCAGGCGGGCAACACGCAGAACATCAGCAAGGAAAAAAACAAACGACGCATAAGGACTCCTGTCAGTCGGCCACTATTGTCCGTGTCGGGCGTAGGATTTGTCGAGAAGTCCTATCAGTCACCTGACTAAAGTGAGTTCAGTCGCTCGACGGCGCTGTCGGATTCCCAGGCGTATGGATACTATGCGCGCCATGCAAATACCCCACGATCACCCCTTGCTGCAACGCATTGTCGACGACCTGGCCGAAAAAGGCTGGTCGCAGCAGCACGCCTTTCTGCCCCAGGTTCTGACGCTGGAGTTGGCGGCTGAGTGCCGTAAACGTGCGGCCGAAGGTGAGCTGGCGCCAGCGGCCGTGGGGCGCGGTCCGGCGCAGGAGATTCGCGAGGGGATTCGCGGTGACCATATCCAGTGGCTGGAGGAGGGCGACGCTGCCGTCTGCGACACTTACATGGCCGTGATGGACAGCCTGCGCCTGGCCATGAACCGTGGCCTGTTCCTGGGCCTGGAAGATTTCGAAAGTCATTTTGCGATGTACCCGCCCGGCGCGTTCTACCTCAAGCACGTGGACCGCTTTCGCGACGATGATCGGCGCATGGTGTCAGCCGTGATCTACCTGAACGACGCCTGGCTGCCCGAGCACGGCGGTCAGTTGCGCATGTACCTCAAGGACGGCATCGAACACGATGTGGTGCCCACGGGCGGCAGCCTGGTGGTGTTCCTCTCGGGCGAGGTGCCCCATGAAGTGTTGCCCGCCACCCGCGAACGGTTGTCGCTCACAGGCTGGTTTCGCCGGCGGGGCAATGAGCCGTTCTAAGCATTGATTCGGCCGGGCCCCAATGCCGTTCAGTTAAGCGCAGACTCCCTGTGGCGAGCAGGCTTGTCCTGCGTTGGGCTGCGCAGCAGCCCCAAAACCAGGCGCTGAGCCGTATCAGATACACCGCGTTTTGCTGAATTGGGGGCGCTTCGCACCCCAACGCGGGGCAAGCCCGCTCGCCACAACAAGCCCGCTCGCCACAGAGGCTGCAGCACCTTCCACATTCACCGCGTGTTACTCAGGCTTTAGCCACTTCTGCGACAGCGCCTTCAATCGGCCATCGGCCTGCACTCGATGCAATGCGTTGTTCAGGCTCAACTTGAACGCCGGGTTGCCCTTCTGAAACGGAATCGCCAGCGCGGGTTTCTCGCTGTACGCCTCGCTGAAATCGAAACGATCCTCAAGCTCGGCAGTCATAGCGATATGGTTGATGGCTACGTCGTACTTGCCGGTTTCCACGCCGGGCAGCATGTCGGCGTCATCGGTGGTGATAAATGAGGGGCGCAGGTCCATCTCCTTGGCCAGTTGTTCGCCCAGCTCCACTTCAAAACCGGTGAGCTTGTCACCGTCCTTGAAGTTGTAAGGCGGCGTATTGGCTTGCAGGACGATGCGCAGTTCGCCGCGATCGTTGATATCGTCGATCAACTCGGCGTGAGCCAAGGGGCTCAAGAGGGGCAGCAACAGTAACAGGCCAGGCGAGAAGCGCATGGTCACTCCTAGATTCGAATGTGCGAGGCGCCGATCAGCATCGCTTTGTCAGGGTGTCGAGTGCCTTGGACAGCAATATGTCGCGAAGTTGTCCCGAACCTACAGATTTCATACAAAACTGGAGAAGCGAATGAAAGGCCTTATGTCTCGTACCGCCCTGGCCAGCCTGCTGCTGGGTGCATCGATGTTGGCTGGCGCCGCTGACGGCATCCCGCGCAGCGCTCCACCTGAAGGCGCCAAGGTGTTTATCGTCTCGCCCAAGGACGGCGCCACCGTCGACAAAACCTTCACCGTCAAATTCGGCATGGAAGGCTTGAAGCTGGCCCCAGCCACCGAGCAGGCCGCCGGCACCGGTCACCATCACCTGTTGATCGATCAGAAGGAATTGCCCGACGCCAAGCTGCCGATCCCGGCCACCGATACCGTGATCCATTACGGCAAGGCTCAGACCGAAACCGAACTGACCCTCACCCCGGGCAAGCACACCTTGCAACTGGTGGCGGGCGACAAGCTGCACATGCAGTTCAACCCGACCGTGGTGTCCAAGGTCATTACCGTTAACGTCAAGTAAGCGTTGCTCGGCTAAAAAAAAATGGGAGACCCCTGCGGGTCTCCCATTTTTTGTGCAGCGTAAAACGTCAGAACAATACGCGGCTGCGGATAGTGCCGGAGATGTGCTGCAGTTTCTCCTGCGCCAGGTCCGAGTACTCGGCATCGACGTCGATCACCACGTAGCCAACCTTCTCGTTGGTCTGCAGGAACTGACCGGAGATGTTGATGCCGTTTTCCGCAAACACCTTGTTGATCTCCATCATCACACCCGGAATGTTCTGGTGGATGTGCAGCAGACGGTGCTTGCCAGGGTGAGCCGGCAAGGCCACTTCCGGGAAATTCACCGACGACACCGACGTACCGTTGTCGCTGTACTTGACCAGCTTTTCGGCCACTTCCAGACCGATGTTGGCCTGCGCTTCAGCGGTGGAACCGCCGATGTGCGGGGTCAGGATCACGTTGTCCAGGCCACGCAGCGGGCTTTCGAAGACGTCGTCGTTGGAGCGCGGTTCTACCGGGAACACGTCGATGGCGGCGCCGATCAGGTGCTTGTCCTTGATCGCGTCGGCCAGGGCGTCCAGCTTGACCACGGTGCCGCGCGCGGCGTTGATCAGGATCCCGCCTTTCTTGATCGCGCGGATTTCCTTCTCGCCCATCATCCACTGGGTCTCGGACGTTTCCGGTACGTGCAGGGTGACGATATCGGACATGCCCAGCAGCTCGGTCAGGCTCGACACCTGAGTGGCGTTGCCCAGTGGCAGCTTGGTGAGGGTGTCGTAGAAGAACACCTGCATGCCCAGGCCTTCAGCCAGCACCGACAACTGCGTGCCGATCGAGCCGTAGCCGATGATGCCCAGCTTCTTGCCACGGATTTCGAAGGAGTTGGCCGCGCTCTTGATCCAGCCGCCACGGTGGCAGGAAGCGTTCTTCTCGGGGATACCGCGCAACAGCAGGATGGCCTCGGCCAGCACCAGTTCCGCAACGGAACGGGTGTTGGAGTACGGGGCGTTGAACACCGCAATACCACGCTCGCGCGCAGCGTTCAGGTCAACCTGGTTGGTGCCGATGCAGAAACAGCCGACCGCCACGAGTTTCTTGGCGTGATCGAAGATCTCTTCGGTCAGCTGAGTGCGGGAGCGAATGCCGATAAAGTGCGCGTCGGCGATCTTTTCCTTCAGTTGGGCTTCCGGCAGAGAACTGGTGATGTACTCAATGCTGGTGTACCCGGCGGCCTTCAGCACGTCGACGGCCGATGGGTGGACGCCTTCCAGAAGAAGGAACTTGATCTTGCTCTTATCGAGAGAAGTCTTGCTCATCTGCGTAAACCTGTATCCCGGAGAAAAATGGCAGGGAATCGAGCAGCGCAAGCTGACCCGGACGGCAGGAAAGCCGTCGCCGCAGAAACGCCCTTTGGGTCTGTCCTGCGGGGGCGGTATGCTAGCATACGCACCCCGCTAAACACCTATTCCTGCGACGTGAAGCGTTCTCAGGATGACCATGAATTGTTCGAGAGTTCTGTCGATGACCCAGGCTGCCCTGATTGATGAGCTGAAGACCCTGGTTGAGCCTGGCAAGGTGCTGACCGATGCCGACTCCCTGGAAACCTACGGCAAGGACTGGACCAAGCATTTCGCCCCGGCACCCACCGCCATCGTCTTCCCCAAGACCATCGAACAGGTGCAGGCCATCGTTCGTTGGGCCAATGAGCGCAAGGTCGCGCTGGTGCCGTCCGGCGGGCGTACCGGGCTGTCGGCGGCGGCAGTGGCGGCCAATGGCGAGGTGGTGGTGTCGTTCGACTACATGAACCAGATTCTCGACGTGAACCTCACCGACCGCACGGCCGTGTGCCAGCCGGGCGTGGTCACCCAGCAGTTGCAGAACGTCGCCGAAGAAAACGGCTTGTACTACCCGGTGGACTTCGCCTCGTCCGGTTCCAGCCAGATTGGCGGCAACATCGGCACCAATGCCGGCGGGATCAAGGTGATTCGCTACGGCATGACCCGCAATTGGGTGGCGGGCATGAAAGTCGTCACCGGCAAGGGTGACGTGCTGGAACTGAACCGCGACCTGATCAAGAACGCCACCGGCTATGACATGCGCCAGCTGTTTATCGGCGCCGAAGGTACCCTGGGATTTGTGGTCGAGGCCACCATGCGCCTGGACCGAGCGCCCAAAAACCTCACGGCCATGGTGCTGGGCACCACCGACTTCGACTCGATCATGCCGGTGCTGCACGCGTTCCAGGGCAAGCTGGACCTGACCGCTTTCGAGTTCTTTTCCGACAAGGCCCTGGCCAAGGTCATGGGCCGGGGCGATGTGCCCGCGCCGTTCGAGACCGATTGCCCGTTCTACGCGTTGCTGGAATTCGAAGCCACCACCGAAGACGTCGCCAACCATGCGCTGGAAACCTTCGAGCATTGCGTGGAGCAGGGCTGGGTGCTGGACGGCGTGATGAGCCAGAGCGACACCCAGTTGCACAACCTGTGGAAGCTGCGCGAGTACATTTCCGAGACCATTTCCCACTGGACGCCCTACAAGAACGACATCTCGGTGACGGTCTCCAAGCTGCCTGCCTTCCTCAAGGAAATCGATGCGATCGTTGGCGAGCACTACCCCGACTTCGAAATCGTCTGGTTCGGCCACATTGGCGACGGCAACCTGCACCTGAACATCCTCAAGCCGCAAACCCTGAGCAAGGATGAGTTCTTCGCCAAGTGCGCCACCGTGAACAAGTGGGTATTTGAAACCGTGCAGAAGTATAACGGCTCGATCTCCGCCGAACACGGCGTGGGCATGACCAAGCGCGACTACCTGGCCTACAGCCGCTCACCGGTTGAAATCGACTACATGAAGGCCGTGAAAGCGGTATTCGACCCAAACGGGATCATGAACCCCGGCAAGATCTTCGCTGTTTAAACGCACCTGAAGGAGTCGTTCCATGAGCTACCAGCACAAGTATATCGACGGCACCAATATCCACTTTCCATTGGGCAAGGTGGTGTGCATCGGGCGTAACTACGCCGAACATGCCAAGGAACTGAACAATCCGGTGCCCACCGAGCCGCTGCTGTTCATCAAACCGGGCAGCTGTGTGGTCGGGCTGGAGGGCGGTTTCGCCATTCCCACCGAGCGTGGCTCGGTGCACTACGAGGCGGAAATCGCGGTACTGATCGGCAAGCCCCTGTCGAACAATCCCAGCCGTGAAGAAGTGCTGGACGCCATCTCCGGCTTCGCCCCGGCCCTCGATCTGACGCTTCGCGACAAGCAGGCCGAACTCAAATCCCAGGGCCTACCCTGGGAAATCGCCAAGTCGTTCGACGGTGCGGCGGTGATTGCCCCCTTCGTGGTGAGCAGCACGTACCCGGACGTCACCGACATCGGCATCCGCCTGACCATCAACGGCGAAGTGCGCCAGGACGGCAACAGCGCGCTGATGCTCAACCCGATCATCCCGATGATCCAGCACATGGCCGGCTGTTTCTCGCTGCAGGCCGGCGACGTCATCCTCACCGGCACCCCCGCCGGCGTGGGCCCGCTGAATGTGGGCGATGAACTGGTGCTGGAACTGGCGGGCGGCACCCGCTTCGAAAGCGTCGTTCGCTAAAAGGACGCGGTTAAAAACTGTGGGAGGCTCCGCAAGCGTTGTCGCGCAGCAAACTGGAGCCTCTGTGGCAAGCGGGCCCGTTGTGGCAAGCGGGCTTGTTGTGGCGAGCGGGCTTGCCCCGCGTTGGGGTGCGAAGCGCCCCCAATCCAGCGAAACGCGGTGTACCTGATACGGCTCAGCGCCTGGTTTTGGGGCTGCTGCGCAGCCCAACGCAGGACAAGCCTGCTCGCCACAGCGTGCACTACCGTCTTTGCATTTTTTTCACACCCCGTCTGGATAATCCGCGCTTCCAACGCGCAGCTCTTCGCATCCTGTGCTATTCCCTACCGCTGACTTTCCGGAAAAGCGACCCATGGCCGTGCCCCTGCCTACCTCCAAACCTACGCTTCGCCCCCGCCGTTTCATGCGCTGGTATTCCTGGGTATTCCTGGCCGCTGCGGTTCTGTATGGCGTGGCCTGGGCCATGCATTGGGACGACCGGGGTGTGCTGTGGGTGCTGGAACGCTTCGAGTCCCCGGCAGAACGCCAGCAAAGCATCTGGCTCCCGGACTATCACGCAGTGATCGACGCCAAGTTGCTGCCCGGCATGGAAGGGGATGAGGCCTCGGACGTTTCTTACAACCCCCAAAGCAAAACGCTGTTTTCGGTGATGGGCAAGAACCCGTTTCTCGTCGAGCTGAGCCTGCAAGGCGATGTGCTGCGCAAGATGCCGCTCAATGGCTGGAACAACCCGGAAGCCCTGACGGTGATGGAAAACGGCCTGATGGCCGTGGTTGATGAGCGTCAGCACAGCCTCACCATCGTCAAGGTCGATGCCAGCACCACCGCGCTCAACAAAGCCGATTTCCCCAGTTACGATCTGGGCCCGTCCAGGGACCAGAACAAAGCCTTTGAAGCCGTTGCCTGGGATCCGCGCAACCAGCAACTGGTACTCGGCGAAGAGCGTCCGCCTGCGCTGTTCACCTGGAAAAGCGACGGCAGCCAGACCCTGGTCGGCGACAAACAGAAGCTGACCAGCAACGAGCTGGATGTACGCAACCTCTCGGCCCTGGCCGTCGACCCGCGCACCGGGCATCTGCTGGTGCTGTCGGCCGACTCGCACCTGCTGCTGGAACTGGACGAGCACGGCAAGCAAGTCAGCTTCATGACCGTGCTCGGTGGTTTCAATGGCCTGAAAAACACCATCCCCCGCGCGGAAGGGGTGACCATGGATGACGAGGGCAACCTCTACATGGTCAGTGAGCCCAACCTGTTCTACCGTTTCGAAAAGCATAAATAACCGGCGGATTGCGTCGGTTTGATCCCTGTAAACGGCATTCGCCAGACAGCCGGGCGCGTTTAAGTTTAAATTCAGGCGACCTTGATATCTATTCGCCAGTTTTTTTCTCCGAGCCCGTCCCGATGCGTCGACTTGCCCGTCCCAAACCTGCTTTTCTCATCCTGTTGTTGGTCGCCCTCGTGACCGGCGTGATCGTCGCCCAGCAGTTTCGCCTGTTCGAACGGGCCTGGTTCAACTGGCAAGTGTGGCGCCAGCCGGCCGACCAGCGCTCCATCGGCCTGGCCGATTACCAGGTCACCCTCGAAGCGCAGAAAATCGAGGGCCTGGACGATGATGTCTCTGCGCTCACCTACGACCCGGTGCGCAAAAGCCTGTTTACCGTGACCAACAAAAACGCCGAACTGATCGAGCTGTCCCTGGACGGCAAAATCCTGCGGCGCATTGCGCTGGTGGGATTTGGCGATGCCGAGGCGGTAGAGTTCATCAGTGACAACATCTACGTGATCAGCGATGAGCGTCAGCAACGGCTGATCAAGGTGCACGTGGACGATGAGACACAATTTCTCGACGCGGCCGACGCCGAGCAGATGACCCTGGGCGTGCACATGGGCAGCAACAAGGGCTTTGAAGGCCTGGCTTACGATTCGGTGGGCAAGCGCCTGTTCGTCGCCAAAGAGCGCGACCCGATGCTGATCTACGAGGTCCATGGGTTTCCCCATTTCAAAGCGGAAAAAACCTACTCGGTGCATGTGATCAACAACCCCAAGCGCGATGCCGGGCTGTTCGTGCGTGACCTGTCGAGCCTGCAATACGACGAGCGCAGCGGCCATCTGCTGGCACTGTCGGATGAGTCGTTTCTGGTATTGGAACTGGATATCGACGGTCGTCCATTGAGCACCTTGTCGTTGCTCAATGGACGCCACGGCCTGAAGAAACGCGTGCCCCAGGCCGAAGGGATCGCCATGGACGACCAGGGCAGCCTGTACCTGGTGAGCGAGCCGAACCTGTTTTATGTGTTCAAGAAACCCAATCCCTGAGCCCCCACATAAAGTAACAGCAAGGCAATGTCAGGCTTTGAGAGTTTTCACGCCTTCAGGGGTGCCCAGCAGCAACACATCCGCCGGGCGAGCAGCGAACAGCCCGTTGGTGACCACGCCGACAATTGCATTGATCTGCGTTTCCAGCGCCACCGGATCAGTGATCTGCATATTGAACACGTCAATGATGATGTTGCCGTTGTCGGTCAACACGCCTTCGCGGTACACCGGGTCGCCGCCCAGCTTCACCAGCTCGCGGGCCACGTGGCTGCGGGCCATGGGGATCACTTCCACCGGCAGCGGGAAGGCGCCGAGTACCGGCACCAGCTTGCTGGCATCGGCGATGCAGATAAAGGTTTTGGCCACGGCCGCGACGATCTTCTCGCGGGTCAGGGCTGCGCCGCCGCCCTTGATCAGGTTCAGGTGCTCGTCGCTTTCATCGGCGCCGTCCACATAGAACTCCAGGTCGCTCACGGTGTTGAGCTCGTACACTGGAATGCCATGGCCCTTGAGGCGCGCGGCGGTGGCTTCGGAGCTGGCCACGGCGCCGTCGAACGCACCTTTATGCAGGGCCAGCGCATCGATAAAGCAGTTGGCGGTGGAGCCGGTGCCGACACCGACGATGCTCTTGTCGTCGAGTTTGGGAAGGATTAAATCGACGGCGGCCTGGGCCACTGCCTGTTTGAGTTGATCCTGGGTCATGCGGGCTCCGGAGCGGGCGGGGAATTATCGAGGGCGGCGAGTATAACCCAACAAAACCTCGGGATTCGTGTGGTCGTACGGTCAAAGGCCGGGTTAGACTCACCGGTCCTGTCCCACTCGCCCAGTGATTGCCGCCGATGCTTGAAGACTACGTCAAAAAGATCCTCACCTCGCGCGTTTACGACGTTGCCGTAGAAACCCCGTTGCAGATCGCCCCCCAGCTTTGCGAACGGCTGGGCAACAAGGTCTGGCTCAAGCGCGAAGACTTGCAGCCGGTGTTCTCGTTCAAGATTCGCGGGGCCTACAACAAGCTCACCCAGCTCAGCAGCGAGGAGCGCGCGCGTGGCGTGGTCACCGCGTCGGCGGGCAACCACGCCCAGGGCCTGGCCCTGGCGGCCAAGGTGCTGGGGGTCAAAGCCACTATCGTGATGCCCAAGACCACCCCCGAGATCAAGGTCGAAGGCGTGCGCTCCCGTGGCGGCATCGTGGTGCTGCACGGCGACTCCTTCCCGGAGGCCCTGGCCTACTCGCTCAAACTGGTCGACGAACAAGGCTACGTCTACATCCACCCCTACGATGATCCGCACACCATTGCCGGGCAGGGCACCGTGGCGATGGAAATCCTGCGCCAGCACCCAGGGCCGTTGGACGCGATTTTCGTACCGGTGGGCGGCGGCGGGCTGATTGCCGGCATTGCGGCGTACGTGAAATACCTGCGCCCGGAGATCAAGGTCATCGGCGTCGAACCGGACGATTCCAACTGCCTGCAAGAGGCCATGGCCGCCGGCGAACGCGTGGTGCTGCCCACCGTGGGCCTGTTTGCCGATGGCGTGGCGGTGGCGCAGATCGGCCAGTACACCTTCGAGATCTGCAAGGATTATGTGGATGAAGTGATCACCGTCAGCACCGATGAAATCTGCGCGGCGATCAAAGACATCTACGACGACACTCGCTCCATTACAGAGCCTTCCGGCGCGCTGGGCGTGGCCGGTATCAAGAAGTACGTGGAGACCCGTGGCGTCAGCGGGCAAACATTCGTCGCCATCGACTCCGGTGCCAACGTCAACTTCGACCGCCTGCGCCATGTGGCCGAGCGCGCCGAACTGGGCGAGGGCCGCGAAGCCATTATCGCCGTGACCATCCCCGAACGTCCGGGAAGCTTCAAGGCGTTCTGCGAAGCCGTGGGCAAGCGGCAGATCACCGAATTCAACTACCGCTACCACTCCGGCAGCGAGGCGCACATCTTTGTCGGCGTGCAGACCCACCCGGAAAACGACCCGCGCAGCGCGCTGATTACCAGTCTCACCCAGCAGGGTTTTCCGGTGCTGGACCTGACCGAAAACGAACTGGCCAAATTGCACATTCGCCATATGGTCGGCGGGCATGCGGCGCATGTCAGCAATGAACTGGTATTTCGGTTCGAGTTCCCGGAGCGGCCGGGAGCCTTGTTCAACTTTCTTAACAAGCTGGGCGGGCGCTGGAACATCTCGATGTTTCACTACCGCAACCACGGCGCGGCAGACGGCCGTGTGGTCGCCGGCCTGCAAGTGCCGGCGGACGAACGCCACCTGGTGCCGGCGGCTCTTGAGGCGATTGGCTACCCGTACTGGGATGAAAGCGAGAACCCGGCCTACACACTCTTCCTCGGTTAGCGACTACTCTGCAGGCGCGACCTTTTAAGGAATATGAGCGATGGAAACCCTGATCACCCTGAAAGTTATCCACATTGCCGCCACGGCGTTGCTGTTGCTCAGCGGTATAGGCCTGGCGCTGTTGGCCTGGCGTAAACGCAGCGCGGGTCCGGCGGTGACCCTGCAGCGTCCGTGGGTGTTTGTGTGGTTGTTGATGGGTGTGTGCCTTGTGAGCATGCCGTTCACCGGCTGGTGGCTGGCGCACCTGACGGGCTGGCCGCTGGGGCAAACCTGGATTCTGGGCTCGAGTATTGTGTATACCGTGGCGGCGCTGGCCTGGTTCTGGCTGGTGGCGCGGCTCAATCGCCTGCGCAGGGGCGAGGGTGGCAGCTTGAACTTTACGTTGGTGCTGGCGGTGGTCAGCCTGGTGGGGTTTGTGGCGATTGCCGGGTTGATGGGTGCCAAGCCGGTTTAAGCTTTTTTGTGGCGAGCGGGCTTGCCCCGCGTTGGGGTGCGAAGCGCCCCCAATCCAGCAAAACGCGGTGTACCTGATACGGCTCAGTGCCTGGTTTTGGGGCTGCTGCGCAGCCCAACGCAGGACAAGCCTGCTCGCCACAGGAGCCATATCAGCCGCGCAGGGTAATCACCGGCCAACCGCGCTTCTCGGCTTCAGCCCGCAGACTCGGGTCCGGGTCCACCGCTACCGGGTGTGTCACCTGCTCCAGCAACGGCAAATCATTCATCGAATCACTGTAGAAGTAACTGTCTTCCAGGCTGTAGCCGGTCTCTTCCAGCCAACGGTTCAAGCGCGTCACCTTGCCTTCGCGAAAGCACGGCACGTCGGTGCTGCGCCCTGTGTAACGCCCTTCAAGCTCTTCGCATTCGGTGGCGATCAGCGTCTCGACCCCCAGCAGTTCGGCAATCGGCGCGGTGACGAAGCGGTTGGTCGCGGTGATGATCACCAGCTTGTCACCTGCGGCGCGGTGCCTGGCCAGCAGTTGTGCCGCCAGCGGCAGCATCAGCGGGGTGATGCAGTCGCGCATGAAGTCGCGGTGCCACTCGTCCAGCTGGGCCCGCTCGGTGCGGCCGAGGATGTCCAGGCTGAAGTTGAGGTAGGCGGCATTGTCTAGCCGGCCGGCCAGGTAGTCCTGATAGAACTCATCGTTACGCGCCTTGTAGGCCACCGCGTCGAGAATCCCGCGCTCGCACAGGTAATCGCCCCAGGCGTGGTCGCTGTCACCGCCGAGAAGGGTGTTGTCCAAGTCGAATAAAGCCAGGCGCATTGCAGTTACTCGCTGAAAAGTCTGTAAAAAGGCGTCCAGAATACGGACTTTTCACAAGAGTGCACATAAGCTAAGAAGCCTCGTTGCCGCTTGATCAACCTTTGTGGAACAATGCGGCGACATGCGTTTGCGAGGTTGTTGCCGTGATCGACCCCGATGGTTTCCGTCCTAATGTCGGGATCATTCTTACGAATGATGCCGGACAGGTGCTATGGGCTCGCCGAATCAACCAAGATGCCTGGCAGTTTCCTCAAGGCGGAATCAACCCCGACGAATCCCCTGAAGACGCCTTGTACCGTGAGTTGAATGAAGAAGTGGGCCTAGAACGCGAAGATGTGCAAATTCTGGCCTGCACCCGTGGCTGGTTGCGCTATCGTTTGCCGCAACGCCTGGTGCGTACCCACAGCCAGCCGCTGTGCATCGGCCAGAAGCAGAAATGGTTTCTTTTGCGCCTGATCTCCAACGAGCAGCGGGTGCGGATGGATTTGACCGGTAAACCGGAGTTCGATGGCTGGCGCTGGGTCAGCTATTGGTACCCGTTAGGCCAGGTGGTGACATTCAAGCGCGAAGTGTATCGTCGCGCGCTCAAAGAGCTTGCCCCGCGCCTTTTATCGCGCGACTGACGACGGAGTTCGACCCCGAGCCATGCTCAATACGCTGCGCAAGATCGTCCAGGAAGTTAACTCCGCCAAGGATCTCAAGGCGGCGTTGGGGATTATTGTGTTGCGCGTCAAGGAAGCCATGGGCAGCCAGGTCTGCTCGGTTTACCTGCTGGACCCCGAGACCAACCGTTTTGTGCTGATGGCCACCGAGGGCTTGAACAAGCGCTCAATCGGCAAGGTCAGCATGGCGCCCAATGAGGGTCTGGTGGGCCTGGTGGGGACGCGTGAAGAACCTCTCAACCTTGAACACGCAGCCGATCACCCCCGTTACCGCTACTTTGCCGAAACCGGCGAGGAGCGCTACGCGTCCTTCCTCGGCGCACCGATCATTCACCACCGCCGCGTCGTCGGCGTGTTGGTCATCCAGCAAAAAGAACGTCGTCAGTTCGACGAAGGTGAAGAAGCCTTCCTTGTGACCATGAGCGCGCAGCTCGCCGGGGTTATCGCCCACGCCGAGGCGACGGGCTCGATTCGTGGCCTGGGCCGCGAGGGCAAGGGCATCCAGGAAGCCAAGTTCATTGGCGTGCCGGGTTCGCCGGGCGCGGCGGTCGGTACGGCTGTGGTCATGTTGCCTCCGGCCGACCTCGATGTGGTGCCGGACAAGACCGTCAAGGACATTGACGCCGAAATCAAACTGTTCAAGACCGCTCTGGAAGGCGTGCGCGCCGACATGCGCAACCTGTCGACCAAGCTGGCTACCCAGTTGCGCCCCGAAGAGCGTGCGCTGTTCGACGTGTACCAGATGATGCTCGATGACGCGTCCCTGGGTAACGAAGTCAAGACAGTGATCAAGACCGGCCAGTGGGCCCAGGGCGCACTGCGCCAGGTGGTCACCGATCACGTCAACCGTTTCGAATTGATGGACGACGCCTACCTGCGCGAACGCGCCTCGGATGTGCGCGACCTTGGTCGCCGTCTGCTGGCCTATCTGCAGGAAGACCGCACCACCAACCTGGTCTACCCCGACAACACCATCCTGATCAGTGAAGAACTGACCGCCACCATGCTTGGCGAAGTGCCGGAGGGCAAGTTGGTCGGCCTGGTTTCGGTATTGGGGTCGGGCAACTCCCACGTCGCGATCCTGGCCCGGGCCATGGGTATCCCGACGGTGATGGGCCTGGTGGAACTGCCGTACTCCAAAGTCGACGGCATCGACATGATCGTCGATGGCCATCGTGGTGAAGTCTTCACCAACCCCAGCGAGCTGCTGCGCAAGCAGTACGCCGAAGTGGTGGAGGAAGAGAAACAGCTGGCCCTGGGCCTCGATTCGCTGCGCGAACTGCCGTGCGTGACCCTCGACGGCCACCGCGTGCCGCTGCTCGTGAACACCGGCCTGCTGGCCGACGTTGCCCGCGCGCAACAGCGCGGTGCCGAAGGCGTTGGGCTGTACCGCACCGAAGTGCCGTTCATGATCAACCAGCGATTCCCGAGCGAGAAGGAACAGCTGGCGATCTACCGCGAGCAATTGCAAGCGTTCCACCCGTTGCCGGTGACCATGCGCAGCCTCGATATCGGCGGCGATAAATCCCTGTCGTATTTCCCGATCAAGGAAGACAACCCCTTCCTCGGTTGGCGCGGTATCCGCGTGACCCTCGACCACCCGGAAATCTTTCTGGTGCAGACCCGCGCCATGCTCAAGGCCAGCGAAGGCCTGAACAACCTGCGCATCCTGCTGCCGATGATTTCCGGCACCCATGAGCTGGAAGAGGCGCTGCACCTGATCCACCGCGCCTGGGGCGAAGTGCGCGACGAAGGTTCGGACGTGCCGATGCCGCCGATCGGCGTGATGATCGAAATCCCGGCGGCGGTGTACCAGGCCAAGGAGCTGGCGCGGCAGGTGGACTTCCTGTCGGTCGGCTCCAACGACCTCACCCAATACCTGCTGGCCGTGGACCGCAACAATCCGCGCGTGGCCGACCTCTACGACTACCTGCATCCGGCGGTGCTGCAAGCCCTGCAACATGTGGTGCGCGACGCCCATGCCGAAGGCAAGCCGGTGAGCATCTGCGGCGAAATGGCCGGCGACCCGGCGGCGGCGGTGCTGTTGATGGCGATGGGCTTTGACAGCCTGTCGATGAACGCCACCAACTTGCCGAAGGTGAAGTGGATGCTGCGTCAGGTTGAGTTGGGCATGGCCAGGGAGCTGCTGGCCGAGCTGATGACCATCGATAATCCGCAAGTTATCCACAGCTCGTTGCAACTGGCGCTGAAAAACCTGGGGCTGACGCGGATGATCAACCCGGGTTCTGCCAAGACGCTCTGAACCGAGGCGCCTTTATCGCAGGCAAGCCAGCTCCCACAGGTGAATGCATTCCAAAGGGGGGAAAAGTCAGCTTTTGCAGGTGGATGCACTCCGACTGTGGGAGCTGGCTTGCCTGCGATGGCGCCAGTCCAGACACCCTCAAATATTCAGCTCCACCTCACCCAACCGCCCACCCTGCGGGCCGAAACTGCGCTCAACTATGCGCCGCGTACCGTCGGCATTCACAATCAGCGCCGTACTCACTCGCGTTCCATAACTGGCGCTGGCGATAAACACGCTGGATAACAGACTCTCGGTGGCCAACCCCACGCCGGTATCCGGCAACTGCGCAAACGGTGCGGTCTGCGGGTCGCTCATGATCGCCAGCAAGGCTTGCGGCTGGGGATCTTCCAGCACCTCGCCCAGCGCTGCCCGGGCCTTGAGCAACTTCGGCCAGGGGGTGTTCAGCGTGGCATTGGACAAGCCGTAAATCCCAGGCTTCAAGCGGGTCGGCTGGCTCTCATGGGCGTTGTAGTGCCACATCTCGTCTCGCGTACCCAGCAGCAGGTTGAACCCGGCGTATTCAATCGAACGGCCGTTAACCTCGGCCAAATACTGGTCAATGGGCAGCGAACCGCTGAGAAACCGCGCCACCAGTTCTCCGCGCGACGTACGTGCCGGTGGCTGGTGCGGCTCGCGGATGTTGGTCAGGGCGGCAAAGCGCCCGTCGGCACTCACACCCAGCCAGGTGCCGCCGGCTTCCTGGTCACGGCCGGCGTAAACGTGGGACGCGTCCGGCCATTGGGCCAGCGGTAGCGTGGGGCGGGCGTAAAACTCATCACGGTTGGCCGCGACGATCAGCGGCTGGGCATGGCCGGGCCGCCAGGCAAAGACAATCAGGCACATCGGGCGATTCTCTTTTGTGTTTTTTGCCACTCTACCCACACAACCGCAGCCGTTCCATGACAACGCAGTTGGGCCGCGCACCTTCCATCCGTTAACATGCCGGGCTGTTGGGCGTGTATGTGAACTTCCTGATTTGATCTGGCCGCTGTAACGCAGGCTTAATCGCGCATCGGCATGGTCCGGTGCGTCATGACTAACTGTTTAACGAGGAGTCGCAATGCTGCCTTACCCGCAGATCGACCCGGTGGCCCTGGCCATTGGTCCGCTGAAAATCCACTGGTACGGGTTGATGTACCTGGTCGGCATCGGCGGTGCCTGGTTCCTGGCGTCCCGTCGCCTGAACCGTTTCGACCCGACCTGGACCAAGGAAAAGCTCTCCGACCTGATCTTCTGGTTGTCGATGGGCGTGATCGTCGGCGGGCGACTGGGCTATGTGCTGTTCTACGATCTGCCGGCGTACGTCGCCAACCCGACGCTGATCTTTGAGGTGTGGAAGGGCGGCATGGCGTTCCATGGCGGCTTTATCGGCGTGATGATCGCCGCCTGGTGGTTTGGGCGGCGCAACGGCAAGTCGTTTTTCCAACTGATGGACTTCGTCGCGCCGATGGTGCCGATCGGCCTGGGCGCCGGGCGCATCGGTAACTTCATCAACGCCGAATTGTGGGGCAAGCCGACCGACGTGCCGTGGGCCATGGTGTTCCCGCCTTTCAGCGACCCGGCGCAACTGCCGCGCCATCCGTCGCAGCTGTACCAGTTCGCGTTGGAAGGTGTGGCACTGTTCCTTATCCTTTATATCTTCTCGCGCAAGCCACGCCCGACCATGGCCGTTTCGGGGATGTTCGCGTTGTTCTACGGGATCTTCCGCTTCATCGTCGAGTTCGTGCGGGTGCCGGACGCCCAGTTGGGGTACCTGGCGTGGGGCTGGTTGACCATGGGGCAAGTGCTGAGCCTGCCGATGATCATTGCCGGCCTGGGCATGCTGTGGTGGGCCTACAATCGCCCGCAAGGCATCAAGAACGCCGCGCTTTAAACACGAATGCCGAGGCGCGCCTCGGCTTCAACGATACAGGTAAGCACATGAAGCAATATCTCGAACTGCTGAACGACGTCGTGACCAATGGCCTGACCAAGGGCGACCGTACCGGTACCGGCACCAAAGCCGTGTTCGCCCGTCAGTATCGACATAACCTGGCCGACGGCTTCCCGCTGCTGACCACCAAGAAGCTGCATTTCAAAAGCATCGCCAACGAACTGATCTGGATGTTGAGCGGCAACACCAACATCCAGTGGCTGAACGAGAACGGCGTAAAGATCTGGGACGAATGGGCCACCGAAGAGGGTGACCTCGGCCCGGTGTACGGCAAGCAGTGGACCGCCTGGCCGACCAAGGACGGCGGCACCATCAACCAGATCGACTACATGGTGCACACGCTCAAGACCAACCCCAACAGCCGCCGCATCCTGTTCCACGGCTGGAACGTCGAGTACCTGCCCGACGAAACCCAAAGCCCCCAGGAAAACGCGCGCAACGGCAAGCAGGCCCTGCCGCCGTGCCACCTGCTGTATCAGGCGTTCGTGCATGACGGCCACCTGTCGATGCAGTTGTATATCCGCAGCTCCGACGTGTTCCTCGGCCTGCCGTACAACACCGCCGCGCTGGCGTTGCTCACTCACATGCTGGCTCAGCAGTGCGACCTGATCCCCCACGAGATCATCGTCACCACCGGCGACACTCACGCCTACAGCAACCACATGGAGCAGATCCGCACCCAGCTGGCACGCACGCCGAAGAAGCTGCCGGAGCTGGTGATCAAGCGCAAACCTGCATCGATCTACGATTACAGGTTTGAGGATTTCGAGATCGTGGGCTACGACGCCGATCCGAGCATCAAGGCTGACGTCGCTATTTAAACGCGGTGTATTGGTAAGGAGTGTGGGAGCTAGCTTGCCAGCTCCCACATTTTTATTGGATGTGCAGTTCTGGATCAGTGCCCGTGGCTGCGGCCCACATGTGAAGGCTCGGCTTCGCTGCTCTGCACACTCCCGCTCACCTCCAGCCTTTGCAGAATCCCGCATTCCGGCCCGCCGCCACAGCGCTGGCGCAGGTCGAGCAACTGTTCCTGCAACGCCAGCAGCCCGTCGATCCGCGCTTTTACATGGTGGATATGCTCATCGATCAACGCATTCACGTTCTCGCACTGGTCCTTCGGGCTGTCGCGCAGGCCGAGCAGGCTGCGGATTTCTTCGAGGGTCATGTCCAGGCTGCGGCAGTTGCGGATGAAGACCAGCCGCTCGGTGTGCGCCTGGGTGTACACGCGGTAGTTGGCTTCGGTGCGCGCCGGGGGCGGCAGCAGGCCTTCTTTCTCGTAGTAGCGGATAGTTTCCACCGCGCAGTCGGTGTGTTTGGCCAGTTCGCCGATCTTCATGGCAGCAATCTCCAAATGGGTGCTTGACCCTATAGTGGCTACAGGGTCTTTACTTGGCAACAGGCACCTTTATGGACGCGACAGAATGAGCGACTCCCTGCACACCCACGATCACAAATCCCAAAAACTCACGCCCGTGCACAACCACGGCGGCGCCTGCTGTTCCGGCACGCCGGCCCCGGCGCGGGTGCAACTGAGCGAGGCACCCACCGCAGGCTCGCGCCTGAGCACCTTTCGTATCGAAGCGATGGACTGCCCCACCGAGCAGACGCTGATCCAGAACAAACTGGGCAAGCTGGCCGGCGTGCAACAGCTGGAATTCAACCTGATCAACCGCATCCTTGGCGTCACCCACGACCTGCCGAGCACCGCGCCAATCGTCGAAGCGATCAAATCCCTGGGGATGCAGGCCGAGCCGATTGAAGAGGGCGCGCCGGTTGCCGAGCCGCCAGTAAAGAAACACTGGTGGCCGCTGGCGTTGTCCGGCGTCGGTGCGCTGGGCGCCGAGGTGCTGCATTTTTCCGGCGTGGCGCCGACCTGGCTGATTGCGCTGGTGGCCCTGGTCTCGATCCTCAGCGGCGGCCTTACCACCTACAAAAAGGGCTGGATTGCCCTGAAGAACCTCAACCTCAACATCAACGCGCTGATGAGCATCGCGGTAACCGGCGCCGTGTTGATCGGCCAGTGGCCGGAGGCGGCGATGGTGATGTTCCTGTTCACCGTGGCCGAGCTGATCGAAGCCAAATCCCTGGACCGCGCGCGCAATGCCATCAGCGGCTTGATGCAGATGACGCCAGAGCAGGCGACGGTGCAGCAGGCGGACGGCAGCTGGGTCGAAAAGGACGTCAAAGGTATCGATCTCGGCACCATCGTGCGGGTTAAACCCGGCGAGCGCATCGGCCTGGACGGTGAAGTCACCGCCGGCCAGTCCACCATCGACCAGGCGCCGATCACCGGTGAGAGCCTGCCCATTGAAAAGACCGTGGGCGACAAAGTCTTCGCCGGCACCATCAATCAGGCCGGTTCCCTGGAGTACAAGGTGACGGCTGCAGCCAATAATTCCACGCTGGCGCGGATCATCCACGCCGTGGAGCAGGCCCAGGGCGCCCGCGCGCCGACCCAGCGCTTTGTCGACAGCTTTTCGAAGATCTACACCCCCGTGGTGTTCCTGTTTGCCCTGGGTGTGGCAATCATCCCGCCGCTGTTCATGGCCGGCGCCTGGTTCGACTGGATCTACCGCGCCCTGGTGCTGCTGGTGGTGGCCTGCCCCTGCGCGCTGGTGATCTCCACCCCGGTGACCATCGTCAGCGGCCTGGCGGCGGCAGCGCGCAAAGGCATTCTGATCAAGGGCGGCGTGTACCTGGAGGGCGGCTACAAGCTCGACTACCTGGCGCTGGACAAGACCGGCACCCTCACCCACGGCAAGCCGGTGCAAACCGATTACCTGGCGCTGTTCCCCACCGTCGAAGACAGCGCCCCCGCGCTTGCCGCCAGCCTGGCCGGGCGTTCCGACCACCCGGTGTCGCAGGCAATCGCCAACGCGGCTGTGGATAAAAAGCTACCGGTACACGCTGTGGATAACTTTGCAGCCCTGGCCGGTCGCGGGGTGCGCGGCGATATCAACGGCCAGACCTACCACCTGGGCAACCACCGCCTGGTGGAAGACCTGGGCCTGTGCTCGCCCGCATTGGAAGAAAAACTGTTCGCTCTGGAGAAACAAGGCAAGTCCGTGGTGCTGCTGCTCGACGCGTCCGGCCCGCTGGCGTTGTTCGCCGTGGCCGACACGGTGAAAGACAGCAGCCGCGAAGCCATCCGGCAATTGCACGAGCTGGGCATCAAGACCCTGATGCTCACCGGCGACAACACCCACACAGCGCAGGCGATTGCCGCCCAGGTGGGGATCGACCAGGCCCAGGGCGACCTGTTGCCCACCGACAAGCTGCAAGCCATCGAAACCCTCTACCAGCAGGGCCATCGCGTCGGCATGGTCGGCGACGGCATCAACGACGCACCGGCCCTGGCCCGCGCCGAAATCGGCTTTGCCATGGCGGCTGCGGGCACCGACACCGCCATCGAAACCGCCGACGTCGCGCTGATGGATGATGACTTGCGCAAGATCCCGGCCTTCATTCGTTTGTCGCGACAAACCTCGAGTATCCTCAAGCAGAACATTGCGCTGGCGCTGGTGATCAAGGCGATCTTCCTGGCCGTCACCTTTCTTGGTATGGCCACCATGTGGATGGCGGTGTTCGCCGACATGGGCGTGAGCCTGCTGGTGGTGTTCAATGGCCTGCGCCTGTTGCGCAAATAAACGACGAGGGACGGGTGTGCTGAGTGCCGAGCTGAAAGCGTTTTTCATGGTCGCCCGCCTGGGCAGCATCACCCAGGCGGCGAAAAAGCTCGGCCTGAGCCAGCCCACGGTCACCACCCAGATTCGTCATCTGGAAAGCCAGTACGGCGTTGAGCTGTTCTACCGTGGCGGGCGCCGCCTGACGGTCAGCGACGACGGCGCGCGCTTGCTGCCAATGGTCAAGGCGCTGTTGCAGCAGGAAGCGGACATCGAGTTTTTCCTGCGCAACAACGGCCAGGTGCAGGGCGCGCTGAGAATTGCCGCCACGGCGCCGTACTACATCCTCGATCTGGTCAAAGCCTTCCGCGAGCGCCTGCCGCTGGTGGACGTGTCGGTGGAAATCGGCAACTCGCAGCACGTGCTGGAAGCGCTGGATGACTACCGTGTCGACGTCGCCGCGTCCTCGCAACTGCTGGAAGACCCTCGGCTGATTCGCCGCGTATTGGGCAGCGACCCGCTGGTGCTGGCGGTGCATCGCAATCATCCGCTGGCCGCGCTCGATCATGTGCCGCTCACGGCGCTGGCCGGGCACACCTTGCTGATGCGCGAAGCGGGCTCCACCACGCGCCGGCTGACCGAAGCGATGTTGCAGGACGCCGGCGTGAGTTACGGCCCGCTGCTGGAAATCGGCAGCCGCGAATCGATCCGCGAGGCGGTGCTGCGCAATATCGGTATCAGCATCATTGCGCGACAGGAAGTACCCCATGACCCGCAGTTGCGTGTGCTGACCATCGAGAATGCGCCGCAGATTCCGGAGTACCTGTACTGCCTCAAGGAGAGAAAAGGCGCGCGCTTGCCCGCGGCGTTTCTCGGGCTGGCGCAGGAGATGTCGCCGCTCTGAGGTCTGGTGGTGGCCTTTGAATTGTTTTCGCAGGCAAGCCAGCTCCCACAGGGGAATGCATTTCAACAGGGGAGCTGGCTTGCCTGCGATGACGGCGGCCCAGACAACTCGTTTCTTTAGGCCTACCCAAACCCACCAATACCACTATCACCGGGTTTTGCCTTCCTGCCACACCCGCGACGCATTGCCCCCCTAGCATGGCCTTCATCCGTTTGATGAGGTGCCCCATGACCACAGCCCTGAACAACCCCGGCGCGCCGATGCGGGTGCGCGGTATCCAGAAACGCTTCGGTGCCTTCACCGCGCTGGACAACGTGTCCCTGGACGTCGCCGCCGGCGAGCTGGTGTGCCTGCTGGGCCCCTCCGGTTGCGGCAAGACCACCTTGCTGCGCTGCATCGCTGGCCTTGAGCGTCAGGACAGCGGTGAGCTTTATCTGGGCGAGCGCGATGTGTCGCTGCTGCCGCCCCAGGCGCGGGACTACGGCATTCTGTTCCAGTCCTACGCGCTGTTTCCCAACCTTACCGTCGAAGCGAACATCGGCTACGGCCTTACCGGCAGCGGCCGCGATGAAGTGCGTCAGCGCGTCGGTCAGATGCTCGAACTCGTGGACCTGATCGGCAGCGAAAAGAAATACCCCGGCCAACTCTCCGGCGGCCAGCAGCAGCGCGTGGCCCTGGCGCGCGCCCTGGCCCCGGCGCCGTCGTTGCTGTTGCTGGACGAACCGATGTCGGCCCTCGACGCCCGTGTGCGTGAGCATCTGTGCACCGAGCTGCGCCAACTGCAACGACGCCTGGGCGTCACCACCCTGATGGTCACCCATAACCAGGACGAAGCCATGTTGATGGCCGACCGCATTGCCGTGATGAACAACGGCAAGGTCGAGCAATACGCCACACCCCAGGCGATCTACGACCGCCCGGCCACGCCGTTTGTGGCGGAGTTTGTCGGTCAGGGCAACTGGCTGCCGTTCAGCCGCAACAGCGCCAGCCACGCCCAGGTCGGCGGGCTGAACATGCGCCTGGCCGAGGACGCGGGTGTGGCCACCTCCGGGCGGTTGTTCTGCCGACCGGAAGCCATCAGCGTCAACCCGCCCATGCATGAAGAAAACCTGTTCCCGGCCAAGGTGCGCGAGATCACGTTTCTCGGCAACCGCTGCCGTATGAGCTTCGAGCTGGAACACCTGCCCGGCCACCCGCTGCTGGCCGAACTGGCCCCGGAAGCCATGCCGCGCCTGGGCGCCCAGCACATCTGGGTGGCCTTGCCGCCGCGCAGCCTGCAGGTGTTCGCCTGAGATGGCGGCGGTCATGACGTTGCCGCGCCAGGTGTCCCGTACTGAAACCGGCGATCGCCTGTTCGTGCTCGGCGGCAAGCTGGTGTGGTTGCTGCTGCTGGGCGTCGCGGTCCTGCTGCCGTTGCTGGCGATTTTCTGGCGCGGCTTCAGCAGCGAGGCCGGGCAGGGCGGCGGGCTGGTGGCGGCGCGCGAACTGCTCACCAGCGACACCTTCCACTGGCTGCTGGGCAATAGTCTGAAAGTCTCCCTCAGCGTCGCGGCGATTGTCGTACCGCTGGCCTACCTGTTTGCCTACGCGCTGCAACGCACGTTGATTCCCGCCAAACCGATCTGGCGTGGCCTGTCGCTGCTGCCGCTGATGGCACCGTCGATGCTGCCGGGCATTGCGCTGGTCTACCTGTTCGGCAACCAGGGCCTGCTGCGCGGCGTGCTCGCAGACAATATTTACGGTTTCTGGGGGATCGTGCTGGGGGAGGTGATCTACACGTTCCCACACGCTTTGATGATTCTGCTGTCGGCGCTTTCGTTGGCGGATGCGCGGCTGTTCGATGCCGCATCAAGCATGGGCGCCAGTCCCGCCCGGGCGTTTCGCAGCATCACCTGGCCGGCCACGCGCCAGGCCGTGTTCGCCGCGTTCTGCCTGGTGTTTACCCTCACCATCACCGACTTCGGCGTGCCTGTGGTGGTGGGCGGTGATTACCAGGTGCTGGCGCTGGAAGCCTACAAAGCCGTGGTCGGCCAGCAACAGTTCGGGCGCGGCGCGTTGATCGGCATGGTATTGCTGCTGCCGGCGCTGTTCAGCTTTGGCGTGGATGCCTGGTTGCGCCGTCGCCACGGCGACGCCATGAGCGGCCGCGCCCAGGTCTTCCGGCCGGCGCCATCGCGGGCACGGGACGCCTGCTACCTGGCCATTGTGGTGCTGATCTGCGCCGCGCTGTTGCTGGTCTTCGGCATGGCGGTGTACTCCTCGCTGGTGAAATTCTGGCCGTACAACCTGTCGTTGTCGCTCAGTCACTACCAGTTCGAAGACACCGCCGGCGGTGGCTGGCTGGCCTATCGCAACAGCCTGACCCTGGCGCTGTGCAGCGCATTGATCGGCAGCATGCTGATCTTCACTGGCGCTTATCTGATGGAAAAAACCAACGGTCAGAAGGGCCTGAACCTGGCCCTGCGCCTGCTCAGCTTCGTGCCGATGGCGGTGCCGGGCCTGGTGCTGGGCCTGGGCTACGTGTTCTTTTTCAACCTCAACGGTAATCCGCTGCACGTGTTCTACGGGACCATGACCCTGCTGGTGGTGTGCACCATTGCTCATTATTTGACCACTGCCCAGATGACCGCCACCACTGCGCTGCGTCAGTTGGACGCCGAGTTCGAAGCCGCTGCGCTGTCCCTCAAGGCGCCGCTGTACCGCCATTATTTGCGCGTGACCGTGCCGATCTGCCTGCCAGCGCTGCTGGACATCGTGCGCTACCTGTTTGTGTCGGCGATGACCACCGTGTCCGCCGCCATCTTCCTCTACAGCCCCGACACCATCCTCGCCGCCGTCGCCGTCTTGAACATGGACGACGCCGGCAATGTAGGCGGCGCGGCGGCCATGTCGACCTTGATTCTGTTCACATCAGGCAGCGTCTCGCTGTTGCTGGCGTGGGCCTCACGTGGCGCATTGCGCCGCTCCCAAGCCTGGCGCCAAAGCGCGCCCGGCCAATAACCCTTGAAGGAGGTGTTCCATGTTCAAGCCCCTGACGCTGGTCGCTGCCGTCCTCACCGCATTCAGCCTGAATGCCTTCGCCAAGACCGAACTCACCGTGTACACGGCCCTTGAAGCCGAGCAATTGAAGAGCTACAAGCAAGCCTTCGAGAAGGCCAACCCTGACGTCGAGATCAAATGGGTGCGCGACTCCACCGGCATCATCACCGCCAAGCTGCTGGCCGAAAAAGCTCGCCCGCAGGCTGACGTGGTGTGGGGCCTGGCGGCATCGAGCCTGGCGATCCTCGATCAGCAGGGCATGCTTGAAAACTACGCGCCGAAGGATCTGGACAAGATCGGCAAACACTACCGCGACGCCGCCAACCCGCCGGCCTGGGTCGGCATGGATGTGTGGGCCGCGACCATTTGCTTCAACACCGTCGAGGCCGAGAAGCAGGGCCTGACCAAACCGGTGAGCTGGCAGGACCTGACCAAACCCGAGTACAAGGGCAAGATCGTGATGCCCAACCCGGCGTCCTCCGGCACCGGTTTCCTCGACGTGAGTGCATGGCTGCAGACCTTCGGCGAGAAGCAGGGCTGGCAGTACATGGACGACCTGCACCAGAACATCGGTCAGTACGTTCACTCCGGCTCCAAGCCGTGCAAGCTGGCCGCCTCCGGGGAATTCCCGATTGGTATCTCGTTTGAATACCCAGCCGTGCAGTTGAAACGCCAGGGCGCGCCGCTGGACATCATCCTGCCCAAGGAAGGCCTGGGCTGGGACATTGAAGCCACCGCTGTGATGAAGGGCACCGCCCACGCCGACGCGGCCAAAAAACTCGCCGACTTCTCCGCCAGCCCGGCAGCGATGGACCTCTACAAGGACAACTTTGCCGTGCTCGCCCAGCCGGGTATCGCCAAACCGCAGACCGAATTGCCAGCGGACTACGAGCAGCGCTTGATCAAGAATGACTTTGCATGGGCCTCGAAGAACCGCGACAGCATCCTGACCGAATGGCGCAAGCGCTATGACGGCAAGTCGGAGAAGGTGGCGGGCCAGTAAAGTTTTTTAAGGCTGCTCCCGATAGCGCTCTCACATTCAGCACATCGTTCCATGACACTGCACAGTGATCTTCCACCGTTGGAATGCATTCCCCTGTGGGAGCTGGCTTGCCTGCGATGGCGGCCTTCAATTCAGGACATCACTCCATGACACAACACAGTGATCTGTTAATCGTCGGCGCCGGCATCCTCGGCCTGTCCCACGCCTACGCCGCCGCCAGACGCGGCCTCAAGGTCAAGGTGTTCGAGCGCAGCGCCACGCCCTCGGGCGCTTCAGTGCGCAACTTCGGCCAGGCCCTGGTCACCGGCCAGCCGCCGGGTAAGATGCTCGACCTGGCGCGCGACAGCCGCGCCATCTGGGGCCACTGGGCTGAGGTCGCCGGCCTGCAACTCAAGCGCAATGGCGCTTACCTGTTCGCCCGCACCGAGGCCGAAGAGCATCTGCTCGAAGCCTTCTGTGCCGGGCGTGCCCGTGAGCACGGCTACAACGTCGAGCTGTTGCAGGGCGCCGCGATGCGCGGCCTGTACGACGGCCAGTTCCGCCACCACCGCGCCGCGCTGCATGGCAAGGACGATCAGCAGTTGTATTCGCGCGAAGCGATCCCGGCGCTGATCCACTACCTCAGCCAAACACTGAACGTGGAGTTCTATTTTTCCACGCTGGTGCGCGACGTCGAACCCGGCCAGTTGCACAGCACGGCGGGGAGTTTTCGCGGTGAGCAGATCATTGTCTGCTCCGGCCACGACTACCAGACCCTGCTGGCCGAACCGCTGGCCCAGCTCAACCCGCATATCTGTCGCCTGCAAATGCTGCGCGCCCGGCCTGCGCACAACCTCAACCTGCAACACGCCTTGCTCACGGGCCTCAGTTGCGTGCATTACGGTGCGTTTGCCGACTTGCCCGAGGCCGCGCCGGTGCAGGCGCAGATCCTGCGCGACGCGCCGCACCTGCACGAACACGGCATTCACCTGCTGATCAGTCCCACGCCCCACGGCGAGCTGATCATCGGCGACTCCCATGACTACGGCAGCGATGCCTCGCCGTTCAACGCCGAACAGGTCGACGACTGGCTGATCGAACTGGCCGAGCAGACCCTGGGCTGCAAGGTCCGGGTGGTGGAGCGCTGGCAGGGCGTCTATGGCTCGCGGGGGCCGGGGCCGTTTTCATTTCTGCGTGCGGCGCCGGGCGTGAGCGCGGCGTTGATGCACACCGGCGTGGGCATGAGCGTGGGGCCGGCGCTTGGCGAGCGCAATATCGCCACGTTGTGGGGTGCGGCGTGATGAACCCGGAGCAGGCGATAGCCGACGTATTCGGCCTCTACGAGCAACACGGCACGGCGGATTACATCGGCGAGCCGGTGTCGCAGCTCGAGCACATGTCCCAGGCCGCGCAACGGGCGATGGCCGAGGGTTTTGACGATGAAGTGGTGCTGGCGGCGTTCTTCCACGATATCGGCCATCTGTGCGGGCAGGGTCGCGAGAACATGGGCGGCTATGGCGTGGTCAGCCATGAGCGGCTGGGGGCGGACTACCTGCGCCGTGCCGGCTTCGGCGAACGCCTGGCCCGGCTGGTGGAATACCACGTGCAGGCCAAGCGTTACCTCACCTTCAGCCAGCCGGATTATTACGCGCGGCTAAGCGAAGCCAGCCGGCGCACCCTGGCGTATCAGGGCGGCGTGATGAGCGCCGAAGAGGCCCAGGCTTTTGAACAGGACCCGCTGTGCCACATCAGCCTGCGCCTGCGTCATTGGGACGAGCAGGCCAAAGTGATGCACGTACCGGTGCTCGATCTCGGCCTGCTCAAGGTCAAGGCCCGGCAAGTGTTGGCGACTCAGGTTTCGTCCAGCCGCCTGGCCAGCGCTTCGACCTGCTCCTGACGCTCGGCCTGGCTGACTTTGGCGCCGGGGTTGAGCGACGACCATTGCGGATGGGCACGGGCCTTGTGCAGCGCGTCTGGCAGCTTGCCTTCGCGCCAGGTCTTGTCCTGGGGCGTGTCCACCTTGATGCTGTGCAGCGCCGCATGGCCGCGCAGGTTCAGGGCCTTGAGCAACTGGCGCTGGCGCAGGGCGAGCAGGCGCAGCACGCTGTCGTCGACGGTCAGTTCGCGCTGGCCCTTGATCTTGCCCAGCAGGCGGCTGCCGTAGCTGCGCGCGGTTTGCAGCGCGCCGCCGGCGATGGCGCCCGCCAAGGCGGCGGCGCCCAGGGTCAGGCCGCCGACCAGCAGGTCCACCCCGGCCCCGGCCGCCGCGCCGGCGGCAATCCCGCCACCCACGCGCACGCCGAGCTGCTTGAGGGTTTCCGGGTTGAACAGGTCATCGCCCCAACGCCCGTCGAGCAGCGGCAGGTCACTGGCGGCGGCCTCCTGGGGGCGAAAGCCAAACAGCTTGAGCAACGCCTCCACGCATTTTTGTTCGCGCTGGCGCACGGCCTTGCGCAAATCGCCGATGGCCCGTTGCTCATCTTCAGTGACCACGCTGCGCCGGCACGCCGCGCAGTCGATCAGCAACTCGGCGATCAAGCGCGCCGCGCTTTGCTGGCGAGCCTGACGTTGGGCTTCCTGATCGAGGATCAAGCGTTCCAACTGTGGCCGTGCGTTTTCCAGCAGCAGCGCCAGGCTTTCATACAGACGCCGCTCGCCGTCTTCCGGCGGCGCCACGCTGTCGAAACGCACCAGTGCATGCAAGCCGAGGCGCGCCAGGGCTTCTCGCCAGTCCGGTTCGCGGTGCTCGCTGCTGCTGACAAAATTGAGCACTGGCAGCAACGGTTTGCCGCAGCTGGCCAGCACCTGCAACTCGTCGCGGTACTTGGCCAGCACCGGCTCGCGGGCGTCGATCACATACAGGCCGGCGTCCGAGGCCAGCAATTGGCGCAGCACCTTGGCCTCCTGTTCGAAACGCTGGCGGGCCTCGCTGCCGTCGAGGAAGCGGGCCAGGCGCGCCGGGCCGTCGAGTCGTTCGCCGGGGCGGTCCAGGCGTTCCAGGTAGTCGAGCAGCGCGATGGCATCTTCCAGGCCGGGCGTGTCGTACAGCTCCAGCAAGGCTTGGCCGTCCACCGACAGGCGCGCGCCCTCCACATGCCGCGTGGTGCTGGGGCGGTGGGAGACTTCGCCGAACCCCACGTCACGGGTGAGGGTGCGCAGCAGCGAGGTCTTGCCCACGTTGGTGTGGCCGACCACGGCGAGTGTCAGCGGTTTAGTCATGACCGGTCTCCAGCCAGTTCAGTGGCGCGCTGTCGGCGAAGGGCAGTTCCAGCTGTTGCAGCGCGCTGTGCCAATCGCCCAGGCGCTCGGCATCCAGCGCCTGGCCGAGCGGCGCTTGCAGCAGCCACACGCGGGTGGCGGTGGCACTGCGCGCCAGTTCGGCGATCAGCGCCAGGCTGCCGCGATCCGGTGAGCGGCGGGGGTCGCAGGCGATGACCAGGCGCTTGGGCGGGAAGCGGGTGAGTTGCTCCAACAGGGTGTTGCGCGATTCGCGACTGTCGAGGACGCCAGCGTGCTTCACGTTGGCAGGCAGTTTCGGCGGCCAACTGCGCTGATCGTCCAGTTCGATGGCCACCAGCAGGGCGCCGTCGCTCGCCAGGTCGCTGATGCCGCCGGTGACGTGATGCAGCTGTGGCGGTGCAGCATCGTTGATGCCCAGTCGTTCGCTGCTCGGCATCAGGCGCTCACGCAGTGGGCTGTAGCCGGGCAGGTTGAGGTCCAGGCTCAGGGCCGCGCGCCCGCGTTTCCAGCGCCACAGGCACAGCACGGCGAGCACCAGCCTTGGCAGCACGCCGTAGACCAGCAATACGCCCACCAGCCAGGCGGCCCAGGCCTGACGGGCGCTTTCGATCGTCAGTGCGGCGTCACCGCTGGCACGGATCATTTCGACGTTCGGCACGTTGAAACCGAGCGCGGCGGGCAGGGCGCCGAGTGCCTGGGTCACGGCGACGAAGCTGTCGGCACCGAGAATGGTGGTTTCCCACACAAAGCCGTAGCGGCGGGTGGCGAGCAGGGTCAGCACAATCACCAGGGCGCTGAGCAGGGCCAGCAGCCACAGGCTGTTGACCAGCACGCCGACCGCCCAGCGATTGAGTTTGCGGCGTTGCAACAGCAGCAACAGGGCCGGCGCCAGTTGGGCGGCCCTGGCGTCGCGGGCGAGTTTTTCGCTGAGCCACAGCCACAGGCGCCCCAGGCTGGCGCTGTGTTCGCCGGCAAACAAAAGGCCCAGCGCCCAGCTCATCAACAGGATCAGGTTCAAGCCGAGCAGGCTGCCCAGGGCCCAGAACACATTCACCGGCACAAGGCCGTTACCCAGTGCGGCAAACCCCAGGCCGGCGCCGCTGACCACGGCGACTATCGCCAGCAACACCAGCGCCAGGCGCGCACCTTGCAGCCAGCGGGTGAGGGCGGCGCTCAGCCCGTCGCGTTCGGCCAGGCGCAGGGCGCGGTGCACAATGCGTGTTGGCAGGTCGCCACCGGCCGTGCGGGCCAGGCGGTTGGCTTCGAGGTCTTCCAGGGGGCCGGCGTGTTCTTCGCGCAGGCGCACGGCTTCCGTCAGCCAGAGTTTTTGCAGGGGGGTCAGTGCTGTCACGCGTGGTCCTGTTGAACAAGTGAGCCTGGAGCATAACCGCAGTCTGGCGGCTCTGGTATTCTCGTCGCCATGAAAAAAACTCTCCCTTTAAGCCTGATCGCAGCCCTCGGTGAAAACCGCGTGATCGGCGTCGACAACAGCATGCCCTGGCACTTGCCGGGGGATTTCAAATATTTCAAGGCCACCACACTGGGCAAGCCGATCATCATGGGGCGCAAGACCTGGGATTCCCTGGGCCGACCGTTGCCGGGGCGCTTGAATCTTGTGGTCAGCCGTCAGACCGACTTGGCGCTTGAAGGTGCGCAAGTTTTTCCGTCACTGGAAGCAGCGGTACAGCGCGCTGAAGAATGGGCGCTTGAGCAGGGCGTGGATGAGCTGATGCTGATCGGCGGCGCGCAATTGTATGCGCAGGGACTGGAGCAGGCGGATCGGCTTTATCTGACGCGAGTGGCGCTGAGCCCGGAGGGGGACGCCTGGTTTCCCGAGTTTGATCGCAGCCAGTGGACGCTGGTGTCAAATGTCGAGAATGCGGCTGAGGGGGATAAGCCGGCGTACAACTTCGAAGTGTGGGAAAAAGCCTAAAAGCATCGCAGGCAAGCCAGCTCCACATTTTGAATTGTGAATACATTCAAATGTGGGAGCTGGCTTGCCTGCGAAAGCGGTCTATCAGGCCTGCGCTAACTCCGCATGCTCATCGGCTTCCAGCAACGCCTTATCCGTTTGCCCCATGACCTGGCTGGTAATCGCACCCGCGGTCATCGAGCCATTCACGTTCAGCGCCGTGCGGCCCATGTCGATCAGCGGTTCCACGGAAATCAGCAGCGCCACCAGTGACACCGGCAAGCCCATCGCTGGCAGTACGATCAGCGCGGCAAAGGTCGCGCCGCCGCCCACGCCAGCCACACCAGCCGAACTCAAGGTCACAATCGCCACCAGCGTTGCGATCCACAGCGGGTCCAGTGGGTTGATGCCCACGGTCGGCGCAACCATCACCGCCAACATTGCGGGATAGAGCCCGGCGCAGCCGTTCTGGCCGATGGTCGCACCGAACGAGGCGGCAAAGCCGGCGATGGATTGCGGGATGCCCAGGCGACGGGTCTGCGCTTCAATGCTCAGCGGAATCGCCGCCGCGCTGGAGCGGCTGGTGAAGGCGAAGGTCAGCACTGGCCACACCTTGCGGAAAAACCGCAGCGGGTTGACCCCGGCCAGCGACAGCAGCAGGCCGTGCACCACAAACATCAGGCCCAGGGCCAGGTACGACACCACCACGAAGCTGCCGAGCTTGATGATGTCCTGCAGGTTGGAGCTGGCGACCACCTTGGTCATCAGCGCCAATACACCGTAGGGCGTCAGTTTCATCACCAGGCGCACCAGGCGCATCACCCAGGCTTGCAGGGTGTCGATGGCGTTGACGACCTTGCGGCCTTTTTCCACGTCGTCCTTGAGCAATTGCAGCGCGGCAACCCCGAGGAACGCGGCGAAGATCACCACGCTGATGATCGACGTCGGCTTGGCCCGCGCCAGGTCGGCGAACGGATTGGCCGGCACGAACGACAGCAGCAATTGCGGGATATTCAGGTCGGCGACCTTGCCCGCGTAATCGTTCTGGATCACTTGCAGGCGCGCCATTTCCTGGGTGCCGGCCACCAGCCCTTCGGCGGTGAGGCCGAACAGGTTGGTCAGGCCGATGCCGATCAAGGCGGCAATCGCGGTGGTGAACAGCAGCGTGCCGATGGTCAGGAAGCTGATCTTGCCCAGGGACGACGCGTTATGCAGGCGCGCCACGGCACTGAGGATCGAGGCGAACACCAGCGGGATCACGATCATCTGCAGCAGTTGTACGTAGCCGTTGCCGACCAGGTCGAACCAGCCGATCGAGGCCTTGAGCACGGGGTGGCCGGCGCCATAGATAGCGTGCAACACCACACCGAACGCCACGCCAAGCGCCAAGGCAAACAGCACCTTTTTCGCGAGGCTCCAGTGGGTGCGACGGGTTTGTGCCAGGCCCAGCAGCAGGGCCACGAACACCAGCAAATTGAGGATCAGGGGCAGATTCATTGAAGCTCCAATGAGAAGGCAGCCAATCGCGAGAGCCTGCGATTGCGAACCGGGAAGGCTAACACCTTGAAATATATTGATTTAATACCGATATGGAATGGTTACTGTCGTTTTTGGAATAAGCGAGTGACGTTCAGGCGTATGCGCCTGGCGCAATCACGATGCGCACGGTCGTGCACGACATGGGAACTGTCACAGGGATTTGTTAGGGTCGGTGTCTTTCACTCTGGGAACCAACGCCTATGAAGCTCGCGCCGAAACTTCTTGCCGCCGCCCTTTGCCTCGGCCTCGCCGCTCAGGCGTTCGCCGCCACCGAGTTGAAACACTGGCCTGCGCCGGCCGCCAAGCAACTCAATGAAATGATCGCGGCCAACGCCAACAAGGGTAACTACGCGGTCTTCGACATGGACAACACCAGTTACCGCTATGACCTCGAAGAATCCCTGCTGCCGTACATGGAGAACAAGGGGCTGATCACGCGTGACAGTCTCGACCCCTCGCTCAAGCTGATGCCGTTCAAAGACACCGCCGATCACAAGGAAAGCCTGTTCAGTTACTACTATCGCCTGTGCGAAGTGGACGACATGGTCTGCTACCCGTGGGTGGCCCAGGTGTTCTCTGGCTTCACCCTCAAGGAGCTGAAGGTGCAGGTGGATGAGCTGATGGCGTCGGGCAAGCCGGTACCGGTCAGCTACTTCGAAGGCGACGCGGTGAAGCAATCCGAGGTACAGCCGCCGAAGGTCTTCACCGGCCAGGCCGAGCTGTTCAACAAGCTGATGGAGAACGGCATCGAGGTGTACGTCATGACGGCCGCGTCCGAGGAGCTGGTGCGCATGGTCGCGGCCGATCCGAAGTACGGCTATAACGTCAAACCCGAAAACGTCATCGGCGTGAGCACCTTGCTCAAGGACCGCAAGACCGGCGAGCTGACCACTGCACGCAAACAGATCGCCGCCGGCAAGTATGACGAGAAGGCCAACCTCGGCCTGGAACTCACCCCCTACCTGTGGACCCCGGCGACCTGGATGGCCGGCAAGCACGCAGCGATTCTCACGTATATCGATGAATGGAAAAAACCGGTGATCGTCGGCGGCGACACGCCGACCAGTGATGGCTACATGCTGTTCCACGACGTGGACGTGGCCAAGGGCGGCATCCACCTGTGGATCAACCGCAAGGACAAATACATGACCCAACTCAACGGGATGATGGCCAAGCACGCAGCGGCGCAGGCCAAGGAAGGGTTGCCGGTGACGGCGGACAAGAACTGGGTGATCGTCAAGCCGGAGGAGATTCAGTAAGACCGAGTTGCCCTTATCGCAGGCAAGCCAGCTCCCACTTTTTGGTCTGCAATGTTCTGAAAAATTGCTCCAGGCAAAAAAATGCCCCGCACTTGGCGGGGCATTTTTACGAGCGCGGCTTACAGACCGTCAAGCATCGCCTTGTTACGCACAGCACCCTTGTCGGCGCTGGTGGCCAGCAGGGCATAAGCCTTCAAGGCGGTCGTCACTTTACGTGGACGCTTCTCGACTGGCTTCCAACCTTTTTTGTCCTGCTCGACCCGGCGTGCCGCCAGTTCTTCGTCGCTGATCAACAGGTTGATCGAGCGGTTCGGAATGTCGATCAGCACCTTGTCGCCATCCTGCACCAGGCCAATCGCGCCGCCGGCAGCGGCTTCCGGTGAAGCATGGCCGATGGACAGGCCCGAGGTGCCGCCGGAGAAGCGGCCGTCGGTGAGCAATGCGCAGGCTTTGCCCAGGCCTTTGGACTTGAGGTACGACGTCGGGTACAGCATCTCCTGCATACCCGGGCCGCCTTTGGGGCCTTCGTAGCGGATGATCACGATGTCGCCTTCCTTCACTTCGTCAGCGAGGATGCCGCGTACCGAGCTGTCCTGGCTTTCGTAGATCTTGGCGCGACCTTCGAACACATGGATCGACTCGTCCACGCCGGCGGTTTTGACCACGCAACCGTCGAGGGCGATGTTGCCGTACAGCACGGCCAGGCCGCCTTCTTGCGAGTAGGCGTGCTCGACACTGCGGATGCAGCCGTTTTCACGGTCGTCGTCCAGGGTGTCCCAACGGGTCGACTGGCTGAACGCAGTCTGGGTCGGGATGCCCGCCGGGCCGGCCTTGAAGAAGTGATGCACCGCTTCGTCGTCGGTCTGGGTGATGTCCCATTTGGCGATGCCTTCGGCCATGGATGTGCTGTGCACGGTCGGCAGGTCGGTGTGCAGCAGGCCGCCACGGGCCAGGGAGCCGAGGATCGAGAAGATCCCGCCGGCGCGGTGCACGTCTTCCATGTGGTACTTCTGGATGTTCGGTGCGACCTTGCACAGCTGCGGCACATGGCGGGACAGGCGGTCGATGTCGCGCAGGTCGAAATCGATCTCGGCTTCCTGGGCGGCGGCGAGCAAATGCAGGATGGTGTTGGTGGAACCGCCCATGGCGATGTCCAGGGTCATGGCGTTTTCGAACGCCTTGAAGTTGGCGATATTGCGCGGCAGTACCGAGTCATCGTTGTCGGTGTAATAACGCTTGCACAGCTCGACGATGGTGCGGCCGGCCTGCAGGAACAACTGCTCGCGGTCACTGTGGGTGGCCAGGGTGGAACCGTTGCCCGGCAAGGCCAGGCCCAGGGCTTCGACCAGGCAGTTCATCGAGTTGGCGGTGAACATGCCGGAACACGAACCGCAGGTCGGGCAAGCGCTGCGCTCGTATTCCGCAACCTTCTCGTCAGAAGCGCTGGAATCGGCGGCGATCACCATGGCGTCAACCAGGTCGAGGCCGTGGGAGGCCAGTTTGGTCTTGCCGGCTTCCATCGGCCCGCCGGACACGAAGATCACCGGGATGTTGAGGCGCAGGGCGGCCATCAGCATGCCAGGGGTGATTTTGTCGCAGTTGGAGATGCACACGATGGCGTCGGCGCAGTGGGCGTTGACCATGTATTCCACGGAGTCGGCGATGATCTCGCGGCTCGGCAGCGAATACAGCATGCCGTCATGGCCCATGGCGATGCCGTCGTCCACGGCGATGGTGTTGAATTCCTTGGCCACCCCACCTGCGCGTTCGATCTCGCGGGCGACCAGTTGGCCCAGGTCCTTGAGGTGTACGTGGCCGGGCACGAACTGGGTGAACGAGTTGGCAATCGCGATGATCGGCTTCTTGAAGTCGTCATCCTTCATCCCCGTGGCACGCCACAGCGCGCGCGCGCCGGCCATGTTGCGGCCATGGGTGGATGTTTTCGAGCGGTAATCTGGCATGGAGCACTCCGGGCGGCTAATCAGGTTCTTGAGGGGAGTGAGCTTCTATGGACGTCTGACGCACTCAGAAAATGGCTGTGTGCGCAAAAGTTGCCTCTCGCATCGCGGGATCGCCGCATGCCTGGGCCTCGAGCTCATAAACCCGCCGGGGGATGACTGGCGATGAATAGGGCCGATTCTACACCGCTGGCGGCTGGAGGGAATGGCCGTCTGCCTGTAGGCGCGAGCAAGCTTGCGCCTACAGATGATTCGGTTTCAATCAGCTATTAGGCAGCAACCGGCACGTAATGCTCTTGATGTACCGCGTCTCGACAATCGCCGGGTGCACCGGGTGGTCCGGGCCCTGGCCGCCGCGTTCGAGCATCTGGATGTTGCGGTCCAGGTGGCGGGCGCTGGTGAGGAGGATGTTTTGCAGGTCGTCTTCCGGCAGGTGCATGGAGCACGAAGCGCTGACGAGGATGCCGTCCTTGCTGAGCAGGCGCATGGCTTGTTCGTTCAGGCGGCGGTAGGCGCCTTCGCCGTTTTTCATGTCTTTTTTGCGTTTGATGAAGGCCGGTGGGTCGGCGACGATCACGTCGAAGCGTTCTTCGCTGGCTTTGAGTTCTTTCAACGCTTCGAAGACGTCGCCTTCGATGCAGGTCATTTTTTCGGCCACGCCGTTCAGCGCGGCGTTGCGCTCTACGCCGTCGAGGGCGAAGGCCGAGGCATCGACGCAGAACACTTCACTGGCGCCAAAGGCCGCAGCCTGCACGCCCCAGCCGCCGATGTAGCTGTACAGGTCGAGCACGCGTTTGCCTTTGGCATACGGGGCCAGGCGGGCGCGGTTCATGCGGTGGTCGTAGAACCAGCCGGTCTTCTGGCCCTGGATCACCGGGGCTTCGAATTTCACGCCGTTCTCTTCCAGTGCGACCCACTCCGGCACCAGGCCGAACACGGTTTCGACGTAACGGTTGAGGCCTTCGGCATCGCGCGCGGCGGAGTCGTTCTTGAACAGGATGCCGCTGGGCTTGAGCACCTGGGTGAGGGCGGCGATCACGTCGTCCTTATGGGCTTCCATGGTTGCCGACGCGATCTGCACCACCAGAATGTCGCCGAAACGGTCGACCACCAGGCCCGGCAGCAGGTCGGAATCGCCGTAGACCAGGCGGTAGAACGGCTTGTCGAACAGGCGATCACGCAGGGACAGGGCGACGTTGAGACGGTGCACCAGCAGCGACTTGTCCAGCGGCAACTTGATGTCGCGCGACAGCAGGCGGGCGCAGATCAGGTTGTTCGGGCTCATGGCCACGATGCCCAGGGTCTTGCCGCCGGCCGCTTCGAGGATGGCCTGGTCGCCCGCCTGGAAGCCGTGAAGTGGGGTGGCAGCCACGTCGATTTCGTTGCTGTAGACCCACAGGTGGCCGTTGCGCAAACGACGATCGGCGTTGGCTTTGAGACGCAGGCTTGGCAGGGACATGACGTCGCTCCGGAAAAAAGAGCGGGAGTATACCGTGTTGTGCAGGAACTCGCCCCGCTGCCGGACATGTGGGACCGGGCTTGCTCGCGATGCAGGCACTGCGGTGTATCTGACAAACGGCGTTGATGCCATCGCAGGCAAGCCAGCTCCCACATTTGATCCGGTTTTGAGGTGTCGGTCAGGTTTGCTTAGAGGTTAGAATCGCCACTCAGCCAAGAGTGTGTACTTATGTCCCAAGAGCTTTCCTCCGAGCAGATCCAGCAGGCCCTGCAAGGCATCAGCGTACCGCCCCAACCGCAGATCATGGTGGATCTGCAGATGGAGCAGTACATGCCTGATCCGGACCTGGGCGTGATCGCTCGGTTGATCTCCCAGGACCCGGGCCTGTCCGGCGCGCTGCTGAAAATCGTCAACTCGCCGTATTACGGCCTGAGCAACAAGATCGCCTCGATCCAGCGCGCGGTGAACCTGCTGGGCAGCCGCTCGATCATCAACCTGATCAATGCGCAGTCGATCAAGGGCGAGATGAGCGATGACACCATCGTCACCCTCAATCGCTTCTGGGACACCGCTCAGGACGTGGCCATGACCTGTCTCACCATTGCCAAGCGCACCGGCTCGCAGACTGTCGATGAAGCCTATGCCCTGGGCCTGTTCCACGATTGCGGCGTGCCGCTGATGCTCAAGCGCTTCCCCGACTACATGACGGTGCTCGAGCAGGCCTACGCCAATGCCGGCCCCGACTGCCGGGTGGTCGACACAGAGAACAACGCGTTCAACACCAACCATGCAGTGGTTGGCTACTACACGGCCAAATCCTGGCGGTTGCCGGAGCATGTGACCGACGCCATCGCCAACCACCACAATGCCCTGGCGATTTTCAGCGATGAGTCGTCGCGCACCCCGCCGCTTAAAAACCTGCTGGCGATCCTGAAGATGGCCGAGCACATCTGTTCCTCTCACCGCGTACTGGGCGGTCAGGCAGAAGACCATGAGTGGAATGCCATCGGTCACCTGGTGCTCGATTACGTCGGCCTGTCGGACTACGACTTTGAAAGCATGAAGTTGTCGATCCGCGAGCTGGGCGCGAACTGACCCGTCAGCCAAGAGGTACGCATGCCCGAGTTACCCGAAGTCGAAACCACCCGTCGCGGGATTGCGCCGCACCTGGAAGGCCAGCGCGTCAGCCGTGTGGTGGTGCGTGAGCGACGCCTGCGCTGGCCGATCCCGGAGGACCTGGATGTGCGCCTGTCCGGGCAGCGCATCGTGGGGGTGGAGCGGCGCGCCAAGTACCTGTTGATCAATGCCGAAGTGGGCACGCTGATCAGCCATCTGGGCATGTCGGGCAACCTGCGCATGGTCGAAACCGGGCTGCCGGCAGCCAAGCATGAACATGTGGATATCGAGCTGGAATCGGGCCTGGCGCTACGCTACACCGACCCGCGACGTTTCGGCGCCATGCTCTGGAGCCAGGACCCGCACAACCACACCTTGCTGCTGAGCCTGGGGCCGGAGCCGCTGACCGACCTGTTTGACGGCGAGCGGCTGTTCCAGATGTCTCGCGGGCGGTCGATGGCAATCAAGCCGTTCATCATGGACAACGCGGTGGTGGTGGGCGTGGGCAATATTTACGCGACCGAAGCACTGTTTGCGGCGGGGATCGATCCGCGTCGCGCGGCGGGCGGCATTTCGCGGGCGCGCTATGTGAAATTGGCGATCGAGATCAAGCGAGTGCTGGCGGCGGCCATCGAGCGCGGCGGTACCACGTTGCGCGACTTTATTGGCGGTGACGGGCAGCCGGGGTATTTCCAGCAGGAGCTGTTCGCCTACGGCCGGGGCGGCGAAGCATGCAAGGTGTGCGGGACCGAGTTGCGCAATGTGCTGTTGGGGCAGCGGGCGAGTGTGTTTTGCCCCAAGTGCCAGCGCTGATTGCCGGGTGTTGGCTGAGAGTGCCATCGGGAGCAAGCCCCCTTCCACAGTGGATCGCGTTCAACTCCCCGACGAGGCTCGGCAGGGCCACACAACTGTTCAGGCCTTGCCGGTAATCAACCGGTACTTCTCCATCAGCTGTTCTTCGGTTTCAGGGTGTGCCTCATCCAGCGGAATGCAATCCACCGGGCACACTTGCTGGCACTGCGGCTCGTCGTAGTGGCCGACGCACTGGGTGCACAGGTTGGGGTCGATCACGTAAATCTCTTCGCCCTGGGAAATCGCAGCGTTCGGGCACTCGGGTTCGCAGACGTCGCAATTGATGCAATCGTCGGTGATGATCAGGGACATGAAAACTCCTGCCAGGGCCGCAGCCAAGGCAACTGAAAACGACTAATGCGCGCAATTGTGCCGCATTGGCGCCCGCAGTGCGAGCGCACATGACCTGCGGCAACAGACCAACGCGACCTGTCGACCCCTACTTCTTGAAGCGCAGCGTCAGCGCATCCGCCACGGCAGGATGAACGAATTTGGTGATATCTCCGCCCAGCGCGGCGATTTCTCGCACCAAGGTCGAGGAAATGAACGAGTAACGCTCCGAAGGGGTCAGGAACAGGCTCTCGACGTCCGGTGCCAGCTGGCGGTTCATGTTGGCCAGTTGGAATTCGTATTCGAAATCGGACACGGCGCGCAGGCCACGCAGAAACACATTGGCGTTCTGCTCCTTGGCGAAATGCGCCAGCAACGTCGAAAAGCCCACCACTTCGACGTTGGGCAGGTGTCGGGTGACTTCACGTGCCAGTTCAACGCGCTGCTCCAGAGGAAACAGCGGGTTTTTCTTGGGGCTGGCGGCGACCGCGATGATCACATGGTCGAACAGGCGAGAGGCGCGCTCGACCAGATCGCCATGGCCTTTGGTAATCGGGTCGAAGGTTCCTGGATACAACACTCGGTTCATCGCGTCGTCCTGGCGGAGTCCGTTGGGGAACCGGATGGTATCGCAGCCATCCCGGTCGGGAAAGTCGCCTTATGTAGATACATACCGCTGATCGGCGGTTTTTTCATGCCGTTTTCAGACGTTCGGCCAACGCTGTCGCCAGTTTGGCGCTCAGGCCGTACACCGATAATTGCGGGTTGGCGCCAATGCTGGTGGGGAATAGCGAGCCATCGTGGATCGACAGATTGCGCAGCTGGTGATGACGGCCGAGGCTGTCGGCCACCGCATTTTTCGGGTCTTCGCCCATGGCACAACCGCCCATCACATGGGCGCTGCCCAGGGTTGTTCGGTGCAGTTCCAGGCTCAGCTCGTCAATCATGCGGCGAGCCTCGGCCAGAGTGTTCACGTAACGCGCATCATGGTGCAACGGCTTCACGGACCTTGCGCCCGCTGCGAACTGAATCTCGGCCATGCTGTGAAACGCGCGGCGCAGGCCGTCCCAGGCGTAGGGCGAGACCTGATAGTCGAGCACCGGCGTGCCGTCACCGCGTAAACCGACGGTGCCTCCCGTGCTGTCGGGGTGAAACCCGTCGCGCAACAGCGCGAGCATGGCGTGGGTGTTGGGCAGTTGGCTCATGTCCAGCGCGTTGGCGCTGCCGTAGCCGCCAAACAGCGTGCTGGCCAATCCGGGGTGCAGGGGCGGTGCTTCCAGTTTGTAGGACATTTTGCCGGTAACGCCGTCCTGCCATTGGAAATGGTCGGAATAGATCGACTGCGGCGCGCCGTAGAACGGGTTGATCACCTCCTCGAACAGCCCCGCAGAGAAATTGACCAGATGCAGAAAGGTGCGCTTGCCGAGCCGCGAATGCGGGTCCGGCGCGTTGGAGCGCATCAGCAGCGCCGGACTGTTGATGCCGCCGCCGGCCAGCACGTAATGCCTGGCTTTCACCGTGATCCTGCGCCCGGTGGGCGCCACGCAACGTGCGTCCATGGCCACGCATTCCAGGCTGCTGATGGCGTCGCCGCTGTAGTTGAACTGCTCGGCGCGCGCCAGGTAGAGCAGCTCGCCGCCTTGCTCCAGGGTGGAGGGAATGGTGGTCACCAGCATCGACTGCTTGGCATTCACCGGGCAGCCCATGCCGCAATAACCCAGGTTGAAACAGCCGCGCACGTTGCGCGGGATCACGTGCCAGCTGTAGCCGAGCTTTTCACAGCCCTTGCGGATCACATCGTTGTTGGCGTTCGGCGGCAGTGCCCAGGGCGCGATGCCCAGGCGCTGCTCCATTTTTTCGAACCAGGGCGCCATCTCGCTGCTGCTGTGGCCCGTCACCGCGTATTCGCTGGCCCAGTGGGCGAGGGTGGCGTCCGGCGTGCGAAAGCTGGAGGTCCAGTTGATCAGCGTGGTGCCACCCACGGCCCGGCCCTGCAGGATGGTGATGGCGCCGTCCTTGCTCATGCGTCCGATGCCTTCCTGATACAGGCTGGCGTAGGCCTCGTCCTCCAGCAGCTTGAAGTCGCTGCTGGTCTTGAGCGGTCCTTCCTCGATCAGCAGCACTCGGTAACCGGCAGCGCTGAGAATCTCGGCAGTGGTGCCGCCGCCGGCGCCGCTGCCGATGATCGCCACATCGGCTTCCAGGGTCAGGTCGCGGTCGAGGGCGCCGCCGTTGTGGGTTTTCCAGCCACGGGCCAGGCCGTCGCGGAACAGATCGGGTACGGGCATAGGTGGGCACTCTTGTTTTTGTTGTGCGTTGTTTTTGTTGCGCGAATCAGATGTGGGGCGGGCCGGGGTAGCCGCAATGGGCCCAGGACGCCGGCCGGAAATACCACGCCATGATCACCAGCTTGAGCAACGAGCCCTGACCCATGCGCAGCAGGTTGAGGCTGCTGTTCTCCCAGCGCTGCAGGAAGTGGCGGATCTGCTCGCTGCTGGCGTTTTCCCAGCTGCCCCAGATGCCAGTCAGCGGGCCGCGGGTAATGCCCATGGCGAGTACGTCGAACAACTGCCGGGTGAGCTTGACCATCTCCGGCGACAGGTATTGCAGGCTGTAATCGAGCTTTTTGAGCGCGTCTTCAATGCCGGCGGCGACCTCCTGGGCGCTGGCGACACCGTCGAGCAACACCGGCATCACCGCCCGCAAAAACGGCAGGTCGCTGCTGCGCAGCATGACAAAGCCGCTGGCCGGGGTGCTGGCGGAGCAGCCACTGAGGCTGGCGCCCAACCCGGCGGTGGCCAGGAAAGCACTGGCGCACAGGCCAATCTTCAGGATGCCGCGCCGTGACAGCGCGGGTGAATCAGTCAGGCTGGGGTTCATTGTTATTGTTGTCCCGTGGGTGGCGGAATCAGCGAACAAACAGCTTCTGAATCAGCTTCTGGATCGATTTTCCGTAGGGCGGGTAGATCAGCTTCGCTGCGTTCAGGCGCTGTTTCACCAGCACGCCCTTGGCCTTGCTGAAGGTGAGAAAGCCCTCGTGGCCGTGGTAGTGGCCCATGCCCGATGGGCCGACGCCGCCAAACGGCAGATCGTCCTGGGCCACGTGCAGCAGGGTGTCGTTCAGGCAGACGCCGCCGGAATGGGTTTCGTGCAGCACCCGGTCCTGTTCGCGCTTGTTGTAGCCGAAGTAATACAGCGCCAGCGGGCGAGGGCGTTGGTTGATGTAGGCAAATGCCTGGTCGATGTCGCCATAGGGCACGACGGGAAGCACCGGGCCGAAGATTTCATCCTGCATCACGGTCATGTCGTCGCTGACATTCAGCAGCAGGCTGTGGGCCATGCGCCGTGCCTGGCCCTGTTCATACAGGGGGACCAGCGTGGCGCCCTTGTCGGTGGCGTCCTTTACGTAGGCATTGAGCCGCGCCAATTGTCGTTCGTTGATGATTGCGGTGTAGTCCGGGTTATCGACCAGCGTCGGATAGAATCCGCGAACCGCCTTGCCATAGGCCTCGACGAACGCATCCACGCGGTGTTCCGGCACCAGCACGTAGTCCGGCGCTACGCAGGTTTGGCCGGCATTCAGAGCTTTGCCGAAAGCGATGCGTTCGGCGGCGTCCTTGAGCGGCACATCGGCAGAGACAATCGCCGGCGACTTGCCGCCCAGCTCCAGCGTGACCGGCGTGAGGTGCTCGGCGGCCGCGCGCATCACATGCCTGCCAATGCTGGTGGCGCCGGTGAACAGCAGGTGATCGAAACGCAGCCTGGAAAACGCAATGCCCACGTCGGCTTCGCCGAGCACCACGCACACCAGGTCTTCGGGGAAGATCTTCGCCAGCAGCCTTTTGAGCAGTTCGCCGGTGGCGGGAGTGGACTCGCTGAGCTTCAACATCACCCGATTACCGGCCGCCAGCGCACCGACCAGCGGGCCGATGGCCAGGTACAGCGGGTAGTTCCAGGGCACGATTACGCCGACCACGCCCAGCGGTTGGTAGATGACTTTGGCTGACGCGGGCTGGAAGGCAATGCCTACGGCGCGGCGCGACGGTTTCATCCAGCCCTTGAGGTGTTTGCTAGCGTAGTGGATGCCATGCAGGCTGGGCATCAGTTCGGCGAACAGGGTTTCGTCTGCGCTGCGGTGGCTGAAATCCTCGCTGATCGCGCGGATCAACGCCTGGCGTTCGTCGCTGAGCAACTCGCGCAGGGCTTTGAGCCATTGCTGGCGCTGCGCGGCGGGCGGCATCGGGTTGGCGGCGTAGGCGCGGCGCTGGGCGTCGAACAGCGGCTGAAGCTGATCCAGCGCTTGGGAGTCCTGCAGGTAGGCAACAGTGGCAGACATGGTGCAGCCCCGATTGTTATTGGTCTGCCTGGACTTTTAGAGTCATTACTCTAAATTGTCAAATATCATTGCAGCCACATGCAGATTTATCCCGCCACGGTTAGGCCGTAAGATGGCCCATTCCGTGTATGGAAGCTGATCCCCCATGGCACCACGAGTAAAGACCAGCGAACGCATTGTGCACACCAGCCTGGAGCTTTTTAATCAGCAGGGCGAGCGCAGTGTCAGCACCAACCACATCGCCGCCCATATGGAAATTTCACCGGGCAACCTGTACTACCACTTCCCCAACAAGCAGGCGATCATCGCCGTACTGTTTCGCGAGTACGAAGCGCTGGTGGACAGTTTTTTGCGCCCGCCCCAGGGTCGCGCGATGTGTGTGGAAGATAAACGTTTCTACCTGCAGGCCGTATTGGCCGGCATGTGGCGCTACCGTTTCCTGCACCGCGACCTCGAGCACCTGCTGGAAAGCGACCCCGAAATGGCCACCGGCTACCGGCGGTTTTCCCAGCGCTGCCTGACCCAGGGCGGGGCCATCTACCAGGGGTTCGTCGATGCCGGCATCCTCAATATGGACCCGATCCAGACCGAAGCCCTGACCCTCAACGCCTGGATTATCCTCACTTCCTGGGTGCGCTTTTTGTGCACCACCAACGAAAACTCCACCCATTTGAGTGCTGAAGCGATCAAGCGCGGTGTGTATCAGGTGCTGGTGCTGGAGGCGGGATTCGTCACGCCCCAGGCCAAGGAAGCGGTGGATGGGCTGTTCAAGGAGTTTTACGTGCCGCTGAATCAGGCGCTGGATGAAGTGAAGTAGGACCTTTCCCGAATCTGTTTACAGGAGTCTGTCATGCCGCTTGCCCAACTGATCAGCCCTCAGCACCTGGCCGAGCGCCAAACGCGCGGCGCGTTGGTGATCCTCGATTGCCGTTTTGCCCTGGAAGACCCGGATTATGGGCGTTGCAGCTATGCCGAAGGGCATATCGAAGGCGCGCAATATGCCGACCTTGAGCGCCATCTCAGCGGCCCGGTGACCAAGGGCGTGACCGGGCGTCATCCGCTGCCGACAGCGCAGACCTTCGTCGAACAACTGCGCGCGTGGGGCATCAGTGCTGACACCGAGGTGGTGCTGTATGACGATGGCCCTGGTGCCTTTGCCGCCCGCGCCTGGTGGTTGCTGGTGTGGTTGGGCAAGCGGGACGGCGTGTATATCCTGGACGGTGGCTTGAAGGCCTGGCATGCCGCCGGTTTCTCCTTGAGCCTGGACGCACCGATGATCGAGCCGGGCGACTTTGCGGGCGCGCCCGATAACGGCCTGGTGGTGGATGCCGAGCATCTGCAAAACCGTCTGGACCAACCGGGCCTGACCCTGATCGATGCGCGCGCTCCGGCGCGTTTTCGTGGCGACGTTGAACCCATCGACCCGATCGCCGGGCATATCCCCGGCGCGCAATGCGCAGCGTTCAATGAGAACCTGGGCAGCGATGGGCGGTTTCTGCCGGTCGAGCAGCTCAAGCAGCGGTTTGCCGCGCAGTTGCAGGGCCGTTCGCCCCAGGAACTGGTGGCGTATTGCGGCTCCGGCGTCACCGCCTGCCATAACCTGTTTGCCCTGGGGTTGGCGGGTTACCCGTTGGGCAAGTTGTATGCGGGGTCGTGGAGTGAGTGGATCACGGATCCCGCGCGGGGCATCGCCACGGGCGAATGAGCCCCTTGGCCTGTAAACCCGATCAATGGTGAGAGGGGGCAAGCTCCTTCCCACACGTTTAGCGCTGTTGTGTCAGCAGCCATTGGGGGATTCGGCGTTCAAGGTAATAGGTCGGGCGCCTCAACGAGCCGTCCACGAACCCCACATGCCCGCCCTTGGCCAGCAACTCGAACTCGGTGCAATCGGACAGTTCGCTGTCCTCGGGCAGGCTATGGGCAAACACGAACGGATCGTCCGCCGCCTGAATAATCAGGGTCGGCGTTCGGATACCGCCCAGGTAATAGCGACTCGACGCCTTGCGGTAGTAATCCTCGGCACTCACGAAACCATGCAGCGGCGCAGTCACCCGCCCATCGAAGTCCCAAAACGTGCGCATCTTTTCCAGGGAACCCAGGGCTTCCAGGGTTTTCAGGTCGTCCGTGCGGCCATCCTGCGTAAAGCGGCTTTGCTTGACGCGGATATACGCCAGCATTTCGCGCATGAAGTGCTTCTGATAGACCCGCGAAAAACCCAGGCCGATGCGGTCGGCGCACTGGTCCAAGCGAAACGGCACCGACACCGCCGCAGCGCCTTGCAGCCCAGATGCCGCGCCGGTTTCCCCCAAGTGCTTGAGCAGCACATTGCCGCCCAGCGAATAGCCCACCGCATACAACGGCGCCAGCGGTCGCTTGGCGTGCAGATGGGCAATCGCTGCCGCCAGATCCTCGCTGGCCCCCGAGTGATAGCTGCGCGCCAACAGGTTTGGCTCGCCGGAACAGCCGCGCCAGTTCAATGCGGCACTGGCCCAGCCCTGGGCGGCGAGGACCTTTTGCAGGCCAGCGACGTAGGGCGAGTTGGACGAACCGGTGAGCCCGTGCAACACCAGCACCAGCGGCGCCTTGGCGTCGTGGGGGCCATGCCAGTCGAGGTCGAGGAAGTCACCATCGTCCAGCCACAGGCGCTCGCGTTGGCGTTCGAGGTGAGTGGTGGGGCGCCATAACGGCCCCCACAAGGTTTGCAGGTGTGGGTTGCCGAGGCCGAAAGCGGGTTTGAACAGGTTGGGGGAGGGGGTCATTGCACTCTCTTTTTTGTGGCGAACCGGCTCACTGTGGCGAGCGGGCTTGCCCGCCAGCCACAAAAAGTAACCGCCGGCTCAGACCGCGCTTTCGACCAGGCGATGCCACAGCGCGTAATACACCCGGCCGGACTTTTGTTCCCGGTGCAAGCGCCAGCTGCCCGGCAGGCCGAGGGTGGACGGCGCGGTTTCGCTCTCGGTGTAGATCCACGCATCCGGCGCCAGCCATTGGCGATCTTCGAGCAGCGTGCACACCGTCGGCAGCAGGTTCTGGTTGAACGGCGGGTCGAGGAACACCACGTCATATTCGCTGGCTGCCTGGGTTTCCAGGTAACGCAGCGCATCGGCGGTCTGCACCTGGCCGTTGGTGCAGCGCAGGGTGCCCAGGTGTTCCTTGAGGCTGGAAACCGCCACGTTGCTCGCGTCCAGCGCCTGGGCCTGGGACGCGCCACGGGACAGCGCCTCCAGGAACAGCGCGCCGCTGCCGGCAAACGGGTCCAGCACCTTGGCGCCCGCGATGTAAGGCGCGAGCCAGTTGAACAGGGTTTCACGCACGCGGTCGGGCGTCGGGCGCAGGCCCACGACGTCGGGGAAGCTCAGCTTGCGGCTGCCCCATTCACCGCCAATGATGCGCAGTTGGCCCACACCGTTATGCACGTTGTGGACAGGTTTTTTCGGGCGAGATGAACTGGCCATTAATGCTCCGGAACCCCGAGCGGCTGCTCGGCGGGTTTATCAGTGGGGGGCGGTAGTGGCTTTTGCGCAATCGTCGGGCCGGCGGTCACGATGACCATCTTGTCGGCGCTCACGTGTTTGTTCATGGCCGCCTTGACCTGGTCTACGGTCAGAGCCTGGGATTGTTTCATGAAATCTTCCAGATAGCTCAGCGGCAGGTTGTAGAAACCCATGGCGCCCAGCTGTCCGACGATATCGGCGTTGCTCGCGGTGGACAGCGGGAAGCTGCCGGCCAGTTCGCGCTTGGCGTCATCCAGCTCCTTTTGCGTCGGGCCGGTTTTGAGGTAATCGGCCAGCACCTGCTCGACCAGGCGCAGGGTGCCGCCGCTCATTTCGGCGCGGGTCTGCAGGTTGATCATGAACGGACCGCGCACCTGCATCGGCGAGAAGCCCGAGTACACGCCGTACGTGAGGCCGCGTTTTTCGCGCACTTCGCTCATCAGGCGAGTGCCAAAGCCACCGCCACCGAGGATCTGGTTGCCCATGGACAAGGCCGCGTAGTCCGGGTCGGCCCGGTCGATGCCCAATTGCGCGAACAGCAGGTGCGTCTGCTTGGACGGAGACTCGATATGGCTCAGGCCGGCCTTGGGTTCGGTCGGCTGGGCGATCTTCGCCAGCGCCGGCCCCCTGGGCAGTGAGGCAGACACCTTGGCGGTCATGGCTTCGGCTTCGGCGCGGGTCAGGTCGCCCACCACCGCAATCACCGCGTTGCCTGCTGTGTAGGCCTTGGCATGGAACGCCTGCAACTGCGCCAGGCTGATCTTCGGCACGCTGTCGGCGTTGCCTTCGCTCGGATGTGCGTAAGGGTGGTCGCCATACAGGCGCTTGAACAGCTCAAGGCTCGCCAGCTTGCCGGGATTCTGCTTCTGGTATTCGAAACCGGCGAGGATCTGGTTCTTGATCCGCGCCAGTGAGTCGGCGGGGAAGGTCGGCTTGCCGATCACGTCGTCGAACAGCGCCAGTGCCGCATCGCGCTTGTCGCTGGCGCTCAGGCTGCGCAGGGATACCAGCGCCATGTCGCGGTAAGCACCATTGCCAAAGTCGGCGCCCAGGCCTTCAAAGCCGCTGGCGATCTGGCTGACGTCCTTGCCCGGCACCCCTTCGTTGAGCATGGCGTTGGTCATCAGCGCCAAGCCTGGCACGTCGCCGTCCTGGCTGCTGCCGGCGGCGAACAGGATGCGCATGTCGAACATCGGCAGTTCATGGGCCTCGACGAACAGCACCTTGGCGCCTTCGGCGGTGGTCCAGCTTTGCACATCGAGCGTGCGGTTGGTCGGCGCCTTGCCGTCCAGCTCGGCCAGCGATTGCAGCTTGCTGGCGGACTGGGCTTTTTCCAGCGCCGGGCTGGCCACTGATTCACTTGGGCGCAAAACGTACACCGCGCTCGCTGCCACCAGCGTGACGGCGATCAGGCCGGGCAGGATCAGGCTTTTGCGATCACTCATGAGCGGTCTCCTCGGGCAGAATATGGGCGACGCTCAGACGCTCGCGGGTGAAATAGGTGCGCGCAGCCTTCTGGATATCTTCCGGGGTCACGCTTTGCAGGTCGGCGAGCTCGGTGTCCATGAGCTGCCAGGACAGGCCCACGGTTTCCAGGGAGCCAATGGACGTGGCCTGGCTGGTGATGGAGTCTCGTTGGTACACCAGCCCGGCGATGACCTGGGCGCGAATACGCTCCAGCTCTTCGGCGGTCGGTGGCTTGGCTTTCAGTTCTTCCAGCAGCCGCCACAGGCCGGCTTCGGCTTGGGCGATGGTCTTTTTCTTCTGCTGGTTGGGCGTGGCCGAGAGGATGAACAGGGTGTCGCCACGGCTGTAGGCGTCGTAGCGGGTGGAGGCCGCAGACACCAGTTCTTCACCGCGCTCCAGTTGGGCCGAGATACGCGCGCTGTAGCCGCCGTCGAGCAGGGCCGAAATCAGGCGCAGGGCCTGTACCGAGCGCTTGTCTTCAGCGGTGGCAAGACCGGGCACGTTGAAGCCGAGGAGCACGCTGGGCAGTTGGGTCTGTACGCGCATTGTCAGCAGGCGCTCGCCGGGTTCGGCCAGCTCCATGGGGATTTTGGCCGGGGGCACGTCACGCTTGGGGATCGGGCCGAAGTAGCGCTGGGCCAGGGTCTTCACCTCGTCCGGGGTCACGTCGCCGACCACCACCAGCGTAGCGTTGTTCGGCACGTACCAGGCCTGATACCAGTGGCGCAGTTCCTCGACCTTCATGCGCTCCAGGTCGGCCATCCAGCCGATAGTCGGCGTGTGGTAGCCGCTGGCCGGAAAAGCCATGGCCTTGAAGCGCTCAAAGGCCTTGGACATCGGGTTGTCGTCGGTGCGCAGGCGGCGTTCTTCCTTGATAACCTCGATCTCGCGGCTGAACTCGTCGGCCGGCAGGCGCAGGCTGGCCATGCGATCGGCTTCCAGCTCGAAGGCGACGCCCAGGCGGCCGCGGGCCAGCACCTGGTAATAGGCGGTGTAGTCATCGCTGGTGAACGCATTTTCTTCAGCGCCCAGATCACGCAGGATCAGCGAGGCTTCGCCCGGCCCCACCTTGGCGCTGCCCTTGAACATCATGTGCTCAAGGGCGTGGGACAAACCGGTCTGGCCCGGGGTTTCGTAGCTCGAGCCAACCTTGTACCAGACCTGGGAAACCACCACTGGCGCGCGATGGTCTTCGCGCACGACCACTTTGAGGCCGTTGTCGAGGGTGAATTCATGGGTGGGTTGGGGATCGGCAGCCAAAGCTGAAAGAGGCAGACAAACTGTACCGAACAGCAGGCCTGCGGCGCGGCGGGCTAGAGCATTCATTCGTTTTTAAACCTGTTGGGCTGCCCGCTTGGTCTTAGCGTCGGCGGGCGAGGAGGTGCTAGGATACTGTTCGGATTTGCGGACGGCCACTGTGGCGGTCCTGTTAAGGCCCTGTTTAGGCCTTACAAAATGTTGCGCATGAACGAGCTGGCTGAAAAACAGTCTGTTACGCATCGAATTTTATTTACCGACGTGCCCCCTGGCGCATCGCTACCTTGAGATAGCCGTCTCCATGTTTGGTTCCAACGACGACAAGAAGACCCCAGCTGCGGCTGGCGAGAAGAAAGGCCTGTTCGGCTGGCTGCGTAAGAAACCGCAGGATGCCGTCGAACCAGAGCCGCAGGTTCAAGCTGAACCGATCCCCGAGCCTATAGTAGAAGCCGAGCCGGTTGACCACGTCCCGGCGCCGGTGGTGTTGCCGATCGTTGAGCCGGTGTTGCAGCCGGTGGCCGAGGTGGCGCCGGAACCCGAGCCGGAATCTGAACCCGAGCCCGAGCCGTGGCCCGAGCTGCCCGTGGCCGAAGAGCCCGTGGCGCTGGTTGAAGACGTGCACGCTGAGCACGTCGCGCCGCCGATTCCCGTGGTGGCTGAACCGGTAGTTGAACCGGCGCCCATCGTCGCAGCCGCCGTGCCTGCCGTCATCGAGCCGGCACCCGTTGCCGTCGAAACCGGCAAGACCGGCTTCTTCGCCCGCCTCAAGCAAGGCCTGAGCAAGACCAGCGCCAGCATCGGCGAAGGCATGGCCAGCCTGTTCCTGGGTCGCAAGACCATCGATGACGAACTGCTGGAAGACATCGAAACCCGTCTGCTCACCGCCGACGTGGGCGTCGAAGCCACAGCAGTGATCATCCAGAGCCTGACCCAGAAGGTCGCGCGCAAGCAACTCACCGACGCCGACGCGCTGTACAAATCCTTGCAGGCCGAACTGGCGGCGATGCTCAAACCCGTGGAGGCACCGTTGGTGATCACTCCGAACAAACCGTTCGTGATCCTGGTGGTGGGCGTCAACGGCGCCGGCAAGACCACCACCATCGGCAAGCTGGCCAAGAAGCTGCAGCTGGAAGGCAAGAAAGTCATGCTGGCCGCCGGCGACACTTTCCGCGCCGCTGCGGTGGAGCAATTGCAGGTGTGGGGCGAGCGCAACAAGATTCCGGTGATCGCCCAGCACACCGGCGCCGATTCCGCCTCGGTGATCTTCGACGCGGTGCAGGCCGCCAAGGCGCGCAATATCGATGTGTTGATCGCCGACACTGCCGGTCGCCTGCACACGAAAGACAATCTGATGGAAGAGCTGAAGAAGGTGCGCCGCGTGATCGGCAAGCTCGACGCCGACGCCCCCCATGAAGTGCTGCTGGTGCTCGACGCAGGTACTGGTCAGAACGCCATCAGCCAGGCCAAACAATTCAACCAGACGGTGCAACTGACCGGTCTGGCCTTGACCAAGCTCGACGGCACGGCCAAGGGCGGTGTGATCTTTGCCCTGGCCAAGCAGTTCGGGTTGCCGATTCGTTATATCGGCGTCGGTGAAGGCATCGACGACCTGCGCACCTTTGAAGCCGAACCCTTTGTACAGGCGTTGTTTGCCGAGCGGGAGCGTTCATGATTCGATTCGAACAGGTCGGTAAACGCTATGCCAACGGGCATGTGGGCTTGCATGAGCTGAGCTTTCGGGTGCGGCGCGGCGAGTTTCTTTTCGTCACCGGTCACTCCGGGGCCGGCAAAAGTACGTTATTGCGTCTGCTGCTGGCCATGGAGCGCCCGACCACCGGCAAACTGCTGCTGGCCGGCCAGGACCTGGCCACCATCAGCAATGCGCAAATCCCGTTTCTGCGCCGCCAGATCGGCGTGGTGTTCCAGAATCACCAATTGCTGTTCGATCGCACGGTGTTCAACAACGTTGCCTTGCCGTTACAGATTCTCGGGCTGTCCAAGGCCGAGATCGTCAAACGCGTTGATTCGGCCCTTGAGCGCGTGGCGCTCTCGGACAAGACCGACCTCTACCCCGGCGACCTCTCCACCGGCCAGCAACAGCGCGTCGGCATCGCCCGCGCCATCGTGCACCGTCCGGCCCTGCTGCTGGCGGACGAACCCACCGGTAACCTCGACCCGCGTCTGGCGGCGGAAATCATGGGCGTATTCGAAGACATCAATCGCCTGGGTACCAGCGTGCTGATTGCCAGTCACGACCTGGCGCTGATCGCGCGCATGCGCCACCGCATGCTGACTCTGCAACGCGGTCGCCTCATCGGTGACGGGGAGGCAGGCGTATGAGTGCTACACGCAGTCCAAAAGTATCCGAACGGGTGGCGCCGAAACCGGCCGACCCGCAACCGAAGAAGAAAAAACGCGACGACGATGACGGCCCGGACTTCAGCACGCTGCTGCACGCCTGGATCGAAAGCCATCGCGCCAGCCTGCTCGACAGTCTGCGTCGCCTGGGCAAGCAGCCGGTCGGCAGTTTTTTTACCTGCCTGGTGATGGCCGTGGCCCTCAGCCTGCCGATGGGCTTGTCGCTGCTGCTCAATAACGTGGAGCGTCTGGGCGGGTCCTGGCAGCGCGCGGCGCAGATTTCGCTGTACCTGAACCTGGATGCCAGCACCCAGCAGGGCGAAGCATTGCGCGATGAAATCAAGAACATGCCGGGCGTGGCGGATGCCGAGTACGTCAGCCGCGACCAGGCCCTTGAAGAATTCCAGCAGCAATCCGGCCTGGGCGAGGCGCTCAAGGAGCTGCCGCAGAATCCGCTGCCGGGCGTGGTGCTGGTGACGCCCGATGAAGTCGACAAGCCGACCCTGGAGGCCCTGCGCCAGAAACTGGCGCAGATGCCCAAGGTGCAACAGGCGCAACTTGATCTAGTCTGGGTGGAGCGCCTGGCCGCGATCCTCAAGCTGGGCGACCGTTTTGTGTTCGGTTTGACGGTGCTGTTGGTGTCTGCATTACTTTTGGTGATAGGCAATACCATTCGTCTTCATATTGAAAACCGTCGCACCGAGATAGAAGTGATTAAACTTGTCGGCGGCACGGACAGCTATGTGCGTCGTCCTTTTCTGTACATGGGCGCGCTTTATGGCCTGGGTGCCGGGTTTTTGTCCTGGGGTGTGCTGGCTTTCGGCCTGGACTGGCTGAACGACGCGGTGACGGGCCTTGCCGGCTTGTACGGCAGTGATTTTGCCCTGGCCGGGGTGCCTGTGGCCGATGGTCTCTCGCTCTTGCTTGGCGCGGTATTGTTGGGTTATATCGGTGCCTGGATTGCCGTGGCGCGGCATTTACGTGAGCTGGCGCCCAAGTAGTTAATGCCAGATTAATGTGGTTTCGTTTGTATTGACCGTATCAGCGGTATAGGGAACTTGTCCTACGGTTCCCCGGTCAATTTTCGCAGTGCTGAACTGCACGAGTTATGTGAGTCGGAGGTTTTTTCGTATGACCACTTCTTTGCAACCTGCGTATGCCCTGGCTCCAGGTGGAAACCTGGAAGCCTATGTGCACACGGTCAACAGCATTCCATTGCTGACGCCCGAGCAGGAGCGTGAACTGGCCGAGAGTCTCTACTATGAGCAGGATTTGGGGGCGGCTCGGCAGATGGTGCTCGCCCACCTGCGTTTTGTCGTACATATCGCCCGCAGCTATAGCGGCTACGGGCTGGCCCAGGCTGACCTGATCCAGGAAGGCAATGTCGGCCTGATGAAAGCGGTCAAGCGCTTCAATCCCGAGATGGGTGTGCGCCTGGTGTCGTTCGCCGTTCACTGGATCAAGGCGGAAATCCACGAGTTCATCCTGCGCAACTGGCGCATCGTGAAAGTCGCGACCACCAAGGCCCAGCGCAAGCTGTTCTTCAACCTGCGCAGCCAGAAAAAACGTCTGGCGTGGCTGAACAACGAGGAAGTCCACCGCGTGGCCGAAAGCCTCGGCGTTGAGCCCCGTGAAGTGCGCGAGATGGAAAGCCGCCTGACCGGCCATGACATGGCCTTCGATCCGGCCGCCGAAGCGGACGACGACAGTGCTTTCCAGTCGCCGGCCAACTACCTGGAAGACCACCGGTACGACCCGGCGCGTCAACTGGAAGATGCCGACTGGAGCGACAACGCCAATCACAACCTGCACGAAGCGCTGGAAGTGCTGGACGACCGCAGCCGTGACATCCTCTACCAGCGCTGGCTGGCGGAAGAAAAAGCCACGCTGCACGACCTGGCGCAGAAGTACAACGTGTCGGCCGAGCGGATTCGTCAGCTTGAGAAAAGCGCGATGAACAAGCTGAAGCTGTCGATCGCCGCTTAAAACCATGTGGGAGGGGGCTTGCTCCCGATTTCAGTGGGTCAGCTACAGATAAGCTGGCTGATTCACTGCTATCGGGAGCAAGCCCCCTCCCACATTTGTTTGTGTGTTGTGTCAGTCGGACCAGGGGGCCTTGCGGGAGTTGTTCAGCTCAAGCAGGTAGCCATCACCACCGAGTTGATTCATCTGCTGGCGAATCCAGGCTGCCCGCCGCGCTACATACGCCGTCGGATGACTCGCGCTCCACACCCTTGGATTGGGTAGCACCGCCGCCAGATAGCTGGCCTGCTGCCGCGAAAGCCCTTTGGCACTCACCCCAAAATGATGCCGCGCCGCCGCCTCTGCGCCAAACACGCCGTCATCCCATTCCACGCTGTTGAGGTACACCTCAAGAATCCGCTGCTTGGGCCATAGCACCTCAATCAGGCCGGTAAACCAGGCCTCCAGCCCCTTGCGCAGATAACTGCGGCCAGACCACAGAAACAGGTTCTTCGACACCTGCTGGCTCAATGTGCTGGCGCCCCGAATCGACCCGCCGCGCTCGTTGTGCACGATGGCTGCCTGGATCGCGCCGAAATCGAACCCCCAGTGCTGCGGGAAGCGCTGGTCTTCACCGGCCATCACCGCCAGCTTGAGGTCGTCGGAGATGTCATCCCACGCCACCCAGCTGCGTTGCAGGTGAATGGGTTCGCCGTCGAACCACGACTCGATCTTGCGCTCCACCATCAGCGCCGTGAACGGCGGCGGCACGACGCGCAACAGCAGCACCAGCAAAACGCTGCCGACGGCAAACCATTTCACGACTTTGAGAAAACGACTGAAGAGGATACGCAGCATAGAGATGGCTTGGCCGAACCCGTTGAGCGGGCCATTATACAGACCCTGCCCGATGCGTCTGATTGGAGTTCCACATGCTGCGTAGCTTTCTGATGTTGGCTGCCTTTTTTGGCTTCACCGGTGTCGCCCTCGGGGCCTTTGCCGCCCATGGCCTGAAAAGCCGCCTGAGCGCCGAGTACCTGACGATTTTCCAAACCGGCGTGACTTACCAGTTGGTGCACGCCCTGGCGCTGTTCGGCGTGGCGCTGCTGGCCGCCCATATCCCCGGCCGCATGGTGACCTGGGCAGGCATCGCGTTTGTGGTCGGCATCCTGCTGTTCTCCGGCAGCCTCTACGCGTTGACCCTGACCGGCATCAGCAAGCTGGGCATCATCACCCCGTTCGGCGGGCTGGCGTTTCTGCTTGGCTGGTTCTTCCTCGGTTTGGCGGCGTGGCGCCTGCAGCTGACCGCTTGACGCTTGGAGCTGACCTTCAGGTCCCAATCACGCTAGAATGCTGGCCCCTAAAAACGATGGCGGCCCCTGGCATGCGCATTCAGTTGAACGGCGAACCCTTTGAATTGCCCGACGGTGCCTCCGTCGAGGCCCTGTTGACCCGCCTGGAACTGACCGGGCGCCGTGTCGCAGTGGAACTCAATCAGGATATCGTCCCGCGCAGTCAGCACGCCGCCACTGCGCTCGCCGACGGTGACCAGGTCGAAGTGGTCCATGCCATCGGCGGCGGCTAGTCGCCACCTCGCAGTCTGCAGAACCTCACCCCATTACGAGGATTTCCCATGAGCATCGTTCGTAGCGACAAGCCTTTCGTCCTGGCCGGTCGTACCTACCAGTCCCGCCTGCTGGTCGGCACCGGCAAGTACCGCGACATGGAAGAAACCCGCCTGGCCATCGAAGCCTCGGGTGCCGAGATCGTGACCTTCGCCGTGCGCCGCACCAACCTTGGCCAGATCGAGGGCGAGCCGAACCTGCTCGAAGTGCTGTCGCCGGATCGCTACACCTTCCTGCCGAACACCGCCGGTTGCTATGACGCCATCGAAGCCGTGCGCACCTGCCGCCTGGCCCGTGAGCTGCTCGATGGCCACAACCTGGTGAAGCTGGAAGTGCTGGCCGACCAGAAAACCCTGTTCCCCAACGTGATCGAAACCCTCAAGGCCGCTGAAACCCTGGTCAAGGAAGGCTTCGACGTGATGGTCTACACCAGTGATGACCCGATCATCGCCCGTCAATTGGCGGAAATCGGCTGCATCGCCGTGATGCCGCTGGCCGGTCTGATCGGCTCCGGCCTGGGTATCTGCAATCCGTACAACCTGCAGATCATCCTTGAAGAAGCCAAGATCCCGGTGCTGGTGGATGCCGGCGTAGGCACCGCCTCCGACGCGACCATCGCCATGGAGCTGGGCTGCGACGCGGTGCTGATGAACTCGGCCATCGCCCATGCCCAACAACCGATCATGATGGCCGAAGCCATGCAACACGCCATCGTCGCGGGCCGTCTGGCTTACCTCGCCGGGCGCATGCCGAAAAAACTCTATGCCAGCGCTTCTTCGCCGCTGGATGGTCTGATCAAGTAAGAGCCATTGATGACTGAATCAAACGAAACGCCGAACACCGTGGACGCTGCCGACGACTCCAGGCACCGCCGCATCAAGAGCTTCGTGATGCGCGCCGGCCGCATGACCGAAGGCCAGCAAAAGGGCCTGGAGCAGGGCACGCCGCTGTTCGTGCTGCCCCTGGCCGATGCGCCGGTGGACTACGACCAGGTATTCGGTCGCTCGGCCCCGCGTTCCCTGGAAATCGGCTTCGGCATGGGCCACTCCCTGCTGGAAATGGCCGCCGCCGCGCCGGAGCAGGATTTCATCGGTGTTGAAGTGCACCGCCCAGGTGTCGGCGCGCTGCTCAACGGCGTGCTCACCCAAGGCCTGACCAACCTGCGAGTCTATGACTGCGACGCGATTGAAGTGCTCAACCGCTGCATCGCCGACAACAGCCTCGACCGCCTGATGCTGTTCTTCCCTGACCCATGGCACAAAGCCCGCCACCACAAGCGTCGCATCGTCCAGGCCTCCTTCGCGGAGCTGGTGCGCAGCAAGCTGAAAGTCGGCGGCATCCTGCACATGGCCACCGACTGGGAGCCCTATGCCGAATACATGCTGGAAGTGATGAACGTCGCGCCTGGCTATCGCAACATCGCGGAAGACGGCAAATGCGTGCCACGCCCGGCCGAACGTCCGATCACCAAGTTCGAACGGCGCGGTGAGCGGTTGGGGCATGGGGTGTGGGATTTGAAGTTCGAAAAGCTGGCCTGATTTGAAAGGCAGTCCAATGTGGGAGCTGGCTTGCCTGCGATAGCATCACCTGGGTATCACTGATACACCAAGGTGCCTGCATCGCAGGCAAGCCAGCTCCCACAGTTGTTTGGCGGTGTACTTGAGGTCAGCGACGATCCGCTACAACCCCAATCAAAACCAGCACCACCACCAGCACCGGCGCCAGGCTGTAGTTATTGAACTGGCCTAGCCCGCGCACAATCCACGGTGTGGCGTAGATCAGCGCGGCGCCGCTGCCGATCAGGCAAAGCAACGCCATCAAGGGCACGCGCAAGGCGCCGGCGATGCTGCCCAGACGGGCTTCCACCCAGCCTTTGATGTCGGCGCCGAACAGCACCAGCAGGCAGCCCACAAGGGCCAGGGATATTTCCGACAGGTTGCTGCGGCTCCAGCGGGATGCGGTGGCGAGCAGGTCGAGTACCAGATCCATTCGATTTCCTTAAGAAGCGTTAGCTCAGAAATTTCTGCAGCAGGTCATTGAGAAAGAGTTGCCCACGGTCGGTCGCCGCCAGGCGTGACGGTTCGACCTGCATTAAGCCACTTTGTTCTGCGTCGCGCCGCGCTGCATCGAGGCTGGCCGGGTCGAGGCCGGTGCGTTCGGCATAGAGCCTGGCGTCGACCCCTTCGGTGAGGCGCAGGGCGTTCATCAGGAACTCGAACGGCAGCTCGTCGTTGGTCAGTTCTTTTGCCCCGGCCTGGAAGCTTTTGGCCGGGTTGAGGTAGTCCTTCGGCGCGCGGGTTTTCCAGGTGCGCACGATGCGTCCATCAGGGTGGCTGAGCTTGCCGTGGGCGCCTGCGCCAATGCCGATAAAGTCGCCAAAACTCCAGTAATTGAGGTTGTGCCGCGCCGGTCGGCCGGGTTGGGCGTAGGCCGACACTTCATACTGTGCGTAACCATGTTCGGCGAGCAGTGCCTGGCCGGCTTCCTGGATATCCCACAGGGTGTCGTCTTCCGGCAGCGCGGGCGGCTGGTTCCAGAACACGGTGTTGGGTTCCAGGGTCAGCTGGTACCAGGACAGGTGCGTCGGCTTGAGCGCGATGGCCTGGCGCAGGTCGCTCAACGCATCGTCCAGGGATTGATCCGGCAAACCATGCATCAGGTCCAGGTTGAAGTTGTCGAAGCCGGCCTGGCGCGCCATACCCGCCGCGCGTACCGCCTCGTCGCCATTATGGATACGGCCCAGAGCCTCGAGCTTTTGCTGCTGGAAACTCTGGATGCCAATGGACAGGCGATTGATCCCCAGCTTGCGGTACGCCACGAACTTCTCTTGCTCGAACGTGCCGGGGTTGGCTTCCAGGGTGATCTCGATATCGGCCGCAAACGGGATGCGCGCCTGCACGCCTTCGAGCAGGCGGCCCAGCGCCGCTGCGCTAAACAGGCTGGGCGTGCCGCCACCGAAGAAGATCGAGCTCAGGTCGCGACCGTAAACGGCGTGCAGGTCCTGGTCGAGGTCGGCCAGCAGGGCGTCCACATACTCCTCTTCCGGTAGCACTTTGCTCGCAGTGTGGGAGTTGAAGTCGCAATACGGGCATTTGCGCACGCACCACGGAATGTGGATGTACAGCGCCAGGGGTGGCAGCACCGGCAAGGCCGCCCGGGGCGTTTGCGTACCGCCGTGGATCAGCGGCTGCGCAGAGGTGTTCAGAGTCATTTCAAGCCCAGACGCTGGCGCAGCAACACCATGGCACGGGCGCGATGACTGATCTGGTTCTTGTCGGCCGGGCTCAGTTCGGCGCTGGAGACATTGCGCTCCGGCACCCAGAACAGCGGGTCATAACCAAAACCGTGCTCGCCGCTGGCGGCATGCAGGATGCGCCCGTGCCACAGGCCTTCACACAGAATCGGCAACGGGTCATCGGCATGGCGCACCAGCGCCAGCACGCAGACGAACTGCGCGCCACGCAGCGCGTCCGGCACGTCCTTGAGCGCGTCCAGCAGCTTGGCGTTGTTGGCCGCGTCGCCTTTGCCGTCGGCATAGCGCGCCGAATAGATGCCCGGCGCGCCACCCAGGAAATCCACCGCCAGCCCCGAATCATCGGCCAGCGCTGGCAGTCCCGAAATGCGTGCAGCGTTGCGTGCCTTGAGAATGGCGTTCTCGACGAACGACAGGCCGGTCTCTTCCGGCTCGACCTGGCTGAACTCGCCAATCGAGCGCAGTTGCACGGATTCGCCGAGCATGGCCTGGAGTTCTTTGAGTTTGCCGGCGTTATGGCTGGCCAGTACGAGTTGGGAGAGGTTCATCATTCGGCCGGAAACAGTTCTTGGTTGAATTGGAAACCATGGGCCTTGCCGCCGGTTTCAACATTGATGGTAAACGTCTTGTATTCCCGCTGCGTCACGGAGTAAGGCGCCAGGTAGCTGATCCCGCCTTTCTCTTCGACTTGTTTGAATGTCAGGATTTCACTTTTGCCACCCAGGTCCTTGATAGTGCCGGTCACCTGCGCTGCGACCGGGGTTACACCCTTGATCACAGTCACATTGATCAAGCCCTTCTCCTTGCTGCGCACCACGCCAACTTTCTGGGCGGTTTCAGGTTGCAGGAAGCTGGAGGTGAAGGTGTTGTAACGCACGGTGATATCGCCGAATTCCTTGGTGCGGTTGGGGTCGATAACGTCGGCGGCCATGGCGCTGGCGCCCAGGCATGCGGTCAATAGAAAAACAGCCAGGCGACTCATGAGCGTCCCTCTTGAAAATGATTAGACGGCAATCTTGTGGTCGGTCAGGCCAGGACTGCTGACCCGGTAGATACCGATTTCGCCCAGCAGGTTGGGCCATAGCTTGCTCGCCCAGCCGTGGCGGTGTTGTTGATCGACGGCAAGGCGGTTGATCACCTTGGCTTCACGCTCGCCGCACAGCGCTTCGAAGTCTTCGAAGGTGCAGAAGTGGATGTTCGGCGTGTTGTACCAGGTGTAGGGCAGGAAATCCGAGACCGGCATGCGGCCCTTGGTCGCCAGGTACCAGCGGCAGCGCCAGTGGCCGAAGTTGGGGAAGGTGATGATGCACTGGCGACCCACGCGCAGCATTTCGTCGAGGATGCGGTCCGGGTAGTGCACTGCTTGCAGGGCCTGGGTCATCACCACGATGTCGAAGCTGTTGCTGGCAAAGTTGCCCAGGCCCTTGTCCAGGTCCTGCTCGATCACGTTGATGCCCTTGGCCACGCACTGGGCGATGTTGTCCGGGTCGTTTTCCAGACCGTAGCCGGTGACTTGCTTGTGGTCGCGCAGCCAGCTCAGCAATTCGCCATCGCCGCAGCCCAGGTCGAGCACGCGGCTGCCGGCGGGGATCCAGTCTTGGATGATGTCCAGGTCGGCTCTCATGGCGTTCTCACAAAATGATGCGGTTCATGTAGTTGCTGAAAGCCTGCAAGTAGCGCGGGATCGGGATCAGGAAGGCGTCATGGCCTTGGGGTGCGTCGATCTCCAGGTAGCAGACATCCTTTTTGGCGGCCATCAAGGCGTCTACCAGCTCGCGCGAACGCGCTGGCGAGAAGCGCCAGTCGGTGGTGAACGACATCACGCAAAAGCTGGCGGTGACGTGTTCGAAGGTTTTCGCCAGGTCATCGTCATGGTTGGCCGCCGGGTCGAAGTAGTCCAGGGCCTTGGTCATCAGCAGGTAGGTGTTGGCGTCAAAGCGTCCGGAGAACTCCTCGCCCTGATAACGCAGGTAGCTTTCCACCTGGAATTCCACGCTGTGGAAGTCGTAGTTGAGCTTTTCGCTCTTGAGGCCACGGCCAAATTTCTCGCCCATGGAGTCATCGGACAGGTAGGTGATGTGCCCGACCATGCGTGCGAGCATCAGGCCGCGCTTGGGAATCACGCCGGCTTCCTGGAACGAACCACCGTGGAACTCGGGGTCGGTGAGGATCGCCTGGCGGGCCACTTCGTTGAAGGCGATGTTCTGCGCCGACAGTTTTGGCGCCGAGGCGATGGCCAGGCAGTGGCGCACGCGATCCGGGTAGGTGATGGTCCATTGCAGGGCCTGCATGCCACCCAGGCTGCCGCCGATGACCGCCGCCCACTGCGTGATGCCGAGCAGGTCGGCCAGGCGCGCCTGGCTGTGCACCCAATCTTCCACGGTGAGCACCGGGAAGTCGGCGCCGAACGGCTTGCCGGTTTCGGGGTTGAGGCTGCTCGGGCCGGTGGAGCCATTGCAGCCGCCGAGGTTGTTGAGGCTCACCACGAAGAATTTATGGGTGTCGATGGGTTTGCCGGGGCCGATGCAACTGTCCCACCAGCCGGGCTTGCGCTCGTCGGCGCTGTGGAAGCCGGCGGCGTGGTGATGGCCGGACAGGGCGTGGCAGATCAGCACGGCGTTGCTCGCCGTGGCATTCAACTGGCCGTAGGTTTCATAGATCAGGTCATAGGCCGGCAGCGACCGGCCGCAGGCCAGGGCCAGCGGTTCGCTGAAGTGCGCCACCTGGGGCACGACCAGTCCAACAGAATCGGGGGGGAAGGCAGCTGACATCGACCCTGCTCTCGTTTAAATGAGGCGTAAGTCTAAAGAGCGGGGGGGCCAGCGGCAAGCAAAGGCCTGCGCCAGTACGCAGATACAAATTTCAGTGCTGGTTTGTGTGGGAGCTGGCTTGCCTGCGACCGCATCACCTTGGCGTGACTGACACACCGAGGTGCCTGCATCGCAGGCAAGCCAGCTCCCATCTGTCAGATCAGGCCGAACAGCTCTTTGGGCATGAACGCATAGAACGCCAAACGCGGAATCACCCAGCTTTGCAGCAACTGGATCGCGATGAACGCAAAGATCGGTGAAATATCCAAACCGCCCAGGTTCGGGATCAGACGACGGAACGGCGCCAGCACCGGCTCGGTGATCTGGTACACCAACTCGGCGCCCGGGCTGCGGCTGCCCGGCGCAACCCACGAGAGGATCACGCTGATGATCATCGACCAGAAAATGATCTTCAGGAACAGCGAGAACACCCCGATCAGCGCCCACGGCAACAGCAGCACCGTAAAGGGCTGGTAGCCGCTGAGCATCAGGATCACCACGAACAGCAGCATTTGCAGCAGCAGCGCGAGTACCAGCGACGACATGTCCAGGCCAAACAGGCTCGGGATCACACGGCGCAGCGGCTTGAGCAGCGGTTGCGTGGCCTTGACCACGAACTGGCACAGCGGGTTGTAGAAGTTCGCCCGCACCAGTTGCAGGATGAAGCGCATCAGCACGATCAGCAGGTACAGGCTGCCCAGGGTCTGGATGATGAAAATGGCAGCGTCATTGATTCCGAGCATGTTTGATTACCTTGGTAAGGGACGACTATTTGCCCAGTTGCTCGGCCATCTCGGCCGAACGGTGTGCCGCAGCACCCAGTGCCTTTTCCACCAGGGCTTCAAAGCCCCCGGCCTGGAACGATTCGATGGCCGCTTGCGTGGTGCCGCCCGGCGAGGTCACGCGACGGCGCAGTTCGGCGGCGTCCACCTCGCTGGCGACGGCCATTTTTGCCGCGCCCAGCGCTGTTTGCTCAGCCAGCTGTTCCGCCACGTCATGGGGCAGGCCCAGTTTGACGCCGGCGGCGGTCATGGCTTCGATCAGCAGGAAAAAGTACGCCGGGCCGCTGCCGGACACGGCGGTGACCGCATCCAGTTGCTGCTCCTGCTCAAGCCACACGGCGATGCCCACCGCAGACAGCAACGCCTGGGCCTGGTCACGCTGTGTGGCGCTGACTTCGGCGGTGGCGTACAGGCCGCTCACGCCCTGGCGCAGCAGCGACGGGGTATTGGGCATGCAGCGCACGATCGGTTGGGCGCCGAGCCAATTGTTCATGCTGGCGCAGGTGATACCGGCGGCAATCGAAACCACAAGCTGATGCGGCTGCAGGCTTGGTCGCAGGCTTTCGCACACAGCCTTCATGGCCTGTGGCTTGACCGCCAGCACGATCACCTCGACGCCGTGGATGGCCTCGGCATTGTCGGCGAAGGTTTCGATACCGTGCTCGGCGCTGACGCGGGCGCGGGTCTCTTCGCCCGGGTCGCTGGCGCGGATCTGCGCGGCGTCCAGGCCCTTGGCCCGCAGGCCGCCGATCAGGCTGGCCGCCATGTTACCGGCGCCGATAAAGGCAATACGCGTGTCTTTCATGACAGGTCCTTAGCTAAATGAACGTCAGCCATGTGACGGCTGGCTGTAGTCGCGGGCGCCAAACAGCGCGGTACCGACCCGCACCCAGGTGGCGCCTTGGGCGATGGCCGACGCGAGGTCGTGGCTCATGCCCATGGAAAGTGTGTCCAGCGCCAGATTCAGGCTGGCTTGCAGCTCGCGCGCACTGGCGAACGCCGCGTCCTGCGCCGCGCGGTCTTCAGTCGGCTCAGGGATTGCCATCAGGCCGCGCAGCTTCAGGTGCGGCAGGGCGCTGATGGCGTTCGCCAGGGCCGGCAGGTCGGCGGGTGTGCAGCCGGACTTGCTGGCTTCGCCACTGACGTTGACCTGGATGCAAATATTCAGCGGCGGCAGGTCGGCCGGGCGTTGCTCGGACAGGCGTTGTGCGATTTTCAGGCGGTCCACGGAATGCACCCAGGCGAAGTTCTCGGCGATAGCACGAGTCTTGTTCGATTGAATGGGGCCGATGAAGTGCCAACTCAAGGGCAGGTCGGACAATTGCGCCTGTTTGCTCAACGCTTCCTGCAGGTAGTTCTCGCCGAAGTCGCGAACGCCGGCGGCATAGGCCTCGCGCACAGCCTCGGCAGGTTTGGTCTTGCTCACGGCCAGCAGGTGGATGCTGCTCGGGTCACGTTGCACGGCGTCGGCCGCGGCGCGGATGCGCTGGCTAACCTGGCCGATGTTGTCTGCTATCGTCGACATTCAAGATGCACCCGTGGATATGGAGTCCGCGGCATTCTACTGGAAATGGAAAGCCCTATGGATATCACTCAATTGCTGACGGCCAGCGTGCGCCGTGGCGCCTCCGACCTGCATCTGTCGGCTGGTCTGGTGCCGATGTTGCGAGTTGATGGCGAGGTATGGCCACTGGATTGGCCGGTGCTTTCACCGCCGCAAGTGGCGGACTTGTTGAGCCCTTTGCTCAATCAGCACCAGCAAAAGGATTTCGAAACATCTCTTGAAACGGATTTTGCATTCGAACTGCCGGGCGTGGCGCGGTTCCGCGTGAACGTGTTCCGCCAGGCGCGTGGCGTGGGGGCGGTGTTTCGCACTATTCCTTGCGAGGTTCAGAGCCTGGAGAGCCTGGGGCTGGGCGAAGTCTTCCAGCGCATCGCGCGCTTGCCGCGCGGCCTGGTGCTGGTGACCGGTCCCACCGGCTCGGGCAAGTCCACTACGTTGGCGGCGATGATCGATGACCTGAATCGGCATCGCCGCCAGCACATCCTCACGCTGGAAGACCCCATCGAATTTATCCACCGGCCGAACATGGCGCTGATCAATCAGCGTCAGGTGCACCGTGATACCCACAGCTTCTCGACGGCCCTGCGCTCGGCCCTGCGCGAAGACCCGGACGTGATTCTGATCGGCGAGTTGCGCGACCTGGAGACCATTCGCCTGGCATTGACGGCGGCGGAAACCGGGCACCTGGTCTTCGGCACCCTGCACACCACGTCAGCGGCCAAAAGCGTGGACCGTCTGGTGGATGTGTTCCCGGCGGGGGAAAAGGCCATGGTGCGCTCGATGTTGGCGGAATCACTGCAGGCGGTGGTGTCACAAGTGCTGGTCAAGAGGCTCGGCGGCGGACGCGTTGCTGCCCATGAAATCATGCTGGGCACGCCGGCCATTCGTAATCTGATCCGCGAGAACAAAGTGGCGCAGATGGTCTCGGCGATTCAGACCGGCGGAGCGGTGGGGATGAAGACGCTGGATATGAGCTTGAGGGCGCTGGTGGGCGAGGGGCTGGTCAGCCGGGAAGAGGCGCGCGAGAAGGCGACGGTGCCTGGGGACATATAGGTCTCAAAAACAATGGAAACCCATGTGGAAGGGGGCAAGCCCCCTCCCACATTTACTGCATTTGAACCGGGAAAATCAGCGCTGCACGATCCGCAGGTTGTTGTTCTGCTCTTTGGGCAGCACACGCTTGGCGATCACGTAGTTCTTGTTCCAGAACGGCTTTTTCAGCGTGTCGATGCTGACTGATTTGCCACGGCGCGGTGCGTGGATGAAGCGATCGTTGCCCAGGTAAATGGCAACGTGGTTCACCTGGCGGCTCTTCAACTTGAAGAACAGCAGGTCGCCCGGCTTCAGGTCCTTGCGTTCAACCTTCTGCCCGTGGCCGGCGGCCATGGCGTTGGACGTACGCGGCAGATCGACCGCCTTGACGTCATTGAAGGCATATTTCACCAAACCGCTGCAGTCGAACCCTTTACTTGGGCTGCTGCCGCCCCAACGATAAGGAGTACCGAGCACATTCACGGCGCGGCTGAGCACGGTGCTGCTCTGCTTGGTGTTGACGGCCATCAGCGCTGGAGTGGCTTTGCCGTGGGCCTTGCTCAGTTGAGTAGGACGCTTGACGGTCAGCTTGGCTGATTTGGCGTTGACCGCAGCGCTATGAACTTTAGGGGTGAAACCGTTAACGTTGGGAAGACGTTGCTCACGATTGGTGGCGTGGGCGGCCAGTGGCATTAATAGGCAGATGGTTAGCCATGTCTTGAAGAAAGGTCGCATTCGGCGTGGCTCATATGGGTTAGCGCGCAACTTTATAACAGCTTTTTGTGTCGATCTCAGGCCGTTTGTCGACTCAACCTTGACGGCAAAATCAGGAAAAAGGCGACGATTGACTGCCATTTTCGGACACAAGTCAGGTGGCATAAGGCTTTCAGGGCAGGGAAGATACCATTTGCCGTACGTCGGGCGCTTGTAAAAAAGTCACAAAGAAAGTGAAAAAATTTATCTATCGAGGCAAATGAGGTACGCGATGAATACCTATCAACAGATTGGCCAACAGCAAGACACCCACAGCAAGGTGATCGGTTACCTGCTGTGGATTTTCGGTTTTACCGGCGCGCATCGCTTTTATTACGGCAAACCCGTGACCGGAACGATCTGGTTTTTCACCCTGGGCTTGCTGGGTATCGGCTGGCTGATCGACTTCTTCCTGATCCCGGCCATGGACCGTGAAGCTGACCTGCGTTTTACCGCCGGACCTATCGAATACAACATTGCGTGGATTCTGCTGGCGTTTTTGGGCGTGTTTGGTGTGCACCGCATGTACCAGGGCAAATGGATCACCGGCCTGATCTACCTGCTGACCGGCGGATTGTTTCTGGTGGGCGTGCTGTATGACTTCTGGACCTTGAATACGCAGATATCGATCCGCAATGCCGAGCGCAACAGCGGACGCTGAACCTCTCTGGCCAGATAGAGATGCAAGTGTGGGAGGGGGCTTGCTCCCGATAGCGGTGGACCCGTCAGCTCATCTGTGGCTGACCCACCCCAATCGGGAGCAAGCCCCCTCCCACATGTACTGTGCCCACGTTAAAGCGGTGTCAGGCCTGGTAGCTGATGCGACCGTCCACCAAGGTATAACGCACCGTCGCCGGCAGGCTATGGCCGATAAACGGGCAGTTCTCGCCCTTGGACAACCACTGCTCCCCGGCAACCGTGGAGCTTGTCGGATCAAACACCACCAGATCCGCCGCTGCACCCACCGCCAACTTGCCCGCCGGCAAGCGCAAGGCCTGCGCCGGGCCGCTGCTCAGGCGCGCCAGCAGCGTTGGCAAGTCCAGCAAGCCGTCTTCCACCAGAGTCATCGCCAGGGGCAGCAACAGCTCAACGCTGCTGATACCCGGCTCGGTTGCGCCAAACGGCGCCAGCTTGGCATCGCGTTCGTGGGGTTGGTGATGGCTGGAAATCGCTGACACCACGCCGGATTTGATCGCCGCCCGCAAACCCTCGCGGTCGGCCAATGTGCGCAGCGGCGGCTGCACGTGGTACAGGCTGGAGAAGTCGATCAGCGCTTCATCCGTGAGGATCAGCTGATACAGCGCAACATCCGCCGTTACCGGCAAGCCACGGGCCTGGGCCTGGGCGATCAGGGCAACGCCGCGTGCGCTGGTCAACTGGCTGAAATGCGCGCGCACGCCGCTTTGTTCCACCAGCAGCAGGTCGCGCGCCAGGGCCACGGTCTCGGCGGTTTCCGGGATGCCCGGCAGGCCGAGGAAGCTGGCCACGGCGCCCTCATGGGCCAGGCCGCCTTCGGCCAGGTCGCGGTCCTGGGAATGAAAGATCACCGTCAGGTCGAAGGTGGCCGCGTATTCCAGAGCACGGCACAGGGTACGGGTGCTGCGAAAGCTCTCCAGGCCGTTGCCGAACGCCACGCAACCGGCGTCGCGCAGGGCAATCAGCTCGGCCAGTTGTTCGCCGTCCAGGCCTTTGCTCAGGGCGCCGATGGGGAACACTTTGCAGTTGCCGGCCTCGCGGGCGCGGTCGAGGATCAGTTCGGTCACCGCCGAGGTGTCCAGCACCGGCCTGGTGTGCGGCGGGCAGCACAGGCTGGTGACCCCCCCGGCAGCGGCGGCGCGGGTTTCGCTGGCGATGCTGCCTTTGCGGCTGTAGCCCGGCTCGCGCAGGGCGACGTTCAGGTCCACCAGGCCCGGCGCGGCCACCAGGCCGTTGGCGTCGATGGTTTGGCTGGGGCTGAAGCCGCCGGGGGCGGCGCCGATGGCGATGATCTTGCCGGCCTCCAGGTGCAGATCGGTGACTTGATCCAGGCCACTGGCCGGGTCGATAACACGCGCGCCAAGGATGCTGAGCTTCACTGGGCGTTCTCCTGCTCGAATTGACGTTGCGCGGTTTGCCCGCTCATGGCCATGGACATTACCGCCATGCGCACGGCGATGCCGTAGGTTACCTGGTTGAGAATCACCGACTGGTTGCCGTCGGCCACCGCCGACTCAATCTCCACCCCCCGGTTGATCGGGCCGGGGTGCATCACGATGGCATCCGGTTTCGCGCCGGCCAGGCGTGCGGTGGTCAGGCCGAAGAGGCGGTAGAACTCACCCTCGCTGGGTAGCAACCCACCGGACATGCGTTCGCGTTGCAGGCGCAGCATGATCACCACGTCCACATCCTTGAGGCCTTCGGTCATGTCGGTGTAGACCTTGACGCCGTATTGCTCGATGCCGATCGGCAGCAGCGTCTTGGGCGCGATCACGCGGATATCCGGGCAGCCCAAAGCTTTGAGGGCCAGCATGTTGGAGCGCGCCACCCGCGAGTGCAGGATGTCGCCGACGATGGCCACCGAGAGGTTTTCAAAGCTGCCCTTGTGCCGCCGGATGGTGAGCATGTCGAGCATGCCCTGGGTCGGGTGGGCGTGACGGCCGTCGCCGCCGTTGATGATCGCCACCTGCGGGCACACGTGCTCGGCGATGAAGTGCGCGGCGCCGGAGTCGCCGTGGCGCACCACGAACATATCGGCGGCCATGGCCTCAAGGTTGCGCAGGGTGTCGAGCAGGGTTTCGCCCTTGCTGGCCGACGACGTGGACACGTTCAGCGTGATCACATCGGCCGACAGGCGCTGGGCCGCCAGTTCGAAGGTGGTGCGGGTGCGCGTGGAGTTCTCGAAGAACACATTGCAGATGGTCTTGCCGCGCAGCAGCGGGACCTTTTTTACCGCGCGTCCGCCGACTTCGAGGAACGAGTCGGCGGTGTCGAGGATCTCGGTGAGCAGTTCGCGGGGCAAACCGTCGAGGGACAAGAAATGTTGCAATTGACCCTGAGCATTGAGCTGCAGCGGGCGCTTGGCATCTAGAGGCGTCATCGCGGGGACTCTTTACAAGGCGGTTTAAAGGGCGAGGTCTTGCAGTTCGAGTTCGAGCGGCGTGGGCCCGGACAATTTTACCCGCTGGTGGGCTGCCAAAGACAGCGTGGCGCCGACCACGTCCGGGCTGATCGGCAATTCGCCGGCGTCCAGGTCCAGCAGGCACACGAGCGTCACGCTGGCCGGGCGCCCGTAGTCGAACAGCTCGTTCAGGGCCGCGCGAATGGTGCGACCGCTCATCAGTACGTCGTCGATCAGCACCAGGTGCTGGCCCTCCACTTCAAATGGCAGCGCCGAGGGTTGCACTTGCGGGTGCAGGCCGTTCTGGCTGAAGTCGTCGCGGTAGAAGGACACGTCCAGGGTGCCCAGTGGCGACTCGCTGCCCAGCTCGGTCAGCAATGCCTGGGCTACCCACACGCCGCCGGTGCGGATGCCGATGAAGCGCGGTTCGCTGATGCCACGGTGTTTCAGGTGGGCCGTGAGGCGTGTCGCCATCTGGGTGATCAGTTCGGCGGGATTGGGCAGGCTCATGGGGGGCTCCTTGGTAGGCCTCGCACAGGCAAGGTCCGGGCTCAAACGTAAAAAGACGCGGCATGCCGCGTCAGTCAGGATGCAAATAAAGCCGTGTTTTCATCCAGCCAGCCCTGCAACAACAACGCGGCGGCGATGGCGTCCACCGGGTTGTCGCGGTAGCTGCCCTTCTGCCCGCCACGGTCGCGGCGTTCACCCTTGGCTTCAAAGGTGGTCAGGCGTTCATCGTGGGTATAGAAGGGCAGGTTGTAGCGGCCATTGAGACGGCGCGCGAATTTCTCGGCGCGCAGGCACATCTCGCTGGGGGTGCCGTCCATGTTCAAGGGCAGACCGACCACCACGGCGTCGGGCTTCCATTCATTGATCAGCGCTTCGACCTGATTCCAGTCCGGCACGCCGTTCTGGGCCTTCAAGGTACACAGCTCGCGGGCCTGGCCGGTGATCACCTGGCCGACGGCCACGCCGATCTGTTTGGTGCCGTAGTCAAACCCGAGGATCAAGCGCAAAGCCATCAGGCGTGCCCCGCCTGGCTGGTCAGCAGGTTAAGGTTGACCCGCACCTTGGCGGCGGCCGCTTCCAGACGCAGTTCGCTGGCGGTATTGAACAGGATGTCGGCGTCGAACGGGCAGGTGAGCCACGCGTTGCTCGCAAGCTCCGCCTCCAGTTGCCCGGCTTCCCAGCCGGCGTAGCCCAGGGCGATCACGCTTTGCTCCGGGCCCACGCCGTCGGCGATGGCGAACAACACATCCTGGGAGGTGGACAGCGACACACCGTCCAGGTCCACCGTGGCCTGAAACGTCGGCCCGGTCGGGTGCAGGACGAAACCACGATCGGTCTGCACCGGCCCGCCGATGTAGATCGGCACGCTCTGGCAACTGGAGGGCGGGTCGATCTCCGGGCGCAATTGCTCAAGGATATCGGACAGGTTCAGCTCCTGCGGGCGGTTCACCACCAACCCCATGGCACCATTGGCGGTGTGCTCGACGATGTAGGTCAAGGTCTGCGCAAAGTTCGGGTCGGCCATGTGGGGCATGGCGATCAGGAAGTGGTGCTTGAGGTAGGTCGGGCTGACATTTTTCATGTCCGGTAGTGTGGCGGCGGAGGGGCGACCTGACAAGCCGGGGATGAATTGCACACGGCAATTGTCATCAGTTGCTGTACAGCCGATCACCCTTGGCGAATTTCCAGGTGCGGATGATTTCCAGGCGGTCCACGTCGTTCAGGTCGCCGGAAAACGGCGCAAAGGGCGCGGCCAGGCGCACGATGCGCTGGGCGGCCTGGTCCAGCAGCGGCTGTCCGGAGGACTCCAGCACCTGAACTTCGTACAGGGTGCCATCACGGTTGATTGACACCAATAGACGTAAATTTCCGTAAATCTGCTGGCGCCGCGCTTCTTCCGGATAGTTGAGGTTGCCGATGCGCTCGACCTTCTTGCGCCACTCATCCTTATACCAGGCACCCTTGTCGCGCATCGTCGAGGCCGCGTTGAGGCGGTAGATGCGCGGGCGCTTGGCGTACAGCTGCTGTTCGTGGGCCAGTTCGGCTTCCAGGCTGGAGATCTCGTCGGACAGGGTCGAGCTGTCGAACGTCGGTGCCGGCTTTGCCGGTTCGGGCTGCGGGTCGGTTCTGGTTTTTTCACGTTGCACCGGCGCTTTCTGCGGTTTGGGCGCGACGGTGGTGACGGCAGGCTTGGGCGTGGCCTGTTTGACCTCAGGCTTTGGCGTCGGAGGCGGGGAGACCTTATTGACCTTGTTGTCCTGGAAGGGCGCCACTTCAGTGGTCTTGGGCACGGCTTTCTTGTCGAGTGTGCCGCTGCCCTGCTGGTTTTCCTGGGCGAGAAAATCGGCCTTCTCGGGTGCTTTTTCGCTTTTGAACGTGGCGAGGGTGATTTCCAGCGTCCGCGTGATCTGCCTGGGCTCGACCATGGTAAAGCCCACGCCGAGAATCAGTGCCAGGTGAATCAACGCTGCCAGAAACAGGGTAAATCCGAGCCGATCAGCCGGGCGCACGCTGTTGTGGGAGAGTTCGGGGGGCAGTTCGGGCGGGAGCGTCATGACAAAAAAACCAACATCGCGCGTTTCACAGGTGGGGCATGATAACGCAATGTTGGCGTGTGTCCGGCGGTCTATGTCACTTGGATTGCAGCTTGCGCTCAATCGCGGCCATCAGCATTTCGCCGATGTTCGTGCCAAATGCATTATCAATCTCGCGAATACAGGTCGGGCTGGTGACGTTGATTTCCGTGAGGTTCTCACCGATCACGTCCAGGCCGACGAACAGCAGGCCCTTCTCGCGCAGGGTCGGGCCGACCTGTTGCGCAATCCAGCGATCCTTGTCCGACAGCGGACGCGCTTCACCGCGCCCACCCGCCGCCAGATTGCCGCGCGTCTCGCCCGCTGCCGGAATCCGCGCCAGGCAGTAATCCACCGGTTCGCCGTCGATCATCAGGATGCGCTTGTCGCCGTCCTTGATCGACGGCAGGTAGGCCTGGCCCATGATCTGCTGGGTGCCCAGCACCGTCAGGGTCTCCAGAATCACCGACAGGTTGGGGTCGCCGGCCCGGTGACGGAAAATCGAGGTGCCGCCCATGCCGTCCAGCGGCTTGAGGATCACATCCCCATGTTTGGCGGCAAATTCACGCAGCACATCGGCACGACGGCTGACCACGGTGGGCGGCGTGCACTGTGGGAACAGCGTGGCGAACAGCTTTTCGTTGCAGTCGCGCAGGCTCTGCGGCTTGTTGACGATCAACACGCCGGCGCGCTCGGCCTGCTCCAACAGGTAGGTGGAGTAGACGAATTCCATGTCGAACGGCGGGTCCTTGCGCATCAGGATCACGTCCAGATCGCTCAGCGGGCTGTCGATTTCGTCCTGCAGCTCGAACCACTTCTCGGGGTTGGCGAACACCTGCAGCGGGCGCATGCGGGCACGGGCCTCGCCGTCGCCCTGGTAAAGGTCGCGCTGCTCCATATAGAACAGAGTCCAGCCGCGTGCCTGGGCGGCCAGCAGCATGGCCAGCGAGCTGTCCTTTTTATAGGAGATGCTGGCGATAGGATCCATGACAATGCCGACGCGAACGCTCATGGGGGATTTTCCTCTGCAGATAGGGCGCATAAAAAGTGGCGTCAGAGTGGCGCTGTGGCTGTTGTGGGTCAAGGAAAAACCACCGGGCGGGTGCCTCGATAGATTGCACCCCCGAGACTGTGCTAAAAAGACTGCCACAGCGCACCAGCCCTTGAATTCCAAGGCTTGCGGCGCTCATGCTGTGCGACATCAGGCAGCACGCACGAAAAACCGATTCGCCGTGGCGATGGTAGAGCAACTATGGAACAGCATTCCAACGCCTTGAGAGTGATGGTGATCGACGATTCGAAAACGATCCGCCGCACCGCCGAGACCCTGTTGAAGAACGTGGGCTGCGACGTGATCACGGCCATCGACGGTTTCGATGCCCTGGCGCGGATTGTCGATCATCACCCGCACATTATCTTTGTCGACATCATGATGCCGCGCCTGGATGGCTACCAGACTTGCGCGCTGGTGAAGAACAACCCGGCGTTCAAGGCGATCCCGGTGATCATGCTGTCGTCCAAGGACGGTCTGTTCGACAAGGCCAAGGGTCGCATCGTGGGGGTCGATCAGTTTTTGACCAAGCCGTTCAGCAAGGAAGAACTGCTGGGCGCGATCAAGGCCTGCGTGCCGGGGTTTGCCGCAGTAGAACAAGCACACTGACGCCGTCCCCCGTGGGCCGGCGCCAACCAATGTAGTGGGGAAAACCATGGCACGTGTTCTGATCGTCGACGATTCGCCGACTGAAATGTACAAACTCACCGGCATGCTCGAAAAGCACGGCCACCAGGTACTGAAAGCCGAGAACGGCGCGGACGGCGTGGCCCTGGCCCGTCAGGAAAAACCCGACGCCGTGCTGATGGACATCGTGATGCCCGGTCTCAACGGCTTCCAGGCCACGCGCCAACTGTCCAAGGAGCCGGAAACCAACGGCATCCCGATCATCATCATCACCACCAAAGACCAGGAAACCGACAAGATCTGGGGCGCGCGCCAGGGCGCCAAGGATTACCTGACCAAGCCGGTGGACGAAGACACCCTGATCGCCACCCTCAACAAGGTGCTGGCCGGCTGACGGCACGCCATCATGACCGAGTCGCACACCGCCTTCGAGCTGCTGCTGGACATCGACCGTCGCTGTCGCCTGCTGGCCGCCGACCTGCCGTCCCAGGAAACCCGCCTGCAGCGCTGGAGCGGCATCGGCTTTCGTCTGGGGCAGCACTGGTATGTGGCGCCCATAGGCGAAGTCGCCGAGGTGCTGCATGAACCGCGCTGCACCCTGATGCCCGGCGTGAAACCCTGGGTCAAGGGCGTGGCCAACCTGCGCGGGCGACTGTTGCCGGTGATGGACCTGGGCGGGTTCCTCGGCTTGCCGCTGTCCAGGGCGCGCAAGCAGCGGCGGGTACTGGTGGTGGAATTCAACGAGCTGTTTGTCGGGCTGCTGGTGGACGAGGTGGTGGGGATGCAGCATTTCGCACAAGACGCGCTGGTGAGCGATGCCCGCTCCGACACGCCGTATATCCAGGGCCGCTTCGACGGCGAGCCGCAGTGGCAGGTGTTCAGCCCCTTCGCCCTGGCCGATGCCTCGGGCTTTATGGATGTTGCCGCATGACCACCCCGACCACGCCCAGGCCCCAGGCCGCGTCGCGCAGCCGTTCACAGATCATCGTGCTGTTCATCGCGTTGATCGTGTTTATCATGCTGCTGTTCGCCAACTTCGCCTACCTCAATACCCAGTCCACCTACGACAAGCAGTACATCGGCCACGCCGGCGAGCTGCGCGTGCTGTCCCAGCGCATCGCCAAGAACGCCACCGAAGCCGCTGCCGGCAAGTCGGCGGCCTTCAAGCTGCTCGCTGAGGCACGCAACGACTTCGCGCAACGTTGGGGCTACCTGAAAAAAGGCGACCGGGACACCGGCCTGCCCGCTGCACCCAGTGCCGTGCGCAACGAAATGCGCGCGGTGCAGACCGACTGGGAAGCGCTGCTGAAGAACACCGACGCTATCCTCGCCAGCGAACAAACGGTGCTGTCCCTGCACCAGGTGGCCGCGACCCTGGCCGAAACCGTGCCGCAGTTGCAGATGGAGTCGGAAAAGGTCGTCGACATCCTGCTGCAGCGCGGTGCCCCGGCCAGTCAGGTGGCCCTGGCCCAGCGCCAGTCGTTGCTGGCCGAGCGTATTCTGGGCGCGGTCAACACGGTGCTTGCCGGCGACGAAACCGCCGTGCAGGCCGCCGATGCCTTTGGCCGCGACGCCAACCGCTTTGGCGTGGTGCTCAATGGCATGCTCAACGGCAACCCCGGGCTGCGCATCACCCAGGTCGAAGACCGCGACGCCCGCGCGCGGCTGACGGAAATCGCCGAGCTGTTCGAGTTCGTGTCGGGCTCCGTGGATGAAATCCTCGAAACCTCGCCGCAGCTGTTCCAGGTGCGCGCCTCGGCGAGCAACATCTTCAACCTGTCGCAGACCCTGCTCGATGAAGCCTCGCACCTGGCCACCGGTTTCGAAAACCTCGCCAGCGGACGCAGCTTCGACACCATCGGCGGCTACGTGCTGGGCTTGCTGGCGCTGACCTCGATCATCCTGATCGGCCTGGTGATGGTGCGCGAAACCAACCGCCAACTGCGTGAAACCGCCGAGAAGAACGAGCGCAATCAGAACGCGATCATGCGCCTGCTCGATGAAATCGAAGACCTGGCCGACGGCGACCTCACCGTGACGGCCTCGGTGACCGAGGACTTTACCGGCACCATCGCCGACTCGATCAACTATTCCGTGGACCAGCTGCGCGATCTGGTCGCCACCATCAACCTCACGGCGGGCCAGGTTGCCGGTGCCGTGCAAGAAACCCAGGCCACCGCCATGCACCTGGCCCAGGCCTCGGAGCATCAGGCCCAGCAGATCGCCGAAGCCTCCACCGCGATCAACCAGATGGCCCAATCCATCGACCACGTCTCGGCCAACGCCGCCGAATCCTCGGCGGTGGCGGAGCGCTCGGTGGAGATCGCCAACAAAGGCAACGAGGTGGTGCACAACACCATCCACGGCATGGACAACATTCGCGAACAGATTCAGGACACCGCCAAGCGCATCAAGCGTCTGGGCGAGTCGTCCCAGGAAATCGGCGATATCGTCAGCCTGATCGACGACATTGCCGACCAGACCAACATCCTCGCCCTGAACGCCGCGATCCAGGCGAGCATGGCCGGTGACGCCGGGCGCGGGTTCGCCGTGGTGGCCGACGAAGTGCAACGCTTGGCCGAGCGCTCATCGGCCGCCACCCGGCAAATTGAAACCCTGGTGCGGGCGATCCAGGCCGACACCAACGAAGCCGTGATTTCCATGGAGCAGACCACCACCGAGGTGGTGCGCGGCGCGCGGTTGGCCCAGGACGCCGGCGTGGCGCTGGAGGAGATCGAAGGCGTGTCCAAGACCCTGGCGGCGTTGATCCAGAGTATTTCCAACGCGGCGCAGCAACAGACGTCGTCGGCGGGGCAGATCTCCCTGACCATGAACGTGATTCAGCAGATCACCACCCAGACCTCATCGGGCTCGACGGCGACCGCCGAGAGCATCGGCAACCTGGCAAAAATGGCCAGCCAGTTGCGGCGTTCGGTGTCGGGTTTCACCCTTCCGCCGCCCAAAACGGTCGACGATTGAAATGCTATCTCAAGAACACCACAGTTCAAATGTGGGATATCCATTGTTCTTGGCACCACCAGCAACCCACGAATTCTAAGCGGAGCAGTTATGGTTGATCGGCACGACTACGTGGCCCTCGAATGGGTCAAGAGCGACATTGCCGAAACCCTGAAACAGGCCCGTTCGGCGCTGGACGCGTTTGTCGAAACCCGCGACGCCGACGCCCTGGGCGAGTGCCTTGCGTGCATCCATCAAGTGCATGGCGCGCTGCAAATGGTCGAGTTCTACGGCGCGGCGCTGCTCGCCGAAGAGATCGAGGAACTGGCCCTGGCGCTGCAGGCCGAACGCGTCAGCCAGCGCGACGAAAGCATCCGCCTGCTGCAACAAGCCCTCGGCCAACTGCCGCTGTATCTGGACCGCGTACACAGCGCCCGGCGCGATTTGCCGCTGGTGGTGCTGCCGCTGCTCAACGACCTGCGCAGTGCCCGTGGCGAAAGCCTGTTGTCGGAAACCAGCCTGTTCAGCCCGCAATTGCTGTCGATTGCACCGCTGCCCGACGACGCCCTGGCCCAGCGCGATCAGCCCGAGCTTCACGAGCAATTACGCCAGTGGCAGCACTGGCTGCAACAGGCGCTGGCCGGGTTGCTGCGCGAGGACCACGACCCAAGCAACCTGGAGGACATGGCGCGGGTGTTCGCGCGCCTCGAAGCGCTGTGCCAGGGCGCGCCGCTGCTGCCGTTGTGGCAAGTCACCTCGGCGTTGGTCGAGGGCATGCTCACCGGCGTGATCGCCAACAGCCCGGCGTTGCGCAGCCTGCTCAAGGCCAGTGGCAAACAACTCAAACGCCTGCTCGCCCAGGGCATCGGCGGGATCAACCAACCGGCCCCGGATGGCTTGCTCAAAAGCCTGTTGTTCTACGTCGCCAAGGTCACCCGTCCTACGCCGCGCATGCAGAGTTTGCGGGAGCGCTACGGCCTGGATGACGCCTTGCCCGACAGCGCGCTGGTGGATGCCGAACGCGCGCGCCTGGCGGGGCCGGACCGCAATGCCATGGGCTCGGTGCTCGGTGCGTTGTGTGAGGAGCTGGTGCGGGTCAAGGAGCGGCTGGACCTGTTCGTGCGCAGCGACCGCCAGCACATCGGCGACCTTGACGCGCTGCTGGCGCCGCTGCGCCAGATCGCCGACACCCTGGCGGTGCTGGGCTTCGGCCAGCCGCGCAAAGTGATCATCGACCAGTTGGCTGTGGTGCAGAGCCTGGCCCAGGGTCAGCGCGAGCCCAATGACCCGGTGCTGATGGACGTGGCAGGCGCGTTGCTCTACGTCGAAGCCACGCTGGCGGGCATGGTCGGCACCGTGGAGGCGCAGGGCCGCGAAGAGAGCCGCCTGCCCACCACCGACCTGACGCAGATTCACCAGCTGGTGATCCGCGAATCCTGCCAGTGCCTCAAGCAAGCCCGGGAGTTGGTGATCGATTGCCTCGAAGCCGATTGGGACCGCCAGCACCTGGAGTCGCTGCCGGAGCTGCTGAGTCAGGTGCGTGGCGCGCTGGCCATGATCCCCTTGCCCCGCGCGGCAAGCCTGATGCGCGGCTGCGCCGATTACGTGAATAAACAGTTGATGGTCAACGAGGCCGCGCCGTCCGCCGTGCAGCTGGAGCATTTTGCCGAGGTGATCAGCAGCCTGGAGTATTACCTCGAACGCATGCTCCAGGACCCCGACGCCGACGGCGAGCGGGTGCTGGAAATGGCCACCCAGGGCCTGACCGCGCTGGGCTACCTGCCTGCGGCCAAACCCTGGCGCCAGGCGCTGGTGGCGCCGGAGGGTGCATTGGCGGGCGATGAAGCGCCGAGCCAGTCGCAGTTCGACGCCCTGGCCAGCCCCACCTCACGCCTGAACCCGCCGGCCCGACAACGCCCCGGCAGCCTGTTGCCGCCGCCCGCCGACGAAGCCCCCATCGACGATGAACTGCGCGAAGTCTTCCTCGAAGAAACCGAAGAAGTCCTCGAGGTGCTGCACCGTGACCTGCCCAACAGTGCCGACAAAACCGCCCAGGCTGAAATGCGCCGCGCCTTCCACACCCTCAAGGGCAGCGGCCGCATGGTGCGCGCGCTGGTACTGGCCGAGCTGGCCTGGGCCGTGGAAAACCTGCTCAACCGCGTGCTGGAGCGCAGCGTGGTTCTTGGCGCCGACGTGCAACAGGTGCTGGATGAAAGTGTGGCCCTGCTGCCGGAGCTGATCGCCGATTTTGCCAGCGACGACCAGCACCAGCGCGATGAAGTCGACGCCCTGGCCGCGCGCGCCCACGCCTTGGCCAGCGGCACGCCAACCCACGCCGTCGAACCCCACGACCCGATGCTGTTGGAGATTTTCCGCAACGAAGCCCAGAGCCACCTCGAGAGCCTCAACCTCTTTCTGCACCAGGCGGCCGAACATGTTCCGCTGCATGTGAGCGACGCCCTGCAACGCGCGCTGCACACCCTCAAGGGCAGCGCCTACATGGCCGGTGTGTTGCCCATTGCCGAACTGGCGCGCCCGTTCGATCACCTGACCCGCGAATACAAGGCCCACCGCTTGCCGCTGGACCTGGACGAAGTGGAATTGTTGCTGGAAGCCGAAGGCCTGTTCCAGCAAGGCCTGCGCCAGTTGCACAACGACCCGCTGGCGCCGATCGAAGGCGCGACGGACCTGATCAACCGCACCCAGGTTCTGCTCGACCAGCAGCTTCAAGCCTTGCTCGACGCTCCGGGCACGGGCCTGCGCATCAAGCGCGACCCGCAGTTGATCAGCAACTTCCTGGCCCAGGGCATGGACATTCTGCTGGATGCCGAAAGCCTGCTGCGCCGCTGGCAGCAACACCCCGGCGAGCGTCAGGAACTGAGCGCGCTGCTGGACGAATTGACCACGCTGGGGGAGGGCGCACACCTCGCCGACCTGCACCCTATCGACGCATTGTGCGAAGCCTTGCTCGACCTCTACGGCGCGGTGGAAGAAAGCAGCCTGGCGGTCAGCGCGCAGTTTTTCCACGAGGCCGAGCAGGCCCACGAAGCACTGATCAACATGCTCGACCAATTGGCCGCCGGCCAGGAAATCAGTCCGGCGCCGGCTCGCTTGCAGGCTCTGCGCGAGTTGCTTGACGATGCGCTCGACCCGTCCGCCACCGGGCTGATCACCCGCGACGGCCATAGCGTCCCGAACATCGCCGAACTGGGCGCCGCCACGGCGCGGTTGGAGCAGGCAACGGCGATGGACGATGAGATCGTCGAGATCTTCCTCGAAGAGGCGGTGGACATTCTCGACAGCGCCGGCCAGTCCCTCAAACGCTGGCTGCTGGACCCGGAAAACGCCGCGCCGCTGTCCTCCCTGCAACGCGATCTGCATACCCTCAAGGGCGGCGCGCGCATGGCCGAAATCGAGCCGGTGGGCGATCTGGCCCAGGAGCTTGAGTGTGTGTACGAAGGCCTGGTGGACCGCCGCTACAGCTACTCGGCCGAACTGTCGCGCCTGCTGATGGCCAGTCACGAGCAGTTGGCCTTGCAGCTGGAAGCGCTGCACGACCACCAGCCGTTGAGCGACAGCCGCGAACTGATCGACACCTTGCGCGCGTTGCGCCAGGCCAGTACGCCGGCCGCACCGGTTGCCGCTGCGCAGGCGGCCAGTGCCGACCCCGAGTTGCTGGACATCTTCCTCGAAGAAGCCGCCGATATCCTCGACAGCTCCGGCGCCGCGCTGCTGCGCTGGCAGGCCGAGCCGGGCGGCCGCCAGGAAGTCGAAACCCTGCTGCGCGATCTGCATACCCTCAAGGGCGGCGCGCGCATGGTCGAGATCGCGCCGATTGGCGACCTGGCCCATGAGCTGGAATTTCTCTACGAAGGGCTGTCCGCCGGGTTGCTTGCGCCGTCTGCCGAACTGTTTGCCTTGCTGCAAGGCTGCCACGACCGCCTGGCGCAGATGATCGACGCGGTCGCCGATGGCCTGCCGGTGGGTTCGGTGGACAAGCTGATCACGCGCATCAGAAGCCTGGTGCAGCCCAGCGCGCAACCGCTGGGGCCGGTGGCGTTGCCGGCGGGCAAGAGCGAAACGGCCGTCGACCCCAACGCCGACATGGTGAAGATCTCCGCCGACCTGCTCGACGATCTGGTCAACCTGGCCGGCGAAACCTCGATTTTCCGGGGCCGTATCGAACAGCAGGTCAACGACGCGCGTGCCGCGTTGAGCGAGGTGGAAACCACCATCGAACGCATGCGCGACCAACTGCGCCGGCTCGACAGCGAAACCCAGGGCCGCCTGCTCAGCCGCCAGCAGGCCGAGGCTGAACGCCTGGGCTATGAAGAATTCGATCCGCTGGAAATGGACCGCCACTCCCAGTTGCAGCAGTTGTCCCGCGCGCTGTCCGAGTCGGCCAGCGACCTGCTCGACCTCAAGGAAACCCTTGAGCGCCGCAACCAGGACGCCCATGACCTGTTGCAGCAACAGGCGCGCATCAACACCGCCTTGCAGGAAGGCCTGATGCGCACGCGCATGGTGCCGTTCGAACGCATGCTGCCGCGCCTCAAGCGCATCGTGCGTCAGGTGGCGCAAGAGTTGGGCAAGGATGTGGAGTTCGTGGTCGGCAATGCCGAAGGCGAGATGGACCGCAACGTATTGGAACGCATGGTCGCGCCGCTCGAGCATATGCTGCGCAACGCCGTCGACCATGGCCTGGAATCGCGCGAGGCGCGCCTGTTGGCGGGCAAGCCCGAGACGGGACGCATCAGCCTGGACCTGACCCACGAAGGCGGCGACATTGTATTCGACATGCGCGACGACGGGGCCGGCGTACCCCTCGACGCGGTGCGGCGCAAGGCGATCAAGCGCGGGCTGCTCAAACCCGATCAGGAAATGAGCGACCGCGACGTGTTGCAGTTCATCCTGCAGCCGGGATTTTCCACCGCCGAGAAAATCACACAGATTTCCGGGCGTGGCGTGGGCATGGACGTGGTGCATGAAGAAGTGCGCCAGCTGGGCGGCTCGATGGTGATCGATTCGACCTCGGGAGCCGGCGTGCATTTTCGTATTCGCCTGCCGTTCACCGTGTCGGTCAACCGGGCGTTGATGGTGCAGTGCGCGGACGATCAATACGCAATCCCGCTCAACACCATTGAAGGTCTGGTGCGCGTGCCCCCCCATGAACTGGCCGGGCATTATCAGCAGGACCCGCCGTGTTACGAATACGCCGGTCAGCGCTATGAGCTGTTCTACCTGGGCGACCTGCTGCACACCGTCGGCCGTCCGAAGCTGCTGGGCGAGTACCAGCCGGTACCGGTGTTGCTGGTGCACTGCAATGAGCGGCGCGTGGCGGTGCATGTGGATGCCATGGCCGGCACGCGCGAGATTGTGGTCAAGGGCCTGGGGCCGCAGTTTGCCGGGGTGCAGGGGCTGTCTGGCGCAACGATCCTGGGCGATGGTCGCGTGGTGCTGATCATCGATCTGTTGGCGCATATCCGCGCGCGGCAACCGGCGTTGCCGGCGCAGGCGCTGGAGGCACCGCTGGTGCTCAACGACCCGCTGAAAAAACGTCCGCTGCTGGTGCTGGTGGTGGACGATTCGGTCACCGTGCGCAAAGTCACCAGCCGCCTGCTGGAGCGCAACGGCATGAACGTGCTCACCGCCAAGGACGGCATCGACGCCCTGGCCGTGCTTGAGGAACACACCCCGGACCTGATGCTGCTCGACATCGAAATGCCGCGCATGGACGGCTTCGAAGTGGCGATCCAGGTGCGCAATGACCCACGGCTGATGCGCCTGCCGATTATCATGATCACCTCGCGCACCGGCCAGAAACACCGCGACCGCGCCATGGCCATCGGCGTCAACGACTACCTCGGCAAGCCGTACCAGGAGTCGGTGCTTCTGGAAAGCATCGCCTATTGGAGCACGTCCCATGCTTGACCACCGCGCCAGCCAACTCACCGGCCTGCTGCTGCCCTTGGCCGACCGGCACCTGATACTGCCCAACGTCGCCGTGGCCGAGCTGATCGACTTCCAGCGCGGCGAACCGGCCAGTGACGCACCGCCGTGGTATTTGCGGCAGGTAACCTGGCGTGATCGGCAAATACCCTTGATCAGCTTTGAAGCGGTGTGCGGCGAGGCCAGCCTGACCGGCGAGCGTTCGCGCATCGTGGTGCTGAACGCCCTCGGCGGGCGGCCAACGCTGAAGTTCATCGCGCTGGTGATTCAGGGGATTCCCCGCTCGTACAAACTCGACAGCGAATTGAGCTACGTGGACGTGCCCCTGTGCCCGCTGGAACTGGCGGCAGTGCAGGTGGGCGAGCATGTGGCAAGGGTGCCGGATTTGATGGGGCTTGAAGCGCTGCTGGTCGAGTCCGGCCTGGCCCGATTACCCACCTGTGCATATTCCTGTGAAGATCCAAATGTGGGAGCTGGCTTGCCCTGATGCCGTTCAGTTAAGCGCAGACTCCCTGTGGCGAGCAGGCTTGTCCTGCGTTGGGCTGCGCAGCAGCCCCAAAACCAGGCGCTGAGCCGTATCAGGTACACCCCGTTTTGCTGGAGTGGGGGCGCTTCGCACCCCAACGCGGGGCACGCCCGCTCGCCACAGACGCTCCAGTTTGCTGCGCGAAAGGAGCCTGCGACACTCAATCGCGCTCGAATACGGCTCTCGGAATTTTCCTGCAGGATTTTGGGCTGTGCATGAACTTGTTGAGCACGGCCAGCGCGCCTAGTCTTCGCTCCGTCATCGCAAAAAACGGTGACACGGACGTGCAAGTCCGGTTACATGTCGGCGCATAAACGCCCATAGCCATTCAGCGGGCGTTTTTTATGCCTGCTGTACTTGTTATGGCAGCTGCGCGCGGGAGATCTTTCGAGGTCTGCCGGGGTCCGATATGCCCGGTCTTGCACACCTGCGCACAGCTGCCACCCTTATTCGTGTGCAAGCGGAAAGGGGGCAGCCTCCATCACATATCGGAGCTGTAAATCATGGTCAAACCCACCCCGAGTTCACCCCTCTTCACCGTAACCCCCCAGCAAACCACCGCAACCCTGCTGGTCAATGCCAGCGAAACCCTGTCCTCCCTCAACGCACTCACCTGCACGCTGGCCTTCGACCTTGACGCTTCCCAGCGCGCGATCATGCTCGGCATTCAACAGCTGGCCGAGCTCGGCCAATTGTTGGTCGACAGAGCACTGGAGCAAGTGAGCCCTTCGCCTATCTAAACCACGCCACCGAGCAAATGTGGGAGGGGGCTTACTCCCGATAGCGATGGGTCAGTTGCCTGTTCATCAACTGACCGCCTGCCATCGGGAGCAAGCCCTCTCCCACAGTGAATCGCGCTCGGCTTCAGGCCTCAATCGATCCGCGCAAACCGCTGATTGGGGGAACACCCCTGGAATCCACGGATGGACAGCAAGGCAAACCTGGAGAATCTGCAACGTAGTGGTTTGAAAGTCGAGCCGCCGGATCGCAAGGAGTGTGATGGGCTGATGCGCTCGGCCCGTGACCGGTTGAAAGACGCCGCGACCGCGCCGCTATCGTTCGCCAGTCGTTTTGACCTGGCTTACAGCGCCGCTCATGCCATGGCTCTCACAGCCTTGCGACCGCTATCCACTGAACATCACATTTTGATCTTCACTCACTCCAAGTCAGCATTTGCTGACACTCCATTACTCCAACCGTAACGATCCACCACCCAGCTTGATTGATGGCCCCGCCCATTCACTCCTAAGGTAAGCCCACGACAGCAAACCCGTGGAGCAACCATGACAACAACAAGCACCCCGAACGCGCGCTGGACGCGGCGGCGCGACGAGAAGCGGCGGCGGCTCGGGCTGGTCTCGCACTTCGCAGACGGGGCCGTGTTGCCCGGCGACAGGATCGTCGAAGCCCTCGAAGCGCTGATCCTGCCCGGCGACCGCGTGGTGCTGGAGGGAAATAACCAGAAGCAAGCCGATTTCCTCTCCCGCTCCCTGGCCAAGGCCGACCCCGCCAAACTTCACGATTTGCACATGATCATGCCCAGCGTCGGTCGCTCCGAGCACCTGGACCTGTTCGAAAAAGGCATCGCGCGCAAGCTGGACTTCTCCTTCGCCGGCACCCAATCCCTGCGCATCAGCCAGTTGCTCGAAGACGGCCTGCTGGAAATCGGCGCGATCCATACCTACATCGAACTCTACGCGCGCCTGGTGGTGGACCTGATCCCCAATGTGGTGCTGTCGGCCGGGTTCATGGCCGACCGCGCTGGCAACATCTACACCGGCGCCAGCACCGAAGACACCCCGGCGCTAATCGAACCTGCCGCCTTCAGCGATGGCATCGTCATCGTGCAGGTCAATCAGTTGGTGGACGACGTCAGTGACTTGCCCCGCGTCGACATCCCCGCCAGTTGGGTGGATTTCGTGGTAGTGGCCGACAAACCGTTCTACATCGAACCGCTGTTCACCCGCGATCCGCGCCATATCAAACCGGTGCATGTGCTGATGGCGATGATGGCGATCCGTGGCATCTACGAAAAACACAACGTGCAGTCGCTCAACCACGGCATCGGTTTCAACACCGCCGCGATTGAGTTGATCCTGCCCACCTACGGCGAATCCCTGGGCCTGAAGGGCAAGATCTGCCGCAACTGGACCCTCAACCCGCACCCTACGCTGATCCCCGCCATCGAAAGCGGCTGGGTGCAAAGCGTGCATTGCTTCGGCACCGAACTGGGCATGGAAAACTACATCGCCGCCCGCCCGGACGTGTTCTTCACCGGCCGCGACGGCTCAATGCGCTCCAACCGGATGTTCAGCCAGCTGGCCGGCCAATACGCGGTGGACCTGTTCATCGGCGCCACCCTGCAAGTGGACGGCGACGGCCATTCCAGCACCGTCACCCGTGGCCGCCTTGCCGGTTTCGGTGGCGCGCCGAACATGGGCCACGACCCGCGCGGTCGTCGCCACGGCACCCCGGCTTGGCTGGACATGCGCCACGGCGACGCACCCGAAGCGTTGCTTGAACGCGGCAAGAAACTCGTGGTGCAAATGGTCGAGACCTTCCAGGAAGGCGGCAAGCCCACCTTCGTCGACACCCTCGATGCGGTGGACGTGGCGCGTAAAAGCGGCATGCCCCTGGCGCCGATCATGATCTACGGCGATGACGTCACCCATTTGCTCACCGAAGAAGGCATCGCCTACTTGTACAAGGCGCGCTCCCTCGAAGAGCGCCAGGCGATGATCGCCGCGGTTGCCGGGGTCACCGCCATCGGCCTGCGTCACAACCCCAAGGACACCGCGCGCATGCGCCGCGAAGGCTTGATCGCCTTGCCCGAAGACCTCGGCATTCGCCGCACCGACGCCACCCGCGAGCTGCTGGCCGCCAAGAGCGTGGCCGACCTGGTGGACTGGTCCGGTGGCCTGTACAACCCGCCCGCCAAATTCAGGAGCTGGTAAATGCGCGCTCTCAAACTGCATGAACTGAGCCTGGCCGATCGTCTTGCCGATCTGGCCGTCGATGCGCTGATCGATGAAGCCGACCTGTCGCCCAAGCCCGCACTGGTGGACCGTCGTGGCAACGGCGCCCACCGCGATCTGCACCTGGGCCTGATGCATGCGTCGGCGTTGTCGCTGTGGCCGATGTTCAAGGCGATGGCTGAAGCGGCGCTGGAATGCGGCGAGGTCGGCGTGCCCCTGCGCGAAGCTCTCGGCCGTATCGGCCGCGAAGGCGAGCAGGCGATGCTCGTCACCACGGGCGGCGTGAACACCCATCGCGGGGCGATCTGGGCGCTCGGCCTGCTCACCGCCGCCGCTGCGCTGGCACCACGCGCCATTACGCTGAACGCCGCCAGACTGGCCCTGCTCAACGACCGCCATGCGCCGCAGACCGCAAGCCACGGTGCCCAGGTTGCGCAGCGTTACGGCGCGCGCGGGGCCCGTGAAGAAGCCCAGCTTGGGTTTCCTTCGGTGATGCAACGCGGCCTGCCGCAACTGCACAAAAGCCGTCAGCAGCATGCCGGCGAACAGAACGCGCGCCTGGACGCCCTGCTCGCGATCATGACCGACCTGGCCGACACCTGCGTGCTCTACCGCGCCGGCCTTGAAGGTCAGCGGGCAATGCAGCAGGGCGCCCGGGCTGTGCTCGACGCTGGCGGCAGCGCCACCCTCGCCGGGCGCCGCCAGTTGCACGCACTCGACCAGCAACTGCTGGCGCTGAATGCCTCCCCCGGTGGCGCCGCCGACCTGTTGGCCGCCTGCCTGTTTATCGACCGCCTCGACGGAGCGTTGTGATGGAAACCCTGTCCTTTGAATTCCCTGCCGGGCAGCCGCCCAAAGGCCGTGCGCTGGTGGGCTGCGTCGGCTCGGGCGACCTGGAAGTGCTGCTGGAGCCGGGCACGCCCGGCACGCTGAGCATCCAGGTGCAGACCTCGGTGAACGGCGCGCAGCTGCGTTGGCAGCACTTGTTCGAACGCATCTTCCAGGAACCTACGCCTCCGGCGTTGAACATCGAGATCCATGATTTCGGCGCCACCCCGGGCGTGGTGCGCCTGCGCCTGGAGCAAGGCTTCGAGGAGGTCGGCCATGACTGACTTGCTGAGCAGACACAGCTTTGTCGAGCTCGGTGCCCGGCAGCGCGCCAGGGCCTTGCTGGACAGCGGCACGTTTCGCGAATTGATCGACCCGTTTCAACGCGTCATGTCCCCGTGGCTCAGCCGTCAGGGCGTGGTGCCCCAGGCCGATGACGGCGTGGTGATCGCCAAGGGCAGCATCGCCGGTCTGCCGGTGGTAATCGCCGCCATTGAAGGCAATTTCCAGGGCGGCAGCCTCGGTGAAGTGGGCGGCGCAAAAATCGCCGGGGCGCTGGAACTGGCGGCTGAAGACAACCGCAAGGGTATCGAGACCCGCGCCGTATTGTTGCTGGAAACCGGCGGCGTGCGCCTGCAGGAAGCCAACCTGGGCCTGGCCGCGATTGCCGATATTCACGCGGCGATTGTCGACCTGCGCCAGTACCAGCCGGTGATCGGCGTGGTGGCGGGCAGTGTGGGTTGCTTCGGTGGCATGTCCATCGCGGCCGGGTTGTGCAGCTATCTGGTGGTCACCCGCGAAGCACGCCTGGGCCTGAATGGCCCGCAAGTGATCGAGCAGGAAGCGGGCCTGGAAGAATACGACTCCCGCGACCGCCCCTTTATCTGGAGCCTGACCGGTGGCGAGCAGCGCTTCAACAGCGGCCTGGCCGACCGTTACGTGGCCGACGACGTGGCGCAGCTCCAGCAGACCGTCACCGCGCTGTTGCAGCAAGGCGTGCCCGCACAGCAACGCAGCCGACAGGCCGAGCATTACCTGGCGCGTTTGAACGAGCTGGATGCCTCGCCGCACATCGATGCGGCGACGGTTCGCGCGCTGTATCAGGGAGAACGCTCATGAGAGGGTTGCAGTGGTTTAACGCACTGAGCGCCGGCGCAGCAGCGGTCGCAGGGTTACCGGCCTCGCTGAAAGTCGCTGATGGCATGTTGGGTGGGCAGCCGGTGCGCTTTATTGCCGTGGTCACCGACCCGGATAACCGTTTCCCCCGTGCACGCACTGGCGAGGTCGGCCTGCTGGAGGGCTGGGGCCTGGCCAAGGCCGTGGACGATGCCATCGCCCGTGGCGACCAGCGCCCGATCATCGCCATCGTCGATGTGCCGAGCCAGGCCTACGGCCGGCGCGAAGAAGCCCTCGGCATCCACCAGGCCCTGGCCGCCGCCGCCGACAGTTATGCCCGCGCACGCCTGGCCGGGCACCCGGTGATCGCGCTGCTGGTGGGCAAGGCCATGTCCGGCGCGTTTCTCGCCCACGGCTACCAGGCCAACCGGTTGATTGCCCTGCGCGATCCGGGCGTGATGGTGCATGCCATGGGCAAGGCCTCGGCCGCGCGGGTGACGTTGCGCAGTGTCGAAGAGCTCGAAGCCCTGGCCGCCAGCGTGCCGCCCATGGCCTACGACATCGAAAGCTTTGCCAGCCTTGGCCTGCTGTGGGAGACCCTGTCGGTCAGCCAGATCGAACAGCCCACGGCGGACGATGTGGCGCGGGTCGGTGACTGCCTGCTCAAGGCCATCCGGGATGTAGACGGTCGTGACTTGAGCGGCCGCCTGGGCGCCAGCAATCGCGCCGCCTCCAGCCATGTGCGCCAGTTGCTGCGGGAGCAATGGTGAACGCCCACGACCTGCTCTGGGGCATGACCCCGGCGCAATTGCCCGCCGACGCCCCAGCCTGGGCGGTGGAGGCCATCAGCGCCGGCCATCCGGTGGTGGTGCGCCGCGCCCTTGTCGCGCCGGGCCAGGTGGCGGTCGGTGTGCGCGGGCGTTTGCGCGAGCAGCGCTTTGCCACGCTGATGCCCATTGCGCAGGTGACACGGCGGGTGGCGCCGGAAGCGCTCGGCGCCGTGGTTTCGCCCCGTGACCTCCCGGCGCTGCGCGCGCTCGATCACCTGCGCCCGCTGTTGGGTCACTACGCTTGGGGCGTCACCGGCAGCGCCGGCTTTGAATTGGCGACTGGCATTGAAGCACTGCATGCCCACAGCGATCTGGATTTGATTCTGCGCAGCCCCGAGCGGCTTGAGCGCGACGACGCGCGGGACCTACTGGCCGCCCTCGACACAGCGGTGTGCGTCGTCGATCTGCAACTGCAAACCCCGTCCGGCGCCCTGGCCCTGCGCGAATGGGCCGGCGAGTCGCGCCGCGTGCTGCTCAAAACCTGCGGCGGTGCGCAGCTGGTTACCGATCCCTGGCAGGCCGTGGCATGAGCAGTCTGCTGGTGTTTCCGGGGCAGGGCGCGCAACGGCCGGGCATGCTTGCGCAACTGCCCGCCGAGGTATTGGACGAGGCCAGCGCTGCCCTCGGTGAAGAGGTGCGCCAACTCGATTCGGCGCAGGCCCTCGCCTCGACCCGCGCCGTTCAGCTGTGCCTGTTGATCGCAGGCGTCGCCCACGCTCGGTTGTTGCAGCACACACCGGATTACGTCGCGGGCCTGTCCATCGGCGCCTACCCGGCAGCGGTGATCGCCGGGGCCCTGGACTTTGCCGATGCGCTCAGGCTGGTCGCCCTGCGCGGCGAACTGATGCAAAGCGCTTATCCACAGGGCTACGGCATGACCGCGCTGATCGGCCCCGAGTTATCCACCGTCGAAACCCTGCTGGCCGAGATCCACAGCGCCGAAACGCCGGTGTACCTGGCCAATATCAATGCCGATAACCAGACCGTCATCGCCGGCAGCGACGAGGCCATGCAGCGCGTCGCCGACCGCATCAAGGGCAATGGCGTTGCCAGGCGCCTGGCCGTCAGCGTGCCGTCCCACTGCGCGCTGCTTGAACAACCAGCCCAGGCGCTGGCGCAGGCGTTCGTGCCCCTCACCAAACCGCGTATCACCTACCTGAGCAGCACCCGCGCACGGCCTATCCACAACCCCGAGCAGTTGCGCGATGACCTGGCCTTCAACATGTGCCGCATCGTCGACTGGCGCGGCACTGTGCAAAGCGCCTACGAGCGCGGTGTGCGCCTGCAGATCGAACTGCCCCCCGGCGCCGTGCTCACCGGCCTGTCACGTCGCGTGTTTGACCAGGGCACGGTGATCGCCTGCGAAGGTGCGCGCCTGGACACCCTTCAGGCCCTGCTGCAAGAGGAGGAACGCCGCCACCGATAAAGCACCACCCAAGGCTTTCGAAGCACAACAACAAAAACGTTCGAACGACACTTTGAGGACAACGACAATGATTATCTACGGTGTGGCATTGCTGGCGATCTGCACGCTGGCGGGCGTGATCATGGGCGACATGCTGGGCGTGTTGCTGGGTGTCAAATCCAATGTGGGCGGGGTGGGGATCGCGATGATCCTGCTGATCTGCGCGCGTTTGTGGATGCAAAAGCGCGGCGGCATGACCAAGGATTGCGAAATGGGCGTGGGCTTCTGGGGCGCCCTGTACATCCCGGTGGTGGTGGCGATGGCGGCGCAACAGAACGTGGTCACCGCGTTGCACGGCGGCCCGGTGGCGGTGCTTGCGGCGATCGGTTCAGTGGTGGTGTGCGGGTGCACCATTGCCCTGATCAGCCGCACACACAAGGGCGAGCCGTTGCCGCCCGAAGAGCCGTTGATCCTCGCTGCGGGAGGTCGCTGACATGTGGGACCTCATCGAGAAAGGCCTGGAACATAACGGTCTGATCACCGCGTTTGCCTTCGTCGGCGTTGTCATGTGGATGTCGGTGGTGCTGTCCAAACGCCTCACGTTCGGACGCATTCACGGTTCGGCGATTGCCATCGTGATTGGCCTGGTGCTGGCCTGGGTGGGCGGCACGTTGACCGGCGGGCAAAAGGGCCTGGCGGACCTGGCGCTGTTCTCCGGCATCGGCCTGATGGGCGGCGCAATGCTGCGTGACTTCGCCATCGTCGCCACCGCGTTTGAGGTGCAGGCCACCGAAGCGCGCAAGGCCGGGCTGATCGGTGTGATCGCGCTGCTGCTGGGCACAGTCCTGCCGTTTATCGTCGGTGCGAGCATGGCCTGGGTGTTTGGCTATCGCGATGCGGTCAGCATGACCACCATCGGCGCGGGCGCCGTGACGTACATTGTTGGCCCGGTAACCGGTGCGGCGATTGGCGCGACCTCGGATGTGATGGCGCTGTCGATTGCCACCGGGTTGATCAAGGCGATTCTGGTGATGGTGGGCACGCCGGTGGCGGCGCGCTGGATGGGGTTGGACAACCCGCGTTCGGCGATGGTGTTTGGGGGATTGGCCGGCACGGTCAGCGGGGTGACGGCGGGGCTGGCGGCGACGGATCGGCGGTTGGTGCCGTATGGGGCGTTGACGGCGACGTTCCATACCGGGCTTGGGTGTTTGCTGGGGCCTTCGTTGTTGTACTTCATTGTGCGGGGGCTGGTGGGCTGAATTGGAGGTGGGTGGTGGCGGGTCTGGCGCTATCAGGCTCGCAGCTGCCGATTGGCATACATCCGACACTCCGCCAGCAACGCCAGCAAGTTCGGATCTCGCTCCTTGGCCTTCAAGAACACCACCCCAATCTGCTGCTGCAAGCGGTACCTGGCTTGCAGCGGTATCAGCTTCACGCGGTTCTCGTACACCGCCGCAATCCGCCCGGGCAGCAGGGCATAACCCACGCCGGAACTGACCATGCTCAGCAAGGTGAAGATGTCGTTGACCTGCATCGCCACCTTCGGCTCGAACCCCGCCTGCTTGAATACGCGATTGCCATCCTGATGGGTGGCGAAGCCCTGGGTGAGGGTGATGAAAGTGGCGTCGCGCACATCGGCCAGGTCGATCTCCTGCTCGCGGTCGAAGGGTGAGTCGGCGGGCGTGGCGAGGAAAATATCGTCGGAAAACAGCGCAATCTGCTCGCAGTCGGGGTCGTTGGCGTGTTCGTCCAGGGAGATGAGGATCGCGTCCACTTCCATGTTCTTGAGCTTGTAGAGCAGGTCGAAATTGGAGCCCAGGATCAGGTCGATGTTGAGTTCGCTGCGGCGGATCTTCAGGCCCATGATCAGTTGCGGCACGGTCTTTACGGTCAGCGAGTAGAGCGAGCCGAGCTTGAAACGCTCGGCGGAGAAACCGGCGGCTTCGCGAGTGAGGCGCACACTGTCGACCACGTCGGCCACCAGTTTTTGTGCACGTTCTTCCAGCACATAGGCACTTTCCAGCGGCGTAAGGTTGCGCCCCTCGTGCTTGAACAACGGGCAGCGCAGGGCGTTTTCCAGGGAGTGAATGGCGCGGTGCACGCTGACGTTGCTGGTGTGCAACTCGGCGGCGGCGCGCGCCAGGTTGCCGGTGCGCATGAACGCCAGAAAGATTTCCAGCTTCTTGAGGGTGAACTCTTCGTCGATCAGCATGGCCGTGGCTCGGGTTCGAATGCGCTCGATTGTGCCTGCAAACGCGCGGCGCTCCCAGTCAGGAACAACACACGGCACTTGCACTCTGATGCGCAAGGCTGGACGCTTGCCAGCCTGTTCCTTTGGCTGACGGGAGGTTTACGACAGATGTACCACGGAGAACGATTCAACGCCTGGAGCCATTTGCTTGGTGCGGTCGCGGCGTGTATTGGCGCTGTGTGGATGTTGGTGGTGGCGAGCCTGGACGGCAGCCCCTGGAAGATCGTCAGCGTGGCGATTTATGGCTTTACGTTGATGGTGCTGTACAGCGCCTCGACGGTGTACCACAGCGTGCAGGGCCGGCGAAAAGAGATCATGCAGAAGGTTGATCACTTTTCGATCTATTTATTGATCGCTGGCAGCTATACGCCGTTTTGCCTGGTGACGCTGCGCGGGCCGTGGGGCTGGACGCTGTTCGGGATTGTGTGGGGGCTGGCGGTGATCGGCATCCTGCAGGAGATCAAGCCGCGCTCCGAAGCACGGATCCTGTCGATTGTTATCTATGCCGTGATGGGCTGGATCGTGCTGGTGGCGGTCAAGCCGCTGCTCGCCGCGCTGGGCACGGCGGGGTTTGCGTGGCTGGCGTCGGGCGGAGTGCTGTACACCGTGGGCATTATCTTTTTTGCGCTGGAGGATCGGCTGCGGCATTCCCACGGGATCTGGCACTTGTTCGTGATCGGCGGCAGCCTGCTGCATTTTGTGGCGATCATGCATTACGTGCTCTGATCCATAGACAGCAGGCGCTCGCTTCTGCCGTTATAGCGTAGCCAACTGTTTTTGTGCCCATTGGCTGGCGATGTTCAGCAACTTCGCCAGCATATGCGGCGGCGGCTCGTCGGCCCGGGTCAGGGCGTAGAGGGTGATCGGCAGCGGCGGGGTGAGTGTGCGGATGCAGGTGGTGGCGGTGGATGCGCCAAGCGCGGTAAAGGGGCCGATCACGGTCAGGCCGGCGCCGGACTCGACCATGGCGCGGGCCAGGGAGTAAGTCTGCACCGATATCGTCACGTGCGGTGGCGGGTTGACATTTTCCAGGTAACTGTCGAGTTTGGTGGCCAACGGGTCGGCACTGGAAAGGCCGATCAGCGGAGCTCCCGCCAGGTCGGCCAGGGGCAATGGCTGGCTCAGCTGCGCGTCGGGCCAGTAACCCTTGGACGCCAGCGCCACCAGCACGCCGTTGGCCAGTACTTGGGTGGTAAGCCCCGGATGGCCGGAAAAATTCAGCGTCAGCGCCAGGTCAATTTCGCGCATCAACAGTTTCTGCACCAGCTCGCGGCTGTGGTCGCTGGACAGCTCGCAGGCGATGTCCGGGTAGTCGCGCCGCCATTCCAAAACCGCTGGCGGCAACAACGACAATGCCAGTGCCGGGATCGCACCAATACGCACGCTGTGTCCCGGCGCGCGGCGCAAACTCCTGGCCAGGCGCCTCACGCTCTGCAGGCTCTCGGTCACTTTCTCGACTTCGCGCTCCAGCGCCAGGGCTTCCGGCGTGGGCTGCAATTTGCCGCGTACCCGCAGAAACAGCGGGAAGCCCAGTTGCAGTTCGGCATGCTGCAATACCTTGGTGACGGCCGGTTGCGAGACGTGCAGCAACTGCGCCGCAGCGCTGACCGAGCCGGTCTGGCGGATAGCCTGGAAGATTTCGATATGACGCAAGCGCATGGCGAGTCCATAACCTTTGTTTATAGGTGCACCATCTTTATTCATTGTCGGCGGCCTGTCACCTGGCCCTACGCTGAGCGTCTCTTAATCAACGGCTGGGGGCTGGGATGGCCAGGCAGGTTTGCATCATCGGGGGCGGGGTTATCGGTCTGGCGAGCGCTTATGCGTTGGTGCGTGCCGGCCATGAAGTGACGCTGATCGAGGCGCGCGACAGCCTGGCCAGCGAAACCAGTTACGCCAATGGCGGGCAGTTGTCCTATCGCTATGTTGCCCCGCTGGCCGACGCCGGGGTGCCGCTGCAAGCGATCGGCTGGTTGCTGCGCGGTGACTCGCCATTGAAGCTGCGCCCGCGCCTCGACCCCCGGCAATGGCGCTGGATGGCCGCCTTCATCGGCGCCTGCCGTGGATCGGTGAACAAGCGCAATGCCACGCACCTGCTGCGCCTGGCCTCCCTGAGTCAGGACACCTTGCAGCAATGGCGCGAGGAAGATTGCCTGGGCGACTTCGACTGGCGACGCAATGGCAAGCTGGTGACGTTTCGCAACGCCAATACCTTTGAACATGCCCGCAGAAAAGCGGCCAATGTTCTGCAACAGCAGGTGTTGTCTGCTACCGATTGCGCGCGCCTGGAACCGACGCTGACGGGTGATGATTTTGTCGGCGGGATCTACACGCCCAACGAGGAAGTGGCGGATTGTCATGCCTTTTGCCAGCAATTGGCGGCGCGGCTTGAAGCATCGGGGCGTTGCACGTTTTTGTTGGGGCGCAGGGTCACCGGGATTCGTCACACCGACGGAGTGGTGCACACCCTCCAATTGGGTGATGAGGTAATGCCGACCGAGCACGTGGTGCTGGCGGCAGGGCATCGCAGCGCGCAATTGGGCTTGCCGGGGTTATCACTGCCGCTGTATCCGCTCAAGGGCTACAGCCTGAACGTGCCGATTGGCGCGCAGCACCAGGCGCCGAATGTGAGCATCACCGACTATGACCGCAAGATCGTCTACGCGCGCATCGGTGAGCAACTGCGCGTAGCTGCCATGGTGGATATCGTCGGTTTTGATGCCAGCCTTGAGCCCAAACGGCTGGCCCTGATGAAACGCCAGGCCCTGGAGACTTTTCCGTTGGCCGGCGACTACGCCCACGCGGTGGAATGGGCCGGCATGCGCCCGGCCACGCCGACTGGCGTGCCGCTGATTGGTGCCAGTGTTTATCGCAACCTGTGGCTGAACCTAGGTCACGGCGCCCTCGGTTTTACCTTGGCCAGCGGCAGCGCCCAGCTGTTGGCTGAACTGATCAACCAACAGGTTCCTTCCATTGACATGCAGGGCCTGACGCCCCGCGCCGCTTGAGGATGCCCCATGACCATCGGTTTTGCACCGATGAACGAGGTGTGGTCCGCGTGGCTGTCGCCGGGGATGGCGCCTGCGCGCACCGCCCTGCAAGCGGAGCTGGCGCGGCCGAATGTGCTGGTGGAAATCAGCGTGATTGCCGTACGTAAATAACTCGAAGACCAACGGAGCATAACAATGAAAAATATCCTGTTGACCGGCTGCACCCTGGGGCTTTTGTTTGGCGCGCAGGCTTATGCGACTCAAGCCCCTTTGGACGGCACGCTAAGCAAGATCGCCAATGCCAAGTCCATCACCCTGGGCTATCGCGATGCGTCGGTGCCGTTTTCCTACGTGGGTGATAACAGTGGCAAACCCATGGGCTATTCGGTGGACCTGGCCAGCAAGATCGTCGAGCGTATCCAGCAGAAAACCGGGGTGGCCAACCTCAACGTCAAGTACAACCTGGTGACCTCACAGACCCGTATTCCGCTGGTGCAGAACGGCACCGTCGACCTGGAATGCGGCTCTACCGGGGTGACGGCCGACCGGCAGAAGCAGGTGGCGTTTTCCTATGGGTTTATTTACGTGAAGGGGCAATTGCTGACGGCGAAGGACAGCGGCATCAAGGGCTTTGCCGACCTCAATGGCAAGAACGTGGTCACCACCGCCGGAACCACCAACGAACGATTCCTCAAGAGCTATAACGCCGAGCATGAGGCCAATATGTTTGTGATCAGCGCCAAGGACCACGGTGAAGCGTTCAAGATGCTCGAGACTGGCCGCGCCGTGGCGTTCTACATGGACGACGCGTTGCTCTACGGCGAGCGTGCCAAGGCCAGGGACCCGCATCACTGGGTGGTGGTGGGCGAAGAGCAATCGCGGGAGATCTACAGCTGCATGGTGCGCAAGGACGACCCGCAGTTTCTCGCGATGGTCAACGAGGCGCTCGGCGACCTGTACCGCAGTGGCGAGATCAACGGGATTTACCAGCGCTGGTTCGAACAGCCGATCCCGCCGAAGGGCTTGAACCTGGAGTTCCCGATGACCAGCGAGCTGAAGGCGATTATTGCCAAACCGGTGAGTGACCCGGTGGAGTAATAACCCAATCCAAATGTGGGAGCGGGCTTGCTCGCGAAGATGGAGTGTCAGCCAGTGTATTGGGCGACTGATCCACCGCATTCGCGAGCAAGCCCGCTCCCACATGTTTGATTGAGTTTGCAAGGCAAGGTTAGAAGTCGCCCCAGAGTTGTTGGGCGACGGCCAGCGCGACTACGGGCGCGGTCTCGGTGCGCAGCACGCGCGGGCCGAGGCGGGCGGCGTGGTAGCCGGCGGTTTGCGCGATTTCGACTTCTTTGTCGGTCAGCCCACCCTCCGGCCCGATCAGGAACGCCAGGTTCGCCGGCTTCGCATGGCTGACCATCGGCTCGGCCACCGGGTGCAGCACCAGCTTCAAATCCGCCTCGGTCTGCTTCAGCCAGTCCGCCAGCAACAGTGGCGGATGAATCACCGGCACCGTCGAACGCCCACATTGCTCGCACGCGCTGATCGCCACCTGGCGCCAGTGCTGCAGGCGTTTGTCGGCGCGTTCGTCTTTAAGGCGCACTTCACAGCGCTCGCTGAAAATCGGCGTGATGGCGTTGACGCCCAGCTCGGTGGCTTTCTGGATCGCCCAGTCCATGCGTTCGCCACGCGAGAGGCCCTGGCCGAGGTGGATGTGCAGGGGCGATTCAGCTTGGCCAGCGAAGCTTTCGGTGAGTTGCACGGTGACGCGTTTTTTACCCACATCCAGCAGGCTGCCCAGGAACTCCTCGCCGGAACCGTCGAATAATTGCACGGCGTCGCCTTCGACCATGCGCAGCACCCGGCTGATGTAGTGCGCCTGGGCTTCGGGCAGCTCATGCTCGCCAAGGCTCAGCGGCGCGTCGGTAAAAAAACGGGACAGTCTCATGTCTGTTCTCTGAAGAGGGTTATGCAGCAGCGAGCAAGCTCGCCTCTGCAAGGAATGGGTCGATCAACCCGGATCACGGAAGCCTGGGTGGAAGTCCGTCGGCACCGCCACGCTGATGTTGCTGTTGGTCGCGATGTCGATGCCTTCGCTGGCTACTTCTGCGAGGAAGTCGATCTGCTCCGGCGTAATCACATACGGCGGCAGGAAATACACCACGCTGCCCAGTGGCCGCAACAGCGCGCCGCGCTCCAGGGCGTGCTCGAAGACCTTGAGACCACGGCGTTCCTGCCACGGGTAGGCGGTCTTGGTGGCTTTGTCCTGCACCATCTCGATGGCCAGCACCATGCCGGTCTGGCGCACTTCCGAGACGTGGGGATGGTCCACCAGATGCGCGGTGGCCGTGGCCATGCGCTGGGCCAGGGCCTTGTTGTTTTCGATGACGTTGTCTTCTTCGAAAATATCCAGGGTCGCCAGGGCCGCGGCGCAGGCCAGCGGGTTGCCGGTATAGCTGTGCGAATGCAGGAACGCGCGCAGGGTGGGGTAGTCGTCGTAGAAGGCGTCGTAGACGTCGTCGGTGGTGACCACGGCCGCCAACGGCAGGTAGCCGCCGGTGAGGGCTTTGGACAAGCACAGGACGTCCGGGCGGATGCCGGCTTGTTCACAGGCGAACATGCTGCCGGTGCGGCCAAAGCCCACAGCGATTTCATCGTGGATCAGGTGCACGCCGTAGCGATCACACGCTTCGCGCAGCAACTTGAGGTACACTGGATGGTACATGCGCATGCCGCCGGCGCCCTGGATCAGCGGCTCGACGATGACGGCGGCGACGGTGTCGTGGTGGTCGGCGAGGGTCTGTTCCATCGCCAGGAACATCGTGCGCGAGTGTTCTTCCCAGCTCACGCCCTCGGGGCGCAGGTAGCAGTCGGGGCTTGGCACTTTAAGGGTGTCGAGCAGCAGCGCCTTGTAGGTTTCGGTAAAGAGCGGCACGTCGCCTACCGACATCGCTGCGATGGTTTCGCCGTGGTAACTGTTGGTGAGGGTGACGAAGCGTTTTTTATTCGGCAGGCCGCGGTTGAGCCAGTAGTGAAAGCTCATCTTCAAGGCGACTTCGATGCACGACGAACCGTTGTCGGCGTAAAAGCAGCGGGTCAGGCCTTCGGGCGTCATTGCCACCAGGCGCTCGGACAGCTCGATCACCGGCTGGTGGCTGAAACCGGCGAGGATCACGTGTTCGAGCTGGTCGACCTGGTCCTTGATGCGCTGGTTGATACGCGGATTGGCGTGGCCAAACACGTTGACCCACCATGAACTGACAGCGTCGAGGTAGCGCTTGCCTTCGAAGTCTTCCAGCCACACGCCTTCACCGCGTTTGATCGGGATCAACGGCAGTTGCTGGTGGTCTTTCATCTGGGTGCAGGGATGCCACAGCACCGCGAGGTCGCGCTGCATCCACTGGTTATTCAGGCCCATCGGTGATCTCCTCGAAGCGGTCCTGCGCTGGCGCAGGTGAAACAATCGCGCAAGCCTATGCAATGGGCGGCTGTGTCACAACCCATTACGGATGAATTGGCAGTAAACGCGGGACGGTGTGTCACGTTTATTCCGAATAGTCCTTAATCCGATGTTAATTTACTGTTCATACCCTCCAGATCGTATTTTTCGATATTTCAAAGCGAAATTTTCGGCTTTAATTCGATAGGTAAATCGCTAGTCTTGGGCGCAGCACTTACGGGATTAAGTACATGCAGTTACGCAATTCTTCGGCCCGTTACGGTTGGGTCAGCATGGTTCTGCATTGGGGCGTGGCCCTGGTGGTGTTCAGTCTGTTTGCGCTGGGCCTGTGGATGGTCGGCCTGGACTATTACAGCGCGTGGCGCAAAGAGGCGCCGGACCTGCACAAGAGCATTGGTATCACGCTGTTCGCCATCATGCTGGTCCGGGTGGTGTGGCGCCTGCTCAGCCCGCCGCCACCGGCGCTGGCCAGCTACAGCCGCATGACCCGTATCGGTGCCGCCTTCGGCCATGTCTTTCTGTACGTGGGCCTGTTTGCGGTGATGATTGCCGGTTACCTGATTTCCACCGCAGACGGTGTCGGGATCCCGGTGTTTGGCTTGTTTGAAATTCCCGCGCTGGTTTCCGGTCTACCGGACCAGGCAGACACCGCCGGCTGGGTGCACCTGTACCTGGCCTGGGTGTTGGTGGTCTTCGCCGGTTTGCATGGCGTGGCTGCGTTGAAACACCACTTTATCGATCGTGATGTGACCCTGCTGCGAATGCTGGGGCGCAAAGCCTGATGTTCAACCTCGACTCACAAGGAATAGAAAGCATGTTGAAAAAGACCCTCGCTGCTCTGGCAGTCGGTACCGCGCTGCTGTCCGCAGGTCAGGTAATGGCCGCTGACTACAAGATCGACAAGGAAGGCCAGCACGCCTTCATCGACTGGAAAATCAGCCACCTGGGCTACAGCTACATTCACGGTACCTTCAAGGATTGGGATGGCTCGTTCAGCTGGGATGCCGCCAAGCCTGAAGCCAGCAAAATCGCAGTCGACGTGAAGACCGCGAGCCTGTGGTCCAACCACGCCGAGCGTGACAAGCACATCGCCAGCAAAGACTTCCTGGACGTTGCCAAGTTTGCCGATGCCAAGTTCGTGTCGACCGCCGTCAAATCCACCGGCGAGAAAACCGCTGACGTGACCGGCGACCTGACCTTCCACGGCGTGACCAAGCCCGTGGTATTCAAGGCCACCTTCAACGGTGAAGGCAAGGATCCATGGGGCGGCGAACGTGCTGGCTTCAATGCCAAGACCACGCTTAACCTGACCGACTTCGGCATCAAGGGCCCAGGCCCGACGTCGCAGACCGTCGACCTGGACATCTCGCTGGAAGGCGTGAAGCAGAAGTAATTTTCTCGCCTGAATGCGTTCAGTGTGGGAGGGGGCAAGCCCCCTCCCACATTTTTGATCTGTGTCACAGGCAAAAAAATGCCCCGTCTCCAAGGAGCCGGGGCATTTTTTATGGCGTTTTGAAACTCAGCGGTTGCGGGTCAGCAGCGCTGGTTTCTCACCACGAGGACGGCCTGGCAGTTGATCCAACTGCTCGGGTGTCGGGAAGCGGTCGGCTTTCGACTCCTTGTGGATAATCTTTGGCGCCGTGCCACTGCGCGGGTTCTGCACGGCCGGCTCGGAGGAGCGTTGTGGCTCGTCACGGGCCGGGCGGCGATTGTTGCTGCGCGAGTCTTCGCGGCGGGCCTGGCCGTCACGCGGTGCGCCGTTGCGCGGGCCGTTGCGCGGGCCGCTGCGTTTGGCCGGCGGGGTGCCGGTGGTGCCACCGCTGCTGTTGCGTGGGCCGTTCTGGCGAGCGCCTTGGGGCTGACCGCCACGTGGCGCAGATGCGCCAGCGCCTTGTGCCGGAGCACCCGGCCGCCGACCACGGCCCTGAGCCGGTTTGGCCTGAGGCACGTAGTCGACGCGATTACCGAAGTTGTCCACATCGTCGTCCAGGAACTCGTCCGGGGCACGGTCCGACGCGGCGCGTGGCGGCTGGCTCGGCTGACGCTGTTCGCGCGCCGGAGTGCCTTCACGGGGCTTCTGCTCGCGGGCCGGGCGTTCGCCACGGGCATTGGCCGGCGCTTTGTCCTTGCCGCCCTTGTCCTTGCCCTTGTCGCGACGGCCACCGCCGCCACCGCCACCGTTGGGGCCATCGCCCTTCGGACCGCGTGGGTTGCGCGGGTTACGCACGTCTGGACGCTCGCGCACTTCTGGCTTTTCGGCCTCTACGGCGCTGGAGTCGAAGCCCATCAGGTCGCCGTCAGCGATTTTCTGCTTGGTCATGCGCTCGATGCTTTTCAGCAGTTTTTCTTCGTCCGGTGCAACCAGCGAGATGGCTTCGCCCGAACGACCGGCCCGGCCGGTACGGCCGATACGGTGCACATAGTCTTCGTCGACGTTTGGCAGCTCGAAGTTGACCACGTGCGGTAACTGGTCGATATCCAGGCCGCGCGCGGCGATATCGGTGGCCACCAGGATGCGCACAGTGCCGGCCTTGAAGTCGGCCAGGGCTTTGGTGCGCGCGTTCTGGCTCTTGTTGCCGTGGATGGCGACGGCGGTGAGGCCGTGCTTGTCCAGGTACTCGGCCAGGCGGTTGGCGCCGTGCTTGGTGCGGGTGAATACCAGCACCTGTTCCCACGCACCGTGGGTGATCAGGTGCGCCAGCAGCGAGCGCTTGTGGCTGGCGGCCAAGCGGAAGACGCGTTGTTCGATACGCTCGACCGTGGTGTTGGGCGGCGTGACTTCAATACGTTCCGGGTTGTGCAGCAGCTTGCCAGCCAGGGCGGTGATGTCATTGGAGAACGTCGCCGAGAACAGCAGGTTCTGACGTTTGGCCGGCAGTCGGGCGAGGACCTTTTTCACATCATGGACAAAGCCCATGTCGAGCATGCGGTCGGCTTCGTCCAGCACGAGGATTTCCACGTGGGACAGATCGACGCTGCCTTGGCCGCACAGGTCGAGCAAGCGACCCGGGCAGGCGACCAGCACGTCAACGCCACGGGACATGGCCTGAACCTGCGGGTTCATGCCGACGCCGCCGAAGATGCAGGCGCTGACGAACTTCAGGTCGCGGGCATACAGCTTGAAGCTGTCGTGCACTTGGGCTGCGAGTTCGCGGGTGGGGGTCAGGACCAGTACGCGCGGTTGGCGCGGGCCGTGACGCTGGGATTTGTCCGGGTGACCGTTGGGGAACAACCGCTCCAGAATCGGGAGGGCGAAACCGCCGGTTTTACCAGTACCTGTCTGCGCCGCAACCATCAGGTCGCGACCTTGCAACACGGCGGGAATAGCCCGCTGTTGCACCGGAGTAGGCTCGGTATAGCCCGCTGCCTCGATGGCGCGGACTAAAGCCTCGGAGAGACCGAGGGAAGCAAAGGACATGAGTAATCCTGTTTTAGTTAGGGCTTGGCCCAAAGGGATAATCTTGCCGGGCGTGAATGGCGCTTAGGGGAGCGTAATCCCGTCCGGTCCTGCTGCGTCTGGCGGGCACTCCACCGGCTCGCGCGGGCTGCAAAGCTGCGCTGTAGCGGGGTTGGGTGCCTTTTTCAAGACCTCAGCGGCCGGGCGTAAGCCTGGCGGGAAGGCCGGAGTATAACAGAGCAATCACTTTACGCCGCTTTCCTGCTGCTCAACGGTGCCTTGTGCTGCAGAAATGGCCTGGCTCCCGGCATATTTGGCGCTCAGGGCGGCGTAGGCAGGCTCCTGCTTGAAGCGTTTGAGCTCGGCGGCAAAGCGCTGTACCAGCAGGTCCATGCCTGCGCCACGGCGCACGGCGAGAAACTGCGGCTGGCGGTTGATCACCAGGGATGCCTGGCTGACCTTGTCCTGCAGCGCAAGGCGCTTGATCAGGTGTTGCCCTACACGGCGGTCGGTAATGGCCAGGTCGATGCGTCCGAGCAGCAGCTTGCCGAAGTTGGCTTCATGGCTCGCGGCGGGCTCGCGCTTGAACTGCGGGGCGTCATTGAAGCCGTCGGCATACAGGTAACCCGGCGACGTACCCACCGTCAGCCCGGCAAGATCGTCCAGGGAACTGGCCGGGTGCGGGCGGTCGTTGGCATAGAACAACACGAATTCCACGGTCGACAGCGGTTCGCTGGGGTACAGCAGCTGGGCGTCGCGCTCATGGTTTCGGAAGATATCCAGCACACCATCGGCGTGGCCCTGCTCGAGCATCGCCAGGCAGCGCTTCCAGGGCAGGAACTGCCATTGCACCTCTACGCCCAGGCGCTCGAACACAATGACCGTGGTTTCATAGTCGAGCCCGCGCATGGTGCCCTTGTCGTCGTACACATAGGGCGCCCAGGGCTCGGTGACAATGCGCAATGTCTCGCCGTGAGCGGCCAGGCTCAGGCAAGTGAAAAGGGCAGCGCTCAACAGCTTGAAAAGGGCAGGCATGCCCTGAGATTACGACGCTCCAGCACTAAAGAGAAGCGCTGGCACGGGCTTTTGCGGCGAGGGCTATTGACCCGGCGTGGTCATCAGGTGCTGGTAGATTGCCATGCGCCGCTGGCCCAGAATCAGGCGCACCACGGGGTTGGCGAACCAGTGTTCAAGCTCGTGGGCATCGAGGGGGCGTTTCTGGCGCTCTTCCTGATTCTGTCGTGCCTTGTCCCACCAAACCGGGCCACATGCCTGATCGAATTCGTTTTCGTGTTCGTAGCAGCCGTAGAGAATTTCGCGGATGAACTGTTGCTGATGCTTGGGCAGCATCAGCGTGATCAATTTATACATCAGGCGTTGCACGCGTGGCGGGCGTGGCAGGTGCGCGGACACCTGGCGCGTGTCGGCCAACGCCTGCGCGCTGGTGGGCGCTGCGGCGTGCTTGGCGATCCACGCCTTGACCTTGGCCCGGAACAGCTGCTTGCGGCTCCAGTAATGGTGGATCAGGTCCGGGCATTCGCGCACGTTGACGGTGCGGTAGGCGGCAATCGACAGGCAGAACTCTTCCAGGGTGTAGGCGCCCTGGGCGTGGGGGAACAGCTCGTCCATCAGTTCAATCGAGCGATCCAGCACCGCCGCATCCTGCCGGGTCAGGCCCATGACCCCGGAGTTGAGGGTCATCATGTCATCGTCCGCCACGCCCATGTCCAGCAGGCGCTGGTGCAGCGCGCTGTAGAGAATGCTTTCGTGGTTGTCGCCGTATCGGGTGTAGAAGGCGTTGCACAGCAGGGTGCCGGGCTGCACGCGTTCGAACAGGGCCAGGGGCGAATGGTGGAAGAAGGTATCAGTGTCGATCAGCATCGCCATCGGCGACTCTTCGAGCACCTGGCGCAACACCACGTGTTTGGTGCGAAAGTGGTAGCCGTGGGGCTCGCTCCAGCGTTTGCGCGTGGCTTCGTCCAGCGGGCGCACACGCACCGGCAGCAGGCGATACGGCTCGGGGTTATCGCTGAATACCTGAATATCCACGGCGTCCGGAGTGGCCTGCAGAAAAGCCAGCGCGCTGGCGATGCTGAAGACGGCTTCCTGGTGGTAGGTCTCGCAGCCGAAGACCAGGTACACCAGTTGCGGGCGGGAAGTCGGGGACGCTGTATTCATGGACGGCTGGGTTCCGTGGGCAGGTAAAACGTCAAAGGCCCTCGTAAAGACGAGGGCCTTGGCACGGTCGGGCAAACTTCAGCGTGGCAGCTTGAGGTTGTTCCAGATGGCCAGGCTGGGCTCGGTCTGGTTCAGGGTATAGAAGTGCAACCCTGGCGCGCCACCTTGCAACAATTGTTCACACATCTCGGTGATGACCTGCTCGCCGAACGCCTGGATGCTCTTGACGTCGTCTCCATAGGCTTCCAGTTGCTTGCGCACCCAGCGTGGGATCTCGGCCCCGCAGGCGTCGGAAAAGCGCGCCAGCTTGCTGTAGTTGGTGATCGGCATGATGCCCGGCACGATCGGGATGTTCACGCCCATGGCCTGAACGCGCTCGACAAAATAGAAGTAACTGTCGGCGTTGAAAAAGTATTGGGTGATCGCGCTGTCGGCGCCGGCGTTGGCCTTGCGCACGAAATTCTGCAGATCGTGTTCGAAATTGCGCGCCTGCGGATGCATCTCCGGGTAAGCCGCTACTTCGATGTGGAAGTGATCGCCGCTTTCCTCGCGGATGAAGCTCACCAGTTCATTGGCGTAGCGCAGCTCGCCGCTGGCCATGCCCATGCCGGATGGCAGGTCGCCACGCAAGGCGACGATGCGCTTGATGCCGGCGGCTTTGTATTGGGTCAGCAGGCCGCGCAGATCGGCCTTGCTGTCGCCCACGCACGACAAGTGCGGCGCGGCGGGAACCTTGATTTCATTTTCCAGCTGCAACACGGTGTTGATCGTGCGATCACGGGTCGAACCGCCGGCGCCGTAGGTGCAGGAGAAGAAGTCGGGGTTGAAGCTGGCTAACTGCTTGGCAGTTGCCATCAGTTTTTCATGCCCAGCATCGGTTTTGGTCGGGAAGAACTCGAAGCTGTAGCGACGGTCTTGGGACATGGTAATACCCTTGGAAACTCGAAAGCCTGGAAGGCATACGCAATCGATGCGGGTGCCTGGCTTTCTGTGGGAGCTGGCTTGCCTGCGATAGCATCAGCTCGGTGTTACTGGAACACCGAGGCGTCTGCATCGAGGGCAAGCCCGGCTCCCACAGAAGAGCCGGCGCCAGCAAGGCCGATCAGTAGCGGTAAGCGTGCGGCTTGAACGGGCCTTCGACCGTCACGCCGATGTAGTCGGCCTGGGTCTTGGTCAGTTGGGTCACCACGCCGCCGAAGCCGCGGACCATTTCCAGGGCCACTTCTTCGTCGAGTTTCTTGGGCAGTACTTCCACGGTCAGGCGCTCGGCTTTCTGGGCGGGCGACAGGTCGGCGTACTTCTGTTCGAACAGGAAGATCTGCGCCAGTACCTGGTTGGCGAACGAGCCGTCCATGATGCGGCTTGGGTGACCGGTGGCGTTGCCCAGGTTAACCAGGCGGCCTTCGGCCAGCAGGATCAGGTAATCGTCGTTCTGTGGATCGAACTGGCCGGCGCCGGTGCGGTGAACCTTGTGCACCTGCGGCTTCACTTCTTCCCATGCCCAGTTTTTGCGCATGAAAGCGGTGTCGATCTCGTTGTCGAAGTGGCCGATGTTGCACACCACGGCGCGCTTTTTCAGGGCCTTGAGCATGTTCGCATCACAGACATTCACGTTACCGGTGGTGGTGACGATCAGGTCGATCTTGCCCAGCAGGGCCTTGTCGATGCTTGCCTCGGTGCCGTCATTGACGCCATCGATGAACGGCGAAACCACTTCGAAACCGTCCATGCAGGCCTGCATGGCGCAGATCGGGTCAACTTCGGAAACCTTGACGATCATGCCTTCCTGGCGCAGGGACTGGGACGAACCCTTGCCCACGTCACCATAACCGATCACCAGCGCTTGCTTGCCCGACAGCAGGTGGTCGGTGCCGCGCTTGATGGCATCGTTGAGGCTGTGACGGCAACCGTACTTGTTGTCGTTCTTGCTCTTGGTCACCGAGTCGTTGACGTTGATGGCCGGGATTTTCAGTTCGCCCTTGGCCAGCATGTCCAACAGGCGGTGCACGCCGGTGGTGGTTTCTTCGGTCACGCCGTGGACGCGGTCGAGGATGGCCGGGTACTTCTTGTGCAGCAGCTCGGTCAGGTCGCCGCCGTCGTCGAGGATCATGTTGGCATCCCATGGCGCGCCATCCTTGAGGATGGTTTGCTCCAGGCACCACTCGTACTCTTCTTCGGTCTCGCCTTTCCAGGCGAATACCGCGATACCGGCAGCGGCGATGGCAGCAGCGGCCTGGTCCTGAGTCGAGAAAATGTTGCACGACGACCAACGCACTTCGGCACCGAGGGCAACCAGGGTTTCGATCAGCACGGCAGTCTGGATGGTCATGTGGATGCAGCCGAGAATCTTCGCGCCCTTGAGCGGCTGCTCAGCGGCGTACTTGCGACGCAGACCCATCAGGGCAGGCATTTCGGATTCGGCGATAAAGGTTTCGCGACGGCCCCAGGCGGCGAGGGACATGTCGGCGACTTTGTAGTCATTGAATTCTGCAGGCGTGATGACAGCGCTCATAGAGAGCCTCCATTCGTAGTGTGCGAATGGGCGCCGTTGTGCGTTTGGTATCCAGCCGTGAAACCAGGCCGGGCAACGCCCCATCCGAGCCTGACAGGGTGAACCTGCTGCAGCGCCCCTCGGACAGGTGGCGGGAGAACGGTGATGGCCGTTCTGAATCGGGGGCGATTATAGCTTTCTTTATCCGGCCAGTGGCAAGTAACAAGCGACACGCTGCAAGTAAAAACGAATCGGCTTTTACTTGCAGCGTGTCGCTTGAAACTTGAAGCTGGGGGGTGAACTCTATCGTTCAAACCCCTCGGAGCCCGTCCCCCATGAACTTCCACACCCGCAAATGGGTTAAACCCGAAGACCTCAACCCCAACGGCACCCTGTTCGGCGGCAGCCTGCTGCGCTGGATCGACGAAGAAGCGGCGATCTATGCGATTGTCCAGCTGGGCAACCAGCGCGTCGTCACCAAATATATCTCCGAAATCAACTTCGTCAGCGCCTCGCGCCAAGGCGACATCATCGAGCTGGGCATTACGGCCACCGAGTTCGGCCGAACCTCCATCACGCTCACCTGTGAAGTGCGCAACAAGATCACCCGCAAGAGCATCCTGACCGTCGAGAAAATGGTCTTCGTGAACCTCGGCGAGGACGGTTTGCCCGCGCCGCACGGGCGTACCGAGATCAAGTACGTGAAGGACCAGTTCCAGGGAGACGGCCTCAGCGAATAATACTGCCGGGGCCAGTGAACGCTATTGAATGGCCATAGGTCGTACCTGAACATCGCCCCCCGTTCAGGTATCACCATGGCCACGCAAGCAGACGGCAAGACTCCCAACCTGTCGCAGGAAGAGCAGCAGGACGTAGACGAGAACCAGCCGCCTCGCGCGGCGGTGCTGCACGAAATCATCCGCACCCAGGGCGATCAGGAACTGGAGCGCAATGTCGCCGCACTGTGGTGGTCAGCACTGGCCGCCGGCTTGACCATGGGCCTGTCGCTGATGGCCATGGGGTTGCTCAACTCACGCCTGCCGGACGGTGAAGCTTTCAAGGTCATCGCCAGCTTCGGTTATTGCGCAGGCTTCCTGGCGGTGATCCTCGCGCGCCAGCAACTGTTTACCGAAAACACCCTGACCGCCGTGCTGCCGGTGATGAGCAAGCCGACGCTGGCCAATGTCGGCCGGCTGTTGCGCCTGTGGTCGGTGGTGCTGGTGGGCAACCTGTGCGGCACCTTGCTGGTGGCGTATGTGATGCTGCACCTGCCAATCTTTGACGCCAAGACCGACATGGCCTTCCTCGAGATCGGCCGCAAAATCATGGAAAACGACGCGGGTCAGATGTTTGCCAAGGGCATCATCTCGGGCTGGATGATCGCCACCATGGTGTGGATGATTCCGTCGATGGAAAGCGCCAAGATGTGGATCATCATCCTCATCACCTACCTGATGGCGCTGGGCGACTTCACCCACATCGTCGTCGGCTCGGCGGAGGTGTCCTACCTGGTGTTTGCCGGTGAGCTGTCGTGGCATGACTTCTGGCTGGTGTTCGCCGGCCCGACCCTGGCCGGCAATATCATCGGCGGCAGCTTTATCTTTGCCTTGATCAGCCATGCGCAGATCCGCAGCGAAGGCAGCCTGCCCGGCAAACAGGCTGCGGACCCCAGGCATCCGCAGCAGGTGAAGAAGAAGGATCAGTGAGCGTCGGGCGTGGCCTCGGGTTCACCCCGGGTCACGCGCTTGACCAGTTTGCCGATGCTCAGCCCCTGCAGCAGGATCGACGACAGCACCACGATATAGGTGATGCTCAACAACAGGTCGCGTTCCGGGCCCAGCGGCAAGGCCAGGGCCAAGGCCACTGAAACGCCGCCGCGCAGTCCGCCCCAGGTGAGGATGCGAATGGTGCCGCGTGGCACAGTGCGCCAGCGTCGCAGCAGCAGAATCGCCGGCGCCACGGTGAGCAGACGCGAGAGCAGGATGGCCACCGCCAGCAAACTGGCCGCGAACACGTGCAGCCAGTTGAACGGCAACAGCAGCAATTCCATACCAATCAGCGCAAACAGCAGCGCGTTGAGCATGTCGTCGAGCAATTCCTGGTTTCTCCTAATCAGCATCTGTTGTCAAAAAAACATAAGCTTTTGTTTTATATAGTTTTTTATTGCTTTCGACTCAATGCTAAAAATGACAACTGGCATTTTCCATCCGAGAACACAGCCAAATCTACCGCATGGGTACATACGGCGAGGCGCCGCCAATACAGCGTGTTGAAGTCAACACCGCTGTGAGTGCCTAGTGAGAAATACACAAAGTGTTTCTATTCGAAAATTTACCATCTGGTAAGTAATGCAATAAATACCAGAAGGTAATAATTAGTCGCGTTGGTATCAGCGGAGAATCAATTTCTGCCCTATGTCTAACTAGGTTGTTCTAAGTGGATTGAAGGATTTCGTAGGCTTTCGTAAATTTTCACTCATAACGTAAATACATACCTTCGTTCTCAAAGTTACTAACAGCTCAAGCGCCGCTAAGTACCAATAGGTAATGTTCAAGGGGAGTATTTCGGAAGATGGGTAGAGTTTAAAATAACGCTCACTTGTCATAACGGTCGCACCCTGTTTTCATAGATGAAAAGCAACAGGGGTGCGTAATGTCTGTAATAGTAAATAGCAGGTGGTTGCAAGCTTACGAATTTAGGAATTTGAGCCAAGAAACAATAACCGCTCTATGTGCGACGTATCCTAATGATCAAAATTTCTTGACATCATTGAAACTTCTCGAGTGCTACTGCGATATTACAGGGCAAAGGCTGAGCTCCTCTGCAATGGATACCAGTTGTGCCGCAGAACTCATTGCTGGGTTCTGTGGGAGCATGGAGTCGGATGGTATCGTTGGCATTGCCGCTGGGACAAGATTCGCACACCTCAGAAAAATAATAGCTGCCTGTCGCAATGCGGGTATGAGTACAGATTGGGAAGCCCCTGTTGGGCCTAACACTGTCAATCCTTATTGCAGGTCTGTTTGGTCAAGTCACTCGGCCTGTCTGGATCTGCTTGCTGTGGAATACTGGAGTGCTTGGCCGGTTGTTCATCGCTCAGGAGAGGTAAGTGGCCTTCGGCTATCTAACTTATGGAATTCGCATGGCCACAAGTTCGTGCGACAATTTCATGAGCAGTGCAGCATTCATATGCTCAAGTACGCAAAAAATGGAAAAAATTTTATAAATGAATTTGCTGTTTTTGTCTCGTCAAATGCGGAGCTTTTCCCTGTTGATTCTTTTCGTGATCCGATTCAGTTATATGTTTTATTTAAAAGCTATCGTAAATATTATTTCGATCAAGCTACTGCTCGGAAGTTAAATAAGCCGGCCCGACGCAGGGAATGGAATAAAGGCGTGCTGTTTATGGAGGAGACCTTCATACATGGACGAATCTGGGCCATACCCCCAGGAGGGCGATTGCCTCGCGTAAAAGCAACCAAAACAAGTGGTCGCGAGGCAAATATTAAGCAAACGAAAGATGGGTCATTAGTGCGTCATAAGTTGATAACACCAGTCCCTTTGCATCTTAAGGATAATGATGCAATCGAGCGCCTGCTTTCACAAGTAGAGTCGGACTTTAGTGTGGTGACTGGCTGGGCGCGTGCGCGCATTGCGGAAATGGAAGTTGCGATTAATGTACGTAATCAGTTAGCTATGGATGGCCAAACGATTGATTGCTCCGAGCGTAAAATTGGCAAGCATCTAAGTCTAAAAAATATTTGCGCTACTTATAAAAACCTTGGGTATAACGCGCCCATTCAACGATTTGTAACGGTGGCTAATCAGCGCGACTTATACAAATATTCAGTTTCTAGTCTAGGCAAAAAGTTATGCATACCCAGCGCGGGGGTACTGTTCGCGCATCAAGTCTTATTGGTCGCAAAGCACCCAGTAATTACATCCAGATTTATATCTGAGTTGGATTTGTATGATGAGCGTGGAGATTTAAAGGGAGTTGTAACTGATGGAGAGGTTCGGTACCTGGTAGGGTACAAGCGCCGACGAGGTCAAGTGCTTGCTGAGCAGAGAGTTATGCTAGATCAAGAGTCGTCGCACGTGATCGATCAAGTTCTGGAACTTACTTCTCCCTTACGTGAGTTCTTGCGCTTGCAGGGTGATAAAAATTACAGAAAGTTGTTCTTGTCAAGTGGGCTTGCAGCTGCTTATCCCAAAATAGCCTGTATACCGTTATGGACTAAATCCAGCTTTGAGAAACACCCTTACTACAGGGCGAATATTCACTTTCAGTTTCACCAGCAAACCGATCTCAGAGATCAGGATCTAGATAGCTTTCTTTTCGAAGTGACATTGAACAGTGTCCGAGCAACAAGCGCCGTAGTTGAATTTATAAAAAATCCTAGCCCCGCAAAACTAGCAGATAGCTTAGGTCACGAATCGTATGACCCTGACTTAGCCTCTAGCTATCTTCCTGACGAAGTTCTAGATTATTTTAAAAGTCGTCATGTTCGCGTATTTCAGCGCTGGTTAGTAGTCCACGCCTTGAAAGACAGCGCTATGTTATTCCAAGCTACGTCATTCCAAAATATGGAAGAGCTCGAAGAGTTTATCCGAAATAACGCATATGGGGATATTACAGGGTATCTCAAAGATCCAGAGGGAGTGTTTTCTAAAAAAGGGGACATTGGAAAAATTTATATTGCAGTTAGTCCTCAGGCACTAACCGCCCTGGTGTCCCTGAGTGTTTGCATACGCACCGCCGAACGTCCACAAGAAGTATCGCCAAAGGCACATTACTGGTCTCGCCTGGGTGAGTTAACGATTAAGGAAATCATGTCTGGCTATGACGAACTCTTGAAATCTTACGTTCTATATGCAGAAGCGAACGTCGATAGCGGGGCTATGGAATCAGTTATTTATGAAAATTAAAGAAGCGGAAGAAGATTTTATCCCTGTTGACTTTGACTTTGAATGGCAAGAAGCTCCATGGCTCGGGAGTGATTTCAGTAGTGACTGTTGGTTGCTTTTTGGATCATTAAGTGTCGACTGGCGGGTCAAAATTGATGATGGCTCATTTCTGACTGATAGCGGGAACATTCAGCTTTGCACAAGTTTCAAAGCTGCATTTATGCTTTTTATGAAGGGTGGATATGGGTGGTACGATGCTTCGCCTTCATATGATACTTTGAAAAGGAAGTGTCGTGCAGCGTTGAGCGCTATTGACCTAATGCTGATTCACGCGCCTCACCTTCAATTATCGAGGGTCGGACTTGCTGGACTTACTGCTTCGAATCTTAAAGGGCTATTGGAGCAGCTGGCCTCTCATCCAAGCCGGGCAGAATCTATATATCAGTGGCAAAAGAGTGTGCTGGAGTTTGGCCTCAAGATAGTAGGTGAAATCAGTCCGGCCAAAATAGCTGCGGTACTGGAAGCCAACCCGTTTTTGGCGGATAAATTGGACTTGGACGTGAGAGCTGGTGTTGTCCTACCTTCTCAACAACAATTATCCGAGATACGAGCGGCGTTCTATTCATTAGGTTATTATCAAGGCTATAAACGATCTGGGTTTAGTTTAAATTCGGCTAAGCTGAGTAAGTTATTATATGTAAATACCCTTAGCGGATGTTCTACTCCGAAGCCAACCTTGCCATTTTTTAACTGCATGAGCGAATGTGTTAAATATACTCGAGAGTTCGACGGTGTTCCGGTAGTTACCGGAAACGGAGCCTCCATAGGGCCTACTGCATTGGCGATGTATAAGTCCTTTCTGAACTCGCTTAGTGGTCTGCCGTTGGTAGGTTTTCCTGGCCCCTCCAGCATAGATGTTCAAGAGTTCGATTCATTTCTTCCTAAAGCGAACAAACTTGGTCGATATAGGACGTTGCCTGCGGACTTGGCATTTAAATTACTTAGAAATTCCATCGAGTTTCATCTTGGCTGGGGCGACGAAATCATTCAAGCGTTTTGCCGGTTGGCCGAGCATGCCGCAAAAAATAATATTCTTTTTAATAAGTTGTCAGACAAAGTTGTTCAGGATCTTGTTGGAGAGAAGTTAAGGGTGTTCGGCGTAAGAACTTTAGGTTTGAGTACGTACGCATATCATAAAGGTAATACGCCACTCTACAAGTCAACTCCCGAAGATCATTATGTAAGTCTTAGATCTAACCACGGTCTAATCGAGCTTCTGATTGTCTACGTGGGTGCGGCGCAATTCAGCGTCGGGTTGTTGGCTGCTCGACGGCAGGATGAGTTATCGAAAATGCCCATCGACCAGTGTTTGGATGTCACCCGAAGCTGGCTCATATTTGATAGAGCCAAAAGCACCGTTGGACTTGATGGTAGGCGGGATACAATTGCTCGCCCGATAGATCCAATAGCAGTAGCAATGCTTGATAACTTGCTCACGATGCAGCGTCGTCTTAAAGAGTGCGGCTACATTCCCGAGCTAATGACAGCGTTTTCGGTGCCTCCACTGCGTGGTAGAAGCGGACTTTTGGAAGGTAACACAAACAACATGAATGTCGCATTTGACATGTTCTGTGATTATTTTGAAAGCGACAGGAATCAGGTTGGTCAACGCTATTATATACGGCAGCATCAGCTAAGGCGCATGTTTGCGTTACTGTTTTTTCACGCCTATGGTGTAGGTGGGCTCGATACTCTACGGTGGATGATGGGGCATACTAATCTGGCGCACTTGTGGAATTACCTTACCGATGTGACTGATGGAGCGAGCCTGCGAGGAGCCGAGGCTCAACATATAGCCAGAGAGATCCGCGCTAAGGACGACAGTGATTATGAAGACCTGCGGTCTATGCTTAGTGAATATTTTGGTACTACATACTTGTCGGTTATCGATTCTGAAGATCTAGAAAATCGTATAGTTTGGTTGATGGAAGAAAAACAGATCACCGTTGTACCGCAATTTCTCCGTACTGCAACGGGTGAAGTGTGCAAATTGTTAGTGCATGTGACTGGAGATAAGCCGTGGTTGCTCTAAAGCGAGAAAGGATACGCGAGTCGATTTTAGCGCTAAATAGCTTGCTCCGCTTAATTTGCAAAAGTCCGGAAGTTTATCGACTAGATGCAGCGCTCGCATCAGCTCTTGTCAGCCAGGGAGCTTTGGCATCTTTATCTTATTGTTACTTGCTCGATGGTGAAGAGAAACGAATTTTACCATTGAGCCTCAATACTGTAAAAAGACAAGCTGACGTTTTGATTGATCAAGGCGGCTACAAAACATTAGATAAGCGTAGGGTTGAAGCGCTCAAAGCCATTACTCGACAAGATAAACATGAAGCTCAACCGTCTAAACGCACCAAGGTAGGGTTGCTTGCTGCAGTGGATTCGTTGGAAGAACTTGTGAACAGCCATCGCCGCTCAAATTTTCGAATCCTACAAGGCCTCAATCGTTGTATGGATGCTATAAAGACAATTAGAGACTGCGAGGATCGGGAGTTACGTAAAAAAAGAGCTGCGGATGCCATAAAGGATATTTTGGCAATTTTATCCATCAACGAATCTCCATTTGACGTTCTGTTGTCTAGTTCCGTTGTTACTCCTATCCGTCTACCTAAGTCATGATCCCTAGGCTTGATGGGAAATTGTGGACGGTGCTTCGTCGTCTGGAGGTATTCAGCCATTTTTCATTGAAGGATACGCCTACTAACCGAGATGCCAGTAATCTACCATTTATCCAGTGGCCAAATGGTGCGCCATGTTTGGTAGCAAACTTCTATATGTTGTCGCTGTTGAACCGACGTTCTAGATTCAATAGGCCGTTGTCCCGGTTGGGGCGGAGGGCAGGGACTATTGGCACATATGCGAGCAAAATTACTATTATCGTCAGATACGTTTATTTTCTTGGTAAAGATTTTATCGATTTGACTGATCATGACTTCACTAACTTTGTAAATTCGTTAAGGCAGCCAGATCTTAGTGACGGATCTAAACGGTTACCCTTATCGGTTGGTGCGATAGGTCGAGAATGCATAGACTTTTTGATGTTTGTGGGGCGGCTCTACGAGAACACAGATTTCATCCGGGATGGAGGAATTATAAATATTAAAGAAAAGGTCGTTCGCAGAATTGGCCGTGATGGTAAAGAATATCTAACCTCATACTGGACTCATCATTCGCTCGCGGCACCCGGCCATGCAGGAGAAGAGCGTCGTCGGGATCCTGTTTCTGAGGAAAATGTATCCCGGCTGAGGTCAGCTGTAGACATGATCGGGTCAAGTCGCTTTCTAAAATTAAGGAAACATGCTCTGCTTTCCGTTTTTAGCGAGCTCGGGCCAAGACGTATGGAAGCCAACCTCTTAACTGTGGAAGACGTACTCGAAGCAAGTTCTATGAAAGAACCGATGTTGCGGTTAAAAACACTCAAAACTGATATAGATGAGGTTAGGTTAGTGCCAGTTACCCACCAGTTGGTCGGTCAGCTAACGGATTATCTGGTGCACCGCTCCAAGGTGGTTGATCGGACGATTAAGAAGTCTAATGATCACGGTTATATCTTCATATCGTCTCGTAGTGGTATGCCTTTAAGTGAGGACTCGATATCTACAGAAATCTATAATCTTCGCTGCGCGGCGGGTATATCTGAACAGACGTGTGCGCATATGTTTCGCCATGCGTTTTGCACCAGTTTGTTTGTTGAGTTCATTTCAAGGTACAAAATAAAGAGCCAGGATCAATTTGCTTTTATGTTGATGTCTGACAAGAATCTTCAATATAAGATGACGATGTGGACGGGGCAGAAAAGTATTTCCAGTTTTTTGCATTACGTCCATATCGCTTTCGAAAAGTTGGGTGTGTATGATCCCGAAGCTTCCTCCTTGCGTGCACTCAAAATAATGAAAGTTTATGAGGCTGAACGTGAGCGTCTCCACAATGAACTTGGTGCTTCGCTGAGTGTGTCGGATTATAAGGCGCAGGTAGCGGTACTGAAGAAAAGATTACAGGAAGATCTAAAAAGTTTTGCAGGTGCACGCCATGAAGATTTGAATGTTTGGAAAAAGGACTTCTAGACGCTATTTTATGAGCATATCCATCTGGTAACGCGGCAGCTTTAGTAAACTAAACCCTCCATCGACCGGTCTTGGTCTTCGAACCTGCAGCTGCTCCGCCCAAGCTAAGTTCACGCGCCGCAGCTTAATCCGAGGCGCCACCCCGGAGTACCAATGATCAACTTCCAGCGATTTTTAGCTTGGCTGTTCCCCGACCGCCGCCCCGAGCGTGAGAAAGCGCGTGAACGCGAATTCATCCGGGCAGCAAACAGCTTGAAGACCCTTTCGGTGACTGACCGGGGTGGCATGTCTATCGACCCCGAAGAGCTCCGCGAGCACATCATTGCCTCACGTGAGCAACTCAAGCATCTCGATCATAAACCTGGCGCACCTAGCAAAACGTTAAATGTATCGGCAGACTTCAAGGTGGCTCAGGAAACGAATGACGCCGTAGAGGCTGCTGTGGAGCTACAGGACTGCATTGAGGTGGTGGCTTGGCGTAGGCCGCCAAGTGGCGCTGCCGTGCGCTACGTCTGTTTCCAGTCAACGAGTACGGGAAGATTCGCAGTTGCGACAGCCTTGCTTTTTTCGGGCAGCTGGCAGTGCCTCCCGTCGTGGATGGAGGCCAATACAGGCATGCAGGTTGCCAATGCCATTAAGAACGCCGAGCTCCGGTGGTTTGCGACCGTGGGTGACGCCATGGATGCTTGGGATGCAGAGCTCTGATGCCCCTGTGTTATTAGTCAGGGCGTGCCCCTGCGGGTAGAGGCTGTCGTGAACCGAGCCTTGGCAAAGCCTGCGTCTCGGCCCTTTGGGCTTCCATCCCCGCACGCCTGCGCGCTCCGCTTGCCTAATGAATTACTCCGGATAGATTCTCTCAAGCCTGGCCTGCATCCTGAAGAGTTGGGGACGAGCGCACCGGGCAAAACGCGACGAACTCCGGTGCTTCAATTGCTTTTGTGATTTGCGTTAGTGATAACCCCTCCATAAACCTTGCTCGTGCATTCTTTCTTAGTCTGCCGACGCATAGTTTGTTGGCTCTAACTACCGTTTTTTGGTGGCTTCCGCCTTAGATGACTAGCGATCTCGGGACGCCAGCGAAAGCTCAATAAGCTCAATGCGGTAAGCATCACGGTTGGTGATAAAGCGTGCGCACATCGCGCTAATGGAAATCGCAAAGAGGAAGGCCATAAACAACGTCACGATTTTTGTGGACGCGGGACTATCTAGGTTTGTCGAAAAGAGTGACGACCAGTTACCGTTTGTAAGCATATTGCCTAGCGCGAAATTCAGGATTAACAGAGAGAACGCAGCAAATTTTTTGCCGTCAGCTTCGATGAAGTAGCCTAGGCGCCGCTCCAGCCTTTTGATCTTAAGCTCTAGGAAGTGTTTAGCGCTTTTAAGGTCTTCTATTGGGTACTGATTAAGCTGCGCCGCAAAACTATGGTCATGATCGATTTCGCCGTCTCTCAGGAGGCGTGACCGTTCCTTCCACATCCAAACACTGCATGCCATGAGAATGGGCGGGCACAGCAAAGACAGCGTCGCGATCAGCTGAGAAAGCAATGCGCTCCAGACGGCTACTGTGACCCATCCGGTCGAGAGCTGGAAAATGAGCTTGTGCCAGACTGCGAGCAGAATGAGTACGAGAAAGGGGGCGGAGGCGGCAATGATTCCATACTTGGAAATTCGATCTAAGAGGAGTTCGAGCTTGGTCAACGCTTTGCGAGGGCGGTACGGTCTCATGGGCTCGAGAGTGTTCAAAAGTGTTTTTAGATTCTGCATACATTCCCTATTCGGTAGCAGGCAACAGCAACATGTCGGTAGTCCAAGTGGTACAAAAACCCCAAGCCAAGGTTTGGTTCAACCCTTACCCTTTTCACAGCGGCAATAATGGGGTCTGCAGCGCCAGAGCTTTTCTGACTTAATTTTACTCGTCTCTCTGGCTTGCCGCTCGTGCTGCTTTATGCTTCAGAAAATGCTCCATTTCACCTTCCCATTCATCCAGAAATTTTCGCCAGTCACGACCATATAGCCCTTCAGGTAGTCGCGTAGATCCGATGGAGGCTTGCAAGAAGCGCTCTCTCCAAGGCTGGGGGATATCTAGCTCCACGACTATGTCGATACCAGAGTGATGGCGTTTTATCGGGACAGCATCACGAACCACATTGAGTTCAAGCGGCTTGTCGGTCGAGGACGCGCTGTGACGCTCTTGGTGATCGAGGTCATCCAAGATGATAAGTAGCCTGGATGCCTTTGGATCACCTGGGGAAAGGCTGGCAAGCTCCCAGAGAACCCTTCGCCTCGTGCTCTCAAGCTTACGGAGTTCATCCTGATTCATCTCTATTCCAGCAATGTTGGTTTGAAATGCGTGGTGGTGATTGCGTGCCGCCTTCGGCGGAAGGCTGGCGTGAACCGAGCCACGGCGGCGCCGCGTCTCGACCCTCCGGGCGCTCATCCTGCACGCCTGCGCGCTCCGCTTGCCTAACGCGCAACGCGCCGGCGTTCTCTGTATTCGGTTTTCAGCGAAATTGTAAGGCAAACATTTCGCTATTCCCGCCAGCCGCGAACATTACTCCTTATGAAACTTGCTGAAGCGACTCGACAGCGTGGAAGGAGCAATAATTTCCCACGATTCCGGCCTCGAGGTGGCACTGAAAACTACCCAGGCACGCCACAGAAAAAACAGTGCAACCAACCCTGCTTCAACTATCGTGACCACTGTAGTGTTATACATATAGCTTTGATCTTGTCCGAATAAGAAGATCAATGCGAACAAAGAAGGAAACCAGCCGATGAGAAATACCATGCAGAATGCGAGAGCGGCGGCGCCCGCCAAAATCATTGGCACCATGAGCCTAAATGAAGTAGCGAACATTTTCTCGGCACCTTCTTTTTGAACACCGTAAATCACACCAATATTTTTTTCTTTTTTACTACTGTTCTTGAACATCCCATAAAGCATCACATTTTGACCAACCTGTAATTCTTCGTAGATTCTATTGGTCAATATCAAATTAGGGATTACCGATCCGTCAATACTGATCTTGGCTTTATAGCCGCCGTTGGTGGGTATAACAGATCGGACATAGTCGAGCTTTCCGGAAACCTTTACGCAATCAAACTTCATTACAACAATTACCTTGTATTCACGTAATAGAGTTCTGGGGCAGTTGAAATCTACAGCTTCCCCAAATGTAAACATGTCCCGGTAGCAGAGAAGTGCGCGCGGAATACCCTCCTGCGAGGAGCCGCTGGCGTTTCCCTGCTGGTCGGCGTTAAGCATGTGATATCAACCAGCCATGCCCAAAGCTGAATATATTAGATGGAATGGGTTTTAGCAATGTGGCCTTATCCTCGCATTTGGAGATTCCAATGCTTGCTAGGGACTCACTTGCCGCTGTCCTACGCGTTCTCAGACGTGCACGTGACCTGAAAGCAGAGGATTTTTCGGCTGTCATCGACCCCACGCACGTGAACAACCTTGAAAACGGTAAAGTCAGCGTATCGCTTGAAACTCTCGAGTCCGTAGCAAAGATCCTTGACCTCCGAACCGTCTCGTTGCTGGTGCTCGCAACAAGTCTTCGCGAAAAAATATCCCCTGATGAATTGCTTGCCAAAGTAAAAACGGAAGTACGCGAGTTCTCTTCGCCACGATTTTTGGCCGATTTCGCAAGCCAAATAGAAAATGGCGAGCTGGTACGCAGACCGTCGGGAGCTCAGGTATCTCAGAAAAAATTGGCTGCTGTACGAGAGTGCAAGGTTGCGGGCATGACTCAGCGTGAGACAGTGATCAAGCTCGGTTTACCTGCCTCCACTGTGCAGCGTTACTGGCACAAGGAATAGTTTCCTCACCATAGTGCTGTCGGGATTCTCAGAGGCTCTTCACACTCACCATTGCTGACTTGCCCATGCAGACCACTGACCAAAGCGTTCTGATATCTTTGGGGCAACAATCCATTGGCTCTACGTCATAAGCCGCCAATATCAGCAATGGATGGAACGCCCTGCGTACCAGCCTGTGAGGTATTCGATGAAGCATGTCAGGCTAATACGACATGGAGAGAGCGCTGCGAACGCAGGCCAAGCCACCTTAGATCACGCGACCATTCCCCTCACCCCGAATGGATTTGAGCAAGCGCAATTGGTGGCGCGGTCAATCATCCAGCCTCCGGCTCTAATCGTCGCATCGCCGTTCTCCCGCGCGCAGTCAACCGCGATGGTTACCGCAGCTGCCTTCCCTAGCACTCGATTTGAAACTTGGCCCATCCACGAATTCACCTATCTTGAGCCCGCACGGTGTATCAACACGACCGTCGCCCATAGACAAGGTTGGGTGGACGCATATTGGGCCAAGGCCGACCCCACATTCATCGATGGTGAAGGCGCTGAGTCATTTTTAGATTTCACGTATAGAGCTCGGTCATTCCTGGAGTGTCTTGAAGAGCTTCATGCCAACCACATCATTGCTTTTTCCCATGGCCAGTTCATCAACGCTGTAGCCTGGCTGATTGAGCGCAAGCCGCTCAGCATTGATGGCGGAGCTATGGCTGACTGGCGTCAGTATGAGATCGCGAACCACGTGCGCAACTGCGGTGAGTGCCTGCTTTCGAACGATTTCGACGAAGCCGGTTGGAGAGTACGCCGGTCAGCTCCTGAGGAGCCGAGAATGGATACAACTTGGCGAGTGCCAGGCAGAGCCTATCAAGTCGTTCGTGATCCTGAGCGCCTGCTCATTGAAGAGCGCGCTGAGGCTCTCTCAGCGGCAGGCTATCCAACGCCAGATGCCGATACGGCTATGTATGCGGAGGAAAGGCTGAAAGAGGCCAGAGCGGCAGCTCGTTCATCCCAAGTAGGTAGCATTAGCGAAAACACTGCGGGTGAACTCTCGGCTAGAGAGGTATGCCAGTTATTGCGAGAGGTCACCTTCGGGCGACTGACGATGACAAAGGTAGGCCAGGCGTCCTGGGACGAGGTTCACGCGGGGCATTTTGTGGTCAGCGTCGAGGGTTGGCATCTATCGATCTACAATGACTGTGACACGCTCGATTATTGCGAAGAGTGCTTTAGCACTGATGGGCGGCGCTGGTCGTTTGACTCTGGAGATCGCTTTGGCACTGATCCAGTAGCACTGTTAAGCACATGGGAACACCGAACACTTGAGCGGATGCTGAAGGAGTTGTAAGTCCGAATTACCATAGGGTGCGTGCCCCTAAAGGGGACGGCTGTCGTGAACCAAGCCTTGGCGTACACGCCAGCGTCTTGGCCCTCCGGGCTTCCATCCTCACGCCTTTGGCTGTCGCCTGCGCGCTCCGCTTGCTTTGATCATCTTGAGTGGATAACGCAATGCGTTCGCTCCTGCTATTCTGCTGAGCCCAGACCATGGAGGTGCTCAAGTGCAGGGTGAATATTCGCTATCAGACGTACTGGAAAGGATGTACCAAAACCAGCTAGCCCTTGAGGCTGCTCTCATGGAGCTAACCCTTCAGGTGGAAGCCCAGGGACATGCGCAAGTCGGCGACAACGTCCGTGGCGCGCTTTACACAATTGGTGAGAACGCTGGTCATATCAAACAGGGGCTGGCCCGGCTCAAAAAACTCCCATGACCCAGCCGCTTTTCGATTTTGATCTCAAACGCGTTTCCCGCACCCACTACATCACTGGCAAGGCTGCGATCAACTTTCCGCGCGCTGGAAGCACTACAGGTGGGTGGCATTTTCTGTCCTACTTCGACCGAGAAGCAGGGGCGGCGAAGGTGTCTCTGGCAGGTATTCACTATCCAGACACCACCGTTTTTTTTGATCACGCGGGCGTCATTGATGTCACTGAACAACTAGCCAAGCTTGGTTGGTTTGCAGAGGGGCGACGACTCTTCATGGCGGATCACTACCGAGCAGCAGCGGACATGGTTGTGAAATGGGCCTTGAGTGAGTCCAGGCACTGCAATGTCGAGGTCGCTGAATGGTTCCCTACGGAAATGGACAGGCAACGGTTGCTCGACCTCCTAGATATCGGAAGGCCGAAGCTTTGTGTTCTGAGTAGGCAAGAAAAGGTAGACGCCTGGCTCCTCAAAACGCTGGAGGTTCCCATCCATCGAAGTGTTTCAACGCGTCCAAATCCCCGATCAGCTCTTTCGCTTTAGCCAGCCGCTCGATAATCACATTCCGTTCATCATCTCCGAGCCTATGCGCGGATCTCTCTATATCGTCAAAGAATGCCTGAATGCTGTTTACCTTTGCCCAAGTCTGAATCACAGCTTCTAGCTGCTCACGGCTATCCTGGATCGCCTTGAGTCGACGTTTTTCCTCTTCTTTTCTTTGCCACTCAGCCATCTGCAATTGGTGCTTCTGCCGTTCGAGCTCAGCCCTTTCTCGCTCAACCTCGACTTTTTTGGCAAGTCCTGGGGCTTCAGCAATCAAGAATTTGACGATGCTTGGGATTTTGCTGACCAAATCACCAGGCCTGTCCTCGATCCAGCGATGAATCCAATCTGCTCGGTAGTAAGGGGAATAAACCTGGAGGCAGAGGCGACCGGTAGGCATGTCGGTACTCATTACCCAATCATTGCGATAAGGAGAGCGACGTTGATTGGTTGGAAGTGAACTTAGTCGAACATACTCCTTGTCTACGTACTTGACCTCGACGTACTCACTGATTTCGTAGATGGTCAAACCAAAAACTATGGTTCCGATGTAAACCACGGTAGGACGTTGCGGCTGCCACAGCGAAGGATGTATGTACCTCGTTGAGGCCTTTTCCCTATGATCAACTGACTCACGATTCATATGTGTAGCAGGATCGCTGAGCGCTACTGCAAGACCTTCTTTCATCAGAGCCAAGTAAAACTGGTTGGCAAAACCTACCGCAAGGGCTATCCCGGTACGGCTCACAATTAAATCCGCCATGGAGCGTTTTGTGGGCCGTAAATAACCGTTATCGCTTTCCCGAACCTTCTTAAAGTGCTCTTCAATATCTAGTAAAAGTGGGTGCCTGCGAGGCAGTGCAGCAGGGATTGGAGATATTTTTCGGTTCGTTTTTTGACGTTCTTTTGGCAAAGATCGCGAAACTTGGAGAGGCGCTCCATTTCGACTCCACGCAGTCAAATCGCCAGGCCGGGATTCGGGCAACAATGGACGCGCTTTAGCTTTGCCCGCTGCTACTTGAGCCCAATACCCCACCGGTGGACGAGGAATATTTAAGCTGGTGAAAACTCGAGCCAAATAGCTTGAAGACACCCCATATCGTTCGCCGATTTTGGTCATAGGAGCCGACCAAACCTGTTCATAAAGGGACTCTCTTGTCACGACATCTTCGGACAATTCATCGGCTGAAGTGCGAACCTCGGATGTGTCTTCCATGGGCGAGAGCTTTGGTCATTTGGTGGGTGTTTGGATAATCATAGCCCATGCATTATGACGATTCAGGGCGATGGCTCGTACACCGCAAGGGGCGGCAAATACATCTACTCCCCTGCCATGGGCAATGGTGGTCACCTGATTTTGAGCAGACACCATCGGCGTTGTGTCTAGGATTGGGTAGGAGTGGTGAGGGGGCCACATTCCCGGCTCTGCTGACCAACCTTAGATTTCGACCGGCTTGGGAATGGTTTCGTCCCGCATTTAGGTCTATGGCGACCGCTTAAAACTACGTGAGCACAATCGCTCTTAGTTTTCAGCTAGGTAGGCTGGTTTCCCCCTTCGCGTTCCAATGACGCAACAACGAACGGAATCTATAACCTAATGCGTTTGATGCAGGTGTCCAAACACAGTTTGGACACCTAGCCCAAGCCTATTCTTTCCGCTTATGCCTTAGACGAGCTACTCTTGCTTTAGCAACAATGGAAGAGTAAGCAACGCAGAGATATATTCCGTTCGGCTGCTCTGCCAAATCGAGTAAGTGCTGACCGATGATAGTGGGATCAAAACTCTTAATTGCCTCAGAAGTTAACGCATCCAGATCCGGGAACACCTTCTCTGGATGATCCAAACCGTCAAGTTGGCCGTCATTCAAAGTAGGGGACTCAATTTTCACCGAGGAGATAATGCCTGTTTGTTCAACTGGATAGGAAACTTCCTGTGAAACAGGGGATAGCGGTGTATCTTCTGGCAGAGCTTGTTCCGCAATATAGGCATTTGATAGCTCAAGATCCTCGAACATATCAGCCGTATTACTCGTATGGGGTAATGCCTGAACAACCCTTCCAACGCTGCCCATCAATGAGGGGCGGGTGCGGATTAGTAACGTTTGACCCCACCCACACGAAAACCATTGCCACACAGCAGCCTTCTGCTTACCAAGATGTGGATCACCGATAGGCGTAACGTCTCCCAAGCCCTGAAGCTGAAAGCCGTAGTCCGTCGCAGTTAATGAATCAATTACCGCTCTCGGAGCTTGCCAATAGAGCATGTCCGGGTAGGAGAAGCTTTTTACGAGGTGTCCCTGGCTAATCGAGTAGAGACGCTGCGCCTCGCTTCGGACATAGGCCTCGTCTTGGATCTGTCCCAAATAGCGTGACTCCGGTTGAGCAGCTCCTATTAGCGCTCCCGCCATCGTGGCTATAGTGTCTGTATCGCTGTTCAAAAGATTCACCACGGTCTCGATGATCTCTTGAGAGCCCACACGTTGTCCCAAAAGCGCAGCGACGTTTGCGAAAAGAGCGCACTTAAGCCCAGACCCACGCTCTTCCTTACTCAATCCTTTGTCGCTACTCACTATTCCATCATACAAGCTTGCTGGCGTTTCGGATTTGCGGGACAGCCATTCAACTGCGTTCCTGACAGACCCCTCCCACTCCGCTGCCACCTGCTCCACCGCCAATTCAAGCGACTGATTGCTCGCCTTTTCCCATGTTGGCACCCAGAAGGTAGCGAGCTCAGGATCAGTCTTGATAAGTGACGGAATACTTCTGATATCGTTCGTAAATAACGACCATTCGGCCTCGGTGGGTACTCGACCATGTTCTAAGACGTGGGCTAGTGAAACCGCGTGTACCACAGCACCCGCGATACCCCGCATATGGCCGTGTGTACAGATAGAGTTTCTAATGACATCAACCAAGTAGGACGGTTTATTGCGCAGATTTACAGCAGCCCAGACATGGGGTTGCACGCGCATAGCTGCGCCGTTGCCTCCCCCGTTTTCATATCCATTAAAGAAATTACTGAACCAATTCGTACTGCGATTACAAAGCGAGGTTGCCGCCGATTTGCTTCCGCGACCAGCGCCCAGTGCATATATCTGCCAGATGGGCAGCTCTATTTTTGCAAACGCTTCGACGTCGAAGTAGCCCTGTCCTGAGATCGCTCGGCAAGTCGAGAGCCGCAATTGAGTATCGTCGGAGTACGCCCCTGCAGGTAGCATCACCTGCGCGCCAAACCTTCCACCGACCATGCGAGTCCATTGCTCTGTCCGCGTCGCACGTCGGTGCCCCAGGCGCTCCTTGACGAGTTGCTCAGAAGCGAGCTCTGTTGGAAAGCCGAGAGCATCGCCATAGGCCGCCCATAATGCGGAAGAGATTGTGCGTTTGAGCCTATTTTCTGACATTACTGTGCTCACCTGATTCCTTCAAACAGCTCTGGTCTGACCACGACCTCGACATGGGGATGATCCGTTGCAGCCATCTGACCGGCAAGCTCGTCCGAATCATTGTCGCAACGCACATAGATGCGTTGCAAATATTCCGTCGAAAGCTCAGCGGGATAAAGAATTTCGGCTTGGCAACAGGTAGGGTGGTTCACTGGATGCTCGGCAGACCTGCGAGCATAATTCCCCTGATACTGGTGAGTAATAGGCTGAAAAGCCGCCTCTAAACCGGGTAGGCCGCGCGCACGCTTTACTCCAGAGTAGATATTGTTGGTCGTCGTGAACCAGACGTTGTCATGCAGCATGGCTTCAGGAGAAAAATCGAAAATGCACCAGAAAAAATTCTTTTCTCTGTGCCAATTGCTTGAGCATGTGTTGAAAAACGTAGTGTTTATACGGCTGATCGAGAGATTCGCGTAGTCTAACCAGGCAATATCCTTATCTCGATTTTGCGCATTGGGTTGGAAAATATGTTTCAGTTGCTCATCTGCATTAAGGCGCTTGCGAGACTTCAATGCCTTAGAGGCGAATATCCCAAGGGATCCCCTATTGGTAGTGAAATGTACAACCGATTCAATTCCACGTTCTCTATTAAAGCTTTCGATACTCATGCGTCCCTGCCATCGTAAAGATCATCATCAACGAACTGCATAATATCCGGAGCATCTGAGGGTACAAAACCGACCAGGACGCTCTCGCGAGCACGCCCCACTCCCATTGCAATCAGACGTCGCAAACGAGCCGATGGCTCATGCTGAGCAACGTCGATTTGACCCTCTTCCTCAGGGATATCAACCTTGAGCAAAGACCCATCCAACCCGATCATAATGACGTGATCGAATTCAAGCCCCTTACTGGAGTGAAGAGTGCACAGGGCAATGTTCTCCGTACCCTTCGGCCAGTTGGGAGCGCCAGTAAGAGTAACAAAGGGAAGGCCCGCCCGATTAAGCGCGGGGATCAAACCTTTAAACCAGCCCTTATAGTGAAGAAATGCCACAGACTGCTGCGCCAGATCGATGTTTCGCAAAAATTCTATCGCACCAATCACCTGGTTCGGATATGAACCCCTCAGCACAATCGGCTTAGGCCCCTCGCCCCTAGCTGTGCTGTAGTTAGGCATCGTTCCATTATCGTCGATAGGAAGGCCTGTAAGCATTGCGCTCGCAAAGCGAGCGATCTGCCGGGTATTTCGGTAGTTGGTCTGCAACGTATGGCTCTTTTCCGGGCGCAGATTCACTCCGACCTCGACCCATGTGAAGTTTCGGGAGTAAATCCGCTGAGCACTATCCAGCACGAAGGTAACGGAGGCGTCTGCCGAACGCTGATTAAGCACTGCCCGCACTTCATTGGCTGAAAAGTCCTGTGTCTCGTCGACGACAATTACGTCGTACTGCTCCACCTGGGCAGTCGCCAGTCTGCAAGCCAAATCATTCCAATCCACCCTGCCGGTATCTCTCTTAAAGTCGAGATACGGGCGGATGACGCTGTCCAGAAGCACCTGTCGAGCAGGACGCTCCATGCGCGGAGTGATCCCACGGCCATCTCGGCGAGCTGATAAATAATCGTCGAGTGATCCAACATCAAAACGCCCTAGCACGTACTGAGCTTCTTCGGTCGCGAACTCGGCATCCAGTCCTGCCGCAACGGCGCGCCAACGTATATGCGCAGAGGCTTCTTCAAGGTTCAAGATGTCCTTCGCATCCGTCAAACCCTTTGCCCATTTATTAAAGGTCGCAATCTCCAGCGAGATCAGGGGTTCCGAGCCTAGTTGCCGTTCAGTCAACTCGTTGATGTAGCCGCGAAGAGTGCGATTGAAGGTAAGCACCAAGACCTTCACTTGACGCGGCGCAGCCTGACGCCGAGCGCGATTCAAATAAAACGCGACACTTGTGCGAAGTTTTAATAGAGCAGTGGTCGTCTTGCCACTTCCTGCTGCACCACGAATTACGTCAACGCCTGAGGTCACCCGAGAGAACAGTGCTAGCTGCTCTGCGGTTGGGATAACGTCTATGAGAGCCTTCATCCACTTAAACCTTCCTTGGGAAAGGTAGGATCCTATCACCAAATAATGGCGATACACTGGCACTCATCAACAATTCGCTAGCCTCAAGACAGAGGCACTTGCCAATTTCACCTAAAGATAAATGAGGCGCATTTGCTTAAAGCCCGCTTCGCCCCCTAATTAAAATGCCCGTGGCAACCAGACGAAGGCGTAAAAAATGTGGGACGTTGCGGCAGCGCACGCTACTTATTCACTCCGGTGGGACAGGACTGCTCTAGTTTGACGATTACTGCAGTAAGTGCGGGGACAAATGGTGCTGACCGGTGGAGACTCGAAGAAACTTGCGAATACTTGCGCGGCCATTTCCACGTTGGAAGGTAGCGACCACGTAGCGTGAGTTCACTGTGGTCAGTACCCAGAAACGGCCCTCGCGCTCCGCCTTAATGACGTCAGAAGTCCGGATCAGGTGACCGTCTCCGAACCGTCCATATTGGTCTTTACGGTTGTGACCAAACACGACGCCTAATCCAGCACGAGCCTTTATGGATACTCCGCAGAGATAGGCTGTTATCGGTTTGTCGAAGCCTTGCTTTTGGGCCTTGATGATTCGCACGAGGTCAAAGTCAGTGTGACGTTTTCCATGAAAACTCACATCCAAAGTGTTCAGCATAATTGCGCTCCTTTCGCAGCCAGTATGGAGTTACCAGGAAATCCGCACGGAATCATCAGCGCTGATACTGTGCGGGAATCCTGATAAGTCTCAGCGCGTGCGAATCATGTTCGCGTTATAGATCGGACGAAGGTTGCTCAGCACTTCACTACTGAAGCCAGATTGGTGAGAGCTGTGGTATTTGGAGCCGGTCTCGACCTCTAGCAGACACACAACACACTCGTGTTGGTCTTCGCCAAGCGTCACCTTGGTCAGTGCTTCCATGCGCCATCCTTGGGTGCCATTCATATGCGCCGGCGTGACCACCTGAACGTCGGTGATGATCGTCTCTTCGTCTTGTGCAATCAGCACTTGCTGCAATCGAGGCTCGCTGTCGATCATCAAAACGATCTCGGTGGTTCGGCCCTTGTAGTGAGCCTGGACGGTGACGTGATACTGGTCTTCATGAGCTTTCCTTGGGGCCGGACTTCAGTTGATCTTTGCTAACACAGGCTTCGATCCGCAGAATTTCCCGAATGAGATACGAGCTAACTAAACTCCTGAGCTTCCCACATCTGCTTGTATGCATCAGTGGTTGTCCGGATGCCAACCGCAGTGACCTAGGTGAGGCGCAGGATCAATGGCTTGAGGTCATCTGCCTTTCATTTTCAGGTGGTGGTGAGCGAATTACGGCTACGTTATCAGGGCAAATTATATGTTGGCTGCTTACTTAAAGAACGCGATATGGCGAACGAACAGAAAGTGCGGAGTTGATCTACTTCTTCATTGAAAGCAGTGATGAGCAATCGAAGATAGGTCGGGGCCGCTCACGCTGATCTCGAAAGAAACACTGATAGAAGGGCTAAGGCGTGTATGTTATAAACGCAGCCACACTGCCTCACAGTGAACCGGTCTACGCGACGTTTCACACCTTTCGTAACCGGGGGTTAGGTACATGGGCCATTGGCCTGGGACTGATGTTGCAGAGATGAATAATGAGTGAATTTCCAAGAATAACCGAACCGGTTGAAAACATCAGTATTTATGATCTTGATCACGGGAAGATAGCGGGCTCCATGCGCTCAGTGGAGCTGAAAAGATTTGATTTTGAAAAAAATCGACCAGCGGCGCGGATTTCGCGGATAAAAAATGTCACCTTCAAAAAATGCATATTTAACCATCAAAACATTGAGCTGGTTAATTTTTACGGCTGTACATTTATTGACTGCTCGTTTAGCGGGGCGAAATTCAAAGCCTGCGAATTCCACAAGTGCAATTTTGTGAACTCTCTTTTCTATAAGCCCTCATTCGAGGACACCTATATAGATCCGAAATGTTTTAAATTCGCTTGGCTTTGGCGCCGCCATTACGCCAATGTTAATGTGGGTTTGTTTCAGGCCCTATACAGAAACTCAAAAGATATGCATCAAGACATCTTTGCAATGGAGGCGGACAAGAGATTCCTTCTTTACAAAAGATTTGAGTACCTGTTCGGTAAAGAAAAAAAATATGGAAGCTTTTTTTTCTCTCAAGGCTACAACATTTTGCTAGGTAGCGGCTATGGGATATTCAATGCCTTGATATTTACTGTTATAGGCATCGGGCTATTTGCGTGGTTAATAGATGGGCACCTAGTGGAGCACAACGGGCTTCTAGCTGCGCTTTATTTTGCAGTCGTGTCATTCACTACAGTGGGATATGGTGATTTAAAGCCTGAGATGCATTTGGCGCCGATTGCGCTGACGATGTTCTTCATAATAACTTCGGTAATTTGGTGCGCAATCGTAACAGCAATTGTAGTAAAAAGGATTATTAGATAGTGGCATATTTGGTCTTGGAGTGCGGCTCCTCCGCTAGGGGGGATACAAACTCGAATAGTGATCGCGATGTAGTATGCATTTGGCGCGATGACTTTCCAGATTCAAATTCCATAAATGTTGCCTATGGCCAGGTAATGTACTATTCGGTCGGAACACTTGATAGGATGAAGCTGAAAGGATCTCTGTTCCTCGTACATTTAGACATGGATGGGGTGTGGTTAGAGGGCGACATTTCCCTGCTGGATGAAATACGAGGATTCCGTCCGAAACCTGATTTGGTTAAGCAGACTCAACAAGGAGCGATTAGCTTTGTGCGAGAGATTGCTTGGTATCCTCCGGGCCAAAAGGGTTTTTTGTGGCTGCTTGACTCACTTTATGTAGCGTTGAGAAACTGCGTATACAGTGCCAATGCGATCAGGGGGCATTATGCTTTCGGCCTGCTAGAGGCTCTGCAAGTATTTGGATTGCCACAAGTAGATATCAAAGCAATGCTTTTAGTAAGAGAGGGCAAGTACAGCTATCGAGGATCAGGTTCTTCAGTCGGTAAATTGCCGCCCCTCAAAGATGTAGAGCGGGTTTGCCATGCAATTACAAATCATGTAGTTAGTTTTTCATGCGGCGGGTTGACGGACTGGCATAAAGCTTGGAAGTTTGATTACTGGGATGAGCGACTAATTGAGCGAGCAATTTTGAATAACGAACACCAATGTTCAGAGTTCTTGAAGAAAATGCGCAACCACAGTTACTTCAAGAGCTCCCTAAAAAAAGACATGGCCTGTATTGTTGATGACCATTCCAAGTAATGGTGGATGGCGTCGTCGACCTTCGCGACCAAACGAAACACGACTGGGTGTTCAAGCGATGCGTCCGATGTCTGGGGTATAGGCCGTCGTATGACTGCCCACCTGGAAGCGAGGAGTAGCCGAACAGCCTGGGATCTGGCCCATACCTATGCATGGACACTGAGGAAGAAATTCAGCGTTGTAGTGGAGAAGACGGCCCGCAAGTTGGCAGGCACTACTTGCATGGATCTCGAGCCCCCGCCGAAGAAAGAGCTTTGCTGCAGCAGGATGTTCGGCCAGCGTCTGACCGACCTCGCTCCCATCAAGGAAGCCGTCTCTACCTATACATCCGATACGCACCAGATCAGTGAAACGGTGAATATGGCGGTCATATTGAGGCGCTAGCCCTTCAAAAAGATAGCTTGATATTCTTTTTGAGTAAGACTATTCCAAGACTTTGAAAAAAATGGCGCTCGGCTGGCAAAAAAAATAAAGAAAATTTGGCGGCGCGACCCCATCCATTACAAGAGCAGACTGGTCAAAAGGGACAGAGGAATGAATGATTCCTAAAAATAAAGAACACGAAAGCTGGCTATCTGGATTCATTAAAAAGACACTTAAAGCAACAGCAAGTACGAAGCTATAAAAAATAATTTGACGTTATTGCGAAAGAATTTTCATCGGTCAATAAACGTGGTGCTCCAGATTTTAAAAAACCAAAGAACGAATTCAACCAAGCTATGACTGACTTTCTAGATCCTCCCACTCTTTATACACCATTAGAATAGGCTTATATGTGGAAGTTACAGGATTGAAATGCTCTTTCAGATCCTCTTTCTCCACAAGCTGTCTGATCTCAGTCCTATAAGATTTTTTAAATCGAATCTTATCTACTTTACCATCAATATATTTTGAACAGGCGAAATCGTAGTGATTTATAAGGGACTGTACAGCAGAGGCCATTATTTTTCTGAATAGCACAAGGCTAGCGGCATCCTCAGCTGAGAAATTATCAGTATCTTCCCTTGCCACAAGAGGAACCATAACCAAAGATACTTCATTGATCTTTGTCTTGGCGCCCTCAATTGACTGGCTGATACCTGTCTCAACCATCGCACTCTGCAAGTTCAGATTTTCTTGAGCGATTAGGTTTGCTTTTTTACTGGACGCCTTCGCGAAATACATAGCGCCTACAGAAACAACCATGCTAATGGCAGCAATTATATCACTAAACTTAATATCCATCAGCTTGCTCGCTTTTTCATTGCGCTGATGACATCAAGAACATCGCTATTGTTCGAAGCAGCAGTGCCACGAATGTGCTCTGAAATTACATATTCATTACTATCTTCAAAACTAGGCTCTTGTCTAACAAGCTGGTCGAGCTCGTCAAGAATATTGAGCTTAGTTGCTCTTGAGATTTTCTGCCGACTTGAAGTATAAATCAATTGATTTAGGTCGCGCTCGATCCTTTCGAGCACAGGAGCTGAATTTTTCGCCTCAAGTAACCAGTCAAAATATACTCTAGCTTTTTCACTTTGTGAGGCCATCGACAGCTCTCCTTGAGATACCCTAAATGCGCCGTTCTGAAGAGAATCGCCTAAGTGACCTTCGGCGGTAACAGGGGGCTCTGTTCTCCAACAGGGCATGCTTTATACAGCTAGTCATGCTGGAATGCCAGCATCAGCGCACGCGTTGAAGGGCAATTACCCTAAGCAGGGTTGGGTGCGTGAGGCTAAAGCTCAGGCTCTCGACAGCTGAGCCTTGAAAGTGTGGTGGGCCTGAACGAATGCGTCTCTCACGACAGGCCAATCGAGGGCCTGCCCTTGGTAGATTGGACGGCATGTGGTGAAGATTCTCAGTCCGTAAATCAGAACCGTTCAGATCCTACTCGGGCCCAGTAATCAATCCTGTGCTCCATGTATATCTTGCCTTCTTCTATCCAGATCACATTATCTGGGTGAGTCGATCCGTGGTCTCTGAAGCTGTCCATGCGATGAAGTCGACATGTTTACCCGGCGCAATGAGCTTTGCCCATTTTTCCTTTCGAGAGCGCCAGCGTTCCCGACCTGTGTTACCGCCATTTTGCTTGCCAGACTTATCAGTCAGGTCACAGGGGAGTAGCATTCACAGCAAGGTCGTCGCTCAGTACGCTAGCCGATTTCTTTGCCGCGACTTTGCCCATAAGCGAGATGTCGTCTAGCAGCGTGGCGATGTCGTCCAGAAGTGCGAAGAGGCTACTGCCTGCCATATGAAAACCCTTGAATAAAACATGAGCTACCAACTGAACACCGACCCCATGAGGGTAGATCGAGCCTGAATGACGGCTGCAATTGAGGTGAGTGTGTAGATGAGCGCAAGTGGCCCAGATGGCACACGAACTAGACCATATGCTCGGATCACCGTTCCACATAGAACTTGAGGCAAAGGATGGTTTGGATCAAGAGGCACCGCGAAGTGCTGCTAACCTTTCGGGGACGAAGCAGGCTAACGATAAAACCCGAGCGTCCGTAACCAGGGGGCGCCCTAATAGATGAGTTCTCACCCATTACACGGATGAAGGCCCAGCTAGGGCGATTACTCTGTGACGACCAAGGTGTCAGATATCGTAGCGCGAACCTTAGCTATCTCATCAATAATTACTTGGCTCAACGAAAACGGCGTGTGATCGAAGTCGATTATCAGCTTCCGAGCCGAAACGACGTCGAGGTCGCTATCAGGGACTAAGCGCTGAAGCTCAGCAGCCGCGATGCGGGATAGACCAAGCTCAAGAAACGCTCGCCCTGTCACGGTGCTGACACCCAACTCCAGCGCTAACGAGAAATCAAAAATCTCTGGCACTCTATGGCTCATACCATTCTCAACCATCACGTAAGTGAGAATGTCGATATAGGCTTTACCCATCTGCACCAATTGAAAACGGATGACGTCTTCGATGATATCGAAAGTATCCTTAATCACCTTGCTGGGATTAAGCTCAGTGACTCTTTTTACCTTGTAACCCTCAATTGTGCGGGCATACATACCTTCAATATCTCGCTTTTTCTGAATCTGACTCTGCTTAGAATTTATCTCATACTTTAAGATCACTGGATAAGGCTTACCCTCCATCCATCGAACTGCAATTCTTGCTACATACCCGCCGAAGTTACCTCCATAACCTTTTATGTATTTAAACATAATGTTAAATATGTCGCGGTAATGCCCGATGGATTTCCGGGCGAGATCTGAAGGGTTTCGCGGAATCAACGGTTCCAGAGTTCCATCGTCTAGGCTCGCACGTAAGAAAATCTTCAGTCTATCCAGAGAAAAAAGGTCTAAAGTCCAGTTTGCATTAAGAACGTTAAGCGGGAGATCCAAGCTATCTGATGCTTGTTGAGAGGCAACACAAAGCAACTGTGAATCTTTAACGTTCAATTCAGGCGCAACGCGTTCAAGGAAGCTCTGAACGTTACCTTGTCGTGCCTTGGTGATGAGCATGCCAGCAGACGCAAAAGCATTTCTACTTGCTTCATCACGAGGTTTACCAGCGGGTGCCTCCCCTGCCAGCACCTTGAGAACTTCACTAGCGTGGTGGGTGATAGCCTCACCCAAAGCGGATTTAATGGTGAACTTCGTAAACTTATCCATGGGCTGTTGGCTCCACGAATCGTAGTCAACGAGAAACACATTTCCAACTATATCCTTAGTCATACGGCCTGCTCGGCCAGCAAAATTCCAAAGCAGAGCAGGATCGAGAAGCTGTTTATCACCCCTACCACGGGCGGGAGTATCGATGAAGACATTTCTAGCTGGTAGATTGATGCCTTGGAACAGAGTAGTGGTGCAGACTAAGAATTTGATCGAGCCATTACGAAATGCGTTTTCGATAGCCTCTCGGAGCAACGACGGCATTTGTCCGTAATGGAATGCCACCCCCTTCTCCACCATGTGTATCAGGTGATACTCCGGATGAATGTGTTCTTTGATGAATGCTACTAAGTCTTTAGTCTTACCAAGGGCACCTGGATCTGTAACCCCTATCGCTATAGATCCTGCGAGTTTTGCTGCTTCTGTGGGCGTCTTGGCATACACCAAAGAACCGCCACTACTACCTAGCTCAAGCGCTACGGCTGCCAAACGGCTATCTGGCGACGACATACCAGTGCTACAGGTCATAGAACCTATCGGAGTCGTGTTGAGAGAGGAAAGTAGCTTGAAATCCAATTGACGCGGCCCAACGCCCTTAGTCACTACAATCCTATTCTGAAGAACAGGTGAGACGGTGGTGGTGATTTCCGAAATTTCAGGCAAACCCAGGCTTTCGAGAGCTTTTTTGAACCCTTCCGCACCAGGTGCAAGCATAACTACATGGGTACGCTCATCGCGCACCACGCACTGTTCAATGCAATCCTGGAGGATCATTCCCCGCGTACCGTCAGAAAGATTTTGAGCCTCATCTACGACTACTAGATCAATCTTAGCGGCGGTTGTAGAAAGAAGTACCTGGAAACGCTCCTGCGTCAGGACAAAGACCTGTCGAGGTACCTGTTCAAATGTCGGGATATCCGTAACACGAATTCCTATATCACTTGCGAGCCGAGCCTTTATCCTCATATGGACTTCGGAAAGCAGGGCTCGAGTAGGAGCTATGTATACAAATGTAAAACTACTGGAGGAAACTGCACGACGGCATAGGTGCTCAATCACCAAGAAAGATTTCCCTGCTGAGGTAGGAGCAGATATCGCAAGTGATGACCCACCCTCCAGAGAGTCCCATACTTCTTTTTGATAATCCGTGAGAGCTATTTGTTCTGCATGCACACGGATAGTGTTGAGATGCTCGACCACGCGCCTTTGAATCAAGCCAACCAAACTATTCAGCTTTGATTTGAAGTTCAGTTCGGCATATCGGAGACCGGGAAAATTCCCGAGCTCTGTCAACACTGCTGAACACCGATCCAAAATACTTTGTTCCTGATTAACTAGCATTGCATTGAATGCGATGGCTTGAGCCATCCCTACATGAGCCTCGATATTCGACTGAGCGAAAACAGATGCGCAGTAAAGTAACTTCCCCAGAGCTTCGACATCAGGATCAGCCTCAGATCGCTCGATGCCCTTTGGCAAAGTATTCGCTGCACCTGCAGACTGGAGAGTTCCTAGAGTCTTCCTGAATTCGGCGTTTTCGATGATGCGCGCCGACAACTCAGATGCAAAGCTACTCATTTTGATCATCCCCATCGGTCAATGGAGGTGTTAATGCCGTATCAGATAGTGCTGGCACAATCCCCAATGACTCGTAAAACTGCTCCCTCAACTCATCAACATCAGGTACCGCCACCAGATATAGCATACACTTATTGGGGTCAACTCCGTGCCTTGCAAGTTGGTTGCTCACATTTTCATGATGACGACCATAGTCTTTGACATACAATTCACCGAAGTGAGTCTCGTGCTTATCGAGCACGGTATCATCAACTGAAACTTTGTTACCAAAATGCTTAGTTTCCGAATAACAAATCACACCAACGGATCGCTCTCTCTTTGGTGAGTTAGGCTTATTAAAAACATCAAGGTAATCCATCAGCAGTTCTTTTTCTGCTGGATCAAGCGCGTCCAGGTTGCCTAGGTCTCGAACCAATCCATATTCCTGCATGTATTGTTTTTTATTGCTTCCGAATCCTGCGATAGACTCTGCGTAATCAGCAGTGCCGCTTGCGGCTGAGCCGGCCAGCTTCGACTCAAGGAAAAAGACGTTTAGCACGCCGTCTTTCACAGAGGCATGAATTCCATCGAGACCGTGGACTGGCATATTAGTGGAAGTTTTCAGGGACATCTTGGCTACTAGCTGGGCAGCACCCAGGTGATGTATCGCCACGCAATAAGCAAGAACCTCACCGACCTCACTTGCTCGAGACGGAAACTCCTTGCGGAAATCGATGAACGCACTCCTCACAGCTTTATGAATCTGAGAAGTGAGCGACAGATCACCATTTTTTCCAGAGTTCAGCTGCGTCATGTAAGCATCACGACGCCGCCGGCTAAGCGCGTAATTAACCGCTTGGCTGCTTAGGAAGTCCGCCAAGGAAGTAGTGTTAGGAGTGTCCTCTTGGAAACGTACATGCAGCAAAGCGAGCTTGGGTGGTGAGCCTGGCAACTGGACGGAAAAGTCCAAAGCGCATTTGACAAAGTCGTCTAGCGGAGACTGATTCAACAGCTTGTCTATGACCTCAATCAGTGAGGGCACAGTTGCTAATGATGAGGACACGGTTCCATTCCCTGGGTAAAGCCCAACACGACCGGCAGCACTAAATCTACGTGAGCACGGGACTTCTGCGATATGGCGATAATGACGGGAATATAAGCAGATTGCCATCACCGAGCAATTGGTAGGGCTTCCGGCGTACGTCATAGATCGAGGTGTGCCAGGAGGGCCATGGCAAGAGCACTCCCAATCAAATACACATCTTAAGCTTCCACATCAGAAGCAGGAGCCCCAAAGCCTTGTTGGCTTTGGAATCAAAAGCGAGCGGAAAGGCGAGGGCTGTGGGGATGTGAATCTGACAACGTCAGGTGCATTTTTGGTGTAGTTAGGAAAACCCAGAAGCCGTCCAGGTAGCGCCGGGTCATGTCGTTCATCGCCAGCTTGCGCCCCAGGTTGCCGATGATCAGGCCGGCCACCACCATCGCAATCGGCGCGCTGACGTGCAATTCGGACGCCATCGCCGAGCCGCCGATCACCAGCGCCAGGGTCAGCATCACTTCGATCTGATGCTGCTCGATGCTCTTGATCATCAGGTACACGAGGTAGCCGATCAGTCCGCCGAACACCACGCCGCCAATCGCCTCATGGGCGAACAGCATTGCAGTGGCGCCCACCGTGGGGGTTTCTCCCAGCTGTGCGATGCCCAACAGCACGGTAAACACCACCACCGCGGTGCCGTCGTTGAACAGCGACTCGCCGACGATGGTGGTCTTCAGCGGCTTCGAGGCGTTGGCGGTACGCAGAACGCCCAGCACCGCAATCGGGTCGGTGGGCGAAATCAACGCGCCGAACAGCAGGCAGTACAGGAAGCTGACGTGCCAGCCGAACAGGGCAAAGATGTAGTAAGCCAGGCTGCCGATCACCACGGTGGCGATCAGTACGCCGAAGGTCGCCAGCAGGCCGATGGGCCAGCGGTAGCTGCGCAGGTCGTTGAGGTTGACGTGCAGGGCGCCGGCGAACAGCAGGAACGAGAGCATCCAGTTCATCAGCAGGTCGCCGAAGTCGATCTGGCCGATGAGCTGCTGGATGCGTTCTTCCAGGCCAGGAAAGCCGAGAAAGCTCAGGCCTTGCAGAATCAGGGAAAACAGCAGCGCAGTGACCATCACGCCGATGGTGGGCGGCAGCCCGATAAACCGATAGTTCACATAGGTGAGCAGGGTGGTGAGGCAAATGAAGGCGGCGACAAGTTCAAGCATCCGGGGTCCTTGGAAGAGAGGCAAAGTGATTGATGGGGCATGGACCGCAATATCAACATGAGGTTGCAGGTCGCCAGGGCGAAAGCGCGATAGAACCTTTCTGCGTGCCATGGCACCTAAGCGATTAGGTGCGATTGGGCATTTTTAGTGCTAGAAGTCTAATCGCTGCATAAAACGACAAAAGGAATTCAGTGATGACGGTAGCGTTCTGGTGTGTATTGATTGCGATTTTTTTGCCTTATTTGTGCACGGGAGTAGCCAAATTCAGCGGCGGCAAGTTCGGCCCACGGCAGAACCACGACCCCCGCGCCTACCTGGACACCCTCGATGGGTTTGCCAAGCGCGCCCACAGTGCGCAACTCAACAGTTTTGAGGTGACCCCGGCGTTTGCTGCAGCGGTGATCATCGCGCACCTGGCCGGCACGGCCGAACTGGTGACCATCAATGTGCTGGCGGTGCTGTTTATCACCAGTCGCCTGTTGTACATCATTTGCTACCTGGCGGACTGGGCGATGCTGCGTTCGGTGGTGTGGCTTGTGGGTATGGCGCTGATCGCGAGCTTCTTCTTCGTTTCGATCTGAAGCCTGATGCAAGCCTGCCTGTCTTGGCGGGGCTGATCTGTGGCGAGCGGGCTTGCCCTAATGCCGTTCAGTTAAACGCAGATTCCCTGTGGCGAGCAGGCTTGTCCTGCGTTGGGCTGCGCAGCAGCCCCACAACCAGGCGCTGAGCCGTATCAGGTACACCGCGTGTTGCTGGATTGGGGGGGCGCTTCGCACCCCAACGCGGGGCAAGCACGCTCGCCACAACAGACCTGCTCTCCACAAAGCCTCAGTTTGCTGGGCGATAGCGTTGTCAGGTCCCGGTCGGCGCATCTGGTACGTGCGGCAACGCTACGCCCTTGGGCCAGAGCATCCAGATCTGACCTTGCTGCTTCATGTTCCCTGCCAACTCACCCGCCGCCTCGCCGGTCCCCCAGAACAGATCTGCACGCACTTCGCCGGTGATTGCGCCGCCGGTGTCCTGCGCGGCCACCGGTCGGGCGATGGGTGAGCCGTCCGGTTTGGTGGTCGACAGCCACAGCAGGCTGCCCAGCGGGATGACCTTGCGGTCCACCGCCACGCTGTAGCCGGCGGTCAGGGGCACATTGAGCGAGCCGCGTGGGCCTTCGTTGCTGTCGGGACGGGCGCTGAAGAAGACGTAGCTGGGGTTGCTTGCCAGCAATTCGGGGATGCGTTGCGGGTTCGCCTTGGCCCAGGCGCTGATGGCGCCCATGGTCACGTCTTCTTTTTTCAGCTCGCCTTGCTCCACCAGCCAGCGTCCAATGGGGCGGTAGGGATAGCCGTTCTGGTCGCCATAGCCGACGCGCAGTTGGCGCCCATCGGCCAGTTGAATGCGCCCGGAACCCTGGATCTGCAGAAATTGCAGGTCCATGGGGTTGGTCAGCCAGGCAATCGGCTTGGCCGTGGAGCCTTGGCTGTTAACGGTGGCCGCATCGTCATAGGGCTTGATTACGTGGCCTTCAAGGCGCCCGCGCAGGCGCTTGCCCTTGAGTTCGGGGTAGATGCTCTCCAGATTGACGATGATCAGGTCGTCCGGCACACCGTACACCGGCACATGGGCGCTGGCGGTTTCGGTCAGGCTGCCGGGGTAGACCGGCTCGTAATAGCCGGTGATCAAGCCGTTTGCGCTGTCCTGCGCCGAGCGCAGGCCGAACACATCCAAGCGCTCCTTGAGAAAACCGCGCACTGCCACGGCATCGGTGGGCACGCTGGCCGCTGCGGCGCAGGTAGTGCCCCAGACCGGGTCGGCCTTGAGCCGCTGGCAAGCGCTGCGCCAGGATTCGAACCCGGCCAGCAGATCGCTGTCGGACACGGCCGGCAAGGCCTCCCACGGCGCGCCGACATACGTGGCAATGGCGTGCGGCTTGGCAGGCTCTGGTTCAACGGCGACGTTGCCGGTGTCTTTGCCCATGTCGCAGCCGGCCAGCAGCGCGATCATCGGGAGGGCCCACGCCAGGCGGCGGCCCCAGGGTTTAACGGTGACATTCATGCATGCACTTCCTGAAAACGATTTCGCGATCACTGACGGCTGTTATTGGTCGAGCTCTTCCACGGCGTCCTGCAATGCCTTGCGTGACTCGGCGAGCTTGTCCTTGCGCTTGTTGATCTTGTCGGCATCGCCCTTTTTCATCGCCTTGTCGAGATCGGCCTGACGGCGGCTGACTTCGTGCTTGGCGTCGAGCACCTTGTTTTCGCGTTCCTTCTTCAGGGACGCGTCGGTGCAGTTGGCGGTGACTTCACTCAAGGCTTTTTCCAGGCCAGCCTGCTGTGCGCCGTTGCCTTGGGTCTTGGCCTGCTCGATCTGGGTGCTGATGGCCTGGCGCTTGGCGGCGCAGCCGGTGAGTGGGTCGGCTTCTTGCGCGGCCAGCAGCGGCATGGTCATGAAACTGGCGACGGTAAACAGGGCGAAAGGTGCTAGAAATTTCATGTATTACTCCAGAGTCGCAATCGAAGGGGGCTGGCAAGGTTCAAAAGCCGTCTATACCGGCCACCCGTAAAGTTTCAGCCAGGCTCAGCACGTGCGGGTCGCGAAAAAAAGCGCTCAGTTGCGCCGCGCGTCCCGGGCCGATGCCATCGATGGCGAGCCAGGCCTGGTGGTCTCTGGCGACCAGCGTCTGCCAGTCGCCTTCCAGATTGTTGCGGGCCGCAGGCGGTACGCCCAAGGCTTTGAGCCATTGCGCGAACGGCCGTTGCCGGGCGCTGTGCAGGCTGTCAATGACCCGCGCGCGGCTGCGATCACCGAAGCCGTCAATGTTAGCAAGCTCTGTCGCATCCAGGGTCAACCAATCGAGCAGGCTGGCGATCAGACCTGCCTCGATCAACAGGCTCCAGGTTTCGCGACCCATATGGGGCAGTGCGAGTCCCTGGTTACCGCTTAGCCAGGTCAGGCGTGCGAGTAACTGCTCATCGCACCCCGGGTCCAGTTGCCAGCAACTCAAGGCGTGATAGTGACGCGGGTCGGGTATGGCCAGGTCCTCCCTGTGGGTGCTGCGCAGGATGACCTGGTCCAGGTGCGGGATGATCTGGCCGGCCAGGGTGATCGACACCTGGTCGCCAGGGCGTATGTCCAGGGCCTGCCAGCGCTTCAGCGAGCCGGCACTCACCCGGCTGATCTGCCGGTCTTCCAACCGCACCGGTTCGAGTTCCAGTATGGGCGTGATGCGTCCGGTGCGGCCGATCTTGAACTGCACGTCACGCACCAGCGCCAGGGCTTTGGCCGCCGGGTATTTCCAGGCGGCCGCCCAGTAAGGCGGGCTGGCTTTCCAGCGCTCGGCGGGTGCGCGCTGCGCCTGATGCAGCACTACGCCGTCGCTGGCGAACGGCAGGGGCTGGTTGTACCAATAGGCGCGCCAGTGTGCGGCGTCGGTGATGCTCTGAATGGGACGGCTGTAGCGCAGGGTGTCGGTGAAACCCAAGCGTTCAAGGTTGGCCAGGCGCTCGACGAAGGAGGGCGGGCCTTCCGGCCAGGCCCAGACGAACAGGCCGATGCCGGCGGCCTCGGCGTCGCTCAACTGCCGCCGGTTCATCAGGCCGGCCACTTTGCCGCGGTTGTTGAGGCCGCCTTGCGCCGATTGCACGTGGTCGTCGAGGCGCCAGTAGAGTTCGCCCTGCAGCAGCAGGTCGAGGGGCTCCGGCAGTTGCTGGACAATACCGGGGATTCTGCGCGCAGACACCGACCAGTCCTGGCCAAGCAGGCCATCGCCGCGACTGATCACCTGCGTTAAACGGCCTTTGCGGTACAGCAGCGTGACTGCAACGCCGTCGACCTTGGGCTGCACCCATACGTCATGCCGGCTGCCCAGCCAGGCGGCGACGGCCGCTTCGTTGGCCAGCTTTTCCAGACCGGTATGGGCGACCGGATGGCGCAACGTTCCCCGTGCGCTGGCCAATGGCTGATCAGCGACCGTGGTGGTCTGGGGGAAACACTCGCGCCAACTGGCCAAGCGCTGACGGGCCTGATCGTAGAGTTCATCGCTGACGGGCGACTGACCCAGTCGATGGTAGCTGTCGTCCCACAATCGTATCTGTTCAGCCAGGGTACCAACCTGCGTTTGCGCTTGTGGGGGGCAGTCCTGGGCCCATGCTCGACAGGCCAGGGTACAGAGTAAGAGAACAATCGCCAGACGCATGATGAGCATCCTTGCTCGAAAAGGGTCCTCAGCCTAAATGATTCCCCCAGCCACAAAAAAGCCCCGACAGGGCGGGGCTTTTTACCGGGTATTTCCGCTTGCCGAAGTTACAGGCCGGCGGCGGTGCGCAGGTCGTTGGCGCGGTCGGTTTTTTCCCAAGTGAAGGTGGTGAACGTGTCGTCACCGATGGTCTTCTGCGCAGGGGTACGGCCGAAGTGGCCGTAGGCTGCGGTCTCCTGGTACATCGGGTGCAGCAGGTCGAGCATGGTGGTGATTGCGTAAGGGCGCAGGTCAAAGATCTCACGTACCAGCTTGACGATCTTGTCGTCGCTGATCTTGCCGGTGCCGAAGGTATTCAGCGAGATCGACGTAGGCTGGGCCACGCCGATAGCGTAGGAAACCTGGATCTCGCAGCGCTCGGCCAGGCCGGCGGCCACGATGTTCTTGGCCACGTAACGACCGGCGTAGGCGGCCGAACGGTCAACCTTGGACGGGTCTTTGCCCGAAAACGCACCGCCGCCGTGACGGGCCATGCCGCCGTAGCTGTCGACGATGATCTTGCGCCCGGTGAGACCGCAGTCACCCACCGGGCCGCCGATGATGAATTGGCCGGTCGGGTTAATGTGGAACTGGGTGTCCTTGGTCAGCAACTCGGCCGGCAGCACGTGCTTGACGATCAGCTCCATCACGCCTTCACGCAGGTCGGCATAGGAAACGTCCGGGTTGTGCTGGGTCGACAGCACCACGGCATCGATGCCGACGACTTTGCCGCCTTCGTAGCGGCAGGTGACCTGAGACTTGGCATCCGGGCGCAGCCACGGCAGCACGCCGGATTTGCGCGCTTCGGCCTGACGCTGCACCAACTGGTGCGAGAAGGTGATCGGCGCCGGCATCAGCACGTCGGTTTCGTTGCTGGCGTAGCCGAACATCAGGCCCTGGTCACCGGCGCCCTGGTCTTCCGGCTTGGCGCGGTCCACGCCCTGGTTGATGTCCGGGGACTGCTTGCCGATGATGTTCATCACGCCGCAGGTGGCGCCGTCGAAGCCAACGTCGGAGCTGTTGTAGCCAATGTCGGTGATCACGTCACGAACGATCTGCTCCAGGTCGACCCAGGCGGTGGTGGTCACTTCGCCTGCGATGATCGCTACACCGGTTTTCACCAGCGTCTCGCACGCCACGCGGGCGAATTTGTCTTCAGCAATGATGGCGTCCAGCACCGCGTCGGAAATCTGGTCGGCGATTTTGTCCGGATGCCCTTCAGACACGGACTCGGAGGTGAAAAGGGAGTATTCGCTCATCTCGATGATTTCCTGATATTTACCGATGGTGAGTGTCGCCAGCCGGTCGCTGAAAATGGCGGACCTGGATCTGGAAACCATTACGTAAACCTACATAGAGGCTTTCCCCGGGAACGAGTCCCGCAGCGGTGGCCCAACGGGCCAGATCGTCCTGTTCAAAACCCAACCAGAGATCACCGCAGGCCTCCCTGGCCCAATTCTGGTTGTGGCTGCATAAATCTGTAACCAGCAGGCTACCGCCGGGGTGCAGCAACCCGGCCATTTGTTTGAGGGCGTCTGCCGGGGCGGCGAAATGGTGCAGGACCATGTTCAGCACCACGCAGTCGGCCTGCAGGGGCGTGTCGCTCAACGCATCAGCCAGTTGCAGGGTGACATTGCCCAGCGCCTCGCGTTCACACAGCTGGCGGGCCAGCTCCAGCATCGCCGGGCTGTTGTCCAGCGCTGTAACCTGCACGAAGCGCCGCGCCAGGTCCGGCAGGAAACCGCCGTCGCCGGGGCCGACTTCCAGTGCGGTGGCCTTGTTACTGAAGCTCAACTTGTCGAGCAGCGCCAATACGCTTTCGCGGTACTGAGGCAGGCCGGCAATCAAGTCCTGCTGGGCACGAAACTTCTCGGCCACCCGTGAGAAAAAATCCTGGCTGGCGGCTGCGCGTTGCCCATGCACTTCGCTGATGCGGGTTTGCACGTCGCCGGGCAGGTGCAGGTTGTCGACTTCTTCGAGCAGGGCGCCGTGCAGCTTGCCGCCGAGCAACTCGGTGTGGGGCAGGGCGCGTCGGTAAAAAATCGCATTGCCTTCGCGGCGTGTGGCCACCAGGTCGGCCTGGGCCAGCACCTTCAGGTGGTGGCTCATGCCGGACTGACCGATGGCGAAGATCCGCGACAGCTCCAATACGCCAAACGAATCGTTGGCCAGCGCGCGCAATACGTTCAGGCGCAACGGATCACCGGCGGCCTTGCACAGGGCGGCCAGCTCATCGCTATCGTCGGGACGCAGGGAAGGCACGGTCATGTTCATAAGGCCAGCAGTCTAGTGACGGGGTGGAGTCCCTGCAAGACCAATATCAAAAAGTTTTGATATTGAACGATAAGTGGCGGTTATAAGACGCCGTTCTGTCTTCTGGACGAGTGGGTGGCACTGTTCTACACGGCATTGGTACACCCGCCACAGGAAAAAGGGCCTCAAGTGAGTATCTGTCATTGCCCGCAGGCGGTGGCTGAGGGAAAATGCCGGTCCTTTTTTCGTTTCTTTTATTCATTCTCGATTCAATATCCGCAGGAGAACAGCGATGCCCAGCCGTCGTGAGCGTGCCAACGCCATTCGTGCCCTCAGCATGGATGCCGTGCAAAAAGCCAACAGCGGCCATCCCGGTGCCCCGATGGGCATGGCGGATATCGCCGAGGTACTTTGGCGTGATTACCTGAAACACAACCCGAGCAATCCCTCCTTCGCCGACCGCGACCGCTTCGTGCTGTCCAACGGCCACGGCTCGATGCTGATCTATTCGCTGCTGCACCTGACCGGCTACGACGTCACCATCGACGACCTCAAGAGCTTCCGCCAGCTGCACAGTCGCACCCCGGGTCACCCGGAGTTCGGCTACACCCCCGGCGTGGAGACCACCACCGGTCCCCTGGGCCAGGGCTTGGCCAACGCCGTGGGTTTTGCGCTGGCGGAAAAAGTCCTGGGCGCGCAGTTCAACCGTCCTGGCCATGACATCGTCGATCACCACACCTATGTGTTCCTGGGTGATGGCTGCATGATGGAAGGCATTTCCCACGAAGTCGCTTCCCTGGCCGGCACCTTGGGCCTGGGCAAGCTGATTGCCTTCTACGATGACAACGGCATCTCCATCGACGGCGAAGTCGAAGGCTGGTTCACCGATGACACGCCTAAACGTTTCGAAGCCTACAACTGGCAGGTGATCCGCAACGTCGACGGCCACGATCCGGAAGAAATCAAAACCGCCATCGACACCGCGCGCAAGAGCGTGCAGCCGACCCTGATCTGCTGCAAGACCACCATCGGCTTCGGCTCGCCGAACAAGCAGGGCAAGGAAGACTGCCACGGCGCCCCTCTGGGTGACGCGGAAATCGCCCTGACCCGCGAAGCGCTGAAGTGGAACTACGGCCCGTTCGAAATTCCGGCCGACATTGCCGCCGAATGGGACGCGAAGGAAAAAGGCCTGGCTGCTGAAGCCGAGTGGGACCAGCGTTTTGCAGCCTACTCCGCCGAATTCCCGGAGTTGGCCAACGAGCTGGTGCGTCGCCTGGCCGGTGACCTGCCTGCCGATTTCTCGGAAAAAGCCTCGGCCTACATCGCCGAAGTCGCGGCCAAGGGCGAAACCATCGCCAGCCGTAAAGCCAGCCAGAACACCTTGAACGCCTTTGGCCCGCTGCTGCCCGAGATCCTCGGCGGTTCGGCCGACCTGGCCGGTTCCAACCTGACCCTGTGGAAAGGCTGCAAAGGCGTGTCGGCCGAAGACGCCAGCGGCAACTACATGTACTACGGTGTGCGCGAGTTCGGCATGAGCGCCATCATGAACGGTGTGTCCCTGCACGGCGGCCTGGTGCCTTACGGCGCCACCTTCCTGATGTTCATGGAATACGCGCGCAACGCCGTGCGCATGGCCGCGCTGATGAAAAAACGCGTGATCCATGTGTACACCCACGACTCCATCGGCCTGGGCGAAGACGGCCCGACGCACCAGCCGGTCGAGCAACTGACCAGCCTGCGCACCACGCCGAACCTGGATTGCTGGCGCCCAGCCGACGCGGTGGAATCCGCCGTGGCCTGGAAGCATGCCATTGAGCGCAAGGACGGCCCTTCGGCGCTGATCTTCTCGCGTCAGAACCTGCAGCATCAGGTGCGTACCGACGCGCAGATCGCCGACATCAGCCGTGGCGGTTATGTGCTCAAGGACTGCATCGGCGAGCCCGAACTGATTCTGATCTCCACCGGTTCCGAAGTGGGCCTGACCGTGCAGGCCTATGACAAGCTGACCGCGCAAGGCCGCAACGTACGCGTTGTGTCCATGCCGTGCACCAGCGTGTTCGAAGCTCAGGACGCCGGCTACAAGCAATCGGTTTTGCCGTTGCAGGTCAGCGCGCGTATCGCCGTTGAAGCGGCACACGCCGACTACTGGTACAAGTACGTGGGCCTGGAAGGCCGCGTGATCGGCATGACCACCTACGGTGAGTCGGCGCCGGCGCCTGCGTTGTTCGAAGAGTTCGGCTTCACCCTGGAAAACATCCTGGGTCAGGCTGAAGAGCTGCTGGAAGACTAAGTCAGTCTGCGTTGTCTGTACTGGCGCTATCGCGGGCAAGCCCGCTCCCACAGGTGGATTGCGGTCTACTGTGGGAGCGGGCTTGCCCGCGATGGCGATGGTGCATTCAACACCGAACTAACCTTGATCGAGAACCCCATGCCCCCACCGCGTCCCTACAAAGTTGCACTCAACGGCTACGGCCGCATTGGTCGTTGCGTCTTGCGTGCGCTGTTCGAGCGAGGGGCGGCAGCCGGGTTTGAGATTGTCGCGATCAACGATCTGGCCGACATGGCCAGCATCGAGTACCTGACACGCTTTGACTCCACCCACGGCCGCTTCCCAGGCGAAGTGCGGGTTGAAGACGATTGTCTGCATATCAATGGCAACTGCGTGCAAGTGTTGCGCAGTGCCGCCCCCGAAGGCATCGACTGGAAGGCACTGGGCGTCGACCTGGTGCTGGAATGTTCCGGTGTCTATAACACTCGCGCCGACGGCCAGCGTTTTCTCGACGCCGGTGCGCCGCGTGTGCTGTTTTCCCAGCCGATGGCCAGCGAGGCGGATGTCGACGCCACCATCGTCTACGGCATCAACCAGGACTGCCTGACCGGCGCCGAGCTGCTGGTGTCCAACGCGTCCTGCACCACCAACTGCAGCGTGCCGCTGTTGCGCCTGCTGGACCAGTCCATCGGCATCGATTACGTGTCGATCACCACCATTCACTCGGCGATGAACGACCAGCCGGTGATTGACGCCTATCATCATGAAGACCTGCGCCGCACGCGCTCGGCGTTCCAGTCGGTGATCCCGGTGTCCACCGGCCTGGCCCGTGGCATCGAGCGATTGCTGCCGGAACTTGCCGGACGAATCCAGGCCAAAGCCGTACGGGTGCCGACGGTGAACGTGTCTTGCCTGGACATCACCCTGCAGAGCATCAGCGATACCGATGCGCTGGAGGTCAACCGGATATTGCGCGACGCCGCCACCCGCGGCCCGCTCAAAGGCCTGCTGGCCTACACCGAGTTGCCCCACGCCAGTTGTGATTTCAACCACGACCCGCATTCGGCGATTGTCGACGCCAGCCAGACCCGCGTCTCCGGCCCACGGCTGGTGAACATCCTGGCCTGGTTCGACAACGAATGGGGCTTTGCCAACCGCATGCTCGACGTCGCCCAGCACTACCTGCAAGTGGCCTCACCCCAACAACCTCAACAGTAATTCAGGAACTGCGACCCATGACCGTGTTGAAGATGACCGACCTCGATCTGCAAGGTAAGCGCGTACTGATTCGCGAAGACCTCAACGTCCCCGTCAAGGACGGTGTAGTCACCAGCGATGCGCGAATCCTGGCCTCGCTGCCGACCATCAAGCTGGCTCTGGAAAAAGGTGCGGCCGTGATGGTCTGCTCCCACCTGGGTCGCCCGACCGAAGGTGAGTTCTCGGCTGAAAACAGCCTCAAGCCGGTGGCGCAATACCTGAGCAAGGCCCTGGGTCGTGACGTGCCGCTGGTGGCCAATTATCTGGATGGCGTCGAGGTGAAAGTCGGCGACATCGTGCTGTTCGAGAACGTGCGCTTCAACAAGGGCGAGAAAAAGAACAGCGACGAACTGGCCCGGCAATACGCGGACCTGTGCGACGTGTTCGTGATGGACGCTTTTGGCACCGCCCACCGCGCCGAAGGGTCGACCCACGGCGTGGCCAAGTTCGCCAAGGTTGCCGCTGCCGGCCCATTGCTGGCGGCTGAACTGGATGCACTGGGCAAGGCGCTGGGCGCGCCGGCACAGCCGATGGCGGCCATCGTGGCTGGCTCGAAAGTGTCCACCAAGCTGGACGTACTCAACAGCCTCAGCCAGATCTGCAACCAGTTGATCGTCGGCGGTGGCATCGCCAACACGTTCCTCGCCGCAGCCGGCCACCCGGTGGGCAAGTCCCTGTACGAGCCGGACCTGCTGGACACCGCCCGCGCCATTGCCGCCAAGGTCAGCGTGCCATTGCCGGTCGACGTGGTCGTTGCCAAGGAGTTCGCCGAAAGCGCCGAGGCCACCGTCAAACTCATCGCCGACGTGGCCGATGACGACATGATTCTGGATATCGGCCCGCAAACCGCAGCCAACTTTGCTGAACTGCTGAAGGCGTCCCGCACCATTCTGTGGAACGGCCCGGTCGGCGTGTTCGAATTCGACCAGTTCGGCAACGGCACCAAAGTGCTGGCCAAGGCCATCGCCGACAGCTCGGCATTCTCCATCGCCGGCGGTGGCGACACTTTGGCGGCCATCGATAAATATGGCGTTGCTGATCAGATCTCCTACATTTCCACCGGTGGCGGCGCGTTCCTTGAGTTCGTCGAGGGCAAAGTCCTGCCGGCCGTGGAAGTGCTGGAAACCCGGGCCAAGGGCTGAGACCCGTCATGATCCGGAAAAGGAGCATTCCCATGATCAAGTCGTTGGCACTGGTGATCGCAGCGGGCCTGCTGGCCGGCTGCGGCAGCACGCCCAGCGCGCCGCCTGCGCCCGAAAAGGCAGATGCGCCGCAGAACAAGAGCTGCTACCAGGCCGACTGGCAAGCCGAGACCATGCCGGTGATCAACAAGCGCATCGGCAACGAACGGCTGGAGAAATATGACGCCGCGCCCAACGGTCAGGAACAGGGTTGCCCTTGATGGGTCTGATCAACTGGCGGCCGTTGGCCGCCCTGCGAGGATTGGCAATGAAAGGTGTTTTCGCCCTGGCGGCAGTGGCCCTGTTGGGCGGTTGCAGCAGCATGAACATGTTCAGCAAGGCAGAGCCGGCTGACAAGTGGACGACCTGGACGTGCGACAGCAAGGCCGAGGTGAACTGGCGCTTTGCCAATGCGGCCCGCTCCGAAGTGGATGTGCGCCTCGGCGGTTCTGACCAGGTTTATCGCCTCAAGCAAGAGGTTGCAGCTTCGGGTGTGCTGTATAGCGACGGCCAATTGGCGTTTCACACCAAGGGTGAGGAAGGCCTGGTTTACTGGGTCGCCACTGATGATTTGATTGGGCGCGGCTGTAAGGCGCAGTAAGAACACGATCTCAAGATAAATGAGATCCAAGTGTGGGAGCAGGTAAGCCAGCTCCCACATTGATCCGGTTCCAAAGTGATTTATGTGTGAACCGGACATTGCAATAACGATTCAGCAGATCAAGCTTAACCCCTTGATCTGCAATAACTTGAATAGCAGCCGCCGCTACGGCAGGCTTGCACGATTAACGACCCTCTACCGGGAGAGACAACACAATGGCACTTATCAGCATGCGTCAAATGCTGGACCACGCAGCCGAGTTCGGCTATGGCGTCCCAGCCTTTAACGTCAACAACCTTGAGCAGATGCGCGCCATCATGGAAGCCGCTGACAAGACCGACTCCCCCGTGATCGTCCAGGCGTCGGCCGGTGCCCGCAAATACGCCGGTGCGCCGTTCCTGCGTCACCTGATCCTCGCCGCTATCGAAGAATTCCCGCACATCCCGGTGTGCATGCACCAGGACCACGGCACCAGCCCGGATGTGTGCCAGCGTTCCATCCAGCTGGGCTTCAGCTCGGTCATGATGGACGGCTCCCTCGGCGAAGACGGCAAGACGCCGACCGATTACGAGTACAACGTACGCGTTACCCAGCAAACCGTGGCCATGGCGCACGCCTGCGGCGTGTCGGTGGAAGGCGAGCTCGGTTGCCTGGGGTCGCTTGAAACCGGCATGGCCGGCGAAGAAGACGGCATTGGCGCCGAAGGCGTGCTGGATCACAGTCAGATGCTGACCGACCCGGAAGAAGCCGCTGACTTCGTGAAAAAGACCCAGGTCGACGCCCTGGCCATCGCCATCGGCACCAGCCACGGCGCCTACAAGTTCACCAAGCCGCCGACCGGCGACGTACTGGCCATCGACCGCATCAAGGAAATCCACAAGCGCATCCCCAACACCCACCTGGTGATGCACGGTTCTTCCTCCGTGCCCCAGGAGTGGCTGGCGATCATCAACCAGTACGGCGGCGACATCAAAGAAACCTACGGCGTGCCGGTTGAAGAAATTGTTGAAGGCATCAAGCATGGCGTGCGCAAGGTCAACATCGACACCGACCTGCGCCTGGCCTCCACCGGTGCGATGCGTCGCCTGATGGCCACCAACCAGAGCGAATTCGACCCGCGCAAGTTCTTCGGCGCCACCGTGACTGCGATGCGTGATGTGTGCATTGCGCGTTATGAAGCGTTTGGTACGGCGGGCAATGCTTCGAAAATCAAGCCGATTTCGTTGGAAGCGATGTATCAGCGGTATTTGAAGGGTGAGTTGAACGCTAAGGTGAATTGATCCTGAGCGTTGAGTTCATTTAAAAGAAACCCGCCGGAAGGCGGGTTTTTTTGTTTCCCGGATATGCTTTTCGATAAGCAGCCGCCCAATGTCTTAATGACGTGGCTGAATGGGCGCTGACGTTGGCTGCCAAGGGGTCAAGTTATTTTATAGGCTTGCGGCAGAGATACAGCCATCGTCGCATTTGAGGCGTTTCGTAATTCGAAGCTGAATTCGTAATCTCCGGGAGAGAACGTCGTATTGCGCATATCAAAATTTTTTATTAGATGCTTACCTCCCTGATGTTCCATGTCTTCATAAACAATGCGGTCAGTCAACGGGACGATGGTCAGGATACTGATCGTGTTAGTGGCAAGGTTTTCAAGTCTGAGTTCCAGGGTGTAATTTGCTCTAATGCACCTTGGAAGGTAAGCCTCGATATCAAATACATCTAGCCTGGCAGTCGTTAATATTTTAGGTCGGAGGGCCACTAGAACAGGGCCGGTGTACGGTGTTTTATACTGAGGAAATAGATCGATAACCGCTGATGCAGGAAACGCTGCGTGCGCCGTGATGGGGGTAATGAACATTGATCCTTTCTCTTCTCAGTCGGTTGAGGTAACAGGACTGTCTGCCGTCAGAAACGAGTAATAAGTGTTAGGTTATTAACCGCTTTCAAGAGTGTATGGTTATCGTTGCAGCCAATGACCTGTGAACAATGACAGGTTTCTAGATTTATAAGAAATGGAAAGGCGGGGCGCTATCGTTGTTTGTGCTAAGCCGATTTGCCTTGAAGCGACTGATCACACGTTTCCAGAATACATACGGTGCCTGTGAGTGGTACGCGTTATGAGGCTTGTCAACTGTCAAGGTTGGCAGTTGCTTTCAAGGGTAAGGCTTCTATGATCATCGTTCAACAGACGGCGTTTTTTAATTAACCGTGTGAGGTGTACGATGCCATTCAAATATAAATTGCTGTCGACATCCCTTGATGTGTATGGTTCGGATTTTTATACGGACAAACTCGAAGATGGAATGGTTTTTGATCCTGAAAACACGCTGAATGCTGCAAGCGTTCAAAGTAATAATACTGGTGTGGCCGTTAAGTATTTGGGCGGTATGGGGCTAGTGATGCCCTTCAGTGTATTGCCAGTTAAGCCCGGTGCGGGCGATGAATGGGTTTTTGATGTTATGAATGTCACGACGAATGATCCCGCAGCGGTCTTTAATGCTAAGGGCAAAATTGATGCTGGCAGTAAACAGGATGTGCGTGTTTTTTTAAATATGCCGGCGATTAGAACGCTGGGTGCAGGTATGATTGAAATCAATTGTAGTTTTAAATCGTATTCTGCTAGTGCAGTCTATGTTTTTCAGCCGGGAAGTATAAATTTAATACTGTCTTAGTTTTTGCTATTCATGAATAGCGAGTCGTAAGGGCTAAGGCTGGACAAGGTCCGGTTGTGTGTCCTCCTGCTGGACTGGCAAACGTAAATAACCTCGTGATGCTGGGAAGTGGCTTGGGTGTTCCATTGCCTTTGTAAGTTTAAATCCTCAATGCCTGCAGTCATTTCTATTTTTTCTGACGGTCTTTGAAACGGTGATCTTATCCGGCGTGGGTGGTTTAAGGTAGCGGCGGCAACGCGTTACGCCCCATTCAATAAAGGAACATTGATGATGAGATTTATCAAAGCTGCTGGCGCAATCATGGCCTTGCTGGCGATGGGTACGGCTGTGCCCGTATTCGCAAAAAATCAGATATTCACTGCGTCTATCGATAAAGATGGCACGATTACCACGCAATCACCGCAGTGGATAAAGGAGGTGAAGTTGACTGCCCAACCTGACTATTTTTCAGATTACAAAGTCAGATTTATCCCTGGTACGTTTAAAGAAAAACCGGGTTTCTGCACGGTATCGGTTATTGACGTCAGTTCCAATGATCACATTTTCTACGGTCACGCCAAACTGGGCAGTGCGCCCGCTATCAATTACGTTAACGTTCTGACCCTCAAGGTAGGTGATAACAAACCCGCGGGTGATTCTTCCATGGGCTTTATGCTGATGTGCAGTGAATAACATGATGTAGGCGCATGATGCCTGTGAAGAAACTCACAGGCATCATGCGCCTTTTTCGCTGGAAGACAATGAGTGGACGTTGTCAACTGTCAAGGTTGACAGTTGCGTTGCCTCGCAGGGCTAATATGATCAATTTGCACTAGGCGAGATCTTGGCCCCGTCGTAATGTGAGGTGCATGATGCCATTCAGATACAAATTGCTTTCGATCGAGCCTGACTATTACTATTCGGACTTTTTTCAGGATGCGCTTGAAGATCATGTCGGGTTTGATCATAAAGATCCTCTAAACGTTGCATATACGTTATACGGTAAACCCTATGCGAGGTTTCAATACCATGGTGGCTTTAGTTTAATAGTGTCCGTCGGTATGTTGCCCGTTAATCCGCAGGCGGGTGATACATGGAATGTGGATATGCAAAATATAACGACGGGTAATCCTTCGGCCATATTTAATCATATGTCGACGGTGCATCCTGGCACCGCGCCGCAGTATTTTGCCACGGGGGTAAGTATCAGGCCCGGAATGTATACCCTCGGACCGGGAATTATTGAGATTGAGTCTTTTTTTACATCCAACGCCACGAACACTGTTTATGTGTTTCCGGCCAAACAACTAACGTTAGTGATGCCGTAGTGGTATTGGGATGGGTAGGGCAATGTGAGCGTCGGACAAGTTCGGTACGCACGGCTGACTTTTTCAAGAGACATGACTTGACCAACTGAAATGTGAGGTGCGCCATGCCATTCAAATACAGAGTGCTCTCGGTAGAGCCCGACGCTTATTATTCGGACTTTTTTGAGGATAAACTTGAAGATCAAGTAGGGTTTGATCCCACCGATAAATCAAACGTGGCTTACACCCTTTATAATAAACCCTATGCGACGTTTCAATATTATGGCGGCTTTGGTTTGAAGGTGCCCGTCAGTGTACTGCCGGTTAAGCCACAGGCAGGCGATACATGGGAGGTCGATGTTCAAAATATAACAACAGGCAATCCTTTGGCGGTTTTTAATTATTTATACACGGTAAGAGCTGGCACCACCCCGAGTAGCCTGAGGGTGGTCGTGGGTATGCCCTCAATGCGCACCCTCGGGCCGGGAGATATTGAGATTAATTCTACCTTTACTTCAATTTCCGCTAATACGATTTATCTTTTTCAACCAAAACAGATAACGTTGGTGGCGCCATAGTGTTGATTTTCTGGAGCGGCGCTACGTGAGCACCGGACATGTCCGGCGCTCACGCGCGAATAGGCTTGGCGTCGCCAGGGGCAAATCAGTTCACTGGTGATCAATATCCAACTTCGCAAATGTCACCCGCGCGCCTTCCTTGCTGTCCCCGCTGTTGTCCTGCACATACACCCCCGCCTTGAAATACAAAGGCTTCGCGCCCCACGCCGCACCGATGCGATCGTTCCATTGCCCATCCGCAGCCTCCACGCTCAGCAGCCCGGCTTTATTGAGGTTGATGACGTAGGTAAAGCTCTTGTCCATCGGCACATTGGTGGCGACGGTGATCACCCGGCTTTCGCCGTCATCCGGACGCATGCGCACTTTGGCGACGATGTTGCCGCTCTGGGTTTTTTCCTTGAACTGATATTCCAGCTTGATCAGCGGTTTCTGGCTGTCGTAAGCGTGGATCTGACCGATCACGACCTTGCCGCTGGAGGGCACCTGATTCACTTCCAGGGTAGCGCGCAGGAAGTTATCGGCGTCAGGGTAGTTCCAGTTGCGCAGGCGGCCGTCAGCGTAGGTTTCGCGCAGTTCGCTGCGGGGGTAGATGGCATTGTCGGTGCGGGTGCCGGTCACCGGTGTCCAGAACTGCACGTTGCTGCCTTCGGCCTGGAAGTATTGATCCTTGAAACCGTTCATCAGCTTGGGCGTGTCGATGGTCGAGGGGGGCGAGCCTACCGGAATGCTCAGGTTCCAGGTGGAAAGGTCGATCATGGTGTTGGCCTTTTAAAGAAGGAGAAGGCTTTAGCCCGAGGGCTCCAGAGGTTATTTATAGGCGGTACTCACCAGGTTGTTAATTATTTTGTGGCAAATTTCTGGCGTCAAAGGAATACCAAAAAGCCATGTTCCCGTACGCCGTGGGGTGTAGCGCTCGACCGTTAGTCGGCTTCCCTGGCTTTGGCGCAATGATGGCACCTGCGTCACTTCTGATTTGCAGGTTCCAAGGCTAGAGTGAGGCCTCAGTATTTGTCCGGGTTTTCTGTCGGAAGTGACCGGGTCAGTTCCTAAGGAAGAGACGTAGCATGGAATGCGCTCCACACCACCGCGATGGCAGTTCGGTTCTTCTGGTGGTCGATGATTACCCGGAAAACCTCGTCAGCATGCGCGCGCTGTTGCAGCATGACGACTGGCAGGTGATAACCGCTGATTCCGGGGTGCAAGCGCTGGGACTGTTGTTGGCGCATGACGTCGACCTGGTGCTGCTGGACGTGAAGATGCCTGGCATGGACGGTTTTGAAGTCGCCCGGCTGATGCGCGGCAGCCAGCGCACCTGCATGACGCCGATCATCTTCCTGAGTGCCAACGCGCAGTCACCGGCCTCCGTGCTGGAGGGCTATGCCAGCGGCGGCATCGACTACCTGTTCAAGCCCTTCGACCCGCTTATTCTTAAACCCAAGGTCCAGGCGTTGCTCGACCACCAGCGCAACCGCCGGGCCCTGCAGCGCCTGAGTCATGATCTGGAGCTGGCCCGCGCATTCAACGCCTCGGTGCTCGACAATGCCGCCGAAGGCATCCTGGTGGTGGGCGAAGACGGCGTGATCCAGTACGCCAACCCGGCGATCTCGCGCCTGCTCAATGCCAAGACGGATGAGCTGCAGGGCCAGGAGTTTCTGCGCTTCCTGCAGAAACCCCATGTGCCGGCCTGGCTCGATTCGCAGATGTACGCAGGTTATCGCAGCGGCGAAACCTGGCGCCTGCACGACGCCATCCTGCGCACCAGCCGAGGCCAGCAGGTGCCGGTGGCGCTGTCCTGCGCGCGCCTGCCCGTCGAGCAGAAGGCCATGGTGGTGACGGTGCTGGACATGTCCGAAGTGCGTCACCTGCATCAGCAGCTGGAGTTCCAGGCCGTGACCGACCCGTTGACCGGGCTGTTGAACCGCCGCGGCTTTCAACAGGCGGTGGACAGCATTCTGCTGCGCAGCGAACGCGGTGAGACGTCGCTGGTGCTGCTGTACCTGGACCTTGACGGGTTCAAGCGGGTCAACGATTCGTTGGGTCACGACGCCGGTGATCGGGTGCTGCGCTGGGTGTCCGAGCAGATCAAGGTGTGCCTGGGCTCGTGCAACCTTATCGGGCGCATGGGGGGTGATGAATTCACCGCGTTGCTGGAACTGGAATTCCCGGAGCAGGCGGCCAAGATTTCAGAGCAACTGATCGAGCGGGTATCTGTGTGTCACCAGGTTGACGGTTTGGATGTGATGCTTGGGGTCAGCATCGGCATTGCCACGTTCCCCGATTGTGGCTCTGACCTGAACGGCCTGCTGCGCGCGGCTGACATTGCCATGTACGAAGCCAAGCGCGCGGGGCGTCAGCAGTATCGCTATTACGACCAGGAAATGAACGGCCGCGCACGCTCGCGCCTGATGTTGGAAGACAGCGTGCGCACGGCGATCCACAACAAGGAATTTACGCTGGTATACCAGCCTCAGGTGTCGCTGGACGACGGTCGTCTGCGCGGCGTTGAAGCGCTGTTGCGCTGGCAGCACCCGAGCGTCGGCGACGTGCCGCCGGGGCTGTTCCTGCCGCTGCTGGAAGAGGCGCGGCTGATCAGCCAGTTGAGCGCCTGGATTTACCAGCATGTCGCCGCGCAACGCCAGGCCTGGCATACCTGCTTCGACGATGAACTGGTGCTGAGCGTGAGCCTGAGCGGCAGTCAGTTCAATATGCCCAACCTGGCGACCCAGTTGCAGCAGGTCCTTGACCGACATGGGTTGCATGGCCGTCAGTTGGAGGTGGAAATCAGCGAAGACAGTCTGATGAGCAACCTTGAAGAGTCCATCAAGCAGCTCAAGCTGTTGCGCCGCATCGGTGTACGGATTGCCCTGGACGATTTCGGTTTAGGCAACTGTTCACTCGCCCACCTGCGCGACCTGGCGTTCGACACCCTGAAGCTGGACCCGCAATTGGTCGCCCGGCTGCCGGAGTCGGCACGAGATGCGGCGATGGCCCGCAGCATCATCGAGTTGTGCGCGCATTTCGACGTGCTGGTGGTGGCCGAGGGCGTTGACACCCAGGCGCAGGCCGATTGGCTCAAGGCCAATGGCTGCCGGTTCATTCAGGGCGCATGGGCATCCAAGCCCTTGATGGCCGACGAGATCGTCGACTGGGCACGCGCCTGCCAACGTTGAATTCGCTACACTGGCGCCCATTCCAAGCCTGTTGCAGACCTCAATGACCACCCTGAAATACCTCCAGGCCTACCCTGCGGCCCTCCAGGAACAAGTCCGCCAATTGATCGCCAGGGATCAGTTGAGCGCCTACCTCGAGCAACGCTATCCCGAACGCCACGCCGTGCAGAGCGACAAGGCGCTGTATGCGTACGCCCTGGCGCTCAAGCAGGAACACCTGCGCAATGCGCCAGCCATCGACAAGGTGCTGTTCGACAACCGTCTGGATCTCACGCACCGCGCCCTCGGCCTGCACACCACCATTTCGCGGGTGCAGGGCGGCAACCTCAAGTCCAAGAAAGAGATCCGCATCGCTGCGTTGTTCAAAGAGGCGGCGCCTGAATTTCTACGCATGATCGTGGTGCACGAGCTGGCGCACTTCAAGGAATCGGACCACAACAAGGCGTTCTACAAACTCTGCGAATACATGATGCCGGGCTACCATCAGGTGGAATTCGACCTGCGGGTGTACCTCACCTGGCGCGACTTGCAGGGCAAGCCCTAACCACAAGGCAACCGACCATGGACGTAAGCAAGACCAAGAGCAGTTTCTACCGCCGCTTGTACGTGGCCTACCTGATCGACAGCGGGCAGGCCAGCAGCGTGCCGGCGTTGACCGAGGTGACGGGCATGCCCCGGCGCACGGCTCAGGACACGATCACGGCGTTGGCGGATCTGGATATTGTGTGTGAGTTCGAGCAGCAAGACGGCGCCCGTAACCACGCGGGGTGCTATCGCGTGCGCAGTTGGGGGGCGATAGACCGTAAGTGGATTGAAGCAAATCTGGCGTCGATCAAGCGGGTGTTGGGGTATCCCTGAAGCCGGCGGTGGTTGGGCTCCCGATAGCGCCCTCAAGCACGGCGCATACCCCGATGTGGAATTCCATCCTCCAGATACTGCTCTCCCTCTGCCACAAACCCATACCGGCCGTAATACCCCTGCAAATGCGCCTGGGCCGACAGGTAAATCGGTGTATCCGGCCAGATATGCTCAATCTGCCTGAGCGTCTCCTTCATCATCTGGTGCCCCAGTCCCGTACCGCGCGCCGAGGGCGCCACGATCACCCGACCGATGACCACATCGCCGCCCTGTAGCTGCGGATCAAGCAGGCGCAGATAAGCCACCAGTTCATCGTCTTTCCAGGCCATCAGATGGTGGGTGTCCCCGTCCAGGTCCTGTCCGTCGATGTCCTGGTAAACGCACTGCTGCTCAACGACGAACACTTCGCAACGCAGGCGCAGGATGGCGTACAGCTGCTCCTTGCCCAGGTCGGTGTGATGCTTGCAGAGCCAATCCACTGTCATGGTGAAATCCCGATAAATGCCTGCGACCGATAGTAAGCGCGGCGCGGGTCTGTGTCTAAAGGGTCTTTTTTTGTGAGTGACCTCAATTTGCCATCTTTGTCTGCATGCACCACCGCCTGGTTTGTGTAATCTGAGCTACTGTTACAACCTCAGGACTGCCCTGAGCCAAGGCCACCGCCTGCCTGCCAAGGATTTTGAGCATGCCGCGATTCTCTCGTGCCGTTGCTTTATTTGGAGTGTTGTTGCTGGCCCAGCCCGCGTGTGCGCAGCGCTTGCGCCTGGCTGCGGATGCATGGCCGCCGTTTACCGACGCCACGCTGGTCAATGGCGGTCTGGCCACCGATATCGTCATCACTGCCCTGGCCCGCGCAGGCTACGCCAGTGACTTCGAGCAGGTGCCCTGGGCCCGCGCGCTCAAGGGCGTAGGCGATGGGCGTTATGACGTGCTGATCAATGCCTGGTATGACGAGGCGCGCACGCAGTTGGGGCAGTTTTCCGCCGAATACCTGCTCAATCGCGTGCGATTCATCAAGCGCCGTGAAGACCCCATCGAGTTCGAGAACCTGGCGCAATTGCACGAGGCGCCCATCGCGGTGGTGCGCGGCTATGCGTATTCGGCGACGTTCGATGCCGACACGCAGTTACAGAAGATCCCGGTGCACAACTTCGCCATGGCCGTGCGCATGTTGGCGGCCGAGCGGGTGCGGCTGACGGTGGAGGATGAATACGTGGCGCGCTTTTACTTGGCGCGTGAGTCGGCGCGGGTGCGCAATGCGGTGGAGTTTCTGCCCAAGCCACTGAGTGAAAACAGCCTGCATATTCTGGTGAGCCTGAAGAATCCCGAGCATGCGCAGATTGTGGCGGGATTTGATCGCGAGATTGCCAGAATGAAGGCTGATGGCAGTTATGCGCGGTTGATGAAACAGCACGGGATGTAATGTTCTTGAGCGCCAATCGGGAGCAAGCCCCCTCCCACATGTGAAAGGTATTCACACATCAAACTGCGGGAGGGGCTTGCTCCCGATAGCGATTCAAACCGCGCGGGTATCCTTGATCAAATGCGCCGCCAGCGTGCGCAACGGCCCCAACTGCCTACAAATCAACGCTAACTGCGTCTGCACCAGTCGCTGCCCTTCATCGATCTCGTCCGGCATCTGCTCAAGCTGCGCCGCCAGGGCTTCTTCGGCATCGCTCTGAATCGCAATCGGTTGTTTGTCGGCCAGGCCGCTGGCGATCTCATCGATGCTCGCCGCCAGGCTGCTGCCCGCGCTATCGATCAACGCCTCGCGCATTTGCGCCGGCAGTTGGGTGTCGCGGTGCGCGCCCAGCCCCGACAAATAGCTGAGCAAGGTGTGCGACAGCACCAGAAAGCGGAACCCCACATCGGCTTCCTTACGAAAGTGCCCCGGCTCCATCAGCATGTTGGCCAGGGTGGTGGACAGCGCCGCGTCGGCGTTGTGTGCGTTGCGTCGCGCCAGGCGGTAGGCCAGGTCGTCGCTTTTGCCGGCGGCGTATTGCTGCATGATCTGGCGCAGGTAGATGCTATTGCAGGTCAGGGTGTTGGCCAGCACTTTGTTCAGGCGCCGACCCTGCCAGTCCGGCAGGAACAGGAACACCGCCAGGCCCGCGATCAGGCTGCCGAGCAAGGTGTCGAACAGCCTTGGCAGGAACAGCCCGTAGCCATCGCCCACCTGGTTGAAGCAGAACAGCACCATCAGCGTGATGGCGGCCGTGGCCAGGGTGTAGCGGGTGGTGCGGTTGATAAAGAACACCAGGCCAGCGGCGATGGCGAACATCGATTGCACCAGGGGGCTGGGGAACAGGTCGAACAGCGCCCAGGCCACCGTGAGGCCGATGGCCGTGCCGATGATCCGCTGGCCGAGCTTGCGCCGCGTCGCGCCGTAGTTGGGCTGGCAGACAAACAGCGTGGTTAGGATGATCCAGTAACCCTGGGACGCGTGAATGGCGTGCAGGGTGGCGTAGCCGATGGTCAGCGCCAGGGACAGACGCAACGCATGCCGGAACAGCAGCGATGTCGGCGTGAGCTGGGTGCGCAGGCGTGTCCACATTTCCTTGAGATTGCGCGGCGCTCGGTCCAGCAGGTTGCTGTCGGTGGCGTCGGCCAGGGCGTCGGGGTTGCTGGCGTCGCCGAGCAGGCGGTCGAGGGTCGACAGGTTGGCCGCCAGCGCCCGCAGCGAACGCAACAGTCCGCGCCAGGCCGGATTGTTTTGCAGGCGCAGGTGTTCCAGCGAGGCGTTCAGGTCGCCGAGTGCCTCGGCGAAACTGTCGTCATAGATAAACGGCTGGCGCAGTTGGATCGACTCGCCGAGCGCCTGGCAAGCCTTGCCCTGCTGGCGCAACAGGCGCTGGCAGCGGAACAGTACGTCGCTATGGAAGAACGCCTCGGCCAGCGCGTTATACGGGTAGTGGGACGAGCTGGCGCGTTCGTGGATGTCCTGGGCGAGAAAGTACAGCTTGAGATAACGGCTGACTTTCGAGCCCGGTCGACCATTGCCCACGCGGTGCAGGATGATTTCCTTCGCGGCGTTCAACGCGGCGACCACCCGGCCGTTCTGCTGGGCCAGTTCCAGGCGGCGTGCTTCCACGTCCAACTGGCGGATCGGTTCGAACAACGACGACTTGAGCTTGAGATAACGCCCCAATTCCCGAAACAACCGCGCCAGGCTTTGTTGCACCGGCTGATTGGAAAACAGCGCCTGCCACAGCACTGACAGCACGCCATACCAGGCCGCACCGGCCACCAGCAGCAGCGGCTCGTGCCAGAAGTCGCTGACCGCACCACCGCGCTGGTCGACGCCGATCATGGTGTACACCGACAGAATCAGCGTGGCCGAAGCAATCGCGCCATAGCGTTCGCCCAGTGCACCGAGCATGGTCAGGCAAAACGTCGCCAGGGCGAGGGAGATGGCGAAAAACCAGGGGTAGGGGAAGAGCAGCTCCACCGACAGCGCGGCGATGCTGAAACACACCAGCGTCACCGCCAGGGCGTTGAGGCGGCCCTGCCAACTGTCGTCGGTCTCGGCCAGGGCGCTGGCGATGATCCCCAGGAACAGCGGAATCAGCAGTGCCATTTCATTCTGATACCAGCACAGCGCCATGCTGCCAGTGAGGGCGATGAACACCCGAATGCTGTAGCTGAATTTATCCAGCGCCCACAGGCGCCGCAGGGAGTGCTTGAACGAGGTCGATGACATGAAGTCGGGCGTCTTCCAGAGCGATGTCGCTAAATTGAGCTATCAAGGACGCCAGGGCAAGCCAGCTCCCACAGGTTTTTTGCATTTCAAGGTTTAAGCGGCGTCAGGCGTATTGCGCGGCAGCGTAGCCGGACGCCCAGGCCCACTGGAAGTTGAACCCGCCCAGATGCCCGGTCACGTCCAGCACTTCGCCAATAAAATACAGGCCCGGGCTTTTCAGGGACTCCATGGTCTTGGACGACACTTCCCGCGTATCCACCCCGCCCAGCGTCACCTCGGCGGTGCGATAGCCTTCGGTGCCCGCCGGCACCCATTGCCAGTTGCCCAGCTTGTTGGCGATGTCGGCGATTTCGGCATGGGTGTACTGCTTCATCGGTTTGGACACAAACCAGGTATCGGCCAGCAGGTTGGCCATCTTTTTCGTGAATATTTCGCCCAGCAGGGTTTTTAGCTCGCTGTTGGGGCGCTCGGTCTGTTGCTGTTGCAGCCAGGTGTGCGCGTCGTGATCGGGCAGCAGGTTGATCTCCACCGTGTCGCCGGATTCCCAGTACGAGGAAATCTGCAAGATCGCCGGCCCGCTCAGGCCCCGATGGGTAAACAGGATGTTCTCGCGAAAACTCTGGCCGTTGCAGCTGACCAGGCAATCCACTGACGTACCGGACAGCTCGCCGCACAGTTCCTTGAGCTGGTCGGTGATGGTGAACGGCACCAGCCCGGCGCGGGTTGGCAGCAGTTCGTGGCCGAACTGCCTGGCTACCTGATAGCCAAAGCCGGTGGCGCCCAGGGTCGGGATCGACAGGCCGCCGGTGGCGATCACCAACGATTCGCAGTGCAGCTCCCCCAGGGTGGTCTGCAACCGATAGCCGTTGTCGACCCTGGCGATGGTCTTGATCGAGGTGTCCAGGTGCAGGCTCACACCGGTCTGGATGCATTCGTCGAGCAGCATGCCGAGGATGTCGCTGGACTTGTTGTCGCAGAACAACTGGCCGAGTTTTTTCTCGTGGTACGGCACGCCGTGTTTGGCCACCAGCGCGATGAAATCCCACTGGGTGTAGCGCGCCAGCGCGGACTTGCAGAAGTGCGCGTTGTGCGAGAGGAAGTTGGCAGGCTCGGTGTACATGTTGGTGAAGTTGCAGCGGCCACCGCCGGACATCAGGATCTTTTTGCCGGCCTTGTTGGCGTGGTCCAGCAACATCACCTGGCGACCGCGCCCGGCGGCGGTCAGTGCGCACATCAAGCCTGCGGCGCCGGCGCCAATGATCACAACTTCGGTCGAGCGCACAGCCATGTCCTCACAAAAATATTGATCTGAAATGCAATCAAATGTGGGAGCTGGCTTGCCTGCGATGGCTGTAGTGAATTCACCACCGCTATCGCAGGCAAGCCAGCTCCCACATTGATTCGGCCCCTTCAACAGGAACTCGGTGTTCTTACAGGATACGCACGCGCAACGAGCGGCCCTTGATCTTGCCGTCGTTCAAGCGCTGCAGCGCCTGTTTGGCGATGCCGCGCTCCACAGCCACGAAGGCCTGGAAATCAAAGATTGCGATCTTGCCGACCTGGGCACCCGGGATACCCGCGTCACCGGTCAACGCGCCAAGAATGTCGCCCGGGCGAACCTTGTCCTTGCGGCCGGCGGCGATGCACAGGGTGCTCATCTGCGGCAGCAACGGACCACCGCCTTGTGGCTTGAGGTTGTCCAGTTGGTCCCAGTTCAGCGGCGACTTCTGCAGTTGCTCGATGGCCTGGGCGCGGTGTGCTTCGGACGGCGCCACCAGGCTGATCGCGATGCCGGTCTCACCGGCGCGGCCGGTACGGCCCACGCGGTGGATATGGATTTCCGAGTCGCGGGCTAGTTCGACGTTGATCACCATGTCCAGCGCGTCGATGTCCAGGCCGCGCGCGGCGACGTCGGTGGCGACCAGCACCGAGGTGCTGCGGTTGGCGAACATCGCCAGCACCTGATCACGGTCGCGCTGTTCCAGGTCGCCGTGCAGGCCAACCGCGGAAATACCCTTGGCGGTCAGGTGATCCACGGTTTCCTGCACTTGCTGCTTGGTAAAGCAGAACGCCACACACGATGCCGGGCGGAAATGCGCCAGCACCTTGGTCACGGCGTCCATGCGGTCTTCCGGCGAGATCTCGTAGAAACGCTGCTCGATCTGGTCATCGGAGTGGAACGCTTCGGCCTTCACCTGTTGCGGCGCGCGCATGAACTTGGACGCCAGTTGCTTGATGCTCACCGGGTAGGTGGCCGAGAACAGCAGGGTCTGGCGGCGTGGCGGGGTCTTGCTGATGATGTCTTCGATGGCGTCGTAGAAGCCCATGTCGAGCATGCGGTCGGCTTCGTCGAGGATCAGCGTGTTCAGGCCGTCCAGCACCAGCGAACCCTTGCGCAGGTGTTGCTGGATGCGCCCCGGCGTGCCGACGATGACGTGGGCGCCATGTTCGAGGGAGGCGATCTGCGGGCCGAGGGACACGCCGCCGCACAAGGTCAGTACCTTGATGTTGTCTTCGGCGCGGGCCAGGCGGCGGATTTCCTTGGCGACCTGGTCGGCCAACTCACGGGTGGGGCACATCACCAGCGCCTGGCAACCGAAGTAGCGCGGGTTGATCGGGTTCAGCAGGCCGATGCCGAAGGCGGCGGTCTTGCCGCTGCCGGTCTTGGCCTGGGCAATCAGGTCCAGCCCCTTGAGGATCACCGGCAAGCTTTGCGCCTGGATCTGCGTCATCTCGACGTAACCCAGCGAGTCGAGGTTAGCCAGCATGGCGGCGGACAGGGGCAAAGTATTAAAAGCGGTGGCGATGGTAGTCACGGGACTGGCTCTGCAAAACAAAATGTCGCGCAGTGTAGCAGCCCTGTGGGATTTTCCCCGCAAGTTCTAGACGAGCGAGACGCCCGTCAGTGCTCGAGGTCGTGTTCTCGGTTGATCGCCCGCTTGCCGTCGCTTGGCGACAGTTGCAGGAAGATCGCCGCCGCCAGCATCGCCATGACGCCCACGGTGAGGAAGGTCAACTGGAACGCGCCAAGCACAGTGTTCACGCCGTCGTTGCCGGCTTCGGCGGTGAACCCGCCGAGCAACGCACCAGCACAGGCCACACCCAGGCTCAGGGACAATTGCGCGACCACCGACAGCAAACTGTTGCCGCTGCTGGCCTGCGCGTCATCGAGGTCGATCAGGGTGACGGTGTTCATCGCGGTAAATTGAAACGAGTTGATCGCACCCAACACCGCGAGCATGGCCAGCAGCAGCGGGTAGGGCGTCTGCTCGCTGACCAGGCCCATGCTCGCCAGCATCAGGCCCAGCGCCAGGGTGTTGCCGGTGAGCACCACGCGATAACCCAGGCGCTCGATCAGCGGCCGCGCGATGGACTTGGCGAACATCGCCGCCGCTGCCAGGGGCAGCATGCTCATGCCGGCCTGGGACGGCGAATAACCCAGCGCCACCTGCAGCAGCAGCGGCACCAGAAAGGGCAGGGCGCCGCTGCCCAGGCGTGAGAACAGGTTGCCGAGAATGCCCACGGCAAAGGTGCGAGTCTTGAACAGCACCGGCGAAAACAGCGGGTTCTCGATATGCCCGGCGCGCAGCCAGTATGCCGCCAGGCAGGCCAGCCCGCCGAACAGCAGCAGCATCACACGCAGGTGCGGCAGGTGCAGTTCGCCCAGGCCTTCCATCGCAATGGTGATCAGCACCATCGCCGCGCCAAACAGCACAAAGCCCATGCTGTCAAAGCGCGTGCGCTCGCTGCCGCGCAGGTCAGGAATGAATTTCCACACGGCGAAGCAGCCAATGATGCCCACCGGCAGGTTGATCAGAAAGATCCAGTGCCAGGTCATGTATTGCACCATCCAGCCGCCCATGGTCGGGCCGAGCAGCGGACCGAGCAGGCCGGGAATCGTGATGAAGCCCATGATCCGCACCAGCTCGGAGCGCGGGTAGGCGCGCAGCACCACCAGCCGGCCGACCGGCAGCATCAGCGCGCCGCCCAGGCCCTGCACGACCCGCGCGCCCACCAGCATGCTCAGGCTGCTGGACAGCGCACACAGCAGCGAGCCGATGCTGAACAGCATGATGGCGCCGAAGAAGATTTTCTTGGTGCCGAAGCGGTCGGCGATCCAGCCCGACGCCGGGATCAGCAAGGCGACGGTGAGCATATAGGCGATCACCACCCCTTGCATGCGCAGTGGGTTTTCCGCGAGGTCCTGCGCCATGGCCGGCAAGGCCGTGTTGAGAATCGTCCCGTCCAGCGACTGCATGAAGAAGGCAATCGCCACCACCCAGGGCAGCCAGCGAGCGGTCTTGGCATCGAGAGGAGCGCGGGTCGGCATGGCAATCCTTTGGTTAGCTGGCTATGTATCGGCGATTATGCGCCATCCTCCGCGCGTTTTCCCATTGGCGGTTCGTCTAATTCCGACAGCGTCGCGTGCTTGCCCACCAGGAAATCCAGCAGCGCCCGGTGCACTGCCGCCGCTGCCTCGCGCGATTCCAGGTCGAGCAGGTGGCCGGTGTGTTCGGCCACGGCAAAGCTGCTGCGCCCCACGTATTGCTTGAACAACCGCGCATCGGCGGCCGGCGTGTAGGCGTCCAGCGCACCATTGAGAAAGTGCACCGGGGTGTCGATCTGGCGCAGCGCCGGCAGGTAGTTGCCGTCACTCAGCGCCAGCACCTGGTGAATATGAAAGCGTGCCTGGCGGTATTCGGTGGTGGCCATGTTCGACAGATGGCGGTGGTTGTTGCGCTTCAGGCGCGGCGACAAGTACTGGCCGACCGTCTCATTGAGCAGATGGCCAACGGCGGATTTGTCATCGGCTTCGATCAGCACGCGCACGCGTTCCACGTAGTCGAGCATCACGGGGTTGAGGTTGGGCGACAGGGCCATCACCACCGAGCTTTCGATGGACGGCGGGTTATGGGCCAGGGTCAGTAATGTGGAAATGCCGCCCCAGGATGCCGACACCAAGTGGTTGACCTCGAAACGCTCCACCAGCGCACACAGGATGTGCACCTCGTCGTCCTTGGTCACCAGGTCCAGGTCGGTGTTGTGTTCGCGCGAGTAACCGGAGAACGGCAGGTCGAACAGCAGCACATTGAAATGCTCGGCCAGGCACTTGCTGGTGCGCGCAAAGGAGCGCGTGGTGGACAGCGCGCCATTGACCATCAGCACGGTTTTCTTCTGCGGGTCGCTGCCCAGTTGCTCTACGTGAATGTTGTAATGCTTGAACAGCTTCTCTATGACGAAACTTCCATGATTCATCGTCGCACTTCCTGTGAGGTGGCGGTATGCCACTAACCGTTATAGCGAGCTTTTCAGAAGGCGACAACAGGCTGCACAGGGAGTCATGCAAGTTCGGAAGGAGATGTCAGAAAGCAACACAAAGCAACGTAGGAGGGGACTTGCCCCCCCTCCCACAGGGATTAGAGGGTGAGGGTGAGCCGTTTGACCAGCGCGCCCGGAAGCAGATTGGAGGCGGTATTGCGCTGGCCGTAGGTGCTCGGCGACAACAGCAATTCCCGCTCTGCCGTCAGCGCTTCCAACTGCGAGCCAAGCAGGCTGTAGACGCTGTCATCAAAGCGCATGGTGCTGACCGGTGCCTTGATTTCGCCGTCTTCCACCCAAAACGTGGCAAAGCGCGTCATGCCGGTGAGGCGGGCGGCCGGCAGGTCGGAGTAGTTCAGGTACCACAGGTTGCTGATGTACAGCCCGGTGCCCAGTTGCTTGAGGATATCGGCCTGGGCCAGCGTGCCCGCCGCTATCTGCAGGGCGCTGGGGGATTCATCACTGCTGGCGCCGTTGGCGTGCAGGCCGTATTCGGCCGCGCTGCGCGAATTCACCAGTTGATCGCAGGCAGCACCAGACTTGATCAGCGTGACATCGCTGCGCGGATAGCCCTCGGTGGAAAACGCCTGGCTCAGCGAGCCGCTGATCTGCTCGGTGACGGTCACCAATGGGCTCAGCGGCTGTTCACCGGCATAGAGCTTTTGCAGCGAGCTGCCTTTGCTGGCGATGGCCTGGGCCGAAAAACCGCCCCAGGTGATGATGCTGATGATCTCTTCCAGTGCCGCCGGTGCCAGGTAAGCGCGGTATTGCCCGGGCGGCAACGGGTGCAGCGGGCGACCGAGAAACGCCAACTGCGCACGCGCCTGCTGCAGGCGCGCGGCGAATTCGGCGCTGTCCCACGTATGCCCGGCGTAGCTGGCCTTTACCGCCTCGCCGTTGGCATGGAACACGCTGAAGTCGAAGTTGAAGCTATTGGCCTGGTGCCAGCCGAACGCGCCGTTCGAACTGGCAAAACCACGGCTGATCGGGCCTGCGGCGTAGAACCCGACCAGGTCAACGTCGGCGGCTGCCTGGCTGATTTCCTCCAGCACGCGGGCCAGGTCCGGCAGCGGCCTGGATTGTTCATTGTGGCTTTGCCAAGGGTTCTCGTTGAGCAGCAGGTAAGGGTCCTGTGGCAGTAACGGCAAGGTGTCGCGCAACTGCTGCAGGCCATCGGCGAGGCGCTGGCGATCCAGTGCCGGCGAGCCGGCCAGGGTGATGCCGAGGTCGGCATGCCGGCCATCGCTGATCAGCTTGAGGTTCAGGCTGGCCTGCTGCACATGCCCGGCCTGGCGGACCTTGGCGTGGTTGAAACGCACGAATTCGGACGACTCGGCTGCGTAGCCCAGGTGAAATTGTTCGTTGTTGGTGACGGCCTGCTGAAGCCACTGCACCAGCGCCTTGAAATCGTTCATCAGGCATCTCCCCCGAAAACATCGATGTTGCTGAACACACAGGCCGGCGACGCATGGCCGACGCGGATCACCTGGTTGGGCTCGCCCTTGCCGCAGTTGGGCGTGCCCAGTACCTGGAAGGTGCTGGCGTCGCCCACGGCGCTGAGGTTGCGCCAGAACTGCGCGGAAATGGCCCGGTAGTTGGGGTTTTTCACCACGCCCTTGAGCTCGCCGTTTTCAATCAACTGGCCCCATTCGCAGCCGAACTGGAATTTGTTGCGCGCATCGTCAATGGACCAGGAACGGTTGGTCGACATCAGGATGCCGTGCTCGATGGCGCCAATCATCTGCGCCAGGCTCTGGTCGCCGGCCTCGATATTCAGGTTGGCCATGCGGTCGATGGGCGGACGGTTCCAACCGCTGGCGCGGCTGTTGGCCACGCCGGGCAGCCCCGAGCGAAACTGCGACAAGGCGCCGCCCAGCGGCTTGAGCAGCAGCCCTTCGCGGATCAGGAACTGTTTGCTGGCGCGGGTGCCGTCATCGTCATGCTGATAGCTGGCCAACTGCTCGGGGATGTCCGGGTCGAAGGTCACGTTGAGCAGCGGCGAGCCGTATTGCAGATGGCCGAAGTCTGTGGCCTTGACGAAACTGGTGCCGGCGTAATTGCGCTCATCCCCCAGGATGCGGTCGAGCTCCAGCGGGTGGCCGATGGACTCGTGGATCTGCAGGATCATCTGGTCGGGCATCAACAGCAGGTCGCGCGGGCCCTGGGGCGTGTTCGGCGCGAGCAGCAGTTGCAGCGCTTGATCGGCGACACGCGGCGCGGCGCCGATCAGGCCGAAGCGACTGATCACATCAAAGCCGCCCTGCTGGCCGAAGTTGCTGCCGCCCAGGGTGCGGGTCTGGCTGTCGTGGCCATCAAAGGCGGTGACGTTGACGCCGGGAAACACGAAGCGCTGGGCCTGGCGCAGTTCGGCGCCGGCACTGTTGAGGTAAATCTGCTCGACGTGGGTGAGACCCAGGCTCACGTCCCAGCTCACCAGGCGCTCGTCCCTGGGCACAGCGGCGGATTCATCGCCCAGCAGTTGGTAGCAGTCGCTGAGGGACGGGAAGGCGTGTTCGAGATTGGGCGACAGGTAATCGGCCACGTCGCTGGACACCGGCTGCTGGTGCAGGTCGAGCAGGGCATGGGGTTTGATCTGGCGGGCTTGCTGTTCGGCGCGCTCAAGGGCGGCTTGCAGGCCGGCAGGGGAAATGTCGTTGGTCGCCGCGTAGGCCTGCACGCCGTTGAGACGCACGGTGAGCATGGCGCCTTCGTCATGGCTGAGGTGCGGCGGTTCGGCGACGTTTTTGCGGACCGAGAGGTGCTGGCCGGATTCGCGCACGTAGCGCAGCGAAAAGAATTCGGCGGTGGTGCGCAGGGCGTTGAAGTGCTGTTTGAGTGTGGCGTGGTGGTCGAACATGGGGCCTTCCTTGTGGGCGGCTCAGCGCGGGCAGGCGAACAGAGTAGGCCTGGGCCGGGGAGCTGATCAAGGAAAGGCAGTTCTTTGTGGCAGGTGCACCGTTGTGGCAAGCCCTGATGCCGTTCAGTTAAGGAAAATGTGTGGGCTTATTGTGGCGAGCGGGCTTGCCCCGCGTAGGGGCGCGAAGCGCCCCCATTCCAGCAAAACGCGGTGTACCTGATACGGCTCAGCGCCTGGTTTTGGGGCTGCTGCGCAGCCCAACGCAGGACAAGCCTGCTCGCCACAAGGTGTATCAGTTACTGCGCAATTTCACGCATTGGCTTGCCGCGCACCGGCGCATCGCCCGCCACGTAGTAGTCGGCCGTGCTGCGCGGCAACGGCTGGCGGTTGCGGATCCTGTCGGCGATTTTCTCGGCGATCATGATCGTTGGCGCGTTGAGGTTGCCGGTGGTGATGATCGGCATGATTGACGCATCCACTACACGCAAGCCCTGCATGCCATGCACGCGGCCTTCGCCATCGACCACGGCCATCTCGTCGTTGCCCATCTTGCACGAGCAGGACGGATGGTAGGCGGTCTCTGCGTGCTCGCGGATGAACTGGTCGAGCTGTTCATCGGTTTGCACCTCGATACCGGGGCTGATTTCGCGGCCGCGGTAAGGGTCCAGCGCCGGCTGCTGCATGATTTCGCGGGTCAGGCGGATGCCGTCGCGGAATTCTTCCCAGTCCTGCTCCGAGGCCATGTAGTTGAAGAGGATGCTCGGGTAGTCCCGTGGATTTTTCGACTTCACCTGCACACGGCCACGGCTTGGCGAACGCATGGAGCCCATGTGCGCCTGGAAACCGTGTTCCTGCACACCCTTGCTGCCGTTGTAATTGATCGCCACCGGCAGGAAGTGATACTGGATGTTCGGCCATTCGAACTCGGGGCGCGAACGGATGAAACCGCCGGCTTCGAACTGGTTGCTGGCGCCGATGCCGGTGCCGTTGAACAGCCACTCGGCGCCGATGGCCGGCTGGTTGTACCAGAGCAGCGATGGGTACAGCGACACCGGTTGGGTGCACGCGTATTGCAGGTACAGCTCAAGGTGGTCCTGCAGGTTTTCGCCGACGCCGGGCAGGTCGTGGACCACCGGGATGTCGAGGCTCTCCAGCAGTTTGGCCGGGCCCACGCCGGAACGTTGCAGCAGTTGCGGCGAGGCGATGGCGCCGCTGCACACCAGCACTTCCTTGCGTGCACGGGCTTCAACGCGCTCTTCGGCGGCGCCGATCAGGTAACGCACACCCACTGCACGTTTGCCTTCGAACAGCACCTTGTCGGTGAGGGCGTGGGTGACGATGGTCAGGGTCGAACGCTTCTTGGCGGTGTCCAGGTAGCCGCGCGCGGTGCTGGCGCGACGACCGTTGGGCGTGACGGTGCGGTCCATCGGGCCGAAACCTTCCTGCTGGTAGCCGTTCAGGTCTTCGGTACGCGGGTAACCGGCCTGCACGCCGGCTTCCACCATGGCGCTGAACAGCGGGTTATTGCCGGCCTTGGGCGTGGTCACGCTGACCGGGCCGTCGCCGCCGTGCCAGTCGTTCGGACCGATGTCGCGGGTTTCGGCCTTGCGGAAGTACGGCAGGCAATCGAGGTACGTCCAGTCTTCCAGGCCTGGCAATTTGGCCCAGTTGTCATAGTCCATCGCGTTGCCACGGATGTAGCACATGCCGTTGATCAGCGAGGAACCGCCCAGGCCCTTGCCACGACCGCATTCCATCCGGCGTCCGTCCATGTGTGGCTCGGGATCGGTCTCGTAGGCCCAGTTGTAGCGACGGCCTTGCAGCGGGAACGCCAGCGCTGCGGGCATCTGGGTGCGGAAATCGAGACGGTAGTCGGGGCCGCCGGCTTCCAGCAGCAGAACGGTGACGCCTTCGTCTTCGGTCAGACGGGTCGCCAGGGTGTTACCGGCGGAGCCGGCACCCACAATGATGTAGTCGTATTCTTGGGACATTGGATGCACCCTCTTTTGGAGTTGGTCAGGTCTGGCCCCATCGCAGGCAAGCCAGCTCCCACAGGAAAATGCATTCCAAGTGTGGGAGCGGGCTTGCCCGCGATGGCGGCCTCACAGGCAATACAAAAATCAGGGTGTTAGAACACCGAGGCGTAATCGCCCAGTTCAACCTGGACCGATTTGATGCGGGTGAAGTTGTTCAGCGAGCTGATCCCGTTCTCACGGCCCACACCCGATTGCTTGTAGCCGCCCACCGGCATCTTCGCGTCGGACTCGCCCCAGGCGTTGATCCAGCAGATGCCCGCTTCGAGCTGATGAATCACGCGGTGGGCGCGGTTCAGGTCCTTGGTCACAAGGCCAGCCGCCAGACCGAAGTCGGTGTCGTTGGCGCGGCGGATCACTTCTTCTTCAGTCTCGTAGGTGAGCAGGCTCATCACCGGGCCGAAGATTTCTTCACGCACGATCACCATGTCGTCGGTGCAATCGCTGAACACGGTCGGCGCCACATAGGCGCCTTTGGCCAGGTCGCCTTCGGTCATGCGGTCGCCGCCGCACAGCAGGCGTGCGCCTTGCTCTTTGCCCTTGGCGATGTAGCCCAGCACGCTTTCCATGTGAGCGAAGCTGACCAGCGGGCCGAAGTTGGTGTTTTCGTCCTGCGGGTCGCCAACGCGAATGCGCGCCACACGTTCAAGAATCTTGGCTTCGAACGCCCCTTGCAGCTGCTTGGGCACGAACACGCGCGTGCCGTTGGTGCAGACCTGACCGGAGCTGTAGAAGTTGGCCATCATCGCGATGTCGGCGGCGCGGTCCAGGTCGGCGTCTTCGAACACGATCAGCGGCGACTTGCCGCCCAGTTCCATGGTCACTTCCTTTAGGGACGAGCTCGAAGCGCTGGCCATGACTTTCTTGCCGGTGTCGGTGCCGCCGGTGAACGAGACTTTCTCGATGCGCGGGTGTTCGGTCAGCCAGGTGCCGACTTCGCGACCGCTGCCGGTGAGCACGTTGAACACGCCTGCCGGTACGCCGGCCTCGGTATAGATCTCGGCCAGTTTCAGAGTGGTCAGCGAAGTGACTTCGCTGGGCTTGAAGATCATCGCGTTACCGGCGGCCAGGGCCGGTGCGGATTTCCACAGGGCGATCTGGATCGGGTAGTTCCACGCGCCGATACCGGCTACCACGCCCAGCGGTTCGCGGCGGGTGTAGACGAACGAAGTGTCGCGCAGCGGGATCTGTTCGCCTTCGATGGCGGGCACCAGGCCTGCGTAGTACTCCAGCACGTCAGCGCCGGTGACGACGTCGACGAATTGGGTTTCGGAGAAAGCTTTACCGGTGTCCAGGGTTTCCAGGGCGGCCAGCTCATCGTTGCGCTCGCGAAGGATGTCGACGGCGCGACGCAGGATGCGCGAACGCTCCATGGCGGTCATCGCAGCCCAGATCTTCTGGCCTTTTTCGGCGCTGACCACGGCACGCTCGACATCTTCTTCAGTGGCGCGTTGCACGTGGGCAAGCACTTCACCGTTAGCCGGGTTGATGGCTTCAAAGGTGGCATCGCTGCCAGCGTCGCTGTAGCCGCCGTCAATGTAGAGTTTTTGCGTTTCGAAACGGGCCATAAAATCCTCGCATGTGCATTAATTGGTTGGCGCGTTTGGTGAGTTGAGCGCGTATTGGCGCGCTAGCTCGCCTGCTTGGCCAATTGGAAGTCCATGTATTCGTCAGCGATCCGCTGCGCCTGCGCCGTGTCGAAAGCGTCTCCCGAGAGGGCGCCGCGCAACCACAAACCGTCGATCAGGGCCGCCAGGCCGCGGGCTGCGCTGCGTGCTTCGGGCAGCGGCAGCACCCGGCGGAACTGGCAGCACAGGTTGGAATACAGGCGGTGATCGTTGATCCGCTGCAACCTGTGCAATGACGGGTGGTGCATGCTGGCGGCCCAGAAGGCCAGCCAGGTTTTCATTGCCGGGCCACTGACCTGGCTGGCGTCAAAGTTGCCGCCGATGATCACCTGCAGGTGGGCTCGGGGGCTGTCGTCTTCCAACGCCCGTCGACGCTCCTGGACGCGCTCGGTCAGCACGTTCATCAGGTAACGCATGGTTGCCGCGATCAGGCCGTTCTTGTCCTGAAAGTAGTGACTGATGATGCCGTTTGACACACCGGCCAGACGCGCGATCAGCGCAATGCTGGCATCTGCCATTCCAACCTGGTCGATGGCCGTCAACGTAGCCTCGATCAATTGCTGGCGGCGTATGGGTTGCATACCGACCTTGGGCATGTTTCACCTCTTTCTCAGGCCGCTGATGGGCCAAATGCGTCCATCGGCTTGAGGGCCAGTCTATTTTGTTTTTATTGAACGTTCAATCAATAAAAAATCACAGGCTGGAATCGGTGCAAAAAAAATGTGGGAGGGGGCGTGGTCCCGATTGCAGGCTGTCAGCCACACCCTCTGTGGCTGATGCACCGCTATCGTGAGCAAGCCCCCTCCCACCTGTATTTTTTTGCAGTACCTGTCAGCCGAGGTTTTTGCCTAAGAGGGCGTGGTACAGCTCACTGTCACCCAGGATGCCCACCACCTTGTTGTTGTCATGCAACACCAGCTTGTTGCCGGTCTGGTAGCGAATCTGCAGCGCATCGCGCATGCCAATATTGGAATCCACCAGCGTCGGCACCCGCTCCAGACTTTCCACCGCCTGGCCCGGTGCCCAGTTCTGCAGATTCATCACCACACCGTTCTGGCGTGCGCCCTGGATGGTATTGCCTTCGGCCAGGTCCAGCCACGAGTCGCCGCCCGGGTCCAGGCATACCGAGCCGTTGACGCGGGTGCAGTTGTCGAGCGTGCGCATCAGGCTGCGACCGCACAGCACGTTCAGCGGGTTGGTGTGTGCGACGAAAGTGCGCACATAGTCATCGGCCGGGTTCAGCACGATCTCCTCGGGCACGCTGTACTGGATGATCTTGCCGTCTTTCATGATCGCGATGCGGCTGCCCAGTTTGAGTGCCTCATCCAGGTCGTGGCTGACGAACACGATGGTCTTGTTCAGCTTGCGCTGCAGTTCCAGCAGTTCATCCTGCAAGCCTTGGCGGATCAGCGGGTCGAGGGCGGAGAAGGGTTCGTCCATCAGCAGGATGTCGGCGTCCATCGCCAGCGCACGGGCCAGGCCCACGCGTTGCTGCATGCCGCCCGACAGCTCGTCCGGCTTCTTGTTGCGCCATTGGGTCAGGCCCACCAGTTCGAGTTTTTCATCCACCAGCTTGCGTCGTTCTTTCTCCGGGCGACCCTGCATTTCCAGGCCGAAGCTGATGTTTTCGCGCACCGTCAGCCAGGGCATCAGGGCGAACTTCTGGAACACCATGGCAATGCGTTGGGTGCGCATCATCTTCAGCTCGGCGGGTGTGCACGAGGCGATATCGATCTGGCGGCCTTCATGCTCGACGAACAACTGGCCACGGCTCACGGTGTTGAGGCCGTTGATGCAGCGCAGCAGGCTCGACTTGCCGGAACCGGACAGGCCCATCAGCACACAGATTTCGCCTTTCTGGATGTCCAGGCTGGCGTTTTCCACGCCGACGATCTGCCCGGTCTTTTTCAGGATTTCGTTGCGGCTCATGCCCTGGTCCAGCAGCTTGAGCGCTTCGCGTGGGTCTTTGGAGAAGATCACGTCGACCTTGTCGAATCGGATAATGCTCATGCATCACCCCCTGCTTTGGCTTCGGGTTGTTTGCAGATGCGGTCGAGCATGATGGCCAGCAACACGATCGCCAGGCCAGCTTCAAAGCCCAGGGCGATATCGGCGGTGTTCAGTGCGTTGACCACCGGCTTGCCGAGGCCGTCGGCGCCCACCAGGGCGGCGATCACCACCATCGACAACGACAGCATGATGCATTGGGTAATGCCGGCGGCAATGCTCGGCATGGCGTGCGGCAGTTCAATGCGCGAGAGCAACTGACGGCGCGAGCAGCCGAAGGCCTTGCCAGCGTCCATCAACTCTTGCGGTACATCGCGGATGCCCAGGTAGGTCAGCCGGATGGGCGCGGCAATCGCGAACACCACCGTGGAGATCAAACCAGGCACCACACCCAGCCCGAAGAGGGTCAGGGTAGGGATGAGGTAGACGAAGGTCGGTACGGTCTGCATCAGATCGAGTACCGGCCGCATCATGGTGTAGAACATCGGCTTGTGCGCGGCAACAATGCCCAGCGGCACGCCGATGACCACGCAGACCAGGGTGGCGAACAGCACCTGCGCGAGGGTTTCCATGGTTTCCTGCCAGTACCCCAGGTTGAGGATCAGCAGGAAGGAGACGATGACAAAAACAGTCAGTCCCCATTTGCGTTGAATAAAGTGAGCCAGCAGCGCAATCAGACCGATCAATGCCAGTGGATTGAACCAGGTCAGCGCGAACGTCACGCCGTGGATCATCGTTTCCAGTGTCGATGCGATTGCGTCGAAGTAGTTGGCACCGTGTTCGGTCAACCATTCGACGAAGGCAGCGATGTACTGGCCTAGTGGGATTTTCTGTTCAGTCAGCATGGTAGTGAATGTCCACATGCGAAGGGGAAAACATCCCGGGCCAGCGCACCGGCCCGGGGTCAGCGGAGGTTACTTGGCGAGGTAAGCTTTAACGGCGTCGAGCCCGGGTTTGCCATCAACGGTGGTGACACCGGCGAGCCAGGTATCGAGGACTTGCGGGTTGGCTTTGAGCCAGGCTTTGGCGGCGGCGTCGGGCTTCTGTTTGTCGTCCAGAACCTTGCCCATCAGGGTGCTTTCCATGTCGAGGCTGAACACCAGGTTTTTCAGCAATTGGCCCACGTTGCTGCATTCCTGGGTGTAGCCCTTGCGGGTGTTGGTGTAGATGGTGGCCTGGCCGTAGTTGGGGCCGAATGAATCATCACCCCCGGTCAGGTACTTCATCTTGAAGCGGGTGTTCATCGGGTGCGGTTCCCAGCCGAGGAACACGATGGCCTTGTCGCGCCGGGCTGCGCGTTCCACCTGCGAAAGCATTCCCGCTTCGCTGGATTCAACGACTTTGAAACCAGCGGTCTTGAGGCCGAAGGCGTCTTTGTCGATCAAGGTCTGAATGGTGCGGTTGCCGTCATTGCCTGGCTCGATGCCGTAGATCTTGCCGTCCAGCTCGTCCTTGAATTTGACGATATCGGCGAAGTCTTTCAGGCCCTTGTTGTACAGCGCTTCCGGCACGGCCAGGGTGTATTTGGCGTTCTCCAGGTTGGCGCGTACGGTTTCCACGGTGCCGGCATCACGGTACTGCTTGATGTCGTTTTCCATGGTCGGCATCCAGTTGCCCAGGAAGATGTCCATGTTCTTGCCGTCGGCCAGCGACTTGTAGGTCACAGGTACCGAAATCATCGTGGTGCGCGGCTTGTAGCCCAGGCCCTTGAGAATTTCGCTGGTGGTCGCGGTGGTGACGGTAATGTCGGTCCAGCCGACATCGGAGAAGTTGACGGTCTTGCACTGTTCCGGTTCTGCAGCGTGAGTCATGACGGGCAGACTCAGCATGGCGGCCAACAACAACGAGGGTGAAGCTTTCATAGGGCTAGACTCCTGTTTTTTCTGGCGGCAATCGCCGCGCTTTATAAGTGTTGCGGTTGGAGCGTGCGATGCCGCTTTGGCACGGTGCCTTGCAAACGAGTCGGGACTGATCATGTACCAGTGAAAATCTGACGCCTACAGGGGGCGTCGTATCCAGTACAGGGAGGGTCGTATCCAGTATTGGTGACGTCGCTTACAGATTTTTCCCAAGGCAAAACCGCAGTTTTCAGCCTTGCACACCGCAAAAAACGGCCAAAACAGACGATTGCACGCAGGCGACGCTGGTGAGCATGGTTGCGTCGGTGTGAGACGCCGTGACGGCGGATAAAAGCCGGATGATGCCGCCATCTGGGCGCTCTGAGCGTAGCAGCTCCCTGGTGTCCGATTTGTGTCCACCGAGGAGTTTCACGTTAATGGCTATCAGTGTTTTCGACCTGTTCAAGATCGGCATCGGGCCTTCGAGTTCTCACACCGTCGGCCCCATGCGCGCCGCGGCGTTGTTCGTTCAGACATTGCGTGAACGTGACCTGTTGGAACAGGTTTGCCGCGTTGAAGTTCAGCTGTACGGGTCATTGTCGGCCACCGGCATCGGTCACGGCAGCGACACCGCCACCGTCATGGGCCTGATGGGCGAGTGGCCGGACGCCATCGATCCGTCGCAGATTGGCATCCGCATCGCCACCCTGCGCGAAACCGACACACTGCTGCTCGACGGGCGTTTGCCGGTGCCTTTCGTGTGGGCGCGAGACATGCGCCTGCTCGACGAAAACCTGCCGTTCCACCCCAACGCCATGACCCTGGTGGTGTTTGACCAGCGCGGCGAACTGCACCGCGACACCTACTACTCGGTGGGTGGCGGTTTTGTGGTGGATGAGGCCCAGGCGCAAAGCGGCGTGGCCGACATGGACCGCACCGAGCTGCCCTATGATTTTTCCAGCGCGGCCGAGTTATTGCAGTTGTGCAAGACCCACAACCTGCGCGTCGCCGAACTGATGCTGGCCAACGAAAAGGTGTGGCGCTCCGAAGAGGAAATCCGCAGTGGCCTGATGAAGCTGTGGCGCGCCATGCAGGACTGCGTGGAGCAAGGTCTCAAGCACGAAGGCATCCTGCCTGGCGGGCTGAACGTGCGGCGCCGTGCAGCCAGGTTGCACCGCAGCCTGCAGGAGCTGGGCAAGCCGAATGTGATCGGCTCGACCCTGAGCGCCATGGAATGGGTCAACCTGTTCGCCCTGGCGGTCAACGAAGAGAACGCCGCCGGCGGACGCATGGTCACTGCCCCCACCAACGGCGCGGCGGGGATCATTCCGGCGGTGTTGCATTACTTCATGAAATTCAGCGAAGACGTCACCGAAGCCAACGTGGTCGACTACATGCTCGGTGCCGCGGCGGTGGGGATTCTGTGCAAGAAAAACGCGTCGATTTCCGGCGCCGAAGTCGGTTGCCAGGGCGAGGTGGGTTCTGCGTGCGCCATGGCGGCGGCGGGGCTGGCGGAGATTCTTGGCGCGACCCCGGAGCAACTGTGCAACGCCGCCGAAATCGGCCTGGAACACAACCTCGGCCTGACCTGCGACCCGGTCGGTGGCCTGGTGCAAGTGCCGTGCATCGAACGCAATGCGATTGCCGCGGTGAAAGCGATCAACGCGGCGCAGATGGCCCTGCGGGGTGACGGTCAGCACTTTATCTCCCTGGACCGGGTAATCCGCACCATGCGCGATACCGGTGCGGACATGCATGACAAGTACAAGGAAACGTCGCGCGGTGGCCTGGCGGTCAGTGCGGTTGAGTGTTGAGTCAATGATGCCCTCATCGCAGGCAAGCCAGCTCCCACATTTGAAATGCGTATTTCTGTGAGAGCTGGCTTGCCTGCGATAGCGGTGGTTCAAACAAAGCTGCTCATAAAGTGAACACCCGAACCCAAAAGCGCCACCTTTTAGCGCGTCGCAAACAGATAAGTAGCCAGCGAACGATTTCCCCCTCCAGCACCCGTCATCCGCGCATGGGGTTACAGACTTCTCCTACGCCCGCAAAGCGCCTTCCCACAAGTGCTACCGATCTGCTCACCCCATTTGAACGAGCGCCTTTTTCGGCTCTATCCCGTACTCCCCGCGTGGGCTTATATAGACGCGTCAACAGGTCGTTTTCAGGATTTATTGAATAGGCATTCAAATTCAGGCACGGCATTTGCTCTACCAATTCAAAGCCTCTCTTCTTTATGGATAAAGAGCGCAATAACAAGAGCCTCGCCTGAGGCCATCCACTGCTTTGTGTGAGGAGATACCGCGATGTCGTCGTCCAACTCAGGGGCCCAACCCCAGAACCGTACGCCTCAATCCATCGGCTTTTTGCTGCTGGACAATTTCACGCTGATTTCCCTGGCGTCGGCGGTGGAACCGCTGCGCATGGCCAATCAGCTGTCCGGCCGTGAACTGTATCGCTGGACCACCCTGAGTGCCGACGGCAGCCAGGTGTGGGCCAGCGACGGTCTGCAAATCACGCCCGATGCTTCCATGCACAAAGCCCCGGCCCTGGACACCGTGATTGTGTGCGGAGGCGTGGGCATTCAGCGCACCGTGACCCGCGAGCACGTGTCGTGGCTGCAAAGCCAGGCGCGTCAGTCGCGCCGCCTGGGCGCGGTGTGCACCGGCAGTTGGGCACTGGCCTGCGCCGGCTTGCTCGACGGGTTCGATTGCAGCGTGCACTGGGAATGCCTGGCGTCGATGCAGGAAGCCTTCCCGCGCGTGGCCATGAGCACGCGCCTGTTCACCCTCGACCGCAACCGCTTCACCAGCTCCGGCGGCACCGCGCCGCTGGACATGATGCTGCACCTGATCAGCCGCGACCACGGCCGTGAATTGTCGGCCGCTATCTCCGAGATGTTTGTCTACGAACGCATCCGCAACGAACAGGATCACCAGCGCGTGCCGCTCAAGCACATGCTCGGCACCAACCAGCCGAAGCTGCAGGAAATCGTCGCGCTGATGGAAGCCAACCTCGAAGAGCCGATCGACCTGGACGAGCTGGCGGTGTATGTCGCCGTGTCGCGGCGCCAGCTGGAGCGGCTGTTCCAGAAATACCTGCACTGCTCGCCGTCGCGCTACTACCTCAAGCTGCGTCTGATCCGTGCACGGCAGTTGCTCAAGCAAACGCCGATGTCGATCATCGAAGTGGCGTCGGTGTGCGGGTTTGTGTCCACGCCGCATTTTTCCAAGTGCTACCGCGAATACTTCGGCATTCCGCCACGCGATGAGCGCGTCGGTTCCAATACCACCCAGCAGGTCGCGATGCTGCCGATTCCGCAGGCGTTGTTGTCACCGTTGTCGGGGCCGATGTCGGCGTTGAGCCAGGCGCGCAATGAGTCGACGTTTGCCAGTGTCAGGCTGTAGACCGCGTCGCCTGCATCGCAGGCAAGCCAGCTCCCACATTTGACTGTGTTCAAAAATCAAACTGTGGGAGGGGGCTTGCTCCCGATAGCGCTCTGTCAGGCGCTGGCGTTCTGTTTGAACCGCATCAAGGCCGGCAACAACTGCTTGTCAATCGCCTGCCTCACCGCCGGCAGGATAGTCGCACTGCCGCCATACATCTGCTCAACCATCCCCTTGAGTGCCTTCGCCCGGGCTTCACTCAAGCCGCGCACCGCACACTCGCAGGCCTGCTCGGCGCTGGCGCCGCTGGACACCTCGAAACCCAGCGAGCGCAGCTGGCTCAGCAGGTCATCCTGGTCAATCAAATCAGCGTGCATCATGACGTTTACCCTGGTTAACGGAGCTGGATTGACTCGGATTCTGGTAGGCCCTCGACCGGTCGGCAAGGGCAGAATGCCCGAATGCCTCGGATGGCTATGAGCGTGTCGCTTTGGGGCCAGGTGCCAGGCCCATGAACCGGCACACTGCACCCAGGCAAGCAGCTTGACGGTTTGGTCACCCTCGGGATGCAGGCTCACACAAGGCACCTCTGCCCCGATCCCGTCACGGCTGGTTCGGGGCTTTTTTTGTTGGCAAACCGATCACCCGGCCCAGCAGGGCAGGCGTGGGAAGGTCTTTCTGCCCGGCGCTGAGCTCCATGAGTCTTGCCAGTGTGGCTTCGCTGAACGGCGTCGCATGCGGGCCAGCCAGGTCGACATGCAGCAGCATCTGTTCGTTGCCGGCCAGTGCTTTTTCCTCTTCGATCAGGTGCAGGCTGTGATAGAGGTGCAGGCGCTTGGCATCAAAAGCGATCAGTTGGGTGTGCACCTGCACCTCGGCGCCGAGTTTGACTTCGTGCAAGTAGTTCAGGTGCAGCTCCAGGGTGAATAACGATTGACCGCTGGCATCACGGTTGTCGCTGTCCAGACCCAGCGTGTCCATCAACGCGTCGGTGGCGTAGCTGAAAATCAGCAGGTAGAACGCGTCGCGCAAATGGCCGTTGTAGTCCACCCAGGCGGGTTGGATCTTGGTGGTGTAGGTTTTCAGTAGCGGCATGGGTTTTGTACTCGGTCAAAAATGTGGGAGCGAGCAAACCCGCTCCCACATTGGGTTATTCGGCGAAGGTCATGCCGTGTTTTGCCTTGGTGGTTTTCACCGCCTCAAGCACCGCCAGCAAGCAATCATCACGATAGCGCTCCAGCGCCGAAATGCTGTGTTTACCCAATTGATCGCGGGTGCCGTCGACCACATCGTCGATCAGCTTTTCGGTCAATTCCGGCGCGGGCAGGTAGGTCCACGGCAATTGCAGCGCCGGGCCGAACTGCGCCATGAAGTGCCGCATACCGGCATCGCCACCCGCCAGGGTGTAAGTAAGAAACGTGCCCATGAACGACCAGCGCAACCCTGCGCCAAAGCGAATCGCATCGTCGATCTCACCAGTGGTGGCCACGCCGTCATTCACCAGGTGCAGCGCCTCACGCCACAGCGCTTCGAGCAGGCGGTCGGCGATAAACCCGGGGACTTCCTTGCGCACATGCAGCGGGCGCATGCCGAGGCTTTCGTACACCTGAATCGCGGCCTGGATGGCTTCGGGCGCGGTGTTTTTGCCGCCGACCACTTCCACCAGCGGCAGCAGATACACCGGGTTGAACGGGTGCCCGACCACGCAACGCTGCGGGTGGGTCGAGCCCTCGTAGAACTCACTCGGCAACAGGCCCGATGTGCTGGAACCGATCAATGCATCGGGCCTGGCGGCTGCGCTGATCTTGCCGTGTAGTTCCAGTTTCAACGCCAGGCGTTCCGGGGCGCTTTCCTGGATGAAGTCGGCGTCTTTTACGCAGTCTTCGATAGTGGCGACAAAGCGAAGGCGATCCTGTGACGCACCCGGTGCCAGGCCCTGTTTCTCCAGGGCGCCCCAGGCATTGGCGACGCGTTTGCGCAGGGCGGCTTCTGCGCCGGGCGCCGGGTCCCAGGCCACCACATCGAGGCCGTGGGCCAGGGCACGGGACACCCAACCGCTGCCGATAACACCGCTGCCGAGGGCGGCGAAGGTTTTGATTTCAGTGATAAAGCTCATGTCAAATTCCTAAGGCGTTCGGTGATCAATGTGGGAGCTGGCTTGCCTGCGATAGCGGTGTTCCAGGTGAAGTATTCGGTGCAGATGTACCGCTATCGCGGGCAAGCCCGGCTCCCACAGGGTTTTGTGGTGTCTGAGTTAGCCGCGCTTGGTCAGGCCCATCTTGATTCGCCCTTCTGCCGGGGTCATGACACGGGCGCCCAGCCGGCTGAGGATTTCACTCGCGCGTTCCACAAGCTGGCCGTTGGTGGCCAGCACGCCCTTGTCCAGCCACAGATTGTCTTCCAATCCGACCCGCACATTGCCGCCCAGCAACACCGCCTGTGCTGCCATCGGCATCTGCATGCGGCCGATGCCGAAGCCGGCCCACACCGCGTCGGCTGGCAGATTGTCGACCATGGCTTTCATGGTGGTGGTGTCGGCCGGCGCGCCCCACGGGATGCCCAGGCACAGTTGAAACAGTGGGTTGTCGAGCAGGCCTTCCTTGATCAGTTGCTTGGCGAACCACAGGTGGCCGGTGTCGAAGATCTCAAGCTCTGCCTTGACGCCCAGCTCCTGGATGCGTTTTGCACCCGCGCGCAATTGCGCCGGGGTGGACACGTAAATGGTGTCGCCGTCGCCGAAATTGAGGGTGCCGCAGTCCAGGGTGCAGATCTCCGGCAGCAGTTGTTCGACGTGGGCCAGGCGGGTCAACGGGCCGACCAGGTCGGTGTTGGGGCCGAACGCCATCGGATTCTCGCCGCCGCCGATCTCCAGGTCGCCGCCCATGCCGGCGGTGAGGTTGACGATGATGTCGATGTCGGCTTCGCGGATGCGCTCCATGACTTCGCGGTACAGCGCCACGTCGCGGCTGAACTTGCCGCTGTGCGGGTCGCGCACGTGACAGTGCACCACCGTGGCGCCGGCCTTGGCGGCCTCCACCGCTGCGGCGGCGATCTGTTTGGGGGTGACCGGCACGTGGGGGCTGCGGCGGGTCGTGTCGCCAGCACCGGTGAGTGCGCAGGTGATGATGACGTCGTGGTTCATGGTGCGGTTCCTTACAGGCGTGGTGGTCCGTTCGCGGTCGAAAGCGACCGCGAAACGGTGATTGAAAGCGGGTTATTGACCGGTCAGTTGCAGATTGGCCGCAGCCGGTTTGCCGTCGAAGGTGGTCACGCCTTCGAGCCAGCGTGCCTGGTCCTGCGGGTGGTCCTTGAGCCACTGCCGGGCGGACGCGAGAGGATCCTTGTGATCCAGCAGCGGCTGCATCATCCGGCTCTCGTCGGCGGCGGTGAAGGTCAGGTTGGTCAGCAGCTTGTGCACGTTGGGGCACTGTTGGGCATAGGTCGGCGAGGTGACGGTCCACACGCTTGCCATGCCCTCGTTCGGCCCCAGGGCGTCGTCGCTGCCGCTGAGGTAAGTCATGGCAATGTTGACGTTCATCGGGTGCGGCGCCCAGCCGAAGAACACCACGGCTTCCTTGCGACGCACCGCGCGGTCGACGGCAGCGAGCATGCCGGCTTCGCTGGATTCCACCAGTTGGAACTTGCCCAGGCCGAACTGGTTCTTGGCGATCATCGCCTTGATCTGCGTGTTGGCGCCCGAGCCTGGCTCGATGCCATAGAGCTTGCCGCCCAGTTCTTTTTCGAATTTGGCAATGTCGGCGAAGGTTTTCAGGCCCTTGTCGGCCAGGTACGTCGGCACGGCGAGGGTGGCGCGAGCGTCTTCCAGCGAGGGTTTGTCGAGAACCTTGACCTGCTGGGCGTCGACGAACGGCGTGATGGTCTGGGTCATCAGCGGGTTCCAGTAGCCCAGGAACAGATCCAGGCGCCGGTCGCGGATGCCGGCGAAGATGATCTGCTGGGAGGCGCTGGTCTGCTTGGTCGTGTAGCCGAGGCCATCGAGCAGCACCTGGGTCATGGCGCTGGTGGCGATCACATCGGTCCAGTTCACCACGCCCATGCGCACGTTCTGGCAGGACGCTGCGTCGGCCGCGAACACGTGTGTACTCAAGAGGGCGCTCAGGGCGAGCGCATAGCGGCTGATCTGTCGTTTCATGGTGGGGGCCTCGGCAGCTCGTTATTGTGGGGGCCGGCGTCTTTGTGCACCGTGACGCCACGTTACGGATCTTCGGCGCGCACAAAACGCACAGCGGCGACCGGTGCTTGCACTGCAGCGACCTGCCCCCTTGAAACCGCCCGGCAACGGGAGTATCACAGTGCCATTTAGCCTGCCGACGAGCGCGCCACCATGTCCCAGGATTTCTACTTCTTGCTGATGCCCGGCTTCTCCGCCATCGGCTTCATCTCCGCGCTGGAACCGCTGCGGGTGGCCAACCGCTTTCGCGGCGAGCTGTACCGCTGGCACATACTGAGCGCCGACGGCGGTGCGGTGCTGGCGAGCAACGGCATGTCGGTCAACGCCGACGCCGCGCTGGAACCGCTGAACAAAGGCGCGACGCTGTTGGTGGTGGCCGGCTTCGAACCGCTGCAGTTCGCCACGCCCGCCCTGGAACACTGGCTGCGCCGCCTCGACCATGACGGCGTAACCCTGGGCGCCATCGACACCGGCGCCTGCGTGCTGGCCGAAGCCGGCCTGCTCGACGGCCACCGCGTGACGCTGCACTGGGAAGCCATCGATGCCTTCAAAGAGTCGTACCCGCACCTGAGCGTGACCCAGGAGCTGTTCGAAATCGACCGCCGCCGCATCACCTGCGCCGGCGGCACCGCCTCCATCGACCTGATGCTCGACCTGATCGCCCAGGCCCACGGCCCCGACCTTGCGATCCAGGTCTCCGAACAGTTCGTGCTCGGCCGCATCCGCCCGCGCAAAGACCACCAGCGCATGCAGATCGCCACGCGCTACGGCATCAACAACAAGAAATTGGTGCAGGTCATCGGCGAGATGGAGCAACACACCGAACCGCCGCTAAGCACATTGGCCTTGGCCGAAGCCATCAAGGTGACGCGCCGCCAGCTGGAACGGCTGTTTCGCCTGCACCTGAACGACACCCCGAGCAACTTCTACCTCGGCCTGCGCCTGGAAAAAGCCCGGCAGCTATTGCGCCAGAGCGGCATGAGTGTTTTGGAAGTGAGCATTGCGTGCGGGTTTGAGTCGCCGTCGTATTTCACCCGTAGCTACAGAGCGCGGTTTGCCAAGTGCCCAAGAGAGGATCGGCGACGAGAGGTGGTTTGATCGTTTTTTAGTCAATTATAGTCGCGACCATAATTTATAGTCGTTTCCATAATTGGGTATAAAAGCGGCCAAATGTGTTGTTGCTTATTTTTTCACCAGGGCAGAGCACGCGGCTTTGTAGGCCTCATGCTGATACTTGTTCAGCGTCGCCGGCAGCTCAAAGGTGTGTTTTTTGTTCTGCGCATTTATGGTCTGCGGCGACAGCAGCGTCACCTCAACACCCTCTAGTAGCTGAAACACCCCTTCAATCTTGAACGTGGTCGGGCCACCGGCAAACTCGCCTTTCTTGCTGCGCTTCTTGATCGCGATGCGGCTGATGGCGTTAGCCTGCACAAACGCCTGCACCTGGGCGGCGAAGGCTTTGACGTTGGCGGCTTCATCGTCATCTTCCAGCGCGATTTTCTTGGTGGAGAGGGCCACATGGGTCAGCGCCTGGTTATCCAGTGAGGCGACCGCGATGATGGCTTCGCTGCCTTTGATTTCGATGCCGCAAATAGTCATGAATAGCCCTGGATGAGATCAAGTTGGCGCAGATTGTCGCTTATTCCTGCCCAATCGACTCCAAAAACTCTGACCGTTCATCACTCATCCGCGCCAGGCAATCATTCTGCGCAATCGCATACGCCTTGCTGCCGGTGACCGCCGGGAAGGTGTCCACGGCGCAGTCGGCGTCGCGCAGTTTTTCCCATTTCTGCTGGGCGTCCTTCAGACGGGCGGTAATGTCGGCCAGTTTGGTCTTGTCGCTGCCGTAGGTCGAACCCATGCGATCGAGCAGGCCCTGATAGTTGTCCTTGAGCAATTGCTCAGCGGTGGTCTTGTTGTAGGTGGCGCAGGCCAGGGTCTGCTGGTCGTTTTCGATGCCGTCGCACGGCGTGCTGTCGGTGTCTTCGGCGGCGTGGACGCCGGTTGCGATGAGTGCCAAAGCCAGGAAAATCGATTTCATTGCGCCGTCTCATATCAGGTGATGGCCGGATTCTGGCTCAAGCGTAAGACAAAGAACAGCCGCCAGTCAGGCGTGTCTGTACAGCCTTTGTCGCGGATTGACGCTTTCGGCAATTCCCCTGTCGTTTTTGCACCCGGTCCGTTCAGCCCCGGGGCATATGCTGGCCCCAAAGCGCCGGCAGACGATTCGGCGCATGAATCGCCAATAAGGGGACGCCTGATGAGCCCAGCCGAGTTGCACGCCGACAGCATCGTTATCGACGGTCTGATTATTGCCAAGTGGAACCGCGACCTGTTCGAAGACATGCGCAAGGGTGGCCTCACCGCCGCCAACTGCACGGTGTCGGTGTGGGAAGGCTTCCAGGCCACGATCAACAACATCGTGGCCAGCCAGACCCTGATCCGCGAGAACAGCGACCTGGTGATCCCGGTAAAAACCACCGCCGATATCCGTAAAGCCAAGGAGCAGGGCAAGACCGGCATCATCTTCGGCTTCCAGAATGCCCACGCCTTTGAAGACCAGTTGGGCTACGTCGAGATCTTCAAGCAGCTCGGCGTGGGTGTGGTGCAGATGTGCTACAACACCCAGAACCTGGTGGGCACCGGCTGCTACGAGCGCGACGGCGGCCTGTCCGGTTTTGGTCGTGAGATCGTCGGCGAGATGAACCGCGTCGGCATCATGTGCGACCTGTCCCACGTCGGCTCCAAGACCAGCGAAGAAGTCATCCTCGAATCGAAAAAACCGGTGTGCTACTCCCACTGCCTGCCGTCCGGCCTTAAAGAGCACCCGCGCAACAAGTCCGATGAAGAACTCAAGTTCATTGCCGACCATGGCGGTTTTGTCGGTGTGACCATGTTCGCGCCGTTCCTAGCCAAGGGCATCGATTCGACCATCGACGACTACGCCGAAGCCATCGAATACACCATGAACATCGTCGGCGAAGACGCCATCGGTATCGGCACCGACTTCACCCAAGGCCACGGCCAGGATTTCTTCGAAATGCTGACCCATGACAAGGGCTACGCCCGCCGCCTGACCAGCTTCGGCAAGATCATCAACCCGCTGGGCATCCGCACCGTGGGCGAATTCCCCAACCTCACCGAGACCCTGCTCAAACGCGGCCACAGCGAACGCGTGGTGCGCAAGATCATGGGCGAGAACTGGGTCAACGTCTTGAAGGACGTCTGGGGCGAATAAGCCAGACACCCACCGGCTACACCACTACGAATTTTTCTGGAGTTAAGTTTCCATGGCCAAGATCGCCCCGCAATTGCCTATCGAAGTCGACAGCGAAACCGGTGTCTGGACCTCCGACGCCCTGCCGATGCTGTACGTGCCGCGTCATTTCTTCGTCAACAACCACATGGGTATCGAAGAAGTGCTGGGCGCCGACGCCTACGCCGAGATCCTCTACAAGGCCGGCTACAAATCCGCCTGGCACTGGTGTGAAAAGGAAGCCGAATGCCACGGCCTGGAAGGCGTCGCCGTGTTCGAACACTACATGAAGCGCCTGTCGCAACGCGGCTGGGGCCTGTTCAAGATCCAGGATATCGATCTGGACAAAGGCACCGCCAGCGTCAAGCTGGAACACTCGGCCTTCGTCTACGTGTATGGCAAGGTCGGGCGCAAAGTGGACTACATGTTCACCGGCTGGTTTGCCGGCGCCATGGACCAGATCCTTCAAGCCCGTGGCAGCAAGATTCGCACTGTGGCCGAACAAGTCTACGGAGGCTCCGAAGAGGGTCACGAAGATGGCTTGTTCACCGTCAAGCCGTTGTAAGCCGAGGACCGTGCCATGGCTTTCGAAGCAATGTTCGCGCCGATTCAGATCGGCAAACTGACCATCCGCAACCGCGTGCTCAGTACCGCCCACGCCGAGGTGTATGCCACCGACGGCGGCATGACCACTGACCGCTATGTGAAGTATTACGAAGAGAAAGCCAAGGGCGGTATCGGCCTGGCAATCTGCGGCGGCTCCTCGGTGGTGGCCATCGACAGCCCGCAGGAATGGTGGAGCTCGGTGAACCTGTCCACCGACCGCATCATCCCGCACTTCCAGAACCTGGCCGACGCCATGCACAAGCATGGCGCCAAGATCATGATCCAGATTACCCACATGGGCCGTCGCTCGCGCTGGGACGGTTTCAACTGGCCGACCCTGATGTCGCCATCCGGCGTGCGTGAGCCAGTGCACCGCGCCACCTGCAAGACTATCGAGCCCGAAGAAATCTGGCGCGTGATCGGTAATTACGCCCAGGCCGCGCGCCGTGCCAAGGCCGGTGGCCTGGACGGGGTGGAACTGTCTGCCGTGCACCAGCACATGATCGACCAGTTCTGGAGCCCGCGCGTCAACAAGCGCACCGATGAATGGGGCGGCACTTTTGAAGGCCGCATGAAGTTCGGCCTGGAAGTGCTCAAGGCCGTGCGCGCCGAAGTGGGCGACGACTTCTGCGTGGGCATGCGCCTGTGCGGCGACGAGTTCCACCCGGACGGCCTGTCCCACGAAGACATGAAGCAGATCGCCAAGTATTACGACGACACTGGCATGCTCGATTTCATCGGCGTGGTGGGCTCGGGGTGTGATACCCACAACACCCTGGCCAACGTGATCCCCAACATGAGCTACCCGCCGGAGCCATTCCTGCACCTGGCGGCCGGCATCAAGGAAGTGGTCAAGGTTCCGGTGCTGCACGCACAGAACATCAAGGACCCGAACCAGGCCACGCGCATCCTCGAAGGCGGCTACGTGGACATGGTCGGCATGACCCGTGCACACATCGCCGACCCGCACCTGATCGCCAAGATCAAGATGGGCCAGATCGACCAGATCAAGCAGTGCGTGGGCGCCAACTATTGCATCGACCGCCAGTACCAGGGGCTGGACGTGCTGTGCATCCAGAACGCCGCCACCTCCCGTGAATACATGGGCGTGCCGCACATCATCGAAAAATCCACCGGGCCCAAGCGCAAAGTCGTGGTAGTGGGTGCCGGCCCTGCCGGGATGGAAGCCGCGCGCGTGGCGGCCGAACGTGGCCACGACGTGACTCTGTTCGAGAAGAAGGAATTCATCGGCGGGCAGATCACCACCGCGTCCAAAGCGCCGCAGCGTGACCAGATTGCCGGTATCACCCGCTGGTTCCAGCTGGAGCTGGCGCGCTTGAAAGTCGACCTGCGCCTGGGCGTGGCCGCCGACGCCGACACCATTCTCGACCTGCGCCCTGACGTGGTAGTGCTGGCGGTGGGCGGGCATCCGTTTATCGAGCAGAACGAACACTGGGGCGCCGCCGAAGGCCTGGTGGTGAGCAGCTGGGACGTGCTCGACGGCAAGGTTGCGCCGGGCAAGAACGTGCTGGTCTACGACACCATCTGTGAATTCACCGGCATGTCGGTGGCGGACTTTTTGGCCGACAAAGGCTGCCAGGTGGAGATCGTCACCGACGACATCAAGCCGGGCGTAGCGATTGGCGGCACGTCATTCCCCACCTACTACCGCAGCATGTACCCCAAAGAAGTGATCATGACCGGCGACATGATGCTGGAAAAGGTCTACCGCGAGGGCGACAAGCTGGTGGCAGTGCTGGAGAACGAATACACCGGCGCCAAAGAGGAGCGGGTGGTGGACCAGGTGGTGGTCGAGAACGGCGTGCGTCCGGACGAAGCCATTTACTACGGGCTCAAGGAAGGGTCGCGCAACAAGGGCCAGATCGATGTCGAAGCCTTGTTTGCGATCAAGCCGCAGCCTTGCTTGAGCGAAGCGGGCGAGGGGTACTTGCTGTTCCGCATCGGTGACTGTGTGGCGCAGCGAAATACCCATGCCGCCATCTATGACGCCCTGCGCTTGTGCAAGGATTTCTGATCCAACACTGAACCAATGTGGAAACCGGTCAATGTGGGAGCCGGGCTTGCCCGCGATGCAGGCGACTCGGTGTTGAGTGATACCGAGGCGATGCCATCGCAGGCAAGCCAGCTCCCACATTAAACCGGTTCCCATGCAAGTCCCGTGTGGTCTTTGGGAGCTTCACCATGTTGAACACCCTTCTTCCCATCCTGCTTTTCGCCGCCTTGGGCCTTGCCGTCCTCGGCGCCCTGCGCCGGGCAAACATGTGGCGCCGTGGCCGCGCATCCAAGGTCGACCTGCTCGGCGGCCTGCTGGCCATGCCCAAGCGCTACATGGTCGACCTGCACCACGTGGTCGCCCGCGACAAATACATCGCCAACACCCACGTCGCCACGGCGCTGGGCTTTGTGCTGTCGGCGCTGCTGGCGATCGTGGTGCACGGGTTTGGCCTGCAAAATCGCATTCTCGGCTACGCCTTGCTGCTGGCCTCGACCTTGATGTTTGTCGGCGCCATCTTTATGTACCTGCGTCGCCGCAACCCGCCTGCACGCCTGTCGAAAGGCCCGTGGATGCGCCTGCCAAAAAGCCTGCTGGCGTTCTCGGTGAGTTTTTTCCTCGTCACCTTGCCGGTGGCCGGGATTCTGCCAGCCGACTTCGGCGGCTGGCTGCTGGCCGCGCTGCTGAGTGTGGGCGTGGCGTGGGGCGTGTCCGAGATGTTCTTCGGCATGACCTGGGGCGGCCCGATGAAACACGCCTTCGCCGGTGCCCTGCACCTGGCCTGGCACCGCCGCGCCGAACGCTTTGGCGGCGGGCGCTCCACCGGCTTGAAGCCGCTGGACCTGACGGACAAAAGCGTGCCCCTGGGCGTGGAAAAGCCCAAGGATTTCACCTGGAACCAACTGCTCGGTTTCGACGCCTGCGTGCAGTGCGGCAAGTGCGAAGCGGCGTGCCCGGCCTTTGCTGCCGGCCAACCGCTGAACCCGAAAAAGCTGATCCAGGACATGGTGGTCGGCCTGGCGGGTGGCACCGATGCAAAATTCGCCGGCAGTCCCTATCCAGGCAAACCGGTGGGCGAACACAGCGGCAACCCGCATCAACCCATCGTCAACGGCCTGGTGGATGCCGAGACCCTGTGGTCGTGCACCACCTGCCGCGCTTGCGTGGAAGAGTGCCCGATGATGATCGAGCACGTGGATGCCATCGTCGACATGCGCCGCCACCTCACCCTGGAAAAGGGCGCCACGCCGAACAAGGGCGCTGAAGTACTCGAAAACCTGATCGCCACCGACAACCCTGGCGGTTTCGCCCCGGGCGGTCGCCTTAACTGGGCGGCGGACCTGAACCTGCCGCTGCTCAGCGAAAAGGCCAGCTGCGATGTGCTGTTCTGGGTCGGCGACGGCGCCTTCGATATGCGCAACCAGCGCACCCTGCGTGCCTTCGTCAAAGTGCTGAAGGCCGCCAAGGTGGACTTCGCCGTGCTCGGCCTGGAAGAACGCGACAGCGGCGACGTGGCCAGGCGCCTGGGCGACGAAGCGACCTTCCAGTTGCTGGCGACACGCAATATCCAGACGCTGGAAAAGTACTGCTTCAAGCGCATCGTCACCTGCGACCCGCACAGTTTCCACGTACTCAAAAACGAATACGGCGCCTTCAATGGCAACTATCAGGTGCAGCATCACAGCACCTTCATGGCCGAGCTGACCGATGCGGGCGCGCTTAACCTGGGCCAGCACAAGGGCAACAGCGTGACTTACCACGACCCTTGCTACCTGGGCCGCTATAACGGCGAGTACGAGGCGCCGCGTCAGGTGCTGCGTGCGCTGGGCATCGAGGTCAAGGAGATGCAACGCTCGGGCTTTCGCTCACGCTGTTGCGGCGGCGGTGGCGGTGCGCCGATCACTGACATTCCCGGCAAGCAACGGATCCCGGACATGCGCATGGACGACATTCGCGAGACCGGCGCCGAACTGGTCGCCGTGGGCTGCCCGCAATGCACGGCGATGCTTGAAGGCGTGGTCGAACCGCGGCCGCTGATCAAGGACATCGCCGAATTGGTGGCTGACGCGTTGCTGGAAGACGCGGCACCGACCAAAGCCCCTTTAAAACGTGAACCTGCGGAGGTGCATTGATGAGCGACATTATCCGCCGCGACCCACGGGCCGAATGGATCGCCCGCAACCGCCTGCATCCCTTGCACGCGGCCATGCAGCCTGCGCAGCAGAGTTGGATGGGCCCGAACGGCGTCATGCGCAAGAACGTGCATGGCGTGGGCTTTATTGGCCCCAACGGCATCAAGCGCATCGACCGCAGCGGCGCCCAGCAGGGCGGCGCGGCCAAGCGTACGGCGGCAGTGGACGTGCAGTTGCCGTTGCACCGGATTGCCGAGCCTGCGTTTTACATCAACGTGGTGCCAGACATGGTCGGCGGCCGCCTGAGCAGTCACGACCGCGACTTGCTCGGCCTGGCGCGGCAAATGGCCGGCCACGACGGCGCGGTGCTGGCCGTGGTGTTTGGCGAGCACAAGGAAAGCGCCTTCGCCACGGCTGGCGTCGACCGCCTGCTGGTGCTGGACGGTTCCGAATTCGACGGTTATTCACCGGAGCAACGGGTGCAGGGCTTGCGTGCTGTGGATAACCAGTTCAACCCACGTCACTGGTTGCTGCCCGACAGCCGTAGCGGCGGTGGTGAGCTGGGCCGACGCTTTGCCGCCAGCCTCAAGGAGCGTCCGGCCACGCGCGTGTGGCAGGTCAAGGACGAACAGTGCATCGGCCGTGCCGGCGCGGGCCAGCAGGATGTGGCGCGACCGGTGCCGCGCCTGATTCTCGCCGCTGTGGAATGCGCTGAACCGGTCAGCGACACACGGCATGAAGTGTTACCCGTGGAGTTATCCACAACCCTGGCGCGCAGCCTGCCACGTATCGAAGATTTGGGCGCGGTGGCGGTGGATCCGGCGGCGATTCCCATGGCCGAAGCCGAATTCATTTTCTCCGGCGGCAATGGGGTCAAGGACTGGGCGCTGTTTCACCAGACCGCCGCCGCACTCGGCGCCACCGAAGGCGCATCCCGAGTGGCGGTGGACGATGGCTTCATGGCGCGGGATCGCCAGGTCGGCGCCAGCGGCACCTGGGTCACGGCGCGGGTGTATGTGGCCGTGGGTATTTCCGGGGCGATCCAGCATCTGCAGGGCATCGGTGCCTGCGACAAGGTGGTGGCGATCAACCTCGATCCGGGTTGCGACATGATCAAGCGGGCCGACCTGTCAGTGATCGGCGAAAGCGCCGCGATTCTGCAAGCCTTGATCGTTGCGGTCGACACCTACCGCAATGGCGCCAAGCGCGATGCAGCTTAAGGATATGGCCATGACGAGCAATGTAATCAGCCTGGTGTCCATCGGCGCCCACCCCACCTCAGGGCGCGCGCGCCGCGCCGAGCAGGACGCCCGCGCCGTCGAACTGGGCCTGCAACTGGCTGGGGATAAGTTGCAGGTGCTGCACGCCGGCAATATTCAGGAACCGACCTTGCGCAGCTACCTGGGCATGGGTTTGCCGCAGTTGCACGTGCTGGAGCAGCCCGCCGGCGCCGATGCGCTGCCGGTGCTCAGTGATTATTTACGCGATGCCGGCGCCCAGGTTGTGCTTACCGGCAGCCAGGCGGAGACCGGCGAAGGCTCGGGGATGCTGCCGTTCCTGCTGGCCGAGCAATTGGGCTGGCCGCTGATTGTGGGCCTCGCGCAGGTTGAGTCCATCGACGGCGGTGTGGCCCATGTGCTGCAAGCCTTGCCCCGTGGCCAGCGGCGCCGCTTGAAAGTGCGTTTGCCGTTTCTGGCGACTGTGGATAACGCCGCGCCCAAGCCACGGCAAAGCGCTTACGGCCCGGCGCAGCGCGGCGAGCTGGCGGCCCATGAGGTTGAAATCGAAGAAGACGAGTTATTCACAGGCGCGGTGCTGCAACCGGCCAAGCCACGGCCCAAGCGCCTTAAGGTGATCAAGGCCAAGAGCGGCGCGGACCGTATGAAGGCGGCGACGGCCAAGGCCAGTGGGGGCGGTGGGCAAGTGCTCAAGGGCCTCAGCCCGGAGGCCGGTGCCGAAGCCATCCTCAAGCTGCTCATAGAAGAAGGCGTCGTACGCTAAACACAATGTGGGAGGGGCGGTGCAACGATTCGACTTGCCCCCTCCCACAGTTTTTTTGGTGTGTCCGGTTTACCCACAATGCCTGTTAGCCTGCGTGTGGATAAGATGTTTGCTGTCCGCTGCAAGCCACGTAGATAAAGGTGTGTAGCGTTATGTTTAAAAAGTGATCAATGCTGGCTTTTCCTCTCCAAATCCCGCTGAAACCCTCGGTTTTACTCACTCGCACTCGCTTTTCCACAGACACCCCAAAGTTGCCCCCAAAGTCTGTTGGCGCTTCTGTGGATAAGGTGTTTGCGTTCCTCTGCACCCCATATAAACCGTGGCTTGCAGGCTTTAGATCAAAAAACAACCAATAGCGGATAAAACCTCTGACTTTGAATAAGTCACGGATTTTCTTGAGTTTATTTCAGAGAAAAACACCAGTTGCCCACAATTGCTGTGGGTGGCTCTGTGGATAAGTTGTTGGGCAATGGCTGGAGGGCAGGGCAGGTGGGGGTTGTCAGGGTTCTGGCTGTTTTTTGTACAGCGCAGAACCCAGACAGTTAAAGCGTTACTCGTGTGCCGCCACACCCTTGAGATAAGGTGCTGGCGCCGCGCCGAGGTTGTTCAGCAGCCGCTCGCTGTACCAATCCACGAAGTTCACCACACCAAACTCATAGGTCTGGGAGTACGGGCCTGGCTGGTAGGCGGTGGAGTTGATGCCGCGCTGGTTCTCTTCGGCCAGGCGACGGTCCTGGTCGTTGGTGGCATCCCACACCTGGCGCATGCGGTCGACGTCGTAGTCCACACCTTCCACGGCATCCTTGTGCACGATCCACTTGGTGGTGACCATGGTTTCCTGGGCGCTGATCGGCCACACGGTGAACACGATGATGTGGTCGCCCATGCAGTGGTTCCAGGAGTGTGGCAAGTGCAGGATGCGCATCGAGCCCAGGTCCGGGTTCTTGATGCGGCCCATCAGCTTGGCGCAGCCCTGTTTGCCGTCGAGGGTCATCGACACGGTGCCCTTGAGCAGCGGCATGCGCACGATGCGGTTGCGCAGGCCAAAGCTGGCGTGGGCATAGGGGATTTTCTCGGCGTCCCAGGCGGCGGCCGAGGCGGCGACGTGGTCCTTGAACGCCTGGTCGGCCCGTGGGTCGGTGACGTCGTCCCATTCCAGCAGGGTTTTCAGCAGTTCCGGGTGCGACGCGTTGCAGTGATAGCACTCGCGGTTGTTTTCCAGTACCAGCTTCCAATTGGCTTTTTCGAACAAGGTGGTCTGGATCGCCACCTTGGTGTTTTCCATGTCGTAGGGTTCCATGTAGTGGTTCAGCGTCGACAGGAAGTCATCGATGGCCGGCGGGTTTTCAGCCAGGCTGATGAAGATGTAGCCGCCGGCGGTCTTCACGTTCACCGGCTTCAAACCGTACTGCTTCATGTCGAAATCGGCGCCCATCTCGGTGCCGGCGAACAGCAGACGGCCATCGAGCTCATAAGTCCACTGGTGGTAGTGGCACACCAACTTGGCGACCTTGCCCTTGTCGCTGGTGCACAGGCGCGAGCCACGGTGACGGCACACGTTGTGGAACGCATGCACCACGCCTTCGGCGCCACGGATCACGATGATCGGGTTCTTGCCGATCTGCAGGGTCAAGTAGTTGCCCTTGGCGGGGATTTCGCAGGTCATGCCGGCGATCAACCACTCTTTCTGGAAGATCTCCTGCATGTCGATATCAAACAACCGCTCATCAGAGTAAAACGGCTGCGGCAGGGAAAAGGTGCGCTCACGCTCGTGCAGCATTTGCGCGGTGGCCTTGCGTGCGGGTTCCAGCGGATCGCCCAAGCTTAAGGTTGCGGTGACGTCCATCGTGTGTGTCCTCAAGGCCATTCTGTGTGGCCGGTGAAAGTGGCTACGGTTGTTGCAAGGCAAGGCGTAAAGAAAGTGTCTTGTTGGGCGTGAGTGTGGGGCCGGCGTTGCGGCGAACCTTATCCATGGGCGACATGGCCCAATCTGATCCCGACGCGCAACCCCCTGTCGTTGGGGGCTGGTCGCCGTAAGTATGTGAATGTCGCAGATAGGTAAGTGGGTGGTTCCGGCGTTACGCAGAATCGCCACCATCAGGCCGACCTACGGCTACGGAGAATAAGCATGTCCAACAATTTCCTGAATCCGGTAACGACCCAGACCTGGGCCAATGGTCGGCACATCGTCCGTTGCGTCAAAGTCATCCAGGAAACCTGGGACGTGCGCACCTTCTGCTTCATGGCCGACCAGCCGATTCTGTTCTTTTTCAAGCCGGGGCAGTTCGTCACCCTGGAGCTGGAAATCGAAGGCCAGCCGATCATGCGCTCCTACACCATCTCCAGTTCGCCGTCGGTGCCCTACAGTTTTTCGGTGACCATCAAGCGCGTGCCGGGCGGCCGGGTGTCCAACTGGCTGCACGACACTCTGCATGAAGGGCAGGAGCTGGCGGTGCACGGACCGGTCGGGCTGTTCAACGCCATCGACTTTCCCAGCCCCAAAGTGCTGTACCTGAGCGGTGGTGTCGGCATCACGCCGGTGATGTCCATGGCGCGCTGGTTCTACGACACCAATGCCAATGTGGACATGACTTTCGTCCACAGCGCGCGCTCGCCCAAAGACATCATCTACCACCGCGAGCTGGAGCACATGGCGTCGCGGATCGACAACTTCAGCCTGCACCTGATCTGCGAGAAGCATGGGCTGGGCGAACCGTGGGCGGGTTATCGCGGCTACCTGAACCACAAGATGCTCGAGCTGATGGTGCCGGACTTCCTCGAGCGTGAAGTGTTCTGTTGCGGCCCAACGCCGTACATGAGCGCGGTGAAGCGCCTGCTGGAAGCGGCCGGGTTCGACATGACGCGGTATCACGAAGAATCGTTCGGCGCCACGCCGCCGGAAGCCCGCGCCGACGCGGTCGAGCAAGCCGAACAAGCCGCCGACGCGCCGGAAGTCGATCTGGCAGACCTGCATCAGGTGGAATTCATCGCTTCGGGCAAGAGCATCCGCGTCGCTCCCGGCGAAACCGTGCATGCAGCAGCAGCCAAGCTGGGCCTGCTGATTCCGAAGGCCTGCGGCATGGGCATCTGCGGCACGTGCAAAGTGATGAAGCTGGGCGGGGAGGTAGAGATGGAGCACAACGGCGGCATCACCGAAGAAGACGAAGCCGAGGGTTACATCCTGTCGTGCTGCAGCGTGCCTAAAGGGGATGTGCGGATCGAGTTCTGATCGCCCAGATACACAGTGTTCAAATGTGGGAGGGGGCTTGCCCCCGATGGCAGTGGAACACTCACTGATGCATTGACTGAAAGACTGCTATCGGGGGCAAGCCCCCTCCCACATTGGTTCTCAGGCGTTCATGACTTCGCGTATGTCTGCAGCCAATTCACGCACACGCTCTTCCTCGGTATCCCACGCACACATAAACCGTGCGCCACCTTTGCCGATGAAGGTGTAGAACCGCCAGCCCTTGGCCGTCAGCGCCGCAATCGCCGGTTCCGAGAGTTGCAGGAACACGCCGTTGGCCTGCACCGGGAACATCAACTCCACGCCGGGAATATCCGCCACCAGGCTGCTCAGCAGCTGCGCGCAGTGGTTGGCGTGACGGGCGTGCTTGAGCCACGCGTCGTTTTCCAGCAAGCCCACCCAGGGCGCGGAGAGAAAGCGCATTTTCGACGCCAGCTGGCCCGCCTGTTTGCAGCGGTAGTCGAAGTCTTCGGCCAGTGCGTGGTTGAAGAACAGGATCGCCTCACCCACCGCCATGCCGTTCTTGGTGCCGCCAAAGCACAGCACGTCCACCCCGGCTTTCCAGGTCAGGTCGGCCGGTGAGCAGCCGAGGAAGGCGCAGGCGTTGGCGAAGCGTGCGCCGTCCATGTGCAGGTTCAGGCCCAGTTCCTTGCAAGTGGCGCTGATGGCACGGATTTCGTCGGGGGTGTACACGCTGCCCACTTCAGTGGCTTGTGTGAGCGTGACCACGCGCGGCTTGGGGTAGTGAATGTCCTGGCGCTTGAGGGCGATCTCGCGGATCGCGTCCGGGGTCAGCTTGCCGTTTTCGGTACGCGCGGTGAGCAGCTTGGAGCCGTTGGAGAAAAACTCCGGCGCGCCGCATTCGTCGGTTTCGACGTGGGCGGTTTCCGAACAAATCACGCTATGGTAGCTCTGGCACAAGGACGACAGCGCCAGCGAGTTGGCGGCGGTGCCGTTGAAGGCAAAGAACACTTCGCAGTCGGTTTCGAACAGGTTGCGGAAACCGTCGGCGGCGCGATGGGTCCATTCATCATCACCGTAGGCGCGCTGATGGCCCTGGTTGGCTTGTTCCATGGCGGCCCAGGCTTCCGGGCAGATGCCGGAATAGTTGTCACTGGCAAATTGTTGGCTCTTGTCGGTCATGGCCCGTTCCTGTGGTCGATGTTGGTGCGCACTTTACCCAACATCGGCCGGGGTGCGCACGCGCTGTAAATGCAAAGTCGCTGGGGAATTATGCACGGTACTCACACTACGCCTGTCGGACGCGTCCGTGATGGCAGCCTGGATCTGCTCAAGTGGCTGGCGCTGCTGAGCATGGTACTCGACCACCTGCGCTACGTCGGTTTGAGTCTGGATGGGCTGTATGTGCCGGGACGCCTGGCGTTCCCGTGGTTTTGCCTGGCGATTGCGGCGAACCTGCACCGTACGCGTAATGCCGTGGTGACCGGCTCCTGGCGCTATCTGGGCTGGCTGCTGCTGTTCAGCGTGATCAGCGAAGTGCCGTACCGTCTGTTCATCGACGATGCCGATACTCTGAACGTGCTGCCCACCCTTGCGCTGGGCTTGCTGGTTGCCCGGGGATGGCAGCAGAAGGCGCTGGTTGATCGAGGATTGGCGATGATCGCGCTCATTGTCGCGGCGGTGTTTTCCATGCAATTGATGTTCGGCTTCTTCGGTGTATTACTGCCGTTGGCGCTGCTGCTGGTCTTCAGTCGGCCATGGTATTTCAGCGTGTTGCCAGGGTTGGTCTGTGTCGCCGCCAATCAATGGCAAATTCTGATCAATAGCGGCACGCCGGTGGCGTTAATGGGGTTGGTTGCATGCCTGATTGCGCCATTGGCGGGATTGGTCTTATTACGACATGCCACAAGCACCTCGCCACCCGCCATGCGCCGCTGGGCGTACACCCTCTATCCCCTGCATTTCTTCCTGCTGCTACTCGTCCGCCAGACTATCGCCTAACCCTCGCCTACATTTGTCCGGTGTTGTTCCGGCCATGTCGTAAACGCACCTTTGCGTGGCGTGCGCAGGCATTTGACCTGCACGCCCCAGCCCTACCATCGCATCAAAGGGCCCTGCACGGGCCTCAACAATACGAAAGGCTGGGAGAGACGCGATGTTCAGCAAACAAGACCAGATCCAGGGATATGACGACGCACTGTTGGCGGCGATGAATGCCGAGGAGCAGCGTCAGGAAGATCATATCGAGCTGATCGCGTCGGAGAACTACACCAGCAAACGTGTGATGCAAGCTCAAGGCAGCGGCCTCACCAACAAATACGCCGAAGGCTACCCGGGCAAGCGCTACTACGGCGGCTGCGAGCATGTGGACAAGGTCGAAGCCCTGGCCATCGAGCGCGCCAAGCAGCTGTTCGGCGCCGATTACGCCAACGTGCAGCCACACTCCGGTTCGTCCGCCAACAGCGCCGTGTACCTGGCGCTGATCAATGCCGGCGACACCATCCTGGGCATGAGCCTGGCTCACGGCGGTCACTTGACCCACGGCGCCAAAGTGTCGTCTTCGGGCAAGCTGTACAACGCGGTGCAGTACGGCATCAACACCGACACCGGCCTGATCGACTACGACGAAGTCGAGCGCCTGGCCGTCGAGTGTCAGCCGAAAATGATCGTGGCCGGTTTCTCCGCCTACTCCAAGACCCTGGATTTCCCGCGCTTCCGCGCCATTGCTGACAAAGTCGGCGCGCTGCTGTTCGTCGACATGGCCCACGTCGCCGGCCTAGTCGCCGCCGGCCTGTATCCAAACCCGCTGCCCTACGCCGACGTGGTCACCACCACCACTCACAAGACCCTGCGCGGTCCACGTGGCGGCTTGATCCTGGCCAAGGCCAACGAAGCCATCGAGAAGAAACTCAACGCCGCCGTATTCCCTGGCGCCCAGGGCGGCCCGCTGATGCACGTGATCGCCGGCAAGGCGGTGTGCTTCAAGGAAGCGGCCGAGCCTGGCTTCAAGGTCTACCAGCAACAAGTGATCGACAACGCCCAGGCCATGGCCGGCGTGTTTATCAAACGCGGCTACGATGTAGTGTCCGGAGGCACCGACAACCACCTGTTCCTGGTCAGCCTGATCCGTCAGGGCCTCACCGGCAAAGACGCCGATGCCGCCCTCGGTCGCGCCCACATCACCGTCAACAAGAACGCCGTGCCGAATGACCCGCAGTCGCCGTTCGTGACCTCGGGCTTGCGCATCGGCACCCCGGCGGTGACCACGCGTGGTTTCAAGGTTGCGCAGTGTGTCGAGTTGGCCGGCTGGATCTGCGACATCCTCGACAACCTCGGCGATGCCGACGTCGAGGCCAACGTGGCCAAGCACGTGTCTGCCCTGTGCGCTGATTTCCCGGTTTATCGCTGAGCGCGGTTTTGGAGTAATGACTATGCAACGCTACTCGGGCTTCGGCCTCTTCAAGCACTCCCTCAGCCATCACGAAAACTGGCAGAAGATGTGGCGCACGCCGACCCCGAAAAAGGTCTACGACGTGATCATCGTCGGCGGTGGCGGGCATGGTCTGGCGACCGCCTACTACCTGGCCAAGGAACACGGCATCACCAACGTGGCCGTGGTCGAAAAAGGCTGGCTGGGCGGCGGTAACACCGCGCGCAACACCACCATCGTGCGTTCCAACTACCTGTGGGACGAGTCGGCGCACCTGTACGAACACGCGATGAAACTGTGGGAAGGCCTGTCCCAGGACCTGAATTACAACGTGATGTTCTCCCAGCGTGGCGTCTACAACCTGTGCCACACCCTGCAGGACATCCGCGATTCCGAGCGCCGCGTCAGCGCCAACCGCCTCAACGGCGTGGACGGCGAGCTGCTCAACGCCAAACAAGTGGCCGACGAGATTCCGTACCTCGACTGCTCAAAAAACACCCGCTACCCGGTGCTGGGCGCCACCGTGCAACGGCGCGGCGGCGTGGCCCGTCACGATGCCGTGGCGTGGGGCTTTGCCCGTGCGGCTGACGCACTCGGCGTGGACTTGATCCAGCAGACCGAAGTGATCGGCTTTCGCAAGGAAAACGGTGTGTGCATCGGCGTGGAAACCAACAAGGGCTTTATCGGCGCCAAGCGCGTCGGTGTAGTGACCGCAGGTAATTCCGGGCACATGGCCAAGCTGGCGGGCTTCCGTCTGCCAGTCGAATCCCACCCGCTGCAAGCACTGGTGTCCGAGCCGATCAAGCCGATTATCGACAGCGTGATCATGTCCAACGCCGTGCACGGTTACATCAGCCAGTCCGACAAGGGCGACCTGGTGATCGGCGCCGGTATCGACGGCTACAACGGCTACGGCCAGCGCGGTTCGTACCCGGTGATCGAACACACCATCCAGGCCATCGTCGAGATGTTCCCGGTGCTGTCGCGGGTGCGCATGAACCGTCAGTGGGGCGGCATCGTCGACACCACGCCGGACGCCTGCCCGATCATCTCCAAGACCCCGGTACCGAACATGTTCTTCAACTGCGGTTGGGGTACGGGCGGCTTCAAGGCCACCCCAGGCTCAGGCAACGTGTTTGCCGCCAGCCTGGCCAAGGGTGAAATGCACCCGCTGGCCGCACCTTTTTCCATCGACCGTTTCCACAACGGTGCGCTGATCGACGAACACGGCGCTGCGGCCGTCGCCCACTAACAGGAGAAATCCCCTATGTTGCATATCTTCTGTCCTCACTGTGGCGAACTGCGCTCCGAAGAGGAATTCCACGCGTCCGGCCAGGCGCACATCCCGCGCCCGCTGGACCCGAACGCCTGCACCGATGCCGAGTGGGGCGACTACATGTTCTTCCGTGACAACCCCCGTGGCCTGCACCACGAGTTGTGGATCCACGCCGCCGGTTGCCGTCAGTACTTCAACGCCACCCGCGACACCGTGACCTACGAAATCCTTGAAACCTACAAGATCGGTGAGCAGCCACAATTCACCGCCAAGGCCTCTGGAGAGAAGGTATGAGCCAGATCAATCGCCTGTCCAACGGTGGCCGCATCGACCGCAACAAGGTCCTGACGTTTACCTTCAACGGCCAGAGCTACAAGGGCTTTGAAGGCGACACCCTGGCCGCAGCCCTGCTGGCCAATGGCGTCGACATCATCGGCCGAAGCTTCAAGTATTCGCGCCCTCGCGGCATCTTTGCCGCCGGCGCCGAAGAGCCGAACGCGGTGCTGCAGATCGGCGCCACCGAAGCCACGCAAATCCCTAACGTGCGCGCCACGCAACAGGCGCTGTACCAGGGTCTCGTCGCCACCAGCACCAACGGCTGGCCGAGCGTGAACAACGACATGATGGGCATTCTCGGCAAGGTCGGCGGCAAGCTGATGCCGCCGGGTTTCTACTACAAAACCTTCATGTACCCGCAATCGTTCTGGATGACCTACGAGAAGTACATCCGCAAGGCGGCTGGCCTTGGCCGCTCGCCGACCGAGAACGACCCGGACACCTACGACAACGTCAACCGTCACTGCGACGTGCTGGTCGTGGGCGCAGGCCCTGCCGGCCTGGCCGCTGCACTGGCGGCTGCGCGCAGCGGTGCCCGCGTGATCATCGCCGACGAGCAGGAAGAGTTCGGCGGCTCATTGCTCGATTCGCGCGAAAGCCTCGACGGCAAGCCGGCTGCAGAATGGGTCGCCAGCGTCATCGCCGAGCTCAAAGCCCTGCCGGACGTGGTGCTGCTGCCACGCGCCACGGTCAACGGCTACCACGACCATAACTTCCTGACCATTCACGAACGCCTCACCGACCACCTCGGTGACCGCGCGCCGATCGGCGTGGTGCGTCAGCGTATTCACCGTGTACGTGCCAAGCGCGTGGTGCTGGCCACCGGTGCGTGTGAGCGTCCGCTGGTGTACGGCAACAACGATGTGCCGGGCAATATGCTCGCGGGTGCGGTGTCGACCTACGTGCGCCGCTACGGCGTGGCACCGGGCAAGAAACTGGTGCTGTCGACCAACAACGACCACGCCTACCGCGTGGCACTGGACTGGTTCGACGCCGGCCTCACAGTAGTCGCCGTGGCCGATGCGCGCCACAACCCACGCGGCGCGCTGGTGGAAGAAGCCCGCGCCAAGGGCATTCGTATCCTCACCGGCAGCGCCGTGATCGAGGCCCGTGGCAGCAAGCACGTCACCGCTGCCCGCGTGGCCGCGATTGATGTGAAAGCGCACAAAGTCAGCAGCCCCGGCGAATGGCTGGACTGTGATCTGGTCGCAAGCTCCGGTGGCTACAGCCCGGTGGTGCACCTGGCCTCGCACCTGGGCGGCAAGCCGACCTGGCGCGAAGACATCCTCGGTTTCGTGCCGGGCGAAGCACCGCAGAAACGCGTGTGCGTGGGCGGTATCAATGGCGTCTATGGTCTTGGCGATTCGTTGGCCGACGGTTTTGAAGGCGGCGTGCGCGCGGCCAGCGAAGCCGGGTTTGCGCCGGTGGAAGGCACCTTGCCCAAAGCCTTGAGCCGTCTGGAAGAGCCGACTCTGGCGCTGTTCCAGGTGCCCCACGACAAAGCCACTGCACGGGCGCCCAAGCAATTTGTCGACCTGCAGAACGACGTCACCGCTGCCGCCATCGAACTGGCGACCCGCGAGGGCTTCGAGTCGGTCGAGCACGTCAAACGCTACACCGCGCTGGGCTTCGGCACCGACCAGGGCAAGCTGGGTAACGTCAACGGCCTGGCGATTGCCGCGCGCTCGCTGAACGTGACCATCCCGCAGATGGGCACCACCATGTTCCGCCCCAACTACACGCCGGTCACCTTCGGCGCCATCGCCGGGCGCCACTGTGGGCACATCTTCGAGCCGGTGCGCTACACCGCGCTGCAAGCCTGGCACGTGAAGAACGGCGCCGAGTTTGAAGACGTCGGCCAGTGGAAACGCCCGTGGTACTTCCCGCGCAACGGTGAAGACCTGCACGCGGCGGTAAAGCGTGAATGCCTGGCCGTGCGCGACAGCGTCGGCCTGTTGGACGCGTCTACCCTGGGCAAGATCGACATTCAAGGCCCGGATGCCCGCGAGTTTCTCAACCGCATCTACACCAATGCGTGGACCAAGCTCGACGTGGGCAAGGCGCGCTACGGCCTGATGTGCAAGGAAGACGGCATGGTTTTCGACGACGGCGTGACTGCCTGTCTGGCCGATAACCACTTCCTGATGACCACCACCACCGGCGGCGCGGCCCGCGTTCTTCAGTGGCTGGAAATTTACCAGCAGACCGAATGGCCGGACCTCAAGGTGTACTTCACCTCGGTTACCGACCACTGGGCGACCATGACCTTGTCCGGCCCCAATAGCCGCAAGCTGTTGAGTGAGGTGACCGACATCGACCTGGACAAGGACGGCTTCCCGTTCATGACCTGGAAGGAAGGCCTGGTGGGCGGCGTGCCGGCACGGGTGTTCCGTATCTCGTTTACCGGTGAGCTGTCGTATGAAGTCAACGTACAGGCCAACTACGCCATGGGCGTGCTGGAAAAAATCGTCGAGGCCGGGAAAAAGTACAACCTGACCCCGTACGGCACCGAGACCATGCACGTACTGCGCGCCGAGAAGGGTTTCATCATCGTCGGCCAGGACACCGACGGCTCGATGACGCCGGACGACCTGAACATGGGCTGGTGCGTAGGGCGCACCAAACCGTTCTCGTGGATCGGCTGGCGCGGCATGAACCGTGAGGACTGCGTGCGTGAAGAGCGCAAGCAACTGGTGGGGCTCAAGCCGATTGATCCGAACGTGTGGCTGCCTGAAGGCGCGCAGCTTGTGCTGGATGCCAAGCAGACGATCCCGATGAAAATGGTCGGCCACGTCACCTCAAGTTATGCACACAACTCCCTGGGTTATTCGTTTGCCATGGGTGTGGTCAAGGGCGGCTTGAAGCGCATCGGCGAGCGGGTGTTCTCGCCGCAGGCGGATGGCAGCGTGATCGAGGCGGAGATTGTGTCTTCGGTGTTCTTTGATCCGAAAGGGGATCGGCAGAACATCTGATAGGCCGCGGTGCCTGCATCGCAGGCAAGCCAGCTCCCACATTTTGAATGTGTTCGCAATTCAAAAATGTGGGAGCCGGGCTTGCCCGCGATGAGGCCCGAACAGTCACTGCAAGACTTACAGAATTCAAACAGGTGCTTTATGACAGCAGCCAACGTTTACCAACAACGCCCCACCACCGGTGCCAAGGCCGAGTCGTCGCTGCACCATGCCGACCTCGCCAGCCTGGTGGGCAAGGGCCGTAACAATGCCGGCGTGACCGTGCGCGAAAAGAAACTCCTCGGCCACCTGACCATTCGTGGTGACGGCCACGATGCCGCATTCGCCGCCGGCGTGCACAAGGCTCTGGGCATCGAGTTGCCCGGCGCCCTGCAAGTGATCATCAAGGGCGAAACCAGCCTGCAATGGCTCGGCCCGGATGAGTGGTTGCTCATCGTGCCAAGCGGTGAAGAATTCGCCGCCGAACAGAACCTGCGCGCCGCCCTGGGCGAGTTGCATATCCAGATCGTCAACGTCAGCGGCGGCCAGCAGATTCTCGAACTGAGCGGCCCGAACGTGCGCGACGTGCTGATGAAGTCCACCAGCTACGACGTGCACCCCAACAACTTCCCCGTGGGCAAGGCGGTGGGCACGGTGTTCGCCAAGTCGCAACTGGTGATCCGCCACACGGCAGAAGACACCTGGGAGCTGCTGATTCGTCGCAGCTTCTCGGATTACTGGTGGTTGTGGCTGCAGGATGCCTCGGCCGAGTTCGGCCTGAGTGTTCACGCCTGAGGAATAAACCATGAGCCGCGCACCCGATACATGGATTTTGACTGCCGACTGCCCCAGCGTGCTCGGCACGGTGGACGCGGTCACCCGCTACCTGTTCGAACAGGGCTGCTACGTCACCGAGCACCATTCGTTCGATGATCGCCTCTCGGGACGATTTTTTATTCGGGTGGAATTTCGCCAGCCAGACGGCTTTGACGAGCAGGGTTTCCGCGATGGCCTGGCCACGCGTGGTGAAGCCTTTGGCATGATCTTCGAGCTGACGGCGCCGAACTATCGGCCAAAAGTGGTGATCATGGTGTCCAAGGCCGATCACTGCCTCAACGACCTGCTGTACCGCCAGCGCATCGGTCAGCTGTCGATGGACGTGGTCGCGGTGGTGTCCAATCACCCTGATTTGCAGCCGTTGGCCGACTGGCACCAGATTCCCTACTACCATTTCCCCCTCGACCCCAACGACAAACCGTCCCAGGAGCGTCAGGTGTGGCAGGTGATTGAGGAGACGGGCGCGGAACTGGTGATCCTTGCGCGCTACATGCAAGTGCTGTCGCCGGAGCTGTGCCGCAAGCTGGACGGCAAGGCGATCAATATTCATCACTCATTGCTGCCGGGGTTCAAGGGTGCCAAGCCTTATCACCAGGCGTACAACAAGGGGGTGAAGCTGGTCGGTGCCACGGCGCATTACATCAACAATGATCTGGATGAAGGCCCGATCATCGCCCAGGGCGTGGAGGTGGTGGACCACAGCCACTATCCCGAGGACTTGATTGCCAAGGGGCGGGACATCGAAGGGCTGACGTTGGCGCGCGCGGTGGGGTATCACATTGAGCGACGGGTGTTCTTGAATGCCAATCGCACCGTCGTTCTCTAGATCGCTATCGCAGGCAAGCCAGCTCCCACATTCCGGGTGTGTGAACCCGATCCACTGTGGGAGCTGGCTTGCCTGCGATGAGGCCCTTACAAGCAACACAAGAAACAGCATCTGTAATCCGAGCACTTAACGCGCTGCCCCAAGGGCAACGCAGTTCCATAAAAACAACAGCGAGGTGAAAGCATGTCTGGTAATCGTGGTGTCGTGTATCTCGGCAACGGCAAGGTCGAAGTACAGAAAATCGACTATCCCAAAATGCAGGACCCCCGTGGCAGGAAGATTGAACACGGCGTCATCCTGCGCGTGGTTTCCACCAATATCTGCGGCTCCGACCAACACATGGTGCGTGGCCGCACTACCGCTCAGACCGGCCTGGTGCTCGGTCACGAAATTACCGGTGAAGTGATCGAGAAGGGCAGCGACGTCGAGAACCTGAAAATCGGCGACCTGGTTTCCGTGCCGTTCAACGTGGCGTGCGGCCGCTGCCGCTCGTGCAAGGAACAACACACCGGCGTGTGCCTGACCGTCAACCCGGCCCGTGCCGGTGGCGCCTACGGCTATGTCGACATGGGCGACTGGACCGGCGGCCAGGCTGAATACGTGCTGGTGCCGTACGCCGACTTCAACCTGCTCAAACTGCCGGACCGCGACAAGGCCATGGAGAAAATCCGCGACCTGACCTGCCTGTCCGACATCCTGCCGACCGGCTACCACGGCGCCGTCACTGCCGGCGTTGGCCCAGGCAGCACCGTGTACATCGCCGGTGCCGGCCCGGTCGGTCTGGCTGCTGCGGCCTCCGCGCGCCTGCTGGGCGCGGCGGTGGTGATCATCGGCGACGTCAACCCCGTGCGCCTGGCGCACGCCAAGGCTCAGGGTTTCGAAATTGCCGACCTGTCCACCGACACCCCGCTGCACGAACAGATCGCCGCACTGCTGGGCGAGCCCGAAGTGGACAGCGCGGTTGACTGCGTGGGCTTCGAAGCGCGCGGCCACGGGCATGACGGCGTCAAGGCCGAAGCGCCGGCCACCGTGCTCAACTCGTTGATGGGCGTGGTGCGCGTGGCGGGCAAGATCGGTATTCCGGGCCTTTACGTGACCGAAGACCCTGGCGCGGTGGACGCCGCCGCGAAAATGGGCAGCCTGAGCATTCGCTTTGGCCTGGGCTGGGCCAAATCCCACAGCTTCCACACCGGGCAGACGCCGGTGATGAAGTACAACCGCCAACTGATGCAGGCGATCATGTGGGACCGCATCAACATCGCCGACATTGTCGGCGTGCAGGTCATCAGCCTGGATGACGCGCCGCGTGGGTACGGCGAGTTCGATTCAGGTGTGCCGAAGAAGTTTGTGATCGATCCGCACAAGCTGTTCAGTGCGGCGTAAATAAAAGGGAAGTGATAAGGGCGACCGCAAAGTCGCCCTTATTAATTATTGCGGTGCTGTGAGTCGTAGATTAGGAATAGCAGTTTCACCATTTTCTACCAGCGTTTTGCCGCCGTAGTCACAGCGCAGTTTTCCATTCACTACATTGAACGTCTCTGCTTTAAGTTCATATTTAGCTGCCAGGTAATCATCTTTAGTGCCACCTGTTTGGCCCGTCCACTCCTTGCCACCGCTCTTGGCGGTGTATTTGAAACCGTCGACGCTATTGTGGTTTATGGTTTCCTGAAATGCTTGAGATTTAATGGTGCTAGGCGCCGGGCAGTCCTTGATATCAGATGCATGAGCGCCTCCGGCCAATACACAAGCAGCCAGCATTCCTACGGCGAATTTATAACTCATATCTAATCCTTAATAGTGATTTGCGAGGAGGAGTCTGAATGCTAAGCAGGCACGTTGACGCTGGATACTGTGAGAATTAACAGTTTTTTATAATGGTTAGTTACTGAAGCTAGTCTGTTTATTGCAAATCTCGTTGTGGTTGGAATCACCAGGATTGCGTGTGCCGGTATAGAAAAGGGCGACATAGCGTCGCCCTTTTGTTTCTGGTGTTTAGGCCTGTAGGCGTCGGCTGATCACATCCAGCAGATCACAGCCATCGCGCAGTGGAATGGCGCAGAGCAGGGCAAAGTCCTGGAGGACGACGTTGTTTCAATCGGGTAGTCAAACCCGTGTTGCCATGTGGACGAACGCCGAGCTACAAACGCAATCCTGCGCCACGAGCAAGTCACCCAGCCGATGAGGTTCAAATGTGGGAGGGGGCTTACCCCCGATAGCACAGTGTCAGTCAGCATACTTGTAGCTGATCCACCGCCATCGGGGGCAAGCCCCCTCCATGGGTTCTGCTGTGTTCTATAGATTTGAGTCAGCGGGTAGCCAGTGCACCCTGGTACACCGTCGGGCCTGTCGGTTGCTTGCTCAGCGAACCGCCCTTGGTTTCCGAACTCACCATCAACTCCACTGGTTTGCTGATGGTTTCCTGCTGGCGCGGGTTCAGGCCGATGATGCCTTTGCCGTCCTCGGGCAACAGCCCCAGGGAAACGGGCGTGCCGCCTTCGGGGAGGGCCCACAGTTCCAGGCTTTGGTCGGGCGCCGGTGCCGTGGCGGCAATCGGCTGCACTTCCAGGTAATCCTTGTGCGCCATGATCTGCGCGGCCGGCTGCTGGGCGGTGGTCACCAGGGTGGCGGCGGATTTGACACTGTCTTTGGTGTAGAGCGCGCCGCCGACACCGGCCACCACGACGACACAGGCGCCGATAAACAGGCGCGGGCGGCTCCAGAATGGAGGCTTGTGCTCAATCACTGGGGGTTGGATCGCAGTCATAAGTCTCTTCCTGACAAATTTTGTAGTCAGTGCATGGACCTTACCAATGACGATGGGTTCCTGAACCCATCGTCGGCGATCTTCGTCAGAGTGATGCCAATTGGCCTTTATATAGCACTGGTCCGGTAGGTTGGCCACTCGGTGAACCGCCTTCGGGTTCGAGGGTGACAGCGAGGGTGGCCGGGGCCTGGAGCAGCGTTTGCTGCGCCTCGCTCAGCTGAATTCTGCCCTTGCCTGCAGTCGGCACCAACCCCAGGGAGATCGGTTTGCCACCCGCTGGAATAACCCATAATTCCAATGCCTGCGCAGGCGTCACTGCGGCCAGGGCCAGTGGTTCAACCTGCAGGTGATCGGCAAACGTGTCGATCCGCAACGCCGGCTGCTGGTCGGCGGCGACCAGCGTGGTGCGGTATGCAAGGCCCGTGTCGCGCTGGTAGAGCACGCCGGTCAACACTGCCGCGATCAAGGCGCATGCGGCAGCCAGCAGGCGCACCTTCATCCACCACGGTTTTTTTGCCGGTACGTGCACCCGCTGCGGCTCGATCCGCGCCTGGATGCTTACCCACACGTGATCGGGCACTGCGCGTTCGGGCAGGCTGCCGGTGAGGCTGGCAAGCGCCTCCTGCCAATGCCCAAGCTCTGCGCGCAGCGCGGCATCGTTGAGCAGAAGGGCGTCGAAGCGGCGACGGGCGGTGGCGGGCATAAGGCCGATTGCGTAGTCGGCGGCCAGGGCGCGGCGCAGGGCGGTGGTGTGGTAGTTCATGATTCAAGGCACCTGCGCAGGCGCTCCATGCCGCGACGAATCCAGGATTTGACCGAGCCCAGGGGGGCCGCCAGGTGTTCGGCCAGCTCCGAGCACGACAGGCCTCGAAAGTAAGCCATGGTGATCGATTGGCGCTGCATGCCGTCGAGGGTGTCCAGGCAGCGGTTGAGTGCGCGGGCGTTGCGTTCGCTGTCGAGCTGGTCGTGGGCGCTGGGGCTGTCGTCGAGTAGGGCGTCCTGCTGGCCATCAGCGAGAGGCTGCTCACGGCGTTTGCGCAAGTGGTCGATGGCCAGGTTGCGGGTGATGTTCACCATCCAGGTCATGGGCGCCGCCAGGTGTGGCTCGTAGCGCGACGCGTTGTACCAGATGCGCACGAAGGCCTCCTGCAAGACCTCCTCGGCGAGGTCCGAACGGCCCATGAAGCGATAGGCTACCCCGTGCAGGCGCGGCGAAACGCTGCGGTACAGAGTTTCGAACGCCTGGCGGTTGCCCAGGGCGCATTGGGCCAGCAGCGGGCGTAATGGGTCAGCATCGGTCAGCGTAATGGGTTTTCTCCAGGCTCTCGAACGAGGGCGACGGGACTGCGCACGGTGGGCAGAGGGTAATTCAATTTGCGCAGTCATTCCATCCAGCTCCGAGGCGGCCTGTCAGTGCTATACGCAGGCCGCAGCGTTTCGGATGCGGTTGGGAACAAGCCCTGTCATCGCCAGTCCAACACCTGCTTTCACCCCCCACCTGCAGAGGTTGTTTCGATGAAGATTTCACGCGGTTTCGCTTTTTCCTGCCTGATGACCCTGGTAGCGGCCCCGGTGTTTGCCGCAGGGTTCAGCCTGGGTGATGCGGCCAATGCGATTTCCGGCATGCAGGGTGGCAACAACAAGGCCGCTGCCGCCGCACCGTCGTCCGAGACGGCCGGTTTGCTAAGCGCACTCACCTCGCAACTCAACGTTACCCCCGAACAGGCCGTTGGCGGCACCGGCGCCATGCTGGGCCTGGCCAAAAACCAACTGAGCGGCAACGACTATTCGCAATTGGCCAAGAGCGTGCCGGGGCTGGACAAGCTGTCCGGCGACAATGCACTGGGCAGCCTCGGGGCCTTGAGCGGGATGCTCGGCCAGAGCGGCGGCAGCAAGACCCGCGGCCTGGACGGCCTGCTGGGCAACGTGAAAAACACCAATGACCTGAACACGGCGTTCAGCGCCCTGGGCATGGACAGCGGGATGATCGGCCAGTTTGCGCCAGTGATCCTGCAATACCTGGGCAGTCAGGGGGCCAACGGCTCGGTACTGGGCAAGCTGGCCCAGGCCTGGGGCACCGGCAGCTAAACCTGCTGCGCGCGCAGCTGTTCGATGCGCGCGTCTTTCTCCTTCCAGAGCTGGTTGACCCAGTTCTGGACGGTCTGGCGAAACACCGGATCGTTCTCGTAATCCCCCTGCCACAACGCCGGATCCAGCTCGCGGGTGCGGATATCGACGATCACCGTTGGCACGCCGCCGCTGATCAAGTCCCAGAATCCGGGGATCCTTTGCTGTGGATAGACCACGGTCACGTCGAGGATCGCGTCCAGCTGTTCACCCATCGCTGCCAGCACAAACGCCACGCCGCCCGCCTTGGGCTTGAGCAGGCGGCTGAACGGCGACGCCTGCTGTGCCCGCTTGGCTTCGTTGAACCGTGTGCCTTCCAGGTAATTGACCACCGTCACCGGCTGGCGCTTGAACAGTTCGCACGCCTCTTTGGTGATCTTCAGGTCCTGCCCCGCCAGCTCCGGGTGCCTGGCCAGGAACGCCTTGGTGTAGCGCTTCATGAACGGGTAGTCGAGCGCCCACCAGGCCAGGCCCAGGAAGGGCACCCAGATGAGTTCTTTTTTCAGGAAAAACTTGAAGAACGGCGTGCGCCGGTTGAGTGCCTGGATCAGGGCCGGGATATCCACCCACGACTGGTGATTGCTGATCACCAGGTAGGAGGTGTCACGTCGCAGGTCGGCGCCGCCGCGAATGTCCCATTGGGTCGGGATGCACAGCGAGAAAATGAGCTTGTCGATCTCGGCCCAGGTCTCGGCGATCCACATCACCGCCGCCGAGGCATGGTCGCGCCAGCGTCCTGGCGCGACCAGCTTGAGCAGCGCGAACACCAGCAACGGGCCGATCAGGATCAGCGTATTGAGCAACAGCAGCAACGTGACGCAACAGCCGGTGAGCAGGCGGCGCATAAGCAACTCTTGGAATTCCTGTGGGCCGCTCATCATAAGCAAGCAACGTCCGCAGGCCAAATCGCAAATCGCCCGACGAATGTTTCACACCGGGCACGCTATGCTCGGTCATCCAACTAAGTGCCGGGTTTGCGGTCTAGAATCCGCCCACCTTCTTTCGAGGAAATCACGCCGTGAAATTGCTCCTTGCCGCGTTCACCCTGGTTGCCCTGCCCGTCATGGCCGCCGAACCGACCCTCTACGGGCGCTACGAATACATCCAGTTGCCGGAGATCGGCGAGACCTTCAAGGCCAAGATGGACACGGGTGCGCTCACCGCCTCGCTGTCGGCCCGCGACATCCAGACCTTCACCCGTGACGGCGACGACTGGGTGCGCTTTCGCCTCGGCGGCCAGGACGCGTCGAACAAGGTCTACGAGCACAAGGTTGCGCGCATCAGCAAAATCAAGAGCCGCGCCGACGAGGATGACGACAAGGACGAGTCCAGCGTGACCAAACGCCCGGTGATTGACCTGGAAATGTGCCTGGGCGACGTCAAACGCACTGTCGAGGTCAACCTCACCGACCGCAGCAGCTTCAACTATCCGCTGCTGATCGGCGCCAAGGCCTTGCGCGAATTCGGCGCGGCGGTGAACCCGGCGCGGCGCTACACTGCCGATAAACCGGACTGCTGACGGACCGCCATGGCGCACATCCTGATTGTCGAAGACGAAGCCGCAATTGCCGATACGCTGATCTTCGCCCTGCAGGGCGAAGGGTTCACCACCACCTGGCTGACCCTCGGCCAGGCGGCGCTTGCGCATCAGCGCCAGACCCCGGCCGACCTGGTGATTCTCGACATTGGCCTGCCGGACATCAGCGGCTTTGAAACCTGCAAGCAACTGCGCCGTTTCAGCGAAGTGCCGGTGATGTTCCTCAGCGCCCGGGATGGCGAGATCGACCGGGTGGTGGGGCTGGAGATCGGCGCCGACGACTACGTGGTCAAGCCGTTCAGCCCGCGTGAAGTGGCGGCGCGGGTGCGGGCGATTCTCAAGCGGGTCGGCCCGGTGGTGGCACCGGCGGTGTTCCAGATCGATCTGGAGCGCATGCAGATCACCTATCGCGGCCAGCCCCTGAGCCTGACCCGCCATGAATTCCGCCTGCTGCAGAGCCTGCTGGAACAGCCCGAGCGGGTATTCAGTCGCGAGCAACTGCTGGACGCGGTGGGCGTGCCCGCCGACGCCGGCTACGAGCGCAATATCGACACTCACATCAAAAGCCTGCGCAGCAAATTGCGCAGCGTGGCGGCGCAGGCCGAGCCGATCCAGACCCATCGCGGCCTCGGCTACAGCTACAGCCCCGGCAACAGCTGATGCGCCTGGGGCTGCGGATTTTCCTGGTGTATGCGCTGTTTATCGGCCTTACCGGTTATTTCGTGCTCAGTACCGTCATGAACGAAATTCGCCCCGGCGTGCGTCAGTCCACCGAGGAAACCCTGGTGGACACCGCCAACCTGCTGGCCGAAGTGCTGCGCAATGACGTGCAGAACGGCACCCTCGGCCAAAGCCATTGGCCCGAACTGCTCAAGGCTTACGGCAGCCGCCAACCGGGCGCGACCATCTGGGGCCTGCCGAAAAACCAGGTCAACCACCGCATCTACGTGACCGACGCCCAGGGCCGTGTGCTGCTCGACTCCACGGGGCAAGCGCTGGGCCAGGACTATTCCCGCTGGAACGACGTGTACCTGACCCTGCGCGGCGAGTACGGCGCGCGTTCCACCCGCAGCGACCCCGACGACCCGGCCTCGTCGGTGATGCACGTGGGCGCGCCGATCCGCGACAACGGCCAGATCATCGGCGTGGTCACCGTGGCCAAGCCCAACAGCTCATTGCAGCCCTATGTCGACCGCACCGAGCGCCGCTTGCTGTGGTACGGCGCCGGGCTGGTGGTTCTCGGCCTGCTGCTCGGCGCGTTGTTGTCGTGGTGGCTGAGCGCTGCCTTGCGGCGCCTCACCGCCTATGCCGAGGCGGTCAGCGAAGGACGCCGCGCCGAGTTGCCGCATTATCGTGGCGGTGAGCTCAAGCAGTTGTCCACCGCCGTAGAGCACATGCGCACGCAACTGGAAGGCAAGGCGTACGTTGAGCATTACGTGCACACCCTGACCCACGAATTGAAAAGCCCGCTGGCGGCGATTCGCGGCGCTGCGGAGTTGTTGCAGGGCGACATGAGCCGCGAGCAGCAGCAGCGCTTCGTCGGCAATATCGACAGTGAAAGCGCGCGCCTGCAGCAGTTGATCGAACGCCTGCTGAATCTGGCGCAGGTCGAACAGCGCCAGGGGCTGGACGAGCAGGCGAGTATCTCGCTGGCCGCGTTGGTCGATGAGGTGCTCAAGGCGCAATGCGCGCGTATCGAAGGGGCCGGGCTGCAAGTCGAGCAGGCCATTGCGGCGGATGTGCAGGTGTTCGGCGAGCCCTTTCTGTTGCGCCAGGCCCTGGGCAATCTGCTGGATAACGCCCTGGATTTCACCCCGGCGGGCGGCACGCTGAGGTTCAGCGCGCAGGTGCTGCATCACGATGTAGACGTCAGTCTGTTCAACCAGGCGCAGCCGATTCCTGACTACGCACTGCCGCGCCTGAGCGAGCGCTTTTACTCGCTGCCGCGCCCGGCCAGCGGACGCAAAAGCACCGGCCTGGGCCTCAACTTTGTCGAGGAAGTGATGAAGCTGCACGGCGGCGCCATGGACATCGGCAATGTGCCGGGCGGCGTGCAAGTGGTGCTGCATCTCCACACAGTCTCCACGATGCCCACATAAATCGCCCACATGCGGGTTTCACGCTCTGCCCATCCAAAACAGGGAGAGCCCCGATGAACCGCAGCCTGCTTTTCAAACTTGGCGCCATTGCGCTGTTGATGTTGCTGTTGCTGATTCCGCTGCTGATGATCAACGGCATCATCAGTGACCGCCAGCAGAGGCGCGACGACGTATTGACAGATATCGCCCGCAGCTCCAGTTACGCACAGCGCCTCACCGGGCCGGTGATGGTAGTGCCGTATCGCAGGACCGTGCGCGAGTGGAAGCTCAATGAAAAACTCAATCAACGCTACGAACAAACCCGTGAAGAACGCGGCCGTCTGTATTTCCTGCCTGAGCGTTTTGAGCTCGACGGTCAGGTGCAGACCGAACTGCGTGCACGGGGCATTTACCAGGCGCGGCTGTTCCATGCCAATAACCGCATCAGCGGGCGTTTCGAGTTGCCAGAGCAATTGGGCATTACTGAGCATTTTGCCGATTACCGCTTTGAGCCGGCGTTTCTGGCGGTGGGTGTCAGCGATATTCGCGGCATCGAAAATGCGCTGAAACTGGAACTGGGCAGCCAGCGCCTTGAATTCGCGCCGGGCTCCCAGGTTGACTGGCTGGGGGAGGGCGTGCACGTGGCGCTGCCGGCGCTGGACAGCCACAAGCCCGCCGCGCTGGAGTTCGCCTTTGACCTGCGCCTGCAAGGCACCGAGCAGTTGCAAGTGGTGCCAGTAGGCAAGACCAGCCAGGTGTCACTCGCGTCCAACTGGCCGCACCCCAGCTTTATCGGCAACTTCCTGCCGACGCAAAGGAACGTTACGGACAAGGGCTTTACCGCCCACTGGCAGACCTCGTTTTTCGCCACTAACCTTGAGCAGGCCCTGCAGACCTGCCTGGACCGCCAGGCCTGTGACGACTTCAACAACCGCAGCTTCGGCGTGAACTTCATCGACCCGGTAGACCAGTACCTCAAGAGCGACCGCGCGATCAAATACGCGTTGCTGTTCATCGCCCTGACCTTTGGCGCCTTCTTCCTGTTCGAAGTGCTGAAGAACCTGGCAGTGCACCCGATCCAGTACGCTCTGGTGGGCGCGGCCCTGGCCTTCTTTTACCTGCTGCTGCTGTCGTTGGCCGAGCACCTGGGGTTCGCCCTGGCCTACCTGATCTCGGCGAGTGCCTGTGTGCTGTTGATCGGGTTTTACGTGTGTCATGTGCTGCGCAGCGTTGCCCATGGCCTGGGGTTTTCGGCGGGGTTGGCGGCACTGTATGGCCTGTTGTACGGGCTGCTCAGCGCCGAGGATTATGCGCTGTTGATGGGCTCACTGCTGCTGTTCGCCCTGCTCGGCACGGTGATGGTGCTGACGCGAAAACTGGATTGGTACGGCGTGGGCCGACGCAAGGGGGCTCAGCCATGATGGGCTTGCGCGAGGATCAACAGTTAAGGGACCAGTTGGTGAGCAGGATCAACACGCTGCTGTGGCGAGCGGGCTTGCCCCGCGTTGGGGTGCGAAGCGCGCCCACTCCAGCAAAACGCGGTGAGCCTGATACGGCTCAGCGCCTGGTTGTGGGGCTGCTGCGCAGCCCAACGCAGGACAAGCCTGCTCGCCACAGGGAATCTGCGCTTAACTCAACGGCATTAGGGCAAGCCCGCTCGCCACAGAATGTCAGGCAGGTGGCTGGGTCTGCAGCATCGAAGGACGCTGGCTGACCTCGGCATACCACTGCGCAAGCTTGGGGTTATTCGCCCGCCATTGCAGGTCCGCATGGCGGAAATCGAGGTAGCCCAGTGCACAGGCCACGCTGATGGCGGCGATGTCGAAGTGGCTGGTCAGCTCGGCCGTTGCCTCGTGTTCCAGCTCGTCGAGGGTGCGGCGTATCTTGTTGCGTTGTTCATCCAGCCATGCAGCCCAGTGCTTTTCCACCGGGCGCAGAGCGACTTCGTAGCGCGTCAGCACGGCAGCATCCAGGATGCCGTCGGCCATCGAGGCCAGGGTCAGGCGGCGCCAACGGGCCGAGCCGTCGCGAGGCGTCAGCGGGTTGCCGACGTGCTGGTGATCGAGGTAATCAAGGATCACCCGGCTATCATGCAGCATGCTGCCATCGGCCAGGCGCAGGGCCGGGATTTTGCCGACAGGGTTGCCTTGCACCACCTCGGCGTCCGCGCTGACAGGCGTTGGCACGCAGTTGTGCAGCGCCACGCGATCCTGCTGGCCGGTCTCGATCAGCAGCACACGGACTTTGCGCACGAAGGGCGAAGCGGGGTTGTGGAACAAGGTCATGCTGGGCGTGGACATGGGCATTCCTCGAAATGGACTGGGGCCTAGCCTAGAAGGTTGGGCGATGGCTGGCGAGGGGATTGTGGTGTTTTTGCGGGTCTCATCAGCCGCGCCGCCCCAACAACCCCCAGGCGCCAATCACTGCAGGAACCCCCAACCCCAGCCAGCTCAAAACGTCCCACAGCCCATCCCCCAACAGCGCCGCAAACAGCCCGGCCGCGCTGAGCAGGCCGATCCCCAGCGGTACGGCAAACACCTTCCAGAAACTCGACTGGCGCGGTTTCATGCCTTGCCCGCCTTGCGCCGCACGATCCACAGATACACGCCGCTGCCCAGCACGATAAGGGTCAGCACATCCAGGAATACCCACAGGATTTTCATCGGCATGCCGCCGTAGTCACCGAAGTGCAACGGCTGCGACATGCCCATGGCGTCCATGTACCACGGCCGCTCGGCAATGGCGGTCACGGCCAAGGTACGGGCGTCGATCAGGACCGGGGTGAGCAGGTGCGAGGTCAGGTGCGTGCTGCCCTTCATGAACACGGCGTAGTGGTGCTCGCTGGAAAAACGCGTACCGGGGAAAGCGATGAAGTCCGGTTGCATGCCCGGCGCGGCCCTGGCGGCAATGTTCAGCAACTCGCTGGCCGGTGCGCGTTGCGTCAGCGGCGGGGCGTGTTTGTAGGGTTCGATCATGGCGCTGAGGCTGTCGGTGCGCCAGGCGGCGATGATCAGGTCGGCGCAGGCGCTGATCACGCCGGTTACGCCCACCACAAGGGCCCAGGTCAGGGTGACCGCGCCGAGCAGGTTGTGCAGGTCGAGCCAGCGCAGGCGCGTGGATTTATCCTGGCGCACCATCCCGAACTTCAAGCGGCGCATGAACGGCAGGTACAGCACCGTGCCCGAGACAATCGCCAGCACAAACAGCACGCCCATGAACGCCAGCAACAGCTTGCCCGGCAGGCCGGCGAACATGTCCACATGCAGGCGCAGCACGAACAGCGTGAAGCCGCCATTAGCCGACGGCATGTCCACCGATTCACCGGTGCGCGCGTCAAGCATGAAAGTGTGCGACGAATTGGGCTCGGTGCCGGCCGTCGCCGCCATGATCGCGATCACCCCGTTTTTGTCGTCCTCGTCCCAGGCCAGGTATTGCATGGCCTCGCCCGGTCGATGGGCCTGGGCCTTGGCGACCAGTTGTTCCAGATCGAGCTGCGGCGTGTCGGCCGGCATCTGCGCAAGCGTCGGCTCGTTGCCCAGCAGGTGGTCGATCTCGTGATGGAACACCAGCGGCAACCCGGTGAGGGCGAGCAGCAGCAGGAAAACAGTGCAGATCAGGCTGGTCCAGGTGTGGATGAAGGACCAGCGGCGGATGGTTTTGCTTTTCATCACGGCTCCAAAGGCAAAAGGGCCGCGGATCAGGCGGCCCTTTATCAGCGGTTTTTCACCGTCTTAGAATTTGTAGTTCACGCTGGCGACTACGTTGCGCTGGTCGCCGTAGTAGCAGTAGAAACCATCGCAGGTGGACAGGTAATCCTTGTTGAAGATGTTTTTGGCATCCACCGCCACGGTGACACCTTTCAGTGTGTTGTTCACGCGGCCAAGGTCGTAGTGCACAGAGGCGTCATATACGGTGTACGAGCCAACATGGCCCAGTTCGGTGTTGGCGGCGTTGCCGTAGGTATCACCCACGTAGCGCACGCCTGCACCGACACCGAAGCCATCGAGCATCCCGCTGCGCCAGGTGTAGTCAGCCCAACCTGTGGCCTGATTACGCGGCAGCTGGTTCATTCGATTACCTTTTTCAGAGGCCACGCCTTCGGTGATTTCGCTGTCGTTGTAGGTGTATGAACCCACCAGCTTCAGGCTTTCGGTGACGTCGGCGCTGGCTTCCAGCTCAAGGCCGCGAACCCGAACCTCACCGACTTGGCGGGTGATGCTGCCTTCGGTCACCGAGGTGTTTTGTTGGGTCAGGTCGAACACCGCAGCAGTGAACAAGGCCTTGGTGCCGGGTGGCTGATATTTGATACCGGCCTCGTACTGCTTGCCTTCGGTGGGTTTGAATGCACCGGTGCTGCCCACTTGCGTGCCAATCCCGGCCTGGAACGATTCGGCGTAGGAAAGGTAGGGCGTGATGCCGTTTTCGAAGACGTAGCTCAACGCCGCGTTGCCGCTGAAATGTTTGTCACGCTGCGTGTTGGTGGCGTCGTTCTGATTATGGAACGTGGTGCCGGTGTGCACCCAGTCTTCACGCCCGCCAAGGGTCAGGCGCCAGTTGTCGAGGGCCATCTGGTCCTGGACGTAAAGGCCGGTCTGCTGAGTCTTTTGGGTGTAGTCGTACATGGTGAAGTACTGGACTTTGGAGAAGTCCTGTCCATACACCGGTCGGTTGAAGTTGATAGTCGGCACCCCTGCCGAACCCCACAGCCAGCGCGCATCGCTGTCGGAACGCTGGTGATCGAGGCCCAGCAGCAGCGTGTGATTGACTGCGCCAGTGCTGAAGTCAGCCTGGAAGTTGTTGTCGACGGCGAACTGACCGACGTTTTCATCGACCTTGCCGGCCGATCGACTCACGTTGCCAGCGGCGTCTACCGCGACTTCCGGGCCATTAGGAAAGAATGCGCCACCGGCCGTGATGCCCTGAAACGAAAGGTCATTTTTGGTATAGCGCAGGTTCTGGTGAAACTGCCAGGTGTCGTTCAGGCGGGTTTCGAAGGCATAGCCCAGCGCGTAATAAGTGCGATCGTAGAATTCCCAGTCCGGATCACCCAGGTTCTTGTGGTGGGAGATCTTGCCGGCGGGCGAGCCCAGTTTGGTGCCTTGCAGTGGCAGGAACTGCCCGGTGATCCCGGTATCGTCGCGGGTGAACTGGGTGAGCAGTGTCAGCCGGGTATCGTCGTTGATGTTCCAGGTCAGGCTGGGTGCCACGTTGTAGCGTTTGTCCGGAATGTGGTCCACGGCGGTATTGCTGTCACGCACAACGCCACTGATGCGATAGAGGAACTGGCCCTCGTCATCGATCTTGCCAGTGCTGTCGAAGTTGATCTGCTTGTGGTTATTGCTGCCGGCCTGCACTTCAAGTTCGTTTGAACTCTGGGCTTGTGGGCGGCGGCTGACCATGTCCAGCAGACCGCCTGGGGGTGTCTGTCCGTAAACCGACGAGGCTGGGCCGCGAAGTACGGCGACCCGCTCCAGGTTCCAGGTATCGATCTTCGGCGTGGCGTAGTTACCTCTTGGCAGGGGCAGGCCATCCAGGAATTGCGTCGGGACAAAGCCGCGCACCAGCAGCCAGTCACTGCGTGAGTCGGAGCCATAGCCACTGCTCTGCACGCCAGCCGTGTAGCGCAGGGCGTCGTTGAGGTTCAGCACCGAGCGATCATCCATTTGCTGGCGAGTGATGACCGAGACCGAGCGCGGCAGTTCAGCAATGGGTGTGTCGGTCTTGGTGCCCGCCGCCGTGCGTGTGGCCACATAACCCTCCACCGGCCCCCACGCACTCTCATAGTCCCCCTGCCCGATAACGCTGGTCTGCGGCAACGCCACAACCCCGTCCGGAATCGGCACCAACGTAAACGTCCCTGCCGTGCCTTGCTCCAGTTGCAGCCCCGTCCCGCGCAAGGCTTCACGCAGCGCGCTCTGTGCATCGAACTGGCCCTTGACCGGTGCCGAGGTCTTGCCGGCGGCGAGGGTCGGGTTGAGGGTCAGCGCAAGGCCGGCCTGGCTGGCGATCTGGTTCAGGGTGCTGGCCAGAGGCGCAGACGGCAGGTTGTAGGCGCGCACGCTGGCGGCTTGTTCGGCGGCAAGCAGCAAGGGGCTGGCGAGCGGGGTGCCGAAGGCAATGGCCACGGCTAACAGGCTGGGGCGCAACAGGGTGTCGAGCGTGCGGGACATGAAGGGCGGCTCCTGAAAATATCTCTTGATTGCCTAGGTGCCGGATGAGAATTGGAAAGTGATAGGGCAGGGGGTCAATATTTTTTGGATTTTTTAAGGCTTGGCGCTCACCGTCACCCACCACGGCGTGTGCTGCTCGATCTGCACCGGCAGCGTCGGCAGCAATGCATTGAGCGCCAGGTTGGTGTCTCGCAGCGGGAAACTGCCGGTGATACGCAGGTCGGCCACGTTTTTGTCCACGCCCAAGTGGCCGCTGCGGTAGCGGCCGAGCTCCTTGATCACGTCGCCGAGACGCGCGTTGTCGACCACCAGCATGCCGCGCGTCCAGGCGTCGGCGCCGGGGGAGGCGGCCAACACGGGCCCCAGGCCATCGCTGCGCATCAGCACTTGCTGGCCGGCCTTGACGATCTGTGGTTGACGCAACTTTTCAGGCTGCGCCGCCACCGCCGACTGCAAGACGCTCAGGCGCGTGGCGTCGTCTTCGCGCTTGACCATGAACCGCGTGCCCAGCGCCCGCAGGCTGCCGTCGGGGGTTTGCACGTAAAACGGGCGGGCGTCGTCATGGCCGGTTTCGATGAGGATTTCCCCGGCCTGCAACACGATCAGGCGGCGCTTTTCATCAAAGCGCACGTCGATGGCGCTGTGGGTGTTGAGGTTGATCGAGGTGCCATCGGCCAGTGTCAGGGTGCGTTGCTCGCCGGTGGCGGTGCGTTGGTCAGCCAGCCAGTAATGCAGCGGCACATAGCGCTCGCCGGCAAACAGCGCGAGCCCGCACACCAGAGCGATACTCGCCAGGCCCCGGCCCAGCTTGCGCACGCGGTGGCGAATGCCGTCGCGTGATTGCAGCAAGGCCGCGCGTGCCGGGCCCGAGGCTGCGCTGAAACGCTGATCGAGCATGCCCAACTGGCGCCAGGCGCGGGCGTGTTCGGCATCGCTGGCCAGCCATTTGCGCAATTCTTCCTGCTCCACCGCGCTGGCATCGCCCGCGTCGAGGGACAGTTGCCAGGCAATCGCGGCATCCAGCACTCGGGCCGAGACCGGTTTGGCGCCTATCACAGCGGCTGGCCGTACAAGGCGATGTAGCACTGGCGTATCCCCTGGGCCAGGTACTGACGCACGCGTGGCACGGAGACGCCCAGGCGCTGAGCGATTTCGGCGTGGCCCATGCCATCGAGGCGGCTGTGCAGAAACGCGGCGCGGGCCTTGCTCGAGAGTTTGCCGAGCAGGCGGTCGATGGCTTTGAGGTCTTCGAGGATCAATTGCTGTTCTTCGGGCGAGGGATGTTCGCTCTCCGGGATCAGCATCAATTCGGTGAGGTAGGCCTGTTCCAGCGCCGCGCGACGGAAGTAGTCGAACAGCAGGCCCTTGGCGATGGCCACCAGAAAGGCGCGCGGTTCGCGGGGTTCGCGCAGTTCGGTACGCCCCAGCAGGCGCACGAAGGTGTCCTGGCTGAGGTCTTCGGCGCGGCTGGCGCAGGCCACATTGCGCCGCAGCCAGGCCAGCAGCCAGCCACGATGGTCGCGGTACAACGCGCCAACAAGCTCACTGTGGGGAGGCTGGACTGACGACAAGGCATCACCGGATAAACGAATTGTTTAAACTAACGAGAATTATTCGCGATTGTGGCAGAGGCATCGGGCAGGCGCAATTGGCGTTTGTCGGGAGATGACACTAAAACGATGGCGCGTGTTTGCGCCGTCTCCATTGGCCCAGGCGTTCCTGCAAGGCCTTTGGCGAGTCGATGTGTTGGCGGTGCGCGCGGCTGAACAGGATCAGCATCAGTTCCGCCGTGGCCAGGGCATCGGCGCTGGCGTGATGGCGTTCGCCCACGTGCAGGCCAAAGTGATGGATCCAGTCGTCCAGCCCGGCTTCACGCATTGGCGTGTCGGGGCACAGCAGCGGGGCGATCTCGGCCACGTCGAGGAACGGGTGGGCCAGGCGATAGCCCAGGCTGTCTTTGAGCGCGCGGCCCAGCATGTGTTGATCGAACGGCGCATGGAAGGCCAGCAGCGGGCTGTCGCCGACAAATGCCATGAAGTCCAGCAACGCCTCTACCGGGTCGCTGCCGGCCGCGATGGCGCTGGGGCCCAGGCCGTGGATCAGCACGCTGGGGCGCAGCCGGCTGTCGGCGCGGTGCAGCGTGCGTTCGAACAGTTGCGAGAAGTCCACCGCGCCGTCCTCGATCACCACCGCGCCGATGGACAGCACCTCGTCACGGTTGAGGTTCAGACCGCTGGTTTCCAGGTCCAGCACCACCCAGCGCTGGCTGCGCAAAGAAGCGTCGCCCAGTGCGCAGGGTGTGGGCAGTTGCGCCAGGCGCTGCTGTTGCGCGGCGTCGAGCCCCGGTGTTTTCTGACGCAGCCAGCCGAACCAGCTCACAGCTGATACCGCAACGTCAGGCTGGTCTGCAGGCGTTGGGCCTGGCGCAGGGATTCGCGCAGGATGCGCCGGTCCAGGTGGTTGAGGCTGTCCGGGTCGACGCGGTTGGAATACGGCTGGTTTTCCCGGCTTTGTAATTGGTGCTGCTGCATGCGGGTCTGCTGGATAAAGTGATAGGCCTCTTCATACGCGGCGCCGTCCAGCGGCTCGATCACGGCCTTGATCACCAGCTGGCGCAGGCGCTCCAGGGTGTTATTGGCGTGGATTCCATTGGCCAGGGCCAGCAGGCGGGCGCCGTCAACGAATGGCGTGAGGCCCTGCACCTTGAGGTCCAGGGTGGCTTTTTCGGCGCCGTTGCGCGTCAGCACGAAGTCGCGGAAGCGTCCAACCGGCGGGCGCTGGCGCAGGGCGTTCTCGGCCAGCATGCGCTGGAACAGCCGATTGTCGGCGACCTGGTCAAGGATGCTCTGGCGCAGTTGCTCGCAGCCCTGCTCATCGCCCCACACCACGCGCAGGTCGAAATAGATGCTCGAACCCAGCAGGTTTTCCGGGGTGGCCTCGCGAATGAACGCCGCAAACCGGCGCGCCCATTCGGCGCGTGACAGGCACAGCTCGGGGTTGCCGGCCATGACGTTGCCCTTGCACAGGCTGAAGCCGCACAGCGCCAGGCTCTGGTTGATCTGTTGCGCCAACGGCAGCAGCCGCCCGCGCAGCTCGGCGGCTTCAGCGGCGTCCCTGGCCTCGAACAGGATGCCGTTGTCCTGGTCGGTGTACAGCGTCTGTTCGCGGCGACCCTCGCTGCCGAAGCACAGCCAACTGAACGGCACGCCCGGGTCGCCCTTTTCGGCGAGGCTCAGCTCGATCACCCGGCACACCGTGTGGTCGTTGAGCAGCGTGATGATGTGGGTGATCTGGGTGGACGAAGCACCGTGGGCGAGCATGCGCTCCACCAGTTGGCCGATCTCGCCGCGCATCGCCACCAGGTGGTCGACCCTGGGCGCGTTGCGGATGGTGCGCGCCAGGTGCACCAGGTCGACCCGTTGCAGGGAAAACAGGTCGCGTTCGGACACCACGCCGCACAGTCGCTGGTCCTTGACCAGGCACACGTGGGCGATGTGCCGTTCGGTCATGGCGATGGCGGCGTCGAAGGCGCTGTGGTCCGGGGTGAGAAAAAACGGCGCCTGGGTCATGTGCCCCACGATGGCCTGGCTGAAGTCGCCGGTGCCGTCGGCCACCACCTGGCGCAGGTCGCGCAGGGTGAAGATGCCCTGAGGCGCCTGCTGATCGTCGACGATCACGATGCTGCCCACTTGCTGCTCGTGCATCTGCGTCACCGCTTCGCGCAGCGGTGTCTGCGGGCTGCACATGACCGGATGGCGCATGGCCAATTCGCCCAGGCGGGTGTTCAGGGAGTATTGGGTGCCGAGGGTTTCCACGGCCTTTTGCTGCACCTGCTGGTTGACCTGGTCCAGCAGGCTGCTGACGCCGCGCAAGGCGAAATCGCGGAACGGGCTGGACAGCGCAAACAGCTTGATAAAGGCCGGCTTGTTCAGTTGCAGGCAGAAGGTGTCTTCAGCAGCTTTGTGTTCGGTGCGGGTCGCCCGTTCACCGAGCAACGCGGCCAGCGGAAAGCACTCACCGGTAGTGATTTCGAAGGTGGTTTCGGTCGAGTCCGGGCGCTCGCCCACCACGCGGCCTTGCTTGACGATATAGAAGTGGTCTACTGGCCCGCCCGACGGCTTGAGGATGCTGTCGCCGGGGCCGTAGAAGCGCAATTGGCATTGCTCCACCAGAAACGCGAGGTGTGCGTTTTCCATCTGGTTGAAGGGTGGAAAACGCTGCAGGAATTGCAGGGTGCCGTGGATATTCTGCAAGACGGCGGTTTTTCCCGCCTGGGTGAAAGCATCAGCTTTACTCATAACAGTGACCGCAATGTTTTTGTCGTTATCGTGCTGCATGGTCGACTCGTGCACGGCGGGTGCCCATTGGACGTAAGTCTAGGTAGCGAAGTGACTGCATGGACTAGGGAAAACCCTATGGGACCGTCATGCAAACCCCGTGGAACGCCCACTAGGCAAAGTTTCCGACGAAGTGCACATTGAACGCCCTTGCGCAGATGTCTGACGAGTGTGCTGCGAGATTGATTAGAACTGCTGAGAACTGTATGTCCGACCACGATATTTTGAGTGATGCCGAGCGCGAGGCGCTTAGCGCCGTGATGCTGGAGCCTGATTTACCGCCACAACGTGTGTTGATTGTTGATGACGACAAGGATGCGCGTGAACTGCTGGCGGAGATCCTGGGGCTGGACGGCATTCGCTGCATGACGGCCGACAGTGGTGAGGCAGCGTGGGAGCTATTGAAAACCAGCAGCTCGATCGGCTTGTTGATTACCGACCTGCGCATGGCCCCCGGTAGCGGTCTTGAGTTGATCCGTCAGGTGCGTGAATCCACCCGCGCAGCGTTGCCGATCATCATCATGTCGGGTGACGCCGAGGCACCGGATGTGATTGAAGCGATGCATTTGAGTGTGGTGGATTTTTTGCTCAAGCCGATTGATAGCGTGAAGTTGGCGCAGATGGTGAAGCAGGAGTTGGGGATGATTTCCTGATGTTGGATGAGGTTGCTGGCCTCATCGCAAGCAAGTCCCACAGGTCCAGCTGTGAATACCTTCCAAATGTGGGAGGGGCTTGCTCCCGATAGCGCCATTCCAGTTACCCGCAAACCAAAGAAAAAGCCCTGATCTCACGATCAGGGCTTTTTCATTTACAGCCCGTTTTTGGCCTTGAACTCCCGACGCCTGCGGTGCAACACCGGCTCGGTGTAACCATTGGGTTGTTTGGTTCCTTCAATCACCAACTCCACCGCCGCCTGAAACGCGATGTTGCTGTCGAAGTCCGGTGCCAACGGCCGGTACAGCGCATCCCCGGCATTCTGGCGGTCTACCACCGGCGCCATGCGCTTGAGGCTTTCCAGCACCTGGGACTGGCTGACGATGCCGTGGCGCAGCCAGTTGGCAATGTGCTGGCTGGAGATACGCAAGGTGGCGCGGTCTTCCATCAGGCCTACATCGTTGATGTCCGGCACTTTGGAGCAGCCTACGCCCTGGTCGATCCAGCGCACCACGTAACCGAGGATGCCTTGGGCATTGTTGTCCAGCTCGTTGCGGATTTCTTCGTCAGACCAATCGGTAGTGCCGGCCAGCGGAATCGTCAGAATGTCGTCTACCGAGGCGCGTTCGCGCTGCGCAAGTTCGGCCTGGCGGGCGAATACGTCGACCTTGTGATAGTGCAGCGCATGCAGGGCGGCGGCGGTGGGCGACGGCACCCAGGCGGTGTTGGCACCGGCCAGCGGGTGGGCGATTTTCTGCTCGAGCATGGCGGCCATCAGATCGGGCATGGCCCACATGCCTTTGCCGATCTGGGCGCGGCCCTGCAGGCCGGCACGCAGGCCAACGTCGACGTTCCAGTTTTCGTAGGCACCGATCCACTTTTCCGCTTTCATGGCGGCCTTGCGCACCATCGCGCCGGCTTCCATGGAGGTGTGGATTTCATCGCCGGTGCGGTCGAGAAAACCGGTGTTGATGAACACCACGCGCTCGCTGGCCGCCTGGATGCAGGCCTTGAGGTTGACCGTGGTGCGGCGCTCCTCGTCCATGATCCCGACCTTGAGGGTGTTACGTGGCAGGTTCAGCACGTCTTCGATGCGGCCGAACAGCTCGTGGGTGAACGCGGCTTCTTCGGGGCCGTGCATCTTCGGTTTGACGATGTACACGGAGCCGGTGCGGCTGTTGCTTCGGCTGCTGTTGCCGTTGAGGCTGTGGATTGCCGCCAGGCTGGTGAGCAGGCCGTCGAGAATGCCTTCGGGCACTTCGTTGCCGTGTTTGTCCAGGATTGCGTCGATGGTCATCAGATGACCCACGTTACGCACGAACAGCAACGAGCGGCCGTGCAGGGTCACGTCCTCGCCGTGCACGCCGGTGTAGACGCGGTCAGGGTTCATGGTGCGGGTGAAGGTGGTGCCGCCCTTGGCGACTTCTTCCGCCAGGTCACCCTTCATCAGGCCGAGCCAGTTGCGGTAGATCACCACTTTGTCGTCGGCATCAACGGCGGCCACGGAGTCTTCGCAGTCCATGATGGTGGTGAGTGCGGCTTCCATCAGGATGTCTTTGATGCCGGCGGCATCGGTCTGGCCGACCGGGGTGCTGGCGTCGATCTGGATTTCGAAGTGCAGGCCGTTGTTTTTCAGCAAGATCGCAATCGGCTCGGCTGCCGGGCCCTGGAAGCCGATGAGCTGGGCATCGTCGCGCAGGCCGCTGTTGCTGCCGCCTTTAAGGGCGACGATGAGCACGCCATCGACGATCTTGTAGCCAGTGGACTCGGCATGGCTGCCGGCGCTGAGTGGCGCGGCCTGGTCAAGGAAAGCGCGGGCGAACGCGATGACCTTGTCGCCACGCACCTTGTTGTAGCCCTTGCCCTTCTCGGCGCCGTCGGCTTCGCTGATGGCGTCGGTGCCATAGAGCGCGTCGTACAGCGAGCCCCAGCGGGCGTTGGAGGCGTTGAGGGCAAAGCGCGCGTTCATCACCGGAACCACCAGCTGCGGGCCGGCCATGCGAGCGATTTCGTCGTCGACGTTCTCGGTGGTGGCCTGGAAGTCGGCGACTTCCGGCAGCAGGTAGCCGATGTCTTGCAGGAAGGCCTTGTAGGCCACCGCGTCATGGGCCTGGCCAGCATGAGCCTGGTGCCAGGCGTCGATCTGCGCCTGGAAATCGTCGCGTTTGGCGAGCAGGGCCTTGTTCTTCGGCGCGAGGTCGTGAATGACCTGGTCGGCGCCGGCCCAGAACTGCTCGGCCGTGAGGCCGGTGCCGGGAATCGCTTCGTTGTTGACGAAGTCGAACAGGACTTTGGCGACCTGCAGGCCACCGACTTGAACGTGTTCAGTCATTGCTTGCCTCACTCTGCGGAGCTTATGCGCTTTATCTGATGTTCATTATGTAGTGCACGGTTGGGCATACTACATGATGATTTGTGCTTGTGAACATCAGACTAAACAGGTCGTTTGGCGACCCATTTTGGTCAGGCGGTCACAGCGAAGAGTCGGATGTTCTCAAGAAACCGTTGGATTGTTCCAGATAAAAATAAAAATGGTACACGATTTGTTTTCAGGGACCTGCGGGTCCACCTTGTAGATTGATTTCCAGAGGGCTATGCCATGGACCATCTTGTACTCACTATCATCGCCGCCGACAAACCCGGCCTCGTCGAACGCATTGCGCAGAACATCGCCGCCCACGGTGGCAACTGGCTGGAAAGCCGCATGGCCCATATGGCCGGGCAGTTTGCCGGGATTCTGCGGGTGAGCGTGCCGGCCGAGAGCCGACAGGCGCTGGTGGGCGCGCTGGAGGACCTGTCCACCCATGGCATTCGTGTGCTGGTGGGCGAGGGCAGCAGCGGGCAGGCGTCGACGTCCAAGTCGATCGTGATGACGCTGCTGGGCAATGACCGCGCGGGTATCGTGCGCGAGATTACGGCGCTGCTCAGCCGCCAGGGCGTCAACCTGGAGCGCCTGAGCACCGATGTGCGCCCGGCGCCCATGAGTGGCGACCCGCTGTTCAGCGCCGAAGCCCTGCTGCAGGTGCCGTCCGGCTTGTCCCTGGAAACCTTGCAGGAATCCCTGGAAACCCTGGCCGATGACTTGATGGTGGAGCTGCGCAGCGAGGAGTGATCAGCGTTTGCGCACGCTCAAGCCGATGTCCACGCTGTACACCGCAAGCCCGGCCCAGATGAACGCGAAGGCGACCAGCGTGGCCGGCGCCAGGTGTTCGCCGAACAGCAGCACGGCCTGGAGCAGCACCAGGGTGGGCGCTATGTACTGCAAAAAGCCCAGGGTGGTGTAAGGCAAATGCCGTGCGGCGGCGTTGAAACACACCAGCGGCACCAGCGTGACCGGACCGGCCGCGACCAGCCACCAGGCTTCGGAAGTGCTCCAGAATGCCATCTGTGCGCTGTGGGCCGAAGGGTTGAACAGCAACCACGCCACGGCAATCGGCACCAGCATCCAGGTTTCCACCACCAGCCCCGGCAGCGCCTTGACCGGCGCCTGCTTGCGGATCAGCCCGTAGAAACCGAAGGTCAGTGCCAGCACCAGCGACACCCACGGCAAACTGCCGACCTGCCACACCTGCTGCGCCACGCCCACCGCCGCCAGGCCTAAAGCCACCCATTGCAGGCGGCGCAGGCGCTCGCCGAGGATCAGCATGCCCAGCAGCACATTCACCAACGGGTTGATGTAGTAACCCAGGCTCGCTTCGAGCATGCGCCCGCTGTTCACCGACCACACGTACGTCAGCCAGTTGGCCGCGATCAGCGAACCGCTGAGGGCCAGGATCGCCAGGCGCTTGGGGTTGTCGCGCAGCTCGCGCCACCAGCCGGGGTGTTTCCACACCATCAGCAGCAAGCCGCCGAACAGCGCCGACCACAACACCCGGTGCACGATGATCTCGGCGGCGGGCACGCTGGCGATGGCTTTGAAATAGAGCGGGAACAGGCCCCAGATGATGTAGGCGCTCAGGCCCAGAAAGTACCCCTTGCGGGGGTTGGCGGCGTGCATTGCAGAATCCTTGCTCAGGCAGCTGACAAAGCGCGATTGTAAGGATATTTGTCAGCCTGGGGGATGGCTTTGCTCTATGTGGGAGGGAGCAAGCCCCCTCCCACCTGTTAAAACAGCTTCAGGGGTTCTTCGTTGAGCGCCGACAGCTGCTCGCGCAACGCCAGCACCTGATCGCCCCAATAACGCTCGCTGCCGAACCAAGGGAAACTGTGGGGGAACGCCGGGTCGTCCCAGCGCCGTGCGAGCCAGGCGCTGTAGTGCATCAGACGCAGGGCGCGCAGCGGCTCGATCAGCGCCAGTTCGCGCGGGTCGAAGTCATGGAACTCCTGGTAGCCATCCATCAATTCCGACAACTGCCCCAGGCATTCCTGGCGATCACCGGCGAGCATCATCCACAGGTCCTGCACCGCCGGGCCCATGCGGCAATCGTCCAGGTCCACGATGTGGAACATTTCGTCACGGCACATCATGTTGCCGGGATGGCAATCGCCGTGCATGCGGATGTTCTTGTGCGGCGTGGCCTTGTACACCTCTTCCACGCGCTTGAGCAGGTCGCGGGCGACCGACTCGTAGGCGGGCAGCAGGCTTTTGGGGATGAAGTTGCCTTCGAGCAGGGTGGCGAGGGAGTCATGGCCGAAGTTCTTCACGCCCAGGGCTTCGCGGTGTTCGAACGGGCGGGTGGAGCCCACCGCGTGCAAGCGGCCGAGCAGTTGCCCAAGGCGATGCAACTGATCCAGATTGCCTGGCTCCGGCGCTCGGCCACCCCGGCGTGGAAACAGGGTGAAGCGGAAGCCTGCGTGTTCGAACAGGCTTTCGCCGTTGTGGACCATAGGCGCAACCACCGGCACGTCGCACTCGGCCAACTCGAAGGTGAAGCGGTGTTCTTCGAGGATCGCCTCGTTTGTCCAGCGCTGCGGCCGGTAGAACTTGGCGATCAGCGGCTCGCTGTCTTCGATGCCCACCTGGTACACGCGGTTTTCGTAGCTGTTGAGCGCCAGCACGCGCGCATCGCTGAGAAAACCGATGCTTTCGACGGCGTCGAGGACCAGATCGGGGGTGAGTGTTTCAAACGGGTGGGCCATGCGAACTCCTGCGCGCAGCAGGGCGCCGCGTCGGGCCTCGCATGGTAGCGCACCGGGACTGGAATGGGTGGTGTCTGTGGCGATACCTCTGCGGCGAGCGGGCTTACTGTGGCGAGCAGGCTTGTCCTGCGTTGGGCTGCGCAGCAGCCCCAAAGCCAGGCACTGAGCCGTATCAGGTACACCGCGTGTTGCTGAATTGGGGGCGCTTCGCACCCCAACGCGGGGCAAGCCCGCTCGCCACAGGGTTTTGGGTTGGCTGAAATCAAGGTAGGCGGCTATAGCGGTCAGGCGCCGACAATGCCCCCATCGTCGCGCCGGATCGCGACCACGGAGGACCGTGGCTTGCCATTGGGCAAATGCTCCGGCCAAGTCGACCCGCCGGTTTCCCCAGGATGTTGAATCCCCACGAACAGCGTCTTCTGATCCGGTGAAAAGCTGATGCCCGTCACCTCGCATGCCACCGGCCCGACCATGAATCGGCGGATCTCGCCGGTATTCGGGTCGGCGCAGAGCATCTGGTTATTGCCCATGCCCGCGAAGTCGCCGGCGTTGCTGTAGTCGCCGTCGGTGAGAATCCACAAGCGCCCCGCCTTGTCGAACCCCAGGCCATCGGGGCTGTTGAACATGTTTTGCGGGTTGATGTTGGACGAGCCGCCTTTGGGCTGGCCGGCGTGCACGCCGGGATTGCCGGCCACCACGAACAGGTCCCAGCTGAATGTGCTGCTGCCATGGTTATCGGCGTCGGCCTTCCAGCGCAGGATCTGGCCATACACGTTCTTCTCGCGCGGGTTGGGCCCGCCCACGGGCTGGCCGTCTTCGCCGCGCTTGGCGTTGTTGGTGAGGGTGCAGTAGACCTGGCCGTCCGTGGGGCTCACCACGATCCATTCCGGGCGGTCCATACGCGTGGCTTTGACGAGGCTGGCGGCCAGGCGTGCGTGAATCAGCACTTCGGCCTGGCTGGCAAACCCGGTGCTGGCGTCGATGCCGTTTTTGCCGTGGGTCAGTTCGACCCATTGGCCCTTGCCCCTGGGGTGATCCGCGTCGCCATCGCCCGCGTCGAAGATCGCCACGTACAAGGTGCCGTGGTCGAGCAGGTCTTTATTGGCCTTGGGATTGTCGTGGATGATCGGATCGCGGCTGATGAACTTGTAGATGAATTCGCCGCGCTCATCGTCGCCCATGTACACCACGGCGCGGCCATCGCGGGTTTCGGCCAGGGCTGCGTTTTCGTGCTTGAAGCGGCCCAGGGCGGTGCGCTTGACCGGGGTGGATTGCGGGTCGAACGGGTCGATCTCCACCACCCAGCCGTGGCGATTGAGTTCGTTGGGATTTTTGGCCATGTCGAAGCGCGGGTCGTGGGGGTGCCAGTTGATCTCTTTGCTGGCGGCGACCACGCCATAGCGTTTTTGCGCGGCATCGAAGGCCTGCTGCGGGTTGCTGCTGCCGAAACAGTCGGTGAAGTTTTCTTCACAGGTCAGGTATGTGCCCCACGGCGTCTTGCCGTTGGCGCAGTTCTGGAACGTGCCGAGGACTTTTTTGCCGGTGTTGTCGGCGCTGGTTTTCAGCCAGTCATGGCCGGCGGCGGGGCCGCTCAGGCGAATCGGCGAGTTGCCGTGGATGCGTCGGTTGTAGCGTGAGTTCTGGACGAACTGCCAGGTGTCGCCGCTGCGCCGTACCTCGATCACCGACACGCCTTCGCTGGCCAACGCCTTGCGCACGTCTTCTGTCGACTGCGGCGCGCCGCCGTGGGCATAGAGGTAGCGGTAGTTGGTGTACTCGTTGTTGATCGCCAGCAGCGCGCGGTTGTTGTCGCCGGGAAAGGCGAACAGGCTCATGCCGTCGTTGTTGTCGCCGAACTGTTGTTCCTGGGCCTTGGCGCTGCCGTTGCCGGACGGATCGAAGGCCGGAGCGTGCCGGCTCAGCGGCTGGCCCCAACTGATCAGCACCGAAGCGCTGTAACCCGGCGGCAGGGTGATGGTGTCGCGGGTATCGGCGGCGATGCCGGCAAAGCCCAGCAGCGGACTGGCGGACGCGGCATTGACGGCCAGGGCGCTACGGCTGAGCAGGTTGCCGCCGAGGAACATTGCGGCACCGCACAGGGCGCCGGCGCCGATAAAGCGGCGGCGGGTGAGGCCGACCATCTGTTCAAGGTCGGTGGCTTGGTTTTCTTCTAATAGGTTCATTGCAGGCTCCCAGCGGTTTTTGCAGACACCTTAGGGAGCGCGCGTGACGAAATTGTTGCAGCTTGAAGACGCTCTGCGCCTAGACGGGCGTACCGAGCAGGACATTGTCAGGCGCGAATTGCACCTGGATCGGCTGGCCTTCGACGGCATCGAGTGCCGTGAGCGCGGCGGGCTGCGCCAGGGCGCACACTACCGGGCCATTGGGCAGGATGATGCGCACTTCGCTGGGGCCGTCGTCGGCGTCGAGAATCGTCTCGATTGTGCCGCTCAGGCAATTGTGTCCAGGTGTTGCAGTGTGGTCGGTTGCCAGCAGTTGCAGCCAGCCGGCCTTGATCAGGGCCACCACTTCCACGCCTGGCTCCAGTTCCAGCCTTTGCGTGCTGTCGTGGGTGATGCGCGCATCGAGGGTAAGTCCGCCGGGCAGTTCCAGACGGATCAGGTCGTTACGGCCCTGGGCCTGGATGGCGATGACCTGACCGTGCAACTGGTTGCGCGCGCTGGTGCGCAACATCAAGCGCCCCAGCAGGTTGAAGTCGTGGGCCGCTTCGTCCGTGCCAAGCACTTCAGTCTGCAATGCCTGCAAGCGCTGATAGAGGCGCAACACGCGCTCACCTTCAGCCGTCAGCCTGGCGCCGCCACCGCCCTTGCCGCCGACGCTGCGTTCCACCAACGGCTTTTGCGCCAGGTTATTGAGTTCATCAATCGCATCCCAGGCAGCCTTGTAACTCAAGCCGGCCGCTTTGGCGGCGCGGGTGATGGAGCCCTGCTCGGCGATATGCCCGAGCAGGGCAATGCGCTGCGGGCGGCGGATGATGTGCTGGCTGAGGGAGGTGGGCAGAGACATGGGCGCACATTGTGAGTGAGATGAGCGGACGTTGCCGCCGTGGCGCATGAGAGTCAAGTGCCGGGCTTGGGCGTGCGGGCCAGGCAGTACACGTCGACCCGGCGTGCGCCGGCGGCCATCAACAGCCGCGCCAGGCTGTGGGCGGTGGCGCCGGTGGTGAGGACGTCGTCCACCAGTGCCAGGTGACGGCCTTGCACCTGGGCGCCGGGGGCCAGGGTGAAGGCGCGCAGCAGGTTGCGTTTGCGGGTCTTGGCGTCGAGATCCTGCTGGGCCACGGTCTCGAAAGGGCGCAGCAACAGGTCGGCATCGCAGGGGATGTCGAGGGCGGTACTGAGCCAGCGCGCCAGCATCAGGGCCTGGTTGTAGCCGCGCTCGCGCAGGCGCCTGGGCGCCATGGGCACCGGCAGCAGGCAGTCGGGGCGCGTGAGTCCGGTGGTGTCAAAGCGGTGTTGCAGATAGTCCCCGAGCAAGCGCGCCAGCATGTGCCCGAGGGGCCAGCGGGCCTGATGCTTGAAGCGGCTGATCAGCGTGTCGACGGGAAAGCTGAAGGTCCAGGGCGCAATCACGTGGTTAAACGCCGGCGGTTTTGTCTGGCACTGGCCGCAGGTCAGACCCTCCATCGGCAGAGGCAGTGCGCAGACTTCGCATGCGTCCATCAGCCAGGGCAATTCGGTTTCGCAGGCGTTGCATACACTATCAGCGCATTGGGTCGCTTCATCGCAGACCAAACAGGTTTGGTTGGTTTTTAACCAGATGTAAACTTCGTGTTTGCGCTTCAGTTGACAGTGCATGAATCTTCCTTAACTATGCCGAGCATCCGTGTCGTGCCTGTGGGTATTGCCCTTCCCGCAGCGTTTGCCCAAGCATAATCAAGGAATCGCCCATGAGCGCCAGCCTCACTGCCACTCTTCGTCACGACTGGTCTTTGGCCGAAGTCAAAGCACTGTTCGTGCAGCCGTTCAATGACCTGTTGTTCCAGGCGCATACCGTGCACCGCGCGCATTTCGACGCCAACCGCGTACAGGTGTCGACCCTGTTGTCGATCAAAACCGGCGCCTGCCCGGAAGATTGCAAATATTGTCCGCAGTCGGGCCACTACAACACGGGCCTGGAAAAAGAAAAACTGATGGAAGTGCAGAAGGTCCTCGAAGAGGCCGCCCGCGCCAAGGCCATCGGGTCGACTCGCTTCTGCATGGGCGCGGCGTGGAAACACCCGTCGGCCAAGGACATGCCCTACGTGCTGGAGATGGTCAAGGGCGTGAAGGCCATGGGCCTGGAAACCTGCATGACCCTCGGCCGTCTCGACCAGGACCAGACCGAAGCCCTGGCCCAGGCCGGGCTCGATTACTACAACCACAACCTGGATACGTCGCCTGAGTTCTACGGCAGCATCATCACCACCCGCACCTACGGCGAGCGCCTGCAAACCCTGGCCTACGTACGCGATTCAGGGATGAAGATCTGCTCCGGCGGCATCCTGGGCATGGGCGAGTCCCTCGACGACCGCGCCAACCTGCTGATCCAACTGGCCAACCTGCCGGAGCATCCGGAGTCGGTGCCGATCAACATGCTGGTGAAAGTGGCCGGCACGCCGTTGGAAAACGCCGAGGACATCGACCCGTTCGATTTCATCCGCATGCTCGCCGTGGCCCGTATCCTGATGCCGCAGTCCCACGTGCGCCTGTCGGCTGGCCGTGAGGCGATGAACGAGCAGATGCAGGCGCTGGCGTTTTTTGCCGGTGCCAACTCGATCTTCTACGGCGACAAGCTGCTGACCACCGCCAACCCGCAGGCGGACAAGGACATGCAATTGTTCTCGCGCCTGGGGATTCTGCCGGAGGCCCGTGAAGAGCACGCCGATGAGGTGCACCAGGCGGCAATCGAGCAGGCGCTGGTGGAGCACAAGAGCAGCGAGCAGTTCTATAACGCTGCTGTTTGATTGATTGAAATCAGAGACCAGTGTGGGAGGGGGCTTGCTCCCGATGAGGGCGTGTCAGCAGGTAGATGCATTGACTGACACACCGCTATCGGGCGCAAGCCCCCTCCCACAGTTTTGGCCGAGTTGAATCTGATAAACCGAGGCCTCATGTCCTTCGATCTCGCCGCGCGCCTCGCTGCCCGCCGTGCCGAACACCTTTACCGCCAACGTCCGTTGCTGCAGAGCCCGCAAGGGCCGCAGGTGGTGGTCGACGGCCAGCCGTTGCTGGCCTTTTGCAACAATGATTACCTGGGCCTGGCCAATCACCCGCAGGTGATCGAGGCCTGGCGCGCCGGTGCGTCGCGTTGGGGCGTGGGCGGCGGTGCTTCGCATCTGGTGGTGGGCCATGCCACGCCGCACCATGAACTGGAGGAAGCCCTGGCCGATCTCACCGGTCGCCCGCGTGCGCTGTTGTTCACCACCGGTTACATGGCCAACCTCGGCGCGGTCACGGCGTTGGTGGGGCAGGGCGATACGGTGCTTGAAGACCGTCTCAACCATGCCTCCCTGCTGGATGCCGGACTGTTGTCCGGCGCGCGCTTCAATCGCTACTTGCACAACGATGCCGAGAGTCTGGCCAAGCGCCTTGAGAAAGCCACCGGCAATACGCTGGTGGTCACCGATGGCGTGTTCAGCATGGACGGCGACCTGGCCGATCTGCCTGCGCTGGCCCGTGCAGCCCGCGCCAAGGGCGCCTGGTTGATGGTGGACGACGCCCATGGCTTTGGTCCGCTGGGCGCCAATGGTGGTGGCATCGTCGAGCATTTCGGCTTGAGCCAGGAGGACGTGCCGGTACTGGTCGGCACCCTGGGCAAAGCGTTCGGCACCGCTGGCGCGTTTGTGGCGGGCAGTGAGGAACTGATCGAAAGCCTGATCCAGTTCGCCCGGCCGTACATCTACACCACCAGCCAACCGCCGGCGCTGGCCTGCGCCACGCTTAAAAGCCTTGAGCTGTTGCGCACCGAGCATTGGCGGCGCGAGCACCTTGACGGGCTGATCCGCCAGTTCCGCCAGGGGGCCGAGCAGATGGGCCTGGCGCTGATGGACAGTTTCACGCCGATCCAGCCGATCCTGATTGGCGACAGCGCCAAGGCCATGCGCCTGTCCAGGCGGCTGCGCGAGCACGGCATCATGGTGACTGCCATTCGTCCGCCCACCGTGCCCGTCGGCAGCGCCCGTTTGCGTGTGACGTTGACCGCAGCCCACAGCGAAGCGCAGGTGCAACAGTTGCTGAACGCATTGGAGGTGTGTGCGTGCCTGGAGGCCGAGCATGCGTGATCGCCTGATTCTGCTGCCCGGCTGGGGCCTTGGCGTGTCGCCGCTGGAACCGCTGGCCGCCGCGCTGCTGGGGCTTGACGCGCATCTGCAGGTACAGGTCGAGCCGCTGCCGACGCTGGCCTCCAGCAACCTCGATGAATGGCTGGACGAATTCGATGCCGCGCTGCCGGACAACGCCTGGCTGGGCGGCTGGTCCCTGGGCGGCATGCTCGCCTCGGAACTCGCGGCGCGGCGCGGCGAGCGCTGCTGTGGCCTGCTGACCCTGGCGAGCAACCCGTGTTTTGTCGCCCACGACGGCTGGCCTCACGGCATGCCAGCTGAGACCTTCGATGCGTTCCTCGCTGGCTGCCACGCCGATTCCCAGGTCACTCTCAAACGCTTTGGTTTGTTGTGTGCCAAGGGCAGCGCGGACCCTCGCGGGATGTCGCGGCTGTTGGTCAGTGGCGCGCCGCATTCTGCCCCCAGTGTGCTGATGCCGGGCCTGGAATTGCTCGCCCAGTTGGACACCCGCGCCGCCCTGCAAGGGTTTCGCGGGCCGCAGTTGCACCTGTTTGCGGGCCACGACGAGCTGGTGCCCGCCGAGGCGGCCGGCGACTTGCTGGCGTTGCTCCCCGATGTGGAAATCGGCCTGATTGAACAGGCCGGTCACGCTTTTCTTCTGGAGGATCCCCACGGTGTCGCGGGGGCCATCCAGGCTTTTTTGCACGAGTGCGTTGATGACTGATCTCTCCCATCCTTCCTTGCCGGGCGCTTTGCCGGACAAGCGCCAGGTCGCAGCTTCTTTTTCCCGCGCCGCGGCCAGCTACGACAGCGTGGCCGAGTTACAGCGCGCGGTAGGGCATGCGCTGCTGGCGCGCTTGCCAGCGGCCTGCGCGCCAGAACGCTGGCTGGACATGGGCTGCGGCACTGGCTATTTCAGTCGTGTGCTGGGCGAGCGTTGGCCCGCCAGCCAAGGCATCGCGCTGGACATTGCCGAAGGCATGCTCAACCACGCGCGGCCGCTGGGTGGCGCTTCTCAGTTCATCGCCGGGGATGCCGAACGCTTGCCGCTCAAGGCTGACAGCGTGCAACTGCTCTTCTCCAGCCTGGCGGTGCAATGGTGTGGCCATTTCGAAGCGGTGCTCGATGAGGCATCGCGCGTGCTGCAACCGGGCGGGGCGCTGGCCTTTGCCAGCTTGTGCGTGGGTACGCTGGATGAATTGCGTGAAAGCTGGCGCGCGGCCGATGGCATGGTTCATGTGAATCGGTTCCGCACATTCGAGGTCTATCAACGGTTGTGTGCGGCCAGTGGTTTGCGGGTGGTGAGCCTGGAGCGGCGTGCCCATGTGTTGCACTACCCGGATGTGCGCAGCCTGACCCACGAACTGAAGGCGCTGGGGGCGCACAACCTGAACCCGGGCCGTCCGGGAGGCCTGACCGGCCGCTCGCGGATGGTTGCACTGGTGGACGCTTATGAGCGGTTTCGTCAGCCCCTGGGCCTGCCGGCCACCTATCAAGTGGTGTACGCCGTACTGGAGAAACCTTGATGAACGCAGCGTATTTCATCACCGGTACCGACACCGATGTCGGCAAAACCACCGTCGCCGCCGGCCTGCTGCATGCCGCGCGCCGCGCCGGTAAAAGCACCGCCGCGGGCAAGCCGGTGGCGTCGGGTTGTGAGGTCACACCCAATGGCTTGCGCAATGCCGATGCCCTGGCGTTGCTGGCCGAATGTTCCGTGCCGCTGACCTATGCCGAGGTCAACCCGATCGCCTTCGAGCCAGCCATCGCGCCGCACCTGGCGGCGCGCGAGGCGGGTGTGGCTTTGACGGTGCCGTCATTACTTGGGCCGATGCAGCAGATCCTTGCGCGCCAGGCGGATTTCACCTTGATCGAGGGCGCGGGCGGCTGGCGTGTGCCCCTGGCGGATCAAGACAACCTGTCGGACCTGGCCATGGCGCTCAAGCTGCCGGTGATTCTGGTGGTGGGCGTACGTCTTGGCTGCATCAGCCATGCGCTGCTGACGGCCGAAGCGATTGCGCGGGACGGTTTGACGCTGGCGGGGTGGGTCGCGAATATCATTGATCCCGCGACCTCCCGTCTGGAAGAAAACCTTGCCACCCTGGCCGAGCGCCTTCCGGCGCCCTGCCTTGGGCGCGTGCCGAAACTCACGCACGCCGGGGCTGAAGCGGTCGCCAACTATCTGCATCTGAACGTGCTTGACTGATTTTGGCTATCGACAGGCATTGTGCCATTAGTGTTTTTAGCGGGCCTTTTGCCAGTTTGTCTGCTTCAATTCAGGTTCACGATTCTCTAAAGGCAGGCCTACGCCATGGAAATCTCTGGAAGCAGCGCGTTTTACTCGGGACTGAGCAGCATTCAGACCGGGCAAAGCCGTGTCGACCAGGCCGCCGGCAAAATCGCCAGCGCCGCCACCACCCAGCCTTCGGCCGCGCAAAGCGACCGGCTGCAAGCCAATGACCGTGCCCAGGCGACCAATTCGGCGAGCAACATGGTTGAAATGGCTCAGGGTAAATTTCAGGTGGAGCTGGGCGTAAAAGTCGCCAAGGCTTCCGATGAAATGCTGGGCAGCTTGATCGACACCTATGCCTGACAGTTGAAATATGGGAGGGGGCTGCCTCTCCCATAGTTGTCCCTCTTCTCCCCTGATCAATCTCTACACTCACTTTCACGCAGTGGCTTTGCGGGCGCTTTGTCGTGCGTGGCGCTTATTTGCGTCAAGACAAACGGTGCCCGTACGACCCTTGACAACCCCAGGTCGTAAACGTATGTTTCAAACACCTGTTTGACCGCCCTGGCACTTCCGCGCGGTTTGTTCATCCCAGATTCATCAGCAGAGGTTTATCGCTATGCCTGACTACAAGGCCCCCTTGCGTGATATTCGCTTCGTTCGTGACGAACTGCTCGGCTATGAAGCGCACTATCAAAGCCTGCCGGCTTGCCAGGACGCTACGCCGGACATGGTTGACGCCATCCTCGAAGAAGGCGCCAAGTTCTGCGAGCAGGTGCTGGCACCGCTGAATCGCGTGGGCGACATCGAAGGCTGCACCTGGAGCGAGTCAGGCGTTAAGACCCCGACCGGTTTCAAGGAAGCCTACAAGCAGTTCGTCGAAGGTGGCTGGCCGAGCCTGGCCCACGATGTGGAGCACGGTGGCCAAGGCCTGCCGGAATCCCTGGGCCTGGCGGTGAGCGAAATGGTCGGCGAGGCCAACTGGTCGTGGGGCATGTACCCGGGCCTGTCCCATGGTGCGATGAACACCATCTCCGAGCACGGCACTCCCGAGCAGCAAGAGGCTTACCTGACCAAGCTGGTGTCGGGCGAGTGGACCGGCACCATGTGCCTGACCGAACCGCACTGCGGCACCGACCTGGGCATGCTGCGCACCAAGGCCGAGCCTCAGGCCGACGGTTCCTACAAAGTATCGGGCACCAAGATCTTCATCTCGGCCGGTGAACACGACATGGCCGACAACATCGTCCACATCGTACTGGCCCGCCTGCCGGACGCCCCGGCCGGCACCAAAGGCATTTCGCTGTTTATCGTGCCCAAGTTCATTCCAGAGGCAGATGGCTCGATCGGCGCGCGCAACGCGGTGACCTGTGGCTCCCTGGAGCACAAGATGGGCATCCACGGCAACGCCACCTGCGTGATGAACTTCGACGCGGCCACCGGCTACTTGATCGGCCCGGCGAACAAAGGCCTGAACTGCATGTTCACCTTTATGAATACCGCTCGCCTGGGCACTGCGTTGCAAGGCCTGGCCCACGCCGAAATCGGCTTCCAGGGTGGCTTGAAATACGCGCGTGATCGCCTGCAGATGCGCTCCCTCACCGGCCCGAAAGCGCCGGAAAAGGCCGCCGACCCGATCATCGTGCACCCGGACGTGCGCCGCATGCTGCTGACCATGAAAGCGTTCGCCGAAGGCAATCGCGCGATGGTGTACTTCACCGCCAAGCAAGTGGACATCGTCAAGTACGGCACCGACGACGAAGCCAAGAAACAGGCTGACGGCCTGCTGGCCTTCATGACCCCGATCGCCAAGGCGTTCATGACCGAAGTCGGCTTTGAATCGGCCAACCACGGCGTGCAGATCTACGGTGGCCACGGCTTTATCGCCGAGTGGGGCATGGAGCAGAACGTTCGCGACAGCCGCATTTCGATGCTGTACGAAGGCACCACCGGCATCCAGGCGCTGGACCTGCTCGGCCGTAAAGTGCTGATGACCCAGGGCGAAGCGCTCAAGGGCTTCACCAAGATCGTGCACAAGTTCTGCCAGGCCAACGAAGGTGTCGAGGCGGTCCAGGAGTTCGTGACGCCGCTGGCTGCGCTGAACAAGGAGTGGGGCGAGTTGACCATGAAGGTCGGCATGGCCGCGATGAAAGACCGTGAAGAAGTCGGTGCCGCTTCGGTGGACTACCTGATGTATTCCGGTTACGCGTGCCTGGCCTACTTCTGGGCCGACATGGCGCGAGTGGCGGCCGAAAAGCTGGCGGCCGGCACCAGTGACGAGGCGTTCTACACCGCCAAGCTGCAGACCGCGCGCTTCTACTTCCAGCGCATCCTGCCGCGTACCCGTACCCACGTGGCTACCATGCTGTCGGGCGCCAACAACCTGATGGACATGAAAGAAGAACACTTCGGCCTGGCTTACTAAGCCTTCGAAGTTTTCTGAAACCGCCGCCCTCAGGGGCGGCGGTTTTTTTGTGGGAGCAAGCCTCTTCCCGCATTCAATTGATGTTGAATACAAAAAAACGGTGTCACGCTCAGGGATTGCGGCGGCCTGCCGTTAAAGTGCTGGCAATTTGATGCATGCTCCGCAGAATATGTTTAACTGTCGCCGCCGTGTCTCGATGCCATCCTCCATTTGCGGGTCGGAGTTCAACCCTTGTCACGCGTGTCCGCAGTGCGCTTCAGTCATTTCCTGCCTTCATTGCTGCTCTTGCTGGCGGGGCTTTCGGCTGCGTACCTGAAGGACCTCAACGTGTTCTTCACCTCACTGTTCAACGTACTGCCAACCCTGGTGCTGCTGCTGGGCGGTGCGTACTGCGCGGTCTATCGCCGTCAGCGCGAGCTGTTCCTGATGATCACCGTGTACATCGTGTATTTCCTGCTCGACACCCAGACCGACTTCTACCGCGACAACGGCCGCGTTCGCGCAGATGCGGCGGTGGTTTTTCACCTGTGTTGCCTGTTGCTGCCGTTGCTGTTCAGCGTCTACGCGCTGTGGCAGGAAAAGACCCACCTGTTCCGCGATTTCATCGCACGTTGCGCGGTGTTGCTGGCGCTGGGCAGCGTAGCGCTGGCCGTTGAGCAGCGTTATCCCGAGGGGCTGCTGGACTGGCTGGCGGAGATTCGCTGGCCGATGCTGCATGGCAGTTGGATGAGCCTGATTCAGCTGTCGTACCCGATGTTCCTGGTGGGGTTCGTCACCCTGGCCGCCCAGTACTGGTATCAGCCGCGCCCTTTGCATGCGGCGCAGGTGGTGGGGTTGCTGGGGCTGTTCTGGATGCTGCCGCAAACGTTCATCCTGCCGTTTACCCTGAACATCATGTGCAGCCAGGTGATGCTGATGATCGCGGCCGGCGTTGCGCATGAGGCTTATCAAATGGCGTTTCGCGATGAGCTGACCGGTTTGCCGGGGCGCCGCGCGCTGAACGAGCGCATGCAGCGCCTGGGTCGCAACTATGTGTTGGCAATGACCGACGTCGACCACTTCAAGCGCTTCAACGACACCCACGGCCACGATGTGGGCGACCAGGTGCTGCGCCTGGTGGCGAGCAAGCTGTCAAAGGTCAACGGCGGCGGGCGCGCCTATCGCTACGGCGGGGAAGAATTCGCCGTGGTGTTTGCCGGCAAGACGCTGGACGAGTGCATGCCGCACCTGGAGGAAATTCGCGAGATCGTCGCCCATTACGACATCAAGTTGCGCAACCCGGATCGGCCCAACGACGATCAACAAGGCCGCCAGCGTCGTGCTGACAGCGGCGCGTCGAGTGTATCGGTGACCGTCAGCATTGGCGTGGCCGAACGCCAGGCCGAGCAGCGCACGCCCGAAGAAGTGCTCAAGTCCGCCGATCAGGCGCTGTACGCGGCCAAGGGCGCGGGGCGTAACTGCGTGGTGGCGGCCGGGCAGAACCGGCGCGGCGCGGTACGCATGGAGCGCGCTGCGGGTTGAGTGATGGTGCTGTATTCAGCGGCGCTACAGTGATTGTTCGCGGCAGCGGCCAGCAGTAGGTTGAAACCATCTGCTGCCGGAGAAACTGTCATGCCTGAATACAAAGCTCCCCTGCGCGACATGCGCTTTCTGATCGACAACGTGTTTGATTTCCACGGCCACTACGCCGCTCTGGGTGCAACCGATGCCAGCCCGGACATGGTCAGCGCGATCCTCGAAGAAGGCGCGAAATTCTGCGAAAACGTACTCGCGCCGCTCAACCGCAGCGGCGATGAAGAAGGCTGCCATTTCGACAACGGGGTGGTCACCACGCCCAAGGGGTTCAAGGGCGCCTTCGCCCAGTACGTGGAAGGCGGCTGGCATGGCCTGGCGGCTGACCCGGCCTACGGCGGCCAGGGCCTGCCGCAGTCACTGGGCCTGGTGCTGAGCGAGATGATCGGTTCCAGCAACACGTCCTGGGGCATGTACCCCGGCCTTACCCACGGCGCGATGTCGGCGATCCACGCCCACGGCACCGAGGAACAGAAAGCCACGTTCCTGAGCAAACTCACCGCCGGCGAGTGGACGGGCACCATGTGCCTCACCGAAGCCCATTGCGGCACTGACCTGGGCCTGATCAAGACCCGCGCCGTGCCCCAGGCCGATGGCAGCTATGCGGTCAGCGGCAGCAAGATCTTCATCTCGGCCGGCGAGCACGACCTGAGCGCCAATATCATCCACCTGGTGCTGGCCAAGTTGCCGGATGCGCCGGCGGGCACCAAGGGGATCTCGTTGTTTATCGTGCCCAAGTTCCACGCCGACTCGGGCGAGCGCAACGCGGTGCATTGCGGGTCCATCGAACACAAGATGGGTATCAAGGCGTCCGCGACGTGTGTGCTGAATTTCGATGGTGCCAAGGGATTTTTGATCGGCGAGGCGAACAAGGGCCTCAACTGCATGTTCACCATGATGAACCACGCGCGGCTGGGCACCGGGATGCAGGGGCTGTGCAATGGCGAGACGAGCTTCCAGGGGGCGGTGAGATACGCCAACGACCGCCTGCAAATGCGCTCGCTGACCGGCGCCAAGGCATCAGACAAAGCCGCCGACCCGATCATCGTGCACGCCGATGTGCGGCGCATGCTGCTGACCATGAAAGCCTTCAATGAGGGCAACCGCGCGCTGACCTACTTCACCGCGCAGTTGATCGACACGGCGCACCTGAGCAGCGACGCCACGGCGCGCCAGGAAGCCGACGACCTGCTGGCGTTCCTCACGCCGATCTGCAAGGCCTTCATGACCGACACGGGGCTTGAGGTAACCAACCACGGCATGCAGGTATTTGGCGGGCATGGCTATATCCGCGAATGGGGTATGGAGCAGTTGGCGCGCGATGCACGGATTGCACCGATTTATGAAGGCACCAATGGCATCCAGGCCCTGGACCTGCTGGGCCGCAAGGTGCTGGGTAGCCAGGGCAAGTTGCTGCGCGGGTTTACTAAAATTGTGCATAAGTTCTGTGGGGCGAACGCCGAGCATGCGCAGCTCAAAGCGCAGGTGGCGCAGCTCAATCAACTGAACCAGGAGTGGGGCGAGTTGACGAGCAGCGTGGGGATGGCGGCGATGAAGAACCCGGACGAAGTGGGTGCGGCGGCGGTGGATTACCTGATGTACAGCGGTTACATCATCCTCGCCTACCTGTGGTTGCGCATGGCGATTGCCGCGCAGGCGCAGGATGATGCGGAGTTTGCCCAGGCCAAGCTGGCGACGTGCGACTTTTACTTCAAGCGGTTGCTGCCGCGTACGGGCATGCACCGGGCGGCGGTCGAGGCGGGCAGTGACTGCCTGATGAGTTTGCCGGCGAATGGGTTTGCGCTGTAACTGTAGGGGAGGGGGCAAGCCCCTCCCACATTGATTGGGTGTGACTTTTAAATACCTGGCAGTCACGAACTGACGCTATGTGTCTGAAAAGTTGTTCGGTTACACTTGGAGCCTGTAAAACCGATCCCATTGAATCACTTTTACGTTCTCACGAGGTTTGCCATGGCTGATTACAAAGCGCCGCTGCGTGATATGCGCTTCGTCCTCAACGAAGTGTTTGAGGTCGCCACCACCTGGGCCCAATTGCCGGCATTGGCAGACAGCGTCGACGCCGAAACCGTCGAGGCGATCCTCGAGGAAGCCGGCAAAGTCACCGCCAAATCCATCGCCCCGATCAGCCGTGGCGGCGATGAACAAGGGTGTCGCTGGGACGACACCGCCGTGTTTACCCCGGACGGTTATCCACAGGCCTACAAAACCTACGCCGAAGGCGGCTGGGTGGGTGTGGGCGGCGATCCTGCTTTTGGTGGCATGGGCATGCCCAAAGCGGTATCGGCTCAGGTTGAAGAAATGATCAACTCGGCCAGCCTGGCGTTTGGCCTGTACCCGATGCTGACCTCCGGGGCCTGCGTATCGATCGCCACCCATGCCACCGAAGCGCTCAAGGCCACTTATCTGCCGAAGATGTATTCCGGTGAGTGGGCCGGCTCCATGTGCCTGACCGAGGCCCATGCCGGCACCGACCTAGGCATTATCCGCACCAAGGCCGAACCGCAAGCGGATGGTTCGTACACCCTCAGTGGCACCAAGATCTTCATCACCGGTGGCGAACACGACCTCACTGAAAACATCATCCACCTGGTTCTGGCCAAGCTGCCTGATGCGCCGGCCGGGCCCAAGGGCATTTCGCTGTTTCTGGTGCCCAAGTTCATGGTCAATGCCGACGGCAGCCTGGGCGCGCGTAATCTGGTGAGCTGCGGCTCCATCGAACACAAGATGGGGATCCAGGCATCCGCCACCTGTGTGATGAATTTCGATGGGGCCGTGGGGTTCCTGGTGGGCGAGCCCAACCGTGGTCTCGCGGCGATGTTCACCATGATGAACTACGAGCGTCTGGGCGTGGGTATCCAGGGCCTGGCGTCCGGTGAGCGCTCTTACCAGAACGCGATTGAATACGCACGCGACCGCCTGCAAAGCCGCTCGCCAGTCGGGGTCCAGGCCAAAGACAAAGTGGCCGACCCGATCATCGTGCACCCTGACGTGCGCCGCATGCTGCTGACCATGAAGGCGTCAAACGAAGGCGGTCGCGCGTTTTCCACGTATGTTGCGACGCAGTTGGACATCGCCAAGTTCAGCGAAGACGCTGCCGCGCGTGAGCGTGCGGACAACCTGGTGGCGTTGCTGACGCCGGTGTCGAAGGCCTTCCTCAGCGACATTGGCCTGGAAACCACTGTGCTGGGTCAGCAGGTGTTTGGCGGCCATGGTTACATTCGCGAGTGGGGCCAGGAGCAACTGGTGCGTGATGTGCGCATCACCCAGATCTACGAAGGCACCAACGGCATCCAGGCGCTGGACCTGGTGGGTCGCAAGATCGTCGGCAGTAACGGCGCGTTCTACACACTGTTCGCCGATGAGGTGCGCGAGTTCATCGCCACCGCCGGCACCGAACTGGGCGAGTTCACCCGTCCGCTCGGCAAGGCAGTGGATAACCTCGATGAGCTGACCGCCTGGGTGTTGGATCGCGCCAAGACCAACCCGAACGAAGTCGGTGCGGCGTCGGTGGAGTATCTGCACGCCTTTGGCTACATGGCCTACGCCTATATGTGGGCACGCATGGCCAAGGCAGCGTGGGGCAAACAGGCGCAGGAAGACTTTTATGCCAGCAAGCTGGGCACTGCGCGCTTCTACTTTGCGCGCCTGTTGCCGCGTATTCATTCGCTGAGTGCGTCGGTCAAAGCCGGTAGTGAATCATTGTTTTTGCTGGATGAAGCCCTGTTCTAAAGGCTTTGAAGGGCGTGTAAGCATTCTCTTACATGACGTACTGCTATTCGTCCTCTATCGCCAAATTGGATCCATCGATAATCTACTTCACATGGACGTCGCGCAGGAAGCGCAAAGCAACAACATGGACACGTAGGATTCTGCCAGGATGGCGGAGTGAAATGGATGTCAGGGAAACAGTCTGCAAAGCCCCGCTTCGGCGGGGTTTTCTTTTGCCTGCGAAAAAGTCAGGCAGGTTCCAACGATGGCGCAATGCCAGAAACCACTGAACCCTCGCGGACGCCAAAGGTCGATTAGCTACACGGCTCACACGAGCCGATTTTCTGGAGCTGACCCATGGACATCATTCGCATCATCATCGCCATTCTGCTGCCGCCACTGGGTGTGTTCCTGCAAGTAGGTTTCGGCGGCGCGTTCTGGCTGAACATCCTGTTGACCCTGTGCGGTTACTTCCCCGGCATCATCCATGCGGTGTACATCATCGCCAAGCGTTGAGGTGTGCGCTATTGCGCCGAAGATCAAATGTGGGAGGGGGCTTGCTCCCGATGGCAGTGGAGCAGTCACTGATATGTTGACTGAAACACCGCTATCGGGGGCAAGCCCCCTCCCACATTTTTAGACCTCCTGATGTTCCCTCAGCCTTTTGCGATCAGCCGTGAATTGCGTTCATTGCGAAACGCCAGTTGTTCGATGGTCTGAGTAGCGTGCTCGGCTTCTTCGCGTGCTTGCAGGATGATGCCGTGGTGCTCGGACTTGCTGCACACAGGGTCGGCATTGCTGGCATCGCCCGTGAGCATGAACGCCTGACAGCGGCAGCCGCCGAAGTCCTTTTCCTTTTCGTCGCATGAACGGCACGGCTCGGGCATCCAGTCATAGCCGCGAAAACGATTGAAGCCGAACGAGTCATACCAGATGTGCTGCATGCTGTGGTCCCGCACATTGGGGAACTGCACCGGCATTTGCCTCGCGCCATGGCAGGGCAGGGCAGTGCCGTCCGGTGTGACGGTCAGGAAGATGCTGCCCCAGCCGTTCATGCAGGCCTTGGGGCGCTCCTCGTAATAATCCGGCGTCACAAAGATCAGCTTGCAGGGATGGCCCTCGGCTTCGAGCTTGGCGCGGTATTCATTGGTGATGCGCTCGGCGCGCACCAGTTGCTCTCGGGTCGGCAGCAGTCCCACCCGATTGAGCTGCGCCCAGCCATAGAACTGGCAGGTGGCAAGCTCGACAAAGTCCGCCTCCAGCGCAATGCACAGCTCAATGATGCGGTCGATCTTGTCGATGTTGTGCCGATGGGTGACGAAGTTCAGCACCATCGGATAACCGTGAGCTTTTACGGCGCGGGCCATTTCCAGTTTCTGTGCGAACGCTTTTTTCGAGCCGGCCAGCAGGTTGTTCACCTGCTCGTCGCTGGCCTGGAAGCTGATCTGGATATGGTCGAGGCCGGCTTTTTTGAAGTCGCTGATCTTCTGTTCGGTGAGGCCGATGCCGGAGGTGATCAGGTTGGTGTAGAACCCGAGTTTGCGCGCCTCGCCGATCAGTTCGGCAAGGTCTTGGCGCACCAGCGGTTCACCACCGGAAAACCCCAGCTGAGCAGCACCCATCTCGCGCGCCTCGCGAAATACCTTTATCCACTGCTCCGTGGTCAGCTCCTTGCCCTGCTCGGCAAAATCCAGTGGATTGGAGCAGTAAGGACACTGCAGCGGGCAGCGGTAGGTCAGTTCGGCGAGCAGCCATAGCGGCAGGCCGACAGGCGGTTTTTCAGGCAAGTTCGATCCAGTGCTCAGCACGGGCGACCTCCATGAATTGCTCGACGTCTTCACCAAGTTCAGGCACGCCGGGAAATTGCTGGTCGAGCTCGGCGATGATGGTCGCCACGTCCCGCTCGCCGTCAATCAAGCCGCCAATCAGTGCGGCGCTCTCGTTGAGCTTGATCATGCCCTCCGGATACAGCAGCACATGGCCTTTTTGCGCAGGCTCGTACTGGTAGCGATAGCCCTGGCGCCACACGGGTTTTCTGCTGCGATCAAAGCTCATAGGGTGATCCCTTTATGCCAGACCCGCTGCTCGGTCACGCTGTGATACGGCGGGCGTTTGAGTTCGTAAGCCATGCTCATGGCGTCGAGCATGCTCCACAGAATGTCCAGTTTGAATTGCAGGATTTCCAGCATGCGGTCCTGGCCTTCGCGGGTGGTGTAGTGCTCAAGCGTGATCGCCAGGCCGTGCTCCACGTCGCGGCGCGCCTGGCCGAGACGGGTCCGGAAATACTCATAGCCAGCCGGGTCGATCCACGGGTAATGCTGGGGCCAGCTGTCGAGCCGCGACTGATGAATTTGCGGTGCGAACAGCTCGGTCAGTGAGCTGCTGGCGGCTTCTTGCCAACTGGCGCGGCGGGCGAAGTTGACGTAGGCGTCCACCGCGAAGCGCACACCGGGCAGCACCAGTTCCTGGGAGCGCAACTGGTCGGGGTCCAGGCCCACGGCCTGGCCCAGGCGCAGCCAGGCTTCGATACCGCCATCTTCACCCGGCGCACCGTCATGGTCGAGCAGGCGCTGGATCCACTCACGGCGGATTTCGCGGTCGGGGCAGTTGGCCAGGATCGCGGCGTCTTTCAGGGGGATATTCACCTGATAGTAGAAGCGGTTGGCGACCCAACCCTGGATTTGCTCGCGGCTGGCGCGGCCTTCATACATCGCCACGTGGTACGGGTGATGGATATGGTAGAAGGCACCCTTGGCGCGCAGGGCTGCTTCGAATTCGGCGGTGGTCAGGGCCGTATCAGTCATTTCGGTCGCTCCTACAATTCAATGCTCATGCCGTCGTAAGCCACTTCGACATTGCGCCTTGCCAGTTCCGCTCGCTCGGGTGAGTCTTCATCGAGGATCGGATTGGTGTTGTTGATGTGGATCAGCACCTTGCGCTGCTCGGGCAATTGCTCAAGTACTTCCAGCATGCCACCGGGGCCGTTCTGCGCCAGGTGGCCCATCTCGCGGCCGGTGCGCGTGCCGACGCCGCGGCGCTGCATTTCATCGTCGTCCCACATCGTGCCGTCCACCAGCAGGCAGTCACTGCCGGCCATGATCTGCAGCAACGGCGCATCGACCTTGCCCAGGCCTGGGGCGTAAAACAGCTTGCCGCCGGTGCGCAGGTCTTCGACGATCAGGCCGATGTTGTCGCCGGGATGCGGATCGAAGCGATGGGGCGAATAAGGTGGCGCGGCGCTGCGCAGCGGCAGCGGGGTAAAGCGCAGGTTCGGGCAGGCCGGGATGGTGAAACTGGCGTCCAGCTCGATGCGGTTCCAGGCCAGGCCGCCGTTCCAGTGGGTGAGCATGGTGAACAGCGGAAAGCCGGTGCTCAGGTCTTCATGAACCATGTCGGTACACCACACCTGGTGCGGGCAACCTTCGCGCAGGCTCAGCAGGCCGGTGGTGTGGTCGATCTGGCTGTCCATCAGGATGATCGCGCTGATGCCGGTGTCACGCAGGGCGCGGCCCGGTTGCATCGGCGCAAAGCCCTGCAACTGCGCGCGGATATCCGGCGAGGCGTTGCACAGCACCCAATTCACGCCATCATCGGAGATCGCAATGGATGACTGGGTACGCGCGTGGGCGCGCAGGCTGCCGTCGCGAAAACCTGCGCAGTTCACGCAGTTGCAGTTCCACTGCGGGAAACCACCGCCGGCGGCGGAACCTAGAATCTGGACAAACATGGCCGCTCCATCAAGCAAAGCTCAAAACAAAAACGCCCCGGGCGAACCGAGGCGTTGTATTACCCAGCGGATTAACGGCTGGCGAAGTACATGGTGACTTCGAAACCAATGCGCAGATCAGTGTAAGCAGGTTTGGACCAGGTCATGTTCTTACTCCTACGTAGGGATGGGATGTGTAATACATATAGTCCATCTCCTGTCGGAGATGTTCAGATGTGTGCGTGTGAATGTTACGCAATTCTTTTCAAGTTAGCGCTGTCTTGATGGAAAAAGCCTTTTGCAAAGGCAGCAATGATCGCTGTTCAGCCGATCGCACGCGGACCATTGGCGACAAAGCGCCAGCCGCCAGCCGCATCTTGCAACTGCCGGGCGGCCTGCAGCAGGTCGCTCTGGGTGCAGGCCAGAATCCGTTGTTGCAACTGCGGCAGGTAATCCGACGAGTGGCCTGCCAGATGGGCGTGCCATAGCAGCTCCGCGGCTTGGGCGGTTGGCAGCGCTTCAGGAGCAAACTGTGCAGCCAAGGGCTGGTTGCCCAACTCGTCGCTGCACTCGATCAACGCTGGCAACTGCTGGAGGAAGGTTTGCAGGTGCTCGACGATATATTCCAGTGACGCTGTGGGCGATTGCACACCAAACAGCAGTCCGGTTTGCCCGTTGATCTGTCGGACGCCGCTGAATATGGCGTAGCCCAACTGCAGATCCACGCGCAGCTGTTGGTAGAAGGGCGCCTGCAGCAAATGCCCGAGCAGGCGCCAGGCGGCTTCATCGGCCAGGGATCCGCTCGGTGTGGGGCAGAACAGCAGCAGGGCGGCTTCGCTCGTGTCGGTTGTTACGGCGTGCCACAGGTGTTGGCCGGCAAGATCTGCCACGTCGCGTTCGATGATCGCGGGTTGCCCAGGCAAGCGCGCTGCGGCCGCTTTGACTGCTGCCTCGCACGTGGCTGTCAGGCCAATACCCAAGCCTTGCCAGCGGGCGTCGGACCATGACGCTGGCGTCTCATCGGCGGCGGTTGCGTTGGCACAGTACTCAGGCAGCGCGTTGAGCAGCGCCCGAATAGCGATCATCGGCACCGGCGCGGGAGCTGGCGCTTGCGGCTGGTTCAGCGCATGGGCCACGGCTTCGAGCACCGCAGGCATTGGCTGTTGAAGACCAATCATCTTTACTCGCCAGTCATTACCCGTAGCCTCGAAAGACAATTCGACGCCGGCCTGGCCGGCATTTTCGCGCAATGTCTGCAACGTGCTGCCCAGCTCAGGGGCGCCCGCCTTGAGGCGCCATTGCAGATACAGCGCGCCTTCATCGCTGTCAGTGGCCATCGCATGGCTGAACGTCAGCGCCGATGCGTCCTTGCGGCCCCGTGAACGATCCTGGGCAAAGGTGCGCAACCCACGGTGGGCACTGGTCTGGCCGCGAATCAGGCCTGCACGCTCCTCCTTGATGGGGGCACGCAGGAATGGGTTGTTGGGAGCAAGCTGCCACCTGTGTTGGGACATGGGCAGGTGCAATGAGTCGAGCATGGCCTTGAGTGCTGCGACCGCAGGTTCCGACAGTGCTTCGCTGTGGTTGCGGGCCAGTGCCAGTGCGCCCTGGGTCTGCTGTTGGCGAGCGGCCAGCAGGGCGAACTCTTCGCGCAAGGACGTCCAGTCACTGTGGGCGAAAAAACTTAGCCAATCGTGCAGCAGTGCCTCGATCTGCGTCGTTTCTTGAGTCTCGACGGTGAAGTCGATAACCAGCAGCGCCTGCCCCGCAAAGTCGTACGGCACTGAGGCGTGCAGCGCGGTGGCCAGTTGCTGCGTTTTCAGCTCGGCCAGCAGTCCGCCCGGTGCCGATGCGTTGAGCCAGGTAGACAGAAATTCCAGGGCTTCGCGAGGGGCTTCGCAGCAAATGACCTGATACAAGTGATTGCCGGCCAGGTGTTGATAACCCCGTGCCTGGCCAGACATCAGCGTCGGTGGCGCGCTTTGCGGGTGCAGGGGGCCTGAAGCCAGGGCTTCACTGAAGCGCTGCGCCAACGCTTCGAGCTCTGCCAACGGCTGGGGGCCTGCAAGGCTCAACGTCATCTGCCCGCTTTGATAAAAATGCGCGTGAAAGGCCCGCAAGGCCTGTTGGAAGGCCTCGTTTTCCACCGGCAGGCTGTCGCGATTGCCTGCGTGAAAACCCCGCAGCGGATGATCGGCCGCCAGGCCCTGCAAAAGCGCCACTTGCTGCTGCGCAGCCGCATCCTGGGACCAGGCGATAAACTCCGCGTGCAGCACTTCCCGTTCGCGCAGCTGGTCTTCGGTAGTCAGCCGAGGGTGGGTCAGCATGTCTGCCAGCCGGTCGAGCCCATCGGCAAAGGTCAATACCGGGAGTTCAAAGAAAAAGTCGGTGGTGCGCTCGCGAGTGCTGGCGTTGACCTGCCCACCGTGTCGCTGCACATAGGCCATCAACCCCTCGCTTGCAGGAAAGCGCTCGGTCCCCAAGAACAACAAATGCTCAAGAAAATGCGCCAGCCCAGGCCAGGCCAACGGCACATCATGGCTACCGGCAGCTACGCGCAAGGCTGCGGCGCAACGCTTCAAGCGCGGCGCATGGCGCAGCGAGACACGCAGGCCGTTGGCCAAGGTCAGATGGATGGGATGAGATTGGGCCGGCGCGGGCATGGGCACTTCCGAAGCGAGGGAAGTGCCTATGCTAACAAACCCGCTGGATCAGGACTTGTGCAGCGCGCCATACAGTTCCGGGCGCCGGTCTTGCAGATAATGGTTGGCTGCCCGGGCAGTGAGAATCGATTGGCGATCCAGCGCGCCCACGATCAAGGCTTCGTCCAATCCTGCCAGGGCGACACGCTGACCGTCCGGCGCGGCGATGCTGCTTTGCCCGCAATACTGGATCTCGCCTTCATGCCCGCAATAATTGGCGTAGGCCACATAGCACTGGTTTTCGAAAGCCCGCGCCCGCACGGTGACGTCAGCCACAAAGTCGAACGGCACCATGTTGGCCGTGGGCACCAGAATCAGCTCGGCCCCGGCCAAGGCCAGGCGCCGGGTGTTTTCCGGGAACTCCAGGTCATAGCAAATCAGCAGTCCCAGCTTCCAGCCGTTGAGTTCCACCAGCGGAAAATCATCGCCGCCGGCGCTGAACATCGAACGGTCGAGGTCGCCGAACAGGTGCGTCTTGCGGTAGTTGCACAGACGCTGACCCTGCGCGTCGATCAACTGCACGGCGTTGTAGATCTGGCCATCTTCGGCGCGCTCCGGGTAACCGTACACAATCGCCAACCCTGCGTTTCGCGCAATCTCGGCAATGGCCTGCGCAGAATCCCCGCCCTGCGCCTCGGCCAGGGCGCCTGCCGCTTCGACGCCAATGTTGTAGCCGCTGAGGAACATCTCCGGCAGCACCAGCACATCGGCGCCGGCCGCCTCTTGCGCCACCTGATGCAGGCGCTTGAGGTTGCCGGACACGTCCAGCGGCAGTGGCGGGCATTGATACAGGGCGACACGCATGACGCAGCTCCTTGATTCGGGCAGTTATTCAGGCAGGGCAATCGGCCCGATTTCAGCAAACACATCACCCGGCCCCGGGTTCTCGGGGTGAGTGCTGCCACCAAAGTGATTCATGATGCCCCACACCGCGTTGAGGGAGGTTTGCACCGCGCCTTCGACCCACGCAGGCGTCCAGGACACATCGTCGCCGGCGATAAAAATCCCACGCTGCTCGGCGGGCATGTCCTTCTGCATGAAGTGCGCGTACATCCGCTGGTTGTAGCGATAGTGGCCGGGCAATGCGCCCTTGAAGGCACCGAGGAAATGCGGGTCGGCTTCCCAGGACACGGTGATCGGATCGCCGATGATGCGCGCCTTGATGTCAACTTTCGGATAGATCTTGTTCAGGGCGTCCAGCGCCAGTTTCACCCGCTTGTCGATGGGCTGCGGCAGCATTTTCAGCGCATCGCTCATCCACGAGTACGACAGGCAGATGACGCCCGGCTTGTCGTCGCCATTGTCGAACAGGTAAGTGCCACGGGTCAGACGGTCGGTGAGGGTCATGCTCATCAGGTCGCGGCCGGTTTCCGGGTCCTTGTCCTTCCAGAACGGGCGGTCGACCATCACGAAGGTTTTCGACGACTGCATGTAGCGCGTGCGGTCCAGGGCCATCCACATCTTTTGCGAAAACAGGGTTTCATCGCATTCGATCTGCGTGGTCAGCAGCCAGCTCTGGCAGGTGGTGAGCACCGCAGCGTACTCGCGGGTATCACCGTAGTTGTCGGTCACTGCGAAACGGCCGTCCGCCGCATGGGCAATGCGCTTGACCCCGGCTCGTGGCGCGCCGCAGTGCAATGAGCTGAGGCTGGTGCCGGCCGGCCAGTGGGCGCAACGCTGCGGCACATGACGCCAGATGCCCATGGGCACCTGCGCCACGCCGCCGACCACCAGGTGCTGGTGATCGTCGCAGTTGGTCATCACCACGCGAAAGATCTCCAGCATCGAGTTGGGGAAGTCCGAGTCCCAGCCGCCGGTGCCGAAACCCACCTGGCCAAACACTTCGCGATGGTGGAACGACAACTTGGCGAACGCCTTCGAGGTGGCCACGAAATCATAGAAGGTGCGGTCGTCCCACAGCGGCACGAGCTTGTTCCACAGTGCTTTCAGACGCGGCACATCGCGGTCGCGGATCGCCTGCTGGATATCGCCGAACTGCGAGCCGGCCTCCAGCGCATCGGCCCAAGCGTCGGCCACTTCCTGGAACAGCGCCGGCAAGTCCGACAGTTTCTGCGCGTAATGGGTCTCGCCTTCCAGATCAATCACCGTGCTGCCGGAGGCCGGCGTGAGTGGGTTGGGGAAGGGTTTGGTTTCCAGCCCCAACTTGTCCACATAGTGATAGAACGCCGTGGACGACACCGGAAAACGCATGCCGCCCAGCTCCGCAATAATGCCCTCGGCGCCCTCAAACGCCTGGGAGCGCAAACGGCCGCCCATTTTCGAGGCTTCGTACACCACCGGCTTGAGGCCCAGCTTCATCAACTCATAGGCCGCGACCAACCCGGCAATCCCCGCGCCGACAATCGCCACCTCGGCGCCGTGATTGGCGGCAGGAATACTGCCCAGGCCAGCCGGGTGCTCGATCCAGTCATCAAAGGCAAACGGAAAATCCGGACCGAAGATCGTGATCGGTTTTTTGCCGTCGGCGGGGTGGCGAAGGGTCTTGCTGAGGGTGCTGGACGGAATGCTCATGGCTGACCTTGTGGACGACTCGACGGGACGCGATCCGCTGAGTATAGGAAAAGATGGCAGCCAGTTTAGGGAGCGCAGAGGTTATTAATAAGACGCAATGTGTCGTCATATTGAGCTTTTTTTAGCCAATATGACGAGAAGATTGGTCAAATTGGTTGTGCGCGATCCAATTTGTTGCTGAGGATGATCGACGTGGTGGTTTTTTCAACACCGTCGACACTGCCGATCTGGTCGAGCAGTTGGTCGAGTTGCTCCGGGGAATCAGTGCGCAGCCAGGCCACGTAATCGAACTCGCCGCTGACGGCGCAGAGTTGCTGCACCTGGGCCATGGCGCTGAGTTTGCGCAGCACTTCCTTGCCGGAGCGCGGTTGCACGGTGATGCCAACATACGCCTGCAAACCCCCATCGGCGACGCGTTGACTGAGGCGCACGCCGTAACCGGTGATTACCTGGGTTTTCTCCAGCCGCGCGAGGCGCGAGGTGACCGTAGTGCGCGCGATGCCAAGTTGCCGTGCGAGCATGGCCACGCTTTCGCGGGCGTTGAGTTGCAGCGCGGCGATCAGTTGGCGGTCGATTTCGTCTAGGGTGGCCAAAGGGGGCTCCGGGATGAGGGGCGTTTGGGGGCATGTTACAGGCTTGTATGGGGATGTCAGCGAGACGGGTGTGGACACTTTCTGGACACTTTGGCGTTTACGGCGGAAATTCACGCTGAAATTCCAGAGGCCAAAAACGACGAAAGCCGCGCAATGCGCGGCTTTGAGTATGGTGGGCCCAGTAGGACTCGAACCTACGACCAAGGGATTATGAGTCCCCTGCTCTAACCAACTGAGCTATAGGCCCTCAGTAGGTCGCGGATTATAACGACGGTTTCTTCACTGTGCCATCCGTAAAGTTCTCAATCTTCGTACGAAGAAACGCGTCGGCAAAAAGCTGCGGCGGTAGTGGCAGGCTGACGATGTAGCCCTGCATCTGTTCGCACCCTTCTGCCGCCAGAAATTCCTGTTGCGCCGCGTTCTCCACGCCCTCGGCGATGATGGTGAATTGCATGCTGTGGCCCAGGGCGATGATGGCGCGGACGATGGCGGCGTCGTGCGGGTCGTCGGGCAGGCCGCGGACGAAGGATTGGTCGATTTTCAGGAAGTCCAGGGGCAGGCGCTTGAGGTAGCTGAGGGAGGAGTAGCCTGTGCCGAAGTCGTCGATTGCCAGTTGCACGCCGAGGTGTTTGAGCTGATGCAGCACGCCCAGGGCTTCCTCGGTCTGGCTCATGATGAAGTTTTCGGTGATCTCCAGTTGCAGGCAGCTCGGTTCGAGGTGGTAGTCGTGCAGCAGTTGTTCAATGCGTGCCAGCAGGTTGGGACTGCGCAGTTGGGCGCCGGCGAGGTTGACTGACAGCGGGCCGAATGTGTCAAAGGTGCCTTGCCAGGCCTGCAGCTGCTGGCAGGCCTGTTCCAGTACCCAGTCGCCGATCTGCAGGATGGTGCCGTTTTCTTCGGCCAGGGCGATGAAGTGCTCGGGCGGCACTTCGCCAAAAGTGGGGTGGTGCCAGCGGATCAGGGCTTCGGCGCCGATCAGTTCCTGGCTCGTCAGGCTCAGTTTGGGTTGGTAATACAGGCTCAGTTCGTCCCGTTCAATGGCGCGGCGCAGTTCGTGCTCCAGTGCCACGCGTTCGCTGGCCTGGGTGGTCAGGTCGCTGGTGTAGCTTTCGACCCGGTTGCGGCCTTTGGCCTTGGAACGGTACATGGCGGCGTCGGCATTCTTGACCAGGGTAGCGACGTCGGTGCCGTCCTCGGGGTACAGGCTGGTGCCGATGCTGGCACTGATGAAGAATTCGTGTTCTCCCGCCTGGAACGGCTGCGTGAAGCAGGCGAGCAGCTTGTTGGCCAGGTAGTCGGCGTCGCTGGCGTTTTGCAGGCCGGGCAGCAGGATGATGAATTCATCGCCGCCCAGGCGAGCAACGGTGTCGATGTCACGCAGTTGCTCTTTGAGGCGCACGGCGATGCCTTTGAGCAGCAGGTCGCCGATAGGGTGGCCGAGGCTGTCGTTGATGTGTTTGAAACGGTCCAGGTCGAGGAATAGAACGGCGCCTTGCTGGCCGGTTTCCTGGTGACTATTGAGCGCGGCCTGCAGCCGGCTTTCGAACAGAGTGCGGTTGGGCAGGCCGGTGAGCGGGTCGTGGTGCGCCTGGTAATCAAGGCGGGCCTGGGCAAGTTTGAGGCTGGAGATATCGGCGAACACGGCAACGAAGTGGGTGATCACATCATCGCGATTACGCACGGCGTTGATGGTCAGCCAGCTGGGGTAAACCTCGCCATCCTTGCGGCGGTTGGCGATCTCGCCTTGCCAATGCCCATGGGCAGCCAACTGGTGCCACATCGCAGCGAAGAAGGCACTGTCGTGCTGGCCGGAAGCGAGCAGGCGCGGGGTTTGGCCGAGGGCTTCAGCCTCGCTGTAGCCGGTGATTTCGCTGAAGGCACGGTTGACTGCGCTGATGTTCTGCGAGGTGTCGGTGATCAGCACGCCTTCCGCGGTGCTCTCGAACACGGTGGCGGCCTGTTGCAGTTTCTCCTGCATCAACTGGCGTTCGGTGATGTCGCGGGCGATGGTCAGTATGCAGGCTTCATCGCCAATGGGCAGGGGCCGGCTGGACACTTCGCAGAGCCGGATCTCCCCGTCGCTGCGTCGTATGTGGCAAATGAAATCACGCACGAAGCCGTCGCGTCGTATCAGTTCCAGCATGTGTTTACGTTCGTTGAGGTCGACCCAGATGCCCAACTCCATGGCGGAGTGTTCCAGAGGCGTGGCGCAGGGGTAGCCGGTGAGACGGCTGAAGCCTTCGTTGGCCTCAATCAACAGGCCGTCCCGCTGGCGACTCAGCAACAGACCGTCTGGCGAGGCATGGAAAGCCTTGGCGAACTTCTCTTCGGAGGTTTGCAGTTGTTGCTGGGTTTCCTTGAGCTGGGTGATATCGCGCACTACAACGACGATGGCCTCGGTGGTATCGAGCAGGAACGGTTCGGCGGAAATCAGCCCTACAAAAGCCTGGCCATTGCTGCGCCGAAAGGGCAGTTCAAGGTTGCGGATGCTGGTGGTCTGGACGCGTTGCAGCAACTCCGAGCCGATGCCTGGAATGCCCCAGATATCCAGCTCCGTGCCGGCCTTGCCGAGCACTTGCTCGGCATTCAGGCCAATCTGGTCTTCGAAGGCTTTGTTGACTTCCAGCAGGCAACCGTCGGAAAGGCGGGCAATTACCAGGATGTCCGGGCATTGCTGGAACACTGAAGCAAATTTTTGCTCCGAGCGCTGCAGGGCCTCTTCTGTGCGCTTGGCTTCGCTGATATCGATCATCAACCCGCGCAGCACCGGTTCGTGACCGTGTTCGATCAGGCTCACGATGTCACGCACCCACAGGCAATGGCCGTCGGCGGTGATCACCCGGTAATCGATGCTGTGGTCACGGTTGGCGCGGGTTTCGCGGTGGCAATAGGCTTCGGCGCGGGACAGGTCGGCGGGGTGGATGATGTTGCGCCAGAAGCCCGGGATCAGCCAATGGGCACGTGGATAGCCGAGTAAGTCTTCAGCGTGGGGCGACACGTAGCTGTAGGTGAAATCGGTGATGCTGGCTTCCCAGGCGATGGCAGACAGGCTCTCGACCAGGCCACGGTAGTGGTATTCGCTGCTGCGCAGTTCCTGTTCGAGGGCGACGCGGCGGGAAATCTCCGAACTGAGCCGGCGATTGATCTGAATTACGATGGCTAATACGGTGATCAACACCAGCACGGCGGGCAAGCCGTAGGTCAGCAGGTCGTTCCAGAAGGTGCGGTGATCGCTGATGCCGCCTACCCAGCGTTGCTGAATGGCTTCGGTTTCGCCTGGGGCGAGGTCCGCAAGCACCTTATCGAGGATGCCCACGAGGATCTTGTTGTCGCGCGGCACGCCCATTGCCAGCTGATAGCGGTAGGGCGTTTCGCCACTGACGTAGAGGCCTTCAAGCTTGAGTTGGCGCAGGCTCCAGACGCTGGAAGCCAGGTCGCCGACTACCGCGTCCACCTCGTCCGTGGCAAGCGCTTGCAGGGTCGAGCTGACATTGGGCATGGCCACCAGATTGAGGTCGGGATGGTGGTTGCGCAGCAGCTCGTGGGGTGCGTAGTTTTCTACCACGGCAATTTTCAGCCCGTATAGGTCCTGAAGGTTGCGCGGTTTGGCGCCGCCCTCGTGGGCCAGGATGACAATGGGGAAATCCAGGTAGGGCCGCGTGAACGCGATGAAGCTCTGACGCTCGGGAGTGGACATGACGCTGGGCAGCAGGTCGAGCTGACTGCGTTTGGTCTGCTCAAGCACCGCCCCCCAGCTTCCGGGCTCGATCAATTCGACCCTGACGCCCAGTCGGTCCTGAATCAGGCGAACATAATCGGCCGCCAGGCCTTGGTAGCGGCCATTTTCATCACGGTATTCAAAAGGTGGCCATGAAGGGTCCACACCGAGTTTCAGCTCCTGATGGTCCGACAGCCAGCCACGCTCTTCATCAGTAAGCGTCAACGCGCCAGCCGTTGCGGTCCAGGTCAGCAGCGACAGCAGTATCACGGTCGGCAATCTGGGCATAACGGTCTCGTTATGGCACGGGGAATGGTTCGAGTGTAGACGGGCATTGCGGGGGGAGGGAGGGGGGAAGCTGTTAATAAGTAGAAAGAAATATGCAGAAAGCAAAACCCCCGGCCTGGGCCGGGGGTTCTGGTATCACTCGTCGAGGAAGGAGCGCAGATGCTCGCTTCGTGTCGGGTGGCGCAACTTGCGCAGCGCCTTGGCTTCGATCTGACGGATCCGCTCGCGGGTCACGTCAAACTGCTTACCGACTTCCTCAAGGGTGTGGTCGGTATTCATGTCGATGCCGAAACGCATGCGCAGTACCTTGGCTTCACGGGCAGTGAGGCCGGACAGTACGTCGCGCGTCGCTTCCTTAAGGCTCTCAACAGTGGCGACATCGATTGGCGACTGCATGGTTGAGTCTTCGATGAAGTCACCCAGATGGGAGTCTTCGTCATCACCAATCGGGGTTTCCATGGAGATCGGCTCTTTGGCGATCTTCAGTACCTTGCGGATTTTATCCTCAGGCATTTCCATGCGTTCGCCCAGCTCTTCCGGGGTCGGTTCGCGACCCATTTCCTGCAACATCTGCCGGGAAATGCGGTTGAGCTTGTTGATCGTCTCGATCATGTGCACCGGAATACGGATGGTGCGTGCCTGGTCGGCGATCGAGCGAGTGATCGCCTGACGGATCCACCAGGTGGCATAGGTCGAGAACTTGTAGCCGCGACGGTATTCGAACTTGTCCACAGCCTTCATCAAGCCGATGTTGCCTTCCTGGATCAGATCGAGGAATTGCAAGCCACGGTTGGTGTACTTCTTGGCGATGGAGATCACCAGACGCAAGTTGGCTTCAACCATTTCTTTCTTCGCGCGGCGGGCCTTGGCCTCACCGATCGACATGCGACGGTTGATGTCCTTGATCTCGGCAATCGTCAGACCGGTCTCGGTCTCAAGCGCGGTCAGCTTCTGCTGGCAGCGGATGATATCGGGCTGCAGACGACCAATGGCTTCGGCGTATTTCGCCTTGCCCTTGGCCAGCGCGTCGGTCCAGCTTTCGTCAACCTCGTTGCCCGGGAACTGGCGCAGGAAGTCGGTGCGCGGCATGCGTGCGTCACGCACACACAGCTGCATGATTGCGCGCTCTTGTGCACGCAGACGCTCAAGGGCGCTGCGAACGCGCTCAACCAGGCCTTCGAATTGCTTGGGCACCAGCTTGATCGGCATGAACAGCTCGGCCAGGGCCAACAGCTCGGCAATTGCCTGCTTGTTGGAGCGACCATGCTTCTTCAGAGCCTTTCGGGTGATTTCCATTTGATCGGAAACCGCACCAAAACGCTGGGCAGCGATGACCGGATCCGGGCCGCTTTCGACTTCGTCTTCGTCGTCGCTGCTGGCTTCAGCGTCGTCGTCTTCGGTCTCGTCGTCCGCTTTAGGGGCTTTCGGATCGACCGGCGGCGGTACTTCGGCAGCAGGTGGCGCAATGCCGTCGTCCGGGTCGATATAACCGCTCAGGACATCGGACAGGCGGCCACCTTCGGTGGTGACGCGAGTGTACTCGGAGAGAATGTGGTCAACCGTGCCAGGGAAGTGCGCGATTGCGCCCATCACTTCACGGATGCCCTCTTCAATGCGCTTGGCGATTTCGATTTCGCCTTCACGCGTCAGCAACTCGACGGTGCCCATTTCACGCATATACATGCGCACAGGGTCAGTCGTGCGACCGATGTCGGTCTCCACCGCAGCCAGCGCGGCAGCGGCTTCTTCAGCGGCTGCCTCGTCGGTATCGGCGTCGGCCAACATAAGGGCGTCCGCATCCGGAGCACTCTCGTGTACGGGGATCCCCATGTCATTGATCATGCGGATGATGTCTTCCACCTGCTCGGGATCTGAAATATCCTCAGGCAGGTGGTCGTTGACCTCTGCGTAAGTCAGATACTTCTGCTCACGACCAAGGGTGATCAACTCTTTGATACGAGACTGCTGTTGCGCTTTTCCGGACATAACACCCTATCCACTGAAGGTCTTGGCGGGCAAAAAACAAGCCGAGGATTATACCCGAGCTATGACCTCACACGCCAGCTGAGGTCGGGTTAGATGCTGAAACATTCTGTTTTAATAGGTCGCGCATCTGTTTTGCTATCTGAATTTGCTCTTCAGCCGACAATCCTGGCTGCCTGGCTCTCTTGATGAGCTCATCGAGGGTCTGCGTATGCTGACCCGCGGATAACCTAGTAATGGTGTCTAAAAACTGTTGTTCAAGGTTATCGCCGTCAATTAGCCACTCCTTTTCCGCGAGTGCTTTCAACAAACGGCCCTGTTCGGTGCCATGCCAGCGAGCCATCAGCTGGATGGAGTTTAGCTTAGGATTTTTCTGCACGGCTTCGATCAGGGCAATCAGCACCTGAGCGTACGTGTTGCTCTCGTTGGCAAAATGCTCGGCACTTTCAACCCTGCCCGCCAGTTCCGGGTGATGGATGAGCGTGCGCAGGGCAATCAGCGTAGGGGCTTCGACGGCGACCGGAGTTCGGGGGGCATAAGCCTCGTCGCGATCACCGCGCTTGAAATTCTTGCTCCAGGGTTTCTTTTCCCATTTCTTGCCGCCAGCGCCGGGTTTCTTTGGCGTCCAGTCCTGCTGCGGCGCATAGGCGTCCTGCGGCTGGTGAAAGTCGGCGTAGTCCGGCATGGCATCGTAGTCCATGCCCGGGTCATAGGCCGGTGGCGCGTTCTGCGGTGCGCTGTGCACCAGTTGGCTGACGGCCTCGCCACTCAGGCCGGTGATTTCCAGCAGCCGTTGACGCATCAGGGTGCGCAGGTTGGCGCCCGGAACCTTGTCGATCAGTGGCGCGGCGAGGGTGGCCATGTGGGCCTTGCCCTCAAGGGAGCGCGGGTCGGCTTCCTCGGTCAGCTGCTGGAAGAAATAATCCGCCAATGGCTGGGCATGCTGGTTGATGCGCGCACGGAATGCGTCGGTGCCCTCGGCGCGTACCAGAGTGTCCGGGTCCTCGCCTTCGGGCAGGAACAGGAAGCGCGCGCGGCGCCCGTCCTGCAGGCTCGACAACGTGGCCTCGAGGGCGCGCCAGGCGGCGTTGCGGCCGGCCTGGTCACCATCGAAACAGAACAGCACGCTGGGTACTACGCGAAACAGACGCTTGAGGTGTTCTTCGCTGGTGGCTGTGCCGAGGGTTGCCACGGCGTTGCGCAAACCTTGCTGGGCCAGGGCGATCACGTCCATATAGCCTTCAACCACGATGATCTCATCGAGGTTGCGATTGTTCTTGCGTGCTTCATACAGGCCATAGAGTTCCTGGCCCTTGTGGAACACCGGGGTTTCCGGTGAGTTCAGGTATTTGGGCTTGTCGTCGCCCAGCACGCGCCCGCCAAAGGCGATGATGCGACCACGGCTGTCGCGAATCGGGAACATCACGCGGTCGCGGAAGCGGTCGTAGCGCTTGCCGGTTTCGGCGTTTTCCACCAGCAGGCCGGCATCGATCATGGCTTTTTGCTGGAGCGTATCGCTGCTCAAGTGCTTGTACAGGTTGTCCCAGCCGGGTGGCGCGAAGCCCAGGCCGAAGTCACGGGCGATTTCGCCGGTGAGGCCGCGGCCCTTGAGGTAGTCGACGGCGGCCTTGCGTTGCGGATGGCTCTTGAGCGCCTGACGATAAAAGTCGGCGGCAGCGGTCAGCAGCGGGTACAGCGGCGAGTCGGTGGGCTGGCGCGGTTTGTGCGGGCGACCGCTTTCTTCGCGGGGGACTTCCATGCCGGCGGCTTTGGCCAGGTCCTCGATTGCCTGGGGGAAATCCAGGTTGTCGTGGTCCATGAGGAAACCGAGGGCGTTGCCGCCTGCGCCGCAGCCGAAGCAATAGTAGAACTGCTTGTCGGGGCTGACGCTGAATGACGGGGTCTTTTCCTTGTGGAACGGGCAGCAGGCGGTGTAGTTCTTGCCGGCTTTTTTCAATTGCACGCGTGAGCTGACAACATCGACGATGTCGGTGCGGTTCAGAAGGTCGTCAATAAAGCTCTGGGGAATCAGCCCGGCCATGGCGTTCTCGTCATCACTGCGTGTCAATCGGGGTCCATGAAGTGTTCAAGCGCGGCTATCGCGTGCTCGACCCGCTTACGTCTGCATGGATTGTCAGGAAGTGTATCTGCCGAATATTCTCTGACGTTAAGTTTCTATCAGGCGTCGGCATGGAAATGTTGCCCCGGTATCCGGTCTTGGCCTGTGGGCGGCCTCGGAACTCGTCAATGGGCACAGCCGACACGGTTGATCGTCTGTTTGAAGAATAAGTGTGCTCGTCAGTAGCCTTGTTAGGCTCGTCAGAAGAGACGCGCACCGCTGGCAAAAGAGCCAGTCCTGACGTGTGAAGCGGTTGTATCGGTCGCGTGTGCGGCGTCAACAGTGAAACATCAAGCGATATCCGCAAATGCCAACAGCCCGGCTGAGGGCCGGGCTTGGCAGAAGCTTGCTACGAACGTCTGTGTATTAGTACAGACGAACGGCGCGGCGCTGTTCGCGCTGAACTTTCTTGGCGTGACGCTTAACAGCGGCTGCTGCCTTGCGCTTACGCTCAGAAGTTGGCTTCTCATAAAATTCGCGGCTACGAACTTCAGCCAGAACACCGGCTTTTTCGCAGGAGCGCTTGAAACGACGCAGAGCTACGTCGAAGGGTTCGTTCTCTTTTACTTTGACGGCTGGCATCCAGAGCTACCTTCTTTCATTACCGGGATTCAACGTTCTCGTCGCAAAAAATTCGCGGCTGAGGTCGTCGGTTTTTAAGGGTTGCGGATGTTAACCCCTCATTGCTCGGAATGCAAAGCCTCTGATCGAAAACCGCTAGGCGGGAGGGGGAGTGGCGACTATTATGCGCGCCTTCGAATTCAGCCTCTACAAGGCGCAAACCCATGCTAGTACTGGGACTTGAAACCTCCTGCGACGAAACCGGTGTCGCACTTTACGACAGTGAACGCGGGCTTTTGGCCGATGCACTGTTCAGTCAGATCGACCTGCACCGTGCCTATGGCGGCGTAGTGCCGGAGCTCGCCAGCCGTGATCACGTCAAGCGCATGCTGCCGTTGATCCGCCAGGTGTTGGACGAGGCTGGCTGTGTGCCGACCGAGATCGATGCCATCGCCTACACCGCCGGCCCCGGATTGGTTGGAGCCCTTCTGGTTGGGGCCTCTTGCGCCCAGGCGCTGGCGTTTGCCTGGGGCATTCCCGCCCTCGGTGTGCACCACATGGAAGGCCATTTACTGGCCCCCATGCTGGAAAAAACACCACCACAGTTTCCGTTCGTCGCTTTGTTGGTGTCGGGCGGCCATACGCAGCTGGTTCAGGTCGATGGGATCGGTCAATACACGCTGTTGGGCGAGTCCCTGGACGATGCTGCCGGTGAAGCGTTCGACAAGACCGCCAAGATGATGGGCCTCAATTATCCTGGTGGCCCGGAAATCGCGCGTCTGGCCGAAAAGGGTTTGGCCGGTCGCTACACATTCCCGCGTCCGATGTGTGATCGTCCGGGGCTGATGTTCAGCTTCAGCGGCTTGAAAACCTCGGCGCTCAACACCTGGCAACACAGCGTCAGCGCCGGGGACGACAGTGAGCAAGCCCGTTGCGACATCGCTCTGGCATTCCAGCAGGCCGTGGTGGAGACTTTGACTATCAAGTGCAAGCGCGCGCTCAAGCAGGCGGGCATGCAGCGCCTGGTGATCGCTGGCGGCGTCAGCGCCAACAAGGCCTTGCGCGCTTCGCTGGAAAAAATGCTCGCAGACATGAAGGGCGAAGTGTTCTATGCGCGCCCCGAGTTCTGCACCGACAACGGCGCGATGATCGCCTACGCCGGCTGCCAGCGCCTGCAGGCCGGGCAGCATGAAAGCCTGGCGATCAGCGTGCAGGCGCGCTGGCCGATGGAGCAGTTGTCACCGTTGTGAGGCTTGCGCGTGAACCGGGTTCAGCGGGCGTATTTAAAAATGCCGTTCGCGCCCGGCAAACAGGTCGCGTAGATTGCCGCGGTGGCGCCAGACGATCAGCAGCGTCAGCACGCTCATCGGCAACAACGCTGCCGGTGCCTGCCAGGCCAGCAGCGGCAGGCTGAGCGGCGTGGCGATCAGCGCGGCTAGCGAGCTGGTGCGGGTCAGGTAGAACGCCAGCAGCCATGCCGTGATGGCCAGCAATGCTGCTGGAGGGTAGATTCCCAGCAGCATGCCGGCCGCCGTGGCGACGCCTTTGCCGCCGCGAAAGCGAAAGTACAGTGGAAACAGATGGCCCAGGACGGCGCATACGCCCACCCAGGCCTGCTGTTGCAGGGTCAGACCGGCGAAGCTGGCGATCAGCACGGGCACCACGCCCTTGCAGACGTCGCCCAGCAGGGTCAATACGGCAAGTTTCTTGCCGGCCAAACGCAACATATTGGTGGCGCCGGCATTGCCTGAGCCACTCATTCGCGGATCGGGATTGCCCGTCAGGCGGCTGAGCAAAATGGCGAAGGACAGCGAGCCGAGCAGGTAGGCGAAAATCGCCAGTGACCAAAACATGCTAACTATTCCGGGCGAGGACGCCCTGATTCTAACGGGGCATCGCGCCCTTGTCGTGCTGCGGAGAAGAGTGCTTGGACAGAGTGTTTATCGAAGGCCTGGAAGTCGACACGGTGATCGGCGCCTACGACTGGGAGCGCGGCATCAAGCAATGCTTGCGCCTGGACCTGAGCTTCGCCTGGGACAATCGCCCGGCCGCAGCCGGTGACGACCTGACCCTGGCGCTGGATTACGCCAGCGTGTCCGCGCGCATCCAGGCCTTTGCCGACGAGTCCCAGTACCAACTGGTGGAAACCTTCGCCGAACGCCTGGCGCAAGTACTGATGAGTGAGTTTCAGATTCCCTGGTTGCACCTCAAGTTGACCAAGCCAGGCGCTGTACCGGCCGCCAGGGGCGTGGGCGTGGAGATCGAGCGCGGATGTCGCTGACTCAGGTTTACCTAGGCCTTGGCAGCAATATCGAGCGTGAGCCTCGTTTGCGCGCCGGGCTGGATGCATTGGCGGGTTTTCTGACCGGGATGCGTTGCTCGGCCGTGTTCGAAAGCCAGCCGGTTGGCATCAAGAGCGGGCCGTTTTTCAACCTGGTGGTGTCGGCGTATACCGACCTGCCGCTGAAGGAGCTGGACCGCAGGCTGAAATTCATCGAGGCCGAAAACGGCCGCTATGCACCCGACCGCAAAGGGCTGCCGCTGGATATCGACGTGCTGTTGTATGGCGAGCTGGTGGGTGATTTTGAAGGCTTGGTCCTGCCGCGCGCAGAGATCCTCACCAACGCCTTCGTGCTTTGGCCGCTGTCGATGATGGCGCCGGATCGTGTGCATCCGCTGGCCTGCAAGACCCTGGCCGAGCTGTGGCGCGATGCACAGATCGACCAGGTGCTGACGCCCGTCGGCTTCGAGTGGCAAGGCCAGCAACTGACGCCAGACGCCCTCCTATAGGCGCGAGCAAGCTCGCGTCTACAGTGATTTATAGGCCTGCAGTGCCTTGAGGCGTTCGCGCTTGAGTGCCTCGCCCAGTTGCGGGCCTTTGAAGCCTTTTTCAAGCAGCGGCGCCACTGGCACCTCGCGCGCCGCTTTCGCTGCGCCGCGCAAATAATCCGCTTGTGGATAACTTCTCTGTTCCAGCCCCTTGCGACCCCGCGCATCCATTTCACAGCTCACCACAAACTCTTCAAAGCGCTGTGGCCGGCGGTAAACATCAAAACTTTGCAGCAACTCCAGTAACGTCGAGGCCTTAAGCTCAAGCGCTCGGTGGCCGTGAGTGTGATATTGGCCAACCAGCAGTGCCAGCTCCTGGCAATCCCTCGGCACCTTGAAGCGTTCATTCACTGCCTTGATCAGCTTCAAACCTCGCTGTTCATGGGCAATGTGCTGCGGCAACTTATCCACAGGCGTGGCGCCCTTGCCCAGGTCGTGCAGCAGGCAGGCCCAGCGTACCGTCAGGGGTTGCTGATGCACGGCAGCCTGTTCCAGCACACTCAAGGTGTGCACCCCCGTGTCGATTTCGGGGTGATGGGCTGCAGGCTGCGGCACGCCAAACAGGGCGTCCACTTCCGGCATTAAAGTTTTCAGCGCGTTGCAGTCGCGCAGCACCTGAATAAAGACCTGAGGCTGATCTTCCATCAGTGCACGGGAAATTTCTTTCCAACTGCGTTCAGGCGTCAGCGCTTCCAGTTCGCCGGATTCGCTGAGTTGGCGCATCAGTTCCAGCGTCTGCGGCGCCACGGTAAAACCCAGGGGCGCGTAACGGGCAGCAAAGCGCGCTACACGCAGCACACGTAACGGATCCTCGGCGAACGCAGGTGAAACATGGCGAAGAACCCGTGCTTGCAGGTCGCGCTCGCCGTGATACGGGTCGATCACATGGCCGTCGTCGTCCTCCGCCATGGCGTTGATCGTCAGGTCGCGGCGGATCAGGTCTTCCTCCAGCGTCACGTCGGGGCTGGCATGAAACACAAAGCCGCCGTAGCCCCGACCACTCTTGCGTTCAGTGCGGGCCAGGGCGTACTCGTCGCCGTTGTTCGGGTCGAGGAATACCGGAAAGTCCGCGCCCACCGGTTTGTAGCCCTTGGCGAGCATTTCTTCGGCGCTTGCACCAACCACCACGCGGTCGATGTCGGTGACCTTGATGCCCAGCAAGCGGTCGCGTACGGCGCCGCCGACTTTGTAGATTTTCATGAAAAAGCCTCCATTAGCGCCACAGGATACCGCCTGTGCCTGGCCAATGGAGGCTTTGCCGTTTCAGAGATGGACCACGGACAAATCCAGACGGCCATAGTCGCCATCACCTTGATCGCTGCGCGGTGGTACGTGATGGGTTTTCATCACCTGGTCGCCTTGCAGGGTTTCCAGGTGAATGTCGAAGCCCCACAGCCGGTGCAAGTGCTTGAGTACTTCTTCGGTGGATTCGCCCAGGGGTTTGCGATCGTGCTGCTGGTGGCGCAGGGTCAGCGAGCGATCACCGCGCACATCAATGCTGTAGATCTGCACGTTGGGCTCGCGGTTGCCCAGGTTGTACTGCGCCGCCAGGGTTTCGCGGATGATGCGGTAGCCGGGTTCATCGTGGATGGCCGGTACCACCAGGTCGTCCTTGAGGTCGTCATCCATGATGCTGAAGAGCTTGAGATCGCGGATCACCTGAGGCGACAGATACTGCAGGATAAAACTCTCGTCCTTGAAACTGCTCATGGCGAACTTGATGGTCGATAGCCAATCGCTGCCGGCTATTTCCGGGAACCAGCGGCGATCCTCCTCGGTGGGGTGTTCGCACATGCGCCGTATGTCACGGTACATCGCGAAGCCCAGGGCGTAAGGGTTGATGCCGCTGTAATAAGGGCTGTCGAAGCCGGGCTGGAACACCACGCTGGTGTGGGAGGTGAGGAATTCCATCATGAATCCGTCAGTGACCAGGCCTTCGTCGTACAGATCGTTCATCAGGGTGTAGTGCCAGAACGTTGCCCAGCCTTCATTCATCACTTGGGTTTGGCGTTGCGGATAAAAATATTGCGCGATCTTGCGCACGATACGCACAATTTCGCGCTGCCAGGGTTCGAGCAGCGGCGCATGTTTTTCCAGAAAATAGAGGATGTTTTCCTGTGGTTCGGCGGGGAAGCGTGCATTATCCTTGTCGCTGTTTTTGCCGGCCTTTTTAGGAATGGTGCGCCACAGGTCGTTGATCTGCTTCTGCAGATGCTCCTCGCGCTCTGTCTGGCGCAGGCGTTCTTCCTCGGCGGAAATCGGATAGGGGCGTTTGTAGCGGTCGACCCCGTAATTCATCAATGCATGGCAGGAGTCGAGCAGGTCTTCCACCGCATCGATGCCGTGACGCTCCTCGCACTGCATGATGTATTGCTTGGCGAACACCAGGTAATCGATGATCGAGCTGGCATCGGTCCAGGTGCGGAACAGGTAGTTGCCCTTGAAGAAGCTGTTATGCCCGTAGCAGGCATGGGCCACCACCAGCGCCTGCATACAGATGGTGTTTTCTTCCATCAGGTAGGCGATGCACGGGTCTGAGTTGATCACGATCTCGTAGGCCAGGCCCATCTGGCCCCGCGTGTAGGATTTCTCGGTGCTGAGGAAGTGTTTGCCGTAGGACCAGTGGTGGTAGCCCAGCGGCATGCCCACCGAGGCATAGGCATCCATCATCTGTTCGGCGGTGATCACTTCGATCTGGTTGGGGTAGGTGTCCAGCGCATAACCGGCCGCAATGCGGCTGATTTCCCGGTCATAGGCCTGGATCAGTTCGAAGGTCCACTCGGACCCAGTGGAAAGAGGTTGGCGCCTAGTCTCTTTTTTGGCGGTCATGTCACTAACCTGCGCTGGAAGAGTTCACGGAAGACCGGGTAGATATCGCCGGCCGAGACCAGTTGCTGCTGGGCGAATGTGTCGGCAAAGGCGTCGCCGATGCGCTCATATTCGAACCACAGGGCCTGGTGCTCACGGGGGGTAATTTCGACGTAGGTGTAGTACTGCACGAACGGCATGATCTGGTTGATCAGAATGTCGCGGCAGATTGGCGAGTCATCGTTCCAGTTGTCACCGTCGGAGGCTTGGGCCGCGTAAATGTTCCACTCATTGGCCGGGTAGCGCTCTGCCATGATCTCCTGCATCAACTTCAGCGCGCTGGACACGATGGTGCCGCCGGTTTCCCGCGAGTAGAAGAACTCTTCCTCGTCCACTTCCCGGGCACTGGTGTGGTGACGGATGAATACCACGTCGATCTTGTCGTAGTTCCGCTTCAGAAACAGGTACAGCAGGATAAAGAAGCGCTTGGCAATGTCCTTGGTGGCCTGTGTCATGGAGCCGGACACGTCCATCAGGCAAAACATCACGGCCTTGGAGCTGGGGTTGGGTTGCTTCACCAACAGGTTGTATTTCAAGTCGAAGGTGTCGAGAAAAGGCACGCGATGAATACGCGCGCTGAGTTTCTCTATTTCCGCCTCGATCTGCTGGATATCGCCGAAATTATCCGGTTCTTCGCGTTTGAGCCGCGCCAGTTCTTCCTTGGCCTCCCTCAGTTTGGCGCGGCTGCTGCCGGAGAGAGCGATGCGCCGTGCATGGGCTGAGCGCAGGGTGCGGATGATATTGATGCGCGACGGGTTGCCCTCGTTGCTGATCCCCGCGCGCACGGTCTTGAAGGTGTCGGTGCCGGTGAGGTTGCGTTTGACCAGATTGGGCAGTTCCAAATCCTCGAACATGAATTCGAGGAATTCTTCCTGGGTGATCTGGAACACGAACTCGTCCATGCCTTCGCCAGAGTTGCCGGCCTTTCCCGCACCCTTGCCGCCACCGCCACCTTGAGGCCGCTGGATGTGTTCGCCGGTGGTGAACTCCTTGTTGCCGGGGTGCACGACCGTCTGTTTGCCGCCGCGCCCGTGATGCAGCACCGGTTCGTCGATGTCCCGACCGGGGATGCTGATCTGCTCGCCATGCTCCATATCGGTGATGGAGCGGCGGCTGACCGCTTCTTCCACGGCCTTTTTGATGTGGTCACGGTAACGCCGCAGGAAACGCTGGCGGTTTACCGTGCTCTTGTTCTTGCCATTGAGGCGTCGGTCGATCACATAGCTCATGGGGCCCCTCCGGGGAGCTTCAAGTCGTAAGCGGCAAGCGGCAAGTTGGAGCGGCGTGCGCTGTTCTCTTGCAGCTTGCAGCTAGAAGCTTGCAGCTATTTCTCTCACTGCGATTTCCGGACCCGTAGGTACCATTCCGACAGCAGCCGTACCTGCTTGTCGGTATAGCCTCGCTCGACCATGCGTGTGACGAAGTCGTTGTGTTTTTGCTGATCCTCCTTGCTGGCCTTGGCGTTGAAGCTGATGACCGGCAACAGGTCCTCGGTGTTGGAGAACATTTTCTTCTCGATGACCACGCGCAGCTTCTCGTAGCTGAGCCAGGTGGGGTTCTTGCCATTGTTGTTGGCGCGGGCACGCAGCACGAAGTTGACGATTTCGTTGCGGAAATCCTTCGGATTGCTGATACCGGCCGGTTTTTCGATTTTTTCCAGCTCCTCGTTGAGGGCTACGCGGTTGAGGATTTCGCCGGTTTCCGGGTCGCGGTATTCCTGATCCTGAATCCAGAAGTCGGCGTACAGCACGTAGCGGTCGAAGATGTTCTGGCCATACTCGCTGTAGGATTCGAGGTACGCGGTCTGGATTTCCTTGCCGATGAACTCGATATAGCGCGGCGCCAGATACTCCTTGAGAAAGCGCAAATAGCGCTCGCGCGTTTCGGCCTGGAACTGCTCCTGTTCGATCTGCTGTTCCAGCACATAGAGCAGGTGCACCGGGTTCGCAGCGATTTCGTGGGGATCGAAGTTGAAGACCTTGGACAAGATCTTGAACGCAAAGCGCGTCGACAGACCGTTCATGCCCTCGTCCACACCCGCCGTGTCGCGATATTCCTGAATCGACTTGGCCTTCGGATCGGTGTCTTTGAGGTTTTCGCCGTCGTACACGCGCATCTTCGAATAGATATTCGAGTTTTCCGGCTCCTTGAGGCGCGACAGCACGGTGAACTGCGCCAGCATCTTCAGGGTGTCCGGCGCGCAATGGGCCTTGGACAGGGAGCTGTTGAACAGCAGCTTGTCGTAGATCTTGATCTCGTCGCTGACGCGCAGGCAGTACGGCACCTTGACGATATAAATCCGGTCGATAAAGGCTTCGTTGTTCTTGTTGTTGCGGAAGGTGTGCCACTCCGATTCGTTGGAGTGGGCCAGCAGGATGCCGTTGAATGGAATCGCCCCCAGGCCCTCGGTGCTGTTGTAGTTACCTTCCTGAGTAGCGGTGAGCAGTGGATGAAGCACCTTGATCGGTGCCTTGAACATTTCCACGAACTCCATCAGGCCCTGGTTGGCCCGGCACAGCGCGCCCGAGTAGCTATAGGCGTCGGCGTCGTTCTGCGGGAATTCCTCGAGTTTGCGGATATCGACCTTGCCCACCAGCGCCGAAATATCCTGGTTGTTTTCGTCGCCGGGCTCGGTCTTGGCCACCCCGATCTGGTTGAGGATTGACGGGTAGAGCTTGACCACGCGGAACTGGCTGATATCACCACCGAACTCGGCCAGGCGCTTGGTGGCCCAGGGCGACATGATGGTATTGAGGTAACGCCGCGGTATGCCGAAGTCTTCTTCGAGAATCGCGCCATCTTCGGTGGCGTTGAACAACCCCAGGGGGGATTCGAATACCGGCGAGCCCTTGATGGCGTAGAAGGGCACCTTCTCGATCAACTGTTTGAGCTTTTCGGCGAGGGACGATTTACCGCCGCCCACTGGGCCGAGCAGGTAGAGGATCTGTTTCTTCTCTTCCAGGCCTTGGGCGGCATGGCGGAAATAGGAGACGATCTGGTCAATGCATTCTTCCATGCCGTGGAAGTCTTCGAAGGCCGGATAGCGGCGGATCACCTTGTTGGAGAAGATGCGCGACAGGCGCGAGTTGTTGGCGGTCTCCACCAGCTCCGGCTCGCCTATCGCCAGTAGCAGGCGTTCGGCGGCCGATGCGTAGGTGCTGCGGTCCTGTTTGCACAGCTCCAGATACTCTTGAAGCGTGAGTTCTTCCTGCTGCGTGGACGCGAAGCGTTGTTGGAAGTGGCTAAAGATACTCATGACGTCGTCACCTCGCTCGATACGTGGAGCCGACGCCGGATCAATCAGTCGATGCTGGCAGCCATTGGCAGACGCCAATGGCTGTTTCCCCCCAGAACACCCTGAAACGCTACCGATGACCCGTGCGCCGGTGTACCGGCTCTCCCCTGATTTGGATGGCCTGCGCTTAAGGATAGTTCGGAATCGTGGAGGTCAAGGCGTGATGCGTAATTAGTTTGCCCGCGCCGTTCGTCAGAAACGGCGCAAGCCCAAGCGTCACGCGGGGTAGCGGGGTGTGAAAAAAATTATTGCGGATCGCCGGAAGAAATTTCTGCGGGATAGGTCGTACGCCACAGCTCAAAGCCGCCGTCCAGGCTATAGACGTCGGAGAACCCCTGGCTGACCAGGTAAGCGGCGGCGCTCTGGCTGGAGTTGCCGTGGTAGCAGGCCACGATCAGCGGCGCATCGAGATCGGCGGCGCGGATGAAGTCCTGAATGTTGTGGTTATCCACATGCTGCGCGCCGCTGATATGAGCGGCGGCATACGTCGACGGATCACGAATGTCGACCACCACGGCACCTTGCTCGCGCAGGGCCTGGGCTTGTTCAGGGGGGATACGTTTGAATTCGCTCATGGCGGGCTCCTAGGGCTGGGTGGGCAGTGGGGGTTCGCACCGGCAACTGAAGCGCTCGCCGGAATCGATGTTCATCAGGGTCATGGCGCCGCCCCACACGCAGCCGGTATCAAGGGCAAACACGTCGGGCTCGTCGCAGTGGCCTTCGAGGGCGGCCCAGTGGCCAAAGATGATTTTCGTGTCGCGGGTCTTGCGTTCCTTGTGGGCGAACCAGGGCTTGTAGCCCGGCGGCGCGCTGTCGGCGCCTTCTTTGGTCTTGAGGTCCAGCTTGCCGTCGGCGGTGCAGAAGCGCATACGCGTGAAGTAGTTGGTGATCACCCGCAGGCGTGCGACGCCCATGAGGTCATTGTCCCATTTGACCGGTTCATTGCCGTACATGCCGTCGAGGTAGGCGGTGTAGAGGTTATCGTCGGCCAGGGCGATTTCGACCTCGGCGGCGCATTTGAGGGCTTTTTTCAGCGTCCATTGCGGCGGAATCCCCGCATGCACCATTGCCATGTTGCGCGCTTGGTCGTAATGCAGGATTTTTTGCCGACGCACCCATTCCAGCAGCTCGTCGCGGTCCGGCGCTTCGAGGATTTCGCGCAGCGTGTCGCCCTTTTTCAGACGTTCGATGTTACGGCCGGCCGCCAGCAGGTGCAGGTCATGGTTGCCCAGCACGCACACCAGAGAGTCACGCAGGCCATAGAGATAGCGCAGGGTTTCGAGGGACTGCGGACCGCGGTTGACCAGGTCGCCCACCAGCCACAGGCGATCTTGCGCCGGGTCAAAGGCCACGCGCTCAAGCAGGCACTTGAGGGGATCCAGGCAGCCCTGCAGGTCGCCGACCGCATACGTCGCCATCAGTGCAAAGCACCGGGCACGGCGAGGCGAAACGGCTTGATGATGGCGTCGAACAACTGGCCGTCGGTGGCTTTCATTTGATAGGAGCCCTGCATGGTGCCGACCCTGGAGGTCATCACCGTGCCGCTGCTGTAGGTGTGGCTGGCGCCGCTGTCGATCAACGGCTGCTGGCCGACCACGCCCGCGCCACGTACTTCCTCGACCTGGCCGTCGCCGTCGGTAATCACCCAATGGCGCGACAGCAGCTTGGCCGGCACCAGGCCGTTGTTCTTGACCGTGATGGTGTAGGCAAAGGCGAAGCGGTTGTGCTCGGGCTGGGATTGGTCCGCCAGGAAGCGGGTGACGACGCTGACGTCGATCTGGTAGCGAGGATCGGACATGCAAGAGGCCTTAAAAGCAAAAGCGGAGGACAGCAGATGCGGACCAGTCTAGGCCAAGAGGAGGTCACTAGGCCAGACATGCTCTCCGGGGGCTTTGAACATCTGCCGGCATCACTGGGTTCAATTGTGGGAAGGGGCAAACCCCCTCCCACATTTGGATTGTTTCGAGGCTTGAGCCTTATTCCACTGCTGGCGCAGGCTGGATCGCCAACTGGTCGGCCAGGCGCACGAAGGCGGCGAGGTCCAGCTGTTCGGGGCGCAGGCTGCCGTCGACGCCGGCGGCTTCGATTTCAGCATTGCTCAGCAGTGCCTTGAGCGTGTTGCGCAAGGTCTTGCGGCGCTGGTTGAACGCTTCGCGCACCACGCGCTCCAGCAGCTTGTGATCCTTGGCCGGGTGCGGCAGCACGGCGTGAGGCACCAGACGCACGATGGCCGAATCGACTTTCGGCGGCGGGTTGAAGGCGCCGGGGCCTACGTTGAACAAATGCTCTACGCGGCAGTGGTACTGAACCATGATCGACAGACGCCCCCAATCACCGCCGCCAGGGCCTGCCGCCAGACGCTCGACCACTTCCTTTTGCAGCATGAAGTGCATGTCGCGGATGATCGAGGCGTTGTTGAGCAGATGAAAGATCAGCGGCGTTGAGATGTTGTAGGGCAGATTACCCACCACCCGAAGGCTGTTGGGCGCGGCATTGAGGCTGTTGAAGTCGAACTTCAGCGCGTCGCCCTGGTGCAGGTTGAAGTTGGCCTTGCCGGCGAACTGCTGGTTGAGGATCGGGATCAGGTCCTTGTCCAGCTCAACCACATCGAGCTGGCCGCCACTGGCCAGCAGGCCCTGGGTCAGTGCGCCCTGGCCCGGGCCGATTTCCAGCAGGCGATCTTCTGGCTTGGCGTGGATGGAGCGCAGGATGCGGTCGATTACGCCTGCATCGTGCAGGAAGTTTTGCCCGAAGCGCTTGCGCGCCCGGTGTTGGTAATGCTCGGTCATAAACGGGTCTCGGCCATCTGATAGGCGGTTTCCAGGGCCACGTGCAGGCTGCCGGTATCGATCCTGCCGCTGCCCGCCAGGTCCAGGGCGGTGCCATGGTCGACGGAGGTGCGGATGATCGGCAGGCCCAGTGTCACGTTGACGGCGGCGCCGAAGCCTTTGTACTTCAGCACGGGCAGTCCCTGGTCGTGGTACATCGCCAGCACTGCGTCGCAGTGCTCCAGATATTTGGGGGTAAATAGAGTGTCTGCCGGCAGCGGACCGCGCAGGTCCATGCCTTCCTGACGCAGACGCTCCAGGGTGGGTTCGATGATGTCGATTTCTTCATGGCCCAGGTGGCCGCCTTCACCGGCGTGGGGGTTGAGCCCACAGACCAGGATGCGGGGCCGGGCAATGCCGAATTTGTGTTGCAGGTCGGCGTGCAGGATGCGCGTTACGCGTTCCACCCGCTCGGCGGTAATGGCGTCGGCGACATCCCGCAGTGGCAGATGCGTGGTCACCAGGGCGACGCGCAGGCCACGGGTGGCCAGCATCATTACCACTTGTTCGGTATGGGTCAGTTCGGCGAGGAATTCGGTATGCCCGGAAAAGGCAATGCCGGATTCATTGATCACGCCCTTGTGCACCGGGGCGGTGATCATGCCGGCGAAGTCGCCGTTGAGGCAACCAAGGCCTGCGCGGGTGAGGGTTTCGAGCACGAAGGCCGCATTGGCCTTGTCCAACTGACCGGCAACGACCTTGGCCTGCAAGGGCGTGTCCCACACGTACAGGCTGCCCGCCGGGGCTGGCAGCTCCGGCCAGTTGCCCGGCGCCACGTCCAGCAGCGTGACAGCCACACCCAACTGCGCGGCCCGCTCAATGAGCAGGTCGCGGCTGGTAATGGCGATCAGGGGATGGGGCTGGGCGTGCGAGGCGAGCAGCAGGCACAGGTCTGGACCAATGCCGGCCGGCTCGCCGGGTGTCACTGCGAAACGCTGTGGTTTCACTGAGTTGCCTGGTCGGTGCCTGTTTGCTCGGCGCCTGGCAGCTTGTTTTCCACGTAGGCTTCGTCACGGATCTGACGCAACCAGGTTTGCAGCTCTTCGTCGTACTTGCGGTTACGCAGCACGGTCAGCGCTTGTTGCTCGCGGGCCTGGGTGGTGTTGTCAGTGGCGCGGCGGCCAAGGACTTCCAGCACGTGCCAGCCGTATTGGGTCTTGAACGGCTTGGACAGTACGCCTTGCGGGGTCTTGGCCATTACGTCCTGAAACTCCGGCACCAACGCACGCGGGTCGATCCAGTTGAGGTCGCCGCCGTTGAGGGCAGAACCCGGGTCTTCCGAGAAGCTTTTGGCCAGGGTGGCGAAGTCTTCACCGCTTTCGATGCGGTCATAGATCTTCTGGGCCAGTTCCTTGGTTTGCGCTTCGGTGCGAATTTCGCTCGGCTTGACCAGGATATGACGCACATGCACTTCGTCTTTGAGCGAGGTCTCGCCGCCACGGCGTTCCAGCAGCTTCAAGATAATGAAGCCACCCGGGGTACGGGCCGGCTGAGTAATGCCGCCGACTTCCATGGCGCTCAGCTCGCGGTCGAAAGGCGGTGGCAGTTGCGCGGCTTTACGCCAGCCCATGTCACCGCCTTCGAGGGCGTTGTCGCTGCCGGATTGGGCAATGGCCATTTGCGCAAAGTCGGCGCCGGCTTTCAGACGATCATAGATAGCCTGGGTTTTCGCGGCGGCGGCGTTGAGCTGCTCGGAGTTGGCGCTGTCCGGGGTCGGGATCAGGATATTGGCCAGGTGCAGTTCTTCGGACAGCTGCATCTTGCCCAGATCCGAAGCCAGGAAGTTCTTCACTTCCTGCTCGGACACCTGAACGCGCTCGGCCACGCGGCGCTGGCGTACACGGCTGATGATCATCTCGCGGCGGATCTGGTCGCGGGCGTCATCATAGGAAAGACCGTCGTGGGCCAGGGCGGCGCGGAACTGGTCAATGCTCATGTTGTTGCGCTGAGCAATGGTGCCGACGGCCTGGTTCAGTTCTTCGTCCGAAATACGGATGCCGGAACGCTCGCCGATCTGCAGTTGCAGGTTCTCGACAATCAGGCGTTCCAGTACCTGCTGGTCCAGCACGCTGGTCGGCGGCACACCACCGCCACGCTTGGCGATGGTCTGCTGGACTTCCTTGACGCGTTGGTCCAGTTGGCTCTGCATGATCACGTCGTTATCGACGATGGCCACGACCTTATCCAGCTGTTGAACCGCAGCGTGCGCCGATGCGGCACCCAGGAACAACGCGCCCAGCAGGAGCGGGCGCACACAATCAGAAAGCTTGATCTTCACGTTGACGATAACCTTGAATGCCTTTGTCGAGGAAGCTCTCTACCTTGGCGCCTGTCAGGCCGCCGAGTCCTTTGAGGACGATCTGGAAGAAGAGCCCGTGGTCACCCTTTTCGTTAAGCGGGGCGATCTGCGTGTATTCGTCGTTGGAAACCCAGTAACGGTTGATGACGCGCAGTTTCCAGCAGCAGTTGTCGTACTCGAAACCACCGAAGGCTTCCAGAGTGCGGTTGCGGGCGTAGTCATACTGCCAGCGGGTGATCAGGTTCCACTGCGGAATGATTGGCCACATCATCGAGAAGTCGTGTTGCTGGATTTTGTAGTAATCCTTGACGTAGTTCGCGGTGTCTGACGGAACGCTGTAGTCACCACCGAACTGCCATTTGCCGGTCAACTGGTTGTAGACCACCTGGTCGTTACGATAGCGATAGCCAAGGTTGATGATCTTGTTCGGGTTGTCTTCCGGCTGGTAGTGGAACATTGCGCTGCCGGAACGTGGAGCATGGCTCTCGGGGTCCCAGTTGTAGTCGGCAGTGGCGCGCCAGTCGCGGTTGAAGCGGAACTCGTAGTCCAGGGCGATTGGCGATACGTCGGTCTTGGCGTCGTCGCGGTCAGCGGCCAGAATGCCAGGCAGTTGAACCTTGCGATCCTTGAAGTACAGGGCCTGGCCGATAGCCACGCGCTGACGCTCAAAGCCGTTATCTTCGATCCAGCGGCTGGTTACGCCCAGGGACAGCTTGTTCTCGTCACCGATCCGGTCACTGCCGCTGAAGCGGTTGTCGCGGAACAGCGAGGAGTAGCTGAACGTGTTTTCGCTGGTGTCGAAGACCGGAATGTCGCTCTGGTCTTTATTCGGGACGTAGAGGTAGAACGCGCGCGGCTCGAGGGTCTGGTTGTAGTCCTTGCCGAACCAGTTGGTCTTGCGGTCGAAGTACAGGCCGCTGTCGATGCTGGCTATAGGGATTGCGCGATCCTGAGAGCTTTTGAATACACCGCCGGCGTAAGGGGAAGCTGCCGTTGCTGCATTCTGCGCTGCAATGATGTCGCTCTTGCCTTTGCTGTCCAGGTCAAGATCGTATTTGGTGTATACGTACTTGAGCTTCGGCGTGATGAAGCCGTAAGTCCAGTTCATCGGCAGCGACATGCTTGGGGCAAGATTCAGGCGCGTACCATTTGCACGAGTCAGCCCCGGGACGTTGTTATCCAAACGACGCGTGCCGATGCTGCCATCCGCGTTGACCGGTCCGCCATCCTTGTCGACATAGTTGCCGGACATGAGGTCGCGTTCAAACCTGACAGCTTCGGTTTCGTAATTGAAATCCAGGCCGCCAGGATGGTAAGGCAACGCGCCGTTGAAGGTGATCTGTGGCAGGCGGTCGTAGGGAGTGATCTGCGTCACGGTTGCCAACTGGTACGCCTGCAGGTTCAGACGTGCCTGATAGCTGTCGCCACGATAAGACACCGAGCCCTGCTGATTGACGAAGTCCGAAGTCTCGATCCCGATCTGGTTGGACTTAAGGTCCTGGAAGTAATAAGGATCGCTGATCTTGGTGTAGTCAACTTGCGTGAGCACGCGCGAATCCAGCCCGCCCTTGTGCTGCCAGTTGAGCATGTAGCGCGTTTTTTCCGAATCCGTCTGCTTGCTGCGCTCGTCGCTGTCGTCGTTGAGGTACGCACCACCGAACTGGCCTTCGCTGGACTTTGTGAGGTAGCGGAATTCGCCTTCCATCAACAGGCCGCGCTTGGTCATGTACTGCGGGTACAACGTGGCGTCGTAGTTCGGCGCCAGGTTGAAGTAGTACGGCGTTGTCAGTGCAAAGCCACTCTCGCTGCCGGTGGCGAAGCTCGGCGGCAGGAAGCCGGACTGACGACGGTCATCGATCGGGAAGTAGATGTACGGGGTGTACAGGATCGGGATGTTCTTGACCCGCAACGTCGCGTTGGTGGCCGTACCGAAACCGGTGGCCGGGTTCAACGTGATGTTGTTGCCGCGCAGTTGCCAGGCGTTGCTGTCCGGCTCGCAGGTGGTGTACGTACCGTCCTTGAGGCGGATGATCGCGTTTTCGGCACGCTTGGCGTACAGCGCGTTACCGCGGATACGCGACTTGTGCATCACGTATTCAGCGTTGTCGATTTGTGCGGCGCCGGTGTCCAGCTGAACCTCGGCACGGTCGCCGACGATCAGCGCACCGTTGTCGCGCAGACGCACATTACCGTTCAGCTCGCCACGGTTCTCGGCCTGGTACAGGCTGGCTTCCTGGGATTCGAGCTGCATGCTGCCCTGGCGCATGACGACGTCACCGGCCAGCGTCGCGACTTGGGATTCCTGCTCATAACGAGAGGCCTTCGCGCCGATGAAGGTGGGCGCGTCGCTCTTGTCCGTCTTGTCGTTCATGCCAGGACGAATCGGCTCGATGTACGCACCGCCGCAATACGGGCCGGTTTCGGCCAGTTGGGCTGCGGTCAGCTTGTCGCGAGGCACCCAGTCCAGGTGGCTGTAGTCGGCGCTGCGCGAACGCAGGCCACGGCCCTTGGATTCGGTGACCAGCGCCGTCTTCGGCTCGGCCTCGGCAGTGCCACCCGCAGCGGCCTGGGCCGTGCTGTTGGCCGAGCTTGCGGCGGCGCCGTCATGCACCGGGCGCGGTGGTAATGGGGCGGCGGCGGTTTTCGGCGCGCAATCCCAGGCACCCGAAGCAGAGACTGAGCAGTCATACTGTTCCGCGGCGACCACGAATGAGGTGGCGAAAGGTTGCATGGCCAGCAGACTGCCGGTTACCAGCAACGGAAATTTTCTACGAAACGCGGGGGATTTCAATGCCATCTTATTAGTCCGGGCTTCCTGCGTGCCATCTGCCCGCGGTTTGGGCCGCACGCCTCTCGATGGTCTGAAAAAGATGCGTGATAATAAAGCATGCCCCGCTTGACGGCTAGCGCCGTCGGAGACCCTTGTAATGCCCGAGCACGATCTACGTTTACAACAGCTGGAAGTCTGGCTGGATGAGCAGTTGCCGATCCTTTTCAACGCTCAGGACTGGGGCCCCGTACCCCCGGCCACATTGACCGCGGCCAGCAGCGACGCGAGTTTCAGGCGCTACTTCCGCTGGGAAGGCGGCGGCCGCACATTGGTTGTGATGGACGCGCCACCCCCCCAGGAAAACTGCAAACCTTTCGTCGATATCGCTTATTTGCTGGCGAAATCAGGAATAAATGTCCCAAAAATTTATGCAGAAGATCTGCCGCGCGGCTTTCTTTTGCTCAATGACCTGGGCACAAAGACCTTCCTTGACGTGATCGACACGCAAAATGCCGATCCCTTGTTCGCCGATGCCATCGATGCCTTGCTGGCCTTCCAGCAACTGCCGATGGACGAACCGCTGCCCAGTTACGATGTGGCCTTGCTGCGTCGCGAGCTGGAATTATTCCCCGAATGGTATGTGCGTCGGCACCTGGGCCTCGAACTGGACCCGCAGCAGCAGGCGCTGTGGCAGCGCGCCAGCGACCGGCTGATCGACAGCGCCCTGGCCCAGCCCAAGGTGTTGGTGCATCGCGACTACATGCCGCGCAACCTGATGCTCAGCACGCCCAACCCCGGCGTGCTGGATTTCCAGGACGCGGTTTATGGTCCGGTGACCTACGACATCACCTGCCTGTTCAAGGACGCCTTCCTCAGTTGGCCCCAGGCCCGCGTGCGTGAATGGCAGCGCGGTTACTGGGAGCGCGCCGTACAGCTGGGCATCCCGGTGCAGGCGGATTTCGACGACTTCCTGCGCGCCAGCGACTTGATGGGCGTGCAGCGTCACCTCAAGGTCATCGGCATCTTCGCGCGCATCTGTCATCGCGACGGCAAGCCGCGTTACCTGGCGGATGTGCCGCGTTTCTTTGCTTATATAGAAGCTGTCCTCGCCGAGCGCCCCGAACTCGATGCGCTGGGTGAACTGCTTTGCAGCTTGCGTCAACCGGCCGAGGCCTTGCCATGAAGGCGATGATCCTGGCGGCCGGCAAGGGCGAGCGCATGCGCCCACTCACCCTGCACACGCCCAAGCCGCTGGTGCAGGCCGGCGGCAAGCGCTTGATCGAATACCACCTGGAGGCGCTGGCCAGGGCCGGCTTTACCGACATCGTGATCAACCATGCCTGGCTCGGCCAGCAGATCGAGCGCTACCTCGGTGACGGCGCGCAGTTCGGCGTGCGCATCCGTTATTCCCCTGAGGGCGAACCGCTGGAAACCGGCGGCGGGATTTTCCAGGCCTTGCCGCTGCTGGGGGATGAGCCGTTTCTGGTGGTCAATGGCGATATCTGGACCGACTACGATTTCGCCCGACTCAAGCAGCCCATTCAGGGCCTGGCTCACCTGGTGATGGTGGACAACCCGGCGCATCATCCTTCGGGCGGGGATTTTTACCTGGATGACGGGCTGCTTCATGATGCGGCGCCCGGTGCCGATAACTTGACCTTCAGTGGCATTTCAGTGCTCGACCCACGCGTGTTCGCGGGTTGCAGCGCTGGCGCCTTCAAACTCGCGCCGTTGTTGCGCGAGGCGATGGCCAGGGATCAGGTAACGGGAGAGCACATGACGGGACGCTGGATTGATGTCGGCACGCTGGAGCGCCTGGCGCAAGTCGAAACCCTGCTGACAGCGGGGCGTTAGCATGTTGTGGCCAGGGACGCTGATCGGCGCCGGGGCTGGCTATGCCATTGCCAGTATTCCGGGGGCTTTGTTGGGTGCATTGCTGGGGCAGGCGCTGGACCGTCGCTTGCAGTTGCAAAGCTGGGCGCAGGTGCGTGAACGCTTGGGCGGGCGTCCGGCGTTGCGCAACGACGAACTGTTGTTCGTGCTGCTGGGCCGCCTGGCCAAGAGCAACGGCCAGGTGGTGGAAGGGCATATCCAGCAGGCCCGCCAGGAAATGCGCGCGTTGGACATGAGCGAGCCAGCCCGGCGTCGGGCGATTGCCGCCTTTAACCGTGGCAAGTCCGGATCCGACCGGGTGCGCACCTATCTGCGCGTACTCAAGGCCCAGCCCCATGCGGCGGAGGGCGTGCTGCGCGCCTGCTGGCGCATGGCCTGGGCGGACGGCAAGGCGGATAACGCCGAGCGCGACCTCATCGACCTGTGGGGCAAATGGCTGGGTTGGACCCCGCAACAGCTGCAGGCGCTGGCGTCCGACTATGCGCCGGAGCGCAAGCCGGTGGCCAACCGGGGCGGCGCCTATCAGGACGCTCTGCGCATTCTGGGGGTGACCGCCACAAGCGAGCCTTCGGTGATCAAGCGTGCTTACCGTCGTCTGCTCAGCCGCCATCACCCGGATAAAATCGCCGGCTCAGGCGCCAGCCCCGCACAAGTGCGCGAGGCCACCGAACGCACCCGCGAGTTGCACAACGCGTATGCGCTGATTCGCGAGCGGCGGGATTTTCGCTGACCGTGTCGAAATGACAACCCGATGAAAGTTGCTCCCGCCCCAACGCCTTTGTGGCGATCGGGCTTGCCCCGCGTTGGGGTGCGAAGCGCCCCCAATCCAGCAAAACGCGGTGTACCTGATAAGGCTCAGCGCCTGGTTTTGGGGCTGCTGCGCAGCACAACGCAGGACAAGCCTGCTCGCCACAGGGACTCTGCGCTTAACTGAACGGCATTGGGGCTTGCCCCACAAGTGTCCCCTGATTTACTGGGGCTACGCCGTGGTTGAGCAACAACGTCAGTCGGCACTGCCCTGCGGACTCAGCCAGCCGCGAACCCGGCGATACAGCTGCTCCTGCTCGGCAGAGCTGTTGCCGGGCAGCGTCTTGAGCGACACCTGTTTGTAACCCTCATTTTTCGCGCGCTTGGCGGCCTGGTTGCGTGCCATTGCGTTTTTGCTGGCGGCTGCGCTGTCTTGATAGAAGACGTCCGCAGTCGGCAGTTTCAGCGCCGGTGCCAGTTGCAGCAGGTCCGGCTGTCGGGCTGGCGGGGTCTTGCCGGCCACCATCACCAGTTTCTGCACCTGGGCTGGTTGTTTTTCGCTCAGGTAACGCGCGGCCCACCAGGCACCGGTGCCGTGGCCGAGCAGCACCACGCTGCGCGCGCTCTGGGTCTGGGCGAAGGCGACGGCGGCATCGATGCGGTCGAAGATACGCTTGGCGTCGGTCTTGTCCTGTTCATCGGCGCCGGGTACCACGGCCGGGTCGGTGCCTTCGGCCTCGGCGCTGGCGGCCTGTTCGATCGGCTTGGCGGCGGTGCTGCCTTCCTTGCTGCTGGTGTCGACGGCGACCTTGGGCGATTCGGCCACCCGAGGCGGCAGGGTGTCGAGGTTCACGTCCGGCAGCGACAGGCTCAGAGTGCCCCAGTTGGCATCCGGCAATTTACGCCGCAACGGCGCGACTGCCTGCGGCCAGTCCGCGGTTTCCCCGGCACCCGGCACAATAATCACCACGCCTTCGGGCTCGGCGCTGTTGGCCGGCTTCCACAGGGCCAAAAATGACTCGCTGCCGGCCTGCAACTGTTGCTGCTCGCCGCGCGGGATCTGGCGTTCAAGGGCCGTGGATTCTTCCTGACTGCGCTCCACCAGGGGCTGGCGCTCGGCCGGTTTTTCGGTGGCGGGCTCAGGGGCGTCAGCGGCCTGGACAGAAAAGGCGCTGGTAAATAACAGCGACAGGCACAATGCTGGCACTGCTGAGCGGTTGTGTGATGGCATCGTTGCTTCCCGGCCGGAATGATTCCAGCAGCCTAATGGGTTGGTCAGTATTTGTCAGTGACGTGAGACGTGATCATGGGTTTTCGCTGTTTGCTGGTTATCGGCTGTCTGTGTCTCGCCTTGATCGCCAAAGCCGCCCCTGCGCCGGGCATTCCGCAGGCGCAGCTCAACGCCGAGCAACGGGAATGGCTGGCCGGACATTCGCAACTGCGCGTCGGCCTGGTGCTGCAGGTGCCGTATGCACAATACGACCGGCGGTTGCAGCGCTTGTCCGGGGCCAATGTGGAATTGATGCAGTGGCTGGCCAAAGCGCTGAACATCGAGCTGTCATGGCGCAACTTTCCCACTCAGGAGCAGCTCGAAGCCGCCCTGGGCGACGGCGAGATCGACATCGCCCCCGGCTTGCAGCAAACCCCGGCCGGCTTGCGCCTGTGGTCGTTCAGCGATCCCTACATGCGCGTGCCGCAACACGTCGTCGGCACCCGCGAGGGCGGCGGCGCGGTGGAACTGGAAAAGCTCGACAGCCTCTCGCGCATTGCCGTGCGCATGCCCAGCGCAGTGGCCGATTACCTGCGCGGCACTTATCCCGGTCTCAACCTGCAGGGCGTGCCCACGGAGCGCCAGGCCCTGCAATTGTTGGTGAGCCAGCAGGCCCGCTATGCGGTGGTGGACGAAGCGCAACTGAGCCGCCTGTCGGGCGAGGCGGAGTTCGCGGGGTTGGCGGTGGTCGGCGATGTCGGCCTGCCGCAATTGCTGCGGGTGGCCACGCGCCGCGACTGGCCGCAGTTGGCGGGCATCATGCAGGGCGCCCTGCGCGCCATCCCCGCGCGCGACCTCGATCAATTGCACAATCGCTGGCTGCAACCCCAGTATCCACGGCTGTCCGCATCCCCTGGTCTGTGGCAAAACCTCTGCCTGCTGCTGGGCCTGTTGCTGTTTGCCAGCCTGACGCTGGTGGCCTGGCAGCGTCGTCAGCAGCGTGGGCTCGAACGCAGCCTGCTGGCCGCCCGTGAAGAAAGTGCCGCCCGCGCCGCCGGGGCTGAAGCGCTGCGGCTGACGCAGTTCTCCATCGATCAAAGCACCGTTGGCATCCTCTGGGTCAATTGGGACAGCCATGTGCGCTATGCCAACCGTGCGGCTGAAAGCATGCTCGGCTACGGCCCCGGGGCGCTGATCGAACGGCCACTGGTCGCGCTGGATCCCACGCTGGACATGGACCGCTGGCTCAACCTGTGGAAGCGCGCGCGGGCCAACGAAGAGGCACCGCAGAACTTCGCCACCGACTGCACGCGCGCCGATGGCAGCGTCCTGCCAGTCACGGTGTCGCTGAGTTTTCTGCGCTTTGCCGAAGCCGAATACCTGGTGGTCTACCTCAATGACGTCACCGAACTGCGCCGCACCCTCGCCGCCTTGTTGCAAAGCGAAGCGCAGCTGCGCGAGCTCTCGGCCCACCTGGAAACCGTGCGCGAAGAAGAAAAGGCGCGCATCGCTCGCGAGGTGCACGACGAGCTCGGGCAGATGCTCACGGTACTCAAGCTGGAAACCTCCATGTGCGAGCTGGCCTATGCGCAGCTGGATCCTGGGCTGCATGAGCGTTTGAACAGCATGAAGCGCCTGATCGCCCAGCTGTTCCAACTGGTGCGCGACGTGGCCACGGCCCTGCGCCCGCCGATTCTGGACGCCGGGATCGGTTCGGCCATCGAATGGCAGGCGCGGCGTTTCGAAGCGCGCACGCAGATTCCCTGCCTGGTGCAGGTGCCGGAACACCTGCCGACGCTGAGTGATGCCAAGGCCATCGGCCTGTTTCGTATCCTGCAGGAGGCGCTGACCAATGTGATGCGCCATGCCCAGGCGCATACTGTCGAGCTGACCCTGGCGCTAGACGGCGAGTCTCTGCGGCTGAGCATCAGCGATGACGGTGTGGGGTTCGTCCAGACCGGCGAGCGCCCGGTGTCGTTCGGCCTGGTGGGCATGCGCGAGCGGGTGCTGATCATGGGCGGGCGGTTGACCCTGGACAGCGCGTTGGGGGAGGGCACCACCCTGAGTGTCACGGTGCCGCTGGATGCCTAACTACAAAAGGAAACGCCTGTGATCCGCGTACTGGTTGCCGAAGACCACACCATTGTTCGAGAAGGCATCAAGCAATTGATCGGCCTGGCCAAAGACCTGCTGGTGGTCGGCGAGGCCAGTAACGGCGAGCAGTTGCTCGAGACCTTGCGCCACGTGCCCTGCGAGGTGGTGTTGCTGGATATCTCGATGCCGGGCGTCAATGGGCTGGAAGCGATTGCACGTATTCGCGCGCTGAACGATCCGCCAGCGATCCTGGTGCTGTCGATGCACGACGAAGCGCAGATGGCCGCGCGCGCCCTGAAAGTCGGTGCGGCAGGGTACGCCACCAAGGACAGCGACCCCGCGCTGCTGCTGGCGGCGATTCGCAAGGTGGCGGCGGGTGGGCGCTATATCGACCCGGACCTGGCCGACCGGATGGTCTTCGAAGTCGGCCTCACCGACTCGCGGCCGCTGCATTCGCTGCTTTCGGAGCGGGAGTTTTCGGTGTTCGAGCGCCTGGCCCAGGGCGCGAACGTCAATGACATCGCCCAGCAACTGGCCCTGAGCAACAAGACCATCAGCACCCACAAGGCGCGGTTGATGCAGAAGCTGCATATCACCTCATTGGCCGAGTTGGTGAAGTACGCCATGGAGCACAAGCTTCTTTAGCGGCATATCCAATAACGACGTCCCGAAAACCCACCGTTGCGCCATTCCTGCCGCGTGCAGCTCGCGCCTTGCAGCGGCACCGTCCAATGCCCGCCATCGGTGTAGGGCAATCCTTACCCATTATCGTCCATCCGGCTGATGCGATTCTCTCCGGGCCCCCGATTTGCGGGGCCTCGCGCCTGGACTACGCTTGTGCCACGGCAGTCCAAAACACAAAGGTGCGGGTATGAGCGAGGTGGATTCAAATGATGTGCTGGTCAGCTTTCGTGGCGTGCAGAAGAGCTACGACGGCGAGAACCTGATCGTCAAGGACCTCAACCTGGAGATTCGCAAGGGCGAGTTCCTCACCTTGCTCGGGCCGTCCGGCTCGGGCAAGACCACCAGCCTGATGATGCTCGCCGGTTTCGAGACGCCCACCGCCGGGGAGATCCTGCTGGCCGGGCGCTCCATCAACAACGTGCCGCCGCACAAGCGCGATATCGGCATGGTGTTCCAGAATTACGCGCTGTTCCCGCACATGACCGTCGCCGAAAACCTCGCCTTTCCCTTGTCGGTACGCTCGCTCAGCAAGACCGATATCAGCGAGCGGGTCAAACGCGTGCTGAGCATGGTCCAGCTCGATGCCTTCGCCCAGCGCTACCCGGCGCAGTTGTCCGGCGGCCAGCAACAACGTGTGGCACTGGCCCGGGCGCTGGTGTTCGAGCCACAGCTGGTGTTGATGGACGAACCCCTCGGTGCCCTCGACAAGCAACTGCGCGAACACATGCAAATGGAGATCAAGCACCTGCACCAGCGCCTCGGCTTGACCGTGGTGTACGTGACCCACGACCAGGGCGAAGCCTTGACCATGTCAGACCGCGTGGCGGTATTTCACCAGGGCGAAATCCAGCAGATCGCCGCGCCGCGCAGCCTGTATGAAGAACCGAAAAACACCTTCGTTGCCAACTTTATCGGCGAGAACAACCGCCTCAATGGCCGTCTGCACAGCCACACCGGCGAGCGTTGCGTGGTGGAGCTGGCGCGGGGCGAGAAGGTCGAGGCGCTGGCGGTGAACGTCGGCCAGGTCGGCGGCCCCGTCACCCTGTCGGTGCGCCCGGAGCGCGTCAGCCTCAATGGCACCAGCGAACGCTGCGTCAACCGTTTCTCCGGGCGCGTGGCGGAGTTCATCTACCTGGGCGACCACGTGCGCGTGCGCCTGGAAGTCTGTGGCAAGACCGATTTCTTTGTGAAACAACCGATTGCCGAGCTGGACCCGGCCCTGGCGGTCGGCGACGTGGTACCGATTGGCTGGCAAGTCGAGCACGTTCGCGCACTCGACCCACTTCTAGAGGCGAACTGATCGCCCCCTGGCTTCACCAACCCTGCACGTGGAGAGCACAACAATGTTGAAATCCCTTAAGTATTCGGCCCTGGCACTTGGCTTGATGGGCGCCACACAGGCCATGGCAGGTCCCGACCTGACCGTGGTGTCGTTCGGTGGCGCGAACAAGGCGGCCCAGGTCAAGGCGTTCTACGCGCCGTGGGAGAGTGCAGGCAACGGCAAGATCGTCGCTGGTGAATACAACGGTGAGATGGCCAAGGTCAAAGCCATGGTCGACACCAAGAGCGTGTCCTGGGACCTGGTGGAAGTGGAGTCGCCGGAACTGTCCCGTGGCTGCGACGAAGACATGTTTGAGCCGCTGGACCCGAAACTGTTTGGCAACACCGCCGACTACGTGAAGGGCGCGATCCAGCCGTGTGGCGTTGGCTTCTTCGTGTGGTCGACCGTGCTGGCGTACAACGCCGACAAGCTGACCAGCGCGCCGACCAGTTGGGCGGATTTCTGGGACACCAAGAAATTCCCTGGCAAGCGCGGCCTGCGCAAGGGCGCCAAGTACACCCTGGAATTTGCACTGATGGCCGACGGTGTAGCGCCCAAGGACGTGTACAAAGTACTGGCTGGCAAAGATGGCCAGGACCGCGCTTTCAAGAAGCTCGACGAACTCAAACCGTCGATCCAGTGGTGGGAAGCCGGCGCACAGCCGCCGCAGTACCTGGCCTCGGGTGACGTGGTGATGAGCTCGGCCTACAACGGTCGCATTGCCGCCGTGCAGAAAGAAAGCAACCTCAAAGTCGTGTGGAACGGCGGCATCTACGACTTCGACGCCTGGGCCATCCCTAAAGGCCTGGCCAAGGACCGCGCGGAAGCGGCGAAGAAATTCATCGCCTTCTCGGTGCAGCCGCAGCAGCAGAAGACCTACTCGGAAAACATCGCCTACGGCCCGGCGAACACCCAGGCGGTGCCGTTGCTGGCCAAGGACATCCTCAAGGATATGCCGACCACCCCGGAAAACATCGCCAATCAGGTGCAGATCGACGTGAGCTTCTGGGCCGATAACGGCGAGCAGCTGGAGCAGCGCTTCAATTCCTGGGCAGCCAAGTAACACCGTATAACCTTCTGGCAAAACCGGCTCATGTGGGAGCTGGCTTGCCTGCGATGCAGACACCTCGGTGCAACTGATTTACCGAGTCGATGCCATCGCAGGCAAGCCAGCTCCCACAGGGCGCGCGTCCACCCATATTTTCGGAGTTTGTCATGGCCATCCCCACCCTCAAGCAGCGCCTGGCGCGCGCCGAGCGGCTCAACCGCTGGAAGGCCCAGGCCTTGATTGCGCCGCTGGTGCTGTTCCTGGTGCTGGTGTTTCTGGTGCCGATCGTCGCGCTGTTGTTCAAGAGTGTCGGCAACCCGGAAGTGGTGGGCGGTTTGCCGCGTACCGTGGTGGCCGTGACGGCGTGGGACGGACGCGGCCTGCCGGGCGAACCGGTGTACCAGGCGCTCAGCGAAGACCTGGGCGAGGCGCGTAAAAACCAGACCCTGGGCGATCTGTCCAAACGCTTGAACATGGAACTGGCCGGCTATCGCAGCCTGCTGACGAAAACCGCGCGGGCGTTGCCGTTTGCCGAAACGCCCGGCTCTTATAAACAGGCACTGGAAAACCTCGACGAACGCTGGGGCGACCCGGCTTACTGGCAGGCGATCCGGCGCAATACCAGCAGCGTGACGCCGTACTACCTGCTGGCGGCCGTCGATCACCGTATCGACGACCTCGGCGAGATCGCTCCGGCCACGCCTGACCAGGCGATCTACCTGGACATCTTCGCCCGTACCTTCTGGATGGGCCTGGTGATCACCGTGATCTGCCTGCTGCTGGCCTATCCGCTGGCCTACCTGCTGGCGAACCTGCCGGCGCGCAAAAGCAACCTGCTGATGATTCTGGTGCTGCTGCCGTTCTGGACGTCGATTCTGGTGCGGGTGGCGGCGTGGATCGTGTTGCTGCAGTCCGGCGGCCTGATCAACAGCGCGCTGATGGGCCTGGGCCTGATCGACAGCCCGCTGGAACTGGTGTTCAACCGCACCGGGGTCTACATCTCCATGGTGCACATCCTGCTGCCGTTCATGATTCTGCCGATCTACAGCGTGATGAAGGGGATTTCGCCCACCTACATGCGTGCGGCGATTTCCCTGGGCTGCCATCCGTTCGCGAGTTTCTGGCGGGTGTACTTCCCGCAGACCTACGCCGGTGTCGGCGCCGGCTGCCTGCTGGTGTTCATCCTGGCGATTGGTTACTACATCACCCCGGCCCTGCTGGGCAGCCCGAACGACCAGATGGTCAGCTACTTCGTGGCGTTCTACACCAACACCAGCATCAACTGGGGCATGGCCACGGCATTGGGCGGCCTGCTGCTGCTGGCCACCGTGTTGCTGTACCTGATCTACAACCGGCTGGTGGGCGCCAGCCGCCTGCGCCTGAGCTGAGGAGACCTTGCGATGCTGAGTCCTTATATGTCCCCGGTGGAGCGGGTGTGGTTCTACAGCCTGCGGGTGCTGTGCGGCCTGATCCTGCTGTTCCTGATTTTGCCGGTGCTGGTGATCATCCCGCTGTCGTTCAACAGCGGCAGTTTCCTGGTGTATCCGTTGCAGGGGTTTTCGCTGCAGTGGTATGAGGACTTCTTTGCCTCGGCCGAGTGGATGCGCGCGCTGAAGAACAGCATTATCGTGGCGCCGGCGGCCACCGTGCTGGCGATGGTGTTCGGCACGCTGGCGGCGATTGGTCTGACGCGTGGCCATTTTCCCGGCAAGGCGCTGGTGATGGCCCTGGTGATTTCGCCGATGGTAGTGCCGGTGGTGATTATCGGCGTGGCCAGTTACCTGTTCTTCGCACCGTTGGGGCTGGGCAACAGCTTTTTTTCGCTGATCGTGGTGCATGCGGTGCTGGGTGTGCCGTTCGTAATCATCACCGTGTCGGCGACCTTGCAGGGGTTCAACCATAATCTGGTGCGCGCGGCGGCGAGCCTCGGGGCTTCACCGTTGACCGCGTTTCGTCGGGTGACCTTGCCGTTGATTGCGCCGGGGGTGATTTCCGGGGCCCTGTTCGCCTTTGCCACCTCGTTCGATGAGGTGGTGGTGACGCTGTTCCTCGCCGGCCCCGAACAAGCGACCCTGCCACGGCAGATGTTCAGCGGTATCCGCGAAAACCTCAGCCCGACGATTGCAGCGGCGGCGACCCTGCTGATCGGGTTCTCGGTGCTGCTGTTGCTGACGCTGGAATGGTTGCGTGGGCGCAGCGAGAAACTGCGGACGGCACAGGTCTAGAAATGAGATCCATTGTGGGAGGGTATGCATTCAGATGCTGAATGGCAGACAACTCTCATCTGTCAGCTATCCTTGTGCCAGCCCATCACCGATAAGAGGCCGCGCACATGAGTACTTCCTCATTCAAGATCGCCCACAAACTGCTCACTGGCGCTGGCGCCATCGAGCAACTCGCCGCCGAACTCACGCGCCTGGATGTGGATAACCCGCTGATCGTCACCGATGCCGCGCTGGTCAAGTCCGGCACCGTGGCGCTGGCGCTCGAACACTTGGGCGAGCGCACCTATGAGATTTTCGATCGCGTGCTGCCCGACCCGGAAATCGCCATCGTCGAAGACTGCATGCAGGTCTACCGCGACGGCGGGCACGACGGGCTTATCGGCCTGGGCGGCGGCAGTGCCATCGATATCGCCAAGAGCGTGGCGGCCTATGCCGGTTACCACGGCGCCCTGGCGGACTTGTTCGGCGTCGACCAGGTGCCGCGCAAGGGGCCGCCGCTGATCGCCATCCCCACCACGGCCGGCACCGGCTCGGAGGTCACCAATGTGGCGATCCTCTCCGACAAGGCTGCGCAATTGAAGAAGGGCATCGTCAGCGATTACCTGCTGCCGGATGTGGCGCTGATCAGCCCGCAAATGACCTTGACCTGCCCGCGCAGCGTCACCGCCGCCAGCGGCCTGGATGCGCTGGTGCATGCCATCGAGTCCTACCTGTCGCTGAACGCGTCGCCGATCACCGATGCGCTGGCCATTGGCGCGGTCAAGCTGATCGCCAACGCGTTGCCCAAGGCGTATGCCAACCCGGCCAATCTCAAGGCCCGTGACGATATGGCCACCGCCAGCCTGATGGCCGGCATGGCGTTCGGCAATGCCGGCGTGGGCGCGGTGCATGCGCTGGCGTACCCGCTGGGCGGGCGCTTCAATATTGCCCACGGCGTGAGCAACGCGCTGTTGCTGCCCTACGTGATGCACTGGAACAAACTGGCCTGTGTCGAACGCATGCAGGACATAGCCCAGGCCATGGGCGTCAATGTCACCGGACTGAGCGCCAATGACGCCGCCGATCAGGCTGTCGAGGCGATGACGCGCCTGTGCGCCGCCGTGGAAATTCCGGCCGGGCTGCACAGTTTCGGGGTGCCCGAGGACGCGATCCCGGCCATGGCGGTGGAAGCGGCGGGCATCGAGCGCCTGATGCGCAACAACCCGCGCAAGCTCAGCGCGGCGGATATCGAGAAAATCTACCGGGCCGCTTTCTGATCCGTGAGCGAGGTCACGGTGCGCGCGGCAAAGCATGAGGTATACAATGCGCGCCATCGTGATTTAGCTCAGAAAAGGTGCGTCATGCAGCCCTTCGTCATTGCTCCATCGATTCTCTCCGCCGACTTCGCCCGCCTGGGTGAAGAAGTGGACAAGGTGTTGGCCGCCGGTGCCGACTTCGTGCACTTCGATGTCATGGACAACCACTACGTGCCCAACCTGACCATCGGCCCGATGGTCTGCGCGGCGCTGCGCAAGTACGGCATCACCGCGCCGATCGACGCGCACCTGATGGTCAGCCCGGTCGACCGCATCATCGGTGACTTCATCGAGGCTGGCGCCACTTACATCACCTTCCACCCGGAAGCCACGCTGCACGTCGACCGCACCCTGCAACTGATCCGCGAAGGCGGCTGCAAGGCGGGCCTGGTGTTCAACCCGGCCACCCCCCTGAGCGTACTCGAGTACGTGATGGACAAGGTCGACATGGTGCTGCTGATGAGCGTCAATCCGGGGTTTGGCGGGCAAAAATTCATCCCGGGCACCCTCAACAAGCTGCGTGAAGCGCGGGCGCTGATCGATGCCTCGGGGCGGGATATCCGCCTGGAGATCGACGGCGGGGTAAACGTCAACAATATCCGCGAGATCGCCGCGGCCGGCGCTGACACGTTCGTCGCCGGCTCGGCGATCTTCAATGCACCGGACTATCGGCAGGTCATCGACACGATGCGCGCCGAACTGGCGCTGACGCGTCCATGAGCGGCTTCGAGCAGCTGTTCCCCGGCAAGCTGCCACGGCTGGTGATGTTCGATCTGGACGGTACCTTGATCGATTCGGTGCCTGACCTGGCCGCGGCGGTGGACACCATGCTGCTCAAGCTGGGACGCAAGCCGGCAGGGATCGAGGCGGTGCGCGAATGGGTCGGTAATGGCGCGCCGATGCTGGTGCGCCGGGCCCTGGCCAACCATATCGACGCCTCGGGTGTCGACGAGGTGGAGGCCGAGCACGCCCTGGAACTGTTCAATGCGGCCTATGAAAGCAGCCATGAATTGACGGTGGTGTATCCCGGCGTGCGCGACACCCTCAAGTGGTTGCACAAAAAGGGCGTGGAAATGGCCCTGATCACCAACAAGCCGGAGCGCTTCGTCGCGCCGCTGCTGGACCAGATGAAAATCGGTCGTTATTTCCGCTGGATCATCGGCGGCGATACCTTGCCGCAGAAGAAACCCGACCCGGCGGCGCTGTTTTTCGTGATGAAAATGGCCAATATTCCCGCGTCCCAGTCGTTGTTCGTCGGCGATTCGCGCAGCGATGTGCAGGCCGCGAAAGCCGCAGGCGTGCAGTGCGTGGCCTTGAGTTATGGCTACAACCATGGCCGGCCGATTGCCGAAGAATCGCCGGCGCTGGTGATTGATGATCTGCGTTTGCTAATCCCCGGTTGCCTGGGAGCGGGCGCTGGGATAACGTTGCCCGACATCGACCCGTCCCCTTCTGGAAATGCCATCGTGGTGGTTACCCGCAAACTCTGGATGAAAGTCATCAAGGCCCTGGCCCGCTGGCGTTGGCGCGCCTGACTGCTCCTGGCCGCACCCTGCGGCACGTTTGCTTACCCGACCGCTAGACCCTCATGCCACGAGGCACATCATGACCCGCGAAGAATTCCTGCGTTTGGCCGCTGCCGGCTATAACCGTATTCCCCTGGCCTGCGACACCCTGGCCGACTTCGACACGCCGCTGTCGATTTACCTGAAACTGGCCGACGAGCCCAACTCCTACCTGCTCGAATCGGTACAGGGCGGCGAGAAGTGGGGCCGTTACTCGATCATCGGCCTGCCGTGTCGCACGGTGATGCGGGTGCATGATCACCACGTGAGCATCACCCTCGATGGCGTCGAGATCGAAAGTCATGACGTGGAAGACCCGCTGGCCTTTGTCGAAAGCTTCAAGGCCCGCTACAACGTGCCGACCATCCCGGGCCTGCCGCGTTTCAACGGCGGCCTGGTGGGGTATTTCGGCTACGACTGCGTGCGCTACGTGGAAAAGCGCCTGGGCAAATGCCCGAACCCGGACCCGCTGGGCGTGCCGGACATTCTGCTGATGGTCTCCGACGCGGTGGTGGTATTCGACAACCTGGCCGGCAAGATGCACGCCATCGTGCTCGCCGACCCGGCCCAGGCCGATGCGTTCGAGCAGGGCCTGGCCAGCCTCGAAGCCTTGCTGGACAAACTGCGTCAGCCGATCACCCCGCGTCGCGGCCTGGACCTCAGCCGTCCGCCGGCTGCCGATCCAGTCTTCCGTTCCAGCTTTACTCAGGATGACTACGAGCGCGCAGTCGATACCATCAAGGAATACATCCTCGCCGGTGACTGCATGCAGGTAGTGCCGTCGCAGCGCATGTCCATCGACTTCAAGGCCGCGCCGATCGACCTGTATCGCGCGCTGCGCTGCTTCAACCCGACGCCGTACATGTACTTTTTCAACTTTGGCGACTTCCACGTTGTGGGCAGTTCGCCGGAAGTGCTGGTGCGCGTCGAGGATAACCTGATCACCGTGCGCCCGATTGCCGGCACGCGCCCCCGTGGTGCGACCGAAGAAGCCGACCTGGCGCTGGAAGAAGACCTGCTGAGCGACGACAAGGAAATTGCCGAGCACCTGATGCTGATCGACCTGGGCCGTAACGATACCGGGCGTGTCTCGGAAATCGGCTCGGTGAAATTGACCGAGAAGATGGTGATCGAGCGGTATTCCAACGTGATGCACATCGTCTCCAACGTCACCGGCCAGTTGAAGGCCGGGCTGACCGCCATGGACGCGCTGCGCGCGATTCTGCCGGCGGGCACCTTGTCGGGCGCGCCGAAGATCCGGGCAATGGAAATCATCGATGAACTGGAGCCGGTCAAGCGCGGTGTCTACGGCGGCGCCGTGGGGTATTTTGCGTGGAACGGCAACATGGACACGGCGATTGCGATTCGCACTGCGGTGATCAAGGACGGCGAACTGCATGTGCAGGCGGGTGGCGGGATTGTCGCCGACTCAGTACCGGCCCTTGAATGGGAAGAAACCCTGAACAAGCGTCGGGCAATGTTCCGGGCGGTGGCCCTGGCCGAGCAAACCCCGCAAAGCTAAAGGCTGGCATTGAGCAAAATGTGGGAGCTGGCAGGCCAGCTCCCACAGTTGCGTTGTACAGCGCTCAAGACTGCATCAGAAATCCAGACTCACGCCAACGTTGACCCCCTGCTGGGTCAGGTTGTCATCCTTCCTCACGTTATACGCCGCCCGCAACGCCAGTTCCGGTGTGAGCTTGTGGCTGACGCCCAGGCTCAGGCGATCCGAGTTGCTGCGTGGCGTATAGCCGTCGAGCTTGAAGTCGATGCCCGGCACGCTGTTGAGCGAAATGTTCACCTTCTGCGTGTCATTTTCGAACTCATGCTCGTGAGCCACTTCGCCGTACACCTGGGTTTGTGGCGTTACCCGGTAGCTGCCTTGCAGGCCCGCGCCCAGGCGTTTGGAGTCGCGTTGCTGGTCATCAAAGGTCAGTGCGGTGGAGCGGTTGTCTTTCTCCGAGTAGCCGTTGACTTCGACCCGCGCGTAGTCGGCGCTGATGAACGGCGACAGGTGCCAGTCGCTGCCTGGCGCGGCAATGTCGTAGCCCAGGCGGCCGCTCAAGGCCCACAGCCAACCGTCGGTGTCGCCTTTTTCGGAGCCTTCGCTGACGCCCAGGGCGAACTTGCGCTTGAGGCTGTCGAAGTCCAGCTTGCCGCCAGTCAAGGCGGCGTCGGCCCACCAGTGATTTTGCTGATATTGGGCGAAGGCGGTGCCCATGTAGCTGTTGAGCTTGTAGTCCGAATCGTTGGCGCCGACTTCCAGGGTCTGGCGGTACAGACCGGCTGCCACGCCAACACGCCAGTCCTCGTTGAGCCGGTAGCTGCCGCCGACGTTCAGGTTGTAGCCGGTGCCGTCGCCGCTTGCGGCGCTGTCCTGATGATTGAAGTCCACATGCTGACCACCGGCCGCGACGATCGCGCGCCATTGGCCTACCGCCTGCCAGTTGCCGTTATCGGCTTGCCACTGGTTGCGCAGTTCGTCCTGGTGGGCGCGCAAGGTGCCTTGGGCCATTTCGGGCAGCAGGGTCAGCTCCCAGGGCGCCGACAGCAATGAGTAGGCGTAGTCGGCAATCAGGCGTTGCCCGGCGATGGTGGGGTGCACGGCGTCGTTGTAGATCAGCTTGGTCGGGTCCGGGGTGGTGCCGCCAATGCCGTAGGTCGGGTTGGCGGTGCAGCCGTTGCCGCTGAAGCAGGTGCCAGTGAGGTTCTGCCCGGTGGCCAGGCCGAAGCGGCCGGGGTTGGCGAAGGTTTCATTGAGCAGCAGCGGAATGTTCAGCGGGATGATCTGGGCGTCGATCTGCGACAGCCGTTGCACCAGCGACTGGTTGAACAGGCTGCTGAGGGCCGAGCTCGGCGCCTGCAGCAGTGTGCCGTTGATGGCCGGCGTGAGCCCCAGGTCGGGCAGCATCCACACCATGATGTAGCGGGCGCCGGCCTGCTGCAGGGCCTGGGCGCTGTCGGCCAGGCGACTGCCAGCGGCGACGGCCTGGCCCGCGCTGAGGACGCGGCCTTGAATGAAGTCGTTACCGCCGCCGGAGAGAAAATACAGCGCGTTTGGATCCGCCCGCCCGCCGTTGGCCGGCAGGTAGCCCTGGCGGCTGCGCAGCACCGTGCCACCGCCCGGGTTGTTGGGCGGGATCGTCGCGTTGGAGATCGAGTTGATCGAGTCCAGGATGTTGTCGGTACGGTAGCCGCCAACCGCCCAGTTGTTGCCGTCGGGCAGGCCTTGGGCGGCGCGCACTGGTGAGGTGGAGGCGTTCAGGTCGTTGGGTGCAACGCCCAGCCGGGTGCCGAGCAAGGTCGATGAGACCAAACCGAAGTCACCCTGAAAGTTCGGCCCGGTGCGGTTGGTAAAGCGCAGCGTCGACCCGGCATTACCGTCCGGGAACTGGCCAGCGTCGGCCAGGCTGTCGCCGAACACCACCATGGTTGAATAGGGCGAGGAGGCTGCAAACGCCTGGGCACAGGCCAGGGACAACAGGCAGCCGGCGAGCGGAGCGAGAAGGGCGGGTCTTTGCATGACAAATTCCATTTGGTTTTGTTGTATCGGAAGCGAAACATTAACCAGACATTGAGAATGTTCTTCAAGTGAAAACAGCTTTTTCCTATAAACCAATGCAGCCCTGCTCGGGTATTTGCGCGGCGATATTGCACCGCTCGCGAGGCTAGGCTACTGTGCCCCAACGTATGAACGAGACCCTCCCCGTGTTGATCATCAGCAAACTCTTGATGCGCGTCATCAAGGCTCACGCCCGTTGGCGTTGGCGCGCCTGACTGTTCCCTGCCGGCCTCGCCGGACCTGTACCGATTTGCCTTCTTCACCCTTTGTTTGACGCCCCGTGTCGGCTCGGCCGGCAACTGGAACGTGCGTTCGGCAGCGGGTCACGCCCTGGAAGGCGGACATTCGAAATCAGTGAATTCAAGAGGTTTGAACCCACATGTTGCTGATGATTGATAACTACGATTCCTTTACCTACAACGTTGTGCAGTACCTGGGCGAACTCGGTGCCGAGGTCAAGGTGGTGCGCAACGACGAACTGAGCGTGGCGCAGATCGCGGCGCTGAACCCCGAGCGCATCGTGGTTTCGCCTGGTCCCTGCACCCCGACCGAGGCGGGCATCTCCCTCGAAGCCATTCAGTATTTCGCCGGCAAGCTGCCGATCCTGGGCGTGTGCCTGGGCCATCAGTCCATCGGCCAGGCCTTTGGTGGTGATGTGGTGCGCGCGCGCCAGGTGATGCACGGCAAGACCAGCCCGGTGTTCCACAGGGACCTTGGCGTCTTTCAGGCATTGAACAATCCCGTAACAGTGACCCGTTACCATTCCCTGGTGGTCAAGCGTGAAACCCTGCCCGAGTGCCTGGAACCGACCGCCTGGACCCAGCTGGAAGACGGCTCGGTCGACGAAATCATGGGCCTGCGCCACAAGACGCTGAATATCGAAGGGGTGCAATTTCACCCTGAGTCGATCCTGACCGAGCAGGGTTACGAGCTGTTCGCCAACTTTCTCAAGCAGAGCGGCGGCACGCGCTAAGGACTTTTCATGGATATCAAGACTGCCCTGGGCCGTATCGTTGGCCACCTGGACCTGAGCACCGCGGAAATGAGCGATGTGATGCGCGAGATCATGACCGGTCAATGCACCGACGCACAGATCGGCGCGTTCATGATGGCCATGCGCATGAAGAGCGAGAGCATCGACGAGATCGTCGGCGCTGTGTCGGTAATGCGCGAGCTGGCGGACAAGGTTGAACTCAAAACCCTCGACGGCGTGGTTGACGTGGTCGGTACCGGCGGCGATGGCGCGAATATCTTCAACGTGTCCACGGCGTCTTCGTTTGTTGTTGCGGCGGCGGGCTGCACGGTGGCCAAACACGGTAACCGTGCGGTGTCCGGCAAGAGCGGCAGTGCCGATCTGCTGGAAGCGGCAGGCATCTACCTGAACCTGACGCCGGTGCAAGTGGCGCGCTGCATCGACAGCGTCGGCATCGGCTTCATGTTTGCCCAGTCCCATCACGGCGCGATGAAGCACGCCGCCGGTCCACGCAAGGACCTTGGCCTGCGCACCCTGTTCAACATGCTTGGCCCGCTTACGAATCCGGCCGGTGTGAAGCATCAGGTGGTGGGCGTGTTCAGCGAGGCCCTGTGCCGGCCGCTGGCCGAAGTGTTGCAACGCATGGGCAGCAAGCATGTGCTGGTGGTGCATTCCAAGGATGGCCTGGACGAATTCAGCCTGGCGGCGCCGACGTTTGTGGCGGAGCTTAAAAACGACCAGATCACCGAGTATTGGGTCGAACCTGAAGACCTCGGCATGAAGAGCCAGAGCCTGCACGGCCTGGCAGTGGAAAGCCCCGCCGCGTCCCTGGAGTTGATCCGCGATGCCCTGGGGCGTCGCAAGACCGAGAACGGTCAAAAAGCAGCTGAGATGATTGTTCTGAATGCCGGCGCGGCACTTTACGCCGCCGACCATGCCTATAGTCTTAAAGAGGGTGTCGCCTTGGCTCACGATGCACTTCACACCGGTCTGGCTCGCGAAAAACTCGAGGAGCTGGGAGCATTCACTGCGGTATTCAAGATGGAGAATGAAGGATGAGTGTGCCAACCGTTCTACAAAAGATTTTGGCCCGCAAGGCAGAAGAAGTCGCCGAGCGCCGCGCGCGCGTGAGCCTGGCCGAGCTGGAAGCGCAGGCGAAAGTTGCCGATGCCCCGCGCGGTTTTGCCAATGCCTTGATCGCCCAGGCAAAGCTCAAGCAGCCTGCGGTGATCGCCGAGGTGAAAAAGGCCTCGCCGAGCAAAGGCGTAATTCGTGAACACTTCGTTCCCTCCGAAATTGCCGCCAGTTACGAGAAGGGCGGGGCGACCTGCCTCTCGGTGCTGACCGACATCGACTACTTCCAGGGCTCCGACCTGTTCCTGCAGCAGGCGCGGGCGGCGTGCAAGCTGCCGGTGATCCGCAAGGATTTCATGGTTGACCCGTATCAGATCATCGAAGCCCGTGCCCTGGGCGCCGACTGCGTACTGCTGATCGTCTCCGCGCTGGATGACGTGAAGCTGGCCGAGCTGGCGGCGGTGGCCAAGAGCGTCGGTCTCGACGTGTTGGTTGAAGTGCACGATGGCGATGAGCTGGAGCGCGCATTGAACACCGTCGACACGCGGTTGGTTGGGGTAAACAACCGCAACCTGCACACCTTCGAAGTCAGCCTGGAAACCACCCTCGACCTGCTGCCACGCATTCCGCGTGACCGCCTGGTGATCACCGAGAGTGGCATCGCCAACCGTGCCGATGTGGAGCTGATGGAAATCAATGGGGTGTATTCATTCCTGGTAGGCGAGACGTTCATGCGCGCCGAGCATCCTGGAGCGGAGCTGCAACGGCTGTTCTTCCCGGAGCGTGGCGTGCCGGTTGGCGGATCGACACTGGACTGATTGAAACACGGTCAACCGGTGGGGGGGCTTGCTCCCGATGGCAGTCGTTCAGTTGATGGGTATTTCGACTGAGCCTCCGCTATCGGAAGCAAGCCCCCTCTCACATTGGGTTTGAGGATATTCAGGGAGGCAGCGGATGATTCAACCGATGGCAATGACTGTTGAAGCTGGCCTTGCCGCCGAGCAGGATTTGCTGGCCGCCGTTTGCGCAGGCGAGCAGGCATTCGGGTTGCTGTTCTGGCGGCCCACTGACCAGGCCCTGGTGATGCCGCGTCGCTTGAGCCGGTTGCCGGCGTTCGAGGCGGCAAGCCAGGTATCCGCGCAGGCGGGTTGGCCGGTGCTGCTGCGCGAAACCGGCGGTGAGCCGGTGCCGCAGTCGGGCGCCACGGTGAATATCGCGCTGGTCTATGCGCCACCCCGCAGCGAAGGTGACCAGGGGCGGATCGAAACCGGTTATCAGCGTTTGTGCCAGCCGATCTGTGACTTGCTGATTGAGCTGGGCGGCGATGCCAGTGTGGGTGAAGTCGAGGGCGCCTTCTGCGACGGGCGTTACAACGTCAATCTCAACGGCCGCAAGATGGTAGGCACCGCCCAGCGCTGGCGGCAAAGCGGCGGTCGCCCGGTGGGACTGGTGCACGGCGCGTTATTGCTGGATGACGATCGCGAGGCATTGATTGCGGCGGTCAATCGGTTCAATCAAGCCTGTGGCCTGGAGCAGCGGGTGCGCGCCGACAGCCATATCGCTTTGCATGAGGCTTATGCCGCGCCGGATGCCATCCCCAGGCTCGACACGTTGTACCGTCAGATGCTCGCCGGTTTCATGCCCGCTTAACGCGTGCCGAACACCACCATTGTCTTGCCTTTGACGTGCACGAGGTTGCGCTCTTCCAGGTCCTTGAGCACGCGGCCGACCATTTCCCGTGAGCAGCCGACAATGCGTCCTATCTCTTGCCGCGTGACTTTGATCTGCATGCCATCCGGGTGGGTCATGGCATCGGGTTGTTTGCACAATTCCAACAGGCAACGGGCCACGCGGCCGGTGACATCGAAAAACGCCAGATCGCCGACCTTGCGCGTGGTGTCGCGCAGACGCTGGGCGATCTGAGCACTCAGGGCATACAGAATGTCGGGGTCCTGCTGGGACAGTTCGCGAAACTTGGTATAGCTGATCTCGGCCACTTCGCATTCGACCTTGGCGCGTACCCAGGCGCTGCGTTCCTGTTCTTTGCCGGCTTGTTCGAACAGGCCCAGCTCGCCGAAGAAATCGCCGGTGTTGAGGTAGGCAATGATCATCTCGCGGCCGTCATCGTCCTCGATCAGAATGGTGACCGAGCCCTTGATGATGAAAAACAGTGTTTCGGAGCGTTCGCCGGCGCAGATGATGTTGTGCTTGGCCGGGTAGCGTCGACGCTGGCAATGCATCAACAGCTTGTCGAGATTCTTGATCTTGGGTGTGGGAGTAAGGGCAACCATGGTTGTTTCCCGAAAGGAGACGCGAAGGAATTGGAATTATGGTCTCCGAAGGGTGGCAATACGCCATCGAATTGGCGCCAGCTTAACAGACACATTCTGACTCGATTAGACAATTTATCGGGTAAACGCTTTTATTGATCGGGGTGGTGCCAAACACTGTGGCTGCCGGGCCCTGTGCTAAGCTGGCGACCCTTTTTTAGCAGTGGAGTCTGGGCGATGAAGGCACGCATCCAATGGGCGGGCGAAGCCATGTTCCTCGGTGAATCGGGCAGCGGCCATGTGGTCGTGATGGACGGTCCGCCGGAAGCGGGTGGCCGCAACCTCGGCGTGCGGCCGATGGAAATGCTCCTGCTGGGCGTGGGTGGCTGCAGCAATTTCGACGTGGTCAGTATCCTGAAAAAGTCCCGTCAGGCCGTGGAGAGCTGCGAAGCGTTTCTGGAGGCCGAGCGCGCCACCGAAGATCCCAAGGTGTTTACCCGGATTCACATGCATTTTGTGGTGAAGGGGCGGGCGCTGAAGGAGGCCCAGGTCAAGCGGGCTATCGAGCTGTCGGCAGAGAAGTATTGCTCGGCGTCGATCATGCTGGGTGCGGCCGGTGTGGCCATCACCCATGATTACGAGATTATCGAACTGGGTTGAGCGACAGGAGCGAGCATGCTCGCTCCTGTTAGATGCGGTAGGTGCTTTTGGTCATCACCTTGGCCAGCAGGCCCATGCCGAACCGCACCGGCGCCGGGAAGCGGAAGCCGCCGGCGTCCAGCGCGCTGTCTGCGTGGTGGGCTTCATCAATGCGCATCTGTTCGAGGATTGCCCGGGACTTTTCGTCTTCGGCCGGCAATTGTTCGAGGTGTTCATCCAGATGTTTGCATACCTGATGTTCGGTGGCGGCGACAAACCCCAGGCTCACCTTGTCGCTGATCAGGCCGGCGGCAGCGCCGATGCCAAACGACAAACCATAGAACAGCGGATTGAGTACGCTGGGATGACTGCCCAGTTGGCGGATGCGTTGCTCACACCAGGCAAGATGGTCAACTTCTTCTTCGGCCGAGTGCTCCATCGCTGCGCGCACCTGCGGCAGCTTGGCGGTCAGGGCCTGACCCTGATACAGCGCCTGGGCACAGACTTCGCCGGTATGGTTGATGCGCATCAGGCCGGCGACATGGCGCGTCTCGGTGGTGCTCATTTGGGCATCGGGTTGCACGATGGCCGGCGAGGGCCGGTGAGGCTGGCCGCTGAAGGGCAGCAGCGTGCGCATGGCGGTGTCGGCTTGCAGCAGCAGGCGGTCAATCGGCGAGTAGTGACGTTGGGTAGTCATGCAGACCTCCGGGAAAAATCTCAGCGGCCAGTCTACCGCAAGAGAGGGCGAAGCGTTTGCGCGCAGTCAGGGGGCACGAGGTCACGGCCAGCGGCCACGACCTTACGCAATAGGCTGTTTCAGCCCGGTGGCCAGTTCATCTGGCGCTGACCCAGTACATGCATATGGATGTGATAAACGGTCTGGCCGCCCATCTCGTTGCAGTTCATGACCACCCGAAACCCTGCTTCACAGCCCAGTTCCAGCGCCAGGCGCTGAGCCGTGAACAGGATGTGGCCAGCCAGCGCCTTATCGTCCTCGGTCAGGTCGTTCAGTGTGCGGACGGGTTTTTTTGGAATCACCAGAAAATGTACCGGTGCCTGCGGTGCAATATCGTGGAAGGCCAGAACCTGTTCATCTTCGTAGATGATGTTGGCAGGTATTTCTCTGTTGATGATCTTGGTGAACAGAGTATCCACAGCGGTTTCTCCCTTTATTGGTATGCGAGTGAGTGTACCCAGGCGGTCAGCGCAGGCAATAGGCCTTGTTGATGGCGCCGGCGATCTTGCGTGTCAGCCAGCGCGGGCTGAGACGGGAGCTGAATGTCAGCCAGCGATTGCGTCGACCGGGAATGATGATGGCTTTGTTCTTTTCCAGGGCACGCACGGCGTACAGCGCGACTTCTTCGGGACTCATCAGTTGCTGGCTGCGGTCGAGCCTGGCGGTGTCCATTTGTGCAGTGCCGAAGAATGCAGTGCGCGTGGGGCCGGGGCACAACACGGATACTTTGATGCCACAGGTTTTGAGCTCTTCGCGCAAGCCTTCGGAGAAGTGCAACACATAAGCCTTGCTGGCGTAATAGCTGCTCATCCACGGGCCGGGTTGGAACGCCGCAACGGAGGCCACATTCAGAATCTGCCCGCCGCCCTGCAGCGCCATGGCGTTGCCCAGTGAGTGACACAGGCGGGTTAGGGCGAGGATGTTGACTTCAATCAGGTCCTGCTCGGTCATCCAGTCCTGGGCCAGGAACGGCCCGCTGGTGCCGATGCCGGCGCAGTTGACCAGCAGGTCGATCTGCCGCTCGCCTTCTTCCAGCTCCAGCAAAAAGCCGGACAAGCGCAATGGTTCGCCCAGATCGCAGGCTCGAAACAGCACCTCCACGCCAAAGCGTTGAGTCAATTCGAGTGCAATGCTTTCCAACTGATCACGCTGGCGGGCCACCAGAATCAAGCTGCGGCCACGCCGAGCCAGGGCTTCGGCCAGGGCCAAGCCGATGCCGCTTGAGGCACCGGTGATCAGAGCGTAACGGGTCATGCCTTTCTCCATCGCAACGCCGCCTTGCCTGTGACAGAGGCGTCACAGGCGGCGGGCGTTTCTTTACTGTTCCGGAGAGTCTACAGGTTCGCCTGCGTCGTCAGCACTTTGCGCGTCTTCATCCTCCATGATGACGGTTTGGTCGCCGGCCTCATCGGTGATGACCGAACTGCTTTCATAATTGCTGTCCATGTTGGCTTCGAGCTGGTCCAGGTAGCCGTTCATGCCCAATGTCACCACGATTGCCAGCATCACTGGGATGAACGCCAGCCACAGCGTCGCGAGCACTTTGACCGCAGTGGAGTTGCGCGGAGGCGGAGCGCCATATTGGTTGGCGCCTGCGTTACCTGGCAGTACCAGCATCAGCAGCGGGAATACGCTGTTGACCAGCGGCACCAGGTTCAACAGGTACAGCCAGCCGGACCAGCCCAGGTCGTGCAGACGCTGCACGCCGATCTGCACGCTGACCACGATCAGTGCGATAAACAGGGCGAAACCCAGCACGCCGCCGAGAATGATGGCCGCTGTCGGCGAGGCGGTCGCCACGGCGAAACTGGCGGTACTGATGATGCCACCCGCCACCAGCATGGCGATGGTCAGCACCAGCGTCCAGGCCAGGTAGCGCAGGCGCCCGATGCGCCCATTGATGGTGAACACCTTCAAGTCGGCGAATTCCGGCAGTTCATCACCGACGGCGGCGCGTGGTGGCGCATAGGGAGAAGCGGCAGGGCGGGAGAAGTCGGTAGAGCCGGTTTCGTGAGCTTCAGCCAGGCTGAAAGCAACGGGTTGCTCCGCCTCGATACGGGCATCGACCCCGGCATTCTTCAGCGCGGTGAGGTAGGTCTCGGCATCGGCCCGCGACAGATCGCGCTTGAGCGCGACCGGGCGGCCGGTGAAGAGTTTCTCGATCGCGGCCACATCGCTCTTGAACAGTTCGGCCAGATTCAATTTGGCGGTGGTGCTTTCGACACCCGGGAGCAGGGCTCCGTCAAACACAATCTTGAAACGGTTGTCGCTCATGCGGGCATCCTTGTCAGTCGTAAGGGAAGGTGGGCCGGCCTGCTTTATCGGCGGGCCCGGCGAGTGTATCAGCGTGATCAGCGCAACTGTGCAGTCTGCTCGCGCGCCGTGCGGTATTCGGCATCCAGGCGCGCAACGAGTTCTACGCCGGGCAGGTCGTTGGTCTCGCCGACACCCTGGCCTCATTGCATTTAGAACGGTTTGACCACCACCAGAATGACGATAGCCAGCAACATCAGAACAGGCACTTCATTGAACCAGCGATAAAACACGTGGCTGCGGGTGTTCTCGCCACGGGCGAAACGTTTTACTTGAGCGCCGCACATATGGTGATAGCCGATGAGCAATACCACCAGCGTCAGCTTGGCGTGGATCCAGCCGCCGGATTGGAAGATGCCCGGGTTGAGGACGATCAGCCAGATGCCGAACACCAGTGAGGCGATCATCGCCGGCCCCATGATGCCGCGGTACAGCTTGCGCTCCATGACGCTGAAGCGTTCCTTGCTGACGGTGTCCTCGCTTTGAGCGTGGTAGACGAACAGGCGGGGCAGGTAGAACAGCCCGGCAAACCAGCAGACGATGCTGATGATGTGGAAGGCTTTGATCCATAGATATAGCATTTCTAGTTATTCCCAGGTTCACGGTAGTGAGGATAGTAGTGGCTGATGCGCCCATACGTCACGTTGACGGTTGTCGCAGGGCGATACGACCCCTATTATCGACGGCTTTCCAGTGGTTCGTTGAGGGCAGGGTTATGGTCAAGGTCGGTATTGTCGGCGGCACGGGTTACACCGGTGTCGAATTGCTGCGTATGTTGGCCCAGCATCCACAGGCTGAAGTGGTGGTCATCACCTCTCGATCCGAGGCCGGCCTGGCTGTTGCGGACATGTACCCGAACCTGCGCGGCCATTACGACGGCCTGGCGTTCAGCGTGCCCGACGTCAAGACGCTGGGCGCCTGTGATGTGGTGTTCTTTGCCACTCCTCACGGGGTAGCCCATGCGTTGGCCGGCGAACTGCTGGCTGCCGGCACCAAGGTCATCGACCTGTCTGCCGACTTCCGCCTGCAGGACGCCGATGAGTGGGCCAAGTGGTACGGCCAGCCGCACGGCGCGCCGCAGTTGCTGGAGGAGGCGGTGTATGGCCTGCCGGAAGTCAATCGTGAGCAGATCAGGCAAGCCCGCTTGATTGCGGTGCCAGGTTGTTACCCGACCGCAACCCAGCTGGGCTTTCTGCCTTTGCTGGAAGCCGGGCTGGCGGACGCTTCACGTTTGATCGCAGACTGCAAGTCGGGAGTGAGCGGCGCCGGTCGTGGTGCGGCGGTAGGTTCGTTGTACGCCGAGACTGCCGAAAGCATGAAGGCTTATGCCGTTAAAGGGCATCGTCATTTGCCGGAGATTCGCCAGGGCCTTTGCCGGGCAGCGGGCAAGGACGTGGGCCTGACCTTCGTGCCGCACCTTGCGCCGATGATTCGCGGTATTCATTCCACGCTGTACGCAACAGTGGTCGATCGTTCGGTCGATCTGCAGACGCTGTTCGAAAAGCGCTATGCCAATGAGCCGTTTGTCGATGTGATGCCGGCCGGCAGTCATCCGGAAACCCGCAGTGTGCGCGGCGCCAATGTGTGCCGGATTGCGGTACATCGTCCGCAGGATGGTGACCTGGTGGTGGTACTGTCGGTGATCGATAATCTGGTCAAGGGCGCATCGGGCCAGGCGGTGCAGAATATGAACATTCTGTTTGACCTGGATGAGAAGCTGGGGCTTTCCCACGCGGGCATGTTGCCTTAAGGCATTTCCTGCAAAGGTGCAAAGGCCCGTTAATCGGGCCTTTTGTGTCTTTATAGGCGCATGGCCGATTTGCTATACCGTAACAATAGTTGACCGCTTTTCTAGGAGAAGCGGATAATACCGGCCATTACGCATATGGCGGCGTTACGCCGGGAGATTATCAGCATGAGCGTTGAATCCTTCACCCCCACGGCTTTGCAATTCACCCAAGGTGCTGCGCACAAGGTGAAGAGCCTGGTCGATGAAGAGGGTAATGATCGCTTGAAGCTGCGCGTATTTGTTACGGGCGGCGGTTGTTCAGGGTTTCAGTATGGTTTTACCTTTGATGAAGATGTGGCCGACGATGACACTATCGTTGAGCGCGAGGGCGTGAGCCTGGTCGTGGACCCGATGAGCTTCCAGTACCTGGCAGGTGCCGAGGTGGATTATCAGGAAGGTCTGGAGGGTTCGCGTTTCGTGATCAAGAACCCTAACGCGACGACGACCTGTGGTTGCGGGTCTTCGTTTTCGATCTGATCGATAAACGGGTTCGCACCGCCTATAAAACGCCGCTTGGATTTGATCGTTCAAGCGGCGTTTTTTTGTCTGCCGGTTTTGCGGTCAGTCAGGCGGGATAGATCGCGCCCAATACTCGCAACCCACGGGCGCCGGTGACGCTGGGGCGGTTGGCGGCGATGCCTTCCAGGCAGCAGTGGGCCAGCCAGGCGAACGCCATTGCCTCCACCCAGTCCGGGTCAACGCCATAAACGGCGGTGCTGCTGACCTGGGTGGCAGGAAGCAGTGCGGCCAGGCGCTTCATCAGCGTGGCGTTATGGGCGCCGCCGCCGCAGATCAAAAGGGTTTCGGTCTGATGTTGCGCGGCTTGCAGGGCGTGGACGATGGTCAGTGCGGTCAGCTCGAGCAGGGTGGCCTGTACATCCTGGGGTTCGAAGGCTGACAGTTTCGCAAGATGCTGTTGCAGCCATGGCAGGTTGAACACTTCGCGCCCCGTGCTTTTTGGGCCTTTGGTCATAAAGAACGGATCGCTGAGCAGCGCGCTGAGTAGCGCAGGCTCTACCTTGCCACTGGCCGCCCATTGGCCGTCACGGTCAAAGTGCTCGCCCTGTTGCAGGTGAATCCAGGCGTCCAGCAAGACATTGCCCGGGCCACAGTCGAAACCGGCTACAGGTCTGCCCGTCTCGATCAGGCTGAGGTTGCTGAAGCCTCCGACATTCAATACCGCACGGTTGCCGGTACGTTCGCCAAACAGCGCTTCGTGGAACGCGGGTACGAGGGGCGCACCTTGGCCGCCGGCCGCGACATCACGGCTGCGGAAGTCGCTTACCACAGTGATGCAGGTGAGCTCGGTGAGCAGCGCCGGGTTGCCTATCTGTACGGTGAAGCCGCGTGCGGGCTCATGACGAATGGTTTGGCCGTGGCTGCCAATCGCGCGAATATCCTGAGGTTTGAGGTTTTGCTGAGCCAGCAATGCGCTGATGCCCTTGGCGGCAAGTTCCACCCAGTGCTGTTGAGCGATGGCGGAGCGGGCGATTTCGTCCGGGCCGCTGGCGCACAGGCTGAGCAGCTCGGCGCGCAAGGTATCCGGCATGGGGGTGTAGTGGGTGGCGATCAGGTTGACCGCCGAGTCCTGTTCGATCAAGGCGATATCCAGGCCATCAAGGCTGGTCCCGGACATCACACCTATATATAGAGGCATCCCTTAACGCTTCGCCGAGGCCAGCAAGGTGGTGCGCTCCTGATCCATGCGCGCCATCAGCGGCTGGCTCTGTTGCATGAAGCGCGCGCGCTCGGCCTTGGCGATCGGGTCAGCCATTGGCAGCTTCTGGCCCAATGGATCCACGTGCACGCCGTTGACCTGGAACTCATAGTGCAAGTGCGGGCCGGTAGACAGGCCGGTAGTGCCGATGTAGCCGATTACCTGGCCCTGTTTGACCGATCCGCCGGTCTTGACGCCTTTGGCGAAGCCTTGCATGTGGCCGTACAGGGTGCGGTAGGTGTTGCCGTGCTGGATGATCACGGTGTTGCCGTATCCGCCACGGCGCCCTGCCAGCAATACCTTGCCGTCACCCGCCGCTTTAATGGGCGTGCCGCGAGGGGCCGCGTAGTCGACACCTTTGTGCGCGCGAATTTTGTTCAGGATGGGATGTTTGCGGCCCATGGAGAAACGCGAGCTGATACGGGCGAAGTCGACCGGGGTGCGGATGAACGCCTTGCGCATGCTGTTGCCATCGGCGGTGTAGTAGCTGCTGTTGCCTTGTTTGTTGGTGTAGCGCACGGCGGTGTAGGTTTTGCCGCGGTTGGTAAAGCGTGCGGAAAGGATATTGCCGGTGCCGACCACTTTGCCATTGGCGACTTTTTGCTCGTAGATCACATCGAATTCGTCACCCTGGCGGATGTCCTGGGCGAAGTCGATGTCGTAGCCGAACACGCTGGCCATGTCCATGGTCATGCTGTGGGACAGGCCCGCGCGGGCAGCCGATTGCGATAAGGAACTGTTGATCACGCCGTGCACATAGGCGGAGCGCATCACGGGTTTGGTGGTTACGCGATTGAACGCAAAACCTTTGGCGCCTTTGCTCAGGCTGATGCTTTCCAGGTCGCTGAGAGCGGTGTGCAGGTTGCTCAACTGGCCGTCTGGGGTCAGTTCGAACTCAAGCTTCTGACCGCGCTTGAGTTGGGTAAATTGCTTGGCTTGTTTGTCAGTGGCCAATACCTCGCCAACGGTGGCGGAAGGAAGGCCGACTTTTTCAAACAGAGTGGAAAGCGTGTCGCCTTTGGCTACGATCACTTCGCGGTGTTGCGGGTTCTTGGCGCTGTCAGCTGCGGGCTTTGCTTCGGCTTGCCGGGTATCTTCTGGTGTGTTTTCTATCTGGGCAAATGGTGATTCTGTCGCAGCGTTTGTGGCTTGTTGTGCGTCGGAAGCGTCTTGATCTTGTGTCAGTCGATCAGCGGGACTTTCCAGCTCAAGGCTCAGGGAGGTTCGTTTGGCTTCTACGTCACTGGAAGGGAATACCAGGAGTGCCAGGCTAAGAAGGGCGGCGATACCACTTGCGGCGAGCAGGTGGGTCTTCGGGTAAAGCGGTGGCGCTTTAGACGGTTCAGTGGTCATAGGTAATTTTTGACTTTGAAGATGAAATGGAAAAGATGAATGACATGATGAAGATGAAATAACTGTATAAAATATAACCAAATCATCTGTGGCGCAAGCTCGCGAACGCTGGGCTTGCCCAACGGTGTCCGTGCGCAGGGCAAAACTTGTAATTAGTCCCTGATCTTGTATGGTTGTTCCCCTTTTGAATCTGAGCCTTGCGGGTCTGTTATGAAGTCGGTTGAAGAGCAGCTAGCGCTGATAAAACGTGGTGCGGAAGAACTGTTGGTCGAGGCCGAGCTGGTCGAAAAGCTCAAGCGTGGCCAGCCTCTGCGTATCAAGGCCGGCTTTGATCCGACGGCACCGGATCTGCATCTGGGGCATACCGTGCTTATTAATAAGCTGCGTCAGTTCCAGGAGTTGGGGCATCAGGTCATCTTCCTTATAGGTGACTTCACCGGGATGATCGGTGATCCGAGCGGGAAGAGCGCTACACGCCCGCCGTTGACCCGTGAGCAGGTTCTCGACAATGCCGAGACCTATAAAACTCAGGTCTTCAAGATTCTCGATCCGGCAAAGACCGAAGTGGCGTTCAACTCCACCTGGATGGACCAGATGGGGCCGGCGGATTTTATCCGCCTGACGTCTCAGTACACAGTGGCGCGCATGCTTGAGCGTGATGACTTCGATAAACGCTATTCCACCAATCAGCCGATCGCTATTCATGAGTTCCTCTATCCGCTGATTCAGGGGTATGACTCGGTAGCATTGCGTGCGGACGTTGAGTTGGGCGGTACTGATCAGAAGTTCAACCTGCTGATGGGCCGTGAGCTGCAGCGTGCGTATGGGCAAGAGGCCCAATGCATCCTGACCATGCCGTTGCTGGAAGGGTTGGACGGCGTCAAGAAGATGTCGAAGTCCCTGGGTAACTATGTGGGTATCCAGGAAGCGCCGGGCGTGATGTACGGCAAGCTGGTTTCGATTCCGGATGCGTTGATGTGGCGTTACTTCGAGCTGTTGAGCTTCCGCTCGATGGATGAGATCAATGCGCTGCGCGCTGAAGTCGAGGCGGGCGCCAATCCGCGTGACGTGAAGATCAAGCTGGCTGAAGAGATTGTCGCGCGCTTTCATGGTGAAGAGGCTGCGGCGAATGCTCACCGTGCTGCCGGTAACCGTATGAAAGATGGCGAGCTGCCGGATGATTTGCCGGAGATCGAACTGACCGCGGCAGAGGCGATGCCGATTGCGGCTGTCCTTAATAAGGCAGGCTTGGTGAAGAACTCGGCGGTTGCGCGTGACCTGTTGGGTTCTGGCGGTGTGCGTATAGATGGTGAGGTTGTGGATCGCGCCTTTATATACGAACTGGGCGCGACCCACATTTGCCAGGCAGGCAAGAAGGCATTTGCGCGTATTACGCTCAAATCCGAATAAAACTGAAATTAGGTGTTGACGGCGTTTTATATCTCTCTATAATTCGCCCCACTTCCGGCGCAGTCGAAACGGAAAACTCCTTGGTAAACAAGTGGTTACGCAGAATTCGGCAGCGAGTTGCTTCAGGTCATCGAAGCCCAGAAGGAGTTGATAGTGCGGTGTTGTTTGGCGCTATTAATGTTTCGATCTTCTCGGTCGAAAGCGGAGAAAAGAGGTGTTGACAGCAGCGTGTAACGCTGTAGAATTCGCCTCCCGCTGACGAGAGATCGGAAGCGCAAGTGGTTGAAGTTGTTGAAGAATTCTTCGAAAGCTTCTGAAAATAATCACTTGACAGCAAATGAGGCTGCTGTAGAATGCGCGCCTCGGTTGAGACGAAAGATCTTAACCAACCGCTCTTTAACAACTGAATCAAGCAATTCGTGTGGGTGCTTGTGGAGTCAGACTGATAGTCAACAAGATTATCAGCATCACAAGTTACTCCGCGAGAAATCAAAGAATAACCAACGATTGCTGAGCCAAGTTTAGGGTTTCTTAAAAACCCAAAGATGTTTGAACTGAAGAGTTTGATCATGGCTCAGATTGAACGCTGGCGGCAGGCCTAACACATGCAAGTCGAGCGGTAGAGAGAAGCTTGCTTCTCTTGAGAGCGGCGGACGGGTGAGTAATGCCTAGGAATCTGCCTGGTAGTGGGGGATAACGTTCGGAAACGGACGCTAATACCGCATACGTCCTACGGGAGAAAGCAGGGGACCTTCGGGCCTTGCGCTATCAGATGAGCCTAGGTCGGATTAGCTAGTTGGTGGGGTAATGGCTCACCAAGGCGACGATCCGTAACTGGTCTGAGAGGATGATCAGTCACACTGGAACTGAGACACGGTCCAGACTCCTACGGGAGGCAGCAGTGGGGAATATTGGACAATGGGCGAAAGCCTGATCCAGCCATGCCGCGTGTGTGAAGAAGGTCTTCGGATTGTAAAGCACTTTAAGTTGGGAGGAAGGGCAGTTACCTAATACGTGATTGTTTTGACGTTACCGACAGAATAAGCACCGGCTAACTCTGTGCCAGCAGCCGCGGTAATACAGAGGGTGCAAGCGTTAATCGGAATTACTGGGCGTAAAGCGCGCGTAGGTGGTTTGTTAAGTTGGATGTGAAATCCCCGGGCTCAACCTGGGAACTGCATTCAAAACTGACTGACTAGAGTATGGTAGAGGGTGGTGGAATTTCCTGTGTAGCGGTGAAATGCGTAGATATAGGAAGGAACACCAGTGGCGAAGGCGACCACCTGGACTAATACTGACACTGAGGTGCGAAAGCGTGGGGAGCAAACAGGATTAGATACCCTGGTAGTCCACGCCGTAAACGATGTCAACTAGCCGTTGGAAGCCTTGAGCTTTTAGTGGCGCAGCTAACGCATTAAGTTGACCGCCTGGGGAGTACGGCCGCAAGGTTAAAACTCAAATGAATTGACGGGGGCCCGCACAAGCGGTGGAGCATGTGGTTTAATTCGAAGCAACGCGAAGAACCTTACCAGGCCTTGACATCCAATGAACTTTCTAGAGATAGATTGGTGCCTTCGGGAACATTGAGACAGGTGCTGCATGGCTGTCGTCAGCTCGTGTCGTGAGATGTTGGGTTAAGTCCCGTAACGAGCGCAACCCTTGTCCTTAGTTACCAGCACGTCATGGTGGGCACTCTAAGGAGACTGCCGGTGACAAACCGGAGGAAGGTGGGGATGACGTCAAGTCATCATGGCCCTTACGGCCTGGGCTACACACGTGCTACAATGGTCGGTACAGAGGGTTGCCAAGCCGCGAGGTGGAGCTAATCCCATAAAACCGATCGTAGTCCGGATCGCAGTCTGCAACTCGACTGCGTGAAGTCGGAATCGCTAGTAATCGCGAATCAGAATGTCGCGGTGAATACGTTCCCGGGCCTTGTACACACCGCCCGTCACACCATGGGAGTGGGTTGCACCAGAAGTAGCTAGTCTAACCTTCGGGAGGACGGTTACCACGGTGTGATTCATGACTGGGGTGAAGTCGTAACAAGGTAGCCGTAGGGGAACCTGCGGCTGGATCACCTCCTTAATCGACGACATCAGCTGCTCCATAAGTTCCCACACGAATTGCTTGATTCATTGAAGAAGACGATAAGAAGCAGCCCGAAATTGGGTCTGTAGCTCAGTTGGTTAGAGCGCACCCCTGATAAGGGTGAGGTCGGCAGTTCGAATCTGCCCAGACCCACCAATTTTGTGTGGGAAACGCCTGTAGAAATACGGGGCCATAGCTCAGCTGGGAGAGCGCCTGCCTTGCACGCAGGAGGTCAACGGTTCGATCCCGTTTGGCTCCACCACTACTGCTTCTGTTGTATGAAAGCTTAGAAATGAGCATTCCATTGTGATGATGGTGAATGTTGATTTCTAGTCTTTGATTAGATCGTTCTTTAAAAATTTGGGTATGTGATAGAAAGATAGACTGAACGTTACTTTCACTGGTAACGGATCAGGCTAAGGTAAAATTTGTGAGTTCTCTTAATTGAGAAATTCGAATTTTCGGCGAATGTTGTCTTCACAGTATAACCAGATTGCTTGGGGTTATATGGTCAAGTGAAGAAGCGCATACGGTGGATGCCTTGGCAGTCAGAGGCGATGAAAGACGTGGTAGCCTGCGAAAAGCTTCGGGGAGTCGGCAAACAGACTTTGATCCGGAGATGTCTGAATGGGGGAACCCAGCCATCATAAGATGGTTATCTTACGCTGAATACATAGGCGTAAGAGGCGAACCAGGGGAACTGAAACATCTAAGTACCCTGAGGAAAAGAAATCAACCGAGATTCCCTTAGTAGTGGCGAGCGAACGGGGACTAGCCCTTAAGTGGCTTTGAGATTAGCGGAACGCTCTGGAAAGTGCGGCCATAGTGGGTGATAGCCCTGTACGCGAAAATCTCTTAGTCATGAAATCGAGTAGGACGGAGCACGAGAAACTTTGTCTGAATATGGGGGGACCATCCTCCAAGGCTAAATACTACTGACTGACCGATAGTGAACTAGTACCGTGAGGGAAAGGCGAAAAGAACCCCGGAGAGGGGAGTGAAATAGATCCTGAAACCGTATGCGTACAAGCAGTGGGAGCCTACTTTGTTAGGTGACTGCGTACCTTTTGTATAATGGGTCAGCGACTTATTTTCAGTGGCGAGCTTAACCGAATAGGGGAGGCGTAGCGAAAGCGAGTCTTAATAGGGCGTCTAGTCGCTGGGAATAGACCCGAAACCGGGCGATCTATCCATGGGCAGGTTGAAGGTTGGGTAACACTAACTGGAGGACCGAACCGACTACCGTTGAAAAGTTAGCGGATGACCTGTGGATCGGAGTGAAAGGCTAATCAAGCTCGGAGATAGCTGGTTCTCCTCGAAAGCTATTTAGGTAGCGCCTCATGTATCACTGTAGGGGGTAGAGCACTGTTTCGGCTAGGGGGTCATCCCGACTTACCAAACCGATGCAAACTCCGAATACCTACAAGTGCCGAGCATGGGAGACACACGGCGGGTGCTAACGTCCGTCGTGAAAAGGGAAACAACCCAGACCGTCAGCTAAGGTCCCAAAGTTATGGTTAAGTGGGAAACGATGTGGGAAGGCTTAGACAGCTAGGAGGTTGGCTTAGAAGCAGCCACCCTTTAAAGAAAGCGTAATAGCTCACTAGTCGAGTCGGCCTGCGCGGAAGATGTAACGGGGCTCAAACCATACACCGAAGCTACGGGTATCACGTAAGTGATGCGGTAGAGGAGCGTTCTGTAAGCCTGTGAAGGTGAGTTGAGAAGCTTGCTGGAGGTATCAGAAGTGCGAATGCTGACATGAGTAACGACAATGGGTGTGAAAAACACCCACGCCGAAAGACCAAGGTTTCCTGCGCAACGTTAATCGACGCAGGGTTAGTCGGTCCCTAAGGCGAGGCTGAAAAGCGTAGTCGATGGAAAACAGGTTAATATTCCTGTACTTCTGGTTATTGCGATGGAGGGACGGAGAAGGCTAGGCCAGCTTGGCGTTGGTTGTCCAAGTTTAAGGTGGTAGGCTGAGATCTTAGGTAAATCCGGGATCTTAAGGCCGAGAGCTGATGACGAGTGTTCTTTTAGAACACGAAGTGGTTGATGCCATGCTTCCAAGAAAAGCTTCTAAGCTTCAGGTAACCAGGAACCGTACCCCAAACCGACACAGGTGGTTGGGTAGAGAATACCAAGGCGCTTGAGAGAACTCGGGTGAAGGAACTAGGCAAAATGGCACCGTAACTTCGGGAGAAGGTGCGCCGGTGAGGGTGAAGGACTTGCTCCGTAAGCTCATGCCGGTCGAAGATACCAGGCCGCTGCGACTGTTTATTAAAAACACAGCACTCTGCAAACACGAAAGTGGACGTATAGGGTGTGACGCCTGCCCGGTGCCGGAAGGTTAATTGATGGGGTTAGCTAACGCGAAGCTCTTGATCGAAGCCCCGGTAAACGGCGGCCGTAACTATAACGGTCCTAAGGTAGCGAAATTCCTTGTCGGGTAAGTTCCGACCTGCACGAATGGCGTAACGATGGCGGCGCTGTCTCCACCCGAGACTCAGTGAAATTGAAATCGCTGTGAAGATGCAGTGTATCCGCGGCTAGACGGAAAGACCCCGTGAACCTTTACTATAGCTTTGCACTGGACTTTGAATTTGCTTGTGTAGGATAGGTGGGAGGCTTTGAAGCGTGGACGCCAGTCTGCGTGGAGCCAACCTTGAAATACCACCCTGGCAACTTTGAGGTTCTAACTCAGGTCCGTTATCCGGATCGAGGACAGTGTATGGTGGGTAGTTTGACTGGGGCGGTCTCCTCCTAAAGAGTAACGGAGGAGTACGAAGGTGCGCTCAGACCGGTCGGAAATCGGTCGTAGAGTATAAAGGCAAAAGCGCGCTTGACTGCGAGACAGACACGTCGAGCAGGTACGAAAGTAGGTCTTAGTGATCCGGTGGTTCTGTATGGAAGGGCCATCGCTCAACGGATAAAAGGTACTCCGGGGATAACAGGCTGATACCGCCCAAGAGTTCATATCGACGGCGGTGTTTGGCACCTCGATGTCGGCTCATCACATCCTGGGGCTGAAGCCGGTCCCAAGGGTATGGCTGTTCGCCATTTAAAGTGGTACGCGAGCTGGGTTTAGAACGTCGTGAGACAGTTCGGTCCCTATCTGCCGTGGACGTTTGAGATTTGAGAGGGGCTGCTCCTAGTACGAGAGGACCGGAGTGGACGAACCTCTGGTGTTCCGGTTGTCACGCCAGTGGCATTGCCGGGTAGCTATGTTCGGAATAGATAACCGCTGAAAGCATCTAAGCGGGAAACTAGCCTCAAGATGAGATCTCACTGGAACCTTGAGTTCCCTGAAGGGCCGTCGAAGACTACGACGTTGATAGGTTGGGTGTGTAAGCGCTGTGAGGCGTTGAGCTAACCAATACTAATTGCCCGTGAGGCTTGACCATATAACACCCAAGCAATTTGCGTCGAAAGGCCAGATTGCGGTGTGTGAAGACGAGATGAACCGAAAGTTCGACGCTCACAAAACACCGACAGCTGTCACATACCCAATTTGCTGAAGCGAGGCCATCTGGTCACGACTCAGTACCCGAATTTCTTGACGACTATAGAGCATTGGAACCACCTGATCCCATCCCGAACTCAGTAGTGAAACGATGCATCGCCGATGGTAGTGTGGGGTTTCCCCATGTGAGAGTAGGTCATCGTCAAGATTAAATTCCGAAACCCCATTTGCGAAAGCAGATGGGGTTTTGTTTTGGGCGATCGGAAAGTCTGATGGTGTGTCTACTGCCATTCTCGGCGCCCCTGCGTTCGGCCTTTCTATGCAATGACTCTGCGCATGGCTATCATGCGTGCCTCTTTGCGAGGCGATACGTGCATGCTGACGTTGTTGAAACTTCTGAAAGATGGTCGATTCCACTCAGGAGAAGCGCTGGGCGCTGCCCTGGGAGTCAGTCGCAGTGCTGTCTGGAAGCAGCTGCAGAATCTTGAGGCAGAGTTGAATTTACCTATCCACAAAGTCCGTGGTCGCGGATACCAGTTGGGATCGCCGCTTGTGTTCTTGAGTGCTGACGAAATCGCATTGAATGCGGCCGCTCTGTCATGGCCTGTTCAAATTTTCGATTCGATTGACTCCACCAATGCTGAGGCCTTGCGCCTTGTCAGTGCCGGTGAGGAGGCTCCGTTCCTTATATTGGCGGAGCGGCAAACGGCCGGTAGGGGGAGGCGCGGTCGTAAGTGGGTTAGCCCATTTGCGCAGAACGTCTATTACAGCCTCGTTCTGCGAGTCGAGGGTGGTTTGCGACAATTGGAGGGGTTAAGTCTCGTTGTCGGATTGGCCGTAATGCACGCATTGCGGGAGTCGGGAGTGCAGGGTGCTGCATTGAAATGGCCGAATGACGTTCTGGTCGGACAAAAGAAAATTGCCGGCACCTTGTTAGAGCTAGTGGGTGATCCTGCTGATATTTGTCACGTCGTGTTAGGTGTTGGTATCAACGCGAATATGCAGAAGGCTACCGATGTTGATCGGGAGTGGACATCGGTGCAACTGGAGACTGGTGCATCGGTTGATCGCAATAATCTGGTTGCGCGACTGAGCCTGCAGCTATGCGGCTATCTAGAGCGACATAAGGCTTCAGGCTTTTCAGCGTTTCAGGAAGAGTGGGAGCTCAATCATCTGTGGCAGGGTAAGGCTGTGTCGCTCATTGCAGGTGTCAGTCAGGTAGATGGTGTCGTCTTGGGAGTGGATCGTCAGGGTGCTTTGCGCCTGGATGTTGATGGTGTCGAAAAAATATACAGTGGCGGTGAGTTAAGCCTGAGGTTGCGTGATGATTCTTGAGCTCGACTGTGGGAATAGCTTTATCAAGTGGCGCGTAATCGGCTCGGATAAAGCGATTGCCTATGCAGAAGGTATTGTAGGCTCGGATAGCGCTCTTATCGACAGTCTGGTAGCCATTCCTGGCCTGCTACTTAAGCGCTGCCGGCTCGTAAGCGTTCGCGCTTCAGAGGAAACCAACAAGTTGGTCGCGACACTGGAGGAGGCATTTGGAGTTGATGTGTCTTGTGCGGCTTCTGCCAGGGAGATGGCTGGAGTGCGTAACGGATACGAGGATTACGAGCGGCTTGGACTTGATCGCTGGCTGGCAGTGCTTGGCGGATACAACCTGGCTGCAGGGGCATGTCTGGTGCTCGATTTCGGAACCGCTGCCACTGCAGACTTCGTTGCAGCCGATGGCGAGCATCTGGGTGGATTTATTTGTCCTGGTATGCCGCTGATGCGTAACCAGTTACGAACGCACACCCGCAAGATACGCTACGACGATACGGCAGCAGAGCGCGCGTTGGAGTGTTTCCACCCTGGTCGAACAACCGCCGAGGCGGTCGAGCGCGGGTGTACTTTGATGCTCCAGGGGTTTGTATTGACTCAGCTCGAGCTGGCCCGTAGCTATTGGGCGGATGAATTTACTGTCTTCCTGACGGGTGGAGATGCCGAGCTGGTATTTGACGCTGTTCCACAAGCTCGTTTGGTTCCTGATCTTGTATTCGTCGGGTTGGCAATGGCATGCCCTTTATCTTGAGGTGAATATGCGCTGGCTGTTTTTGCTTTTGCTCGTTCTCAACGTCTTTTATTACATATGGCATCAGCAAGAGGCGCCACTGCGCGCCAAGGACGTTACGCCGCTGAATTTGTATCGGGGTACTCAGCGGGACATTCGCCTCTTAAGTGAGTCGACCGATGCGGTGGCTCGCACAGACAAAGCAAAAACGTCAGAAGAACAGAACACCTGTATGTACATCGGTGGTTTTACTGATGTCAGGCTGGCGCAGACCCTTGAACAGCGTCTAGTGAGTCTGGATATAAAGGTAAGCGTCCAGTCGCTGAATACAGTAGATGCGGTGGGTTACTGGCTTAGAGTCGCGCCAGAGAGTCGGCGCCTGGCTAACGATCTGCCCTTTGAAAACCTTGCTAAGGAATTCAATGGGTTAAAACGTAAAATAATGCTGTGCGAAGGCATTGCAACTCGCGAATAGTTTGCATAGAATGGCGCCCGCTTCGCAGTGAAGAGCTTTTAAGTTTTTACTGCGAGGCAGCGTCAACGCAGCTAACCTCATATTTTTAAATGAGAAAATGCTTGACAGAAGGTCGGCGTAATGTAAAATGCCGGCTCGCTTAGGAGGGGTTCCCGAGCGGCCAAAGGGATCAGACTGTAAATCTGACGTCTACGACTTCGAAGGTTCGAATCCTTCCCCCTCCACCATTTTTAGCGTGAGCTGCAAGCTCCGCGGGTATAGTTTAGTGGTAGAACCTCAGCCTTCCAAGCTGATGATGCGGGTTCGATTCCCGCTACCCGCTCCAGATTTTGCAGGTTGTGCGCAGTGTTTTGCTCTTGTAGCTCAGTTGGTAGAGCACACCCTTGGTAAGGGTGAGGTCAGCGGTTCAAATCCGCTCAAGAGCTCCATATAACAAGGCAGATATGAAAATATCTGCCTTTGTTTTAACGGCTGCCTCGGCTTGATCGTTTTGCTTCTGGCTTTAAAGCTAGGTGGATTCAGGTCTCTTGGGTTGGTTGTTGTAAAGTCTTTTTCAGGCCTGCATAATGGTCGGCCTGATTTTGTTTTAGGTCAGTAGCTCAATTGGCAGAGCGACGGTCTCCAAAACCGTAGGTTGGGGGTTCGATTCCCTCCTGACCTGCCAGATTCACGTAATGTGTCTGGCTTTCTTTTCACAGGATCTTCACAGATGACTCCTAAGGCTGAAGCTCAAAGCTCTCGTTTCGATCTGGTCAAGTGGCTTGTTGTTGTCGCTTTGGTGGTCGTAGGCGTTGTTGGCAACCAGTACTATTCTGCTTCGCCGATCCTGTACCGTGTACTCGCTTTGCTTGCCCTGGCTGCTGTAGCTGCTTTTGTAGGTCTGCAGACTGCAAAGGGTAAGTCTTTCGCAGTGTTGGTGAAGGAAGCTCGTACCGAAATCCGTAAAGTCGTTTGGCCGACTCGCCAAGAAACCACGCAGACCACGTTGATTGTGGTAGCTGTTGTTCTGGTTATGGCGTTGCTGTTGTGGGGGCTCGATTCCTTGCTCGGCTGGCTTGTTTCCTTGATTGTTGGCTAAGGGTGTCCCGTGGCTAAGCGTTGGTACGTTGTGCATGCTTACTCTGGTTACGAGAAGCATGTTATGCGCTCTTTGCTGGAGCGCGTAAAGCTCGCAGGCATGGAAGATGGCTTTGGCGAAATTCTGGTTCCCACTGAAGAAGTGGTTGAAATGCGGAATGGCCAGAAGCGCAAGAGTGAGCGCAAGTTCTTCCCTGGCTACGTGCTGGTTCAGATGGACATGAATGAAGGTACTTGGCACTTGGTCAAGGACACTCCTCGTGTGATGGGTTTCATCGGCGGTACCGCTGATAAGCCTGCTCCTATCACCGACAAGGAGGCGGAAGCGATTCTGCGTCGTGTTGCTGATGGTAGCGACAAGCCCAAGCCGAAGACGTTGTTCGAGCCGGGTGAGGTTGTTCGTGTCACAGATGGTCCGTTCGCTGATTTCAACGGTACTGTCGAAGAAGTTAACTACGAAAAGAGTCGTGTCCAGGTGGCAGTGCTCATTTTCGGTCGCTCCACTCCGGTGGAGTTGGAGTTCAGCCAGGTCGAAAAGGTCTAGCTGGCAAAGCATCCCAACCCCGCAGCCTTAGGCTGTGGGGTTTTGTCGTCACTGGGATAAACGCGCAAGTAGCCGGGGAGCCTTTCGAGGCGTTCGAACCCGTAATTGGAGTGCCTCATGGCCAAGAAGATTACCGCTTACATCAAGCTGCAAGTGAAGGCCGCTCAGGCCAACCCTAGCCCACCCGTCGGTCCAGCTCTGGGCCAGCACGGCGTGAACATCATGGAATTCTGCAAGGCCTTCAACGCCCGTACTCAGGGTCTTGAGCCAGGTCTGCCGACTCCAGTGATCATCACTGTATACAGCGACCGTAGCTTCACTTTCGAAACCAAGTCGACACCGGCTTCGGTTCTGTTGAAGAAAGCTGCTGGTCTGACTAGCGGTTCCGCTCGTCCTAACACCGTTAAGGTTGGCACTGTTACCCGTGCTCAGCTGGAAGAAATCGCGAAAACCAAAAACGCGGATCTGACTGCAGCTGATATGGATGCAGCCGTGCGTACCATCGCCGGTTCTGCTCGTAGCATGGGCCTTAACGTGGAGGGTGTGTAATGGCTAAGCTGACCAAGCGCCAAAAGGCTATCGCCGGCAAAATCGAAGCAGGCAAGGCCTACAACTTTGTAGACGCTGCTGCCCTGCTGACCGAGCTGTCGACCGTCAAGTTCAGCGAGTCCGTTGACGTTGCTGTAAACCTGGGTGTTGACCCACGTAAATCCGACCAGGTCGTTCGTAGCGCTACTGTGCTGCCACACGGTACTGGCAAGACTGTACGTGTAGCTGTCTTCACCCAAGGCCCGGCAGCTGAAGCTGCTCTGGCTGCCGGCGCAGATCGCGTTGGCATGGACGACCTGGCTGCCGAAATGAAAGGCGGCGACCTGAACTATGACGTCGTTATTGCTTCCCCGGATGCGATGCGCGTTGTAGGTCAGTTGGGTCAGATCCTGGGTCCACGCGGCCTGATGCCTAACCCTAAAGTCGGCACCGTAACGCCAGACGTAGCCACCGCTGTTAAAAACGCGAAGGCTGGTCAGGTTCGTTATCGCACCGACAAAAACGGCATCATTCACACCTCCGTTGGTAAAGTCGGCTTCGACGCCGTCAAGCTGAAGGAAAACGTTGAAGCGCTGATCGCTGATCTCAAGCGTATCAAGCCTGCTTCCTCGAAAGGTATCTACGTCAAGCGCGTTACCCTGAGCACCACTATGGGCCCAGGTCTGGTCATCGACCAAGGCTCGCTGGACGTATAAGACACAGGTTGGCGCAACTTATTGCGCCAATTGAAAGATTGGGGTCCCTGCCTGGCGGGGGCTATCCAAGACCGTAGGCGACGCAAGTCTTAAACCAACAAGCCTACGCAGATGGTGCTCCCGGTTCCTTACCGAATCAGACACCAAAACGACATCCGGCTCCGGCCAGATGAAACGGTAACAAGCAGGAGTTAAACCCGTGGCAATTAATCTCGAAGACAAGAAGGCCATCGTCGCTGAAGTCAACGAGGCTGCCAAAGCTGCTCTGTCCGCTGTCGTGGCTGATGCCCGTGGTGTGACAGTAGGCGCTATGACCGGACTCCGTAAAGAGGCTCGTGAAGCTGGCGTATACGTACGTGTTGTACGTAACACCCTGCTCAAGCGCGCCGTTGCTGACACTGAATACAGTGTTCTCAACGACGTGTTCACTGGCCCGACTCTGATCGCGTTCTCCAAGGATCATCCAGGCGCAGCTGCCCGTTTGTTCAAGGAATTCGCCAAGAGTCAGGATAAGTTCGAGATCAAGGCAGCTGCGTTCGAGGGCAAGTTCCTCGCAGCTAACCAAATCGACGTACTGGCAACACTGCCGACCCGCGACGAAGCCATTTCGCAGCTGATGAGCGTGATTCAAGGCGCTACCAGCAAGCTGGCTCGTACTCTGGCTGCAGTTCGCGAGCAAAAAGAAGCTGCCGCAGCCTAAGGCTGAGTCACTTCTCTCGCGTATTTTTGTTTATTTCGATGGCCGCGTAGGCCGTCCCCCAATTCAGGAAATACAGCAATGTCTATCTCCCAAGACGATATCCTCAACGCCGTAGCTGAAATGTCGGTTCTGCAGGTTGTTGAGCTGATCAAGGCTTTCGAAGAAAAATTCGGCGTTTCCGCTGCCGCTGCTTCCGCCGGTCCAGCAGCTGCTGCTGCCGTTGTTGAAGAGCAAACCGAATTCAACGTCATGCTGCTGGAAGCTGGCGAGAAGAAAGTAAACGTGATCAAGGCAGTACGTGAACTGACCGGTCTGGGCCTGAAAGAAGCCAAGGCTGTAGTTGACGGCGCTCCTGCCATGGTTCTGGAAGCAGTAGCCAAAGATGCAGGCGAAAAAGCCAAGGCAACTCTGGAAGAAGCAGGCGCTAAAGTCGAGCTGAAGTAAGCATCGACCTTGCGTCTCCAGCCCAAGCGTCAAGCTTAAGGCTGATGGCTGGTGGCTCTTGCCACCGGCCTTTTTCCGTTCTTGGCTGTCGACTCGGTCGCCGCCATTAACGCGCTGTAGCCACCCGAAGCGGTGGTGCAAACCATGGGGTTTGCAAGATTTTCTGGCTGCTCCCGTCGGAGGGGCCAAACAAGCAGGTGACCAAGCTGGGGAACGCTGATGGCTTACTCATATACTGAGAAAAAACGTATCCGCAAGGACTTTAGCAAGTTGCCGGACGTCATGGATGTCCCGTACCTTCTGGCTATCCAGCTGGATTCGTATCGTGAATTCTTGCAGGCGGGAGCGACCAAAGATCAGTTCCGCGACGTGGGCCTGCATGCGGCCTTCAAATCCGTTTTCCCGATCATCAGCTACTCCGGCAATGCTGCGCTGGAGTACGTCGGTTATCGCCTGGGCGAACCGGCATTTGATGTCAAAGAATGCGTGTTGCGTGGCGTAACGTACGCCGTACCTTTGCGGGTAAAAGTCCGTCTGATCATTTTCGACAAAGAATCGTCGAACAAAGCGATCAAGGACATCAAAGAGCAAGAAGTCTACATGGGCGAAATCCCATTGATGACCGAGAACGGTACCTTCGTTATCAACGGTACCGAGCGTGTAATCGTTTCCCAGCTGCACCGTTCCCCGGGCGTGTTCTTCGACCACGACCGCGGCAAGACGCACAGCTCTGGCAAACTCCTGTACTCCGCGCGGATCATTCCGTACCGCGGTTCGTGGTTGGACTTCGAGTTCGACCCGAAAGACTGCGTCTTCGTGCGTATCGACCGTCGTCGCAAGCTGCCGGCCTCGGTACTGCTGCGTGCGCTCGGCTACACCACCGAACAGGTATTGGACGCGTTCTATACCACCAACGTATTCAGCCTGAAGGATGAAACCCTCAGTCTGGAGTTGGTGCCTTCGCGCCTGCGTGGCGAGATTGCCGTTCTGGACATTCAGGACGAGAAGGGCAAGGTCATTGTTGAGGCTGGCCGTCGTATTACTGCGCGCCACATCAACCAGATCGAAAAAGCCGGTATTACTTCGCTGGATGTGCCTCTGGACTACGTCCTGGGTCGCACCACCGCCAAGGTCATCGTTCACCCGGCTACCGGCGAAATCCTGGCTGAGTGCAACACCGAGCTGAACACCGAAATCCTGGCAAAAATCGCCAAGGCCCAGGTTGTTCGCATCGAGACCCTGTACACCAACGACATCGACTGCGGTCCGTTCGTCTCCGACACCTTGAAGATCGACTCCACCAGCAACCAATTGGAAGCGCTGGTCGAGATCTATCGCATGATGCGTCCTGGCGAGCCACCTACCAAAGACGCTGCCGAGACTCTGTTCAACAATCTGTTCTTCAGCCCTGAGCGCTATGACCTGTCTGCGGTCGGCCGGATGAAGTTCAACCGTCGTATCGGTCGTACCGAGATCGAAGGTTCGGGCGTGTTGTGCAAAGAAGACATCGTTGCCGTCTTGAAGACCCTGGTCGACATTCGTAACGGTAAAGGCATCGTCGATGACATCGACCACTTGGGTAACCGTCGTGTTCGCTGTGTAGGCGAAATGGCCGAAAACCAGTTCCGCGTTGGCCTGGTACGTGTTGAGCGTGCGGTCAAAGAGCGTCTGTCGATGGCCGAAAGCGAAGGCCTGATGCCGCAAGACCTGATCAACGCCAAGCCAGTGGCCGCCGCGGTGAAAGAGTTCTTCGGTTCCAGCCAGCTCTCGCAGTTCATGGACCAGAACAACCCGCTCTCCGAGATCACCCACAAACGCCGTGTTTCTGCACTGGGCCCGGGCGGTCTGACCCGTGAGCGCGCCGGCTTTGAAGTGCGTGACGTTCACCCGACGCACTACGGTCGTGTTTGCCCGATCGAAACGCCGGAAGGTCCGAACATCGGTCTGATCAACTCCCTGGCTGCCTATGCGCGCACCAACCAGTACGGCTTCCTCGAAAGCCCGTACCGTGTGGTGAAAGACGCTCTGGTCACCGACGAGATCGTATTCCTGTCCGCCATCGAAGAAGCTGATCACGTGATCGCTCAGGCTTCGGCCACGATGAACGACAAGAAAGTGCTGACCGACGAATTGGTAGCTGTTCGTCACTTGAACGAGTTCACCGTCAAGGCGCCGGAAGACGTCACTTTGATGGACGTATCGCCCAAGCAGGTAGTGTCGGTTGCTGCGTCGCTGATCCCGTTCCTGGAGCACGATGACGCCAACCGTGCGTTGATGGGTTCCAACATGCAGCGTCAGGCTGTACCCACCCTGCGTGCCGACAAGCCGCTGGTAGGTACCGGCATGGAGCGTAACGTAGCCCGTGACTCCGGCGTGTGCGTCGTGGCTCGTCGTGGCGGCGTGATCGACTCCGTTGATGCCAGCCGTATCGTGGTTCGTGTTGCCGATGACGAAGTTGAAACTGGCGAAGCCGGTGTCGACATCTACAACCTCACCAAATACACCCGCTCGAACCAGAACACCTGCATCAACCAGCGTCCGCTGGTGCGTAAGGGTGACCGCGTTCAGCGCAGCGACATCATGGCCGACGGCCCGTCCACCGACATGGGTGAGCTGGCTCTGGGTCAGAACATGCGTATCGCGTTCATGGCATGGAACGGCTTCAACTTCGAAGACTCCATCTGCCTGTCCGAGCGTGTGGTTCAGGAAGACCGCTTTACCACGATCCACATTCAGGAACTGACCTGTGTGGCGCGTGATACCAAGCTTGGGCCAGAGGAAATCACTGCAGACATCCCGAACGTGGGTGAGGCTGCACTGAACAAGCTGGACGAAGCCGGTATCGTTTACGTAGGTGCTGAAGTTGGCGCAGGCGACATCCTGGTAGGTAAGGTCACTCCGAAAGGCGAGACCCAGCTGACTCCGGAAGAGAAACTGCTGCGTGCCATCTTCGGTGAAAAAGCCAGCGACGTTAAAGACACCTCCCTGCGTGTACCTACCGGTACCAAGGGTACTGTCATCGACGTGCAAGTCTTCACCCGTGACGGCGTCGAGCGTGATGCTCGTGCACTGTCCATCGAGAAGACCCAGCTCGACGAGATCCGCAAGGACCTGAACGAAGAGTTCCGTATCGTTGAGGGCGCGACCTTCGAACGTCTGCGCTCCGCTCTGGTAGGCCACAAGGCTGAAGGCGGCGCGGGCCTGAAGAAAGGTCAGGACATCACCGACGAAGTTCTCGACAGTCTTGAGCACGGCCAGTGGTTCAAACTGCGCATGGCTGAAGACGCTCTGAACGAGCAGCTCGAGAAGGCCCAGGCCTACATCGTTGATCGTCGCCGTCTGCTGGACGACAAGTTCGAAGACAAAAAGCGCAAACTGCAGCAGGGCGATGACCTGGCTCCAGGCGTGCTGAAAATCGTCAAGGTTTACCTGGCAATCCGTCGCCGCATCCAGCCGGGCGACAAGATGGCCGGTCGTCACGGTAACAAAGGTGTGGTCTCCGTGATCATGCCGGTTGAAGACATGCCGCACGATGCCAATGGCACCCCGGTCGACGTCGTCCTCAACCCGTTGGGCGTACCTTCGCGTATGAACGTTGGTCAGATCCTTGAAACCCACCTGGGCCTCGCGGCCAAAGGTCTGGGTGAGAAGATCAACCGTATGATCGAAGAGCAGCGCAAGGTCGCAGACCTGCGCAAGTTCCTGCACGAGATCTACAACGAGATCGGCGGTCGCAACGAAGAGCTGGACACCTTCTCCGACCAGGAAATCCTGGACCTGGCGAAGAACCTGCGCGGCGGCGTTCCAATGGCTACCCCGGTGTTCGACGGTGCCAAGGAAAGCGAAATCAAGGCCATGCTGAAACTGGCAGACCTGCCGGAAAGCGGCCAGATGCAGCTGTTCGACGGCCGTACCGGCAACAAGTTTGAGCGCCCGGTTACTGTTGGCTATATGTACATGCTGAAGCTGAACCACTTGGTAGACGATAAGATGCACGCTCGTTCTACCGGTTCTTACAGCCTGGTTACCCAGCAGCCGCTGGGTGGTAAGGCTCAGTTCGGTGGTCAGCGTTTCGGGGAGATGGAGGTCTGGGCACTGGAAGCATACGGTGCCGCATACACTCTGCAAGAAATGCTCACAGTGAAGTCGGACGATGTGAACGGTCGTACCAAGATGTACAAAAACATCGTGGACGGCGATCACCGTATGGAGCCGGGCATGCCCGAGTCCTTCAACGTGTTGATCAAAGAAATTCGTTCCCTCGGCATCGATATCGATCTGGAAACCGAATAACACGTGACGCGAATCGAGAGCGTGGCAGCGATGCCCGCTCTCTGCTCCGCCAGGAGGAAAGGCCTTGAAAGACCTACTGAATTTGCTGAAAAACCAGGGTCAAGTCGAAGAGTTCGACGCCATCCGTATTGGATTGGCATCGCCTGAGATGATCCGTTCGTGGTCGTTCGGTGAAGTTAAAAAGCCGGAAACCATCAACTACCGTACGTTCAAACCTGAGCGTGACGGCCTGTTCTGCGCCAAGATCTTTGGCCCGGTAAAGGATTACGAGTGCCTGTGCGGTAAGTACAAGCGCTTGAAGCACCGTGGCGTGATCTGCGAGAAGTGCGGCGTTGAAGTCGCGCTGGCCAAGGTTCGTCGTGAGCGTATGGCCCACATCGAGCTGGCTTCGCCGGTTGCCCACATCTGGTTCCTGAAATCGCTGCCGTCCCGTATCGGCTTGCTGATGGACATGACCCTGCGTGATATCGAACGCGTTCTCTACTTCGAGAGCTACGTCGTTATCGATCCAGGCATGACCACTCTTGAAAAAGGTCAGCTGCTGAACGACGAGCAGTACTTCGAAGCGCTGGAAGAGTTCGGCGACGATTTCGATGCCCGCATGGGTGCCGAAGCTGTCCGCGAACTGCTGCACGCTATCGACCTGGAACACGAGATTGGCCGTCTGCGTGAAGAAATTCCGCAAACCAACTCCGAAACCAAGATCAAGAAGCTGTCCAAGCGTCTGAAGTTGATGGAAGCCTTCCAGGGTTCCGGCAACTTGCCAGAGTGGATGGTGCTGACCGTTCTGCCGGTTCTGCCGCCAGACCTGCGTCCGCTGGTACCGTTGGACGGTGGTCGTTTCGCGACGTCCGACCTCAACGACTTGTACCGCCGCGTGATCAACCGTAACAACCGCTTGAAGCGCCTGCTTGATCTGTCCGCTCCGGACATCATCGTGCGCAACGAAAAGCGTATGTTGCAGGAAGCGGTCGATGCCTTGCTCGACAACGGTCGTCGTGGCCGCGCCATTACTGGTTCGAACAAGCGTCCTTTGAAGTCCCTGGCTGACATGATCAAGGGTAAGCAAGGTCGTTTCCGTCAGAACTTGCTCGGTAAGCGTGTTGACTACTCCGGTCGTTCGGTAATTACCGTAGGCCCGACCCTGCGTCTGCACCAGTGCGGTCTGCCCAAGAAGATGGCACTTGAGCTGTTCAAACCATTCATCTTCGGCAAGCTGGAAATGCGCGGTCTCGCGACCACCATCAAAGCGGCCAAGAAAATGGTCGAGCGCGAACTGCCAGAGGTTTGGGACGTTCTCGCTGAAGTGATCCGCGAACACCCGGTTCTTCTCAACCGTGCACCGACCCTTCACCGTCTGGGGATCCAAGCGTTTGAACCGGTCCTGATCGAAGGTAAGGCTATCCAGCTGCACCCTCTGGTCTGTGCTGCGTACAACGCCGACTTCGACGGCGACCAAATGGCCGTGCACGTACCGCTGACACTGGAAGCCCAGTTGGAAGCGCGTGCGTTGATGATGTCGACCAACAACATTCTGTCGCCAGCCAACGGTGAGCCAATCATCGTTCCGTCGCAGGACGTTGTATTGGGTCTGTACTACATGACCCGTGAAGCGATCAACGCCAAGGGCGAAGGTCGTGTATTTGCGGATCTGCAGGAAGTTGACCGTGTGTTCCGTGCCGGCGAAGCCGCACTGCACGCCAAGGTCAAGGTGCGGATCCACGAAACCGTCAACGACCGTGACGGCGGCAGCGTGAGCAATGTGCGTATCGTCGACACGACTGTCGGCCGTGCGCTGTTGTATCAGGTTGTGCCAAAAGGTCTGTCGTACGACGTCGTCAACCTGCCGATGAAGAAAAAGGCGATCTCCAAGCTGATCAACCAGTGCTACCGCGTGGTTGGTTTGAAAGAGACCGTGATCTTCGCTGACCAGTTGATGTACACCGGCTTTGCTTATTCGACCATCTCCGGCGTTTCCATCGGTGTTAACGACTTCGTTATCCCGGATGAAAAAGCCCGCATCATCAATGCTGCCACTGATGAAGTGAAAGAGATCGAAAGCCAGTACGCCTCCGGCCTGGTAACCCAGGGCGAGAAGTACAACAAGGTGATCGACCTGTGGTCCAAGGCCAACGACGAAGTGTCCAAGGCAATGATGGCCAACCTCTCGAAAGAGAAAGTCATCGACCGCCATGGCGACGAAGTTGACCAAGAGTCCTTCAACTCCATGTACATGATGGCCGACTCGGGCGCACGGGGTTCTGCTGCGCAGATCCGTCAGCTCGCCGGTATGCGTGGCCTGATGGCCAAGCCGGACGGTTCCATCATCGAAACGCCGATCACAGCGAACTTCCGTGAAGGTTTGAGCGTACTTCAGTACTTCATCTCTACTCACGGTGCTCGTAAAGGTCTGGCGGATACCGCGTTGAAAACCGCTAACTCCGGTTACCTGACTCGTCGTCTGGTAGACGTTGCACAAGATCTGGTTGTAACCGAGATCGACTGCGGCACCGAGCACGGCTTGCTGATGACGCCGCACATTGAAGGCGGTGACGTTGTAGAGCCGCTGGGTGAGCGCGTATTGGGTCGTGTAATTGCCCGTGACGTGTTCAAGCCGGGTACCGAGGATGTTATCGTTCCTGCCGGCACCCTGGTTGACGAGAAGTGGGTCGAGTTCATCGAACTCAACAGCATCGACGAAGTGATCGTTCGCTCGCCGATCAGCTGCGAAACCCGCTACGGCATCTGCGCCAAGTGCTACGGTCGTGACCTGGCTCGTGGTCACCAGGTGAACATTGGTGAAGCGGTCGGCGTTATCGCTGCCCAGTCCATCGGTGAGCCGGGTACCCAGCTGACCATGCGTACGTTCCACATCGGTGGTGCGGCAAGCCGGACCTCCGCAGCCGACAGCGTTCAGGTGAAGAATGGCGGTACTGTCCGTCTGCACAACCTGAAGCACGTTGAGCGAGTGGATGGCCATTTGGTTGCTGTGTCCCGTTCCGGTGAGCTGGCCATCGCTGATGACTACGGTCGTGAGCGTGAGCGTTACAAGCTGCCGTACGGTGCTGTGATTTCGGTTAAAGAGGGTGACAAGGTCGACGCTGGCGCAATCGTGGCCAAGTGGGATCCGCACACTCACCCAATCGTTACCGAAATGAAAGGTACCGTGACCTACGTGGGCATGGAAGAAGGCATCACGATCAAGCGTCAGACCGACGAATTGACCGGTATGACCAACATTGAAGTACTCGACGCGAAAGATCGTCCAGCTGCCGGTAAAGACATCCGTCCTGCCGTGAAGATGGTCGACGACAACGGCAAGGACTTGCTGCTGCCAGGCACTGACGTAATCGCTCAGTACTTCCTGCCAGCCAACGCCCTGGTCGGTGTGGCGGATGGTGCGAAGATCGCGATCGGTGATGTTATCGCGCGTATCCCGCAGGAAACTTCGAAGACCCGTGACATCACTGGTGGTCTGCCGCGTGTTGCCGACTTGTTCGAAGCGCGTCGTCCGAAGGAAGCGTCGATTCTGGCTGAAGTCAGCGGCACCATCGCGTTCGGTAAAGAGACCAAGGGCAAGCGCCGTCTGGTTATTACCCCGAACGACGGTACCGATCCGTACGAAGAGCTGATTCCGAAGTGGCGTCACCTGAACGTCTTCGAAGGCGAACAGGTAAACCGCGGCGAAGTTATCTCCGACGGCCCGAGCGATCCACACGACATCCTGCGTCTGCTGGGTGTGAGTGCGCTGGCCAAGTACATCGTCAACGAGATCCAGGACGTTTACCGCCTGCAAGGCGTGAAGATCAACGACAAGCACATCGAGACCATCCTGCGTCAGATGCTGCGTAAAGTTGAAATCGCTGAATCCGGCGATTCCAGTTTCATCAAGGGCGACCAGATGGAACTGACTCACGTCCTGGTAGAGAACGAACGTTTGGGCGCGGAAGACAAGTTTGTCTCCAAGTTCACTCGCGTGCTGCTGGGTATCACCAAGGCGTCGTTGTCCACTGAGTCGTTCATCTCGGCGGCCTCCTTCCAGGAGACCACTCGCGTACTGACCGAAGCAGCGGTAACCGGCAAGCGCGATTACCTGCGCGGCCTGAAAGAAAACGTAGTCGTGGGTCGTTTGATCCCGGCCGGTACCGGTTTGGCTTACCACAGCGAGCGCAAGCGCCGCCGTGATGCTGACAAGCCGCTGCGCGTAAGCGCCAGTGAAGTGGAAGCTGCACTGACCGAAGCGCTGAACTCAAGCGGTAACTGAGTTCTGCGATAGATGAGACTGGGCCCTGGCAGCCCCATTCGTCGGATCGAGGCATTTGAGCCCCGGTTCGACGAGCGGGGAGGTCGGGGCCTTGCCTTGACTGGGGGCAAGATCCTCTTTAGACTCTTGTACCCCTAAATTTGGCGGGAATTCGTTCCTGCCATTTTGCTTTTCTTGCAAGACAATAGCGTCGCAAGACAACAGTGGAGCTAGTAGATGGCAACTATCAACCAGCTGGTACGTCAGCCGCGTAAGCGTATCGTCGAGAAATCCGACGTGCCTGCGCTGCAGAACTGCCCGCAACGTCGTGGCGTATGCACCCGTGTGTATACCACCACGCCGAAAAAACCTAACTCGGCACTGCGTAAAGTATGCCGTGTGCGCCTGACCAACGGTTTCGAGGTTTCCTCGTACATCGGCGGTGAAGGCCACAACCTGCAAGAGCACAGCGTGGTACTGATCCGCGGCGGTCGTGTAAAAGACTTGCCAGGTGTTCGTTACCACACCGTACGCGGCTCCTTGGATACTTCCGGCGTTAAAGGTCGTAACCAGGGTCGTTCGAAGTACGGTACCAAGAAGCCTAAGTAGTAGCGGCTTTTTGTAAAACTGAATCATCTTATTTTCTGAGTCGATAAGAGTAAGGTCGGAGGCGCCCCGAAAGGGCACTGATTCCGAACGAACCTGAAGACCGTTTGAGGGCTTATCCATGCCAAGAAGACGCGTAGCAGCCAAGCGCGAAGTGCTTGACGATCCAAAATACGGAAGCCAAATTCTGGCCAAGTTCATGAACCACGTAATGGAAAGCGGCAAGAAAGCCGTTGCCGAACGTATCGTTTATGGCGCGCTGGAAAAGGTTAAAGAACGCAAGAACAGCGACCCCCTGGAAATCTTCGAGAAAGCTCTCGACGCCATCGCTCCGCTGGTCGAAGTGAAGTCGCGCCGTGTAGGCGGTGCTACTTACCAGGTTCCGGTCGAAGTTCGTCCGTCCCGTCGTAACGCTCTGGCAATGCGCTGGTTGGTAGACTTCGCCCGCAAGCGCGGCGAGAAGTCTATGGCTCTGCGTTTGGCCGGCGAGCTGTTGGACGCTGCTGAAGGTAAAGGTGCTGCTGTTAAGAAGCGTGAAGACGTGCACCGTATGGCTGAAGCCAACAAAGCTTTCTCGCACTACCGCTTCTAATCTTAGCTTCACTAATTTTGCGAGGGCTTTATGGCTCGTACTACACCGATTAGCCGTTACCGTAACATCGGTATCGTCGCTCACGTGGATGCTGGTAAAACCACCACCACCGAGCGCGTACTGTTTTACACCGGCAAAAGTCACAAAATGGGCGAGGTGCATGACGGCGCCGCGACCACAGACTGGATGGTTCAGGAGCAGGAGCGTGGTATTACCATTACTTCTGCTGCTATTACCGCCTTCTGGAAAGGTTCCGAGAAGCAGTACAAAGACGAGCATCGCTTCAACGTAATCGATACCCCGGGCCACGTAGACTTCACCATTGAAGTTGAGCGTTCCCTGCGCGTACTCGACGGCGCTGTCGTTGTGTTCTGCGGTACCTCGGGTGTTGAGCCGCAATCGGAAACCGTATGGCGTCAAGCCAACAAATACGGCGTTCCACGTCTTGTTTATGTAAACAAGATGGACCGTGCTGGTGCCAACTTCCTGCGCGTGATCGGTCAGATCAAGCAGCGTCTGGGTCATACCCCGGTGCCAATCCAGTTGGCTATCGGTTCCGAAGACAACTTCCAGGGCCAGATCGATCTGCTCACCATGGAAGCTGTTTACTGGAACGATGCTGACAAGGGTATGGTTCCTGTTCGCAAGCCTATCCCTGCTGATATGCAGGAACTGGCTGAGGAGTGGCGCAACAACATGGTTGAGGCTGCTGCCGAAGCCAATGAAGAGCTGATGAACAAGTACCTCGAGGGTGAAGAACTCACCAACGTGGAAATCAAGGCCGCTCTGCGTCAGCGTACTATCGCTGGCGAAATCGTCCTGGCCGTTTGTGGTTCCTCGTTCAAGAACAAGGGCGTTCCCCTGGTTCTCGATGCTGTGATCGACTACCTGCCGGCCCCGGTTGATATTCCAGCCATCAAGGGTACTGACCCGGATGACGAGACTATCGAACTGGAGCGTCATGCAGACGACGCAGAACCGTTCTCTGCTCTGGCATTTAAAATTGCCACTGACCCATTCGTGGGCACCTTGACCTTCGTCCGTGTTTACTCGGGCGTGTTGAACTCCGGCGACGGCGTGATCAACTCGGTTAAAGGCAAAAAAGAGCGCGTGGGTCGTATGGTGCAAATGCACGCAAACGCTCGCGAAGAGATCAAGGAAGTGCGCGCTGGTGACATCGCGGCCCTGATCGGCATGAAGGACGTCACCACTGGTGAAACCTTGTGCAACGCTGACAAGCCAATCATCCTCGTTCGCATGGACTTCCCGGAGCCGGTTATTTCGGTTGCCGTAGAGCCCAAGACCAAGGATGACCAGGAAAAAATGGGTATCGCTCTGGGCAAGCTTGCTCAGGAAGATCCATCTTTCCGCGTCAAGACTGATGAAGAGACTGGTCAAACGATCATCTCCGGCATGGGCGAGCTTCACCTGGACATCCTGGTTGACCGGATGCGCCGTGAGTTCAACGTCGAAGCCAACATCGGTAAGCCTCAGGTTTCCTATCGTGAGCGCATCACGAAGAACTGTGAAATCGAAGGCAAGTTCGTTCGTCAGTCCGGCGGTCGTGGTCAGTTCGGTCACTGCTGGATCCGTTTTGCTCCTGCTGACGAAGGTCAGGAAGGTCTGCAATTCGTGAACGAAGTAGTGGGTGGTGTTGTTCCGAAGGAATACATCCCTGCTATCCAGAAGGGTATCGAAGAGCAGATGAAGAACGGTGTTGTTGCCGGCTATCCGCTGATCGGCCTGAAAGCAACCGTTTTTGACGGTTCTTACCACGACGTCGACTCCAACGAGATGGCGTTTAAGGTGGCTGCTTCCATGGCAACCAAGCAACTGGCCCAGAAGGGCGGTGGTGAGTTGCTTGAGCCAATCATGGCGGTAGAAGTTGTTACACCTGAAGACTATATGGGTGATGTCATGGGCGACCTTAACCGTCGTCGCGGCATGATCTTGGGTATGGAAGACACGGTTTCCGGCAAAGTGATTCGCGCCGAGGTTCCGTTGGGTGAGATGTTCGGTTATGCGACCGACGTTCGCTCCATGTCCCAGGGTCGCGCAAGCTACTCTATGGAATTCAAAAAATACAACACAGCTCCGGCGCACATCGCTGAAACTGTATCCAAAAAACAAGGCTGATTCAGTCCTTTAGGCAAGGAGTTAATTGTCGTGGCTAAAGAAAAATTTGATCGTTCCCTACCGCACGTCAACGTTGGCACTATCGGTCACGTTGACCACGGTAAAACCACTCTGACCGCAGCTCTGACTCGCGTCTGCTCGGAAGTTTTCGGTTCTGCAGTCGTTGATTTCGATAAAATCGACAGCGCTCCAGAAGAAAAAGCTCGTGGTATCACCATCAACACCGCGCACGTAGAGTACAACTCTTCGATCCGTCACTACGCTCACGTTGACTGCCCAGGTCACGCTGACTACGTGAAGAACATGATCACCGGTGCTGCCCAGATGGACGGCGCGATCCTGGTTTGCTCGGCCGCTGATGGTCCGATGCCGCAAACCCGTGAGCACATCCTGCTGTCCCGTCAGGTAGGCGTTCCGTACATCGTGGTTTTCCTGAACAAGGCTGACCTGGTAGACGACGCTGAGCTGCTGGAACTGGTTGAGATGGAAGTGCGCGATCTGCTGAGCACTTACGACTTCCCAGGCGACGACACTCCGATCATCATCGGTTCTGCTCGTATGGCTCTGGAAGGCAAAGACGACAACGAAATGGGTACCACCGCTGTTAAGCGTCTGGTAGAAACTCTGGACAGCTACATCCCAGAACCAGTTCGTCTGACCGACAAGCCATTCCTGATGCCAATCGAAGACGTATTCTCGATCTCCGGTCGCGGTACTGTTGTGACTGGTCGTATCGAGCGCGGTATCGTTCGCGTTCAGGATGCACTGGAAATCGTTGGTCTGCGTGACACCACCAACACCGTCTGCACTGGTGTTGAGATGTTCCGCAAGCTGCTCGACGAAGGTCGTGCTGGCGAGAACTGCGGCGTTCTGCTGCGTGGTACCAAGCGTGACGACGTTGAGCGTGGCCAGGTTCTGGTTAAGCCAGGTTCGGTCAAGCCGCACACCAAGTTCACCGCAGAAGTTTACGTTCTGAGCAAGGAAGAAGGCGGTCGCCACACTCCGTTCTTCAAAGGCTACCGTCCACAGTTCTACTTCCGTACTACTGACGTGACTGGTAACTGCCAGCTGCCAGAAGGCGTTGAAATGGTAATGCCAGGCGATAACATCCAAATGGAAGTTACCCTGATCAAGACCATCGCAATGGAAGACGGTCTGCGCTTCGCGATTCGTGAAGGCGGCCGTACTGTTGGTGCTGGTGTTGTAGCTAAAATCATCGAGTAAGCATCTCTTCTGAGATAGCTTCGGATGTTTGAGAAGGCCCCCGCTCAGCGGGGGCCTTTTTTATTGAGTTGACACCTATCTGGAGCGTCTATAGAATTGCGCCTCCTTTTAACGGGCGTATTGCGCTCGCTGGGAAAAGCAGCCGGAGTCTGAAATCCAATGCAAAATCAGAAAATTCGTATCAGGTTGAAGGCTTTCGACCATCGCCTGATCGACCAATCCACCCAGGAAATCGTGGAAACCGCGAAACGTACTGGGGCTCAGGTGCGTGGTCCTATCCCACTGCCTACTCGTAAAGAGCGGTTCACCGTTCTGGTCTCCCCGCACGTCAACAAAGACGCGCGCGACCAGTACGAGATCCGTACTCATAAGCGCGTACTGGACATCGTCCAGCCAACGGATAAAACCGTTGATGCACTTATGAAGCTAGATCTGGCAGCCGGTGTGGAAGTACAGATCAGCCTCGGCTAAGACTTGGGTCTTAGTCGTGTAACGCTCTGAAATGGGCGGCCATAGCGGGTGAAAGCCCCGTACACTCATGAGGTTTACAACATGACTATTGGTGTAGTCGGTCGTAAATGCGGTATGACCCGTATTTTCACCGAAGAAGGTGTCTCCATTCCGGTCACGGTCATTGAGATCGAGCCGAATCGCGTCACCCAGTTCAAAACTGAAGAAACCGATGGCTATCGTGCAGTGCAAGTCACTGTCGGCGAGCGTCGTGCTTCGCGTGTGACTGCTGCTCAAGCAGGTCACTTCGCTAAAGCAAACGTTGCAGCTGGTCGTACTGTCATGGAGTTCCGTCTTGAAGACGGCGACTACCAGGCTGGCGATCTGATCAACGCTGAAATCTTCGCCGCTGGTCAACTGGTTGATGTAACCGGTCAGTCCAAGGGTAAAGGCTTCCAGGGTACGATCAAGCGTTGGAATTTCCGTGGTCAAGACAACACTCACGGTAACTCCGTTTCCCACCGCGTCCCGGGCTCTATTGGCCAGTGCCAGACTCCTGGTCGTGTATTCAAGGGCAAAAAAATGTCCGGTCATATGGGCGCTGAGCGCGTGACCGTGCAGTCCCTCGAAGTAGTGCGCGTCGACGCTGAACGCAATCTGTTGTTGGTCAAGGGTGCTGTTCCTGGCGCTACTGGCGGCAACCTGGTTGTACGTCCAGCGGCCAAGGCTCGCGGTTAAGGGGAAGCTGACATGCAATTAAATGTAAATGACGCTCAAGCGATCGAAGTTTCCGAACTGACATTTGGCGGCGAATTCAACGAGACGCTCGTTCACCAAGCAGTCGTGGCCTACATGGCCGGCGGCCGTCAAGGTAGCAAGCAGCAAAAGACCCGTTCCGACGTACGTGGTGGCGGTAAGCGCCCTTGGCGTCAGAAAGGCACTGGCCGTGCTCGTGCCGGTACTATCCGTAGCCCAATCTGGCGTGGCGGCGGTACCACTTTCGCAGCACGCCCACAGGATCACTCTCAGAAGCTCAACAAGAAGATGTACCGCGCAGCTCTGCGCTCCATCCTTGCTGAACTCGTGCGTACTGATCGTCTGGTCGTGGTTCAGGACTTCGCTGTTGAAAGTCCAAAAACCAAAGATCTGCTGGGAAAACTGAACAACATGAGCCTGACCGACGTTTTGATCGTGTCTGAAGCTGTTGATCAGAACCTGTACCTGGCTGCTCGCAACCTGCCGCACGTTGATGTACGTGACGTGCAAGGTTCCGATCCAGTTAGTCTGATCGCATACGACAAGGTGTTGATCACCGTGTCGGCCGTGAAGAAATTCGAGGAGCTGCTGGGATGAACCAGGAACGCGTATTTAAAGTTCTGCTTGGCCCGCACGTTTCCGAAAAGGCTACGGTTCTGGCTGACAAGAAAGGCCAGTTCGTTTTCAAGGTTGCAACTGACGCAACCAAGCTGGAAATCAAGAAGGCCGTCGAAAGCCTGTTCAGCGTGAAAGTAGAGCGTGTTACTACCCTGAATGTTCTGGGTAAGAGCAAGCGCACTGCTCGCGGTCTGGGCAAGCGTAATGACTGGAAGAAGGCAGTTATCTCCCTTCAGCCAGGCCAAGATCTCGATTTCAGCAGCAGTGCTGAGTAAGGAAGGGGTGCATCATGGCAATCGTTAAATGCAAACCGACTTCCCCTGGCCGCCGTTTTGTGGTCAAGGTGGTCAACCAGGAGCTGCATAAAGGCGCTCCTCACGCACCGCTGCTCGAGAAAAAATCGAAGTCTGGTGGTCGTAACAACAATGGTCGTATTACCACTCGTCACATCGGTGGTGGCCATAAGCAGCATTATCGTATGGTCGATTTCCGTCGCAATGACAAAGATGGCATCTCTGCCACTGTCGAGCGCATTGAATACGATCCAAACCGTACTGCTCACATCGCTCTGCTGCTGTACGCAGATGGCGAGCGTCGCTACATCATCGCGCCTAAAGGCGTGAGTGCTGGCGACCAGCTGATCGCAGGTGCTTTGGCGCCGATCAAGCCGGGCAACGCTCTGCAACTGCGTAACATTCCAGTTGGTAGCACCGTACACGGCATCGAATTGAAGCCAGGTAAAGGCGCGCAAATCGCTCGTTCCGCTGGTGCTTCGGCTCAGCTGATCGCTCGTGAAGGTGTCTACGTGACCCTGCGTCTGCGTTCTGGTGAGATGCGTAAAGTATTGGCTGAATGCCGTGCGACCCTGGGTGAAGTCTCGAACTCCGAGCACAGCCTGCGTTCGTTGGGTAAAGCCGGTGCCAAACGCTGGCGTGGCGTTCGCCCAACCGTTCGTGGTGTTGCCATGAACCCGGTTGACCACCCACACGGTGGTGGTGAAGGTCGTACCTCTGGTGGTCGTCATCCGGTATCGCCATGGGGCTTCCCGACTAAGGGCGCGAAGACTCGTGGTAATAAGCGTACCGACAAAATGATCGTCCGTCGTCGCAAGTAAATAGAGGGATACGACAGTGCCACGTTCTCTGAAAAAAGGTCCTTTTATTGATCTTCACCTACTGAAGAAGATCGAAGTGGCGGCGGAAAAGAATGATCGCAAGCCGGTGAAAACCTGGTCGCGTCGTTCGATGATCCTGCCACAAATGGTCGGTCTGACCATCGCTGTACACAACGGTCGCTTGCACGTCCCAGTTCTCGTGAACGAAGACATGGTCGGCCACAAACTAGGCGAGTTTGCCGGTACCCGCACTTATCGTGGGCACGTGGCAGACAAGAAAGCCAAGCGTTAAGGGGTTAGGAAATGGAAGTAGCCGCTAAGTTGTCGGGCGCTCGAATCTCCGCCCAGAAAGCCCGCTTGGTCGCCGACCAGATCCGCGGGAAGAAGGTGGGCGAAGCGCTCAACCTGTTGGCTTTCAGCAGTAAGAAAGCCGCCGAGATCATGAAGAAAGTGCTGGAGTCGGCCGTAGCCAACGCCGAGCATAACGAAGGCGCAGACGTTGATGACCTGAAGGTCAGCACCGTTTTCGTCAACGAAGGGCGTTCGCTGAAGCGCATCATGCCACGTGCCAAAGGCCGTGCTGATCGCATCGTCAAGCGGTCTTGCCATATCACTGTCAAGGTTGCTGACAAGTAACGGAGTCGAAGAGATGGGTCAGAAAGTACATCCCATTGGCATTCGCCTGGGAATCGTCAAGGAACACACCTCCGTCTGGTATGCAGACGGCCGGACTTATGCGGACTATTTGTTCGCTGATCTGAAGGTGCGTGAGTATCTCCAAGACAAACTAAAAAGCGCGTCCGTAAGCCGTATCGATATCCATCGCCCGGCGCAAACCGCACGTATCACCATCCACACCGCTCGTCCAGGTATCGTTATCGGGAAGAAAGGTGAAGATGTTGAGAAACTGCGTCAGGACCTGACCAAGCAAATGGGTGTGCCTGTGCACATCAATATCGAAGAGATCCGCAAGCCGGAGCTCGACGGTATGCTGGTTGCGCAGAGCGTAGCTCAGCAGCTGGAGCGTCGCGTAATGTTCCGTCGCGCTATGAAGCGCGCTGTACAGAACGCCATGCGCATTGGTGCCAAAGGCATCAAAATCCAAGTGAGCGGTCGTCTCGGCGGTGCTGAAATCGCACGTACTGAATGGTATCGCGAAGGTCGTGTGCCATTGCACACCCTGCGTGCCGACATCGACTATGCCAACTACGAAGCTCACACCACTTATGGTGTGATCGGTGTAAAGGTTTGGATCTTCAAAGGCGAAGTAATTGGTGGTCGCCAAGAAGAACTGAAACCACAAGCACCAGCGCCTCGTAAAAAAGCTGCTAAGTAAGGGGTACGCCAAATGTTGCAACCAAAGCGTACGAAGTTCCGCAAGCAGATGACAGGCCACAACCGTGGTCTGGCTCAGCGCGGTAGCAAAGTCAGCTTCGGCGAGTTCGCGCTGAAGTCTGTAGCTCGTGGTCGTCTCACCGCTCGTCAGATCGAGTCAGCGCGTCGTGCTCTGACCCGTCACGTTAAACGTGGCGGCAAGATCTGGATCCGTGTATTCCCGGACAAGCCGATCTCCAAAAAACCTCTCGAGGTTCGGATGGGTAAAGGTAAGGGTAACGTGGAATACTGGGTAGCCCAGATTCAGCCAGGCAAAGTCCTGTATGAAATCGAGGGTGTAACTGAAGAGCTGGCGCGTGAGGCTTTTGCCCTGGCTGCTGCAAAGCTGCCGCTCGCCACCGCCTTTGTTAAACGGACGGTGATGTGATGAAAGCGAATGAACTTCGTGAAAAATCCGCACAGCAGCTGAACGAGCAACTGCTCGGCCTGCTGCGCGACCAGTTCAATCTGCGTATGCAGAAAGCAACTGGCCAGTTGGGGCAGTCTCATCTGCTCTCGCAAGTTAAGCGTGACATCGCTCGCGTGAAGACTGTGCTCAACCAGCAGGCAGGTAAGTGATCATGGCTGAAGCCGAAAAGACTGTCCGTACGCTGACTGGCCGTGTTGTCAGCGACAAGATGGACAAAACCATCACCGTTTTGATCGAGCGTCGCGTTAAGCACCCGATCTACGGTAAATATGTTAAGCGTTCGACTAAGCTGCACGCGCACGACGAAACCAATCAGTGCCACATCGGCGACAAAGTCACTATTCGTGAAACTCGTCCGCTGGCCAAGACCAAGTCTTGGGCGCTGGTTGATGTTCTCGAACGCGCTGTGGAAGTCTAAGGACTAGGGGTCGGAGAAATTATATGATTCAGACTCAATCCATGCTCGATGTGGCCGATAACAGCGGCGCTCGCCGCGTTATGTGCATCAAGGTGCTGGGTGGCTCCCATCGTCGTTACGCTGGTATCGGTGACATCATCAAAGTTACCGTCAAGGAAGCAATTCCTCGCGGTAAAGTGAAAAAAGGCCAAGTGATGACTGCTGTTGTAGTCCGCACTCGTCACGGCGTACGTCGTGCTGATGGCTCCATTATCCGCTTTGATGGCAACGCTGCTGTTCTTCTGAACAACAAGCAAGAGCCGATCGGCACCCGTATCTTTGGGCCAGTGACCCGTGAACTTCGTACTGAGAAGTTCATGAAGATCGTCTCGCTCGCCCCAGAAGTGCTGTAAGGAGATCCGACATGCAAAAGATTCGTCGTGACGACGAGATCATCGTGATCGCCGGCAAAGACAAAGGTAAGCGCGGTAAGGTGCTCAAGGTTCTCGCTAATAACCGTCTGGTTATCGGTGGTCTGAACCTGGTCAAGCGTCATACCAAGCCAAACCCGATGTCGGGCGTGCAAGGCGGTATCGTCGAAAAAGAAGCTCCACTGGATGCTTCTAACGTCGCCATTTTCAACGGCGAAACCAACAAGGCTGATCGCGTTGGTTTCAAAGTAGAAGACGGCAAGAAAATTCGTGTCTTCAAGTCGACCCAAAAAGCGGTTGATGCTTGAACACTGCTAGGTAGAAGACCATGGCACGACTAAAAGAGATTTACTGGAAAGAAATCGCACCGAAACTTAAGGAAGAACTTAAGCTTTCGAACGTGATGGAAGTTCCACGCGTTACCAAAATCACCCTGAACATGGGTCTGGGCGAAGCGGTCGGTGACAAAAAAGTCATCGAGCACGCTGTTGCTGACCTGGAAAAGATCACCGGTCAAAAGGTCGTTGTGACTTACGCTCGGAAATCCATCGCTGGCTTTAAAGTCCGCGAAGGTTGGCCGATCGGTGTCAAAGTGACTCTGCGCCGTGAACGTATGTATGAATTCCTGGATCGTCTGCTGTCGATCTCCCTGCCTCGGGTTCGCGACTTCCGCGGCCTGAATGCCAAGTCCTTCGATGGTCGTGGTAACTACAGCATGGGCGTGAAAGAGCAGATCATCTTCCCGGAAATCGACTACGACAAGATCGATGCTCTCCGCGGTCTGGACATCACCCTGACCACCACTGCCAAGAACGATGATGAAGGTCGCGCCCTGTTGCGTGCTTTCAAATTCCCGTTCCGCAACTGATTGGAGTAGGACCATGGCCAAGATGAGCATGAAAAACCGCGAGCTGAAGCGTCAGCTCACGGTTGCCAAGTACGCCAAGAAGCGTGCAGCACTGAAAGCAATCATCGTTGATCTGAACGCAAGTCCAGAAGCACGTTGGGAAGCGACAGTTGCTCTGCAGAAGCAGCCACGTGACGCAAGCGCTTCGCGCATGCGTAACCGCTGCCGCCTGACTGGTCGTCCACACGGCGTTTACCGCAAGTTCGGCCTCGGCCGTAACAAACTGCGTGAAGCGGCAATGCGTGGTGACGTACCAGGTCTGGTTAAAGCCAGCTGGTAAGTACGTTCAGCGTCCGGGCGGCCTTTATCGCAAGATACTGACCGCCGGTGACCTTGAATCTGGAACAAGCCCCTTTTGGGGCTTGTTTCATTTCCGGAGTGTGTCTAAAATACGCGGCTCGCCTGAGCCCGTGTTTTTTATGGCCGGAGATTCTCGGCGACATATGTAGCCGCAAGGCTAATTTTTTTGTATTAGGAGCGTCTAGCCCATGAGTATGCAGGACCCGTTAGCGGACATGCTAACTCGTATCCGTAATGCCCAGATGGCTGAAAAGTCCGTCGTAAGCATGCCGTCTTCCAAGTTGAAGGTAGCTGTTGCCAAAGTCCTGAAAGACGAAGGCTACATTGCGGGTTATCAGATCAGCAGCGAAATCAAGCCACTGCTGTCCATCGAGCTGAAGTACTTCGAAGGCCGTTCGGTCATCGAAGAAGTGAAGCGCGTTAGCCGTCCAGGCCTGCGTCAGTACAAGTCCGCTGAAGATCTGCCGAAAGTTCGTGGCGGTCTGGGCGTGTCTATCGTCTCCACCAACAAAGGTGTGATGACGGATCGTGCTGCGCGCGCTGCCGGTGTCGGCGGCGAAGTTCTTTGCACTGTGTTCTAAGGGGGGATAAGCATGTCTCGCGTCGCTAAGAACCCCGTTAAGCTGCCAGCCGGTGTCGAAGTCAAATTCGCAGGCCAACAGCTTTCGGTGAAGGGTGCCAAGGGCACTCTTGAACTGAACATCCATTCGTCCGTTGAGATCGTTGAAGAAGCTGGTGAGCTGCGTTTCGCCGCTCGCAATGGCGATCAACAAACTCGCGCAATGGCCGGTACCACGCGTGCGTTGGTAAATAACATGGTCCAAGGCGTAAGCCAAGGCTTCGAGCGTAAGCTCCAGCTGGTCGGTGTTGGTTACAAAGCGCAAGCAAAAGGCACGGTTTTGAACCTGGCCCTTGGCTTCTCGCACCCAGTGGATTACGAACTGCCGGAAGGCATCACCGCTGAGACCCCTAGCCAAACCGATATCCTGATCAAGGGCATCGATAAGCAGCTGGTAGGTCAGGTGGCCGCTGAGATCCGCGACTTCCGTCCACCAGAGCCGTACAAAGGCAAAGGTGTGCGCTACGCGGACGAAGTCGTCCGTCGTAAAGAAGCCAAGAAGAAGTAGGGCATAGCAAATGACCGACAAAAAAGTTACTCGACTGCGTCGCGCTCGCAAAGCACGCCTGAAAATGCACGAACTCGAAGTCGTGCGTCTCTGCGTGTATCGCTCGTCGCAGCACATCTACGCCCAGGTCATCTCGGCCGACGGCAACCAGGTCCTGGCAAGCGCCTCGACTTTGGATAAAGAACTGCGTGATGGTGCCACCGGCAACATCGACGCGGCCACAAAGGTTGGCCAGCTGGTCGCTACGCGTGCTAAGGCCGCTGGCGTCTCGCAAGTGGCTTTCGACCGCTCTGGCTTCAAGTACCACGGCCGCGTTAAAGCGCTGGCTGATGCTGCTCGTGAAGCTGGGCTGGAGTTCTAAGTTATGTCAAATAACGACCAAAAGCGCGACGAAGGCTACATTGAGAAGCTGGTTCAAGTTAACCGCGTAGCCAAAACCGTTAAAGGCGGCCGTATCTTCACTTTCACCGCGTTGACCGTGGTGGGTGATGGTAAAGGGCGTGTTGGCTTCGGCCGTGGCAAGTCACGTGAAGTGCCTGCTGCGATCCAGAAGGCAATGGAAGCTGCTCGTCGCAACATGATCCAAGTTGATCTGAACGGCACCACGCTGCAGTACGCAATGAAGTCCGCCCATGGCGCTTCGAAGGTGTACATGCAGCCTGCCTCTGAAGGTACCGGTATCATCGCTGGCGGCGCTATGCGTGCTGTCCTCGAAGTTGCTGGCGTTCAGAACGTTCTGGCCAAGTGCTACGGCTCGACTAACCCTGTAAACGTGGTTCACGCCACTTTCAAGGGTCTGAAAGCCATGCAATCTCCTGAGTCCATTGCCGCCAAGCGTGGCTTGACTGTCAAGGAGATCTTCTGATCATGGCTACCGTTAAAGTAACGCTGATCAAAAGCATGACCGGCCGCATTCCTAACCACAAACTGTGTGTTAAAGGTTTGGGGCTGCGTCGCATCGGTCACACTGTAGAAGTCCAGGATACTCCCGAGAATCGCGGGATGATCAACAAGGCTTACTACATGCTGCGTGTAGAGGGTTAATCGATGAAACTCAATGATCTGAGTCCAGCGCCGGGTTCCCGTCGCGAAAAGCATCGTCCGGGCCGTGGTATCGGTAGCGGTTTGGGTAAGACTGGTGGCCGTGGCCACAAAGGTCAAACCTCCCGCTCCGGTGGCACCATTGCTCCAGGCTTTGAAGGCGGTCAACAGCCGCTGCATCGTCGCCTGCCCAAGTTCGGTTTCGTTTCTCTGAAAGCCATGGATCGCGCAGAAGTGCGTTTGTCCGAGCTGGCTAAAGTGGAAGGCGACATCGTTACTGTGCAGACCCTGAAAGATGCCAACGTGATCAACGTCAACGTACAGCGTGTGAAAATCATGCTGTCCGGTGAAGTGACTCGCGCTGTCACTATCGGCAAGGGAATCGGCGCCACCAAAGGTGCGCGTTCGGCTATCGAAGCAGCTGGCGGCAAGTTCGAGGAATAAATGGCTAAGCAAGGTGCTCTCTCAGCGCTCGGCAAAGGCGGTATGTCTGAACTTTGGGCTCGTCTGCGTTTTCTGTTCCTGGCGATTATCGTCTACCGAATAGGCGCACACATCCCGGTTCCAGGTATCAACCCGGACCGACTCGCAGACCTGTTTCGACAGAATGAGGGGACCATTCTTAGCTTGTTCAACATGTTTTCCGGCGGCGCGCTGGAGCGGATGAGCATCTTTGCACTGGGGATCATGCCGTATATTTCGGCATCGATCATCATGCAGCTGATGACCGCCGTGAGCCCGCAGCTGGAGCAGTTGAAGAAGGAAGGTGAAGCTGGTCGTCGCAAGATTAGCCAGTACACCCGCTACGGCACTGTCGTCCTCGCCCTCGTTCAAGCTATCGGCATGTCCGTTGGCCTGGCGGGGCAGGGCGTTGCGTTCACTGGTGACTTTGGCTTCCATTTCGTCGCGGTATCCACATTTGTGGCTGGTGCGATGTTCATGATGTGGCTGGGTGAGCAGATTACTGAGCGTGGTGTTGGTAACGGTATCTCGATGTTGATTTTCGCAGGTATCGTTGCCGGTCTTCCGAGAGCAATCGGGCAGTCTTTCGAGTCTGCACGTCAGGGTGATATCAATATCTTCGCCCTGGTTGCCATCGGTTTGCTGGCAGTAGCGATTATCGGTTTTGTGGTGTTCATTGAGCGTGGCCAGCGTCGTATCGCTGTTCACTACGCCAAGCGTCAGCAGGGCCGTAAGGTCTTTGCTGCGCAGACCAGCCACTTGCCGCTGAAAGTGAATATGGCCGGTGTTATTCCGGCAATCTTCGCGAGCAGCATTTTGCTGTTTCCGGCTTCGTTGGGTACCTGGTTTGGTCAGTCTGAAAATATGGGCTGGCTGCAGGACCTCTCTCAGTCGATCGCTCCTGGTCAGCCGTTGAATATTCTGCTGTTTAGTGCAGGGATTATTTTCTTCTGCTTCTTCTATACGGCGTTGATGTTCAATCCGAAAGACGTAGCGGAAAACCTGAAGAAGTCCGGTGCCTTTATTCCGGGCATCCGTCCAGGTGAGCAGTCTGCACGCTACATTGATGGCGTTTTGACTCGCTTGACCCTGTTCGGTGCTCTATATATGACGGCCGTGTGCCTGTTGCCCCAGTTCCTGGTGGTTGCAGCAAACGTTCCGTTCTACCTTGGCGGGACCTCGTTGCTGATCGTGGTCGTGGTTGTGATGGACTTCATGTCCCAAGTACAATCGCACCTCGTTTCGCACCAGTACGAATCCCTGATGAAGAAAGCCAACCTGAAGGGCTACGGCAGCGGCATGTTGCGCTGAGTACCCCATAAGGTTCGAGGAGTTGGTGATGAAAGTTCGTGCATCGGTGAAAAAGCTGTGCCGTAACTGCAAGATTATTCGCCGCGAAGGTGTTGTTCGAGTAATTTGCAGCGCGGAACCGCGTCACAAACAGCGCCAAGGCTGAGTGTGATCCGCTTGAAGCCCGGCAGCTAGTGCGCTGCCGGGTTGATTATTTGTTATTACAGCGATATTATCTCGCGCCCTATTTCTTGGCTTCCGGGGCGTAGGTAGCTGTCAATTGGAGTCCCACTGAATGGCCCGTATTGCAGGCGTTAACATTCCAGATAACAAGCACACTGTTATCTCGCTGACCTACATCTATGGTGTTGGTCGCACTACTGCGCAGAAAATTTGCGCAGATACTGGGGTAAACCCAGCCGCAAAGATCAAGGATCTGAGCGACGAGCAGATTGAGCTGTTGCGTGGCGAAGTGGCGAAGTTCACTACTGAAGGTGACCTGCGTCGCGAAATCAACATGAAAATCAAGCGTTTGATGGACCTCGGTTGCTACCGTGGTCTGCGTCATCGTCGTGGTCTTCCAGTGCGCGGTCAGCGTACCAAGACTAACGCGCGTACCCGTAAAGGTCCGCGTAAGCCGATCCGCAAGTAATCGCCCACGCGAATCGACAGGAAAATTATCATGGCAAAACCTGCTGCTCGTCCTCGTAAAAAAGTTAAAAAGACAGTGGTTGATGGCATCGCCCACATCCATGCATCTTTTAACAATACCATCGTGACCATCACCGACCGTCAAGGTAACGCGCTTTCTTGGGCTACCTCCGGTGGTTCGGGTTTCCGCGGTTCCCGCAAGTCCACTCCGTTTGCTGCTCAAGTAGCTGCTGAACGTGCTGGTCAAGCTGCGCTGGAATACGGCCTGAAAAACCTCGACGTTAACGTCAAAGGTCCAGGTCCAGGTCGTGAGTCTGCTGTCCGTGCTTTGAACGGCTGTGGCTATAAGATCGCCAGCATCACCGACGTGACGCCAATCCCGCACAACGGGTGCCGTCCGCCGAAGAAGCGCCGCGTGTAATCCAGGAGATTGTAAAGAATGGCTCGTTACATTGGTCCAAAATGCAAACTCGCTCGTCGTGAAGGCACCGATCTCTTTCTGAAGAGCGGCGTGCGCGCGATCGAATCGAAGTGCAACATTGAAGCAGCACCTGGTATCCACGGCCAACGCCGCGGTCGCCAGTCCGATTACGGCACCCAACTGCGTGAAAAGCAGAAGGTCCGTCGTATCTACGGCGTTCTCGAGCGTCAGTTCAGCGGCTACTACAAAGAAGCTGCTGGCAAGAAAGGTGCAACCGGTGAAAACCTGCTGCAACTGCTCGAATGCCGTCTGGACAACGTTGTATACCGTATGGGCTTTGGTTCGACTCGTGCCGAATCCCGTCAGCTGGTATCGCACAAATCCGTCAGCGTAAACGGCCAAACCGTTAACGTACCGTCTTACCAGGTTCGTGCTGGTGACGTTGTCGCGATTCGCGAGAAAGCAAAAAACCAACTTCGCATTGTCCAAGCTCTCGATCTGTGTGCCCAACGTGGCCGCGTAGAATGGGTAGAAGTAGACACTGAGAAGAAGTCGGGCGTTTTCAAGAACGTTCCTGCTCGCAGTGATCTGTCCGCCGACATCAACGAAAGCCTGATTGTCGAGCTCTACTCCAAGTAAGGGCTAGAAAATAGGTGCATCCATGCAGATTTCGGTAAATGAGTTCCTGACACCCCGCCACATTGATGTGCAGGTTGTCAGTCCAACCCGCGCCAAGATCACTCTCGAGCCTCTCGAGCGTGGTTTTGGCCACACCCTGGGCAACGCGCTGCGCCGCATCCTGTTGTCCTCAATGCCCGGCTGTGCAGTAGTCGAGGCCGAGATTGACGGTGTGCTCCACGAGTACAGCGCCATCGAAGGTGTACAGGAAGACGTAATTGAAATCCTGTTGAACCTTAAAGGTCTGGCTATCAAGCTGCACGGCCGTGACGAAGTTACGCTGACCTTGTCGAAGAAGGGTTCGGGGGTGGTTACCGCTGCCGATATTCAGCTGGATCATGATGTCGAGATCGTTAACCCCGATCACGTAATCGCTAACCTGGCGTCTAACGGCGCCCTGAACATGAAGCTCACTGTAGCTCGTGGTCGTGGTTATGAACCGGCCGACTCGCGTCAGAGCGATGAAGACGAAAGCCGCAGCATTGGTCGCTTGCAGCTTGACTCTTCGTTCAGCCCGGTTCGCCGTATCGCATACGTGGTGGAAAACGCCCGTGTCGAGCAGCGTACTAACCTGGACAAGCTGGTTATTGATCTGGAAACCAACGGTACTCTGGATCCTGAAGAGGCTATCCGCCGCGCTGCAACCATTCTGCAACAGCAGTTGGCTGCGTTCGTCGACCTCAAAGGTGACAGCGAACCAGTGGTAATCGAGCAGGAAGACGAGATCGATCCGATCCTGCTTCGCCCGGTTGACGATCTGGAACTGACTGTACGTTCGGCTAACTGCCTTAAGGCGGAAAACATTTACTACATCGGCGACCTGATTCAGCGTACCGAAGTAGAACTGTTGAAGACTCCGAACCTGGGCAAGAAATCCTTGACTGAAATCAAGGACGTTCTGGCCTCCCGCGGTCTGTCCCTCGGCATGCGCCTCGACAACTGGCCGCCTGCAAGTCTTAAGAAGGACGACAAGGCGACTGCCTGATCGTCGTAATCACCGAACGTGAGTTTGGTAAGGAATGAACCATGCGTCATCGTAAAAGTGGTCGTCACCTGAGCCGTACCAGCTCGCACCGCAAGGCCATGTTTCAAAACATGGCGGTGTCGCTGTTCGAGCACGAGCTGATCAAAACTACACTGCCGAAAGCTAAAGAACTGCGTCGCGTTGCTGAGCCGCTGATCACTTTGGCCAAGACAGACAGCCTGGCTAACCGCCGTCTGGCTTTCGACCGTACTCGCTCGAAAGCTATCGTTGGTAAGCTCTTCAACGACCTGGGCAAGCGTTACGCTACCCGTGAGGGTGGCTACCTGCGCATCCTCAAGTGCGGCTTCCGCGCTGGCGACAACGCGCCTATGGCGTACGTCGAGTTGGTTGATCGTGCTACTGCCGGCGAAGCTGTAAGCGCCGAGTAAGACGACAAGCTGTATCAAAAAACCGGGCCTAGTGCCCGGTTTTTTGTGGGCATAAATAATCTGTCTAAGCTGCTCATGCTGCCTCGCTTACAAGCAATATTCATTTGTCCTGTGTTAGTTAGTTATTCTCTATCGAAGCCCATAATTTAATAAATTTGATGGTGTCATCTCGATGGCCGATACTCCCTCCAAGCCGATTAGCCGGCAGTTCCATGACTGACCTGAGGAAGACTGAGCATGAGCCAGAACAAAATCCTTACTACCGCCAGCGGCGCGCCTGTCGCAGATAACCAGAATTCCCGCTCGGCAGGCCCACGTGGCCCGTTGCTGCTCGACGATTTTCACCTGATCGAGAAGCTCGCTCACTTCAACCGCGAGAACATCCCCGAGCGTCGTGTCCATGCCAAGGGTTCGGGTGCATACGGCACGTTTACCGTCACCCGCGACATCACTCAATACACCAGCGCCAAGCTGTTCGAATCTGTCGGTAAGCAAACACCTACGTTCCTGCGATTCTCTACCGTAGGCGGCGAGCGTGGTTCGGCGGATACCGAGCGCGATCCGCGCGGTTTTGCGTTGAAGTTCTACACTGAGGAAGGCAACTGGGACATTGTTGGCAACAACACCCCCGTGTTTTTCATCCGCGATCCTCTGAAATTCCCGGATTTCATCCACACTCAAAAACGTCTGCCGCAGAGCAACCTGAAAAGCGCGCAGATGATGTGGGATTTTTGGTCGCACTCCCCCGAGGCGCTGCATCAGGTCACCATCCTGTTTTCTGACCGTGGCATCCCGGACGGCTACCGTCACATGCACGGTTTCGGTAGCCACACGTACAGCCTGATCAACGCTCGGGGTGAGCGTCATTGGGTCAAGTGGCATTACAAAACCAAACAGGGCATCAAGAACCTGGCGCCAGCTGAAGCTGCTCGTTTGGCGGGCACCGACCCTGACTACGCTCAGCGCGATCTGTTTGGCGCGATCGAGCGCGGTGATTTCCCCAAATGGCGCGTTTGCATCCAGATCATGACAGAGGCCCAGGCCAATGATCACTACGAGAACCCATTCGACGTGACCAAAACCTGGTCGCAACAGGAATTCCCGCTGATTGAAGTTGGCGAGCTGGAACTCAACCGCAACCCTCAGAACTACTTCGCTGAAGTGGAACAGGCCGCCTTTGGTCCAAGCAACATGGTGCCAGGTGTGGGCCTCTCGCCGGACCGTATGCTGCAAGGTCGCGTCTTCGCGTATGCAGATGCTCACCGCTACCGTGTCGGTACCAATCACCAGCAGTTGCCGGTTAATGCTCCACGTAACCAGGTCAACAGCTACCAGCGTGATGGCTCCATGGCTTTTGGCAACAACGGCGGTGCGGCACCGAATTACGAGCCCAACAGCTACGCTGACGCGCCCAAGCAAGCGCCGAACTACGCTGAGCCCGCTTTGGCCCTGAACGGGACGGCTGATCGCCATGATCACCGCGAAGACACCGATTACTACAGCCACGCCGGTGCATTGTTCCGCCTGATGGACGATGCCCAAAAAGCACTGCTTATCAGCAATATCGCCGGTGCAATGACCGGGGTTTCCAGTGATGTGGTTCAGCGCCAGTTGCAGCATTTCTACAAGGCAGATCCTGCTTATGGAGAAGCAATCGCAACCGCGCTGGGTGTATCGCTTAACTGACTCTAAACGATAAGCAGAACCGCCCTCATTTGGGCGGTTTTTGCGTTATTTCAGCCACTTTTCTCAGGAAATCTTCACTTTTCTGCCGTTGGTCCCGTGACCAAAAGGTCAGCATGGTTCAAACTACAGACTTTCAAGCAGGGAGATGTAGGGCGATGCAAGGTCACCCCGACGTAATCGATTACCTCAACACGTTGCTGACGGGCGAACTGGCAGCTCGTGACCAATATTTCATCCACTCGCGCATGTACGAAGACTGGGGCTTTACCGAGCTCTACGAGCGTATCAATCACGAAATGGAAGAAGAGGCACAGCACGCTGATGCGCTGATGCGCCGCATCCTGATGCTTGAAGGCACGCCACGCATGCGTCCCGACGACCTGGATGTGGGCACCACGGTGCCTGACATGCTCGCCGCCGACTTGCGCCTTGAATACAAGGTGCGTGCCGCGCTCTGCAAGGGCATCGAACTGTGCGAGCAGCACAGCGACTACGTCACCCGGGAAATCCTGCGTGTGCAGTTGAATGACACCGAGGAAGATCACACTTACTGGCTCGAAAAGCAGTTGGGCCTGATCAAACTGATTGGTCTGGAAAATTACCTGCAATCGCAGTTCTGATGTTCAGCCAATAAAAAGCCCCTGGCACCGATGAGGTGCCAGGGGCTTTTTATTGGTCGGTCTGTCAGGCTCGGTCGCGCGCCAGCAACGGTTTCAAGTAATAACCGGTGTGTGACTGCGACATCTCGGAGACTTGTTCCGGCGTACCCACCGCAATGATCTGACCACCCTTGGAGCCACCTTCCGGCCCCAGGTCCACCAGCCAGTCGGCGGTCTTGATCACATCAAGGTTATGCTCGATCACCACCACGGTGTTGCCGTGATCGCGCAAGCGATGCAACACATCCAGCAACTGTTGGATATCCGCAAAGTGAAGGCCGGTGGTCGGCTCATCGAGGATATACAAGGTTTTACCCGTATCGCGCTTGGACAGCTCGCGAGACAACTTTACTCGTTGCGCCTCACCACCAGACAGCGTGGTCGCCGACTGGCCCAGCTTGATATATGACAGCCCCACATCCATCAGCGTCTGCAGCTTGCGCGCCAGCGCCGGAACCGCGTCGAAGAACTCCCGCGCTTCCTCGATCGTCATTTCCAGGGTTTCGTGGATATTCTTGCCCTTGTATTTGACCTCAAGGGTTTCGCGGTTATAGCGCTTGCTCTTGCACACATCGCACGGCACGTAGATGTCCGGCAGGAAGTGCATCTCCACTTTGATCAGGCCATCGCCCTGGCAGGCCTCGCAGCGACCACCCTTGACGTTGAACGAGAAACGCCCCGGCCCATAGCCCCGCGAGCGGGATTCCGGCACGCCGGCGAACAATTCGCGAATCGGCGTGAACAGCCCGGTATAGGTCGCCGGGTTGGAGCGTGGCGTACGGCCAATCGGGCTTTGATCGATATCGACCACCTTGTCCAGATGCTCCAGGCCCTTGATGCTGTCGTGTGCCGCGGCTTCCAGTGTGGTCGCGCCATTCAGGGCGGTGGCGCTCAGCGGGAACAGCGTGTTGTTGATCAGCGTGGACTTGCCTGAGCCGGATACACCGGTCACGCAGGTCAGCAGGCCTAGCGGAATTTCCAGGTCGACATTGCGCAGGTTGTTGCCACGCGCGCCCTTGAGGTGCAGCGCCATCTTTTTGTTACGCGGCGTGCGCTTAGCCGGCACCTGTATTTTCACGCGGCCAGACAGGTATTTGCCGGTCAGCGAATCCGGGTGAGCCATCACTTCGGCAGGGGTGCCTTCGGCGACAATATGCCCGCCATGCACGCCGGCGCCCGGGCCGATATCGACCACATAGTCCGCCAGACGGATTGCATCTTCATCGTGCTCGACAACGATCACCGTATTGCCAATATCGCGCAGGTGTTTCAACGTTCCCAGCAGACGATCGTTGTCGCGCTGGTGCAAGCCAATGGACGGCTCATCAAGAATGTACAACACGCCGACCAGGCCTGCGCCAATCTGACTGGCCAGACGAATCCGCTGGGCCTCACCACCCGACAGCGTATCGGCGCTGCGATCCAGCGACAGGTAGTCCAGACCCACGTTGACCAGAAACTGCAGACGCTCGCGAATTTCCTTGAGAATCTTGTCGGCAATTTCCCCGCGTCGGCCGGTCAGCTTGAGACCGCCAAAGTACTCGCAGGCATCACCGATCGGCAGGCCGGTCACTGCCGGCAAGGTTTTTTCACCGACCCATACATGGCGTGCCTCACGACGCAGGCGAGTGCCACGGCAATCCGGGCACGGCTGTGTGCTGAGAAACTTCGCCAGCTCTTCGCGCACGCTTGCGGACTCGGTCTCACGGTAGCGACGTTCAAGGTTCGGTACGATGCCCTCGAACGGGTGCGAGCGCTTAACGATATCGCCCCGGTCGTTGAGGTATTTGAAATCGACGTTCTGCGAACCGCTGCCGGTGAGGATTACCTTTTGCTGGTCCGCCGGCAGTTGGTTGAACGGCACTTCCAGGCTGAACTTGTAGTGCGATGCCAACGAGCCGAGCATCTGGAAGTAATAGACGTTACGCCGGTCCCAGCCGCGTATCGCCCCCTCTGCCAGTGTCAGTTCGCCATTGACCAGCCGCTTGATGTCGAAAAATTGCTTCACCCCCAGGCCGTCACAGGTCGGGCAGGCGCCAGCCGGGTTGTTGAAGGAAAACAGCTTGGGTTCCAGCTCACTGATGGCATGCCCGCAGACCGGGCAGGCGAAGCGTGCCGAGAAGATGATCTCTTCGCCTGGCTCGTCGTCCATGGGCGCCACCAGGGCGATACCGTCTGCCAGCTTCAGCGCTGTCTCGAAAGACTCTGCCAGGCGCTGCTGCAGGTCGGCGCGTACCTTGAAGCGGTCGACCACCACATCGATGGAGTGCTTCTTCTGCTTGTCGAGCTTCGGCGCTTCGTCCAGCTCATAGAGCTTGCCGTTGATTCGCGCGCGTACGAAACCTTGGGCACGCAGCTCTTCGAATACGGAAAGATGCTCACCCTTGCGCTCGCGAATCACCGGCGCCAGCAGCATCAGCTTGGCGCCTTCCGGCAAGGCCAGCACCAGGTCGACCATCTGGCTGACGGTCTGGGCTTCCAGCGGAATGTCGTGATCCGGGCAGCGGGGAATGCCCACCCGTGCGTACAGCAGACGCAGGTAGTCGTAAATTTCAGTGATGGTGCCCACGGTGGAACGCGGGTTGTGGGAGGTCGATTTCTGTTCGATGGAAATCGCCGGCGACAAGCCTTCAATGGTGTCGACGTCGGGTTTTTCCATCATCGACAGGAACTGGCGGGCATAGGCCGACAGCGATTCCACATAGCGACGCTGGCCTTCGGCATACAGCGTGTCGAACGCCAGGGACGATTTGCCCGAGCCGGACAGGCCGGTGATGACGATCAGTTTGTCCCGGGGCAGGGTCAGGTCAATGTTCTTCAGGTTGTGGGTTCTAGCCCCACGAATCAGGATCTTGTCCAAGATGGCCTCGCACGGCGGGCGTAAATAATGCCGGAGTATACGGCTAAAGACTGGATGAATATACACTGTCAAAAGGCCGCTTGCAGCCTTGCATGAAAGCTGCGCGGCAAAGCGCCGCATATACCCTCTCAATCGATGGGACTGGTAGAATCGCCGCCGGTTCACACGAGGTTTTTTCATGCACGATCCCCACAGCGAACGCATGAGTAGCGGCGAGACCCGAGCAGCAAGCGGTCTGGCCCTGGTGTTCGCCTTCCGTATGCTTGGCATGTTTATGGTGTTGCCGGTGCTGGCGACCTATGGAATGGATCTCGCAGGAGCGACCCCCGCACTCATCGGTTTGGCGATTGGCGCCTATGGCCTGACCCAGGCCATTTTTCAGATTCCGTTCGGGATCATCTCCGACCGCATCGGCCGCCGTCCCGTGATCTACCTCGGCCTGATCGTCTTCGCGCTCGGCAGCGTGCTCGCGGCCCAGGCCGATTCGATCTGGGGCGTGATCGCCGGGCGCATCCTGCAGGGTGCCGGCGCGATTTCAGCGGCGGTCATGGCGCTGCTCTCGGACCTGACCCGCGAACAGCATCGCACCAAGGCCATGGCGATGATCGGCATGACCATCGGCCTGTCATTCGCCGTGGCCATGGTGGTCGGCCCGCTGCTGACCAGCGCGTTCGGCCTGCATGGGCTATTCCTGGCCACCGGCGGCATGGCGCTGATCGGCATCGTCATCGTCGCGTTCATGGTGCCGAGTTCCACCGGCACCTTGCAGCACCGTGAATCCGGCGTGGCGCGCAAGGCGTTGTTGCCGACGCTCAAGCATCCGGACCTGCTGCGCCTGGATTTGGGTATCTTCGTATTACACGCCATGCTGATGTGCAGCTTCGTCGCCTTGCCTCTGGCGCTGGTTGAAAAAGCCGGCCTGCCCAAGGAGCAGCACTGGTGGGTCTACCTCACCGCGTTGTTGATTTCGTTCTTCGCCATGATCCCGTTCATCATCTATGGCGAGAAGAAACGCAAAATGAAACGAGTTTTGCTCGGCGCCGTCGCGACATTGATGCTCACTGAACTATTCTTCTGGCAGTTCGGCGACAGCCTGCGGGCGCTGGTGATCGGTACGGTGGTGTTCTTCACCGCGTTCAACCTGCTGGAGGCGTCATTGCCTTCGCTGATCAGCAAGGTTTCGCCGGCCGGTGGCAAGGGCACGGCGATGGGGGTGTATTCCACCAGCCAGTTCCTCGGTTCTGCGTTGGGCGGCATCATGGGCGGTTGGATGTTTCAGCATGGCGGTCTGTCGGTTGTGTTCCTTGGATGCGCCGGGCTGGCTGCACTTTGGCTGGCCTTTGCTGTTACCATGCGCGAACCTCCCTACGTCACCAGCCTGCGTGTACCGCTGTCGCCCGAGGCGATGCGCGAAGCCGGTCTGGCAGAGCGCCTGAAGGCCGTCGTTGGAGTAACGGATGCAGTAGTGGTCGCTGAAGAGGCGGCCATTTACATTAAATTGGACACCGAATTATTGGATCGCGCGACGCTCGAGCAACTGGTCAACCCAGTGCCGACAGCGCGCCCAGCCTAGGAGAACGTTATGGCCCGTGGGGTTAACAAAGTCATATTGGTCGGTACATGCGGCCAGGATCCCGAAGTTCGCTACCTGCCTAACGGTAACGCCGTGACTAACCTGAGTCTGGCGACCAGCGAACAGTGGACCGACAAGCAGACCGGTCAAAAGGTCGAGAAAACCGAATGGCACCGTGTGTCGATGTTCGGCAAGGTCGCCGAGATCGCCGGTGAATACCTGCGCAAAGGTTCGCAGGTCTACATCGAAGGCAAACTGCAGACCCGCGAGTGGGAAAAGGACGGTATCAAGCGTTACACCACTGAAATCGTGGTCGACATGCAAGGCACCATGCAACTGCTGGGCGGCCGTCCACAGGGCGACCAACAGGGCCAGGGCGGCATGTCCAACTCGGCACCGCGCCCACAGCAGTCGCGTCCACAGCCAAGCCAGCAGCCACAGCGTGAGTCGCGTCCAGCGCCACAACAGGCCGCGCCACAGCCGGCTCCGGATTTCGACAGCTTCGATGACGATATTCCGTTCTGATCAACGCCAGCGCTGACACCCAGCGCTCAAGCTGATCTCCAACGCCCCTGCGGATTGCAAAATCCCAGGGGCGTTTTCATGTGCGCTCAATAACCCGCCGCCCCCTTCAAGTGATATCGGCGCGACATCACTCTCCCTGGCGCGTTCCATACTTGTACAAAAATATATAAATGTACAACTTTCCTTAAAGTTCTGAATCTCAACGCCGACACCATGGATGAAACGTTTAGTTACCTACGAAGCGTGATTAGCCAAATGTGCCGGACAGAGCCAGGCATTTGAGAGAAAACGGACAGTTCTCACCTATAAAACCCTCCACAAACTGTCCCATTCCGGGCTGTGAGAACTGAATGAATATCCTTGCTCCTGCCGTACACCTGGCCAGCCGTTTACGTTTCCCCACCAAATTCGGCGTGCTGGCAATCATCGTGCTGATCCCTCTGGTACTGCTTGGCTCCCGTATCGTCCACCAGATCAACGACAGTCTCGACGTCATCCGCTCCGAACAATCGGGCCAACGCTATCTGTTGGACGTGACCCCTGTGCTGCGCTTGTCGATGTTGCAACGTGCACTCACCAACCGCCTGCTCAGCGGTGACAAAAGTGCCCAGCCCGATCTCTCCGCCAATCAGGCAAAGCTGGAAGACGCTTTTTCTAAGCTGGCCACCACCGACCGACAGTTCAACGCCCAGCTCGAAACCGGTGACCGCGTGCAGCGCCTGCACGCCGGGGCGCAGCGCTTGATTGAATTGGCCAGGGGCGATGCCAGCCAGAGCGCTACCTTCGACGAGTGGAACGATCAACTCACCGAAACCCTGAACTTCGTTTATTACGTATCGGCCACCTCGGGCATGGTGCTCGATGAAGACTTTGCAGCGCTGTTCATGATCGACCAGAGCACCTTGCGGTTACCACGCCAGATCAATATCGTCGGCCAATTGCGCGGTCTGGCCAGCGGGCTGCATGACGGCCAGGTATTGAGTCCGGGCACGCGTGGCGTGATCAGGGCGATGCTCAAGAACGAGGTGATGATCCACAAGGAGCTCCAGCAGAGCCTGGACCTTCTGCGCCGTCGCGAGCCGGCCCTGGCTGACCGTATTCAGGCACCGATCACCAGTGCCTTCGCGAGCCTGGATGGTTTTCGCGCCGATCTTGACCTGCTGATAGGCTCCACAACCGACACCATCAGCGGCGTACAAAACCTGCCGGCCAAGGGCAACGCGGTAGTCGCCGAGTTGTACAAGGCGCAGGACACCCTGCAAGACGCACTGATGAAGACACTGGAGCGCCGCGTTCAGGAAAAAAGCGCGGAGCGTCTGCTCATCCTCGGCATGCTTGGCGGCCTTGGCCTGTTGCTGGTGTACGCCTTCAGCGGGATCTACAGCGCCATGCGCCGCACCCTCAACGATGTGTTGAGTGCCACGCAGCTGATTGCCCAGGGCGACCTGAGCACGCGTATTCCGGTGCGCGGCAACGACGAAATGGCCGATGTGGGCAATGCCCTCAACGCGATGGTGCAGGCCTTCAGTGCCTCGCTGACGCAGGTTGAACGCAGTTCGCAATCGGTGTCCGAGGCGGCCATGCGCATGGGCGTGTCCATCGACCTGGCTAAACGCTCGATGAACGTGCAGCAGAGCGAAACCGAACAAGTCGCCACGGCCATCAACGAGATGACCGCCAGCGTTGCCGATGTGGCGCAGAACACCGAGGGCGCCGCCCATGCCGCCGGGCATGCCAGCCAGTCCTCGGTCGCAGGTCTTGCGAAGATGCAGGAAACCCGCGTCACCATCGAAGCCCTGGCCGAAGAAGTGGAGCGCAGCGCGCAGAAAGTCTCCGCGCTGGCCCAGCACAGCCAGCAGATCGGCGGGGTCATTGAAGTGATCCGCAACATCGCCGATCAAACCAACCTGTTGGCATTGAACGCCGCCATCGAGGCTGCGCGTGCCGGTGAGCAGGGTCGTGGCTTTGCCGTGGTGGCGGACGAGGTCCGAACCCTGGCCTCGCGCACCCAGAACTCAACCGAAGAAATCCGCACCATCATTCAGGAGCTGCAACTGGCGACGTCCGCCGCCGTGGAGCAAATGAAGTCAGGCAAATTGCGCGCACAGGCCTGTCTTGAGTCCGCTCAAGAAGCCTCGACCAGCCTGGATGCAATCAATGATGGCGTTGAGCAGATCGTCGGCATGAACACGCAGATCGCCAGCGCGGCGGTCCAGCAACATGCCGTGTCCGAAGACATCAACCGCAACGTGACCGAAATCCGCAACGGCAGTATCACGTTGATGGAAGGTATCGAAGACAACGCAGCCACGGCGCAGGAGCTGTCGTTGCTGGCGGGTGAGCTGCGTACAGTGGTTTCGCGGTTCAAACTGTAGGGCAGGTGATCCATACGCCAATCACCCCGGCAGTTCTGGCAGACTGACCGGGGTTTTTTATTGGATAAGAAGGACACCGCGATGACCTGGTCTGCCAAGCAATACACCATGTTCGAGCAACAACGTACCCGTCCCGTGCGCGACCTGGTCGCAGCCATCCCGAATGTCGACGTGCACACCGCCGTCGACCTGGGCTGTGGCCCCGGTAATTCAACGCAAGTGTTGGCCGAGCGCTATCCACAGGCGCAGATCACCGGTATGGACAGCTCCGACGACATGTTGCTCGATGCGCGCCAGCGTCTGCCCGCCCTTGATTTCGAGTTGGCGGATATCGGCGCCTGGAACCCGGCGCGGCAGTTCGATGTGATTCTGGCCAACGCTTCCCTGCAATGGCTGCCCGACCACGCCACGCTTTACCCGCATCTGGTCAGTCACCTGACGCCGGGCGGGACGCTGGCGGTGCAAACGCCGGACAACCTGGACGAGCCTGCCCACCAACTGGCCCGCGACCTGGCGGCGCAGGGGCCATGGGCGGCGAAGATCGGCGCGGTCAAGCACAATCCACGTCACACCGCGAGCCAGTATTACGAGTTGCTGAGCCAGCACTGCAGCACCGTTGACGTGTGGCGCACCACTTACCAGCACCCGCTGGCCGACCATGCGGCGTTGGTGGAATGGTTCAAGGGGTCGGCGTTGCGGCCGTTTCTTGCGCCTCTGAGCGATGACGAAAAGGCCGCGTTCCTGCAGCAATACCACGCGCGGATTACCCAGGCCTACCCAGCCCTGAGCGACGGCACCGTGCTGTTGCCGTTTCCGCGCCTGTTCATCATCGCCACTCGCTGACGCTGCACATGGCGGTCACACGGCCGCCGTCTGCGCCTTCAGGTACTCATCCGCCGACACCACGCCCGCATAACCGAACGCCAGCGCCGCCATGTACGCGTCATGCACCTGCGCCGCCGGGATGACCTTGCCATTGAATTCAAGATCCCGGGTGGCGCATGCATCATGGATCACCGTGACCTTGTAGCCCAGGTCAGCCGCCGCGCGCACTACTGCATCGATACACATATGGCTCATGCTGCCGACCACCACCACATCGGTGATGCTGCGTTGCTCCAGCAGGGCGCGAAGATGGGTTTCGCGAAACGCATTCACGAAATGTTTAAGCACCACCGGCTCGCTGCCTTTATTGAGTGCCTTGGGGTGCAGCTGCGCACCGTCCGAGCCTGGCGTGAAGAAGGGCGCATCCTCGGCGGTGAACTCATGGCGCACATGAATCACCGCATCGCCCGCCTGGCGAAACGCCTGCAGCACCTGCGCCGCCTTGTCCGCCGCCGCCTCCACGCCGGCGAGCGGCCACTTGCCCTGGGGAAAGTAGTCGTTCTGGATATCGATCAGGATGAGCGCTTGCTTGGCCATGGTAGTGCCTCGTGATGAGTTGAGCAGCCCGGTATCTTAGCTGGCGCACTGGCCTTTCGCACACCGGATTGGCGCGCTCGGTGTGGCTGCAATCGTGCAGAACACCATCCCCCGCAGGTGGCGTCGTGCAAAATAAAACAGGCCAAATGCTACTGCGCATTCGGCAACTGATTGATTTTAAAACCTGCTGGCTCAACTGCGCCTTGGCCTGATCCCTGCAACCTCCCATTTACATACCTGGCAGGAAGCAAGGGGGCCGCATGACCGCGACTCAACGCAATAAACTGGTGGTCGCCCACTCCACAAGAGCAGGCGCGCCGCAGCACGAAGTCGAAACCAACCGCGCACTGGCCCGTTGGCTGGCGCAGATACTGGGGCTCAAGTTCGGCGGCAGCTTCGACCCGCAAACCCATGCCGGGCGCGACCTGTACGTGCTTCCCACGCAGACACTGGTGGGGCCGGCCCAGGCCCGCGCGCTCAACATCCGGGGCCCCGAAGACCTGTGGGGTGGCTATGTCGATCATGACTTCATCTGCACCAAAGCCATCAGCCATGGCCTGCTTGGGCCCGACGCAGCCGCGCCGCAGGGCTGGTCGCCGTTGTTCTGCGAGCTTGTCAGGCCTGTCGTGCTCGACGGCCTCAGCGTATTCGCCGTGCAGGATGCCCGGGCCGCCGCCGAGCGCCTGCTCTACAGCGGGCCGATCCGCCTGAAGCCGGTGCATGCCTGCGCCGGTCGCGGCCAGGAGGTCATTCGCAGCCTGGATGAATTCGACGCGCTGCTCAAACGCGATGGCGCGGAGCAATTGTTTCGCGATGGCGCTGTGCTTGAACAGGACCTGCACGAGGTGATCACCCACAGCGTGGGCCAGAGTTTTATTGGCGAGCATGTGTTCAGCTACTGCGGCGAGCAATACCTTACTCACGACGCAAACGGTGACGAGGTGTACGGCGGCTCCGACCTGCTGGTGGTGCCCGGCGATTACGACGACCTGCTCGCCCTGGGTCTGCCCGTCGACGTGCGCGAGGCCATCGAGCAAGCCCAGATTTTCGACAGCGCCGCCGATGAGGCCTACCCTGCTTTCTATGCGTCACGGCGTAACTACGACATCGCCCAGGGCCTGGACAGCGACGGCCAGCGCCGCAGCGGCGTGCTCGAACAGTCCTGGCGCATGGGCGGGGCCAGCAGCGCGGAAGTCGCGGCGCTGCAAAGCTTCATCAACCACCCGGGCCTGCAAGCCATCCGTGTGTCATCGGTGGAAACCTACGAGGACCAACCGCTCCCGGCAGATGCCATCGAGGTGTATCGCGGCCCGGCCGAAAACAGCGACTTTCTTCTCAAGTACGTAACGGTTAAATCTTATGACGGCTAGAAGCGAAAGCATTGCGATCGAAATAGACGACGAACAGATGAGCGGGACGTTTCTCAGTCCCAAATCCAAAGTCCCCGGCGTGCTGTTCGTGCACGGCTGGGGCGGCAGTCAGGAGCGCGACCTCGAACGCGCCAAAGGCATCGCAGGGTTGGGCTGCGTGTGCCTGACCTTCGACCTGCGCGGCCACGCTGGCGCCGGCATTCCCCTAGCCCGAGTGACCCGCGAAGACAACCTGCGCGACCTGCTGGCGGCTTACGACCGGCTGCTCGCTCACCCGGCCATCGACACTTCGGCCGTGGCAGTGGTGGGCACCAGCTATGGCGGTTACCTGGCGGCGATTCTGACCTCACTGCGCCCGGTGCGCTGGCTGGCGCTGCGGGTGCCGGCGCTGTACCGCGACGAAGAATGGCTCAAGCCCAAGCGTGACCTGAACAAAATGGACCTGATGGATTACCGCAGCACCCTAGTACGTGCCGACACCAACCGTGCCTTGCACGCGTGTTCGGCGTTTACAGGGGATGTGCTGATCGTCGAGTCGGAAACCGACGACCACGTGCCCCATGCCACCATCATGAGTTACCGCGCGGCGTGCCAGCAGACCCATTCCCTGACGCACCGCATCATCGATGGCGCCGACCACTCGCTGAGCGATCCGGTGTCGCAGCAGGCCTACACCTCGATCCTGGTGGACTGGATTACCGAGATGGTGGTGGGTGAGCGGTTGAGCATCATCCAGGCTCGTTAATGGCGTGCCCGTTGTAATGCCATCGCGGGCAAACCCGCGATGGCATTACATCAATCACCTCAAATCAAGCCGGAGTCTTCTTCACCCGCAATGCCTTGGCCTTCGCCTCCACCCCCAAATACATCACCAACGCAATCAGCAGCGGGCAAATAAAATAAATCGCCCGATACGCAATCAACCCCGCCAGCAAGCTGCCCCGTGACGCTTCATGCTGCAGCAGGCCGATAAACACCGCTTCGAGCACCCCGAGCCCGGCCGGGATATGCGTCAACACCCCGGCAATCGCGCTGATCAGCAACACGCCCAGCACCAACGGGTAATCCAGCTTGGCCGGCAGCAGAGTGAAGATCACCGCCGCCATCAGTGACCAATTCAACGCGCCCAGCGCCAATTGCAGGCACGCCATGCGCAGCGAGGGCAGGTTGATCTCGATGCCGCGAATCGACCAGGCGCGTTTTTTCGAAAACTGGCAGGCCGCCAGGTAGCCCAGGCTGGCCAGCACCAATAGCGCGCCAATCCCCTGCAATGCCGTGGTGCTGACCTTCCACCCCGGCGGCATGGTCACCAGCCCGCTGCTGAACACCACCCCGGCCAGGGCCATGTAGCCGAACCAGTTGGTCGCCAGGCTCAGCCCAAGGATCTTGGCGATATTGCCGGTGCTCACCCCCAGCCGCGAATACAGCCGGTAACGCATGGCGATGCCGCCTACCCACGCACTCAGGTTCAGGTTGAACGCGTAGCTGATAAAACCCACCGGCAGGATCTGCTTCCAGCGCAGCGGCTGGCCGATGTAGGTGCGCCCGATCAAGTCGAAACACGCGTACACAAGGAAACTGCACAGGGTCAGCCCGGCCGCGATCAGCAGCGTGCGCACTTTAAAATCGCCCAGCGTCTGGATGACCTCGCTCCAGTCGATCCGCCGCGCGAGCATCGTGAACAGCACAATCAACAGCAGGAAGAAGGCGATGGTCAGGGGCTTTTTCCAGCGCTTGAAGCGCGAGCCTGTGTTCTCAGTCATGGGCCTGGCTCTCGAAAGGTTTCAAGCGGGGTTTGTGCGCCGGCAGCCAGCCGGTCAGCGCCGGGAAGTGGCGCATCACATGGAACACCAGGAAGCCGACAGTCAGCCGCCACAGCCACAGGCGCGGTTTGTCCTTTGCCGGGATCACCTGGCAGTGGTTTTTGCTCAGGGTCGCGAGACTGTCGTACAACTGCTGGTTGAACGCGCGATCGCGAATCAGCACGTTGGCTTCCAGGTTCAGCGCCAGGCTCAAGGGGTCGAGGTTGCTCGAACCCACGGTGCTCCAGTCGTCGTCCACCAGCGCCACCTTGCCGTGCAGCGGGCGCTGGCAGTATTCGTGGATCACCACGCCGTCCTTGAGCAAGTAGTCGTAGAGCATGCGCGCCGCCAGCTTGGCCAGCAGCACATCGGGCTGGCCCTGCATGATCAACTGCACCTGCACGCCGCGCCGCGCCGCGTTGCGAATTTCGCGCAGCAAACGGTAACCGGGGAAGAAATACGCGTTGGCGATCACCGCGCGTTTTTTCGCTTTGCTCAGGGCGTAGATATACGCCTCTTCGATGTCATCGCGATGCTGCAGGTTGTCGCGATAAATCAGCCGCACCAGGCCCTCACCGCTGTCGGTGGCCCACGGCGACGGTCGCTGCTGGCGGCGACGCCAGCCACGCCGCGTGCGCACCTGGCGACCGCTTTGGGCCAGGGCAAAGTGATGCAGGTCAGCCACCGCCGGGCCCGTCACCTGCACCGAATAATCCTGCTTGGCCTCAGGGCCGAAATCGCCCAAGTGATCGGCCGAAAAGTTGATCCCGCCAATGAACGCGACTTCGGCGTCCACCACCACGATCTTGCGGTGCAGGCGTCGAAACCAGTTGGTGCGAATACCCAGGGTCTTGGACGCCGGGTCGAACATCTGCACCATCACCCCGGCGTCCGCCAGCGTCTTGAGAAACGCCGCGCTCAGCTCGCCGCAGCCGAAGCCATCAAGGCTCACCACCACCTTCACGCCACGTTGGGCCGCCTCGATCAGAATGCCTTGCAGCTCATTGCCGACCTTGTCCTCGAACAGGATAAACGTCTCCAGCAGGATCTCCCGCTGCGCTGCGCGCATGGCGTCGAACACCCTGGGGAAGTACGCCTCGCCGTTTTCCAGCAACTCAATCTGGTTGCCGCTTTGCCAACCGTAATCCAGGTCGCGGGCCTTGGCTTCGTCCGGCGGCTGATCGGTCGCGATATGCTCCACCGCACTGTTCATAGCTCAATCTCCACCGACAGCGGCACATGGTCTGACAGATGGGACCAGGGCCGGGTATTCAGCACGCGCGGGTTATGCACCTTCACGTTGCGCACGTAGATGCGGTCCAGCGCCAGCAACGGCAAGCGCGCAGGAAAGGTGCGCGCATGTTTGCCCGTGGCCTGCATGAACACTTCCTGCAGGCCGCTCTGGCTGAGGTCGGCACGCTGGCGCCAATCGTTGAAGTCGCCGGCGACCACCAGCGGCGCGTCGGCGGGAATCTCGCTGATGCGCTGCTCGAGCAGGCGCAGTTGCTGCTGGCGATGCACTTCGCGCAGGCCCAGGTGCATGCAGATCGCATGCACCTCCTTCCCGCTGCCGGGCAGGCGCAACACACAGTGCAGCAGGCCACGGTTTTCATGACCGCTCTGGGATATGTCGAGGTTCTCGTAGTGCACGATCTGGAATTTCGACAGCAGCGCATTGCCATGGTCGCCATGGGGGTAGACCGCATTGCGGCCATAGGCAAATTGCGGCCAGATGCTGTCGGCGAGGAATTCGTACTGCGGCATGTTTGGCCAGTCGCTGTAGCGCTGGGGATGCTGCTCGTGGGTGCCGTGGATTTCCTGCAGGAACACCATGTCGGCACCCACACTGCGTACCGCTTCGCGCAGCTCGGGCAGGATGAAACGCCGGTTCAGGGCGGTGAAACCCTTGTGGATATTCACTGTGAGCACCGTAAGACGGGGGGCGGCCACGTCTGCTGTCACCCGCGGGATCGGTTCTGGATGGGTCATGCCAGCACCCCGGGTTCAGGCAGCTGTCCGGGCGCTGTGGCCAGATGCTGATCCAGGCCAAAACGCTGCAGCAACTGGCGCGCGTCGAAAGGCGCGCGCACCTTGATGTCATTGTCGAAAAAACAGTACACATCACGTTGCTTGCGGGCGCGGGGTTTGTGCTGCGGGTCTACCAAGTGTGCATCCTCCGGTTGTTTGCCACAGGCCCACCGCTCGATGCGATCGCCCCAGCGTTCAAGGGCTTCAGGGGTGTAGCCGCTGGCGTAGAGCTCTTTGTCGCCGTGCAGGCGCAGGTACACGAAGTTGGCGGTGACGTCTTCGATATACGGCCACTTGCCAGCGGTGTCGGCCACCACCAGCGCCACGCCATATTTTTCGAGCATCTTTACGAACGCCGGTACCGCAAAGCTTTTATGGCGAATTTCCACCGCGTGGCGCAGGGCTCTCTTGCCATGGGCCTGCAGGCTCGCCTTGCCGTTCAGGCGTGGCTCATGCTGGCGGGCGAGGGCGGCGGCCTGTTGCGTGTCGCCGGGCAGTTGCTGCAGGAAGGCTTCGAACAGCGCGGCATCGAATTTAAAGCTGGGCGGGAATTGCCACAGGATCGGCCCCAGCTTCTCTTTCAGTTCCAGCACACCGGACGCAAAGAAATTCGCCAGCGGCGCATGCACGTCCTTGAGCCGCAGGATGTGGGTGATATAGCGCGGCGCCTTGACGCTGAACATGAAGCCATCTGGCGTATCGGCGTACCACTCGGCGTAGCGCTTGGGCGTTTGCAGGGCGTAGAACGAGCCGTTGATTTCGATGCTGTTGACGGCCCGTGAGGCAAACTGCAACTCGCGTTTCTGGGTCAGCCCCTCGGGATAGAAGTCCCCGCGCCAGGGCGTATAGCGCCAGCCGGATATGCCGATATGAATCGCCGCCATGGTTGGGTCCGTAGGAAAGAGTGCGTGGTTGGATGACTGTGACTTTTGTCGGAAAGTTTCCCGATTTCTACAAACGGCATGCTTCCAAGGGAGCAGATTCAGTGTGGGAGGGAGCAAGCCCCCTCTTACAGGGAACGATCAGGGCGCAAACCCGTCAGTTCCTTACAGACCCTTTCCCAGGAGCCCGGTGTTTTGCTGAATCTAAAGACTGTATGGCTGCTCGGCGCACTGCTGTTTTGCGGCAGCGGCGCACTCCAGGCGGCGGCGACCGCACCCGCCGCCGAGGCCCCGGCCAAGCCGGAGCTGCTGGTGGAAGGCGGACTGCTCGGCGCGATCAGTTCCAGCATTGACGACGTGCAGCAGAAGCTCGACCTCAATCAGAACTTCATTGACGAATGGCGCCTGCGCGCCGACCGCGCGGCCAACGAAGTCGGACGCCTGGTCAACCAGACGTCAGCCCGCTCACCGTGGAGCGTGGCCGGGGATTTCCTGCTGTTGTCCGGCGTATGGGTCGGCGCCTTTACCCTGCTGACCTTACTGGGCCGGATGATCGTGCGGCGCCTGGGCCAGCGCGCGTTTTTCGAACGGCGCGGGCGGCTGCTGGCAGTGCTGGGCTACGTAGTGCCCTATACGATCCCGGCCCTCATCTGCCTGCCGCTCACCCTGTACGTCAGCCATTTTCTCGCCACCTCGGTGGGCCGCGCACTGGCGCTTTGTCTGGCTTACGCCACCAGCAGCGGCATCTTTTCCACTTCGATGCTGCTGTGCGTCATCGTCATGTTCAACGTGGGTCACAAGCGCCCGGCGGTGCAGATCATTCGCGACTACTGCCCCAAGCCGCTGTTCCTGATCGGCTTTCTCGCCGCCCTCAGCGATGCCTTGACCAGCCCGCAGATTGCCCGCCAATTGGGCGGCAATATCACCAGCAGCATCGCGGTGTTTACCGGGCTGTTCGCTACCGTGATCTTCGGCGTGCTGGTGGTGCGCCTGCGCCGCCCGGTTGCCCACTTGATTCGCAATCGGCCCCTGGCTCAGCGCCTCAAGCACCCGGCGTTGCAGCAATCGCTGCGCATCTTCTCGGGCCTGTGGTACTGGCCAATCCTGCTGATGGTGCTGGTCTCGGCGATCAACCTGATCGGCGCCGGCGACGATAATCAGAAGGCACTGCGTTGCGCGCTGTTCACCACGATCCTGCTGATCGGCACGGTGTTTCTCAGCACGGTGCTGCAACACCTGTTCAAGTCGCGCAGCCAGGTGGCGATCCAGCGCAGCAGCGCCTACAAGGAGCGCTTCCTCAGTTTGCTGCATGCGATCCTGCGCATCGTGATGGCCGTGGCCTTTATCGAAGTGCTTGGGCGTATCTGGGGCGTGTCGTTGTTCGAGTTCGCCGAGCGCAACTCGATCGGGCGTGCCATCAGCGACTCGCTGAGCAGCATCGGCCTGATCCTGCTGATGACGTGGCTGTTCTGGGTGGTGCTCGACACGGCGATTCAGGAAGCGCTCAAACCCCCGGTCAATAAACGCTCCAGTCGCCAGCCCAGCACGCGGGTCAAGACCATCCTGCCGCTGCTGCGCAATGCGGTGAAGATCATCCTGGTGGTGATCTGCGCCATTACCACCATGGCCAACCTGGGCATCAACGTCGCTCCGCTGCTGGCGGGTGCCGGGGTGGTGGGCCTGGCCATCGGTTTCGGCTCCCAGCAACTGGTGCAGGACGTGATCACCGGCCTGTTCATTATCATCGAAGACACGCTGTCGATCGGCGACTGGGTGGTGCTCGACTCCGGCCACGCCGGCACTGTCGAAGGCCTCACCATCCGCACCCTGCGCCTGCGCGACGGCAAGGGCTTCGTGCATTCGGTGCCGTTCGGGCAGATCAAGGCGGTCACCAACCAGTCGCGACAATTTGCCTACGCGTTCTTCTCGGTGCAGTTCACTTACGACACCGATGTGGACAAGGCCGTGGAGCTGATTCAGGAAGCGGGGCAGTCGATCCGCGACGACGCGTTCCTCAAGTACAACCTGCAAGGCCCGCTGGAAGTGTTCGGCGTCGACAGGATGGACCTCAACGGCGTCGTGCTCACCTCACAGTTTCGCACCGTGTCGGGCGGGCAATATGCAGTCAGCCGCGCGTTCAACCAGCGGTTGAAAAAGCTTGTGGATAACTGTGACGAAGTGCATTTCGCGCAAACTTATCCACAGCAGGTCTTGTTGCCCAAGCGGGTGGGGCAGGCTGAAGAGGCGGTGGCGATAACCGAGCAGCCGCGTAGCCAGTAGAGTTTATATCGCCTGTGCTGGTCTCTTCGCGGGCAAGCCCGCTCCCACATTGGATCGGTTCACCTATCGAACTATGTGAACCCAGTCCAGTGTGGGAGCTGGCTTGCCTGCGATGAGGCCCGCAACTTCACCGCAGGATCAACTTCTCCTGCACCGCCCGCTGATCCACCTCAACCAGCACCTGCTGCTTGCCGCCGACCCTAACCGCCGCAGGCAGCCCATCGCGATACACAATCCGATTGCCACTCACCGCCGGCACTTTGCTCCCCGGTAACAGTGTGCCCACCAGGTTCAGCGGATCCGCCCCACACACCGCCACCAGACTCCCATCGTGCGCGCGCCGCCGTACCTCGCGCAGCAGGGGAATCGCCTCGGGCAAGGCAAACTGCTCCCCGGCCAAGCCGCTCACAAATCGCCCGCCGCGAATCTCCCCGCGTGCTTCCAGGCGATGAAAGGTGCGCAGCAACTCGCGCCAACTCGGCAACCAGTCCGCCTCGCGCTCAAGCAGGCGCCAGAACACCACGCCGTAGCGGCGCAGCAGGGTCATCGCCACGTGCTCTAGCGTCTCTGCCGAATGCGGACCGGCAGCGCCGGGCGGGCGGCGGATCAATGCCCAGCGGCCGGCATCGTCCATGCCGCCGATAAACGCACCGCGCCCGCGCCGGCTGCTGCGCGCCTGCCGCTTGCTGGCCGGCGTGGTCAGGGCGCGCAGCCCGGCAAAGCTATCGGCGTTCACCAGGCCCGCGCCCACCAGTTCCTGCAACGCAGTTTCCAGCTCGCTGCGCAGCAGATGGGCTTCGTGCACCAGCTCATCAAAAAACAGCGCGCCGTGTTCACGCAGGGCCAGGTGGACTTTCTGTGCCTTGGGCGACAGCGCGGTGCTGTCGACGGGTTCAGTCAGCCCGCTCCACAACCCCACCTGACTGCGCGGCAACAGCACCACCGGGGTGCTGCGCAGTGCCATGGCGCCGGCCTTGTCGCTCAGGCGCATCCACACCAGCTTGCCGCTGCGGCACAGCTCATCGAGCCAAGTGGAGGAATAGCCCTTGATGCGCGCGCTGAGCAGGTCACTGTCCCAGGCCGAGGTGGCGGCAGCAAAGCCTTCGAACTGGCCGATGATCTGCGGCAGCACCGCGCTGCCCTGGCCACGGGTGGCGTCGGACAGGTGCTGCCAGTCGAACAGAAAGCGCATGAAATCCTGCAGCGCCACCGGCTCGATTTCGCGGCGCAGGCGCTTGACCGTGTAGCGATGAATACGCGCCAGCAGGTGCCGTTCGCACCATTGCTCTGCGCTGGCGCCCGGGCTGAAATGCCCACGCAACACGTAGCCTTCCTGTTCCAGCCGTGCCAGCGCCTGGGTCACGGCGGCCACCGGCAGCCCAAGGGGGGCGGCAATCTCGCTCACGCTCAACGGGCCAAAACCACCGAGGCGCGCGCGCAGCACTTCGAGCACCGCGTCCTCGAAGGTCCAGGGCTCATCGAAGCCGGGCAATAACGGCAGGTCGTGGGGATAAATCGCCTGCCAGCAGCTCAGCCGTTCCACGGCTACCCACAGCCCGTTGGGCAACAGATACGCGCGCCCGGCCTTGGCCAGCGCCTGCAGCCACTGCGCCCATGGCGGCGTGACTTCGCTTGCGGCGATGCACGCCAGGCTCATCAGCGCTTCGTGCATTTCATCCGGGCCATGGGGCGTAGGCCAGGCTTCCTCACGCACGCCGGCAATCGCCTCGGCGTCCAGGGCGCCGAGGTCGTCGGTGCTTTGCGGGTCGCTCCAGCGCCGGTTGAGCACGGCCTGGGTGCGGCGTTCTTCCAGTGGCGCATCGTCGAGAAAGGTGTAGGGCCGCGCGCTGAGAATTTCCGCCGCCATGGGCGAGGGCGCCGGCAGGTCGCGGCTGATCAGGCGCACCTCGCCGCGTTCCATGCGCCGCAGCAGGGCCAGCCAGGCGTCGCTGTCCATGGCTTCGTGCAGGCAGTCGTCGAGGGTCTGTTCCACCAGCGGGTGTTCAGGCACTTCGCGTTCGCCGGCAAGGTTTTCCAGGCAGGCGATCTGGTCGGGAAACACGCTGGCGATCAGGTCTTCGCTTTTCATGCGCTGGATCTGCGGCGCCACCTTGCGCCCGCCGGTGAAACGCGGCAGGGCCAGCGCCACCCCGGCATTCCAGCGCCAGCGCACGCCGAACAACGGCGCGTCCAGCACCGCCTGGATCAGGATATGTTCGGCGCTGTGGCTGTTGAGGTAACGCCACACCTCATCGAGTTCAAAGCTGTGGCTGGTGGACAGCGACAGCACAATCGCGTTTTCACTGGCCGCCGCTTGCAGCTCGAAATTGAACGTGCGGCAAAAGCGCTTGCGCAACGCCAGGCCCCAGGCGCGATTCAGGCGGCTGCCGAACGGCGTGTGGATGATCAACTGGGTGCCGCCGGAGGCATCGAAAAACCGCTCCATGATCAGCGTGTCGCGGGATGGCAATGCGCTCAGGGCCAGACGCGCGCGGGCCAGGTAATCGAGGATCTGCTCGGCGCTGGCGCGGTTCAGGCCCAGGGTGTCGGTGAGCCAGTCCTGCGCCGGTTGCAGGTCGCCGGGGCTGGCGCCGAGCAGGCGGTCCAACTCGCCTTGCAAGCGCGCCACGGCGGCGGACAGCTCGTTGCTGCGCCCGGGCATTTCGCCGAGCCAGAACGGAATGGTCGGCGGCTGGCCATGGGCATCCTCGACGCGCACCTTGCCGGCTTCGACCCGCAGGATGCGGTAGGAGGTATTGCCCAGCTGGAAGATGTCCCCGGCGATGCTTTCCACCGCAAAGTCTTCGTTGACGCTGCCGATGTTCAGGCTCTGGGGTTCGAGCAAAACGCTGTAGTCGGCGTTGTCGGGGATGGTGCCGCCGCTGGTCACGGCGGTTAGCCTGGCGCCCCGGCGGCCGCGCAGGGTGCGGGTCAGGGCGTCGCGGTGCAGGTAGGCGCTGCGGATGCCCTGGCGCCCGTTGTAGCCCTCGGCGAGCATCTGCAGCAGCGCCTGGTAGTGGCGTTCATCCAGCGCGGCGTAGGGCGCGGCGCGGTGGATCAGTGCCAGCAAGTCCTGCTCCGGCCATTCGCGGGCGCTGACTTCGGCGATGATCTGCTGGGCCAGCACGTCCAGCGGCGCGACCGGGATGTGCAAGGTGTCCAGCTCGCCACGGCGCACGCAGTCGAGCAGGGCGGCGCATTCAATCAGGTCGTCGCGGGTGGTCGCGAACAGGCGCCCCTTGGGCGTGCCGCCGACCTGATGGCCGGAGCGTCCAACTCTTTGCAAAAAACCGTTGATGGAACCGGGCGAGCCGATCTGGCACACCAGGTCCACCTCGCCAATATCGATCCCCAGCTCCAGCGACGCGGTGGCGATCAGCACTTGCAGCGCGCCGGCCTTGAGCCGTTGCTCGGCGTCCAGGCGCAGTTCCTTGGCGAGGCTGCCGTGGTGCGCGGCCACGGCGGCCTTGCCCAGGCGCTCGCTCAGGTGACGGGCCAGACGTTCGGCCAGGCGCCGGGTGTTGACGAAAATCAGCGTGGTGCGGTGTTCGCGAGCCAGTGCCGCGAGGCGGTCGTAAACCAGCTCCCAGACGTCATTGGCCATGACCGCCGAAAGCGGCACCGGCGGCACTTCGATACCCAGGTCGCGTGGGCGGGCGTGGCCGATATCGACGATCGCGCACTCGCGCGCGGTGCCCACCAGAAACCGCGACACCGCTTCGATGGGCTTTTGCGTGGCCGACAAACCAATGCGCGTCAGCGGCTCGGCGCACACGCCTTGCAGGCGCTCCAGGCTCAGCGCCAGGTGGCTGCCGCGCTTGCCGGCGGCGATGGCATGGATCTCGTCGACGATGACTGTGCGCGTGCTGGCGAGCATCTGCCTGCCGGAGTCCGAGCCGAGCAGCACGTACAGCGATTCGGGGGTGGTCACCAGGATATGCGGCGCGCGTTTGCGCATCAGCGCGCGGTCCTTTTGCGGGGTGTCGCCGGTGCGCACGGCGGTGCGGATCTCCAGCGGCGCCAGACCCTGGCTCTGCAACTGCGCGCTGATCCCGGCCAGCGGGTTTTGCAGGTTGATCTGGATGTCGTTGGACAGCGCCTTGAGCGGCGACACGTACACCACCTGCGTCGCGTCCGGCAGGTTGCCGCCGTTGGCCAGGCCCTGTTGGACCAGGTCGTCGAGCACCGCGAGGAAGGCCGTGAGGGTCTTGCCCGAGCCGGTCGGCGCGGCGATCAGCGTCGAGCGACGCTGGCGGATCAGCGGCCATGCCTGGGCCTGGGCGCCGGTCACTGCGGGAAACGTGCTGCGAAACCAGGCGCTGACGGCGGGGTGAAAACCGTCCAATGCCCTGTCCGTTGATTCAGGAAGGTTCATGCAATGATTGATGCCACCGGCTCCAACAAGTTGCAAACGCTTACTTTATCCGTGACGGTTGCGCTACAAACCCGCAAAATGCAACGATTCCGGCTACACCCCACGGTATGGCATACACGTCTGCCGACACTAACCATCGTTCCAAACAGACCGGGCCTGCTCAATCTATGCGAATGCGCCTTATGTTACTGGGCGGCGGGAATGCCCTCGGGCAGGCGCTGATTCGCCTCGGTGCAGAGGAAGACATCGGGTTCCTCTCCCCCAAACCGCCCCAAGACGGCTGGGATGCCGCGAGCCTCACCCAATTGCTCGACGACACCCGTCCTGATGCACTGATCAACCTCGCCTACTATTTCGACTGGTTCCAGGCTGAAGCCGTCAGCGAAACCCGTCTGGCGGCTCAGGAATACGCCATCGAGCGCCTGGCCGAACTGTGCCAGCACCACAGCATCACCTTGCTGCAACCGTCCAGCTACCGCGTATTCGATGGCTCGCGCGCCACCGCCTACAGTGAAAAGGACGATCCGGTGCCGCTGGGCCTGCGCGGCCAGGCGCTGTGGCGTATCGAGCAAAGCGTGCGCGCCACCTGCCCGCAACATGTGCTGCTGCGTTTTGGCTGGCTGCTGGATGACAGCGCCGACGGCACCCTCGGGCGCTTTCTGGCCCAGGCCGAACAACCAGGTGAAATACCGATGGCCGATGACCGACGAGGCAACCCGACGCCGGTGGACGATGCCGCGCGGGTGATCATTTCGGTGCTCAAGCAACTCGATTGCGCAGCGCCCTTGTGGGGCACCTACCACTACGCCGGCCACGAGGCGACCACGCCGCTGGCGCTGGGCCAGGCGATCCTCAGCGAGGCGCGCAGCTTTCGTGCGCTGGCCATTGAGTCGCCCACCGCCCAGGCCCACGCGGCCCGGCCAGATGCGGCGGACGAACCGCAGCACGCGGTGCTGGCCTGCAAGAAAATCCTCCACACCTTCGGCATCAAGCCCCGGGCATGGCGGGCGGGATTGCCGGCGTTGCTGGACCGGTTCTACCGCCATACCTGACACGCTACACACGCCAATGTGGAAGCGAACCAATGTGGGAGCTGGCTTGCCTGCGATAGCATCACCTCGGTATCACTGATGCACCGAGTTGCTTGCATCGCAGGCAAGCCAGCTCCCACATTGGTGTGTAGAGTCGGTCAGAGCGGCCTTAGAACTTGTAACCAATCCCCACCATGTACACCATCGGGTCGACATCCACATTGACCTTGGCCCGGGTGCCCTGGCCCAGCGCGTTGTTATCCACTGTCGCTTTGGTGCTGATGTCGATGTAGCGCGCCTGGGCGTTGATCATCCACTTGTCGTTGATCATGTAATCGGCGCCGATCTGCGCGGACCAGCCCCACGAGTTTTCCGCCTTGAAGTTGCTGAAGCCGGCGTTGGAGGCACGGCTGCCGACATGTTCATCGTAGATCCAGGTGTAGTTGATGCCCGCGCCGACATAGGGTTGGAACGCGGACTGATTGTCCAGCGGGTAATACACCACGCTCAGGGTCGGCGGCAGGTGCTTGAGGGTGCCGAGCTTGCCGTTGGCGGCGCCAAGGGCGGTGTTCTTGATTTTTACGTCATGCTCGAACGGCGTGGCGGCCAGCAGTTCGAGGCCGACGTGGTCGGTGAGCATGTAGGCGAAGTTCAGACCCAACTGGGTATCGCTGCTCATGGTCGCCTTGCCGCCCAGGTTGGCGCCGGCCAAGGGGCCTTGATCCACCTTGACGCTGCTGCTGTCGGCCTTCGGATTCACGGTGATCGCACCGGCGCGAATCAGGATGTCGCCCGCTTGGTGAGCCTGGGCGAGCGGGGCGGCGAGGGCCAGCGCGAAGAACGACGCGCCGAGCAGAGACTTGTTCATGGGAGCTCCAAAAGGACGTTAAAAGGTGTACGTCCAATGGTAAAGATCGTACCGCTCGATCTTTTGACTCAGCTCAATGAAAGGTTATTCCTGCAGTTCGTACATGTAGATTTTCTCGGCATCCATCTGGTAACCGGCATCGGCCAACTCACTGGACGATGGCTTGACCTGCATCGCGCCCTCGATCCAGTACGGCTGGTACAGCTCATCGAGCTTCACACCGACTTCGCTTTTCACATGCACGATCTGGTTCGACGGCGGCGGCGGCACGTGGATGCACGCGCCGAAATACGGCACCAGCAAGAACTCGGTGGTGCGGCCTTCTTCGCTGACTTCCAGCGGCACGATATAGCCCGGCAGGCGAATGTGCTTGCCGTCCAGGCTCTGCACCACCGGCGCGTTGGGCAGGTCCTGTTTGGCGGCGGGCGCGGCCTCGACGGACAGGGCATCGGCCATGTTCGACAGGTCGTGCAGCGGTTTCATATTGGGGATTTCCGGCGGCGCGTCCGGCGGGATCATCTCCTGCCAGGACAGATCCCTGGGCTGATCTTGCGCCCAGGCGGGCACGGTTATCAGCAGCAGGAATGCAAACAGGGCACGACGCATGGAGACTCCTCAATGAATAGCTACTAGCCGCAAGCTACACGTAAAAGCCGACTCGCTTGCAGCTTAACGCTTGAAACTTGCAGCTGCGGTTCTACAGCCGTATGGACAGACCATCGGCCAAGGATTGTCGGTAGGCGCGCCAGGCCGGCACGCTGCCCATCAACAACGCTGCGGCGAGAATACCCGCCAGCAGGGTCCATTCATATTCGCTTGGCCATGACATCGGCAGGTCCAGGCCATAGTTGGCCTGCAAATAACCGCGCGATGCGGCGATGCACACGTACAACAAGCCTACGCCGGCCACCACGCCGGCGAGCGCCAGGGCGAACGCTTCGAAAATCAGCAGGCTTGCGATATGCCACGGTCGTGCTCCCACCGAACGCAGAATTGCCATTTCGCGGCGGCGCTCGTTGAGACTGGTGAGAATCGCCGTGAGCATGCCGATCAAACCGGTCAGCACCACGAACAGCGAGATCACGAACAGCGCCTTCTCGGCGGTACCCATCATGCTCCACAGCTCTTGCAGCGCCACGCCGGGCAGGATCGCCAGCATCGGCTCGCCACGGAACTCGTTGATTTCCCGCTGCAGGGCGAAAGTGGAAATCTTGTTGTTCAGGCCCAGCATGAACGCGGTGATCGCCTGCGGGGTGAGGTCCATATTGCGCGCCTGATCGGCGCTGATGCGGCCTTTGCCCTGGGCCGGCACGCCGTTGTGCCAGTCGATGTGGATCGCTTCCATGCCGCCCAGGCTGATGTGCAGCGTGCGGTCGACGGGCGTGCCGGTGCGCTTGAGAATGCCGACTACGGTGAAGGGTTTGTCGTCGTGCTTGACCAGGCTGACCACTGCCACGCCGTGGGCCAGCACCAGTTTGTCGCCCAGCTTGTAATGCAGTGCGTCAGCCACTTCAGCGCCCAGCACCACTTCGAAAGGGTCAGTGGCGAAGGCGCGGCCGCTGGCCAGTTCGAGGTTTTGCTTGCGCCCGTACTGGTAGTGCTCGAAATAGGACTGGTTGGTGCCCATCACGCGGTAGCCACGATGGGAGTCGCCGAGGGAAATCGGGATCGCCCATTTCACCTGCGGGCTGGCGGCGAAGTGCTCGAAGCTGTCCCAGCGGATGTTGTTGGTGGCGTTGCCGATGCGAAACACCGAATACAGCAACAGGTTCACCGAACCCGAGCGGGCGCCGACGATCAGGTCGGTGCCACTGATGGTGCTGGCGAAGCTGTTGCGCGCCTCGACCCGCACGCGCTCCACGGCCAGCAGCAGGCACACGGAAAGCGCGATGGCGAAGGCGGTGAGCGTCGCGGTGAAGCGGCGGTTAGCCAGGCTGGCCATGGCTAGACGGAACAGATACATCTCAAACCTCTGCGGGCGTGGCGGCGCGATTGAGTTCGGCCAGCGACAGGTTGCGGTCGAACAGCGCTGCCAGGCTCTGGTCGTGGCTGACGAACAACAGGCTGGCGCCGGCGTCGCGGCATTCGGCGAACAACAGCTGAAGGAAAGCCTCGCGGGCGTCGTAGTCCAGGGCCGAGGTGGGTTCGTCGGCGATCACCAGCTCTGGCTGGCCGATCAGCGCCCGGGCGGCGGCCACCCGTTGCTGCTGGCCGATGGACAGCGCGTCGGCGCGACGTTCCAGCAGGTCTTTATCCTTGAGGCCCAGGTGCGCGAGCAGGGCGGCGGCGGCTTTGTCCACACTGCCGTGGCGCTGCCTGGCCCGCTGCGCGCGCACGTTGGAAAAGTGGCAGGGCAGTTCGACGTTTTCGCGCACCGACAAAAACGGCAGCAGGTTGAATTGCTGGAATATGTAGCCGGTGTGATCAACGCGAAAGCGGTCGCGGGCGCCGGCCGAGAGTTCGGTGAGTTCCTGGCCGAGCAGGCGAATGCTGCCCCGGCTGGGCTTGTGCACACCGCCCAGCAGCCCCAGCAGGGTGGTCTTGCCACTGCCGCTGGGGCCTTTGAGAAACAGGGTTTCGCCGCGTTCCAGACGGAATGCGGGGATGTCCAGCAACTGCGGGTGACCGGGCCAGTTGAAGCCCAGGTCAGACAGTTCGATCAAGGCTTGGGTCATGGGCAATCAGAACTTCAGGGTGGCAGCTGTGGCCGTTGCGTCGACACCTTGCTGGCCGCTCGGGCCAATCAGTTGTACCTGAATTTTCTTGGTGGCAGGGAAGGTCTTGAACACCTGGGTCAGGTCCAGGTTGCTCAGCGCAGTCGGCGTGGCGCAGGTGAACTGGTAATGCGCGTGGATTTCGCTGTGGTCGTGATGATGTTCGTGGGCCGCTGCGCCCTTGCCGTCGGTGGCATGGTCGTCAGCATCATCGTCATCGTCGTGATCGGCTTCAGGCTTGTCGCCAAACAACGGGCTGTTGAGTTCCTGGGTGCTCACCACGCAGCCGGCCGCCTTGGGCAGGTTGAACAGGGCCAATGGGTTTTCCAGTTGCTTGCGCGCGGCGGCAACCTTGGCCTTGTCAGCGGCGGTGGTGGCCAGGTGTTCGAAACCCACCAGGTTCATGGCCGGGCTTTCCAGCTCAAGCTCCAGGGTCTGACCATCGAGCACGGCGTTGAGGCGGCCTACGCCATGTTCGTGGGCTCCGAGGCTGCCGTGTTCGTGGTCGTGATCTTCATGGGCATGGGCCACAGCCAGTGGCAGCAGGGCAAACGGCAAAGCGAGCAGCAGACGGCGCATGGGAAGGCTCCAGAACATGAAAGGTTTGTTATGTGATCTTATAACAATAATGGCGAGAGTTTGACCGCGCGCTTGGCGTTGCGCAAGCCGCATGGGAGCATGCCCGTCAGAAAAAATGCAGGAGAAAAGACGATGTTGCGAATTCGTGGAACCGTCGGCGACCTGCCGGTGGACTTGACCCTGGAGCTGGACGACGGCGACTGGGCCAAGCTGGGCGCGCAGTTGCAGGCTGCTCCGGCGCCGAGTACACCAGCTGCTGCGCCGGTTAGGCAGGATGACGACCTGTGGCAGAACGCCCAGGCGCTGTTGCGCAACGCCGGGCAGTTAAGCGGCCTGGAGTTGCTTGATCAGTTGGAAGGGGTGGCCGGTGATGCGGCGACGGGCAAGCGCCTGCTGGTGCGCCTGCGCCATAGCGCCAAGGTCAAGGTGAGCAGCGGCGGGGATACGCCGCTGTACAGTTGGGTCGGCGATTAATACAACGCGGCGAACAACTTGCGGCGGTACACGGTCACCAGCGGGTGTTCATTGCCCAGCAACTCGAACACCTGCAGCAGGGTCTTGTGCGGCAGACCTTCGCTGTAGCTGCGGTTGCGGATGAACAGCTTGAGCAGGCCTTCGAGCGCCGCGTCGTATTGCTGGCGCGCCAGTTGCTGAATGCTCAACTGGTAGGCTGCTTCGTCGTCCTGCGGGTTCTGCGCCAGACGGCTTTTCAGGTCGGCGGCGTCCGGCAGGTCGGCGGCCTGGCGCAGGAAGGTGATCTGCGCCTTGGCGCCGGCGAGGGCGGCTTTGTGAGCGTCGCCGCTGACCGCGTCCAGCACGGCCTGGGCTTCGCCCAATTCACCGCGTTCGGCCAGGCAGCGCGCATACAGGATCAGCGCGGCGGCGTTGGTATTGTCTTCACCGAGCAGCGTCACCAGCAGCGCCTCGGCATCGCTGATTCGGCCTTCGGCAAACAGCGTCTGGGCCTGCTCCAGCGGGTCGGCCGCCGCCGGTGGCGGCATCTGCACGTGGGGCTCGAGCATCGCGCGCACCGCCGATTCCGGCTGCGCGCCGGCAAATCCGTCCACCGGCTGGCCATCCTTGAACAGCACCACCGTCGGCAGGCTTTGAATGCCGAAACGCGCGACGATGTCCGATTCCGCTTCGCAGTCGACCTTGGCCAACAACAACTCACCCTGATAACTCTCGGCAATTTGCGCCAGCATCGGCATCAACGCCTTGCATGGCGCACACCACTCGGCCCAGAAATCCACCAGCACGGGTTTTTCGAAAGAGTTCTGAATCACCGCCTGTTCGAAGTTGGCGGTGGTGACGTCGAAGATGTACGGCGTGGGTTCACTCATGGGGCGTCTCTAATAGAGCGGGAATGGGGGCAACTATAAGGGCTGGCGCCATTGGCTGAAAGCGCAGTGCAGGCAAGATCGCTATCGCAGGCAAGCCAGCTCCCACAAAAAAACGCGGCCACATGTGGGAGCGGGCTTGCCCGCGATGCCCTCAAGCGCGCCGCGCATGGTACAGGCTCACCTTGCGAAACTCCCAAGGCTCGGCCAGGTCCGGCAGTGTCAGCGCTTCAAGGATCTCCAGCCGCCGGTAATCGGCATGCTGAAAATCCCGCACCCGCGAATCCGCCACCAATGCCTCGCGGCCTCGGGTGAGGAAGTGGTCCAGCAGCGGCAGGTTGGCGCGGTCGTACAGCACATCGGCGACGAGGATCAGGTCGAAACGGTCGGCTTCGGCAAAAAAATCCGCCGAATAGCCCAACTGCACGCCATTGAGTTCGGCATTTGCCCGGCAGGCCGCCAGTGCCAGCGGGTCCAGGTCGCACGCCACCACTTCCAGCGCGCCTGCTTTGGCCGCCGCAATTGCGGCCACGCCGGAACCGGCGCCAAAGTCCAGCACCCGCTTGCCGGCCACCCACTGCGGGTTCGCCGCCAGATAGCGCGCCAGCGCCAGGCCGCTGGCCCAGCAGAAACTCCAGTACGGCGGCTCATGGAGGATGCGCCGGGTTTCTTCCTGGCTGAATGCACGGTTCATGTTGTCGGCGTTCAGCAGCCACAGCGACAGCGCAGTGCCCGGCAGCGCGCAGGGCAGCAATTGCGCGTCGCCGATCAGTTGGCTCAAGGCGCTTTGCAGGTCCAGCGGTGGCGTCATGGCGCCTTGACGAGCTGCAGGGGGCCGGTGGTTTGTGTGATCGCCTGGGTGATGCGCACGGCGGGCAGATGCAGGATCAACTGGCCGGACTGGCTGGCGCGGCCACGCAATTCAACCCGCGCACCAGCCGGGAAGGCCTCGGGGTTGAAGCGCAGGCGAAACGCCAGGGGCTTGCCGTTGCCGGTCAGCACGCTGCTGGCGAGCAGTTGTTGTGGGCGCGAGCGTTCGTCGATCACCAACAGGGCCATCTCGACTTCGGCACCGGCCGGTACGTTGGTCAGGTTGCCGCTGATTTCACGCTGATAGGCGGGCAGGGGGCCGACCTCTTCAATGCCCGGCACTTTTTTCTCCTGCGCGGGGGCAGGCACCGGTGCGGCGGGCTTGGGGGCTTCGCTGCTGCAGGCGACCAGAAAACCGAGCAGAGTGAGCAAAACAAGTGGTCGTAACTGCATGTACAGCTCCAGGAAGGACTAAATCCGTGACGTGAAAGGTAACAAACATATAAGCCTGCCTATATACCGTAAAGGCTATGGCTTGTCTTGCCACGGGGATGCGCTACCATGGCCCTCCCATTTTTTGTTGCCTGCCCACCATGCACTGTCCCTTCTGCGGTGCCAACGACACCAAGGTCATTGATTCGCGTCTGGTCGCCGAGGGCGATCAAGTGCGTCGTCGGCGCGAATGCCTGGCGTCTGGCTGCGGTGAACGTTTCACCACCTTCGAAACCGCCGAACTGGTATTGCCCCGTCTGATCAAGTCCGACGGCAGCCGCCAGCCTTTCGACGAAGACAAACTGCGCGCCGGTATGCAGCGCGCCCTGGAAAAACGCCCGGTGAGTGTCGAGCGCCTGGAAGCGGCGCTGGTGCACATCAAGCACAAGCTGCGCGCGACCGGCGAGCGCGAGGTCAAAAGCCTGGTGGTGGGCGAGCTGGTGATGGGCGAGCTGCAAAAGCTCGACGAAGTCGCCTATATCCGTTTCGCTTCCGTGTATCGACGCTTCCAGGACCTCAACGAGTTCCGCGAAGAGATCGACCGCCTGGCGCGTGAGCCGTCCAAGCAATGAGCCCTGAACAGGCGGTACTCGACGCCCACTACATGGCCCGCGCCCTGGAACTGGCGCGCAAGGGCCTGTACACCACCCATCCCAACCCGCGCGTGGGCTGCGTGATCGTGCGTGACGGGCAAATTGTCGGCGAAGGCTGGCATGAGCGCACTGGCGAACCCCATGCCGAGCCCAACGCCCTGCGCGCTGCAGGTAGCAAGGCGCGCGGCGCCACGGTGTACGTGACCCTCGAACCCTGCAGCCACCATGGCCGCACGCCGCCCTGCGCCGATGCGCTGGTGACGGCCGGTGTCGCGCGGGTGGTGGCCGGCATGCAGGATCCCAACCCGGAAGTGGCCGGGCGCGGTATGCAACGCCTGGCCCAGGCCGGTATCGAGGTGCGCAGCGGCGTGCTGGAAGCCGAAGCGCGGGCGCTTAACCCCGGCTTTCTCAAACGCATGGAACATGGCCTGCCGTTCGTGCGGGTCAAGTTGGCGATGAGCCTGGACGGGCGCACCGCGATGGCCAGCGGCGAAAGCCAATGGATCACCGGCCCCGCCGCCCGCGCCGCCGTGCAGCGCCTGCGTGCTCAAGCCAGCGTGGTATTGACTGGCGCCGACACCGTGCTGGCCGACGGTGCGCGCCTGACCGTGCGCGCCGCCGAACTCGGTCTCGATCCCGAAACCACCGCCCTGGCCATGTCCCGCCCGCCGCTGCGCGTGCTGATCGACGGCCGTCTGCGCGTGCCGCTCAACGCGCCATTTTTCAAGGCCGGTCCGGCGCTGGTGATCACCTGCGTCACCGCGCAAAACCAGTTCCCCCGTGGCCCCGAATGCCTGGTGGTGCCAGGCGTTGAGGGTCAGGTTGACCTGCGCGCGGCGCTGGTGGCGCTGGCAGCGCGTGGCGTCAACGAGGTGCTGGTGGAAGCCGGCCCGAGCCTGGCCGGTGCATTTGCCCAGCAGGGCCTGGTGGACGAATACGTGATTTTCGTCGCCGGCAAGTTTCTGGGCTCCGCCGCCCGGCCGTTGCTGGACTGGCCGCTTGAGAAGCTGGCCGATGCCCCCCAACTCAAGATCACTGACCTGCGCGCTGTGGGCGACGACTGGCGAGTCACTGCCATCCCTGTGCCAGCAGCGAGCGTATAATTCTGACCGGGCTCAGGCGCCCGTCCCCCGTTTTCAGGAGAACGACATGTTCACCGGCATCATCGAATCCATCGGCAGCATCCGGGCAATGACCCCCAAAGGCGGTGATATCCGCCTGCTGGTTGAAACCGGCAAGCTCGATCTGGGCGACGTCAAACTGGGCGACAGCATTGCGGTGAGTGGCGTATGCCTCACCGTCGTTGAATTACCGGGCAACGGTTTTGCCGCCGATGTGAGCCGCGAAACCCTGGACTGCACCGCGATGAGCGACCTCAAGGCCGGCAGTCCGGTCAACCTGGAAAAAGCCCTCACGCCGACCACGCGCCTGGGCGGTCACCTGGTCAGCGGCCACGTCGACGGTGTCGGCGAAGTGGTCGCGCGCAGCGAAAACGCGCGGGCCGTGGAGTTTCGCATCCGCGCACCCAAAGAACTGGCCAAGTACATCGCCCACAAAGGTTCGGTCACCGTGGACGGCACCAGCCTGACCGTGAACGCCGTGAATGGCGCCGAATTCGAGCTGACCATCATTCCCCACACCCTCAGCGAAACCATCATGGCGTCCTACCAGCCGGGTCGCCGTGTGAACCTGGAAGTGGACTTGCTGGCCCGTTACCTGGAGCGCCTGTTGATGGGCGATAAGGCCGCAGAGCCAACATCCGGGAACATCACCGAAAGTTTTTTGGCCGCCAACGGCTACCTTAAATCCTGACCAAGGGGGTGCCGCGTGGCGCTCAACAGCATCGAAGAACTGGTTGAAGACATCCGCCAAGGCAAGATGGTCATCCTCATGGATGACGAAGACCGCGAGAACGAAGGCGACATCATCATGGCCGCCGAGGCCTGCAAGGCCGAGCACATCAACTTCATGGCCAAGCACGCCCGCGGGCTGATATGCATGCCCATGAGCCGCGAGCGCTGCGAACGGCTCAAGTTGCCGTTGATGGCGCCGCGCAACGGTTCGGGGTTCGGCACTAAGTTCACCGTGTCCATCGAAGCCTCCACCGGCGTCACCACCGGCATCTCCGCCGCTGACCGCGCGCGCACCGTGCAGGCTGCTGCCGCGCGTGATGCCAAGGCCGAAGACATCGTCAGCCCCGGCCATATCTTCCCGCTGATGGCCCAACCGGGCGGTACCCTGGCGCGTGCCGGCCACACCGAGGCAGCCTGCGACCTGGCGCGCATGGCCGGGTTCGAGCCCAGTGGCGTAATCTGCGAAGTGATGAACGACGACGGCACCATGGCCCGTCGCAGTGAACTCGAGACCTTTGCGGCCGAACACAACCTCAAGATCGGCACCATCGCCGACCTGATCCACTACCGCATGATCCACGAACGTACCGTTCAGCGGATTGCCGAGCAGCCGCTGGACAGCGAACTGGGCCAGTTCAATCTGGTGACCTACCGCGATTCGGTGGAAGGCGATGTGCACATGGCCCTCACCCTGGGCAGCATCAGCGCCGACGAACCGACCCTGGTGCGGGTGCACAACATGGACCCGTTGCGCGACCTGCTGATGGTCAAGCAACCGGGTCGCTGGAGCCTGCGCGCCGCCATGGCGGCGGTGTCCGAGGCCGGCAGTGGCGTGGTGCTGTTGCTCGGCAACCCGGTAGATGGCGATGTTCTGCTTGCGCATATTCGTGAAACCGCCGAGCACTCGCAGATCAAGACGCCGACCACCTACAGCATCGTCGGTGCCGGTTCGCAGATCTTGCGCGACCTGGGCGTGCGCAAAATGCGCCTGATGAGCGCGCCGATGAAATTTAATGCGATATCCGGATTCGACCTGGAAGTTGTAGAATACGTGCCCTCCGAATAAAGCCCGGCGATTTTTGCCCCTTGTTCGCGGTTAACACATCACTGAGGGACGCATTTTTCGCGTCCCTGCTCTTTAAGAGATTTGTCGAATGACCCTGAAGACCATCGAAGGTACCTTCATCGCCCCCAAAGGCCGCTACGCCCTGGTGGTTGGCCGCTTCAACAGCTTCGTGGTTGAAAGCCTGGTGAGCGGTGCCGTGGACGCCCTGGTTCGCCACGGTGTGAGCGAAAGCGATATCACCCTGATCCGTGCCCCTGGCGCCTTCGAAATTCCACTGGTTGCGCAAAAAGTTGCTCAGCAAGGTGAATACGCGGCGATCATCGCCCTGGGCGCTGTGATTCGTGGCGGTACTCCACACTTCGAATACGTTGCCGGTGAATGCACCAAGGGCCTGGCCCAGGTGTCCATGGAGTTCGGCGTGCCCGTCGCGTTCGGCGTGCTGACCGTGGATTCCATCGAGCAGGCCATCGAGCGTTCCGGCACCAAAGCCGGTAACAAAGGCGCAGAAGCCGCCTTGTCCGCCCTGGAAATGGTCAGCCTGCTGTCGCAGTTGGAGGCCAAGTGATTTCCGACGACGGCGACAACTTCAACCCACGCGACCCGCGCCCTGCGGACGCCGGCAAGCCCTCGAAAAACGAAAAGCGCCGTGCTGCGCGCCAACTGGCCACCCAGGCGCTGTACCAGCGTCAGATGGCAGGCACCTCGTTGACCGAAATCGAAGCGCAGTTTCGCGTCGATAACGACTTCACGTTCGCGGACCTGCCGTACTTCCACGACATTCTGCACGGTGTGCACGCCAACCTGAGCGAGATCGACGCGGCCCTGGCCCCGTGCCTGGACCTGACCATCGAAGAGCTCGATCCGGTTGAGCTGTGCGTCATGCGCCTGTCCGCCTGGGAACTGCTCAAGCGTGTCGACGTACCGTACCGTGTGGTGATCAACGAAGGCATCGAACTGGCGAAAGTCTACGGTTCGACCGACGGCCACAAGTTCGTCAACGGCGTGCTCGACAAGCTGGCCCCGCGCCTGCGTGAAGCCGAAGTAAAGGCCTACAAGCGCTGATGTGCGCTTGAGTCCGGCATGGGCGAGTTCGAGCTGATCCGCAATTACTTCGCCGCCGCGCCCTGTGCGCAGGGCGGCGAAGGCATCGCTCTTGGGATCGGCGATGACTGCGCCTTGCTGGCGTTGCCTCCCGGCGAACAACTGGCGGTTTCCACCGATACGCTGGTGGCCGGTGTACATTTTGCCGACCCCTGTGACCCGTTTCTGCTTGGCCAGCGCTCGTTGGCCGTGGCGGTGAGCGACCTGGCTGCCATGGGCGCCAGTCCCCTTGCATTCACCCTTGCCCTGACTACGCCGACCGTCGATGCCGATTGGCTGCAACGCTATGCTCAGGGTTTAAACGCCATGGCGCAACGCTGCGGCGTAGGGTTAGTGGGAGGCGACACCACGCGCGGCCCGCTGAGCCTGACCCTGACTGTGTTTGGTCGTGTACCGGCCGGCCAGGCGTTGACCCGCAGCGGCGCGCAGCCGGGTGATCTGCTCTGTGTGGGTGGCGAGCTGGGCAATGCCGCCGGCGCCTTGCCGTTGGTGTTGGGCCAGCGCACGGCGGATGCGGCCATTGCCGAACCCTTGCTGGCCCATTACTGGTCGCCGCAACCGCAACTGGCCCTGGGGGTGGCGCTGCGCGGCAAGGCGACCTCGGCCATGGACATCTCCGACGGCCTGCTGGCCGACTGCGGGCATATCGCCAGAGCATCGGCGGTCAGCTTGCTGATCGAGCGACAGGCGCTGCCGTTGTCTGCAGCCTTGCTGGCGTTTGTCGGCGACAACGAGGCCCGCGTGGCCGCGTTGAGTGGCGGCGATGACTATGTGCTGGTGTTCACGTTGCCGGCAGACGCGCTGGCGCCATTGCTGGCCGGTGGCTGGCCGATCCATGTGATCGGCCGGGTCGCGGCGGGGCAGGGCGTGACGCTGCACGATGCCCATGGGCGCGACGTTACGCCGGTGGTTCGTGGCTATCAGCATTTTCACGACGCGCCCTAGTCCGGCGTCCTGCGCTACCCTTTAACCGATTATTACCCTGCGGGAGACCGTCACCATGGATGTGCGCCCCTGGCTGTTGATCCTCCTGTGCGTTGTCGCGTCCTGGGTGCAGGCGCACGAACCGCCAGTGCCGGGCAAGATCATGCTGGCCAGTGAGGAGTGGGACAACTACACCAACCGCGATGGCAGCGGTCTTGGCTGGGAAGTGTTGCGCCAGGTGTTCGAACCCGCCGGCATCGCCCTGCAAACCCGCAGCGTGCCGTATACCCGTGCGGTCGGCCTGACCCGGCGTGGCGAAGTGGACGGTTGGGTCGGCTCCTATCGCGACGAGACCGAAGGCGTGTTGTACCCGGATTTGCCCTTTGACGCCGATCACGTCTACGCCCTGGGGCTTTCGACGACGCCTGCGCCAACCCCGGCAACGTTGGGGCATTACCGCCTGGCCTGGGTGCGCGGCTATAAATACGAGGATTACCTGACCAATGTGCACCGCTTCAACCAGATTCAGCGGCGCGACGGGATCCTGCCGATGCTAGAGCATGGTCGCGCCGACTTCTACATCGACTCGCTCACCGAAGCCCGATACGTCCTCGGCCAGGCGGCCGACCCCGGGAAGTTCAGGCTCACCCCCATCATCGAATTGCCGCTCTACGTGGGCTTTGCCGATAACGAGCGGGGGCGTGCATTGATGGCGGTGTACGACCAGCGCATGGCTGCGCTGGTCAAAAGCGGGGAGCTGAAGCCGATCTTCCAGCGCTGGAAGCTGCCCTATCCGTTCTGACGTGCATAGAACCGCGGCGAAGGCCAATCGAACCGATTGATCTTGATCAGCGCTCATTGAGCTTAAGCGTCTACCGGAACCTGCTGTACAATGCCCGCCTCTGTGAAATCTGAAATCAGGAGCACACGGTGCCCGTCGTTTTCGTCGCCGCTTCCAAGCTGCCTACCCCTTTTGCCACGTTCACCATGAACGGCTTTCTTGAAGAAGCCACCGGGCGCGAGCACGTTGTGCTGAGCCTGGGCGATATCGCTGATGGCGAGCCGGTATTGGGCCGTGTGCATTCCGAGTGCCTCACCGGCGATGCCTTGTTCAGCCAGCGTTGCGACTGCGGTTCGCAACTGGAAGCGGCACTGCAGGCCATCGCCCGCGAAGGCCGTGGCGTGTTGCTGTATCTGCGCCAGGAGGGCCGTGGCATTGGCCTGATGAACAAGATCCGCGCCTATGAGCTGCAAGATGGCGGCGCCGATACCGTTGAGGCCAACGAACGGCTGGGCTTTGCTGCCGACCAGCGTGACTATGGGATCTGCCTGCCGATGCTGGAGCACCTGGGCGTGAAATCCCTGCGCTTGATGACCAACAACCCGCGCAAGGTCAAGGCCCTCACCGAGATGGGCATCACCGTCGCCGAGCGCGTGCCGCTGCACACCGGGCACAATCCTCACAACAAGCTTTACCTGGCCACCAAGGCCAGCAAGCTCGACCACATGATGGGCAACGAGCACCAGGGCGAGGTCGACCGCGCGTGACTCGCGGCCAGGTGAAACGGCGACTGTCCGTCAACTGGTGGCAGTACCTGGCCCTGGCGTTGCTGCCGTTGTTCGTGATCAACCTGGTGTTCGGTCGCGCCCAATCCCTGCTTCCGATGCTGGCCATGCCGTTCTTCATTGCCGGCGTGGCCTCGATGTTTCTCAGCCTGCGCTATTTCAATGGCTATAAACACGCGCTGATCGCCACCTCCAAAGCCCTTGATACCCCCGAAGAACCCGCCGCCTGGATCACCCTCGCGGCTCGCCGCCGCACGGCTTTGATGGTGGCGGCGTTGCCTGCCTGGATCGGCGCATTGGCGGTATTCGTCGGCCTGGAGGCGGTGCCGTTGTTCCTGCTGGCGCTGTCGACGACGGTATTGTTCTATCTCTACCGCATCCCGCGTCAATTGGGATGAAACGCTATTGGCTGGCGCTGCTGCTGGCGTTCAGTGCCCAGGTATTGGCCGCCGAGCGGGTCGTCAGCCTGGCACCGTCACTCTCTGAAATCATGCTGGAAGTGGGCGCTGCTGATTTACTGGTGGGCGTGCTCGATGGCGGTGAGCGTCCGCCGGCGTTGGTGAACGTGCCCTCGGTCGGGCGTTACGGACAGCTGGACATGGAGCGCCTGCTGAGCCTGCAACCCGACCTGATCCTGCTGTGGCCCGGCAGCGTCGGCCCGGCCCAGCGTGAACAGCTGCAACGCCTGAAAATCCCCGTGTACGTCGCTGAACCCCACAGCCTTGAGCAACTGGCCAGTCAGGTGCAGGCCATTGCCGAGCAGGTGGGCCGGGCCGATGCAGGTCGTCAGATCGCCACCCGGCTGCGCCAGCGCTTGCTTGAATTGCGCCAGCGCTACCAGCGCGCCGAACCGGTGCGGGTGTTTTATCAGGTGTGGAATCAGCCGCTGTATACCGTGGGCGGTGGGCAGATCATCAGTGACGCGCTGGCGTTATGCGGGGCCCGCAACGTGTTCGACGACCTCACGCTGCCGGCGCCGCAGGTCAGCGTCGAGTCTGTGCTGCAGCGCAACCCCGAGGTGATCCTGGCGGGAGATGAGCGTCAACTGGACGCCTGGAAGGCCTGGCCGCAGATCGCCGCAGTGGCGCAAGGGCGCTTGCTGCGGGTGCCCGACAAAGGCCTGGAGCGGCCCAGCGGGCAAATGGTCGACGCGGTGGCCAAACTCTGCGAGTTGATTGGGCAGCAACGTGAGCCGGCGCGGTAAACCTTTTCCTACCTCCTGTTGAGATTTGTCGGTCGGGTGATTTCGGCGGCGCGACGCTAGGCTGCTGCGCGCGATGCGTACTGCATGGCGATTGTTCACTAACAGGAGGTGACCATGCGACGTTTGATCATGGGGAGTTGCGCTGCGGTTTTACTGGCCGGGTGCAGCACATTCGAAGGTATTTCTACGATCATGAATTTCAACGACCACGCTATTCCCACGAGGATCTACGCAGGGGGGGCCACGAAGCAGGACATGCTTGCGATCCAGCAGCCCAAGCGCGTTATCGCGGCGCGCACGGGTCTTTTAGAGTGCCTTGACTACCAATTGGAAAACAACGGCAAGAAACAGGACTTTTACGTCGGCATTACCGACGCGGGCCGGGTTGGTGCTTATGGCTTCATAGGCTGTGAGCAGGCAATCAAGGAAGGTTACCTGGATGTCAGCAAGGCGTCTGTCCGGTAGCGGTTGCCGGGTCGCTACAGCTGAGGTGTCCAGCTCAGGCCCAGCCTCCAGGTGCGGCCTTCTTCGCGGTAGTCCTGATTATTGGAGAAGTCTGCCGCGTTGAAGCTGTAGCGGGCACGGGCGTATTGGCGGTCCAGCAGGTTGTCGACGTTGAGCGAAACACTGACTTCCCGCGTGACCGCCCACCTGCTGCGCAACCCGAGCAGCGCATAGCCGCCCAGGCGGTTCTGATTGTTTTGAGCGTCGTAGCTGTTGCTGATCGCCTGCCAACTGGCGCCCAAGCCCAATGTGTCAAATTGCCGGTCCAGATCCAGGCTCAACGTGCGGCGCGCACGTCGGGCCAGGGTGTGGCCGGTATCGCGATCACGCGGGTCGATGATTGAGACGCCCAGGTTGCCCTGCCAACCGAACAATTCCTGCTTGAGCGTCGCTTCAACGCCATTGATGCGGGCCGAAGCGACATTTTGCGGCTTGCTGGTGCTGTCCAGAATGATTGCATCGCTCAAGTCCGTGCGGTACAGCGACGCTTCCAGACGGGTCTGGTCAGTCAGTTGGCTGCGCCATTGCAGCTCGTAGCTCTTTGAGGTTTCGGGCAGCAGGTTGGGGTTGCTGTACTGCGTGTATGGGTAGTAGAGGTCGTTGAAGGTCGGCGCGCGGAAGCCTTCGCTGTAGCTCAAGAGCAGCTCGTTGTCGGGATTGATCGGTAGGCTGAGGGTCCCGCTCCAGCTGTTCTGGCTGCCGAACTGCTGGTTCCGGTCGCGGCGCAGGCCCAGCTCGGTGGAAAACCACTCGCCGTGAAAACGATGCTGCACAAAGGCCGCGCGGTTCCAGCGGCTGTTTTCGCTGAAGGTGGTGGAGCCGTGGAAGCGGTCTTCGTACCAGTCGCCACCGAGGATCAGGCTGTTGCGGTCGTCCAGCGTCAGGTCGTTCTGCCAGTTGACCGAGTCGCGGTAGGTGTTGAACACGCTGAAGTCATCACTGAGCGTATCGCGCTTGGTGTCGCGGTTTTCGCTGTGGCCCAGCTCCAGGCGTGATTGCCAGCCCTCGCTGAGCCTGGCATCCACGTAGCCGCTGGCGCTGCTCACGGTGTAATCGGTGTAGGGCTTTTGCCCGACGCTCTGGCTGGTGGCGACGTCATAGCGGCCGAAGCTGTTGTCGTATTCCGACTTGCCACGGTTGTCCAACAGGTTGAAACCCGCCGCCCATTCATCGCTGAACGAATGGCTGAGATTCAGGCTGATGGACTGGTTGCGGTAGGCGTCGCGGTCGCCGTCGCTGGGGAACGACGCGTGAGTTGAGTCGATGCCGGCGGTGTCATCCAGGCTCGCGCCGAGGTTGAAGCGCGTACGCTCATCGCCACCGGACAGGCCGAGGCTGCGCTCCCAGGTCTGATGGCTGCCAACGCCCAGCGTCAGGCGCGGTTGCAACCCTTGTTCGGCATTACGCCGGGTAAACACCTGGATAACCCCACCCATCGCATCGCTGCCGTAGATCACCGAGCGTGAGCCGCGCAGCACTTCCACCCGTTCAATCTGGTCGACGTTCAGGTACTGCAGGCCACTGTCGCCCGACGTGGCGTTGGCAATGCGCTGACCGTCCACCAGCACCAGGCTTTGCGCGGACGTCGTGCCACGCAGATAGACTCCCGGCAAACTGCCACGGCCTCCAGTGGGAGCGATTTGCACGCCCGGAACGCGCTTGAGCAGATCGGTGAGGCTGGTGGGTTGCAGGCGGTCGATGTCGTCGCGGGTGAATACGGTGTTGGCGGCGCTGCTGTCGTTGCGGGCCTGCACTTGGCGGTTGGCGCTGATCACCACGTCGGGAAGATTGAGGGCATCGTCACGGCTGGCGGCGAGCAGGTCCGAGGCAGGCAGCAGCAGCAGGGCAAGGCGAAGATGTTTCATGGCTGTCCGTAGCATTGAAAGTTGACTCAAAACCAATGTGGGAGGGGGCTTGCTCCCGATTGCGGTGGGTCAGTTACAGATACTGAGACTGACACACTGCAATCGGGGGCAAGCCCCCTCCCACATTTTTGATCCCTGTTTTTACAGGGAGAGCAGCGCCATGCGCGCGCGAACCGATGTCTCGATGCCAGCCTCATCCAGCCCGCATTCCGCCAGCATCTGCGCCGGCTTGGCATGTTCCACGTACACATCCGGCAAGCCCAGGTGCAGCACCGACTTGAGAATATTCTCCCGCGCCAGGAACTCGCTCACCGCCGCACCGGCACCGCCCATGATGGCGTTTTCTTCGACGGTCACCAGCAGCTCATGGCTGCCGGCAATCTCGCGCACCAAGGCTTCATCCAGGGGTTTGACGAAACGCATGTCGACCACGGTGGCGTCGATCTTCTCTGCCACTTTGAGCGCTTCGGCCAGTTGCACGCCGAATACTAGGAACGCGACGTTGCTGCCTTGGCGGCGCACGATGCCCTTGCCGATCTCGATGGGCTCCAGGTCTTTTTCGATCACTGCATTCGGGCCGGTGCCGCGCGGGTAGCGCACGGCGGCGGGGCCGTTGTACAGGTGGCCGGTGCTGAGCATCTTGCGCAGTTCGTTCTCGTCGCTCGGTGTCATCACCAGCATGCCGGGGATGCAGCGCAGGTAGGACAGGTCGAAACTGCCGGCGTGGGTCGGGCCGTCTTCGCCCACCAGGCCCGCGCGATCGATGGCAAACAGCACGTCGAGGTTCTGCACCGCCACGTCGTGAACCAACTGATCATAACCGCGCTGCAGGAATGTGGAGTAGATCGCCACAACCGGCTTGGCACCTTCACAGGCCATGCCGGCGGCAAAGGTCACCGCGTGTTGCTCGGCAATTGCCACGTCGAAGTAGCGCAGCGGGAAACGCTCGCTGAACGCCACCAGGTCGGAGCCTTCCTTCATCGCCGGGGTAACCCCTACCAGGCGTGGGTCGGCGGCGGCCATGTCGCACAGCCATTCGCCAAACACCCCGGAATACTTGGGCCCGCTGGCTTTTTTCGGCGCGGCGGCAGGGGCGTCCAGGGGGTCGAGCTTGGTGATGGCGTGATAGCCGATCGGGTCGACCTCCGCCGGCGCGAAGCCTTTGCCCTTCTTGGTGACGATATGCAGGAACTGTGGGCCCTTGAGGTCGCGCATGTTGCGCAACGTGGCAATCAGGGTCGGCAGGTCATGGCCGTCGATGGGGCCGATGTAGTTCCAGCCCAACTCTTCGAACAGCGTGCCGGGCACCAGCATGCCCTTGGCATATTCTTCGGTGCGGCGGGCAATTTCCCACGCGCCGGGCAGACGCGAGAGCACCTTCTTGCTGCCCTCGCGCATGCTGGCGTAGGTGCGGCTGGAGAGGATTTTTGCCAGGTAATTGGACAGGCCGCCGACGTTGCGCGAGATCGACATGTCGTTGTCGTTGAGGATCACCAACATGTTGGCGTCCACTTCCGGCGCATGGTTGAGCGCTTCGAACGCCATGCCGGCGGTCAGCGCGCCGTCACCGATCACCGCAATCGCCTTGCGCTCGCTGCCTTGCAGACGGGCGGCAATCGCCATGCCCAGCGCGGCACTGATGGAGGTGCTGGAGTGGCCGACCCCAAAGGTGTCGTACTCGCTCTCGGCGCGACGCGGGAAGGCGGCGATGCCGTCCTTCTGGCGCAGGCTGTTCATGCGCTCGCGGCGGCCGGTGAGGATTTTATGCGGGTACGCCTGGTGGCCCACGTCCCACACCAGCCGGTCATCCGGGGTGTCGAAGACGTAGTGCAGCGCGATAGTCAGCTCGATGACGCCCAAGCCGGCGCCGAAATGCCCACCGGTCTGGCCGACCGTGTAGAGCAATTCCAGGCGCAGTTCATCGGCCAGGGTTTCCAGCTCGGCTTCAGCCAGTCGACGCAGGCCGTCCGGCGTGGCGGCACGGTCGAGCAGCGGCGTGGACGGGCGTATGCGGGGAATCTCTTGAAACGTCGTGGGCATCAGGCGAATCGTTATAGGTATAGAAGAGGCGGCAGTTTACCTCAAGCATCGCAAACTGCCCACGCGGAGCGCCGAAGTTGGCCGATAGGCGGTGCAAATGGCCGCCGTTGATCAGTGGCGACGTTCGACGATATACCGCGCCAGGTCGCGCAAGGGCGCGGCTGCCGCGTCGAAAGGTTGCAGGGCTGCCAGGGCCTGATCGCGCAGCTCCAGGGCGTACGTCTTGGCCGCATCGAGCCCGAGCAGCGCAGGATAAGTCGGTTTGTCCCGTGCGATATCGGCGCCCTGGCGTTTGCCGAGGGTGGCGGTATCACTTTCCACGTCGAGAATGTCGTCCTGCACCTGGAAGGCCAGGCCGATGGCCCGCGAGTAGGTTTGCAGCGCCGCCAGTTGTGCGGGCTCGGCGCGCCCGCTAGCCAGGGCGCCGAGGTGCACCGCCGCCTCGATCAGCGCGCCGGTCTTGTGGCGATGCATGTGTTCCAGCGCAGCCTGGTCCAGCTTGAGGCTGACCGAGCCCATGTCGATGGCCTGCCCGCCGACCATCCCCGCCGGGCCTGCCGCCAGCGCCAGGGCGGTGACCATGTGCAGGCGCGTCGACGCATCGACGCAGCTCAGCGCCGGGTCCAGCAATGCGCTGAACGCCAAGCTCTGCAGACCGTCACCGGCGAGAATCGCATAGGCTTCATCAAAGGCTTTGTGGGTGGTCGGCTGGCCGCGACGCAGATCGTCGTCGTCCATCGCCGGCAAATCGTCGTGCACCAGGGAGTAGGCGTGAATCAGCTCCACCGCACAGGCCGCGCCGTTGGCCTGCTCGGCCGGCGCGCCCAGTGCCTCGCACGCGGCATAGGCCAGCAACGGACGCACACGCTTGCCGCCGTTCATCACGCTGTAGCGCATGGCGTCATAAAGACGGTTGAGTTCAGGGCCCGGCGCAACAAACAAGGGCGCAAGCGCCGCATTGACTCGGGCTTGGCTACTGGCCTGGTACGCATCGATCATTCGGGTTGTTCCGCATCGAAAGGTTCTTCGGCCAACTCCCCGTCACGTTCCAGCAACACCTGCACCTTCTGCTCAGCCTGCGCCAGCGCGCTCTGGCAATCACGGGTCAGGCCGATGCCTTGCTCAAACGCCGTCAACGAGTCCTCCAGCGACAACTCGCCGTTCTCCAGACGCTCGACCAGAGTTTGCAGGTCGGCGAGGGATTGTTCGAAATCGAGTGCAACTTTTTTGCGGGCCATGGCGGCTATTCCGGTAGACGGTAAACCGGCGCGACACTAGCAGACATGGGGATTGTGGGCAAATGAGCGGGGCATCACTCGTCTACTGTATTGACCTGATAACGCGTGTGGTGGCGGCTTACCAGGCCGTCTGTCGCCGTGCCAGTGACGAGCGCACCGAGCCGATATTCGACTGTTCACCCTCAATCGCCGAGCATGCTCAACAGCTTGTCTCGGGCTTGTCCACACTCGCGCAGCAACGCCGCGGGGCGACCGGGTTGCCAGCGGAAGTGCGGCCAGATTCAGTGCGGATGAGCCATGGTGGAATGCCTAGGGTGCGTGAGCCGAATAAAAAGGTTATTCGGCTCATTTGGTGAGCTGATTGTGCTTCGGATTCGGCCCGGGATCTAATTTGAGGGAGGATTCTGGGGGCTTCTTCTAGTTGTTAGAGATTACGCAATATGCCTCGTCAAAAACCGCATCACCCACAATAATTATCTCATCGTCGGCGACTTTTATGATTTTCCTGAGCCGTCGTGAGGTTGCCAAGTCCGGGAGGTTGTCCGCGAACTTAATGCTTTTGTGCAGTTTGTTCCAGGCAATTGCTTCCTGAAAAGCTATGTTTTCATTAATTTTTCTGACAAAGGAATCGTGGTCATTTGTGGGTAGAGTATCAAAGTTAATTTTCTGGGAGCTCAGCTCCGTAACTAGCTCGTCATCGAAATAGCTCATTTTTTGCGAGCGTTCCAAACGGGCCATAACGGTAATTAGCGGTTTGCCCATTAGGACCATTAATCAGTGTTTCATAGCGTTGGGTAGTCGCTCAAATTTGGATTTTTGGTCTGGAGAGGTTGTTGAATTTTAGTCATATCTTTTCAACGCTGTATCTGTCTGCGGTCACTGTAAAAATAATCTCTTTGCTGATGGCTGCCTTGAAGCAGTAACTTTCCGTATTTTGCAGAGGGGTAATGCATTTTGCGTCTTGCGAAAGGGTAAGGTGTTCTTCTTTAAAAAGGCCGTCTGTTTCAACTCCAATCGCACTATTGCTTTTGAATGCTATGGGGTTGTGAAAGGTAATTAGTAGAAATTCATCTTGCTGGTTGGTAAAAACCACCAGTAATTCGTTATGCTTGCACGTTACTTGTTGAATGGTTCCTTTCGAAACTTCAAGTGCTTTTGTTTCAGGTGTTTTCCCGTTCAAGGGTTGATCGGGTTTCCAGAATTTCAGATCGGAAAAGTGTCTCTCTATATCATCCAGCTCATCATCGCCGAGAGAGTCATCAAAGTGTTGAGAAATTATCGTGCGTACCTTTGACAATCGCTGGGTAACGGCGCAATCATCGATAAAGTCAGTGGTCGCTTTGCGATATTCTTCCAGGGCGCCAGGCTTTTCAGCATAAAAGCTGCCCATTTTATGTAGGGATATTAGTATGTATTCAATTTCTTTGAGAACATCGAGTGCTTCTTTTCCGGTAAGAACTATTTTTTGATTTTGCTCTAGCATTACTTTCTCCTTGTAAAGGTAGGGTTATTTAATGTCAGGTTACCTTTTATGGTTAGCTCCATGGTGCTGTACCTAGGGTTTTTTACCAGTTCTAGTTGTGACTTATGTACGTCCGTCTCAATGTAATCTCGGCCTTTGCTTTTGTCGATCTGATATTTTTCCTGTGCGTCTCTAGGACTTAGCACTTTGCTCTTTGCAGGTTCGAGATAGACTCTGTTGTTGTCTTGGGCCAATATCACTCCTGTTTTTTCAATGCCTTTTGAGCCTGCTCTGCTAGTGTAATGCCGTACTCTAACGATGGTTTCTTGTTTTGACGCGTGAGCGGGGAGGGTTGGCTCGCCATTGTCAGCCTTTGTGTGCTTTGTTGGGCTCTCAGCGTTGTGTGATGGCTTACATCCATCGCCACCTGGGCAGACGCTCAGTCCCAGAGGATCCACCCACCCGGTAGGATTGGGCACGTACTGGTAAGCATTGATCCCGCCCGCCAGCTTCACCGGATCCGGCGTCAGATAGCGTCCAACATCCGGATTGTAGTAGCGATGTCGGTTGTAGTGCAGGCCGCTTTCCTGATCGAAGTATTGACCCTGAAAGCGCAGCGGGTTTTCGATTTTGTCGACGTCGAGGCGGCTGATGTGGCCGTAGGCGCGGTAGTGGGCGGACCAGACGATTTCGCCGTCTGGGGCGGTCAGTTCCTGTGGCGTGCCGAGGTGGTCGAGTTGGTAGTGGTAGGGGCTGGTGGCGTCGGGGCCGAAGCCTTCCAGCAGCGCTAAAGGGCGGAAGCTTTCGGGTTCGTAGAGGTAGCTGCGGTGGCGGTCGGCGTGGTGTTCGGCGATCAGTTTGTCGCCTTGCCAGAAAAACTCCGTGGTTTTGTCATCCACGGTTTTGCTGATGCGCCGGCCAAAAGGGTCGTAGCGGTAATGGGCGATTTGGCCGTTGGGTTTCTTGACGGCGATCAGGCGGTGCTGGCAGTCGTAGCGGTATTCGCTGACCAGTGCGTGGCCTTTGCCTCGGCGTTCGCGGATCTGGTTGCCGAAGGCGTCGTAGTCGTAATGCCGGTCGCCCTGGATCATCAGGCGATTGCCAGCGACGATGTCCGGGCCGGGGCGGTCGTGCATCAGCAGGTTGCCGGCCGGGTTGTGGCCGAAGCGTTCCTGTAAGTCCTGCGAGTGATCGGCGCGGGTCAGGCGGTGAAGCGGGTCGTAGGCGTAGTGATGTTCGCCTTTGCGCGTATCGAGAATGCGGGCGAGGTTGCCGGATTTGTCGTAGTCGTATTGGCGGCGGTAGTAGCGGTTTTCCTGTTGCGTGATGGCGTGGGCGTGGAGGCGGTGTTGGTCGTCGTAGTGGTAATGGCTGAGCAGTTGGCCTTGCTGTCGTTGCTGCTCCTTGCCCGCTTTGAATAGATGCGAGGTGAGCACTTCACCGTTGAGTTCGACGGTGCCAAGGTGGCCACCTTTATCGTGGTTAAACGTGACGCGGTTGTTGTCCGGCAGGCGCAGGTGCTGCAGTTGACCGCAGGCGTCATAGCCATAACGCAAGGTGCCCCAGCCTTGATGCTCGGCGGTGAGGCGGTTTTGTCGATCGTATTCGTAGGCCAGCGCCCAGTGGCCGTCTTCGACGCTGAGGAGATTGCCCTGGCGGTCGTAGGCGTAATCCACCTTATTGCCATCAGGCAGGGTTTTTCTGACAAGGCGCCCGGCAGCGTCTCGCTCATAGCGGGTGATGAGCTGACTGCCATCGTCGCCATGTTCGGTCTTTTCCTGCAGGTTGCCGTTGAGGTCATAAACGTAGGCGGTGCGCTGGCCGTCAAAGCCGATTTCCTGCTGGATCAACCCGTTGGGATGGTAGGCAAGCCGGTAGGTCTCGCCGACCTCGTTTTCAATCTCAGTCAGCAATAACCGCGCGTTGTCGTAGCGGTACTGGACCTGCGTGCCGTCGGCATTGAGTCGCCGACTGATCAAGTGCAGCCCGTCGGCATACTCGTAGCGCGTAACGTTGCCCAGTTCATCGCGTTCGGCGGTGATTTTTCCGTAGGCGTTGTAGCTGTATTCCCGCGTCGCACCGCCCGGCAATATCAGGCGAACCAAACGGCCCACGCTGTCCCATTGATACTGGGTCAGCGCCCCATGCTCATCCTCGCGGGCAATCTGCCGCCCCAGGTCGTCATAGCGATAGCGCCTGATCCCGCCATTGGGCAACTGCTCCTCAAGCAGTTGCCCGCGCTCATTCCACACCAGCCGCTGACAGCTGTGATCGGGATACCACACCCCAATCAGTTGCCCGTATTTGTTGTAGCTGTAGTCGGTGACATGGCCGTCCGGATCGGTCTTGCGCGTTACGTCGCCTTGTTCATTACGCTCGTATTTCCAAACCGCCTCACCCCGGCGCACCACTCGTACGAACCCGTTGTCATGCTCGTAGGACGTCGGCTCATCGTCCCCGGGAAACAGCGCCACCAACCGCCCTGCGTCGTCGTACTGATACGCCGTCACCGCGCCCAGCGGGTCCTGCTCAACCGTCAGCCGGCCCTTTGCGTCGTAGGATTTGAAGTGTTGAGCGCCATCCGGATCCACCCGCTGCACCAGGCGTGCCCGCTGATCGTGGACGTACACTTCCTGGCTGCCATCGGCGTTATGCACGGTGACGCGCCCGTCATCGCCCCACACATAGCGCGTGTCCATCTGCGCAAAACTGGCCCAGTGACGCACACAGCGCGCCGCCTTGCCGGACCGTTCCCACGCCCAGAAGAAACGCGCGCCACCGGCCAGCCCACGTTCCAGAATCACGTGCTGCTCGTCGTACCGGTAAACCTCGCATTCACCTACGGCATTGGTCGCCGACACCAGTCGGCCCGCGTCGTCGTAGGCGTAGGACACAACCGTCTGCTCAGTCACCCACTCGTAAGGCTCACGGCCCTTGGCGCGATGAACCTGATAGTCCACCGCGCCAATCCGGCCCTGCGCATAGCGCAACCACAGCGAGCGCCCGGCGCCATTGTCCAGCCGCTCAATGCGCCCCAGCACATCACGGGAAATGCGCAGCCGGTTGTCGTACGCATCGCTGATCGCCACCAGCACGCCATCGCGAAAGTGATAAAACCGCGACGCCTGGGCCAGCACCAGCTCATCCGGCAAGTCCCCCAAAAAGATCGCCGCTTCCGCCAGGCTGTTGGTGATCGCCGGGCGAGCAATCGTCGGCAAGGGCAGGGCGGTCGAGCGATTCTCATGGTCCGTCCACACCACCGAATCGCCCGCCACCACCAGGCGCTGCGCCAAGGCATGGCTCCAGCCAAACCCCAGCCCGACATCGATTTCCACCGCACTGGTGCGATACACACGCGTCCACTCGAATGGCAAAATCCCATCCAGGGTGCCGTCGGTGAGGGTGAGCAATTCTTCACCGGTGACCATCGACACCGGGCAGCCATTGGTCACGGTCTTGTCCGCAGACGCAGAAGCATCCCCCGCCGGGTTCTTCGCCGAAACCGGCACGTCATCCACGGCCTCTTTCTGCCTCAACACGGCGTTCTGCCGCGCCCGCCAGCGCATCTGCAGCGTGCCTTGCCTTAACCCGCCAACCACACCGCGAATCGCCACCGCCTTGTAACGATCCACCGCCCGCATGAACGTGCTCAGAATCGCCAGTACGTGCTTAACAAAGCCAACCGCCGCATCAAGAATCTGCCCGCCGTACTTGACTAGCCGCCCACTCAAATACGCCACACCCGCCGCAGGCAAGGCGAGGGTCAGTACCGCGCCGATCACCAGATCGATCAGCAACGACACCACAAACCCCGCCGCAACTTCGGCCATCTGGCCGGGCGGCAATGCGTCCAGCCACAGCATCGCTGTACGCACCAAGAGAAACAGCGCCGCCTCATCACTGGCCAGCAGCATTGCCTGTTCCATGACTTTGGGCGCATCGGTGGCGAGCTGCGCCAGGCGGGTCGCTTGCGCACCGAGCTGTTCGACGTACTTCAGCGGGTCTTCAAGAATGGCCTGCACCCGCTTGATGCCGTCCCATGCCTCGCGGATCGCCGCCCAACTACCGGCCAGCACACCGCTGCCAATCGCACTGGCCGTGGATTGCTGCCAATAAGGCTGGAAGCCTTCCCACTGCTTGCGCAGCCATTGCTCCAGGTCCGCCGTCAGCCCGGCGTAGGAAGCGAACAACGCATCCACCTGTTGCGCCGAAACACCGCCCTGCACCCGCACCTGATAACGCCCGCCCGCCGCGCAAACATGTGATCCCTTGCCGTGCTCATCCAGCTGAATCAACGTGGAACTGCCGTCATCCAGCCCGATCACTTCAACCGCAATGTCGCCAATCGGCACGTCATATACCGACTCGAACGTGCTCTCGATCTTCAGCACGCCGCCCGCAGGGCAGCGGGCCACGGTGGAAAAGTCGGCGTCGGAAATGCTTACGGAGCGTTGGGTGTCACCCACCCGCACCACCCGGTCCATCCCCAGCAACGACGGCATGTCCAATCCATCGCTCATCGAATCCAGCGCGCGCGCGTACCAGGCGCCCATCTGCTGGCGATAAATCCCCAGGCTTTGATGAAAGCCATTGAGCTCATGTTCGATAAAGGCGATGTGGGCAGCGTGGGTCATCCGTGACGTCTCGGCAGGGGTCAAGGCGTCGGATTCTGCCCCGGCGAAATAGGGCTGGATGAGCGGTTCGCAAAATCAGAATGGGCTTACGACAGCAGCGCAAAAGTCAGCGGTAACTCATGCTGAACGGCTACTTCAGATAGCGATCTTGCTCATTCACTGGCATCACCACCGCAGTGCCGAACGGGAGTCAAGGAACGATTGCCGGAGGGGTGCCTCTAACCACCGCAGCGCATGCCTGCGGGTATGCGCTGAGGCGTAAGGAAAACAGCGACCAGTCGCTGCTGCTACCAAGAGACAGACGGGCACAAGATTTCCTTTGTTTACCTTGCCGGGCCGCAATGCCCCGCGCATCCTTTTCTTTCACGGACTGATCGCGACGTATGCAGATGCCTCATCTTCCTGCCCCGCCTCCTGCCAACGAGCATGAGCGCATCCAGTCCCTGGAGCACCTGGGCATTCTGGACAGCGTGCCTGAGCAAGGTTTCGACGACATTGTGTTGTTGGCGACGGGCCTGTGCGATGTGCCGATTGCACTGGTCTCGCTGGTGGATAGCGAGCGTCAGTGGTTCAAGGCCTGCGTCGGCCTGGACGTGCGCGAGACCCATCGTGACCTGGCGTTCTGCGCCCATGCCATCCTGGCGCCCGATGAGGTGCTGGTGGTGGAAGATGCTCAGAGTGACCCGCGTTTCGAGCACAGCGCTCTGGTGCTGGGCCCACCGTATATCCGTTTTTACGCAGGCGCCCCGATCCGTGATGACCGAGGTTTTGCCCTGGGCACCGTCTGCGTCATCGATACGCGCCCGCGCACGCTGACCGTGGTGCAACACAACGCGCTGCAGGCCTTGGCCCGTCAAACAGCCTCGTTGCTGCAATTGCGCGTGCTCAGCGAACAACGCGAACAACGCGCGCGCAGCCTGGAAAGGGAACTCGCCCAGGCGCAAGCGCTGGGCCGCGAGGCCGAACAGTTTCTTCATCATGCCAAGCGCGTTTCGTCTCTGGGCATGGTGGCCGCCAGCATCGCCCATGACTTTAATAACTTGCTCCAGGCCCTGAGCGCCAGCCTGCAAATGATCCGCCTGCGTGCACGCAGGCCGGCGGATGTCGAACGCTTCAGCGATGCCGGCATGCAAGCGGTGGATCAAGGCCGATTGCTGGTCAACCACCTGCTGACCAGCGTGCGCCACGACAGCCCCAACCTGATGTGCATCGACGTGAACGAGCGTCTGGAGAGCATGCGCGACGTGCTGTTGCGCACCGCTTCGGACGGTGTCGAGTTTTCAATGGCATTGGCGGCGCCGGGCACCGGCGTATTGTGCGAAGAAGCGCAGTTGAGCGCGGCGGTTATCAACCTGCTGACCAACGCCCGGGACGCTTTGGGCGGCAAAGGCCGTATCCACATCACTTCGCGTCTGGTCAGCTTGACCCAGGACGAAGCACTGGCCGCGGGCAACTATCTGCTGCTCAGCGTCAGCGACAACGGCCCGGGCATCCCTGAAACCCTCGCCGCGCAGATTTTTGAGCCCTTTTTCACCACCAAGTCCGCCGGCAAAGGCACCGGGCTGGGGCTGTCCCAAGTGATGGAATTCGCGCAGCGCGCGGGTGGCACGGTGAAAGTCCAGACGGGATTGGGCGAGGGCACCACCATGAATCTGTATATGCGGGCTCTGGGGCGTATCGATCCCAATTTGCTTGTCGATTGAGACGTGAAAAAGCCTGCTTTAAGGGCAGGCCTTGCGGATCACTTACTTCTGCTGGGCTGTCAGCGCCGCGTAACCATTCATCAAGTTGCGATAGTTGGGAATGCGCTGGGACAACAGATTCCCCAGGCCTTCGATATCGTTGCGCCAGTCGCGGTGCAGCTCACACGCCACCGAGAACCAGTTCATCAATTGCGCACCGGCCTGTGTCATCCGGCTCCAGGCCGCTTGCTGTACAGTGGTATTGAAAGTGCCCGACGCATCCGTCACCACAAACACCTCAAACCCTTCTGCCAGCGCCGACAGAGTCGGGAATGCCACGCACACATCCGTGACCACACCGGCAATGATGATCTGCTTGCGGCCGGTGGCTTTGATTGCCTTGACGAAGTCTTCGTTGTCCCACGCGTTGATCTGACCAGGGCGTGCGATGTACGGCGCATCCGGGAACATCTCTTTCAACTCCGGCACCAGCGGGCCGTTGGGGCCTTGCTCGAAGCTGGTGGTGAGGATGGTCGGCAGGTTGAAGAACTTGGCAAGGTCGGCCAGGGCCAGCACGTTGTTCTTGAACTCGTTGGGGGAGAAGTCCTGCACCAGCGAGATGAGGCCGGTCTGGTGGTCGACCAGCAGAACGATGGCGTCGTCTTTGTTCAAGCGGCTGTAGGTTGGAGTGCTCATGGTTGAAGTCCTTTTTGGTTGGTTGGATGTTTTGTTCAACATGGGCATAGGTTAAAGCGCGGGGGTTGGGGGATAAATCGGTTGTCGGGAGTCTTACTGTCAACTTAAAGGAGACAGTAAGGGGTGGCAGCTTCTTCGCGTATTGAATAGCCGGCAGGTCCGATTCCTTTCATTTGCAGGACGTTTCCTAGAGAATCCCAGCGGCTTGCGCCAGTGAAATCCCGCGACTAGGCTGCGGTCCGTCACTGCATATTCAGTGATCGGGTTTAGTCGCCCGGATTCGATTGGCGCATAAGCAACTCATGAGTCAGGCACCCCTTCGCCTGCATCTTATGGCAGCTGTGCGCTTTGAAGATGCCTGGGTGCGGGTAGCCGAGCTGCTGCACTGTGCGGTGGCGACTTCGCAGGTGCTCGCAGAGCCGGTAGCTGCGCCGCAGAGGGCGGTGATGCATCTGGTGGGCATGGCGAAGATGGTGGCGGAGCGGGCTGTGGAGTGCATGCGGCCGGCTTGACGCAACGGTTGGAGCGAGATTTTTACAGGCATTAAAAAGCCGGCTTGTGGCCGGCTTCTCGCTGACTGCTTCGGCTTGCTTCTGACAAACCTCACCAGCCTTCAAATCGCTCAGCCCACATCACGTCGGGCTGAATAGTAGGGGCATCCGCGGGAACTCCTCCGCATCGCCTGGCAGGATAGATAGCTCAAAGCCACCCCCTGCCAAATGTGCCGCGGATGATACCCACATTCACCTCAATTGCCCACCTCCGGATCCGATTTAGAGCCTTCCCAGCCCAATAAGTGATCGTCCAGCGGTACCGGCGGGCGGCGGTTATTCAAGGTGGACCACCAGAACACCCACCCCACGATCAGGAAGTTTTGTTCGAAGCGCTCATCGTAGGTGAGGTATTCATCGGGGTGTTCGGTGGCGTTGTGGCTACGCATCCGTAATCCGCCACCGGGACGGTTGTAGAGGTATTTGATGCGCAGCATGCCGTCATGCTCGACGGCGTAGATTTCGCCGTCGATGATTTGTGTACGGCCTCGGTCGATGGCGAGGGTGGCGCCTTGCTGGATGATGTCGATCATGCTGTTATCGACCATGTAGGCGCCTACCGCGCGGTCGGGGCTTACGTTGAGGGTATCAAGGGTGTGCAGGGAGACGCGGATTCGCTCGGTGGAGGTGAACGTGGGGTGGAGAGGGAGCTCCACGTCGAGCTTTTCCGGGAGGCAGGCTGGGCCTGTGAGGTATTTGCCGCTTTCCTCGCGGACGTAGGTGAGTCCTTTCGTGGTTCCCGGGCCTTCGAGCAGGAAGTTGGCCGGTGGGTGTTTGGGGCCCAGGCCAGTGCGCAGCCAACGGCTGGAGACGCATAACAGCTCTGCGATCTCGTTGAGCCGGCCCATGGGTACGCCGCGTTTGAACCAGTTGTTCACGTGCTGGGGCGTGACACCACGGTTCTTGGCGAAGTCTGAGGCGGAAAGATGAACTTCCCTTAATAGTGCTTTTAAACGATCACCTGATGTATTCATAAACGCAGAGTTTACTGGCCGGGAAAACTAATCAAATAAACCATGCGTTGATTTGCGCGTGTAGGCTTTTGCTTAGTTGTGGCCTGATTTTTCAACTTCAGCGAACTTCTAAACTCTGATTGTTGTTAGTTGAACTTGGCGTTTAGTTACGCTCATAAAAAAGCCCCGAGTGATCGGGGCTTTTTTATGTTCGAGTGCAAGCAAGCGGGGATCAGCCTTTGTAGGCAGCCACCGACTTCATGATCTCTGCGCGGGCGGCATCTGCATTGCCCCAGCCTTCGATCTTCACCCATTTGCCTTTTTCGAGGTCTTTGTAGTTCTCGAAGAAGTGTTTGATTTGCTCCAGCAACAGAGGCGGCAGGTCGGTGTATTCCTTCACGTCCACGTACAGCTGGGACAGCTTGTCGTGTGGCACTGCGATGACTTTGGCATCGCCGCCGCCGTCGTCGGTCATGTTCAGGATGCCGACCGGGCGGGCGCGGATAACCGAGCCCGGGGTCACCGGGTAAGGGGTCACGACCAGCACGTCGAGGGGGTCACCGTCGTCGGCCAGGGTGTTGGGGATGAAACCGTAGTTGGCCGGGTAGAACATCGGGGTGGCCATGAAACGGTCAACGAACAGGCAATCGCTGTCTTTGTCGATTTCGTATTTGATCGGCGCGTGGTTGGCCGGAATTTCGATGGCGACGTAGATGTCGTTCGGCAGGTCTTTGCCAGCCGGAATCTTGCTGTAGCTCATTGGGCGTTGCCCCCGTAGTTGGCCATTGAACATGGCCGGATTGGCCTAAAAGTGGCGGCGATTATAGGCATATTCTGACGACGATGCCATGCGCCAGACGTCGTACGGTCATTCAACCGGCGGCTGGTAGCGCGGGTCGTGGGCTTGCAGCTGGTGCAGGCGGGCCAGGGGATCCTGGCGATAAAAGCGGCTGAGTTGGGCGTACACCTGTGGATAACTGTCGACCAGCAAATCCGGGGCACTGAAAAAATATTCGCTGGTGACGGCAAAAAATTCCGCCGGGTTTTCTGCCGCGTAGGGGTCGATGAGCGTCTCGACGTCGGGGTCGGCATCCAGTTGGCGATTGAGGTCATCAAAGGCGTCTTGCATCACGCTCGCCCATTCCTGCACGCGCATGTCGCTGTGCAGTGGCGGCAGGCCGTTGGCATCGCCGGTGAGCATATCCAGCTTGTGGGCGAGCTCGTGGATCACCAGGTTATAGCCTTCCCAATTGCCGCTGGCCAGCACCCCGGGCCAGGCGAGAATCACCGGGCCCTGTTGCCAGGCTTCACCGCTGTGTTCGCCGTCCCACTCGTGCTCCACGCCGCTGGCATCGCGATGGCGCTGGGGGCTGAGGAAGTCGTCGGGGTACAGCACGATTTCATGAAAGCCTTGATACCAGTCCAGATCGCCCAGGTTCATCAGCGGTAATTGCGCTTGGGCGGCGAGCAGCAGGCGTTGTTCCTGGTGCAGGTCGACGCCGGGCAGGGCGGTGAGGTGTTTGTCGGCAAGAAAGATGATGCAGGCTTCGCGCAGCCACTGATCCTGCTCGGGCGTGAGGCCGTCGAGGAAGGTCAGGTGGCTGCGTACCCGCTGCCAGGTGTCATCGGCAATCGGGTGCCGGGCCAGCAGGCGCCGGCGACGCCAGGCGCTGAGGGACCACATACTCGGTTACTGCGGCTTGGCTTCGGAGGACGCGCGACCGAAACGGCTGCGGAATACGCCAATGATCATCGGCACCAGCGACAGCAGGATAATGAACACCACCAGCAGCGACAGGTTCTTCTTGATAAACGGCACGTTGCCGAAGAAGTAGCCCAGGGTGACCAGGCCACCGACCCAGAGAATGGTGCCCAGCACGCTGAAGCCGAAGAAGCGCGGGTAGGGCATTTTGGCGATACCGGCCACGAACGGCGCAAAGGTGCGCAGGATGGGCAGGAAGCGCGCCAGCGTCACGGTCTTGCCGCCGTGCTTGTCGTAGAAGTCATGGGTTTTTTGCAGGTAGTCGCGGCGGAAAATCTTCGAATTCGGGTTGCTGAACAAGCGTTCTCCGGCGGTTCGTCCGATGACATAGTTGGTGCTGTCGCCGAGGATCGCGGCCAGCATCAACAGGCCACCGAGCAGTACCGGGTCCATGCCGCCACCTGCGGCGACGGCGCCGGCGATAAACAGCAGGGAATCACCCGGCAGGAAGGGCATGACCACCAGGCCCGTTTCGCAAAAAATGACCAGGAACAGAATGGCGTAGATCCACGGACCGTAGTTGGTTACCAGCATGTCGAGGTAAACGTCGAGATGCAGGATCAGGTCAAGCGGGTTGAAATCCATGGATGGCACCTGTGTGAACGGCCCGACTCGGCAGGCCTGTGCGGAGGCTCGGGCAATAAGGCTACAAGTGACTGTCGCATTTCTTACAACCCTGGAAAGGTCCGCATTATACGGATTGAACGCTGAAAAGCGTGCGGCTTTTGTAGCGGGGCGTGTCGTGGTTGCCAATGTGGGATAGGCACCCACATTGGAGCTGCGAGAGGCTTTGGCGTCAGTCTACGTTGATCGGCAGAACGTAATTCTTGAATTCAGTGTCTTCGCGAAAGCCGATCGACTCATAGGTCTTCTGCGCCACTTCATTGTCGCTGCTGGTCGACACCCGCAGCCGCACCGCGTGGGTTTCCCTGGCCATTTTCTTTGCGGTGCGCATCAGGTTGTCGGCCACCAGTTGCCGACGCGCATCTTCGGCTACATACATATCGTTGAGGATCCACACCCGCTTGAGCGACAACGAGGAATAGCTCGGGTAAAGCTGGCAGAACCCCAGCAGCCGCTTGTCGTCGTCATCGGCCAGCGCCAGGTAAATCACCGACTCTTTACGGCGCAGGCGTTTTTCCAGAAAGGCCCGCGACGAATCCGGAAACGGCAACGCGCCGTAGAATTCGCGGTATTTGACGAACAGCGGGGTCAACAAATCCAGATGTTCCAGGGTCGCTTGAGTAATCCGCATGCCAGGCCTCAACTTCCAAAGGATATGACCACAGCAGCGGCCGTGACCTGATGCTGCCTAAAGACGCGAAAAAGCGCAATCGTGCCGCGATCAGCCCGTGGGCGGGCTGAGCAGGAAGTTTCCTTTGATCAGGTCGGGATCGTCGGATTCGAGGGTTTGCACCTGCGCTTCGTCCTTGAGGTTGACCCCCGACAGCTGTCGGCGACACGCCTCCCGCATCAAGTACAGCAGGCGATGGGCCGCCATGCCATAGCTCAGGCCTTCGAGGCGCACATTGGAAATGCAGTTGCGATTGGCATCGTTGAGTCCAACCCTGGGGTTGTAGGTGAAATACAGCCCCAGGCTGTCCGGCGAACTGAGCCCAGGCCGCTCGCCGATCAGAATCACCGTCATCCTGGCGCCGAGCAGTTGGCCGATCTCATCCGCCACGGCCACACGGCCCTGTTCCACCAGGATAACGGGCGACAGGGACCACCCTTCGGCGTGGGTCTGTTCTTCCATGCGTGTCAGAAACGGCAACGTATGTTTATGCACCGCCAGCGCCGACAAGCCATCGGCCACCACCACCGCCAGGTCCACGCCGCCGGGGTTGGCCACAGCGTAGTCGCGCAGATGTTGGGCCGACTCGTCACTTAAGCGTCGGCCCAGGTCCGGCCGTTGCAGGTAGCTGTGGCGGTCGCTGGCGGCGCTGTGCAGCAGCAGGCTGTCGCGGCCTCGCTCGGCCAGCTGACTGCTCAAGCCTGCGTGATCGAACGGCAGATGTACCGCATCCCGCGCCTGGGCATGGGCGAATTGAAAGTCCAGCTGCGCTTGGGTGGGCAGGCTGGTGCCTGTGCGGCCCAGGGCGATGCGCGCCGGGGTGAGGCGGCGCAATTGCAGCCACGGGTTTTCAGGGAGATCGAGTGACACCGGCGGCTCCTTCATCCGAGTTGCGCCAAGGCGTGGCGAAACGCCGGTGGCAGGCTGTTGCCAAACTGCACCTTGCCATCTGTCTGGGTAAAGATGCCCATTTTGGCCAGCCATTGCTCGAATTCCGGGGCTGGCTTTAAACCTAATGTTTGGCGCGCGTACAAGGCATCGTGGAACGAGGTGGTCTGGTAGTTGAGCATAATGTCGTCGGAGCCGGGGATGCCCATGATGAAGTTGATCCCGGCCACGCCCAGCAGGGTCAACAGGGTGTCCATGTCGTCCTGATCGGCTTCGGCGTGGTTGGTGTAGCAGATGTCGCAGCCCATGGGCACGCCGAGCAACTTGCCGCAGAAGTGGTCTTCAAGGCCGGCGCGGATGATCTGTTTGCCGTTGTACAGGTATTCGGGGCCGATAAAGCCGACCACGGTGTTGACCAGAAACGGCTTGAAATGCCGTGCCACCGCATAAGCGCGGGTTTCGCAGGTTTGCTGGTCGACGCCAAAGTGCGCATTGGCGGACAAGGCGCTGCCCTGGCCGGTTTCGAAATACATCAGGTTCTGCCCCAAGTTGCCGCGCTTGAGGCTCAAGCCCGCGTCATAGCCTTCCTGCAGCACGCTCAGGCTGATGCCGAAGCTGGCATTGGCTGCCTCGGTGCCGGCAATCGACTGAAACACAAGATCCAGTGGCACGCCCCGGTTGATTGCCTCGATGGAGGTGGTGACGTGGGTCAGCACGCAGGCCTGGGTGGGAATTTCGTAGCGCTGGATGATGGCGTCGAGCATTTCCAGCATGGCGCAGATCGAGGCGGTGCTGTCGGTGGCCGGGTTGATGCCGATCATGGCATCGCCGTTGCCGTAGAGCAGGCCATCGAGGATGCTCGCGGCAATGCCCGCGGGTTCGTCGGTAGGGTGGTTGGGCTGCAGACGCGTCGACAGGCGCCCGCGAAGGCCCATGGTGCCGCGAAAGCGGGTGACCACGCGGATCTTCTGCGCCACCAGCACCAGGTCCTGCACACGCATGATCTTGGACACGGCGGCGGCCATTTCGGGTGTCAGCCCGGGCGCCAGGGCGCGCAGGGAGTGTTCATCGGCGGCATCGCTGAGCAGCCAGTCACGCAGGCCGCCCACGGTCAGATGGCTGACGATGGCGAAAGCCTGTTTGTCATGGGTGTCGATGATCAGCCGGGTGACTTCGTCGCTTTCATAGGGGATCAGCGCTTCTTCGAGGAAGTGCTTGAGCGGGATGTTCGCCAGCGCCATTTGCGCCGCGACCCGTTCACCGTCGTTCTGCGCGGCGACCCCGGCGAGCAAGTCACCGGAACGGGCCGGGCTGGCCTTGGCCATTACATCCTTGAGGCTGTCGAAGCGGTAGGTGTGCGCACCCACCGCGTGGGAAAAGCTTGCCATACAGTGTCTCCTTGGCGACGCAGGCAGTGCCCGCGTCGAGGTTTACGGCAGTTCAGTGCAAGGCGGCCTCTGCGGCCTGGATCGCCGCGAATTCTTCTTCGGGCGTGCCTGCTACCAAGTGATGCCGGCTGTAGAAAGCAAAGTAAGCAATTAATACTCCATAGATGATCGCGGCGCCAATGACCACTCGTGGATCCACCAGAAAGCCCGCCACCACGGCCACGCAGGCCAGTACCAGCGCCACGCCCGAGGTGAAGATGCCGCCCGGCGTGCGATACGGACGGTCCATTTTGGGGCGGCGAATGCGCAGGGTGATGTGTGCAGCCATCATCAGCACGTAGGAAATGGTTGCACCGAACACCGCCACCAGGATCAGCAAGTCGCCCTGGCCGGTCAGCGACAGACCAAAGCCGATGATGCCGGGGATCACCAGAGCCAGCACCGGCGCCTTGCTTTTGTTGGTCTCGGACAACTTGCGTGGCAGGTAGCCTGCACGTGACAAGGCAAAAATCTGTCGGGAATAGGCATAAATGATCGAGAAAAAGCTCGCGATCAGCCCCGCCAGGCCCACCAGGTTGACGAAGCTGCCCATCCACGTCGGACCGCCGTACGCCGATGCCAGCGCCTCAACCAGCGGGTTGCCGGACTTGACCAGCGCATAGGTGCCGGCACCGCCCGGTGCAATTACCAGGATCAGCAGGGCAAAGCTGGTGAGCACCACAATGGCGCCGATCAGCCCGCGCGGCAGGTCGCGCCTGGGATTGCGGGTTTCCTCGGCGGCCAGCGGCACGCCTTCCACCGCAAGGAAAAACCAGATGGCATAAGGGATGGCGGCCCACACGCCGACGTAGCCGAAGGGCAGGAAGGCGCTGGCGCCTCGTGCTTCGGTTACCGGCATGTCCAGCAGGTTGGCGACGCTGAAGTGCGGCACCATCGACACCAGAAACACGCCCAGAGCAATGGCGGCGACGGCGGTGATTACAAACATCAGTTTCAGGGCTTCGCCGACGCCAAAAATGTGGATACCAATAAAGAGGATGTAGAACGCCAGATAGATCATCCAGCCGCCAATGCCGAACAGCGACTCGCAATAAGCGCCGATAAACACCGCGATGGCGGCGGGGGCGATAGCGTATTCGATGAGGATGGCGGTGCCGGTAAGGAATCCGCCCCAAGGACCGAAAGCGCTACGGGCAAAGCCGTAGCCCCCGCCGGCGGTAGGAATCATGGAGGACAGTTCGGCCAGGGAAAAACACATGCACAGGTACATGGTGGCCATCAGCAATGTGGCGAGGAACATGCCGCCCCAGCCACCTTGGGCCAGGCCGAAATTCCAACCGGCGTAGTCGCCGGAAATCACGTAGGCAACGCCCAGGCCGACCAGCAGCACCCAGCCGGCGGCGCCTTTTTTCAGTTCGCGTTGTTGGAAGTAGTCGCTGTCGACGTTTTCGAAGTCGACAGAAGAGCCAGTGGGTTCGCTAGGCATGGGGAAGTACCTTCCATTCTTATTGTTTTTAACTCGCCCTATATAGGCCGAATACACATAGCAAGTACCTGTGGAGATCCAAGTGTGGGAGCAGGCTTGCTCCCGATAGCGGTGGGTCAGTGGCATACATATTGGCTGACACGCTGCAATCAGGAGCAAGCCCCCTCCCACAGGGGCTTGCACTGCAGTCAGAAAATCAGAAGAACCCCAACGGATTGATGTCGTAGCTCACCAGCAAGTTTTTGGTCTGCTGGTAGTGATCCAACATCATCTTGTGCGTCTCACGCCCCACGCCGGACTTTTTGTAACCACCGAACGCCGCATGCGCCGGGTACAGGTGGTAGCAGTTGGTCCACACGCGGCCCGCCTTGATCGCGCGGCCCATGCGATACGCGCGGTTGATATCGCGGGTCCACAGGCCGGCGCCCAGGCCGAACTCGGTGTCGTTGGCAATCGCCAGGGCTTCGGCTTCATCCTTGAAGGTGGTGATGCTCACCACCGGGCCGAAGATTTCTTCCTGGAACACACGCATCTTGTTGGTGCCCTTGAGCAGCGTCGGCTGGATGTAATAGCCGCCTGCCATGTCACCTGCCAGTTTCTCCACCTTGCCACCGGTCAGCAGCTCGGCGCCTTCGCCCTTGGCGATTTCCAGATAGGAGAGAATCTTGTCGAACTGTTGCTCGGACGCCTGGGCGCCAACCATGGTGTCAGTGTCCAGCGGGTCGCCACGTTTGATCGACTCGACCTTTTTCATCACCACCTTCATGAAGTCGTCGTAGATCGACTCTTCCACCAGCGCGCGCGATGGGCAGGTGCACACTTCGCCCTGGTTGAAGAACGCAAGTACCAGGCCTTCAGCGGCTTTCTCGATGAACTGCGGCTCGGCCTTCATGATGTCGGCAAAGAAGATGTTCGGCGACTTGCCGCCCAGCTCGACGGTGGACGGAATGATGTTCTCGGCCGCCGCATGCATGATGTGCGAGCCCACCGGCGTGGAGCCGGTAAAGGCGATCTTGGCGATGCGCTTGCTGGTGGCCAGGGCTTCGCCGGCTTCCTTGCCGAACCCGTGCACCACGTTCAGCACGCCCGGTGGCAGCAGGTCGCCGATCAGCTCCATCAGCACGTTGATGCCCAGCGGCGTCTGCTCGGCGGGCTTGAGCACCACGCAGTTACCGGCGGCCAGGGCCGGCGCGAGTTTCCAGGCGGCCATCAGCAGCGGGAAGTTCCACGGGATGATCTGCCCGACCACGCCCAATGGCTCATGGAAGTGGTAGGCGGCGGTGTGCTCGTTGATTTCGGCGCTGCTGCCTTCCTGGGCGCGGATGCAGCCGGCGAAGTAGCGGAAGTGGTCGGCGGCCAGCGGGATGTCGGCGTTGAGGGTTTCACGCACGGCTTTGCCGTTGTCCCAGGTTTCGGTGACGGCCAGCAGTTCGAGGTTCTGTTCGATGCGGTCGGCGATTTTCAGCAGCACCAGCGAGCGGTCCTGGGCCGAGGTCTTGCCCCAGGCGTCAGCGGCGGCGTGGGCGGCGTCCAGCGCCTTGTCGATGTCTTTGCCGGTGGAGCGCGGGAAGTCGGCGATTGGCTTGCCGTTGACCGGCGAGGTGGTAGTGAAATAGTTGCCATCGACCGGCGCGACGAATTCGCCGCCGATGTAGTTGCCGTACTTGGCCTTGAACGAAACGATAGCGCCTTCAGTGCCGGGGTGTGCGTAACGCATGGTGGGTATCTCCTGACTTTTATGTTTATTGGAGTACAGCGATGTTGCGCGTGATAAAGCGTAGAGCAAAGGCCGGGCCAGCGCGTGCTGGGTCAGGTAAATCAAGGGGTTGATGGTTGTTGCAATCCGTTGTTGTCACGCGCTCGGTACAGTCCGGGTGACAGTTTGTGCCATGGGTGGTACAGCGCGGTCGGCCGGGATTGCATTGGTGGGAGGGCTGGGGGATGCTGGCCGTTCTCACGCAGGGAGAATAATAAGAAATGCACAACGACCATTTCAGTCGCCATGCCCGGCAAGTCCTCACCGTGGCGCGTGGCCAGGACCCGTCCAGTGATCCCTCCATCGCGCGCTCCTGGCTGCGCTGCCTGGAGGATTACCACCTCGACCCTGCGCAGACCATCGCCCCCACCGTGCTCGAACACGGCCGGCTGCAGGAAAGTCGCGAGCGCCTGCAACACGTATTGCACATCGCTGGCAGCGAGATGCACAGCCTGCATCAGCAGCTCTCGGGCGCCGGTCATGCGGTGCTGCTGACTGACGCCCGCGGGGTGATCCTCAATTGTGTCACCGCGCCGTCCGAGCGCAGGATTTTCGAGCGCGCCGGGCTGTGGCTGGGTGCCGATTGGAGCGAGGCGTGCGAGGGCACCAATGGCATCGGCACTTGCCTGGTGGAGCGTCAGTCCGTGACCATTCACCGCGATGAGCATTTTCGCGGCCGCCACACCGGGCTGACCTGCTCGGCGAGCCCGGTGTTCGACCCTCATGGCGAGTTGCTCGCCGTGCTGGACGTGTCCTCGGCGCGTGAAGCGGTGTCGCGCCAGAGCCAGTTTCACACGATGGCGCTGGTGAACCTGTCGGCCAAGATGATCGAGAGCTGTTACTTCCTGCGTCATTTTGAACATCACTGGCTGCTGCGTTTTCACCTGCAGGCCGAATCGGTGGGCTTGTTCAGCGAAGGGCTGCTGGCGTTCGACGGCGATGGGCGTATCTGCGCGGCCAATCAAAGCGCCTTGAACCTGCTGGGGCGAGCGCGCGGCGGTTTGCTCGGGCAGCCGGTAGAAGCGCTGTTCGACTGCACGCTTGATCAATTGCTCGGCCGCGCAAGCGCCAATGCCACGGCCAGTTGGCCGCTGCATACCCGTGACGGCCGGCGGTTATTTGCCGCATTGCGCGGCCAGGCCCGCATCCAGCCGGTTGCGCTGGCCGAGCCCGAGGCGCCCCGCCTGCCAGGTATCTGTTTGGGCGACCCTGCGCTACAGAGCGATTTTCGCAAGGCATTGCGAGTGTTCGAGCGTGATCTGCCGCTGCTGATCAACGGCGAAACAGGCTCCGGCAAAGAGGCCTTCGCCAAGGCGGTACACCACGCCAGCCAGCGCGCCGACAAGGCTTTCGTTGCCCTGAACTGTGCCGCCATCCCGGAAAGCCTGATCGAAAGCGAATTGTTCGGCTATCGCGGCGGCAGCTTTACCGGCGCGCGCAAGGAAGGTATGCAGGGCAAGTTGCAGCAGGCTGACGGCGGCACGCTGTTCCTCGATGAAATCGGCGACATGCCGCTGGCGTTGCAAACCCGTCTGTTAAGAGTGCTGGACGACCGCATGGTGGTGCCCATCGGCGGCGAGCCGCAGGCGGTCGATGTGCGCATCATCAGCGCGACCCATCGGGATTTGCTGGCGCGAATTGCCAATGGCACCTTCCGTGAAGATCTCTACTATCGCCTCAATGGCCTTGAGATCGCCTTGCCGCCGTTGCGCGAGCGCAAGGACAAACCACAGCTGCTGGACTTTCTGCTGGCTCGGGAGGCGGCGCAACAAGAAGTCATGTTGGATATTGCAGCCCGCGAGGCGCTATTGGCATACACCTGGCCGGGCAATGTACGGCAGTTAAGTACGGTGTTACGCGCGTTGGTGGCACTCTGCGACGGCGGGCGAGTGGGATTGGAAGATTTACCCGTGGCTATTCGCCAGCTCGCACCGCACTCGGTATCACCTGATGACACAGCGTATTCGCCTTTATGCGATGCCGAGCGTCTTACGCTGCTTAATGCCCTGGAGCTACAGCGGTGGCACATAAGTCACACGGCGAAATATCTGGGCATAAGTCGTAATACATTGTATCGAAAACTGCATAAGTATGGATTGGCAAGGCATGTGCTAGCCTGAGTTTTAAAGGCTTGCGTTTGATTTTAAATCAGCTGTTTTGTTTAACTGATTATGTGATTTTCCTGGTGTGTAGTCATTGTTTAGGACGGGTTGCTATGCGGTTGGCGAAAGCGTTCTTAACGCTTGTGGGAAATAGGCTAAAAGCTGGAAGTCTCATGGAACTCTATGCTGGCAAGGGTCCACTCAATAGTCGAGAACAGGGAGATCTCTTAATGAAAACTTAAATTTTATATAGAGGTGGTTTTAATGGCTAGAGTCAATGCGTCTGTACCCATGATTATCCCGGCTTATGTTCCGCGGCCTGCTACCGCTCCGGCTGCACCTACGAGGAGCGTTAGTTTTTCGGGTCAGCCCACTGTTGGCAGACCTGTAACTAAATCACGCAGTATGAGTGTCAACCAGGGGCATTCAAGGCCGGCGGTTAAAAAAAATTCGCTCGGACAAACACTTAACGCGCAGGGCAAGCCGATTAATGCCTCGGGGCATTTAATTAATGAGTTTAATCAGCGCATTAATCCCCAGGGTTATGCTATCAATGATCAACATCACTTGATCGACAAGCAAAACAGGCTGGTTAACAAAGACCAGTATCTCGTAGATTCCGTGGGTCGGCCTCTCGACAAGAAGGGCAACGTTGCCAGGAGTATGGAAACTGCGGTGAAGGGTGATGTCGCTCTTCCAGTGGGTCGGGTGGTTGCTTCAGCCAATCATGCGTTCGCCAAGTGGAACAAAAAAGCTGCAGTCGGCAAAACGAATGAGAAGTCGGAGGTGCCTCCGATTAAAAACTTAGCCGAATTAACCCAGCGCATGATGGACGCGGAAAAATTGATCAAGGCCGGCGTGATTCCTAAGTCGCCTGGTGTAAAGCATGTTGCAGCGGAAGCAGCCACCAATGCTGCGATCAGCGGTTTGGTTTCGGCGCCTATCAGCGTCGGTGCCTATGGTGCTTCTACCTCGTGGGGCGAAAGTATCAAAGCGTCCTACCTGCCTCTTCCGCTTTTGCCACAAGCGCCAGGGACCAAGTCGATCATTGACCCTTCCTTGGCCAAAACCCAGAAGGAGGCAGCAACCACCAAAGAGTTGGGTGCAGAAACCAAAGAGCTGGATGCAGAAACCAAAGCGCTGTACAGCAAAATGGACGACTTGCAAGTCTCAGCATTTGCGTCGACGAATACGGCAATGGCTTTGCAACTCGGGACCTTTGAAAAGGGCTGGCTTCCTTCTCCTGACTGGTCAGCCGACCCTCTCAAACGAATGACCCAACTTGAGGAGTTGCTGGATCGCAGTGAGGCTTTAACCTGTGAGTTGGCTGAAAAGTGCGAAGTCTTCTTTAAACCGCACTTGCCGTTGAAGGATGCACCCAAGGGGGCCGCGGGTCTCTCTGAGCGAGTCGACACGGCCCAGCGAAGACTGCACCTAATCGATAAATCCCAAGTGAGTATCTTGGCGAGTATTAAGGCTCGTACCGAAGGGGAGTAAGCGGCGTTGCTTTTGCTTCTAATACTTAAGTGTCGTGCTTGGCGCAGGAGGCGTTTTATGCCCGACGTTGAGTGCTCTGCTGAGCGATACCTTAGTATTTGATTAGCAACTAAGCGTTTTCTGGTGGGGCAAGTTGCGCTGCCAGAAAACGCTTTTCCGTTGATGGGTTAGATCAGCTATAACAACCGAAGGAAATATTCCGTATGAGCAATCACTCAAGTCTTGCTGATGGGCGAGCCGTGGCGTCGTTAATACAGGTGAACTCTTCAGTTGTTGATTGGCAGGCTTCTCAATTGACGGGTGATGCACAGTTGGCTAAAGCACTTGGGCGCCAGTTGGCAACAGGCGGAAGAGTTCAAGTGCCTGCGCACTCTACGCTGGGCCGTTGGATCAACGTATTGAAGTCAGCTGTCCATTCTTCTGCCGCGCGGCGGTTGGAAGCAATAGCAGGTGGTTCCGTTGATGAAATTCGAGTTAATACGCGAACCGGTGAAGTCACCTATTATTTTAACGCTCGAATTAAAAGGCCGAGTGTGCTGCTGACAGATCTTTTAGGTGGACGTGAGATAGAGAATGCCTTGTTGCATATCGCCAATGTGCTCGCCCCCAATGACGAGTTGCGTATTCCGGCGTTTTATCAGGGCGGTACGGTAGCGTTGAGCGATGTGCAGAATTTTTACGGTGAGCGGCAGCATGCGTTGCCCCACCCGTCGTTAATGGAGCCGGTGCAGCAAGCGGTAGGTGACGCGGATACCCTCTATAACATGCTCGCCGTGATGAAGGCCGTCCTTGCCAAACCAGGCCCTGCTTTCGACCTCGCGCTGTGGCAGGTAGAAGTGGCCCCTTATTCTCAACACTGGAGTCAAGAGCAGCGCCAACCTGTGACGGTCAGTCTCAAGCAGTTGATTCTCGACAATGGCTGGCTCGTTCCAGAGAACAAGGATGAACTATTCAATCTCCTTCTGGCACTGGGAGCGCAAACCTATAGCAGCGGGAGCAAAAACAGCGCAGGCGGACTGCTCACCAAGGATGTGTCAATGAGTGCGCCAGATCAGTCCGCAGTCACCCGCGTTGTTGAAACATGGATTGCCCAACAGAAAAAACAGCAACCTGAGGGGCGGCGTAGCGCTGAGAGTTTGATCGAATACTTGAGCCGCTCAATTCCCGAGTCTAATAGTCCTCAAGCCTTCCTAAAGAACCTCGTCAACGCTCCAGAAGGACAGACACTGGGTAAGCGAATACAAATGGCGATGGGTGCATTGCCTACCGCCACCAGCAGCGAAGAAGCCTTGATGACCGCGTTGTTATTGGATGCCGATATCAACGCAGGGCAACAGCGCAACAATCTGGCTGGCTATAACCTGCGCCAACAAGCCAACTGGGGGTGCTCACCGGCTGAAGTGGTCAGCCGTTTTGAAAAGCATCTCGACGTTCGCTTTGGTGCGTCGCTGGCAAAAGTGGTGGCGTTTCAATTGTTATCCGTCTGCGCACCTGAATTTCTTGTGAAAGACATTCCGCCCTCCCTTGTATACGGTTCCCATTCATGGGCGCTGTTTAGTGCCGCGGTATCTCGAAGGGAGCTGAGTGCGGCAGGGTCAACCGTCGGCGAAACTTACCAGGCAGTTATGGAGCAGGACAGTGTTGCGCCTATCACCGAACTTGCGCAGCACCAGGCACAACTTGCCCTGATGAGGTCAGTGATTGACTGGGCTATCGTGCGGGGCGTTATTCAAGAAAACGTTGACGACGAGTATACGGTCGAGCAAGTCGAACGCTCAGTCGAGGCAATGAATGTTCAAGTAAACAGCATGACCGAGGCCGTAGAGCTGTTAAGCACGCCAATACCGACACGAAACAGGTTGGCGCTTGCGGAATTACGGCGCGTTTACGGCTCTGAAAACACACGTTTTTTTGAGCAGAAACTGTTTAGTACAGTCGCGTCGGGTAACAGATTGATTTATTCCCTGATGGATATTTATATGTCCGGCGATCTGCATGCACATCGCTGGTACTCTGACAGCGCGGAATTTTCGGCTGAAAAAGTAGTTCCGCAGTTCTCGCAATTAAAGGATATAAACAAAGCGTTTGATGAGTCGTTTGAGGTCTACACGGCTCAGTTAAAGAAAATGTTCGAGGACGTGTTCAGCTATCAAGTTTCATTGTTGCCGCTGGAGGACAGGCGTTTGCTTGCGCGGGGCAAGATTACAACCTTTAGCCTCGATGCGCCCAATGACCGGACAGGTCTAATTGCTGATCACAAGATCGCTCAATATATTGCCACGGGCGCCATGCTCATTCGCGCGGAGCTGGATGGCAGGGTCGCACATTATTTGTATTCGCCTGCGCAGGGAAAGATTGTCAAGGATGCCGACCCTTCTCGGCCCGGTTTGCAGTTCCCGCAGACGCATCTGTATTTCACGATGCCTCGGCCCGGTTCGCCCGGCGAAACTGAAAGCACCGTCGATATACATTGGCAATTGGCCGACAAACCCTCTTTGGGCGTTACCGCGCGTCGCATCTACCCCTCGGCATCTTTGGCGGCGGCCATGCCCAGGTCGTTTGTGGGGCCGGTTCCGGGGGTTACTTCTCCCAAGCTCAGTGAATTGTCGACCATTGTCGGCGCTTACTTTACCCGTGGTCTGGAGTCGGTCAAAAAAAACGCCAAGGGGCAGACACCTCAAGAACGATCGATTGCGTTTCATGCGGCGGTTCGTGAGTTTTTCTTGAACCTGGTGCCTTTTTATTCGGCAATCAAAAGCTTTATGGAGGGCAGGATTGGCGAGGGTTTTATAAACCTTGTATTGGACGTGTTCGGTTTTGTTGTCCCCTCCGCGAGAGGCGGCGTTCAAGCCGTCAGGGCCGGCACCAAAGGGCTGGGCTCGCTGTTGAGTTTCACCAAAGGCTTTGCCGCGGTGGGCGTGCAGGCAGCCAACCCCCTGAGTAATGTGTTTGATGTGGGCCGTGGCGTGTTTAAGCTGAGTGGGAAAGGCATCAAGCAATTGGGCCGGTTGCAAGCGTCATCGCTCGACAAGTTGCGCAGTATCCATGGCCCGCGTAGTGGCAGCTTCACTCCTTCAAAATTGGGTAATAAAGAGAGCATCGGTCAAGGTACCTACCGAAAAGTAGAGGGGCATTCAGAATGGGGGGCTGCCCATGCCTCTACTGTAAACGGCGCGCCATTGAAAGAACTCGACCCCGATTCGCTATCCAATGTTGCCCGGCAGTTAGTGGCCCCGGCAGTGGGCGTCGTCATAGACTCAGGACTTTCTGCGGCCAGCACAGCGCTGAACAAGCACCTCTATCACCGCACGCTTCCCTCTGTGATTCACCATGGCAGCTTGCCCGAAGACGAACCTATGGCGCCTGTTCCGTCAGACGGCGTATCCGAAGGTATAGCGCCCACTGTCGAGGTACGCATTGACTCTGCTCTGCGCCTTCGGTTCGAAGCAGCAAAGTCGAATGCCGTCAATATAGAAAAACACTCACTGGAGTACTCGGCGGGGGGCACGGTGCTCAATCATGTTCCGAGGCAAGTCTGGTCGGACGACCCACAACAGCTTCTGGACCAGTTGGAAGCGGAGTTGTGTTTGATCGAGGAGCGCGCAGAAACCGACGCGCACATGCACAAAGTGTTTTTTGAACCTTACCACTTCTATGGTGCCCTTGATCAAGGCCCTGACGGTTTGGAAAAGCGCCTGGAGGTGATTGAGAAAAAGATAGTCGCAGTGAGAAAGGTCCAGGCGAAATTGTACAAGCTGCTGAACCCGGACGCGCCCTGATCCGTGGCATTGACCTAAAGAGTGCGATTTCCTTCGCCCTGCGCTAACCTGCGCCGATGTTTTACGAGGTCAATTATGCACATTCATATTTTGGGTATCTGCGGTACGTTCATGGGCTCTATGGCCGTGCTGGCCAAGGAGTTGGGCCATCACGTCACCGGCTCCGACGCCAACGTTTACCCGCCGATGAGCACGCAACTTGAGGCTCAAGGCATTGCGCTGACCCAAGGCTACGCCCCTTCGCAATTCGAACCGGTGCCGGACCTGGTGGTGATCGGCAATGCCATGTCCCGTGGCAACCCGGCAGTCGAGTACGTACTTAACAAGGGGTTGCCATATGTTTCCGGCCCGCAATGGCTGGCCGACCACGTACTGCAAGGTCGCTGGGTGCTGGCGGTTGCGGGCACTCACGGCAAGACCACCACCAGCAGCATGCTCGCCTGGGTGCTGGAGCATGCCGGCATGAGCCCGGGCTTTTTGATCGGCGGTGTGCCGCAGAATTTTTCGGTGTCTGCCCGTTTGGGTGAGACGCCGTTTTTTGTGATCGAAGCTGACGAGTACGACAGCGCCTTCTTCGACAAGCGCTCCAAGTTCGTCCACTACCGTCCGCGTACGGCCATTCTCAATAACCTTGAATTCGATCACGCCGACATCTTCCCCGACCTGCCGGCCATTGAGCGGCAATTCCACCACCTGGTGCGCACTATTCCCAGCGAAGGTCTGGTCATCCACCCCACCACCGAGCCTGCGCTGCAGCGTGTGATCGACATGGGCTGCTGGACTCCGGTGCAAACCACCGGCGCCGGCGGGCAGTGGCAGGTCAAGCTGCTGAGCGAAGACGGCTCGCGCTTCGAAGTGCTGTTTGAAGGCCAGGCCCAGGGCATCGTCGAGTGGGGCATGACCGGCCAGCATAACGTCGCCAATGCCTTGGTCACTCTGGCTGCCGCGCGGCATGTGGGCGTGGTGCCCGCCATGGGTATCGCTGCGTTGAGCGCGTTCAAAAGCGTGAAGCGTCGCATGGAGAAAGTCGCTGAGGTGAATGGCGTTACCATCTACGACGATTTCGCTCACCACCCCACGGCGATTGCCACCACCCTGGATGGCTTGCGCAAGCAGGTAGGTGATGCCCGAATCATCGCGATTGTCGAGCCGCGCTCCAATTCCATGAAGCTCGGCGCGCACCGCGATGGTTTGCCGCAAAGCGTCAACGATGCCGACGAGGTGATCTGGTATGCGCCCGCCAATCTCGGCTGGGACTTGCCGGCGATTGCAGCGCTGTGCAGCGTGCCGTCGACGGTCTGCGATTGCATCGAAGGCATCATCGAACACGTCAAACAGCAGGCCACGCCGGGTACTCACGTGGTGGTCATGAGCAACGGCGGCTTCGGCGGCTTGCATGGCAAGCTGGCCGAGGCGCTGAAATGAGCGGCCCGGAACGCGTCACCCTGGCAATGACCGGCGCATCCGGTGCGCCTTATGGCCTGCGCCTGCTTGATTGCCTGGTGCGCGAAGAGCGCGAGGTGCTTTTTTTGATCTCCAAGGCCGCGCAATTGGTAATGGCCACCGAAACCGATGTGTCACTGCCTTCCAAGACGCAGACCATGCAGGCGTTCCTCACCGAATACACCGGTGCGGCGGCGGGGCAGATCAAGGTCTACGGCAAGGAAGACTGGATGTCGCCGGTGGCCTCGGGGTCCGGCGCACCTGCAGCGATGGTGGTGGTGCCGTGCTCCACCGGCACGCTGTCGGCAATTGCCACCGGTGCCTGCAACAACCTGATTGAGCGGGCGGCGGATGTGACGCTCAAGGAGCGTCGTCAGTTGATCCTGGTGCCGCGTGAAGCGCCGTATTCGAGTATTCATCTGGAGCACATGCTCAAGTTGTCGAACATGGGCGTGACCATTTTGCCCGCGTCGCCGGGCTTCTATCACCAGCCGCAGACCATCGATGACCTGGTGGATTTCGTGGTGGCGCGCATTCTCAATCTGCTCAACATCCCCCAGGACATGCTGCCGCGCTGGGGCGAGCACCATTTGAACAGTGATGAATAAGGCGCTGCTGCTGGTGATGGCGCTGCAACTGGCCGGCTGCGCCACGGCGCGTACGCTGGACGCCGCGCAGCCCGGCGCACCGGTGGTGTATGCCGGCACACGCCTGGACCTGTATGCGATTGACGGCGGCTGTTGTGCCAGGGACAAGTTCGGGGCGGAGGCGCCGCGCTACCCTCACGCGGACCTGCCAGCCAGTGCGCTGCTCGATACGCTGCTGTTGCCGCTGTCGGTGTTAACGGTGTTGGGCGTGGGGTTTAACGCAACAGGCGGCCTCTGACGCAAGGCCAGATGTGGGAGAGGGCTTGCTCCCTCCCACAGGTTCAGGTTACTTGCCGAGCTTGCGCAACTCATCCGACTCCACCACCCGCACGCCATTCTGTTCTTCCAGGGCCAGGCGCCACATGGCCCGGGCGAGGTCGCACACTTCGATGCCGTGGTACTTGCCTGGAATCAAACGCGACAACGGCCCGGCCAGTTGTTCGGCCAGGCGCGGTTCAAGTCTATCCCCCAGCAACAGCGAAGGCCGTACGAGGGTAAGTTGCGGCCAGTCCTGCGCCCGCACTGCCTGTTCCATTTCGCCTTTGACCCGGTTGTAGAACACCGAGGATTTCGGATCGGCGCCAATCGCGCTGATCACGATCAGGTGCCGCGCGCCCAGTTCCCGCGCGCGTTTGGCGAAGGCGACGACCATGTCCAGGTCGACGGCGCGGAAGGCCGCTTCGGAGCCGGCTTTCTTGATAGTGGTGCCCAGACAGCAGAAGGCAATATCCACCTGGCCGCTCAGCTGTGGCAACACCTGCGCCGGCTCGCCCACCGGGTTTTCCAGGTGCGGGTGCTCGGCAAGTGGCTTGCGGCTCGGCGCCAGTACGCGGCTGACGGTGGGTTCGTTGAGCAGGCGGTCCAACAAGTGTTCGCCGGTAAGGCCCGAGGCGCCTGCGAGCAGGATATGCTGAGGTGTCAGGTACATGATGTTTCCCCCTTATTACACATTACAGCTTAGTTGCCTTTGGCTTCCTTGCTATTCATTGAGACGCTTTCGAGCGCCTTTCGTGCCTGCTGTTTGCGTAAGAGTTGCCAGTGGGCGATCACTCCCTTGGGCGCCCAGATCTGCGGTTCGGACGCTTCGAAGTTGTCCGCCTGCTCGCGCTCGGTCACGTGCAGTTGCGCCAGTTTGAAGGCTTGCTGCAAATCGTCGGTCTGGTTAAACGCCTGTGCGAAGAGGGCGTCGCCAAAGTAGGTGAAGTCGGCTTCCTCGGAACAGCCGAACGACACGCGATCAGCCCTCGAGGCGGTCATGATCAACGTGTGTTCATCTTTCAACGCTGGAATGAAGCCGCCGGAATAGCAGGCGGAAATCACGATGATCTTGTCGCGGTTTTGCAACGGCGTGAGCACGGCGGCCAGCTCGTCGGCGGGCAGGTCGGCCAGCTCCATGCGCGGCTGGTCGAGCACCAGTTCATGCTCGTGGGTGCCGTGGCTGGTCAGGTAGATAAACACCAGGTCTTCCGGCCCGCTGCGTTCGGCCAGGGTCTGTACTGCGCGGCGCAGGCTTTCACGGGTGGCCAGGGGACGGTCGGTGATGTGGTCGCGGTGGTTGACCAGGCGAATCTGCCCACGGGCGCCGAAGCGCGTGGCGAGCATGTTGCTGACGTAATCGGCTTCGCGCAGGAACACGCTTTGCTTGCCGTCGCCCGCCACGGCCAGGGTGTACAGCTCCACGGCGGGGGTGGAGGCGGGTACTGCGGCGAGCGCCTCGTTGAGCAAACGGCCCTGGGCGAACACGCCGATTTCCAGTGGGTCGGGCAGCAGCTTGCCGTCGGCGTCTCGCACGCGCAGGCCATTGGCCCAGGTACCTGCCTGCACGGTACCGTCGGTGAGCACCAGCGTGCCGCGACCCTGATAGCTGTCGCCATCGAAACCGCCGATATAGAAGCTGCCGTCCGTGAGGTTCAGGCGACCTTCGCCGGTAAAACGCCAATCGCTGAACTGGCCCACGTAGTGGCTGCCGTCCACGCCGATCAACTCGCCCTTACCGCTCAATGCACCTTCCTTGAACTCGCCGATCCACACGTCGCCGTCGGCGTTTTCGTAGCGGCCCTTGCCGTTGAGCTGGTTCTGTTTGAACTGGCCGACATAGATGTCGCCGTCGGCGCTGTTGAACGTGCCGTTGCCTTCCAGCTGACCATCGACGAAACGGCCGCTGAACTGGTTGCCACTGTCGTCGTTGCGTTGGCCTTCGCCGTTCGGCTTGCCGTGGGCGAACTGGCCCTGGTACTGGCTGCCGTCGGCCAGCTCCAGGCGACCGAGGCCTGAGTACTGGTCGTCGAGAAATTCGCCACGGTAGGTCATCTGCCCCTCTTTGAGGGTGCCTTCGCCGTTGCGGCGGCCCTTCTTGAAGCCGCCCACGTATTGGCTGCCGGCGGTGGTCAGGCTGCCCTGGCCATCGAACAGGCCCTGCTGGAACTCGCCTTTATAGACTTCGCCGTTGCTGCCATGCCATTCGCCCAGGCCGTGCCACTGGCCCTTGTCGAACGCACCGGCGTACCAACTGCCGTTGGGATAGTCGACACGGCCCTGGCCCTGCAGCAGGCCATTGACCACATCACCCCGGTAGCGGCCCCCATCGGGCAGGCGCGCATCGGGCGGCAACAGCGATTCGCCGTCTCCGCAGGCGGTGAGCAACAGGGCAAGGGCAAGGGGGGCGAGTGGGCGCATAGCGGGATCCGGATAATTGAGCGCCGAGTATGCCGCAGCCGCGCGTTTGATACATAAATTTACATACGTTGTGGCGAGGTTTAGCGCCTCACCACAGGCAGGGCCTTACACAAAGCAGAGGGACAGCGACTCGGCAATGTAGGCAGGTTTTTCCTGGCCGTCGATTTCCAGGGTGCAGGTGGCCTTGAGCAACCACTGGCCGGGCTTCTTCTCGGTGACATCGGTCAGGGTGACCGCCAGGCGCACCCTGGAGTCGACCTTCACCGGCTGGATGAAGCGCACGCTGTCCAGGCCATAATTGACCGCCATTTTCAGGCCTTCGGGCACGACCAGGATGTCTTCGATCAACTTGGGAATCAGCGACAGCGACAGAAAACCGTGGGCGATGGTGCTGCCGAACGGGGTCTGCGCGGCTTTGGCCGGGTCGACATGGATGAACTGATGATCGCCTGTGGCCTCTGCGAACAGGTTGATACGCGCCTGGTCGATGGTGAGCCAGTCGGAACGTCCCAGTTCCTTGCCGACATGATCTTTGAGCTGCGCTACAGGTACATAGGGCATTGCATCTCTCCTTGGTTCATCGGTTTTTATCTGCCCGATCGTCGGGGCATTTTCTGGATTGCAGAGAACCACTGTAGATCATCACGGCCCTTGCGCCCGGTCAATCCACCATGCTTATGGCGAATGCCGGTGCATAGACCTGACATGCTTATAATGCGGGCGAGTTTTGACGGGGGAGAACGCGGATGTTGTTAAGGGGCCTGACTTGGCTGGTGCTGTTTCAATTGATCGGCACGGCGCTCAATCATTTGCTGGTGCCGGTACTGCCGGGGCCGATCATTGGCCTGTTGCTGATGCTGGGATTCCTCATCTGGCGCGGCGAAGTCGGTGAGCCCCTGAACCTGGCGGCCAGCAGCCTGTTGCGATACCTGCCGCTGCTGCTGGTGCCGCCCGCCGTGGGCGTGATGGTTTACGCCCGCGAGATTGCCGCCGACTTCTGGGCCATCATCGGTGCGCTGGTGTTATCGCTGGTGATCGCCATGGGTTTCGTCGGTGTGCTGATGCAGCAGTGGGTCAAGCGCAAGGAGAAGAGTCAATGATCGGCGACTGGCAAGGCGCCTGGACCTCCGTTATCCATCACCCGCTGTTCGGCATCGGCATTACCTTGGGCGCTTACCAACTGGTGCTGGCCGGGTTCGAGAAAACCCGCTGGATCTTTCTGCAACCGGTGCTGGTCTCCATGCTCTTGGTGATCGGTGTGTTGCTCACCTGTGGCCTCAGCTACGCCGAATACCGCAAGAGCACCGAGATCATGGGCGTCCTACTGGGCCCGGCAACGGTGGCCCTGGCTGTGCCGCTCTACCTGAACCTGCGACGGATTCGCCAATTGTTCTGGCCGATTTTTACTACGCTGGTATTGGGCGGAGTGTTGGTCACCGGGCTGTGTCTGTTGCTGGGCCAGTGGTTCGGCGCCGAGCACCGGATGCTGATGACCATGGCGCCCAAGTCGGTGACCTCGCCGATTGCCATGCTGGTGGCCGAGCAGATCGGCGGCGTGGCCGCATTGGCCGCCGTGTTTGTGCTGATCACCGGCGTGGTCGGCGCCATGATCGGCCCGGCCTACCTGACGCGCCTCGGCGTGCACAGCCCCGAGGCGCGCGGCATGGCGCTGGGCATGACCGCCCATGCCGTCGGCACCTCGGTGGCCTTGCAGGAAAGCGAAGAATGCGGCGCCTTTGCCGCGCTGGCCATGAGCCTGATGGGCGTGGCCACGGCGGTGTTTTTACCGTTGGCCGTGTCGGTGATTGTTTAAACCCGGTTATGAAGGAAATCTTTATGAGTTTGGCGCTGTTCCCGCTCAATACCGTGCTGTTCCCCGGCTGCACGCTCGATCTGCAGTTGTTCGAGGCACGCTACCTGGACATGATCAGCCGCTGCATGAAAAAGGGCGAAAGCTTCGGCGTGGTGTGCATCCTCGACGGCCGGGAAGTCGGCATGGCGCCGGACGGCTACGCGCTGATCGGCTGCGAGGCCTTGATTCGCGACTTCAAGCAGCAGGACAACGGCTTGCTGGGGATTCGCGTCGAAGGCGGGCGTCGGTTTCGGGTACGCGAAGCGGGTGTGCAGAAAGACCAGTTGCTGGTAGCCGACGTGCAATGGCTGGACGAGCAACCGGACCTGCCACTCGAAGAAGAGGACGCCGACCTGCTGGCGCTGCTCCAGGCCCTGGCCGAGCATCCGATGGTCGCTTCTCTGGACATGGGCGGCAATGCCGAAGGCCAGCAGGCGCTGGGTAATCAGCTCGCGTATCTATTGCCGTTCACTGAAGCGGACAAGATCGACCTGCTGCAAATCGACGACCCGCAGCAGCGTCTGGACGCGATCCAGATGCTGCTCGATGAGTTGCAGGGCGAGCTGTTCACTCAATAGGCGTAGCGCAACAGCGCATGAGGTGTGCCGGTGAGGGCGATAAAGCTCATCACCACCACCAGCGCCGGCAACAGCAACCACCAGGTTCTGCGCGACAGGGCCGGCAGGGGGCTGCGGTATTCGCTGATCGCAAGGGAGAACGCACACACGGTCATGGCCAGCAGCGTGCCGGCAAGAATGTCCGATGGCCAATGAGCGCCCAGGTACACCCGCGACAACGCGATGAACGCGGCCGGAATGCAGCCCATCAGCATCCAGGTCAGGCGCAGCCGCGCAGGCTGGCCGCGCCCTGCCAGCACTGCCAGCGCGAGGAAAAACGCGAAGGCGCCGGAAGCATGTCCGCTGGGCATGCTGAAACTGGTGAGCGGTTCGGTGAGTATTTCCGGGCGGCCTCGGGCAAAGAACAGCTTGGTGCCGGTATTGACCACGGCTGCTCCGGCCAGCGTGGCACCGACGAACAGCGCATGGCGCCATTGTCGCGCCAGTAACAGCAGGCCGGTGAACACCGCGCTGGCGACGAACATTTTCTTGAACTCGCCCAACTGCGTGATCCGCACCATCACCTCGTCCAGCCACGCGCTGCGATGCTCCTGCACCAGTGCGCTCAGGCCCTGATCAAAGTGATTGAGGTGTGGGTAGCCGATAAACATCGCGATCAACAGCACCAGGCTCGCGCAGCCGATCCAGAGCGTTGCGCGGCGATGGCCGCGCAGGCTGCTGTTCAAGCTCAGGCCGAGCAAGACAGCCAGGCATCCTGCGACGACCGCCGCCTCAGGCCAGAAGCCTTCCGGCAATGGCAGGCGGAACGCGGCGCCCGTCGCCCAGCCCGGCATCAGGTAAGCCACCGACCAGCCTGCCGCCGCAACAATGCTCACGGCGGCAAAACGCGGGAAGGGCATGTCGCACATGCCGGCCACCATGGGCAGCATCGGGCGCAACGGGCCAATGAAGCGTCCGACCAGCAGGCTGGCGATGCCGTATTTGTGGAAGTAGGTTTCGGCGCCGCTCATCCATTCCGGGTGGTGACGCAAGCCGGGCAATCGCCGGATATTCTGGTGGAAATGTCGACCCAGAAAGTAGGAAACGCCGTCGCCCAGCAGCCCGCCGAGAAACCCCAGCAGCAACGTCTCGCTCAGCGACAACGCCCCGCTGCCAGCCAGCGCGGCAATGGCGAACAGCAACACCGTGCCCGGCACGATCAGCCCGGCAATCGCCAGGCACTCCACGCACGCGACGATAAACACCGCCACGGCCAGCCACTGCGGATTTACAGTCAGCCAGCCGGTAATGCTATCGAGCCATTGGCCCATACACTTCACTCCCTCTATGCACTACGTAAACCGGAACACTAAAGATTAACTGTGGGCGCGGGCTTGCCCACGAAGACGTCGGCCCAGCAAACATTGACGGTGACTGATCCACCGCTTTCGCGGGCGAGCCCGCTCCCACAAAGGGCTGCGGCGATATAAGCGCTCATGCCCGGTCGGCTCAAATCAAAAAATAATCCCGGCCTTCGACCTGGCCTCGGCGCAGCGGGTTCCGCGTGCAATAAGGCGCATAGCCTGCATCTACAAAACGGTACATCAAGTGCTCATCGCGTCCGCTCGGGATGCCCAGGCGGGTGGTCTGGATAATTTGCGTGGGCGTCTGTCCCACGTCCTGCACATAAAGCAGCTCCTGGTCGAACCGCTTGGCGTCCCACATCGGCACCTTCAGGCCCAGTGCCTTGCACAGCAGTGTCTGGCCGGCGCAGAGCTTTTGCGAGGCGCGCGGGCTGCCGTCGGGGTTCGGGTTATTGAGCAGCATCTGCGCCAGGCTCGCGGGGCCCGAGACCTCGTCCACCCACGGATAGGCCGACTTGATCAGCACCGCGTTGCCCGGGCCATGGGCGCTGAAGTTCAGCGAATCGCCGCCGCGCGCGTAATACATGTAGATATGGCCACCATCCAGAAACAAAGCCTTACGCTTTTCTGTGTAGCCAAGTGACGCGTGACTGCCTTTTTCCGCCACGTAATAGGCTTCGGTTTCAATAATTCGCGCAGAAAGCCAGAGATCGCCCACGCGATGGCGTATGACTTTTCCGAGCAGATCCCGTGCGAGCAATTGCGCGTCGCGGTCGAAGAAGTGGTCGGGCAGGGCGCTGGCGGGGAGTTGGGGCGTGACGCTTGGCATAAGAGGTCAGGGGAATACAGGTAAATGTGACCGAATAATAACAACTCCCCGCTTAATTACCGCTGAACACCTGTTTTTTACAGTTCATTTCGACCATCCGCCCCTCACCGCTGTCAGTCGGGCGGCGTCACAGCTATAATCTGCCGCTTTCCTCTTTGGCCAAGTCTCCCTGACCATGACTGAGTCCGTTCTCGACTACATGACCCGCCTGGGTCGCGCAGCCCGCCAGGCCTCGCGGTTGATCGCCCGCGCGAGCACTGCGCAGAAGAACCGTGCCCTGCTGGCCGCCGCCGATGCGCTGGATACCTCGCGCGCAGCGCTTGCGGCCGCCAACGAACAGGATTTGGCCAACGGCCGCGCCAATGGCCTTGAGCCAGCCCTGCTGGACCGTCTGGAACTGACCCCGGCCCGTATCGACGACATGATCGAAGGCCTGCGTCAGGTGGCCAAGCTGCCTGACCCCATCGGTGAAATCCGCGATATGCGCTACCTGCCGTCCGGTATCCAGGTCGGCAAGATGCGTGTGCCCCTGGGCGTGATCGGCATCATCTACGAGTCGCGCCCGAACGTGACCATCGACGCCGCGAGCCTGTGCCTCAAGTCCGGCAACGCCACTATCCTGCGCGGCGGTTCCGAGGCCATTAATTCCAACCGTGCCATTGCCGCCTGCATCCAGCAGGGCCTGGCCGTGGCCGAGTTGCCCGCCGAAGTGGTGCAGGTGGTGGAAACCACCGACCGCGCCGCCGTCGGCGCGTTGATCACCATGCCCGAGTTCGTCGACGTGATCGTGCCACGCGGTGGCAAGAGCCTGATCGAGCGCGTCAGCCGCGAGGCCAAGGTGCCGGTGATCAAGCACCTGGACGGCGTGTGCCACGTGTTCATCGACGTGGCCGCCGACATCGACAAGGCGATCCGCATCGCCGACAACGCCAAGACCCATCGCTACGCCCCGTGCAACACCATGGAGACACTGCTGGTGCACGCCGGCATTGCCGAGCGCGTGCTGCCGCCGCTGGCTGCCATCTACCGCGACAAGGGCGTGGAACTGCGTGGCTGCGAACGCACCCGCGCGCTGCTGGGCGCAGACGTGATCGAAGCCACCGAGCAGGACTGGTACACCGAATACACGGCGCCGATCCTGTCGATCCGCATCGTCGACGACCTGGACCAGGCCATCGAACACATCAATACCTACGGCTCCAAGCACACCGACGCGATCGTCTCCGAGCATTTCAGCGATGCCCGGCGTTTCCTCACCGAGGTGGATTCCGCGTCGGTGATGATCAACGCCTCGACGCGCTTTGCCGATGGCTTCGAGTATGGCCTGGGGGCAGAGATCGGCATCTCCACCGACAAACTCCACGCACGCGGCCCGGTCGGCCTGGAAGGCCTGACCAGCGAGAAGTACGTAGTGTTCGGCGACGGTCACGTGCGCACTTGATGGCTAAACGCATCGGGCTGCTCGGTGGCACCTTCGACCCCGTGCACATCGGCCATTTGCGCAGTGCACTTGAGGTTGCCGATGCGCTGGGGCTGGACGAGATGCGGGTGATGCCCAACGCGCGGCCGCCCCATCGCGACATGCCGCAGGTGTCGCCGCAGCAGCGCCTGGAAATGGTGCGCGTGGCAGTGGAAGGCATCGCACCGCTGGTGGTGGACGACCGCGAACTCAAGCGCGATAAACCGTCCTACACTGTCGACACCCTGGAGCTGATGCGCGCCGAGTTGGCCGCTGATGACCAGTTGTTTCTGCTTTTGGGCTGGGACGCATTTTGCGGCCTGCCCTCTTGGCATCGCTGGGAGGAACTCCTCCAGCATTGCCACATCCTGGTGCTGCAACGCCCGGATGCCGACAGCGAACCGCCGGATGCCCTGCGCAACCTGCTGGCCGCGCGGTCGGTAAGTGACCCCTTGGCCCTGACCGGGCCGAACGGGAATATTGCATTCGTCTGGCAGACCCCGCTTGCGGTGTCTGCCACCCAGATCCGTCAACTGCTGGCCAGCGGGAAGTCGGTACGTTTCCTGGTGCCTGACGCGGTCCTGGCCTACATCGATGCGCACGGGCTTTACCGTGCGTCGAACTGAAAAGGCGCGCTTGACCGCACGAACTGTCGTGCAGCAAGCGCCCGAACATATGAGCAAAACGAGTTTTTTATGACGAACAAAGACGTAAGCAAAGTTAAGCGCAAAGGCACCTTCAAAAGCGCCCCGCTGCCGGTTGAAGCCCACGTTGGCCCGGAGCTGGCTGGCGAAGAGCTGGTGAAAGTCGCGGTTGCCGCGCTCGAAGACGTGAAGGCCCAGGACATCCAGGTGCTGGACGTGCGCGACAAGCAGAGCATCACCGACTACATGATCATCGCCACCGGTACCTCCAACCGCCAGATCGGCGCGATGCTGGACAAGGTTCGCGAAGCCGTCAAAGCCCAGGGCGTCAAGCCGTTGGGTGAAGAAGGCAAGGGCGACAGCGACTGGGTGCTGCTGGATATGGACGACGTGATCGTTCACATGATGACGTCCAACGCCCGCCAGTTCTACGACCTGGAGCGTCTGTGGAAAGGCGCCGAGCAGAGCCGCGCCGCCGACGGCAAGCACCACAGTCCGGAAGTGGGCCACGCGCACTTCGACAAGCTCAACAAAGACCAGGAATAAGGAACGGCTGTGCGCCTGCGTCTGATCGCTGTCGGTTCACGCATGCCCAAGTGGGTGGAAGAGGGCTGGCACGAATATGCCAAGCGTCTGCCCGCCGAGCTGTCGCTTGAGCTGGTGGAAATCCCGCTCAACACCCGGGGCAAGAATGCCGACGTGGCGCGCTTTATCCGTCAGGAAGGCGAAGCCATGCTGGCCAAGGTCGGTGCCAACGAGCGCATCGTCACCCTGGAAGTGCACGGCAAGCCCTGGAGTACCGAGCAGTTGGCGGTGGAACTGGACCGCTGGCGCCTGGATTCGCGCACGGTCAACTTCATGGTCGGTGGCCCCGAAGGGCTGGCGCCGGAAGTGTGCGCGCGGGCCGATCAGCGTTGGTCGTTGTCGGCGCTGACGTTGCCGCACCCGTTGGTAAGGATTCTGATCGGTGAACAGCTGTATCGCGCCTGGACAGTTCTGTCCGGGCACCCTTACCACAAATAATCTGCGCCGCGCCCGATGACTCAGCCGATCCGCATCAAGGACCACGAGAAAGACGCACGTCTGGTACGCGCTCGGGTCGTGTTTGGTGCTTTTCTGGTGGTGGGGTTGATCGGCGTGCTGGTCGCGCGCCTGTATTTCCTGCAGGTGATCCAGTACGACTATCACTCCACGCTGTCTGAAAACAACCGCGTGCATGTGCAGCCGATCCCACCGACCCGTGGGCTGATTTTCGACCGCAATGGCGTGGTGGTCGCCGACAACCGTCCCAGCTTCAGCCTGAGCATGACCCGCGAGCGCTCCGGCAACTGGCAGCAGGTGCTCGATGTGATCGTCGAGGTGCTGCAACTGACGCCGGAAGACCGGGTGATCTTCGAAAAACGCATGAAGCAGGGGCGTCGGCCGTTCGAGCCGGTGCCGATTCTGTTCGAGCTGACCGAAGAGCAGATCGCACGTATCGCGGTGAACCAGTTCCGCCTGCCCGGCGTGGAAGTGGTGGCGCAGTTGGTGCGGCACTATCCGCAGGGGCCGCACTTTGCCCACTCGGTCGGCTACATGGGGCGCATCAACGAGAAAGAGCTGAAAAGCCTCGATCCGGTCAATTACAGCGGCACCCACCACATCGGCAAAACCGGCATCGAACGGTTCTACGAGCCCGAGCTGCACGGTCAGGTGGGTTACGAAGAGGTCGAAACCAATGCGCGAGGCCGCGTGCTGCGCGTGCTCAAGCGCACCGACCCGATACCCGGCAAGGACATCGTGCTGAGCCTGGATATCAAGCTGCAGGAGGCCGCAGAGATGGCCCTGGGCGGTCGCCGTGGCGCGGTGGTAGCGCTCGATCCGAGTACTGGCGAGGTGCTGGCGATGGTCAGTCAGCCAAGCTTCGACCCTAACCTGTTCGTGACCGGCATCAGCTTCAAGGCCTATGCCGAGTTGCGCGATTCCATCGACCGACCGCTGTTCAACCGCGTGCTGCGCGGCCTGTACCCGCCGGGTTCGACCATCAAGCCGGCGGTAGCGATTGCCGGCCTGGACGCGGGCGTGGTCACCGCCTCCAGCCGTGTGTACGACCCGGGCTACTACATGCTGCCCAACTACGACCACAAATACCGCAACTGGAACCGCACCGGCGACGGTTATGTCGACCTGGACACCGCAATCATGCGCTCCAACGACACCTATTTTTACGACTTGGCCCACAAGCTGGGCATTGACCGTCTGGCGGCCTACATGGGCAAGTTCGGCCTCGGTCAGAAAGTCTCCCTGGACATGTTTGAAGAATCCCCCGGCCTGATGCCGTCGCGCGAGTGGAAGCGCGCGACCCGTCGCCAGGCGTGGTTCCCGGGTGAAACCCTGATTCTCGGCATTGGCCAGGGCTACATGCAGGCCACACCGCTGCAGTTGGCGCAGGCCACCGCATTGGTGGCCAATAAAGGCGTGTGGAATCGCCCGCACCTGGCCCGCACCATCGAAGGCGAAAAGCCGGTGGATGAGAACCCGATTCCCGACATTGTGCTGCGCGACCCGTCCGACTGGGCCAAGGTCAACCATGGCATGCAGCAAGTGATGCACGGCGCTCGGGGCACCGCGCGCAAGGCGGCACTCGGCGCGCAGTACCGCATTGCCGGCAAGAGCGGTACGGCGCAGGTGGTGGCGATCAAGCAGGGCGAAAAGTATGACCGCAGCAAGGTCCAGGAGCGTCACCGCGACCACGCCTTGTTTGTCGGCTTTGCGCCGGCCGATGCGCCAAAAATCGTGGTGGCGGTGATGGTCGAGAACGGCGAATCCGGCTCCGGCGTGGCCGCACCGGTGGTGCGCCAGATCATGGACGCCTGGCTGCTGGCCGATGACGGCAGGCTCAAGCCCGAGTATGGCGGTCCCCCTTCAACTCCCGAGGTGACGGCCCGTGAAGAGTAACTTTGACCGCATCCTCTCCAGCGAGGACGTGATGCGTCGTCGCGCGACGTTGCTGCAGCGCATGCACATTGATGGCCCGCTGCTGATCCTGCTATTGACCTTGGCGGCCGGCAGCCTGTTCGTGCTGTATTCGGCCAGTGGCAAGGACTGGGACCTGCTGATCAAGCAGGCGTCGTCTTTCGGCCTGGGCCTGCTGTCGATGGTGGTGATCGCGCAGTTGGAGCCACGCTTCATGGCGCGTTGGGTGCCGCTGGGGTATGTCACCGGGGTGTTGCTGCTGGTGGTGGTGGACGTGATGGGCCACAACGCCATGGGCGCGACGCGCTGGATCAACATTCCCGGGGTGATTCGCTTCCAACCGTCGGAATTCATGAAGATCCTGATGCCGGCCACCATTGCCTGGTATCTGTCCAAGCGCACGTTGCCGCCACAGCTCAAGCACGTGGGCATCAGCCTGATTCTGATCGGTATCCCGTTCATCCTGATCGTGCGTCAACCCGACCTCGGTACTTCGTTGCTGATCCTTGCCGGCGGCGCCTTCGTGCTGTTCATGGGCGGCCTGCGCTGGCGCTGGATCCTCAGCGTGCTGGCGGCTGCGGTGCCGGTGGCGGTCGCAATGTGGTTCTTTTTCATGCACGACTATCAGAAGCAGCGGATCCTCACTTTCCTCGACCCGGAAAGCGACCCGTTGGGCACCGGCTGGAACATCATCCAGTCCAAGGCTGCCATCGGTTCCGGTGGCGTGTTCGGCAAGGGCTGGTTGCTGGGCACCCAGTCGCATCTGGACTTTTTGCCCGAAAGCCACACCGACTTCATCATCGCGGTGCTGGGCGAAGAGTTCGGCCTGGTGGGCATCTGTGCGCTGCTGCTGATCTATTTGCTGCTGATCGGGCGGGGCCTGGTCATCACCGCGCAGGCGCAGACGCTGTTCGGCAAATTGCTCGCCGGCGCCCTGACCATGACTTTTTTTGTTTACGTTTTCGTCAACATCGGTATGGTCAGTGGCCTGCTGCCGGTGGTAGGGGTGCCGTTGCCGTTCATTAGCTACGGCGGAACTTCGCTGGTGACATTGCTGTCAGCGTTTGGGGTTTTGATGTCGATTCATACGCATCGCAAATGGATCGCACAGGTTTGAATAAGGTGAAGATGTCAATGCAAGTAATGCGCGGCTGGGCGACTCGGCATGCGTCCTGGATGGGCCTGATCGGGCTGCTGGGTGCATCGCAGGACACGCAGGCCGGTGACTACGATGGCTCTCCCCAGGTCGCCGAATTTGTCGGCGAAATGACCCGCGACTACGGTTTCGCCGGTGAACAGCTGATGGGCGTGTTCCGTGAGGCGCAGAAGAAGCAGGCGATCCTCGACGCCATCTCGCGCCCGGCCGAACGCGTGAAGCAGTGGAAGGAATATCGACCGATGTTCCTCACCGATGCACGCGTGGCCCGGGGCGTGGACTTCTGGCGTCAGCACGAGGCGACACTCGCCCGCGCCGAGCAGGAGTATGGCGTGCCGGCCCAGGTGATTGTCTCGATCATTGGCATCGAAACCTTCTATGGGCGCAATACCGGCAATTATCGGGTGATCGATGCCTTGTCCACCTTGGGCTTCGATTACCCGCCGCGCGCCGACTTCTTCCGCAAGGAACTGCGCGAGTTCCTGCTGTTGGCCCGCGAAGAGCAGGTCGACCCGCTAACCCTCAAGGGCTCCTACGCCGGTGCCATGGGGCTGCCGCAGTTCATGCCGAGCAGCTTTCGCGCCTACGCAGTGGACTTTGACGGCGACGGCCACATCAATATCTGGAGCAACCCGGACGATGCCATCGGCAGCGTGGCCAGCTACTTCAAGCAGCATGGCTGGGTAGCCGGCGAACCGGTGGTGGTGCGCGCCACTGTCAGCGGCGAACGCGCCGACGAAGGCTTGACCCAGGGCATCGAACCGGCCAAGACCGTCGGGGAGTTGCGGGCGCTGGGCTGGTCGAGTCAGAATGCGCCGGGAGACGAGCTGCCGGTGACGGCGTTCCGCCTGGAAGGCGAAAACGGCCCTGAATACTGGATGGGGCTGCAGAATTTTTACGCAATCACGCGTTATAACCGCAGTGTGATGTACGCCATGGCCGTGCATCAGCTGTCAGACATGCTGGTCCAAGCACGGGGCACCAAGTAATGCGGGCATCGCCGTTTCATAAACCGCTCAAGCTGGTGGCGTTTGCCGCGTTGTCCTTGCTGGTTGTCAGTTGTTCCACGTCCACCCCCACCAGCCGCGGGCCGGTGCCCAAGGCCGGTGGCGCCATTGTGCGCGCCCAGCCGGGCCTGGACATCAACCGCGCGCACAAGGACGGCGCGCCGTGGTGGGACGTGGATGTGTCGAAGATCCCGGATGCCACGCCGACCCTGCACACCGGTCCCTACAAGGCCAACCCCTACACCGTGCTGGGCAAGAATTACTTCCCGCTGCAGGAATCCAGAACCTACGTCCAGTCGGGCACGGCGTCCTGGTACGGCACCAAGTTCCACGGCCAGAACACCGCCAATGGCGAGGTCTATGACCTCTATGGCATGAGCGCGGCCCACAAGACATTGCCGCTGCCCAGCTATGTGCGGGTGACCAACCTGGACAACAACCGCACGGTAATCCTGCGGGTTAACGACCGTGGGCCGTTCTATTCCGACCGTATCATCGACTTGTCCTACGCTGCCGCGAAGAAACTCGGCTATGCCGAAACCGGCACCGCGCGGGTCAAGGTCGAAGGCATCGACCCTGCGCAGTACTGGGCTCAGCGCGGCAAGCCAGCGCCATTGATGCTCAACGAGCCGCGCACCGCGCAGCCGCCAGTGACTGCCTCCACCGGCAAGATCGAACAGTGGACGCCACCGCCCGCGCAGCATGCGCCGGACACCGTGGTCGTGCCCCATGCCGCACCTGGCGCGTCCATGGCTGGCGGGCAATTCCTGCAGGTGGGCGCTTTCGCCAACCCGGATGCGGCAGAACTGTTAAGGTCCAAACTCAGCGGCATGGTCAACGCACCGGTTTTCATCAGTTCCATTGTGCGTAACCAGCAGACCCTGCACCGTGTACGCATGGGGCCGATCGGCTCGCCGAGCGAGGTCGCGCAGGTGCAGAACAGCGTACGCCTGGCCAACCTGGGGCAGCCCAAGCTGGTTACCGCCGAATAAACCCGATTGAAGGTTCAGGCTCCTGCGGGGCTCGAACCCTGGTTGCTGGCTCGTTGAACAACAAAACCCAGGGGCAAGGGGTGAGCGGGCAATCGAACACGCGACAGTCTGGCAACGGGCTGTCTGAATAAGTTTTGCCCGCGAGGGCAAGTTTCCATACGCAATTTCGAGAGACGGATGAACATCACCACCTTAGCCAAACGCACGTGTCTGCTTATCTCGCTGATCATCACCCCGGCCGCCTGGGCGGTTGAAATGGTGCCGGCTTCCCCGCAACTGGCCGCCAAGGCCTGGGTCCTCATGGATGCCGCCAGCGGCAACGTGCTGGTCGAGAACGGCGGTGACGTGCGCCTGCCGCCCGCCAGCCTGACCAAGCTGATGACCGCCTACATCGCGACCCTGGAAATCCGTCGCGGCCAGATCGGCGAGAACGATCCGGTTACCGTCAGCGAAAACGCCTGGCGTACCGGCGGTTCGCGGATGTTCATCAAGGTCGGCTCACAAGTCACCGTGAGCGACCTGCTGCACGGCATCATCATCCAGTCGGGTAACGACGCCAGCGTGGCCCTGGCCGAACACATCGCCGGCAGCGAAGACGCGTTCGCCGACATGATGAACAAGACCGCCGGCGACCTGGGCATGACCAACAGCCACTTCATGAACCCAACCGGCCTGCCGAACCCGGAGCACTACTCGTCGGCTCACGACATGGCGATCCTGGCGCGCGCAATCATCCGCGTCGACCCGGTGCACTACGCGATCTACTCCCAGAAGGAATTCTTCTGGAACAACATCAAGCAGCCCAACCGCAACCTGTTGCTGTGGCGTGACAAGACCGTCGATGGCCTGAAAACCGGCCACACCGACGAAGCCGGTTACTGCATGGTGTCGTCCGCCGTACGTGATGGCCAGCGCCTGATCGCCGTGGTATTCGGCACCAACAGCGAGCAGGCCCGTGCGGCCGAAACGCAAAAGCTGCTGACCTACGGCTTCCGTTTCTTCGAAACCCAGACCTTCTACCAGAAGGGCACCGAGCTTGCGACTGCACCGGTGTGGAAGGGCGCGACCTCGCAGGTCAAGGCCGGCCTGGCTGACGACCTGACCCTGACCATGCCTAAAGGCCAGTTGAAGAAGCTCGCTGCCAGCATGACCATGAACCCGCAACTGGTTGCGCCTATCGCCAAGGGCGATGTGATCGGTAAAGTCGAAGTGAAGCTGGACGACAAGGTGGTGCACAGCGCCGACCTGATCGCGCTGGACGCCGTCGACGAAGGTGGAATCTTCCGCCGCGTGTGGGATAGCATCCGTCTGTTCTTCTACGGCTTGTTCAACTGATTGTGCGCACCTGCAAAGCCCCGCGTTGATCCGACGCGGGGCTTTGCCCGTCGCCACGGCTTACCGCTTACGAGGCTGTTCTGCCATGACCGATAAAGAAGTAAAGGCGCCAAAGATCGAATTCCCGGTGACGGACTACCCCGTCAAGGTGATCAGCGATACCGGTGCAGGCAACAAGGACAAGATCCTCGAGATCGTGCGTAAACACGCGACGATCAACGACAACCGGGTGGACGAGCGTTCGAGCACCAACGGTAAATACACCACGATCCAGTTGCACATCGTTGCGACCGGTCAGGAACAACTCTACGACATCAACAGTGAACTGCGGGCCACCGGCTTCGTGCACATGGTGTTGTGATGCCCGCCGTACTGGGCTTTCGCGAGCTTGGCCAGATGGCCTATGAGCCCGTATGGCATGCCATGCAGCGTTTCACCAACGAGCGCGGCACCTCGGCACCGGACGAGATCTGGCTGGTGGAACACCCGCCGGTGTTCACCCAGGGGCAGGCCGGCAAAGCCGAGCACTTGCTGGTGCCAGGTGATATTCCAGTGGTGCAGGTCGACCGAGGTGGTCAAGTGACTTACCATGGTCCCGGCCAACTGGTGGCTTACCTGCTGCTGGATGTGCGCAAGCTGGGCTTTGGCGTGCGCGATCTGGTCAGCCGCATGGAGGCGTGCCTGATCGAGCTGCTGGCCAGTTATGGCGTGAGCGCCGCCGCCAAGCCCGATGCCCCCGGCGTGTATGTGAACGGCGCAAAAATCGCCTCGCTGGGGTTGCGCATTCGCCATGGTTGTTCCTTTCATGGCCTGGCGCTGAATGTGGACATGGACCTGGCGCCATTTCGTCGCATCAACCCCTGTGGTTATGCGGGGCTTGCGATGACGCAACTGAGCGAGCACGCCACACCGATTAAATTTGCCGAGGTAAGTGCCCGGCTGCGCGCGCAGCTCGTCAAACACCTCGACTATGCTGAGCAGACGACCCTCACGGGCGGAATCGACTGATTATGACTACTGATGCAGTGCAAACCATGATCCCGACGCTGGACATCACCGAGCGTCCGGCCCCGGCCCCGCGTGCCAAGGTGGAAGCCGGCGTCAAGCTGCGTGGCGCCGAAAAGGTTGCACGCATCCCGGTCAAGATCATTCCCACCACCGAACTTCCGAAGAAACCCGACTGGATCCGCGTGCGCATCCCGGTCTCGCCGGAAGTCGACCGTATCAAGGCGCTGCTGCGCAAACACAAGCTGCACAGCGTGTGCGAAGAGGCGTCCTGCCCGAACCTGGGTGAATGCTTCTCCGGCGGCACTGCCACCTTTATGATCATGGGTGACATCTGCACCCGCCGCTGCCCGTTCTGCGACGTGGGCCATGGCCGTCCGAAGCCGCTGGACGTGAACGAGCCGGAAAGCCTGGCCATCGCCATCGCCGACCTCAAGCTCAAATACGTGGTGATCACCTCGGTGGACCGCGACGACCTGCGTGACGGCGGTGCCCAGCACTTCGCCGACTGCATCCGCGAAATCCGCAAGCTGTCGCCGAACGTGATGCTTGAAACCCTGGTGCCGGACTACCGTGGCCGCATGGACGTGGCGCTGGAAATCACCGCCGCCGAGCCACCGGATGTGTTCAACCACAACCTGGAAACCGTGCCGCGCCTGTACAAGGCCGCGCGTCCGGGTTCGGACTACCAGTGGTCGCTGACCCTGCTGCAGAAGTTCAAGCAGATTATGCCGCATATCCCGACCAAATCCGGCCTGATGCTGGGCCTGGGCGAAACCGATGAAGAAGTGATCGAAGTTATGAAGCGCATGCGCGAACACGACATCGACATGCTGACCCTCGGCCAGTACCTGCAACCGTCGCGCAGCCACTTGCCGGTGCAGCGTTTCGTGCACCCGGACGTTTTCGCCTGGTTCGCCGAGGAAGGCTACAAGATGGGCTTCAAGAACGTGGCATCGGGCCCGTTGGTACGTTCGTCGTACCACGCCGACGAGCAGGCCAAACTGGTCAAGGCCAGCCTGGTTTCCGCCTAGAGCGCTGAGTAGCACCGCAGGCCCGAAGTGCAGGAAGGGCCAATGTGGGAGGGGGCTTGCTTCCGATAGCGGTGTTTCAGTCACCTGATGTATTGACTGTCACACCGCTATCGGGAGCAAGCCCCCTCCCACTTTTTGCATGGAGAACATGGATGAACGCCGCCGTACCCGCATTGCGCCCCGAAGGCACCATCGCCCTGATCGCTCCGGCCGGGCCTGCCGCGCTGCACGTCGAAAAAGCCGAACAGTGGATGCGCAATCGCGGCTATGGTCTGCGCACCTACCCGGGTGTGTACGAGCGTGACGGCTACCTCGCCGGCAGCGATAAAACCCGCCTCGCTGACCTCCACGCCGCCTTCGCCGATCCCGATATCGACGCCATCTTCTGCCTGCGCGGCGGCTACGGTACGCCGCGCCTGCTTGACAGCCTGGACTTCGGCCTGCTGCGCGCCAACCCCAAACCCTTTGTCGGCTACAGCGACATCACCGCCTTGCACCTGGCGATCAACCGGTATGCGGGCTTCGTGACCTTCCACGGGCCGATGCTCAATGCCGATCTGCTGGGCGACAAGCAGCCGCCCACCGAATCATCGTTGTTCAGCCTGCTGCGCGGCCAGCTGGGCGCTGGCAGTGAGTTGGCGCACCCGGTGGCCTTCCCGCTGACCACCCTGGAGCCTGGCATCGCCCGTGGGCGCTTGCAGGGCGGAAACCTGTCGATGATCGCCGCAGTGATGGGCACGCCATTCGAGATCGACGCGCAAGGCATCATCCTGTTTATCGAGGACGTCAACGAGCCGATCTACCGCATCGACCGTCTGCTGACGCACTTGCGCCTGGCCGGCAAGCTGGCGCAGGTGGCAGGCGTATTGGTAGGGGATGTGGCAGGGGTGGACAGCATGGCGTTGGAGCGGCTGTTGAAGCAAACCTTCGCGCCGCTGGGCGTTCCGGTACTGTCCGGCTGGCGCAGTGGGCACTGCGATCCGAATCTGACCTTGCCGCTGGGCGCATTGGTTCGCCTGGATGCGGGGGAGCAGCGGGTGGTGCTGGAGCAGGAGGTGGTCTTTAAATAGTCGTCACCTGTGAGGCCTTCATCGCGGGCAAGCCAGCTCCCACAGTTGAAATGCATTCCCCTGTGGGAGCTGGCTTGAACTGCGATAGCGATAGTCGCCTTGAGACAGATCTACCTGTTTTGCAACGATTCCAGCAACTTCACCGTCGCATAGCCATCCGCCGGCCAGCCCAGCGCCTGCTGCGCCGCGCGAATTGCCTTGCGTGTATTCGCACCGATGATCCCGTCCGGGTTGCCTGCGTCATAGCCCTTGGCGGTCAGCGCCGCCTGCAGGTCGATGCGCTGGGAACGGCTCAACGGCAATTCGTCCTTGGGCCACTCTCCGCGAATCACCCCTGCGCCACCGAACCGCTCCGACAGCAGACCCACCGCGAGCGCGTAGGAAGAGGAGTTGTTGTACTTGAGGATCGCGCGGAAGTTATCCAGCACCAGGAAGGCCGGGCCACGGTAACCGGCCGGCAGCAGCAGGGCGGCGGACAGTTGGTCGACGTTGGGCGGCATGCTCGCCCCCGGCGGTAATTGAATGCCAAGTTTCAACCATTCGGCCACGCTTTTGCGCACGCTGCCGTCGGCCAGGGCGTAATCGAAGTTGACCGGCAGTTGTTTTACCTCGAAACCCCATGGCTGGCCTTTCTGCCAGCCGGAGCTCTGCAGGTAATGCGCGGTGGAGGCGAGGGCATCGGCCGGGCTGTTCCAGATATCGCGGCGACCGTCGCCATCGAAGTCCACGGCATGGGTGTTGTAGGTGGTCGGGATAAATTGGGTCTGGCCCATGGCGCCGGCCCAGGAGCCTTTCATCTGGTCGGCCTGGATATCGCCATGCTGGATGATCTGCAGCGCGGCGAGCAATTGCGCCTGGGCAAATGCCGGGCGACGGCCCTCATAGGCCAGCGTGGCCAGGGAGCGGATGACCGAGTTATTACCCTGGAACGCGCCGAAATTACTCTCCATGCCCCATACCGAGACCAGCGCCTGACGGTCCACGCCATAGCGTTGCTCGATGCTCTGCAGGATATCGGCGTACTTGATCAGCAGCGCCTGACCATTGCGCACGCGCACTGCCGACAGGGCGCCGTCGAGGTATTCCCAGACTGGCCGGGAAAACTCCGGCTGGCTGCGGTCGGCGCGAATCACCGCCATGTCGGGGGTGACGTTGGCGAAGGCATTATCAAAGACGGCGGGGGTGATCCCGGCTTTCAGCGCGTCCACGCGGAACCCGGCCTGCCATTCGGCAAAGGTCTGGGTGGGCTGGATATCAAGATTGTCCACCGCCAAAGGTGCAACCACGGCAGGCGCAACGGCCGGCACGCTCTGGATTTTCGGCAAAGGCTGGGCGTCGGCGGCGGTGGGTTTCTCGGCGCAGGCGACAAGCAGAACAAGGCTGGAGGCAGCAATCAATTGGCGCAGGTGCCAACGACGGGAAAGGCTAGAGGGCATGCACAGGTCCAGGGGTTACAAATCAAGTGCAGACCTTATCATGCCGGAGGGGCGCTTGCCTTCAGGCAGCCAGAAAGTAAGAAGCCTCCCAGCTGTCAGACTGGAAGGCTTCGCGGCGGTAGCTGCCTTTGCCCTTGCCGGCGCGTTCCTGTCGGCTGCGGAACAATGGCTGGGCGATGATGGATTTGGCCTTGTTGGGGCCATGCTTGGATGGCTTTTTGCTCATGATGAGTACTCTCAATGGACGGGTGGAACGGCGCAAATAATCGGCCGAATCGGCGGGGCTGTAAAGCCTGAGAATTGTAAATACAGATCAAATGCGAGGGGTTATTCGGCGGGCAGTGTGAGGCGCTGGCCGGCCATCAACAGCGACAAACGGCTCAAGCTCATCCAGGGCGAGCCTGCCGCCTGGCCTTTGATCTGCGCATCGATACGCTGCGCCTCCAGCAACAACTGCGCCCAGCGTTGCGCCGTGTGCCGTTGCAGGGCTTTGCTCATCAGGGGCTTGCGCTTGTCCCACACCGGTGGGCGGGCCTGGCTGAAGCATTTGTCCAGCGGCGTGCCCTGGCTGTATTGCAGGGCGATATTAGCCAATACCCGCAGCTCCCGGGCCAGGGCCCATAGAATCACCGGCGGCTCCACCCCTTCGCCGCGCAAGCCTTCGAGCATGCGCAGGGCATGGGCCGGCTCGCCGTTGAGGATCGCGTCCACCAGCCCGAACACGTCAAAGCGCGCGCTGTCGGCCACCGCACCTTGCACGGTTTCGACGGTAATTTGCCCGTCTTCAGCCATCAACTTGAGCTTTTCGATCTCCTGGGCGGCAGCCAGCAGGTTGCCCTCCACCCGCGCTGCGATCAGCTCCACAGCGTCCTGCGTCGCCGACAGCCCTGATTGGGACAGGCGTTGACGAATCCATTGCGGTAGCTGATTGCTGTCCACCGGCCAGATCTGAATGAACTGGGTTTGTGCACCCTCGACCAGCGCCTTGCCCCACTTGGTTTTCTGCGCACTGCCGTCGAGCTTGGGCAGGCTGATCAGCAACACCGTGTCTTCGGCAGGCCGTGCACAGTATTCCATCAACGCCGCCGCACCCTTGTCGCCGGGCTTGCCCGAGGGCAGGCGCAGTTCCAGCAGGCGCTTTTCGGCAAACAGCGACATGCTGGCGCCGGCTTGCAGCAGCGTGCCCCAGTCGAAACTGGCATCGGCGCTGAACACCTGGCGCTCATCGAAACCTTGCTGGCGTGCGGCGCTGCGAATGGCGTCCGCCGCTTCCTGGCACAGCAGCGGGTCGTCGCCGCTGACGATGTACACAGGCGCGAGGCCGCCTTGCAGGTGTTTGGCGAGTTGGGCGGGGGCGAGTTTCATAGGCGGGGCGAACGGGGCGCCTGGGGCGCCCCGTCTGGCTTACTCGACAGGGACTTCAACAGGCGATTGTTTCGGCGTGTTGTTTTCGTACTCTTGCGCCGCTTTCAGCGCATCGGCGTCAGCCTTGGCCTTGTCGTCAGCGCGTTGCTGCAATGTCTCAAGTTGTTGCGGAGTCAGCAGCGACAGGCGCAGGACCATGCGCTGGACCAGATCACGCCGCATTTCCTTGCGTACCTGAATGATTTGCGAGTCAGAACCTACCAGGTTATTGCCGTCGTGGCTGACGACCTTCTGCACCTGGATCTTGTCACTCATCAACGGCAGCTTGTCACGGCCCTGGATTTCAAAGGTCAGCTCGGTGCTCAGCTCGATGTCCGAGGCACGGCCGGCGCTGGCGTAGCTCAGGTTACGCTGGGTGTCGCGCTCGTCGGCCAGGAACAGCTTGTAGGGCGCGCCGGTGTAGATGCGCGCGCCGCTGCCTTCCAGCACCTGACGCAGTTGTGTCACGGTTTCGCCGTAGGCGTTGCGGGCGCTGACGTCCCATTCCTTGATCGCCAGTTCATTGGTGCCGGTGCCGCGCAACTGGAAGCCGCATGCGCTCAGCAGCACGGCAAGGCCCATCACCAGCAAATTGCGTTTGATCATTTTTGTTGCTCCCCTTGAAACCAGGCGGGCCTTATCGAGGCCCTGAAGGTTTAGTTCGGCGCAAGGCTCAAGCCTTGCGCCCGATCCGATTTAGCTGGCGACGATATTGACCAGTTTGCCCGGCACTACGATCACTTTGCGGATCGTCAGGCCTTCGGTAAAGCGCAGCACGTTCTCGTTGACCCGCGCCGCCGCTTCAACCTCTTCGCGGCTGGCACTGGCGGGCATGTCGATCTGGCCGCGCAGTTTGCCGTTGACCTGGATGACCAGTTGCAACGTGTCCTGCACCAGGGCGCTGTCATCCTGCACCGGCCAGCGCGCATCGATGACCGCTTCGCTGTGGCCCAACCGGCTCCACAATTCATGGCTGATGTGCGGCGTGATCGGGGCGAGCAACAGGGTAACCGTTTCCAGGCCCTCCTGGATCAATGCGCGGTCCTGCTCGGTGGCTTGCGGGGCTTTTTCCAGCACGTTCATCAGCGTCATCACCTGGGCGATGGCGGTGTTGAATTTGTGGTGCTGGCCCACGTCCTGACCGGCTTGCTTGATGGCCAGGTGGGTGCTGCGGCGAATGGCTTTCTGCTCGTCATTCAGCGCGGCCACGTTCAGCGTGCCGGGCAGGCCCTGGCTGACATGGGCGTGGGCCAGGCGCCATACGCGCTTGAGGAAGCGGTGCGAGCCTTCGACGCCGGAGTCGGACCATTCGGCGCTCATGTCGGGCGGCGAGGCGAACATCATGAACAGGCGGCAGGTGTCAGCGCCGAACTGGTCGATCATCGACTGCGGGTCGACGCCGTTGTTCTTGGACTTGGCCATTTTCTCGGTGCCGCCGATTTCCACCGGCAGGCCGTCGGATTTCAGTTTGGCGCTGATGACCTTCGCCTTGCTGTCGCGCTCGAGTTCCACGTCCGCCGGGTTGAACCAGGTGTAGGCGCCATTGGCTTCGCGGCGATAGTAGGTCTCGGCGATCACCATGCCCTGGGTCAGCAGGTTCTTGAACGGTTCATCGGAACTCACCAGGCCTTCGTCACGCATCAACTTGTGGAAGAAGCGCGCATAGAGCAGGTGCAGGATGGCGTGTTCGATACCGCCGATGTACTGATCCACTGGCAACCAATGGTCGGCTGCGGATTTTTCCACCAGGCCGCCTTGATAGTGCGGCGAGGCGTAGCGGGCGTAGTACCAGGACGACTCGACGAAGGTGTCCATGGTGTCGGTTTCACGCTTGGCCGGCGCGCCGCATTTGGGGCAGGCGCACTCGTAGAACTCGGGCATGCGGGCCAGCGGGGAGCCTGCGCCATCGGGCACCACGTCTTCAGGCAGCACGACCGGCAACTGGTCTTCCGGCACCGGCACGTCGCCGCAGGTGTCGCAGTGGATGATCGGGATCGGGCAGCCCCAGTAGCGCTGGCGGCTGATGCCCCAGTCGCGCAGGCGGAACTGGGTGCGCGAGGCACCGAGGTTTTTCTTGATCAGCGCGACTTCAATGGCGTCGAAGGCGCCGGCAAAGTCCAGGCCGTCGAACTCGCCGGAGTTGATCAGGGTACCGTGCTCGCCGTAGGCGTCTTGCCATGGCGCGGGGTTGGTATCGCCCGAGCTGCTGCGCACCACCGATTTGATCGGCAGGTCGTACTTGGTGGCGAATTCGAAATCACGCTCGTCGTGCGCCGGTACGGCCATTACGGCGCCGTCGCCGTAGTGCATCAGCACGTAGTTGGCGACCCACACCGGCAGTTTTTCACCGGTGAGTGGGTGTTCGACGAACAGCCCGGTCGGCAGGCCTTTTTTCTCCTGGGTGGCGACGTCGGCCTCGGCCACGCTGCCGCCTTTGCATTCAGCGATGAACGCCGAAAGCTCAGGGTTGTTCTGTGCGGCCTGGGTGGCCAGCGGGTGTTCGGCGGCTACGGCGACGTAGGTCGCGCCCATCAGGGTGTCGGGGCGGGTGGTGAAAACCTTGAGCGCGCCCGCTTCGCCGATGGACTCGACGTGGTACGGGAACTGCACTTCCATGCCCTTGGATTTGCCGATCCAGTTGCGCTGCATGGTCTTGACCTGTTCAGGCCAGCCCGGCAGGTCGTCGAGGCTCGACAGCAGCTCATCGGCGTAGGCAGTGATCTTGAAGTAGTACATTGGGATCTGGCGCTTTTCGATGACCGCGCCGGAACGCCAGCCGCGACCGTCGATCACCTGCTCGTTGGCCAGTACGGTCTGGTCGACCGGGTCCCAGTTCACGGTGCCGTTCTTGCGGTAGATCACGCCTTTTTCGAACAGGCGAGTGAACAGCCATTGTTCCCAGCGGTAGTAGTCCGGCTTGCAGGTGGTCACTTCGCGGGACCAGTCTACCGCCAGGCCCAGGCTGCGCAGCTGGGTCTTCATGTAGGCGATGTTTTCGTAGGTCCACTTGGCGGGCGCTACGTTGTTCTTCATCGCGGCGTTTTCCGCCGGCATGCCGAAGGCGTCCCAACCCATGGGTTGCAGGACGTTTTTGCCGAGCATGCGCTGATAGCGCGAGATCACGTCGCCGATGGTGTAGTTACGCACGTGCCCCATATGTAGCTTGCCGCTGGGGTAAGGGAACATCGACAGGCAGTAGTAAGTCTCCTTGCCTGGTTGTTCGCTGACTTCAAAGGACTTTTGCGCGTCCCAGAAGGTTTGTGCGGCATTTTCGATTTCACGGGGCTGGTAATGTTCGTGCATGGCTACTTTTGAACTGAATAGGGGTGGCCTAATCCTCTTCGGTGCAGCGTTCAAGTCGAGCGACACCAAAAAGCGGCGTGTCCGTGCCCAAACCCTGCGGGAAGTGGAGTTACAGGAAGCGCCGTAGCATACATGAGCCCACTCTATCGAGGGAAACCCTGATTGCGCAGGCCTGGCCGTCTGTCGCGGCGTCAGGCAGGCCCGGCCACTGGGTCTACGCTGTTGAGTGGGGAGCGAGTCTTATCTTCAATGAGGTGAGGGGATGGTCAAATCGCAGCGAATGTTAACCAAACCGGATGTCTACCAGGGACTGATCGACCGCCTGGGTCGTGCGTTGGACGCCGCCAGCACTGCGGGTCGATTGCGTGATGAACGACCCGTCGAGCTGGAGCTGCGTGGCTTGAGCCGCGCAGAGCTGGAACTGATCAAGGCTTACCTGGAAAAAAACGAACGCTCGACGCCTCGCGGTGTGGCTTCCCCGCCACCCAGCGCGCCGACACAATCGTCCAACGTGGTGTGGCTCAAGGATGCAGCGCGCGGGCGCGGTCCGGCTTCCCATCGGGCCGAACGGTTCAAGTGATGCACGCGCCGTGTAAAGCTTGGCGCTGACCCCTGATACACCTTAGGCTTCGGGCATCCATGGAGATGCTCGATGCCTATTCGCTATTTCATCAAACAATTGTTGCTGCCGCCCGGCATTCTCTTGCTGTTGCTGGCCCTTGGCTGGTGGTTGCGACGCACCCGCCCGCGCCTGGCCGGTTGCTGTTTTGCCCTGGGCTTGGGCGGGTTGTGGCTGATGAGCCTGCCGGTGGTGGTGGAGTGGAGCGCGCGGGCGCTGGAGACCGTGCCACCGTTGGCCCGTGAGGACTGGTCTACCCTGGCCCAGCGTGCAGATGCCATTGTGATATTGGGTTCGGGCCGCGAACGCGGTGACCCTGCCTGGGGCTCGGACCAGCCGACCGGTATCGGGCTGGAGCGTCAGCGTTATGCGGCGCGATTGGCCAAGGCATCCGGGCTGCCGGTGCTGACCACCGGTGGACTGCACTACGGCACGCCGCCCAGCGAGGCAGAGCTGATGGCCGTGTCGATGCAGGATGATTTCGGCGTCAACGTGCGTTGGAAAGAAGAGCGCAGCCGAACCACCTGGGAAAACGCGCAGATGAGCGCCGAGATTCTATTGCCCCAAGGTATCAAGCGCGTGGTGGTGGTGACCCAGGCCTGGCACATGCCGCGCTCGGTGTGGAGCTTTGAAAAGGCCGGTTTCACCGTGGTGCCAGCGCCGGTCGGCTTTCTCGGCGTGGACAATGCGCGGCCGTTGGGTGGCTGGATGCCGGAGTTCAAGTCGATATGGCAGAGCGGGTATTTGTTGAATGAGGCAGTGGGGCAGGTGGGGTATCGATTGTTTTACAAGTAACACCACCAATCTGAAATGTGGGAGGGAGCAATCCCCCTCCCACATTGGTTTCGGGTTGGTCAATTAGACGGTTTTGGACATTCGGCCCGCCAGCAACGCCCAGCCAAACAGCATCAGGCACGCAATGATCAACGGCCACGAGCGCCATTGCAGATACGGCGTGAGCTGGTGCATTGGCACCACTTCGCCATAAAGAGTGCCGCGTTCGAACTGCGGGATCTGCGCGGTAATCTGCCCGAACGGGTTGATCAGTGCGGTCACGCCGTTGTTGGTGGCGCGGATCATCCAGCGACCGGCCTCCAGGGCGCGCATCTGCGCCATTTGCAGGTGCTGCAATGGGCCGATGGAACGGCCAAACCAGGTGTCATTGCTGATGGTCAGCAGTAAGTCGCTGCGGGCCGACAGGCCGGCGGCAAATTCCGGGTACACCACTTCGTAGCAAATGAACGGCGCAATCTGGTAGCCCTTGGCCTGCAACAGCGGCTGGTCCGCCGGGCCACGGGCGAAATCCGACATCGGCAGGTCGAAGAAGGCAATCAGCCCGCGTAGCATGTCCTGCAGCGGCACGTACTCGCCGAAGGGCACCAGTTTCTGTTTGAGATAAGTACCGTCGCCTTCGCCCACCACGGTGATGCCATTGAAATAGCGCTTCTCGTGACGCACTTCCTGGCGAATCGGCACCCCGGTGATCAGCGCGGTGTGCCGATCGGCGGCGAACTTGCCCATCATGTCCAGATAGCCTTCGACGGATTCCTTGAGCACTGGCACCGCCGTCTCCGGCCATACCAGCAAATCAACCGGCTTGGAGCTCAAGCTCATGTCGCGGTACAGCGCGAGCTGGGCGGTCAGCTGCTGCGGATCCCACTTCATGCTTTGTTCGATGTTGCCCTGGATCGCGGCCACGCTCAGCGGCGCACCGGAGGGCGTGGTCCAGGCGTGATGTTTGAGTGCCAGGCCGATCGCCCAGGGCGCGACCAGCAACGCCAGGCCCGCGCCGATGAAGGCGTTGCGCTTGGTCGCCAGCAGGCGCGGCAGGTTGCACAGCAGCGCTGCGGTCAGCGCCAGCGCAAACGAAATCAGCCACATTCCACCCATGGGTGCCAGGCCGGTCAGCGGGCCGTCCAGTTGACTGTAGCCGGAGTAAAGCCACGGGAAGCCGGTGAGGAACCAGCCACGAAACGCTTCCTGGCCGACCCATAACGCGGCAAACGTCAGCGCATCCGCCAGGGGCGCCTCATTGCGACGCAGCCAGCGTGCCCACAGCCAGGCGGGCAGGGCGAAGAACCAGGCGATTGCGGCGGTGAACAGCAGCATCAAAAAGCCCGCCAGCAGCACTGACGCGCCGCCGAAGTGGTGGATGCTGTAGTAGATCCAGCTGGTGCCGGCGCCAAACAGGCCGAAACCGAAGCACCAGCCTCGGCCCAGGGCCTGACGAGGCGTTAATTCCCGCAGGCCGACATAGAACAATCCAACCGCCACCAGCGCCAGCGGCCAGATGTCGAACGGCGCCAGCGCCAGGGTGGTGATGGCGCCGGCCACCACGGCCAGCAGATTACCGGGCCAGCCGGGAGCGGTGAGACGGCGCATGTCAGTCCTTAGCGGGCAATAGGTGTCAGGCGAATCAAGTGGATACGGCGGCTGTCGGCATTCAGGATGCGAAAGCGGTACGCGCCAATCTCGGTGGTTTCGTTACGCTTGGGCAGGTGCCCGAACGCGCTCATCACCAGGCCGCCAACGGTGTCGAATTCATCGTCGGAGAACTCGCTGTCGAAGAACTCATTGAAGTTCTCGATGGGCGTCAGCGCCTTGACCAGGAAATCGCCGCTGGGCAGCGGCTTGATGTAGCTGTCTTCTTCGACGTCGTGTTCGTCTTCGATGTCGCCGACGATCTGTTCGAGCACGTCTTCGATGGTCACCAGGCCCGCCACGCCGCCGTATTCGTCGATCACAATGGCCATGTGATTGTGGTTGGCGCGAAACTCGCGCAACAGCACATTCAGGCGCTTGGATTCAGGCACGAAGGTGGCCGGGCGCAGCAGGTCCTTGATGTTGAAGTTGTCGCCGTTCTCCTTGAGGATCAGCGGCAGCAGGTCCTTGGCCAGCAGGACACCCATGACGTCGTCATGGCTTTCACCGATCACCGGGTAGCGCGAGTGCGCCGAGTCGATCACGGCCGGGAGGAATTCCCGTGGGGTCTGGGTCGCCTTGATGCTGATCATCTGCGAGCGCGGCACCATGATGTCGCGAACCTGCAGGTCAGCCACCTGGATGGCGCCTTCGACGATGGCCAGCGCTTCGCTGTCCAGCAACTTGTTCTGGTGGGCCTCGCGCAGCAGCTCCAGCAGCTCCTGGCGGTTTTTCGGCTCGTGGGCAAAAGCCTGGGTCAATTTACCCAGCCATGACTTCTGCCCGTTGCTCGATCGGTCTTCGCTCATAGCGATTACTCTGAATCCTTTATCGTTACAGTTAGTAGGTGATGTTCAAGCTTCGTCATCTGCATAGGGGTCAGGATGACCCAACTCTGCAAGCAACGTTCGTTCCAGTGCTTCCATTTCTTCGGCTTCGTCATCGTCTATATGGTCGTAACCCAACAGATGCAAGCAGCCATGAATGACTAGATGGGCCCAGTGGGCCTCAAGTTCCTTGCCTTGTTCCTGCGCCTCACGCTCGACCACCGCGACGCAAATCACCAGATCGCCCAGCAATGGGATATCCAGCAGTTCGTCGGGCACGTCGGCGGGGAAGGACAGCACGTTGGTCGCGTAGTCCTTGTGTCGCCAGGTGTGATTCAGCTCGCGGCCTTCGGCCTCGTCCACCAGACGGATGGTCAGTTCCGAATCAGCGGTGCGCTGGCGCAGGGCCAGGGCGCACCAGGTGCGAAATTGCGCTTCGCTGGGGGCGGGCGCGTCGGTCGCCAGTTGCAGGTCCAGCTCAAGCATCGCGGCGCACGTCCCTGGTCAGGCCGTCGTCGCGGTGTTCGAAGCGCTCGTAGGCCTCGACGATGCGCTGCACCAGCGGGTGACGCACCACGTCCTTGGGCATGAAATGCGTGAAGCTGATGCCGGGCACGTCCTTGAGCACTTCGATCACCTGACCCAGGCCCGACTTGGTGCCCTTGGGCAGGTCGACCTGGGTGATGTCGCCGGTGATCACGGCGGTGGAGCCGAAACCGATACGGGTGAGGAACATCTTCATCTGTTCAACGGTGGTGTTCTGGCTTTCGTCGAGGATGATGAAGCTGTTGTTAAGGGTGCGCCCGCGCATGTAGGCGAGCGGGGCGATCTCGATCACCTGGCGTTCGATCAGCTTGGCCACGTATTCAAAGCCGAGCATTTCGTAAAGCGCGTCGTAGAGCGGGCGCAGGTACGGGTCGATCTTCTGTGCGAGGTCACCGGGCAGGAACCCGAGCTTCTCGCCGGCCTCGACCGCCGGGCGCACCAGCAGGATGCGGCGCACTTGCTCGCGCTCCAGGGCGTCGACGGCGCAGGCCACGGCCAGGTAGGTCTTGCCGGTGCCGGCCGGGCCGATGCCGAAGTTGATGTCGTTGCCGAGGATTTCCTTGACGTACTTCTGCTGATTCAAGCCGCGCGGGCGAATCATGCCTTTTTTGGTACGCAGGGCCACGCTGGCTTCGGCCACCGGATTGTTGGCCAGGTCTTCCACCGCCGACTCCTGCAGGTACAGGTGCACGGTTTCCGGCGACAGCTCGCTGCCTTTGGTCTCGCGGTAGAGACGGCGCAGCAGGTTTTCTGCCGAGGTGGTGTGCTGGGGTTCACCAATGAGCTCGAACTGATTGCCGCGATTGCGGATCTCGATGCTCATGCGTTGTTCGATCAGGCGCAGGTGCTCGTCGAACTGTCCGCACAGATTGGCGAAGCGGCGAGCCTCAAACGGCTCGAGGATAAAACGATGGGGTTCTACTGTAGGTGCGTTCAAGGTCGCTTTTAGCCGCCCTTTGGCTGTTGAGGTGAAGGAGAGGATAGCGCCAGTGCTCGGCGTGCGAAAGCACTTATATAGGCTGGCTTAATCTCAAGAACCATGAAAATCCACTGTGGGAGCTGGCTTGCCTGCGATTGCGGTGTGTCAGTGCCAATAGTGTTAACTGGCCCACCGCTATCGCAGGCAAGCCAGCTCCCACATTTTGATCTTCATCAGGTCAGGGCAATCAGTTCACCAGCGATCCGCGCAACGAGTGTGGTTGCGCCGCATCAATGTGCACATCGGCGAACTGGCCGATCAGCATCGGGTTATCGCAACGGAAGTTGACGATCCGGTTGTTCTCGGTGCGGCCCTGCAATTCGCCCGGGTCTTTTTTCGAGTAATCGGTGACCAGAATCCGTTGGGTGGAGCCGACCATTTGTCGGCTGATCTCGAAGCCCTGCTGGTTGAGCCGATGTTGCAGCGCATTCAGGCGTTCCTTTTTCAGCGCTTCCGGGGTTTCGTCGAGCAGGTCGGCGGCCGGGGTGCCGGGGCGCTGGCTGTAGACGAACGAGTAGGAGAAGTCAAAACCCACGTCCTCGATCAGCTTCATGGTCTGCTGGAAGTCTTTCTCGGTTTCGCCGGGAAAGCCCACGATAAAGTCCGAGCTGATGCAGATGCCTGGCACCGCCGCGCGCAGTTTGCGCAGTTTGGATTTGTATTCCAGAGCGGTGTGGTTGCGTTTCATCGCCGACAGGATGCGGTCCGAGCCCGATTGCACCGGCAGGTGCAGGTGCTTGACCAGTTCCGGCACCTCGGCGTGAGCCTGGATCAGGCTGTCGGAGAACTCCAGCGGGTGCGAGGTGGTGTAGCGAATGCGCTCGATGCCATCCACCGCCGCCACAACGCGGATCAGTTCGGCAAGGTCGGCCAGGCGTCCGTCTTGAGTGTGGCCGCGATAGCCGTTGACGTTCTGGCCCAGCAGGGTCACTTCGCGCACGCCGTTTTCCGCCAGGTGGATGATTTCCGCCAGCACGTCGTCAAAGGGCCGGCTGACTTCTTCACCGCGGGTGTAGGGCACCACGCAGAAGGTGCAGTACTTGCTGCAGCCTTCCATCACCGACACATAGGCGCTCGGCCCGTCGATGCGCGGCTCGGGCAGGTGGTCGAATTTTTCGATTTCGGGAAACGACACGTCCACCTGCGGCAATTTGGTGATGCGTGCCGCGTCGATCATTTCCGGCAGGCGGTGCAAGGTCTGCGGGCCGAACACCACGTCGACATAGGGCGCGCGGTCGCGGATCGCCGCGCCTTCCTGGCTGGCCACGCAACCGCCGACGGCGATCACCATGTCCGGGTTGGCCAGTTTCAGTTCGCGCCAGCGGCCCAGTTGCGAGTACACACGGTCCTGGGCCCTTTCGCGGATCGAGCAGGTATTGAGCAGGATCACGTCGGCATCTTCGGCGCGGGCGGTGACTTCCAGGGCCTGGTGTTCGCCCAGCAGGTCGACCATGCGCGAGCTGTCGTACTCGTTCATCTGGCAACCGTGGGTTTCGATATAAAGCTTCTTGGCCATGGGAATCGTCAACTGGTGGTAAAGAACCGCGCATTATAGGGGGCATGTCCATTGGTTCCTAGCGTTGTGCATCGGGTGCCATGCTATAGTTCGCGCCCTCTTTTATATCCGCGATGTGTTGCTCGCCCACCATGACCAAACGTGAAGCTCCAATCTACAAGGTGATTTTTCTCAACCAGGGCCAGGTGTTCGAAATGTACGCCAAGCAGATCTATCAAAGTGATCTGTGGGGTTTTCTGGAGGTGGAAGAGTTCGTCTTTGGCGAGCGCACGCAGTTGGTCGTCGACCCGGGCGAAGAAAAGCTCAAGGCTCAGTTCGAAGGCGTGGTGCGCAGTTTTGTGCCAATGCATTCGATCGTGCGCATCGATGAAGTCGAGCGCCTGGGTACGCCGAAGATCAGCGAGGCGCGAGGCGTGAGCAATGTGATGCCGTTTCCGATGCCGATGCCTGAGAAGTAGGGCTTTAAATCCAGTGGTGCCTATCGCAGGCAAGCCAGCTCCCACAAGTGACTGCATTCCAGGGCTGGAACTCGGTCAACTGTGGGAGCTGGCTTGCCTGCGATAGCGGTATAAGGGTTCAGCAAAAATCAGGGCAGCGGTGAAAACGGCGAACGCCCATCGGCATTCTGCAGTTCCTGCAAATAGTTGCGGAAAATCTGCCCCAGCACCTGGGTCGCCACTTCCAGTTCATCGCGCTGCATGTGCTCGGCCACCTCGTCGGCGGTGTCCAGCGCATCTTCGGCGCCGTTGACCGCCGCCATCTTCAGCACGATATACGCCTGAATGTTATTGGCCGGCACGCCTTCACCCTTGAAGAACATGTTGCCGAGCTGAAACTGCGCCTGGGCGTGGCCTTGCAGCGAGGCTTTCTCGAAGTAGCTCAAGGCTTTGTTGAGGTCCACGGCAGGGTTTTTGCTGTCGTGGTAAAACTCGCCCAACTCGTATTGCGCTTGCGCGTCCCCGTCCTCAGCCTGTTTTTGGCACGCGCTCAGGGCTTCGGCCTGGCCGTCTGGCTGGGTATTGAGGGTGCAACGACCCATCGCTGGAATTAACAACGAGTTGCCGCCTGCCTGGGCATGTGCCAGCAGCGGCTGAAGGAGCAACAGGCAGCCCAGAACCAGGGTGCGGCCGGTGCGTTTCATGGGAATCGACTTACCTCTGACGGGGCGCGCGGACCCTCGTGGGATCCAATAAGCGCGCATTATGAAATAAGCAGGCCTCTGCTTACAAAGTCTTTACTCGTTTTTCTGCTGCTTGGGCAAGTTATCTGCCGGATTGCAGGTTAAATCTCGAAAAAAGTAAGAAATCTCTGTAGGCAAAGTAGCAATCCGACGCCGCTGTGGGCAACGTCAGACGGCTGTGCGGATTTATTTCAGTGCCGCGAAGGCGCGCTCGGCAGCATCCAGGGTGAGTTTCAACTCCGCGTCACCGTGGGCAATCGAGGTGAAGCCCGCTTCGAAGGCGCTCGGCGCCAGGTACACGCCACCTTCGAGCATCAGGTGGAAGAAGCGCTTGAACAGATCGGCGTCGCTGCCCATGACGTCATCAAAGGTGACGATATCGTCGGCGCCGCTGAAATACAGGCCGAACATGCCGCCGGCCTGGGTGGTGACGAATGGAATGCCAGCGGCATCGGCGCGTACTTGCAGGCCGTCGAGCAGGCGAGTGGTGTAGTCGGTCAGCTCGGCGTGGAAGCCCGGACGGCTGATCAGGCGCAGGGTGGTCAGGCCGGCGGCCATGGCCAGCGGGTTACCCGACAGCGTACCGGCCTGGTACACCGGGCCCAGCGGCGCGATGTGCTGCATGATGGCGCGCTTGCCGCCAAAGCAGCCCACCGGCATGCCGCCGCCGATGATCTTGCCGAACGTGCTCAGGTCGGGCGTCACGCCGTAATGGGCCTGGGCACCGCCGAGGGCCACGCGGAAACCGGTCATCACTTCGTCGAAAATCAGCACCACGCCGTGCTTGTCGCATTGCTCGCGCAGGCCTTCGAGAAAGCCCGGCGCCGGCGGCACGCAGTTCATGTTGCCGGCCACCGGCTCGACGATGATGCACGCCACTTCCTGGCCGACTTCGCTGAGCATCTGCTCGACAGCGCCGATGTCGTTGAACGGCAGGGTCAGGGTGTGTTTGGCAAACGCCGCCGGCACACCGGCCGAACTGGGCACGCCCTGGGTCAATGCCCCGGAGCCGGCCTTGACCAGCAGGCTGTCGGAGTGGCCGTGGTAGCAGCCTTCGAACTTGATGATGCTGTCGCGGCCAGTGAAACCACGGGCCAGGCGGATCGCACTCATGGTGGCCTCTGTGCCGGAGCTGACCATGCGCACCATTTCCATCGACGGCACGATGGAGCAGACCAGATCGGCCATCTCGGTTTCCATGGCGGTCGGCGCGCCGTAGGACAAACCGTGTTGCAACTGCTGGCGCACCGCGTCAAGCACATCGGGGTGACTGTGGCCGAGGATCATCGGACCCCACGAACCCACGTAGTCGACGTAGCGCTTGTCATCTTCGTCGGTGACGTAGGCACCTTCGGCGTGCTTGAAGAACAACGGCGTGCCGCCCACGCTCTTGAACGCACGCACGGGGGAGTTCACACCACCGGGGATGTGTTTCTGGGCATTGGCAAACAGGGTTTCGGAACGGGACATGGTGAGTCTCTCTGCAATCAAATCTTGAGAAGGGCGTTGAACGCACGGGCGCGGCGCGTGACTTCCTGGGTGCTGTCGGCGCCAAACAGGCCATGGACCACGGCCAGCAGGTCGGCCCCAAGGGCCACCAGCGGTTCGGCGTTGTCGAGGGTCACGCCGCCGATCACGCAGATCGGCAACTGCAGACGCTTGCGCGCCTGGGCGAGCATGTCGACGCTGGCGGACGGGGCGCCGGGCTTGGTGCTGGAATTGAAGAAGCGGCCAAAGGCGACATAACTGGCGCCTTCTTTGGCGGCCTGCTCGGCCAGTTCGATCTGGCTGTGGCAGGTGGCGCCGATGATCGCTTTGGAGCCGAGCAGGGCGCGCACCGGGGCCAATGGGCCGTCGGTCTGGCCCAGGTGCACGCCCACGCTCAAGCGTGCGGCCAGTTCGGCGTCGTCATTGATGATCAGGCGGGTCTTGTAGCGCGAGCAGAGCTCGTGGAGTTTCTCCGCTTCGCGCAGGCGCCGGGCCTCGTCGCTGCTTTTGTCGCGGTACTGCAACAGGGTCACACCGCCCTCCAGCGCCGCTTCGACGTAGGCGAGGAATTTACCGGCCAGCAATTGGCTGTCGGTGATGGCATAAAGGCCACGTAGTTTCATCGATCAGGCCTCTCGGTGTTGCGAGTTGATGTTGCGCGTTGAGGTTACGAACAGAAATCCAGCGGCAACCGGCGCGGTACGAACTGGCCTTGGCCGAGTTGTTCGGCGTCCCGCAGGGTGCGCCAAGTGTAGTTGAGGGCCGACTGCACGGCGCTGACCAGGCCTTCGCCGTGGGCCAGCCGACCGCTGAGGGCGCTGGCCAGCGTGCAGCCCGAACCGTGATAGCTGCCGGGCAGGCGCTGGCAGGTAAAGGTCCGGCGTGTGCCGTCCCGGCTGTACAGGCGGTTGTGTACCTCATGCTCGTCGCCATGGCCGCCGGTGATCAGCAGGTGCCGGATAAACGGCAGCAGCTTCTCGGCGCAGTCGTCGGCGCTGCCATCCGGCAGTTCGGCGAGGATGCGCGCTTCGGGCAGGTTGGGCGTGGCGATCAGCGACAGCGGTAACAGGCGCTCGCGCATCGCATAGCCGACTTCGTCCTTGCCCAGGCTACCGCCGCCGCCAGCCCGCAACACCGGGTCGCAGACCACCGGCAGGTGCGGGTGCGCCTGCAGCAGCTCGACGACCGTGTCGACCATCGCAGTGGAGCCGAGCATGCCCAGCTTCACCGCCGCCACTTCGGAGTCGCTGAGCACGGCGTTGGCCTGGGCCAATACCCACTCGCGGTCGAGCACGCGGAAATCGCTGACGTTGACCGTGTTCTGCACGGTCAGGGCCGTGACGGCCGGCGCCGCATGGCAACCCTGGGCGAGCAGGGCTTCGATATCTGCCTGCAGGCCGGCGCCACCACTGGGATCATGGCCGGAGAGACAGAGAACAACGGGGCGAGAGCTGTAGATATTCATGGTGCGCGAGCTTACCACCAAACGCTTTTTGCGTGGCTGCTCGGCGAGGGCTGAATTTTGCGCGAGAGCGTCGTTTTTCTGGCGCTTAATGCGCCTGAAAAATGGCTGAAAAGCCCGTCCCAGAGCCTTTCAAAATAACCTTCCAATAGTGTCCAATGGCCTTTAGCGGCTATGCTAGAGTGGATTCAAACAACTTACTGTATTGCCGGTATGCGTCTACTCAAAGGGATGGGGGGCTTATTGACCTGACCGGACAGGCCACGCTGGGGCTCTATGCGCTATTTGCTGATTGTATTGTTATGCGGGCTGCCGATGCTCGCCAGCGCCATCGAGTTCACTCAGGACACGCGCAGTCTGCCGCTGGGCAGGGCCATGCAGGTACTCGAGGACCCCACCGACGCCCTGACCATCGCCGATGTCAGCGCGCCATCTGCAGCCCTGCGGTTCAAGCCCCATGACCAGGACACGCTGAACGCCGGCTATTCGCGTTCGGTGTTCTGGCTCAAGGTCGACCTGCACTACATGCCCTGGCTCGCCGATGCCCAGCGCACCTGGCTGCTGGAACTGGCCTATCCGCCCCTGGATCACCTTGACCTCTACCTGCCCGACCGCACCGGGCACTATCGTTTGGCGGGCCGCACGGGCGACGCGTTGCCGTTTTCCAACCGCGAAATTCGCCAGAACAACTACCTGTTCAAACTTGACTTCACCCCTGGCGAGCAGAAGACCGTCTACCTGCGCCTGCAAAGCGAAGGCTCGATCCAGGCGCCGCTGACGCTGTGGTCCAGCACCGCGTACCTCGAGCAACAGCCGCTGCGCTTGTATGTGCTGGGCCTGATCTACGGCGTGCTGCTGGGCATGCTGGTGTACAACCTGTTCATCTACCTGAGTGTGCGCGACACCAGCTACCTCTATTACATCCTCTATATCGCCTCGTTCGGCATGTATCAGCTGTCGGTGAACGGCGCAGCGGTCGAATATTTCTGGCCGAACAGTCCGTGGTGGGCCAATGCGGCGACGCCGTTTCTGATCGGCTGCGCGGCATTGTTCGGCAGCCTGTTCACGCGCAGTTTCCTCAGCACCGCCGAGCATAGCCGCTGGATCAATCGCCTGTTGCTGGCCCTGGTGGGCTGTGGCGCGGTGGTCATGCTGCTGTCGCTGATGACCAGCTACGCCCTCGCGCTGCGCCTGGCCACTGGCCTGGCGCTGGTGTTCACCGTGACCATCTTTGTCGCGGCCATCAAGGCCTGGTACTGCGGCCAGCGCGTGGCGCGCTATTTCATCATCGCCTGGTCGGCGTTCCTGCTGGGCGGTGTGGTCAATACGTTGATGGTGCTGGGCTATCTGCCCAATGTGTTCCTCACGATGTACGCCAGCCAGATCGGCTCGGCCATTGAAGTGGCCTTGTTGTCCCTGGCCCTGGCTGACCGCATCAACGCCATGCGCGAACAACAGGCGCAGATTCTGCTGGACGCCAGCCAGACACTCGAAGGGCTCAACCAGCAATTGGCCCGCAGCAACCGGCTCAAGGATGAATTCCTCGCCACCTTGACCCACGAACTGCGCACCCCGATGAACGGCGTGATCGGCTCACTGGAACTGATGCATACCCAGCCGCTGACGGATGAACTGGCGCACTACCATCAAACCGCCGCCGGATCGGCGCGGGACATGATGCGTATGGTCAATGGCATCCTCACCCTCACCGAGCTGCAGGCCGGGCGTCTCAGCCCGCAGCCCCGGGCATTCAGCCTGCGTGGCACGCTCGACACCTTGCGCCAGCAGTTCAGCGCCAGTGCGCAGAGCCGGGGCCTGGCGTTTACCATCGACGTGGCCGATGAACTGGCGGACCGGCTGATCGGCGACCCCGACAAACTGATGCAGTGCCTCGATTGCCTGCTGGACAACGCGTTCAAGTTCACTCACCACGGCTCTGTGCGCCTGCGCGTAGTGGGCGTGCCCCTCAGCGACGGCCGCCTGCGCCTGAGCTTTATCGTCACCGACACCGGCATCGGTTTCGCCTTTCTCGAAGAGGCCACCCTGTACCAGCGCTTCTTCCAGCTCGACGGCTCGATGACCCGTGAGTACGGCGGCCTGGGCATCGGCCTGGCGATCTGCCGGCAACTGATCGAATTGCAGGGCGGGCGCCTGACCCACCATTCCGAGCCGCGCAAAGGCAGTCGCTTCCAGCTGGACGTGGAAATGGACAGCGTGAGGCCCGACCCCCACGCCGTGCGCTCGGGCAAGGAGCGCTCCGCCAATGAGTGCGCGGTGTTGCTGGTGGACGACAACAGCGTCGGCCAACTGGCCGTGCGCGGCATGTTGCTCAAGTTGGGTTATCGGGTGAAAACCGTGGACAGTGGGCCGACGGCGCTGGCGGCCTTGCAGGCCGAGCGTTTTGACGCGGTATTGCTGGACGTGCCTGAAGGCGGTTTCTCGTTGTGCTGTCAGATCCGCGCACTGCCAGGCTGCGGCGAGCTGCCGGTGATTGCCCTGGGCAGTGCATCGAATGCCCCTGAGCGCGAGCATTGTCATGGCGTCGGTATCACTGAGCGACTGGTCAAACCGGTGCGTTTCGACGTGTTGCAGACGGTACTGGAGCGCCGCGTGCTGCGCGTGCAAGAGGGCGAAGGCGCCGTGCAATCGGCGGGTATGCCACTTTTTTAAGCGCAGTGACGATGCTTAACTGAAAGCACTCGGCCTCATCGAGCTGCCTCTTGAATTGCCGGAGGGCTGCACTCGACATCGGCCTTTTTTTCCAGGAGGCCCGTCATGAACCTGCATCAGTTTGCCGAAACCCACGACGTCACCAACCAGCCACCGTCTCTGGACGGCATCAACCTGTACCGCATCGACCTGCCCTTGCAAGACTGGTCGCGCCGCTTTGGCGCTGGCTGGGCTCAGCCGCGCATCGATGCCTACGGCGCGTTGGCTGGCGGGCCGTTGATGGAGGCCGGGTTCCTGGCGAACCAGAACAAACCAGTGTTTAACAGCCATGATCGCTATGGCCATCGCATTGACCTGGTGGAGTTTCATCCGGCCTATCACCAATTGATGCGCACCGCCGTTGAACACGGCCTGCCGTCGCTTCCGTGGGCCCACCCGCAGGATGGCGCCCACGTGGCCCGCGCGGCGATGACCTACCTGCACACCCAGGCGGAGGCCGGCACCGGTTGCCCGCTGACCATGACCTTCGCCAGCGTCCCGGCTCTGCGCCTGCAGCCGGAACTGGCGCAGTCCTGGTTGCCGAAAATCCTCAGCACCGAATACGACGGGCGCAACGTCGGCATGGCCCACAAGGCCGGCGTCACCCTCGGCATGGCCATGACCGAAAAACAGGGCGGCACCGACGTGCGCGCCAACACCACCCACGCCTATCCGGTGGGCGCCGGCGGTCCCGGGCAAGCCTATGAGCTGGTGGGCCACAAGTGGTTCTGCTCGGCGCCGATGTGCGATGCCTTCCTCACCCTGGCCCAGACCGACAAAGGCCTCAGCTGTTTTTTGCTGCCACGCCACCGTCCGGACGACACGCGCAACGCGTTCTATATCCAGCGCCTGAAAAACAAGCTGGGCAATTGCTCCAATGCATCCAGCGAAGTGGAGTTTCGCGGCGCGCTGGCGTGGATGGTCGGCGAGGAGGGGCGCGGCGTGCCGACCATCATCGAGATGGTCGCCATGACCCGCTTCGACTGCATGGTCGGCTCCAGCGCCCTGATGCGCCAGGCGCTGACCCAGGCCAGCCATCATTGCGCTCATCGCCGAGTGGGCGGCCGCGTACTCAGTGAGCAACCCCTGATGCAGAACGTGCTGGCCGACCTCGCCCTGGAAAGCGAGGCGGCCCTGGCCCTGAGCCTGCGCATGGGCCGCGCCCTGGATCACCTGGGCGATGAACACGAAGCCCGCTTCGCCCGGCTGGTAACGGCGGTGGGCAAGTATTGGATCTGCAAACGCGCGCCGGCGATGATCAACGAAGCGGCGGAATGCATGGGCGGTGCCGGCTATGTGGAGGACAGCATCCTGCCGCGTCTTTACCGTGAGGCACCGGTGAATTCGACGTGGGAAGGTTCCGGCAACGTGCAATGCCTTGACGTACTGCGCGCACTCTCCAAAGAGCCGGGTGTGCTGGAGACGCTATTTGTCGAACTGGGCGACGGGCATGGCGACAGGCAGTTGGCGCGGCACATCCACCAATTGAAGACCGCGTTTATGGATACTCAGGACATTCAGTACCGCGCGCGGCAATTGACCGAAGACATTGCCGTGGCGTTGCAGGCCAAGTTGCTGCTGGAGGCGGGGAATTCGGCGGTGAGTGACGGGTTTATCGTTAGCCGCTTGGGTGAGTCCTCCGGGCGGGTGTATGGCACATTGCCGCGCGGGGTGGACGTAGAAGCGATTGTTGCGCGCTCAACCCCCCAATCGGCCTGACGGCAGGCGGTCAAAGTAAGGGAGGGGGCTTGCTCCCGATAGCGTTGCATCAGCTGCAGCCAGGCTGGCTGACACACTGCAATCGGGAGCAAGCCCCCTCCCACATTTACAGCATTCCAATTCCGGTGTTTCAGTGCAGCCGGGTTACAGGCAAGATAAAGGCCTGCAAGTCAGCACACAGGATGCTTACCGTGACCGAAGCTTTTGTTGTCGTTCAAACCGCCGAAGAAGCCGTGGACCGGCTGGCCGCTCTGCATGAGCGTGCGACCGGCGCGCTCAACCAGGCCCTCAAGCAATACCTCAAGGACCGCGTCGAGCCCGATGCCGACCAGCGCGCGCTGTTTCGCTACCCGGAATTGCGCCTGACCTACCACTGCCACGGCGAAGTCCCACAAACCACCCGCGCCTACGCCAAGGTACAGTTGCCCGGCACCTACAGCGTGACCGTCACCCACCCCGCAGCCTTCCGCAAATACCTGCTGGAACAGCTCGTGCCGCTGATGCATGACTTCACCGTGACGGTGGAAGTGGGCGTCAGCCAGCAGAACATCCCGTACCCGTACGTGGTGGAGCAGGGTGACGAGCTGGCCGGCTCCGGCGTGACCGCCGCGACCCTGGCGCGCGTGTTCCCCAGCACCGACCTGTCGGCCGCCACCGATGGCATCGCTGACGGCCTCTACGACTGGGAAAACACCGACCCGCTGCCGCTGGCGCTGTTCGATGCGGCCCGCGTGGACTTTTCCCTGCGCCGTCTGGTGCATTACACCGGCAGCGACTGGCGCCATGTGCAGCCGTGGATCCTGCTGACCAACTACCACCGCTACGTTGACCAGTTCATCCTGCATGGCCTGGAACAACTGCGCAGCGACCCGCGCTTTGTGCGCATGGTGCTGCCGGGCAACGTGATCATCGACAAGAACATGGACCACGGCGAAGCGTCGGCGATTGCCGCAGGCGTGGTGTGGCACCGCTACCAGATGCCGGCTTATCACCTGCAGGCCACCGACGGCCACGGCGTGACCCTGGTGAACATCGGCGTCGGCCCGTCCAACGCCAAGAACATCACCGATCACCTGGCGGTGCTGCGCCCGCACTGCTGGCTGATGATCGGGCACTGTGGCGGTCTGCGCCAATCCCAGACCATCGGCGACTATGTACTGGCTCACGCCTATATGCGCCGCGACGGGATCCTTGACCGGGTAGTGCCGCCGAATATCCCGATTCCGGCCCTGGCCGAAGTGCAGATGGCCTTGCAGCAGGCGGCCGCCAGCGTCACCGGCGAACAAGGCGAAGAGCTGAAAAAACGCCTGCGCACCGGCACGGTGCTGACTTATGACGACCGTAACTGGGAGCTGCGCTGGGCGCAGGAGCGGCCGCTGATCAATTTGTCCCGCGCCGTGGCCGTGGACATGGAAAGCGGCACCATCGCCGCGCAAGGCTATCGGCTGCGTGTGCCCTACGGCACCTTGCTGTGCGTGTCGGACAAGCCGTTGCACAGCGAAATCAAATTGCCGGGTTCGGCCAACGCGTTCTATGAGCGCGCGGTCAGCCAGCATTTGAAAATCGGCATCGAGGCGGTCGACCTGCTGCGTACCGAGCTCAACTCGCTGCATTCGCGCAAACTGCGCAGCTTCGACGAGCCGCCGTTCCGCTAAGCGGTTGGGATGGTCATTTGGCGGTCAGGCCACTAGCATTGTCGGCCCTGACCGTTAGATGTTCCTTCGCCATGTCCCGTCCCACCCGTCCCGATTCGCGCCGCCCTGGCGTGAAACCTTCGCAGGCTGCCCCTCGTCGTGTCGCCAAGGCGCCGCCGGCCGAGCCGAAACTGATCCTGTTCAACAAACCCTTCGATGTGCTGACCCAGTTCAGCGACGAGGGCGGGCGCGCGACCCTCAAGGATTTTATCAATATCCCCGGCATCTACCCGGCGGGCCGCCTGGACCGTGACAGCGAAGGCCTGCTGCTGCTGACCAATGATGGCCAGTTGCAGGCGCGCATTGCCGACCCCAGGCACAAGCTGGCGAAAACCTATTGGGTGCAGGTGGAAGGCGAGCCGACTGACGCGCAACTGCAACGCCTGCGCGACGGTGTGGAACTCAATGACGGCATGACCTTGCCCGCCGAAGCCCGGCAATTGGACGAGCCAGAGCTGTGGCCGCGCAACCCGCCGGTGCGGTTTCGCAAAAGTGTGCCCACTCACTGGCTGGAACTGGTGATTCGCGAAGGGCGTAACCGCCAGGTACGGCGCATGACGGCGGCGGTGGGGTTGCCGACCTTGCGCCTGGTGCGCGTGCGGATTGGGGAGTGGTCTATCGAAGGGCTGGATCAGGGCCAGTGGAAGGCGGTGCCGGCGCGTTTATAAGGCGCCGGACTCGACCAGGCCGAGCGTTCCCGAGGTTGCAGGTGTGGGAGCTGGTTTGTCTGCGATGCAGTCAACTCGGTGTGTCAGTAACACCCGGGGGATGCTATCGCAGGCAAGCCAGCCCCCACCTTCGATCCTCTGTGATCTCAGGTACGCAGGTGCGTCAGCGGCAGTTCGGTGCTGTTGAGCACTTGGTTGAGTACAAAGCTTGAGCGCACGCTGGTCACGCCTTCGATGCGGGTCAGATGGCCCAGCAGCAATTTTTGATAGTGATCCATGTCCGGCACCACCACTTTGAGCTGATAGTCCGCATCCATCCCGGTCACCAGGCTGCATTCCAGCACCTGGGGCAGGGTGCGGATGGCGGCTTCAAAATTCTCGAAACGCTCGGGCGTGTGCCTGTCCATGCCGATCAATACATAGGCGGTCAGGCTCAAGCCGAGCATCTTGCGATCGAGCAGGGCGACCTGGCGGGCGATATAGCCGTCGTCTTCCAGTTGCTTGACCCGGCGCGAGCAGGGCGACGGCGACAGGCCAATACGCTCGGCCAGCTCCTGGTTGGAGATCCTCGCATCGCGCTGCAATTCCGCCAGAATACTCAGGTCGTATCGGTCAAGCTTGCTCATCGGGTTAGCCTTTGTCGTAACTATTGCGGTGAATTATCCATGAAGGGTTAAAAATTGCGCAAGCACTGTTTATTGACGCAATCTTCGCAATCATCCATCGGGCCTGGGCGGGTATCGTTATCAACAGAATCACCGCCTGGACAACAGTCCACAGCGGCTCGCCCAATCAGGCGTGCCGCGGCCGCCACCCCAGCAGGGTTGAGCCGGCCTCCAGGCTGCACACTGTCGACACGACGGCGTGAGGTGAGCCAACGCCAAAAGCGTTGCGCTAGGACGAAATTCTCAAGGGGTGGCCGACGGGTCGCCCCTTTTCTTTTGCCTGGGTTTTTACCTGCGATGAAACTTCTTGTGACTGATAACCTGTGCCAGAACCGGGCGAGGCTTTCCCAGTCTCATGTTCAAGCCCTAATCCGCAGTGAGGAATAGCATGAAGCGCATCTGGCGTATGGCAGGTGTTGGTTTGCTGGTGGCAAGCGTCGGCGCGCAGGTGCTGGCCGATGAGCGCGATGGCGCGCCGGGGCCTGGTCCCGGGCCAAGGCCTCAGGGCGGCGGGCAGCATGAGCGCGGGCCACAAGGCGGCGGGCGGCCGGAGAACAATCAGCCGCGCCCGGAAAATCAGCGCATCGAGCGCGGCGGCCCGAACGGTGACGGCCAATGGCAGGGGCGTGCGCCGGGCAACGAGCCGGGTCGGCCTGCGCCGCCGTCCACCCAGCTGCCGATTCAGGGACGCCCGGATACCGTGCGCCAGACCGAGGAACCGCGCCAGGGCTACTACCGTGACATCCCCCGGCGCAATGACGACAACCGGCATTGGGAGGCCGGCGGCCCCGGCTCGCGTCCCGGCTTCAACGGCCGTCCCGACGACAATCGCTGGCCAGGCCGCCCTGACGGCCACGGCAACGGTTGGGGCCCCGGCCCGCAACATCGTCCGGGTTACGTTATCGACCGTTTCCCCGACCGCAATTACCGTGTGCCTTACCGCGGGCAGGATTATTTCTTCTCCGGCGGCTACTGGTATCGCCCCCAGGGCCCGCGCTATGTGGTGGTGACGCCGCCTTACGGCATCCGTGTGCAATATTTGCCGGACTACGCGCGCGAAGTGCGGGTAGGCGGTTCGCTGTTGTTCCTTGCCGCCGGCGCTTATTACGCCTACGAGGAAAGCACCCGGCAATACGTGGTGGTGCAACCGCCGGCAGAGGCGCCCCCACCGCCGCCGCCGCCTCAGGGCGAGGGCTATGACGTGGTGGCCTACCCGGCCAACGGCCAGTCACCGGCTCAGGTGCAACAGGACGGCTACGACTGCTATCGCTGGGCGGTGCAGCAGAGCGGCTTTGACCCGCGCACCGTCACCTACGCCCCGGACCCTGCGGTGGTACAAGCCTACCGTCAGGCCCAGGGCAACTGCTTGAGCAGTCGCGGCTATCAGGTGCAGTACTAGGCCTTGGCGCCGGTGACCACTTCCTGCGGGTCGGCGTGCACCAGCACTTCGGCGCGTGGGTAGGCCTGGTGAATGGCATCGGCGGCCTGATCGCTGATGCCATGGGCCACTGACAGGGTCAGCTCCCCCGGCAACTCCAGGTGCAGTTGCACAAACCAGTGGTTACCCGACACCCGCGTGCGCAAATCATGGGCCCCCAGCACTCCCGGCACGCCACGAGCCAGCTCGAGCATGTGCTGGCTGACGTCGATGGGCAGTTCCTCATCCATCAGCACCGCGAAGCTTTCCCGCGCGATCTGAATGGCACTCCACAGGATATAAGCCGCGATGCCCAGACCGAACCACGCATCCACCTGATGCAAGCCCATGCCTGCCAGCACCAGCGCCACCAGAATGCTGCCGTTGAGCATCAGGTCGGAGCGGTAATGCAGTGAATCGGCGCGCACCGCGTTGGAGCCGGTTTCGCGGACCACCCGGTGTTGCAGCATCAGCAACGCCACGGTCAGCACCAGGGAAAACACGATCACGCCGATGCTCAGCCAGGGAGCGCCGACCGGTTCCGGGTGCTGCAGGCGGTGGTAGGCCTGGAACGCGATCAACACCGCACTGCCTGCGATAAACAGCGCCTGAGCCATGCCCGACAGGGATTCCGCCTTGCCATGGCCATAACGGTGGTCGTCATCGGCCGGGCGCAGGGCGTAATGCACCGCCAGCAAATTGAGCAGCGACGTCACACCGTCGAGCAGCGAATCGGTCAACCCGGCGAGCATGCTCACCGAACCGCTGAACCACCAGGCGATGGCCTTGGTGACGATCAGCGCACAGGCCACCGCCACCGAGGCGCGAGTGGCCAGACGCAGGAGCCTGGCGTGTTCGGGACTGCTGGTCATGGGCGATCCTCAGGCGGCAGGTTGCAGGCCCAGGGAGGCCAGTTGCTGCACGCTGCCCTTGAACTGGATCAGGCGCGGGTCATCCAGCGGCAGGTTGCGGCCGGTTTCCTTCTCAATGATCGATTGCAGCTTGAGGTTGTCGACCTTGCCATCGGCCCCTATGGCTTCGTGGAGTTTCTGCGGGTCGACCTGGGCGGTCTTGCCTGGTTCGAAGTAAATCGCGCCGGTGGCGAAGTCGACGCCAAAGGCGATCAGGCCGGGGATCACATAGAACAACAGACCGATGGCATCGAGCACGGCGATGGTCGGGTCGATCTTGCCGTCGAGCTGACCACGGCGATCCGGGTAAATGATCGACCCGCAGGCGGTGAGTTGGCTCAACAGGGTGACGGCCAGAACACCGCCGATGACACGGGAAGCAATACGCATGGAAAAATCTCCTCAACACATTTGAAAGTGACTTTAAGCCCATTCTGTTGAACGACGCCGACCAATGTGGGAGCAGGCAAGCCAGCTCCCACCTTTGACCGTGTTCCCAGGCAAGGCCAGTGGCGTTTCTCAGACCAGCGTCGGCAGTGGGCCGTTCGCCGTTATACTCGCCGCTCTGCTTTGGAGCCAGTATGAATTCGTTGCCCATCGATGATGTTTTACCCGCCCTGCGTGACGCCTTGGCGATTCGCCATGAGGCCGTGCTGGAAGCGCCGCCCGGCGCCGGTAAAACCACCCGTGTGCCGCTGGCCTTGTTGAACGAACCCTGGCTGGCCGGGCAAACCATCCTGATGCTCGAGCCCCGGCGCCTCGCCGCCCGTGCGGCGGCCGAACGCCTGGCCAGCGAGTTGGGTGAAAAGGTCGGCGAAACGGTCGGTTACCGCATCCGCCTCGACAGCAAGGTCGGCCCCAACACACGCATCGAAGTGGTTACCGAAGGCATCCTCACGCGGCGCTTGCAGGACGACCCGGCGCTGGAGGGCGTGGGGCTGTTGATTTTCGATGAATTCCACGAACGCAGCCTCGACGCCGACCTGGCCCTGGCCCTGAGCCTCAACGGGCGTGAGCTGTTTCGCGACGAGCAGCCGCTGAAAATCCTGCTGATGTCCGCCACCCTCGAGGGCGAGCGCCTGGCCAGCCTGCTGGATGATGCACCGATCCTGCGCAGCCAGGGGCGCATGTTCCCGGTGCGGATGCGTTGGGGGCGGCCGTACCAGGCCGGTGAATTCATTGAGCCGCGTGTGGTGCAGACCGTCCTCGACGCCGTGCATGACGAGACCGGCAGCGTGTTGGTGTTCTTGCCGGGGCAGGCCGAGATTCGCCGCGTGAACCAGCAACTGGCCGACGCGCTGGGCGATCGCGTCGATATCCTGCTGTGCCCGCTGCACGGCGAGCTGGACCTCAACGCCCAGCGCGCCGCCATCGACCCGGCGCCCGCCGGCAAGCGCAAAGTGGTGCTTGCCACCAACATCGCCGAGACCAGCCTGACCATCAATGGCGTACGCGTGGTGGTCGACGCCGGGCTGGCGCGGGTGCCGCGTTTCGACCCCGGCAGCGGCATGACCCGCCTCGATACCCAGCGCATCTCCCGTGCCAGTGCCACCCAGCGCGCTGGCCGGGCAGGGCGCCTCGAACCTGGCGTGTGTTACCGGCTTTGGTCCGAGGATCAGCACGAAGGCCTGGCAGCCTATGGCAGCGCGGAAATTCTCGCCGCCGACCTTGCCGGCCTGGCCTTGCAACTGGCGCGCTGGGGCGTGACGCCTGCGCAGTTGGTATGGCTGGACGTGCCGCCAAGCGCTGCGTATGCCCAGGCCCAGGACCTGCTGGTGCGCCTGGGTGCCTTGAATGAAGATAAATTGACCGCCCATGGCCAGAAAATGGCTGAGCTGCCGGCTCATCCGCGCATCGCCCACCTGCTGTTGCGCGGGCAGGACCTGGGGCTGGCGGATACCGCCTGCCATGTCGCCGCGCTGCTGGGCGAGCGCGATATCCTGCGCGGCGCCGGTGCGGACCTGCACAGCCGCCTGGCGCTGCTGTCTGGCGAAGAACGCGCCCGTGGCACCCAGGGCGGCGTGCAACGGGCCCGGCAACTGGCGCGGCAGTATCGTGGCTACTTAAGGGGCAAGGCGACCCACGCCGTGGCCGATCCCGACCATCCGCGCTGGCTCGGCGCCTTGCTGGCGCTGGCCTACCCGGACCGTGTCGCCCAGCAACGCCGTGCCGGTGGCGCCGAATACCGCCTGGCCAATGGCCGTGCTGCGCTGTTCGCCGAGGCCGACAGCCTGATGAAACAGCCCTGGCTGGTGATCGCCGACCTGGGCAGCCGTCAGGGCCAGCGCGAGGAACGCATCTACCTGGCGGCGGACTTCGATCCGGCGCTGTTCGACACGGTGCTCGCCGAGCAGGTGCGCACGTTCGATCAACTGGACTGGGACGAACGCGAAGGCGTGCTGCGCGCCGAACGCCAGCGCAAGGTCGGCGAGCTGGTGCTCAGCCGCGAGCCGCTCACCGGCCTGGATGAAGGCGCGCGCAGCCAGGCGCTGGTCAATCTGGTGCGGCGCAAAGGCCTGGAGTTGTTGCCCTTTACCCCGGAGCTGCGCCAGTGGCAGGCCCGCGTCATGCTGCTGCGCGAGCTGGACAAGGGAGCGCCCAGCGAATGGCCGGACATCAGCGACAAGGCCTTGCTCGCCAGCCTGGAACACTGGCTGATGCCCTATCTGGGCAAAGTCTCGCGGCTGAGCCATTTCGCCCATCTGGACATCTCCAGCTACCTGCACAACCTGTTGCCCTGGCCGCTGCCGCAACGCCTGGACGAGCTGGCGCCGCAGCATGTAAAGGTGCCCTCGGGGTCGTCGGTGCGCCTGGACTACAGCGAACAGCCGCCGATTCTGGCGGTGCGCTTACAGGAGTTGTTCGGGTTGGCGGACACACCGCGCATTGCCGGCGGGCGCCAGGCGGTCAAGCTGCACCTGCTGTCCCCCGCGCGGCGTCCGGTGCAGGTGACCCAGGACCTGGCAAACTTCTGGCGCAGTACGTACGCCGAGGTGAAGAAGGATTTGAAGGGGCGGTATCCGAAGCATTACTGGCCGGATGATCCGTTGGTGGCTGAGGCTACGGCCCGCATCAAGCCTCGCAAGCCTTAACGCTGAGGATCAAAAAAATGTGGGAGGAGGCTTGCTCCCTCCCACATTGGGTTTTGTTGGGGTTGTTATGGCGAGGCGGGCAGTAGAAAGCGGGCAATCACCGGTAAATGATTGGAGATACGCAACGTATCCGCCTGTCGTACCTTCGCCTCCACTCGCTTGATCCGTGGGCTGTAAAACAGGTAATCGAGTGTACGGTCCGGGCCGTCGATGCCTGGGTCGTTGGGGAAGTGCGTCAGCCATTTTTCACGGTCGATGCCGCTGGATTCGCTGTTGCTCGGGATCATCGGGTATTTGTCCCACAGCAGATGCAGCTCGCTGTCTGGCGAATACTGCCCGCGTTTGCCCGCGTCCAGACGCAGGTATTGCCCCAGCGGCAACAGGTTGAAATCCCCGCCGATCAACCAGGGTGTGCCCCGGCCTTCAAATTTATCCAGCAACTTCACGGTGGCCTTGGCCTGCGCCTGCACCGCACTCTGCCCGGGTGTATCGCCGTCCAGACGGGTGTTGAGCACCGCCAGTTGGCCGCCGTCGCTCAGGGGCAGGTAGGTCAGCAGCAAGGCGGGCCTGGGCTGGAACTGGCGGCTGATGAAGTTGGCGTCCGAGGTGGGCAGCTGCAGACGTTCGGCGTGTTCGATCTGGTAGCGGCTGAGGGTGGCGAGCTTGCGGCCAACGCTGCCAAAGACGTGCAGGCTGGGGACGAAGTCGGCCTTCCAGTCGAAGGCCTGGGCGCTGCAGGGGTAGAGATCGGCCAGACGTTCCTGTAGCAGGGCCAGTTGGTCCTGGTAATGGGAGGGCTTGGCGTTTTCGTCGATTTCCTGCAACAGCAGAAGGTCGGGTTGTTCGTCGCGGATGACCCGTGCCACTTCGTCGAGGCTGAAGGCCATGTCTTCGACGGTGGGGCGCTCGTCCGGGCCGTTGCCGTCGCTGCGGTCGTACCAGAACACGTAGTTCTTGCCGGCCAGGTATTGCACGTTCCAGGTCATCACCTTGAGCGCCTGCCCAGGCAGCAGGGTCGGCGCACGGGGCGCGACGCAACTGACGGGCAGGGTCTGCCTGGCGGCCGGGCGCCAGGTGAGGTGGTAGATCAGGGCGGTGAGCAGGCCGGCAACGATCAGCAGGCCCAGCAGGGTGATGCGCAATAAACGGGTCATCGGCTCGGCTTATGGCGTTTCAGAAGTGGCCGTGAGCATATCACCGCGCGTCGGCATCGCCACCGATCAACATGAATAAACGGAACAGCACCACACTGGTAAACAGCTGCAGAAAGCTGTGCGCGCTGTCCATCAACAGCCCCAGCAGCGGCGCCGGCTCAGGGTAGGCCGCCACGCTTGCGCCCTTGAGCAGCCACAGCGGCGTCATCACGCACAGCAGGCACACCAGGATCCGCCAGAAATGCCCACGGGTCAGGCGCAGGCTTTCCTTCATCGCCTCCAGTGCCGACATTCCGCGCAACACCAGCAGGTATTCCGCGAATGCCAGCACCACCATCAGCCACAGCCCCGGCAGGAAATACAACGACAGCCCCGCCAGTATCAGCAGCGTGCTCATGGCGGTCAGCAGGGCGAAACGCGGCCACAAGGCCAGGGCCATGGCCCACACATCGCGGGTGCGCGGCGACTCGCCACGGGTGCGGGCGTCGAGAAACAGGATCAGCGCCCCGGTGTACAGCGGGTACACCAATAAACCCACCACCACGCTGTAACCGGCAAACGCATCCGCGCCCAGTGTGTGGTCGAGTATCTGTTGCAGCAAGGCTTCGAGGATCACCAGCGGCAAACACAATTGCACGATGGCGCCGAGGTTATGCCGGGTAAAGCGGAAAGAGTCGCGCAGTACGTCTAACGGATTCATCAGGTTTATCGCAGGCCTGTAAATAAAGGCAACACTTTAACCGATCAGACTCGCAGCGACGCAAACGTAAACCTTGCGTAAAGACCATTGAAACAACTCGTAACACCCCCATAACTAGCACGCACCTGGCCTGATCACAGGCAGGACCCTGATTTCTACCGGCAATCTAACGAGGTCGCCATGAACAGCGAAGAGCAAACCCTGATCGATGGACTGTTTTCACGGTTGCAACAAGCCGAAACGGACTCAGCCCCCCGCGACGCCCAGGCCGAAGCGCGGATCAAGGAGCACATGACTCGCCAACCGGCCGCCGGGTACTACATGACCCAGTCGATCCTGGTGCAGGAGCAGGCGCTGAAAAGCCTGGATGCGCAGAACAAGCAACAGGCGCAGCAGATCCAGCAACTGCAGGACGAGTTGCAGCGGGCCAAATCCGCGCAACCGGCGCCGGCGAGCGGCGGCGGTTTCCTGTCGAGCATCTTTGGCGGCAGCTCGCGGGATACCCAGCCTGCGCCGTCCAGCACCGGCGGTGGCTGGCGTGAACCGGCGCGGCCTGCGTTCGGCCAACCTGCGCCACAGCAGAACTACCAGCAACCGCCCCAGGCGGCGGCTGCCGCACCCGTGGGCAGCGGTTTTCTGGGCGGCGCGATGAAAACCGCCGCTGGCGTGGCCGGTGGTGTATTGCTGGCCGAAGGCATCAGCAGCCTGTTCCACCACAACCAGCAGCCGCAGGTGGTGGAAGAAATCATCGAACAACCGGCGCCGGCCGGCGATCAAGGCAACTGGGGCAACGACGACCAGAAATTCGCCGGCAATGACAGCTGGGGTGGCAACAACGCGGACAGCTTCGCCGACAACGATTATGTCGACGACTCCTCTTCCTTTGGCGACGACGATACCTTCGTCTGACACGCCGGAGCCGGGGCGCGCTGTCGCCCCGGTCTGATTTTTTCCGGAAATTTTCCTGTGGCTGGCATACTGGCACCCTTTCCGGGCCCTGACGCCTGGCTGCCATGAGGAAGTGCGGTGAAGAAAATTGCAGTGTTCGCCGATGTACAAAACCTCTACTACACCGTGCGCCAGGCCTATGGTTGCCATTTCAACTATGCCGCGCTGTGGGCTGACATCAGCGCGCGCGGGCAGATCGTCGAGGCGTATGCGTATGCCATCGACCGTGGCGACAGCAAGCAGCAGCAATTCCAGCAGATCCTGCGCAACCTGGGCTTTACGGTAAAACTCAAACCCTACATCCAGCGCAGCGACGGCTCGGCCAAGGGCGACTGGGACGTGGGTATTACCCTCGATATCATGGACGCCGCCGACCACGTCGACGAAATCGTGCTGGCCTCCGGTGACGGCGACTTCGACATGCTGCTCGACCGCGTCATCAATAAACATGGCGTTGAGGCCGTGGCCTACGGCGTACCCGGCCTGACCGCCAATTCGCTGATACGCGCCGCCAGCCGCTACGTGCCGATTGAAGGCGCGTTGCTGCTCAAATAAATAGACGGAGTGCAAACAGGTTTGGAACGTATAGCGGTCATCGACTTTGAAACCACCGGCATCACGCCGAGCAGCCATTGCCGCGCGACGGAAATCGGCGTGGTCATTCTTGAACGTGGGCAAATCGTCGACCGTTATCAGAGCCTGATGAACGCCGGCGTGCGCGTGCCCGGCTTTATCGAACAACTCACCGGCATCAGCAATGCCATGCTGCGCAGCGCACCGCCGGCCGAGCGCGTGATGAATGAAGTCAACGAATTCGTCGGCACCACGCCGCTGCTGGCCCACAACGCCGCGTTCGACCAGAAGTTCTGGGACTTCGAGCTGGGCTTGATACGCCGCACCCGCCTGCAAAAATTCGCCTGCTCCCTGCTGCTGGCCCGGCGCCTGCTGCCGGCTGCACCGAACCACAAACTCGGCACCCTCAACAGCTACGCGCAACTGCCCCACACCGGCAAGGCTCACCGGGCGCTGGCGGATGCGGAGATGGCGGCGAACCTCACGGCGCATCTGGCCCAGGAGTTAAGGCGCACCCACGGCTTGCGCGAACTGTCCCATGATTTGCTGTGCACCTTGCAGAAAGTGCCGGCGGCGAAGATCAATGAGCACCTGAAGAAACATCGCGGGTTTTGAGCCAGAGAATCTGTTTAGTCTGAGGACACTGTGGCGAGCGGGCTTGTCCTAATGGCGTTCAGTTAAGCGCAGATTCCCTGTGGCGAGCAGGCTTGTCCTGCGCTGGGCTGCGCAGCAGCCCCAAAACCAGGCTCCGAGGAGTATCAGGTACAGTGCGTTTTCCTTGATTGGGGGCGCTTCGCACCCCAACGCGGGGCAAGCCCGCTCGCCACAACAAGCCGCTTCATCACACATGTGTGCGCTTGCGCCTACCGCGGTTGCACACACTCCAACGCCTGATCCACCACCCCTTTCGCCATTTCCACCGAATGCATCACTGCCCGCTGTGGTGACTTTGACCATGGTGAAACTCCTTGCTGGAAGAAGTTGGCACCGTCCGCTTGCACGCGAAGAGGGTGGCAACTGTGCGTAGGTGTGCAAGACCGGGGCAAGAAGTAAAACCCAGCAGACCCGAAGGTCTCCCACGCACAGCTGCCATAACTGGCAAGCACCAAGCAAAAGCTGCGCGCGACTCAGGATGATTGGGATCACATCACAACGATCGGGCAGGTTATCGATTTAATCGTTCTGCGCTCGGCTATTCAGTAGACCAGCCGCCCCCCTTCCGAAAAGTGTACGGCCCGTTTAAACAGGTTTTGTAACTTATGTTTAACAATCCGCCTTCCTAAAATAAGCCTCCCTCTCCTGCCATAGAGCCGCCCCATGCCTGGCCCCCGTCGCTTTCCCTTGCCCTTGATCGCTGCCTTTTTCGCGCTGTACGTTATCTGGGGCTCCACTTACCTGGTGATTCGCATCGGCGTGGAGTACTGGCCGCCGTTGCTGCTGGCGGGCATTCGGTTCTGCACGGCGGGCGCGTTGATGTATGGCTTTCTCAGATGGCGTGGCGTGCCGGCGCCGACCTGGCCGCAGTGGAAGGCCGCCGGCATGATCGGCCTGTTGCTGCTTACGGTGGGCAATGGCGGCGTCAGTGTGGCGGAGCATATGGGCGTGTCGTCCGGGGTGGCCGCGCTGGCGGTGGCGACGGTGCCGCTGTTCACCTTGCTGTGCGGCTACTTCTGGGGCGCGCGCAATACCCGGCTGGAGTGGGCAGGGGTGATTCTGGGGATTATCGGCATTGCCATGCTCAACATGGGCAGCACGCTGCAATCAAGCCCCATGGGCGCAGTGCTGCTGCTGATGGCAGCGGCCTCCTGGGCGTTTGGCTCGGTGTGGAGCCGGCAACTGTCGCTGCCCCAGGGTGCCATGGCCAGTGCGGCGGAAATGCTGGTGGCGGGTGTGGCGCTGTTGCTCGTCAGCGCGCTGTCCGGCGAGCACCTCAACGCCCTGCCGCCTCTGGAAGGTTGGCTGGCCCTGGCTTACCTGACTGTGTTCGGTTCGATCATCGCCTTCAATGCCTATATGTACCTGCTCAAGAACGTGCGCCCGGCGGCAGCCACCAGCTATGCCTATGTGAACCCGGCCGTCGCCGTGCTGCTGGGGATTGTCTTCGTGGGTGAAACCATCGGCCTGGAAGAGGCCTTTGCGATGCTGGTGATCATCAGCGCCGTGTTGCTGATCAGCCTGCCCCAATGGCGCAAGCCCAAACCGGAAATAAGGTAAACTGCCGCGCATTACGCCCTTGCGCTGAATTTTTCCTACGGTAACTACATGACTTTCGCCACCCTTGGCCTGATCGAACCCTTGCTGCGCGCCCTTGAGACGCTTGGCTACCAGACCCCGACGCCGGTGCAGGCGCAAGCCATTCCAGCGGTGCTGGCCGGCCGCGACCTGATGGCAGCCGCCCAGACCGGCACCGGCAAGACCGCAGGGTTCGCCCTGCCGCTGTTGCAACTGCTGATGATGGAGGGGCCGAAAGTCGCTGCCAACTCGGCGCGCGCGCTGATCCTGTGCCCAACCCGCGAGCTGGCCGAGCAGGTTCACGCCAGCGTTGCCGAGTACGCGCAGAACCTGCCGCTCACCACCTACGCGGTGTACGGCGGCGTGAGCATCAACCCGCAGATGATGAAGCTGCGCAAGGGCGTCGACATTCTGGTCGCCACGCCCGGCCGCCTGATCGATCTGTTCCGCCAGAACGCGCTGAAACTCAACCAGTTGCAAACCCTCGTGCTGGATGAAGCCGACCGCATGCTCGACCTGGGCTTCTCCGAAGAGCTGGCGAATATCTACCGCATGCTGCCGAAAAAGCGTCAGACCCTGCTGTTCTCCGCGACCTTCTCCGATGAGATTCGCACGCTGGCCGGGCAGATGCTCAACGACCCGCTGAGTATCGAGGTCAGCCCACGCAACGTCGCCGCCAACACCGTCAAGCAGTGGGTGGTGCCGGTGGACAAAAAGCGCAAGCCGGAACTGTTTGTGCACCTGATGCGCAAGGGCCGCTGGAAGCAGGTACTGGTGTTCGCCAAGACCCGCAACGGCGTGGATGCGCTGGTGGACAAGCTGCAAGGGTTGGGCATCAACGCCGACGGCATTCATGGCGACAAACCCCAGGCCACGCGCCAGCGTGCGCTGGACCGCTTCAAGAGCAGCGACGTGCAGATCCTGGTGGCCACCGACGTGGCGGCCCGTGGCCTGGACATCGAAGACTTGCCACTGGTGGTCAATTTCGACCTGCCGATCGTTGCCGAAGACTACATTCACCGCATCGGCCGTACCGGGCGTGCGGGCAATACCGGGGAAGCGATTTCCCTGGTGTGCGCCGATGAGGTGAACATGCTGTCAGCCATCGAGATGCTCACGCGTCAGACGCTGACCCGCACGATGGAGCCGGATTTCGAACCCGAGCACCGCGTGCCGGACACCGATGCCAGCGGGCAGGTGGTGAAGAAACCGAAAAAACCGAAGAAGCCCAAGGCTTCCGGCGGTGGTGGTGGCAAGCGCAATTTGGGCAAGTGGGTGGAGAGCGGAGACTCGGCGCCGGTTGAGCCGTCGATCAAGCCCGTGCGCAAGGTGCCGGTGTTCAATACCGGGCCGCGCAAGAAGAAGTGATTTTGTGGCGCTGCTGATGGCCTCATCGCAGGCAAGCCAGCTCCCACATTGACGGTGTTCACCCATCAAAATGTGGGAGCTGGCTTGCCTGCGAAGGCGGCCTGAATTCACCACAAATCTCAGCGCTTAAGCCATTCCAACAGGCCAAACCCAGCCGCTCTGCCACTGGCGAAACATCCGGTCAGCAAATACCCTCCGGTCGGCGCCTCCCAATCCAGCATCTCCCCGGCACAAAACACGCCCGGCAATTGCTTGAGCATCAAGCGCTCATCCAGCGCCTCAAACGGCACACCGCCTGCGGTGCTGATGGCCTCATCGAGTGGGCGCGTCCTCACCAGGGTCAACGGCAACGCCTTGATATCCACGGCCAACTGCGCGGGGTCATTGAAGTGCTCAGTCGGGGTCAACTCGCGCAACAGCGCCGCCTTGACGCCGTCGATTCCCAGTTGACTGTGCAAATGCTTGCTCATCGAGCGCGAACCGCGCGGCTTGGCCAGTGCCGCCTGTACGGTGTGCAGCGGCCTGCTCGGCAGCAGATCAATATGCACGGTGGCCGCGCCGTCACGGTTGATGGCCTCACGAATCGGCGCCGACAGCGCGTAGATCAGGCTGCCCTCGATGCCCGTGGCGGTGATCACGCATTCGCCCAGCCGGGGTTTGTCGTCGCCCAGCCCGATGGCGATATTCTTCAACGGCGCGCCAGCGAATTTGTTGACCATCAAGTCGCTCCAGGCCGACACCTCAAACCCACAGTTGCTCGGTTGCAGACGAACATAGGGCACGCCCATGTCTTCCAGCACGTTGAGCCAGGCGCCATCGGAGCCCAGGCGCGACCAGCTGCCGCCGCCCAGTGCCAGCAGCACGGCATCGCTGCGCACGGTTTTCTCGCCGTCCGGGCTGTGGATAAGTAAATCGCCCTCACTGTTCCAGCCCAGCCAACGGTGCCGGGTGTGGATAACCACGCCCTGCTCACGCAGGCGCTTGAGCCAGGCGCGCAGCAACGGCGCGGCTTTCATGTCGGTAGGAAATACCCGGCCGGAGGTGCCGATAAAGGTCTGGATGCCCAGGCCATGGATCCATTCGCACAACGCCTGGGCACCAAATTCACGCAGCAACGGCGCCAGGTGCGGCGCGCGTTCGGCATAGCGTGCCACGAAGGCCGGGTACGCTTCGGAATGGGTGATGTTCATGCCGCCCACGCCTGCCAACAGGAATTTGCGCCCCACTGAAGGCATGCCGTCGTACAGGTCCACGCGCACGCCGGCCTGGCTCAGAACTTCGGCGGCCATCAGCCCGGCTGGGCCGCCGCCGATGAGGGTGACGTGGTGAGGTGGGGTCTGAGGCATGGGCAGGGCTACGGTGCTGTGAATAAGCCTGGCATTCTACCGGACGCGACGCCGGCTGCCTGATCAAAAAACGTACACTTTCCTGTAGGCCTTATGGATAAATGCCTACAGGCGCTTACGCTCAAGTTATCCACAGGCCGTTCCACAGCCATTGTGGGTAACGCCCAGCATTCAGTGACACCCTGATGACGTCCACACCCGCTGCGCGCTGTGGTGCAGGATGCCGTGGCGGCGCGCGAGGGCAGGGCGGTCCTTGCTGTAGCCGCCGCCGATCACGCCCATCACTGGAATGTCGCGGCCCAGGCAGTGGCGCATCACGGCTTCATCGCGGGCGGCGACGCCTGAGTCTGTCAGCTTGAGGTAGCCGAGCGCGTCGTCCTTGTGCACATCCACGCCGGCGTCGTACAGCACCAGGTCGGGCTGGTACAGCGGCAGCAGATAGTTGAGGGCATCGTCGACGACCTTGAGGTAATCGGCGTCGCCCATGCCCATGGGCAGCGCAATGTCCCAGTCGCTTTGGGCCTTGCGCGCGGGAAAGTTCTTTTCGCAGTGCAGCGACACGGTGATGGCGTCCGGCGTGTCGTGGAGGATGCGTGCGGTGCCGTCGCCCTGGTGCACGTCGCAGTCGAAGATCAGTACGCGGTTGACGCGCCCGCTGGCCAGCAGGTAATGGCTGATCACGGCCAGGTCGTTGAAGATGCAGAAGCCTGCCGGGTAATCGTAGTGGGCATGGTGGGTGCCGCCGGCCAGGTGGCAAGCCAGGCCGTGTTCGAGGGCTTGCTCGGCGGCGAGCAGGGAACCGCCAACCGCCCGCACGGTGCGCCTGGCCAGGGCTTCGCTCCAGGGCAGGCCCAGACGGCGCTGGTCTTCGCGGGACAGTTCGCCGCTCATGTAGCGTGCGATATAGCCAGGTTCGTGGGCCAGGGCCAGAATCTGCGGCGGGCACAACTCCGGGCGCAGCAGGCGGCTGTCTTCGGTCAGCCCGGTGGACACCAGGTGGTCGCGCAGCAGGCGAAACTTGTCCATGGGAAACCGATGGTCTGCCGGGAACTCAGGGCTGTAGTCATCGTGGTAGATCAGTGGCAAAGGCATGGGATTTTCTGACGGGAACCTGCGAAGGATCTTACCAGCGCTGTACACTCACAAACACATGCCTCACGCACATGGCAAGGGAAGGGGACCCATGGAGCCGATACTCGAACTGCACAGCGCACGCCTGATCATGCGCCAATGGCGTGACAGCGACCTGCCGGAATTTGCGCGCATGTGCGCCGACCCACAGGTGATGCGCTATTTCCCGGCGACCTTGAGCCACCTCGAAAGCGCCGCGTTGATCGGCCGTATTCGCGGCCATTTCGCTGAATACGGCTTTGGCCTGTGGGCGCTGCAACGCAAGGACAGCGGCGAGTTCATCGGCCTCACCGGGTTGCAGCCTGTCAGCTTTGCGGCGGGCTTTACCCCTGCGGTGGAAATCGGCTGGCGCCTGGCCCGTGAACATTGGGGCCTGGGCTATGCCAGTGAGGCGGCCTGGACCGCGCTGCGCTGTGGGTTCGACCGCTTGCAGCTGGATGACATCGTCGCCTTCACCACCGAGGCCAATCTGCCATCACAAAAAGTCATGCAGGCCATCGGTATGCATTACGATCCCCAGGCAGATTTTGAACACCCCAAGGTCGCAGCCGATGATCCGCTGCGGCCACATGTTTTGTATCGCATCACCCGCGCCCAATGGTTGGACACGCTGCACGGATAAGCAGCCCGGAATGCCCCTAAGATTGTAGGAGTTGCTCTATGAGCCAAGTATTGGAAGATCTGGTGGACTTGCTGACCCTGGAGCCGATTGAGGAAAACCTCTTTCGCGGCCGCAGCCAGGACCTGGGTTTTCGCCAGTTGTTCGGCGGCCAGGTGCTCGGCCAGTCGTTGTCTGCCGCGAGCCAGACCGTTGAAGAAGCGCGCCATGTGCATTCCCTGCACGGCTATTTCCTGCGCCCCGGCGACGCGGCCCTGCCGGTGGTGTATTCGGTGGACCGCGTGCGTGACGGCGGCAGTTTCAGCACGCGTCGCGTGACGGCGATCCAGAAAGGCAACCCGATTTTCACCTGCAGCGCGTCATTCCAGTATGACGAGCAAGGCTTCGAACACCAGACCACCATGCCCGTTGTGGTGGGGCCGGAAAACCTGCCGTCGGAGCTGGAGCTGACCCAGCAGCGCGCGCACCTGATCCCCGAGCACATGCGCGACAAGCTGCTGTGCCCCAAGCCCATCGAAGTGCGCCCGGTCACCGAGCGGGACCCGTTCAATCCGCAGCCGTCCGACCCGGTCAAATACGTGTGGTTTCGCGCCGATGGTGCCCTGGCGGATGCGCCGGCGCTGCACAAGTACCTGTTGGCCTACGCCTCGGACTTCGGCCTGCTGACCACCTCGTTGCTGCCTCATGGCAAGACCGTGTGGCAAAAAGATATGCAGGTCGCAAGCCTCGATCACGCGCTGTGGTTCCACGCCGATCTGCGCGCCGACGATTGGCTGCTCTACGCCATGGACAGCCCGTGGGCCGGCAATTCCCGTGGGTTTTCGCGGGGCAGCGTGTACAACCGCGCCGGGCAACTGGTGGCGTCGGTGACCCAGGAAGGCCTGATTCGCCATCGCAAGGATTGGGCATGAGCCTGGCAGAGGTTAAGCACTGGGTGTTCGATATGGACGGCACCCTCACCGTGGCAGTGCACGACTTTGCGGCCATCCGCGTGGCCCTGGACATACCGCCCGAAGACGACATCCTTACCCATCTGGCCGCGTTGCCGGCCGATATCGCGGCGGCCAAACATGCCTGGCTGTTGGAGCACGAGCGCGATCTGGCGCTGGGCTCGACGGCAGCGGAGGGTGCCGTGGCGCTGGTGCGCGAACTGGCTGCGCGCGGCTATCGCCTGGGCATTCTCACCCGCAACGCGCGGGAGTTGGCCCATGTCACGTTGGCGGCGATTGGCCTGGCGGACTGCTTTGCGGTAGCGGATGTGCTGGGCCGTGAAGACGCACCGCCCAAGCCCGAGCCGGGTGGGTTGTTGAAGCTGGCGGCCGCCTGGGGCGTGGCGCCGAGCGAGATGGTGATGGTGGGGGATTACCGCTTCGACCTGGACTGCGGACGGGCGGCGGGGACGCGCACGGTATTGGTGAACCTGCCGCAGAATCCGTGGCCGGAGCTGGCGGATTGGCATGCCCAGGATTGCACGGCTTTGCGCCGGATGATCCAGGCCAGTCAATAGAAATCAACAGGTGGGAGGGGGTAAGCCCCTCCCACCTTTTTTATCCGGTTTCGTCAGTTGAACAGGGCTTTCTGGCCCTCAGGCGAGGTAAACATCTTGTCGCCGTCATGCCCCACGCCGGGTACTTCCACCAGCCTGTGGCTCAACTGCGGATGGCGCAGCTTGAGGTAGTCAAAGTAGTTGTGTCCACGAATCAACCGATACGCGCCCTGGGTTTCAGCTTCGCAGCTTTTATCCAGCGCCGGGTGGTTGGGGTCGGTGTCCTGCTGGCCCAGCAAGTAGGTGATATCCCGCGACACATAGGCCTGTTCCAACTGCTGGGGGCCCTGGCCCTTGGCGTAGTCGGGCAGGTTTTGCATGCCGTATTTCCAGTCGTTGAAGTCCGGGCAGCGGGCAGCGTCGAACTTCACCGGGCGTTGCGGGCTGAAGTACGCGTAGGACGAGGGGTTGGCCACCACGTAACGCAGGCTGATGCCTTCGGTTTGCAGGGTCGGATGAGCATGGCCGGTGAGGGCGAAGCGCTGCACCACTTGGCCGCCGCCGGAGTGGCCAGCGACCACGATCTGTTTCAGCGCCGGGAACAGTTTACGGTCGCTCAGGTGCTTGATGATCTGATCCAGTGCGCCAAACGAGCTGATCTGGCCTGGGCCGGTGGATGATGCGCCGCCCATCCAGTCATTGCCATGCCAGCGCAGCACCTGATCGCTCAAGTGGTTGCGTTTCACGTCCGCCTGGTTGAGAAACTGCGGCGCGATCACCAGCGTTTCAGCGCCGACGCCGGCCTGGCGGGCAGCGTCGACCCCGCTGTGCAGGTAGGTCTGCGCGTTGCGCAGGCGACCATGCACGATGATCAGCGCGCGCGTGACCTGGGGCATCGGCTGGCGCCAGTCCTGGCTCAAGCCCACACTCAGGTCGCCGGCCTGCAGGTGAAAGCGCTCAGGGCTGACCTCCTTGACGCCGTGTTCGGCCGCCAGGGTTGAACAGCACACCAGTAAACCCAGTAGCACACCCCATCGTTTATTCATTCAAAGACTCTTGGCGGCAAAGGTGTCGCATTGAGTGATCTGGCCCCCTGCAAAGCCGGTCTTGAACCAGCGAACCCTTTGCGCCGAGGTGCCGTGCGTAAACGAGTCAGGCACCACGCGGCCTTGACCCTGTTGCTGCAAGCGATCGTCGCCAATCGCATTGGCCGCATTCAACGCTTCTTCGATATCGCCCGGTTCCAGCCAGTTCAGGCGCTTTTGCGCGCGGTTGGCCCATACCCCGGCGAAGCAGTCGGCTTGTAGCTCCTGGCGCACCAGCAGGCCGCCGTCGCCTTCCATCGGACGGCCCTGTTGACGAGCGGTCTGAATCTTGGCCGAGATGCCGAGCAGCGTCTGCACGTGATGCCCGACTTCATGGGCGATCACGTAGGCCTGGGCGAAGTCGCCGGCGGCCTGGAAACGTTGCGACATTTCGCGGAAGAAATCCAGGTCCAGGTACACCTGCTGGTCGGCCGGGCAATAGAACGGGCCGCTGGCCGAGGTGGCGCCACCGCAGGCGGAATTCACCCGGCCACGGAACAGAATCAGTTTCGGGTTGGTGTAGGTCAGGCCGTTCTCCTGGAACACTTGGCCCCAGGTGTCTTCGGTGTCGCCCAGCACGGCACGCACGAAGTCAGCCTGCTGATCATTGGCCGGTGGTGCCTGGCGCGTTTGCGGGCTCACCGAAGGCGCCTGCTCGGCCTGGCCGGTCAACTGGCCGAGGATCTCCATCGGGTTCTGGCCGGTCAGCCAGCCAATGCCGACGATCAGCACAATCGCCGTGAGGCTCAGGCCCTTGCCACCGCCGAAGCGCATGCCGCCACCACCGCCGCCACTGTCATCCCGGGCATCCACCACGTTGTCGCTGCGTCGGCCTTTTTTCCATAGCATGGTGCAATCCTCTTGATGAAAGGTCCTACAAAAATATTGATGGAGTATGGCCTTATTGGCGGCAATACCCTTCGCCGGTGGCGACGATCAGGCAGTCTTTTTTATCCGCCAGCCATTTAAGGCCAGTGGCCTCACCGTCACCGGCGCGCAGCATCTGCAGGCCGTCCGGACGGGTGAAGGCGATACCGTTGTCGGCTTCTTCACCCTTGAAGGTGCCGGCGTCCTCGGCATCCAGACCATATTGCATGGTCAACAGGTAGTGCCCGCGGCCAACGGCGTCGTCTTTGGCGATGGTGAGGTTCAGGCCCTCGACGCCGATCCATTTGCCCACCCATTGGTCGGTGGGCGGGGTTGGTGGCACCAGGGTCGCTTGCACCGATGGCGGCGCGGGTTTGGTGGGTGCCTTGTGTTCCTGGTTACAGGCGGCGAGCAAGGCCAGGGTGGAGAGTAGAAACAAGGTTTTTTTCATGGCAGGCAGGCCTTGGTTAAAAAATGCGCAATACGGGCGTGAACGTGCAGGGTTGGACCCAAAGCCGGTGATTTAGTGCGCTGTTCGCCCGGTGTTTGGTTATGCTCGTGGGGCAGACGCCTGCCCGGCTGCTAGATTATTTGGTTGAGTGCCATCGCATTTGACTCGCCACACAAGAGAATTCAATGACTGTCAGTACCCCGCTTTCCGGCGTCAACCATCCGTTCAAAGGCATCCTGTTGATCGTGGTGGCGACGTTCCTGTTCTCCAGCCACGACGCGCTGTCCAAATACCTGGCCGGGTTCTACCCGATCGTGATGGTGGTGTGGGCGCGCTACCTGGTGCACACCTTGCTGATGGCCGGGATCTTCCTCCCGCAGTCGGGCCTGCGCGTACTGCGCAGCAAACGCCCCGGCATGCAGGTGGTGCGGGCATTGTGCCTGTTGGGCACCAGCCTGTTTTTCACCACGGCGCTGCATTACATCCCGCTGGCAGAAGCCACGGCGGTGAACTTCCTCGCGCCCATCCTGGTGACCGCGCTGTCGGTGCCGCTGCTGGGCGAGCACGTTACGCGGGGCCAGTGGCTGGCGGTGATCTGCGGGTTTATCGGCGTGGTGATCATCATCCACCCCGGCGGTGAACTGTTTACCCCGGCGGTGCTGCTGCCGTTGTGCTCGGCGCTGTTCTTCTGCTTCTACCAGTTGCTCACGCGCATCCTCAGCCAATACGACACGCCCACCACCAGCAATTTTTTCGCCGGGCTGTGCAACACCCTGGTGATGAGTGCGATGGTGCCGTTCTTCTGGCATGTGCCGAGCCTGTGGCATGGGGTGATGATGCTGGCGCTTGGCACTTGCGGCATGACCGCCCACCTGATGCTGACCCAGGCGTTCCGCTTCGCGGCGCCGGCATTGCTGGCGCCGTTCGGCTATTGCCAGATCGTGTTTGCGGGGTTGTTGGGCTGGCTGGTGTTCAGTCATACCCCCGACATGACCACGGTGGTCGGCATCGGGGTGATCTGCATGAGTGGGCTGGCCGCTGCCTGGCAGCAGCGGCGTCGTTGAGTTACACGTCTACCGTCGGGATCTTGCGCGGGGCCATGAAGTACATCCAGGTCAGCGCAATGAAGTACATCGCCGGGATCAGGGTGAACAGCACCGTGTAGTTGTTGTTGGTCACCGTGAGGATGTGGCCGACGATCTGAGTCATGAACATGCCGCCGATGGCCGCGCACATTCCGCCGAACCCGAACACTGTGCTCATCATGTGCTTGGGCGTGTAGTCCATCACCAGGCTCCAGATGTTGGCGGTCCAGGCCTGGTGCGCGCCGATGGCCAGGGAGATGGCAAACACTGCGACCCACAGCTGGCTGGAGCCGGCGGCCATGATCACGCCAACGATGCAGCAGGCGAACAGCAGCATCGACAGCAGCCGCGCCTTGATCGAGTTCATGCCACGGCCGATCAGGAATGACGACAGGATGCCACCGCCCACGCTGCCGAAGTCGGCGGTGAGGTAGATGATGATCAGCGGGATGCCCATCTGCGTCACGTTGATGCCCAGACTGTATTGCTGGTTCAGGAACGGTGGCGGCCAGTACAGGTAGAACCAGAACACCGGGGCGGTCAGGGCATAGGCGATGGCGAAGGCCCAGGTGCCGCGCATGCGCAGGATGCGGCTGAACGGTACGCCGGGTTGTTCCGGCTCGACTTCCCGTTGCACGTAGTCCAGTTCCGATTGTTTAACGCTCGGATGGTCTTCCGGGTTGTAGTACTTCAAACCCCAGAACACCAGCCAGATTGCGCCGAGTGATGCCATGCACAGGAACGCCGCCTGCCAGCCCCACACGTGCAGGATCAACGGCAGCAGCATCGGCGTCATCATTGCCCCGACGTTGGTGCCGGCGTTGAAAATGCCGGTGGCCACGGCGCGCTCACCGGCCGGGAACCACAGGCGGGTGGTCTTGACGCAGGCCGGGTAGTTGGCGGCTTCGGTCAGGCCCAGGATAAAGCGGCACACCATAAAGCCCACTGCCGAGGTGGCCAGGCCATGGGCGCCGGTGGCCAGGCTCCACAACAGCACGGCGCAGAAGAACACGCGTTTGACACCCACCCGGTCGATCAGGCGGCCCTGCAGCACGAAGCCGACGGCGTAGCCCACCTGAAACCAGAAGTTGATGTTGGCGTAGTCCATCGCCGTCCAGCTCATTTCCTTGGCGAGGATCGGTTGCATCACGCCCAGGGCGGCGCGGTCGATGTAGTTGAGGGTGGTGGCGAAGAATACCAGGGCCAACATGCCCCAGCGAGTTTTACCCACGGCCAGGGCGCCGCGGATCTTGTCGCCGATGCCGGCGTGCGGGGTGCCCGGGCGCGTGGCCAGGGTAGGGTTTTGCAAAGGCATGAGGTCGTACCCGTTTTTTTGAAATTTTTATGGTGTGTTCTGGGTCTTTTCTTACGAGATCGATGGTGCGCAGCGGTTAAAAAATCGTCAATTCGCCAAATCGGCTAGTGTTCGATAATCGCACCAAAAACTAACCGGTTCGTACATTATGATTGCTGCGTGTTGGCTGGGGGCGAATAATTTGCCACAAACAACACGTGCCGGGAGAACTCCATGCAACGATCCATCGCTACCGTTTCCTTGAGCGGCACCCTGCCGGAAAAGCTCGAAGCCATTGCCGCCGCCGGTTTTGATGGGGTTGAGATCTTCGAGAACGACCTGTTGTATTACGACGGCAGCCCGCGCGAAGTTAGGCAAATGTGTGCCGACCTGGGGATTGCCATCACCTTGTTCCAGCCATTCCGCGACTTTGAAGGCTGCCGCCGCGACCGTCTGGCGCGCAACCTGGAGCGCGCCGAACGCAAGTTTGACCTGATGCAGGAGCTGGGCACCGACCTGGTGCTGGTGTGCAGCAACGCGTCCGCCGATTGCGTGGGCGATGAACGCATCCTGCTCGATGACCTCAGCCTTTTGGCCGAACACGCCGGTCGTCGTGGCTTGCGCATCGGCTATGAAGCGCTGGCCTGGGGCAAGCATGTGAACACCTGGCAGCAGGTGTGGAACCTGGTGCGCCAGGTCGATCATCCTGCCCTGGGTGTGCTGCTCGACAGTTTCCACACGCTGTCGCTCAAGGGCGACCCGAGTGGCATCGCCCAGATACCCGGCGACAAGATTTTCTTTGTGCAAATGGCCGACGCGCCGATCCTGGCCATGGACGTGCTGGAGTGGAGCCGGCATTTTCGCTGTTTCCCGGGCCAGGGCGAGTTCGACCTGGCGGGGTTTCTCGCGCCGATCATCCAAAGCGGCTACAGCGGGCCGTTGTCCCTGGAAATTTTCAACGATGGTTTTCGCGCCGCCCCCACGCGCGCGAATGCGGCCGATGGCCTGCGCTCGTTGCTGTACCTGGAAGAGAAAACCCGCCAGCGTCTGGCTGAGCAAGCGCCTGCGGCGCCAGTCGATATCCTCTTTGAAACGCCTGCCGCCAGCGAGTACGACGGCATTGAGTTCCTCGAATTCGCCGTGGATGAAAGCCTTGGTGCCAAGCTCACCCACTGGCTGGAACGCCTGGGTTTTGCCAAGGCCGGGCAGCACCGCTCGAAAAATGTGAGCCTGCTGCGCCAGGGCGATATCAACCTGATCCTTAATTGCGAACCCTATTCTTTCGCCCACAACTTCTTCGAGGCCCATGGGCCGTCGTTGTGTGCCACGGCGATTCGGGTCAAGGACAGCGCCAAGGCACTGCAACGGGCAGTGGCCTACAAGGGCCAGCCCTATCGCGGCCTGGTCGGGCCCAATGAACTGGAACTGGCGGCCGTGCGTGCCCCGGATGGCAGCCTTATCTACTTGGTGGACCCGAGCGAAGGCGGCCTGTACGACACTGATTTCAACCTGCAATCGGCGCCGTCCGCCAGTGGCGGGCTGCTGCGCATCGACCATATGGCCATGGCGTTGCCGGCCGACAGTCTCGACAGCTGGGTGCTGTTCTACAAGAGCCTGCTGGATTTCGAAGCCGATGATGAAGTGGTGCTGCCTGACCCTTATGGCTTGGTGAAAAGCCGGGCGCTGCGCAGCCGTTGCAGCTCGATTCGCCTGCCGCTGAATATCTCCGAGAACCGCAACACGGCCATTTCCCACGCGCTGTCGAGCTATCGCGGCTCGGGCGTGCACCACATTGCCTTCGACTGCGCAGATATTTTCGCAGAGGTGCGCCGAGCCAAGGACGCCGGGGTGCCGCTGCTGGATATCCCGCTCAATTACTACGACGACCTCGCCGCCCGTTTTGATTTCGACGACGAGTTTCTCAGCGAGTTGGCGTATTACAACGTGCTGTACGACCGCGACGCCCAGGGCGGTGAGCTGTTTCACGTGTACACCGAAGCGTTCGAGGGCCGGTTTTTCTTCGAGATTTTGCAGCGCAAGAACGGCTATGCCGGTTATGGCGCGGCAAATGTGGCAGTGCGCCTGGCGGCGATGGCCAAGTCGCGCAGCGGCGCGGTTCGTCAGGCGCGCTTGTGATACACGGGGGCGGTGCTTCCTTCGGGAGGCGCCGCGCCCCATAATCGCAGCCTGCATAACACTCCGCCATGAGCGCACCATGACCCTGACTCCCGATCTCTCCGCCGTGTCAGACGCACCGCGCAAGAGTCGCAAGAACAATCCGGAAAAGACCCGCGAGAATATTCTCCAGGAAGCCATCGTCGAGTTTGTTCAGCAGGGCCTGTCCGGCGCCCGCGTGGACGCCATCGCCGAGCGCATCCACACCTCCAAACGCATGATCTATTACTACTTCGGCAGCAAGGAGCAGTTGTACGTCGAGGTGCTTGAAAAACTCTACGGCGACATCCGCAACACCGAAACCCGCATGAACCTCACCGCCCTGGAGCCGCGCGAAGCGATCCGGCGGCTGGTGGAGTTCACCTTTGATCACCATGATCAGAATGTGGATTTTGTGCGCATTGTGAGCATCGAAAATATCCACAATGCCGAGTACGTGAAGCGCACCGACACGATCAAGGCGATGAACAGCAAGATCCTCGAGGGCCTTGGTGAAACCCTGCGCCGGGGCGCCGAGTTGGGGTTGTTTCGCGAGGGGCTGGAGCCATTGGACGTGCACCTGCTGATCAACTCGTTCAGCTTTTACCGGGTGTCCAATCGCCATACCTTCAGTGAGATTTTTCAGATCGAGCTGTCGGATGAGGCGGTTAAACAGCGGCACCGCGAGATGATCTGTGAGTCGGTGCTGCGTTACCTGCAGGCCTGATTACGCGTTTTGAAATGCAATCCATGTGGGAGGAGGCAAGCTCCCCGCTTATCAAACACAAAATAAAGTGTTGATTAAAAAAATGAAATTTCAGGAATCCACATTCCTGTGGCGAGCAGGCTTGTCCTGCGTTGGGCTGCGCAGCGGCCCCAAAACCAGGCGCTGAGCCGTATCAGGTACACCGCGTTTTGCTGGATTGGGGGCGCTTCGCACCCCAACGCGGGGCAAGCCCGCTCGCCACAGAGGCTCCAGTTTGCTGCGCGATAGAGCCTCCTACATGTTCAGGTGTTCAGGGTCTGGAAGTGCGCAAGCATTCTTTGCGCATCCGCCACCTCACCACTGAACAATTCAAACGCTTTCACCGCCTGAAACACCGCCATATTGCCACCATCCAACGTACGGCAACCCAAGGCCCGGGCATCGCGCAGCAGTTGGGTTTCCAGCGGGAAGTACACGATTTCCGCGACCCACAGTTCAGCACGCAACAGCGCTGCAGGCACCGGCGTGCCGGGCAGTTTGGCCATGCCCATCGGCGTGGTGTTCACCAGGCCATCGGCCTCGGCCATGGCGTTATCCAATTGGCTGCCGACCTCGGCGCGGCCCGTGCCGAAGCGTGAGGTCAAGTTATCCACAAGCTCGCGCGATCGGGCGGCGTCCACGTCGAAAATACTCAACTGCTGCACACCCTCGGCCAGCAACGCATGGGCAACCGCCGCCCCGGCACCGCCGGCGCCCATCTGCACCACGCGCTGACGCGGCACATCATTGAGGTTACGCCTGAAACCTTCGGCAAAGCCCAGGCAGTCGGTGTTGTGACCGATGCGCTTGCCATTTTTGAACACCACAGTGTTTACCGCGCCGATGCCGCGCGCTTCGTCCGACAAGTCATCGAGCAGCGGCAGGATCGCCTGCTTGCACGGGTAGGTAATGTTCAAACCGGTGAACTGCATCGATTCTGCGGCGCTCAGTAGGTCGGGCAGGGCGCTGACGGTCAGTTGCAACGGGTCCAGGTCGATCAGGCGATACAGGTAGCGCAAGCCCTGGGCGTCACCTTCCTGCTCGTGCAGGGCCGGGGTGCGGGAGGCCTGGATACCGGCGCCGATCAGGCCGGCGAGTACACGTGGTTTCATCAGGCGCATCCTTTGAGCGTATGACTGAAATGCTCCAGGGCCAGGTGATAACCATGGCTGCCAAAACCGGCCAGCACCGCCTTGGCGACCGGAGAGACGAACGAGTGATGACGAAAGGCTTCGCGCGCATGCACGTTGGAGAGATGCACTTCGATCACGGGCACTTCGCTGGCCACCAGCGCATCACGGAGGGCGACCGAGGTGTGGGTCCAGGCGGCGGGGTTGATCACGATGCCGGCGCAGCGGGCGCGGGCGCCGTGAATCCAATCGAGCAGTTCGCCTTCGTGATTGGTCTGGCGGAACTCGACTTTGAGCCCGAGCTGTTCGGCGCTACGCCCGCACAGAGCGGCGACATCGGCCAGGGTTTCATGGCCATAAGTGGCGGGCTCGCGGGTGCCGAGCAGATTGAGATTGGGGCCGTTGAGCACCAGCACGATGGGCGGCATTGGGGGATCTCCACAGTTCTTATTGGTGTGGAGATAAAATGTACTGGTTGGTTAGTTTGGTCAATGGATGGCGCTGGCTGTGTTCGATTATCGAACGGTTAATCGTGTTTTCAGACGTTGGAATGTGCGGTAACAACGCCGCATTCGACGAATTGGCCGGCATTACTAATCTGTGAAGCAGCTCTGGGATTAACGAGCCGGTTGTCGGGTTGGCAAAGAAGAAATGTAACCTGACGGAAAATAACCTAACGGATGGGTTACGATGCGAGTAGGCGCTTACAAGGGATATGTGATTTCGGTGTTTATCAGGGATGAGCACTGCCCGCCGCATGTGCACGTCAGGGGCAAGGAGTGGGATGCGCGCTTTCGCTTCAGCTTTCTGAACGCAGATGTGGAGCTATGGGACGTGGACCCCGAACGCAGACGGCCCCCCAAAGCGCTTCTGAATGAAATAGGCAAGGCAATAACGCAGCGGCACTATCTGGCTCGTGCGCGCAGGATTTGGTGGGAAAAACTGCAAACGGTTTGCCTGGAGAACCATTCCTGGGATTTGGACGCGAGTGAACTGGTTCCAGAGTTGGTCATTCGACGCGGTGTCCATGTCATCGCAAGTGCCTGGCACGACGTTGTGGCGCAACGAACAATTTTGAATCTGGTAAGAGCACCCAATTGCGTGGGGATTGATTTATGAAAATCGTGAAGGCCAAAGTCACACCTTATGTACCTCTTACTGATGCGGATATCGACAAGGCAATAGCACGGGGGCGCAAGCTCAAGCGTCTATACGCTACTGCGAGCAATGTGCGATATGAAGACGGCTGCCTCTCCATCGGCTTCAGCGACGGCAGCCGTGTCGTGCTGCCTGTAGCCGGTCTTGCGGAGTTCGAAGGGTTTTCCCAGGAGGATTTCCAGCAGTTGGAAGTCGGCTTTGGCGGCAAGGCACTGTGCTGCGAGCCTCAGGACCTCGACGTCTCGATCACCGGCCTGATCGCCACAAGCCAGCCGCTGATGGATCTGGCGACGAGCCTGGTGGCGTCACGCAACGGTCGCAAGAGCAGCGCGGCCAAATCCGCCGCCGCCCGTGCCAATGGCAAGAAAGGTGGCCGGCCACCCAAAAAAGCGCCGGACACCGGTGATTCCACCGACGCTTGACGCTACACAGGGCTGGATCAACGACGGCTCAGCAACACGCCTGACTCCATGTGATGCGTCCACGGGAACTGGTCAAACAGGGCACACCGGGTGATGCGGTGGGTGTCATGCAGTTGCGCAATGTTCGCCGCCAGCGTCTCGGGATTGCAGGAGATGTACAGGATGTTGTCGAAGCGCCGGGTCAGTTCGCAGGTGTCCGGGTCCATGCCGGCGCGCGGTGGGTCGACGAATACGCTGCCGAATTCGTAGCTTTTCAGGTCGACGCCATGCAGGCGACGGAACGGACGTACTTCGTTCAGCGCCTGGGTGAGTTCTTCGGCGGAGAGGCGCACCAGGGTGACGTTATTCACCGCGTTTTCATCGAGATTGCTCAGCGCCGCGTTGACCGAGGTCTTGCTGATTTCGGTCGCCAATACCTTGCGCACGCGCGTGGCCAGGGGCAGGGTGAAGTTGCCGTTGCCGCAGTACAGCTCCAGCAAATCATCCGGGCGCTCGCCCAGCGCCTCGAACGCCCAGTTGAGCATCTTCTGGTTCACCGTGCCGTTGGGCTGGGTGAAGGCGCCTTCGGGTTGGCGGTAGCTGAAGGTGCGCGCGCCGACGTCGAGTTTTTCCACCACGTAGTCGTGGCCGATCACGTCGCGCTTGCCCTTGGAGCGGCCGATGATGCTCACGCCCAGATCATCCGCCAGTTTATTCGCCGCCGTGTGCCAGTGCTCGTCCAGCGGGCGGTGGTAGCACAGGGTGATCATCGCATCGCCGGCCAGGGTGGTAAGGAACTCCACCTGGAACAGCTTGTGACTCAGGGCCGCGCTGGCTTGCCAGGCGGCCTTGAGCTGCGGCATCAGCTGGTTGATGCGCTGGCTGGCAATCGGGAAGTCTTCGATCAGGATCGGCGTGCGCTTGTCGTCCTGGGAGAACATCGCGTAATGACGCTCGCCCTCTTCGCGCCACAGGCGGAATTCGGCGCGCAGGCGAAAGTGCTGCAACGGCGAGTCGAAGACCTGCGGCTCGGGCGCATCGAACGGTGCCAGCAGGTCACGCAGGCGTGTGACCTTGTCCTGCAATTGCGCGGTGTAGCGTGCGGCGTCAAAAGTCATGCGTTGAACCAGCCCAGCTTGATCACAAACAGAATCGACAGAATCACCAGCGCCGGGTTCAGCTCACGGTAGCGGCCCGAAAGCAGCTTGATGGCGGTCCAGGCGATGAAACCGAAGGCGATGCCGTTGGCGATGGAGTAAGTGAAGGGCATCGCCAGGGCGGTGATCACCACCGGCGCTGCCACGGTAATGTCATCCCAGTCGATTTCGGCCAGGCCCTGGGTCATCAGCACCGCCACGAACAGCAGCGCCGGCGCGGTGGCGAAGGCGGGTACGCTGGCGGCCAGTGGCGAGAAGAACAGCGCCAGCAGGAACAGAATGGCGACCACGATGGCGGTCAGGCCGGTACGGCCACCGGCGCTCACGCCCGCGGCGGATTCGATATAGCTGGTGGTGGTCGAGGTGCCTAGCAGGGAACCGGCCATGGCGGCGGTGCTGTCGGCGATCAGCGCACGGCCCATTTTAGGCATGTGGCCGTCCTTGCTCATCAGGCCGGCGCGCTTGGCGACGCCGATCAGGGTGCCGGAGTTGTCGAACAGGTCGACGAACAGGAAGGCGAAGATCACGCTAACCAGGCCGATGTCCAGCGCGCCCTTGATGTCCAGTTGCAGGAAGGTCGGGGCCAGGGACGGCGGCATCGAGGTCACGCCGCCAAACGGAGTAATGCCGAGCAGGATCGATACGATGGTCACCGCCAGAATGCCGATCAGGACCGCGCCGCGCACGGCCAGGGCTTCCAGCGCCACGATCAGCACGAAACCCAGGGTGGCGAGGATGGGCGCCGGTTGCTTGAGGTCGCCCATGCCAATCAGGGTGGCCGGGTTGGCGACCACGATACCGGCGTTATGCAGGGCGATCAGCGCGAGGAATAGACCGATACCAGCGGCAATCGCCGAGCGCAGCGGCAGGGGGATGCTGTTGATGATCCACTCACGGATACGGAAGATCGACAGCAGGAAGAACAGCACCGCCGAGATGAAGACCGCACCCAGCGCCACCTGCCAGGTGTGGCCCATGTGCAGGACGACGGTGTAGGTGAAGAAGGCGTTCAGGCCCATGCCCGGCGCCAGCGCAATCGGGTAGTTGGCGATCAGGCCCATCACGGTCGAACCGATGGCAGCGGCCAGGCAGGTGGCGACGAACACCGCACCCTTGTCCATGCCGGTCTCGCCCAGAATGCTCGGGTTCACGAACAGAATGTAGGCCATCGCCAGGAACGTGGTGATACCCGCAAGAATCTCGGTGCGCACGTTGGTGTTGTGGGCTTTGAGTTGAAACAGCTTTTCCAGCATGCCGGCTCCCTGTGACGCTATCTTGCGTCGTTATTTGTTGACCTCTAAGTCAAAGCACAAACTGCGCCAAGCGCCTGTGGTTTCAGAGAGGATCGGAAAAAGCGGCGCATCATACCAGCAGCCGAGGCTGTGTGGCGCGTGGCCTTGAGGCATACTGCGGCGACGTCAGATACCGGGTGGTCGACAGCATGAAAAAAGCCAACGCGTGGAGTCTAGCGCTGTTCCCCTTTATTGGCCTGTGGCTCGGCGCAGCACCGGCGTGGGGCGCTGCTGCACCGGCCTTGAGCGAGGTGCGTGTGTTCAAGGTCGAGTCGGCGCGCTGCACCGAGAGCATCCCGGACCGCGTGACCACCACCCAGATGTGCACGCACCGTGGGCCCACCCAGGTCTCGGTGATGGAAGTGGGCCTGGGCAACAATCCGGTCGGCCGCTTCAACGGCGCGGTGCTCAATGCCCGGCGCACGGCGGTGTGCCAGGTCGGCAACATCAGCCAGGCGTGCAACGGCGCAGGCCAACTGATGGGCTACATCTATGTGTTCGACCTGAACGTTGAGGGCCCCGGCGGCTTTGAATACAGCAACTCCTCGATCAACCCGCCGCGCAACACGCTCAAGACCCAACTCAATATCCTCTGATCAATCCGCTTGAACGCTCATACCCCCGGGAAGTCGTACCCCTGAGACGGCGATTTCCCTAACGCCGCGGATGTACACCAACCCGTGAGGTGTTTATGAGCGCGACCCCCAATGGCGCGGCGGCCCAACCGTTCGTCGCCCACCCGATACGCTTGACCCTCAACGGTCAGGAACGCCAACTGAACGTGTTGCCCTGGACCACCCTGTTGGACCTGCTGCGCGAACAACTGGACCTGGTCGGCAGCAAAAAAGGCTGCGACCACGGGCAGTGCGGCGCCTGCACCGTGTTGCGCGACGGCAAGCGCGTCAACGCGTGCCTGACCCTGGCGATCATGTGCGATGGCGCCGAGCTGACCACCATCGAAGGCCTGGCCGACGGCGATCAACTGCACCCGATGCAGCAAGCCTTCATCAAGCACGACGCCTTCCAGTGCGGCTACTGCACCCCCGGCCAGATCTGCTCCGCCGTGGGCCTGGTCAACGAGGGCCGCGCCCACGACAGCGCACAGATCCAGGAGCTGATGAGCGGCAACCTCTGTCGTTGCGGCGCCTACAACAATATTCGCGATGCCATCGAAGACGCGCTGCCTGCGTGCCGTCAGCGGGGAGGTGAGCAATGAATCCCTTCCACTACAGCAAACCTGCCGACGTGCAGGAAGCGGTGCACCTGAGCAGTGCAGCCTCGCGCTTCATTGCCGGGGGCACCAACCTGCTGGACCTGATGAAAGAGAACATCAGCCGTCCCGAGCACCTGATCGACATCACCGGTCTGCCGCTGCGCGAGGTGGAAGAAACCGCCGACGGCGGCGTGCGTATCGGCGCGCTGGTCAGCAACGCCGACCTGGCCTGGCACCCGCTGATCGAGCAGCGCTACCCGCTGCTGTCACAGGCCATTCTCGCCGGCGCCTCGCCGCAGTTGCGCAATATGGCCAGCACCGGCGGCAACCTGTTGCAGCGCACCCGTTGCTACTACTTCTACGACGCCGCCGTGCCGTGCAACAAGCGTGAGCCCGGCAGCGGTTGCCCGGCGCGCACAGGCTTGAACCGCATCCATGCGATCCTCGGCGCCAGCGACCAGTGCGTTGCCACTCACCCTTCCGACATGTGCGTGGCCCTTGCAGCGCTGGAAGCGCGGGTGCATGTGCATGGGCGCGCCGGCGCGCGGGTCATCGAGTTTGCCGATTTCCACCGCCTGCCTGGCGATGCGCCGCAACGCGACAACCAATTGGCTGACGACGAGCTGATCACGGCTGTCGAACTGCCAGCCGATCACCTGGCCCGTCATAGCCACTACCTGAAAATCCGTGACCGCGCGTCTTATGCCTTCGCTCTGGTGTCCGTCGCCGCCGCCCTTGAGCTGGATGGCGACCGCATTGTTGACGCGCGCCTGGCCCTCGGCGGTGTGGCCCACAAACCCTGGCGTGACCGCGCGGTGGAAAGCGCCTTGATCGGCCAGTCGGTCAGCCGCGAAACCTTCAGCAACGCCGCCGACGCGCTGCTCAAGGATGCCGAGCCGCTTGAACACAATGGCTTCAAGGTCAAGCTGGCCCGTCGTGCAATTATCCGCGCCCTGAGCGACGCCGCCGTCGCAGGAGAACAGCCATGAGTGCTATCGGCAAACCCCTGGACCGCGTCGACGGTCTGCTCAAGGTCACCGGGCAAGCGCGCTACGCCGGTGAATTTCCCGAGGATGGTCTGCTGCACGGCAGCGTGGTCTCCAGCAACATCGCCAAGGGCCGTGTGCTGCGTATCGACGCTTCCAGGGCGCTGGCGCTGCCGGGCGTCGTGGCGGTGATCGACCACCTTAACCGGCCGAAAATCGCCAGCTACGATGACGCCTTCGCCGACGCTGATGCGGCCGAGGGTTCGCCCTTCCGGCCTTTATACAACGACCGCGTGTTGTACAGCGGTCAGCCGCTGGCGCTGGTCATTGCCGATAACCTGGAGCTGGCGCGTCACGCCGGGTCCCTGGTGCACATCGAGTACGAGACCGAAGCCTTCGACACCGACCTGGTTGCGCAGCAGGAAAGCGCGCACCCCTCGTCGCAGACTCCGCCCAAGCCGCGCGGCAACTTCCAGGCCGAATGGTCCGGCGCAGCCATCAGCCTCGACCTGCACTACAGCACGCCGATCGAACACCACAATCCCATGGAGCCCCACGCCAGCACCGTGCTTTACCAGCCAGATGGCACCTTGCACATCCATGACAAAACCCAGGGCCCGCAAAACTGCCAGTCTTATGTGCAGGACGTGTTCGGCCTGGATAAAAGCCAGGTGCGCATTTTTGCCGCGTTCGTCGGCGGCGCGTTCGGCTCCGGCCTGCGTCCGCAGTACCAGTTGCCGCTGGCGGTGATGGCTTCGCTGTCGCTCAAACGCTCGGTGCGCGTGACCCTCACCCGCCAGCAGATGTTCACCTTCGGCTACCGCCCGCGTACCTTGCAGCGCCTGCAGATGGGCGCAGCCGCCAACGGTCGCCTGCTGGCGCTGGGGCACACCGCGATTGGCCAGACCTCGCGCTTCGAGGACTTCAGCGAACACGTGGTGGAGTGGAGCGGCATGCTCTACCACTGCGACAACATTCAACTGACCTACAAACTGGTGCCGCTGGACGTGTACACCCCGCTGGACATGCGCGCGCCCGGCGCTGCCCTCGGTGTGATCGGCCTGGAATGTGCGATGGATGAACTGGCCTGCGCCCTGGCCATCGACCCGGTGCAACTGCGGCTGATCAACTACGCCGAACGCAACCAGAACGAAGACAAGCCATGGTCCAGCAAAGCCCTGCGCGAGTGCTACAGCGAAGGCGCCGAGCGTTTTGGCTGGAGCCAGCGCAACCCGGAACCGCGCAGCATGCGCGACGGCCGTCAGTTGATCGGCTGGGGCATGGCCGGCGGCGTGTGGGAGGCCATGCAGATGAAGGCCAGCGCCAAGGCGCGATTGGACGCGGACGGCAAACTGACCGTGAGCAGCGCCACCACCGACATCGGCACCGGCACCTATACCGTGATGACCCAGATCGCAGCGCAAGCCAGCGGTGTGGCAATGACCGATATCAGCTTTCTGCTGGGAGATTCCTCCCTGCCCACCGCGCCGTTGCAAGGCGGCTCGTTTACCGTGTCGTCGGTCGGTACGGCGGTGCAGCAGGCGTGTGAAGCGCTAAATGCAAAGTTGCTGAAAATCGCTCAACAGACTTATCCGGCGTTCAAGGACGTGGATTCTGCGCGCTTCGAGGATGGCCAACTGCACGCCGGCGAACAACGCGTGTCCCTGGCGCAGTTGGTCAAGGACAGCGGCGAACAGGCGCTGGAAGTACAAGTCGACAGCGAGCCCGACAAAAAGCGCGAAGGTTACGCCACGGCCACGCACTCGGCGGTGTTCGTCGAGGTGCGCGTGGATGAGGACCTGGGCACCATCAAGGTCAGCCGTGTGGTCAGCGCGATTGCCGCCGGGCGCGTGGTCAACCCTAAAATGGCGCGCAGCCAGATCCTCGGCGGCGTGGTGTGGGGCATCGGCATGGCGCTGCATGAAGAGACCCAGGTCGATCATCAGTTGGGCCGCTACATGAACCACAGCCTGGCCGAATATCACATCCCGGTGAACGCCGATATTGGCGAGATCGATGTGGTGTTTGTCGAAGAACATGACGAGATCGTCAACGCGCTGGGCTCCAAGGGCGTGGGCGAGATCGGCATTGTCGGCGTGGCGGCGGCGGTGGCGAATGCGGTGTACCACGCTACCGGCAAACGGGTGCGGGAATTCCCGATTACCCTGGACAAGGTGCTCTAGCGAGCACGTGTGGGCGCGGGCTTGCTGCGGTTCCCGGACTGTTGTGGCGCGCAGATTCCCTGTGGCGAGCAGGCTTGTCCTGCGTTGGGCTGCGCAGCAGCCCCAAAACCAGGCGCTGAGCCGTATCAGGTACACCTCGTTTTGCTGGATTGGGGGGCGTTTCGCACCCCAACGCAGGGCAAGCCTGCTCGCCACAATAAGCTCGCTCCCTGCTTTGCCTGAGTGGGTCAGGCGGAGGATTTTTCTTCCACGGGCACATGCATTCGGTCCCGATTCGCCAGGGTCGGGAACAGCTTGATCCACACGCCCGTCACGATCAGCGTACCCACGCCGCCCATCACCACGGCGGGCACGGTGCCGAACCAGTGGGCGGTAATGCCCGATTCAAATTCGCCCAGCTGATTCGACGCCCCGATAAACAGGCCGTTGACCGCGCTGACGCGTCCGCGCATTTTATCCGGGGTTTCCAGCTGCACGAACGACGCGCGAATGACCATGCTGATCATGTCCGCCGCGCCCAGCACCACCAGCACTGCCAGGGAAAACCAGAACGAGGTGGACAGACCGAAGGCGATAGTCGCCACGCCAAACACACCGACGGCGGTAAACATCACACGGCCCACCTTGCGGTCGACTGAGAACCGCGCCAGCCACAGTGACATCAACAGCGCGCCCACGGCCGGTGCCGAGCGCAGCAGACCCAGGCCCCAGGGACCGGTCAGCAAAATGTCCTTGGCGAACACTGGCAGCAACGCGGTGGCGCCGCCCAGCAGTACGGCGAACAGGTCGAGGGAGATCGCGCCGAGAATGTCCGGGCGGCTACGGATAAAGCGGATGCCGGCCAGCAACGAGTCCAGCGTGGCCTTGCCTTTGTTCAGCGGCGTCTGGCGGGCGGGCAGGTTGAGCATCAGTACGCAGGCAATGAGATACAGCACCACGGTGGGGCCATACACCCAAACGCTGCCGAACGCGTAAAGCAGACCGCCGAGCGCCGGGGCGACGATGGTGGCCAGTTGCTGGGCCGACTGCGACGAGGCCACCGCCCGTGGAAACAACGTGCTCGGCACGATACTCGGCAACAGCGCCTGGGTGGTGGGCTGTTCAAAGGAGCGAGCCGCGCCGAGCAGGAAGGCGAGGATAAAGATCATCTCGCGGGTCACATGGCCGGTCAGACCGCCGATGGCCAAGGACAGCGCGATAAGGGCCTGCACGGTCTGGCAGATGGCCGCGACCCTGCGCCGCTCATAACGATCGGCCACATGTCCGGTGTGCAGCATGAACAGCACACGCGGCACGAACTCCACCAGACCGACCAGGCCCAGGTCGAGCACATTGCCGGTGAGTTGGTAGAGGTTCCAGCCGATGGCCACGGTGAGCATCTGAAAGCCGCTGGCGGTAAAGATCCTTGCCAGCCAGAACGCGATGAAGGGGCGATGATGGCGTAATAGCAGCGCGGGTTCACTGGGCATCGAATGGACTGGCCGGGGATTGAGGGAAGGGTGAGATTATCATCAAGCTGTAACAAATAGTTGCAAGAACGGCAGTGAGGCAGCCTGTCACGCGTCAATCGACCACACGGCCACTGACACAAAATGGGACTACTCTTTGATCAATGCTTGATCCAGATCAAACCCCGCGTCGGGATTGGGTCTGGCGGCCGCAAGGCCAGAATCCCTACGTGGCTGGTAAAAAAAGAAACGAATTGAAATTCGCCACACTCCATATCCGTGGGGGCATTGGGTGCAGGCGCCTGCCCGCAGCCGGTATTACCTGACAGAGGAAAACTTATGTTCGGTTTGGAGGCGCTCGATCTCGCCCGAATCCAGTTCGCGTTCACCATCTCGTTCCACATCCTGTTCCCGGCCATCACCATTGGTCTGGCCAGTTACCTCGCGGTGCTGGAAGGCTTGTGGCTCAAGACCCGCAACGACACCTACCGTGATCTCTACCACTTCTGGTCGAAGATCTTCGCCGTCAACTTCGGCATGGGCGTGGTCTCGGGCCTGGTCATGGCCTACCAGTTCGGCACCAACTGGAGCCGCTTCTCGGACTTCGCCGGCGCCGTCACCGGCCCGTTGCTGACCTATGAAGTGCTCACGGCCTTCTTCCTCGAGGCCGGGTTCCTCGGCGTGATGCTGTTCGGCTGGAACAAGGTGGGGCGCAACCTGCACTTCTTTTCCACGGTGATGGTGGCCGTGGGGACGCTGATTTCGACGTTCTGGATCCTGTCGTCCAACAGCTGGATGCAGACGCCCCAGGGCTTTGAAATCATCGATGGCCGCGTGATCCCGACCGACTGGTTCGCCGTGGTCTTCAACCCCTCGTTTCCCTATCGCCTGGCGCACATGGCCACGGCGGCGTTCGTGGCGACGGCGTTCTTCGTCGGTTCCTCGGCGGCCTGGCACCTGCTGCGCGGCAGGGACAACCCGGCGATCCGCAAGATGCTCTCGATGGCGATGTGGATGGCGCTGATCGTCGCGCCTATCCAGGCGGTGATCGGTGACTTTCATGGCCTCAATACCCTGGAGCACCAGCCGGCGAAAATCGCGGCCATCGAAGGTCACTGGGAAAACAAAGGCAATGAGCCGACCCCGCTGATCTTGTTCGGCTGGCCGGACATGAAGGCTGAAAAAACCAAATACGCGGTGGAAATTCCGTATATGGGCAGCCTGATCCTGACCCACTCGCTGGACAAACAGGTGCCGGCGCTCAAGGAGTTTGCGCCTGAAGACCGCCCCAACTCGACCGTGGTGTTCTGGTCGTTCCGGGTCATGGTCGGCCTGGGCTTGCTGATGATTTTTACCGGGCTGTTCAGTCTGTGGCTGCGCCGTGGCGACCGGATGTACACGTTCCGGCCGTTTCTCTATCTGGCGCTGTGGATGGGGCCGTCCGGCCTGATCGCGATCCTCGCCGGCTGGTTCACCACCGAAATCGGCCGTCAGCCGTGGGTGGTCTACGGGCTGATGCGCACGGCGGATGCGTCCTCCGGGCACAGCCTGGTGCAGATGACCATCACCCTGGTGCTGTTCGTGGTGGTGTACTTCGCGCTGTTCGGCGCGGGCCTGGGCTACATGATGCGCCTGGTGCGCAAAGGCCCGGTCACCCACGAAAGCACCGAACCGACCCACGGCGGCCCTGGCCAGAAACGCACACCGGCGCGTCCGCTGTCGGCGGCTGACGATGGCAGCGAGAACGACCACGACCACCTCCAGCACAAGGAGCAATGAGATGGGTATCGATCTTTCGCTGATCTGGGCCGTGATCATTATCTTCGGCATCATGATGTACGTGGTGATGGACGGCTTCGACCTGGGTATCGGCATCCTCTTTCCGTTTATTCCGGGCAAGGTCGACCGTGACGTGATGATGAACACTGTCGCGCCGGTGTGGGACGGCAACGAAACCTGGCTGGTGCTCGGCGGCGCAGCGTTGTTCGGCGCGTTCCCGCTGGCCTATTCGGTGGTGCTGTCGGCACTGTACCTGCCGTTGATCCTGATGCTGATCGGGCTGATCTTTCGCGGCGTCGCCTTCGAGTTTCGCTTCAAGGCCAAGGACCACAAGCGCCACCTGTGGGACAAGGCGTTCATTGGCGGCTCGATCGCGGCAACGTTCTTTCAGGGCGTGGCGCTGGGGGCGTTTATCGATGGCTTCCCGGTGGTCAACCGTCAGTTCGCCGGCGGCTCACTGGACTGGTTCACCCCGTTCACCCTGTTTTGCGGTGTGGCACTGATATTCGCCTATGCATTGCTCGGCTGCACCTGGCTGATCATGAAGACCGAAGGCAAGTTGCAGGCGCAGATGCACCGGCTGGCGCGGCCCCTGGCCTTCGTGGTGCTGGCGGTGATGGGCATCGTCAGCCTGTGGACGCCGCTGGCGCACGGCGACATCGCATCGCGCTGGTTCACCCTGCCGAACCTGTTCTGGTTCCTGCCGGTGCCGATTCTGGTGCTGGTGACGATGTACGGGCTGATCCGCGCGGTGGCGCGCCAGGCGCATTACACGCCGTTCCTGCTGACGCTGGTGCTGATCTTCCTCGGCTACAGCGGCCTGGGTATCAGCCTGTGGCCGAACATCATCCCGCCATCGGTCTCGATCTGGGATGCCGCCGCGCCGCCGCAGAGCCAGGGCTTCATGCTGGTCGGCACGTTATTCATCATCCCGTTCATCCTGGGGTACACCTTCTGGAGCTATTACGTGTTCCGCGGCAAGGTCACCCACGAAGACGGCTATCACTAGGAGGGTCGCACGATGTCCGGCAAACCTTCGTTGCACGAAATCGAACAGGCCGAGAAACAGCCACTGTGGCGGCGTCTGGGCTGGCTGGCGATGATCTGGACCGGCAGCGTGCTGGCCCTGTTCGTGATGGCCAGCCTGATGCGCATGTTCATGAACGCGGCGGGCCTGACCACCCACTGACATCCCTGTCCGGGCTTCGCGGCCCGGTTTTCAAGCCCTGCTCTTCCTCTGGAAGGGCAGGGCTTTTTTTTATTTGCGCGCTTTGAGGATGACGAACTTGGGCGTGGCGGCGATTTGCTCGACGCCCCTGAACAGGCGCGCCAATTTGCTGTGGTAGCCCAGGTGGCGGTTGCCGACGATATACAGCGCGCCGCCGACCACCAAGGCTTCCCGGGCCTGCTGGAACATGCGCCAGGCGAGAAAGTCACCCACCACCTGTTGCTGGTGGAAAGGCGGGTTGCACAGCACCACGTCCAGCGATTGCGCCTCCTGACCGGCCAGGCCGTCACCTGCGCGCAGGATGATGTCACGGGCACCGAGCGCCGCGCGCCAGTTCTCGCCGGCCGATTGAACGGCCATATAGGACTCATCCACCAGGGTGTACTGCGCCTCGGGGTTGTGCAGCGCGCTGGCGATGGCCAATACGCCGTTGCCGCAACCGAGGTCGGCCACGCGTGCGCTGCCCAGGTTGGTCGGCAAGTGGGGGAGGAAGGCGCGGGTACCGATGTCGAGGCCTTCGCGGCAAAACACGTTGGCGTGGTTGAGCAGCGTGATGGCGGGGGTGTCCAGGGTGTAGCGGCTAGGGTAGGGCGACACGGCTGCCGGGCGATCTTCCACGGTGGCGATCAGCAAGCGAGCCTTTTTCACCGCCAGCGATGCCTGCATCGGCCCGATATAGCGCTCGAGCAATTCGCCGGCCGCCCGTGGCAAGTGCTTGACCATCGCCCCGGCAATCACCTCGGCGCCCGGCGCCAGCTGGCCTTGCAGGCGGATCAGCTGTTCTTCAAGCAATGCCAGGGTTTTGGGCACACGCACCAGCACCCGGTCGAACGGCCCTGCGGGCACCTGGCTGGCTGGCACAAACGGCACGGCATCGAATGCCCTGGCGTTGCGCACAAGATTTTTTTCCAGACCCTGCGCGGCCAGGAACGAGTCACCGCTGGAGGTCACCTGCACCCGGCCCTCCAGGCTGGCCGCCAACGCGCCGAAACTGTCGTTGAGCACCAGCACCCGGGTGGCCGACGTCGGTTGCTGCGCGGCCAGGTGGCTGAGCAGGTACTCGTCGGCCGCATCGAATGCCTGCAGCGGGTCATTGTGTTGTTCTGGCTGGCGAATCAGGTCGAGCTGGGCGAAGGGGCTGTCGAGCAGGGGCATGGCCGGGGAAACTCTGGGTCATCGATGGGCGTTGGGCGGGAAGACCTGCCTCAACCATCTGAGCGAACTGCGAGGCGGACCCTCGGGGCTGCATCAACGCTCAGATTCGGCCGCAAATGTTACTTTTTTTTCGATGGGATTACATGCGGTGTTTGGCAGCGGTCAAAACAGACCGGCCTTGGACGCGCAGAGCACGGCGGCGATCTTGCTGTTGACGCCCAGCTTCTTCAGGCAACTGCTGATATGAAAACCCACCGTGCGCTCAGCCAAACACAGGATGGTGGCGATCTCGGACGCTGTCTTGTCCATGGCCGACCAGCGCAGGATTTCCGTTTCCCGTGGCGTCAGTTTGCAGGGGGCGCTGATGCCGGGGCTGTCGGCGAACTTCTGCGCGACTACCGCGTGCATCGCGTGACACATCCAGAGCACCTGCCCGGCTTTTTCGTACAGCTCTTCCGGGCTGACCTCGCCCTTGCTGCGGCCCAGGGTCAGCATGCTGAACACGCCCTGGAAATCATGCACCGCCTGGGTCCATCCCAGATGCACGCCAAACGACTTGGCCAATGTCCACAAATCAGGGGTGGCAGCGAAGGTTTTTTCCTCCCATACAATAGGCAATACACTGCGTTTGCAATGAGCGACTATTGGATCAACATCAAAGAAGTGTGCTTGTTTATAAGTACTAATCCATTCATTTGGATAGTTATTTAAGTTGATGGGTTTCGTTTGGTTGGTTGGTTGTTGTGAGCTCATTGTAAACGAACAGTATTCAAATCCGAGCTCGTAAGTCTGATTAAGCACCATCTCATAAACAGTGGTGATCTTGTTCTCGCCTTCCAGCTTGGAAAGCCTCGTGTTTCGCCAGTTAACCATCGGGAACGCTCCATGAGTTTTGATGTGACTTGGGTACGTCCTGGCTCCCAATACGGCACGAAAACAGTGTAGGACATGGCTTGCAGAATTGAACGAAAAATCTTTTTTTAATGTCAGATTATATCTTTAATTTTTTTGTACGGATGCCATGGTTTTGTATAACTTAAATGATTAAGTAGTTGATTTTCAGGCTCTCTACTTACAGGTTGCCGCTAATTAATGGCGGGGCTGGAGGCGGCGTAATAGCGAAATGTTCAGTGAGCGTTATAAGTGCGCGATGGTAAGCAAGTGTATCAAAAAATTAACAAAGAATGCTTCATCGCAAAGCTGCGCGGTGGCAGACAGTGGCAATGCCAGTACAAACCAACGGTGTTTACCCGCCAAGGTTTGAGGGACACTAGGGTACCTGTAGAACGGAGCCCCCCATGACGGCCAGTGCTGAGAAATTTACCCGCCAGACCTTGCTCGATGTGCAATCGCTGACCCCCAGCCTGTTTACCCTGCGCACCACCCGCGACGCCGGCTTGCGGTTCACCGCAGGCCAGTTCGTGCGCCTGGGCGTGACCAAGGCGGATGGCAGCACCGTGTGGCGCGCCTATTCCATCGTGTCTTCGCCATTTGACGAGCACCTCGACTTCTTCTCCATCGTGGTTCCTGGCGGCGAGTTCACCAGTGAGCTAAGCCGCTTGAAGGTGGGCGATACCTTGATGGTGGAGCGCCAGGCCACGGGCTACCTGACCCTGAACCGCTTCGTGGATGGGCGCGACTTATGGCTGCTGGGCACCGGGACTGGCGTGGCGCCGTTCCTGTCGATCCTGCAGGATTTTGAGGTGTGGGAAAAATTCGAGCGCATCGTCCTGGTGTACAGCGCTCGCGAGGCCAGGGAGTTGGCGTATCAATCGCTGATCCGGGAGCTGGGCGAACGCGAGTACCTGGCCGAGTTCGCGCACAAGCTCACCTACGTACCCATCGTCACCCGCGAGCAACATCCTGGCGCGCTGAATGGGCGCATTACCACCCTGATCGAGAACGGCGAACTGGAACGCGCCGCCGGCGTCGCGCTCACGCCTGAACACTCTCGCGTGCTGATCTGCGGCAACCCGCAGATGGTCGATGACACGCGTCAGTTGCTCAAACAGCGCGACCTGCAGTTGAGTCTGAGCCGGCGCCCCGGACAGGTGGCGGTGGAAAACTACTGGTAAACAAAAGGCGCCCGCAGGCGCCTCTTTTTGCGAAAACGTTTGGTTTACAGCGGCTTGTCGTTCTGCGCCTTGAGCAGATCGCGGATCTCACCCAGCAGCACTTCTTCTTTGGTCGGCACCGGTGGCAGGCTGGGGGCCTTGGCTTCTTCACGCTTGAGGCGGTTGATGACCTTCACGCCCATGAAGATCGCAAACGCGACGATGAGGAAGTCGACCACGCTCTGGATAAACTTGCCGTAGGCCAGCACCACGGCCGGTGCATCGCCCTGGGCGGCCTTGAGCGTTACCGCCAGGTCGGCGAAGTCCACGCCGCCGATCAACAGGCCCAGGGGAGGCATCACCACGTCGCCCACGAATGAGGACACGATTTTGCCGAAGGCGGCACCGATGATGATACCGACAGCCATGTCGACCACGTTACCTTTGACCGCGAAGGCCTTGAATTCACTGATCACGCTCATAGGTTATTCCTTGTTACACATGAGAAGGGTGGGGCTCAGTGTAAGGCAGTCATAGCGGGCTTGCCCGACACAACTATTAACACTGCGAAGTTTTATCGACACACCAAATCGCAAATAGTTTGCAAAGTGCCACCAATCGCGCGCGAAATACGCGCTATTTGACGGGGTTGCGAGAATAATTTCTCAATCGTCCTGGTGGGCTTTTTCTATTTATCTTCTGACTCGCGGGTCACTAGCCTCTGGCAAGCACAACTGAATGTGCGTTAAAAAAACCAGAGGAAACCTCGATGAATAATTCAACGAACCGTGGGCCCCTATTCGCGCGACATGCGTTGCTGCTGGCTACCGCCAGCCTGCTCTCGCTGTCCGTACAGGCCGCTAACCTCACCCGTGACAATGGTGCCGCCGTGGGCGACAACCAGAACTCCCAGACCGCTGGCCCCAATGGCCCGGTGCTGCTGCAGGACGTGCAACTGATCCAGAAGCTGCAGCGCTTTGACCGCGAACGCATTCCGGAGCGGGTAGTGCACGCGCGGGGCACTGGCGCCCACGGCACCTTCACTGTCACCGACAACCTCAGCGACCTGACCAAAGCCAAGGTATTCGCCGCCGGCGAAGCCACGCCGGTCTTCGTGCGTTTCTCGGCCGTGGTGCATGGCAACCACTCGCCGGAAACCCTGCGTGACCCACGCGGCTTCGCCACCAAGTTCTATACCGCCGAAGGCAACTGGGACCTGGTCGGGAATAACTTCCCCACGTTCTTTATTCGCGACGCCATCAAGTTCCCGGACATGGTCCACGCATTCAAGCCCGACCCGCGTACCAACCTGGATGACGACTCCCGTCGTTTCGACTTCTTCTCCCATGTACCCGAGTCCACCCGTACATTGACCGAGTTGTACTCCGACTCGGGGACTCCGGCCAGTTACCGCGAAATGGACGGCAACGGCGTACATGCCTACAAACTGATTAACGCCAAAGGCGAAGTGCACTACGTCAAGTTCCACTGGAAGAGCCTGCAAGGCATCAAGAACCTTGATCCCAAGCAAGTTACCGATGTGCAGGGGCGTGACTACAGCCATATGACCAATGACCTGGTCACTCATATCAACAAGGGCGATTTCCCCAAGTGGGACTTGTACGTGCAAGTGCTCAAGCCTGAAGACTTGGCCAAGTTCGATTTCGACCCGCTGGATGCCACCAAGATCTGGCCAAACGTACCCGAGCGCAAAGTCGGGCAAATGGTGCTCAACCGCAACCCGGCGAACGTCTTCCAGGAAACCGAGCAGGTGGCCATGGCCCCGGCCAACCTGGTACCGGGCATCGAGCCTTCGGAGGACCGTCTGCTGCAAGGCCGGGTGTTCTCCTATGCCGATACCCAGATGTACCGTCTGGGCGCCAACGCCCTGCAACTGCCGATCAACGCGCCACGGGTGACCGTCAACAACGGTAACCAGGACGGCACGCTCAACAGCGGCAAAACCACCAGCGGCGTGAATTACCAGCCAAGCCGCCTGGAAAATCGCGAAGAGCCGCAAGCCGCGCGTTACAGCCAGTCGGCCCTCACCGGCAGCACCCAGCAGGCGAAGATCCAGCGCGAGCAGAACTTCAAGCAGGCCGGCGACCTGTACCGCTCCTACACCCCCAAAGAGCGCCAGGACCTGATCGACAACTTCGGCGGCTCGCTGGCCACTACCGATGACGAGAGCAAGCACATCATCCTGTCGTTCCTCTACAAGGCAGACCCGGAGTACGGCACCGGCGTGACCAAGGTCGCCAAGGGTGACCTGGCTCGTGTGAAAGCGCTGGCCGAAAAACTCAAAGACTGACCCGCAGGCTGTGGTCGGCGCGCTACAGGGCGCCGACCCTTTGGAGAACACCATGCGTATTTCCATCGGATTACTGATTGCCATGCTGGCCTTTGGCGCCCATGCCGAATCGCCCGACCCGGTCGCGCTCAAGGCGCAGCTTCAGGACTATTACTTCGACGCCGCCCGCCGTGGCGACCTCGACATGCTCAATACTTTCATCGAGTCGGGCTACGCGCTCAATACCCAGGACGACAAGGGCTACACCGCGCTGATCCTGGCCGCCTATCACGGTGAAAGCGCCTACGTTGATCGCCTGCTGGCGGCCGGTGCCGATGCGTGCGTGCAGGACAAGCGCGGCAACACCGCGCTGATGGGGGCAATCTTCAAGGGCGAGCTTAAAATCGCGCAGCGGCTGCTGGCCACCGACTGTAACCCCGACCAGCGCAATGGCGCCGGGCAGACGGCAGCAATGTACGCCGGGTTGTTCAAACGGGTCGAACTGCTCGATGAACTCAAGGCCAAGGGCGCCGATCTCAACGCGCAAGACCCGGTCGGCAACAGTGCGGCACGTTTGGCCAGCGGCGAAATCCGGACCCCGGCGTCGCGCTGAGCTATCATCGCGGTTTTTCGGTTGGAGGTTCTCAAATGGCAAAGGCCAAGCGCATGTACGGCTGCACCGAGTGCGGCGCGACCTTTCCCAAGTGGGCCGGCCAGTGCACCGAGTGCGGGGCGTGGAACACCCTCACGGAAACCATGATCGAGAGCGGCGGCGCTGCGGCCCCCACCGGTCGGGCTGGCTGGACCGGGCAACAGGCGCAGATCAAGACCCTGGCCGAAGTGAGCGTCGAAGAGATTCCGCGTTTCTCCACCGCCTCCGGTGAGCTCGACCGCGTCCTCGGCGGCGGGCTGGTGGACGGCTCGGTGGTGCTGATCGGCGGCGACCCGGGCATCGGTAAATCGACGATCCTGCTGCAAACCCTGTGCAGCATCGCCAGCCGCATGCCGGCGCTGTACGTCACCGGGGAGGAATCCCAGCAGCAGGTCGCCATGCGCGCCCGCCGCCTGGGCCTGCCGCAGGATCAACTGCGGGTGATGACCGAAACCTGCATCGAAAGCATCATCGCCACCGCCCGCATCGAAAAACCCAAGGTGATGGTGATCGACTCGATCCAGACGATTTTCACCGAACAACTGCAATCGGCGCCGGGCGGCGTGTCCCAGGTGCGCGAGAGCGCGGCGCTGCTGGTGCGCTATGCCAAGCAGAGCGGCACGGCGATTTTCCTGGTGGGCCATGTGACCAAGGAGGGCGCATTGGCCGGGCCGCGGGTGTTGGAACATATGGTCGACACCGTGCTGTATTTCGAAGGTGAGTCCGATGGCCGCCTGCGCCTGCTGCGCGCGGTGAAGAACCGTTTCGGCGCCGTCAACGAATTGGGCGTGTTCGCCATGACGGACCGGGGGCTCAAGGAAGTCTCCAATCCCTCGGCGATTTTTCTCACGCGCGCCCAGGAAGAAGTCCCGGGCAGCGTGGTCATGGCAACCTGGGAAGGCACCCGGCCGATGCTGGTGGAAGTGCAGGCGCTGGTAGACGACAGCCACTTGGCCAACCCGCGCCGCGTCACCCTCGGTCTGGACCAGAATCGCCTGGCAATGCTGCTGGCGGTACTGCACCGCCACGGCGGCATTCCCACCCACGACCAGGACGTGTTCCTCAATGTGGTGGGCGGGGTCAAGGTACTGGAGACCGCCTCCGACCTGGCCTTGATGGCCGCAGTGATGTCCAGCCTGCGCAATCGGCCATTGCCCCATGACCTGCTGGTGTTTGGCGAGGTGGGCCTGTCGGGCGAAGTACGGCCGGTGCCCAGTGGACAGGAGCGCTTGAAGGAAGCGGCCAAGCATGGCTTCAAGCGGGCGATTGTGCCCAAGGGCAATGCACCGAAGGAATCGCCGCCGGGCATACAGATTATCGGGGTGACACGCCTGGAGCAGGCGCTGGATGCACTGTTCGAATAACCCACTGTAAGACCAGCGAGGCGACACCGTCCCTGTGGCAAGCCCTGATGCCGTTCAGTTAAGGAAAATGTGTGGGCTTATTGTGGCGAGCGGGCTTGCCCCGCGTTGGGGTGCGAAGCGCCCCCAATCCAGCAAAGCGCGGTGTACCTGATACGGCTCAGCGCCTGGTTGTGGGGCTGCTGCGCAGCCCAACGCAGGACAAGCCTGCTCGCCACAACAAGCACAATTGATGCGTGTCGGTTGCTAGAGCTCCAGCAGGGCGGCCAGCTCTCGGTGCAGTTCTTCTTCGTCCCCAAGGTTCAGCTCGATCAACCGCCGCAAATGGCTGATCGAGTCCAGGTCGATGTGTTCGCACACAAACCCCAATTGGCCGTGATCGTCATGGGTCAGCCGGACCTGCATGCGCACGTCGGTCTCGGCATCCAGATGGATGTCCACGTCAAAGGGGTCAGCGCCATTGCCAAGCCAGGGCGTCGGGCGCTGTATCAGCAGGCCCTTGAGCGATAAATCCACCAGTTGCACCGGCCATTCCTGCCCGTTTTGCTGAAGTTCAGTCCTGGCGTCAAACGCGATTCGGCGAAAGCGGCGGCGGTCGGAGGCGTGCTCGGTCATGGTTAAACTCTCTGTGAATGCGGAGATTGTAGCCCCCGCTATCATTGGGCGGGTATTTCTGCTTTTTTGCCATCGCAAGGCTCTAGACCAACGTGGGGGGTGGCCTTTAAGGCAAGGAGCGCTAAACTCCGGATGGCTGTCTTTCTGTCCACCCTGGCTGGAATATAAAAATGAAAAATAATAATAGCCTGCTACGCCACCTGCCCTGGCTGGTGCTGGCAGTTGTAGGAGCATGCGCCCTGGGCGTAGTGGCCTTGCGCCGTGGCGAGGCGATCAACGCCTTGTGGATTGTGGTCGCAGCCGTGGCCATCTATCTGGTTGCGTACCGTTACTACAGTCTGTTCATCGCTAACAACGTGATGCAACTCGACCCGCGTCGGGCCACGCCCGCAGTGGTCAACAACGATGGTCTGGACTATGTGCCGACCAACAAACACATCCTGTTCGGCCACCACTTTGCGGCGATTGCCGGTGCAGGCCCGCTGGTCGGTCCGGTACTGGCGGCGCAGATGGGCTACCTGCCCGGCACGTTGTGGCTGATTGCCGGCGTGGTGCTGGCAGGTGCAGTGCAGGACTTCATGGTCCTGTTCCTGTCCACCCGCCGTAACGGCCGCTCCCTGGGCGACATGGTGCGCGAGGAGATGGGCCGCATTCCCGGCACCATCGCGCTGTTCGGCTGCTTCCTGATCATGATCATCATCCTGGCGGTGCTGGCGCTGATCGTGGTCAAGGCCCTGGCCGAGAGCCCGTGGGGCATCTTCACGGTGATGGCGACCATCCCGATTGCGATGTTCATGGGCATCTACATGCGTTACATCCGCCCCGGTCGCATCGGTGAAATTTCGATCATCGGCGTGGTGCTGCTGCTCGGTTCGATCTGGCTGGGCGGGCAGATTGCCGCCGACCCGGTCTGGGCCAAGGCCTTTACGTTCACCGGTATCCAGATCACCTGGATGCTGATCGGCTACGGTTTCGTCGCAGCGGTACTGCCGGTGTGGCTGATTCTCGCACCGCGTGACTACCTGTCCACCTTCCTCAAGATCGGCACCATCATTGCGCTGGCAATCGGCATCCTGGTGACCATGCCCGACCTGAAAATGCCGGCACTCACCCAGTTCATCGACGGCACCGGCCCGGTGTGGAAGGGCGGCCTGTTCCCGTTCCTGTTCATCACCATCGCCTGTGGCGCGGTTTCGGGGTTCCACGCGCTGATCTCCTCGGGCACCACGCCCAAGCTGCTCGCCAGTGAAAGTCACGCCCGTTACATCGGGTACGGCGGCATGCTGATGGAGTCGTTCGTGGCCATCATGGCGATGGTCGCCGCTTCGGTGATCGAGCCGGGTGTGTACTTCGCCATGAACAGCCCGGCCGCGATTGTCGGCACCGACGTGGTGACCGTGGCGCAGACCGTCAGCAGTTGGGGGTTTGCAATCACCCCCGAAGCGCTGTCGGCCGTGGCCCATGACATCGGTGAAACCACCATCCTGGCGCGTGCCGGCGGTGCACCGACCCTGGCCGTGGGGATCGCGCAGATCCTGCACAGTGTGCTGCCGGGTGAAAACACCATGGCGTTCTGGTACCACTTTGCGATCCTGTTCGAAGCACTGTTCATCCTGACCGCAGTGGACGCCGGCACCCGTGCCGGGCGCTTCATGCTGCAGGACCTGCTGGGCTCCTTCGTGCCGGCGCTTAAACGCACCGAGTCCTGGACCGCCAACCTGATTGCCACCGCAGGCTGCGTGGCGATGTGGGGCTACCTGCTGTACCAGGGCGTGATCGACCCGCTGGGTGGCATCAACACCTTGTGGCCGCTGTTCGGCATCTCCAACCAGATGCTCGCGGGTATCGCGCTGATGCTGGCGACGGTGGTGCTGATCAAAATGAAGCGCCAGCGCTACATCTGGGTGACCATGCTGCCGGCGGTGTGGCTGCTGATCTGCACCACCACGGCGGGCTTTATCAAGCTGTTCGACGCCAACCCTGCGATCGGTTTCCTGTCCCTGGCCAAGAAATACAGCGATGCCCTGGCCAACGGTCAGATCCTCGCACCGGCCAAGAGCATCGACCAGATGCAGCACGTGATCTGGAATGCCTATACCAACGCAACGCTGACGGCGCTGTTCCTGTTCGTGGTGTTCAGCATCCTGTTCTATGCGCTCAAGGTTGGCGTGGCCGCCTGGGGTAACAAGGAACGTACGGATAAAGAAGCACCGTTCCAGGCCGTACCAGACGCCTAAACGAGGATTGCAAACATGTTCAATGACATCAGTCGCCTCGGTAAATACCTCGGTCAGGCCGCGCGCCTGATGGTCGGCATGCCCGACTACGACACCTACGTCGAGCATATGCAAACCAAACACCCGGACAAGCCGATGATGGACTACAAGGCGTTCTTTCGTGAACGCCAGGAGGCCCGTTACGGCGGCAAGGGTGGGCCCAAGTGCTGCTGACCCGGTAAGTTAGGCTTGCAGTGATCCCGTGTGGGAGCGGGCTTGTGTGGGAGCTGGCTTGCCTGCGATAGCAGCACCGCGGTGTAGCTGATACACCGCGGTGCCTGCATCGCGGGCAAGCCCGGCTCCCACATAGGTCTGCTCCCACATTTGTTTCTGTGTTCCTTCAATAATAAGGAGAATTTTTTGTCCTCTCCCATTCCCGTCACCGTGCTCAGCGGTTTCCTCGGCGCCGGCAAGACCACCTTGCTGCGCCATCTACTCAAGGCCGAACACGGCCTTAAAATCGCCGTGATCGAAAACGAATTCAGTGATGCCGGCATCGATACCCAGCTGTTGGGCGCCGAGCCGGTGCAAGTCATGACCCTGTCCAACGGCTGCGTGTGCTGCACCATCCACACCGACCTGACCAAGGCCCTCTACCTGTTGCTCGAACGCCTGGACAGCGGCGAGATCGCCTTCGACCGCCTGGTGATCGAGTGCACGGGCCTTGCCGACCCCGCGCCGGTGGCCCAGACCTTCTTCATCGACGAGGACTTGCGTGAGCGCTACATCCTTGACGGCATCATCACCCTGGTGGACGCCGCCCACGCCGAGCATCACCTGACCCAGACCATCGCCCAGGCGCAGATCGGCTTTGCCGACCGACTGCTGGTGAGCAAGCGCGACCTGGTGGACGACGCCACGTTCGACGCCCTCAGCGAGCGCCTGACCCGCATCAACCGGCGCGCGCCGATTCGGGTGGTTGACCACGGCAAAATCGACCTGGCCGAGTTGCTCGATGTACGCGGTTTCAACCTCAACGCCGGCATGAGCCTGCGGCCGGTGAGCAAGGCGCCGTCCATTGACCGTATTTCCAGCCTGGTGCTGCGCACTGATCAGCCGCTGGATATCGACCGGCTCAGTGAGTTCATGAACGAGCTGCTCGAAGACCACGGCAAGCAACTGCTGCGCTACAAGGGCGTTCTGAACATTGCCGGCGAAGACCGACGCATGGTGTTTCAGGGCGTGCTGAAGTTGTACGGCTTCGATTGGGATACCGAGTGGGTCGAAGGCGAGGTGCGCGAGAGCGTGATTGTGTTTATTGCCGATGAGCTCCCGGAGCAGAAAATTCGCGACGGCTTTGCCAAGGTTTATCAATCTTGAATTGAAATACAGTGTTTTCAGGCATAAAAAAGCCCGGCTCCAGAGCCGGGCTTCTTGTTCAAGCAACTGCAATCAAGCGCCGTACACCGGCAGCTTCTTGCAGATGGCCTTAACCTTCTCACGTACAGAATCAATCACTGCTTCGTTGTTCATGTCCGCCAGGATGTCGCAGATCCAGCCGGCCAGTTCCTTGCACTCTGCTTCCTTGAAGCCACGGGTGGTCACAGCCGGTGTACCGAAGCGCAGGCCGGAGGTGACGAACGGCGAACGTGGGTCGTTCGGCACGGAGTTCTTGTTCACGGTGATGAAGGCTTTGCCCAGCGCGGCGTCAGCGTCCTTACCGGAAATGTCCTGCTTGATCAGCGACAGCAGGAACAGGTGGTTTTCAGTGCCGCCGGACACCACGTCAAACCCGCGCTCGATGAACACGCCAGCCATGGCCTTGGCGTTTTTCACCACTTGCTGCTGGTAGGTCTTGAACTCAGGCTGCAAGGCTTCCTTGAAGCAAATCGCCTTGGCCGCGATCACGTGCTCCAGCGGGCCGCCCTGGGCGCCCGGGAATACGGCGGAGTTCAGCTTCTTTTCGATTTCGGCGTTGGCGCGCGCCAGGATCAGGCCGCCCCGTGGACCGCGCAGGGTTTTGTGGGTAGTGGTGGTGACCACGTCAGCGAAAGGTACCGGGTTCGGGTAGACGCCAGCGGCGACCAGACCGGCCACGTGGGCCATGTCGACGAACAGGTAGGCGCCGACTTTGTCAGCGATGGCGCGAAAACGTGGGAAATCCAGGATCTGCGAGTAGGCAGAGAAGCCGGCCACGATCATTTTCGGCTTGTGCTCAACGGCCAGGCGTTCGACTTCGTCGTAGTCGATCAAGCCGTTGGCGTCGATACCGTATTGCACGGCGTTGTACAGCTTGCCGGAGGAGGACACGCTGGCGCCGTGGGTCAGGTGACCGCCGTGGGCCAGGCTCATGCCCAGGATGGTGTCGCCGCCTTGCAGCAGGGCCAGGTACACCGCGCTGTTGGCCTGGGAACCGGCGTGAGGCTGGACGTTGGCGTAATCGGCGCCGAACAGCTCCTTGGCACGATCAATGGCCAGTTGCTCAACCACGTCGACGTACTCGCAACCACCGTAGTAGCGCTTGCCCGGATAGCCTTCGGCGTACTTGTTGGTCAGTACCGAACCTTGAGCTTCCATCACCGCAGGGCTGGTGTAGTTTTCCGAAGCGATCAGCTCGATGTGCTCTTCCTGGCGCACGGCTTCTTGCTCCATGGCGGCGAAGAGATCGGCGTCGTACTTGGCAATAGTCAAATCACGGCTGAACATGGCAGTCCTCAAGGATCGGGGGCAGAAAAGGAGGGCATTCTAACCCAATGGGTTTTGGATGGCATATGAAAGGACATCATGTCGCGCACAAGCGGGGCTCATCTGGGGATAAGCGGCGCCAGGGCCGGCCCTATCGCGGGCAAGCCCGGCTCCCACATTTTGATCTGTGAACCCAATCAAAGGTGGGAGCTGGCTAGCCTGCGATGAGGCCATCCGCCCCAGCAAAAAAACTCAGTCGAACATGAACAGCGCATCATTGCTGAACTGCGCCTCGAACCGATTCGCCGGCATCGGCCGTCCGAACAGGTAACCCTGCACCTCATCGCAACCATGTTCCCTGAGGAAATCCAGCTGCTCGTGGGTCTCCACGCCTTCGGCGATCACCGCGAGGTTGAGGCTGTGGGCCATGGCAATAATGGCGCGGGCGATCTGCGCGTCCTGCTCGCCGGACGGCAGGCCGTCGACGAACGTGCGGTCGATCTTCAACACGTCGATGGGGAACTGCTTGAGGTAATTGAGCGAGGAATAGCCGGTGCCGAAATCGTCCACCGCAATGCTCAAACCCAGGTTTTTCAGGCTGGCGAGGATTTGCATGGCTTCGTTGACCTCGCGCATCAGGATGCTTTCGGTCAGCTCCAGCTCCAGGCACGCGGGCGGCAGGCCGGTGTCCTTGAGGATGGTGGCGATGCGCGTGCCCAACTGGCCATCGGAGAACTGCCGCGCCGAGATGTTCACCGAGACTTTCGGCACGCGCACCTTGTTCTGGTGCCAGGTTTTCAACTGGCGACAGGCCTCGCTGAGCACCCAGTCGCCCACGTCCACCACCAGCCCCAGCTCTTCCAGCACCGGAATGAAGTCCCCCGGCGGCACCAGGCCACGGCGCGGGTGCCGCCAGCGCAGCAGCGCCTCGGCGCCGGTCAGGCGTTTGCCGTCGCCGCTGAACTGCGGCTGGTAATACAGCACGAATTCGTCCTGCTCCAGCGCGTGGCGCAGGTCGCTTTCCAGCTCCAGGCGCTCCAGCGCGCTGGCGTTCATGTCGGCTTGGTAGAACTGGAAATTGTTCTTGCCGCGTTCCTTGGCGTGATACATCGCGGTGTCGGCGTTTTTCATCAGCTGGCTCAGCTCATTGCCGTCCTGCGGGCTCAAGGCAATGCCGATACTGGCGGTCACGAAAAACTCGCGGCCTTCCAGCACAAAGGGTTTTACCAGGCTGGCGAGGATTTGCTCGGCCACGTGGATCGCCCGGTTCAGTGCCAGTTCGCGGCTGGCCCCCGGTTGCAGGAGCAAGGTGAACTCGTCGCCGCCCATGCGTGCCACGGTGTCGTCCTCGGCCACGCAGCCGAGCAGGCGGATAGCCATTTCCTTGAGCATGCGGTCGCCGGCGGCGTGCCCGAGGGAGTCGTTGATCGGCTTGAAGCGGTCGAGGTCGAGGAACATCAGCACCACCCACGACTTTTGCCGCTCGGCCGACTGCAACGCGGTGTGCAGGCGGTCCTGGAACAGCGTGCGGTTGGGCAGGTGGGTCAGGGCGTCGTAATACGCCAGGCGGTGGATGCGCTGTTCGCTGGCCTTGCGCTCGCTGATATCGCTGAAGAAGCACACATAGCTGGCCAGGTCGCCTTCGTCGTCGAACACGGCGGTAATGCCCACCCAGGCCGGGTAATGCTCACCGTTGCGCCGCTTGAGCCACACTTCGCCTTCCCAGGTGCTGTGCTGGTGCAACTGCTTGAGCACGTAGCGCAGGTGAGCTTCCTGTTGTTCGTCCACGGTAAGCATGTTCGGCAACTGGTCGAGCACATCCGTCACGGCATAGCCGCTGACCCGGCTGAACGCCTCGTTGGCCTGCACGATATAACCGGCCGGGTCGGTGATCAGGATCGCCGAGGTGGAATGCTCGAATACCGTGGCCGCCATGCGCAGGTCTTTCTCGGCGCGGCGTTGCTGGCTGATATCGCGGCCCACGCCGAGGATGCCCTCGAAAGCGCCTTGTTCGTCCCACACAAGCACCAGGCGCATCTCGATCGGTACTTTGCGCCCGTCTGCGCGCAGGCAGTCGAACAGGAACAGTTGGGTGTGAGTCTGTTCACGCAGCACCGCCAGCGCCAGCGGATCTCCGGCTGCGCGTTTGACTTGTTCGAACAGCGCGCTGACGCCGGTCAGTTGCTGTGGGTTGGCGATGATCGACTGCCAGCCGTGCTTGAACACCCAGTCCACGTCATAACCCAGCACCGCATTGACTGATGGGCTGAGGTAGTTGAGAGCCAATTGGCTGTCGGTGGAGCAGATCACGTCGCTGATACTCTCGGCCAGCATGCGGTAGCGTTGTTCGCTGTCACGCAGGGATTCGCTGGCTTCGATCTGGTCGGTAATGTCTTTGGCCACGCCAATGATGCGCGTCACCTGCGCGGTGTTATCGCGGGCCAGGGCCTGTTCGCGGATATCGAAACGCCGCCATTGGTTGTTGCGATGGCGAAAACGCAGCTGGCAGTGCAACTGGGTCGAATAGCCGACCTCACGCTGCTGCTGGCGCTGGTCCTGGTAATGCTCGGCGTCTTCGGGGTGCAGCAGGATCTCCCAGAAATACTCGCCCATCTGCGCAAGCTCTGGCTGGTCGTAGCCCAGGGTATGGCCCAGGTGGTGGTTGCTGAAGATCATGCGCTGGCTGATCACGTCCTGCACATACAGGTGGTCGGGCACGGTGCGCACCACGTCCGACCAGAAGCTTTCGCGTTCCACCAGCGATAGCTCGATCAGCTTGCGGCTGGTAATGTCATTGATGCTGAGGATTACCGACTTGAAGTCGTCCAACTGTTCCGGCAGGCGCATCACCAGCCACAGGTATTGCGGGTTACCGGCGACATCGTTGAGCTGGATCTCCAGCTCCAGCTGTTTTTGCTGGGTCAGCACCGCGTCGAGGACCTGATAGCCAATCGAGGTGGCGTTGTGCGGCGAATCATCGAGCAGGCGCTGCCAGGCCTGGTCGCAGGAGCTGACATTCAATAAACGCACGGCCACCTGGTTGACCTCGGTGATCCGCAGCCCTTTGAGCAATTGCCTGCGCGCTTCGGGATTGTCCTGCAGCCAGGCGCGCAGTTGCTCGCCGGTGCGCAGCTGTGCCTTGTCGAAGAACGCTTTGAGGCTCGACAGGTCGAGCACGCACAGGGCCACGCCGGTGCCTTCGAAAATATCCTGATAGCGGCGCCGGCCTTCATTCACCTGGCGCTGGCGCCGACGCATGTTCAGCAGCACGATCACCGGGATCAGCGAAAATGCCAGGCCCAGCAGGCATTTGCCGATAAACGCCGGCAGCAGTTGTTCGAGCACCGCGCTGCGGTCGAACAGGCCGCGCAGCTGCCAGTCGCTTTTGCTCAATGGCGTGATCAGCACGCTGTTATTCAGCTCGTCCGCGGTCAGGGTGTTGGCGCCCTGCACCGGCATGCCCCCTTCGCGGCTGACCACCTGATGGTTGATGCGGTTTTCGATGGCCCACATCGGCCTTTGACTCTGGCCGTCCTGGCGGGTGAGGTTGGTGAGGTAATCGGGGCCCAGGCGCAGCGCCCAGTACACCCTTGAGCCGCCGCTGGGCTGGTGCAGCAGCAAGTAGATGAGGCTGCCGTCGTTGTTGTTGCTCAGGTAATAGGACTGGCCGTGGCTGCGTTGCACCAGTTCTTCAAGCCATACGCTGTCCTGGCTGTCGGCTGCGCTGTCGCTGATGATCGCGCCGCTGGGGGCGAGCAGGGCGAGGCTGCGCAGCTCGGGCAGGGAGCGTTGCAGGCTGCGCATCAGGGCTTGTTGCTGTTCGCTGTCACGCGGGGGTTCGACCATGGGCAGCAGATTCAGCGCGATTTTTGCGCTCAGCGCCATGTTCAGGCTGATTTGCTCGGCCAGGTCGGCGCTGTAGTCGATGGTGTATTGCTGCTGGTTCTTCTGGTTTTGCTGCAATTGGTCGAACAACTGCCAGAACAACAGCGCGAGCAGCATCAGCACCAGGGTCGCCAATGCGCCTTTTAGGGTGCCGTGCAGGGGCGCTCCCGTTGCCAGATGGGCGGCGCGCAGGGGCGAGGGCGGCGTGACGTTGGACAAGCTGTAATCCTGCGGTTTGGCGGACTGGCGCGCGGCGTGCACTATAAGCCGGACGCCCGAAGGGCGGCTAGCATGCCTTGAGTTGTGGCAAAGTGCCAGCCCTGGCCTGGCTGGACTGACCAAGCGCATTCAGGTAGCTTTGCCGGTTACACGAGGGCGTTCCAGCCCCAGACATTCAGGCTTTTTCCGCTCGCTGGCATTGATCATAGTCAAAGGTCGGCGCCGCGCATGGCCTGGCACGGGCTTCGCCCGCTCAATTCATCAGTCACTGACGCTAGGTTCACCATGGCTCAATACGTCTTCACCATGCATCGGCTGGGAAAAGTTGTTCCGCCGAAGCGGGAAATCCTGAAAAACATTTCGCTGTCCTTCTTCCCCGGCGCCAAGATCGGCGTGCTCGGTCTCAACGGCTCGGGTAAATCCACGCTGTTGAAAATCATGGCCGGCGTCGACACCGAGTTCGAAGGCGAAGCGCGCCCGATGCCGGAACTGAATATCGGTTACCTGCCGCAAGAGCCGATCCTGGACCCGACCAAGACCGTGCGTGAAGTGGTCGAAGAGGCCGTCAGCGTGATCAAGAACGCCCAGGCGCGCCTGGACGAGGTCTACGCGGCTTACGCAGAAGAAGACGCCGACTTCGACAAGCTTGCCGCCGAACAGGCCAAGCTCGAAGCCATCCTGCAGGCCAGCGACGGTCACAACCTGGAACGCCAGCTGGAAGTGGCCGCCGATGCGCTGCGCCTGCCGGCGTGGGACGCCAAGGTCGACGTCCTCTCCGGTGGTGAAAAACGTCGCGTGGCCCTGTGCCGCCTGCTGCTGTCGGCCCCCGACATGCTGCTGCTCGACGAACCGACCAACCACCTGGACGCCGATTCCGTCGCCTGGCTGGAGCATTTCCTGCACGACTTCCCGGGCACCGTGGTTGCGATCACGCACGACCGTTACTTCCTCGACAACGTCGCCGGCTGGATCCTCGAACTCGACCGTGGCGCCGGTATCCCTTACGAGGGTAACTACTCCGGTTGGCTGGAAGCCAAGTCCGACCGTCTGGCCGCCGAATCCAAGCAGCAATCGGCCCACGAAAAAGCCATGAAGGAAGAGCTGGAATGGGTGCGCAAAGGCGCCAAGGCCCGCCAGTCCAAATCCAAGGCGCGTCTGCAACGCTTTGAAGAAATGCAGTCGCAGGAATTCCAGAAGCGCAGCGAAACCAACGAGATCTATATTCCGGCCGGCCCGCGCCTGGGTGACAAGGTCATCGAGTTCAAGAACGTTTCCAAAGGCTATGGCGACCGCGTGTTGATCGACAACCTGTCGTTCTCCATGCCAAAAGGCGCGATCGTCGGCGTTATCGGCGGTAACGGTGCGGGTAAGTCCACCCTGTTCCGCATGCTGATGGGCAAGGAAACGCCGGACTCGGGCAGCATCGAGATCGGCGAAACCGTGCAGCTTGCTTGCGTGGATCAGAGCCGCGACGACCTCGATGGCAGCAAGACCGTGTTCCAGCAGGTGTCCGACGGTTCCGACCAGATTCGCATCGGCAACTATGAAATCCCGTCGCGCACCTATGTGGGCCGTTTCAACTTCAAGGGCGGCGACCAGCAGAAGTTCGTCAAGGACCTGTCCGGTGGTGAGCGCGGTCGCTTGCACCTGGCCCTGACCCTCAAAGAAGGCGGCAACGTGTTGCTGCTCGACGAACCGTCCAACGACCTCGACGTTGAAACCCTGCGTTCGCTGGAAGAAGCCCTGCTGGACTTCCCGGGCGCCGCCATTGTGATCTCTCACGATCGGTGGTTCCTTGACCGCGTCGCCACTCACATCCTGGCGTACGAAGACGATTCTCAGGCGGTGTTCTTCGAAGGCAACTACACCGAGTACGAAGCGGACCGTAAGAAGCGCCTGGGCGATGCGGCTGCGCAGCCGCACCGGGTAAGGCACAAAAAGCTGGCCTGATTCGGGCGGGTGGTTAAAAAAGCGGAGTCCCTTGGGGCTCCGTTTTTTTTTCATCCTGTTGCAGGCTCCAGCTAAGCGTCGGGCTCAATGCGCAACACTTCAATCAACTGATCGCCCACGGGCCGTTTCCACAGCACCTCGTCGCCCACCTGAGCGCCCAGCAGTGCACGACCCAGGGGCGAGCCCCAGTTGATCAGGCCTGCGGTGGCGTCGGCCTGGTCTTCCCCGACCAGTTGAATGCGCTGCTGTTCGTCCTGCTCATTGGCGAAGGTGACCCAGTTGCCGATCTGCACCTTGTCGGTCGACGTGGCTGGTGCAACCACGTGCGCGCTTTGTACGCGCTGGTTGAAGTAGCGCAGGTCGCGCTCCAGGTCAGCCTGACGTTGTTTATCGGCCTGCTCACCCTTGGCGGACTCGGCGCTGTATTCGGCTTGCAGCTGTGCAACTTTGGCCTGCAACTGCGCCAACCCGTGCGCCGTCAGGTGATTGGGCTGTTCGCTGACCTGGCGCTCCACAGGCTGATCGGCCTGGGCGGCGGCATTGTCTTCGTTCACAAAAGCTCGGCTCATGACATTCTCCTCAATGGAGGTTGGGCCCTATGCGCCGTTCGATCGTTCCCGCTCTCTGCGTGGCAGCGATCTATTGGTCGCGGTAGGCCCTGGCGGCGTCGCGGTCTTTCTCCCGCTGCCAGGCGCGCTCGCGGTAGTCCCCGCGGTTGTCTATGTAGTCACGCAGTTCTTCGTGTTCACGCATGGCCTTGCACTGGCGAAAGCCGTCTTCCCAGCCTGCGGCGTATTCCCGCTCTTTCAGGTAGCGCGGTACATTCTTGCGAAACTCCCCGCTGATCACCCCGGCTGCCTGGCGTCCGCTGCTGCAGCCATCATCGAAGCCATCGGCAAAGGCCGGTGGGTATCCGTTGGCGATTAATTCCTGATGAGTTGTCTGGCAACCCGATAACCACAACACCGCGCCCAGCATCACCGCATACCGCCACATGGCGTACTCCCTGGCCGTTTCTCGGCTTATGGGCGCAAGTCTAGTCAGGGATTTGTCGGGGCGGCGTGAAAGGCGGGTGAGAACGCTGTGATATGGACTCTCCACAGTTTAATTTTCATCTGGTTTGGATCAGTGCCCAACGTCCCCAGGCTGTATCTTCGCGAACCACCCCCACACGCCCACGGTCTTGCCGAAGTCCTGGGGTGGGATCACGCGTTGCCGGAGGGTGCGCAGGTAGACGTTGAACATCTTGTCGAAGCCTGTAATCAGCAGAAAACCCAGCGCATAACCGCCGAGGTTTGGGCTCAAGGCGCAGATCAAGGCCCCCGTGGCGATCATCGAATAGCCGACACCGCTCAGCAGCCGCAGGGGCAGCGCCACTCGGGCGAGGAAAAACAGGATGATGATCGTCGTGACCGCTCCCGCAGCCTGCAGACCGGCGTAGCTGTTTTTGCCTGCGCTGTACACACAGCAAGGCCAGATAGACCTGGCTGATAGGCAGGATTTTGATAGGCGAGTATTTGTCGCACAGGGCTCCGCACAACGGAAACGCGAGATAACGTGGCAGCGATTTGACGAAGAAGGCCAGCCCCGCCCAGGCGGCGCTGTTGGTGGTCTGGAATACCACCAGCGGCACGATGAACAGCAGGATTTGATCGGCCAGCCTGGATAGAAACAGCGAGATGAAAAAACGCCAGGTAGTCCTTACGCATCCTGAAACGAAGACGGGGCGACGAAGTTTTTGAGAACCTCCGAAAGCCTCCATGGCGAGCGGGCGTGCCCTAATACCGTTCAGTTAAGCGCAGATTTCCTGTGGCGAGCAGGCTTGTCCTGCGTTGGGCTGCGCAGCAGCCCCAAAACCACGCGCTGAGCCGTATCAGGTACACCGCGTTTTGCTGGATTGGGGGCGCTTCGCACCCCAACGCGGGGCAAGCCCGCTCGCCACAGAGGTCCCATGTGTTGGACTGGTCAGTAGTGGTACCACTTCACTTCCAGCATCACTTCATTCACCGGCGTCGACAGGTGGCTGTACTCGCGCTGGGCGCTCAGGCGCAAGCCCAGGTTGCGGGACAACTCCCACTGCTGGTTCAAGCTGATGCTGCGGCGCACTTCGCCATTGGTGAAGAAGTCGCCCTTGGCCTCCAGGCTGAGGTTGCCCAGCGGGTTTTTCCACAGCACGCCGGTGTTGAAGCCGGCGGCGGGGGAGATGGCCTCGCTGAAGTCGTTGTTGTGTTCCACGCGCACGGTGCCCAGGGCGAAGCCAAGCATGTCGTCGCTCAGTTGCCAGGTGCCGCCGGCGCCGCCATTGACGTGGGCCACCAGGGTTTCGTCGTCGTGTTTACCCGGCACGCGTTCCAGGCCGCCGGTGACTTGCCATGACCAGGGTTGCAGCAGGGCGTTGCGCGGAGTCAGGGAGCGAATGGTGGCCAGGTCCAGTTGCTGCAGTTGCCAGTGATTGCCTTCGTACTGGCGCAGTTTCATCTGCAGGATTTCGATCTGCGCACCCAGAGGGAAACCTTCGGCATTGTCGTTGAGGTCGTGGTAGGCCATGCGCAGGCCGTATTCGCCGAACGCCCTGTCGCCTCGAGTGCCGATACCAGCCTGCCAGGTGCGTGATTCATGACCGTTTTCCGGCAGGCCCGGTGGCGTGATTTTCAGGTCCGGTGCTGGATTCTGGTTGATGGCGCGCAGCAATTCGAAACTGCGCTGGGAGCGCGCGGTGTCGCGCTCCAGACCATTGGCGCGGTAGCGGCCAAGGCGGTAGGCCGCGTCGATGACCAGCGCCTGACGGTCACGCGGGAGCGCCTTGAAAGCCGGTGCCTGCAACTGCTTTTGGTCATCGCTGATCTTCAGCACCCATTGCTGCTCGTCGCTGTCCAGCGGCTTGGCGCGCTCCAGCAGCTCGCGCTCGCGGGACGGGCGATAATCGATCTTCTCCACCAGCCCCGCATCCTTGACCGCCTTGACCGTGTCGGTGGGGATGGCGGTGAGGGGGAATTGCTCGGTCAGGCGCAGGCCGGGGCGGGCCACTTGCAGCAGTTCCAGCAGGCGATAGGAGCAGTTTTCATCGAAAAAGAAGTAGTCGAACTTGATCTGCTTGAGTTCCCACACGTGCTCGACCATGCGCTTGGTCTCGACTTCGGTGAGGTTGAGGCGGTATTCCCACAGGTCGCGGTTTTCGAGGCTGCGGTATTCCGAGAGTTTTTCCTGATACGGCACCAGCGCGAACAGGCCGGGGTAGCCGCCGGCGAGGCCCTTCCAGGCGTAGAGGATGCTGTTGTCAGAACCTTCTATGTAAGCGCCAAAGTTGATCGCGTAGCTGAGCAGCGCGGTCTTGTCCCGTTGCACATCCGCCTGGTCGATACGCAGCAGGGTGTGGCCGAACATCGACGACGGGCTGTTGAGATAGGCCGCCGGGAAAATCATCACCGCGCTGTGGGGCGCGACGTCCTTGAACCACTGAGTGAATTCCTTGCACTCAAGCGCAGGCAGGTCGTTCAGTTGCAACTGCGCCTTGAGCCAGCGAGTGCGCGCTGGGTAAACGCATTGGGCGTGTTTTTCGCCAAGGCTGGCCGGAGCATACAACGCTTCAACGGTGGCCTTGAGCTCGGCATCCGGGTGGTGGGCACCGTCGGCTGCGAGAAAGAATTTATTGTCGCTGACATAGCTGCGCCAGCCTTTGATCTTGCCGGCTTCGTAATGGCCCAAAGATAGCCAGAACGGATCGTTGGCCAGTTGCTGCAAACGTTGATCATCAATATGCGGGGCCGCGTGCAGCGGGGCGCAGGCCAAGAGTGCCAGCCAGGCAAAGCGTTTGAGCATAAGGGCAACTTAAGTCGGAAAAAGTGAGACCCAAAGGGGCGGGGGCCCAAAAATAAGACCCGCGCCTCAAGAGGCGCGGGCAGGTCGAGCTTAAGCCTGGGTAGCGTATTTCGCCAGACGCGAATCACTTTTCAGTACAGCAATGGTGTTGTTGTGCACGTCGTCAGCAGTCACGTCAGCCTTGCTGAAGATCTGCTGGAAGTGCTCGTGGGTCACGGCAGCAAAATGCTCACGATCTTCTGGCGCCACGCCCAGTACCACGGCGTAGGTGGTCAGCGCTTCGCCGTTGCCCTTGGCCATGTCTTCGGACAGCTCGTTCATCATGCCATTCATGGCAATCCAGGACTTGCCGCCGTAGGTCAGGGCGCTGTTGGTGCTGCAACCGTTGGTGCCCGAGGTCATGCCGAAGGTGGCGTTACCCGAGGTGCCGTTGGTGGTGGAAGCCAGGAAGTGGGCTGGTGTGCCGCGCTGGCCTTCGAACAACATGTTGCCCCAACCGCAGTTCGGGCCGCCTGGTGCTTCTGCCATTGCATTGAGGGAGACGACGGTGAAAAGAGTACCAAGAAGGATCCGTTTCATAGCTTTGTTCTCTTTGTGTGCAAACCAATGGACAAGGGTTCAGGCGCTTGATCACGCCCTAGGGGCCAGTTATTAGTCCAACCCGCGCAGTTTGGAGTTTAGGCACGTTCCAAGGGTTCCGTGGGTTTTTATAAAACAATGGCCGCTGTCGCGATTTTTTTGCAGGACGCGTTCGGTGTCTATGCTTTCCCTACGGCTCGCCTTGCCAGAGCGCGCAAGGGGGAGCCAGAATGCCGTTATCTGCCCCGCCTGATGTAAGGAAGCCCGATGCCTGATCCTGTTGCTGCCAGCTTGCGTCTAGCGCCCGAAGCGCTGACTCGCCCTTTCTCCGCTGAACAGTTCAGCTTCTCGACCACCAATGATTTGGAGCCCTTTCGCGGTGTGCTTGGCCAGGAACGTGCAGTTGAAGCCTTGCAGTTCGGTGTGGCCATGCCGCGCCCCGGTTATAACGTGTTTGTCATGGGCGAGCCGGGCACAGGTCGCTTTTCGTTCGTCAAACGCTACCTGAAAGCTGAAGGCAAGCGCCTGCAGACTCCGTCGGACTGGGTTTATGTGAACAACTTCGACGAGCCGCGCGAACCGCGTGCCCTGGAGTTGCCAGGCGGCTGCGCGACGGCGTTCATTGCCGATATCAACGGCTTGGTCGACAACCTCGTGGCGACTTTCCCGGCGGTGTTCGAGCACCCAACGTACCAGCAGCGCAAAAGCGCTATCGACCGCGCGTTCAACCAGCGCTACGACAAGGCTTTGGACGTGATCGAGCGCCTGGCCCTGGAAAAGGACGTTGCGCTGTACCGCGACAGCACCAACATCGCCTTCACCCCGATGCTCGACGGCAAGGCGCTGGACGAGGCCGAGTTCTCGCAGTTGCCGGAGGCGGACCGCGAACGCTTCCACACAGATATTTCCGAACTGGAAGAGCGCCTCAACGAAGAGCTGGCCAGCCTGCCGCAGTGGAAACGTGAGTCGAACAACCAGCTGCGCCAGTTCAACGAAGAAACCATCACCCTGGCCCTGCAACCCTTGCTAGCGCCGTTATCGGAAAAGTACGCCGAGAACGCAGGCGTTTGCGGTTACCTGCAAGCCATGCAGGTGTACCTGCTCAAAACCGTGGTCGAGCAACTGGTGGACGACGCCAAGACCGACGCCCAGGCGCGCAAGCTGCTGGAAGAGCAATACTGCCCGAGTCTGGTGGTGGGTCATGCGGTCAACGGCGGCGCGCCAGTGGTGTTCGAGCCGCATCCGACCTATGACAACCTGTTTGGCCGCATCGAATACAGCACCGACCAGGGCGCGCTCTACACCACGTATCGCCAGTTGCGCCCGGGCGCGCTGCACCGCGCCAATGGCGGTTTCCTGATCCTTGAGGCCGAGAAAATGCTCGGCGAGCCGTTCGTGTGGGATGCGCTCAAGCGGTCGCTGCAATCGCGCAAACTGAAGATGGAGTCGCCCCTGGGCGAACTGGGCCGCCTGGCCACCGTGACCCTCAACCCGCAGATGATTCCGTTGCAGGTCAAGGTGATCATCATCGGTTCGCGGCAGTTGTATTACGCATTGCAGGACGCCGATCCGGACTTCCAGGAGATGTTCCGGGTGCTGGTGGACTTCGACGAAGACATCCCGATGGTCGACGAAAGCCTGGAGCAGTTCGCCCAGTTGCTTAAAACCCGTACGTCGGAAGAAGGCATGGCGCCGCTGACCTCGGACGCAGTGGCGCGGTTGGCCACTTACAGCGCGCGACTGGCGGAACACCAGGGGCGCTTGTCGGCGCGCATCGGTGATTTGTTCCAGTTGGTGAGCGAGGCGGATTTTATTCGCCACCTGGCGGGTGACGAGATGACCGATGCCGGGCATATCGAGCGCGCGCTCAAGGCCAAGGCCACGCGCACGGGACGGGTCTCGGCGCGGATTCTGGATGACATGCTCGCCGGGGTGATCCTGATCGACACGGCCGGCGCTGCGGTGGGCAAGTGCAACGGCCTGACGGTGCTGGAAGTCGGCGACTCGGCGTTCGGCGTGCCGGCGCGGATTTCCGCCACGGTGTACCCGGGCGGCAGCGGCATTGTCGACATTGAGCGCGAGGTTAACCTCGGGCAGCCGATTCACTCCAAGGGTGTGATGATCCTCACCGGTTACCTGGGCAGCCGGTATGCCCAGGAATTCCCGCTGGCGATCTCCGCGAGCATCGCGCTGGAGCAGTCCTACGGTTATGTGGACGGTGACAGTGCGTCCCTCGGCGAGGCGTGCACGTTGATCTCTGCGCTGTCGAAAACGCCGCTCAAACAGTGCTTTGCCATCACCGGTTCGATCAACCAGTTTGGTGAAGTGCAGGCGGTGGGCGGGGTCAACGAGAAGATCGAGGGCTTCTTCCGCCTCTGTGAGGCGCGCGGGCTGACCGGTGAGCAGGGCGCGATCATTCCCAAGGCCAATGTGGCCACGCTGATGCTGGATGAGAAAGTGCTGCAGGCCGTGCGCGCCGGGCAGTTTCACATCTACGCGGTGCGCCAGGCGGATGAAGCGCTGAGCCTGCTGGTGGGCGAGGATGCCGGCGAGCCTGACGACGAAGGGCAGTTCCCCGAAGGCACGGTGAATGCGCGGGTGGTGGAGCGCTTGCGTGCGATTGCCGAGATGATCAGCGAGGAAGACCTGAAAGAGGCGGAGAAGGAGCTGGCGCAGTTGGCGTTGGCCGAGGCCAAACCGACCTGACACTGAGCAGCCAATGAGGGAGGGGGCAGCCCCCTCTTCTCAAATACACACTAATTTTTTGAGTTTAAAAGACTGAAATTTCAGGCAGCCACCTCCCCGTGGCGACAAGGCTTCTTGTGGCGAGCTGGCTTGCCCCGCGTTGGGCTGCGCAGCAGCCCCAAAACCAGGCTCTGCGCAGTGTCAGGTACACCGCGTTTGTCTTGATTGGGGGCGCTTCACACCCCACGCGGGGCAAGCCCCAACGCCGTTCAGTTAAGCGCAGATTCCCTGTGGCGAGCAGGCTTGTCCTGCGTTGGGCTGCGCAGCAGCCCCAAAACCAGGCTCTGCGCAGTGTCAGGTACACCGCGTTGTCTTGATTGGGGGCGCTTCGCACCCCAACGCGGGGCAAGCCCGCTCGCCACAAAGGTTCCAGTTTGCTGCGAGAGGTTAAATTCTGAGTTAAACCAGCCTACCGAAGGGCGCCGCCATGCCGCGCAACCTTTGCCTTACCCGTCAAGGCCTGAGCCGCTGAAACCCCGCTGGGCACCGTCGTCGACGGCCTCACGCTGCAAGGCTATATGCAGAGGCGCGAGCCGCCGATATGGGGCCTGCATTTGCAGGCCTATCTACGCCAATCCAATCGCAGGCAAGAACGCCTCGTCCTGTAATCGCCGCGTTATTTGCTTTCAGGCTTGTCCAGCTTCACTTCAAAGCCGTATTGCACGGTGCTCAGGTCGGTGCGCTGGTAGCTTTCCAGACTGGTCGGCTGGCCGTAGAAATAATGCACGTCAAACATCGCCGTGCCGTATTCCTCGGCGCGGTGGCTCACGCCGAGGATTTCCTTAAGGTAATTGCCGCTGGCGTCCTTGGCGTAAAAGCGCCAGCTGTCGGCGGGGAAGGCTTGTTGATCGACGATCAGCGCGTTGTCCTTGAGCGACAAGCCCTTGGGCAGGCTGGCTGCATCCAGCGTGGATTTTTCGATGGTGGCCAGGAACAGCGGGATCGAGCCCACTACGAACGCCGGGTTCTCCGGGAACAAGGTGAGGTCGTAGGTGAGCATGCCGCGCGCCGGGTTCAGCTCGAAGGCCTCGGTGGGCAACTCGATAGGATCGCCGCGCTCGCCTTTTTCGTCGGCGGTAAAAAACGTCACTGGCGCCTCACTGCTGTTGCGCTCGGCGCCCACCAGATCGTCGTTGAAGGTAAAGGGGTGATCGAACACCACATGCGCGGCGCTGGCATCGTCGGCGGACTGGCTGATGGTGACGCTGTTTTTCAGCTGGTCTTCAGTCATCGACGCGTCCTTGAGCCAACTGGCGGCGCCGTCGTCGTACACCGTGACGGGCATCGGCAAGGCTTGCACGGTCTTTTCCAGGCTGTTCTTGTCAAACCGCAGGACCGGCAGTTCAAGGTCCTTGCGGGTGACAGTGACCCTGGAAAAGTCCAGCACGTTGACTTGCAGGGTATCGATCACGCCATTGAAGTAAACCTTGGCGTAATACCGGCCCTGTTTTTGCTCGAAGGCTTTTTGCTCATCGGTCAGCTGTTTTTCAAGGGCTGGCGACCAGGCCTTTTGCTTTTGCAGCTCGGCCAGTTGTTTTTCGTAGAACGCCACTTGCGCCGCACTTTCGTTGATCGAGCCCGAGCGGGTCAGAAATTGCCCGGTAGCGTCCCGTGCCTGCACCAGCAGCGGGTTGGGCGAATCATCTGCCAGTTCCGGCGCCAGGGGCGCGCTGTTGGTGAGTTCGAGCTCGGCGTAGTTCTTTTCAAGCAGCAGCAGGTGAACGGTGACCGTGCCTTCGGTGCGCGGGTGACCGACGTCCTTTTTCGACAGGTCGAAGCTGAGCACCTTGCCTGGGGCCACCACTTCCACGGTGCCCTTGAGACTCACCGGCTGCGGCTGGCTCTTGTTTTCGGTCTCGATGCCGTCGAAGAAGGGGTAGGTCACCGTCAGGTCGTCGGGGTTGGTCAGGTTGGAGCTGCTGGGGCTCAACTGGATACCGGGGTCGGTTTCCGACCATTCCGGCTGGAACGGAATCACTTTGTTGTTGCTCAAGGTGACCGACTGCCACTCCAGGTTGTGGGGGAATGGAAACTGCTCCGGCGTATTGAAGCTGAACGGGAAGACCGGCTGCAGATCCGTCAGATAGTCTGAATGGGAGGCCCTGCGCAGCACGAACAGGCCGTTGATATAGGTGTCGACCAGTGCCTGGGGCGTGGGGTAGTGCTTGAGCAGGGCCAGGGTGTCTTCGCCGTACTCGGCCTCGATGGGTTTGCTGGCGAGCTTGGTCTGGGCGCGCTCCAGCAGCAACAGCGAACCGCCGAGGTCAGCGATGGCGTCGCGCAGCTTGGGGTCCTGGATGCCGTCGAGGGACTGTTCGAACTTGGCGGCTTTCTCTTCGAGCGTGGCCTGCTTCTGCTCTTCGCTGGGAGAACAGCCGCTGGCCAGCAGCAATGCCGCGCACAGGCCAACGCTGGCCAAGGGAGATCGCACATCCATCATTGCAAGTTTTCCTGTCCGACAGCATTGAGTCGATTTGATGGGCTCGACACTAGCAGATAAACGCGCTTACAGATGCCGTACACGTCAGTTTTCTCGCGGTGACAGGCGGCTGGCAGCGGCTGATATACTCGCCGCCATTTCTAGCCACGCTGTGTGAGATTCAATGGAACGTTTTATCGAAAATGCTATGTACGCCTCGCGCTGGCTGCTGGCGCCGATCTATTTCGGTCTGTCCCTGGGCTTGTTGGCGCTGGCGCTGAAATTCTTCCAGGAAGTGATCCACCTGCTGCCGAGCGTGTTCTCGATGGCCGAGTCCGAGCTGATTCTGGTGCTGCTGTCGTTGATCGACATGGCCCTGGTCGGCGGCCTGCTGGTGATGGTGATGATTTCCGGCTACGAGAACTTCGTCTCGCAGCTCGATATCGATGAAAACAAGGAAAAGCTCAACTGGCTCGGCACCATGGACTCTTCGTCGCTGAAGATGAAAGTGGCGGCGTCCATCGTGGCGATTTCCTCCATCCACCTGCTGCGCATCTTCATGGACGCCAAGAACGTCGATCCGCAGCATTTGATGTGGTACGTGATCATCCACATGACCTTCGTGATCTCGGCGTTCGCCATGGGTTACCTGGACAAGCTCACCAAGCACTGATGCGCCGCGCCGGCCTTACTGCTCGATGAAGTAGTAGGGTTGGCGATTGATCGACATCTGTTTGGTCACCGTGACCGGTTCCTGCAATTGTTCGGTGCGATCCACCAGCGCCACATTGCCGGGTTTGGCGGCGAGGTAGCTGCGCAATTGCGGTTCGGTGTGCAGAATCGGCAAGTAAGCCCGCAGATAAAACACGCTGGCGCCCGCGATCCGCTCGTTGGGTTGAAACAGCACCACGTTTTTGCCCTGGTCCAGCAGGGTCTGGATTTCGCTGATCACCGGCACGAACGAGTGGCGCACGTCCGCTTTGGGCGCGAACCAGAAGGCCGCCGTGAGGTAGCAGGCGATGGCCAGGGTGAATACCGCGCCGATCGCGCGCCGATGATGCGCGTACACCGCAGGCTTGTGTTCCTTGAGCCACGCGAGCACCACGCGCACATATTCAGCGGCCAGCACGGCGGCGGCCGGCGTCAGCGCCATCAGGTATACCGTGCGCTTGCTGGATGCCAGGGTCAGCAAGGTAAATTGCGCCACCAGCCACACGCTGAAAAACAGCCGATAACGGTTTTGCACAAGGCTTTTGCGAAAGTGCCACAGCCCCAGGTACACCAGGATATTCCACGGCAAAAACGCTTCGGGCAGCTTCACCAGGTAGTAGTAGAACGGCTCGTAATGCCCGGCTTCGACAAACGAGCCGCTGAAGCGACCGACGCTGTTGGTCAGCAGCACTTCGCCCACCGCCTGCATCCCGTCGCGCTGAAACAGAAACCCCAGCCAGATCACCAGCGGCACCAACGCCAACAGGGTAAACAGCGCCGGCTTGAGCCAGTCGCCGATGCTCAGGCGCTTGTCCATCAGGCTGGTGCTGACCAGGTACACAAAGATCACGATGCCCGGCATCGCCAGGCCCAGCACGCCCTTGCTCAAGGTGGCGATGACCATTCCGGCCGCAAACAGCGCCCAGGCCCAGGTGCCGGGATCTTCGCGATCAGGCCGCACGGCCTGGTAAAACGCCAACAGCGCGGTCGTCACGCCCAGACTGAGCAATGAATCCTCACCCACGCCCCGCACATTGCTCCAGTAACTGGCCATGGTCGCCAGGATCAACGCCGCGCTGAACGCCAACGTCTTCGGCCGCCCGAAGGTGCGCAGCATCCCGTACAACAGCATCACGCTGAACAGCCCGGCAAACGCCGAGGCCAAACGCACCGCCCCGGTGCTGGCGCCAAACAGCCGAATCGCTCCGGCGTCGAGCCACAAACTCAGGGGCGGTTTTTCCAGAAACGGTTCCTGAAACAGGCGTGGCACCACCCAGTCGTTGTCCAGGTGCATGGCCATGGCGATCCCGGCCACGCGGGCTTCGGTGGAACCTTGCAGTTCATGGTTACCCAGAGCGAAGAAGAACAACAGACCAGCAAGCAGGAGCAGCAGAGGAGCAGGACGCGTCATGGAGTGTGGCTACCGGGGCAGGGGACCGCTCGGGGGAGCGGACATGGCAATCGGCGAGTATAGGGAGGTATTTCTTAACAATTCGTGAACGAGAGTGCGGTTTGATTACGAAACGGGAGGATCGCTACGCTTTTCAATATGGCGCTTGCCGCCGGTTCTACTTAATGGCGTCACTCTATTGCAGTTTCAGAGCGCTCATCTAGCTGACTCAGTGCGTTTGAACGTTCATTCCACCATTCAGGCCGGGTCACTACCTCTGCTGCGGTGAAATCCCTGATTAGTTTCACAATATCGAAGGATCGAAGACCATCCACATGTTCACTTAAGCTGCTGGACGTATTGGCCCACATAGGATCCAGGATAAAGTCGATTCCTTTCATTCTGGCCAACTTCGCAGCAGGGACAAAATCAGAGTCGCCAGCTACCAGCACAATGACATCAACCAGCCTGTCCATGGCGAGGGTAGTGATATCCATGCCCAGCTTGGTATCGACGCATTTTTGCTCGAGGTGGTAATGAAAATCTTCATTGGTCAGTTCATCCCACTTTTTTTCACCCCTTAGTAAGGCTTTGAGAGCGTGCGAGTTAAGACTCCATTCGCCACTTTTTGCGAGCTCACCTAGCCTCAGCGCGGTTTTCCTGGTGCGACGTAACTGTTCGTGTAAAGCACGCCTCAGTTGATACGGGGGGTGTGTGTTGAAATTGATATGGCCGGGTGTTTTGTGATTTACGGGTATCAACGGAAGACGTATCTGATGTGTTGGAGGAGGGCAGTCATAGTAATAAACGCGGTATAGCTCACTCATGGATCGCTCACCTTCAATATGAAGCTTCACAAGCTTTCTGAGGATCTGAGCGAATTGCTCTGCGCTTGGCAACAGGGTTTCCCGGAAATACTTTCGCCTGAAAAATAAAATGCGTTGAAAGAAAAAACCACCATCGATAAGAACGGCTATTCGTTTCACTCACTTTTCTCCAGGCAAAAAAAAGCTCAGGACTGCTGGGCAGGTTCTAACAATTGCCTGCGCGCTGTACTGAGCTGATAGTGGTTTTATTCAATCTTTGCTTTAACGTCAAGGGCAAGAATGTCTGGCGGTTCTGGATTCGTTCTTTGCAGCGACGATGAAGGCTATCGTCGTCGTATGGTTTACGCCAGTTCACCAACAGCCATGCATCTTGCAGGAAAAATCCGATCTCCGTGGAAAGCACGCGTAACCGGGCTTATCAACCCGTTGCACGTGCAGCCTATGAACACAGCGCTCAACTCAATTGGCTGTCCTGATACGGCCAATCACGCAGCCAGCCTCGAAGTAAGCACCCGCCTGTTTGGCAATCTGAACATCGCCCGCACACGGAGCGAGGATCGAGGTTTCCATTTTCATCGCTTCCACCACGGCGATCACTTGGCCGGCGCTGACCGATTCGCCGTCGCTGACGACCCAGGCATGCAGGTTGCCCGCTACCGGCGTCAGCACCGCTTGTGGGTCTGCCACTTCGCTTTGGCTGGCGCTGGCGGGGGCCGGTCCGTTCAGGCTGATGCCACGCAGCAGGGCGGCGGGCAGGCCCAGTTCGTGGCGTTTGCCGTCGATTTCGACGAAGGTGCGCAGCACCTCGGGGTCGGCCGACGCTGCGCTGCGCGGGGCGAGGGTGATCTGTTCGGCGAAGTCGGTCTCGATCCAGCGGGTGTGCACGGCGAACCGGTCGGCGCCGGTGAAGTCGGCATGTTCCATCACGGCCCGGTGGAAGGGCAGCACCGAGGCGATGCCTTCGATGTTGAATTCCGCCAGGGCGCGGCGGGCGCGGGCGATGGCCTGTTCGCGGGTGGCGCCGCTGACGATGAGCTTGGCCATCATCGAATCGAAAGTGCTGGGCACGCTCGAACCCGTGATCACGCCGCTGTCCAGCCGCACGCCGGGGCCGGAAGGCGGCTGGAACGCGCTGATGTGTCCGGGGGTCGGCAAAAAGCCTTTGCCCGGGTCTTCGGCGTTGATGCGAAATTCAAAGCTGTGGCCGCGCGGCACCGGCGTTTCGCTGAACGACAAGGGCAAGCCGTCGGCGATGCGCAGTTGCTCGATCACAAGGTCCACGCCGGTGGTTTCTTCGGTGACCGGATGCTCGACTTGAAGGCGCGTATTGACCTCCAGAAACGACAGCGTGCCATCCTGGCTAAGCAGAAACTCGACCGTGCCGGCGCCGACGTAACCGGCCTTGGCGCAAATAGCGTGGGCCGACTGATGGATACGCTCGCGCTGGGCGTCGCTGATGAAGGGCGCGGGGGCTTCTTCCACCAGCTTCTGGTTGCGGCGTTGCAGCGAACAGTCACGCGTGCCCACCACCACGACCTTGCCGTGTTTGTCGGCGATAACTTGCGCTTCAATGTGTCGAGGACGGTCAAGGAACTGCTCGACGAAACACTCGCCGCGACCAAACGCCGCTTCGGCTTCGCGCACGGCCGAGGCGAACAGTTCGGCGACCTCGTCCAGGCGCCAGGCCACTTTCATGCCGCGTCCGCCACCGCCAAAGGCGGCCTTGATGGCAATCGGCAGGCCATGCTGCTCGGCAAACGCCAGTACCTGGGCCGCGTTTTCGACCGGGCCGGGTGTGCCGGCGACCAGCGGTGCGCCGACCTGCTGCGCCAGTTTGCGCGCTTGGACCTTGTCGCCCAGCACGTCGATGGTCTCTGGATTCGGTCCTACCCACACCAGCCCTGCGTTGATCACCGCACGGGCGAAGTCGGCGCGCTCGGACAGAAAACCATAGCCTGGGTGCACGGCGTCCGCGCCGCTGCGTTTGGCGATGGCCAGGAGCTTTTCGATATTCAGGTAGGTGTCTGCCGGGCGCTGGCCGTCCAGGGCGTAGGCTTCGTCGGCCTGACGCACGTGCAGGGCGTCGATGTCGGCGTCGGCGTACACCGCAACCGATTGCACACCATAGTCACGGCAGGCGCGGGCGATGCGGACGGCGATTTCACCACGGTTGGCGATCAATAATTTTTTCATGGGGTTTTCTTCGCATCGGCAGTTGAAAAAGAGGCATCTGTGCGCGGTTGGATGTCGCTGAAGGCGCCCAGCGGGTTGAAGCGAATCTGCGCGTTGATCGGTATCTGCCCGGCCAGGTCCAGGTGGTGACTGGCCACGGCAGCGATCACCGGGTAGCCGCCGGTCAGCGGGTGGTCGGCCAGAAACAGCACGGGTTGCCCGCTGGCCGGGACCTGGATGGCGCCGACGGCGGTGCCTTCGCTGGGCAATTCCTGATGGTTGCTGCGCGTGAGCGGCATTTCTGCGGCCAGGCGAATACCGACGCGGTTGGACTGCGAAGTGACGCGCCACAACTGACTGCTCAGGCGCTGCACAGCCTCTTCGGTAAACCAGTCGGTGCGCGGCCCCATCACCACATCGAGGGTGACGATGTCGGCCGTCGTCGGCAGTTCGAAGGCCGGCGCTTCCTGCAGCGACACGCTGGTACCGGTGGTGCGAGGGGTAAAGCCCAGTCGGTCGCCGACGGCGAGTGCCGGGGGGCCGACCTGAGCCAGGGTGTCGGTGGACAGGCTGCCGAGCACTGGCGTGACGTCAAAGCCGCCACGAATCGCCAGGTAGCTGCGCAGCCCCGCCAACGGTGCGCCCAGGCTGACCCGGTCACCCACGTCGAGTTCGACAGGCTGGTAGTTGTCGGCTGTCCATTGCAGGCCGCTGGCGCTGGTAACGGTGACGGGCGTGCGTGCGCCAGTGACCGCGATCACTGCGCGGTCGTGGCAAACAAAGCTCAGGCCGCCGAGTACCGATTCCACGCAAGCCATGTCCGAGCGGTTGCCCACGGCGCGGTTGGCCGCGCGCAGGGCGCCGAGGTCCAGCGCGCCGGAACGCGACACGCCCTGATCGGTCTGGCCGGGTCGGCCCATGTCCTGTAACACGCTGTGTAACCCGGGGCTGATGATTTCCAGGCAGGCGCCGCCGGGGTTGGCGGCACGCGGGGCGGCAGCGGGGGCGGGCAAGCCGCCAACCGGGAGCGGGCCGGCGTCGGTGAATCGCACTTTATAGCCAGGGCGCAGCAGGGCCGGTTCGGCGCGGTTCAGGTCCCACATCTGCAACGGCGTGACGCCGATGATCTGCCAGCCGCCGGGGCTGGCCTGGGGGTAGACGCCGCTGAAGTCCCCGGCCAGGGCCACGGCGCCGGCCGGTATGCGGGTGCGCGGGGTTTGCCGGCGCGGCACCTGGAAACCGGCACCGCCGGTGAGGTAGGCAAAGCCCGGAGCGAAACCACAAAAGGCCACGCTGTAGTCATGGGCGGTGTGCCGCTGTATGACTTCGGCGCGGCTGATGCCCAGCAGGGTAGCGACTTCGTCGAGATCTTCGCCGTTGTAGTGCACGGGGATTTCCACCCGGCGCTGCTCGCCTTCGCGGCGCTGGCTCAGGTCCCGGCCGGCGATGCGCTCGACCAGCGCCTGGCGCTCGATGGCGCTGGGGCGAAACTGGATCAGCAGCGTTCGTGCGGCGGGGACGATTTCTTCCACGCCGGCAATCGGTTCCGCCATCAGGGCGTCGAACAGGGCCAGGGTTTCGTCAAGGTCGTTCAATTCGACGAGCAGGGTGTCCAGGTTGACCGGTAGAAAGCGCACGGGAAACTCCTAGACGTGGTAAGTGCTGTCAGGCACATCGGTGATGAACATATGGCCGGGCGCGTGGGTGATGGCGAAGGGCACGCCCGACGCCGCCACTGCCGCCTGGGGCGTCACGCCGCAGGCCCAGAACACCGGAACCTCGCCAGGCTCGATGCGCACGGCGTCGCCAAAATCGGGGCGGCTCAAATCCTGAATGCCCAGCAGCGCAGGCTCGCCGATGTGCACCGGAGCGCCGTGGACGGAGGGATAGCGCGCAGAGATTGCGCTGGCCTCGGCCACGCGATCCGGCGGGATGGGGCGCATGGACACGACCATTTCACCGTGCAGGCGTCCCGCCGGGCGGCAGGCACGGTGGGTGCGGTACATGGGCACGTTGCAGCCATCGGCGATATGGCGCACTTCGATGCCCGCTTCCTGCAAGGCGGTTTCAAAGGTGAAGCTGCAACCGATCAGGAACGCCACCATGTCGTCGTGCTCGGCCCAGGCCTGGGTGGCATCGCTGACTTCGTCGACCATTTTCCCGTCCCGCCAGATGCGATACAGGGGCAGGTCGGTGCGCAGGTCTGCACCTTGCGCCAGCAGCGTGCTCGGACTGCCCGCGTCGCAGACGTCAAGGACCGGACAGGCTTTGGGATTGCGCTGGGCGTACAGCAGAAAGTCGTAGGCCCATTCGCGCGGCAGGGCGATCAGATTGGCCTGGGTCATGCCCGGGGCAATCCCGGCCGTGGGGGTGATCAGCCCGTCACGGTAGGTTTTACGGGCTTGCCGGGCAGCGCCAATGGCCGCCTCGCGGGCGCGGGCGAACTCATTCATGGGCGATCTCCCGCAAAAGGCCGCACGGACAGGTTGGCCTGCTCCAGCACGCGTCGCAGTTCTCGTGCCATGTCCACGGCTGCGGGGCTGTCGCCGTGTACGCAGATGGAATCGGCCTCGATGCGCGTGCGCGTGCCATCAATGGCCTCAATGGTGCCATCTTCCACCAGGCGCAGCATGCGTTGGGCCACCAGCTTCGGATCGTGCAGCACCGCGCCCGGTTCACGTCGCGACACCAGCGTGCCTTGCGGCGTGTAGGCGCGGTCGGCGAAGGCCTCCGCAACACACTGCAAACCCTCGTCGCGCGCCCATTGGATCAGCGAGGAACCGGCCAGGGCCACCAGTATCAGCGTGGGGTCGATGGCGCGGATGGCGGCGATCACTGCCAGTGCCTGGCGACGGTCATGGGCAATGGTGTTGTACAGCGCGCCATGGGGTTTTACATAGCGCACCGACGTGCCGGCAGCCCTGGCCAAACCTTGAAGCGCGCCGATCTGGTAGATCACGTCGGCGGTCAGTTCATCGCTGGCCAGGTCCATGTTGCGGCGACCGAAGCCGACCTTGTCCGGGTAGGCCACATGGGCGCCAATGGTGACGTTTTTGGCGGCGGCGGCTTGCAAGGTGCGCAGAATGCCGGCCGGGTCGCCGGCATGAAAACCGCAAGCAACGTTGGCGCTGGTCACCACATCGAGCATCGCGCTGTCGTCGCCCATGCTCCAGGCGCCGAAGCTCTCTCCCAGGTCGCTGTTAAGATCAATTGCACGCATCAAAGGTTACCTCCGGTTAAATCAGGCCGCGCCGATAAAGGCAAAGATGGCACCCGCCGATTTGTAGGCCATGAACCACGACAACAGGCAGGTCAGGATACCAAGCACCAGCAACCAGCGAGGATAGTGGTAGCCGTCCATGAGATCGGAGCGGCGCCAGCCCACGTACATGAAGATGCTCAGGCCCAGCGGCAGGATCAGCCCGTTGAAGCCGCCGGCGAACACCAGCAGCGCCGCCGGTGGTTTGCCCAGCATCAGATAAACAGCCAGCGAAATGACGATAAACACGACGGTGGCCAGATGACGCACACGCTCGGTGATGCGCTTTGAAAACACAGTAATAAAGGACATCGACGTGTACGAAGCGCCGATCACACTGCTGATCCCCGCCGCCCACAGTACGAGGCCGAACATCATCATGCCGATATTACCCGCCGCCGCATGGAACGCCTGGGCCGCAGGGTTGGCGCCCTGGCCGGACACATCGATAACGACGCCACTGGCCACCACCCCGAGTATCGCCAGAAACAGCACATAGCGCGCCACACCCGTTACCAGAATGCCGGTCAGTGCAGCCCTGGAAACCGCTTCAATGTTTTCCACACCCACCGTGCCCCGGTCGAGCAGCCGGTGCGCACCGGCATATGTGATGTAGCCGCCGACCGTGCCGCCGACGATGGTGGTGATGGCGGCGAAGTCGATGAAGTCAGGCCACACCGATTGACGCAGGGCCTCGCCCAACGGCGGATGGGTGGCAAAGGCTGCGAACAGGATCAGGCACACCTTGAGAATGCCCAGCGCCATCATGATGCGGTCCATGGCAATACCGGCGCGATGTGACGAGAAAATCGCAATCGCAAGCAACGCACTCAATGCCCCGCCCCATTTGGGGTCCAGACCGGTCAATGCATTCAAGCCCAGGCCCGCACCGGCGATGTTGCCCAGCATGAACACCAGACCGCCGGACAGCACCAGCAACGTCAGCAGGTAGCCACTCCCGGGGATTGCCGCGTTGGCCAGGTCGGCTGCACGCATCCGGGTCAGCGATACGATGCGCCAGACGTTCAACTGCACCACGAAGTCGATCAGGATCGACGCCAGGATGCCAAACGCAAATGCCGCGCCGAGGGTCGCCGTGAACGTCGCCGTCTGCGTCAGGAAACCCGGCCCGATGGCCGACGTCGCCATCATGAAAATCGCCGCCACCAGAGAGGCGCGCCGGTCTTTGGTGAACGCTTGAGGAGTCTGTGTCACGGCATCGTTCCTACGGTGAGAGATACCTCGACTGAGCAATGTGTGTGCCAGAAGCCATGTTTCAGTGCTTAAGTGTTGGTTGATAAAGGATTTATTGTTGAACAATAGACTATCGATGAGTCATTCATATGCACTCAATTGTTACCCAGAGCCCGCAAGCTGCTACTTAATGAAGCACGCTCCCTGCGTCATCCTTGTGCCTTGCACCCAGCTCTGATGGAATAACCGCGCGGTTATTCCTACCTTGGATTTCTTATGAACGACGCAGCTCCCACTCTTCCTCGCACGCTGGGAGAATCCATCACCCAGGAAATACGCAGAATGCTGGTCGAAGGCGAACTCGTGCCCGGCCAACGCCTGTCCGAAGCCGCACTGGCCGACACCCTGGATATTTCGCGCAACACCCTGAGAGAAGCGTTCAGAGTGCTGACCCGCGAAGGACTGCTCAAACACGAACCCAACCGCGGCGTCACCGTCGCAACGCCCGACATGGCCTCGATCATCGACATCTACCGCGTGCGCCGCTTCATCGAATGCAAGGCCATCGCCCAAGGCTACCCCCAACACCCCGGCGCCCTGCACATGCAGCAAGCCGTCGAAGCCGGCGCCCGCGCCCGCGAAGCCAAAGACTGGGTAGCGGTGGGCACGGCCAACATGGCGTTCCACACCGCCATCGTCGAACTCGCCGACAGCCCGCGCCTGCTGGTGTTCTACGGGCAGATCTCGGCTGAGTTACGGCTGGCGTTTGGATTGCTTAATGATCCGCAGTTTTTGCACCTGCCGTTTCTGGATATGAATGCTTCGATACTTCGATGTGTGGAGGAAGGTCGCGCGGGGGATGCGGTGGTGATGTTGGAGGGGTATTTGGTGCAGTCGGAGCGGACGTTGTTGGCGGCGTTTGAGCGTAGGGGGAGGGGATAGGGGAGGTTGCAGGCACAAAAAAAGACGTCCGTGGACGTCTTTAGATGTATATGTGGGCCGGGGTAATCTGAACAGGAAATATAACTTGTTGTTTGTTAAGGAAAAGATCGGTTTAATTTTTTGTATGGAATGCCATTTGGAATGCCAAACATTGTATGTCGCTTCAGATCGGACAGTTAATCACTTTGTTCCTTGTCCCAGGCTTTTGGTTAGCGAACGCTGGATAACCTGAACGTTTTTCTCTTTTGGGGACTGATTTTCACCACGGGTGAAGGGTTGTCGGTTTGAGCGTGAGGGAAATCATCGGTCGGGCTTGAATTTAAGTCCACCGGTGCTGCTTGTTCTGGCTGATCATCCTCTGCCGCCGCGGAGGGCATTTGACTATTGCAGGATGAATCTGGAATGAGGGTAATAGCCTCTTCCTGCTCAAGCAGAGATTCAACGATTTCTGGGGCAGCCTGCGATCTAGAGCGCTCATTTGAAGCTACCGAAGTGTACTCGCCTGACTTCTGCTCCAGCAGCTCCGGTTTACCCATCGATTCTTCAGTTAAGGAGTGGCTGGGGATGGCTGAGTTATCGGATTGTATGGCGCCTCCGACGAACATCTCGTGAAGGTCTTGAATTGTGTGCTGACGATTCCCTTGCAGAGTTTGTTTCGGCAGTTGCCTTTGCTGTCTGCGCACATGGGCTGAGTAAGCCTTTGTAATCATGCTATCCAGCAGCACGGCGGGGCTCTTTTTTTGCTCTTTGGCCATGGTTTGTAGATGGCTCTTGGTGGCTGTACTCAGAGTGAATGCACACACTTGGCGGCCGCTCTCCTTTTTCTTGTTTCTGTCTCTCTCCTGGCGCCAAGCATCCTTCATGTCGCGAAATAGTTTGCTCGCGCCAGCGTCCTGCTCGATATACATGCCTGTATCCAGCATTTCGGTGTGGGACGGAAGCTCATTCGGAAGGATCCTCTTCCCGCTATCGAAAATTCTCTCTAAGCCTTTCGCTTGCAAATACTTCAAGGCCCAAAGGCGTTGATTCGTATTTTCAGGATCAAGCCAATCCAGCCCAACTACTCTTTTGCGTCCCATTCTCATCTATTCCTGCTGGAACATTGGTTAGGGCTAGTATATTCATTATTGATAACGTTATGAATAACGTTATTAGATTTTTCTCGCAAAAATAGGGTATATTTAGCTGTGATTATTTCCGGAATTCATATGCTAAATAGTCTTTTATCACTGGATTTAGGGGAGCTTGATTCGAAGGCTCGGTTCACGCTGGCTTCGTTTTACCTGCGTTATGAGTTCACTGCCAGCTTGTGTAGGCGCATTTGGGGTACCTTGATGGTTATCTGTCGATGGGGCGTGGCACTGGGCTTGCGTGTCCAGCTTCTCGAATAGGCTGGCTTTCGTAGAGCGCGGGGAAATACTTGTGGTTGAACATGGGATTTCTTCGGTGAGGTAAAACTCTTCAATCACTGCACCGGCGTCTTCTTCGCTGTCCTCAAAGGCACCATTGCCAAAGCCACGTTGCGCGGTTTCATCCAGCGCTACCTGATCAAAGCCAACCGCCTGTCGTTGCGCATCCAGCTCATTCGCAGATTGCAGTGCCTCGGCCATGTCCACACCGCTGCGCACCGTGAGATCGACGTAGAAAATTGGTGTGCCATGGCTTTGCCGCGTTGACTTACCACGCAGGCGCAACTCCAGCGGCAGGCAAGCCAATCGATTACCGGAAATAGCTTTGAAGTACTGCAGGCGAGCCGCTAGGGTGGAGCCTAGGTGACCGGCCAGCTCTGCTTTGAAGTGCACCGGGCTTTCTTGGATCGCCCAGTCCATCCCGGCTTCGCGTTGCCAAACTTCGATCGGTTGTTTCTGAGTGAGCTGATTGCCCAGGCCATGCCAGGGAGTTACGCCAGCGTAGGCCATAGTTTCGACGAGATGAGCCATGGTGGTGATTCCTTTGGATGCGCGCCGGCATAAAGGCTGCGCATCGCGCAGCACCGTCCGGACGCAATAAATAGAAGTGACGTTGATTTGGTTAGGTCGGGAGGTTGAAGCGGTGTCCACATAGCAAGCAGAGGTTATGGGCCAGGACGTGGCGATCAAGCGACTCACCCAGTTGGGCGCCGAGAGCACAACCGCCGACACCGCCGGCCAACCCGCCGAGGATGGCGCCTGATACAGAGCCAAGCGTGATGCCGACAGGCCCGGCGATAGCGCCAATCAGCGCACCGGCCTGACCGCCAGCAAGCGCAGCGCTGACGCCACGCGCAGCACCACCCACAGTGCCGATGGCAGCGCCGACTTTCATGGCGTGATGGAATGAAGCGACTTTAGGGGAGCTACAACGAGGACACTGCAATGACATGGGATGAATCTTCCTGATAATGGTGTCATTGCTGTTATGTAGAGTTGGGATTTTTTTGAATCGAATTAGTACGCCTATGTGCACGTGATTTGGTCGCTAGGGCAGCGAACACACTGATCCGCTTGTATTCGACCGCAATTATGATGAGTTTTGTCTGTTAAACGAGGCGACACACATTGTCGTACCTGTACCCCAAGCTAGCGCCATCCGACAGCTTAGGACACCGCTATGGCAATCTCCCCGCGTCCGTTCACCTTTGTGTGCGCTTACTGTTCTTGGAAAGAGACAGTTCTACCTCACAACGATTTGGCATCGCTCGGCCAAGCAGCGTTCATCCTTTGTCCTGAATGTCATACCCCTTCGCTGGAGGGGCGAGAAGCCAATCGTCATGAAATCCTCAGAACCCGCTTGGATCAATTTCTTAGCCTCAACGATTGACGCTTCAGAGTCGCGACACACCTTGTCGCTCTACCTTGGAAAATGACCAAAAAACCTAGGATATTACGATCATGAAAAATCTATTTGCCGTCATCGGTTTTTGTGTGGTGCTGAAGAAAGGCTATGAACTGTATTGCGAGTACAGCGAACTGAAGCGTGACAAGGCAGGGCGCCAGTCTTCTCCCGGCTGAGAGGAAAGCAGAAGCTCAAGTTTGGCGCGCCGCTGTCGAAAGACTAAAGTCTCATGTTGACCACAATAGATGGCAATAAGCCATTTTAGTCAGTAGCATCGATGCCAAATTGGCATCAGCCTGCGGGCTATCAGTTGAACTGCAAACAAGGTAGTCACCATGTCTCAAGCGAAGGATACGCTGCTCAGGCTATTCGCATTACTGCGCCTGATTCCCACCGAGCCGCAGCGTATTGCAACCCCGACCCTGCTCGAAAAGCTTCGCGATAGAGGTTTTTCCGTGACACTTCGCTCGGTTCAGCGTGATTTGAATCGGTTATCGATACCTTTTTCGTTGCAATGCGATGATAGCGAGACCCCTTTCCGCTGGAGTTTCACTCGGGATGCTCCATTGAAGCTGGAAGATATGGATGCTTCCACAGCACTGGCTTTGTATCTGTCGGAAAGCCATCTGGTTACCTTGCTGCCGCAGACGGTTCTGGATCAGCTTGGTCCGCAATTTCGACGTGCACGTAACTTCCTGGGCGATCTCGGTCATAACGGATTGGCCGATTGGGCGCGACGAGTGTGTGCGATTCCTAATGGGAAAACCTTGCTGCCAGCTGCAATCAACCCTGAAGTCTGGGGGCAAGTGTCTGCCGTTTTGCTGGAGCGCAGGCAATTGCAAGTGACCTATCGGAGTCGGAGCAAGGGCGAACTCAAACAGTTTCGCCTGCATCCTGCGGGCCTGGTATCGCGGCATGCCATCAGCTACTTGCTGGCCTCCGTGGATGGCTATGGTGATTTGCGCCAGTTTGCTCTGCATCGTATTCAGCACGTTCGTGTACTTGATGAGCCGTCCGTGCTGCACGCCAACTTTGATGTGAACGATTACATTGCGAGCGGCATATTCAGTCAACGCCAAACCAACACTCACGTGGAACTGATCGCGGATGTTCATCCGCAGATTGCCGTCCTGCTCGGCGAAACCCCGCTGAGTCATGAGCAGACCTTGAGCGATATTCCCTCGAATACCTGGAAGCGTCTGCACGCCCAAGTTCCGCTGGATCGTGAAACGCTGTGGTGGATCTTTGGCCTGAACGACAACATCCGCGTGCATGGGCCGCAGGTTTGGGTCGATGAGATCAGCGCCAGATTGAACAGTATGCAAAACCTCTACGCGTCGACTGATTGCGCGACATGAACTGTCGCACTGCCGTGCAAGACTGCGGCTGATCAACCTCCAATGGATTAACACGTGTTTGGTGCCCAAGGCACCCGGCAATAGGGACAGAAGCTGATGACGGGCTCCACCGCTACGCCTGCAAAACCTCGAAAGGCCAGGAGGGCGGAACCTTCTGTTACCACCACGTTCGATGTGTTGGTGTTGGCCACAATGAGCGCAGGCAAAACGTCGTTCATCAACGCGCTGATTGGCCAGGAACTGCTGTATACCGCCAATGAAGCCACCACTGCCTGCTTGACCCGTGTGGAGCATCGCCAGGGCGCCCGTCGATTCAGTGGCGCCTGTTATTGCTCCAAGGACACCGAGTTGGCCTCCCAGCATTCCCCGTCGGTAGCCTTGCTACAGGACTGGAACGCCAATGCCGAGGTCAAGCGCATCAGCTTGGCCGGAACATTCAAAGTGCTGCCGCGCCCAGCGCCCGGGCTGGTACTTCACGACACGCCAGGCCCTAACAACAGCCAGGATGAAAACCACGCCAGACTGATGCTGGAGGCTATCCGCACGGTGTCGTTCAATGCGCTTTGCTATGTGCTCAACGCCAGCCAATTGGGGACTCGTGACGACCGGTTGCTGCTCGAACAGCTGCGCGAAGAGCTCGCCGCCAAGCCTGCCCAGCCGATTTATTTCATCCTCAACAAAGTGGATTTGCTCGATCCCGAGAAGGGCGAAAGCATTCAAGGCTATGTGCACAACGCCCAGCGCTATTTGCGCGATATCGGTTTTGAGCAGCCGATCATCATTCCGACAATGGCCAGTGCAGCGTTGTACGCGCGCAAGGCCCTGAGTGCCGAAACACTGACGCGCGCGCAACGTTCCAAGTTGCGCCAGGTACTGGATGACCTGGAAGTGAACAAGCGCGATTTGCTCAATGCCACCGTCGCGCCAGAACTGGTCAAGCGCCGAGTCTTCACATCACTCAACAACCTGGAACGCAGACAGCGAACCAAGGCACTGGATACCCGTGCCTACGATAAAAACCAATTGCACCAGTTGGTCACAATAAGTGGGCTCAAAACCGTTGAAGCCCTTATCCATCATCAACGCCGATTAGATGAGCAACCATGAATACTATTGAAATCATCCATAACCCATTCATCGTCGAGACTCAGTTCCTGATCAGTGGCCAAGCACCGGCTGATGGCTGCAAGTTGTCGAGCTACAAGATCGCGCGTCTGCAACTCTGGGTTGAGAAACTGTTCGACGAATTGAGCCAGTTGTTCAACGGCGATAATCAGTTCCACATCCTATTCACCGGTGTCGAGTCGGATTACCTTGATGTCGTCGAGGCTGCCGACGCTGCAATCGCCAGCGGCATGCAAGTGCGGGTGACCTGGAACCAGGCACTGCCCACCGAAGAGCGGTTGGACCAGATTCGTGGCTTGATGGACGAAGCTCGCGAATATCCGCGGTTCGCGGCGTATATCGAGGAAAACCTGGAAGCCCATGCGTCGTTCGAAGAGGCCTTCAATCGCGATTTTGACGTGTATGTGGTGGCGACGATGTCCTCGGGCAAGTCAACCTTGATCAACGCGATGCTTGGCCGCGACCTGCTTCCTGCGGCGAACGAGGCGACCACTGCAACCATTGCACGGATCACCGACAACGGCGCGATGAAAGACCACTTCAGTGCTCGTCGTCTCGATGTGCGGCTGCAGACACTCGAAAGTGTGGAGGCGGTCGACCTCCCCACGATGGAGCAGTGGAACCTTTTGGATGACACACATCGTATCGATATCGAGGGTGACATCTATGCGATCCAGGAGCGTGAGAGCGTTCGCTTGGTATTGACAGACACGCCCGGGCCGAACAACAGCCAGGACGATGATCACGAACGTACGACCATGGGCTTCATACAGGATTCGCGGCGGAACCCGCTGATTCTGTATGTGCTCAATGCCACCCAACTGGGAACCAATGATGACCGCAATCTACTGGGCCTAGTGGCCGAGACCATGCGCAAGGGCGGCAAGCAGAGCCGGGACCGCTTCATTTTCGTTATCAACAAGATGGATATGTTCGACCCGGAGAAGGAAGACCTGTCCAAGGCGCTGGGCCGTGTGCAGGCGTATCTGGAGGCCAACGATATCCAGAACCCGTTGATCTATCCGGTATCGGCTAACCTAACACGTCTGCTGCGCAAACCGGTGTCCCTGCAGTCGCGCAAGGAGCGTGATGACCTCTACAGCATGGGCAATTTGTTCAGCGAAGAACCTAGCATGAATATGCTCCAGTACATGCCGATCACGTCGCGAGTCATGCGCGCGCTGCAAGCCAAGCAGCTCGCGCCGCTGTTGCTCGCCAGCGGCTTGCCGGCCGTGGAAGCGCTGATTGACGAGTACATCGACAAGTACAACCTCCCGCATCGCCTCAAGCGTGCGTATGACGCTATGAACAAGGTGATCGAGGTGGGGCTTAATGAAGCCAGCCTGATCGAGCAGTTGGACCAGGATGAGCGTGCACTGGGGCATATCAACGAGGAGATCGAGGGACTTAAGTCTCGCAGGGAGAGAGGTTTCGACACCCATGCGTTCAAGGACAGGCTTGAGCGGGAAAAGATGGATTTGCCCGAGGATACTGTAGATGTGCTGGTGGACTTGGATGTCGAGATCAGGGAGTTCATCAAAGAAGTTGCCGGTGAGTTGAAGGGAAATGTTTCGCCGAGCAAGGCCAAAGCCAAGGTCGACGAAGCGGATTCGTTGGTGAGGTTCAAGTTCAATAAGCTGGTCAACGAATACGAAAAGGCATTCATGAAAAGTCAGGAAATCATTGGTGAGGAACTCAAGGCGGAGTACCAGCGATTTGTGCTGGCGCTTTTCGAGGATAGTCAGCACTTGAAACTGCCAGCGCTGGAAGGTGTTCGGCAATCGGTGGCCAACATCTCGTTGAACCTGAAAGTGCAGGCCGGTGATGTCTCGACGAAGAGTGTCGTGATCGGCACGCGGGAGGAGAGTGCGAGCAGTTGGTACAACCCCTTTTCGTGGGGCAGCACCCGAACGGTCAAGGAATATGGAACAGAGGAGTATGTCAACCTTGATGACTTATGGGCGGACCGCCAAACACGCGTGACTGTAGAGTTCAAGCAACTCGTGGACAGTGCCCGCAAGCAGATCAACGATGGCAGAGATCAGTTGTTGGAGCACTTTCTAGGCTTCATGGCGCGCGAGTTCGACCCAAAATTCGCTGAGATCTTGACCTCGCTGCAGAACAAACTGATCGATCGCGAAGCCCGCCAACAGGCGCTGGAAGACGCGCGCGCCGCCAAGGCGTGGATCGATGGCTTCAAGATCAAGCTTGATAAAACCTTGGCTGTTTGAACAGGAGTTCTCTATGACCACTGCGACTGAACGTTCGAACCAGGCACGCAAGACCTTTCTCCTGTCGTTGAAACAGGCCGCATCAGAGACCGCGTTGATGCGCGAGATGCTCCAGCAGATGCAGGACCAGACGCCGGATCTGTTCGACGCTCATCTGGAAAATGAAGCCTATGCAGCCCTCGACAACGATGCGTATGGCTGGAGCGACGGTTACTTCACCCGGCAGATTTTTTGCGCCGAACAGAACTTTTCAATAGCTCGACTTGGGCATCTGATAACCGTGCGAGAGCACTTCAGGCAACAAGGCCGCAAAGGGTTTGCACCCAAGCAAGTCCAAGAGACAGTGGAGCCACCAGTGAGCCAGGGTAGTAATTTCACGCCGTCGAAAAACCTCCAGGTGTTTGTTGGCGAAGGCGATCTGCTGACCATCCGCACCGCCCTGCACCTGGAATTGAACGTCAATCACAACGACAGCCAGACCTTGCGTGAGTCACTGAAGTGGGTGCTGCGGCACAAGCCGGACCTGTGCGACGCTTACGAAGAAAAAACCTTTGCCCGAGGCATTGACCTGGACCGTGGGAACTGGACCGCTGACTACTTCAATACGCAGGAGGTCTACCTCGACACCAACTTCTGCGAAAAACGCTTCTTGCACCTGATCGAGGTTCGCGAGTCGCTACGCCAGAAGGGCGTGAAGGGCTTTGTTTCCGAGGCTGCACCCGTGCTTGAGAGCACCCCGGCCCGAGCCCCGGCAGCCCCACATGCATCCGGCAGACAGCAACAGCATACACCGCCCTATCCGCCCGCCCGCGGTGGCCTCAATCCGGTCCTGAAGGCCGCGCTGCTGGTAGGCGGTGCTTTGGCTGCGCTGGTGGTACTCATCGTGTCGATGGCGAAATAACCCATGAACCAGCTGACCCAACAATCACTTGCCGTGCGTGACTTGTGCGACAACGCCCGTGCCAACCTTGACGCCAGCCGGGCGCTGATCAACCGCAGCTACCTGGCGGATTTGCAGCAGTATCCGGTCGCAGCGTTCAATCAGGGCACGTCCCTGTTCAAGCATGCCGGCGACCTGCGGATCTTCCGCATCGAGCGTATCGTCCAGGACAACAAGCAATCGGTCCTCGAAAGCACCACAGCCGCTTATACCGCGCTGGGTGCGGCCGGGTACTCGGTGTTTCTGTTCCTGAAGTCCGATGGCATCGAAACCGACCTCTACATCGGCACTCGTGGCGAGCCCGGTAAGATGCTCGGGCACAACTCCGGGGAACTACTGCGCGAGACTTTCAAGGGCCACTTCTCTGGCAGTGCCCTGCAAGCGCTGGACGTGATTGAGGCTGGCGCGTTGCTGACCAGCGTGCAGCTCGAGAAGTCCAACCCTTCGGCAAGCATTACCGCAGTGACAGGCGTACCTTCGCTGTCCACGGAAAACCGCGATCACTTCATGCAGGGGCTGGAGCGCTTCATCGACGCAGCCGAGCGCAGGGTCTACCAGGCAATCATCCTCGCCGAGTCAGTGTCCTCCTCCAACCTGGAGCTAATCCGTGTCGGTTACGAACAGGTCGCGACCCAACTATCGCCGCTGCTCAAGCAGCAGCTATCGTTCAGCGAGCAAGAAAGCGACAGTGTAGGGCTGAGCCTGAGCCACAATCTGAGCGAGTCCTTGGGGCACAGCCTGGGCCTGACGGAAACTCGCGGGACCTCTCATACCCTGGGTACATCCACCACTGAGACCAACGGCACCTCCGACTCCTCCAGCGCCCAGACAACGGGCGCCAAAGCTGCTGCCCTGGTAGGCTCGGCCGGTGGCATGCTGCTAGGGTCGCTTCTCGCACCTGGTGTCGGCACTATGATCGGCGCTCAGTTAGGCGGCGCGCTGGCTGCAACGCTCAGCGAGCAGGGCACTACCGGCACCAGTCACTCCCGCTCAGAGAGCAACAATGAAAGTCACGGGACTTCTTACGGAGAATCGACGGCATCAACCACCTCCTCGACTCTTACTACGGGCACCACCGACAGCCGCTCGTTGAACCGCACCACCGGGGCCAATCGGCAGATATCGATCGAGACAATTGACAAAAGCATCGAGCAACTGCTGGGCAAGATCGACCATCACTTGCAGCGCATCGATGAGGCCAAGACTTATGGCGGCTGGAACTCCGCTGCGTACTTCATCGGCGATAGCCGCGCCTCCTCCGAAGCGTTGGCCAGCCTCTTTCTCGGCCTGATTCGCGGCAGCAACTCCAGTCACGAGGATTTTGCGCTGACCACCTGGACCTCGGAACAGAAATCTTCGGCGCTCGACTGGCTGGGCACTTTCAGCCATCCGCAGATCAAACATTGCTTTTCGAGGCAGATTCCCATCCACCACCTGACGCCCGCGGCCCTTGTATCTAGCAAAGAAATGGCGATTGCCCTGAGCTTGCCGCGTCGATCTACCTCGACGGTGGCCGTGGTGGAAACCCAGGCGTTCGGACGCAAGGTGCAGCGCCTGGATGGTCGTCAGGACCCTGCGCAGGCCGGTCGCAGTCTGACCCTGGGGCATATTCGACACCTCTGGGAAAACCTTCCCCAGACGATTGAGTTGAACCTGGATCAGCTATCCAGCCATGTCTTTGTCAGTGGCTCGACAGGGGCCGGCAAGAGCAACACTCTTTACGAAATCCTCAGCCAAATTAGTGACGCTGGTGTGCCGTTCTTGGTCATCGAACCGGCCAAGGGCGAGTACAAACACGTCTTCGGTCATCGCGATGACGTCAATGTATTTGGCACGCATCCGGCCCACAGCGAATTGTTGCGCATCAACCCGTTCCGCTTCCCGTTGGCCATTCATGTGCTGGAGCACGTTGATCGGCTCGTGGAAATCTTCAACGTCTGCTGGCCGATGTATGCCGCAATGCCTGCCGTACTCAAAGAGGCGATCCTGCAGGCGTATCAGCAATGTGGTTGGGACTTGGACGCGTCGACCAACCGTTACAGCGATGAATTGTTTCCGACGTTCAGTGATCTGCTCAGTACCCTGCAAAGCGTGATCGAGGCCTCCGCGTACTCCCAAGAGCTCAAAGGTAACTACATCGGTTCGCTGTCCACGCGGATCAAATCCCTGACCAATGGCTTGAATGGGCAGATTTTTACCGCTAACGAAATCGACAGCGCAGTGTTGTTTGATCAGAGCGCAATCGTGGACCTGAGCCGCATCGGCTCGTCCGAGACCAAGGCATTGATCATGGGTATCCTGGTGATGCGCCTGAGTGAGCACCGAATGGCCGGTGGTGGCATGAACCAGCCGCTGCGCCACGTCACGGTCCTTGAGGAAGCGCACAACATCCTCAAGCGCAGCCCGTCCGAAGGCGGTGCTGAAGGGGCAAATGTGGTCGGCAAGTCAGTGGAGATGCTGACCAATGCCATCGCCGAAATGCGCACCTATGGTGAAGGTTTCATCATTGCCGACCAGTCGCCCCATGCGGTGGATATCGCCGCGATTCGCAACACCAACACCAAAATCATCATGCGTCTGCCGGATGAAATGGACCGTCGTTTAATCGGCAAGTCGGTGGCGTTGCGTGATGATCAGCTTGAAGAGATCGCCAAATTACCCAAAGGCGTCGCCATCGTTTATCAAAATGACTGGCTGGAGCCGGTGCTTTGTCAGGTGAAGAAATTCGCCGGGCACGAAACCCCTTATGTGTATAACGCCAATGACAAGCGCGCCGTGCGTAGCCAGGATTTCAACCTGCAGGTACTCAACCTGCTGCTGAGCAACCGTATCCGCACGCCAGTCGCCTTGGATTTAGTGTTGCTGGAAAACGGCTTGTGTGAATTGCCGTTGCTGGCTCGCAGCAAAATCGCGCTTTTCGAGGCGCTCAATGCTCACAAAGAAGAGAAACCGTCGGCGCTGTGCAAGCCCGAAGCATTTGCCTACGCCGCACAATTGGTGGTCGATGTGCTCGGTTGCCGGCAGCAGGTTCAGCAGATCATTCAAACTGCGACCGACTACGGGCAACTCAGCAATCAACTGGACCAGCTACTCCATGAGCGAGCGACAAGCTTGAGCACTGAGCTGGCGCTGGCGACCCAGCAATGCTTGATGAAGGATTACAGCCTCCAGCACGAGAGCCATATCGATATTTATTCTGCATGGCGTGCGCGCCTCGAAACAGGGAGCGTTCTGTGAACTTTGAAAATTTCTTTGCTGGAAAAACCGAGGTTCCGTCCAACCTGGCGTTACTGGCGCGTGAAATGCCTGACCGCTGCCTGATCGTTGTCGAGCTTGATCGACCTATCGTGCTCACCCAGGAAACCCGCCTTGAACTTCCTGAAATTTCTTCGGAAACACTTGAGCGGCTTGAGCTGCTGGGCGTTCCGAAAGAGGTGTTGGATGCCATAGGCAGCGAGGCCGAAGCGAAGATCTATGAAAATGCCAATCTTGAACCGGCCGATGTCAACGGCAAGCCTGCATTGATTCGTACTGATATCGATTACGATCAAAAAGATGCCATGGGTACCACCAACCTTGACCGGATGAAGTCGGGAAGAGCTCCGCTGGATGCCAACGGAAAGCCGATCGAGTTACATCACATTGGGCAAAAAACGGACTCGCCATTGGCAGAATTGACCAGCGCTGAGCACCGCGGCAACGGAAACGATAACGTGCTGCACAACAAGCAGAAGGAGTCCGAGATCAATCGCGAGGACTTCGATAAAGAGCGAAAAGACTACTGGAAGGCGCGAGCCGAACAGATTGAGAATCAGCGCTGAGGGCGAATCTTATGAAAAAACTTGAACAACTCGTTGATCTCCATCAGGCCGACACCCGGCCAGTAGACACCGCCAGCATCCAGAATCTTGAGCAGAAACTGGGGTTCGCACTGTCTGACGAGTACAAGCGCTACCTGTCGACTTTTGGAGTCATTGTCTTTGACGCCTACGAAACGTATGGCTTAGGCGTGCCTGACGACTATTACCTGAATGTCTTTGTCGCATTCTCGGACCTGGGCCGTGACCCGACGTACCCGAAAAATACTGTGCCACTGTTGGAGATTGGTGATGGTCAATACTATCTGTACGACAACCAGGCACGGAAAGTTCTGATTTGGGCTACACCGAATGGCGGCATTGGTCGTGTATTGGAGGAGGGCCTGGAGGACTTTTTAATCAAGCAGGTTTTCGTCGGCTAGCTGAAGGTAGTTTGAACAAATAGGACTCTGTCTCGTTCATCCTATTAGGTCGCGTAAGTTGTGTGGGGCGAGTGTCAGGCTCCCCCCAACTTGGGCCTAAAACCAATAGCCGAGGCAGAACAATCGCAAAATTTTGCAATGTGAACTATCGATTAGTGCTCTTTCCCTGCAAGTCACTTTCGACGGTGTTTACGATGCAAACCAAGGGTGATGCAACTTGAACCAGCCAACGCACGCAACGAAAAGTTTTGATGTGCTTATTAATCTTCATCAAGGAGATAGCGCAAAGGCGCTCTCTGCCAACGAGCTTGTCCAGCGCCGGCACTACGAACTTCTCCGAAACCAAGTGAACGAACACCTCGCCACTTTGAAACCCGCAGAGTCACTCAAGCAGGACTACCCATACGGTAGTGGTTGGACGCAGTTCCTTGATGGTTCCCGAGGCGCAGGCAAGTCAACTTTTTTGAGTTCAGTACAGGCTGCCATGAAGGCGGATGTTGACCTGAAAAGTCAGATGGCATTCATCGCTCTGATAGATCCAAGTCGCATCGAGCATAGCGAGATCATCCTTCTCGTCATTCTGCAGCACCTCAACAAGCGGGTTGAGGAAGCCCTTAAGGAACTGCGCCAAATGCATAATGAACAGCTTCGGGACGAATGGCGCCGAGCGTTCAAGGGAGTTGCTGGCGGCCTCAGCTTATTCGCAAAGGAATACCACCCGCTCAACGATCTGGATCCTGAGCTTTTCCTCGACTGGGGCCTGGAGCGTACGAGCGACAGCACTAGCTTGAGAACAAAGTTGCACCATCTATTCGAGACTGCGTGTCGCATCCTCGGTGTGCAAGGGCTGATGCTTGGTTTCGACGATGCTGACACAGATTCCTCGCATGCAATTAACCTGCTGGAGTGCATCCGAAAATACCTAGATACCCCCCGTGTAATGGTGTTGGTGACGGGGGACATGGAGCTCTATTCGCTCCTCGTGCGTCAACACTTCGCAACAACGGTCGCAGGCAGACCAGAGGCAGCTCTAGACCTTCAGCGCAGTTCAAGGCAAGGCGACCGCTCGGGCCAATATCTACGCATGATTGATCATATGGAAGAGCAGTACTTGCTCAAACTCTTCCCGATACGGAGGAGGATGCAGTTGAAGCCATTGTGGAATATCAAGCTTCTTGATAATTGCCACGCTACCTATCCTGCTTGGGGCCAGAACGAGATATTGGTGGAGGATGTAGTCCAAGCAATAGTGCAGCGTGGTCTGCGTGTTAAAGCCAGCTCTGACGTATCGGTATATACCGAATTTCTGCTCAAGCAACCTCTGCGTTCGGTTTTACAAGTGCTGTCCAGTTGCGCACCGCATCTGCAGGTATCGCCTTCTGTCGACTTGAAGTCAGGTGTTTGGTCATCTGATCTGACCAGTGAACTCAGCCACTCCTTACAGGCCCTAGCGCTGACAAGCCTCTATAAGTTTTCCGTTGATACTGATGCGATTGCCGCAAAAGAGTTGCCAGCTTTAACGCTGGCCGTTTTCGACCTCTCACTAGAGGACGGAGACATTGATACTGCTCCATATCTCCGACCAATGTCGGCAGAACAGGACATCAAGGCTTGTTTTGCTGCATTGGCAGCGGAGGTACCAAATTTCTGCGCCGGCAAGCCGGGAACGGCTCTTCGGTATCTTTTGCGTGGCCCCGGCAGTGTGTCGCTCTTCAACCTTGCCAACTCTCATCTCAGCGATAAGGATTCAACGTCTTCATTGAGTCGCGTGCACCAATTCAAGTCTTACATGGGGATCGGCCGCAGAGAAGACAGCCTAGACTGGGCTCGGCGAGCGACAGCAGTCATCGCAATGCCCTACAGCGTGAACTACAAACCTCGTGTCGTTTTGCCCGGAATCGTGGGGCTGCGTCGAGGTACGAAAGGGAGAAAGGGCGAGCTGATAGCTCGGGCCGTGATCCAACGTGCTGTTGATAATAAAGCGATTCCGCATCTGCCCGTGTTTGCGCTAAGTATGGTCAATGTAGTGAGCGCTACAAATCCCCGTACCTATGGGTCCATCTTCACACTAATTGGGCTCATCGAGAAATTGCTATCCGCAGATAACCAAGGTGATCTGGAAGCCCGTAGGGTCTTTGATCGGGCTTATCCGTCTTTAACCGTTTCTGGTCCAAGTTGGTCGCGCCAAGGCGATGTTACACCGGAAGATGAGGACGGCGAAGATAAGCAACGCGCACTGGCTGAGTCGAATGAGTGGGCTAAACAAGAAGCACTATGGACGAGCATTAATACTTGGCTCGAAAGCGTGCGCGATTTGTTTAAGAAGACTGTGCCGTCAGGCATTTTTCTAGGCAAGGTCTGGACACGACTCTTCTTCAGCCTGCAGAACGCGGCCGAGGATCTGAAGCCCAGTGCTAAATTCGACACGGCGATGGAGATTTTTTCACTCTGCGTCATTAACGCATTCTTGGTCGAGGAGGCTGAGCACCACCTGCTTGACACTCCAGATGTGTCGAAGACTATTTCGAAGATCGACAGGAACAACCCTCGAACTTCGGCTGGCTGGTTTGTCGACAAGCTGAACTCAGCGAAACCTCAAAGAAATGATTTCCCATTTACGGCAATTATGGCGACATGCCCCTTGCTTTTGGGACTTCTGGACTCAGAACTGGATTATGCCCAAGCGTTGAAACCGTTGTTTCCTGATGACATGAATGAAGCTGCGATCAAGGGGTTGTTATGCCCGATAGACCTCAAGGAGCTCATGCAGAAAGTTTCCGTAACGGGTGAGTCGCGGTCCCGACAAACTGTATCTCGTGGTGCTGGTGAGGCCTCCCAAGAATGAGTGCCCAGGCCGCATCCGTCGGTTCACTCCTCTCGACGCTACTGCTGTCGGACTACCGGGTCCTGCGTCTCTCTTGGGAGACGCCCTTCACCCAGCAGTTGGAATGGTCTAAGTTGCGGGAGCCCGTCTATCTTGCGTACCAGCCTTGGGCTGCACGCTTTCCGGATCATGTGTTCGATTCGGCATGGCGCTTCCTGGCAGGGCAGCAGCCTGAAAATGGCGTCCTAATCAATGCGCTCAAGGCCCTGGTCGATGAGTTCCTGAGCCTGCGGCATGGCGAGTTGCGTATCCATCGCGATCTATTTGGCTCCTGGCAGCAAGGCGTTGCCAGCAGGCTTTCTTCGCTCCCAATCCAAGGTGCAGCTGATGTAATACTTCGCGCGGGGGAGTGCAACTCGGACCGTTCGTTTCGTTTGCGGCTCGACTCATTCAATCGAGAGATAGCCCCTTGGAGACGCCAAGTTGTACCCTTGCTTCGACCAGAGGAGGCTCCGGTCGCAGACTATATTGAGCGGGAAGGTTTGCACGAATCACACCTACATCTGAATGGCAGCACGCATGCCGAGATCTGCTGGCTGCGTGCAATCCGTGACTCGCGCGCGGAAACTCGGGATTTTGTGAGCGCCTGGACCCGCGAGAAGAGCGGAGGCCGTATTCGCGAGCTGGTTGGACAGACGAACCCCGAACTGACTCCTCAGGTCTTTCACCAGCATCTGCAGACTGCAGGCCGGCTTCGTTCTTGGCTCATCGGCTCTACAAATGGCCAGCTCGCGCCGAACGCACTACTGCCATCGTCGTGTCAAAGTTTGTATAGCGCAGGCAACGACGAGTGGTCTGAAGGGTTAAGCGTGCCTGCTCCGTCGTGGCGTGACGAACCCGATGTTGAAGAAGAGTTCACATGGATGGCAGCGCTCGTTGCCAGACTTCGGCAGCACCCGAGCGTCCCACTTTCTCGGATGTTTCATACATACCTGCTGCTGCTGAATCAATACTATCGATTGCTCGTTCAGAGTGAGGCGCAGTATGGGTTCGACCAGTTTCAGAAGTTCACTCTGACGGAGCTTCGTGAGCCGTCGGAACGGGAGTTTCGAGCGCGCTTTCATGCCATGCACGGGCCTCGATTAGCACGTAGCACTGTCGGATATCTGGAGGGACGCTTCGCCCCCAAAGTCGATCCTTTAAAAGCTTGCCGATTGTTCCAGGCAATACTGGGCGGCTACCTCAATTATCTAAACGATGCTACTGCTGCTGGCAGATTGTCCATCAAACCACCTCGCTCTCTCTCTGCCTTGTTGAGCGAGCTAGACCGCTATTTTGAGCGACCGACTTTTCCTCATCGAAGCGTTCATCGACTGGCACTGGTCGCACATTTTATCAAGCTAGACTGGTTGCCTAATCAAAAGGGCAAGTCCGGCCCATATAGGCACTACCCACTCGACATGCAGCTACGTCGAACTACTAATGTGCTGCTCTCAGTACTTGCCCGCTGGCCTCGACTAAGGACATGGGTACGGGGCATCGATGCCGCCGCAAATGAGTTACACGCGCCCCCAGACGTTTTCGCCCCTGTTTTCCGTGTCTGCCGTCGAGCCGGTTTGGATCGACGCACCTATCACGCAGGTGAAGACTTCCGGCACCTTCTGTCGGGTATAGCTACCATGTGGGATGCACTGGTACTACTGGATCTGCGCAACGGCGACCGTATTGGACATGGAACAGCCATGGGGATCCGCCCAAGCCTGTGGCTTGATCGTATGCCAGGTAAAATCACCCTGCCTCGAGGTGAGTGGTTGCTGAGTGTGCTCGCCGCGTGGCAATTGTTGCGGGATGTGCCAGAGATGCAAGCCTGCGTCCACCGCCTTCATCGCGAACTGGAGTTGGTTGCTCACCAAATTTTCGGACGTTCGCTGGTAGCGTGCGACATCGAACGGGCGATGGCGCTTCGCGGTTTGAGTCGCCTTGACCTGATGCGCCAGCTAATCGGTGACGAAAGCTCGGAGCACGAACCGCTGAGCGACCTCTGGCGCGAGGAAGCTTTGAGGGTCAGGTCGGCATGCCAGAACCAGCCTCAGGCAGTGGGACTGCTCTGGGAATGGTTGAACGACGCAGGGGTTCACAAACGTGCAGGCGAATTGACCGAGAAAGAGGCTGACTTCATGGATGCCCAAGGTTACCTCCGACTGCAGCAAGCGCTAATGCAACAGATTGCCGATCGGGGGGTCCTCATTGAGACACTGCCGTCTAGTAACGTCCGGATCAGTCAGTACCATCATATCGGCGAGCATCACTCTCTACGCTGGATGCGGGTCCCCGGCCACGTTGAGGATGGAGATCCGGACATTAAGGTGTGCCTCGGTTCCGACGATCCAGGGATCTTCGCGAGCGATCTCGAAACCGAGTTCTATCTACTGTACGCCACACTTCGGCGAGCCGGTCTCGGCGATTCTGAGTCGTTACATCGCCTGAGCGTATTAAACGAACGTGGCAGAATTTATCGCTTCCACCATCCCTTGCTGTCGTGAGAGGGCGAATCGTCGCTTCAGACAACAAAATCTACCAGCGACAGATTGTGCTCTGAAGACTCATTAATCGCTCATGGAATCCAAGTATCAGAAACTTCGTGATTCCAGGATGATTTCAAAATGCTATATGATCGAATTCTGGAGAGTAGATTACCAATGAGGGTTACATGAGCTATAGCGCCGAGATTAGCCGTACCAGTCCTACTGCATTTCTGTTCCTGGTTGACCAGTCCGGGTCAATGCAAGACACCATGACAAATGGGAAGTCGAAAGCCCAGTTCGTTGCGGATGTTCTAAATCGTACTTTTGCCACGTTGATTACCCGCTGCACAAAGTCCGAAGGTACTCGTGATTATTTCGAGGTTGGTGTCTTGGGCTACTCCGGTGCTACTGCTGAGAACGGCTTGTCGGGGGCGCTTTCGGGGACGGTTCTGAATCCGATTTCTCAGATTGAAGCTCATCCTTTGCGCGTTGAAGACCGGGTCAAGCGGGTTGATGACGGAGCAGGCGGCTTGGTAGACCAGTCCATCAAGTTTCCGGTGTGGTTCGAGCCCAAAGCCGGAGGCGGCACCCCTATGTGCAATGCAATCACAACCGCCGCGGAGCAGTTGGTTGCATGGTGTGATGCCCATCCGGACAGCTACCCTCCAACCGTTTTGCATGTTACGGATGGTGAATCGACTGATGGGGATCCCGAGGGGCTTGCTCAGCAACTCCAACAAATCAGCACCAGCGATGGAAGCGTTCTGTTGTTCAACCTGCACGTGAGTACTAGAGGGGGAGATCCGGTTAAATTTCCTTCCTCTGACGCGGGCTTGAGCGATAACTACGCAAAATTGTTGTTCCGTATGTCCAGCCCCCTGCCTATGCATCTTCATAAAGTTGCAGAAGAGAAGGGTATTCACGCAACCATGGAATCTCGGGGTTTCGTTTTTAACGGTGATATCGCCGAAATTGTCGACTTCTTCGATATCGGTACTCGGGCAGCTCAGTTGCGCTGACCATGACATTCCGAATCCTCTTTGACGGGACGGTCGCCAAGCACCTCGATGCGCCAGATGATAACGAGGACGCTTACCGTATTGCTCAGGGAAGGGGGCGTGTGGTGCTATCAGATGGCGCCTCGGAGTCCTTCGATGCGAGTAGCTGGGCGAACTTGGTGGTGGATCAATTTCTAGGCTCTGATCCGTCGGACGAACAACTTGGTTTGTGTATTCAGGCATATGGGCTGCTTCACGACCCTCAAACTTTATCTTGGTCTAAAGCAGCTGCTTACGAGCGTGGCAGCTTCGCCACGTTGGTGATTGCACAGAATGATCACGATCGCAAAACGGTAACAGTGACGACCTTAGGGGATAGCCTTGTCGCTTGGTGCAATGAAAATGGTGAAATTGAAACCGTCCCATACGTACGTGCTGATCAGTTCACTGATAAGCCTACTCTTTTAGCTACTCGCAGTGCACTGAATGTAGAAGTGGCTATCGGCGACCAAGGGCCTTGGAGTCAAAGGGAGTGGAATTACGACCAGCAGGAATCATGTTGGCTTCTTTGCATGACCGATGCGCTGGGAGCTTGGCTACTGCATCGTCAAGAGCAGGGCTATTCGGATGCTTTTGAGCGGCTTTGTGGAATCAGGGATCAACAGGCTTTTCTTGAGCTGGTAGAGGAAGAGCGAGCCTCCGGCGCAATGCGCAGAGATGACACCACCTTGATTATCGTTAATCCCAACAGTTTGACGTAAACCATGGCATACCCAACCTTAGAACAATACAACGAGGCCTTGCAGTCCCCGCAGTTAGTACTGCAAGACGCTGAGTTGAAACATGGCCGATTGAAAACCTCCGGATTGGGTCTGCCCTTGGCTTTGTGCGGCGGATTTGCGTTGACTTATATCGTGGATTCAGCGGGCAAGAGGTTTGCACTTCGTTGTTTCCACAAGGAGTCAAGAGAGCTGGAGCAGCGCTATAAAGCGATCTCCGCGCGAATCAAGCAATTGGCCAGTCCTTATTTTTTGCCCTTCGATTTCATCCCGAATGGAATTCGCATACAAGGATCGACGTATCCCATAGTCAAGATGGCATGGGCGCAAGGGCGTACTCTGGCTGAGTTCCTAGAAGGCGAGCATCAAAACACTCAAGCACTCCAACGCTTACGACAAGCTCTCGCCAAGCTGGCTGGGTTTCTTGAGCAGAACCAGATCGCTCATGGTGACATCCAGCCCGAAAACGTCATGGTCAGCGCAGACGGCGGCACCGTGCAGCTAATTGACTACGACGGAATGTTCGTAGAAGGGTTTCAGGGGGCTGCTGCTACCGAATTGGGGCAAGTCAACTTTCAGCATCCAAAGCGAACGGCTAAAGATTTCAATCAGAAACTCGACCGCTTCTCGTTCCTCACGTTGGATGTTGCCCTTCAGGCGCTTACAGTTTCCCCTTCGCTGTGGGGTGTATCTCGTTCAGAACCTAGCGCTGTAGTGTTTCGGCGAAATGACTTTCTCGATCCAGGCTCTTCAATCATTTTTGGTGAGGTTCTAAAGCTCCCTAGCGTGGCAAGTCACGCTAAAAATCTCGCTAGAGTGGTCGTAGGAGAATTTCAAAACGTTCCGACGCTTGCGGATTTTCTTCAGGACAAAGGAGTCGTCGGCGGGGCGATTACATTCCAGCAAAAGGCCGCTCCATTCGCTATTGGATATCAAGGTGCTTACCTAGTCTGCGACGCAACAAAATATGCTCAGGTGCTTGCCCAGGTAGGTAGCCGCATCGAACTTATTGGACAGATTCACTCTGTTCGTACTGGGTGGGGAGCTAATAAAAAACCGTATGTTTTTGTGAACTTTTCCGACTGGCGTGGGCAAGCTGTCAAGCTAGCCATTTGGTCTGATGGGATGAAAGCAGTCGGATCGAATGTACCCGATAAATCATGGGTGGGACGCTGGCTGTCAGTAACAGGGTTGGTTGACCCTCCTTACAAAGGACAGGCCAAAGCGGTTAGTTACACGCATCTTTCTCTAACGATTACAGCAACTGGGCAGATACAACAGTTGCCTGAGCAGGAAGCGAAATTCCGACTTCGTAGCTTTGGCCTTTCGCCCGTGGTCAATTCCACCCCGAGTCGAAACGCTGACGTACTTTCGAGTATGGGGAAGGTGCGGGTTGCTTCAGTTATTCCTATTCAGAGCCCGCCTCCGAATGTGCCCTCCCCGAAAAGCTCGAACCAGCAACTACTTGAAAAGATGCAAGCTCAGGCGTCTCAGGCCGCTCGTCAGGCGACAAGCGTTCCTCAAGCGTCTACTCAATGGCAAAACTCTCCTGCGCCGAGGCCAGTAAGTACTCCAAAACGATCTTCAGGAATAGATTGGGTTGGCTGGTTGTTCATTATAATCATGGGGCTTGGCTTATTACGAGCATGCGTAAAATAGACCAAACTTTAGCTTAACTTGGTTAGCGGATGCTTATTGCCATTTTCTGCGGACTGTTACCGTTCGAAAGCGCCCCGTTACGGCTAATACTAAATATTGATTGGCTAGCGTATCGTTACAACTTTCAAACCTCGGGTTGTTTGAAATGCCGAGACGGACAGGCTCCCAGAGGCAGCTTGTAAAATGTGGTCACTCCACCAGTTCATCATGGGCCGTCTGCGCTCAATGTAATCCGCTCGGTTGTAGGCGCTGCGCACCTCGTCTTTGTCGACGTGGGCAAGTGCTACTTCGATCAATTCGGGATTCCAGTCGCCATGTTCATTGAGAATGGTACTGGCCATTGAGCGCATGCCATGACTAACCAGGCGCCCTTCGAAACCCATTCGCTTCAGCGCCATGTTGGCGGTCTGGCTGTTGCAGTGGGTGCGAGGATTCCGGTCAGCAGGAAACACATAGTCCCTGTTTCCACTGTAAGGCTTGATAGCCTCTAGCAGTGCCAGAGCCTGCTCCGTAAGCGGGATGAAGTGTGTGCGACGTTTCTTCATGCGCTCCGCTGGGATCGTCCAGATCTTCCTCTCGAAGTCGATGTCAGCCCAGCGGGTGGTGGCAGCCTCTGCTGGTCGGGTCATAGTGTGGAGCTGCCATTCGATTAGGCAGCGCGTAGTTCTTTTAATACTGGCATTAGCAATTGCCACCATGAGCTCGTTCAGCTCATCGGGAGGCAGTGCCGCCATATTTTTCTTTTTTGGTTTCTTAAAGACCGAGCGAATCCCGCTAAGTGGATTGGCATGGATGAGCCCGTAATTCACCCCGTAAGTCATGATTTCGTTGAGGCGCTGGGTCAGCCGTTTAACAGTCTCTAAACTACCTTTGGTCTCAAGAGGTCTGAGCAGATTGATAACCATGGGAGCAGTGATAGCTGAGATTGGGGTCGGGCCCAGGTCAGGGAAAACATGCAGCGTGAGCGAGCGCCAAATATCCTCAGCATAGGCAGTTGTCACTGAGTCTTTCTTTAGTTCAAACCATGCCGTTGCCACGTTTTGAAACGTGTGTTCTGTCGCGGCTTTTTTCAGCTGGCGATCAGTCTCGCGCTGCTCTTTCGGATCTAGTCCCTGGGCGACAAGTTCCCTGGCTTCAACAGTCCGTTTTCGCGCTTGGGCCAGGCTCACTTCGGGGAATGTGCCTAGTCCCATGTTGATCCGTTTTTTGGTTACGGGATGGATATAGTTGAAATTCCACAGTTTGGAGCCATTGTTTCTCAATCGCATTTGAAGGCCGTTGCCATCAGTCAGCGTGTAATCCTTTTCCTTAGGCTTGGCGGCTTTGACTTTAAGGTCTGAGAGGCGCGTGGGTTGGGCGCACATGGTGTACTCCAATGCTGTTTGTGTATTCCAAAAATTACCAGCTAGCCGCTTGGAATACCACTTGGAATGCACGTATGGGTAGATTTCTATGGACGCTGACGGATCCTAATGGCCCTGAAACCCACGTATTCACTGGATTTCAGGCACAAAAAAAGACGTCCATGGACGTCTTTAGATGTTGAAGTGGTGGAGCCGGGGGGATTTGAACCCCCGTCCGCCAGTACTCCGCTGTCGGTACTACATGCGTAGCCTTTTCTATTAAGTTAACCCTCAGCGACCCGAAGGGCAGGGTGCTTTGGGCGAGTTGTGTAAGTTTTAGCCGCTTCGTCCACAACGTACTGCACGGCGATTCTGTTCTATATGACAATCACTTTGGGTTTACAGACATCCCCTGGTGATTGCTGGACCCGAAGGTACCAGAAGCTCAGGGCTAAGGCTGCTTACGCAGCGAGAGCGAATTCCTGGCCGTAGTTTTCGTCATTGGCAACTATAAGAAGTTGCAACAGTGGATTTACGAGTTCTGTTACCAACTCGGCATGCACCTAAAGTTTCGCGACCGGCGTCGAATCCTAAACGGCCCCGTGCTTGTAACTCGTTGTTTCTAGTGAGTGACAAGCCTGTGCAGTGTACGCCAAATGGTCACGGAAGGCCAACCCGTAGGTTGGCCCTATCGCTTACTGACCGCCTTTGTCGCTGTTTTGCAGGTCCTGCAGGGCCTTGGAGCTGATCTCGATGCACTTCTTGTCATCGCCCGCCGCATGAGCAGCCTTGGCCTGGGAGACGGCTGTGTCGATTTCGCCGCTTTTGCCGCTGGTGTCGGTGGCGAGCAGGGCTTTGCCGTTGTTGATTTTGTCGAGGTTGATCTGGCACAGGTCTGCGTCATTACCCGCGGCGAACACAGGGGAGGCCAGCATCGCAGCGGTTACAAACAAGCCAGCAAGAGCGGAACGCTTCATGGGGTATCTCCTTGCGCAAAGGGGCTCGACGCTACTGGCGTTGAACGGCTGCCAGCGACATCACTGATGAGCCTCGTTCGTCGAGGCCTATGCAGATGACTACGCCGGCGCGCAGGGGTTCTATTTTTTGCGCGTTTAATGTGCGCGTGCCTTTGTGACTCGATCAACGAGGTACACCAACCCGTGGTAGTCGATGCCGCCGTGCTGGCTCAGGCCGATCTCGCAGGTTCGGCTGGTTGAAATGCCTTCACTGCAAGAATGCACTGCCCTGTTGAGTGAGCGCAGGGCGTGGGCGTTCAGCTCTGGCGTGGTGAAGCCTTTATCTCCGGCAAAGCCGCAGCAGTGGATACCTTCCGGGATGACCACGGTGTTGGCGCAGCGTCGGGCCAGGTCGATCAGTGCCTGGCTTTCGCCCAGGTGTTGGGTGCTGCAGGTGACGTGCACGGCGATTGGCGCTTGCTGGGGTGTGAAGTCGAGGCGATCCATCAGGTGGGTGCGGATAAATCGTACGGGGTCGTACAGGTCCAGGCATGTTTCGCCGGGGTTTTGCACCAAGCGCAAGGTGCATGGGCTGGTGTCGCAGTAGATTGGATCGAGACCGCCACGGCTGGCCTGGAGCAGGGCGCCGATCAGTTCCTGACGCTTGTGATCGGCCTGTTCGGCGTAGCCTTTGGAGGCGAAGGGTTGGCCACAGCACAGGCTTTCGAGGTTCTCGGGGATGACGACTTGGTAACCGGCTTTTTCCAGCAGGCTGCGGGTTTTTTCGTACAGCGACATTTGCTCTTTATCTGCAGCCGACGGGGCCATCGCGCGTGAGACGCAAGCGGCGAGGTAAACCACGCGCGGACGTTCGTCGGTGACTGCGGGGTTGAAGCGAATGGCTTTTTCCGGTTGTGGCATGGCGTTGGTCCACTGCGGGACCTGCCCCTTAGACAGTCTGCTCATCTGCGCCGACAACTTTGCCAGGCGCGGGGCGCCCAATAGCATGCGCGCGCCGTTGGCGACATGCAGGGTGAAGCGCACGCCCTGCAGCGCAGTGGCGAAATGGGTGGCAAGCCATTCGGCAGTTTTCGTACGGTCGGCGTCTCGGCTGCGCAGCTTTTTCATCAGGTCACCGGTATTGATACCTACAGGGCAGCGCTGGGCGCACAACCCGGTGGCGGCGCAGGTATCGATGCCTTGGTACTGGAAAGCGGCTTCGACTTCGGCGGTATCCACGCCCGCGCGTTTCCTGGCCTGGATGTCACGCCAGATCACGATGCGCTGGCGCGGGCTCAAGGTCAGGCCTTTCGACGGGCACACCGGCTCGCAAAATCCGCATTCGATACACTTATCCACAAGCTCGTCGGCGGCCGGCAGGGGCTTGAGGTGCTTGAGGTGGATTTGCGGGTCTTCGCTGAGCACTACATCCGGGTTGAGAATGCCGTTGGGGTCCAGCAGGCGCTTGAGCTGCCACATCAGTTGATAGGCTTCGCGGCCCCATTCCAGCTCGACGAATGGCGCCATGTTGCGGCCGGTGCCGTGCTCGGCCTTCAGCGAGCCGCCGAACTCCACGGCCACTAACTGTGCCACGTCATCCATGAACGCTTGATAACGTGTGATTTCTTCCGCGCTATTGAAGCCTTGGGTAAACACGAAGTGCAGATTGCCCTCCAAGGCGTGTCCGAACAGGATGGCTTCGTCGTAGTGATGTTTGTCGAACAGCGCGATCAGGCGGTTTACCCCGATGGCCAGTTGCTCGACCGGGAAGGTCACGTCTTCGATGATGACGGTGGTGCCGGTCTTGCGCACCGCGCCGACGGCGGGGAAGGTGTCTTTGCGAATGGCCCACAGCCGGGCGTTTTCCACGGGGTCTTCGGTGAAGTCGATCTGTTTTTCAACCGCAAAGCAGGCCAGGGCCTTCATGATCAGCGCCAGTTGCTCACGAAGTAATGAAGGCGATGCTGCGCGGGATTCGATCAATAAGGCGCAGGCCGATTTCGACAGGTGCTGTACGAATGCGGGCATGCCTGGCTTGTTTTGCACCGAGCGCAGGCTGCGTCGGTCCAGCAGTTCCACGGCGGAGACTGGCTGGGTTTTCAGGACGGTTACGGCGTTGCAGCAGGTCTCGACATTCGGGAACACGATCAGCGCCGACGCTTTGTTCGGGTGGTCGACTACCGTGTTGTAGGTCACGGCGCTGATAAAGCCCAGGGTGCCTTCGGAGCCCACCAGCAAGTGGCTGAGGATCTCCAGCGGGTCATCAAAGTCAACCAGGGCGTTGAGTGACAGGCCTGTAGTGTTTTTCAGACGGTATTTATGGCGGATGCGTGCGGCCAATTCGGTATTCGCCCGCGTCTGGCGACCGAGTGTCGCCAGACGCTCAAGCAGCGCGCCGTGTCGATTGCGAAATACCGTAATGCTTGCCGCGTCTTCTGTGTCCAGGCGGCTGCCGTCGGCCAGCACCAGTCGAATGCCAGCGAGGGTGTGATAGGTGTTCTGCGCTGTACCGCAGCACATGCCGCTGGAGTTGTTGGCGACGATGCCGCCGATTTTGCAGGCCTGGATTGACGCCGGGTCCGGCCCGATCTTGCGCCCGAATGGAGCGAGCCAAGCGTTGGCCTGGGCGCCGATTACGCCGGGCTGCAGGCGGATTTGCATGCCCTGCCCACGAATCTCGCGGCCGTTCCAATTGTCGCCCAGAACGATCAGCACCGAATCGCTGATGGCCTGCCCGGACAAACTGGTGCCTGCGGCGCGAAAGGTCACTGGCACGCCATCGCGTTGCGCCCATTGCAGCAGCGCAACCACTTCGTCTTCCGACTCGACGCGGATCACCAACTGTGGGATCAGTCGGTAGAAACTGGCATCGGTGCCGAAGGCGAGGGTCGAAAGAGGGTCGTCGAAACGCCGACTTTTCGGGATCAGATGTGCGATATCGCTCAGGAAAGCAGCAGGCAGACTCATCGCTCCTCCAGAAATAGCGGACACCGCAGACGCTTTACGATGTCGATTCCTATCCTATTACGTACAGATCATCAGCATACCGGTGAACAGGTAAGCGTGCGCTGGCGTGATGGGGGCTTTATTGGGAGGGGTCTGTGGGGGGTTCCACGCGTGGGCCTGTAGCCACGGGAGGTTCCCGAGGCTACCGGTGACAAGGTTAGTCTTCCTTGCCCTTGTTGCGCACGGCGCGATGCAGCTCGCGGTTGGAGTCGCGCTCGCGCTCGGTGTCACGCTTGTCGTATTCTTTCTTGCCCTTGCCCAGCGCGATCTCGCACTTGACCAGGTGCTTGCTCCAGTACCAGGACAGGCAGATGCAAGCGTAGCCTTTCTGTTGCACGGCAGCGGCGAGCTTTTCCAGTTCGCGGGCGTTGAGCAACAGCTTGCGTGTGCGTACCGGGTCGGCAATCACGTGAGTGCTCGCGGTGGTCAGCGGGGTGATATGACTGCCGAGCAGCCACGCCTCGCCATCCTTGAGCAGCACATAGCTGTCGACCAGTTGCAGCTTGCTGGCGCGCAGACTTTTTACTTCCCAGCCGGCCAGGACCAGACCAGCCTCGAAACGATGTTCGATGAAGTAATCGTGTCGCGCCTTTTTATTTTGCGCGATGGTCCCTGTAGGGTGTTTCTTTTGTTTAGCCATAGGGGCGGCATTATAGGGAGTTGCGAGCGAGTCGGCTACGGTCAAGCTGCGTGCTTGAGCGTGTTGAGCGAATCCCGGACAATGCGGGCAGTTCTTTGGTTTTTTTCTCTCGCGGATCTGGCTGTTTTTTTCGCGATGTTTGTCTCAGCAGTGGAAATAACGCTCACATGACGACGCATATTCAACGTTCGGCCCTGCTGCCTTATCCGGCGCAGGCGCTCTATGACCTGGTCAACGACGTGGCGCGTTACCCGGAGTTTCTGCCTTGGTGCTCGACCGCCGAAGTGCTGGAAGGCAGTGACGAGTACATGGTCGCCAGTGTTGGCGTCGCCAAGGGCGGCCTTAGCCAGCACTTTGTCACGCGCAATATTCTGGTACCTGGCAAATCCATCGAAATGAATCTGCAGGAAGGCCCTTTTACACAGTTGCATGGGGTGTGGGTGTTCAAGGCATTGACCGAGAAGGCCTGCAAGATCAGCCTGGATCTGTCCTTTGATTACGCAGGACCGATTGTACGGGCGACGTTGGGGCCATTGTTCAATCAGGCGGCAAATACGTTGGTCGATGCCTTCTGTGAGCGAGCCAAGCAACTGCATGGTTGAGATTGAAGTGGTGTATGCCACTGCCGAGCGTCAGGTGTTACTGGCTGTGAGCGTGCCGGTGGGTACCAGTCTGCGTGCCGCTGTACAGGCGTCTGGAATGGCTGCGCAGTTTCCTGAAGTGGAGCTCGCCGATTGCCCCTTGGGTATTTTCGGCAAGGTGGTGGCGGACGCCGAAACGCGTGCTGTGCAGTCGGGTGACCGCATCGAGCTATATCGCCCACTGCTGGCAGACCCCAAGGAAGTACGCAGGCTGCGAGCGGCCAAGGCTGCGCTGGCCAGGCAGCAAAACAGCTAGGCTTGCCATTTTGCAGGCAAAAAGAAGCCCGGCATGCCGGGCTTTTTATCGAGCGCCGCGTTTTTATTGCGGGCTGGTGTCCAGAGGCTGTGGCGACGGGACTGGAACGGTTTCCACGCCGTCGACGTCTTTCTGGATCTTGTCCAGCAAAGAGCCAGGCTTGGCTGGTACTTCGGACTTGGGCTGTTCGGTTTGCTGCGCGGGAGCCGGCACAGGCGCATTGGCGCTGTCCTTGCCGAGCAGGGCTTCATCACGGCTCACGCCAGGCATGAAGTCACCGGAAAGGCTGACGAGCTGATCATTGCCATTGAAAATGACGCTGACGCGTTCCTGCTGGCGTTCCCCGCCACCCGGTTGAAGGCTGTACAGATAATCCCAGCGATCGGCATGGAAAGTGTCGGTCAGCAGGGGATTACCCATGATAAACCGTACTTGCCGTCGGGTCATTCCGGGGCGTAACTGGTCTATCATGTCCTGCGTGACGACATTGCCCTGCTGGATGTCGATTTTGTAAACCCCGGGGAATGAACAACCGGCGAGTGCGAGCAGTCCCACAAAGGTGAAACTGGTTAGCAAGAGCTTGGTGTTTTGCATCGGTGGGCGACTTCCACTATCTTGGCTGGGACAACGTAAACGCCGATCATACCCGTATTAAGAGAAGCTGCGAAGCAGCATCCGCGAGAAAGCTAACCATGGTTGAAAATAGCGAACTACGCAAAGCCGGTCTCAAAGTGACTCTGCCTCGAGTCAAGATTCTACAAATGCTCGATTCTGCAGAGCAACGCCACATGAGTGCAGAGGATGTTTACAAGGCGCTGATGGAGTCTAACGAGGACGTAGGCCTGGCCACGGTTTACCGTGTGCTGACTCAGTTTGAAGCCGCAGGGCTGGTGGTTCGCCATAATTTCGACGGCGGTCATGCAGTGTTCGAACTGGCTGACGGTGGTCATCACGACCACATGGTTGACCTGGATACCAATGAGGTTATCGAGTTCACCAGTCCGGAAATCGAAGCCCTGCAGCACAAGATTGCTGAGGACCATGGCTTCGATCTGGTTGATCACAATCTCGTGCTCTACATACGTAAGAAAAAGTAAAAATCGCTGCAGATTTCGTTCTGCAAAACGATTGAAGGCGATCCAAGGGTCGCCTTCGTGCTTTCTATAAGGAAGAAAAACCTCAGCTCAAGCTTTGGCCGCCACCACCATTTTTTTCGCGTGAGCCAGAGACTCCTTGGTCAAGTCGATGCCTCCAAGCATCCGCGCCACTTCTTCCACACGCTCTGATTTGTTCAACTTGGACACGGCCGTATGAGTCGCATCACTGCCTCGAACCTTGTGTACAAATAAATGCTGATGACCCTGGGCGGCCACTTGCGGCAAGTGGGTCACGGTCAGCACTTGGCCGCGATCCCCAAGCCGACGCAACAGTTGACCAACAATTTCTGCGGTCGGCCCGCCGATACCCACGTCCACTTCGTCGAACACCAGCGTCGGTACGCGTGAGGTTTGAGCCGTGATGACCTGGATCGCCAGGCTGATGCGTGACAACTCACCACCCGATGCCACTTTTGCCAGTGCCTTGAGCGGCTGCCCTGGGTTGGCGCTGACCAGCAGTTCCACCTGCTCCAGGCCATGGGGCTGCAGTTCGTTGTTGGCATTGGCGCGAAGCTCGATCACGAAGCGGCCGCCCGGCATGCCCAATCGCTGGATCTCTTGTTCCACTGCGCCGGCCAGGCGGGTAGATGCCTGCTGGCGAAGCTCGCTCAGCTCCTTTGCCTTTTCCTGATAATGCCGGGCGAACGAAGCGAGTTCCTCGCCCAGTCGGTCAATGGATTCATCATTGGCGTTCAGGGTCTCGATTTCATCCATCAGTTTCTGTTGCATCGCGGCCACTTCGGTCGGCTGGATGCGATGTTTGCGCGCCAGGGTATAGATAGTGTCCAGGCGTTCTTCGATTTGCTGCAGGCGTGCCGGGTCTGCATCGAAGTGGTCGAGGAAGCGGTTGAGTTCGCCCACGGCTTCCTCTACCTGGATCTGCGCACTGGTGAGCAGGGTAGTGGCTTCGTTTAGCGAACCGGATGCGTTGTTGACGCTGGAAAGCCGATTGAGGCTGGCCGTGAGTGCGTTCAGTACGTTGCCAGAATCACTTTCGCTGCATTGCTCTACCACCTGGCGGCATATGCCCAGCAGGGTTTCGGCGTTGGTGAGGTTCTTGTGTTCCTGTTCCAGCTGTTCCAGTTCGCTTTCGCCAAGACTCAGGCTTTCCAGTTCTTCGAGCTGATAGCTGAGCAACTGATGGCGAGCACGCTGCTCGTCGCCGGAATTGGAAAGGCGCTCCAGCTCCTGACGGGTCTGGCGCCAGCGTTGGGCGGCCAGTTGGACCTGGCGCGCCAGCTCGGTGGCGCCTGCGTATTCGTCGAGCAGACGGCGATGGGTATCGGTTTTCAGCAGCGACTGATGTTCATGCTGACTGTGGATATCGATCAGCAATTCACCCAGGGCCTTCAAGTCGCCGAGGGGGCAGGGCGTGCCATTGATATAGCCGCGCGAACGTCCTTCGGCCGTGATGACCCTGCGCAAAATGCAGGGGCCTTCATGGTTCAGGTCGCGTTCGGCCAGCCAGGTTTCTGCCTCGGGGATGTCCGCCAGGTCGAAGGTCGCCAATATGTCGGCCTTGTCTGCGCCGGGGCGCACCACGCCACTGTCGGCACGGTCGCCGAGCGTCAGGCCCAGGGCGTCGAGCATGATCGACTTGCCGGCGCCGGTTTCGCCTGTGATTACGCTCATCCCGCGATCCAGTTCAAGATCCAGGTGTTCAACGATGGCGTAGTTGTGTACGGACAGGTGCACGAGCATGACGGCCGCTCCCAGGCTTTAGGTCTGGTTATTTATACAGTGTTTTGTTCAGGGCTGACAATCCTCCTGCTTAGCTCGATTTGCTTGGTCAATCGTTTTTTTTAGCGCAATGGAGAATGAATGCGCAGGACGTGCGCGTGAGTGCACGAAAGACTTTTGGTAACGACCGCGCTCTTGAACCTGAAAATTGTGGCCCCATATACCGGAACAGAAGCGCGAGTTGAGTTCGCGCATGATTTTGAAAGGAGAAATCTATGGCTGACGAACAGACGCAGGATACGCAAGCGCCAGACGCCAATTCGGCTGTCGGCGATGAACTGGCGACTCGTGTGCAAGTGCTCGAAGAGCAATTGGTCGCCGCGCAGGACCAGTCTCTGCGTGTTGCCGCCGACCTGCAGAACGTCCGCCGCCGCGCCGAGCAGGATGTGGAAAAGGCTCATAAATTTGCGCTGGAAAAATTCGCCAACGACCTGCTGCCGATCATCGACAGCCTGGAGCGTGGGCTTGAATTGTCCAACCCGGACGACGAAAACATCCGCCCGATGCGCGAAGGTATCGAACTGACCCTGAAAATGTTCCAGGACACCCTGAAGCGTTATCAGTTGGAAGCCATCGATCCGCAAGGCGGCGAGCCGTTCAACGCCGAGCACCACCAGGCCATGGCCATGCAGGAAAGCCACGACCTGGAGCCTAACAGCGTATTGAAGGTGTTCCAGAAGGGTTACCAGCTTAACGGTCGCTTGCTGCGCCCGGCAATGGTGGTGGTTAGCAAGGCGCCTGCACCGGCTGCACCTTCTATTGATGAGCAGGCTTGAAATCCGCCGCAAGGCCCCCATTTATAAGTCAAGCGTTTAAGTGCTACCGCAGATAGCCACCACTGCTGCGGCATCCAAATTCAAGTTTCGGGAGAGTAAATCATGGGCAAAATTATCGGTATCGACCTGGGGACCACCAACTCCTGCGTCTCCGTGCTGGAAAACGGCGTAGCTAAAGTTATCGAGAACGCCGAAGGCGCGCGTACCACGCCGTCGATCATCGCTTACGCCAACGATGGCGAAATTCTGGTGGGTCAGTCGGCCAAGCGTCAGGCTGTGACCAACCCGCACAACACCCTGTACGCGGTCAAGCGCCTGATCGGTCGCAAGTTCGACGAAGAAGTCGTACAGAAAGACATCAAGATGGTGCCGTACAAAATTGCCAAGGCTGACAATGGTGACGCCTGGGTTGAAGTAAACGGCCAGAAAATGTCGCCGCCGCAAATCTCGGCTGAAATCTTGAAGAAGATGAAGAAGACTGCCGAAGATTACCTGGGCGAAACAGTGACCGAAGCGGTGATCACCGTTCCGGCCTACTTCAACGACAGCCAGCGTCAAGCGACCAAAGATGCCGGCCGCATCGCGGGTCTTGACGTTAAACGTATCATCAACGAACCCACCGCAGCTGCTTTGGCTTACGGCATGGACAAGGCCAAGGGCGACCATACCGTGATCGTTTACGACCTGGGTGGCGGTACGTTCGACGTTTCCGTGATTGAGATTGCCGAAGTTGACGGCGAGCACCAGTTCGAAGTGTTGGCCACCAACGGCGACACCTTCCTGGGTGGTGAAGACTTTGACATTCGTCTGATCGACTACCTCGTTGACGAATTCAAGAAAGAAAGCGGTATGAACCTCAAAGGTGACCCGCTGGCCATGCAGCGCCTGAAAGAGGCTGCCGAGAAAGCCAAGATCGAGTTGTCTTCTTCGCAGTCGACCGATGTGAACCTGCCGTACATCACTGCAGACGCTACCGGTCCAAAGCACTTGAACGTGAAAATCTCGCGCTCCAAGCTCGAAGCGCTGGTTGAAGACTTGGTTCAGCGCACCATCGAACCTTGCCGCATCGCGCTGAAAGACTCCGGCATCGATGTGGGCGCGATCAACGACGTCATCCTCGTCGGCGGTCAGACCCGTATGCCGCTGGTGCAGAAGCTGGTGACCGAGTTCTTCGGCAAGGAAGCACGTAAGGACGTGAACCCGGACGAAGCAGTCGCCATGGGTGCTGCCATCCAGGGCGCGGTATTGGCAGGTGACGTTAAAGACGTATTGCTGCTGGACGTCAGCCCGCTGACCCTGGGTATCGAAACCATGGGCGGCGTGATGACCGCGCTGATCGAGAAAAACACCACGATTCCTACCAAGAAATCCCAGGTGTTCTCGACTGCCGATGACAACCAGGGCGCCGTGACCATTCACGTGCTGCAAGGTGAGCGTAAGCAGGCTGCGCAGAACAAGTCCCTGGGCAAGTTCGACCTGGCCGAGATTCCACCAGCACCACGTGGCGTGCCGCAAATCGAAGTGACCTTCGACATCGACGCCAACGGTATCTTGCACGTTGGCGCGAAAGACAAGGCCACCGGCAAAGAGCAGAAGATCACCATCAAGGCCAACTCCGGTCTTTCTGATGAAGAAATTCAACAGATGATTCGTGATGCTGAAACCAACGCCGAAGCGGACAAGAAGTTTGAAGAGCTGGCCGGTGCCCGTAACCAGGGTGACGCGCTGGTTCACTCGACTCGCAAAATGATCGCTGACGCTGGTGACAAAGTGACTGCTGAAGAGAAGGCCGCGATCGAAGCTGCCGTGGTTGCCCTGGAAGCTGCCGTTAAAGGCGACGACAAGGCTGCGATCGAAGCGAAGGTCGAGGAACTGTCGAAAGTCTCCGCGCCGGTTGCTCAGAAAATGTACGCCGAGCAAGGTCAGCCAGCCGAAGGCGCTGCGCAGCAGGCAGAGCCTGAAGCCAAGCACGATGACGTGGTTGATGCCGAGTTCGAAGAAGTCAAAGACCAGAAGTAATAGGTCGCCCGGTTGACCGCTTTCCAGCGGTGACTGGTAGGATGTCGCCGCGCGGGAGCTTGCTCCCGCGTTGGCGTGTCTGGGGTATGCGAATTTTTACAGCATGCGACAGCGTTCGGATGCTGGCGGTGTGATCGGGAATGCTCCTGCTTTCCGAGCAATAAATACCGCGCTTTTGGCCGGTTGCCTGGCTAAAAAGCAGTAACGACCAGGATCGTTGAATTGACGTGAGTTGGGTCCGGGCCTGTATTGGGGCTCAACGAGTTTGGCGAGGCTCAGGAGGGTCTGGCCGAACGTCCTTAAGAGTGCAAAGACTTATGGCAAAGCGTGACTATTACGAAGTGTTGGGTGTGGAGCGTGGCTCCAGCGAGGCGGACCTGAAAAAGGCCTACCGTCGCCTGGCGATGAAGCATCACCCGGACCGTAATCCGGACAGCAAGGAATCCGAAGAGATGTTCAAGGAGGCCAACGAGGCCTATGAATGTCTGTCGGACCCTAACAAGCGTGCAGCGTACGACCAGTACGGTCATGCCGGCGTCGACCCGAGCATGGGCGGCGGCGGTGCCGGCTTTGGTGGGCAGAATTTCTCCGATATTTTCGGTGATGTATTCAGCGACTTCTTTGGCGGTGGCCGGGGTGGTCAGCGCGGTGGCGCCCAGCGTGGCAGCGACTTGCGCTACACCCTTGAGCTGAACCTTGAGGAAGCCGTGCGCGGTACCAGCGTCAATATCCGTGTGCCGACGCTGGTCAACTGCAAGCCGTGCGATGGTTCGGGTGCCAAGAAGGGCTCCTCGCCGATTACCTGTCCGACCTGTGGCGGCATTGGCCAGGTGCGCATGCAGCAGGGTTTCTTCTCGGTGCAGCAGACCTGCCCGCGTTGCCATGGTCAGGGCAAGATCATTTCCGATCCGTGCGATTCCTGCCATGGCGAAGGGCGTGTCGAAGAGTACAAGACCCTTTCCGTGAAAGTGCCGGCCGGTGTGGATACCGGTGACCGTATTCGTCTGTCGGGCGAAGGCGAGGCGGGTGCCCAGGGTGGGCCTACGGGCGACCTGTACGTGGTGATCAGCGTGCGTGAGCACTCGATCTTCCAGCGTGATGGCAAGCACCTGTTTTGTGAGGTGCCGATCAGCTTTGTGGACGCTGCGTTGGGTGGCGAGTTGGAAATTCCGACGCTCGATGGTCGCGTGAAACTCAAGATCCCGGAAGGCACCCAGACCGGCAAGCAGTTCCGTATTCGTGGCAAAGGCGTTGCGCCGGTGCGCGGTGGCGGTGCGGGCGACCTGATGTGCCGTGTTGCGGTAGAAACTCCGGTCAATCTGGGCCGCCGCCAGCGTGAGCTGTTGGAAGAGTTCCGCAGCTCGCTGGAGGGCGACGACTCCCACTCGCCGAAGACCACGGGTTTCTTCGATGGTGTGAAGCGCTTTTTCGGCGATCTGTAAGGAATGAGTATGCGACGTATAGCCGTGATGGGCGCTGCCGGGCGCATGGGCAAGACGTTGGTCGAGGCGGTGCAGCAGCGCTCGCCGGCATCGGGGCTGACTGCGGCGATTGTGCGTCCGGGGAGTACGCTGATCGGTGCGGACGCCGGTGAGCTGGCCTCGCTGGGGCGCATCGGTGTGTCGCTGTCCGGCAACCTGGAGCAGGTGGCTGACGAGTTCGACGTACTGATCGACTTTACGCTGCCGGATGTGATGCTGAAAAACCTGGCGTTCTGCCGCAGGGCGGGCAAGGCCATGGTGATTGGCACCACGGGCCTCAGCGCCGAGCAGAAGCAGTTGCTGGTGGAGGCGGGCAGGGATATTCCGGTGGTCTTCGCGGCCAATTTCAGCGTGGGCGTGAACCTGTCGCTCAAGTTGCTGGATCTGGCGGCGCGTGTGCTGGGTGACGAGGCGGATATCGAGATCATCGAAACCCATCACCGTCACAAGATCGACGCGCCATCGGGTACTGCGTTGCGCATGGGTGAGGCGATTGCCGATGCCTTGGGTCGTGACTTGTCGAAGGTCGCGGTCTACGGGCGTGAAGGTCATACCGGCGCGCGCGCACGTGACACTATTGGTTTCGCCACCGTTCGTGGTGGGGATGTGGTAGGTGATCACACCGTGTTGTTCGCCACCGAAGGTGAGCGGCTGGAGATCACGCACAAAGCCTCCAGTCGTATGACGTTTGCCAAGGGCGCCGTACGTGCTGCGCTCTGGCTGGAGGGTCGCGAGCCTGGCCTTTACGACATGCGCGACGTGCTGGACCTGCACTGAGCCGTAGCCAAAAAAGGGGCTCGGGACTATTCCTGGGCTCCGTTTTACCCGCTAAGCGACGCCCTGTCGCATTCTCCTGCCTCCAAGGCTTATTAGCGGTGGACCCAAAAAGCCTTTTTCTGTAACCTACAGCTTTAGTGTGTTCACTAAAAGCGCGCAGAATAATTCAGTGAAGAAGCGGGGTGACGTGTCCATACGTCACTCCGCTTTTTTACAACCTGCGATCGCCCTTTCAGGCTTTATTTACGGGAGGTCTTCTTGACTAAGCCAGCCATACTCGCCCTTGCTGATGGCAGCATTTTTCGCGGCGAAGCCATTGGAGCCGACGGTCAGACCGTTGGAGAGGTAGTGTTTAACACTGCCATGACCGGCTATCAGGAAATCCTTACCGATCCTTCCTACGCCCAACAGATCGTTACTCTGACCTATCCGCACATCGGCAACACCGGTACCACACCGGAAGACGTCGAGTCTGATCGTGTCTGGTCGGCCGGTCTGGTCATTCGTGACCTGCCGCTGGTAGCGAGCAACTGGCGTAACACGATGTCGCTGTCCGATTACCTGAAAGCCAACAATGTTGTGGCAATCGCCGGTATCGATACGCGCCGCCTCACGCGCATCCTGCGTGAAAAAGGCTCGCAGAACGGCTGCATCATGGTCGGTGACAATATTTCCGAAGAGGCGGCGATTGCCGCAGCCCAGGGCTTCCCAGGCCTCAAAGGCATGGACCTGGCGAAAGTCGTCAGCGTCAAAGAGAAGTACGAGTGGCGCTCCACGGTCTGGGACTTGAAGACCGACAGCCACGCGACCATCGACGCCGCCGAGCTGCCTTATCACGTAGTCGCTTACGACTACGGCGTGAAGTACAACATTCTGCGCATGCTGGTCGAGCGTGGCTGCCGCGTGACCGTGGTGCCGGCGCAAACCCCGGCCAGCGACGTGCTGGCCCTGCAACCGGACGGCGTGTTCCTGTCCAACGGTCCGGGCGACCCCGAGCCTTGCGACTACGCGATCCAGGCCATCAAGGATGTGCTGGAAACCGAGATCCCGGTGTTCGGCATCTGCCTGGGCCACCAGCTGCTGGCCCTGGCCTCCGGCGCCAAGACCCTGAAAATGGGTCACGGTCATCACGGTGCCAACCACCCGGTGCAAGACCTGGACACTGGCATTGTGATGATCACCAGCCAGAACCACGGTTTTGCGGTGGATGAGGCGACGTTGCCGAGCAACGTGCGCGCGATTCACAAGTCGCTGTTCGACGGTTCCCTGCAAGGCATCGAGCGCACTGACAAGAGCGCGTTCAGCTTCCAGGGCCACCCTGAAGCGAGCCCGGGCCCGAACGACGTAGCGCCGCTGTTCGATCGTTTCATCAATGAAATGGCCAAGCGACGCTGACTGAGTGGCCAGCGGGCGGCCCCGACTGTCGGTGGCCCCCGCAGGCATTCAAGATTGTTCAAGACGGCTTGCCGACTGACCTGCGGATTTGAGTGACAAACCCATGCCAAAACGTACAGACATAAAAAGCATCCTGATTCTTGGCGCCGGCCCGATCGTGATCGGCCAGGCCTGCGAATTCGACTACTCCGGCGCCCAGGCCTGCAAGGCACTGCGCGAAGAGGGCTACCGCGTCATCCTGGTGAACTCCAACCCGGCCACCATCATGACCGATCCGGACATGGCCGACGCTACCTACATCGAGCCGATCAAATGGCAGACCGTTGCCAAGATCATCGAGAAAGAGCGTCCGGACGCACTGCTGCCTACCATGGGTGGCCAGACCGCTCTGAACTGCGCTCTGGACTTGGAGCGCGAAGGCGTTCTGGAGAAGTTCGGCGTAGAGATGATCGGCGCAAACGCCGACACCATCGACAAGGCTGAAGACCGTTCGCGTTTCGACAAGGCCATGAAATCCATCGGTCTGGACTGCCCGCGCTCCGGTATCGCCCACAGCATGGAAGAGGCCAACGCGGTTCTCGAAAAGCTGGGCTTCCCGTGCATCATCCGTCCGTCGTTCACCATGGGCGGCACCGGTGGCGGTATTGCTTACAACCGCGAAGAGTTCGAAGAAATCTGCGCCCGTGGCCTGGACCTGTCGCCAACCAAAGAGCTGCTGATCGACGAATCCCTGATCGGCTGGAAAGAGTACGAGATGGAGGTTGTCCGCGACAAAAAGGACAACTGCATCATCGTCTGCTCCATCGAAAACTTCGACCCGATGGGCGTGCACACCGGTGACTCGATCACCGTTGCGCCGGCACAGACCCTGACGGACAAGGAATACCAGATCATGCGTAACGCCTCTTTGGCGGTATTGCGTGAAATCGGCGTTGAAACCGGCGGTTCCAACGTTCAGTTCGGCATCTGCCCGGATACCGGTCGCATGGTCGTGATCGAGATGAACCCTCGCGTATCGCGCTCTTCAGCGTTGGCCTCGAAGGCGACCGGCTTCCCGATTGCGCGCATCGCTGCCAAGCTGGCTATCGGTTACACCCTGGACGAGCTGCAAAACGAAATCACGGGCGGCGCGACGCCGGCGTCTTTCGAACCATCCATCGACTACGTTGTGACCAAGCTGCCGCGCTTTGCTTTCGAGAAGTTCGCCAAGGCCGACGCGCGCCTGACTACCCAGATGAAATCCGTGGGTGAAGTCATGGCTATCGGCCGGACCTTCCAGGAATCCCTGCAGAAAGCCCTGCGTGGCCTGGAAGTCGGCGTGTGTGGTCTGGACGAGAAGCTCGACCTGAGCAATCCGGAAAGCATGAGCGTTCTCAAGCGCGAGCTGACCGTGCCAGGCGCCGAGCGCATCTGGTACGTGGCGGACGCATTCCGCGCCGGCTTGTCGGTCGAAGACATCTTCGGCATGAACATGATCGATCCATGGTTCCTGGTGCAGATCGAAGATCTGATCAAGGAAGAAGAGAAGGTCAAGACCCTCGGTCTGTCGTCTATCGACCGCGACCTGATGTTCCGCCTCAAGCGCAAAGGCTTCTCCGACCAGCGCCTGGCCAAGCTGCTGGGTGTGACCGAGAAAAACCTGCGCACTCATCGTCACAAGCTGGACATTTTCCCGGTCTACAAGCGCGTTGACACCTGCGCCGCCGAGTTCGCCACCGACACCGCCTACATGTACTCCACCTATGAGGAGGAGTGCGAAGCCGCGCCGTCGGGTCGCGACAAGATCATGATTCTGGGTGGCGGCCCCAACCGTATCGGTCAGGGCATCGAGTTCGACTACTGCTGCGTGCACGCTGCTCTCGCCCTGCGCGAAGACGGGTACGAGACCATCATGGTCAACTGCAACCCGGAAACTGTTTCCACCGACTACGACACCTCTGATCGCCTGTACTTCGAGCCGGTGACCCTGGAAGACGTGCTGGAAATCTGCCGCGTCGAGAAGCCAAAGGGCGTTATCGTCCAGTACGGCGGCCAAACCCCGCTGAAACTGGCGCGTGCCCTTGAAGCCGCCGGCGTGCCGATCATCGGTACCAGCCCGGATGCCATCGACCGTGCCGAAGACCGTGAGCGCTTCCAGCAAATGGTTGAGCGCCTGAACCTGCGTCAACCACCAAACGCCACCGTGCGCAGCGAAGACGAAGCCATCCGTGCCGCCAGCAAGATCGGCTACCCGCTGGTTGTGCGTCCGTCTTACGTGCTGGGCGGTCGTGCGATGGAAATCGTCTACGAAGAAGAAGAGCTCAAGCGTTACCTGCGTGATGCGGTGAAGGTGTCCAACGACAGTCCGGTGCTGCTCGACCACTTCCTCAACTGCGCCATCGAGATGGACGTGGATGCGGTATGCGACGGCACTGACGTAGTGATCGGCGCAATCATGCAGCACATCGAACAGGCAGGCGTTCACTCCGGTGACTCCGCGTGCTCGCTGCCGCCTTACTCGCTGCCGGCGCACATCCAGGACGAGATGCGCGAGCAGGTCAAGAAAATGGCCCTGGAGTTGGGCGTGGTCGGCCTGATGAACGTGCAGTTGGCGCTGCAAGGCGAAGACATCTACGTCATCGAAGTCAACCCGCGCGCCTCGCGTACCGTGCCGTTTGTTTCCAAGTGCATCGGTGTGTCCCTGGCGATGATTGCCGCCCGTGTGATGGCCGGTAAGACCTTGAAGGAAATCGGCTTCACCAAGGAAATTATTCCGAACTTCTACAGTGTGAAAGAGGCGGTTTTTCCCTTCGCCAAGTTCCCTGGCGTGGACCCGATCCTGGGCCCAGAGATGAAGTCCACCGGTGAAGTGATGGGCGTGGGCGACACCTTTGGCGAAGCCTTCGCCAAGGCCCAGATGGGCGCCAGCGAAGTGCTGCCGACTGGCGGAACTGCGTTCATCAGCGTGCGTGATGACGACAAGCCACTGGTTGCAGGGGTTGCCCGTGATCTGATCAACTTGGGCTTCGAAGTCGTGGCTACCGCCGGGACCGCCAAGCTGATCGAAGCTGCCGGCCTGAAAGTACGTCGCGTGAACAAGGTGACGGAAGGCCGTCCGCACGTGGTCGACATGATCAAGAACGACGAAGTTACGTTGATCATCAACACCACCGAAGGTCGCCAGTCGATCGCGGATTCCTACTCCATTCGTCGTAATGCCTTGCAGCACAAGATTTACTGCACCACCACCATTGCTGCTGGCGAAGCCATCTGCGAAGCGCTCAAGTTCGGTCCAGAAAAGACCGTGCGTCGCTTGCAGGATCTACACGCAGGATTGAAGGCATGACCAAGTACCCAATGACCGTCCAGGGCTTCAAGGCCCTGGAAGAGGAGCACGCCCACCTGACCAAGGTCGTACGTCCAAAGCTGAGCCAGGACATCGGTACGGCCCGCGAGCTGGGTGACCTGAAGGAAAACGCTGAATACCATGCCGCTCGCGAGCAGCAAGGCATGGTCGAGGCGCGTATTCGCGACATCGAGGGTCGCCTGCAGAATTCGGTGGTCATTGATGTGACGACGATTCCGAAGACCGGCAAGGTGATTTTCGGCACGACCGTGGAAATCGCCAACGTCGAGACTGACGAAAGCGTGGTCTACCACATCGTCGGCGAGGACGAAGCTGACTTCAAACTCGGCAAGATCTCCGTGGGTTCACCGCTGGCCCGCGCCTTGATCGCCAAGGAAGAGGGTGATGTAGTGGCGGTGAAGACGCCCGGTGGCGTGATCGAGTACGAGATTGTTGAAGTTCGTCACGTCTGAAGCGCCGCGCCCGCTGCGTGCGGGCGCCATGCTTTGGCAACTGGCCCAGATGCTGTGGGTCGGAGGCCTGTGGTTATTGCACATTGGCGTGTTGCCGGCATTGGGTCTGATTGGCCTGGCGCCGATGCTGATTGATGAGATTGATGGGTTATTGAGTGCGCTGCTGGTAGGTTTTGCGGCCGCATGCGTGACGCTCCAGGCACTGGTGCTGGTTACAGCCGAGGGTATTGGGAGTTTGTTGCGGGATATTCGCGGGCAACTATTGCTGATGGCGTTGTATGCCTGTGCAATGTTTTGCGCGGTGCATATCTGGCTGCCGGAAGCGTTGCGCTGGCAGCTGTTCAGCTATCTTGTGTTAGGGTTTTCCGGTCTGGTGCTGGTGATGCAGCCGGCGCCTGGGTGGAGTGGCGGGGCGCGCGAGGCACGCCCTTGACCCTTTTCATTACTTGAAGCGATGAACGTTCGACAGTTGCTTGTTGACGCTGAAGTTCTTGCGATACAGCAGCGCCATCTTGCCGATGACTTGGACCAAGTCTGCCTTGCCGGCCTTGCACAGTTCTGCAATGGCCGCCAGGCGCGCTTCGCGATCAAGGATGTTGACCTTGATCTTGATCAGTTCGTGATCGCCCAATGCGCGTTCAAGTTCGGCTAAGACACCTTCAGTCAAACCGTTGTCAGCCACAATCAAAACTGGTTTCAGATGGTGGCCAATGGATTTGTACTGTTTCTTCTGCTCTTGAGTGAGCGGCATAATCTGACCCCTGCGTCTGATCTTGTAAAAAGCGGCGGCCAGTTTACCCGAGCGAGTCCGGGACCGCCCAGTTAATCACGACCCGTTTTATTTTCGAGGTGGCCCGTGGCCCGTTCCAAAACTAGCCTTAAGTGGCTGCAAGAGCATTTCAACGATCCTTACGTCAAAAAGGCGCAGAAGGACGGCTACCGTTCTCGGGCCAGCTACAAATTGCTGGAGATCCAGGACAAGGACAAATTGATTCGTCCAGGCATGAGCGTCATTGACCTGGGCGCGGCACCGGGTGGTTGGTCTCAGGTGACCAGTCGTCTGATTGGTGGGCAAGGCCGTTTGATCGCTTCCGACATCCTTGAGATGGACAGCATCCCCGATGTGACCTTTGTACACGGCGACTTTACCCAGGATTCGGTCCTGGCCGAGATTCTGGAAGCCGTGGGAAATTCTCAGGTGGACCTTGTGATTTCCGACATGGCCCCCAATATGAGTGGGTTACCGGCTGTAGATATGCCGCGCGCCATGTTCCTCTGTGAACTGGCGCTGGATCTGGCAGGTCGGGTGTTGCGCCCAGGTGGTGATTTTCTGGTGAAGGTCTTCCAGGGCGAAGGGTTTGACGAGTACCACAAGAACATCCGCAAGCTGTTCGACAAGGTGCAGACGCGCAAGCCGGACTCTTCGCGAGACAGGTCCCGTGAACAGTATCTGCTGTGCCGCGGGTTTCGCGGAGTAGAGGGTGCGGCAAGCGAAGAGCGATTCTGATGTGTTCGAGCAGGGCGATAGGTTTTTTTAAATCGCTTTCGTAATGAAGCTTTACGAATATTGTGCAGTCAAAGTTTCACAAAGGGTTACAGACGGCGTCTGCAAGAGTTGTAGGTAATGTAGTAAGTTAGGCCGGTGAATATCATGCGAAGCGCGCGCCAGCAGCGGAGCTTGCTTCAGAGGGTAGTTAATTGAACGATATGGCAAAGAATCTGATCCTGTGGTTGATCATTGCGGCTGTCCTGGTGACGGTGATGAACAACTTCTCCAGCCCTAACGAGCCGCAGACCCTCAACTATTCCGACTTCATCCAGCAGGTCAAGGATGGCAAGGTCGAGCGCGTAGCGGTTGATGGCTACGTGATTACCGGTAAGCGCAGCGATGGTGACAGCTTCAAGACCATCCGTCCGGCAATCCAGGACAATGGCCTGATTGGCGATCTGGTGGATAACCACGTGGTGGTTGAGGGCAAGCAACCTGAGCAGCAGAGCATCTGGACTCAGCTCTTGGTCGCGAGCTTCCCGATCCTGGTGATTATTGCAGTGTTCATGTTCTTCATGCGCCAGATGCAAGGCGGTGCGGGAGGCAAGGGCGGGCCAATGAGTTTCGGCAAGAGCAAGGCGCGCCTGCTCTCAGAAGATCAAGTGAAGACCACATTGGCGGACGTTGCGGGTTGCGACGAGGCCAAGGAAGAAGTGGGCGAACTGGTTGAGTTCCTGCGCGATCCTGGCAAGTTCCAGCGCCTTGGCGGCCGTATTCCTCGCGGTGTGCTGATGGTTGGCCCTCCGGGTACTGGTAAAACCTTGCTGGCCAAGGCGATTGCCGGTGAAGCCAAGGTGCCTTTCTTTACGATTTCCGGCTCTGACTTCGTCGAGATGTTTGTCGGCGTCGGCGCCAGCCGTGTTCGTGACATGTTCGAACAGGCCAAGAAACACGCCCCGTGCATCATCTTTATCGATGAAATCGACGCCGTTGGTCGCCATCGTGGTGCTGGCATGGGCGGTGGTCATGACGAACGTGAGCAGACCCTCAACCAGTTGCTGGTAGAGATGGACGGCTTCGAAATGAATGATGGCATCATCGTCATCGCGGCTACCAACCGGCCGGACGTATTGGACCCTGCGCTGCTGCGTCCAGGTCGTTTCGACCGTCAGGTGGTGGTCGGCTTGCCGGACATCCGTGGTCGCGAGCAGATCCTCAAAGTACACATGCGCAAAGTGCCAATGGGCGACGACGTGGCTCCTGCCGTGATTGCCCGTGGCACGCCAGGCTTCTCCGGTGCCGACTTGGCCAACCTGGTGAACGAGGCGTCGCTGTTTGCCGCTCGTACCGGCAAGCGCATCGTTGAAATGAAAGAGTTCGAGCTGGCAAAAGACAAGATCATGATGGGCGCCGAGCGCAAATCCATGGTCATGTCCGAGAAAGAAAAGCAGAACACCGCTTATCACGAAGCGGGTCACGCCATTGTCGGTCGCGTTGTGCCTGAGCACGACCCGGTTTACAAGGTGTCGATCATTCCTCGTGGTCGGGCACTGGGTGTCACCATGTTCCTGCCGGAAGAGGATCGCTACAGCCTCTCCAAGCGCGCGCTGATCAGTCAGATCTGCTCGCTGTATGGTGGCCGGATTGCCGAAGAGATGACCCTGGGCTTCGACGGTGTGACCACCGGTGCCTCCAACGACATCATGCGCGCCAGCCAGATTGCGCGGAACATGGTGACCAAATGGGGGCTGTCGGAAAAGCTGGGTCCGTTGATGTATGCCGAGGAAGAAGGTGAAGTGTTCCTGGGTCGTGGTGGTGGCGGTCAAAGTGCCAGCTTCTCCGGTGAAACTGCCAAGCTGATCGATTCTGAAGTACGCAGTATCATCGACCAGTGCTATGGCACGGCCAAGCAGATCCTGACTGACAATCGCGACAAGCTGGACGCAATGGCTGACGCGCTGATGAAGTACGAGACCATTGATGCTGATCAGATAGATGACATTATGGCCGGTCGTACTCCACGTGAGCCGCGCGACTGGGAAGGTGGTTCGGGCACTTCGGGCACTCCGCCCGTGGTTCAGAACGAACGTCCTGAAGCCCCGATTGGCGGTCCTGCAGCTGACCACTAAGGTTTGAAATGACTTCTGCGTTGTCCTCCACCCGGTTGCCTTGCGGCAATCGGGTTCTTGATTTGGCCCATACACATGTTATGGGCATTCTCAATGTAACCCCCGATTCTTTCTCTGATGGTGGCCGCTTTAGTCATCTGGATGCAGCCTTGCGTCATGCAGAGGCCATGGTGTCGGCTGGCGCCACCTTGATTGATGTAGGTGGTGAGTCGACCCGGCCGGGCGCGCGCGTGGTCTCCCCCCTGGAGGAGCTGGAGCGGGTGGCGCCGATTGTCGAGCGCATCGCCCGCGAGCTGGACGTGATCATTTCGGTGGATACATCGACGCCCGCTGTAATGCGCGAGACCGCGCGGTTGGGCGCCGGCCTGATCAATGATGTGCGTGCGCTGAGGCGTGATGGCGCTCTGGATGCTGCTGCGGCGACCGGTCTGCCTGTCTGTCTGATGCATATGCTGGGCGAGCCCGGCAATATGCAGGACAATCCTCATTACGATGATCTGGTGGGCGAGGTAAGTGGCTTTCTCGCTGGGCGCATGGCGCAGTGTGCCGCTGCAGGCATTGCGCCTGAAAAGATCATTCTTGATCCGGGTTTTGGCTTCGCCAAGACGCTGCAGCATAATTTGAGCCTGTTCAAACATATGGAAGTCCTGCATGCGCTTGGTCGACCGTTGCTGGTCGGGGTTTCACGAAAAAGCATGATAGGGCTGGCCTTGAATCGTCCGGTAGGTGAGCGTTTGTATGGCGGCCTTGCATTGGCCGCGCTTGCTGTAGCCAAAGGTGCGCGCATTCTGCGTGTGCATGATGTTGCCGAGACTGTTGATGTGGTGCGCATGATTGCCGCTGTAGAATCAGCCGAATAAGAATGATGGAGCACTTATGACTAAAAAATACTTTGGCACCGACGGTATCCGTGGTCGGGTCGGCGAATTTCCGATTACCCCTGATTTCATGCTCAAGCTGGGTTGGGCGGCAGGTATGGCGTTCCGCAGCATGGGCGCGTGCCGCATCCTGGTAGGCAAGGACACACGCATTTCAGGCTACATGTTCGAGTCCGCCCTGGAGGCAGGTCTATCCGCTGCCGGTGCCGACGTGATGTTGCTGGGCCCGATGCCTACGCCTGCCATTGCGTACCTGACGCGTACCTTTCACGCTGAAGCCGGTATCGTGATCAGTGCTTCGCACAACCCGCATGATGACAACGGCATCAAGTTTTTCTCGGGGCAGGGCACAAAGTTGCCGGACGAGATCGAGTTGATGATCGAAGAATTGCTGGACGCGCCGATGACGGTGGTTGAATCCAGCAAGTTGGGCAAAGTGTCGCGGATCAACGACGCGTCCGGTCGCTATATCGAGTTCTGCAAAAGCAGTGTGCCAACCAGCACCAGTTTTGCCGGGTTGAAGATTGTGGTTGATTGCGCCCATGGCGCCACCTATAAGGTCGCGCCAAGCGTATTCAAGGAGCTGGGTGCCGACGTGACCGTGCTGTCAGCCCAGCCCAACGGCTTGAACATCAACGACAACTGCGGTTCCACCCACATGGAGCAATTGCAGGCAGCAGTGCTTGCCGAGCACGCCGATCTGGGGATTGCCTTTGACGGTGACGGTGACCGCGTGCTGATGGTGGATCATACGGGCGCCGTGGTGGATGGTGATGACCTGCTGTTCATCATCGCGCGGGACTTGCATGAGCGTAACAAGCTGCAAGGTGGCGTCGTCGGCACACTGATGAGCAACCTCGGGCTTGAGCTCGCGCTGGCTGACCTGGGTATTCCGTTTATCCGTGCCAATGTCGGCGACCGTTATGTGATTGCCGAGCTGCTCGAGCGTAACTGGCTGGTGGGTGGCGAGAACTCAGGGCACGTCGTGTGCTTCCAGCACACCACCACGGGTGATGCAATTATTGCCGCGCTGCAGGTACTGCTGGCCCTGCGTCGCCGCAAGGAGAGTCTGGCGCAGGCGCGTCAGGCCCTGCGCAAGTGTCCGCAGGTTTTGCTTAATGTGCGTTTCGCTGGCGGTGAAAACCCAATCGAGCATCCGGCTGTCAAAGAGGCCTGCGAGCGCGTGACACTGGCAATGGAAGGGCGCGGGCGCGTGTTGCTGCGCAAGTCCGGTACAGAGCCTCTGGTGCGCGTCATGGTCGAAGGTGAAGACGAAACACAGGTTCGCGGCCATGCCGAAGACCTGGCAAAACTGGTAACTGAAGTTTGTGCCTGAATTCGGCTTGCCAGTGATGGTGTGGTTGGGTAACATCTGCGCCCACTTTGACCGACGGGGTACAGCATGCGTCGCACGATGGTAGCTGGTAACTGGAAGATGCACGGTACCCGCGCCAGTGTCGCTGAGCTGATCGACGGCCTTCGTGAGTTGGCCCTGCCTGGCGGTGTCGATGTTGCGGTTTTCCCGCCTTTGTTGCATGTCAGCCAAGTGGTTGATGGCTTGAAAGGTACGTCGATTCAGGTCGGCGCGCAGAATTCTGCGGTGGAGCCCGGGCAAGGTGCCTTGACTGGTGAAGTTGCACCTAGTCAGTTGGTTGATGCGGGTTGCGCCTATGTATTGGTTGGGCACTCCGAGCGTCGCCAGTTGATGGGCGAAAGCGATGAGATGCTCAATCGCAAGTTCGCAGCGGCACAGGCCAGTGGCTTGATTCCGGTGTTTTGCGTAGGGGAGACCCTTGAGCAGCGCGAGTCGGGCAAGACGATTGAGGTTGTCTCGCGTCAGTTGGATAGCATTATTGACGAGCTGGGTGTTGATGCGTTTGCACGCGCGGTCATTGCTTACGAGCCAGTCTGGGCCATTGGCACCGGGCTGACTGCCACACCGCAACAAGCGCAGGATGTGCACGCAGCCATTCGTGCGCAGTTGGCGGAAAAGAATTCTGAAGTCGCACAAGGTGTGCGTCTTCTATACGGCGGCAGCGTGAAGGCGGCCAATGCGGTCGAACTGTTCGGCATGCCGGATATCGATGGGGGGCTCATTGGTGGAGCTTCCCTGAATGCAGATGAGTTCGGTGCGATCTGTCGCGCCGCGGGAAACTGAAAAAATGCTGGAAACAGTCGTAGTCGTTTTTCATCTGTTGGCTGCCCTGGGCGTAGTTGCCCTGGTTTTGCTGCAGCAGGGCAAAGGTGCGGATGCTGGTGCGTCTTTCGGTGCAGGTGCTTCAAATACTGTGTTCGGAAGCCAAGGTTCCTCTACCTTTCTTAGTAAGTTTACTGCTATACTCGCCGCCGGTTTCTTCATAACCAGCTTGGGGTTAGGTTACTTTGCTAAAGAGAAAGCTCATGTGCTGACTCAAGCAGGTTTGCCAAATCCAGCAGTGTTGGAAGTGCCAAAGGCGAAACCGGCTTCTGATGATGTCCCGGTGCTTCAAGAGCAAAAGTCGGCTACTCCAGCGACTGACGTACCTCCAGCTCAAGAGCAGAAGTAAGAAGGGTTGTAAACGCTGTATTGCCGAGGTGGTGGAATTGGTAGACACGCAACCTTGAGGTGGTTGTGCCCATAGGGTGTAGGGGTTCGAGTCCCCTTCTCGGTACCAATTATCAAGAGAGCCCGCTGTTGCGGGCTTTCTTGTAGGTGGAAGGTTACATTGACCCTGTAAGGGATCGGTCGTATACTTCCGCCCCAGCTTTGTCGCGGGGTGGAGCAGTCTGGTAGCTCGTCGGGCTCATAACCCGAAGGTCGTCGGTTCAAATCCGGCCCCCGCAACCAGTTTTAGCGGAGCCCCTTTTAAGGGGCTTTTTGTTAGCTGGACACTTTCAACGCCGCTGTTCGACGGCGTTTCAAGGATGGGCGTTTCGCCCATTTTTTTATTTTGCACAGCATGCACATACATGCACGAGGGGGTTCAGGTGTCGAGCAAGCTAGAAGAGTTGCAGGCCTTGCTGGCCCCGGTGGTCGTGGCCCTAGGCTATGAATGCTGGGGTATTGAGTTCTCGGCTCAAGGTCGCCACTCAATGTTGCGCGTTTATATCGATAAAGAGGGCGGCGTGCTGGTGGACGATTGTGCCATTGTCAGCCGACAGATCAGCGGTGTGCTGGATGTTGAAGATCCGATTTCCGTTGAATACACCCTCGAAGTTTCCTCGCCAGGCATGGAACGCCCACTGTTCACTATTGATCAGTTTGCAAAATTTGCCGGTGAACAAGTGAAGATCAAGCTGCGCTCTCCCTTTGAAGGGCGACGCAACTTTCAGGGCCTTCTGCGCGGTGTAGAAGAACAGGATGTCGTGGTGCAGGTAGAAGACCATGAGTTCCTGTTGCCGATCGATATGATCGACAAGGCCAACATTATTCCCAGTTTTGACTGAGACGCGGATCCCGCGGATCCAATGGCTTGCGAAAGGCGAGGCGTACGATGAGCAAAGAAGTACTGCTGGTTGTTGAGTCGGTATCCAATGAAAAGGGTGTACCGGCAAACGTGATTTTTGAAGCGCTGGAGCTGGCCCTGGCCACTGCTACCAAAAAGCGTTTTGAAGACGAAGTTGATCTGCGTGTGGAAATCAACCGCCACACCGGTGCCTATGAGACGTTCCGTCGCTGGACGGTCGTTGAAGAAGCCGATCTTGATGATCCGGCCATCGAAACCTGGCCGAGCAAGGTTGCCGAAACGCATCCTGGCTCCAATGTAGGTGATGTTGTCGAAGAAAAGATCGAATCGATCGAGTTCGGCCGTATCGCTGCACAGACCGCTAAACAGGTCATCGTGCAGAAGGTTCGCGAAGCCGAGCGCGCTCAAGTCGTTGACGCCTATCGCGAGCGCCTGGGTGAAATCATCTCCGGCACCGTCAAAAAAGTTACCCGCGACAATGTGATCGTCGATCTGGGCAACAACGCCGAAGCGTTGCTGGCTCGCGAAGACATCATTTCTCGCGAAACCTTCCGCGTGGGGGTGCGCTTGCGTGCACTGCTCAAGGAAATTCGCACCGAGAACCGCGGCCCTCAGCTGATCCTGTCGCGTACCGCGCCGGAAATGCTGATCGAGCTGTTCCGCATCGAAGTGCCGGAAATCGCCGAGGGCCTGATCGAGGTTATGGCAGCGTCCCGCGATCCGGGTTCGCGCGCCAAGATCGCGGTCCGTTCCAAGGACAAACGCATCGACCCGCAGGGCGCTTGCATCGGTATGCGCGGTTCGCGTGTACAGGCAGTGTCGGGTGAGTTGGGCGGTGAGCGTGTTGATATCGTGCTGTGGGACGACAACCCTGCTCAGTTTGTCATCAACGCAATGTCGCCGGCTGAAGTGGCGGCAATTATCGTTGACGAGGATGCCCATGCAATGGACATCGCCGTTGGCGCAGACAATCTGGCTCAGGCCATTGGTCGTGGTGGGCAGAACGTGCGTCTGGCCAGCCAACTGACCGGTTGGACCCTGAACGTGATGACCGAATCGGACATCCAGGCTAAGCAGCAAGCTGAAACCGGTGACATCCTGCGAAACTTTATCGAAGAGCTGGAAGTCGATGAAGACCTGGCGCAGGTACTGGTAGATGAAGGCTTCACCAGCCTGGAAGAGATTGCCTACGTACCGTTGGAAGAAATGCTCAACATCGACGGCTTTGACGAAGACACTGTCAACGAGCTTCGCGCTCGGGCCAAGGATCGTTTGTTGACTAAAGCCATCGCTACTGAGGAAAAGCTGGCAGACGCCCATCCGGCCGAAGACCTGCTCTCGCTTGAGGGTATGGACAAGGATTTGGCGATGGAACTGGCGGTGCGCGGCGTAATTACCCGCGAAGACCTGGCCGAGCAGTCTATTGACGATCTGCTCGACATCGACGGCATTGACGAAGATCGTGCCGGCAAGTTGATCATGGCCGCCCGAGCCCATTGGTTCGAGTAACTAGGCGCGGCCTGAGGAGAGAAGTGCATGACGCAAGTCACGGTGAAACAACTGGCCGATGAGGTCAAAACACCGGTAGAGCGCCTGTTGCAGCAGATGCGTGAGGCAGGTCTGCCGCACACCGCCGCCGACGAAGGTGTGAGCGATAGTGAGAAGCAGTCTTTGCTGACTCACTTGAAGAGCAGCCACAAGGCGAAAGTGGAAGAACCGCGCAAGATTACATTGCAGCGCAAAACCACCAGCACCCTGCGTGTTGCGGGTAGCAAGAGCATCAGCGTTGAAGTACGCAAGAAGAAAGTCTTCGTACAGCGCAGCCCGGAAGAAATTGAAGCCGAGCGCAAACGCGATCTGGAAGAACGTCGCGCAGTAGAAAATGCTGCACGTCAGAAGGCTGAAGAAGAAGCCAAGCGTCGCGCCGAAGAAGAAGCGCGTCGCCAGCCTGCTGCTGCGCAACCTGCTGCCACTGATGCGGTTGCTGCACCTGTTGAAGCCGTGCGTGAGGCCGCTCCGGTTGCCGCCGCGCCTGCTCCGGCAGCTGACGCTCGCAAGCGCGACGAACCTCGTCGTCCGGACAAACCACGTGCCGACGATAACAATCGTCGCAGCGGCGGTGGCGATGGCGAGCGCAAAAACGCTCCGCATCGTGCTTCGGTCAAAGAGAAAGCGCCTGCACCGCGCGTTGCCCCACGTACTACCGACGAAGAAAGCGATGGCTTCCGTCGTGGTGGTCGCGGCAAGGCCAAGCTGAAGAAGCGTAATGCCCACGGTTTCCAGAGCCCAACCGGCCCTGTCGTGCGTGATGTGCAGATCGGCGAGACCATCACGGTTGGCGATCTTGCCAATCAGATGTCGGTCAAGGCAGCTGAAATCATCAAGTTCATGTTCAAGCTGGGCACTCCAGCCACCATCAACCAGGTGCTCGATCAGGAAACTGCTCAGCTGGTAGCCGAAGAACTGGGTCACAAAGTCACCCTGGTCAGCGACACCGCCCTGGAAGATTCCTTGGCCGAGTCGCTGAAGTTTGAAGGTGAGACGTTCTCCCGTGCGCCAGTCGTGACCGTAATGGGCCACGTTGACCATGGTAAAACTTCCCTGCTCGACTACATCCGTCGTGCGAAGGTAGCGGCTGGCGAAGCCGGCGGTATCACCCAGCACATCGGTGCGTACCACGTTGAAACCGAACGCGGCATGGTCACCTTCCTCGACACCCCGGGTCACGCCGCGTTTACCGCCATGCGTGCCCGTGGTGCCAAGGCGACTGACATCGTGATTCTGGTGGTTGCAGCGGACGACGGCGTGATGCCGCAGACCATTGAAGCGGTCCAGCACGCCAAGGCTGCCGGTGTTCCGCTGGTGGTTGCTGTGAACAAGATCGACAAGCCGGGCGCCGATCTCGATCGCATCCGTAGCGAATTGTCGGTTCACGGCGTGACGTCTGAAGAGTGGGGCGGTGATACGCCATTCGTCTCGGTCTCGGCGAAAGTCGGTACCGGTGTGGACGAGCTGCTCGAAGCGGTCCTGCTGCAAGCTGAAGTACTTGAACTCAAAGCAACCCCATCGGCCCCGGGTCGCGGTGTTGTGGTTGAATCGCGTCTCGACAAGGGCCGTGGCCCGGTTGCGACCGTTCTGGTTCAAGACGGCACCCTTCGTCAGGGCGACATGGTACTGGTCGGTTCGAACTATGGCCGTGTACGTGCCATGCTCGACGAAAACGGCAAGCCCATCAAGGAAGCCGGTCCTTCCATCCCTGTCGAGATCCTCGGCCTGGACGGTACCCCGGACGCTGGCGACGAGATGAGCGTGCTGTCGGACGAGAAGAAAGCCCGTGAAGTGGCTCTGTTCCGTCAAGGCAAGTTCCGCGAAGTCAAACTGGCCCGTGCTCACGCCGGCAAGCTGGAAAACATCTTCGAGAACATGGGCCAGGCAGAGAAGAAGACGCTTAACATCGTCCTCAAATCTGACGTTCGTGGTTCCCTCGAAGCGTTGAACGGCGCCTTGAATGGCCTGGGTAACGACGAAGTGCAAGTGCGCGTTGTCGGTGGCGGTGTCGGTGGTATCACCGAGTCCGACGCCAACCTGGCACTGGCTTCCAACGCTGTACTGTTCGGCTTCAACGTGCGTGCCGATGCTGGCGCTCGCAAGATCGTCGAGCAGGAAGGCCTGGACATGCGTTACTACAACGTCATCTACGACATTATCGAAGACGTCAAGAAAGCCCTCACTGGCATGCTTGGCAGCGACGTTCGGGAGAACATCCTGGGTATCGCCGAGGTGCGTGACGTGTTCCGCTCGCCGAAATTCGGTGCGATCGCCGGCTGCATGGTGGTTGAAGGTACCGTGTACCGTAATCGTCCAATCCGTGTACTGCGTGATGACATCGTTATCTTCGAAGGCGAGCTGGAATCCCTGCGCCGCTTCAAGGACGACGCTGCTGACGTACGTGCCGGCATGGAATGCGGTATCGGCGTCAAGAGCTACAACGACGTCAAGGTTGGCGACAAGATCGAAGTCTTCGAGAAGGTTCAGGTTGCTCGCAGCCTCTGACTCGCGCACTTCAGGAGCCACGCGGCGTGTAGGCATGCAAATGCCCCACGCGGCGTCCGGACTCTAAACGCAACGCCCGGTCTGGCTTTTGTCAGGCCGGGCGTTTGCCGCTTTCAGACCCCACGGGTTTCACCGTGTGGCAGTAACAGGTAACAAGACATGGCAAAAGAATACAGCCGTACCCAGCGTATCGGCGATCAGATGCAGCGCGAGCTGGCTCAACTGATCCGTCGCGAAGTCAAAGACCCGCGTGTCGGCCTGGTCACCATTACCGCCGTTGAAGTGAGCCGTGACGTGGGTCACGCCAAGATCTTCATCACCGTAATGGGCCAGGACAACAGCGAAGAAATCGCGCAGAGCATCAAGGTACTCAACTCGGCCGCAGGCTTCCTGCGCATGCAGTTGGCCCGTGAAATGAAGCTGCGCAGCGTGCCCCAGTTGCACTTTCACTACGACGAAAGTGTCGTGCGTGGCGCGCACCTGTCGGCACTGATCGAGCGCGCAGTGGCCGAAGACAGCCAGCACCCGTCCACACCTGAAGACGCCAAGGAGTAAGCGGTGGCTCAGGTCAAACGTATCCGTCGCAACGTCAGCGGCATCATCCTGCTCGACAAGCCCATTGGATTTACCTCCAATGCCGCGTTGCAGAAGGTTCGCTGGCTGCTCAATGCCGAGAAAGCCGGACACACCGGCAGTCTCGATCCACTGGCCACCGGCGTGTTGCCGTTGTGCTTTGGCGAAGCCACCAAGTTCTCGCAATACCTGCTCGATTCCGACAAGGGTTACGAAACCCTGATGCAATTGGGCAAGACCACCACCACGGCCGACGCCGAAGGTGATGTTTTGCAGGTGCGCGATGTGACCGTTGGTCGTGCTGATATCGAGGCGGCTTTACCCGGTTTTCGTGGGCAAATCAGCCAGATACCGCCGATGTACTCGGCTCTCAAGCGTGATGGCCAACCTCTTTACAAGCTGGCTCGTGCGGGCGAAGTAGTGGAGCGCGAACCGCGTTCTGTTACTATTGCGCGCTTGGAATTGCTCGCCTGTGAAGGCGACACCGCACGCTTGGCCGTGGATTGCAGCAAGGGCACCTATATCCGTACCCTCGTGGAAGATATCGGTGAACAGCTTGGCTGCGGCGCGTACGTGGCAGAACTGCGACGTACCCAGGCAGGGCCCTTCAGCTTGGCTCAAACGGTCACGCTGGAAGAGTTGGAAGCGGTTCACGCCGAAGGCGGCAACGAAGCGGTTGATCGCTTCCTGATGCCATCGGACAGCGGTTTGCTCGATTGGCCGTTGCTGCACTTTTCGGAGCACAGCGCGTTCTACTGGCTCAACGGCCAGCCGGTGCGTGCCCCGGATGCGCCAAAGTTCGGCATGGTGCGGGTACAGGATCATAACGGTCGCTTCATCGGTATCGGTGAAGTGAGCGAAGACGGGCGTATAGCGCCGCGTCGACTGATTCGGTCAGAATGACCGAACGAGGGTGGCTGTTAATAGGCACGGTCACTTCTCATTTTTAGATACAGGGATTTGTCCCTGGCCTATTGAGATCACCCCTTGGGTGGTTTCCTGAAAAAAGGATTGCCTCATGGCTCTCGACGTTCAAGAAAAAGCACAAATCGTAGCTGACTATCAGCAAGCTGTTGGTGACACTGGTTCGCCAGAAGTGCAAGTTGCACTGCTGACCCACAACATCAACAAGCTGCAAGGTCACTTCAAGGCCAACGGTAAAGACCACCACTCCCGTCGTGGTCTGATCCGCATGGTAAACCAGCGCCGTAAGCTGCTGGACTACCTGAAAGGCAAGGATCTGGGTCGTTATCAGGCTCTGATCGGTCGCCTGGGTCTGCGTCGCTAACAAGCGATTGCGCTAGAGGTTGGTTGTCTGCCGTGTGTCAGTGGGATTCCCGCTGGCCCACGGCAGGCTCCCAGCCTCAAGTTTTATCTGGATACACGTTTTACCCTGGACAGGCGTTGGGCCGATTCCCGACATTGCCCAAGAATTTCGCAAGAAAACAAGTTCCCCAAGAGCCACAAAGAAGGTAGGACACCGTGAACCCGGTTATCAAAAAATTCCAGTTCGGTCAGTCGACCGTTACCCTCGAGACAGGCCGTATCGCCCGTCAAGCCTCCGGCGCAGTGCTGGTTACCGTTGATGACGACGTTACCGTACTGGTGACCGTTGTTGGCGCCAAGACCGCTGACCCGAGCAAAGGCTTCTTCCCTCTTTCCGTTCACTACCAGGAAAAGACTTACGCTGCCGGTAAGATCCCTGGTGGCTTCTTCAAGCGCGAAGGCCGTCCTTCCGAAAAAGAAACCCTGACTTCCCGACTGATCGACCGTCCGATCCGTCCGCTGTTCCCCGAAGGCTTCATGAACGAAGTGCAGGTTGTCTGCACCGTCGTTTCCACCAGCAAGAAGACCGATCCGGACATCGCTGCGATGATCGGTACCTCGGCTGCCCTGGCCATCTCCGGCATTCCGTTCGATGGCCCGATCGGCGCCGCCCGCGTTGCTTTCCACGAAAGCACCGGCTACCTGCTGAACCCGACCTACGAGCAACAGAAAGCGTCGAGCCTGGACATGGTCGTTGCCGGTACCTCTGAAGCCGTACTGATGGTTGAATCGGAAGCCAAAGAGCTGACCGAAGACCAGATGCTGGGCGCCGTGCTGTTTGCTCACGACGAGTTCCAGTGCGTGATCAACGCCGTTAAAGAGCTGGCTGCCGAAGCTGCCAAGCCAACGTGGGCCTGGGCTCCACAAGCTGAAGCGACTGAACTGCTGGGCGCTATCCGCTCCGAGTTCGGTGCTGCCATCTCCGAGGCCTACACCATCACCGTCAAGGCCGACCGTTACGCGCGCCTGGGCGAGCTGAAGGATCAGGTTGTAGCCAAGCTGTCCGGTGAAGAAGGCCAGCCTTCTTCCAGCGAAGTCAAAGCGGCCTTCGGCGAAATCGAATACCGCACCGTTCGCGAAAACATCGTTAACGGCAAGCCGCGTATCGACGGTCGCGACACTCGCACCGTGCGCCCACTGAACATCGAAGTCGGCGTTCTGCCGAAGACTCACGGTTCGGCGCTGTTTACCCGTGGCGAAACACAGGCTCTGGTCGTTGCAACACTGGGTACTGCCCGTGACGCACAACTGCTGGACACCCTCGAAGGCGAGAAAAAAGACCCGTTCATGCTGCACTACAACTTCCCGCCGTTCTCGGTCGGTGAGTGTGGTCGCATGGGTGGCGCTGGTCGTCGCGAAATCGGTCACGGCCGTCTGGCCCGTCGTTCGATCGCAGCGATGCTGCCGGCTGCCGACGTGTTCCCGTACACCATCCGCGTTGTGTCGGAAATCACCGAATCCAACGGTTCCAGCTCCATGGCTTCCGTGTGCGGTGCGTCCCTGGCACTGATGGATGCCGGTGTGCCGATGAAGGCACCGGTTGCCGGTATCGCCATGGGCCTGGTTAAGGAAGGCGAGAAGTTCGCCATCCTGACCGACATCCTCGGTGACGAAGATCACCTGGGTGACATGGACTTCAAGGTAGCCGGTACCGCCAAAGGTGTGACCGCGCTGCAGATGGACATCAAGATCAAGGGCATCACCGAAGAGATCATGGAAATCGCCCTGGGCCAAGCCCTGGAAGCGCGCCTGAACATCCTCGGCCAGATGAACCAGATCATTGGTCAGTCGCGTACCGAGCTGTCGGAAAATGCTCCGACCATGATCGCGATGAAAATCGACACCGACAAAATCCGTGATGTCATCGGTAAAGGCGGCGCGACCATCCGTGCGATCTGTGAAGAGACCAAGGCTTCGATCGACATCGAAGACGATGGCTCGATCAAGATCTTCGGCGAATCCAAAGAAGCTGCCGAGGCTGCGCGTCAGCGCGTTCTGGGCATCACCGCCGAAGCCGAGATCGGCAAGATCTACGTCGGCAAGGTTGAGCGCATCGTCGACTTCGGCGCTTTCGTTAACATTCTGCCGGGCAAAGACGGTCTGGTTCACATCTCCATGCTCAGCGATGCTCGCGTAGAGAAAGTGACCGACATTCTGAAAGAAGGCCAGGAAGTGGAAGTGCTGGTATTGGACGTGGACAACCGCGGCCGTATCAAGCTGTCCATCAAGGACGTTGCAGCAGCCAAGGCCTCGGGCGTTTAATCACCCCCCAGGCTTCACGCTGAAAAAGGACTCTTCGGAGTCCTTTTTTATGGGCGCACGAAAGGCAAGCGTAATCAGGCGCTTAGCGCCACAGGCAAAAGCCGCAACTTGCATGCAGATACACCCGCCTTCATGCAAGTTGCACGATTTCGGAAAATTGGAGTTTTTGTAACTTACTGTTTTTAAAGGACTTAATCGGATTTGTCGACTTGGCACACTGCCTGCAATATCCCCGTTAACGCTGCAGCATCGAGGTTTACACGCTGCAGACTTTTAATAAAACAGGAGTTACTCGTATGAAGAAGTTCGCTTTCGCTACTGCTACCGCTCTGACTCTGGCCATGGGTGCTAACGTAGCCTTTGCTCAGACTTCCCAAGCCCCGATGACGTTGGCTGCTGGTGAAATGACCAAGGCCAAAGAAACTACTTCGGACACCTGGATCACTACTAAAGTCAAAGCTGACCTGCTGACTGAAAAAGGCATCCCAGGTTCGGACATCATGGTTGAGACCAACAAAGGTGTGGTTTCCCTGTCCTCCAAGGTCGCTATCTCGGATTCGCAGAAAGCGACCGCTGTAGCCATCACCAAGAAAATCAAAGGTGTGACTGCTGTTTCCGCTGACGGCCTGATGGCTGGCGGCGCTACCAAGGCAGACAACATCGACAAGACCAAAGGCGCAGCTCATGACGCCAAAGAAACCACCAGCGACACTTGGATCACTACCAAAGTCAAAGCTGACCTGGTAACCGAGAAAGGCATTCCTGGCACCGACATTAAAGTCGAAACCAACAAAGGCGTTGTTTCCCTGTCTTCCACCGTAGCGGTAACTGAAGCTCAGAAAACCACTGCTGTGAACATCGCCAAGAAAATCAAAGGCGTTAAAGCTGTATCGGCTGATGGCCTGAAAGCAGAGTAACGCAACGATTCGACTGAACTGAATGGCGGCGGCGGGTGAGTCAGATATCCACCCAACGCACCCTGGAGTTCATGCGACCGACCACACGGATGTGGTCATTACAGGCCCCGGCACTTGTGTCGGGGCCTGTTTTATTGTGGGGCTGAAATACCCAAACCAAAAAAATGGGAGGGGGCTTGGATCTATAGGGTCTTCAGGTCACTCGGCATCCAGATGCATCGGTGTGACTACACGGCCGTCTTTCTCTGCCTGCCCCAGTTGAGTGTCGATGAAGTACACCCGGTCATCTTCGAGCTGCCCCTTGTCCACCAGGTAGTCCTTGATGGTACTGGCCCGGTCCTGACCCAGCTGACGCAGCAACACATCACTGGCGCTCCAGAACTTGAGCACACCGTCGCGCAGTTTTGCCGCGCGCTCAGTGTCACCCAAGCCTTTCCATTCAGCGGGCGGTTGCTGCTTGAGACGCGTGCGATAGATACCTTCAAGCAATGGCGCCTTTTCCTTCTCCGGTACTTCCAGCAGTGATGCCTGGGCGGGAACCTTGTCGCCACGGCGCTGCAGAATCTTGTAGTAGTTGTACTGGTATTCACGCTCCAGACGCTCGTGTGCCAGGAACGGCCCGTCGCTGCTGGCCGCCGCCGTGCCTTCAATTTCCAGGCGCAGCGCAGGGCGTTCCTTCAAGGCCTTGGCGAGCGTGTTAAGCGCGCCTTCGGCATTTTTGTCCAAGTCACTGGAGCCTGCCGCAAACGACACACTGCCCAGATCCTCCGACCCCCCACCCGTCACAAGCCCGCCAATGAACTTGAACGGCGCGGTGGCCGCACGGGCGACAAGATTGCGCAGCGTCTGCCACACAATCGGCATCACGCTGAACTGTGGATTATTCAAGTCGCCGCTCACCGGCAATTCGAGGGATATTCTGCCGTTGGTGTCCTTGAGCAGCGCAATCGCCAGGCGAATCGGCAGGTCCACGGCATCGGCGCTGTCGACTTTTTCACCCAGTTGCAGTTGTTCGACCACCACCTTGTTTTCGGCCTTCAACTGGCCCTTGATGATCACGTAGTGCAAATCGAGATTCAGGCGGCCCTTGCGGATGCGAAAACCCGCGAATTTCCCCGAGTAGGGTGTCAACGTGGTCAGCTCGACACGTTTGAAGCTGGTGGCGATGTCCAGCGCGGCCATCGGATCAAACGGATTCACGCTGCCCTTGATGGTCACCGGCGCGTAGCGGTCCACCTTGCCCTTGATGTCGACACTGGCCGGTTTGCCCTGGCGACTGTCAATCGTGCCGATTTGCCCGTTGAGTTGCTGCACGGCGGTGGCGAAGTTGGGCGTGAGGCTGAAGTCGGCAAAGTTGGCCGAGCCGTCATTGATCGCGACCTGGCCGATGCGGATACCCAGCGGCTTGTCTTTGTTCGCTGCCGGCTTGGCAGTCGACTTGGCGCCACTGTCGGCCGGCTGCGGAATCAGCAGGTCGTCGATGTTGGTGGTGCGGTCATCGTTGATCATGAAGCGCACATAGGGCTGCAGCAGGTTGACCTTGTCGATCGACAGGCTGTCGCCGTGCTGGTAATTCACACCTTCGAGCACCAAGCGCTGCCATTTGAGAAAGTCGCGGGTCTTGAGGGTATCGAGCGTGTGTAGCTGGTCGACCTGCGCTCGGCCGGTGACCTGCAGCTTCAGCGGATCGGTGCTGGTAAGGTTTACATCCAGGTTGCTGCCGAGCATGCCGCTGCGCAGTTCCAGACGGATGAAGGGGCTGATGTAGGACTGCGCCACTCGCAGGTCGATGTCCTGGGTGTTCACCTTCAGCCTGGCGCTGACCGGGTTGAGATTCACCTCACCGCTGGCCTGGAGTTTGCCCTGCTTGCCCAGACCACTGTCGAGCTTGAGGGTGAAGGGTTTCTGGTTGAGGCTGTCGAAGTTCTGCACATCGACGTTCAGGGGGCCCAGTTCCAACGCGACGGCGGGTTGAGCCTGACGGTCAGCCAGGTGCACCTGATAATTGCGCAGTTGCACGTCCTTGAGCAGCACTTGCCACGGTTTGCTTGGTGCTGCAGGGGCAGGTTTGGGCGAGTCGGCCGTCGCCGGAGCGCTGGCTGGTTCCGGAGCCCTGGCCGGTTTGTTCGGCTGGCTGGCGAACAGTTTCTGCCAGTCCAGTTGCCCATCGGCTTCGCGGGCAGCCCAGGTTTCCAGATTGTTGCTGCGGATTTTGCCAACCACCACTTGCTGCCTGGCCAGGTCGACTGTGGTGTCGCTTACATCCAGGCGCTCCAGGCGTACCAGCGGCCGGCCATCCGGGGCCTTGATGGCAAACGGCGCGATGCTGGCGGTAGTGTTGGTCAGTTTGAGTTCGGTTTCCTTGGCCAGACTGAAGGTGTAATGGGTGTTGAAATTCAGCACCCCGTCTTCCAGCACCAGTGGCAAGGCGTCACGCACATAGGGCCACCAGGCTTTCATCTTGCCGTCGGTGACTTTCAAGGTGCCCTCAGAGGTGATGGGAACCAGACTGAAATTGCCCTTCCAATCGATTTGCCCGCCCGCAGGGCCGGCGGCCACCAGGGTCATGTCGGCATTGTCTTCAGGCAACGTGCTGAGGTTTTTCAGCTCGAAGTCGAGCTTGTCGTAGAGGAATTCGATGGGTTCGCTGGGACGCAGGTCCTGAAAGTGCACATAGCCACCGGCCAACTTGACGCTGTCGATACGCAGCGGGAATGGCTTGGCGTCCGGGTCTTTCGGGGTGGGCTCGCTGGGCGGCAGCTTGAACAGCTGGGCCAGGTTCAATGTGCCGGACTTGTCGAACAGCAGCTCGGTTTTGGGCTGGTCCAGCTGTACATCCGCCAGGTGCAGCGCGCGGGTCCACAGGCTGTCGAGCTGAAGGTTGGCATACAGGCGTTCAAAACCGACCTGTTCCTTGCCCGGTTCCCCGACTTTGAGTCCCCAGGCCGTCACTTCCAGGCTGAACGGGTTGAGTTCGATACGCTCCAGTCTTGCCGGCACCGTGGCGTAATGGGCCAGTTGCTGGTTGGCAATACGAAGCGCGATGCCCGGCAGAATCAGAAAGCCCAGCAAGCTGTACAGGGCCAGTGCGGTCAGCAGTGCGCCGATGGCGCGGATCAATCCTTTGGACATGGGCGACGCCATCTATATCGAACAGGAGTGCCTTGGAGTATGGCACGGGTTGTCGGTTCCGAAGCACCGGGCCTATTGGGAAAAGGACTACAACTGCAGGATCAGGGTTTTCAGCGGCGGCTGTTGATCCTGCGACGGAAAATCGGCTCCCGGCGTCATGATCTGCCAGTCGCGTACCGGTCGCCCGGCTTTTTCGGCGCAGCGCAGCACCTGCTCACGCCAGTCGTCCATGCCCACTTTTGCCAGATTATTGCAGCAGATCAGCACGCCATTGTCGGCGGTTGCCAGCAGCGCTGGCTTGAGCAGGCTCTGGTAGTCACGCAGCAGATCGACCGTGCCGAACGCACTCTTGGCCCACGCGGGCGGATCGAGCAACACCAGGTCGTACTGGCGTTGCTCCAGGCGCGGATAAGCGGGCAGTGTATGGCCGCGACGCTGGGTGATCGGCAGGCCGGCCAGTTGGCGAATCGCCGGAAAGTAATCGGACTGCACGAACTCCATGGTCGGCAATTGCGGGTTCAACAGGCCGTTCTCCCGACCGACAGCGAGGTTGCCCTCGGCAAAGTCCAGGTTGCACACCTCGCGCGCACCACCGGCAGCCGCGCTCAAACCAACGCCGCAGGTGTAGGCGAACAGGTTCAGCACGCTTTTGCCGGCGCTGTGCGCCTTGACCCAGCCACGGGTGTTGCGCAGGTCCAGGAACAACAGCGGGTCCTGCCCGGCATGGCGCCCGCGTACGCGGTAATTGAGGCCCCATTCGTGGCCGATCAGGTCTTCCAATGCCGCCGGCTCTGCGCGGTACACCGTGTCTTCACGGTCGATGCGCGAGTTGCCCCGGGAACGGTCGTTGTACACCAGCAGCAATTCCAGGCCCATGAACTGATTGATCTGTTGGTGCAGGTCCAGCAGGTCTGCGGTGTCCAGCGACTGATGAAAGCTTTGCACCAGCAATTGCGGGCCATAGCGGTCGATGGTCAGGCCGCCGGCGCCTTCCTGGCTGCCGTGGAACAGCCGATAGCAGTCGGTGCCCTGGGCGTGCAGTTCGTTGATCAGGTCTTGGCGATAATCGAGGGCGGCGCGCAGCGCCTGGTTCAGGGGGGACATGGAGCGCGCCTTGCTGTAAATGAGGAAAACAGGGGCGGGGAGTTTAACAGCTAACCCCGGCCAGAGCAGGCCGGGGTCGCGTTGAGACAGGTATCAGCCGCGATGACGACCGCGGAAGTAGTTGATCAGGCCTTGGGTGGAAGCATCTTCGGCTGAGGTTTCTTCGGCGCCGGTCAGGCGGTTGTAGACGCCCTTGCCCAGCTCCTTGCCCAGCTCCACGCCCCATTGGTCGAAAGCGTTGATGCCCCAGATCACGCTCTGCACGAACACTTTGTGCTCATACATTGCCACCAGTGCGCCCAGACGACGTGGGCTGATGCGTTCGACCACGATGGTGTTGCTCGGACGGTTGCCCGGGATCACCTTGTGCGGGGCCAGCTTCTGCACTTCGTCTTCTGCGATGCCTTTGTCGCGCAGCTCCGCTTCGGCTTCGCTGCGGGTCTTGCCGAGCATCAGCGCCTGGCTTTGCGACAGGCAGTTGGCGTAGAGCCACTGATGGTGGTCGGACACCGGGTTGAAGCTGACGATCGGCACAATGAAATCGGCCGGAATCAGTTGGGTACCCTGGTGCAACAACTGATGGTACGCATGCTGGCCGTTGCAGCCCACGCCACCCCAGATGACCGGGCCGGTGTCGGTGGCCACGGGCGTGCCGTCCTGGCGCACGCTCTTGCCGTTGGATTCCATGTCCAACTGCTGCAGGTGTTTGGTGATGTTGCGCAGGTAGTGGTCGTACGGCAGGATCGCATGGCTCTGCGCGCCCCAGAAGTTGCCGTACCACACGCCCAGCAGGCCCAGCAGCACAGGCATGTTCTGTTCGAACGGTGCGGTCAGGAAGTGCTGGTCCATGGTGTAGGCACCCGACAGCAGCTCCTTGAAGTTGGACATACCGATGGCCAGGGCGATGGGCAAACCAATGGCCGACCACAGCGAATAACGACCGCCGACCCAGTCCCACATCGGGAAGATGTTTTCTTCGCGGATACCAAAGGCCACCGCCGCCGCGTTGTTGCTCGACACCGCGATGAAGTGGCGGTACAGCTCGGCTTCCGAGCCGCCCTGGGCCAGGTACCAGGCGCGGGCGGCCTGGGCGTTTTTCAGGGTTTCCAAGGTGTTGAAGGATTTCGACGAGACGATAAACAGCGTGGTCTCGGCGCGCAGCTTCATGGTCAGCTCGTGGAACTCGCTGCCATCGATGTTCGCCAGGTAGTGGCAGCGCACGCCTTTATGGGCGTAGGACAACAGCGCCTCGGAGACCAGTTCCGGGCCGAGAAACGAACCACCGATACCGATGTTCACCACGTCGGTGATCGGCTTTTCGGTGTAGCCACGCCACAGGCCGTCGTGAATGCGGCCGACCAGGTCAGTGATCTGGTTCAGCACCTTGTGCACGTCCGGCATGATATTCACGCCGTTGACCGACAGCTTGTCGCCCACCGGGCGGCGCAGGGCGGTGTGCAGGGCAGGGCGGCCTTCGGAGGAGTTGACCGGTTCGCCGGCATACAGCGCGTCGATCGCATCCTTGAGGCCCACTTCATCGGCCAACCCCACCAGCAGGTCACGGGTCTGGCTGGTGATCAGGTTCTTCGAGTAATCGAGGAAAAGCCCGCAGCTGCTCAGGGTGAACTGGGAAAAGCGCTGCGGATCGGCATTAAAGGCTTCGCGCATGCTGAAATCCTGCATGGCTTGGCGATGTTGAGTGAGCGCTTGCCAGGCGGGCAGCGCGGTAACGTCATGAGGAGTGCGGTAGTACGCCATCGCTGCGGGTTTCCTTTTATTACGGGGACTGCCTTTAGGACACTTCAAAGCCCGGAACGTCCAGTCTTGTCGCAACAATTGGGTTGCGGACAGCGCTGACCTTAGCGCCGGGCGATTACATTAAACCTAGCGTGTCGATATGTCTTGGCTTTGTCTGCGCCGCGGCCGGTACTTTTTTATACCGACCCGGCGATCAGGGCAACAGGCGGGCTGCCTGGGCGGGTCAGTTGAGGTTCAGGTGCAGGTTATCGATCAGCCGGGTGCTGCCCAGAAACGCCGCGACCAGGATCACGATGTCCTGGTCCTGCGCGGTGGCGGGGCGCAGGTGCACGCCCTGGCGCACTTCGAGGTAATCCAGGCGCAACCCGGCGGCTTCGATCTGCCGTACCTGTTCGGCACGTAGGCTGGCGAAATCATGGTCGCCGGCCTTGATGGCGGCAGCGATATGGCTGAGGCTGCGATACAGCACCGGTGCGATTGCGCGCTCCTGCTCGGAGAGAAAACCGTTGCGCGAGGACAGCGCCAGGCCGTCTTCGGCGCGCACGGTGGGCTCGCCGATGATCTGGATCGGCATGTTCAGGTCATGCACCATGGCGCGGATTACCGCCAACTGCTGGTAGTCCTTCTGGCCAAACACGGCGATGTCCGGCTGCACCATGTTGAACAGCTTGCTGACCACCGTGGCCACGCCTTCGAAGTGCCCGGGACGGCTGGCGCCGCACAGGCCTTCAGACACGTGCGGGACGCTGACGCGGGTCTGGCCGCTCATGCCTTCGGGGTACATCTCCTCAACGGTGGGTGCAAACAGCAGGTTGCAGCCGGCCTGCAAGAGTCTCTCCTGGTCGGCGGCGAGGGTGCGCGGGTACTTGTCCAAGTCTTCGTTGGCGCCGAATTGCAGCGGGTTGACGAAGATACTGGCGACCACGAAGTCGGCCTGCTGCGCGGCTTTGGTCACCAGGGTGGCATGACCGTCGTGCAGGTTGCCCATGGTTGGCACGAAGCCGATGCGCTTGCCAGCGCTGCGGGCGTGGGTCACGGCCGCGCGCAGTTCACGCAGGGTTTTTACGGTGTTCATGCAGAAAATCCGTGTTCGGCGGCGGGGAAGGTCACGCCTTTGACGGCGGCGACGTACGCGCTCAAGGCTGCGTGGATGCTGTCCTGGCCGGCCATGAAGTTCTTCACGAACTTGGGCACGCGACCGGTGATCGAGAGGCCCAGCATGTCGTGCAATACCAGCACCTGACCGTCGGTGGCACAGCCCGCGCCGATACCGATGACCGGCACGCTGACGGCCTGGGTGATTTCCGCGGCCAGTTCGCTGGGCACGCATTCGAGCAGAATCATGGCAACCCCGGCTTGTTCCAGGGCGATGGCATCAGCCAGCATCTGGCGCGCCTGGGCTTCGTTGCGACCTTGCACCTTGTAACCGCCGAGGAGGTTCACCGACTGCGGTGTGAGGCCCATGTGGGCGCACACCGGTACGCCGCGCTCGGCCAGCAGGCGGATCGACTCGGCGAGCCACAGCGCACCTTCCACCTTGACCATGTGCGCACCGGCGCGCATCAATTTGCCGGCGTTGAGGAACGTCTGTCCGACGGTGGCGTAGTCCATGAACGGCAGGTCAGCGATGATGAATGCGCCGTCGTTACCGCGTTTGACGCTGGCGGTGTGGTAGGCGAGTTCGTCGGTGGTGACGGGGAGCGTGCTGTCATTCCCTTGAAGAACCATGCCCAGGGAGTCACCTACCAGCAACACGTCGACGCCCGCCTGGCAGCAGGCGTTGGCGAAGGTGGCGTCATAGCAGGTCAGCATGGTGATTTTTTCACCTTTGAGCTTGAGGCTCTGCAAGGTGGTCAGGGTAATGTCTGGCATCGAAAGGGTCCTCGTTCAGGCGCTTGGAAACAGCGAGTAACGCGCGTGAGTCTTCGTTTATACAGGCGCACCGTCTTGAGAGCAGTGCTTATAAGGCCTGGATTGCGCCCTTCAGCGCCGGGTTGGCGGCAGGGGGACGCCTATAGTCGTGAGGAGGACACGGGAAGTCAATTGGATGTGTTACCGCATTGTTACGAGGGCGTTGTTACCGCTGTTACTGACCCGATTCAGCAGGTTGAAGGCGATGACGATCAAAGGTGGGAGCAGACTTGCCTGCCATACAGGCACCTCGGTCTTTCAGTTAGAACGGGTCGATACCTTCGCAGGCAAGCCAGCTCCCACATTGACGGCGTCAGTTCTGGGGAATACGTTCCAGGCCTTCGAACGGGCAAGTTGCCAGCAAGTGGCTTAAAGGCTGGCCGTCCGGTAAATGGAAATTTGCCGGCGCCAATTCGGCCAGTGGATAGAGCACAAATGCCCGCAGGTGCATGTGGTAATGCGGCACCTTCAGACGAGGCTCGTCGATAACACGATCGCCAAACAACAGGATGTCCAGGTCGAGTGTGCGCGGCCCCCAACGCTCAAGGCGCTCGCGGCCCTGATCGTTCTCGATGGCTTGCAACGCATCCAGCAGTTCAAGGGGCGCAAGGCTGCTGTTCAGGGCGGCGACCGCGTTGGTGTAGCGCGGTTGGCCCGGGAGCAGGGAGTCACTTTGATAGAAGGCGGAGACACCGACCACGGTGGTGCCTGGCAACTGCGCCAGCGCCTCGATGGCGCTGCGCAATTGCTGATCCGGGGCAGCCAGGTTGCTGCCCATGCCGATGTAGATACGTTCCACGTTTACTCGCCTGCGGCGCCCGAGGCATCGGTGCCGCTGCGTTTGCGCTTGTTGCTACTGCGCCGACGCTTTTTGGGCGCAGCGCCTTCGCCGTCGCCTTTGCTGCCCAGGTCACGAATCATGTCGCGGCGCCCACTGTCGTTGGCGTCCTGGTAATCGGTCCACCATTCGCCCAGGCCGTCGGTCTGCTCACCGGCGCTTTCACGCAGCAGCAGGAAATCGTAGCCGGCACGGAAGCGCGGGTTGTCCAGCAGCATGTCGGCGCGTTTGCCACTGCGGCGTGGCAGGCGCTCCTGCATGTCCCAGATCTCGCGGATGGGAATGGTGAAACGTTTCGGGATGGCGATGCGCTGGCATTGCTCGGTGATCAGCTCGTGAGCGGCTTCCTGCATCGCCGGAATCGGCGGCATGCCGCGATCCTGCAGGCGCAACACGCGTTTGGGCAAGGCAGGCCATAGCAGCGCGGCAAACAGGAACGCCGGGGTGACCGGTTTGTTCTGCTTGATGCGCAGGTCAGTGTTGGTCAACGCTTCGCTGATCAGGGTGTGGGTGTACGTCGGGTTGTATTCCAGGGCTTCGGCGCTGGCCGGAAACAGAGGATCGAACAGCTGCAGGTCGACGAGCATTTCAAAGGTGTCAGCCGCATAACCCGAGAGAAACAGCTTGAGCACTTCTTCGAACAACCGCGCCGAGGGGATTTCGCGCAGCATCGGGGCCAGTTCGCGAATCGGTGCGGCGGTGTGTTTCTCGATGCCGAAATTCAGCTTGGCGGCAAAGCGCACGGCCCGCAGCATACGTACCGGGTCTTCCTGGTAGCGCTGCGTCGGTTCACCGATCAGGCGGATCAGGTTGTTGCGAATATCGGGCACGCCATTGGCGTAATCGAGGATGCGCTCGCTGACCGGATCGTAATACAGCGCATTGATGGTGAAGTCGCGGCGCTGCGCGTCTTCTTCCAGAGTGCCGTAAACGTTATCGCGCAGGATGCGCCCACTTTCGTTGCGGGAAGACTGGTTGGTGTCTTCCTCTTCATCGTTTTGCGGATGACCGGCACGGAAGGTCGCGACTTCGATGATTTCGCGACCGAAGTGAATGTGCACGAGCTTGAAGCGGCGACCGATGATGCGCGCATTGCGAAACTCGGCACGCACCTGTTCGGGCGTGGCACTGGTGGCGACGTCGAAATCCTTGGGCGTGATATTGAGCAGCATGTCACGTACGCAGCCGCCCACCAGATAGGCCTGGTAGCCGGCGTTCTGCAAGCGTTCGACGATGTTCACCGCGTAGCGGCTGAACTGAGCGCGCTGCAATGAATGCTGATTGCTGTTAAGCACTTCAGGCGTGCTGCGAATGTGTTGCGTACGACGCACGGGAGAACGGAATGACTGGAACAACTTCTTCAGCATGGGATGCACTGTTTGAAGGAATGTTCGGCCATAACGAGGAATGACCGCATGATGGGCCGGGATTCTAGCATTTAGTCAGGGGATGGTGTAGGAACAAGCTGCAAGCGTTGCTCTGAAAGCTTCAAACGACTGCCGGGAGGGGTAAAACGCAGAAACTACAAGGGGAGCCGAAGCTCCCCCAGAAGTAGTTGCGTACTCTATTTTTATTATTAGTGTCGGGCTTCTTGTTTTTATTGATCGCCCTCGTCAGGAAGCTTCACCTTCATGACACTCCCAATCGGGAGCCAAGAGCAAACGGATTGCTTTGGTCGCTGTGTTGCTGATCTACGATCCAACCAGTTCAGGCTCTGCCTTAGGGCAGTTTTTGTTGTTCTCGGCCTGGTTGCGGGGCAAGCCCCAAATGCAACGCCTCTCCAAAAGAATCAGTTAGCTGCGCCTCCGCCGTGTTGTTTTTGTTATGCGTGAGTCGATTCGTCTTATTTTTATTGTCTTGTTCAGAGCTTGTTATTGTTTTTGTACTAAGCATATAGCAGGGTGCGTGCCAACTTTAGCGACGCCCAGCAAAAGCAGGGGGTTGAGACGGTTTCGGGTTTTTTGCCGACGAAAAAAAGCCGGGGCTTCGTTACCGTAAGCCCCGGCTTTTGTTACGCGAAATATCCGCGGTAACAGTTTTTTCACATCTGAGGGTGTTACCTGTGAGGGCGCCCCCTCAACTCTCGCTGGCAACGCCGGTCTTGCGCCGCGGAATGCCCAGGCGCTGGCGCCGTTCCCACAGGCATTTGCGGCTCACACCCAGCTTGCGCGCCAGTTCGGTCTCGGTCATGTGATCCTGGTGCTCCAGCACGAAATGCTGAAAGTAATCTTCCAGTGACAGGTCTTCGGTCGGCTCATGACTGGTGTTGCTGCCGCCCGGTTGCGGCGCCAGGCCGATGAAGTCGTCATCCTCCAGATCACTGAGTTCGATATCGATACCCAGCAGCTCGGCGGAAATCTCCGGGCTCTCCGACAGGATGACCGCGCGCTCCACTGCGTTTTCCAGTTCGCGCACGTTACCTGGCCACGAGTAGTGCCGAATCGCCTGCTCGGCGTCCGGAGCAAACTTCAGGTCGGTACGGTTGATGCGCGCGCTCTGGCGCAGCAGGAACGCACTGGCGATCTCATTGACGTCGGCGCCACGCTCACGCAGGGCGGGCAGCTTGAGGGCGATCACGTGCAAGCGGTAATACAGGTCTTCACGGAACTGGCCGATCTTGGCCAGGCTCTTGAGATCCCGGTGGGTCGCGGCGATCAGGCGCACATCGACCTTCTGCGACTGCACCGAGCCGACGCGTCGAATCTCGCCTTCCTGCAATACCCGCAGTAACCGCGCCTGCGCTTCCAGTGGCAGTTCGCCAATCTCGTCAAGGAACAGGGTGCCGCCATCCGCCGCTTCCACCAGCCCCGCACGCCCGGCGCTGGCGCCAGTGAACGCGCCTTTTTCGTGGCCGAACAGCTCGGACTCGATCAGGGATTCGGGGATTGCCGCGCAGTTCACCGAGATCATTGGCGCCTTTGCGCGCCGGGAGAGATTGTGCAGCGCACGCGCCACCAGTTCCTTACCGGTGCCGGACTCGCCCTGGATCAACACGTTGGAGTCGGTGGGCGCCACTTTGCGGATTTTGCTGTACAGATCCTGCATGGGCGGGCAGGAACCGATGATGCCGATCTCGCCATTGCTGTTGTCGACGCCCGGTTTTTCGGCGGTTTTGCCGGTCGGGCGCGGTTCGGCCGGTGTGCCGCCGGACGACTGACGGTCACGCAGGATGCGCGCCACGGCCTGGAGCATCTCGTCGTGGTCGAACGGTTTGGCGATGTAGTCCACCGCGCCCATCTTCATGGAGTCCACGGCCGAACGCAGGCTGGCATAGCTGGTCATGATCAGCACCGGGGTGCCCTGGCCCAGCTTGATCAGCTCGGTGCCCGGTGCGCCGGGCAGGCGCAGGTCGCTGACAATCAGGTCGAACGTGGGAATGCTGAATCGCTCCTGCGCTTCCTGCACCGAGCCGGCTTCGCTGACCTGGTACTGATTGCGCTCAAGCAGGCGACGCAAGGCAGAGCGGATGATGGTTTCGTCTTCGACGATCAAAATGTGCGGCATTGATTCAATTCTCTCGACGGTCTCAGTTCACAGCGGACGTCGCTTCGACATGACGCGGCAAGGTCACCCGTATACGGGTGCCGCGTTGGCTTTCAAGGTCAGCCGGGCTGTCGATGGTGATTTGTCCATAATGCTCTTCAACGATGGAATAGACCAGCGCAAGGCCCAGACCGGTGCCTTCACCGGGATCCTTGGTGGTGAAGAAAGGTTCGAACAATCGGTCCATGATGTTCTGTGGAATGCCGCTGCCTTCATCTTCCACGATCAGGTCGACCGTGTGCTCGAAAGCCTCGGTCTTGACCCGCACCGCGCCGCCGGCGGGCGTTGCATCGCGGGAGTTGGACAGCAGGTTGATCAGCACCTGGGCCAGGCGTTGTGAGTCGCCGTCGACCCAGTGTTCCGGGTCGCACAGGTTGAAGAACTGTACCTCGAAATTGCGCCGGTTCAAGGCCAGCAGCCCAATGGCATCCTGGGCGACTTCTGCCAGGCACACCGCCTCGTCCTGATTCTGATGGGCGCCCGCGTGGGCAAAGCTCATCAGCGATTGCACGATGCGTGACACGCGCTTGGTCTGCTCAAGGATCTGCCCGCTGATCTCAGTGATTTCGCCGTCTTCCTCGCGCTCTTCGCGCAGGTTTTGCGCCAGACACGCGATACCGGTAATCGGGTTGCCGATCTCGTGGGCCACGCCGGCGGCCAGGCGACCAATGCTGGCCAGGCGCTCGGAGTGCACCAGCTTGTCTTCGAGCATCTGGGTGTCGGTCAGGTCTTCCACCAGCAGCACCAGGCCGCTGTTGCCGGGGGCCAGGGGCTCGTCGATGGCGGCCTTGTGCAGGTTGAGCCAGCGTGTCTGGCCGTCCAGGGCCAGGTGCTGTTTGTGCAAGTGCTCGTCGGGCAGGTTGATAAAACCCTGTAACAATTCCTTCCACGGATCGCCGAGGGTATTAAGGCGTGAGCCCACCACCCGCTGCGCGGCTATACCGGTGAGTTCTTCCATGGCCTTGTTCCACATCAGGATCTCCTGATCCTTGGCCAGGGAGCACACGCCCATCGGCAACTCCTGCAAGGTCTGGCGGTGATAGCGGCGCAGGGCGTCGAGTTCGGCGGCAAGGCCTGTGAGGCGCGAGTGGTAGTCCTCCAGCCGGCTTTCGATGAAGTGGATGTCTTCGGTCACATAGTTTTCGCCGCCGGCCTTGTAGGGCAGGAAGGTTTCCACCATGTCCTGGGACACGCTGGGGCCCATCAGGCCGGACAGGTTGGCTTCGATACGGTCGCGCAGGCGGCGCAAGGCGTAGGGGCGGCGTTCGTCGAATGGCAGGTACAGGTCACGCAGCGCCTGTTCGACTTCCTTTTGCGCGGCCTTGGCGCCCAGCGGCTTGGCCAGTTGGGTGGCGAACTCCTGAGGCGAGGCCGCGTGCAGTTCGCGGCGTTGCGGACGGCGTACGTTGTCCACCGCGCAGGCTTCGGCGGCACTGGTTTCTTCGGGGCTGGCGTTGGTGAACAGCGAGATCAGCGTGAACATCAGCACGTTGGCCGCCAGCGAGGCAATTGCCGCCATGTGCCAGCTGGTGTCGTCGAGCACGTAGATCATGTTCAACAGCGGGATATAGAAACCCTGCAGGTTGCCAACCAGCGGCAGCAGCATGGTCATCACCCACACGAGAATGCCCGCCAGCAGCCCGGCGATAAAACCGCGACGGTTGGCGGTCGGCCAGTACAACACCGACAACACACCCGGCAAAAACTGTAGGGTGGCGACGAAGGCGACGATGCCCAGATTGGCCAGGTCCTGGCCGGCACCCAGCATCAGGTAAAAGCCGTAGCCAGCCATGATGATCGCGACAATCAGCGCGCGGCGCGTCCATTTGAGCCAGCGGTAGATATTGCCTTCGGCCGGCGGCTGATAAAGCGGCAGCACCAGATGGTTGAGCGCCATGCCCGACAGCGCCAGGGTAGTGACGATGATCAGCCCGCTGGCCGCCGACAGACCGCCGACGTACGCCAGCAAGGCCAGGGCCGGACTGTTGGCGGCGATGCCGATGCCGAGGGTGAAATACTCCGGATTGGTAGTGGCCCCAAGCTTGAGCCCGGCCCACAGGATCAACGGCACCGCCAGGCTCATCAGCAGCAAAAACAGCGGCAGGCCCCAGCTGGCGCTGACCAGCGAGCGCGGGTTGAGGTTTTCGGTGAACGTCATGTGGTACATGTGCGGCATCACGATCGCCGAGGCGAAGAACACCAGCAGCAGCGTGCGCCAGGGGCCTTCCTGCAGCGGCGTGTGCAGGGCGGCGAGGGCGGTCTGGTTTTGCAGCAGCCACAGTTCCAGTTGCTGCGGGCCGTCGAACACGCCGTAGAGCGCATACAGGCCGACGCCGCCAATGGCGATCAGCTTGATCACCGATTCGAAGGCAATTGCAAACACCAGGCCTTCGTGTTTCTCGCGGGTTGCGATATGCCGTGAGCCGAAGAAAATCGTGAACAGCGTGATCAGTGCACAAAAGGCCAGGGCCACGCGGTGCTGCACCGGCTCGCGGGTGAGGATGCTGATGGAGTCGGCCACCGCCTGGATCTGCAGGGCCAGCAAGGGCAGTACGCCGATCAGCATGAAAATGGTGGTGAGCGCACCGGCCCAGGTGCTGCGAAAACGGAAGGCGAAGAGGTCGGCCAGGGACGACAACTGGTAAGTACGGGTGATTTTCAGGATCGGGTACAGCAGCACCGGCGCCAGCAAAAAGGCGCCGGACACCCCGAGGTAGCTGGAGAGAAACCCGTAGCCATACTGGTAGGCCAGGCCCACGGTGCCGTAGAACGCCCAGGCGCTGGCATACACGCCCAAGGACAAGGTGTAGGTCAACGGATGGCGAATGATCGCCCGCGGGATCATGCCGCGCTCACTGATCCAGGCGACGGCGAACAGCGCGGCCAGGTAGGCGGCGCTGATCAACAGCATCTGGGTGAGGCTAAAGCTCATCGGCATCTTTTTGGCTCTGCAGGATGAAAGTCACGACGATCAGGATCAGCCACAGCAGATAAGGGCGATACCAGGCGCCGGTGGCGTCGATCCACCAATCCATGATGGCGGGGGAAAACAGGTAGATCCCGACGACCAGCAGCAGGACCAATCGATAGATGTACATGTTGGCCTCTGATTAAAAAACTGCCGCGATGGTAACGGATGCCGGGCCGGCTGCAAGCGCCTTCAACTCAATTGCGCTTCGGCCAGGGTAAGCGTGCGCGGAATCTGTAGCGGATCCCAGTGCCGGATGCCCCAGTCCAGCAGTTCCCGTGGGCTGGCGTGAAGCAGTTCGTCACCAGGTTGCTGGCCGAGGGCGCGCAAGGCGCGCAGCAGCAGCGGCGTGGCCTGGTCCTGAGTCAGTGGCGGTGAACGGTAGGATTTACCCAGCTTGTTGCCGTCCGGCTGCACGATCAGCGGCACGTGCAGGTAGCGCGGCTGGCGCAGGCCCAGCAGCTCCTGCAGGTACAGCTGGCGCGGCGTGGAGTCGAGCAGGTCGGCGCCGCGCACGATGTCGGTCACACCCTGCCAGGCATCGTCGAGTACCACGGCCAATTGGTAGGCGTACAGACCGTCGCGGCGGCGGATGACGAAATCGCCAGCCTCGCGACCCAGGTGCTGTCGGAATTCACCCTGAACGCGATCAGTAAAATGGTAGGCAAGCTCCGGCACGCGCAGGCGGATCGCTGCATCCTGCTGGTCGTGACCGGCGTTGCGGCACAAACCGGGGTAAATCCCGTTGTAGGGTTCCAGCTGTTTGCGTGAGCAGGTGCACGCGTAAGCCAGGCCATGGTTGAACAGGTCGTTCAGCACCTTGGCGTAGGCGTCGTGCCGTTCGCTTTGTCGGACCAGATCGTCATCCCATTCGAAGCCATAGCTTTCCAGCGCATGCAGGATGGCGGCCTGGGCGCCGGGTTCTTCGCGGGGAGGGTCGAGGTCTTCCATGCGCATCAGCCAGCGGCCGTGGTTGGCGCGGGCGTCGAGGTAGGAGGCAAGGGCGGCGAACAGGGAGCCGAAATGCAGGTGGCCGCTGGGCGTGGGGGCGAAACGCCCTATATAGGTAGAGGCTGTCATGGGCCGGATACTACTGGAAACAGGAACGCCAGATACACAAATGGGGCGTTTGCACGCCCCATTCGTTTCAGTTCGGCAGGAATTACTTGCCGACCTGTTTTTCCTTGATTTCAGCCAAGGTCTTGCAGTCTACGCACAGGTCTGCGGTTGGGCGGGCTTCCAGGCGGCGAATACCGATCTCGACGCCGCAGGATTCGCACCAGCCGTATTCCTCGTCCTTGATCAGTTGCAACGTTTTGTCGATCTTTTTGATCAGCTTGCGCTCGCGATCACGGGCGCGCAGCTCCAGAGCGAACTCTTCTTCCTGGCTGGCACGGTCGGCCGGGTCAGGGAAGTTGGCTGCTTCGTCCTTCATGTGGTCAACGGTACGATCAACCTCCTGCATCAAGTCCTGTTTCCACTTGTTCAGGATCTTGGTGAAGTGCTCGCGCATGGGCTCGCCCATGTACTCCTCGCCCTTTTTTTCCACATAAGGGTCGAAGCCGCCGAGGCCTTGAGTCTGCTGTTGCTTTGCTTGGGTGGACATGAATAGACCGCCTCTCACTCTTCTAATCCATTGCGCAGGATTGCAACGTCACCGACACCTGCCGGCCCTGCGGCTGCAAGCGGGCGAACTTACCAGATAGATTCGGGGTGCGCCACTCCCGGTTGTCGAGGCATCTCGACAGGGCTGCCAACCGCTGCAGCCCGCCATGGTTAGGCGTGGAGCGCCTCGAAGGTTGATTTTAGTCGTTTTGCTGGCACGTGCTGGCCCATGTGGGGCGGCCGAACAGGCGATAGAGCATGTATTAACGCAAGGGTTCGGTAGAATCCTGACTTTGTTCTCACGCTTTAAGGAAGGCTAATGGCCCAGCCCTACAGTGCGCGCAGCCGCGCCATCGAACCGTTTCATGTCATGGCGTTGCTGGCACGAGCCAATGAGCTGCAGGCGGCCGGTCTGGATGTGATTCACCTGGAAATCGGCGAGCCGGATTTCACCACCGCCGAGCCTATCATTCAGGCCGGCCAGGCCGCGCTGGCCAATGGCAAGACACGCTATACCGCTGCCCGTGGGTTGCCCGAGTTGCGTGAGGCAATCAGCGGGTTTTATCAGCAGCGCTACGGATTGAACGTAGATCCTGAGCGCATTCTGATTACACCCGGTGGCTCCGGCGCCCTGTTATTGGCCAGCAGCCTGCTGGTCGATCCTGGCAAGCACTGGCTGTTGGCCGACCCCGGCTACCCCTGCAATCGACACTTTCTGCGCCTGGTGGAAGGTGCAGCCCAACTGGTGCCGGTCGGCCCGGACGTGCGTTATCAACTGACCGCCGAGTTGGTGGCCAAGCACTGGGACCAGGACAGCGTGGGCGCCCTCGTCGCATCGCCGGCAAACCCGACCGGCACCCTGCTCACGCGGGACGAACTGGCCGGTCTGTCCAAGGCAATCAAGGCGCGCAACGGGCATCTGGTGGTGGATGAGATCTATCACGGCCTGACCTACGGCATCGATGCCGCCAGCGTGCTGGAAGTCGATGATGAGGCGTTTGTCCTGAATAGTTTTTCCAAGTATTTCGGGATGACCGGCTGGCGCCTCGGTTGGCTGGTGGCGCCGCCCGATGCGGTGGCGGATTTGGAGAAACTGGCGCAAAACCTCTACATCAGTGCGCCGAGCATGGCCCAGCATGCCGCGCTCGCCTGCTTTACGCCGCAAACCCTGAGCATTCTGGAAGCGCGCCGCGCCGAGTTCGGCCGCCGCCGTGACTTCCTGCTGCCGGCGCTGCGTGAGCTTGGTTTTGGTATTGCGGTGGAACCGGAGGGGGCGTTCTATTTGTATGCCGATATCAGCGCATTCGGCGGCGATGCCTTCGCGTTCTGCCGACATTTCCTGGAGACCGAACACGTGGCATTTACGCCCGGGCTGGACTTTGGCCGCTACCAGGCCGGTCATCACGTGCGTTTTGCCTACACGCAGAACCTTGATCGCCTGCAGGAGGCGGTGGAGCGCATCGCCCGTGGCTTGCGGAGCTGGCAAGGCTGATGCGCTTTTATCCTCCCCTTGAAGAAGCGCGACTGATTCGCCGCTACAAGCGTTTTCTTACCGATATCGAAACCGTTACCGGCGAGTTACTCACTATTCACTGTCCGAACACCGGTTCGATGCTCAATTGCATGGTCGAGGGCGGGCAAGTCTGGTTCAGTCGCTCCGATGACCCCAAGCGCAAGTTGCCCGGCACTTGGGAAATCGCCGAGACACCACAGGGCCGGCTGGCGTGCGTGAATACGGCGCGGGCCAACCAATTGGTCGAGGAAGCGCTGCGCGCCGGAGTGATCAGCGAGCTCAACGGCTTTACTGCGCTGAAGCGAGAGGTGCCTTACGGCCAGGAGAAAAGCCGGATCGATTTTCGCCTTGAGTACCCGGAGGGGGCGGCGTATGTCGAAGTCAAAAGTGTCACCTTGGGGTTCGACGGCTCGGCGGTGGCGGCGTTTCCCGACGCGGTGACCCAGCGTGGCGCGAAACATTTGCGCGAACTGGCGCACCTGGCTCGCAGCGGGGTGCGTGCGGTACAGCTGTATTGCGTGAATCTTTCCGGGATCGAAGCGGTGCGCCCTGCCGTGGAGATTGACGCCGGCTACGCTGACGCTTTGCGTGAGGCCAAGGCGGCGGGTGTCGAGGTGCTGGCCTATGGTGTGCGCGTGACCCACGAAGAAATCGTAGTGGACCGCAAGCTCCAGGTGTTGCTCGGCGACTAGAATTGCACCCACAGGCCGTGTTCGTCTTCGCGGACGGGCAGGGCCGTGAGGCTTTGACCTGCGCAAGGCCCGGCGATGCACTCACCACTTTCGATGAGGAACAGCGCACCGTGCGTGGCGCACTGGATCAGGCTGGCGCTCTCGTCGAGGAAGCGATCAGGCTGCCATTCCAGCGGGATGCCGCGATGAGGGCAGCGGTTGATGTAGAAGTAGGCGATGCCATCGCGGCGCACGGCCAACAGCTTGCAACCGTCTATTTCAAAACCGAGGCTGCTGTCGGGCGCGAGGGTATGGGAGGGGCAGACGAACTTCATTTCAATCCTCAAGTGCCTTGACGTGTAAATGCAAACAATTATCAAATGCCGGCTTCATCCGTCAGTTGATCTTGCGCTCAGTACGATGCCCGGCAGCAATTATCTGTCACATCATTGCGTGCTGGAGCGGCTTTGCCCCTTGAAGGAAACCCTGTTATGCGCCTATGTACCAGCGCTATTGCGCTTGTTGTCGGACTGCTGGTCAACCCTGGGGCGCACGCCTCGCAACCGCCACAACGCTGGGTGAGTGCCGGCGGTGCGCTGACCGAATGGGTGGCCGCCCTGGGCGGCGAGTCGAAGCTTGTGGGCGTGGATACGACCAGTCAGCATCCCGAGTCAGTCAAAGCGCTACCCAGTATCGGTTATCAGCGGCAATTGTCGGCTGAAGGCATTCTGAGCTTGCGCCCGCAGGTATTGATCGGTACCGAAGAAATGGGCCCGCCGCCGGTATTGGCGCAGGTTCGGGGTGCGGGTGTCCAGGTGGAGATGTTCTCCGCACAGCCGGATTTGCCGACACTCAAGGGCAACCTTGAGCACCTGGGGAAATTGCTGGGCAATGAGGCCAAGGCTCGCCAATTGTTTACCGGATACGAGCAGGCGCTGAATCAGCAGAAAAGCGCGATCGCCAAGGCGCAGGCCATGCAAAAGGCACCGGGTGTGTTGCTGCTGCTCGGTCACGCAGGGGGCAAGCCGCTGATCGCCGGCAAGGACACGGCGGCAGACTGGCTGTTGCAACAGGCGGGCGGTCATAACCTGGCGACCCACACCGGTTACAAACCGTTCTCGACCGAGTCGCTGGCGGGTTTGAGCCCGGATGTACTGGTGTTTGCTGATCGGGCGCTGACCGGCGACGCGGCGCGTACGGCGTTGTTCAAGGAAAATCCGATCCTGGCCGCTACGCCTGCCGCCAAAAATGGCTGGGTGTTTGAGCTGGACCCGACGCTGTTGGTGGGTGGGCTCGGACCACGTCTGCCACAAACTCTGATGAAACTGTCTGTCGAGTTTTATCCGTCTCAGGCTGAATCCGCCCCATGACCACGCTGGTCAGACCCAAAACGCTGTTTATTGGCTTGGCATTGTTATGTGTCCTGGCGATCTGGCTTTCGTTGGCCCTTGGCCCTGTCAGCCTGCCGTTGCTGGATACGGCCAGGGCCGCTTTGCGTTTGATGGGATTGCCGATTGACCCTCAAGGGTTGGAGCAGGCGCAACTGATCCTCGGGCAGATCCGTTTGCCGCGCACCTTGCTGGGCCTGGCGGTCGGTGGCGTGCTGGCGCTGTCGGGCGTGGCGATGCAGGGGCTGTTTCGCAACCCGCTGGCCGATCCCGGGTTGGTGGGGGTGTCCAGCGGTGCCGCGTTGGGGGCGGCGGTCGCGATTGTCGGCGGTTCGTTGTTTGGCGGCCTACCGGATGCAGTCGGCCCTTATCTGTTGTCGTTGTGCGCATTTATCGGCGGTCTGGGCGTGACGGCGCTGGTTTACCGCCTGGGTCGGCGAAACGGTCAGACCAATGTGGCGATCATGTTGCTGGCCGGCATCGCTCTGACGGCGCTGGCCGGTTCTGCCGTGGGCCTGTTCACTTATCTGGCGGACGACGCCACCTTGCGCACCTTGACCTTCTGGAATCTGGGGAGCCTGAACGGCGCCAGTTATTCTCGGTTGTGGCCGTTGCTGCTGGTGAGCGCGGGGGTGGCGCTGTGGTTGCCGCGCCGAGCGAAAGCGTTGAATGCGCTGTTGTTGGGTGAATCCGAGGCTGGGCACCTGGGCATTGATGTCGAAGGGCTCAAGCGTGAATTGGTGTTCTGCACGGCGCTCGGCGTAGGCGCTGCGGTGGCGGCGGCGGGGATGATCGGGTTTGTCGGGTTGGTGGTGCCCCATTTGGTGCGATTGCTGGCCGGCCCCGATCATCGGGTGTTGCTGCCCGCCTCGGTATTGGCCGGTGCGAGCCTGCTGTTGTTCGCCGATCTTGTTGCGCGGCTGGCGCTGGCGCCGGCTGAATTGCCGATTGGGATTGTGACGGCGTTTATCGGCGCGCCGTTTTTTCTCTATTTATTGTTGCGAGGGCGCGCCTGATGCTGCGAGTAGAGGCGCTGCAGGTTCGCCGGGGTGGCAAAATTGTCTTGGCGGATGTCACGCTGGCGCTGTTGTCGGGCGAGGTAATCGGCGTGCTGGGCCCCAATGGTGCCGGCAAAAGCACCTTGCTCGGCGCGTTGTGCGGTGAGTTGCAGCCCGACCAGGGCAAGGTGTGGCTGGACCAGCAGGAGTTGAAACACTGGAGCGGCGCGCAACGCGCACAGCGCCTGGCCGTGCTGCCCCAGTCATCGACCCTGGATTTTGCCTTTCGTGTCGAAGAGGTGGTTGGCATGGGGCGCCTGCCCCATCAAACCGGACGGGTGCGTGATGATGAAATCATTGAGGCCGCGTTGCAGGCGGCGGATGTCGGGCACTTGATTGGCCGCAGCTATCTTTCGCTGTCCGGCGGCGAGCGTCAGCGTGTGCATCTTGCGCGGGTGTTGGCGCAGTTATGGCCGGGTGAAACGGGGCAGACATTGCTGTTGGACGAGCCGACGTCGATGCTTGATCCACTGCATCAGCACACGGTCTTGCAGGCGATACGCACCTTTGCCGACCGAGGCGCTGCGGTGCTGGTGATTCTGCATGACCTGAATCTGGCCGCACGCTATTGCGACCGGATTCTGCTGCTCGAAGACGGGCGGCCTCATGCGTTGAACACACCGCTGCAAGTGTTGCAGCCCGGGCCGCTCAAAGCCGTATTTGGTCTTGATGTATTGGTGCAGCCGCACCCGGAACGTGGGCACCCGTTAATCATTGCGCGCTGACGCGTACTTTTTTACGGGCAAAAAAAGACCCGGCAAGAGCCGGGTCAAATAACCGTGATTAGCCTGATGAGGAGATAATCTGAGAGTCCGAACCAATGGTCTTTCAGTTATCGGCTGATCTCGCGACCAGTTGTGATAATCATAACGATTCTCATTTGAGAGTCAACAGCTGTTTTTGAACGCCGTTATGTTTTCCTCAAACGCTTGTTCGAAAAAGCCCCGCAAATCAATTCTTCTGGCGAGCGGCAATTGCGTCCAGCTGGCGGTTCAACGCTTCCTTGCGTTCAGCAGGAATGTCGTTCCAGTGAACATTCATCAACGCTCCCTCAATGGCATACAACAGTACTTTCGAGGCACGGAAACCGCGTGTGCGCACGGCGCGGTACGCATCGACCGCGCCCAGGCGGCGCAGGTCGGACGCACTGTGGATGCCCACCGCATGCAGCCACTGCGCCGACGTCTTGCCAAGATTTTTCAGGAGTTGCAGCTCATCGTTCATCAAGCCTCCTTGCGACGGCCGAATGGTGCGGTGGGTATCGTGACCAGGCAGGCCTGAAAAGGAGTGTAGCGCTCAGTAGGAAAAGCGTGATTCTTTACGAAAAAACGGCCAAACGCTTATAAGAATGGCGCGAAAATGTTGACGGCAGGGTCCGTGCCACGCGTTATACGCAGCCGGACCAGGGGGCTTGGGTTACTTGGTGTGATAGCGCAGGCGCGTTCCGAAGTTGACCGACATGAGGATCTCATCGGCAGTCAATTGCGGCGGGAAATAAGTCCCGGAGATCTGCGCGTGGGCCAGGCTTGCGCCCTCCAGCGGGCAATCGCGCAGATCCAGGCCACGCAAATCGGCTGAGCGGAAATACGCGTCGGTGAAATCCACGCCGGTGGTATCCAGCTCGCGCAGGTCCAGCCCACGGAAGTCGCCACCGCGCATGTCGATCACGCCATCCTTGGGGCGCTCCTGATTGAAGCCGCGAATATCGTCTTTATGCAAAAGCGAGTAGAGCGGGGTATCGAGAAGCTTCGGCTGACTCATGATGGCAATACCGGCTGGAGGTTGTAGGCCATTATAGTGCCACTATTTCGTGGTCGTGCGACGAAGCCGACGACACGACCAAGAAACTTTTCTTACAGGCCCGGCAAGCGCTGCCGGATATGCGCCACCAGCGCATCCAACGTGCCGCTTTCATTGGTCTGGACACGTTGGCTGAGGATCAGCTCCTCGGTTGTCAAGGGATCTCGATTGGCGTGCTGTTCGTCGATAACCGCAAGCGTGGCGTCGGAAGGATCGTTGTTGTCTGCCTGACGCTGCGCCAACCAGCTGGCGATAACGGCTTGTGGTGCGTTGCAATCGAGAATCAGGAACGGCGCGCCTGTTGCTTCGGCGACCTTGGCGGCGGCTTCGCGTTGCTCGCGTTTCAGAAAGGTTGCGTCGAGCACCACCGGAAAGCCGGCGCGCAGCACGGTGTCGGCGATTTCGTTCAGGCGCGCGTAGGTTTTCGTGCTGGCATCGGCAGCGTAGATGCCCGCCTGTGGCGCGTTTTCAACCTGCTGCTCACCGAACAGGCGCTTGCGCTCAACGTCCGAACGCAGGCGCACGGCGCCCAGTGCTTCGACCAGACGCATGCTGACGGTGCTCTTGCCCACTGCCGACACACCGTGGGTGATCGCCAGAAAGCGCGACGGAATGGTGCTGTAGCTTTCCGCCAGGTTGGCGTAATTGCGGTACTGGCGCAGCGTGGTGGCGCGTTGCACCGGGCTTGCTTCGCTCGGCATGCTGAACAGCGCGACCTTGGCGCGTACCAGCGCGCGATAGGCCTTGTAGAAGTTCAGCACTTCCAGTCCCTGATAGTCGCCCGTCAGCTCCAGGTACTGGCTGATGAAGCGCCGTGCCAGGGACTTGAGCCCACGGTCCTCCAGGTCCATGGCGAGGAAGCCGGTGTCGGCGTACACGTCGGTGAAACGAAACGGCTCGTTGAACTCGATGCAGTCGAAAATCACCACCTGGCCATCAATCACGGTGGCGTTGCCCAAGTGGATATCACCGTGACACTCGCGGGTAAAACCCTCGGCCTTGCGCTGGGCCAGCAGTGGCTTGAGGCGGTCAAAGCTGCTTTCTGCCCAGGCTTGCAGCGCTTCGAGCTGGATCAGGTCTGCCTTGTCGCTGAGGAAAGGAAGAATCTGTTCGAAGTTCTGCCGCACTGGCGCCATCACTTCGTCCGGCGTACCAGCAGGGTGTTCCTGTGGGACTTTGGGTGCAGTGAGGTGAAAGTGCGCGATTTGCCTGGCCATCTCGTCGATGTGTGCACTGGTCAGTTCGCCATTGGCCTGCAGGGTGCTGAGCATCTGGCTTTGAGGGAACTGGCGCATTTTTAGCGCATATTCGATCACCGGTCCGTCGCCGCCCACCCTTGGGGATTCGGCAGTGCCGGTAATCGGCAACACCTCAAGATACAAATCTTTGGTCAGGCGCTGGTTGAGGCGCAGTTCTTCATTGCAGAAGTGACCACGTTTTTCCAGGTCGGTGAAATCCAGGAAGCCGAAGTTCATCGGTTTCTTCAGTTTATAAGCGTAGGGACCGGTGAGGATGACCCACGAAATATGGGTCTCAATGACGTGGAACGCTTCAACCGGGTGCGGATACAACGCCGGGTTTTGCAGGGCAGCGATCAGGGACTGGCTCACGGGCGATCCTTCAGAGTCTGGAAAAATTCATGGCGGGCATTATGGCCGCTACGGACGGTCGTGCAAACCGCTGTCCGGCTCATGTTGATCATCAAATAAAGTGCGTATAATCCGCCGCCATGACTCGATCCCGATCTCCCCGTTCCCGTAAAAAACCTCCCTCCCGTGGCCTGCGCCCATGGCTCGGCTGGGCGCTCAAGCTCGGCCTCGTGGGCCTGGTCGTGCTCGCCGGCTTCGCGGTGTACCTCGATGCGGTGGTCCAGGAGAAATTCTCTGGCAAGCGCTGGACCATTCCGGCCAAGGTTTACGCCCGCCCGCTGGAGTTGTTCACCGGCCAGAAGCTGAGCAAGGACGACTTCCTCACTGAACTCGATGCCTTGGGCTATCGCCGCGAGCCTGTGAGTAACGGCCCGGGCTCTGCGGCCGTCAGCGGCAATACTGTCGACCTGAACACGCGCGGCTTCCAGTTCTATGAAGGGCTGGAAAAAGCCCAGCCGGTTCGCGTGCGCTTTTCCGGTGATTATGTGGCCGAGCTGTCGTCGCTCAATGGCTCGAAGCTGCCGGTGGTGCGCCTTGAACCGCTGATGATCGGTGGGATTTATCCTAAAAACCTGGAAGACCGCATCCTCATCAAGCTCGATCAAGTGCCTCCGTACCTGTTGGAAACCCTGGTCGCCGTAGAAGATCGCGATTTCTACAGCCACTGGGGCGTTTCACCGAAGTCAATTGCGCGTGCCATCTGGATCAACACGTCCGGCGGCAAAATGACCCAGGGCGGCAGTACGCTTACGCAACAATTGGTCAAGAACTTCTACCTCACCAGTGAGCGCAGTCTGACCCGCAAGCTCACCGAAGCCATGATGGCCATGCTGCTGGAGCTGCACTACAGCAAGCAGGAGATTCTCGAGGCATACCTCAACGAGGTATTTGTCGGCCAGGATGGCCAGCGCGCAGTGCACGGGTTCGGCCTGGCCAGTCAGTTCTTCTTTGGCCAACCGCTGTCCGAATTGAAACTGCATCAAGTCGCCTTGCTGGTGGGCATGGTCAAGGGCCCTTCCTATTACAATCCCCGTCGCAACCCGGAGCGCGCGCTGGAGCGTCGTAACCTGGTATTGGATGTGCTGGAACAGCAGGGCGTCGCCACCGCTGAACAGGTCGCCGCAGCCAAGAAGATGCCCTTGGGCGTCACGACTCGCGGCAAGCTGGCGGACAGTTCCTTCCCCGGCTTTATCGACCTGGTCAAACGCCAGTTGCGTGAAGACTACCGCGACGAAGACTTGACCGAAGAGGGTCTGCGCATCTTCACCAGTTTTGATCCGATTCTGCAGATGAAAGCCGAAGCGTCCGTCAACGACACTTTCAAGCGCCTTACCGGGCGTAAAGGCTCCGATGAAGTGGAAGCAGCGATGGTCGTGACCAACCCGGAAACCGGTGAAGTCCAGGCCATGATCGGCAGCCGTCAGGCCAGTTTTGCTGGCTTCAACCGCGCGCTGGACGCGGTGCGACCGATTGGCTCGCTGGTCAAGCCGGCGGTCTACCTCACGGCATTGGAAAAACCGAGCAAATACACCCTTACCAGTTGGCTCTCCGATGACCCGTTATCGGTCAAAGGGGCTGACGGTCAGGTGTGGACGCCGCAGAACTTCGACCGACGCTCCCATGGCACGGTGTTCCTCTATCAGGGGCTCGCGCACTCCTACAATATCTCCACCTCGCGGCTGGGTCTGGAAGTGGGCGTGCCGAGCGTGCTCAAAACGCTCGCGCGGCTGGGCATCACCCGTGAATTCCCGGCGTTCCCGTCGATCCTGCTGGGTGCGGGTGCGATGACGCCGATGGAAGTCGCAACCATGTACCAGACCCTCGCCAACGGCGGTTTCAATACGCCAATGCGCGGGATTCGCAGCGTACTGACGGCCGACGGTGAGCCGCTCAAGCGTTACCCGTTCCAGATTCAGCAACGCTTCGATGCAGGCTCCATCTACCTGATCCAGAACGCCATGCAGCGCGTGATGCGTGAAGGCACCGGTAGCTCGGTCTATAAAGTCCTGCCATCGAACCTGACACTGGCGGGCAAGACCGGTACCAGTAACGATTCGCGCGACAGTTGGTTCGCCGGCTTCGGCCAGGATGTGCTGGCGGTGGTGTGGCTGGGCCGTGACGATAACGGAAAAACGCCATTCACCGGCGCGACCGGCGCGTTGCAGGTGTGGACCAGTTTCATGCGCAAGGCCGACCCGCTGCCGCTGAATATGCCGCAGCCGGACAACATCGTTCAGGCCTGGATCGATCCGCACAGTGGGCAAGGTTCCGATGCCAATTGTCCGGGCGCAGTACAGATGCCGTATATTCGCGGCAGTGAGCCACCACCCGGTCCGGCATGCGGTGGCAGTGCGCCTGCGGATGCGGATTCGGTGATGGATTGGGTCAAGGGCTGGATGCATTAAGCAAACGAGGGTTTCAAGTGAACAAGTTGTGGATTCCAGCTATTACCGTCCTGGCCTTGCTGGGCGGTTGCTCCAGCGTGCAGCGCGGCTCGATTCCCGTGGTGGATGCGAGCAGCAACGCTTCCAGCAATGACCGCATCTCGGCCAATGGCGGGTTCCGCCAGACGGTGACCAACCGTCCGGCGCAGGCCAAACCTCAGGCAATGCCGCAGGATTCGGGTGTGGTGGTGATGGTGCCGGGCAGCGGCGCAGCCACTGCGGCGCCGATCAATGCCGAGCCGTGGACGCCCGGCCCGAGCAGCTCCGCACCGATCGACACAGCGCCGGTACAGGCCGCGCCGATCAATCAAGGGTCGTACAGCATGCCGTCGACGCCCAGTGGTGTTCCGTCGTCCTCCGCTGGCGGCGGCCTGTCTGCTGACGAGCAACTGGATGGTCCGGTATTGGCCTTGCTCACCACCGCCCAGCAACAGCAGGCCGGTGGCGATTTGAACGGCGCGTCCTCAAGCCTTGAGCGCGCCCAGCGTGTGGCGCCGCGTGAGCCGCAAGTGCTGTATCGCCTGGCGCAAGTGCGCATGGCCCAGGGTGATGCGCCGCAAGCCGAGCAGTTCGCTCGCCGTGGCCTGAGCCTGGCCAATGGTCGCCCCGACCTGCAAGCCAGCCTCTGGGCCTTGATCGGTGATGCACGTGCCGCCCAAGGCGATGCCGCTGGCGCTGCCCAGGCTCGCCAGAAAGCCAAGGTCAGCCTCTGATGGATGAGCGTTTTCCAGCAATTGCCGAACAGCTATTGCTGATTGAGCGCGAATTGCGCGTGCAGGGCTGGTGGGATGAGCAATCCCCCAGCATGGAGGCGCTCAGCAGTGTCGAGCCTTTCTCAGTCGACACCCTGGACTTTCATCAGTGGCTGCAGTGGATTTTCCTGGTACGCATGAAGCAGATTCTTGAACAGGATCTGCCATTGCCCAATGCTTCAGGGATCCTGGAGATGGCCGAGATGGTTTACGCCGATCGGCCAAGGGAAAGCCTCGGATTGCGCAATGCGCTGAAAAAGTTCGACCAATTGATCGTCGACGCTCGTTAATTGCCTGGCTGTCGGGTTTTTCGGCAGTCTTGCGCACATTTCTACCGCTTGACGACATTCAGGCGAGTTTTATCCCTCCTCAAACGCCTTTCTTCTGCGTTCTCATGCGCTTAGTTGGAAAAAAGCGCAATTATTGCTTGACTTGAACGGCCTGAAACAGAAGAATCCAAAGTCCGCTGTATCGGGACTGCCAAAAGCAGGCCCGCTCGGCAGATCATGAGGCGCATATCCGCGCCGACCTGTTACACCCGCAACGCGTTACCTCGCGCTGGGTGGGAAAAGCCCGCAACACTTGGGACGATCCCAATACTTGCTCAGTCAGTGCTGACGTAGTCGGCGACCACCGTCGCTCATGCTCTGTTGAGAAGTAAACCTATTAAGACCCGTCGGTTTTCAACGGACGGTATTCTGGCGTTTTAGAGGTGAACAACGTGGAGCTTTTATCTGGCGGTGAGATGCTCGTCCGCTTTTTGCGTGACGAAGGCGTCGACTATATCTACGGGTACCCAGGTGGTGCTCTGCTTCATGTTTATGACGCACTGTTCAAGGAACCGGCTGTTACCCACATCCTGGTTCGCCACGAACAGGCCGCAACCCATATGGCTGACGGTTATGCCCGTGCCACCGGTAAAGCCGGCGTGGTCCTGGTAACGTCCGGCCCGGGCGCAACCAATGCCATTACTGGCATCGCGACTGCGTATATGGATTCCATTCCGATGGTGATCATCTCCGGCCAGGTGGCTAGCACCATGGTGGGCACCGATGCATTCCAGGAAACCGACATGATCGGTATTTCCCGGCCGATCGTGAAACACAGCTTCATGATCAAGCACGCGTCGGAAATCCCGGAAATCATGAAGAAGGCGTTCTACCTCGCACAGTCCGGTCGCCCGGGCCCTGTGGTGGTCGATATTCCGAAAGACATGACCAACCCGGCTGAAAAGTTCGAATACATCTTCCCGAAGAAAGCCAAGCTGCGTTCGTACAGTCCGGCCGTGCGTGGGCACTCGGGGCAGATCCGCAAGGCGGCAGAAATGCTTCTGGCGGCCAAGCGCCCAGTGCTTTACTCCGGTGGTGGCGTGATTCTGGGCGGCGGCTCCGCACAGCTGACCGAGCTGGCCAAGCTGCTCAACCTGCCGGTGACCAATACCCTGATGGGCCTCGGCGCATTCCCGGGCACCGACCGCCAGTTCGTCGGCATGCTTGGCATGCACGGCAGCTACACGGCCAACCAAGCCATGCACCATGCCGACGTGATCCTGGCAGTGGGCGCGCGGTTCGATGACCGAGTGATCAACGGCGCGAGCAAGTTCTGTCCGAATGCCAAGATCATTCATATCGATATCGACCCGGCGTCCATCTCCAAGACCATCAAGGCCGACGTGCCGATCGTAGGACCGGTGGAAAGCGTATTGACCGAAATGGTCGCTGCGCTCAAGGACATTGGCGAAACGCCGAACAAGGACTTCGTCGCCAGTTGGTGGAAGCAGATCGACGAATGGCGCGGTGATCGCGGCCTGTTCCCTTACAACAAGGGCGACGGCAGCATCATCAAGCCGCAAACCGTGATCGAAACCCTGTGCGAAGTGACCAAGGGCGATGCCTTTGTGACCTCCGACGTGGGCCAGCACCAGATGTTCGCGGCGCAGTACTACACCTTCGACAAGCCCAACCGCTGGATCAACTCCGGCGGCCTGGGCACCATGGGCTTTGGTTTTCCTGCGGCCATGGGTGTGAAGCTTAGCTTCCCGGATGATGACGTTGCTTGCGTCACCGGTGAGGGCAGCATCCAGATGAACATTCAGGAACTGTCGACGTGCCTGCAGTACGGTCTTCCGGTGAAGATCGTCTGCCTGAACAACGGCGTGCTGGGCATGGTTCGCCAGTGGCAGGACATGAGCTACGGCAGCCGTCACTCTCATTCCTACATGGAGTCGTTGCCAGATTTCGTCAAGCTAGTTGAAGCCTATGGTCACGTCGGCATGCGCATCACCGATCTGAAAGATTTGAAGCCGAAGATGGAAGAGGCGTTCGCCATGAAGGACCGCCTGGTGTTCCTCGATATTCAAGTGGACACCAGCGAGCACGTCTATCCGATGCAGATCAAAGACGGCTCCATGCGCGACATGTGGCTGAACAAGACGGAGCGTACTTAATCATGCGGCACATCATCTCCCTGCTTCTGGAGAACGAACCCGGCGCTCTGTCTCGTGTTGTCGGCCTGTTTTCGCAACGCAACTACAACATCGAAAGCCTGACCGTGGCGCCAACCGAAGACCCGACGCTGTCGCGCCTGACGTTGACCACCGTGGGCCACGATGAAGTGATCGAGCAGATCACCAAGAACCTCAACAAGCTGATCGAGGTGGTCAAGCTGGTAGACCTGTCGGAAAGTGCTCACATCGAGCGCGAGCTGATGCTGGTCAAGGTCAAGGCCACGGGTGCCCAACGTGCCGAGATCAAGCGGACCACCGACATTTATCGCGGGCAGATCGTCGATGTAAGCGCCAGCGTTTATACCGTTCAACTGACGGGTACAAGCGACAAGCTGGACAGCTTCATCCAGTCGATCGGGACGGCCTCGATTCTGGAAACCGTACGCAGTGGCGTCACCGGGATCGCCCGTGGCGACAAAGTACTCAGCATCTAACCCAATTAGCGAATGGCCTTACGGCCTGGATATATAGAGGAACCTCATGAAAGTTTATTACGATAAAGATTGTGACCTGTCGATCATCCAGGGCAAGAAAGTCGCCATCATCGGCTACGGTTCTCAGGGGCACGCGCAAGCTTGCAACCTCAAGGATTCCGGCGTTGACGTAACCGTCGGCCTGCGCAAGGGTTCGGCCACCGTCGCCAAGGCTGAAGCCCACGGCTTGAAAGTGACCGACGTGGCTTCCGCCGTGGCCGCTGCCGACGTGGTCATGATCCTGACCCCGGACGAGTTCCAGTCCGCGCTGTACAAGAATGAGATCGAGCCGAACATCAAGAAGGGCGCTACCCTGGCCTTCTCCCACGGCTTTGCGATTCACTACAATCAGGTTGTGCCACGTGCCGACCTTGACGTGATCATGATCGCGCCGAAAGCACCGGGCCACACCGTGCGTTCGGAGTTCGTCAAAGGCGGCGGTATCCCTGACCTGATCGCGATCTACCAGGACGCATCCGGCAACGCCAAAAACGTTGCGCTGTCCTACGCTTCCGGCGTGGGTGGTGGTCGTACCGGCATCATCGAAACCACCTTCAAGGACGAGACCGAGACCGACCTGTTCGGCGAACAAGCCGTGCTGTGCGGCGGTACTGTCGAGCTGGTCAAAGCCGGTTTCGAAACTCTGGTTGAAGCGGGCTACGCGCCGGAAATGGCCTACTTCGAATGCCTGCACGAACTGAAACTGATCGTTGACCTCATGTACGAAGGCGGTATCGCCAACATGAACTACTCGATCTCCAACAACGCCGAATACGGCGAGTACGTGACTGGCCCGGAAGTGATCAACGCCGAGTCCCGTCAGGCGATGCGCAACGCTCTGAAACGTATTCAGGACGGCGAATACGCCAAAATGTTCATCAGCGAAGGTGCTACCGGCTACCCTTCGATGACCGCCAAGCGTCGTAACAACGCCGCTCACGGTATCGAAGTCATCGGCGAGCAACTGCGCTCCATGATGCCGTGGATCGGTGCCAACAAGATCGTCGACAAAGCCAAGAACTAAGTCGTACGCATCAAGGGAAAACGCGGCCTAGGCCGCGTTTTTTCGTTTGGGGGCGTGTTCTGGTATAAAGCTGCATCGTTTGCGGGCGAACACTCGCCGCAAGTGTTTGTCGAATTTTTTCACACCGTTGCAAGGTAAAGTCCATGAGCGAACGTCCCGAAGAGCCAAACCAGGCTTACGACGCCGAAAGCATGCTGCCCATCGATGAACATGTCGAGGAAGGGCATGACGCTGAAGGCCGCAAGGTCCGGCATCGTGGCATCTATCTGCTGCCGAACCTGTTCACCACCGCGAACCTGTTTGCCGGCTTCTATTCCATCATCAATTCCATGAGCGCCCAGAGCGCGTTGGCGGCGGGTGACGCGGCAAGTGCCAGCAAGTATTTCGGTTTCGCTGCCATCGCCATTTTCGTGGCCATGGTGCTGGACGGTCTTGATGGCCGTGTAGCGCGAATGACCAATACCCAGAGCGCCTTCGGCGCCGAGTACGACTCGCTGTCTGACATGGTCGCCTTTGGTGTGGCGCCCGCACTGTTGGCATTTGCCTGGGCGCTGGGTGACATGGGCAAGGTGGGCTGGATGGTTGCCTTCATCTATGTGGCAGGTGCCGCGTTGCGCCTGGCCCGCTTCAATACGCAGGTTGGCACTGCCGATAAACGCTACTTCATCGGCCTCGCCAGCCCGGCGGCTGCCGGTGTGGTCGCGGGCATTGTGTGGGCGTTCAGTGACTACGGCATCCAGGGTTCGAAAATGTCGTTCCTGGTGGCGCTGATGGTTGCGGCTGCCGGCATGCTGATGGTCAGCAACATCAAGTACAACAGCTTCAAGGAGTTTGACCTCAAGGGCCGGGTGCCTTTCGTGGCAATCCTGGTAGTGGTGCTGGTGTTTGCTGTGGTGTTCAGCGATCCGCCGCGCATCTTGCTGCTGGCCTTCCTGGTCTACGCCGCTTCCGGGCCGGTTCAGTATTTGCTGCATATGCGTCGGGACAAAACGTTGTCTTAATGTAATTTCCCCCATACTCCGCAGTCTATTGGTGTATCTGTTCTCCAATGCTGCGGAGTTGCCATGTTAATAAAACTGCCTAAAGCGTCCGATTGCAACGAATCGGATGTCACGCCTGAATCCTTTTACCTCTCTCGCCGCAGCATACTTGGCGGCGCACTTGCCGGTATGGCTGCAGCTAGCTTGCCGCGCTGGGCCAGTGCCGAAGACGCGGCGCGCTATGCCGATGTCGAGCCGGGCAGGGCGCCGAGCTGGTTTGCCGACAAGTTGCCAGATGCGAAATGGCAGGCGGTGACCGTCAAAGACGAAGCCATCACACCGTTCAAGGACGCGACCCACTACAACAATTTCTATGAATTCGGTACCGATAAGGGCGATCCGGCGAATAATGCGGGCTCACTCAAGACCGAGCCGTGGAGCGTGGTGATCGATGGTGAGGTCGGCAAGCCGGGGCGCTATGCTCTGGAAGACTTCATGAAACCCTACCAACTGGAAGAACGAATCTACCGTCTGCGCTGCGTTGAGGCGTGGTCGATGGTCATTCCGTGGATTGGCTTTCCAATTTCGGCCTTGCTCAAGCAGGTCGAGCCTACGTCCAAGGCCAAGTACATTCGTTTTGAAACCCTTCAAGACCCAAAAAGCATGCCTGGGCAGCGCTCGAATTTCGGCCTGATCGACTGGCCCTATGTAGAGGGGTTGCGCCTTGATGAGGCGATGAACCCCCTGGCGATTCTCGCCGTTGGCATGTATGGGCGTGAGTTGCCCAATCAAAATGGTGCGCCGTTGCGCCTGGTGGTGCCTTGGAAGTATGGATTCAAGAGCGTGAAATCCATTGTGCGTATCAGTCTGGTGAGCGAGCAGCCTAAAACAACGTGGCAGAGTATCGCGGCCGATGAGTATGGCTTTTATGCGAACGTGAACCCTACGGTTGACCACCCACGCTGGACACAGGCCCGGGAGCGGCGGCTGCCGAGCGGTCTGTTCAGTCCTAACGTTCGGGAGACCCAGATGTTCAACGGCTACGCAGATGAGGTCGCTTCTCTTTATACCGGCCTGGATTTGCGGAAGAACTACTGATGCGCTATCCCATCTGGCGCATCAGCGTCTTTATAGCTGCGGGTATATGGCCATTATTCTGGCTATATGAGGCGTGGAGTTCTGCGCTCGGTCCGGACCCGGGCAAAGTCCTGGTTGATCGGCTTGGCCTGGGCACCTTGATTCTGTTGCTGATCACCCTGTGCATGACGCCCCTGCAAAAACTGAGCGGCTGGGCGGGGTGGATAGCCGTGCGGCGGCAATTGGGTCTATGGTGTTTTGCTTACGTGGTGCTTCATCTGGCAGCTTATTGCGTGTTCGTGCTGGGGTTGGATTGGTCGCAATTGGGTGTTGAGTTGCGCAAGCGGCCCTACATTATTGTAGGGGCCTTGGGCTTTCTGGGTTTGCTGGTGCTTGCGGTGACATCGAATCGCTATAGCCAGCGTCGACTGGGGAGTCGTTGGAAGAAACTGCACCGGCTGGTGTATGGGGTTCTTGGGCTTGGGTTGCTGCACATGTTATGGATCGCGCGCGCAGATCTGAAGGAGTGGGCTATCTATGCTTCTATAGGGGCGGTGCTTCTGGTGCTGCGAATTCCTCCAGTGATGCGCCGCCTTCCGCGGCTTATTGAGAAAAAGCCAGTTTCTGCAACAAAAGTGTAATTAGCGCTTGACGGCAAATCCTGGAAGTCTATAATTCGCCCCACTTCCGGCGCAGTCGAAACGGAAAACTCCTTGGTAAACAAGTAGTTACGCAGAATTCGACAGCGAGTTGCTTCAGGTCATCGAAGCCCAGAAGGAGTTGATAGTGCAGTGTTGTTTGGCGCTATTAGCGTTTCGATCTTCTCGATCGAAAGCTGAGAAAAATAGGTGTTGACAGCAGCGTGTAACGCTGTAGAATTCGCCTCCCGCTGACGAGAGATCGGAAGCGCAAGTGGTTGAAGTTGTTGAAGAATTCTTCGAAAGCTTCTGAAAATAATCACTTGACAGCAAATGAGGCTGCTGTAGAATGCGCGCCTCGGTTGAGACGAAAGATCTTAACCAACCGCTCTTTAACAACTGAATCAAGCAATTCGTGTGGGTGCTTGTGGAGTCAGACTGATAGTCAACAAGATTATCAGCATCACAAGTTACTCCGCGAGAAATCAAAGAATAACCAACGATTGCTGAGCCAAGTTTAGGGTTTCTTAAAAACCCAAAGATGTTTGAACTGAAGAGTTTGATCATGGCTCAGATTGAACGCTGGCGGCAGGCCTAACACATGCAAGTCGAGCGGTAGAGAGAAGCTTGCTTCTCTTGAGAGCGGCGGACGGGTGAGTAATGCCTAGGAATCTGCCTGGTAGTGGGGGATAACGTTCGGAAACGGACGCTAATACCGCATACGTCCTACGGGAGAAAGCAGGGGACCTTCGGGCCTTGCGCTATCAGATGAGCCTAGGTCGGATTAGCTAGTTGGTGGGGTAATGGCTCACCAAGGCGACGATCCGTAACTGGTCTGAGAGGATGATCAGTCACACTGGAACTGAGACACGGTCCAGACTCCTACGGGAGGCAGCAGTGGGGAATATTGGACAATGGGCGAAAGCCTGATCCAGCCATGCCGCGTGTGTGAAGAAGGTCTTCGGATTGTAAAGCACTTTAAGTTGGGAGGAAGGGCAGTTACCTAATACGTGATTGTTTTGACGTTACCGACAGAATAAGCACCGGCTAACTCTGTGCCAGCAGCCGCGGTAATACAGAGGGTGCAAGCGTTAATCGGAATTACTGGGCGTAAAGCGCGCGTAGGTGGTTTGTTAAGTTGGATGTGAAATCCCCGGGCTCAACCTGGGAACTGCATTCAAAACTGACTGACTAGAGTATGGTAGAGGGTGGTGGAATTTCCTGTGTAGCGGTGAAATGCGTAGATATAGGAAGGAACACCAGTGGCGAAGGCGACCACCTGGACTAATACTGACACTGAGGTGCGAAAGCGTGGGGAGCAAACAGGATTAGATACCCTGGTAGTCCACGCCGTAAACGATGTCAACTAGCCGTTGGAAGCCTTGAGCTTTTAGTGGCGCAGCTAACGCATTAAGTTGACCGCCTGGGGAGTACGGCCGCAAGGTTAAAACTCAAATGAATTGACGGGGGCCCGCACAAGCGGTGGAGCATGTGGTTTAATTCGAAGCAACGCGAAGAACCTTACCAGGCCTTGACATCCAATGAACTTTCTAGAGATAGATTGGTGCCTTCGGGAACATTGAGACAGGTGCTGCATGGCTGTCGTCAGCTCGTGTCGTGAGATGTTGGGTTAAGTCCCGTAACGAGCGCAACCCTTGTCCTTAGTTACCAGCACGTCATGGTGGGCACTCTAAGGAGACTGCCGGTGACAAACCGGAGGAAGGTGGGGATGACGTCAAGTCATCATGGCCCTTACGGCCTGGGCTACACACGTGCTACAATGGTCGGTACAGAGGGTTGCCAAGCCGCGAGGTGGAGCTAATCCCATAAAACCGATCGTAGTCCGGATCGCAGTCTGCAACTCGACTGCGTGAAGTCGGAATCGCTAGTAATCGCGAATCAGAATGTCGCGGTGAATACGTTCCCGGGCCTTGTACACACCGCCCGTCACACCATGGGAGTGGGTTGCACCAGAAGTAGCTAGTCTAACCTTCGGGAGGACGGTTACCACGGTGTGATTCATGACTGGGGTGAAGTCGTAACAAGGTAGCCGTAGGGGAACCTGCGGCTGGATCACCTCCTTAATCGACGACATCAGCTGCTCCATAAGTTCCCACACGAATTGCTTGATTCATTGAAGAAGACGATAAGAAGCAGCCCGAAATTGGGTCTGTAGCTCAGTTGGTTAGAGCGCACCCCTGATAAGGGTGAGGTCGGCAGTTCGAATCTGCCCAGACCCACCAATTTTGTGTGGGAAACGCCTGTAGAAATACGGGGCCATAGCTCAGCTGGGAGAGCGCCTGCCTTGCACGCAGGAGGTCAACGGTTCGATCCCGTTTGGCTCCACCACTACTGCTTCTATTGTATGAAAGCTTAGAAATGAGCATTCCATTGTGATGATGGTGAATGTTGATTTCTAGTCTTTGATTAGATCGTTCTTTAAAAATTTGGGTATGTGATAGAAAGATAGACTGAACGTTACTTTCACTGGTAACGGATCAGGCTAAGGTAAAATTTGTGAGTTCTCTTAATTGAGAAATTCGAATTTTCGGCGAATGTTGTCTTCACAGTATAACCAGATTGCTTGGGGTTATATGGTCAAGTGAAGAAGCGCATACGGTGGATGCCTTGGCAGTCAGAGGCGATGAAAGACGTGGTAGCCTGCGAAAAGCTTCGGGGAGTCGGCAAACAGACTTTGATCCGGAGATGTCTGAATGGGGGAACCCAGCCATCATAAGATGGTTATCTTACGCTGAATACATAGGCGTAAGAGGCGAACCAGGGGAACTGAAACATCTAAGTACCCTGAGGAAAAGAAATCAACCGAGATTCCCTTAGTAGTGGCGAGCGAACGGGGACTAGCCCTTAAGTGGCTTTGAGATTAGCGGAACGCTCTGGAAAGTGCGGCCATAGTGGGTGATAGCCCTGTACGCGAAAATCTCTTAGTCATGAAATCGAGTAGGACGGAGCACGAGAAACTTTGTCTGAATATGGGGGGACCATCCTCCAAGGCTAAATACTACTGACTGACCGATAGTGAACTAGTACCGTGAGGGAAAGGCGAAAAGAACCCCGGAGAGGGGAGTGAAATAGATCCTGAAACCGTATGCGTACAAGCAGTGGGAGCCCACTTTGTTGGGTGACTGCGTACCTTTTGTATAATGGGTCAGCGACTTATTTTCAGTGGCGAGCTTAACCGAATAGGGGAGGCGTAGCGAAAGCGAGTCTTAATAGGGCGTCTAGTCGCTGGGAATAGACCCGAAACCGGGCGATCTATCCATGGGCAGGTTGAAGGTTGGGTAACACTAACTGGAGGACCGAACCGACTACCGTTGAAAAGTTAGCGGATGACCTGTGGATCGGAGTGAAAGGCTAATCAAGCTCGGAGATAGCTGGTTCTCCTCGAAAGCTATTTAGGTAGCGCCTCATGTATCACTGTAGGGGGTAGAGCACTGTTTCGGCTAGGGGGTCATCCCGACTTACCAAACCGATGCAAACTCCGAATACCTACAAGTGCCGAGCATGGGAGACACACGGCGGGTGCTAACGTCCGTCGTGAAAAGGGAAACAACCCAGACCGTCAGCTAAGGTCCCAAAGTTATGGTTAAGTGGGAAACGATGTGGGAAGGCTTAGACAGCTAGGAGGTTGGCTTAGAAGCAGCCACCCTTTAAAGAAAGCGTAATAGCTCACTAGTCGAGTCGGCCTGCGCGGAAGATGTAACGGGGCTCAAACCATACACCGAAGCTACGGGTATCACGTAAGTGATGCGGTAGAGGAGCGTTCTGTAAGCCTGTGAAGGTGAGTTGAGAAGCTTGCTGGAGGTATCAGAAGTGCGAATGCTGACATGAGTAACGACAATGGGTGTGAAAAACACCCACGCCGAAAGACCAAGGTTTCCTGCGCAACGTTAATCGACGCAGGGTTAGTCGGTCCCTAAGGCGAGGCTGAAAAGCGTAGTCGATGGAAAACAGGTTAATATTCCTGTACTTCTGGTTATTGCGATGGAGGGACGGAGAAGGCTAGGCCAGCTTGGCGTTGGTTGTCCAAGTTTAAGGTGGTAGGCTGAGATCTTAGGTAAATCCGGGATCTTAAGGCCGAGAGCTGATGACGAGTGTTCTTTTAGAACACGAAGTGGTTGATGCCATGCTTCCAAGAAAAGCTTCTAAGCTTGAGGTAACCAGGAACCGTACCCCAAACCGACACAGGTGGTTGGGTAGAGAATACCAAGGCGCTTGAGAGAACTCGGGTGAAGGAACTAGGCAAAATGGCACCGTAACTTCGGGAGAAGGTGCGCCGGTGAGGGTGAAGGACTTGCTCCGTAAGCTCATGCCGGTCGAAGATACCAGGCCGCTGCGACTGTTTATTAAAAACACAGCACTCTGCAAACACGAAAGTGGACGTATAGGGTGTGACGCCTGCCCGGTGCCGGAAGGTTAATTGATGGGGTTAGCTAACGCGAAGCTCTTGATCGAAGCCCCGGTAAACGGCGGCCGTAACTATAACGGTCCTAAGGTAGCGAAATTCCTTGTCGGGTAAGTTCCGACCTGCACGAATGGCGTAACGATGGCGGCGCTGTCTCCACCCGAGACTCAGTGAAATTGAAATCGCTGTGAAGATGCAGTGTATCCGCGGCTAGACGGAAAGACCCCGTGAACCTTTACTATAGCTTTGCACTGGACTTTGAATTTGCTTGTGTAGGATAGGTGGGAGGCTTTGAAGCGTGGACGCCAGTCTGCGTGGAGCCAACCTTGAAATACCACCCTGGCAACTTTGAGGTTCTAACTCAGGTCCGTTATCCGGATCGAGGACAGTGTATGGTGGGTAGTTTGACTGGGGCGGTCTCCTCCTAAAGAGTAACGGAGGAGTACGAAGGTGCGCTCAGACCGGTCGGAAATCGGTCGTAGAGTATAAAGGCAAAAGCGCGCTTGACTGCGAGACAGACACGTCGAGCAGGTACGAAAGTAGGTCTTAGTGATCCGGTGGTTCTGTATGGAAGGGCCATCGCTCAACGGATAAAAGGTACTCCGGGGATAACAGGCTGATACCGCCCAAGAGTTCATATCGACGGCGGTGTTTGGCACCTCGATGTCGGCTCATCACATCCTGGGGCTGAAGCCGGTCCCAAGGGTATGGCTGTTCGCCATTTAAAGTGGTACGCGAGCTGGGTTTAGAACGTCGTGAGACAGTTCGGTCCCTATCTGCCGTGGACGTTTGAGATTTGAGAGGGGCTGCTCCTAGTACGAGAGGACCGGAGTGGACGAACCTCTGGTGTTCCGGTTGTCACGCCAGTGGCATTGCCGGGTAGCTATGTTCGGAATAGATAACCGCTGAAAGCATCTAAGCGGGAAACTAGCCTCAAGATGAGATCTCACTGGAACCTTGAGTTCCCTGAAGGGCCGTCGAAGACTACGACGTTGATAGGTTGGGTGTGTAAGCGCTGTGAGGCGTTGAGCTAACCAATACTAATTGCCCGTGAGGCTTGACCATATAACACCCAAGCAATTTGCGTCGAAAGGCCAGATTGCGGTGTGTGAAGACGAGATGAACCGAAAGTTCGACGCTCACAAAGCACCGACAGCTGTCACATACCCAATTTGCTGAAGCGAGGCCATCTGGTCACGACTCAGTACCCGAATTTCTTGACGACCATAGAGCATTGGAACCACCTGATCCCATCCCGAACTCAGCAGTGAAACGATGCATCGCCGATGGTAGTGTGGGGTTTCCCCATGTGAGAGTAGGTCATCGTCAAGATTAAATTCCGAAACCCCATTTGCGAAAGCAGATGGGGTTTTGTTTTGGGCGATCGGAAAGTCACGCTTAAGTCTTAGAACGCCAACGTCAGCCGAGCATTCAATGCCTGATCTGATGCATTGCTGCTCACCTGACCGTCATAGCTCAAGCCCACGCTCAAGGTATCGCTCAATCCCAGATCGACGCCCACGCCGATTACTGCTGCACTGCGGGCAATCGGTGCGCCGGCCAACTCGAAGGTGCCGCCACCGCTGAAGGCGGCACGGCTCTCTGGCGTCACGTCGCCATAGGCACGACGCCAACCCAGCGTGGCGTTAGGCTTGACCGCAACGCTGCCAGCATTCAAATGAGTGGCTGCACGCAGGCCCAGCGTACTGAAGGTGATGTGATTGTCCTGGGACTTGTTCTCCAGCGTGATCAGGTTGCTGTTCTCATCGAAGGAATCGGTGTCCAGTCGCACGTGCGCAAGGTTGGCGAAGGGTTCGAGCAGCGCGTTACCCATTTCGATGGAATAACCCAACTCGCCGAAGACCTGGTTGGTCGCCGCCCTGTAATCCTCTTTGAAGTGTTCGGAAGAGCCTGGCAATTCCAGCGTGCGCTTGGCCGTCAGGTCGTGCCAGGTGCGCACCGCGCCAAGGCGCAACCCCAGTTGGCCCCATTTGGCACCCCCATAGACGCCCAGGTGATAGTTGTCGCTGTCAGTGGAGCCGGACGCATGACGCAGATTGAAACTACTGTTGCTCACACCAGCCAGCGCGCCCACGCGCCACGTATCATCGAGCGGTACATCAACGCCAAGCAGCAGGCCGCTGGTATGCGTGTCGAGTCCGGAGACGTCACGGCTACTGTCGGTCTTCCCGGTTGCGCCAATGGCTTGAGTCCACACCACGCCACGCGAAGCATCACCGACCAATGTTTGCGCCGTACTGCCGAATGCCTGCGCCGACTGCGATTGTTGCAACCGGTCATTCATGGCATTGCGCACCAGCCGGCTGTCTTCGATCAACGCTGTCTGCGTTGAAGCATGCAGCTCATTGGACAGCGCCTTGAATGTAGCTTGTGCCGTCGGCGCGTCATCCTGTACCACCTGACGCCAGAGCGCGTTGCCTGTCCCTGCACTGTCCAACCCTTGCGCGACAGCCCTGGCATTTTGAGTGGTCGCCAGGCTCGAGAAACTTTGCGCATTACGGTCAAGTGTCAGGCCCACATCGGTAGCCGTGTAGTTCAACGTTGGGGTGAGGAAGGCGAAGTTGGTTTGTACAGCGGCAAACGCACCGCTTACGCCGCCGGCTGCCGAGAGGATCGAGTAACGGCTCGCGGCCAGCCAGTTACCGCCTTCAACCAGCGATAAGGTGCTGTTATTGAGGCTCGCACGGCCGCTGGCGATGATGCGGTCCGCATTGCCGGCAGCGTCCGACTCCACCTGATAAATCGCACCCTGAGCAAGATTGACGTCACCATTGACGTTCAATTGCCCGACCGAATTGCCCGGCGCCACCACGCCACCCTGGGCGACATTAATGCCACCCACGGTGCCGTTGCCACCCAGCGTTGCGCCTTGCTGCACACTGACGAGCGAGTTACCCAGGTTGCCATTAACGGCCAGGCGACCGGCCTGAACAGTCGTTGCACCCGACAGGCTGCTGTTGCCGGTCAGGTTCAGCGACCCGGCACCGCGCTTGATCAGCGCACCGTTGCCCACCAGCGTGTTGGCCAGGGTATCGTTGGTTGACTGATCAACCACCAGCGTTGCGTTATCGGTGATCGCTCCACTGCCGAAGGACTGGGCGTGACCGGTCAGCACCCCGCCGTTGATGACCGTACCACCCAAGTAAGTGTTATTGCCGGTCAGCATCAAGTTGCCGCTGCCGTTCTTGATCAGCGCACCACTACCACTGATATCGTTGCGCCAGGCGTCAACGGCGTTATAGCCGCCGAGGCTGGCGTCCATATTCACCGTGACGTTGGTGTTGAATGCTGCGAAACCATCGCCCGCCGCGTACAGGTTCAATCGACCATAGCCGCCAGACTGATCAATCACCGCATAGCCTGAGGTAATTTCAGTAGTCGCCAGAATCTCGCGGCGCTGGCTCGCGTCCAGATAAGGAAAGCGCGTTTCCAGCAGCACTTCGGCGTTAACCGGCACGACCGGAGCCAGGTTGGTCGCGCCCACAGGGTCGAATCCGTAAGTCATGCGCGACGTATACAGCGCCTTGTCCTGAGCATGCTGGGATGTACGGTCAGTGGCTGGGTCGATGGTCGCCATGCAGTTATTAACATCACCGCCGCACTGGGCAGTGAAGTACTTCAGTGCCTGTGCCCGCGCATCGGCGCGCAGTTGAGCGTTGGCCGGGTTGGACAGATTATCGATGGCAAAATACGTCGCGGTGATGCGCCCACCCATCACGTCAAACGGCGAGTGCATGCCCGCTTCAATACGGTTGTCGCCGATTTCCGAGGCGCGCAGCATGAGTTCGCTGAAACGTTCGGGAATCGCATAGGCCAGTGCGTAGGAAGACAAATACGCAGCGTTGGTATGGCCGCTGGGGAATCCCGAATCGCTCGCCGGCGTCGTGCTCTTGGCCGGGCGCAGCGAAGGCTGCACAACAAACTCCAGGCTCTGGCCGTCCAGGCTTTGCCGCCAGGGGCGCGGATACAGATAGTGGGATTTGGTGGGCGTGGTAGACGCGTCGTTGCGCACCGCACCGACCAGATCGACCACCTTGCCCAGCGCCGAAGACGAGCTGCCGGCGCCATTGCCTTTATCGTCGTACCTGATGGTTTTATTGCTGTCGTCGAATTGCGTGATGGTCGTTAAGGCGCCGGCGCCTGCCTTGTAGGCAGTGCTCAACGAACCGAGCCCGCTGATGGCGCTGTAACTTTGGTCACGGCGATCATCGAAGTAGGCAGCAGTTTCCTGGGCGAGGGTGCGGGCATTGGCGCGGTCGAGCACGATTTGCAGGTTGCGCCTGAGCAATCCCTGACCCAGCGCGGTCGGTGTGCCGGTGTCCCAGGTCGCGCCGGTCGTCCACAGCGTGCCGAATCCGGAGAGCAGGTCGACACCGTTGATGCTGTTGTCCCCCGCACGGCTCGCTGCCTGAACCGATACGGCAAGCAATGAAAGGAGTAATGAAGACGCCATTACCTGGGCAATCTGGGTGTTGGATCGCATAGCCTTCGCCTTCGCTCTATCTGGATAAGGCGCCGACCCTAGCAAGCAGGTTTTACACTCCCATGTATGCGCAGTGACACATTTGTGGCGGTTCAGCGGGCATAAACCATCTCAAGCCCGCCAATAACGGCCCACAGTGCTAAAGTCGCACCCCTCGATTGTGCTTTTCCCAAGGAAGCCGTTATGCCGGATGCGACGTCCCTCAGCGCTGGGTTCATGGTGGTTCACGGCAACCGCCTGGATGAGCTGCGCAGCCTGGTGGTCAGTTGGATGCGCCGTTACCCCTTGGCGCCCCTGGAAAACGAAATCGCGCTGGTGCAAAGCAACGGTATCGCCCAATGGCTCAAGCTGGCCCTGGCTGAAGATCCACAGGATGACGACATGGGGGGCTGCGGTATCGCCGCCGCCATCGACGTTCAGCTGCCCGGCAGCTTCATGTGGCAGCTCTATCGCATGGTGCTGGGCCGCGACGAAATCCCGGCCAAATCCCTGCTCGATAAAGCCCCCCTGACCTGGCGCCTGATGCGCCTGCTGCCGGAGCTGATCGACCAACCACACTTCGAGCCGCTGCAGCGTTTTTTGACCGCAGACACCGACCTGCGCAAACGCTATCAACTTGCCGAGCGCCTGGCTGACCTGTTCGACCAGTATCAGGTCTACCGCGCCGATTGGCTGGAAGACTGGGCCGCCGGCCGTCATCAATTACGCAATGGTCGAGGCGAGTCCAAACCGCTCAATCCCGCCAACTGCTGGCAAGCCGAATTATGGCGCGCACTGCTGCTGGATGTGGGAGAGGAGGGCATGGCCCAAAGCCGCGCCGGCGTGCATCAGCGCTTTATCGAGCGCATCAATACCCTGGAGCACGCGCCCAAAGGCCTGCCCTCCCGAGTGATCGTCTTCGGCATTTCATCACTGCCCGCCCAGGCGCTCGAAGCCCTCGCCGGCTTGGCCCGGTTCAGCCAGGTGCTGCTCTGCGTGCACAACCCTTGCCGCCATCATTGGTCCGACATCGTTGCCGACAAGGACCTGCTGCGCAACGAGTACAAACGCCAGGCGCGCAAGGCCGGCATGCCCGTCACCCTCGACCCGCAAACCCTGCACCAGCACGCACATCCGCTGCTCGCCGCCTGGGGTAAACAGGGGCGCGACTACATCAGCCTGTTGGACAGTTACGACGACCCCAACAGCTACCGCGCCGCGTTCCGTGACGGTCGCATCGACTTGTTCAGCGAGAGCGAGCCCACCACGCTGCTCAACCAGCTCCAGGACGACATCCTCGAACTGCGCCCCTTGAATGAAACCCGCGAAAAGTGGCCCGCGGTCGATTTGCAGCGCGATACCTCCATCCGCTTCCACATCGCCCACAGCGCGCAACGCGAAGTCGAAATCCTCCACGATCAACTGCTCCAGCGCTTCAGTGCCGATCCCACGCTGCGCCCTCGGGACATCATCGTCATGGTCCCCGACGTCGACAGCTACGCGCCGCATATTCGCGCGGTGTTCGGCCAACTCGAACGCAGCGATCCACGCTTCATTCCCTTCACCCTCACCGACCAGGGCCAGCGCGGCCGCGATCCATTGCTGATCGCGGTCGAGCACCTGCTCAAACTGCCCGACAGCCGCTTCCCCGTCAGTGAAATCCTCGACCTGCTCGACGTGCCGGCCCTGCGCGAGCGGTTCGCCATCAAAGAGCGCGACCTGCCCACCCTGCATCGCTGGATCGAAGGCGCCGGTATCCGCTGGGGCTTGAACGCCGAACAGCGCGCTGGCCTGGGCCTGCCGCCAGCGCTGGAGCAGAACAGTTGGCGATTCGGCCTGCGTCGCATGCTGCTCGGCTACGCGGTCGGCACGGGCATGGCCTGTGATGGCATTGAACCCTACGACGAAATCGGCGGCCTCGATGCTGCCCTGATCGGCCCGCTGGTGGCCCTGCTCGACGCGCTCAATGACGCCCATCAGGCTCTGTCGCAGCCCGCGGCACCGAGGGTATGGGGCGAGCGCCTGCAGCGCCTGATGCAGCGCTTCTTCCTGGCCAGCAGCGAACATGACGACTACCTGCTCGGCCAACTCGAACAACTGAGAGAAACCTGGCTGGAAACCTGTGAGTCCGTCGGCCTGCAGGACGAGTTACCGCTCACCGTGGTGCGCGAAGCCTGGCTGGCTGGCCTGGACCAAGGCCGGCTGTCCCAGCGCTTCCTGGCCGGGGCCGTCAATTTCTGCACCCTGATGCCCATGCGCGCCATCCCCTTCAAGCTGGTCTGCCTGCTCGGCATGAACGATGGCGACTACCCGCGCGCGCAACCGCCGCTGGATTTCGACCTGATGGGCAGCGACTACCGCCCCGGCGACCGTTCACGCCGCGAAGACGACCGCTACCTGCTGCTCGAAGCCCTGCTCTCGGCCCGCGACCAGCTCTATATCAGCTGGGTCGGCCGCAGCATTCGCGACAACAGCGACCGGCCGGCCTCGGTGCTGATCGGCCAGTTGCGCGACCATATCGCCAGCGGCTGGCACAACATCCAGAATGCTCCATTGCTGGAGGCCATGACCCAGGAACATCCGCTCCAACCGTTCAGCGCCCGCTACTTCCACGAAGGCGACGCGCTGTTCAGTTACGCCCGCGAATGGCAGATGCTGCACCAGTCGACCGATGCAATCCCCATCGCAGGCGCACTCGCACCGCATCAGCAGGAAGAACCCCTGAGCCTTGGCCAATTGCAGGATTTTTTGCGCAACCCAGTCAAACATTTCTTCAGCCAGCGTCTGAAAGTGTTCTTCGAAGCTGCCGAAGTCCCGCTGGCGGACGAAGAACCCTTCGTGCTCGACGCCCTGCAGCGCTACAGCCTGAGCGACAGTTTGCTCAACGCCGCCCTGACCCGACCCGATCAGCTCGACCAGGCCCTCAACGCCCAGGCCCTGCGCTTGCAAGGCAGCGGCCTGCTGCCCATGGTCGGTTTCGGCGAATGCCTGCGCAACGAGTTGATCGAACCGTTGCCCGACTTGCTGCAGCGCTATCAGCAATTGCTGGCACTCTGGCCCACCCCCCATACCGGCGCGGAACCCATCAGCGTCGACTACCAGGGCATTCAACTGGACGGCTGGATCAGCGGCCTGCATCGGCGCAGCGATGGCGGGTTACTGAGCGTCACCACCATCCCCAACAGCATTGGCTCGCTCAAGACACGCAAGTGGCACCGCCTGATTCGGCCCTGGGTCAATCATCTGGTGGCCTGCGCCTGTGGCCTGCCATTGAGCACCGGCCTGGTCGCCAGCGACGACACCTTGCTGCTGGCCCCGCTGGAAAAAGCCACGGCGCAAGGCTTGCTCAACGACCTGCTGCTGGCCTGGCACACTGGCATGAGCAAGCCACTGCCGGTTGCCGTTAAAACCGCGTTTGCCTGGCTGGGCCAAACCGACCCGGCCAAGGCGCAGGCGGCCGCCAGCAAAGCCTACGAAGGCGATGGCATCACCACCGACGGCGAGCGTCGTGAAACGCCGGCGCTCACCCGGCAATTCCCCGACTACGCCGCGCTCACCGCCAGCGAAGAGTTCGAAGGCTGGGCCGAAACCCTGTATCGCCCGCTGATCACTGCGCCCTGGCGATCACTCACTGGCGAAGAGGCCGGCGCATGACCCGTAAACCCCTGGCCCTGGCGTTCCCGCTCAAGGGCAGCCAACTGATCGAAGCCAGCGCCGGCACCGGCAAGACCTTCACCATCTCGGCCCTTTACCTGCGCCTGGTGCTCGGCCACGGTGGCGAAACGTCCGGTTTCGGTCACGAATTGCTGCCGCCGCAAATTCTCGTGGTGACCTTCACCGACGCCGCCACCAAGGAGCTGCGTGAGCGTATCCGCATCCGCCTGGCCGAAGCTGCGCGTTTCTTCCGTACCGAGATCGAACAACCGGACGCCCTGATCGCCGACTTGCGCGACGAATACCCGCCCGAGCTATGGCCTGCCTGCGCCAATCGCCTGGACATCGCCGCGCAATGGATGGACGAAGCGGCGGTCTCGACCATCCACAGCTGGTGCCAGCGCATGCTGCGCGAACACGCCTTCGACAGCGGCAGCCTGTTCACCCAGACCCTGGAAACCGACCACAGCGATCTGCTGGGCGAGGTGCTGCGCGATTACTGGCGGCTGTTCTGCTACCCCATGCACGACGACGCGCTCAACTGGGTGCGCACCCACTGGGGCGGCCCGGCTGCCCTGATGCCACGGGTGCGCGCGCTGTTCGGCAGCGAACGGCCGGCCGACGACACCCGCGAACCCGCCGAGCTGATCAACGCCTGCCTGCAGGAGCGCCGTGAAGCGCTGATCCACCTCAAGGCGCCCTGGAAACAGTGGGCAACGGAATTGCGTGAGATCTGCTTGCAAGCCGTCGCCGCCAAAGTGGTTGATGGCCGCAAGATGCAGGCCCGTTATTTCGAGCCGTGGTTCGAAAAAATCAGCGCCTGGGCCGCCGACGAAAGCCTGGAACAGCTGGACATCGGCACCGGTTTCACGCGGCTCACTCCGGACGGCATGGCTGAAGCCTGGAAAGGCGAGCCGCCGCAGCACCCCGGCATCGAGGCCATGGCCGACCTCAAAGCCCGTCTTGACGCCTTGCCGAGCCCCGATGCCGCCGTGCTGCAACACGCCGCCGGATGGGTCGGCAAACGGTTTGAAGAAGAAAAACGCCGTCGCGCCGAAATGGGCTTTGACGACATGCTCATCCGCCTCAACGCTGCCCTGCAAGCCGAAGGTGGCGAGCGCCTGGCCAGTGTGATTCGCGAACAGTTCCCCGTGGCGCTGATCGACGAATTCCAGGACACCGACCCGGTGCAGTACAGCATCTTCGACAGCATCTACCGCATCGAAGAAAACCACCTCGACAGCGGCCTGTTCCTGATCGGCGACCCCAAGCAGGCGATCTACGCGTTCCGGGGCGCCGACATCTACACCTACCTGCGCGCGCGCAAATCCACCCTCGGCCGTCACCACACGCTGGGCACCAACTTCCGTTCCAGCCATGCCATGGTCGAGGCGGTAAACCATGTGTTCCAGCGTGCCGAAACAGGCCGTGGCGCGTTTCTGTTCCGTGAGCCCAACGGCGACAACCCGGTGCCGTTCCACGCGGTGCTGGCCCAGGGTCGCAAGGAACAGATGCAGGTCGATGGTCAGACGCTGCCGGCGCTGAACCTCTGGCACCTGCCCACCGATCAGCCGATTTCCAACGTCATCTATCGCAAGCATCTCGCCGCTGTCTGCGCGACACAGATTGTCGAGCTGCTCAACGGCGGGCAGCAAGGCACCGCAGGTTTCCGGCACCAGGATGGCCGCTTCGACGGCGTGCTGCCGTCAGACATCGCCATCCTGGTGCGCGACGGCAAGGAAGCCCAAGCCGTGCGCGCCGAGTTGGCCGCCCGTGGCGTGCGCAGTGTGTACCTGTCCGATAAGGATTCAGTGTTCGCCGCCCAGGAAGCCCACGACCTGCTGGCCTGGCTCAAAGCCTGCGCCGAGCCTGACGTCGAGCGCCCCCTGCGCGCCGCCCTGGCCTGCGTCACCTTGAACCTGTCGCTGGCGGAACTGGAGCGTCTGAATCAGGACGAACTGGCGTGGGAAACCCGCGTGATGCAGTTTCGTGGCTACCGCGCGATCTGGCGCAATCAGGGCGTTCTGCCGATGCTGCGTCGCTTGCTGCACGATTTCAAATTGCCGCAAACCCTGATCGCGCGCAGCGACGGCGAACGAGTGCTGACCAACCTGTTGCACCTGAGCGAGTTGCTGCAACAGGCCGCCTCGGAACTCGATGGCGAGCAGGCCCTGATCCGTCACCTGGCCGAACACCTGGCGCTGTCCGGTCAGGCCGGTGAAGAGCAGATCCTGCGCCTGGAAAGCGACGAGCAACTGGTCAAGGTGGTGACCATCCACAAGTCCAAGGGCCTGGAATATAACCTGGTGTTCCTGCCGTTCATCTGCTCGGCCAAACCGGTGGATGGCAGCCGCTTGCCGCTGCATTACCACGATGAACAGGGTCGATCCCAGGTCAGCCTGAGTCCCACCGCCGAGCTGATCGCCCAGGCCGACGACGAGCGCCTGGCCGAAGACCTGCGCCTGCTCTACGTGGCCCTCACCCGCGCCAAACATGCTTGCTGGCTGGGCATCGCCGACCTCAAGCGCGGCAACACCAGCAGCTCGGTGCTGCACCTGTCGGCGCTCGGCTATTTGCTCGGTGCGGGGGCCGCGCTGGGCGAGTCCGCCGGGCTGGCGCGCTGGTTGCTGGACCTGGCGCAAGACTGCCCGGCGGTGCACTACACCGAGGTACCGGACCCACGGGACAATGTCTTCCACCCGCCGCGCAACCAGGCCACCTTGCTGGCGCCGTTGCTGCCCACGCGCAAGGCGGCGGAAAACTGGTGGATCGCGTCCTACAGTGCCCTGCGCATTGGCGACAGCATGAGCGCCGCTCCCCTGGAGGCGCCAGAGAGCCCCCAGGCCCAGAAGCTGTTCGATGACGAACGTCTCGACCCCGACGCCCCACGCGAGGTGGCCGCGTCCGGCGGCGATATTCACCGTTTCCCACGGGGGCCCAACCCAGGGACCTTCCTTCACGGTTTACTCGAGTGGGCCGGTGAAGAAGGCTTTGACGTAACCCCGCAAGCGCTCGAAAAAGCCGTTGGTGCGCGTTGTAACCGCCGCAACTGGGAAGGCTGGATCGTCACCCTCAGCGCCTGGTTGGGCCACTTGTTGCAAACGCCGCTGCCCCTGGACAACGATCAGGTCACGCTCAGCGGCCTGCAGCACTACCAGATCGAGATGGAGTTCTGGTTCGCCAGCCACAAGGTCGACGTGCTCGCCCTCGACAGGCTGGTGTGTCAGCACACCCACCACGGCGTGTCCCGCGTGGCTGCCGAACCGGTGTTGCTCAATGGCATGTTCAAAGGCTTTATCGACCTCACGTTCGAACACGAGGGCCGCTACTACGTGGCCGACTACAAATCCAACTGGCTAGGCCCTGACGATTCGGCCTACACCGTCGAGGCCATGGAACACTCGATTCTGGAGCATCGGTATGACCTGCAATACGTCCTTTACCTGCTGGCCTTGCACCGTCAGCTTAAGGCCCGTTTGCCCGATTACGATTACGACCGGCATGTCGGTGGTGCCCTGTACCTGTTCCTGCGGGGCACCCAGGCCGCCAGCCAGGGCGCGTATTTCACCCGGCCACCGCGTGAGCTGATCGAGGGCCTGGACCTGCTGTTCCAGGGCAAATCGATACCGCCCAAGGCTGAACCCGCTTGGGAACAAGGAGTGCTGTTATGAGCCTGTCGCCGCTACCGCTGGAGGAACTGGCACCCCTGAGCCGCGCCGCCGACCTGCTGCAACTGCTCGACCGTTGGGTCGAGCGCGGCTGGCTGCGTGCGCTGGACAAGGCCTTCGTTGGCTTCCTCAATGAGCTCGACCCACGCGCCGACCCCCTCGTGTTGCTGGCCGCGGCCTTGACCAGTCACCAGTTGGGTCACGGCCATGTGTGCCTGGACCTGTTCGAAACCCTCAAGGCACCGGATTTCGCCCTGTCGTTGCCACCCGAAGGCGACCTGCAAACCGGCGCCATGCTGCTGCCATCACAACTGCTCGGCGGCCTCGACGGTGCCCATTGGTGCCAGGCCCTGGCGGCCAGTCCTTTGGTCGCATTGGCCGGCGATGACCACGAGTCTGCCCACAGCCGGCCGTTGGTATTGGCCGGCAAACGCCTGTACCTGCGCCGCTACTGGGCCTATGAGCGGCGCATCGATACCGCGTTGCGCCTGCGCCTGGTCACGCAAGAAACCGTCTCGGCCGACTTGCCCCAGCGCTTGAATGGCCTGTTCGAGCAAGCCCCGCCGGATGGCGTGATCGACTGGCAGAAACTCGCCTGTGCCCTGGCCACACGCGGTGCGTTCAGCATCGTCACCGGCGGCCCCGGCACTGGCAAGACCACCACCGTGGTGCGCCTGCTCGCGCTGTTGCAGGCGCCCGCCGTGGAGGCCGGCAGCCCGCTGCGTATCCGCCTGGCCGCGCCCACCGGCAAGGCCGCCGCGCGCCTGACCGAATCCATCAGCCAGCAAGTGCTGTCGCTCAACGTGCCCCAGGGCGTGAAGGACAAGATCCCGACCCAGGTCACCACCGTTCACCGCTTGCTCGGTAGTCGTCCTGGCACTCGGCACTTTCGTCATCACCTGGGCAACCCGCTGCCGTTGGATGTGCTGGTGGTGGACGAAGCCTCGATGATCGACCTGGAAATGATGGCCAACCTGCTCGACGCACTGCCGTCCCACGCGCGGCTGGTGCTGTTGGGTGACAAGGACCAACTGGCCTCGGTGGAGGCCGGCGCCGTGCTGGGCGACCTGTGCCGCGACGCCGAGGCCGGCTGGTACAGCCCACAGACGCGCCAGTGGCTGCAAGCGGTCAGCGGCGAAGACCTCAGTGCCAGCGGCTTGCAGGAAGACCTCGACGCCAGCCACCCGCTGGCGCAGCAAGTGGTGATGCTGCGTTATTCGCGGCGTTTCGGCGAAGGCAGCGGCATCGGCCAGCTGGCGCGCTGGGTCAACCAGCAAAACGCCGAACAGGCGCGTGCATTGTTGGCCGCGCGCAGCCACAGCGACCTGTTCTGCGTCAGCCTCAAGGGCGAGCACGACCACGCTCTGGAGCGGCTGGTGCTGGACGGGCAGGGCGACGGCGCCCAAGGCTATCGCTACTACCTGAACCTGCTGCAGTCTGCGCGCCCGCCGCTCGACACCCTACGCGACGACCCCGCCTGGACCCACTGGGCGCAGCAACTGTTGCAAGCCTTCGATGCCTTTCAGCTGCTATGCGCCGTGCGCAAGGGCCCGTGGGGTGTGGAAGGCCTCAACCTGCGCATCACCGCCGCCTTGCGCAAAGTGAAGCTGATCGAAGGCGACGAGCAGTGGTACGAAGGCCGTCCGGTCTTGATGACGCGCAACGACTACGGCCTTGGCTTGATGAACGGCGACATTGGTATCGCTCTGAAACTGCCGGAAAGTGACGGCGGCCCGCAGGTATTGCGCGTGGCCTTCCCACGCAACGATGGCCAGGGCGGCGTACGCTTTGTGCTGCCCAGCCGTCTGAACGACGTGGAAACCGTGTACGCCATGACCGTGCACAAGTCCCAGGGCTCCGAGTTCACCCACACGGCGCTGATCCTGCCCGATGCATTGAACCCTGTGCTCACCAAAGAGCTGATCTACACCGGCATCACCCGCGCCAAACGCTGGTTCAGCCTGATCGAACCGCGTGGCGGTGTGTTCGAAGAAGCGGTGCGGCGCAAGGTCAAGCGCCTGAGCGGATTGATGCTGGAACTGGGTCAGGACACGGAAGCCATCTCAACCTGAAATGCAATCAAGTGTGGGAGGGGGCTTGCTCCCGATAGCGGAGTGTCAGGCACTGATAGTTCACTGACTCACAGCTATCGCGAGCAAGCCTCCTGTCCACATTTAATCGGCAAACCGCATCTCCCGCGTTTCCCCCATCAACAACCCTCGGTTCTGCTCCGTCACCTCACGGATGTAATCCCACAACAGGGTGATCCGTTTGAGCTTGCGCAAGTCCTCCCGGCAGTACATCCAAAACTGCCGCGTGATCGCAATCTGCTCCCCCAGCACCGGCAGCAAGCGCGGATCCTGCGCCGCGAGAAAGCACGGCAATATCGCCATCGACCGGCCCTGCTGCGCCGCCACGTACTGCGCGATCACGCTGGTGCTGCGCAAGCTGGCGCTGGCGCCTGGCACCACATTGGCGAGGTACAGCAGCTCTGAACTGAACGCCAGATCATCCACATAGCTGATAAACGGATGCTCGGCCAGATCGGCCGGACGCTGGATCGGCGGGTGCTGGTCGAGGTAGTCCTGGGTTGCGTACAGCTGCAGTTGGTAATCGCACAGTTTGCAACACACATAGGGCCCGTGTTCCGGGCGCTCCAGGGCGATGACGATGTCGGCTTCGCGCTTGGACAGGCTGATGAAGTGGGGCAGGGGCAGGATGTCCACCGAGATGGCGGGGTAGGTGTCGACGAAGTGGCTCAACTGCGGCGTGATGAAAAAGCTGCCAAAGCCCTCGGTGCAGCCCATGCGCACATGCCCGGACAGCGCCACGCCGGAGCCGGACACCTGCTCGCAGGCCATATGCAGGGTGCTTTCGATGGATTCGGCGTAACCGAGCAAACGCTGGCCCTCGGCGGTGAGCACGAAGCCGTTGGTGCGGGATTTTTCGAACAGCAGCGTGCCGAGGGACACTTCCAGCGAAGCAATGCGCCGCGACACCGTGGTGTAGTCCACCGCCAGGCGCTTGGCCGCAACGCTGGCCTTGCGGGTGCGAGCCACTTCGAGGAAAAACTTCAAGTCATCCCAGTTCAGGGAGCCCAGCGAGGTGATGTTTTTTTGCATATTGGACCGGCTTTTATGTGCGTTCTTATTAGAGATTTGCACATCTATACTCCAAAAACAGTCCGAACGCCTCACCTCCAAGGCGATTCACGCGCCTTGTCTCTGCATAACTATAAGATTTGGAGACCACATGAACGCCTCTACCGACATTTCCGTGCAACGCGTCAAGCTGCTGATCGACGGCGAGTGGGTCGAATCCGGCACCACCGAATGGCAAGACATCGTCAACCCGGCGACGCAAGAGGTGCTGGCCAAAGTCCCGTTTGCCACCGCTGACGAAGTCAACGCCGCCATCGACGCTGCTCATCGCGCTTTTCAGACCTGGAAACTGACCCCGATTGGCGCGCGCATGCGCATCATGCTCAAGCTGCAAGCCCTGATCCGCGAACAGTCCAGGCGCATCGCCGCTGTCCTCAGTGCCGAGCAGGGCAAAACCATCGCTGACGCCGAAGGCGATATTTTCCGGGGGCTGGAAGTGGTCGAGCACGCCTGTTCCATCGGCACCCTGCAAATGGGCGAGTTCGCTGAAAACGTTGCCGGCGGTGTCGACACCTACACCCTGCGCCAGCCCATCGGCGTGTGCGCCGGCATCACGCCGTTCAACTTCCCCGCAATGATTCCGCTGTGGATGTTTCCGATGGCCATCGCCTGCGGGAATACCTTCGTGCTCAAACCGTCCGAGCAGGACCCGCTGTCCACGATGCTGCTGGTGGAGCTGGCGCTGGAAGCCGGTGTGCCGGCCGGCGTGCTCAACGTGGTGCACGGTGGCAAGGACGTGGTGGATGCGCTGTGCACCCATGAACACATCAAGGCCGTGTCCTTCGTCGGCTCGACCGCCGTCGGCACCCACGTCTACGACTTGGCTGGCAAACACGGCAAGCGCGTGCAGTCGATGATGGGCGCAAAAAACCACGCGGTGGTGCTGCCGGATGCCAACCGTGAACACACCCTCAACGCCTTGGTGGGTGCCGGTTTCGGCGCGGCGGGCCAACGCTGCATGGCCACCTCGGTGGTGGTGCTGGTGGGCGCGGCCAAGCAATGGCTGCCGGACCTCAAGGCGCTGGCGCAGAAACTCAAGGTGAATGCCGGCAGTGAAGCGGGCACGGATGTCGGCCCGGTGATCTCCAAGCGGGCCAAGGCGCGCATCCTGGCGTTGATCGAAAGCGGCGTGAAGGAAGGCGCCACGTTGGAGCTGGATGGCCGCGATATCAAGGTGCCGGGCTTCGAGCAAGGCAACTTCGTCGGGCCGACCCTGTTCTCGGGCGTGACCACGGACATGCAGATTTACACCCAGGAAATTTTCGGCCCGGTGCTGGTGGTGCTGGAAGTCGCCACGCTGGACGAGGCCATCACGCTGGTCAACGCCAACCCCTTCGGCAACGGCACCGGCCTGTTCACCCAGAGCGGCGCGGCGGCGCGCAAGTTCCAGAGCGAAATCGACGTGGGCCAGGTCGGCATCAACATTCCGATTCCGGTGCCGGTGCCGTTCTTCAGCTTTACCGGCTCGCGCGGCTCCAAGCTGGGCGACCTCGGTCCCTACGGCAAGCAAGTGGTGCAGTTCTACACCCAGACCAAAACCGTCACCAGCCGCTGGTTCGACGACGACACGGTCAATGATGGCGTCAACACCACCATTAACCTGCGCTGAGTGGGGGAGACGATCATGAACATTGCATTTATCGGACTGGGCAACATGGGCGCACCCATGGCCCGCAACCTGATCAAGGCCGGCCACGCGCTGAACCTGTTCGACCTGAACCAGGCCGTGCTCAAGGAGCTCGCCGAATTGGGCGGCACCGTCAGCGACTCGCCGCGCGCCGCCGCCCAAGGCGCCGAACTGGTAATCACCATGCTCCCGGCCGCCGCCCATGTGCGCAGCGTGTGGCTCAATGAGGACGGCGTACTCGCCGGTATCGGCCAAGGCGTGCCGGCGGTGGATTGCAGCACCATCGACCCGCAGACCGCGCGTGACGTGGCGGCGGCTGCCGCTGAACACGGTGTGGTGATGGCGGATGCACCCGTGTCCGGCGGCACGGGTGGGGCGCAGGCCGGGACGCTCACCTTTATGGTGGGCGCCACGCCGCAGCTGTTTGCCACCCTGCAACCGGTGCTGGCGCAGATGGGGCGCAACATTGTGCATTGCGGTGAGGTGGGCACCGGGCAAATCGCCAAGATCTGCAATAACCTGTTGCTGGGCATCAGCATGGTGGGTGTCAGCGAAGCCATGGCCCTGGGCGACGCCCTTGGCATCGACACCCAGGTGCTGGCCGGCATCATCAACAGCTCCACCGGGCGCTGCTGGAGTTCGGACACCTACAACCCATGGCCGGGCGTGATAGAAACCGCGCCGTCATCGCGCGGTTACACCGGCGGCTTCGGCGCCGACCTGATGCTCAAGGACTTGGGCCTGGCCACCGAAGCGGCGCGCCAGGCCAGGCAACCCGTGATCCTCGGCGCGGTGGCCCAGCAGTTGTATCAATCGATGAGCCAGCGTGGGGAAGGGGGCAAGGACTTTTCGGCGATCATCAACAGCTATCGCAAGCCCAAATAACAGGGCTTTTGTGCTTCTGTGGAGAGCGGGCTTGCCCCGCGTTGGGGTGCGAAGCGCCCCAAATCCAGCAAAACGCGGTGTACCTGATACGGCTCAGCGCCTGGTTTTGGGGCTGCTGCGCAGCCCAACGCAGGACAAGCCTGCTCGCCACAGGGAATCTGCGCTTAGCTGAACGGCATTGTGCAAGCCCGCTCGTCACAACCACAACGCGCGTCAGGCAAACACAAAATACTTGCGCACCGTCTCCACCACTTCCCACGTGCCCTTCATTCCGGGTTCCACCACAAAGATATCCCCGGCGCGCAAATGGATCGGCTCCATGCCCTCAGGCGTGATCACGCAATAGCCTTCCTGGAAATGGCAGTATTCCCACTTCACGTACTCCACGTACCACTTGCCCGGCGTGCAGATCCAGGTGCCCATGATCTTGCTGCCGTCTTCGCTGGTGTAGGCGTTGAGGTTGACGGTGTGAGGGTCGCCTTCAAGCTTCTCCCATTTGCACGCGTCCAGGACCGGCAGGGGATGGGTGTCGCGCAGTACGGTGATGGGCTTGGACATGATGACTCCGAGGCAGGGAATGGAGGATGCACCCTAAGGCCTCGGGCGTTGCGTCAGTGGTCTGAACTCGACATCAGGATGTCTGTAAGCGCATGAGGTGTGGGAAGGGATGCCCCTTCCCACATCAATCAGTGTGCTGGCGCAGCGTTTGCGTTTCTTGTCCGAAACCGATAGGCCAGGTAGATGATCCCCACCCACACCGGCATCGCGTACACCGACTCGCGAATTCCCGGAATCGCCAGCATCACGCTGATGATCATCACCATGAACGCCAGGCACAGGTAGTTGCTGAACGGGAACCAGAAGGTCTTGAACGACGGCGTCACGCCTTGCTCGCCCATGGCCTTGCGGAACTTGATGTGGGTGATGCTGATCAGCGCCCAGTTGATCATCAGCGAGGCAACCGCCAGTGCAAACAGCAGTTCCAGCGCGCTCTTGGGGGCCACGTAGTTGACCACCACGCAGAGCAGCGTCACCAGCGCCGAAACCGCCAGTGCTCGCAACGGCACGCCCTGCTTGTTGAGCTTCATCAGCGCCTTGGGCGCATCGCCCTGCTCGGCCAGGCCGAACAGCATGCGGCTGTTGCAGTACACGCCGCTGTTGTACACCGACAGCGCCGCGGTCAGCACCACGAAGTTGAGGATATGCGCGGCGGTGTCGTTGCCGATCAGCGAGAAGATCTGCACAAACGGGCTGCCGCTGTAGGCGTCGCCGGAGGCACCGAGGGTCTGCAGCAATTGGTCCCACGGGTAAAGCGATAACAGCACGGTCAGCGCGCCCACGTAGAAAATCAGAATGCGGTAGACCACCTGGTTGATCGCCTTGGGGATCACCTTGCGCGGCTCGCTGGCTTCGGCGGCGGTGATGCCCACCAGCTCCAGGCCACCGAACGAGAACAGGATGAACGCCATGGCCATCAACAGCCCCATGCCGCCGTTGGGGAAGAACCCGCCGTGGCTCCACAGGTTGCTGACCGACGCCTGCGGGCCGCCGCCGCCGCTGAGCAGCAGGTAGCCGCCGAGCATGATCATGCCGACGATCGCCACCACCTTGATGATCGCGAACCAGAACTCGGCCTCACCGAAGATCTTCACGTTCAGGGTGTTGATCAGGTTCACGGCGGCGAAGAACACCAGTGCACTGACCCAGGTCGGAATCTGCGGCCACCAGAACTGGATGTACTTGCCCACCGCCGTCAGTTCGGCCATGCCCACCAGCACGTAGAGTACCCAGTAGTTCCAGCCCGACAGAAAGCCCGCGTAGCCGCCCCAGTATTTATGGGCAAAGTGGCTGAAGGAACCGGCCACCGGCTCTTCGACGATCATCTCGCCGAGCTGGCGCATCATCAGGAACGCGATGAAACCGGCAATCGCGTATCCCAGGATCATCGACGGCCCCGCCGACTTGAGTACCCCGGCCGAGCCGAGGAACAGTCCCGTACCAATCGCACCGCCCAGGGCGATCAGTTGAATGTGCCGGTTCTTCAGACCACGCTTGAGGCCCACCGGGTTAACTGTGTCATCCGCCATTAAACATTACCTTCTACTTGTTGTTCCGCAGGATGGGTTGCACACAAAACCCATCCCCGGACGCTGAGGGGGCAGATATTACAGAACCTTAAGTTGAATGAAGATCAAAATGTGGGCGGGGCTTGCTCAAGGCTTCCCACAGCGCCTTGGCATAACCCGGCAATTGCTCGAACGAGTGTGCACACAGCAGCAACCGACGACGGGCCCACTCTTCCGCCAGTGGCTGAGCCTTGAAGTCGCACGGCGACGGCCCGCGCACCAGCGCTGCCTGCGGCACGATCCCGATGCCTGCCCCACCCGCAACCATACGCATCAGCCCCTCGAAGCCATCGGCGCGGATGCGGGTTTGCAGACGAAATCCTGCGTGCAGTGCCTGTTCCTCCAGGTAGATCGCCAGCGCGCTATGGGTGGCCAGGCCGACGTGGGTGTATTGCAGGCTGTCGATAAAGCTGACCGGGGCGGCCGCCAAGGGATGATCCAGCGGCATGATCAGCAGCAGCGGGTCATCGCGAAAGGGCAGGGTTTGCAAGCCATGGGTGTCGACCGCGTCGGAGATGATGCCCAGGTCCGCTGTGCCCTGGCGCAGGGCCTGGGTGATTCGCAGGCTCGGCAACTCCTGCAGGTCGATATCGAGGTTGGGGTGTTCGCGTAGAAACGCCGCCAGCAGCTCCGGCAGGTATTCGCTGAGAGCGGTGGTGTTGCACAACAGGCGCACCTGGCCTTTGACGCCGTTGGCGTATGCCGCCAGGTCCTGTTGCAGGTGGTCAGCCTGTTGCAGGAGCAGTCGTGCATGGCGGGCCAGGGCTTTGCCGGCGGGCGTCGGCGTGACACCACGGCGGCCGCGCTCAAGAAACGCAATGCCCAGCGAAGCTTCCATGGCGCGGATACGTGCACTGGCGGCGGCCAGGGACAGATGGCTGCGGGCGGCGCCAGCGGTGATGTTGCCGGTGTCGAGAATGTGCAGGTAGAGGCGCAGGTCGATCAGGTCAAAGTGCATGGCTGGGGTATCCGTTGACTGGGCTGACGCTATTGGGAGCAAGCCCCCTCCCATATTTGAAGCTTGCTCCCGATAAGGCCCTCAGCCTCACACAAAACAAGAGGCAGCCTCAGTATATGCCGCATTTTCGATCCTGCCGGAAGTCCCCATAATCGCCCCATGACCACCTTCCTCGCGTTCTACCAACACCTCGGCCCAGCGCTGACGGCACTGGTGATTGGTACTTTCCTGCTGGCCGGCATGGTCAAGGGCATTATCGGCCTCGGCCTGCCCACCGTTGCGATGGGCCTGCTCGGTCTGGCTATGTTTCCGGCACAGGCTGCCGCATTGCTGATCATCCCTTCAATGGTGACCAACCTCTGGCAACTGGCGTTCGGCGGCCATTTGAATGCGCTGCTCAAGCGTCTGTGGCTGATGCTGCTGCTGATCTTCATCGGCACCGGGCTGGGCACGCTGTGGCTTGGTATGGGTGCCGAGCAATGGGTGGTGCGCGCACTGGGCGCGGCGTTGTTGATTTACGCACTCAGCGGTCTGTGCCTGCCCACGTTCAGGATGACGCCGCGTACCGAGCGCTGGCTGGCGCCGCTGTGCGGGTTGATCACCGGCATCATCACCTCGGCCACCGGCGTCTTCGTTATTCCGGCGGTGCCTTGTCTGCAAGCACTTGGCCTGAGTCGCGACCAACTGGTGCAGGCCCTGGGTCTGTCGTTCAGTGTATCGACCCTGGCGCTGGCCGCAGGACTGGCCTGGCACGGCAGCCTGGGCGCTGGCGAAATCAGCGCCTCGTCGCTGGCGCTGGTGCCCGCGCTGCTGGGGATGTGGCTGGGGCAGGCGGTGCGCCAGCGCATCAGTGCGGTGCTGTTCAGACGGGTGTTCTTCATCGGGATCGCCCTGCTGGGCGCGCACCTGTTGATCAGCGACTGAATTCAAGAATAGAGGTTTATTCGTGCGTTCCGGTCAACTGTATTTTGCTCTGCCGCCGCTTATTCCGGGCGGGTGATAGCGATAGCCTGACGGCCTGTATTGATAACCCTCAGGATCCCCTTCCATGAAAAAAGTACTTTTGCTCAACGGTGGTAAAAAATTCGCCCATTCCGATGGCCGTTACAACGCCACCCTGCATGAGGCCGCTGTGGCCGTGCTCGACCGTGGCGGCCTCGACGTCAAGGTCACCCACATCGACGAAGGCTATGACGTTGCCGAAGAAGTGGCCAAGTTCCTCTGGGCCGATGTAATCATCTATCAGATGCCCGGCTGGTGGATGGGCGCGCCGTGGATCGTCAAGAAATACATCGATGAAGTCTTCACCGAAGGCCACGGCAGCCTGTACGCCAGCGATGGTCGCACGCGTTCTGATGCCTCGCAGAAGTACGGCAGCGGGGGCCTGATCCAAGGCAAACACTACATGCTGTCGCTGACCTGGAACGCGCCGCAGCAGGCCTTTGACGACCCGGCCGATTTCTTCGAAGCCAAGGGCGTGGACGCGGTGTACTTCCCGTTCCACAAAGCCAATGAGTTTCTCGGCATGAGTGTCTTGCCGACCTTCCTCTGCGTGGATGTGATGAAACGCCCGGCCATCGACGCCGACGTGGCGCGCTACGAGCAGCATCTGGCGCAGGTGCTGCGCCTGTCGGTGTAAGCTTGCGTCGACCGATCACGAGGACCGCCCCTTGAAAGCCCGATCCGATGAGCTACAGATTTTCGTCAGCGTGATCGAGTGCGGCTCGATTTCGGCGGCGGCCGAGCAGGTCGGGCAGACGCCCTCGGCGGTCAGTCGCACGCTCTCGCGGCTGGAAGCCAAGCTCGACACCACGCTGATCAACCGCACCACGCGGCGCATGGACCTGACGGAGGAGGGCCGGTACTTCTTCAAACAGGCCAAGCGGATACTGGCGCAGATGGATGAGCTGGAGGAGCACCTGTCGTCGCGCCAGAAAACCCCGGCCGGGCGGCTGCGGGTCAATGCCGCGGTGCCGTTCATGCTGCATGGGATCGTGCCGTACATTGCCGAATTTCGAGCCTTGTACCCGCAGATCCAGCTGGAGCTCAACAGCGATGACCTGATCATCGACCTGCTGGAACACAGCACCGACATTGCCATACGCATCGGCGCACTGGCTGACTCGACCCTGCACGCGCGCGCCCTTGGTTGCACGCCGCTGCATGTGCTGGCCAGCCCGGCCTACCTCAAGCGATATGGCACGCCGGCCAGTGTCGCTGACCTGGCGCAGCACACCTTGCTGGGCTTCAGCCAGACCGATACCCTCAACCACTGGCCGCTGCGCCATGTGGAGGGCGACCGCTGGCTGATCCAGCCTGCCATCGTCGCGTCCAGCGGCGAAACCCTGCGGCACCTGGCGCTGCAAGGGCAGGGTATTGCCTGCCTGTCGAATTTCATGACCGGCGAAGATATCAGCGCGGGGCGCCTGGTGCCGGTGCTGGAGGCGTTCAACAGCGGGTATCGTCAGCCGATCCACGCTGTGTTCTATCGCAACTCGCAACTGGCGCTGCGCATCCAGTGCTTCCTGGATTTTATCCAGGCCAAGCTGGCGCGCTATGCCTGCTGACAGCCGGTGAGCCCCGTCAAATAAGGGCAGGGGTTCGCCGACGGAAGGGGCGCCTCGGGCCACCTGTCGTCATATCTTCACTGGCCCCTGCGAGCACATTTGCGTACCATTCCCCGCCTGACCCCCCCGCAACTCCCTGGTACCTCCATGACCTTTAACCGTTTGCGCGCCGACGCCCTGGCCGGCCTCACCACGTCTTTCGCATTGCTGCCCGAGTGCATCGCCTTTGCCCTGGTGGCCCATCTCAACCCGTTGATGGGCCTGTATGGCGCCTTCATCATCTGCACCCTCACCGCCTTGTTCGGCGGTCGGCCCGGTATGGTGTCCGGTGCGGCGGGCTCGATGGCGGTGGTGATCGTCGCACTGGTGGTGCAGCACGGCGTGGAGTACCTGCTGGCCACGGTGCTGCTCGGCGGGCTGATCATGGTCGCCTTCGGCGTGCTGCGCCTGGGCAAGCTGGTGCGCATGGTGCCGCATTCGGTGATGCTGGGGTTCGTCAATGGCCTGGCGATCATCATTGCGCTGGCGCAACTGGAGCATTTCAAGCGTGGCGAACACTGGCTCAGCGGCACGCCGCTGTACGTCATGATCGGCCTGGTGGCGGCGACGATGGCGATTGTCTACCTGCTGCCGCGCCTGACCCGCGCGGTGCCGCCGGCGCTGGTGGCCATCCTCGGCGTGGGCCTGGCGGTGTACCTGCTCGGCCTGCCCACCCGTACCCTGGGCGACATGGCCCACATCGCCGGCGGCCTGCCGACCTTTGCGCTGCCGCAGATTCCCTGGACCCTGGAAACCCTCGGCATCATCGCGCCCTATGCGTTTCTGATGGCCATGGTCGGCCTGCTGGAAACCCTGCTCACCCTGAACCTCACCGACGAAATCACCGAGACCCGAGGCTACCCGGACCGCGAAAGCGTTGCCCTGGGCGCGGCGAACATGGTGTCGGGCCTGTTCGGCGGCATGGGCGGCTGCGCGATGATCGGGCAAACCGTGATCAACCTCAGTTCCGGCGGGCGCGGGCGATTCTCCGGCGTGTTCGCCGGGGTGATGATCCTGTTGTTTATTCTGTTTCTGTCGCCCTTGATCGAACGCATCCCGCTGGCGGCGCTGGTGGGGGTGATGTTCGTGGTGTCCCAGCAGACCTTTGCCTGGGCCTCCTTGCGGGTGATCAACAAGGTGCCGGTCAATGATGTGCTGGTGATCATTGCGGTGACGGTGATCACGGTGTTCACGGACCTCGCCACGGCCGTGCTGTGCGGCATCGTGATCGCGGCGCTGAACTTCGCCTGGCAGCAGGCTCGCGAGCTGTATGCCGATGAGCACCTGGAGGCGGATGGCAGCAAGCTGTATCGGTTGCACGGCACCTTGTTCTTTGCCTCGACCACGCCGTTCCTGAATCAATTCGACCCGGCCAACGACCCGGCACAGGTGACGCTCGATTGCCGTCACCTGAGCTTTGTCGATTACTCAGCGATTGCCGCGCTGATGACCTTGCGCGAGCGTTACACCAAGGCCGGCAAGCATGTGCGCGTGCTGCACCTGTCGGAGCGCTGCAAGAAGCTGCTCAAGCGGGCGAAAGTGCATCACGATTGAGCGCGTCTGTTTATGGACCAGCCAGTTACGGCCCAACCAGGTCTTCGAGTTCCTGGGCGCGGGTCTGGGTCATGTCCAGCACGCAGCCGGAGCCGTTGACCTGATCGATGGTGCCGCCGGTGGCGCTGCCGACGAAGGCGCAATTGGCGTCGCGGTATTTGATCCACAGGCGCTGCACGTCTTGCAACTGCTGCTTGCGTTCACCTTCCTGTGCATCCAGCGCGGTCTTGTAGGCCCTGTTCAGGCGCGCATCCTGCACCTTGGTTTCCTTGACATTGCACGTGACCATGGCGAGGGTGGTTTCGGCGCTGTCCATGCATTTTTTCAGCGCAGGATTGTCGGCGGCTGAAGCTGCGCCGCAAAGCGCCAGAAGCAGGGCGCTGACGGCAAAAGATGTACGAATCATGATCGGGTTCCCGTGCGTGAGTGGCGTTGCATTCTATGACTCGCAGACAGCGTGCGAGTTTCGGGCAAGTCCGAGCGAGCGGTGAGCCCATCTCCTGGCGAATTTTCTTCGTGGGTTTTCGCCTCTATAGTGGGCGCTCTTTTACACGGAGCGGTCGCCATGCACTTAGGAAAAGTCATCCCCATCCTGCGGAGTTTCGACGAGGCCAAGGCCTTGGAGTTCTACGTCGACTTCCTGGGCTTCAAGGTCGATTGGCAGCATCGGTTCGAAGCGAATTATCCGCTGTACCTGCAGGTGTCTCTGGGGGAGTGTGTGCTTCATGTGTCAGAGCACCATGGCGATGCGTCACCGGGGGCGGCGGTGCGGATTCAGACGCAAGGATTGGACGCTTACCAGCAGCAGTTGCAGGCCAGAGACTACCGGTTCGCCAAGCCCGGCGTTGAACAAACGCCCTGGGGATCGCGGGAAATGAGCATCAAGGACCCGTTTGGAAATCGCCTGGTGTTTGTCGAGGAAGGCGAGGGCTGAGAGGTAAATCGCAGGCAATAAAAAACCGCCTGGGTAGGGGCGGTTTTTTATTGCAATCCCAGTTAGTGGCTGGGGCTTGCGAACTCAAGGACACATTGACCTGCAGACGAATACTACTGACGCTAATGTCATCGCGCAAGGTTGAGTGACGGTTGCATTGGGCGTGGATGCTATTGATTTTCTTGCGATCAGTCGCTGCAAAAACTTGCAATAAACTGGTGGGCAATACTGCGTATTTAACGTTTTCTGGAATCACCTCAAACCTGAATGTTCGTTAGGATTCTCCCCGTTCTACGTTTGTCTCTTTCAGGTGTGCCGGGTGCGCGCGCAAATTCTGGGCCGACCGCCACGGGCTAGTAATCCGTGCCGGATTTATGCGGGAGGACCATCAACCCGGCCGCCTCAAGGACGCATTGACCCGCATCTGAAGGCTCACATGTTCCGGTAAGTGCGCTGGAGGTAAGGCCCAACTCACGGAGGGCCGAGTATGTCTAAGTTTGCACGACGTACGTGGAACCTCGTAGTGAATGCGCTGCGTATTTATCACGCATGGGCATTCCTGCGGGACAGCTTCGACGACCTGTAAGGTCTGAGAAGTGGGGCCGCCTCGGTTAAACCTGAGGCGGCTTTTTGCTGAGTCAAACGCGGAAGTGACTGACCATCTGCTGCAACTGGCTGCCCAATCGAGCCAGCTCAACGCTCGACTTGGCCGTCTCGTTGCTTGCCGTGGCGGTCTGTTCCGACACGTCACGCACATTCACGATACTGCGGCTGATCTCTTCGGCCACCGCGCTTTGCTGTTCTGCCGCCGCGGCAATCTGCTGGTTCATCGACTGGATGTTCGACACCGTGCGGGTGATGTTTTCCAGGGAGGCACCGGCCTTGCGCGTCAGCTCGACACTGCTGTCAGTGAGGCTGCGGCTGTTGTTCATCACGTTGGCCACTTGCTGGGTGCCGTTCTGCAAACCGGCGACCAGGCCTTCGATTTCCTCGGTGGATTTTTGCGTGCGCTGGGCCAGGCCACGCACTTCGTCGGCCACGACCGCAAACCCACGACCGGCTTCACCGGCACGTGCCGCTTCAATCGCCGCGTTGAGTGCCAGCAGGTTGGTCTGTTCGGCCACGGCCTTGATCACGTCCATCACGCTGCCAATCTTGTTGCTCTCTTGTTGCAGATGCGACATGGCGTCGGTGGAACGTGCCACTTCGGCGGCAAGGCGTTCGATCTGGGCGATGGCTTCGGCCACCACCTTGTCGCCGGCGCGGGCCTGACCGTCCGCATCGGCGGCAGCCAGTGAAGCCTGCTCGGCGTTACGCGCCACTTCCTGCACAGTGGCGGTCATTTCGTGCATGGCGGTGGCGACCTGATCGGTCTCGATCTTCTGGCTGTTGACCCCGGCGCTGGTCTGCTCGGTCACGGCCGACAGCTCTTCGGCAGCGCTGGCGATCTGGGTCACGCCGTCGCGAATGCCGCTGATCAGCTCGCGCAGGGTGGTGCCCATGCGCTGGATGCCTTGTTGCAACACACCCAACTCGTCCCGACGGGTGACCTGGATATTGTGGCTCAAGTCGCCAGAGGCAATGCGCTCGACCACGGCGAGGGTCTCCTGCAGTGGACGGGTGATCTGGCGAGTGATGACCAGCGCCGCAATGATGCCAACCAGCAGGGCCAGCAGCGTGCTGATCAACTGCAGGCTGCGGGCCTGGGCGCTTTCGGCGTCACGACGTTGCAATTGGATCTCGTAGAGCTTTTCGCTGATGGTGACGATATCGGCGCCCTGAGTGGTCATTTCGGCGCGGGCGCTGACGATGTTGGCATTCGCTGCCTTATAGCTCTGCACGGCACTGCGATAGGCGCCCAGTGCGGTTTCCAGAGAACTCAGCGCGGTTTGCTGGCTGCTGCCAAAGGCGGCGCTGAGATTCTTCAGGCTGCTGATGGCCTTGTCGATCTGAGCGGCGGCACGGGCCTCGGTCTCTGCATTGACGTTGTTGGTATAGCCTCGCACCTCGTAACGGGCCTGCTGGAGTTCGGTCTTGGCGTTGACCACGGCCTGGTACTGAGTGAAGCGTTCCGGGCTGTCGGGCATCTGCTGCACGTTGGCATCAAGGGCGTTGATCTGCGCGTTGGCGATGTCGGCCTTGTCTCCCATCATTTCGCGTGCAGCGTTGCCGTTGCGGTAGGCCTCGCGCATTTTGTTCAGCGACTGTTGATAGGCGGTGATCACGGTTTTCTGCGCGTTGAGCAGCTTGAGGTTTTCCGGGCTCTTGAAGCTGTCGAGCAGCTTTTGCTGCTGGGCGGTGAAGGCATCCAGGTTGGTTTGCACGTTTTGAGCAACGGTCTCGTCGCCGTTGGCCAGCATGTATTGCAGGCGCACGATACGCAGTTTGGTCAGGGAGGCATTAAGCTGGGTAATATCGCTCATCCAGTTGCTGCGGTCGATCAGGCCGCCCAGGCTGGTCCAGCCGGTGAGTGCCAGGATCGACGTGAGGACAAGCACCAGGCCGAAGCCCAGGCCGAGTTTGAGGTTTACGCTGATGTTACCGAACCAGCTGTTCATCGATTGCTCCGCAAGAAAAATGTCTGTCTGCTGGACGATGTTGTTTTTTGAGCCAGCCAAGGTGTAGCTCTCTATCGGCGGCAAAAGAAAAATCTGTAGGGTTTTTATCTGCGATGCGACAAAAAAGCACTAAAAGGGGGCGGCGATGCTCCGCAAGGGCGCATCCCCAGTTGCTCTTATTATGCTAGTCTGCGGGCCCTTTTAATTGTGGACGGCGCGGCACATCGCGTGGTCCCACAGCGGAGCCTTTTCATGTCCGACGTTAATCTGTCTACCGACGAAACCCGCGTCAGCTACGGTATCGGCCGTCAGTTGGGCGACCAACTGCGCGACAACCCGCCACCGGGCGTCAGCCTGGACGCCATCCTGGCCGGCTTGACCGACGCGTTCGCAGGCAAGCCAAGCCGTGTCGACCAGGAGCAAATGGCCGCCAGCTTCAAGGTCATCCGCGAAATCATGCAAGCCGAAGCGGCTGCCAAGGCTGAAGCAGCCGCTGGCGCTGGTCTGGCGTTCCTGGCTGAAAACGCCAAGCGTGACGGCATTACTACCCTGGCGTCCGGCTTGCAATTTGAAGTGCTGACCCAGGGTGACGGCGCCAAGCCGAGCCGTGAAGACCAGGTGCGTACCCACTACCATGGCACCCTGATCGACGGCACTGTGTTCGACAGCTCCTACGAGCGCGGCCAGCCTGCGGAATTCCCGGTGGGCGGCGTGATCGCCGGCTGGACCGAAGCCCTGCAACTGATGAATGCCGGCAGCAAATGGCGCCTGTACGTGCCGAGCGAACTGGCATACGGCGCTCAAGGCGTTGGCAGCATTCCGCCGCACAGCGTGCTGGTATTCGATGTCGAGTTGCTCGACGTTCTGTAAGACCTGCTTTTGCTTCATGAGGGCGCTGGCTTGCCTGCGATGGCATCACCTCGGTGCTACTTCAGGCCGAGTTGTCTGCATCGCGGGCAAGCCCGGCGCCCACAGAGGGCGCAGCATCCCGTTTTTGGTTCACGGGTGAAACCTGCCATGCAGCTCCGTCGTCGGGCGCAATGCCCGCGCATAGCAGAACAGAAACAGGTTGCGCACCACTTCCTTCAGTACACCCGGTTCACTCGAACTCAGACCATTCACGTCCAGGTCGCCCTGGTCCTGTAGCTCATTGAGCGCTTCTTCTTCCAGCACTGCGCACACTTCGCCGGTTTCCCGATGGAGGATTCGCAGATAGGGGTGTGGGCGGTCCAGCCAGGCATCGATCAAATAAGTCATGGTTCATTCTCCTTGATGGGTTTCAATGAGAATAATTCTTATTCGTGGAATAGCAAGTGCCTATTGGCGATTTGTATTTTTTTCTGTGTGGGTATTGAGCTGCGTCAGCAAAGAGGGCGAAACGCCATCCCGCAGTGGCTGCGGGATGGGAGCGCAGGTTCAGACCTTGCGCACGAACTCGGACTTGAGTTTCATCGGGCCGATACCGTCGATCTTGCAATCGATATCATGATCGCCGTCACACAGACGGATGTTCTTGACCTTGGTCCCGACCTTGACTACCAGCGACGTGCCCTTGACCTTGAGGTCCTTGATGACGGTGATGGTATCGCCGTCCTGCAGGACATTGCCCACAGAGTCTTTCTTCACAGTTTCGTCGCCCGCCACTTCGGCCTCGCCATTGGCGGACCACTCGTGGGCGCATTCCGGGCAGATCAGCTGGGCGCCGTCTTCGTAGGTGTACTCGGAATTGCATTTTGGGCAGGGTGGCAACGTGCTCACTAAAGCTCCTTGAGAGTCAGGGTGGCTAAAAGTCGCACATTATATAGGGTTTATTGCAGGTTGGGGGGGGGCGCCTCGGAACCTTGTGGGAGTCGGGCTTGCCCGCGATGCAGGCACCGCGATGTGTCAGAGGTACCGAGGTGATGCTATCGCAGGCAAGCCAGCTCCCACACAAGCCTGCGCTCGCAGATATTGCTCAGTGCGTACGGGCTACCGCAAACTCGCTCAGCTCGACCAGGGCATCCCGGTATTCGCTGGCTGGCAGGGCTTCCAGGCACTGGATGGCACGGGCCACGTAATCGCGGGCCAGCTGTGCGGTGTACTCCAGGGAGCCCGAGGCTTCTACCGCAGCACGGATAGCTTCGAGGTCTTCAATCCCGCCTTTCTGGATCGCCTTGCGCACCAGTGCTGCCTGTTCCGGCGTGCCTTCACGCATGGTGTAGATCAGCGGCAGTGTCGGCTTGCCCTCGGCCAGGTCGTCGCCGACATTCTTGCCCAGGGTTTCGGCGTCGCCACGGTAGTCGAGCAGATCGTCCACCAGTTGGAACGCCACACCCAAGTGGTCGCCAAAGGTACGCAGGGCTTCGGCTTGTTCGGCCGTTGCGCCACACAACGCAGCGGCGCTGTGGGTCGAAGCTTCGAAGAGCATCGCGGTTTTGCCGCGAATCACTTCCATATAGGTTTCTTCGGTAGTGCTGGCGTCGCGCACTTTGGACAGCTGCAACACTTCACCTTCGGCGATGATGCGCGTGGCCTGTGACAGAATCTTCATCACCGGCATCGAACCCAGCTCGACCATCATCTCGAACGAGCGCGAATACAGGAAATCGCCCACCAGCACGCTCGGCGCGTTACCCCACATGGCGTTGGCGGTCTCGCGGCCACGGCGCATGCCAGACATGTCGACCACGTCGTCATGCAGCAGGGTGGCGGTGTGCAGGAATTCAATGGTGGCGGCCAGCAGGCGCAAGTCATCGCCTTCGCGGCCCAGCGCCTTGCCGCACAGCAACACTAATAAAGGACGCAGGCGTTTGCCGCCGGCCGACGTAATGTAGTCGCCAATTTTGGAGACCAGCGGCACTTTCGAGGTAAGCTGCTGCTTGATGATGCCGTCGACGGCGCTAAAATCGTCCGCGACCGCGCGGTAGAAAGCTTGGGGTTGCATCAGCGACAGTCGCTCCAGAAGGGTTGCGCGGCATGCTAGGACCCTGACCCCCGGGTGTCAAGGCGCGATGGACGGCCCCTTGCAACACCCATTTACCTTGCGTACAATCGCGCACCCTGAACTTCCTGGGCAGCACCTGCCTTACGCAATTGCATTCGGGACGTCCATCCCATGCAGCCATGCCAGCCAATACCTCTTCTTATAAAGCGCTGGGTGAGCAGGATTATCGGAGAAATACCATGTCGTACGCAGTAATTGTTACTGGTGGCAAGCAATACAAAGTCGCCCCAGGTGAATACCTGAAGATCGAAAAACTGGAAATCGCTACTGGCGAATCCGTTACTTTTGATCGCGTTCTGTTGGTCGCCAATGGCGATGACGTGAACATCGGCGCTCCAGTTGTTGCTGGCGCTACCGTTGTGGCTGAAGTGATCTCCCAAGGTCGTCACGATAAAATCCGCATCATCAAGTTCCGTCGTCGTAAGCACCACATGAAGCGTATGGGCCACCGCCAGTGGTACACCGAGATCAAAATCACCGGTATTCAGGCTTAATAGCCTAATTCCTCACTAGGAGAATTGACTCATGGCACACAAAAAAGCTGGTGGTAGTACCCGTAACGGTCGCGACTCAGAAGCCAAACGCCTTGGCGTGAAGATGTATGGCGGCCAGAAAATCATTCCGGGCAACATCATCGTGCGTCAGCGCGGCACCCAATTCCACGCCGGTTACGGTGTTGGCATGGGCAAGGATCACACCCTCTTCGCTAAAATCGAAGGCGTGATCAAGTTCGAAGTAAAGGGCGCGTTCAACCGCCGTTACGTGAGCGTTGTCGCAGCTTAATTGCGAGATCGCTGGAAAAGCCCTGTCTTGCGACGGGGCTTTTTCGTTTGTGGAGTGAGTCTCTTGCAAAGCTGTTTGTCATGGGCGAGAGCAGCAGGATGTGCGGTCGTTGCTTGAGGTCGCTGCGCTCATTTTTGCAAGAGTCTTATGTCTTGGTTTCTTAAGCTCGCCCGTGCGGCGAGAGGCGTTTTGTTATGAAGTTCGTTGATGAAGTTTCCATCCGAGTAAAAGCAGGCGACGGCGGTAACGGTTGCATGAGTTTCCGTCGCGAAAAATTCATTGAAAACGGTGGCCCAAACGGCGGTGACGGCGGTGACGGCGGTTCCATCTACATGATGGCCGACGAAAACCTCAACACCCTGGTCGACTACCGTTACACCCGGCACTTCGATGCCGAGCGTGGTTCCAACGGCGGCAGCACCGACTGCACCGGTAAAAAAGGCGAAGACCTGGTACTGCGCGTACCGGTGGGCACCACCATTATCGACTCGGCCACCCAGGAAGTGATCGGCGACCTGACCAAGGCCGGCCAGAAACTGATGGTCGTGCAGGGTGGCTGGCACGGTCTGGGTAATACCCGATTCAAGTCCAGCACCAACCGTGCACCGCGCCAGACCACACCGGGCAAGCCAGGCGAGCAGCGCGACCTCAAGCTGGAAATGAAGGTACTGGCTGACGTGGGCCTGCTGGGCCTGCCGAACGCCGGCAAAAGTACTTTCATCCGCTCGGTCTCGGCCGCCAAGCCGAAAGTCGCCGACTACCCGTTCACCACCCTGGTGCCAAACCTGGGCGTGGTCAGCGTCGACCGCTGGAAGAGCTTTGTGATCGCCGACATCCCCGGCCTGATCGAAGGCGCTTCCGATGGTGCAGGCCTGGGTATTCGTTTCCTCAAGCACTTGTCGCGCACCCGTTTGCTGCTGCACCTCGTTGACATGGCGCCGCTGGATGAAACCAGCGCTGCGGATGCCGCCGAAGTGATCGTCAGCGAGCTGACCAAGTTCAGCCCGGCCCTGGCCGAGCGTGATCGCTGGCTGGTGTTGAACAAATGCGACCAGATCCTTGAAGAAGAGCACGAGGAGCGCGTCAAGGAAATCGTCGACCGCCTGGAGTGGGAAGGTCCGGTCTACGTGATCTCGGCCATCGCCAAAGAAGGCACCGAGCGCCTGACCCGCGACATCATGCGCTACCTGGAAGACCGCGCCGACCGCCTGGCGGCTGACCCGGTGTTCAAGGCCGAACTCGCCGAGCTCGACCAGCAGATCGAAGACGAAGCCCGCGCCCAGCTGCAGGCCCTGGACGACCAGCGTGCCCTGCGCCGCAGCGGCGTGAAGTCGGTCCATGACATCGGCGACGACGATTGGGACGAGGAAGACGTGGATGATGAGGACGGTCCGGAAATCATTTACGTGCGCGACTGATTCGTTGCGATAAACTTGAACGCCGCTCCTTGTAGAGCGGCGTTTTAGTATCCGGGTATAACGTTATGGGCAGCGCTGGGTCGCGTGCAGCCCTCACTCTAAGGTTGAAGATGATGCGGAGCAAAGTGACAGGCGCGCAGCGCTGGGTCGTAAAGATCGGAAGTGCGCTGCTGACGGCGGATGGCAAAGGTCTGGATCGCGCAGCAATGAGCGTCTGGGTCGAGCAGATGGTGGCCTTGCATGAAGCGGGCGTGGAGTTGGTGCTGGTGTCCTCGGGCGCCGTTGCTGCCGGCATGAGCCGCCTCGGCTGGACCGCGCGACCCAGCGCGATGCATGAACTGCAAGCCGCCGCCGCCATCGGCCAGATGGGTCTGGTGCAGGCCTGGGAATCGAGCTTTGCCGAGCATGGTCGCCATACGGCGCAGATCCTGCTGACCCACGACGACCTGTCCGACCGCAAGCGCTACCTCAACGCCCGCAGCACCTTGCGCGCACTGGTGGAGCTCAAGGTGATCCCGGTGATCAACGAGAACGACACGGTGGTCACCGATGAAATCCGCTTCGGCGACAACGACACCCTGGCCGCGCTGGTCGCCAATCTGGTCGAAGCCGACTTGCTGGTGATTCTGACTGATCGCGACGGCATGTTCGACGCCGACCCGCGCAACAACCCCGACGCGCAGCTTATTTATGAGGCGCGCGCGGACGACCCCGCGCTGGACGCGGTCGCCGGCAGCGTCGGCGGCGCCCTGGGTCGTGGCGGCATGCAGACCAAGCTGCGCGCCGCTCGCCTGGCGGCGCGTTCCGGTGCTCACACCATCATCGTTGGCGGGCGCCTTGAGCGCGTGCTGGATCGCCTAAAGGCCGGCGAGCGCATCGGCACGCTGCTGTCGCCGGAGCGCGGCATGCTGGCGGCGCGCAAGCAGTGGCTGGCGGGGCATTTGCAAACCCGTGGCACCCTGGTGCTGGACGCCGGTGCGGTCTCGGCGTTATCTCAGGGCAACAAGAGCCTGTTGCCGGTGGGCGTCAAACGGGTGCAGGGCAGCTTCCGCCGTGGCGAGATGGTGGTGTGTGTAGCGCCTGATGGTCGCGAAATCGCCCGGGGCCTGGCCAACTACAGTGCCCTGGAAGCGCAGAAGATTATTGGACAATCGTCTGACGCCATTGTCGGAGTATTGGGTTACATGGCCGAGCCGGAACTGGTTCACCGCGACAACCTGATCCTGGTTTAATCAAAGGAATACACGATGCGTTTAATGAAGTGCGTGCTCGGCCTGTTGTTGCTCACACCGCTGGTGGCCTCAGCCGAAGAAATCGCCCAGGTGTCGACAGTGTTCAAGTTTGTCGGCCCCAACGACCGTATCGTTGTCGAAGCCTTTGACGACCCCAAGGTCGATGGCGTGACCTGCTACCTGTCCCGCGCCAAGACCGGCGGTGTCAAAGGCGGCCTGGGTCTGGCCGAAGATCGCGCCGAAGCTTCGATTGCCTGCCGTCAGGTCGGGCCGATCCACTTCAAGGGCGATCTCAAGGATGGCGACGAAGTGTTCAAGGAGCGCACCTCGCTGGTGTTCAAGACCATGCAGGTGGTGCGCTTTCTCGACAAGAAGCGCAATACCCTGGTGTATCTGGTCTACAGCGACCGTCTGATCGAGGGCAGCCCGCAGAATGCGGTCACTGCGATTCCGATTCTGCCGTGGCCAACCGCTCAGTAACCGGCGGGCGAGTTTTGTCAGCGGTGTCTATGATTGCAGGCTCGCGGTCTGTAATCTCGAATCTGTGCAACGCAAAGAACATGGATATCTGGAGTTCGTCATGAGTGCTTTCCACGACCTGAAACTCAAAGCTTTGGACGGTCAAGAGCTGCCGCTGGCACCCTTGAAGGGGCAAGTGGTGCTGGTGGTCAACGTGGCCTCCAAATGTGGTTTGACCCCGCAATATGCGGCGCTCGAAAACCTCTATCAGCAGTACAAGAGCCAGGGTTTCACGGTGCTGGGCCTGCCGTGCAATCAGTTTGCGGGGCAGGAACCGGGCACCGACGAAGAGATCAGCCAGTTCTGCAGTCTGAATTACGGCGTCACGTTTCCCCTGGGCAGCAAGCTCGACGTGAACGGCCCTGAGCGTCACCAGTTATACCGCTTGCTGGCGGGCGAGGGCGCCGAGTTCCCCGGGGATATCACCTGGAACTTCGAGAAATTCCTGTTGGGCAAAGATGGACGCGTGCTGGCGCGTTTCTCGCCACGTACCCCGCCGGAAGACCCGGCAATCGTCCAGGCCATCGAAAAAGCCCTGAGCTGAGTCACACTTCGCTCGCTTCTGGACTTCAATCACTCCTATCAATAGTGCTGTGCGGCGCGCGGCATGGCCCATATTATCCACGTCATAAACCCGTCTTTCGTGGAGTGTGCCGTGTCTGTCCAAGCCCTGTTCAAACCCTTCCAACTCGGTACGCTGCAACTGTCGACCCGCGTGGTCATGGCGCCCATGACCCGTTCCTTTTCCCCGGGCGGCGTGCCCAACGCCAAGGTTATCGAGTACTACCGCCGCCGCGCCGCCGCTGGCGTGGGCCTGATCATCAGCGAGGGCACCGTGGTCGGTCACCCGGCCTCCAACGGCTACCCCAACGTCCCGCATTTTTACGGCGAAGCCGCTCTGGCTGGCTGGAAGCAGGTGGTCGACGCCGTCCATGCCGAAGGCGGCAAGATCGTCCCGCAACTGTGGCACGTGGGCAGTGTGCGTCGTCCGGGCACCGAGCCTGACGCCAGCGTGCCGGCTTACGGCCCGATGGAAAAACTCAAGGACGGCAAGGTGGTCGTCCACGGCATGACCGTTCAGGACATCAAGGACGTGATCGACGCCTTCGCCCAGTCCGCCAGGGATGCCCAGCGCATTGGCATGGATGGCGTGGAAATCCATGGTGCCCATGGTTATCTGGTCGATCAGTTCTTCTGGGAGGGCAGCAACCAGCGCACCGACGAATACGGAGGAAGTCTGGCCAACCGTTCGCGTTTTGCCATCGAGTTGATCCAGGCCACCCGCGCCGCCGTGGGCCCGGATTTCCCGATCATCTTCCGTTTCTCCCAGTGGAAACAGCAGGACTACACCGCGCGTCTGGTGCAAACCCCCGAGGCGCTGGGTGAATTCCTCAAACCGTTGTCCGACGCCGGCGTGGATATTTTTCACTGCTCCACCCGTCGCTTCTGGGAGCCGGAGTTCGAAGGCTCCGACCTCAATCTGGCTGGCTGGACACGTCAGCTCACGGGCAAGCCTACTATCACCGTGGGCAGCGTCGGCCTGGATGGCGAGTTCCTGCAGTTCATGGTCAACACCGATAAGGTCGCGCAGCCCGCCAGCCTGGAAAATCTGCTCGAGCGTCTGAACAACGGCGAATTCGATCTGGTGGCCGTGGGTCGCGCCCTGCTGGTAGACCCGGAATGGGCGGTTAAGGTGCGTGAAGGACGTGAGGGCGATATCCTGCCGTTCAGTCGTGAGGCGCTGACGACCCTGGTGTAAAGGGCGTAAGGAGCGGCGACGGATGCGGCTCCTTGCACACCCCCCGCAACTGGCGCTCGAACTGCTCGATAATCGCCGTCCATCCCTGGCGACTCGCATGCTGGCGTGCGTTCAGGCGCGCCCTGCGCAAGGTTTCGCGTTCTTCCAGCAGCCAGATGGCCGCATCGCAGAACGCGCCCTCATCGCCAGGCATGGCCAGTACGCCGTTGTAGCCGTGGCGAATATGCTGGGTGGCCGCCGCCTGGTCGTACGCGACCACACCAAGCCCCGAGGCCATGGCTTCGAGCACCACATTGCCGAAGGTCTCGGTCAGGCTGGGAAACAGGAACAGATCGCCGCAAGCGTAATGGCGCGCCAGTTCTTCGCCACGCCGGGTGCCGCAGAACACCGCCTCGGGCAGGTCGCGTTCCAGTACAGCGCGTTGCGGGCCGTCGCCCACGATGATCAGCTTCATGCGTCGAGCGGGATAGCTGTCCTGCAACCCTTCAAAACAGCGTTTGAGCACCCCGAGGTTTTTCTCCGCAGCCAGGCGCCCCACGTGCAGCACGGCAATGTCGTCGTTCTCCAGGCCCCAGGTTTCACGCAGCGTGCAGTCACGTTTGGCGGGATGGAACAGTTGGCTGTCGACCCCACGTGACAACATCCCCAGACGTTCGAACTGCCGACGTTCCAACTCCAGGCGCTGGCTGGCGCTGGGCACCAGGGTCAGGGCCGAGCGATTATGAAACCAGCGCAGGTAATGCGTGACCATCCTGCTCAGCAGGCTCATTCCGTAGCGGTTGGTGTATTGCTGAAAGTTGGTGTGAAAGCCACTCACCACGCTGATCCCCAGGCGCCGCGCCGCGCGCAGCGCCGAGAGCCCCAGCGGCCCCTCGGTGGCGATGTACAGCACATCCGGGCGTTGGCGCGTCCAGCGTCGCAACAGCTTGTGCATCGACGACTGGCCCCATTGCAGGCCTGGGTAGCCCGGCAACGGCCAGCCGCGGCACAGCAGCAGTTCGTCGTCGCTGGGCCGGCACTGGTCGATGCCCTGGCGCGGGCGCACCAGTTCGACTACATGGCCACGCGCGCGCAAACCGTCGCACAGGCGGCCAAGGGTATTGGCCACCCCGTTGATTTCTGGCGGGAAGGTTTCGGTGATCAGGGTGATATGGAGCGAGGCTGTCGTCATGACCCACAGTGTCGCCGTGGGCCATGTCGTCAATGTGTCGCGTGGATGATGGATTTATGACCGAGTGATCGGTTTCGCCGCCATCGCCTCGGCCCCTTGCTCGCGCACCCAGAACAACGTGGCGCCGGCCACCGCTGCCGGCATCATCAGCAGGTTCACCACCGGGACCAGCAGCACCAGATAGACGACCCCGCCAAAGCTCATGCTCTGCCAGCGCTTCTGGCGCAGCCAGGCGAGCATTTCGTTCCAGCCCAGTTTGTGGTTGTCGGCCGGGTAGTCGATGTACTGGATCGCCATCATCCACACACCGAACAGCAGCCAAAGCGGCGCTGCGATCAGGTTGACCACGGGAATGAACGACAGGATAAACAGACCGATGGCGCGGGGCAGGAAATAGCCCAGCTTGCGCATTTCCCGGGTCAGGGTGCGCGGGACCATGGCGATCAACTCGCCCCAGCTGAACGCCGGGAAGTCGTCGGTGCCGCGTACCACCACTTCGACTTTCTCCGACAGAAAACCGTTGAACGGCGCCGCGATGATATTGGCGAGCATGGTAAAAGTGAAAAACACCATCAGCACCACCAGCACCACAAACAGCGGCCACAACAGGTAATTCAGGAAGCTCAGCCAACTGGGCAGTGTTGGCATCAGGTGATCGACCCACAGGCTGAACTGATGGCCGGCGAAATAGATCAAGCCGACGAACAGCGCCAGGTTGATCGCCAGCGGCAGCAACACAAACAGGCGTAGCCCGGGGCTCAATACCAGTTTGAGGCCTTCGCGCAGGTATTGCGGGCCGGAAAGAACAGGAGCGGGCATGGTGAACTCCGAGCAGGATGACGAACGCGCCGACCTTACCGACTTTGTACGCAAGTCGAAAGCGGCAACATCAGCAGTAACAAAGCCGTCGATGAGTCGAGCCGACTGCATAGAGACCACCTATGAGCTGGATTGTTAATGCGTATTTCCTTAATCTTGCCCCCCTCTATACGCTGCACCCATCATTTTCAGGATCTGCGAGTTCAAGCCTTCCCCAAGTGCTTCGCAGTCCTTTTTTATTCCAGCCGCCCTGTTCTGCGGGCGGTCGACAGGAGTGAGTCATGTCTGATACCCGTCATTCGCGAGTGATTATTCTAGGTTCCGGCCCTGCCGGTTACAGCGCTGCCGTCTACGCTGCCCGGGCCAACCTCAAGCCGCTGCTGATCACCGGCATGCAGGCGGGCGGTCAACTGACCACCACTACCGAAGTCGACAACTGGCCGGGCGACGTGCACGGCCTGACCGGCCCGGCGCTGATGGAGCGCATGAAGGAGCACGCCGAGCGCTTCGAAACCGAGATCGTCTTCGACCACATCAACACAGTCGACTTCTCCAAAAAGCCTTACAGCCTGACCGGCGACAGCGGCGTGTACACCTGTGACGCGCTGATCATTGCCACTGGCGCCAGCGCCCGTTACCTGGGCCTGCCGTCGGAAGAAGCGTTCATGGGCAAGGGCGTGTCCGCCTGCGCCACCTGCGACGGTTTTTTCTATCGCAACAAGCCCGTGGCCGTGGTCGGTGGTGGCAACACTGCCGTGGAAGAGGCGCTGTACCTGGCTAATATCGCCAGCACCGTGACCCTGGTGCACCGTCGCGAGACTTTCCGCGCCGAGAAGATTCTGATCGACAAGCTGCACGCCCGTGTCGCTGAAGGCAAAATCATCCTCAAGCTCAACGCCACGCTGGACGAAGTCCTGGGTGACAACATGGGCGTAACCGGTGCGCGCCTGAAAAACAACGACGGCAGCTTTGACGAGTTGAAAGTCGATGGCGTGTTCATCGCCATCGGCCACACCCCGAACACGTCGTTGTTCGAAGGCGTGCTCGAGGCCAAGGACGGTTACCTGGTGGTGCAGGGCGGCCGTGAAGGCAACGCTACTGCTACCAACATCGACGGCATCTTCGCCGCCGGTGACGTGGCCGACCACGTTTACCGCCAAGCCATCACCTCGGCCGGCGCCGGCTGCATGGCCGCCCTGGACGCCGAGCGCTACCTCGATGGGTTGAAGGACGCGTCGTTCTAAACTTGTTGAACTGAAAAAACCGGCTGTGAGGCCGGTTTTTTTATGCCCAATCTAAATCACACTGCAAGGCAAATGTCTGGCTCATTTGCGGGTCAGAGGCTGTGCCGCAAATTTTACGCCGGCCAGGCCATGCTCGATCAGCGCGCGAATATTGCCATGGTCGCTGCCCTCAGGCGTGGACACCACCGACCGGTAATGCTCCCCAAAAGCCAGCAATGCTTGCTGGTCGCTCAAGCCTTCCAGTAACGCCAAACCCAAGGTCTTGCACGACCCCTCGTTCTGCCCGGCAGCGTTTTCCACACTGCCATTGGTGAAAGCTTGCGGCTGGTAGTCGTAACCGGCGGCGATAAATGCCAGGGTGTCGGCAAATTCGTGTTCGCCGCTGTTGAGGCTGGCGTGCAGGGTATTCAGGTCAGTCATGGGTTTTTCCTTTGGCAAACGCAGCCTGCTGCTCGGCGCTGGCTTCTTGCTGGTACTGGGCTTTCCACTCGGCGTAAGGCATGCCGTACACCACTTCCCGGGCATCATCCAGGCTCAGTTCGATCTGGCGCTCGTCGGCCTCGGCCTTGTACCACTTGGACAAGCAGTTACGGCAAAAGCCCGACAGGTTCATCAGGTCGATGTTCTGCACATCCTTGCGGCTGTCCAGGTGCGCCACCAGTCGGCGAAAGGCGGCGGCTTCGAGTTCGAGGCGTTGTTGGTCGGTCATGGGGGGCTCTTCGAGACAGCTTCAAGCGGATAAGCTTCAAGCTGCAAGTTGGGATGAGGATGGCTTTAAGTTGTGGGTTGAAGCTTGTTGTTTGAGGCTGGGCGGCTTGCCGCCAACGTAATCGACACCGATTCGGCAAAGCGCAGCGCATGGGGCTTGTCCACTTCGACTTCGGCATACAGCACGGACTCATTGCCCATCACCAGGTCCAGCAGTTCCTGGGTGAGGCGCTCAAGCAAGGCAAAGCGGTTGCCTTCCACATGGGCAATGATCGCCTTGGTGATGGTGCGGTAATTCAGGGCGTGGTCGATATCGTTGTCGCGCACGGCGGCCTGGGCGGCATACAGGATGGTCAGGTTGATCAGCACGTCCTGCTTGTTGAGGATTTCATCCTCGTTGATGCCGATAAAGGTGCGCAGGCACAGGTCCTTGACCCGGATGCGCGCCATGCCTGGTTGAAGTTGTGGCATTGCTACTTGCTCCGTCCAATCAGTTGCAGGAACTCCATGCGCGTGGTGCTCGACTCGCGAAATGCGCCGAGCATCACCGAAGTGTTCATGGTTGAATTCTGTTTTTCCACGCCGCGCATCATCATGCACATGTGCCGGGCCTCGATCACCACCGCCACGCCGGCGGCCTGGGTCACGTCCTGAATGGCGTCGGCGATCTGCCGCGTGAGGTTTTCCTGGATCTGCAGGCGCCGGGCGAACATGTCCACGATGCGCGCCAGCTTCGACAGGCCCAGCACCTTGCCGGTCGGAATATAGGCCACATGGGCCTTGCCGATAAAGGGCAGCAGGTGGTGCTCGCACAGCGAATACAGCTCGATGTCCTTGAGGATCACCATTTCATCGTTGTCGGACGCAAACAGCGCGCCGTTGACGATGGTTTCCAGGTTCTGCTCGTAGCCATGACACAGGTACTGCATGGCCTTGGCGGCGCGCTTGGGGGTGTCGAGCAGGCCTTCGCGCTCCGGGTCTTCACCCAAGCCTTTAAGGATCTCGCGGTAGTGGTGGGGCAGGGATACAGTCATACAACATCCTCAAAAACGGCTTACTTGATATGCCGCCCACCGTTAACGGTCAGGGTGGTTCCAGTGACATAGGGGTTGTCCAGCAGGTAACGAACACTCTGGTAGATCACATCCGGCCCGGGCTCGATGCCCAGGGCCGACTTGGCCAGGACTTTTTCGCGGTAAGCCGCATCGTCGCCCTCGTTGAACATCACCATCGCCGGCGCGATGCCGTTGACCTTGATCAGCGGCGCGAACTGCGCGGCAAACGACAGCGTGAGGCTGTCGAGCCCGGCCTTGGTGGCGCAATAGGCGATGTGCTGGTGGCTGCCCTTGCGCACTACGTCATCGCTGATGTGCACGATATCGGCAGGTGTCGAGCGTTGCAGCAAGGTTGAACAATGCAGGTTGATCAGATAAGGCGCAAGCATGTGCACGCTGAACATGTCGGTAAACGCGCGGCTTTCGTCGCCCGGCGTTTCCGCGACCCAGGCCGAGGCGTTATGAATGATGGCGCGCAGGCAATCGGTGTGGGTCTTGAGTGCGTTGATAAACGCAAGAATCCCGGCCTCACTGGAGAAGTCGGCAAACAGGCCGGTTGCGCCACGCTCGCGCAGAGCGTGAACGCCAGGGCGCTCACTGCGGTAGCTGAAAATCACCGGCTGACCGGCGTCCAGCAATCGCTCGGCACAATGCAGGCCGACGCGCTGGGCGGCGCCGGTGATCAGGATCGGGGCAAGGGGTGCGGTCATGGTAGGCTCGGGTCGCGGGCAGGTTGAAACTATACCAGCGACCGGCCTTCCCTGTACTCAGGCGGGAGCTTGCGTGACCTTGGTCGGCGGTGAGGGATGGAGCCAGTTGGCCAGCAGGTGGGTCGACAGTGGGATGAACCAGAACACCATCAACGGTGTGAGCGCCAGGGTGCTGACCAGAATGCGCGGTACCAGGTCCAACTCGCCCAGCAGTGGCCCCAGGCCAAAGTTGAACAACAGCGACACCGGGAAAAATGCCAGCCAGATCGCCACTGCCTGCTTCCAGCGTGGCGGTCGCGCGCCCACTGCGCCAAACCAGCCATCGATGCCGCGCACGCGGTGCTCGGACGGGTCGGCAAACAGCTCGCTGCCACGGCTCAGCCAGGCACTGCGCGAGGCGGAAAACTCCCAGGCGTGCAGGGTGGTTTCGTCGGCGAAGCGGAAGATAATCTGGAACTCATCGTCATGGGGCGGCGGGGCCAGTACGCCGGAGCCCAGGTAACCGGGAAAGTCCGTGGCCAGTTGCTCGCCTTCGCGCAGCCAGGCCATCAGTTCTGCGTAGCGCCCTTTGGCCACGCGGCGCGCAACCATCAAGGTGACGGGTGAGGTAGACATTGTGTATCTCCGAATGTACGGGCGCGCTGAACCGGGTAGGTGGCGCACAAACGAAGCTGCGGGGTGTTGCAGCTCTGTTGAAAAGCAAGCAAGGATTATTCCTGTTTTTCGCGAATACGCCAGCGACTTTGGTCCGATAGGCCCGGTCCTTGAAAAACAAAGGTATAAAAGCGTTAAATAGGATCCAATTTCATACATGCTGCTGGCCGCCTGATGTCCGAAATCATTGCTCCTGTCCACGAAATCACCCCGGTTGCCGACTCCGATTCCGCTGAGCTGCTTCCGATTCGTGAAGTCTCCAGGTTGACCGGGGTCAACCCCGTCACCTTGCGTGCGTGGGAACGTCGTTATGCCCTGATCCAGCCCACGCGCACCGAAAGCGGGCATCGCCTTTACTCCCGAGCGGATATCGACACGGTGAATCGCATCCTCGACTGGATCGATCGAGGCCTGGCCGTCAGCAAGGTCGCAAAGATCATCGCCCGTGATGACCAGCAGGCCGTGGTCGTTCGCGCTGAGCAGAACCCGGACGAGGAGGGTGAATGGCCGAGTTGGCAGGCGCGACTGATGCTCGCCATCAGCGCTTTTGACGATGCCGAGTTGGAGACCCTCTACGGTCAGATTTTTGCGACCTATCCGGCGAGCGTAGCGTTCCAGGACATCCTCATGCCGCTGTGGAACGATCTGTTGCGCCACCAGGGCAGCTTCGGCCAGGCCAGTGAATGGTTGTTCTTCGATAACTTCCTGCGTGCCAGTACGTCAAAACGTCTGCGGCTGGCCTGCGCTTCGCCCGTACCACGTGTGCTGCTGGCGGCCATTGCCGGCGAGTGCCGTGAGCTGGAGTTGCTGGTGGCGGGGGTCTTGATGAGCAGTGATCAGCTCTCGGTCAAAGTGCTGGGTGTGGGCCAGCCTTTCGATGAATTGACGCTGGTGTGCGAAAAAACCCGGCCGCGCGCGCTGGTGTTGTTTTCCAATCATTCGCCCGGCAGCGAACTGCCGCTGCGCCTCAGGCGCCTGGCGCTGACCCTGGACTGCCCGCTGTTGCTGGCCGGGGACGCATCGGACCTGGCTCGCGAAAGTCTGGCCGGTTCCGCCATTGGCTGCCTGGGCAATGACGGGCAGTCGATGCAGGCTCGCTTGCAGCAGTTTCTCGGCGCGAGGCTGGATGCCTGAATTCAGGCATGCATGTGCGGGTGCACTCGGCGATGTTCGTGCAGGATGAACTGGCGCAGGCGCTCGGTTTCATCTGCATCGCCCTGGCTCAGGCGGTAGGCAAACAGGCCCCGCGCCGTCTCCCGCTCGAACGTCCCGCGCAGCGAAATACGCTCGTAGCCCGATGGACTGAACCACAGCGAAAAGGTCCTGGGCGGCTTGCTCCGGCCTCGCATCTCCACCAGCACTCCCTTGAATGACACCTGATGCACCCACAGCGCGCCGGGGGTGCCGCGGATGTTTTCCAGCGCCACCGGTGTCTCCAGCGCCAGGCGCCATGGGCGGATCATCGGCCCGTCTTCAAAGATGCTCGGCACGCCGACGCGCAAATGCACTGCATTGAACTCATCCTCCACCAAATGCAGGGGGAAGGTGAGTTGCTGGTTGTCGAATTGCGCCTGCAGCGTGACATGGTCGTGAGCCGCCAGCCGGGTGAGCAGGTCGCGCAATTGCGCACCGCCATTGACCGTCAGGCTCGACGAAGCATCCCTCAGATTGAGCTGAGGGTTGTGCTGCATGTTCTGAATGAAATCCAACTCGTCCTGAGTCAGAAGCGCTTCGCGTGACATTGATTGGGCTCAATGAGGAAGAGTGAGGGGCGATTATCCATTCTAATGCCCACGGTTTCTAAACTTTATTCGATCCGGCGGCGGCCTTCAGCGCTGCGAGCTCACTCTTGACCCTGGCCAGTTCAGCTTCCAGTTGTACGACGCGCTGCTCAGCCTTTACCTGCAGCGTGACGTCCTTTTGCACACCGATGAAATACGTCAGCTTGTCGGCCTCGTTATACAGCGTTGAAAGCGACAGTTCATTCCAGAACGGCGTGCCATCCTTGCGGTAGTTGCGCAGGACTTCGCGGCAGGATGTACCCTCCTGCATGGCTTTGCGAACGACCGTCAGGCCTGGCTGGTCGCGGTCACCGGTCTGCAGGAAGCGGCAGTCCTGATAGAGGATTTCATCGAGGGTGTAGCCGGTCAGGCGCTCGAAAGCCGGGTTGACGTAAATCACCGGCGTCTCGCGGCCTTCTCGTTCGGCGACCACGATGCCGTCGTTGGAAGCGTTGATCACCATTTGCATCAGGTTGGGGTTAATCATTAAGCGATCCAAAGCGTGTTTACACAGGGCAGTTTATGGCACCGGCAGGATGTTGCACGGGGCGCACCGAAATATTTGCCTCAGCTGTTAATATCCCAGGCTTTCATTCAACCACAGGATCAGATTGATGAAAGTCGCCATCCTTTCCGGCTCAGTGTACGGCACGGCTGAAGAAGTCGCCCGCCATGCGGTCGGCATCCTCACTGCGGCCGGTTTCGAAGCCTGGCACAACCCTCGCGCCACCCTGGCAGATGTGCAGGCGTTTGCACCCGAGGCTTTGCTTGCGGTGACGTCCACCACCGGCATGGGCGAACTGCCCGACAATCTGCAGCCGTTGTATTCGAGCATCCGTGACCAACTGCCCGCCGCCTGGCGCGGACTGCCCGGCGCAGTGATCGGCCTCGGCGACGCCAGCTATGGCGATACCTTTTGCGGCGGTGGCGAGCAGATGCGCGAATTGTTCAGTGAACTGGGCGTGCGCGAAGTGCTGCCGATGCTGCGCCTGGACGCCAGCGAAAGTGTCACCCCGGAAGCCGACGCCGAGCCCTGGCTAGGCGATCTGGTGGCGGCCCTGCGCGGCTGATTGCGGCTTTTCTGGCGGCGCTTCTCTGACGCCGCCGACCCTCGATCGAACTATTCTTGCAACTGACTCGCACGGTCATCAAGCTGGCTGCGAAGGCAACTCATCGCGCCAGAGTGTCTGACTAGACTGGCCCACCACGAAAAAAACAATAAGAAATGCGCCAAGGAGGTTATCGCCGTGAGCCCATCCCCCGTTCTATCGCTATCCAACGTCAGAAACCAGGTCAGCGCCGCCGAACGGCAAACGCGTGTAACCCTGGCGCCGCCGCGCAAACGCCACCTGCAAGCCCTGGGGTATAAAACCTGATGCCACTCGCCGAGATCCCGTTGCGTGCCTGGCGCAAGCGCAGCCGCAGTTTTGACTTTCGCGGCCACACCATTCGTTATTGGGTGGCCGGCCAGGGTGAGCCGCTGCTGCTGATCCATGGCTTTCCCACCGCCAGTTGGGACTGGCACTACCTGTGGCAGCCCTTGGCCCACCGCAACCTGGTGATTGCCTGCGACATGCTCGGCTTCGGCGATTCGGCCAAGCCACTGGACCACGGCTATTGCCTGCTGGAGCAGGCCGATCTGCAACAGGCGCTGCTCAAGCACCTGGGGGTTGAGCAGCCCGTGCATGTGCTGGCCCATGACTATGGCGACAGCGTCGCCCAGGAACTGCTGGCCCGGCATTACGAAGGTCGCTTCCAGATGGCCAGTTGCGTGTTCCTCAACGGCGGGCTGTTTCCCGAAACCCACCGCCCGGCGCTGGTCCAAAAGCTCTTGCTCAGCCCACTGGGCTGGATGATCAGCCGCGCCTTTGGACGCAACGCCTTGTCCAACAGCTTCAGCCAGATTTTCGGCCCCCGGACCCGCCCCAGCGAAAGCGCCCTTGACGATTTCTGGAGCCTGATCAGTGCCAGCGACGGCACGCGCATCCTGCACAAACTCATCGCCTACGTGCCTCAGCGCCGTACCCTGCGTGATCGCTGGGTGGCGGCCATGCAAGTGGGCGATGTGCCGTTGCGCGTGATCGATGGCGAGGTCGACCCGATCTCCGGGGCACACATGGTGGAGCGATACCATCAACTGGTGCCCCATGCCGACACCGTGCTGCTGACCAACATCGGCCACTACCCGCAGATCGAAGCGCCGGTGCAGGTGCTCAAGCACTACCTGACGTTTCGCGCAAACATTGCGCGCGTCACCGCGTGGGAGGGGGCTTGCTCGCGATAGAGTCGCGTTAGCCTGCACATAAGCTATTTCAGGCAATCGATTCTCTGTGGCGAGCAGGCTTGTCCTGCGTTGGGCTGCGCAGCAGCCCCAAAACCTGACTCTGCACAGGGTCAGGTAAACCGCATTTTCCTTGATTGGGGGCGCTTCGCACCCCAACGCGGGGCAAGCCAGCTCGCCACAACAAACCTGCTCGCCACAACAAGCCCGCTCGCCACGCAATCATCCCGCTGCCTTATCGCACACCATTCAGCCCTGGCCGTGTTCATTGTGACGGTCTGCCCGGTGCCGGACACTCGGTCCATTGTCATTGTGGCCTGTGGAGTTCGGTATGAGTGAGTCAGTGCAGTTCCAGGATAAGGTTGTGATCGTTACCGGTGCCGGCGGCGGGTTGGGCCGCGCCCATGCGCTGCTGTTTGCCAGGCACGGGGCCAAAGTGCTGGTCAACGATCTCGGCGGCTCTGCCCAGGGCGAAGGCGCCAATGCCTCGGCGGCCGACCGGGTTGTCGCCGAAATCCGTGAGGCCGGCGGCATTGCCCAGGCCAACCATGATTCGGTCACCGACGGCGACAGAATTGTGCAGAACGCCATGGACGCCTTCGGCCGCATCGACGTGGTGGTCAATAACGCCGGCATCCTGCGCGACAAAACCTTCCACAAGATGGAGGACAGCGATTGGGACCTGGTTTACCGGGTGCATGTCGAAGGCGCCTACAAAGTCACCCGAGCCGCCTGGCCGCATTTGCGTGAGCAAGCCTACGGTCGGGTGATCTTCACCGCGTCCACTTCGGGCATCTACGGCAACTTCGGTCAGTCCAACTACGGCATGGCCAAGCTCGGCCTGTACGGCCTGACCCGCACCCTGGCACTGGAAGGGCGCAAGCACAACATCCTGGTCAACGCCATCGCCCCCACCGGGGCGACGCGCATGACCGAAGGCCTGATCCCGCCGCAGGTGTTCGAGCGTCTCAAGCCGGAGTTGGTCAGCCCGCTGGTGGTGTACCTGGGCAGTGAGGCCTGCCAGGACACTTCGGGCCTGTTTGAAGTCGGCGGCGGCTGGATCGGCAAGACCCGCTGGGAGCGCAGCCTGGGCGTGGGTTTTGACCCGCAGGCCGGGTTCTCCCCTGAGGATGTCGCGGCGCATTGGGCGCAGATCTGCGACTTCGACGGGGCTGCCCACCCGCAGGACAACATTGAGGCGCTGAAGGAGATGATGGCCAACTTGCAGAAATACAGCCTCTGATCGTTGCGCGATTTCCTCTAATCCCCAAGCAAAAAAAAGCCGCTGCAAACGCAGCGGCTGAAATAAGACGTTGTACCAAGGAGCGGTAGATAAACGTCAATGAACACCGATAACCGATTGAATAAAAACATCAATCAGGTTGAATCCGGCTTTGCACCCTGGGGTGGGAGCGAGCGCAGTGCTCTTAAAGCCCGGCAAGAATAGTCGTTTGTTACAGAATGAGTAATACCTCATCGGGACAAGGACTGTTGCAAATTTCGTAACGATCCATCCATTCCTCTGATGGCCTCCCATCCACCTGCTGCATGCCCGCGCCTGAACCCCGGCCCGCGTGGTCCGTAATCCTTTCGAGCGACAACACGAATACCTCCTTGGTGCGCTTATCGCTCCCCGTGGGCGGCAGTAGGGTGAAGCCTTCTGTCACTCACCGGGGAAGACGCATGACAAAAACAACAATGCGCGCCATCTTCACGCCACAGGCGCTGGCCGCTGCGGTTGCCTTGGGTTGCTGTGCCCAGGCGCAGGCTGTTTCGTTCAACATTGGCGAGATCGAAGGGCAATTCGATTCCTCGCTGTCGGTGGGCGCCAGCTGGGGCATGCGCGATGCCGACCGCAAGCTGGTGGGCACCGTCAACGGTGGCAGCGGCCAGGCTTCCACGGGCGATGACGGACGGCTCAACTTTAAAAAAGGCGAGACCTTCTCGAAAATCTTCAAAGGCCTGCATGACCTTGAGTTGAAATACGGCGACACCGGTGTGTTCGTGCGCGGCAAGTACTGGTACGACTTCGAGCTCAAGGACGAAGACCGCGAATTCAAGCCCATCAGCGATCACAACCGCAAAGAGGGCGCCAAATCCAGCGGCGCGCAGATCCTCGATGCCTTCGTGTATCACAACTATTCCCTGGGCGACCTGCCAGGCACCGTGCGCGCCGGCAAGCAAGTGGTCAGCTGGGGTGAAAGCACATTTATCGGCAACTCCATCAATAGCATCAACCCGGTTGACGTCTCTGCGTTCCGCCGCCCGGGCGCCGAGATCAAGGAAGGCCTGATCCCGGTGAACATGCTGTTCGCCTCTCAGAGCCTCACCAGCCAGCTCACCGTCGAAGGGTTCTACCAGTTGGAATGGGACCAGACGGTGCTGGACAACTGCGGCACCTTTTTCGGCGGCGATGTGGCGGCGGACGGTTGCACCAATAACTACACGGTGGGCAGCCCGGCGATCCGGCCCCTGCAACCGGTGGCGGCCGCGTTTGGCCAGGGTTTTGGCGCGACCAATGAAGGGGTGATCGTACGGCGTGCCGGCGACCGCGACGCGCGCGACTCCGGACAGTTCGGCGCGGCCCTGCGCTGGCTCGGCGACGACACCGAGTACGGCCTGTACTTCATGAACTACCACAGCCGCACGCCCACCGTGGGCACTATCACCAACAACACCAGCCTTGCGACCCTCGGTGCCATTGCAGGCGCCGCCAACCGCGTGGCGCCCGGCTCCGGTGCGGGCCTGGTGCAAAGTCTGATGCTCGGCCGAGGCCAGTATTATCTCGACTACCCGGAGGACATCCGCCTGTTTGGCGCCAGTTTCTCCACCACCTTGCCCACCGGCACGGCGTGGACCGGCGAAATCAGCTACCGCCCCAATGCCCCGGTGCAACTGAACACCACCGACCTGACCCTGGCGCTGATCAACCCGATTGCCGGTAACACCGCCTCGCCCATCCGCAGCTCGTTCGGCGCCGACAACGTGGGTTACCGGCGCAAGGAAATCACCCAGATCCAGAGCACCATGACCCAGTTCTTCGACCAGGTGCTGGGCGCCGAGCGCCTGACTCTGGTGGGCGAGGCGGCGGTGGTGCACGTTGCCGGCCTGGAAGACAAAGCCAAACTGCGTTACGGCCGCGATTCGGTGTACGGCGCCTATGGGTTCCAGGGCGACACCGATGGCTTCGTCACCTCCACCTCCTGGGGCTACCGTGCGCGGGCGATCCTGGACTACAACAACGCGATTGCCGGGGTGAACCTCAAGCCCAACCTGTCCTGGTCTCATGACGTCGCCGGCTATGGCCCCAACGGGATCTTCAACAAAGGCGCCAAGGCCATCAGTGTCGGCGTGGATGCCGACTACCGCAGCACCTACACCGCCAGCCTCAGCTACACCGACTTTTTTGGCGGCGACTACAACACCCTGACCGACCGCGATTTCCTCGCCCTCAGCTTTGGCGTGAACTTCTGATTTGGCTTAAAGAAGGACAAGAACCTATGCGTAAGACAATTGCAGTGTTGGCCCTGAGTCTGTTGGCCGCTCACGTGACGGCGGCGGTTTCGCCGCAAGAGGCTGCCCAGTTGGGCACCACCCTCACGCCGGTCGGCGCCGAAAAAGCCGGTAATGCTGACGGCTCGATCCCGGCCTGGACCGGCGGCATCCCGAAAAACGCCGGTGCGGTGGACAGCAAAGGCTTCCTGGCCGATCCGTTTGCCAGCGAGAAACCGCTGTTCGTGATCACCGCCGCCACCGTTGACAAGTACAAGGACAAACTCTCCGACGGCCAGGTGGCCATGTTCAAGCGCTACCCGGAGACCTACAAGATTCCGGTGTACCCCAGCCACCGCACAGTGAACCTGCCGCCGGACATCTACGAGTCGATCAAGCGCAGCGCGTTGAACGTCAAGACGATCAACGATGGCAACGGCCTGGAGAATTTCACCGGCAATCGCTACTACGCGTTCCCGATTCCCAAGACGGGCGTGGAGGTGTTGTGGAACCACATTACCCGTTACCACGGCGGCAACCTGCGGCGCATCATCACCCAGGCCACGCCGCAGACCAACGGCAGCTACACGCCGATTCGTTTCGAGGAAGAAGTGGCGGTGCCCCAGGCCATCCCCGACATGGACCCGGCCAAGGCGGCCAACGTGTTGAGCTTCTTCAAGCAGTCGGTGACGGCCCCGGCGCGTTTGGCGGGCAACGTGCTGCTGGTGCACGAAACCCTCGATCAGGTGAAAGAGCCGCGCCTGGCCTGGATCTACAACGCCGGCCAGCGCCGCGTACGGCGTGCGCCGCAAGTGTCGTATGACGGGCCGGGCACCGCCTCCGACGGCCTGCGCACCACCGACAACTTCGACATGTTCTCCGGCGCGCCCGACCGCTACGACTGGAAGCTGGTGGGCAAGAAAGAGATGTACATCCCCTACAACAGCTACAAGCTCGATTCGCCGAGCCTCAAGTACGACGACATCATCAAGGCCGGCCACATCAACCAGGACCTGACCCGCTACGAGCTGCACCGCGTGTGGGAAGTGGTCGGCACGGTCAAGCCCAGCGAACGGCATGTCTACGCCAAGCGCCACATGTACATCGACGAAGACAGCTGGCAGGTGGCACTGGTGGATCACTACGACGGTCGCGGCCAACTGTGGCGCGTCGCCGAAGGCCATGCGCAGTTCTATTACGACCACCAGGTGCCGGCCTACACCGTCGAAACCCTCTATGACCTCATCGCCGGGCGTTACATCGCCTTGGGCATGAAGAACGAGGAGAAACGCAGCTTCGTGTTCGGCTTCGCCGCCAAGGCCGCCGACTACACCCCGGCAGCATTGCGCTCCGAAGGCGTGCGCTGAAGATGATGTGAAACCCAACCAACCTGTGGGAGCTGGCTTGCCTGCGATAGCGGTGGGTCAGCTCCCACATTGGATAAGCGTGCACCCCGGCTTTTATGCATGGCCGTCAATCACCCCGCTGAATACTTCTTCAACAACCACCAAGCCCAGGACTAGGGTACGCGTCAGGCTCCATCACAATAAAAACGCAGGATGCAGCAATGACCGCCATGACTCGCTGCCTGGACCGTCCCGGATTCATGCCACGGCTGTCCGCTCACCACCTGTTGCGCCCGCGACTGGCCCAGCCCTTGCTCGCAGCGCAGGCACGGGTGAGGTTGCTATGGGCACCGGGCGGCAGCGGCAAGAGTGCGTTGTTCGCCGAGTGCGCCTTGCAGGCGCCTGCGGGGTGCCAGGTGTACTGGCTGGCACTCAATGGGGTGGCCCTGAGCCCTGAAAACCTGTGCCGGCGTGTGGCACAGAGTCTGGGCCTGCCCTTCACCGATGAAGCCGCGCTGTTGCTCGATCTCAGTGGCTGGTCAACGCCGGCCTGGCTGTTTCTCGATGACTTCTGCCGTTTCCCCGACACCGAACTGGATGCCTTGCTCGACCGCCTGCTCACCCAAAGCAGCCCGGCGCTGAGCTGGTGGCTGGGCACGCGGCGGCGCCCGGCGTGCAACTGGCCGCGGCTGTTGCTCGACGATGAGCTGTGGGAGTGCAGCGCCAGCGAGCTGGCCTTCAGCACCGGGGAAATCCAGGCATTGCTCGGCCCCGGCCAGAGCCTGGACAGCGTCGTGCACTTCAGCGCCGGATGGTGCGCAGGTGTGCGTATCGCCTTGTTGGGCGACGGTCATCCCGACAAGACCCTGCGCGACTATTTGCAGCACGAGCTGTTCAGCACCTGGCCCGCCGAGTGGGTCGAGGCCTGGCAGGTGCTGGCCCATTTGCCGAGGTTCAATGCGAGCCTGTGTGAACACCTGTTCGGCGCGGGCGACGGCGCCGGCTACCTGCGCGAACTGCAGGCACTCGGTGCCTTTGTCCAGCCGTGGGAACACAGCGCCGACTGGCTGTGCATATTCGCGCCGCTGGCCCACGTGGTGCGCGACGAACCCTGGCCGGCCCGGCGCTCCTGGCATCGGCGCGCCTGCCAGTGGTTTACCGCCGAGGGCGACTGGCAGGCCGCGTTCGAACAGGCATTGCTGGCCGAAGCGTTCGAAGTGGCGGTAAGCCTGTTGCAGCATTTCAGTTTCGAAGACCTGTTTCGCCAGCAGAACGCCGTGTTGTTGTTACGTCTGCACGAACAGCACGGTGATGAACTGCTGCTGTGCTCTGCGCAGCTGGTGGGGCTGGTGACGGCGGCGCTGCTGTTCGCCGGCCGCTTCGATCAGGCCGCGCAGTGCATCGATCAACTGGCGCGCTTTACACCGCAACCTTGCGCCGCCCAGCAACGCCACCTGCTGGCGCGTTGGCAGGCGCAGTGGGGCTGGTTGTTGCATTTGAACGGCGATGGCGAATGCTCCCGCGCGCATTTTCTTGAAGCGCTGCAGGCCTTGCCCGACAGCGCCTGGACCTCGCGCTTGATGTGCCTGTCCGGGCTCACCCAGCAAGCCTTGCTGCGCGGCGAGCTGGACGTCGCCCAAACCCTCAATCGTGAAGCGCTGTGCCTGGCGCGCGCTGAAGGTTCGCTGCTGCTGGAAGCATTGCTGGAGCTGGATCACGCCCAGTTGCTCGAGCAGCGCGGCGCCCCGCATCGGGCGCAGAGCTTGTTGGAACAGGTGCAGGCGATGTTGCTCAAGCAGCAGCTCGATGCCGGTCCGCTGGTGGGACGGATCGCGCTGCGCCGTGGCCACCTGGCCCTGCGTCAGGGCCAGGATGCACTGGCCGCCGACTGTTTTCAGACGGGCTTGACGATGTGCCTGCACAGTCAGGACAAGCGTGTGCTCTATGGTTTTCTGGGCCTGGCATTGCTGGCGGCCAATCAGGGCGACTACGCCCAGGCGTTTGTCCAACTGCGCGAGGCTGAGCGGCTGATGCAGCAACGGCACGTCCCGCAAAGCGTTTACCGCGCGGTGCTGCTGTTGATCAGCGGGCATTTCTGGTTGCAGCAGGGCCGCGCCGACTTGACCGTGGAAGCGGTGCGCCGTGTGCTGCGTCACTTTCGCGGGCCGCACGCCAGGCAGGCACCGCCGGCCACGCTGGAACTGGTCCCGCGTCTTGAGTACCTGCTGGTGCTGGCGGAAGTGAAGTTGGGGTGCGCCGAGCAACCGCTCGCGCGGCTCAACGCATTGCTGGAGGCCACCCGGCAACGCGGCATGCTCTGCCTGGAAACCGAAGTGCAGTTGGTGCTCGGCGAGGTGGCGTGGCAGTTGGGCGACTCCGCCATGGCGCGTCGTGCGCTGCAAGCCGGGCTGGCGCTCGCGGCGCGCTGCCAGGTGCAGCAGGCGATCCGCGAGCTGCGCCTGCGTTCGCCTGGTGTATTGAGCGAACTGGGCCTGGAGCCGCAGGCGGTGGGGCACGACGCAGCGGACAATCCCTTGAGCCTGCGTGAACTGGAAGTGCTGCACTTGATCGCCCTGGGCAATTCCAACCTGCAGATTGCCGACCGTCTGTTCATTTCCCTGCACACGGTCAAGACCCATGCCAGGCGCATCCACAGCAAGCTCGGCGTGGAACGGCGTACCCAGGCGGTGGCCAAGGCCAAGGCCCTGGGGCTGATGGTCTAGACGAAGGCCTGGCGATAGTCGCCGGGCGTTGCGCCCATGGCCTGGCGAAAGCGCTGGTTGAAATGGCTGGCGCTGGAAAACCCGCACATCAAGGCGACTTCGCCCAACGGCAGGACGCCGCCGCGCAGCAGGTCGCGCGCGCAGGCCAGGCGGCGCGCCAGCAGGTATTGATGAGGCGGCAGGCCGAAGCTCTGGCGGAACATCCGCGCGAAGTGGTATTCCGACAAGGCGCACAAGCCGGCCAACAGCCCGAGGCTGATGGGTTCGTGCAGGTGCTGTTCGATGTACTCCACCAACCGCCGGCGTTGGTAGGGCGCCAGCCCGCCTTTCAAATGCAGACCATCGCGGGCGCCGACCTGATTGAGCAGGGTGTGGCTGAGCATCTCATGGGCCAGGCTGCTGGTGAGCAGGCGTTCGGCCGGCTCGTGCCAATTGAGCGCGATCAGTTGGTGAAACCGCTGCGCCTGGCCTGGGTCTTCAAGAAAGGTCGCTTCCTGCAATGCGAGGGCGCGCGGTTCGCGGTCCAGCAGGGTGACGCAGCCGAGGGCGAATTGTTCCGGGCTGAAATACACATGGGCCAGGCGGATGTCGCCGTTGATCACCCAGGCCGACTGATGCTCGGCCGGCAGCACGCACAGCTTGTCCGGACCGCCCTTGATGCCCGGCTGGTCACGGCGAAAGGTCCCGGTGCCGCCACCGACATAGCAGGACAGCGTGTGATGGCTGGGCCCCTGATAATCCTGGGCATCGTGGTGGTTGCTCCACAGCGCCGCCGACACGCCATCCCCCAGCTCGGCGCAAGCGTGCAGGCGTGCGTTGGGCGAGCGGTTGAGGGACTGAAAGATGTGCAGCGATTGCAGATCAGGCATGGCGTGTTCTCCGATGCCTGGCATCCTACCGCGCGAGGTCCGGGCTGTGATCCCTTCGCCCGACAAAAGCGCAAGAATGTGCAAGAGCGATTCGGGCCTCGGGGCGGACACTGTGGCTCAACCTTCGGAGCCGCGCCATGAACCTTTCCCTGTATGTCCTCACCGTGCTGATCTGGGGCACCACCTGGATCGCCCTCAAGTGGCAGTTGGGCGTTGTCGCGATCCCCGTGTCGATTGTGTACCGCTTCGGCCTGGCCGCGCTGGTGCTGTTTGCGCTGTTGTTGCTCAGTCGCAGACTGCAGGTGATGAATCGGCGCGGGCATCTGATCTGCCTGGCCCAGGGACTGTGCCTGTTCTGCGTCAACTTCATGTGTTTTTTGACCGCCACGCAGTGGGTCCCCAGCGGCCTGGTGGCGGTGGTGTTTTCCACTGCCACCCTGTGGAACGCGCTGAACGCACGGGTGTTTTTCGGCCAGCGTGTGGCGCGCAACGTGTTGATGGGCGGTGGCCTGGGTCTGCTGGGACTGGGCTTTCTGTTCTGGCCGGAACTGGCCGGGCACACCGCCAGCCCGCAGACGTTGCTGGGGCTAGGCCTGGCGCTACTGGGGACGCTGTGTTTTTCGGCGGGTAATATGCTTTCGAGCCTGCAACAGAAGGCTGGCCTCAGACCGTTGACCACCAATGCCTGGGGCATGGCCTACGGCGCCTTGATGCTGGCGACCTGGTGCGTGCTGCGCGGCATTCCCTTCGAGATGGAGTGGAGCGCGCGCTATATCGGCGCCTTGTGGTACCTGGTGATTCCAGGGTCGGTGATCGGGTTCACGGCGTATCTCACCCTGGTGGGACGCATGGGGCCGGAACGCGCGGCGTATTGCACTGTGCTGTTCCCGGTGGTGGCGCTGAACGTGTCGGCATTTGCCGAAGGCTATCAGTGGACGCCGCCGGCATTGGCCGGGCTGGTGCTGGTGATGCTGGGCAATGTGCTGGTGTTCAGAAAGCCTAAAGTTATGAGCCCGACCTTCCACGCAAAACCAATCCAGTGAGGCTCTGCCAACTCGTCGATTCAACTGCAGCCTGTGGCAAGCCCTAATGCCGTTCAGTTCAGGAAAATGTGTGGGCTTATTGTGGCGAGCGGGCTTGCCCCGCGTTGGGGTGCGAAGCGCCCCCAATCCAGCAAAACGCGGTGTACCTGATACGGCTCAGCGCGTGGTTTTGGGGCTGCTGCGCAGCCCAACGCAGGGCAAGCCTGCTCGCCACAGGGAATCTGCGCTTAACTGAACGGCATTGGGGCTGCCCGTTAGCCACAGGAGTGGGGTTGCCTGCTACTTCAGGCCCAGGCGTCTGGCCAGGCGGCCCAGGTTGGCGCGGTCCAGGCCCAGTTCGCGGGCGGCGCCGGCCCAGTTGTGCTGGTGGCGTTCCAGGCAGGCGTCGATCAGTTGGCGCTGATAATGCTCGGTAGCCTGGCGCAGGTCACCGGTGACGGGGGCCGGCGGGGCTTGCGCCTCAATGACTGGCGCGCTGACATCGGGCAGATCGAGGTCCCTGGCGCTCAGGCTGAGTATCTTCGGTCGCTCGCGGCAGTTGCCCAGCGCCTTGAGCGCGCTGCGCCCGATCGCGTGTTCCAGTTCGCGCACATTGCCCGGCCATTGATAGGCCAGCAGCGCGGCCTGGGCATCGCTGGCCAGGCGCAGGCTGCCCAGGCCCATGCGTGAGCGGTTCTGTTCGAGGAAGTAACCGGCCAGCAGCAACACGTCGCGGCCGCGGTCACGCAGCGCGGGTACATGCAGCGGGTACACGCTGAGGCGGTGGTAGAAGTCGGCGCGGTAGCGGCCGCTGCGCACTTCTTCGGCGAGGTCGCGGTTGGTGGCGGCAATCAAGCGCACATCCACCTGATGTTCACGGTCAGAACCCAGGCGCTGCAACTGGCCGCTTTGCAGCACGCGCAGCAGCTTGGCCTGCACGCTCAGCGACAGCTCGCCGACCTCATCGAGAAACAGGGTGCCGCCATTGGCCAATTCGAATTTGCCTCGGCGTTCATTCAGTGCACCGGTAAAGGCGCCACGCACGTGGCCGAACAGCTCGCTTTCCACCAGCGTCTCCGGCAGGGCGGCACAGTTGAGGCTGATCAGCGGTTTGTCGGCTCGCGTTGAGGCTGCATGGATCGCCTGGGCCACCAGCTCCTTGCCCACCCCGGTTTCACCGGCGATCAGCACCGTCAGGTCGCTGCCGCCCACCAGATTGATCTCTTGCACCAGGCGCTTGTGGGTTTTGCTCTGGCCGATTATTTCCTTGTACGGCTGGCCGCCGGCCTGACGGTAGATTTCGGCGCGCAAGGCCAGGCGTTCAATGCGTTCGGCGACGTTGACGGTCGCGGCCGCGAGGCTGGCGAAGGCTTGCAGGGCGTCCAGTTCAACGCGTTCGAAACGCTCGGTGTCCAGGGCATCCAGGGTCAGCAGGCCCCAGGGCCGGTCGTCGACGAACAGCGGGCAGCCCATGCAGTCGTGCACTTCCAGTTGCCCGTGCACACCGGCGACCAAACCGTCGTAGGGGTCGGGCAATGCGCTGTCGCTGTCGAAGCGCGTAGGGCCGGGGCTGCTCAGCAGCACGGCGAAGCGCGGGTGTTCGCTGACCTTGAAGCGTCGCCCCAGGGTATCGGCGCTCAGGCCATCCACCGCCAGCGGCACCAGCCACTCGCCATCCAGGCGCAACAGCGCGGCAGCGTCGCACGGCAGCAGTTCGCGCATGGCGTGCAGCAGACGGCGGTAACGCTCCCCTTCGGGCAGGTCGCGGGAGAGATCGGCGACCAGGGGCAGCAGGGTGGTGAGCAATGAATGTGCAGTCATAATGACTCCTTGTAGTCCTTGTGACTATAAGGTGTAGGAAGTCATATTGACTAGTTTGTATTTAACTTGTTGAAAATATTGGTTTTATGGGTTGGCATGAATGCTGACTGCATGAGGGTAGCTAATTTAAAAACCCAGGAGTCTCCCATGCTGACGGCCCAAGACCGCGCCATTATCCAATCCACCGTGCCCTTGCTGGAAAGCGGCGGCGAGGCGCTGATCACCCATTTCTACCGCATGATGCTGTCCGAGTACCCGCAAGTGCGTCCGTTGTTCAACCAGGCTCACCAGGCCAGCGGCGATCAGCCCCGCGCGCTGGCCAATGGCGTGTTGATGTACGCGCGGCACATCGACCGGCTCGACCAGTTGGGCGACTTGGTGGCGAAGATCATCAACAAGCACGTGGCGTTGCAGATTCAGCCGGAGCACTACCCGATTGTCGGCGCCTGCCTGTTGCGAGCGATCTCTGAAGTGCTGGGCAGCGAAATCGCCACGCCTGCGGTCATGCACGCCTGGGGCGCGGCCTATGGCCAACTGGCGGATATTCTGATCGGCGCGGAAAAGGCCCTTTACGACGAAAAGGCCCAGGCGCCGGGCGGCTGGCGTGGTGCGCGGCCCTTCAAACTGGCGAAGCGGGTGGAGGAGAGCGCCGAGATCACCTCCTTTTATTTTGCTCCGGTGGACAACGGCCCGATCCTCAACGCCGCGCCGGGCCAATACATCAGCCTGCGGCTGGTGCTCGACGGTGAAGAAGTGCGCCGCAATTATTCCCTGTCGGCCTTGAGCGACGGCGGCGAGTACCGCATCAGCGTCAAGCGCGAAGCCGGGGGGCGGGTGTCCGGCTATTTGCATGATCAACTGCAGATTGGCGCGACGATTGATCTGTTCCCGCCGGCGGGCGAGTTCACTCTGGTGACCAGCGACAAACCGCTGGTGCTGATCAGTGGCGGGGTGGGCATCACGCCAACCTTGGCGATGCTCGAGGCGGCCCTGGCCACCGAACGCCCGGTGCATTTTATCCACTGCGCGCGCAATGGCCGGGTGCATGCGTTCCGCGAGTGGGTCGACGGACTGGCGGCCAGGCATCCGCAGCTCAAGCGGTTTTACTGTTATGCCGAGGACGATGGGGGGAGTGCGGCGGCGGACAGTATTGGGCTGTTGAGCCAGGCGCAGTTGGCGGCGTGGTTGCCGCAGGAGCGCGACCTGGATGCTTACTTCCTTGGACCGAAAGGCTTCATGGCTGCGATCAAGCGTTACCTCGATGCGTTGGGCGTGCCGCCGGCGCAAAGCCGCTACGAGTTCTTCGGTCCCGCAGCTGCGCTGGAGTAACGCCGATCCAACGGATTAATCCCCCGTTAACCCCCCTCTGTTTAAACCATGCTCTGTGTGTAAACTTGCGCCCATTGGCACAACCAGACAAAGGAATACGGGGATGAGTGACGAATTGCGTTTAGGCAGAGAGCGGCGCTTTCTGGTGTTGCTGGGCATCATCTGCCTGGCGCTGATCGGCGGTGCGTTGTACATGCAGGTGGTATTGGGCGAGGCGCCATGCCCGCTGTGCATCCTGCAACGCTACGCCTTGCTGTTGATCGCGATCTTCGCGTTCATCGGCGCCGCCATGCGCACCAAGGGCGCCGTCACCCTGTTCGAAGGGCTGGTGATCCTCAGCGCGCTCGGTGGGGTGGCTGCGGCGGGGCATCACGTGTACACCCAGTTCTTTCCCCAGGTCAGCTGCGGTGTCGATGTGTTGCAGCCGATCGTTGATGACTTGCCGCTGGCCAAGGTGTTTCCGCTGGGCTTCCAGGTCGATGGCTTTTGCAGCACCCCTTACCCGCCGGTACTGGGCCTGTCGCTGGCGCAATGGGCGCTGGTGGCGTTTGTGCTGACGGTGATCCTGGTGCCGCTGGGCATATATCGCAATCGCCAACGCACGGGCTGAGCCTTACAATGAAAAGCCCCGGTGCCTTTGAGAGAGGGACCGGGGCTTTTTCGTGCGTCGGCAAATGTGAAAGGGCCGTGACGAAAGCCGATAAAGGGTGTGCGCAGCGTGCGACATGTTGTCACACGGACGCTGTCGAAGACCCTTTTCGGGCGGCGGTTTTGGCTTGTAAATTTGCACCAATCGGTCAGTTTGTGCTGTCAGTTCAGCACTTGAATCGGACCTTTGACAGGTCACGTTGGCAGCCCTTGAGGGGTGTCCCAATGCCTTGTTTTATGGGGACTTCGACGGCCTGAACATGCCCTTACAACCTGTAAGGGATGACCTGAATGGATGAATAGCCGGGCTTTTTTTGTGGGTTTTATTGAGAATTGACCGCAATAAGATCGCGCTTCCCGGCCCCGTCCGTAAAGAATTATTGCTGTAATCGATAAAAATTATTTCTTTATCAGACATGGTTTATACATCGCCAGCTAACTACAATCCCCGGCACTGAGTGTCCGATGCTGTGCAATATTTGAGCATCGCAGGGGTCGGGAGCGATGGATGGCTCTGTGCGACCCAGGTTCCGGCAGCCTTTCAACTATCCGCACCAAATGGAATTGGTCTGTAACAAGGCCTTTAACCACGAAATCGAATAAGAACGCGCCGCAGGTCAGTGAAACGTACAGTTTTTTTGGTGTGGCGGGCAGGCTCTTATTCAATCGAAGAGAAATGCCAACCCTTGGCAGGGTGAAGTGTTGGCGATCAAAACCCAACTGCATTGCGCAAGCTGCTTTAGAGGTCGTGAGATGAGTAAAAACAGGTACCCCCGATTACTAGGCTTTTTGCCGCTGCTTGGCATGCTGTTAATGCTGGGAGGCTGCAAGTGGACCTTGCTCGACCCAAAAGGACAGGTCGGTCTGGATGAACGAAACCTGATCATCACCGCCACCCTGCTGATGCTGCTGGTCGTGGTTCCTGTGATCATCATGACCTTCGCCTTCGCCTGGAAATACCGCGCGTCCAACACCAGCGCGACCTACGCGCCGAAGTGGTCGCACTCCACCAAGATTGAAATCGCGGTGTGGCTGGTCCCGATCCTCATCATCGTTGCCCTGGGTTATGTGACCTACAAGTCCACCCACGCACTGGACCCTTACCGCCCGCTGGAATCGGACGTCAAGCCGATCAACATCGAAGTGGTTGCGCTGGACTGGAAGTGGCTGTTCATCTACCCGGACCTGGGTATCGCCACCGTGAACCAGATCCGGTTCCCGGAACACACTCCGCTGAACTTCAAGATCACCTCCGACGCCGTGATGAACTCGTTCTTCATCCCAGCCCTGGGCGGCCAGATCTACGCGATGGCAGGCATGCAGACCAAGCTGCACCTGATCGCCAACCAGAAAGCTGAAATGGAAGGCATCTCCGCCAACTACAGCGGCGCTGGCTTCACCGGCATGAAATTCAAAGCGATCTCGACAAGCCAGGAAGACTTCAACGCCTGGGTCGCCGAAGTCAAGGCCGCACCTAAACAGCTTGATCAAGCTGAATACGACGCCCTGACCAAACCAAGCCAGAACAACCCTGTCGCCCTGTACTCCTCGTACGAGCCGAACCTGTTTCAGAAAATCGTCGACAAGTACGAAGGCATGAAACCAGGCAAGCCGGTCAAGCACGAGAAGAAAGAAGTGGCCGCGGCTGAAGGTTCTGACACGGGCTCGAATTCAACTGCTGGGGCAGAGGAGTAAACGATGTTTGGTAAATTAAGTTGGGACGCGGTCCCATTCCACGAGCCGATTGTGATGATTACCATCGCCATGGTCGCGCTGGGTGGTCTGGCACTGTTTGCGGCAATCACCTACTTCAAGAAGTGGACCTACCTGTGGACCGAGTGGTTGACCTCCGTCGACCACAAGAAAATCGGTGTCATGTACGTCATCGTGGCCATGGTCATGCTGCTGCGCGGCTTTGCCGACGCCATCATGATGCGTACCCAGTTGGCCATGGCCACCGAGGGTTCGCCGGGCTACCTGCCGCCTGAACACTATGACCAGATCTTCACCGCTCACGGTGTGATCATGATCATCTTCATGGCGATGCCTTTCTTCACCGGCCTGATGAACCTTGCCTTGCCGCTGCAGATCGGTGCGCGTGACGTTGCCTACCCGTTCCTGAACTCCCTGAGCTTCTGGCTGCTGGTATCCGGCGTGGTGCTGATCAACCTGTCCCTGGGCGTCGGCGAATTCGCCAAGACCGGTTGGGTTGCCTACCCGCCATTGTCGGGCCTGCAATACAGTCCGGGCGTGGGGGTGGATTACTACATCTGGGCCCTGCAGTTATCAGGACTCGGGACGACATTGACGGGGGTCAACTTCCTGGCCACCGTCCTGAAGATGCGCGCCCCAGGCATGAAACTGATGGACATGCCGATCTTCACCTGGACCTGCACCTGGGCAAACGTGCTGATCGTGGCGTCGTTCCCGATCCTGGCCGCTACCATGGCGCTGCTGTCGCTTGACCGTTACCTGGATTTCCACATTTTCACCAATGAACTTGGTGGCAATCCGATGATGTACGTGAACCTGTTCTGGGCATGGGGTCACCCTGAGGTGTACATCCTGATCCTGCCAGCGTTCGGTATCTTCTCCGAAGTGATCTCGACCTTCACCGGCAAGCGCCTGTTCGGTCACCACTCGATGGTCTATGCATCGGGCGCGATCTCGGTACTGGGCTTCATGGTCTGGCTGCACCACTTCTTCACCATGGGTTCGGGGGCCAGCGTCAACGCCTTCTTCGGCTTGGCGACGATGCTGATTTCCATCCCGACGGGGGTGAAGCTGTTCAACTGGCTGTTCACCATCTACCACGGTCGTCTGCGCATGACCAGCCAGGTCCTGTGGACCCTGGGCTTCATGGTGACCTTCGCCATCGGCGGCATGACCGGCGTACTGCTGGCCATCCCGGGTGCTGACTTCGTGCTGCACAACAGCCTGTTCGTGATCGCTCACTTCCACAACGTGATCATCGGTGGTGCGGTATTCGGCTACATCGCAGGTTTCAGCTTCTACTTCCCGAAAGCGTTCGGCTTCAAGCTGCACGAAGGCTGGGGCAAGGCTGCATTCTGGCTGTGGATCTCGGGCTTCTTCGTCGCGTTCATGCCGCTCTATGCACTGGGCTTCATGGGCATGACCCGTCGTCTGAACGCCACCACCAACCCTGAGTGGGTGCCGTACCTGTACGTCGCCATGTTCGGTGCGTTGATGATCGCGGCGGGTATCGCCTGCCAGTTGATCCAGCTGTATGTCAGCGTGCGTGATCGCAAGCAGAACCTGTGCGAGTCCGGCGACCCGTGGAACGGCCACACCCTGGAATGGTCGACCTCGTCGCCACCACCGTTCTACAACTTTGCCGTGATCCCGACTGCGAACACCATCGATGCGTTCACCGAAGCCAAGGAAGACGGTACTGCGTACCAGAAACCTGCGCACTACGAACCGATCCACATGCCGAACAACACCGCCACTGGCGTGGTGATGGGCGCGCTGTTGACCGTGTTCGGTTTCGCGATGATCTGGCACATCTGGTGGCTGGCAATCGTGGGCCTGGTGGGCACTATCGGTTACTTCATCGTCCATGCTGCACGTGACGATCAAGGCTACATGGTGCCGGTGGAAACCATCGAACGCATCGAAGCCGAGCAGCACGCTCGCCTGGTAGCCGAGAAGAAGATTCCGGCCAACCGTGTTGAAACCCCGTTGGAACAGGTTTAAACCATGTCGAACTTAGCGACCAATGCTGGACACGCCCATGTCGATGACCATGGGCACCACGACCACCACGACACCGGCCCGATAACCGTCTTCGGTTTCTGGCTCTACCTGATGACCGACTGCATTTTGTTTGCGTCGATCTTCGCGGTGTACGCGGTACTGGTAAACAACGTAGCGGGTGGCCCGTCGGGCCACGACATCTTCGAACTGCCTTACGTGCTCGGCGAAACCGCCTTGCTGTTGTTCAGTTCGATCACCTACGGCTTCGCCATGCTGGCCTTCTACAAAGGCAACAAGAAGGGCGTGCTGAGCTGGCTGGCGCTGACCTTCCTGTTCGGCCTGGGCTTCATCGGCATGGAGATCAACGAGTTCCACCTGCTGATCTCCGAAGGCTACGGCCCGCACCGTTCCGGCTTCCTGTCCGCGTTCTTCACGCTGGTAGGCACCCACGGTCTGCACGTATCGGCAGGCCTGCTGTGGATGGCGGTGATGATGTATCAGGTCAATAAACACGGCCTGACCAACACCAACAAGACCCGCCTGAGCTGCTTGAGCCTGTTCTGGCACTTCCTGGATGTGGTCTGGATCTGCGTATTCACCGTCGTCTACTTGATGGGGACTCTGTAATGGCTAATGCACACTCCCATGACAGCCATGATGCGAGCCACGGCAGCGTAAAGTCTTACGCTATCGGCTTCATCCTGTCGGTCATCCTCACCCTGATCCCGTTCGGCTTGGTGATGTACCCGACCTTGCCGAAGTCGATCACCCTGATGATCGTGCTGGCATTCGCAGTGATCCAGGTGCTGGTGCACCTGGTGTACTTCCTGCACCTGGACCGCTCCGAAGCCCAGCGCGAGAACGTGATTGCGTTCGTGTTCGCAGGTCTTGTGATTGTTCTGCTGGTTGGTCTGTCGCTGTGGATCATGTTCAGCATCCACACCTACATGATGGCGAAGTGAGGTAAGACCCGATGTCGCTTAAGCACTTTATCCAAATCACCAAACCGGGGATCATTTTCGGTAACGTGCTTTCTGTGGCAGGCGGCTTCTTCCTGGCCTCCAAGGGGCATGTCGATCTGGCCATCTTCCTGGCGGCAATGATCGGCACTTCCCTTGTTGTGGCGTCCGGTTGCGTGTTCAACAACTGCATCGACCGCGACATCGACATCAAGATGGAGCGCACCAAGAATCGTGTGCTGGTGCAGGGGCTCATTTCCCTGAAACTGGCACTGATCTTCGCGACCGTCCTGGGTGTTGCCGGTGTGGTGTTGTTGTACAAAGTGGCCAACCCGCTGGCGGCGCTGTTTGCCGTGATCGGTTTTGTCATCTACGTCGGCCTCTACAGCCTGTACCTCAAGCGCAAGTCGGTTCACGGCACGCTGGTGGGCAGTCTGTCGGGGGCGATGCCGCCGGTGATTGGTTATGTGGCTGTGACCAATAGCTTCGACATGGCCGCGCTGGTGCTGCTGGTGATGTTCAGCCTGTGGCAGATGCCGCATTCCTATGCCATCGCGATTTTCCGCTTCAATGACTACCTGGCTGCGTCGATCCCGGTTCTGCCGGTCAAGCGTGGCATCCAGGTGGCCAAGAAACACATCCTGCTCTACATCCTGGCCTTCCTCGTGGCGACCTTGATGTTGACCTTCAGTGGCTATGCCGGCATGAGCTACCTCGCCGTTGCCGCCGCCATGGGCATGTACTGGCTGTACATGGCCTGGACCGGCTACAAGGCGGTGGATGACACCGTCTGGGCGCGCAAGCTGTTCGTGTTCTCGATCTTCACCATCACCGCGCTCAGCGTGATGATGTCTGTTGATTTCCAGGCACCCAAAGAGCTGTTGCTGACCTACGCACACTGAGTCATCGAGCATTGGCTCTTGAGCCAAAGTCAGCCCCGCCCTCGAAAGAAGCGCGGGGCTTTTTATTGAGCCACCTTTACACTCTTCCCCACTTCAAAGCAGGCAGGAACAAAAGCATGAGTAAAACAGCCGTTCTGGTCTTCAGTGGCGGGCAGGACTCGACGACCTGCCTGATCCAGGCCCTGGCGCGTTACGAACAGGTGCATTGCATTACTTTTGATTACGGTCAGCGCCATGTTGCCGAAATCGAAGTGGCCCAGCGGTTGGCCAAACAGCTGGGTGCCACCGTGCACAAGGTGATGGACGTTTCGTTGCTCAATGAGCTGGCCATCAGCAGCCTGACCCGCGACAACATCCCCGTGCCCACCGAGAGCTCAGGCGCTGGCCTGCCGAGTACCTTTGTACCGGGGCGCAACATCCTGTTCCTGACATTGGCGTCGATCTACGCCTATCAGGTAAAGGCCGACACCGTGATCACCGGCGTGTGCGAAACCGACTTCTCGGGCTATCCCGATTGCCGGGACGCATTCGTCAAGGCGCTGAACAAGGCGCTTGAGCTGGGCATGGATTACCCATTGCGTCTGGACACCCCGTTGATGTGGCTGAACAAGGCCGAGACCTGGGCTCTGGCCGATGACCTGGGTCAACTGGAGCTGGTGCGCCAGCAGACCCTGACCTGCTACAACGGCGTGATCGGCGACGGCTGTGGCAATTGCATCGCCTGCGACCTGCGCGCGCGTGGCCTCAATGACTACCTGCAGAACAAGGCGGCGGTCATGGGCAGCCTCAAGCACAAGTTGCAGTCGAGCTGAAGTGCGGTTAAATCCACTGACCGGCTTCTCGTCATACTTCCTTACACAGTGAGCATTCAGCACTCGCCTACAAGGAGTAGACCCCATGGTCAGCGTCAGTCGTCGTTCCCTTCTCGCCTTTGGCGCCGCATTACCGGTGCTGGGGCATCTGAACTGGGCGCACGCCAGCCCCGCGCCGGCAACGACTGACACTGTACGGCTCAACTACAACGAAAGCCCCTACGGCCCGTCAGCCTCTGCTCGCGATGCGATGCAACGGGGTATTACAGCGGCGGGGCGTTATCCCTATCCGCACATGTACGCGCTGGCTGCGCTGTTCGCCCAGCAGCAGGGCATCGCCGAAGAGCAGGTGGCGGTGTTTGCCGGCTCCATGGCCGCCCTGCGCTATGCCGTCCTGGCGTTTACCAGCCCCACGCGTGGCCTGGTAATGGCGACACCCTCCTACGAAGTGCCGCGCCAGTCAGCACAGGCGTGGCGCGCGCCCGTGTGTGAGGTGAGCCTGAGCGCCGACCATGCCCACGACCTACCCGCCATGCTTGCCGCCGACCCCCAGGCGGGCATGTTGTACCTGTGCAACCCCAACAACCCCACCGGCACCCTGACGCCCATCGAGGCGATCCGGCATGCGCTGGCAAACAAACCCAAGGGCAGCGTGCTGGTGGTGGACGAGGCCTATATCGACTTCTGCGATGCCCCCAGTTGTGTGAGCTGGGTGACCGACCACGACGACCTGCTGGTACTGCGAACCTTCTCGAAGATCTACGGCATGGCCGGCGCGCGGGTGGGCCTGGCGGTCGGTCATCCGGCGCTGCTGGAACGGCTGGCGATATTCGGCGGCGATAACGTCCCGGCGGGCTCAAGCCTGATGGGCGCGCAGGCCAGTCTGCAAGACATCAAACTGCTGCCCCAGCGCAAAGCCCTCAATGCCCAGGCGCGGGATGAGACCATCGCCTGGCTGAAGGGGCTTGGATTCACCTGCACGGCCTCGCAGAGCAATTGTTTTATGGTCGATGTGAAGCAACCGGCGCAGCAGGTGGTTGAACGGCTGGCGGCACATCACGTGCTGGTTGGGCGTGTGTGGAGCAACTGGCCGCAGTGGATACGGGTGACGGTGGGTAACAAGCGGGAGATGGCGCGCTTTCGCGAGGTATTCGCAGCGCAGGTCGAACGGGTCAGTTGAGATGCCAAAGACTCAATGTGGCAGCCACATCCCTGTGGGCTTCTTGTGGCAAGCCCTAATGCCGTTCAGTTAAGCGCAGATTCCCTGTGGCGAGCAGGCTTGTCCTGCGTTGGGCTGCGCATCAGCCCCAAAGCCAGGCGCTGAGGCGTATCAGGTACACCGCGTTTTGCTGGATTGGGGGCGCTTCGCACCCCAACGCGGGGCAAGCCCGCTCGCCACAACAAGCCCGCTCGCCACGACATCCCCTCGCATAGTTACTGCTGGGCGATGCTGTAACCGGCGAACGCCGTCTGCTGCTGCAGCGCGGTGATCACGCTCTTGCGGTTCAGCGGCTGTTCTGCGCCTGAGTTATCCACAAAGCTCTGGACTTCCAGCTCGGCCTCATCGCCTTCACCTGCGAAGCTGAACCCCAGGAATTCGAATGCCTCACGGTCGACATTGAGCCTGGAACGCGGCGTGCGCAGCGGCAGGGTCACGCTGACGCCATCCTTGCTGATGACGAACACTTCAGCGTCTTTTTTGGTCCGTGCGGCCTTGCTCTTGCCGGCGCTCGGATTGCTGATGGCTTGATGCGACTGGTTCAGCACCTTGAGGGCCAGGCCGTACACCAGTTCCTGAAACTCGGGGTCGTCCTTGAAGCTGGACAGGATGCGGCTGATCGAGAACTTGCTGCTCAGGTCTTCCAGGGCGAGGTTGTCGGCTGCTTCGGCGTCCTTGAGTTGCTTGAGTCGGCCCATCAGGTCATAGGCCTTGTCATCGTCGAAGGCGTCATGAGCCTGACGTATAGCCACGCGCAACTCGCGGATCTGGTCGCTTTCCTTGGAGGTGTGAAACGCGTCCAGCACCATCTCGCTGATGATCTTGGCTGCAGGCACATGCTGTGAAAGATTGATGGCGTTTTCGTATTCAGCCTTGGCGTGCAAGGTGGCTACGGATTCTTTGAGGTGGGAATCAGGCATTGAAATTTCACTACTTCAGTAAACGGAGACAAAAAAGCGTCGGGCATTTTCAGGGGGGAGGGGGGTGAGGTCAAGGCGGATGCGTGCTACTCGTCCAGTTGCGCGCCTTTGCCGCAAACGAAATAAACTCTCCGGCTCGTTAATAAAAGTCGCGATCTACTCCGAAACCCTGTTCTTGCCCGCCGCCTTGGCGCGGTACAACGCCTGATCGGCGCGCCTCATCAACGCGGCCGCCGACTCCCCCTTCTGACGTTGCGCCACGCCCAGGCTCAAGGTCACGCAAGCAGTGTGCAAGGTGGGCATCTGCGCGATGTGCTGACGAATGTCTTCGGCCGCCCGTTTTGCCGCGTCCAGTGTGGTTCTGGGCAGCACCACCATGAACTCATCGCCGCCCCAACGGGCCGGCAGGTCGCCAGTGCGCATGCCCGCCTTCAATCCCTCGACCACCCGCAGCAGGGTTTCGTCGCCCATGCCGTGACCGTAATGGTCATTGATCTGCTTGAAGTCATCGAGGTCCATGGCCACCAAGGCCAACGGCAGGCGAAAACGCTCGGCACGCTCGCATTCTTCCAGCAGGACTTTCTCCAGGCGATAACGGTTGGCGATGTGCGTCAGGGCGTCCTGTTCGGCGAGGACGCGGTTCTCTTCCAGTTGCAGCTGCAGCTGTTGATTGACCCGGGACAGTTCACGGGTGCGGTCGGTTACCAGCGCTTCAAGGGACTGGTTGCGCTTTTGCAGTTGTTCGATGGAGTGTTTGCGCGAATGAATATCACGGTGCGCGCCGACCATGCGCCCTACCGAGCCGTCGGGGTTGCGCGCAATCACATAGCCCCGGTCTTCGATCCACAGGTAGTTGCCGTCTTTTTTTCGACAGCGATATTCGCACTGGTAATGGGGCGCGCGCTGGTTGATGTAGTCATCGAAAACAACCATCACGTTGGGGTAATCGTCAGGGTGGATGACGTTCTCCCAGGTAAACACATTGTTTTCCAGGGAGTGGCGGGAATAGCCCAGCATCTCGTACCAGCCGGGGTTGCGGTAGACGAAGCCGGTGTTGGCGTTCCAATCCCAGATTCCGTCGCTGACCAACTCCATGACGGCATGCAGCATGTCGGCGTTGAGGTTGGAAAAGTCGTTGCCCAAGGGGTCATTGCCGGATGTATCGTCCATCTGCGCGCTTCCCTGCGTGTGCTGGCGCCCAAGGCCAGTGTGTGTTGGCGCCGATACTCCGTGGCAGGTCTCACTTTACATGGGGGGGCTGTGGGGTTTGAATAGGAGGCGTGTGCTGCTTTAGTGGGATGGCGATTGGCTACTGCTTTTGTATGGATGCACATCTACCCGGTGAGGGTAGTGCGCACCCTGGCTCTTATAACAGTGGCTCGACCATCCTCGTCCGAGGTCTCCCATCCGCATTGTGCTGGTAGATCGCTTCAGGCTCGCCCTGTTCATTGAAAAACACCTGGCCGATGCCCGCCGAGTTCCACAGCCGTTCGCCGGCTTCGGCATGTTCCGGGATGTGCGGCACCACTTGCATGGTGCGCCGACGAGTGAACCAGTTGAGCGGGGAGCGTGGAGAGTAGAGCCAGCGGTTGAGGCGGTCGAACCATTCCAGCAGGCGCGGGGGAAACTGGTTCTTGATGCCGCTGCTGGTGACCTGCCAGAGTTTGGGGCCGCCGTTGCGGTGGCGGATCAGCACCTGATAGACAAACGAATAATGCACGTCGCCGGAGAGGATCACGTAGTTACCCGGTGTGCGCGAGTGGCGGAAAATATTGAGGATCACTTGGGCCGCGCCGCGATGGGCCATCCAGTTCTCGGCGTCTACCAGCAGGGGGTGACCGCACCAGCTGAAGACCTTTTGCACCGTCTCGATCAGCTTGACGCCAAACACCGGCGCAGGCGAGACGATGATCGCTGAAGGATGGTCCATCAGCGTCTGTTGCAGATCGCACAGGGCCTCCCAGTCGAGCAGCCCGGAAGGTTGCTTGAGATTGAATTCGCTGCGCCAGCGCCGGGTGCGGGTGTCAAGTACCACCAACGCCGGGGTGGTGGGCAGCGCGTAATGCCATTGCTGGAATTTCAACAAGGTGTCGATCAATTCATCCTGCGCGGCGGCGTTGAGGTGATTGTTGTGCGCATGGTTGGCGAGTGCCTGGGTTTGCTGAACCAGTTCGTCAAACACCTGCGGCTGGTTGCCCCAGCCCTGGCAGAGCATGTAGGCGAGCAGCGCATTGCCGATGATGCGCTTGGAGAAGGGATGGCCGTAGGCGGTTTCTTCCCATTGCGCGCTGAGGTTCCAGTCATCGGTAATGTCGTGATCGTCGAAAATCATCAGCGTCGACAGATGCGCCAGCACCCGGGCGACGCCGGGCAGTCCATTGCGGAACCGATCGATCTGCACCTGCTCCTGGGCGTAGCGCGGTTGTTCGTCGGCGTGCAACGGCGGCGGTGCAGGCGTGATCAGGCTCCAGGGCGCAGGCGACCATACCAGCAGGTACATCGCAATCACCTCGGCGAAGGTCACCAGATGATTGTCAGCGGTGCTGCTGGTGAAAATCGGCTTTTTGGTGCCGCCAAAGAACCGCTCGCGCAGGGTCTGGTTGCTCTCCAGCGCCGGCAGCAGGTCGGCGCGATGGTAGTAACTGGCGCGATGCCCGTACAAATTGGCGCTGTCGTCCACCACGGCACCTTCCAGATGCTCATCGAACAGGCCCAGGCGCTCGATCAGCGCGTGAATCGCCCTGAGCATCGGCCCGGCGACATCATCGGCGTACACCTGGTCGCCGCTCATCATCAACAAGGCCGGACGTTCAGCCGGGGAGTGGGCGCTTGCCAGCAAACGATCGGCGCACAACAGGCCTTCCTCGGCGCTGTGATGGGGTTTACGGCAGGAGCCATGCAGCACTTGGTGCAGGCGGCTGTGCAGCACAAAGCTTGGGCATTCGGTGTCGGGGTACAGCAGATGGGGCGCCCACTCGGCCATGGGACAGGCGTCTACCAGCAGGTCGTAACCGATGCTCACATCCTGCGGCAGGGCGTGGGCCATCGGCACGTCGATCAGGTGGATAAACGCGTGACGGCCGACGGGCACCACTTGGCAATGCGCATCGAGGCCTATGTCCAGGGTTGTGTCGGGCAATCGCAGCCTCAGCACAAGCGTCAGCTCGCGGCTGGCTACCAGCCAGAGCACCAGGCGCCGGGGTTCCAGGCGCCGCAGCAAGGGGCCGGCAAGGACGGAAGGAAGCGACGACTGCTCAGGCATGAAACGGACGACTCACAGTGAGGAACAGGCCCGCAGGATAACGCAGGCCCTGCCGTTTATGTCGCCCGATCCACCTGCGGGTCAGTTGTGGGCGTCGTCGGTCACCCTGGGCACCGTGAAGCGGAACTCACTGCCGCGCCCCAGCTCACTTTCTGCAACAATTTTGCCGCCGTGGGCCTGGACGATGCCTTGGGTGATGTACAGGCCGAGCCCGCTGCCGGTGGGATTGTTTTCAGCCTGGGTCCAGTAGCGATCGAACACGTAGGGCAGTTGGTCCGCAGCAATGCCTTCACCCGAGTCGCGTACCGAAAACACAATCTCCTCGCCATTGCTCATGGCGCTGATACCGATGTTGCCCTGGCGTGGGGTGAATTTGATGGCATTGCCGATCAGGTTCGACAGCACCTGAAACAAGCGCTCCGGGTCAGCATTGATCAGCAGGCCGGGCTCGGTGTTGAACGACAGGTCGATACCTTTTTCCATCGCCAGCGGTGCCAGCAGTGAATAGGCTTCTTCGAACATCTGGCTCACATCCAGCGGCACCGGCTTGACCACGTAGCGGCCGGCCTCGATTTTCGATGTGTCGAGCAAGTCTTCCAGCAGCACATTCATGCGCGCCGCTGCCTGTTGCATGGTGTCGATTGCCGAGGAAATCCGCCGCGATGTGTGAGGGCCATCGGAGCTGAAGGCCTTCTGCATCATGCCGCAGAGCATCGAAATGACGGTCATCGGGTTGCGCAGGTCGTGGGACACCACCGCCACCAGCTCGTCACGCGCGCGCACCGCCTGTTGCTCGCGCAGCACCTGGCGCGACAAGTCGTTTTCCAGGGCCGAGCGTCGCAGATCATTGGCGGCGAACAGGTCGCCGTGGCTCCACTTGGTGGAAATGCCGGCCATCTCCACTTTCCAGATTTCAAACGAGGTGCGTGGGCGAAGGCGCATGCCGGCGTCGGAGCTTTCCAGGTTGAGTGGCTTGCTCGGGTCGCCGCTCCAACTGATGTTTTCCTTCACCTCCGGGCGGAACCACAGCACACCGTTGTCCACAGGCTTGGGCAGGCTCATGGCGAGCACGCCGCTGGCCACTTGCTGGAAGTCGACCGCCGGCGGGTACAGCGCCGCCAGGTTGTGGCTGGCGAACACCGGCTCGCCATTCTGTTGCAACCAGCGGTGCAGGGCACGGATTTGCGCCGGCTCCGGGCAATTGCCGTAACGGTGCAGTTGCTTGTCCTCGATGATTGCCACGCCGCCGGACAAGGTCAGGTCCATCAGCAACTGGCCGCACTGGGCAAGGCCGTCGAATACATTGTTTTTCGACGCTTTCATTGCCTCCTCCAGCAAAGCCAGGGTGTCGACTTTTTCTTCGCGCTGGCGGCTCAGTTCCAGGGCCTCCATGGCGCTGATTTGCAGCGACAGCACCTGGCCGATGGTCTGGCAGGCGGTACGCAACTCGTGCGGCACCAACAGCGGCTCACGGTTGCCGCAACTGATCAGGCCCCAGAGCTTGTCGCCCTTCATCAGCGAAATGCTCATGGACGACAGCACGCCCATGTTCTGCATGTACTGGCAGTGAATCGGCGACACGCTGCGCAACGTGGCGAAGCTCAGGTCCAGCGGCTGGTCGATGTCCGGGCGCAGCTTGGGCAACAGTGGCACCGGTTCGTAGGCCGCATTCGGGATAATGCGCAGCCAGTTGGTGCGGTACAGCTCGCGGGCTTGCTCGGGGATGTCGGACGCGGGGAAGAACAGACCGTTGAACAGTTCCATGGACGGCGCGGACGCTTCGGCGATCACCTGTCCATGGCCTTCCTCTTCAAAACGGTAGATCAGCACGCGGTCGTAACCGGTCATCGCCTGGATTTCGGTCACGCTGATTTCGTACAGCGCCTGCAGGGTTTTCGCCGATTGCAGGCGTTGCAGCATCTTGCCCAGGTTACTGGTGCGACCCTCAAGCGCTCGTGGCTGGAAGTCCTCAAGCCGTGGCTCGAATTCCAGCACCAGCACGCGCTGATGACGGTGCAGCAGGCCCAGAAACTGCGCGCCATTGAGGCTGACATGCAGGGGCGGTGCGTCGGCGAACGTATTGTGCGCGGCCATGCTGTGCACGACCTGGGCGTGCTCGGCGCCGATCAGCGTGTGCAGCGGTTGGCCCAGCAGCGACTCGGGCGTGTGGCCGAACAGGGTGCTGACATTGGCACTGACCTGGATGATGTTCAGGTCGGGCTCCGACAGCGTCAGCAGCACGCCGTGGGGCTGAATCGCCCCGGGAAAGCGAATGGGCTCGTCGGCACAGTTGGCAAGCAGCTCTTCGAAATCTTCGGTTTTCATAGCAGTACCTCCTGGCGGTCGAGCCATTGCTCAAAGCCGCTGAATGTTGAGCGGGCAGCGATCACGGCACGTTGTTTGTCAGCCGCGTCCAGTGTCTGCCGGTCCAGGTAATCAAGAAATGTTTTCCAGCGCCGTCCGGTCTCGGCGCCATATACATCAAGAAATGCGCCACCGTTGTCGGCATCCACGCCCAGGCGTTGAGCCATCTCCCGACGCAATACCTGGCCTCCGAGGGTCGCGCCTTCCAGCACATACAGGGCACCGAGGCAGGCTGCGGTGGTGTCGAAAGTCGGGAGATCGGTCCAGCGGGGCAGGGCGCTGATGGCGGCGTCGTTCAGGCCGAGGGCGTGAAGGTCACTGATCAATGTCGGCGTTTTCTCACGCAACGATGTGTCAAAACCTTCGGGGATCAAGCCGCTATCGTGCAGCGCTGCTTCAATCGGCGCATAGAAGCCGAAGTACGCCTGCAGCAGACGTCGATACCACTGGGCATCCAGGCGCTCGGAAAAAAACGGCATACGTTTTTCCAGTGCGACGTGCAGCAGGCCAGTGCCCGTGCGCAGCGCTTCCAGCAGAGGTGGCGCACCAACGTCATGGGCCTGTGAGTGCATTCAGTAAGCTCGAACTGTGGGCCTGTGGGCCATGAATGACGCGTGAAAATGGGCGACAATTCTACACAACTCGGTGCAGCCAACTGTACGCACGAGGCGAAATGGCTGACAGGCGGATCAGAAAAGTCGCTTATTGCTGACTAAATGACCGCAATAACGAACTCGAAGTTCGGTTTGAGTGATGTCGCGACGCTATCAATGCATCGAAACACCCTGTTGAGTCAATGCCGTCTGCACGCATTCAATCAGATGTCGGGCACTCCAGGGTTTGGGCAGAAAGCGTACCGAACCGCCCAGCTCCTCGGCGATCCTGGTATTGCCGGAGGTCAACAGCACCTGCACCTCGGGCCAGCGGTGCGCAACCACGCGGCTCAAGTCATAGCCATTGAGCAAACCGGGCATCTGCACGTCACTGACAATCAGGTCCACGGGCTCGTCGCCTTGCTCCAGGTAAATCATGCCTTCATCCGCCGAAGGAAACGACGTCACCACCGCGCCGAAATCTTCCAGCACATCCACCATCAACGCCCGAATGATTTCGTCGTCTTCCAATACCAAAATCGATGGCTGAGCCATGATCCTTACTCCACCATCAGGGGTTCAGTAAGGTGGAGTGGGCAGTGGTCGATTAGGTTCGATTGGATGTTTTTTAAACGATGGGTGGTCGGTTAGAGGGGCTGGGTTGGGTGTTTGCAGGGAGCGGCGGCACCGGCATCGATCCGCAGACGGTGTGAACCGGCATGGGATTCTGACAACAGGCATAATTGCCGGTAACCGCCGATGGGGAGTTTCCATGAAATACGCATTGATCGTTCTAGCCCTTTTACTGAGTACCCCTTCAGCCTTTGCCGCCGGCGATGCAGAAGCGGGTGGCAAGCTCTTCACCAAGACCTGCGGCGGATGCCACAGCGTCGGTGAAGGCGCGCGGGGTGGCTTCGGACCGGAGTTGAACGGCATTATCGGCAGGCCCGCAGGCGTCACTACCGATTACCAATATTCCGACGCGATGAAGAATTCGGGTGTGGTTTGGACGCGGGACAAGCTTGCGGCCTATATCGAAGACCCGAAAGCGGTGGTGAGCGGGACGCGGATGATTTTCTGGGGGATCAGTGATCGGGAGAAGATTGAAAATCTTCTGTCGTACCTCGAAACATTCCAACCCAAGTAGTCACGGAAAACGGCGTTGATGCAACCTGCTCAAGGAATTCTGATGGAACGGCCTCTCCTTAAGTTAGCCCGCAGTCACGGTCTCGCGCACCCTGCGAAACTCGATAAGTTTGTCGTAACGGACTGGGTCGAAAAATACGAACAGTTACGCAATGGGCAGGAAGTGGAGCGAGGCTTTCTCAATGGCGCTGTGTGGCTCAATAACCTCTTTAATTATGTGAAGCTTGCGCGGGTTCAATTCTCTTTCAATGCAGACCTGGCATTGACGTACGACGCGCTGATTGGCGCACATGTCGCCGCAGCCAATCATTTTTTTTACGCAATGTCGTCCGAGCAGCGCCGGATGATGGAGGCTAATCCTGCATCTTCTCTGGAAGAGATATTGTCCTATCGGTCTCTGTTGACCAACAGCGAACTCGGGATGGAGCCCGAAAAGCTCAACATGCACCGGCTTGACTCCCTCTGCGGCCCAATCTGGGATCTTTACCAGAATCGCAATGACTTGCGTGCTCTGTACCCTGACGGCTGCCCGCATTCCTTGAGTGCCATGGACTTTTTTTTCAACGAGAACGTGCTCGTCCAGATGACTCACAGTTTCAAGAGGATCTGGCAGGAGTTGCTCTACGGTGGCATGGAGTTTTGTGCGGATAAAAATGGCGTGGTGCTTTCATCCACTTCCCAGAAAGCGGATTTGATCAAGGCCGTTTATGAGTATCGACGCGACCATGGTAACGGCGCTGCCGGGCTGTACATAGCCAGCGACTTCAGGCGATTCCACGCAATCATCACCCAGTTTCTGGCGGGCATGCGGTATATCCAATGCGATGAAGAGGGCGGGCTGTCGCTGGTGCCGTGGTCTGATCTAAGCGAAAACGTGAAAAAAGCCGCGCTTTATGCGCGGATGGTCCCCTATTACATGCTCGACGGTTATTTGCTTCCGTTGTTCGAAGCGGCGCAGCGCTCACGCGATACTTCGCCTGAGTGCAGGCACCTGCTGTTGGCCTGGCTTCATTTGTCCGTATTTGCCGCAAACCTCAAGGAGCGCGACGAAAATAAGCCGGACCCGACGGATTGGGACAGCCTTCTGACGTTATGCCCACGGGTTTCCCAAGAAGTGTTGGTTGCCAGGCTGACCGAGTGCATGGGGCTTGATCGCCAACAGATGAACGCGGTGGTCGAGGTGCTGACTTACGAGGCGAAAAGCCTACAACACGACCTTTGGTCGAGGCCGTTGATCAAGGTGGATGATGACTTTTTGATCCCGGTGGCCGCGCTATTAACAGCCAGCATTCCGAGAAACTTTGATATCTGGTTCCAGGAGGTCGACCCCGACCCGAAACGCCGAGGAAAGTTGTTCGAGCGATACCTTCTTGGGGTTCTGGAAGAGTGCCGCGTTTCAAACAGGATACTCACCAACCTGAACTGGTTGGGCGCGGTCGAGTTCAAGTGTGCAAGTGTTGCCGAGGAAATCGATCTGGTTTTTTCGTTCGGCAACCTGTTGGTGGTCTGTGAACTCAGGAGCCGAAGAGCACCGATTACCCCGTTGGACTATCACAATGATCTGAATGACAAAAACGGTATTGCTCGCAAAGCCAATCAGGCGCTTAAGAAAACGCGTCATGTCAAAGCCGGCTTGAAGGACTTTTGCAGCCAGTATTTTCCGCAGCTTCTGACCTTGCCTGAGGTAGTGGTGATGCCGCTGGTGATTGTCAGTGGTCAATACCATGCAGGTTTCCCATGCAATGATGTGCCGGTGTTGGATGTGCACCTGCTCAAGCACTTCCTCAAGGATGCACAGGCCCGTTTTGGCGGGCAGCCCGGTTCGGATGTCGACCATCAATATGGGTTTTCGCTGTACAGCGATCTCGAGCAAGCACAGCGCGGTTTCGCCGCGTATGCCGCTGACCCGGCGCTGATCAAGATCCTCCGCGCCCTGGTCAAACCCCGCCTGCATAACCATCCGATACCCGGCAGTGATTTGCCGCCCGTACGCAGTCTGTTTTACACGCTGTCAGACATTTCATTCGACGAGTACCTGGCCGCGGCCAATTCGGTGTCAGGTGGGCGTCTGGAAAAAATGTACGACTGAGGACGTTGGCGTCGATGGTCGCTTAAGGTTGTTCGCGTACATTTCTGAACAGCATCAACCGCGCGCTTTCATGCAGCCCACACGTGAGCGCCTGCAAGCGTTGAAACTCAACCCGGTTTGCCACCGAGTGCAACTCACCGAGCTGGTACGCGAAGAGCTGGCTGAGCTGGCGCCGTTGGCGATGGAAAAGGGTGAGGAACTGGTGCTGGAAGACAACGAGGATTGCTGGGTAGAAACCGAACCGATAGCGCTGGCCATTGCCCTGCAGCACCTGGTGACCAACGCCCTCAACTTTTCCCCGCCGGGAAGCGAAGTAAAAGTGGTGATAGGTACCCACTGCCTGAGCGTACAAGACCAGGGCCGGGCATTGAAGAAGCCGAAATAGAGCGCCTGTCCGAACGCTTTTACAGCCGTGGCAATGCCAATGGTGCCGGGCTCGGGTTGGCGATAATGGAAATGATCGCCAGCAAAATCGGCTGCCGCCTGGCGTTGCACAACCAGGAGCAGGGCAGCTTGCGCGCGCGGTTGGTGTTTGATATTTCGGAGCCGGCGAATCGGGTGTTGATTGAGGTGGCGCGGGTTGAGGTTAAGGCAAGTTAGTTGGACGGACCGAACAAATGCGGATGCTGCGCTTGGAAGGATTTAAAGGTTTGATACTTCCAGCGCTCTCCACCAGAGGCTTCATCGGTTGTGCTGACTTCGCCGAAGTACCAATGTTCAGATTCAAAGGTGTTTCCCTCTTCATCCTCATGAGTGAAGTAAAAACCAACTTCGTGGAGGCCCGGCGGCAGGGTCAAGCCCCATTCGCTGACGAGGCTTCGGCCGGTAATGCGGGTTTGACGGAAGTACTCGTAGTCGAAGGGTTGAGTGTGGCCGAGATAGCGGGCTTTGTCGGTGTAGACACAGACTCGGCTTGAGAACGTGTCTGGGACCATGATGCAGGCGACGACCCAGCACTCAGGGTCATCGCCTGATCGTGCTTCAAGCAAGTGACCTGCAACCTTGATCAACTGTTGAGCACAATGCGCCAGAATTTCCGGTGTGGTTTGCTCACCTTCAACAAGATTTTCGATAACCGGAATTTTTATGTTTATGTAGTCGGGTTGCGGCGGTAACTCTTCGTAAAAGCAGCCTTCGAAGCTATTTGCCCACCGGGTAAGGGCTCTGAGGTGCCTGGGGATGTTGCGGATTTTTTTGTTTGTCAGTGACAGTCTGCGCATGAGGCTGAATTCTCTAAGTCTGCTTTATTCGTTTGCGTTTTCGTAATCAAACGCGATGAAGTAGTCGTTTTCTGAAAGAGCAATTTCATGAGAGAAGCGTGTCTGTATCAGTGACAGCCACTCCGGACGCAGCTCAAACATGCCGTTATTGATATCCTCTCTCACCGACAGCCCAAGCTCGGAAATTACTGAATAGTCGTCTCCTAAATCCGCTGAGTCCTCCATTCCGCACAGCCGCTCTGTGGTTCTGTCGAACCATTCCAATCTCACTTTTAGTCCCATGTTGCCCTCACAGGTATTTTTTGATATTTCGTTTTTTTTTCGGCCCTTTTAGTTGCTCACCCGTTAGGTGGCTGAACGCACCTATATGGCTTCCATCACTGGCTAGATAAACTTCCAACTCTCCATGCTGTGAGTCCCACTCATAGATCCTCCGACCCTTTTCCTCAACCCAGCGCTCTCTCAGCCCGGCACCTCCCTGCCTGGGAGTCATGGGTTTTGCTTTTATCAAGTTTTCAAAGCCAGTTATTTGTTCAGTGTTAGGCGCCTTGTGGTACTTGTGATCCCCTGCCCGAACACTCACCACCACATACAGCGGCCGAACCCCCGATTCCACCGGGAACACCAGAATAAAATCCCGATACTGCGGCGGATAAATCGGGTTCACCAGAATCTGTGCGGCCTTCTCCGTCGGCGGATAAATCCAGATCACCGGCGCCTGCGGCGCAGCTTCCAATGCCGGAATACCTAACGTGTCACTGGGATCAACCGCAGGCGTCCAGATCAGCTCCACGCCCTCACCCAAATCCGCCACAAACTGATCGCCACGGCTTTGAAACTGCACCACATCAATCATCTGCCACGCGGCATGATTGCCCGTGTAAAACCCATACCCTTTGAGCGTGCCGTTCTCACGTTGCTCGATATGCAACCGCATCTGCGAACGCGCTCGTTGCATCGAACGCAACTGCTCCTCGCTGTACAGCGCGCTATCACCCAGCGCCGAAGGCCAAGCCAGCGCCACCAACCCCGTCAGCAGGCCTCCGGCGACGGACCCAACGGCAGTGGCCGCCGACTCCCAAACCGCTGAACGCAATGCCAGCTGCCCCAAGCCCGCGGGCAATGTGCTGCCGCTGATCTTGCGCAAGGCGACTGCGCCCCGGCTGTCCACCTCACGTCCACCCAGCAGGCTTAAATGGCCGTACTCCTTGATCAGCTCCAACGGGACATACCCGGCCGGGTTGAAGTAATGAGTGACGCCGTCAGGCAGTTGGCAAGGCTTGATGAAAACGCAGCCTGGAGGTTTGGCTGGCTCGGGCACTGGAGCAGGCGATGGCTCGAAAAAATCAACAGACGGCGAATACGGCACACGCGATGGCTGCGGGGTCAGGATCCGTCGCTTGCGTAAATCTTCTTCGGTGGGTGGGTAAAAGCGCTCTGACATGAAGGGCTCACTTCCTTGTGCGAGGGAGTGAGCCTAAGAGGTAGGCAAAGAGGCGAATGTCGTCTTTGTTCGCTGCTGGGCGTGGGAAAAGTGGACTGATGTCCAGTCGGTGCCTTTTCCATCACCGCCGAATGCTTCTGTGGCGAGCGGGCTTGCCCCGCGTTGGGGTGCGAAGCGCCCCCAATCCTTCGCCGTCCAGCAGCAGCGCCGATACGCGTTCGGCGTATTCGTTGTTTTGCTTGAGCTTGAAGAAGCCTTTGTTGTTGAAGTCGATCATCTGCCTGTCCTGGGTGGGTGGTGTTTCAAACGGGTGCCGGTGTATGGCGTTTTGCTTGTGGATCTGTATCTGACGCGCGGGATTTGTACGCTCTACCATGGCGGCCCTGGCGAAGGATTCCACGCCGGCAGAACAAAAATCCAGGAGCCAAACAATGCCCGATATGTCCAGCTTGCTTGCCTACGGCCTGATCTCACTCGGCATGGTGCTGACGCCCGGGCCGAACATGATTTACCTCATTTCCCGCTCGATCTGCCAGGGGCGCATGGCCGGGCTGATTTCCCTCAGCGGCGTTGCGTTGGGTTTTGTCGTGTACATGCTGAGCGCGGCGCTGGGGATCACGGCGTTACTGATGGCCGTTCCCTTTGCCTACGACGCGTTGCGCCTTGGTGGCGCGCTGTATCTGGCCTACCTCGCGTGGCAGGCGATCAGGCCGGGCGGACGGTCACCTTTCCAAGTGCGCGACCTGCCCAAGGACAGCCCGCGCAAGTTGTTCACCATGGGCCTGGTCACCAACCTGCTCAATCCCAAGGTAGCGGTGATGTATGTGTCGCTGCTGCCCCAGTTCATCGACCCGAACGGCCATGGCAGTGTGCTTGCGCAGTCCCTGGTGCTGGGGTTCACACAGATTTTTATCAGCGTGAGCGTCAACGCGGTGATCGCCTGCATGGCAGGTTCGATTGCGGTGTTCTTTGTCACTCGGCCGCGCTGGCAGGTGGTGCAACGCTGGGTGATGGGGTCGGTGTTGATGGGGTTGGCGGTGCGGATGGTGGTGGAGGGGCGGCGGTAGGCGACCACCTCACAGGATTGCTTTCAGGTACTGCTTGAGCGCGTCGAGCGGGGCCGTGAGTGCTTCAAACGTAGGCGCCTGGCGCACGTCCGTCGCCAGCCGTTGCAGTTCACGGCCCATTACCGTGTTCGGGCCGCCCAGTGCCACCAGGGCCAGCGCGATGCACTCGCTGATTTTTTGCTGAGTCGTAGCGAGATCGCCCTTGCGTACGAGTAACCCAAACACCTCCCGCTCATACCCATCCATCACCAGATCATCCCGCAAAACCGGGCTGCCGCCGTCTGTCTCGTGCACAAGCTTAAGTGCAAAGAGCGCAACCGCTTCCAGCGTCAATTCCATGGTTTGGGTCCTGGTTCATTGGGAGGGGGCGATGATCACTGTTCTGTGTCTGAAAAAAAAGACCCAGGCGCCATACAACGGGGCTCGCGCGCCCGCAAAGGGCAGTCCAAGGAACAATACTAATTAGCCATGCTCCAACTCGTCATGCATCCGGTTCTCGGAGATCCAGAGTGCGGAGCTAACTCGCGCTGCCTTAACAGCGGCGCCTTTCTTTCATGAAAAGGACGCAACTACCATGCAGCCATCTCCCACCCAGGCACCTTCGGCCACCGGCGAACTGATTGCCAGCTTCCGTCACGGCAAAGGCTTTCTGATGTTCAGTTTGATCTTTGGCGTCGTGCTGTTGGGCCTCGCCGTGTTTGTGCTGTACCTGGGAACCATTTTGCCTGCAGGCAGTGAAGGCCCCGTAGCCGGCGAGACTTCCCGCGGTCTGTCATTCAGCTTCAGCAGCCCACAGACGCTGATCTACGGCACCAGCGCCTTGCTCGCGGTGATCGCATTGGGCGTGTTTGCGGCCTACGCCTGGCACAAGAGACTGCGCGCACCGGTCTACAACGTGTTCGAGCTGGGCATCGAGCGTATCGTCAACGATCAGCGCCACTACACCGCATTTGCCGATATCGAAGACCTGTACCTGTTCGGCTCCGGGCAAACCGCGATGACCGGCATGATCACCAATCTGGCCTATCGCCGTAATGCGTCCGAGCCGTTTCACCGCGTGATCGAAAGCCTCAAGGGCTTTTACCAATTCCAGCAACTGGTACGTGAGCGTCACGTACTCTCGCGCATGCCGGCAGTGGTCGCGACGCTGGAGGCGGGCGGGTCGGTGACGTTCAACTGCATCAATTCAGGACAGGTCTGGGGCAAGCGAGTGAGCGGCAATTTCCTGAAAATCACCACCTCGCCGATTCTCGTCAGCCGTACGTTTTTACACTACAAGGGCGAGAACGTGTCGATGGCATCGTTGCGTACCGTCGACCTCAATGCCTGGACTGAAAATGTGGTGATCAAGGACGAGAGCGGCAAAGTGGTGCTGTCGACTATTGCCACAGGGATCTTGAGCCATGACGTGTTTCTAAACACGCTCGATGCGTTGTTTGCCGCACAAGAACCAGCGCGCGAGCTGGTCTGAGCCGAGATTACCCTGTTGAGACACTCTCACCCACCGCTCTGCAGGGGCGATCGGGTTCCACCCCTCTCGGCAGCAAAAAAATGGAACCGCTTTTGGGCACGCTCGCCTAATGATTAGCCTGTGGATAATTCCTCAGGCGGCGTGCCAATACCGGCATCTTTCGAGAGGTGGTCAACGTGGCTAAAGACGAGAAGAAAAGCAAAGGCGAGTCTTCGAAAGCCAGTAAGGAATTGAAAGACAAGAAGTCATCACCGGCAAAAAAATCAGCAGCGGCCGCGACCCTTTCGAAATCTTCCGAGAAGAAAGACAAGAAAAAGGATGCTGAACCGAAGAAAGCTGTGAAGAAGGCGGATAGCAAGCCGGAAAAGGCCAAGAAGGCAGAGAAGGCGGAAAAGCCTGCCAAGAAGAAAAAGTGACAGCTGGCAGGTTTTAAGGCCTGGCCATTCACTTTCCTGCAGACGAAAAAAAAGACCTTGAATTTCAAGGTCTTTTTTTAAGATGGTGCCCCGAGGGAGACTCGAACTCCCACTCCTTTCGAAAACGGATTTTGAATCCGCCGCGTCTACCAATTCCGCCATCAGGGCTCAATGGCGGCGAAGTATAGAGACGAGATTACCGTTGGTCAATCACGTTTCATGGTCAATTTTGACTAATTCCGCTAGACTTCCCGGCCCTGCTAGACGAACCCCATCATGCGCGTTGCTGACTTTACTTTTGATCTCCCTGATTCGCTGATCGCTCGCCACCCGTTGGCCGAGCGTCGCGCCAGTCGACTGCTGACCCTGGACGGGGTGAGCGGTGCCCTCGCACACCGTCAATTCACTGATTTGCTTGAGCATTTGCGCCCAGGCGATTTGATGGTGTTCAACAATACCCGGGTGATTCCGGCGCGGCTTTTTGGTCAGAAAGCGTCCGGCGGCAAGCTGGAGATTCTGGTGGAGCGGGTGCTGGACAGCCACCGCGTGCTGGCCCATGTGCGTTCCAGCAAATCGCCCAAACCGGGTTCGAGCATCCTGATCGACGGCGGTGGCGAAGCCGAGATGGTGGCGCGCCATGACGCGTTGTTCGAGCTCAAGTTTGCCGAAGAGGTGTTGCCGCTGCTGGAGCGCGTTGGCCATATGCCGTTGCCTCCTTATATAGACCGTCCCGACGATGAGGCGGACCGCGAGCGCTATCAGACGGTTTACTCCCAGCGCCTGGGCGCGGTGGCCGCACCTACTGCCGGGCTGCATTTCGATCAGCCGCTGCTCGATGCGATTGCCGCCAAGGGCGTCGAAAGCGCCTATGTGACCCTGCACGTGGGGGCCGGCACGTTTCAGCCGGTGCGTGTGGATAACATCGAAGATCACCATATGCACAGCGAATGGCTGGAAGTCAGCCAGGACGTGGTGGATGCCGTGGCGGCGTGCAAGGCGCGCGGCGGGCGGGTGGTTGCCGTGGGCACCACCAGCGTGCGCTCCCTCGAAAGCGCCGCGCGCGACGGCGTGCTCAAGCCGTTCAGCGGTGACACCGATATCTTCATCTACCCAGGCCGCCCGTTCCATGTGGTCGATTGCCTGGTCACCAACTTCCATTTGCCGGAATCCACGCTGTTGATGCTGGTGTCGGCCTTTGCCGGTTACCCCGAAACCATGGCCGCCTACCAGGCCGCCATCGCCAACGAGTACCGCTTTTTCAGTTACGGTGATGCGATGTTTATCACCCGCAATCCGGCGCCACGCGGCCCAGAGGAACAATCATGAGTCGTATGTCGTTTGAACTGCTGGCCACCGACGGCAAGGCCCGTCGTGGTCGCCTGACCTTCCCGCGCGGCACCGTCGAGACCCCGGCGTTCATGCCGGTCGGCACCTACGGTACCGTCAAGGGCATGCTGCCGCGCGACATCGTCGCCACTGGCGCCGAGATCATCCTCGGCAACACCTTCCACCTGTGGCTGCGCCCGGGCACCGAAGTGATCAAGAAGCATGGCGACCTGCATGACTTCATGAAGTGGCAGGGCCCGATCCTCACGGATTCCGGTGGTTTCCAGGTGTTCAGCCTGGGTGCCATGCGCAAGATCAAGGAGGAGGGCGTGACCTTCGCCTCGCCGGTCGACGGCGCCAAGGTGTTCATGGGGCCTGAAGAATCGATGCAGGTGCAGCGCGACCTTGGCTCGGACATCGTGATGATTTTCGACGAGTGCACGCCGTACCCGGCCGATGAGGACGTGGCGCGCATCTCCATGGAGCTGTCGCTGCGTTGGGCCCAGCGTTCGAAAAACGCCCATGGCGACAACACGGCGGCGCTGTTCGGCATCGTCCAGGGCGGCATGCACGAAAGCCTGCGCAAGCGCTCGCTCGAAGGCCTCGACAAGATCGGCTTCGACGGCCTGGCCATTGGCGGTCTGTCGGTGGGCGAGCCCAAGCACGAGATGATCAAGGTGCTGGATTATCTGCCGGGCCTGATGCCTGCTGAAAAACCTCGTTACCTTATGGGCGTTGGCAAACCGGAAGATCTCGTAGAGGGTGTGCGCCGCGGTGTGGACATGTTCGATTGCGTGATGCCAACCCGTAATGCCCGCAATGGGCATCTGTTCATCGATACAGGCGTGCTGAAGATCCGTAACGCGTTCCATCGCCATGATGAATCGCCGCTCGATCCCACCTGTGACTGCTACACCTGCCAGAACTTCTCCCGGGCTTATCTGCACCATCTGGACAAGTGCGGGGAAATGCTGGGTAGCATGTTGAATACCATCCACAATTTGCGTCATTACCAAGTCCTGATGGCTGGTTTGCGCGAGGCTATTCAACAGGGTACATTGGCCGCCTTCGTCGATGCCTTCTATGCCAAGCGCGGGCTCCCTGTGCCGCCCTTGGACTGAGTTTTCCCGACCCTAAGATTCACTATTTGCAACTGGAGTGCTAAATGAGCTTTTTTATCTCTAACGCCATGGCTGACGCCGCTGCGCCTGCCGCTGCCGGCCCTATGGGCGGTGGTTTCGAGTGGATTTTCCTGGTCGGCTTCCTGGTCATCTTCTACCTGATGATCTGGCGTCCACAGGCAAAGCGCGCCAAAGAGCAGAAGAACCTGCTGGGCAGCCTGCAAAAGGGCGACGAAGTGGTGACCACTGGCGGTATCGCCGGCAAGATCACCAAGGTTGCCGATGCTTTCGTGGTACTGGAAGTCTCCGACACCGTGGAAATGAAGTTCCAGAAAGGCGCCATCGCTGCCACGCTGCCCAAAGGCACGCTCAAAGCGATCTAAGTAACAACCTTTACCAATCGACGGGGCGCGCAAGGCGCCCCGCGTTATAAGCGGGCGGCGTGATGCTGAACAAATACCCTCTGTGGAAATACGTACTGATCCTGGCGGTGCTGGCGATCGGTTTTATTTATTCCGCTCCCAATCTTTATCCTGATGACCCGGCGATCCAGATCACGGGCGCCAGCACTTCGCTGCAGGTCAATCAGGCCGACCTGGAACGTGCGAGCAAAGCGCTCAATGACGCGGGTATCCAGGTCAAGGCGGCAACATTGGCTGCGGGTGCCAAGGGCGGCTTGCTGCGCCTGACCAAATCCGAAGACCAATTGCCGGCCAAGGACGTCGTGCGCAAGGCCATGGGTGACGACTACGTAGTCGCGCTGAACCTGGCACAGACCACGCCGCAATGGCTGCGCAGCATTGGCGCGCACCCGATGAAGCTGGGTCTGGACTTGTCCGGTGGTGTGCACTTCCTGCTGGAAGTCGACATGGACAAGGCCCTCGACGCACGCCTGAAAGTTTACGAAGGCGACGTGAAGAGCCTGCTGCGTAAAGAAAAGTTGCGTTATCGCAGCCTGCCGCAGCTCAACGGTGCCATCCAGCTGGGCTTCTCCGATGAAGCCTCCCGCGAACAGGCCCGTGCACTGATCCGCAAGAACTTCAATGATTTCGACATCGTGCCGGCCGACCTCAATGGTCAGGCGGTACTGCGTCTGGCGATGAGCCCGGCGAAGATCGCGGAAATCCGCGAATACTCGATCAAGCAGAACCTGACCACGGTGCGTAACCGTGTCAACGAGCTGGGCGTGGCCGAGCCGATCGTGCAGCGTCAGGGCGCCAACCGTATCGTGGTTGAATTGCCGGGTGTGCAGGACACGGCTGAAGCCAAGCGTATCCTGGGTAAAACCGCCAACCTGGAGTTCCGTCTCGCGGCTGAGCCGGGTGCTACCCGCGCCACCTCCGAAGAGTTCGAGTTCCGCGAAGGCAATCGTCCGCCTGCTCTGATCGAGCGCGGCCTGATCATCACCGGTGACCAGGTCACCGACGCCAAGGCCGGTTTCGACTCGCAGCACGGTACTCCTGAAGTGAACATCCGCCTGGATGGCCACGGCGGCGACCTGATGAACCGCGCCACGCGCAGTAACGTTGGTCGCAGCATGGCGGTGATCTTCATCGAGCAGCGCCCGGTGACCACCTACACCAAGCAGATGGTCAATGGCGTCGAGAAAGACGTGCCGGTGCAGACCTTCAAGGAAGAGAAGAAGATCATCAGTCTGGCGACCATCCAGTCGCCGTTGGGTGCTCAATTCCGGATTACCGGCCTGAACGGTCAGGGCGAGTCCTCTGAGCTGGCGCTGTTGTTGCGTGCCGGTGGCCTGGCCGCGCCGATGTACTTCGCTGAAGAACGCACCATTGGCCCGAGCCTGGGTGCCGACAACATCACCAAGGGTGTCGATGCGGCCTTGTGGGGCATGCTGTTCGTGTCGCTGTTCATCATCGCTATCTACCGCTTCTTCGGCGTGATCGCCACCGTGGCCCTGGCGGGCAACATGGTGATGCTGCTGGCCCTGATGTCGCTGCTGGGGGCAACGCTGACCCTGCCGGGTATCGCCGGTATCGTACTCACCATGGGTATGGCGGTGGATGCCAACGTGCTGATCTTCTCGCGGATTCGTGAAGAGATCGCCGCTGGCATGACCGTGCAGCGTGCAATCAACGAAGGCTTCGGCCGGGCATTTACCGCGATTCTCGACTCCAACCTGACCACTCTGCTGGTCGGCGGGATTCTCTTTGCCATGGGCACCGGCCCCGTCAAAGGTTTTGCGGTGACCATGTCCCTGGGTATCTTTACCTCGATGTTCACGGCCATCATGGTGACCCGCGCAATGGTCAACCTGATCTTTGGCGGACGTGACTTCAAGAAGCTGTGGATTTAAGGGGCTGCCATGTTACGTACAATCAACTTCATGGGCGTTCGCAACGTTGCGTTCGGCGTCACCGTGCTCCTTACCGTTCTGGCGTTGTTCAGCCTGTTCCATAAGGGTCTGAACTACGGTCTTGACTTCACCGGCGGTACGCTCATCGAGCTGACCTACGAGAAGCCCGCCGACGTCACCCTGGTGCGCAATGAGCTGGTCAAGGCCGGCTATCACGAAGCAATCGTGCAGAGCTTTGGTGCAACCACGGACCTGCTCGTGCGTATGCCGGGTGAAGACCCGCAACTGGGTCACCAAGTGGCCGAGGCCTTGCAGAAGGTCGGTGGCGACAACCCGGCGTCGGTCAAGCGCGTCGAGTTCGTGGGGCCGCAAGTGGGTGAAGAGCTGCGCGACCAGGGCGGCCTCGGCATGCTGATGGCGCTGGTCGGCATCATGGTCTACCTGGCTTTTCGCTTTCAGTGGAAGTTCGGTGTCGGCGCCATTGTGTCGCTGATCCACGACGTGATCGTCACCGTGGGTATCCTGGCGTATTTCCAGATTACCTTCGACCTGACCGTGCTGGCTGCGGTGCTGGCGATCATTGGTTACTCGCTCAACGACACTATCGTGGTATTCGACCGGGTTCGTGAGAACTTCCGCGTACTGCGCAAGGCGTCGTTGATCGAAAACATCAACATCTCGACCACCCAGACACTGCTGCGCACCATGGCGACGTCGATCTCCACCTTGCTGGCGATTGCCGCGTTGATGATCTTCGGCGGCGACAACCTGTGGGGCTTCTCCCTGGCGTTGTTCATCGGCGTTCTGGCGGGTACCTACTCGTCGATCTACATCGCCAACGTGGTGTTGATCTGGCTGAACCTCAACAGCGAAGACTTGATCCCTCCGGCCAGCACTGGCAAGGAGGTCGACGACCGCCCTTGATGGGCGTTTGTTGACACGCTGTTACAAAAGAGGCACGAGAATTGAACTCGTGCCTTTTTTTTTGCTCCAAGGCTGGGTATAGCGCGGATCTTTCGGTCCGCTTGTGATGGTCAGGAGGTTCAACGTGAACAAGTCGTTGCTGGTTGGTGCGGTATTGGGTGCTGTCGGTGTGACTGCCGGGGGCGCTGTTGCCACCTACAGCCTGGTTAAAAGCGGCCCTGAGTATGCGCAAGTACTGGCGGCACAGCCGGTAAAAACCCAGATTAAAACTCCGCGTGAGGTCTGCAAGGACGTCGCAGTGACTCGGCAGAAGCCGGTGCAGGATCAGCATCAGATCGTCGGCACCGTGGTCGGTGCGCTGGCCGGTGGCCTATTGGGCAACCAGGTCGGTGGCGGTAACGGCAAGAAGCTGGCCACCGTGGCCGGTGCGGTCGGTGGCGGTTACGCCGGTAACAAGGTTCAGGAAGGCATGCAGAACCGCGATACCTACACCACCACCCAGACCCGCTGTAATACCGTCAACGACATCAGCGACAAGGTTGTCGGCTATGACGTGCGTTACACCCTGGATGGCAAGGAAGGCACCGTGCGCATGGACCGCGATCCAGGCGGCCAGATTCCAGTGGATAAAGAGGGTCGTTTGATCCTTGGCCAGAACCAGCAATAATTCAGAGATTCAAAGGTTTGTGCAGTAAATATGTGGGAGGGGGCTTGCTCCCGATGGTGGTAGGTCAGTCAATACATTAGGTGGCTGACAAGCAGCTATCGGGAGCAAGCCCCCTCCCACAGTTGATTTCTGGTGTTGCTGGCATGTGTGTTCATGCCAAATTCCAGGCATGAAAAAAGCACCCCTTGGGGTGCTTTTTTGTGCCTGCTCGCTTAGCGCTTCAGCGAGGCCGGCAGGTGCGGCTGGATTGCTGTCAGCACGGCCTTGAAGCACTTCGTGTTGCCCGCAACCACGTGGCCTTTTTCAAGGAAGTCGTGACCGCCGGTGAAGTCGCTCACCAGGCCGCCCGCTTCCTGGATCAGCAGGGCGCCTGCAGCCATGTCCCACTCGGACAGGCCCGACTCCCAGAACGCATCGAAACGACCGGCGGCCACGTACGCCAGGTCCAGGCTCGCAGCGCCGGCGCGACGGATGCCGGCGGTCTGGCCGACCAGGGCGCGGAACATGCCCAGGTAGTTTTCCAGGTTATCCATCTGGTCGTCACGGAATGGGAAGCCGGTGCCCAGCAGGGCGCCGTCCAGACTGGTGCGACCGCTGACGCGCAGGCGGCGACCATTGAGCTGCGCGCCACGGCCACGGCTGGCGGTGAATTCTTCCTGGCGAACCGGGTCAAGTACGACAGCGTGCTCCAGGCGGCCACGGTATTTGCAGGCAATGCTCACGGCAAAGTGCGGGATGCCGCGCAGGAAGTTGGTGGTGCCATCCAGTGGGTCGATGATCCACAGGTAGTCTTCGCCTTCGCCGCTGCCTTTATGCAGGCCGGTTTCTTCGCCGAGAATGCCGTGGGTCGGGTAGGCCTTGCGCAGGGCGTCGATGATTTTCTGTTCGGCGGCGCGATCCACCTCGGATACGTAATCCTTGGCGTCTTTTTCGTCGACCTTGATGGTATCCAGGCGCTCGATGGAGCGGAAGATCAATTCACTGGCGCTGCGGGCGGCGCGCAGCGCGATATTCAGCATGGGCTGCATGGATAGGTCACCTAAGGTTGTTAAAGAAAGCCGGGCAGTTTAGCAGAAACTTTCTTCAGGTGAAGAGCGGCGTTAGCTTTCGTGGCATAACCTTAGGCTGTTCTGTAAGATTTGCTCCCCTTTCCCGTGTCCGAGAGCGCCTCCCTTGCTGCAAAACATTCGTGTCGTCCTCGTCAATACCAGTCACCCCGGCAATATCGGCGGAGTGGCGCGAGCCATGAAAAACATGGGGCTGACGCGCCTGGTGCTGGTCGAGCCGCGGGTGTTCCCGCACCACGAGGCCGATGCTCGTGCGTCCGGTGCCAACGACCTGCTCGCGACCGCCCAGGTCGTCGCCACCCTGGAAGATGCGCTGGTGGGCTGCAATCTCGTGCTCGGCACCAGCGCTCGTGACCGGCGCATCCCCTGGCCGCTGCTGGACCCGCGTGAGTGCGGCACCAAGGTGATCGAAGAGGCCGCCGGCGGTGCTGAAATCGCCCTGGTGTTCGGCCGTGAAGACTCCGGCCTCACCAATGAAGAGCTGCAACGATGTCATTACCATGTGCACATTCCATCCGACCCGGAGTTCAGCTCGCTGAACCTCGGGGCGGCGGTGCAGGTGTTGAGCTACGAGGTGCGCATGGCCTGGCTGGCTGCGGCAGGTCAGCCGAGCAAGGTCGAGAAGGATGAAGTGGCGTCGACCAAAAGTGGCGAGTTGGCCACCATGGACGAGTTGGAGCGTTTCTATGAGCACCTGGAGCAAACCCTGGTAGCGATCGAGTTTCTCGATCCGGAAAAGCCGCGCCATCTAATGGCGCGCTTGCGTCGCCTGTATGGGCGCAGTTCGGTGAGTCGAGCGGAAATGAACATATTGCGTGGCATCCTCACGGAAACCCAGAAAGCGGCCCGTGGCGAGCTGCTTAAGCGGAAGGATTGACAATGTTCGAGCGTTTGCGAGAAGACATCCAAAGCGTTTTCCACCGCGACCCGGCGGCGCGCAATGCCTTTGAAGTGCTGACCTGCTACCCGGGCATGCATGCGATCTGGATCCACCGCCTGTCCGGCTTCTTTTGGGGCATGGGCTGGAAGTGGGTGGCGCGGCTGGTGTCGAACTTCGGCCGTTGGCTGACCGGGATCGAGATTCACCCGGGCGCCAAGGTCGGGCGTCGTTTTTTCATCGACCACGGCATGGGCATTGTGATCGGCGAAACCGCTGAAATCGGCGACGATGTGACGCTGTATCAGGGCGTGACGCTGGGCGGCACCAGCTGGAATAAAGGCAAGCGCCACCCGACTTTGGAAAATGGCGTGGTGGTGGGGGCGGGCGCCAAGGTGCTCGGTCCGTTCACGGTGGGTGCAGGCGCCAAAGTGGGTTCCAATGCCGTGGTGACCAAGGCGGTGCCGGCTGGCGCAACAGTGGTGGGTATTCCCGGTCGTATCATCGTCAAGCCGGAAGTCGGCGACGAGCAGGAAGCCAAGCGCAAGGCCATGGCCGAGAAGATTGGTTTCGATGCCTATGGCGTCAGTGAAGACATGCCCGACCCGGTGGCTCGCGCCATCGGCCAATTGCTTGATCATCTGCAGGCGGTGGATGGCAAACTGGAGGGCATGTGCGGTGCGCTGAAGGAGTTGGGCAGCCCGTACTGCGCCAAAGATCTGCCTGAGCTGCGCGAAGAAGATTTTGCTGAAATCAAGGACGAAGCCGCTACCACCAAGGCAGGCTGAGCGCGGTCCCTTGTGGGAGCTGGCTTGCCTGCGATTGCGGTGGGTCAGCAACCTATAAGTTAGCTGATAGACAGCCATCGCAGGCAAGCCAGCTCCCACATTTGATCTCCATTGGCTCCGTGGTCTTGCAGCAGGCCTGCTTAAGCTATTCGATCCCACCCCATCCTGCTATGATTCGCGCGCCCTTTTTGCGGGTAATCCCGACTAAAGCACTAGGTCTTATAGTTGACTTAAATACTCGGGAATCGCATACTTGCTCCCATTCTGAAACACCTTGGTACTTGTCCATGAGACTGACTACGAAAGGCCGATACGCGGTGACCGCCATGCTTGACTTGGCCTTGCACGCGCAAACTGGCCCGGTGTCCCTGGCCGATATTTCCGAGCGCCAAGGCATTTCACTGTCTTACCTCGAGCAGCTGTTCGCCAAATTGCGCCGCAGCAATCTGGTCTCCAGCGTTCGCGGTCCAGGGGGCGGCTATCAGCTGTCCCGCGAGATGCAGGGTATCCAGGTGGCCCAGGTGATCGACGCGGTCAACGAATCCGTCGATGCCACCAAATGCCAGGGCCTGGGTGATTGCCACGCCGGCGACACCTGCCTGACTCACCACCTGTGGTGTGACTTGAGCCTGCAGATCCATGAGTTTTTGAGTGGTATCAGCTTGGCTGATCTTGTGACTCGCCGTGAGGTGCAAGAAGTAGCCCAGCGTCAGGACCAGCGCCGTTGCAACACCAAGGCGCCGCGTCTGGACAAGATTGAAGCGTCCGCCGTCGAGTGACAGCCGAAGAGCTAACGGCACGCCAGCCAGCCTGATTAGGAGAAAGTCCATGAAATTGCCAATTTACCTTGATTACTCAGCGACCACCCCGGTTGACCCGCGTGTTGCGCAAAAGATGAGTGAATGCCTGCTGGTCGACGGAAACTTCGGCAACCCGGCCTCCCGCTCCCACGTATTCGGCTGGAAAGCCGAGGAAGCGGTCGAGAACGCGCGTCGTCAGGTCGCCGACCTGGTTGGCGCAGATCCGCGTGAGATCGTCTGGACCTCCGGTGCCACCGAGTCCGACAACCTGGCGATCAAGGGCGCGGCGCATTTCTACGCGACCAAGGGCAAGCACCTGATCACCACCAAAATTGAGCACAAGGCTGTCCTCGACACCATGCGCCAGCTGGAGCGTGAAGGTTTCGAGGTGACTTACCTTGAGCCAACCACCGACGGTATCGTCACTCCGGCCATGATCGAAGCCGCGCTGCGTGAAGACACCATTCTGGTTTCCGTGATCCACGTGAACAACGAAATCGGCACCATCAACGACATCGCCGCCATCGGCGAGCTGACGCGGTCCAAGGGTGTGTTGCTGCACGTCGACGCTGCTCAGTCCACCGGCAAGGTCGATATCGACCTGTCCAAGCTGAAAGTCGACCTGATGTCGTTCTCGGCCCACAAGACATACGGCCCTAAAGGCATCGGCGCTCTCTACGTAAGCCGCAAGCCTCGCGTGCGTATCGAAGCGGGCATGCACGGTGGCGGTCACGAGCGCGGCATGCGTTCGGGCACGTTGGCCACTCACCAGATCGTTGGCATGGGTGAGGCCTTCCGCGTAGCCAAGGAAGACATGGCTGCCGAAAACATTCGTATCAAGGCCCTCAGTGATCGCTTCTACAAGCAGGTCGAGAACCTTGAAGAGCTGTACGTCAACGGCAGCATGACCGCCCGCGTACCGCACAACCTGAACCTGAGCTTCAACTACGTCGAAGGCGAGTCGCTGATCATGGCGCTCAAGGACCTGGCGGTTTCGTCCGGTTCGGCTTGCACCTCGGCCTCCCTTGAGCCTTCGTACGTACTGCGCGCCCTGGGTCGCAACGACGAACTGGCACATAGCTCGATCCGCTTCACCTTCGGCCGCTTCACCACCGAAGAGCAGGTCGACTACGCCGCGCAGAAAGTCTGCGAAGCGGTCAACAAGCTGCGCGTTCTGTCGCCGCTGTGGGACATGTTCAAAGACGGTGTCGACATCTCCAAGATCGAGTGGGCGGCACACTAAATTATAGAAGCCGCCACCCAAGGCTCTGTAGGAACGTGGCGGAAACCGCAGACGTGACTACAGGGTTCCAGAGCGGCCCTGATGAGTGAGGATTCAGTACCATGGCTTACAGCGAAAAGGTCATCGACCACTACGAAAACCCGCGCAACGTCGGCAAGATGAACGCGGAAGACCCTGATGTCGGCACCGGCATGGTCGGCGCTCCGGCGTGCGGCGATGTAATGCGCCTGCAGATCAAGGTCAATGATGCTGGCGTTATCGAAGACGCCAAATTCAAGACTTATGGCTGCGGTTCGGCCATCGCCTCCAGCTCGCTGGCGACCGAATGGATGAAAGGCAAGACTCTGGATGAGGCTGTCACCATCAGCAACACCCAGCTGGCCGAAGAACTGGCATTGCCGCCAGTGAAAATCCACTGCTCCGTACTCGCTGAAGACGCCATCAAGGCCGCCGTTCGCGACTACAAGCAGAAGAAAGGCTTGATTTAAGCATTTGGCGACGAGTAAGGAGTCAACGATGGCTATCAGCATGACAGAAGCGGCTGCGCAGCACATACGCCGCTCCCTGAATGGGCGCGGTAAAGGTGAGGGGATTCGTCTGGGTGTTCGCACCACGGGCTGTTCCGGCCTTGCCTACGTGCTGGAGTTTGTCGACGAGGTGGTTGCGGAAGATCAGGTGTTCGAAAGTCACGGCGAGAAAGTGATCATCGACCCCAAGAGCCTGACCTACCTGGACGGCACCGAACTCGATTTCGTCAAGGAAGGGTTGAACGAAGGCTTCAAGTTCAACAACCCCAACGTACGCGGTGAGTGTGGCTGCGGCGAAAGCTTCAACATCTGAGGCTACTTGTGGGTACTCCTTGTCATTTCGCTTTATTCGAGCTGCAGCCGAGCTTTCGGCTGAACCTTGAGCAGCTTGCCACGCGCTACCGAGAATTGGCGCGTGGAGTGCACCCGGACCGCTTTGCTGACGCTTCCGAGCGCGAGCAACGCCAGGCGCTGGAGCAATCGGCCAGCCTCAACGAAGCCTATCAGACGCTCAAGAGCCCTGCGAAACGCGCGCGTTACCTGCTTGCGATAAACGGTGGCGAGCTGCCCCTTGAAGTCACGGTGCACGACCCGGACTTTCTGATGCAGCAGATGCAGTGGCGCGAAGAGCTCGAAGACTTGCAGGACGAAGCCGATGTGGCGGGTGTCGTGGTCTTCAAGCGTCGGCTGAAGGCGGCCCAGGAAGAACTCAACGAAAGCTTCGCAGCCTGTTGGGATGATGCAGCGCAACGTGAGCAGGCCGAACGCCTGATGCGGCGCATGCAGTTCCTCGACAAGCTCACCTACGAAGTGCGCCAGCTTGAAGAGCGCCTCGACGATTAACCCAGTGTGCTGCCCGTGATGCACGCCTGATAGACAGATAAGACCTGATTACCATGGCTCTACTGCAAATCGCCGAACCCGGCCAAAGCCCTCAACCGCACCAGCGTCGCCTGGCGGTCGGGATTGACCTGGGCACCACCAATTCTTTGGTCGCCGCCCTGCGCAGCGGTCTGTCCGAGCCGTTGCCCGACGCTGATGGCAAAGTGATCCTGCCGTCCGCTGTGCGCTACCACGCGGACCGCATCGAAGTGGGCGAGTCGGCCAAGCTGGCAGCCTCCACCGATCCCTTGAATACCGTGCTGTCAGTCAAGCGCCTGATGGGCCGTGGCCTGTCCGACGTCAAGCAATTGGGCGAGCAACTGCCGTACCGCTTTGTCGGTGGCGAATCCCATATGCCGTTCATCGACACCGTACAGGGTCCGAAAAGCCCGGTGGAAGTGTCCGCCGATATTCTCAAGGTGCTGCGCCAGCGCGCGGAAACCACCTTGGGCGGCGAACTGGTCGGCGCGGTAATTACCGTGCCGGCTTATTTCGATGACGCTCAGCGCCAGGCCACCAAGGACGCGGCGAAACTCGCCGGCCTCAACGTGCTGCGCCTGCTCAACGAACCGACCGCAGCCGCCGTGGCGTATGGTCTCGACCAGCATGCTGAAGGTCTGGTCGCTATCTACGATCTGGGCGGCGGCACCTTCGATATCTCGATTCTGCGCCTGACCGGCGGTGTGTTTGAAGTACTCGCCACTGGTGGCGACAGTGCCCTGGGCGGCGATGACTTCGATCACGCCATCGCGGGCTGGATCATCACCAGCGCCGGCTTGTCCGCCGACCTGGACCCAGGCGCGCAGCGTCATCTGCTGCAAACTGCGTGCGCGGCCAAGGAAGCGCTGACGGAGGCTGCTTCTGTTGAGGTGTCCTACGGTAGCTGGTCGGCCCAACTGACCCGCGAAGCCTTCGACGCGCTGATCGAGCCGATGGTCGCGCGTAGCCTCAAGGCCTGCCGCCGCGCGGTACGCGATTCCGGCATCGAGCTTGAAGAAGTCGTCGCGGTGGTCATGGTGGGTGGCTCAACTCGCGTACCTCGTGTGCGTGATGCGGTGGCCGAGGCATTTGGCCGTCAGCCCCTCACCGAAATCGACCCGGATCAAGTGGTCGCCATTGGCGCCGCCATCCAGGCCGACACTCTGGCTGGCAACAAGCGCGAGGGCGGCGAACTGCTGCTTCTGGACGTGATTCCATTATCCCTGGGGCTGGAAACCATGGGCGGTCTGATGGAGAAGGTGATTCCGCGCAACACCACCATCCCCGTTGCCCGCGCCCAGGACTTCACCACATACAAAGATGGTCAGACGGCCATGATGATCCATGTGCTGCAAGGTGAGCGCGAGCTGATCAGTGACTGCCGCTCCCTGGCGCGCTTCGAGTTGCGCGGCATTCCAGCGATGGTCGCCGGCGCAGCGAAGATTCGCGTGACCTTTCAGGTCGATGCCGATGGTTTGCTCAGCGTGGCTGCGCGTGAACTCGGCTCGGGCGTTGAAGCCAGCATCCAGGTCAAGCCGTCCTACGGCCTCACCGACGGCGAAATTGCCAAGATGCTCAAGGACTCGTTCCAATATGCCGGTGACGACAAGGTCGCCCGCGTGTTGCGTGAGCAGCAAGTCGACGCTCAGCGCCTGCTCGAAGCGGTGCAGGGCGCTCTTGAGGCCGACGGCGAACGCCTGCTGGACGCCGAAGAGCGCATGGTCATTGATCTGCAGATGCAGGAACTGGCCGAACTGATGAAAGGCACCGATGGTTATGCCATCGAGCAGCAGACCAAGCGTCTGTCGCAAGTGACCGATGCCTTTGCCGCCCGTCGCATGGACCAGTCGGTAAAAGCCGCCCTGGCGGGCCGCAACCTGAATGAAATCGAGGAATAATTAATGCCGCAGGTCATTTTTCTGCCACACGCCGAGCATTGCCCGGACGGTATGGTTGTTGAGGCTGAGACCGGCAAGTCCATCCTCGAGGTTGCCCATGACAACCACATCGAGATCGAAAGCGCCTGTGGCGGTGTCTGCGCCTGCACGACCTGTCACTGCATCATCCGCGAAGGGTTCAACTCGCTGGAAGAAGCAGACGAGCTGGAAGAGGATTTCCTCGACCGCGCCTGGGGCCTGGAAGCGCATTCGCGCCTCAGCTGCCAGGCCAAGGTCGGGACTGAGGACATCACTGTCGAAATTCCGAAATATTCCCTCAACCATGCAGCCGAAGCGCCGCATTGATTCAAGGAAATGTCATGAGCCTGAAATGGGTTGATGTACAAGAAATCGCTATACAGCTTGCTGAGGCCCATCCAGAGGTCAATCCTCTTGCGGTGAACTTCGTCAAGCTGCGCAACCTCGTAATGGAACTGCCGGATTTTGACGACATCCCGGACCGGGGTGGCGAAAAGGTTCTCGAGGCGATTCAAGGCCTGTGGATCGAAGAAGCAGACTGAGTCGCCTTTTACGCAGTTAGGCAATACCTGATAACCCGCGTATAATTCGCGGGTTTAATTTTTCGTAAATTACCGTTTCTGGAGTTACACCATGGCTGTTCAACGTACTTTCTCCATCATCAAGCCTGACGCTGTTGCAAAAAACGTCATCGGCGAGATCACCACTCGTTTCGAAAAAGCCGGCCTGAAGGTTGTAGCTTCGAAACTCAAGCAACTGTCCAAGGCTGAAGCTGAAGGCTTCTACGCTGAACATAGCGCCCGTGGTTTCTTCGGCGACCTGGTTGCCTTCATGATCTCCGGTCCTGTTGTTGTTCAGGTTCTGGAAGGCGAAAACGCCATCGCTCTGAACCGCGAGCTGATGGGCGCTACCAACCCTAAAGAAGCTGCTGCCGGCACCATTCGTGCTGATTTCGCTGAGTCCATCGACGCCAACGCCGTACACGGTTCGGACTCCGAAGCTGCCGCTGCCCGCGAAATTTCGTACTTTTTCGCTGCTACTGAAGTAACCGCTCGCTAAGCATCGGCTTAAAGAGTGAGGGTGAATCCATGACGACATCGACTGTTAAAACCAACCTGCTGGGTCTGACTCAGCCGGAAATGGAGAAATTCTTCGACTCAATCGGGGAGAAGCGCTTCCGTGCCGGTCAGGTAATGAAATGGATTCACCACTTTGGCGTCGATGATTTCGACGCCATGACGAACGTTAGCAAGGCCCTGCGCGACAAGCTCAAGGCCATTGCCGAGGTTCGTGGTCCGGAAGTGGTCAGCGAGGACATCTCCAGCGACGGCACCCGCAAGTGGGTGGTGCGCGTGGCGTCCGGCAGCTGCGTCGAGACCGTTTACATCCCCCAGGGCAAACGCGGCACCTTGTGCGTTTCGTCCCAGGCAGGCTGTGCCTTGGACTGCAGTTTCTGCTCCACCGGCAAGCAAGGCTTCAACAGCAACCTCACCGCCGCCGAAGTCATCGGCCAGGTGTGGATTGCCAACAAATCCTTTGGCAGCGTCCCGGCAACCGTCGACCGTGCCATCACCAACGTGGTGATGATGGGCATGGGTGAGCCGCTGCTGAACTTCGACAATGTGATTGCGGCCATGCACCTGATGATGGACGACCTGGGCTACGGCATCTCCAAGCGCCGTGTGACCCTGTCGACCTCCGGCGTGGTACCGATGATCGATGAGCTGGCCAAGCATATCGACGTCTCCCTGGCGTTGTCGCTGCACGCACCCAATGACGCATTGCGTAACCAATTGGTGCCGATCAACAAGAAGTATCCGCTTAAGATGCTGCTCGAATCTTGCCAGCGTTACATGGCGACCCTGGGCGAGAAGCGCGTGCTGACCATTGAGTACACCATGCTCAAGGACATCAACGACAAGGTCGAACACGCTGTCGAGATGATCGAGTTGCTCAAGAACACACCGTGCAAGATCAACCTGATCCCGTTCAACCCGTTTCCACATTCTGGCTACGAGCGGCCGAGCAACAATGCCATCCGCCGTTTCCAGGATCAACTGCACCAGGCCGGCTACAACGTCACCGTGCGCACCACGCGCGGCGAAGACATCGATGCCGCCTGTGGCCAATTGGTAGGGCAGGTGATGGACCGCACCCGCCGCAGCGAACGTTATATCGCCGTGCGTGAATTGAATGCCGCCGACGATCTGCCGCAAATCGCTGTGAATCGAATCTGAGAGAGGATCTCTATGCCCTTGCGCCTTGCGCTGCTGTTACTGGTTACCGGTCTTGCGGCCGGTTGTGTTTCATCGGGCCATGACAGCCCTTTGCAAACCGACAAAGGCCGTGACGAGGCGCGAGTGGCGTATGTGCAGTTGGGCCTGGGTTACCTGCAGCAAGGCATGAGCGAGCAGGCCAAGGTGCCGTTGAAAAAGGCGCTCGAGCTGGACGGCGACGCCGCCGACGCCAATGCAGCGCTGGCATTAGTGTTCAAGGCCCAGGCCGAGCCTGAACTGGCCGACCGGTATTTCACCAAGGCGCTGTCCGCGCGGCCTGCCGATTCTCGGCTGCTAAACAACTACGGCAGCTTCCTGTTCGAGCAGAAACGCTATGCGCAGGCCGCCCGTTATTTCCAGCAGGCCAGCACCGATACGTTGTATCCCGAGCGTTCGCGGGTATTCGAAAACCTTGGGGTGACGTCGATGCGCCTCGGCCAGCGGGATTTAGCGCGTCAGCAGCTGGAAAAAGCCCTGCACCTGAACGGTCACCAGCCTCGCGCCTTGCTCGAAATGGCTGAGTTGTCCTACGAAGACAGGCATTATGTGCCGGCACGTGACTATTACGAGCGTTTTAGCCTGCTCAGCGGGCAAAATGCACGTAGTCTATTGCTCGGTGTGCGCCTGGCGACGGTTCATGAAGAACGCGACACGGCCGCACGTTTTGGCCAGCAACTCGAACGACTCTATCCCGGTACGCCGGAATATCAGCAATACCTGTCGGAGCAATGATGAAAGCGGCGCACCCGGAAGTTGTAGCAGCTAATCGCGTAAACCCAGGCGACACCTTGCGTCAGGCCCGCGAAAGCAATGGTTGGTCGCTGGCGGAAGTGGCCCTCAAGCTCAACTTGACGGCCACGTCGCTGGGCAACCTCGAGGCCGGCGCGTTTGACAAGCTGCCGGGGCACACCTTTGCCCGTGGTTATATCCGTGCTTATGCCAAGTTGCTCGGCATCGATCAAACCGTGCTGGTTCAGCAGTTCGATCAGTTCACCGGCACCGACTCCCAGGGCAGCAATGTCCATGGCCTGGGCCGTATCGAAGAGCCCACTCGGGTCTCCCACACAATTTTGCGGATCGTCAGCCTGCTGCTGCTGATCGCGGTGATTGGCGGTGGTTTTGTCTGGTGGCAGGACCAGGCAGCCCAGCGCACCAAGGACATGACCAGCAACGCCATGGAGCACGTCGAAGTCGAAAGCGCCGACGGCACCACCCAGATTCATCCGCTGGATGAGCCGGAAGACCAGGCCGTTGTGCAAAGCCAGGCCGCGCCTGAGACGCCGCCTTCCACCGAGCAGCCAGCGCCGGAAACCGCTCCGGCCGCAACCGCTTCAGTGCCAGCGCCGACCACTCCTGCTGCGCCTGTGGCCCAGGCTCATGCGCCGGCCGCTCCCGTCCAGGCACCGGCGACCACCGCTCCTGTTACGCCGGCCGCTCCGGCGGTTTCGGCACCTACAGCCCCCGCCTTGATCGCCGGTGACGGGCGCGTACAAGTTACCTTCATCGCCGACTGCTGGACGCAAGTCACCGATGGCAATGGCAAAGTGCTGTTCAGCGGCCTCAAGCGCAAGGGCGACACGCTTGACCAGGGCGGCAAGCCTCCTCTGACGCTGCGTCTGGGCTATGCCCGTGGCGCGCAAGTGGTCTACAACGGCCAGCCTGTGGACGTGGCGCCGTTCACCAGTGGCGAGACCGCTCGCCTCAAGTTGGGACAATAGTCATGCACGGCGAATCTCCAATCAAACGTCGCGTATCGCGCAAGATCTGGGTCGGCTCCGTACCCGTGGGCGGCGATGCTCCCATTGCTGTACAAAGCATGACCAACAGCGACACCAATGATGTGGCCGCCACCGTGGCCCAGATCAACCGTCTGGAAGCAGCTGGCGTCGACATCGTGCGCGTATCCGTGCCGGACATGGACGCTGCCGAAGCTTTCGGCCGCATCAAGCAACTGGTCAAGGTGCCGCTGGTTGCCGACATTCACTTCGACTACAAGATCGCGCTGCGCGTGGCCGAACTCGGTGTGGACTGCCTGCGTATCAACCCGGGCAACATCGGGCGTGAAGACCGCGTGCGCGCCGTGGTCGATGCTGCCCGTGATCGCGGCATTCCGATCCGCATCGGCGTCAACGCCGGCTCCCTGGAAAAAGATCTGCAAAAGAAATACGGCGAGCCTACCCCGGCGGCGCTGGTTGAGTCGGCGCTGCGCCACGTTGAACACCTCGAACGCCTGAATTTCCAGGACTTCAAGGTCAGCGTAAAGGCTTCCGACGTGTTCATGGCGGTAGAAGCCTACCGCCTGCTGGCCAGGGAAATCGTACAGCCGCTGCACCTGGGTATCACGGAAGCGGGCGGTCTGCGTTCAGGCACAGTGAAATCTGCGGTGGGTCTCGGTATGCTGCTCGCCGAAGGGATCGGCGACACTATCCGAATCTCCCTGGCGGCAGACCCCGTAGAGGAAGTGAAGGTCGGTTACGACATTCTCAAGTCCCTGCGTTTGCGTTCCCGTGGCATCAACTTCATTGCCTGCCCGAGCTGCTCGCGGCAGAACTTCGACGTGGTGAAAACCATGAACGACCTGGAGTTGCGTCTCGAGGACTTGCTGGTGCCGCTCGATGTTGCGGTGATCGGTTGCGTGGTCAACGGGCCGGGCGAGGCCAAGGAGGCGCATGTCGGCCTCACCGGTGGCACGCCGAACCTGATTTACATCGACGGCAAGCCGTCGCAGAAATTGACGAATGACAATCTGGTGGACCAGTTGGAAAAGCTGATCCGCGAGAGAGCGGCCGAAAAGGTCGCCGCTGACGCAGCGCTGATCGCTCGCGGCTGATTGAACGAATTTAAGGATTTGATGTGAGCAAGTCTCTGCAAGCCATTCGTGGCATGAACGACATCCTGCCGGAGCAGACGCCATTGTGGCGCTACTTCGAAAGCACGGTCGCGCGCCTGCTGGATAACTACGGCTACAAACAGATCCGCATGCCGATTGTCGAGTTCACCGAGCTGTTCAAGCGCTCCATCGGTGAAGTGACCGACATCGTCGAAAAAGAGATGTACACCTTCGAAGATCGCAACGGCGACTCCCTGACCCTGCGTCCGGAAGGCACTGCCGCATGCGTGCGCGCGGTACTCGAGCACGGCCTCACCGGTGGCGGTCAGCCGCAGAAGTTGTGGTACATCGGCCCGATGTTCCGCCATGAGCGTCCGCAGAAAGGCCGTTATCGCCAGTTCCACCAGATTGGCCTCGAAGTGTTCAACCTCGACGGCCCGGACATCGATGCCGAGCTGATCGTGATGACCTGGCGTCTATGGGGACAGTTGGGCATCCGTGACGCGGTCAAGCTTGAACTCAACAGCTTGGGCACCAGCGAATCCCGGGGCCGCTACCGCGAAGCCCTGGTCGAGTACCTGTCCGCCCACCTGGATAAACTGGATGAAGACAGCCAGCGCCGTCTGAAAACCAACCCATTGCGCGTGCTTGATACCAAGAACGCCGACACCCAGGCCGTGCTGGTAGACGCGCCGAAGATGGCTGACTACCTGGACGACGAGTCCCGTGTGCACTTTGACGGCCTTAGGGCGCGTCTGGACGCCGCCGGCATTCCCTACGTCATCAACCCGAAACTGGTTCGCGGCCTCGATTACTACAGCAAGACGGTGTTCGAGTGGGTTACCGACAAGCTTGGTGCCCAGGGCACCGTGTGTGCGGGTGGTCGTTACGACGGGCTGGTCGAACAGATGGGCGGCAAGCCCACCACTGGCGTAGGCTTCGCCATGGGCATCGAGCGGTTGATCCTGCTGCTGGAAACCCTGGAGCAGATCCCGGAAGAAATCGCCCGGCAAGTGGACGTCTACCTGTGCGCCTTTGGCGAGGCCGCCGAACTGGCCGCCCTGGCCTTGAGCGAACAGGTGCGTGACCAACTGCCAAACCTGCGCCTGCAGATCAATGCCGGCGCCGGCAGCTTCAAGAGCCAGTTCAAGAAGGCTGACAAGAGCGGTGCGCTGTATGCGCTGATCCTCGGCGATGACGAACTGGCCCAGCAAGTGATAGGTTTCAAACCCCTGCGTGGCCAGGGCGAGCAACAGAACATTGCCTTTGATGCGCTCGCCGCGCACCTGGCCACCTGCGTTGTGCAGGGTTGAAGCTGTCGAACAGCCGAATTTAGCGATTTAAGGAGTATTGGGGTGTCGAGTATTGATGATGATCAACTGACCGAGTTCAAGGACTGGTGGCAGCGTAACGGCAAGCCTCTGGTGACTGGCGGTCTGCTCGCTTTGGTGGTGGTGTTCGGCTGGCAGGCCTGGCACAAATATCAGGCCAACCAGTCCCAGGGCGCCTCGGTGCTGTATCAGCAGTTGCTGGAAACCACGCTCACGCCGGACGGCAAGCCCGACCCAGCCCAGGTTGCAGACCTGGCCGGCAAGCTGAAAAGCGAATTTGGCGGCAGCACCTACGCTCAATACGGTAGCCTGTTCGTCGCCAAGGTGGCGGTCGATACCGGCAAGCTGGACGATGCCGCCGTTGAACTGAAGGCCATCGCCGACAAACCGACCAACCCGACCCTGGGTGAAATCGCCCGTCAGCGCCTGGCTCAGGTACTGGCTGCACAGAACAAGGCCGACGAAGCACTCAAACTGCTCGACGGCGATGCGGACAAGGCATTTGTAGCCACTCGCGAAGAGCTCAAGGGCGACCTCCTGGTCCAATTGGGTCGTACCGACGAAGCCAATGCTGCGTACAAGAAGGCCAAGGCTGCGCTGTCTGATGAAGCGGCGGTCGGTGGCTTACAAATCAAGCTCGACGACTTGGCCAAAGGGGATGCGTGACGTGATCCGTTGGAAACATGCAGCATTGCTGGCTCTGGCCGTTCTGGCCGCGGGTTGCAGCAGCAACAGTAAAAAAGAACTGCCACCGGCCGAGCTGACCACCTTCAAGGAAGAAGTGGTTTTGCAAAAGCAGTGGAGCCGTTCCATCGGTGACGGCCAGGGCGACACCTACAACATGTTGGTGCCGGCAATCGACGGCGAAAACATTGTGGCCGCTGACGTGACCGGCGTGGTCGTGTCCATGGATCGCATGACCGGCGACGTGAAGTGGAAAAAAGACCTCGAGTTGCCAGTGTCTGGCGCCGTTGGCGTGGGATACGGCATGGTCATGCTCGGCACGCTCAAGGGCGAAGTCGTGGCGCTGGATTCCAGTACCGGTGAAGAGAAATGGCGCGCTCGCGTGACCAGCGAAGTCCTCGCACCGCCTGCCACCAACGGCGATATCGTCGTGGTGCAGACCCAGGATGATCGAGTGATCGGCCTGGACGCCAGCACTGGCGAGCAGCGCTGGTTGTACGACAGCACGCCGGCGGTACTGACCCTGCGCGGCACCAGTGGTCCGATTGTGACCAACAATTTGGCCGTCGCAGGCCTGTCGACCGGTAAAGTGGTCGCCCTGAATACCCAGAACGGCGTGCCGGCCTGGGAAACCCGGGTGGCCATCCCGCAAGGTCGTTCCGAGCTGGATCGCGTGGTGGACATCGACGGTGGCTTGTTGCTGTCAGGCGAGACCCTCTACGTCGCCACTTACCAGGGCCGAGTGGCCGCGCTGGACCTGCAGAGCGGCCGCGTCAACTGGCAGCGTGATGCTTCCAGCTACGCGGGTGTCGCCCAAGGGTTTGGCAGCGTCTACGTAAGCCTGGCGTCCGGCACCGTTGAAAGTGTTGACGAGCGTTCCACCACTGCACTGTGGAGCAACGATTCCCTGGCCCGCCGTCAACTGTCGGCACCGGAAGTGTTCTCCAGCTACGTGGCGGTAGGCGATTTCGAAGGCTACCTGCACCTGCTGAGCCAGGTGGATGGTCGCTTCGTGGGTCGTGAGCGTATTGACAGCGACGGCCTGCGTGCGCGTCCGCTGGTCGTGGGTAACATGCTTTATGTGTTTGGCAACAGCGGCAAGCTGGAAGCCCTGACTATCAAGTAAGAACCCTGCTTGGGGTAACACCCAGGCGGCCCCGTTTCGGCGGGGCATGCGGCATCTGACGATGCTGCCCCGAGCACCAGCCGCTGCCTTGCAGCGGCTTTTGTATTTTCTGAAATAACGAAGTGGAGAGCCGCATGGTTCCCGTAATCGCCCTGGTGGGCCGACCTAACGTCGGCAAGTCCACCTTGTTCAACCGCCTGACCAGGACTCGCGACGCCATCGTCGGCGACTTGTCCGGTCTGACCCGTGATCGCCAATACGGTGAGGCAAAGTGGCAAGGGCGCTCATACATTATTGTCGACACCGGTGGTATCTCCGGTGACGAGCATGGCATGGATGAAAAGATGGCCGAGCAGTCGCTGCTGGCCATCGAAGAAGCCGATGTCGTGTTGTTCCTGGTGGACGCCCGCGCGGGCTACACCGCTGCCGACCAGATGATTGGCGAGCACCTGCGCAAGCGCAACAAGCGGTCCTATCTGATCGCCAACAAGATCGACAACATCGATCCTGAGGCGGCCCGTGCCGAGTTCAGCCCGATGGGCCTGGGCGACGCCATCCCGGTCGCCGGCGCTCACGGTCGCGGCATCACTCAGATGCTGGAAATCGCCCTGCGCGACTTCCCCAAGGATGACGCCGAGGAAGAAGAGGGCGAGGAAGAAATCGTCGCCGAAGGTGAGGAAGCCAAGCGCATTCCAGGCCCGAGTGAAAAAGACGGTATCAAGATCGCCATCATCGGCCGTCCCAACGTGGGCAAGTCGACCCTGGTCAACCGCATGCTCGGTGAAGACCGCGTAATCGTGTATGACCAGCCCGGCACCACCCGCGACAGCATCTACATCCCGTTCGAGCGTAACGAGGAGAAGTACACGCTGATCGACACCGCTGGTGTGCGCAAGCGCGGCAAGATCCACGAGGAAGTTGAAAAGTTCTCCGTGGTGAAAACCCTGCAGGCCATCAAGGACGCCAACGTGGTGATCTTTGTGATGGACGCCCGCGAAGGCGTGGTGGACCACGACCTCAACCTGCTGGGCTTTGCCCTGGAGGCCGGTCGGGCACTGGTGATCGCGATCAACAAGTGGGACGGCATGACGCCCAGCGAGCGCGATTTCGTCAAGATCGAGCTGCAGCGTCGGCTGTTCTTCGTCGAGTTTGCTGATATCCACTTTATCTCGGCCCTGCATGGCACCGGCGTGGGCAACCTCTACGCGTCCGTGCAGAACTCGTTCAAGTCCGCGGTCACCCGCTGGCCGACCAACCGCCTTACCCAGATCCTGGAAGATGCGGTAGGCGAGCACGCGCCGCCGATGGTCAACAACCGCCGGATCAAATTGCGTTATGCCCACTTGGGTGGTGCCAACCCGCCGATTATCGTGATCCACGGTAACCAGATCGAGAAAGTGCCCAAGTCCTATGTGCGTTACCTGGAAAACACCTACCGCCGTGTCTTGAAGCTGGTCGGTACGCCGATTCGCATCGAGTTCAAGGGTGGCGAGAACCCATACGAAGGCAACAAGAACACACTGACGGACCGTCAGGTGAACAAGAAGCGTCGTTTGATGACTCACCACAAGAAAGCCGACAAGAAGCGTCGCGACAAGAAATAGCGACAGCTTCGAGTTGCAAGCACGATTGCTTGCCGCTAAAACCGCGATGCACAAAAGGGCTCTGAACGAGCCCTTTTTTGTGCCTGACGGTTTGCTTGCTTGACCTGCTTGCGAGTTGCAGCTTAAAACTTGCAGCTCACCCGAAGGGGGGCTCCCATGATCACCAGCAAGCTGCCGAACGTCGGCACCACCATTTTCACCACGATGTCGCAACTGGCTGCCGAAACCGGCGCGCTCAACCTGTCCCAGGGTTTCCCCGACTTCAACGGCCCGAAGGCGTTACTCGATGCGGTGGGCCAACACGTTGCCAGCGGGCATAACCAATATTCACCGATGACCGGCCTGCCGGCCCTGCGCCAGCAAGTGGCGACGAAGATTGCCCGTAGCTATGGCGTATCGGTCGACCCCGACAGTGAAGTGACCATCACGCCCGGGGCGACCGCCGCGATTTTCTGCGCGATCCAGGCGGTGGTTCGCCAAGGCGATGAGGTCATCATTTTCGACCCCTGCTACGACAGTTATGCGCCCTCGGTAGAACTGGCAGGTGGCCGTTGCGTGCATGTGCAGTTAAGCCTGCATGGGTTCGCGCTGGATTTCGAGAAGGTCGAGGCGGCGCTGTCACCGCGTACGCGCATGATCGTCCTCAACACGCCGCACAATCCCACCGGAGCATTGATCAGCCGCGCCGAGCTGGATCAATTGGCCGACCTGATCCGCGATCGCGATATCTACCTGCTCAGCGATGAGGTCTACGAGCACCTGGTGTTCGACGGGGTGCCCCATGTGAGTGTGCTGGCCCACGCAGAGCTGTACCCGCGCGCCTTTGTCGTCAGCTCCTTCGGCAAGACCTACCACGTCACCGGCTGGAAAACCGGCTATGTCGTCGCGCCACCCGCGCTTACCGTCGAGTTGCGCAAGGTGCACCAGTACGTCAATTTCTGCTGCGTGACCCCCTTGCAGTTCGCGCTGGCTGACTTCATGGCCGCTCACCCGGAACACGTCGACGAACTGCCGGCGTTCTATCAGGCCAAGCGCGACTTGTTCTGTAACCTGCTGGCGCCGTCGCGCTTGAGTTTCACGCCGGTGGCCGGTACTTACTTTCAACTGGTGGATTACTCACAGATTCGCCCGGATCTGGATGATGTCGCCATGTCCCTGTGGATGACCCGCGAACACGGCGTGGCGAGCATTCCCATCTCGGTGTTCTACCAGCACCCACCCCAAGGCCAGCGCCTGGTGCGTCTGTGCTTTGCCAAACGCGAGGAGACGCTGCAGCAAGCAGCCGAAAAACTATGCGTGATTTGAATGCACTGCCGAACCTGACGATTGCCCTGGTCCAGACCAGCCTGGCCTGGCACGACCGCCAGGCCAACTTTGACCATTTCGAGCTGTTGCTGGAGCAGGCCAGGGGCGCCGACCTGATTGTATTGCCGGAAATGTTCACCACCGGCTTCTCGATGGAATCGCAAACCCTCGCTGAGCCGGAGAACGGCCCGACCCACCGCTGGCTCCAGGCCCAGGCCAGAAAGTACGCTGCGGTCATCACCGGCAGCGTGATCATCCGGGCCGCCGACGGCAGCCATCGCAACCGCCTGCTGTGGGCGCGGCCCGATGGCGAGGTGCTGCACTACGACAAGCGCCATTTGTTCCGCATGGCCGGCGAACACCACCACTACACGCCGGGCGAGCGGCAGGTCCAGTTTGAGTGGAAGGGCTGGCGCATTCGTCCGTTGATTTGCTACGACCTGCGCTTTCCGGTGTGGAGTCGTGATGCCGAGGACACTGATCTGCTGCTGTACACCGCCAACTGGCCGGGCGCACGACGTCAGCACTGGAATCGTCTGTTACCGGCGCGGGCCATCGAGAACCTGTGCTATGTGGCGGCAGTGAATCGGGTGGGCACGGATGGAAAAGGCTTTGGCTATACCGGCGACAGTCAGGCGCTGGACTTTCAGGGCGAGACCTTGCTGAGTGCGGGGGAGGCGGACGGGGTGTTTCAGGTGTGCCTGGATGCCGCGGAGCTGGCGGCGTATCGCACGCGGTTTCCGGCGAATCTGGATGCTGATGGTTTTCGGTTTGTCTGACAGACCGCTATCGGGAGCAAGCCCCCTCCCACATTTTGATCTGTGAATACATTCAAAATGTGGGAGGGGGCTTGCTCCCGATGAGGCCGGCCCAGTCAATAACGCTTCTGGATTGCTTGCTTATGCCGCCTTCGCTGCCTGCTGACTCAGCGAACGGTTCAGTGCACTGAACAGCGCCTTGAAGCTGGCGGTGGTGATGTTTTCATCAATCCCCACCCCATGCACCGGACGCTCGCCGTTCACCCGCAGCTCAATGTAAGCCGCTGCCTTGGCATGGGTGCCGGCGCCAATTGCGTGTTCGTTGTAGTCCATGATCTCCACACCAATCGGCAGGCCGGCCACCAGAGCTTCCAGCGCGCCATTGCCTTTACCTTTCCAGTGCAGGTTGGTTTCGCCCTGGCCCTTGCCCGAGACTTCCACCTCGACATAGCTGTTGCCGTTTTCTTCCTGCAGGCGATGGCTGACCAGCGCGTACGGAGTGTTGGCCTGCAAGTATTCACGTTGCAGCAATGCGTAGATCTGCGGCGCGGTCATCTCCAGGCCCACACGGTCGGTTTCGGCCTGTACTACCTGGCTGAACTCGATCTGCATGCGACGCGGCAAGCTGATGTCGTATTCCTGCTCCAGCAGGTAGGCGATGCCACCCTTGCCCGACTGGCTGTTCACGCGGATCACCGCCTCGTAGCTGCGGCCGATGTCGGCCGGGTCGATCGGCAGGTACGGCACTTCCCACAAGGTATCGTCTTTTTGCTGGGTGAAACCCTTGCGGATCGCGTCCTGGTGCGAGCCGGAGAACGCGGTGTGTACCAGATCGCCCACATACGGATGGCGTGGGTGCACCTGGATCTGATTGCATTCCTCGACGACCTTGCGCACGCCGTCGATGTCGGAGAAATCCAGCTGTGGGTCGAGGCCCTGGGTGTACATGTTCAGGGCCACGGTCACCAGGTCGACGTTGCCGGTGCGTTCGCCGTTACCGAACAGGCAACCTTCGACACGGTCGGCGCCGGCCATCAGGCCCAGCTCGGTGGCGGCCACGCCGGTGCCACGGTCGTTGTGGGTGTGCAGGCTGATGATCACGCTGTCACGGCGATTGATATGGCGACCGAACCACTCGATCTGGTCGGCATAGATGTTCGGCGTGGCGCATTCGACGGTGGCCGGCAGGTTGAGAATCATCTTGTGTTCGGGCGTCGGATTCCATACCTCGATCACGGCATCACAGACTTCCTTGGCAAACTCCAGCTCGGTGGCGCTGAAGGTCTCCGGGGAGTATTCGAAGGTCCACTGGGTTTCCGGCTGCTGCGCGGCGTATTTGACAAACAGCTTGGCCGCATTGACTGCGATGGCCTTGATGCCGTCCTTGTCCTGGTTGAAAACGATACGGCGAAACGAGGGCGAGGTGGCGTTGTACAGGTGCACGATGGCTTTTTTGGCGCCGCGCAGTGATTCAAAGGTGCGTGCGATCAAGTCTTCACGGCCCTGGGTCAGCACCTGGATGGTGGTGTCCTCGGGGATGTGGTTGTCCTCGATCAGCGTACGCACGAAGTCGAAGTCGGTTTGCGAAGCGGCCGGAAACGAAGCCTCGATTTCCTTCACGCCGACGGCCACCAGGGTCTTCCAGAAGCGCAATTTCTTGGCGGCGTCCATCGGCTCGATCAGCGACTGGTTGCCATCACGCAGGTCGGAACTGCACCAGATCGGCGCGCTGGTGATGGTCTTCGACGGCCAGGTGCGGTCCGGGATATCGATGGTCGGGAATGCGCGGTACTTCGAAGACGGGTCTTTGAGCATGCTCATCGGGAAATCCTTGGTTGAGGGGCCGAGAAAAGGCGGCCTGCCGTGAAACTGTTATTGGGGATAAAGCGTTGGACGAGGCAGATCGATTCAGCCTGGCAGTCGTGCGCTGACAAGGCACAAGCTGAGGTGCTGGCGGAGCTGAATGAGGGTGTGAGAGGTTTTCATGTGCTCAACCCTAACCGCGGGGGTGAAAGATGGCAAGTCGGTGAAGAAAATTGATGGAATTACTCTTTATTTTATTTTTTATGATGTTTTAAAGCCGTTTTTTATATTTTATTGATCTTTTTTTGCGTCAGAAATCGTACGGTCGCAATTTTAGAGGGAAGGGAAGGGCACCATGGCACACCTTCCCGAACCCTCGATACGTTATGCCTTCAGGTACTTATCCATATTGTGTTCAATCTGCACATCGCCTCTCCAGAACTCCATCTCGTCAGTGAGATGGTGGGCATGCGCAGGTACGCTGGTGGTGCTGGCAGCTCCTTTGGCGGCATCACGTATTGAAACACCCAGCCCTCCTGTAAGCTCCGCGATACCAGGTACGGCGGCGCCCGTGTAGGGTTCAACGTAATTGTTCATATGGTAGTTGCCGACCAGCGCTACCCATTTCTCCCCTTTTGGGGTGTTTTCGATAATTTTAGTGGCGAAATAATTGAATTCTTCCAGACGATCTATATAAAAACTTTCGCTGTTTTCGAAGCCCTGAAAATCACTGATGTGAACTGTCAGTTCGGCATGTTCCAACCCGATGACTTTGATGCCATTTTTATGTGCTGCTTCCAGCACATCGGTCCGGCTCAGTCTGTTGTCGCCGTATCTATCAGTCGGATAGTCTGCAGTCAGGTATTTCGCGTCATCTGCCGTGTAGGCGTTGCCAGCGAGCGTCGGTGAGCGTTCCAAAAAGTAACCGCCTTCCAGATAAAGCGTGGTAACGCCTGATTCTTTGAATCGATCCATGTTGTTGATCAAAAAATCCAGGCTCGCCCATTGTTCATGGTTTTCCCCTATCACCCAGCCGTTGACATCAGGGCGGGAAAGCGTGCTTTTGATCAGCTCACTTGGGGCTATGTCAGCACTGACAGGCGCTATCGCCGGGCGCGGGGCCTGCGGCCTGATAGAAAAGGAATCATAGAATTCACCCATGTCACGCCTGAACCATTCCCTGAGCCTGCCTGTTTCGGCCGAATCAACGAAGTCATCTGCGGCTGAACCCTTCAATACCCTGTCCATATAGTCGTCCAAAGGAAGGTCTGGTTTTCCGCCTTTCAGTTTATTGAGCCTCCATTCTCCGGTGCCGGTGCGTACCAGCGAGGCGAATTGTTTTCCGCTGCTTGCATCGATAGCCCTTACCGAACCACTTTCAAGCTTGTAAATCGGACTGATTTTATAGGCACGCGCCACGCCCGTACCGTCGGTGAAGGGAATGTAGAAATCATCGCCGACCTGAAACGTTCCATCCGCTCGTTTTGTGCCGTCAAGCACACTCTGCGGCGCTGCGTGCTGGCTGAAGTCCGGCAGGCGCGGCGGCTGTCTGATCTTGCTGGCTGTGGATAGCGTGCCCGTGCCGGCGGAGGTGGAGGGCACGTTCAACTGAATTTGATTTGCAGCGGCGCCGTTTGGTGGTGCAGGAATTATCCGCGTAGCCCGGCCGGATGGCACTGCCAGGGTGCCAGTGCCAGGCGCCAGGGTTTGCGCCTGTGCAGTTGGCTTGAACACGGGACGTGAAATCGGAACAGTGGGAATGGGCTGGCCGGTGGCGACAACGGTGAAATCGGAGAATGCCCTGGAGAGGTGACCGGGTTTGCCGAGCATTTTTCCAAGAGAGTTTCCCGGCATCCGCATTATCTTCAACCCTGCTCTTGCCAGCCGAGAAGCTACTGATACCCCTTTGCCAATGATCGGCACTATGTCCAGAAAGATACCTGCCAGTTCGATGCCAAACATCATTTTGTTATAACGCGACTCCTTGGCCACCTCGGCGTTGCTGATCGAACTCAAATCGGCATTCTTGAGCAGGATATCCGACACCTGTTGGTACATTGCATCTCGAAGATTCCCATCGATGGGGGTGAGATAGGCGATTTTCGGTTCAAGGGCTTTCTGGACGTTTTCCAGAGTGCCGATGATGTTTTTGTCGCGATAGTCTTTAACCGTTTTCTGTAGCGACTCCATGGGAGTCGAGTGAGTGCGAGCGCGCGCGTAGGCTTTCCACTCCGGTTTAGCCATCAAGGTCTCCAGCTCTTGCTGGCTGGCCAGTGCGCGCCATGCTATGCCGTCAGGCGCCTCGGGACTGTACAAGACCCGAGATGAGTGCTCTTGGTCACTGAGCACTGTGACGCCCTGAATTGGAGCGCCATAGAACGACATCGTGTTGGCGATAACGGTTTTCCCGTCGACCTTGGGGCGTGTAGCCGGGTCAGGATAATCAATCACTGCCCTTACCCACTGTGGGGCCAATGATTTGCCCGCGCTGTCTGTTTCTGACGCCGTATAGGCCGTTGGGCTGAGTTTTGCCAGATAGGCATGCTTGTTCATGGTGCTGCGCAGGGCGTGTTTCCATGCTGAACGCAGTTTGTGCGGCTCACCGGTGCTGGCATCCGGTGCCAATTGCGATTGGAGCCTATCGAGGTATTTGCCCCCTACATCGGCATCTTCCACCAATGCCAGGAGTTCTGCGGTTTTCAGCACGATGGGTGTGCCGTCACTGTCCAGCACCGGCTTGCCCTGGGCATCAAGAAGCTTGGATTGCAGGGTGTCCTGAACGTGTTCGTTGCTGTCACCTGCGGGAAATGCCGTCGGGTTTTTCAGTGACAGGTCGGTGAGCGATAACACTTTGGTTTGGTAGTTGGCCGGGGTGTACGCTCCGTGCCTGAAACGTGTATGAACGCGCGACTTCGTCGTAGTCACGACTGTTGTCTTCTGGGCGTCGATGTTCGCCCCAGGGTATTTTTTTTGCAGGGCCAGGTTCAATTGCTGGTTGGCGAACTGATGCAACGTAGGAATTTTCTCGAGCATCGGCGCCAGCCTCTCGACGCTCTTTTGCTCTACACGGTCAAGATACTGATAACCCCTGATCTGGCTGGACGTGAGATTTTTCAGCCACTGCGGCTGTTTTTTGTCGGCCAGTCGTTCGTAACGGGCGAGCATGGCGTTGTTGCCATCAACCTGCGTTGACCAGTCTGCTGCATCGTCGATAGCCGCTCCTATATCTGCGTCTTGCAGGGGCGTGGGGTGCAGTACCTGGTTTTCCGTGGACAGGGTCTGCATGAGGGTCGCTTGAACCTCATCGGCCTGGCGCTTCAGCAATTGGGTAAACCCTTCGGCAATCACGTCTCCCTCAATGGGGACAAGACTTGCAATCAGGTCCTGGCCCTGTAAAGGGCTGTGAGTCTTTTGTGCCGACAGAGGCAGACCCTCTTCGAGCAGGGTTGCAGCTGTGCCCCGCGCATCCAATCGTTGGGCCAGCGCCTGGAACGCTTGAGCGCTGTTCTCGAAGGGTTCCAGGCCCTCACTTGGCGTGCACAGCACCACAGGCCCATCGTCGTTCCCAGGTGCAGAACCTTCCTTGCTGGTGACCAGCCATGCCCCCGCCAAGCGTGCACCACTGGCGCTGTTGTCATTGATCACGAGCGGGTAGACGCCTGGTCTCGATTCTGGCGCAAGCGCCTGGTTGCGTTCTTCGCGCGTTGGGTACTGGAGTACGGTATCCACCAGCCGCTTGGCTTGCGAACTCAGATAGCCATCCTGTTCGCCCAATGCCGCCAGAGTTGACAGCTGTTTCTTGTGTAACGACAGCAACTGATCCTGTGGTGCGTCTTTGAGGATTTCTTTTGGATTCGGTTGGGTCCAGAAATTTTTCACGGTTTCTGGAAATTGGGTCGCAATACGCCTGGCTATTGTGTGCAGTGAGTCCGCAGCGGTGATGGGCCGGGCCGCTTCGGTCGGCGTCGTCTTGAGCATGAATTGCGATGTGACGCCTGGCTCATCGGTAAACGGTTTATCCGGGTAGGCGTGGATTTCCTGAATTGCCCGTGTCAGCGCGTCCAGAAGCGGCTCTTTGGACACAGCAACGGATGTGCGGCCGTCATCGCCCAGTCTGGATCGCTCGAACGACAGCATGTCTGGATCAAGGGGTTTGAGCTGAGGAAATGCCTGTTCAATCTGAGCGTTTACGAAATCCCTGAATACAGGCTGTTTTCGTTGCAGCCTGGCCATCTTGAGGCTGAGAGTGTCGTACTCGGAGGTGAGGAACTTAACGGGGCCGACTTTGAAGTGTCTTGAGAGCTCGTTGGATAAGCTCGCCGGTTCTAATGACAGTATCGTCGGTTTTATTGGGGCATCTGGTCCTTTTCTCAATTGCCGCGACTTCGGCTCCTGGGGGGACTGATCTGTCTCTTTTTCGGTGGCAGGAAGTGTATCAGCGAGCGACAAAGCCGGGGCTGGCTCAGAGTGAAGTAACTGGATAGGTTTTGAACTGACGGATGTAGGCACGAAGCGCGTCTCCAACTAGCCTGAAAGGATGTGTGTCACGTTCCCTGTAACTCGCTGGGTAAGTGACCTTTCGGCGTATCGGGTTCCGCAGTAAATGTAAGAGCATGCTGGGTACTCCGTAGTACGGAGTACCAGGCTTGTTGAACGGATGTCTCGTGGGCTGACTACGGCTCAAAGGCGCCGATAAAGATCGCCGGGTCCACCCGCGCATCGTTGAGGCTGACATTCCAGTGCATGTGCGGCCCGGTCGCTCGGCCCGTCGCTCCGACCTTGCCTACCACGGCCCCGCGCACCAGTTGCTGGCCGACCTTCACGTCGATCTTCGACATATGGCAGAACATGCTGATAAAGCCCTGGCCATGGTCGACGAACACGGTGTTGCCGTTGAAGAAGTAGTTGCCCACCAGAATCACCTTGCCATTGGCCGGCGTCTTGATCGGCGTGCCGGCGGGCACGGCGAAGTCCAGGCCCGAATGGGGGTTGCGCTCTTCACCGTTGAAGAAACGACGCACGCCGAACCGGCTGGACAGCGGCCCGTTCACCGGTTTGTCCAGCACCAGATTGCTTGGCACCGTGGGGCTGAAGCTGCGATAGGCCTTGAGCTGCACGGCCAGTTCACCCTCGATGCGCTTGAGCTGCGCGGGTTCGGGGTTGACCTGGCTTTTATTTTTCAGGGTGATGCGCTGTTCCGGGTACTTCTTGTAACCCACGATGAACGGCAGGCTGCGCCCGCCGCTGCTGATGCGCTCGTTGCCTGGCTTCACCGTCAGCGGGATGCCGACAATCGCCAGCCAGTTGTCCTGTTCCTTCACCACCAGCACCGGCTTGCCCTGGTAGCTGGCTTTTGGCGCGGCGGTCGCGGGGCCGAGGTCGACCACTGCAACCCCGCCGGGCACCGGTTTGTTCAGGGTGCGGGTGATGTAGCTGTCGGCGTGGGCGTTGAACGCGAGGCACAACAGCATCAGCAGGCTCAGGAGACGTGGCATCAATCAATCCAGTAACGAAAGGGTGACAGGGGTGAGGTGGTTGTCTTCCACCCGCACTTGCAATTGGCCTTCACCGAGCCGCGCGGTCAGGCGCTGGCCAGTGTGGGTTTGCGCGGCGTTGCGAATCGCCTGGCCGCGCTCGTCCAGCAGGATGCTGTAGCCGCGGCCCAGGGTCGCCAACGGGCTGACCACCTGCAGCGTCTGCACCTGGCTTTGCAGTTGCAGACGGCGTGCCTTGAGGCCTTCGCGCATGGCGCGGGGCAGGCGTTCGGCGAGGCTGTCCAGGCGTTGGCGCAGCAGGGCCAGCTGACGGCCGGGGTGCTGGCCGGCCAGGCGCGTCTCCAGGCGAATCAGGCGCTCGCGGCGGGTATTGAGGCTGCGCTCGAAGGCGCGGCGCAGGCGCATGTCGAGGTCGTCCAGACGCTGGGCCTGCTGACGCAGACGTTCGCCGGGATGGCGCAGGCGCCGGGCCATGCCTTCCAGGCGCAGGCGGTCGTGGCGCAGGCGATTGCGCATCAGCATCACCAGGCGGCGGTGCAGGTTCTCCACCTGACGCACCAGGTGGCTGGCGTCGGGGGCGAGCAATTCGGCGGCTGCGGACGGGGTAGGGGCGCGCACGTCGGCGACAAAGTCGCAGATCGATACATCGGTTTCATGGCCGACCGCGCTGACGATAGGCGTGACGCACGCGTCCACCGCGCGGGCCACGGCTTCTTCGTTGAAGCACCACAGGTCTTCCAGCGAGCCACCGCCGCGCGCCAGGATCAGCGCGTCAAACCCACGCGCGTCGGCACGCTTGAGCGCACGGACAATCTGCGGGATGGCTTCGCGGCCTTGTACGGCGGTGGGAATCAGCGTCAGTTCGATGTTCGGCGCGCGGCGGCGGAACACGCTGATAATGTCGCGAATCACCGCGCCGGTGGGTGAGCTGACAATGCCGATGCGCCGAGGGTGCAACGGCAGCGGCATTTTGCGCTCGGCACTGAACAGGCCTTCGGCGCTGAGCTTTTCCTTCAGCGCATCGAATGCCAGGCGCAACGCGCCGTCGCCGGCCGGCTCCACCGTGTCGAGAATCAACTGGTAGTCGCCACGGCCCTCGAACAGCGAGACCTTGCCGCGCACTTTCACCGCCAGGCCATCTTTCAGCGCTTGGCGCACCCGCGCGGCATTGTTGCGAAACAGCGCGCAACGCACCTGCGCGCCGCTGTCCTTGAGAGTGAAATACACATGGCCGGAGGCCGGGCGGGCGAGGTTGGAGATCTCGCCCTCAACCCAGATATTGGTGAACACGTCTTCCAGCAACACGCGTGCGCGGCCGTTGAGTTGGCTGACAGTCAGGACTTCGCGGTCCAGGCCCAGGCGGGCAAACGGGTCTTTAATCATGGGCGGCAGTTTATAGGTAATCCCTGGGCAATCACCACGGCCTTGTGCACATGCGCGGCTGCACTATGATGAGGGGCGCCGATGAGCAAGGAGCCTGCATGACCGCAATCGAACTGTTGAACCAGTGGTCTTTTAACGGGATGGACTGGCTGGTCATTGGCCTGGGTGTGGTGCTGGCCTACGTCGTGTTCGGCATCGCGGGCTTTGGCACGGCGCTGATCGCGGGGCCAATTCTGCTTTTTTTCATGCCGTTGTCGAAGATCATTCCGCTATTGGTGCTGCTGGATTTCGTCGCCGCGTTTGGCGGCCTGCTGCAAACCCGGCGCGAGGTGAGCAAGGCCGAACTGCTGCGACTGCTGCCGTGCATGGCCATTGGTTGCACCCTCGGTGTAGTGTTTTTGCTCAACCTGCATTCGGATGTGTTGCTGCTGTTGATGGGGCTGTTTATCAGCGCTTACGCGATTTACAGCCTCCTGGTAAAGGCGCGTCCGACACAACTGGCGGCAGGCTGGTCAGTGCCCATGGGCACCGTCGGTGGGCTGTTCGGGGCGTTGTTCGGCAGTGGCGGCTTTTTGTATGCCATCTACCTGAACAGCCGGTTGCCCAAGGAGCCGGCGCGGGCCACGCAAAGTGCGCTGATCAGCGCGAGTACGCTGGTGCGCTTGAGTCTGTTTTTGCTGGCCGGGGTGTATGCGGATTTGCCGCTGCTATTGTTGGCGCTGTGCCTGTTGCCGGCGATGGGGTTGGGGCTATGGTTCGGGCGCCGGTTGACCAGGCGCCTGTCCCGCGAGGCGTTCGTGAAAGTGGTGACGTGGCTGGTGCTGGCGAGCGGCCTTGCGTTGATCGGACGGTATGTGAGCACTTGACCTGCGTGGGGCAGGGATTAAGCTGCCTGCCTTCAAGGCTCCATCGCAGGCAAGCCAGCTCCCACATTTGAACGTGTTCACAGATCAATATGTGGAAGGGGCTTGCTCCCGATGGCGCCAGCCGCCACACCGCAGGACTCCAATGAACTCCCAAAGCATCCTTGTTCCGAAAATCTCCACCTTGCCCGTCCACGAACCCCGCGCACGGGCGATCGTGCGCTGGCTGGTGCGCAAGAACATCATCAAGGAAGAACTCACCACCTGCGGCCGTACCGGCGACCGCATGGCTTACGGCCTGGCCGACGGCGCCCGCGCCGTGGTGCTGCACCCCGAAGCGCTGCCGTTCAACGAGCCGGTGAACGGGCTGGAGATCATTTACAAGCGCTGCATCTATACCCCGGCCAAGGGCTTTCTCGAGGAGGCCGGTTGCCCGGAGTGCCTCAAGGAAATCGGCGAGGCGCTGTTCGAAAGCCTGGAGGACTGGATGCCCGGTCACACCGACAACTTCACCTGCCCGCTGTGTGGGCATGAAGATGACATCAACGGGTTTCTGTTCCTGCAGGAATGCGGGTTTTCCAACCTGGGTTTCATCTTCAACAACTGGGCGGAGGCGGGGTTCAAGCAGAGCTTTATCGATGAGTTCGCCGATTGGCTGGACCAGAAGATCGCCTGGGTGAAGGTCGAGCTGTAACCCCTCCTATCCGTATTCCCAAATATGTCAGAGTTTTACATTGAGACCTGAAGGGTGTCTGAGTATAATGGCGCGCTTCCATTTTCCCGCTCGGGAGCCCCCGCGATGCTGCGTATCAGCCAAGAAGCTCTGACATTCGACGACATTCTCCTAGTGCCCGGTTATTCCGAGGTGCTTCCTAACGAAGTCAGTCTCAAGACCCGCCTAACCCGTGGCATCGAGCTGAATATTCCCCTGGTTTCCGCTGCCATGGACACCGTCACCGAAGCCCGTCTGGCCATTGCCATGGCCCAGGAAGGCGGCATCGGCATCATCCACAAGAACATGACCATCGAGCAGCAGGCTGCCGAAGTGCGCAAGGTCAAGCGTTACGAAGCCGGTGTGGTGAAAGATCCGATCACCATCGAAGCCGACGCCACCGTGCGTGACCTGTTCGACCTCACCCGCATGCACAACATCTCCGGCGTTCCGGTGCTGCACGATGGCGACCTGGTCGGCATCGTCACTTCCCGTGACGTGCGTTTCGAGAATCGCCTTGAAGTCACCGTCCGTGAAGTGATGACGCCTAAAGAGCGTCTCGTCACTGTCAAGGAAGGCGCCGACAAGAACGATGTGCGTGAGCTGCTGCACAAGCACCGCATCGAGCGCGTGCTGATCGTCGACGACAAATTCGCCCTCAAAGGCATGATGACTGTCAACGACATCGAAAAAGCCAAGGCTTACCCACTGGCCAGCAAGGATGACCAGGGTCGTCTGCGCGTTGGCGCGGCGGTCGGTACCGGTAAAGACACCGGCGACCGCGTCTCGGCCCTCGTGGCTGCCGGCGTTGACGTGGTGGTGGTCGACACGGCTCACGGTCACTCCAAGGGTGTGATCGACCGCGTGCGCTGGGTCAAACAGAACTTCCCCGACGTGCAGGTGATTGGCGGCAACATCGCCACCGGCGCTGCCGCCAAGGCCCTGGCCGAAGCTGGCGCCGACGCGGTCAAGGTCGGTATCGGCCCTGGCTCGATCTGCACCACGCGCATCGTCGCCGGTGTGGGCGTGCCGCAGATCAGCGCCATCGCCAACGTCGCCGCAGCCCTTGAAGGCACCGGCGTTCCATTGATTGCCGACGGCGGCATCCGCTTCTCCGGTGACCTGTCCAAGGCCATCGTTGCCGGTGCGTCCTGCGTGATGATGGGCTCGATGTTCGCCGGTACCGAAGAGGCGCCGGGCGAGGTTGAACTGTTCCAGGGTCGCTCCTACAAGGCTTACCGCGGCATGGGTTCGCTGGGCGCCATGTCCCAGGCACAGGGCTCGTCCGATCGTTACTTCCAGGACTCCTCGGCGGGCGCCGAGAAACTCGTCCCGGAAGGCATCGAAGGCCGTGTGCCGTACAAGGGCAGCCTGAGCGCGATCATCCATCAACTGATGGGCGGCCTGCGTTCCTCGATGGGCTACACCGGCAGCGCCGACATCGAAGAAATGCGCACCAAGCCAGAGTTCGTGCGGATCACCGGCGCCGGCATGGCTGAATCCCATGTCCACGACGTGCAGATCACCAAGGAAGCGCCAAACTACCGCGTAGGTTGAGGCTTCCAGCAAAACGTTAAGTAACCGGGGCTGTTCTTTCAGCCCCGAGTTGTTTCTGATTCATTAGACGAGACTGACTTCATGGCCCTCGACATTCACGCCCACCGCATCCTGATCCTCGACTTCGGTTCCCAGTACACCCAGCTGATTGCCCGCCGCGTGCGTGAAATCGGCGTGTACTGCGAACTGCACCCGTTCGACATGGATGACGACGCGATCCGCGCCTTCGCCCCCAAAGGCGTCATCCTCGCCGGTGGCCCCGAGTCCGTGCACGAAGCCGACAGCCCGCGCTGTCCGCAAGCGGTATTCGACCTGGGCGTGCCGGTGTTCGGTATCTGCTACGGCATGCAGACCATGGCCGAGCAACTGGGCGGCAAGGTGGCAGGGTCCGAGCTGCGTGAATTCGGTTATGCCCGCGTCGACGTGGTCGGCAAGAGCCGCCTGCTGGACGGCATCGAAGACCACATCGACGCCGACGGCCTGTTCGGCCTCGACGTGTGGATGAGCCACGGTGACAAGGTCACCAAACTGCCGGAAGACTTCCACATCCTGGCCAGCACCCCGAGCTGCCCGATTGCCGGCATGTTCAACGACGAACGCGGCTACTATGGCGTGCAGTTCCACCCGGAAGTGACCCACACCAAGCAGGGCGGGCGCATCCTGTCGCGTTTCATCCTCGACATCTGCCAGTGCGAAGCCCTGTGGACCCCGTCGAAAATCGCTGAAGACGCCATCGCCAGCGTGCGCGCCCAGGTCGGCACCGACAACGTGCTGCTCGGTCTCTCCGGCGGCGTCGACTCCTCTGTGGTTGCCGCATTGCTGCACAAGGCCATCGGCGATCAGCTGACCTGCGTGTTCGTCGACAACGGCCTGCTGCGCCTGCACGAAGGCGAGCAAGTGATGGCCATGTTCGCCGAGAACATGGGCGTCAAAGTGATTCGCGCCAACGCCGAGGACCAGTTCCTCGACAACCTGGCCGGCGAGTCCGACCCGGAGAAGAAGCGCAAGATCATCGGCCGCACCTTCATCGACGTCTTCGATGCCCAGGCCAAACACCTGGACAACATCAAGTACCTCGCCCAGGGCACCATCTACCCCGACGTGATCGAGTCGGCCGGCGCCAAGAGCGGCAAGGCCCACGTGATCAAGTCCCACCACAACGTCGGTGGCCTGCCCGAGGAAATGAACCTCAAGCTGGTCGAGCCGCTGCGCGAACTGTTCAAGGACGAAGTCCGCCGCCTCGGCCTGGAACTCGGCCTGCCGTACGACATGGTCTACCGCCACCCCTTCCCGGGCCCGGGCCTGGGCGTGCGCATCCTCGGTGAAGTGAAAAAGGAATACGCCGACCTGCTGCGTCGCGCCGACCACATCTTCATCGAAGAACTGCGCAAGGCTGACTGGTATCACAAAGTGAGCCAGGCATTCGTGGTGTTCCAGCCGGTGAAATCGGTGGGCGTTGTCGGTGATGGCCGTCGTTATGCCTGGGTTGTTGCACTGCGTGCGGTGGAGACCATCGACTTCATGACCGCGCGTTGGGCGCATCTGCCGTATGAACTGCTGGAAACGGTCAGTGGGCGGATCATCAATGAGATCGAAGGCATTTCGCGCGTGACGTATGACGTGTCGAGCAAGCCGCCGGCGACGATTGAGTGGGAGTGAGCCCACAGCGAGGCATGAAAAAAACCGGCTTTTGCCGGTTTTTTCATGCCCGCGATAAGGGCTTATTCTTGCTGACGTGAAAGCTTTGAAGGCATTCATCTGTCGGTGAATCAAACCAAGTTCAAAGCACTTTATTCCTCCCATCTCCGGCATCGACGTTGGCACTTCTCGGCGGGTGCGTGCCTTGCGATAGCCGTGTCTTGCTTGATCACACTGGCGCTTATCTATCACTGGACCGGGTGAAAATTCGGGCCCAAAAGCCGGCTTTCTTTGCTGAAGCCAACGGTGGATGTGGCTCTGTTGTCTCTCTTGCCGGGTGAGTGCCAGGGCCATCAGGTCTCAAAAGGTCTCCCGGATAATGCTCTTGACCTAGACATGGCGAGTCATCCATTCCAAACGCCTTCACGGCAGCCACGGCCTCTACACACCAACGACCAAAATAAGCCCCGCCTTCAAAGTTCTGGTCGCCATAGGTATACCAATAAGGATGTCGATAGCTGACCGCTTGCGGGTCTGATCCGGATTTCGCGCCAGTGCGCACTTCCAGATACCAGTGCTCGACAAAGGCGTTGAGCAGCGGCGGCTGAGAGTCTGCGGGTGCATCCACGGCCTTCAACAAACGACCATACGGCTTGGGATATAGAAGCACGGCTCCTATCTTGCGGTCTGGACTGCGGCTGGCAATGATCCGATCAAGAAGTACGTCTTCGCCATCATTGCCGATCAAGGCCAGCAAGCGATGCCATTGCTTGTCTGGAATATCGAGTGCGAGTGCCAAGCCGACCAGCCAGAAGCAAATGATGTAGTGGTCGTAGTTGACGCGCCAGTGGTGCCGGGTGAATTGCTGCTCTGCAGTCCACACTGCTGCTCCGAGACGCTCAGCTTCTTCCCAAGCGTCTAACAGACCGGGGAAGTAATGCGCCAAGTCAGTTACTGAGTATCCGGCTGAGTATTTGCGCAGGATCTGATGCCAGTGTTTTTGGGCAAGCTTATACGCGTATTGAGGCGCGTAGTCAGGATCACCAGCGGGCTCCTTGAGAGTCCGTTGAGAACTTTTGATGTAGTCGTCATTATCATTGACTACTCGGCTCCAGTAGCTGATATCGCCAAGAGGGGCGCGTATCATTTATCTGCTCCTATAAGCTTAGAAGTTTTTATGGGGTCTACAACAAATTTTCCACTTTTGTCTAGAACACCCACAGTCACATTACCAAACGGGTCAGTATGAACTAGCCATTTTTCAACACGGCCAGCTAGCAAGGCATTGTCTATATTTTCTGCCGCTTGGGCATTACCTCCCACAGACTCAAGTATACGGTCATAGTTAGTGGTTGTGCCCTGCAACCAATCATCACTCATCTGCAGCCCATCTCGGGTGGGCTTCAGCTTGGACGAGCCAAATTTGTACTCAACAATCAGGTAGTCAACACCAGGCTTATCTACCTTGTACAAATCGTCAATGCCTGTCTGGCCAATATCGGGAGCCCGGCCAATTTTTTCAGCGCCGGGCACCAACGTCTTGATTTGCTCGCCACCCATGATGTCCCCGACGATGCTCTTCTGCGCGTTGGTCATAGCGCGGAAGTCCATCAGCGGGGTGCCGTTAGGGTTGAACTGCCCGCCGCGTGCTACAAGCTTGTCGAATTTGGCGAGGCTCGCCACCTCAGCCATCTTTTCAAGCTGCTGCGCTCCAACCTTGATCCCCGCCTTGGCCAGCGCCACGCCACCTTTCGCAGCCCCGCCGACGCCCGTTGCAATGCTGCCGACCTGCCAGGCGATTTCGCCGATGGCCTTGCCCAAGGCTTCGGCGTTTTCGTCGCCGCCGACTTCCAGCGCGGTCTTGATCGTTTCTATCTTGACGTTGAGTTCGTTGACGACGCTGTCGCCAAACTGCTTTCTGGCCTCCGGGTTATTAATCAGTTGGCCAAGGCCAGTAAGCCCTTCGATGGGGTGCGCAACAAATTCGGCGAGGCCCGTGACGTCATTCCAGCCTGACTGGGCCAACCCCTTGCCGATGCCGAACTGGGTCAGAACATCCTGCCTGCCGCTGATGTACGACCATTTGGCAACGACTTTGCCAGCGGCAATCAGGCCTTTTGCTTCGTCGTATTCCTTCTTGAACTGCACGATCTGCTGAGTCGCCAGCCAGTTGTTATCCACCGCCGCACCCGCCGCGGTATTGGCGGTGGTCGGGTCGATGGAGGCGCTGGTCGCTGCCAGGCCGGTCACCAGGCTGACGATCAGGTTGCGCTTGGCTTCGCGTTGTTCTTCGCTTTCGTCGGGGCTGCTTTGTGAGAACAGGCCGGTGAGCAGGCTTGATGCCGCCGCGCCTGCCGCGCCGCTGCCGCAACTTTGACTGCTGGCGGCGGCACCGGCGCAAGCGACGATGCCGTGCAGTGCCGCGTGCAGTGGCGAGCCTTCGGTGAGTTCGCCTTTGGCCACCAGGTCGCCGATGTAGCCGGCGCCCCGTTGCTGCACATAATTGACCACCAGGCCTTGCACGAAGGCAGCGTTGCCCGCGCTGATATTGCCGCCTGCAGCACCGATCAGGGCGGTGGTGATCTGGCGATAGGTGCCGCCTGCGCCCCAGTTTTCGGAGATCGCGTTGGCCTGTGCCGAGTACTCCCGCGCCTGGAGCTGCAGTTGCAGGCGCGCAGCGTCACTCATTGGCGTGTCACGATTGTCTGCTTTTGACTGCAGCTCTTTTGCCTGTTGGCGTTTGAGGTCCGCTTCCCTGGCTTTGTTCGCAAGGAAGGTACTGGCTTCGTTGGAGAACGCGCTGACGATCTCAAAACCGGCGCGGATTTCATCTTCGTCGAAGATCGGTTTGAGCGAGTTGCTGCCATCGCGATCACTGGACACATCACGGTTGAGGCTGGCGACGGTTTGTTCAGCGGTCTGGCCGGTGCGTTTCTGCTGCTCGGCGTCGTCGGTAATGACGACGGCACCGCCACTGATGCCGCTGCGTGTCACGCTGCTTGCCTTGTCGCTGGCGCTGATGGCGATCGGCATATTGGCGCCGATCTTGTTCTCGTTTTTGGCCAGGTCGGTGCCCGGGTTAACCTTGCCGCCAGTCTGCGCGTTGCCCTTCTGGTCCTTGCCGACTTCGTTGTAGCCGCCGCCCAGGCTGACGGTATTGGCGTCGTAATCCGCCTTGTTCTTGATGTCGCGGCTGGTGAGGCTGGATGTGACCAGGCTGTTTTTGCCGTCCTGCACGGCCTTGTCACTGCTGGCGATCACGGCGCCGACCAAATCGGTGTTGCCCCGCACGTTGATGTCGAAACCGTCATCGCCAGCCTTGATGCCTGACTGCTCGGTGACGCTGGCATAGTTGGAGTCGATGTTGGTTGCGCCAAAGTTTGCGCTGGCACCGCTTATCGAGCTCATGCCGTAGCAGAACGGTGGAATACAAAGACTGATGCCGATGCCCAGGCTCTTTTCATCGACTTTGTACGTGTTGGTGTCTTGCAGGCTTTCGATATTAAGATCGCCGCCGACGTCGGCGATGACTTTTTTGCCACTGGCCACCGCCCCCTTAAGCTGAGTGTCGCCGCCGGATGACAGCAGCAACTGGTTGCCAGCCTCCACTTTGGTATTGGTATGGGTCAGCTCGTCGCCGTCAGCCTGGCCCCGGTTTCCGGTGGCGCCCAGGTCCAGGGTAAAGCCGTTTCTGCTACCGCCCAGCGAGAGGCCGATACCGATGCTGGCGCTGCTGCCTTTGCTGTCGGTGTTTTGCTGGCTGGTGTTGTTGGCGGCGAGCAGGTTGATGTCGCCGTCGGCCATCAGGCTGGCGTCACGCCCGGCCTTGATCTGGCTGCCTTGGACCGTGATGTTGCTGTCTGCACCTGCGCCGGTCGCGCGCAGGCGCACATCTTGACCGGCGGTGATGGTCGAACCGGCGGCGCTGTCGCCGGTCTGGGTGGTTTTGCTTTCGTTCTTCTTGGTGCCCAGCGACAGGCTGATGTTGATACCACCTGCCGCGCCAGGGTCCATTGCCACCGCCGTGGCGGCGTTGTTACCGGCCAGCAGGACCGTGGCCGCTGCCAGCGCCTTCATGCGCCCGTCATCGGTTTTCTCCGATGCCTGCTTCATCTGCTGGGTGGTCTGGATTGCACTGATGACAGGGTTAGTGACCGTCAGAGTGAACCCGGTCTGTTTGAACAGGGTTTCACGTTCGCGCTTGCTGGTGTTGCGGGCTTCAACGACATCGATGGTTTGCCCGGTGATATCGACGCTGCCTTCGGGCGCGCTCACCTGGCTGCCCACCTGGCAGTAGCCTTTGCCCGCTTCCATCAGCACATCGCCCTTGGTCGAGCCCACGGTACTCGCCGCTGCGGTCTGGCTGGTGGTGAGGTCCTTGACCGTCTGCTGCTGGGTGCCGAGCGTGACCGCGATGCCGCCGCCGCTGAACAGGCCGCTTTTCTTGACTGACTTGTCGTGACGTTCGCTGCTGCTTTCCGTCGCGGCTTCGATATTGATGTTGTTGTCAGCCACCAGAATGGTCTGGGTGGTGGACACCACGTTGCTGCCGCTGACGTTGATGTCGCGACCGGCCTGCACATAGGTTTTCTCGGCACTCAGCGTCGAGCCCTGCGCCTGGGTCTGGTTGACGGTGTCGCGTGTGGTGGTGGTCTTGCTGGAGAACAGGCCGTTGCTGCCTTTGAATTTGTGCGCTTCATCGGCGAACTGGGTGTTTTGCGCTGCGGTCAGGTTCACGTCGCGCCCGGCGTCGGCGATGATTGCACCTTGCTGACTGGTGACGCTTGCGCCTCGGGCATTGAGGTCCTGCCCGGCACTGAGGCGCACATCGCCTTGGCCTTGAATGGTTGAGCCGGCTTCGGTCTGGCTGGCGTCTTTGCGCCAGTTGCTGCCGTTCCAGTTAACCGATTGCTGATGGGCTTCGCCAACGGTGGTCAGGTTGATGTTGTTGCCTGCTTGCAGCGAGGTACTGCCGCCGGCGCCTGCGTTGACCACCTGAGCGCCGGTCAGGTTGAGGTCTTTGCCCGCGTTGACGTCCATGGTGCCGCCAGCACCGCTGACAAACAGCCCGGCCACCCGCGAGAGATTGGTGCGCGTACCCTGGGTGCTGCTGCTGTCACGGCTGTTGGACACAACGTTGACGTTTTGCCCTGCATTGATCGCCAGGGTATCGGTGGCGCCGATCAGGCCGCCGAGGTTGTCGAGGTTGTCCCGTGCCGTCAGGGAGACCTTGTCGGCCTGGATGCGTCCGCCGAGGTTTTCGATGTTCTGCGCGGTAATCGCCATCACGCTGCGCCCGGCCAGGCTGCCGCTGTTGACCAGATCGCCTGCAATATTCAGGTTCAGACGTTGCCCGGCGATCAGTGAGCCGGAGCCGTTGAGGTCGCTTTCCTGCACCCGCACGTAGACCTGTGGCACCAGCACGTTGCGGGTTTCGCCGTTGGCGAGGGTGACCTTTTTTTGCACCAGCCAGACGATGTCGCTGGTCAGTTGCGCCATCTGCTCGGGGGACAGCTCGACGCCGGGCACCAGTTGCCATTGATTGGCCAGGGTGACGGCGTTGTCGATCAGCGCCCGGTATTGCGCTTCGTCGTTGGCGTAGCCGTCGAGAAAGCGTCGCCCCGTCAGTTGCGCGACCTGTTCGCGAATCAGTTTCTGCTCATAGAAGCCATCGCCGAGGCGCTGCTGGGTCAAGGCAGGGTCGACTTGCAAGCGCTCCAGCATGTAATCCGACGACAGCCAGGTGCGATAGCTGGCGAAACGCGGATCTGTTTCGACCAGGTAATTGCTGGTGGTCTGCGGATGGGTGGTGAACAGGCTGTTATTCGGCAATTCCAGAGACGGGCCCCCGGTGCGAATTTGCTCGGCCACGCCTTGTGCGTTCTGGGTGGTCTGCGCTGCGACCTGAACGATCGGAGCTACTTGAAAGGTACGGGCGGCCGGAGCGCTGACCGTACCGGTGGAAGCGATCTGCTGACCGACGGCCTGAGTACCGCGTGCGCTGATCTGGGTGCCCGTGCCGCTGACCGCTGTGTTCTGCGCGAAGACGGTAGGTTGCAGGGAGATATCCTGAATCAGCGGGGCAGGGGTATAGGCTGCGGTGTTCGCGCCTTGCCGGTCGCGGCCCTTGCGCTGGATGCGGTAGAAGTTGGTGACGCTGCCGCTGTCGACGGTGGTGCGCTGGCCCGACACTTCGGTGTTGGTCAGGCTGGTGACGTCTGCCTGCAATAGTCCGCCGGCGATGATGCGGCTCTTGTCGTTGAGCACGTCGCCGGCGCTGATCTGCATTGTCCCGCCAGACAGGATCTGCGCCGGGGCCGAGGTGGCGATCTGGGTTTCGTTGACGACGCGGGTGTAGTCGTAGCGGTTCCAGTTGTCGCGCTGGCCCTCGGGGGTGACCAGGTAATTCACCTCATCGTGACGTAGGGAGATCTCGTTGGCTTGGTAGCGGTTGGTCGAGCCGGTGAGTTGAAACTCCTGCTCGGGTGTTCGACTGACCTCAACATCGCGCGTGCTGAAATGTTCGTTGGTGTTGCGCACGCTTTGTACGTTCAAAGACAGATCGCCAAGCGCTTCGAGGGTCGCGCTGGCATTGGTCAGTAATTGAGCGCGACCCTCGGCGGTATCGAGCGCGCTCAAGGTCCCGCCAATGGCGAGGTCGCCAGCACTGAAGACCAGCGATTGCTCGCGGTTATTCAGGGTTGAGGTGCCGATATTCAGTGATTCACGGGCTGCTATCGTTGCTGCGGTGCCATTTTCATCGAGGTTGTTCAACGTCGAGGTGGCTATCGCCAGTTGGTCGCCATACAGGCGCGCGGTGCCGAGGTTATTCAGCGTCGCTGCCTGCACGCGGACTTGCTGGCCGTCGATCAGCCCGCGGTTGGTCAGGGTGTCAGCGACGTTCAGACGAACCTGGCCCGCGCTGATTTCGGCGTTGGCGCTGTTGTCGAGCGTCTGCGCGCTGACTAGCAGGGACTTGCCCGCCAGCAAACGCCCGGTGTTGTTGAGCGCCCCGGCGGTGCTCAGATCAACGTTGTTGTTGGCCTGAATCTGCCCGCTCAAATCAAGGCCGCTCTGCAACCTGAAGTTGATGTCACCCAGGCTCAGCACCCGGCCCGTGCCGCTGTAATACGCGGCGTTGAGCGACAGCAGCTTGCCCGCAATCAGCGTGCCGTCGAGGTTATTCACCGATTGGCGACGCTGCGCGGTATCGCGGTCGCGGATGGTCAGGTCACCGGTCGAAGAGATCAGCCCGCTCTGGTTATTCAGCGTTTGGCTCACGCCCAGCAGCAGGCCTTCATCAGTGCGCACGGCACCGGTCTGGTTGTTGAAGGTGTTGACCGCCAGGTTCATGCTGCGGCCTTCAAGGCCTAGGTTGGTGCCCTGGGTGGCGCTGTTGTCGAGCACATCGGTGCTCAGGTTCAACGCGCCTGCACTGCGGACCAGCCCACCCTGATTGATGAGGGCCTGACCCAGTGCCAGCTCGACGTCGCCGAGGCTTTGCAACTGGCCGCCACGGTTATCCAGGCGTGCGCCGTCGACGTGTACGGTTTTCTCGCCAATGATTTGGCCGCCGTTGGTGTTGACCACGTCGCTGGCGGTGAGCAACAGATTGCCCTTAGTACTCAAAAAACCAGTGCTGTTATTGACGCTGGCGCTGCGGATTTCCACGGCATCCTGACCGCTGATGCCTTTGGTGGTGCCGGAGTCGAGGTTATTGACGGCCTGATTTCCGGTGTCGATAAACAGTTTGCCTGCAGACTGAATCAAGCCCGCCGCGTTACGCAATTCGCCGCTGCGCAAGTCGAGCGTGGCGCGTGCGTCGAGCGTGCCATCGCTGTTGTCAAACAGATTGCCGTTGCTGTTGAGGTCCAGTGCCAGGCCACTGATCACACCGCTGTGGTTGTTCACACCTTGCGCCGCCACGGCGATGTCGCCCTGGGCTTCGAGACGCCCTGCGTCGTTGTTCAGTGCGCCATCGGTCACGTTCACCGACAGCCCGGACTGCACCGAACCCAGCACGCCATGGGTGTTGTTGAATTGTCCGGCGATGATCGCCATGCGCTGGGTCGAGGCGAGCGTGCCGCCGATATTGTTCAGTTGACCGAAGCGGGCTTGCAGCGTGCTGCCGGCGCTGAGGGTGCCCTGAGCATTTTCCAGGCGCGCGCCGCTCAGTTCAGCGCCGCCGCTGGCAGCCAGCGTTCCGCCGCTGTTGTCGATCAAATCACTGGCGGTCACCGTCAGCAGGCCGCCGTCGGTTGCAACAACTTTGCCGTTCTGATTATTCAGCGTGCCAACGTCGATCACCACAGCGCCAGGGCTGCTGACCTGGCCGTTCTGATTGTTGAATTGCTCGCTGACATTGATCTGTAAAGGCTCCAGCCCCGTTTGCAGAATGCGCCCGTATTGATTGGACAGGGTGCGGGCCTGGAGCGTGAGCTGTTGGCCCTGGGCCAGACCTTCATCCAGCACCACGTCGTCAGCCTTGATCGACACGCTGCCATTACTGGCAATGCTGCCTTTGGTACTGCCGAGTTGGTTGGCCTGAATGCCCAGCGAACCCTTGCCTGCGTGTTCGATGCTGCCGCTGCCGTTGTCGATGCGACCGGCGCTGATCCGGGTATTGGTCGCGTTTGAGGCAATTCGTCCGCTACGGTTGTCGAGGCTCACGGTGGCGTTTATCGATGTGTCGGCGACGCCGGTCTGCACCAGCTCGCCGCCGACGTTGGACAGATCACCGGCGTTCAGTTGCAGGTTGTCGGCGTTGACGCTGGCGCTGTCTGTGCGCAGGGTTTTTGTCGCGTTGGCCGCGAGGGTCTGGCTGGCATCCACGCGGCTGCCACTGAGATTGCTATCGCCGTTGTTGGCGGTCAGGGTGACATTGCGGCCTTGAGTCTGGCTGCCGCTGAGGTCCAGATCATCGGCCTGGATGCTGACATCGCCTGCCGCCAGGTTTTGACCCTGCGCTTTGACGTGGGTGGCGCGCACCGCAAGGTTGCCGCTGCTGCCCAGTTTGCCGTCCACGCCTGTGCCCGCCGCCAGGCTTGAGCCCTGGGTGCTACGAATCGATTTGGCGCTGAGGGTTGTTTGATTCTGGCTGGCAATCGTGCCGCTGTTGTCGATATCCCCGGAGCTGGTGAGGTTCAAATCGCCCTTGGCGTAAAGCGAGCCGCTATTGTCAACGCTTGTGGCAGTGATACGGGTGGCCGTGGTGCCGCTGATTGTGCCCATGTTGTGCAGTTTGCCGTCTGCGCTGACGACCACTTCACCCGCCATGGCGCCAATTTGCCCGGCATTGCGCATGCCGACACCCGATTCGGTCCCCACCAGCACGATCTTCCCGGCGTACATTCCGCCCAATTGCGCCACGTCGATGCCGACGGCTGGCTTGTCGCCGTCGGCGCCGGCCTGAGGCTTGGCCTGGGTGTTATCGGCGTTGACCTGATTGCGTCCGGCAGTGACCTTAAGGTCATTGGCCCAGATACCCGCATTGACCTGCACGGTACGGGCAATCAGGTCGGTGTAATCGGCGTCGCGGCTATCAAGGCCCTTGCCCTGAATGTTCAGGGTGCCGCCGTTCACGGTGTAGCCGCTGATGCTGCCGTTCTCCAGCTGCACCTGACCGGTGCTCAGGGTCGCACGGTTGGCGTTGATGAAGCCGCAACCGTCGCAGGTAATGCCGGCCGGGTTGGCGATGACCACTTGGGCGCGTTGCCCGGCGACTTCGACATAGCCGCGTAACTGGCTGGGGTTGCTGGCGTTGACCTCATTGAGGATGACCCGCGCGCTGCCTTTGGCCATCGCTGCGTTGCCTTCGATCCAGCCACCCAGTTGCGTTTGGGTGTTGGCGCCGCTGTTGTTGAGGATGACGCCGCGCGGGTCGACATCGAATTGATTGTAGGTGTTACGCGAAACCCCGGCCGCGCTGGGCGCCTGAATATTCACCTGCGGCGTGCCGTTGGCGCTTTGAATCACCGTCGGACGCTGGCCGGCTGCGGCAGTCGGATCGGCCACAATCGTGCCCGCCGCCCACGCCGGTACAGTGCTCCATGACACCAGCCCGAGCGCGATCATCAATGCAAAACGCATCGGCCCGAGCGTTGCCGTGCAGCCCGCGTCGGCGGTGGTGAGGCTGACGCGAGTGCCCGGCGCCTTGACCTGGCTGGTGACGTTCTCCGCCACCACCATCAACAGCCCGCGTGCCTTGTTGAAAACAATTCGGTACAGGTGCTTGTTCATAGCAATTCCATTTGCGGAGCCGGCCCGCGATACAAAAGTTGAAGTTACGGTGCTGTGGCAACCGGGTGAGCTGCAAACCAGGCTCTGGCCTGTTCAGGGATCACACCGATGCCCTGGAATGTCTTGATTTGCAGGCCTCGCTCGTCGCCCCGGTGATACAGCGCGCGACCGCATCGGTTGGCGAACAGGTGGCGCTGGAGGATTCTGGTAAAGGTGGCCGTATGGCCAAACGGCGCGATCCAGTCGTTGAGCCAGAGGCGCTCGCCGCAATTCCAGTCCACGTCGCTCAATGTCAACGGTGATTGCTGCAAATAGCGCTGTTCTGCTGCTTCATCGACGTTAAGCCAAGAGAGGTAGCACACCGGCTTGCCGTGCTCGCTGCCCAGCACGAATTGGCGATGCTTGAGCGCCGGCAGCAGAAGTGTCGGTAAGCTGTGCAGTGGCGCATCACGGTGAGCGCTGGAATGCATCCACAACCAAGTGACCGAGCCCAGCACTGCCGCCTCGTTCCAAGGCTCGTCGATCAGGCCGGGTGCCGTGATGTCCAGGGTTTCAAAACGCATGGCATTACCCCTCAGAACGACCAGATGACGGTAAAGTCGCTGGTCACGTTGGCGGTCTTGAAGCCATCGGGCTTCTTGAGCGGCGTGCCTACCGACCAGTCATAAGACAGGCCCTTGTAACCACCACGCACACCCACCACAGCCCCCGCCAGTCGTTTACCAATCAGGAACTTACTGGCCTGACCGCTGACTTCGCCGTAGTCGACACCGGTGTAAAGCTCCTGGCCGGTTTGCCCCAGCGCCAGGCCTACTTCGTTGCGCAGTGTCCAGCCGCGATCGGCAGAAAGAATATTTTCGCCGTCAAACCCGCGCACGCTGTAGCGTCCGCCAATCGAGAAGCGGTCTTGCGGCACCAACGGTGTGCGGTTCCATTGCGACCGCCAACTGCCGATATAGCGCAGGCGCTGGTCGCTGAGGGCGAATGGCACTTGCAGCTGGGCGTCGGCGGTGATGATCTGCGAGCGGGATGTGCCTGCACCAGAGGCTTCTTCGGGGGCCGGCAGCGAGTCATGTGCGCCGGTGCCGCGACGGTAGGCGACGCCAAGGTCCAGAATAGAGGTGCCGATAAATTCCCGGTGATCTAGGCCGAGCTGCCAGCCCGCCATGCGCCGATCCTGGTTGCCGATCTCGGTGTCGTCGATGAAGTTTTCAGAAGACCGTGTCCACAGGCCACCCCACGCCGTGGTCTTGCGCACGGCATCGCGGTAAAGCAGGCGAGACAGGCGCAGATCGTTGGTACGGCTTTCGCCTCGATACTGGTACGTCTGGGTGGCGCCGGCGACCGACTGCTCGTAGTTATACTCGCTGGTGGTGAACGCCAGTTGCCAGTAACCCATCGGCAGCGAGTAGTGGAGCGTATTGCCATTGGAGCCGTGTCGGCCGGACTCGCCGCCGCCCAGGTCGTGGTTGAAGCTGGCGTAGAACAAATCGTTGAGCGATAGCAGGTTGTCCAGCGACAGCGACACATTGCCCTGATACTTGCCTGTGGATTTGCTGCCCGAGTTGTCGACGGACAGGCTCACGCGGGCCGGAAACTGCTGGCTCCATTTGATCACCACATCGCTTTCGCCGGGCTTGGCATCAGCCGCCAAGGTGGGTGTGATCTGAATGTCGGCATCGGCAGTGGGCACGCGCTTGAAGTTTTCCAGCGCCTGTTCGATATCGCGCAGGTTAAGCAGGTCGCCGGGGTTGGCAGGCATCGCATTCCATAGGGTTGCGCGACGGCTGGTGCCTTCGGCAAAGCGGATTTCGCGGATGCGCCCCGGCACGATTGTCAGCACCAGAATTCCGCTGTTGAGGTCCTGCGCTTCGGCAAGCACGCGGGTGGTGACAAATCCCGCCTGGATGATCACATTCTGCATGCGCTTCATCGTCATGTTGATGCCCGCGCCACCCAGGCAACGCCCCACTGCGGGGTCTTCCTCGGGGTTGGCGGCCTTCAGCGCCCATTGAAACTTCTCGGATGCGTCGCCAATCAGGCGGATGTCTTTAATGGCGAAGCAGGGCGCTTCTTTTACGGGAAGACGAGAGCCGCCTTCGTCGAGCGAAGGTGCCTGAAGACGCACATCGGGCCGCGATTCCAGTTGATCACGCAGCGCGCGTTCACGCTCCTGCTGACGCAGTAATTCCTCTTCAGGCCCGGCAGCCTGAGCGGTGGCGGTCGTAAAGAGTGTCCACACTGCCAGCGCCGTCAGCGCGAGGTGTCTTGCATTCATCGACGACAAGCGGGCCAGCCCCACGACATATCGAGAGGGGCCAAGCTTGTGCAGTGGGCAGCGTGAGTCCGCAGGCATTTCACATCCTTGTGATCAGAATCAGAGGCACAATAAGTGAACCGCCTGGAACGGCAGTGGCACTGAAGAAAATAGAAAAATGTAAAGGTTTCGACGAGCAGAAAACGAAAGTTCCTACATTTAGTCATACGCTCTGATGGAGGCTTAGCCCGAAAGTTCCGTGACGGGCAAGGCTGCGATAACAACGCTCAGGAAAACGCTCAGGAATGTGACGATCTTCACGCGTATTGCGAGTGCTGAGGCAAGCGAATCAGATAGTTTGCTAGATATTAATACCTGGATCGAGCATATCGAGGAATGCTCGCGCCTCATTAGCGGGGTTGTGCTGATCTTAGGGGTTCGTAGCGCACGAGGCATTTGCCCTGTTGATGCGGCGCACGGTCTTATGGTCTCGCAGGTGAAATGTCCCGGTAGATCTTGCGCCGCTGTTTACGGTGTTGCAGGAAGTTTTCCTACATGCCGTCAGGCTTGGGCTCCAGCAAGGGCTATTTGAACTAAAAGAGGAAAGAAGAGGCAATACGATGAAACATTGGGAGGTGTACCAGGAAGGCAAACGGTTTGAAGGTGTTCAGGCCCGCGACCATTCCGAGGCAGTGCTTGAAGCATTGCGCAAACTCGACCTCGATGACGAGTCGGGGCTGGACGTGCGGCTGGCCGCGCAGTAATTCGGGAAAAGTCAGCCATGTCGTCCAGCACTAATCCGCTTGTTCTCTGCGTGTATAGCTGCACCGTGTATGGCCAACTTGCATCTGCCTTAATCATCGCCCGAGCTGACTAAGGCCTGCTCCGCATGCGGTGCCGAAGTCCTGGCTGAATGGGGCGGCGGCGTAGAGATGGTCACCAATCAACTCGAATAACGGAAAAATATGTGACGCAAGTTTTTGCTCCTAACCGATGACCGAACTGCATGAGTAATGCAATGCGTGCGAAAACAGCTTTTCGTTAATGGCATTTTTCGTGGTATCAGCTGAAAAAATTAAAATAAAAATATGATTTTTAAAGACTTTTTATGGTTGTTTATGTTCGAGTGGGAGTGAGGTTTTTCGTCAACTATCTGATTTTATTGTAAAAAATAAGAGTTGATAGTGATCTTTACTACGTCATTAATGGCATTGTTAATGGCGCACATTGTACATATGTGAGAAAGCTCCATCGATACCCTGTCCCGGATAAGGAATGCCGACATGGTATCGAGAGCGCTTAGCCGCGCAGATGTCAGTAATAACTGTTTGCCCATCTCCCGTATGGTATGTGTCTTGAATAACTTCACGCGCAGCCTTCAACCCACGCAGATTTCGGTCTACAAGTTATCAGTCGCGTTGCACATCGACACCTTCTCCGCTGGCTGCGGTTGGGCCATGACCCACTGTTTGCCACCCGCCTCCAATTCATCCAGCTGGAACGAACAGTTCGCCGACATGGTGGCCTGCACCATGTAGTCCACGCCAGGCCGAGGCACGAAGGTCATGGTCCTGGCACACTGCCGGGAATATTGCAGGCGCCCCAGATAATGGAACGCGATCGGCTTGTTCGCCGGCACCACCAGCTCCGACGAGACCGCACCGGCCCACGAAAAGATCGGTCCGGGAATGCCGAGGTTTTCGCCGTTATGGTCGGGGAAGCCGGGTTTCGCCGACGCCATCACCCCCGCGCCGGGCACGTTCCAGTCGAGACAGTCACGCCCCGGCACGGCGCGCACCAAGCCGTCGGTGAGCAGGCGGATACGGGCAGTCTCGCCGCCTTGCGGGGGCACGTAGCCAGTGGACAGCGAACGCACGTTTGCCACTTGGCCGCAGCCGCCGAGCGCTAGCAACAGCACGGCGGGGATTACAGGCAACAGTCTCATCGGGTATCGACTCGCAGGGGGAAGTTAAGGCTGACGGCAGTTGGCGCTGACCGACAGATGCGGCGCCGGCTCATAGCTCACGCGCTGCAAACCATCTGCGTCCTGGAACAGGAAGTACTTGACGCGACAGTCCTTGAACATTGCTGAGTAACCCTCCGCCCGGAAGCCTTGGCCATCGACCTGTTTGGTCACGGTATTGTTGCGGCTGACCACCGCGAGCACCTTCTGATAGCTGTCGCCCATGTTTACCCCAGGCTCGCCGGTGATCGCGGCCGAGGAGGCGCAACCGCCCAGCGCTGTTGCCGCCAGGGCCAATGCGGCGCCATACAGTCCGTTGCGTAGAGTGTTCATTCCCAGTGTCCTTTTGGTGATGGGTTAACGGCGGCCGTCGCACACCGGCGATTCGCCAATACGGCCTAGCTTGCACAGGTCCAGATCGTCCGTGCGGATAAAACCCGCATCCTTCATGCAGTAGAAGCGCGTCAGCACCACATCAATCGGCGACTTGTCGCCTGCGCCATCAAGATTGGTATACCCGCAAGCACGCATGGCGTTGTCAACGCCCGATTGGGTTAGCCCCTTTTTGTACCACTGTGTGTAGTCCCCGGGTGGCGGTTGGAAGCCCCGTCCCGTGCAGCCAACCAGTAAAACAGCGCAAAAACTCAGCAGCAGGCTCCTCGTGAACATGGCGTTCTTCCTGATGGGCTGACTCGTATAAGTGTGAGACGCCGTAGGGTGAGTCGCTGTAGGCGTTACCCACGGCCTGAAACAAAAAAGCCCGCATCAGCCGGCTTTGTTGTTTCAGGCGAAGGCGTTAATCAGAAGTCGTAACGCACGTTCGCAGTGAAGGTGTCGGCGTCGAAACCACTGCTGGTCAGGTAGTTGTACATCCCTCCCACACTCCACGCGCCCACGCGGTAGTTGGCGCCCAGTCCCAGCTCGTAGCTGTCGCGCGCCGGTGTTGTGCCTGTGGTGGTGAACGGGGTGCCGCCGAGCACGAAGGTGGAAGTGGTGCCGGCTTTGTCGCCGATGAAATCGTGCCAGGCCATCAGCTTGGCTTCCGGTTCCAGGCTGCCAGCACCTAGGTCAAAAGCGGCCGCCAGGCGAGCGCCCAGGCCCATTTCGCCGATTTCATAGCGCTGGCTGCCGACGTTGAGGGCGGCTGAGCTGCCTTTTTCACGGTACGAATCAATCGAGACATTGGCATAGCGCGCCCCGACCTGTGGTTCGAGCAGCCACTGCTTGTCCAGCTGGAGCGTATAGCCTGCCAGTGCGTTGAAGCCGAAGATCTCACTGTCGTAGTCGGCCTTGGCGCGAGTGCCGGCGATGTAGCGTTTGGACTCGTTGTCGTTCCAGCCGTACATCAGCGAGGTGTCGACAAAGAAGTTGTCGCGGGCCCAGTTGCCGTACAGGGTCAGTGCATGACCGCTCACGTCGGTTTTTTTGCCGAGGTCGGATTTGACGTCGCTGGTCAGGTAGCTGTAAGCCAGGCCAACGGTGGTGTCGGTGTTGAGCTTGCCGTCGGCACCCACGGCGATGCCGTGGGTGTTGGTGTCGTAGCCGTCGATACCGTGGCGGCTGTCCTGGTTGGCATCGCTGGACAGCGCCTGTATCCACACGCCTTTTTCTGCCAGGACGTCTCCGGAGGACAAACCGTTACGGGTTTTGCTGGCGCGGCGGTTGATGGCACCTGCGACCAGGTTCTGGCTGTTGGTGGCGGCGTTGATCACCCCACGGCTGACGTCCGGGGTCAGGGTTTCGGTAAGTTTGGCCAGGTCTTCACGGGTGGTGGCGTTGGCGAAACTCTGGAATACCGGATCGCTTTCGTCCATCAGGCCCAGAACCGTGTTCTTGAATGGCTTGATGGCGTTCACCGCGTTGCGCGATCCACGGGCACCCAGCAGGTCTTGCGTGATCACCTCATCACTGCGAGTGGCAACCAGTGCTTTCACGTCCTGGCCTTCAATGCCGAAGTTCCTTACCTCAAGCAGCGCCGAGGAGGAAACCACGGACAGGTTCTGCGGCTCTTCCCAGGTGCCAGAGTTGATGAGGGTGTAGCGGGTGCCCTGGGTCGACGTGCGGAAGTCGTCGGAGCGAGCCTGCAGTTCGATCTGGCTGCCTGGAGAGAAGAAGGTATTGCCGGTGACTTTCAGGATCGGCGTGTTGGGCAGCGTGTTGTTATCCAGCAGCAGGCGCAGGCGCGCAGTGTCGCTGTCCATATCGAGGTCGCCCACAATCGTGGTTTGCGGGCGAAGCAGCGTCAGGCGGCCACCGTCGATATCGACGAAACCGGCGCGGATGGTCGAGCCATCGAACATTGCGTCCCCTTGTACCAGCACACCACTCAGGCCCAGCAGGTCACCCTTGACCTGACCACCTTGCCAGTAAAAGTACGACGGGGAGGCATTGTCGTCCGCCGAAATTGCTGCAGTGCCGCCTTCGATCAGGCCACCTGTTTGCCTGATGGAGAGGGTGTCGAAACCGCCGGAAGTGTCGAGACTGCGAAAGCGGATGCCGATCCCGTCAGCGGAGATAGTCCCGCTGTTGTTGATATCACTCTGGAAGGGAGCGCCTGTCATCTGACCGGTAAAGCGGGCCTTCTCGACGTCAATACCGATAGAGTCGATGCCACGCGCGGTGATAGTGCCCGAGTTATTGACGCGCGCCTGGGTTGAGGTGATCAGCATGCCTTCGGCTTGTTCGCCAGTCACAGTGATGTTGCCATTGTTGTTCACTTCACCGGCGATCTTCGCCAGATACACGTCCAGCCCGACGACGGCGTTGCCGCTCACCGTAATGTCACCATTATTTATCACGTCGCCACCGACGTTGGAATCGAGGGTCATGGCGATACCGGACGGGAAGTAGGTGGGGGTCGCAGCCGTCAGGTTGATTTTGCCCTGGTTGACCAGGTTGCCCGCCAGGGTCAAGTTGTTCAGCACTACACCTGCATTTTGCGAGGTCCCGCTGAAGGTGGCGTTATTGAAAACATCACCGGAGCTGGTGTATGCCCCTGTGCTCAGATCATAGTTGAGGTCGGCTGCGGGTGCGGCATGGACCGTGGCAGCGGCAGCCGCGACGGACAGCGCCAGCAACGAGCGGCGCAGGTGGGAAGTGTTCAAGGCAGTATCCTTACAGGGCAGAAACTGACAGGGAACAACCTACGCGTCAGCGTCTTTTTTTGGCTTCCCTGCCAGCTTGTCAGTAAATGGCTGATTCAAGCGCGTGCGAATTTACACGATGCGTGTAAGAAGATTCATCATAAAAAAAGAATCAATGAAGAAAAAAAGCTGAAAACGCGACGCTGTGAGTGTTTTTTCAAGGTTCCACGAGGCTTTTTAGCAATAAGTGGAACTTTAGATGTGCGGTTGCGGTCTCGCCCGAGTCCGGCACTATTCGGATTTTTTTAAACGAACTTCTCAGCGTTTGATCTCAGGTGCCAACGGCGTTTCAGCCCATCGGCTCCATGTCGCTTCCCACCCCCTGTCATGGCTCGCTTCTGGTACCTGGATGCATTGGGAGAGGGGAGAGCCAAGCGCCTGTTGGTACCTGTCAGCTAAACCCGCCGGAATAATCAGGTCTGCTTCTGCGATGAGATGACGCTGGGGTACCAAAGCGAGTCGATCACGATAGTCCAACGGATCCAGTGAGCCGTCGAGCGGCGACAATCCTTTCATCGTCGCCCATAGACGTGGACTGAGATTGCCAGCAAGGGTTTGTACCTGAGTAACATCACTGCGCTGCGCCGCTAACAATAATGCGAGAGCGGCTCCACCGGAATATCCCACCAGTTCGAACTCGCTGTTGCCATATCTTCGTTTTAACTCGTCCAGCGCCTGGCTGAGGCGGGTGACTACTTCCTGGGAAAATCGTCGATCGGTCCAGAGTGCGGGTTGACAGGCTGCGGTCATGACGAACTGGCAGGGGCGTGCCAGGTACGCATTCGGTGTCGGATCACTCACCGCCAGCCGTGGCACTAATAAATTGTGCGGGCTCGGATCCAGGCTGGGTCGATTCGCCGTCGCCCAGGCATGGCCATCGCCTTCCAGGTAGACACGCAGGCGAGTCATCTTTTCTGCAGTGTGCGGCGCAAGTATGACGAGGGGGAATCTGGGGCCCGACAATACCTCCAATTGCCGGTCGTGCTCTTCAGCCAGATGTTGCAGTGCCTCGCGCGGTGATTGGCAGGCGATGAGCAGCGCGCTGATCATTACCATCCAGACTTTATAGACGCAGGTCTGACAACAAGAAAAGTATTTGCTCATCAAGTCATCATGCACCATTACCAATGGAGGCCTCGGCGGGTTGTGATAGCTGACTGGCATTTTTGTTGTCCGGTAGAAAGCGAAAAAGTTACCTATATCGTTTAATAAACTGCAGGAATTGGCGTAGAGATTAAAGAAACTGCGATCGAATTAAATCCGTGTCGAACGGAGTTATTCCTTGGTCGGGCGCAAAGATCGCCTGTGCCTGCTGCGCCGAGGCCACCCGTTCTCCCCTGGCTCGCACATGTAAATCGAACAGCGTTTCCAGGTCCGGCCTTGGTGTGTGTATCAAGGCCCGTAGCATCAACGATACGCCACTGAGGTTATTGTTGACGTTGTTCCACCGCGCAGATGAAGTTAGCCCCAGATCGGCCCAAATCATCCGTCGTTCCTGCAGGTCCATCACGAAAGGCAGGCAGATTTGCGTGTCGGATGCGATGTCGATACGGTCGAACACGGAGCGCGGCTCGAATACTTCACCCGCCGCCACGTCGGCGCGGGCCATCCAGCCTGCGAAGCATTCTGGAAGGTCGCAGTACGGTTGTTGGGTAAATGAGTTGATGGATGTAACAACATAGCGGATGCCTTTCTCGACGAGAACATCCAGGTCAAGGTCTATAAATTCCGAAGCGCCCTCGGGCGCGGTGACGATGTCGCCGCTATGGTAGCCGCCGAAACTTTTGAGGTTGTAATACGCGACCGTTTCTTTGAATACGAAGTCGGCGTCGAAAAAGGCTGCGGACAAGTCGATGTCCGTGCGTCCACTGCCGTTCTTCCACCACAGGAACAGGCGAATGAAACGTGTGTCCGGCATAGGCAACCGACTGCCCCGCACCAGCGTACGCATCGACTTCGATGAGGCGCGCTGCGCTAATGGTACTCGGTAGTCGCGTAACGCTGGGTCGATGAAGCAGCGACCCAGTGAGGGAAGTGACGCAAAACGCTTTACCAGAGCGGCCTCGCAGAGGCTTGTTGCCCGTGCGAGCACGTCGGGAGGGGGAGGTTCGCGTCGATCCTCGATGCCATAGATTTTGGCAAACGCACCTTTGGGGGTGAAGGCCCGCAAGGGGAGGGGGCGGGGGGCGCTTACCTGAGCCAGCAACTGCAGCAGAACAGGCGAGGACACCTGTGGGGCAACCGTCTCGAATGCATCGAGAACCGACTCTTGTTCTGTGGCTCGCCGCAGAGTCGCATCCAGTCGTCGTGCGAACTCACCAGGTCGGCTCTGCAGCAGGGACGTGAGAGTGGCAATATGACGCTGTGCGAACAATGTCTCGACACGCGATCCAAATGAGCCCCGCGCTTCGTTGCGACGTGCTGCCGTGATGGCGGCTAACGCTGCTGGGTACTTGTCGGCGTAGTCGCCCGGATGCAGTACCTCAGCCAGGCGTTTCCATCGCTCGGCATGTCGCATGACGTCTTCTGTGGCATTGGGTATGCGGTCCAGCAGGCGCAGCAGCAGACGGCGCATCGAGCGCTTCATTGCGGTGAAGCGTGTCGACGCTGTGGTCAGTGACACGTCTCCGCCAGTCAGCGCGACCGCAAGTCGTAGCACGTCGGTCGTCGTTTCCACGTTTCTTTCCAGGAATGCGTTTACCCGTACATCGCCGGCTACATGCAGGATAAGTGCGCCGCCAACCTGCGCACGGATTTCCCGGAACGGTACGGTCTCAGGTAGCAGGCGGAACACATCGCTTTTGTAGGTTCGGATGAACCAGGCGACATCGGCAGCGTCCTGTTCGGAAAGCGAGGTGCGTGATGAAATCAGCGGTTCCAGCAGTGAGTCGAACTCGGAGACGCTTCCCGGTTCAATAACGCGGGATATGAAGTTGCCTTCAAGCATCGCGGGACGAGAGTCTTCAGTTGCCGGTAAACGTGCAAGCGTGAGGTAGTGGATTACCGCGTTAAGGTACAACTCCGCCTCTGATGCCTTTAGAACTTGCTCGGGAAAATCAGGATAGAACGGTCGGTGGTGTACATGGGCGCCAGTCTCCCGCCGAAGGACTCCAACGATTTCGCGCAGCCAATACTTAAGCTCTGTCGCTGACAATAGGCCGATTTGCTCGATCAGAGATTCTGATAGTACGCATCGGAACGCCGCAATTTCCCGAACAGCCGACGCAACCTGAGCACGCGTGGCGCCGCCAGTACCTATCGGCACATGGACTTTGCTACGACGACGCAGGAATATCCCTTGATTCATGCTTGATTTTCTCCTTTGGCCGCCGTCGTGTAGGGGCTGCAGCATCGTTTTACAACTGATGTAAAAACGCCTGCAAGCAGCAGGCGCAGTGTGGAGAGCGAAACCCCTAGGTCATAGGAGGTTAGAAGGAAGGTGTTCCATAGCCACGGACGCATTCTAGGCAATTGCGTCGTTTTTTGTCAGGTGGCGGCATACCTTCAATGGTGACAAGTTGCTTCGCCAGAACAACAGGGCTGAGAAACGCCAGATCGTTTTCCGGCGACTATGTTAACGGCGGCATGATTGGCCAAGGTTTTGCGTTTTTGCAATAGAGGTTGGAGAATGACCAAGGCTTTCCCATAATCGATTCTGCCGGCACTAGCGCCGTTTAAAATGCATGTGAGCGAACTGATACCGAGGTCTGTACATGAAGCTTGAAGATCGTATGCAGGCTGCCATCAATGGCATCCAGGGAAACGTGATCCTGCGCACGGATGTTGCGAAGCTTGGTGGGCATTCGCAGGTTTCTGTCGGCTTGGATCAGCTAATGCGCAAAGGCCTGATTGCCAGGATGGGCATCGGTATTTATGCAAAGGCTTCCCGCAACCCTCTCACGGGAGTCATCACGCCTACAGCAGACCTTGAAACACTCGCCGTTGAGGTTTTTCGTCGATTGGGTATCAGCGCCTCTGCCGGTACCGAGCGGTCAACTGTGTCAAAAGACGCAAAAATATGGGTAAAAGGTAGTCGCCGCATCCGTCGCAAGCTGTCACTTGGCGGACGATCGGTGGTTTACGTCAACGAGCTCTCCTCTCCCCGCAATGCAAATAGCTCCGTAAGGCGCCATCCAAAAACCGGAGCACTCATCATCCCGACGTCAGGCCTTCGGCGTTACGTAATGGATCTGGCGGACTCCTGTCAGGTTGCTTATACCAGGACCTACGCAGATGAATGGGCCGAAAATGTTTCCCGACTTTCGGGCGACGATGTCCGCACTGACGTGATTGAGAGTTTGGTAATCGCACTGAAGAAACAGAAGAAAGTTACTGGATTGGAAGCGGTTCACCTGCTCACAAATTACTTGAGGGAAAAGCAGCGTGTTTGACCCATTCAAGGATTTCGACGCAAGGGGTTATCTCAGAAATGTAGTGGGTGAAAAAAACCTCAATATCGTCAAGCAGCTGGAGCACGACCTGTTTACCGCGAACCTCGCGGACGCGATGGCCTACTTGTCCAGGAAAAAAAAGCTCACTTATCACGATTTCCTCAAGGTACACGCAATTCTGTTTGGCGACCTTTACCCTTGGGCCGGTAGCGACAGGATGACGACTTCTCCTGATCTGGCTATCTCAAAAGCGGGCACTTGTTTTTGCCTGCCCTATGAAGCCCGGAGAGCCGTGGAGGAAGGCCTTCGTCTTGGGCAGGATAAAGCTTTGCTAAGGCAATCGCCGGGTCTGGTGATGGGATTTTTCGCCTATGGCCATCCGTTCCTTGATGGAAATGGGAGAACGATGCTGGTAGTGCATTCGGTCCTTTGTCATCGTGCCGGGTTCTCGATCAGTTGGAGCAGAACTGACAAGGCTGCTTACCTGCTGGCACTGAGTGAAGAGATTGAGACCCCGGGGAAGAGCATTCTGGATGCGTACCTGAGCGACTTTATCGAGCCACCGCTTGAGCCGGCTGTCTGGGAGGCTGCTATTCATTCTGTCAGAGGATTGAATGGTCTGGCAGCAACGGACACTGTTGAGGGGTGCTCCGATGATCCTGCGATTTCAAAAAAATATGAGGAGTTTGATCAGCGTCGAGGCTACATCATCGATTGAGTATCCCTCGATACCGTCACGCTCAGTCTACCGCCGCGCCACATCCGAAAAATAAAACTTATCCAACGTATGCCGCGACTCGGTGTACTCAAACTGCCGCCCATCCTGCAAAAACGTCTGGTTACTCACCACAATCACATGACTCTGCCCGTCAAGGTCCAGGTGCGTCTGGTCGTCCTTGCTGCGGGGCAGGGCTTCGATGGTGCGCTGCGCGTAGCTGATCTGCAGCTGTAACTTTTCTTCGATAAACGCATAGATCGACTGCTCTGCAATCGAGCGATCCAGCCCGGGGAGCAGGTCGGCGATGAAGTGGTTGATGTCCAGGATCACCCGTTTGCCGCCAATGCGCCGCACCCGTTTGATGCGGGTGATCAGGGTGCCGGGTTCGGCTTCGATGTGCTGCAGCAGCGCGCCTTCCAGCGGCAGTTGGGTGAATTCGACGACGTCGGTGTGTACGTCATCGCCCAGATCGGCGTGGGTTTCATGGAAGCTGACGATGCCGCCCAGTTGGAATTCGATGGGGTTGGGTGACAGTACGAACGTGCCCTTGCCGTGGATCTTTTGCGCGAACCCGCGCTCCTGCAACTGCTCGATGGCGCGGCGCACGGTGCCTCGGCTGGCCTGGTAGCTGTCCATCAGTTCGGTTTCGGAGGGAAGGCGCGTGCCGCGCTGCAGGCGTTCAGTGGTGATGCTGGCAAGCAGATCCGTATAGATCTGGTTGTATTTGCTCATGGGGATGGCTCTGTGCCGGCTTTATGAAGGTGAACGGCGCGTTCAAGGCAGGAACCTTAGTGGCAGAGGTGGGGTTTGTCCATTGGGCGCGGGTGGGTGATCAGAAATGTCTTACTTCAAAATGGGAAAATTAAGCATTTTGTAACTCGTACAGACGAGTTATTGCTTTAACTCGTCTGTACGAGTAGTTTTGTCCTCGGCGTGCTGCCAATGGCTGCCCTCAATAAAAAAATCAAAGTGGATACCACAAGCATGAGCCACGACTATTCCAACATCGCCCGCGAGATCCTCGACAACCTCGGCGGGCGCGACAATCTTGAGCAAGCCGCCCACTGCGTGACGCGCCTGCGTCTGGCGCTCAAGGACCCCAGCCTGGTCAAGGGCAGCGCGTTGAATCAGGTCGATCTGGTCAAGGGCTCGTTCTTCACCGGTGGCCTGTTCCAGGTGGTAATCGGCCCCGGCGAAGTGGAAAAGGTCTACGCCGCCCTGCGCGAGCTGACCGGTCTGGCGGCGGCCACCATCGCCGACGTGAAGAAAGCCGGCGGCGACAAGACCAACCCCATGCAGCGTCTGGTGCGAGTGTTCTCCGACGTGTTCATGCCGATCCTGCCCGCGCTCATCATCGCCGGCCTGCTGATGGGCATTAACAACCTGATGGGCGCCAAGGGCATGTTCATCGAGGGCCAGACGCTGCTGGAGGCATACCCGAACCTGGACGGTCTGTGGAGCCTGATCAACCTGATGGCCAACACCTCGTTCGTGTTCCTGCCGGCGCTGGTGGGCTGGTCGGCGGCCAAGCGGTTCGGCGGCAGTGAAATCCTCGGCATCGTGCTCGGCCTGATGCTGGTGCACCCCGACCTGCTCAACGCCTGGAACTACGGCAAGGCCGTCGCCGGGCTGGACGGCCAGAGCCTGCCGTACTTCGATATTTTCGGCTGGTTCCGGATCGAGAAGGTCGGCTACCAGGGGCAGATTTTGCCGATCCTGATGGCCGCCTTTGTGATGAGCGTGATCGAAAAATGGCTGCGGGCCCGGGTGCCCAATGCCATTCAGTTGCTGGTGGTGCCGATCACCACCATCGTGGTGACCGGCGTGCTGGCGCTGGCGATCATCGGCCCCGTGACGCGTCATCTCGGCATCCTGATCACCGAAGGCCTGGTCACCCTGTTCGAGATCGCGCCCATGCTCGGCGGCGCGATTTTCGGCCTGCTCTATGCGCCGCTGGTGATCACCGGCATGCACCACATGTTCCTCGCGGTCGACCTGCAGCTTATCTCCACCCAGGGCGGCACCTTTATCTGGCCGATGATCGTCATGTCCAACCTGGCCCAGGGCAGCGCCGCGCTGGCGGTGTTCTACATGACGCGCAATGCGCGGGACAAGAGCATGGCCTCGACCTCGGCGATTTCCGCCTATTTCGGCATCACTGAGCCGGCGATGTTTGGCGTGAATCTGCGCTTCAAGTTTCCGTTCTATGCCGCGCTGCTGGGCTCGGCCCTGGGCAGCATTTTCCTCGCACTGAACAAGGTGCAGGCCTCGGCCATCGGCGTGGGCGGGTTGCCTGGGTTTATCTCGATCGTGCCGAGCGCCATCCCGGTATTCGTGGTGGGCATGGTGATCGCGATGGTCGTGCCGTTTGCGTTGACCTGTGTGTTGAGCATGAAGATCGTTCGGCCGGGGTACAGGGTTGCCTGACCTGCCGCTATCGGGAGCAAGCCCCTCCCACAGTTGGAATGCATTTGAAGTGTGGGAGGGGGCTTGCTCCCGATGAGTACTTCCTCCACGGCACAAAATCTACTGAAGGAACCCGCCATGCAACACTGGCAACACTCGGTGATCTATCAGATCTACCCCAAAAGCTTCCACAGTCACGCGGGGAACGCCACCGGTGACCTGCTCGGCATCGTGGACAAGCTCGATTACCTCCAGTGGCTGGGCGTCGATTGCCTGTGGATCACGCCATTCCTGCGCTCGCCGCAGCGCGACAACGGTTACGACATCAGCGATTACTACGCCATCGACCCCAGCTACGGAACCATGGCCGACTGCGAGTTGCTGATCGGCGAAGCAGCCAAACGCGGTATCACATTGATGCTCGATATCGTGGTCAACCACACCTCCATCGAGCACGAATGGTTCCAGCAGGCGCGCAGCAGCCTCGACAATCCGTACCGCGACTTCTACATCTGGCGCGACCAGCCGAACAACTGGGAGTCCAAGTTCGGCGGCTCGGCCTGGGAGTACGAAGCGCAGACCGGCCAGTATTACCTGCACCTGTTCGACCATACCCAGGCCGACCTCAACTGGGACAATCCCAACGTGCGCGCCGAGGTGTTCAAGCTGATGCGCTTCTGGCGCGACAAGGGCGTGGGCGGTTTCCGCCTGGACGTGATCAACCTGATTTCCAAGCCCGCCGATTTCCCCGAAGACAGCAGTGATGGCCGGCGCTTCTACACCGACGGTCCGAACGTGCACCAGTACCTGCAGGAAATGCACCGCGAAGTCTTCGAAGGCCACGAGTTGATCAACGTCGGCGAGATGTCATCCACCAGCCTCGAACACTGCATCCGCTACTCGCGGCCGGAGTCGAAAGAACTGTCGATGACCTTCAACTTTCATCACCTGAAAGTCGACTACCCGAACTTGCAGAAGTGGGTGAAGGCCGACTTCGATTTTTTGCAGCTCAAACGCATTTTCTCCGACTGGCAGTTGGGCATGCAGGCCGGCGGCGGCTGGAACGCGCTGTTCTGGTGTAACCATGACCAGCCGCGGGTGGTCTCGCGCTTTGGTGACGACGGCGAGTATCGCGTGGTATCGGCCAAGATGCTCGCCACCGCGCTGCACTTTTTGCAGGGCACGCCGTTTGTGTACCAGGGTGAAGAGCTGGGCATGACCAATCCGGGGTTCGACCATATCGAGCACTACCGCGATGTGGAGACCCTGAATATTTTCCGTCTCAAGCGCGATGCCGGTGAATCCGAGGCCTCGAGCATGGCGGCGATCATGCAGAAGTCCCGCGACAACGGGCGCACACCGATGCAATGGAGCCGCGAGGCGAACGCCGGCTTCAGCAGCGGCGAACCGTGGATCGGCATCCCGGCCAATGCGGCGCAGATCAACGTCGACTGCCAGCGCGATGATCCGGATTCAGTGCTGCATCACTACCGCACGCTCATCGCCTTGCGCCGTTGCGAACCGCTGATCCAGGAAGGTGTTTACCGCGAGTTGCTGCAAGGCCATCGGCAGGTCTGGGCGTACCTGCGCGAAGGCCATGGCGAACGTTTGCTGGTGATCAACAACTTTTATGGTCAGCCCTGCGATATCCAGCTGCCTGACCATGTGATCAATGCGTCGACAGAGCAACGCCTGCTGATCAGCAACTACCCCGATTGCCCGGCGCGCACGGGCACGGTGGCCTTGCGTCCTTACGAATCCTTTGTGCTGCACCTCAAGGACTGATCCTCGCTGCAACCCCTGCATGAGCGTGCAGGGGCGCTTCAAAAAACATAATAAAAATGAGTGGAGTGCGTCATGAAAACAACAATAAAGCTGGGCCTCGTTGCCTCCTGTCTGAGCCTGCCGTTGGGCGCCCAGGCGCTGGAATTTGCCGGCTATTTGCGCAGCGGCGTGGGGACGTCCACGGGCAGTGGCAAGCAGCAATGTTTCCAGTTGCCCGGTGCGCAGACCAAATACCGCTTGGGCAACGAATGCGAGCAATACGGCGAACTGGAACTGCGCCAGGACCTGCTGACTCTCGACGATGGTTCGGTACTCAGCGTCGATGCGATGGCGTCGCTGTACAACAAATATGACCGCGCCCTCAGATTTCAGGGCGAAGACCACGGCACGGCGCGTATGCCGCAGATGTATGCACAGTGGTCCAATTTGCCCGCCCTTAACGGCGGATCGCTGTGGGCCGGGCGGCGTTACTACAAACGTAACGACATCCATATTTCCGACTTCTATTACTGGAACCAGAGCGCCACCGGCGGCGGTATCGAGGACGTGCTGATCGGCGGCCTCAAGTACAGCTACGCGCTGTCGCGCAAGGACAACCTGTACCAGAAGGAATACGCCACCCGTCACGACTTCAACGTCGCCGGCTTCAATACCAACCCCGGCGGCGAGCTGGAATTGGGCTTGAGTTACATCGCCAAGGCCGGCGGGCGCGACACCAACAGCGGCTGGGCCTTGACCGCGCAGCATGTGCAGACGGCGTTTCTGGGCGGCAAGAGCAAATTTGCCCTGCAATACGGCGAAGGCCCGGGCACGGGCCTGGGCTACACCGGCAATACCTTCCTCGACAAGAGCAGCAAAAGTTACCGTGCCGTCGAATTCTTCGACTGGCAAGTGACCCCGCGTTTCGGTGGGCAGGTCGAGGCGGTGTACCAGAAGGATATTCGCCCTGGCAGCCAGGACCAGACCTGGATGTCCATCGGCGTGCGCCCCGCGTATGCGCTTACCGAGCAATTCAAACTGGTCACCGAACTCGGTCATGATCAGGTCGAAGCCGCTGGCGGCACACGCAAGCTGAGCAAATTCACCTTCGCGCCTACCTGGTCGCCCAAAGGCCCGGAATTCTGGGCACGGCCGGAAGTGCGTTTGTACTACACCTATGCGAGCTGGAACGGCGCGGCCAAGCGTGCGGCGAATGAGCTGGCGGCCGGTTCGGCGCTGTCCGACACCGGTGCCTACGGCAGCGCGCGGCATGGTTCGAACGTGGGGGTGCAGGTTGAATACTGGTGGAAATGAACGCGAACCCATTCAAAAAACAACAGGTGAAGTCATGACCCCATCCAAACCTCTGGAACTGCTGGCGCCCCTGTCCGGTGTGTTGCTGACGCTGGAACAGGTGCCCGACCCGGTATTTTCCAGCCGCATGATTGGCGATGGCCTGTGCATCGACCCTACCTCGCAGACCCTCTGCGCGCCGCTCGCCGGGGTGATCAGCAACATTCAGGACACCGGGCATGCTGTCAGCGTCACCGACGACAACGGTGTGCAGGTACTGATGCATATCGGCCTGGACACGGTGCACCTGGCCGGCAAGGGCTTCACCCGGCTGGTCGTGGACGGCCAGCGGGTGGAGGCGGGGCAGGCGCTGATCGAGTTCGATGCCGATTACGTGGTGCTCAATGCCCGCAGCTTGCTCACGCTGATGCTGGTGGCGAGCGGCGAACCGTTTGTGCTGCTGGCGCCGGAAGCCGACACGGTAGCGCTCGGGCAGCCATTGATGCAGGTGTCGCCCGCCCAGGCCAGTGACGCGGCATGTGAAGAGCAGGGCGATGCCGTGTTCTCGGAGCCGCTGACCTTGCCCAATGCCAACGGTTTGCACGCGCGCCCCGCGGCGGTGCTGGCGCAGACGGCCAAGGGTTTCAAGGCCACTGTTCATCTGCACAAGCAAGCCCAGCGCGCCAATGCCAAATCGTTGGTGGCGATCATGGCGTTGCAAACCGCGCAGGGCGATACCTTGCAGGTGAGCGCGGCGGGGGAGGATGCCGACGCGGCGATCAAGGCAGTGGTGACTCTGTTGGCGCAGGGTTGCGGCGAGACCGTCGAGGCTGCGCCGCAGGCAGCGCAAGTGGCCACGCCCGATACGTCGGCGACGTTGCTGCGTGGTGTCTGTGCGTCACCGGGCTCGGCGTTCGGCCAGGTCTTTCAAGTGGCCGAACCCGCGCTGCACATCACCGAAGAAGGCGCCGGCACCTCGCTTGAACACGCAACGCTCACCCGCGCGCTGCTGGCCGCCACCGAAGCCTTGCAGGCGCTTCAGGACAAGGCGGCCGGCAGTGCCCAGGCGGAAATCTTCCGCGCCCATCAGGAACTGCTCGACGACCCCACTTTGCTGGAGCAGGCCCATGGCCTGCTTACCAAGGGCAAGAGCGCCGCCTACGCCTGGAACAGTGCCACTACGTCAACCGCCAAGCTGTTCCTCGGCATGGGCAATGCGTTGCTCGCCGAGCGGGCGGCGGACCTGGCCGATGTCGGTCGGCGCGTACTGAAGCTGATCCTGGGCATTCAGGACAGCACCTGGGAACTGCCCGAGCGCGCGATCCTGATCGCCGAGCAACTCACACCGTCGCAAACCGCCGGCCTGGATACCGGCAAAGTGCTGGGGTTTGTCACCGTCGGTGGTGGCGCCACCAGCCACGTCGCGATCCTGGCCCGCGCCCTTGGCCTGCCATCACTGTGTGGCGTGTCGATGCAGGTGCTGGCCCTGACCAACGGCAAGCAGGTATTGCTCGACGCCGACAAGGGCGAATTGCACCTGGAGCCGGACCTGGCCGAAATCGAAGCACTGCAAGTGGAGCGTGAACAGCAACTGCAGCGGCGTGAGCGGGACATGGCGCAGGCGTCAGCGCCTGCCACAACACGTGACGGGCATCGCATCGACATCACCGCCAACGTCGCCTCGTTGCAGGAAGTGCAACAGTCCCTGCCCCTGGGCGGCGAGGGCGTCGGCCTGCTGCGCTCGGAGTTCCTCTACCTGGACCGCAACCGCGCGCCAAGCCACGAGGAACAGGCGGACACCTACAGCGCCATCGCCCGTGCCCTGGGCACCGAGCGAAGCCTGGTGGTGCGCACCCTCGACGTCGGCGGCGACAAACCGCTGGCGTATGTGCCGATGGATGCCGAGGCCAATCCTTTTCTCGGGCTGCGCGGCATTCGCCTGTGCCTGGAGCGTCCCGAGCTGTTGCGCGAACAGCTCCGAGCGATCCTCGCCAGTGCCGGGCTGGCGCGGCTGCATATCATGTTGCCGATGGTCAGCCTGCTGTCGGAGCTGCACCTGGCGCGCAAGATGCTTGAAGAGGAGGCGCAGGCGCTGGGTCTGAGTGAGTTGCCCAAGCTGGGCATCATGATCGAAGTGCCGTCCGCCGCGCTGATGGCGGATGTGTTTGCGCCTCACGTGGATTTCTTCTCCATTGGCACCAACGACCTGACCCAGTACACCCTGGCCATGGACCGCGACCACCCACGGCTGGCCAGCCAGGCCGACAGCTTTCACCCCGCAGTGCTGCGGCTGATCGCCAGCACCGTCAAGGCCGCCCATGCCCACGGCAAGTGGGTGGGCGTGTGCGGCGCGTTGGCGTCCGAAGTGCTGGCGGTGCCGCTATTGATCGGGCTGGGGGTGGACGAGCTGTCGGTCAGCGTGCCGCTCATTCCCACCATCAAGGCCACGGTGCGTGAGCGTGCACTGAGCGACTGCCAGCTTATCGCCCGGCAAGTACTGGGCCTGGAAGAGGCCGCCCACGTGCGCGAGGCCCTGCGCCAATTTCACGCGGCCACCGTCGACACCTCACCTGTGCGGGAGAACTGAATATGCTGGATAAATTGAAGCAGGCGTTCTGGAAGGCGCTGACCCCGGACCTGATCGCCGAGACGGACACCGCGCCAGTGCCTGGGCTGTTGTCGGCCGAGGTGCTGAGTGCCTTGGGCGGGGTGGATAACCTCAAGTCGCAGCAACGGGTGGCGCTGACACGGGTGAGGGTGCAATTGCAGGAGGCGGGGCGGTTGGATGAGGCGGCGTTAAAAACGGCGGGGGTGCCGGGGGTGATGGTATTGTCAGGCGGTGTCGTACACCTGATCACTGGCCTTTAAGCCCGAATGCAGATCCACCCAACAATGGAGATCCAAATGTGGGAGGGGGCTTGTGCTGTGTTCAGAGCTTGGGATTGTCTTCCGGCGGCTTGCTCTTGTCCACGCCCGGTACATGCAGGTCGCCTTCCACCACCTGATTGCCCTCAAGCTGCGGCTGCGTCACCCAGGTGAGGATGTCGTAGTAACGCCGGATGTTCGCCACGAAGTGCACCGGCTCACCGCCACGGGCATAACCGTAGCGGGTCTTGCTGTACCACTGCTTCTGCGACAGGCGCGGCAGCATCTTCTTCACGTCCAGCCACTTGTTCGGGTTCAGGCCTTCCTTCTTCGCCAGGATTCGCGCGTCATCCAGATGGCCAGTGCCCACGTTGTAGGCGGCGAGGGCGAACCAGGTGCGGTCCGGTTCGGCGATCTTGTCGTCCAGCTCATCCTTGATCCGGGCCAGGTACTTGGCGCCGCCCATGATGCTTTGTTTGGCGTCCAGACGATTGGACACGCCCATCGCCTGCGCCGTGTTCTGCGTCAGCATCATCAGGCCGCGCACGCCGGTCTTGGAGGTGACGGCCGGTTGCCACAGCGATTCCTGATAGCCGATGGCCGCCAGCAGCCGCCAATCGACCTTTTCTTCCTTGGCGTAGGCCCGGAAATGCTTCTCGTATTTGGGCAGGCGTTGCTGCAAGTGCTGGGCGAAGGTGTAGGCGCCGACATAGCCGAGTACATCGACATGCCCGTAATAGCGGTCTTTGAGACGCTGCAGGGTGCCGTTCTTTTCCACCTTGTCGAGGTAGCTGTTGATCTCGTTGAGCAGGCTGTTGTCGGTACCTGCGGCCACGGCCCAGCTCTGGTTGCTGGCATTGCCCAGGTCGAAGGCCACGCGCACGTTGGGAAAGTACACCTGGTTCATCGCCACTTCGTTGGAGTCCACCAGGGTCAGGTCGATTTGCCCCTCGTCCACCATGCGCAGCAGGTCGACCACCTCGACGGCATCGGATTCTTCGTAGTCGATGGCCGGGTTCTGTTTTTTCAGCGCCGCCAGTTGTTCGGCGTGGGTGCTGCCCTTGAGCACCATGATCTTCTTGCCCACCAGGTCCGCCGCGTTGGTGGGGCGTGACTGGCCGTTGCGGTAGATAACCTGCGGCGTCACTTCCAGGTACGGATGGGAGAAGCGCACCTGTTGCTGGCGCGGCTCGCTGCGCACCAGGCCTGCGGCGGCGAGCACCGGGCCGTTGGGTTTGCCCAGTTGGCCGAACAGGTCGTCGAGATTGTCGGCGGTCTCGATCTCGAGCTTCACGCCCAGGTCATCGGCAAAGCGCTTGACCAACTCGTACTCGAAACCGGTTTCACCGTTGCGGTCCTGGAAATAAGTAGCGGGACTGTTCCGGGTGATCACCCGCAATACGCCATCCTCCTTGATTCGTTCGAGCGTGCTGGGTTTGTCAACACAGGCGCTGAGCATCAGGAAGAGTCCGGTTGCGAGCAGCCATTTGGCGCATCGCGGGCGCAAAGCAGTTGGGGAGAACATCTGCGCAGTATACGCAAACGGCCCGTGGCGCCATATCTCGACAGCGGCGCACTTGTCTGCTAGCGCCGCGAAAACTGTGCTGCAGCCCGCAGAAACGTGGCTTGGCGCACGATTGTGACGGTTAAAATAACTGCGCCCAACGCCGAGGATTTTGCCCCGATAGGGTGCGACGGCTGCCAACTGACGTCCGGCAACGGCCAGCGGTGCCGTTTCGGGTGCCGTTGGCGAAGGTTTACGCTAGAATGCACGGCCTCAAAGCACACCCCCTCCGAGGCTGTCCCGAAGATGTTGATCCTGCGCGGCGCTCCTGCCCTTTCTGCCTTTCGCCACAGCAAACTCCTTGAGCAACTGAGCCAGAAGGTTCCAGCGGTTACAGGCCTGTATGCTGAATTTGCTCACTTCGCCGATGTGACCGGCGTGTTGACCGCCGACGAACAGCAAGTGCTGGCACGCCTTCTGAAGTACGGTCCCAGCGTTCCCGTTCAAGAGCCCGCGGGCCGCTTGTTCCTGGTTCTGCCGCGGTTCGGCACCATCTCGCCCTGGTCGAGCAAGGCCAGCGACATCGCCCGCAACTGTGGCCTGGACAAAATCCAGCGCCTGGAACGCGGCATCGCCTTCTACGTCGCCGGGCAGTTCAGCGAGGCCGAGGCCGAGTTGATCGCCAGCAGCCTGCACGACCGCATGACCCAGATCATCGTCAGCCAGTTGGAACAGGCTGCCGGCCTGTTCAGCCACGCCGAGCCCAAGCCGCTCACCGCGATTGACGTGCTCGGCGGTGGCCGCGCCGCCCTCGAGAAGGCCAACACCGAACTGGGCCTGGCCCTGGCCGAAGACGAGATCGACTACCTGGTCGACGCCTTCACTGGCCTTGCGCGCAACCCCCACGACATCGAACTGATGATGTTCGCCCAGGCCAACTCCGAGCACTGCCGTCACAAGATCTTCAACGCCAGTTGGGACATTGACGGCCAGAGCCAGGAAAAAAGCCTGTTCGGCATGATCAAGAACACCTACGTGATGCACAGCGAAGGCGTGCTGTCGGCTTACAAGGACAACGCCTCGGTGATCGTCGGCTCCGTTGCCGGCCGCTTCTTCCCGGACCCCGAGACCCGCCAGTACGGCGCGATGCAGGAACCGGTGCACATCCTGATGAAGGTTGAAACCCACAACCACCCGACCGCGATTGCCCCGTTCCCCGGCGCAGCCACCGGTTCCGGCGGCGAAATCCGCGACGAAGGCGCCACCGGCCGTGGCGCCAAGCCAAAGGCGGGCCTTACCGGTTTCACTGTGTCCAACCTGCAGATCCCGGGTTTCGAACAACCGTGGGAAGTGCCGTACGGCAAGCCTGAGCGCATCGTTACCGCACTCGACATCATGATCGAAGGCCCGCTGGGCGGCGCCGCGTTCAACAACGAATTCGGGCGCCCGGCACTCACCGGTTACTTCCGTACCTTCGAACAGTCCATCACCACCCCCCGTGGCGATGAAGTGCGCGGCTACCACAAGCCAATCATGTTGGCTGGCGGCATGGGCAACATCCGTGAAGAGCACGTCAAGAAAGGCGAGATTCTGGTCGGCTCCAAGCTGATCGTGCTCGGCGGCCCGGCCATGCTGATCGGCCTGGGCGGCGGCGCGGCCTCTTCCATGGCCACCGGCACCAGCTCGGCAGACCTGGACTTCGCTTCCGTACAGCGCGAAAACCCCGAGATGGAGCGTCGCTGCCAGGAAGTCATCGACCGTTGCTGGCAGTTGGGTGACAAGAACCCGATCAGCTTCATCCACGACGTCGGCGCCGGCGGTTTGTCCAACGCCTTCCCGGAACTGGTCAACGATGGCGACCGTGGTGGCCGTTTCGAACTGCGCAACATTCCAAACGACGAGCCGGGCATGGCCCCTCACGAAATCTGGAGCAACGAATCCCAGGAGCGCTACGTACTCGCCGTCGGCCCTGACGACTTCGCGCGTTTCCAGGCCATCTGCGAACGCGAGCGCTGCCCGTTTGCCGTGGTTGGCGAAGCCACCGCCGAGCCGCAGTTGACCGTGACTGACAGCCACTTCGGCAACAGCCCGGTGGACATGCCGCTGGAAGTGCTGCTGGGCAAAGCCCCGCGCATGCACCGTTCGGCGGTACGTGAAAGCGAGCTGGGCGATGATTTCGACCCAAGCGCCCTGGACCTGTCCGATAGCATCGAGCGCGTGCTGCACCACCCGGCCGTGGCGAGCAAAAGCTTTTTGATCACCATCGGCGACCGCACCATCACCGGCCTGGTTGCCCGTGACCAAATGGTCGGCCCATGGCAGGTTCCGGTGGCCGACGTTGCCGTCACCGCCACCAGCTTCGATGTGTACACCGGTGAAGCCATGGCCATGGGCGAGCGCACACCGCTGGCCCTGCTGGACGCCCCGGCGTCGGGCCGCATGGCCATTGGTGAAACCCTCACCAACATCGCCGCCTCGCGCATCGGTAAGTTGTCCGACATCAAACTGTCGGCCAACTGGATGTCGGCCGCTGGCCACCCCGGTGAAGACGCGCGCCTCTACGACACCGTCAAGGCTGTCGGCATGGAGCTGTGCCCGGAACTGGGTATCACCATTCCGGTGGGCAAGGACTCCATGTCCATGGCCACTCGCTGGAACGAAGACGGCACCGACAAGAGCGTCACCTCGCCGCTGTCGCTGATCGTTACCGGTTTTGCGCCGGTCACCGACATCCGCCAGACCCTCACCCCTCAACTGCGCATGGACAAGGGCACCACCGATCTGATCCTGATCGACCTGGGCCGTGGCCAGAACCGCATGGGCGCCTCGATCCTCGCGCAAACCCATGGCAAGCTCGGCAAACACGCGCCGGACGTGGATGACGCCGAAGACCTCAAAGCCTTCTTCGCCGTGATCCAGGGCCTCAACGCCGATGGCCACCTGCTGGCGTATCACGACCGTTCCGACGGCGGCTTGCTCACCAGCGTCGTGGAAATGGCGTTTGCCGGTCACTGCGGCCTGAATATCGTGCTCGACAGCGTTGCCGAGGATGCCTCTGAAATCAACGGCATCCTGTTCAACGAAGAGCTGGGCGCCGTGATCCAGGTGCGCCAGGACGCGACCCCGGACGTACTCGCCCAATTCAGCGCCGCCGGCCTGGATGACTGCGTGGCGGTGATCGGCCAGCCGATCAACAACGGTGAAGTCAATATCTCGTTCAATGGCGACACCGTGTTCTCCGGCCAGCGCCGCCTGCTGCAACGTCAGTGGTCCGAGACCAGCTATCAGATCCAGCGCCTGCGTGATAACGCCGACTGCGCCGAGCAGGAATTCGACGCGATCCTGGAAGAAGACAACCCGGGCCTGAGCACCATGCTCAGCTTCGACGTCAACCAGGACGTGGCCGCGCCCTACATCAAAAAAGGCATCCGCCCACAGGTTGCCGTGCTGCGTGAGCAGGGCGTCAATGGCCAGGTGGAAATGGCTGCCGCGTTCGACCGTGCTGGCTTCAATGCGATCGACGTGCACATGAGCGATATCCTCGCCGGGCGCGTTGACCTCAATGAGTTCAAAGGCCTGGTCGCCTGTGGCGGTTTCTCCTACGGCGACGTGCTGGGAGCCGGTGAAGGCTGGGCCAAATCGGCCCTGTTCAACAGCCGTGCCCGCGATGCGTTCCAGGGTTTCTTCGAGCGCAACGACAGCTTCACCTTGGGCGTGTGCAACGGTTGCCAGATGATGTCCAACCTCAGCGAACTGATCCCCGGCAGCGAGTTCTGGCCGCACTTTGTGCGCAACCGTTCCGAACAGTTCGAAGCGCGCGTTGCCATGGTGCAGGTGCAGGAGTCCAACTCGATCTTCCTGCAGGGCATGGCCGGTTCGCGCATGCCAATCGCCATCGCTCACGGTGAAGGCCACGCCGAATTCAGCAGCGAAGAAGCGCTGCTCGAAGCCGACCTGTCCGGCACCGTCGCCCTGCGTTTCGTCGACAACCACGGTAAGGTCACCGAAGGCTACCCGGCCAACCCGAACGGCTCGCCGCGCGGGATCACCGGCCTTACAAGCCGCGACGGCCGTGTGACCATCATGATGCCGCACCCGGAACGCGTGTTCCGCGCCGTACAGAACTCGTGGCGCCCGGAAGAGTGGGACGCAGACGGCGCGTGGATGCGCATGTTCCGTAACGCCCGCGTTTGGGTGAACTGAGGCCGTGTACAAGCTCGCCTTCTTTGTACCCGCAAGCCACGTGGAGACGGTGAAAGCCGCCGTCTTCGCCGCCGGCGGCGGGCGCATCGGCAACTACGACAGCTGCGCCTGGCAAGTACTCGGCCAGGGCCAGTTCCGCGCGTTGGACGACAGCCAGCCGTTTATCGGGGAGGTCGGCCAGGTTGAAGTGGTTGAAGAATGGAAGGTTGAGCTGGTAGTGGCGGATGAGTTGATCGTGGCTGTTGTGGCTGCGTTGAAGCTGAGCCACCCGTATGAGACACCGGCGTATGAGGTGTGGCAGTTGGCGGATTTTTGATCTGTTGGCTGCATGAATGAGAAACCCGCTGGGCCAGTTTGGCCGGCGGGTTTTTTGTTGGCTGTGAAGGCCTCATCGCGGGCAAGCCCGGCTCCCACAGTTTGAACGTGTCGTCCTGTCATGCACCAATCGACGGTGGGAGCTGGCTTGCCTGCGATGGCGGTGGTGCAGGCACCTCAGACCTTTCCCACAAGCCTTCAGGTTGTCCGTCGGAACTCGCACAACTAACCTTCGCCAGTCACTGCCAATTCAGCGACCGGGACTGCAAGCCCGCCGAAACCTCACCAGTTAGTCACAAGCGCCTTTATAATTGCGGCGCTTTTTCATGGTCGCCATTTATGGCGGCTGTGTGCGGGAGACCTTCGGGTCTACCGAGACTTGCTGGTGACTCTCGGTCTTGCAGGCCCGTACGCAGCTGCCACCCATCATCTGCAAGTGATGCTGGTAGTTCTTACTTCACACCAGAGGTTTACCATGATCGAAGACAGCCCAAATCCCCCATCTGACTCCCTGCCCACCGACCAAATCTTCACCGTCCTAACCTGCCTGAACAGCGAAACCCTGCTCGCCACAGGGGATATCAGGCGTTGATCGGACGAGTCACCAACCGCTCCAACGCTTCACCCAACCCGGACGCCTTGTCACCCATCAACAGGTGCCAAACACCGCTCTCAAGCTGACTCACACCCTGGCAACCAAGCGTAATGAGCTGAGCTTCAGACAACCGCGAATCATCCCCCAGCTCCACCCGCAACCGCGTCATCGCCACTGCCTCCAGCTGCCGCACATTGGCTCGTCCACCCAGTGCACTCAGCCATTTCTCGGCCTCCTGCACATTCACCGCGGCTGGCTTATCCACAGGCGCAACCGGCGCACTGGCAACAAATGACGGCATCGCCAGGCGAATTTCATCAGCAATGCTGTCAGCCATCGGCCCGACCACCACCTGCAAACTCCCGCCATTACCCGGCCGCACCACCGCCATGGCGCCCAGCGCTTTCAACTCCCCATCCACTGCTTTGTTGCGATCGACCATGTCCAGCCGCAACCGCGTGGTGCAGGCGCCTACACTCAGCAGATTGTCCGCACCGCCCAAGGCCTGGATATAAGCCGTAGCCCGCTGGTTGTCGCTCATCACCTCGGCCTGCACCACCTGGATATCTTCCCGGCCCGGCGTTTTCAGGTTGAAACGGCGAATGCAGTAGCTGAACACGCTGTAGTAAATCACCGCATACGCCGCTCCCACCGGGAACACCAGCCAGCCGTTGGTGGACTTGCCCCAACCCAGCACCATGTCGATAAACCCACCGGAGAAGGTAAAGCCCAAGTGGATATTCAGCAGGTTGGTCACGGCCATCGACAGGCCGGTGAGCACCGCGTGGATCAGGTACAGGAACGGCGCCAGAAACATGAATGCAAATTCAATCGGCTCCGTCACCCCGGTGAGGAATGACGTCAGCGCCATCGACAGGAAAATCCCGCCCATCACTTTACGCCGCTCCGGCAGCGCATTGCGGTACATCGCCAGGCACGCCGCTGGCAGGCCGAACAGCATCACCGGGAACATGCCGGTCATGAACTGGCCGCCTTTGGGATCGCCGGCGAAGTAGCGCGTCAGGTCGCCTGTGACAACTGCGCCGGTGACCGGGTCGGTAAAGGTGCCAAACACGAACCACGCCATATTGTTGAGGATATGGTGCAGCCCGGTGACGATCAGCAGCCGGTTGAACACACCAAACACGAAGGCGCCGAGGCTGCCGCTTTCCATCAGCAACGCGCCGAAGCTGTTGATGCCCTGTTGGATCGGCGGCCAGATCAGCCCAAAGATCACGCCCAGGCCAACCGCGCTGAACCCCGTGACAATCGGCACGAATCGTCGCCCGCCAAAAAAGGCGAGGTACTCCGGCAACTTGATGTCCTTGAAGCGGTTATACAGCGCGCCGGCCATCAATCCACTGGCGATACCGGCGAGCATGCCCATGTTGATGGTGGTGTCCATCACCTTGAGCGTGGAGATCATCACCAGATAACCAATCGCCCCGGCCAGGCCCGCCGTGCCGTTGTTGTCGCGGGCAAAACCCACGGCGATACCGATGGCGAAGATCAGCGCCAGGTTGGCAAAGATCGCTTGCCCGGCATCGTGCATTACCGCGATGTTCAAAAGGTCCGTATCGCCCAGGCGCAGCAATAGGCCGGCAATCGGCAGAATCGCGATCGGCAGCATCAAGGCGCGGCCCAGCCGTTGCAGGCCTTCGATAAAATGTTGATACATGGCGTGTCTCCTTTTTTGTTGTTGTCAGCTCAGCGGCCAGTGGTGTTGACACGCGTGGCGAACGGCCTTGGCGCTGCTCAGGTCTAGCAGGCCCTGGCTCAGTTGCCGGCAATGCGCCGCGTCCAGGTGGCGGACGCGGTCCTTGATTTCGCCGATCTGCAGCGGGCTTACCGACAGCTCGCTGACCCCCAGGCCGATCAGCACCGGTGTCGCCAATGGATCGGATGCCAGCGCACCGCACACACCCACCCAACGCCCGTGCGTCGCTGCCCCCGCGCACGTCTGGGCGATCAGCCGCAGCAGGGCCGGGTGCAACGCGTCGACCCGTGCCGCCAGGCCGGCGTGGTCGCGGTCCATGGCCAGGGTGTACTGGGACAGGTCATTGGTGCCGATGGACAAAAAGTCGGCATGCCGCGCGAGCTGCTCGGCCATCAGCGCGGCGGCGGGCACTTCGATCATCACGCCCAGTTCCGGGCGCTGTGTGAGGCCCAGCTCGGCGCACAGTTCATCCAGGCGCTGGCGGATCTGCAGCAATTCATCCACCTCGCTGACCATCGGCAGCAGAATGCGGCAGCGTCCGAGCGGCGATACTTGCAGCAGCGCGCGCAGTTGCTGGTCGAGCACATCGGGCCGCACCTGGGCCAGACGAATACCGCGCAGGCCCAGCACCGGATTGGCTTCGGCGGGGAGTGGCAGGTAGTCGAGCTGCTTGTCGCCGCCCACGTCGATGGTGCGGATGATCACCGATTTATCGCCCATGGCATCCAGCACGTCCTGGTACGCCTGGCGCTGTTCCTGTTGATCCGGCGCGGTGCGGCGGTCGACGAAGAGGAATTCGGTGCGCAGCAGACCCACGCCATCGGCACCGTTTTCGAAGGCTACCTGGGCCTCGGCGCTGGAGGCGACGTTGGCGGCCACTTCAATGCTCACGCCATCGGTGGTGAGGGCCGGCAGTTGAGCCTGGGCTTGTTGCTGTCGGCGACGCAGTTGCTGTGCGTCGCGAATCTGGTGCACCTGGACATGACGCGCCTCGCTGGGCGCCAGTTCCAGGCGACCGTTGGCGGCGTCCAGCACCACGCGCTGACCCTGGGGCACATCGAGCAGTTCGGTGCCCAACGCCACCACGCAGGGCAGGCCTTTGCCCCGCGCCAAAATAGCTACATGGGAGGTCGCGCCGCCTTCGGCCATGCAGATACCGACGGCCTGTTGCGCGCTCAGTTGCAGCAGGTCCGAGGGCGTCAGCTCATGGGCGCTGACAATCGCTCCCGCCGGTAATTCGACGTGCCAGGCTTCACCGAGCAAGACGCGCAACACGCGCTGTTGCAGGTCGCGCAGGTCATTGGCGCGCTCGGCGAACAACGGTTTGCCCACCGCCAGCAACACCGCGCATTGGGCCTGGATTGCATCGCGCCAGGCATGGGTGGCGGCGCTGCCCTGTTCGATGGATGCGCTGGCGGCGCCAAGCAACGCCGGGTCTTCCAGCAGGGCCAGGTGGGCGGCGAAGATGTCTTCTTCCTCGGCGTTTTTGCGCTGCCGAGCCAGCGCCAGCGTGTTGCGGATTTCGCCGCGTACCTGCTCCAGTGCTGCGTCCAGACGTTTGAGTTGTTCATTGACGCGATGGCCACCGGTATCGGCAGGCAGCTCAATACCGCTGAGGCGGATCAACGGCCCGCACACCAGGCCGGGTGCGGCGCACACGCCTTGCAGCACGCCGGCTTCGCTGCTGACCCGGTGTGGCGCGGCGGCAACAGCCTCAGCCTGACGGGCTTCGCTGATCGCCACGGACAAGGCTGCCACCAATGCCTGCAACGCCGCATCGGCATCGTTGCCGTGACAGCTGACGCGCACTTCATCGCCCTCGCCAATGCCCAGGCCCATCAGGCCAATCAGGCTATCGCAGGCGGCGGATTGACCGGCGAAGTGCAAGTGCGACTGGCTGCTGAAGCCAGCTGCCGTTTTGCGAATCAGCGCCGCCGGGCGCGCATGCAGACCGCCGCGATGGGTCATGCGTACGCTGGCGCTGGCCTCGACGCCGAGGTTATCCACAGCGGCTTCAGCGGAAATTGACGAACGCACAGAGACCCGCATCAATGGCTCGCCAACCTTCACGGTTTTCAATGCACACGGCGTCAGTTCAAAGCGCTCGCTGTTGGTCAGAATGATCGGACTCACCAGGCTCTTGCACCGTCGCGCGATGCGGTCCAGGTCAAAGCGCATCAGCGCTTGCCCGTCGCTCACCTGCGCGCCGTGCTCAACCAGCAGCTCAAAGCCTTCGCCACCCAGCTCCACGGTGTCGATGCCCAGGTGCATCAGCAATTCGGCGCCGTTTGCCGCGCGAATCGTCAACGCATGCCCGGTGCGGGCGACGTGGATGATGACCCCGTCGCACGGCGCATGCAGGCAGTCATTCAACGGGTCGATGGCGATACCGTCGCCCAGCGCGCCGCTGGCGAACACGTCATCGGGGACGCTGCCCAAGGCCAGCATCGGCCCACTGAGGGGGGCGCTGAGGGTCAAAACATTATTGTTGTTGGACATGGGCACGGTACTCATCAGGAAAACACCACTCAGTGAGTGCGGGTAACTTTGCTCAGGTGACGCGGCTGGTCCGGGTCCATGCCCCGTGCTTCAGCGAGGCCTGCGGCCATCACGTAAAAGCTCTGGATGGCCAGGATCGGGTCCAGGCTCGGGTGCTCGGCGCGGCTCAAGGTCAGGTCGCGCTCGATGACATCGTCCGGCGCGGCCAGCAACACCCGAGCGCCGCGTTGGCGCATATCGGCGGCCAGGCTCAGCAGGCCGGCCTGCTCGGCACCGCGCGGGGCGAATACCAGCAGCGGGTAGTTTTCGTCGATCAAGGCCATCGGCCCATGGCGCACTTCGGCGCTGCTGAAGGCTTCGGCCTGGATTGCCGAGGTTTCCTTGAGCTTGAGCGCGGCTTCCTGGGCCACCGCAAATCCGGCGCCACGGCCGATCACCATCAGGCGCTGGCTGTCCTTCAGGGCCTCGATGGCCTGGGTCCAATCCTGTGTGGCAGCTGCACGCAACTCATCGGGCAAGGCGCGGCATGCCTGCAGCAAATCGGCTTCCTGGCTCCAGTGCCCGATCAACTGCGCGCTGGCGCTGAGGGTGGCGATAAAGCTTTTGGTCGCCGCCACGCTGAGTTCCGGCCCGGCGCACAGTGGCACGTGGAATTCGCAGGTGGCTTCCAGCGGCGAGTCCTCGGCGTTGACCAGCGAGATACTCAAGGCTCCGCGCTTGCGCAGCAGGCGCAGGCTGTCGACCAGGTCCGGGCTCTGTCCCGACTGCGAGAAGCCGAACGCCACCTGGCCTGTGACCTGCAACGGCGCCTGCAACAGGGTCACCACCGACATCGGCAGCGACGCCACCGGGATGCCCACATGCTGCATGGCGAGGTAGGCGAAGTAGCTGGCGGCATGGTCCGAACTGCCCCGGGCGATGGTCATCGCCACCTGCGGCGGCTGGCGGCGCAGGTGCCCGGCGATGTTCTCCAGTGGCGGGCCGAGCCGTTGCAGTTGTGCGGCGACGGCATCAGCGGAGGCCAAGGCCTCTTCAAGCATTTTTGAAGTCAATGGTTTCTCCTTCGACCATTACGTCGGTGAGGGTCAGGGCGCGGTCCAGGCGCACGCAGTCGGCAAAGCTGCCGGGTTGCAGGCGGCCGCGCTCCGGCAGGCCCAGGTAGTCCGCAGGAAATTGCGACAGGCGTTGTGAGGCTTCGCTGATGGGCAGGCCGATCTTCACCAGGTTGCGCAGCGCCTGGTCCATGGTCAGCGTGCTGCCAGCCAGGGTGCCGTCGGCCAGGCGTACACCGCCCAGGCATTTGGTCACGGTGTGGCTGCCCAGCTTGTATTCGCCGTCGGGCATGCCGGCGGCGGCCGTGGAGTCGGTCACGCAGTACAGGCACGGGATCGAACGCAGGGCCACGCGCATGGCGCCGGGGTGCACATGCAGCAGGTCCGGGATCAGTTCGGCGTATTGGGCGTGGGCCAGCGCGGCGCCGACGATGCCGGGTTCGCGGTGATGCAGCGGGCTCATGGCGTTGTACAAATGGGTGAAGCTGGTGGCGCCGGCTTCGAGGGCGGCCACGCCTTCTTCATAGCTGCCCAGGGTGTGGCCGATCTGCATGCGCACGCCGCGTTCGCTGAGGGCGCGGATCAATGCCGCGTGGCCGGCGATTTCCGGCGCGATGGTGATCACGCGGATCGGCGCCAGGGCCAGGTAAGCCTCCACTTCGGCCATCAAGGCGGTGTGGGCGAAGTTGGGCTGGGCGCCGAGTTTGCCCGGGTTGATGTAGGGGCCTTCCAGGTGGACGCCGAGCACCCGCGCGCTGCCGGACGGGCGTTGCTCGCAGAAGGTGCCGAGCTGGCCGAGTACTCGGGAAATGTCCTCCACCGGCGCGGTCATGGTGGTGGCCAGTAATGAGGTGGTGCCGAAGCGCACGTGGGTGCGGGTGATGGTTTCGAAGGCTTGGGCGCCTTCCATGATGTCGGCACCGCCACCGCCGTGCACATGCAGGTCGATAAAGCCCGGCAGCAGGTAAGGCAAGTCGTTGTCGGCCGGATCGCAGGGCGTGCCTTGGATGGCGCTCACCCGGCCGTTTTCGTGCACCAGGCGGCCGCGAATCCAGCCGTGGGGTGTGAGGATATTGTCTTCGGACATGGGCAGTTCTCTAGAGCCGCAGCTCAGCGGAGTAGTCATGGCGGCGCAGCTCTGCGACAAAGTCGTAGTAGTCGTTGCGGCAATAGGTATCGGTGATTTCAATCGGCGTGTTGTCGGCGGTGTAGCCGACACGGGACATCAGCAGCTCAGCAGCATGGCGGTGCCGGGGGCGATGCCCACGAGGGCGGCGAACTCGTCCGACGCGTTGATCGCCTGCACGTGCTGCAGGGCGCGCACGATGGGCTTGCCGATGCCTTCCAGGTATTCGTAGAGCGAATTGCCCAATGCCTGCGGCTGCGGCAGCACCGAGGCGGGTAGGGTGGTCATTTCGATGGCCATGACCGTGTCATCGGCTTTGCGCAAACGCTTGAGGCGCGCGACCTTGTCGGTGGGCGACAGGGCGAGACGGATCAGCTCTTCGTGGGTTGGCGGGGTGATATCGCGCTCCAGCCAATGCGAGCTGGGCACAAACCCCTTGAGGCGCAGCATTTCGCTGAAGCCCGAGAGGCGCGACAGCGGTTGTTCAAGGCGTGGCGTGATAAAGGTGCCGGAGCCCTGGCTGCGGCGGATCAGGCCCTGGGAAAACAGCACTTGCAGGGCTTTGCGTGCGGTGACCCGCGAGATACTCAATTGCTCGCTGAGTACGCGCTCGGAAGGCAAGGCCTGCTCCGATTTCCACTCGCCGGCATGGATGGCCGCTTCCAGGTTGCGGGCCAGCTGCAGGTAGAGCGGCGTGGACTGTGTGTCGTCGGGGCGCAAGGCCAGGATGGGGTTCATGAGTGAGTGTCCGATGCGTTATTTGGAGTGTTGTCGCCCGGTATTGGCCGGAAACTAATACCACTTAGATACCATGTCAATGCACCCAAAATCGTGCAGGTGGCGGTTTCAGGGCCCTGTATTGGGGCCTGGTATCAAGTGGTATTAGAGAGGTCTTTATGGCGCGCAGAACGGCGCAAGCCCGCGCGGTGAACTGGTATTCACCGGCGGGCGCTGCCAGGGGCGGGAATTTATTTCGAATTATTTTACGAGCGGTTGAGGATCAGGGGCGGATCTCGATCAGGGTGCCGTCCTTGACCAGGTTCCATACCTCGCGCATGTCGACATTGCGCATGCCGATGCAGCCATCGGTCCAGTCCAGGGTGTGGAACCACTGCTCCGGGTAGTCTTCGGTGTCGGGTGTGCCGTGGATCATGATCATGCTGCCCGGCTTCACGCCTTCGCGGCGGGCGCGGGCGGCGTCGCTGATATTGGGGTAGGAAATGTGCATGGCCAGGTTGTAGCGATCGCTGACCTTGCGCCAGTCGAGCCAATAAAAGCCTTCCGGCGTGCGGCGGTCGCCCTCGATCAGCTTGTGGCCCTTGGGGTTCTTGCCCAGGGAGATGCGGTAGGTCTTGAGGGGCTTGCCGTCGTTGATCAACTGCAATTGGTGGGCAGATTTAAGTACCAGGACTTTTTCCACCGGTTTGCCGCCCAGGGTTTCCAGGGTGGACGCCGGCGATAGCGTGGCGAACGACAGGCAGAGCAGAGCAAGCAACCAACGCATTGACACGATTTCCTGGGAGCCGGATCAGGACCGGGCGATTTTCGACATGGGTGGCACCGCTTCGCTACGCACCGGGAAGGTCCGTTGCAGACGGTCGGCAAAAAAGCATTCCAGGGTACGCCCAACCGTGCGGAAAGCCAGGTCGGACCAGGGGATATCGGCCTCGTCGAACAGCTTCACCTCAAGGCTTTCGATGCCGGCGGCGAAGTCCAGGTCGACCAGCTCTGCGCGGTAAAAAATATGCACCTGATTGATATGGGGCACGTCGATTAACGTGTAGACCTGCAAATTGCGTATGCGCGCGCAGGCTTCTTCAAAGGTTTCGCGCACGGCGGCCTGTTCGACGGTTTCGCCGTTTTCCATGAAGCCCGCAGGCAGGGTCCAGTAGCCCAGGCGCGGCTCGATGGCACGGCGGCACAGCAGCACTTTGTCGCCCCAGACCGGCAACGTGCCGGCGACGATATTGGGGTTCTGATAGTGGATGGTGTGGCAGTGATCGCACACATAACGCAGATGCGCGTCGCCATCGGGGATGCGTTGGGTGACCGGTTTGCCGCACTGGCTGCAGAAGTTCATGCTCGGGTTCCTGGAGAGTGCGTGCATCTTGGCTTGGTGCCAGGCGTTCCTGCAAGTTGTCGTTTCACGACAGGCTTGCGGTTTTGGGGTTGGGCGCCCGCTGGCTTTGGTGCATGATGCGAGGTAGCCAACAGACCGAGATGACTCATGCTGGACGAGCTACTTCGCCGGGTAAGCAATCACACGCCGCACACGCTGGAGACCGACGGGCGGTTCCCCGAGGCCGCTGTGCTGGTGCCCATCACCCGCAGCGACGAACCCGAGCTGATCCTGACCCTGCGCGCCAGCGGGCTGTCGACCCATGGCGGCGAAGTCGCGTTTCCCGGCGGGCGCCGTGACCCCGAAGACCCGGACCTGATTTTCACCGCGCTGCGTGAAGCCGAAGAGGAAATCGGCCTGCCGCCGGGCCTGGTGGAGGTGATCGGCCCCTTGAGCCCGCTGATCTCCCTGCATGGCATTCGCGTTACGCCTTATGTGGGGGTGGTTCCCGATTACGTCGAGTACCTGGCCAACGACGCCGAAATTGCCGCTGTTTTCAGTGTGCCACTGGATTTTTTCCGTCAGGACCCGCGCGAACACACTCATCGCATCGATTATCAGGGCCGCAGTTGGTACGTGCCGAGCTATCGGTTTGGCGAGTACAAGATCTGGGGGCTGACCGCCATCATGATCGTCGAGCTGATCAACCTGCTGTATGACGATGCCAGGATCAGCCTGCACGAACCGCCCAAGAGCTTCATCAATATCTAAGCCATCACCCAAATGGCAAGCCGCGAGGACACACCATGAAATACCGCCTGGGCGACGCCCGCGTCGAGACGCACCCCGACAGCTGGGTGGCACCCAATGCCACGCTGGTGGGCAAGGTCAAGCTGGAGGAGGGCGCCAACGTGTGGTTCAACGCGGTGTTGCGGGGCGACAACGAACTGATCCTGATCGGCAGGAACAGCAACGTGCAGGACGGCAGCGTGATGCACACCGACATGGGCTACCCGCTGACCCTGGGCACCGGCGTGACCATCGGCCATAACGCCATGCTGCACGGCTGCACGGTGGGTGACTACAGCCTGATCGGCATCAATGCGGTGGTCCTCAATGGCGCCAGAATCGGCAAGCACTGCATCATCGGCGCCAATTCGCTGATCGGTGAAGGCAAGGACATCCCCGACGGCTCACTGGTGATGGGCTCGCCGGGCAAGGTGGTGCGTGAGCTGACCGAGGCGCAAAAGCGCATGCTCGAAGCCAGCGCTGCCCACTATGTGCACAACGCCCAGCGGTACGCGCGTGACCTGGTTGAGCAGCAGGAATGAACCCGGCCGAACGTCCTGTCGCCTCGCCGTGTGTGAGTATCTGTGCGTTGGATGATGACGATATCTGCACCGGCTGCCAGCGCAAGGTGGATGAAATTACGCGCTGGAGCCGTATGGACAATGCCGAGCGTCGGGTGGTGCTGGGGTTGTGTCATGAGCGGGCGGTGGCCGATGGTTTGGTGTTTATGATGCCGGGGAAGTCCGGCGCCTGACAGGCCGCTATCGCAGGCAAGCCAGCTCCCACCCTGGAATGTATTCACAGAGCAAGCGATGTGAACCCCCTCCAGGGTGGGAGCTGGCTTGCCTGCGATGAGGCCTTCTCTGACAACATAATTACCCACAGGCCCTACCCCCATGCTCTTCCTGATCGCCTACATCAGCAGCGTCGTGCTGATCAACTTCGCCTTCTCCACCGCCCCGCACCTGGACGTCATCTGGTCCGCCTGGGGCGGGCTGGTGTTCATCCTGCGCGACATGGTGCAAACCCGCTTTGGCCACGGCGCGATCATTGCCATGCTGGCCGCGCTGGTGCTGTCCTACATCACCTCCGACCCGTCCATCGCCCTGGCCAGCGCCACGGCGTTCGCGGTGTCCGAATGCATCGACTGGTTGGTGTTCAGCATCACCAAGCGCCCGTTGCACGACCGCCTGTGGATCAGCTCGGCGCTGAGCATTCCTCTGGATACCTTCATCTTCTTCGGCCTGATCGGCGCGCTGACCCCGGCCGTGGCAGGCACGGCGTTGGTGTCGAAGTTCGCCGGGGTGACCGTGGTGTGGCTGGTGATGGCCTGGCGCATGCGTAAACGGGCTGTCGTCAACTGAGGCCAATTTTTACAGTTCATGTAAAATGCCGGCCTTTCTCCCCATGATCCGCTCCCCTGAGGACCTGAGATGACCCGAATCGGAACTCCATTGTCGCCAACCGCGACCCGCGTAATGCTGTGTGGCTGCGGTGAGCTGGGCAAGGAAGTGGTGATCGAGCTGCAGCGCCTGGGCGTTGAAGTGATTGCCGTGGATCGCTACGCCAACGCGCCGGCCATGCAGGTGGCGCATCGCAGCCATGTGATCAACATGCTCGATGGCGCAGCTCTGCGTGCGGTGATCGAGGCGGAAAAACCGCACTTCATCGTGCCGGAAATCGAAGCCATCGCCACCGCCACCCTGGTTGAGCTGGAAGCCGAAGGCTTCACCGTGATCCCGACCGCGCGTGCCACCTCGCTGACCATGAACCGTGAAGGCATCCGTCGCCTGGCTGCCGAAGAGCTGGACCTGCCGACCTCGCCGTATCACTTCGCCGACACCTTCGAGGACTACAGCCAGGCCGTGCAGGCGCTGGGTTTTCCGTGCGTGGTCAAGCCGGTGATGAGTTCGTCGGGCAAGGGCCAGAGCCTGTTGCGCAGCGCCGATGACGTGCAGAAAGCCTGGGATTACGCCCAGGAGGGCGGACGTGCTGGCAAAGGTCGCGTGATCATCGAGGGCTTCATCGACTTCGACTACGAAATCACCCTGCTGACCGTGCGCCATATCGGCGGTACCACGTTCTGTGCGCCGGTGGGGCATCGTCAGGAGAAGGGCGACTATCAGGAATCCTGGCAGCCCCAGGCCATGAGCCCGGTGGCTCTGGCCGAATCCGAGCGCGTCGCCAAAGCCGTGACCGAAGCCTTGGGCGGTCGTGGCCTGTTTGGTGTGGAGTTGTTCATCAAAGGGGATCAGGTGTGGTTCAGCGAAGTGTCGCCGCGCCCCCACGACACAGGCCTGGTGACCCTGATTTCCCAGGATCTCTCGCAGTTTGCCCTGCACGCGCGCGCCATTCTGGGCCTGCCGATTCCGTTGATTCGTCAGTTTGGCCCTTCGGCATCGGCGGTGATTCTGGTAGAGGGGCAGTCGACGCAGACCGCGTTTGCCAACCTCGGCGCGGCGTTGAGCGAGCCCGATACGGCGTTGCGGTTGTTTGGCAAGCCGCAAGTGAATGGCCAGCGCCGCATGGGTGTGGCGTTGGCGCGGGATGAGTCGATTGAGGCTGCTCGAGCCAAGGCGACCCGTGCTTCGAAGGCTGTTGTTGTAGAGCTCTGAAAGCATCGGGATGCAAGCCCCCTCCCACATTTGAATGTATTCACAAATCCAATCCTGTGAACCCGATCAAATGTGGGAGGGGGCTTGCTCCCGATAGTGGTCTATCAGGCCACCTTGTTCAGATCATTATCCCGCGTCTCTCTCAGGCACAGCACCGCAATCAAGCTGATCAGCGCCGCCGCCGACACATACCCACCCACATAACTCAGCCCACCCATCGCCACCAGCTTGGTCGCGAAGAAGGGGGCCGCTGAAGCCCCCACGATGCCACCCAGGTTATAGGCCGCTGATGCGCCGGTATAACGCACGCGGGTCGGGAACAGCTCCGGCAGCAACGCGCCCATTGGCGCGAACGTCACGCCCATCAGAAACAGCTCCAGCGCCAGAAACAAGGCGACCGCCCAGGTCGAGCCCTGGGTCAGCAGCGGTTCCATGGTAAAGCCCGACAGCATCGTCAGCACCGCGCCGACGATCAGCACCGGCTTGCGTCCGTAACGATCACTGGCCAGCGCCGCCAGTGGTGTCGCCAGGCCCATGAAGAGCACCGCAAAGCACAGCAGGCCGAGGAAGGTTTCGCGGCTGTAGCCCAGCGTCGACACCCCATAGCTCAGGGAAAACGCCGTGGTGATATAGAACAGCGCGTAGCACACCACCATCGACGCGGCGCCCAGCAGCACCGGCAGCCAATGCTGGCTGAACAGCTCCACCAGCGGCACTTTCACCGGCGCCTGTTTGGCCACGGCACTGGCGAACACTGGCGTTTCATGCAGCTTCAGGCGTGCGTACAGGCCGACCATCACCAGCGCCGCGCTGAGGATGAATGGAATACGCCAGCCCCAACTGCGGAACTGCTCATCGTTCAGGCTCATCGCCAGAATCAGGAACAGGCCATTGGCCGCCAGGAACCCGATGGACGGGCCCAGTTGCGGGAACATGCCAAACCAGGCGCGCTTGCCCTTGGGGGCGTTCTCGGTGGCCAGCAACGCCGCGCCGCCCCATTCCCCGCCAAGGCCCAGGCCCTGGCCGAAGCGCAGCACACACAGCAGAATCGGCGCCCAGGCGCCGATGCTGTCGTAGCCGGGCAGCAAGCCGATCAGCGTGGTGCACACGCCCATCAGCAGCAGCGAAGCGACCAGTGTCGACTTGCGGCCGATGCGGTCGCCGAAGTGGCCAAACAGCGCCGAGCCCAGCGGACGGGCGATAAAGGCGATGCCGAAGGTCAGGAACGACGCGAGCATCTGCGCGGTACCGGAGGTCTGCGGGAAGAACACCGGGCCAATCACCAGCGCGGCTGCGGTGGCGTAGATATAGAAGTCGTAGAACTCGATGGCGGTGCCGACAATGCTTGCGGTGGCAACCCGTGCGGTCGAATTGCTCGGGGCGGCAGGCGCTGCCTCGTTATACGTGGTGGTCATGAGGTATCCCTGGCGGTCATTGTTATTGGTCGAACACCCATGGGCTGGGTGGGCGGGGCTCGCGGGGATTATAGGAACAACAGGGGCGCAGCAGCCACCGCAAATCCGTCAGACGGCGACAGGTACGCGATGGGTATGCCAGATCAGCACCTTGCTGACCCGGTTGTCCTCGGTCTCGAGGATTTCCAGGCGATACCGGCCGATCTTCAGGCACACCGCGCAATCCGGAATGGTCTCCAGTGCTTCGGTCACCAGGCCGTTGAGGGTCTTGGGTCCGTCACTGGGCAGGTGCCAGGTCAGGCTCTTGTTCAGGTCGCGGATCGAGGCGGCGCCGTCAATGATGTAGCGACCGTCAGTCTGGGCCTCGATATGCGGATTGTCCGCAATCTGCTCGCTTTCGAACTCGCCGACGATTTCTTCGAGGATATCTTCCAGGGTGACGATACCCATCACTTCGCCGTACTCATCCACCACCATGCCCAGGCGCCGCTGCTGCTTGTGGAAGTTCAGCAGTTGCAGTTGCAATGGCGTGCTTTCCGGGACGAAGTAAGGTTCGTGGCAGGCTGCCAGCAGCGCGTCTTTGCTCAGGCTGGCATCGGGCAGCAGGTGCTGGATCTGGCGGGTATTGAGCACGGCTTCGACCTGGTTGATGTCGCTGTGAAACACCGGCAGGCGAGTGCGCGGGTTGGTACGCAGTTGTTCGATGATCTCGTCGATCGAATCATCCAGGTTGATGCCATCCACTTCACTGCGCGGCACCAGGATGTCATTGACCGTGATGTTGTCCAGGGCATGGATGCCGGGCATGCCAGGCGTGCGGTCTTCATCTGTATCGGCTTGCGGCTCGTCGTCATGATCAGGCAGGGGGTCATCGCTGTGTTTCACCACGCCGGGTTTGCGTGCGAACGGACGCAGCAGCGACAGGCCCAGGCCATTGAGCAGCCAGGCCAGTGGATAGAGGAGTTTCAACGGCACGCCCAGCAGTGCATTGCCAAACCCCAGCACCGCTTGAGGGTAGCGGATGGCCAGGGCGCGGGGCAGGTAGTCGGCCAGCACCAGCAGCAGGGCGCTGGAGATCGCCCAGCCGAGCCACGGCCCATTGTGCTCCCAGGCATAAATCGCCAGCAGGGTGCAGAGCATCACCACCATGCCCCGGCACAGGGTGTTGCACAGGATAAGGCTGTTGCGCGGGAAGTTCAGGCGTGCGGCCGCCTTGTCACCCTGGCGTGTGCCGGGGCGTAGCGCCAGCAGGTGCTGCTGTGCGGTTTCGATGGCGGTAAACAGCGCGGCCCATAACACCAGCAGGGCGATTACCGCGAGCATCGGCCCCAGGGGCAAGTTGTCCATGTTTGCTGCCCGTCAGATATGCAGGATGTATTCGCGAACCAGCTTGCTGCCGAAATAGGCCAGCATCAGCAGGCAGAAACCGGCCAGGGTCCAGCGGATTGCCTTGTGCCCGCGCCAGCCGAGGCGGTTGCGGCCCCATAGCAGCACGCTGAACACCACCCAGGCCAGGCAGGCCAGCAGGGTCTTGTGCACCAGGTGCTGGGCAAACAGGTTCTCGACGAACAGCCAGCCGGAAATCAGCGACAGCGACAGCAGCGTCCAGCCGGCCCACAGGAACCCGAACAACAGGCTTTCCATGGTTTGCAGCGGCGGGAAGTTTTTGATCAGGCCCGAAGGGTGCTTGTGCTTGAGCTGGTGATCCTGCAACAGCAGGAGCAGGGCCTGGAACACCGCGATGGTGAACATGCCGTAGGCCAGGATCGACAGCAGGATATGCGACAGGATTCCCGGCTCCTCATCGATCACCTGCACCGTACCGGTAGGGGCGAACTGTGCGAGCAGCACCGTGAGCATGCCCAGCGGAAACAGCAGCACCAGCAGGTTTTCCACCGGGATGCGCGTGCAGGCGATCAGCGTCAGGCCGATCACGGCAGCCGCGATCAGGCTGGCGGCGCTGAAGAAGTCCAGGCCCAGGCCGATCGGTGTCATCAGGTGGGTAAGGAGGCTGGCGACGTGCGCCACCAGGGCGAGGCCGCCAAGGCCTGCGAGCAGGCGTTTGTCGGCCTTGACGCATTTGGCCAGGCGGGTGCCCTGGTAGAGGGTCGCAGCGGCATACAGGATGGCGGCGGCGAGGCTGGGTAGCAAACTGGGTGACAAGGGAAGCATAAATCCTGAAAGGAAAGCCCGAAAGGCGCTGAGTTTGGCATACACCGCCGTTGCACGAAAGACTCCCGGGCCAGACAGCGGGTGTGCATGGGCGCAGTCTTCGCTATAATCCGCGACCTGCCCACGCCGCAGGCTCGCCGAGCGCTGTTTTTAATAGCGATTTACCACAGCCTGGGCCGTCATTACCTCGGTCTACCAAAGCATTTCGATGAATGGGGCCTGAAAGGATCGCGCATGTTTGAAAACCTGACTGACCGTCTCTCGCAGACGCTGCGCCACGTTACCGGCAAGGCCAAGCTGACCGAGGACAATATTAAAGACACCCTGCGCGAAGTGCGCATGGCGTTGCTGGAAGCCGACGTCGCCCTGCCGGTGGTCAAGGACTTCGTCAACTCGGTCAAGGAACGTGCGGTCGGCACTGAAGTGTCGCGCAGCCTGACGCCGGGCCAGGCGTTCGTGAAGATCGTCCAGGCCGAACTCGAAAGCCTGATGGGCGCAGCCAACGAAGACCTGAACCTCAGCGCCGTGCCGCCGGCCGTCGTGCTGATGGCTGGTCTGCAGGGTGCAGGTAAAACCACCACCGCTGGCAAGCTGGCGCGCTTCCTTAAAGAGCGCAAGAAGAAGTCGGTGATGGTGGTGTCGGCTGACGTTTATCGTCCGGCCGCCATCAAGCAGCTGGAAATGCTCGCGGGCGAAGTGGGCGTGACCTTCTTCCCGTCGGACCTGAGCCAGAAGCCGGTCGACATCGCCAACGCGGCTATTAAAGAAGCGAAGCTCAAATTCATCGACGTGGTCATCGTCGACACCGCCGGTCGTCTGCACATCGACGAAGAGATGATGGGCGAGATCAAGGCGCTGCATGCCGCGATCAACCCGGTCGAGACGCTGTTCGTGGTCGACGCCATGACAGGCCAGGATGCGGCCAACACCGCCAAGGCCTTTGGTGATGCGCTGCCGCTGACCGGCGTGATCCTCACCAAGGTCGACGGCGATGCCCGTGGTGGTGCCGCGCTGTCGGTACGGGCCATTACCGGCAAACCGATCAAGTTCATCGGTATGGGCGAGAAGAGCGAAGCGCTCGAGCCGTTCCACCCTGAGCGTATTGCTTCGCGCATCCTCGGCATGGGCGACGTGCTCAGCCTGATCGAGCAGGCCGAAGCCACCCTCGACAAGGACAAGGCCGACAAGCTGGCCAAGAAGTTGAAGAAGGGCAAGGGCTTCGATCTCGAAGACTTCCGTGATCAGCTTCAGCAGATGAAGAACATGGGCGGCCTCGGCGGCCTGATGGACAAACTGCCGAACATCGGCGGTGTGAACCTGGCGCAGATGGGCAACGCCCAGGGCGCGGCAGAGAAGCAGTTCAAGCAGATGGAAGCCATCATCAATTCCATGACCCCGGCCGAGCGCCGCGACCCTGAGCTGATCAGCGGTTCGCGCAAGCGCCGGATCGCCATGGGGTCCGGCACCCAGGTGCAGGACATCGGTCGCTTGATCAAGCAGCACAAGCAGATGCAGAAGATGATGAAGAAATTCTCCGCCAAGGGCGGGATGGCCAAGATGATGCGCGGCATGGGCGGTATGTTGCCCGGCGGCGGCATGCCTAAAATGTAAAGTATTCGAGCGCAGGCACTGCTTGCGCTGCGACCCACACGGATGTGGGATCTCCAGCAAACCCGCCGTTGGCGGGGGCTGACTCGCCGTTTTAACCGACGGCTCTATAGCAGATCTGAATGGCACGCGGGTAGGCGCCGGAAAAAGACATTTGCAAAAGTCCGGATATTCCTTAGAATATGCGGCCTTTCGGGCACCTATGCCCGCTGTGCATTTAGATTTGCAGCACCGACTACAGGAACGATGTTCACATGCTAACAATCCGTCTTGCCCTTGGCGGCTCCAAAAAGCGCCCGTTTTACCACTTGACCGTAACCGACAGCCGCAACCCGCGCGACGGTTCGCACAAGGAACAGGTTGGTTTCTTCAACCCGATCGCTCGTGGTCAAGAAGTTCGTCTGTCCGTGAACCAAGAGCGCGTAGCCTACTGGCTGAGCGTGGGTGCACAGCCATCCGAGCGCGTTGCAAAGCTGTTGAAGGACTCGGCTAAGGCCGCAGCCTGAGCAATATGAACGCGACGCCAGCTGTTGCTGATGATTTGATCGTTATCGGCAAGATTTACTCTGTTCATGGCGTTCGCGGCGAAGTGAAGGTGTATTCCTTTACTGATCCGACTGAAAACCTGTTGCAGTACAAAACCTGGACGCTCAAGCGCGAAGGTAGTGTGAAACAGGTCGAGCTGGTCAGTGGACGCGGGAGCGACAAGTTCCTGGTCGCAAAGCTCAAGGGTCTTGATGACCGTGAAGAAGCTCGTCTTCTGGCCGGTTATGAGATCTGCGTGCCGCGCAACCTGTTCCCTGAATTGACCGACGGCGAGTACTACTGGTACCAGCTGGAAGGTCTGAAGGTCATTGATCAACTGGGGCAATTGCTCGGGAAAATCGATCACCTTCTGGAAACCGGCGCCAATGATGTAATGGTGGTCAAGCCTTGCGCTGGCAGCCTGGATGATCGCGAACGGCTGTTGCCCTATACAGGGCATTGCGTGTTGGCCGTCGACCTGGCCGCAGGCGAGATGAAGGTGGAATGGGACGCGGACTTCTAAGCGTGGCTAATTTGCGCATTGAAGTGATCAGTTTGTTTCCCGAGATGTTTTCCGCCATCAGCGAGTACGGCATCACCAGTCGGGCGGTGAAGCAGGGGCTGTTGCAGCTCACCTGTTGGAATCCGCGAGACTACACGACGGATCGGCATCACACTGTGGACGATCGCCCATTTGGCGGTGGCCCGGGCATGGTGATGAAGATCAAGCCCCTGGAAGACGCATTGGTTCAGGCCAAGGCAGCTGCCGGGGAGAAGGCGAAGGTAATTTACCTGTCCCCTCAAGGCCGTCAGCTGAAACAGGCTGGGGTCCGCGAACTGGCGAATGAGGAAGCATTAATCCTGATTGCCGGTCGCTATGAAGGCATTGACGAGCGTTTTATTGACGCTCATGTCGATGAAGAGTGGTCGATTGGGGACTATGTCCTGTCTGGCGGTGAGCTGCCGGCGATGGTCCTGATAGATGCGGTTACACGGCTGCTGCCTGGAGCTTTAGGGCATGCGGACTCTGCGGAGGAAGATTCCTTCACGGATGGTTTGCTGGATTGCCCGCACTACACCCGCCCGGAGGTGTATGCGGATCAGCGTGTTCCCGACGTGTTGCTAAGTGGCAATCACGCACACATCCGGCGTTGGCGTTTACAGCAGTCCCTTGGTCGGACCTATGAACGACGCGCCGATCTTCTGGATAGCCGCTCGCTTTCTGGAGAAGAGAAGAAGCTGCTCGAGGAATACATCCTCGCGCGGGACGATAGTTAACAACGTATCGATGGTAGGTCCAATGACTTACCTTAGGAGCACAGCATGACTAACAAAATCATCCTTGCACTCGAAGCAGAGCAGATGACCAAAGAGATCCCTACCTTTGCCCCGGGCGACACCATTGTCGTTCAGGTGAAAGTGAAGGAAGGCGACCGTTCGCGTCTGCAAGCGTTCGAAGGCGTGGTAATCGCCAAGCGTAACCGTGGTGTGAACAGTGCTTTCACTGTTCGTAAAATCTCCAACGGTGTTGGCGTAGAGCGTACTTTCCAGACCTACAGCCCGCAAATCGACAGCATGGCCGTCAAGCGTCGCGGTGACGTACGTAAAGCCAAGCTGTACTACCTGCGTGACCTGTCCGGTAAAGCAGCTCGCATCAAGGAAAAACTGGCTTAAGTCCAGCTTTCCGATGCAGAAAAAAGCAGCCTTCGGGCTGCTTTTTTGTGCCCGGGATTTGTTGACTGGCCCGCAACCGCGTCGCAGCCATCGCAGGCAAGCCAGCTCCCGCACTTGAATATGTTTACCTATCAACATAGGTGAGCTGGCTTGCCTGCGATAGGATCTACCCGATACCACCGCCATCAGCCTGAGTCCCCATGCCCGCCATCGACCACCCTCTGATCGACCACTTCCTCGACGCCCTCTGGCTGGAAAAAGGCCTGTCGGACAACACTCGCCAGGCCTATCGCAGCGATCTGGCCTTGTTCAATGGCTGGCTGCAGGAAAAGCACCTCGAGCTGATCAATGCCGGTCGCGAGCTGATCCTCGATCACCTGGCCTGGCGCCTGGAGCAAAACTACAAGCCGCGTTCCACTGCACGATTTCTCTCGGGGGTGCGCGGCTTTTACCGTTATTTGCTGCGGGAAAAGCTCATCACTCTCGACCCGACCCTGCAGATCGACATGCCGCAACTGGGCAGGCCATTGCCCAAGTCGCTGTCAGAGGCCGACGTCGATGCCTTGCTCGCCGCCCCTGACCTGAGCGAAGCCATCGGTCAGCGTGACCGTGCCATGCTGGAGGTGCTTTACGCGTGCGGCCTGCGAGTGACCGAGCTGATCAGCCTGACCCTTGAGCAGATCAACCTGCGCCAGGGCGTGCTGCGGGTGATGGGCAAGGGCAGCAAGGAGCGTCTGGTGCCCATGGGCGAGGAGGCGATTGTGTGGGTGGAGCGCTACATGCGCGACGCGCGCCATGAGCTGCTCGGCGGACGTCCCAGCGATGTGCTGTTCCCCAGCCAGCGCGGTGAGCAGATGACGCGTCAGACCTTCTGGCACCGTATCAAGCACCAGGCCAAGGTCGCCGGGATCGGCAAGACCCTGTCGCCGCATACCTTGCGCCATGCCTTCGCCACCCATTTGCTCAATCACGGTGCCGATTTGCGGGTGGTGCAAATGCTGCTCGGCCACAGCGACTTGTCCACCACCCAGATTTATACCCACGTTGCGCGGGCACGCTTGCAGGATATGCATGCCAGGCACCACCCACGCGGCTGAAAACGCCCAATTTATGCCGCTGCGAGCTGCCCTGCGGCCCAACTGTGGTAGGCTTTGCCGGTTAGCAAAGGCGACGGTCCGGCCCCGAGTTTCCAATCGGCTTGACTGCACCGTCCCTGCATCTGCCCCTCAGGAGTTTCCATGCGCTTGATCCAGATTATTGCCGCCGCAGCCATTGCGTTGGTTTCCAGCGTTGCCTTCGCCGATGACGCCGCCGAGCAGACCATTCGCAAGAGCCTGGCCAACCTGCAGCTCGATACGCCCATCGAAAGCATCAGCGCCAGCCCCATGGCCGGCTTGTATGAAGTCAAGCTCAAGGGCAGTCGCGTGCTGTACGCCAGTGCCGATGGCCAGTACATCGTCCAGGGCTACCTGTTCCAGCTCAAGGATGGCAAGCCGGTCAACCTGACCGAGAAAGCCGAACGCCTGGGCGTCTCCAAGTTGATCAACGGCATTCCGGTGGCCGAGACCGTGGTGTACCCGGCAATCGGCGAGACCAAGACCCACATCACCGTGTTTACCGACACCACCTGCCCGTACTGCCACAAACTGCACGCCGAAGTGCCGGCGCTGAACAAGCTGGGTGTCGAGGTGCGTTATGTGGCGTTCCCGCGTCAGGGCCTGGGCTCGCCGGGTGACGAGCAGTTGCAGGCGGTCTGGTGCTCGGCTGACAAGAAAGCCGCCATGGACAAGATGGTCGATGGCAAGGAAATCAAGGCGGCAAAATGTGCCAATCCGGTTTCCAAACAGTTTGCCCTCGGTCAGTCCATCGGCGTGAACGGTACACCGGCCATCGTTTTGGCTGACGGTCAGGTGATTCCGGGCTACCAGCCGGCACCGCAAGTTGCCAAACTGGCGTTGAATGCCAAATAAACCAGTATCGTCGTATATTCGACGATCAGGGCTCGCCGCCAAACCTGCGGGCCACTAATTGAAAGCCGCGGTTGTGCGGCTGTTTTCCACGGCCGACCTAGCGTCGGCCGTTTCATGGGGAGTTCTTCAGTGAAACCGGTCAAAGTAGGCATCTGTGGGTTAGGGACCGTCGGTGGCGGCACCTTCAACGTACTTCAGCGCAATGCTGAGGAAATATCCCGCCGTGCAGGTCGCGGGATTGAAGTGGCGCAGATTGCCACGCGTTCGCCAAAGCCTCAGTTCCAAACGACCGGTATTGCGATTACCAACGACGTCTTCGCTGTTGCCACCAACCCTGAAATCGATATCGTCATCGAGTTGGTGGGCGGGTACACCGTGGCGCGCGAACTGGTGCTCAAGGCCATCGAAAATGGCAAGCACGTGGTCACTGCCAACAAGGCGCTGATTGCCGTACACGGCAACGAAATATTCGCCAGGGCGCGCGAGAAGGGTGTGATCGTTGCGTTCGAAGCCGCCGTGGCCGGTGGCATACCGGTGATCAAGGCCATTCGCGAAGGCCTGTCCGCCAACCGCATCAACTGGGTAGCGGGCATCATCAACGGCACCGGTAACTTCATCCTCACCGAGATGCGCGAGAAGGGCCGTACCTTTGAGGATGTGCTCGCCGAAGCCCAGGCCCTGGGTTACGCCGAAGCTGACCCGACCTTTGACGTGGAAGGCATCGACGCGGCCCACAAGCTGACTATCCTGGCCTCCATTGCGTTCGGTATCCCGCTGCAGTTCGATAAGGCCTACACCGAAGGCATCACCCGGCTGACCACCGCCGACGTGAACTACGCCGAAGCCTTGGGCTACCGCATCAAGCACCTTGGCGTGGCGCGCAGCACCCCGGCGGGCATCGAGTTGCGTGTGCACCCGACGCTGATACCGGCTGATCGCCTGATCGCCAACGTCAACGGGGTGATGAATGCCGTGATGGTCAACGGCGACGCCGCCGGCTCCACCCTGTTCTACGGTGCCGGTGCCGGCATGGAGCCGACCGCCTCGTCGGTGATCGCCGACCTGGTGGACGTGGTCCGCGCCATGACCAGTGACCCGGAAAACCGCGTGCCGCACCTGGCCTTCCAGCCGGACTCGCTGTCGGCCCACCCGATCCTGCCGATTGAAGCGTGCGAAAGTGCTTACTACCTGCGCATCCAGGCCCAGGATCATCCGGGCGTGTTGGCCCAGGTGGCCAGCATCCTGTCGGAGCGCGGGATCAACATCGAGTCGATCATGCAGAAGGAAGTCGAGGAGCAGAACGGCCAGGTGCCGATGATCCTGCTGACCCACCGTGTGCTTGAACGGCATATCAACGAAGCCATCGCCGCCATGGAAGCGTTGCAGGGCGTGGTTGGTCCGGTGGTACGGATTCGTGTCGAACATCTCAATTAATCAAGCGGCAAGCGTTAACCTGCACGCTGCAAGTAAAAGCAGATCTGCTCCAACTTGCAGCGTGTAGCCTAAAGCTTGAAGCCCAAAACGAAGGTTTGCCCCCATGCGCTACATCAGTACCCGCGGCCAGGCACCGGCCCTGAATTTCGAAGACGTTTTACTGACAGGTCTCGCCACCGACGGCGGCCTGTATGTGCCGGAAAACCTGCCACGTTTCACCCAGGAAGAAATCGCTTCATGGGTTGGCCTGCCGTATCACGAGCTGGCGTTCCGGGTGATGCGCCCGTTCGTCACGGGCAGCATCCCGGACGCGGACTTCAAGAAGATCCTGGAAGAAACCTACGGCGTGTTTTCCCACAGTGCCATCGCACCGTTGCGCCAATTGGACGGTAACGAGTGGGTGCTTGAGCTGTTCCACGGTCCGACCCTGGCGTTCAAGGATTTCGCCCTGCAACTGTTGGGTCGTCTGCTCGATTACGTGCTGGCAAAGCGCGGCGAGCGCGTGGTCATCATGGGCGCCACCTCCGGTGATACCGGCTCGGCGGCCATCGAAGGCTGCAAGCACTGCGAGAACGTCGACATTTTCATCCTGCACCCGCACCAGCGCGTGTCGGAGGTGCAACGTCGTCAGATGACCACGATTTTCGGCGAGAACATCCACAATATCGCCATCGAAGGCAACTTCGATGACTGCCAGGAGATGGTCAAGAACAGCTTTGCCGACCAGAGCTTCCTCAAAGGCACGCGCCTGGTGGCGGTGAACTCGATCAACTGGGCGCGGATCATGGCCCAGATCGTCTACTACTTCCATGCCTCGCTGCAGTTGGGCGGGCCGGCCCGTTCGGTATCGTTCTCGGTACCGACCGGCAACTTCGGCGACATCTTCGCCGGCTACCTGGCGCGCAACATGGGCCTGCCGATCAACCAGTTGATCGTCGCCACCAACCGCAACGACATCCTGCATCGCTTCATGAGCGGCAACGGGTATGTGAAGGAAACCCTGCACGCCACGCTGTCGCCGTCGATGGACATCATGGTCTCGTCGAACTTCGAGCGCCTGCTGTTCGACATGCACGGTCGCAATGGTGCCGCCATCGCCGATCTGATGAGCACGTTCAGGAGCGGTGGCGGTTTCAGCGTCGAGCAGGAGCGCTGGACCGAAACCCGCAAGCTGTTCGATTCCCTGGCGGTGGACGACGCGCAAACCTGCGAAACCATCGCTGAAGTCTATGCCCGGACCGGTGAACTGCTCGACCCGCACACTGCCATCGGCGTTAAGGCAGCACGCGAATGCCGTCGCAGCCTGGATATTCCGATGGTGATCCTCGGCACCGCGCACCCGGTCAAATTCCCGGAAGCGGTGGAGAAGGCCGGCGTTGGCAAGGCGCTGGAGTTGCCCAAGCACATGGCCGACCTGTTTGAGCGTGAAGAGCGCTGCACAGTGCTGGCCAATGACCTGAAGGCGGTGCAGGCGTTTGTCAGCCAGCATGGCAATCGAGGTAAGCCTTTGTAAGGCATCCCGCGAAAATCGAAACGCCGCTTTCCCATCCCTGGGGCAGCGGCGTTTTTGTGTGTGGCAGGCCCGGCAGCGTCCTGATTACATAAGCAGTTTGATTGCCACTCCGGTGATTGAAGCGATGGTTGCGACTACGGCCATCGCCACCCCCATGGGGTACCAGAACGTTTCACAGGTAATCTTAAGTGACTCGGACTTGAGCTTGTCTCGCTCTGCCTGCATGCGTGATATCTCGGCGTAGATCCGCCTTACATCGGCATGCATCCTCTCCATTGTTGCCTGCTCCTCTTTGTTTTCCACCATCGTAATCATCCTTCGCAATAGGGGCCTTTTGCCATGCTCCAGTCGTGCAGCGCTCACCGAGTATAGGATTCACCTCCAGACTCAACTCCCGGCAAGCCCCAAAACAGCAGCCCATTGCGTAAGCAGTTATGTGCCGCCGTTTTTTGCCTGTCATGTTGCAAGCGCATGCTGGTCTCGTCATCCCCCTGCAACCTTTGAAAGACGAAAAAGCGAACTTTCCTACGTCAGAACCAGTCACTTAGGATAGATGCAGCACCCGTTAAGACGATTGTTCCCGAACTATTGAGTGGTGATCGAGATGGAAAGTATCAGCCTATTGCTCGCAGAAGCACTGAGCCCTTATCAGGTTACGCTGACCACCTCTGGTGTGCAGGGCGAGAGCCTGGTGACCGTGAAGAATCCGGCCGGCGCTATCGTGGTCGAGCGTGAAGTCGACCCGTTTCAATTGATGGATAAGCGTTTGCTCGTGGACGTGGTGGATTGCCTGCTGCGCGACATCAAAATTGCCGAAGGGCGCGTGGAGCCTTCGGTTATCGCGGCCTTGCGCAGTGCGGCACAGACACGCGGTGCGGCGCTGGCATGAAGAATTGTTTATTGATGGAAACTTCCCACAGCATGCTCGGTCAGATTTTTTAACAGCAAGAGCAAACATTGTGCTCCGGTGTTTGTGGCTTGTTGTACCGGTCATTGTAAGGCCACGTTTAACCCTGAAGTGTCTCCCCACACTTCAGGGTTTCTTTTTGCCCGCGATTTGTCACTGCGTCAGATCGCCCCCTGTTCACGCAGACTGGCAATCGCCGCCGTGTCATAGCCCAGCTCGGTCAGCAATACAGCGTTGTGCTCGCCCAATTGCGGCCCGACCCATTCACAGCTGCCCGGCGTGTCCGAAAGCTTGGGCACGATGCCTGGCATCTTGAAGTCCTTGCCGCCCGGCAACTGCGCCTTGAGGAACATTTCCCGTGCGAGAAACTGCGGATCGCCGAGCATGTCTTCGGCGCTGTAGATTCGGCTGGCAGGCACGTCGGCCTTGTTCAACTGCTCCACCACCTGCTTCAGCGGCAGCGAATTGACCCAGCGATCAATGACGCCGTACAGCTCGTCGCGACGGCTGTCACGCCCGTCATTGCTGGCCAGTTGCGGATCGTTCGCCAAGTCTTCACGGCCGATAGCCGACATGAAACGCTTGAAAATAGCGTCGCCGTTGGCGCCGATTTGCACATGCTTGCCGTCGGCGCTGGTGTGGATCGAGGACGGTGTAATGCCGGGCATGATATTGCCGGTGCGCTCGCGGATAAACCCGAACACATCGAACTCCGGGATCATGCTTTCCATCATGGCGAAGATGGCTTCATACAGCGCCACATCCACCACTTGGCCTAGCCCTCCATTGACCTCACGATGTCGCAACGCCATCAATGCGCCGATCACCGCCCACAGCGCGGCAATCGAATCGCCGATGGAGATGCCCGTGCGCACTGGCGGTCGGTCCTCGAAGCCGGTGATGTAGCGCAGCCCACCCATGGACTCGCCCACGGCGCCGAACCCCGGCTGGTCTTTCATCGGCCCGGTCTGGCCAAATCCCGAAAGGCGCACCATCACCAGTTTCGGGTTCAACGCATGCAGGGTCTCCCATCCCAGCCCGAGCTTTTCCAGCACGCCGGGGCGGAAGTTTTCGATCAGGATGTCGGCGTCTGCCAGCAACTGCTTGAGAATCGCCAGGCCATCAGGGTGTTTGAGGTTCAGCGTCAGCGACTTCTTGTTGCGCGCCTGCACGAACCACCACAGCGAAGTGCCTTCGTACAGCTTGCGCCATTTACGCAGTGGGTCGCCGCCGTCCGGCGACTCGACCTTGATCACCTCGGCACCGAACTCGGCGCAGATACGCGAAGCAAACGGGCCGGCGATGAGGGTGCCGAGTTCGATGACTTTGAGGCCGGCAAGCGGCTTGGCATTAAACGACATGGTGATCCTTGTCTGCGCTGGGCGGGGAGGGGATGGGATGCTTTTAACATAGGCGCGCCATTCAGGGATAAGGATGATGCAGCGCAGGATTCGTTGAATGCGCTCTCCATCGGTTAGACTGGCCGCCTTTCCCTGTCTCTAGAAGCCCGTTCATGGCCCAGCCGTCCACGACCTACAAATTCGAACTCAACCTCACTGACCTTGACCGTTCGGTGTATGAGAGCGTCAAACAAACCATCGCCCGCCACCCTTCGGAAACCGAAGAGCGCATGACCGTGCGCCTGCTGGCGTACGCCCTTTGGTACAACGAGCAACTGGCGTTCGGGCGCGGTCTGTCGGATGTTGATGAGCCTGCCCTATGGGAAAAAAGCCTGGATGATCGGGTGTTGCACTGGATTGAAGTCGGCCAGCCGGATGCCGACCGCCTGACCTGGTGCTCGCGCCGTACCGAACGCACCAGCCTGCTGGCCTACGGCAGCCTGCGTGTGTGGGAAGGCAAGGTGGTCCCGGTGGCCAATAATCTGAAGAACGTGCACATCGCCGCCGTGCCCCAGGAAATCCTCGAGGTGTTGGCCAAGGACATGCCACGGGTGATCAAGTGGGATGTGATGATCAGTGAAGGTACGATCTTCGTCACCGACGACCGTGGTCAGCATGAAGTGCAATTGCAATGGCTGGTTGGCGAGCGCGGTTGAAGCGTTGCAGCTGCAAGCTTGAAGCTAAAATCCCCCATAGAGATCCCATCCCGTCCCATGCGTATCGATCCCCGTCCGTTGCCCGCTGTCCTGCCGTTTCTCGGTGATTTGCCACCGCTGTTGACCCGCCTCTACGCTGCGCGCGGGGTGCGGTCCGAGGTCGAGCTGGATAAAAGCCTCAAGCAGTTGATTCCCTATCAGCGGCTCAAGGGCATCGACGCGGCGGTGGACCTGCTGGTGGTCGCCCTGGAACAGCGCCAGCGCATCCTGATCGTCGGTGACTTCGATGCCGATGGCGCCACTGCCAGCACCGTGGGCACCCTGGGCCTGCGCTTGCTCGGCGCGGCCCATGTGGATTACCTGGTGCCCAACCGCTTCGAATATGGCTATGGCCTGACCCCGGAAATCGTCGCCGTGGCGTTGCAGCGTGAGCCGCAGTTGCTGATCACCGTGGACAACGGCATTTCCAGCGTCGAAGGCGTGGCGGCGGCAAAGGCGGCGGGGCTCAAGGTGCTGGTCACCGATCACCACTTGCCGGGTGACGAATTGCCGGCTGCCGACGCGATCGTCAACCCGAACCAGCCGGGCTGTGAGTTCCCCAGCAAGGCTCTGGCTGGCGTTGGCGTGATTTTCTATGTGCTGATGGCCCTGCGTGCGCGCTTGCGCGACCTGGGTTGGTACGCTGACAAGCCGCAACCGAACATCGGTGATCTGCTCGACCTGGTGGCCCTGGGCAGCGTCGCCGACGTGGTGCCGCTGGATGCCAATAACCGCATCCTGGTGCATCAGGGCCTGGAGCGCATTCGCGCCGGTCGCGCCCGGCCAGGGATCAAGGCGATCCTTGAAGTGGCCAAGCGCGACGCGGCACGCATCACCTCCACCGACCTCGGGTTTATCCTCGGGCCACGGCTCAACGCCGCCGGTCGTCTGGACGATATGAGTCTGGGCATTGAATGCCTGCTCACCACCGATATGGCTGCCGCCCGGGAAATGGCCGCGCAGTTGGACGGCATGAACCAGGACCGCAAGTCCATCGAGCAAGGCATGCAGCGCGAGGCCCTGGCCCAGCTCAAAGACCTGCCGGTGGAGTCGATGCCCTATGGCTTGTGCCTGTTCGATCCGGAGTGGCACCAGGGCGTGATCGGTATCCTGGCCTCGCGCATGAAGGAGCGCTATTTTCGCCCCACCATTGCGTTCGCCGATGCGGGCGATGGTTTGCTCAAGGGCTCAGGGCGTTCGGTGCAGGGCTTTCATATTCGTGATGCGCTGGCCGTGGTGGCCAGCCAGCACCCCAACCTGATCGCCAAATACGGCGGCCACGCCATGGCGGCAGGGCTGACACTGCCCGAGGTGAACTTTCCGTTGTTTGCGCAGGCCTTTGATGCCGAAGTGCGTCGTCAACTGCGCGAAGAAGACCTCACCGGCCGCCTGCTGACAGACGGCACCCTGGCCGTGGAAGAATTTCACCTGGAACTGGCCCGCGCGCTGCGCCATGCCGGGCCGTGGGGACAGCACTTTCCCGAGCCGGTGTTCCATGGTGTGTTCCAGCTGGTGGAGCAGCGCGTGGTGGGCGAGCGGCACCTGAAGGTGGTGCTCAAGAGCGAATGCGGTTCGCTGAAGCTCGACGGCATTGCGTTTGGAGTGGACCGTGAAGTCTGGCCGAACCCGACCGTACGTTGGGTGGAATTGGCCTACAAGCTCGATGTAAACGAGTTTCGCGGCAACGAGACTGTGCAATTGATGATCGCCCACATCGAGCCACGCTAGGTATTACCGACAATACAAAACACATGTGGGAGGGGGCTTGCTCCCGATTGCAGAGAGTCAGTCACTGAAGATGTTGACTGATCCACCGCTATCGGGAGCAAGCCCCCTCCCACATGGTGTACAGCGTAAAGCCTGCGTTATTCGGTTTTAGCCTGGTGCTTCACGATGATCTCCACCAGGCGCTTGGCCAGCGCCGGATAGTTCTCGTCGAAGTGATGCCCGCCCGGCAATTTCAACGCCTCACCCACGGCCGTCTTGTCGGTGCAGCCGCTCTCGTCGACTTCTTCGGCGCCATAGATGCACACCACTTTCTCAGGTGGCAACTTGGCCATTTCCGGGCCGGTGGCGGCCTCTTTGCCGGCGTTGCCCAGCCATCCTTCCACTTCGATTTCAAAGCTGCCGGTGCGGGCGAATGCGAGCAGGATGATTGCATCGACCCGCTGCTGTTCATTTTCCGGCAGACGGTTGTAGATCGCCGGCAGTACGTCGGCGCCAAACGAATAGCCAGTCAGCACGAAACGCTTGGTGCCCCATTTCTGCCGGTAGTGCTGCATCAGCTCGGTGAGGTCCTTGGCGCTTTGTTCCGGGCTCTTGTGCTGCCAGTAGTAGCGCAGGGTGTCGATGCCCACGACCGGGTAGCCGATCTTGGCCATTTCACCGGCCACGTCGCGGTCCAGGTCGCGCCAGCCGCCGTCACCGGAGAGGAACAGGGTGACAGTGTCCTTGGCTTGACCGGCAGGCACTTCGACGACCGGGATGGCCAGGCCGCCGTTGTCCGAACCCACCAGTTGCTTGCGCAGCTCATTGTTCAGCACTTGCGGGTAATGGATGTCGTAGTCGCTGATGCTGGTGGTGGCGCGCGGAGTATCCCGTACGAAGCTGGCGCTTTCATCGTCAGGGTTATCGTTCCATGCAACCAGCCAGTTGCCATGGGCGGCGGTTTTCGGCAGCGGGTCCTTGCAGCCTTCCTGCACCAGGGCGAAGCCGACGGAGATGGCGTTGGCCTTGTCGTCGTTCTGGGTGGCCAGCCAGCGCCAGGCGAGGGCGGCGCCAGGGCCGATGCCGCTGACCAGTGTCGCGGGGCCCTTGAGCTGGCTCAGGGCAGTTTGCAGCGCCTGTTCCTGTAGCTTGCAGTCGTCCTTTGGCAGGATCACCTGGACAATCTGCGCCTTGCCGCCCTGGCTCAGGGCGATCAGTTGGCTGTCGGTCAGGGTTTGATCAGCCGGCACTGCCACGGCCACGCGGGCTTTGGCTGCGGCAGCGGGGGTCACAAGGGTCATCACCGTGCCATCGGCCTGGGGCATCTGCTCCAGCACCGGCTGCGGGGCAGGGCGGGTCCAGTACCAGAAGCCGCCGCCTGCGATCAGGGCGAGCAACACCACGATGGCCAATACATACCGCCAGGAACGTCGAATCATCAGCGTTTCACCAATCCAGTCAAGCCGCCCGCGATCAGGGCGGCGGTGTCGGCCAGTGCCACCAGCGGATCAAGTCCGGCGGGCACGGCCATATAACGAGGTTCCCAGTCAGGCTGGAATTTGTCTTTGAAGCGGCGCAAACCTTGGAAGTTATACAGTTGCTCGCCACGGCGGAACACCATCGAACCCAGGCGCTGGGTCAACGGTGCGCCACGGCGTGGTTGCAGGCCCGACAACGGCACCATGCCGAGGCTGAAGCGGGCGTAGCCGTGGTTCTTATAATGCTGGATCAGGCCGACCATCATGAATTCCATGGTCAGCTTTGGCGCATCGGGGTGCGCGCGCATCAGGTCGAGGCTGGCCAGGTCGTGGTTGTAGGTCTCGAGCAAATTGGCGAAGGCCACCGTACGCCCTTCGAAGCGAATGATCGCGATGCGAAAGTGCTTGAGGTAGTCGTCGCTGAAGCGTCCCAGGGAAAACCCCTTTTCGCGCACATTCTTGCCGGTCAGCCAGGCATCGGAGATGACCTTGAGCTCGTCCATTGGCGCCTGGCCTGGCTCGAAGATCTCCAGGGACAAGCCGTCCCGGGTGCCACGGTTCCAGGTGTAGCGCAGGTCCTTCATCTCTTTGCCCTTCGCTTCCAGGTCAAAGCGCTTGAGGTCGACCCGGGCTTCTTCGCCCAGCTTGATCGCGGTGAGGCCGATGTCCATGTAGTACGGCAGGTTTTCGGCGCGCACCTGATAGAACACCGGACGCGCGTGGTGGATGTCGCACAGGTCGCGGAACTGCCAGATCATTTCGGCGCGTGGCTGGGTCGGGCCGATGGGGTCGTACAAGGCCACCAGGCTGCGCCCGCGACGGGCGTACATCAGAAAGGCTTCGTCGTTGGGGTGGAACAGCAGGGCTTTGTCGCCGGTCAGTGCCAGGCCGCCATCGGGCTGCGATGACGCCATCAGGATGCGAGTGGCGCGCTCCAGTTCGTCCGGGGTCGGCAGGTGAATGATCGGACGGGCGGTGCGCAGCAGCCAGGTCAGCGACACGATCACCAGCAGCACCGCGGCGCCCAGCAGCGAGCGCAGGCCGCGCGGCGCGTTGGCGTCGAGGGTGAACTGCCACCACAGCTGATGGCTGTAAGGCACATCCTGATAGGCGAACAGCAGCAGCCAGATCGACGCACCCAGTACGCACACGCTGGCCACCAGGTAAAGCGGCGAGAACGGCAACTCGGTGAGGCGGCTGGCGCGGTAGAACGAGCGGCGGAAGATCGCCAGCAGCACCGCTGTCATGGTCATCAGACTGGCTTCTTCCCAGTCGAACCCCTTGAGCAGCGACAGCAGGGCGCCCGTCAGCAGCAGCACCATGGTCAGCATCCAGGCGGCCGACAAGCGTCGACGCAGGCCCTGGGCCAGCAACAGGCACAGCACGCCGATCAGGCTGGCACCAAAGTGCGAGGCGTCAATCAGGCGGTGGGGAATCAGGAAGCCGATGTTTTCCAGGCGTGAGTCGATTTCGGGCGTGGCGCCAGAGAACAGCAGGACCACGCCGGACAAAAAAACCAGTACGGCCAACACTGGCGCCGCCAGCCCTGAAGCAACCCGCAGACTCTGCTGGGTCTGGAACAGGCGCTGGGCTTCATTGACCAGCAGGAACACACAGGCGATCAGCAGCGGCAGCACCACGTAGATCATGCGGTACAGCAGCAGCGCGGCGGCCAATGGCGCAGCACCGAGCTTGTCGGCAAACGCCGCCAGCAGGATCGCCTCGAACACCCCGACGCCGCCCGGTACGTGGCTGAGTACGCCGGCGGCCAGGGCCAGCAGGTACACCAGCAGGAACGGGCCGAAGGGCGGCGCTTCCGGCAGCAACATATAGAGCACGGTGGCGGCAGCGGCCACATCGAGCGCGGTGATGATCAGTTGCAGGAAGGTCAGGCGGCGACCCGGCAGGCGCAAGGTGCGGCGCCCGGCCCTGACCAGCAGGTTGTCCGGGTAGGGTTGTTCCGGCAGGCGACGGCGGTAGATGCCGATGCACAGCGCGGCCGACAACAGCAGCACGGCGCCGGCCACACCTCCGAGCAGGCTTTGCGGCAAATGCAGGTAGGTCGAGGCCGCCGGCAGGTTGCTCAAGGTGGCCAGGGCAGCCAGCGGTGGCAGGGCGCAGCCCAGCGCAAGGCTGGCGAACACGGTCATGTGCGCGACTTCTGAGGCGCCGACGCCGTGGCGTGCATATAGACGGTAGCGCACCGACCCGCCGGAGAGCATCGACAGGCCAATCGCATTGCCGATGGCAAAGGCGGTAAAACCACCGAGGGTCAGCGTCTTGGCAGGCAGTTTCACCCCGGCATAGCGCGCACCGGAAAACTCATAGCCCAGCAGAATGATGAAGCCTGCGACGCCCGCGCCGAAGGCACCGAGCAGGGCGGGCCTGGGCACTTCCAGGATCGAGTCGTGGAGCGCGTAGAGGTCCAGCTCCAGCAGCAGGTGTCGACAGGCGATCAGGGCAATAGCGAACAGCAGCAAGGTCACGGCCAGCCCGATGGGCTGACGGTATTTGCTCAACAGATCCAGCCAGCGCAAACGGCCGGGAGCGATCGGTTGTTCCGCTGTGACGGTCTCTTGTGGTTCAGACGAGTTGGCGCGCATCAATCACCTCGTGGATTGTGCGCGACAGGATGGAGGTATCCAGCCAAGTTACCAATCCCTATGGACAAAATAAGTACAAATGTTAACGCGGAACACCGGGGGCGGCGACAGCGGCCATTGGTCGTAGAGGGTAGTGCTTGAACATTGAGCATAGCGTGCAATGAGATGGACTCAACAAACCGTGGAGGGTTTCATGAAAGATGCCAGGTCATTGTTTAAGAAGAACTTTTTCATCGGATACAAAAAAGGCCACTCTTTCGAGCAGCCTTTTCTGATGTTTGGTTGCGGGAGCCGGATTTGAACCGACGACCTTCGGGTTATGAGCCCGACGAGCTACCAGACTGCTCCATCCCGCGTCTGTGGGCGGCATTGTACAGTCCGGCGACGAGGTGTCAACCGTTAATAGGCCGACGCGGCAAATAAGTGTGATTAATCCACGCCTGACGCCTAAGTGGTCGATTGAACACAGGTTTATGGCGAGCGGGCTTGCTCAGCGTCGGACCACCCGGCAGTCCGTTTTTAAGCGGACACGATGCTGGCGTTGATAAAACAGGCACGCACAAAAAAGGCCACTCTTTCGAGTAGCCTTTTTTGATGTTTGGTTGCGGGAGCCGGATTTGAACCGACGACCTTCGGGTTATGAGCCCGACGAGCTACCAGACTGCTCCATCCCGCGTCTGTGTGTCGGCATTCTACAGAGGAACGCGAGTGTGTCAACCCGTAAATAGAAGAAAAGCGCTTGTGGTTCAATCGGTTAGCTCTCCACTGGAGCGCTTTTAGCGGCGCCGGCCCAGTATGGCTGGGCTTCTCAGCTCTATCGGTGGCTCCAATTCGATTGAGAAAACATATTCATCGGGTAAATTTCCTACCGCTCAAGCGGAAGAATCAAACTACTGGTGCTATATACAGGGGTGAGTGCGATACTGGCCTTCCGTTGGAATACACCCCTGTTTTTATATGACGCAGCGCAAAATCATCCACGTCGACTGTGATTGCTTCTACGCCGCCATCGAGATGCGCGATGACCCGAGCCTGGCGCAAAAACCGTTGGCGGTGGGTGGGTCTGCGGATCGGCGCGGAGTGATCGCCACCTGCAACTATGAGGCGCGGGCTTACGGTGTGCGCTCGGCCATGTCGTCACGCCATGCGCTGAAACTGTGCCCGGACCTGACCATCGTCAAGCCGCGCATGGACGCCTATAAAGAAGCCTCGAAGGAAATCCAGACGATCTTTCGTGACTACACCGATCTGATCGAGCCGCTGTCGCTGGATGAAGCCTACCTCGATGTGTCCGACAGCCCGCATTTTGGTGGCAGCGCCACCCGCATCGCCCAGGACATCCGTCGCCGCGTCTCCAATCAATTGCACATCACCGTGTCCGCCGGCGTGGCGCCGAACAAGTTCCTGGCCAAGATCGCCAGCGACTGGAAAAAACCCAACGGCCTGTTTGTGATTACCCCGGACCAGATCGAAGATTTTGTCTCCCAGTTGCGCGTCAGCAAACTGCACGGTGTTGGCAAGGTCACCGCCGACAAGCTCGCGCGTCTGGGCATCGAGGACTGCCTGCAGTTGCGTGAGTGGAACAAGCTGGCGCTGGTGCGTGAATTCGGCAGTTTCGGTGAGCGCTTGTGGAGCCTGGCTCGCGGGATCGATGAACGCGCGGTGCACAATGACAGTCGGCGACAATCCATCAGCGTGGAAAATACCTTCGATACGGACCTTCCCGATCTTGCCAGTTGCCTGGCCAAGCTGCCCGAACTGATGGACACCCTGGCCGGGCGCATGGCGCGCATCGACAGCAGCTACCGCGCGGGCAAGCCGTTCGTGAAAGTGAAATTTCATGACTTTACCCAGACAACGCTGGAGCAGGCCGGGGCAGGGCGGGATCTGGAGAGTTATCAACAGCTGATGACGCAGGCGTTCAATCGCGGTGGCAAGCCGGTGCGGTTGTTGGGGATTGGCGTGCGGTTGCTCGACCTCAGCGGCGGCAATGAACAGTTGGAATTCTCCTGGTAGAAACCCGGAGCAAAATGTGGGAGGGAGCAAGCCCCCTCCCACATTTAGATTTACAGCGTTTGCGAAAACTCAGCGGGCGCCGGGATCCGCCACCAGCCGCCCCGCCTCCTTGGTCAGCGCTTGCAGAAACTCCTGCTGCAGCTCCGGATCATTGCGGGTCAGTTCGATCAGGCTCTGCTCCAGCTCGCTGGCTTCCTCTTCCAGGCCCAACTCCGACAGACGCTTGACCCGGTGCACCCACTGGCTCACTTCGTCATCTTCCAGGTCGTCAAAAATCAGCCCGTGGGCTTCCAGCAACTTGCCGCGCAGGCCGCTGCTGACCGCCAGGGAAGCATCCGAATGCACATCGTCCTGGCCATCCTGCACGCTGATCAGCAGGGTGGTGATGTGATTCAGGTCCTGCTCGGCAAACGGGCTGTCCAGCAGGTTCAGGCGCAGCACGCCGTTGCGGTCGGTGGTCAGCTCGTGGGTTTGCCTGCCAGCAGTGACCTGCACCGGGCGCTCGCTCCATGGCAGGCTCGAATACTCCAGGCGCTTGTCGCGCTGGACTTCATCGATGCCGGCGAGGTTCTGCTGCGCGCGACCGTGGGACTGCACGTTCATGAACGGGTTGAGGCCGTCCACGCCGTAGATCAGCCAGTCGTGGGTCATGCTGTCAGGCAGTTTGCCGAGGGCGAAGATGTTCGCCACATTGGCTCCCGCGCCTGCCACCAGGGCGACGGCTCCCAGGGGCATCTCATAGAGTTTGCGCCAGGGCTGGTAGGGCGTGTAGCGGTCGTAGCGGCGGGTGACTTCGAATTCGGTGACTTCGAAGGTCTTCTGTTCGTGAATGCGAACCCGGCGCTGCGGCAGCTCCAGCACTTTGGGCTCGCCTACATCGATCTGCAGGCTGTGATCGAGCAATTTGCGCTCGACCCGCTCCTCGTGCTCACTGCGTTGTGACATCTGGTTGGCGCAGCCGCTGACCAGCAGGGCGCCGCACAAGGCGGCGCCCCCCAGGGCTCTGGTGTTTCGCTTGAACATGACTTCTCTTGATCTGGTTTTCAGCGACGAATACGCGCCTGAAGGAAAGACAGCACGTCAGCCACCGGCAACGGTTGGGCTTCGGCTTCGGTCCGGCTTTTGTATTCCAGATTGCCATCGGCCAGGCCGCGGTCACTGACCACGATCCGGTGCGGGATGCCAATCAGCTCCATGTCGGCGAACTTGATGCCCGGGCTGGTTTTCTTGTCCCGATCATCCAGCAGCACTTCGAAACCGGCGGCCGTGAGTTCGGCATACAGTTTGTCGGTGGCTTCGCGCACTTGCTCGGTTTCATAGCGCAGCGGCACCAGGGCAACCTGGAACGGCGCCAGTGCGTCGCTCCAGATGATGCCCTTGTCGTCGTTGTTCTGCTCGATGGCAGCGGCCACCACGCGAGAAATACCAATGCCGTAGCAGCCCATTTCCAGGGTGATCGGCTTGCCGTTCTCGCCCAGCACTTCGCACTTCATCGCCTTGCTGTACTTGTTGCCCAGCTGGAAGATGTGCCCGACTTCGATGCCGCGCTTGATTTCCAGGGTGCCCTTGCCATCCGGGCTCGGGTCGCCGGCCACCACGTTGCGCAGGTCGGCCACGGTCGGAACGGGCAGGTCACGCTCCCAGTTCACGCCGAAGTAGTGCTTGTCATCGATGTTGGCGCCGATGGCGAAGTCGCTCATCAGTGCCACCGAGCGGTCGATGATGATCGGCAACGGCAGGTTCAGCGGGCCGAGGGAACCAGCACCGGCGCCAATGGCGTCGCGCAGGTCGGCATCGGTGGCCATCACCAGCGGGCTGGCCACGCCAGGTTGCTGGGCCGCCTTGATTTCGTTGAGCTCGTGGTCGCCACGGATCACCAGGGCGATCAGCTTGCCTTCTTCCTCGGCGCGCACGATCAGGGTCTTGATGGTCTTTTCAATCGGCAGATTGAATTTTTCCACCAGGGCCGCGATGGTCTTGGTCTCGGGCGTATCCACCAGGCGCAGTTCTTCAGCCGCCGCAGGGCGGGAAGTTTCCCGTGGCACAGCTTCGGCTTTCTCGATGTTCGCCGCGTAGTCGGAACCGTTGCTGAAGGCGATATCGTCTTCACCGGATTCGGCCAGTACGTGGAATTCGTGGGAGCCGGCGCCGCCGATGGAGCCGTTGTCCGCTTCAACCGGGCGGAATTTCAGGCCCAGGCGCGTGAACACGTTGCAATAGGCCTGGTGCATGCGGTCATAGGTGACCTGCAGCGAGGCCTGGTCAGCGTGGAACGAATACGCGTCCTTCATGATGAATTCACGGCCACGCATCAAGCCGAAGCGCGGGCGGATTTCGTCACGGAACTTGGTCTGGATCTGATACAGGTTCAGCGGCAGCTGCTTGTAGCTGCTCAGCTCGTTGCGCATCAGGTCGGTGATCACTTCTTCGTGGGTCGGGCCGGCGCAGAAATCGCGGCCATGACGGTCCTTGAAGCGCAAAAGCTCAGGGCCGTACTCTTCCCAGCGCCCGGATTCCTGCCACAGCTCAGCCGGTTGGGTGCTCGGCATCAACACTTCCAGAGAACCGGCGGCGTTCATCTCTTCGCGAACGATGGCCTCGACCTTGCGCATCACCTTCAAACCCATGGGCAGCCAGGTGTACAGGCCCGAGGCCAGTTTGCGGATCATGCCGGCGCGCAGCATCAGCTGATGGCTGATCACAACCGCGTCGGAAGGCGTTTCTTTCTGTGTGGCGAGCAAATATTGACTGGTACGCATGGTAGGCCGTTGTCGGTTGCTTGGACTTGAAATGACTTGGGATTGTACGGGCGGTTGCTGCCGGAGTACAGGCATCAGAAAGGGAGGGCTTCAGGTGGGCGCTGGCTTGCCTGCGATGGCGTCAACGCGGCGTGCCTGACGTACCGAGGTGTCTGCATCGCAGGCAAGCCAGCTCCCACATTGACCGAGGCGTGTCACTCTTCGGCGGGAGGATTCAATCGCGCCCGCCGATTCTCCTGATACCAATGCAGCGCAATCAGCAGCAGCGTCGGCACACCCAGCATGCAGGTGATCAGGAAGAAATTGTGATAGCCGAACTTCTCCACCATCACCCCCGAGTAGCCGCCGATCAGGCGTGGCAGCAGCAGCATGATCGAGCTGAGCAGGGCGTATTGCGTGGCGGAGAACTTGAGGTTGGTCAGGCTCGACAGGTAGGCCACGAACGCCGAGGTCGCCAGGCCCGAGCTGAAATTGTCCAGTGAGATGGTGAAGATCAGCATCTGCAGGTCGGGGCCCATGTCGGCGAGCATCACGAACAGCAGATTGGTAGCGGCCGAGGCCACGCCGCCGATAAACAGGATCGGCAGGATGCCGAACCGCACAATCAGCAGTCCGCCCATGCCGGCGCCGACCAGGGTCATGATCAGGCCGAAGATCTTGCTGACGCCGGCAATCTGATCCTTCGTGAAGCCCTGGTCGATGTAGAACACGTTGGCCATCACGCCCATGACGGTGTCCGACATGCGATAGGTCGCGATCAGCCCGAGCAGCAGCAACGCCTGCCAGCGGTAGCGCAGGATAAAGTCGTTGACCGGCGTCAGCACCGGGGCCAGGCCCCGGCGGCCCATGGTCGACAGGCACAGCGCAGTGAGGATGATGTAGAGAATGGCGCGCAGGAAGGCGCGGTCCTCCAGCAACAATTGCCACAGGCTCACGCCCTGGAACAGCACGCTGGCGAAATCGGTGTTGTACAACTGAGTGAACATCGCTGGCACCGACACCAGCAGCACGATCAGCACAAACACAGACACAAGCTGATGCATGAAGCTGTAGCGCCCGGCCTGCAACTGGGTGCGCAGCGGTACGTTGGGTTCGCGCATGAACAGGGTGGTCAGCAGCGCGGGCACCATCAGCGCGCCGAACAGTACATAGGTGCCGGTCCACGCCGAATGCTTGTAGTTGAAACCCGTTGAGCCGAAACCCTCGGCAAAGAACAGTGCGCCCGCCGTGGCGAGCAGGGCGGCTATGCGATAACCGGACATATAGCTGGCGGCCAGGGCGGCCTGGCGGCTGTCGTCGGCGATTTCCAGGCGATAGGCATCCACCGCGATATCCTGGGTGGCCGATGCGAATGCCACGACCACCGCAATCGCGATCAACCACGACAAATGCTTTTGCGGGTCGCAAAAGCCCATCCCGATCAATCCAAGGATCACCAGCGATTGGGCAAGTACCAGCCAGGAGCGACGACGTCCGAGTTTGCCGAGCAGGGGCAGGCGCCATTGGTCGAGCAGCGGCGACCAGACCCATTTGAAGGCGTACGCCAGGCCGATCAAGCTCGCATAGCCGATGGTTTCGCGGGCCACACCGGCCTCGCGCAGCCACACTGAAAGCGTTGAAAACACCAACATGTAAGGCAGGCCGGCGGCAAAGCCGAGCAACAACAGAACAAGCGTCGAAGGGCTGGCATAGGCAGCGAGCGCGGCGCGCCAGGTTTTACGGGGCATGGGCTGGAGTCTGCCTCAGATTCACGGGAAACAAAGCGCGCACTCTAACCGCTGTGCTCTACCGGGCGCCAGCCATGGCGCTGAATATCCACACGATTGTTGCGCACTGTAACGCCCTCAGCCCGCAAACGTGCGCGTTGCTCGTCGCCCGAGGCGCTGCCCGCCGGCAGGCTTATCCGACCACCGGCACCCAGCACCCGATGCCAGGGCAGGCGCGTGTCGTCCGGTAACTGGCTGAGAGTGCGCCCCACCCAGCGTGCAGCGCGACCCAGCCCTGCCAGGTGCGCCAGTTCGCCGTAACTCACCACACAGCCTTCGGGGACATTCGCCAGGGTCAGGTATAACGCCGTGCGGCGCATGTCGGCGGGGCTTTGCGGGGTATCGGCAGCTTGAATCACTGTGGGTCCATCCGTTGAGATCGTCTGTCTATCTGTCAGAAACGTCTGTAAAAATGAGGGCGTTGGTTGAACTGAACATTCATACTTGAGTCAGTGCTAGCTATCTAACACGATAATCGTCCTTTTTTCGCCAACCCTGAGCCCCGAATCCGCTTATGTTGTCCAGAACTCTGCTGTGCCTCGCTGTTTTCAGCGCCTCAACCCCCGTGCTCGCCGATACCGTCTGGCTGAAGAATGGTGACCGCCTGACGGGCAAGATCAAGGTCTTCGATGGCGGCAAGCTGCTGATCCAGACCAGCTATGGCGGCGCAATCCCGGTGGACTGGAAACAGGTGAAAACCCTGGAGAGCGACCAGGAACTGCTGGTCAAGCAGGACGCCTACAGCGGTGAGAAGGCCAAATCCCTGAAGCCTGCCGACGATGGCAAAGTGGTGCTGGCCAATGGCGAAGCCCCCAAGACCGTTGAGCTGGCGAGCATCCAGCAGATCCTCAAGCCCAAGCCGGTGATCCAGGACCTGGTGTGGAAAGGCAACGTGGACATGGCTCTGGACTACAAGCGCGCCGAACGGGACACCAACGACTACGACGTCGACTTCAAGACAACCGCGCGCCATGGCCAATGGCGTCATACCGGGCAGGGCGAATACAACCGCGAGTTCCAGGACGACGTCACCACCACCGACAACTGGGCCCTGGAATACGACCTTGACCGTTTCATCACCGAACATTGGTTCTGGCAGGGGCGCCTGACCTACAAGCGCGACAAGGTTGAAGAGTTGGCGCGCCAGCGCACCGTTGGCACCGGCCCGGGCTACCAGTTCTGGGATGACGAACTGGGCGCGTTCTCCCTTGGCTCGCTGGTCAACCGCACCGATTACGAATATGCCAACGGCGGCAAGGACAACTTCTATTCCTTGGCCATGAAGTGGAACTACAACCGCTATCTGGTCGGCAAGACCGTGGAATTCTTCACCAACGGCGAACTGGGCAAACCAATCGATGCACCGGCCGATTACTCGCTGGATGCGGAAATCGGTCTGCGCTACAAGGTCACCGAATGGGCGTCGCTCAACCTCAAGGCCGAGCGCGATGTGGTCAGCGGTGAAGAACAAAGCGACTTGAGCAAAACCCGCTACACCGCAGGCTTTGGCGTGGCCTGGTAATAAAGTCGGGGGCGGCAGGGCAGTGGCTGGCAACCGGCGCGCAGATTGATTACCGTGTGTTGAGATCCATTCCCATAAAACATGGGCGATGGAATACACGAGGAGTCATACGTTGAGCGCGCAAGTTGCCAGAAACGCCCGAGAGCTGTTGCTCAAGGAATACCGTGGGGCTCTTTCCACACTCTCCAAAGCCATGCCCGGCTTTCCGTTCGGTTCGGTCGTGCCCTATTGCCTGGACGAGCAGGGCCGGCCGCTGATCCTCATCAGCCGGATCGCCCAGCACACCCATAACCTGCAAAAAGATCCCAAGTGCTCGCTGCTGGTGGGCGAGCGCGAGGCCGATGATGTGCAGGCCGTGGGGCGTCTGACGTACCTCGCCGAAGCCGAAAAGCTCGAAGACGCCGCGGCCATCGAGGCCGCCGCCGAGCGTTATTACCGCTACTTCCCCGATTCAGCCAACTACCACAAGGCCCACGATTTCGACTTCTGGGTACTCAAGCCCGTGCGGCACCGCTATATCGGCGGGTTCGGCGCTATTCACTGGGTCGACCAACTGACCCTGGCCAATCCGTTCGCCGGCAAGGCCGAACGCAACATGATCGAACACATGAACAGCGATCACTCCAAGGCCATTGCTCACTACGTGCAACTGGCCGACTTGCCGACCCGCGAACCCGCCCAATTGGCCGGCATCGACGGCGAAGGTCTGCACCTGCGTATCGGCCAGTCGTTGCACTGGTTGCCGTTTGCAACACCTTGCAATACGCCGACACAGGTGCGAGAGGCCCTGGTTTCACTGGCCCATGCTGCGGCCTGGCCGAAAAAAGAGCCCGTCAGCGCTTGAATTCACACAATGGCGACGTCATCTAAGGTGGACTGGCAAGGCATTCTTGCGTTGAGGAACCATTTGATGCGCCCTTTTTTATTGCTCTTTCTGCTATTCCCGGTGTTGGAGCTGTTCGTCTTCGTTCAAGTCAGCAGTGCAATCGGGTTTTTCCCGGCCCTGTTGCTGATCATTCTCGGCTCGATGCTTGGCGTGCTGGTGCTGCGCGTCGCCGGCCTGGCCACGGCGTTGCGTGCCCGTGAAAGCCTGAATCGTGGCGAACTGCCTGCCCAGACCATGCTCGAAGGCCTGGTGATGGCCCTGGCCGGCGGCCTGTTGATCCTGCCCGGCTTTATCAGTGACGTGGTCGGCCTGGTGATGCTGCTGCCGTTCACCCGCAAGCGGCTGGCCGGCAAGATGCGCCAGCGTGCCGAAGAGGCTGCGATGCGCCAACGCGCGTTCGCCGACGACCTGCAACCCCGTGGCGGTCCGGCACCGCGCCAGCCCCTGGGGCGTGAAGGCGACGTAATCGAAGGCGAGTTCGAACACCGCGACAACAAATAACGCTTCACCGGCACGGCACCTTCGGGTGCCGTGCCTCGTTAGGGGGCGATGCAAAAAAATCCGTCTCGGCCCCTTGTAATAAGCTTGTGCGCCCTTATGTATCGGTCACCGAAAGGTTTTCTGGTGGCAACGCCAGACAGACTTCCGCGTCTTGCCTGGCGAGACGCGACCGGCACAGCCGGATTACAACCCGCCGGTACTGATACCGGCCGATGAAAAACACAATTAGGAGAGATCGACAATGAGCAAGCTTCGTCCTCTGCACGACCGCGTCGTAATCCGTCGCAGCGAAGAAGAAAAGAAAACCGCTGGCGGTATCGTTCTGCCAGGTTCGGCTGCTGAAAAAGCCAACCACGGTGTGATCGTCGCTGCAGGCCCAGGCAAGACTCTGGAAAACGGTGACGTACGTGCGCTGGCCGTTAAAGTCGGTGACAAGGTTGTATTTGGCCCTTACTCGGGCAGCAACACTGTGAAAGTCGACGGCGAAGACCTGCTGGTTATGGCTGAGAACGAGATTCTCGCTGTTCTGGAAGACTGATTTCCCCGCTCATTTTCCCGTTACTACAAAGTATTTAAGGAATATCGATCATGGCTGCTAAAGAAGTTAAATTCGGCGATTCCGCCCGCAAAAAAATGCTCACCGGTGTCAATGTCCTGGCTGACGCAGTAAAAGCGACCCTGGGCCCGAAAGGCCGTAACGTGATCATCGAGAAGAGCTTCGGCGCTCCGACCATCACCAAGGACGGCGTTTCCGTCGCAAAAGAAATCGAGCTCGAAGACCGTTTCGAAAACATGGGCGCGCAGCTGGTCAAAGACGTTGCCTCCCGTGCCAACGATGACGCGGGCGACGGCACCACCACGGCTACCGTTCTGGCTCAGGCAATCGTCAACGAAGGCTACAAGGCTGTCGCTGCCGGCATGAACCCGATGGACCTCAAGCGCGGCATCGACAAGGCGACCATCGCCGTTGTTGCCGAGCTGAAAAACCTGTCCAAGCCATGCGCCGACACCAAGGCCATCGCTCAGGTGGGCACCATCTCCGCCAACTCCGACAGCTCCATCGGTGACATCATTGCCGAAGCCATGGAAAAAGTCGGTAAAGAAGGCGTGATCACCGTTGAAGAAGGCAGCGGCCTGGAAAACGAACTGTCGGTTGTAGAAGGCATGCAGTTCGACCGTGGCTACCTGTCCCCGTACTTCGTCAACAAGCCTGAGACCATGGTTGCCGAGCTGGACAGCCCGCTGATCCTGCTGGTCGACAAAAAGATCTCCAACATCCGCGAAATGCTGCCAGTGCTGGAAGCCGTTGCCAAAGCCGGCCGTCCGCTGCTGATCGTTTCCGAAGACGTTGAAGGCGAAGCCTTGGCGACGCTGGTCGTGAACAACATGCGCGGTATCGTTAAAGTCGCCGCCGTCAAGGCGCCAGGCTTCGGCGATCGTCGCAAGGCCATGCTGCAGGACATCGCCGTACTGACCGGCGGTACCGTTATCTCCGAAGAGATCGGCCTGAGCCTGGAAAGCGCCACCCTGGAAAACCTGGGCAGCGCCAAGCGCGTGACCATCTCCAAGGAAAACACCATCATCGTTGATGGTGCTGGCGTTGAGAGCGACATCCAGTCGCGCATCGGTCAGATCCGTGCCCAGGTTGCCGAAACGTCTTCGGACTACGACCGTGAAAAACTGCAAGAGCGTCTGGCCAAGCTGTCCGGCGGCGTTGCAGTGATCAAGGTTGGCGCTGGCTCCGAAGTTGAAATGAAAGAGAAGAAAGCCCGCGTTGAAGACGCCCTGCACGCAACCCGCGCAGCCGTCGAAGAAGGCGTGGTACCTGGCGGTGGCGTTGCGCTGATCCGCGCTCTGGAAGCCCTGACCAACCTGACCGGCGACAACGCTGACCAGAACGTTGGTATTGCTGTACTGCGTCGCGCTGTTGAAGCACCGCTGCGCCAGATCGCTGCCAACTCCGGTGACGAGCCAAGCGTTGTGGTCAACGAAGTCAAGAACGGCAAAGGTAACTACGGTTACAACGCTGCGACTGGCGTCTACGGCGACATGATCGAAATGGGCATCCTGGATCCTACCAAGGTGACTCGTTCGGCATTGCAGGCAGCAGCCTCCATCGGTGGCCTGATCCTGACCACCGAAGCCGCCATTGCTGACAAGCCAAAGGCTGAAGGCGCGGCTGGCGGCGGTATGCCTGACATGGGCGGCATGGGTGGCATGGGCGGCATGATGTAAGCCAGCCTTACCCCCTGTACCGAAAGCCCCGCCTGCAGTGATGCAGGCGGGGCTTTTTATTGGCTGTCCTTCCAGAAGCGATTGGCTTCTCAGCCCTAGCCGTAAACTCCGCTTGCCCTTAAGCTGCGCGAGCCAACATGGCCGTTAACGCGTCCGGAGACATTGCCCATGCGAATTTTATTGGTTGAAGACAACCGCGATATCCTCGCCAACCTGGCGGATTATCTCGGGCTCAAGGGCTATACCGTGGACTGTGCGCAGGACGGTCTGTCGGGCCTGCACCTGGCCGCGACCGAGCATTACGACCTGATCGTGCTCGACATCATGCTGCCGGGCATCGACGGCTACACCCTGTGCAAGCGCCTGCGCGAAGACGCGCGGCGTGACACACCTGTCATCATGCTCACCGCCCGCGACCAGTTGGATGACCGCTTGCAAGGCTTTAAGTCCGGCGCCGATGACTACCTGCTCAAACCGTTCGCGCTGTCCGAATTGGCCGCCCGCATCGAAGCCGTGCTGCGCCGTGCCCAGGGTGGCGGGCGCCGTGCGCTGCAAGTGGGCGACCTGAGTTACGACCTCGACACCCTTGAGGTGACCCGCGAGGGCCGCCTGCTCAAACTCAATCCGGTCGGCCTCAAGTTGCTGGCGGTATTGATGCAAAAGAGCCCCCACGTGTTGCGTCGCGAAATTCTTGAGGAAGCGCTGTGGGGCGATGACTGTCCGGACAGCGACAGCCTGCGCAGCCACGTCCACCAATTGCGCCAGGTGATCGACAAGCCGTTCGCCAAGCCACTGCTGCAAACCGTGCACGGCGTGGGTTACCGCCTGGCCGAGGGTCGAGATGGAGTTTAAGCAAAGCCTTGCCCAGCGGATCATCATCGCGTTCGCGCTGATGAGCGCGCTGGTGGCGGGGGCCTTCGCCATGGGCATCGTTGCCACGGTGCACCTGGTGGAAGAGAAACTCATCTCGGCCGGCCTGGGCGGCGACCTGCAACGCCTGCTGATGATGGACAGCGTTGAAGACTGGCGCCACCGTCCCGAGCCGGACCAACTGTTTTATTTCAGCGGCGGGCCGGGCGACTTCGAGCTTCCCAAGGACCTTCGCCATCTGGAACCGGGCTTCCATGAGGTGTTTCGCGAGTCGCTGTCGTACCACGCCATGGTCGAAGTGGTGGACGGCCGGCGCTATGTGTTGCTGCAGGATCAGAGCGATTTCGAGGAGCGCGAACGGGTGCTGTTTGCCGTGGTGCTGGTGGGTTTCGTGCTCAGCCTGGCGCTGGCGGTATTCCTCGGCTGGGTGCTGGCGCGCAAGGTGATGGCGCCGGTGGTGCGACTGGCACGCCAGGTGCGCCACCGCGACCAGTTGCTCGGCCTGGCACCGCCCCTGGCTCCGGATTATGCGGCTGACGAAGTGGGTGAGCTCGCCGTGGCGTTCGACGCCACGTTGGGCCGCCTGCGCCAGGCGCTGTCGCGCGAGCAGCTGTTTACCAGCGACGTGAGCCACGAACTGCGCACGCCGTTGATGGTGCTGGCCAGTTCTTGCGAACTGCTGCTGGAGAACCCGGCGATCGATCAGCGCGGACGCAACCAGGTGCAACGCATCGCCAGGGCGTGTGAAGAGATGCGTGAACTGGTGCAGACCTTCCTGATGCTCGCCCGCGCCGAACACAGCGAAGAAGCCATGTCGCCCCAGGTGACCTTGCCGCAAGTGGCTGAAGACCTGCTCGGCATCTGGCGCGAGCCCATCGAGCGCAAGGGGCTGGAATTGATCTATCACCCCGGCAGCCCGCTGGACACCCGTTACAACACCACCTTTTTGCACGCGGTGATGGGCAATTTGTTGCGCAACGCCTTGCACTACACCGAACACGGCTTTATCCGCCTCACCCTGGAACCCAGCGGGTTTGTAGTCGAGGACTCCGGGGTGGGCATTCCCGAGGAGAAGCGCGAAGCGATGTTCGAGCCGTTCGTGCGTGGTACTGGCAGCGAGAAGCGCGGCGAAGGGCTGGGGCTCGGGTTGTCCCTGGTACAACGCATCTGCGAGAACCAGGGCTGGAGCGTCAGCTTGAGTACCATGGAGCCCAGCGGTTGCTGCTTTCGTGTCGAGCTGAACCCGCCCAAGCCGTAAGCGCTGCCTGCAGGGGCGAGTATCCTCGCGCCTGCTTTTTTTGTAACGTCTTGAAATGTATCAGAATAGACAGGACAAGTTTTTCACACTTGATTGACCTGTTGATCACAGTTCGCTGCTTAAGGTTGCAGGCATCAGTGAACGGAGACGTAAGATGCCTTCCCCAATCAAGCTCGAATTTTCCGAAAAGTACGATGATCAGCATGCGCAGAATTATTTGCTCAAGCATCAGGACAATCTGGCGCGTCGGCTGTCCCACAAACGCGACGAGCAATTGGCGCGTGGTGCGTTGGCCATGGCCGGTGAGCCAGGCCTGGTGCTTGACCTGCCGTGCGGTGCCGGTCGTTTCTGGCCGCTGCTGGCCGAAAAGCCCAACCGTGTGATCATCGGTGCGGACAATTCCGAATCGATGTTGAAGGTGGCGACACTCGCTCAACCGGCGGATGTGGTGAAACGGGTACGGCCTTTGCAGACATCGGCCTTTGATATTGATTTGCCAGACAGTTCGGTCGACAGCATTTTTTGCATGCGTTTGCTGCACCATATCGGTGATCCGACGCACAGGCTGGCGATTCTGCGAGAGTTCCAGCGGGTTACCCGCGACAGCGTGATCATCTCGCTGTGGGTGGACGGCAATTTCAAGGCCTGGAAACGCAAGCGCGCCGAGGTGAGACGTCGCAGAAAAGGTGAGCAGGAAGGTTACCAAAACAGATTTGTGTTACCGGCTGCTACTGTTGAGGCAGAATTCGAGCAGGCCGGTTTCCGTGTTCAGGAATCCCTGGATTTCATCCCGCTCTACGCCATGTGGCGTGTATATGTATTGCGCAAGAGGTAACAGGATGGCAGTTGAGTGCGTAGCAGGCAGTCATGTAGCTCCCGAAGAGCGATTTGATTATTTCTGGCGCCAGCAGGGCGAGTGGGTCGAGGAACCCAACCGTCGACGCGGCGGTGAGAGCGGTGTGCAACGGGTAGTCAGCGCCAACGGCCGCTTGCTCTACTGCAAGCGCCAGACCGGGCATATCTATCGCAGTTGGCTACACCCGTTCGGACGCCCGACCGTGTTGCGCGAGCGCGATGCGCTCAAGGGCTTGCGCCTGTTGGACGTGCGAGTGCCAGAGATGGTGTTCTGCGAGGCGCGCCGCGACCCCGAACACCAATGGAAAGCCTTGTTGGTGACGGCTTCGCTGGACGGCTTTGACGAGATCGAAAACTGGTACGCCGCTGGCGGCCGCCAACAGTATGGCGAAGCGGTGCATGAACGCCTGCTCAAGGAATTGGCCGAGACCCTGGCTCGCATGCACAAAGGCCGCTGGCAGCATGGGTGCCTGTATATCAAGCACGTGTTCGTGAAGGTGACGGGCGACGTTGACTCCGCCAAGGTGGAAGTGGCGTTGCTGGACTTCGAGAAATGCCGCCAGCGCCTGACCGCTTATCGGGCCGCGTCCCACGATATGCTGCAACTGCGTCGCCATTCGTCGTTCAGCGATAGCGACTGGAAGAAACTGAGCTATTTTTACGAGACGGCGTTTGGCAGCGCTATCAAGGGTTTAACCAAATGAAGCTAGAAATAGCACGAGGTTTGTTCCTGGTCGGGGCGTTGGGCGTGTCAGCCCTTGCCCTGGCTGCGTGGGAGCTGCCTCGGACACAAGTGCTCAGCGCAACTGAAGGTAGCGGGCAATGCCTGCTGCCGCGGGTTGCCAAGGCGAGTGTGGCGGCCAGGCCCGATCATGATTTGCTGTTGTTCATGTTCGGGATGTCCCAGGGGATGAGGCCGCAAAGTTGAAACGATTGAAACCCGCGAAAGGGCCTTACTCCGTGAGGCCCTTTTTTTGTGGCCAATGGATCTGAAATCAACGTCCATCCCCTATGGGAACGGGCATTGTGTGGCGAGCGGGCTTGCCCCGCGTTGGGGGGCGAAGCGCCCCCCATCCAGCAAAACGCGGTGTACCTGATACGGCTCAGTGCCTGGTTTTGGGGCTGCTGCGCAGCCCAACGCAGGACAAGCCTGCTCTCCACAGGGAACTGCGCTTAACTGAACGGCATTAGCGCAAGCCTGCTCGCCACAGAGGCTCAGTCAAGGCGCAGATCAAGCCAGGTGCAGATGGTTATCCCAAAGCCCCGCCGGCAACTCCAGCGGTTGGGCGATCACCTGTGTCTGTCGGCAATCATAGAACCGGCAGCGCCCCTGGCCCGATGTCACCACAAACCCGTCCGCCACCGCGCCCACACCCGCGCAGTCGGGCAACGGTCCATCCAGGCGCAGCTCGCCGCTGTCCAGGTCCCAGATAAAGAAGCGATTGCCCCGCGGTGCGGTCAGTGCCACCAGGCGCAGCTCACTGTGCACCGCGACGCTGGCGGTGTAATGCCCCATCGCCTGCAACTGCTCATCGGCCACCGGGAAAGCCACGAACGGCTGGCCGGGCCGCTTGATCGCCAGCAGCTCGGAACGCTCTTGGGACGGCCCCATGAATTGCTGCCCGGTGAGGATGGTGCCATCGCTGGCGATGCCCATATGGCGCACGCTGTTCATCGGCTGGGCGAGGGTTTCCTTGCTGATCAGCGTACCGTCGCGCTGCATCAGCACCAGGCTCGGTTCCATGGCGTTGAGGTTCATCTCCACGCGACTTTCGGCCTCGGTGCGAATCCCGCCATTGGCAACCACCAGCGTCTCGCCGTCGGGCATCCATGACACCTGATGCGGGCCGATGCCGTGGGTGGACATCTCGCCACTGTGCACCAGTCGCTCGCCTTCGAAGCGGTATACGCCAAGCAGACCGCGTCCGGGGTCGGCGGTGTCGTTTTCGGTGGCGTACAGCCACTCGCCGCTTTTGTGGATGACCGCATGGCCATAGAAATGACGGTTAGGGTTGGAGGTAATGGTCTGCAGCAGCGCGCCATCACGCAGGTCGATCAGGTAGCTCTCGGTGCCCGGACGACGGGCGACAAACAGCGCAATCGGCAGCGTCGGATGATTGATGATGTCGTGGCAGCGCTGGCCAACCTGGGTGGCAAACACCGGCTTGCCGTCCAGGCGATAGCCCACGGCATAGTGATTGCCATGGGCATCATCGCGCGCCGACAGCAGCAGCGGGCCCTTGTCCTTCTGCTTGAACAACGTCCAGCCGCCCAGGGTGAGGGCACTGAGCAATATGCTGCCCACCGCTAAAGCCTGTCGCCTGAGCATCATCAGTCACCGTCGTTGGCATTGAAGCCGAGTTGGATGCCCAACGCTTTGGCCAACTCGCCTTCGTGCAGGCGGTGGACGACGTTGAGGCTGTCGTAGATATCGTTGAGCTGCTGGCGCCCGGCGTCATCATTCAACAGTTCGTTGAGAGTGCGCTGGTTGCTGGCGAACAGTTTGAGCGATGCGGCGTAGGCGGCGTCGATCTTGTCGGCCAACGGCTTCTGCTCGGCCGGCAACAGACCACGCAGCCCCTTGTTGTCGACGCCCACCCACACGGTGCGCGCCGCAGCGAGGCTGGCCTCCAGGCTTTGCAGGGACGACTGGCTGCGCCAGGCATCGGCCTGGAAAGGCTGCGGGATACCCTTGGTCTGGCGCCCCATGGGCGTGCCGAGTTTTTTCTTCAGGGTGTCCAGCGCGGTCACCTGCACGCGCAGCAGGTCGGCGATGGCCTCGTGGGAATCGGCGTAGCGCTGGTTGGGAAACTTGCTCATCTGCGCGAGCATGCCGTCGGTGCTGTTCCAGCTCGCCAAAATCTCTTCGGCCAGGGCTTTCTGGCGCTCGCCGATGGCCATCAGCAGTGGGCAGTAGCGGGCTTTTTGCGCGTCGTCGGCGATGTCGGTTTTGGCGTCATACAGGATGTACTCGTAGGCCGACAGGCCTTGTACCACCACGCTGGACTTGGCCAGTGCTGCGCCGTCGATCTGCGGCTGCGCGGTGACCAGTTGCTCCACCTGGCGGCCCACCAGGTTTTTCTTGTCCGGCCAGAACTGCACCTGCCACGCGCGATTGCCTTCGGCCAGCGGGCCGATCAGCAGCGGTTGCAGCTCGGCCCAGGCTTTTTGTGCATGGAGGAAGTCCGCACGGGCGGTGTCCAGGCTCTCTTTACCCTGGCAGTAGGCCAGAGCGCTGACGGCCAGTTGACGGTCGGCGTCGACCCAACGGCTGTAGGTCGGCAGGATCACTTGCTTGGCGATAGCCGCCGAGGTCACGGCCTGCGGGTCTTGCGGTGAGCAGGCACCGAGGGCGAGGGCGGCAAGGCTGGTGAACAACAACTTGGGACGGAACATGTCGAGCTCCCTTATCGGATTGGGGCAAAGCTTATAGAGAATTCAGGAACGCCAGCAACGCGGCACGCTGCTCGGCATTGAAGGACAGCACTTGCTGCTGCGCCGGCTCTGCCTGGCCGCCATGCCACAGCACGGCCTCCAGCAGGTTCCGGGCGCGGCCGTCATGCAGAAACTGGGTATGGCCACTCACGGTTTGCGTCAATCCGATGCCCCACAACGGCGGCGTGCGCCAGTCGCGGCCGCCGGCCTTGAATTCGCTGCGGTGGTCGGCCAGGCCTTCGCCCATGTCGTGCAGCAGCAGGTCGCTGTAGGGGCGAATCAACTGATTGGCCAGCTCGGGCTCGGCAGCGTGGGCAGCCGTGGTGAACGATGGCGTGTGACAGCCCTGGCAGCCGGCCTGGTAGAACAGGTTTTTCCCGGCCAGCACCTGCGGCGTGTCGACGCCACGACGCGCCGGTACGGCGAGGTTACGGGTATAGAACAGCACCAGACGCAGAATATTGTCGCTGACTTCCGGCTCACCCTCGGGGCCATTGCCGTTGGGCGCCTGTTTGCAGGCGACCTGAGCGTCGGTGCAGTCATCGAACGGCCTCAGCGAGGTGGTGAGGCCCATATCACCGGAAAACGCGTGAACATTCTGTTGATTGAGGTTCGGTTGTCCGGCTTTCCAGCCAAAACGTCCCAGCACGGTGGTTTGCCGGGCGTCATCCCAGACCTGATTGGCGCGGCCGATGAGTGCGTCCTTGTCGGCGGTCTTCGGGTCGGTGTTGCGCAGGATATCGGTTTCGCTGATGGCTTCGAGCAGGCCCAGGCCGATCATCGGCGGGGCGATGCGTGCGGAAAAGCGCGTATCCGGGTGCATCGGCCCGTAGCCGAGCTGGGTGATCTGCAGCGCAGGCTTGCGCAGTTCGACGACGGTGCCGTCCTTGAAGGTGACGTTGACGGGCGCGTAGTCCACCCGCACTTTGCCTTCCGGCACCACGCCCGGCACGGCCATGTCCTGCAACTGGCCGCCGTACACCGGCTCGGGCACCACGCCGGCCTGTTCGATCAGGCTGGCGTAGTCCGCCGTATCCGGCAAGGACAGGCGCACCAGCATCGACACGGCATTGGGCGCGTCGGGCAGGGGCGGGTGGCCGCGCCCATCCTTGATATGGCAGTTCTGGCAGGCATTGGTGTTGAACAACGGCCCCAGGCCATCGCGGGCGGTGGTGGTGGACGGGGCGATCACCCAGGGGCTGCGAAAGAAGCTGTTGCCGACGCTGAAGTCCACGCGACGCGTGGGCGACAGATTGGCCGAGGGCAGGGAAAACGCGTTCTGGTCACGCTTGTTCACGGTCGCTGCACCACCGGCCCGCGCTTCCCCAGGCTCTGCCTTGGTGAACCTGGGCGCGTCGTCGCAGGCGGTCAGGCTCAAGGCCATCAATGCTGCGCACAGGCGAAAAAGCGAACGGAACATCGAGTTTCCTGAGGCGATGGCGAAAAAGGGGTCGCAAAGTCTAACAGGGCCGGGGGCAATGAATAAGAGCAATTATCGTTTGCTGGCATCGCGTTTCATTCCGGCTAGAATGACTTCACATTTTTTCTGGAGGTGGCCAATGCAGGCTCTCGACGCTTTGCTCAACCGTGTTTCCGTGCCGCGTCTGCTGGAGCCGGCACCGACCCAGGAGCAGCGCGACGTGCTGTTCGCAGCCGCCATGCGCGCGCCCGACCATGGCCAACTGCGCCCATGGCGCTTCCTTACAGTGGAAGGCGCTGCCCGTGAGCAGATGGGCACCTTGCTGGCCGAAGCGGCGCGCCTCAATGATGCGCAGGCGCCGCAAGCTGTCATCGACAAGGCCCAGAATGGTCCCTTGCGTGCGCCGTTGGTGGTGGTGGTGATTGCGCGTCTGCGGGAGCATTTCAAGGTACCCAAATCCGAACAGCTGCTGGCGGCTGCCTGTGCGGCTCATGGCATTTTGCTGGCGGCTTATGCGCAGGGGATTGGTGCGGTGTGGCGTACCGGGGAGTTGTCGTATTCGCCGCATGTGGCCAAGGGATTGGGGCTGGTGGCGGGTGAAGAGGTGATTGGCTTTCTTTATCTGGGAACGCCGCAGAATCCGCCGCGTAGTGCGCCCAAGGAGGATGTGGCGGCGTTTGTGCAGGGGTGGCCTGGGGTTTGATTTGACAGGGGCATATCCGTTGTTGCGGTGACGGCTGATCTGGGTTTCGCCCTCAGATGAAAGGCATGATTTTTCCCCAATCCGCTTCTCTGTGGGAGCTGGCTTGCCTGCGATGCAGACACCTCAATCCAGCAGGAAAACCCGGGCGATGCCTTCGCAGGCAAGCCAGCTCCCACATTTGACCGCGTTCGGCAGACAATCCCGGTCGGCTCCAGGGCCGTCACCAGCCCAGGAGTCGCTCTACACCTTGAACTGATCCATCAGCTTCATCTGCTGGCTGGCCAGGGCATTGAGTTGGCTGCTGATGGCCGCCGACTCGGTGGCCTGGCCAGTCAGGGTTTCGGTCACAGTGCGAATCGCCGATACGTTGCGATTGACCTCTTCGGCCACTGCGCTCTGTTCTTCGGCGGCGCTGGCAATCTGCAGGTTCATGTCGCTGATCACCGTTACCGCCTCACTGATCTTGCCCAACGCCGTGACCGCCTGATGGATCTGCCCGGCATTGCTCTGGGCCTGGTGCTGGCTGGAATGCATGGTCGCCACCACGCCACGCGTGCCGCTCTGGATGCGTTCGATGACCTGGCGAATTTCCTCTACCGAGTCCTGGGTGCGCTTGGCCAGGTTGCGCACTTCGTCGGCCACCACCGCAAAACCGCGCCCGCTTTCACCGGCGCGTGCCGCTTCGATGGCCGCGTTCAGGGCCAGCAGGTTGGTTTGCTCGGCGATGCTGCGGATCACTTCCAGCACCGAACCGATCTGCTCGCTGTTGACCGCCAGGGCTTCGACTTCGCTCACGGCCTTGCTGACTTCGTCGGCCAGGGTGGTGATGTCGCGGGTGCTTTGCTCGATGATCGACATGCCTTCACGCGCCGACTGATCCGCGCCTCGCGCCGCACTGGCGGCATTGGACGCGCTATTGGCCACATCGTGGGCGGTGGCGCTCATTTCGTTGGACGCGGTGGCCACCTGGTCGATTTCACGGAACTGCACCTGCATGCCTTCGCTGGTCTGGCGGGCGATGGCCGATGACTGATCCGCCGTACCTCGTGCCTCGGTGATGCTTTGCTTGATCTGCGCGATGGTTGGTTGCAGCTTGTCGAGGAAGCGGTTGAACCAGTTCACCAGCTCGCCCAGTTCGTCCTTGCGGGTATACGTCAGGCGCTGGGTGAGGTCGCCGTCGCCGCTGGCGATGTCCTTGAGCATGGCGGCCACGCTGTTGATGGGGCGGGTGACGCCGGTGGCGGTCAGCCAGATCAGCAGCAACCCGAGCAGCCCCGCGCCCACGCCTACGCCGATGGACAACAGCGCACTGGCTGCCTGGGCCTCATCGATGACGCCTTGCAGCTTGATCGAATCAGCCAGCATCACGTGTTTGGGCAGCTTGACCACCACGCCCCAGGCCTTGGCATCGGCGATCGGCTTGAACGGGTAGACCGCACGGATCGTGTCGCCCTGTTCGCGGTTGACGTGGCTGTCGCTGGCCAGCAGTTGCACGACCTCCTTGCCTTCGGCGCCCATGATGTCCGCCAGGTTCTTGCCGACCTTGCCCGGCTCGCCGCTGTAGGCCGCAATCAGGCCGGTGCTGGAGATCACCTCCAGGTGCGCGGCGCCGTCGAACAGGTTTTTCTGGGCCGCATCGGTGGCCACTTGCAGGGCTCCGAGGGCGATGTCGACACCCACCACGCCGATCACCTTGCCGTCCACGATCAATGGCTGGGACAGGGTGGTCATCAGCACCGACTTGCCGGCGACCGTGTCTTCATAAGGGTCCAGCAGGCAGGTGCTGCGAGTATCGCGTGAGCAGGTGTACCAAATGTTGTAGGGCGTGCCGCTGAGGTTGAGGGCGGTCTTGTTCAGGTCTTCCTCGATCATGATGGTGTTCACGTCTGTGCCGCCGGCGCGGCTCCAGTAGCTGGCAAAGCGTCCTGATTCGTTAGACACGCGGGCCTTGTCGCCGACGAATTCGCTGTCCCGGCCATCCAGGCCATTGGGCTCGAACGACAGCCACATGCCCAGCACCTTGCTGTTGCGCTCGAATGCGGTTTTCAGGCTCTGGTTGAGTTCCTCGCGCAGCGCAGCCGGTTCCAGTCCGCGTTTGGTGGCGAGGTTGCGCAGGTCCCTGACCTGGTCGACGAGGGCGGTCGCGGCGGTGAGGTTGTCGCCGAAGGTTTTCTGCAACTGCAGGGCTTGCTCGGCAGCGTTGGCCTGCAGCAGTTTCTGCACGTTGCTGGTGAGCATGCGCGAGCTTGAGTCGCTGGTCAGTTGATCGTTCTTGTCGGTCTCGCGCAGGTTGATGCTCACGATCAGCGCGATCACCCCTAGCAGGCAGAGGCCGGACAGCAGCACAATTTTCAGACGAATTGAAAGAGTGTTGAGCATGGATTAACTCGCGAAAGGACGTAGTGGAGTGCAAGCAGGACGAGCCAAGTCCGTTCGGCGCTATGCCTGAAACATCGGCGTCATGAATCAATTCGTGAGAGCAAGGCGATGAGCGGTAGGAAAAAGACTACATGCTGCGTTGGGCGGGGGCTGCGAGCCGTTCCGGGCGCGACCAGATCCACAGGTTGCCCAGGCTCATGCCGGCAATTGCCAGGTAGATCGGCCAGCCGTGATCAAGCATCACCAGCATCAGGAGGGCGCACACCAACATGCTGACGGTGGCGCTGACTTTGGCGCGGCGCGCGATGATTTTGCCGTTGCGCCAGTTGAACAGCATGGGCCCGAACAGGCGGTGGTTTTCCAGCCAGGCGCTGAGGCGCGGCGAGCTTTTGGTGGCGGCCCAGGCGGCCAGCAGGATGAATTCGGTGGTGGGCAGCCCCGGGATTACAATCGCCACCAGGCCGATGCCCAGGCTGACGTAGGCCAGCAGGCCAAACAGGATCTGTGCGATTTTCGAGGTGGATTGGGGTTTGCCGGTCATGTTTGTGCGCAACATAAAATAAAGCAAAAAATCAGTTTGAAATGCGAACTCATTGTGGGAATGGACAAGCCCTAATACCAGTCAGTCAAGCGCAGATCCCCCCTGTGGGAGCGGGCTTGCCCGCGAAAGCGGCGGGTCAGTCAACATCAATGCTTGCTGGGCCGACGTCTTCGCGGGCAAGCCCGCTCCCACATTTGATCGCATTTCAATTCAGGTATCAGGCCATTTCAGGGGCGCTAGCGTACGCTTGTTCCAGCAATACGGTGAAGCGTACAAACGCATCAATCGCGCCTTTTTCCACGGCGGCTTCCTCTTCGGTGCTGAATTCAAGAGCGTCGAGGGTTCGGGTGAAGCGTTTCCAGCCTTCGGCGCGGCCGCCAGCCGGTTCGCCCAGGTGGCGGGCGCCGAAGGTTTCGCTCAGGCCAAGGCCCACGGCGCGTTTGATCAGGAACGCGGCGCCGAGCTTGGAACCCTCGGACACGAACAGCCAGCCCAGGGCTTCGGCTTTGCTTGGGTTTGTCACGGCGCCGGCGACCGGGGCCGGCACTTCGGTGTCAAGGTCGCCCAGGTCTAGCCGGGCAGCGTCGGCGCGGCAGCGCTCGGCAAGGTCGGGGATGATGTTGATCAGCTCGGCATCGTTGTACAGCGCCACCAGTTCCGACTGAAACAGATATTGCGCCACCACGAAACGGGCGAAGTTGGCCTGGGTGTCGAAGGGGGCGTGCGCCTTGACCAAGGCGTCGAGCCGGGTGTGTGGCGCATGGGTGATCTGGTTCAGGCGCTGGGAGCGCAGGCTTGGGTGTTCTGCGGTAGGAGAAGCGGTCATCGAAAGAGTCCTTGAGAAGGGTAGCGCCTGGTTGCCCCGTAAAGAGCGGTTATCAACTAGACGAACAAGAAGACGCTGCACAGTAAAAAATCCTCACCCCGGCGCTGAACAATCGCGGCAAGGTGAGGCGGGTGTCGTCAGATGTCCCAGATCAGGTTGATCGCAACGTTGCGGCCGGGCTGGGTCAGGCGATCAAGGTTGGCCGGGCCTGTCACCGCCGCTTCGCCGACGCTGTCGTAGCTGCGCACGTCATCCCAGTTCCAGTACTTTTTGTCGGTGAGGTTGTAGAGGCCACCGTTGAGGGTCACGTCCTGGCTGACTTTGTAGTAGGCAGTCAGGTCGAGGATGCCAAAGCCCGGTGTCTTGAAGGGGCCGCTGGTGTCGCCGTCCGGTGCGTGGAAGGTGCTGCTGTCGACGCGATGCTGCTTTTTCACCAGCGTCCAGCTCAGCAGGCCGCCGTAGGTGTTCTGGTCGTAGCCCAGGCCGAACACGCCCTTGAGCGGGTTGACGCTGTTGAGCGGTTCGCCGTTTTCATCGTTACGACCGTAGGCATAGGACACCGCGCCCTGGGTGTAGAGCCCCTGCGGGGCGCCATAGGCATCCAGGTTGAGGCGGCCCTTGGCTTCGGCGCCCTTGATGGTGGCGCGCTTGATATTGACGGCCTGGAACTGCTCCACGGTGCCGCCGACCACGGCGTTGTCTTCGTCGATAAAGTTGCGGTACTTGTTATAAAACACCGCGATCTCGAAGGAGCCTGCGTCGAATGCGCCGCGAATGCCGGTTTCGATCCCTTTGCTGGTCTCCGGCTTGAGGTCGGGGTTCGGTTCGACGGTGTAGCCCAGGTTCAGGTTTTCGAAGCGGCCGTACAGCGCCTTGGCGGAGGGCGTGCGGAAACCTTCGGCGTACTGGCCGAACCAGGTGTATTGATCGGTGAGGGCGTAGGTCAGGCCAAACTTGGGCGTCACGCGGTGCCAGGTCTTGTCCTTGTTGCTGACCGAATCGGCACCCGTGGGGTTTACGGTGTTGAGAAACGCCTGGGTCAGTTTCGGCTTGAGCTGGGTGTAGTCGTAGCGCACGGCGGGCAGGAAGGTCCATTTGTCCCAGGTGATCTGGTCCTGGGCGAACAGCGAATAGGTGTTGATGGTCGGGTCCGGGAAGTCACTGGATTTCTTCACGCTGTCGCCGGCTTGCGGGCTCGGTGCACCGATGGCGGTACAGCCACTGCCAACCGCCAGGCACGTGGCGGCGCCTTCGCGCGAACCGGTGACTTTCTGCTGCTTGAGCGTGGTGCCGTAGGTCACTTGGTGATCGCTGTCGCCGAGGCGGAAGGCCTTGTCCAGTTGTGCGTCGAAGACCCACTGTTTTTCTTCGTACAGCGTGTCGCGGGTGCGCAGAACGCGGCGGCCTGACTGATAGACCTCGGCGGTGGTCTGGTCGGTCTTGGCGATCTGGTAATTGAGGCTGGTCTTGATGCGGTCGGCCATCGGCGATTCGAGGGAGAAGGTGTTTTCCAGGCCGAAACGTTCCCGGGTGATGGTGTCGTTGCCGCGCCGGTCGCGGTAGAGGTTGAAGCCCCGGCCACCAATGAACGGCCCGCCTACTGCGTTTTTCAGGTTGACGTCGCGATCGTCCTTGTACTTTTCGTAGGTCAGGCCCAGACGGTTGTCATCCCCATAGTTCCAGCCCAGTTTGGCCAGCACATTGGTGGTGCGCGCATCCTCCGGATTGGCGCCGGTGCGGGCCAGGCCGGTGGCGTTGTTGCCGTCGTAGGACTGGGTTTCATGACCCCTGCGCTGGCTCAGGTGCAGCAGGCCGTCGACAGCCTGCACGCGGCCGGCAACGGTGCCGGAGGTCAGCCAGCTGTCGTCGGCGGAGCTGTAGCCGGTTTTCAGGCGGGCGCCGACGTCCTGGCCTGGCTTGATGATGTCGTCCGGGTCGAGGGTGAAGTAGCTCACGGCACCGCCGATCGCGCTGCTGCCGTACAGGGCCGAGGCCGGGCCACGGAGGATTTCCACGCGTTTGACGATTTCCGGGTCGACGTAATTGCGACGGGTCTTGGCGTAGGGGCCGTTGAAGAAGTTGTCCGGCACTTCGACGCCATCGACCTGGGTGAGGATGCGGTCGCCGTCGATCCCGCGAATGTTATAGCCGGCGTTGCCGGAGCGAGTACCCGCGCCGCCCACCGATACGCCGGGTTCGTAACGCACCAGTTCGCGAAGGGTGTTCACGTTCTGGCGGTCCAGTTCCTCGCGCTCATGCACGGTGACGGTACTCGGTACGCTGTTCACCGCCTGCTCGGTACGGGTGGCGCTGATGGTCACCTGTTGCAGGTTGACGGTGCCGCCAGCGGCGCGTTTTTCCAGCACGATGTTGTTATTGCCCAGTTTGCGGTAGCTCAGGTTGGTCCCCACCAACAGCCGCTCCAGCGCTTTCTCGGGTGGCAGCGCGCCGCGCACGCCTGGCGATGACACACCTTGGCCCAGCTCGGCTGGCAGGCCGACTTGCCAGCCGGTCACGGCGGTGAAGGCATTGAGCGCCGAGACCAGTGGCTGCTGTTCAATGCTGAACGCGTAATTGCCATGGCTGCGCGCGGACGGCTCGGCCGCCACGGCGCCCATCACCGGCGCACCGGCCAGCAGGAGGGCGGCAGTCAGCAGGGACAGGACGGGCGAGGAAGACCGACGGTTGAAACGAGAGGACATCGTGAACGCTCCGGAGGTACGAATCTTATAGTTGCGCACTGTTCCAAATAGGAATCAGTTGCATTGGCTATAACGAGACGTATCGCCGGTTAATATCGAGTAAAAATAATTCTCATTTAGTTGAGAATGACCAGCGCCGGGAATTCCGCGAGTCTGGCCGAGGTGATGTGAGCCAGGGAGCGCACCACGTCCAGCGGCTGGTCGAGGCGATAATTGCCAGTGACGGCGACACGGGCGAGCTTGTCGTTGGTGTTGACGATCCAGCCTGGATAATAGCGGCGCAACTCGGCGAGCACTTCGCTCATCGGGCAGTTTTCGAACACCAGCCGGCCCTGTACCCAAGCCAGGTCCCTGGTGGGGTCCAGTCTGGCAGGCGGGCCAAAGCCCTTGGGGCCGATGCGGATGCTTTCGCCGGCGCTCAGGCGCACGCGGGCATCGTCGACGGTGTTGCGCAGGTCAACATCGCCGCGCTGCACCTGCACCTGGGCTTCGCCGTTGAGGTAGCGCACGGCGAAAGCCGTGTCGCGCACGCTGGCCCGCACCGGGCCGGCATCGACTTCCAGGGGCAGGCCGCGACTGGGCATGACCTCGAAAAAAGCCTCGCCCTGATACAGGCGCGCAGTGCGCTGGTGGTCCTTGATGCTGCTGGAAAATGCCGAGTTGGTGTTGAGCAGCACCCTGGAGCCGTCGTCCAGTTGCAGGCGCTGGCGCTCACCCACCACGGTGAGGTGGTCAGCCTGCAAGCGCGCCGGCAGGTTGCTGAAGCTGAACAGACCCAGCACCAGCACGGCGGCGGTGGCCAAAGGTTTCCAGTGTGGCTTGATGCGACGCCAGGCGCCGGGTTTGCGCGGCGCGGCCAAGGCGACGGCGGCACTGTGCACCGGCGCGCCGCCCCAGGCTGCCTGAGCACTGGCGAAGGCGTGAACATGTGCCGGGTCGCTGGCCAGCCAAGCCTCGAACGCCGCTTGCTGACCCGGTTGCGGGCACTGCAGTGCGATCAGCCAGTCGAGCGCCTGGTCCATAGCCGCATCTTGCAACACCTCATGAGCCAGCTCATGGGGGCGCAGGTTATTCGGGTTGGTCACGGTGTGCCTCGGGTCTTCGCCACGTTCTATTCATTGTTCCTGCGGGCAGGTTCCACAGTTCTGTCGGATGCAGCTTACGGCTGATCCAGCCTCTGGGCCACACCTACACAGATGGCCATGATCAGCTTCAGTTCCTTTTGCACGGTGCTCAGGGACACGTCCAATTGATCGGCAATCTCCTGATAGCTGCAGCCGTGCAGGCGGCTGAGGATGAAAATCCGCTGTTGGCGCGCGCTCAACTGGCCGAGGCTAACGCTCAAATGCTCCAGCAATTGCTCGGCCTGAGTGGCGTCCTCGGGCGTGCTGACAGGGGAGGCGACGCTTTGCAGCACATCCAGCGGCACATCTTCCTGCAGCGTGCGGGCCTGAATCCTGCGCGCGCGCAAGTGGTCCAGCGCCAGGTTGCGCGCCGTCTGGTAGACGAAGGGTTCGAGATGATCGATCGGGCGCTCGCTCAGGGCCCGGGTGACGCGCAGGTAGGTTTCCTGCAGCAGGTCTTCGGCGGTGCTGTGGTTATTCACCATCCGCTGCAAGGTGCGTAGCAGAATCACCCGTTGGGTGAGAAAGACATGGTTGAAGCGAGATTGGCTCACAGTGATACCAGGCCGATTGCAATCAAATGATAATGCTTATCATCAACTGAAATGGCAAGTGGCTATTGCTGTGAGCTTATAGCGAGCAAATGTGGGAGGGGCAGGCCCCTCCCACAGGGCTTATTCGGCGTTGCACAGCGCCAGGCAGTTATCCAGCATGCGGTTGGAGAAGCCCCACTCGTTGTCGTACCAGGCCAGTACTTTGAGCAGCTTTCCGCTGGCCTTGGTGTGGTTGGCGTCGAAGATCGACGACAGCGGATTATGGTTGAAGTCACTGGAAACCAGCGGCAGCGTGTTGTAGCCGAGGATCTTCGAATGCTGGCTGGCTTCCTTGAGCAGCGCGTTGACCTCATCGGCCGTGGCTTCTTTTTTCAGTTGCACGGTGAGGTCGACCAGCGACACGTTGATCACTGGCACTCGCACCGCCATGCCGGTCAGCTTGCCCGCCAGTTCCGGCAATACCAGGCCCACCGCTTCGGCTGCGCCGGTCTTGCTCGGGATCATGTTCTGCGTGGCCGAACGCGCGCGGTACGGGTCGGTGTGGTAGACGTCGGTGAGGTTCTGGTCGTTGGTGTAGGCGTGAATCGTGGTCATCAGGCCGCTTTCGATGCCCAGCTCGCGGTGCAGCACCTGAGCCACGGGCGCCAGGCAGTTGGTGGTGCAGGATGCGTTGGAAATGATCTGGTGGGACTGGCGCAAAATGTCGTGGTTGACGCCGTACACCACGGTGGCGTCCGCGCCCTTGGCCGGTGCGGAGATGATCACCTTGCGTGCGCCGGCGGTAATATGGGCGGCAGCCTTGTCACGGTCGGTGAACAGGCCGGTGCATTCGAACACCACGTCGATCTTGTGCGCGGCCCATGGCAGGTCGGCCGGGTTGCGAATGGCACTGACGGCAATCCGGTCACCATTGACGGTCAGGCTTTCCTGATCGTGGGCGACCTCTGCGTCGAAAGTGCCATGTACGGTGTCGAATTTGAGCAGGTGGGCGTTGATCGAACTGTCGCCCAGGTCGTTGATGGCGACGATCTGCAAATCCTGGCGGTAGCCTTGGGTATACAGTGCGCGCAGGACATTACGGCCGATACGACCAAAACCATTGATTGCGATACGAAGAGTCATTGGAAAGTGCCTGTCGTCGATTTGTTGTAAGAATTACAAGATTATTCGCATAAAAATAGAAAACAAGCCTTTTTAGTGGCAATATTTTGTTCAATCTACAACGAGTGACCTGAATCAACTGGTCCGATGATCCAAACGACACTCCTGCCATCCCATGCGCGCGGGCGTTTGATCAGCATAGACACTCAGGTCGCCACATCCGTTAGCCTGGAGTTCTACACATGCATCCCCGCGTCCTTGAGGTCACCGAACGGCTTATCGCCCGCAGCCGCGCCACCCGTGAGGCCTACCTTGCGCTCATTCGCGGCGCAGCCAGCGACGGCCCGATGCGCGGTAAGCTGCAATGCGCCAACTTCGCCCACGGCGTGGCCGGTTGCGGCACTGAAGATAAAAATAGTCTGCGCATGATGAATGCCGCCAACGTGGCAATTGTTTCTTCATATAACGACATGCTCTCGGCGCATCAGCCGTACGAACACTTCCCGCAACAGATCAAGACAGCCCTGCGCGAAGTCGGCTCGGTCGGCCAGTTCGCCGGCGGCACCCCGGCCATGTGCGACGGCGTCACCCAGGGCGAGCCTGGCATGGAACTGAGCCTGCTCAGCCGCGAAGTGATCGCGATGTCCACGGCGGTCGCGCTGTCCCACAACATGTTCGACGCCGCGCTGATGCTGGGTATCTGCGACAAGATCGTGCCGGGCCTGATGATGGGCGCGCTGCGCTACGGCCACCTGCCGATGGTCTTCGTGCCGGGCGGTCCGATGCCGTCGGGCATTTCCAACAAGCAGAAAGCCGATGTGCGCCAGCGCTACGCCGAAGGCAAGGCCAGCCGCGAAGAGCTGCTGGAATCGGAGATGAAGTCCTATCACAGCCCCGGCACCTGCACGTTCTATGGCACCGCCAACACCAATCAGCTGCTGATGGAAGTGATGGGCCTGCACCTGCCGGGCGCCTCGTTCGTCAACCCGTACACGCCGCTGCGTGACGCGCTGACCCGCGAAGCGGCGCACCAGGTCACGCGCCTGACCAAGGCCAACGGCAACTTCACCCCGATCGGCGAAATCGTTGACGAAAAATCCATCGTCAATTCCATCGTCGCCCTCAACGCCACCGGCGGTTCCACCAACCACACCCTGCATATGCCGGCCATCGCCATGTCGGCGGGCATCATCCTCACCTGGCAGGACATGGCCGACCTCTCCGAGGTGGTGCCGACCCTGTCCCACGTTTATCCGAACGGCAAGGCTGACATCAACCACTTCCAGGCGGCGGGCGGCATGTCGTTCCTGATCCGCGAACTGCTCGAAGCCGGCCTGCTTCACGAAGACGTCAACACCGTGGCCGGCAAGGGTTTGAGCCGTTACACCCAGGAGCCGTTCCTGGTCGACGGCGAACTGATCTGGCGCGAAGGCCCCATCGAAAGCCTCGACGAAACGATCCTGCGCCCCGTGGCTCGAGCGTTCTCGCCCGAAGGCGGCTTGCGCGTGATGGAAGGCAACCTCGGCCGTGGCGTGATGAAAGTGTCCGCCGTGGCGCCGGAGCACCAGGTGGTCGAAGCGCCGGCCGTGGTGTTCCAGGACCAGCAGGACCTGGCCGATGCCTTCAAGGCCGGTCAACTGGAAAAGGACTTTGTTGCGGTGATGCGCTTCCAGGGCCCGCGCTCCAACGGCATGCCCGAACTGCACAAGATGACGCCGTTTCTCGGCGTATTGCAGGACCGAGGTTTCAAAGTGGCGCTGGTCACCGATGGGCGCATGTCCGGCGCGTCAGGTAAGATCCCTGCCGCGATTCATGTGAACCCCGAAGCCCAGAGCGGCGGGCCGCTGGCGCGCGTGCGCGATGGCGATATCATTCGCGTGGATGGCGTTACCGGCACCCTGGAGCTTAAGGTGGACGCCGAAGAATTTGCAGCGCGCGCACCCGCCACGGGCCTGTTGGGCAATAACGTGGGGGCCGGTCGTGAGCTGTTTGCATTCATGCGCTTGGCCGCAAGCTCCGCAGAGCAGGGCGCCAGCGCCTTTACCTCTGCCTTGGAGACGCTTAAGTGAAGTTAGCGCTGGTCGGTGATATCGGGGGCACCAATGCCCGTTTTGCGTTGTGGCGCGATCAGGCGCTGCATTCGATCCGGGTGCACGCCACGGCGGATCACCAGAGCCCGGAAGAGGCGATCAAGGTTTATCTCAAAGAAGAAGGCCTGGAAATCGGGGACATCGGCGCGGTGTGCCTGTCGGTGGCCGGGCCGGTGAGCGGTGATGAATTCAGGTTCACCAACAACCACTGGCGCCTGAGCAAGACGGCGTTCTGCCAAGCCTTGCAGGTGGATGAGCTGCTGCTGGTGAATGATTTTTCGGCGATGGCCCTGGGCATGACCCGCCTGCAGCCCGATGAATTTCGCGTGGTCTGCGAAGGCACGCCGGAGCCATTGCGCCCGGCTGTGGTGATCGGGCCGGGTACGGGGCTGGGCGTGGGTACGTTGCTGGACCTTGGTGCGGGCCGTTTTGCCGCGTTGCCCGGGGAAGGCGGTCATGTCGACCTGCCCTTGAGCAGCGTGCGCGAAACCCAGCTGTGGCAGCATATTCACAGCGAGATCGGCCACGTCAGCGCCGAGACCGCGTTGAGCGGTGGCGGGCTGCCGCGTCTGTACCGGGCGATCTGCGCGGTGGATGGGCACGCGCCGGTGCTGGACACCCCTGAAGCCATCACGGCGGCCGGTCTGGCTGGCGACCCGGTGGCGATGGAGGTGTTGGATCAGTTCAGCATCTGGCTGGGGCGGGTCGCCGGCAACAACGTACTCACCACCGGCGGGCGCGGCGGCGTGTACATCGTGGGCGGCGTGATCCCCCGTTTTGCCGACTTCTTCATCAACAGCGGTTTCGCCAAAAGCTTTGCGGACAAGGGCTGCATGAGCGACTACTTCAAGGGGGTCCCGGTGTGGCTGGTAACCGCGCCGTATTCCGGGCTGACCGGGGCGGGTGTGGCGCTTGAGCAGGCCTTTGGGTAGGCATTGAGTGCCCCCGATAGCGGCCTAAAGGGCACCAGATGCTTTAAGCTTGTCCCCACCACCCAGGAGGACCCCCGTGAGCGTAATCAGTAAATCCATTCTCCTCGTCGACGACGACCAGGAAATCCGCGAATTGCTGCAAACCTACCTCAGTCGCGCCGGCTTCCAGGTGCGTGGCGTGCCTGACGGCGCGGGGTTCCGCCAGGCGATGAACGAGGCGCCGTGCGACTTGGTCATTCTCGACGTGATGTTGCCGGACGAAGACGGCTTCAGCCTGTGCCGCTGGATTCGCCAGCATCCGCGTCAGGCGCAGGTGCCGATCATCATGCTCACCGCCAGTTCCGACGAAGCCGACCGCGTGATCGGCCTGGAGCTGGGCGCCGATGACTATATCGGCAAGCCCTTCAGCCCACGCGAGTTGCAGGCGCGAATCAAGGCGCTGTTGCGGCGCTGCCAGTTCGGCCAGGAGCGCAGCGGCACGGCAGATGTGCTGGTGTTCGATGAATGGCGCCTGGACATGATCAGCCACCGGCTGTTTCACGTGGACGGTGAAGAGGTGATTTTGTCCGGCGCCGATTTTGCCCTGCTCAAATTGTTTCTTGATCATCCGCAACAGATTCTCGACCGCGACACCATCGGCAACGCCACCCGTGGTCGCGACCTGATGCCCCTGGACCGGATCGTCGATATGGCCGTCAGCCGCCTGCGCCAGCGCCTGCGCGACACCGAAAAACCGCCGAGGCTGATCCGCACCGTGCGCGGCAGCGGTTACCAACTGGCAGCCAGCGTGGTTGCCGGCAATGCCCACTGAGCCGGTCACCGAACGCCGACGCCGCTTTCCCGTACCGCGCTCGCTGCTGGGGCGCATGCTCCTGCTGACCTTGCTCGTGGTGTTGTTTGCCCAGGGGCTGTCCAGCGTGATCTGGGTCTCGCAACTGCGCGCCACCCAGCTCGAAGGCCTGGTCACCAGCGCCCGCAGCCTGGCGCATTCGATGACGGCCAGCGTGAGTTATTTCCGCTCGCTGCCGGTGGCCTATCGGCCCTTGGTGCTGGACCAATTGCGCAGCATGGGCGGCACGCGATTTGTCGTGACCCTCAATGATCGACCGCTGGACATGGCGGTGCTGCCACAGACCCCGCGCAAGCAGGCGGTGTTGCAGGCGGTCGATGAGGTGCTGCGCCAAACCCTGGGCGGCGATGTGCTGATCTCGGTGGAGTTCGTCAGCGCCGAAGACCTGCGCATCTTCAATGCCGGCCTCAAGCTCGATGAACTGCCGCGCTCCTGGGCGCATTACGCGCTGACCCTGGAGCCGGTGAACCCGCCGGTGCTGGTCACGCAGATCAAGCTTGCCCCCGGCGAGTGGCTGTACATCGCCTCGCTGTTGCCCGAGCCGTACACCAGCCTGGAAGAACAAGGCCTGCCGTCGCAGCAGGTGTGGTTTATCGTGCTGACCAGCGGCTTGCTGCTGCTGTTTATCGGCCTGTTGGTGCATTGGCAGAGTCGTCCGCTCAAACGCCTCGCCCGGGCGGCGCGGGACATGTCCCTGGGCGCCGACGTGGAGCCGGTGGCCGAGGGCGGCGGCAGCGAAGTGGTGGAAGTGGGCCGCGCGTTCAATGCCATGCGCGAACGCATCAGTCGCTACCTGACCGAACGCAGCCAGTTGTTCAGTGCGATTTCCCACGACCTGCGCACGCCGATCACCCGCCTGCGCCTGCGCGTGGAACTGCTCGAAGACGAAAATCTGCAAACCAAGTTCGGCCGCGACCTGGACGAACTGGAGCTGCTGGTGAAGGGCGCGCTGCAATGCGTGAAAGACACCGACATCCACGAGAACATCCAGCCGGTGGACCTTAATCATGTGCTCGAATGCCTGGTGGAGCCTTATCTGGCGCCCAACGGCAACGGTCGCGTGACGCTGAACGGGTATGCCCTGGCGGCGTATGCGGGCAAGCCGCTGGCGCTCAAGCGCTGCATCGGCAACCTGATCGACAACGCCTTGAAGTATGGGCAGAACGCCCATTTGCACATTGAGGACGATGGCGCGCAGTTCATCCTGCATGTGGATGATGAAGGCCCCGGCGTGCCGGAGCAGCGTCTGGAGCAAGTGTTCGAACCGCACTTCCGCCTGGCCGGGCACCAGCAGGGGTACGGGTTGGGGCTGGGGATTGCGCGCAACATCGCCCATAGTCACGGCGGCGAAGTGAGTTTGCAGAACCTGCGTGAAGGTGGCCTGCGCGTCACCTTGCAGCTCCCCCGCGGATTAGACTGAATATACGCAGGACTACCGTGGGAGCAGGCAAGCCTGCTCCCACATTGTGCTACGCGCGCATCAGATGCTTTGGCGCAATCGGGCCAGGTCTCTCAGGGGCGGCGCACCAAACAGCCGGCTGTATTCCCGGCTGAACTGTGACGGGCTTTCATAACCCACCCGATACCCCGCCGCCGACGCTTCCAGCCCTTCGGCGATCATCAACCGCCGCGCCTCCTGCAGGCGCAGTTGCTTCTGGTATTGCAGCGGGCTCATCGCGGTGATCGCCTTGAAGCGGTGGTGCAAGGTCGAGACGCTCAGGTTCACTTCCCTGGCCAGGTCATCGATGCGCAACGGTTGCTCATAGTTGCCGTTCAACCAGGTGATCGCCTGGCTGACGCGATGGCTCTGACTGTTGGCCACGGCGATTTCATACAGCCGATAACCCTGCGGCCCACGCAGCAGGCGGTAGAGGATCTCGCGGTTGATCAGCGGCGCGAGCATCGCGATATCCTTTGGGGTGTCCAGCAGTCGCGCCAGGCGCAGCACTGCATCGAGCAGCGAGTGGTCGATGCGGTCCACATACATCCCGCGCGATGTCGGTCGCGAAGGCACGCCCATCGGGCCCGCTTCTGCAATCAGGGCCGTCAGTTGCGCCGGGTCGATATTGATGCGCACCGACAGGTTGGGGTCTTGCGGCGTGGCGTCGATGATCCTTCCGGCCACGGGCATCGCCACTGAAAACACCAGGTAGTTGAGCGGGTCGTAGGCAAAGATTTCGTCAGCCAGGCGCACTTCCTTGCTGCCGCTGGCGAGGATGCACAGCGCAGGTTCCACCAGCACCGGCATGAAGTCGCGTGGCGTGTTTTGCCGGTTCAGGTACAGCGAGGTGATCGCCGTGCCGTAGGAACCTTCTTCCCAGGTATGGCGTTGCACGATGCTGGCGAGTTCAGCGCGCTGTTTTTCCATCTCGGCATCGAGGGGAAGATGCTTGGGGTCGGGCGACGACATGGAACGTCCTCTGCGTATTGCGTTGATGGCCTGAGCTTAGCGGTGGATCTTCCAAGCGTGTTATGTCGATTCTGCTCAATCCTTGCCTGATCCTGCGAGCAGGCGTGAATCAGGCAATGACGAGGGCGGTCATCGCCCGAAAATACTGAGCATGGTCTGGAATAAACCTCGGGCGGCTGACGTCCTCCCTACGCTTTTCGCAGGATTGTGCAATAAGCCTGCAGGATTCGACTAACCGCGCGCGCCGCTGCGGCCTTATCGTTGATCCTGTGGCAACACGCCCCCTCAGTGCTTGCCGAGCATCACTTCTCAACGGGAGAGTCGAACATGTCCACCCCCATTCCCGCGAGCCATATGGCCTTTATCCGTGCCCGTAGCGGGTGCAGCACCGAACTCGGTGCACGCTTGAGCAGTTTGATCGAACCGGGCCGTCAGGCTCAGGGTTGCCTGCAATTTTCGTTGCAGCATTCCCACACCGATCCCGATGTATGGCTGGTCTCGGGCTTCTGGAGCAGCGAGCAGGCAATGAGTGCCTACTTCAATTCGCCGGCGCTGATGATCTTCACCGAACTGTTGAACGATAGGGTGGTGCGCAGCATGGACTTCCAGACGTTCAGCGACGCCTCGGCCGTCAATGCCTATGGCGAGTACCTGCAACTGGCCGGTTAGGGTTTAGAATGGCCGACTTTCAATTGGCCAGGACCTGCCACATGGCACGCAAACAATTTGCCCATCACGAAGCCGTTTCCGCCGTAGTACCGGGTGAAGGGGGCTACAGCGCCGCCGTTGCCGTCAAAGCCCTGGACGGCATGGGCGCACCGCGGTTTCACAAGATCCTTGACGGGCAGCGCTTCAAGACGGCGTCCGATGCTGATGACGCGGCCGCCGTGCAGCTTGAGCGATTGATCGATGTCGACGAAGAGGGCGTGCTGAAGTGGGAAGCTGCCGCTAGCTGAAAACGTGGGAAGGCGCTTGCCCCTTCCCACATTCGGTTGCCTTGCAATCAGGGTTTGGTGGCACCCGGGCGGTACATCTTGAACAGCGCCTCCGGACCCAGCTGGAAGTAATCCGCCGGGCCGCCGCCACGCAGGATCGGCTCGGCGGCGGCGGTGTCGTAGATGCCGTCCTTGAGCAGCCACTTGGCAATGTGCACCGCCACCACCTCGCCCAGCACCAGCCAGCTTGGCACCAACTCTTTGTCAGCGCGCTGCAACTGGATGATTTGCGTCACCTTGCACTCGAACGATACCGGGCTCTCGCCCACCCGTGGCACGCCGACGATTTTCGAGGCCACCGGCGTCAGGCCGGACAGTTGGAACTCATCCACCTGCGGCGAGACGGCCGCACAACTCTGGTTCATCTGCTCGGCCAGCGGGCGGGTTGCCAGGTTCCAGACAAACTCGCCGGTCTGTTCGATGTTGTTCAGGCTGTCTTTGCGTCCGACACTGGAAAACCCAATGATCGGCGGTATGTAGTTGAACGCGTTGAAAAAGCTGTAGGGCGCCAGATTCAGGCAGCCCTCGCGGTCGTGGGACGAAATCCAGCCAATCGGGCGCGGGCCGACAATCGCGTTGAACGGATCATGGGGCAGGCCGTGGCCATTGGCGGGTTCGTAGAAGTGGATATCGTCCGACATGGCCTGTTCCGTACTCGGTTCTGGGGCACGCATCATAACCAATGTGGGAGTGGGCTTGCTCGCGAATGCGGTCTGTCAGTTATCGAATGGATGACTGACACTGCGCATTCGCGAGCAAGCCCGCTCCCACCGTTTCTTGGCGCGTCGGCTCTTTTAGTCGGTGGTAATGCGCGAGTGCTTGCGGGTGTCCTTCATGGTCACGTAAACCACCAGCGACACCGCGATACACGCCGTCACATACCAGTAGTAGCCGGTCTCCATGCCGATGCTCTTGAACCACAACGCGATGTATTCAGCGGTGCCGCCGAAGATCGACACGGTCAGTGCATAGGGCAGGCCCACGCCCAGCGCGCGGATTTCGGTCGGAAACAGCTCTGCTTTGACCACCGCGTTGATCGAGGTGTAACCGCTGACGATGATCAGCGCTGCCATGATCAGGAAGAACGCGCCCCACCAGGACTGGATGGTGTGCAGGGTGGTGAGAATCGGCACGGTGAACAGGGTGCCGAGGATGCCGAAGGCGATCAGAATCGGCCGTCGACCGACCTTGTCCGACAGGCTGCCCACCAGGGGTTGCAGGCACATGAACAAAAACAGCGTCGCCGCCGAAATGGTGGTGGAGTCGGAAATGCTCATGCCCACCGTGTTCACCAGGTATTTCTGCATGTAGGTGGTGTAGGTGTAGAAAGCCAGGGTGCCGCCCATGGTCAGGCCGACCACGGTGAGGACTTCCTTGGGATGGCGGATCAAGGTGCGCATTGCGCTTTCCTTGGCTTTTTCCTTCTTGGTGAACGACTCGGTTTCTTCCATGCCACGACGCAGGAACAAGGCGACCACGGCACACAGCGCGCCGATGGCGAACGGGATGCGCCAGCCCCAGGCATACAGCTGCTCGGTGGTCAGTACCTTCTGCAGCACAATCAGTACCGCCAGGGCGATGAGCTGGCCGGAAATCAGGGTCACGTACTGGAAACTGGAGAAGAAGCCACGACGTTCCTTGGTCGCCATTTCGCTCAGGTAAGTGGCCGAGGTGCCGTACTCACCGCCCACCGAGAGGCCCTGGAGCAAGCGTGCGAATACCAGCAGGATCGGCGCGCCGATTCCAATGGTGTCGTAACCCGGGGTCAGGGCAATCAGCAGTGAGCCAAAGCACATCAGCAATACAGAAGCCATCAGCGCGGCCTTGCGGCCTTTGTAATCGGCGTAGAGCCCCATCAGCCAGCCGCCGATGGGGCGCATGATAAAGCCCACGGCAAAGATTGCGGCGGTGTTCATCAGTTGGGCGGTGGTGGAGCCGGCGGGGAAGAAGGCCTTGGCGAAGTACAGCGAGAAGGCGGCGTAGACGTACCAGTCGTACCACTCGACCATGTTGCCGACCGATCCGCTGAAGATCGATTTGATACGGCTTGACGTCGTGCGTTCTTTTGCCGGCGCAGCCGCCGAGCCCAGAGGCAGAGAGTTGGAGTTACCCATTGAAGGATCCTTCATCTAGTTGTTTTTATGGAGCGGCGCGAACGCAGCGTGGTTCGGCTGTAGCAGAAGGTGTGCCAGGTGGGAAAGAGCCGGGGCAGAAGGGGGGCGGGAATTTTTTGAGCGGAAAGTCGCTGATGGTTTGCAGCGGATGAGCGGAAATCCGCTTATGGTTGTCGGCGCTATCGCAGGCCGCTAGAGAAACATCTCCCGCGCCAACCCATGGCGCTGCATCTTTTCATTCAGGGTCCGACGCGGCAGTTGCAGTTCCGCCAGCACCGCCTTGATATCGCCTTTATGCCGGGCCAGCGCAGCTTTCAAGCAATGGGCTTCAAACGCCTCTTGCTGCGCCGCCAGCGATTGGCCGGCATCCATCCCCTCCGGTTCCGGTTCGCCCAGCCCCAGCACCTGGCGCTCGGCGACGTTGGCCAATTCCCGCACATTGCCCGGCCAGTCGTGGCTGAGCAGGCGACCCAACTGTGGCCCGCTCAACGGTTCGATGTTGCGGCCCAGGCGTTCGGCAGCGCTTTGTGCAAAATGCTCGTACAGCAGCGGGATATCTTCGCGGCGTTCGCGCAGCGGCGGCAGGCGCAGTTGGGCGACATTCAATCGATACGCCAGGTCTTCACGAAACCGCCCCGCGCGGGCCTCTTCAAGCAGGTCCGGCTTGGTGGCGGCAATGATGCGCAGGTCCACCTGGATGCTCTGGTTGGAGCCCAGTCGCTCCAGTTTCTGCTCCTGTAAAACACGCAGCAGTTTCACCTGCTGAGCCAGGGGCATGCTTTCGATTTCATCCAGAAACAGCGTGCCGCCATGGGCATATTCGAGCTTGCCGATGCGCTTGCCCTGGGCGCCGGTGAACGCGCCACTTTCGTGGCCGAACAGTTCGGCTTCAAATAACTGCTCGGGGATCGCCGCGCAATTGAGCGCCACGAACGGCTTTTTCGCCCGCGGCCCGAAATCATGCAGGCAGCGCGCGACCAGCTCCTTGCCGCTGCCGGTCTCGCCGCGAATCAGCACATTGACCGGCAGGCTCGCCAGGTCCATGACCTGGCGCCGTAACGTTTGCAGGCCCTTGGACACGCCCAGCAGGCTGGTTTCCAGCCGCGCGCGATGATCGGCCTGCTGATGCAGGCGCCGGTTCTCCAGCACCAGCCCGCGTTTGTCCAACGCACGGCGCAGACCGTTGAGCAGGTCCTGCGGGCTGAAGGGTTTCTCCAGAAAATCGTAGGCGCCGTCGCGCATGGCTTCGACCGCCATTGGCACATCGCCATGGCCTGTGAGCAGGATCACCGGCAAGTCGACATCGCGGCGTTGCACTTCGGCCAGCAGCTGCAGGCCGCTCAAGCCCGGCATCCGCACGTCACTCAGAATGACACCGGGGAAATCCCTGGGCAGTTGCGCCAGGCATTCCTCGGCACGGCTGAACAACTGCACTTCAAATCCGGACAGGCTCAACCATTGCTCGACGGCCGTGCGAATGCTGGCTTCGTCATCGACCACAATTACTGCGTTCAACATAGGTCCGGTGTCTCCAGCGCGACAGGCAGGGTGAGGGTGAATACGGCACCATCGCCACGGTTGGCGGCGCTCAGGCGCCCGCCCAGTTCGTGCACGATAGCGTAGGACACCGCCAGTCCCAAGCCGAGCCCGTCGCCCACCGGCTTGGTGGTGAAGAACGGGTCGAACACACAGGCCAAGTGTTCGTCGGCAATCCCGCCGCCGCTGTCGGCAACAGTCAGTTGCCAGCATTGTTCATCGGCGTGCAGGCGGATCTCCAGGCGCTTGCGCGGCGTGTCGGCCATGGCGTCGAGGGCGTTGCGCAGCAGATTGATCAGCACCTGTTCCAGGCGGATCGCGTCGCCGCGCACCCAGGCTGGGCGGGTCAGGTCAAGCATCACGCCGATGGCTTCATCACGCAGGCGCGCGTCGAGCAAGTGCAGGGACTGGTCGACCACCGTGGCCAGATCAAGCCGTTCGCGCAGGCCGCTGGGGCTCTTGCGGGCGAACGTCTTGAGGTGGCCGGTGAGGGCGGCCATGCGCGTGAGCATATCGTCCAGCGGCGTGAGCGCTTGGTAGGCGTCATCCACGCGGCCGTGGTCCAGCAGCAGGCGCAGCGTTGCCAGTTGCATGCGCTGGGCGGTCAGTGGCTGGTTGATTTCATGGGCTAGGGCGGCCGACATCTGCCCCAATGCTGCCAGCTTGGCCGACTGCACCAGGCCGTCCTGCGCCGTGCGCAGCGCCTGGGTGCGTTCCTCGACCAGTTGTTCAAGCTCTTCGCGGCTGCGCTGGCGCAGACGGGCCAGGCGCCAGCGCTGGCTGAGGAACAGCACCAGAAATACCAGCGCCAGCCAGGAACCGGCGGCGGCCAGACCCGCGTTGCGTTGGTCTTCAAAGGCGAATTGCGGTTTGCGTAGCAGGTGCAGGGTCCAGCCCTCGGCTTTGAGGGCCAGGGACTCCCAGATGTAATTGGCATTGCCGTTCGGGCCGTTGACGCGCATCAGATGACTGTTTTCGCCGAAGCGTTGCAGGGTGCTGGTTTCCAGCGTTTGCAGATTTTTCTTGTCGTACTGGCGCGTGGCTTTGAGTTCGGCCAGGTCGCTGCCTGACAAGGGCCGAAGGTTGCGATAGCGCCAGCCCGGCTGGTTGGCGATAAACACAATCCCGCGCGCGTCGCTGACCAGCAGCAGGTCGTTGCCTTGGGCCCATTCGCGTTCAAGCTCGGGGAATTCCAGCTTCACCACCATGGCGCCGAGGAACTGCCCGTGTTCGTCGAGCACCGCACTGGAGAGAAAGTAACCCGGTATGCCGGTGGTCACCCCTACCGCATAAAAACGCCCGGTGCCCTGACTCAGGGTCTGGCTGAAATAGGGACGAAATGCGTAGTTGTGGCCCACATAGCTACTCGGCAGGTTCCAGTTACTGGCCGCCACGGCCAGGCCGGTGCGGTCCATCAGTTCCAGGGTGGAGGACTGCGCGGCAGCATTGATGCGCTCCAGCTTGCGGTTAAGCACATCCTGGGTCGCGGCATCCAGAGGGTCTTTGAGGGCGCGGATCATTTCCGAGTCCAGCGCCAGCACGGCAGGCAGGGCGCGGTAACGTTCGATCAGGGTGTGCAGCGAGTTGGCGTACAACGCGAGCTGCTGATTGGCGCGAGTCGCATCGTCCACCAACGCCTGGCGCTCGGCATGACGCGTTGCCAGGGCGGCGGCCAATAGCGCACCGGCGATGATCAGCAGGGAGTAGAAGGTGAGGCGCAGGGGGCGGGGGATCACGATCATACGGTGATGAGCAGGCGCAGTTGGGAGGAGCGCACCATAGCATGCGCTGCTTGAGTCTGTGGCGAATGGGCTTGTGTGGGAGGGGGCTTACCCCAATGTCGTTCAGTTAAGCCCGCTCCCACATTTGACGGTATTCACAATAAAAAAGGCGACTGGGCCTTGGGCCGCAGTCGCCTTTTTGCGGGAGTGTGCTTACTGCACTTCCACCGCCAGGCTTTCACTGATCTTTTTCTGCCAGATGGCAGGACCGGTGATATGGACGGATTCGCCGTTGCTGTCCACCGCGACGGTGACCGGCATGTCTTTGACGTCGAACTCGTAGATCGCTTCCATGCCCAGTTCGGCGAAGGCCACTACACGCGACTTCTTGATGGCTTGCGCCACCAGGTAAGCGGCGCCGCCCACGGCCATGAGGTACACGGCCTTGTGGTCCTTGATTGCGTCGATCGCAGTCGGGCCGCGTTCGGATTTGCCGATCATGCCAAGCAGGCCTGTCTGCTCGAGGATCTGACGGGTGAACTTGTCCATCCGCGTCGCGGTGGTCGGGCCGGCCGGGCCAACCACTTCTTCACGCACTGGATCAACCGGGCCCACGTAGTAGATGAAGCGACCCTTGAGGTCCACCGGCAGGGTTTCACCCTTGTTGAGCATCTCGACCATGCGCTTGTGCGCCGCGTCGCGACCGGTGAGCATCTTGCCGTTGAGCAATACGGTTTCGCCCGGCTTCCAGCTTTGCACGTCTTCGGCGGTGAGGGTGTCGAGGTTGACACGACGGGCCGACGGGCCGGCTTCCCAGACGATTTCCGGGTAGGCGTCCAGCGGTGGTGCTTCCAGCGACGCAGGGCCGGAACCGTCCAGCACGAAGTGGGCGTGACGGGTGGCGGCGCAGTTGGGGATCATGCACACCGGCAGCGAGGCTGCGTGGGTCGGGTAGTCCATGATCTTCACGTCGAGCACGGTGGTCAGGCCACCGAGGCCCTGGGCGCCGATGCCCAGTTGGTTGACCTTCTCGAACAGCTCCAGGCGCATCTCTTCGATGCGGTTGGAGGGGCCGCGCTTTTTCAGCTCGTGAATGTCGATGGATTCCATCAACACTTCCTTGGCCATTACCGCGGCTTTCTCGGCGGTGCCGCCGATGCCGATGCCGAGCATACCCGGCGGGCACCAGCCGGCACCCATGGTCGGAACGGTCTTGAGCACCCAATCGACGATCGAGTCGGACGGGTTGAGCATGGCCATTTTCGATTTGTTTTCTGAGCCACCACCCTTGGCGGCCACGTCCACTTCCACGGTGTTACCCGGGACGATGGAGTAGTGGATCACGGCGGGGGTGTTGTCCTTGGTGTTCTTGCGCGCACCGGCCGGGTCGGCGAGGATGGAGGCGCGCAGGACGTTTTCCGGCAGGTTGTAGGCGCGACGCACGCCTTCGTTGATCATGTCGTCCAGACCCATGGTGGCGCCATCCCAACGCACATCCATGCCCACGCGCACGAACACGGTGACGATACCGGTGTCCTGGCAGATCGGGCGATGGCCGGTGGCGCACATGCGCGAGTTGATCAGGATCTGCGCCATGGAGTCACGGGCCGCTGGCGATTCTTCGCGCAGGTAGGCTTCGTGCATCGCCTGGATGAAATCCACGGGGTGGTAGTAGGAGATGAATTGCAGGGCGTCGGCAACGCTCTGAATCAGGTCGTCTTGCTTGATCACGGTCATGAGTCGCGCTCCTCTATAAGGGAACATTCAATAAAGGTGGCTTCAGTGCTGCGTCGGTCGGCTGAGGCCACCTTTCCAAGGCACGCCATTGGTGCAGGCGCGACGCTAAAAAGGCGCGGCAGTATAACGCGGTGCGGTGGGCGATACATCCGGCTGTGTTCATGAATGCCTGGCTCGATTGGGTTGCAGGAGCGAGCTTGCTCGCGAAAAACTTGAATTTGATGGGTTTCGCCAGGCCCCCCGCGTTATCGTTAGCGATCTTCGCGAGCAAGCTCGCTTCTACAGGTGAGAGTTATATGCCTGAACTGCATGTTGGCGAGCGCCACTGGTCGGTCCCTGCCGGCAGCAACCTGCTGGATGCCTTGAATCAGGCGGGGGTGGCCGTGCCTTACAGTTGCCGGGCGGGCAGTTGTCATGCCTGTCTCGTGAGGTGTCGCGGCGACGTTGAAGACAAACAGCCCGACGCCCTGAGCCCGGCACAACGCCAGGACGGCTGGCGCCTGGCCTGCCAGTGCCAGGTGATCGGTGATGTGCAGGTTGAAGCCTTCGATCCCTTGCGTGACGGCTTATCGGCACAGGTGACGGCGGCCGATTGGTTGAATGCCTCCGTGCTGCGCCTGCGCCTGCAGCCGGAGCGTGGTTTGCGTTACCGCGCCGGGCAGCACCTTGTGCTGTGGGCGGGGCAGGTGGCGCGCCCGTATTCGCTGGCGAGCTTGCCGCAGGAAGACGCCTTTCTGGAGTTTCATCTCGATTGCCGTCAGCCTGGCCAATTCAGCGATGCGGCGCGTCGTCTGGCGGTGGGTGACCCTCTGCGCCTGGGCGAACTGCGCGGCGGGGCGCTGCACTACGATTCGGACTGGCAGGCGCGACCCTTGTGGCTGCTGGCCTCCGGCACGGGGCTGGGCCCGCTGTGGGGCGTATTGCGCGAAGCCTTGCGCCACGATCATCAGGGCGCCATCCGCGTGATTCACTTGGCTCACGATGCCAGCGGCCATTACCTTGCCGAACCGCTGGCGGCACTGGCCGCCAGCCATCCCAATCTGACGGTGGAGTTGTGGACGGCAGCAGGGCTGGACGCGGCGTTGGCGCAACTGCGGGTGGTTTCCCGGCAAACCCTGGCTTTACTCTGCGGGCACCCCGGCAGCGTCGAGGCGTTTTCCAAGCGCTTGTTCCTGGCAGGCCTGCCGCGTAATCAACTGCTGGCCGATGTGTTCGTGCCCCGGGGCTAAGCGATCCATCGTGAGAGCGGACTTGCCCGCGGAGAGGCCCTCAAACTCGGCACATCCGCTCACTTGAAATGCAAAAAGCCCCGCCATTCACATGGCGGGGCTTTTGTTTTTCAGCGTGTCACTCAGAACTGCGGGTCGCCCACGTGCAGAATCTTCATGCCATTGGTACCGCCGGTGGTGTGGTAGCTGTCGCCCTTGGTCAGGATGACCCAGTCGCCTTTCTCCACAACGCCGCGTTTGACCAACTCGTCGATGGCGGCCTGGCTGACTTCATTAGGCGGCAACGAAGCGGGGTCGAACGGCACGGTATAGACGCCACGGAACATCGCCGCGCGGGCCTGGGCTTCGCGGTGCGGGGTGAACGCGTAGATCGGCACCGAGGACCGGATTCGCGACATGATCAACGGCGTGTAGCCACTCTCGGTCAAGGCGATGATCGCTTTAACGCCCGGGAAGTGGTTGGCGGTGTACATGGCCGCCAGGGCAATGCTCTGGTCGCAGCTTTCGAAGACCTTGCCAATACGGTGGCTGGAGGTCTTGCTGGTCGGGTGCTTTTCGGCGCCGACGCAGATACGCGCCATCGCCTGCACGGCTTCCAGCGGGTACGGGCCGGCGGCACTTTCGGCCGAGAGCATCACGGCGTCGGTGTAGTCGAGCACGGCGTTGGCCACGTCGGAGACTTCGGCACGGGTCGGCATCGGGTTCTGGATCATCGACTCCATCATCTGGGTCGCCACGATGACCGCTTTGTTGTGGCGGCGAGCGTGCAGGATGATCTTCTTCTGGATGCCGATCAGCTCGGCGTCGCCGATTTCCACGCCCAGGTCGCCACGGGCAACCATCACGGCGTCGGACGCCTTGATCAGGCCGTCGAGGGTTTCGTCATCGGCCACGGCTTCAGCGCGTTCGATCTTCGCCACCAGCCAGGCGGTACCGCCGGCTTCGTCGCGCAGTTTACGGGCGTATTCCATGTCGGCGGCGTCGCGCGGGAAGGACACCGCGAGGTAGTCCACTTCCATTTCGGCGGCGAGCTTGATGTCGGCCTTGTCTTTTTCAGTGAGGGCCGGGGCGGTCAGGCCACCGCCGCGACGGTTGATGCCTTTGTGGTCCGACAGCGGGCCACCGATGATCACGGTGCAATGCAGTTCAGTCGGGGTGGCGGTGTCGACACGCATGACCACGCGGCCATCGTCGAGCAGCAGTTCGTCGCCGACGCCACAGTCCTTGACCAGATCCGGGTAGTCGATACCCACGACCTGCTGGTTGCCTTCAGTGAGCGGATGGCTGGTGGAGAAGGTGAACGGGTCACCGATCTTCAGCTCGATGCGCTTGTTTGCGAATTTGGCGATACGAATTTTCGGGCCTTGCAGGTCACCCAGCAATGCGACGAAGCGGCCGTGCTTGGCGGCCAGGTCACGCACCAGCTTGGCGCGAGCCTTGTGCTCGTCCGGGGTGCCGTGGGAGAAGTTCAGACGGGCAACGTCCAAACCAGCCAGAATCAGCTGTTCGAGGACTTCCGGCGAGTTACTGGCCGGGCCAAGGGTGGCGACGATTTTGGTGCGACGGACGGACATGCACGGACTCCTGAGTTCAAGCGCTGGGGAAGGCTACTATGCTCTTTGGTTGTAGTCATTGTTCGTTTGCACTACTTATCGACGATTGGCCCGTTTCAGCGTCAATTGAATAGACAACATCCTTGAAGATTTTCGACGAGGGGTCGATACACTGCACAAGACAGGAGAACCCCCATGCGAATTTTGCTCGTTGCTGCCCTGGCCGTCAGTGTAGTCGGCTGCACCCGCTGGTCCATGGACCATCATTTGAACAACGCCTACCGTGCGTACAAGGTGGGTGACTGCGAGCGCGTGACCCTGGAATTGTCCCAGGTCGACCGTGAAAGTCGTACCCGGCGCTACGTGCAGCCGGAGGTTTCGATGTTGCGCGGGCAGTGCCTGGAGCGCCAGAAGCTGTTCGTGGATGCGGTGCAAACCTATCAGTTCATCATCAGCCAGTATCCGTCCAGCGAATACGCGTACCGCGCGCGCGCCCGACTCGACACGCTGCAGCAGTTGGGTCATTACCCCGGCGCCAGCGTCGCTAAACCCCGGCCCGCATCCCTTTGACGATATTTGTCACACTGCCACTGGCCGGTTTCGTGTCTTAAGCTATTATTTGAATGTCTGTTTGATGTGTTTATCTTCAAACGGATGGAATGCTTGGAATTGGTAGATTCATAGTGATGATGGGCAACACTTTCGTCGCGCCAATTTCAGGGAGAGCGGGCCTGTATCGCCGTTCCGAATCACTGGCTCGGCCAGAGTAATATCCAATGGATGGCAGTCATCATGTTTACTGATCGACGTATTGAGCGGCATGAGTTGTCCCGTTTCCTGCAAGTATTCAACCGGTTTACGGACAAACCGATTGGTTACCTGGGCAATGTGTCTGAAGATGGACTGATGTTGATCAGCCAGTTGCCGATGATGGTCGGCGCGACGTTCGAACTGTGCGTGAAGGCCCCCATGGCGAATGGGGACGTTCAGACAATTGACCTCACAGCTGAGTGTTTGTGGAGTCGTGAGGACGTCAACCCGCAGCACTACGACTCAGGTTTCAGTGTGGTTGCGGCGCCTGCGGATTACAGCCAACTGATCAGCGCATTATTGCGTTACTTCAGTTTTGATCCCATGCAGGCTTCCGCCTAGACACCGCGCGTTGTCGACCCGGCCAGGTGTGTTTGCTTTCGCCGTGGTCGTGCGCATTTTTCACAGCACCCCAGCTTTTTTCCAGCCCATGTAACGCGTCACCAATGCCGGCCCCAGCGCTGAAGGCAGGGTGTCCAGTACGGTCAAACCGTGGGCGCTCAGACGATCATGCAATTCGTCGCGCCGGGTGAGGTAATCGACGGCGCCGCTGTAGGCCAGTGCCTCGGGCAATGTTTGCACGGGAAACTGGCGCAGTTGGTCGAGCACTTCCTCGCGCAGGCTGGCAACCAGCACCCGGTGTTGGCGGCTGATGCGCTTGACGGCAGTCAGTAATGCCTCATCGTCCTCGTCCCGCAGGTTACTCACCACGATAACCAGCGCACGGCGTTTTTGTCGGGCCAGCAGTTGGCTGGCAGCGGCTTCATAATCGGCGGTGCGTTGGGTGGTATCCAGGTCGTAGACGCTATTGAGCAACAGGGTCAACTGGCCGGTGCCTTTGACGGGCGCCAGGTAACGCGGCTGATCACAGGCAAAGGTGCACAGCCCCACCGCATCGCCTTGACGCAGGGCGACGTAGCTGAGCAGCAGGCAGGCATTGAGCGCGTGGTCGAAATGGGAGAGCTCGGCATCCTGGCTGCGCATGCGCCGACCGCAATCGAGCATGAACACGATTTGCTGGTCGCGCTCGTCCTGATACTCCCGGGCGATGGGCGTGCGTTGGCGTGCGGTGGCCTTCCAGTCAATCTGCCGCAGGCTGTCGCCCTCGCGAAACTCGCGCAACTGGTGAAACTCCAGCCCTGAGCCGCGTCGCGGATGCTGTCGAACGCCCAGTTGGCTCAGCCAGCTGTCCACCCCGAGCAACTGTGCTCCATACAGGCGCGCGAAGTCCTGGTAGACGCGAGTGGCATCGGCCACGTCCACAAAGCGCCGAGCCGACCACAACCCCAGCGGACTGGGCAGGTGAATCTCGCACCGGCTGAAACTGAAATGCCCGCGCCGCAGCGGACGCACGCGATAGCCCAACTCGCTGTGCGCGCCGGGGCGCAGTTCAACCAGTTGAGGCATGTTCTCCACGCTCAGCCCATCGGGTACGTGATCGAATACCTGCACGGTCAGCGGCTGCAGATAATCGTGGTGCAGGGTCAGGCGCACTTCGCCCCAGCGGCCCAGGGCCAGACTGCCAGGCATCTGCCGTTGCACGCTAATGCCCGGGCGGCGACGCAGGCGAACGGCGTCCAGCAGGGCCAGCAGCAACAGCGCCAGCAACAGGCCCCACGCCACCTGGTGCAGGGTGTCGGGCAGCTTGAACTGCAACGCAGCGGCGATACCCAGCAGGGTGCTCAAACCCAGCAGGACACCGAGCCAGATCAGCAGCAGACGGGTTGGCTTCATAGGTGGCTCATTGCCTCGGTGCTGGAATCTGATCCAGCAGTTGCTTGAGCACCTGGTCTACGTCCAGCCCATCGATGTCCAGTTCGGGAGCGATTCGTACCCGGTGACGAAGCACTGCCATGGCGCAGCTCTTGATATCGTCCGGGGTGACAAACTCGCCGCCGCGCAACAGGGCGCGTGCGCGGGCGCCGCTGACCAGGGCAATGGAGGCACGCGGGCCCGCACCGATGGTCAGCCCGGGCCAACTGCGGGTGGCGCGAGCCAGGCGCACGGCATAGTCGAGCACCTGCTCATCCAGCGGCATTTCAGTAGCGACCTGCTGCAGGTGCAGCACATCCGCAGCTTGCAGCACGGTACGCAGCGGTTGTATATCCAGCATGTCGGCACGCGAGGAGCGCGTGACTTCGCGCACCATGTCCAGTTCCTGCCGAGCATCCGGGTAGTCCATGCGAATCTTCAGCATGAAGCGGTCCAGTTCGGCTTCCGGCAACGGATAAGTACCTTCCTGCTCAATGGGGTTCTGAGTGGCCAGCACCATGAATGGCTGGCCGATGGGCAGCGCTTCGCCCTCCAGGGTCACTTGGCGTTCCTGCATGGCCTCGAGCAGCGCCGCCTGGGTTTTGGCGGGCGCGCGGTTGATTTCGTCGGCCAGCAGCAGGTGAGTGAACAGCGGACCCTTGCGCAGCTTGAATTGTTCGGTGTGCAGGTCGTAGACGGCGTGACCGGTAACGTCGCTGGGCATCAGGTCGGGGGTGAACTGGATACGTGCGAAATCACCGTCGAAGCAGCGGGCCAATGCGCGAACGAGCAACGTCTTGCCCAACCCCGGCACGCCCTCAAGCAATATGTGGCCGCCGGCAATCAATGCCGTCAGTACGTCATCAATCACCACGTCCTGGCCAATCACCGCCTTGCGCAGTTCAACGCGCAAAGCGTTGGCCAAGTCGCTGGCCTGTAGCAAGGTGGCGCTGGTCAGGGGCGTGGCGCTGGGAAATTCACTCATAGGGCATTCCTGAGGGTTTGCAGGCACGCCACCTGACGGCTGAAATCGGCGCTGGAAAGCCGTTTTGCCGCAAGTGGCCCGAGGGCCTGGCTGATGGCGTGAGGAGGTTGGCGAGTGAGGTGTTCGAGGACCTGACACTGGGCCGCGTTATCGAGGTGTTCAAAGCCGGTGTGGCGGCGCCGCGCGGCGCGCAGGATATCGCGCTGCAAGGCCTGCAACAGTGTGCGCTGGCCACTGCGGCGCAGCAGAAAGTCCGCACTGGCCTTCAGGTGTTCCTGCAATTGCCGACGCGCTCTGGGTGTCGGCGCCTGCACCGGTCCCTGGCGCATGCCTGCCTGCCAGAGTGCCAGGGCAATCAGCGCGGCAAGCGCTACCAGGGCCTGGGGGAAGTAGCGCATCAGCAGGCTGAGCAGGTTGTCGACATCACTGTTGAGCAGCAACGTGACGGTCGTGTCCTGGTTCAGGTACCACAGCAGCCAGGCGTTATCGTGTTGGCCGATTATGGGGGCTTTCCAAAGGTCGCTGTCGGTGACTACCGTGACTCGGCCTTGCCCCAGATTGAGCTGCATCAGGTGGCTGGCCCTGGCGCTGTTGGCGGAAAACTGGGCCAGATGCCTGGGGTCGGTCAAGTTGAAGTCGGTGTCGAAACTGAAATAAGCCGGTGCGGTTTCATTGTCGACATAGAGTTTGGTCAGGTCTGGCGTGTTCTGCTTGCGCGCGGGAGCCGGTTCCTCGGGCTCGTCACTCAACAACTGATGGAGGTGCAGTCGATCGAGCAGCAAGTCGCCGCTTTTATCGGTCTCGTCATCCCAGAGCGCTTCGGCGACCAGTAACAGGTGTCCGCCTGACCTCGCCCAGTCCAATAGTTGATCTGCCTGACGTGGGGTCATGTTGCCGCGCTCGCCCAGCAGCAACAGGCTATTACCCTCGGCGGGAAGGTCGGCGAGCCTATCCAGGCCATTGGCATGCTCAACCACAAGGCCTTGCCGGCGCAGGAACTGTTCTGCCGCAAGGTAGGGATTGGCCAGCGCCTCCGGCGAGGGGCCGCGGTCGACGACTTCGTCATACGGAATGGCTTTGCTCCACAGAAACAACCCGCCGGCCCCAAGCAGACATGCCAGTAGCAATCCCACCCACAGCAATGGCCGGTTCATTGGGCAGCACCTGCGTTGAACAAGCTGCGCCAATCGCTGCACAGCTGTTGTTGTGCAAACGCGGGAGGCAGCCGGTGACCGTAGGCGAGGTTTTGCCAATGGCGAGTCAGGTCGTTGCTGAAGGAAAGCAGGTCTGGTTGTTGCAAGTGTTCAATGCGCTCCAGCACCTGGCCCTCGGTATCGGCGTTTGTCAGCGGCAGGTTGAAGTCGTGCAGCAATCGGCTGAGCAGGCCACGGTAGAGCAGTCCGAGGGCCTCACGTGGTTGAGTGGGCCACAGTTGCGCGGCGGCGCTGGCGATATCGTCGGGCAGGGTCTCGGCGCCTACCGCGAGGCCGAACAATTGCGTGGGCACAGGCAAGTCGGTGTCGAGATTGAGCGGCCCGCGCCGGCTGACAAAGGTGCGCAGCCAGTCGCGATAACGCCAGACCAGCAGCGCCACGCCGCCCGCCAGCAAACTCCACAACAGGACTTCGAGGCCCCGAGCCAGATGTTTGAAGCTGCTGCTGTTGAAGTTGTCCAGCAGTGCCTCAAGCCAGGCGGGAAGTTTGCCATCGCCACGCGCCTGGTTTTTTACCGCAGTTTTTTCTTCGCCGAAACGATAGCGCGTGACAGTCTCTGGATTCTTGAAAGGTGGCTTTTCCAGCAAGGTCTTGATCGATTGGCTGGCGGCCTGGGTGCTGACCGGTTTGGACGGGCTGGCGTCAGCCGCCATGGACGACTGGCTGAAGAGGGGCGCCAGCATCAGACCTGCAACCAGCAGCAACAGCGGCGCGACGCTGCCCAAGCGGTCTCGAAGGCGGCGGAAGACCAGCTCCAGGTCCCAGGCCTCGAGTACGGTCCGGCGGTTGAGGTACAGGCTGAAACCGCAGGCGACGTAGATCGGTTCCCAGAACACCAGGATCAATGCATAGAACGCGTTGCTCATGTGCTCCAGCCACAGCGCTTGCGAACCGCTCGCCTGTGCCAGGCGTTGCCAGTCCCAATCCAGCTCGATCTGCTGGGGGATGAGCAGGTAAAACAATGCCATGGCGCCGAACCACAGCGTTATTTCAAGGCACATCCCAAGCAGGGTGAGCCAGCGTGCGGCTCCACCGTTGCGCTGCAGCAGCACACCCAGGCGTTTCTGACGCGCGTCGCCATCGAGTCCTTCGAGCTGGCTGACGGGCATCACAAAGCTGCGACTCAGGCTGAGCCGTCGCCAGATCAAGCTGCTCAACAACTGGCCTTTGAGCAGACGCGGCCACTGGCGTACGACCTGCTTGACGCTGGGAGTCTCGCCAAACAAAGATTTGGACAGGATGTACAGCGGCAAGCGGTCGAACGCCGGTTTCAGCCACCAGAAAACAAGCACAGCGGTGGACGGATATTTCCAAAACACGGCACTAAGTAAAATGAATAGCGGCAAGCTTACAATCGCCCAGCTGGCCATCAGCAGCAAACGGTGCTCACGGGCCATGAGTACGCCAAGGTCCATGGCTTCCCAGGGCGTGCGCGGGCGAATCACGCAGCTTGCGTCACTCAGGCGCATGGCGGGTCCGTCCGGTCAATGTCAGGTAAGCGGCCACCAGCAGCCACAGCACGGCGCCCACCAGGTACTTGATCCAGGCGGCCGTGGTGGTGGAGGACGACCAGTACGCTTCGATAAACGCCGCAATCAGCAGCAATAGCATGACGCCGCAGAGCATCTGCATGCTTTTGCGCGCCGCCAGTCGCAGCGATTCGGCGCGTGTGAGGCGCCCGGGCGCGATCAGTGCCCAGCCCAGTTGCAGACCGGCCGCGCCGGCGAGGGCGATGGCAGTGAGTTCGAAAGCGCCATGGCCGATAACGAACGACCAGAAGGTCTGGCCGTAGCCGATTTCAGTGAGGTGTCCGGAGATGGCGCCGATGATCAAGCCGTTGTAGATCAGGAAAAACACGCTGCCCAGCCCGAACAGCAAGCCGGCGGCAAACGTCTGAAAGGCAATCCCGATGTTATGCATCACGTAGTAACCGAACATCATCCAGTCTTCACTGGCGGCGCGGTCGGCAAGGCGTCCCAGGCGACTGGCCTCAGGGTCATACATGCCTTGCATCTCGGCGACCTGCTGCGGGCTGACAATGCTGTAGACCAACTCGGGAAACAGGTACACCAGCAGCGCAACCACCACCAGGCTGCCGAAGAACAGCAGCCCGGCGATCAATACGAAGCGCCACTGCTCGCGTACCAGTCGGGGAAAATCGGCCAATACGAAGCTCAGTATGTTCGCGGTCAAACGGCTGCGATGCCGGTACAGTTGCTGGTGGCCGCGCAATGCCAGTTGTTGCAGCGGGTCGACCAGGTAACTGCTGTAGCCGCGCTCCTGGGCCAGGGCCAGGTGCTGGCAAAGGCGCCGGTACTGATGGGGAAAGTCGGCCATATCGCCAGCCTTGCGCTTGCCTTGCTCCAACTGCTTCAGTTGTTCGGCAAAGGCTTGCCACTGCGGTTGGTGACGGCTTTCGAACAGGCTCTGCTTCATGTCGGCCCCAATAAGCCACGCGCAACGCCATTGAGTTGCTCTGCGGCGCGCGCCGCTGGCACCTGCAGGGGCATTGCGAGGATGGACGCCAGTTCGTGCACTCGCTCTGCTGACAGTTCACCCTGGCGCTCGGCGAATCCAAGGATGGCCCGTTGTTCGTTGAGCTCCAGAGTGAAGGGCAGGCCCAAAGGCGCGGCTTGGGGTATTTTGGGGCGGGCCGCCGGCTGTTGGCGATAAATCACCAGCGTACCGGCGGCGAGATCGCCGAGTCGTTTGAAATGGGGATGTTGCAGGCAACTGACGGCGCCAAAAAAGTAGCCGAAAGGCAGCATGTCGACAAAGCGCAGCAGGTTGCGGATAAGCGAGGCGGACCATCCGATGGGGGTGCCGTCATCCTGCACCACGCGCAAGCCCATGACTTGCTTGCCGGGTGAGGAGCCCTGGTTAAGCACTTCGAACAGCACCATGTACCACCAACTGACCAGAAACAGCAGCAGCGAACCCAGGCCGATGCCGATATTGCCCAACAGCGCCAAGGGCACCAGCAGGATACCCATGGCCAGCCCGCGTACGCCCAGGTCGAAGGCAAAGGCCAGTGCCCGTGGCAGCAGGCCGGCGGGACGCAGGGGCAGGTCGATGCCTTCCGGGGTCTCGATCTGGTAGCGGGTGTCCAATGGGGCTGATTGCATCGCGATCCCTGGCAGTGCGGAGCGGCTGGAAGACACGGATGCTAGCAGCGTCGGCGGCGGAAGCAACCATCCAAGATTTTGCTGGATGTTTGTACAGCCGATTTTGCGCTGGCTGTGGACGCCTTGCAGCGCCTAGACTTTAGCAATCTTCAGCTCAGGAATGGCCCGTGACCTCGATTTTCTGGTACGACTATGAAACCACCGGCATCAATCCTCGCAGCGATCGCCCTCTTCAGGTCGCCGGTATTCGTACCGATCACGACCTCAACGAGATAGACGCGCCGGTCAACCTGTTTTGCCTGCCAAGCGACGATATCCTGCCTCATCCGGCAGCCTGTGCCATTACAGGCATCACGCCTGCGATACTGGCGCAAAAGGGCCTGGCCGAGGCCGACTTCATGACCCGTGTGCACGCGCAGCTGGCAGCCCCCGGCACCTGTGGCGCCGGTTACAACACCTTGCGGTTTGATGATGAAATGACGCGGTACAGCCTTTACCGCAATTTTTTCGACCCTTATGCGCGGGAATGGCAGGGCGGCAACAGCCGCTGGGACTTGATCGATGTGGTCCGCACGGCCTACGCGTTGCGCCCCGAAGGGATCACCTGGCCCGAACAGGACGGGCGCGTCACCCTCAAGCTTGATCGCCTGACGCAGGCCAACGGGATTGATCATGGCCAGGCGCACGATGCGTTGTCAGACGTACGCGCCACGATTGCACTGGCTCGCCTGGTCCGTAAGAAACAGCCCAAGCTGTTCGACTGGCTCTTTCAACTGCGCAGCAAGCAACGCGTCATGGACCAGGTACGCCTGCTGCAGCCGATGGTACATATCTCCGGGCGCTTTTCCGCCGAGCGTCACTATCTGGGTGTGGTGCTGCCGCTGGCCTGGCACCCGCGCAACCGCAATGCCTTGATCGTGTGCGACCTGGGGCTCGATCCACAGGGGCTGCTTGCGCTGGACGCTGAAACTTTACGTCAGCGTCTCTATACGCGCCGCGACGAACTGGCCGAGGGCGAACTGCCTGTGCCGCTCAAGTTGGTGCATATCAACCGTTGTCCGGTGGTCGCCCCTTTGAGTGTGCTGCGTGCCCAGGACTGTGAGCGGTTGCAGTTGGATATGGACAGTTATCAAGCACGCGCGCTGCGGCTAACTGACGCACAGGATGTATGGCGTGACAAGTTGATGGCTATTTATGCCGAGGACGATTTTGCCGCAAATGAAGATCCCGAGCAGCAGCTGTACGCTGGTTTTATCGGCGACCGCGACCGCCGCTTGTGTGAACAAGTCAGGGCCGCAGAACCTGCACAACTCGCCCGTCAACAGTGGCCCTTTGATGATCACCGTTTACCGGAATTGTTATTTCGCTACCGCGCCCGTAACTTTGCTGAAACCTTGAGTCACGAGGAGCAACAACGCTGGAAACTTTTCTGTCAGCAACGTTTGTCGGACGCACAATGGGGCGCTCCCAATACCCTGGAATCATTTAATCTTGCGCGACGAGAGTTGATGATTAGTGCTACATCGATTCAGCGTGAGGTGCTGGATCAATGGCAAGAGTATGTCGATGCTTTAGCGCAGCGGATGAATCTGTAGGAAAATAATTGCGCAATTGTTTCGGCAATAAAAAAACGCCAGCAAGCTGGCGTTTCAGGGTGTCGCAAATCAGGCAGGACCTGGCAAGGCTTAGCCGAGCAGAGTGGACCAACCTTCAACCACGTCACCGCCCCACTTGGCTTTCCACTCTTTCAGCGTCTTGTGGTTGCCACCTTTGGTTTCAATCACTTCACCGTTGTGCGGGTTTTTGTATTGCTTGACCTTGCGAGCACGTTTGGTGCCGGTAGTTTTCACAGCGCCACGCGGTGCTTTAACTTTCGACTCTGGATCGAGCAGCGCGATGATGTCGCGCAGGGACTTGGAGTATTCACCCATCAAGGTGCGCAGTTTGCCTTCAAATTCCAGCTCGGTTTTCAGTTTGTCGTCTTGGGACAGATTCTTCAAACGGGCTTGCAGCTCTTTGATGGCTTCTTCGGTGGCGCGGTATTCGTTGATCAGGGACATGTGGACTACCTTATGTAGAACGCTGATGACAGGGACAGTGCGCCAATAATAGTCAGGCAATTTGCTCAAGTAAACATTTAAGCGTGTATTCGGGTGAATTACTCTGAATGTAAGCAGCCACGCGATGCAATCGAGTTAATAAGTAGCGGTATGCGCAACGACCTTCTGATTAATGTCCCGCTTACTGCCCACGCGTGAGGTTGTAGATTTAAGTAAATGCGGTAAAACCTTACACAATTAAGGGGCACCGGCAGAGCGTAGCGCAGAATAAGCGTGAAGGAATACTGCAGTTTTTCTGCGCAATCGCTAGAATGGCGGCCTTTGCGAAGTTCTGGAGTTTCCCCCTAATGCGCACTTTTCGGCTGGTGATTGCTTGCCCGGACCGGGTTGGCATCGTTGCCAAAGTCAGTAACTTTCTGGCCTCCCATAACGGTTGGATCACCGAGGCGAGCCATCACTCGGACGATCTCAGCGGTTGGTTTTTCATGCGTCACGAAATACGTGCCGACACGCTTCCCTTTGGTCTGCAAGCCTTCCGCGAGGCGTTTGCGCCGATTGCCGAAGAGTTTTCGATGACCTGGCATATCACGGACACCGAGCAGAAAAAACGTGTGGTGCTGATGGCCAGCCGTGAGTCCCACTGCCTGGCCGACTTGCTGCACCGCTGGCACAGCGATGAGCTGGACTGCGAGATTGCCTGCGTGATCTCCAACCATGACGACCTGCGCAGCATGGTCGAGTGGCATGGCATCCCGTATTACCACGTGCCGGTCAACCCGCAGGACAAGGAGCCGGCGTTCGCCGAGGTTTCCCGTCTGGTTGGGCAGCATGAAGCCGACGTGGTGGTGCTGGCGCGCTACATGCAAATCCTGCCGCCGGAACTGTGCCGTGAATACGCCGGCAGGGTGATCAACATTCACCACAGCTTCCTGCCCTCGTTTGTGGGTGCCAAGCCTTATCATCAGGCATCCCTGCGCGGCGTGAAGTTGATTGGCGCAACCTGTCACTACGTCACCGAAGAGCTGGATGCTGGCCCGATCATCGAGCAGGACGTGGTGCGTGTCAGCCACAGCGACAGCATTGAAGACATGGTGCGTTTCGGCCGTGACGTCGAGAAGATGGTGCTGGCCCGTGGCCTGCGTTATCACCTGGAAGATCGCGTGCTGGTGCATGGCAACAAGACGGTCGTGTTCTGATCACGGCGATTGAAGAATCGAGGGCCTGGGCGTTAAATCGTCCCAGGCCCTTTTTCTTTGCCTGAACGTCGAGGATTGAGTCATGAATGACCCTTTGGACAAAGCCACCGCAAAGGCCCCGGCGACCCTGGGCGAAGGCTGTTTGAGCCGTTATGACCCGGATGAACTGAACAGTGAAGACGGCACGGATTTTCCCGGTGCCGCCCAGTTATGGGAACGCGAGCGCAGCAAGCCCGAGCCTGAAAAAGACTGATGAGGGTCGAACGTTGCCCACCCTTCAAGCGCAGATTTTTATTCATCGCTTGAAGGGGCCGCTAATGTCTTAATATTCCAAGCGCCTACCTGCGGCATTGGAGATCAACCATGGGTGACGAAATGCCTGATTCCACACAACTGCTTATCGGTGCCGACTCAGACGGCCAGCCCATCGCCCAGCCCATGCGCCTGGCCAATCGTCACGGATTGATTGCCGGAGCCACGGGCACTGGCAAGACCGTCACCTTGCAGCGCCTGGCGGAAGCGTTCAGCGATGCGGGTGTGGCGGTATTTGCCGCCGACATCAAAGGTGACCTCTGTGGCCTGGGCGCCGCCGCCAATCCCCAGGGCAAGGTGGCCGAGCGTATCGCCGGCATGCCTTTCATTAATTACACCGCCAAGGCTTACCCCGTCACGCTGTGGGATATCCACGGCCAGTCCGGTCATCCATTGCGCACCACCATCAGCGAAATGGGCCCGCTCCTGCTCGGCAGCCTGTTGGAACTCACCGACAGCCAGCAGTCGGCGCTGTACGCCGCGTTCAAGGTGGCCGACCGCGAAGGCCTGTTGCTGCTGGACCTCAAGGATCTCAAGGCGCTGCTCAATCACCTGCACTATCACCCGCAACTGCTGGGCGATGACGCGGCATTGATGAACACGGGCTCCAGCCAGGCGCTGCTGCGACGTCTGGCGGTGCTGGAACAGCAGGGCGCCGACGCCTTGTTCGGCGAGCCCGCGTTGCAACTTGAAGATATCTTGCAGCCCGCAGCAGATGGCCGTGGCCGTATTCATCTATTGGATGCCAGCCGCCTCGTGCATGAAGCACCGAAGGTGTACGCCACGTTCCTGTTATGGCTCCTGGCGGAACTGTTCGAACAATTGCCGGAGCGCGGCGATGCCGAAAAGCCGTTGCTGGCACTGTTCTTCGATGAGGCCCATTTGTTGTTTGCCGATACCCCCAAGGCCTTGCAGGATCGCCTGGAGCAAGTGGTGCGGTTGATTCGCTCCAAAGGCGTTGGCGTGTATTTCGTCACGCAGTCCCCAGGGGATCTGCCTGACACCGTGCTCGCGCAGCTCGGCCTGCGTATCCAGCACGGCCTGCGTGCGTTCACCACTAAAGAGCAGAAATCGCTGCGCGCCGTGGCTGAGGGTTTCCGTGCGAATCCGGCGTTCGATGCCTTAACGGTGCTGACGGAGCTGGGCACGGGTGAGGCGTTGGTCGGCACCTTGCAGGAAAAGGGCACGCCGGAGGTGGTCCAGCGGGTGCTGGTGGCGCCGCCACAATCGCGGATCGGCCCGCTCAGCGAGGTCGAGCGTGCGGCGCTGATCGCCAGTTCGCCCCTGCAAGGCCGCTATGACAAACCGATTGATCGCGAATCCGCCTATGAAGTGCTGATGGCACGCAAGGCGCTGGGGCCAGGCGCAGCGTCTGCGCCTGCAGCTCAGGAACCGAGCTTCACCGACAAGGCCGGCGCGTTTCTGGGAACGGCGGCAGGCAAGGCGCTCAAATCCGCGATGCAGCAGGCCGCCAATCAAATAGGGCGGCAGTTGGTGCGCGGTTTACTGGGCTCGTTGCTCGGCGGCAGCAAGCGCAAGTAGCGGCTCAGGCCTTGGGCCTGGCGTGGGCGGCGAGCCGTTCCAGCGCCGCGCGCAAGCCTGGATCGCTGATCCCGTCGGCCGTGGCCTGGATGGTTTCGGCGGCATTCTCCGACAGATCCATCGTATGGCCGACCGCACCTTGCTGCACGGTAGGCGGCTGTACCTTGAACTGGATGCGCGTCAGGCTGGCGAACTCATCAAATACCATCAATTGCCGCTGCAGGCGTTTTTGCTGGTAGCGCAGGCGGGTCGCCCAATGGCCGTCGGTGACGATCAGCAGCAAATTGCCTTCACGCCAGGACGCCACGTGACAATGTTCGCGTGCGGCCGGTTGCAGTTGGCTTTCGAGCAGGCGTTGCAGGTGGCCCAGGCGTTGGGCGTGGCCGAAGATGGCTTTCAACGGCTTGGCTTCGCGAAGCAACACGCTGGGTGCGCGGGCTGTGAGAGGGCGAAATGCCATGAGCGGACACCTTAAGTAACAGAGCGGCCATCTTAACAGAAAGCACCCAGGCGGCCCCGGGCAATGCCGATGCACGGCTTTTCCCGTGAAATCAATAAGTAACTTCTGCACCTGACGGGTTGAAGTTCGCGCAAAAGCCCTTATTTTAAACAGGCCCTCTCACAGCCTCATGCCAGCATCTGGGAACAACGCCACTTTCCTCACCCACGTTTCCGGGTAGAATGCGCGTTCGCATGCGGCCGTGAGGGCTGCTCGGGCCACTGACGGTGCGCCCTCCATCCCTATGTGTGGAAGAACCTGCCGATATGTTTGCGCCTTTGTTAAAGAAACTTTTTGGAAGCAAGAATGAGCGCGAAGTCAAACGCATGCTCAAGACGGTGCAGCTGGTCAATGCTTTCGAAGAGCAGATGGTTGCCCTTTCCGACGAGCAATTGCGCGCCAAGACCCAAGAGTTCAAGGCCCGCATAGCCAAAGGTGAAACCCTCGACAAACTGCTGCCCGAAGCCTTTGCGGTTGCCCGTGAAGCTGGCAAGCGCGTAATGGGCATGCGCCACTTCGACGTCCAGTTGATCGGCGGCATGACCTTGCATGAAGGCATGATCGCCGAAATGCGTACCGGTGAAGGCAAGACCCTGGTGGCGACACTGGGCGTTTACCTCAACGCACTGTCCGGCAAGGGCGTGCACGTTGTGACCGTGAACGACTACCTGGCCCGCCGGGACGCCAACTGGATGCGTCCGCTGTATGAATTCCTCGGCCTCACCGTCGGCGTAGTCACGCCGTTCCAGCCGCCGGAAGAGAAGCGCGCCGCCTACGCCGCCGACATCACCTACGGCACCAACAACGAATTCGGGTTCGACTACCTGCGCGACAACATGGCGTTCAGCATGGAAGAAAAATTCCAGCGCGAACTCAATTTTGCCGTGATCGACGAAGTCGACTCCATCCTGATCGACGAAGCCCGTACCCCGCTGATCATCTCCGGCCAGGCCGAAGACAGCTCGCGTCTGTACACCGAGATCAACAAGTTGATCCCGCGCCTGGAACAACACATCGAGGAAGTGGAAGGCGTGGTGACCAAAGAAGGTCACTTCACCATCGACGAGAAGACCCGCCAGGTCGAACTCAATGAAGCCGGTCACCAGTATGTAGAAGACATGCTGACCCAGATCGGCCTGCTGGCTGAAGGCGAGAGCCTCTATTCGGCGCACAACCTGGGCCTGTTGACCCATGTGTATGCCGGCCTGCGTGCCCACAAACTGTTCCACCGCAACGTCGAATACATCGTCCAGGACGGCCAGGTCGTGCTGGTTGACGAACACACCGGCCGTACCATGCCGGGTCGTCGCCTGTCCGAGGGCCTGCACCAGGCCATCGAGGCCAAGGAAGTGCTCAACATCCAGGCCGAAAGCCAGACGTTGGCGTCCACCACCTTCCAGAACTACTTCCGTCTGTACAACAAGCTGTCCGGCATGACCGGTACGGCCGACACCGAAGCCTTCGAATTCCATCAGATCTACGGTCTGTCGGTGGTGGTTATCCCGCCGAACAAGCCGCTGGCGCGCAAGGACTTCAACGACCTGGTGTTCCTGACCGCCGAAGAGAAATACGCGGCGATCATCAACGACATCAAGGACGGCATGGCCCAGGGCCGCCCGATCCTGGTGGGCACCGCGACCATCGAGACGTCCGAGCATGTGTCCAACCTGCTCAACAAGGAAGGCATCGAGCACAAGGTCCTCAACGCCAAATTCCACGAAAAGGAGGCCGAGATCATCGCCCAGGCCGGTCGCCCAGGCGCGCTGACCATCGCCACCAACATGGCCGGTCGTGGTACCGACATCCTGTTGGGCGGCAACTGGGAAGTGGAAGTGGCTTCGCTGGACGACCCGACGCCCGAGCAGGTCGCCCAGATCAAGGCCGACTGGCAGAAACGCCATCAGGCCGTGTTGGAATCCGGTGGCCTGCAGGTGATCGCTTCCGAGCGTCATGAATCGCGTCGTATCGACAATCAGTTGCGCGGCCGTGCCGGTCGTCAGGGTGACGCCGGTTCCAGCCGTTTCTACCTGTCCCTGGAAGACAGCCTGATGCGTATCTTCGCCTCGGACCGCGTGAAAAACTTCATGAAGGCCCTGGGCATGCAATCCGGCGAGGCGATCGAGCACCGCATGGTGACCAACGCCATCGAGAAGGCCCAGCGCAAGGTTGAAGGGCGCAACTTCGACATCCGCAAGCAACTGCTCGAGTTCGACGACGTCAACAACGAACAGCGTAAAGTGATTTATCACATGCGTAACACGTTGCTGGCCGCCGACAACATTGGCGAGACCATTGCCGACTTCCGTCAGGATGTGCTCAACGCCACCGTGGCCGCACACATTCCGCCACAGTCCCTGCCTGAGCAGTGGGACGTTGCCGGTCTGGAAGCGGCGCTCAAGAGCGACTTCGGTGTCGACCTGCCGGTTCAGCAATGGCTGGACGAAGACGATCACCTGTACGAAGAGACGCTGCGCGAGAAGCTGATGACAGAGCTTTTGGCCGCGTATAACGAGAAAGAAGAGCAGGCGAGCGCCGAAGCCCTGCGCACGTTCGAGAAACAGATAGTACTGCGCGTGCTGGACGACCTGTGGAAAGACCACCTGTCGACCATGGACCACCTGCGTCACGGTATCCACTTGCGCGGCTATGCCCAGAAGAACCCGAAGCAGGAGTACAAGCGCGAGTCGTTCACGCTGTTCTCCGAGTTGCTCGATTCGATCAAGCGCGATTCGATTCGCGTGCTGTCCCACGTTCAGGTGCGTCGCGAAGACCCGATCGAAGAGGAGGCGCGTCTGCGCGAGGAAGCCGAGGCACTGGCCGCGCGCATGCAGTTCCAGCATGACGAGGCACCGGGCCTGGACGCGCCGCAAGTGCTTGGCGAAGAGATCGATGTAGCCCTGGCGCAAACCCCGGTGCGCAACGATCAGAAGCTGGGCCGCAACGAACTGTGCTGGTGCGGTTCGGGCAAGAAGTACAAACACTGCCACGGCGAAATCAACTAGGATTTGCGCCTGACGCTGCAGCACCCCGCGCCGCGACCGGCCTCTGCCGTCGCGGCGTTTTGCAATTAATCTCACCGTCAATCAAGACGGCACAGACATCATCTATTGTTGAGGAGCGCATTCATGGCTGTTGGTCTTGGTCCTTTGCCCACATTGCACCCGGTGGCCGGTTTTGAGCTCGGTATTGCTTCGGCCGGCATCAAGCGTCCGGGTCGCAAGGATGTGGTAGTGATGCGCTGTGCCGAGGGTTCGACCGTCGCTGGCGTGTTTACCCTCAATGCGTTTTGTGCAGCGCCCGTCATTCTGGCCAAACAGCGCGTAGCCGGCCCGATTCGGTACCTGCTGACCAACACCGGCAATGCCAATGCCGGTACGGGCGAGCCCGGCCTGGTTGCCGCTGCGCGCACCTGCGCAAAGCTTGCGCAATTGACCGGCGTGGATGCCAGCCAGGTGCTGCCTTACTCCACCGGCGTGATCGGCGAGCCACTGCCGGTCGAGAAAATCGAAGGAGCCTTGCAGGCCGCGCTGGATGATTTGTCTGTGGATAACTGGGCGGCAGCAGCCACCGGCATCATGACCACCGACACCCTGCCCAAGGGCGCGAGCCGCCAGTTCGTGCATGACGGCGTGACCGTCACGGTCACCGGCATCAGTAAGGGCGCGGGCATGATCCGCCCGAACATGGCCACCATGCTCGGCTACATTGCCACCGACGCCAAGGTGTCGCGCAACGTTCTGCACAGCCTGATCCTGGACGGCGCCAACAAGTCGTTCAACCGCATCACCATCGATGGCGATACCTCGACCAACGACTGCTGCATGCTGATTGCCACCGGCCAGGCCAACCTGCCGGAAATCACCGACGCCACCGGCCCGCTGTTCGCAGCGTTGAAACAGGCGGTGTTTGAAGTGTGCATGGACGTCGCCCAGGCCATCGTGCGTGACGGTGAAGGTGCGACCAAGTTCGTCACCGTTGAAGTCAATGGTGGCGGCAATCATCAGGAATGCCTGGACGTGGGTTACACCGTGGCCCATTCGCCGCTGATCAAGACTGCACTGTTCGCCTCCGACCCGAACTGGGGGCGCATCCTCGCCGCCGTCGGCCGCGCCGGCGTGCCGGAACTGGACGTGAGCAAGATCGACGTGTTTCTTGGTGAAGTGTGCATCGCCAGCCGTGGCGCGCGGGCCGAAACCTACACCGAGGCGCAGGGTTCGGCAGTGATGCAGCAGGAAGAAATCACCATCCGCATCGAGCTGGGCCGCGGCGATTGCAGCGAAACCATCTGGACCACTGATCTGTCCCACGAGTACGTGAAGATCAACGCGGAATATCGCACTTGAAAATGACCCTCCCCCTGTAAGCGCTTGCTCTTGCAGGGGTTACCACACGAGGAAGCCGTGGCGTGAAACGAGTACATGTAGCAGCGGCGGTGATCCGCGGTGCCGACGGCAGAATCCTGCTGGCGCGCCGTGCCGACACCCAGCATCAGGGCGGTTTGTGGGAGTTTCCCGGTGGCAAGGTGGAGACTGAAGAGTCGGTCACCACCGCGCTGTCCCGCGAACTGCAGGAAGAGTTGGGTATTCAGGTCACGACGGCGCGGCCATTGATCAAGGTGCAGCATGACTATCCGGACAAGCAGGTGTTGCTGGATGTCTGGGAAGTCTCGGCGTTTACCGGCGAGCCTCACGGCGTCGAAGGGCAGCCGCTGGAGTGGGTGGCTCCTCGGGATCTGCTCAACTATGCGTTTCCCGCAGCCAACACGCCGATTGTCGCGGCCGCGCGCCTGCCTGCCGACTACCTGATCACCCCCGGCGAGCTGGAAACCCCGACGCTGTTGCGTGGCATCCAGCAGGCTGTCGCCTCCGGCATCAAGCTGATTCAACTGCGCGCCCCCAATGGTTACGACCCCAAATACCGCGACCTGGCGGTGGATGCGGTGGGGCTGTGCGCCGGTAAAGCGCAACTGATGCTCAAGGGGCCATTTGAATGGCTGGGGGATTTTCCTGCGGCGGGTTGGCACGTGACCTCGGCGCAACTGCGCAAATACGCGAGCAAAGGAAGGCCGTTGCCCAAGGACCGTTGGCTGGCTGCGTCCTGCCATAACGCCGAGGAACTGGCGTTGGCGGAATTGATGGACGTGGATTTTGTGACGTTATCGCCCGTGCAACCGACCCAGACCCACCCGGATGCGCAGCCTCTGGGCTGGGAACAGGCGGCACAGTTGATTGCCGGGTTCAGCAAGCCGGTATTTCTGTTGGGCGGGGTAGGGCCTGCCGAGCGGGAGCAGGCGTGGGCGGCAGGGGCTCAGGGTGTGGCGGGTATCAGGGCGTTCTGGCCACAGATTTGAGGGGTGGCAGGAGGGGGCTTGCTCCCGATGAGGCCACAACGAGAGTGTCAGATTTTTTGTGTTCGGGCCGGTTAAGGCCTGCCGTCAGGCAGGCCCTATCTTTACCAGGTCGGCCTGATAAATCGATCTCCGTACAGAATCGCAAATTGATTCATTGCGTTCTTCCAATCATGAGCTGCACTGCCCCAGTTCGCGGTGATATTTCGTAATGCCAGCCAGATTAGCTTTGTCGCGGCTTCATCCGTTGGGAAGTGGCCTCGCGTCTTGATGACCTTGCGCAACTGGGCATTGATACTCTCGATGGCATTGGTTGTGTAGATCACTTTGCGTATCGCCGGGGGAAACACGAAGAACGGGATAACTCGATCCCAAGCACGCTTCCAAGCCGATACGACTGTCGGATATTGCTTACCCCAAGGCCCGGCTTCGAAAGCCAGTAGCGCTTGTTCTGCGGCGTCAGCATTAAGTGCTTGATAGATCGGTTTCAGTGCCTTGGCCAGCTCACGGCGCTTATCCCACGGGGCGTAATCGAGGCTGTTACGGATCAGGTGGACGATGCAGGTCTGCAACGTCGTCTCAGGAAACACAGCACTCAGCGCTTCGGGCATGCCTTTGAGACCGTCAGTTACGGCGATCAAGACGTCTTCGACGCCTCGGGTTTTCAGGTCGTTAAAGACCTTCATCCAAAATTTGGCGCCTTCGGTTGTTTCAATCCAAATGCCCAGAATATCTCGCGTTCCGTCCGGCAATACTCCCAGTGCCAAGTAGATCGCTTTGTTGCGAACCAGGCCTTCGTCGCGAATTTTGACTCGCAATGCATCGAAGAAAATTACCGGGTACATCGGTTCAAGCGGTCGCTGTTGCCAGGCGGTAACCTCCTCCAACACTGCGTCAGTGACTGAGCTGATGAAATCGTGAGAGACGTCTGTTCCGTACTGTTCAGAGAGAAACGCCCGGATTTCGCGAACCGTCATGCCTCGGGCATACATCGCGATAATCTTGTCATCGAAGCCGGTAAAACGCCGTTCGTGTTTGGGGATCAGAATCGGAGCAAAGCTTCCATCACGGTCTCTGGGAATGTCCAAACGCAGCGGACCGTCATCGGTTAGCACCGTTTTTCCGCTCTTGCCGTTGCGCTGGTTACTCGATTCCTCAGGGCGCTCCGCGCCCTGAGGATAGCCAAGGTGGTGGCCCAACTCGGCACCAAGAGCTCGCTCGATCAGCGCCTTTTTGAACGCCATCGAGGCATCCTGAATGGCTTCGGCACTCATCGGGCCGCTGACGAACTGGTCGATCAGCTCTTGGGGAATGGATGGAAGGTCTCGCGGGGCCTCACGGGCCGGTTTCTTTTTGGTCGGCATACATGCACCTCTATCAACATGTTATGCCCGAACACAAAATTTATGACAGTCCCCAGACAACCCACTGCATAATCAGTGCGGCTTGGCCGCCGCCTGCCACAGCACCTCAGCCACACTCTGGCGCCTGGCAATCACTCGCGCCGCCACAAACAGCAGATCCGACAGCCGATTGATATACGCAAGCCCCACCCCTTCAAGCGGCTCAACCGCGTTCAGGTGCTGACACCGACGCTCCGCGCTGCGTGCCAGACTGCGGCATACGTGTGCCTGGGCAATCAAGGCTGAGCCACCGGGCAGGATGAAGTTTTCCAGCGGCCCGACTTCTTCGTTCCAGCGGTCAATGGCTGCTTCCAGCCGGTCCACCTCGGCCGCATTCAATGCTTTGTACACCGGCATCGCCAGCTCGCCGCCGAGGTCGAACAGGCGATGCTGGCAAGGCGTCAGTACTTCAATCACCTCCCTGAGTTCCGGGTGCTTGCCGCTCTGCTCTTCCAGAGTGGCCAGCAGCAGGCCCAACTGGCTGTTCAGCGTATCGACTTCACCAATGGCCTCCACGCGCGGGTGATCCTTGGGCACGCGGCGGCCGTCGCCCAGGCCGGTTTCGCCCTGGTCGCCAGTGCGGGTGTAGATCTTCGACAGGCGAAAGCCCATGGTCATTGCTCCAGTTGAGTAAGTGCAGTGGGGGACAATTGGCTGCCGGCCAGAGGCAAGCGCAAGGTAAAGCAGGTGCCCTGGCCCAAGGTGGAATGCACTTCCATCTGGCCCTTGTGGTTGTTGGTGATGATGAAATACGACACCGACAGCCCAAGCCCGGTGCCCTGACCGATTTCCTTGGTGGTGAAGAACGGTTCGAAAGTGCGCTTGCGCACGCTTTCGCTCATGCCGATGCCGTTATCTTCCACCTGGATTTCGGCCCACGGCGGGTTGAGGCGGGTGCGCAGGATGATCCGCCCCGGCTCGCCGTCGTCGCGCAGGTGAATGGCCTGGGCGGCATTTTTCAGCAGGTTGAGCAGCACTTGTTCCAGTTCGTTGGCAGTACCGGGCACCGGGCCCAAGTGCGGGTCGAATTGACGAATGATCGCCTGCCCCTTGAAGTCGAAGCCAATGGTCAGGTCAAAATCATTGCCGGCGATTTCCACGGCCTGATCGATCAGCGCGGGCAAGTCGCAGGGCGCCATTTGCCGGTTGCTGCGGCGGCTGAAGCTGAGCATATGGGTGACGATCTTCGCCGCCCGCGCCCCGGCTTGCTGGATGCCGTCGAGCAATTGCGGCACTTCGCGGCCTTCGAGGTAGCGATTGACCGTTGCCAGCTCGATGCCGGCCTGTTCGGCGTGTTCCTGGTTTTTCGGCAAGTCCGCCGACAGCCGGCGGCGGATGTTCTGCACGTTGTGCAGAATCGCGCCCAGCGGATTATTGATTTCATGGGCCATGCCGGCCGCGAGACCGCCGACGGAAAGCATTTTTTCCGACTGCACCATCATTTCTTCCAGGGACAGGCGCTGAGTGATGTCGTCGATGCGGATCACCACACCGCGTCCCGCGCCGCCCGTCAGCGGGTAGAAGGTGAGGGCGTAATGCTTGGGCTCGTCATCCTTTATCCAGGTGACGCGTTCGATGCGCTCCACCACGTGCTGCTCGATCGTGGCCTTGATCTGCGGCAGAAACGGCTTGAGCGGCTCGAACGCGAGGAAGATCGGCTGGTTCAGCGCTTCATCCAGGCGCGTACCGGAAAGCGCGCTGGCCTCCTGGTTCCATTGGGTGACATACAGTTGCTCATCCAGCGCAATCAGCGCCGAGGGCATTGAGTCGATAATGCTGTTGAGATAATTCTGGAAACCGGTAAGTTTTTTCTCGATCTTGCTGCGAACCTGCACTTCCAGTTCGAGCTTGCGGTTGGTGTGACGCGTTTCTTCGGCCAGACCTTGCGCCTGGTCATAGGCCGCCTGGGAGTCGTCCCGGGCGCGCTTGAGCTGCTGTTCGCGCGCTTCGATGCGCGACAACATGGTATTGAAGGCTTCCGCCAGGCTGCCGATTTCGTCGTGGTTGCCGCGCCCGGCGCGCAATGCGTAGTTCTCTTCGCGCGTCACTTGGCGGGACAGTTCTTCCAGCTCATAAATGGGCCGGGTGATCAGCCGCTTGATCTGACGGGCGATCACCAGCCACAACAGCACGCTGAAAATCAGGATGCCAAGGCTGGCGGTCAGGGTGCCGGTGTAGAACGCCACGGGCAGTTCGCTGCTGGCCACCAGCAGCAAATGCCCGGATGCCTGGCCGGGACGGGGCAGGGTGATGACCTGGTTGCTGCGAAACTCGGTGACGCGCCACGCCTCGATATGCCGATAGGTGTCCGGCAGGTGCAGGCGGTCGCCATGTTGCATCTGTGCCAGACGATTACCTTCGCCGTCGTACAGCGCAGCGGCGCGCAGTGGTGAATAGCTGGTCAATTCGTTGAGCAGGGCATCGGCCTTGGCCGGCGATTCGAGGGCCTCGGCGGCAAGGGCCGGGTTGGACACTAACCGGCCAATGGCCTGTAACGCCTGCGGCGCCATGCTTTCCTGGGAAATCCAGTAGGCGGCGCTGATAAAGGTGAGGTTGGCCACCAGCAATACGGTGGTCAGCAGCACCAACAGCGCGGCCAGCAGTTTCTGGCCGACCGGAAGGTTTTCAAGACGCTGGCGCAGGGGCATCAGGGTGTTCGCCGTTAAGAGACAGGCAGGCAGGGTAGCGCGTGCCTCAGTCGCTGGGCAATCCGCGGGACACCAACTGCTCGACCAGGCGCGCCTGCACGGCGCGCAGATGGGGCACGGGCAACTGATGGCGGGCGGCAGCCTGGCAGGCGTAACCCAGCAGGTAGCTGATTTCGGTACGGCGCAGGTTGGCCACGTCCTGATACATGGAGGAAAAATTGGCGGCAGTGGCCTGGATCACCCGTTGCACTTCAGCGTGAAGATCCTGCGCGGCCGCTGGCTGACCGCAGCACTCAAGCAGCTCGGCCAACTCGGTGCACAGTGTTGCGACTTCACGCGGGTGCGCCTGCAGGCCACCGTTGCGACATTGATGAAGCACTGTCAGCGGGTTGACCGCGCAATTGAGCGCCAGCTTGCGCCACAGGCGCGTGAGAATATCGGCGCTCCATTCATGGGGGATACCGGCAGCGTGCAGGTCATCCAGCCATGGCGGCGCTGTCGGACTGGCCGCGTCCCCCAACCAGGTGTAGCCATGCCCGGCGAATACCACGCGCCACTCACCGTCGCGAAACGCGCCCTCGGTGCTGGAGGCGAATATGCAGTGGGCGTGAGGCTGCTGAGCGGCCACCGTGTCTTGGCTGCCCAGGCCGTTCTGCAGCAGGATCAGCTCGGCGTGCGGCGCAAGACGGTGTTGCAGTTGTGCGACAGCGCGTGGTGCGTCGTAGGCTTTGCATGCCACCAGCAGGCGATGGATTGGCTCAGGGCTGTCGGGCGTTTCGGCGCCCACCGGGTAAATGTGCGCAACACCTTGCTCGACCAGGGTGAGTCCAGGCCCTGCCTGGTAGCTTTCCAGTCGCTCCTTGTTGCGCAGAATCAACCGCACCGGCACGCCGGCACGCGCCAGGCGTGTGGCCCAGAGGGTGCCAAGACTGCCCGCGCCGAGAATGTGCCAGGTGGTTGGCATCGGTTTGTGCTCCATTGGGTCGACTGCGATGAACGGGACGAAAGAGTCGCTATAATGCCCCGGCATTTTAGCTCGGGCGCGCTCCATCTTTACTGAGTCTGCCCCTTATATTGGAGAAATGACATGCCTTCGTTCGACGTGGTATCCGAACTGGACAAACACGAAGTCACCAACGCCGTCGAGAACGCCGTCAAGGAACTGGACCGCCGCTATGACCTGAAAGGCAAGGGCAGCTTCGAGTTCAAGGAAAAGGAATTGACCGTCAACCTGACCGCTGAAGCCGATTTCCAGCTGGAAGCGATGATCGAGATCCTCAAGCTGTCGCTGGTCAAGCGCAAGATCGACGCGCAGTGCCTTGAAATCAAGGACGCCTACGCCTCCGGCAAGCTGATGAAACAGGAAGCTGTGCTCAAGGAAGGCATCGACAAGGAGCTGGCGAAGAAGATCGTCGCTCACGTCAAGGATGCCAAGCTCAAGGTGCAGGCCGCCATTCAGGGTGAGCAGGTGCGGATCACCGGCAAGAAACGTGACGACCTGCAAGAGGCCATTGCGGCCCTGCGCGCCAAGACGTTCGACATGCCGCTGCAGTTCAATAACTTCCGCGACTGATTGCAAAGGAGAAGATAGATGGATTTGAACGCTGAAATGGATCACTTGATCAAGACCTCGCAGTCCTGGATCCCGATGATCATGGAATACGGCAGCCGCGTGTTGCTGGCCGTGATTACCCTGGCCATTGGCTGGTGGCTGATCAATGTCTTTACCAATCGCGTCGGGCGCTTGCTGGCCCTGCGTAAAGCGGACCTGGCGCTGCAGCACTTCATCACCAGCCTGGCGAACATCGCGCTGAAAGTGATGCTGGTGGTCAGCGTGGCCTCGATGATCGGCGTGGCGACCACCTCGTTCGTTGCTGCCATCGGTGCCGCAACCCTGGCCATCGGCCTGGCCTTGCAAGGCAGCCTGGCCAACTTTGCCGGTGGTGTGCTGATTCTGCTGTTCCGTCCGTTTCGCATCGGCGACTGGATCGAAGCCCAGGGCACCTCCGGCACGGTGGACAGCATCCAGATCTTCCACACCGTGTTGCGCACCGGTGACAACAAGACCGTGATCGTGCCCAATGGCATCTTGTCCAACGGCATCATTACCAACACCAACCGCCAACCGACCCGCAAGGTGGTGTTCGACGTGGGCGTGGACTATGAGGCCGACCTGCAGAAAGCCCGTGAAGTGCTGCTGGAGCTGGCAAAGGATCCGCGTGTGCTGGCTGATCCTGCGCCGGCGGCGGTGGTTTCGACCTTGGGTGACAGCTCGATCACTGTTTCGCTGCGCTGCTGGACCAACACGCCGGATTATTGGGATGTGGTGTTCATGCTCAATGAACTGGCGCGCGACCGTTTGAAAGGGGCGGGGATTGATATTCCGTTTCCACAGCGGGTTATTCGTGTGATGCAGGAAGCGCCGGCGAAGTAATAGGGAAGTGTTGCGTTTAACTTGGCCGTTAGGTCAGGTTAAATGCGACAGCCGACCTTAGTTGCTTAGCTTGCTAGTTATATTCATCTGAAATAATAGTGCAATAAAAAAGCCGCTCCCTTCAATAAAAGGGAGCGGCTTTTTTGTTTAAGGCAGAAGCCTCAAATCATCGTTGTAATCAAACGGCGAATTACAAGATGTTCAACGGGTAGTTTGCGATCAGGCGCAGTTCGTCGATCGAGGGCGAACCGTAGTAAACGCCATCACCCGAACGATACGTCGCTTGACGCAGGCGCAGGCTCAGGTTTTTGGCCGGACCGCTCTGGACCACATACTTGGCTTCGATATCGCGTTCCCACTCTTTACCGTTCGAGGTGGTGGCGGTGTTGGCGCCGCTGCCGGTTACGTAACGGGTCATGAAACTCAGACCAGGAACGCCGAAGGTTGCCATGTTGATATCGTAACGAGCCTGGTAGGACTTCTCGCCTTCGGCGTTGAAGTCGGAACGCGCCACGGAGTTGGCCAGGAATACGGAGCCGCCACCGTCTACACCGTAGCCGTAGTCGCCGTCGCCGGTGACCTTCTGGGCTGCCAGCGTAAAGGTGTGAGCGCCAATGGTGTAGGCACCCTGCAAGCTGAACGCGCGGTTGTCGAGCTTGGTGGTGCCATCTTTCTCGGCGCGCTGCAGGCCGGCGCCTTCGCTCTTGGTGTCGTAGAGGTTGAAGTCCAGGGCGAAGGACTGATTGTCACCTAGCGCGTGGGTCCAGTTCAGGTTGTTGTAGTACTTACGGAAGTAGTCTTCGGTCTTCGCGTAGTACAGGCTACCGGTGAACTCTGGCGTGAAGGAGTAGACGCCGCCCACGAAGTCTGTCTTGGTCAGGCCCAGGCTGTCATGGAAGGTCTGGTTCTGCGCCACGCTGGAGGTGAAGTGACCACCCTCGAGTTTCAGGCCCTTGATTTCGTTGCTGGTGATCGAGATACCTTGTGGCAGCTCTGGCAACAGGCGGCTGTCGTCGGAGGCGAACACAGGCGCTGTGGTGTACTGGTCACCAATCTTTAGCACAGTGTTGGAGATGCGGAACTTGACCGCGCCGCCGCCTTTGGAATACTCGTCCTGTGAGCGACCATCGGAGCCGGTCGGGAACAGGCCGGTGCCGGCACGGCCCTTGCCGCTGTCGAGTTTGAGGCCCATCAGACCGATCACATCAACACCGACGCCTATGGTGCCTTGGGTGAAGCCCGATTCGTACAGGGCGTTGAAGCCAAGGCCGGATTCTTCTGCACGGCTCTTGGAGCCTGGACCCGACGGGTTGTTACGGAAATCGCGGCTGAAGTACAGGGCGCGAGTATTGATGCTGAACGTGCTGTCTTCAACAAAGCCCTTGGAATCGTCCTGGGCGGACGCCATTGCGAACTGCGAGGTGCCTGCTGAAACAGCGAGGGCCATCATGCTCCACTTCATCACGCGCATCGTGATTTGCTCCTTTGGTTTTAGGAAGAGTACTGCCGTCCCACCTGTATTTTTATCTGGGCGGCTCTTTCTTTTTTGTGTCGGCGCAAAGTTATATCACGCAGACTCTATTGACGATACTTACCCAACTTTCCTTTCAGCTTCTTTACGAGGCTGTCGTAAATCGCTAGCTCCCTGTCGCAAATTCACAGTCCAACTGTAACTGGACTGACAACTTCAATACTGTCTTCCTTCAAACCGGTTCAAAGTTTGAACCCTTCCCTGATGCGCATTGAATCGCTGCTGTTCTTATCGCGAAACACCCGCATCCAAGGGTGTCGTTGCCGACGATAGGCAGGAGCTTGCAACAAGCGTGCACAAACCGGTGATCGAATGTCATTTTTTCGTGAAAAAGGTGAAAAGCCTGTAAACGCTGCATAAAGACGGGCTTCTTGGGCGGTTTGGCTTGGGCCAAGTGCGCATCGCTCGCCCGCGTTGTGCGTTACACGAAACCCGAATCGTGGCAAAACGTTACCGGTTCACCCCAACGAGTGGGTACTCGGTGGATCTCTTTGAAGCACAGGCGGACCATTTTGGTGCGTCCTGTGGAGGCCCGTTCCAGCGTAGCTCGCATCCGGGCTTGCCTCGAAAGGGTGCGTGTTTTTTACCGTCCTGCGCCGCCGCCTTCCCGCATTCGCCGTGAAGCCTTGCGCAATCGAAGGTATGCTGGCGCGCAAAACCTGACCTGTTCAATGGAGTGCCTGCGGTGTTCGCACTGGATCAACGCCTGCAACAAGACACGCTGACCCTCGGGGATTTCCCGCTGTGCCGGCTACTGCTGTCCAATGACTCGAACTACCCCTGGTTCATTCTGGTGCCGCGTATCGACGGTATCAGTGAAGTGTTTCAGCTGGATGTCGCTGACCAGCAGGTGCTGTGGCAGGAAACCACAGCCCTGGCGCAATTGCTGAATGAGGGCCTTGGCGCCGACAAGATGAATATTGGCGCATTGGGTAATGTCGTCAGCCAGCTGCATGTGCACGTCATCGTGCGCAAGCGTGATGACGCCGCCTGGCCCGCGCCGGTTTGGGGCAAGCATCCGGCGCTCCCTTACACACCTGAGCAAGTGACGGCCATTCGTGCGCGGCTTCGCGACCTGCTGCCTGCCGACTTCATCTTCACCCAGGACTGAATCATGGACCTGCAAGACCGCGTCACCGACCTGGAAAGCCGCCTGGCCTTCCAGGACGACACCATCGAGACCCTCAACGACATCCTGGTCAGCCAGCAACGCGCCGTCGAGCGCCTGCAACTGCAGATAGCTGCCCTGCTCAAGCGCCAGGAAGAAATGGGCGGCCAGTTCGAATCATCCGAAGAAGAGGCACCGCCGCCTCACTATTAATGGGCATGCAATAAAAAACCGCGACCCGGCCAATGCCGGATCGCGGTTTTTTTGCTGCGAAGGCTTGTGAATCAGCGACGCGGCAGCGCGGCGATCACATCTTCGGCTTGCAGGCCTTTGTCGCGGTTCATTACCGAGAATTCCACACGCTGGCCTTCGACCAGAACGCGATGGCCTTCGCCACGGATGGCCCGGAAGTGGACGAAAATATCATCGCCCGAATCGCGGGAAATAAAGCCGAAGCCCTTGGAGGTATTGAACCACTTGACGGTCCCGGTATCCCGGTTGGTCATGTCGTAATTTTGCGACGCGGCCGCTGGGGACGAACGGTAGAAGCTGATGGCCAGGTGAAGAACGATGGCGACCACAGCGATGACCAGGCTGAGCAGGATGGCCGGGTGGCCGCCGACTTCAGGCATGGGGGCCAGGAGGGTGAGGGTTTGCACGACAACAGCCAGCACCAGCAGTGCGCTGACCAGGTTTTGCAGTTGATGACGCGTGCCTTTGTTCCAGTAAGGCACTACCGGTGCGAGCGTCAGGTTGAGCAGGCCGAACAAGGCCAGGTACAGAGCATCATGCTGTTGCAGGTAGGGCAGGCTTTCAGGCTGCAGGCTCGGGATAAAGGACAGCAGCAACGCTGCAACGCCCGTTAGCAGGTGGACGATTTTCAACATTTTGATTAACTCACTTTAAGACGGATCACGAGGAAGAGCTGACTGGCACGGTTCGCTTCTGAACAATGGGAGGCGTTGAGCACGTGCGCGGGGATCAGCCTATGTGACGTGCCGCACAGATGAACGGCAGCCACACGGCGCCTATTTAACAGCAAAGGCTGTGCCTACTCAAATCAAGCCTGTCGGGGGCTTGCGGGTAGCACGGCATTTCTGCATCAAACGCTTGTGCTAGACGGATGCAGGCTTTTCGAGCGGCGCTCAGGCATTTCTTGCTAGAGTGGCCGTTCATTTGATCAACGAATACTCGTCAATTGAAGGGGAAACACATGGCAATCGATATTGGTATCAGTGAAGAAGATCGTAAATCCATCGTCGACGGTCTTTCACGGCTGCTGTCCGATACCTACGTACTGTATCTGAAGACCCACAATTTCCATTGGAACGTCACCGGCCCCATGTTTCGCACGCTGCACTTGATGTTTGAAGAGCAGTACAACGAGCTGGCGCTGGCGGTGGATTCCATTGCCGAGCGTATCCGCGCCCTGGGTTTCCCGGCGCCGGGAGCCTACTCGATCTACGCTCGCCTGTCCTCGATCAAGGAAGAAGAGGGTGTGCCCAGCGCCGAGGAGATGATCAAGCAGTTGGTCGCAGGCCAGGAAGCCGTCACGCGTACCGCTCGTGGCATTTTCCCGTTGCTCGACAAAGTCAGCGATGAGCCGACGGCAGACCTGTTGACCCAGCGCATGCAGGTGCACGAGAAAACCGCGTGGATGCTGCGTTCCCTGCTCGAAAATCAGTAAACGTCGTACACCGGTGGCGCCGTGCTGGCGCCACCTGCGTGTTTCCACGCACTTCCTGGCGTTGTCCTACGCCCATCTACGTCCCGTCTTCTGGCTGCCTCCCGCGCCCTGCTGTTTTATAGAGCCACTGTCCAATGGGAAGTCCCATGGACTGCTGTTTGGCAATGGAGTGTCAGGTGTATGTCACGTGGATTCGGTAATGGAGTGATGGAAACCCCTGGTTTTCACAAGATAAAGGTCGACCCGTTTGCAAAAGGGTTCGATATGGGGCTGGCCAAGCCATTGTCGCGGTCAGTGAGGCTCAACGGGTTTTCCACCTGCCTGCGGCTCGAACAGATCTATTGGAATATCCTCACGGAAATTGCCAGGATCAATACCTGCTCGGTCAGCGCGCTGTTGTCCTATGTCGATCGGGAAGTGCATTTGCGCTACGGCGGCGTGAAGAACTTCAGCGGTCTGGTGAGGGTGGTGTGCGTGGTGCATGTATTGAACGGCTGCGTCACCCCCTCCTGCTCAGGATAGTTCGTGCGTGCCTTGCACCGGCCCGCCATTCAGGCGGGTCGGCGCATGGGGAGAATGCCGGCTGCGCTGCCTCGATTTACCAGATATAATCCCGCGCTTTGCTGCGCATGCCGGGCTTTATGCACAAGGGCAGGGCGTGGCGCATTAGGTTTTGACCGCCGAGACATCCCAATGCCCATGTACGACTATCAATGCGCTTCCTGTGGTCATCAGTTGGAAGCCATTCAAAAGATCAGCGCCGCGCCGTTGGTCGATTGCCCAGCCTGCCAGGCACCTGAATTGAAAAAAATGATGTCCATGCCAGGCTTCCGCCTCAGCGGAAACGGTTGGTACGAGACCGATTTCAAGACCGGCGCCAAGAAGAACCTGGCGGGCGGCGACAAGGCAGACTGAGTTGAACTCTACGCGCAGGCTCCTGCATTATCCGTCCCCTGCTTTAATGTGCGGTGACGAGGCAGGCCTCCACCGAATTTCGAATTACGAGAAGTGAAACCACGACCATGATGCGCAGCCACTATTGCGGCCAATTGAACGAGACCCTGGAAGGTCAGGAAATCACCCTTTGCGGATGGGTTCACCGTCGCCGCGACCACGGCGGGGTGATCTTCCTCGATATCCGTGATCGTGATGGTCTGGCCCAGGTGGTGTTCGACCCGGATCGCGCCGAGAGCTTCGCCGCCGCCGATCGCGTGCGCAGCGAATACGTCGTGAAGATCACCGGCAAGGTACGCCTGCGTCCGGCCGGTGCCGTGAACAAGAACATGGCGTCCGGCGGCATCGAAGTGCTGGGCTATGAACTCGAAGTGCTGAACGAGTCGGAAACCCCGCCGTTCCCGCTCAATGAATACTCCGACGTGGGCGAAGAAACTCGCCTGCGCTACCGCTTCCTTGACCTGCGTCGCCCGGAAATGGCCGAGAAGCTGCGTCTGCGTTCGCGCATGACCACCAGCATCCGTCGCTTCCTCGACGAAAACGGCTTCCTCGACGTCGAAACGCCGATCCTCACCCGGGCCACCCCGGAAGGCGCGCGTGACTACCTGGTGCCCAGCCGTACCCACGCCGGTTCGTTCTTTGCCCTGCCGCAGTCGCCGCAGCTGTTCAAGCAACTGCTGATGGTGGCCGGCTTCGACCGTTACTACCAGATCGCCAAATGCTTCCGTGACGAAGACCTGCGCGCCGACCGCCAGCCCGAGTTCACCCAGATCGACATCGAGACCAGCTTCCTCGATGAGAAAGAGATCATGGGCCTGACCGAGCAGATGATCCGCAACCTGTTCAAGGAAGTGCTGGACCTGGAATTCGGCGAGTTCCCGCACATGACCTTCGAAGAAGCCATGCGCCGCTACGGTTCCGACAAGCCGGACCTGCGCAACCCGCTGGAACTGGTGGACGTGGCCGATCAGCTCAAGGAAGTCGACTTCAAGGTGTTCAGCGGCCCGGCCAATGACCCTAAATGCCGCATCGCCGCGCTGCGTGTGCCTGGCGGCGCAAGCATGCCGCGCAAGCAGATCGACGACTACACCAAGTTCGTCGGCATCTACGGTGCCAAGGGCCTGGCGTACATCAAGGTCAACGAGCGCGCCAACGGTGTTGATGGTCTGCAATCGCCTATCGTGAAAAACATTCCGATGGACAACCTCAACGCGATTCTGGACCGCGTCGGTGCCGTCGATGGCGACATCGTGTTCTTCGGTGCCGACAAGGCCAAGATCGTCAGCGAAGCCTTGGGCGCATTGCGTATCAAGCTCGGTCACGACCTGAACCTGCTGACCTGCGAATGGGCCCCGATGTGGGTCGTTGACTTCCCGATGTTCGAAGAGAACGACGACGGCAGCTTCAGCGCCTTGCATCACCCGTTCACCGCGCCCAAGTGCTCGCCCGCCGAGCTGGAAGCCAACCCGGCAGGCGCCTTGTCCCGTGCCTACGACATGGTATTGAACGGCACCGAGTTGGGGGGCGGTTCGATCCGTATCCACCGCAAGGAGATGCAGCAAGCGGTGTTCCGTCTGCTGGGCATCAACGAAGCGGAACAGGAAGAGAAGTTCGGCTTCCTGCTCGACGCCCTCAAGTACGGCGCGCCGCCCCACGGTGGCCTGGCCTTCGGTCTGGACCGCCTGGTGATGCTGATGACCGGCGCCCAGTCGATTCGTGAAGTGATCGCCTTCCCGAAAACCCAGAGCGCTGCCGACGTCATGACCCAGGCGCCGGGTGTGGTGGATGCCAAGGCACTGCGCGAATTGCACATTCGTCTGCGCGAGACGCCGAAGGCTGAGTAAGGTTGCTGCGTGCAAGCGCACTGAAGTTTACGCAGTCAAAAAAGGCGCATCTTCGGATGCGCCTTTGCGTTACAAGGGTTGTATTGCGCCAGAAGCGTGATTGATAAGGTTTCTAGAGAATTTTTGGAGTTGTGTTATGGCTGGCCATTCCAAGTGGGCGAACATCAAGCACCGCAAAGAGCGTCAGGATGCCAAGAAAGGCAAGATTTTCACCAAGTGGATCCGTGAGCTGACCGTCGCTGCTCGCCAAGGCGGCGGCGATCCGGGCTCCAACCCGCGCCTGCGCCTGGCGCTGGACAAGGCGCTGGGCGCCAACATGAGCCGCGACATCATCGACCGCGCCGTGGCCCGTGGCGCCGGAGCTGCCGATACCGACGACATGGTCGAACTGACCTACGAAGGCTACGGACCGGGCGGCGTGGCGGTGATGGTCGAGTGCATGACCGATAACCGCAACCGTACCGCCGCTGCCGTGCGCCATGCGTTCAGCAAGTGCGGGGGCAATCTGGGTACCGACGGTTCGGTGGCCTACCTGTTCGAGCGCAAGGGCCAGATATCCTTTGCGCCGGGTGTGGATGAAGATGCACTGATCGAAGCTGCAATGGAGGCCGATGCCGACGACGTGGTGACCAACGAAGACGGTTCCATCGATGTCTTCACCTCCTTCGCCAGCTTCTATGCCGTGCGCACTGCGCTGGAGGCGGCCGGCTTCAAGGGCACCGACGCAGAAATCGTGATGCTGCCGACCACAAGCGCCGAGCTGGACCTGGACGGTGCGCAAAAGGTGCTGAAGATGCTCGACATGCTCGAAGACCTGGATGATGTGCAGAATGTGTATTCGAATGCCGACATCCCTGAGTCGGTCGCCGAACAGCTCACTTGAGAACGATGAACATCCACTGTGGTAGCTGGCTTGCCTGCGATAGCATCACCTCGATTTGACAGAAGCACCGAGGTGTCCGCATCGCAGGCAAGCCAGCTCCCACAAGGGTTCTATGCTGTTACACAAATGTGTGCCTGGCACATACCGTTGTAAATCCAACCCGCAGGCGCTATGACTTTAATCCTTGGTATCGACCCCGGTTCGCGCATCACCGGTTTTGGTGTGGTGCAGCAGACTCCACGCGGCTGTGTGTATGTCGCCTCGGGCTGCATCCGCACCGGTGCCGGCGAGCTCGCCGAGCGGCTGCAGATCGTCTATCGCGGCGTACGTGAAGTCATCCAGACCTACGGCCCGGTCACCATGGGCATCGAGAAAGTGTTCATGGCCAAGAATGCCGACTCCGCGCTCAAGCTTGGTCAGGCTCGTGGCGCCGCCATCGTGGCGGGGGCCGAGGAGGGTATGGAGATCGCCGAATACACCGCGACCCAGGTCAAGCAGGCCGTGGTCGGCACGGGTGGGGCGAATAAAGAGCAGGTGCAGATGATGGTGATGCACATGCTCAAACTCACGGCCAAGCCGCAGATCGACGCCTCCGACGCCCTGGCCATTGCCATTTGCCATGCGCACACCCGATCCAGTCTATTGCCCCACGGGCTTGGCACGGCACGCAGTCGTGGCGGGCGCCTGCGTCTCTGATAGCATCAGCGTTATTTCCGGTCAGGCGCCTATCTGACCCTATGCTTTTTAAGGATCCGAACCGTGATTGGACGCTTGCGCGGCACCCTGGCTGAGAAACAGCCGCCGCACCTGATTCTGGATGTAAACGGGCTTGGGTATGAGCTTGAAGTGCCCATGACCACCTTGTACCGCCTACCGTCGGTCGGCGAGCCGATTACGCTGCACACTCATCTGGTGGTGCGCGAAGACGCGCAATTGCTCTATGGTTTCATCGGCAAGCGCGACCGCGACTTTTTTCGTGAACTGATTCGTTTGAATGGCGTAGGGCCGAAACTGGCGCTGGCGTTGATGTCCAGCCTGGAAGTGGATGAGCTGGTACGTGCAGTATCGGCCCAGGACACCTCGGCGCTGACCAAGGTGCCGGGGGTGGGCAAGAAGACCGCTGAGCGCCTGCTGGTGGAACTCAAGGACCGCTTCAAGGCCTGGGAAGTCGTGCCGAGCATGTTCGCGCTGGTGCCGAACCAGCCGGACATGCCGGCAGGCCAGGTCGCCAGCGCCGAAAGCGATGCAGTCAGTGCGCTGATTTCCCTGGGCTACAAGCCGCAGGAGGCCAGCAAGGCGGTATCGGCCATCAAGGACAAGAACCTGAGCAGCGAAGACATGATCCGCCGAGCCCTGAAGGGAATGATTTAAGTGATTGAAGCTGATCGTCTGATTGCGGCCACTGGCCCGCGCGACCGTGAAGAAGTTCAGGATCGCGCCATCCGCCCGCTGAGTCTGGCCGACTACATCGGCCAGCCCACCGTGCGCGAGCAGATGGAACTATTCATCCAGGCCGCGCGCGGGCGCAGCGAGTCCCTGGACCACACCTTGATCTTCGGTCCGCCGGGGCTGGGTAAAACCACTCTGGCCATGATCATCGCCAATGAAATGGGCGTGTCGATCAAGTCCACCTCCGGCCCGGTGCTGGAGCGTCCCGGCGATCTGGCAGCGCTGCTGACCAACCTCGAACCCCATGACGTGCTGTTTATCGACGAGATTCACCGGTTGTCGCCGATTGTCGAGGAAGTGCTGTACCCGGCCATGGAGGACTTCCAGCTCGACATCATGATCGGCGAGGGCCCGGCTGCCCGTTCGATCAAGCTCGACCTGCCGCCCTTTACCCTGGTGGGTGCGACCACCCGTGCCGGCATGCTGACCAACCCGCTGCGCGACCGTTTCGGTATCGTTCAGCGTCTGGAGTTCTACAGCACGGCCGACCTTGCGACGATTGTGATGCGCTCGGCAGGCATTCTCGGCCTGCCGCTGGACCCTGAGGGTGCGTTTGAAATCGCCCGCCGGGCTCGCGGCACGCCGCGTATCGCCAACCGTCTGCTACGCCGCGTGCGCGACTTTGCCGAGGTGCGCGCCAAGGGGCATATCACCAAGGCCGTGGCGGACCTGGCGCTGAACCTGCTGGATGTGGACGAGCACGGCTTCGATCACCAGGATCGGCGCCTGCTGCTGACCATGATCGAGAAGTTCGACGGTGGCCCGGTAGGGGTGGACAGCCTTGCCGCGGCCATCAGCGAGGAGCGTCATACCATCGAGGATGTGTTGGAGCCGTACCTTATCCAGCAGGGCTACATCATGCGCACGCCGAGGGGTAGGGTGGTGACGCGTCATGCTTATCTGCACTTCGGGCTAAATATTCCGTCACGATTGGGCGAGATGCCCGTGGTAGACGAATTCCTCGATGCAGTGGACGATTAAAAGCTTGCGCCGCACGATTTATCTGATGTTTGTGCTGTCCCAGTGTCTGGCGTCGTCATTCAGTCGTTGTAAATATTCTTCAGGATGAAGAACAGGAATGAAAAAACAGTGGCGGGCCGGATTGGCAACCTGAGGAGTAAGCACTAGAGTATGCGCGCGCAAAACGGGGATCAGTCGTTCGTACATCGCTGTCGCGTTTATTACGAGGACACCGATGCCGGCGGCATCGTGTATTACGTCAATTACCTCAAGTTCATGGAGCGGGCTCGAACCGAGCGGCTAAGGGAGCTGGGCTTTGCCCAATCCCAGCTGGCAGGGGAGGACCTGTTATTCGTCGTGCATTCCAGCGAGGCGCGTTACCACTCACCTGCGCGATTGGACGATGAGTTGCTGGTCAGTGCGCAAGTAATCGAATTGAACCGTGCCAGCCTGCGTTTCAAGCAGCAGGTCAGGCGGGCAACGGATGCAACGCTGCTCTGTGAGGGGCAGTTTCTGGTGGCGTGTGTGCGCACCAACAGTTTGAAACCTCGGGCCATTCCCGAAACTCTACGTGCGGCCTTTGCCGCCGTGAGCGGCGCGGGTAAACAATCAGAGCAGGAGATTTAGCGTGGAACCTACCGTCGTCGACCATTCCTCCATGTGGAGCCTGGTCAGCAATGCCAGTGTTGTGGTTCAACTGGTCATGCTGACCCTGGTAGCCGCATCGGTTACCTCTTGGGTCATGATTTTCCAGCGCAGCAACATGCTGCGTGCCGGTCGACGTGCCCTGGAGAGCTTCGAGGAGCGCTTCTGGTCGGGTATCGACCTGTCCAAGCTGTACCGCCAGGCCGGCAGCAATCCGGACCCGGATTCGGGCGTGGAGCAGATCTTCCGTGCCGGTTTCAAGGAATTCTCCCGTCTGCGTCAGCAGCCTGGCGTGGACCCGGAAGCCGTGATGGAAGGCGTGGCGCGTGCCATGCGTGTCGCCATTTCCCGTGAAGAAGAGAAGCTTGAACAAAGCTTGCCGTTTTTGGCCACCGTGGGTTCCGTCAGCCCGTACATCGGTCTGTTCGGCACCGTGTGGGGCATCATGAACTCGTTCCGCGGTCTGGCCCAGGCCCAGCAAGCGACCCTGGCCACCGTGGCCCCGGGTATCGCCGAAGCCCTGATCGCCACCGCGATTGGCCTGTTCGCGGCGATCCCGGCAGTGATTGCCTACAACCGTTTTGCTGCCACCAGCGAAACGCTGATCGGCCGTTACTACACCTTCGCCGATGAATTCCAGGCGATCCTGCACCGTAAAGTGCACACCAGCGAAGAATAAGCAGGTAATTCCCAATGGCTTTAATCGCTCGAGCGCGCAAAAAGCGCAAGCCGGTCGCCGAGATGAACGTAGTGCCCTACATCGACGTGATGCTGGTGCTGCTGGTAATTTTCATGGTGACTGCGCCGATGCTCAACCAGGGCGTGAAGGTTGATCTGCCCAAGGTTTCCAGTGAAGCCTTGCCGCAGGACAACAACACGCAGGTGCTGACCATTTCGATCAAGTCCGACAAGACCTATTACTGGAACCTTGGCAGCGAAGTCGACACTCAGAAACAGCAAGACAAGGCCCTGACCCTGCCGGCGATGACTGATGCGGTGACCAAGATCATTCGCTCCGGCAACGAAGGCGGCAAGCACACCCAGGTCTTCATTCGCGGCGACAAATCGGTCGACTACGGCTCCGTCATGGGCGCCATGGGCGGGCTGCAGAAGGCCGGCGTCGGTAACGTTGGCCTGATCACCGAGGCGCCCTGATGCAGCAACAGCGAGAGCCGTCCGCCTCGGAAAGCTTCTTCTGGCCTGGCGTGTGGGCAATAGCCCTGCACGTTCTGGTGTTCGGCATGCTGTTCGTCAGCTTTGCCATGACCCCGGACCTGCCGCCGGCCAAGCCGATCGTGCAGGCGACCCTGTATCAACTGAAATCGAAAAGTCAGGCCACCACCCAGACCAATCAGAAGATTGCGGGTGAGGCCCAGAAGTCTGCCGCGCGCCAGACCGAAGTCGAGCAGATGGAACAGAAGAAGGTCGAGCAGGAAGCGGTGAAGGCGGCTGCGGAACAAAAGAAAGAAGAGGCGGCTCAAAAGGCCGAGGAATCGAAAAAGGCTGACGAAGCGAAGAAAGCCGACGAGGCCAAAAAGGCTGATGAAGCCAAAAAGGCCGACAAGGCTGCCGAAGCTAAAAAAGCCGAAGAGAAACAATTGGCTGATATAGCCAAGAAGAAATCTGAAGAAGAAGCGAAAAAAGCTGCTGAAGAAGAGGCCAAGAAAAAGGCCGCTGAAGAAGCCAAGAAGAAGATAGTCGAAGACGCGAAGAAGAAAGCCGCCGAAGACGCCAAGAAAAAAGCTGAAGCAGACGAGGCGAAGAAGAAAGTCGCCGACGACGCGAAGAAGAAAGCTGCCGCCGATGCCACCAAGAAAAAGGCCCAGGAAGCAGCGCGTAAATCCGCCGAAGAGAAAAAGGCTCAGGCCCTGGCAGATTTGCTCTCCGACACGCCGCAGCGTCAGCAAGCCTTGGCCGATGAGCGTGGTGATGAAGTAGCGGGCAGTTTCGATGACCTGATTCGGGCACGGGCAGCAGAAGGCTGGACACGTCCACCTTCGGCACGTAAAGGCATGACAGTAGTGCTGCAGATCGGCATGTTGCCGGACGGTACGGTGACTTCGGTCAGCGTGGCCAAGTCCAGTGGTGACGGTTCGTTCGACAGTTCGGCGGTTGCCGCGGTCAAGAACATTGGCCGGTTGACCGAGATGCAGGGAATGAAACCAAGCGACTTCGCTCCCTATCGTTCATTCAAGATGACATTCACACCTGAGGATCTAGCCTTGTGAGAAACCTTCTTCGAGGAATGCTTGTCGTTATTTGCTGTATGGCAGGGATAGCGGCGGCGGATGAAAAGAACATCCTGGTAACCAGCGGCAGTGATCGGGCCACCCCGATCGCAGTAGTACCGTTTGGCTGGCAGGGCGGCAGCGTGCTGCCGGATGACATGGCACAGATCGTCAGCGACGACCTGCGCAACTCCGGTTACTACGCACCGATTCCAAAAGGCAACATGATCAGCCAGCCGACCCAGGCCAGCGAAGTCAGCTTCCGTGACTGGAAGGCCGTGGGCGCGCAGTACCTGATGGTCGGCAGCATCACGCCGGCCGGCGGTCGCCTGCAGATCCAATACACGTTGTTCAACGTGGCCACCGAGCAGCAGGTCTTGACCGGCAGCGTGTCGGGGACCGCCGAGCAACTGCGTGACATGGCCCACTACATCTCGGACCAGTCGTTTGAAAAGCTCACCGGCATCAAAGGGGCGTTCTCCACGCGCCTGTTGTATGTCACGGCGGAGCGTTTTTCGGTCGACAACACCCGTTACACGCTGCAGCGCTCGGATTACGACGGTGCACGTGCCGTGACCCTGCTGCAATCGCGTGAGCCGATCCTGTCGCCGCGTTTTGCGCCGGATGGCAAGCGTATTGCCTATGTGTCGTTCGAACAGAAGCGCCCGCGCATCTTCGTCCAGCACATTGATACAGGACGTCGTGAGCAGATCACCAACTTCGAAGGCCTCAATGGTGCACCGGCCTGGTCGCCGGATGGTTCTCGCCTGGCATTCGTGCTGTCCAAGGACGGCAACCCGGATATCTACGTGATGAACATGGCGTCGCGCCAGATCAGTCGCGTGACCAGCGGTCCTGGCATCAACACTGAACCGTTCTGGGGCAAGGATGGTTCGACCATCTACTTCACCTCCGATCGGGGCGGCAAGCCACAGATCTATAAAACAAGCGTGGGTGGTGGTGGTGCGGAACGCGTAACCTTCATTGGCAACTACAATGCCAATCCGAAGCTTTCGGCCGATGAAAAGACGTTGGTAATGATTCACCGTCAGGATGGTTTCACTAATTTCCGGGTTGCGGCCCAGGATTTGCAGCGCGGAACCGTAAAAATCCTTACAGATACCAACCTTGATGAGTCAGCCACTGTTGCGCCCAACGGCACCATGGTAATCTACGCCACCCGCCAGCAGGGCCGGGGAGTCTTGATGCTCGTGTCCATTAATGGACGCGTAAGGCTCCCGCTTCCTACCGCACAAGGCGAAGTCAGAGAACCATCCTGGTCCCCTTACCTGAACTGACGCGGCGCTACAAAAAAAGAGATTTGCTTAACACACTGGGGTTCATTAGGAGTTTCACGATGGAAATGCTGAAGTTTGGTAAGTTTGCTGCTCTGGCTCTGGCTCTGTCCGTAGCCGTTGGTTGCTCGTCCAAAGGCGGCGACAACGCCGGTGAAGGCGCAGCTGTTGATCCAAACGCTGGTTACGGCGCTAACACAGGTGCAGTTGACGGCTCCCTGAGCGAAGAAGCTGCTCTGCGCGCTATCACCACTTTCTACTTCGAATACGACAGTTCGGACCTGAAACCAGAAGCCATGCGCGCTCTGGACGTTCACGCCAAGGACCTGAAAGCTAACGGCGCTCGCGTTGTTCTGGAAGGTAACACCGACGAACGTGGTACTCGTGAGTACAACATGGCACTGGGCGAGCGTCGTGCGAAAGCCGTTCAGCGCTACCTGGTACTGCAAGGTGTTGCTCCAGGCCAACTGGAACTGGTTTCCTACGGTAAAGAGCGTCCAGTTGCTACTGGCCACGACGAGCAGTCCTGGGCTCAAAACCGTCGCGTCGAACTGCGTAAGTAATTCGTCATGCGAACGTGCCGTCGTGCTCTAACTGTATTGGCTCTCAGCCTCGCACCGCTTGCGGTGTGGGCTGCGGTTCCTGTAACGGACAGCAACTCAGGCTATAACAATAGCGGGAGCAGCTATCCGCCAGCGGGTTATGGCACGAACGGCGCCTATGCCGGGGGGGCGGCGACGTCCGCCCCTTCGGCACAGGGCGAACTGTTCAATCAGTTGCAACGCATGCAGGATCAACTGGCGCAGCAACAAGGCACCATTGAAGTTCTGCAGAATCAAGTGAATCAGCTCAAGCAAGAAGGCCTGGAGCGTTACCAGGATCTTGATCGACGTATTGGAGCCGGCGTAACACCTGCCGCTACTCCTGATAATTCTTCTGCCGGTGGCGCGCCAAGCGCCGCTGCCGGTGGTGCAGCAGCAGGGGCGGCCGCCAGCCAGGCCCCTGCCGCGAGCAGTGAACCGGGCGATCCGGCGAAGGAAAAACTGTATTACGATGCAGCCTTCGACCTGATCAAGGCCAAGGATTTTGACAAGGCCAGCCAGGCATTTGCCGCTTTCCTGCGCAAATACCCAAACAGCCAGTACGCGGGCAATGCCCAATACTGGTTGGGTGAGGTCAACCTGGCCAAGGGTGATCTGCAAGGTGCCGGCCAGGCGTTTGCCAAGGTCAGCCAGCTGTACCCCAAGCACGCCAAGGTGCCGGATTCGCTGTACAAACTCGCTGACGTGGAGCGCCGCCTGGGTCATACCGACAAGGTCAAAGGCATTCTGCAGCAAGTAGTGGCCCAATATCCGGGTACTTCAGCGGCACAGTTGGCCCAACGGGACTTGCAGCGCTTGTAAGCCATGCAGCCCGTTTAGAAGAAACCCGCGCCTGGCGCGGGTTTTTTCGTTAGACTCCACGCCCTTTTATGACACCCGCTTTTTGGGGTCGGCGCATTGGCGCAACCCCTTGAAGTGCCTGACGGAGGCGGACAGCCTGTTTAGCTGTTACGCCCGTGGCGACTATGCAAGACACATTACGTATTACCGAAGTTTTTTACTCGTTGCAGGGTGAAACGCGAACCGCCGGCCTGCCCACGGTTTTTGTGCGACTCACCGGTTGCCCGTTGCGTTGCCAGTACTGCGACAGCGCTTACGCCTTCAGTGGCGGCACTGTGCGTACCCTTGACGACATTCTCGAACAGGTTGCCAGCTATCGACCGCGCTATGTCTGTGTGACGGGCGGCGAGCCCCTGGCCCAACCCAATGCCATTCCCTTGCTCAAGCAGTTGTGCGATGCCGGTTATGAGGTGTCTCTGGAAACCAGTGGTGCGTTGGATATCTCGGCTGTTGATCCGCGTGTAAGCCGTGTGGTCGACCTCAAAACACCGGGCTCCAGGGAAGTACATCGTAACCTCTACGAGAACCTGGATTTGCTGACGGCCAATGATCAGGTCAAATTCGTTATCTGTTCCCGCGAAGACTATGACTGGGCCAACTCCAAGCTGATCCAATATGGCCTGGACCGTCGCGCTGGCGAGGTGCTGTTCTCCCCCAGCCATCACGACCTGAACGCCCGCGACCTGGCAGACTGGGTGGTGGCGGACAACCTGCCGGTGCGTCTGCAATTGCAGTTGCACAAGTACCTGTGGAACGACGAGCCTGGCCGCTGAGAGGGCCTGAAAACGGCGACAATTGCAGATGCAACGCGGTATTTCTGATTTATTTCAAATAAGGTGTTGAATAATCCTTAGAAATCAGTATTATACGCGCCACCACACAGCGGGTCGTTAGCTCAGTTGGTAGAGCAGTTGGCTTTTAACCAATTGGTCGTAGGTTCGAATCCCACACGACCCACCATATTTGGCGGTTTAGAAAATCCGGAAGGCCCACGAAAGTGAGGATTTCCGGGTTTTTTTTTGCGTGCTTGAAAACTCAAAGTAAACCCACTGTCAATCGCTCCCCATCTTGATTAAATTGGAGGCTGCTCACTCACGACAGGGATCGTCATGACTACGCTTTCACCCCTCAGCTCCAGCCTCGTCCAGATTCTGCGTCCTCCGGGTCAACCACTTGCCGCCCAGCCACGCGATACCCCTGTTGCCGATCGACCTTCATCCGTCGTCAGCCTGGGCAACGTGGCATCCGACACACTCTCCAACACCTACTCTCCGCGTGGGCAACTGCCCGGCCAGGCGCCGGTGCTGGCTTGGGAAAGTGACAGTCATGACACCCTGAGCAAGGCGATCAATACCAACTTCAACGCATTATCCATTGCCAACCGCTTCAAAGGCCTGGGCGAAAGTCTGATGGCACAGTTTGCCGAGGTCGATACGGATATCTCCCAGTCGGTACGCTATGCAGGCGCAGACAATGCTGGCGAGCTCAAGCTCAGTCAGGCGCTGTTGCACAGCAAGGCCGACAATCTGGTCAGCCTCAACATCAAGACCGCCAGCGGCAAGACCATCACCTTCAGTTTATCCAGCCAGAACGATGGCCTGGGCGTTCAGGCCACTGTGGATGGCGGCACCTTGAGCGACGATGAGCTCAAGGCCGTCGGTCAATTGAGCAGCGCCTTCCAGGCAGCGGTCGACGGGCTCACCGCTGTGCCGCCCAAGCTCGACCTGGGCGGCCTGACCCGTTTCGACTCCAAAATATTGGCGTCCGTCGACCTTGACGCCAAATTGGAGTTAGCGGACGCCCAGCAGCAGACCCTTGCGTTTCACGCCGACAATCAGAGCCGCACCACCCGCATGAGCGGGGCGGACGGCGAGTTGAGTCTGGCGGTGGACCTGAAAAACGCGGCCATCCTTGGCGAAGCTCAACAACAGGCCAAAGCGCTGGAAAGCTACCTGGCGCAGTTTGATCGAGTGCAGGAGCGAGGCAATGCCAAGGCACCGTTGATGGACATGCTCAAGGACGCGTTCAGCGCCATGAACAGCCACTATCCTCAGGGCGGCGCCGCACCCGAGGCGCTGACCCGCAGTGCGGCGGACCAGCGCCTGCTGAGCGGCCTGGCCGACTTCAAGGCGTCGATCAAGCAGACCCGCGAGGCTTCCAATCCAATGCGTCCGTCCGAAGTCGACAGCTTTGCCTACGACGTGGCGCAGAACACCCGCGTGGGCGGCAGCAGCACGTTGGATCGCACTGTGACCCAGTATCAGCAATCGAGCCTGTCCGCCAGTTTCCACAAGGATCTGACCGGCGCAAGAAACCCGGCGCTTGGCACCACGGCCGAATCGCAGAATTACCTGTATGTGCAGGTCGAGGACAAGGCCAGCAGTTCGACTCACTTGGGGTATAAGGAAGGCATGCTGACCCATGCCTCTGTCTCGCAGTCCGCGAGCGAGGATACCCGGACGCAAAAATACGTGATGGGCAAGCAGGTCGATGAGACGTTTGTGCCCCGGCACGCCTCGGCCAGGCATGACTACGTGGCGTTGCTGGAGCACGCCGCAAGGGAAAGCACTAAGTCCAGGCAGGCGCTGGAGGAGTCCACGCTCAAGGAGGCACTGACAACTATGCATGCTGCTGTGCTGCTGCAGGAAGATCCCTGCGCACTGTCGCGCTGACAGTGTCCTTAAAAACAGAAAACCGGTTTTCCTGTTTTTTGCCCGGCAGATACGCACGCCAGCCCCAGATTAGGCTTTTGAATCCATTCGATATTCTGTAGCCTTGCGCAGCTTCACCCGTGCTTGATGAATACAATCACTTCGTCCGGCGGCGCCCGAAGGGCTCCAGAGCCGGTGGTACACTCGACTTTCGCGCAACTGCGCCTGCAGGTCTTGCGAACATGACGCACATTTCCGAACGCCTACTGGTTCAAGCCCATCTCGACGCCAAGCAGCCCAAGGCCCTCAGCGCCGAAGAAGAAGCCGGCCTGCGCGTTGCCATCGCCGCCGAGCTCAACGCTCAGGACGCGGTGCTGGTTGCCCACTTTTACTGCGATCCAGTGATTCAGGCCCTGGCCGAAGAAACCGGTGGCTGTGTCTCCGATTCCCTGGAAATGGCCCGCTTCGGCGCGGCCCATCCGGCCAAAACCGTACTGGTGGCCGGCGTGCGCTTCATGGGCGAGACCGCGAAGATCCTTACCCCTGAAAAACGCATCCTCATGCCGACCCTGGAAGCCACCTGCTCCCTGGACCTTGGCTGCCCGGTGGATGAGTTTTCGGCGTTCTGCGACCAGCATCCCGAGCGCACCGTGGTGGTGTATGCCAACACCTCGGCGGCGGTCAAGGCCCGGGCTGACTGGGTGGTGACTTCCAGTTGTGCGCTGGAAATCGTCGAGAGCCTGATGGACAACGGCGAGACCATCATCTGGGGCCCGGACAAGCATCTGGGCACCTATATTCAGCGTCAGACCGGCGCCGACATGCTGCTGTGGGACGGTGCCTGCATCGTCCACGAAGAGTTCAAGTCCAAGCAGCTCGAAGACATGAAAGCGCTGTACCCGGACGCTGCTATCCTGGTGCACCCCGAGTCGCCTACCGCCGTGATCGAACTGGCGGATGCGGTGGGTTCCACCAGCCAACTGATCGCCGCCGCGCAGCGCCTGCCGAACAAGACCTTCATCGTGGCGACGGATCGCGGCATTTTCTACAAGATGCAGCAGCTGTGCCCGGACAAGGTGTTTGTCGAAGCGCCCACCGCCGGTAACGGCGCCGCATGTCGCAGTTGCGCGCACTGCCCATGGATGGCGATGAACACCCTGGAGCGCACGTTGCAATGCCTGCGTGAGGGCAGTAACGAGATATTCGTTGAGCCGTCAGTGATCCCGCATGCGGTGCGCCCGCTCAAGCGCATGCTGGATTTCACCCAGGCTGCGCGTCTCAAGCTGGCAGGCAATGCCTGATGAGGGTTATTTTTTCTGCTGCGCGATTCGCACCAGCTGCGTATCCGAGTAGATGTCATGCCAGCAGCGTTTGTGCTTATCGAACAATGACCACACAAACCCGAGCCCCACGCACAGCCACGATGCAATCGACACCATAAAGCGCAGCAGCGCTTGCCACAGGCTGATACGCGAGCCGTCGGCGTTTTGCACGCGCACGCCCCAGACCTGCATGCCCAGGGTCTGCCCGGAGTGAGTCCAGAACGTGGCAAAGAAGCCGAACAGCACAAACAGCAGGAGGGTCGACAGTATTGGGTCACCGTCCAGCGTGCCGGATTCGGTGAGGGTGCGCATGTGTGCTTCACCCACGAAGGCGATCCACACCAGCTTGTAGGTAAAGGCGGTGACGATCAGCAGCGCGGTACACAACAACGCGTCATAAAGCATCGCTGCCAGGCGACGACCCAGGCTGGCAGCGGGGAACGCGCCCTGAGGGCTCAGCAGGGGGTGGGCCATGGCAGGGCTCTCGCACGAAAATACGCAGTTTACGGAATCGCGCCCATAAAAAAGCCCCTGATGTCATATCAGGGGCTTTTTGTTGCAGGAAGGATCAGCCTTCCGCTTGTACTTCGTCAGCCTGCATGCCCTTCTGGCCCTGCACGGCAACGAAGGTCACTTTCTGGCCTTCTTTCAGGCTCTTGAAGCCGTTGCCCTGGATAGCGCGGAAATGCACGAACAGATCCGGACCGCTTTCTGGTGTGATAAAACCAAACCCTTTTTCGTCATTGAACCACTTGACGGTACCGCTCTGACGTGTGGACATTTCTTCTTTCCTTTGACGCTAAAAATTAATGACAGCCCCTTTCACATGAAAGAGCACTGGGCTGGGTTGCAGGAAAGTAAGAGACGTCGAACGGGTTGTAGCAAACTACCTCAGCTACTGCCCAGGTCCAGGTTCCAAGCGACCCATGCAAACACAGTGGACAAACTCTACGCCAACTAACGCAGAAAAAACAAGTCCTGCAAAACCCCCAGCGTTTACTCGGCTTTGTGGCACTTTGACCCGCCACGTATTGCTGTCTTATTCGATAGATAAGTTCACTTGTTATAGGCGCTTGCCTATAAAAAAGCCTATCAGTGATGCACTGTTTTATGGCGGCTGCGTGACAGTTTAGTGCACGTTAACGCAGCCGCGTTACTTATAGAAACAGCCAGTCAGCCACGGTAGTAACGCTGCGGTACGAATGGCATTTTACTTACACGTAATGGCACCTTTTTCCCACGCACCAAGGCAGACACCTCGGTATCCAGTGCGGTGAACGCGTTGTCCAGGTAACCCATTGCCAGAGGGCCACCGAGGCTCGGCCCAAAGCCGCCGCTGCAGATGGTGCCGATAACGGAGCCCTGTTCGTCGACGACCTCTGCACCTTCACGCACGGGTGTACGTTCCTGGGGCAGCAGGCCGACACGCTTGCGGGTCACGCCAGTTTGTTGCTGGCTGAAGATTTTCTCGGCGCCCGGGAAGCCGCCAGCGCGTGCGCCTTCGCTACGACGTGCCTTGGAGATGGCCCATAGCAGGCTCGCTTCAATCGGCGTGGTCTCGGTGTTCATGTCATGGCCATAAAGGCACAGGCCGGCTTCCAGGCGCAGGGAGTCGCGGGCGCCGAGGCCAATCGGCTGCACTTCGGTTTCGGCCAGCAGACTGCGCGCGAGGCTTTCGGCATTGGCGGCGGGTACGGAGATCTCAAACCCATCCTCACCGGTGTATCCCGAGCGGCTTACATAGCAGTCAACCCCCAGCAGGCGAACGCTGGCGAACTGCATGAACGTCATCCGAGTGACTTCCGGCGCCAGGCGTGCCAGTACCTTTACCGCCGCCGGGCCTTGCAGGGCCAGCAGCGCGCGCGCTTCGAACAGAGGCTCGATGCTGCATTGCTCACCGATGTGTTTGCGCAGGTGTGCCAGGTCCTGATCCTTGCACGCGGCGTTGACCACCAGGAACAATTCGTCATTGCCCAGGTTGGCCACCATCAGGTCGTCAAGAATGCCGCCCTGTTCGTTGGTGAACATCGCGTAGCGCTGCATCCCCACCGGCAGGTCGATAATGTCGACCGGCACCAGGCTTTCGAGGGCCTTGGCGGCATTGGCGCCGCTGAGGCGGATCTGGCCCATGTGGGACACGTCAAACAACCCGGCGTGTTCGCGGGTGTGCAGGTGTTCCTTCATCACGCCCAGCGGGTATTGCACCGGCATGTCGTAGCCGGCGAAAGGCACCATGCGCGCGCCAAGTTCGAGGTGCAGGGCGTGCAAAGGGGTTTTCAATAGAGTGTCAGTGGACATGTTCAGCTCCTGAAAAAGGGCGAAGTGTGAGAGGGAGCAAGCTCCCTCTCATCTCAGGCGTAGCTTTCGATTGACGGGCAGGCGCACACGAGGTTGCGATCGCCGAACACGTTGTCCACGCGCCCAACTGGCGGCCAGTATTTGCCATCGATCAGCGACGCAACCGGGTACACCGCCTGTTCGCGGCTGTACGGGTGGGTCCATTCGCCAACCAGCTCCGCCGCTGTGTGCGGGGCGTTTTTCAGGGGGTTGTCGTCCTTGTCGAGCGTGCCGTTTTCCACCGCGCGAATTTCTTCACGGATGGCGATCATGGCCTCGCAGAAACGGTCCAGTTCTTCCCGTGATTCGCTTTCGGTCGGCTCGATCATCAACGTGCCCGCCACCGGGAACGACATGGTTGGCGCATGGAAGCCAAAGTCGATCAGGCGCTTGGCCACGTCATCCACGCTAATGCCGCTGCTGTCCTTGAGCGGACGCAGGTCAAGGATGCATTCGTGGGCCACCAGTCCGTTGCTGCCGGTGTAGAGCACCGGATAGTGCTCTTCGAGGCGACGGGAAATGTAGTTGGCATTCAGGATCGCCAGCTGCGAAGCCCGCTTGAGGCCTGCGCCACCCATCATGCTGATGTACATCCAGGTGATCGGCAAAATGCTCGCGCTGCCGAACGGCGCCGCGCACACCGCGCCTTCCTTGCGCGCCATGGCCGCGTGGCCCGGCAAAAACGGCGCCAGGTGCGACTTGACGCCAATCGGGCCAACGCCCGGACCGCCGCCGCCGTGGGGGATGCAGAACGTCTTGTGCAGGTTCAGGTGGGACACGTCGCCACCGAATTTGCCTGGCGCGCAGAGGCCGACCATCGCGTTCATGTTGGCGCCGTCGATGTACACCTGGCCGCCGTTGTCATGAATGACGCCGCAGATTTCGCGGATGCCTTCCTCGAACACGCCGTGGGTGGACGGGTAGGTGATCATCAGCGCGGCGAGGTGCTCGCGGTGCTCGATGGCCTTGGCGCGCAGGTCGTCGATATCGACGTTGCCGCGCGCGTCGCAGGCGGTGACCACCACGCGCATGCCGGCCATGTTGGCGGTGGCGGGGTTGGTGCCGTGGGCGGACGAGGGGATCAGGCAGATGTCGCGGCGTTCATCGCCACGGCTCTGGTGATAGGCACGAATGGCCAGCAGGCCTGCGTATTCGCCCTGGGAGCCGGCGTTCGGTTGCAGCGAAATCGCGTCGTAGCCGGTGGCCGCGCAGAGCATGGCTTCCAGGTCGGAGGTCAGCTCCAGATAGCCGGCGCTTTGCTCGGCCGGGGCGAACGGGTGCAGGGCACCGAATTCGGCCCAGGTCACCGGGATCATTTCGCTGGCGGCGTTGAGCTTCATGGTGCACGAGCCCAGCGGGATCATGGTGCGGTCCAGTGCCAGGTCCTTGTCGGCCAGTTTGCGCAGGTAGCGCATCAGCTCGGTTTCCGAGTGATAACGGTTGAACACTGGATGGCTGAGGATCGGTGACTGGCGCAGCAAGGCTGCTGGCAGGGTGCTTTGAGCCTGGGCGAAAACCGGCAGGTCCTTGCCGTCGGCGAAGAGCGACCACAGGGTTTCGATATCGGCCTGGGTGGTGGTTTCGTCGACCGAAATGCCCACACGCTCGGCATCCACCCACCGCAGGTTGATGCGCTGCGCGTGCGCCTTGTCGTGCAGGGCGGCAGTGTTGGCGCCGGTGCGGAGGGTGAGGGTGTCGAAGAAGTGTTGCTGCTCCACCGTCAGGCCCAGGGCGGTCAGGCCTTTGGCGAGAATCGCGGTGAGGTGATGAATGCGCTGGGCGATTTGGGTCAGGCCTTTGGGCCCGTGGTACACGGCGTACATGCTGGCGATGTTGGCCAGCAGCACCTGGGCGGTGCAGATGTTGCTGGTGGCTTTCTCGCGACGAATATGTTGCTCGCGGGTCTGCATGGCCAGGCGCAGGGCCGGCTTGCCGAAGCGGTCGACGGAAACACCCACCAGACGGCCTGGCATGTCGCGCTTGAACGCATCCTTGGTAGAGAAGTACGCCGCGTGCGGGCCGCCAAAGCCCAGCGGTACGCCAAAGCGCTGCGCGCTGCCGATGGCGACGTCGGCGCCGAACTCGCCCGGCGGGGTCAGCAGGGTCAGCGCCAGCAGGTCGGCGGCTACGGCCACCAACGCATTGGCGGCGTGGAAGCGCTCGGTCAGCTCACGGTAATCGAACACATCGCCGTTGCTGGCGGGGTATTGCAGCAGCGCGCCGAAGAAGGCGCTGACGTCGCTCAGCTCGCGCTCATCGCCCACCACCACGTCGATGCCCAGTGGCTCGGCACGGGTGCGCAGCACATCCAGGGTTTGCGGGTGGCTGTGGATCGACGCGAAGAAGGCGTTGCTGCCCTTGTTCTTGCTCAGGCGCTTGCAGAACGTCATGGCTTCGGCGGCGGCGGTGGCTTCGTCGAGCAGGGAGGCGTTGGCGATCGGCAGGCCGGTGAGGTCGCTGATCAGGGTCTGGAAGTTCAGCAGCGCTTCCAGGCGGCCCTGGGAAATCTCCGGCTGGTAAGGGGTGTAGGCGGTGTACCAGGCCGGGTTTTCCAGCAGGTTGCGCAGGATCGGCGACGGCGTGTGGCAGTTGTAGTAGCCCTGACCAATGTAAGTCTTGAACAGCTGGTTCTTGCCGGCGATGGCCTTGATCCTGGTCAGGGCCTCGGCTTCGCTCAGGCCGTCTTCCAGGCCGAGCACGCTGGTGCCCTTGATGCTTTCCGGGATCACGCTGGCGCTCAGGGCTTCAAGGGAATCAAAACCGAGGCTGGCGAGCATGTGCTGCTCGTCTTGCGGGCGCGGGCCGATATGGCGGGCGATGAATTCGTTGGCAGTGCCGAGAGTGATGGTCATGGTGCGCTCCTCAAGCTTCAGCGTTGGCTTTGATCAGGCGATCGTACGCGTCCTGATCGAGCAATTTGGCGACCGCTTCGGCATCGGCCGGTTTGAAGCGGAAGAACCAACCTTCGCCCATCGGGTCTTCGTTGACCAGCTCCGGGCTGCCATCGAGCTGGTCGTTCACTTGCAGCACTTCGCCGTCCAGCGGCATGTACACGCCGCTCGCCGCTTTTACCGACTCCACGGTGGAGGCTTCAGCGCCTTTGGCGTAGGCCTGCAACTCCGGCAGTTGCACGAAAACCACATCACCCAGCGCGTTCTGCGCGAACGCGGTGATACCCACGGTGACGCTGCCGTCGGCTTCGGCGCGCAGCCATTCGTGATCTTCAGTGAAACGCAACTCGCTCATGGAAACTCCTGGGGCCAGAATCGGAATGATGAGCGTTGATTAGCAATATTGCGGCCAATGTTAATAAGCTCATATAAATCAATGGCTTGATAAATATGGATATAACGTTAAAGGGTACGTGTGTAGCGATATCGTTACGGCTCGGCCCGTGAAAAAAAGCCTATGTGGATCAAAGCCTTGCAGGACGCGTTTAAGCGATGACTGTAGCGATATCGTTCCGCTGTAGCGCTTTCAGTACACTGGATGTCGTTCCTGGACCAAAAATTGAAGCGCCCAAGTGCACTGACAGCGCCCACAGTCTGATCGGTGCGCGGCTTCAGGGTTTGTTGGGAATGCCGTACTTGCGCAGGCGATGGGCGATAGCCGTGTGGGAGGTCTGCAACCGGCTCGCCAGTTGGCGGGTCGAGGGGTAGCGGCTGTACAGCTTGTCCAGCAGGTCGCGCTCGAAGTCTTCCACCGCCTGTTCCAGGCTCTCCACCTCGCCGTCGCTCTGGCGTGCCACGGACGTGCCGGCGATATCCAGGTCGCCGATGTCCACCAGGCTGCTTTCGCAAATGGCCGCAGCGCGAAAGATCACGTTCTGCAATTGCCTGACGTTACCCGGCCAGCGGTTGTCGAGCAGGGCCGGGTAGGTGCCGGGCGCCAGGCGACACATCGGGCGCTGGATCTGCGCGCAGGCCTGCTGCATGAAGTAGCGCGCCAGCAGCAGGATGTCCTGGCCGCGCTCACGCAATGGCGGCACTTCGACGTTGAGCACATTGAGGCGGTAGAACAGGTCTTCGCGAAAGGTGCCCTCGCCGACCATTTTTTCCAGGTCGCGGTGCGTGGCGCTGAGGATGCGCACATTGACCTTCACTTCGCGATCACCGCCCACCCGGCGAAAGCTGCCGTCATTGAGAAAACGCAGCAGCTTGGCCTGTAGATACGGCGACATTTCGCCGATCTCATCGAGAAATACCGTGCCCTGGTTCGCCAGCTCCATCAGTCCCGGTTTGCCACCGCGCTGGGCGCCGGTGAAGGCACCGGGGGCGTAGCCGAACAGCTCGCTTTCGGCGAGGTTCTCCGGCAGCGCCGCGCAGTTGAGTGCCAGGAACGGCGCACTGTGCCGCGCACTGATCGCATGGCAGGCACGGGCCACCAGCTCCTTGCCGGTGCCGGTTTCGCCCTGGATCAGCAGCGGTGCATCCAGCGCCGCCACCCGTTGCGCCCGCGCCTTCAGGGTGCGGATCACTGGGGATTCGCCCAGCAGTGCATCGAACCCTTCGGCATGGTCATGGTGCAGCGCCGACAGTTGCTCGCCGATGCGGTTGGGCTGGTAAAGGGTCAGCAGCGCGCCCGCATCGGTGATCGGCGTGGCGTCCAGCAGCAGGGTCTGGCCGTTCACGCTGATCTCGCGCAAAGGCAGGCGAAAGCCGTGTTCGAGCAAGGTGTCGAGCAGCGCGGGGTCATTGAACAGCTCACTGATGCTATCGCCGGCGGGTTCGCGTCCATACAGCGCGATCAACGCCGGGTTGGCCAGCAGGATCTTGCCCGCGCTGTCCAGGGCCAGCACCGGGTCGGTCATGGCGGCCAGCAAGGCATCGAGCTGCAGGTGCCGACGCTGGCCGGGAAGGATGTCGACCACCGTCACGGCCTGCACGCCCTGCACGCTGAACAGCGCGTCGCGCAACTCTTCCAGCACCGCGGCGCTGAGGGTCGGTGCGTCGATATACACGTTGGGCGGCACCATCTCTACCGCGTCCAGATTGAGATTGCGCCCACCGAGCAGGGCCAGGACTTCCTGGGTGATACCGACGCGGTCGATAAAGCTGACGTGGATACGCATGGGGCGCTAGTAATTCTTGAGAGCGGGAGGCGGCAAGTATGCCTTGCAGATGATGGAGATCAAAATGTGGGAGCGGCGGTGTGCTTACTCCAAGTGTTCGGGCTTGACCGGGTCACCGGATTTCAGGTCCAGTTGATGGCGCACATCCTCGAACATCTGGTCGTATTGCTTATGCATCGTGCCATTCAGGACCGCCGTTTTCGGCATGCCGTACTTGTATGTGATGTGCATGGCGTGCCGGGCAAAATCGAAGGCCTGGTCTTTGGGCAGGAAGAATTCCTCGTTGAGGTCCTTGCCCTGCACCGAACCGTGCAGCTTGAACAGCATGCCCGTGCCTTCCTTGGGGTCCTGACTGACGGTGTATTCGATATGCAGGTTGTAGCTGTAGTCGTCCTGGTTGAGCGCATGGCGCTCGACATGCAAGTGTCCGGGTTCAAAGGTAGCCATCGGCATCTCTCCTCTATGTCACAGATAGGTGAACCGCTCCCACAGTTGTGACCGCGTACGGCCATTGAAATGCGATCCGAAGGTGGGACTCTCCGCTAAGTTTGGACTTAACGCTGTCGCGCGCCAAACAGAGAGACTCTGTGGGGAGCGGGCTTGCCCCGCGGTGTACCTGATACGGCGCGCCTGGTTTTGGGGCTGCCGCGCAGCCCAACGCAGGACAAGCCTGCTCGCCACAGGGATGTGGTTGCCTGAAATAACTCATGCGCAGTCGATATTCGATAGGAGCAGATCCTGATTTACCACTGCGCCCGGTGCGAGCCCAATTCCTGCGCTGGCAAATCCCATTGCAACGGTGTGCCGCTGATGTTCAGCGGCGCCAGCAGCCGATGCGCCGGGCCCCAGGCGGTCTGCTCCACCACGAGGCCTTGATCGCCGGGCTCTTCGGCGCGCAACGCCGGTTGCTCCGATACTTGCCCCGCTTCCAGTAAACACTTCGCCGTTCGTGCCAGCGACAAGCGTGCCGAACCGCCACGCCCGGATCGCAAGCGCTCGCTCAAGGCCTGCAGGGCACTGGCTGCCATCAGGTAACCGGTCGCGTGATCCAGCGCCTGCACCGGCAGCGGTACCGGTGTATCGGCCTGTTTCCAGGCCATGCCCGCCTGGGCGATCCCGCAGCTCATCTGCACCAGGCTGTCGAACCCACGCCTATTGCGCCACGGGCCGCTCCAGCCGTAGGCGTTGAGGCTGACGTCAATCAGGCCGGGGGCCAGTATCTGCAACTCAGCCGTCGTGTAGCCCAAATGCTCCAAGGCATCGGCGCGGTAGCCGTGGAACAGGATATCGGCGTCCTTGAGCAAACCTTCGAACGCCTGGCGATCGTCGCTGCGTTTGAGGTCCAGCCGGGCGCAGCGTTTGCCCAGGGTCATTTCCGGCACCACGCCCGGCTCGTTCCAGGTGGGTGAGTCGATGCGCAACACATCAGCGCCCAGGCCGGCGAGAAAGCGGCTGGCCACGGGGCCGGCCAATACCCGGGTCAGGTCCAGCACCTTGATGCCGGCCAGCGGCCGCGCGATGGAGCCGAGCCATGGCGTTTCACGGGCAGTGGCGAAGGTCTGGCGCTGTACCAGTGGCTCGCTGTTAACCGCCAACCCCTGGGGGTGACGTTGCCAGTCCTGCACGGAACGCATCTGCGCGGCGCAACCGTCGGCCTGCACAATCGCCTCTTCCAGTTCGGCGGCATTCCAGCGGGCGACGTTCGCGGCCATGCCGGCGCGGTCAGCCACCTTGCCGAGTACCCGTTCGGCCGCCGCGCGATGATGGGGCGCATTGGTGTGCAGGCGAATCCAGCCATCGGCGCTGGCGTAGTCGCCAGCGACCGCATCCCACAGTGGCGGCACCTGCCAACCCTGCGGGCGGATCGAGGACGCGAACCAGAAGGACGCCAGACGTCGATCGACACTCACGCCGGGCAGGCGCCCGGTCTGTTGCTCGATCAACCGGGCCATGGCCTGGCCTGCGGCGGCGATGCTGGCGCTGGCCAGGTCAGTGACGGCGAACGCCGAGGGCAGGGCGCCGGCCCCGTTGAAGGTCGGCGCGGTGGCGGGCAGTGCGAGTGCGGCTTGGATGGTGTTGAGCAGGTCAGTCATCAAGGGCCCTCCGTAAGAGAAGGGCCACTATAGAAGATCATCACACCGCTGTGACAACCCCGGGCACCAACGGCAGGTCGATGCTCGCTATAAACCCGCCATCGGCATGGTTGGCCAGGATCAGGTTTCCGCCATGACGCTCGGCGGCACGGCGCGCAATCGCCAGGCCCAGGCCGTGGCCCTGGGCGGTCTGGCCGGGCGCGCGGTAGAACGGCTCGCCGAGCTGGCTCAGGTGCGCGGCGTCGACGCCCTGGCCGTGGTCGCGCACGCTGATCAGGATGCGCTCGCCCTGAAGCTGTGCCTGCAACTCGATGGGTTGCCCGGGCGGGTTGAAGCGCTGGGCGTTGCGCAGCAGGTTATCCACCGCGCGCTCAATCATGGTCGGCCAGCCCTTGAGGTGCAGGTCGGCGGCGGCGGTGAGCTGCACCGTTTGTTCCGGCGCGCTCAGTTGGGCGTCTTTTTGCAGGGTCTTGAGCAGCAGGTTGAGGTCGATGTCCTCGACGCTGGCGTTGTCGGCATCCACCCGCGCCAGTACCAGAATCTCGCTGATCAGCGCTTCCAGGCGGTCGCATTCGCGGGTCAGGCGCGGCCAGAGTTTTTCCCGTTCTTCGCTGCCGGCACGTTCGGCCAGGGCCAGGGCGATACGCAGGCGCGCCAGCGGCGAGCGCAGCTCGTGGGACACATCGCGCAGCAGTTGGCGCTGGCTGCCGATCAGGCTTTGCAGGCGGGCGCCCATACGGTTGAAGTCGGTGGCGAGCACGCCGAACTCATCGCGGCGATTGGCCAGGCGCGCCAGGCTGTTCTGCTGATAGGTGGCCTGGCCCAGGTCATGCACCGCGCCGCGCAGCCGGCTTAACGGGCGCGTGATGGACAGCGTCACGAACAGGCTGAACAGGGTCAGCACCACCAGGGCAATCGCCAGCGCGCTCAATGGCCACGCCAGGCTACTGCGGTGCCATTGGTCGAGTTCGGGGTGCGGAATCCGGTAGATGAAGAGGTAGGTGTCGCCGGTCTTTTCGCTGGTGTACTCGGCTGTCAGGCGCCGCCAGGGCAGCGGGCCACCCTGTCCGTCGGTCTGGCGCGCTTCAAACGCAGCGGCCCGTTTTGGAAAGGTGCCACGCACCACCGCTTCGCCGCTTTCGTTGAGCACCTGCACGTCGATGTGGTACTGGCGCTTGCGCTGTTGCAGCAGTTGCTGCGCGGCATCCTCGCCCTGGGCTTCGTACAGTTGAGTCCACTCTTTGGCCAGGTTGCTGACGCCGGGATGACGGCTGAGAATCCAGGCGTCCTGATTGAGCATGTGCCCAAGCAGCAGCGACAACCCGGCAACCAACGCGATGGCCAGCCAGAAACTGGCCAGGATGCGCCAGAACAATGAACGCACAGGAAACCCTCAAACAGGAAAAGCCCAGCGGCGCACGGCCGCTGGGCTGGGGGGTGTAACACTAGGGCATTATTGCGCTTTTTGCGGCTGTTGCGCTTTCCAGGCTTTGAATTCTCGCCATTCGGCACGACGCTGGTCCTGCTTTTTGACGATCTCGTCGAACTGCTTTTGCTGCTCGGGCGTCAGCACGGCGCGAATGCTGCTCTGGGTTTTCTTGCGGCTGGCGTCCTTCTCATCCTGCATGGCTTTCTGGTCGGCGGCCGGCATTTTGTCGAGGTACTTCTCAACCAGCTCACGACGGCCTTCCCTCTGCTCGCGCATCAGGCGGTCGATCTGCTGATGCTGTTCGGGGGTCAGGTCCAGTTCGCGCAACGGACCGCCGCGGCCACGTGGGCCATGATCGGCACCAGGGCCTGGGCCGCCCATCATGCGACCTTCAGGGCCGCCCATCGGGCCGGCGCCTGGGCCTGGACCTTCGGGCATGGCAGCCATGGCAACGGCGGGCAGGGCAGTGGCGAACATCAGAGCGATAAGGGTCTTGCGCATGGTGATTCTCCTGTCTCTATTCCGGTGAGTCCGGATGTGAGTAGAGTACGGCGATCAAGGTCAGCCGCTGTCAGCGCAGGGTAAGGCTTCGGTAAAGACAGTTTGGCGGGCGCCTGACAAAACTGCCACGGCGAATGGCGCGAGAGGCAGTTTCGTGGCGGTGGGGCTTGTCCTGTGGCGAGCGGGCTTGCCCTGATGCCGTTCAGTTAAGGAAAGTTTGTAGGCTTATTGTGGCGAGCGGGCTTGCCCCGCGTTGGGGTGCGAAGCGCCCCCTATCCAGCAAAACGCGGTGTACCTGATACGGCTCAGCGCCTGGTTTTGGGGCTGCTGCGCAGCCCAACGCAGGACAAGCCTGCTCGCCACAGAGATATTCGCTGATTCACAGAGACCGGCGTTGCATTTAGAGGCTGTAGTAGTAACCACGGCTGCGCAACGCCACGATCCGTGGCCGACCATCCGGGTGCGGACCGATTTTTTTGCGCAGGTTACTGACGTGCATGTCCAGGCTGCGATCGTACAGCGTCAGCTTGCGGCCCAGGGCTATCTGCGCCAGCTCCTGCTTGTCCAGCGGTTCGCCGGGCTGGCGCAGCAAGGCTTCCAGCAGGCGGCTTTCGGAGACGGTGAGGGCAAATTCCTGTTCGTCGATGCTGACCACGCCGCGTATCGGGCTGAAGCACAGGTCGCCGAGTTCGAGTTGGGTGGACACGGCGGCCGGGTGGCTGCGGCGCAGCACCGCGCGCAGGCGGGCTGTGAGTTCGCGGGGGTCGCAGGGCTTGGCCAGGTAATCATCCGCGCCCAGTTCCAGGCCGAGGATGCGGTCCAGCGGTTCGCCCCGGGCCGAGAGCATCAGCACCGGCAGATCCGGGTGGTCGTTGCGCAGTTGCTTGAGCAGCTCCAGGCCGCTGCCGTCGGGCAGCATCACGTCAAGCACCACGGCGGCGGGCGCGCTGTCGGCCAAGGCTTTACGGGCGCTCAAGCCATCGTGGCAGGCGCGCACTTGAAAACCTTCCTGGCTTAACCAACTGGTCAGCAGCTCACAGAGCTCCTGGTCATCGTCTATCAGTAACAGCTCGCTCATGACTCACTCAATTTAGCCATTGTCGACGGCGACGGTGCCCACCGCTGGCAAAGATCCCGCACAGCAGGGCGATCAGGGCGACGGCGGCGCCCGTGACAAACCACTGCTGCTGCTCGGTGAGCCAGCGGCTCAAGGCCCCGCCCTGTGTTTCTTTGAGCTGCTGGGCCAGGCGTTGGTTCTCCTGGCGCAAACGGCTCAGTTGCGCGCTTTCGCGGTTGGCGTCCGCGGTTTGCAGTTGTCTGCTCAATTCTTCACGCAGCCGTTCGCTTTCTTTCAAACGCTGCTGCAACTCGCTGACCTGGCTGGCGGCACTCAGGGACAGCGGCGTGGAGCTGCCATTGTTCGAGGTTTCTTCAGCGTGGGCCGTGGCCCCGGCCATGATCACTGCCAACAGACACAACTGAGGTAAGCGCATCGGAACTCCTGATTCCACACGAATATTCAGAAAGTTGTCGGCAGGTTACCGGGAATAATGAGCAATTAGGAGCGCGCCGAACCGATAAGGCTCGGCGTCACCTGAATCAAGGCAGGACTTGTTTGAATGGTTTGACGTTGACGTTCGCATACACGCCCGCCGTGACGTACGGGTCAGCGTCGGCCCAGGCCTGGGCGTCGGCCAGTGAAGCGAACTCGGCAACGATCAGGCTGCCGGTGAAACCGGCGTCGCCCGGGTCATTGCTGTCCACCGCCGGGTGAGGGCCGGCCAGTACGATCCGGCCTTCGGCTTGCAGCACTTTCAAGCGCTCGACATGGGCCGGGCGCACGGACAGGCGTTTTTCCAGCGAGTGGGCGACGTCGGTGGCAATGATGGCGTAGAGCATGTCAGTCCTCGGTTTTCGGCGTGGTGGGGTCGGTGTCATGCAGATGGCGCGACAGGTAGATGCCCTGGGCGACCAGGAACAGCACGGTCATGCCCAGGCTGCCGAAGACTTTGAAGTCGACCCAGTAGTCCTGGAACGTGAACGCGACGAACAGGTTGGCGGCACCGCAGAACAGGAAAAACACAATCCAGGCCACGTTCAGGCGAGTCCACACGGGCTCCGGCAGGGTCAGTGCGTGGCCCATGATCCGCTTGATCAGCAGGCGATCGCCGATGAAGTGGCTGCCGATAAACGCCAGGGCGAACAGCCAGTTCACCACCGGGGCTTTCCATTTAAGGAAGGTTTCGCTGTGGAAGGCCAGGGTCAGGCTGCCGAAGACAAGGCAGGCGATCAGGGTCAGCCATTGGCTTTTTTCCAGTTTGCGCTGGGAGATGAAGATGGCGCCGTAGACCACGACAGAGCTGATGATCAGCACAGCAGTGGCGCTGTAGATGCCGCCAAAGGTGAGCTCGTGGCCAGCCAGATCGACGACCCGAGGGTCGAGTTTGTAAACGATGAAAAACAGCAACAGCGGGATGAAGTCGATGAATTGTTTCACAGTAAGAGCCAGAAGCTGGATGTGGCGGCATAATAACAAACATCCTTGGTTGCGATAGCGCCAGCTGACTTGAGGTTACAGACCCCCGTGAATGTTGATTTGCACTGCCACAGCACGGCCTCCGACGGCGCCCTGGCGCCTGCGGTACTGGTTGCGCGTGCGTTTGAAAAAGGCGTGCGAGTCCTGGCGTTGACCGACCACGATACCGTCGAAGGCCTCGACGAGGCCCGCGCGACAGCCCAGGGCCTGGGCATGCAACTGGTCAATGGCGTGGAGTTGTCGTGCACCTGGGGCGGCGCCACCATTCATGTGCTGGGCTACGGTTTCGACCAGAACGCGCCGGCTCTGGTCGCCGCCATCGCCCAATTGCACGATGGCCGCTGGCTGCGGTCCGAAGAAATAAGCCGCAAGTTGAGCCTCAAGGGCATGCCCGGCGCCCTCGACGGCGCCCGCGCCATTCAGCAGGAACTGGGCGACAGCGGCAATGCGCCGGCCCGGCCGCACTTCGCCGACTGGATGGTGCGCGAGGGCTTCGTGAAGGACCGCGCCGAAGCGTTCCGCAAATGGCTGGGCGCCGGCAAGCTGGGCGATGTGAAGCAACATTGGCCGACCCTGGAAGACACCGTGCAGACCCTGCGGGCCGCCGGGGCCTGGGTCAGCCTGGCGCATCCCTGGCATTACGATTTCACGCGCAGCAAGCGTCGCAAGCTGATTGGTGACTATATAAGCGCCGGCGGCCACGCGATTGAAGTGGTCAACGGGCATCAACCCGCCGATCAGGTGGGCAGCCTGGCGATCCTTGCCCGCGAGTTTGGTCTGCTGGTCAGTGCCGGCAGTGATTTTCATGGCCCAGGCGGCTGGTCCGAGATTGGCGAGTACCGCGCCATCCCGGAAGATTTGCCGCTGTTGTGGGGGCGATTCAAGCATGACCCCATTATTGCCACCGTCTGAACAGGTAGAGCACGTGAGTCAATTCTTCCAGATTCATCCGGAAAACCCCCAGGCGCGCCTGATCAAGCAGGCAGTCGAGATCATCCGCGCCGGCGGCGTGGTGATCTACCCCACGGACTCGTCCTACGCTATCGGTTGCCAGATCGGTGACAAGAGCGCGGTCGAACGTGTACGACGCCTGCGTGACCTGGACAAGAACCACAACTTTGCGCTGATCTGCAGCGACCTGTCCCAGTTGGGCCTGTTCGCCAAGGTCGACACCGGCACTTTCCGCCTGCTCAAGGCCCACCTGCCCGGGCCCTACACCTTTATTCTCAACGCCACCCGCGAAGTGCCGCGCCTGCTGCTGCACCCGAAGAAGCGCACCATCGGCCTGCGTGTGCCCGAGCACCCGATTGCCCTGGCGTTGCTGGCCGAGCTGGGCGAGCCGTTGATGAGCGTGTCGTTGATCATGCCCGGCGACACTGAACCGCTGGAAGACCCCTATGAAATGCGTCAGCTCCTGGAAAAGCAGGTGGACCTGATCATCGACGGCGGCTTCGGCGGCGGCAAGGCCTCCACCGTGATCAACCTGGCTGACGGTGAGCCGCAGGTGGTGCGCGTCGGTTGCGGCGACCCCACGCCCTTCATGGTCGAGGCCTGAATGTCGGCCGTGGAAACCGCCGATCCCCAGGCAGGCGCTCAGCAGGAACTGCCATTTGCCATGGTCTACGGCCAGGCCGTCATGGAAATGCCGCTGGACCTGTACATCCCGCCGGACGCCCTGGAAGTCTTCCTTGAAGCCTTCGAGGGCCCGCTGGACTTGCTGCTGTACCTGATCCGCAAGCAGAACATCAACATCCTCGACATCCCCGTGGCGGAAATCACTCGCCAGTACATGGGCTATGTCGAACTGATGCAGTCGGTACGCCTGGAGCTGGCTGCCGAGTACCTGGTGATGGCCGCCATGCTCGCCGAGATCAAGTCGCGCATGCTGCTGCCGCGCTCCGAAACCGTCGAGGCCGAGGAAGACGATCCGCGCGCAGAGTTGATCCGGCGCCTGCAGGAGTACGAACGCTTCAAGGCGGCCGCCGAAGGCATCGACGGCCTTAGCCGCGTGGGCCGCGACGTGGTGGTGCCCAAACTGGACGCGCCCGAGGCCCGCGCGCGCAAGCTGCTGCCGGACGTGAGCCTGGAGGAATTGCTGATGTCCATGGCCGAAGTGCTGCGCCGAGGCGACATGTTTGAAAGCCATCAGGTCAGCCGTGAGGCACTGTCGACCCGCGAGCGCATGAGCGATGTGCTCGAGCGCCTCAAGGGCGGCGGATTTGTGCCGTTTGTCGAGCTGTTTACCGCCGAGGAAGGGCGCCTGGGGGTGGTGGTCACGTTTATGGCGATCCTGGAACTGGTCAAGGAATCGCTGGTTGAGCTGGTGCAAAATGAGCCTTTTGCGGCTATCCACGTGCGGGCGCGAGCCGAATAAAGAGCTGAATCGATGAATCTGACTGAACCCCGTGAACTGGCGCCGCTGCTGGAGGCCTTCCTCCTGGCTTCGGGCAAGCCGCAATCGCTTGAGCGCCTGTTCGAATTATTTGAAGAGGCTGAACGCCCTGAGCCGCCGGTGTTCAAGAAGGCGCTGGAGATCCTGCGCAAGTCTTGCGACGGCCGCGCTTTTGAACTGCGCGAAGTGGCGTCGGGTTATCGCCTGCAGATCCGTGAGAAGTTTTCCCCGTGGGTCGGCCGTCTGTGGGAGGAACGCCCGCAACGCTATTCACGGGCGATGCTGGAAACCATGGCGCTGATCGCCTATCGCCAGCCGATCACCCGAGGCGAGATCGAGGATGTGCGCGGCGTGGCGGTGAACAGCCATATCGTTAAAACGTTGCTGGAGCGTGAATGGATCCGCATCGTCGGCTACCGCGACGTGCCTGGTAAACCGGCGATGTTCGCCACCACCAAAGTGTTCCTCGACCATTTCAACCTGAAAAACCTCGACGACCTACCGCCGCTGGCCGAATTGCGCGAGATGGAAGCCGAGCCGGTGCTCGATTTCGACGACGCGCCGGTTCCGGCGAGCTTGCAGGAACTGGCCGATGCCACGGCGGAGCCCGAAGAGCCCAAGGACGAAACCAGTTTCCATACCTTGCTGCTGGAGCTGGACGATATGGAGCAGGGCATCAAGACCGATTTCGATGACCTGTTGCGAGAGGGGGCCGTTGAGCCTGAATCCCCGCCGAGCACTGAGCCTCAAGCCCAGGCACAAGCCGAAGAAGACATTCTCGGCGTCGCCGCCGCTCGGGAGCAGCTTCTGGCCGCCGTTGCGGCGCTGGAACCCCCTCAATTGAGCGACGAAGAGGCCGAAGCTCAGGCCTTGGCTGAAGCGATTGAAAACGAGCGCCGTTCTTTCGAGCCCTGATTTTCCCGCCTTTTTACCTGTTAGTTCTGACAGTTGTTCCAGCCCGGTGCCCGGCGTTTACTTGGCAAATGCCATTGCGCTTGTGCCTTTTCATCTGCGGTGGTGGCAGTCCCTCCCTTTTGATAAGGATGATCCATTATGAAAAGCACTCGTCGATACTTCGTGGCGTCATTGGGCGCGATAGCGTTAATGGGCCTGGATGCATTGATTTCTGCTCAAGCGCTTGCGGCGACCTATAACCCGCTCGGTGGTGATGTCAGCGTCAAGATCATCGCTGGGGCCGCTCCCGCTGGCGCTGTTGGTTTGAGTGCCGGGCCAACCGGAGTGGAGCGCCCCGTGTATTTCCGCCCGGGTTCGTCTGATGCGTTATTCATTGGGGCCAGCAACACGCTGCCGGCTGGGTGCAAACCCACGGATTTCAAGGACGACGACGGCACGACTATCCCTGTCCTGGTCAAGCTCGACTGCAATGGAAAGCCCTGGCAAGCCAAACTCTCGAAGACCGGCAAACTATTCAGTGTCAAACCTCTGCCGTGATCTAGGGTAAGGTGCCTCCTGTGGTAGTCGCTGGCGCAAGAATGCCGCCAGCGCTCACGGAGGATTGCCCATGAGTTCAACCAAAGACCCCTGCATCAGTGTCTGCAAATTCAGCGACGACATCTGCGTCGGCTGTGGCCGCAGCAAGCGCGAAATCCGGGCCTGGAAGAAACTCGACAAGGTCGACAAGCGCACGGTGCTGGCCGAAGCCGAGCTGCGTCTGCTCGCGCTGGGCGCCACCGGTCGGCGGAAAAGCAAATGACCAGGTCCTTATCGACTACTCTGTGATGCGCAACGCTCGCCATACGCGTATGATTCGCGACCCTTTGCCGATGCAGTCGCGCAAAGCCCCGCTTTCAACACTCTTCAGGCCACGCCTGAATCGACCCACCGGGAGGTGCTTAAGATGAACGACAAAGACCAGAACGACAGCCAGGAAATCGGCCCAGCAGGCGAAAAACTGCAAAAGGTGCTGGCGCGTATCGGCGTGGGCTCGCGCCGCGACGTCGAAGCCTGGATCACCCAGAAGCGCATCAAGGTCAACGGCGTCGAGGCCACCCTCGGCCAGCGCGTCGATCTGCACGACGCAATCACCATCGATGGCAAGGTCATCAAGCGTGAAGAGGCCGCCGAATCGGTGCGCCGGGTGATCATGTACAACAAGCCCGACGGCGAGATATGCACCCGTGACGACCCTGAAGGCCGTCCGACCGTGTTCGACAAGATGCCCAAGCCCAAGGAAGGCCGCTGGATCAACATCGGCCGCCTGGACATCAACACCACCGGCTTGCTGATGTTCACCACCGACGGTGAGCTGGCCAACCGCCTGATGCACCCGTCCTACGAGATGGACCGCGAATACGCGGTGCGCGTACGTGGTGAAGTCGACGACGAGATGATCGAACGCCTCAAGGCGGGCGTGGTGCTCGAAGACGGCCCGGCCAAGTTCACCGACATCAAGCAGGCGCCCGGCGGCGAAGGTTTCAACCACTGGTACCACTGCGTGGTGATGGAAGGCCGTAACCGTGAAGTGCGTCGCCTGTGGGAATCCCAGGGCCTGGTGGTCAGCCGCCTGAAGCGCGTGCGTTTTGGCCCGGTGTTCCTCAACTCCGACCTGCCGATGGGCCGCTGGCGCGAAATGAGCCAGTACGAAGTCGACATCCTCAGCGCCGAAGTCGGCCTGACGCCGGTCGCCATGCCGCAAATGAACGCCAAGAGCAAAGACAAGCTTGAGCGCATGCAGCGCAAGTCGTCGCGCCCGGTGCCCCGCACCGAACGCGTGGCACGCACCCTGCGTCCGGCGCTGGATGCACCGGCCACCGGCGGGCGTATCTCCCGTCAGCCGCACATCGAAGGTGAGCGTCGTCCTACCGCGCCGTCGCGTCAGGAAGGCGAGCGTGCACCCCGCACCCCGCGTCCAGCCCGTGGCGAAGCGCCGAGCGGCGGTCGCAGTAACCGTGGTGAAGCGGACCGTCCGGCCGACAACGCCAGCACCAAGCGCCCGGCCAAGCCGGCGGCGAACAAACGGCCCGGCCCGAAACTGGTTGCCGACGAGCCATCGGGCAAGCGCCGTGGCGCCCCGGCTGGTTCGGGACAGCGTCCTGGGTTTGGTCGCAAGAAGCCGCAGTGATGCGTTAAGCCGCGCATAAAAAAGCCAACCCCAGGGTTGGCTTTTTTTCGATCTGAATTTGCAATGCATTCCACTGTGGGAGCTGGCTTGCCTGCGAAGGCGGTAGTCCAGCAAACATGATGTTGACTGATCCACCGCTTTTGCGGGCAAGCCCGGCTCCCACACGGACCTGCGTCATCCTGACGTTCTGTTAAAACGCAAATGTGCCATCAAACACCGGCTTGTCATCCAGCGCCAACACGCCGCTGGCAAAGATCAGGTCCAGGTGGTGGCTGCCTTTCTGCCCCCCGCCCAGTCCCAAGTGCAAACCGCAGTGGCGCTCCTCAAAACCGGCATTGCGTGCATACAAGTCCTTGACCCCTTCATTGGTGCCAATCCCCAGCTCTTCGACGCGACGATTGGACGGGTTGGCATTCAGGTATTTGTTGAAGTCTTCTGCCAGCCCCGGCACCTCGCTGGCCACGCTGCAGATGGTCGAGTTCTCGATCCACAGCTCCAGCGGGGACTCCAGCACGCCGTACTTGCGGGCAAACGGGATGGTGCTCAGAAAGGTGCCGACAAAGCGCACCTGACCATTGATGGCTTCACTGTGGGTGGCGATCTCGCCGGGGGCCAGGTCGTGGTTGCCGACCCCGTTGATATTGGTCCACTTCTTGATGCTGCTCATCGGCGCCTCAATGCGTGAACCGTGCTTGTCGGTAAAACTCAGCACGTTGGCCTGGCTCATGCGCCGGATCAGCGTGGCGTTGAGGTCGGCAATGCGCTGTGGCGCGACGCTGAACGTGTCGTAGAAGTAGTCGCCATAGTCCTTGAACAGCAGGGATTTTTTCCAGTGCTCAGCCATCATGCCCTGCAAGGCGCGGATGAAGTCCGGGCCTTCGGCGCGCGGGTTGGGCAAGGTCGAGGAATCATAGAGAAACAGGTACAGGTCGCAGGCTTCGATGGCTTCGGCCAGGGCGTCGCTGGCGGCCAGGTCCAGGCGCTGCACCTGGAAGTTGAAACGGGCATTGTTGCCTTGGGTGATGGCTTGGGCGATGGCGTCGTAGCGCTCGGTGTGGCCCAGTAGCACGGTAGGGCAGCGCAGGCCTTCAAGGGCCGGATGGTGCGCGAGGTAGTAGAGAAAGTGTTCGACGGCGCGGGCCTTGTCCATGACGTGTGTCCTTCTGTGCCTTGGGTAAGGGGGCAGGTGCCGTGCACAGCACCTGCCGAATGCCTGCCGGGTGTTAGAACGGCCACATCGCGGTGCCGAACGGCACAACGGCGTCGGCTTGCATCATTTCAACGGCGGCCTCATGGGTCGGCGCTTCAAACCAATCGTCAAGTTGCAGTTCAGTTTCCAGGTCTTTTTCCAGTGCTTGCATGGTGTATCTCCTAGAGGACGTTGTTTGAGAACGCTTGCCAACGGGCTTCGCTGGCAAGTGGGATGAACCTAGGAGAGAGTGTTTCAAAATGCAAAATATTTATTGACACGGTTTCATTTGGATTTTTTCTTCGGTTTTTTTCGAAAAAAAATTTATGCAGAGAAAACAGTCAATTGGCTGAACCGATTCTTCAGAAGTTTGCCACCGACAATTTTTCGTAAACTGCCGAAAAACCCCGCCGTAACGCACACTTTCCGGCTTGTAACGATAGTTTTACGGTTGTGGCCGGTCTTTCAGGCGTGTGCCTGAGCTGTAAGGATTGGCTGACAGATTGTCGCGCGCACCGTCCTGGGGCGTGCCGAAGCGGTCGAGCGGTGTACAATGCCCCGCGTTTTACTGTGACCGCCTCGCGTATATCACGCACAAGGCCCAGAACCGGGGTTCACCCACCTCGATCACTCCGCCCGGCCACGAGCCAGGCGGGTTCGATTTCGTCACAGATAAAAACAAACAGGTGACGCATGACCGTTAGAACGACGCTGTACTCCTGGTGCCTGCGCTGGGGTTTGAGCGGCGCTGCTTGAGTCGGTAATTCAAGGCAGCAACCTGCATTCAACATCATCAAACCTTGCGTGAGAGCCTATTCATGAGTGAACCCCATTCCCCTTCAGGCGAGCTGAAACGCGGCCTGAAAAATCGCCATATCCAGTTGATTGCCCTCGGTGGCGCCATCGGCACCGGGCTGTTCCTGGGCTCGGCCGGCGTGCTCAAGTCCGCTGGCCCGTCGATGATCCTGGGTTATGCCATCTGCGGCTTCATCGCCTTCATGATCATGCGCCAACTGGGCGAAATGATCGTCGAAGAGCCGGTCGCCGGCTCCTTCAGCCACTTTGCCCACACGTACTGGGGCGGTTTTGCCGGTTTCCTGTCGGGCTGGAACTGCTGGATTCTGTACATTCTGGTGGGCATGTCGGAGCTGACGGCCGTTGGCAAGTACGTGCACTACTGGTGGCCGGAGATCCCGACCTGGGTCTCGGCGGCGGCGTTCTTCGTGCTGATCAACCTGATCAACCTGGCCAACGTCAAAGTCTTTGGAGAGGCCGAGTTCTGGTTCGCGATCATCAAGGTGGTGGCGATTGTCGGCATGATCGCCCTGGGCAGCTACCTGCTGGTCAGCGGCAGCGGCGGCCCGCAAGCCTCGGTGAGCAACCTGTGGGAACACGGCGGTTTCTTCCCCCATGGCGTGGGCGGGCTGGTGATGGCGATGGCGATCATCATGTTCTCTTTTGGTGGCCTGGAAATGCTCGGCTTTACCGCCGCCGAAGCCGACCAGCCGCGCACCGTAATCCCCAAGGCCATCAACCAGGTGATTTACCGCATTCTGATTTTCTACATTGGCGCGCTGGTGGTGCTGTTGTCGCTGACACCCTGGGACAGCCTGCTCGCAACCCTCAACGCGTCCGGCGACCCCTACAGCGGCAGCCCGTTCGTGCAGGTGTTCTCGATGCTGGGCAGCAATACGGCGGCGCACATTCTTAACTTCGTGGTGCTGACCGCCGCGTTGTCGGTGTACAACAGCGGCACCTACTGCAACAGCCGCATGTTGTTGGGCATGGCCGAACAGGGCGACGCGCCCAAGGCCCTGGCGAAGATCGACAAACGCGGCGTGCCGGTGCGCGCCATCCTCGCCTCGGCGGCGGTCACCCTGGTGGCGGTGCTGATGAACTACTTCATCCCGCAACACGCCCTGGAATTGCTGATGTCGCTGGTGGTTGCCACGTTGGTGATCAACTGGGCGATGATCAGCTATTCCCACCTCAAGTTCCGCCAGCATATGGATCGCATTGGCCAGGTGCCGTTGTTCAAGGCACTGTGGTATCCGTACGGCAATTACATCTGCCTGGCGTTTGTGGTGTTTATCCTGGTGATCATGCTGATGATTCCGGGGATTCAGGTGTCGGTGTATGCGATTCCGGTGTGGGTGGCATTTATGGGGCTGTGCTATGGCATCAAGAACAAGCGGGCGGCGCGGGAGCAACGAATGGCGGCAGCTTCGGTTGTAAAGTGAAATAGCTGGTCTTGGAAAAACCCGACGCTAAGTCGGGTTTTTTATAAGGCTTTTGGTTTTGAGAGGGCTTCGAACTCATCCATCAGCAAGTGAATTTCGGTGCTTGGGTTTCTGTCGCCGCTCTTCATAGCGTCCGCCAGGCTTCTCGGTGAGTGCTTTCGCGCGCTTTCGAATTTCTCGCCTGCAAGCATCTTAAAATAGCCTTTCAGGCCTGATTTGGCGTAATCAGCCATTCCTGGTTTGTCTCTCAGATCTGCGCCGACCAGATCGCCTGCAGAGTGCTTTCCTGACCGCGAATAGGGTTTCCGGGTGTAGCCAAAGTGCAGCAGTAGCCAATATTCAAAGCAGGGGTAAGAGGCGATGACGGTTATCTTGTCGTGTGCTTTGGACAGCCGTATAGCCTCATCAAAGGACTCATGCGTGTCACGGTCGATGGCACAAAAGACCTTGTCGAACTTGCGCTGACGTTCAATGGCGTACTCCACAATTCCCTTTGGATGGGTGACGCCACAGTGCATGATTTCTATCTCTGCGTGGGATCGAAAGTGCATGGCTGCATCTTCCAGATAAACCTTGCTGGACTGCAAGTCCTCACAGATGACCAACACAGTAGGTTGCTGTTGAAACCTGGGCTCTCTTCTCCTGAAAGAGTCAGCTGTACGAGCCATTATTAGCTCCTGCTCAAGATCGGCAAACCGCGATAGCGACCTTCGTAATAACGCTTTTCAATATCTTCACTGCCTCTTCCTTGAAAGTCGTGTATGGAAAATACTTGGGTTGCGCCATTTGCGTCGCGTTCGGTAAGCCAGAATTGGTCTCGTCGCAGAAGTTTAGTGTTCATGAGGTGCGTGTCGTGGGTGGTGAATATTAATTGAGATTTTTTATCTGCGACCAAGTGATTTTCAACTAATAGTTCTACAATTTTCGGATGGATACTGCTGTCGAGTTCATCAACGACAACTACTTTTTCACTACTTTTTGCATGAAGGTGAAGCCATGGAATCCAGAAGCCCATTAGGTTTTGGGTGCCTCCGGACTCCTCGGTGAAGTCGAACTCCGCGTCGCCTAGTGCTGTGGTGTGCGTGAGCTTTGTTTTCGCTTCGCTTTCTACTAGCTTTACATAGTCGTTGATTTTAGACGCTGGCCCTATTTCGGATTTAAATTTTTCACTCTCTTCGAAACGTATCCCTGTAATGGGTACATCTAGGTGCTGAAGAAAGTCTTGTAGCGCACTTTTTGTCACCGGACTATGCATCATCATTGAGCGAGACGCTATCGACCAAGTGGTTATACCATTTTGGCCAATACACATGTTTGAGTTTTTAAGCCACTCATAAGGTGACTTTAGTTGTTGTAAGTCTTCGCTGCTGTTAAGTACCGCCTGCGCCAAGAATAAAGAGTTAGGCGGGGTTAACCTTCTCCATGCTTCATGAACGATGGTGCCTCCTTCAAGCAATGACCCAAAAGTATAGTTTTCAACGGTCTCGGGACTAAATTTTCTTGAGTAAAGTAGATTTTCTTTTCCTTTAGGGAAAAAGAAAAGTGTTTCTTCAAATATGCGTTCGGCTGTCGTTTTTAATATGAATTGAAAACGAGTGCCTTCATGGATGAAGTTAATTTCAAATTCGCTGGGTTTGTCTACAAGCTCTCGATCAAAGCGGAATGGATCAGCGGGGATTAAATGGCTGTCACCTGGCTTTTTATGTAACAGATCGGATATTAAGTTAATGGCCTTTACAAGATTCGATTTGCCCGACGCGTTTGGCCCATAAATAGCGGCCACTTTCAGAAGCTTTGGAAAATCCTCTCCAGCCACCTCTGGATCAAAAACATTTTGTTTCTTCCCCAAACGAGGCGAAGCGACCATCGACAGGGTCTGCTTCTCCCGAAAGGAACGAAAATTACTGACAGAAAATTCGATTAACATGCAGAAAACCCGCAGTTGAGGATGCTTGTAGGCGCTAAATATAGCTAATATTGAAAGTAGCTGCATATTTTCTGCACTTCGCCATATTCCACGTAATAATCCCTAGCCTGCTACGATCCCGCGCGCTACAGAGTTGAACGGGTTTCGCGTCAACGATGCCAAACTGTTCGGTAGGGGCGCGGTCTGCAGAGCCCAGGCTCCGATTCCGTAAGCTACCTGACCTATCCGTTTTCCTAAGGTTTTCGAGTAATGCTGGTCATTTCCAACACCGTCCACCTCCCCGACGCCGAGATCGAGCTGACCGCCATTCGCGCGCAGGGCGCGGGGGGGCAGAACGTCAACAAGGTGTCGAGTGCGGTGCACCTGCGCTTTGATATTCCAGGGTCGTCGTTGCCTGAGTTCTACAAGGAGCGCCTGCTGGCGCTGCGCGACAGTCGGATTACCAGTGATGGTGTGCTGGTGCTCAAGGCCCAGCAATACCGGACCCAGGAACAGAACCGTGCCGATGCGCTGGAGCGTCTCGTTGAGTTGATCCAGAGCGCCACCAAGGTCGAGAAGAAGCGCCGGCCCACCAAGCCCACGCTGGGTTCGAAAAAGCGTCGGCTGGAATCCAAGACCAAGCGCGGCAGCATCAAGGCTGGGCGCGGCAAAGTCGACTTCTAGGCGTTGCGCGTTTCGCGGGCCTTGGGTGCCTGGCGGTAAAGGTACAGGCAGAGCAGCATGCCACCCAAGGCTGCAAGCGCGGCGAACAGGAAGATCGACGCAAAACCGAACCCCGCCGCCACCGCCCCGGCCAATGGCCCGGTGACCCCCAGTGACAAGTCGATAAAGAGCGAGTAGGCCCCCACCGCCGAGCCACGGCTGGAGGCCGGCACCAGGTTGACCGCTTCCACGCCCAGCGCTGGAAACACCAGGGAGAATCCGAAGCCGCTCAACGCCGCGCCGGCCAGTGCCAGGTGAGCGTCCGGCGCCAGCCATAACAGCAGCAGGCCGAGTATTTCCACCGACAGGCAGGCGATGGCTACCCGAAAGCCGCCGATGCGGTTGATCAGGTTACCGAACAACAATCGCGCGCCGATAAAGCTGGCACCGAACAGGCTCAGGGCCCACACCGCGTTATCCCAGTGCTGGGTGGTGTAATACAAGGTGATAAAGGTGGCGATGGTGCCAAAGCCGATTGAGCCCAACGCCAGTGCGCACCCATGGGGGAAAACCCGGCCCAACACATTCATGAACGGCAGTCGCACACCGGCCACAATCGGCACCGCCTCTTTGCGCCAGCCGAGCGCCACGCCCATCACCGCCAGCAAAATGATGCTCACGCCCATGCTCCACAACCCCAACTGGCTGACCAGCACCACACCCAGTGGCGCGCCGATGGCCAGTGCGCCGTAGCTGGCGATGCCGTTCCACGAGATGACTTTGGCGGTGTTCGCCGCACCCACACGGCCGATGCCCCAGCCGATGGCGCCCGAGCCTACCAGGCTCTCGGCGCTGCCCAGCACGAGTCTGCCGATAAACAGGCTGGTCAGACTGAGCGCCGGAAAGCTCGCGAGCCACGCCGCGAGCAGCATGAACACACCGCTCAGGCCACAACCGGCCATGCCGATCAGCACGGCGCGCTTGCAGCCCAGGGTGTCGATCATGCGTCCGGCATAGGGTCGGCTCAGCAGGGTAGCCAGGTATTGCACACTGATCACCAGCCCTGCGATGACCGCGCCATACCCCAGTTCGCTGTGGACATAGCCTGGCAGCACGGCCAGAGGAATGCCGATGTTCAGGTAGCCGATAAAGGTGAACAGCACGATGGAAACAACTTGCAGCGTAACCGCCATGGGGCGCTGGGTATCAGGCATGGGAGAGGATCCACTGTCGCAGCAGGTAAAGATAGGCTGCTAATGATACCGATGCTTGCGCCTGTGCAGGGCGGCAAAAAGAAAAAATCCGGGATCAGGGCTGGGCAGGGGCCAGCAGTTGCGTGGTGACCAGGGCAGCGAGTGCGTTTTCCTGGGTGCCGAAACGCTTGAGCAATAGCGCTTGCTTGTGTTCGCTGAGGCGGTTCCACACCTCGACCATCTGCAAGGCAGCGTCGAGTACGGCGTCGTCGGGGGCGGTAGTGGTGGACTGGTCGGACATGGCGGATATCTCACGGTTCAGGCAGTGTGGAAAGCGCTCACATTGCGCTTTCCACACGGTCTGGTGCGGCGTCAGTCCTGGCTTTCGCTGGCGACTGGTTGTGCTTGTTGGGGTTCAGGCTGCTTCTCGCTGGCCTGTTGCGGGGTTGGCTGCTCAGTTTCGTGCAGGCTTGGGAAGGGGAGATTAGGTATCTCGTGCATCGTCGTCGCTCCTTGCAAAGTCTGTTTGTTCAATCGCAGGTAATTGCGCGCGCTCAAAAAGCCTTGGCAGGATACAGCACTGTAAATGACAAACAGACTATTAAATCGGCGTGCTGCTAGAAGGGCACCTTGCCCAGAATCATGTCGCGGTACATCACAAAGTCCCCCAGCAAGCTGTAGAACGGATGCTGGAAGGTCGCCGGACGGTTCTTTTCGAAGAAGAAGTGGCCAATCCAGGCGAAGCCGTATCCAGCAATCGGCACGGCGATCAGTAGCGGCAATGAGCCTCTCGCGATGGCATACGCCAGAACTCCGATCACCAGCGTGGTGCCGATAAAATGCAGGCGCCGACAGGTGCTGTTGCCATGCTCACTCAGATAATACGGATAAAATTCGGCGAAGCTATTGAATTTCCTGACATTTTCCAAGATTGGCGGCCCTTTGATTGTTGTGCCGCCCAACACATGTTCGGCGGGGAGCTTAATTGAGTCTAGAGTGATCAGTGGTAACAGCCAGTGACAATAGATGCCACTTTAGTATCCTTGGCTTCCTGGCTGCCGTTCAAGCCAGCCTAATTAAGAAGACGCCATGAGCGAACGAACAACTTCTGCAAGCTGGGCGATGGGGATAGTGAAGGCATTGGAAATGGACGGTCTGGACTGCCGTGCCTTGTTCAGGCAACTGGGTCTGGACTACGCCGCGCTCAGCGACCCCGACGCACGTTTCCCACAGGATTCGATGACCCGCCTTTGGCAGCGCGCGGTGGAACTGTCGGGCAACCCGGCGATTGGCCTGAACATGGGTAAAGTCGTGCGCCCGGCGTCATTTCATGTGGCCGGGTATGCGCTGATGTCCAGCAACACCCTGGCCGAAGGCTTCATGCGCCTGGTGCGTTACCAGCGCATCATCGCCGAAAGCGCCGACTTGAGTTTCAGGCTTTTACCCGAAGGGTATGCGCTGATTCTGACCGTGCATGGCGACCACCTCCCTCCCACCCGGCAAAGCGCCGAAGCGTCACTGGCCAGTGCATTGGCGCTGTGCGGCTGGTTGACCGGGCGCACCCTGCAACCGCGCAAGGTGCTGTTGCAGGGCGCGCAGCCAGCGGACCTTGCGCCCTACCGGCAAGCGTTCCACGCCCCCCTGGAATTCGATGCGCCCTATGACGCGCTGATCTTTGAACGCGCCGACATGGACGCGCCGCTGCCCACGGCCAACGAGGCCATGGCACTGCTGCACGACCGCTTTGCCGGTGAGTACCTGGCGCGGTTTTCCGAGAGCCGCGTGACCCACAAGGCACGCCAGGTGCTGTGTCGCCTGTTGCCCCAGGGCGAACCCAAGCGCGAAATAGTGGCCCAGACCCTGCATTTGTCACAGCGCACCTTGCAACGCCGCTTGCGGGAGGAGGGCACCAGTTTCCAGGCGCTGCTCGACGACACCCGCCGTGAACTGGCCGAGCAGTATCTGGCGCAGCCGAGCATGACCTTGCTGGAGATCGCCTACCTGCTGGGCTTTGCCGACCCGAGCAACTTCTTTCGCGCGTTTCGCCGCTGGTTCGATGCCACCCCCGGCGAGTACCGGGCGCGGCTGCTGCAGACGTCGACGGTCAGTGACGCCAGAACGCCGGAATGCATAGAACAAAGACCGTAATGATTTCCAGCCGGCCCAGCAGCATCCCCAGCGACAGGATCCACTTGGCCGCATCCGGCAGGCTGGAAAAGTTGCCGGCCGGCCCAATGGTTTCGCCAAGGCCTGGGCCTACACCGGACACGGTACTGGCGGCGCCGGTCAGCGCGGTCATCCAGTCCAGGCCCAGCAACGACAAGGCCAGAGCGATGGCGCAGATGGTGATGGCGAAGAAAAACGAGAAGGTCAGGATCGACCGCACGATTTCTTCGTCGAGGCGGTGGCCGTTGTACTTCTGCTTGATCACTGCGCGCGGGTGAATCAACTGGTTCAAGTTGGCCTTGAGCAGGATGTAGGCGACCTGGAAGCGGAAAATCTTGATCCCGCCGGCAGTCGAGCCCGAGCAGCCGCCGATAAAGCCCAGGTAGAAAAACAGCATCAGTGAGAAATTGCCCCACAGGCTGTAGTCCCCCAGGGCAAAGCCGGTAGTGGTCACCACCGAGGTGACGTTCAACGCCACATGGCGCAGCGCCTCCAGCCAATGCAGGTTGGTGGTCCACCAGTACCAGGTGCCCAGCACCAGCCAGGTGACCACCAGCAAACCGAGCAGGCCCTGTACCTGCTGATCCTTGAGCAGTGCCCGGCGGTTGCCGCGCAACGTGGCCACATACAGGGTGAACGGCAAGCTGCCGAGGATCATCACCACCACCGCCACCCAGTGCACGGCCGGTTGTTTCCAGTGCGCCAGGGACTCATCGGAAGTGGAGAACCCGCCGGTGGAAATCGCCGACATCGCGTGGTTGATCGCATCGAACAGGCCCATGCCGGCCCACCAGAACGCCAGACTGCCGAGGATGGTGATGCCGACGTAGGCCGCCACGATCAGGCGCGCCACCATGTGCGAGCGCGGCATGACCTTTTCCGAGCGGTCCGAGGATTCGGTCTGGAACAGGCGCATGCCACCAATGCGCAGCAATGGCAGGATCGCCACCGCCATGCCGATAAAGCCGATACCGCCGAGCCAGTGCAGCAGCGAGCGCCACATCAGGATGCCCGGCGACATGCTGTCCAGCCCGCTCAGCACCGTGGAGCCGGTGGCGGTTATGCCGGACATGCTTTCGAAAAACGAGTCGGTGTAGCTGATGTGCTGGGTCAGCAAAAACGGCAGCGCGGCGAATACACACACCACCACCCAGCTTGTGACGGTGAGCAGGTACATGTCCCGCGGACGCAGGTGCACATGCTCGGGGCGGCCCGGAATCACCAGGGCCAGGCCGGCGATAAAGGTGATCAGGCTGGCCCAGAGGAACGAGGGCAGATCGCCGGTGCGGTCGAAGATCACCAGAGTGGCCATTGGCACGACCATCGCGATCGCCAGGGTGATCAGGAAGATGCCGATGATGAAACCGATGATGCGTAGGGTCGGCAACGCCATGAAGTCTGCTCGGATGGTCGCGGAAGGCGCCATTCTACCTGCGGTGCAGGGCATGTAAACCGACACATGTATAAAGCACGCGTGGCGGTGCGCTTGTTCAGCATGAGGGCTTCTTCAGTGTTTCCAGAGATTTTCCATGCCGTACGAATCGTTAACCGACACGCCGTTGATACGGCGCTTGAATGCCAATGACACCCCCTCGCAGATGGCCCTGGTAAAAAAGCTGTCCGCGCTCAATACCCAACTCATGCAGGATCTGGCGCCTCAGCCCAGGTTTGGCGACTTTGTACAACGGCGCTTCGAACAGCGCTTGAGCATCAAGCCCACGGCGCAGGTGCACAGTGTGTTTGTGCAGAGCCGCGACCGCCAGCCAGCCTCCTTGGTACCCGCGCCAACCACGGTGGATGAAACGCTGGAGCTCAAGGCCCCGCTGCCCACGTTGATGGATGCGGTGATACAGCGCATCGTGACGGGCCAGGCATCGACCTTTGCCAGCCGTGACACCGAGTTTTTGCGCGCGTCCGAGGAGGGCGGCGAACCGCAACGTATCCCCGAGTTGACGGGCCAGGCCGTCGATGAATTTCTTGAAGACCTGGCCACGGGGCTGGACGGCCACTACCAAACCTTCATCCAGCGCTATTGGGACGAGCAACGCGCGACCGATGCACGCAGCCGCTGGCTACGGGTGCTTGACGGTCGAATCGCGCAACTGCGCAGCGAAGTGGCCCTGCTAAAAAATGATGGCGTGCTTAGCACGGCGGGCGAGGCGTTGTTCGAGACGGTGGTGCGCCTGCCCGATGCGCTGTCGCGTCGTACGCTCAAGGCCTACAAACCGTGCGTGTATGGTGTGGCGCTCAAGGGCAAGGACGCTGTCAATCCGCTGCTCCACGGAGCGTTTATCCTGACCGCCCGTGACCCGCAGGACGCCGAGGTGGGCTGGGAGACGGACACGCAAGCGGCCCCGCAGGTACGTCCTGTCGACCCTTCCAGCAATCTTGGCCTTGTTCTGCTGTACAGCCCGGGCAACGGCCTGGAAGAATTCGACTCCCTGTCCAGTCTTGATCACGAACTGCACCAGCGCCTGAACCACCCGGTGCAATTCACCCATTTGTTGGCCTTGATGGCGGAAAAACACCAGCCCCACGGCCTGGCCCTGCACCGCGAGGCCAAGACGAGCGGTCAACTGGCGTACCTCGAGTGGCTTGACTCTCCCTTCAGCCGTTCACTCGAAGATCAACGCCTCAAGCTTCATGAGGACTTCACCGCCACCGTGGCCCTCTATCAGGCGCCTGCTACGCAGACCGAGAGCGCTCGGTTGGCCGAAAGCCTGGATCGTGTCACGGACAGTGCGCGCGCTCTGGATGCGCAGCGGGTGCTGGTGGCGCGCATTCAAAAACGTGCGCAGGCTCAGCTTAAAATCTTTCTTGAGGGGGCGACCGACGCCGACAAGCAGGCCTGGCGAGCAGCCATGCAGTCTTACTGCGATGGGCTCAAAAGCCTGCCTGAGTCCGAGGGGCTGCCCTCGCTTGCCCAGTTCAGTGATAAAACCGCCATGAGCGCTTACAGCAAGGCTCAACTGACTGCGTTGATCGAGTCGCAATGGGGCTTGCAGGTCGACCCGGATGAGATTCAGGTGCATACGCGAGCGCCTGATGTGCCCACCGTGCCTTTCGTGCCGGGGGCTCCCGCATCGTCACCGCGAGAACCCGGCGCGCCGCTGTACACGTATCGCCAACGCAGCCTCAGTGAGTTGGCGCTTGAAAACGTGGGCGGCCTGGATTTCAACTTCACCAACTTTTCCCATCTGACCGATAAAAAGAAGCAGGCCTACACCGCCCTGACCGTCGAGCAGGTGAAGGACCTGGTGCGCACGGCCAATATCGGTAACCGCTATGACGCGTTTTTAAAGGATCGGCTGATCACCTCGCCCGAGGCCATCGCCCGCAAAAGCAATTTCGCCCGGTACCTGGCGTTGCAGGTACGGATGGACGCCATCGAGGCAAAAATCGCCGGTGATTTTCTGCCGGATCACGCCAGTCGCGGCTTCAACTGGGTACAGGTGGTACTGGATGAGCCTGTAGACAGTGACCGCCGCCAGACCGTCGAAGCCCATCGGATCATGGTGCAAAGCTTGATGCTGCGCGGCGCGCGGGTGCGAGGCGTGTGGCTGTTTCGCACGACCTCCTCGGCGGTCGCCTCCACCGTGGTCTACACACCGCAAGCGCCAGGCGGTCGGATGTTTCATGAGTTTCACGATGAGCGTTTGTTGAACGACTTCGTCTTCAACAGTTCCTGGCGTGACTATCTGGTGAGCCGCGTCGAACTGGCCCAGCGCAAAAGGATCCGCAGCATTTTACGCGGCCGCGGCTCCGCGACCATGGTGTACATGCCCAGGATTGCCGACAACCTGTTCGAGGAGGCCTACGAGATCGAGGCCAGCTTCGCCATCAACGATGCAGGGGCGAAATCGACCACAACCGGCGAAACCGACCTTGAGACCGCAATATCGGTGGGCACGGCAGCGTTCGATCTCATCACCCTGGTGTTACCGATCAAAATCATGCTGCCCATTGGCTTGGCCCGCAGTCTGTTCTCGGTGTTCAGGGCGGTAGACGCCGCCACGCTGGGCGACCGCGCCGAGACGGCTCATCACCTGGTGCGTGCGCTGGGCGAGTTTACCGGCGCTTTGATCGACGGTGCCGTCGCCGGCCTGGCTGGCGTGCGCACCTCTGCATCCGCGTCCGGTGGGCTGAACCCTTTGATGGCTCTGAAGAAAAAGCCTGGCGACGTGCAGGTACTCGACGGTTGGGAAGGCAAGGGCATTTATTACAAGGCTGCCGGCGCTGAGGGCCGCCGTCACTATTTCCTCAATGAGCAGAACCGCTGGTTTTCGATCCTCGACGAGGGCGGCGAAAAGGCCTGGCGCGTCAAGGATGCGCGCAAGCCTTACCGTTATCACCATGATCCGATCCGCCTGGACGCCAAGGGGCGCTGGGAAGTGGGCTCGCATCCCGATCGAGGATTGCGTGGAGGTCTTTCACCGGTTGAGGCGTTAAGGGCGCTCTATCCGAACCTCAGCGAAGGCCAGGCTCGCCTGGTGTTCGAGTCGTTCAATTTTCCGCGCGGGCGCGAACTGGAACTTCAATTGAGCGTGGTTCACCACCTCAGGTCGGGCACGTTACTTGACGCCTTCTATCAATATTTAAGCGTGACCCCTCAGCGGTTTTCGGTGCGTGTGCGGGGGGGCGAAGTCCCGGGTCTGTCGCTCACGTCCGTCGAGCCGGTACCAAGTACCAGCCAGGCGCGACCAGCCAGGCCGGCGTCTGAACGCATTGCCGATTGGGGGCGATCCATCGATGCGGGCGAGATGCTGTTGAAAGATGCGAACTATGGGGTTTATCAGCGAGTGGGTGGGGATCCTGCGCTGCGGGGCACCGAATACCTTAAAATCGACGAGCGCTACTTTCCCATCCTGCCTGATGGCAGAGCCGCGACCACGCGGGCCGCCACTGTTCTGATGCACGACCCTGACATCCCGATCGGCACCTACGACCAATTTGAAACGATGCTCAGGACGGACCTCTATAACCAGCCGCGTGCCGCTACCTTCGCAAGAGCAGACGGTCGCTGGGTCAACGATATCGACCTGCCGTTCCAGAAAACCCTGGCCGCTTATGTAGGTGACGCCTGGCCGATGTTGTCAGTCTCCAGCCAGGCTGACGTCGCCCGCAGCCTGTTCAACAGGGTCAACAGGAATGGCCTTAACGTCGTAGGCGTCGCCACACTGCAGAGAATCCTGAGGCATTGGCGCCGAGAGCGCACGGTGGTCGAGGCGACGCTGGGCGACCCGCTGCTGTTGCTGCCTGTGACCCCGCGATCGGTTAGCGGCGAATGGCCTCTATCTCGCCAGCCAGGGCAGTACACACAACTTACCTTCCGTACGGATCAGGTTCACAGCCTGTTCCAGGACGCGGTGACCAACCGCAGCCAGGAAGCACTCAAGGCATTGATGGCCGACGTGCTTCGCCGCAATCGTTATCAACTTGTCCCCGGTTACGATCAGGTCGGCGAGCTGCTGTTCAAGCATCCAGGGCATGCCACGGTGTACTGGATGCAGGTGCACAGTGCGTTTGGACACGCCGTGGGCAACCGCGCAAGCCAGGTCGCGCCCAGAGCTTCGCTCATGAGTGCGCAGACGCGCAGCGCCCCGCTGGTGCCGTTGATTGGCGGCATTCAGTTGAGCTTCGAGGGCGGTGCCACGCTCATCTACGTGATCCGCATCTGACTCGACAGGCTCGCGCGCAAAAAAATGCCCCGAACCAGTCGGGGCATTTTCAGTGCGGTGCAACCATCATCCCGCCTTGATCAGAACTCGTGATCGGCGCTGTCGGGGTTCAGGTCGCTGATGCCCAACTTGCCCGCTGCGGTTTCGATCGAGCCGGTCTGCTTGACCAGTGCGGCAATGGCGTCACGCACGATCTGGTTGCCCGCGTCGTTGCCGGCGGCGATCAACTGGTCGTAATGCTCACCTTTGCCTGCGTGGTCGACCATGACCTGGATCTTGGCTTCGGTCGCCGCCAGGTCTGCCTTAAGTGCCGCGTCGGCAGCGGGGTCGGCCTTGGCCACCAGGGACGAGAGGCTGGCACCGGTCATCTGAGTGCCGTCGACGCGGGTGTATTCGCCCAGGTAGACGTTACGGATGCCCTTGGCGTCGTAGAAGTGCGAGTTGTGGGTGTTGTCGCTGAAGCAGTCCTGCTCGTCTTCCGGCGAGTTGGCCTCCAGGGACACCTTCATGCGCTCACCGGCCAGCTCGCCCAGGGACAGGCTGCCCATGCCGAACAGCATTTTGCGCAGACCGTCGGTGGCGGGTTCGCTCTCCAGGGTGGCGCGGTAGTTGTCTTCGACGTTGGGTTTCCAGTTGCCGACCATTTCTTCAAGGTCGCTGACCAGCAGTTGCGTCACCGAACGCAGGTAGGTGCGACGGCGCTCGTTGTGGCCGCCGGTGGCACCGTCACCGGTCAGGTAGTCCGAAGCAGGGCGGTTGCCCGCGCCCGGGCCGGTGCCGTTGAGGTCCTGGCCCCACAGCAGGAATTCGATGGCGTGGTAGCCGGTGGCGACGTTGGCTTCGGAACCGCCCAGCTCATTGAGGCTGGCAAGTTTTTCCGGGGTGATGTCTTTGACGTCGACCTTGTCTTCGCCGACCTGGATCTCGTTGTTGGCGATGATGTTGGCGGTAGCGCCCGGGTTGCCCAGCGCGTGCTCGTAGGATTTGTCGGTGTAGTCGATCAGGCCTTCGTCCAGGGGCCAGGCGTTCACCTGGCCTTCCCAGTCGTCGATGATGGTGTTGCCAAAGCGGAACACTTCACTCTGCAGGTACGGCACGCGCGCGGCGATCCAGGCGGTGCGTGCGGCTTTCAGGGTTTGCTCGTTCGGGTTGGCGAGGAAGGTGTCGACGGCGGTCTGCAGGGTTTTTGCAGTGGACTCGGCATCGCTGTACACCGCGAACACCATGTCAGCGTAATGCGCGACCACCGCTTTGGCGGCAGCTTCGTCGACGTTGCCTGCCGGTGTGGCAGCCGCTGGAGCGGTGGTGCTGGCAGCCGGGGTCGGCGCCTGGGGTGCTGCGGCCTTGTCTTTACCTTCTCCGCAACCGGCGAGAGAAATGGCAATGGCCAGCAGACTGGCGGTGGCCAGGGGCATACGAATCATGGCGAACATCCTGCTTCGAGTGTTGATAGGGCGCGCGGGGGCGCGCAAAAACTGCGACATAATGCGAAAGATTTGCATTTTGTGTAAAGGGTTATACGCGGGAAATATCAAGTATCGCCGTGTCGATTTAAAGAATCGTGGCGTGATCGCGCTCCGATTGCTTCAGGTACGCCACCAGCTCCCGCGCCTGCAGCGGCTTGCTGTAGTGGTAGCCCTGACCTTCATGGCAACCTTCGGAAATGATGTAAGTCTCCTGTTCCAAGGTTTCCACACCTTCGGCGATCACCTGCATGCCCAGGCTTTTGCCCAGTTGGATAATGGCGCGCACGATGGTGGCGTCGTCATCGTCGTCCAGCAGGTCCTGCACGAAACTCTTGTCGATCTTGATCTTGTCCAGCGGCAGGCTCTTGAGGTAACTCAAGGATGAATAGCCGGTGCCGAAGTCATCGATGGCGATCAGTGCGCCGGAGCGGCGCAGGCTCAGCAGGTGCTGGGCAGCGGTGCTGATGTCTTCCATCAGGCCGGTTTCGGTCACTTCCAGCTCAAGGCTGCCCGGCGGCAGACGGTAGACCTGCATCAGGTTGTTGACCATTCGCGGCAACTCGCTGTGGTGCAACTGCACAGTGGACAGGTTGACCGCCATGCGTAGCGCGGTGAAGCCCAGGTCATGCCATTCGCGCAGTTGCCGGCACGCCTGGTCCAGCACCCACTCGCCAATCGCAATAATGGTGCCGTTCTGCTCCGCCAGCGGGATAAACAGGTCCGGCGGTACCATGCCGTGTTCCGGATGCTGCCAGCGGATCAGCGCTTCAACGCCAACCACGCGGTGGTCGCGATAGCTGATCTGTGGCTGATACACCAGGTGAAACTGCTCGCGGCCCAGGGCCTCGCGCAGGTCCTTTTCCAGCTCGCGGCGGCGACGAATTTCGCTGTCGACGCTGGCGATATAGAACTGGTAGCGGTTGCGCGAGCGGCTTTTGGCCAGGGTCATGGTCTGTTCGGCTTTCTGCAACAGCTTCTCGGTGCTGTCCCCGTCTTCCGGGAACAGGGTGATGCCGATGGTTGCGCGCAGGCGGATGTGTTCGTGTTCGAGGGCAAACTCCGCTTCCAGGTCGTCAAGGATGCTCTGCGCCAGTTCGGCGGCTTCGTAGGGTTGTTCGATATCGGCCTGCACCAGCGCAAACTGGTCACCGCCCAGGCGCGCCAGGGTGCCGAGCCGACCGCTGTGGGCACGCAGGCGGTCGGCCAGGGCGAGCAGCAAGCGGTCGCCGGTCTGGTAGGTGAACTGCTCGTTGACACTTTTAAAGTCGTCCAGCCCTACGCACAACACGGCCACGCAGCGCTGCCGGCGGCCGGCATCGATCAGGATCTTGTCCAGTTGCTCCTGCAGCTTCTGGCGGTTGGGCAGGCCGGTGAGAAAGTCGTACTGGGCCATGCGCAGCAAGCTGGACTCGGCTTCGTGGCGCAGGTGGGTGTTGCGCTCGATGGATTCGAGCAACTGGTTGGCGGTGGTGATCCATAGCCCCAGTTCGTTGCGTTCATGGCCCTTGAGTTGCGGGATCTTGTGCTCGCTGGGCCGGTCGGGGTTGATCGAGGTCAGGTGCTCGATGATCCGTGACAGCGGTCGGGTCAGCATCCAGTGATACACCAGGTACAGCACCAGCCCCATGGCCAGCGCACGCAGCACGCCGGAAATGAAGATGATCACCGAGCTGACCAGAAACCCTTCGCCATAGGTGGCGGTGTCGAGGGTGATACTCAGGTCACCGTAATACTCGCTGTAGGGGCCTTTGCCGACCAGTGATGTGGTGAATGAGCGTTCCTGACCCAGAATCAGGTCGGTCAACCAGCGGCTGGCGGATTGCTCCAGGGGGCGGCTTTTTTCCGCGAGCATGGTCTCGTTGGGGTGGCCGATGGAGGCTGTGCGCACCGCTTCGTCCTGAAAGAGTCCTTCGATCACCTGCATGCCCATCTCGCGGTCCAGGCTGTAGACGGCCTGGGTGGAGGGGTCGCGAAACATGTCGAGGATGCGCTGGGCATCGCCGGCGACGGCCTGGCGCGTCTTGTAGGCATCGAAAACGATTTGCGCCACGCTCAGCGCCACGCCCACGATCAACGCCGACAGCAGCACTACCCGTAGCAACTTCACCGACAAGCTGTTTTTGAGTTCCAGCTTCAAAGGGGCATTCCTTGTCTCATGCGGGTGGCCTTCAATATGCCATGAGTATTGGCAATCCACGCATGGCAGTCAAAGGAACATTCGGGCCGGGATAAGCGGAAGTGTTAGAAGGAGGGGGGAGGGGAAGAGGGCGGATGGCATCCGCCGCTCTCTGATACTGCGCTTGGGCGTGAGACGAGTGCTTGTTACGATTACGTAATCTGCACGGAGTTGGCCTTGTGCGTGTCTGCGCCGATTTTGCCTTGCTCCTGATCCTGGTTTTGCTGGTCCATCATTTTGCTCATCATGTCCATGCCTTTTTCCAGCATCGGCATGATTGCTGACATAGCCGACATACCCATCGAGATAGGATCCATTGCGAACGCTCCTGCATGAAATGAAAGAGTTATTTCTCTCTCTGCCTGTGTGGCAAATGCCTCCTGCCGAGCTCCATCCTTCCTGCATCATGCTCCGGGTGTCGCCCACAAAAAAGCCCGGCAATCGCCGGGCTCTTTATCCTGCAAGCGTTACTCAGGCAGTGAAGGTCTTGCCTTCGAACTGCTCGGCCACGAACTTCCAGTTGACCAGGTTCCAGAACGCTTCCACATACTTTGGACGCACGTTGCGGTAGTCGATGTAGTAGGCGTGTTCCCACACGTCGCAGGTCAGCAGCGGGGTATCGCCGCTGGTCAGCGGGTTGCCGGCGCCGATGGTGCTGGCCAGGGCCAGGGAACCGTCAGCCTTTTTCACCAGCCAGCCCCAACCGGAACCGAAGGTGCCGACGGAGGTCTTGGTAAACTCTTCCTTGAATTTGTCGAAGGAACCGAAGGCTGCGTTGATGGCTTCAGCCAGTGCGCCGGTCGGTTGGCCGCCGGCGTTTGGCGCCAGGCAGTTCCAGTAGAAGGTGTGGTTCCAGACCTGAGCGGCGTTGTTGAAGATGCCGCCCGAAGAAGAAGTGACGATTTCTTCCAGGGTCTTGCCTTCGAACTCGGTGCCAGGCACCAAGTTGTTCAGGTTCACGACATAGGTGTTGTGGTGCTTGTCGTGGTGGTACTCCAGGGTTTCCTTGGAGATATGCGGCTGCAGGGCATCGTGTGCGTAGGGCAGCGGCGGCAATTCGAAAGCCATGATGATTCTCCTAATCAGGTCAGTTGCGGTGAGCGCAAGGCCGATCACGGGCGGCCAAACAAGCGCCGGGGAGTTTGTACTCTTTGCGGCGCAGGGGCAGGATCATAGCACCGGGGGTGCGGCAAAACCACGCAACAACTGTGTGGGATAGAGGTTCCAAAGCCTTTTGGAATAAGTTCAGGGCGTGCTTATTAATTGGTAGGCCACGCTGAACATCATCACCGCCACCAAGAGGTCCAGCAGCCGCCAGGTTGCCGGGCGTGCAAGCCAGGGCGCCAGCCACGCGGCACCTAGCGCCAGGGCGGCGAACCACAGGAATGACGCGCTCGCGGCCCCGGCCACAAACGCTGCGGGTGCAGCCTGTTGTGCGCCCAATGAGCCGATCAGCAACACCGTGTCGAGGTAGACGTGGGGGTTGAGCAGCGTGACCGCCAACGCGCTGAGCATCACCGCGCGCAATGAGCGCGCCTTGAAGCCTTCGTCCTGGTCCAGGCTCTGCTTCGAAAACGTGCGACGCAAGGCGAGGGCGCCGTACCACAACAGAAACGCCGCGCCGCCCCAGCGTGCAATCGCCAGCAGCAGCGGGTTCTGTGCCAGCACCGTGGCCAGGCCGAACACCCCGGCCGCAACCAGAATCGCATCGCACACGATGCACAGCGCCGCCACCGGCAGGTGATGTTCACGGCGCAGGCTTTGCGCCAGCACGAAAGCGTTCTGGGTGCCGATGGCCATGATCAGGCCGAGGGCGATCAACAGCCCGTTCACATAGCTTTGCCACATAGGATTTACTCCGCGTCCGCCGCCAATTGCCGCAGTACCTGCAGGGCGCGTTGCGCATCGGCGCATCCGACGAACAGGTGGTCGTGGTAATAACCGGCGATTACATTGCAGCTGATCCCGGCCCGGCCCAATGCGCTGGCGAAGGCGGCGGTCAAGCCCACCGCTTCGAGCGCCGAGTGCACGTTCAGGGTGATCCACGCGGCCACGTAGTCGAAGGCCAGCCCGGCCCGTTCGGCTTGCTGGCGCTCCACGATCAGGGTCAGGCCTTCCTGCTCGCGAAAGCTGCCGATCAGTTCGCAGCCGGCAGGGATGTGGTTATCGGGGACTGTGCAGAACACGTATTCGCCATCATTCAGATGAGGGCTCATGCTGCGCAGCAGGGTCGTGAGGGCGGTTTCGCCAGCCATTTGAAGGTCCTTTATAGAGAGGCAATGCTGGCTATTTTCATCGGATGGGTTATATAAGAAAAACCAATATTGCTGATCACTCATTAGAGAAACTGATGTTCGACTATAAATTGCTGTCCGCCCTCGCGGCTGTGGTAGAGCAGGCCGGCTTCGAGCGTGCCGCTCAGGTGTTGGGGCTGTCGCAGTCGGCCATTTCCCAGCGCATCAAGCTGCTCGAAGCACGCGTCGGCCAGCCGGTGCTGGTGCGGGCCACGCCGCCTACACCTACCGAGATTGGCCGAAGACTGCTCAACCATGTGCAGCAGGTGCGGCTGCTGGAACGCGACCTTCAGGGCCAGGTGCCCGTCCTGGACGAGGAGGGCATGCCCGAGCGCCTGCGTATCGCCCTGAATGCCGACAGCCTGGCCACGTGGTGGGCCGAGGCCATCAGCGATTTTTGCGCCGAACAGCATCTGTTGCTCGACCTGGTGGTGGAAGACCAGAACGTGGGCCTCAAGCGCATGCGCGCCGGTGAGGTGGCGGCCTGCATCTGCGCGAGTGAGCGCCCGGTGGCCGGCGCGCGTAGCCTGTTGCTCGGCGCCATGCGCTATCGCGCGCTGGCCAGCCCTGCCTTTATCGCTCGACACTTTCCCGCCGGGGTAAAGGCCGAGCAACTGGCGCGCACACCGGCCCTGGTGTTTGGTCCGGATGATTTCCTGCAACACCGTTACCTGGCATCCCTCGGGGTGGATGGCGGTTTCGAACATCATTTATGCCCGTCGTCTGAAGGGTTTATCCGTCTCACCGAAGCCGGCCTGGGCTGGGGCCTGGTGCCGGAACTGCAGGTGCGCGACCAGTTGCAGCGTGGCCAGTTGGTCGAGTTGTTGCCTGATAAGCCCATCGATGTGCCGTTGTACTGGCATCATTGGCGCAGCGGCGGGCAACTGTTGGGCTTGTTGACCGAGCATCTGGCCCGGTCGTGCGGGCAATGGCTGGTGTCGTTGGAGGGATGACGGGCGTCAAGGTAGCAGCGATGAAAAACGAAAGAACACGGAGTAATACATGAAGATTCTGGTCACCGGCGCAAGCGGCTTCATCGGCGGGCGTTTTGCACGCTTCGCCCTGGAGCAGGGCCTGGACGTGCGGGTTAACGGGCGGCGCGCCGAAAGCGTGGAGCACCTCGTACGGCGCGGCGCCGAGTTTATCCAGGGCGATCTGAGTGATGCCGAACTGGTACGCCATCTGTGCCGTGACGTCGAAGCCGTGGTGCATTGCGCCGGCGCCGTGGGCGTGTGGGGCAAGTACCAGGCATTTCATCAAGGCAATGTGCTGGTGACCGAAAATGTCGTCGAAGCCTGCCTCAAGCAGCGGGTCGGGCGCCTGGTGCACCTGTCTTCGCCATCGATCTATTTTGACGGGCGCGACCACCTGGGCCTTACCGAAGAGCAGGTGCCCAAGCGCTTCAAGCATCCGTACGCTGCCACCAAGTACCTGGCCGAGCAGAAAGTCTTCGGCGCCCAGGAATTTGGCCTCGAAGTGCTGGCTCTGCGTCCGCGATTCGTCACCGGCGCGGGCGACATGAGCATCTTCCCGCGTCTGCTGAAAATGCAGCGCAAGAACCGCCTGGCGATCGTGGGCGATGGCCTGAACAAGGTCGACTTCACCAGTATTCACAACCTCAATGAAGCCTTGCTCAGCAGTTTGCTGGCTACCGGTTCCGCGCTGGGCAAGGCCTACAACATCAGCAACGGCACGCCGGTGCCGGTATGGGATGTGGTCAACTACGTGATGCGCCAGATGGAAATGCCCCAGGTGACCCGGTATCGGTCCTACGGCTTGTCCTACAGCGTGGCGGCACTCAACGAAGCCTTCTGCGCGATGTGGCCAGGGCGCCCGGAGCCGGCGCTGTCGCGCTTGGGCATGCAAGTGATGAACAAAGATTTCACGCTGGACATCAGCCGGGCGAGGCATTATCTCGACTATGAGCCCAAGGTCAGCCTGTGGACCGCCCTCGACGAGTTCTGCAGTTGGTGGAAAGCCCAGGATCCGGGGCTCAAATAAGCTCACAACCAGCAACACATCGGGAACCGAATTTACGGTTCCGGGTCGATCAGTGCGGCGGGCGCACGGTTTATACTCGCGTCGCTCGGCTTGCCAGCCATCTCACCGATTCAGGGTTGATTCATGCGTAACGATGCCAACGACGATTTCGACAATGTTCCCAGCCTGCGGGCCGACGCCGGGGACGACGATGATTTCGTGCCGACGCCCGCCACATCCGTACGCTCGCGGCCAACCCCCGTGGTCAAGGTCAGGAGCGCCAGCACCGGTCCTTTGTGGGCGCTGGTCGGCGCGCTGCTGATCGCGTTTGCCGGCCTTGCCTGGTGGAGTTTCCAACAGATCTCTCTGATGGGCCAGCAACTGGTGGCAACCCAGGAAAGTTTCGCGCGCATCAGCGAAGAAGCGGCGGGGCGTCTGCAGGATATTTCCGGCAAGGTGGTGGCCAGTGAAGCCAACGTCAACACCGGCAGCGAAGCGCTGAAACAGCAGATCAAGCAGCTGGAAACCCAACTGCTGGAGCAGGGCAAGCAACAGGTTGGTGTGGCGGGCCAAGCCACCGAGCTGGACAAGCGCCTGGCGCAGATGACTGCCAGCGCGACTGAACTGTCCAGCGCCAATGCCGCCTTGCAGGGTCAGGTTCAGGCGCTCACGGATGCTGTGGCGACCCTCAAGGCGGCGCAGGGTGATGCCGGCAAGCGCGATGCCGAGCTCAAGGAACTGGCTGCCGATGTGGCTGCGTTGAAAAAGCAGGGCAACCCGACGGCCGCCATTGCCCGCCTTGAGCAGGACATGGTGGTGCTCAAAAGCGCACAGGAAACCCAGCCTGCCAACGTGGATGCGCCGACCAATAAAGAGTTCGACGTATTCCGTATCCAGACCACGCGCAATATCACCACCCTGCAGAGCCAGGTGCAGACCCTGAGTCAGCAGCTCAACGCGCCGCGAGCCGGCCAGTGACCTGAACCGGATCAACTGGCCTGTTGTGGCGAGCGGGCTTGCCTTGCGTTGGGGTGCGAAGCGCCCCCACTCCAGCGAAACGCGGTGTACCTGATACGGCTCAGCACCTGGTTTTGGGGCTGCTGCGCAGCCCAACGCAGGACAAGCCTGCTCGCCACAGGGAATCTGCGCTTTAGGGCTTGCCTGCGAAGGCGTCGGCCCAGCCAAAAGTAATCAAAAGGTCCTCGCCCCAACACTCGGTGCCTCGCCTAGGCTCGGCATGCCCACTCCGGCTCTGCAGCGTGTTTGACGGGGCGCCCCAGATCGAGATCAAGAGCGCGGCGGCCTTGGAGCCGGCCGGTATGGTTTGCCGGACGCTGTACACACTGTGGGAGTAGGCTTGCTCCTTCTCTGGATTGCGGCCAGATTCATAAATGTCACCAGCCTGTGACATTTACCTTCCGCTTCGTTACTTGCCCCTTTCGCACCCTTGTTTAGACTCCGGTTATCCCACAAAAAATAATAAGGGCCACCCATGACCACGCAACCACTGCCTGCCAGCAGTTGGCTGAACGCGCCTGCCCATCACGCCTGGCTTGCCGCCGAAGCTCAGCGCCTGCTTTCATTCGCCAAGGCCTCACGCCTGCCTGACGGTTTTGGCAACCTCGATGACAAAGGCCAACTGCCGGCCGACGCCCGCGCCGAAACCATGAACACCGCCCGCATGACCCACAGCTTCGCCATGGCCCATGCCATGGGGTTGCCAGGCTATGCAGAGCTGGTGGCTCACGGCGTGGCCGCTCTGAGTGGCCCGCTGCGCGACAGCGAGCACGGTGGCTGGTTTGCTGCGCCCGATGCCTGCGATGGCGATAGCGGCAAGGCTGCCTATCTGCACGCCTTCGTCGCGCTCGCAGCCAGCTCGGCCACCGTGGTCGGCGCGCCCGGCGCGCAGAACCTGCTCAACGACGCGATCCACATCATCGATCAGTTCTTCTGGAGTGAAGAGGAGGGCGTGATGCTCGAGTCCTTCGCCCGGGACTGGAGCGGCGTTGAAGCCTATCGCGGCGCCAACAGCAACATGCACGCTACCGAAGCCTTTCTCGCCCTGGCCGATGTCACCGGCGACACGCGCTGGCTGGACCGCGCGCTGCGCATTGTCGAACGGCTGATCCACACCTTTGCGGCCGGTAAACAGTTCATGGTGATCGAGCATTTCGACGCTCACTGGAAACCACTGCCTGCCTATAACGAAGACAACCCCGCCGACGGCTTTCGTCCCTACGGCATCACGCCGGGCCACGGGTTCGAGTGGGCGCGGCTGCTGTTGCATCTGGAGGCCGCGCGCCTGCAGGCCGGGCTGGCCACGCCGGACTGGCTGGTGAGCGACGCTAAAGGTCTGTTCGCCAGCGCCTGCGAATACGCCTGGGCCGTGGATGGTGCGCCCGGCATCGTCTACACGTTGGATTGGAACCACCGTCCGGTAGTGCGCGAGCGCCTGCACTGGACCCATGCCGAAGCCAGTGCCGCTGCCCAGGCCCTGCTCAAGCGTACCGGTGAGTTGCATTACGAAATTTGGTATAGACGCCTTTGGGAGTTCTGCGAAACTCAGTTCATCGACCGTGTCCACGGCAGCTGGCACCATGAATTGAGCCCGCATAACCAGCCCAGCAGCAGGATCTGGGGTGGCAAACCGGACCTCTACCATGCCTGGCAAGCGGTGGTGCTGCCTGCACTGCCGTTGGCACCGAGCATGACGACCGCATTGAACACCGGGTGCTATGTCACCAGGTGGTGACATTTGTGCATCCCTTTGTTACCTGCGCTTGCAAAATCGATGTTTAAACTCCGTGCAGCGCAAGCTCTAGACTTGCATGCATAACAACAAGAAAAGGTATTCAGATGAACGCGATTAATCGCCTCGCCCTAGCTATTTCCGTTGCCTCGTTGTTTCCCCTCAGTGCATTTGCCGCCGACTCCAAAGGTACGGTTGAAGTCGTGCATTGGTGGACCTCGGGTGGTGAAAAAGCGGCTGTGGATGTCTTGAAGGCCCAAGTCGAGAAAGACGGCTTCACCTGGAAAGACGGCGCCGTCGCGGGTGGCGGTGGCGCCACTGCCATGACCGTGCTGAAAAGCCGCGCGGTAGCCGGCAACCCGCCAGGCGTTGCCCAGATCAAAGGCCCAGACATCCAGGAATGGGCATCCACCGGCTTGCTCGACACCGACGTCCTCAAGGACGTGGCCAAGGAAGAGAAGTGGGATTCCCTGCTCGACAAGAAAGTCTCCGATACCGTGAAGTACGACGGTGACTACGTGGCCGTCCCGGTGAATATCCACCGTGTGAACTGGCTGTGGATCAACCCGGAAGTCTTCAAGAAAGCCGGCATCACCAAAAACCCTACCACTCTCGAAGAATTCTACGCAGCCGGCGACAAGCTGAAAGCTGCGGGCTTCATTCCGCTCGCCCACGGTGGCCAGCCTTGGCAGGACAGCACCGTATTCGAAGCCGTGGTCCTGTCGGTGATGGGCGCCGACGGCTACAAGAAGGCTTTGGTTGACCTCGACAACGCGGCGCTGACTGGTCCGGAAATGATCAAGTCGCTTACCGAGCTGAAGAAAGTCGCGACCTACATGGACGTCGACGGCAAAGGCCAGGACTGGAACCTGGAAGCAGGCAAGGTCATCAACGGCAAGGCTGGCATGCAGATCATGGGTGACTGGGCCAAGTCCGAATGGACCGCCGCCAAGAAAGTCGCCGGCAAGGACTACGAGTGCGTAGCCTTCCCGGGCACCGACAAGGCCTTCACTTACAACATCGACTCCCTGGCGGTGTTCAAACAGAAAGACAAAGGCACTGCGGCTGGTCAGCAGGACATCGCCAAAGTCGTACTGGGTGAAAACTTCCAGAAAGTGTTCAGCATCAACAAGGGTTCGATCCCTGTGCGCACCGACATGCTGACGCAAATGGACAAGCTGGGCTTCGACTCCTGCGCCCAGACCGCCGCCAAGGACTTCCTGACAGACGCCAAGTCCGGCGGCCTGCAGCCAAGCATGGCGCACAACATGGCGACCACGCTCGCGGTGCAGGGTGCGTTCTTTGACGTCGTGACCAACTACATCAACGACCCGAAAGCTGATCCGGCCGACACGGCCAAGAAGCTGGGTGCTGCGATCAAGTCGGCCAAGTAAGCTGCACGCTGCAAGTTAACAGCTGCACGTGGTGTCTTGCCGCTTGTAGCTTCTAACTTGCAGCTGCCTTTATTCTTCTATTGGATTTTCCCATGAGTTCTGTTGCTGTGTTCAGCAAGGCCTCGCCGTTCGATGCTCTGCAGCGCTGGCTACCCAAACTGGTGCTGGCGCCGAGCATGTTCATCGTTCTGGTGGGCTTCTACGGCTATATCCTGTGGACGTTTGTTCTTTCGTTCACCACGTCCACGTTTCTGCCCAACTACAAATGGGCGGGTCTTGCGCAGTACGAGCGGTTGTTCGACAACGATCGCTGGTGGGTCGCAAGCAAGAACCTGGCGCTGTTTGGTGGCATGTTCATCGGTATCACCCTGGTAATCGGCGTGACCCTGGCGATTTTTCTCGACCAGAAAATCCGCCGCGAAGGGTTCATCCGCACTATTTATCTGTACCCGATGGCGCTCTCGATGATCGTCACCGGTACTGCCTGGAAATGGCTGCTCAACCCGGGCATGGGCCTGGACAAACTGCTGCGTGACTGGGGCTGGGAAGGCTTCCGCCTGGACTGGCTGATCGACCCCGACCGCGTGGTCTATTGCCTGGTGATCGCCGCCGTGTGGCAAGCCTCGGGCTTTATCATGGCGATGTTCCTCGCGGGCCTGCGGGGTGTCGACCAGTCGATCATCCGCGCCGCGCAGATTGACGGCGCCAGTTTGCCGCGCATCTACTGGAGCGTGGTGCTGCCCAGCCTGCGCCCAGTGTTCTTCAGTGCCGTGATGATTCTCGCGCACATCGCGATCAAGAGCTTCGACCTGGTCGCGGCCATGACCGCCGGCGGTCCCGGCTACTCGTCCGACCTGCCCGCGATGTTCATGTATTCGTTCACCTTCAGCCGTGGCCAGATGGGCATGGGCTCTGCCAGTGCAATCCTGATGCTCGGTGCGATCCTCGCGATCATCGTGCCTTACCTCTACTCCGAGCTGAGGACCAAGCGTAATGACTAGTCTCGCTAACAAACCGGCGATCAGCCTGAGTCGCATCGCCATCTATGCGGTGTTGATCCTCGCTGTATTGCTCTACCTGGTGCCGTTGGTGGTGATGCTGCTGACCAGCTTCAAGACCCCGGAAGACATCAGCACCGGCAACCTGCTGAGCTGGCCCACCGTGGTCACCGGCATCGGCTGGGTCAAGGCCTGGGCCACGGTGGATGGCTACTTCTGGAACTCGCTGAAGATCACCGTTCCGGCCGTACTGATCTCCACGGCGATTGGCGCACTGAACGGCTATGTGCTGTCGTTCTGGCGCTTCAAAGGCTCGCAGTTGTTTTTCGGCCTGCTGCTGTTCGGCTGCTTCCTGCCGTTCCAGACCGTGCTGCTGCCGGCGTCGTTCACCCTCGGCAAGATGGGCCTGGCCAGCACCACCACGGGCCTGGTGTTCGTGCACGTGGTCTACGGCCTGGCGTTTACCACCCTGTTCTTCCGTAACTACTACGTGAGCATTCCGGACGCGCTGATCAAGGCCGCCCGCCTGGATGGTGCCGGTTTCTTCACTATCTTCCGTCAGATCATTCTGCCAATGTCGACGCCGATCATCATGGTCTGTCTGATCTGGCAGTTCACCCAAATCTGGAACGACTTCCTGTTCGGTGTGGTGTTCTCCAGCGGTGACTCCCAGCCCATCACGGTGGCGTTGAACAACCTGGTCAACACGAGCACCGGGGCCAAGGAATATAACGTGGATATGGCGGCGGCGATGATCGCCGGGCTGCCGACCCTGCTGGTCTATGTGATCGCAGGCAAGTATTTCGTGCGCGGCCTCACGGCCGGCGCGGTCAAGGGGTAATCATGGCTACGCTTGAACTTCGCAATGTAAACAAGACCTATGGCGCCGGCCTGCCCGACACCTTGAAGAACATCGAACTGTCGATCAAGGAAGGCGAATTCCTGATTCTGGTCGGCCCTTCAGGGTGCGGTAAATCCACCCTGATGAACTGCATCGCGGGCCTAGAGACCATCACCGGCGGCGCGATCATGATCGGTGACCAGGACGTCAGCGGCATGAGCCCCAAGGACCGCGACATCGCCATGGTGTTTCAGTCCTACGCGCTGTACCCGACCATGAGCGTGCGCGAGAACATCGAGTTCGGCCTCAAGATCCGCAAGATGCCCCAGGCCGATATCGACGCCGAAGTGGCGCGCGTGGCCAAGCTGCTGCAGATTGAGCACTTGCTCAACCGCAAGCCGGGCCAGCTCTCCGGTGGTCAGCAACAGCGTGTGGCCATGGGCCGTGCGCTGGCGCGTCGCCCGAAGATCTACCTGTTCGACGAACCGCTGTCCAACCTCGACGCCAAGCTGCGCGTCGAGATGCGTACCGAAATGAAGCTGATGCACCAGCGCCTGAAAACCACCACCGTGTACGTCACCCACGACCAGATCGAAGCGATGACCCTGGGCGACAAGGTGGCGGTGATGAAGGACGGCATCATCCAACAATTCGGCACGCCGAAAGAAATTTACAACGACCCTGCTAACCTATTTGTGGCAAGCTTTATCGGTTCACCACCCATGAACTTCGTTCCCATGCGCCTAAAACGCAAAGACGGTCACTTGGTTGCGCTGCTCGACAGCGGCCAGGCCCGCTGCGAATTGCCGCTGAGCATGAACGACACGGGTCTGGAAGACCGCGATGTGATCCTGGGCCTGCGCCCGGAGCAAATCGTGCTGGCGACGGGTGAGGGCAATGGAGTGTCGAGCATTCGTGCCGAAGTCCAGGTCACCGAGCCCACTGGCCCGGACACCCTGGTGTTCGTGCAGCTCAATGACACCAAGGTGTGCTGCCGTCTTGCACCGGACGTGGCACCCCAAGTTGGGGAGACGCTGACCCTGCAATTCGATCCGGCCAAGGTCTTGTTGTTCGACGCCAACACCGGCGAGCGCTTGGGCACCGCTTCTTCATTGCCCGCACAGGGGCATGCCGACAATGTGGCCCAATTCAAAGGTCGCTGAAGCGGTTAACCTGTTGTTTTGATTGAAAAAATGTAACCCGCGTTAGATAAAAACAGTTTAATAACAATAAAGACGAGGATGTAGGGATGAAAAAGCAACACAACAACACTCGACTGCTCTGCCAACTGTCCGCAGCAGCAGCCCTGGTATTGTCCGCCAATGCGATGGCGGCCGATGCATTCAGTGCCGATTCCAAGTGGATGACCGGCGATTGGGGTGGCGAGCGTACCAAGCTGATCGAGCAAGGTATCGACATCAAGGCTGACTACGTGGGCGAGATGGGCTACAACGCCCACGGCGGCTTCAACGACGACAAGACCGGTCGCTACTCCGACCAGTTCGGTCTGGGCGTTGCGCTGGATCTGCAAAAGCTGTGGGGCTGGGATAACACCCAGGCCAAGATCCAGCTGACCAACCGTAATGGCCAGAACATCTCCAACGACCGCATTGGTGACCCGCGTGCCGGCACGCTGAGTTCGTCCATGGAAGTCTACGGCCGTGGCCACATGGTGCGTCTGACCCAGTTCTGGATCCAGCACCAGATGTTCGACAACAAGCTGGACGTAAAACTTGGTTACTTCGGCGAAGGCGAAGACTTCAACACCTTCCCGTGCGACTTCCAGAACCTGTCGTTCTGCGGCTCGCAAGTGGGTAACTACGTGAACACCTGGTACAACTGGCCAGTCAGCCAGGCGGCCATCCGAGTGAAATACAACATCACGCCTGAGCTGTATGCGCAGATCGGCGCTTACAATCAGAACCCGTCGCAGCTGGAGCACGGCAACGGCTTCAAACTCAGCGGCAGCGGCACCAAGGGCACCGTGATTCCGGTGGAATTGGTCTGGTCGCCGAAGGTCAACAACCTGCCGGGCGAATACCGTGTGGGCTACTACAAGAGCGCGGCCGATGCAGCCGACGTTCGTGAAGACGTGAACGGCAATGACGCGGGCACCACCGGCGCTGCCTTCCGTACCCACAGCAGCAAGAAGGGCTACTGGTTCGTTGCGCAACAGCAACTGACTACCCACAACGGTGACGCTTCCCGTGGTCTGAACATCGCGGCCAACGCCACGTTCCACGACAAGGAAACCAACCTGGTCGACAACTATCAGTCGATCATGCTGGTGTACAAGGGCCCATTCGATGCACGTCCTAAAGACGACATCGGCATCGGCGCTGCGCGTCTGCACGTCAACGACGACGTGCGCAAGAACGCTGAACTGGTCAACGCCTCCAACGGTTTCACTGACTACGACCAGGCAGGCTTCGCGCCACTGCGTTCTACCGAATACAACTACGAAATCAACTACGGCTTCCACGTTACCAACTGGCTGACCGTGCGTCCCAACCTGCAATACGTCACTCACCCAGGTGGCGTGGATAAAGTCGACAACGCGGTAGTCGCCGGCCTGAAAATTCAGTCGGTGTTCTAACCCTGCTGCGATAAGCTCCTCTCTCTGTGCGCATTTTGCGGGTAGCCATGGCTATCCGCTTTTTTTTGGGTTGCACTGTGAAATTCAGGACCGTGGCACATGCATGAGCATCCGCTGCAACGCTTTTTCAAATCCCTGCGCGAACGTCCGGTGTTCGCCTGGGAGCGCTTTCAGATGCGCGATGTATTGGTGATCGACCATCCGCTGTTCCAGGCAGTGTTCAGTCGTCAGGGCGCGCAATTGCTGCATTTTCAACCCGCCGGGCAAAAGCCCTGGCTGTGGTGCGCGGCCAAGTGGCCGCAGGTCGGCGCCATTCGTGGCGGCGTGCCGGTGTGTTGGCCGTGGTATGGCCGGCATCCGAGTGAAAACGCGTGGCCGTCCCATGGCTGGGCGCGGCTGATCGACTGGAAACTGCTCGACAGCAGCAGCGCCGAAGATGGCGTGCGCCTGCACTGGCAATTACAGCTGTGCGACTGGCAGGTGGACCTGCACGCCCATCTGGGCGATACCCTGGAACTGCGCCTGAGCACCGAGCATCAGGACGAGTTGCCGTGCCAGTTGAGCCATGCGTTGCACGCTTACTGGCGTATTGGTCACGTTGATGAGGTAGCGCTGTCTGGGCTCGATGGCGCGCAAGGCTATGACCAGCTCAATCGTCAGGTTTGCCAGCAGGAAGGTGAGCTGCGGGTGGACGGCGGCTGTCAGCGGGTGTTCCAGCACGAGGGTGAATTGCAGCTCAAGGACCACGCCTGGCAACGCGAGTTGTGCATAGACACGGGCGAGAGCGCCAATACGGTGGTGTGGCACCCGGGCAACCGGCCGCTGCTGGGCGTCAGTTTTAACGAGGCTTCCGGGTTTGTGTGTGTGGAGTCAGCGATGGCGGCAGCCTGCCTGGCGCCGGGGGAGAGGGCGCATTTGAGTTTGCAGGCTCGGGCGGGGGTTTAGCGTTGTTTCTTATGACGCCATCGCAAGCCAGCTCCCACAGTTGGAATGCATCTCCCTTGTGGGAGCTGGCTTGCCTGCGATGACGCCGGTACTGCCGGTAGAGATCTCTGCTTAGTTGAACTCATCCCCCACCGGATACCGACTGTCATTCAAACTCTCTTTGATCTTGCGCAGATGCGGCTGAAAATCCACCCCGCGCCGTAACGTCATGCCGGTCGCCAGCACATCCAGTACCGTCAACTGGATGATCCGCGACGTCATCGGCATGTAGATGTCCGTGTCTTCCGGCAACGGGATGTTCAGGCTCACCGTGCTGGCCTTGGCCAGCGGCGAGTTCTCGGCGGTCACTCCCAGCACCGAAGCGCCGTTTCCGCGAGCGATACGCGCCACTTCCACCAGCTCGCGGGTACGCCCGGTGTAGGAAATAATCACGAACAGCTCGCCCGTGTGCGCCACCGACGCGATCATGCGCTGCATCAGCACGTCGGCGTGGGCGGTGACCGACAGATTGAAACGGAAAAACTTGTGCAGGGCATCCATGGCCACTGGTGCCGAAGCGCCCAGGCCAAAGAAGTGAATCTGCCGAGCCTGAATCAGCAAATCCACGGCCTTGCTGATCAGGGCCGGGTCCAGCGCCTGACAGGCGCTGTCCAGCGACGCAATGGCGCTGCCAAAAATCTTCTGCGTGTAGGCCTCCGGGTTATCATCGGCTTCCACGGCGCGGCTGACATAGGCCGCGCCGCTGGCCAGGCTTTGCGCCAGCTGCAATTTAAGTTCAGGGTAACCACTGACGCCGAACGAACGGCAGAAGCGGTTGACCGTCGGTTCACTGACCGAGGCGGCCTGGGCAAGGGCGGCGATGGAGAAGCGGGTCGCCTGCTGCGGGTTGAGCAGGATGACCTCGGCGACTTTTTTCTCGGCCTTGTTCAATTCTTCGAGGCGGTTCCGGATCTGTTCCAGAAGATTTCGCACGCGGTCCATTCAGTCTTTCCTTCGGGCGACGATGCAAATAAAAAAGCGGTAACCAATCGATGAGTGGCTTTTCGCGGTGGCCTATCCTACTGAGGGTAGCTGAACACCACCACTCGGAATGCGTAATTCGGGAAAATGTTGTGGTTATTACTACATTTTTCCTTGAGTGATACCTTGAAAAAAGGTATTTGTAGCTTAACTTGATAAAAGAACAAACATCATGCCTTCGATAACCGTAGAACCCTGCACCTTTGCCCTGTTTGGCGCCTTGGGTGATCTGGCGCTTCGCAAGTTATTTCCTGCCCTCTATCACCTCGACGGCGCCGATCTGCTGCACGACGACACGCGCATCCTGGCCCTGGCCCGTGAGGCCGGTTCCGAGCAGCAGCATCTGGCCCATATCGAAGCAGAATTGCGCAAGTACGTCGGCAAGGCGCTGGATGAGAACGTGGCCCAGCGTTTCCTGGCGCGCCTGACCTACCTGCATGTCGACTTCATGAAGGCCGACGACTACGTGGCCCTGGCCGAAAAGGTCGGCAGCGAGCAACGCCTGATCGCCTACTTCGCCACCCCTGCGGCGGTGTATGGCGCGATCTGCGAGAACCTGTCCAGGGTCGGCCTGGCGGACAACACCCGCGTGGTCCTGGAAAAACCCATCGGTTCGGACCTGGAATCCTCGCGCAAGGTCAACGATGCCGTGGCGCAGTTCTTTCCGGAGAACCGCACTTACCGCATCGACCACTACCTGGGCAAAGAGACCGTCCAGAACCTGATCGCGCTGCGGTTCGCCAACAGCCTGTTTGAAACCCAGTGGAACCAGAACTACATCTCCCACGTGGAAATCACCGTGGCCGAGCAGGTCGGTATCGAGGGGCGCTGGGGCTATTTCGACAAGGCCGGCCAACTGCGCGACATGATCCAGAACCACCTGCTGCAGCTGCTGTGCCTGATCGCCATGGACCCGCCGGCCGACCTGTCCGCCGACAGCATCCGCGACGAGAAGGTCAAGGTGCTCAAGGCCCTGGCGCCGATCAGCCCGGAAGGCCTGACCACTCAGGTGGTGCGCGGCCAATACATCGCCGGCTACAGCGCCGGCAAGCCAGTACCGGGTTACCTGGAAGAAGAGAACTCCAACACCCAGAGTGACACCGAAACCTTCGTCGCCCTGCGTGCCGATATCCGTAACTGGCGTTGGGCCGGGGTGCCGTTCTACCTGCGCACCGGCAAGCGCATGCCGCAAAAGTTGTCGCAGATCGTCATCCACTTCAAGGAGCCGTCCCACTACATCTTCGCCCCCGAGCAGCGCCTGCAGATCAGCAACAAGTTGATCATCCGCCTGCAGCCGGACGAGGGCATTTCCTTGCGCGTGATGACCAAGGAGCAGGGCCTGGACAAGGGCATGCAACTGCGCAGCGGCCCGCTGCAGCTGAATTTTTCCGACACCTACCGCAGCGCACGGATTCCCGATGCCTACGAGCGGTTGCTGCTGGAAGTGATGAACGGCAATCAGAACCTGTTTGTCCGTAAAGATGAAATCGAAGCCGCGTGGACGTGGTGTGACCAGTTGATCGCCGGGTGGAAAAAATCCGGTGATGCGCCCAAGCCGTACGCGGCGGGTTCCTGGGGGCCGATGAGCTCGATTGCACTGATCACGCGGGATGGGAGGTCGTGGTATGGCGATATCTGAATTGAAACTGCCTCAGGGCGTAACGGCCCATGAGTACCGCACGCCGGCGCTGCTGGCGGACGGCCTGGCCAATGACGTGGCCGAACAACTGCGCACGGCCATCAGTGCCCGTGGCGAGGCCACCCTGGTGGTGTCCGGTGGCCGCAGCCCGGTGGCGTTTTTCCAGCAGTTGGCCAAGCAGGGGCTGGACTGGTCCAGGGTTACCATCACCCTGGCGGACGAACGCTGGGTGCCGGTGGAGCATGCCGACAGTAACGCCGGCCTGCTCAAGCAGCACCTGTTGCAGGGCCCGGCCGCCAAGGCCAAGTTTCTGAGCCTCTACAGCGCTGCGGCCAATCTTGAAGACGCTGCCGAGCAGGCCGACCGTCTGTTGGGCGAATTGCCCGGCATTGATGTGCTGGTGCTCGGCATGGGCGATGACGGTCACACCGCCTCGCTGTTCCCCGACAGTCCGAACCTGCACGACGCGCTGGCGCCGGACGGTACCCGCCGTTGCTGGCCAATGCTGGCGCCGACCGTGCCCCATCAGCGCCTGACCATGAGTCGCGCGCTGCTTGCCACGGCGAACTACACCGTGCTGTCGATTTCCGGCAGCTCCAAATTGACCACCTTGAGCGCCGCGCTGGCCAGTGACGACGTTGCTGCCATGCCGATTCGCGCGTTTTTGCAACCTACATTAGAGATTTACTGGTGCCCATGAGCCAAGGATCAGCCGCTATGAAAAGCCCTCAACCGACCGTTTCCATGGCGGACAAAGTTGCCCTGATCGACAGCCTCTGCGCCAAGGCGCGGATCCTGCCGGTGATCACCATCGCCCGCGAGCAGGACATCCTGCCGCTGGCCGATGCCTTGGCAGCCGGTGGTTTGACCGCGCTGGAAGTGACCCTGCGTTCCGAGTTCGGCCTCAAGGCCATTCAGGTGCTGCGCGAGCAACGTCCTGAACTGTGCACCGGTGCTGGCACTGTGCTTGACCGTCAGATGCTCGACGCGGCCGAGGTGGCCGGTTCGCAATTCATCGTCACCCCCGGCATCACCCGTGATCTGTTGGAAGCCTCGGTGCACAGTCCGATCCCGCTGCTGCCAGGCATCAGCAATGCGTCCGGCATCATGGAAGGCTATGCCCTGGGTTATCGCCGCTTCAAGCTGTTCCCCGCCGAAGTCAGCGGCGGTGTGGCGGCAATCAAGGCGCTGGGCGGTCCGTTCGGCGAAGTGAAGTTCTGCCCTACCGGCGGTGTGGGGCCGGCCAATATCAAGAGCTACATGGCGTTGAAAAACGTGATGTGCGTGGGCGGTAGCTGGATGCTTGACCCGGAGTGGATCAGGAACGGCGACTGGGCACGTATTCAGGAAGTCACCGCACAAGCGCTGGCCCTGCTGGACTGATCGGATGTAAAGAATCGTTGTTGCTGTGCTTAACGGCATTTTTGCGGCGCACTTGGTCGGTGTGCCGCTTTTTTTTGCCTGTAAAAAACCTCAAGGTCACACATGCCTGATGTGCAAGAGGGCTAGTGTGGGAGGGGCTTGCTCCCTCCCACATTTCAGTCCGTGGCTAGTTGAGTGATCGCGTTGATCAGGACAGTGATGTCTTCAGCGCAGGTCACCACCCCCGGCGTCACCCGAATACACGTGCCAAACGCCGTACCTACGCGGGTCGTGGTAAACAGGCCGTGCTCCTTGAGCAGACGCTCCACCATCACCTGTTGATCTCGCCCGATAAACTTGAACGCGGTAATACCGCAATACAGACGCGGATCGTCCGGCGTGAGCACCTCGATTCCGGGCAGCGACCGCACCTGACTCACCCACATGTCCCTCAGGTAATTGACCCGCGCACCTTTGGCCGCCGCGCCACCCAGCCCGTGATGTTCTTCCAGCACCAGCGGCAGGGTCATCAGCGCAGGAAAGTTGGGTGTGCTGTAGGGCGTGCGTGCACGCACGTCAGTGGCGGGGTAGTGACACTCGCCCATGTCCGGGTCGATATCGGCCAGGCGCTCGGGGGCGATATAGAGGAAGCCCAGGGTCAGTGGCGCGCCGATCCACTTGTGCAGGTTGAAGCCGGCAAAGCTGATGCCCAGTTCGGCGAGGTTGAAGTCGATCTGGCCCAGTGCGTGGGCACCGTCCAGGATTACATCCACGCCGTGCGCCTGCGCGGCCCTGGCGATGGTTTCGACGGGCATCACCAGGCCGGTACGGTGGGTGACATGGGTCAGCGCCATGAGCTTTACGCGCGGATACTGCACAAATGCCTCGCCATAGGTGTGCACCAAACTGTCGAAACTGGCCGGATGAAAGTGGGTGATTTCGATCACCTCCACGCCCCGGTAGCCCGCCAGCCAGCGCATCGCACCCTTGACCGTGTCGTATTCAAGGTCGCTGATCAGCACCTGATCGCCCGGTTGCAGGCGGTTGTAATTGCGGATCAGAGATTGCAGCGCTTCGGTGGCGTTGCGGGTAAACGCTATCGCCTGCGGGTCGGCGTTGATCGAGTCGGCCAATTGGCGGCGGATGGCGTCGTTGTCACCGCGCTCGAAGCGTTGGCGCACATGCAGCGAGTTGCTGCGGTTGATGAACGCCACATGCTCCAGATACTGCGCCTGCACTGCGCGGCTCATGCGCCCGAAGTAGCCGTTTTCCAGATTGATGGGGCCGGGCTCCTGCTCATAGCGCTGGGCAATGCTGCGCCAGTACTGTTCGTTGTTTGCATTCCCTGGCATGGCGAAACTCCTAATGGCGAGGGGCGGGTTTGCCGTGTTTGGCGCGTAGCGGTTCCAGCAGGTCGGCCAGGCCGTTGCTGTCGATTTCCTGCATCAATGCCAGCAGGCCGCCCAGCTCGCCATGGGGGAAGCCTTCGCGGGCGAACCAGTTGAGATAGGGGCCAGGGAGGTCGGCGATGATCCGGCCCTTGTATTTGCCGAAGGGCATTTGACGGGTGATCAGCAGTTCGAGTTTTTCCGGGTTCATGGCGATCTTGGACGGTCCAGACAATGACAGTGAAAATACAGGCATTCTGCATGAAGGCCAAAGGACAGATCATGCAAATAACATAGACACAGATGGTTCAATAATTCATAACGCCTTGATTTTAAAGTGAAATATATTTTTCAAAAAGCTGGCACGGACACTGCAATTACCCTTGCATCCTTTTAAACCTGCCATAAGGAATTGAAAAATGACTGACATCAATAAAGAATCCATCTCCGTACTGAACGACCTGATCGAGACCAGCATTGACGGTCAGAAAGGTTTTAAAGAGTGCGCTGAAGACATCAAGCACCCGGAGCTGAAGGCGCTGTTCGCCAAGCGTTCCGCTGATTGCGCCACCTCTGCCGCAGAACTGAAAACCGCCGTACGTGCTCTGGGCGGTGATCCGGAAGATTCCGGCAGCGTCGCTGGCGCTCTGCACCGTGGCTGGGTCGACGTGAAGTCGATGGTCACTGGTAAAGACGAAGAAGCGGTACTGAACGAAGCCGAGCGCGGTGAAGACCACGCCCTGAAGGCCTACCGCGAAGCGATCGAGAAGATCAACAAGCACAACCTGCTGGGCATTCGTGACCTGGTTGAGCGTCAGTACCATGGCGTGCAACGCAACCACGACCAAGTGAAAGCCCTGCGTAACCAGGCTCGCGCCCAGTCGTAAGCACTGCGCTGTAACCCGATGCGGGAGGGGCTTGCCCCCTTCCGCATTTTTTTGCGTTGGATTTGCACTCAGCCAATGCTGATCGGCGGCAATGGGGTCAGTGTTAATTCAAGCTGCTTGCGAGGCGCAATGATCTCCGCTTCGCCATCCACCACCAGTTCGTCGTGCTGGTTGAATACGCGGGTGGCTATGCGCACGCGAAACTTCGGCAGTTTCTCCAGAATCTCCAGGCGCACCGTCAGCGTGTCGCCGATCTTTACCGGCTTTTGAAAACTCATTTGCTGGCCCACATAGATGGTGCCCGGCCCAGGCAACTCGCAGGCCACGGCCGCGCTGATCAGTGCGCCGCTGAACATGCCATGGGCGATGCGCTCCTTGAACATGGTGGTCTTGGCGTATTCGGCATCCAGGTGCACCGGGTTGTGGTCGCCGGACATGGCGGCGAACAGCTGGATATCGCGCTCTTCGACGGTCTTGCTGTAGCTGGCGGTCTGGCCGACTTCAAGGGTTTCGTAAGGGGTGTTGGTTACCTGGGTCATCTAAAAATGCATCCTGTGGCTGGTCGGTAATTTAATGGCCGGTTCTGCAAGCGTTATTCGCAGTGCGCCGGCCTGCGCAGGGTCAGGGCCTGGTCGAGCCAGTGCAGTAGATCCGCCGTCACATCGTCACGGTTGGTTTCGTTGAACACTTCATGCCGCGCCTGCGGGTAGACAGTCAGCTGAACGTGTTGGCAGCCGGCCTCGCGTATAGCCTGGGCCAGGCTGTTGAGACGCTTGCCGTCGCTTACCGGATCACATTCGCCGCCCACCACCAGAATCGGCAGTCCGGGATCGATCTGCGCGAGATTGGACGCCTTGCTGATGTGCTGCAAGCCGCCCAGCAGGTCGATCCACAGCTGGTTGGTGCAACGAAAACCACAGAGCGGGTCGTTGATGTAGCGGTCGACTTCGTCGGGGTCGCGGCTGAGCCAGTCAAACGCCGTGCGCGTCGGTTTGAACGCCTTGTTGAATGAGCCGAACGACAGCCACTCGATCAACGCGCTGCGCCCGCGCAGGCCCTGTCGAGCGCGTTCGACACGCGCTATCACCCGTGCGGCGCGATACAGGGCCACCGGCTGGAAGTTCGAACCGCTGAGAATCGCCCCATGCAGGCTGGCGCTGTGGTGCAGCAGGTAGGCCTGAGCAATGTAGCTGCCCATGCTGTGACCCAGCAGAATGATCGGTAACCCCGGCTGATGCTGGCCGATGTGTTGGTGGAGGCTGGCGAGGTCGCCTACCACCTTGTTCCAGCCGTCCTGCTCGGCGTACAGGCCCAGGTCGCCTGAGTCGGCGGTACGGCCGTGGCCACGCTGGTCCAGCGCATACACGCCATAGCCGCCGGCACACAAGGCCGCGGCCAGGCGCCCATAGCGCCCGCTGTGCTCGGCCATGCCATGGGACAGCATCACCACGGCCCTGGCGGGGCCCTCCGGCAGCCATTGATTGACGTACAGGCGGCTGTGGTCGGTCGCGGTCAGCCAGAAGGTGCTGTGGTTCATGGCGCTTCCTTTGCTCGGGATGGGTGCAGTGTATCGCGCACCAGGTATCTGCCGACGCCTCAGCGGCAAGATTCATACAATCAATGACACGATTTAGCGTATTTGCCAGTTTGGCCATAGCTGCTAACGTCCCCCAAGCTCCGCTTTTTACAGCAGCGGCCGGACACACTCAGGTAAGAGGACAAGAATAATGCAACCTGATTTCTGGAATGACAAACGCGCGCCCGGCGTTCCCAACACCATCGACCTCACCACCTACAGCTCGGTGATCGAAGTATTCGAGCGCTCGTGCAAGACTTTCGCCGACCGTCCGGCATTCAGCAACATGGGGATCACCCTGACCTACGCCGAGCTTGAGCGCCAAAGTGCGGCGTTCGCCGGTTACCTGCAGCAGCACACCGACCTCAAGCCCGGCGAGCGCATCGCGGTGCAGATGCCCAATGTGCTGCATTACCCGATCGCCGTGTTCGGCGCCCTGCGCGCCGGGCTCATCGTGGTCAACACCAACCCCCTTTATACCCCGCGTGAAATGCGCCACCAGTTCAAGGATGCCGGCGTGCGTGCGCTGGTCTACCTCAACCTGTTCGGTTCGCGTGTGCAGGAGGTGTGCACCGACACGGCCATCGACTACCTGATAGAAGCCCGAATGGGCGACTTCATGCCCGCCGCCAAGGGCTGGCTTGTCAATACCCTGGTCGACAAGGTGAAGAAAATGGTGCCGGCCTACCATCTGCCACGCGCGGTGCCATTCAAGCGCGCCCTGCGCATGGGGGCAGGGCTGGGGGTGACACGCCATCCCGTGAGCCTGGATGATATCGCTGTGTTGCAATACACCGGCGGCACTACCGGGCTGGCCAAGGGCGCGATGCTCACCCACCGCAACCTGGTGGCGAACATGCAGCAGGTGCGCGCCTGCATGTCGCAGACCGGCGACGACGGCCAGCCGCTGATCAAGGAAGGGCAAGAGGTGATGATCGCGCCGCTGCCGCTGTACCACATCTATGCCTTCACCGCGAACTGCATGTGCATGATGGTCTCGGGCAACCACAACGTGCTGATCACCAACCCACGGGACATTGGCGGCTTCATCAAGGAGCTGAAAAAGTGGCGCTTCACCGGGCTGTTGGGGCTCAACACGCTGTTTGTCGCGCTGATGGATCATCCGGAGTTCAAGCAGCTGGATTTCTCTCACCTCAAAACCACCAACTCGGGCGGCACCGCGCTGATCAAGGCCACCGCGGAACGCTGGCAGCAGCTCACCGGCTGCGCGATCGGCGAGGGGTACGGCCTGACCGAAACCTCTCCGGTTGCCAGTGCAAACCCATACGGCGATAAGTCGCGGCTGGGTACCGTGGGCATTCCCGTGCCAGCCACGGCAATGAAGGTGATCGACGACGAAGGTGTCGAGCTGCCGCTGGGCGAGCGTGGCGAGCTGTGCATCAAGGGCCCGCAGGTGATGAAGGGCTATTGGCAGCAACCGGCAGCCACCGCCGAAGCGCTGGACACCGAAGGCTGGTTCAAGACCGGCGATATCGCCGTGATCGACGAGGACGGTTTCATACGAATTGTCGATCGCAAGAAAGACCTGATCATCGTCTCGGGTTTCAACGTGTACCCCAACGAGATCGAAGACGTGGTGATGGCGCACCCGGCCGTGGCCAATTGCGCAGTCATCGGCGTGCCGGACGAGCGCACGGGGGAGGCGGTAAAGCTGTTCGTGGTGGCGCGTGCCCAGGGCGTGAGCGTTGAGGAGCTGAAGGCGTACTGCAAGGCCAACTTCACCGGGTACAAGGTGCCCAAGCAGATCGTGCTGCGCGACTCGTTGCCGATGACGCCGGTAGGGAAAATCCTGCGACGGGAGCTGCGCGACATCGCCTGACCCTTGAATTGCCAGCGACTAAAAGTGTGGGAGGGGGCTTGCTCCCGATGGCAGCGGTTCAGTCACTTATCCGGTGACTGATACACCGCCATCGGGAGCAGGCCCCCTCCCACATTTGTCTCGTGTTGCGCTGGAGAGCCTGTTCCAGAGCGCTTTGCTGGGGTATTCAACAAGCGTTTAAAGTGTGACCAGATATTGTAGGACAGTCGTGATTATGACTGTGGGGCCCTCGTTTGGCTCTAGGCGGCCCTTGGCAAAGCTGCTACTCTCGGCGCGCTTTGTGACGTCTCGGCATGCTTTGAAGCGCCGGATTCACCGTACAAAAGACATACACCAATAATAATCGCATCAAATGCGATGATGAATTCGCGTCGCTGAGGAGTGGGCTTCCATGAATGAAGACTTTTGGAAGGATAAGTACCCCGCCGGGATTGCTGCACAAATCAATCCAGACGAGTATCCGAATATTCAGGCGGTATTGAAGCAGTCCTGCCAGCGCTTCGCCAACAAGCCGGCTTTCAGCAACCTGGGCAAGACCCTCACCTACGGTGAGCTGTACGAATTGTCCGGCGCCTTCGCCGCCTACCTTCAGCAGCACACCGACCTGCAGCCCGGCGACCGCATTGCGGTGCAACTGCCCAACGTCCTGCAATACCCGGTCGCCGTGTTCGGCGCCATCCGTGCCGGGCTGATCGTGGTCAACACCAACCCGCTGTACACCGCGCGGGAAATGGAACACCAATTCAACGACTCCGGGGCCAAGGCCCTGGTGTGCCTGGCCAACATGGCCCATCTGGCGGAAAAGGTCGTGCCCAAGACCGCCATCAAGCACGTGATCGTCACCGAAGTGGCCGACCTGCTGCCGCCGCTCAAGCGTCTGCTGATCAACAGCGTCATCAAGTACGTCAAGAAAATGGTCCCGGCCTACCACCTGCCCAAGGCGATCAAGTTCAACGACGTGCTTGCCAGGGGCCATGGCCGGACCGTCAACGAAGTGAGTCCGGCCAGCGATGATGTGGCGGTGCTGCAATACACCGGCGGCACCACTGGCGTGGCCAAGGGCGCGATGCTCACCCACCGCAACCTCGTCGCCAACATGCTGCAGTGCAAGGCGCTGATGGGCTCCAACCTCAATGAAGGCTGCGAGATCCTCATCACGCCGTTGCCGCTGTACCACATCTACGCGTTCACCTTTCATTGCATGGCGATGATGCTGATCGGCAACCACAACATCCTGATCAGCAACCCGCGCGACTTGCCGGCGATGGTCAAGGAACTGTCGAAGTGGAAGTTCAGCGGTTTTGTCGGCCTCAACACCCTGTTCGTGGCGCTGTGCAATAACGAGGGTTTCCGCAAGCTGGACTTCTCGGCGCTCAAGGTCACCCTGTCCGGTGGCATGGCCCTGCAACTGGCGGCGGCCGAGCGTTGGAAGGCCGTGACCGGTTGCGGTATCTGTGAAGGTTACGGCATGACCGAGACCAGCCCGGTGGCCACGGTCAACCCGATCCAGCACATCCAGATTGGCACCATCGGCATCCCGGTGCCGTCCACGGTGTGCAAGGTCATCGCCGACGACGGCACCGAACTGGCGCTGGGCGAGACCGGCGAGCTGTGCGTGAAAGGCCCGCAAGTAATGAAGGGCTACTGGCAGCGCGAGGACGCCACCGCCGAGATGCTCGACAGCGAAGGCTGGTTGAAGACCGGTGACATCGCGATCATCCAGCCTGACGGCTACCTGCGCATTGTCGACCGCAAGAAGGACATGATTCTGGTGTCCGGCTTCAACGTCTATCCCAACGAACTGGAAGACGTGCTGGCCGGCCTGCCGGGTGTGCTGCAGTGCGCCGCCATCGGCGTACCGGACGAAAAATCCGGGGAAATCATCAAGCTGTTCATCGTGGTCAAGCCAGGCGCAACCCTGACCAAGGATCAGGTGATGGAGCACATGCGCGCCAACGTCACCGCCTACAAAGTGCCCAAGGCGGTGGAGTTCCGCGATGTGTTGCCCACCACCAATGTAGGCAAGATCCTGCGGCGTGAATTGCGCGATGAAGAACTGAAGAAGCTGGGCCTGAAAAAGTAACTCAATAAAAAACCCCGCCAATGCGGGGTTTTTTATGGCCTGCACATTTTTTACAGGGCGAATTGCGCGAAGCTGATCCCAGCACCCGCCGGGCGCACGTCCTTGAGGTACGAATCCTTGTCCGCACTCAACTCCAGGGTGATCTCGGGCTTGCGCTTGCCCGCATTGCGCACCACCAGCCCTTCGACGTTCTCACGCAGGAACAGCGTGGGCACCTTCAGGTGCAGCAACTGGTCGGTCTCGGCGTTGTGCATCAACAAGTGGATCCACTCGTATTGGCCCACGCCAATGCGCACCAGCGGCAGGTCGAACCACCAGATGTTGCGCTTGCGGTCCAGGTCGGTGAAGTGGCAGTTGTTGACGCCGAGTACGGCGCCGCCCAAGGCCTGGTTTCTGCGGGCGATGGCCTGTGTCTTATCGAGTTTCATAACCTTCCTACGGGATCTGTTATTCAGCATTTGAGCCTGAATCTGCCCGGCATTCTCGTGGGTTGGCTGCAAAACATAAAGCCAAACCTTTATAGGGCGATCAAATGCCGGCTGAAAATAATTGAAACTCTACGGAACGGCCCCGGGTCAATCTTTACGTAGTCATTAAAAACCATTTGATTGTTATCAGGAGTAATACCATGGGCAGCACTTCCGATAAGGTAAAAGGCATGGCTAACGAAGCCGTCGGCAACGTCAAGCAAGGCGTCGGCAAAGCCACGGATAACGACAAACTGCGTGCTGAAGGCAAGGCTCAGGAACTGAAGGGTGAAGCTCAGCAAGCGGTTGGCAAAACCAAGGACGCGGTCAAGAATACCGTCGACAAAGCCTGACCCGGCATTGCGTTTGCGCAGACCTGCGGCCATCCACGGATGGCCGTTTTTGTGTCAGCTGTTGCAACTAAACTTTGGAAATTGTTTCAAAGTCGCCAAATGGGCTACTTTGATGTAGAAAACGGCCCCTGAGTCGCCCATGAATATGACCTTATTGCGGCGAAAGGAGACGCTATGATCTTTCCGGTACTACAAGGCCTCAAGCTGCATAAGGTGCTGATGCGCACCGTCACCGAGTTCATCGATGATGAGATGCCCACCTACGCCTCGGCACTGGCCTATCAGATGCTGTTTTCGCTGTTTCCCTTCCTGCTGTTCCTCATTGCCCTGATCGGTTTCCTGCACCTGCCGGACTTCTTCAGCTGGTTGCGCCTGCAATCCGAGCTGGTGTTGCCGCCTCAGGCGCTGGAACAGGTCAACCCGGTGATCGACCAGTTGCAGCAATCCAAAGGCGGGCTGCTTTCGGTCGGTATCGTCATCGCGCTGTGGACGGCCTCGGCCGGCGTGCGTTTGATGATGAGTGCGATGAACGCCGCCTACGACGTGGTGGAAGGCCGGCCGATCTGGAAGCGTTTCCCGCTGTCGATTTTCTACACCATCGGCATCGCCGGCATGCTGCTGGCCGCCGCGGCACTGATGGTGCTGGGCCCGCAAGTGATGGAGTGGCTGGCGGGGCAGATCGGAATGCAGGAATTCGTCGTTACGCTGTGGACCATCGTGCGCTGGCCATTGATCGTCATCCTGCTGATGTTTGCCGTGGCCCTCATGTATTACGTGATGCCGGACGTGGAACAGAAGTTTCGCTTCATCACCCCGGGCTCCGTGCTGGCCGTGGTGGTGTGGATCGTCGCGTCCCTGGGCTTTGGTTACTACGTTAAAACCTTCGCCGACTACAACGCCATGTATGGCAGTATCGGTGCGATCATCGTGCTGCTTCTGTATTTCTATATTTCTGCCGCCGTGCTGCTGCTCGGTGCGGAGATGAACGCCGTGATCGAACACATGTCGGCCGAGGGCAAGGACGCGGGCGCAAAGGAGTTTGATGAGCCCGGCCACACTGATGAGAAACAGCATGTCTCAGGCTTAGGCCGAGACCATTCCAAGCCCACTCCCGTAGAGCCTGATCGATGATCCGTGACATCCTGAAAATGGGCGACGAGCGCCTGCTGCGCATCGCCGCGCCCGTACCGCCGGAAATGTTCGACAGCCCCGAGCTGTGGCAATTGATCGATGACATGTTCCAGACCATGGAACACGTCGGCGGTGTCGGCCTGGCCGCGCCGCAGATAGGCGTCGACCTGCAACTGGTGATCTTCGGTTTCGAGGCCAGCGAACGCTACCCGGACGCACCGCCGGTGCCGCAGACCATCCTGATCAACCCGCTCATCACGCCACTCAGCCCGGTGGTGGAAGAGGACTACGAAGGCTGCCTGTCGGTGCCTGGCCTGCGCGGGGCGGTCAACCGTTACCAGCAGATTCGCTACGAAGGTTTCGACCCCAAGGGCGAACCGATTGTGCGTTTTGCTGACGGCTTCCATGCGCGGGTGGTGCAGCATGAGTGCGATCACCTGATTGGCCGGCTGTACCCCTCGCGCATTACCGACTTCAGCAAATTCGGGTTTACCGATGTGCTGTTCCCTGCGCTGGAGCCGGCGGTAGAAGAATAGCCCTCTGACACCACACCGCTTGAAACGATGGGAGGGGGCTTGCTCCCTCCCACATAGGCCTGCATTTCAAATTTCCAAGCCCATCGCGATCAGCGGCTTGTTGCGTTTATAGCGCACCAGCCGCTCGCTGAGCGACTGCGGCAAGTGCGTTTCCTGCGTGAAGCCCATCCGTTCATACAAGCCTTGCAGGTCCGGGTGGCAAAACAGCCAAACGGTGCCCTCAACCTGTTGCACTCCACAGGACACCAACCGCGCCGCCAATCCTTGCCCACGATAGGCCGGGTCGACGAACAGCCCCGTCAGCCACTGCCCGCCCAGCACCGGTGTCAGGCACAGCCCGGCCACGATCTCGGCGTCACGCGCCACCCACAAACGACCGCCCTTGAGTGCTTTCATCGAGGAACCGTGGGCGCGGTAAAACTTGTTCAGCAGCGGCCAGAGCGGCTCGCTCAGCAATTGGATGGATAATTCGGGCATGGTGTTCAGGTGCATGTGACCAGGGGGCGAGGATTATAAGCACGCTTGGTGACTGATTAATCAGCCGGGGCTTATATATTCTTTTTTATCATATATCGGTGAGTTTTAAATATTATTAAAGAATAAACCTGCTTGTTAGGATCGCTTCAACGGATCATCAAGAGGCTACCCATGAAACCACTCAAATACCTGCTGGCGGGCTCGTTGCTGGCGCTGACGTTGCTGGCCCGGACGGCGCTGGCTGGCGAACCCGAGACCTTGCGTGTCGGCTATCAAAAAGGCTCGGTGAGCATGGTGCTGGCCCGCGAGCACAGGCTTTTTGAGGCGGCGCTGCCGGGCACCCAGGTGCAATGGGTCGAATTCCTCGGTGGCCCGCCACTGATGGAAGCGCTCAATGCCGGCAGCCTGGATATTGGCAATATCGGCGACATCCCCCCGATCTTCGCCCAGGCCGCCGGCATCGACCTGCAATACATCGCGGTCGAGCCCAATGACGGCAAGACCGAAGCGATTCTGGTGCCCAAGGCCAGCACGCTGCACAGCGTGGCCGAGCTCAAGGGCAAGCGCGTTGCATTGCTCAAGGGCTCCAGTGCCCACAACCTGTTCCTCAAGAGTATCTTGCGGGCCGGGTTGCAATGGCAGGACGTGAACGTGGTGTACCTGTCGCCGTCAGACGGACGTGCGGCGTTTGAACAAGGCAAGGTGGATGCCTGGGTGGTGTGGGACCCGTACTACTCGGCCGCCGTGGTCGACGGTTCTGCCCGAGTACTGGGCGACGGGCAGGGGCTCAACCCGGCGGGCAGTTTCTTCGTGGTCAGCAGCCGGTTCGCCAAACAGCACCCGCACGCCATTGCCACGATCATTCAGACGCTGGGTAAAGCGCAGCGCCTGTCCCTGGACCAGCCCCAGGAGAGTATCGCGCTGATGGCCAAGACTCTGGGCCTGCCGCCTGCCGTGGTGAAAAGTTACTTCGAGCACCGCTCACCCACGCCGATCCGTGCGCTGACAGCCGCCGACATTGCCACTCAGCAAGGCACTGCCGATCTGTTTTTCGCCAACCGACTGATTCCGAAAAAGGTCGACGTTCAGCAGGCAGTCTTCAAAGCGCCCTGAGAGCTCCTCCCGGCACTGTCGCCTTGCATAGCGCCGCGCCGTGGCTATGCTCATGCCAATGGAATGCGCGCTCAGCGCCGGGCATCAGGGAGATCCGACCATGTTCAGCCTCCATCACAAAGCCGACCTGCTCGAGATCCAGCGTTTCTCCTGCGCCCTCACCGAATCCAACGCCAAACTCGCCGCTATCGGTCGCTCCATGGCCATGATCGAGTTCGATCCTGCGGGGGTGATCCTCGATGCCAATGACAACTTCTGCAAAGTCATGGGCTACAGCGTGGAAGATATCCGCGGCCAGCATCACCGGCTGTTCTGCGAGGAGGCCTACACCCACACCGAGGCCTACGCCACGCTCTGGCGCGACCTGGCGCGGGGCGAAGCCATCAGCGGCACCTTCATGCGCCTGAACAAACGCGGCGAGGAGGTTTGGCTGGAGGCCAGCTACATGCCGGTGCTGGACGAGGAGCAGCGGGTGCTCAGCGTGATCAAAGTGGCGTCGGATATTTCCGCGCGAGTCCACCACGAACACGAAAACCAGAGCCTGATCGATGCGATTGGCCGCTCCATGGCGGTAATCGAGTTCACGCCCCAAGGGCAGATCCTCAACGCCAATGCGAACTTCCTGCGAACGGTGCAGTACTCGCTGGATGAAATCGTCGGCCAGCACCACAGCCTGTTTTGTCACCGCGAGGAGGTCGAGTCGCCGGCCTACAAGGCGTTCTGGGCCTCGCTCAACCGTGGCGAATATCACTCGCACCGTTTTGAGCGCAAAAACAAGTACGGCAAGACGCTGTTTCTGGAGGCCTCCTACAACCCGATCTTCGACACCAGCGGCCGGCTGTACAAAGTGGTGAAATTCGCCAGCGACATTACCGACCAGGTCACCAGCCTGCGCACCGCTGCCGATTCGGCTCACGCCACCTCGGTGCAAAACGACGTCTGCGCGCGCAAGGGCTCGCAGGTGGTGCAGCAAACGGTGCAGATCATCGAAGACATTTCCCACGACCTGAACCAGGCCGCCGTGAGCATCGACGCGGTGAACAAGCAGTCGGAGATCATCGGCACCATCGTGCAGACCATCCGCAGCATCGCCGAGCAAACCAATATGCTGGCGCTCAACGCTGCCATCGAGGCCGCCCGTGCCGGTGAGCATGGACGCGGTTTTGCGGTGGTGGCCGACGAAGTGCGCAGCCTCGCCGCGCGCACCAGCCAGGCGACGCTGGAAATTGTCGAGGTGGTGCGCAAGAACCACGACCTGTCGGCGAGCGCGGTATCGAGCATGCAGTCGAGCTTGAGCCGCACGGGGCTCGGGGTGGAACTGGCCAACGAAGCGGGGCAGGTGATCCTGGAAATCCAGGAAGGCTCACGGCATGTGGTGGACGCGATCAGTCAGTTCAACTCGACGTTGCAACTGCAGTAACTCACCCACACATGAAAACCTGTGTGAACGGCGATCCTGTGTGAAACAGACTCCAATGTGGGAGGGGGCTGCTCCCGGTAGCGGTGTGTCAGTCACCGATCAATTGACTGACACACTGCAATCGGCAGCAAGCCCCCTCCCACAGTTGAATGGCGTCAAGGCCTGGTTAGATGGCCGCCAGCGCCTGTTGTACCGGTTCAGCCTTCGGCGCGGTCGTCGCCGCCACCTGCTGCTGTTCCTTCAACCGTGCAGCCACTTCCCTGGCAATCGCATCCTGTTTTTCCTGCGGCAGCGCCTGCGCCTGCTCCTCGGTCAAACCCTGCTCCTTGAGCAACTGCTCACGAATGCGCTCGCCCGGGGATTTGCTCATGTACTCGGTGAGCTCCGCACGCGTGCCAGAGGCGGGCGCGGAGGCCTGAAGTTGCACACGGGTCTTGGCAAACGCCTCGTCAATACGCCCGCTCGCCTTGTCCAGATCCTTCTGCGCGGCCGGCAGGGTCAGGGTAGGTTGTGCTGCCGCCAGCACGCCGCTGTAGAGCGTACTGGCGGCAGCATTGGCCGGGTCCATGTCGGGCCGGTTGACCTGTTGGACGTTCGATACGGCCTGGGTGTTGTTGTTAACCAGCATGATCGGTCACCTGCGCAAATGTTCAGTGCAAGCACTGGAGCAAATAGCGTGCCGCGTGCGCCGTGCCCGGTTTTATTGGGCCACGGGTCGCCGTCGCGGCAACCGATGGCCAGTCGACGGCCAACCCTTGCCGTCAATGGGCGATGTTTTCCAGTGCCAGGTTGCGGGTGCGCGGCCCGAACCAGCTGATGGTGATCATCACGATCAGCATGCTGCTGGCGATAAATGCCAGCACTCCCGGCGTGCCCAGCTGTTCAAGGATAAAACCGATCAACAGGCTGCTGAACACCGTCGACAAACGGCTGAACGAATAGCAGAAGCCGACCGCCCGCGCGCGAATATTGGTCGGGAACAGTTCGGCCTGATAGGAGTGGTAGCTGTAGCTCAGCCAGGCGTTGCAGAAGGTGATCATCACGCCGCAAAAGATCAGCCCCACCGCGGTGGTCTGCAAAGCGAACAGGCTGCCGAAGATCATCGCGCCCATGGCCGATCCGACGATCTGCCACTTGTTTTCAAAGCGGTTGGCCACCTTCACGAACAGCAGCGGCCCCAGCGGGTAGGCGAGGGTGATGACGAACGCGTACAGCAAACTGTGGGTCACACTGACGCCCTGGCCCGACAGCAGCGCCGGCAGCCAGTTGCCAAAACCGAAGAACCCGATGGCCTGGAACACATGAAACACGATCAGCATCAGCGCGCGGCGGCGATAGGGCGGTTGCCAGATATCGGCGAACCGGCCATTGCCCTGCACACTGACCGCCTCCGGTTGCGGTTCATCCAGCGGTTTACCGTGATCCTTGCGGCAGCGTGCTTCAAGGGTGTCCATGATGGCGCCGGCTTCGTCGAAACGACCTTGCTGCGCCAGCCAGCGCGGCGACTCCGGCAGGCGCTTGCGCAGTTGCCAGATAAACAGCGCAAACACCGCACTGCTCAGCACCACCCAGCGCCACCCGGCAATGCCGAACGGCGCCTGGGGCACCAGCCACCACGACATCAGCGCCACGGTCGGCACCGACAGGAACTGGATGAAAAACGCAAAGGCAAACGCCGAGCTGCGCATGCGCTTGGGCACCAGCTCCGAGAGGTAGGCGTCGATGGTCACCAGCTCGATTCCCAGGCCGATGCCCACCAGAAAGCGCATGCAGATGATGCCCAAAGCGGAAGTCTGCAGGCCCATCAACACCGTGGCGACGGTGTACCAGACCAGCGCGAAGGTAAAGATCGCGCGGCGCCCGAAGCGGTCGGCGATGGGGCTGAGCAGGCTGGCGCCGAAAAACAGGCCGAGAAAGGTCGCCGCAGCGAAGGCGGCCTGGTCGGAGAAACCGAACACGCCTTCACTGCCGATGTGGAACAGCCCGGCGCTGATCAGGCCCGGGCTGATGTAGGCGGTCTGGAACAGGTCATACAGCTCGAAAAAGCCGCCAATCGACAGCAACGCCACCAGGCGCCAGATAGTCGCAACGGGAGGAAGGCGGTCGATGCGCGCACTGATATGGGCGGCCCGGACCGGATCGATGCTATCGGTAGCAGAGGCGGTGAGTGTCGACATGAGAGACCTTCTGGTCAGCAGTAAGGAATAGCGTTCAGCGTCAAGCTAAACACATTTGCTTACAGCTTAACGCGTGCCGCTCTGTTTTTTCAGTTGTGACCTTCCAGAGCAAAGGTGTGGAAGCCCGCTTGCTGGGACAGCCTCTCCCACAGCACGCCGTGGTCGTCGATCATCACCGGTACCTGCGCATTGGAATTCCGGGCGAGCCCCGTCGGTAATTTGTGGCGAGCGGGCTTGCCCCGCGTTGGGGTGCGAAGCGCCCCCACTCCAGCAAAACGCGGTGTACCTGATACGGCTCAGCGCCTGGTTTTGGGGCTGCTGCGCAGCCCAACGCAGGACAAGCCTGCTCGCCACAGGGAGTCTGCGCTTAACTGAACGGCGTTAGGGCTCGCCACAATAAGCATGAGTTGGGGCCGGCTTTTCAAGTGCGGGGCGTGTGTTGGTCCATTGCTTTGCCTACCAGCAAGACGCTCAGCTCACTTAATTGATGAATGGCGAGCCCGTCGGTAATTTGTGGCGAGCGGGCTTGCCCCGCGTTGGGGTGCGAAGCGCCCCCACTCCAGCAAAACGCGGTGTACCTGATACGGCTCAGCGCCTGGTTTTGGGGCTGCTGCGCAGCCCAACGCAGGACAAGCCTGCTCGCCACAGGGAGTCTGCGCTTAACTGAACGGCGTTAGGGCTCGCCACAATAAGCATGAGTTGGGGCCGGTTTTTCAAGTGCGGGGCGTGTGTTGGTCCATCGCTTTGCCTACCAGCAAGACGCTCAGCTCACTTAATTGATGAATGGCGAGCGCTACATCGCGATGTTTGCCGGTGAGGTTATCGGACAGGTCGAGCAGCAGGGTGCTGACGGAGCAAACGGTTTCGTAACTGTTGGTCAGCAGGGATTCAAGGGGAGTATCGGGTACAACGGTGAAGAGGGTGGTTGGCGTTTTTTCTATTGCTTTGATCATTTGAGCATCCTGCAAATGAGCCGCCGTATCGCTAGTAAACAAGGGTGGCAGCTGTACGCAGGTTAGTAGACCGGTGGACACTCAACGCCGGCGCACCCGAAGATGCCCTGCGCACAACCGCCATCGAACACAGATGAGGCTCATGCACTAGGAGTGGCCAGAAGTCAGGCTACTAAACCCGATCACCGAGAAATTCGGCGACCGACAAACCTTAGAGAGACCGACCTTGGCGCACAAGCCGGCGGATTCTGACGTAAGCGTAGGCAACGGAGCAAGACGCTTACCGCAATGTCAGTCTCTTCCTACGGACCTCCTACGTACTCTCCCTCACCTGCAACTCAAACCCCATATCCACCACCGGTTTGGCAATCCGGTTACCCGCCATGATCGTCAACAAATGCTCCGCTGCCCTTCGGCCAATGGCTTCGCGTGGCGTGCTGATGCTGCTCAGGCGCGGCACCATGAACGAGGACGCGGGCAAATCGTTGAACCCCAGCACCGCCACTCGCTCCGGTACCTGGATGCCGTGGCGCATGGCTTCGAGCAGTGCGCCGTGGGCCAGGTCGTCGTTGCCGAAGAACACCGCGTCCACGTCGGGATGCGCTGCCAGCAACTGCAGGAACAGTTCGCCACCCAGGCCCACGGAAGAGGGGCGCGGTGTCAGCACTTCCAGCGCCGGGTCGTACAGGCCAGCCTGTTGCAGGGCGCGGCGAAAACCTTCGCCGCGCAGCAGGGTGCGCTGGTCCAGCTGTGCGCCGATATAGGCCAGGCGTTTGCGCCCACGAGAGAGTAGGTGTGCGGCAGCCGTCTCGCCCGCCGCCAGTTGCGAGAACCCCACGCAGTTCACCCCGGCGTTGGGGTCCAGGTCCATCATGTATACGCAAGGCACGTTGCTCGACTCGACCATTCTTCGCGCGCTTTCGGTGCGGTCAAAACCTGTCAGCAGCAGGCCACGCGGCTGGTAGGCCATGTAGTTGCGCAGCAGGTTTTCTTCTTCGTCGCGCGAGTAGTGGGAGTTGCCGATCAGCACTTCGAAGCCCTTGGGCCGCAGCACCTGGTGGATGGCCTCGAGGGTTTCGATAAACAGAAGGTTGGACAGCGACGGCACAAGCACCACCACTGAGTGGCTCTGGGCCGACGCCAGTGCGCGGGCGGCAGGGTTGACCACGTAGTTGAGCTCGGCGGCGGCCTGCCGCACTTTTTCGGCCAGTTCTGCGGCCACGCTGCTGATGCCGCGCAAGGCACGCGAGGCGGTGATTGGGCTGACGCCGGCCAGGCGGGCGACTTCGTTGAGGGTCGGGCGACCCGTGGTGCGCGTATTCTTATCGTTCTTGGAGGTCATCAGGCGGCTTGCCAAACAAAAATCGAGGCACTAAGGTAGCGCTGTCTCCAAAGGGCTGCAAATGAAGAACTTAGGGTTGCCTGATCCGGTTCAGTTCGTGAAGCAAGCCAGTTGGAACGGATGCACGCGTCACTCCATAAAAGAAGACAAGACGGCGCGGGAAAAGCCTGTTTTTGCACTAACCTTACGGCGTGCAAAGGTAGCGCTATCTGCGTCCTGAGGTGTTTCATGAGTCAACCTGTTACCGCCCTGGTCATCATGGGTGTTTCCGGCTGTGGCAAGTCCAGTGTCAGCGAGGCCCTGTGCCGCCTGAACGGCGCCACCGCCATCGAAGGCGACAGCTTTCACCCTGCCGCGAACATCGAAAAGATGAGCGCCGGCCACCCCCTCAACGACGACGACCGCGCCGGCTGGCTCGACATCCTCTGTGATGAACTGCGCCGTTCGCTCGAGGCCGGCGAGCATCCCGTGCTCACCTGTTCGGCCCTCAAGAAAAAATACCGCGACCACCTGCGCGAAGTCGCGCCGGGCCTGGGTTTCGTGTTTCTGGAGCTGACCCGTGCAGTGGCCGCCGACCGCGTGTCCCATCGCCCCGGTCATTTCATGCCGGCCAGCCTGATCGACAGCCAGTTCGCCACCCTTGAATCGCCCGAAGGCGAGCCGCTGACCCTGGCCCTCAACGCCAGCGAAGACAGCGTCGAGGACCTGGCCGAGCAAACCAATGCCTGGTGGCTCAAGCACGGTTTTGAACCTACTCACTGATTTTTTGCCGGAAGAGATAGCGCTATCCCCGGCAGAAAATTAAACACCCGCTTCAATAACAACAACAAACAGGAGAGACCCCCATGTTTGGCATGTCCCACGAGTCCTACCTGCTGCTCGATGCAGTGGTCACTATCATCGGGTTGATCGTGCTGATCACCCAATTCAAGGTGCACCCGTTCATTGCACTGATCATTGCGGCCGGCTTTCTCGGCCTGACCTCGGGCATGCCCGTGGACAAGATCATCAAGGCCTTCCAGGATGGTTTCGGCGGGGTGCTCGGCTTTGTCGGCATCATCCTTGCGCTGGGCACCATGCTCGGCAAGATGATGGCCGAATCCGGCGGCGCCGATCAGATCGCCCAGACCCTGATCCGCGCCTTCGGCAAGGAGAAGGTGCAATGGGCAATGATGTTCGCCGCGTTCCTGGTGGGCATCCCGCTATTTTTCGAGATCGGCTTTGTGCTGCTGATCCCGCTGGTCTTCATTGTCGCGCGGCGCACCGGTGTTTCGCTGATCAAAATCGGTATCCCGCTGCTCGCCGGCCTCTCGGCGGTGCACGGCCTGGTGCCTCCGCACCCCGGCCCGCTGCTGGCCATTGGCGTGTTCGGTGCGGACATCGGCAAGACCATCCTGTACGGCCTGATCGTCGCGCTGCCAACGGCCATCATCGCCGGGCCGATCTTCGGTACGTTCATTTCCAAATACATTCCGGGCAACCCGTCCCAGGAACTGGTGGACCAACTGGCCCGCGAGCCGGAAGCGAAAGCCCTGCCGAGCTTCGGCATCACGCTGGTCACCGTACTGCTGCCGGTGTTCCTGATGCTGCTCAAGACCTTCGCCGACATTGGCTTGCCGGACGGCCACGTGGTGCGCAACTGGATGGACATGATCGGTCACCCGATCACCGCACTGCTGCTGGCGTTGCTGCTGTCGCTGTACACCTTTGGCCATCGCCAGGGCATCCACGCCAAACAGATCCTCAAGCTGCTCGACGCCAGCCTTGCACCGACCGCCGCGATCATCCTGATCATCGGCGCTGGCGGCGGCTTCAAACAGATGCTGGTGACCAGCGGCGTGGGCGATGTGATCGGTCATATGGCGGTGAGCGCGCAGATCAACCCGATCCTGCTGGCGTGGCTAGTGGCGGCGGTGATTCGTGTGGCCACAGGTTCTGCGACCGTGGCGACCATTACTGGCGCGGGCATCGTGGTGCCGGTGGTGGGCATGATCCCCGGGGTCAACCGTGAACTGCTGGTGTTGGCAACGGGGGCGGGTTCGTTGATTTTGTCTCACGTCAACGATGCGGGGTTCTGGCTGGTCAAGCAGTACTTCAACATGACCGTGGTCGAGACGTTCAAGACCTGGACGGCGATGGAGACCATCCTCTCGGTGGTGGCGTTGATCTTCATCATGTTGCTGTCGCTGGTGGTGTAAGCCACACCGCAAAACAACGGTGTGAACCCAATCCGATGTGGGAGGGAGCAAGCCCCCTCCCACAGTTGTTACGGCATTGAATTCAGGCCTTGGCAACCAACCCATCCGCCCGGAACATCCCGCGAATCCCGCGCACCGCCTGACGGATCCGGTCCTGGTTCTCGATCAGCGCAAAGCGCACATGGTCATCGCCATACTCGCCAAAGCCGATGCCCGGCGACACGCACACCTTGGCCTCCAGCAGCATTTTCTTGGCAAATTCCAGCGAGCCCATTGCGGCGTACGCTTCGGGGATCTTCGCCCACACGTACATCGATGCCTTGGGATTCTCGACCATCCAGCCCAGTTCGTGCAGGCCCTTGACCAGCACATTGCGGCGCTGGCGGTACTGCTCGGCGATGTCCTTCACGCACTGCTGGTCGCCTTCGAGCGCGGCAATCGCCGCCACTTGCAGCGGGGTGAAGGTGCCGTAGTCGTGGTAACTCTTGATCCGCGCCAGGGCGTTGACCAGTTCCGGATTGCCCACCATGAAACCGATGCGCCAGCCGGCCATGTTGTAGCTCTTGGACAGGGTGAAAAACTCCACCGCAATGTCCTTGGCGCCGGGCACCTGCATGATCGACGGGGCTTTCCAGCCGTCGTAGACGATATCGGCGTAGGCCAGGTCATGCACCACCAGCACGTCGTATTGCTTGGCCAGGGCGATCACCCGTTCGAAGAAGTCCAGCTCCACGCATTGCGCGGTCGGGTTGGACGGAAAGCCGAGGATCATCATTTTCGGCTTGGGGATCGAGCCACGGATTGCCCGCTCCAGCTCGTCGAAAAAATCCACGCCCGGAATCAGCGGCACCGAACGCACCTGGGCGCCGGCAATCACGGCACCGTAGATGTGAATCGGGTAGCTCGGGTTGGGCACCAGTACGGTGTCGCCCTGATCCAGGGTGGCCAGCATCAGGTGCGCCAGCCCCTCCTTGGAGCCGATGGTGACGATGGCTTCCGACTCGGGGTCGATGTCCACTTCATAGCGGTCTTTGTACCAGCGCGAAATCGCCCGGCGCAGGCGCGGAATACCTTTGGAAGTGGAGTAGCCGTGGGTGTCTTCACGCTGGGCGACGGTGACCATTTTTTCCACGATGTGCAGTGGAGTGGGGCCGTCGGGATTACCCATGCTCAAGTCGATGATGTCTTCGCCGCGCCGACGCGCAGCCATCTTCAGCTCGGCAGTGATATTGAACACGTAAGGGGGGAGTCGATCGATGCGCGCAAAGCGGCGCGGCAAACCTTGGTCGGCCATTGTTGCCTCGAAGTACGTAAGCGCCCGGAACCGTCCGAGCGACGTTGGCCACTGCGGTGGCCTGCGACAGACGATACGGTCGATGATGGCCAGTTGTCCATACGCGTGGGAAAAAATTCTGCGTGGAGTAGGGCGCCGATATGCCCCTATACTCGACGCGGGTTTGTTCCCTCATAAGAAGGAGACTGTTCGTATGGATCAGCAGACAAGACAACCGTTGGCGCCACGCATGGAGGCGGGCAGGGCCATGGTGATTGCAGGCGTCAAGGGCCGTTATTCAAAAGCTACCGTCGGCGATATTCCCCGCCTGTGGGAATTGTTCGACACCTGCATCAAGGACATCAAACAGCGCATCGGTGGGGTGACCTATGGGGTTTGCCATAACCCCAAACAGGATGAGTTCGACTACCTGGCGGGCGTCGAAGTCCCGTCCCGAAGCGACGTGCCGGGCAACTTCGAATCCATCGACATCGCCCCGCTCAACTACGCCGTGTTCACCCATCACGGGCCGGTGCAGGCGATGGAGCAGACCTTCGAGCGCATCATGTTCGAATGGCTGCCGCGCTCGGGCTACAAGGTTGTGGGGGCCAATTTCGAGCGCTACAGCGCGGACTTTGACGGGCGCAAGGGCACCGGCACGGTGGAGATCTGGTTGCCGGTTGGGCAGAAGGCCTGAGCCAGCAGCCGACGTCACGTAAACATGACATTCGTCTCTGAACGTCATGTTTATGTGACATTTACCGTCATCAATCAAACGCCCGGCGCAACCTGCGCTCATACCCGATCCGCCCTTTGTACGCCTCCCCGCTGTCGACCCAACCCGCCCGCAGGTACAGGCCCATTGCGGCCGCGTTGTCACTGTCCACCGATAATTCAAGCGCCTTTATCTGCGGCCAGGTTTCAATGGCCACGGCGGGCAGCGCCAGCAGGCAAGCCTTGCCAAACCCTCGCCCTTGCTGGCGCCGGTCCACCTGCAACGCGTGCAGGGTCGCGCTGTGCTCGTCAGCCCAGTGGGGCAGGCAGGGCGGGCGCTTGAGCAGCAGGAAGGCGACCGGAATCTCATCGGCCAGCAGGGCAAAGCCCTTCACCCCAGGGCTGGGTTTGGCGAGCAGTGTATTGAGGGCGCAGTACATGTCGCCGGAAAACGGCAGTTGCTCGGGATGAACTTCGATGGCGCTCAGTTGCTGTTGTTGAACAGCGCTCAGCGCTTCGTAGGAAACAAGGCGGGTTTGCATAGGGAAAACCGAACGGCGCAGTGGAGAAAGCAGTTTAACGCCTTCCCCGATCACCCAGACAACGAAGATCGCTTCAGGCATCCCACGCCCTGTGGCAAGTGGGCTTGTTGTGGCGAGCGGGCTTGCCCCGCGTTGGGGTGCGAAGCGCCCCCAATCAAGGAAAGCGCGGTACACCTGACACGGCTCAGCGCCTGGTTTTGGGGCTGCTGCGCAGCCCAACGCAGGACAAGCCTGCTCGCCACAGGGAATCTGCGCTTTAACTGAACGGCATTAGGACAAACCCTAATGCCGTTCAGTTAAAGAAATGTGTGGGCTTATTGTGGCGAGCGGGCTTGCCCCGCGTTGGGGAGCGAAGCGCCCCCAATCCAGCAAAACGCGGTGTACCTGATATGGCTCAGCGCCTGGTTTAGGGGCTGCTGCGCAGCCCAACGCAGGACAAGCCTGCTCGCCACAGGGAATCTGCGCTTTAACTGAACGGCATTAGGACAAACCTGCTCGCCACAACCACAACAAGCCTGCTGGTCACACGCAAGCGCTCAGTCAAGCATCTGCCCCAGTAACCAGCTCCCCGCCGGCCCCGGTGGTCGTTGTCGCGACCACAGCGCATCCATCGCCACCGAACGTGGCCAGCCGCGCGCCTTGAGTTCAATCAGGCTGGCATTGCCGAAGCGCTCCACCAGCCAACGGGGCAGGGGCGCCCAGCCGAAGCCCAGTTGCGCCATTTCCATCAGCATCAGGTAACTGGCGGCCGACCATACGCGCCCGGCCGCGCGGTTGTCGTAGGGTTTGACGATGCTCGCCAGGCGCAATTCGCGGTGTAGTTTCAAGTGCTGTGGGTCTACCTGCGCAAGGCTTGCCAAGGCATGCTGCGGTGACACGAACAACGCGGTTTCGGTGCGCTCCTGCACCGGCGAACTGGTGAGGTCGGGCGGGTAGACGTCCTGCTGCTCGATAAACGCCATGTGCGCCCGGCCGCTTTGCACCAGGTCGACCAGGTCATCGCATTCGGCAATCAGCCATTCCAGCTCCAGGTCCGGGTAACGTTGGGAAAAGGCGAGGATCGCGGTTTCGAAGCGCGGCGACTGGTAGGTGTCCGACATGGCAATCGTCACCCTTGGCTCCAGGCCCTGTGCCAACTGGCTCGCCGCCAGCTCCAGGCGGCTGCTGGCCTCCAGTACCTGTTCTGCCCGTTGCAGCAGCACATGCCCGGCAGGGGTCAGCGTCGGCTTGCGGCTACTGCGGTCGAACAGCACCACATCCAGGTCAATCTCAAGGCTTGCCACCGCCGCACTGATGGTCGACTGGCTTTTGCCCAGCTTGCGCGCCGCCGCCGAGAACGAGCCTTGGGTGGCGGCCTGGACAAATGCCTGCAGCACTTCGTGAGACGCCATAAGTATCGCCCTGGTCGATGGTTATTGATTATGAAGTATCGGTGTGAGGGGTGAGCATGGCAACCGTCGCCATCACGGAGCCAGGGCATGAACCCTACCAAGTCGATCTCTGAACGCGTTTGCCAGGCCCTCGGTTTCGAGGGCCTGGCCTTGTTGATCTGCACGCCGTTACTGGTGTGGATCACCGGCAGGCCGGCCCTGGAAATGGGCGCGGTGACCCTGGGCATGAGCCTGCTGGCGCTGACCTGGAACGTCATTTTCAACAGCCTGTTCGACCGTCTCACGGTGCGCCTGCAACTCTGCGGCGGCGCCTGGACACGGGTGCTGCACGCGCTGATGTTCGAAGGCGGGCTGATCATCGTCGCCGTGCCTTTGATTGCCGCGTGGATGCAGATCAGCCTGCTGCAGGCCCTGATGCTCGACATTGGCGTGCTGCTGTTTTTTCTGCCGTACACCTATGTCTATCACTGGGGCTACGACGTGCTGCGCGACAGGTTTCTACAAAAACATGCCGCCCGACGCCTCGATACGTTGCCCGGTGATCCATGCGCTGCCGTCGGCCAGCAGGCTGGCGATGGCGCCGCCGATATCATCCGGTAAGCCGACGCGGCCCAGGGCGGTGTTGCTGGCGACCATGGCATTGAGGTCGGCGTTGTCGCGCACGGCGCCGCCGCCGAAGTCGGTCTCAATGGCACCGGGGGCAAGGATGTTGACGCTGATGCCACGGGCGCCGAGTTCCTTGGCCTGGTAGCGCGTGAGCACTTCCATCGCGCCTTTCATCGCGGCGTAGGCGGCGTAACCGGGCAGGCTGAAGCGCGCCAGTCCGCTGGACACATTGAGGATGCGTCCGCCGTCGCGGATCAACGGCAACAGCTTCTGGGTCAGAAAAAATGGCCCCTTGAATTGAATCGCCAGCAACTGATCGAACTGCGCTTCGGTGGTCTCGGTAAAGCTTGCGTGAATGCCGATCCCTGCGTTGTTGACCAGAAAATCGAAGTGGTCCTGTGCGAAAACATCCTTGAGCACGCGGGCAACGTCGCCAGCGAACGCGTCGAAGGTGGCGCTCTGGCCCACATCCAGCTGCAGCATCGCCGCGCGGCCGCCCAGTTGCTCAATCTGCGTCACCAAGGCCTGCGCCTCGTCGGCCTTGCTGTGATAGGTGCCGATGATATCGACGCCCTGCGCAGCCAGGTGCAGGGCGGCGTTTTTGCCCAGGCCACGGCTGGTGCCGGTGATCAATGCGATTTTACGGGTCATGGTGAGTACCTCTGCGTGTGGGTGTGGAATGAGTGTATTTGTCCGACCGTAACGTGATAAACAGCGCTATACCGGAATCACTGGCCGGATAAGGCGAACAATCCATGAACAAGCTTGAACTGCTGCGCACCTTTGTACGGGTCACTGAGCTGTCGAGTTTTACCCAGGCGGGCGAACGCCTTGGCCTGCCGCGCTCCACCGTGTCCGAGCACGTGCAGGCGCTGGAGGAACTGCTCGGCGCGCATTTGTTGCAGCGCACCACGCGCAAGGTGCAGGCGACCCAGGACGGCCTTGTGCTGTATGAGCGCAGCAAGGATCTGCTGGCGCACATGGAAGAACTCGAAGGGCTGTTTCGTCAGGACGAAGCGAAACTGGCGGGACGCATTCGGGTGGACATGCCCAACGTGATGGCGCGGGACCTGATCCTGCCGCGCCTGCCCGACTTCATGCACGCGCACCCGCTGATCGAGCTGGAAATCAGCACCACCGACCGCCAGGTCGACCTGCTCGCCGAAGGGTTCGACTGCGTGCTGCGCGTGGGCGCGCAGCCGGACCAGAGCGTGGTGGCCCGCTGGCTGTGCAGCCTGCCGATGCTTAACTGCGTGAGCGCCACCTACCTGCAACGCTTTGGCACGCCGCACACACTCGCCGATTTGGCCAACCACCATCTGGTGCATTACGTGCGTCCACTGGGCTCACGCTCGGCGGGCTTCGAATACCTGCAGGGCAACAAGGTGCAGCGCCTGCCCATGGCCGGGCGGGTCACGGTCAACAGCACCGATGCGTACAAGGCGGCATGCCTGGGCGGTTTCGGGATTATCCAGGTGCCGGCTCTGGGCCTCAGCGCTGAACTGGCCAGCGGTGAACTGGTGGCGGTTTTGCCGGACTACCCGGCACCGCCGTTGGACGTGTCGCTGCTGTACGCCGGGCAGCGGCATTTACCGTTGCGCGTGCGGGTGTTCATGGACTGGCTGGCCGGTGTGCTGCAAGCGCAGCTCTAACGCCGCGCCGACAACTGCTGCGGCGCCAGGAACGCGTCGTGGAAGTAATCCCGGAATGCCTGCATCGCCGGGGTGAATGCGCGCTCGCGGTGCCAGGCCAGGCCCACGCTCATGGGCGTTACCGGATCGGTGACGGTCAGGGTTTCGATGCGCTTGCCTTCCAGGGACCAGGGCCGGTGCACCAGGTCGGACAGGATCGCCACGCCGCTGCCATTGGCGACCATGCTGCGCACCGCTTCCACCGAACTGGTGCGCAGTCGCACGTTGGGGGTCTGCCCGGCCTGTTCCCAATAGCGCATGGCGCTGTGTTCGGCCTCGTCGACGGTGAGCAGTATGTACGGCTCCTGCGCCACGTCCGCCAGGCTCACCGCACCCCGTTCGCACAGTGGGTGATGGCTGGGCAGCCACAGGCGGCGTTCGGAATTGAACAGGATTTCCGAGACGATGGCCGGGTGTGTGAGGTTGGCGGTGAGCACCACGGCCATGTCGAAGCCGCCGTCGAGCAGGCCCTGTTCGATGGCCTGGCGCTCCTGTTCGAAGACCTCGATGGTCACGTCCGGGTGCCAGTGCTCCATGCGCTGCAGGTGGTGCGGTAAAAAATAGCCCAGCACGGTGTAGCTGGCGGCCACGCGCAGCACGCCGCTGGCGCGGTGGTCCGGCAAGGGGCTGTTCAGCGCGTCGTCGACACTGCGCACGATCACGTAGGCGCGGTTGAGAAAGTGTCGGCCTGCGTCGGTGAGGTTCATGCCCTGAGCCGAGCGCATGAACAACTGCACGCCGAGCATGGCTTCGAGTTCCTTGATCGCGGTGGTGACCGCCGATTGAGAGATGTTCAAGTGAATCGCCGCCTGGGAAATCTGACCGATTTCGGCGGTGGCGACGAAGTAGCGAACCTGGCGCAAGGTAAGGGACATGGCTTTATCTGATTTTCAGAAGATGCCTCATCTGATAATAGATCTTCCCAAGGGGTCAAGGGGCAGCCTACTTTCCCTGCATCCCCTTTGACGGAGCGCACGCGATGCAGGCAGTGGATTTCAATTCAGACATGGGCGAAGGCTTCGGTCCCTGGACCATCGGCGATGGTGTCGACGCGGAGTTGATGGCCTATATCAGCTCGGCCAATATCGCCACCGGCTTTCACGCCGGCGACCCGGGCACCATGCGCCGTACCGTGGCGCGTGCCAAACAGCTGGGCGTCGCCATCGGCGCGCATCCGGGCTTTCGCGACCTGGTCGGTTTCGGCCGCCGCCACATCAACGCGCCGGCCCAGGAACTGGTGGACGACATGCTCTACCAACTCGGCGCCCTGCGCGAAATCGCCCGTGCCCAGGGCGTGACCCTGCAACACATCAAGCCCCATGGCGCGCTGTACATGCACCTGGCCCGCGATGAAGAAGCCGCGCGCCTGCTGGTACAAAACCTGCAAATCATCGAGCCGACACTGTTGCTGTACTGCATGCCCAACTCGGTGATCTGGCACGTCGCCAGGGAGCTGGGGCAGCCCGTGGTGCGCGAGTTTTACGCCGACCGTGAGTACGATCTGAGCGGCTCCATCGTGTTCACCCGCAACGTGCGCGCACTGGACCCGGCCACCGTGGCGGCGCGGGTGCTGCGAGCGTGCCAGAGCGGGTTGGTGCGCACGGTGGAAGGCGAAGACCTGTCCATCGAATTCGATTCCATCTGCCTGCACAGCGACACCCCCGGCGCCCTGGAACTGGTGGAAGCCACCCGTGAAGCCCTGGACCGCGCCGGTATCGACGTCAGGACCCCTCAATAAGATCGACCCCTTACTTTTTTGCCTGCCTTTCTACAATGATTCCAAGAGGAACAGACATGGCTGAAACGTCGCCCATCCGCTACAGCTTCGGCGCTGATGAACACCTGTTCGCCGAGGTCAGCGACAGCATGTCGCTGGAAGCCTTCTTCACAGGCATGGCCGTGACCCGCGCGGTGGAGCGCCTGGCGTTGGACGGCGTGCTGGATATCTGCCTGGCCAACGCCTCGTTCCAGATCCGCTTCGACCCCGACCGCATCGCGCCCCACGTATTGCTCGATGCCGTGCAAAGCGCTGAGGCCCAGGCGGTGGCCGAGCGCACACTGCACACGCGCATCATCGAAATTCCGGTGCTCTACAACGACCCCTGGACCCATGAAACCCTGATGCGTTTTCGCGACCGTCACCAGGACCCCGGCGGCACCGACCTGGAATACGCCGCGCGCATCAACGGCCTGGCCGATGTGGACGCGTTCATCGACGCCCACAGCGGTGCGCCGTGGTTTGTGTCGATGGTCGGCTTTGTGGCGGGCTTGCCGTTCATGTTCCAGATGGTCGAGCGTGCGCGGCAGTTGCAGGTGCCCAAGTACCTGCGCCCGCGCACCGATACGCCCAAACTGACCCTCGGTCATGGCGGCTGCTTCGGCTGCATCTACTCGGTGCGCGGCGCCGGCGGTTACCAGATGTTCGGCGTGACCCCGGCACCGATCTACGACCCGGCGCAGCAGCTGGCCTACCTCAAGGAACACATGGTGTTCTTTCGGCCCGGCGACATCGTGCAGTTCAAGCCGATTGACCGTGACGCCTACGACCTGGCGGTGGCTGAAGTGGACGCCGGGCGCTTCGATCTGCGCATCCGTCCGGTGGAGTTTTCCCTCGACGCGTTTCTCGCCGACCCCGTCGGCTATCCGAAAACCCTGCAGGAGGCGCTGGCATGATCAAGGTGCTCAAACCTGGCCTGGCCACCTCTGTGCAGGACCTGGGCCGCGAAGGCTATTACCACCTGGGCATTCCACCTTCGGGTGCGCTGGACCAATACGCGCTGAGCGCGGCCAACCATCTGGTGGGTAACCCGCTGGGGGCGGCGGGGCTGGAATGCACGCTGGTCGGGCCTGAGCTTGAGTTTACGCAGGACGCGTTGGTGGCACTCAGCGGTGCATTGATGTCACCGCGCCTGGACGGCGAAGTGGTGCATCAGGACACCGCCTTCGCGGTGCGTGCCGGGCAGGTGCTGCGCTTCGCGTTTCCGGTGGCCGGCGCGCGCACGTACCTAGCCGTGGCGGGTGGCATTGATGTGCCGGTGGTGCTCGGCAGCCGCTCCACTTACGCCCTGGGCGCACTGGGCGGGTTCCAGGGTCGGCGCTTGCAGGAGGGTGATGTGTTGTCGATCGGCGAGCCCAGCGGCGCGGGCCGTGCCGGCAACAGCCTGCCGATGGCCCTGCGCCGTTCGGTGGGCGGCGACGTGACCCTGCGCGTGGTGCCGGGGCTGTATTACGACCGTTTGACCACGGGCGCGAAAAGCAGCTTTTTTGCCGAACCCTGGACGGTAGGCTCCGAGGCCGACCGCATCGGCTATCGCTTCAAGGGCGGCAGCGCGTTGAGCTTTCAACCACGCGAGCAGCCGTTTGGCGCCGGTTCCGATCCGTCGAACATTGTCGACAGCTGCTACCCGATCGGCTCGATCCAGGTACCGGCGGGGCTGGAGCCGATTGTGCTGCACCGCGACGCGGTGTCGGGCGGCGGCTACGCCATGATCGGCACCGTGATCAGTGCCGATCTGGATTTGATCGGGCAGATGCAGCCGAACCAGCGGGCGGGGTTTGTGGCGGTCAGCCTGGAAGAGGCGCTGGAGGCGCGGCGAGTCTACAAGAAGCGCCGCAAAATAATGGCCGCGTTATTCACGTCCTGAAAAACAGAAGACCCCTGTGGGAGGGAGCAAGCCCCCTCCCACAGTTTCAACAGTGTCGGGTCAGAACAATTGGGTGAACAGCCAGTACAGGCTGCCCGACAGCAGAATCGCCGCCGGTAATGTCAGCACCCAGGCCATCAGCAGGTTACGGATGGTGCGCATCTGCAACCCGCCGCCGTTGGCCACCATCGTACCGGCCACGCCCGATGACAGCACATGGGTGGTCGACACCGGCAACCCGTACATATCCGCCGCGCCGATGGTCAGCATCGCCACCATTTCCGCCGACGCACCCTGGGCGTAAGTCAGGTGGGTCTTGCCGATCTTCTCGCCCACTGTCACCACGATGCGCTTCCAGCCGACCATGGTGCCCAGCCCCAGCGCGATGGCCACGGCGATCTTCACCCACAGCGGAATAAAGCGCGTGGAATTGTCCAGTTGCTGCTTGAACAGTTGCAGCTTGCCCTGGGTGTCGGCGTCGAAGTGGCCGACCTTGTCCTTGTCCATCAGGCGAATGGTTTCGCTGGTCAGGTACATGTCGTTACGCACGTTGCCGACGGCTTCAGCGGGGACTTTGGCGAGGGAACCGTAACCTTTTACTTCGTCGCCGATGTGGCCGGTGAGGGCGGCCAGTGCCGGCACGAGGTCTGCGGTGGGCTCCTTGGTGCGCACGTAGGTGGAGAGGATCGGGCGCGGGTCGCCGGGCAATGTCTGCGGCGCGCTTTTCATCAGCGCCACCTGGGTCACCTCGGCCACCGCTGCGAACTGCAACGACTGTTCGACGGGCATGGCGCGGTTGAGGGCATAGGCCATCGGCAGGGTACCGACCAGGATCAACATGATCAGGCCCATGCCTTTCTGCCCGTCGTTGGAGCCGTGGGCAAACGACACGCCGGTGCAGGTGACGATCAGCAGGCCGCGAATCCACCACGGCGGCGGGGCGTCGCCCTTGGGCGCCTTGTACAGCGCGCGATTCTTGACGAAGGCGCGCAGGGCCAGCAACAGCAGGGCGGCAAAGCCAAAGCCGATCAGTGGCGAAAGCAGCAGCGCATAACCGATCTTGATCGCCTGGCCCCAATCCACGCCGCTGCTGCCGTCACGCCCGTGCATCAATGCATTCGCCACGCCGACGCCGATGATCGAGCCAATCAGGGTGTGGGAAGAGGACGCCGGCAAACCCAGCCACCAAGTGCCGAGGTTCCACAGGATGGCGGCGATCAGCAGGGCGAAGATCATCGCAAAGCCGGCCGAGGAACCCACCTGCAGAATCAGCTCGACCGGCAGCAGGGCAATGATGCCGAACGCTACCGCGCCGCTGGAAAGCAACACGCCGAGAAAGTTGAAGAAACCCGACCACACCACCGCAAAGTGCGGCGGCAGCGAGTTGGTGTAAATCACCGTTGCGACCGCGTTGGCGGTGTCGTGGAAGCCGTTGACGAACTCGAAACCCAGCGCGATCAACAACGCCACGCCCAGCAGCAGGAACGGCGTCCAGGTGGTAACGACGGCGCCCATCTCCTTCATGTCGTGCATCAGGCTGTAGGCGGTGAACAACAGGCCCATGGCAAGGACGGCGAAGAACATGATCACGGTGATCAGGCCGGGTTTCTTGTCCAGTCGGGGTTTGGGGTCGGTGTGTGCGGCGGTGCTAGGGGCTGTCAGTGACGGGGTGGCCATGCCGGAGCATCCTGTGTGGGGAAGGATGTCGCCCATGATCATTACAAAATGTTACAGAGAGACTGCAACAGCTCAGTGTTCACGCGAATGAAAGTGCCACTTGTCCAGAACTCACCGCCAAACCCATGCGGGAGGGAGCAAGCCCCCTCCCACAGTCGATTGCAGTGCAATCAGTAGTCTTTGCGTTTGCGGAAGGCCCAGCGCCCGGCGATCAAGGTGAAGGTGGCCACCAGCGCCACCAGGATCCAGAAGCCTTCCGGGTCCTGTGAGAGCGGTACGCCGCCCACGTTCATGCCGAAGAAACCGGCGATGATGTTGATCGGCAGCGCCAGCACCGTGACCACGGTGAGGGTGAACAGCGTGCGGTTGCTCTGCTCGTTGAGGTTGGCGGCGATTTCTTCCTGCAACAACTTGATGCGTTCGCCCAGCGCCGTGAGGTCGTTGATGATCAGTGCGAACTCCTCGGTGGATTTGCGCAACTCCTTCACGTCTTCCTTTTGCAGCCATTGCGGTGGGCGGTTGAGCAGGCGCAGCAGCGAGCCCGGTTCCAGCGCCAGCAGGCGTTGCAGGCGTACCAGCACACGGCGCGCGGCACCGAGTTCGGCGCGGTTGGTGGCCAGTTGCGAGGACAGTAGCTGGTCTTCGATATGGTCGACGCTGATGCTGGTCTTGCGCACGATCTGCGTCAGCACTTCGCCCTGGTCGCGCAGCAAATGCACCAGCAGCGCCAGCGGCGAGCGAAAGCCCTCACCGGCCTTTACCGATGAGCGCAACTTGTCCACCGAGTGCAGCGGTTGCAGGCGCGCGCTCACCAGCAGGCGGCTGCGGGCGCACACCCACAAGGTAGAAATGTCCGACGACACCAGGCTGCTGAAGTTGAACACCACGTCGTTGACCACCGCCAGCAAGGCCGAGTCCACATGTTCGATACGCGTGGAGCGCGAGCCTTCGTGCAGGGCTTCGAAAAATTCCTCGGGCAAATCCAGGTGCGTTTGCATCCAGCGTTCGCACGCGGCGTGAGCCAGGTTCAGGTGCAGCCACAAGAACTCGTCCGGGTCGGCCGGTTGTTGCAGAGCCTGCAGGGCGGTGGCGGAGTCGATCTGCTCGCCCTTTTCACCGGGGCGAAAACGGAAACCGTAAAGCAGGCCAAACAGATCGGGATCCTGGTGGCTGTGGTCAATGCTGTGGTTCATGGAGTCTCGCAGGGAAAGCGCCTGTAGGACGTTTCACAGGTTCGCATGCGCGAATCATTGCAAGGCGGGATGACGATTTTGTGACACTTTGAACGCTTGCTCAGCGCGTTTTCAGCATAAAGGTAAAGCGCGTCCCCGAATGCTCGCAGGTCGATACCTCCAGATCCCCGCCGTGTGCGTCGGCAATCTGCTTGACGATATACAACCCCAGGCCCAAGCCGGCTTGTGGGGTGTCGGTGACAGGGCGCGCATACGGCTCGAACAGGCGAGGCACTGCCTCCCGACTGATCTGCCCGGGATTTTTCACCGTGAGCATGAAGAGGCCATGCTCGATCTTCGCCGTGACCTCCACCGGGCCATCATGGAGACCATGATGGATGGCGTTGGCCACCAGGTTCGACAGCAACTGCGCCAAACGCTCGCGGTCGCCGTATACGCCCCGCAAATCGCCGATATCGGCGCGAATCACCCGCGTGGGGTTCACGCTCTGCACCTCGGACACCACGTGGTGCAGGGCGCTCTGCAATCCGTCGCAATCGCTCAGGTGCAGCGGAATGCCACTGCCCATGCGGCCACGGGCGAAATCCAGCACGTCTTCGACCAACTGCGCGGCACGCTGGCCGCTGCTGAGAATGTGCCGCACCAGCGGGTCGGTGGCCGGTGCCGAATGCTTGCGCAGGCGTTCGGCACTGAAATTGATGGCGAACAAGGGGTTGCGCAGGTCATGGCCCAGCACGGCGATAAACTGCTCGCGCAATTCTGCTGTGCCGCGTTCTTCGTACAGTTGCGCTTCGGTATGTTGCAGGGTTTCTTCAGCTTCGATCTGCAGCGCCAGCACCCGCGCGAACGACTCCATGGTGGATTGGATCGCGCTGCTGCGCAGGTTGGCGGGGTTGGGGTCGAGGGCGCAGATCGTGCCGAAAAAACGCCCGTCGGTGCGGAACACCGGCACCGAAATATAGCTTTCGAACTGGTAGATACGCGGCGTGTGGTGGTCGTGATAAAGCGGGTCTTCGCTGGCCTTGTCGATCACCACGGACACATGGGAGCCGCGGATCTCATGGCAGATGGTGGTGGTCAGGTCCAGCTCACCGCCGACCCCGAGGCCGAATTCCAGCTCATCGCGCACCGCGCAGGCGGTCCAGGTGTCGTCGGTCACCCTGGCCACGGCAGCGAAGCGCAGGCCGGTGATGTCGCTGATCACCTGAAGCATCGCAGGCACGGCGCTGATCCGGCCAATGGTGGCGATGTCGGCAGCTTTTTGGTCCATGCAGCAGCCTCTGTGCGCAACGTGGTGGGCGAAGTTCGCCGCCCGATGTAGGGAATTTTAACGACCTTAAGTGCTGCAGCGGTAATTTATGTACGAATTTTCCTGCGCTCATAAAAAAACCGCGCCACCCGAAGGTGGCGCGGCTTTTTGGGGTTCAACTCAAGTGTCTTGCTTGTTTTCCAGCACTGCGCCGGTCTTGGCATCGAGCTTGACTTCAAAGCGCTTGCCGGCGGTATCGGTCAGGTCGACTTCATAGACATACTGGTCGGCGACGCCGTGTTTGTTGTCCAGCTCCGTGTCGGTAATCGAAGCACCAGGGTGAGTTGCCACGGCCGCTGCGTTGAGTTTGTCGAAAGGCATCACGGCGCCGGACTTGACCAGGCCTTCAATATGATCCGGACGAACATCCGCCTGAGCCAAACCGGCAGTCAGGGTCAGAGCGGTGGCAGCGAACAGGGCAGTCAAAGTTTTCATGGTGTGTCCTCTTGGATGAACTGTTTAAGTGGCGCCAGATTAACCAGCGCAACTTAATTCATCCTTAATGGCTCACTGACACCAATGCTTCAGTATTTATAGTCGTTGAGCAGGTCCTGCACGCTGGACGACGGCCAGCGCTTGTAGAACTTCAGCAGTTCGGCCGCGCGGTTGGTGAAGATGCCATCGACGCCGGCGTTCATCACTTTTTCGAAATCCACCGGCTCATCGACGGTGTAGACGTGCACCAGCAGGCCTTTGTCGTGGGTCAGCTTGTTCATTTCCGGTTTGACCAAGTCGGTGTAGCTCTGGTCACCGTGATGGGTCAGCTCGGCCGAAGGGCCGGTGCCGATGGCGCCAAGGTCCTTGGCCTGGTCGACCCATTTTTCGAACTCGGCGGCGTCTTTCGGTTCTTGCTTGGCGTAGTAGGCGGCCTTGGTCGACTCGCCGGACTCGGCGAAGGTCTGTTTGGATTTTGGCTCGATACTGCCTTCACCCACCCACAGCAGCAGGATCTTCGGCGTGTTGGGCATCTCCTTTTGCAGCTCTTTCAGGCTGGACACCTCGAAGGTTTGCAGCACCACGCGGCCCTTGCCCTGGCCGACGCCGGTGTTGCTCTTGCCCAGCTTGGAACCGGCGGAACTCAGCCAGCCCTTGTCCAGCAGTTTGGTTTTGAGGTCGGCTTCGATGCCCGGGAATTGCTTGGGCTCCTTGGTCTCGATGTACAGGCCGGGTTTGTGCTGCGGGTTGCCTTCGGCGATCTTGATGATGTCGTCCAGGCTCTGGATCTTCAGGCCGACGAAGCCCGGGCGGGCGCGGTCCGGGTAGGCGGCGTTGAACCAGCTGCCGGCGTCGAGGGTTTGCAGTTCTTTCCAGGTGAACTCGTTGGCCGGCGCGTCTTTGCGCTCGGGGAACTTGGTGGCCACGTCGGTGGTGCGCTGCAGGTTGTTGTCGTGCAGAGCGAACAGCACACCGTCCTTGCTGCGCTGCAGGTCCATTTCCAGGTAGTCGGCGCCCAGGTCGCGCGCGACTTTGTAGGCTGCGGCGGTGGATTCGGGAGCATCGTAGGACGCACCGCGGTGGGCGATGACGGCCGGGTAGGGGATGCCTTCGTTGGTCGCCAACTCGGCCGGGCTGATCGAGTCGGCTGCCTGCGCCTGGCCAAGACCGAGCATCAGTGCGAGCAGCAGAGCGCTCTTGGTAAACGTGACAGGCATAAGCGAAGTCCTTTCGTGGAGTGAACTTGAGAAGGCTTCCTTTTTAACAAGTGATTGTGAACGGCGCTATCACCAAACCGACATTAACGTGCGCGGGGGGTGTTTTAGGGGCCTTTTCAGCCAGGTGAAGATCAAATTGTGGGAGGGAGCAAGCCCCCTCCCACAGAGGTATGCATTTCAGATTGGAAAGGCGTAGGCCCTTTCGACCTTGCACACGCGGGTATGAAACGCCGAGTACCAGCTGGCGCGTCCTTGCTCGCGTACCTGTGTGTGCTCGGCATTGTGCTTCCACGCCAGAATTGCCGCTTCGCTGCGCCAATATGAAACCGTAATCCCCAGCCCGTCCTCCCGCGCTGATTCCACGCCCAGGAACCCCGGTTGTTCGCGGGCCAGTTCCAGCATGCGCAGGGCTGCCTGGCCGTAACCCAGGTCCCCATCGCTGCGCAGCGAGCTGAAGATCACCGCGTAGTAAGGCGGCGCGGGTGTGTTGGCAATCATGCCGAAAGCGCCTGGCAGGCCTTGAGCAGCGCCAGCGCCAGGGGCGGCGTCGTGCCTTTGAGCGCCGCGCGCTCGGGCTGGAACAGCGTGGCGACGAAGAACGGGTGGTTCAGCAGTTCGACGGCGCGTGGCTCGCCGGCGGCGTCGTGGCCGCTGGCAATCAGGTCGCCTTCCAGCAGAGCGCTTTCGAAGGCGGGGTTGATGCCGTAGCGGCAGCGGTAGCCTTCTTCGAGATCCAGCTGGCCGTAGGCATCGGCGATGCGGGTGCCGGGGACTAAACGTATCGTGTCGATCGCCTCCACCAACGCGCAGCCAAGCGGGGTGATCACCGCACGCTGGGCATCCGGCACCAGTTCGCCGTGTTCGGCATCGGCCCAGCCCATTGCATGGCGGGCATATTCGAGCACGGCGTGCTGAAAACCGCCGCAGGTGCCGAGGAAAGGGCGCCGCTGTTCGCGGGCAAAACGCACCGCGCGCAAGGCGCCCTGAGTGTCGCGGTAGGGGCTGGCCGGGACGCACCAGAACCCGTCGAAACCCTGCAACAGCGTCGTGGAGGTGAGCGTGTCGGTGGCGAGCCATTTGACGTGCACCGTCAGGCCCAGGGTTTGCGCGGCCTGTTGCAGCGCGAGCGGGATCGCCTGGTGCGCGATCACATCCGGGTTGTAGTCGCCGATCAGGGCGATGTGCAGAGCGGTGGTTTTCATCAGAGGCATCCCATGGCTTGTTGTGTCCTGATGCCCACTATAGATTGGCGCTCACGCAATCAATATTGGCATTTGCCCACATGCTCAATGCAGTCACGCACTATCAAATCGATTACACCGACCTGTCTCTGATCCTGGCCCTGGTGCGCGGCGGCAGCCTGGCGCGGGCGGCAGCGTTGTTGCGGGTGGATGTGTCCACGGTGTTCCGCGCGGTGCGGCGGCTGGAGGCGGCCCTGGGGCAGACCCTGTTTGAAAAAAGCCGCGCCGGTTACCTGCCCACCAGCCTGGCGAGCCACCTGGCGCAACAGGCCGAGTGTGCCGAACAGGCCCTGGAAGCCGCGCGCATCGGCGTGGAGCAGGGCGGCGAGGTGATCACCGGCACGGTGCGCCTGACCTGCACCGACTCCGTGCTGCAAAGCTTGCTGCTGCCGGCGCTGGCGCAGTTCATGCCGGCTTACCCGGCGCTGACGCTGGAGCTGAGCACGTCGAATGATTTTGCCAACCTCAGCCGCCGCGATGCCGACATTGCCCTGCGCCTGACCCGCACGCCGCCGCAGCACCTTGTAGGACGCAACCTGGGCAGCGTGGCGTATCGGGTATGTGCCAGCGTCGATTATGCGCGCCGGCACGCGGGCCGCGCGTTGGCTGAGCTGGACTGGATCGCGCCGGATGATTTCCTGCCCGATCACCCCACCGTAGTCTGGCGTCGTGAGCACCTGCCAGGCGTGCGCCTCAGTTACCGCTGCAACAGCATGCTTTCGGTGACCGAACTGGTGCGGGCGGGGTTGGGGGTGGCGGCCTTGCCAGACTTTTTACTGGACGCGCACCTGCAACCGCTGGGCCCTGCGCTGGCGGGGCACGATACCGCGCTGTGGCTGCTGACGCGCCCGGATTGCCGGGCGTTGCGTTCGGTGGTGACGTTGTTCGAGCAGTTGGGACTGCATGTGCCCGGAGCGAGGCCCAGTTGAGGTATGCAGTGCAGCAATTCCCAATGTGAGAGCAAGCTCAAATGAGGGAGCAAGCCCCTCCCACATCAGCCACCCTTTGGCAGATGGGGGTCAGTGGCTGACCCGCTCACCGGCAAACGCGCTCACCGCCTGCACCGCCTCGCTGGTGCCCTGGCGAATCTGCAGGATCACCGTGCCGGCCCGGTTGGCCAGGTCCACGCCGACGGCTGCGCGGTCGCGGGTGCCGTCCATGCTGTCGATGGCCTGACGGGTCTCTTCCTGGATCATGGCGATCATGCTGGAAATTTCCGTCGTCGAGCCGCTGGTGCGGGACGCCAGTTGTCGCACTTCATCGGCCACCACCGCAAAGCCGCGACCCTGTTCGCCGGCCCGTGCTGCTTCGATGGCCGCATTGAGCGCCAGCAGGTTGGTCTGGTCGGCAATCGCGCGAATGGTGTTGACGATGGCCGTGATCTGCTGCGAACGCTCGCCCAGTTTGGCGATCAATTGCGACGAGCCGTCGATGTTCGCGGCAATTTCGCGCATGCCAGTGGCCGATTGTTGAATCACTTCGGCGCCTTTTTCCGCGATGTCGCGCGTACTCAGGGAGATGTGATACGCCTGCGTCGCACTTGCGGCGTCGGTGGCATGTTGTTGCACGCGGGCGGTGATGTCGGAGGCGAATTTCACCACCTTGCACAGGCGCCCGCCGGCGTCGTACACCGGGTTGTAGTTGGCTTCGAGCCACACGGCCTGGCCGTTCCTGTCGATGCGCTCGAACTGGCCGCTGAACAGTTCGCCCTGGTTCAGGCGCTTCCAGAAGTCGGCATAGGCCGCACTGTTGGCCGATTCCGGCGTGCAGAACAGGCGGTGATGCTTGCCCTGAATCTGCGCCAGGCTGTAGCCCATGCGCGAGAGGAAGTTTTCGTTGGCGGTGATGATGGTGCCGTCGAGGTTGAACTCGATCACTGCCATGGCGCGGCCGATGGCTTCCAGTTTGGCATTGGCCTCGCTTTCAGCCTGCAAGCGCGGGGTCACGTCCAGGGCGTACTTCACCACCTTGATCACCGTGCCCGTGTCGTCGCGCACCGGGTTGTAGCTGGCTTCCAGCCATACCGACTGGCCATTGCTGCCCAGCCGCTCGACGGTGCCAGACTGAAACTGGCCATTGCGCAGTTGGGTCCACAGCTGGCTGTATTGCGCGCTGCGGGCAAATTCGGGGGCGCAAAACAGGCGGTGCGACTGGCCGATGACTTGCTCGGCGCGATAGCCCATGGTGTGCAGAAAATTGTCATTGGCCCGCAGTACGGTGCCTTGCAGGTCGAATTCGATCACGGCCATTGAGCGCTCGATGGCGTCGAGCAGACTGGCTTGCTGGGCGACAGTGTGTTGCAGGGCGTTGATGGTTTTTTTGTAGGCGTTGAATAGCATGTGCAGTGCTCGGACAAGCAACGTCGGGAGTTATCCATGGATTGGCGCTTGCCCCGTTTGGCGCTTGGCCTACGGCGGACGTGCTCATTGTCGACTTCCTGATGCCGACAGAAGGTGGAACGGGTCTATGAGTGATCAGCCTGACAACAAGTTCGCCTCAAGGGCAGGACCTTTTTTGGGCAGGTGATCGGTGGTGGCATTATGCTTTCACTCAGGTGGGGTGGAAGAAAATTCTGACGAGGTGTCGTACGACAACTTCAGGCGAAATGGGCAATCACCTGATCGCTGACCTTGACCCGGTTGCGTCCGGTGTCCTTGGCGTCGTACAGCGCCCGGTCCGCCGCGTTCAGCCATAGGGAGGCGTCGGTGAAGAAGGGCTGAAAAGTCGCCAGGCCGATGCTCAGGCTGACCCTTAATTCGGGGATCTGCGGGTGACGGTAATCGCTGAAGGTCTCGCGCATGTGCTCCATGATCCGCGCGGCTTCGGCCAAGGGCATTTGCGGAAGAATCACACAGAACTCATCGCCACCGTAACGCCCGGCCAGGTCGTTTTCCCGCAGCTTGCGTCGCAGCTCCAGGCTCAGCTCGCGCAGCACCGTATCGCCGACGATATGGCCGTGGGTGTCATTGATCTGCTTGAAGTGGTCGATATCGATCAGCGCAATGGTGGCGTGACTGCTCTGCTGCTGGCACTCGTGGAACTTGAGGTGCAGCAGATCTTTCCAGGAGCCGTGGTTGAGCAGGCCCGTGAGGCTGTCGGTGCGGCTCAGGGCGCCGAGGGCGCGTTTGTGCTCCGACAGTTTGATCGCCAATTGGTAACAGACCATGCCGATGGCCATGGGGTAAAGCGTCAGCATCGGCAGGCAGGTGTAGACCTGGAGGAGGCTGACATCGGGGTTAAAGCGTATGCCGAACAGTGCCCAGGCCACGACGATGCCGACGCCCTGAGCCAGCAGGCCACGCACGAACAGGCGTGTGCCACCGGCGGCGACGTTGTTCATGGTGACCATCGACAGCAGGGTCGCGGTGGTCAGCGGTGTGAATTGCGCGGCGGCGACCCAGAAGCCAGCGAACACCGAGTCATACAGGAAGTTGCGCTGTTCGGCCTGGTAGGGAAATGGCGAGCGGGTCGACAACAGGTACGCGGCGTGCGCCCAGATGAATCCGTTGAGCAGCAGAAACGCCCACACCCAACCCGGCATAACCAACGGATACAAGGCGCCAGTGACACTGATGCTGCCAACACCCAGGCCGATAATCCTTGGCTGGTAGATACGCCTGGCAAATGAAAGTCCTTTGCCTCGTCTGTTTTCCATAAATTCCTGGCCCAGCTGATTTTTTTACAGGTACGGCGATGCGCGGTCACTGGATCAACCGTTGATCGGATAATGCCGGGAACATTGTCAGTTATTCGTAACGGAATAATCAGTGGCCTTGGAGGCCATTTGCGCAAATCGGGTGCCAAATGCGCCAAAAGCGACTTTCCGTGTCGCTTATGCGATAGCGCCTGCGGGGTCAGCGGGGCGGACTTCGTAGCCCGCGAGGAACAGGTCGATGGCCGACTCAATCACGCGGGCCTGTTCGGCCGCGTCCAGGGTGGGCTGGCCGAGGGTGATCTGTGGCCAGAACGCGAAGGCCTTGAGCAGGCTCTGGATCTGGTGCGCGGCAAAGGCCGGGTCGGAGCAACTGAGCCGTCCATCGTCGCGGGCGGCGCGCACCCATTGGGTGAAGCCTTCTTCGCGCTTGCTCAGGCGGTTGACCATGTCTTGCGCGCGCTCCGGCGAATGAATGGTGGCAGCGATGGCCACGCGTGCCAGGTCGAGGAAGTTGGCGTCCGCCATCATCTGCATCTTGGCGGCGAGCAAACCGCGCAATTGCTCACGCAGCGGGCGCTCGCTGGCGTAGCTGATGTCGAGTTGCGCGACGCTGCTGGCCCAGAGTTGATGGAGAATCTCGGCGAACAACTCCTCCTTGCTGGGGAAGTGGTTGTACACCGTGCGCTTGGAGACGCCGGCGGTGGCGGCGATCCTGTCCATGCTGGTGACCTCGAACCCATTGGCGCGAAACTCGGCGATGGCCGCCGCCACGATGGCTTCGCGCTTGCGGTCGGTGAGGCGTTGGGGGGCAGTCATGGCGGGCGATCGGCTCCGAGAGAAATTACACTCGGCAGTTTACTTGTTCCGGATTTTGTTGCAATCTTGAAACTACACTGTGCAGTGTAATTTTCCCGCAGTTCGCAGGAGCTTTGTTGTAATGGCCACCACCCCATCCCAAGACACCGCGTCTGTCGCGCTCAAGCCTGCCGAGCAGGCACAGCGGCAATTCAACAATGGCACTCGGGTGCCGCACGGCGGATTTGGTAAAACCCTGGGCATCTTCTGGAAGATGTTGTTCCACAAACCGCGCAACACCCGGCCGGTGGGGGAGGTTCCGGTACAGTCCCTGACGCGTGAGCAACTGCTGGCCGCACCCGATCACAGCGTGTTTCGTCTGGGGCATTCCACCGTGTTGCTGAAGATGCGCGGCAAGTTCTGGCTCACCGACCCGGTGTTTGCCGAGCGCGCATCACCTTTCAGTTGGGCCGGGCCCAAGCGGTTTCACCAGCCGCCCATCAGCCTTGCAGCGCTGCCGCCGCTGGAGGCGGTGATTGTGTCCCATAACCATTACGACCATCTGGACCGCAAGGCGGTCATCCAGTTGGCCGGCAAGACCCGCTGCTTTCTGGCCCCGCTGGGTGTGGGCGACACCTTGATTAAATGGGGAGTGGACGCCAGCAAAGTGAGGCAGCTGGACTGGTGGGAAGATACCGAAGTGGAAGGCATTCGTTTCGTTGCCACGCCCGCCCAGCACTTTTCCGGACGCGGGCTGTTTGATGGCAACCAGACCCTGTGGTGTTCCTGGGTGATGATCGACGCGGCGCGGCGCATTTTCTTCAGCGGCGACACTGGCTATTTCGATGGCTTCAAACGTATCGGCGAGCAGTACGGCCCGTTCGACTTGACGCTGATGGAAACCGGCGCCTACAACGTCGACTGGCCCCATGTGCACATGCAACCGGAGCAAACCCTGCAGGCCCACATCGACCTCAAGGGCCGTTGGCTGCTGCCGATTCACAACGGCACATTCGACCTGGCGTTCCACGCCTGGCACGAACCCTTCGACCGCATCATGGCCCTGGCGTGGGAGCGCAACGTGTTGATTACCACGCCGGCAATGGGACAGGCATTCAATCTGAACCAGCCGGAGCGTGGGCACGCATGGTGGCTGGAGGTGGAGGCTCAAGGTGCACAGGCGCGCGCCTCGAGCTGAGGCAAAGAGCAGCTACGGGAAATGACTTTTCAAGGTGTTTCAGCGCGGCACAAGCGTCGGAAGACAGTGCATGATCGCCCGGAATTTTAGCCTCTGTGGGACTGCTTCGATGGATGATGGCGGTAGGAAAAACGTTCAACTGGGTATGCATTTTCGTACGGTGCCGACCTCGTCCTCCGCATCGGCGGAGCCTGTCGATCTGGCGGCGTCCAAGCGCCACTTCCATGCTGACGAAGGTTGCCTGAGCGGTATCGTTTTTGGTGACGAACACGCCAAGGGCAAGGTGTTCATACCGGGCTACAACGCCGTGGCTCCGATGATCAGGCCAGTACGCGATCCTTCGTTGTCGTTGATCGCGCTGAGCGGTATCGACCCTTCCGACCCGGTGATGGTGGAGGTGCCCCTGGTGCTGAACAACACCACGTTCACGGCGACTCCGCCGTTGGCCGGCTGGCGCCTTGGCTATGTCGAACACTATGTACGCGGCGAGCATAAAGAACCCGCGCCACGCAGCCCAGCCCTGCGTAGAGCGTTCGACACCCTGCGCCAGGCGGGCGCGCAACTGGTGGCGGTGGACGCGCAACGAACGGATGACAGCCTTCACTTCAGCCTGCGCAATCGCAATGAAATTGATCAGTTGCTGGCGGACTCTCGGCTTGATGCCGTGGTGTCGGACGACCGGCGTGCAGCGTTTCATGGCGATAGCCCCAGCGATTACCCCCGTGTCTGCGAAGTGCTGGAAGATGGTTCGCAGCTCTGGTTTTTTGGCTCACGCAGGTCGCGGGCTTCGCTCAGCCTGCTCGTACGGGCCTTTCGGCAGGGGCGTGCGACCTAGTCACAGCGCGGCCATACAAGGTTGGGGTTGTTCGGCTCAGTCTGTAGCTGGGGCCATGGAATGACCCCGCCGTTTAACCATGTGATATTCCTGAGCCTGAGCCCGTAAATCCGACTGCACCACCTGTGCCTGCGGGAAGTGCAGGGCCACGGTGACCAGATACTGGAAGGCGGCAGCCGCCATGCTGACAGGGCGGCATTCCTTGCCAGGACCGCGTGCCACGATGGCGGCAACCACAGCCTGCGCAGTTTGCGTCGGCATGAACGCGTGTTGAAGCCGCAGAAGTGTCCGGATATTCGATTGGATATTACGCACCATTCGTTTGAGGGCTTGATGAGTCAAGTGATGCCGCTGTTGAACCCATGAAGCGCGAGAGAATGCCTGGAGCGGCCGGCTCGGTCGCAACGGTATCAAAGCGGCGCACACTCATCCCCCACCCCGGCGCAAACCCCGGGAAGAACACCAGGCCTTCAGCCTCCAAGCGAAACGCCAGTGCCAGGCGGACCTCATCGTCCACCTGCGCGCGGCTTTCAAACTGTTGTACCGACGCCACCGATACACCGGCCTGACGGGCCAGGTCTTCGTGGCTCCAGCCCAGCATGGCACGGGCCTGCACGCTGTGTTGGGCGGTGAATTGGTGCAGGACGATCTGCTGGTCTACGAACGAGCTCATTGCCAGAGAGGACATGAGGTTTCTCCAGGAAGTGACGGGAGCGCAAACTATACTGTTTTTTTGTACAGGTGTTTGTGCCGTTCATCTACTGGGCTTTTAAACAGTGTTTTGACTTTGTGTTTTTCGCGTGGGGGCCGCGCTGCGACGCAAGGGTTGGAGAACCTGCGCCCCCGTGAATTAATGCCCGCATCGGTTAAACGCAAGCACATCCTGTTGGCCATTCATTTGAAAACACGCTACTGCATGCTGGATGCGGCGAAGGTTCAGCAGTCACGTGAACAGTATCGGCAAATGTGGCGTGCGCCGCACGCTACTGCTTAAAGCGTCTGCAGCCCCGGCGCTTCCCGAATAATCAGATGATCCAGGTTCTCGATATTCGCGCTGAACACCCCGAACGTCTGCTCGGGGTTCTTCTTGCTCGGCACCTGTTTCAGCTCCGGCGTCACACCGTAAAAGAAACAATACAGTTCCCGCTCACTGCTCGCCGCCGCCTTGATCTGCTCCAGAAACGCCATGCGCTTGCGGTAGTTCTCGATGAGTTTTTTGCTCAGGTACACGTTGACCGAGTAAGGCTTTTTGTCGAGCCATACCTTCTTTTCAAAGTCGATGCGAAAGCTGCTGGTGTAGTCCTTGATGGCCTTGACCTTGCCCCAATAGATCAGGCCCTTGTTGTCCTGCAGGTATTCGATCTTCTTGAAAAACGTCCAATAGGTCGCGGTGTGTTCGCCAATCTTCAGCGGCATGGCCTTGAGCCGGTCCTTGTCGTCGATGTTCGATACGTAGCATTCCACCGGGTGGGCGAACACGCTGGTTTTGTCCGGGGTGGTGTCACTTGAACTCACCGGCAAGCTGACGCGGTTGGCGGGCGGGTTCGCAGGCGTCGGCAAGGCCTGCCCCTCGCTGCCGGCGGCGGGTGTTTTGCGTGGGTAGCTGCGGCGCGTCAACACAAATTCCGAAGGGAAATTATCCTCGCGCGCGTCGTCACTTTCTCCGCTCGCGGCCTTATGCAGGCTGGCATAGCGGCAGCCATCGATATGCTGCGTGCCGGTCCTGTTCTTGAAGTGGGGCGTGCGCAGGTAATTGACGTTTTTCGCGTTGAACGTGGCCAGCGTATTGCCCGCCTCGAACGCCGTCCGGCAGGCATCGTTGGGGCACAGGAAGCTGTCCGTGTCGGAGTCGTAAGCGGTGGTTTCGTCGAAATTCAGGTCCCGCACGTCGTAGATCGACAGCTTGTCATCGAGACTCAGGCTATAGGCCGTATCGAATTTCATGGGGCTCGGGTCCGTGAGAGGCATAGCCCGATACTACGCAACTATCAGACTGACGCAGAGCAAAAATGTGGGAGGCTCCGCCAAGTCTTCGACTTAACGCTGTCGCGCAGCAAACTGGAGCCTATGTGGCGAGCGGGCTTGCCCCGCGTTGGGGTGCGCAGCAGCCCCCAATGAAGGGAAACACGGTGTACCTGACACTGCCCGGAGCACGGTTTTGGGGCTGCTGCGCAGCCCAACGCAGGACAAGCCTGCTCGCCACAGGAATGTGGCTGCCTGGAATTTCAGGTTTTAAATCAAAAAGTTATTTTGTGTTTGATAAGAGCTGTCGAGCCCCGGCGAGGCAGCGATGGGATCGCCTCGGTACACCGCCAGCCCCCACCCTCGCGCATCAACGCTGCAACCGCGGCCGCCGCTTCTTCTTCGCATGAAAATGCCGAAAATGCGCATCCTGCGCCGCCGCCAGCAACTCCCGATCCCCGCGCGTATCGCCCCAGGCTCTGAGCCGATAGGCTCCCAGGTCCCCATACACCGCTTCAAGGCGCAGAACCTTGTTCTCGCAGCGGCAATTATTCCCCGTGAGCTTGCCGGTCAGCACGCCGTCCACCACCTCAAGCTCGGTCCCGATCAAGCGAATCCCCAGCCGATCGGCAAACGGCTGCAACACCAGCGCCGGCGACGCCGAACACAGCGTGACCACCGCCCCCGACCCCAATTCCTGCTCCACCGACAACACGCCCGCCGGACGCATCAACCGCGCCCAATTACGCTGGCAATACTCCTCGGCCTTGCGCTGCACCCACGTCTTCTCCACCCCGGCCATAAAGGTACGGATCAACTGCGCCTTCAACTCATCCCGACTGATCTGCCGCACCAGAAAACGCAGCCCCGGCACCGCCAACTTCACGATGCGGCCATAGAACGCGCCAGTGCCGAAAGCAAACTTGAGGAAGGGCACGAAACTGTCGTGGTGGGTGAGGGTGCCGTCGAAGTCAAAGACAGAGAGTACTTTGGCGTCAGCGGGGCCGGCTTCGAGCATGTCTGGGTTCACGGGTTGGCCTCGGTCCTATCGAATATGTTTGAACTGCATCAGGTGTGACCGCAGGAGTTTACTCCCGTGCCAATCTTCCGACGTTGGCGTAAAGCGCTTCAGTGAAAGCATCCCGATCGCTCGACCGGTGACAACGCTGATGGCAATTGGGGCACAAGGCTACAGCATTGGCGATGCGATCCGAACCCTTCTGGGCGAGGTGCTTGACGTGATGTACTTCAAGAAATGGCAAACCGTCGACCTCGAAAGGCGGTTTGCATCAACCTGTCGGGGATGATGTTGTTGTAAGAAGATCTTCTTAATTGATCTGGCATAAAAAAGCCCTGAAGTAGTCAGGGCTTTCTGCGTTACTTGGCTAAAGAGTCAATCCCAGCTCAGCGCGCCGCCGGTCTGGTACTCGATCACGCGGGTTTCGAAGAAGTTTTTCTCTTTTTTCAAATCCATGATTTCGCTCATCCACGGGAACGGGTTAGTCGTCCCTGGATACTCTTCCTTCAACCCAATCTGCGACAGACGACGGTTTGCAATGAACTTGAGGTAGTCCTCCATCATTGCCGCATTCATGCCGAGTACACCGCGCGGCATGGTGTCGCGCGCATATTCGATCTCAAGTTGAGTGCCCTGGAGAATCATCTGCGTCGCTTCTTCTTTCATCTCGGCATCCCACAAGTGCGGGTTTTCGATTTTGATCTGGTTGATCACGTCGATACCGAAGTTCAGGTGCATCGACTCATCGCGCAGGATGTACTGGAACTGCTCGGCCACGCCGGTCATTTTGTTGCGGCGGCCCATGGACAGGATCTGGGTGAAGCCGCAATAAAAGAAGATGCCTTCCAGTACGCAGTAATAGGCGACGAGGTTGCGCAGCAGCTCTTTGTCGGTGTCTACGGTGCCGGTTTCGAACTTCGGATCGGAGATCGAGCGGGTGTACTTCAAGCCCCAGGCGGCCTTTTTGGCGACCGATGGAATCTCGTGGTACATGTTGAAGATTTCGCCTTCATCCATGGCCAAGGATTCGATGCAGTACTGGTAGGCGTGGGTGTGGATCGCTTCTTCGAAGGCCTGGCGCAGGATGTACTGGCGGCATTCCGGGTTGGTGATCAGGCGGTACACGGCCAGCACCAGGTTGTTGGCGACCAGCGAATCGGCGGTGGAGAAGAAGCCCAGGTTGCGCATGACGATGCGGCGTTCGTCATCGGTGAGGCCTTCGGGGGTCTTCCACAGGGCGATGTCGGCGGTCATGTTGACCTCTTGCGGCATCCAGTGGTTGGCGCAGCCGTCGAGGTACTTTTGCCAGGCCCAGTCGTATTTGAAGGGCACGAGTTGGTTGAGGTCGGCGCGGCAGTTGATCATGCGCTTTTCGTCGACGGCCACGCGGGCGGCGGAGCCTTCGAGTTCGGCGAGGCCTTCGGCGACGTCGAGTTTGTCCAGCGCTGCCTTGGCGCGCACGATGGCGGCGGAGTCACTGGCGGTGACGGCGCGGGCTTCGATGGCAGCCGCGGCGCCGGCACCGTCGAGGCGGTCCATGTTGGCTTCGGTGGCATGGCCGGCATTGGCGCCTTTGATGGCGACTTCGCCGTCTTCTTCTTTATCGAATTCGTCCCAGCTCAGCATGACGTGTCGTCTCCTGCGTGAGGGCGCAAAGGTGCCCGTGTGAAACCGGATGGTTGGGTGTTCACACGGCCCCAGGGCCGCGGTGGATCTTAAGGAATCGTTTGTTGCAGCAGCTCGCGCAGGCAAAAAAACGGAATGGGCTAACGGGTGCTGCGTGAGGCTTGAGGGGCGCAGGTGCAGGTGCTTGCCCTGGCGATGCCTCAGGTCTGGCTCTTCGTCCCTGTGTAAAGGGATATTGCAGGCCCGATTTACCCGCGCATTATAGGGAAAAAATCGGCTTTGTGTTGTGGCGGATGGTCACGGTGTGGGCGCAGCAAGGTGGGTATTTGGGCTAAGGCGAGGATTTACAGGGGGTTAGCGAGGCAGGAAATTTTTGAGGCGTGGTGGGGGTGGTTTGTTGATGCTGGGGGAGGGCATTTGGCGTGATTGCGGTGGGCTCGGGAGCAGGGTGATGGCTTGGATCGCTATCGCAGGCAAGCCAGCGCCCACAGTTGACTCGTGTTCCAAGTCAAGAGGCTCTTGGCCGCAAGAGCGCTGTCCTGCGGCGCGCAAGAGACCGGTTATCCGTTGGAGCAACCGCCGCCCATCACGTGATAGTTGAGAATATGCCGCTGACCCTGGGAATCGTCATATTCCATTTGCACCGGTACTACGCGGCATACCTCTGGAACATTGCTCATGTGCACAACTTTCGCGACATCCAAGTGGGTGCTGTAGCTGTAGTCTTCAACAATCGGCGTATTGCGGCCGGCCAGTTCGGTGGGGGCCTCGTCGGCCAGGGCGGTGGTGGCGCACAGGCTGCTCAGGGTCATTACCAGTAAAGCTTTCATCGGGTCTGTCTACCTTTTTCAGGGCGAGAGGGGTCACGAGGCCCTTGTGAGGCCACGCGTGTAACGTGGGAGTTGGGAAGTTCGGATTAACGTGGCCTGGGTGGGGGCTGTTGCATTGTTAATCTCGGTGCCTTGTTGGCGGAGTCGATTTTAGGCGTGCGGGCGCTGTTCATATACCCGTGCTTTTGATAAACACTTTTGGTGGTTTTTGTAACAATCGGCCGATCAAGGTTTTTTCAGCGTGTCGCAAAGCGCCATGGGGCGCGGGCCAGAGCGGCAAGCGCTATGGCGGGGCAATTTGTAGGGTCTTGTTACTACCATCGTCGAATGGTTCTATAGGTCTGGCCCGGCTACAACGGGGCCATACAACAACAACTATGTCACCGAGGTAAGAAAGATGAGTGCGGCTTCCCTGTACCCCGTTCGCCCCGAAGTAGCAGCCAACACGCTGACCGACGAGGCGACCTACAAGGCGATGTACCAGCAGTCGGTGGTCAATCCCGATGGCTTCTGGCGCGAGCAAGCCCAGCGTCTGGACTGGATCAAGCCTTTCACCACGGTGAAGCAGACGTCGTTCGATGATCATCATGTGGACATCAAGTGGTTCGCCGATGGCACCTTGAACGTTTCCTACAACTGCCTGGACCGTCACCTCGCCGAGCGGGGCGACCAGATCGCGATCATCTGGGAGGGCGATGACCCTGCCGAGAGCCGCAACATCACCTACCGCGAGCTGCATGAGCAGGTCTGCAAGTTCGCCAACGCCCTGCGTGGCCAGGACGTGCACCGTGGCGACGTGGTAACCATCTACATGCCGATGATCCCCGAAGCCGTGGTCGCCATGCTGGCCTGTACCCGCATCGGCGCGATCCACTCGGTGGTATTTGGCGGTTTTTCCCCCGAAGCCCTGGCCGGTCGCATCATCGACTGTAAGTCGAAGGTCGTGATCACCGCCGACGAAGGCATCCGTGCAGGTAAGAAGATTCCGCTCAAGGCCAACGTCGACGACGCGCTGACCAACCCGGAAACCAGCAGCATCCAGAAGGTCATCGTGTGCAAGCGCACCAATGGCGCGATCAAGTGGAACCAGCATCGCGACATCTGGTACGAAGACCTGATGAAAGTGGCCGGCACCGTGTGTGCGCCCAAAGAGATGGGCGCTGAAGAAGCGCTGTTCATCCTTTATACCTCCGGTTCCACCGGCAAACCCAAGGGCGTGCAACACACCACCGGCGGCTACCTGTTGTACGCGGCGCTCACCCACGAGCGCGTGTTCGACTACCGCCCGGGCGAAATCTACTGGTGCACCGCTGACGTGGGCTGGGTCACCGGCCACACTTACATCGTCTACGGCCCGCTGGCCAATGGCGCGACCACCGTGCTGTTCGAAGGCGTGCCCAACTACCCGGACATCACCCGGGTGGCGAAAATCGTCGACAAGCACAAGGTCAACATCCTCTACACGGCACCGACCGCGATCCGCGCAATGATGGCCTCGGGCACCGCTGCCTGCGAAGGCGCCGATGGCAGCAGCCTGCGTCTGCTTGGCTCGGTGGGCGAGCCGATCAACCCCGAAGCGTGGGACTGGTACTACAAGAACGTCGGCCAATCCCGTTGCCCGATTGTCGACACTTGGTGGCAAACCGAAACCGGCGGCAACATGATGAGCCCTCTGCCGGGCGCCCATGCGCTCAAGCCGGGCTCGGCGGCGCGGCCGTTCTTTGGCGTGGTGCCGGCCCTGGTGGACAACCTGGGCAACCTGATCGAAGGCGCGGCCGAAGGCAACCTGGTGATCCTCGATTCTTGGCCGGGCCAGGCGCGTACGCTGTTTGGCGACCATGACCGGTTTGTGGACACCTACTTCAAAACCTTCCGTGGCATGTACTTCACCGGTGACGGTGCGCGGCGTGACGAGGACGGTTACTACTGGATCACCGGGCGGGTGGATGACGTGCTGAACGTGTCCGGCCACCGCATGGGCACGGCCGAAATCGAAAGTGCCATGGTGGCGCACCCGAAAGTCGCGGAAGCGGCGGTGGTGGGCGTGCCGCACGACATCAAGGGGCAGGGCATCTATGTGTACGTCACCCTTAAAAATGGCGAAGAACCGAACGAAGCGCTGCGCCTGGAACTGAAGAACTGGGTGCGCAAGGAGATCGGCCCTATTGCCTCGCCGGACGTGATCCAGTGGGCGCCGGGCTTGCCGAAGACGCGCTCGGGGAAAATCATGCGGCGCATTCTGCGCAAGATTGCCACGGCTGAATACGACGGGCTGGGGGATATCTCCACCCTGGCTGATCCGGGTGTGGTGGCGCAGTTGATCGAGACGCACAAAACCATGAACGCCGCGTAAAGCGCAGGAAACACAGAAGGTCCAAGGTGGGAGGGGGCTTGCTCCCGATAGCGGTGGTTCAGTTGAAGCCTGTTTGACTGACACGCCGCCATCGGGAGCAAGCCCCCTCCCACATTTTTTGAATCACATTCCCCGGGCCGATCTGTCTTGCCAATAAATATCCGCTTCTGCGGGTTCAGACTTACAAGCGTTACCGCCCGGCGCAAATGTGTAACCCGCCGCCCAACCCTGAGGCATCCGCCTACATCCTGGCGCGCAAAAGCCGCACTTCATCCCCCTCGGAAATAAGATTTAACACCACACTTGCCGTCCCATAAGGGTTTGCGAATAATAGGCCCGCAATTTGCAGCATCAACAGGTTTAATATCTTTTGTCTCTGCATAAAACTCAGAGGCTGTCAACGTGCTGGAACCGCTTTCTCGGTGCTTCTGTAAATTGTTGTCGCATTGAGGAAATATCGGCTTCCGGCCTGTCGTTAGAATGCCGATCACCCGCTCGTCGTCGCAGGCAGTGCCTGGGCATGGACGCAGCGCCGCTATTCGGTTTCAACCTTCGCCGCATCGTGGGCCATGGCTCATACTGCTGTTTTGCCCTATACCGATGGAGTCCCATGATGAAGAAACTCGTGCTGTTGGGCGCCCTGGCGCTGTCCGTGTTGTCGATGCAGGCTTTCGCTGAAGGCAAGCCTCTGAAAATTGGTATCGAAGCGGCTTACCCTCCGTTTGCCTCCAAGGCGCCGGATGGCAGCATCGTCGGTTTTGACTACGACATCGGCAACGCCCTGTGCGAAGAGATGCAGGTCAAGTGCACCTGGGTCGAGCAGGAGTTCGACGGCCTGATCCCCGCGCTGAAAGTGCGCAAGATCGACGCGATCCTGTCGTCCATGTCCATCACTGACGACCGCAAGAAGTCGGTGGACTTCACCAACCGCTACTACCTGACCCCGGCGCGCCTGGTATTGAAGGAAGGCACCACCGTCAGCGACAGCCTGGACGAACTCAAGGGCAAGAAGATCGGCGTACAGCGTGGCTCGATCCACGACCGTTTCGCCCGTGAAGTGCTGGCGCCAAAAGGTGCTGACATCAAGGGTTACAGCACCCAGAACGAAATCTACCTGGACGTGGCCGCTGGCCGCCTCGACGGCACCGTGGCCGACGCCACCCTGCTCGAAGACGGTTTCCTCAAGACCGACGCCGGCAAAGGCTACGCGTTCGTGGGCCCGGCTTTCACCGACGTCAAATACTTCGGCGACGGCGTAGGTATCGCGGTCCGCAAGGGCGACAAGGAAAACCTGGACCGCATCAACGCAGCGATCGCCGCGATTCGTGCCAACGGCAAGTACCAGGCCATCGAGAAAAAGTACTTCAACTTCGACATTTACGGTCCTGAAACCAAGTAAACCGTCTTAGCTGTCAGTCCCCAATGGCGCAAGCAACAGAGCATTCTGAAGTTTGCGCCATTTTTTCATCCCCCCTTTTCGAGGACCTGAATCATGTTGAAAGGCTACGGGGCCGTTATCCTCGATGGCGCATGGTTGACGCTTCAGCTCGCCTTGTCGTCGATGGCCTTGGCCATTGTTCTGGGTCTGATCGGGGTCGCGCTGCGCCTGTCGCCGGTGCGCTGGCTGGCCTGGCTGGGTGACTTGTATTCCACGGTGATCCGCGGGATCCCCGACCTGGTGCTGATCCTGCTGATTTTCTACGGCGGTCAGGACCTGCTCAACCGCGTCGCGCCGATGCTCGGCTTTGACGACTATATTGACTTGAACCCCATGGCCGCCGGCATCGGCACCCTGGGTTTCATCTTTGGCGCCTACCTCTCGGAAACCTTCCGCGGCGCCTTCATGGCCATTCCCAAGGGCCAGGCCGAGGCCGGCCTGGCGTATGGGATGAGCAGCTTCCAGGTGTTTTTCCGGGTGATGGTGCCGCAGATGATTAGGCTGGCGATCCCCGGGTTTACCAACAACTGGCTGGTGCTCACCAAGGCCACCGCGCTGATTTCGGTGGTGGGCCTGCAAGACATGATGTTCAAGGCCAAACAGGCGGCCGACGCCACCCGTGAGCCTTTTACCTTCTTCCTCGCAGTGGCGGCGATGTACCTGGTGATCACCAGCGTGTCGTTGCTGGCCTTGCGTTACCTCGAGAAGCGCTACTCGGTAGGCGTAAGGGCGGCCGATCTATGATCTTCGACTACAACGTCATCTGGGAGGCCATGCCGCTGTACCTCGGCGGCCTGCTGACCACCCTCAAACTGCTCGCCATTTCGCTGTTCTTCGGCCTGCTCGCGGCCTTGCCCCTGGGCCTGATGCGCGTGTCCAAACAGCCGATCGTCAATGGCGTCGCCTGGCTCTATACCTACGTGATTCGCGGCACGCCGATGCTGGTGCAGCTGTTTTTGATCTACTACGGCCTGGCCCAGTTCGAGGCGGTGCGCGAAAGCTTCCTGTGGCCGTGGCTGTCGAGCGCCACGTTCTGCGCGTGCCTGGCCTTTGCGATCAACACCAGCGCCTACACCGCCGAGATCATCGCCGGCAGCCTCAAGGCCACGCCCAATGGCGAGATCGAAGCGGCCAAGGCCATGGGCATGTCGCGCTACAAGCTGTACCGCCGCATCCTCTTGCCGTCGGCCCTGCGCCGCGCGCTGCCGCAGTACAGCAACGAAGTGATCATGATGCTGCAGACCACGAGCCTGGCCTCCATCGTCACGCTGATCGACATCACCGGTGCCGCGCGCACGGTGAACGCGCAGTATTACCTGCCGTTCGAAGCCTACATCACCGCCGGCGTGTTCTACCTGTGCCTGACCTTCATCCTGGTGCGCCTGTTCAAGTTGGCCGAGCGCCGCTGGCTGAGCTACCTGGCTCCAAGGAAGCACTGATATGGAACGTATCGACCACCTGTTGCCCTGGGGTCACCTGGGCTGCGAGCGCCAACTGAGCGTGTTTCGCTTTGGCAGCGGCGAGCGCAAGGCCTATATCCAGGCCAGCCTGCACGCCGATGAACTGCCCGGCATGCGCGCCGCCTGGGAGCTGAAAAAACGCCTTGCCGAACTGGAACAGCAAGGTGCCCTCAACGGGGTGATCGAGCTGGTGCCGGTGGCCAATCCGATGGGCCTGGGCCAGCTGTTGCAAGGCAGCCACCAGGGCCGTTTTGAAGTGGGCAGCGGCAAGAATTTCAACCGTGATTTCGTCGAACTCAGCGAGCCGGTTGCGCAGTTGCTGCACCGCAAGCTTGGCGACGATCCCCACGCCAATGTGCGCCTGATCCGCCAGGCAATGAACGACGCGCTCAACGCCTTGCCCGAACCCGCCAGCCAGCTGCAGGGCATGCAGCGCGTGCTGCTGAGCCATGCCTGTACCGCCGACATCGTCCTTGACCTGCATTGCGACGCCGAAGCCGCACTGCACATGTATGCGCTGCCCCAGCACTGGCCGCAGTGGCGTTCGCTGGCGGCGCATTTGAACGTGAAGGTCGGCCTGCTGGCGGAAGACTCCGGTGGCAGCTCGTTTGACGAGGCCTGCTCGTTACCGTGGCTGCGTTTGTCGCGGGCGTTCCCCGAAGCGCAGATCCCGCTGGCGTGCCTGGCGACCACCCTGGAGTTGGGCGGACAGGCCGATACCGGGCGTGACGAAGCCATCTTCCACGCCGAAGGCATTCTCGCGTTTCTCGCCGAGCAGGGCCTGATCAAGGGTGAATGGCCCGCGCCCCAGTACGAGGCCTGCGAGGGCGTGCCCTTCGAAGGCACCGAGTTGCTGTTCGCGCCCCACGCCGGAGTGATCAGTTACCTGCGTAAAGCCGGTGAGCGGGTAGACGCCGGCGATGAAATTTTTGAAGTGATCGACCCCGTCAACGACCGTGTGAGCACTGTCTGTGCGGGCACCTCGGGGGTGTTGTTCGCCGTTGAACGGCTGCGTTATGCCCAAGCGGGTTTCTGGCTGGCCAAGGTGGCGGGGCGCGACGCGCTGCGTCACGGGCGCCTGCTCAACGACTGACCACCTGTTTTTGTGAGAACCGACCGCATGTACAAGCTTGAAGTCCAAGACCTGCATAAACGCTATGGCAGTCATGAAGTGCTCAAGGGCGTGTCCCTGGCCGCCGCGGCCGGTGATGTGATCAGCATCATCGGCTCCAGCGGTTCAGGCAAAAGCACCTTTTTGCGCTGCATCAACCTGCTGGAGCAGCCCCACGCCGGCAAGATTCTGCTCAACAACGAAGAGCTGAACCTGGTGGCCAACAAGGACGGCGCCCTGCGCGCCGCCGACCCTAAACAGTTGCAGCGCATGCGTTCGCGGCTGTCCATGGTGTTCCAGCATTTCAACCTGTGGTCGCACATGACCGCGCTGGAAAACGTGATGGAAGCCCCGGTGCACGTGCTTGGCGTATCGAAAAAAGAAGCCCGCGAAAAGGCCGAGCACTACCTGGCCAAGGTCGGCGTGGGTCATCGCAAGGACGCGTTCCCCGGGCACATGTCCGGCGGCGAGCAGCAGCGCGTGGCCATTGCCCGCGCCCTGGCGATGGAGCCGGAGGTGATGCTGTTCGACGAACCCACCTCCGCGCTGGACCCGGAGCTGGTGGGCGAAGTGCTCAAGGTGATGCAGGACCTGGCCCAGGAAGGCCGCACCATGGTGGTGGTGACCCACGAAATGGGCTTTGCCCGTGAAGTGTCGAACCAGTTGGTGTTCCTGCACAAAGGCATCGTCGAAGAGCGCGGCAACCCGCGCGAAGTGCTGGTGAACCCGCAGTCCGAGCGCTTGCAGCAGTTCCTGTCCGGCAGCTTGAAATAATCCTCACCGCTGGGAATTGCCTTTGCTTTATGTGGGAGGGGGCTTGCTCCCCGCAGCAGTGTGTCAGTCAACACGTGTGTAGCTGCCATGCCGCCATCGGCGGCAAGCCACCTCCCACATGGATCTTCATCAGTTTTTGAGATTTGTGTTGGTTTACGGGCTAGCATTGGCCCTTGTCTTCATTACCGTTCTTCGTTTCGGATAGCCTCAATGACCGCCCACAAAATTGGTTTTCTCATCTGGCCCAGCACCAAGGCACTGACGCTTGCGCTGGCTGAGGAGGCTTTGCGCGTTGCTCAGCGGGTGCATCCGGAAGTGATCTACGAGCTGTCGTTCCTGCTCGCCGAACCGGCCATGGAAGGCGCTTGGCAATTGCCGGGCGAGCCGTGGGCGGGCAGGCTTGAAGGCTTTCAGAAACTGTTCCTGCTGGCGGACGAGCCGCCCACCGTCATCGCGTCCCAGCTCAGCAGCGCGCTCAAGCAACTGGTGCGCGCCGGCTGTGTGATCGGTGGCCTGTCGGCCGGTGTGTACCCGCTGGCCCAGCTCGGTTTGCTCGACGGCTACCGCGCCGCCGTGCACTGGCGCTGGCAGGACGACTTTGCCGAGCGCTTCCCCAAGGTCATCGCCACCAGCCACCTGTTCGACTGGGACCGCGACCGCCTGACGGCTTGCGGCGGCATGTCGGTGCTCGACCTGCTGCTGGCGGTGTTGGCCCGCGACCACGGCGCCGAACTGGCCGGTGCGGTCTCCGAAGAGCTGGTGGTGGAACGCATCCGCGAAGGCGGCGAGCGCCAGCGTATTCCGCTGCAAAACCGCCTGGGCTCCAGCCATCCGAAGCTGACCCAGGCCGTATTGCTGATGGAAGCCAACATCGAAGAGCCTTTGACCACCGATGAAATCGCCCAGCATGTGTGCGTGTCGCGACGACAGCTTGAAAGGATCTTCAAGCAGTACCTCAACCGTGTTCCCAGCCAGTACTACCTGGAATTGCGCCTGAACAAGGCGCGCCAGATGCTCATGCAGACCAGCAAGTCGATCATCCAGATCGGCCTGTCGTGCGGCTTTTCCTCGGGGCCGCACTTCTCCAGCGCCTACCGCAACTTCTTCGGCGCCACCCCTCGCGAAGACCGCAACCAACGGCGCAGCAGCAGCCCGTTCGAGTTGTCGTCGGTGCCGTCCGAACGCGGTTGATGGGCGAGCGTGCGGGCTATTGCTCCATCGGCTCCGGCGTGACAGGTCGCTGCACCGGATTGCCTGCCGCATCCTGGTGAACCGCCTCGACATTCAGGTCATTACCGGTTTGCAGGTAGTACTGCCTGAGGTGATTGAGGCTGCGCGCCGACCAGGGGTTGCCGCTTAGGTCGCACGTGGACTCCAGCGGCCCGCGCAATTCGAACAGCGCCGCTGGCATGTCCTCGATCAGGTTGTCGCTCAGGTCCACCACACGCAGCTCACGCAGGCTGAACATGCCCTCAGGTATCTGGTTGATGCCGGTTTCTTGCAGGTAAAGCGATTCCAGAAGGCTCACGTGACGGACATCCGGTGTGCGGCCCAGCGGGTTGCCGCTCAGGTCCAGGTACTGCAGATGCTGTAGACCCGACAACGCGCTGTTGCTGGCGGGCGTCAAGACGATCTGTGAGTCGATCAGGATGAGCGTGTTCAACTCCGGCAGATTGAATGCCTGGGTGGGAATATCGCCCAGCCTGAATTTGGAAAGGATCAACTGCTGCAGTTTGGGAACGCACTTGAGTAGCCCGTTGACCCCGGTTGTAGTGCCCGCACCCTCAAGGTCAATCACCGTCACATGCTCAAGGCGTGCATTCACGTGCGGCAGCTCGCCGATGATGGGCTGGTTGAATGTCAGGATATGGCTTCGCCCACTGAGGTTGTCGTCATCCGGCGCGGTTTCGCGGCGCCAGGCTTGCTCGAGCAGTTGCTTGAACGCCTGGCGATTGAGCTGGTCCTGCGCGCGCGTCTGCAGGTCCAGTGGCTCATCCTGCACAGGATGGTGTTCCGGCGTATCGATGGCCCATTCCTGCAGGTCGGTGCGCATTTGCTCGTATTCCTGTTCAAGCGCCTCGATGGCCGGCTCGGCGGCGTCCAGATCGCCGGGCAGCTCGAAGAAAAAGCGATTGGAGCGCGCCTCCGAGAAGGTGGGGTACAGCGCCTTGATGCGGTCGCGCAACGCGGCAGGCGCATCGGCGCCAAAGTCTTCGCCGGTGCGCTGGCAGTAAGCCTTGATCTGCATGAGCGTTGCCCGCGACAGCGGATTGCGAGAGAGATCGAATGCGTCAGTGAGAATTGTGGACAGTTGGAAGGCACTGTCGGGGATCTTCACGATCTGGTTACCACTCAGGTTGACGCTCAGGCGCTCGATGGCCGTCAGCAGGCCGTCGGGAAACTGTTTGAGCTGTGTGTCCGCCAGGTTGATCTCGGTGAGGGTGGGCATCGCGCCAAAGTCGGGGGGCTGACCCAGCGGGTTCTGGCTCAGGTTCAACTGCTTGAGGTCGTTCAAGGTGGCCAGCAACCGGGTGCTTCGGTCGGACAGGGTCAGGCTGCAACGGTGCAGGCTCAAGGAGGACAGTTGCGGCAGTTCGAAGATCGCGTCGGGTATGTCGCCGACGTTGTAGCCTTCGATCGACAGGTCGTTCAGTGCCGGAAAACCTTTGAAGAACAATGACGACTGCAACGGAAAACGTTCGTCCGCCCCCACCAGGCGCAGTTGGCTCACATGATCGAATTGCCCTTCGAGCGGTGGGAATTCGTCACCGATGGGGCTCAGAATTTCCAGGGCATAAGTGGTCAGGATCCGCGAGCTGCTGTGATTCACGTTCACTTCCCGGCGCCAGCAGGCTTTGAGCGACCCGACCAATTGCTGTCGGCGGCTCTGCTGCGCTGTGGTGTCGGCTCGACCGGCCCAGGTGTCGAGCCGGGTGGACAGGTCTGCGTATTCGGCCTCCAGCCGTGCCAGTTCAATCTGACCCATTTCCAGCGTGCCCGGAAGCCCGAAGATATAGCGGTTGACTTGCGCATCGGTGAACGCAGGAAATAGCTGTTTGACTTGACGGACTTCGGTGGCCGGGGCGTCTATCTGCCAGTTCAAGCCCGTACGCTGGTAGAACGCCTTGGCCTGCTCAAGGACATCGCGCGACAGTGGATTACCCGAGAGATCGAAGTTTTTCAGGGTGTCTTCAGGGAGGGTAAAGAACTCGGCAGGCAATTGAGTAATCCGGTTATTGGACAGGCCCGCCATTTCCAGTGCCGGGCGGTTGATCAAGCCCGCGGGGAATTGCGACAGGCGCGTTTGCGATAACTCCAGATACTGCAGATCGACCATGGTTTCGACGCTGGGTGCAAGCTCCAGCGGATTACGGAACAAGTCCAGGGTTCTGAGCCGGTTGAGCGCCGCCAGGGTGTTCAGGCTCTCGGCGTTCAGTGTGATGCTGCAGTTGCTCAAAATCAGGGCATTGAGGTTGGGCATATGGCTGACGGCTGGCGGCAAGTGGCCCAGCGCGGCATCGGTGATGCTGAGGTGGCGAAGCCTGGGAAAGCTGCGCAAAAAGCCATCGGCGTTCAGGGCTGACAGGTCGCCCTTGAGCTCCAGATAGGAGACATGCTCGAAACTCACCCGCAGTGTCGGCAGCTCGCCGCTTTGCGCTGCGTTCACAATAATTTTCAGGCCGTTGCGGGCCGGTGGCTCAAAGTAGCGGTCCGTGGGCGTTTCCTGTCGCCAGCCGCGTAATATCTCCTGCATGAACAGCCGGCGACTTTGCACGGCGTCGGCATAGTCCTGGCGGCTCAGCGTGATCTCGCTGCCCGGGTAACGACGCGGCGTGCTGGCGACCCAGCTGTTCAGGTCGTAACCGAGCTGTGCGTACTGATCGCGCATCGCGGCCAATTGAACCCTGGCCCCGCCCGGGCTGCGCTCCAGTTCGGTGAGCAGATTATCTAACTGTTCTTCGCTCTGGGCAGGAAACAGCCGTCGGGCCATTGAGCGTGCGTGCTCAGGGGCCCCAGTGTCTGCCGGCGGGTAACGTTCCATGCCTAGCAGGCGCAGATGGGTGCGCGTATCGGTGGGTCTGGGGGCGGGCTGGGCAGTGATGAGCTTGCGCGCGGACGAACGTTCCAGAGCATGGGTGCGCAAGGTTTGCTTGAGGCGCGAGCCTTGGCCGATATGCAGGTTCACGGCATTGCGCTCGGCGTCGGGCAGCGCCTGGAGAACGGCGGTATAGAAGTCGGTCTCGCCAAACACCGGGCCTTTTTCGTCGCGCGGGGTGTAACGGCCTTCGGGTGAGCGCTCCAGTACTCGCGCAAGACGCGCTCGGGGTTTGCCGATAGCGTCAATCAACGTGGTGTCGGGATGGCGGATCTCCAGGCGCAGCCTTTTGGGCCAGCCGGGCAAGCGTTGCAGCGAGTGCAGGGCCAGGCGGTGCGTGTCCAGATTGTCCGTGGCCTGCAGGTACAAGCCTTCGTAGGCACGGGTGACCCGTGCCTCGTCGCGCAGCGCCTGGGCCAGCTCGCGCAGACGCGCGGGCACGGTGCCCTGGTCGACTTCCTTGAGTTCCAGGCCGCTTGCGCCGTCGAGCAAGGCTTCGCTCGCGCTGCGCGGCAGGCCAACGGTGGTGTCGATCAGCAACTGTTGACGCGCGTTGCTGGGGTCGCCCGCGTTCTGGTAGCGCGAGTCGAAGAGTGAGCGCCGATGCAGTTCGGCCAGGCCCGCGAGTTTTTTCCTCAGCTTGCCGGCGCGGGTGTGCACGGAGGTGACCGGGTCGCCGAAGGCTTCGCCCAGCAGGGTCTTGCGTTGCGGTTCGTCGAGGGCTTCCAGCACGTTGTTGAGCAGGTCGCCGTTCTTGAGCTGGGCTTCATGCAGCTGCGCCACGCTGGCGTTTTCATTGCCGGTCATTTCCCAGACGGTTTTGCCCTCGGCGTCTATCACCCGCAGGGTCTTGGTCTGCGGCCACAGCCCCAGGTCGGTGAGCAGTTGCAGTTGGGTCTGGGCATCGGCCTTGGCGTATACCGCCGCGTCATCGCTGTTCATCTGGTCGATGAAATCCTGCAGCGCCTGGTCGATCTTGAAGCGCTCAAGTGTGTCAGTCAGCAGCGGTGGCGGCTTGTGCTGGTTGAGGTGCATCGAGCGCAATGCGCCTTCGTGGGTGTCGCTGATGTGGCGAATATTGGCCAATTGCTGGTCGTTGAGCGTATGGGTATGGGGCCCCTGGCGTCGCATGAGCGTGGTTTCGTCCCAGTTCCACGGCGTGTCCAGTTCGGTCAGCCAGGCGCCCTTGCCGTTGCTCATCAGCGGCGGGCGATAGGCATTGGGGCGGGTGGGGTGATGCAGGTAGGGCTGCCCGGTGACCGGATCGGTCTGCACCACATAGGGCTTGTCGGCGAGCATCAGCACCTTGACGCCGCTGTGGCTGTGCAGGCCCTCGGCGTCGGGATAGGCCGTTTTGCCAAGTCGGATGTCGTGGGCGTAGGGCTCAAGGTCAGGCTGCCAGAGCCGTGCCTTGCCGTCGGGGAGAGTGACGGGCTTGAGACTGTCAAAAAACTTGACGCTGGTGGCGGGCAGCGCGGTCCGCAGCACGCTCGTTGCGATGTGCCCGCCCACGGCGAACGTGCCCAGTTGCAGCACCTGTTCGACGAACGAGAACAGGTGTTCAAATCCCTCGCGCGTTTGGTCGGCGGTCCAGTCGATGACGCCTTCGATGACCTCGTCGAGCATCTGGTATGCGCTGTAGGCAAGCATCAGCAAACCCACCGGCGGCACGAACGGCGCGGCGATGAAGGCCGCTATCTGCAGGACCTGCGAGGCGACTTTTTCGAGGATGTCCCAGCGTTCCCAGCGTGCCTTTTGGTCAACGCGGGCGGTGGGTACGGCGCGACTGCGGCCATCGTTGTAGACCTTGCTGAGTTTTTTCTGGAACAGATGCTTGAACAGGTCGCCCTTGATCGGCGTGGCACTGAACATCAAGCGTGGACGCTCAACCGGCGTTTCGCGCCAGGACGGTCGTGGGTCACCGCGTGTGTGGGGGTGCCAGGTGACCCTGGACAGCCGCTGATTGAGGTGGGCGAAGAAGTCGCCACGCTCGGCATGGTTGACGAAGCGACTGAAGAATTGCTGATACTCGGTGCTGCGCAAGTGGTTGCCCAAGGCAGTCATGAAGGCGACGAGTGTCGGGTATTGTTTAAGCGGTGCGTGAGGATCATCCGGAATGTAGGCGGTGACGCTGACCGGGTGAGGACGCTCCAGGTCTTCGGCGAACAGCACGATGCCGCTCAGGGGGCTGGACATGATCGAGAGCTCATACGCCAGCAATGGCGCGCAGCTGTCGCGGCGGCCCTGGGCGTCAAGCAGCGCTTGCAACCGTTGGTAGGTCTGGGCGTCGAGCAGGTCCAGCTTCATGCGCGCCATTTGCAGCGCGACGTTCAAGTCTGCCAGGTGATGTTGCTTGAGGTGCCTTTGCAGCGTGTCTGCGGCCACCGGGTTTTTTTCGTCAAAGTACGCCTGCAGGTAACGCTGGTACTGACCGCCGAGGTCCAGTTCTCGGCATAGCGCGGTGAACTGCGCCACGCTCATCAGCCGATCGAGCGCGGGCAGGCTGTCGAATTGACCGCTGGGCGTGGGCTGGGTAATGAAGCCCGATGACGCTTCGTAGCGTTCGTCCTTCTCAAAGTTGTGCAGCGCGGCGTCCAGCAGGGAGACCGTCCAGGTTCTGGCGCCGCCGGTGCGGAGGGGGAACCAGGGGACGCTCTGGGGAATGTAAAGCCTTAGAAAGGTGGTCCGCACGTCGTTCTCAATGCCGAGGCGCTGTTGCAGCAGCGGGGCGCCGAAGTCCTCCGGGGATTTCAGGCTGGCCATGGCGCGGTCCACGGGGATCCTGGCTTTCCAGGCCGCGCTCACGCGGTGTTTCAGGCGTTCGTGCTCCTGGGGGCTGGCATTTTTGTACCAGGGGGGCAGGGCGAGTTGCACCTTGCCAAGCGTGGCACGGTGGCTGGGCGACAGGTCTGTCAGCCAGGCGGGTATGGCCTGCTTGAGGATGTCCTCGTGCAGGTCGCGGTAGGTGAACGGGGCCGGGAGTTGGATGGGCAGCGTGGAAAGTGTCACGGGATCAGGCCTTTACTGGAGGATGATGCGTACCAGCAGACCAATATTTACAGGCCCCCTCGCGGTAGATACATAACCGGTCCAGCGTTTAAACTGCGCCATTGCGATGCTATATGTCGCATTGGCGTAAACCCGCCTGAAACCGGGGTTTGCGCTATAAGAAGTTGTCGCTTGGCGGCAAGGCCGCGCTTGAAACTGTCCCTACAATCCCTGCATCGTCCGCCAGTTCCAGGCGGGCGTTCCTCTTCAGGAGACTCCGATGTCCGTTGAGCAAGCCCCGGTGCAACGCGCCGATTTCGACCAGGTGATGGTGCCCAATTACGCACCCGCCGCCTTTATCCCGGTGCGCGGCCAAGGATCGCGCGTGTGGGACCAGGCCGGTCGCGAGCTGATCGACTTTGCCGGCGGCATCGCGGTCAACGTGTTGGGCCATGCGCACCCGGCGCTGGTCGGCGCGCTGACCGAGCAGGCCAACAAGCTGTGGCATGTGTCCAACGTATTCACCAACGAACCGGCCCTGCGCCTGGCGCACAAGCTGATCGACGCCACCTTTGCCGAGCGTGTGTTCTTCTGCAACTCCGGCGCCGAAGCCAACGAGGCCGCGTTCAAGCTCGCCCGTCGCGTGGCGTTCGACCGGTTCGGCAGCGAGAAATACGAGATCATCGCCGCGCTGAACAGCTTTCACGGCCGGACCCTGTTCACCGTCAATGTCGGCGGTCAGTCCAAGTACTCCGATGGCTTCGGGCCTAAAATTACCGGCATCACCCACGTTCCTTATAACGACCTGGCCGCGCTGAAGGCTGCCGTGTCGGACAAGACCTGCGCGGTGGTGCTCGAGCCGATCCAGGGCGAGGGCGGCGTGCTGCCGGCCGAGCTGGCTTACCTGCAAGGTGCGCGCGAACTGTGCGATGCGCACGACGCGCTGCTGGTGTTCGACGAAGTGCAAACGGGCATGGGCCGCAGCGGCCACCTGTTCGCCTACCAGCACTACGGCGTGACCCCGGACATCCTCACCAGCGCCAAGAGCCTGGGCGGCGGTTTCCCGATTGCGGCGATGCTCACCACCCAAGCGCTGGCCAAGCACCTGGTGGTCGGCACCCACGGCACCACCTACGGCGGCAACCCGCTGGCGTGCGCGGTGGCCGAGGCGGTGATCGACGTGATCAACACCCCGCAGGTGCTGGCGGGTGTGAGCGCCAAACACGCGCAGTTCAAGGCGCGCCTGCAGCAGATCGGCACGCAATACGGCATTTTCAGCGAGGTGCGTGGCTTGGGTCTGTTGATCGGTTGCGTGCTCAGCGATGCGTTCAAAGGCAAGGCCAAGGACGTGTTCAACGCGGCCGAGCAAGAAAACCTGATGGTCCTGCAAGCCGGCCCGGACGTGGTGCGTTTTGCGCCGAGCCTGGTGGTGGAAGAGGCGGATATCAACGAAGGCCTGGATCGTTTTGAGCGTGCGGTAAAAACGCTGACTCAGGCCTGACAGCTACACCGATCCAATGTGGGAGGGGGCTTGCTCCCGATGGCTGTCTGTCAGTTGATGCATCAGAGACTGATTCACCGCTATCGGGAGCAAGCCCTCTCCCACATTGGAACTGAGTTGTGCCCGGGCTTTCCGGTATTTTCCCTATGAGTTTTCGAGTTAAGGAGTGACACCATGCTGGTGATGCGCCCCGCGCAAATGGCTGACCTGGGCGAGGTACAGCGTCTGGCTGCGGACAGCCCGATTGGTGTCACTTCCCTGCCGGACGATGTGGAACGCTTGAGCGACAAGATTGCCGCCAGCGAAGCATCGTTCGCGGCCGAGGTGAGTTTCAACGGCGAAGAAAGCTATTTCTTCGTGCTCGAAGACACCGCCACCGGCAAGCTCGCCGGCTGCTCGGCCATCGTCGCGTCAGCCGGTTACTCCGAGCCGTTCTACAGCTTTCGCAATGAAACCTTCGTGCACGCCTCCCGCGAGTTGAAGATCCACAACAAGATCCACGTGCTTTCCCAGTGCCACGACCTCACCGGCAACAGCCTGCTCACCAGTTTTTATGTGCAGCCTGCACTGGTGGGTTCGCCGTGGTCGGAACTCAATTCCCGTGGCCGCCTGCTGTTCGTCGCCAGCCACCCCGAGCGTTTTGCCGACTCGGTGGTGACCGAGATTGTCGGCTATAGCGACGAGAACGGTGATTCGCCCTTCTGGGACGCGATCGGCCGCAACTTCTTCGATCTCAACTACGCCGCCGCCGAGCGCCTGTGCGGGCTGAAAAGCCGTACCTTCCTCGCTGAGCTGATGCCCCATTACCCGATCTACGTGCCGCTGCTGCCGGACGCCGCTCAGGAGGCGATGGGCCAGGTGCACCCGCGCGCGCAGATCACCTTCGACATCCTGATGCGCGAAGGTTTCGAGACCGACCATTACATCGACATCTTCGACGGCGGCCCGACGCTGCACGCGCGAGTCTCGGGCATTCGCTCGATCGCCCAAAGCCGCGTGGTGCCGGTGAAAATCGGTGAGATGGTCAAGGGCGCCGGTCGCCAGTACCTGGTGAGCAACGCGCAGTTGCAGGATTACCGCGCGGTGATGCTGGAGCTGGACTACGCGCCCGGCAAGCCGGTGGTCCTGGACCTGGCGGCGGCTGAAGCGTTGGGCGTGGGCGAAGGCGCGAGCGTGCGTCTGGTCGCGGTTTAAGAGAGAGTTTCGCGGGTGGCTGACCACAGCGGCCCGTTCGAGGAGATAGCATGATCGTTCGTCCCGTACGCAGCAGCGATTTACCGGCCCTGATTGATCTGGCGCGCAGCACCGGCACCGGCCTCACCACCTTGCCGGCCAACGAAGAACGCCTGACCCACCGCGTAGGCTGGGCCGAAAAAACCTTTCGCGGCGACGCCGGGCGCGGCGATGCCGACTACCTGTTCGTGCTGGAAAACGATGAGGGCCGGGTGGTGGGCATTTCCGCCATTGCCGGTGCCGTCGGCCTGCGCGAGCCCTGGTACAACTTCCGTGTTGGCCTGACCGTCAGCGCCTCTCAGGAGTTGAACATCTACCGCGAGATCCCGACGCTGTTTCTGGCCAATGACCTCACCGGAAATTCCGAACTGTGCTCGCTGTTTCTGCATGCCGATTACCGCAACGGCCTCAACGGCCGCATGCTGGCCAAGGCACGCCTGCTGTTTATTGCCGAGTTCCCGCAGCTATTTGGCAACAAGATCATCGCCGAGATGCGCGGGGTGTCCAACGACGCTGGGCGTTCGCCGTTCTGGGAGAGCCTGGGCCGCCACTTTTTCAAGATGGAATTCAGCCAGGCCGACTACCTCACCGGTGTGGGCAACAAGGCATTCATTGCCGAGCTGATGCCGAAGTTTCCGCTGTACAGCTGCTTTCTTTCCGAAGACGCGCGCACGGTGATCGGCAAGGTGCATCCCGATACCGAGCCGGCGTTGAGCATGCTCAAGAGCGAGGGTTTCAGCTACCAGGGCTATGTGGATATCTTTGACGCCGGCCCGGCGGTGGAGTGTGAAACCGCGAGGATCCGTGCGGTGCGCGACAGCCAGGCGCTGGTGCTGGCCATCGGCACGCCGGGGGACGACGCCACGCCGTTCCTGATTCATAACCGCAAGCGCGAAGACTGCCGCATCACCGCCGCGCCGGCGCGCCTTGCCGCTGGCACATTGGTGGTCGACCCGCAGACCGCCAAGCGTCTGCAACTGGTGGTGGGTGATCAAGTGCGCGCCGTACCGTTGTCTGCTGCCCGGGAGTCGAAATAATGAATTCGCTGTATATCGCAGGAAGCTGGCTGGCTGGCCAGGGTGAGTTGTTCGAGTCGCGCAACCCGGTGACCCAGCAGGTGCTGTGGGCCGGTCACGGCGCTACCGTCGAACAGGTCGAGTCCGCCGTGCAGGCTGCGCGCCAGGCGTTTCCGGCCTGGGCCCGGCGCCCCCTGGAAGAGCGCATCAGCGTGCTCGAAGCCTTCGCGGCGACCTTGAAAAAACGTGCCGATGAAATCGCCCGCTGCATCGGTGAGGAAACCGGCAAGCCCCTGTGGGAAGCGGTCACCGAAGTCACCAGCATGGCCAACAAGATTGCCATCTCGGTGCAAAGCTACCGTGAGCGCACCGGTGAGAAAAGCGGCCCCCTGGGCGACGCCACCGCGGTGCTGCGTCACAAGCCTCACGGCGTGGTGGCTGTATTCGGCCCTTACAACTTTCCGGGCCACTTGCCCAACGGGCATATCGTCCCGGCCTTGCTGGCGGGCAATACGGTGCTGTTCAAGCCGAGCGAGCTGACCCCCAAAGTCGCCGAGCTGACCGTGCAATGCTGGATTGAAGCCGGCCTGCCGGCGGGTGTGCTGAACCTGCTGCAGGGCGCGCGCGAGACCGGCATCGCGCTGGCCGCCAACCCTGGCATTGACGGGTTGTTCTTCACCGGCTCCAGCCGCACCGGCAATCACCTGCACCAGCAGTTTTCCGGGCGCCCGGACAAGATCCTGGCCCTGGAAATGGGTGGCAATAACCCGCTGGTGGTCGATGAAGTGGCCGATGTGGACGCGGCGGTGTACACCATCATCCAGTCGGCATTCATCTCGGCCGGCCAGCGCTGCACCTGCGCGCGCCGCCTGCTGGTGCCGCAAGGCGCCTGGGGCGATGCGTTGCTGACGCGTCTGGTGGCGGTTTGCGCGACCATCGAAGTGGGCGCGTTCGACCAGCAACCGCCACCGTTCATGGGCTCGGTGATTTCCCTCGCGGCGGCCAAGGCGTTGATGGACGCGCAGCAATCGCTATTGGCCAATGGCGCGGTCGCGCTGCTGGAGATGACGCAACCGAAGGACCAGGCCGCGTTGCTCACCCCGGGGATTATCGACGTAACGCATGTGAGCGAGCGCGAGGACGAGGAACTGTTTGGCCCGCTGTTGCAGGTGATTCGCTACGCCGATTTCGAGGCGGCGATCGTCGAGGCCAACAACACTCAATACGGGCTGGCCGCGGGTTTGTTGTCGGACTCAGAAGCGCGCTACCAGCAGTTCTGGCTGGAGAGCCGCGCAGGCATCGTCAATTGGAACAAACAACTCACCGGCGCCGCCAGCACCGCGCCGTTCGGCGGGGTAGGGGCCTCGGGCAATCATCGCGCCAGTGCGTATTACGCGGCGGATTATTGCGCGTACCCGGTGGCGTCGTTGGAGACCGCGAGCCTGGTTGTGCCAGCCACACTCACCCCAGGCATAACACTGATCTGACCGTGTGTGAGATCCCTTGTGGGGTGTGCTGAAGACTTTTGAAGCCTATAAAAACAGATGTTCGTGGAGCCTCGCCGATGAAATCCTGTGAAGTCAATTTTGACGGTCTAGTGGGGCCGACCCATAACTACGGCGGCTTGTCCTTCGGCAACGTCGCGTCCCAGAGCAACAGCCAGCAGCATTCCAACCCCAGGGAAGCGGCGTTGCAGGGCCTGCAGAAAATGAAGGCGTTGATGGACATGGGCTTTGTGCAAGGCGTGCTTGCGCCCCAGGAGCGCCCCGACGTGGCCGCCTTGCGCAGCCTCGGTTTCAGCGGCAGCGACGCCCAGGTCATCGAGCAGGCCGCCAAACAGGCCATGCCGTTGCTGGTTGCCAGTTGCTCCGCTTCGAGCATGTGGGTGGCCAATGCCGCCACCGTCAGCCCGAGTGCCGACACGGCGGACGGTCGCGTGCACTTCACCGCCGCCAACCTCAATTGCAAATACCACCGCAGCATCGAACACCCCACCACCAGCCGCGTGCTGGGGGCGATGTTCGCCGACGCGCAACGCTTCGCCCACCACGCCGCCTTGCCGGCGGTGGCGCAGTTCGGCGATGAGGGCGCGGCCAACCACACGCGTTTTTGCCGCAGCTATGGCGAGGCCGGCGTGGAGTTTTTCGTGTTCGGCCGCAGCGCCTTCGACCCGCGCTACCCGGCGCCGCAGAAGTATCCGGCGCGCCAGACGCTGGAAGCGTCCCAGGCCGTCGCGCGCCTGCACGGCCTGGCGGATGACGGCGTGGTATTCGCTCAGCAGAACCCGGCGGTGATCGATGCCGGTGTGTTCCACAACGATGTGATCGCGGTGGGCAATGGCGAGGTGCTGTTCTATCACGAGGATGCGTTCCTCAACACTGAGCAGATGCTCGCCGAACTGCACGGCAAGCTGGCCAGGCAGGGCGGCAATTTCCAGCCGGTGTGTGTGCCGCGTGCCGAGGTGAGCGTCGAGGACGCGGTGCGTTCCTACCTGTTCAACAGCCAATTGCTGACCCGACCGGACGGCTCCATGCTGCTGATCGTGCCGCAGGAATGCCGGGCCAACGAGCGTGTGTGGCGCTACCTGCAAACGCTCACCACTTCCGGTGGAGTGATCCGCGAAGTCAAGGTGTTCGACCTCAAGCAAAGCATGCAGAACGGCGGTGGCCCAGCATGCCTGCGCTTGCGCGTGGCGTTGAACGAGACTGAACTGGCGGCGGTGAACCCGGGCGTTATCCTGACTGCGCCGCTGTATGAGACGCTCGCCCAATGGGTGGGCAGGCACTACCGCGACAGCCTGCGCGAAAGCGACCTGGCCGACCCGCAATTGCTGCTTGAGTGCCGGACGGCACTGGATGAACTGACGCAAATCCTTAAACTGGGCTCGGTTTATCCGTTCCAGATCAATTAATGCCTGACGGCTGAGATATTTTATTTATGACCGACACCCTGAAACTGATCCTCGAAGACACCGACGGCACCCAGCTGGAAACCTCCTGCACACGCGTTGCCGTGGTCTGGCAGGGCAAGGAGATCTGGATCCAGCACGATGGCCGTGGCCAGTTGCTGATCGGTGTGGACGTGGAAGAGGGCGACGCCGAGTACGCCAACCTGCTGATGCGCCCGCTGGCCACCAACCTGATGAGCCTGCAGCTGGAAATGGAACCGGCCGACGTCGAAGGCGATGACGACGATCACGTCCACGGCCCAGGCTGCAACCACTAAGGAAGCTGCGTATGCTCGCCCTCGGCAAACTGCTTGAACTGACCCTCGCCGGTCGTGAACCGGCGCAAAAAATTCAACTGACTGTCGACGGCGTGCAGATGCGCTGGCTCAGCGAGGGCGCGCTCGAAGTGCGCCCGCCGCAGGCCCTGGACGCTGGCGGCGACCTGCTGCTGTCGTCCGGCATCCATGGCAACGAAACCGCGCCGATCGAACTGCTCGACCGCCTGTTGCATGGCATCGCCCGGGGCGAGATCAAAGCGCGTAACCGTATTCTTTTTCTGTTCGGTAACCCCGAGGCCATGCGTCGCGGCGAGCGTTACCTGGAACTGGACGTCAACCGGCTGTTCAATGGCCGGCATGAACAAAACATCGGCCCGGAGGCCATCCGCGCCGCCGAGCTCGAGCAACTGGCCCGCAGCTTTTTCAGCCCGCCGGGCCGCTGGCGCCTGCATTACGACCTGCACACCGCCATTCGCGGTTCGAAGATCGAGCAGTTCGCCCTGTACCCGTGGAAGGAAGGCCGCGCGCATTCGCGTCATGAGCTGGCGCGCTTGAGCGCCGCCGGCATGCAAGCGGTGCTGTTGCAGAATAAAGCCTCGATCACCTTTACCGCGTTCACCTATGAGCAGCTCGATGCCGAGGCGTTTACCCTGGAATTGGGCAAGGCGCGGCCGTTCGGGCACAACCAGGGGGTGGATGTATCACGCCTGGAGACGCGCCTGACGCAGATCATCGAGGGCACGGAGCCTGCGAGCGAGACCCTGGATGGCCTGCAACTCTTCTCGGTCGCTCGTGAAGTCATCAAGCACAGCGACGCCTTCCTGATGCATCTGCCGGCAGACGTGGAAAACTTTTCGCAGTTGGAGAAGGGCTACCTGCTGGCCGAAGACGTGGCCAAGACCCGCTGGGTGATCGAGGAGGAGGGGGCGCGCATTATCTTTCCCAATCCGAAGGTGAAGAATGGTTTGCGCGCCGGGATCCTGATCGTGCCGACTACGGATGCCGGCCTGGTCTGAGCTGACGGTCAACCCCAATCAACTGTGGGAGGGTGCTTGCCTCAAGGTCGTTCAGTTAAGCGCATATTCCCTGTGGTAAGCCTAATGCCGTTCAGGTAAGCGTAAATCCCCTGTGGCGAGCAGGCTTGTCCTGCGTTGGGCTGCGCAGCAGCCCCAAAACCAGGCGCTGAGCCGTATCAGGTACACCGCGTGTTGCTGGATTGGGGGCGCTTCGCACCCCAACGCGGGGCAAGCCCGCTCGCCACAGAGGCTCCGGTTTGCTGCAGGGCAGCGCCAAGTCTGCCCCCCCTGTTGATCGTGCAGTGTTGCTTAGACCGCTACCGCGCGCGGTTCGCTACGACGGATCGCACGCACCTTGTGCAGCGTGTCGGCGCAGGTGCGCGCGGCTTCCTGGCCCTTGTGCACGAAGTGCTCGTAGAAGAACGTGTGGTGCTCGCTGCCGGCGTGGAAGTGGTGCGGCGTGAGGGACACCGAGAACACCGGCACTTCGGTTTCCAGCTGCACCTGCATCAGGCCGCTGACCACCGATTGGGCGACGAATTCGTGACGGTAAATGCCGCCGTCCACCACCAGCGCGGCGGCGACGATGCCGGCGTAGCGGCCGGTCTTGGCCAGCAGCTTGGCGTGCAGGGGCATTTCAAAGGCGCCGCCGACTTCGAAGAAATCGATGTCCGATTCCTGATAGCCCTGGGCGATCATTTCGGCGAGGAAGCCTTTGCGGGATTGGTCGACAATATCCTTGTGCCAGCAGGCCTGGATAAACGCGACGCGCTCGCCGTGATGGTTTTTGCTTTTGCTGTCGATAGCGGTGGGTTGCATGTTCTGACTCCTGTTTAAGAAAAAAACAGGGCGTTATGAATCGAATGGGATTTCAAGGGTACGCACAGCGGCGTCATGCAGGCATGAGGTCGACGCGCGGCGCTTGGGTGCCAATCCCGTTCTCTCTTCATCCGGACTATGACCGTCGGCCCCGGGATCACACCGGGTCTGCTGACCTTGTCGCCGTCCTGCTTGAGCAGTTCGAGGCGCCAAGCGCTCGCGGGCTATGCACATTGCGTGCAATTACCGCCGGTGGGGAATTACACCCCGCCCTGAGAACGTTGCCGCCAGAACCCTGACGGCGAAGGGTTTTTAACATGGTTTTTGCAAAACTGCACGGTTGCCGTGTTGATCACCTAGATCGGTTTGTTTGATGGGTATTCGATTCAAACCACACAGGACTTGATATTACGCGGCGTTGCCCGCAGTAATCGTCACTACGCCCCCCCATCGTCAGAGGCCTGCTTGATGACCGTCATAGACTTGCGCAGCGACACCGTGACCCAACCCACGCCCGGTATGCTCGATGCCATGGCCACTGCCGCCACCGGCGATGACGTCTACGGCGAAGACCCCAGCGTCAACCGCCTGGAGGCCGAGCTGGCCAGGCGCCTGGGGTTTGCCGCCGCGTTGTTCGTGCCCACCGGCACCATGAGCAACCTGCTGGGGTTGATGGCCCACTGCGGGCGCGGCGAGGAGTACATCGTCGGCCAGCAGGCGCACACCTACAAATACGAAGGCGGCGGTGCGGCGGTGCTTGGCTCGATCCAGCCTCAGCCGCTGGAGGCGCAGGCCGACGGTTCGCTGGACCTGGATCAGGTGAGGGAAGCGATCAAGCCCGACGACTTTCACTTCGCGCCCACCCGCCTGCTGGCGTTGGAAAACACCATGCAGGGCAAGGTCCTTTCGCTGGATTACCTGGCCCGCGCCCGCGCGTTTACCCACGAACATGGCCTGGCACTGCATCTGGACGGCGCGCGGCTCTATAACGCGGCAGTCAAGCTGGGCGTGGAGGCGCGGGAAATTGCCCGGCATTTCGATTCTGTGTCGGTGTGCCTGTCCAAGGGCCTGGGCGCGCCGGTGGGCTCTGTGCTGTGTGGCTCTACGGCGTTGATCGCCAAGGCGCGACGCCTGCGCAAGATGGTCGGCGGCGGCATGCGCCAAGCGGGGTCGCTGGCGGCGGCGGGGCTGTATGCGTTGGATCACCAGGTGCAGCGCCTGGCCGACGACCACGCCAACGCCCAGTGGCTGGGCGAGGCGCTGCGCGAGGCCGGCTACCCCGTGGAGCCGGTGCAGACCAACATGGTCTACGTGCAAATGGGTGACCGGCATCAGGCGTTCAAGGACTTTGCCGGCGAACGGGGGATCGCCTTGAGCACGGCGCCACGCCTGCGGATGGTCACTCACATGGATGTGAACCGCGCGCAACTCGAACAGGTGGTGCAGGCATTTGTCGAGTTTTCGCGCAAATGACAGGTGCAGGCCGTCTAATTGAACGTTTCTATCGTATAAACACGCTGTACCACCGGCAAAGGGCCGATATAATGCGGCCCTTTGCCGTCGCTCCGTCTGATGATGTTGCGCACTGGCCTTTGGCCGCAGCCTCCGTGGAAGAACCTAATGAAAAGCGCAGAAATCCGTGAAGCCTTCCTTCGCTTCTTCGAAGAGCAAGGTCACACCCGTGTCTCCTCCAGCTCCTTGATCCCCGGCAACGATCCGACCCTGCTGTTCACCAACGCGGGGATGAACCAGTTCAAGGACTGCTTCCTGGGCCAGGAAAAACGTGCCTACACCCGCGCCACCAGCAGCCAGAAGTGCGTGCGTGCCGGCGGCAAGAACAGCGACCTGGAAAACGTCGGCTATACCGCTCGTCACCACACCTTCTTCGAAATGCTGGGCAACTTCAGCTTCGGCGACTATTTCAAGAAAGATGCGATCACCTTCGCCTGGACCTTCCTCACTGGCGTGTTGAAGCTGCCCAAGGAAAAACTGTGGGTCACCGTCTATGCGACAGACGACGAAGCCTATGACATCTGGACCCAACAGATCGGCGTGCCCGCCGAGCGCATGATTCGCATCGGCGACAACAAGGGCGCGCCTTACGCGTCCGATAACTTCTGGACCATGGGCGACACCGGCCCGTGCGGCCCTTGCACCGAAATTTTCTACGATCACGGCGCCGACATCTGGGGCGGCCCGCCGGGCTCGCCGGAAGAAGACGGCGACCGCTACATCGAAATCTGGAACAACGTGTTCATGCAGTTCAACCGCACCGCCGATGGCGTGTTGCATCCGCTGCCGGCACCGTCGGTGGACACCGGCATGGGCCTGGAGCGGATCAGTGCGGTGATGCAGCACGTTCACTCCAACTATGAAATCGACCTGTTCACCAATCTGCTGAGCGCCTCGGCGGCGGCCATTGGTTGCGCCAACGAAAGCCAGTCTTCGCTCAAGGTGGTGTCCGACCACATCCGTTCCTGCGGCTTCCTGATCGCCGACGGCGTGCTGCCGTCCAACGAAGGCCGCGGCTACGTGCTGCGCCGCATCATCCGTCGCGCCTGCCGCCACGGTAACAAGCTGGGCGCGACCGGCAGCTTCTTCTACAAGATCGTTGCCGCGCTGGTGGCCGAGATGGGCGAGGCATTCCCGGAACTCAAGCAGCAGCAGGCCAACATCGAGCGCGTGCTCAAGGCCGAGGAGGAGCAGTTCTCCAAGACCCTGGAACACGGTCTGAAAATTCTCGAACAGGACCTGGCTGAGCTTAAAGGCACGGTCGTGCCGGGCGACGTGGTGTTCAAGCTGTACGACACCTATGGCTTCCCGATGGACCTGACCGCCGACATCGCCCGTGAGCGCGAGCTGACCATCGATGAAGCCGGCTTTGAGCGTGAGATGGAGGCCCAGCGCGTGCGCGCCCGGTCCGCCAGCTCTTTCGGCCTGGACTACAACACGCTGGTCAAGGTCGATGTGCCGACCGAGTTCGTCGGTTACAAGGCGACCGCTGGCGCCGCCAAAATTGTTGCGATTTACAAGGACGGCAAGTCGGTCGACGTGTTGAGCGAAGGCGAAGAGGCGGTCGTGGTGCTCGACCAGACGCCGTTCTACGCTGAGTCCGGTGGCCAGATTGGTGACTGTGGTTTCCTCAGCTCCACGTCCGGGCGTTTTGACGTGCGTGACACCACCAAGACCGGCGGTGCGTTTCTGCATCACGGTGTGCTGGTGCTGGGCAACCTGACGGTCGGCGCGCCGGTCGACACTCAGGTGGATGCGGACGTGCGCCATGCCACCGCGCTGAACCACTCGGCTACCCACTTGTTGCACGCGGCCTTGCGTCAGGTGCTGGGCGAGCATGTCCAGCAAAAAGGTTCGTTGGTGGACAGCCAGCGCCTGCGCTTCGACTTCAGCCACTTTGAAGCGATCAAGCCTGCGCAGATCAAGGCCCTTGAAGATATCGTCAACGCCGAGATTCGCCGCAACACTCCGGTCGAGACCGAAGAGACCGATATCGACACCGCCAAGGCCAAGGGCGCGATGGCGCTGTTCGGCGAGAAGTATGGCGACAGCGTGCGCGTGCTGAGCATGGGCGGCGCCTTTTCGGTGGAGCTGTGTGGCGGTATCCACGCCAACCGCACCGGCGACATCGCTCTGCTGAAAATCGTCAGCGAAGGCGGTGTGGCTTCCGGCGTGCGGCGTATTGAGGCGGTCACCGGTGCTGCGGCCCTGGCCTACCTCAATGCGGCCGAAGAACAACTCAAGGAAGCGGCCAGCCTGGTCAAGGGCAGCCGCGACAATCTGATCGACAAGCTGTCCGCCGTGCTCGAGCGCAACCGTGCGCTGGAGAAGCAGTTGGAGCAGTTGCAGGCCAAGGCGGCCAGTGCAGCGGGCGACGATCTGTCGGCCGCTGCGGTAGACGTCAAGGATGTGAAAGTGCTGGCGGCACGTCTGGACGGTCAGGACGGCAAGGCGTTGCTGGCCCTGGTCGATCAGTTGAAGAACAAGCTCGGCCGCGCAGTGATCCTGCTCGGCGGGGTGCATGAGGATAAGGTCGTGCTGGTTGCCGGTGTAACCAAGGACCTGACTGGCCAACTCAAAGCCGGTGATTTGATGAAACAGGCCGCTGCGGCAGTGGGCGGGAAGGGCGGTGGTCGCCCGGACATGGCGCAAGGCGGTGGTGTGGACGCCGGTGCCCTGGATGCGGCCCTGGCCCTGACCGTGCCATTTGTCGAAGCGGCTATTTAAGGCGCTCTTAAACATCCCGCGACTCGGTCGCGGGCGGTTGAGCGCTGGTTGAATTGGAAATCAGGCGCCCCTTTACGGGCTGAGGCGGCTTAGAAATGGCTTTGATCGTACAGAAATTTGGAGGCACGTCGGTCGGCTCTGTCGAAAGAATCGAGCAGGTCGCCGACAAGGTTAAGAAGTTCCGCGACGCCGGCGATGACCTGGTGGTGGTGCTGTCGGCCATGAGCGGTGAAACCAATCGCCTGATCGAACTGGCCAAGGCCATCAGTGGCGACCAGCAACCGTTGCCGCGCGAGCTGGATGTGATCGTGTCCACGGGCGAGCAGGTGACCATCGGCTTGCTGGCGATGGCGCTGAACAGGCGCGGCGTGCCGGCGGTGTCCTACACCGGTAGCCAGGTGCGCATCCTGACTGACAGCGCGCATACCAAGGCGCGAATCCTGCAGATTGATGATCAGAAAATTCGTACTGATCTGAAAGCCGGTCGCGTGGTAGTTGTAGCAGGGTTCCAGGGCGTGGATGAGCACGGCAACATCACCACCCTCGGACGTGGCGGTTCGGATACCACGGGCGTTGCGCTGGCGGCGGCTCTCAAGGCGGATGAATGCCAGATCTACACCGATGTGGATGGTGTCTACACCACCGACCCGCGTGTCGTGTCCGTGGCTCAGCGCCTGGACAAGATCACCTTTGAAGAGATGCTGGAGATGGCCAGCCTCGGCTCCAAGGTGCTGCAGATTCGCGCGGTGGAGTTCGCCGGCAAGTACAACGTTCCGCTGCGCGTATTGCACAGCTTCAAGGAGGGTCCGGGCACCCTCATTACTATTGATGAAGAGGAATCCATGGAACAGCCGATCATTTCCGGCATCGCTTTCAACCGCGATGAAGCCAAGCTGACGATCCGTGGCGTGCCGGATACTCCGGGCGTGGCGTTCAAGATCCTCGGCCCGATCAGTGGCGCGAATATTGAAGTCGATATGATCGTGCAGAACGTTTCGCACGATAACACCACCGATTTCACCTTCACCGTGCACCGCAACGAGTACGATGCGGCCGAACGTATCCTGCAGAACACCGCGAGCGAAATTGGCGCCCGTGAAGTGGTCGGCGATACCAAGATTGCCAAGGTGTCGATCGTGGGTGTGGGCATGCGCTCCCATGCCGGTGTTGCCAGCCGCATGTTCGAGGCCCTGGCCAAGGAAAGCATCAACATCCAGATGATTTCCACCTCGGAAATCAAGGTGTCGGTGGTGATTGAAGAGAAGTACCTGGAGCTTGCGGTGCGCGCGTTGCATACCGCTTTCGAGCTCGATGCACCGGCCCGACAGGGCGAGTAAGACAGTGCCGGAAGGGCGCGGTTTACCGCGCCCTTCATTTTTTGTGGGAGGCGTGGTCTTTTGCGTGGGCTCGACAATACTCAGGTGGTAGGGCTGCGGCCTTCGGGGTGCAGGTCGACAACCTTGTTTTTTGCAGACTGTTGTTCCTGAAATGAAATGCGTGAGGTGAAAGGTATGCTGATTCTGACTCGTCGTTGCGCAGAAAGCCTGATTATCGGTGATGGCGAAATCACCGTGACGGTGCTTGGCGTCAAAGGCAATCAAGTGCGTATCGGGGTTAACGCTCCGAAAGAAGTGGCGGTCCACCGCGAGGAAATTTTCCTGCGGATCAAGAAAGAGAAGGACGAAGAACCAAGCCTTTAATTTTTATCGCTTTTTAAGTTTGCAAACGGGGATGAACGTGGTTAATATACGCCCCGTGTTGCGGAGAGCTGGCCGAGTGGCCGAAGGCGCTCCCCTGCTAAGGGAGTACACCTCAAAAGGGTGTCGGGGGTTCGAATCCCCCGTTCTCCGCCATTATTTGCTTAGTACGTTGCAGTCTGGATTTATCGGTAAGTTGTTGAAATTACTCGAAAAAATCGCTTTACATAGAGATTGAACGGCCTATAATGCGCGGCAACAAATGCACTCGTAGCTCAGCTGGATAGAGTACTCGGCTACGAACCGAGCGGTCACAGGTTCGAATCCTGTCGAGTGCACCATTTAAGAGACAGTTGCAGCAATGCAGTTGCTCGGCTTCAACCAGTTGTGATCTGGTCTAAAAACACAATCTGCACTCGTAGCTCAGCTGGATAGAGTACTCGGCTACGAACCGAGCGGTCACAGGTTCGAATCCTGTCGAGTGCACCATACAAACAAAAAGCCCGCCAAGTGCGGGCTTTTTGCCGTCTGGAGTTTGTGTAGGATTTTCCTCTGATCCATCGCCCCGATGTGTTTTATGGCCTGGTTGCGGCGTCGCAGTTCCCAGGTGTGGCTCAGGCTCAACTTTGTCTCGCAAGCACTTGTTCTCTCCAGTTTTTTAAGATTAAAAGCCGCCGAGCGGTGTATCATTGCGCCCGTCAGCCCCGCCGGGGCTTGTGGAATACCTCCATGGACTTACCCAGTAGTAACTCAGTACCCCGTTTTACCAATCATGAATTGACTGATTGATCCTTCCGGCGTGCCCCGCTGCTGGGAGTGGAGTTCGCCTATGACCGAAGTAGAAGTTAAGAAAACACAAGACAGCCTGCAGGATCGCCTGGCTCAAGTCATTGAGCTGCTGCAGCGCCAGCGCGTGGTCGAAGACCTTACGCATCGCCAGGAAGGCCCGAATCACGACCGCGTTGAAAACCTGGTCCACCGGCAAAACCTCGTCGAGCTGCAGCGCAAGCTCGACGATCTGCACTCCGCCGACGTCGCCTATATCCTTGAAGCCTTGCCGTTGGATGATCGACTGACCCTGTGGCAGTTGGTCAAGGCTGACCGCGACGGCGACATCCTGCTCGAAGTATCCGACTCGGTACGTGAGACCCTGATCGCCGACATGGACGATCACGAGCTGCTGGCCGCCGCCAAGGAAATGGATGCCGACGAACTGGCTGACCTTGCGCCCGAGTTGCCGCGCGATGTTGTCCACGAGCTGATGGAGGCGCTGGACACTCAGCAGCGTGAGCGCGTGCGTTCTGCGCTGTCGTACGACGAGGACCAGGTCGGCGCCTTGATGGACTTCGAGATGGTCACCATCCGCGAAGACGTCAGCCTCGAAGTGGTCTTGCGCTACCTGCGCCGCCTCAAAGAACTGCCAGGCCATACCGACAAGCTGTTCGTGGTCGACTACGAAGGCATCCTCAAGGGCGTGCTGCCAATCAAGCGCCTGCTGGTGAACGATCCGGAAAAGAAAGTCGCGGACTTGATGGCCAGCGATACCGTGAGCTTTCACCCGGATGAGGACGCGTATGACGCGGCCCAGGCCTTTGAGCGTTATGACTTGATCTCGGCGCCGGTGGTCGACAAGAACGGCAAGCTGATCGGCCGTTTGACCATCGACGAAATTGTCGATCTGATTCGTGAAGAAAGTGAAACCGAAGTCCTCAACATGGCGGGTTTGCGTGAAGAGGAAGATATTTTTGCCTCGGTCTGGCGCTCGCTGCATAACCGCTGGGCGTGGCTGGCGGTTAACCTGATCACCGCGTTTATCGCCTCCCGCGTGATCGGGCTGTTTGAAGGCTCCATCGAAAAACTCGTGGCACTGGCGGCGTTGATGCCGATTGTGGCGGGCATAGGCGGCAACTCCGGTAACCAGACCATCACCATGATCGTGCGCGCGATGGCGCTGGATCAGGTGAGCACCGCCAATTCTTCCCGCTTGCTGCGCAAGGAGCTGGCCGTCGGGCTTATCAATGGTCTGGTGTGGGGTGGGGTGATCGGCGTGGTGGCCTACTTGCTGTATGGCAGTTGGTCGCTGGGTGTGGTGATGACTGCCGCCATGACGCTCAACCTGCTGTTGGCTGCGTTTATGGGTGTGTTGATTCCCATGACCCTTGCACGCCTTGGGCGCGACCCCGCAATGGGAGCCAGCGTCATGATTACCGCGATGACGGACAGTGGCGGCTTTTTTATCTTCCTGGGCTTGGCGACGATCTTCCTGCTTTGACCTTTGTGGGAGGGGGCAGCCCCTCCCGCACAAGCCATTCACCAAAAATCCCACCTGTTGCTCGATCAAATTTCGCGCAAAAAAAAGCCAGCATTCAGCTGGCTTCGGCTTTCAAGCGCAAATCAATTGGCTTCTGCGGCCGCCTCAACGTCGTGCGCGATAAGCGAAACGAGGGCATTTTGCTGACGGTGGGAGAGCTGCCGAAAACGCTGCAGCAGTTCGCGTTCGTGAAGTGAAAGCTCCGGACTGTCCAGGCGCATGCTCAGCTCTTCGCCCAACGCGCCTTCCTGAATAAGGCTCTGCTCCAGGCGCGCGATGATTTCAGAGTTCATGCTGCGGTGATGATTGCGAGCCACCTCGGCAATGCGTTCCCGCATACCGTCTGGCAGACGTACGACGAATTTGTCAGCCGTACGGCTGGAATAAATTGCCTGTTTCAATGGGCGCATATATTTAACCGGTTAGTTCAGGGGAGCGGTTTTTGGAATTGGCCGCAAGGATGAGTGTTAAGACAAGACTCACGACCAAAGTTCAACCCGAATTGCAAAGAGGTCGCATCATGCCTGAGATTCGACATTTCCTTGGCGTCAATTCTGTGACAAATATTGAACCGCCTAAAGGCTTTATGCCAGCACTGATTTGCATTTTTGCGGACTGGTTTGAATATTTTTTACCTGGGGGCGCTTAAAAGGCCGTACACCAGGCAAATCGAGGTCGCGAATGCCTGGAGGGCGCACATCGTAAAGCAAGATGGCCCTTTGCCCCTAGCTTTAAGACTAGTGGCAATCTGCCAATTTGCTAGGTCTATACGACGTAAGGTAGGTGAGGCGGGGAGGAGGGTTGCGGCGGGCTTTAGCGCAGTACGGGATCGAACTTGATACGGCGGCCCACGATGAGCGTAATAACCAGCAGTAGAGCAAACACCGCGCTGGCGACATAGGCTGTAATTCGTCCTTCCTGCGCAGAAGCTTGCAGGCCAAAAGCTGTGCTGATCAGAGTCAGGCAGAGAAACAGCCAAGAAGACTTGGACATGAAAGCTTCCTTAGAAAATCCAGTGTTCAGATGCGGGCGCTGACTGCGCATCCTGTGTGACACGCAGAGGCGTTTGCGCATTTGCGGTCATCACTGCCAGCTGTGGACGCTGTTGCAGGTGGTGTGGAACGGGCTGGCGAAGCTGCGCAACATCATCACTTGTACCCGACTGAAAATGAAACATCACCAAAGCGGCGAGTGCCACGGTATTGAGGGCTAACAGAAGGGCACTGTTCATGGTCATGTTCTCCGCCGGTTGCTCTGCCAGTTGGTGATGGGGTGTCCGTGTAGGACTTTTCTTAGAGAAGATATTGCAGATGCCGTGCCAATGTTTATTTTCAATAAAATCAATAGCTTGAGCTTGTTTTGCGGAGCCTTTTGATTGCAATTTGCAATGCTGGCATTTTGGGGGAGTGCATTTTGCACGATACCGCGCATGTCCGGTTTTACTGGTCGAAGTAGCCGTCTGCCGGCCGAGGAATCGCCTACACGCAAAAAGCCAACGGACGACATGACAAAACCGACCTTGGCCGTTAACATGCTCGCCGTCCGTCGCCATGCCTTTGGCCGGGCGACTGTCATTTGTCCCAGTAGCTCAATTGGATAGAGCATCCCCCTCCTAAGGGGAAGGTTGGCCGTTCGAACCGGCCCTGGGACACCAGATTCAGAGCCCCGCACAGCTCATTTGGCTGCCGGGGCTTTTTTGTGCGCGTTTGGCGCGGATCCAGTCGAACCTTGCTACTGATCCGGGTTCACAGCAGGGGCATCCTGTATTTCTCTTGAAGGTGTACCTTCCATGCGCTCGCGCGGCGTCTGAGCTGTAGTTAATCATTTTGAACAAATTAATCTCCGCAAACAGCGCGTATCGCCTGTCCGGATTCGGCGACACGGGACTATCATTCCGCTAGCCCTGACCCCCACTGCAAGGAGCCGCTCGGAACGCCGATGCGCCAAATCTGGAAATCTTTTCGAGCCCTTTATTTCGCCTCATTAATGATGCTGATCGGCTCAGGCCTGCTCAGTACTTACCTGGCACTGCGCCTTGCGGCCGATCATGTCGACAGCCTGTGGGTGGGTGCCTTGATGGCCGCCAACTATTTCGGCCTAGTGCTGGGCGGCAAGATCGGGCACCGCCTGATCGCCCGCGTCGGGCATATTCGTGCCTATGCCACCTGTGCCGGCATCGTCGGTGCGGCCGTGCTGGGCCATGGTCTGATCAATTGGCTGCCGGCCTGGATCGTACTGCGTGTCATCGTGGGCTTGGGGATGATGTGCCAATACATGGTCATCGAGAGCTGGCTCAATGAGCAGGCCGAAGCCAAGCAGCGTGGCCTGGTATTCAGCGGTTACATGATCGCCTCCTACCTGGGTCTGGTGCTGGGTCAGTTGATCCTGGTGATGCATCCCCAGCTCGGGTTGGAGCTGCTGATGCTGGTGGCTTTGTGCTTTGCCTTGTGCCTGGTACCGGTGGCCATGACGCGCCGCATTCACCCGGCGCCCCTGCACCCGGCGCCGATGGAGCCGCGCTTCTTTATAAAGCGCGTGCCGCAGTCGCTGAGTACGGTGCTGGGGGCCGGGTTGATCGTCGGTTCGTTCTACGGTTTGGCGCCGCTGTATGCGTCCCAGCAGGGGCTGACCACTGAACAGGTCGGCCTGTTCATGGGCTCATGCATTTTTGCCGGGTTGTTGGTGCAGTGGCCGTTGGGCTGGTTGTCGGATCGTTATGACCGCGCGTTGCTGATCCGCTGTTTCGCCTTGTGCCTGGCGGTAGCGGCACTGCCATTGGCGATCATGACCAGGGTGCCTTTGGAAGTATTGTTCGTTGCGGGCTTTTTCTGTTCGTTGGTGCAGTTCTGTCTGTACCCGCTGGCCGTGGCGTTTTCCAATGACCATGTCGAAGGTGACCGCCGCGTGTCGCTGACAGCCATGCTGCTGGTGACCTACGGCGTGGGTGCCAGCATCGGACCGCTGTTGGCCGGTGTGGTAATGAAGATGTTTGGCAGCCACATGCTGTATGCGTTTTTCAGCCTGTGTGCCCTGATCCTTGTATGGCGTATCCGGCCGAAGGCTGTGACTAACCTGCATCAGGTGGACGATGCGCCGTTGCACCATGTGGCGATGCCCGACAGCATGTCCAGTTCGCCACTGGTGGCTGCGCTGGATCCGCGTGTGGATGAAGCAGTGGTGCAGGAACAGATGCAGACACCGGTCCCGGACGCTGAACCTGAACCTGAATCCGAGTCGCCGCCACCGGTTGACGAACCAGACGCTGAAGCAGCTGCGACCCCAATGGACCCGGAAGAACACCCTCATGACCTCAGCAGGGCGCGCCCCTGAAAGCAAAAACGGGCAGATCCTGTCAGGATCTACCCGTTTTTTTGTCGCGATTCGCCCTGTCAGAAATCATCGTCCTTGTCGAACCGCCGCGCTTCGCGTTGCAGTTGGTATACGAAGCGTTCGACCTGACGCTGCACAAGACCGCTCATGTTATGAAAGCGCACGCCGGCAAAGGTGGTATTGATGCGATCCTCGAAATGCAGGTGACGCAATTCGACGGAGGTGGTCATGTTGCCAAAAGGCAGGGCTGCGATAAACCGGTCGTAAACCTGGCCCAGTTGCAGGCGCTCCGAGATATCGCCTTCAAAGCGTAGTTTGCAGCCAGTGGCGGAGATATCGAGCAGTTTTCCGTTGGCCGGAAATTTGAGCCTTTCGCCACCCAGCTCAATGTTCACCAGTTGAGCCAGCTTCAGCGCGGCGCGGAAGGCATTGCGGCGCTGATGATAAACCACCTCATCCGGCATGTTGCCGGTATAGATACGGTGGCCATCTTTCTCGCTGATGGCGAGGGTGCCGTTGCTTTCCCAAGCGACACGCACGCCGTCGTGGAAGCCCTCGATGCGAAACGGTTCGCCGCTCTCAAGGTGACGTTCACCATCGCGCGGGATCATTTCGTCCATGATCAGGATCTTGCCGTCGCGGTCCACGTCCACCAGGTAACTCTGGAAGCGCTGGGTGCGTTCGTGGAAGGTGATGATCAGCGGGTCATGGCTTTCTTGCAGCATCCGCAATGTGCTGGCGATTTCCAGAGGCGTGGTGAGCACCTTGGGTGGCTGCGGGGCATCTTCCGCATTAAGGGCGTTGAACACGGTTCTTCCATCTCCAGACAAAATACGACTACTCGCAAGAACCGGCATTTTGCCAGTATGTGGCGCGCCTTGGATAGGCCACGCTGCAAACCAAACTCAGGCTTGGCTGCGGGTACTGGGTTTGACCAGGCGGGAGGTAGAACCCTGAGCGTTGTACAGCGCAGGTGGCTCACCGCCATGAAGTATACGCAACTGATTGGCGGTCGTAGCTTGCTGCAGCTGGATCGACTGGCCGTTGAGCAAATTGGCTTCCTGGCACTGGGTGAGCAATTGGTTGAGCGCTTTACTCTGTGCCAGCAATTGGTCGCCAACCGAGGAATGGCTGGCCAACTGGGCGAGGCCGTCGTGGTCGGCCGGCAGGCCGAGGCTGGTCAGAATCTGGCTGCGCTTCTTGCCGTGCTGTTCGAGCAGGACAATCAACGATTGTTTGCGCGCCAGTATTTCTTCGAGCAAGGGCATGTCCCGACCGTAGAGGGCCAGGGATTCTTCTTTGAGCAGCTCGAGCAATTGTTGCGTCGGCGCCAGATCATCGATGATCAGTTCAAGCAAGGTTTCGTCGTGGTGCATGGCAGGCCTTGGGGTTTAAGCGTCCAAAAGCCCGGCGCAGGCCAGTGCCTAGCGCTCGGCTTCGAAATTAAGCAGCTTGCTGGCTACGCGGTTGCTGTCGACTTTGTAGCTGCCATCGGCGATCGCCTGTTTCAATTCGGCCACGCGGGCTTTGTTGACAACCGGTTGGTCGCGCAGCGAGTCAGTGACCTTCTGCAACTGCTGAGCCTCATTGCTCAAGTGTACGGATTCCCCGCTCTGGCTGGCGCTGGCCTGTTCCGTCTTGGCGGCAGGCGCTGGCTGGGCCTTGGCTTCTGCGCTTTCTTTGGTGCCGCTGGTGCGCGTAGTACCTGGCAATGCCGGGGAGTTATTTAAACGGCTGAAATCGATGACCATGATAAAAAACCTCTGGGTATTTGGACGCTTGCCATGTTTTCGGCCATACCCAAACAAACTTTAGGCTCGATAGACAATAAAACTGTGCGCACGAAAGTCTCGCCCACAGTGTAGGAAAACCTGGCGTCCTATACCAGTGCTCTATAAAGCCACCTCCACTTGGCCAGGGGCCGTCACGCGTGCCTTGATCACGCGGTTGGAGTTGAGGTTCTTCACCCGAATCTGTTCACTCATACCGCCGTTGGACAGCGCTTCCCCCGGCATTCTCACGTTCAGCCCGCCACTGCTGGCGGAAATCACCACCTGATCGCCTTTGCGGATGACCTCGGCCTGTTCCAGGTGGACGAGGGTTATTACCTGGTCGGTAACCACTGGTCGGGTCAGTTTCTGCCCGATGGCTTGGTCGACCGAGGTCAGATAGCCCTGGCTGATCTGGCTGATGTCGCGTTCACGCAGCACCACATCCTCGAAACCGATGATGCCGGTGCGCTTGAGTGGGCGCGCCACCACCACCACGTCGCGGAACAATTTGACCTGGGCCGGCACGAACACGGTCCAGGGCGACGCACCTTCGCAACGTACTTTTACCGTCACGCGCCCGATTGGCTGGGCCGGGCTTTCCAGGCTGGCTGTCAATTCCTTGTCGCACATCGGCATGCGCAAACGTGGGTCGAGCTGCTTGACCTCAATCTCATAACGTCCCGGCGTCTGTGTGCTGGCCAGATAATCTTCTACAGTGAACTCAAGAAAGCCCTGAGTGACGCCGATAAGGAGATCAGGCAGGGTGACGTTGTCGGCGCGAGCCGCTGCGCCTGAGCCCAAGGCAAGCAATGTCAGCGTGACGCAAAGCAATCTGCGGTACGTTGGAAGGCGTCGGGAAACTGTCGTTTTAAGGTCCATGACCAATAAATAGCAAAGCTCGTGCCGTTTAGAGTGGAGTGCGCGTCGCACCCCCAAAGGTTTTAGCGTAGGAGTCTGGGCATGGCAGGTGTAATGGATTCAGTAAACCAGCGCACACAGCTGGTAGGGCAGAATCGCCTCGAGTTGCTGTTGTTTCGTCTGGACGGCAAGCAGCTGTATGGCATCAACGTGTTTAAAGTGCGGGAAGTGCTGCAGTGCCCCAAGCTGACAATCATGCCCAAGTCCAGCCCGGTGGTGTGTGGCGTGGCCAACATCCGGGGCGCGACCATTCCGATTCTTGATCTGGCGCTGGCCACCGGTTCCGCCGGGCTGCAGGATCGCCAGAGCCCGTTCGTGATCATCACTGAGTACAACACCAAGACCCAGGGTTTCCTGGTGCGCTCGGTGGAGCGCATCGTCAACATGAACTGGGAAGAGATCCATCCGCCGCCCAAGGGCACCGGCCGCGATCACTACCTCACGGCAGTGACGCGGGTCGACAACCAGTTGGTGGAAATCATCGACGTGGAGAAGATCCTCGCCGAAGTGGCACCGACCTCGGAGAACATCTCGGTGGGCGTGGTGGATGCCGACACGGCGCACAAGGCGATTTCGCTGCGCGTGCTGACGGTGGATGACTCTTCCGTGGCGCGCAAGCAGGTAACCCGTTGCCTGCAAACCGTCGGTGTGGAAGTGGTGGCCCTCAATGATGGTCGCCAGGCCCTGGATTACCTGCGCAAGCTGGTGGACGAGGGCAAGAAGCCGGAAGAAGAGTTTCTGATGATGATTTCCGACATCGAAATGCCGGAAATGGATGGCTACACCCTGACCGCCGAGATACGCAACGATCCACGCATGCAAAAATTGCATATCATCCTGCATACTTCGTTGTCGGGTGTTTTCAATCAGGCAATGGTCAAGAAGGTCGGCGCCGATGACTTCCTGGCCAAATTCCGCCCTGATGACCTCGCATCCCGGGTAGTCGACCGGATCAAGGCAGCAGATCACGGCTAGGGGATTCCCCTGGCGGTCACACGATTTAAGAGGCGGTATCTTTGTCTACGGGTAATTTGGATTTTGAACAGTTCCGGGTCTTCCTGGAAAAGGCCTGTGGCATATTGCTCGGTGAAAACAAGCAATATCTGGTATCCAGCCGCCTCAACAAATTGATGGAGCAGCAGGGCATCAAGTCTCTGGGCGAGCTGGTACAGCGCATCCAGGGCCAGCCGCGCAGCGGGCTCAAGGAAATGGTGGTCGATGCCATGACCACCAACGAAACCCTGTGGTTTCGCGACACCTACCCGTTCGAGGTGCTCAAGAACAGAGTGCTGCCGGAGGCTATCAAGGCCAGCCCGGGTCAGCGCCTGCGTATCTGGTCAGCCGCGTGTTCGTCGGGGCAGGAGCCTTACTCGATCTCGATGGCCATCGATGAGTTCGAAAGGACCAATATCGGTCAGTTGAAGGCCGGCGCGCAGATTGTTGCCACCGACCTGTCTGGCACCATGCTCACCAACTGCAAGACCGGCGAGTACGATAGCCTGGCCTTGGGGCGCGGCTTGTCGCCGGAGCGGCTGCAACGGTTCTTCGACCCCAAAGGGGCAGGGCGCTGGGCGGTGAAGGCACCGATCAAGAGCCGGGTGGAGTTTCGCTCGTTCAACCTGCTCGACAGCTACGCCAGCCTGGGCAAGTTCGACATGGTGTTCTGCCGCAACGTGCTGATCTACTTCTCGGCCGAGGTGAAGAAAGACATTCTGTTGCGCATCCACGGCACCCTCAAGCGTGGTGGCTATCTGTTCCTCGGTGCCTCGGAGGCACTCAATGGTCTGCCGGACCATTACCAGATGGTGCAATGCAGTCCCGGGATCATTTACCAGGCCAAGTGATGCTCACTTGAAAAAAACGGGAGGCCCTGCAAAGGCCTTCCTTTTTTATGCGCGCAGCAAAACCGGATCCTACCGCTGGCGGTATTCAGGACCGGGGCTGCATCCGAATATTGCTCAAGGACAAGCGATGAGTGCCGTGAGGCACGCTCTGGTTAAAAATGCCCAGCCGAACATCGCCCGTCAGCGCTGCGGTGAATGATCCGGTGCCGGTTTGCGGTTGAGCCTGGGTAATGTTTTGTACGGTGGCGCCGATCCGGCTGCCGTTTATCGTCAGGTACAGGGCCGAGCTATCGGCTGCGGGCGAACCGCCAATAACCTCAAAGCTGCAATCATAGGTGCGCCCCGCAATCACCGGAACGGCACGGGTGATGAGGTGAGCACTGCTGGCCTGGCTGATGAACAGGTCAACGACCACGTTGCCATTGATGACATGCAATAACCCGCCTACGTAGGGGCCCTGGGGCACCCAGCCCTGGAAAGTGTCATCGCTGAAATCCCATACGGCGGCAGGCAGTGGCACGACGACGGGGCTTGAGTTGATAAGGACTTTGGCGGGTGGCGCAGCGGAGTTGCTCCCTGCACGGTTGATGGTCAGCAGCAATTGCACGACTTTGCCTGCGCTGGCTTCAACAAAGCCTTTGGGTATCAAAAACTCGAGCTTGGGAGCGTTCGTGGCGATCAGAAAGCTTTGGTTGAATTCGCCACCGCGTACGCTGCTGCTCAGGGTCAAAAAAACCCGATCATTCGGCATGACCGGGAAATCGGCGGTCAGCCCTGCGCTGTTACCGATAATAAGTCGGGTGTTCAGTTCCGGCGGGGTGGACGCGGAGTTTTGTTCGTTGAATCTTGGCGGCGGGATAATCAACATTTCGAACCTCTGCGGCATATATCAAGGGTGTCCGCCGAATAAGGCATTCAGACCACAGACACGACAACTGTCAGAAATGACAGTCAAGACTAGCGGTGATCCCATCCCGCCGTCCAACTGACGTTATCGCCTGATTGCCGCCCCTGCGTAAAAGCGGCAAGCACTGTTGCCGCTTTACTGGCGCCACGCGGAAGCCTGTTGCCGCTTTTCTGGCATTGACGCTGCATCGATCCCCGGCAACCCCTTGAATTCAGGGGGTTGAGCACGTTGGCATGCGCCTTGCTATGAGCTTGTTACGAACAGCAGGTCAGCCTAAAGGTTTCCGCCATGAGCATCAGCTTCGATAAAGCGCTCGGTATCCACGAACAAGCCCTGGGCTTTCGCGCCAAGCGTGCCGAAGTCCTGGCCAACAACATTGCCAACGCCGATACCCCGAACTACAAGGCTCGGGATCTGGACTTCTCCGCCGTGCTCGCCGCACAGCAGGACAAGACCCAGAACGGCACCTTCGCCTTGAATATGACCAACAGCCGTCATATCGAGGCGCAAGGCCTGAGCAGTGGTGATGAGTCGTTGCTGTATCGCACGCCGATGCAGCCGTCGATCGACCAGAACACCGTCGATGCCCAGCTGGAACAGTCGAACTACGCCGAGAACTCGGTGAACTTCCAGGCCAGCTTCACCCTGCTCAACAGCAAATTCAAAGGGCTGATGTCAGCCCTGCGTGGAGAGTAAGCCATGTCCCTGTCCAGTGTTTTCAATATTGCCGGTAGCGGCATGAGCGCCCAGACCACGCGCCTCAACACCGTGGCCAGTAACATCGCCAACGCCGAGACCGTGTCTTCGAGCATTGACCAGACTTACCGCGCGCGTCATCCGGTATTCGCCACCATGTTCCAGGGCGGACAGAGCGGCGGCAGCGATTCGTTGTTCCAGGATCAGGGCAATGCAGGCTCCGGCGTGCAGGTGCTGGGTGTCGTCGAGGACCAGAGCAACCTCGAAGCCCGTTACGAGCCCAACCATCCTGCTGCGAACGAAAAGGGTTATGTCTACTACCCCAACGTCAACGTGGTCGAGGAAATGGCGGACATGATCTCGGCCAGCCGCTCGTTCCAGACCAACGCGGAAATGATGAATACCGCCAAAACCATGATGCAGAAGGTCCTGACCCTGGGTCAGTGATAAGGGGCGCCAACTAATGGCCATCGTTGATACGTCAAGCAACTCGGCAGTCCAGGACCTTTTCAATTCGAAGGTCAAGACTGCCCAGGACAATACCAGCCTCACTGACGCCGCCGCAGGCGCGACGGGCAGCCAGGCCATGGGCAAGGATGCTTTCCTGAAACTGCTGGTGACCCAGTTGAAAAACCAGGACCCCTTGTCGCCTCAGGACAACGGTGCGTTCGTGGCCCAGTTGGCGCAGTTCAGCAGTCTTGAAGGCATCAATAACCTGAACGACTCGGTCAAGTCGATTTCCACCAACGTTACCTCGTCGCAGGCGCTGCAAGCGTCCTCGCTGGTGGGCCGCTCAGTGATCACCCAGACCGACAGGACACTGGTCGACACGAGCAAGAGCATGACCGGCTCTGTGAATGTGCCGGCGTCAGTGGGCAATGTCTCGATCAAGATCACCGACAAGGACGGCAACACCGTGCGCACCCTCGACATGGGCGCGCAAAGCGCCGGCTCCCAGAGCTTTATCTGGGACGGCAAGAACGACAAGGGTGAGGTTGCGACGTCGGGGACTTACACGTTCACGGCCACCACCAAGAATGACGCGGGCGATTCCGTCGCCCTGGCCACCTCGCTGCCGGCCACGGTAACGAGCGTGACCCTGAGCCAGACCGGCGGCGAAATGCTGCTCAACCTGGCAGGCGGAAGCAGTATCAAGCAGTCGCAAATCCAGACCATCGGTTTATAGAGCCCGCTAACTACGGTGCAAGGAGAAATACATGTCTTTTAACATCGGCCTTAGCGGCCTCTATGCAGCCAACAAACAACTGGACGTGACCGGCAACAACATCGCCAACGTTGCGACCACCGGCTTCAAGTCGTCCCGTGCGGAGTTCGCCGACATCTACGCGGCGTCCAAACTGGGCACCGGCCAGAACAGCATCGGCAACGGTGTGAACCTGGCGGCCGTATCCCAGCAGTTCACCCAGGGTGACGTGAACGGCAGCGGCGGCGTCCTCGACATGGCGATCCAGGGTGGCGGTTTCTTCGTGCAGAAGGGCAGCGACGGTGCGTTGCAATACACCCGCAGCGGCGCCTTCCGTGCCGACAAGGACGGCTACATCACCAACAACACCGGCACCGCGCGCCTGCAAGGTTATGCTGCGGATGACAACGGCAAGATCATCAAGGGCGGCCTGACCGACCTGCAACTGAACCTGTCGAACCTGCCACCCAAGGCCTCCAGCAAGGTCGATTCGGCCAGTAACCTGAACTCCTCGGAACCGGTGATCGACCAGGTGGCCAAGCCGTTCAACCCGAACGACACCAGCACCTTCACCACCCAATACAGCACCACCTTGTATGACACCCAGGGCAACTCCCACGCCATGGTGCAATACATGGTCAAGTCGGACTCCAACCAGTGGAAGTCCTATACCTTGATCGACGGGCGCAACCCTGATGGCAGCGCGCCGACGGGCACTGGCGCTGTCGCTCCGGTCGCCTCCACGCTGTCGTTTGATACCGCCGGCAAGCTCACCGGAATCGTGACCCCGCCAAGCACGGCGTCCAACACCACGTTGACCATCTCCAACTGGGTGCCGGGAACTGTGACCGACGGCGTGTGGAAGGCTAACGGCGCCGCCGCCAACGCCGGTGGTGTGGCCGTCAACATGGCCACGATCACACAGTACAACTCGGCCAGCTACCGCAACCCGCCGGTCACCGACGGTTATGCCACCGGCCAGATCACAGGCCTGAAAATCGACGGTAACGGCGTGTTGTTCGCCACCTTCAGCAACCAACAGAGCAAGGCCGTGGGCCAACTCTCCCTGGCCAGCTTCAACAATGAACAAGGTTTGCAGCCGGCGGGCAGCACCACTTGGAGAGAAACCTTCGCTTCGGGCCAGCCGGGCTACGACACTCCGCAATCCGGTACCCTGGGTTCGATCGTGTCCAACTCCCTGGAAAACTCCAACGTCAACCTGACCAACGAGCTGGTGGACCTGATCAAGGCCCAGAGCAACTACCAGGCGAACGCCAAGACCATCTCCACCCAGAGCACCATTATGCAGACCATCATCCAGATGACCTGATGCGGTAGCGCTCCACAGAAAGCTCCTCTTTTAGAGGGGCTTTTTTGTGGGCGCAGGAAAAGCGCCTGGCGCCTATCAGGTGATGCCTTGAAATACCGGCAACGGGAACGCGCCATGCCCGCTTTACCACTGATGAGCCAGGGCCCACGAGGCTCACCAATCAAAGGGGGGGATTATGTGGAATTCAGGCGTATCAGGGTTTGCTGGCGCGCGTGCGGGCGTTACCCCAGGGGTGGTTCGTGGCGAGACGCCGACGGTGGCGCCGGTGGTCGAGGTGACGGCGGTCAGGCAGTTACTGAACGAACTTTTCGATGCGCAGCAGGACCGCAAAGGCCAGACGGTCAGGGAGACGCGGGACAAGCTCAATGCTGTGCGCGAGAAGATGGGCGATGAGCCTTTCAAGAGCATGCTCAACAGGCTGATCGAGGATGCGGATCGTAAATCTCTTGAGTTTCTCAAGCTATTGCTGAGGGGATGGTTTCCCGAGGGGGATGAGGCTGGCCCTTCACTATCGAAAGCAAAAAACCGATAAACCCATTGCGCGGATTTATCGGTTTTTTCGAAGCCGGGCCGTCAGGCCCGAGATCGGTTCAGCTTATTGGCAAGCTTCGCAATCCGGCTCGTCAATCGCGCAGGCCTTTGGCACTGGCGCCGGGCCGGCAGGGGCTGCCAGCACCGAATCATCACCGTGGTTGCCGCTGGACACAGCGTTCAGCTTGCCGGTGTTGATGGTCGACTTCTCGGTGCTGGTCGCGGCCAGGGCACGGAGGTAGTACGTGGTTTTCAGGCCGCGGTACCAGGCCATGCGGTAGGTCACGTCGAGCTTCTTGCCCGATGCGCCAGCGATGTACAGGTTCAGCGACTGCGCCTGGTCGATCCACTTCTGACGACGGCTGGCGGCGTCAACGATCCACTTGGTGTCCACTTCGAAGGCTGTCGCGTAAAGCTCTTTGAGCTCTTGCGGGATGCGCTCGATCTGCTGCACGGAACCGTCGTAGTACTTGAGGTCGTTGATCATGACCGAGTCCCACAGGCCGCGGGCTTTCAGGTCGCGAACCAGGTACGGGTTGATCACGGTGAATTCGCCCGACAGGTTCGATTTCACATACAGGTTCTGATAGGTCGGTTCGATCGACTGCGACACGCCGGTGATGTTGGCGATGGTCGCGGTCGGTGCGATGGCCATGATGTTGGAGTTGCGAATGCCTTTTTGCACACGGGCGCGTACCGGCGCCCAGTCCAGGGATTCGTTCAGGTCAACATCGATGTACTTCTGGCCACGTTGCTCGATCAGGATCTGTTGCGAGTCCAGCGGCAGGATGCCCTTGGACCACAGCGAACCCTGGAACGTCTCGTAGGCACCGCGCTCGTCGGCCAGGTCGCAGGAAGCCTGGATCGCGTAGTAGCTGACCGCTTCCATGGACTTGTCGGCGAACTCGACCGCAGCGTCCGAACCGTAAGGAATGTGCTGCAGGTACAGCGCGTCCTGGAAGCCCATGATGCCCAGACCCACTGGACGGTGCTTGAAGTTGGAGTTCTGCGCCTGTGGCACCGAGTAGTAGTTGATGTCGATTACGTTATCGAGCATGCGAACGGCGGTGTTGACGGTGCGTTCCAGCTTGGCGGTGTCCAGCTTGCCGTTGACGATGTGGTTCGGCAGGTTGATCGAGCCCAGGTTGCAAACGGCGATCTCGTCCTTGTTGGTGTTCAAGGTGATCTCGGTGCACAGGTTCGAGCTGTGGACCACGCCCACGTGCTGCTGCGGGCTGCGCAGGTTGCACGGGTCCTTGAAGGTCAGCCATGGGTGGCCGGTTTCGAACAGCATCGACAGCATCTTGCGCCACAGGTCTTTGGCCTGGATGGTCTTGAACAGCTTGATCTTGCCAGGGTACTGGGACAGGGCTTCGTAGTACTCGTAACGCTCTTCGAAGGCCTTGCCGGTCAGGTCGTGCAGGTCTGGTACTTCGGACGGCGAGAACAGGGTCCACTGGCCGTCATCGAAGACGCGCTTCATGAAAAGGTCAGGGATCCAGTTGGCGGTGTTCATGTCGTGGGTGCGACGACGGTCATCACCGGTGTTCTTGCGCAGCTCGATGAACTCTTCAATGTCCATGTGCCAGGTTTCCAGGTAGGCACACACAGCGCCTTTGCGCTTGCCACCCTGGTTGACCGCTACGGCGGTGTCGTTCACGACTTTAAGGAACGGCACAACACCCTGAGACTTGCCGTTGGTGCCCTTGATGTACGAACCCAGTGCACGTACCGGGGTCCAGTCGTTGCCCAGGCCGCCAGCGAATTTGGACAGCATGGCGTTGTCGTGGATCGCGTGGTAGATGCCCGACAGGTCATCCGGCACGGTGGTCAGGTAGCAGCTGGACAGCTGTGGACGCAGGGTGCCGGCGTTGAACAGGGTCGGGGTCGACGACATGTAGTCGAAGGACGACAACAGGTTGTAGAACTCGATGGCGCGGTCTTCTTTGTGCTTCTCTTCAATCGCCAGGCCCATGGCCACGCGCATGAAGAACACCTGTGGCAGCTCGAAGCGGATGCCGTCCTTGTGGATGAAGTAACGGTCATACAGGGTCTGCAGGCCCAGGTAGGTGAACTGCTGGTCGCGCTCGTGATTGATCGCCTTGCCGAGTTTTTCCAGGTCGAAAGTGGCCAGGATCGGGTTCAGCAATTCGAATTCGATACCCTTGGCGATGTAGGCCGGCAGGGCCTTGGCGTACAGGTCGGCCATCTCGTGGTGAGTGGCGCTGTCGGCCACGCCCAGGAAACCCAGGCCTTCGGCACGCAGGGTGTCCATCAGCAGGCGCGCGGTCACGAACGAGTAGTTCGGCTCGCGTTCAACCAGGGTACGGGCGGTCATCACCAGCGCGGTGTTGACGTCGGTCAGGGCCACGCCATCGTACAGGTTCTTCAGGGTTTCGCGCTGGATCAGCTCACCGTCGACTTCTTCCAGGCCTTCGCAGGCCTCGGTGATGATGGTGTTCAGGCGGCCCAGGTCCAGCGGTGCAAACGAACCGTCAGCCAGGGTGATGCGGATCGACGGGTGCGCTTGCACGGCGGCGTCTTCGGCCGGGGCGCGCACGGCACGCTCCTTGGCGCGCGAATCACGGTAGATGACGTAGTCGCGGGCGACTTTCTGCTCACCGGCACGCATCAGGGCCAGTTCAACCTGGTCCTGGATTTCTTCGATGTGGATGGTGCCGCCCGAGGGCATGCGACGCTTGAAGGTCGCAGTGACCTGTTCGGTCAGGCGGGCAACGGTGTCGTGGATGCGCGACGAGGCGGCAGCATTGCCGCCTTCAACTGCAAGAAACGCTTTGGTGATGGCGACGGTGATCTTGTCATCGGTGTAAGGAACGACAGTGCCATTGCGCTTGATCACGCGCAGTTGGCCAGGTGCGGTGGCGGACAGATCCAGGTTCGAATCAGCGGCCTGCGGCACGGAGCCCTGCGGGTTCTCGCGAGTTGTGTCGGTTTGCATGGGGGGGTTGTCTCCACGTTCTATATTTGATTGCGAGTGTCAGGCTTCTGCCTGCAACACCCGTACCGTTTTCCATATCGGGATGGAGAACAGCTGCCATCCGCTTAAGCGATTTGGTCTACTGAAAAAAATCGGTTGTTCTACGCTGCACACGCCATAAAAAACTTGAATCAGGGACTGCTTCTGTGGTTGGGCGGATTTGGCAAAAACCCCACATGTAGGGTCTCCCTTGCCGCCGAGCTACAAGATAATGCGTTTTGGAGGGGTTAGCAACGCAGTAACCTGTGGATAACTCGTGGGTAAAATGTGTAAGAAAGGTTCAGTGCCGGTGTAGGCCGCATTACTGCTGCATCTTACCGTTTGTCGTTGAACATTCAGCTCGCAACGCAGGCCGCGCAATTTCGAAGGGCGCGAACCCTACCATAAAAAAACGCGATCACCGAATGCACTGCCTGGCTTGTGTCAGAGGGCTGGCCCATGGCTACAATCGGCCTCACTTATGCCCCCCAAATATGACAAAGACGCTATGGCCTGCAGCTTCAAATGTGGGAAAGGGCTGGTGTCTGCCGGGAGGGCGTTTCATGACAACGAGGATCACCCGTGGAGCAAGAACCCTGGCACCTGTTGATCGTCGAGGACGATGTGCGATTGGCCGAGCTGACCCGTGAATACTTGCAAGGCAACGGCCTGCGGGTGTCGGTGGAAGGTAACGGTGCGCTGGCAGCGGCGCGCATCATTGCCGAGCAGCCGGACCTGGTGATCCTCGACCTGATGCTGCCCGGCGAGGACGGCCTGAGTATCTGCCGCAAGGTGCGCGCGCGGTATGACGGCGTGATCCTGATGCTCACCGCGCGCACCGACGACATGGACCAGATACAGGGCCTGGACCTGGGCGCCGACGATTATGTGTGCAAACCGGTGCGCCCGCGCCTTTTATTGGCGCGCATCCAGGCACTGTTGCGGCGTAGCGAACCGGCAGAACCGACCATCGCCGCCCACCAGCGTCGCCTGCAGTTCGGCCCTCTGGTGGTCGACAGTGCGCTGCGCGAAGCCTGGCTGCACAACGATGCTATCGACCTCACCAGCGCCGAATTCGACCTGCTCTGGCTGCTGGTGGCGAATGCCGGGCGCATCCTGTCCCGCGAGGAAATCTTCATCGCCCTGCGCGGCATCGGCTATGACGGTCAGGACCGCTCCATCGATGTGCGCATCTCACGCATTCGCCCCAAGATCGGCGACGATCCGCTCCACCCGCGCCTGATCAAGACCATCCGCAGCAAAGGTTATCTGTTTGTCGCCGAAGCCGCTGCGGATACGCCGCTGTGAACTCGATCTTCCTGCGCATCTACGGCGGCATGTGCGCCGCACTGGTGCTGGTGGCGCTGCTCGGCGTGCTGGCCCTGCACCTGCTCAACGAAGTGCGCAGCGACCAGTACCGCGAGCGTCTGGCCCACGGCACCTTCGCGCTGATGGGCGACAACCTGCAGACCATGAACGCGATCGAGCGCCAGCGGGCTTTGGCCATGTGGGAGCGTCTGCTGGGCATCCCTCTGCAACTGCGTCCGCTGGCCGACGTCCGGCTGGACCTCGGCCAGCGCAGTCGCCTGCAGCGCGGCCAGGTACTGGTGGAGCAGACCGGCCCCCATGCCGCGCGCGTGCTGCGCCTGGTCAGCGAACAGGAGCAACGGGTGCTGACGGGCGAGGTGCAGCAGATCAGCGAGCAACTGGCCCGTGCGACGATTTACCTGCTGGCCGACGAATTGGTACGTTTCCCCGTGGCCGAGCAGCCGCAGCGCCTGGCCGACCTGAAAGAGGCCAAGGGTTTTGGCTTTGACATGCACCTGTTGACCCTTGACCAGGCGGATATGGACGACGACCAGCGCCGTCGCGTGTCGGAGGGCGATACGGTGATGGCACTGGGTAAGGGCGGTGACGCAATCCGCGTGTTTGCCGGCATGGCTGGCACACCCTGGGTGCTGGAAATCGGTCCGTTGTATCAAATGAATCCGTATCCGGTGCAATGGCTGATTCTGATTGCGCTGGCAGGCCTGACCCTGATCGGCTTGATCGTCTATTTCCTGGTGCGCCAGCTGGAGCGTCGCCTCAAAGGCCTGGAAGCGGCGGCCACGCGGATCGCCGAGGGTGATCTGCAGGTGCGCGTACCCGCTCGCGGCGCCGATTCGGTGGGGCGCCTGGCCGCTGCCTTTAATGGCATGGCCGAGCACCTGCAGCAATTGCTCGCGATCCAACGCGAACTGGTGCGCGCGGTGTCCCACGAGTTGCGCACGCCGGTGGCGCGCCTGCGTTTTGGCCTGGAGATGCTCGGCGACGCAGCCACGCCCGAGGCGCGGCGCAAATACCTGGACGGCATGGACGGCGATATCCAGGACCTCGATGGCCTGGTCGACGAAATGCTCACCTACGCGCGCTTGGAGCAGGGCGCACCGGCGCTGAATTTTCAACGGGTCGACCTCGATGCACTGCTCGACCAGGTGATCGGCGAGTTATCGCCACTGCGCCGCGAAGTCATCGTCAGTCGAGGTGACTGCCTGTCATCAGCACAAGGGGGCGACGCCTGGGTCGACGCCGAACCGCGCTACCTGCACCGTGCCCTGCAAAACCTGGTGAGCAATGCCATGCGCCACGCACAGGCGCACGTGCTGATCAGCTATCAAGTGGGCGAGGCGCATTGCCGTATCGATGTTGAGGACGACGGGCCGGGCATACCGCAAAGCGCCTGGGAGCGCATCTTCACGCCGTTCCTGCGCCTGGACGACAGCCGTACACGTGCTTCCGGCGGGCACGGCCTGGGCCTGTCGATCGTGCGGCGGATTATTTACTGGCATGGCGGACGGGCGTTGATCGGCAAAAGCCATAACCTGGGCGGGGCGTGTTTCAGCCTCAGTTGGCCGAGGGAGCAAGGTAGACCCTGATAGCGGTGTATCAGCCGCTGATTGCCACCAGGCTCAACAATTGTCCATCGCTCACCGCGAACTGCCCCTCCAGCTCCTTGCCAGCACACCACTCGCTGGAAAGGTCCGTCAGCAACCGCAGCTGCACGTGACCTGTGTCCGACCACGCCAGCACCTCGGCATGCTCAAAATAGAAGCGCTTTTGCACAATCGGATACAAGGCCTTGAACAGGCTTTCTTTCGCCGAAAACGTCAGGGTCACCAGTTGAGCAATCTGCTCCTGTGGTACCAGCGCCATACGCTGCAACTCATCGGCCGTCAGAATCTCCCCGGCCAGACGCTCCGCCCGCTCCAGCGTGAGCATGTTCTCCACATCCATCCCCAACCCGCGCCACTGCGCCTTGTGGCCGACAATCGCTGCCGCATGCCCGGTGCTATGGGTGATGGAGCCACTGATATGCGCAGGCCACACCGGCGCGCGGTCTTCGCCAATCGCCGGGGTGCAGTCCAGGTTATCAAGGCGTTGCAGGGCGGCGCGGGCACACACGCGACCGGCCAGGAATTCTGCCTGGCGCTTGGCTACCGAGCGCTGGATGCTCGCCGGGGGCGGCACTGCGCAGCGCTGAAAATCGCCGTTGTCCAACCGCGCCGGGTCAAAACGGGTGCTGAAGAACACTGTGCCGGGCAAGGGATCGGGCAGCGGCCAGTGGCTATCGAATGGGGTGCAACAGGTGGGTAGGGGCGTCATGCGCGGTATTCTGCCGAGTTGGCGCGCCAGTGGATAGTCCGCGGTGGTTCAGGCCAGGTTCAGAGCTTGTTCAGGGGGAGTTCAGGGGCGCGTGCGTAGTCTGCATGGGACCAGCCGTCGGGTGCTGGGCTGTGCAGGCGGGTTAGCGCCTCAGTGGCCAGTGCAACGGGATTAAAATACGCCAGCAACCCTTGCAAGGCCGCTATGATATCCCTCTGTCGGACAGTTGAATTGCCTTGGAGAGCTTTATGAAATTGCTGGTGGTGGAAGATGAGGCGCTGCTGCGCCATCACCTGTTGACCCGCCTGACCGACAGCGGGCACGTGGTCGAAGCCGTGGCCAATGCCGAAGAGGCCCTGTATCAGACCGGGCAGTTCAATCACGACCTGGCTATCATCGACCTGGGCCTGCCCGGCATGGGCGGTCTGGACCTGATCCGCAAGCTGCGCAGCGACGCCAAGACATTCCCGATTCTGATCCTCACCGCCCGTGGCAACTGGCAGGACAAGGTTGAAGGCCTGGCCTCCGGCGCCGACGACTATGTGGTCAAGCCGTTCCAGTTCGAAGAGCTGGAAGCGCGCATGAACGCCTTGCTGCGCCGCTCCAGCGGGTTCACCCAGTCGACCATCGTTGCCGGCCCCTTGCTGCTCGACCTCAATCGCAAGCAAGCCTCGCTCGACGAGCAACCGCTGGCGCTGACCGCCTACGAATACCGGATCCTCGAGTACCTGATGCGTCACCATCAGCAGGTGGTCGCGAAGGACCGCTTGATGGAACAACTCTACCCTGACGACGACGAGCGCGATCCGAACGTCATCGAAGTGCTGGTCGGACGCCTGCGCCGCAAGCTGGAAGGCCCGGCCGGGTTCAAGCCGATCGACACCGTGCGTGGCCTGGGCTACCTGTTCAATGAGCGCTGCCTTTGATTCGCTCGCTTCGTGTGCGCCTGATGCTGGCGGCCGCTACCCTGGCCGTGCTGTTCATGCTGGGCTTGCTGCCGGCCATGCAGGGTGCGTTCAGTCTGGCGTTGCAGGATTCCATCGAGCAGCGCCTGGCCTCGGACGTCACCACCCTGATCTCGGCGGCGCGGGTTGAAAACAACCGCCTGCTGATGCCAGCGCAGTTGCCGGATGAGCGCTTCAACCTCACCGACAGCCGGCTGCTCGGCTATATCTACGACCGCGAAGGCCATCTGGTGTGGCGCTCGCGGGCGACCCAGGAAGAAAACATCAACTACAAGCCGCGCTATGACGGGCGCGGCAATGAATTCGCGCGGATTCGCGAGGCCAATGGCCAGGAATTCTTCGTGTACGACGTGGAGGTCAAGCTGCTCGGCGGCAAGAGCGCCGCGTTCAGTATCGTCGCCCTGCAACCGGTGCGCGAATACCTGCTGACCCTCGAAGGCCTGCGCGAAAACCTCTATCTGGGCTTTGGCGCCGCGTTGCTGGTGCTGCTGACCCTGTTATGGCTGGGCCTGACCTGGGGCCTGCAAGCCCTGCGGCGGCTGAGCCAGGAACTCGACCAGATCGAGGGCGGCACCCGCGAAAGCCTCAGCGAGCAGCACCCGCGTGAATTGCTGCGCCTGACCGGCTCTCTCAACCGCCTGCTGCACGGTGAGCGCGAGCAACGCGCACGCTACCGCGACTCCCTCGACGATCTGGCCCACAGCCTGAAAACCCCGTTGGCGGTGTTGCAGGGCGTGAGCGAGGACATGGCGCAGCGCCCCGCCGACCGCGATCAGGCCTGGGTGCTGCAATCGCAGATCGAGCGCATGAGCCAGCAGATCGGCTACCAGTTGCAGCGCGCCAGCCTGCGCAAAAGCGGTCTGGTGCGCCACCAGGTAAGGCTTGAGCCTGTGCTGCAAAGCCTGTGCGACACGCTGGACAAGGTGTACCGCGACAAGCGCGTGGCCGTGTCCTTCAACTTGCCGGATGAATGCTATGTGCCGATCGAGAAGGGCGCCTTGCTCGAATTGCTCGGCAACCTGCTGGAAAACGCCTACCGCCTGTGCGTGAGGGAGGTGCGTATCAGCCTGCTGGAAAGCCTCGAAGGCGCCGAGCTGTGCATCGAGGACGACGGCCCTGGCGTGCCCCCCGACCAGCGCGCGAGGATTCTGCAGCGGGGCGAACGGCTGGACCGGCAGCATCCGGGGCAGGGGATTGGCCTGGCGGTGGTCAAGGACATCATTGAAAGCTATGGCGCACGCTTGACTCTGGGCGATTCGCCATTGGGTGGCGCGGCGTTCAAGATTCATTTTCCGGCTGTTTGATCTTCATTGGCTACACTGGCTCTATCGCAGGCAAGCCAGCTCCCACAGTTTGATTGGTGAATACAATCAAATGTGGGAGCTGGCTTGCCTGCGATGGCGTCCTCCAACGCGCCACATCTCCCCCATCATCTCGACAAGGCGGATATCCGCCAAATTGTAGGACGATAGAGGGCTGGTCGGCGGAAATCCGCCACATTGTCCGCCCCGGAAAACCATGTCTGTCCGTCTCGATGCCTGATGTCCAAAGGCCTTACGGACGTTTGCGCAAAGTGGCACGGGGTTTGCGATCAGGATCGTAGCGCAGGCGTGTCGTACACACCTCGCAAACAACAAATCCCTCCAGTGCAGGAGGGTTCGCAATTCAAGTGTCGTGGGCAATGGCGGATATTTGCCACACGGGACGATTGAGGAACTTTGCAATGACGACTCGTCAGCCAATCTACAAATCCCTGTATTTCCAGGTGATCGTCGCAATCGTTATCGGTATTTTGCTCGGCCACTTCTACCCGCAGACCGGCGTGGCCCTCAAGCCACTGGGTGACGGCTTTATCAAGCTGATCAAAATGGTCATTGCCCCGATCATCTTCTGCACCGTTGTCAGCGGCATCGCTGGCATGCAAAGCATGAAATCGGTGGGCAAAACCGGTGGCTACGCGCTGCTGTACTTCGAAGTCGTTTCCACCATCGCCCTGCTGATCGGCCTGATCGTGGTGAACGTCGTGCAACCGGGCGCCGGCATGCACATCGACGTCGCGACCCTGGATGCGTCCAAAGTCGCCGCTTACGTCACCGCCGGTAAAGACCAGAGCATCGTCGGCTTTATTCTCAATGTGATCCCGAACACCATCGTCGGCGCGTTCGCCAACGGCGATATCCTGCAAGTGCTGATGTTCTCGGTGATCTTCGGTTTCGCCCTGCATCGCCTGGGTGCCTATGGCAAGCCGGTGCTGGACTTCATCGATCGCTTCGCCCATGTGATGTTCAATATCATCAACATGATCATGAAGCTCGCGCCGCTCGGTGCCCTGGGCGCCATGGCGTTCACCATCGGTGCCTACGGCGTGGGTTCGCTGGTGCAACTTGGCCAGTTGATGATCTGCTTCTACATCACCTGCCTGCTGTTCGTGCTGGTGGTGCTGGGTGGTATCTGCCGCGCCCACGGTTTCAGCGTACTCAAGCTGATCCGCTACATCCGTGAAGAACTGCTGATCGTGCTGGGTACGTCCTCTTCCGAGTCCGCCCTGCCACGCATGTTGATCAAGATGGAGCGTCTGGGCGCGAAGAAATCCGTGGTAGGTCTGGTTATCCCGACTGGCTACTCGTTCAACCTCGACGGTACATCCATTTACCTGACCATGGCTGCCGTGTTCATCGCCCAGGCGACTGACACTCACATGGACATCACCCACCAGATCACCCTGCTGCTGGTGCTGCTGCTGTCCTCCAAAGGCGCTGCAGGCGTGACCGGGTCGGGCTTCATCGTACTGGCTGCAACCCTGTCGGCCGTCGGCCACCTGCCGGTTGCCGGCCTGGCGCTGATCCTGGGTATCGACCGCTTCATGTCCGAAGCCCGCGCGCTGACCAACCTGGTGGGTAACGCCGTTGCCACCATCGTTGTGGCCAAGTGGGTCAAGGAATTGGACACTGACAAGCTGCAAAGCGAGCTGGCGTCCGGCGGCACCGGTATCTCGGAAACCCGCGAAGTCGACGATCTGGGCGTGGCCGAAGGCCCGACTCCAGTGGTCAAGTAAACCGCTGATGGCGTGAACTGACACCAATCAACCCGCAAACGCCCCGACCTGTTCGGGGCGTTTGCGTTTGTGCACGCTCCCTTTTGGAATTTTTTGCTTTAGAGTCAATCGATACCTCATCAACAAACGCTCACAGGAGGATAGATGGACAGTGTGGATCTGAACGTCCTGCGTAGCGTATTGGCGTGGCGCCAGGCCGGGCATCGCGTGGTGCTGTACAGCGTGGTGCAGACATGGGGCAGCGCGCCGCGTCCACCCGGGGCGATGCTGGCCCTGCGTGGCGATGGCGTGGTGATAGGTTCGGTGTCTGGCGGTTGCATCGAAGATGACCTGATCGCGCGTCTGCAGGATGGCCGCCTGGCCGATGACGGCCCGCCGGTGCAGATGGTGACCTATGGCGTTACCCGCGACGAGGCGGCGCGCTTTGGCCTGCCATGCGGCGGCACCCTGCGCCTCACCGAGGAGCGAGTGGTCGAGTGGGCGTGGGTCGCGCAGCTATTGGCGCGTTGTGAGGATCACCAGATCGTTGCCCGCGAGCTGAACCTGGCCACGGGTGAGGTGACGCTCAGCGACGCCAGCAAGAGCGATGTGGTGAGCGTTGACGACCAGCGTCTGCGGGCCATCTACGGTCCGCGCTGGCGGCTGTTGCTGATCGGTGCCGGGCAGCTGTCGCGGTACGTGGCGGAGATGGCGCGGCTGCTGGATTTCGAAGTGCTGATCTGCGACCCGCGCGAGGAATTTGTCTACGGCTGGGAAGAGCAGCACGGTCGCTTTGTGCCGGGCATGCCGGACGAAGCGGTGCTCAATATCCAGACCGACGAACGCACGGCGATCGTCTGCCTGACCCATGACCCTCGCTTGGACGACATGGCCTTGCTGACTGCCTTGAATTCCAGTGCGTTCTATATCGGCGCGCTGGGCTCGCGGGTCAACAGCCAGAAACGCCGGGAAAACCTCGCGGAGCTGGGCCTGTCGAATGATGCCATTGCGCGTTTGCATGGGCCGATCGGCTTGCACATCGGCAGTCACACCCCGGCGGAAATTGCGCTGTCGCTGATGGCGGAAATCGTCGCGATCAAAAATGGCGTGGCCCCGATGCAGAAGAAACCGCTGGCGGCGGTGACTGAGTGACGCTGACCGCGATTGTGCTGGCAGCGGGGCAGGGCAGTCGCTTCCTCGCCGAAACGGGTCAGGATAAATTGCTGGCCCGATGTGTCGGCCGGGACGGCATAACGCGGCCGGTGATCGAACATGTTTTGCTGAACTTGCCTGAGCGTGTCGTCTCGCGGCTGTTGGTGACGTCGCCGGAACGTACAGAGGTTATCCGATTGGCCAAGGCGTATGGCTGCGAGGTTTTGCTGCTGCAATCGGCGGGTATGGGCGACAGCATCGCGGCGGCGGTTGCCGGCAGTGCGTCTGCCGATGGCTGGCTGGTGGTGCTGGGGGATATGCCGTTTGTCCAGTCCGCGACGATTGAGCGTGTGATCGCTGATCTGGAAAGTATCAATGTGCCGGTGCACGCTGGGCAGCGTGGGCATCCGGTTGCATTCGGTCGCGCATTGGGCCCTTCGTTAATGGCGCTGACGGGGGATCGCGGCGCAAAGCCTTTGTTTGCTCGGGCTGTTGTGAAGCAAGTGGTAGTGGATGATGCCGGCGTACTCTGGGATGTGGATGTGCCTCAAGGGCTGAGTTTCAACGCAGACTAAAACGAGGGAGGCTCCATTACCTCTTCGACGTAGCGCTGGCGCGCAGCAAATTGGGGAGCCTCCGTTCAGTTAAGCAAAATGTGTGGGCTTATTGTGGCGAGCGGGCTTGCCCCGCGTTGGGGTGCGAAGCGCCCCCACTCCAGCAAAACGCGGTGTACCTGATACGGCCCAGTGCCTGGTTTTGGGGCTGCTGCGCAGCCCAACGCAGGACAAGCCTGCTCGCCACAGGGAATCTGCGCTTGACTGAACGGCATTAGCGCAAGCCCGCTCGCCACAGGGATGTGGTTGCCTGAAATTTCGACCTTTTTAGTTGATAAGCGTCTGCTGGTTAAGGCTTTTGGACAGACAAAAAAAGCCCCGCCTGATCACTCAGGCGGGGCTTTTCAGTAGCTGATGGAATCAGACGAGAGGTTTAGGCTCGTGCTCTTCTTCCATTGCCTTTGAAGCCTGGGCAGCGGCGGCTGCCTCGGCTTCCTTGCGGCGGCGACGCACTTCACGTGGGTCGTTCGGCGCACGGCCGTTTTCAGTCAGGGCGCTGGCAGGAGCAGCTTCAACCGCAGGGGCTGCCACTTCAGCTTCCACCGGCGCTTCAACCACTGGCGCAGGCTCGATGACCGGGGTTGGTTCAACCACCGGAGCAGGTTCAGCAGCGACGACCTCGGCAACCGGGGCTGGCGCTTCTTCCACTACCGGGGCTGGCGCTTCAACCGCAGCGGCCGGTTCGGCAGTCCACTGGAAGGCGGTCTGTTCTTCACGAACTTCACGAACTTCACGAACTTCACGCACTGCCGGGGCCGCTTCTTCGAAAACCGGTGCTTCGACAGTCGGCATCTCAACCGCCGCTTCAACCAGGGGCTGAGGTTCGACCACTGGCGCAGGCTCTACGGCAACCACTTCGGTCTGCGGCTGGGCGTCGCGCTCCAGTGCAACTTCCACTTCCGGAACCGCGGGGGTTTCGATCGGGGTGGTCGCTTCGACGACTGGCGCTTCAACCACGGCGGTTTCGGCGACAGGCGCCTCTGCAGCAGGGGTCTCTTCAACAGCAGCGGTGGCACGTTCAGCCTGCTCGTGAGCCTGGGCTTCAGCCGGTGCACTGATGACCGAACTGGCCACGGCAGCGGTAACGGCCAGGCCTGCGGCCAGTTCGTTGCCTGTCGCTTCGTTATTGGCGCTTTCGGTGTTTTCGCCGGTCTCTTCCGAGCCTTCGATCACATTGCCGTTGGCATCACGCTGACGCTCACGGCGGTTGCTGCGACGACGCTGGCCACGGGAGCGGCGACGTGGACGATCGCCTTCGGCGTTGTCCTGGCCATCTTCCTGCAGTTGCTCTTCGCCGGTCAGCACTTCTTCTTCACTGCTGGCTTCAGCGTGCTCGGCACGTGGCTGACGCTCTTCACGCGGCTGGCGCGGTTGGCGCTCTTCACGTGGGGCGCGTTCTTCACGCGGCTGGCGAGCCGGGCGCTCTTCGGTGCTGGCGGCAGCGACGGCTGCAACGGCTGGCGAGGCGTCCAGTGGCTCGCGCAGTTCACGTACACGCTCTTCACGCTCGCCACGCGGCTTGCGATCTTCGCGCGGTGCGCGTGCGGTACGAGGTGCGCGCTCTTCGCGGGGTGCACGCTCTTCACGGGCTACGGTCGGGGTGTCCTCACGGGCTTCGCGCGGAGCACGCTCTTCACGTGGCGCGCGTTCTTCGCGCGGGGCACGTTCTTCACGTGGTTTGCGTTCTTCGTCGCGACGGCCGTTGCGGTTACGGCTCTGCTGACGGCCGTTACGGCGTTCTTCATTGCGCGCAGGGCGCTCGGCAGCTGGCTTTTCAGCCACAACCGGCGCAGCCGGCTCTTCCTTGGTGGCGAACAGGCTGACCAACGACTTCACCAGGCCCTTGAACAGGCTTGGCTCAGGCAGGGCGGCCGGTGCGGCAACCGGTGCAGCGGCTTCAACCGGAACCGGTGCATTGGCGCGTGCCGGGGCGGTCTTGACGGCCGCTTCCTGGCGCACCAGGGTGCGGGTCGCAGCGGCTGGCTGGACTTCTTCCACTTCAGCGGCAGCCGCAGCGATTTCGTAGCTGGACTGGTTGGTGTGGGCTTCCGGGCTGTCATCACGCAGGCGCTGCACTTCGAAGTGCGGCGTCTCAAGGTGATCGTTCGGCAGGATGACGATACGGGCACGGGTGCGCAGTTCGATCTTGGTGATCGAGTTGCGTTTTTCGTTGAGCAGGAACGCGGCCACAGGGATCGGCACTTGTGCGCGAACTTCGGCGGTGCGGTCTTTCAGGGCTTCTTCTTCGATCAGGCGCAGGATCGCCAGGGACAGCGATTCAACGTCACGGATGATGCCGGTGCCGTTGCAGCGCGGGCAGACGATGCCGCTGCTCTCGCCCAGGGATGGACGCAGGCGCTGACGGGACATTTCCAGCAGGCCGAAGCGCGAGATGCGGCCCACTTGTACGCGGGCACGATCGGCTTCCAGGCACTCGCGGACTTTCTCTTCCACGGCGCGCTGGTTCTTGGCCGGGGTCATGTCGATGAAGTCGATCACGATCAGGCCGCCGATGTCACGCAGGCGCAGTTGGCGGGCGATTTCTTCAGCCGCTTCCAGGTTGGTCTGCAGGGCGGTTTCTTCGATGTCGCTGCCTTTGGTCGCACGCGCCGAGTTGATGTCGATGGACACCAGGGCTTCGGTCGGGTCGATCACGATGGAGCCGCCGGAAGGCAGTTCGACCACGCGCTGGAAGGCGGTCTCGATCTGGCTTTCGATCTGGAAACGGTTGAACAGCGGAACGCTGTCTTCGTACAGCTTGATCTTGCTGGCGTACTGCGGCATCACCTGGCGGATGAAGGTCAGGGCTTCGTCCTGGGCTTCAACGCTGTCGATCAGCACTTCGCCGATGTCCTGGCGCAGGTAATCGCGGATGGCGCGGATGATCACGTTGCTTTCCTGGTAGATCAGGAACGGCGCGGAGCGATCCAGCGAGGCTTCTTTGATGGCGGTCCACAGTTGCAGCAGGTAGTCGAGGTCCCACTGCATTTCTTCGCTGCTGCGGCCAAGACCGGCGGTGCGCACGATCAGGCCCATGTCGGCAGGAGCGATCAGGCCGTTGAGCGCTTCACGCAGTTCGTTGCGTTCTTCGCCTTCGATGCGACGGGAGATGCCGCCGGCACGCGGGTTGTTCGGCATCAGCACGAGGTAACGGCCGGCCAGGGAGATGAAAGTGGTCAGGGCGGCGCCCTTGTTGCCACGTTCTTCTTTCTCGACCTGAACGATGACTTCCTGGCCTTCGCTCAGGACGTCCTTGATGTTTACGCGGCCTTCGGGGGCTTTCTTGAAGTATTCGCGGGAGATTTCTTTGAGGGGCAGGAAGCCGTGGCGCTCGGAGCCGAAATCGACAAAGGCAGCCTCGAGGCTGGGTTCGATGCGAGTAATACGGCCTTTATAGATGTTGGCCTTCTTTTGCTCGCGCGCACCGGATTCGATGTCCAGGTCGTAGAGGCGCTGGCCATCTACCAGTGCAACACGCAACTCTTCGGGTTGAGTTGCGTTAATCAGCATTCTTTTCATGTTGTACCGTCGGTTTCCGGGCTGCCGGAAACGGCGTTCGGCACACACGACTTCTCACGGTCGGTGTCAGGTGCGTCAAGAGTGGTTGGCCACTCCAGTGTCCAGCAATACCTGCCAATTGGGCGAGCATCGCGACGGACGCGTCCTGCTTGTTAGCGGCGGTGACAAAGGCACCACTTCAACAAAAGCTAAGGTCAGGAGGAGGAATCAACCGGCGACTGTGGACGAGATGAAGCGTCTAAATATAAGCCTAGTGCTACACGGTCCGACGGTTGTGCATCTCCACCCTACACGTATCCCTGATAATTCGGGTGCTGCCGCGCGCAGAATCCGCAGCGGGTTGGCATTTACCGTGGGCTCCAATGGGGAGTCCACGCTCATGGCTAAACAAGACTCAATGTGGGCGACTGCGCTCACATCCAGCTCTTAACAGGCGTTGTTTCCGAAGCATTCGCCGTGGTCCGGCACAAGACTGACTGCACTTTGTGAACTGGCCGTAAATATCGGCGCAAAACGCGAGTATTCACTCTGCGCATCGCACTCGCTTCAGGCCTCATGTCACCTGCGCTTGTTACAATCCTGAGCCTTCCAGGGTGGCAAACGCCCCGTAGGACGGCCTCGCGTCCTGATGAATTGCGATGGTCAGGGCCGGCAGTTTGCCGCAAGTCCTCTGTCCAGGCCGCTTTTGGCGGCGTTCGCGACTATAGCAGCAATGATTAAGTGCTTCAATTCCATAAAAAATTGTTATCATCGCCGCCATGACGACTACCGCCCCCCCGACCCCCAGCGTCCAGCTGCTTGAGGTCTCGCCGGAATATGCCGGCCAACGCATCGACAACTTTCTCCTGGCCAGGCTCAAGGGCGTGCCCAAGACCTTGATCTACCGCATTTTGCGTAAAGGCGAAGTGCGCGTGAACAAGGGGCGCATCAAGCCCGAATACAAGCTGCAGGCCGGCGATATCGTGCGGGTGCCGCCGGTGCGCGTGCCTGAGCGTGACGAGCCGGTGCCGTTGGCGCAAGGCCTGCTGCAGCGCCTCGAAGCCTCCATCGTGTTCGAAGATAACAAACTGATCGTGATCAACAAGCCCTGTGGCATTGCGGTGCACGGCGGTAGCGGCCTGAATTACGGTGTGATCGAAGCTTTTCGTCAGTTGCGCCCGGACGCCAAGGAGCTGGAACTCGTGCATCGTCTGGACCGAGACACGTCCGGCCTGCTGATGATCGCCAAAAAGCGCAGCATGCTGCGCCACCTGCACACCGCCCTGCGTGGCGACGGCGTGGATAAACGCTACATGGCGCTGGTGCGTGGCAACTGGGCCAGCTCGATCAAGAGCGTGCGTGCGCCGTTGCAGAAGAGCAATCTGCGCTCCGGCGAGCGCATGGTCGAAGTGGACGAGGAGGGCAAAGAGGCCCTGACCCTGTTCAAGGTGCTGCGTCGTTTCGGCGATTTTGCGACCATGGTCGAAGCCAAGCCGGTCACCGGCCGTACCCACCAGATTCGCGTGCACACGCTGCATGCGGGCCACTGCATTGCCGGCGACACCAAGTATGGCGATGAGGGGTTCTCCAAAGAGATTCGCGATCTGGGCGGCAAACGCCTGTTCCTGCACGCCTACATGCTCACGGTGCCGTTGCCCGATGGTGGCGAGCTGAAGCTGCAGGCGCCGGTCGATGAAATGTGGGCCAAGACCGTGGAGCGCCTGAGTGTCGCACCTTGACTACAAACTGCTGATTTTTGATTGGGACGGTACGCTGGCCAACTCCATTGGCCGTATCGTCGAGTCGATGCACATGGCATCGACCCGCTCGGGCTTTGAGCAGTGTTCGGATTTTGCGGTCAAGGGCATCATCGGTCTGGGCCTGCCTGAAGCGATCCGCGCCTTGTATCCGGAAATCGGCGACGCCGAGTTGATCGCGTTCCGCAATCATTACGCCGACCACTACATCGCGCTGGAAGCCACGCCTTCGCCGCTGTTCGAAGGCGTGGCGCAGTCGCTGGACGCGTTTCGCGCCGAGGGTTATCACTTGGCGGTTGCCACCGGCAAAGCCCGTCGTGGCCTGGATCGCGTGCTCAAGGCCCATGGCTGGGAAGATTACTTTGACATCACCCGCGCCGCCGACGAGACCGCCAGCAAGCCCCATCCGTTGATGCTCGAGCAGATCCTTGCCCATTGTGGCGTGTCGCCGCGTCAGGCCTTGATGGTGGGCGATGCCTCCTTCGATCTGATAATGGCGCGCAACGCCGGCATGGACAGTGTGGCGGTCAGCTACGGCGCCCAGTCCGCCCAGGCCTTGCAGCAATATGAGCCCAGGCTGACCATTGATCATTTTTCGCAATTGCAGGCCTGGCTTGGTCGGGCCCACTAAGTTTTGCTGGGGTTAAGCGTATGAGTGACGAGTGGAAAGCGCCCGAAAAGGCCGAGAGCGGTGATGAGAAAAGCTGGAAGCTGCTGGAGAAGACCCTCCTGGCTGGCGTTCAGGAGCAGCGCCGTGCGCGGCGTTGGGGGATTTTCTTCAAGCTGCTGACGTTCACTTACCTGTTGCTGATGCTGGCATTGTTCAGCCCGCTGATGGACATGGAAAAGAGCGCCACCCGTGGCGCCCACTACACCGCCCTGATCGAAGTGCGCGGGGTGATTGCCGACAAGGAGCCTGCCAGCGCCGACAATATTGTCGGTAGCCTGCGTGCGGCGTTTGAAGACACCAAGGTCAAGGGCGTAATCCTGCGCATCAACAGCCCGGGCGGCAGTCCGGTGCAGTCGGGTTATGTCTATGACGAAATTCGTCGCCTGCGTGCCCTGCACCCGGACACCAAGCTGTACGCGGTGATTTCCGACCTGGGCGCCTCGGGCGCCTACTATATTGCCAGCGCGGCTGACCAGATCTACGCCGACAAGGCCAGCCTGGTGGGCTCCATTGGTGTGACGGCGGCCGGTTATGGCTTTGTCGGCACCATGGAGAAGCTCGGTGTGGAGCGGCGCACCTACACCTCGGGTGAGCACAAGGCGTTCCTGGATCCGTTCCAGCCGCAGAAAGCCGATGAAACCCAGTTCTGGCAGAGTGTGCTCGACACCACCCATCGTCAGTTCATCGCCAGCGTGAAACAGGGGCGCGGTGATCGGCTGAAGGACAAGGACCATCCGGAGCTGTTTTCCGGGCTGGTGTGGTCGGGCGAGCAAGCCTTGCCGTTGGGCTTGATCGACGGCCTGGGCAGTGCCAGTTCGGTGGCGCGGGATGTGATCGGCGAGAAGGAGTTGGTGGACTTCACGGTCGAGGAATCGCCGTTTGACCGCTTCTCCAAGAAGCTCGGTGCCAGCGTTGCGGAGAAGCTGGCTTTGTACATGGGCTTCCAGGGGCCGGCGCTGCGCTGATCTCTCAAGGCCGATGTGATTCATAGGGGGAGGGGGCTTGCTCCCGATAGCGGTGCATCAGTCAGCTTATCTACAAGCTGGCCCACCGCAATCGGGAGCAAGCCCCCTCCCACATTTGGTTGTGTGTGGCTTCAGGGGATTTGTACGCCTTCGGCCAGCAGCATATCCACCAGTCGAATCAGCGGCAGGCCAACAAGGCTCGTTGCATCCGGCCCTTCGGTGCTCCGGAACAGGCTCACACCCAGTCCCTCCGCCTTGAAGCTGCCCGCGCAGTCATAGGGCTGTTCGATCCGCAGGTAGCGCTCGATGCGTTCCGCGTCCAGTTCGCGCATGTGCACGGTAAAAGGCACGCAGTCGACCTGGCAGTGCCCCGTCTCGCTGTTGAGCAGTGCCAAGCCTGTAAGAAAGCTCACACGCTTGCCGCTGGCTGCCAGTAGTTGCTCACGGGCGTTTTCGAATGTATGGGGTTTGCCGATAATCCGGCCTTCAAGCGCAGCGACCTGATCGGAACCAATAATCAAATGGCCGGGATGGCTGGCGGCGAGGGCGCGCGCTTTTTGTTCGGCCAGGCGCTTGACCAGTTCAATGGCTGACTCATCCTGGCGGTGGCTTTCATCGATATCCGGCGAGCCGCAGGTGAACGGCAGTTGCAGGCGGCTGAGCAATTCCCGGCGGTAAACCGAGCTGGATGCGAGTAATAAAGGCAGCATGGGCATCTCCTCAAGGCAGCGGCCGATTCTAGCGGCGTGACCGGCTGACGCACAGGGCTGAATTTCCTTTGACATGGCCGGGTGCATCCCTATAATGCTGCGCCTATGTTGAATGACCCGATTCCACCTCACGTTGACCCGCGCAAATTGGCTGATCGTGGCACTTCCCTTCAAGGTGAAGTACTGCTGGCCGATTTGGAGAGACTCTGCGACCCGCTTTCCGACACTGTCGGTACGGTCCAGGCCAAATTCGTTTTTGAACGAGATGAACGTAAAGCTGTGGTCATTCACAGCGTTATCGACACCGAAGTCAAAATGGTTTGCCAGCGTTGTCTTGAGCTGGTCACCCTGCCGATCCACAGCGAGTGCAGTTATGCCGTGGTGAAGGAGGGTGCGAATACCCAGTCGTTGCCGAAAGGTTATGACGTGCTGGAACTGGGCGAAGATCCTTTGGATCTGCATGCACTGATCGAGGAAGAGCTTTTGCTCGCCTTGCCCATTGTGCCTGCTCATCATCCGGAAGAATGCCAGCAGCCGGAGGGGCTCGATGACGAGCCCGAACCGAGCGAGGACGAGGTAACGCGGTCCAACCCGTTCAGTGTATTGGCGCAGTTAAAGCGTGACCCAAACGTTTAGGAGTTAATCAATTATGGCTGTTCAGCAGAACAAAAAATCCCGCTCCGCCCGTGACATGCGTCGTTCCCACGATGCTCTCGAGGCTAGCACCCTGTCTGTAGAAAAAACCACCGGTGAAGTTCACCTGCGTCACCACGTATCGCCAGAAGGCGTATACCGTGGCCGTAAAGTGATCGACAAGGGCGCTGACGAGTAATCACTTGTCTGCTCAAGTCATCGCGATTGACGCAATGGGCGGGGACTTCGGTCCCCGCAGCATTGTTCAGGCCTGCATTGCCAGCCTGTCTGCCACGCCCTCGCTGCACCTGACCCTTGTCGGTCAACCCTCCCTACTTGAAGAATTGATTGCCGGCCATCCGGCGGTGGATCGCGCGCGCCTGACGATTACCCCGGCCAGCGAAGCCATCGGTATGGCTGAAAAGCCGTCGATGGCCCTGCGCGGCAAACCTGACTCTTCCATGCGGGTGGCCCTTGAGTTACTGCGCGATGGCAAGGTGCAGGCCTGTGTCAGTGCCGGCAACACTGGTGCGTTGATGGCATTGTCGCGTCATGTGCTCAAGACGCTGCCGGGGATTGATCGACCTGCGATGGTGGCGGCAATTCCGACGCAGAAAGGCTATTGCCAGCTGCTGGACCTGGGGGCCAACGTCGATTGCAGTGCCGAGCACCTGTTCCAGTTCGCGGTGATGGGCTCGGTGGCCGCCGAAGCGCTGGGCGTTTCCCGGCCACGGGTGGCCTTGCTGAATATCGGCACTGAAGACATCAAGGGCAACCAGCAGGTCAAGCTCGCCGCTGCTTTGTTGCAAGGTGCGCGCGGCTTGAACTACATCGGTTTTGTCGAGGGTGACGGCTTGTATCGGGGCGAAGCCGATGTAGTGGTGTGCGACGGGTTTGTCGGCAATATCCTGCTCAAGTCGAGCGAAGGCTTGGCGACCATGATTGCGGCGCGTATCGAGGCGCTGTTCAGGCAGAACCTGCTTTCGCGTATGGTCGGTGCGCTGGCGTTGCCCTTGATGCGCCGCTTGCAGGCTGACCTGGCGCCAGCCCGGCATAACGGTGCGAGTTTTCTCGGTTTGCAGGGCATTGTGGTCAAAAGCCACGGCTCGGCGGGTGTGCAGGGTTTTCAGAGTGCGATTGCGCGGGCCGTGATCGAGATCCAGGAAAACCTGCCGCAACGCCTGCATGGCCGTCTCGAGGGCCTGTTGCCTTAGGCGAATCGGCCCGGGGATGCTTAAATGTGACCGGCCAGTTCAATTGACCATCCAATCTGTCAGTTTCGTGCGCTCCCATCGTAGGGGTGAGCATTTTCTACGACCAGATCATTAGGGGCTTGTTACATGTCTACATCCCTCGCATTCGTCTTTCCAGGGCAGGGTTCGCAGTCTCTCGGCATGTTGGCCGAGCTGGGCGCGCAATTCCCGCTGATCCTGGATACCTTCAAGGAAGCTTCCGACGCCCTGGGTTACGACCTCTGGGCACTGACCCAGCAAGGGCCGGAAGAGCAACTCAATCAAACCGATAAAACCCAGCCGGCCATCCTGACCGCCTCGATTGCCTTGTGGCGCGTGTGGCTGGCCGAAGGGGGCGCGCGTCCGGCCTATGTCGCCGGTCACAGCCTTGGCGAATACAGCGCCCTGGTAGCCGCCGGCAGCCTGACCCTCGCCGAGGCGGTCAAGCTGGTCGAGCGTCGTGGACAGTTGATGCAGGAAGCCGTCCCGGCCGGGCAGGGCGGCATGGCCGCGATCCTCGGTCTGGACGATGCGGTGGTGATCCAGGCCTGTGCCGAAGCGGCCCAGGGTGAAGTGGTCAGTGCGGTGAACTTCAACTCCCCTGGCCAGGTGGTCATCGCCGGGGCCAAGGCTGCGGTCGAACGCGCCATTGAAGGCTGCAAGGCTCTGGGCGCCAAACGTGCCTTGCCGTTGCCGGTGAGCGTGCCATCGCACTGCGAGCTGATGCGTCCGGCAGCCGAGCGGTTTGCCGAGTCCATCGCCGCCATCGACTGGCAGGCGCCGCAGATCCCGCTGGTGCAGAACGTCAGTGCGGCCGTTGCCGTCGACCTCGACACCCTCAAGCGCGACCTGCTGGAGCAGCTCTACAAGCCGGTACGCTGGGTTGAGTCGGTGCAGACGCTGGCGGCCAATGGCGCGACCACGCTTGTCGAGTGCGGCCCGGGCAAAGTCCTGGCCGGCCTGAACAAGCGCTGCGCCGACGGCGTGTCGACTGCCAACCTCAATACCCCGGATGCCTTCGCTGCCGCGCTTGCGGCACTGGCCTGAAACCCTTTAGGAGAAGCCTGCATGAGTCTGCAAGGTAAAGTTGCACTGGTCACCGGCGCAAGCCGTGGCATTGGCCAGGCGATCGCCCTGGAACTGGGCCGTCAAGGCGCCGTTGTGATCGGCACCGCCACTTCCGCCGCGGGCGCCGAGCGTATTGCCGCGACCTTGAAGGAAAACGGCGTTCAGGGCACCGGTCTTGAATTGAATGTGACCAGCGATGAATCCGTTGCGGCGGTACTGACCGAGATCACGGCACAATTCGGCGCACCGGCTATTCTGGTCAACAATGCCGGCATCACCCGCGATAACCTGGTGATGCGCATGAAAGACGACGAGTGGTACGACGTGGTCGATACCAACCTGAACAGTCTGTTTCGCCTGTCCAAGGGCGTTTTGCGTGGCATGACCAAGGCGCGTTGGGGGCGAATTATCAATATTGGTTCCGTAGTGGGTGCCATGGGCAACGCAGGCCAAGTAAACTATGCCTCCGCCAAGGCCGGCCTGGAAGGTTTCAGCCGTGCACTGGCGCGGGAAGTCGGCTCGCGTGCCATCACGGTCAACTCGGTGGCCCCAGGGTTCATCGACACCGATATGACCCGCGAACTGCCGGATGTACAGCGTGAAGCCTTGCTGGCGCAGATTCCGCTGGGCCGTTTGGGCCAGGCTCAAGAGATCGCGAATGTGGTCACTTTCCTGGCATCTGACGGTGCGGCATACGTGACTGGGGCTACAATCCCAGTGAACGGCGGGATGTACATGAGCTAAATTGTGACGGATCGCTTCAAAAAAATGTCATACGAGCTGTCTAAAATCCGTTATAAAGCTGCAACTTAATTTATAGGCAGGTGGCCGACCGGGTACAGGGTGAAGCTTTCAGTTGAAAAGCTGAAATGGCTTTCTATACACTTACCCACTGGCCAGCTGCCTGAATTTGTCCATTAGGAGTTAAACAAGGTATGAGCACCATCGAAGAGCGCGTCAAGAAAATCGTTGCCGAGCAACTGGGCGTTAAGGAAGAAGAAGTGGTCAACACTGCTTCCTTCGTAGAAGACCTGGGTGCCGATTCCCTTGACACCGTTGAGCTGGTGATGGCTCTGGAAGAGGAATTCGAGACCGAAATCCCGGACGAAGAAGCTGAAAAAATCACTACTGTTCAAGCTGCTATCGACTACGTTACCAGCCACCAGGCGTAATAGTTTGTAGTCGTCGCTTGCTGTCAGGGAGAAACCGCACTGCTGTAACGGCGTGCGGTTTTTTCTTTAGCGCTGATGAAAAGTGTCGTCATCAAGAAAAAGGAGAGTGCTGTGTCGCGTAGACGCGTCGTAGTCACCGGTATGGGTATGTTGTCGCCACTGGGTACGGATGTGCCGAGCAGTTGGCAGGGCATTCTGGCTGGCCGCAGTGGTATCGGTCTGATCGAACATACGGACCTTTCTGCCTATTCCACCCGTTTTGGCGGCTCGGTAAAGGGCTTCAATGTCGAGGAATATCTCTCGATCAAAGAGTCCCGCAAGCTCGACCTGTTCATTCAATACGGTCTGGCCGCCGGTTTTCAGGCAGTGCGTAACGCAGGTCTGGAAGTCACTGACGCCAACCGTGAGCGCATCGGCGTGGCCATGGGTTCGGGTATTGGCGGTTTGACCAATATCGAAGAAACCAGCCGCATCCTGCACGATTCCGGCCCGCGTCGAATTTCACCGTTCTTCGTGCCCGGCTCGATCATCAATATGATTTCCGGCTTCCTGTCCATCCACCTGGGTGCGCAGGGACCCAACTACGCTATTGCCACGGCGTGCACCACGGGCACCCATTGCATCGGCATGGCGGCGCGCAATATCGCCTACGATGAAGCTGACGTGATGATCGCTGGTGGCGCCGAGATGGCCGCCTGCGGGCTGGGCATGGGCGGCTTCGGTGCCTCCCGTGCGCTGTCGACCCGCAACGATGAGCCAACCCGTGCCAGCCGTCCGTGGGACAAGGGCCGTGATGGCTTCGTGCTGTCCGATGGCGCCGGTGCGCTGGTGCTCGAAGAGCTGGAGCACGCCAAGGCGCGCGGTGCCACCATCTACGCCGAGTTGATCGGCTTTGGCATGAGCGGCGACGCGTTCCACATGACCTCCCCACCGTCCGACGGTGCCGGTGCTGCGCGGTGCATCACCAATGCCCTGCGCGATGCCAAGGTCAACGCCGACCAGGTGCAGTACATCAACGCTCATGGCACCTCGACCCCGACCGGCGATCTGGCGGAAGCCGAAGCCATCAAATCGGTGTTCGGTGAGCACGCCTACAAGTTGGCGGTCAGCTCCACCAAGTCCATGACCGGCCACTTGTTGGGCGCGGCGGGCGCGGTCGAAGCGATCTTCAGCGTCATGGCCATCAAGGACCAGGTCGCTCCGCCGACCATCAACCTCGATGAACCTGACGAAGGCTGCGACCTGAACTTCGTGCCCCACGAAGCCCAGCCGATGCCGATCGATGTGGCGATTTCCAACTCGTTCGGCTTTGGTGGCACCAACGGTTCCCTGGTGTTCCGCCGGTTCGCCGAGTGATGCACAGCTGGGTCGACGGTCAGCCAGCGGACAGCGTGCCCCTGAAAGATCGCGGCCTGGCTTACGGTGACGGCCTGTTCGAGACCCTTGCGGTCAAGGGTGGGCGGCCGGTGCTGCTTGAACGTCACCTGCAACGTCTCGAAGAGGGTTGCAGGCGCCTCGCTCTGGCGGCGGATCATGAGCTGATCCGCAGCGAAGTACAGGCCTTTGCCGCCGCCCTGGGTGACGGCGTGCTCAAACTGATCCTCACCCGCGGCGACAGCCTGCGCGGCTACGGCATCAACCCCGGCGCGCCGGTGCGGCGTATTCTGCAAGGCTCTGCGCCTGCGACCTATCCCCCGGCCCATGAAACTGTCGGCATCCGCCTGTTTCCGTGCGCCACCCGTTTGGCCGAGCAGCCGTTGCTGGCCGGCCTCAAGCACCTCAACCGTCTCGAACAAGTGATCGCCCGCGCAGAATGGCAGGACGCCGAGCATGCCGAAGGCCTGATGCTGGACAGGTCCGGTCGCGTCATCGAAGGCGTCTTCAGCAACCTGTTTCTGGTGCGCGACGGCAGGTTGCTGACCGCTGATCTGAATCGTTGCGGCGTGGCCGGGGTGATGCGCGCCGAGATCCTGGCCCAGGCACAAGCGCTGGGCATCCCCGTGGCCGTGGCTGACATCAGCCTGGAGCACCTGCAGCAGGCCGATGAAGTCTTCGTCTGCAACAGCGTTTATGGCATTTGGCCGGTGCGCGGCTGTGCTGCGATGAGCTGGTCGGTTGGGCCGCTCACCCGTAAACTGCAGGGCATCGTTCGCGCGCTATTGGAAATTTGAGTTGATACGAAAACTGATTGTACTGCTGCTGATCGGCCTGTTCTCGGCAGCGTTGCTGGTGGGGATTGGCGCCTGGAAATACGAGTCTGCCTTGAAGCAGCCGTTGAAACTGACCCAGGAGCAATTACTCGACGTACCGGCCGGGGCCACGCCAACCGGCACGTTCAACCGCCTGGAAAACGAAGGCGTGATCGACGGTGCCTTCTGGTTGCGTTTGTACTGGCGTTTCAATCTCGACGGCCAGCCCCTGCACAGCGGCGAATACCGCATGACCCCGGGCATGACGGCCCAGGACCTGATCGGCCTGTGGCAGCGCGGCGAAGTGGTGCAGTACAGCCTGACCCTGGTGGAAGGCTGGAATTTCCGTCAGGTGCGGTCCGCCCTGGCCAGGCACGACAAGATCGTGCAATCCCTGTCCGGTCTCAGCGACAGTGAAGTGATGGACAAGCTTGGCCATCCCGGTGTATTCCCCGAGGGGCGTTTTTTCCCGGATACCTACCGCTTCGTGCGGGGCATGACCGATGTCGAATTCCTGAAAAAAGCCTACAACCGCCTGGACGACGTACTTGCCCAGGAATGGAGCAAGCGCGCCGCCGATGCGCCGTATACCGATCCTTATCAGGCGCTGATCATGGCGTCCCTGGTGGAAAAAGAAACCGGTGTGCCGGAAGAACGCGCGCAGATCGCCGGCGTGTTTGTGCGTCGCCTGAAGATCGGCATGCAGCTGCAGACCGATCCCACGGTGATCTACGGCCTGGGTGAGCGCTACAACGGCAAGTTGACCCGTGCTCACCTCAAGGAAGCCAACCCCTATAACACCTATATGATTGCCGGCCTGCCGCCGACGCCGATTGCCATGGTCGGGCGCGAGGCAATCCATGCCGCGCTGAACCCGGCGCCGGGCAGCAGTCTGTATTTTGTCGCCCGTGGCGATGGCAGCCATATCTTCTCCGACGACCTGGATGCGCATAATGCCGCCGTGCGCGAGTTTCAACTCAAGCGCCGCGCCGATTACCGCTCCAGCCCGGCGCCAGCGGTGAAGCCGCTGGACGACGTGACGCCGCCAGCCGACGCACCGGCCGACGCACCGGTCGAGTCCGCGCCGGATACAGCCGCGCCGCAAAGCCCGCAATGACTCTGACTAAGGACCCCCTGTGACTGGCCTGTTTATTACCCTGGAAGGCCCGGAAGGCGCCGGCAAGAGCACCAACCGCGATTACCTGGCCGAGCGCCTGCGTGCGCAGGGTATCGAAGTGGTATTGACCCGCGAACCTGGCGGTACGCCCCTGGCCGAGCGCATTCGCGACGTGCTGCTGGCCCCGGCCGATGAGCCGATGAACCCCGACACCGAGCTTCTGCTGGTGTTTGCCGCCCGTGCCCAGCACCTTGCCGAAGTTATTCGCCCGGCCCTGGCGCGCGGCGCGGTGGTGATCTGCGACCGTTTTACCGATTCCACCTACGCCTATCAGGGCGGTGGCCGGGGCCTGTGCCTTGAGCGCATCGCCAGCCTGGAAACCTTCGTGCAGGGCGATTTGCGTCCCGACCTGACACTGCTGTTCGACCTGCCGGTGGACGTGGGCATGGCCCGCGCCAGTGCCCGTGGTCGTCTGGACCGGTTCGAGCTCGAAGGCCATGGCTTCTTCGATGCCGTGCGCAGCGCCTTTATCCGCCGTGCCGAGGCCGAGCCTGCGCGTTATCACCGGCTGGATGCCGCTCAGCCGCTGGCCCAGGTGCAGCAGAATATCGATGCCTTGCTGCCAACCTTGCTGGAGCGCGCCCGTGGCTGAAGCCTACCCGTGGCAGGACGGCCTCTGGCAGCAACTGGCCGGCCGTGCCCAGCACGCCCATGCCTATTTGCTGCACGGGCCGATTGGCATCGGCAAGCGCGCCCTCGCCGAGCGTCTGATGGCCAGCCTGCTGTGCCAGCGCCCGGTCAACCTGCATGCCTGCGGTGAGTGCAAGTCCTGCCTGCTGCTCAAGGCCGGCAGCCACCCGGACAACTATCTCTTGGAGCCTGAGGAAGCGGACAAGGCGATCAAGGTCGACCAGGTGCGCGATCTTGTCAGCTTCGTGGTGCAAACCGCGCAGATGGGCGGGCGCAAGGTGGTGCTGATCGAACCGGTGGAAGCGATGAACATCAACGCTGCCAACGCTCTGCTCAAAAGTCTGGAGGAACCGTCCGGCGACACCGTACTGCTGCTGGTGAGCCATCAGTCCAGTCGCCTGCTACCGACCATTCGCAGCCGCTGTGTGCAGCAGGCGTGCCCGTTACCCAGTGAGGCGATGAGCCTGCAATGGCTGGCGCAGGCGCTGCCGGACTGCGGCGAAGAAGAACGCGTGGAACTGCTGACCCTGGCCGCAGGCTCGCCATTGGCGGCGGTGAAACTGCAGGCTCAGGGCGTTCGCGAACAGCGCGCGCTGGTGGTGGACGGCGTGAAGAAGCTGCTCAAGCAAGAGCTCTCTGCCACGCAACTGGCCGAAACCGCGTGGAAGGATATTCCGCTGCTGCTGCTGTTCGACTGGTTTTGCGACTGGTCGAGCCTGATTCTGCGCTATCAGTTGACCCAGGACGAAAGCGGCCTGGGTCTGCCGGATATGCGCAAAGTGGTGCAGTACCTTGCGCAGAAAAGTGCGCAGGACAAGGTGCTGGCGATCCAGGATTGGATCCTCGCCCAGCGCCAGAAGGTACTCGGCAAGGCCAACCTCAACCGCGTGCTGTTGCTTGAAGCACTGCTGGTGCAGTGGGTCGGCCTGCTCGGGCGCCGTTAATTTCCACGGCCCACGGGTGTACCGTTGGCCCGCCACTCCTGAAGTCGTGATTTCCTATGCTTGTAGACTCCCATTGCCACCTCGATCGTCTTGACCTCGCCCAGCACGGCGGCTCCCTCGATGCCGCCCTGGAAGCAGCCCGCCAGCGCGGGGTAGGACACTTTCTATGCATCGGCGTCAGCGCCGAAAACGCCGCCAGCGTCAAAGCCCTGGCTGAACGCTATGCCGATGTGGATTGCTCGGTGGGCATTCACCCGCTGGACCTCAAGCCTGGTGAAACCCCGGCCCTCGACTGGCTGCTTGGCGAACTCGACCACCCGCGCGTGGTGGCCATCGGTGAAACCGGCCTGGACTACCACTACGAGCCCGAAGCCGCAGACGTGCAGCAGGCCTCGTTCCGCCTGCACCTGCAGGCGGCCGCGCACACCGGCAAACCGGTGATCGTCCACACCCGTGGCGCCCGCGCCGACACCCTGACCCTGCTGCGCGAAGCCGCGCTGCCCCAGGCGGGCGTGTTGCATTGCTTCACCGAAGATTGGGACATGGCCAAGGCCGCTCTGGACCTGGGGTTCTACATTTCACTGTCGGGCATCGTCACCTTCCGCAACGCCGATGCGCTGCGCGATGTGGCCCGTCAGGTGCCCGCCGACCGATTGCTGGTGGAAACTGACTCGCCGTACCTGGCGCCGATCCCCCATCGTGGCAAGCCTAATCTGCCGGAATACGTGCGCGACGTCGCGGACTACCTGGCGATGTTGCGCGGTGAGTCCTGCGAGCGTTTTGCCGAGCAGACCACCGAGAACTTCAAGCGTCTATTCCCCCTGGCACACGTCGCCGATTGATCCCCCACAAATCGCAGGCAAAAAAAACCCGGGTTCTGGGGGGATGAATCCGGGTTAAGACCATTAGGAGTAAACAAGGGCACTCAGTCCGTCGGTACCCAGGTCGCCGCGTCACTTGGGGGAGATGACGCGCCGACAGTTGAAGTATTGATCAGTATCGGATTCAGTCCAGTCGCGGCTGGTCGTTTTTTAAACAGATTTGGAATACGCGCGCTTCCCTTGAGTTCTCATTGGGCGGGCACCGGCACCGGCACTGCGTCTTGTTTTTGACTGATACAGGCAAAAACGTTGGCGGATTGAAGGTAAAGTGCCGGACGGGTTCACATAGGCGTTGCTCAACGACCGTTCAGTCGGGATAATCCCTCGCATCGGGTAAATCGTATCGCCACGTATCCGTGGCCCTGCGTGACCCTTCCCATTCCGACCTCTGCAGAACTCTTCCTCATGCACAAAGAACCCCGTAAGGTCCGTGAGTTTCGCCGCCGTGAGCAGGAAATTCTCGACACCGCACTCAAGTTGTTTCTCGACCAGGGTGAGGACAGCGTCACCGTCGAGATGATTGCGGATGCCGTGGGTATCGGCAAAGGCACCATCTACAAGCACTTCAAGTCCAAGGCCGAGATCTATCTGCGCCTGATGCTCGACTATGAGCGTGACTTGAACGAACTGCTGCACTCGGCCGATGTCGACAAGGACAAGGAAGCCCTGTCGCGTGCCTACTTCGAGTTCCGCATGCGCGACCCGCAGCGCTACCGCCTGTTCGACCGCCTGGAAGAGAAGGTGGTCAAAGGCCATCAAGTGCCGGAAATGGTCGAGGAACTGCACAAGATCCGCGCCTCCAACTTCGAACGTCTGACCTTGTTGATCAAAGGCCGCATCAGCGAAGGCAAGCTCGAAGACGTGCCGCCATACTTCCACTACTGCGCGGCCTGGGCCTTGGTGCATGGCGCCGTGGCGCTGTACCACTCGCCGTTCTGGAGCAATGTGCTGGAAGACCAGGAAGGCTTTTTCCAGTTCCTGATGGACATTGGTGTGCGCATGGGCAACAAGCGCAAGCACAGCGGCGAGCTGCCAGGCGCGGAGCCGAAAACCGGCGAGACCCCGGCCACCTGAGTCATTCGCCACAATGATGGCGTGATGATTTACTGCCGGGCGCATTACCCCAGGAATATACTCAGGCATGGACCTTGCTAAAAGCTGAGTTATAAGTCAGTTTTCAGTGCGCCAGAATTATCCGCTGCCGGAGTGATCCATGATCGTTGATCGTCAAGGCAGGCGTTTTCGCAATTTGCGAATCAGCCTGACCTCAGCCTGCAATTACGCGTGTACCTACTGCGTGCCCAACGGCAAGCGGCTGGTGGCTGCCCAGGATGAACTCTCGGCCCAGGCCATGGCCCGTGGCGTGGCGTACCTGATCGAAGCGGCCGGTATCGATCGTCTGCGCATCACCGGCGGCGAACCGCTGGTGAGCCCCAAGCTGGAAGCCTTCATGGGCGAAGTGGGGCAAATGGGGCTCAGCGATATCAGCCTGACCACCAATGGTCAGTTGCTTGCGCGCAAACTTGCGCTGCTGGTGGACGCCGGTATTCGGCGCATCAACGTCTCTCTCGACACCCTGGACGCCGACGCTTTTCGCAGCATCGCCCGTGGCGGCGACCTGGCTACGGTGCTGGACGGCATGGACCAGGCCCGCGCCGCCGGTATCAAAATCAAGGTCAACATGGTGCCCCTGCGCGGGCAGAACCTCGACCAGGTGATGCCGCTGCTCGACTACTGCCTGGAGCGCGGCTATGAATTGCGCTTTATCGAATTGATGCGCATGGGCCACTTGGCCAGGGACTCCAACGCGTTCCTGCAGCAGTTCGTCAGCCTGCAGCAACTGCTCAGCCTGATCGGCGAGCATCACGAATACCTGCAGGCCAATGCCCCCGTGGATGCCACGGCGGTACGTTATGAAGTGCCGGGCAAGGGCTTCTTCGGGGTGATCGCCAACGAGAGTGTGCCGTTTTGCCGTACCTGTTCGCGATTGCGGCTGTCGTCCACCGGGTGGCTGCACGGTTGCCTGTCGTCGAGTAACCGTCACTACGTCGGCGACCTTCTGGACAAACCACGTCATCAGGCGCTGCCTGCGTTGCAGGGCCTGTTGATGAAGGCGTTGGGCGATAAACAGGAAGTCGCCTTTTCGGGCGGGGCAACAATCATGAAAATCATCGGCGGCTGACGCTATCCCGTGATTTCACAGCATCCATGGGGGAGGGGGCTTGCTCCCACATTTGATTGAGTAGCCCTCAAGCTGGCGCAGAATCTGCATCTCGTGCCCATTCGCCGGTTTTCCGTCACCGGCTTCTGGAGAGTTGGGATGCGTAGTCTGGTTTTGTTGCTGGCGTCGTTGGCGCTGGGTGGATGCATGACCGTCAGCGATATGGCCGAAGGCACTCGCTATCAAATGAGCGATGCCGGGTTGCTCGACCACAGCGACACGCGACGAACGGCCTCCGTGCGCATACAGCCCGATTCCTTTGTCTTTATCGCCCAGGGCAGCTTTGTGCCGCCGGGCAGCGCCTATCCGCGACCGAACGTGGTGGCCGAAGAAGCCTTCAACGGTTTCGTTGAATATTTCCCCATGGTGCGCCGCGCCCGTAAACCTGAAGGCCTCGAACAGGCGATGTCCGAGGCCCGTGCGGCCGGTGCTCATTACCTCCTGTACTGCCGTTTTGCCGCCGCCGATGACCGTATCGGCAACGCCGACGAGTGGTCGGACCAGGAGGCGCTTGACCGCGTCGGACTGGACAGCGGAGTGATCCAGATCATGCTGATCGAGACCAGCACCCAGTATTTGATTGATACTGCACGTATTCGCAGTCGTGGCGGTTTACTAACGTTCCACGACAACAGGCCACAGGACCTGATTGCCCGCCCACTCGCGCAATACGCGCGCAGCCTGCTGGGCATGAGCAATCAGTAAAAACAAGGAGACCCCCATGACCGATTCCGCCAAGGCCAACGATCTGTTGGCGCAACTGCCCAAGGGCAAGGGGCCGGCGCCGGTGCATCTGTGGAACCCGGATTTCTGCGGCAACATCGACATGCGCATTGCCCGCGACGGCACCTGGTTCTATCAAGGCACGCCGATCGGGCGCAAGCCGATGGTCAAGCTGTTCTCCAACATCATCCGCCGCGATGGCGATGATTATTTTCTGGTTACACCCGTGGAAAAAGTCGGCATCCACGTGGATGACGCGCCGTTCGTGGCCGTTACCCTGGAGGTGCAAGGGCAGGGCGAAAGCCAGGTGCTGCGCTTTACCACTCACGTCGACGACGTTGTCGAGGCCGGCCTTGAACACCCGCTGCGGGTGGTCACCGACCCCGTCACCCAGGAACCTTCGCCTTACCTGCGGGTGCGCACCAACCTTGAAGCCCTGGTCCATCGCAATGTGTTCTACCAATTGGTGGAACTGGCGGTAAGCCGTCCGATAAACGGTAGTCACTGGCTCGGGGTATGGAGTGGCGGGGTATTTTTTCCCATCGGCCTGGAGCCCTGAGGCCGGAATGTTCATCTCCCTGAAATAATTCGCTTGCTGCACACCCGCGCTTTCGGTATCAATTTGTACATGATTAGACATGTTCGATTTGATAAGAAAAAACGCGTCGTCGACGAACTCATCCGCCGTATCGAAGCCGGGGTGATGGTCGACGGTTTCCTGCTGCCAGGCGAGCACCAGTTGGCCGAAGAGTTTGCGGTCAGCCGCGGCACCTTGCGTGAGGCGCTGGCCGAACTCAAACGCCGCAATTACATCGCGACCCAAAGCGGCGTCGGCTCCATTGTCACCTTTGACGGTATGGTGCTGGACCAGAACAGCGGCTGGGCCCAGGCCCTGGCGGACACGGGCGCACGGGTCAACACCGACATCCTGCGCCTTGAATCTGTGACCCGCAGCGATCTGCTCAGCCGCTTTGGCAGTGACCAATTCATCGCCCTCGACCGGCGTCGGCGTACCACCGAAGGCACTGCTGTGTCCCTGGAACGCTCACTGATGCCCGCGTCCGGTGGCCTGGAAAGCCTGCCCCGCGTCGGCCTGATCGACAATTCCCTGACCATCACCCTGGCCGCCTACGGTTTCATTGGCGACACCGGCGACCAGTGGATCGGCGCCGAGCCCCTGAATGAAGAAGACGCCCGCTTGCTGGGCCGCCCCACGGGCACGGTATTTCTCAAGGCTTCGCGCACCACCTACGATCGGCGCGAGCGTTTCATGGAGTACGTCGAAAGCCTGCTCGACCCCGTGCACTTTCGCCTGCACCTGCAGTTTGGAGCTTCAAAATGACCCCTGAAAATCGCGCACTCGGTGCGTTCCATGGCCTGGCCCTGGGCGATGCGCTCGGCATGCCCACCCAGTCCCTGAGCCGCGAGCAGGTGCAGCAGCGCTTTGGCGCGATCACCGCCCTTGAAGCCGCCGGGCCCGACCAGCCCATCGCGCCGAACATGCCCGCCGGCTCCATTACCGATGACACCGAGCAGGCCATCCTGGTGGGCCAATTGCTAGTGGAGGGCCGGGGCAACATCGAGCCCACCGTGCTCGCCCAGCGCCTGATCGACTGGGAAGCGGCGATGCGCGCCAAGGGCTCCCAGGACCTGCTGGGCCCGTCCACCAAACGCGCCATCGACCTGATCCTGGCCGGCCACACGCCGGAAGAGTCAGGCCGCTACGGCACCACCAACGGCGCGGCGATGCGCATCACGCCAGTGGGAATCGCCGCCGATATCAGCGATCCCGCACGGTTCATCCAGGCGGTGATCCAGGCGTGCCAGGTTACCCACAACACCACCCTGGGTATTTCCAGCGCGGCGGCGGTGGCGGCGGTGGTATCGGCGGGCATCAATGGCGCGGACCTGGGCGAAGCGCTGAACATCGGCGTGCAGATCGCGCAAAAGTCCGAAGGTCACGGCCACTGGATTGCCGGCGGACGTATTTCCACACGCATCAGTTGGGCGCGCACCTTGAGCGTAGGAAGCGGCGACAAAGCCCTGTTCGCTGACCTGCTCTACGAATTGATCGGCACTTCGGTCGCTTCCCAGGAATCGGTGGTGGTGTCATTCGCCCTGGCTCAGCAGGTAGCGGTTGGCGCGATGAATGCGTTTGAAGCTGTGTGCCTGGCCGCGAGCCTGGGCGGCGACACCGATACCATCGCCGCGATGCTCGGCGCCATGCTCGGTGCCTGCCTGGGCATGCAGTGCTGGCCGTCGGCATTGATTGAACAGGTCAAACAGGTCAATGGCCTGGATTTGCAGCCGCTGGTGAAGGGCCTGCTCGCATTGCGCTAAGCGCCGCAGGGCCCACATCGAAGAGATTTGCCACAACCACAACAATACAGGCATCAGGAGCCCCCTCATGAGCAACCCCTCTTCCGGCCAAAGCGCCGGGCAATTGGAAACACACGGCATCGAACCGGTGCCGGAAGGCGAGTGCAACGGCCATCCGCTGCAGCTGTTCTGGGTGTGGTTCGCCGCCAATATCAGCATCCTCGGCCTGCCGCTTGGCGCCACGCTGGTGGCGTTTCGTGGCCTAGCCATCTGGCAGGCGATCATTGTCGCGATCCTCGGCGCCGCAGGCTCCTTTGCGGTGGTGGGGATCATTTCCATCGCCGGCCGTCGTGGCCGTGCGCCCAGCCTGACGCTGTCCCGCGCGATCTTCGGCGTGCGCGGCAATATCGGCCCGACGCTGGTGTCGCTGATGTCGCGCCTGGGCTGGGAAACCGTCAACACCACCACGGCCGCCTTTGTGCTGCTGTCGTTGTGTTCGATCCTGTTCGGCTCGCCGGTCGAGGCCAAAAGCGCACCCGTGCTTACGCTGATCTTTATCGGCATCTTCGTGCTGCTGACCCTGGCGGTCTCCGGCCTCGGCCATGCCACCCTGCTGGTGATCCAGAAGTGGGCCACCTACGTGTTCGGCGCCTTGAACATCCTGGTGGGCGGCTTCCTCTGTGCCACCATCGACTGGAGCGCAGTGTTCAACGCCGCCCCGGCACCCTTGAGCGCGATGATCATCGGCGTCGGCACCATGGCGGCCGGCACTGGCATCGGGTGGGCCAACGCCGGTGCCGACATGTCGCGCTACCAGCACCGCAGCGTCAAGGCCGTGCGTCTGGTGGCGTCCGCCGCTTTCGGTGCAGGCATCCCGCTGGTGTTGCTGATTACCCTCGGCGGCCTGCTGTCGGTGGGTAATAACGACCTGGCCTCGGCCACCGACCCGATCATCGCGATCCGCGACATGCTGCCCACCTGGATGGCCGTGCCGTACCTGATCACCGCCTTCGGCGGGCTGCTGCTATCGAACAACCTGTCGGTGTACTCGGCTGGCCTCACTACCTTGACCCTGGGCTTGAAGGTCAAGCGCGTGCACGCGGTGATCGTCGATATCGTGGCAATCTTCGCCGGCTCTATCTATTTCATGCTGATCGCCGACAGCGTCTACGGTCCGTTCATCACCTTCATCTCGCTGTTGGCGGTGCCGATCACTGCGTGGGTCGGGATCTTCGTGGTCGACCTGATCCACCGTCATTACTACAGCCCCAAGGATTTGCTCGACGTGAGCCCAAGCAGCGCCTACTGGTATCGCGGCGGTGTGGAATGGCGTGCCTTCGGCGCCTGGGCCGTGGCCATCGTGCTGGGTTTCAGTTTCACCACCATTGGCACCACCGCCGAAAACATCTGGTTCGCCGGCCCGTTGTCCGACTCCTGGCTGGGCCACAACGGGCTCGGCTGGATCGTCACCTTCCTGGTGGCTGGCGGGATATATGCGGTATTGGGCGGCGCGGCTGACCGTCGCCCGGCGCGGGTCGAGCACGCCCATGTCTAGATTGCTGCACACCGGGCAGGTCATCGTCGACCTGGTCATGGCCCTCGACACCCTGCCTGCCAGCGGCGGCGACGTGCTGGCGCAAACCGCCAGTTTCGAAACCGGCGGCGGTTTCAACGTCATGGCGGCCGCGCGTCGCAATGGGTTGCCGGTGGTGTACCTCGGCCGCCACGGTAACGGCCGCTTTGGCGACCTGGCCCGCGCAGCGATGCAGGCCGAGGGCATCGAAATGGCCCTGCCGGCCAGCAGCGGCAAGGACACCGGCTTGTGCGTGGCGCTGACCGAAGCCAGCACTGAGCGCACGTTCATTTCCCATATGGGCGCCGAAGGGGAACTGAGCGCCGAGGACCTGGCCGGCGTGGTGCCCGCTGCCGACGACTACGTGTATGTCAGCGGCTACAGCCTGCTGCTCGACGGCAAGGCGCAACCGTTGATCGACTGGCTGCTGGCGTTGCCAAGGCAAATCATGGTGGTGTTCGACCCGGGGCCATTGGTCAAGGCGCCGGAGTCGGCCCTGATGCGCGCACTGCTGCCGCGTATCGATTTGTGGACCAGCAACGGCCCGGAAGTCCTCGCCTTCACCGGCGCGGCGGATATCGCCACGGCGTTGCCATCGCTCAAGCGGCACCTGAACGCCGACACAATGTGGGTAGTGCGAGACGGCCCGAACGGTTGCTGGGTCGGGCGAGGCTCTGCCATCGAGCATGTGGCGGGCTTCAAGGTGCAGGCGGTCGACAGCAATGGCGCCGGAGATGCGCATGCGGGAGTGTTCATTGCCGGGTTGGCCAAAGGCTTGCAACCCGCAGACGCCGCACGCCAGGCCAACGCCGCCGCCGCGCTGGCGGTAACACGGTGGGGCCCGGCCACATCACCCGGCACCGCCGAACTCAATGCCTTCCTTATCGACTAAACACGCGCGCAAAAAGGTGGGAGGGGGCAATCCCCCTCCCACCCATGTTTAAACCGGGGTTCAGCCCGCTTTGCGCAACGCTTCGATCAATTGATCCTTGCGCATGGTGGAGCGGCCCGGAATATCCTTGGCTCGCGCCTCCTGCATCAGGCTTTCCTTAGTCTGCGTGCCCAACGACGTTCGGCTGCTGCGCGGATGTCCTTCACGACTGGCTGCCGCGCGCCTGGCCGAATCCTTCCGGTCCTGGGTCTTCTTGGCCGGCGCCTTGCGCTGGCCCGAACCGCCGGCCTTTTCGCCACCGCCGGACTGCTTGTTGACGGTGGCCCAGGCACGGGCTTCGGCTTCATCCTTGGGCAGACCCTGTTGCTCATAGCTGTCTTCGATATGAGCGGCCTTGCGTTTCTGTTCGCTGGTGTATTTGGCTTTGCTTCCACGAGGCATCGTCAAAACTCCTTCCGACCCCGCGAGCGGGGCCGGACCTGCAATGAATTTACTGAGTGCTTCCACCATCAAGCTTGCGCGCCTCATCCACACCCGAGGCGGTCAGCTTGATCGGCAGGTTCAGCGAGTATTCACCGTCGTTGTCGGTGGTCACATGTCCATCCTTGATCAATCCACGGTCCTGGAGAAACGCCAGCACACTGGCCACCTCCTTTTCACCGCGGTAGTTGTCCAGCACCTCCTTGCCCAGCCCTTGCGGGTGAGCGTGCAACAGGCGGGTGAGGACTTCTTTCTCAAGGTTTCTATCGACGTTCATGCGTACCTCTTCACGGGGAAATGATCGGCTGTTCGTCCTGCTTTCGATGTATCAAGGCGCGGGTTGTTTTGGCGCGCCTGGCACGTTCGAGTCGTTACCGGTATTGATTTTCGGCTCGTTGACCGATGGGCCCATCTTGCCGTTGCCGACAGCAGCAGGTGCCTTGCGGTCGGTGTCGTGGCCCTTGGTGTGCGGGTCGGCGCCATTGGTATTGTCGATGACCGCGCCACCGTTGGTGTCCATGCCCGTGCCCATGGATTTTTGCGACTCGGTGGTGGCGTCCGGTGTCGGGTTGGTCGGGCCGGTGGTGGAGCTGGCCGCAACGGCGCTCAGCGAGGCAGCGGACAGCAGGCCGGTGAGGGCGAGGGCAGCAAACTTGGAAGTCTTCATCAGGGTGTCTCCATATGATTAATGTCCTTACCTCTTATTGGTCAGCCCCCCTTTGCGGTTCGTGCCTTGATGCCGACGAACGGTCTTGAGGCACCTGTAAGATTTTGTGTACCGCATGTGCAGTCGTTCAAGCGCCGTACAGCTGGCCTTTGCGATAGTCCTTTGGCGTTATCCAGGTCTTCGGTATCTGTCGCCTTCCAGGCAGAGCTTAGGGGATCCATTCGCCCGGATGTGTATCGAGGGTGATACGGAGTGGATACGCAACATTACGTATCGGCGCCTTAGCCGGATGGCCCCCACACAGCGAACACTGCCGCCATGACTACCGTGAGCTTGCTGAAAGACCCCGTGAACACGCGCCCGAGCGAGGTGTTATACGGCCCCCTCCAGCCTGAACTGTTGCGTGACGAGGTGCTCGCCGACCTGCTCGAAGCCACCGCCAAACGTGACCCCCAGCAGGTGGCGCTGATCGACGGCGAGCGCCAGCTCAGCTACGGCGAGCTGGACCGGCAGGCCGCCTGTGTGGCCTCGCGCCTGATCGAGGCGGGGGTGCGGCCGGGGCAGATCGTCGGCCTGTGGATGCCGCGCGGCATGCCGTTATTGGTGATGCAGGCCGGCATCGCCAAGGCCGGCGCCGCCTGGCTGCCGATGGACGAGGACACGCCGCTCGGACGCCTGCAAGTGTGCATGGAAGACGCCCAGGCGGTCGGCGTGGTCTGCGCGCGCAGCAGCGCAGCAGCATTGGCAGAGGTGGGGCTTGTTGCCTGGGGCGCAGACGATCTGCTTGCGCCGCTGCAGGGCGCGCTGCAACGCCGCAGCGGTGCCCGGCCCGAAGACCCGGCCTACGTCATCTATACCTCGGGTTCCACCGGCAAACCCAAGGGCATTCTGATTTCCCAGGGCAGCATCTGCCACTTTCTACGCAGCGAAAACGCGGTCCTCGGCATCCAGGCCAGCGACCGTGTCTACCAGGGTTTTTCCGTGGCCTTCGACATGTCGTTCGAGGAGATCTGGATCGCCTACCTGGTGGGCGCGACCCTGTGGCTCGGCCCCAAGGACATCACCGGCGACCCCGAAGCCCTGCCGCGCATGCTCACCCGCCAACGCATCAGCGTGCTGCACGCGGTGCCCACCTTGCTGGCGCTGTTCAGCGAAGACGTGCCGAGCCTGCGCCTGATCAACCTCGGCGGCGAAATGTGCCCCGAATCGCTGGTAGAGCGCTGGAGCCGCCCCGGTCGGCAGATCTTCAACACCTACGGCCCCACCGAAGCCACGGTTTCCGCCAGCCTGGCACGGCTGCAACCTGGCGTCGCGGTGACCATTGGCACGCCGCTGCCCAACTACGGCTTGCTGGTGATCGAAGCCGACCTGGCCGCGGGCGCCGCGCCGACGTTGCTGGCGCGCGGGCAGACCGGCGAGCTGTGCATCATCGGCCCGGGCCTGGCCGCAGGCTACCTGGGGCGCCCGGACCTGACCCGCGAAAAGTTCATCGACAACCCCTGGGCCAGCGGCTACCACGACGAACGCCTGTACCGCACCGGCGACCTCGCGCGCATCGACGCCGACGGGCAAGTGGTGTGCCTGGGGCGCGCCGATGATCAGGTGAAGATCCGAGGATTTCGCGTCGAGCTGGGCGAAATCGAAGCCTTGCTCGCCCAGCAGCCTGGCGTGGGCACGGTGGCGGTGCTGTTGCGCAATGACGCCGGCATGGACCAGTTGATTGCCTACCTGGTGGCGGAGGGCGGCGTGCCGGTCGAAGGCCTGCCGGTGCAGTTGCGCAAGGCCTTGCAGGCGCGCCTGCCGGCCTACATGGTGCCCAGCCGCTTCGAACTGCTCGACAGCATGCCGCGCCTGACTTCCGGCAAGATCGACCGCAAAACCCTCAAGGCCCGGCCGCTTGGCGTCGACACCAGCGGCGCGAACCTGGAGTCGGACAGCCCCGAAACCCCTGGCGAAAGCGTGCTGTTCGCCGCCTTGCACACCTTGTTCCCCGGCCAGCCGATTCGTCGCGAGGCCGATTTTTTCAGCGACCTGGGTGGCCACTCGTTTTTCGCCGCGCGGCTGGCCTCGGCGTTGCGCGCCGACCCACGTTTCGCCCATGTCACCGTGCGCGATATCTATCAGCAGCGCCGCGTCGGCGCGATTGCGCAGGTGCTGCAAGCCATGCCGCAACCGGCTGCGCAACAAGCCGCCTGGACCCCGCCTTCGGCGCTGGCGCGCTGGCGTTGTGGATTGGCCCAGGCCGCGCTGCTGCCGGCGATGGTGTGCCTGCGCATGAGCCAGTGGCTGGCGCCCTTTTTCACCTATCACTACCTCACCGGCAGCCCCGGCGACTCGGTGGCCGTGGCCACGGCGGCGTCCATTGGGGTGTTCCTGCTGGCGACGCTGGTGCAGTTCGTGCTGGCCATCGCCGGCAAATGGCTGATTGCCGGGCGCCTGAAACCGGGTGTCTACCCGTTGTGGGGCCTGACCTATTTTCGCTGGTGGGCCGCGTCGCGCATGATCGAGTCGGCGCCGGTCTACCTGCTCAGCGGTTCTTCGCTCTACAGTGTGTGGCTGCGGGCGCTCGGTGCCAGGGTCGGGCGCGAGGTCAATATCGGCTCCGTCGGCGTGCGCGTTCCCGACCTGTTGCACATCGGCCATGAGGTCAGCATCGGCAACGGCGTAAGCCTGGAAAACGCCCGCGTCGAGCGCGGCCAACTGCATCTTGGGCAGGTCACGCTCGACGACAACGCCTGCCTGGGCTCCTACACGATTCTGGAAGGCAACACGGTGCTCGGTCGCAGCGCTCACCTGCAAGGGCAATCGGCGCTGGCCGACGGTGCGAGTGTGCCGGCCGAGCGCATCTGGAGCGGGTCACCGGCCGTCGATATCGGCGCATTCGACCCGGCCAGCCTGCCGCCGCGGCCGGTGGTGGGGCGTGGGCAATTGCTGCTGGAAAACCTGTTCTACGGGTTCGGCATCCTGCTGATCGCCACGCTGTTTTTCATCCCGGTGTTCCCGACGTTTTTCCTCATCGACTGGTTCGATGAGCAGCAGATCCTGCCCTGGTTGCAGGCGCAAAACGTGGGCGTGCAACTGCTGCGCTACTTTGCCCTGGCCCTGCCGGCCGCTGCCGTGCTGATCGTGGCGATGGTGCTGATTTCGGCAGCGCTGCGCTGGGCCGTGCTGCCGCGCCTCAAGCCGGGCAACTACCCGGTGCACAGCCGGGTGTATTGCAGCAAATGGCTGGTGAGCCATATTCAGGAAGCCAGTCTCAACGTGTTGTCCGGCCTTTACGCGACGGTCTACGCGCCGCTGTGGTATCGCCTGCTGGGCGCGAAGGTGGGCCGCGATGCGGAAATCTCCACCGCCCAGGGCGTGATTCCCGACATGCTTACCCTGGGCGATGAAACCTTTATCGCCGACGCCGTGATGCTTGGCGATGAACAGGTCGACGGCGGCTGGATGCGCATTCAGCCAACCGTGGTGTCGCACCGCAGCTTCGTCGGCAATGGCAGCTATATTCCCGACGGCACGACGTTGCCCGAGAACGTGCTGATCGGTGTGCATTCCCGTGCGCCGCTGAACGCCGACATCGCCAGCGGCGACACCTGGCTCGGCTCACCGCCGATCAACCTGCCGGCGCGCGAACAGGTCAGTGGCTACCCGGACCACCTGACATTCCGCCCTACGCCGTGGCGTCGTCTGGCCCGTGGCAGCATCGAGGGCCTGCGCATCGTGTTGCCTCACGCCACGGTGATCGCCGTGGGCTACACGGTCATGCTCGACCTGATGCCGGTGGCGCAGGACGAACGCTGGGGCGCAGTGTTCGGTTACCTTGCGCTGATCGGCCTGGCCTACAGCCTGGGCAACTACCTGTTGGTGGCGGCGTTGAAATGGCTGGTGCTGGGCCGCTATCGCAAGCGTTGCGAAGCGATGTGGACGCCTTTTGTGTGGCTGTCCGAAGGCATCACCAGCCTTTACGAAGGCATGGCCGCGCCCAATTTCATGAGCTACCTGCGCGGCACGCCGTGGCTGCCGCTGGCCTTTCGCGGCCTGGGCTGCCGGATCGGCCGTGGCGTGTACATGGACACCACCGACATCACCGAATTTGACTGCGTGAGCATCGGCGACCACAGCGAGTTGAACGCCGGCGCCTGCCCGCAGACGCACCTGTTCGAAGACCGTGTGATGAAAATCGACCGCGTGCTGATCGGTGCGCGGGTCTACATGGGGCCGCGCAGTGCGGTGCTCTACAGCGCCGAGGTCGGCGACGGTGCGCGGTTGGGGCCGTTGACCCTGGTGATGAAGGGCGAGAGCATCCCGGCATGCAGCAGCTGGGTGGGCTGCCCGGCGGCACCGGCACGCGCCTGATGCCGGTGCCCGTGTGCATGTGGCCGCAGGCGACACCGCGTTGGCAGGCCGGCATCCTGTTGCTTGGCCTGCGGCACGCGGCCGGCACCACCCGCGATGCGGCACGCACGAGGGTACGTCAGGTGCTGCTGCAACTGCTGGAAGTGCCGGGCTGCAGCATCGAAGCGTCCGCCGGGGCCGGGCAAGCGCCGCAGATTCAGGTGCCGGGGCATGCGCGTGCCGGGCTGTCGATCAGTCACGACGGCGATTTTTCGGTAGCGGCGGTGCATTTGCATGGCCCGGTGGGCGTGGATGTGATGGCCGTGCAGGACACGGCGGACTGGCGCGGCGTTGCCAGCGATTACCTCGGCCCGCAGGTGCTGGCGCGGTTGTGCGCCGCGAACCAGGCGCAGCGGGCGCGTTTGTTTGCCCGGGCCTGGTGCGAGCGCGAGGCGCGGCTCAAATGTGCGGGGCTGGGCTTGAGCGAATGGTCGCCACAGTCGCAGCCTTCGGCCCGCACCCTGGAGCTGGCGTTGCCGGCGGGGCTGGTCGGCGCATTGGCGCTGCCGGTATGAATTGCGCTGCATTCGGTCATGAAACCGCCTTAGTATGTGTGCTTTGAAACTGCCAAGGCGCCCCCATGACCATTGAGATTCGCCCCGCCGTGCCCAGCGATGCTGCGCAGATCCTGACTTTCATCACCGAGCTTGCCGAATATGAAAAGGCCCGGCATGAAGTGATCGCCAGCGTGGTTGATATCGAACGCAGCCTGTTCAGCGAGGGTGCCACCGCCCATGGCTTGATCTGCCTGCGTGACGGTTTGCCGATTGGGTTTGCGGTGTTCTTTTTCAGTTATTCCACGTGGCTGGGCAGCAACTGCCTGTACCTGGAAGATCTGTACATCAACCCGGAACAGCGCGGCGGCGGCGCGGGCAAGAAGTTGCTGCGCCACCTGGCCAAAATCGCCTGTGACAATGGCTGCGGGCGTTTCGAATGGAGCGTGCTGGACTGGAACGAGCCGGCGATTGCGTTCTACAAGTCCATCGGCGCCCAGCCCCAGGAAGAGTGGGTACGCTACCGCATGGAAGGCGACGCGCTGCGCGACTTTGCTCTTGGCTGACATGCATCTCTGAAAACGCTGGGATCAACTGTGGGAGCTGGCTTGCCTGCGAAGGCGGTTTTTCGGTGTACATATCAAGAGCGCGGCGGCCTGAGAGCCGACCGAGATTGTCTGCCGAACCCTTTACACAATGTGGGAGGGGCTTGCTCCCGATGGCGTCGGCCCAGCAAACATTAATGTTGACTGACCCACCGCTTTCGCGGGCAAGCCCGCTCCCACTCTTTTCTAATGGGCTTTCTCACTATGTGGGATGTAAATTTATATATTGAGATATTTCAGTCTCCGGGTTTATAGTCGCCTGCATCAGCACTCACTGCCAAAAATAAAACAGGTGAAGCGATGCAGGCACAACCGTTGTCACTCCCCTCCGTGCCCGAGCCCGTGTATGGCGAGCGGCTGAAGAACAAGGTGGTGATCATCACCGGCGCCGCCCAAGGCATCGGCGAGGCCATCGTGGCCTGTTTCCAGGCGCAGCAGGCGCGCTTGGTGATCGCCGATATCCAGGCTGACAAAGTCGAGAAGGTCGCTGCCCACTGGCGCGAACGCGGCGCCGAGATTCATGCGCAAGCCGTCGACATCACCTCAAAAGCGCAATGGCAGGCGCTGGTCGACACGGCCATCGAGCGCTTTGGTCGCGTCGATGTGCTGGTCAACTGCGCCGGGGTCAATGTGTTCCGTGACCCGCTGGAGATGACCGACGAAGACTGGCGCCGCTGCTTCGCCATCGACCTTGACGGCGCCTGGTACGGCTGCCGCAGTGTGTTGCCGCACATGATCGAGCAGGGTATCGGCAACATCATCAACATCGCGTCCACCCACTCCAGCCACATCATTCCCGGTTGCTTCCCGTACCCCGTCGCCAAGCATGGCCTGCTCGGCCTGACCCGCGCCCTGGGCATCGAGTACGCGCCCAAGGGCATCCGCGTGAATGCGATTGCGCCGGGCTATATCGAAACCCAGCTCAACGTCGATTACTGGAATACCTTCCCCGACCCCCATGCCGAGCGCCAGCGCGCGTTCGACCTGCACCCGCCCAAGCGCATCGGCCAGCCCATCGAGGTGGCGATGACCGCGCTGTTTCTGGCTACCGATGAGGCGCCCTTTATCAATGCCACCTGCCTGATGATCGATGGCGGGCGGTCTGTGATGTACCACGACTGAAACGTTGCTCAATAACAAGAATGAGGTGGTTCATGCTGGTTAAAAACAGGCTTAAGAAAACCCTGGGTGCCGTGGCATTTGCATTGGCTTTCAGTGGGGCTGTTTCTGCTGAAGAAGTAAAAATCGGCTTCCTCGTCAAACAGGCCGAAGAACCCTGGTTCCAGACCGAATGGGCCTTCGCCGAAAAAGCCGGCAAGGAACACGGCTTCACCGTGATCAAGATCGCCGTGCCCGATGGCGAGAAAACCCTGTCGGCCATCGACAGCCTTGCCGCCAACGGCGCCAAGGGCTTTGTGATCTGCCCGCCAGACGTGTCCCTCGGCCCGGCGATTGTCGCCAAGGCCAAGGCCAACGGCCTCAAGGTGATTGCCGTGGACGACCGTTTCGTCGACGCCAAGGGTGCGTTCATGGAGGACGTGCCGTACCTGGGCATGGCTGCGTTTGAAGTGGGCCAGAAGCAGGGCGCCGCGATGGCCGCCGAAGCGAGAAAACGTGGCTGGGACTGGAAGGACACCTACGCGGTGATCAACACCTTCAACGAACTCGACACCGGTAAAAAACGCACCGACGGTTCGATCAAATCCCTTGAAGAAGCCGGCATTCCCAAGGACCACATCCTCACCGCCGCGCTGAAAACCCTGGACGTTCCGGGCAGCATGGACGCCACCAACTCGGCGCTGGTCAAGCTGCCCAGTGGCGCGAAAAACCTGATCATCGGCGGCATGAACGACAACACCGTGCTCGGCGGCGTGCGCGCCACCGAAAGCGCCGGGTTTGCCGCCGCCAACGTGATCGGTATCGGCATCAACGGCACCGACGCCATCGGCGAATTGAAGAAGGCCAACAGCGGTTTCTTCGGCTCGATGCTGCCCAGCCCGCACATCGAGGGCTACAACACCGCGCTGATGATGTACGAGTGGGTGACCAAGGGCACCGAACCGCCCAAATACACGGCGATGGATGAAGTGACGCTGATCACCCGGGAAAACTTCAAGGAAGAACTGACCAAAATCGGGCTGTGGAAATGAGTGCGGCCGCCCTGCGTTTTGAGGGTATCGGCAAAACCTTTCCCGGGGTCAAGGCGCTGGACGGCATCTGTTTTACCGCCCACCCGGGGCAGGTGCATGCGCTGATGGGCGAGAACGGCGCGGGCAAGTCGACGCTGCTGAAAATCCTCGGCGGCGCCTACATTCCCAGCAGTGGCTCGGTGCAGATCGGCGCGCAGACCATGGCGTTCAAATGCGCCGCTGACAGCATTGCCAGCGGCGTGGCGGTGATCCACCAGGAGCTGCACCTGGTGCCGGAAATGAGCGTGGCGGAGAACCTGTTCCTCGGCCACCTGCCGTCGCGTTTTGGCGTGGTCAACGGCGGCCTGTTGCGCAAGCAGGCGCTGGCCTGCCTCAAGGGCCTGGCCGACGAGATCGACCCGGACGAAAAGCTCGGCCGCCTGTCCCTGGGCCAGCGCCAATTGGTGGAAATCGCCAAGGCGCTGTCCCGTGGCGCCCATGTGATCGCCTTCGATGAACCCACCAGCAGCCTCTCGGCGCGGGAAATCGACCGACTGATGGCGATCATCGCGCGCCTGCGCGATGAGGGCAAAGTGGTGCTCTACGTGTCGCACCGTATGGAAGAGGTGTTCCGCATCTGCGACGCGGTCACGGTGTTCAAGGACGGGCGCTACGTGCGCACGTTCGAGGACATGAGCGCGCTGACCCACGACCAGTTGGTGACCTGCATGGTCGGGCGCGATATCCAGGACATCTACGACTACCGCCCGCGCGAGCATGGCGAGGTGGCGCTCAAGGTCGACGGGCTGCTCGGGCCGGGCCTGCGCGAGCCGGTCAGCTTCGCGGTGCGCAAGGGCGAGATTCTGGGGCTGTTCGGGCTGGTGGGGGCAGGGCGCACCGAGCTGTTTCGGCTGCTCTGCGGGCTGGAGCGCAGCACGGCGGGGCAGCTGGAGCTGTGCGGCGAAACCCTGCACCTGCGCTCCCCGCGCGATGCCATCGACGCCGGCGTGCTGCTGTGCCCGGAAGACCGCAAGAAGGAAGGCATCATCCCGCTGTCCAGCGTGGCGGAAAACATCAATATCAGCGCCCGTGGCGCCCACGCCTCGTTTGGCTGGCTGCTGCGCGACAGCTGGGAAAAGGGCAACGCCGGCCAGCAGATCCAGGCGATGAAGGTGAAGACGCCCAACGCCGAGCAGAAAATCATGTACCTGTCCGGCGGCAATCAGCAGAAGGCCATTCTGGGTCGCTGGCTGTCGATGCCGATGAAGGTGCTGCTGCTCGATGAGCCGACGCGGGGCATCGATATCGGCGCCAAGTCGGAGATCTACCAGATCATCCACAACCTGGCCGCCAGCGGCATTGCGGTGATCGTGGTGTCCAGCGACCTGATGGAAGTGATGGGGATTTCCGACCGCATTCTGGTGCTGTGCGAAGGCGCTCTGCGCGGCGAACAACGGCGTGAACACGCCACTGAATCCAACTTGCTGCAGCTGGCCTTGCCGCGCGGCCCGGCCCACTGAGAGACGACTATGACAACCCAAGACAACGCGTTGCCCAAAGCGCGCAAACCCCTGGACCTGCGCGCGCTGCTGGATAACTGGGCGATGCTTATGGCGGCGGTGAGCATCTTCGTGCTGTGCGCCTTGCTCATCGACAACTTCCTCTCGCCGCTGAACATGCGCGGCCTGGGCCTGGCGATTTCCACGGTGGGCATCGCCGCCTGCACCATGCTGTTCTGCCTGGCGTCGGGGCACTTCGACCTGTCGGTGGGCTCGGTGATCGCCTGCGCAGGCGTGGTGGCGGCGATTGTAATGCGTGACACCGACAGCGTGATGCTGGGCATCGGCGCCGCCCTGGGCATGGGCCTGCTGGTGGGGCTGATCAACGGCATCGTGATCGCCAAGCTGCGGGTCAATGCGTTGATCACCACGCTTGCGACCATGCAGATCGTGCGCGGCCTGGCCTACATCTTTGCCGACGGCAAGGCGGTGGGCGTGTCCCAGGATCAGTTCTTCATCTTCGGCAACGGCCAGTTGCTGGGCGTGCCGGTGCCGATCCTGATTACCATCGTGTGCTTCGTGTTCTTCGGCTGGCTGCTCAACTACACCACCTACGGGCGCAACACCATGGCCATCGGCGGCAACCCGGAAGCGGCGCTGCTGGCCGGGGTCAATGTGGACCGCACCAAGATCATCATCTTCGCCGTGCACGGCCTGATCGGCGCACTGGCCGGGGTGATCCTCGCCTCGCGCATGACCTCGGGCCAGCCGATGATCGGCCAGGGTTTCGAGCTGACAGTGATTTCGGCCTGCGTGCTGGGCGGGGTATCGCTGAGCGGCGGCATCGGCATGATCCGCCATGTGATTGCCGGGGTACTGATTTTGGCGATCATCGAAAACGCGATGAACCTGAAGAACATCGACACGTTTTACCAATACGTGATCCGCGGCTCGATCCTGTTGCTGGCGGTGGTGATAGACCGCATGAAGCAACGCTGACCTCAAGCTCTGCGAGGAATCAATGTGGGAGGGGGAAAGCCCCCTCCCACATTGGATCTGCACTGTTTTGATGTTGGGTATTTGCCATAATGCTGCCGCGTTCACACTTATAGGCCCCGATATGCAGGAAACATCCGACACCCCCGGCAAAGACGCCGCCCCCACCGGCACCCAGACCCTGCTGCGTGGCTTGGGCGTGGTGCAGGCGGTGGCCGCCGGAGCACGGGATCTGAAAGAGATCGCCCGGCGCATCGGCACTACCCGCAGCACCACACACCGCCTGGCCAGTTGCCTGGTGGAGGAACGTTATCTGCGTGTGGTGCCGCAAGTCGGCTATCTGCTGGGGCCAAAACTGATCGAGCTGGGCTTTCAGGCGCGCGAGGAATTGCCGCTGGTGAGTCTGGCGGTGCCGTACCTGGATGAGCTGTCGGCGTTGACCGGCGACACCATCCACCTGGCCATCCGTGAGTATGACGACGTGCTCTACCTGCACAAGAACCCTGGCCGCAATGGCCCGGAAATGCGCTCGCGGGTCGGCCATCGCATGCCGCTGGCGCGTACCGGAGTGGGCAAGGCGATGCTGCTCGATGACAGTGTGGCGGAGTGGCAGCGCTTGTACGAAGCCAGCCTGCCCGAGGGTGGGAAAAACCTGCAGTGGCCGCAGCACCCGGAACAGTCCTGGGCGCAGTTCGAGCAGCGCATGCATGAATACGTGGTGGGCGGTTACGCGTTCGATCTGGAAGACAACGAACCGTCGATCCGTTGCGTGGCGGCACCGGTGCGCGATGCCAGCCGGCGAATCGTCGCCGGCATCAGCATCGCCAGTACCGTGCCCTATATGCCGCTGGAGAAAATGGCCGAGCTGATCCCTGTGATCAAACAGGTGGCGGCCCGGCTGTCCGCGGAGTTGGGCGCCAAAGCCTGATCAGGCCTTGAGGGTCGCCATGTCGATGACGAAGCGGTACTTCACATCACCGGCGATCATGCGGGTGAAGGCCTCGTTGATCTGGCGGATGTCGAGCATTTCGATGTCGCAGGTGATGCCATGCTCGGCGCAGAAATCCAGGACTTCCTGGGTTTCGGCAATACCACCGATCAACGATCCGGCCAGCACTTTGCGGCCCAGCACCAGCTTGGCGGCATTCACCGGCGGGTCCACCGGCTCGATCAAACCGACCAGGATATGCACGCCGTCAAAGCGCAGGGTATCCAGGTAGGGGTTGATGTCGTGCTGCACCGGGATGGTGTCGAGCAGGAAGTCGAAGTGCCCGGCGGCGGCTTTCATTTGCTCGGCGTCGGTGGACACGATCACATGGTCGGCGCCCTGGCGACGGCCTTCTTCGGCCTTGCTCGCGGAGCGGGTGAACAGCGTGACTTCGGCGCCCATGGCCTTGGCGAACTTGATGCCCATGTGGCCCAGGCCGCCCATGCCGAGGATGCCGACCTTGTCGCCGGCCTTGACGCCGTAGTGCTTGAGCGGCGAATAGGTGGTGATGCCTGCGCAGAGGATCGGCGCGGCGCTGGCCAGGTCGAGCTTGGCCGGAATCTTCACCACGAAATGCTCGCTGACCACGATGCTGTCGGAGTAACCGCCCATGGTGTTGCTGCCGTCCACGCGATCGGGGGTGGCGTAGGTCATGGTCGGGCCTTCGAGGCAATATTGCTCCAGGTCCGATGTGCACGCGGCGCAGGTGCGGCACGAATCGACCATGCAGCCAACGCCCACCAGGTCGCCGACTTTATGCGCGGTCACGCTGGCACCGACGGCGGTGACCTTGCCGACAATCTCGTGGCCCGGCATCAACGGGTACACGGCGATGCCCCATTCGTTGCGCGCCTGATGGATATCGGAGTGGCAGACGCCGCAGTAGAGAATCTCGATGGCCACGTCATCGGCGCGCGGGCTGCGGCGTTCAAACGACATGGGGGCGAGGGGAGTGGTGGCCGACTGGGCGGCGTAACCGATAGCGGTATACATAGGGAAAACCTCGCAGGAACAATAAACAAGTGAGGCGTGCCATTCTCCCCGCCAAGCCTGCGTGCGGCCATGGTGATTGCTCCGGGTGTTATGCCTATTCGTCCGGGAGTGCCCCTGGTTTGGATGCATTGGCCGCCAGACCTGCGATGATGCTCTCATCCCTTTTTTGCGAAGTTTTTTGCCATGTTGTTGACCCGCCATCTCGACGCCAACGCCACGCTGGTTTCCCTGATTGAGGGGCTGACGCCCCGCGATGGTTTTTCCCCGACCTGTCTGCCGGGCGTAAAAGTGTTGCGTGCCAGTTGCGATGTGGCGCGCGGGCCGCAGATTTATGAGCCAAGCCTGATGTTCGTCGCCCAGGGCAGCAAGGTCGCGTACCTGGGCCCGCGTACCCTCGAATACGGCGCCGGGCATTACCTGATCCAGGCGATGCCGGTGCCGTTCGAATGCGAGACCTTTGCCATGGCCGACGATGCACCGCTGTACGGCGTGACCGTAGGCATCGACCGGGTGGTGCTGGGCGAACTGGTGATGGCCATGGGCATGCAGGCCGGGCCGCCACCGACGGCGCAGACCCTGGCGTCGATGAGCTCTGTGGTGCTCGATGATGCCATGCGCGGTTGCGTGGAGCGGCTGTTGCAATGTCTGTACGACCCGCTGGAAAGCCGCATCATGGGCCCGGCGCGGGTACGCGAATTGCTGTTCACTGCGTTACGTGGCCCGCAGGCCGATGTGTTGCGCGCCCTGGTCGAGCAACAGGGGCAATTCTCGCGCATCGCCACGTCGTTGAGTCACCTGCATGCCCATTACGCCGAGCCGCTGAATATCGAGACCCTGGCCGGGTATGCGCACATGAGTGCGTCGACCTTTCATGAGCACTTCAAGCGTTGCACCCTGTTGTCGCCGGTGCAGTACCTCAAGCGTCTGCGTTTATTGAAGGCCCAGCAGTTGCTGCTGGCGGAAGGCATGGGGGTGGCGCAGGCGGCGCACAGCGTGGGGTATCAGAGCACGTCGCAGTTCAGTCGCGAGTACAAGCGCTATTTTGAGCGTAATCCCGGCGAAGAACGGGCTGCCTAGATTCTGTTGATGCAGCTCGGTCAATGTGGGAGCGGGCTTGACCGAGTCGACTGGCCTTTTCCGACCGTAAAAAAGGCCCCCGTCTGGGAGCCTTCTTCTCAAGCAGCTGGTTTACATATTCGGGTAAGTCGGCCCACCCGCGCCTTCCGGCGATACCCAGGTGATGTTCTGCGAAGGGTCCTTGATGTCACAGGTCTTGCAGTGCACGCAGTTCTGGGCGTTGATCTGGAAGCGTTTCTCGCCGTCTTCCTTCGTCACGACCTCATACACGCCGGCCGGGCAGTAGCGTTGCGCCGGTTCATCATAGAGCGGCAGGTTGGTGCCGATCGGGATGCTCGGGTCTTTCAACTTCAAGTGGCAGGGCTGCTCTTCTTCGTGGTTGGTGCCGGAGATGAACACCGAACTCAGCTTGTCGAAGCTCAGCTTGCCGTCGGGTTTGGGGTAGTCGATCTTCTTGCAGTCCTTGGCCAGCTTCAGGCAGGCGTAGTCCGGCTTGTTGTCGTGCAGGGTGAAGGGCAGCTTGCCGGCAAAGATGTTCTGGTCCAGCCAGTTGAAACCGCCGCCGAGGATGGCGCCGAACTTGTGCACGGCAGCGCCGAAGTTGCGGCTGGCGAACAGTTCTTCGTACAGCCAGCTCGACTTGAAGCTGTCGACGTAAGCGGTCAGTTCATCACCGCCTTCGGACTCGGCAAACAGACGATCGGCCACGGCGTCGGCGGCGAGCATGCCGGATTTCATCGCGGTGTGGCTGCCTTTGATCTTGGCGAAGTTCAGAGTGCCGAGGTCGCAACCGATCAGCGCGCCGCCCTTGAATACCATTTTCGGCAGCGAGTTCAGGCCGCCTTTGCAGATGGCACGGGCGCCGTAGCTGATGCGTTTGCCACCTTCCAGGTGCTGGGCCAGCACCGGGTGATGCTTGAGGCGCTGGAATTCATCGAAGGGCGACAGGAAGGTGTTGCTGTAGGACAGGTCGACGATCAGGCCGACCACCACCTGGTTGTTTTCCAGGTGATACAGGAACGAGCCGCCGGTGTTCTCGGTGCCCATGATGTCCAGCGGCCAGCCGGCAGTGTGCACTACGAGGCCGGGTTGGTGTTTGGCTGGGTCGATTTCCCAGATTTCCTTGAGACCGATGCCGTAATGCTGGGCGTCGGCGTCGCTGTCCAGGTTGAAGCGCTGGATCAGTTGCTTGCCGATATGCCCACGGCAACCTTCGGCGAACAGCGTGTACTTGCCGCGCAGTTCCATGCCGGGGGTGTACACGCCTTCCTTGGGCTTGCCTTCGCGGTCGACGCCGAGGTCGCCGGTGATGATCCCGCGCACTACGCCGTTCTCGTCGAACAGCGCTTCCTGGGCGGCGAAGCCTGGGTAGACTTCCACGCCCAGGTTCTCGGCCTGCTGGGCCAGCCAGCGGCACAGATTGCCCAGGGAAATAATGTAGTTGCCTTCGTTGTGCATGGTCTTGGGCACAAAGAAGTCGGGCACCTTGGTGGAGGCGTCGGGGCTGCGCAGTACATAGATGTCGTCGCGCACCACGGGCGTGTGGAGCGGGGCGCCCAAGGCTTTCCAGTCCGGGAACAGTTCGTTCAGGGCGCGGGGTTCAAACACCGCACCGGAGAGGATGTGAGCGCCGACTTCGGAGCCTTTCTCGACCACGCAGACGCTGATTTCCTTGCCGGCGTCAGCGGCCTTCTGTTTCAGGCGGCAGGCGGCGGACAGGCCTGCAGGGCCGGCGCCGACGATGACCACGTCGAATTCCATGTATTCGCGTTCCACAGGCTATCTCCTACTCAAGGCTCAACGGGCTTTTTTCTAATGGGTGGAGGTTCGGTGCGGCCGTGCGGCGATGGCAGGGCTCACCTTTCTCTCTAGGTGGCGCATTCTAGGTCGCGCATTATATCTACACCACCATGAGCGTCCAATACAAACGTTTGTTTGAATCGCCCGCAGGCTAGGTAAATCAAAGCAACGCGGCTTATGACTGGCTATTTTGCCGTATTGACCAGAATAGGCGTTCCGGTCAATATACGGTCGGTTTTGCGCTTACCGTAGGCAGACTGCGGGTTCCAGGAGCACGTCCAAAAACAGGCCAAGGCAGGTGCGCTCAGCAAAGCGCGCGCAGTTTACATGCCGCCATACAAGAATGACCTGTCAGTCCCCCCTGACGAACGGTCACTGCCCGTGATCGAGGTCACACGCCGAGGTTTTTGGAGGTGCCCTTGTGTGCCGATGAGCATCAACCGCCAGGTTCGCCTAGGCGACTTTCTTTTCACCGGAGAGTAACGAGGAATCCATGAAGGTTCTTGTAGCTGTCAAACGCGTTGTCGATTACAACGTGAAAGTTCGCGTCAAGGCGGACAATTCCGGCGTCGACCTTGCTAACGTCAAGATGTCGATGAACCCTTTCTGTGAAATCGCCGTGGAAGAAGCCGTACGCCTGAAAGAGAAAGGCGTTGCGACCGAAATCGTCGTGGTTTCCATCGGCCCCACCACCGCTCAGGAACAACTGCGCACCGCCCTGGCTCTGGGCGCCGACCGCGCCATCCTGGTCGAGTCCGCTGAAGACCTGACCTCCCTGGCCGTGGCCAAGCTGCTCAAGGCCGTTGTCGACAAGGAACAGCCGCAGCTGGTGATCCTCGGCAAGCAAGCCATCGACAGCGACAACAACCAGACCGGCCAGATGCTGGCTGCGCTGACCGGTTACGGTCAGGGCACCTTCGCTTCCAAGGTTGAAGTCAGCGGCGACAGCGTGGCAGTGACCCGCGAGATCGACGGCGGCGCGCAGACCGTTTCCCTGAAACTGCCAGCCATCGTCACCACCGACCTGCGTTTGAATGAGCCGCGCTACGCGTCGCTGCCCAACATCATGAAAGCCAAGAAGAAGCCGCTCGAGTCGCTGACGCCGCAAGCGCTGGGCGTTTCCACCGCCTCTACCAACCAGACCGTCAAGGTTGAAGCGCCGGCTGCCCGCAGCGCGGGCATCAAGGTCAAGTCGGTGGCTGAACTGGTCGAGAAACTGAAGAATGAAGCGAAGGTAATCTGATCATGACTATCTTGGTAATCGCTGAACACGACAATAAGGTGCTGGCCCCGGCCACCCTGAACACCGTGGCCGCTGCCGTTAAAATCGGTGGCGATATTCACCTGTTGGTAGCCGGCGAGGGCGCAGGCCCGGTGGCTGAGGTTGCTACAAAAATAGCTGGCGTAAGCAAAGTGCTGCACGCCGACAACGCTGCCTACGCGCATCAGTTGCCGGAAAACGTTGCGCCGCTGGTGGCAGAGCTGGGCAAGGGCTACAGCCACATCCTGGCCGCCGCCACCTCCAACGGCAAAAATATCCTTCCACGGGTGGCTGCACAGCTGGACGTCGACCAGATCTCCGAGATCATCTCGGTCGAAAGCGCCGACACCTTCAAGCGCCCGATCTACGCCGGTAACGCCATTGCCACCGTGCAATCGAGCGCCGCGATCAAGGTCATCACCGTGCGCGCCACCGGTTTCGACCCGGTCGCCGCCGAGGGTGGTTCGGCCGCGGTTGAAGCCGTCTCCGCCGCCCACAATGCGGGCACTTCCAGCTTTGTTGGCGAAGAGCTGGCCAAGTCGGATCGCCCTGAGCTGACCGCTGCCAAGATCGTCGTTTCCGGCGGGCGTGGCATGCAGAATGGCGACAACTTCAAGCACCTATACGCCCTGGCCGACAAGCTGGGCGCTGCGGTCGGCGCCTCCCGCGCTGCCGTCGACGCGGGTTTCGTGCCCAACGACATGCAGGTCGGTCAGACCGGCAAAATCGTTGCGCCACAGCTGTACATCGCCGTCGGTATCTCCGGCGCGATCCAGCATCTGGCTGGCATGAAGGACTCCAAAGTGATCGTTGCGATCAACAAGGACGAAGAAGCTCCGATCTTCCAGGTGGCTGATTATGGCCTGGTGGCGGACTTGTTCGAAGCCGTACCCGAGTTGGAGAAGCTGGTCTAATCCAGTCGCTTCACTTATAAAGAGCCCGGTCTTGTGACCGGGCTTTTTTTTGACTTTCGGAGAGCTTCGCCATGCAATTGCGCCCCTGGACCGTATTGCTGGGCCTCACGCTGCTGCCAACCCTGGCGCAAGCCGCCGGCAAATGTGATCGCCTGGTCATCACCGGCAGCCCGGATGCACCGCCGCTGCTCTGGCGCGACCCGCAAGACCCCACGCACCTGATCGGCGCCACCGCCGATGTGCTGCAGCAGGTGGCCAAGGACCTCGGTCTGAAAATCGACCTGCTCTACGGCGGCAAACGCGCCGCCGCCCTGGATGAAGTGCGCAGCGGGCGCATGGACATCCTCGCCGACGCGCCGCTGAACCTCGGCGAGTTGCAAACTCTGGACTACATTCACCCGGCGCTGATGCAACTCGACTACCTCGTCTGGACCCGCAAGGATTCCGCCCTGGTCTACAGCACTGCGGCCGATCTGCACGGCCACCCAGGCGCGGTGTCGGAGCGGGCACGCTTGAGTGCGGATTTCGACACCTTCGCCAGTCAGCAGCTCAGCCTGCAACGCCTGCCCACGCTGACCCCGGCCTTCCAGAAACTGTTGCTGGGGGAAGTGGACTACGTGCTCGCCAGTCGCTATTCCGGCATGGCCATGGCCCAGAGCCTGGGCATGAGCAACGACCTGGTGGCTCGCGAGGTGCCCATCGATCAGCCCGGCCTGTACCTGGCCATTTCCCACAACTCGGCCTGCAATGATCCGTGGCTGCGCGGACAGCTGGCGAAAAAGATGACAGAATTGCCCGCGTCCGATGTGGCGCAAGCTGCGTTGCAGCGCAATCTGGAACGCTGGAAGGCGCAATTGCAGCAACCCGTCGGCACCTCAACACAGTAGGGATTTTCAGTGACTTTTCGACCTCTTTTAGCGGCCCTCGCCGTTGTCGCGCTGGCGGGATGTGCAGCCGATCCTGCGCCGAATGAACAGCTGCGCCTGACCCGGCAAGCGCTTGAGCAAGCCAATGCGGTCGGTGCCGTCGCCGAAGAGTCGGCCGAATTGAAATGGGCCGAAGACAAATTCGCCCGGGCCGAGGCCGACATGGCCGAGCAGTCCTACAAGGGCGCGCGCATGCAGGCTGAGCAGGCCGAACTGGATGCCCGCCTGGCCGAAGCCCAGGTACTGACCCGCAAGAGCCAGGAGCAGTTGAACGTGCTCAACACCCGCATCACCCGCTTGCGCAAGCAACTGCAGTTGGGAGAAGCCCAATGAGCCGGCTGATTCATGGGGTGAGCGCCTTGCTATTGGCCGGCGCCATGCTGGGCGGCTGCGCCACCCATCCAAACAGCGAGCTGGCTCTGCAGCAGGCGGGCGGCGATTTCCAGAAGGTCAAGGAAGACGCCAATGTGCTGCGCTTCGCGCCCAAGGATGTGATCCGCGCCGGTGAGTCACTGGCCCGTGCCGACCGCCTGTCCAGTTACTGGGGCAGCGGTGCCGATGTGGAGCATTACGCCTACCTGAGCCGTCGCTACAGCGCGATTGCCCGTGAACATACCGAGCAGGGGCTCAATGCAGAACGCGGCGCCAAGCTGGAACTGGAGCGCCAGAGGCTGCAACTGGCCCTGCGCGAAAGCAAGCTGTCGAGCGTGCAACAGCAGGGCAAGTGGCTCGAAGAGCAAATCACCAGCCTCGCCACTCAGACCGACCGCGGTTTGGTGATGACCCTGGGTGACGTGCTGTTCGACACGGGGGACGCTGAGCTTAAAAACTCGGCCAACCGCACAGTGCTGAAAATCGTGCAGTTCCTGCAACTGAACCCCAAGCGCGTGGTGCGTATTGAGGGTTATGCGGACAACACCGGCGGCGAGCAGGAAAACCTCAGGCTGTCCCGCGACCGTGCGCAATCGGTGGCCGATGTGCTGGTGGACCTGGGTATCGACGAAAAGCGCGTGCAAGTTGAAGGGTATGGCGACCAGTACCCGGTGGAGGCCAATGCTTCCGAGCGGGGCAGGGCGCAGAATCGCCGGGTTGAAATCGTCTTCTCCGACGCCAAGGGCCAGCTGGGCGCCGCCCGCTAGGAGCCTGGCGCAGGTCAAACTGTGGGAGGGGGGTTGCTTCCGATAGCGGTGGATCAGTCACAACATCATTGACTGACACTCCGCTATCTGGAGCAAGCCCCCTCCCACATGTGTTTCTGTACCGCTGGAAACGCTATCTGCAACCGTTACAGTTTTTGCTGTCACTGCCGCGCGCCCTCGACTATTGTGGCAACTGTCCCCGTACACTTCTAAACTGTGCCGGTATGTTTCACACAAAAATAAAACGCCCGTGAAATCGAGTGCTGCGTCATGACCAATCTGTTGCTTTACCAACGTATTGCCCAGCAACTGGCTGAGGACATCCGGCGCGGTGTCTATCAACCGGGGGAGCGCGTGCCTTCGGTGCGCAAGATGAGCTCTCAGCTCAATGTGAGTCACGCCACGGTTTTGCAAGCCTACGCTAACCTGGAAGACCAGGGGTTGATCCGGGCGCGGCCGCAGTCCGGCTATTACGTGCACCAGACGCCCGCGCTCACCGCGCCCACGCCGGATATAGCTCGGGTAGAGCGCCCGGGGTTGGTGACCCGCAGCAGCATCATTCAACAGGTATTGGGCGAATCGCGCCGCGAAGGCGTGTTTCCACTGGGCGCCGCTGTGCCGAGTGTCGACTACCTGCCGGTGCGGGCGCTGCATCAGCAGTTGGCCAAGGTTACGCGCTTTCAGAGCCCTCGGGCCTTCAGCTATATGTTCAGCCCCGGCTTCGAGCCGCTGCGCCGCCAGGTGGCGATCCGCATGCGTGATGCCGGCGTGGTGGTCGATCCATCCGAAGTGGTGATCACCCACGGCTGCGTCGACGCGTTGCAGATGTCCCTGCGCGTACTGACCCGCCCCGGCGACCTGATCGCCGCCGAGTCGCCGACCTATTACGGTTTGCTGCAACTGGCCGACCTGCTCGGCCTCAAAGTGATCGAGATTCCCAGCGACCCCTCCACCGGCATGAGCCTGGAAGCGTTGCAGCTGGCGGCCAACCAATGGTCGATCAAGGCGCTGGTGCTGACCACACGCTTGAGCAACCCGCTGGGCGGCACCATGCCCGAAGAGCGGCAGAAGCAGTTGCTGCGTCTGGCCTCGGATTTCGATATCCAGATTGTCGAAGACGATATCTATGGCGAGCTGATGTTCGAACTGGGCCGCACCAAGGCGCTGAAAGCCTACGACCGCCTGGATCGGGTGATTTACTGCTCGAGCTTCTCCAAGACGCTGTCGCCCGGTGTGCGCATTGGCTGGATGATCGCCGGCAAATATCAACAGGAGATCCAGCGCCTGCAGATGTTCAGCACCCATTCGGCGTGCAGCGTGACGCAGATGGGCGTTGCTGCCTACCTGGAGAACGGTGGCTATGATCGCCACCTGCGTTACATTCGCCAGGAATACCGCAAGAACCTCAGCGCTTTCCAACTGGCGGTGCAGCAGTACTTCCCCGAAGGCACGCAGATGACCCGGCCCACCGGCGGTTTTATCCTGTGGGTCAGCTTGCCGGGGCGCGTCAATACGCAGGAGTTGCATGTGCGTGCCCTGCAACAGGGCATCAGCATTGCGCCGGGGCTGATTTTCAGCAATACAGAGCAGTTCAACCACTGCATTCGGCTCAACTGTGGCACGCCGTGGAACCGCGAGGCAGAGCGGGCGCTGATGACGCTGGGGATGCTGGCCAGCCAGTTGTGTCAGGAGACAAGCGCCGGCCTTTGAGGTGCGGAACCGGGACAATTCCTACAGGGCTGTGCGTGTCGTGCTTGTCATGCCGCGCACAACAAGCGAGCATATGGCCTTCTGCCGTTAATGCTGTTGGCGATATGAATTCGATTTTTCGCGTTGTAGGAATGATTGGCCTGTTAACGCTGTGCAACGTCGGCGTCGCAATGGCGGCCGCGCCCGTGTCGGACGCCAAATCTGCGGCAAGCGCCGCGCAGGCGGCCTCCACCAAGAAAACGGCGCAGGCGAAGAAAGCCACGGTCGCGAAGAAAAAGCGCGCCTCGGCCAGAAAAAAATCCAAGTCAGCCCGTGAGGTCGCCCAGACTAAACTGCCACCAGCACAACTGGACCTGTCACTGCCTTCGGACATGGTCAGGCATTTACAGCCGATCGGTACCATGCCCAAACCCAAAAGCGTGCCGCTGCTACCGCCGATGTTCGGCGACAAGCCCAGCGACAACAGCGCGTTCCAGATCAACGGCCGTTTGCTCAGCAACGAGATGAAGCTGCAACTGCGCAATGAAGAACGTCGTGATGTGGAAGGCGCCGCGCTGGATTTCGAATTCAAGCAATAACTATTGTGAGCAAGTGACGCCCTGGCTCGACCATCTGTCGCGGACTGGTCAGTCACTTGTTTTTTTGCGTGAAAAACCCTTGTTGGACCATTTTAAAACGGTTGTTCAAGGGCGTACCCTAGCCCCGCCATCCCATTGAGTCGTCGAGGACCTGTTGGTCATGAAATGCCGTGAAGGCTGTGGCGCTTGCTGCATTGCCCCCTCCATCAGTTCGCCGTTACCCGGTATGCCCCAGGGCAAGCCGGCGGGCGAGCGCTGCCTGCACCTGTCGGTCGAACAGCTATGCCAGCTGTTCGGCAAGCCCGAGCGGCCGGCTGTGTGCAGTGACTTCAAGGCGGACCTGGAGGTATGCGGCACCGACCAGGCTGATGCCATTCGGCTGATCGGCTGGTGGGAGCAGATGACGGCGGCTTGATGGGCTTTACTCTAGGAACTTCAACAATAAGGAATACAACGATGGGTTCGCTGAAACGAATGGCTGTGTTGTGCGGTTTCACGATGTTGTTTGCGGCCACCGCGCAGGCCGAGGACTGGCAGGTGGCCAAGGACGAAGACGGCATCAAGGTGTCCCTGAGCGAGGTTGCCGGCTCCAAGTACAAGGCCTATCGCGGTGTCACCTTGATCAAGGCGCCCGTGGCGAAGATTCAGGCGCTGCAGGAAGATGTCGCCGCTGCCTGTTCATGGATTCACGAATGCAAATCCCAGAAGCTGGTGGACAAGAAGGGCAATGAAGCCTGGACCTACACCCAGTTCAACGCACCTTTCCCGGTGACTGATCGCGATTCCTACACCCACATCACCACCACCAAAAATGCCGATGGCGGCATAACGCGTACATTGCAGGGCGTGCCGACCTACAAGCCGGAAGAAAAAGGCTACGTACGCGTGGCGCAGGTCGAAGGATTCTGGAAGCTGGTGCCCAAGGGTGATAACCAGACCGAGGTCACCTATCAGGTACACACGGAGCCTGGCGGCAGCGTGCCGTCCTGGCTGGCCAACAAGTTCGTGGTCGATGCGCCGTTCAACACCTTGAAAGCCCTCAAGGAACACGCCGAGAAATAATTGCTCTCGATCAGGTGCCTGCGGCCTTGAGCGGAACGTTTGACGAGCCCTCAAGGTCCAGATGGATGTGAGCCCACACATGGGTTTTATCGAGGAGGCACCGATGCAAATGTGGCAAATTACCTTCGTTGACGATCACGGTGTGCAGTCCGTGGAGCAGTTCGACTGCGAGCACAAGCCCAGCCTCGAAGATGCGGCGCACATGATTCGCAACAAACTCGTGCCGGTCGCCGCAGAACTCGACCTCAATGACCTTGAAGGCCGCAAGCCCGAGCCTACGGTCAAGATCCTCAAGGATCAGAACAGTATCCAGATCCTCGACATTTCGCCCGCCGCCTGAACATTCCTTGTTTGCCAGCGCAGCCCCTCTGGTGGAGGTGATAGCTTCGCGCTACTCTGCAAGCGAGATCAGCGAATGATTCGCTAGGTACTGGTCTTGTCAGCTACATGCTTGTTTTCCCTGCGGTGCAGTCATTGCCGTGGTGCTCGCGCCAACAGCGCGCGGGCTTCGGGAGGCACGGAAAGTCTATCCATCAGTTTGAGGAGGACGTTTCATGAGCACAGCCTATCAAGAAGACATCAGCACCCACGTTCTACGCCGCATGAAAGAAGGCGGTTTTGATTTTTCACGGTTTCACCCCATCGAGTTCTACGCGATTTTCCCGGATGAAGAACGGGCGCGCAGGGCTGCGGGTGAGTTTCGCGGGGAGTCCCTGAATGCCCAGGTCAGCGCACGCGATGATGGCGCCTGGTACCTGGAATTGAGCAAGATCATGTCAGCCACCTACGACGGCATAGGAGACTTCGAGCAAGACTTTGAAGCGGTGGTCGAGCCGTTGGGCGGGATCATTGAAGGGTGGGGCGTCAAGCATCAGGTGCGTGGGTTACCCATGTAGCCGTCTGCACAAACGCTGCGTATCGGCTGACCTTTGGGTCGGCCGATTTTGTTTGTGCTGTGGGAAAACACTGCGCGGATCTTTCGACAGCAAAAAAAAGCCACCCAAGTTGGGTGGCCTAAAGGGAAGATCGTTGCGCTGAAACTGTAGGACGCGTCCTGTTCAGCAGATGTTGGCGATTATCCGCAGCTTCAGCTGCGCAGTGAAATCAAGTCTGACTATGCTGTTGATAGTAAAACGCCGCCTTGCGATGACGCAGGCGAGCAATGCGCCGGGAGTTATGCGCACCAGGACGGTGTGGACATATCCGGGTAGTTATTCAACTCACTGATTTTTAAGTGTTTATGCCGATGGTACGGGCCTTGCGAAGGTCCGTATGTCCGGGTGACAAGGAGTTCGGCATGATCCGCACTTGTTTCGACGAAATGTACGACGGGGCAGGGCAGGTTCGTCCCCATTACCGTGAATTCGCCCGCTGGTTGGCGCAGACCCCGCCCGAACTGCTGGCCCAGCGCAGGCGCGAGGCCGATTTGCTGTTTCACCGAGCGGGTATCACCTTCACCCTCTACGGCGACGAGCAAGACACTGAACGCCTGATTCCCTTCGACATTATCCCCCGCAGCATACCGCTCAGTGAATGGCAGATTGTCGAGCGCGGCTGCATTCAGCGGGTCAAGGCGCTGAACCTGTTTCTTGCCGACCTGTATCACGAACAGCGCATCATCAAGGCGGGCATCATTCCCGCCGAGCAGGTGCTGGCCAACGAGCAATACCAACTGGCCATGCAGGGCCTGGATTTGCACCGCAACCTGTATTCCCACATCTCCGGGATCGATCTCGTACGCGATGGCGATGGCACTTACTACGTACTGGAAGACAACCTGCGTACACCCAGCGGTGTCAGCTACATGCTCGAAGACCGCAAAATGATGATGCGCCTGTTCCCTGAACTGTTTGCCGCCCAGCGCATCGCGCCGATCGATCACTACCCCAGCCTGCTGCTCGACACCCTCAAGAGCGCCAGCCCCATCGACAACCCCTGCGTCGTGGTATTGACGCCGGGACGCTTCAACAGCGCCTTCTTCGAGCACGCGTTCCTGGCCAGAGAAATGGGTGTGGAGCTGGTGGAAGGCGCCGACCTGTTCGTGCGCGATGACCACGTATTCATGCGTACCACTGACGGACCCAAGGCCGTGGATGTGATCTACCGTCGCCTCGATGACGCGTTCCTCGACCCGTTGGCGTTCAACCCCGATTCCATGCTCGGTGTGCCCGGCCTGCTGGCGGCTTATCGCTGCGGCAATGTAGTGCTGGCGAATGCGATTGGCACCGGCGTGGCGGATGACAAGTCGGTGTACCCCTTCGTCACCGAGATGATCCGCTTTTACCTGGACGAAGAACCGATCCTGAAGAACGTACCGACCTTTCAGTGCCGCAAGCCTGATGAATTGTCCCACGTGCTGGCCAACCTGCCGCACCTGGTGGTCAAGGAAACCCAGGGCTCCGGCGGCTACGGCATGCTGGTCGGGCCGGCATCCAGCGCAGCCGAAATCGAAGCCTTTCGCGCGCGCGTCAAAGCCAAACCCCACGCTTATATCGCCCAACCGACCCTGTGTTTATCCACGTGCCCGACTTTCGTCGACAACGGCATTGCACCGCGCCATATCGACCTGCGCCCGTTCGTGTTGTCCGGCAAGGAAACCCGCGTGGTGCCCGGCGGTTTGACGCGTGTGGCGCTGCGCGAAGGCTCGCTGGTGGTCAACTCGTCCCAGGGTGGGGGCACCAAGGACACTTGGGTGGTGGAGGATTGAGGCCATGTTGAGTCGAACTTCCTTCATCTACGTGGTGCGCACGTTGGGCGACACCATCCACGGTTCCTGCGCGGAGGCCCCATGAGACTCTCTATCAGTCACGAAACCACATACCACTACGAAGACCCGGTGCGCGCCAGCATCCAGTACCTGCGCCTCACTCCCCACGACAGCGAACGCCAGCAGGTCATCAGTTGGCAACTCGATCTGCCACGTCCGGTGCGCGCCCAAGTGGACCCGTTCGGCAACATCCTGCATGTGCTGACCCTGGATGAACCCCACGATGCAATCGTTATCCGCGCTCGCGGCCAGGTGGATATCGACGAGCTGCGCGAAGCCGAGCATGAGGGCCAGTCGGCGTTTCCCTTTCTGCGCTGCACCCGCCTGACCGAGCCGGACGAAGCGCTGCGCGGCTTTGCCGACCAGCACTGTCAGCAACGCCGTGACCGCAATGCGTTGATCGACCTGATGCACGCGCTCAACCAGAGCATGGTCTACACGCCTGGAGCCACCGAGGTCGATACCTGCGCGGCCCAGGCCTTCGCCGGCGGAGCGGGCGTGTGCCAGGATCACACCCATGCGTTTCTTGCCTGCGCGCGAAGCCTGGGGATTCCGGCGCGCTATGTGTCGGGGTATTTATACAGCGAAGACAGCACGCACCTGGCCAGTCACGCCTGGGCCGAAGCCTGGCTGGAGGACGCGTGGTACAGCTTTGACGTGACCAACCAGATGGCGCGGCCGCAGCGGCACCTCAAGTTGGCGGTGGGCCTGGACTACCTCGACGCCTGCCCCGTGCGCGGCATGCGCCGGGGCGGCGGGCATGAGCAGATGCACGCGAAAGTGTTGGTGATGCCGACACCGGTGATCGAGGTGCAGCAGCAATGATTGCGCCGCTCCTGCAGCATAAGACTCACGGTTGGGCTTTGCGCCCGGCCATGTGCTTCAAATACCCCACCAGCAAATCCAGTTCGCTGTCGGGCAATACACTGGCGGCAAACGCGGGCATCTTGGCCTGTGGCCAGTGCCGCACGTTCTGCGGGTCGCGAATATACCGCTTGAGAAAATCGCCGCTGAAATACTCGGTGGGGCTGTAGGGGATATTCAGGTCAGGCCCCACCTCTGCATCCCCGGCGCCATTGAGCCGGTGGCAGGCCAGACAGTTCTTCTGGAACAGTGCAAAGCCCTGGTTGACCGGATCATTCGCCGCCAGCTCAGGGGCGGGCAATAACGCCGGAAAACGCTCGGCCACGGTCTTTAGCTGTTTGATTCGGGAAACCTGAAACGGCCACTGCTCCGGGCTGATCGGCCCCGCCTGCGGGTCGGTCCACACCAGATAAAACGGCCCGGCGCTTGGTTTGCCAAGCGTCAGGGACGGCCAGGGGTGGGCCGGGTCCTCCACTGCCAGCCAGGCGCGAGCACCGGTTTTTTCCAGCAAGGGCGCGGCGTTGAGTTCGGCCGCAAACCCATCCAGGGCGACCGCCTGCAGATGACTCTGCGGTGCAAGCCCCGGCAACAGCACCGCCAGCGGCACTGCGCGATACGTCATATCGCGCTTGTAGGAAACGTCATCAACGATGTGCACCGTCTGCGCATCCGGGTGCTTGAGCAAGTCGGCGGTCTGCCAGGTCCTGCTGGTGTGGTCCAGTTCGATAGTCAATTGCGCGGCGCCGGCCGGCACGCTGAGCAGCAGGGCGAACAACGCAAGGAATGTTTTCAACAGTGAGCCCGTTTTCAAGTCGCAATGACCTTCAAGATAGCGGAAATCAGCTTGTAAAAAGACAGCCCCTGCAACGGGATCGCTATGCGCAATACCTCGCAGGTGCTGTCAAAAACTGCAATTCTGATGCGCTGGATGCACAGAACGAGTGGATCGGATCCTTACCCAATAACCTTGGTTAAATTGGGCAGGATCAAAATCAATGTGGTGGCGAACAGAATAAGTCCCGCCTGACGTACTTTCGAATGCTTGAACATGGCTGACTGCCTTTTGTTGTTATTCCTGAGCGTCAAATGCGTGCCGTTGAATCCAGTATCGCGATCTGGCGTGACATCTTTCTTACAGCTGCTCCAGCAAAACCCGGCAGCAACCTCTTACTGAGTTCAACCTTAGAGCCCTCGTTCTTGCACGCTTAGATTCATTTCATATCAGCTAAGCGTGATTCGAGCTTAAAAAGGCATGAGGCATAACTCCATATTGGCGCCAATGCCTTGGCTAGACAGCTAAAACGATTAATCAGGTCATTCCCTCAGATGCCTACCGTTCGTCCGGGCGCAGGGGGTCAAAGCGGCGAGCGCATCCGTTATTGAAACCGTGTCAATCGGGCCTGGATAAAGGCTTAGAGGGTGAACGAGCAGTTCTGCGCTTGCGTTATGGGCATGTTTCAAGGCAGGCTCTGGGTGTTCATTATTCCCATCGCCGTGTCAGGTATTTTTTATGTCGCTACGCGTCTGCATTCTGGAAACCGATATCCTGCGCCCTGGCTTGATTGATCAATACCAAGGCTACGGACAGATGTTCAAGCGTCTGTTTTCCCGGCAGCCGATTGCCGCCGAGTTTGTCGTCTACAACGTCGTGCAGGGCGAATACCCGCCGGATGACGAAGCTTTCGATGCGTACCTGATCACCGGCAGCAAGGCCGACTCCTTTGGAACCGACCCCTGGATCCAGACCCTCAAGACGTATGTGATGGAGCGTTACGCGCGCGGCGACAAATTGCTCGGTATTTGTTTCGGACACCAGTTATTGGCATTGCTGCTCGGCGGCAAGACCGAACGCGCGAGCCAGGGCTGGGGCATGGGCACTCACGATTACACGCTTGATGCCAAGGCCCCGTGGATGAGCCCGGAGGTACCGGAGCTGACGCTGCTGATCAGTCATCAGGACCAGGTCACCACCTTGCCGGCCAACGCCACGGTTATCGCCTCGAGTGAATTCTGCCCCATCGCCGCCTACCACATCGGTGATCAAGTATTGTGCTTCCAGGGCCATCCTGAATTCGTCGCTGATTACTCCCGCGAGCTGCTGGAAATTCTTCAGACAACCCTTGGGGAAAAGGTCTACACCCATGGCGTCGCAAGCCTGGAGCGAGACCACCACGGCGCCACCGTGGCGGAATGGATGATGCGCTTCGTGGCGCACAAACCCGAGTCGGCTTAAAGCCAGCCCGACCGCTTGAAGCTGGCCCACAGGCTGATGCAGCCGGTGGCAATCAACCCGAGCACCGCGAAGTAGCCGTAGTGCCATTGCAGCTCGGGCATGTTCTGGAAATTCATCCCGTAAATCCCCGCCACCGCCGTGGGGAATGCCAGGATCGCTGCCCACGCGGCGAACTTGCGCTGCACCACGCTCTGCCGTGACGCCTCCAGCAAGACGCCGATCTCGATGGTCTGGCTGGCGATATCGCGCAGAGTGGTGAGGTCTTCCATCTGCCGCGTCACGTGGATCTGCACATCACGGAAGTAAGGGCGCATGTTCTTGTCGATAAACGGGAAGCTCAGCTTCTGCAGTTCCTGGCTGATCTCCACCATCGGCGCCACATGGCGCTTGAGCCGCAGCACATCGCGGCGCAGGCCGTGGATCTTCTGGATATCGCGTTCGCTCAGCGAGCTGCACAGCACATTGCGCTCCAGCTCATCGATCTCGGCATGGATCGCTTCACTCACCGGCTGATAGTTCTCGGTGACGAAATCCAGCAGCGCATAGAGTACGAAATCTTCCCCATGCTCCAGTAACAGTGGCCGTGCCTCACAGCGCTGACGCACAAAGCCGTAGGACGCCGAGTGACCGTTGCGTGCGGTGATGATGTAGCCGTTGCCGGCAAAGATATGGGTTTCGATAAACTCCAGCTTGCCGTTCTCGCGCACCGGCGAGTAGGTGACGATAAACAGCGCGTCGCCGAAGGTCTCGAGCTTCGGGCGGCTGTGCTTTTCCATGGCGTCTTCGATTGCCAGTTCGTGCAGATTGAACTGGCGCTGCAGGTTGGTCAGCTCCAGGGTGCTGGGCTCTTCCAGCCCGATCCAGACAAAATGATTCGGTTTGGCGGCCCAGGCCGCGCCTTCATCAAGGGTGATATCCGTGACTTTCTTGCCATCGCTGTAAACGGCTGCCGCAACAACTCTACCCATGATGCTGATCACTTCTAGTCGGGAGGACAGGAGTTGGGCAGCTTAGCCTGATTGACGTTCCGTTGTTGCTCCGGCAATTTCACGGTCCAAGGCGGTGATGCATTCATCCATCTGCGCCTGGCACACTTGCATCAACGCTGGAATGTCATCCGCCGTCAGGCCCGCCGTCGGAATCGGCGCCAACGACCGTATGAGCACATCGCCACTGTTCCAGCGATTAAGCTGCATATGCGTCACGTAATTGCTGACACACACCTGCACGATGGGCACACCCGCCGCAATCGCCATATGAAACGCGCCTTTCTTGAATGGCAACAAGCCCTTGCCCAGATTTCGCGTGCCCTCCGGGAACACCCAGATCGACGTGTCTTCATGCTGCAGGGTACGCGTAGTGGTCAGCATCGCGCGGCGCGCCTTGTGCGCATTGCCCCGGTCGATCAGCACATTGCCCGCCAGCCAGAACAGCTGGCCGAACAGCGGCACCCATTTCAGGCTTTTCTTGGCGATACACACGGTGCGGTGGGGCACCACGGTGCCCAGCACAAACAGGTCATAGTTTGACTGGTGATTGGCGATCATCACGCAGGTCCCCGGCTTATCACGCAGCGAGTCGACATCGGCCTTCACGTTCAGGCGCAAAATCCACATCGCCGGCACTGCGTACAGGCGGGCACACAAGCGACTGTTGTCCGGATTGAACGGCCGGCAAATACCCAACAGCACGCCCAGCACGCCGGCGACCATAAAGTGCAGACCCATCAACAACATACGCAACAGAAACAGCATCGACACGGCCCATCGAGACAAAAGGTGGCGCAGTGTACGGATGTGCACTGTATTCGGCAATTGACCCTAAGGACGTAGGAGATGGCCGATGTTTAAGCGCATGTTTCAACAAGCGCTGACAAACCCTGTCTAGAGCGGCCAGTAAAGTTTCGGATTTTCTTGTAAGAAAAAGCCCGACACTAGGTCGGACTTCGGTGGGCGCGGTGCAGGAGCTTAACTGAGGCCATGGCTCTGATCCTGGATGATTGCGTCATCCAATGCCTCCAGCAGTGCCTTGCGCACCTTCAATTTGGTCTGCTTGTGCGCAGCCATATTGATCTTTTTCAACTGCCGCGCCGCTTCCAGAGCCGCTGCGTGCAGTTCCTCCGGTGCCACCACCTTGTCGAGGAAGCCCGCTTGCAGCGCGCCCTGCGGGTCAAACATCTCGGCGTTGATCACCGAGCGGTGGAATGCCGATTTGCGCAGGCGATCGCGCGCCAACTCGATGCCTGCGTGGTGCATGGTCATGCCGATCGCCACTTCGTTCAGGCCAATGCTGAACGGGCCCTCCACGCCGATCCGATAATCCGCCGACAGCAGCAGGAACGCGCCTTTGGCCACCGCATGCCCGGGGCACGCCACAATCACCGGGAACGGATGCGACAACAGGCGCCGCGCCAGTGTCGACCCGGAAGTCACCAGGCCGATGGCCTCGCGGGGGCCTGAGGTCATCACCTTCAAATCATAACCACCCGACAGAATCCCCGGCGTCCCGGTGATGACCACCACCGCCCGATCCTTCTCGGCCTGATCCAGCGCCTCATTAAAGGCGCTGACCACCGCCGGAGAAATGGCATTCACCTTGCCGTTGCTCAAGGTCAGGGTCGCGATACCTTCTTCGCAGTGGTAGGCAATCAACTCACTCATGACGCGTTTCCTTGCAGGACTTGTTATAGAAGAATGCAGCAGACGTTACCCACCACGCCCGCCCCGGTAAAGCGCCGTGACTGACTACCCAGTCAGGCTTTTCCCCGCACCTGCAAGGGTAGACGGCCCGGAGCAGGGCGTGACAATCGAGTCAGACGCACGCCGTCAGTGCCCGAGAATGGCACAATCACCACCCCCCGTCGGGTGTGTGCTGGCGGAGCGGTCTAACCGCATGAAAATTCTGAAAAAAACCTTTGCCATCAGAAAGGCTTTCGACTACATTAGCGCGCCTCGACAGACTGAACTGGTTTGCCGAGATACGGTGAAGTGTCCGAGTGGCTTAAGGAGCACGCCTGGAAAGTGTGTATACAAGAAATTGTATCGAGAGTTCGAATCTCTCCTTCACCGCCAAATTCGAAACGACTAAACCCCTGAAAACGTTAAAGTTTTCAGGGGTTTTGTGTTTTCAGAGGGTCAAAAAAGGCCCATATGGGAACATCCATGGGAACACGGGCTGCTGGTGCGCATCCGTTCGAACCCCGATTTATGGGGCTTTTTCACCACCTGGTGGCTGAATGCCCAGGGCGTGCTGCAGCATGCCGATGACGTCCGGGCCGTCCTCGTTGATCCACATGCCGTAGTGCTGGCGGATCATATTCGCGCTGGTGTGGCCCATCTGTTCGGCGATCCAGTCGACCGACGCCACGCCGGTGGTAAGCAGTTGGCTGGCGTACGTGTGTCGGCACTGGCCAGGACCGCGATAACGAACGCCGGCCGCTTTCAAGTGCGCTTTGAAGAACCTGTCCCTGACGACGAAGTCGCTGACGTGTGGCAGGCCACTCTTGGTGTTCAGAAATACAAAGTGCAGCTTGTGCTTGCGGATGGTCTTGTTGTCCCGCTCGACCACGTCGACCGTGTCCACAGTCTTGAGCTGGTTGATGGCGTCCAGTTTGCGCAACGCATCCCACGCCGGCTCCAGCAGACGCACCTTGCGTGTAGAGCGCCGGGTTTTAGTCACGCGATAGGCCCCGCGAACCTTGGAGCGGCGAAAAGTGACCGTCCCCTGTTTTAGATCGACGTCCTCCCAGGCCAGCGCGATGGTCTCTGACACCCGAGGGCCTGCCCAAATCATGAACTGCACCATCAGCAGTTCCTGGGTGCGGCTGGTGTGTGTTCCAAGGATCTGCTTGATTTCCGCCCTGGTGAACGGGTCCGGCGCCTCTGGATCGGGCAGACGAACGAATAACCCCTCGGTCGGGTCGTGTGCGACCTTCTTCCGGGTGCGGTAGAGCCTGAACACCTGGCGCACATTGCTGATGATGTCGCGTATGGTTTTGTTCTTCAGCCGCTTCGACAGCGGCCCCTGAATCCACTCCTGCAGGTCCAGGTGGTCGATCTGATCAATCTGAACGTCTCCCCATCGTGGCCGCACATGAACCTCGGCCTTGTTCTTGTACCCACGGAATGAGGTCGCTGCCACGCTGTTGCTCTTTATGGTCAGCCACAGATCCAGGTAGTGACCGAACGTGTTCTCGGCCAGCTTCGTCGACTCGGGAAAATGCCTGCGGTAATCGAAGGTGCCGGCTTGGATCTCATACTCGATCACCGTGACCAGGCGCTTTGCGTGTTCCCGGTTTTCCGGTGTGTTGCCACCGGGCACCAGCTCCCGGCACAGCTCGCCATTGAAACGAAAATAGACCCGCACCGAATTGCCACGGGCCTCTACGCCATCTGCCATATGCGTCCCCACGCGATGTATCGAAAGATTCTCCCAGTAGGAAGAAAAAAGGCCCGTCGCCGGGCCTGATGTATTGCGGTTTAAGTGTTGCCGATCACTGCTGACGAAGTAACCAGAACAGGCTGGCACTTTTTCTAGGTGCCGGTGTGATTCCGGCTTGTGCCTCCTCGGCTCGGCGCTTGGCGTTGGCTGCCTGGCGCGCCTTGCTGCACTTCTGGTGGTTGCCGTGGGCACGGGATCTGTTGCATTGGTCACAGACGCCCGTGAGGTCCAGGTTCCAGGGGAAGGATTTGCCGTTGTTCATGGTTACACCCCGGGGCGGTTTTTGAAGGCAAGCCAAATGTAGTGGCGACCTTTGGCGGTTACCTTGATCTTGCCGGTCTGCTTGTTCCAACTGATCAGGCGCAGTTCGTCGAGGATCGTTGTCAACGTGTGGCCCTGGTGCCATCCGGCCAACGCCTTGATACAGCCCTGGGCCAGAAGCCCCCGGAAGTCGGTGTGCCCGAAGTTGGTACCTTGGAACGAGCCCTGCATCTGCTCATCGGTCACAAGATCAGTGACGGCACGCACGTCTGGCTGGAGTCGGTAGCATTTATGCGTCATCGCCACCACCCTCAGCTGGTTGGCCTTGCGTGACCTGCTTGAACTCGATCACCCAAACCCACGGGTTGGCATTCCACGAATCCATTCCGTTGATCATCGTCCACAATCCACCGAACAATTCGCAGGGCGAATAATCATTGCCGTCAGGATCGATATCGCTCTCGGCGCTTTTCACACCTTCCGCAAGAGCTTGCTCGTTGCTGATGTCCTGCAGGCGCTCGACACGCACATGGGTAATCTCCAGCAGGATGCGGCTGGCCCAGCGAGGCATGTGGATGGATGGTCGCGTTTTCCCTAGCGTAATCATCGAACATCCGGTCTGCCGCACAGCACCATCCGCCAGGTACTGAATCGGCTCCCCTTGGCTCAGGTCTCGCGGTGCGACTGCATTCACTTGAGCGTCAGCTTGCCAAGCCTCGCGGACCCACAGCCGGTCACCGCGGCGACCATGAGGGCAGGCATGCTCCCCGCTGCACCAGAAATGGAAAATGCCAGGGCAGGTTTCAATAGGTGTTTGCGCCGACTGAATCCAGTCGCGTTTCACCTCGCGGCGCGTGACAGTCTTCTGGCCGGAGAGGATTGCGCGCACCATGGCGCCGGTGAAAAAAATTTGTCGTTCAATTGCAGCATTCATTGGAAAGTCCTATCACATCCGAAACGACTGATGAATGAACACGGGCTGAGCCTTATGTTCTGCGGGCTTTGCGTCCTCGCCTTGGATCTCGCAGACGAACCGGTGCAGCTTGCGGTTGGGCGCAGTCAGCTCTGCAGTGAGGCTTGGGACGACGCCAATGCACTGCTCGTAGGCACCCGATCCGCTCCAGCTATCAACCTTCACCACCTGGCAATCGGTCCGGGTCGCGTCTACGCAGAGGTAAAGCAGAAGGGATACGCTCACGCGCCGACCTCCTGCTGAGCAACGCTCAACGCAATCGCCACCGGCTGTACCCAAATCGAAACGTTGCTGAGCATGAACGTCTCACCGGCCTCGGATAGCAGCAGCGTCATGCCGAACACGTCGGCCATAGCCCTTGCCGCCGCGCGGGGCACAGCATTGCCGATCCGTTCCCGGTGGTTGCCATCGTTGATGCCGTCGAGCCGGAATACCCCCGCCTGTTCGATCTTCCGAACCCGCTGCATACGCTCGATCTCATGGGCGGTTTGTGGATCTGCTGACCAGTGATCCTCCGGGTCAAATAGCGATTGCAGCGCGGCCAGCTCCAGCGTGGTGAACGGCCGATGCCAGGTGCCGTCCAGGCTGGTGATCATGCAGGTCATCCGGTCGTTGGGCGCCGGCATGCGCTGGTCTGCAACCGACCATCGCCCGTTGTCATGACACGCGCTGGCGGAAACGGCGCCGGCTGGAGTGTTGTACTCCACCACCCCGTAGTGCCCGCCGGTCAGGTACGGGGAAGCGTTGATCAGCGAGTATGTCGACCAGGTGAACCCGGTCCGACCCGCTGGCCCAGTCGACGCCGATCCAGCGGCGTTTTTTAATCACCTGCAGTTCCGTCCAGGCGTTGTGGACTAACTGCGGCGCCATGAACACCGGCACTTCAAGTGCAAGTGTCAGGTGGCGGATGCAGCGATCAAACAGCAGATCGGAGTCCACAAGGTGTTCTGCCTCATGGCGTTGCAGGTAGGCGAAAGCAGCTTGTTGCATGCTGCTGCGGTAGTCATGAGTCTGTTGATCGAGGTTCATCACGCGCGCTCCATTTCCAGTTGTTCCAGCAGGTCGGGTTGATTGTTTTTCGGCATCAGGTTCTGACGTGCAAGGAGCCGGACTTTCGTAGGCGCAATGGGCAAAACCGTGAGGGGGCGCTCGATGCCCGAGGGGCTGAGCTGATATTCCCAAACCAACGAGCCGGAGAAGGTGGCGCCGCACAGCAGGTTGGTGCATTCGGCGTACATCGAGCGGAAACAGGGCGTCTGGCCTTCCGAGGTACGGATGCGCATGGAGTTGTTGCAGCAAGGGCACACCAGCTTGTAGGTACTCACAGGACGGCCCCTTGACTGTAAAGCTGGATGGTCGCGAACACCTCGGCGTAGCGGGCCGACATATAGGCGATCAACGCGGTGGTGATGGCGTCCGCTTCACGCTTTTCGATAACGCCGTCGTCCAGGGCGGCAGACATGATCTGGTCGACCATGCCGCGCTGGGCCGAGGCTTTGAGCGAGCGGCTGTACAGCTCGACGTTATCCAGCGTCTCCGGGAGGCTCAGTGGTACGAACATGCCGCCGTACATCGAAGCGATGTAGTCCGGCAGGAACGTGGTGCCGGCTACCTGCTCCAAGCGATAAATGTGTTCATCGGTCAGGGGACGGCTGCCTGCGCTCTCGTAGGCATGGTTGTCGAACTTCTTGAGGGGCATTCCGAGGTCTGCCGAGGCGTACATCCGACCGCCTGGGTAGGCGCCGATGACGGCCATAACGACGCTCTTTCTGCTGTCTAGAACTGGGCGCTTCATCTTCTGGTTTTCCCCTGGAGCCAGAGGCCCTAATTTGTGATCTGGCCGTCTTTGATTCCGAGCAATACAGCGGCGCGGTGAGCTTCGCCGCGCAGGCACTTTTTCTGCCCGTTCAAAACCGCGTAGACCGTCGACGGGTTGAATTCGTGTTCTTCAGCCCAGTCTTTGGCGGATATCCCGAGACGGGCGAGACGGTCACGGGCCTGTTGGCATGCTTGCTCGATGGGGGATGCGTTCGGCATAGTCTCGTTTCGTGTGGTTTCGTGTGATGACGTGCGGAGTATTTCCCATGTTCGTGTGATCGTCAAGTATTGATGGAGACAAATGTGGGCATTGGTGACCGCCTCAAAGAGGAAAGGGAGCGCTTGGGGTTCAGCCAGACTGAGTTTTCGGCCGTTGCTGGGGCCTCCAAAAACAGCCAGTACAACTACGAAAAAGGTGATCGAAGCCCGGACGCAAACTATCTCGCAGCGGTAGCGGAGAAAGGCGTGGACATTCTTTATGTGGTGACTGGGGAACGTAAGCCACAGGCAACTGATAGCATCGGTGGCGATGCTATGGAGTTACTCAAGCTGTATGAGGCTGTGGGTGAGCCCGATCGTCAGGTACTGCTGCGGATGGCTTCAGCATTCGCCAGCGTCGCGGTTTCAATCGCTGCGAAAGGCGGCAACTGAGCGAAGTAGCTATAGGCGGATGGATACAGCAAGCCGACCATGAAGGTCGGTTTTTTATGGAAGTTAATGGAGTAAAAGAATGGCGCTGAAGCCTTGTAAATCCTGTAAGCACGAAGTGGACAGCACTGCGAAAGTTTGCCCTAGCTGTGGTGTAAAGAACCCTGGCGTTACTGTGATCCAGCAGGTTTTCGGATTTGTAATTCTGCTGGTCATCATCGTTGTGACCGTGTCGATGTGTTCGGGGGGTAGTAAGGAAAAACACGTCCAGAAGGTCGCACAGAAAGCTTCATCAGATGCTGCTGTCCCCTCTGCATATTCCATTACGAAAGACGATTTTCGTGAAGGCAGGCCTCGCAAGGTTGAGGTCACGCTGCCAAAGCGTCTCAGTGACACTGAGCTGGCTGAAGTTTCAAAAGCCATCCGCGCCGACACGAAATTTGATGCCGAAAAAACCTTTATCGGCTTTCGTGTTGCAGGGCAAACCGATAAGGCTTATTGGGCCAGCGCTAGTTTCGATCCTGACTACAGATCCTCATTGATCGGCCTGGGTGCAAAGGATTACCAAGCACTTGCGGCCCTTGATCTGAAAGCCTACCCCAACAGAATCGGAAGCTGGCTGCGGGACGGTGCGCTGGGTCATGTGATGGTGCTGTTCAAGCTAAACGACAAGTATGTGATCGACTCTATCTTCCCAAGCGGTGGGAAGAATACTGACTTCTATGTAGGCAAAAAGCTGCCGGATGGTGGGTTGCGCCTGGATGATCCAGAAACCAGCTTCAACGAGTATTACGTCGTTGATGCCAGCGGCAACTTGCAAGGCTGGGGTGAGAACGGTGTTTACATGACGCTGCCTCCTTTCAAGCCAGCGCAGTGACGTAACGGCACACATATTTTTTCAATGTGGCCCGATGACACAGCAAAACGTGGTGGAAATTAGCTGTTCCCCGGGGAAACTTTAACGGCGCCATGTAGGCAACGAGTCCCCGTTGCGTGTGAAAGGAGTATTCGCATGATGGAGAACAGCGGTGTGTCAGAAAACCAAGTGTCAGTCGTAGATGCGAACTGCCTTAGCGATCAGGAACTGAAGTTGCTTTCAATTTTCAGGGCCATCAGCGCCCAGCGGCAACGAGATGTATTGCGTATGTTGGAGGTTTTCGCTTACGCATCAGAGCAGTAATCCTGCAGGCCCCGGACACGTTCCGGGGTTTATCACGACTTTTCTGCCTGAGCCCTTTTCCACTCCCGATCTACGGCGCGCTTGGCCGTTTTCTCACTGGCGTAGAGCCATCGCAACCGCCTCGGCTTCGTCTGATCACCCGCCGTTATTGTCTTTTCCTTCCCGGTTTTTTGATCGCGGTAGTACGCGATGATCCCCGTGTAGTTTCCGTTGCTCTCTTCTGCCAGGTCTTCGATATTGTCCTCCGGCAGCTTGCTTTCCAGCTCCAGGCTGACCGTATATCCACCATCCGCAGTCAGGCTGTGCTGCACATTGCCCCCGTACCAAATGATCTCGTCGATTTCCTCCTTCACGCCCTGCAGCGTGTATGTCAGCTCCGGGATCAAATCCGCCCGACCCATTGCCAGGGTATAGCTAAGCGTCGCGCTACCACGTTGCAGGCGCCGAAATTCCGATCTGGCAGCGCGTAGCGCTGACTGCTGGTCGCTATAGGTGTGCCGCAGGTCTTTGAGGTTATCGCCGCCGCCGGCAATTGCCTTCTGTTTCTTGGCGCTGTTCACGTCGTAATAGTAGGCGCGCACGCCGTCGTAGCTGTCGCGGTCGGCCTGCAGGTAACGGTGCTGGTCGCCGTCTGCACGGGTTAGGGTGATATGGGGTAGATTCAGCCCGCTGGCGGTCTTGCCGCCGCCTGCTGGCATGCACAACAGGCAACCGGCTTTTACGCTGGCCACAGCATCGAACTCTTCCCCCAGTCGGCTGATCAGGTTGGCATCAGACTCATTGGCCTGGTCGAGCTGCAGAATTGGCAGTGCGCCCAGTGCTCCCGCCACGGTCGACGTCAGGTTGTTACCCATAGCGATATCGCCAATGACTTTGCCCAGCGTGGTGTTGCTCCAGCTGCGCTCACGCTTGGTTTTTAGGCCCTTACGCAGGTCTGCTGATCGAGCGCGAATGCTGAGCACGTCCGGCGCACCACTGTGCTCGGTCTCGTCGACGGTGTATGTGCCTTTGTCCACCAGGCCTGTATCGCTCCACCCAAGCCACAATCGAAGCACCGCCCCCTTGGGTGGGATCGACAAAAGGCCATCATGGTCACTGAGCGTGATACTGAGCTGGTCGGCCTCGACACCCCTGTTGTCGGTCAGCGCCAAGCTCATCAGCCGAGGGCTCACCATGTACGCGATATCGAGCCCATCAACAGTGAGACGGAAGGCAGGAACGGGATAGGCAGCGTCCCGCGCGTACCCTTCTGCCGTGCTCCGCAGATAGCCAGTGACCTTGGATATGACTGATTCGATCACAGCAGCCCTCGCAGAATGTTGACGCCCATGCTGGTACCGGCGCCGATCAGATCGATACGGTCATCGTCGATGCGCTTGAGGCTGAGTGTGAATTCGATACGCCGCGCCGTACCGTCGTCGAAAAAGATCGTCTTGTTCTCGTTGAGGCTATCGATTACCCAAAGGCCGTAGATCCTGCCGCTGCCTTCAACCATCGGCCAGGCCTTGCCGGTGTTTGCCATCAGCCGTATCGCGTCCAGGCTGAGGGCGCTGCCGGCCAGTTCGGGAAAGATAATGCCGGGCAGGGTAATGGTGTCTTCACCACGACCAACGAACTGCCGCGCGGGTGCGGCGCCTACTCTGTTGTTGCTGGCATGACGCCAATCGGTTTGTCGCTGCAGTTCCTGGTAGGCGGCGGTGCTGAGGCTAAACACGAACATGCCGAGGGCCATCATCATGGTTGTTATTCCTGATCAGAAAGTTTGCTGCGCTGACGCGCCTTCTTTTCGTTTTCTATACGGGCCATCAGGGCGCGCACTGTCTTTTCAAGGCTTTGCAGGTCGGTGCCAGGCCCCGCCGTAATGCTCAGTTCATAGGTGTCGTGGCTATCATAGACAGGCCCTTGGCGCGCGCTACTTATTGGCGGCGTGGTATCCACAGCGAAGGTCGGCGTGGCGGTGACGCCCAGGGCAAGCGTGCTTGCTGCTGTCAGCTGCTTTGTCATGCCGGCGAGTGCGCTGAGCGGACCTTTCTGTCCATCTTCCAGGCCTTGAGTGAGACCTGCCATCGTGAACCCACCCAGTTCTGCGAACACCCGCGACGGGCTATGGATCCCTAGCTTTTCCTTGAACCATCCAATGCTGCTGTCGCCGATCGAGGTGATGGTGTCTTTGACGGAGCCGAGACCTGCTTTGAGGCCATTGACCAAGCCATCGACGATCATCCCTCCGAACTCGGTGAAGCGGCTGGGCAGGTCAATGCCCAAGTAATTGAGGACGCCGGCAAAGGCTTGGTACAGCAGGCCTAGGGGACTGAAGTTAATAAGGGTGGCTGTAATGCCGCCAATTCCGCCATCGAAGCCCGCTTTGATTTCGGTCCATGCATTCGAAAAGTAGCTTTTCACCGCATCCCAGTTTTGGTAGATCAGATAGGCCCCTAGCGCGAGCGCGGCGACGACTGCTGCGATGATAAGCACAATCGGGTTTGCGGATAGGCCCCATAGCGCAATGCCAACGGTACGAAGCGCAGTAACGACCGGGCCTATGAGAATGGCGCCGAGCCCTCGCAGGACCGTTCCGAACACTTTGAATATTCCGATGATGCCCGGCAGGCGGATGCCAAACATGGCCAGGCCGAAGCGCAAGAAGAGAAACGGACCCAGAATGCCTGCGAGCGTGAGCGCAAGCCCGCCGAATACGGCTGACATTAATGCGACGCTCGCTACGATCTTCAGCAGGCTGGCCGTCAATGTGGGGTTGGCCTTCACCCAACCATTGACCTTATCAAGTACGCCGCCGATCGCATCCATAACATCGACCATGGTGGCCCGAACTGCTTCGCCCGCGCCGCTTTTGGTGTTGAACAGTTTGTTCTGCACGACCTGCCAGCGCCCTGCGATCGCATCGGCCCGAACATCCATTTCGCGCTGCATAGAGCCAGCTGCAGCGGCGTCGTCGACCAGTTTTAGCTGACGGCGCAACTCCTCCAGATTGTTGACCAGCTTGCCGGCATCCTTGCCGAACTCCTTCCCGAAAATTCGCGTCGATACTTCAGTCTGCTGTTCGGGCGTGAGCTTCTTAATGCGCTCAAGCAATCCCATCATTGTGCCCATGGCGTTTTTACTCATACCCTTCTGCACAGCTGCGGGGTCGAGTTTCACCATCTTCATGCCTTCCCGAAATTTCTTGCCCTGCATGTTCGCAATCGCCAGCTCTCGCACCATTGCCCGAGCCGCGCTGGCGGCAACTTCTGGTGCCGACCCCAGCGATAGGAAGGTGCTGCCCAGCGCCGCCGCCTTGCGGTAATCCAGCTTGTCCGCGACGTCGCTCATTCGCGTCAAGGTCTCGATGATGTCGCCACCCTTCGATCGGGTGTTGTCATCCAGATAGTTCAGCGCGTCGCCCAATTCGGCGATATTTTTGATAGGCACTTTGTACAAACCGGCAATTCGGCCCATGTCCTCACCGACCTGTTCGGCCGGCAGATCGAACGCCACGGCAGCGGTAGCTGACACCTTCGCCATGTTCAGCAGGTTTTCCTTGCCCTGAATGCCCGCACGCGCCTGGGCCTCGAGCAGCACCTGAAGTCTCAGATCATTCGCCATCGGTGGAGCTCCGCACCCTGGCGCGCTCGCGCCATGCCATCAGGTCTTGCAGGCCCAACTGATCCATGTCAGCTGGTGCCCAGTGAAAAACCACGGCCAGGTCGGCCATGGCGTCCTCTACGCAACGAGGGATGCGTCCGTCTTCATCGACTTCTGTAGCAAAAAACCAGACACCTTGGCGCCGATCGCGAACAGGTCAGCGGGATCCATTGAAGTGATCTCTACGGCGGTGAGGGTAGGGCTGCAGATGCGCGGCACCACTTTCACCAGGCTGTTGACGTCCATTTGCAGCAGCTCGGACAGACTCACGCCCCGCAGTTCACCCGAATTGGGTTTGCGCAGGGTGATGGCGTCGATCGTGCTGGCGCCACGGCGGATCGGGGTGTCGAGCACGACCTTGTTGTCGTCGACCAACTGCAGCATGTCGGGTTTTTCGGTGGCGGCGGATTGGTCGGTATCGGTGGTGTTCATGTTAATGCTCCAGGTTGTGGGTCAACGGTTTACGTGGTGGGGAAAGGGTCAGAAGCCCAGGGCGTTACGCTGTTTTTCAAGCATGTCGACGCCTCCGACCTTCTCGATGAAGTTGAGCAGGTCGATTTCGATGATTTCTTCGTTGTCGACGGTCAACTTGTAGTAGGTGCAGGTGGTTTTCATCGAATGCTCGGTGTCTTCACCAGGCTTGGCTTCGCCCATTTCGATGGTTTCGTGACGGCCGCGCACGACAATTTCCACCGCGCTGACTTCACCGGTGTCGTCCTGTTCGTAGGCACCGGCAAAGCGCATGGCAACGCCGGACGCGTTGACCATGCCAAATTGCTTCAGGCTGACCAGGTCCAGCCCGCCGGTTTTCCATTCCAGCTGGATGCCGTCGTCCGACATGCCCAGATCAGCCTTGACCGGGCCGTTCATGCCGCCGCCGCGATAGGCTTCCATCTTGCGACCGAGGGCGGGCAGGGTGACGGACTTGACGACACCCCTGTAGATGTTGGCGTCGTTGAACAACATGAGGTTCTTGAGTTTGCGTGGCATTGCCATGGCGGCGTTCTCCGGGTGTTTAACAGGGGGTTAGGTCCCCTTGCGGGGAGGCCCGGTTCAGCTATTGATCTGGCTGGCGAACTGCATCAGGTAGCTGTCGGTGATGCGCTGGCGCAGGGTCAAATCTTCCAGGGGCGGCACAGGCGTGTAGTCGTAATCGATCGTCAGCTTGCCGGCCTTCAGGGTGTCTTTGTCATTGATATCTTCGGGATACCAGCACTTGCCGCCGATCAGATAGCCCTGGGCAATCAGCTCGCGAAACTTGGCGTTGATGCCTTCGATGATGTCCCGCACCAGGGATGCGTGCATGGGCTTGTCCACGGCCCACATATGGGCCTCGGCCATAGTGTCGGCGAGGATCTGCGCGGTGCGGGTGTAGTTCTCGAAGGCGAACAGCGGATCTTCGCTGCAGGTGCGGCTGCCCCAAAAGCGGAAGCCTCCCTCATTGATCAGCGTGGTGATCTCGTTGCTGTTGAGGTAGTTGGCGTCGGTGGCCGGGTTCTGTAGATCCCAGAACACGTCTGCGCTGATGCCGGTGACGCCGTTGACGGCGACGTTGGAGAGAGTTTTGTGCCAGCCGGTTTCCTGGTCGATTTTGGCTCGCAGGCCGAGGGCGCGGGCTACGGCCGACGCGGTGACGGTCTTGCTGGTGACGGTGTCCCAGTTCTGGAACTCCGGCCAGATCACCATGACTTCGCGGGCGCCGAAGTTCTCGCGGTAAGCAACCACCTCTTCCTTGGTTTTACAGTCCCAGGCACTGACGTAAGCAAAGGCACGCAGGTTTTGAGCGATCGATACCAGCGCCGTAGCTACCGGCTGGCTGTCGAGGCCAGGCACGCCGAGAATGCGCGGCGTCATGCCCACGCGGGCCTTGGCAGCGAGTAGGGCTTTCATGCCGGTGTATTGGCCGGTTGCGGTGGTAGTGCCGATCAACGCGGTGGTGGTAGCGGCTGCGTCCGCGCCTTCCTTGACCCGCACCACGATGACGTACGGCTTGGTCTGGTCTGCGATCGCCTGCAGGCTGCTCGCCAGGGTGCCCTTGATGCCGGCCTTGGCGATGGCGCTTTGCACGTTGGTCAGTAGGACGGGGGTGTCCAGCGGGAAAGCGAGTGGGTCTGCATCGTCAGCCGTACAAACCAGCCCGATGACTGCGGTAGCGATGGTGCGAATGGGGCGGGTGCCGTCGTTGAGTTCGATGACCCGCACGCCGTGGAGATAGTCTGAACCGGCCATGGGTGGTTGCCTGCGCTGTGATGGAATGACAGTGCACAGGCTGCCGCGCGCGCGCCGATTGAGCGAGCGCGGGCAATTGTAGGACTTGGCTATACAAGGCGAGGAAGTCAGTTAGGGGCCGGATCTTCAGGCCACGGATAGAGCGTTTGGATTTCGTTGAAGCGGGCAATGCCGGCGTCCCTCACCGCCTCCCAGCCGTTCTCGCCCATGACCTGCATGCGGTTGGCTTCGGCGAAGTAACGGTCAGATCCAACCACAGGCTCGGCATAAGCCGCAAGCCGCAAGCGTTCGACGTCTTCACGAGTCTGAGGGACTGTGGGAAACGATTGCTTGGTGATCTTCCCTTCAGCATCGATAGACCAAACGCCGTCGTTTTCCCGCACGAGCCTTAGCCATAGAGCGTCATCGACTTCGACTGCTCCGTTGGGAATTTGGTGGGTGCCTTTGATCAGGCGCAGGTGAAGGGTTCCGTCAGGGTGAAACGTTGCGTAATTCATGCTTCTTCCTCAAGTGCCTACCGCGATAAAAGACAACCCTGCTGACCCCGTGACACCGTTGTTGTAGGTGGTGAAGTGGTCGGGGAACACCGCACCGGTAGTGCCGCGCACGCCATCGCTAATACGGACGCTGTAATCGCCTGAGGGATCGTTGTTATAGGCTCCAATGACTACAGCCCCAACATCGTTGGGGAATGGGATTGGAAAGTAAGTCGTATTGATACTCGAACCCTTCAGCGTCAAGCCCACATTCCATTGAACAATCCAGCCTTTCAGCCATGTCGGAAATACGATATAGCCGACACGACCAATCAATATCCTGAATCCCCAGCGTTGTTTCTTTGGCGTCACTATGGTGCTGTCGTCGTCGCCGGCATTGACCAAATTCAGCGGAGCAATACGTGCCAGGCCTATTGCGCTTTCGGTGGCTTGAATGACCTTTGCCGCAATGGCCTGAAAGACTCGCAAAGCACTCATCGGCTTGTTCGTGTCAGCCCCGGTTTCGGCCTCAACCTGACTGGCGAACGGAACACCGTATCCTGCCAATGAGTTGGGTGTTCCCGTTAAGGCCGAGAACCTGAGCCCAGTCAGACCCGAGCCGACGCCGGAGATAGGGCCGGTAATGTCCACCCCGTCGGATGTGACCCGAACGCCGTTACCAGTCGCCCAAGGCGCAGAGCCCAGCCCCATAAACGCTGAGTTGATAGCACTGTAACTGCCGGTAAAGCCTACGCCGCCTTTTTCGCCGCCGTTGTTGCCAGCAATCAGCCCGGTTACCCAGTACTGTTTATCTGCTTGCTGAATGTAGATGGCCCTGGCATCGGCCATATTGATGGAATCCACCAGGGTCCCGCCATTGAGGCCCATCTCTTGAAACGTCGAAGGGCTATCGCCGCTAACGACGATGCCGCGTTTGTTGATTTCGACCCGCGTGTATCGGCCCGCTTTGCGGGTGTCTGGCAGTACATTGAGAAACCAGCTATCCACATATTCACGCGTTGCCAGGACAACCGAGGGGTCAATTTTCAGCTCAATGTTCGACGTGCTGCTGACGATCAGGTTGATCCGAATCACCTGGGTGCGTCCTGAACCCTGGGTCAGCAGGGGTTTGAATGTGGGTGCGCAGTTAGCGATGGCGACCAGATCGCCAGCGGCATCGTAAAGGCCGATTTCGCGAATCCACCAGCCACCGATGCTTTCGGGGATGATCTGCTCGGCGATGATGACGCTGGCGTTCTTCGGGTCGACCTTCACCTGGTTGAGTGGTGCACGTCGGCGCTCATTGATTAGCTTAGTTTGCGTACGGCTGGGAATAGGGTCTGCACCATTGGCGTCACCGACAGCCATCTGGGCAAAAGTCCACGGCACACCCAACGCATCGGCGTTGGCTTGCTTTGCCTCTCCGACTGCGGTCAGGATCGCGAAGAATTGGCTGTTTTGGTCGGTCATGGGTAGATGTCCATTGTGTCGATGTGATGGTCGCGGCCACCGACGGCAAGGTAGCCGCTGACATCGATGTCGCGCTGAGTCGGTGGATAAACACTGAGTTCGTCGCCTTCGTAAACGCTAACCCCGATAAACACTGTTCCGGTACTTTCCAGGCCGATGGCCAGGCCGGTCAGGTGGCGGGTGAGGGGCTTGGCGTCGTCGATCAACCAGGTGAGTTCCTGGTACATCTCTTCGGTGATACCGGTTTCCAGCACGCCTACTTTCAACGCGAATGTTCCGGGTACGCCTTCCGGCACCGTCTGCCACCACTCCAGCACCTCGATCAGGTACCCCAGCGGCTCGACCACTCGGCGCAGTGCGCCGATGGTGCCTTTACGAGAGTGGATGTAATGGGATGAGCGAATGGCTGCTCGCTTCGTGGCTTCGGTCCAGTTGCTGTCCCAGCGGTCAACCGAAAAGGCCCAGGCCAGGTATGGCAATACATTTAGGGGGCATGTGGTGGGGTTACAAAGCTGTCGGAGCGGGATTGGCACACGTTGGATTTGCGCAAGCGCCTGAGCAGCCTGACGCTCCAGCGGCGTGGCATTCCCGGGCAGCAACTGCTGGGCACCCATTACTCGACACCTCGGGTCACCGTGACATTGGTGCAGTACGGGGCCTGGGCCTTTGTGGCGACAATGTCCATCCAGCCTTCCAGCTCGACTTTGCGCACGCCCTCAACGTGCAGCGCCGCATGCAGGGCTGACTCTGAAACTTCCATACCCAGGCGGCGTCGTTGGATGACGTAGGCTCGCAGGCGACTCTCAGCTGCAGCAAGAATGGGTTCGGACTCAGGTCCACTGGACAGCAGGTAGAGTTTGGCTTTGACCTGGTACCGGACAATTTCGGCACCTTGGACGGTTAAGCGATCGCCCACCGGCCGGCGATCTTCATCGCTGAGGTAGGTTTTGACGGTGGCGAGCAAGTCGTCCGGGGCGGTGCCGTCGCCGAGTAATGATTGAACGGTGACGACTGCCACTGCGGGGGATGGGCTTTCAGCTGTCGCGTCAGCCACCCGGCCATCAGCTGCCCGTGCGTGAAAGATGTAGCTGTTTCGTGGGCCGGCGGTGCTCAGACCCTCCCAGGCCATCTGTGCCCGCTCACGTAAACTGTCGTCGCTCTCCATCAACTTTGGAACAGGTGGCACCGCCGTTGGCCTGCCTTCCTGAATGACCAGACGCTTGACGTTATAGTTGGCGGCCAACTGCTCCAGGTCCGTGCCGCGTGCGGTGGCGAGCAGGTTGGCCAGAGACGCTTCGTTGACCCGCTGCCGCCAGACCGTTTCGCGGTAGGCGTTCTCTTGCAGCAGCTTGGTCAGCGGCTCAGATTCCATGCCGAGGCGGGTAGCTATTTCCGCTTGTTTATCGACCGGCCAGAGGCTGATCATGTAGGCCCGGCGTTCTGCCAATATCACTTCGAAGTCGATCTGCTCGACGATCTGCGGCGCCGGGAGCTGGCTGAGGTCGATGGGCGCGAAGCTGTTCATACGCTACCTCCCAGTTGCAGCGGTACGCTGAGACTCAGCGGCTGGTTGGTGTCGACCACACTGCCTTCCAGATCCAGCAAAGCTTGGCCCAGCAGGTTCGCGCCAGTGAATTGCACGCGGCTAAGGCTGATCCTTGGTTCCCAACGCATCAGCGCCATGACGGTGGCCGCGTACACGCGGAGCCGGGTTACGTCGTTGAAGGGATGGTCCACCAACTCGGGTAACAGGCTGCCGTATTCACGGCGCATCACGCGTGTGCCGATGCGAGTGCTTAGGATGTCGGCTACGCATTGGTTGATATGGGCGAGGTTGTCGATCGCGCCGCCAGTTTCTCGGTTCATGCTGGAACAGGCCCCCCAGATTGATCTCCGCCGGATTTAACGCCGGTGTGCGGGTGTTTGACCAAACTGACGCCGTCCGCAACCACGTCAATCGAGACGGAGACTTTGCCGGAGATCGTCTGGTTGCCTTTTTGGATGTAGTCGCCCTGGTGGGTGATATCACCGACGAGATTGATACCGCCCTTGCTGACCAGGTTGGTGGTGCCGCCGTCGGGCAGGATGGCGTTCAAGTGATGAGCGACACTGTCGTACTCGATCACCGCGCCGTCGGCATAGGTGCGGCGGTGCAGGCCCGGACGGTTGCCGTTGGCCGGGATGTGATCGCTGGGCAGCCCGGTGATCACGACGCCGTTGGCGAGCTGCCCAGACGGGCTGAACAGGATCACTTGCTCGTCGACGGTGGGCGGATCCCACTCACGGTCAGCTCCCGCGCGCAGGGTCAGCCAGGGCAGCCAGGCGGTGGTCAGTGCGCCGGTTTTAACCTGCACGCGCGGGGGCTCCATCTGTACTGCGGCGATGACGCCGAAGCGGATGAGGTTTTCCAGCATGCGGGAGAGGGCGGCGAATTCGTTCATGGCGCCGATGGTGGCGCCACGCGCGTGGTGGCGCAGCTCCTTTACCTTGTAGCGGGCTGGTTTACAGTTCAGTAGAGTACATACTTGGATCGCAGGTCATAAATTGCCGCCCTTTTTACCAACCTCAAGTCAAGGGAATGCTATGAAATACGTGCCGCCATCGGTAAAGGAAACAGCGTTTAATTGCCCGCACTGCGGAGCGCTTGCCAAACAGTTTTGGCATTCACTTTATTTATCTCCGCATAGTGATGAAAGCCCTTTGCCAGGTATTTATACTCAAGAGGATATAGATAATTTTTGTGCTGGTCAGGATGCTCGGTCGCCTGAGGTTAAAAGTACAGTAGATTGGCTGAACAAAATGATTCAGGGTTATCCTCTGATAGAGAAGCGCAGTGAAACAAAATACTTAAATAGTCAGCTTATGAATTGCAATATTAGTCGTTGCTATAACTGTGATCAAACTGCTATATGGGTATACAATAAGTTAATGTATCCGGTGGTCGGTGATGTCGTTGCGGCTAACGCAGATATGCCTGAAGATATCAAGCGTGATTATAATGAGGCTGGCTCTATATTGAATCAGTCTCCCAGAGGTGCCGCTGCTCTTTTGAGGCTAGCCATACAGAAACTCTGTAAAGAACTTGGGCAGCCTGGTGAAAATATCAATACTGATATTAAGGCGCTTGTTGCGGCAGGTTTAGATAAGCGTGTGCAGCAGTCGCTAGATGTGGTTCGAGTAATCGGAAATTACGCGGTGCATCCCGGGAAAATTGACATGCGTGATGATCGCGCAACCGCTGAGTCATTGTTTAGGCTTGTTAATTTAATTGTTGATAAAACAATTTCCGATCCTAAGCATGTTCAAGAAGTATACGACTCGTTGCCGAGTAATCTGCTTGAGGCGATCACTGATCGGGATGCTCCGAAATCAAAGTAGATTACTTGGTTAAGTAATTTAATAGCCCGTCGCGGATCAATTTAAGATCCGCTTCGTCGTAGCCCAGCAACTCCCGTTGATCGTAATGAACGTCGGGAGCCCCGCGTTCTGCCCGGTCTTTCAAACCGTATTGATGCACCCTTGCAATCCTGGCTATGCGACCGGTGAACCCCACGGTTACGGCGTTGCTGTCGCCACGAATCTTCAGATAGGACGCGGTCCGCAACTTCTTGAACATGTCCAGCCGCCGGCGAATACGGCCCTGCTTGCCGCGCAGGTCACGCTTTTTCCGGGGCGCATACTTGCTCCCGTCCGGGTTTTCTTGGGCCATGACCCGCTTTTGCTGGCTCCGGCGCAGTTCCTGCCCAATGCTCCGGGCCAGCTTGACGCGTTCACCTGGCTCCAGGCGCTCCAGCAGCACCGATGCCCAGGTCTCAAGCGCTTCAAGGTTATTCGCCATCAGGTACCCTCCACTCACCGATATTGCCGTGAACTCCGGGCTTCCAGTTCGGGTCGAGGAAACTTGCGACGTACTGCGGTTCGTGTGGGTGCTTCACGGTGGTATTCCCCTGATCATCGGTGCCGACGACCACCCGCTCTGTCAGTGGGAGTGTCACGCTCAGGTCGACCTTGTCCTTGTCCAGGATGTCGGCTTCGAACTGAATGCCGTTCTTCACGTTGTCGAGGTTTTCCAGCAGTTCGGATTGGTTGACGCTGAGCCAACCCAATATCGGGAGAAACACGCTATCAGGATGGCCGGCGAACGCGGTGAGGATGATCTGCAGATCAAAGCTGTATTCAAACGACAGGGTGTGAGCGGCGGTGCACCGTACCTTGCCGTTGTCGATGAAGATCAGCAGCCGATCGGGGTCGTGCTTGAATTCGGCGACGGTGGCCAGCAGGTGCGCGCGCAGACTTTCTGCTTTGTTCATGGTGTGGCCTGCTGGTGTTTGTAGACAATGTCGACCTGATTGGCGCAGTCGGCCCAAGCGGCCTCGGCGCGGTCTTGGTCGGTCAGCAGGTCACCGTTGCTGAGCGGGCCGGTCGCCGGCAGGTGGCACGGAACCACGGCCGGACAGCCAGTCACGATAAGCGGCGGCGCCGGTGATGGCGGGGCGGTCCCGCAGCCTGCGAGCAGCGTCAGGCAAAAGCTGAGCAGCCCAGTCACGTAGTTCGGCGTTTTCACGTTTCAGTTCCTCGACGGTTCGTTCGCGGTTTGCCAGGATCTGGCGCAGTTGATCCTTCTGAAGGCGGAGGGTGCTTTGCGCCTCGCGTTCCTGTTTGAGGGTTTCGGTGAGCGTATTGGCGGTGTTCAGGTTGCGGTCAGCGTCAGCGCGAGCCGTTTTGGCTGCAGCAGTGGCGCTCTCGGCTTTGCTTTTAGCGACGTCAATGCGTGTTTCCTGAGCCCATATCAGCAGCGCCAAGGCACCGAGCAGGGCGAGGCCGAATAGGATCTGGCGCACGGTGCTCATGCCCGGTACCAGCCGAGCTTGTTCATGGCCGCGGTGTCGAGCTGTTGGATGGGCCCACGTACGATTACGGCTCTGGCGTTGTTCATCAACTGGATGCACTCGGCCAGCTGCAGCATGTCGTCCTGCTCAGTCGATTCCGGCACCACCAGCAGATCGCCGTCCTGCACCTTCAGCTTCTTCACCGCTTTGAAGTCGATCATGCCGCCACCCCTTGCCCACACTCGCAGCCGGCATGCCGTTCGTACGCGCGCTGCAGCTTGGTGTCGTAGAGGTTGCGCAGGTAGTCCGGCCCGTTATAGAGCCGGGCAAACTCGGCCCATTTGCGGGCTTTCAGGGCCTTGTGCAGTACCGGGTCGGTTTCGATGAAGCGGGTGAAGGCGTCGAATTGCTGGGATTCGCCGGCACTCATTGCCGCGACGAATTCCTGCACGCTGGCGTAGCCGAGGCGTTGCCAGTGGAAGCCCATGATCTGGAATGCGCCCCAGGACGCAGACTCCAGTGCGGCCGTGTCATCAATCAAGCGGGCCATCGCCAGGCGCTGGTGCTCGGCGGTGCCGCCGATGTAGCCGCCGGCCTTCGGGTTGACCAGGGCCGGGTTGGTCGCTGCCAATTCATCGGCGTGGCGCTTGAGCTCCGCAGGGTCATCGCCTACGCGTTGAACTTTGGCGAGCTGGCGGAACATGATGTGCCGTTCGAACAGGATCACCGGCTTGCCGTTATCGAGGAAGCCTTTACCCTTGGACTCCACTTCGTTGACCGCGTAGATGCTGGCCAGCGGCACGTCGAGGCGCTGGGCAGCGACCACCAGATCGTTATTGCGCAGCAGCTGCGCGCAGTCACCACCCGCCAGACTGGCCTGGGTCTTGGCACCGGCAATGCCATCGGCTACCAGGCCGGCTTTCACCTGGTACGCACGCACGGCCGCTTCGGTAGCGTCACCGTAGTGGCCGTCCGGTACCAGCGTGGCACCATGCCTGTTGAGATTCTTCTGCAGGATAAGCACTGCCTGCGAGCGGTCGCCGTGGCGAAGGGTGGTGGTCATGCGCTGGGCCTCAATAGGGCGGCGACATTGCCGCGTGAACGGAAAATCAGGATGCAGAGCAGCACGATGGACGCGGCCTGCCCGAGGCTGGTGGGCTGTCGCTCCAGAAGAATTTCCAGACCGCAGATGCACAGGACAGCCCCAAACAGGCTTGCAAGCAGCGAGATGCTGCGCCGGTACCGCGCTTCGCCTCGGGTGTAGCAGGCCAGGCGCAGGGCGCTCAGCAGGTAGGCGATTGCCGCGATCAACTGCACGGCCAGTTCCATGTTCGGCATATCAGGTGCCCCCTCTGATGCGACGCCAGATGTCCCAGATATCCGCTTTTTCCACCCACATCATCAGTTTGATGCTGATCGGGATGACCACCAGGGCGCAGATAAAGGCGCTGCCACCGCTGGTGATGAACGGGATTGCTTGCAAAGCGATAGGCGCGAACAGGTAGCCCACCCCTGCGGACAGGAACAGTGAGCCCAGGCGCTGCCAGACCTTGAGGTCGCGCTTAAGACTGGTCACCAGCCAGGCACCGAGGATGGCGCCGAACAGCGCCCCGTCGTCGATAACAGGCGTAACGGTGGACAGGCCCAAGCCAATAAGAAGGCCAGTCACAACGCTGGAAGTCGGATCAGCCATGGTGTGGATTTCCTTGGTTGCAGAGGATCAGTCCCATAGGTTCACCATCTGCCGTTGGGGCGCGCTGGTTTTGGCTTCGGGCATGCTGACAGTGAGGCCTTGCGGCAGAATCGGGCCGTGATCGGCCAGGCCGGGGTTAGCCTCGAGCACGGCCTCTGTGACGCCTGCGGTGCGGCCGTAAAACCGCCAGCACAGGGCATCGACGGTTTCGTTTTGATTGGTGCGGATCTGCACAGGCATCAGATCAGCTCCACGGTGGTGCGGCTTTTGCCGAGAAAATCACGCACTGCCCACCGCAGGTCGCGGCGGTAGTCGTCGATGGTGGGTGCAACCTCTTCGGCCTTGTTGTTGCCGGTGTTGGTGGCGCTGTAGTCGCGAAAACGCTCACACACCTCGGCGCCGGTACCGGCCTCGATCGCGCGGCGGTAGAGGTGAGCCTTTACCGAGACGTCCTTGATCCGGTCGCCTGGTACGGCTTCCAACGTGGCATAGCCAGCTGCCTGTTGAGCTGCTCGCCAGTCACTCAGCTCGCGGTTGAGGTTGATAGCGGCGGAGATCACGGCGGTTTCCAGGCGGGCTTGGGTGACGCTGGAGTCGATGCGAAGGGTGGCGCGCACGGCATCCAGATCGATCGAAGGCCAAAATGGGTCAGTGTTGATGTGGCCGCCAGGTGCGGTGCCGCTGGCTACGAATGCGCTCATAGGGAAGGGCTCCGGCTTTCCGTGCGGGAAATCTCACGCCGGATGTGCTGCCTAGCGAATTCAGGGTGCTGCGTGCAGAGGTAGTCAAACGCCCGCATCGAGTTGCGATTCACAAGGCGCTGTTGGTGCGCGTTGGCCGGCATGATGGCGCCGCGTATGACGGGGCCCGTGCAGACGCTGCGGTCATACGCTTCTGTTTCTACGACGTACTGTTCAGCTGCTGCAGACATGCGCCGTTCGGATTCCGTAGGAGTGAAAGCACTCTGGTAGAGGTTGGCAAAGGCGGTGTTCATGACTGCACTCGAAAATAGATCGCCGGTGGTCGGGGCTTCACGGTCAGGAGGAGCGGCCTGGCCGATCCGCCCCGAGCCGGCGGGGTGCGTGGGGACGCTCAGTTAGCTGCTGGAGCAGCGTATTTTTTGAGGAGACGCTCGACGCGCTCCAGATCCTTTTTGCCACCGCAGTTGGTGTGCAATTCAATGGCACGGGCCAGGTGAGTTCTGGCTGCTTCCAACATCACCAGAGCAACCGTCTTGATTTCAGAGGTGTCATCGTCAGAGACCTTCTCGGCATAGGCTTTGCCCAGGGCCAAATGCAGCTTGGCTTTGGCCTGATCAGGCATGTCCTCACTGCCCGCGATTTCCTCGGTGCGTTGCAGTAGCAACAGATCGAACGTGCCGCCAGCCTTCTGCGTCTTCAGGGCAACTTCGGCAATTTCTTCGGCAACAATGGTGCCGGTGGTGCGTTCGAAGCGGTCAGGCATCAGCAATGAGTGCGCAATGACGTACTCGGCAATGTCCAGGGCGCCGGTAAAATCGCCGGCATCCATCCGCCAAACCATCAAGGTGGTCAGCACTTGGTCCTGCGCGCCTTTGCCCTCGGCGAGAACACCTTCCACGTACGGGACGTACTCAGGCAGCAGTTGCTTCTTCAGTTCCGCTTTGCCCTCGGTGGACTGCACCTGTTTCAAGCGCAAGTAGTCCTGCTGGAGCTTCGCCAGGTGCAGTTCGTAAACAGTGGAACCTTCCATGGTCATGGCTGGGCCGGCCACAGCAGCCGCTGCAACGGCTGCTGTGACGCGCTGGAAGTGACGACGGCAAGGGTTGGTCATGGTTGCTCGCCTTAGCTCAGGGTGATGTTTTCGGCCATGGCTGCGCAGCCAAGGTCTTCGATCACGTAGGCTTCATTGACTGACTCGTAATTTTCAATACGGTCGCGTTTGGCGTTATCCACCACCGTGCGGCGGCGGGTGCCTTCCTGCCAGTAGATCGACAGGTTGTCGAGGCGGGTAACCAGCAGGCCGTTCGGCGGGAAGTGAGGCACTCGCACCGCTGGCAGGTTGCCGATGCGCTTCTGGCTAGTGACGATATCGGCCGCGAGCATTTCGGTCGGCGCTTGGGTCTTGTTGATGATCGGGAAGTACTTGTCGGCCAGCAGCTGGCGCCCGCAGATCACCACCAGGTCAGTGTCTTCCTGGTACCAAGGTTCGATGAACTCGTTGACCATGCTGACGACCAGGGCGTCGATGTTTTCGAAGTCTTTGCCCGCGCCGATCTGGATCTTGCCGCTGCCATCGACCACTTCTTTCATAACGCGTGCAGGGTTCTCCAGGCGCATCTTTTGCAGCCATCCGACGTTAACGTCCTGCAGCAGCTTGTTGATGTCCGGTTTAGAGGTCGCCGCACGGCTGGTACCGTTCCAGCCAATCATGATCCGGTTGAGCGCCTGGGCCCGGATGATGGCGTCACGGATACGCGCCTGGAAGTCTTTGAACTTGGCCCATTGATCCAGCTTCTGGTAACGCAGGCCCGTATCGAAGTTGGTTTGGGTGCAGGTGTAACTACGGTTGTCGAGGCCGGTAGGGTCGCGTGGCTCGCGGTCTTGCTGGGTGGTATCGGTGGTGCCGGCAATAGTACCGTCGATACCGATGCCGATTTTTTCGCCCGACTGCTCAGCCACGCCGTAGACGTTGATCGAGCTGAGAAACGCGCTCGACTCCTGCATCCGGGTTTCCAACGTCTGTGCAACGGATGGAGCGGCTGTGAATTTGGTGGTGACGTCGCTCACGCCGTGTAATTGGGCGAGTTGTTGCAGGTAAGCGTTGAAAAGAACGCGAGTATCGTTACGCATGGTGTTCTCCGATGTTCCTTGGCTGGGTGTTGTCCGTGATCTGGATTAGCAGTCGGTGACGAGTGCGCCGTCACCGCCCGTAGCCGGCGGGCGAACGGAGTACTGCGGTTTCTGGCCGGTGGTGTCCGGGGTTTTTTCGAGTTGTTGAACCAACGCAGTGAAGTCGGCAGACAGCTTTTCGTGAGCGGTCTGCAGCTTTTCGCGTGCAGTTTTTTCGGCGGTAAAGGCCTCACCCTGACCGGCGACGTGCTCGGCCATGGCTTCAACAGCCTCGCCGAGTTCAGTGAAAAGAGCGGCGTCCTTGCCTTCCTTGTCCTTGCTCTTGCCGAGGAGGTCGAGAACGCGGCTGAACAGGCCTGCGACCTTGCCGCTTTCGTCCTCAACTTCTTCGAATTCAAGTTCGATCTCGATGGCCTCGGAAAAGAGGTTGGCGGGATCGCGTTTACGGTTGGCTAGCGGGTTCATATCCGGGTGCTGGGCACTGAACGTCAGCATCTCGGTGCCGAGGCTGGCGGGCGTGTCAGTGACCGCGATGCCGTCCAGATAGGCGCGCCCGGTGTCGGCGAACTTCGGCCGGATCTCGATGCTGGTGAACATTTTTTGCCGTGCTTTGTTCATCGCTACCAGGTCGGCGGTCGGCTCGATTTGGGCGAACAAGGCCAGTTTTTTTGCGCCGGCAATTTCAACTTCTTCAGTCTTCAGCGCCACCACGTCACCGTAGGCGCGGAAAGGGCTATCGGGCATTAGGCTGCGCATGTGCTCAATCCAGACCCGTGCGCCGTACGTGTTTTGGCTATAGGTTTCGGCAGCGTCGACCAGCCATTGGCGTTCGATCTGGCGACCATCGGTAGTGGCACCTTCAACGGCGACACGGAAAAACTTGGAACGTTGTTTCTTGGCTGGGTTGTCGGTTTTGCCGGCCATGCGTGGATCCCTCAGTGCGGTGGCAGTCTGCCTTGGCGATGAGCGCATGTTGTTGAGCGCGGGCGCGACGGGCAACGAGGCGCTCTTGTAGAGCGGGCGCTTACAAGGGGCGGCGCGGGAACTGTTCGCGCGCGGGCGGCAGCATCTGCGCCATGAATGCCATCGTCGAACTACCTACCGATCACCGCCGCCACGCCAAGCACCTGTATTGGCAGGGCTATCGTGTGTGCGAGATCGCTGAGCTGATCGGGGAGAAAGAGAAAACGCTCCACAGCTGGAAGGCCCGCGACGAATGGGACCGCGCGACACCGCTGGAGCGAATCCAGGCGGCGACCGAAGCCCGCCTGGTGCAGTTGATCCTGAAAGACCCCAAGTCAGGGTCCGACTACAAGGAAATTGACCTGTTGCACCGGCAGCTGGAGCGGCAAGCTCGCATCCAGCGGTTCAACGAGGGCGGCACCGAAACCGAGCTAAATCCCAACCTTTCCAAGCGCAATGAGGGGCCGAAGAAGGCGCCCAAACGCAACGTGTTCGAAGAAGAACACATTGAAAAGCTGACTGAGGCGTTCATTGACGGGTGCTTTGGCTATCAGCTGGATTGGTACAAGGCGGGCAGTCAGCGGACCCGTGCGATTCTCAAGTCACGACAGATCGGCGCGACCTACTATTTCGCCCGTGAGGCGTTGATTGACGCGCTGACAACAGGCCGTAACCAAATCTTCCTGTCGGCCTCGAAAAACCAGGCACATATCTTTAAAGCGTACATCCAGGCCTTCGCCCGTGAGGTGGTTGGCGTCGAGCTCACGGGAGACCCAATTATACTGGGCAATGGTGCTGAGTTGCACTTCCTCGGCACCAACGCTCGCACTGCCCAGGGCTATCACGGCAATTTCTACTTCGACGAATTCTTCTGGACTTTCAAATTCAAGGAACTGAACAAGGTCGCCAGCGGCATGGCGATGCAGAAGCAATACCGCCGAACCTACTTTTCGACGCCATCCAGCATGGCGCACGAGGCCTACACGTTCTGGACCGGCGAGCGGTTCAACAAGGGCAAGCCTGCGGCGCAACGGGTCAAAATCGACGTCTCTCACGATGCTTTGCAACAGGGCCGGCTTTGCGAGGACCGGGTTTGGCGGCAGATCGTCACCATTCTCGATGCTGAAGACCGTGGCTGCGACCTGTTCGACCTGGACGAGTTGCGCCAAGAATACGATGCCGAGGCTTTCCAGAACTTGCTGATGTGCCAGTTCATCGACGACGGGGCCAGCATTTTCCCGCTTGCGATGCTGCAGCCGTGCATGGTGGACAGCTGGGATCTATGGGCCGAGGACTACAAACCTTTTGCCGCGCGTCCGTTTGGGGATCGTCAGGTTTGGGTTGGCTACGACCCGGCCGAAAGCGGCGACAGCGCCGCTTTGGTGGTAATTGCTCCACCGACTGTTGCCGGCGGCAAATTCCGCGTGCTGGAGAGACACCAATTCCGGGGGATGGACTTCGCCGCCCAGGCGGAATCGATCCGCCAGGTCACCAGACGCTACTGGGTGACTTACATCGGTATTGACATCACGGGTATGGGGTCCGGCGTTGCGCAGCTGGTGAAACAGTTCTTCCCGAACATCACCACGTTCAGTTACTCGCCCGAGGTCAAAACGCGCCTGGTGCTGAAGGCCTACGACGTAATCAAGAACGGTCGTTTGGAGTTCGATGCCGGTTGGACAGACATGGCCCAATCGTTGATGGCTATCCGCAAAACAGTCACCGCCTCCGGGCGTCAGTTCACTTATACGGCGGGTCGCACCGACGAGACAGGCCACGCCGACTTGGCGTGGGCGACCTTCCACGCCCTGCACAACGAGCCTCTTGAGGGGCAGACCACGGCGAATACCGGATTTATGGAGTCCTATTGATGAGCAAGCGTAAGCGCGGAACCCAACTGAACGTCGCTCCCCCTCCGATCGAGGGTGACTTGTTGCCACCTGAGTCCGGGCCTGTTGAGGCCTTCACCTTTGGTGATCCCGCACCAGTGCTGGACAGCCGCGAGATCCTTGACTACCTGGAATGCTGGGCCAATGGGCGTTGGTTCGAAACGCCCATGTCTATGGATGGCCTGGCGAAAACAACGCGCGCTAGCGTGTACCTGCAGTCCGGACTCAACTTCAAGCGCAACATGCTGGCCCGCACGTTCGTCCCCCACCGGCTGTTGAACCGCCAGGCCTTCGAGCAGTTCGCCCTCGATTGGCTCTGGTGCGGCAACTGCTACCTGGAAAAGCGCAACAACATGCTGCGCAACACGATGGGTTTGCTGCCACCCCTGGCGAAGTACATACGCCGAGGCGTGGACATGGAGACCTATTACCAAGTGCGGGGCTGGAAGGACGAACACGAGTTTGCGCCAGGCTCGATCTGCCACCTGCGCGAAGCTGACATCAACCAGGAAATATACGGGTTGCCCGAGTGGCTGGCAGCCCTGCAGAGCGCGTTGCTCAACGAGAGCGCCACCCTGTTTCGCCGCAAGTACTACAACAACGGCAGCCATGCCGGTTTCATTCTGTACATGACTGACGCGGCGCAGAAGGAAGAAGACATCGACTCACTGCGCACCGCGCTGAAGAATTCGAAAGGGCCGGGCAACTTCCGCAACCTGTTCGTCTACGCGCCGGCCGGGAAGAAGGATGGCATTCAGCTTATCCCGGTCAGTGAGGTAGCTGCCAAAGACGAATTCAGCTCAATCAAGAACATCAGCCGCGACGATCTGCTCGCGGCATTGCGCATTCCGCCGCAGTTGATGGGCATCGTGCCGCAGAACGCGGGCGGATTCGGGTCGTTGCGGGAGGCCGCTGAGGTTTGGGCTGTGAACGAACTTGAGCCACTTCAGGCTCGGCTGGCCCAGGTCAATGAATGGCTTGGTGAAGAAGTCGTCAGCTTCAAAGAATTTGAGCTTCCGACGGGGGGGAAGTAGTACCCCCGCGCAGCAAACGAGGCGACGAGCTGGTGCGCTAACACCCGCTCGACGCTGAATCACTCGAACACGCCGAGTGCTCCAACCAAGGCCTCGCCCCACTGCGCAGGGGGTGCGAAGCCTAAGCGAATCCAATTTCCAAAACAAGGATCACTTATGAGCACACCAATAATCCCCTGGATGGGCGGCAAGCGCCGCCTGGCAGATCGCTTAATCCCGCTTTTCCCACCCCACGAATGCTATGTCGAGGTGTTTGCCGGCGGCGCCGCGCTTTACTTCATGCGGCCCCAGGCCGCTCCGGTCGAAGTTCTCAACGACATCAACGGCGACCTGGTGACTCTGTATCGAGTGGTTCAGAACCACCTGGAAGAGTTCGTGCGACAGTTCAAGTGGGCGCTCAGCTCACGTCAGGTGTTCGAATGGCAGAAGATGACCAGGCCGGAAACGCTGACCGATATCCAGAGAGCGGCACGATTCTTCTACCTGCAGCACCACGCTTTTGCCGGGAAGGTCAGCGGACAGACATTCGGGACTGCTACCACGGGGCCGGCAATCAACCTGCTACGAATCGAGGAGAACCTGTCAGCCGCCTGGCAGCGCCTGTCCGGCACGTACGTCGAGAATTTGGGGTGGCTTGAATGTGCCGAGCGCTACGACCGGCCGCATACCTTCCACTACATGGATCCGCCGTACTGGCAAACTGCAGGTTATGGCGTGGACTTCCCCTTTGAAAACTATGAACGGATGGCCGAGTTTATGCGGCGTTGCAAGGGCAAGGTGATGGTGAGTATCAATGACCACCCTGATATCCGACGTGTGTTTGAGGGGTTTCACTTCGAAACGGTGGACATTCGATACAGCACGACGAATCAACGACAGGCGAAAGCCGAAGTCAGCGGCGAATTGGTGATCATGAACTGGGAGCCGAACGCTTTTGGCGGACTTTTTTAACGCCGGTTTGCCTTGATACCGCACTATCTGCTCGGCACGCTCGTTGAGCGTTGCCGGGTTCAACCAGTCATTGGGCAGGTGCTGCACCAGCTGGCTGATTGACCTCTTTGGCGACAAAGCCACTGCCCGCGCATGTTGGGCAATCCTCCCTCCGCTCAAAGCGATCAAGACAGGCACTGCACTTAGTGAATCTGGCGGATACCAGCAGCGGCCGGGCCTTCTGGTAGCTTTCAAAGTCGTGTTCTTCCAACGCCACCTGTGCGCAATCCACTAGGGCCCGATAGGTGTCAGCATCGCTAACGACCGGGTAGACCCTGCCGTTGATGACTTGGGCGGTCTGCACCAGGTCGTAAAGCTCGCCGGAGGCCGCTGTAAGCAGCAGCCCCTTTATAGGCCATGGCTCATTGTTATGACGGAACAACAGGTGCAGGTCATGTTTGTTGCCATACACCTTCCCATCAAATCCCCCCGCGCTTGGGGACGTGGCTGAATAGTAAGTGTTGGCCATTATCCGTCCAATGCACACCGAGCGCTCTCTGCTAACGACGTCGTAGTGGCCGCCAAAAAAGTACCCCTCAGCGAGGGCGGCCAGTTCTTCGACGGCATGCCAATACGCCGCATCAGCCTGTTCGTCCATTTCGAACTTTTCCATTTGATCAATCACGCCCGCCTCCAGCATGTCCCGGGTTTCCCAGCGGCACACCGTTCTATGGGCCTCCGGGTTATCGATCCGGTAAACATCGTCGTCGAGGATTCGACGCCACTTGGCGAGCCAAGCCGTCTTGAGTTGAGAAGGGGTCATACGGTTGACTGCTTATATTTAACTGTATGCGCATACAGTAATCGAGGATTGACCATCACGCGATTTGAGGCGACGAACTGTAGGCGAGGGGGAGGCCTGTGGAGCTGGAAACTAAGCGGGGAGGCGATGAACTTTCGCGCTTCAAGGCGACGAAAAAACCCATTCCAACATAGCATTTTCATGCTTGCCAAGCAATGGAAAACGAGGGCTTCGCCCAGCAAATGCTGGGTTTCGACGGCTGGCTCAAGACTGGCCGGCCTGCCGCTTGCGGTTGTCGCATGCCGCACGTTGGGGGAGTTGGCGTGCCACATCAGGGGCGGGCCAACGACGTGCCACAAATCGGGGCAGTGGCGTGCTACAGGCGGTCGGGCAGGGCTGTCTTCACCCGGCGCGCGCCGTCGTCCCCCCACCACGCCTGCGGGCTAAATGGGGCGTTTTTTCTGCGGCCCTGCGGCCCACTCGCGGCGGCTTCAGCTGGGCGCTTGCTTGGCGTTTTGGAGAGGTCAGAAACCTGCAGAACCCTGCGAAGGTGGATGTTTTTCGCAACGCTCATACTGCGCCAGATCCCAAATATCATAGAATCAGTAGTCAAAATTATCGGAGAAAGGGAAAAGAGAGCGGATAAACGTCTAGGTACGCTCAAGATATCGTGGCTTAACCCGATTTAATCGTAACGAAGGCCCTATGCGGGTATAGATTGGGCGACGGAATAAAAGGGTATAGAGCTTAAATAGCCTAGTATAGAGTAAATGTTTTGATCATCATTAACTGAAAAATATATGCAAAAGGAGATGTTATGGATATTGACGCATTTTTTAATTGGTTTGAAGTTCAATGGGCTCTAATGTCACAAGCGCCATGGGTGTTTATAAGATTTTCAGTAATTTTTTTCGTCCTCGGATATATTTTTGCCAAATGGAGATACGGTGGAGTCATTGATGGATTAAGAAGCGGCATAGAATCGCTCACCCAACGGGTTCAGCTTAGAGCAGAAGAAGCTGAAGTCAATAGAGCCGATGCCGCAAAATGGCGCGAGAAAGTCAGTGAGGTAGTCAACGCAGATAGCGCCGCTCTGAGAGAGAAGACGCTTCAATTCGTTGAGCGGCTTAGAAGTTTCGTAGATAGATACATGCAGCGCGGGTATTTGCTGAAAAGTTCGGAGTGGGATCCGGCTATATACGCAGAGACGGATGAGGAAAAACAGCGACTTTTGTCCCGCTATCATCACAATCTTCAGTTGCAGAATTCAGAGGAACGTAGTGAATATCAACGACATTTCCGGTCTGAATCACAGATACTCCGTGGTGAACTGCTAAGTAGGCTAAAAGACTATAAAACGGATGAAAATATGGATGCGAGGTATGACGATCCTGTTACTAGCTATGGATACTATGACGTAGCTTCGGATTTAGAAAAAATGGCAAAATCCCTGAGGTAACTAACTGTGTGTGGGCGGCATGTATGTTAGATTTTTATTGTGTTTTCAATAATGCTGAACATTAAGCTCGCTAATGATAGCGCAATCATTTTCCTGCTGCGGCAAAGCATTCTCTTATAGTTATTAGCGTGGTACGAAAGTGGCAAATATGGATAACGAAGGTATTGCAGTTTCTGTTCTATGAGGTTCGTCGGCTTAAGTGTTCTAATCCATTATGGGGGCGACGGAGAAGCGGCGCGAGAGGGATCGCGGTGGAGGTCTGAGGCCGTTGGGATCTTGGACGGATGATGCGAAGGGTTGGCAGCGTATCAGGAGTGGGTCAAAGGGGGCTGTGTCTTGATCATTCGACGCGAAAACCCAGTGTTAATAAATCAGTCCCACTTTTCCTTGCCGCTAAGGGGGGCCAGAAAGGTCTGGGGGTGCTGCGGTGCAGTTAGAGGGGGGATATTTCAAAAAGAGTAATTTCAGTAACCACGTTGGGGTAATGGGCTGGAGGCCCCGTATTTCGTGGGGGGTGGTATTACAAAAAGGAGTAACAAAGTAGTAATTGAAAAGGTAATTTTCTATCAATCTATTGATTTTAAAGGTTTTTATTAAAGTAGAGAATTACATTTATAAAGAGTAATCAGATTACTTCAATATTACTTAAATATTACCTTTTGCTCGAAACATAAAACCCTTTAATTTCAATGGGTTGAGCTTAAAAAACGGTCAAGATTACTTATGTTACTCTTTTTTTTGACCTCCTCCAGACACCGGACGTCAGGCCCCTATACGTGTGATGCGCACGCGTACAGAGATGCATGCTGATGCCCTTGGGAATGGCGTGGGAATACTTTTGCGCAACTGGCACCGCTGGAGCCCTTGTATTCCGGGGCCTCGGCTGCGAGATTGCGGGTGCGGGTACTTTCGAATCTCTCCTTCACCGCCAAATTCGATGTAAACAAAACCCCTGGTTTCGAGAGAAACCAGGGGTTTTGTAGTTTCTGGCCCTTGCAAAGGCGCGTTCAGGCAACTCGCAACATCATGGGCCATCCGCTGAGGTCTGGCCCATGATACGTCGCGTGCCAGAGTGCTGACTCTGACAGTCCCTGCTTACTGCGCAGCCTTCAATTTGACCACATCACCCGAAATTTTCGTGGTATAGCCGCTCAACACCCACGCCCAGAACCACTTCTCCTGAATTTGTGTATTGATCAGCGCATCACCGCCTTTGGCTTGGATGGCGGCGGTCTGTGCGCGTACGAAGCGGCTGTTCTGGCCGATCGGGATGATGCCGAACAGCATGACGCCGGTGGCGCTGGCTTCGCTGTGGCCCAGAACGGTGTACTGGCTGCTGTCGTATTGCGGGGATTTGATGGCGGTGCCGGTGCAGCCGGCGAGGGTGAAGCCGAGAACGGCTGCTGCAACTGCTTGACGGGCGTACTTCATTGGTAACTCCATGGGCTGAATATCGAGATTCAATTCTCGAAGGCGCGACACTCTAATGGCGTGAAGGTCGGATTGAAATCCATCGTAGGAAATTTCCTGGATTTCTGTGGCGAGCGGGCAAACCCTAATGCCGTTCATTTAAGGAACATGTGTCGGCTTATTGTGGCGAGCGGGCTTGCCCCGCGTTGGGGTGCGAAGCGCCCCCAATCCAGCAAAACGCGGTGTACCTGATACGGCTCAGCGCCTGGTTTTGGGGCTGCTGCGCAGCCCAGCGCAGGACAAGCCTGCTCGCCACAAGGAATCTGCGCTTAACTGAACGGCATTGGGGCTTGCCCGCTCGCCACAAGGCGCGTCCCGCATTCAATCACAGATGCAACCAGGCCAGGCTGCCAAGTACCACGGCCACGCCGCCGGCGGTATACGACAGGCGCTTGAGCCATTCCTTGCGCGTGAGCAAGGTAATCGCTGCCAACGAGATCGCGATCTGAATCGCGGTCATCGCCTGGGCCCAGCGGTGATGCTGGTGCAGGGCCTCCTCGGACTTGTCATTCCATTCTTTGGAGGTCGCTTCAAGTTTCTCCGCCTGTTTGCGTACGTCCTCCTTCTGGCCTTTATAGCGCTGGATTTCATCTGTGTAATGGGCGACGTCGACGCCGGGGATGTGGGTGGCCAGTTCGGCCAGATTCTGGCGGCTGGATTTGGCCTGGTAGTAATTCCACTGGTTGGCGGCTTCGGTCTTGAAGATGGCGGCGTTGTTCTTGTCCATCGCCGCTTCGCTCTCGGTGGAGCCGGCCTGGTAGCTGAGCATGGCGCCGAGGGTGGCCATCAGCGCGGTCATCACGGCAATGCGGCTGGCGAACCTGTCCCCGCGACCGTGGGCATGTTCAGTAGTGTGTTCGATGTGCTTTTCGTGGGGGCTGGGGACTTCGAAGGCTTCGGACATGGCGGCGGCTACAAGCGGACTGAGGGAGTCTGATTCTTCACCGTTAAGGCTGTCTCAAGCCTGTCCGTAACGTCGGAAAATTCGCACATACACCGCGATATTGATCAGCAGTACCAACGCGCCCAAGCCCAGTTGAATCTGCGGTGTGAGCGCGGCCGGGTAAATCAGCGCGAGAATGTAGTGCTCGACAAAGCCGCCGCCGTAGCCGTCTTGGCCGGCCAGGTGGCGAAACAGGTTTTCCCAGCGTGTCAGCGGGCAGGGCAGATGAAACACCTCGACAACAACGCCCCACGCGGCTGCCGGCAGGTGCAGCCATAGGATCGGTCGCCATTTCAAGGCGAGCAGCCCGCCGAACAGCGCGAACAGGATGAAACACAGGTGGAACAGCACGAGGCCATCGGCGGCCAGACGGTAGAGCATTTTTGATTCCGCTATAAAGTGGCCGAGGGCGAGGTGTCGCGTGAATGACGTTATAGCTCAAGTTGAATGGCGTTTATCCCGAACGCCTTGGCAATTTTTTCCCGAGTGGTCCGGCGAGGTTTACTGACGACCTCTTGCTGGGCAAATGCGGATTGTGAAATACCCAAGCGACCGGCGACCTCTTCCTGGGTCAGGCCCAAGTGCTCGCGCCACGCCCTGATCGGCGTTGCTCCATCCACCAAGCGGCTTACGACCGCGTGGGGGACCAGATTCGGGTCGTTCTGCTGGGCCAGATAATGTTCATAAGGAACTACCACGAAGGCTGGGCTGCCCTCCGTATTGTGGATGATCTGTACGGCAGTAGGTTCGTTCGTCACGTTTTTTGACCTCTTGAATGCTGACCACATGGATGCCGCCGTCCCAGTCGAATTTGACGGATTTTCTGGTCCAGTGGATTGAGTTCATTGAAGAGCAATAAGTCTTTTATAAGGTTTACAAGGGGCTTTTTCACACCTTTTTACGCAGGTGATCGCGCCGTTCTCACAAATCCTGGACGGCCGTTATGCACGCCGGCTGGTAAAACTGTGACGCGATATGAATACCTCACCGTCATCTGAGCCGAGCACAATCCCGAATGAAGGAGGTTGCTTGCAGGCAAGCGTGGCCGCTATTGTGCTGATCTCTCTAGTCCGTCCAAGGATCCTTCTCCGATGAGTGCACCGCGTACCGCTGTCCCGATCAAGGCCGTGATTTTCGATATGGACGGTTTGCTGCTGGACACTGAAGGCATCTATACCGAAGTCACCCAGATCATCGCGGAGCGCTACGGTCGCACCTATGACTGGGGGATCAAGCAGCACATCATCGGGCGCGGCTCACAGGATCTGGCAGAGTACGTCGTCAAGGCACTGGACCTGCCGATCACCCCGGCGGAGTTCCTGGAAATCCGTGAGCCGCTGATGAGCGAGCGTTTCCCCAAAGCCCTGGGCATGCCGGGCGCCGAGGCGCTGGTGCGGCATTTGAAGGCGCACAATATTCCGATTGCCGTGGGCACCAGTTCGTCGCGAAACTCGTTTGGTCACAAGACCACCTTGCACCGCGAATGGTTTGGCCTGTTCGGCACCATCGTCACTGCTGACGACCCGGAGGTCGGCGCCGCCAAGCCTGCGCCGGACATCTTCCTCACGGCCGCCCGCCGCCTGGGCGTGGCGCCGCAGGATTGCCTGGTGTTCGAAGACTCGCCGTTCGGCGTCACGGCTGCCAAAGCCGCGCAGATGACGGCCATTGCGGTGCCCGATGAAGCCATGGCCGACAGCAAGTACCAGCATGCCGATCAGATCATCCGCAAGCTGGCGGACTTCGACCTGGCCGCCTATGGCCTGCCGTCTCTGCCTTGAACAGGCAGATCTGATCTTCAGCGGCTGAACGTGCCCGGCCAGCCAATGACTTTCTTCGGCCTCGGCGTCGCGTAGGTGCGCACCTTCGAGGTCGACAAGCCCAGGCGCACAAGGCCCTCGGCAATCGTCACCGCCGCGGTCACGCCGTCCACCACCGGCACGCCGGTGCGCTGGCGGATCTGTTCGTCAAGGCCGGCCATGCCGCCACAGCCCAGGCAGATCACCTCGGCCTTGTCCTCGGTGATTGCCAATTGGGCTTGGCGAACGATGGCTTCCATGGCGGCCAGCGGATCTTCCTCCAGTTCCAGCACCGCCATGCCACTGGCACGCACCGACGCACAGCGCTGATACAAGCCGGCGAGTTTTAGCCGGTCTTCAATCAGCGGCACGGTGCGGTCCAGGGTTGTCACCACCGAATACGCATGGCCCAGGAACATCGCTGTGCTGGCGGCCGCTTCGGTGATGTCCACCACCGGCACGTTCAACAATTCCTGCAGTCCCTCGCGTCCATGCTCGCCATAGCCGGCCTGGATGACCGCATCGAACGGCTGGTCGTAGGCCATCACCCGGTCCATGACCGCAATGGCCGCCAGGTAGCTTTCGAAATTGCCCTCCACCGACTCGGCGCCAAAGTACGGCGTGAGTCCGACAATCTCGGTGCCCGCAGACGCCACGGTCCGCGCCTGCTCGGCGATGGCGTCGGTGATGGATTGGGTGGTGTTGACGTTGACCACGAGGATGCGCATGAAACCTCCTTGACGAGTGACAGACGTCGCCTCAAGCCTTGCTGATGATATTCCCGGCATGCAGCCCGCATTCCTTCTGCGTTGCCTCTTCCCACCACCAGCGACCTTCGCGCTCATGCTGATTCGGCAACACCGGGCGCGTGCACGGCTCGCAGCCAATGCTGATAAACCCGCGCTCATGCAGGCTGTTGTACGGCAACTCCAGCATGCGGATATAGCCCCAGATTTCTTCGCTGGTCATCTGCGCCAGCGGGTTGAATTTGTACAGGGTGCGCTCAGGTGTGGAAAAGGCCGTGTCGATTTCCAGCACCGCGACCTGGCTGCGCGTGCCGGGGCTCTGGTCGCGGCGCTGGCCGGTGGCCCAGGCGCTGACGCCGGACAGCTTGCGGCGCAGCGGTTCGATCTTGCGTATGCCGCAGCACTCGCCGTGGCCGTCCCGGTAGAAGCTGAACAGGCCCTTTTCCTTGACGAAGGGTTCCAGCTTGCTCTGGTCCGGCGAGATCAGTTCGATGTCGATCTTGTAGAAATCGCGTACCTGCTCGATAAACCGGTAGGTCTCCGGGTGCAGGCGGCCTGTGTCGAGGCTGAACACCTTGACGTTCTTGTTCAGCTTCCAGGCCATGTCCACCAGCACCACGTCTTCGGCACCGCTGAAGGAAATCCACAGGTCATCACCAAACTGGCTGAAAGCCAGCTTGAGAATGTCCTGGGCAGACTTGTTGGCATAGGTCGTGGCGAGTTCAACGACGTCGAAGGCTTGGTTCATCAGGACGGTTCCTACAGGTCAGTGGCGCTGAGCGCTCTATAGGGGAGCGATGGTATCAAAATCAGCCTGGGGTTGCGGGGCTGCGCTTGAGCTATCGGGTCCGCCAACTGGCTGCCGGTATTCGGCGGTTCTGATGACCTGTTCTGCTCAAACGCCTGCCAGCAGCCGCTCATAAGGAATGCTCAAGCCATCGTGCAGACGCTTGATCATGGCCAGACTCAACTTGCGCTTGTGATTCAAAACTTCCGAGACCCGCCCACTGGTCCCGATAAATAGCTCCAGGTCGCGGGCTGTCAGGCCCATTTGCTCCATGCGAAATTTGATCGCTTCCACTGGATCCGACGCCGGCATGGGAAAATGTTCCGCTTCGTACTTTTCGATGAGCACGGCGAGAATTTCCAGTTCGTCGCCCTCGGGTGAGCCGATCTGCGCTCCCCATAGCTGCTCCACTCGCGCGAGCGCGGCGGTCAGGTCTTCAGGGGTATGAATGGGTTTGATGTTCATCACACGGTCTCCGCGTTTATTTGATCGTATTGCGCATGAGTGCCTAAAAAGCGTATGAACCCAAGCTGGCGTTGATAATCGATGGCCATGATGACTCGATATTTGTTGCCGCCTACGTTGAAGACGACCCTGCCAGCCTTGAGAATGCTCGCTGTTCTGAGCATTGCCTTCAGCGCCTGTGGCGTCGGGTAGGTGGCGTTCTCCATGTACCGATACAGTTCGACCAACGGCGTTCTCGCGTCGGCATGGTTTGGGTGGCTTTCCCAGAACCGTCGAAAGGTCGATAGCGCGATTATTCGCATCGTGCAGACCTCCCGATTTGGGAGATTAGGCGTGGGCAGAACGGGATGCAACTCCGGAAACAAATTCTGACGAGTAGGCAATCGCCTATGTGATCCTTCACAGACGGCGCATAGGCAGTAGCCGGCGACGCTATAGGCGTGCTGGCGGGCCGTCCACAAACGTACTGATTCAGGTTTTTTCGTGCCTTGCGCTTCTTGAGGTCAGAGGACGGAGTGCCGGGGGGACTACAGGCTTTCCAGCGTCTGTAACAAAACCCGCACCTTCGTCATCGACTCCTGATACTCCGCCTCCCACTGCGAATCCGCCACAATCCCGCCGCCGCCCCAGCAGCACACCTGATCATCCTTGACCAGCAGGCTGCGGATGGCGATCGAGCTGTCCATCTCGCCACGTACGTCCAGGTACACCAGCGAGCCGCAGTACAAGCCGCGTCGGGTGGGTTCCAGCTCGTCGATGATCTGCATGGCGCGGATCTTCGGTGCGCCGGTGATGGAGCCGCCGGGGAAGCTGCCGGCGATCAGGTCGAGTGCGTCCTTGTCGCTTGCCAGCTCAGCGGTCACGCTGCTCACCAGATGGTGCACGTTGGGGTAGCTTTCCAGGCTGAACAGTTCCGGCACTTTGACCGAACCGGTGCGGCAACTGCGGCCCAAGTCGTTGCGCAGCAGGTCGACAATCATCAGGTTCTCGGCGCGATCCTTGGGGCTGGCCAGCAGTTCGGCGGCGTTGGCCGCATCTTCCTCTGGCGTGAGGCCGCGTGGTCGGGTGCCTTTGATCGGCCGGGTTTCGACCTGCCGCCGGCTGATTTTGACAAAGCGTTCTGGCGACAGGCTCAGCACCGCGCCATGATCGGGCAGGCTCTGGAAGCCGGAAAATGGCGTTGGGCAAGCCTCGCGCAGGGCGCAGTAGGCCGCCCACGGATCGCCAAGGCAGGGCGCGCGAAAGCGTTGCGCGAAGTTGACCTGGTAGCAGTCACCGGCCTGGATATAGTCGTGGATGCGCGCGATGGCATCGCGATAAGCCTCGGCACTCAGGTCCGGTGCCATGGGGCCACGGAGCTTGAAACTGGCCTTTGAGGCCGCGACTGGCTGATTGAATACGTCAATTAGCCGTTGTCGTTCGCTCTCTGGCAGGGCTGGATGAAAAACCAGCTGGCTGGTCTGCACCAAGTGATCACTGACCAGCGCCCAGGCATACAGGCCCAGACGTGCGTCCGGCAGATGGAGGTCGTCCGCAGCCAGCTGCGGCATCTGCTCCAGATGGCGACCGAAGTCGTAGCTCAGATAACCGATCAGGCCGCCGGCAAAGGGTAATTCGTAGCCGGCGGGCACATTTGCTTCACCTAACTGGGTCAGGCTTTTGCGCAAGCGTTGCAGAAAATCGCTGCCGCTTTCGTCCGGCGCTACCGTCAGGGTGGCCTGCGGCCAGGCGCTCAGCAGGTCATACCGCCCGCGCTCGGCTGTAGGCCGGCCGCTGTCCAGCAGCACCGCGCCGGGGGCATGACGGATCGCCGCAAAGTACTGGGCGGGGTTTGCCTGGTAAGGCAACGGGTGGACGGAGCAGGTCGACATGCGGGGGGGAGCCTTGACGGCAGCTAAAAGCTACAAGTTGCTAGCTTAAAGCTGAAAGTTAAAACGCAGTTGCTCTTTCTTGACGCTCACAGCTTGCAGCTTTCAACCGGCGAAAGCTGCAATATGCCCGAACATTTCCTGCGCAAACCTCACTCGCTCCTCCGGCGTTTCCGTCACGCCAGCGGCTTTCAGGGTTTCCAGATGCGCTTCCACGGCATGGGTGCGCAGGGTCAAGCCGCAGTCGTTGGCGATCTGAATGTTCAACCCCGGCCGCGCATTCAGCTCCAGAATCAGTGGGCCTTTCTCCTGGTCCAGCACCATGTCCACGCCGATATAGCCCAGCCCGCACAACTCATAGCAGCCGGCTGCCAGCTTCATGAAGCCGTCCCAGTTGGGCAACTGCACGCCGTCCACGGCGTTGGTGGTGTCCGGGTGCTTGGTGATGATGCTGTTCAGCCAGGTGCCGCGCAGGGTCAGGCCGGTGGCCAGGTCCACGCCAACGCCGATCGCGCCCTGGTGCAGGTTGGCCTTGCCGCCGGACTGACGGGTCGGCAGCCGCAGCATGGCCATGACCGGGTAGCCCATCAGCACGATGATGCGGATGTCTGGCACGCCTTCGTAGCTGATGCTCTTGAAAATCTGGTCGGGCACCACACGGTATTCGATCAGCGCGCGGTCGCGGTGCCCGCCCAGGGAATACAGGCCGGTCAGGATGCTGGATATCTGGTGTTCGATTTCTTCATGGCTGATGATCTTGCCCGACACCGTGCGATAGCGCCCCTCAAAACGGTCCGCCACCACCAGGATGCCGTCACCGCCGGCGCCCTGGGCCGGTTTGATCACGAAGTCACTGCGCCCGCCGATGATCTCGTCGAGCTTGTCGATGCCTTTTTCGGTGGAAATCACCCCGTACATTTGCGGCACGTGCAGGCCGGCGGCGAGCGCGCGCTCCTTGGTGATGATCTTGTCATCCACCAACGGATAAAGGCTGCGCTTGTTGTACTTGAGCACGTAGTCGGCGTTACGCCGGTTGATGCCCATGATCCCGCGCGCTTCGAGGGCCTTCCAGGTCTTCCAGAAACCGAACATTACTGGTCAGCCTTCAGGAAGGCTTTGAAACGCACCAGCTCGGTCAGGCGGTAGCCGCGATAACGACCCATGGCCAGCATGAAGCCCACCAGGATCAACAGGATCGCCGGGAAGGTGAACACGAAGTAGATCAACTCCGGCACGCTCATGATGATGTGCGCCAGCGACGCCGCGAACAGCGTGCCGATCGCCACTTTCAGTGCGTGGTTGGCGCCGCGTTCTTCCCAGGTGATCGACAGGCGTTCGATGGTCATGGTCAGGATCACCATCGGGAACAGCGCCACCGACAGCCCGCGCTCCAACCCCAGTTTGTGGCTGAACAGACTGATGGCCGCAATCAGCACCACCACGAAGGTCAGTACCACCGACAGCCTTGGCAGCATCTGCAGCTTCAGGTGCTCCAGGTAAGAACGCAACGACAGCCCCAGCGCCGTGATAATCGTGAACAGCACAATCCCGAAGCCCAGCTGCGTCTCGCGGAACGCCAGGGCAATCAGCACTGGCGTGAAAGTGCCCAGGGTCTGCAGGCCGATCAGGTTGCGCAGGATCAGGATCACCAGCACGCCAATGGGGATCATCACCATGATCATGAATGTCTGCTGGGTCTGCAGCGGCAGGCCGTACAGCGAGTATTCGAGGAAGTTGGCGTCGGTGTTCTCGTCCGTCAGCTTGGCCAGGCGAATCGCGTTCATCTCGCTGTTATTCAGGCTGAAGGTCACCACGGCTTTCTTGCCGCCGTCCACGGTGATCAGGTTCTCATCGCCGGTCCACCACAACAGGCGGTCGGCGGGCAGGCCCTGTTCGCCGGTTTCCGGATTGAAATACAGCCAGTCGCTGCCGTTGAAGCTGCGCAGCCACAGTTCCGGGCTTTGCGGCTGGTCGGCGACCAGGCGAATGGTGTGGACCTTTTCCACCGGCACATGGGCGATGGACAGCAGCAGCTCGACGATCTTGGCTTTGTGCGCCGTGGACGGGTCGCCCGCCAGCAGCAGCTTCACGTTGTCGTCGCTGAGGTTGTTGGTGCGCTTGATCGCCTCGGTGATGAAGGTCTCGACGTCCGCCGAGTGCTGGCGGATCGGCGCCAGCAGGGCTTCGGCAGCGATTTTTTCCGGGCCTTCCACGGCAATGCTATCGCGGAAGGTCGGACCCTTGACCTTGATCTTTTCGCCGCTGTAGCGCTTGGTCAGCACCAGGCGGTAATACAGCGTCTGGTTGCCTTTGGCGCGGCGTGCCGACCAGGTGACCTTGCGGTTGCCATCGGTGCGGTTGACGCTGACCCCGTAGTTGTTCGAGATGAAGCTCTCGTTAAGGCTCACGAAGTCGCGGCTCAGGGGCGGCACGAACATCTGGATCTTCACCGGGTCTTTCGGATTGGCGACAAACTCGACCTTGGCGTCGATGTTCCACAGATCGTCGGTGGCATCCTCGGTAACAGGAATGCCCAGCACGAAGATCTGGTAGCAGGTGACCGAAATACCCAGCACCACCAGGATGGCGATGAGGATTTTCAGGTGCAGGGTCAAAGAGCGCATTCGGTTTACTCGGCGGTATGAGCGTCGGCGGCGCAGGCAGGCTTGCCCGCTGCGTATTTAAGACTGGGGTCGACCAGCGCATCAAAGCGTTTAAGCGCTTCGGAGCCGATCAACAGCGGGTATTGGAAGGCACTTCGGTCAGTCAAGTTCACTTCTATGCTGCGCAAAGCGCTGCCCATGCAGATATTCAGGGCAATCACCGGACGGGCGGTGTAGTTCTTGTCTTCATCCGGGTCGTAGTCACCGGCCCGGCGCTTGATTTTGCTGACGCGAGCCAGAGGCCGTTCGATGGGGTGGGAATGGGCGGTGTCGATGGCCAGGTAAAAGCGCACCCAGGATTCGCCGTTGCGTTTGAAACGCTTGATATCGCGGGCGCTGAGGGAGGCGGTCTTGGCTCCAGTGTCCAGTTTGGCGGCGACTTCCAGGTCGATGCCGGCCAATTGTGCGTATTCGTTGAGGCCATACACGGTTTTCTCGGCAGCGACGCCAAGGCCCGGTACGGCCAGCAGGCACATCAATAAAAGGAAGGGCTTGAGTCTCATAGATCCTGAGGCGTGCAGTGCGATGTTCGATTCAAGGCGACTGGCATTGCTGCGCAAACTCCCTCGTGCGCCATTTCATCCAATGATGTCAGGCAAAAGCGGCGGGCATTCTAACATGATGCTTTTTCGACGCCAGCGCTGGCAGGCGGCCATGTCCTGCCAGAGCGCGCCGGAGGTTATTAGACGATTGTCGACAATGTGGATTTATTCTTTGACTAACTGGGGTTGATTGGCTAGTTTTTGCGACATTGCTTTTAAAGGTGTCGACAATATGCTGGATCAGCTGCAAGTCACGGTGCCGGCCCAAGACGATTCCCAGACCATGTCCGAGAACGTGTTCCGCCGTATTCAGGCCGCCATCGTCAAGGGCGAGATCGCCCCCGGCAGCAAGATCTCCGAGCCGGAGCTGGCGCGCACCTATGGCATCAGTCGCGGGCCGTTGCGTGAAGCGATCCACCGTCTCGAAGGCCAGCGCCTGCTGGTGCGGGTGCCTCACGTCGGCGCGAGAGTGGTGTCCTTGAGCCACGCCGAGCTGGTCGAGCTCTACGAAATCCGTGAATCCCTCGAAGGCATGGCGTGTCGCCTCGCCGCCGAGCGCATGACCGACGTCGAGATCGAAGAGCTGCGTGAGGTGCTGCACACCCATGAGCGCGACGAAGCTTTTCAAGCTGGCCTGGGTTACTACCAGCAGGAAGGCGACTTCGATTTTCATTACCGGATAATTCAAGGCGCCGGTAACCGCACCCTGACCCAAATGCTCTGCGGCGAGCTGTACCAACTGGTGCGCATGTACCGCATCCAGTTTTCCGCCACGCCCAATCGCCCACGCCAGGCCTTTGCCGAACATCACCGCATTCTTGACGCGATTGCCGAGCGCGACGGTGAACTGGCCGAACTGCTGATGCGCCGCCATATCGGCGCTTCCAAACGCAACATTGCCCGTCACTTCCCCGACGGTGCTGCCCAATCACGAGGTGAGTCATGAGTTCCAACACTAAAAGTACGCCGGGCCAGCGTTTCCGTGACGCCGTCGCCAGCGAGCACCCTTTGCAGGTGGTCGGCGCGATCAACGCCAACCACGCCCTGCTGGCCAAGCGCGCCGGCTTCAAGGCGATCTACCTGTCGGGCGGCGGCGTCGCCGCCGGCTCCCTGGGCGTGCCGGACCTGGGCATCACTGGCCTGGACGACGTGCTCACCGACGTGCGTCGCATCACCGACGTGTGCGACCTGCCGCTGCTGGTGGACGTGGACACCGGTTTCGGCTCCTCGGCGTTCAACGTGGCGCGCACCGTCAAGTCCATGATCAAGTTCGGCGCCGCCGCCATCCACATTGAGGATCAGGTCGGCGCCAAGCGTTGCGGCCACCGTCCCAACAAGGAAATCGTGTCCCAACAGGAAATGGTCGACCGCATCAAGGCCGCCGTGGACGCGCGCACCGATGACAGCTTCGTGATCATGGCGCGCACCGACGCGCTGGCCGTCGAGGGATTGGAGTCCGCCCTGGAGCGCGCCGCCGCGTGCATCGAGGCCGGCGCCGATATGGTGTTCCCCGAAGCCATCACCGAACTGGAGATGTACAAGCTGTTCGCCTCGCGGGTAAAAGCGCCGATCCTGGCCAACATCACAGAGTTCGGTTCGACCCCGCTCTACACCACCGAACAGTTGAAATCTGCCGATGTTTCCATCGTGCTGTACCCGCTCTCGGCCTTCCGCGCCATGAACAAGGCCGCCGAGAATGTCTACACCGCGATCCGTCGCGACGGCACCCAACAGAACGTGATCGACACCATGCAGACCCGCATGGAGCTCTATGATCGTATCGACTACCACACCTTCGAGCAGAAGCTCGACGCGCTGTTCGCCGCGAAAAAGTAACGAACGCGCCGCCCTGAATAACGACAAAAATTGGAGAACGAACATGGCTGAAGCAAAAGTGTTGAGTGGCGCCGGCCTGCGTGGCCAGGTGGCCGGGCAGACCGCGCTGTCCACCGTGGGCCAGGCCGGCGCCGGTCTTACCTACCGTGGCTATGACGTACGTGAACTGGCCGCCGACGCGCAGTTTGAAGAAGTGGCCTACCTGCTGTTGTACGGCGAACTGCCAACCAAAACCGAATTGGCTGACTACAGCAAAAAACTGAGCAAGCTGCGCGATCTGCCGCAAGCCTTGAAGGAAGTACTCGAACGCATCCCCGCCGACGCCCACCCGATGGACGTGATGCGCACCGGCTGCTCGTTCCTCGGCAATATCGAGCCGGAAAAGGACTTCAGCGCGCAGCACGATGTCACCGACCGCCTGCTCGCCGCCTTCCCGGCGATCATGTGCTACTGGTATCGCTTTAGCCACGAAGGCCAGCGCATCGACTGCGTGACTGACGAGCCGAGCATCGGCGGCCATTTCCTGCACCTGTTGCATGGCAAGAAACCCAGCGACCTGCACGTCAAAGTGATGAACGTGTCGCTGATCCTCTACGCCGAACACGAATTCAACGCCTCCACCTTCACCGCACGGGTGTGTGCCTCGACCTTGTCCGACCTGTATTCCTGCGTCACCGCGGCCATCGGCTCACTGCGCGGCCCTCTGCATGGAGGCGCCAACGAAGCGGCGATGGAAATGATCGAGCGTTTCGGCTCGGCCGAAGAAGCGGTGGAGGGCACCCTCGGCATGCTGGCGCGCAAGGACAAGATCATGGGGTTTGGCCACGCGATCTACAAAGACAGCGACCCGCGCAATGAAGTGATCAAGGGCTGGGCGAAAAAACTCGCCGATGAGGTGGGCGACAAGGTGTTGTTCCCGGTCTCGGAGGCCATCGACAAAACCATGTGGGACCAGAAAAAACTGTTCCCCAACGCCGACTTCTACCATGCCTCGGCGTACCACTTCATGGGCATCCCGACCAAGCTGTTCACGCCGATCTTTGTCTGCTCGCGCCTTACCGGCTGGGCCGCGCACGTGTTTGAGCAGCGTGCCAATAACCGCATCATCCGTCCGAGCGCCGAGTACATCGGCGTAGAGCAGCGCAAGTTCGTGCCAATCGAACGTCGCTGAGTGGAGAAACCGCTGATCTCGGGGTGAAAACGGTTTAAAAAGGTGGGAGCGAGCAAGCCCGCTCCCACATTTTGATCGCATTCCACCTTGGATCAGCAGCGGTTCTTCCTTTTGCAACTACCGTGACCGAGTCCTGACGATGAACACTGAATTTCGCAAACCGCTCCCCGGCAGCCGTCTGGATTACTTCGACACCCGCGCGGCCGTCGAAGCCATTACCCCCGGCGCCTACGCCAGCTTGCCCTACACCTCCCGCGTGCTCGCCGAAAACCTAGTGCGCCGCTGCGATCCGGCCACCCTCAACGCGTCCCTTAGCCAACTGATCGAGCGCAAGCGCGACCTCGACTTTCCATGGTTTCCGGCCCGCGTGGTGTGCCACGACATCCTCGGCCAGACCGCGCTGGTCGACCTCGCCGGGCTGCGTGACGCCATCGCCCTGCAAGGTGGCGACCCGGCGCAGGTCAACCCGGTGGTGCCGACGCAGTTGATCGTCGATCACTCCCTGGCCGTCGAAGCCGGCGGTGCCGACCCGGACGCGTTCGAGAAAAACCGCGCCATCGAAGACCGCCGCAACGAAGACCGCTTCCACTTTATCGAGTGGAGCAAAAAAGCCTTCAAGAACGTCGACGTGATCCCGCCGGGCAACGGCATCATGCACCAGATCAACCTGGAGAAAATGTCCCCGGTGATCCAGGTGCGCGACGGTGTGGCCTTCCCGGATACCTGCGTCGGCACCGACAGCCACACTCCGCATGTGGACGCGCTGGGCGTGATCGCCATCGGCGTCGGCGGTCTGGAAGCCGAAAGCGTGATGCTGGGCCGCGCGTCGTGGATGCGCCTGCCGGAAATCATCGGCGTCGAGCTGACCGGCAAGTTGCTGCCGGGCATCACCGCCACCGACATGGTGCTGGCGCTGACCGAGTTCCTGCGCAAGCAAAAAGTGGTCGGTGCATGGCTGGAGTTCTTCGGCGAAGGCGCTGCGAACCTCACTCTGGGCGACCGCGCGACCATCTCCAACATGGCCCCGGAATACGGCGCCACGGCGGCGATGTTCTACATCGACCAGCAGACCATCACCTACCTCAAACTCACCGGCCGTGAAGACGAACAGGTCGCCCTGGTCGAGCAGTACGCCCGCCACACCGGCCTGTGGGCCGATGACCTGAAGGGCGCGCACTACGAGCGCGGCCTCACGTTCGATCTGTCCAGCGTGGTGCGCAACATGGCCGGGCCGAGCAATCCTCACGCCCGTGTTGCCACCCGTGACCTGGCCTCCAAAGGCATCAGCGGCCAATGGGACGAAGTGCCAGGGCAGATGCCTGACGGTGCGGTGATCATCGCCGCCATCACCAGCTGCACCAACACCAGCAACCCGCGCAATGTGATCGCCGCCGGCCTCTTGGCGCGCAACGCCAACCGACTGGGGTTGACGCGCAAGCCGTGGGTCAAGTCGTCCCTGGCACCGGGCTCGAAAACCGTGGCCATGTACCTGGAAGAGGCGGGCCTGGCTGACGAGCTGGAAAAGCTCGGCTTTGGCGTGGTGGCTTTTGCCTGCACCACCTGCAATGGCATGTCCGGCGCGCTGGACCCGCTGATCCAGCAGGAAATCATCGACCGCGACCTGTATGCCACCGCCGTGTTGTCGGGCAACCGCAACTTCGACGGGCGGATTCACCCGTACGCCAGGCAAGCATTCCTGGCTTCGCCGCCGCTGGTGGTGGCCTACGCGATTGCCGGCACCATCCGCTTCGACATCGAAAAGGATGTGCTCGGGCTCGACGCCCAGGGCAATGAAATCCGCTTGCAGGACCTCTGGCCAAGCGATGAAGAGATCGACGCGGTGGTCGAGGCTTCGGTCAAACCGGAGCAGTTCCGCGCGGTGTACATCCCGATGTTCGCGATTCACGAAGACACCGGCCCCAAGGTGGCGCCCCTGTACGACTGGCGCCCGCAAAGCACCTATATTCGCCGCCCGCCGTATTGGGAAGGCGCGCTGGCCGGGGCGCGGCCGCTCAAGGGCATGCGCCCGCTGGCGGTGCTGCCGGACAACATCACCACCGATCACCTGTCGCCGTCCAACGCCATCATGCTCGACAGCGCCGCTGGCGAATACCTGGCGAAAATGGGCCTGCCGGAAGTCGACTTCAACTCCTACGCGACCCACCGGGGCGACCATTTGACCGCCCAGCGCGCCACCTTCGCCAACCCGAAGCTGTTCAACGAAATGGTGGTGGAAAACGGCAAGGTCAAGCAGGGCTCACTGGCGCGCGTCGAACCCGAAGGCCAGGTCACGCGCATGTGGGAAGCCATCGAAACCTACATGCAGCGCAAGCAGCCACTGATCATCATCGCAGGCGCTGACTATGGCCAGGGCTCGTCCCGCGACTGGGCGGCCAAGGGCGTGCGCCTGGCCGGGGTGGAAGCGATTGCCGCCGAAGGCTTCGAGCGCATCCACCGCACCAACCTGGTGGGCATGGGCGTGCTGCCGCTGGAGTTTCTGCCGGGCACCGACCGTCACACCCTGCAGATCGACGGCAGTGAAACCTATGACGTGCTCGGCGCGCGCACTCCGGGTGCGCAGTTGACCCTGGTGATCAATCGTAAAAATGGCGAACGTGTCGATGTGCCGGTGACCTGCCGTCTGGACACCGCCGAAGAAGTATCGATCTACGAGGCGGGCGGCGTGTTGCAGCGTTTTGCCCAGGACTTCCTGGCATCGACGGCGACCGCTTGAGGGGGCTAACCATGGCACATGCAGCGCAAATCAGAATCCCCGCCACCTACATGCGTGGCGGCACCAGCAAGGGGGTGTTTTTCAGCCTCCAGGACCTGCCCGCCACGGCGCAGGTGCCCGGCGCGGCGCGCGATGCCCTGTTGTTGCGGGTGATCGGCAGCCCCGACCCCTATGACAAGCAGATCGACGGCATGGGCGGCGCGACCTCCAGCACCAGCAAAACCGTAATCCTGTCCCGCAGCAGCCGCGCCGAGCATGACGTGGATTACCTGTTCGGCCAGGTCGCCATCGACAAGCCCTTCGTCGACTGGAGCGGCAACTGCGGCAACCTGTCGGCGGCGGTCGGTGCGTTCGCCATCAGCGCCGGGCTGGTCGATGCCGAGCGCGTGCCGCACAACGGTGTGGCCGTGGTGCGCGTGTGGCAGGCCAATATCGGCAAAACCATCATTGCCCACGTGCCGATCACCGACGGTGCGGTGCAGGAAACCGGCGACTTCGAACTGGACGGCGTGACGTTCCCGGCCGCCGAAGTGCAGCTGGAATTCATCGATCCGGCGGCGGAAGAGGAAGGCGGTGGTGGTGCGATGTTCCCCACCGGCAATCTCGTCGACGAGCTGCAAGTGCCGGGCGTGGGGACCTTCAAGGCGACATTGATCAACGCCGGTATCCCGACGATTTTCATCAACGCCGCAGACCTCGGCTATACCGGCACCGAATTGCAGGGCGCGATCAACGGCGACCCCAAGGCCCTGGCGATGTTCGAAACCGTGCGCGCTCACGGCGCGCTGCGCATGGGCCTGATCAGCCACCTGGACGAGGCCGCCCAGCGCCAGCACACGCCGAAAGTGGCGTTCGTGGCCAGGCCTTTGGACTACGTGGCCTCCAGCGGCAAGCCGATCAAGGCCGCTGACGTGGACCTGCTGGTGCGCGCGCTGTCCATGGGCAAGCTGCACCACGCCATGATGGGCACGGCGGCGGTGGCGATTGGCACCGCAGCGGCGATTCCCGGGACCCTGGTCAACCTGGCGGCAGGCGGCGTGGAGCGTAGCGCGGTGCGCTTCGGGCATCCCTCCGGCACCCTGCGTGTGGGCGCCGAGGCCACTCAGGAGAACGGTGAATGGGTGGTCAAAAAAGCCATCATGAGCCGCAGTGCGCGGGTGCTGATGGAGGGCTTCGTACGCGTCCCTGGCGATGCGTTCTAACACCCTGCACCGTCCCGAGAGCCGCCGTGGCGAGCTAACAGTTCCGGCATCTGGCACCCTGTTTTTTACTCGAAACAGGTTGCTACTTACGACGCCTGAACAGGTGGAACTTCTTCCAGATAAACACCCAATCAGGTAGCCATGAGGCTTGCTCCAGCAGGCCTTGTGAACCCCCTACCTGAATCCTGGAAGTACCTATGACCCGCATAAATACTCAGCCACAAACGCCTTATACCCCTGGTTACGACATGTCGCCCAATCCGGCCCCCGTCCGTCATGAGCACAGCGCGGATGACAATGAATATTCGGCTGCCACTCAGGATTCGACGCCGCCCCGTAACGTCATGACAGCCCAACAGCGCGGTAACTTTTCGAGTCACACTGCACTGGTCAACCACGGGCAAATGAAAGGCGCTCAAACCGGCCAACTGGCGCAACTGACCCGACAAAATCAAGCACTCAATGAGAAGTTCAACGCATTGATCGCCAGGTTTGAGTCGATGATAAAAGGACTTCAGCAGCGAATCGCCGACCTGACCCGGCAACTTGAACACCCGAAAGAAGCCACTCAAGAAACCCCTTTTGATAACGGCAGCCAAGTCAGGCATGCCCCAGTCGAGAGGCAGAACCCTGCGCAGACGTCCGATCTTGAAGCACTGAGCAGCCAAAACGATCAATTTTACCAGCATGTCAATGAGGCACTCAGGAGGCTCGCGGGGCTGCTGATGGAGCTGAGTCAACAAATTGATGGTTTGTTCCAAAGGATCAGCGGAGCGGGTGGCTCCGCCAACGATACTCCGACCCTGCCGGCGGATTACGACAAGACCATTGAGTCGGACGGCCTGCAGCCTCAAGCACCTGCCGCCAGGAAAAGCGAAGAAACGACTCCGGTCACCCAGCCCGAAGCGTCTGCCACCCGCACCATTGAAGAGTTGATGAGAGAAAACGAGCAGCTCAACACCCACCTTGATAAATCGGCAGAGGCTTACGAGCAATTCATTGCCCAACTTCAGCAGAAAGTTGACAGCTTGAGTCAGCAGGTCAGTCAACAAAAGAAATAGGCTTCAGCACGTTGCGATTAAATGCAGGGGCTGCCCCGTGCATTTAATCGCGTCAGCACCGAGGTTCATTCAAACCGCAGTATGACCCTACGGTTGTGCTTGCTCTTCTTTTCGATCTTCTCGCAGAACACCTGGCCGATTTCCTTGGTGTTGGCCACATGGGTGCCGCCGCACGGCTGGATATCGACGCCGGCGATGTCGATCACCCGCACCGAGCCCTGAATCACTGGCGGTGCCACCGCCTGGGTACGGGTGATCTGCAGCAGCGTGGCGTACTCCGACGCCGGCATCGACAGGGTTTTTACTTCGTGGGCCTGTTCGATCAGCGCGTTCAGGTCGCGGGTGATGCTGTCCTTGTCCAGGGTCATTTCCGGCAGGTCGAAGTCCAGGCGACCCTTGTCGGCGCTGATGCTGCAGCCGGTCACCGGCGCATCGATGATTGAGCACAACAGGTGCAGGCAGGTGTGCATCTTCATGTGCCGATAGCGCCGGTCCCAATCAATTTCAGCGTTCACCTGCGCGCCTGCGACCAACTGCTCAGGGCATTGTTGCACCTGGTGCCAGATGATCGTGCGCGATACCGGGTCGCGCACGGTGCCGATCACCTCGACACTCGAGCCATCGGCCAGGATGAGGTGGCCGGTGTCGCCCGGTTGCCCGCCGCCAGTGGGATAGAACAACGTTTGCTCCAGGGCGATACCCTGTTCACCAACGGCAGTGACCCGGGCGCTGAACGTGTTCTGGTAGGGCGCGCTGTCGAACAGCGCCAGGGTTTCCAGGATGTTCACGGACATGTTCAACCTCCGACGATCAATGGGCTGGCCTGCAACACCGAGCGCACCATCGCACTCAAGCCCGGCGGCGACAGCAGGGTGATTTCAAACTCCGGCCCACAGACTTTCAGGTTCAGCGGCAGGCGTGGCAGCGGGTAGTTCGGTTCGGTGCGATGCAGGCGAAATTGCAGGTGGTGGCGCTCCTTCATTGTGGGCTCCAGCATCAGCCCGGGCAGGGGATGAAAATCGGCGTCCAGCACCGTGACCTTGTGTCCGGCGGTGATTTCACCGACCACATGCAGGCGCTCCTCCAAAGCGAATGCGCCGAGGTAGGTACTGTGCTCCGACGCATCGTTCTTCTGCATCTGGATCTGGTTGACCACCTTGACCTTGGTGCCCGCCGGCACGTCCTGGGTGATCACGCAGGACGGGCTGATAAACACGTTGTCGCCAATCAGCACGTAGCCCAGCACCCTTGCGCCGGAGCCGATCTCGACGTTATTGCCCAGGCGCGGGTGGCGCTTGCCGTCGGGGTTGTTGGCAATGCCACGCGCGCCGAGGGTCACGCCGCAGAGGATGTAGCAGTCGTTGCCGATTTCGCAGGTTTCGCCGATCACTGTGCCGTAGCCGTGGTCGAGCACAAATCGCCGCCCAATGCGCGCCGCCGGGTGAATGTCGGCGCCGGACAGCATCTTGCCCTGGTTGCTCAGGTGCGAGGCGATGTGCGCAAACGCCCCGTTGGCCTGGTCCGGAAAATTCCACACACGGTGCGCGAGCCGGTAGTACAACACCGCCTTGAACGAGGCGTAGGACTCCAGGATCAACTCGCCGCGCCCGCGTGAAGCCGGGTCGCGACTGGCGTAGGCGATCAGGTCTTCGGCCACCGCCTGCGCCGCGTCCTGGATCAATGGCGCCAGGTGCGCCTCGAGCTGCTTCATCTGCGCGGGCGTGAGCGTCTTGATGAGGTGCGTGAGCAGCTCATCGTGCAGCAGTTGCATGTCGATAAAGCCCCCCATGGAGCCACCTCCGCAGTCTGGATAGTTGGAAGGCCGGTTACTCGAAGTTTGGCAGGTAGCTGTCGGCATTGTCGTAGACCATGGTCAGTACCACCGTTTCAGGCGGCAGTTCGGGGGCAAGTTGGGCGATGGCGACCATGTTGGCGGCCGAGGACAGGCCCAGGCTGATGGCGTCGGTGCGCATGATGCGTTTGATCATGTCGACGCACGCCCGGTGCGAGACCTTGAGCATGCCGTCGATCACGTCCAGGTTGAGAATGCTCGGGATCAGCCCGATCGACAGGCCCTGAATGTCGTGCGGCGCATGCCGGTCGTTGAGCAGGTCGCATTCTTCGGGCTCCACGCCCATCACGCGCAGGCCCGGCCACGCGGCCTTGAGGGTTTCGCCGATGCCCGTGATATGGCCGCCGGTGCCGATGCCGCTGACGAAATAGTCCGCACGCAGCTCACCGAAATCGCGCAGGATCTCCGGCGCGGTGGTGTCGCGGTGGGTCTGCGGGTTGGCACCGTTGCGTTGCTGGTTGAGCATCACGTAGCTCGGGTTTTCCAGCTGCAACTCCATGCATTTCTCGCCGTGGGAGTTGTTGCCCAGGCGGCTGTCCGACAACACCACTTTGGCGCCGTAGAGGCGCAGCAGTTTCTGTTTTTCCGGACTGTAGTTGTCGGGGATCACCAACACCACTTTGTAGCCCAGCACATTGGCGGCCATTACCAGGCCGATGCCGGTGTTGCCGCCGCTGGGTTCGATCAGGGTTTGCCCGGAATCACGGATGAGCACGCCACGGCGTTCGGCGTCGAGAATCATGCCCAGGGCAATGCGCGCCTTGTGGCTGCCGCCGGGGTTGAGGGATTCGAGCTTGGCGTAGACCTCGATGCCGAGGTCTTCGGAAAACTGCGCCAGGCGCACGGTCGGCGTGTGGCCGATGGCGTCGATAATCGAGTTATGCAACATCGCTCTGCCCCCCGCTCAATACAACGGCATGTCGGGTTCGACGTCGCGCACCCAGTGTTTCATGCCGCCCTGCAACACCTTGGTGTTGGCAAAACCGGCCGCCAGCAGGGTACTCGCCGCTTGCTCGGCGCGCGTGCCGGCGTAGCAGATCAGGTAATGAGTGTTGTCGCGGCTCAGGCGACCGAGCTGCGAATCCAGTTCGTCGAGAGGGATGTGCACCACGCCCGGCAGTTTGCACACCTCCAGCTCGCTGGCATCGCGCACATCCACCAGCACATCGGCGCTGCTCGGGTGTTCCAGCACTTGCTTGAGGGTGCGCGGCTTGATGTAGCGCTCTTCGGCCAGGGACGGCTGGGGCGCCACGGCGTCGGCACAGACTGCCGGGGCAATGGTGTGGCTGCGGCGCTGCGCTGAGCAGCACGGGCAATCGGCGCGGCGCTTGAAGCTCACTTCAGTGAATTTCATCGCCAGGGCATCGAAGCGCATCAGGCGCCCGGACAACGGCTCGCCAATGCCGATCAGCAGCTTGATCGCCTCGGTGGCCTGGATCATCCCCACCACCCCCGGCAGCACGCCGATCACCCCGCCGGCGCTGCAGTTGGGCGCAAGTTCGGCTGGCGGTGGGCTGGGAAAAAGGCAGCGATAGCACGGCCCGCCCTGGTGGTTGAACACGCTGATCTGGCCGTCGAAGCGATAGATGGCGCCGTACACCAGCGGTTTGCCCAGCTGTACGCAGGCATCGTTGACCCGGTAGCGCGTATCGAAATTGTCGGTGCCGTCGATCACCAGGTCGTAGGCGTCGACCAGCTCAAGGGCGTTATCGGCGTTGAAAGCGGTGTCGTGGGTGTTGATCCGGATATGGCTGTTGAGGTCCTGCAGGCGTCGTTTGGCGGACTCGACCTTGGGCAGGCCCAGGCTGCTGTTGCCATGAACGATCTGGCGTTGCAGGTTGCTGCTTTCCACCACGTCGAAATCCACCAGGCCCAGGGTGCCGATACCGGCGGCGGCCAGGTACAGGCTGATGGGTGAGCCCAGGCCACCGGTGCCGATGATCAGCACCCTGGCCTTCTTGAGCCTCAACTGACCCTCGCGACCGACGCCGGGCAGGGTGATATGCCGCACGTAGCGTTGCACTTCTTCATTGCTCAGCGTGTCGATGTCCATGCCGCCAGACGTGGCGAGCAGCACCTCGATCCGGGCTTTTTCCGGCAGTGGCTCGTCGGCGTCGATCAAGGCTTCTTCAGCGGTGAACAGAAAGTGTTCCTTGAGCTGGTTGTTCTTCTCGTGAAACAGGTGCGCGCGCAACTGCGGGTGGCGGCTACACAGGTTTTCCATGACCTCGCGCAATGTCGATCCGGCGCTTTCGAGGGTCGACTCCGGCAACTTGGCCACGCGAACCAGAATGTCGGGGAAAGAGACAGCGTTCATGGACAGCTCCGCATGCAAGTCGTTGAAAGGGGTGAGGGCGAAATGCTTGCCATCCCAGGCAAACAGTTTGGAGCCCAGGGATTGGCCCTGGCGGACATCGACCACGAGGTAACTGACCGGGTGGATCGGTTCGCCCATGAACAGCGCCTTGTCCTGGTCTTCATCGCTGAAATAGGCGCCGACATCTGGGTGCGAGTGGTAGATCACCACCACCGGGTTGTCGCTGCGCAACGCCTTGTTCAGCAGCAGGGTGTCGGCCACGGCAAAGGTGTAGCCGTTGGCCGCGCTGCGTGGGTACCTGTCGGGGTTTTTGCGGTGCAGTTCGTTCTGGATATTGCTGCCCGGGTACACGCTGCCATCGGCGAAAACGAAACCGCAGCACTCTTCGGGGTAGCAGCGGTCGGCGTGGGCGTAGATCTGTTCCAGGGCGGTGGGACGAAGGACATCCATGTTGCTCTCGCGTCGTGGTGGAAGGCTCAATTTTTCTTGGCCAGGAGTTTTTCGATGGGCAACTTGGTGATCGCAAAGCCGGCCAGCAGGATCGCCGAGTAGAGCATCAGGTCACGGGACAGCGCCACGCCCTCATACCACGCGCCGATGATCACTGCGAACACCGGGAAGATGATGAACACAAACGACAGAATGATCGGACTCAGGCGCTTGAGCAGCATGAAGTAAACGATGAAGCCGCCCACCGACGCCACCAGCCCCAGGTAGAACAGCGCGCTCCAGGAGCGCAGGGTAATGTCTTCGAACGTCGGCGTTTCAAACCACAGACCGGCCACGAACAGCATCAGGCCGGCAATCCCGATGGGCAGGGTGTTGTAAGTGATCACGCTGATGGCGCTGCCTTTTTGCTTGGTAATCACATAGCACAACGCATGCATGATCGCGGCGGTGAGGATCGCCAGCACGCCGAAGAACTCGGCGTGATCCAGGTGCAGGCCCTGGCTGCGGATGATCATGTAGAGACTGCCGAAACCGATACCGATCCCGACCACCTGGGAAAAGTAGATGCGTTCGCGCAAGAACAGCGCGGAAAAAATCAGGATGAACACCGGCATGCAGCTGAACAGCAGGGCGGTGAGGCCCGACGAGACATGCATCTCGCCGTAGTTGAGCAAGTAGTACGGAACGCTGAAGTAGGACAGCGTCACGAATACGAAAAACCAGCGGCTTTCCCGGGGAAACAGGATTGGCTCGCGGCGCACCCTGGCAAAACACAGGAACAGCGGGAACGCGATCAGAAACCGCAGGCCGGCCGATGTGAGCGGTGGCACGCTTTCCACTGCAATCTTGATGCCCAGCCAAGTGGTGCCCCAGCTCAGGCACACGATAAGAAACATCACGCTGGTTATCAGGCCAGGCAGCCACTGTTTGGGCGTTTTTGTTTTGGCGGTGTTTTCGAGAACGGCGGACATTGGCATCGTTTATTGCTTCCCTGAGCCGACATTGAACTCTATATTGAGCGTGTAACAAGCAGTAAAAATCGGCGATTGAACCCGTAAAAGCACACTATTAGGGCGAAAGATGACTGTCAAAACAAATATTGACATGGTGTCAATTATGCGTGAGGGGTTGTCCAACGGTCAGGGCGTCAAGTACAAGCGCCTGTCCGATGTCATGGAGCGCGGCATCCTTGAAGGCCTGATTGAACCGGGACGAAAACTGCCGCCCCATCGGGTGCTTTCGGACAATCTGGGCGTCACCATTGGCACCATCAGCCGCGCCTACGGTGAGCTGGAGCGCCTCGGGCTGGTAGTGGCGCGGGTCGGCGATGGCACCTTCGTGCGCAAGCGCGGAATGGAGCGTCAGCGCGATGAAGGTTTTCGCAATGTCAGCGAGGAGCCGCGCCAGTACTTCGACATGAGCCGAAACATGCATATTCCCGGGCAGGAGACGGTGTTCCTGGCGCAGAGCTTCCAGACCCTGTCGACCAACGCCAAGTTTCTCCAGGAAATCAGCGCCTACACCCCTGACGCAGGCCTGCCGCGCTACCGCGAAGCCGGTGCGCAGTGGCTGGTACAGCGCGATTTTCATCCGATTCCCGAGCAGGTCATCTGCGTCAATGGCGGTCAGCATGGCTTGCTCTGCGCCATGATGGCCCTGCTGCGGGCTGGCGATACGGTGGTCACCGAGCAACTGACTTATCCGGGATTGATCACCGCGGCACGCATGCTCGGTATCCGCCTTATCGGCCTGGAGATGGATGAAGAGGGTGTGCTGCCGGGTGCGCTGGATGAAGTCTGTCGTAATCACCGAATTTCTGCGTTGTACTGCACACCTACTATTCAGAATCCTACGACGGCGGTGTTGTCGGTGGCGCGCCGTGAGGCGCTGTCCAAAGTCTGCCGTGAACACAATTTGTTGATTTTTGAGGATGAAGCCCACGGCGTTCTGGTGGAGGACCGGCCGCCGCCCCTCAGCTATTTCGCGCCCGAGCGTACGATTTTGATCAGCAGCCTGAGCAAGGCGGTGTCAGCCGGGCTGCGCGTGGGCTATGTGCATGCGCCGCCCGCGCTGGTCAGCCGCATTTCCGCCGCCTTGCGCTCCACCTGCTGGATGGCCACGCCAGTGACCCTGGAACTGGCCACCCAGTGGATCGAAAACGGCACGGCGGAGTACCTGTTGCGCCAGCAGATCAGCGAGATCAGCCGGCGCAAGGCGCTGGTGCAGGATTTGCTGGCGGGCCTGGCTTACCGCACCCACCTCAACAGCCCGCACTTCTGGATCGAAGTGCCGGAGCCCTGGCGCGCGTCGGAGATCGAAGCCGAACTCAAGCAGAACAATTATCTGATCGCCACCGCAGAAGCCTTTGCCGTCGGGCAGACGGCGGTGCCGCAGTTTATTCGCGCGAGTATCTGCAACACGTCGGGGGATGATCAGTTGTTGCGGGCGGGGTTCGATGCGTTGGCAACGGCGTTGGGGCAGGGTGGGGGAAGGTTTCATCTGTAAGGCTGATCAGGCTTTCTGTGGGAGGGCGCAAGCCCCCTTCCACAGGTCATGCGGGCGTTGATTACTTGAATCTGCGCTCGACACCTTTCTCCACCAGGATCTTCGCCGAGATCTCCTCCACCGAAAAATGCGTGGAGTTGATATGCGCAATATTTTCGCGACGGAACAGATTTTCCACTTCACGCACCTCGAACTCGCATTGGGCATAGCTCGAATAGCGGCTGTTGGGCTTGCGCTCGTTGCGGATCGCGGTCAGGCGGTCCGGGTCGATGGTCAGGCCGAACAGCTTGTGCGAGTGCGCGCGCAGGGCGGCGGGCAGGGTCAGGTGTTCCATGTCGTCTTCGGTCAGCGGGTAGTTGGCCGCACGGATGCCGAATTGCATGGCCATGTACAGACAGGTCGGCGTCTTGCCGCAACGCGATACGCCCACCAGGATCAGGTCGGCCTTGTCGTAGTAGTGCGTGCGCGCGCCGTCGTCGTTGTCGAGGGCGAAGTTGACGGCCTCGATACGCTCCATATAGTTGGAGTTGTGCCCGATGGAGTGGGACTTTCCTACCGAATAAGAGGAATGTTCGCTCAGCTCCTGCTCCAGCGGCGCCAGGAAGGTGGAGAAGATGTCGATCATGAAACCATTGGAGGTCGCGAGAATCTCACGAATGTCCTGGTTGACGATGGTGTCGAAAATGATCGGGCGGCAGCCGTCTTTTTCAGCCGCCAGATTGATTTGTTGTACCATGGCCCGCGCTTTGTCCACGCTGTCTATATAAGGCCGGGTGAATTTGGCGAAGGTAATGTTTTCGAACTGCGCGAGCAGGCTTTGGCCCAGGGTTTCGGCAGTAATGCCGGTGCCGTCGGAGATAAAGAAAGCAGATCGTTTCATTTGAGCCCTGGGCCTTAAGCTGATGGCGAATCTTGGATATGATAGGCGCGATTTTGCTGTCCCGCAGTGGGCCGCATTCTCACTTATTTTCCAGGCCCAGGCCACAAGCGCTGGCGAATGCTCCTACAGAGCCGCTGGCGTCCATGAGCTTTTCCAACACAGAAAGTGGAGAGATCACCTTGGTAGAGTACGTAGTTTCCCTCGATAAGCTCGGCGTCCATGATGTAGAGCACGTAGGGGGCAAGAACGCATCCCTCGGCGAGATGATCAGTAATCTTGCTGGCGCAGGTGTGTCGGTGCCCGGTGGTTTCGCCACCACGGCCCAGGCCTACCGTGATTTCCTCGAACTGAGCGGCCTCAATGCTCAGATCCACGCCGCGCTGGACGCTCTGGACGTCGATGACGTCAACGCCCTCGCCAAAACCGGCAGCCAGATCCGCCAATGGATCATGGAGGCCGAGTTCCCTGAAAAGCTCAACGAAGAAATTCGCACCGCCTTCGCCACCCTGTCGGCCGGCAACCCGGACATGGCCGTGGCCGTGCGTTCTTCGGCCACCGCCGAAGACTTGCCCGACGCCTCCTTTGCCGGTCAGCAGGAAACCTTCCTGAACATCCGTGGCGTGGAAAACGTGATCCGCGCGGCCAAGGAAGTGTTTGCCTCGCTGTTCAACGATCGCGCCATTTCCTACCGCGTGCACCAGGGTTTCGACCACAAGCTGGTGGCCCTGTCTGCCGGCGTGCAGCGCATGGTCCGTTCGGAAACCGGCACCGCCGGCGTGATGTTCACGCTCGATACCGAATCGGGCTTCCGTGACGTGGTGTTCATCACCGGCGCTTACGGCCTGGGCGAAACCGTTGTACAAGGCGCGGTCAACCCGGACGAATTCTATGTGCACAAGCACACCCTTGAGGCTGGTCGTCCGGCCATCCTGCGCCGCAATCTGGGCAGCAAGGCCATCAAGATGATCTACGGCGACGAGGCCAAGGCCGGACGCTCGGTCAAGACTGTGGACGTGGACAAGGCCGATCGCGCGCGGTTTTGCCTGAGCGATGCCGAGGTCAGCGAACTGGCCAAACAAGCGATGATCATCGAAAAGCACTACAAGTGCCCGATGGACATCGAGTGGGCCAAGGACGGTGACGACGGCAAGCTGTACATCGTGCAGGCCCGTCCGGAAACCGTGAAGAGCCGCACCTCGGCCAACGTCATGGAACGCTACCTGCTGAAAGAGACCGGCACCGTGCTGGTGGAAGGCCGTGCCATCGGCCAGCGCATCGGCGCGGGCAAGGTGCGGATCATCAAGGACGTGTCCGAGATGGACAAGGTTCAGCCCGGTGACGTGCTGGTCTCCGACATGACCGACCCGGACTGGGAACCGGTGATGAAACGTGCCAGCGCTATCGTCACCAACCGTGGCGGGCGTACCTGCCACGCGGCGATCATCGCCCGTGAGCTGGGTATCCCGGCGGTCGTGGGTTGCGGCAACGCCACCCAATTGTTGAAAGACGGCCAGGGCGTGACCGTGTCCTGCGCCGAAGGCGATACCGGTTTCATCTTCGAAGGCGAGTTGGGCTTCGATATCAAGCAAAACTCCATCGACGCCATGCCCGACCTGCCGTTCAAGATCATGATGAACGTCGGCAACCCGGACCGCGCCTTCGATTTCGCGCAGTTGCCGAACGCTGGTGTGGGCCTGGCCCGTCTGGAATTCATCATCAACCGCATGATCGGCGTGCACCCCAAGGCCCTGTTGAACTACGACGGACTGCCGCTGGACATCAAAGAGAGCGTCGACAAGCGCATCGCCGGCTACAACGACCCGGTGGGGTTCTATGTCGACAAACTGGTGGAAGGCATCAGCACCCTGGCGGCGGCGTTCTACCCGAAAAAGGTGATCGTGCGCCTGTCGGACTTCAAATCCAACGAGTACGCCAACCTGATCGGCGGCAAGCTTTACGAGCCTGAAGAAGAAAACCCGATGCTGGGCTTTCGCGGCGCCTCGCGTTACATCAGCGAAGCGTTCCGTGACTGCTTCGAACTCGAATGCCGCGCGCTCAAACGTGTACGCAACGAGATGGGCCTGACCAACGTCGAAATCATGGTGCCGTTCGTGCGCACCCTGGGCGAGGCGAGCCAAGTGGTCGACCTGCTGGCCGAAAACGGCCTGTCCCGTGGCGAAAACGGCCTGCGCGTGATCATGATGTGCGAGTTGCCGTCCAATGCCATCCTGGCCGAAGAGTTCCTGGAGTTCTTCGACGGGTTCTCCATCGGCTCCAACGACCTGACCCAGTTGACCCTGGGCCTGGACCGCGACTCGGGGATCATCGCGCACTTGTTCGACGAGCGTAACCCGGCGGTCAAGAAGCTGCTGGCCAACGCCATCCAGGCCTGTAACAAGGCCGGAAAGTACATCGGCATCTGCGGCCAGGGCCCTTCCGATCACCCGGACCTGGCCAAGTGGCTGATGGAACAGGGCATCGAAAGCGTCTCGCTGAACCCCGATTCGGTATTGGAAACCTGGTTCTTCCTCGCGGAAGGCCAAGCGTCCGCTTAAAGTCGCTACGTCAAAAGTGCCGGTTACCCTCGCGGGCGACCGGCATTCTTATCTGTACAGGGCGGGAATCCTCGCGGACGCCGCCCTTTTTTGTGCAAGAGCATTATGCAAAGCAGCAGCAATCTGTTTCCCGTCGCCTTGATCAGTGCTGAACGTCGTGGCGACCTGAGTGAAGACGTCTATCGGCTCAAACCCGGCAACAGCCCCGACGGCACCGTCGAGCTGGCCGTTACCCGTTTGGGCCTGGCCGATGTGCCGGAAAACCGGGGCGTTCCGGTTATCTTGTTGCACGGCAGCTTTTCCAACCGGCGTTTCTGGTATTCGCCCAAAGGCCTCGGCCTCGGCGCTCACCTGGCGCGCCAGGGGTTTGATGTGTGGATCCCGGAAATGCGCGGGCACGGGCTGTCCAGGCGCAACCAGGACTATGCGAAAAATCGCGTGGCCGACTACGCGCGTTACGACTTGCCGGCCATCGGCGCTTTTGTGCATGAGCAAAGCGCGCAGACGCCGCATTGGATCGGACATTCCCTCGGTGCCATCACCCTGGCTGCAGCCTTGGGCGCGCGCCATCTGGACGCATCGGCGGTGGCCTCGGTGGCGTTGTTCGGCTGCCAGGTCAGCCGAACGCACTGGCCGTTGAAAATTCCGCCTGTGGAGTGGTGTGCTCGCTGGCTGCTCAAGCGCTTTGCTCGAGTGTCCGGGCCGCGTTTCAAGCGCGGGCCCGAAGATGAACCGGCAGGCGTGATGATCGAGGCGTTGCGCTGGAATGGCCTGTTCGGCCGGTTTGGCGATGCCGACGCCGACTGGTGGAAGGGCCTGGCGCAGGTCGATGTGCCGTTGCTGGCGGTGAGCGCCGCGGGCGACGAACAAGACCCGGACTGGGCCTGCCGCAAGCTGTTCGAACAAGTCGGCAGCGAGCATCGCCAATACCTGTGCCTGGGGCGCGGGCAAGGGTTCAACGGGGATTTCGGGCATGTGGAAATGCTCGTCAGCAAGGCCGCCCAGGCTGAAGTCTGGCCGTTGGCGGCGCAATGGCTGAAAGATCCGCTGACACCGTTGCTCGCGGCCCGGCCCGAGCTGATGGCCACGGTTTGATCCGGGGCTTTTCGCTGATCTGCGGTTGCGGCTAAGCTATGACGCGTTAAACGCTTCTGGTCATATTCAGTCGCCGCCTCGCGCTTGCGTTGCGGCGAAGCGGATGGGATGTTGCGTACCTGCGAGGCAGACGCTTCTTTCCAAAGACAGCTTTTTGACGCAAGGGACTCTTTCCATGATCCATTACGCAACCCCCGACCTGTGCGATGCCTACCCGGACCTGGTGCAGGTGGTCGAGCCGATGTTCAGCAATTTCGGTGGCCGCGATTCCTTTGGCGGCGAGATCGTCACCCTCAAGTGTTTCGAAGACAACTCCCTGGTCAGGGAACAGGTCGACCTGCCGGGTGCCGGCAAGGTGCTTGTGGTAGACGGTGGGGGGTCGCTGCGTCGCGCATTGCTGGGCGATATGCTCGCTGAGAAAGCCGCAAAAAACGGTTGGGAAGGCATGGTGATCTACGGTTGCATCCGTGACGTCGACGTGATCGCCCAGACCGATCTGGGCGTGCAGGCGCTGGCCAGTCACCCGATGAAAACCGACAAGCGCGGCATCGGGGACCTTAACGTGGTGGTGACCTTTGCGGGCGTTACGTTCCGTCCGGGCGAATACATCTACGCCGACAATAACGGTGTGATCGTGTCACCCAGCCCGCTGAAAATGCCTGAATAAACTGCAATAGCCGACAGGGGTGAGGATGTTCGAGGAAGAAAACGCGCAATGGGGGCTGGTACATGCCCTGGTGCTGGACGGTAAAGGCGGCGCGCGTTCGATTGCCCGGACTGAACTGGACGACCTGCAACTGCAGCCCCGGGAAAGCCTGTGGCTGCATTGGGATCGCAGTCATCCGCAAACCCGGACCTGGCTGCGCCACTCCAGCGGCTTGAGCGAGTTCGCCTGTGACCTGCTGCTGGAGGAGAACACCCGTCCACGGCTATTGCCGCTGCCGGATGACGAATTGCTGCTGTTTCTGCGCGGAGTCAATCTCAACCCGGGCGCCGAGCCGGAGGATATGGTCTCAGCGCGCATCTTCGCGGCTGCCAGCCGGGTGATCTCCCTGCGTTTGCGCCCTCTGCGCGCCACCGATGAGCTGCTGGTGCAACTGGCGGAAGGCAAAGGGCCAAAAAACACCTCTGAACTCATCCTTTATATGGCGCAGTACCTGACCCATAAAGTGCAGGATCTGGTGACCGACCTGTTTGAAATCGTCGATTCAGAAGAAGAAAAACTCGATGCCGACGAACGGTATACTCCGGAGCATGGCAGCATCCTGCAGATCCGTCGCAGAGCCGCTGGGCTGAAGCGATTCCTGGCGCCGCAGCGGGATATTTTCGGTCAGCTGACGCGCATCAAATTGCCGTGGTTCTGTGACGACGATGCCGACTACTGGAACGAATTGAACAACAGCCTGACCCGCTACCTGGAAGAGCTTGAATTGACCCGGGAGCGCGTGGGGCTTGTACTTGAAGCAGAAGACCGACGCTTGAGCGTGCGCATGAACCGCACGATGTACCGCTTCGGAATCATCACCGGAATCTTTTTGCCGATGAGTTTTCTCACAGGCCTGCTGGGTATAAATGTGGGAGGTATTCCTTTCTCCTCCAGCCCCTACGGATTTGCGATAGCGTGCCTGCTGATGGTGTCCGTGGCGCTCGGGCAATGGTGGCTGTTTCGACGTTTGCGTTGGGTTTGACCTGAATACGAGCTGAACGTAGGAAGGGTCGGATGTGACCTCAGGAATTTAACCCTCGTCTTTTAATTCACTTGCGAGAGGTCCTTTATGCACGATCCGTTTGAACAGTCTTTGCGTGACATGCTGAATGCTTCGCCATCCAACCGTGATGACGATGCGTGCCTGGGTCGCGTATTGAAAACCGCCAACCGTCAGGTTGGGGCGGGAGACCTGTTCGGGCTGCTCGGGCGTTGGGTGCCGGCGTTGATGATGGCCCTGAACAACGGTTCGGCTCACGTCTCCCCGGTTTCCCGTGGCAAACCTCTTGCTCGCACTGCTGATAAGGCTGATTGAATATGGAACTTGATCTCTGGACCCAGAGCCTGGTCACCGCGATGACGGCATTGTGGACCAAGGTGGCGAATTTCATTCCCAACCTGTTTGGTGCCCTGGTGCTGGTATTGCTCGGGTTTGTCGTGGCCAAGCTGCTCGACACCTTGCTGTCCAAACTGCTCGCGAAACTGGGGCTGGATCGCTTGATGGCAGGCACCGGCCTGACCAAGCTACTGGGCCGCGCCGGGCTGCAAGTGCCGATCTCCACCTTGATCGGCAAGATTGTCTATTGGTTCGTTTTGCTGATATTTCTGGTTTCGGCGGCTCAGTCCCTTGGACTTGAGCGAGTTTCAGCTACGCTCGACATGCTGGCGCTGTATTTGCCCAAGGTTTTCGGCGGCGCGCTGGTACTGCTGGTAGGGGTTCTCCTTGCGCAATTGGCCAATGGGCTGGTGCGCGGAGCCGCCGAAGGCGTGGGGCTGGACTATGCCGCCGGCCTGGGGCGAATTGCCCAGGGGCTGGTGATCATCATCAGTATTTCGGTCGCGATCAGCCAGTTGGAGGTCAAGACTGACCTGCTCAACCACGTGATTGTGATTGTTTTGATTACCGTTGGTCTGGCAGTTGCGCTGGCCATGGGGTTGGGAAGCCGGGAAATTGCCGGTCAGATTCTTGCGGGAATCTACGTGCGTGAACTGTATCAAGTAGGGCAACAGGTGCGTGTGGGCGAGGTCGAAGGGCAAATCGAGGAAATCGGTACTGTCAAAACGACAGTGCTGACCGATGATGGCGAGCTGGTGTCGCTGTCCAATCGGATACTCCTTGAGCAGCAGGTCAGTAGCCGCTGACCCGGCACCCTGCTAATGTACGCCGCCGCGAACCCGGCTTGCCGGGCCGTAGCGGACATTGACCTGACTGTCGGCACGACTTGTTTTGAATAAAGCTCAAACGCTGTCCACGCGCTATGACCCCCGTGAGCTCTCTGATGAGGAGCTGGTCGCGCGTGCACATACGGAGCTGTTTCACATCACGCGCGCCTATGAAGAATTGATGCGCAGGTATCAACGCACTCTGTTCAACGTTTGTTCAAGATATTTGGGGAACGATAGAGATGCGGACGATGTCTGTCAGGAAGTGATGCTCAAGGTGCTGTATGGCCTCAAGAACTTCGAGGGTAAATCGAAGTTCAAGACCTGGCTTTACAGCATCACGTACAACGAGTGCATCACGCAGTATCGGAAGGAACGGCGAAAGCGTCGCTTGATGGACGCCTTGAGTCTGGACCCCCTTGAGGAAGCGTCTGAAGAAAAGGCGCCGACACCCGAGGACAAGGGCGGACTCGATCGCTGGCTGGTGTATGTGAACCCGATTGACCGGGAGATTCTGGTGCTGCGATTCGTCGCAGAGCTTGAGTTCCAGGAAATCGCTGACATCATGCACATGGGTTTGAGTGCTACAAAAATGCGGTACAAACGTGCTCTAGATAAATTACGTGAGAAATTTGCGGACGAGACTGAAACTTAGTGCGTGGCAAATATCTCTTACGTGTAGGCAAGTTCTGTTAGACTTGTCGCCGAGTTGTCCCCCGGTTTGTGGGACTGCTTTACAATCACCAGATGGGGATTTAACGGATGAAACTGAAAAACACCTTGGGCTTGGCCATTGGTTCTCTTATTGCCGCAACTTCTTTCGGCGTTCTGGCACAAGGCCAAGGCGCAGTTGAAGGCGAGCTGTTCTACAAGAAGCAGTACAACGATAGCGTCAAGCACATCGAAGACGGCTTCAACCCAGGCGCTCGCATTGGTTACTTCCTGACCGACGATCTGTCCTTGAACTTGTCCTACGACAAGACCAACCACACCCGTTCGAACGACGGTACTGGTAGCCAGAAGATCAAAGGTGACACTGGCAGCCTCGTGGCTCAGTACCACTTCGGTCAGGCCGGCGTTGACAGCCTGCGTCCATACGTTGAAGGCGGTTTCGGCCACCAGAGCCGTGGCAACGTGCAAGCTGACGGCCACAGCGGTCGCGATCAGACCACTTTCGCCACCGTCGGTACCGGCGTGAAGTACTACTTCACCAACAACCTGTACGCTCGTGCCGGTGTTGAAGCTGACTACGGTCTGGACAACGGCAAGTGGGACTACTCCGCACTGGTCGGCCTGGGCGTGAACTTCGGCGGTAACGCTGGCGCAGTTGCTCCAGCTCCTACCCCAGCACCAGCTCCAGAGCCAACTCCAGAGCCAGAAGCTCCAGTTGCTCAGGTTGTTCGTGTTGAGCTGGACGTTAAGTTCGACTTCGACAAAGCCGTTGTTAAGCCTAACAGCTACGGCGACGTGAAAAACCTGGCCGACTTCATGGCTCAGTACCCGTCCACCAACGTAGAAGTTGCTGGTCACACTGACTCCGTAGGTCCAGACGCTTACAACCAGAAGCTGTCCCAGCGTCGTGCTGACGCTGTCAAGCAAGTCCTGGTTAAAGACGGCGTGGCTCCTAGCCGTGTAACTGCTGTAGGTTACGGCGAATCCCGCCCAGTTGCTGACAACGCAACTGAAGCTGGTCGCGCTGTTAACCGTCGCGTAGAAGCGTCGGTTGAAGCTACCGCTCAGTAATTACTGAGTAGTAGAAAAAAGCCCGGCTCAGGCCGGGCTTTTTTTCGTCTGCAATTTGCCTCAGGCGCTCGCCACCACTGCTACATAGGCCGCCTGCTCAGCCGCTGCCACCTTGCCAATCACCAGGATTGCCGGGCTCTTCAATGCAAAAGCCTGGGCATCATCCTGCATGCGCCACAGTACGCTGCGGCACTCCCTCTGCTGGGGCAGCGATGCATTCTCAATCATCGCCACCGGCATATCCGCCGTCATGCCGCCTTCGAGCAATTGCTGGCGTATCTCTTCCAGCTTCGCCACGCCCATGTACACCACCAGCGTCGTCCCGCCTTCAGCCAGCGCGCGCCAGTTCAGGCGGCTGTCGTCCTGGGTATGCGCGGTGACCAGCGTTACGCCACGGCTGACACCGCGCAACGTCAGCGGGATATCGCACTGGGTTGCGCCTGCCAGGCCGGACGTAATGCCATTGACCACCTGCGCCTCGATCCCGCGCTCGCGCAGCCACATCGCCTCTTCGCCGCCACGTCCGAAAATGCACGGATCGCCGCCTTTGAGTCGCACCACACACTTGCCCTGACGTGCATAACGCAGCATCAGGCGATGGATGAAATCCTGTGGCGTCGAACGACAGCCGCCACGCTTGCCCACCGTAATCACGCGCGCGTTGCCGCAATGCTCCAGCACTGCCGGGTTGACCAGGTCGTCAATCAGCACCACGTCGGCTTCGTTCATCGCCCGTACCGCCTTGAGGGTCAACAGCTCCGGGTCTCCCGGCCCTGCGCCTACCAGCCAGACTTTTGCGCTCATATTCCTGTCCTCACACACTGATAGCGATTGGCTGCGGACGGCTTGCCAACAGACGTTTGATTTCCGGCACACAGGAGCCACATTGCGTACCGCATCCCAGGGACTGCTTGAGCCCATTGAGGTCCATGCCCTGAGCGATACCGGCACACACGGCGCTTTCACTGACGTTCATGCAGTTGCACAGCACTTTGCTGTTTGGCGCCGCACCACCCGGCGCAGCGCTCAAGGGCGCGAGCAGCCAGCGGCGCAGTTGGTCATCGGTGCGGCCTTCCAGCCACAGGCTCTGCAGCCAATGACGGGCCAGGGTTTCACCGGCCAGGCGCACCGCCGTGATGCGGCCTTTTTCAATCTTCACTCGCTTGCCGATCGAGCGGCGCGGATCGTCGTAGGCCATGACGGGGCCATCGTGCAGGCCCAGCATTTGGTCGATTCGCGTCAGCAGCTCAAGCTCGGGCGCTGCGGTATGTGCCGCGCGTAACAGCAACGCCGGCCGTTCCCGCCCGGCCAGGCTCAGGCTCACATAGGCAAAACCCTCGCATAGCGGGCGCAGTGCCTCGAAGTGTTGCTGCACATTGCCCTCGATCAGGGCAAATAGTTGCCATGGCAACTGCACCGCCTCCAGCCGCACGCCGCTGTGCTTGAGTTCAGGCTGTTTTGACAGCGGGTCGAACGCCGGCTGTGTGAGGGTATTCACGCCGCCCTTGAGAAACCGGTCGCCCCAGTGCATCGGCAGGAATGCCTGGCCGGGGCGCACGCTGTCGTCACTGCTCACGGCGACGATCACATTGCCGCGCCGGCTTTTGAGGTTCACCAGGTCGCCTTCCTTGAAACGATGGCGGCGCAGTTCATCCGGGTGCAGGCTCAACAATGCCTCGTTCACATGCCCAAACAACTGCGCCGCCGTGCCGGTGCGACTCATGCCGTGCCATTGATCGCGCAGGCGGCCGGTGATCAGGGTCAGGGGGAAGCGCGCGTCGCGCTGTTCCTTGGCTGCGCGATAAGGGTCGGCGATAAAGTGCGCGCGCCCCCCTTCGGTCGGGAAGATTCCGTCGGTATACAGGCGCGAAGTGCCGCTGCGTGAGCCCATGGGAAACGGCCACTGCTGCGGGCCCAGTTCGTCGAGCAGGGCATGACTGATACCCGACAAATCCAAATCACGGCCACAGGTCAGCAGCTTGAATTCATCAAAAATCTGCGCCGGGTGCTCGAAGGCGAACAGACTCGGCGTCCCCGGACGCAGACGCTGTTGCAGACGTTGGGCAAAATCCACGGTGATTGCCCAGTCCGGCCGTGCTTCTGCGGGAGGGGCAATGGCGCGGCGCACGTGGGAAATACGCCGTTCGGAGTTGGTCACCGTGCCTTCTTTCTCCCCCCAGCTGGCGGCTGGCAACAGCAGGTCGGCGTAGGCGGCGGTCTCGGTGGTGCGAAAGGCTTCCTGTAACACCACGAACGGGCAGGCTGCGAGGGCGGCGCGTACGGCCGTCTGGTCCGGCAGCGATTGCGCAGGGTTGGTGCACGCGATCCACAACGCCTTGATTTTGCCGGCCTGTACCTGTTCGAACAGCTCAATGGCCGTCAGCCCGGTCGGCTCCGGCAACGCATCCACGCCCCAGTAACTGGCAACTTCTGCGCGATGTTCAGGATTGGCGGCTTCCCGGTGACCCGGCAACAGGTTCGACAAACTGCCGGTTTCGCGCCCGCCCATGGCGTTGGGCTGGCCGGTCAGTGAGAACGGCCCGCAGCCCGGTCGACCAATCGTGCCGGTGGCCAGGTGCAGATTGATCAGCGCGCTGTTTTTAGCGCTGCCGGCGGTGGACTGGTTGAGCCCCATGCACCACAGCGACAAAAAGCCAGGGGAGGTACCCACCCATTCAGCGCACAACCGCAATTGCTCGACACTGATCCCGCACAGCTGCGTGACCATCTGCGGTGTGTAGTCATGCACCAGGCGTTTAAGCTCCGTCAATCCATCGGTATGGGCCTGGATAAAGTCACGGTCGATCCAGTCTTCCCACAGCAGCAGATGCAAAATCCCATGGAACAGTGCCACATCCGTGCCTGGCAGGATGGCCAGGTGCATGTCAGCCAATTCGCAGGTGTCGGTGCGCCGAGGGTCGATCACCACGACTTTCATCTGCGGACGCCGGGCCTTGGCTTCCTCCAGGCGTCGGAACAATACCGGATGGGCGTAAGCCATGTTGCTGCCGACTATCATCACGCAGTCGCTGGTGTCGAGGTCTTCATAACTGCACGGCGGCGCGTCGGCGCCCAGACTGCGCTTGTAGCCGACCACCGCCGAAGACATGCACAACCGTGAATTACTGTCCAGATTGTTGGTGCCCACCAGAGCCCGCGCCAGTTTGTTGAAGCTGTAATAGTCCTCGGTAAGCAGTTGCCCGGAAATATAGAAGGCCACGCTGTCCGGCCCGTGTTCGGCGATGGTGTCGGCAAACACGCTGGCCGCGTGGTCCAGCGCGGTATCCCAACTGGTACGGCTACGGGCCAGGCCTTTGCCCAGGCGCAACTCCGGGTACAAGGCGCGCGCGCTCAGGTCGCCCGTCAGGTGCAGGCTGGCGCCTTTGCTGCACAACTTGCCGAAATTGGCCGGATGGCTCGGGTCGCCCTGCACACCGAGGATCTGCGTGCCGTCATGCTCGATCAGCACGCCGCAGCCCACCCCGCAGTAGCAGCAGGTGGACGCGGTGACCTGACGGTCCATCAACCGGCGTCCCGCAGGGCCAGCATCACCCGGCCGTTTTCGACACGGGCGGGATGATGGTGGGCGCAGCCGATATCCGGCGCCTGGGCTTCGCCGGAGGCCAGGTCGATCTGCCAGTTGTGCAGCGGGCAGGCCACGCGCTTGCCGTAGATCAGTCCTTGGGACAGCGGGCCGCCCTTGTGCGGGCAGCGGTCGTCGAGGGCGAAGACTTCGTCGTCACTGGTACGAAAGATCGCGATGTCGCCCTTGGGGCCGTTGATGATGCGCGAGCCCAGTGCGTTGATGTCGTCGAGGGCGCAAATATCCAGCCAGTTCATGCCTGCACCTCCAGGTGTTTGACGGGGATCACCTCGAATTCCTTTTTCAGCAGCGGCTGTTCAAGCCGTTCTTTCCACGGGTCCTGCTCGAATGACAGCGAGAATTGCAGGCGCTCGTTCAGCGCCTTGCGCCGGGCCGGGTCTTCCAGCACGGCTTTCTTGATATGCTCCATGCCCACGCGCTGCAGGTAATGCACGGTGCGCTCCAGGTAGAAGGCCTCCTCGCGGTACAACTGCAGGAATGCGCCGTTGTACTCGCGCACTTCGTCGGCGGTTTTGAGCTTGACGAAGAATTCCGCGACTTCGGTCTTGATGCCGCCGTTGCCGCCGATATACATCTCCCAGCCGGAGTCGACGCCAATGATGCCGACATCCTTGATGCCGGCTTCCGAGCAATTGCGCGGGCAACCGGACACCGCCAGCTTGACCTTGTGCGGCGACCACATGTTGAACAGGTCGTGCTCCAGCTCAATGCCCAGTTGCGTGGAATTCTGCGTGCCGAAGCGGCAGAACTCGCTGCCGACGCAGGTTTTCACGGTGCGGATGGATTTGCCGTAGGCGTGGCCGGACGGCATGTCGAGGTCTTTCCACACGCCGGGCAAGTCCTGCTTCTTGATGCCGAGCAAGTCGATGCGCTGACCGCCGGTGACCTTGACCATCGGCACGTTGTACTTGTCGGCCACGTCGGCGATACGGCGCAGTTCCGAAGGATTGGTCACACCGCCCCACATCCTTGGGACCACAGAGTAGGTGCCGTCTTTCTGGATGTTGGCGTGGGCCCGTTCGTTGATCAGGCGCGATTGCGGGTCGTCCTTGGCTTCGCCGGGCCAGGTGGAGATCAGGTAATAGTTCAGCGCCGGGCGGCAGGTGGCGCAGCCGTTGGGGGTGCGCCAGTTCAGGTAGCTCATGGTGCCGGCGATGGTCAGCAAATGCTGTTCGCGGATAGCCTGGCGGATTTGCCCGTGGTTGAGGTCGCTGCACCCGCAGATGGCTTTTTCGCTCTTGGGTTTTACATCGGCCGCGCCGCCCACGGTGTTGATCAGGATCTGTTCCACCAGCCCCACGCAGGAGCCGCAGGAACTGGCGGCTTTAGTGTGTTTTTTCACCTCGTCGACACTGAACAGGCCCTGTTCCTGGATCGCCTTGACGATGGTGCCCTTGCACACGCCGTTGCAGCCGCAGACTTCAGCGCTGTCGGCCATGCTCATGGCCTTGTCCTGGCCCTGATGGCCTACGTCGCCCAAGGCGTTTTCGCCGAACATCAGGTGATCGCGGATCTCGCCGATGGCATGGTTCTCACGGATCTGGCGGAAGTACCAACCGCCATCGGCGGTGTCGCCGTACAGGCAGGCGCCGACGAGGATGTCGTCCTTGATCACCAGTTTTTTGTACACGCCGCCAATCGGGTCGGAGAGGGTGATGGTCTCGGTGCCTTCGCCGCCCATGAAATCGCCGGCTGAAAACAGGTCGATGCCAGTGACTTTCAGCTTGGTCGAGGTGACCGAACCTTTGTAGGTGGCAAAGCCGAGCTGAGCCAGGTGGTTGGCGCAGACCTTGGCCTGTTCGAACAGCGGCGCAACCAGGCCGTAGGCAATCCCGCGATGGCTGGCGCATTCGCCGATCGCATAAATACGCGGGTCGTAGGTTTGCATCGTGTCGTTGACCAGAATCCCGCGGTTGCACGGGATGCCTGATGTTTCCGCGAGTTCGGTATTGGGCCGAATGCCGGCGGCCATCACCACCAGGTCGGCGGGGATGATGTCGCCGTTCTTGAACTGCACCGAGCCAACGCGACCATTGCCGGCATCGTGCAGGGCCTGGGTGTGTTCGCCCAGGCGAAATACCAGACCACGGCTTTCCAGTTCGGTTTGCAGCAGTTGGCCACTGGTCTTGTCCAGCTGGCGTTCCAGCAACCATTCGCCGATGTGCACCACGGTCACGTGCATGCCGCGCAGCATCAGGCCGTTGGCCGCTTCCAGGCCAAGCAGGCCGCCACCGATGACCACCGCGTGCTTGTGGGTCTTGGCGGTGTCGATCATGGCCTGGGTGTCGGCGATGTCGCGATAGCCGATCACGCCCTGCAAGGTGTTGCCGGGGATCGGCAGGATAAACGGTGTGGAACCGGTCGCGATCAGCAAACGATCGTACTCGGCCTCGGTGCCGTCCTCGGCGATGACTTTGCGCTTGACCCGGTCGATCTGCACGACCTTGCGGTTGAGCAGCAGCTTGACGTTATTGTCCAGGTACCAGTCCAGGTCGTTGAGCACGATCTCTTCGAAGGTTTGTTCACCAGCCAGCACCGGCGACAGCAGGATGCGGTTGTAGTTGGTGTGGGGTTCGGCGCCGAACACGGTGATGTCGTAGAGATCGCTGCTCAGCTTGAGCAGTTCTTCAAGGGTACGCACCCCGGCCATGCCGTTGCCGATCATCACCAATTTGAGTTTTTTCATGTCGCTCTCCGACCAATCACGCGCAAACAAAAAAAGGCGTCCCCGCTAGTCAGCTAGCGAGGACGCCTTTGTCCGGGTCCCGTTCTCTCGGGAAGCTCGATCCTTCGTCGTTGAAGGGGCGGCTGTATGTGGGTTGTTGCCAGAGCTAATGCAGCGGTTGTGCCAAGTCGGCATAACCGCAGTTTTACTGGGCGTTTAACCTCACAGCCGAAGCGTTTTGCCCGTTAGTGGTGCAACAGTCCGTACAGCAGCACCAGATTGATCAGCAGCGACACCAGCGCCAACGTGCGCCACACCCTCAGCGGTTCGCGCTCCAGCAGCGGTCGCGGGCGTACGCTCAGTTCGCGGCGGTCGGCCTGCTCCAGCACCAGCAGCCATTCTTCGGCGGTTTCATAACGCTGCGCGGGTTGCGCGGCCACGGCGCGTTCAAGGCTCAGGGGCAGCCAATCCGGCAGGTCGGGGCGATAGCGGCTGGCGCTGATCGGTTGATGGAAGCGGGGACGTTGGAAGGCTTCGATTTCGCCGTAGGGATAATGTCCCGTCAGCAGGTAATACAGCGTAATGCCGACACTGTACAAATCCTGCTGAGGCGCAGGACGCTCGCCATTGAACGCTTCGGGGGCAATAAAGCTCGGCGTGCCGGGCAGTGTGTTCATTGGGTCTTCGGAAAGGCCCGGGCAGTAGGCCAGGCCAAAATCCAGCACCCGCAGTTCACCGTCGTCGCCCAGCAGCAGGTTTTCCGGCTTGATATCGCGGTGCAGGATCTGCCGGCGATGCAGCAGGCCGACCGCGCGCAGCAAACGCTCGGCGATGGATTGCCATTGCGCCAGGGGCAACGGGCCTTGCTGCTTGAACAGCTCGGCCAGGGTGAGCCCTGGGTACTCGCGCATCACATAGTAAAGATGCTGACGCCCGCTGGCCGGGTGAACGTCCGGAAACGCGCGTCCGGCCACCCGGCGCAGAAACCATTCCTCCGACAGCAGCGCCTGGCCCGCATCGGTGTCGTTGTCGTGGCCGCGCGGCAGGGTTTTCAGCAGCCAGGGCTGTTGCTGGGCGTCGCGCACTCGGTACAGCAACGATTGTCGGCTCTGCGCGACCAGGCTTTCCACCTCCCAGCCTTCGAACGGCTGGCCAGGCTTGAGCGGCGGCGGTAGTGGCCATTGCTGCAACTGCACCAGCGCATCGCCCAGGGTGGCGGCGCCGAGCGCGTCAATGCGCACCAGCAGCGCGCTGGCGTTGTCCTGGCTGCCGGCCAGGTGCGCGGCGCTCACCAGGGTGTTGACGGCCATGTCGAGGTTGGTTTGCTCGCGCAGGATGGCGCAGATGCTGTGTTCGCTCAGCGTGGCCCATACGCCGTCGCTGAGCAGCAGGAAACACTCGCCCGCGCGCAGTTCGCCGTCGAGAAAATCCAGCACCAGGTGTTGATCCAGGCCAAGGGCGCGCTTGAGCACATGCTGCATGCCCGGTTGCTCCCACACATGGTCTTCGCTGATGCGCTGCAACTCGCCGTCCAGCCAGCGATACACGCGACAGTCGCCGACATGGGCGAGGGTGAAGCGCCGGCCGCGAAACACCAGGGCGCTGAGGGTGGTCAGTAACGGCTGGCCGCCGCCGTTGGCTTGCAGCCAGCGATTCTGCGCGAGCAATAACCGTTCGAGCGCCTGGGCCACGCCCCAGGTCTGCGGCGTGGCGTAGTAGTCCAGGGCCAGCGCCTGCAGGCTTGAACGCGCGGCCAGGCCGCCGTCGGCACATTGGCTGACGCCATCGGCGAGGGCGCACAGGTAACCTTTGCTCGCAGCCAGTTCCGCGCTGGGCGTGACCACGCGCAGGGCATCCTGGTTTTCGCTGCGCGGACCCATGGCGCTGGCCTGGGCGACGCTTAGTTGCAGACTCATCAGACGCGCGCGGCAGTCACTGCGGCCGAACCCCACGTCGTTCTCCAGCGGCGTTTCACGCCGTAGAGGCCGAACCAGGCCAGCACGCCGAGGCTGGCGAACAGCCACAGGGCCAGTTGATAACTGCCGGTGCTTTGCTTGATCGCGCCCATGCCAGCGGCGAGGGCGAAGCCGCCGATGCCGCCGGCCATGCCGATCAGGCCGGTCATTACGCCGATTTCGCTGCGAAAACGCTGGGGTACCAGTTGGAAGACCGCACCGTTGCCCGCGCCCAGTCCGAGCATGGTGCACACGAACAGTGCCAGGGCGGCGTAGGAACTTGGCAGGTTGAAACCCACCGCCGCGATGCACACCGCCGCCACGCTGTACATGCCCAGCAGCGTGCGGATGCCGCCGAAACGGTCCGCCAGGGCGCCGCCCAACGGGCGCATCAGGCTGCCGCCGAACACGCAGGCGGCGGTGTAGTAGCCGGCGGTCACCGGGCTCAGGCCATACTGGTCGTTGAAGTAGCCGGGCAGGGCGCTGGCCAGGCCGATGAAACCGCCGAAGGTCACGCTGTAGAAAAACATGAACCACCAGCTGTCACGGTCGCCCAGCGCCTTGAAATAGTCGGCCATGGCTTTGGCTTTCGGGCGTTGCGGAGCATTGCGTGCCAGCCAGGCGAACACGATCAGCGTGAGGACCAACGGAATCAGCGCAAAACCGAAGACATTGCTCCAGCCAAAGGCGGCGGCCAACACCGGGGCCAGCAACGCGGCGAACACCGTGCCGGAGTTGCCTGTCCCGGCGATGCCCATGGCCTTGCCCTGATGCTCAGCGGGGTACCACTGCGAGGCCAGGGGCAGGGCGACGGCAAAGGATGCGCCGGCCATGCCGAGGAACAAGCCCAGCAGCAGGGCTTGCTCATAACTATGAATACCCAGTTTCCACGCGCCGAACAACGCAACGATCACGATCACCTGGCCAATCAGCCCAGCGGTCTTGGGCGACAACTTGTCGGCCAGCATGCCCATCAGAAAGCGCAGCACCGCGCCCGCCAGGATCGGCGTTGCCACTACCAGGCCACGTTGCTGGGTGGTCAGGTGCAGGTCGGCGGCAATCTGCACGGCCAGCGGGCCCAGCAGATACCAGACCATGAAACTCAGGTCGAAATACAGGAACGCGGCAAACAGGGTCGGGGTGTGCCCGGATTTCCAGAAGCTTGATTTCATCACGCACCTCAACGGTAGGGGGTCTTGTCAGAAGGCCAAAACGAAAAAAAACGCCGCCATCGGGTTCGCGAAAGCAAACCGGATGTGCGACGTCTTTGTCGTGGAAGGGCAACCGCCGTTGGCTACCTGTGATGAATGCATGGCAAGTCCTGTGCCAACACTAAACTTTGTGAAGAACGAGCCCCCGTGGCGAGCGGGCTTGCCCCGCGTTGGGGTGCGAAGCGCCCCCAATCCTGCAAAACACGGTGAACCTGATACGGCTCAGCGCCTGGTTTTGGGGCTGCTGCGCAGCCCAACGCAGGACAAGCCTGCTCGCCACAGGGAATCTGCGCTTAACTGAACGGCATGAGGGCAAGCCTGCTCGCCACAACCACAATCAAAACCAGTCTGCCCATCACAAGGCTTGCCACAGTCAGCCCAGCAGCTCACTCATGGCAATAATCTGCTCGGCCACCTGGATCAGTTTCTGCTGGCGGCTCATGGCTTGGCGGCGCATCAGGGTGTAGGCCTCTTCCTCGTTGCAGTTTTTCATTTTCATCAGCATGCCCTTGGCCAGTTCGATGCGCTTGCGCTCGGCCAATTGCTGGTCGCGGGCCTGCAACTGGGCGCGCAGGGCCTGGTCGCTTTCGAAGCGGGCCATGGCCACGTCGAGGATCGGTTGCAGGCGCTGGGCCTGGATGCCTTCAACTATATAGGCGCTGACGCCGGACTTGATCGCCTGGCGCATCACATTCGGGTCGTGCTCATCGGTGAACATCACAATCGGTCGCGGCTGGTCGCGCGTCACCAGCACCACTTGCTCCATCACATCGCGCCCGGCTGACTCGGTATCGATCAGGATCACGTCCGGGCGCACCGTTTCGACGCGGGCGGGCAGGTCGATGGTCAGGCCGGACTCATCGATGACCTCGAAGCCGGCCTCGACCAGCGCCGCCTTGAGCCGCCCGACCTTGCGCGGGGTGTCGTTGATCAACAGGATTCGCAGCATGGGTGGCCTCCTGTCAGCGCTGAGCCTGGCGGTTGGGGTGATCCGCCAGGGCGTGCAGGCGGAAGCTGCGTGCGTAGGCGGCGGGGTCGGAGCCGTCCCAGATTTTGCCGTCGATCAACTGGCTGCTGCGCATGTCCTGGCGGCTTGCCGGCACGTCAACGGCGGCGGCGGCCTGGCGATAGAGGTTCAGTTGCTGCACCTGGCGGGCAACCTGAAGGTAGTCCGGGTCTTCACGCAGCAGACCCCAGCGGCGGAACTGGGTCATGAACCACATGCCGTCGCACAGGTACGGCAGGTTGACCTCGCCCTTGGCGAAAAAGCGCAGCGCATGGGGATCCTGCCACTGGTTGCCCAGGCCGTCGTCATAATGGCCGAGCAGGCGAGGCTCGATGCAGTCGAGCGGGGCGTCGAGGTACTCGCGGGCGCTGAGTAGCTGCGCGGTGGAACGGCGGTTTTCCTGGCTCTGCTCGATAAAACGGCTGGCTTCGAGCACAGCCATCACCAGCACGCGCGCGGTGTTGGGGTATTGGTCGACGAAAGCCTGGGTGCAGCCCAGCACTTTTTCCGGGTGGTTTGGCCAGATCGTCTGGCTGGTCGCCAGGGTGAAGCCCTGATTGTGCTTCACCGCGCTGGCGGCCCAGGGTTCGCCGGCACAGAAACCGTCAATGCGCCCTGCCTGCAGGTGCGCAACCATCTGCGGCGGCGGCACCACCACGCTGTCGACATCCTGCAAGGGGTGAATGCCCTGGCTTGCGAGCCAGTAATACAGCCACATGGCGTGGGTGCCGGTGGGAAATGTCTGGGCGAAGGTCAGTTTTGTACGGCTTTGGTGCACGTGGTGGTCCAGCGCCTCAGGAGTGGTCACCCCCTGTGCCTGCAGACCGTGAGACAGATTGATGCTCTGGCCGTTCTGGTTCAGGCCCATCAGCACCGCCATGTCGGTGGACGCCACGCCGCCGATGCCCAGGTGCACCGCGTAGATCAGCCCATACAGGCTGTGGGCGGCATCCAGTTCACCGCTGACCAGCCTGTCGCGCAGGTTGGCCCAGGATGACTGGCGCTTGAGGTTCAGGGTCAAGCCGTAGGGTTGGGCAAAGCCCTGAGTGGCCGCCACCACCAGCGAGGCGCAATCGCTCAAGGCCATGAATCCGAGGTCGAGGCTGCTCTTTTCCGGGGCGTCACTGCCGTGGACCCAGGCCAATGGATCGCTGGTCGGGCCGCTGCCTGCCGAATCGTTCATCAATGCCGCCTTTTCAATCAAAAAACCAGTGAGCAAGGCTTAGCAAGGCACATGCCACGGCCTCGCGGCCGCGGCAGGCCGTCAGGTTTTCATCAAGATTGAAACCCGGCCGGCTTTCAGTATGGCCGCCTCTTTGCGAGGAACATCCAAAGTGACGATCGATTCCCCTGTCATGACCCGCTTGCGCTGGTTACTGTGCCTGGCCGTGCTGTGGGCAAGCACGTTCGCCTCGGCCGAGGCGTATCGGGCGCAGGATGAAAGCCTGCATACCGTCTTTACCGCGTTGTCAGTGCCCTTGGGGTTGCCCGTGGTGGTCAGCCGCGATGTCTCGCGCACGCGCGTTTCCGGCGTGTTCGACCTGAAGGCGGCGCAGCACACCCTGCAGGCCCTCGCCGAGCAGCATGGCCTGATCTGGTACAGCGACGGCCAGGTGCTCCGTGTGTATGACGCCAGCGAGGCGAAAAGCTCTGCGGTGACACTGCGGCATATCTCGGTCGACCGGCTGCGCGAGTTCATGCGCCGCTCGGGGTTGGATGAATCACGCTTTCCCCTGCGCGAGAGCGCCGGGCGCACCTTTTATGTGTCCGGCCCGCCCAACTACGTGGATCAGGTGCTGCACCTGGCGCAACTGATGGATCGCCAGCGCACCCAGGTGCCGGTGGGCGATCAGGCGTTTGGCGTGGTGCAGGTGTTCAATACCCATGTGGCCGATCGCCAATACGCCCTGGGCGATGAGCAGGTCAATGTTCCCGGCATGGCCTCGATGATCGAGACCGTGCTGGCTGCCGAGCGTGAGCAAGGTGCGCGTGGTCCGCTGGCTGACAAGCGCCTGTTGGTGATTGCTTATCCTGACTCCAACAGCCTGCTGATCAAGGGCAAGCCGGCTCAGGTCAAGGTGATCGAGGAGCTGGTGACGCAACTCGACACGCCCAGGCGACCGATTGAAGTGACGCTGTGGCAGATCGACGTGGACCGTAATGAACTGGAAAAGCTGAAGACGTCCTGGTCCGGGGAGGGTGACGACGCGCCCTCAGTGACACAGGTGCTGGACCCTCTGGACGACAACCGTCTGATGACGCAGCTGGCTGCGCTGGAACGTCGTCGCAAGGCCAGAGTGGTGGCGTTTCCGGTGATCCTTACCCAGGAAAACGTTCCGGCAGTGTTCCATGACGCCCACACGTTTTACCTGCCCAAATCCGCGCAAGACGATGCCCAGTGGCAACCGGTGCGCTATCGCACCGAAGCCAGTGTGCTGCCGCGTTTTGCCGATGCGAGCCAGATCGAGATGCAACTGAGCCTGGAGGATGGGCGGCCCATGGCCGGCAAGCTCAAGGCAGGTTCGGCTGGGGCGGTGGGCCGCATCGCGATCAGCACGGTGGTGCGTGTGCCCCAGGGCCGGCGCCTGTGGCTGGGGGCTTTTCGCCGTGATGACGAGGGCGCGCGCCGCGCGCGCGGCGCCCAGGTGCGGCTGTTTGTGATCCAGGCGCGCGCGGTGGGCGGCGAGCCGAAGCTGCTGGCAGGCGCCGTGGGGCCGCCGCCACTGACCGGGGCCCAATACGAGCGGGTGCAACGTGCCTTCAACCGCGCAAGCCCAGAGTCCGCTGAGTGACCTTCGTATGGCGAAAAGTCCTACGTAGCGACTATCGAAATCCTCAGGCGCATAAGTCGTTTCCTAGCTCGGTTCGGTGGTCAGGTTTTTATAGTCCTGCCGTTGCCGTATCGGTTGATTCAGGAAGCCAGAAATTCAATGTCAGTAGATCAATACCGAGGTGCCCATGGCCATCGCAAATGATGAGCTGACAGCCTCATGGGTATTTGCCGGGTGGACCTTGCATGGTTATGGCCGCTTGACCGGGCAGAATGTGGACCTTCAATTACCGCCCAAAGAGTGGCATGTGCTGCGGTTGCTGCTGGCATCCGGTGGTGCGTTGATGACCAAGGACCATTTGCTGGAGTCGGCCTGGCCCCGTAGAGAGGTGTCCGAGGAGTCGCTCACCCGCTGCATTTATGCACTGCGCAAACACCTGAAGGCCGACAAGGGCTTTATCAAGACGATTTATGGCAAGGGCTATCGCTTCACTTGCCCTGTGAACGTCCAGCACAGAGCGCTGTTGGAGGGGACGCGCGAGCAGCGTCTCTGCTCGGCCTGTGGTCAGGTGCAGCATGATTAAGCGCCTGGCCAGCAGCGCCGTGTTGAGTGCGGTGCTGGTCAGCAGCCGAGCCTTGGCCGATTGCTGGGAAGACGTGGCCGGTCGCTACGATATTGAACCGGAACTGCTGCAGGCCATCGCGGCGGTGGAGTCGGGATACCGCGCGAACGCGATGAACAACGCGAACAGCGACGGCAGCCGCGATATCGGCTTGATGCAGATCAACAGCGTGCACCTGCCACGCTTGCTCAAACAGGGTATTACCGAAGAGCGGCTGCTGAGCGAACCCTGTCTGTCGGTGGAAGTGGGCGCATCGATCCTCGCCGGGTTTATCCAGCGGTTCGGTTACAACTGGACGGCCGTGGGTTCCTACAACGCGGGAGCAGGGTCGGGGCCGCAGCGTGATGCATTGCGCGAGCAATATGCGCAAAAAATCTGGGCCCGGTATGAGGCGCTGGTTGCGCTGCGTCACTGACGATCAGGCGGCATGCCTCGCGCCAGGGTGGTCACCCCGGCTATAATCGCGCCACCTTTCGCCGCCATCCGAGTCTAGCCCGCCCATGTATAACCTGGCCCGCCAGCTGTTGTTCAAACTCTCCCCGGAAACCTCCCACGATCTGTCCCTGGACCTGATCGGTGCCGGCGGCCGCCTGGGGCTCAATGGCCTGGTCTGCAAGGCGCCGGCGAAAATGCCGGTGTCGGTGATGGGGCTCGAGTTTCCCAACCCGGTCGGGCTGGCCGCCGGCCTGGACAAGAACGGCGCCGCGATTGACGGTTTTGCACAGTTGGGTTTCGGCTTTGTCGAAATCGGCACCGTGACGCCACGGCCGCAACCGGGTAATCCCAAGCCACGCATCTTCCGCCTGCCGGAAGCCGAGGCGATCATCAACCGCATGGGCTTCAACAACCTGGGCGTCGATCACCTGCTGTCGCGGGTCCAGGCGGCGAAGTACAAGGGCATCCTGGGCATCAATATCGGCAAGAACTTCGACACCCCGGTCGAGCGCGCAGTGGATGACTACCTGATCTGCCTGGACAAGGTCTACGCCCACGCCAGCTACGTCACCGTCAACGTCAGCTCGCCCAACACGCCGGGCCTGCGCAGCCTGCAGTTCGGCGACTCGCTCAAACAGTTGCTCGAAGCCCTGCGCCAGCGCCAGGAAGACCTGGCCGTGCGGCATGGCAAGCGCGTGCCGCTGGCGATCAAGATTGCCCCGGACATGAGCGACGCGGAGACGATCCTGGTAGCCCAGGCCCTGGTGGATTCGGGGATGGATGCGGTGATCGCGACCAACACCACCCTGAGCCGCGCAGGTGTCGAAGGCCTGGCCCATGGGGATGAGGCGGGCGGGCTTTCGGGCGCACCGGTTCGCGATCAGAGCACCCACATCGTCAGGGTGCTGGCGGCTGAACTTGCCGGGCGCTTGCCCATCATCGCCGTGGGCGGCATTACCGAAGGCAAGCACGCCGCCGAGAAAATAGCGGCCGGCGCAAGCCTGGTGCAGCTGTACTCCGGCTTTATCTACAAGGGACCGGCGCTGATCCGCGAATCGGTGGATGCCATCGTGGCGAGCGGGCTTGCCCCAGTGCCGTTCAGTTAAGCGAACGCGATGCCCAAAGTAACCAAGATCAAATGTGGGAGCGGGCTTGCCTGCGAAGGCGTCGGCCCAGCAAACATTGAGGTCGACTGACCCACCGCTCCCACAGGGAATCTGCGCTTAACTGACTGGCATTAGGGCTTGCCCCGCGTTGGGGTGCGAAGCGCCGCCCCCAAGCCAGCAAACCGCGGTGTACCTGATACGGCTCAGCGCCTGGTTTTGGGGCTGCTGCGCAACCCAACGCAGGGCAAGCCTGCTCGCCACAGGGAATCACGCTTAACTGAGCGCGCAAGGGGTAACCCACAAAAAGCGCTAGCCTCAATGGGTTTTGCCATCCAATAAAAAGGGCTCCATAAGGAGCCCCTGGGCCGAAGCCCGCCGCCTGGGTAAGGCGTGCGTGGTTAAGTCGTTACATAGTCAAAGGTGGTATGTCGGAATTAGATGCCCTGATTAGCCGACGGCGTGAAGTTCGTTGAGTCTGTGGATGCCCGCAGTGCCAGTCATACCGTCCCAGTTGTCGCCACGTCCTTCTCGCCAGCCGTTGATCCAGGCTTGGCGTACCGACGGTAGAGTAAATGGGCAAAGCTCACGGGATTTGCCATGAACGCCATATTGATATCCGCGTAAAAATGCTCTTTCCAACGGATCACGCTTGAGTCTTCTCATAGGGTGTTTCCCTCACTGGTTGACTGTCTAGATATCCTTCGGCCTCGTCTGGGGCCGGGCAGAGTGTTCTGCCGTTGGTGGGCTCGCTGCCGGCGTGGCGAGCCTGTGTGTCGGCGTCGTTACGGCGCCAACCTGTGTTGAGTTCTAACCAATAGGTCACATGGATTCAATGATCGTTTTGTCATAAGCACGTAACGTTTTGGATGCTATAGCCATAAGCTGGGATGGCTTTTCGCCCCTTTTTATCGGCAAAGCCAGCTATGATGTGCCCCGCGATGGCCATGGGTTCAATCCCTTGGTGAGAATGCCCGCCCGTTGCAGTCGGTTATTATTCGACGAAGGGTCGGAATATTTCTTTTTGTTGCCTAACATTATTGATCTGCCTCTGTATTCAGGGCCCACGGGTCCTATCGCCGGGGTGGAACGGCACATTCGTGCCACGCGAGCACTCTTCAAGAAAAGTGCTTGATTGAAAACCGAACCGGCGATGCGTCGCCCGTTCATTTATTGCTGAAAAGCCTGGAATGCCCCATGTCGGACCGTTTTGAACTCTTCCTCACTTGCCCCAAAGGCCTCGAAGGCCTGCTGATCGAGGAAGCCGTCGGGCTTGGCCTTGAGGACGCCCGCGAGCACACCTCGGCCGTGCGCGGCATGGCCGACATGGAGACCGCCTACCGCCTGTGCCTCTGGTCGCGTCTGGCCAACCGCGTGCTGCTGGTGCTCAAGCGCTTCCCGATGAAGGACGCCGAAGACCTCTATCACGGCGTGCTGGACATCGAGTGGGCCGAGCACATGGTCCCCGACGGCACCCTTGCCGTTGAATTCAGCGGCCATGGTTCGGGCATCGACAACACCCACTTCGGCGCGCTGAAGGTCAAGGATGCGATTGTCGACAAACTGCGCACCCCCACTGGCGAACGACCGTCCATCGACAAGATCAACCCGGACCTGCGCATCCACCTGCGCCTGGACCGTGGCGAAGCCATCCTCTCCCTCGACCTGTCCGGCCACAGCCTGCACCAGCGCGGTTACCGCTTGCAGCAGGGCGCCGCGCCGCTGAAGGAAAACCTCGCGGCCGCAATCCTGATCCGTGCCGGCTGGCCGCGCATTGCCGCTGAAGGCGGCGCGCTGACTGACCCGATGTGCGGCGTGGGCACCTTCCTGGTCGAAGGCGCAATGATCGCCGCCGACATGGCGCCCAACCTCAACCGCGAACTGTGGGGCTTCACCACCTGGCTCGGCCACGTGCCGGCGCTGTGGAAGAAGCTTCACGCCGAAGCGTCGGAACGCGCCGCCATCGGCATGAACAAACCGCCGCTGTGGGTGCGTGGCTACGAAGCCGACCCGCGCCTGATCCAGCCCGCGCGTAACAACATCGAACGCGCAGGCTTAAGCCACTGGATCAAGGTGTACCAGGGCGAAGTCGGCACCTTCGAGCCGCGTCCGGACCAGAACCAGAAAGGCCTTGTCATCTGCAACCCGCCCTACGGCGAGCGTCTGGGTGACGAAGCCAGCCTGTTGTACCTTTATCAGAACCTCGGCGAGCGTCTGCGTCAGGCCTGCATGGGCTGGGAAGCGGCGGTGTTTACCGGCGCGCCGGACCTTGGCAAGCGCATGGGCATCCGCAGCCACAAACAGTATTCGTTCTGGAACGGCGCATTGCCGTGCAAGCTGCTGCTGATCAAGGTCAACCCGGATCAGTTCGTCACCGGCGAGCGTCGCACCCCCGAGCAGCGCCAGGCCGAACGCGAGCAGGCCGCTTACGACCAGGCCCCGCTCGAGCCGCAGGAGCGCCAGTACAACAAGAACGGCAACCCGATCAAACCGGCGCCAGCGCCTGTCGTCGAGCAGGCACGCTTGAGCGAAGGCGGGCAGATGTTTGCCAACCGCCTGCAGAAAAACCTCAAGCTGCTGGGCAAGTGGGCCAAGCGTGAAGGCGTGGATTGCTACCGCGTGTACGACGCCGATATGCCGGAATACTCCATGGCCATCGACCTGTACCACGATTGGGTCCATGTGCAGGAATACGCCGCGCCCAAGTCCATCGACCCGGAAAAAGCCTCGGCGCGCATGTTCGATGCCCTGGCCGCGATTCCCCAGGCGCTCAACATCGACAAGAGCCGCGTGGTGGTCAAGCGTCGCGAGCGCCAGAGCGGCACCAAGCAGTACGAGCGCCAAAGCGCCCAGGGCAAATTCACCGAGGTCAGCGAAGGTGGCGTGAAGCTGCTGGTCAACCTCACCGACTACCTGGACACCGGCCTGTTCCTCGACCACCGGCCGATGCGCATGCGCATCCAGAAGGAAGCGGCCGGCAAGCGCTTTCTCAATCTGTACTGCTACACCGCCACTGCCAGCGTGCACGCCGCCAAAGGTGGCGCGCGCAGCACCACCAGCGTCGACCTGTCCAAGACCTACCTGGACTGGGCGCGTCGCAACTTCTCGCTCAACGGCTTCTCCGACAAGAACCGCCTGGAGCAGGGCGATGTGATGGCGTGGCTGGAGGCGAGCCGCGATGAGTTCGACCTGATCTTCATCGACCCGCCGACCTTCTCCAACTCCAAACGCATGGAAGGCATCTTCGATGTACAGCGCGACCACGTGCAGTTGCTCGACCTGGCCATGGCGCGTCTGGCGCCGGGCGGCGTGCTGTATTTCTCGAACAACTTCCGCAAGTTCGTGCTCGAGGACAACCTCAGCGAGCGCTACGCCGTCGAGGAAATCAGCGACAAGACCCTCGACCCGGATTTTGCGCGCAACGCCAAGATCCACCGCGCCTGGAAAATCACCGCGCGTTGATCGATGCTTGTCCACTGCAGGCGCGAGTTTACTTGCTCCTGCAGTGGTTTGAGGCTGGTCAAACCCCGGGCCTATGGCTATAACTAAGGCCTGGCCAACGTGACATCCCCGCACGTTGGCGCCTTGAGTGTTGTCCATGCCGTTGCAAGCCGTCCGCCCAAAAATACTAGGCTTTATCAGTGAGCAGGCCTCCGCCTGGATGGTGGCGTCGGTGGTATTCCTGGCAGGGGTTGCCTTGACCATCGTGGTTGCGTGGGCCGCGCGCGAACTCAATCAGCAGCAAGTGCGCCAACGCTTCCAATTGTTGGTCGGCGAGCGCTTCAGCCGCCTGCAGGAACGCTTCGAAGACCAGGAGCAACGCCTGGGCAGCCTGCAACGTTTCTTCATCAATTCCCAGGACGTCACCCGCGCAGAGTTCGACGGCTTCGCCCAGCCCTTGCTGCTGCATGCGCGCGCCTATGCGTGGGCGCCCCGCGTATTGCACGAACAGCGCAGCCGGTTTGAGCAGGACATGTCTCGCGCGCACGGTACGCCCTTTGCCATCCGTGAACTCAATGCGGTCGGCGAACTGGCCCCGGCGGCCGAGCGTGATGAATACGTGCCGGTGCTGTACAGCCAGACCCAGAGCCTGTTCGGCTCGCCACTGGGGTTCGACCTGCTGGCCCAGCCCATGCGGCGCTCGACCCTTGAGCGGGCGCAGAAGAGCGGCAAGCTGGCGGTGTCCCAACCCATCCAACTGGTCGGCGTGGAGCCGGCCTACGCGCCGGGAGTGCTGCTGGTTGCGCCGGTCGCTTCCCCGGCAGGGGAGCCGTTCGGTTTCGTGATGGCTGCGATCAGCATGCGCCAGTTGGTGGCCGACGGCCTGCCCAGGCCCGACCGCGATAACCTGGTGACGCAGATCGTCGACACCTCTGACCTGCAGCAACGCATGCTGTATGAGTCAGGCAACACGCCAAGCGACGGCGACCTTAACGTGACTCGGCGCCTGACCCTGGGCGACCATGTCTACGCCCTGACCCTGCGTCCCAGTCAGGTGTTTGACCGGTCCAGCCGCTCCTCGATGGCCAGCATTTTGAGCATGGGCGGGCTGCTCAGCCTGCTGGTTGCAGCCTTGCTCTACGTGCTGGTCAGCCAGCGTCAGCGTGCGCTCAAACTGGTGGAGCAGCGCACCGTGCAACTGCGCGTGCGCGAGCAGGAACTGCGCGGCGCCCATAGCCAGCTGCGCAGCGTGCTGAATGCCGCCACTCAAGTCGCCATTATCGCCACCGACCTGCGCGGCGTGATCACTACCTTCAACGCCGGTGCTGAACAGATGCTTGGGTTCAAGGCCGCCGAAGTGGTTGGGCGCGCCACCCTCGAAAGCCTGCACTTAGCGTCGGAGCTGGAAGCCAGCGCCGCGAGCGTGAGCCTGTTGCTGGGCAAGCGTATCCCGCCGAGCCAGGCCATGCTGGTGCAGAGCCCGGACAGCCTGCACGAGGCGCGCGAATGGACCCTGGTCCGCGAAGATGGCAGCCAGTTGATCGTCAATATGCTCGGCACTGCGTTGCTCGATGACCATGGCCTGTGGGTGGGGCATCTGGCGATCTACCTCGACGTGACCGAGCAAAAGCGCGCCTACGAGGCTCTGGCTGCACGGGATCGCCTGCTGAAAAAACTCAGCGCCCACGTACCCGGCGGGATTTTCCAGTTCACCCTCAAGCGCCGGGGCGACTGGCGCTTCATCTATGCCAGCGATGGCATGCGCGATATCTATGAAATCGAGGTAGGGGTGTTGCAGCAGGACGCGGAAAAGGTCTTCGAGCGTATCCACCCATTGGACGTCGAGCGCATACGCGCCTCGATTCGCTCGTCGGCCGTGCAGTTGAGCCATTGGCGCGAAGAGTATCGTGTGATCTTGCCGCAGCGCGGGTTGCGCTGGATTCGTGGCGAGGCCACGCCGGAAGAATTACCCGGAGGCGGCACGCTGTGGCACGGTTATGTGTCGGATATTTCCGATCTCAAACGGGTAGAAGAAGAGCTGCGTGCGTTGTCCATCACCGATTCCCTGACCGGCATCCACAACCGTCGCTACTTCCAGGACCGCCTCAAGTCCGAGATGGTGCGCGTCAGACGCACGTCAGGGGCGTTGTCGGTGATCATGCTGGATATCGACCACTTCAAGCGCATCAATGATCGCTATGGGCACGGGGTGGGCGACGGCGTGCTGCAGGAACTGTGCAAGCGCATCGGCCAGCGCCTGCGCCGCACCGATGTGTTCTGCCGCTTGGGGGGCGAAGAGTTCATGGTGTTGTGCCCCGGCACCGACGGCCAACAGGCCTACAGCCTGGCGATGGAGCTGTGGGAATCATTGCGCAGCGTACCGATGGATACCGTGGGTACGGTGACCGCCAGTTTTGGGGTGGCCAGTTGGCGTGTCGATGAGGGTATTGACGGGTTGCTGCTGCGCGCCGATTCGGCGGTGTACCTGGCCAAGCAGGCAGGCCGTGACCGTGTCACGCCGGAAAAACTACCGGCCTGAAGGCAGACACAAAAACCAAGGTGGGAGGGGGCAAGCCCCCTCCCACATTTAGAGCACCGGCGCTGCCGCCATCACTTTAGGCTGGCGATACAGGTCAAGCAGCACCTGGTCCAGCACCGACGAGGCGCCCCACGGCTTCGGATCGTTGAGGATCGCCACCACCGCCCAGGTGTAGCCGTTATTGTCGCGACTGAACCCGGCAATCGCGCGCACGGTGTTCAGGGTGCCGGTCTTGACGTGGGCTTCGCCGCGCATGGCGGTGGTCTTCAAGCGTTTACGCATGGTGCCGTCGGTGCCGGCAATCGGCAGGGAACTGATGTATTCGGCGGCATACGGGCTTTTCCACGCGGCCTGCAACATGGTGGCCATTTCGCGGGCGCTGACGCGTTCGGCGCGGGACAGGCCGGAGCCGTTCTCCATCACCAGGTGCGGCGCGGTGATGCCTTTCTTCGCCAGCCACTGGCGCACCACACGCTGCGCGGCCTTGGCATCGTCGCCATCGGCATCGTTGCGAAATTGCGCGCCCAGGCTCAGGAACAACTGCTGGGCCATGGTGTTGTTACTGTATTTGTTGATGTCACGGATGATTTCCGCCAGGTCCGGCGAGAATGCGCGGGCCAGTACCTTGGCGCTTTTGGGCACAGGCGCCTGGATGTCACGGCCCTGGATACTGCCCCCCAACTCTTTCCAGATGGCGCGCACGGCGCCGGCGGTGTAGGTGGCGTGGTCGAGCAGCGACAGGTAGGTCTGCGAGCTGCAGCCATCGGCCAACTGGCCGCTGACGGTCACGGTGACGCTGCCATCGGCGGCGCTGACCGGGTTGTAGCGCACATCGCCGGTGCACTGCTTGGCGTTGGAAACCTTGACCTGGTTATCGATACGGATGGTGGCAATCGGCGGCTCGACCGAGACGATCACCCGTCCCCCATCGTTACGCGTGACAAAGCGCAGGGCCTTGAGGTTGACCAGCAACGCGTCGGGCTTGACCAGAAACGGTTTGTTCTCGTCGTTGCCGTCGTCATTGAACTCGGGCAGCAGCGGCTGGTTGAAGAAACTGCGGTCCAGCACCAGGTCGCCGGTGACTTGCTGCACGCCATTGGCCCGCAGGTCGCGCATCAGCAGCCAGAGTTTTTCCATGTTCAGCTTGGGGTCGCCGCCGCCCTTGAGGTACAGGTTGCCATGCAACACGCCACCGCTGAGGGTGCCGTCGGTGTAGAACTCGGTTTTCCACTGATGGTTGGGCCCCAGCATTTCCAGGGCCGCATAGGTGGTGACCAGCTTCATGGTGGAGGCGGGGTTCACTGAGACGTCGGCGTTGAATACAGTCGGCGTGCCCGGGCCGTTGAGCGGAATCATTACCAGGGACAGGGCGGTGTTTTGCAGCTTGGCTTTCTGCAGCGCTTGCGCCACGTTGGGCGGCAGGCTGTTATTGACGGGGGCGGCGGTGGCGGAAAAGGCCAGTGGCAGGAGCAGACCGGCGAGTAACAATGGACGCAAAGATTTGATCATAAAAAATAGAACCCTGCTGCTGAGGAGGGTGAAAAAGGCGAGGGGAACGTAAGAAAATCCCTCAGTGATCATGAAAGTGTCGGCATTATGCCCCAAGGTCGCGCCACTTGTAGCTGAACGATAGCTGGAAATCGGCGTTTTTTTGCAGGCACGGCGTTGCTTTCACGGCAGCGTCAGCGGTGAGTTCATCGATTGAGTGATTTTGAACGGTTGTCCGGTGACTGAGACGTCACGGGCGTGGAGCACCAGAGCAGGGGCTCGCGTAAACAAACAGGGCCATCACGAGGATGGCCCTGAGGACAATCAGGCAACCGGATTGATCGGCTTTTCCGGGTACCAGACGTCCAGCAACGGGCTGACTTCAGCTTTGGTCAGTTCGTCGCGGGATTTGAGCCAGGCTTCAACCTTGGCGCGCTGCTCTTCGCTGACCGAGCCACGCTTCTGCAGGCAGACCAGACCGTAGTCGTCACCGCCGACATAGCCCAGACCGTTGGCTTCCATGGCTTCTTTGAGGAATGCGTCGAGAAATGCATCGATTGCATCGTCAGCCAGGTCTTTCTTGAATTCCAGGTTCAGTTCGAAACCCAATTCCTGGAACTCGTCCACACACAGTTTTTTGCGCAGACGCTGGGAGCGGTTAGTGGCCATGAAACATTCCTCTTAATAAATAACGGTGCGCACTTTACCAGCTAATAGACGCGGCCGCCTCACGGCGTTAAGCAAACCCTCATCCGCTTCATCGGTAAAGTCTGCCGGGGCAGGCCTGTTAAACGGTGGTTTGTGTCAGTCAGCCGGTATTTTTCGCCGTATATGCATGGCTTCATGGTGGTGTAATAAATCCATGCTGCCGCGATGCCAGAGCCCCCACGACCGACCTTGACGGAAACCCGCCCATGCCAGCTCCCCTGATTCCTGTAGAAACTTCGCCAGACCTGCCGACGGACGCCGATGTGGTCGTGATCGGCGGCGGCATCATCGGTGCCTTTACCGCCTATTACCTGGCCAAGCGCGGGATGAAAGTCGCGCTGGTGGAAAAGGGCCGTATCGGCGCTGAACAATCGAGCCGCAACTGGGGTTGGTGCCGCCAGCAGAATCGCGATGCGCGCGAGCTGCCGATGGCCACCAAGAGCCTGGAGCTGTGGTCACAGTTCGCCGCCGAAACCGGCGAGCAGACCGGTTTCACGCGCTGCGGCCTGCTTTACCTGAGCAATGATGAAAAGGAAATCGACGGCTGGGCGCGCTGGGGCGAGTTCGCCCGTTCGGTCAACGTCGAGACCCATATGCTCACCGCGCAGCAAGCCGCTGAACGGGGTCAGGCCACCGGCAAGCAATGGAAGGGCGGGGTCTACGCGCCCACCGACGGCATTGCCGACCCGTCCCGCGCAGCGCCTGCGGTCGCGCGCGCGATTATGGCGCTGGGCAGCACGGTGCATCAGGACTGCGCCGTGCGCGGGCTGGAGACCGAGGGCGGGCGACTGTCGGGTGTGGTGACCGAGAAGGGCACCATCCGTACCCGTCTCGCGGTGCTGGCTGCCGGTGCCTGGGCGTCGTCGTTCTGCCGTCAGTACGGCATTCGTTTTCCCCAGGCGACCATTCGGCAAACAGTGCTGCGCGTATCGCCGCCCAATCAGGAACTGCCGAGCGCGCTGCACACCACCCAGGCCTCGATGACCCGCCGCTTTGATGGCAGCTATACGCTGGCCATCAGCGGGCGCGGGCGAGTTGACCCGACGCCGCAGTTGCTCAGCTTTGCACCGCAGTTTTTACCGATGTTTCAGCGTCGCTGGCGCAACCTGGCGGTGGGTGGCTTCGAGGGCGCGCGGGCAGGGCATGAGAGCTGGAAGCGCTGGCGTCTGGATGAGCCGACGCCAATGGAAAAGATGCGGATTCTGGATCCCACGCCGGATGCGGCGGCGGTGAAACTGACCTATGCGCGCGCGACGCAACTGATGCCGGCCTTTAAAGAATCTTCGGTAACAGCGGCGTGGGCGGGGTATGTGGACAGTACACCTGATGGAGTGCCCGGCATTGGGGAAATGGCCAGCTTGCCAGGGTTGGTGTTGGCAGCGGGGTTCAGTGGACATGGCTTTGGGATCGGGCCAGGGGCAGGGCATTTGATTGCGGATATTGTGAGTGGAGCGCGGCCGATTGTGGATCCGGAGCCTTATCACCCGGATCGGTTTAAGTCGTCGGCTTGGGGGAAGGTGGCGGACTTTTAATGTGTTGGGGGGGTGTACATATCCGTTGCCGCCATCACCGCGGCAGGCGATATGGCGGCTGTGCGCGGGATACCTCTGGGTATGCCGGGTCCTTTGGTGCTGTTCACCGTCAAGGACGGCATCCCACCCAGGACCTGTTGGTCAACCTCAGCGAATCACTGGCCTGCGACTTTGCCTTCGACCTGGAAAGTACGCGGCGCGAATGTGCATTGGGTATTGCACAGCTGATTGAAGTGTCACGCTTGCTGGCCGAGCGCGTGCTGGATGATGTTTCAAGAGCCGCCCGTCCTTAGAACCCACCGGTATGGGGGAGTGAGCGCGATCAACTGTGGGAGACAGCGGCAAGTCTTCGACTTAGCGCTGTCGCGCAGCAAACTGTAACCTCTGTGGCGAGCGGGCTTGCCCCGCGTTGGGGTGCGAAGCGCCGCCAATCAAGGAAAATGCGGTGTACCTGACACTGCCCGGAGCATGGTTTTGGGGCTGCTGCGCAGCCCAACGCAGGACAAGCCTGCTCGCCACAGGAATGTGTCCTGAAGTTTGATGTTGTAAATCAATATCTTATTTTGGGTTTGATAAAAGCTGGCTTGCCTGCGAAGGCATCGGCTGGGTCTGCCTGAAGGATTGAGGTGTCTGCATCGCAGGCAAGCCAGCTCCCACAAAAAAGCGAATCGACCAGATCCTGCTTTTGCCCTGTTTTTAATCTTGATCTCACGCGCCCCGTCAACCGCGCTGGCCTCACGCAGGCTTGAATCCGTTGCTAACCCGGCAGGACGCCGGGTTAGCCGCGCTGGTCCAAGGATGGCGCATCCTTAACTACCAAACCCAACAATCGCCTTGATCTCCAGATACTCCTCAAACCCCACCACTCCATATTCCCGTCCATTCCCCGAGCGCTTGTACCCGCCAAACGGCGCCATCGGATCCCACGCCGGGTGATTCAAGTGCACCTGCCCCGCGCGAATACGCAACGCCACCGCACGGGCGGCCTGCAGATCCTGCCCCTGCACGTGTGCGCCCAGCCCGTACACCGTGTCATTGGCAATGGACACCGCTTCATCCACCGTGTCATACGCGATGATACAAAGCACCGGCCCGAAAATTTCCTCCTGGGCGATACGCATGCGGTTCTCCACCTCGGAGAACACCGTCGGCCGCGTGTAAAAGCCGTTATCAAAACCTGCCGCACGCCCCGGGCCCCCACACACCAGTTTCGCCCCTTCGTCGATACCGGCCTCGATCATCACTTGCACACGCTCGAACTGCGCCTGATTGGCAATCGGCCCCAGCACCGTATCGTCCGATGACGGGTCACCCACGATGATCGCGTTGGCCGTCGCCGCCGCGAGTGCTTCGACTTCGGCCAACCGCGCCCTCGGCACGATCATCCGCGTCGGCGCGCTGCACGACTGGCCCACGTTGCGAAACGCCGACATCACCCCCAATGGCACCACCTTGGCAAAGTCCGCATCGGGCAGCATCACGTTCGGCGATTTTCCGCCCAGTTCCTGGGTCACGCGTTTGACCGTCGGCGCGGCAGCCTGCGCCACCAAAGCGCCGGCGCGGTTGGAGCCGGTGATGGAAATCATGTCGATGTCAGGGTGCGCCGCCATCGCCGCGCCCACCTCGTGGCCGCTGCCGTTGACCAGGTTGAACACCCCCGGCGGCAGGCCGGCATCGTGCACCAATTGGGCGAACAGCAGCGCGCTCAGTGGCGACAATTCGCTGGGTTTGAGCACCACGGTGCAGCCGGCGGCAATCGCCGGCGCGACCTTGGCAGTGATCTGGTACAGCGGCCAGTTCCACGGCGTGATCAGCGCACACACGCCGATAGGCTCGCGTTCGATGGCGGTGCTGCCTTCGAGCGTGTGAAAGCGGTAGCTCGCCAACAGATCACGCGCCACCCGCACATGCTCGGCCGCCAGCGGCACCTGCATGGCGCGGGCAAAACCGATGGCGGCGCCCATTTCCAGAGACAGCGCCTGGGCCAGTTGCTCTTTGCGCTCCAGAATCAACTCGTGGATTTTCCCCAGCACCACGGCGCGCGCCGCCGGGGCGGTGGCCGACCAGCCGGGAAACGCCGCACGCGCCGCAGCGACGGCGCGGTCGACATCTTCGCCGGAGCCGCGTGCCACCTGCGCGGCGACCTCTTCGGTGGCCGGGTTGATCACCGCCAGGCTCGCCGCAACGGCGGGCGCAACCCAGCGGCCATCGATATAGAACTTGTCCGCCGTGTGCGCATCGACGCTGTAGCGGTTCGAAGAGTGTGTAGTCATTCAACGGGCTCCCTGGAGCGATAACAGCTTATTTCACCGCGTAAATCTTGCGCACATACACCGAGCCGCGCCAGGCACAGGGCGCGCCTTTGGCGACGAATACGGTGTCGCCGGGGTTGACCGTCGTGTCCACGCCATCGGCGTCCTGCAACGTCATGCTGCCTTCGATCAGGTACATCAACTCATGCAGCTTGTGCGGGCGACCGTGACGGGCATAGGGCGTTGAATCCCAAATGCCCACACGCAGCTCGGTGCTTTCATCGTCGAAAAGGTTGTTGGCGCGGCATTGCGGCGCGGGGCCGATCAAAATCTGGGCATCGGGCGCGGCGGACGGATTGAGCGGGGTGCGCGGATCGAGCCAGGTGAGGCCGGGACGCAGCGGCGCGTCGGTCAGGTTCAGCGCGCAGAAGGCCCACGCGCTACCGGGGCTCGCCTGCAGGGTGAGGCGCGTGCCCCGGCCGATCACGGCGCTGTCGCCGACCCCCAGCTCCAGGGTCTGCTCGGCGCTGTGCAGCAGGACGGAACCGGCTTGCACCACCAGCGTTTCGCTGTAGGGGAAATCGTCGATCACAGCTTCACCGCTGAACGCGACGCGCCCGGCGGACACGCCGTCGTCACTCTGCCAGGCGATCTGGCGGGCGTCGCCGAACGGGTCGAGCGCGTTCAGCGCTGCGTGGCGAAAGGGGGTATCAACGGCGCTGCCATCAGCGCGGGCGAGCATCAGAATACGGGGAGAGGACATGGGTAAGGCTCCAGGAAAAAATCAACCGACCGCTTGGGTGATCAGGGCAAACAGGTGGACGTCGCCGCTGGCCTTGGGCGGTGTGCCCTTGGCCATGCGGGCGACGGTGTCGACGCACTTGAGACCGGCCTGTTCGAGCCAGTCGCCGAGGCCGCACTCGGCCGGAATGTCGATACGCACGAAGGCGTCCGGCACCTGTTCCATCAGCGTGGTGATCAGGTGTTTGGCCTGTTCTAGGGTTTCGGCCACCACCGGGCCGATGCAGCGCCCGCGACCGAACGGGCGCAGCAGCGCAAACCCGCGCAACTGGCCGTCGCGTTCGATGCCCACGGCGTGTTCCACCTGCAGGTCGCGCAGGATTTCACGGCGGTCCAGGCCGCTGCCGGCGTTGGCCAGGGCGATCACGGTGGCGTGATCGTCGGCCGTCAACGGGCGACAGTGTTCACCCTCGGCCAGCGCGGTCTGCTCGGGCACCTGCACCTGGCCTTGGTGTTGCTGTATATGGCCGAACTCGACAAAACCCTGACTGGCATACAGCGGCGCGCCGGCCACGGTTGCGTTGAGCAAAGGCGTGTGCGCATCGCAGGCCTTCAATGCCAGCTCCATCAAGCGCCGGCCAATGCCACGGCCCTGATAATCGTCGCTGACGATCACCAGGCCGATGGTGGCGTAGTCGCCCTGAGGGCAGGCGAATGCGGTGCCGATCAGGCGCTCGCCGTCGAGTACCACAAAGCCGTCACTGACCCGCTGCAACATCGCCCAGTCTTCCTGGCGATGGGGCCATTTGAGTTGCACCGACAGGGCATGGGCGGCCGGCAAGTCGGCCACCGTCATCGAGCGATAGAAGAAATCAGTGTGTGGCTGGGCTGCCATGGCGGGTCTCCGTTGAGCAGAAGGGGGAGCATCATTGGAATGCCTGTATCCCACCTGTTTTCAGGGCTGGCAAGAGGGCGCGCAGTATTCGGCAGATTTGCGATGCAGGAGGGTCGCACCACCATAGTTACTACTAAATTGGAGGCGGCGCTCAGCAGCAAATGCGTTGCCGTGCGCAGGGCTGTTCATGGCCGCGTCAGCGTGCAGCATCAAGTACGGAGGCTCACCACACTTTCTGCCGCTCGCCAGCCCCATTCTTGAGCCTTCATCCCATAAAAGGGCCATTAAGGCGCATGAATACGGGCTTTGCCCAAGGCTTGTGCGCGCCGCAAACTCTGCTGGCGCTGACGCTAAAAACGGTGCTTTGTATTGAGGTGCGGGCGTTTTTGACGCCATCTGCTGATTTCACAGTGTTGTAATGAAGCTGTGTTGCACAGGGCTGACGCGCCGCCAGAGCCGCGAACGCTTGGCCACATTCCACTGACTCCAGGACTCCACGCCATGAGCTTTCTTCGTCCCAAATTCATTACGTTCGACTGCTACGGTACGCTGACCAACTTTCACATGGGCACCCTGACCCGCGAGCTGTTTGCCGACCGCGTCACGCCCGAGCAGATGGAGCAGTTCGTCAAGGACTTCACCGCCTACCGCCTCGACCAGGTGATGGGCGACTGGCGGCCCTACGATGAAGTGCTCAAGACCGCCCTGGCCCGTACCTGCAAGCGCTGGGGCATTGAGTACCGCGAAGAAGGCCAGCTGTATTACGACGCCGTGCCGACCTGGGGTCCCCATGCCGACGTGCCGGCGGGCCTGTCGAAGATCGCCGACAAGATTCCCCTGGTGATTTTCTCCAATGCCATGGACAGTCAGATCATGTCCAACGTCGACAAGCTCGGCGCACCTTTTCACAAAGTGTTCACCGCCCAACAGGCGCAGGCCTACAAGCCACGCCTGCGGGCATTCGAATTCATGCTCGACAACCTGGGCTGCGGTCCGGAAGACATCTTGCATGTGTCGTCCAGCTTCCGTTATGACCTGATGCCGGCCCATGACATGAAGATCAAGCACAAGGCCTTCGTCGCCCGTGGGCATGAAGTGCCGGCCAATGCTGCCTATGGTTATCAGCAGATTACCGATATCGGCGGTTTGCCTGGCCTGGTGGGTTTGTAAAACGAACGTTTTCTGCGCGCGAGGTTAGACATGGGCAGTGAATCCTATTGGCTCGACACCGCACCGGCCTTCACCGGCGCACAGTCGGGCGACTTGCCCCGGCAGGTCGATGTGGCGGTCATCGGTGGCGGGTTCACCGGGCTGTCGGCTGCCCGTGCACTGGCCATGCGCGGCGCCAGTGTGGTGGTGCTGGATGCCGGGCGGGTGGTCGGCGAAGCGTCGGGGCGCAACGGCGGGCAGTGCAACACCGGCGTGGCCCAGGACTACGCCGGGCTGCACGCCAGCCTCGGGGCCGAGCGGGCGCGCGCTTATTACCAGGCCTATGAAAGCGCTGTGCACACGGTGGTGTCGTTGGTCGAGCAGGAGCAGATCGCCTGCGACCTGGTGCGCAACGGCAAGCTCAAGCTGGCGGCCAAGCCCTTGCATTACGAGGGACTGGCACGTACCTGTGAGCTGATTCGCCGTGAGGTGGACGCCGATGTTGAATTGCTCGACGCCGGGCAGGCCCGTGCTGAAGTCAATTCAGCGCAGTTTCACGGCGGCCTGCTGCAGCGCAACGGCGTGCAGATGCACATCGGGCGCTTCGGTGTCGGCCTGGCCGAAGCCGCCGCGCGACGTGGCGCGATGATTCACGAGCACACCCTGGTCAACGACTGGAAGGCGCAAGCCGGTGGCTATCAGGTCAACACCGCCAAGGGCTCGTTGCACGCCGGCCAGGTGCTGCTGGCCAGCGGCGCCTGCCAGCACGGCGGCCTGGGCTGGTATCGCCGACGCATTGTGCCGGTGGGCAGCTTTGTGATCGTCACCGAGGTATTGCCCCAGGCACTGATCGACCAGCTGTTGCCGCAGCACCGTGCCTACGTCACCAGCCGCATGATCGGCAATTATTTTCGCCTGACCCCGGACAACCGCCTGCTGTTCGGCGGGCGTGCGCGGTTTGCCATGTCCAACAGTGTGTCCGACGCCAAGAGCGGCAAGGTGCTGCAAGCGGCGATGGTGAACATGTTCCCGCAACTGGCGGATGTGAAGATCGACTATTGCTGGGGCGGCCTGGTGGACATGACCTCCGACCGCCTGCCACGCGCCGGCCAGCATGGCGGCGTGTTTCACTCCATGGGCTACAGCGGCCATGGCGTGCAGATGTCGGTGCACATGGGCCAGTTAATGGCCGAGGTGATGGCCGGCAATGTGGCGGCCAACCCATGGCGCGAACTCGAGTGGCCGGCGATCCCGGGCCATTTCGGCACACCCTGGTTCCTGCCGTTCGTGGGCGCCTATTACCGCTTCCAGGATTATTTGCATTGAAGCGCCACAGTTGACTCACCGTCGTTTGCGTTTCCAGGACGCTCCGGATATCCGTGAGCACTCGAATCTTTAGATCTTCGACAGGTAGCCTTGCCATGACAGACAACAAGAACACGCCCGAACTCATTTCCGGTGCAGAAAGCCTGCGGGTATTTGAAGGCCTCAACCGCGGCATGTCGCGCCGCAACGCCCTGCAGATGCTTGGCGTCGCCGGTGTCGCGGCGGCGGGCGCGGGCAGCCTGTTCGGCGCTGCCGGCAAGCTGTGGGCCGATGACGCGCCGGTGGCCGGCAAGGGCAAGCCTGGCGGTAAAATTCGCGTGGCCAGCGTGGCCAGCTCCACCGCTGACACCCTCGACCCGGCCAAGGGCGGCCTGTCTACCGACTACGTGCGCCAGTACATGTTCTACAACGGCCTGACCCGTTTCGACGTGCACATGGTGCCGCAACTGGAACTGGCCGAACGCATCGACAATACCGACGCCACGCTGTGGACCATCACCCTGCGCAAGGAGGTCACCTTCCACAACGGCAAGCCACTCACCGCCGCCGACGTGGTGTATTCCCTGAATCGGCACAAGGACCCGGCAATCGGCTCCAAAGTCATGGCGCTGGTGGCGCAGTTCGAGGAGATCAAAGCCAGCGGTCCGAACGAGGTGCAGATTCGCCTCGGCGCGCCGAATGCCGAGCTGCCCTCGATCCTTGCCGTGTCGCACTTGCTGATCGTGCCTGAAGGCACCACCGACTTCAGCCAGGGCATCGGCACCGGGCCGTTCAAGGTCAAGGAATTCAAACCGGGCGTGCGTTCGGTGGCCGTGCGCAACCCCAACTACTGGAAACCCGGCCTGCCATACCTGGACGAGATCGAAGTCATCGCCATCAGCGATGAACCGTCGCGGGTCAATGCGTTGCTGTCGGGCGATGTGCACGCGATCAACCAGGTCGACCCGCGCTCCACTACGCGGATCAAGGCCAGCGCTGGCCATCAATACGTCGATTCGCCCTCGGGCAACTACACCAACCTGATCATCCGCCAGGACCAGATGCCGGGCAAAAGCCCGGAGTTCACCCAGGCCATGAAATGCCTGCTGGACCGTGAACAGGTCAAGTCCGCAGTGTTCCGCGGGTTTGCCGTGGTGGGTAACGATCACCCGATTGCGCCCGGTTCGCGCTATTACAACGCCGACCTGCCACAGACCGTGTACGACCCGGAGAAGGCGCGCTTCCTGCTGAAAAAGGCCGGCATGGAAAGCATCACCATGCCGCTCGCCGCTTCGCCCGCCGCGACCTCCTCGGTGGACATCGCCGTGCTCTTGCAGCAATCGGCGAAACAGGCCGGCCTCAAGCTCGACGTCAACCGCCTGCCCAGCGACGGCTACTGGTCCAACCACTGGATGAAGCACCCGTTGAGCTTCGGCAACATCAACCCACGGCCGAATGCCGACGTGATGTTCTCGCAGTTCTTCCAGTCCAAGGCGCCGTGGAACGAGTCCGGCTGGCAGAACGAGCAGTTCGATCAGTTACTGTTGCTGGCGCGCGCCGAAACCGACGAGGCCAAGCGCGGCAAGATGTACGCCGACATGCAGACCCTGGTGCATGACCATTGCGGCATCGGCGTGCCGGTGTTCATCAGCAACATCGATGGTGTCGACCAGCGCCTGAAGGGGTATAGCACTCACCCGCTGGGTGGATTCATGGGTTACATGTTCGCCGAGCAGGTGTGGTTGGACGCGTGATGGGGGCTTTGCGATGAACAGCACTACACTGTGGTTGATCGGCCGGCGCCTGGGCGCTGCCGTCGTGACCTTGTTGATCGTGTCCATGGTCGTGTTCGCGATCACGGCAGTCCTGCCCGGCGATGCGGCGCAACAGGCCCTCGGCCAGTTCGCCACGCCTGAACAGGTGGCGGCACTGCGTCTGAAACTGGGGTTGGACCAGCCCGGTGTATTGCGCTACCTGCACTGGTTGATGAGCCTGCTCACCGGCGATCTGGGTATGTCGGTGTCCAGCGCAATGCCGGTGAGTGAATTAATGGGCGGGCGGGTACCCAACACCCTGATGCTGGCGGCCACTACGGCGCTGGTTTCGGTGCCGGTGGCCCTGTTGCTCGGCATCGGTTCGGCGATGGCCCGAGGCGGGCGCATCGACAACATCCTGAGCTTCGTCACCCTGGCCATGGTCGCGGTGCCGGAGTTTCTGGTGGCGACCCTGGCGGTGCTGATCTTCGCGGTGAACCTGGGGTGGCTGTCGTCGCTGTCCTACGCCAGCGATATCAGCTCGCCGTGGGAGTTCATGCGCACCTATGCCTTGCCGGTGATGACGCTGTGCTGCGTGATCGTCGCGCAAATGGCGCGCATGACCCGCGCGGCGGTGATCGACCAGCTCGACAGCCCCTACGTGGAAATGGCGCGGCTCAAAGGCGTCGGCCCGATCCGCATCGTGCTGCGCCATGCCTTGCCCAATGCCATCGGCCCGATCGCCAACGCCATCGCCCTGAGCCTGTCGTACCTGTTGGGCGGCGTGGTGATCGTCGAAACCATCTTCAACTACCCGGGCATTGCCAGCCTGATGGTCGATGCGGTGACCAACCGCGACATGGCGCTGGTGCAAGCCTGCACCATGCTGTTCTGCACCGCTTACCTGAGTCTGGTGCTGATCGCCGACCTCTGCGCAATCCTCTCCAACCCGAGGCTGAGAAACCAATGAACACGCTCATTGCGAAGTCCAAGCCTGCATCCTCCGCCCTGGCACTGGCCAAAGTCTCCAACGGCCCGTCCTGGCTGGGGCTGGCCGGTGCGCTGATTTGCGTCGCCTGGCTGCTGTTGGCGCTGGTGGGCCCCTGGCTGGCGCCGCACCCGGTGGGTGAAGTGGTGTCCGATAACGTCTTCGACGGCTTCAGCCTGGCGCACCCGTTTGGCACTGATTACCTGGGTCGCGACATGCTCAGCCGGGTCATGGTCGGCGCACGTTTCACCGTCGGCCTGGCGCTGGTGGCAGCCGTACTCGCCAGCACCCTGGGCACGCTGTGTGCGTTGGTGTCGGTGGTGTCGCCCAAGTGGCTGGACGAAATCATCAGCCGCATCATGGACGCCTTCATTTCCATCCCGAGCAAAATGCTCGCGCTGATCATGGTGTCGGCCTTCGGCTCGTCGGTGACCCTGCTGATCTGCACGGCGGTCATCAGCTACATCCCCGGATCGTTCCGCGTGGCCCGCAGCATGGCGGTGAACATTGAGGCGCTGGAATACGTGCAGGTCGCCCGCACCCGTGGCGAGCGCCGTTTGTACGTGGCGTGCCGGGAAATCCTGCCGAACATCCTCAACCCGGTGCTCACCGACCTCGGCCTGCGGTTCGGTTACATCGTACTGTTGCTGGCCGGCATGAGTTTTCTCGGCCTCGGCGTGCAGCCACCCGACGCCGACCTCGGCTCGCTGGTGCGCGAAAACATCGGCGGCCTCAGCCAGGGCGCGCTGGCTATCGTTATTCCGGCGTTGGCCATCGGCACCCTGACCATCGGCGTGAATCTGTTGATCGACTACCTGTCTTCCAGACGTAGCCGACGCACCGGAGGCCATTGAAATGACTGAATTGATTCGTGTCGAAGACTTGCGCGTGGTCGCCTGTGGCGAACGCGGCGAGGTGGAAATCGTCAAGGGCGTGAGCTTTGCCCTGGAACAGGGCCAGGTGCTGGCGCTGATCGGCGAGTCCGGTTCCGGCAAGACCACCATCGCCCTGGCGCTGTTGGGCTATGCGCGCAGTGGTTGCCGGTTGTCCGGCGGCGTGGTGCGCGTGGGCGAGCACGACATGCTGGCGGCGAGCGAAAGCCAGTTGCAGAAACTGCGCGGCAACCGCGTGTCCTATATCGCGCAAAGTGCCGCCGCCGCGTTCAACCCGGCGAAAAAACTCATCGACCAGGTGGTGGAGGGAGCCTTGATCCATGGCCTGGGCAGCCGCGTCGAGCTGGAGGCCAAAGCGGTCGGCCTGTTCCGCGACCTGTCATTGCCAGACCCGGAAACCATCGGCCAACGTTACCCGCACCAAGTGTCGGGCGGGCAGTTGCAGCGGGTAATGGCGGCCATGGCGCTGATCAGCGACCCGTTGCTGGTGGTGCTCGACGAACCCACCACGGCGCTGGACGTGACCACCCAGATCGACGTGCTGCGCGCGTTCAAGCGTGTGGTGCGCGAGCGCGGCGCCACGGCGGTGTACGTGTCTCACGACCTGGCGGTGGTGGCGCAGATGGCCGACCGCATCGTGGTGCTCAATGACGGACAGATCCTTGAACAAAGCGACACCGCGCCGCTGCTGTTGGCACCGGCCCATGACTACACGCGCAGCCTGCTTGCGGCCGCGCGACCCGACGCGACGATTCGCCCGCCCAGCGGCATTGCTGAAGACGCACCGCTGCTGACCATCAGCGGCCTGACGGCCGGCTACGGCAACAAGAACGCCCAGGGCATGCCGCTGATCCGTGTGCTCGAAGGCATTGACCTCACCGTACGCCGTGGCCAGGCGATCGGCGTGATCGGCGAGTCCGGCTCGGGCAAATCCACCCTGGCGCGGGTGGTCGCGGGCCTGCTGACGCCGGCTCTGGGCGGCCTCACGTTCGACGGTCAGCCCCTCGGCGGCCGCTTGTCCGAGCGCACGCCGGAGCAGTTTCGACGCATTCAGATGGTGTTCCAGAACGCCGACACCGCGCTCAACCCGATGCACAGCGTCGGCGCCATCATCGGTCGCCCGCTGAAAATGTATTTCGGTCTCAAGGGCGCGGCGTTGCGCGAGCGCACCCATGAACTGCTCGACCTGGTGCGCCTGCCGCACGCCCTGGCCGAGCGGCGCCCCAGCGAGTTGTCCGGTGGGCAGAAGCAGCGGGTCAACCTGGCCCGGGCGCTGGCCGCCAAACCGGACCTTATCCTTTGCGATGAAGTGACCTCGGCCCTGGACACCGTGGTCGGCGCGGCGATTCTTGAGCTGCTGCGCGACCTGCGCCAGCAACTGGGCGTGTCCTACCTGTTTATCAGCCACGACATCTCCACCGTGCGCGCGCTGTGTGACGACATCGTGGTGATGTACAGCGGCCACAAGGTGCAGGCCGGCAGCCGCGAGTCGTTTGCCGCGCCGCCGTTCCATCCCTACACCGACCTGCTGATTCATTCGGTGCCTGAGTTGCGCCAGGGCTGGCTGGAAACCTGCGGCGCCACCAGCGGCACCTTGCCGCCGGTGGGCGCGCGAGCCGCCGTGCCGGAGCTGTGCACCTTTCTCAACCGTTGCCCGGTGCGTATCGACGGCGTATGTAATCGCGTCGCCCCCAGCCGCCACTCCCTGGACAATGGCAGTGAAATGCTCTGCCACCATGACGGCGCCCAATTGATCAAGACCCAGCGTGGCCTCGTCGTGGAAACCAGCGGAGCCTACGCATGAGCCGATATTTTGCCCTGCAACGGAGCCAGTCCTTATGAAACCGCGCGTACTGGAGATCCTGAAAAAACTGATGGCGTTCGACACCGTGTCGTCCGAGTCGAACATGGCTTTGATCGAGTACGTGCGCGACCTGCTGCTGACCCAGGGCATCGAGTCGCTGATCGTCAAGGATGCGAGCGGCAAGAAGGCCAACCTGTTCGCCAGCACCGGGCCTGAGGTGCGGCCCGGCGTGCTGCTGTCCGGGCACACCGATGTGGTGCCGGCGGCGGGGCAGGCCTGGACCTTCCCGCCGTTCGCCGCCACCGTGCAGGACGGGCGCATCTACGGGCGTGGCAGTTGCGACATGAAGGGCTTTATCGCGCTGGCCATCGACGCCATGCTCGATGCCGCCCATCACACCTTGAACCGCCCGTTGCAACTGGCCTTGTCCCATGACGAAGAGATTGGCTGCGTCGGCGTGCGACGCCTGCTCGATGTGCTGCACCTGGCGCCGATGCGTCCGTTTCTGTGCGTGGTCGGCGAGCCGACCAACATGCAGTTCGTGCTCGGCCACAAGGGCAAGGGCTCCTACCGCACCTATTGCCGGGGCCTGGAGGCGCACTCGTCGCTGGCGCCGCGCTCGGTCAACGCCATTCATGTCGCCTGCGACTTTATCGCCGCGCTGCGCGAGAGCCAGCAGCAGTTGCAGCGCCATGGCGCCCAGGACAGCGATTACGACGTGCCCTACAGCACCGTGCATGTCGGGCAGATTGTCGGCGGCAAGGCGCTGAACATCGTGCCCAACCTGTGCACCCTGGATTTCGAGGTGCGCAACCTGCCGGCCGACAACCTGGACCAGTTTCTGGAACAACTGCGCGAGCGCGCCGAAGTGATCGTGCAGGAGGCGAAAAAACTCTCCAGCGTGGCCGCCATCGAGATCGAAACCGTCAACACCTATCCCGGCCTCGATACGCACCCCAGCGTTGAAGCGGTGCGTTTTCTCAAGCAGTTCGCCGCGCCTGATACCGGCACGGCCAAGGTCTCGTTCGGCACCGAAGGCGGGCTGTTCAAGCAGCGCCTGGACGTGCCGGTGGTGGTGTGCGGGCCGGGTTCCATCGAGCAGGCGCACAAGCCCGACGAGTTTATCGAGATCAGTCAGATGGACGCCGGCGAGGCATTCCTGCACGGCCTGCTCGGCTCTTTGAAGGCCTAGCAGAGCCTGCCGTTGCGCGCGTAATTTCAGCACGCCACGCTGCCCACGCGACGCTTTCGGCATCCTCGTCCGCGGCACCTCCCTAGACTGGAGCGTGTCTCGGATCAGGACTCGACCATGCTGACTACTCGCTTGCAAGACCCCAGCCTTCTGGCTGAACTCGCCTACGTTGACGGCCAGTGGATCGCCGCCGCCAGCGGCTCCACCCTGGACATCCTCGACCCCGCCAATGGCGAGGTGCTCGCACGGGTGCCAGCCATGGACGCGGTGGACACCCGCCGCGCCATCGACGCCGCCGAGCGTGCCTGGCCTGCCTGGCGTGCACGCCCGGCCGCCGAACGCGCAGCACTGCTGGAGCGTTGGTATCAGGCCATGCTCGACAATCTCGAGGACTTGGCGCTGATCATGACCTGCGAGCAGGGCAAGCCGCTCAATGAAGCCCGTGGCGAGATTCGCTACGGCGCAGGCTTCGTCAAATGGTTCGCCGAAGAAGCGCGCCGGGTGTACGGCGAAACCATGCCGGCCCCCAGTGGCGACCGACGTCTGCTGACGTTGAAGCAGCCGGTGGGCGTGTGCGCCGCCATCACCCCGTGGAATTTCCCCAACGCGATGATCACCCGCAAATGCGCGCCGGCATTGGCCGCCGGTTGCCCGATCATCGTCAAGCCGTCCGACCTCACACCGCTGTCGGCCCTGGCCCTGGCGGTGCTGGCCGAGCGTGTCGGCATTCCTGCCGGCGTCTTCAATGTGATCACCGGGCTACCCGCCGGCATCGGCGCCGAGCTGACCGGCAACCCGGTGGTGCGCAAGATTTCCTTCACTGGCTCCACTGCCGTCGGCCGCCTGCTGATGCGCCAGAGTGCCGAGCACATCAAGCGCCTGAGCCTGGAACTGGGCGGCAATGCGCCGTTCGTGGTGTTTGACGACGCCGACCTTGAGCAGGCGGTGGCCGGGGTGATGATCAGCAAGTTTCGCAATGCCGGGCAAACCTGCGTGTGCGCCAACCGCATCCTGGTGCAGGCCGGCATCTATGAGCGCTTCGCCGCGCGGCTGGTAGAGGAAGTGGGCAAGCTCCAGGTGGGCAATGGGCGGGAGGAGGGTGTGACCATCGGCCCGCTGATCAACCCTGCGGCGGTGGCCAAGGTAACGCGGCATATCGAGGATGCCCTGAGCCAGGGCGCGACCTTGCTGTGCGGCGCCGTTCCCGCTGGCGACAGTCCGTTCGTGCAGCCCACGGTACTGGGCGGTGCCCATGCAGGCATGCTGCTGGCCAACGAGGAAACCTTCGGCCCGGTGGCGCCACTGATGCGTTTTACCGACGAAGCCGAGGCGCTTGCGCTGGCCAACGCCACGCCTTACGGGTTGGGCGCCTATTACTTCACTCAGAACCTGGCGCGCTCATGGCGCTTTGGTGAGGCGCTGGAGTTTGGCATGGTCGGGCTCAATACCGGGATCATCTCGATGGAGGTGGCGCCGTTTGGCGGCATCAAGCAGTCGGGGCTGGGGCGTGAGGGGAGCAAGTACGGGCTGGATGAGTATCTTGAGGTTAAGGCGTTTCATATTGGGGGGCTGGGATGACAGCTTTTTAGCGGAGTGTATCCGTTATTTGGGTCACGGCTACGTATGGTTCCGCCCTTACGGCGGGTCACTTTGGAAAAGCCGGAATGCCGGCCCAGCCCAAAGTAACCAAAGGGCTCTTGCCCCACCACTCGGCACCTCGCTTAGGCTCGGTGCCGTGGTTGAAGGGGCGCCTGAGATCAAAATCAAAAGCAAAGCAGATCAAAAGCAGTGTGATATCCAACAGACAAATGGAGATCAACTGTGGGAGGGGGCTCGCTCCCGATAGCAGTGGGTCAGCTACCAATAAGCTGACTGACACTCAGCCATCGGGAGCAAGCCCCCTCCGACATTTTGTACAGCGGTCGGCTCCAAAGCCGGAGTGAGGGCATGCCGCGCCTGGGCGAGGCACCGAGTGTTGGGGCAAGAGCCCAATACACCCATCAATACCCCTTCCCCCGATCCACCTCCCCAACCATCCGCTCCCCCCGCTCAAACCTGCGAATATTCCCCAACAACACCTCAAACGCAGTATCCGGCTGAGTCATTGCGGCAATATGCGGCGTCATCAAAATCTGCGGATGCCCCCAAAACGGATGCTCCGCCGGCGCCGGCTCCTGCTGCAGCACATCCAGCACTGCGCCGCTGAGTTGCCCGCTGGAAAGCGCCTCCAGCAGGTCCTTCTCCACCAGGTGCCCGCCGCGCCCCATGTTGATCAGCCCCGCGCCCTGCGGCAGCTGCTCAAACAAGCGGCTGTTGAGAATGCCCTGGGTCTGCTCGGTCAACGGCAACACGCACAGCAGAATGTCGCACTGGCCGAGAAACGCCGGCAGTTGTGCTTCACCCGCATAACACGTAACCCCCGGCAGTTGATGCGCGCTGCGTGCCCAACCCGACAAGGCAAACCCCAGCGGCGCGAGGGTCGCGAGGATCTGCTGCGCCTGCGCGCCCAGGCCCATCACGCCGACGCGGCGGTTGGCCGCCGGTTGCAACCGGTGCGCCTGCCAGCAGCGCGCCGTTTGTTGCTGGCGGTAGCGCAGCATGTCGCGGTGCAGGCTGAGCACGGCCCAGGTGGCGTATTCGCACATGCCCTGGGTGATGCCGGGATCGAGCAGGCGCACCACCGGCAAGTCGGCGGGCAAGCGTGCCAGGTCCAATTGGTCGACCCCGGCCGATACGGCAAACAGCACCTTCAGGTTGGGCAGCAATTGTTCAATATTGTCCGGCGCCAGCCAGGCGGCGAGGTATTCAATTTCGCTGGGGTCGCCGATGTCCGGCCAGGCGCGCCATTCGATGTCCGGCGCGTGTTCGGCGAACAAGGCCTGCCAGCGTTCGCCGCGCACGGGGTCGGATTTGTAGAGCAGGGCCATGGGCATCTCCGCAGGGCTGAAAGTAGCCATCATCATCGCGCAATGCCGGCGCAGGATCTGTTGAAACGCAGTGGAAAAACAGTCGATCCGAATTTCTCACAGGGCAAGTTCGGTGCAGTTCGTTTTTGCCAGGCCGTAATCTGAATGTCATCGCAACCACCTTCCGGTTGCCGGGCTCACCTTGGGAAATGCCATGAACAGCAGAGTCGATAAAACCCCTCATTTGCTCCGTCAGCGCGATCAATTCGTACCCCGTGGCCTGATCACCGCGCATCCGCTGGTGATTGACCGCGCCCAGGGCGCCGAACTCTGGGACGTGGAAGGCAAACGCTACCTCGATTTCGTCGGCGGTATCGGCGTGCTGAACATCGGTCATAACCACCCCAAAGTGGTCGCGGCGGTGCAGGCGCAGTTGCAGAAAGTCTCCCACGCCTGTTTCCAGGTGGTGGCCTACCAGCCTTATCTCGACCTGGCCCAACGCTTGTGCGAGATGATCGGCGGGGAAGAGGCCTACAAGGCGGCATTCTTCACGTCCGGCGCCGAGGCGGTGGAAAATGCGGTGAAGATCGCCCGCGCCCACACCAATCGTTCGGCGGTCATTGCCTTTCGCGGCGGCTTCCACGGTCGTACGTTGCTCGGCACCACACTCACTGGCATGAGCCAGCCGTACAAACAGAATTTCGGTCCGTTCGCGCCGGAGGTGTTTCACACCCCGTACCCCAACGCGTATCGCGGCATGACCAGCGAGCTGGCGCTCAAGGCGCTGGATGAATTGCTGGCCACCCAGGTTGCCCCGGACCGCGTCGCGGCGATTCTCATCGAACCGGTGCAGGGCGACGGCGGTTTCCTCGCCGCGCCGCCGGAGTTTCTCCAGGCCTTGCGCGCATTGGCTGACAAACACGGCATCGTGCTGATCCTCGATGAAATCCAGACCGGTTTCGGTCGCACCGGCAGCTGGTTCGGTTTCCAACACTCGGGCATCCAGCCCGACCTGGTTACCGTGGCCAAGAGCCTGGCCGGTGGCTTGCCGTTGTCCGGCGTGGTGGGCAAGACGCATATCATGGACGCGCCGCTGCCCGGCGGTCTGGGCGGCACCTACGGCGGTAATGCGTTGGCCTGCGCGGCGGCGTTGGCGGTGATCAGCGCGTTCGAAGAGGAACAACTACTGGCGCGCAGCCACGTGCTCGGCGAACGCCTGCGCCACGGTTTGCTCGGTTTGCAGGCGCGCTACCCGCGTATCGGTGACGTGCGTGGCACCGGCTTCATGCTGGCAATCGAGCTGGTCAAGGACGACGCGGCGCGCAGCCCGGATGCCGACCTCAATCAACGGGTGATCGACGAAGCCCGCGCCGGTGGTTTGCTGGTGATCAAGTGCGGCGTTTACCGCAACGTGCTGCGCTTCCTTGCGCCGCTGGTGACCACCGAGGCGCAGGTCGACGAAGCCGTGCAGATTCTTGACGCAGCCCTGGCACGGGTCTTGAACTGAGCCGCTACCGGCGGCGAACCCGGCTGTCGGCACCGCCCGTGACCCGTTATGGGGCGCGGGCGACCACACTGCATCATTGGAGGCGTGACCCCTCATGGGACTGACAGATTATCGAGCGTTGCTGATCGATTGTGATGGGGTGCTGGTGGACCGTGACTCGGGCGTGTTCGCCGCGTTGCAGCCGCTGCTCGACAGCCGTGGCGGGCCAGCGCCAGCCAGGGAGCAGGTGCTGGCCGAATTCAATACGGTGATCGAGGGCCTCTACCCGCGGTTTGCCGAGCTGGGCTTCAGCGGCGTGCTGTGTTTTGCCCATCGCCAGCTCGCCGAGCGCTGGGGGCTGCACGCCAGTTGGGAGGAGGGCATGAGCTTTGCGCGTTCGGCGGGCAACTGGTCGCTGTTCGAGGATGCGCCGGGGGCGATGCTGTACCTGCGCAAGTTCTATCGTCTGCTGGTGCGCGGCGACCGCGATGCCGAAGACCGTAAGCTGTTGTGCGAGCGCCTGGGCATCGAGGCGGAGCATTTCATTTCCCTGATCGAGGCTGAGCAGTGGCTTGACCGCCAAGGGGCGCAGGTAGAGCCTGTGTTGCACGTGACCCGCGCATCAGCCGGCGCCGTTCTGGCGCTGGACCGTTGCCTGATCGGCCGCAACCGCTCGCCGCAGCCCACGCCGTGTGCGGCCGATTACTGCATTAACAGCATGGCTGATCTGGTCGCTCAGCATCAGCTGTCTTTACGGCGCTGATTTTGCTAGAAGATTGCTTACAAACGGCAGTCAAGAGGTATGCAATGGAAGGGCTCGTCAAGCTGGACCGGATCGACATCAGCATTCTGGTTGAACTGCAAAAAGATGGTCGGATGACCAACGTCAGCCTGGCCGATGCCGTGGGCCTGTCCGCCAGTCCCTGCCTGCAACGGGTCAAGCGGCTGGAGTCGGCCGGTTATATCTCCAGCTACAAGGCGCATCTGAACCTGGCCAAGATCACCGATTCGGTCACGGTGTTCACCGAAATTACCCTCAGCGACCACAAGCGTGAAGACTTCGCCAAGTTCGAATCCAACATCCGCCTGGTGGATGAGGTGCTCGAATGCCATCTGATCAGCGGCGGCTACGATTACCTGGTGCGCTTCATGACCCGCAGCATCCAGCATTACCAGGAAGTGGTCGAAGGCCTGCTGGACAAGAACATCGGCATCTCCAAGTACTTCAGCTACATCGTGATCAAATCACCGGTGTTGAAAGACGGCGTGCCGCTGCGCAAGCTGCTGCGTCACTGAGTGCGGGTTCGCCCGTTCAGGATCAGCAGGGTCAACAGCCCCGCGACAATGCCCCAGAATGCCGAGCCGATGGAAAACAGCGTCAGCCCTGATGCGGTGACCATGAAGGTGATCAGCGCCGCCTCGCGTTCCTTAGGTTCGTGCATGGCGACGCTCAGGCCGTTGATGATCGAGCCGAACAACGCCAGCGCCGCAATCGACAGCACCAGCTCTTTTGGCAAGGCGGCGAACAATGCCGCCAGGGTCGCGCCGAACACCCCTGCAATGCCGTAGAACACCCCGCACCACACGGCGGCGGTGTAGCGCTTGTGGCGATCCTCATGGGCATGCGGCCCGGTGCAGATGGCCGCGCTGATCGCCGCCAGGTTGATGCCGTGCGAACCGAACGGCGCCAGCAGCAGCGAGGCCAGCCCGGTGACGCTGATCAACGGCGAGGCCGGCACGTTGTACCCGTCGGCGCGCAGCACGGCGATGCCGGGCATGTTCTGCGAGGTCATCGCCACCACGAACAGCGGGATGCCGATGCTGATGGTTGCCGCGAGCGAGAAGTGCGGCGTGGTCCACACCGGCACCGCCACTTCCAGGTGAAAGGCGCTGAAATCCAGCAGCCCCAGCAGCCCGGACAATGCGGTGCCGATCACCAGCGCAGCGAGCACCGCATAACGCGGCGACAGGCGCTTGATGATCAGGTAGGTAAAAAACATTCCCAGCACCAGCGCGGTGCGATGTTGCGCGGCGACGAAAATCTCACTGCCGATCTTGAACAGGATGCCAGCCAGCAATGCCGCGGCCAGTGATGCGGGGATGCGCTTGAGTAGTTTTTCAAAGCTGCCGGTCAGCCCGCAGAGCGTCACCAGCACCGCGCAGGTGATATAGGCACCAATGGCCTCGCCGTAGCTCACGCCGCCCAGGCTGGTGATCAACAGCGCCGCGCCGGGTGTCGACCAGGCGACGGTAATCGGCGTGCGGTAGCGCAGCGACAGGCCGATGCTGCACACCGCCATGCCGATGGACAGCGCCCAGATCCACGAAGAAATCTGCGCCGTGGTCAAACCGGCCGCCTGGCCGGCCTGGAACATCAGCACCAGGGAGCTGGTATAGCCAGTCATCATGGCGATAAAACCGGCGACGACGGCCGACGGCGAAGTGTCGGCCAGCGGGCGCAGGGGCGCGTGAATGGCATCGGTCATGACGAGGGTGTTCCTTTTGCCTGGGTATTTGCCGGTGAGGGCGCAGATTCAAGCCTAAACTCAAAGGTCACCGGTCATTGCAATACAGCCGGGGCCGCAAACAGCCGTACAGTGTGTTGGCGTATGCGGTTGTGTACAATGTGCCCCGTTTTCAGGCGATACTTGCCAGCGTCACGCTGTTGCCGTATTACCGTTAATTCGCCGCCGTTCTCCAAACCCGAGTGCTCATGAACGAACAGTTGCAACCTCTCAAGAAACAACCGCGCGCCGGCAAAACCGGTCGCACCGGCACCCAGGACGATATCGTCTATGCGCATATCTTCGAGGCGATCCTCGAACAGCGCCTGGCACCCGGCACCAAATTGAGTGAAGAGGCACTGGGCGAAATCTTTGGCGTGAGCCGCACCATCATTCGCCGTGCGCTGTCGCGTCTGGCCCATGAAGGCGTGGTGCTGCTGCGGCCCAATCGCGGTGCGGTGGTTGCCAGCCCGAGTGTCGAAGAGGCCCGCCAGGTGTTCATGGCGCGGCGTCTGGTGGAGCGCGCGATCACTGAATTGGCCGTGCAGCACGCCACCGCCGAGCAGTTGGCCGAACTGCGTCAGATGGTCAATGACGAGCGCGACAGCTTTTCCCGCGGGGATCGTGGTGCGGGTATTCGTCTGTCCGGCGAATTTCACCTCAAACTGGCGGAAGCGGCGAAGAATGCGCCGCTGATCAGCTTTCAGCGCAGCCTGGTTTCGCAGACTTCATTGATCATCGCGCAGTACGAAAGCGGCAACCGCTCGCATTGTTCCTACGATGAACATACCCAGTTGATTGACGCGATCGAAGCGCGCGATGCGGTGCTGGCGGTGGATTTGATGATGCATCATATGGATCATATCGACAGCAAGCTCAACCTTGACGAGGAAGGGGCTTCGGATGATTTGCATGCGGTGTTTTCGCATTTGTTGCAGACCAGGAAGGGTGGGCGGTCTTCGTTGAAGGTGTGAACACATTTTAAAAGTGTGGGAGGGGGCTTTAATTGTGTACATCCGTTGCTGCGGTAACGGCTGCTTGCGGTTCCGCCCTGACGGCGGGTCACTTTTTGAAGAGCGCAAAAAGTAACCAAAAACGCTTCGCCCCACCACTCGGCACCTCGCTAATGCTCGGTGTGCCCGCACTCCGGCTTGAATCCGTGGGCCGCCGCAATGGGCCATCCCTGGCCCAGTGCGGCTAACCCGGCGTCCTGCCGGGTTGCCCACGGATTCAAGCCTGCGTTCGGCCAGCGTGGTTGACGGGGCGCTTGAGATCAAGATCAAAAGCCAAAGCAAAGCAAAGCAGATCAAAAGCAGATCAAAAGCAGGATCTGGTTCATTCGCTTCTCTGTGGGAGCTGGCTTGCCTGCGATGCAGACACCTCAATGCATCAGGCAGGCCCAGTCGATGCCTTCGCAGGCAAGCCAGCTCCCACATTTGATCGCGTTCACCTTCCCCGTGTAGCCAGGATCACCGTTGGTGCACCAACCGGCCAGCCGCATAGGTCTGCAGCACCACCCGATCATCCCCCAGCGTCATCAACACAAACAACGTCTCGGCAATATCTTTTGACTGCTTCAAGCGATAACTGAGCAGCGGCGTAGCGTTGTAATCCAATACCAGAAAGTCCGCATCCGTACCCGGTTGCAACGTCCCGATCCTGTCCTCCAGACGCAGCGCCCGCGCGCCGCCCAGCGTGGCGAGGTACAGCGACTTGAACGGGCTCAACCGCACGCCCTGCAACTGCATGACTTTGTACGCCTCGTTCAGTGTCTGCAGCAGCGAGAAACTGGTGCCACCGCCCAAGTCGGTGCCCAGGCCGACATTGAGCTTGTGCTTCTCGGCCATCGGCAGGTTGAACAGCCCGCTGCCCAGAAACAAGTTCGAGGTAGGGCAGAAGGCGACCGCCGAGCCGGTCTGCGCCAGGCGCGCGCATTCGTCGTCACACAGGTGCACGCCGTGGGCGAACACCGAGCGCTCGCCCAGCAGCTTGTAGTGGTCGTACACGTCCAGGTAGCCGCTGCGCTCCGGGAACAGCTCCTTCACCCATTCGACTTCCTGCGTGTTCTCGCTGATGTGGGTCTGCAGGTAAAGGTCGGGGTATTCCCCCAGCAACTGCCCGGCCAGTGTCAGTTGCTCCGGCGTGCTGGTGGGCGCAAAGCGCGGGGTGACGGCATAGTGCAGGCGGCCCTTGCCGTGCCAGCGTTCGATCAGCGCCTTGCTGTCCGCGTAGCTGGTTTGGGCGGTGTCGGTGAGGTAGTCCGGCGCGTTGCGGTCCATCATCACTTTGCCGGCGATCATGCGCAGGTCGAGTTTTTGCGCGGCTTCAAAGAACGCGTCCACCGACTGCGGGTGCACGCTGGCGAACACCAGCGCGGTGGTGGTGCCGTTGCGCAGCAGTTCCTTGATGAAAATATCCGCGACGTGCTCGGCATGGGCTTTGTCGGCGAACTGGCTTTCGCACGGGAAGGTGTAGGTGTTGAGCCAATCGAGCAATTGCTCGCCATAGGCGCCGACCATGCCGGTTTGCGGCAGGTGGATATGGGTGTCGATCAGCCCTGGCGTGATCAGCGCGTCCTGATAATGAACGACCTCGGTATCGGCGGGCAGGCTCGGCAGCAGGTCGGCGGCGTGGCCGACGGCGCTGATAAGGCCGTTTTCGATCACCAGCAGACCGTCTTCGAAATACTCGTAGGAGGCTTCGATCCCCACTTCGGCAGGGTCGCCGATGCTGTGCAGGAGGGCGGCGCGGTAGGCTTTGCGAGTCAAAGGCATGGGGGTCTCGATTCAGATAGCTTGGCTGCGACGTGACGCCGGCAGCAGTTTGGCAATGGGTTCGGCGCGGGCAGCGTGCTGGCCGAAACTGGCGTTGTAGGTGGCGATGATTTCGCCGGCGATGGAAATGGCGATCTCCATCGGCAGTTTGCCCTTCACCTCGGTGAGGCCCATGGGGCAGCGCATGCGTTGCAAGTGCGCGGCGTCGAAACCGCGATCGCGCAGACGGTGTTCGAACTTGACGCGTTTGGTTTTGGAGCCGATCAGGCCGAAGTAGGTGAAGTCGTTGCGCTTGAGCAGGGCGGCGGTCAGTTCCAGGTCCAGCGCGTGATTGTGGGTCATGACGATGCAGTAGCTGCCCGCCGGCAGGTCGGCAATTTCGTCGACCGGCTCTTCGCTGACGATTTTACGCACGCCTTGCGGGATATGTTCCGGGAATTGCTGGTCACGCGAATCTATCCAGCGCACCCGGCACGGCAGGCTGGCCAGCAACGGCACCAGTGCACGGCCGACATGGCCGGCGCCGAACACCGCAATGTGCGCCTGCACCTGGCCCATGGGCTCGAACAGCAGCACGGTCACGCCGCCACAGCACTGACCAAGGCTGGCGCCGAGGCTGAAGCGCTCCAGGTGGGTGTTTTGCTGGCCGTGCGCAAGCATGTCGCGGGCGATCTGCATCGCCTTGTATTCCAGGTGCCCGCCGCCGATGGTGTCGAAGGTCCGGTCGGCGCTGATCACCATCTTCGAACCGGCATTGCGCGGGGTGGAGCCCAGTTCTTCGATGATGGTGACGAGCACGCAGGGTTCGCCGCTGGTTTGCAGGTGGGCGAGGGCGCTGATCCAGTTGTTCATGGTGACCTCTTGTGGTGTCTCTCAGGCCGTCATCGCGGGCAAGCCCGCTCCCACATTTGACTGCATTCACACATCAAAATGTGGGAGCTGGCTTGCCTGCGATGGCAGCACCTCGGTCCTAAAGCGAAACCTGCAACCGCCGCATCTGCTCACACCCCCACAACACCCGCTCCGGCGTCGCCGGGGCATCGATCTTCGGTTGATGGCGATAACCACCGAGGCTCGCCACTGCATCCTTGATCGCACACCACGAGGCAATGCCGAGCATGAACGGCGGCTCGCCCACGGCCTTGGAGTGAAACACCGTGTCTTCCGGGTTCTTGCGGTTCTCTACCAATCTGACGCGCAAATCCAGCGGCATGTCGGCCACCGCCGGGATCTTGTAGCTGGCCGGGCCGTTCGTCATCAGTTTGCCCTTGTCGTTCCACACCAACTCCTCCATGGTCAGCCAGCCCATGCCCTGGATGAAGCCGCCTTCGACCTGGCCGATGTCGATGGCCGGGTTCAGCGAGGCGCCCACGTCATGCAGGATGTCGGTGCGCAGCATCCGGTATTCACCGGTGAGGGTGTCGACGATCACTTCGCAACAGGCCGCGCCGAACGCGTAGTAGTAGAACGGCCGTCCGCGCGACTGGCTGCGGTCGTAGAAAATTTTCGGAGTCTTGTAGAACCCCGTGCTCGAGAGTGACACCTGGGCGAAGTACGCCTGCTGGATCAACGTCTCGAAACTCAGGATCTGCTCGCGCACGCGCACATGGCCGTTGCGAAATTCCACATCCGCTTCGCTCACGTCGTACTTGCGCGCGGCAAATTCCACCAGACGCTGCTTGATGGTTTCGGCGGCGTTCTGCGCGGCCTTGCCGTTCAGGTCGGCACCGCTGGAAGCGGCGGTGGGCGAGGTGTTCGGCACTTTGTCGGTGTTAGTGGCGGTGATCTGCACGCGGTCGATGTGCACCTGGAACACCTCGGCCACCACTTGCGCGACCTTGGTGTTCAGGCCCTGGCCCATCTCGGTGCCGCCGTGGTTGAGGTGGATGCTGCCGTCGGTGTAGATGTGGATCAGCGCGCCGGCCTGGTTGAGGAAGCTGGCGGTAAACGAGATGCCGAATTTCACCGGGGTCAGCGCCAGGCCTTTTTTCAGGATCGGGCTGTGGGCGTTGTACTGGCGGATCGCTTCGCGGCGCTCGGCGTACTGGCTGCTGGCTTCAAGTTCGGCGGTCATCTCGTCGAGCATGTTGTGCTCGACGGTCTGGTAGTAGTGAGTGACGTTGCGCTCGGTCTTGCCATAGTAATTGGCCTTGCGCACCGCCAGCGGGTCGAGCGCCAGGTGACGGGCGATGGCGTCCATCACCTCTTCGATAGCGACCATGCCCTGGGGGCCACCGAAGCCGCGATAAGCGGTGTTGGACGCGGTGTTGGTCTTGCAGCGATGGCCGTTGACCGTGGCATCGCCCAGGTAATACGAATTGTCGGCGTGGAACATCGCGCGGTCGACAATCGAGTTGGACAGGTCCGGCGAGCAGCCGCAGTTGCCCGCCAGCTCCAGGTTGATCCCGTGCAGCCGGCCGCTGTCGTCAAAGCCCACGTCGTATTCGATATAGAACGGGTGGCGCTTGCCGGTCATCAGCATGTCTTCGACGCGCGGCAGGCGCATCTTGGTTGGCTGACCGGTAAGGCGCGCGACCACCGCACACAGGCAGGCGGGGCTCGCTGCCTGGGTTTCCTTGCCGCCAAAACCGCCGCCCATGCGGCGCATGTCGACGACGATTTTGTTCATCGACACATCGAGCACTTCAGCCACCAGTTTCTGTATTTCGGTGGGGTTTTGCGTGGAGCAGTAGACGACCATGCCGCCGTCTTCGGTGGGCATCACCGAGGAAATCTGGGTTTCGAGGTAGAAGTGTTCCTGGCCGCCGATGTGCAGGGTGCCTTGCAGACGATGTTTGGCCGTGGCCAATGCGCCCGCCGAATCCCCGCGTTGGTGGGTGTGGCTGTCGAGCACGAAATGTTTGTTGCGGTAGGCCTCGACCACATCGAGCACCGGCTCCAGGTCTTCGTATTCGATCAGCGCCGCCATCGCGGCCTTGCGCGCGGTGTCGAGGTCACGGGCGGCCACGGCGAGCACCACCTGGCCGACGTATTGCACGGTGTCGATGGCCAGCAGCGGGTCGCCGGGCAGCAGCGGGCCGATGTCTTTGAGGCCCGGCACGTCTTCGTGGGTGATGACGATGCGCACCCCGTCGAAGGCGTAGCAGGGCGCGGTGTCGATGCTCAGGATGCGCGCGTGGGCACGGTCGGACAGGCGCGCATACAGGTGCAACTGGTTGGGAAATTCCAGGCGGTCATCGATGTATTGCGCTTCACCGCTGACGTGCTTGGCGGCGCTGTCGTGCTTGACGCTGCGGCCCACGCCAGAGGTGATTTCCCCGGCGAACAGTTCGGCCAGTTCGGCCTGGGTGTTAACGACGGCGTGATGGTTAGACATAAGCGGTCACCCGAGTCTTGATGTGCGGCGTCTGCAGTTCGATGAAGTATTTGCGCAGCAGGTTCTGCGCGCTGAGCAGGCGGTATTCCTTGCTGGCGCGAAAATCTGAAAGCGGGGTGAAGTCATCGGTCAGGGCGGCGCAGGCGTGTTCGACGGTGGCGGCGTTCCAGGTGGCGCCGACCAGCCCGGCTTCGCAGTTTTTCGCGCGTTTGGGCGTGGCGGCCATGCCACCAAAAGCAACGCGCGCCTCGCTGACCACGCCGTTGTCGACCTTCAGGTTGAAGGCGGCGCAGACCGCTGAAATATCATCGTCCAGACGCTTGGACACCTTGTACGCACGAAACAGCGCGTGGCCCTTGGGCACGATGATTTTTTCGATGAATTCGCTGTCTTGCCGGGCGGTAACACGGTAGTCGATGAAGTAGTCTTCCAGCGCCAGGGTGCGCCGGGTGTTGCCCTTGCACAGCACGATCTGCGCGCCCAGGGCGATCAGCAACGGCGGTGAATCGCCAATCGGCGAGGCGTTGCCGATATTGCCACCCAGGGTGCCCTGGTTGCGGATCTGCAGGGAGGCAAACCGCTGCAGCAGTTCGCCGAAGTCCGGGTAGGCCTGGTGCAGGGCGCTGTAGCAGTCGGAGAGGGGGGCGGCGGCGCCGATTTCCAGGCGGTCGTCGAAGGACTCGATGCGCTTCATCTCGTCGATGTTGCCCACGTAGATCATCACCGGCAGCGTGCGGTGAAACTGCGTGACTTCCAGCGCCAGGTCGGTGCCACCGGCGAGCAGTCGGGCCTGTGGGTAGGCGTCGTAGAGGTCGGCCAGGTCGGCGACGGTGAGCGGCACCAGGCAGCGTTTGTCGCCGCTGTTCAGCTCGCCGGTCTGGGTGGGCGCGATGGCCTTGAGGCGCGCGATGGTCTGGGCTTGGCGGCTGTCGAACTGGTCCTGGGGTTTGTTGCAGCAAGCCTGCTCGGCGGCGGCCAGGATCGGGCGGTAGCCGGTGCAGCGGCACAGGTTGCCGGCCAGGGCTTCGTGGGCTTTGCGGCTGTCGGGCGAATCGCTGTTCTTTTGCAGGGCAAACAGCGACATCACGAATCCCGGCGTGCAAAAGCCGCATTGCGAGCCGTGGCACTCGACCATCGCCTGCTGCACGCTGTGCAATTGGCCCTGGTGCTTGAGGTCTTCGACGCTGATCAGTTGTTTGCCGTGCAATGACGAGACAAAGGTCAGGCACGAATTGAGGCTGCGATAACGAATCTGCTCGACGCCGCTGTCATCGCGGTGCAACTCGCCCACCACCACGGTGCACGCGCCGCAGTCACCGCTGGCGCAGCCTTCCTTGGTGCCGGGTTTGCCCACGTGTTCACGCAGGTAGTTGAGCACCGTCAGGTTGGGGTCCAGGGCATGCTCGCTACGGAGTTCCTGGTTGAGTAAAAACTGGATCACGGAAGGCCTCGCAGATTCATTATTGTTGTAACCGCTTTGCGCCGAATCTAGTCATGTCTGACTTTTCGGTCAATGAGTTTCTGACTTAAGGGTCAAGAAAGCGCGGTCACAGCATCCTCAATTAAGGTTCAGGCTTTTTAAACCGGCGCATTTACGGGGTGATGAGCTGCAATAACTGCTTATTTCATGCCAAATTCGCCCCTGTGGGCGTAGCGCCATCAGCGAGCCAATGCGCTACACTGCCGCGCTGTCAACGATAGAAGATTTTGAAGGGAAAACATGACGTTCAAGGCGCCGGACAGTCTCGCCGAGCAAATCGCTCACCACCTCGCCGAACGTATCATTCGCGGCGATTTAAAGCCTGGGGAACGCATCCAGGAACAGAAAGTCACGCTGGCGCTGAATGTCAGCCGTGGTTCCGTGCGCGAAGCCTTGCTGATCCTCGAACGTCGCCACCTCATCGCGATCCTGCCGCGCCGTGGCGCCCATGTCACCGAACTGACTGCGCACAAAGTGCAGAGCCTGTGCACGTTGATGGGCGAGCTGTACATCCTGCTCGGCAATGCGGTCGCCGAGGGCTGGCAGACTCAGGCCGACATGGCGCCGTTCGTGCAGATCCAGCAGCGCCTGGTGAGCAATTTCGAACGCCAGGACATCCGCGCCTTCGTCGAAGAAAGCTTCAACGTGATGCGCGCCGCATACCCCTTCGCCAACAACCCGTATCTGCAGGAAACCATCGAAAACCTGCAACCGGCGATGAACCGTGCCTACTACCTGGCCCTGGATCAGCGCAAGGCGAGCATGAGCGAGTACCTGGCGCTGTTCGAGCAACTGCTCGCCGCCGTGCTCGAGCGTAACCTGGCGCAGATTCGCACGGTGCTGTCGGCCTACTGCCAGCGCAGCAGCTCGCTGGTGATCGCCGCGTTGGCGGACGCCTAAACGTGCGGCTCAAGTGCATCAAGCTGGCGGGGTTCAAATCCTTCGTCGACCCGACCACGGTGAACTTCCCCAGTAACATGGCGGCGGTGGTCGGGCCCAATGGGTGCGGCAAGTCGAATATCATCGACGCCGTGCGCTGGGTGATGGGCGAGAGTTCGGCGAAGAACCTGCGTGGCGAGTCGATGACCGACGTCATCTTCAATGGCTCCACCAGCCGCAAACCGGTGAGCCAGGCCAGTATCGAGCTGGTGTTCGACAACTCTGACGGCACCCTGGTCGGCGAGTACGCCGCCTACGCGGAGATCTCGATTCGCCGCAAGGTCACCCGTGACAGTCAGAACAGCTACTTCCTCAACGGCACCAAGTGCCGTCGACGCGACATCACCGATATCTTCCTCGGCACCGGCCTGGGCCCGCGCAGCTACTCGATCATCGAGCAGGGCATGATCTCCAAGCTCATCGAAGCCAAGCCCGAGGATCTGCGCAACTTCATCGAAGAAGCCGCCGGCATCTCCAAGTACAAGGAGCGCCGCCGCGAGACCGAAAACCGCATCCGCCGCACCCATGAAAACCTCGCCCGCCTGACCGACCTGCGCGAAGAGCTGGAGCGCCAGTTGGAGCGCCTGCACCGCCAGGCTCAGGCGGCCGAGAAGTATCAGGAATACAAGGGCGAGGAACGCCAGCTCAAGGCGCAGCTGTCGGCCTTGCGCTGGCAGGCGCTGAACGAGCAGGTGGGCCAGCGCGAAGCGATCATCGGCACCCAGGAAATCAGCTTCGAAGCCCTGGTGGCCGAGCAGCGCAACGCCGACGCCAGCATCGAGCGCCTGCGTGACGGGCACCATGACCTGTCCGAGCGCTTCAATCTGGTGCAGGGGCGCTTCTATTCGGTGGGCGGCGACATTGCCCGCGTCGAGCAGAGCATTCAACACGGGCAGCAACGTTTGCGACAGCTGCAGGACGACTTGAAGGAAGCCGAGCGCGCGCGCCTGGAAACCGAGTCGCACCTGGGCCATGACCGCACCTTGCTGCTGACCCTCGGCGAAGAGCTGGACATGCTCACCCCCGAGCAGGAGATCACCAACGCCGCCGCCGAGGAAGCCGCCGCCGCCCTGGAAGAAGCCGAAACCACCATGCACGGCTGGCAGGAGCAGTGGGACGCCTTCAACCTGCAATCGGCCGAACCGCGCCGTCAGGCCGAGGTGCAGCAGTCGCGCATCCAGCAACTGGAAACCAGCATGGAGCGCCTGGCCGAGCGCCAGCGCCGCATGCTCGAGGAGCGCGCGCTGCTCGCCGCCGACCCTGAAGACGCGGCGATCATGCAATTGAACGAGCAACTGGCCGAAAGCGAGATGACGCTTGAAGAGCTAGAAGCCAGCGAAGAACAGCAAGTGGAGCGCCTGGAGCAACTGCGTCAGCAATTGCACACGGCGACCCAGGCCCAGCAGCAGGCCCAGGGCGATTTGCAGCGGCTCAATGGCCGGCTGGCATCCCTTGAGGCATTACAGCAAGCCGCCCTGGACCCGGGCACCGGCACCGCCGAATGGCTGCGCGACCAGAACCTGGCCGAGCGTCCGCGCCTGGCTGAAGGCCTGAAGGTGGACGCTGGTTGGGAATTGGCCGTGGAAACCGTTTTGGGCGCCGACCTGCAAGCGGTGCTGGTCGATGACGTTGGCGGTTTCGACCTGGCCGGGTTCGGCCATGGCGATCTGCGCCTGCTCAGCCCGGACGCCGATGGCAAACGGGTGCCAGGCAGCCTGCTCGACAAGGTCGAGGCGGCCGTTGACCTGTCGCCGTGGCTGGGCCAGGTCAGGCCGGTCGAATCCCTCGACGAGGCGCTGGCCCAGCGCAGCCAGCTGGCGGCGGGTGACAGCCTGATCAGCCGCGATGGCTACTGGGTCGGGCGCCACTTTCTGCGTGTGCGCCGTGCCAGTGAAGCCGAAAGCGGCGTATTGGCCCGTGGCCAGGAAATCGTCAACCTGAGTGCCGAGCGCGAAGAGCGCGAAGCCACCCTGGAGCGCCTGGAAACCGAATTGCAAACCCTGCGTGCCACCCAGCGCCAGCAGGAAACCGGTCGCGAACACTTGCGCCGCCTGTTGCAGGACGAAGCGCGCCAGCAGGGCGAATTGAAAGCGCAGCTCTCGGCGAGCAAGGCGAAGGCCGAGCAACTGACCCTGCGCCGCACGCGTCTGGACGAAGAAGTCGCCGAGATGGGCGAACAACGCGTCCTTGAACACGAACAGATCGGCGAAGCGCGCCTGCAATTGCAGGAAGCTCTCGACAGCATGGCCCTGGACACGGAGCAGCGCGAGCTGCTGCTGGCCCAGCGCGACAGCCTGCGCGAACGCCTTGACCGTGTGCGCCAGGAAGCCCGGCAGCACAAGGATCACGCCCATCAGTTGGCGGTGCGCCTGGGCTCATTGCGCGCCCAGCACGCGTCCACCGCCCAGGCCCTCGAACGCCTGGAGATGCAGTCCGAACGCCTCACCGAAAAACGCGAGCAATTGAGCTTGAACCTGGAGGAGGGCGAAGCGCCGCTGGAAGAGCTGCGCCTCAAGCTTGAAGAGTTGCTCGAAAAGCGCATGAGCGTCGACGAAGAACTCAGGACCGCGCAGATCGCCCTGGAGGATGCCGACCGCGAACTGCGCGACGCCGAGAAGCGTCGCACCCAGGCCGAGCAGCAATCGCAGTTGATCCGGGGTCAACTCGAGCAGCAGCGCATGGAGTGGCAAGCCCTTACCGTGCGCCGCAAGACCCTGCAGGACCAGTTGCTCGAAGACGGCTACGACCTGCACGGCGTGCTTAATACGCTGACCGCCCAGGCCAACGAGAAAGACGCCGAAGAAGAACTCGAACGCATCGCCGCGCGCATTCAACGTTTGGGCGCGATCAACCTCGCGGCCATCGATGAATATCAGCAGCAGTCCGAACGCAAACGTTATCTGGATGCCCAGGATGCCGACCTGGTCGAAGCACTGGACACGCTGGAAAACGTGATTCGCAAGATCGACAAAGAAACGCGCAACCGCTTCAAGGATACCTTTGATCAGATTAATGGCGGTTTACAGGCCTTATTCCCGAAAGTTTTCGGCGGTGGCAGCGCTTATCTGGAACTGACGGGCGAAGATCTACTCGATACAGGGGTGACGATCATGGCGCGTCCGCCGGGCAAGAAGAACAGCACCATCCATTTGTTGTCCGGCGGCGAAAAAGCCCTGACCGCACTGGCGCTGGTATTTGCCATCTTCAAGCTCAACCCGGCGCCGTTCTGCATGCTCGACGAGGTGGATGCGCCGCTGGATGACGCGAACGTCGGGCGCTATGCAAGGCTGGTCAAGGAGATGTCCCAGACCGTGCAGTTCATCTATATCACCCACAACAAGATCGCCATGGAAATGGCTGATCAACTGATGGGAGTGACGATGCACGAACCGGGGTGTTCGCGATTGGTGGCGGTGGATGTGGAAGAAGCGCTGAAGATGGTGGAATCTTAAGCGCTGCCATCGGCGAAAATGCGTGGTGCGATATAGGGCGTTTTACCAATCTGGAGAAAGTGGCAAATGGACATATTTGTTCAAGGCATTTTGACAGACGGTGTAAAGTTATCTTTGGTCGTGCTAGTTTAATGTCAATTTTTCGTACGCGTGGGCAAAACGTCAGTCAGAACATAGAGTTGGCGCCACGTTTTAAAGCGGTTTGCACGGTGCTAAACCCCTTATTTTTCAGCATTTTTTATTAGAGGCACGGGATTACATGGAAATCGGTCTGCGCGAGTGGCTGATCGTCATCGGCATCATTGTGATTGCCGGTATTCTTTTTGATGGCTGGCGCCGTATGCGCGGTGGCAAGGGCAAGCTGAAGTTTCGTCTGGACCGCAACCTGTCCAACTTGCCCGACGACGACGGCAGCGCCGAGCTGCTGGGGCCGCCCCGTGTGCTCGATACCCATAAAGAGCCGCAGTTGGACGAGCATGACCTGCCGTCGATGAGCGCGCCGCAGCGTGAAGCCCGCGAGCCGTCCAAACGTGGCAAACGCGGCAATGCCGGCGCCGCCGAACCGCATCAGGGTGACTTGAACCTCGACGTGGACGAAGGCCCGAGCTTCAGCAGTCGCGACGATGATTTCCCCGATGAAAACGTCGGCAGGCAGGCCTCGCGCCAGTCTGTCAGCGATCAGCCGGCCGCCGAGGAAGTGCTGGTGATCAGCGTGATCTGCCGCGACGCGGGTGGCTTCAAGGGTCCTGCGCTGTTGCAGAACATTCTCGAAAGCGGCCTGCGCTTTGGCGAGATGGATATTTTCCATCGTCACGAAAGCATGGCCGGTAACGGCGAAGTGCTGTTCTCCATGGCCAACGCGGTCAAACCCGGCACCTTCGATCTGGACGACATCGACCTGTTCAGCACCCCGGCGGTGAGTTTCTTCCTCGGCCTGCCAGGCCCGCGTCACCCGAAACAGGCGTTCGACGTGATGGTGGCCGCAGCCCGCAAGCTGTCCCAGGAGCTCAACGGCGAACTCAAGGACGACCAGCGCAGCGTGCTGACCGCCCAGACCATCGAACATTATCGTCAGCGCATCGTCGAGTTCGAGCGTCGTGCCCTGACACAGAAACGCTGAGGTTCGATCTTAAGCGTTGTCTGTAGAATCCGTGCACTAACATATTGAGCAGCTTCGGCTGCTCTTTTGCTTTATGAGAGAACACCCATGACCGCCGCCCACACCCGTATTCTCGAATTGCGCGCTGAACTGGATCAGCACAACTACCGCTATCACGTGCTCGACGAGCCGAGTATTCCGGACGCCGAGTACGACCGCCTGTTCCATGAGCTCAAGGCCCTGGAGGCCGAGCATCCAGAGTTGGTGACACGCGATTCGCCGACCCAGCGGGTGGGCAGTGCGGCGTTGTCGGCGTTTACCCAGGTGCGCCATGAGATCCCCATGCTCAGCCTGGGCAACGCGTTCGATGAGAGCAGCATGCTGGAGTTCGATCGGCGCGTGACCGAGGGCCTGGACCTGCCGGCCGGCGACCTGTTCGGCGCTGTGGAGTACAGCTGCGAGCCGAAGCTCGATGGCCTGGCGGTCAGCCTGCTGTACCAGGACGGCGAGCTGGTGCGTGGCGCCACCCGTGGCGACGGCACCACCGGCGAAGACATCAGCGTCAACGTGCGCACCGTGCGCAACATCCCGCTCAAACTGCACGGCAGCGGCTGGCCGGCGACTCTGGAAGTGCGCGGCGAAGTCTTTATGTCCAAGGCCGGTTTCGAACGGCTCAACGCATCGCAGCTGGACGTTGGCGGCAAGACCTTCGCCAACCCGCGCAACGCCGCCGCCGGCAGCCTGCGCCAACTGGACTCGAAGATCACCGCCAGCCGCCCGCTGGAATTCTGCTGCTATGGCATCGGTCAGGTGACGACGGATATCAGCGACAGCCATATCGGCAACCTGCAGCAGTTGCAGCAGTGGGGCCTGCCGATCAGTCACGAACTCAAACTGGCCAAGGGCATTCAGGATTGCCTCGATTATTACCGCGACATTGGCGAGCGGCGTAACAGCCTGCCCTATGAAATCGACGGCGTGGTGTTCAAGGTCAACCGCATTGCCTCCCAGCGCGAACTGGGCTTTCGCGCCCGCGAGCCGCGCTGGGCCATTGCCCATAAATTCCCGGCCATGGAAGAGCTCACCGAGCTGCTCGATGTGGAGTTCCAGGTGGGCCGTACCGGCGCTGTGACGCCGGTGGCACGTCTGAAGCCAGTGAAGGTGGCCGGTGTGACGGTGTCCAATGCCACGTTGCACAACATGGATGAAGTGGCGCGCCTGGGTCTGATGATTGGCGACACGGTGATCATCCGCCGCGCCGGCGACGTGATCCCCCAGGTGGTCTCGGTGGTCACCGAACGCCGCCCCGAGCATGCCCGTGCGGTGCAGATTCCCGAGCGTTGCCCGGTGTGCGGCTCCCACGTGGAGCGCACGCAGTTGGTCAAGCGCAGCAAGGGCAAGGAAACCGTCAGCGAGGGCGCAGTGTACCGTTGCGTCGGCCGCCTGGCCTGTGGTGCGCAGCTCAAGCAGGCGATTATCCATTTTGTCTCGCGCCGGGCCATGGACATCGACGGCCTGGGCGACAAAACCATCGAGCAACTGGTGGATGAAAAACTCATCGGCTCGCCTGCCGATCTCTACAAGCTCACGTACGAGCAGATCATCGACCTGGAAGGCTTTGCCGATATTTCCAGCAAGAAGCTGATCACTGCGATTGAAAACAGCCGCACGCCAACCCTGGCGCGCTTTATCTACGCCCTGGGCATTCCCGATGTGGGCGAGGAGACCGCCAAGGTGCTGGCGCGCTCCCTGGCCTCGCTGGAGCGGGTGCAGCAGGCCTTGCCGCAGGTGCTGACGTACTTGCCGGACGTGGGCCTGGAAGTGGCGCACGAGATCCATAGTTTCTTCGAGGACGGCCATAACCGGCAGGTCATAGGCGCGCTGCTGTCGCCGGATGAATGCGGCCTGCAGTTGCAGGATCAGGGCGACCTGAGCGCCGAATTCGCCGCCAGCACCACCCTGGGCGGCTTGCTCGACAAGCTGCACGTGCCGTCCGTCGGTCCGGGCGCGGCGCAGAAGCTCGCCGACAAGTTCGGCAGCCTCGAAGGGGTGATCCAGGCCGACTGGCTCGACATGCGTCAGGCACTGCCCGAGAAGCAAGCCAAGGCGGTGCGCGAGTACTTCGATAACCCGGAAAATGCCCGCCATGCTCTGGCCATCGAGCAGCAGCTCAAGGACTTCGGCATGCACTGGGAGAGCGAGAAGAAGGCCGTCGAAGGCTTGCCCGAAGCCGGGCACACCTGGGTCCTCACCGGCTCTCTGGAGCTGATGAGCCGTGAGGTGGCCAAGGAGAAGCTTGAAAGCCTGGGCGCCAAGGTGGCCGGTTCCGTGTCTGCGAAAACCCACTGCGTGGTGGCCGGGCCGGGGGCGGGGTCGAAGCTGGCCAAGGCCAGCGAGTTGGGGCTTAACGTGCTGGATGAGGCAGCCTTTGTGGCGTTCCTGAGCAAGCACGGCAAAGCCTGACGCTGCGCGGGGGAACGATCCCGCGCGCAAGGTGATCTAGTCTCTGTCTTCCCGTGAGAGATCGCCATGTTCCGCTACTTCGAGCAACTCAGTTCGCGCATTGCCGCCCCGTTCATGGCCGGATCCTCGCGTAACAGCAAGGTCTGGCAATGCCGCTGCGGCCAGTCGCTGTTTTTTCGCAACAGCCAGTGCCTGGCCTGCTCGGCCCTGCTGGGCTACCACCCGCAGCAGAGCCGTTTGTCGTCGCTGCAACCGGGCCCGGTGGTCGACACTTGGCAGATGGATGACAACCTCGACGCCGGCACCTTTCGCCGTTGCGCCAACCTCGACACCCCGGCGGCGTGCAACTGGCTGATCCCGGCCCACAGCACCGACGCGCTGTGCGTGGCTTGCAGCCTGAACCGCACCATTCCCGACCTGTCGATTGCAGAAAATCACCAACGCTGGGGCAAGGTCGAGACGGCCAAGCGTCGGCTCGTCGCGCAATTGATCAGCCTGGGCCTGCAAGTGGTGCCCAAAAGCGTGGATGAGGAAGCGGGCCTGGCGTTCGACTTCGTCGGTGTCGACCTTGAAGGCAATGCGCCCACCACCGGGCATGCCAACGGCCTGATCACCCTCGACATCAAGGAAGCCGACGACGCCCATCGCGAGAAGGTCCGCGTGCAGATGCATGAGCCCTACCGCACCTTGCTCGGGCATTTTCGCCATGAGGTCGGCCATTACTATTGGGATCGCCTGATCGCCAGCAGCCACTGGTTGCAGCCGTATCGCGACCTGTTCGGCGACGAACGCGCCAGTTATGCCGATGCGCTCGATCAGCACTACCAGCACGGCCCACGCGCCGACTGGCAGCAGAATTGCGTCAGTGCCTACGCCACCATGCACCCGTGGGAAGACTGGGCGGAAACCTGGGCCCACTACCTGCACATGATGGACGCCGTCGACACCGCGCTGGGTTTTGGCATGAGTGCCCGTGAAATGGACCTGGATTACCAGCCGTTTCCCCTCACGACCCTCTACGACCCCGAGCACCCGGGCGGTCCCGCGTTCCTGTCGTTCGTCAACGCCTGGATCGAGCTGGCCGGCATGCTCAACGAACTGTCCCGCAGCATGGGCCAGCCGGATTTCTATCCCTTCGTGCTGCCGCCTGCGGTGATCGCCAAGCTGCACTTCATTCACCTGGTGATTCAGGAAGAGGGCGGCCGGGCTGATGAGGTCTTGCTGGCAAAATGAAAAGAGCGCCAGGGGTGAGGCGCAAGACTCTGGCAAGTGCTTGAACCACTGGATGTTTTTAATCCGGTACCAACGGTTGTAACTTCCGATGAGATCGGTACAATGGCCCCGCTTGCCGAGAGGCAGGCGTCGTTATGGTGACCCCATCGGTCCCCCCGCAACGATTACCCGTGAACCTGGTCAGAGCCGGAAGGCAGCAGCCACAGCGGGAACATTGTGTGCCGGGGTGTGGCTGGTGGGGTTGCCTCCATAACGTTCCCCCTCCTGATTCAACTCAAAAATCTTTTATTCAGCCCTCTGCCCATTTTTCATGGCGCGGATGACTCCGGCTGGACAACGTTCAGCGGCCTGCTAATTTCAATCATGCAAATGACCTCAGTGCTGGAGTAGTGAAGAAGTGAAGGCGCTCATTTCCTGAAGACTTAGGATGATTGCCATGACCACTTCTCCAGATTTATCCGGTTCTATCGGTGCTTCAGTCGGTACCGTCGGTAAAGCCAGCAATGTGCCTGCCGATGTTCGATACATCCAACAGCTGTTCAATATGATCGCCTCATCGTCCGTTTCGCCCCTGGTGGTGGACGGCAAGTCGGGCCCGCTGTTGAATCAGCGCATCGTCGACTTTCAGAAAAATCGCCTCAATGTCGCCAGCCCCGACGGCGTCATCGACCCGGGCGGCAGGACGTTTAAAGGGTTGATCGAAGCTGCCCGCTCGGGCGGACAACCCGCTGCGGCGGTTACGTCGCCAGTCCAGGCCGCGTCAGACAAGCAGCCGTTGGTTACCCAGGCCACCTGCGACGGTAACGTGACCCTCAGCGATGCCGACTTCAAGCAGGCTGCACTCGCGTTGGGCAACGGTATCGAGGTGAATATCATCAAGGCGTTCGCCATTGTGGAGTCGGGCGGGCGTTCCGGGTTCGGGCCGGAAAAATTCCCGGTGCTCGCCTACGAGCGGCATATCTTCCACAAGTACACTCAGAAAAAGTACGACAGTACCCACCCCAATCTCTCGGCGCCCTATATGGCAAAGGCCGACACACAATGGCGAATCAATAACAAGGATCAGGCCACTGCCTGGCAAACCTTGCGCGCGGCCTACAGCCTGGACCAGAAAGCGGCATTGATGTCCGCGTCGTATGGCATGTTTCAGATCATGGGGTTCAATTTTGCCGCGTGTGGTTTCAAGGATGTGTTCGATTTTGTTGCTGCGATGAAGCTTAACGCCGGCCAGCAATTGAACGCGTTTGTCGGTTTCTGCAGCAAGAACGCGGCGTTGGTCAAAGCCATGAAGACCCGGGATTATGTGGGGATGGCCCGTAACTACAACGGTCCGCAATACGGCGATTACGACCAGCGAATCAAAAAGGCTTATGAAAAGCTGCAGGCCGGTCAGTAGCGTCTGCGTAGGCTGTTTCTTGTCAGGAAACAGCCTATGGACAACCCCCAATCACCTTGTTAGCGTCCGCCAGCTTCTTGTTCATGGCATGGCAAATGTGCGCAATTGATAGTGAATTGGGGAAAAACAGGATGATCCGTTTTCTGGTGGTGGGTGTGTTGTCGTTATGCGCCATGGGCCCTGCCTTGGCAGGTCCGGCGCAGCTGCATTCGGGCAGGTACGAAGGTTTGATGCTGGCCGTGACGCCGCAGCATGAGGTCGAGGGCTATTACGCCGAGCAAATGGGCGAGGGCGTGACGCGCAGTTGCGCGTTCTACCTGCAAGGCAAGGCTGAAGCGCTGACTACCTGGCTCGATGCCGTCTATCCCGGGAGCGTGGCGCCGTCAGCCGAGGGTGTGACGCTGACTGTGGAGCAGGGCCGTCAGCATCCCGGTTGCATGAATATATTGATGCCCGAGATTGCCACCGGTCTGGACTTGAGTGAGACCGCCGATACGAAGTGGATCGGTCTGGTGACCGTGTCGGCCGACAAGGCCTACCTGCTTGAAGCGCCGGGCGCTGCGGCCGCCAAACGGCCTTATATCGTCAAGCATGATGTGGTGGGTGTGCTGGCCTTCAAGGATGGCTGGGCTCAGGTTGAGTTCACCAATGCCAGGGATCGCACATACACCGGCTGGATCAGCCAGGATCAGTACGCCCGGCTGACTGCGCCGAAAAGCTGACCTCAACGACACAGACAATCCAAATGTGGGAGGGGGCTTGCCTGCGAAGGCGATTTTTCCGTGTATATATCCGTTTCTGCGGTAACGGCGACTTAGGGTTCCGCCCTTACGGCGGGTCACTTTTGGAAAAGAGCCCGGAATGCCGGCCCAGCCAAAAGTAACCAAAAGGGCTCTTGCCCCAACACTCGGCACCTCGCCCAGGCTCGGTGTGCCCGAACGCAGGCTTTGGAGCGTGGGCCGCCGCGATGGGCCATCCTTGGCCCAGCGCGGCTAACCCGGCGTCCTGCCGGGTTACCCACGCTCCAAAGCCTGCGTTCGGCCAGCGTGTTTGACGGGGCGCCTCAGATCAAGATCAAGATCAAGATCAAGAGCGCGGCGGCCTGAGAGCCGACCGGAATGGGGAATGTGGACGCGATCAAATGTGGGAGGGGGCTTGCTCCCGATGACGTCGGCCCAGCAAACATTGATGTTGACTGACCCACCGCTCCCACAGTGGACCTGCGCTTAACTGACGGGCATTAGCCATGGGTTTTCTGAGTTAACCAAAGGTCGCTTGCTGGTTTTCAGTCCGCAGGGGCATTGGCGGCGGGGCGCCCGGTGTACAGCTGAATAATGCTGTCTATTTCTCCGGATTTCTTCATGTGCTGCAAGGTGCGCAGAATATGTTGCACTGGCACGTCCGGGGCATTGCGCACCATGCACCTGAGGTCTTGCTCTTCAATCGTCGCTACCTTGTGCAAGCGTTGCCCAACCGGGACTTTCTGATTGAAGCGATCCACGATCCATTCATTCATCACCGCATAGTGAAAGCGTCCGGCCACCAGCTTTTGCAACACTTGTTCCTCACTGCGGGCATCGTCGCGGCTGAGCTGGCCGCTGGCAAACAGCAGGTCGAGCAGGGGGTAGCGGTAGTTGAGCACCGTGCCGATCGGCTGCGCGGCCAGTTCGTCCACCTTCACCGGCAGGCTGTTGACGCTGACCAGCACATCTCGCTGCACCATCAGTGGCACGCTCCAGCTGTAGTTGCCCGACAGGTCGTTGACCCAGGCCTGGGCCACGTGACAGCGCACATCAATGTCGCCATGGGCCATGGCCGCGGCAATCCGCACCCGCGACAGCACATGAAAACTGACCGGGCGACCCACTTGGGTGGCCAGGCTCGACATGAGGTCATACAAAATTCCCTGGGTGGGCACGCCGCCGTCCACTTGTACCACCGGCATCGCCAAGCTGTCGGAAACCGAGAAACGCAGCGGCGCAGGGGCCGCCAGGGTGGCCGTGGCTATCATCCATAAAGCGCCCAGAACTACGCGCATATACCCTCCATGTTCAGGCCTTCGAGAGGCTGTTGAGCACAGCTTAGTCAGATTAGGCGAGCGTGCCGGATGCAATTTCCCCCTTGCTCCGCTAGCATTACCGGCTTCCGCTTCCCAGTTGCGACGGTTTTCGATGAGTTATCAGGTTCTTGCACGTAAATGGCGCCCGCGCTCGTTCCGCGAAATGGTCGGCCAGACCCATGTGCTCAAGGCTCTGATCAATGCCTTGGACAGCCAGCGGCTGCACCATGCCTACCTGTTCACCGGTACGCGGGGGGTGGGCAAGACCACTATCGCGCGCATCATCGCCAAATGCCTGAACTGTGAAACCGGTATCACTTCGACGCCCTGCGGCACCTGCTCGGTGTGCAAGGAAATCGACGAAGGGCGCTTCGTCGACCTGATCGAGATCGACGCCGCCAGCCGCACCAAGGTCGAAGACACCCGCGAACTGCTCGACAACGTGCAGTACGCCCCCAGCCGTGGCCGCTTCAAGGTCTACCTGATCGACGAAGTGCACATGCTGTCCAGCCATTCCTTCAACGCGCTGTTGAAAACCCTGGAAGAGCCGCCGCCCTACGTCAAATTCATCCTCGCCACCACCGACCCGCAGAAACTTCCTGCGACTATTTTGTCGCGCTGCCTGCAGTTCTCCCTGAAAAACATGACCCCGGAGCGCGTGGTCGAGCATCTGACCCACGTGCTGGGCGTGGAGAACGTGCCGTTCGAGGACGACGCACTGTGGCTGCTTGGCCGCGCCGCCGATGGCTCGATGCGCGACGCGATGAGCCTCACCGACCAGGCCATCGCCTTCGGTGAAGGCAAGGTCATGGCCGCCGATGTACGCGCCATGCTTGGCACCCTCGACCATGGCCAGGTGTTCGACGTGCTGCACGCGCTGATCGAGGGCGACGCCAAGGCGTTGCTCGAAGCCGTGCGCCACTTGTCGGAGCAGGGCCCGGACTGGAACGGCGTGCTCTCGGAAATACTCAATGTGCTGCACCGTGTCGCCATCGCCCAGGCGCTGCCTGAAGGCGTCGACAACGGCCATGGCGACCGCGACCGCGTGCTCGCCCTGGCCCAGGCGCTGCCGGCCGAAGATGTGCAGTTCTATTACCAGATGGGCCTGATCGGTCGTCGCGACTTGCCGCTGGCGCCGGATCCGCGCGGTGGCTTCGAGATGGTGCTGCTGCGCATGCTGGCCTTCCGGCCCGCCGATACGGCCGACGCGCCGAGGCAGCCGCTAAAGCCAGTGGGGATCAGCCAGGCCACAGTTGATTCCGCCAAACCCGTGGCGGTTGCAGCGCTAGTGACTGCACCTGTTGTGCCAGCACCGGAGCCGGCACCGGTCGTGGTCGAGCCTGAGCCCGCGGCGGTCGTCGATCTGCCCTGGAACGAGCCGGTTGCCGCCGAGCCCGAGCCCGAACAGCAGCCCGCCGTGGAGCCCGTGCTGGAAACCACCGGCGAGCAGCCCGAGCTGACGCCGATGCCCACGCCGACCCCCGACAGCGTGGTGCCGGATGCCCCCGAGTGGGTGTCTGCGCCAGTGCCCGAGCCGACCGTTGCGCAGGTTGAGGCCGCCGTTCCGGCTATCGACCTCGACGACGAACCGCCGCTCGACGAAGATTACATCGAGCCGGATATGGATTCGGCCTACAGCTACCTGGACGAACTGGCCAGCGAACACGTTGCCGAACCGGCACCGGAGCCCGAAGCGGAACCCGCCGCAGCCCCGGCTACCGGGCTGGCGTTGCAATGGCTGGAGTTGTTCCCGAAACTGCCGATTTCCGGCATGACCGGCAGCATCGCCGCCAACTGCACCCTGATCGCCATCGACGGCGACCACTGGCTGCTGCACCTGGACCCGGCCCACAGCGCCCTGTTCAACGCGACCCAGCAGCGCCGGCTCAACGATGCGCTCAACCAGTACCACGGGCGCACGCTGACCATCGCCATTGAGCTGATCAAGCCCGAGCAGGAAACCCCGGCCCAGGCCGCGACCCGTCGGCGCATCAACCGCCAGCGCGATGCGGAACACTCGATCCAGGCCGATCCGCTCATCCAGCAGATGATGCAGCAGTTCGGTGCGGTGGTGCGTCACGATACTATTGAACCTGTCGAGGCTCCGGTGACCCAAGCGTCATGACACCGGGCTGTTAACTGAATGATCCACGTACTTTTGAGGTGATTCCCATGATGAAAGGTGGCATGGCCGGCCTGATGAAGCAGGCGCAGCAAATGCAGGAAAAGATGGCCAAGATGCAGGAAGAACTGGCCAATGCCGAAGTCACCGGCAAGGCGGGTGGCGATATGGTCAGCGTGGTGATGACCGGTCGTCACGACATCAAGCGCGTGAGCATCGACCCAAGCGTGCTGCCGGGCGTGGGCGAAGATGACCTGGAAATGCTCGAAGCGCTGTTTGCCTCGGCCGTCAACGACGCCGTGCGCAAGATCGAAGCCAACAGCCAGGACAAAATGTCCGGCATGACCGCCGGCATGCAGATGCCGCCGGGGATGAAGCTGCCGTTCTGATCGGTCAGCTTTGGCTGTACTTCAAATGCCAGGCCTTGCGCCTGGCATTTTTGTTTATGCCGATCCGATCGAACCCCGGCACCACGCGTGCGGTCTGCACCCTATACCGATGATTTCGATAAGGAGCACCCCGATGTCTCAAGAACCGACTCTCAACCAGCGCATCGTCCTGGTTTCGCGCCCTCAGGGCGCACCGACGCCGGAAAACTTCCGCCTGGAGCGGGTGACCCTGCCGGAGCTGGCTGACGGCCAGGTGTTGCTCAAGACGCTGTACCTGTCCCTCGACCCCTACATGCGTGGTCGCATGAGTGACGCGCCGTCCTACGCGGCGCCGGTGGAAATCGACGAGGTGATGACCGGCGGCGCTGTCAGCCGTGTCGAGCAATCGCGCAATCCAAAATTCGAAGTGGGCGACCTGGTGGTCGGTTCCACGGGCTGGCAGAGCCACAGCATTTCCGATGGTCGTAACCTAATGCCGGTGCCCAACGGCCTGGCCAGTCCTTCGATGGCGCTGGGTGTACTGGGCATGCCGGGCATGACCGCCTACATGGGCCTGATGGATATCGGCCAGCCCAAGGCCGGGGAAACCCTGGTGGTGGCGGCGGCCTCTGGCGCGGTGGGCTCGGTGGTGGGGCAGGTGGCCAAGCTCAAGGGGCTGCGCGTGGTCGGCATCGCCGGCGGTGCAGACAAGTGCCGTTACGTGGTGGACGAGCTGGGCTTTGACGCCTGCGTCGACCACAAGAGCGAGAACTTCGCCAGCGAATTGGCCGCAGCCTGCTCCAACGGCGTGGATATTTATTACGAAAACGTCGGCGGCAAGGTGTTCGATGCGGTGCTGCCGTTGCTCAATCCCAAGGCGCGCATTCCCCTGTGTGGCCTGATTGCCGGCTACAACGCCAACGAAACCCCTACTGGTCCCGATCGCATGCCGGCGCTGCAACGCACCCTGCTGACCAAGCGCGTGCGTATCCAGGGCTTTATCGTGTTCGACGACTATGGCGATCGCCAGCCGGAATTCCTCAGCGCCATGGCGCCGTGGGTGCGCGAGGGCAAGATCAAGTTCCGCGAGGACGTGGTCGACGGCCTGGAACAAGCACCCGAGGCGTTTATCGGTTTGCTCGAAGGGCGCAACTTCGGCAAGTTGGTGGTACGCGTCGCGCAGGATTGAGCATTTGACGCTAATCCGAGGCGCGGGTATAAACCGCGTCTCGTTGTTTTGTCGGACCCTTCGCCCATGAGCTTCAGCCCCCTGATTCGCCAACTGATCGATGGCCTGCGCACTTTGCCGGGCGTCGGCCAGAAAACCGCCCAGCGCATGGCGCTGCAACTGCTGGAGCGTGATCGCAGCGGTGGTATCCGTCTGGCCCAGGCCCTGAGCCAGGCCATGGAAGGCGTAGGCCATTGCCGTCAGTGCCGCACCCTTACCGAAGACGAACTCTGCCCGCAATGCGCCGACCCGCGCCGCGACGACACTTTGTTGTGCGTGGTGGAAGGGCCCATGGACGTGTACGCGGTAGAGCAGACCGGCTATCGCGGTCGTTACTTCGTGCTCAAGGGCCATCTGTCGCCGCTGGACGGCCTGGGACCGGAGGCCATCGGCATTCCGCAACTGGTGACGCGCATCCAGGAGCAGGGCACGTTTACCGAAGTGATCCTGGCCACCAACCCGACTGTGGAAGGCGAGGCCACCGCCCATTACATCGCGCAGCTGCTGACCAACAAAGGTCTGATCACCTCGCGCATCGCCCACGGCGTACCGCTGGGTGGCGAGTTGGAGCTGGTGGACGGCGGCACCCTGGCCCACTCGTTCGCCGGCCGCAAGCCCATCGCGCTCTAAAACACAACACACTACAACGCTAGCGCTGTCGCGCAGCAAACCGGAGACTCTGTGGCGAGCGGGCTTGCCCCGCGTTGGGGTGCGAAGCGCCCCCCCAATCCAGCAAAACGCGGTGTACCTGATACGGCTCAGCGCCTGGTTTTGGGGCTGCTGCGCAGCCCAACGCAGGACAAGCCTGCTCGCCACAGGGAATCTGCGCTTGATTGAACGGCATTGGGGCAAGCCCGCTCCCACATGTTGTGTTGTGAAATGCCTACCTTTCAGTCAACGCAAACTGCGTCAGGCAGAACGTGGGAATCCCCATCGCTTCCAAACGCTGCGACCCACCCAGCTCCGGCAGATCAATGATCGCCGCCGCTTCAAAGATCTGCGCACCCATGCGTCGCACCAGGTTCGCCGCTGCAATCAGGGTGCCGCCAGTGGCGATCAGGTCATCGAACATCAGCACCGAGTCGCCTTCGCACAGGCTGTCGGCGTGCACTTCCAGAAAGGCCTCGCCGTATTCGGTCTGGTAACCCTCGGCCAGCACGTCGGCCGGCAGTTTGCCCTGCTTGCGGAACAGGATCAGCGGCTTGTTCAACTGGTAGGCGATGATCGAGCCGATCAGAAAACCGCGCGCGTCCATCGCGCCGATGTGCGTGAACTCGGCCTCGACGTAGCGCTGGGCAAAGGTATCGGCCACCAGGCGCAAGGCGCGGGGCGATTGGAACAGTGGCGTGATGTCACGGAAAATCACCCCAGGCTTGGGGAAGTCGATGACAGGGCGGATCAGGGATTTGATGTCGAACGAATCGAGGATCATCGTCGAGGGTCCTGGGAGGAAAACGGACGCGAAGTATACCTGCGGCGTCGCCGGTGCGCTTGGCCGCAGGTGTCTGGATCAGCCCTCCAGGGAGCCACCGGCCAGCGCGCACAGCTGGATCGGGTCGAGGATATGTACTTCCTTGCCCTCGGCTGCCAACAATTGACTCTGTTGAAAACGCGTGAATACCCGTGACACGGTTTCCACCGCCAGGCCCAGGTAGTTGCCGATTTCATTGCGCGACATGCTCAGGCGGAACTGGTTGGCCGAGAACCCGCGGGCGCGAAAGCGCGCCGAGAGGTTGACCAGAAAGGTGGCGATGCGTTCGTCGGCAGTTTTCTTCGACAGCAGCAACATCATCTGTTGATCGTCACGAATCTCGCGGCTCATCACGCGCATCAACTGGCGGCGCAGTTGCGGCAGTTGCAGGGCCAGTTCATCCAGGCGCTCAAAGGGGATTTCGCACACTGAAGTCGTCTCCATCGCCTGGGCGGACACCGGGTGCATCTCGGTGTCCATGCCCGACAGCCCGACCAGTTCGCTGGGCAGGTGAAAGCCGGTGATCTGTTCTTCGCCGCTGCCGCTCAGGCTGAAGGTCTTCAACGCACCCGAGCGCACTGCATAGACGGAATCGAACCGGTCGCTCTGGCGAAACAGAAACTCGCCCTTCTTCAGCGGGCGCCCGCGTTTAACGATCTCGTCCAGCGCATCCATGTCTTCCAGATTCAACGAAAGTGGCAGGCAGAGGGGGGCCAGGCTGCAATCCTTGCAGTGAGCCTGGCTGTGAGCGCGCAGTTTGACTGGCTCAGGCATTTCTTAAATCCTTGTGGGAAATCACACATAAGTCGTAAGGGTAACGCACCGAGGGTGTGTGAGGCCAGCGCGCACAAACCAGCGCCGGCGCTATAAAGGTTCATGTATCCATGCCGATACAAAGGCCTATCTCATTCAATCAGGACCCGGATCATGTCTTCCATCGGTGGCCTCAATCCTTCCAGTGTGAACATTCCGACGGTGCCGGACCTCAGAAAAAACGCTGCGGCAGAAGACGCCCGCAACGACGAAAAACCAGCGAGTGAAACCGAGGTGAAGGAGGGCGTCAGCGTATCGATCTCCAGTGCCGGCTTTCGTGCCGCCAAAACCGACTCGAACAAGGACATTGATAACAGCAGTCAGACCGACCCGGTCAAACAGCTGCTGAAAATGATCCGCGAGCTGAAAAAGCAGATCGCCGATAAGCAGGCCGAAATCGCTGCCGCCCAGTCCGACAATTCGCTGACCCCCGAGGCGCGTCAGGCGCGGGTCGCCAACCTGCAGGCGAGCATCGCCACGTTGCAGGCCAGCCTGACCATGGTGCAGATGCAGTTGGGCAAGGCCATGAAGGACCAGCCGGCTGATGCGCAGATGGAAGCCATGAGTCTGGCGTCCAAGTAACGCGTCAGATCACCCGCGAAAACCGTTGCCGGTTCTGCTGCCCAAGGTACGCATCGAACAGCATGCACAGCGAGCGCACCAGCAGGCGCCCGGCCGGCAATACCCGGATGCCCCTGGCGTCGAGCTCGATCAGACCGTCGCGGGTCATCGTCTGCAACTGCGGCCACAGCGCGGCGAAATAGTCGCGAAAGTCGAGGTTGAACGCCTGCTCGATGCGTTCGAAGTCCAGCTGAAAATGGCAGATCAGTTGCTGGATCACTGCCCGCCGCAGCCGGTCATCCGCGGTGCACAGCAGCCCACGGCTGGTCGCCAGTTGCGCACCCGCCAGCGCGTTCTGGTAGGCGCCGAGGTCACTGGTGTTCTGGCAGTACAGGTCGCCGATCTGACTGATTGCCGACACCCCCAGCCCAATCAAATCGCAGTGCCCATGGGTGGTGTAGCCCTGGAAATTACGTTGCAGGGTGCCGTCTTCCTGGGCAATGGCCAGCTCGTCATCCGGCAGCGCGAAATGGTCCATGCCGATGTAGCGGTAGCCGGCCTGGGTCAACTGTTCGATGGTGGTCTGCAGCATCAGCAGTTTGGTGGCCGGGGTGGGCAGGTGGTCGCTGTTGATCCGCCGCTGGGGCATGAAGCGCTCCGGCAGGTGCGCGTAGTTGAACACCGACACGCGGTCCGGTTGCAGTCGGATGACTTCCTCCACCGTGTTGGCAAAACCGAGCGGCGACTGGCTGGGCAAGCCGTAGATCAGGTCGATGTTGATCGAGTGAAACTGCAGGGTGCGCGCGGCGTCGATCACGGCGCGGGTTTCTTCCAGGCTTTGCAGGCGATTGACCGCGCGCTGCACGTGCGGGTCGAGGTCCTGCAGACCGATGCTTACCCGGTTGAGCCCCAGCTCGCGCAGCAGGCCCATGGTCGCCCAATCCGCTTCGCGCGGATCGATCTCGATGCCGTAGTCGCCCGAGTCGTCATCGCGCAGATTGAAGTGCTCGCGCAGGCTGCCCATCACCTGGCGCAGTTCGTTGTGGCTGAGAAAGGTCGGGGTGCCGCCGCCCAGATGCAGTTGCTCCACCACCTGCTTCGGACCGAGGTGGCAGGCCACCTTCTCGATCTCCTGCATCAGGCGTTGCAGATAGACCTGCGCGCGGCCTCGGTCTTTGGTGATTACCTTGTTGCAGGCGCAGTAGTAGCAGATGTTGGCGCAGAACGGCACGTGCACGTAAAGCGACAGCGGCCGCGCGGCCTGGCGGCTGTCGCGCAGCGCGTGCAGCAGCTCGAAGGCGCCGACCTGGCTGTCCATTTGCACGGCGGTGGGGTAGGACGTGTAGCGCGGCCCGGCGAGGTCGTAGCGGTGAATCAGATCGGTGTCCCAACGAATGGCGTCGAGCATGCGGGCGCTCCCCCGGATAGGCTGATGGGCCGAGTCTAGGGGCACGGCGGGACGGCCATGTTGATTTGCATCAACGGGGAGTGGCGCTGTGCCACAGGCTGATCAATGCCCCATCAGCCAGTGCTGGTGCGGGCCCGGCAGGGTCCAGACACCGAACAGTATCACCAGCACGCCACCGGCCACGCGCACGCTGCGCCGGCGCAATAATGCGGTGACCCGCTCCGCCGCCAGTCCTGTCGCCAGCAGCACCGGCCAGGTGCCCACGCCGAACGCCAGCATCAGCCATGCGCTGTGGGCCGCATTGCCCTGGCTCGCGGCCCACAGCAGGGTGCTGTAGACCAGCCCGCACGGTAACCAGCCCCACAGGGCGCCGAGCAGCAAGGCACGCGGCAGGCTCGACACCGGCAGCAAGCGGTTGGCCAGTGGCTGGATATATCGCCAAAGGCCGCGCCCGAGGCTTTCGAGGCGGGTGAGGCCGCTCCACCAGCCGGCCAGGTACAGGCCCATACACACCAGCAACATGCCGGCCAGTACGCGCATGAACATCGCCGCCGGACTGTTGGCCACCGCCCAGCCAGCCAGGCCGATGAGCAGTCCCGCACAGGCATAGCTGAGGATGCGCCCCAGGTTGTATGCCAGCAGCAGGCGAAAACGGCGGTTGCGTTGCGCGCTGGGAATCGCCAGCGTCAGCGCGCCCATCAGCCCGCCGCACATGCCCAGGCAGTGGCCGCCACCGAGCAGGCCGAGGATCAGCGCGGAGATCAGCATCGGCGCCAGGTCAAGCACGGGGCGAGTCCGTGGGCGATTGCTGCGGTGCATCGGCCTCGTCGGTGGCGGCCAGGTGGTTCGGGTCGTGGTCGTCGAACAGCACGCTGTGGGCCGCACCGTCGAGGTCGTCGTACTGGCCGCTGTCCACCGCCCAGAAGAAGATGTAGATCGCCACGCCCACTAACAGCAGCGCCGCCGGAATCATCACGTAAAGAGCTGGCATCGCTACTCCAGGCCCGCGCGGCTCAGGCCGGCAACGGGCGGTTTGGCTAAGGGGGCGAGCGCCGCGCGCGGCCGGCGCGTCAGGCGCAAGGCGTTGAGCACCACGGTCAACGAACTCACGGACATGCCGATTGCCGCCCAGATGGGTGTGATCCAACCCAGCGCGGCGAACGGCAGCATCAGGCCATTGTACAGACCGGCCCACAGCAGGTTTTCAATGATCACCCGGCGGGTCCGCCGCGCCAGGCTGAACGCCTGCACCAGAGCGTCCAGGCGATTGTTCAGCAGTACCGCGTCGGCGCTGGTTTTCGCCAGGTCCGTGGCCGAGCCCATGGCCACGCTGATATCGGCGGCGGCCAGCACGGGCACATCGTTGACGCCGTCGCCGAGCATCAGCACCTTGCGACCTTGTGCGTGCAGGCGTTGCAGCACCTGCAGTTTGTCATCCGGGTGCAGGCCGCCGTGGGCTTCGTCGATGCCCAATGCTGCGGCGACGCTGGCGACCATCGGCGAGCTGTCCCCCGACAGCAGCAGCGTGCGCCAGCCTCGTGCCTTGCACGCCGCGAGCAGGGCCGGCGCATCGCTGCGCAGGCGGTCAGCGAGCCCGAACCAGGCGAGCGCGCCGCTGCGGTCACCCAACAGCAGCCATTGCCCGCTGTGTTCCGGCGCGGCGGGCGGCGGGCACCCGCTGAGTTCACAGACGTAGGCAGGCTGGCCGATGCGCAGCAGGCGTTCGCCGACGTGACCTTCCAGCCCCAGGCCCGCAGCGTTGCGCACGTCAGCGGCGGGTAGCGGCGCGCGGCCGAACGCGCGGGCGATCGGGTGTTCGGAGCGGTTTTCCAGGGCGGCGGCGAGGCCCAGGCACTGGTCGCTGTTCAGTTCGCCCAGAGGCCGGATGGCGTTGAGGGTCAGACGTCCTTCGGTAAGGGTGCCGGTCTTGTCGAAAATCACCGTGTCGATCTGATTCAGGCCTTCGAGCACATGGCCGCGTGTCAGCAGCAGGCCGAGGCTGTGCAGGGTGCCGGTGGCGGTGGTGAGCGCCGTCGGCGTGGCCAGCGACAAGGCGCACGGGCAGGTCGCCACCAACATCGCCAGCACGATCCAGAACGCCCGTGACGGGTCCAGTTGCCACCACAGCAGACCGATCACGGCGGCGGCTATCAATGAACCCAGCAGGAACCACTGCGCGGCGCGGTCGGCCAGCTGCGCCAGCCGCGGCTTTTCGGCCTGGGCGCGTTCCAGCAGACGCACGATGGCGGACAGTTGCGTGTCGTGGCCCAGGGCGCGCACGTGCACGGTCAGCGCGCCGTCGACGTTGAGCGTGCCGGCCGTGACGCTGTCGCCGACGTGCCGGGGTTGTGGCAGGTACTCGCCGGTGAGCAGGGACTCATCGATGCTCGACTGGCCCTCGAGGATCACGCCGTCAGCCGGCAGCACCGCACCGGGGTGCACCAGCACGCGGTCGCCCAGGGCCAGCTCGGTCAACAGGACACGCTCGCTCTGGCCGTCGCTCTTGAGGCGCAGGCACGAAGCGGGCAGCAGGTTGACCAGCTGCGCGGTGGCAGCGGCCGTGCGCTCCCGGGCGCGACGTTCCAGGTAGCGCCCGGTCAGCAGGAACAGCGCGAACATGCCCACCGCGTCGAAGTACAACTCGCCCGTGCCGGTGATAGCGGTCCAGATGCCGGCCAGGTACGCGCCGCCAATCGCCAGGGACACCGACACGTCCATGGTCAGGTGGCGCGTGCGCAGATCCCGCATCGCGCCCTTGAAGAACGGCGCGCAGCTGTAGAACACGATGGGCGTGGTGAGGAACATCGCGACCCAGCGCAGGATCACGTGCAACTCTGGGCTCAGGTCGACGTTGAACTGTGGCCAGGTCGCCATGGTGGCCATCATTGCCTGAAACCACAGCAGGCCGGCGACGCCGAGCCGGCGCAGGGCCAGGCGGTTTTCCCCGGCCAGTTGCTCGGCGGCGCGGTCGGCCTGGTAGGGGTGGGCGGCGTAGCCGATATGGCGCAACTCACTGAGCAGGCGGCTCAGTGGCAGTTGCCCGTCGGCCCAACGCAGGTGCAGCCGGTGGTTGGACAGGTTCAGCCGCGCCTCGGCCACGCCGGGCAGACGGCGCAGATGTGTTTCGATCAGCCAGCCGCAGGCCGCGCAACTGATGCCTTCGATCAGCAGAGTGGTTTCGGCGAGGTCGCCGTCGCGGCGCAAGAAGGGTTTTTGTACGTCGGCGCGGTCGTACAGCGCCAGCTCGTCCAGCAATTGCACCGGCAGGGTGTCGGGGTTGGCCGAGGTTTCGCTGCGGTGCTGGTAATAATGTTGCAGTCCGCCGGCCACGATGGCTTCGGCTACGGCCTGGCAGCCCGGGCAGCAGAGCTCGCGGCGCTCGCCAAGGATCATCGCGGTGAAGCGGCTGCCGCTTGGAACGGGCAGCGCGCAGTGGTAGCAGGGGCTGGTCATGGTTGGCATCTGGGGTGGCTGGGAGGTGACTGCACATCAGTTATTTCAGGCAACCACATCCCTGTGGCGAGCGGGCAAGCCCTAATGGCGTTCAGTGAAGCGCAGATTCCCTGTGGCGAGCAGGCTTGTCCTGCGTTGGGCTGCGCAGCAGCCCCAAAACCAGGCGCTGAGCCGTATCAGGTACACCGCGTTTTGCTGGATTGGGGGCGCTTCGCACCCTAACGCGGTGCAAGCCCGCTCGCCACGGTAATTGCGCCCCCGTATTTTGATCGAGGCGTGCGTTTTTATTGCTTCAGCTCCTCGGCGCCCTGCAGTGGTTCGTCACCCAGCAGCAGGTCCTTGTCGTGGCTGACGTCTTCCTCTTCGAACAGGCGCCAGGTCTGGTTGCCTTCCACCCCCAGCAGTTCGACGAAGCGCCGGCCTTCGACCCTGTCGGAGACCTGGCCGATGTAGCGGCCCGGCTCGCTGTCGCTGCGGGTCAGGTCGATCCTGCGATCCTTTTGCGGCTGGGTCGGGGAAATCAGGTTGAGTTGCAGGGTGTTCGGGTTGCTGTAGCCGGTGAGGCGCAGCTCGACTTCCCCGGTGAGGTCGTCCAGATGCAGCTTGCCGCGCAGTTGCAGGGTCTGGGCCAGGCGTTCACGGTCCAGGGCGCGGTTGATGCCCTTGCCGGCCTCGTAGTAATTGTCGTTGACCAGGTTGTCGGGGTTGTTCACCGCGATGGTCACCATGGACAGGGTCAGCGTCACCGAACAGGCCAGGATCGCGATGATGATCCAGGGCCAGAGGTGCGTGTACCAGGGGCTTGCGGCAGTGGCTGGGGGCATTGTTCGGATCTCTGGTTATCGAACGTGCGGGCCGATGAAGCGGCTGCCGGCTTCAATCCGGATGCTGGCATCATCGGCATCCGTGAGGATGAATGTCACTTCGTTGGCGCTCGACGGCAGTTGCTGCGGCGCGCTCGACAGTTCCACCGGCAGGCTGACGGTATCACCGGCAGCCACCCTGATTTCGCGCCGGCCTTGCAGCTTGAGGTCGGGCAGGCCGGTGGCGCTGAGCAGGTAGAGGTGGTCGCGCTGGTCCTTGTTCATGATCTTCAGGCTGTAGACGTTTGCGATGCGGCCTTCGGCGTCTTCTCGGAACAGCACACGGTCCTTGCTCACATCCAGGCTCACCAGCGGACGCAGGAAAAATGCGGCCACCAGCAGGCTGATCATCGTCAGCAATACCCCTGCGTAACCGATCAGGCGCGGGCGCAGCTTATGGGTTTTCTGCCCGGACAGGTTGTGTTCGGTGGTGTAGCTGATCAGGCCGCGCGGGTACTCCATTTTGTCCATGACGCTGTCGCACGCGTCGATACAGGCGGCGCAGCCGATGCACTCGATTTGCAGGCCGTCGCGGATGTCGATGCCGGTGGGGCACACCTGTACGCACAGCGTGCAGTCGATGCAGTCGCCCAGGCCCTGAGCCTTGTGGTCGCTGTCTTTTTTGCGCGGGCCACGCACTTCGCCACGGCGCGGGTCGTAGGAGACGATCAGGGTGTCCTTGTCGAACATCACGCTCTGAAAACGCGCATACGGGCACATGTAAATGCACACCTGCTCGCGCAACCAGCCGGCGTTGGCATAGGTGGCGAGGGTGAAGAAACCGATCCAGAAATACGCCCAGCTATCGGCCTGGCCAGTGAAGAACTCCACGATCAGTTCACGGATCGGCGAGAAGTAACCGACGAAGGTCAGGCCAGTGACCAGGCCGATCAACAGCCACAGCGTGTGCTTGGTCAACTTGCGCAGACATTTGCCGGCGCTCATCGGCGCCTGGTCCAGTTTGATACGCTGGTTGCGGTCGCCCTCGGTGAGCTTTTCGCACCACATGAACACCCACGTCCACACGCTTTGCGGGCAGGTATAGCCGCACCACACTCGCCCGGCGTACACGGTGATGAAGAACAGGCCAAACGCCGCGACGATCAGGATGCCCGACAGCAGGATGAAGTCCTGGGGCCAGTAGGTGGCGCCAAAAATGAAGAACTTGCGCTCCGGCAGGTTCCACCACACCGCCTGATGGCCACCCCAGTCGAGCCAGACAGTGCCGAAATACAGCAGGAGCAATGCGCCGCCACCCAGCATGCGCACAGTGCGAAATAGGCCGGTGAACGCGCGCGTGTAGATCTTCTCTCGTGACGCGTAGAGATCAACGGTTTTCTCGGGCGGGGTGACGTCATGTACCGGTATCTGGTTGCTCATCATGGCATCGGCCGGTCATTGGTCCCATGGATTGATCAGTGGAACGCCGCTGGATTGGAAGTCACTGATGTTACGGGTGACCACCGTGAGTCCATGTACCAGCGCAGTCGCGGCAATCAATGCGTCACTCTCGTTGGCCTGGTCGGGCACATGCAGGTTGGCGCAACGCAATGCCACGGCTGCGTCAACGGGGAGGATTCTGGCATCGAATGCCGGCATCACGTGGCGCTTTAGCCAGCTACGCAACACCTTGCCCTGCGCCGGGTCTCGTCGCTCCATGCGCAGTACGCCTGTTTCCAGCTCTTTTAATGTGATCGCCGAGATGAACATGCGCGTTGCGATAATGCTTTTGGCCCAGGCGACCACGTTCGCGTCTGCCCAGGGTTTACGAAGTTCGGAGATGACGTTGGTGTCGAGCAAATACATCAAGAGAGGTCCACAGGTCGATGAGTGATCACGGCGCGCCTGGTGTCGAGGTCGATATCGGCCGCTTCCGGCATCACCAACAGGTCAACGATATCGGCGTTGAGACCTGTCAGTTTCTGGTAGTCCTCAATGCTTAGCAGCACATGAGCAGGCTTGCCGCGATCGGTGATGAAAACCGGACCCTGGCGGGCCGCTTTTTTGGCACCACTTGTGTCCTGGTTGAATTCGCGGCTGGAAATCGTCGTGATAGTCATGGGGCGTTCCCCTTTCTTGAATTTGATGTAGGCACGTTACTACTTTTGCTTTGTGGTGAACAAGCCTGAGGCTATGAACGGTCTGCATCCAGGGCAGAAAAAACGAAGTCTTCGTTCAGCGTTCACGGTGCGGGGGCTTCGACGGGTTTGACGTGCTCCTCAGTTTTCTCATCGCCATGGGACAAGCTGTACACATACGCCGCCAGCACATGCACCTTGTCATTGCCCTGCAGTTGTTCCTGCGCGGGCATCTGGCCCTGGCGGCCATGGCGGATGGTTTGTTGCAGCTGGGCGAAGCTTGATCCGTAGATGAATGCACCCGGGTGCGTCAGGTCCGGCGCGCCCATGGCGGGATTGCCTTTGCCGGCCGGGCCGTGGCAGGCCGTGCAGGTGGCGGCGAACAGTTTTGCGCCATTGGCCACGTCGGCCTTGGTGTCTTCGGGCAGGGTGCGGCCGTCGAGGTTGCTCAGCACAAAACCTGCCACGTCGGCCACGCCTTGCTCGCCGATGACGGCGGCCCAGCCCGGCATCACCGCTTGGCGGCCTTTCAGGATGGACGCCTTGATGGCGTCAGGCGTGCCGCCCCAGCGCCAGTCGGCGTCGGTCAGGTTGGGGAAGCCGTAGGCGCCCTTGGCATCGGAGCCGTGGCACACTGAGCAATTGGAGGCGAACAGGCGAGCGCCCATCTTCAAGGCCTTCGGGTCACGGGCCACGTCCTCGATCGGCATCGCGGCGAAGGTGGCGAAGATCGGTCCGAACTTCGCCTGCGACTGGGCCATTTCCTTTTCCCATTCATGCACGGAGCTCCAGCCGGTCTTGCCGTTGGCGAAGGGCGTCTGCCGGTCGTTGTCGAGGTAGTTGTAGCCCGGCAGCAGGCCCTGCCAATTGCCCAGGCCCGGGTACAGCGCCAGGTAACCGACGGCGAAGACAAGGGTGCCGATGAACAGCATGAACCACCATTTGGGCAGCGGGTTGTCATATTCCTCGATGCCGTCGAACGAGTGGCCGACGGTCTCGTCGGTCTGCTCGCTGCGCTGGCCCTTGCGGGTCGACAGCAGCAGCCAGGTGATAGCGAACAGGGTGCCCAGGCTGAGCACGCTGACGTACAGGCTCCAGAACGTACTCATTGCTTGTCATCCCTGATGGTTTGCTCGACGTGCCGGAGCGCCTGCGGGTCATCCGCGAAGGGCAGCAGGGTGGCCTCGTCAAACTCAGCCTTGCGCCGTGGGCTGAACACCCACAACGCCAGGCCGATGAAGGCCACCATGACCACCAGGGTGCCCAGGCCACGAATCATTCCGATATCCATGCGATCACCGCTTGCTCTTGATGAGGGTGCCCAGGCCCTGCAGGTAGGCCACCAGTGCGTCCATTTCGGTCTTGCCCTTCACGGCGGCGGCTGCGCCGGCGATGTCCTGGTCGGTGTAGGGCACGCCCAGGGTGCGCAGTACTTGCATCTTCTTCGCCGTGTCCTTGCCGTCGAGGGTGTTTTCGACGAGGAACGGGTACGCCGGCATTTTCGACTCCGGCACCAGATTGCGCGGGTTGTACAGGTGCGCGCGGTGCCAGTCATCCGAGTAACGCCCGCCGATCCGCGCCAGGTCCGGCCCGGTGCGCTTGGAACCCCACAGGAACGGGTGATCCCACACGCTTTCGCCGGCCACCGAGTAGTGGCCGTAGCGCTCGGTTTCGGCGCGCAACGGACGAATCATCTGTGAGTGACAGCCCACGCAACCGTTGGCGATGTACACGTCACGGCCTTCCAGTTCCAGTGCGCTGCGCGGTTTCATGCCTTCGATGGGCTTGGTGGTCACGTCCTGGAAAAACAGCGGGACGATCTGGGTCAGCCCGCCGATGCTCACGGCGATGACCATGAAGAAGGCCAGCAGGCCGATGTTCTTCTCGACGACTTCATGTTTCATCAGTGCGCTCCCGCAACGGCGATGGTGGCGGCGGCTTCGGCTTGTACCGGGTCGCAGGCGCGCATGGTGCGCCAGACGTTGTAGGCCATCAGCAGCATGCCGCTGGCAAAGATCGCCCCGCCCACGGCCCGCACGACATAGCCCGAATGGCTGGCCTGCAGCGTTTGCACGAAGGAGAAGGTGAGCGTGCCGTCATCGTTGATCGCCCGCCACATCAGGCCCTGGGTGATGCCGTTGACCCACATCGAGGCGATGTAGAGCACGGTGCCGATGGTGGCCAGCCAGAAGTGGCTGTTGATCAGCGCGATGCTGTGCATCTGCGTGCGGCCGTAGAGTCTGGGGATCATGTGGTACAGCGCGCCGATGGAAATCATCGCCACCCAGCCCAGGGCTCCGGCGTGGACATGGCCGATGGTCCAGTCGGTGTAGTGGGACAGCGCGTTGACGGTCTTGATCGCCATCATCGGCCCCTCGAACGTCGACATGCCGTAGAACGCCAGCGACACCACCAGAAAACGCAGGATCGGGTCGGTGCGCAGCTTATGCCAGGCGCTGGACAGGGTCATCATGCCGTTGATCATGCCGCCCCAGCTGGGGACCAGCAGAATGATCGACATCACCATGCCCAGGGACTGCGCCCAGTCGGGCAATGCGGTGTAGTGCAGGTGGTGGGGGCCGGCCCAGATGTACAGGGTGATCAGCGCCCAGAAATGCACGATGGACAGGCGATAGGAATAGATGGGGCGTTCGGCCTGCTTGGGCACGAAGTAGTACATCATCCCGAGGAAACCGGTGGTGAGGAAAAAGCCGACGGCGTTGTGCCCGTACCACCACTGGATCATCGCGTCCGTCGCGCCGGCATAGGCCGAGTAGGACTTGAACAGGCTGACCGGCAACGACGCGTGGTTGACGATGTGCAGCATCCCTGTCACCAGGATGAACGCGCCGTAGAACCAGTTGGCGACATAGATGTGCCGGGTCTTGCGCTTGACGATGGTGCCGAAGAATACCGCCGCGTAGGCCGCCCATACGATCGCCAGCAAAATGGCGATCGGCCATTCCAGTTCGGCGTATTCCTTGGTGGTGGTGTAGCCCAGCGGCAGGCTGACGATGGCGCTGATGATCACGGCTTGCCAGCCCCAGAAGGTGAACGCGGCGAGGCTGTCGCTGATCAGGCGCGCCTGGCAGGTGCGCTGCACCACGTAGTAGGAGGTGGAAAACAACGCACAGCCACCAAAAGCGAAGATCACCAGATTGGTGTGCAACGGGCGCAGGCGACCGAAGGTGGTCCAGGGCAGATCGAAGTTCAATTGCGGCCAGACCAGTTGCAAGGCGATGAACACGCCGAGCCCCATGCCGAGGATGCCCCAGACCACCGTCATGATGGCGAACTGACGGACGACCTTGTAGTTATAAGCAGTCGGGCGAGTGGCTGTGCTCATTCCGGGGTTCCACGATTTAGTATTTTTATGGATAAAACGGCCGCAGTATGGAGAAAGCGAGAGGCCATTGCAACGCATGTGATCACCGCCTTCAACCAGGTTGAACGCCAGATTCTGCGGCTTTTCCGTGCTGAGTGTAGGGGTAATATCCGAAATTGAAAGCTGATCAAGTGGACAGGAATATTTCCGCGCCTGTTCTGCACGCAAACCTGGCGTTGCAGGCGCGGTGTGGGTGGGGCCTGCATGGGGTGATGGACGGTCTTGCTGTAAGGTTCACGAGCGACAGACTGACTCAATAGCGAGGCGAGCGTGGGCAAACGGCACAAGGCAAGTATTGACGGTAATCAGTGGGCACAACGTGTGCAGGAGCGCGGCTGGTTGTGGGATGCCGCCGCTCACGGCGCGTCAGGGGATGCGGTCACCTTGATCCTGGCCCATGGCGCCGGCGCGCCGATGGACTCCGGGTTTATGAACGACATGGCTGCACGCCTTGCCGGGCATGGCGTTAACGTCGTGCGCTTTGAGTTTCCCTACATGGCCCAGCGTCGACTGGACGGCGGCAAACGCCCGCCGAACCCCGCGCCGAAACTGCTCGAGGCCTGGCGTGAGGTGTATGCCGAGGTGCGATGCCATGTCGCTGGCAAACTGGCGATTGGCGGCAAGTCCATGGGCGGGCGCATGGCCAGTTTGCTGGCCGATGAGTTGGCGGCCGACGGGCTGGTGTGTCTGGGGTATCCGTTTTACGCGGTGGGCAAACCGGAAAAACCCCGGGTCGAGCATTTGGCGGCGTTGAAGACACCTGCCTTGATCGTGCAGGGCGAGCGCGATGCGCTGGGCAATCGCACGGCAGTGGAGGGGTATGCGTTGTCGCCGGCCATCGAGGTGATGTGGCTGGTGGCGGGGGACCATGACTTGAAGCCGCTGAAGGCGTCGGGGTTCAGTCATGAGCAGCATCTGGAGGCTGCGGCGGTGAGGGTGGTTGAGTTTCTCGGAGGTTGTTAGGGCCTCATCGGGAGCAAGCCCCTCCCACCTCTACGGTGTTCACCCATAAAAACGTGTGAACACCGTAAAGGTGGGCGGGGGATTGCTCCCGATAGCGATTACCGGTTGAAACGCTCCACCAGCGAATACTGGGAATTGGCCGTATGGGTCAGCTCTTCGCTCAACTGCGCCGAGTTCATCGCCTGCTCCGAGGTCTGGTCCGCCAGTAACGCAATGGTGCTGATATTGCGGCTGATCTCCTCGGCCACCGAGCTTTGCTCTTCGGTCGCGGCGGCGATCTGGGTGGTCATGTCGGTGATGTGCGCCACCGCTTCGCTGATGCCCACCAGTGCCTGGTCCGCTTCCGTCACCCGTGTCACGCCTTCTTCGGACTGACGACGCCCGGCGTCCATGGTCTGCACGGCGGCGTTGGCGGTCTGTTGCAGCTTGGCGATCAAGGCATGGATCTGCCCGGTGGACTCGGTGGTGCGTTGCGCCAGTTGGCGTACTTCGTCCGCCACGACGGCAAACCCTCGGCCCATCTCACCGGCACGCGCCGCTTCGATGGCGGCGTTCAGTGCCAGCAGGTTGGTCTGGTCGGCAATGCCCTTGATCACGTCGACCACGCCGCCGATTTCATCGCTGTCCTTGGCCAACTGGGTCACGGTCACGCCGGTTTCGCCCACCGCCACCGACAAGCGCTGAATCGCCTCGCGGGTTTCCCCGGCGATGTCGCGACCGCGACCGGTCAGGCGATTGGCTTCCTGGGTCGCGTCCGCCGTGCGCTGCACGTGGCTGGCGACTTCCTGGGTGGTCGCCGCCATCTGGTTGACCGCCGTGGCCACCTGCTCGGTTTCCACGCGCTGACGTTCCAGGCCGCTGGAGCTGTTGTGCGCATAGGTGTTGGATTGCAGTGCCTGGGCATTCAAATGTTCGGCCGTGTCCTGCAGGCGCGTGAGGCAGGTTTTAAGACGGGCTTCCTGGCTGAGGATCGACATTTCCAGACGCGCCTGGGCGCCACGGCTGTCGGTGTACATCTGCGCGATCAACGGGTCGGAGGTGGTCTGCTCGGCCAGGCGCAGCAAGCGCTTGAGGCCGCGCTGCTGCCAGCGCAGGCCCAGCAGGCCCAACGGCACCGACAACCCTGCCGCCAGGGCAAAGCCCCAGTGGGAATTGAGCGATACACCGATCATGAAACTCAACTGGCTGACCAGGATGAACGGCAGCCAGTCCTGTAGCACTGGCAGCCATTTATCGCGCCGGGGAATCGCCGACTTGCCCTGGTTGATGCGTTGATAGAGCGCTTCGGCCCGGCGGATCTGCTCGGCGGTGGGCTTGACGCGCACCGACTCGTAGCCGATCACCTGGCTGCCATCGAAGACCGGCGTCACATAGGCGTTGACCCAATAGTGATCACCGCTCTTGCAGCGGTTCTTGACGATGCCCATCCATGGCAGGCCTTGTTTGAGCGTGGTCCACATGTGCGCGAAGACGGCCGCCGGAACGTCCGGGTGACGCACCAGGTTGTGCGGTGCGCGCATCAGTTCGTCGTGGCTGAACCCACTGATCTCGACGAAAGCGTCGTTGCAGTAGGTGATAACCCCTTTGGCATCTGTGGTGGAGATCAACCGTTGCTGGGCAGGGAAGGTACGTTCGCGCTGGGTAACGGGCTGGTTATTACGCATGGCAGTTCAATCCGTGAGGCTTTCGCGTGTTATCGGCCGTATTCGAGGTTTATTTAGATTATTTTTGCAACAATCCGCTGTGGCCGCAGCACCAGCCACAACGCCCCGCCAATCAACACGCCGCCATATACATGGGCCATCGACAACGGCTCATCCAGCAGCAGCGCGCCCCACAGCACGCCGAATGGCGGGATTAAAAAGGTTGTGGTCATCGACTTCACCGGGCCGATGGCGGTCAGCAGGCGAAAATACAGGACGTAGGCAAACGCCGTGCACACCAGCCCCAATCCCAGCAGCGACGTCCACACTTGCCAGCCGCCCCAGCTCGCCGGGGGATGGCTAATGGTGCTGTAGGCGAACAGCGGCAACAGAAACAGGGTGGCGCCGAGCATGCTTCCCAATGCGGACAGACGGCTGTCCAGCCCGCCTTGCCGGTCCAGCCAGCGCCGCGCCAGAAACCCGGCAAACCCGTAGCAGGTGGTCGCCAGCAGACACGCGAGCGCACCCGTCAGCAGTGGCAGGTCAAACGCCACCGGCCCGGCACGGGTCAGCACACCGACGCCGAACAGGCCCAGGCACACCCCGGCGAATTTCGAGCGGGTCAGGCGTTCGCTGAAAAACACACCACCGATTAACACGCCCATCAGCGGCGTGGTGGCGTTGAAGATCGCCGAGTAACCCGCCGGCAGTACCTGGGCGGCCACCGAGTACATCGTGGCGGGAATCCCGGAGTTGATCACGCCCAGCAGCAGTACGGTTTTGAATTTGCCCTGGAAATCCCAGCGCACGCGCATCAGCGTGAGCATCACCAGCAAGCCGGCGGCGGCGATCGACACACGGAAAAACGCTGTCGGCACACTGCCGATTTCCGGCGCGATGATGCGCATGAACAGAAAGCTCGCGCCCCAGATGGCAGCCAGGCCCAGCAAGTACAGGGTGTCGACAGGTCTCACGGGAAATTCCTACTTCACTAAGGCGGCGAGTGTTGCCCAGTGGGCGGCCTGACACAATCGCTTTAAACGAAGAACCGCACCACCGGCGTTTGAAGTCTTCTCATGAACCTCGTTGAGTCGCTAAGCTCAGGGCTTCCCGATGCCCGTTCGAGGTTCTCCCATGTCTGCCCTCGCCATTGCCCGCACCCTGCTTGACGGCTTCGACGATTACCGTGAGCACTTTCGTCGGATCACCGATGGCGCCCGTGAGCGTTTCGAAAAGGCCCAGTGGCAGCAGGGGCAGGCGGCGTCGGCGGCGCGGATCAACCTGTATGAAGAGAAAGTTGCCGAAGTGACGGCGCGCCTGCGGGCAAGCGTCGACAGCACCCAGTTGCTGCAGAGCAGCAACTGGCCACAAGTGAAGAGCGCCTACATCGGCCTGATCGACCTGCGCGTTGACGATGAGCTGGCCGAGACCTGGTACAACTCGATCTTCTGCGGCTTGTTCAGTCATGACCTGATCAGCGACGCCTGCATGTTCATCCACACCACGCGGCCGCCTCAGCGCCAGGCGAGGGCGGCGCAAACCCGCCTCTATACGCCGGCCGGCAACCTGTCGGACCTGCTGACGCAGGTCTTCGCCGACTTCTGCTTCAGCGAGCCCTACGCCGACCTGCCCGGCGATATGCGCCGTCTCCAGGCGCAATTGCGTGAGAGCCTGCCGGACTGGGTCTGCAAGGACCCGGACCTGAACGTCGAGCTGTTTTCATCGGTGCTTTACCGCAACAAGGGTGCGTACCTGGTGGGGCGCCTCTACACGCACGACGAACAATGGCCGCTGGTGATCCCGCTGCTGCACCGCGAAGGGCGTGGCATCCAGATCGATGCGCTGATCACTGACGAAGCGCAGGTGTCGATCATCTTCTCGTTCACCCGCTCCTACTTCATGGTCGATGTGCCGGTGCCGGCCGACTTCATCGCCTTCCTGCGGCGCATCCTGCCGGGCAAGCATATCGCCGAGCTGTACACCTCCATCGGTTTCTACAAGCATGGCAAGTCGGAGTTCTACCGCGCGCTGATCAACCATCTGGCGAGTACCGATGATCGCTTCATCATGGCCCCCGGTGTGCGTGGCATGGTGATGAGCGTGTTCACGCTGCCGGGCTTCAATACCGTGTTCAAGATCATCAAGGATCGTTTCTCGCCGTCGAAGAACGTCAACCGCGCCACGGTGATCGAGAAGTACCGCCTGGTCAAAAGCGTCGACCGCGTCGGGCGCATGGCCGACACCCAGGAGTTCGCCGATTTCCGCTTCCCGCTGAGCAAGTTCGACCCCGACTGCCTGACCGAACTACTGGAGGTGGCCGCCGGTACCGTCGTGGTGCAAGGCGACACGGTGCTGATTCGCCACTGCTGGACCGAGCGGCGCATGACCCCGCTCAACCTCTACCTGGAACGCGCCAACCCTGCCCAGGTGCGCGAAGCGCTGGACGACTACGGCCTGGCGATCAAGCAACTGGCGGCGGCGAATATCTTCCCCGGCGACATGCTGCTCAAGAATTTCGGCGTCACCCGCCACGGTCGCGTGGTGTTCTACGATTACGACGAAATCTGTTTTCTCAGCGAAGCCAACTTCCGCCACATTCCCGCGCCACGTACTCCGGAAGACGAAATGGCCTCCGAGCCCTGGTATTCCATCGGCGCGCTGGACGTGTTCCCGGAAGAATTCCCGCCGTTCCTGTTTGCCGATGCCGGCCAGCGCAAGCTGTTCGATGAGCTGCATGGCGAGTTGTACGATGCCGACTACTGGAAAGGGCTGCAGAAGGCTATTGGCGAGGGCAAGGTTATCGATGTGTTTCCCTATCGGCGCAGGGGAATTGACGCTGAATAGGGCTGTAACAGCCGAAATAGGGGATGATTGGCAATTATTTTTGTGGTCTGTGACAATGCCCGACTACTCATCACACGACAGCTCGGATGGTCGAGGTATCAATGAAAATCGAATCGATTCGGCTAAAAAATTTCAAAGTTTTCCGTGACGTACATTTAAAAGATATTCCGCCGTTCTTGATTGTTGTTGGCGCGAATGGTGCTGGCAAGACATCACTTTTTGACGTTTTTGGATTTTTACACGATTGTCTGAAGGGGAATGTCAGGCAAGCATTGGACAGTCGTGGGCGTTTTCGCGAAGTACTCAGTCGAGACAGTGACGGAGATACCATTCTGATAGAGATCCAGTATCGAATGCCTATTGCGGGTGTTAATCGTCTGGTTACTTACTCGCTTGAAATCGGCGATCGGAATAATATTCCTTACGTCAAGCGTGAGATTCTTCGTTATAAGCGTGGGCGTTATGGTAGTCCGTATCGTTTTCTTGATTTTGAAAATGGTCAGGGCTTTGCAATAACTAACGAAGAAGATTTTCAGCGCTCGGATGAAGAATTGGATCGCGAGTATCAATCGGTTGCATCAGATACTTTAGCCATCAAGGGACTGGGGCAGTTTGAGAAATTCAAAGCCGCTAATGCATTCAGGCAATTGATTGAACAGTGGCACGTTTCCGACTTTCATATTAGCTCTGCTCGTGGCAGAAAAGAACCCTCTGGGGATTCCGAACACTTATCGGAATCTGGAGACAATCTTCCGTTGGTCGCGCGATATATGTACGAGCAGCATCCAGAGCAGTTCAAGAAAATACTTGAGACGATGTCCAGGCGAGTCCCTGGCGTAAAGACAATTGAACCGCTATTGACGGCCGATGGCTACTTGACGCTAAGGTTTCAGGACGGCGCGTTCAAGACTCCATTTTTGGACCGTTATGTCTCGGACGGTACCATCAAGATGTTCGCATACATGGTGCTGCTTCATGATCCAGTGCCTCACCCGCTGTTATGTGTCGAAGAACCGGAAAATCAGCTTTATCCAACCTTGATGCAGGAGTTGGCTGAAGAGTTTCGAGGTTACGCCTTGCGCGGCGGTCAGGTTCTGGTTTCAACGCATTCTCCGGATTTTTTAAATGCGGCTGACTTGGACGAAGTATGTTGGCTCGTAAAAAAGGAGGGTGGGACACAAGTGCGCAGAGCGAAAGATGATCCTCAAATATGCGCTTATATGGCAGAGGGTGATCAGCTTGGTTATTTATGGAAGCAGGGCTTTTTCGACGGAGCAGACCCTCAATGAGAAGAGAGTTGGTTATTCTGCTGGAAGAACGCTCTGCCAAGGTTATGTTGGAAACATTTCTTCCCCGAGTGTTGGATGAAAAAATAGAATTTAGATTGATTGCCTTCGAGGGTAAACAAGACCTCGAGAAGCGCATGACCATGAGAATAAAAGGGTATGTGAATGAATACGCCCGTTTTCTTGTCATGCGAGATCAGGATAGCGATCCCAGTTGTATTAATTTAAAAGCTCGATTGATCGAGAAATGCAATGCTTCGGGCCGTGGGGACGCAAGTTTGGTGCGTGTGGCATGTCGTGAGCTTGAAACTTTTTATCTGGCCGATCTTAAAGCGGTCGAAACGGCTTTGGGTCTTAAGGGACTCAGTAATAAACAGCATGTCGCAAAATTTAGAAGTCCAGATTATTTAACGTCGCCCAGTCATGAGTTGAAGGTTTTAAGCAAGCAAACGTACGAAAAAATAGGAAGTTCTCGTGAGATAGGACGCTACCTTGATATTGATAACGCACGCTCTGATAGCTTTCGGAATCTTGTGCAAGGTATCAAACGTTTAGAGGGTGAACTTCTTGCTCTTTGAGGATCAAGACATCCCCAGTATTGTAAGTTGCATTGCCCGACCCGCCACTTTCAAATGAAGACTTTTACGTACCTGATGACTGACCAAGCGCCCGCTATCGACCAACTGCTGAAAAACCTCGACCACGCCATGCTCGCCGACCGCCACCGCTTGCGGCGCCAGTTGCTTGAGCTACGCAAGAAGCCCGATGAGGAGAAGCTGGCGCAATGGGTCACGCGGATGCAGGCGTCCTGCGCCCAGGTGACCGCGCGGCGCGCCAGTCTGCCGGTGATTCGCTACGACGACAGCCTGCCGATTGCCGCCAAGCGCGATGAAATCAAGGCCGCGCTGAACAAGCATCAAGTGCTGATCATTGCCGGCGAGACCGGTTCGGGCAAAACCACCCAGTTGCCGAAAATCTGCCTGGAAATCGGTCGCGGCCAGTACGGCCTGATCGGTCACACCCAGCCGCGCCGGATCGCCGCCCGCAGCGTGGCCAGTCGAGTCGCCGAAGAGCTTGCCACGCCATTGGGCGCGCTGGTCGGTTATCAGGTGCGCTTCGAGGACCAGAGCGATTCCAATACCCTGATCAAGCTGATGACCGACGGCATCCTGCTGGCGGAAACCCAGAACGACCGCTATCTGGAACGCTACGACACGATCATCGTCGACGAAGCCCACGAACGCAGCCTGAACATCGATTTTCTGCTCGGTTACCTGAAAACCCTGCTGCCGCGCCGTCCGGACCTGAAAGTCATCATCACCTCGGCGACCATCGACCTGGAGCGCTTTTCCAGGCATTTCGACGATGCGCCGATTGTTGAAGTTTCCGGCCGTACCTTCCCGGTGGACACTTGGTACCGGCCGCTCACCCTGGAGCAGGACGAGGAGGGCAACCGCGTCGAGGACGACCTGACCGTCGACCAGGCGATCCTCGCCGCCCTCGATGAAGTCGCTGCCTATGAGCGCAGCGAACGGCGCAGTCCCGGCGATGTGCTGGTGTTTTTGCCCGGAGAGCGCGAGATTCGCGACGCCGCCGAAATGCTGCGCAAGGCCCAGCTCAAGCACACCGAAATCCTGCCGCTGTACGCGCGCCTGTCGCCGGCCGAACAGCAGCGTATTTTCCAGTCCCATCCGGGGCGGCGCGTGGTGCTGGCGACCAACGTCGCGGAAACCTCGCTGACCGTGCCGGGCATTCGCTACGTGATCGACAGCGGCACCGCGCGCATCAGCCGCTACAGCTACCGCGCCAAGGTGCAGCGCCTGCCGATCGAGGCGATTTCCCAGGCCAGCGCCAATCAGCGTAAAGGCCGTTGCGGCCGGGTCGAGCCGGGTATCTGCATTCGCTTGTACAGCGAAGAGGACTTTATCGGCCGCCCGGAATTTACCGACCCGGAGATTCTGCGCACCAACCTTGCCGCCGTGATCCTGCAGATGCTGCACCTGCGCCTGGGCGAGATCACCGATTTCCCGTTTATCGAGCCGCCGGACGGCAAGGCCATCAGCGACGGTTTCAACCTGCTGCAAGAGCTGTCGGCGGTGGACCGCAACAGCCAGCTCACGCCGCTGGGCCGCCAGCTGGCGCGTCTGCCGGTGGACCCGCGCATGGGCCGCATGCTGCTGGAAGCGGCCAAGCTCGGCAGCTTGCAGGAAGTGCTGATCGTGGCCAGCGCCATGTCGATCCAGGACCCGCGCGAGCGCCCGCCGGAGCGCCAGCAGGCCGCCGACCAGGCCCACGCCCAGTGGAAAGACCCGGACTCTGACTTCGCCGGGCTGGTCAATCTGTGGCGCGGCTTTGAAGAGCAGCGCCAGGCGCTGACTGCCAGCCCGTTGCGCAACTGGTGCCGCAAGCACTTCCTCAACTACCTGCGCCTGCGCGAATGGCGCGATTCCCATCGCCAGTTGAGCCTGATCTGCCGCGACCTGCAATTGACCCTCAACAAAGAGCCTGCCGACTACCCGAAACTGCACAAGGCGGTGCTGGTGGGCCTGCTCAGCCAGATCGGACAGAAGACCGAAGACGGCGATTACCTCGGTGCGCGCCAGCGGCGCTTCTGGATTCATCCGTCATCGGGCATCGGCAAAAAACGCCCGCAATGGTTGATGACCGCCGAGCTGGTGGAGACCACCAAGCTGTATGCGCGCATGGTGGCCAAGATCGACGCCGATTGGATCGAGCCGCTGGCCGGGCACCTGATCAAGAAAAACCACTTCGAGCCGCACTGGGAGAAGAAGCGCGGCCAGGTGGTGGCGTTTGAGCAGATCACCCTGTTCGGGCTGATCGTGGTCGGGCGCCGGCCGGTGCATTACGGGCCGATTGACCCGGTGGTGTCGCGCGAGCTGTTTATCCGCGAAGGTTTGGTGCGCGGCGAGATTCAGTCCCGCGCCAAGTGCCTCACGGCCAACCAGCAACTGCTCGAGCAACTCGACGAACTGGAAGCCAAGGCGCGCCGGCGTGACATTCTGGCCGATGAAGAAACCCTGTACGCGTTCTACGATGCGCGGCTGCCGGCGGAGATCCATCAGACCGCCACCTTCGACAGCTGGTACAAAATCAACAGCCAGAAAGACCCGCAATTGCTGATCATGCGCGAAGAGGACGTGCTGGCCCGCGAGGCCAGTGAAGTCACCGCTGCGCATTACCCGGACACCCTGCACCTGGGCGACCTGGCCCTGGCGTTGAGTTATCACTTCGAACCCAACCACCCACGCGACGGCGTGACCCTGCGCGTGCCGGCGCCGCTGTTGCCGGCCTTGCCGCCGGAGCGCCTGGAGTGGCTGGTGCCGGGGGTGATCGAGGCCAAGTGCATTGCCCTGGTGCGCAACCTGCCCAAGGCGCTGCGCAAGAACTTTGTGCCGGTGCCGGATTTCGTCAAGGCCGCGTTGCAACGCATCGAATTCGGCCAGGGCTCGCTGCCCCAGGCGCTGGGACGCGAACTGCTGCGCATGACCGGTGCGCGGGTCAGCGATGAAGCCTGGGCCGAGGCGGCGCAGCAGGTGGACAGCCACCTGAGGATGAACCTGGAAGTGGTCGACGGCCAGGGCAAGTTCCTCGGCGAAGGCCGCGACCTGGCCGAGCTGACCGCGCGTTTCGCCGAAGCCAGCCAGGCCGCATTGGCCGTGCCGCAAACCGCAAAAAGTCAGGAGCCGGTGCAGGCCAAGGCCTTTGCGGCGGTGGCCGAGAAGACCCAGCAGCAGATCGCCGGCCTGTCGATGACGGTATATCCGGCGCTGGTGGAGGAAAACGGCACGGTCAAGGAGGGGCGTTTCTCGACGGCCGCCGAAGCCGAGTTCCAGCATCGCCGCGCGTTGCAGCGTCTGTTGCTGCAACAACTGGCCGAACCGGCGAAGTTCCTGCGCGGCAAGCTGCCCGGCCTGACCGAGCTTGGCCTGATGTATCGCGACCTGGGGCGCATCGATGCGCTGGTGGAAGACATTCTGCTGGCCAGCCTCGACAGCTGCGTGCTCGAAGGCCAAGCCAGCCTGCCGCGCGACGGTGCCGGGCTGGCAGCCTTGGCCGAGCGCACGCGTGGCGGTTGGACCGAACACGCCGAACGCCTGGCGCGCCTGACCCTGGAGGTGCTCAAGCTCTGGCATGGTCTGCAGAAGCGCTTCAAAGGCAAGATCGACCTGACCCAGGCCGTGGCGCTGAACGATATCAAGCAGCAGTTGAGCCACCTGGTCTACCCAGGGTTCGTGCGGGAAACCCCGGCGCAATGGCTCAAGGAACTGCCGCGCTACCTCAAGGCCATCGAGCAACGCCTGGAGAAACTGCCGGGCCAGGTACAAAAGGATCGGGTGTGGAGCACCGAGCTGGGAGGTGTCTGGACCCAGTATGAGAATCGTCTGAAAAAGCACGCCCAGGAAGGCAAGCGCGACCCGCAGCTGGCACTCTACCGCTGGTGGCTGGAGGAGTACCGGGTGTCGTTGTTTGCCCAGCAGTTGGGGACCAAAGTACCGATCTCCGACAAGCGCCTGAGCAAGCAGTGGAGCCAGGTAGAGCCCTGATCCGCCGAGTGCACATGACCCTCCGTGGCGAGCGGGCTTGCCCTGATGCCGTTCAGTTAAGCGCAGATTCCCTGTGGCGAGCGGGCTTGTCCTGCGTTGGGCTGCGCAGCAGCCCCCAAACCAGGCGCTGAGCCGTATCTGGTACACCGCGTGTTGCTGGATTGGGGGTGTTTCGCACCCCAACGCGGGGCAAGCCCGCTCGCCACAACAAGCCAGCTCCCTCAACAAGCCCGCTCGCCAGTTTGTTGCGCGACAGCGCCAAGGCGGAGCTTCCCGCATTTAAAACGGCGCTTGTCTGAGATGTGGCGCCAAATTCCCGGGTTTGTGGCAAACTTCGCGCCCATAAATACCGGGATCGTCGCAAGGGCTGCGACGCGATGGAATAAAGCGATGCCAGTTTGATGCCACTGGATGGAATCAAACGACTTACCGTTTGGTACTAAGGTACCAATACCTTCTGCCTGACCTATCCAGAGGAACGACCGTGCATAACGTCGTCATCAGCGGCACTGGCCTGTATACCCCGGCCAACAGCATCTCCAATGAAGAGCTGGTGCAGTCTTTCAATGCTTACGTGCATCAGTTCAACACCGACAACGCCGCCGCCATCGAGCGCGGTGACGTGCAGGCCCTGACCGAGTCCAGCGCGGCCTTTATCGAGAAGGCGTCGGGTATCAAGAGTCGCTTCGTGATGGACAAGGATGGCATCCTTGACCCGCAACGCATGGCCCCGCGGCTGCCCGAGCGCAGCAATGACGAGTGGTCGGTGCTCTGCCAGATGGCCGTTGCCGCCGCCGAACAGGCTCTGCAGCGTGCCGGCAAGACCGCCGCCGATATCGACGGCGTGATCGTCGCCTGCTCCAACCTGCAACGCGCCTACCCGGCCATTGCCATTGAAGTGCAGGAAGCCCTGGGCATCGAAGGCTTCGGCTTTGACATGAACGTGGCATGTTCCTCGGCCACCTTCGGCATCCAGAACGCCGCCAACAGCATCCGGCTGGGCCAGGCTCGGGCGATCCTGATGGTCAACCCGGAAGTCTGCACCGGTCACTTGAATTTCCGCGACCGCGACAGCCACTTCATCTTCGGCGACGCGGCCACCGCCGTGCTGCTCGAGCGCGCCGACCTTGCGACCTCCGAGCATCAGTTCGAGGTAGTCAGCACCAAGCTGCTGACCACGTTCTCCAACACCATCCGCAACAACTTCGGCTTCCTCAACCGCGCCGCCGAGGAGGGCATCGGCGCGCCGGACAAGCTGTTCGTACAGGAAGGCCGCAAAGTGTTCCGCGATGTGTGCCCGATGGTGGCCGAACTGATCGGCGTGCACCTGGAAGAAAACCAGTTGAACGTGAGTGACGTGAAACGCTTCTGGCTGCACCAGGCCAACCTGAGCATGAACCATCTGATCGTGAAGAAACTGCTTGGCCGCGAAGCCACGGTAGAAGAAGCGCCGGTGATTCTCGATACCTATGCCAACACCAGTTCCGCAGGGTCGGTGATTGCGTTTCACAAAAATCAGGACGACCTGGCCAAAGGCTCTGTTGCCGTGCTCAGCTCCTTCGGTGCCGGCTATTCGATCGGCAGCGTGATCCTGCGCAAGCGCTGATGCGTCAGCCTGCCGCGTGATTGGCGCGATTTATCGGAAATGTCGAGGTCTTCAATGGCTGCAGCGGACGATGCGGATCTGCTTGAACGCCTGCTCAAGGGAGAGCAGCAGGCCTATAAGGAATTGGTCACCGCCTACCAGAGCGCCATGCGCGCCGTGGCGTATGCCATCGTTGGTCAGCGCCACGCCGATGAGGTGGTGCAGGACGCCTGGCTGTCGGTGGTGCGCAATCTCGGCAAGTTCGAAGGCCGGTCCAGCCTCAAGACGTGGCTGTTGACCATCACGGCCAACGCCGCCAAGGGCCGCTACAAGCAGAACCGTCGCGAAGTGCTGCTCGACGATTTGCCTTCGCCCCATGGCACGATTGGCGCAGAGCGTTTTTCCCCCGACGATGGTCATTGGGCCGTCGCCCCGTATGCCTGGCATCAGGACACCCCGGAAGCCTTGTTGAGCGAAGATGAATTGCGCAATTGCCTGGAGCATACGTTACTGAGTTTGTCGGACTTGCAGAGCAGCGTGCTGGTGCTGCGCGAACGCCAGGGCCTGGAGCTGGAAGACATCTGTAATCTTCTGACACTTTCGCTCTCGAATGTCCGTGTGCTGCTGCACCGAGCGCGGCTGAAGGTCTTCGCCGCGGTGGAGCACTTTGAGGAAACGGGAGAATGTTGACCTGTAAAGAACAAGTGGCGCGTTCCAGCGACTACCTCGATGGGCAACTGACCTTTCGCGAGCGTCTGCTGGTACGTCATCACTTGATGTTCTGCCCGAACTGCCGCCGCTTTATCCGTCAGATGCGCCTGGTGCAGGCGACACTGAGGAAGATGCCGCAGGCACCGGTGCCAGAGGTGGATGCCCTGGCCGAACGGCTGGCTGCCGAGCGGCGCAAGGGCGGGTAGCGGGGTTATCAGAACTTGGCTTCAGCATCCAGCTGCAGGGTGTTGGTGTTGGCATCACGCTGCGTACGGCTGGCGAAGTCGGCCTTGGTCAGGAAGTAGGTGGCACCGAGGGCGAAGTTCTTGTCGATGTCGTAGCTGACCTTCATCTTGTGACCGCGCGAGCCGGTGGTGCCATTGGCGAAGTCCGAATCGGTAAAGGCGCCGACCACCGCGTTACGTTGAACATCGCGATAGTTGTAGTCCAGGTTGAAACCGAACACTTTGGTCTTGGCCCCCACCAGCCACGCCGTGTCCTGATCGGTCACGGCATCGTTGTTTTTCACGTACTGACCGTAGAACGCCAGGGGCACGGCCAGGCCGCCGATGTCCGCCTGGGCGAAGCCTTCGTACAGGCGGAATTCGTTGTCGGCCGAGTTACCGTTGACCGCCAGCGCGCAAGGCGTGGTGGTGGTCGTGCAGCGGCTGTCGCGGTCATTCTGGTAGGCGTAGACGCTGCCGCCCAGGGTCATTTTCAGGTTGTCGGTGATCGAGAAACGCGTACCCAACTGGCCGGACGTCAGGCGCAGGTCGTGGCGAAACTGCACGCCGTCGCCGTCAACGTTGTCCTTGAGGTTGTAGTTGCCCAGGCTGCCGAACAGTTCGGCGTTGCTGCCCAATGGGTATTTATAGGTGACTGCCAGGCCTTCGGGGTTGATGTCGCTGTCCCAGATCACGTCGCCCATGCTTACCCAAGGTTGCAGCATCTTGCCGCCGATCACGTGCAGGTTCTTGATCTGGTCCGGGTGGTAGTCGATATAACCGAGGTCCAGCCAGATCGATTTCTTGTTGAAGTAACCGTCCTGGTCCTGGTTGGTGGAGCGCGCATCGTCGCCACCGCCGGTGGCAATGCGGATGCCGGTGTCCACTTGCGGGTTGATCTCGGTGTAGGCGCCCAGGCGCGCACGGATACGTTGACGGTCCTTGTCACGCCCGCCGTTGTTGGGTTCGCCGTCGATCTTGATGGTTTCCTGACGGAACCGCACATCTCCCTTGAACTGGGTCTTGGCGGCCCAGGCCAGCTTCTGGTCGAACGTGCTCAGGTCGTTGGTCTTTTTCGCGGTGGCGGCGATCTGCTCATTGCTCTCTTGCTGAGCCTGCCGGGCGATCTGCTGTTCTTTCTGGTCTTTGGCGAGTTCGGTTTGCAGTTCGGTGTACTGCGCCGCAGTGATCTGGCCGTTGGCCTTGAGCATATCGAGCAACTTAGCGTCGACTGCAGCGCTGGCCGGCACGCTGAGGGCCAGTAACAGGCCGCCGCACAGGACCGCCGCAGTTTTGGTGGAAGCAAGACGCATATCAATCTCCGAAAGTGAGGAGGAGGGAACAGACCCTCCAGGACACGAACGCCCGATGACGGACGGGTAAAACGGCTATTTGGTTAGAATCAGATGCTCTAAAAAACTCGGCCAGTATCACTTCCGTTTATGACGGAGTGGTGGCTAGGTGATTTCATCTTGATGACAAATGCTGGGCGCGCGGAACTATTGGTCTAGAGCCCTGTCCGCGTGTTTTCGAGGTGTGAACGGTTGCCGTGATGAGCGATACTCGCCAGGCTTCTACGCCAACAGCCAGTGAGGATACCGATGCCGTTGCAACGTCTGGACAACCTGTCCGAAATCGCCCCGTCGGTGTGGGATGCCCTGGTGCCCGAGGGCCAGCCGTTCGTTCGGCATGCTTTTTTAAGCGCGCTGGAAGACAGCGCCAGCCTGGGCCCGCAATCGGGCTGGCAGCCTGAACACCTGCTGCACTGGGAGGGCGATCGGTTGGTGGCGGCCTTGCCCGGTTATCGCAAGTGGCATTCCTATGGCGAGTATGTGTTCGACCATGGCTGGGCCGATGCCTGCGCGCGTGCCGGCATCGACTACTACCCCAAGCTGCTCATGGCGGTGCCATTCAGCCCGGTCAGCGGGCCGCGCCTGTTGGCGGCAAGCGCCGAGGACGGTTTCGAGCTGCTCAACAGCCTGCCGGGCTACCTGGAAATCGAAGGGCTCTCCAGTGCGCATATCAACTTCACCGACGGGTTGGCCGATGACGCCTTGGCCCGGCAGCCGGGCTGGTTGCAGCGCCTGGGTTGCCAATTTCACTGGCAGAACCGTGGCTACCGCGACTTCCAGGACTTCCTCGACGCCTTGAGTTCACGCAAGCGCAAACAGATGCGCAAGGAACGCGAACAGGTGGCAGGGCAGGGCATCGAGTTCGAGTGGTTGCACGGTCATCAACTGAGCGAAGCGCAATGGGATTTCGTCTACGCCTGCTACGCCAACACCTACGCGGTACGCCGCCAGGCACCTTACCTGACGCGCGCGTTTTTTAGCCTGCTGGCCGAGCGCATGCCTCAGATGATCCGCGTGGTGCTGGCCAAGCAGGGTTCACGTCCGGTGGCAATGGCGTTCAGCCTGATTGGTGGGGACAGTTTCTACGGGCGTTACTGGGGCTGTCTGGCCGAATTCGACCGTTTGCATTTCGAGACCTGTTTCTACCAGGGCATGGACTACGCCATCGCCGAAGGCCTGCAACGCTTCGATGCTGGCGCCCAGGGCGAGCACAAACTGATTCGCGGGTTCGAGCCGGTGATCACCCGCTCGTGGCATTACCTGCGCCATCCGGGGTTGAAGAATGCGGTGGAGGATTTCCTGGAGCGGGAGCGTGCGGGGATTCTGGCGTATGCCGAAGAGGCCCGGACAGCCCTGCCGTATCGGCAGGGCTGAAACCACACGCTTGCTCAGCCTGGCTTCCCCTTGCCAAGCCATCGATACACCACGCCACCGATCACCGCGCCCAGGATTGGCGCGAGCCAGAACAACCACAACTGCTGGATCGCCCAGCCGCCCACCAGCAGGGCTGGCCCGGTACTGCGCGCCGGGTTGACCGAAGTGTTGGTGACGGGGATGGAGATCAGGTGGATCAGCGTCAGGGCCAGACCGATGGCAATCGGCGCCAGGCCCTTGGGTGCGCGGCTGTCGGTGGCGCCGAGGATGATCACAACGAACATCGTGGTCATCACCAGCTCACAGACAAACCCCGCCACCAGTGAATAACCACCCGGTGAATGCTCGCCATAGCCATTGGAAGCCAGACCACCGGCCAGTTCAAATCCTGGCTTGCCGCTGGCAATGAAGTACAACAATGCGGCGGCGACTGCTGCGCCGATGACCTGGGCGACAACATAGGCTGGCAACTCCCGCGCCGGAAACCTTCCGCCCACCACCAGCCCCACCGATACCGCCGGGTTGAGGTGACAGCCACTGATAGGGCCGATCGCAACCGCCATGGTCAGTACCGTCAGCCCGAACGCCAGGGCAACGCCCAACAGGCCAATCCCGACTGCAGGAAACGCTGCGGCCAACACCGCACTCCCGCAACCGCCCAACACCAGCCAAAACGTACCCAACCCCTCTGTGACTGAACGTTTGAACAAAGACATGCAACCCGTCCTTGATAGATCTCTATCTAATCAGTAAATCAATGATGCTCCCTGCAGATTTACTTCAGCGCCCATCTGGGCACTGCACTGATTACAGCACGGTTTTGCTACAAATCCAGGCCGCGGAAAAATACCGCAGGCCTGTGGTTGCGGGTGTGTGAGGCAAATGCCGCTGAATGAGGCGATCAATTGTGGGAGATTCAGTCGATGCCGACGAACCCTCCGGTCTGGTGCTGCCACAACCGCGCGTACAACCCTCCGTGTGCCAGCAGCTGCGCATGGTTGCCGCTTTCGGCAATCCGGCCCTTCTCCAGCACCACCAGGCGGTCCATGCGGGCGATGGTCGACAAGCGGTGCGCAATCGCGATCACGGTCTTGCCCTGCATCAGGGTTTCGAGGCTTTCCTGGATCGCCGCTTCCACTTCCGAGTCCAGTGCCGAGGTGGCTTCGTCCATGATCAGAATCGGCGCGTCCTTGAGCAGCACGCGGGCGATGGCGATGCGTTGACGCTGCCCGCCGGACAGTTTGACGCCGCGCTCACCCACATGCGCGTCGAGCCCGGTGCGGCCTTCGGCGTCCGACAGCAGCGGGATGAACTCATCGGCGCGCGCCTTGTGGATCGCGGCCCAGAGTTCTTCGTCGGTAGCCTCGGGCTTGCCGTACAGCAGGTTGTCGCGGATCGAACGGTGCAGCAGCGAGGTGTCCTGAGTGATCATGCCGATCTGCTCGCGCAGGGTTTCCTGGGCGACTTCGGCGATGTCCTGGCCGTCGATCAGGATGCGTCCGCCTTGCAGGTCGTAGAGGCGCAGCAGCAGGTTGACCAACGTTGACTTGCCCGCGCCCGATGGGCCGATCAGTCCGATCTTTTCCCCGGACTTGATCTCAAGGCTCAGGCCACCAATGATCCCGCTCTGCTTGCCATAGTGGAAATCCACCTGCTCGAAGCGCACCTCGCCATGGGGTACATGCAGGCGCGGGGCGTTGTCGCGGTCGATCACGGCCAGAGGTTGTGCGATGGTTTTCAGGCCGTCCTGCACCATGCCGATGTTTTCGAAAATGCCATTGACCACCCACATGATCCAGCCGGACATGTTGACGATGCGGATCACCAGGCCGGTGGCCAGGGCGATCGCGCCCACCGAGATGAGCGAGTGCGTCCACAGCCACAACGCAAGGCCGGTGGTGGTGACAATCAGCAAGCCGTTCATGAGGGTGATCGTCACGTCCATGCTGGTCACCACGCGGCTGGCCAGTTGGGTTTTTTCGGTCTGCTCGATGATCGCTTCCTTGGCGTATTCCTGCTCGGACTGGGTATGGGCGAACAGCTTCAGGGTGGTGATGTTGGTATAGCCGTCGACGATGCGGCCCATCAGCTTGGAACGCGCCTCGGAGGAAATTACCGAGCGCTCCTTCACCCGTGGCACGAAGTAGCGTAGCGCCAGGCTGTAGCAGACAATCCAGGTCACCAGCGGCACCATCAGGCGCCAGTCGGCTTCGGCAAACAGCACCAGAGCGCTGATGGCGTAGATCGCCACGTGCCAGATCGCGTCCACGGCCGCCACGGCGGAGTCGCGCAGTGAGTTGCCCGTTTGCATGATGCGCTGGGCGATACGCCCGGCGAAATCGTTCTGGAAGAAATTGAGGCTCTGTTTGAGCACATAGCTGTGGTTTTGCCAGCGGATCAGGCTGGTCATGCCGGGGCTGATGGTCTGGTGCACGAGCAGGTCGTGCAACGCGCCGAAAATCGGGCGCAGCAGCAGGGCGACCACGGCCATCCAGATCAGCTCAGTGCTGTGCACCTGGAAAAAGTCGGCGGGCGGCGTGCCCTGGGCCAGGTCGATGATGCGGCTCAGGTAGCTGAACAGTGCGACTTCGATCAATGCGCCGATCAGGCCCACCACCAACAAGGCGGCGAAATGCGGCCACACCTGACGCAGGTAGTAGAGGTAAAAAGACAGGACTTTATCGGGCGGGGCGGCGCTGGGCGCGTCGCGGAAGATGTCGATCAGTTGTTCAAAACGACGATAGAGCATTGGGGTTGACGCCCGCCGGGCGGGCTCTCCTTTCAAATGCGCGCGCGGCCTTGTGGGCCGCGCACGGAACTCCCTGCAAACCTTAGTCGATGCGCTTGGCCGACTTGATCAGGACAGGGTCGATTGGCACGTTCTGCATGCCTTGCTTGGTGGTGGTCTGGGAGTTGACGATGATGTCGACCACGTCCATGCCCTTGACCACTTTGGCGAATACCGCGTAACCGGCGTCGCGGCCAGGATCCAGGAAGGCATTGTCGGCGACGTTGATGAAGAACTGGCTGGTGGCCGAGTTCGGGTCATTGGTGCGCGCCATCGACAGGGTGCCGCGGACGTTATGCAGGCCGTTGCTGGCTTCGTTCTTGATCGGTGCTTCGGTCGGCTTTTGCGACATCTGCTGGGTGAACCCGCCGCCCTGGACCATGAAGCCCGGAATCACACGGTGGAAAATCGTGTTGGTGTAGAAGCCCTTGTCCACGTAGGCCAGGAAGTTCTTGGTACTGATCGGCGCCTTGACCGGGTCCAGTTCGATTTCAATGTCGCCGTTGGTGGTGGAGATCAAAACATGGGGGGCCTTGGCCGGCTGGGCCGCCATCAGGTTGGCGGCAAACAGTACGGAACCGGCAAAGAAGGCAATTTTTTTCAGCATGGGGTCAGTGATCCTGAGTGGTGATGTCGAGTGGTCGTGTTCGGCGCTGGGACAGGGTTAGGACAGGTCATCCTGGCGCGTTGTTCCTGTGCATCCCGGCCCGTCGTTTCTGTCGAGCGGGCGAGATAATCACGTTTGTGGTTGTTTGCCCAGCCTTGGGCCCCGGGTGAGCGCTGTTTCAGCTTTGCCGGGGGGCGGCAAAAGGCGCGTCCAGCGGCGCCGTGTCAAAGCTGCGCAGCAATTCAACCAGGATTTGCGTGGCCGGTCCCAGGGGTTTGTCCTTATTGGAGTACAGATAAAACGTGGGGTGACGGCTGGCTCCCTGTTCCAAGGGTAGCTGCTTGAGCACGCCCTCGGCGATTTCGCGTTCGATCAAATGCCGGGGCAGCCACGCAAAGCCCAGACCGCTGCCCACGAAGGAGGCGGCGGTGGCCAGGCTGCCGACGGTCCAGCGCTGCTCGGCGCCGAGCCAGCCCACGTCGCGCGGCTGCTGGCGCCCGGAGTCACGAATCACCACCTGCATCTGGCTTTCCAGATCCTGGAAGCTCAACTCGCGATTCATGCGGTGCAGGGGATGGTCGGGGTGGGCGACGGCAATGAACTCCACGTCGCTCAGTTCGGTGCCCAGGTAACCGGCAATGCTGAAGCTGCAGATCGCGAGGTCGGCCACGCCTTCAATCAACAGTTCCTCGACGCCCGACAGCACTTCTTCGCGCAGGCGCACGCGGCAGCCGCGGCTTTGCGGCATGAACGCGGTCAGCGCGCGCACCAGCCGCGTATTGGGGTAAGCGGCATCCACCACCAGGCGCACTTCGGCTTCCCAGCCTTGTTCCATGTGGTGGGCGAGGTCCTCGAGCTGGCTGGCGTTCTTGACCAGTTGGCGTGAGCGGCGCAGCAGCACTTCACCGGCGTCGGTGAGTACGGCCTTGCGCCCGTCGATGCGCAATAGCGGCACGCCGAGCTGGTCCTGCATGCGCGCCACGGTGTAACTCACCGAGGACTGCGATCGGTGCAGGGCTTCGGCGGCCTGGGCGAAGCCACCGTGGTCGACCACGGCCTGCAGCGTGCGCCATTGATCAAGGGTAACGCGGGGCGCTTTCAAGATGGGTTCCTCTTGTCCTAAGCTGACAGTCCTTATTGGAGACTGCCGAATGAGAAAATTGTGTTGTGCGCTGCTGGCGCTGCTGCCTATCAGTGCGTTTGCCTACCCCATCGATGTGAGCAAGAAAATCGAAGGCGTAAGCATCGATTACACGGCGTCTGATGTCGACGCCGACATCGTTTCGATCCAGTTGAGCAACTACGGTCACAACGACGCGGTGTGTTCGGTCATTTTCACCAACGGTCCCGAGTCGCCGCGTCGCCGTACGGTCACGGTGCCGGCCGGCAAAAACACCAACACCACCGTCAAGTTCAACCGCGCGATCATCAAGATGCGCATTGCCCTGGCCTGCAGTCCGAAATAAAGCAGCGCATGCCTGTGCTTATAAACAAATTTATAGATGGTTTATAGCAGTTTTTTGCGCTTTTTTATCGAGTTAGCCATGGTTAGCATGCGCTCCAGGGACTTACATAATTTGCAGACGAGGCCTACAAGCGCTTCTGCAACGTTCTGATCATCGAATGCAGCGGTCAGCAGGGCACTGTCAGCTCCGGCCGCCTGATCCTTTAATCGTCAGATAATCGCGCGCTGTTTATATGGCCCCACGCAAACCCTTCAAGTACGCGTAAGAACCTCCCTTTGCACTTGTTGCTCCTGAGTGCTCCTGCCCGACTGCCGCTTTAGCGAGGTCGGGTTTTTTTTGCCCCGAGTTTCTTCAAACGCCGAAAACCTTTAATGTCCCGCCCATTCGAAACGAGGCGCGCATGGGCTATCTACTGGTTGTCACCCTGATTCAGGCATTTTCCTTCAGCTTGATCGGCGAATACCTCGCCGGTCACGTCGACAGCTACTTCGCGGTGCTGGTGCGCGTGGTGTTGGCCGGCTTGATCTTTCTCCCGCTTACCCGCTGGCGCTCGGTAGAGCCGGCCTTCATGCGCAGCATGCTGGTGATCGGCGCGCTGCAGTTTGGCGTGACCTACGTCTGCCTGTATCTGAGCTTTCGCGTATTGACGGTCCCGGAAGTGCTGCTGTTCACCATCCTCACGCCGTTGCATGTGACGCTGATCGAAGATGCTCTCAATCGGCGCTTCAACCCTTGGGCGCTGGTGGCGGCACTGGTGGCGGTGGCGGGCGCGGCGGTGATTCGCTTCGACCAGATCACGCCGAATTTCCTGATGGGTTTTCTGCTGCTGCAACTGGCCAACTTCACCTACGCCGCCGGGCAGGTCATGTACAAACATTTGGTGGCGCGTTATCCGAGCGATCAGCCGCACTACCGGCGTTTCGGTTATTTCTACCTGGGCGCATTGCTGGTGGTGTTGCCGGCGTTCCTGCTGTTCGGCAAGTCCGACTTTCTGCCGCAGGCACCGTTGCAGTGGGGCGTGTTGCTGTTCCTGGGCCTGGTCAGCACCGCGCTGGGCATGTACTGGTGGAACAAGGGCGCGTGTCTGGTCAATGGCGGCACGCTGGCGGTGGTCAACAATCTGCATGTGCCGGTGGGGCTGTTGCTGAACCTGCTGATCTGGAACCAGCATGAGCCGCTGGGGCGCCTGGCGCTGGGTGGACTGGTGATTCTGGGCGCGGTGTGGATCAGCCGACTTGGCATTCGCACAGCGCCGGCGCATGCCTGATTCAATGGGTGGGAGCGGCTGGCTCCCACCTTGAGATAAAAGCCTAGACAGCGCTGTTTTCCGGGGCAGGCAGTGGGCTGAACACGCCGGCTCGCAGGTCGTTGCCGCTTGGCTGCTGATACAAACTCAAGCCGAATTCCGGCAATACCGCCAACAGGTAATCAAAAATGTCCCCCTGGATCCGCTCGTAATCCGCCCACGCGGTGGTGCGGGTGAAGCAGTAGATTTCCAGTGGCACGCCCTGGGCGGTGGTCTGCATCTGGCGCACCATGCAGGTCATGTTCGGCTGAATGTCCGGATGGCTTTTCAGATAAGCCAGGGCGTAGGCGCGGAAGGTGCCGAGGTTGGTCATGCGGCGACGGTTGGCCGACAGCTGTGCGCTGTTACCCTGGGCTTCGTTCCAGGCCTTGAGTTCGGCCTGCTTGCGGCTGATGTAGTCGGTGAGCAAGTGCACCTGGGTCATGCGCACTTCTTCGTCATCGCGCAGAAAACGCACGCCGCTGGCATCGATATACAGGCTGCGTTTGATACGGCGTCCGCCCGAGGCCTGCATGCCGCGCCAGTTCTTGAACGACTCGGACATCAGGCGCCAGGTGGGGATGGAGACGATGGTCTTGTCGAAGTTCTGCACCTTGACCGTGTGCAGGGTGATGTCCACCACATCGCCGTCGGCACCGACCTGCGGCATTTCGATCCAGTCGCCCACGCGCAGCATGTCATTGCTGGTGAGCTGCACGCTGGCGACGAATGACAGCAGGGTGTCCTTGTACACCAACAGGATCACCGCCGACATGGCACCCAGGCCGGACAGCAGCAACAGCGGCGAGCGGTCGATCAGGGTGGCAACGATGATGATCGCGGCAAACACGAACAACACCATTTTCGTCAACTGCACATAGCCCTTGATCGAGCGGGTGCGCGCGTGTTCGGTGCGCGCGTAGATGTCCAGCAGCGCGTTGAGCAGGGCGCTCACGGCCAGCGTCAGAAACAGGATGGTGATCGCCAGGGCGACGTTGCCGATAAACAGGATGGCGGTCTTGCCCAGGTTCGGCACGAGGTACAGGCCGAACTGGATCACCAGGGAGGGTGTCATCTGCGCCAGGCGATGGAAGACCTTGTTGTGCCGCAGGTCGTTGAGCCAGTGCAGAGCCGGTTGCCGGCCAAGCAGCTTGACCGCGTGCAGGATGAGGTAACGCGCCACGCGCCCGAGCAGCAGGGCCACCACCAGCAATACCAGCAGGCCGAGGCTGGAATGCAGCAGCGGATGCTCGTCGAGGGTGCCCCAAAGGTCTTGCACGTTGCGCCACAGCTGTTTGATATCCATGGGTAAAGCCGATTCCTCTGTAAGACAAGACGAGGGCGATTAGAGCATTTAAGTGGGCTGAAGTTGACGCCATGGACAAATACACTCACAAAAAAGCGTCTGATTCGCACTGTCCGCGTAAAGAAACTCGGTTTGGACGCCCGAAACCGTTACCCTATGCAGCTGATATTTTGTATTTCTTCGAGGTAGCACCCGTGTTTTCCCAATTCGCCCTGCACGAACGCCTGCTCAAAGCCGTGGCCGAGCTTAAATTTGTCGAGCCAACGCCTGTGCAGGCAGCGGCCATTCCGCTCGCGCTCGAAGGGCGTGACCTGCGGGTGACGGCGCAGACCGGCAGTGGCAAGACCGCTGCGTTCGTCCTGCCGATTCTCAATCGCCTGATCGGCCCGGCCAAAGTGCGGGTCAGCATCAAGACCCTGATCCTGCTGCCTACCCGCGAACTGGCCCAGCAAACCTTGAAGGAAGTGGAGCGCTTCTCGCAGTTCACCTTCATCAAGTCCGGCCTGATCACTGGCGGTGAAGACTTCAAGGTCCAGGCCGCCATGCTGCGCAAGGTGCCGGACATTCTGATCGGCACGCCGGGCCGCATGATCGAGCAACTCAACGCCGGTAATCTGGACCTCAAGGAAGTCGAAGTGCTGGTGCTCGACGAAGCTGACCGCATGCTGGACATGGGCTTTGCCGACGACGTGCAGCGTTTGGTCAGTGAGTGCGTCAACCGTCAGCAGACCATGCTGTTCTCCGCCACCACCGGCGGCTCGACCCTGCGCGACATGGTCGCCAAGGTCCTGAACAACCCCGAGCACCTGCAGGTCAACAACGTCAGCGACCTGAACGCGACGACGCGTCAGCAGATCGTCATGGCTGACCACAACGTGCACAAGGAACAGATCCTCAACTGGTTGCTGGCCAACGAGACCTATCAGAAGGCCATCGTGTTCACCAACACCCGTGCCGCTGCCGACCGCATCTACGGTCGCCTGGTGGCTCAGGAATACAAGGCGTTCGTGCTACACGGCGAGAAAGACCAGAAAGACCGCAAACTGGCCATCGACCGCCTCAAGGCGGGCGGCGTGAAAATTCTGGTGGCCACTGACGTTGCCGCGCGTGGTCTGGACGTGGATGGTCTGGACATGGTCATCAACTTTGACATGCCCCGCAGCGGCGACGAATACGTGCACCGTATCGGCCGCACCGGGCGTGCCGGCAACGATGGCCTGGCGATCTCGCTGATCTGCCACGGCGATTGGAACCTGATGTCGAGCATCGAGCGCTACCTCAAGCAGTCGTTCGAGCGCCGCACCATCAAGGAAGTCAAAGGCACCTACACCGGGCCGAAGAAGGTCAAGGCGTCGGGCAAGGCCGTTGGCGTGAAGAAGAAAAAAACCGACGCCAAGGGCGACAAGAAGAAAGCCGGCGCCAAGTCGCCGACCAAGCGCAAGATCGCCAATCGCCCAAAGACCGACAACCTGTCGCTCGTCAGCAAAGACGGCATGGCACCGCTCAAGCGTCGCAAGCCGCAAGCACCGGCTGCGGAATAACGCTGTAGCAACAAAAAAACCGGACACTGTCCGGTTTTTTTATGCGCGATGTTGGGGGTTGCCGCGTGGAACGTCTGGGAATTTCAGGAAAGTTGCGTCCGTCCATTGAGCTGAACGCAGCGTCACGCTGCGGGTCACACGCTTACGGGCTACCTTTCAACGGCTCGCAGGAGGAATCAGGATGACGACTTACAGCTGGGATTTGATCGAACGTTTGCTGCACGAAGTGCAGAACGGCGAGGGCAGCTTCGCTCCGCGTAAATACGCCGCGCAGGAAGCCGCAGGCAAGGCCATGGCAGGCGAGTCGGTTGGCAACCTTGATGCACTGAAAGACACCGCTGCAGGTTATGAAGCGCTGTTGCTCGAGCGCGGGTTTATTGAATCGCGTCCGGAGGCAGAGGGCGGCAATGGCGAGAATTTTATCCTGACGCCACGGGGCTCGAGCCTGCTGTCGCTGATCGACAGCTCCATTCCTGGCGAGCATCACCCGCGTCATGTGCTGGACCAGCAGGAAGACGCGCTGCATGAAGCTACATTCGATGAGGTGGCTTCCAAAGCTGCCATTGCTGGCGGCGCGATCTGATTTATGCGGGAGGGGGCTTGCTCCCTCCCGCACTCAGTTAACAGCCTTCAGACACTTCAATGCTTTGAAGTCACTACGAACGCCATCGATTTTTTGCGTGAGTTTGATGCGTTGCTGCTCGGTGCTCTGCGCCATCAAATTCATGATCAGGCTGCGCGCAGCCGCCTCGGTTTGTGCATAGGCGGCGCGATATTGCGGCGTCCACAAGCTTTCACGCTCCACCAGCAATTGCTGCACTTTCTGCGGGAAGTCGGCGCTTTGGCGTTGCTTGAGGGCGTCAATGAACTGGGCCTGCCAATGGGCACGGTTGCCGATCCAGGCGGTGTTCTGATCACCCAGTTCGGTTGACCAGGCCATCACGCGACTTTGCTGGCTGGCGCTGAGCGGTCCCATCCAGGCGTCCAGGCGTTTGTTCATGCGCTCGGCGCGCTCCTTGATCTGCTGGGGCAGCGGCGGTTTGAGGTATTCGTCCTGGCGTTTGCGCAGGTCCTTGGCCAGCGCGTCGTTCATTTCCTTGACCTGTTGGTCATCCAGCCCCTGCAGCAGTTGAATCGCCGACGGCGTGATCTCCCGCGCGATGTCGGCAATCGCCTGCTTGGCTTCGACGGTGCGCGCTTGCAGCGCTGCGTCGGTGACCTGATTGTCGTCAACCATCTGCTGCAAGCGATCCAGCCAATCCAGGTAACCCGGCAACTGCGTGGTGCAATGCCAGGCCAGGTGCTGCTTGAGGGTGTCGTTGAACCAGCTCTTCTGCCCGGCATTCATGTCCAGGTAATCGTTGAGGGTCCAGGGGATGATCACATCGAGATTGCGGTAGGCCAGGCCCACACGATTGCAGCCGGCGAGCACCAGGCTGAGCGTCAGCAGTACCACCAGAAGTTTGAGCCGGCTTAGCATGGGCGAGTCCTTGCGCAGAGGGGGTCACGTATCTGAACCTGCGCGGGGCGCGACAGTTCAGCCGATCAATAAAACGAGCGCGCGGCCTTCAAGGTCAACAGGCCATCGCATTGCGAGTTGTGCCCGGAGTAGGCCGAGCAGTCGCCGCCGCTCAGGCTGGAATCGCTGTAGATGAGGTCCAGATCGATGCCTTTCCACGCTCTGGAAAACTGTACCGACCAGTCGCTGAAGCTGCGAATCGAGCCGCTGTCTACCGAGACCGGGGTGCCCAGTTGATGGGTGGTGTACTTCATGCTCACCCCGATGCCGAAGGGCTGGGTGCCGCTGAGGTCGGCAAACAGCGTGCTGTCCTGACGGTCGGGATCATTGCTGAAGGAGGCGCCGAAACGGTTGCCGAGCAGGTTGAGACCGCCGTAGAACTCCTGGCTGTCCAGTGGGCTGAGGGTGGGGTAGCTGTAGTGGATCAGGCCGACTTCGTAGCCCAGGGTCTGGTCGAAAGGATGTTTGAAGCCCATATACGAGTCGACTTCGAGGTCGCGGGAAGACGAAAGCCCCATGTTCGGCGAAAACTGGCCAAAATACAGGCCACTGTTGTGGCTCAAATCCAGGCCGCCATGGAAAGAGTCGCTGCCCGGCGAGGTCGGCTTGACCAGGCCCTGGGCCATGGAACGGCTCGGCGTGGTGCCCAACTTGAGGTCGAAGTCACCCCATTCGCGCTGGAAGATATGCGCTTCGGCGAGGGGGCTGGCGGCCAGGGCGCTGACCAGAAAAATGCATGGTTTGAACATGCTTCACTCCATGAAAAGCGAGGAGCAGTGACAGAAAAAGTCGGGCAGATGCCCGCGCTAGACGTGTGCAAGCATAACGGCGAATGACCAGCGGGGAGCCCCGTTCGTCGATTAGCGCAGTTTGAGGTGAAGCTGGAGGGTGTCTCGGATTCCAGTCCTAGCGCCTTGAGAGCAAGACGCATAGGGACCAGATGTGCTGCGCGGGTGTTACTTCTTGCCCAGGCTGATCTGCTTGGACGGGCCGAAAGTCTGGCCGCTCACGCCCTTGGCAATTTGCTGGATTTCGCCGCCGGACTTGAGGAAAGCAGCAATCTGGCTGTTGATCGATTCGCTGGTTTCAACCGCGGGAGCTGGCTTTGCTTTGCTGTTGGATGCTTTTACACGCATGGCGGCCACTAACCTGTAGAGAATTAACTTGGCCAGGCATCGTACAGGAAATACTTGACAATTGCTTGGCAAATATCCCCCGGAGACTGAGATTAACGCCGGTAATCAACGGCCGTTAATCGCCGAATTAAACGGCTAACTTACTGTTTTAAATCAGTTCATCAGGTCGTAGGGGCGTCAGGCAGCTCGCCAGGATTCAGCCGAATGATCAGACGAGCGGCCTGCGCTAGTAGGACGCCATGCCCACCCGCGATTTTCGCCGGTCACGCGCGTGCCGGTCTCAACTCGGGTAGAATGCCGCCCACGTAATGAGGGTATTTGGAAATGGCTTTAGTCGGGCGCTACAACAGCTTGCAAGTGGTTAAACACACCAACTTCGGTTTGTACCTGGACGGTGCGCAGGATGGCGAAATCCTCTTGCCCAATCGGTATATCCCCAAGGATATTCCCAGTGAAGATGAAGACTGGCTTAACGTTTTCATCTATCTGGACAGCGATGACAAACTTATCGCCACGACGGAAAAACCCAAAGTTCAGGTGGGCGAATTCGCCAGTTTGAAAGTCGTTGAAGTCAACAGTATTGGTGTGTTCCTTGATTGGGGACTGCCCAAGGATCTGTTGCTGCCGTATTCGGAAGAAAAGCGCCAGTTGACCGCCGGCGAGTACTGCGTGGTGCACGTTTACCTCGACAAACACACCCGGCGCATTACTGCCACTGCGCGGCTTGACCGCTACCTCGACAAGACGCCGGCCAATTACCAGGTAGGCCAGGAAGTCGACCTGTTGGTGGCCGAGGCGACCGACATGGGCTTCAAGGCGATCATCAACAATAAACACTGGGGCCTGATTCACAAGAACGAAGTGTTCAAATTCCTGCGCCCGGGCAAGGAAGAGAAAGGCTTCATCAAGGAAATTCGCGCCGATGGCAACATCAGCCTGAGCCTGCAGCCGGTCGGCCACGAAGCGGCGTCGAGCCTCAACTCCAAGATTCTCGCCAAGTTGCGTGACAACAACGGCACGTTGCCGGTCAGCGATAAAAGTGATCCTGCGGTTATCAGCAACTTGTTCGGCGTCAGCAAGGGCAACTTCAAGAAAGCGATTGGTGCGCTCTACAAGCAGGGTCAGATCGTGATTCACGCGGATCGCATTGAACTTAGCTGAGTAGGGTTTGCTCTTTGTAGGAGCGAGCTTGCTCGCGAAAAAGGAACATCCGCCCGTGCGATGTACCTGAAAACTTTTCGCGAGCAAGCTCGCTCCTACCGGGTCCTTCGTTATGTCCAAGAAAACGCTGTTTGCCTGCCTCGGCACCCTCGTTGCCTTCCTGATTCTCGACGGCCTGTGGCTTGGCGTGCTCATGGGCCCTACCTACAAATCCCTGCTAGGCCCGCTGATGCTTGATCAGCCACGCGTGCTGCCTGCCGCGTTGTTCTATGTGCTCTATGTCATGGGTTGCGTGCTGTTCGTGGTACTGCCCAGCACCAGCTGGCAGCGCGCCGCGCGCATGGGCGCCTTGCTCGGACTGGTGGCATACGGTACTTACGACCTGAGCAACTGGGCCACCTTACAAGGCTGGTCTGCCGGCCTTGCGGTGATGGACATGGCCTGGGGCACTTTCCTGACGGCAACCTGTTGCACGATCGGCTACCTGTGTGCACAACGAGTGCGCCGCTGATTGTGTACACAATTAATGTGCACCGTTGTTGAGCGCGGCGCCCGCAGTTAAGGTTCCGTGTACTGCTCTGGAGCGCTGTTGCAGGGGGATTGTGTGCTATTGGCACGCAATCTGCTGACTACCTCGTATACAAACCATGCCGCCTCCCGTATGCACCCGTTATGGATGCGCAGGCCGGTATTTCGAGGAGCCCAGCGATGACCGAACAATTGCCCAACGGCTACAGCCCACGCCTGTATAACCAGGACCTGGGCCCGCTGCCGCAGAAATGGACCTGGTACAACATCTTCGCCTTCTGGATGAGCGACGTGCACAGCGTCGGCGGCTACGTGTTCGCCGCCAGCCTGTTTGCACTGGGCCTGGCCAGTTGGCAGGTGCTGATCGCGTTGCTGGCCGGCATTTGTATCGTGCAGTTGATTGCCAATCTGGTGGCAAAGCCGAGCCAGCAAGCCGCAGTGCCCTATCCGGTGATCTGCCGGCTGGCTTTCGGCGTGTTTGGGGCCAATATTCCCGCAGTGATTCGCGGACTGATTGCGGTGGCGTGGTATGGCATTCAGACTTATCTGGCGTCCAGTGCCCTGATCATCGTGGTGCTGCGCTTTTTCCCACAAATGGCGGTGTATGCAGAGCCGCACTTCGCAGGCCTGTCTTACCTGGGCTGGTTTGGTTTCCTGACGTTGTGGGTGTTGCAGGCGGCGGTATTCTGGGCCGGGATGGAGTCGATCCGTCGCTTTATCGACTGGGCGGGGCCGGTGGTGTACGCGGTGATGTTCGCCCTGGCCGGCTGGATCGTGTGGAAAGCGGGCTGGAGCAACATCAGCTTCACCCTGGCCGAAAAGTCACTGTCGGGCTGGCAGGCATTCGGTCAGGTGATCGTGGCGACCGCGCTGGTGGTGTCTTACTTCTCCGGGCCAACACTGAACTTCGGCGATTTCAGCCGTTACTGCCGCAGCATGCAGGATGTAAGGCGCGGCAACTTCTGGGGCCTGCCGATCAACTTCCTGGCGTTCTCTCTGGTAACCGTAGTGATCGTCTCGGGCACCTTGCCGGTGTTTGGTGAAATGCTGCATGACCCGATTGCCACCGTTTCGCGCATCGACAACGACATGGCGGTGCTGCTGGGCGCCTTTGCATTCGTCACCGCGACCATCGGCATCAACATCGTCGCCAATTTCGTGTCCCCGGCGTTTGATTTTGCCAATGTCGCGCCCAGCAAAATCAGCTGGCGCGCCGGTGGAATGATCGCGGCGGTAGCGTCGATCTTCATCACGCCCTGGAACCTGTTCAACAACCCGCTGATGATCCACTACACCCTGGATATCCTCGCGGCATTCATCGGGCCGTTGTTCGGGATTCTGCTGGTGGACTTCTACCTCATCAAAAAACAGAAAATCGATGTGGACGCACTGTTCGATGACAGCCCGAGCGGGCGCTACTACTTCGACGGCGGCGTGAACTGGACGGCGGTAAAAGCGCTGGTGCCGGCGACGCTGGTGGGGGTCGCGATCACGTTCACACCGGCACTGCAGGGGATGGCCAACTTCGCCTGGTTTACCGGGTGCTTCCTGGGCGGCCTGTTTTTTCTGGTCCTGGCGCGCCGTGAGCAGGTGCGCGTTGGCGCCCCGATGGTTGCGGGCTGACCGGCCGCGCGTGATGGTTTGAACGAACGGTCAGGATCCAGATCCATTCAGTAATAGATTAGTTGTGGTTTCGTTCAAGCATTACGTAGGACTTAGGGCTACTATCAGTGTAGGAAACGGCGACATACATCCGCCGACTCGCACACCCTCAAGGGGGGCAACCATGAAAGAGAAAATCCATAACTGGCTCCATGACCTCGGCGTTGCACTTGGCTTGATCGAGCCGCCCTTGCAACCGGTGCCCATCCGCACCGATGACGAGCAGCGTCGTCCGCGTCGCCGGTAAGCATTCTGAGTGGGAGCAGGGCTGCTCCCACATTCATTTTGTGGCGGGCATTAAACCGTGCGAGCCACAACCGACTCCGGTTTACGCGACAGCAGGCTCACCGCCAAAAACGTCACCAGCCCCACCGCCAGGCTGTAGTAGATCGGCGTGTTCGCATCCAGCCCATCCTTGAACATGAACACCAGCGCGGTCATAAAGCCCAACGCCATCGAGGCAATGGCCGCTGATGTGGTCGCACGCTTCCAGAAAATCGCCCCCATCAGCGGGATCAGCATGCCGCCCACAAGCAGGTTATAGGCCAAGGTCAGAGCGCTGATCACGTCACTTACCACCAACGCGATTCCCAGCACAGCCGCCCCGGTCAGCAAGGTAAACAGGCGGTTGATGCCCAGGCTCGACTGTTTGCCACCGCGCAGCCGTGGCAGCAGGTCTTCTGTGAGAACGGTGGAAGCTGCGAGCAGGCTGGCGCTGGCGGTCGACATCATTGCCGCGAGGGCCGCAGCGATCACCAGGCCGCGGATGCCGTCCGGCAGCGACAGTTTGACGATGGCGGCAAACGCGTTATTGACGTTATCCAGGTCCGGGATCAGCACATGCGCCGCCATGCCGATCAGGGCGCAGGCCAAGCCATAGACGATGCAGTAGAAACCGGCGAACGTGCCGGCGTACCGGGCGACCTTTTCGTCACGGGCAGTGAACACCCGCTGCCAGATATCCTGGCCGATCAGGATGCCGAAGAAGTAAATCATGAAGTAGGTGATGATCGTGTCCCAGCCGATTGCCGTGAAGCTGAAGCTCGACGCAGGCAACCGGTTTACCAGTTCATCCCAGCCACCGACGCGGTACAGGCAGATCGGCAGCAGGATGAACATCAGGCCGACGGTCTTGATCACGAACTGCACGATGTCGGTCAGCGTCAGTGACCACATGCCGCCGATAGCCGAATACACGACCACCACGCCACCGCCCAGCAGCAATGAACTCCAGAAGGGCAAGTCGAACAGCACCTGCAGCACGGTGCAGATTCCCAGCACCGACGTCACGCCCAGCATCACCGCATAAGCCAGCATGATCACCGCGCTGGCCTGGCGCGCCATGGGGTTGTAGCGCTTTTCCAGGACCTGGGTAACGGTGAAGATCTTCAGCTTGAGCAGCGGCTTGGCCAGGAACAGGTTCAGCGCAATGATCCCCATGCCCAGCGCCGCGCACAGCCAGAAGCCGGAAATGCCGTGCACGTAACCCAGGCGTACGGTGCCGACGGTGGACGCGCCGCCCAGCACCGTGGCGGCCATGGTGCCCATGTACAGCGACGGGCCCAGGTTGCGCCCGGCCACCAGGTAGTCTTCGTGGGTTCTGGCGCGGCGCATGCCGTAATAGCCGAGCACGAGCATGCCGGCGGCGTAGATAAGTACGACGAATAAATCCAAAGCCATGACGGCGGTTCTCCAATTATATTTTTTGTGGGCGAGCTGGCGGCAGACGGCTGCGCAAATACGCGAAGCAAGGATCAGGTGCCTTGGGATCTGCGATCCCGTTGGCGGTCAGTGCGTGAGAGCTGTTTTTATTGTTTGCCTCATGAGTGCGCATATCAGCGGTGCGCCACGCCGGGCAGCACGCAGAGCATCTCGTACAGCAGGTTGGCGCCCAGCAGCGAGGTGTTGCCGGTGGTGTCATAGGGCGGTGAAACTTCTACCAAATCACAACCAATCAGGTCGAGGCCCTGGCAGCCACGGATGATTTCGATCGCCTGGATGGTGGTCAGCCCGCCGATTTCCGGAGTGCCGGTGCCAGGCGCCCAGGCCGGGTCGATGCCATCGATGTCAAAACTCAGGTACACCGGGCCGCCGCCGACCTTGTCGCGCACCTCGGCCATCAAAGGCGCGAGAGACTGATGCCAGCACTCTTCGGCCTGGACCACGCGAAAGCCCTGCTTGCGACTCCAGTTGAAGTCTTCGGCGGTATAGCCCTGAGCGCGCAGGCCGATCTGCACCACGCGGTCGCAATCGAGCAGGCCTTCCTCGACAGCGCGGCGGAAGGTAGTGCCGTGGGCGATTTTCTCGCCGAACATGTGATCGTTGACGTCGGCGTGGGCATCGATGTGCACCAGCCCGACCTTGCCGTGTTTCTTGTGGATGGCCCGCAAAATCGGCAGCGTGATGGTGTGATCGCCACCCAGGGTCAGGGGAATCACGTTGTATTCGAGGATTTCATCGTAGGCTTGTTCGATGATGCGTACGGCGTCCAGCAGGTTGAAGGTATTGATCGCCACGTCGCCTATGTCCGCCACCGACAGCGAATCGAACGGCGCGGCGCCGGTGGCCATGTTGTAGGGGCGGATCATCACCGATTCGGCGCGGATTTCGCGCGGCCCGAAGCGGGTGCCGGCGCGCAGCGAGGTGCCGATATCCAGCGGCACGCCGACAAAAGCAGCGTCCAGGCCTCTGGCCGTTGGCAGGTGCGGCAGGCGCATCATGGTGGCGATGCCGGCGAAGCGCGGCATTTCATTGCCGCCCAGTGGTTGATGGAAAGTCTTGTCCACGGGAGTGCCTCATCGTTTTTGTCTGTCAGGGGGCCGATTCTGCGAAAAGCGAACGAGGGGAAGAATCGGCAGCGGCAAATACTTAGTTCAGATTTTTCTAAACTGATACCCGGGGGGTAAACTCGCTTCAATTGTGTGTGCCTCTGGAGACTCCATGGCCAGCGCCTTGCCCGACCTGAAACTCCTGCGCATCTTCGTCAGCGTCGTGCGGCACCAGGGGTTCGCCACTGCCCAGCACGAACTCAACCTGTCCACCTCGGCCATCTCCACCTACATGAGCCAGTTGGAAGCGGCGTTGGGCCTGGTGCTGTGCCATCGTGGCCGAGGCGGCTTCAGCCTCACCAGCAAGGGCGAACTGTTTCATCAGGAAACCCTGCGCCTGCTCGGCGAGCTCGAAGGCTTCGAACAATACGCCGCCGCGTTGAAGGGTGAATTGCGTGGCACCCTCAGGCTCGGTGTGCTCGACTCCACGGTCAGCGACAAGGCCCTGCCGTTCGCTGAAGTGATCGGCGCTTACAGCCTCGAACACCCGGCAGTGCATCTGCATTTGTCGGTGATGAGTCCTTACGAGCTGCAGCTCGGCGTGCAGGACAACCGCCTGGACCTGGCCATTGGCGCCTTCTCCAACCGCATGAGCGGGCTGATCTACATGCCGCTGTACCGCGAGCAGCACTGGTTGTATTGCAGCACGCGTCATCCCTTGTTCAACGAGCGGCGTATCCCCGAGCAGGTGATCACCCAGCAGCGTATGGTCGGACGCGGTTATTGGAGCCAGGCGGAGCTGGCGCGCCATGGCTTCAAGCACAGCGCCGCCACCGTGGAAAGCATGGAGGCGCAGCTGATCCTGGTGCTGTCCGGCGCCTATATCGGTTACCTGCCCGAACACTATGCCCAGGCCTGGGCCGACAAGGGCGACCTGCGCGTGCTGTTGCCGGCGACCTTTGGTTACCAGGCGCCGTTCTCGATGATCATGCGCCGTGGCCGCAGCCGCGAGCCGCTGATCCAGACCTTCCGCGACTTGCTCAAGGCGCAGCTCAACCAGGCTCGATAACCCATGTCCAGACCCCAATGCTCCCGTTGCCTCAGGCCTGCCAGCCATTGCCTGTGCGCGCTGATCCCCTGCCTGGACAGCCGCACCCGCGTGTTGCTGTTGCAGCATCCGAGCGAGGTCAACCATGCGCTCAATACCGCCCGGCTCGCCGCATTGGGCCTCACCAATGCGCAGTTGCGCGTGGGCGAGGTGTTCGATGACTTGGCGACCTTGTTGAATCCGCCCGGTTATCAGGCGCGGCTGTTGTTCCCGGCCGATGCTGCGCAGCCGTTGCAGGCCTACGCCCCGGGCGACCAGCCACTGTTGCTGGTGGTGCCCGATGGCACCTGGCGCAAGGCGCGCAAGTTGCTGCATCTCAACCCGCTGTTGGCGGCATTGCCCCGGGTCACGCTCGCTGAGGGCGGCGTGTCGCGCTATCGATTGCGCAAGGCACCGGGGCCGGGCGCGCTGTCGACGGTGGAGGCGATTGTGCAGGCGCTGCAGGTGCTGGAAGCGCCGCAGTCGTTCGAGCCGCTGCTCAAGCCCTTCGAGGCACTGATCGAAGGGCAGATTGCAGCGATGGGCCCGGCGGTTTTCGAAAAAAACCACGGCGCTACATAGCTACCGGGCGTGGCGTCAGTGAGGGGATAGGCTGGGCTTTTCAGGAATATCCGAAATGCTCGACCCCACTCAACAGCCTGTCCCCCAAGACCCGTTGGCCCGGTTCGTGGCTGAGCGCCACGCGCCATTGATGACGCGTTCGGAATGGTCAGCCTTGCAAAATCTGGATGTTCTGCGAGGCAAGCTGGACGTGTTTTTTGGCGCGCTCAACGACGCGCAAAAGTACGCTTATGTGCGCCTGCAACGAGCCTGGATTGATGCACAGCGCAGCGTGGAAAAAGACGTCAAGGCGCTGACTCATGCCTTCGAGCAGCAGACCATGGCGTTGTTACGCGCCCAGTTGCAGGCCTTGACCGGGCAGGATATCGATCCCGTCAACACGCGCATTCATACCCGTTACCTGCAGCCAGAACAGCGTGTGCGGCGCGCAGCCCATGGCGAGAAGGGCGAGGGTGTGGTGAAGGTCGCCAGCCTCAGCCTGTGGGACGCGGCCTGCCTGAACTATGACGGCCTGACCGGTTGGAGCTATCCGGGCCGTACCGGCCTGGCGGATGCCAGTTATCTGGACGCCCATGTCAATGCGACCGCCGCTGAATTTATTGCGCTGGTGCGCAGGCTCGATCTGGGTGGGCAGTTGCGCCAACGCTTGGATGATGGGCTCAAGCCCAACGGCTCAGTGGGTAACAGTGTGATGGGGCTGGCAAAGGCGGAGTTTGATTTCGCCCTGATAGACGCGCTGAAAAACACGGCTGCCAGCGGTATTGACCGAGAAAAGTATCAGTGGGTCAAGCGTGCGTTGAGCGGTGAGGCACGCTGGGGATCGATGGAAGAAATGCTGCTGTTTATCCCTCACGGTGTCGACAATGTGAGCTGGGTGCCTCAGCCCATAGGGCTCACCGGACACTATGTGCGTCCGCCACCAGGTGACAGGCTGAGCATTCCCCACCTGGTGTTTTCCATCACTGGCTGCAAGGGGGCGTTCAGTTTTTTTCCCAGTCGTCCGGGCGGCGCCTTGCGCCATTTTCAGAGCCACCGCAGGGCTTGCGAGCATTTTCATGTGGCCTTCGACAGCGCGTATCGCCAGGGAGATGTCGACTGGCTGTACCCGATGATGTTGCTGCGCGACTGCGCGCGTCTGAAGCGAATCGCCAAGACCACTGCGCCGCCTGCCGACCTTGAAGGGGTCGCCCATTTGATTTACCGATTGGCGCAAAGCATTCCGGCAGTCGATACCCTCGGAAAGATTGGCTATGTCAGAGAAACGGTGGAGAAAGTGCCCGTCGTCAGTCTCAACGATTTCTACATCAAGCGGTGTCGAGCCAATCTGCAGGAAATGGCCCATCAAACGCCGGGCTTCATGCCGACGCTGATCGAGGTGTTCAAGACCCTGGCGCTCGAAATCCTCAATGTGCTTTTGATTCCAGTGCCGGGCGCTTTGAAAGGGTTGGGACGGGTGCGCACCATTGCGATGTTCGTGGCCCTTGAGCAAGCGCTGGTCGAGGGCGGCAGTCAGGCGATGCAAGGCGAGCCGGGCGACTTGCTTCAGGGCTTCGCGGACCTGGCCGATCTGCTCATCAGCGGGCGTTTGCACACGCGTCTGGCTAAAAGCGTGCAGCGTCGTCACCAGCGTTTGTATCGGCGATTATCCGACGCACATGGCGCCACTGAGCAGCGCGAGCCAAGCGCCGGCAAGGTGCTCGAAACAATGCTCGGTTCCCCGGACGCACCCGCCCGAGCGACGGAGGTGATCCTTTCGAGCAGTGCCACCTCGCAGCAGACGCTTGGCCAGGTATGGGCCGGAGCGCAACCCTCGGCTTCGCTGGTGGACGCCGTCGAGCGGTTCCAGGTTGATCGGCTGATTGAATGGGTTGCCGAGGGCGGTGACTCCACGCGTACCGTGCCGGTTGCTGCCGTTGACGTGCTCGCGCCGTTGCTCACCCAACTGCCGGCCTGGCCGGCGCACACCTCGCTGAGCATTGCAAACCAGCAGGGAGTGGAGGTGCGGCGCTACAGCAAGGGCGCCTCTGTCATGCCAACCGCCGTGGTCAGCGTGACCGCACTGGAAAACCATCAGTTCGCCTACGGCACTCCACAGCGGTTCACCGTGCATCTGCCCAGCGCAATCATCGAGCTGTTACCAGAGTATTTCCCGGCGGGCGACCACGCGCTTGGCCAACAATTGGCCGTGCAAGCCAGGACCCGCAAAACCGACCTGTTCGAAGCGCTCACACGGTTTGCCGAGCTCAGCCGTTCGGCGGCCAGCGGGGTCAGCGTGGCGGTACATGCCTTGCTGCCCGATCGCATTACGCCGGACACTCCGGTGCCCGCCGTGATTACCCAACTGCGCGCGCTGCACCCCGACCTTAGCCTGGCGCGATTGCTTGAGGTATTGCGTGAGCATCCGCTCTCCGAGCACCAACAGACCCAACTGCTGGAGTCGCAACTGCAACCCGAGGCGCTTTACCTGGCGTTGCGCGCGGCCCGGGGAGTGGCACGCCGGGAGAAGATCATCGATGGGCTGTTTCACGGGCGACGCTTCGACCGTCAAACCTGCCACTGGGCCACCGAATTTGCCGACGGGGTGCTGCGCGACCTGACCGGCCAACAATTGGTGGTCAGCCCCGCCGGGCAAGCGGTCCCCTACGTGTCCAAGGGGCCTGCGGATCGCAATGTGGTGGTTATCGATCAGTTGCGCGGGCGTTTTGCGGCATATAACCATCATGCGCTGCGCACCGGAGCGACATTCATGGGAGCAGACAGCTTTTATGATGCGATCATCAGCCAGCTCTCGGCAGGCGACCGCCTGCAACTGGGGCTAAGTGCGTTGCAGGGCGTTGCCGACCTGCGTCATCAGGTCGCCCACGCAATGCTGCGCAACCGTGCGCCTGATGGATCGTTCTACCCCTATCGGCGTGAAATTGAGCATTACGCCACCACCGCCGACACCACCGGTATCGTCCCCGAACCTGACGCATTGGGTCTTTACCGAAGGGGACCGGACCGTTACCTGTTTATCGAGGGCGAGTATTTCAAGGTTTTCGAAGACCAGCCGCTCGGCTGCTGGCGCATCCAGCATCCGTCCCTGGACGACGCGTATGCCCCGGTACTGACCCACAATGGCGCCGGTGCCTGGCGCCATGAATGGGAAAATCCGCTGACCTGGGATGGGCAAAGACCCTTTTATCGCCTGGGGCCTTTGACGCGAGCGTTATCGCCGGACGCCATTGAGCAGATCCAGCAGATCAGCGCAGTGAAGCCGGACATGTTGCGGCGGGTGCATGTGCGCAACGAACCCCCGCCGGCGATTCTGGTGGACACCATTGAGCGTTACACGCTGCAGCAGCGAGTGATGACCGGTGTGGAAACTGGCCGGGATTTTTTTGATGAGGTGCTGGGCGAGGTAGGTCCTGATCTGGCCGATGAGCTGGTGGGGCGTGCAGGTCTCACGCGTGCCGATCAGGTGGCGGCGTTGGAAGCCAGGGTCAATGTCGACAAGCCGCAGATGGAGCGGCATTTCTACAAGGCACTGCGTCATAAAAAAACGCTGCCGTCGACAAACCCTCATGCTCGCGTGCTCCAGCGTTATTTTCCTGGTTTGTCGGCATGGGACGCCACCAGGCTGGTCTACAAAATCACCCCGGCAGAGCAGCGAAGCCTGGAGGCAGGGCGTCTTCCATTAAGCCTGACGCTGGATATCCGTTGGGCACTGGAGCATTCGCGCAGAGCCCGTGCCGTGGACGGCTTGTATACAAGGTTGGCGGCCAATGAGGACAGCGCCAGGCTGATCATGCGTGCGCTGCCGGACCTCCAGGGCTGGCCTGACCACCTGCGCGTAGAGGTGTGGGAAAGAGGTCGTCTGATTGACAGCGTCGGCCCCGAGGATGCCGTACTCAGGCGAATGCTTGAACCCGTTTCTCATCACTACCAGGCGTACACGCCGCAGGAAAACGGTAAACGGCTAGCGGTGGGAAGCCCCGGACCGTTTTTGACGGCTTTGTTGGCGGCGTTGCCGACGGCTGAACGCCAGGCGTTGGGCTACACCCACGCAGCCGGTCCCGAGGAGCTTTTACGCTGTATTGCAGATCGCGAACGACACATCTTCGAGAGCGCTGAGCCTGGGTTCGACATTGACCGTCGGCCACGCTTCAACCCGCCGCGACGTACGGCCGACGGGCGCATCGGTTACCCCCTCAGTGGCGGTGAAGAACTTGGACCGGTAGCGCGTGAGCAGATCGCCCGGTTGCGCGGGTTGTACCCCGCCAAGAGCGACGATGAGGTGCTGCAGTTACTACGCGAGGCGGGTGACTCGACCGACGAGCGCACTACAATGATCGACTATCTGGTGCGTGAACAACGTGCGCTCGACGTGGACCTGCAGCAATGGCGCGATGCCGCATCGGCCGGCGCGAGTGACGCCATATCCGTCCGCTCTCGGGCGCTGGCGGTGGCCCGGATTCAGCGTTGCTGGGCCAAGGAAGGCTTGACGCCGGGCATTGTCGAAGAGCTCAACCTGGATGATCTGGAGCTGACAAGCCTGCCGACACTGAGGGCCCACTTCGGCCATGTGATAGTGCTGAACGTCAACGGCAATTCTCTGAGCGCATTACCTGAGCGGTTTCTGCAAAGCTTCCCCGGACTTCGGGTGATTTCCTTCAAGGGTAACCGCCTCACTCATCTGCCGGATATGGACGGGTTGGCTCACCTTGCGGTGCTCAACCTTTCGAATAATCTGCTCCGGCTTGATCTGCGGGACGAGTTTCGACTGGCTGCGCTGACCGGTTTGAGGAACCTTGATTTATCGGTCAATCCACTGGGCCAGGGGCGGCGGCTGTCGCTCTATCCGTTAAGGCAATTGCGTGAGCTGGGCCTGCGCAATTGCGGTCTGGACCGGCTGCCGCGTGGCGCCGTGACCCTGCAGACACTGCGCAGTTTTGACCTGCGCAACAATGCAATCAGGGAGTTGGCCGAGACGGACTTGTTCATCTACCCCCAGGTTCATCGGGCGATGAATCTGCGGGGTAATCCGCTTTCGCCGCAGGCACGACAGCTATTGCGGCGAATCGGTGAGCGGCAGGGGCAGCCAGACGTTGATTTCGGGCTGTGGGCGCCCGCCGCTTCGTTCGACCAGCGCGCGGATCGTTGGTTGGCGTTGCTGCCCCCTGGCGACGTGCAGGCGCGGCAGCTGGAGTGGGCAGCCTTGCAGGAACAGCCCATGGCGGACTGTTTTTTCGAGTTGTTGGGCAATATCGCTGATTATTCGCTGTTCGCTGATGTGGGCCATCGCGCCCTGCGTGAAACCATCACGCGGCGGGTCTGGAGGTTGATCGACGAAGCTTTGTTTCACGGGGGAGGGGAGCAGATTTACTCCGTGCGGCCCTATGGTTACATGAGCGGAGGAATCGACGGTTGGCTGTTGAGCCTGCATGAGTTGGAATTGCTCAGGCTGCCCTATCGAATGCTTGCCACGGACGTCCAAAACGCCGGGCCGGCGTTTGTGCATTATTACCGGGCGCTGCGCCGGATGGACGCCATCAGCGAGCATGTCCGTCGCCACTTCCCGGGCCAGACACTCTGGCAGGCCTGTACGCGAATCCACAGTTATCGCATCGCTCTGGCGGCCAGCCTTGATCTGCCGCTGGTGCTTGTTTCACGCTTCAACATCCCCTTGGCACAGCCCGACGGCGCCTCCGTGGATATGCTGCGCACGCGCCTCCTGCGTGAAGAAGTCGGCATGAACTGGTCTCTGCACTTGCGCAAGAAGGAGCATTGGGTGGAATTTCTGAAGCGCAAATACCGCAGCCGATTTGCCGCTGCACTGCGCGGCTATGATCGGCTGCTGGAGATCGCCAGCAACAAGGTTGCAGACGCTGTGATGACGGAGGGCGAATACCTGCGCTATGTCCAAACCCTGCAGGCAGCCAGGTTAACGGCCGAAAGCGCGGTGGTAGCGGAGCTGACCGACCGCGAGTGGACGGATTTTGTCACCGGCTGATTTGGCACTTATGCCTTTGAGGCATAAGTACCGCACTTTGCGTGATATGGCCTGCCGACCTTTCCCGGTATGATGTTCGCCCCCGCAGTCTGGATTGCGAATACGCCATGACCTTGCAGTACCCCACAATCGCCGATTGCGTCGGCAACACGCCCCTGGTCCGCTTGCAACGCATGGCGGGTGAAACCAGCAATACCCTGTTGCTCAAGCTTGAAGGCAATAATCCGGCTGGCTCGGTCAAGGACCGCCCGGCGCTGTCGATGATCACCCGTGCCGAGTTGCGCGGGCAGATCAAGCCCGGCGACACCCTGATCGAAGCCACCTCGGGTAACACCGGGATCGCCCTGGCCATGGCTGCGGCGATCAAGGGCTACAAGATGATTCTGATCATGCCCGACAACTCCAGTGCCGAGCGCAAGGCGGCGATGACGGCCTACGGTGCCGAGCTGATTCTGGTGACCCAGGAGCAGGGCATGGAAGGCGCGCGCGATCTGGCCGAGCGCATGGCGGCTGAAGGTCGTGGCCAGGTGCTGGACCAGTTTGCCAACGGCGACAATCCCGAGGCGCACTACACCACCACCGGCCCGGAAATCTGGCGCCAGACCGGCGGCACCGTCACCCATTTCGTCAGCTCCATGGGCACCACCGGCACCATCATGGGCAACTCGCGCTATCTCAAGGAGCAGAACCCGGCGATCCAGATTGTCGGGCTGCAACCGATGGAAGGCGCGGCGATCCCGGGTATTCGTCGCTGGCCCGAAGAGTACTTGCCCAAGATCTACAACGCGACGCGGGTGGACCGGATCATCGACATGGCCCAGCGCGAAGCCGAAGACACCACTCGCCGCCTGGCCCGTGAAGAAGGCATATTCTGCGGTGTGTCGTCCGGCGGTTCGGTGGCCGGCATGTTGCGCCTGTCCAAAGAAGTGGAAAACGCGGTGATCGTCGCGATCATCTGTGACCGAGGCGACCGCTACCTGTCGACCGGCATCTTCGACGAACCCAACTGATGGCCAAGCACGAGAGAGGCCTGCGCTTCCAACCGACGGGTGGCAGCCGGGCGCCACAGATTCCCGTGGGCAAGAAGCAGCGCCTGACCATTGAGCGCCTGGCAAACGATGGCCGCGGCATTGTGTTCTTTGAAGGTCGCACCTGGTTCGTCAACGGTGCGTTGGCGGGCGAAGACGTTGAAGCACGGGTGCTGGGCGCTCACGGCAAGGTGGTAGAGGCGCGCACCGAGCGCGTATTTACCGCTAGCGAGTTGCGTCGCCCGGCACCCTGTGTGCACTTTGGCCGCTGCGGCGGTTGCAGCGTGCAGCACCTGCCTCACGGCGAACAGCTTGCGCTGAAACAGCGCATGCTCGCCGAGCAACTGTCCCGTGTGGCAGGTGTCGAGCCGCAGGAGTGGGCAGCGCCCTTGAGCGGGCCGGAGTTCGGCTATCGACGGCGCGCGCGGGTCGCGGTGCGCTGGGACGCCAAGGCAAAAAAACTCGAGGTCGGTTTTCGCGCCGTGGCCAGCCAGGACATCGTCGGTATTGATGACTGCCCCGTGCTGGTACAAGCCTTGCAGCCGATCATGCAGCGTCTGCCGAACATGCTGCGCCGGTTGAGCAAGCCTCAGGCGCTGGGTCACGTGGAATTGTTCAGCGGGCCTTCGATTGCCGTGTTGCTGCGGCATATGGCGCCGCTGTCCGAGGCGGACCTGCAGGTTTTGAAAGAGTTTTGTGCGTTTCATGACGCCCAGTTGTGGTTGCAGGGTGAGGGCAAGCCGGAACCTGTGGAGCCTGAGCAAACCCTGGGTTTTCGCTTGGATGCCTGGGATCTGGAGCTGGCGTACCGGCCGGGAGACTTCGTCCAGGTCAATGCCTCGGTCAACGAGGCAATGGTCGCCCAGGCGCTGCAATGGCTGGCGCCGCAGGCCGATGAGCGGGTGCTGGATTTGTTTTGCGGCCTGGGCAACTTTGCCCTGCCGCTGGCCAGGCAGGTGCGTGAAGTGGTCGCCGTGGAAGGCGTGCAAACGATGGTGGACCGGGCGGCGCTCAATGCTGTCAGCAACAATTTGCATAACGCGCAGTTTTTTCAGGCCGATTTGTCTCAGCCGTTGACTGACGCAGAATGGGCCAAACAGGGCTTTTCTGCGGTACTCTTGGACCCACCTCGTGACGGTGCCCAGGAGGTTGTGCGCAAGCTCGCCACCCTTGGCGCCAGGCGCGTGGTGTATGTGTCCTGCAACCCGGCCACGCTGGCGCGGGACACGGTTGAGTTGGTCAAGCAGGGCTACCGGCTAAAACGTGCCGGGATCCTCGACATGTTTCCGCAAACTGCGCATGTCGAGGCCATGGCGTTATTTGAAGCGGGCTAGGATGCCCGTTTAATCCGACCGGCCTGCGTTCTCCAGGGCCCCTGAGCTGCCACGGAGTTCGCAGTCAAGGTCGGCGATGATTCCGGCGCATCCAAGGTGCGTCGTAGGGAAGGTAAGAAAGATGGTACAGGTGAGAGCACACCAGCCGATCAACACCGACGGCAGTATCAATCTGGAGGCATGGCTCGACCATGCCATCAGTGTCGATCCGGCACTGGACCGTGAGGCCATGAAAGCCGCCTGCGAGTTCGCTCGTGAGTCCGAGCAGCAAGACAATGCGGCCAAGAACCTGTGGGCTGAAGGCACTTCGAGCTTTCGCACCGGGCTGGAAATCGCCGAGATCCTCGCCGATCTCAAGCTCGACCAGGATTCGCTGATCGCCGCCGTGCTCTATCGCGGCGTGCGCGAAGGGCACATTGAGCTGGCCACGGTCGGCCAGCGCTTTGGCTCGGTGGTGGCCAAGCTGATCGACGGCGTGCTGCGCATGGCTGCCATCAGCGCCAGCCTCAGCCCGCGCCAGTCCATGGTGCTGGGCACCCAGGGGCAGGTGGAAAACCTGCGCAAGATGCTGGTGGCGATGGTCGACGACGTACGCGTCGCCCTGATCAAGCTGGCCGAACGCACCTGCGCGATCCGTGCGGTGAAGACCGCTGACGACGAAAAGCGCAACCGCGTCGCCCGCGAAGTCTTCGACATCTATGCGCCGCTGGCGCACCGCCTGGGCATCGGCCATATCAAGTGGGAGCTGGAGGATTTGTCCTTTCGCTACCTTGAGCCTGATCAATACAAACAGATCGCCACGCTGCTGCACGAGCGGCGCCTGGACCGCGAGCGCTTTATCAGCGACGTGATGGGCCAGCTGCGTACCGAATTGCAGGCTACCGGCGTCGAGGCCGACATCAGCGGCCGTGCCAAACATATCTACTCGATCTGGCGCAAGATGCAGCGCAAGGGCCTGGCCTTCAGCCAGATCTACGACGTGCGCGCGGTGCGCGTGCTGGTGCCGGAAATGCGCGACTGCTACACCGCGCTGGGGATCGTCCACACGCTGTGGCGGCACATCCCCAAGGAATTCGACGACTACATCGCCAACCCCAAGGAAAACGGCTATCGCTCGCTGCACACGGCTGTGATCGGTCCCGAGGGCAAGGTGCTCGAAGTGCAGATCCGCACCCATGCCATGCACGAAGAGGCGGAACTGGGCGTGTGCGCGCACTGGCGCTACAAGGGCACCGACGTCAAGGCCGGGTCCAACCAGTACGAAGAGAAGATTTCCTGGTTGCGCCAGGTGCTCGAATGGCACGAAGAACTCGGCGATATCGGTGGTCTGGCCGAACAACTGCGAGTGGATATCGAGCCCGACCGCGTCTACATCTTTACCCCGGACGGGCATGCCATCGACCTGCCCAAGGGTGCCACGCCGCTGGATTTTGCCTACCGCGTGCACACCGAGATCGGCCACAACTGTCGGGGCGCCAAGATCAACGGGCGCATCGTGCCGCTCAACTACAGCCTGCAGACCGGTGAGCAGGTTGAGATCATCACCAGCAAGCACGGCACGCCGAGCCGCGACTGGCTGAACCCGAACCTGGGCTACATCACCACCTCGCGGGCGCGGGCGAAGATCGTCCACTGGTTCAAACTGCAGGCGCGCGATCAGAACGTCGCCGCCGGCAAGACCCTGCTCGAACGCGAACTGGCGCGCCTGGGCCTGCCCCAGGTGGACTTCGACAAGCTGGCCGAAAAGGCCAACATGAAAATCGCCGAAGACATGTTCGCCGCCCTCGGCGCCGGCGACTTGCGCCTGGCGCAACTGGTCAACCTGGCCCAGCAACTGGTAGAGCCGGAGCGGGGCAACGAACAACTGGAGCTGATCCCGCGCAAGGCCACCGGTTACAAGCCCGGCAAGCGCGGCGATATCCAGATCCAGGGCGTGGGCAATCTGATGACGCAGATCGCCGGTTGCTGCCAGCCGCTGCCGGGCGACGCGATTGTCGGCTATATCACCCAGGGCCGTGGCGTGAGCATTCACCGTCAGGATTGCGCCTCGGTGCTGCAGTTGGGCGGGCGCGAGCCGGAGCGGATCATCCAGGTCAGCTGGGGCCCGGTGCCGGTGCTCACCTACCCCGTGGATATCATCATTCGTGCCTACGACCGTTCCGGTCTGCTGCGCGACGTGTCGCAAGTGCTGCTCAATGAACGCATCAACGTGCTGGCGGTGAACACCCGCTCGAACAAGGAGGACAACACCGCGTTGATGTCCCTCACCATCGAGATTCCGGGGTTGGACGCGCTGGGGCGGTTGCTGGGACGGATCTCCCAGTTGCCAAACATTATCGAAACCCGACGCAACCGCACGCCATGAACGTGAACTGACTGTGGGAGCTGGCTTGCCTGCGATGGCATCACTGTGGTGCAACTGACGTACCGAGTCGCTTGCATCGCAGGCAAGGCAGCTCCCACATTTGACTTTCGACGTTTCAAAAACCCGCGCAGAGATTGACCGATGTATTCACTTGAAGACCTGCTGCACCTGATGAACCGCCTGCGCGATCCGCAATATGGCTGCCCGTGGGACATCAAGCAAACCTACGCCACGATCGTGCCGCACACCCTCGAAGAAGCCTACGAAGTCGCCGACGCCATCGAGCGCGGCGACTTCGATCATCTGCAAGGCGAGTTGGGCGACCTGTTGTTCCAAGTCGTCTATTACAGCCAGTTGGCGCGTGAAGACGGGCGTTTCGAGTTTGCCGGCGTGGTCGACAGCATTACGCGCAAGCTGATCCGTCGTCATCCGCACGTGTTCCCGACCGGTGATCTGTATGCACCGCTGGATATTCCTCAGTTGAGTGAAGATCAGGTCAAGCAACGCTGGGAGCAGATCAAAACCGAGGAGCGTGCGGAACAGTCCGACGCACCGGAGCAACTTTCCCTGCTCGACGATGTGCCCAAGGCGCTGCCATCCCTGTCCCGTGCCGCCAAATTGCAGAAGCGCGCCAGCCAGGTCGGTTTCGACTGGCCGTCCGCCTTGCCGGTGGTGGACAACGTGCGCGAAGAACTCGATGAAGTGCTCGAAGCCATGGCCGACAACGACCCGGCCGCAATCGCCGATGAAGTCGGTGACTTGTTGTTTGCCGCAGTCAACCTGGCCCGTCACCTCAAGGTCGACCCGGAAACTGCGCTGCGTGGCGCCAATGCCAAGTTCGAACGACGTTTCCGATTTATCGAACAGGCATTGCGCGAAACGCATCAACCCATAGAAGATTGCACCCTCGAAACCTTGGACGCCCTGTGGGGCGAAGCCAAGCGTCAGGAAAAGAATGTGTCCAGCTGCGGTTGAGCAGTTGCCTAAGTGAGTAAGCACCATGAGCCTTTCCCTTCGCGACCAGTTGCTCAAAGCAGGTCTGGTCAACCAAAAGCAGGCCAAGCAGGTCGGCAAAGAGAAACAGAAGCAGCAGCGCCTGGTCCACAAGGGGCAGGCCGAGGTGGATGACACCCAGGCCCGTCTGGCGGCCGAGGCGCATGCCGAGAAGGTCAAGCGCGACCAGGAGCTGAACCGTCAGCAGCAGGAAAAAGCCGAGGCCAAGGCGCGCACGGCGCAGGTCAAGCAATTGATCGAGACCTCGCGCTTGCCCAAGCTGACCACCGAGGACTACTACAACTTCGTGGATGACAAGAAGGTCAAGCGCCTGTCGGTCAACACGCTGATGCGCAACAAGCTGAGCAACGGCTCCCTGGCCATCGTGCACCACGGCGGCAGCTACGAAGTGATCCCCCGCGAAGCGGCGCTGAAGATCCAGGAGCGCGCGCCAGAGCGTATCGTGCAGCTCAATATCCTTACCGAAAGCCAGGTGCCGGACGAGGATGATCCGTACGCTGCCTATCAGATCCCGGACGATCTGATGTGGTAAGGCTGTAGACACGAAAAACCCCGCTCACAAGGCGGGGTTTTTGTTTGCGGGCACGCCAGCTGCTGTGTGGGGCCGGGTGCCTGCGAGATTTCGGTGGGTCAGGAACTTTGTGCCTGGCGTTTCAGTTCAAGCGTTTCCAGCTCATGCTTGTAGTTATGAGCGTCGCTTTCATTGTGAAACATGCCGACCAGCAGGTCTTGTTGATGGACATCCCAGATATGAATCCCGTGGCCCAAGGCTTCATGGGACATATGTTCGTCGTCGCGTTCAGTCACTTTTACAGTCATCTGCTTGCTCCAATCTCGGGTGGATCTGCGGCAAGTCGTCGCAGGCCTTTGTTATATGTTTTGTTAGCTTGCTAAGTAAACAGCTTTTGCGCGCAACAATTTATTGCACCAGACGCAACAGTGCTGCAGGCCTTGTAATCCGTGGCTTTGTAGAGCAGGCGCGGGAGTTTTATGACAGAAGTTTCATGTTTGCGAGCGCCTGCGGCCCTGTGTTGATCGTTGCACCGCCATCGCAGGCAAGCCAGCTCCCACAGGGGAATGCGTTCCAACTGTGGGAGCTGGCTTGCCTGCGATGGCTTCAGTGGGCTCACCGCAAAAACCCGCCAGGCAAAAAAAAGCCTCGCATTCAGCGAGGCTCCTTTGTTCAATCTGCCGATCAGCTGCCCTTGATGGCCTGACCATCGACAGTGCCGTCCTGCAGCATGATGTTGTATTCCTTGCCGTCCGTCTCAACCTGACGTAACGCCACCAGCACGCCGCCCAGATCCTTGGCAAACCACATCTGGGTGATGCGCTTGCTCTGCGACGGGTCACGCACGCGCTCGACCTTGATCGCGTCGATGGCGCCAACCTTGGTCTGGACCTTTTCCGGGCCAATCACGCGGAAGTCATAGGTGTCGACGTCGGTGCCTTCGACGACGCGGTAGCTCATGCTTTTCTTGCCGGCGGCCACGTCACGCTGAAGGGCCAACTGGTAAGTCGACTTGTCGAGCATGCCGCTTTCCAGGGTGACGTTCACCGGGTCCTTGTTTTCAAAGCCGGTGACTTTCTTGGCGCTCTGGTCGAAGTCCAGGTTGACCTTCTTCGATTTGCCCAGGCCGCCACGTTCGAAGCTGTAGCTCACCGGCTGTAGTGCGTCCTTGTCGAAACGAATGACGCTGGTTTCGGTAAGGCTGGCGATCATCATGGAAGCCTTGAAGTTCAAGGTCCAGGAGCCGTTGTCATTCTTGGTCAGGCTGCGTTCGGCCGAACCGCTCATGGGCAACTGTTTCCAGTCGGCGGTGTAGCTGGCGGAGAAAGGGTGTAGGTCTGCTGCCTGCACGGCAGGCAAGGCGAACAGCGCAAAAGCGAAGAGCAGGGCGCGACGCATAAAATCTCCTAAGTTCGAATCAAGTGGCCGCTGGCCGCGAGTAACTGACCGTCCAATAATGCACCCTGTTCACCGAGAATCAATCGTCCCTCGGCAAACCAGCGAACAGCCAGTGGATAAATGCTGTGTTCCTGGGCGTGAACCCGTTGCGCAAGGCTCTGCGCCGAGTCACCCGACTCTACCGGAACCACTGCCTGTACGACCAGAGGTCCGCCATCGAGTTCCTCAGTGACAAAGTGCACGCTGCAGCCGTGCTCGCTTTCGCCGGCGTCCAGCGCGCGCTGATGGGTGTGCATGCCTTTGTATTTGGGCAGCAGGGAAGGGTGGATATTGAGCAGGCGCCCTGCGTAGTGCCGCACGAAATCCGCGCTGAGGATGCGCATGAAACCGGCCAGGACCACGAGTTGGGGCTTGAAGGCGTCGATCAGGTCGATCAGGGCCGTGTCGAAAGCCTCGCGACCGTCGAATGCCTGATGATCCAGCGAGCGGGTGTCGATGCCGGCATCTCTGGCGCGTTGCAGGCCGTAGGCGTCGCTGCGATTGGAAATCACCGCAGCGATGCGCACCGGGCTGTCGCCGGTGCGCGTGCTGTCGATCAAGGCCTGCAAGTTGCTGCCGGTGCCGGAAAGCAGCACCACGACATTACAGGTCCCAGGCATCAGTGAGCCTTGAGGTTCTTCAGTTCGACCTGGGCTGCGCCTTGCGCGGCAATGGCGATCTGGCCGATCACCCAAGGCTGCTCGCCCGCTTCACGCAAGACGTTCAGCGCGGTTTCAACGTGTTCCTGCGCCACGCAGATGACCATGCCCACGCCGCAGTTGAGTACGCGGTGCATCTCGGTCTCGTCCACATTGCCTTGCGCCTGCAGCCAATCGAAGACTGCCGGGCGCTGCCAGCTGGCCACGTCGACAATCGCCTGGGCGCCTTTTGGCAGCACGCGCGGGATGTTGTCCAACAGTCCGCCGCCGGTGATGTGGGCCATGGCCTTGACCGCGCCGGTGTCCTTGATGAGTTTGAGCAGTGGCTTGACGTAGATGCGGGTCGGGGCCATCAGCAGGTCGGTCAGCGGTTTGCCGTCGAGTTGGGTGTTTTCGATGTCGGCGCCGGACACTTCGATGATCTTGCGGATCAGCGAGTAGCCGTTGGAGTGTGGGCCGGAGGATGGCAGGGCGAGCAGGGCGTCGCCAGCAGCGACTTTGGAGCCGTCGATGATCTCGGCCTTTTCCACGACACCTACGCAGAAACCAGCCAGGTCGTAGTCTTCGCCTTCGTACATGCCGGGCATTTCAGCGGTTTCGCCGCCGACCAGGGAGCAGCCCGACAGTTCGCAGCCAGCGCCGATACCGGTCACTACCTGTGCCGCGGTGTCTACGTTCAGCTTGCCGGTGGCATAGTAGTCGAGGAAGAACAATGGCTCGGCGCCGCATACCACCAGGTCGTTGACGCACATGGCGACCAGGTCGATGCCGATGGTGTCGTGCTTGTTCAGGTTCAGGGCCAGGCGCAGCTTGGTGCCCACGCCGTCGGTGCCGGACACCAGCACAGGCTGCTTGTAGCCGGCCGGGATTTCGCAGAGGGCGCCAAAACCGCCCAGGCCGCCCATGACTTCGGGGCGCGCAGTGCGCTTGGCGACGCTCTTGATGCGTTCGACCAATGCTTCACCGGCGTCGATGTCTACACCGGCGTCCTTGTAGCTCAGGGAGGGTTGCTTGCTCATGATCCAGGCCTTTAGGGGGGATTTCTGGGTAACGACCGAGCCGACGGCGGCGTTTGTGAAAAGGCCTCGACGTTGACGGTCTGCGAAGGCGCGCGATTTTATCAGGCTTGAGGGGCAGCGGCCATCCTCGGGCCGACGGGCAGGGGCATATAGGCTAAAAAAGCCGATTAAAAAAATGCTCACCGGCTCTGCCCTGGTGCGTATTAAGGTATAGCCTTGAGCAAGCTATCGTTGTGACAGCACGAAAACTTACCGCGGCCCTGTGAATGTTTTACCAATCACTGTGGTCACAGCCTGGCTGAATCGGGTGCACGCGGTCTGTTCCACCCGCTAAATTTGTCGTTCGGGAATCTTCCATGCGTTTGTGTAAATTCTTTTTTGTGGGCTGTTTGTCGTTGGTCAGCCTGGCGAGTCATGCCGAAACCCTCAATGGCCTTTATCAAGTACTCGAACCTGTGAGCAGTCAGTCGCCCCAGGAGCGTGACCAGGCCACCCAGCGCGCGGTGCAGACCCTGGTGCTACGCCTGACCGGCGACGCCAAGGCCGCCGAAGGCCCGGGCCTGGCGGCGATCCGCAAAGACCCGCAGCAAATCATCACGCAATACGGCTACGACGCCGGCCCGCCGGAAAGCCTGCAGGTGGATTTCGACCCGGTGAGCACGGACCGTGCGTTGCGTGACGCGGGCCTGTCGATCTGGGGCAGCAACCGCCCCTCGATCCTCGGCTGGTGGCTGAACGATTCCACCGAAGGCAGCAGCCTGGTCGGTGATGGTCAGACCGTCGCCCAGGCACTGCGCCGTGCCGCGCAGCATCGCGGTCTGCCGTTGCGTCTGCCGTTGGGTGATCTGAATGAGCAGGTGGTCGCCACCGCGCCGAATCTGGAAAGCGCCGACGCCACGCCGTTGCGCGCCGCGTCCGAGCGTTACGGCGCCGACGCTTTGCTTGCGGTGCACGCGCGTCAGGAAGGCAGCCAGTGGCAGGCCAAATGGCGGCTGTGGCTGGGCGATAGCAGCGAGCAGGGCACCGCGCAAGGCGCCGACACCGCTGCAGTCGCCGACGCAGTGCTGCTGGCCGTCAGCCAGAAGCTCGCGCCGCGCTTTGCCGTCAAGCCGGGCGTGACCACCGAACAATTGCTGGAAGTGCAGGGCATGAACCTGGAGCGCTATGCCACGTTGGGTCACCTGCTGGAACCCTTTGGGGGGCAGCCGCAGTGGGTGGACGGTAATCGCATTGTGTATCGCGTCAACGGCAGTGCCGATCAATTGCGGACCCAACTGAGCCTGGCCAGGTTGCAGGAAGTGCCCGCAGGTGAAGCCCCGGTCCAGCCACCCGCAGTCGATGGCACGCAACCCGCAGCGGCACCTGAACCTCAGGCGCAACTGCGTTTTCGTTGGTAAATATTCTTCCTTATATAGAAGCAATTGGAGTGGTGTATGGCGGATACGCGTCGTTGGGTGTGGCTTGGCGGGATTGTCCTGCTGTGCGTTTTTGTATTCCTGCTGCATTCGATCCTGACGCCGTTCCTGGTCGCGTTGTTGCTCGCCTACCTGTTCGATCCGGTCGTGGATCGCCTGGAAAAGCTCGGACTTTCGCGGACCCTGGGCGTGGTGACGGTGTTCGCGCTGTTCACGTTGATCATCACCGCGTTGGTGCTGGTGCTGGTGCCGATGCTGGCCAAGCAGCTGTTTCGTTTGTACGAGTTGGCGCCGCAGATGCTCGACTGGCTGCAGCACACGGCGATGCCGTGGGCTCAGGCCAAACTCGGATTGTCGGAAGGGTTCTGGAAGTTCGACAAGGTCAAAGCCGCGATCAGCGAGCATATGGGCCAGACCACCGACATCGTCGGTGTGGTGCTCAGCCAGGCCACTGCTTCAAGCCTGGCGCTGATCGGCTGGCTGACGAACCTGGTGCTGATTCCGGTGGTGGCGTTCTACCTGCTGCGCGACTGGGACATCATGATGGCCAAGATTCGCGGCCTGCTGCCGCGAGACCGTGAAGAACGCGTGGTGTCCCTGGCTGCAGAGTGTCATGAGGTACTCGGTGCGTTTGTGCGCGGCCAGTTGCTGGTGATGCTGGCGCTGGGCATCATCTATGCAGCCGGGCTGATGGCTATCGGCCTGGAGCTGGGCCTGTTGATCGGCCTCATCGCAGGCCTGGCGGCCATCGTGCCGTACATGGGCTTTGTGATCGGGATCGGCGCTGCGCTGGTGGCAGGGTTGTTCCAGTTCGGCGGCGACCTGTACCCGATGTTGGGGATTGTCGCGGTGTTCATGGTCGGCCAGGCCCTCGAAGGCATGGTGCTGACGCCCTTGCTGGTGGGCGATCGAATCGGCCTGCATCCGGTGGCGGTGATCTTCGCGATCCTGGCGGGCGGTGAGCTGTTCGGCTTCACCGGTATCCTGCTGGCACTGCCCGTGGCGGCAGTGATCATGGTGTTGGTACGGCATGTACACGTGTTGTACAAGGATTCGGATGTGTACACCGGCGTCGAAGACCCCGAGCTGTAATCGCAATACGACAAACCCGGCTTCTGGCCGGGTTTGTTGTTTATAAGGTGGGTGCGTCAAACAATCCGTGTAAACCGGCAGGTTAACGCAAACCTTTGATTTTGCTTGTGGTCTGCTGCATTGTGCGCCCGGCGTCACGGGTATAGACTTTGCGAACTTTACACAGAGGCCACTAGCGGTTCGATGGGAGCCGTTCAGTCAGCATGAAACCGATTCAGCTGCCCCTAGGTGTGCGTCTGCGTGATGACGCAACCTTTATCAATTACTACCCAGGCGCCAATGCCGCAGCACTCGGCTATGTCGAGCGGCTATGCGAAGCCGACGCCGGGTGGACGGAAAGCCTGATCTATCTGTGGGGCAAGCATGGCGTGGGGCGTACCCACCTGTTGCAGGCCGCGTGCCTGCGCTTCGAGCAGATGGGCGAGCCGGCGGTGTACCTGCCGTTGGCCGAGCTGATGGACCATGGTATCGGCATCTTCGACAACCTTGAGCAATACGAACTGGTGTGCCTGGATGACCTGCAGGTCATCGCCGGCAAGGCGCAGTGGGAAGAAGCCTTGTTCCACCTGTTCAACCGCCTGCGCGACAGCGGCAGGCGCCTGTTGATCGCCGCGTCCACCTCGCCCCGGGAGTTGCCGGTCAAGCTGGCCGACCTCAAGTCCCGTCTCACCCTGGCGCTGATCTTCCAGATGCGACCCTTGTCCGACGAAGACAAATTGCGCGCCCTGCAATTGCGTGCATCTCGTCGCGGCCTGCACCTTACCGACGAAGTCGGGCATTTTATTCTCACTCGTGGCACGCGCAGCATGAGCGCGCTGTTCGATTTGCTCGAACAGCTTGACCAGGCGTCCCTGCAGGCGCAAAGAAAATTGACGATCCCTTTTCTCAAAGAGACGTTGGGCTGGTAACTGTTTGATTTGCATGGATTCGGCATTTTTCAGGCGCCAGAAATCCTGCGTTTGAGCCGCATCGGCTACGCATTTTGCCCATTAAATGGAATTACGGCTTAGATGTCGCAGTCCAATTGCCAAGTCACATAGACCTCGATTGAATTTGCAAATCGATCCGATAGCGGGCATAGTCTCGGCTTCTTTACATACCAGCCACGGTCGTGCCCATGCTAAATCGCTTCGCACCCCTCGTGCCTCTCGCACTCGTCACCCTGTTGTTTGGTTGCGCCTCCCAGCCCCAGCAAGTGGCTGTCCAGCAAAAACCACAGGTTCAAAGCCAGGCAAAATTCGTTGCCGCGCAGTCTGCTTCCGTTTACGAAGACGAACTGGCAACCGAAAAAGAACTGACCGATTTTTCCGGCAGCAAGCCTTATCAGCTTCCTGTGCTGGCCGACAGCATCCTCGAACGTGGCATGTCCCTGATCGGTACCCGCTACCGTTTTGGTGGTACCTCTGAAGCCGGTTTCGATTGCAGCGGCTTTATCGGTTACCTGTTTCGTGAAGAGGCGGGCATGAATCTGCCACGCTCGACGCGCGAAATGATCAACGTGAAAGCACCGTTGGTCGCGCGCAACAACCTCAAGCCCGGCGATCTGCTTTTCTTCAGTACGGCAGGCCGTGGTCGTGTCAGCCACGCCGGTATCTACTTGGGCGATAACCAGTTTATCCACTCCAGCAGCCGTCGCAGTGGCGGCGTTCGAGTCGACAGCCTGGGCGACAGCTACTGGAGCAAAACCTTCATCGAAGCCAAGCGCGCACTCGCCATGGCCCCGTCTACAGTGACCGCCAGTAAGTAAAGTTAAAGTGATACTTGAAGTTTGACGCGTAAGGGCTAGAATCCCTGGACATTGTTGTAATCCGTTCGCGCGAGCCCTGCTTGCGCGTTCTGGTTTTCAGCGTTCGGCAGCGAAAAGCCGCTCCAGACCAGGATTGTTCTGCCCATGTCGACCTCGGCCCGCCTCATGCTTCTTGTTTGCGCCGCGCTGCTCAGTGCCTGCGCAAGCCGTCCACCGCCGCCGGCGCCTGTCGCCGTCAAGCCCAAGCCGGTGTTCAACTACGCTGCCACCCAAAGTTTCTCGCCTGCGGCCGAAGACGTGCTCTTCCGTGCACTCGGTCTGGTCGGCACGCCTTATCGCTGGGGCGGTAATACACCGGACTCGGGATTCGATTGCAGCGGCCTGATCGGCTTCGTCTACCGCGATGCGGCCGGTATTTCCCTGCCACGTACCACCCGCGAACTGATCGTGATGCGCGCCCAGGATGTGAGTGAGCAGAACCTGCAGACCGGTGACTTGCTGTTCTTCGCCACCGGCGGCGGTTCCCAGGTCAGCCATGCGGGCATCTATGTGGGCGAGGGCCGTTTCGTGCATGCGCCGCAAACCGGCGGCACGGTGAAGCTGGATACCTTGTCCAAGGCGTATTGGCAGAATGCGTACCTGAGCGCCAAGCGCGTATTGCCGGCCGAGCATCTGGCGCGCAATCCTTAACGCTCAAACCAGGATCCGCACGTGGGAGGGGGCTTGCTCCCGATGGCGGTGCATCAGTTCAACCATTCATTGACTGATCCACTGCTATCGGGAGCAGGCCCCCTCCCACATGTGTTTTGCGGTGTTTATTTAGCGGCTGAAACCCGCCACACCTTATTCCCCACATCATCGGCCACCAGCAGATCCCCCTGCTGATCGATGACCACGCCCACTGGCCGGCCCATGGCTTTCTCGTCTTTGTCGAGGAACCCGGTCAGCACGTCCACCGGCTGCCCCTTGGGTTGTCCGCCCTCGAACGGCACGAAGATCACCTTGTAGCCACTGTGCGGCTTGCGGTTCCACGAGCCGTGCTGGCCGATGAACGCGCCGTTGCTGAAGGTCGCCGGGAGTTTGCTGCCTTCGGCAAAGGTCAGCCCCAGGGATGCGGTGTGCGGGCCCACGGCGTAGTCCGGTGCAATGGCCTTGGCCACTAGCTCCGGATTCTGCGGCGTCACGCGCACGTCCACATGCTGACCGTAGTAACTGAACGGCCAGCCATAAAAGCCGCCATCCTTGACCGAGGTGATGTAGTCCGGCACCAGGTCGCTGCCGATTTCGTCGCGCTCGTTGACGGCCGTCCACAGTTTTCCGCTCTGCGGTTCCCAGGCCATGCCGTTGGGATTGCGCAGGCCCGACGCGAAAATCCGGTGCTGGCCGGTGGTGCGGTCAACTTCCCAGATCGCTGCGCGGCCTTGTTCGGCCTCCAGTCCGTTTTCGCCAACGTTACTGTTGGAGCCGACGCTCACATAGAGCTTGCTGCCGTCCTTGCTCGCCACCACGTTTTTCGTCCAGTGGTGGTTCAGCGGACCGCCTGGCAAATCGACGACTGTAGTGCCCTGGGTTTTGATCGCGGTTTCGCCCGGCTGATAGGCAAAGCGCAGCAGCTTGTCCGAGTCGGCCACGTACAGGTCGTTGCCCACCAAGGTCATGCCGAATGGCGAGTTGAGGTTTTCCAGGAAAACCGTGCGTGTCTCGGCCACGCCGTCGTGGTCGGCATCGCGCAGCAGGGTGATGCGGTTCGGGCTCGGCACACCTGCGCCGGCGCGGCCCATGACTTTCTCCATCACCCAGCCGCGAATGCCCTTGGCATCATCCGGCTTGGGCGGCGCGTTGGTTTCGGCCACCAGTACGTCGCCATTGGGCAACACATAGAGCCAGCGCGGGTGGTCCAGGCCTTCGGCGAACGCAGCGACCTGAGTGCCAGCGGCGGCGGTCGGCTTGGCGCCTTCAGGCCAGCCGATGGCCGGTGCGATGTTTACTGTTGGGATCAGCGTCTTGTTCGGTTGCGGCAACTTGGGCGACGGCCCGGTGCCATCCGACACCTGCAGCGTCGAGCTTTCACCGCAGGCGGCAAGGGTGCCGGCGAGCATGATGAGTAAGGCGAGTCTTGTTTTATGCATGGTTTTCTCCTGAATGCCTGTAAGGGTAGAGGATTGCCAGCGCGGGATGGTTCAAGTGCCAGGCCAGCTTTAATTGACGCTCCACCCCCAACCCACTAACCTTCGCCGCTTGTTCCAGGTGCTCCGTGGCGCGTGCGTCGACAGAGTGAAACAGGGAAGCCGGTGAGTGAGCGCACTTGTACACAGTGCTGCCGCGATCCCGGCGCTGCCCCCGCAACGGTAAATGAGTCAACACGGTGCTGTTTGCCACTGTATCGCCCGCGATATGGGAAGGCGCGCCGCCGGCTTGCCTGCGCTTGATACGTGCAGGCGCCACTCATGAGTCCGGAGACCGGCCTTGAACATTCAACAGCATCACGGTGGGCGATGCTTGGCTGTCTGTATGTGCTTGTTCCTGCCCGCCGTTTTTGTCCAGCCCCAACGGAGAGCTGCCATGACCGATTCCCCCGAACGCGACGAGCGCCATCTGGCGCGCATGCTGCGCAAAAAAGCCGTGATCGACGAGCGCATCGCCAACTCGCCGAATGAGTGCGGCCTGCTGCTGGTGCTCACCGGCAACGGCAAAGGCAAGAGCAGCTCGGCCTTCGGCATGCTGGCCCGTGCCATGGGCCACGGCATGCAGTGCGGTGTGGTGCAGTTCATCAAGGGCCGTTTCAGCACCGGCGAAGAGATGTTCTTCCGCCGCTTCCCCGAGCAGGTGCGCTTTCACGTGATGGGTGAAGGTTTCACCTGGGAAACTCAGGACCGCCAGCGCGACATCGCCGCCGCCGAAGCCGCTTGGGCGGTATCGCGGGCAATGCTGCAGGACCCCTCCATCGGCCTGGTGGTGCTGGATGAATTGAACATTGCCCTCAAGCACGGCTACCTCAACCTTGACCAGGTCCTCAGCGACCTGCAGGCCCGCCCGCCGATGCAGCACGTGGTGGTCACCGGCCGTGGCGCCAAGCCCGAGCTGATTGAAATGGGCGACACCGTCACCGAAATGGGCATGCTCAAGCACGCATTCCAGGCCGGCATCAAGGCTCAGAAGGGCGTCGAACTTTGAATCAGCCCCGTCATTGCCCGGCCGTTCTGATTGCCGCACCGGCGTCCGGCCAGGGCAAAACCACCGTGACCGCCGCCCTGGCCCGGCTGCACCGCAATCTGGGGCGCAAGGTGCGCGTGTTCAAGTGCGGCCCGGACTTCCTCGACCCGATGATCCACGAGCGCGCCAGTGGTGCGCCGGTGTATCAGTTGGACATGTGGATGGTGGGCGAGCAGGAAAGTCGCCGCCTGTTGTGGGAAGCGGCGGGCGAGGCCGACCTTATTCTGATCGAAGGCGTCATGGGCCTGTTCGACGGCACGCCCTCCAGCGCCGACCTGGCGCGACATTTCGGTGTGCCGGTGCTCGGCGTGATCGACGGCACCGCCATGGCCCAGACCTTCGGCGCACTGGCCCTGGGCCTGGCGCGCTATCAGCCGGACCTGCCGTTCGCCGGCGTGCTGGCCAACCGGGTCGGCACCCTGCGTCATGCGCAGTTGCTCGAAGGCAGCCTCACCGAAGGCCTGCGCTGGTACGGCGCGCTGTCCCGCGAGACTGGAATCGAACTGCCCAGCCGTCACCTCGGCCTGGTGCAGGCCAGCGAGCTCAATGACCTCGATGCGCGCCTGGACGCCGCCGCCCAGGCCCTGGGCAGCAGTTGCGAAGTGGCGGTGCCGCCACCGGTGACCTTTGCCGTGCCCGAGGTGATCGCGGCCGAGCCGTTGCTCGCCGGCGTGCGCATTGCCATCGCCCGGGACGAAGCGTTTGCCTTCACCTATGGCGCCAGCCTGGACCTGTTGCGGGCGATGGGCGCCGAGCTGAGGTTCTTCTCACCGCTTCACGATAGTCAGTTGCCTGAGGCCGACAGCCTGTACCTGCCCGGTGGTTACCCGGAGCTGCATCACCAGGCGCTGTCGGAAAATACCTCGATGCTCGCAGCCATTCGTGCCCATCACGCGGCGAATAAACCCTTGCTCGCCGAGTGTGGCGGCATGTTGTATCTGCTCGACTCGCTCACCGACGTTGACGGCATCCGCGCCGAACTGGTGGGCCTGTTGCGGGGCGACGCGGTGATGCAGAAGAAACTGGCGGCGCTGGCGCTGCAGAGTGTCGAGCTGCCGGAGGGCACGTTGCGCGGGCACACCTATCACCATTCGCTGACCAGCACCGAATGGGATCCGATCGCCCGTGGCCTGAGCCCCAATGGCGGGCGCGGTGCCGAGGCGGTGTATCGGCAGGGCCGGATGACCGCTTCCTATGTGCACTTTTACTTCCCGTCGAATCCGGCGGCGGTGGCCGCGCTTTTTGCGCCGGATCTCAAGACCGCTGTCGCAGGCAATCCAGCGCCCACATTGATAGCGTTTACAGATCAAACGGTAGGGCCATGACCGACCACGCATTCCCCCAGGCCGAGCGCGACGCCGTGTACCGCGCCATCGCCGAACGCCGCGACATGCGCCACTTCAGCGGTGGCACGGTCGCCCCCGAATTACTGCAGCGCCTGCTCCAGGCCGCACATCAGGCCCCCAGCGTGGGCCTGATGCAGCCCTGGCGCTTTATCCGCATCAGCGACCGCTCGTTGCGCGAGCGGATCCAGCACCTGGTGGAAGACGAACGCGTGCGCACCGCTCAGGCCCTGGGGGAGTGTTCCGACCAGTTCATGAAGCTCAAGGTCGAAGGCATCCACGACTGCGCCGAAGTGCTGGTGGCAGCGCTGATGGATGACCGTGAACGGCATATTTTCGGCCGTCGCACCTTGCCCGAAATGGACATGGCCTCGCTGTCCTGCGCAATCCAGAACCTGTGGCTGGCCGCGCGGGTGGAAGGGCTGGGCATGGGCTGGGTGTCGTTGTTCGAACCCCAGGCCCTGGCCGACCTGCTGGGCTTGCCGCCAGGTGCCAAGCCCCTGGCCGTATTGTGCCTGGGCCCTGTCGCCGAATTTTATCCGGCGCCAATGCTACAGCTCGAGGGCTGGCGCGAGCCACAGCCGTTGAGTGAGATGCTGTATGAAAATGCGTGGGGAGTGAGTCAATGAGTGTGGCCTTGCTGTGCGTCGCTGCCGTGGCGCTGGACGCGCTGCTGGGTGAGCCCAGGCGCTGGCATCCGCTGGTGGCATTCGGCAACTTTGCCGGGCGCATCGAGCAACGCTTCAACAGCGGTGGGCGCGGCTGGCGCAGCCATGGGGTCACCGCCTGGGTCATCGCGGTGGTGCCGTTGACCCTGCTGGCCACCGCCTTGTCATGGGCGCCTTATATTGGCTGGACGCTGGAGATCCTCGCGTTGTACTGCGCCCTGGGCATGCGCAGCCTGGGTGAGCATGTGATACCGGTGGCCCAGGCCCTGCGCAGCGATGACCTGGTTGAGGCGCGCACGCGGGTGAGTTACCTGGTCAGCCGCGAGACCGCCGAACTGGACGCCACCGACGTCGCCCGCGCTGCCACCGAGTCGGTGCTGGAAAACGGCAGCGACGCAGTATTTGCCGCACTGTTCTGGTTTGTGGTCGCCGGCGTGCCGGGCGTGGTGCTCTATCGTCTGAGCAATACGCTGGACGCGATGTGGGGCTACCGCACCGAACGCTTCGAGCGCTTCGGCTGGGCAGCTGCCAGAATTGACGATGTGCTCAACTATATTCCTGCGCGGCTGGTGGCCTTGACCTACGCCGTGCTGGGCAAGACCCGCCTGGCGCTCAAGTGCTGGCGCACCCAGGGTCCGACCTGGGACAGCCCCAACGCCGGGCCAGTGATGGCGGCCGGCGCGGGCGCGCTGGGCGTGGCGCTGGGTGGTGCGGCGATCTATCACGGCGAGCTGCATCAGCGTCCACCGCTGGGCGAAGGCCCGGCGGCGGATGCCGATGCCATCGAGCGGGGCTGGCAACTGGTGCAGCGCGGCGTATGGCTGTGGCTGCTGATTCTGTGCGCGGGGGCGCAATTTTATGCTTGAACACGGCGGACGCCTGCGCAAGGCGGCAATCCAGTACGGCATTGCCGAAGACCAGTGGCTCGACCTGTCCAGTGGTCTGGCGCCGTGGCCCTGGCCGATTCCCGAGATCCCGTTGCGCGCCTGGGCGCGTCTGCCGGAAACCGACGATGGCCTGGAGTTGGCCGCCAGCGAATATTACGGCGCGGCGCATGTATTGCCAGTGGCCGGTTCGCAGGCGGCCATCCAGTTGCTGCCGCGCCTGCGTCGTTCCGGCAAGGTCGGCGTGCTGTCGCCGTGCTACGCCGAACACGCCGAAGCCTGGCGTCGCGCCGGGTATGTGGTGCGCGAAGTACAGGAGCAGGAAGTCGACTTCTTTCTCGACAGCCTCGATGTGCTGGTGGTGGTTAACCCGAACAACCCCACGGGGTTGAGCCTGAGCCCGCAACGCCTGCTCGCCTGGCACACCCGCCTGGCGCAGCGCGGAGGCTGGCTGGTGGTGGACGAAGCCTTCATGGACGTCACCCCGCACCTGAGCCTGGCGGGCCATGCCCATCAGGTCGGGCTGATCGTGCTGCGCTCATTCGGCAAATTCTTTGGCCTGGCCGGTGTGCGGCTGGGCTTTGTCCTGGCCGAGCGGCGGTTGCTCAAGCTGCTCGCCGAGCAGGTCGGCCCCTGGGCCGTCAGCGGGCCGACGCGTGTACTGGGTCAGGCCTGTTTGCGTGATACCGACGGGCACACGCGCCAGCGCGCGCGCTGTGTCGAGGCCGGGCAGCGTTTGTTTGCCTTGCTTGAGCGCCACGGCTTTCAGCCGCAGGGCGGCTGTGCCCTGTTCCAATGGTTGATCACGACACACGCCGAGCGGCTGCACGAATTCATGGCCCAGCGCGGCATCCTGCTGCGTCTGTTTGCGCACAACAGCAGCCTGCGCTTCGGCCTGCCCGACACCGAGGCCGACTGGCTGCGCCTCGATGCGGCACTGGCCGCTTACCGGGAGGCGGCATGAGTACGCTGATGGTGCAGGGCACCACCTCCGATGCCGGCAAAAGTACCCTGGTGACCGCGCTGTGCCGTTGGCTGGTGCGCCAGGGCGTGGCAGTGGCGCCGTTCAAACCGCAGAACATGGCCCTCAACAGCGCCGTGACCGCCGAAGGCGGCGAGATCGGCCGCGCCCAGGCGGTGCAGGCCCAAGCCGCCCGCCTGGCGCCCCACACCGACATGAATCCGGTGTTGCTCAAACCCAACAGCGATACCGGCTCGCAGGTCATCATCCACGGCCGCGCCGTCACCAGCATGAACGCGGTGGCCTACCACGATTACAAAGCCATCGCGATGCAGGCGGTGCTGGCCTCCCATGCGCGCCTGAGCGCAGCCTACCCGGTGGTGATGGTGGAAGGCGCGGGCTCGCCGGCAGAAATCAACCTGCGCGCCAACGACATCGCCAACATGGGTTTTGCCGAAGCGGTGGACTGCCCGGTGCTGCTGATCGCCGATATCAACCGTGGCGGCGTGTTTGCCCATCTGGTAGGCACCCTGGAATTGCTCTCGCCCAGCGAACAGGCGCGGGTCCGGGGTTTTATCATCAACCGCTTTCGCGGCGACATTGCGCTGCTGCAGCCGGGGCTCGATTGGCTTCAGGCACGCACCGGCAAACCGGTGGTGGGCGTGTTGCCCTATGTGATGGACCTGCACCTGGAAGCCGAGGACGGCATCGACCGGCGCCAGATCGACAAGGTCGCCCAGGTGCTCAGGGTGGTCGTGCCGGTATTGCCGCGCATCAGCAACCACACGGATTTCGACCCGTTACGCCTGCACCCCCAGGTGGACCTGCAGTTCGTGGGGCCGGGCCAGCTGATCCCGGCCGCCGACCTGATCATCCTGCCGGGCTCGAAAAGTGTGCGCAGTGATTTGGCGTATCTGCGCGCCAATGGCTGGGACAGCGCCGTGGCGCGGCATTTGCGCTATGGCGGCAAGGTGCTGGGGATTTGCGGTGGTTTGCAGATGCTGGGTGAGCAGGTGCATGACCCGCTTGGGCTGGAAGGGGCTGCAGGGTCCAGCGACGGGCTGGGACTGCTGGGGTTCAGCACCACGTTGGAAGAAGAGAAGCAGTTGCGCAATGTGCGTGGGCGGCTGTTTTTGGAAGACGCTGAGGTGAGTGGGTATGAGATTCATGCGGGGGTGACGTCGGGTGACGGTCTGACGCGTGCTGCGGTGCTGCTGGATGATGGGCGCACTGATGGCGCGCGCAGTGCTGACGGGCAAATCCTTGGCACCTACTTGCACGGTTTGTTCGAAACCCCCGCGGCGTGCAGCGCCTTGCTGCGTTGGGCCGGGTTGCAGGATGTGCAGGAGGTGGATTACCACGCGCTGCGTGAGCGGGATATCGAGCGGTTGGCGGATTTGGTGGAGAACCATCTGGACACCGCGTTGTTGCGCAAACTGTGTGGAATCTGACGGTGTACGGACAGATTCCCTGTGGCAGCGGGCTTGCTCCCGATGGTGGTTTTTCGGTGTACATATCCGTTGTTGCGGTAATGGCGGCTTATGGTTCCGCTCTTACAGCGGGTCACTTTTGGAAGAGCCCAAAAGTAACCAAAAGGCTCTCGCCCCACCACTCGGCACCTCGCTCAGGCTCGGTGTGCCCGCATGCAGGCTTGAATCCGTGGGCCGCCGCAATGGGCCATCCCTGGCCCAGTGCGGCTAACCCGGCGTCCTGCCGGGTTGCCCAAGGATTCAAACCTGCGTTCGGCCAGCGTGGTTTTACGGGGCGCCTGAGATCAAAATCAACAGCCAGATCAACAGCTGATGTGCGTTTCTGTGGGAGCGGGCTTGCCCGCGATGGCGGCTTGAGAGTCGATCACTATGTAACTGAAACGCCACGTTCCAAATATGGGAGGGGGCTTGCTACCGATGGTGGTTTTTCGGTGTACATATCCGTTGTTGCGGTAATGGCGGCTTATGGTTCCGCTCTTACAGCGGGTCACTTTTGGAAGAGCCCAAAAGTAACCAAAAGGCTCTCGCCCCACCACTCGGCACCTCGCTCAGGCTCGGTGTGCCCGCATGCAGGCTTGAATCCGTGGGCCGCCGCAATGGGCCATCCCTGGCCCAGTGCGGCTAACCCGGCGTCCTGCCGGGTTGCCCAAGGATTCAAACCTGCGTTCGGCCAGCGTGGTTTTACGGGGCGCCTGAGATCAAAATCAACAGCCAGATCAACAGCTGATGTGCGTTTCTGTGGGAGCGGGCTTGCCCGCGATGGCGGTTTGAGAGTCGATCACTATGTAACTGAAGCGCCACATTCCAAATATGGGAGGGGGCTTGCTACCGATGGCGGTTTTTCGGTGTACATATCCGTTGTTGCGGTAATGGCGGCTTATGGTTCCGCTCTTACAGCGGGTCACTTTTGGAAGAGCCCAAAAGTAACCAAAAGGCTCTCGCCCCACCACTCGGCACCTCGCTCAGGCTCGGTGTGCCCGCACGCAGGCTTGAATCCGTGGGCCGCCGCAATGTGCCATCCCTGGCCCAGTGCGGCTAACCCGGCGTCCTGCCGGGTTGCCCACGGATTCAAACCTGCGTTCGGCCAGCGTGGTTTTACGGGGCGCCTGAGATCAAAATCAACAGCCAGATCAACAGCTGATGTGCGTTTCTGTGGGAGCGGGCTTGCCCGCGATGGCGGCCTGACAGTCACACAATTTCAGCCAACCGAAGGTGCCATCCCATGCTTGAACTGATCCTCGGTGGCGCCCGCTCCGGCAAAAGCCGTCTCGCCGAAAAGCTTGCCAGCGACAGTGGCCTGTCGGTCACTTACATCGCCACCAGCCAACCGCTGGACGGTGAGATGAACGAGCGCGTTGCCCTTCATCGTCAACGGCGCCCGGACCACTGGGGCCTGATCGAAGAGCCGATTGAGCTGGCGCGCGTGCTGCGGGAAAACGCAGCCCCCGGGCGGTGCCTGCTGGTGGACTGCCTGACCTTGTGGCTGACCAACCTGCTGATGCTCGAAGACCCCGCGCGTCTGGCGCTAGAGCGCGATCAACTGCTCGATACCCTGGCCTCGCTGCCGGGGCAGATTATTTTTGTCAGCAACGAGACCGGTCTGGGTGTCGTGCCGCTGGGCGAATTGACTCGCCGCTATGTGGATGAAGCCGGTTGGCTGCATCAAGCCCTGGCCGAGCGTTGTCAGCGTGTTGTCCTGACCGTCGCCGGCCTGCCTATGACTTTGAAAGGTACTGCGTTATGACTGACAACTGGTGGCTCAACCCATGTAAGGCGATTGACGCCCCGGCGTACGAACAAGCTCTGGCACGCCAGCAGCAATTGACCAAGCCGGCCGGTTCTCTTGGCCAGTTGGAAGCGCTGGCAGTGCAATTGGCGGGGTTGCAGGGACGGGTCAAACCGTCGGTGGATCGGCTGTGGATCGCGATTTTCGCCGGTGATCATGGCGTGGTCGCCGAAGGGGTATCGGCCTTTCCCCAGGAAGTGACCGGGCAGATGCTGCATAACTTTGTCAGCGGCGGCGCGGCCATCAGTGTGTTGGCGCGTCAGTTGGATGCGCAACTGGAGGTGGTCGACCTGGGCACTGTCACGCCCGCGTTGAGCTTGCCCGGCGTGCGTCATTTGAATCTCGGCGCGGGCACGGCGAATTTCGTCAACGGCCCAGCGATGACGGCGGCCCAGGGCAAGCAAGCGCTGCAAGCCGGCCGCGACAGCGTGCTGCGCGCGCTGGAGAGCGGCGCGCAATTGTTTATCGGTGGCGAGATGGGCATCGGCAACACCACCGCCGCCAGTGCGCTGGCGTGTGCCTTGCTCGATTGCCCGGTGACAGACCTGACCGGACCGGGTACGGGTCTAGATGCCCAGGGCGTCAGCCACAAGGTGGCGGTTATCGAGCGCGCGCTGACGCTGCATGCCGGGCAACGCGGTGATGCGTTGCAAACGCTGTTCAATCTCGGCGGGTTTGAGATCGCGGCCCTGGTCGGCGCGTATCTGGCCTGTGCCCAGGAGGGCGTGGCGGTGCTGGTGGACGGGTTTATCTGCACCGTTGCGGCGCTGGTGGCTACGCGTCTTAGCCCGGCGTGCCGCGAATGGCTGCTGTTTGGCCATCGTGGCGCCGAGCCGGGGCATCGCCATGTGCTGCAAAGCCTCGACGCCCGGCCGTTGTTGGACCTTGGCCTGCGCCTGGGCGAGGGCAGTGGCGCCGCAACGGCGGTGCCGCTGTTGCGACTGGCCTGCGCACTGCACGGGCAGATGGCGACATTCGCCGAAGCGGCCGTGGCGGATCGTCCCGCATGACCTTGCACCTGGACTTGCTGCGTCATGGTGAAACCGAATTGGGCGGCGGCCTGCGCGGCAGCCTGGATGACGCGCTCACCGCCAACGGCTGGGCGCAGATGCGCGCCGCTGTGGTCGAGCAAGGACCCTGGGACCGGGTGATCAGTTCTCCGCTGCAACGGTGTGCGCGTTTTGCCGAGGAGTTGGGCACACGTCTCAACTTGCCGGTGAGCCTGGAACGAGACCTGCAGGAGCTGCATTTCGGCGCCTGGGAAGGACAGAGCGCGGCGGCATTGATGCAAACCGATGCCGAAGGCCTGGGCCTGTTCTGGGCCGATCCTTATAGCTTTACGCCGCCCGAGGGAGAGCTGGTCAGCGATTTTTCCGACCGGGTACTTGGCGCTGTCTCACGTCTGCATCAGGCCTATGCCGGTGAGCGCGTGTTGTTGATCAGCCACGGCGGGGTCATGCGTTTGCTGCTGGCGCGCGCGCGCGGCCTGCCCCGTGAACAGTTGCTGAATGTCGAAGTCGGCCACGGTGGGCTGTTCAGCCTGCGGGTCGGCGCAGGCGGCGTATTGAAGGAAGGCGTCTGATCATGTTGCCGTTCTGGATCGCCCTGCAATTTCTGAGCAGCCTGCCGATTCGCTTGCCGGGCATGCCGCAACCCCGGGAACTGGGGCGGTCGTTGCTGTTTTATCCACTGGTGGGCGTGCTGTTCGGGCTGCTGCTGTGGGGGCTCAACAACGTGTTGATGGGCGCGCCGTTGTTGCTGCACGCCGCGCTGTTGTTGACCGCGTGGGTGCTGCTCAGTGGTGGGCTGCACCTGGACGGTCTGGCGGACAGTGCGGATGCCTGGCTAGGTGGCTTCGGCGACCGCGAGCGCACGCTCAGCATCATGAAAGACCCGCGCAGCGGGCCGATTGCCGTGGTGACCCTGGGCCTGGTGTTGCTGCTCAAGTTCGCGGCTCTGGTGGCCTTGATCGAACAGCACAACGGCGCGGCCTTGATCCTGGCGCCGCTGATCGGACGCGCCTCGATGCTGGCGCTGTTCCTCACCACGCGCTACGTGCGGGCAGGGGGATTGGGCCAGGCTTTGTCAGATTATTTACCGCGCGTGGTGGGCCAGCAGGTGCTGATTCTCAGCGGCCTGGCGTGCCTGCTGATCGGCGGTTTCAGCGGCGGCATCGCCGTGTTGCTGGCTGCACTGTGCTTTGTCGGCCTGCGCCGGCTGATGGTCAAGCGGCTCGGCGGCACCACCGGCGATACGGCCGGCGCCGTGCTGGAGCTGCTGGAAGTCGCGGTACTGGTCGGGCTGGCGTTGTAACACTTTCTTGCATTTGCTCAATCGCGGGTATATACACGCTCCATGCTTGCCTCTCAATGTTTATGCATCAACCTGCGTCGCGCCGCTCGTGGCGTCAGCAGGCACTACGACGGCGCCCTCGACGGCTTCGGCATCAACGTTGCCCAATATTCGCTGCTGTGCAACCTGCAGCGGTTGGATCAGCCGAGCATTTCCAGTTTGGCGGACGCCATGGGCCTTGATCGCAGCACCCTGGGGCGCAATCTGCGGGTGCTGGAATGCGAAGGCCTGGTGCAGTTGGTCGAGGGTAGCGACCTGCGAAATCGCCTGGTGATGTTGACCGAAGCCGGTGCAGAACGGCTGGCTGCCGCTTTGCCGGCGTGGGAAGCGGCGCAGCAGAAACTGATTGACCGACTGGGCGCCGACAAGCGCGAAACCCTGTTGGCCTTGCTGGACGAACTCGCCTGAAGGCGGGTGCGTTCGATGACAAGCGGGTATATACCCGCGAGCGGAGAATAAGAAATGAATTCGATGTGGCGCACCAGTGGCTGGGTGCTTGTGGGGAGTGCACTGATCCTGGCGTTGTCGTTGGGCGTGCGACACGGCTTTGGTCTGTTTTTGTCGCCAATGAGTGCCGAATTCGGCTGGGGTCGCGAGACTTTCGCCTTCGCCATTGCCCTTCAGAACTTGATCTGGGGCTTGGCGCAGCCGTTCACCGGGGCCCTGGCTGACCGTTTCGGTGCGACCAAAACCGTGTTTGTCGGTGGCGTTCTTTACGCCGTGGGCCTGGTGTTGATGGGCTTGTCCGATTCGGCGTGGTCACTGTCGGTGAGTGCCGGCCTGTTGATCGGCATCGGTCTGTCCGGCACGTCGTTTTCGGTGATTCTCGGTGTGGTAGGGCGCGCGGTGGCCCCGGAAAAACGCAGCATGGCCATGGGCATTGCCAGCGCCGCCGGGTCTTTTGGCCAATTCGCCATGGTGCCGGGCACCTTGGGGCTGATCAGCTGGCTGGGTTGGTCGGCCGCGCTATTGGCGCTGGGCTTGATGGTGGCGCTGATTCTGCCGCTGGTCAGCATGCTCAAGGACAAGCCGCTGCCGGTACTGGCCGGCCAGCAGACCCTGCGTGAAGCGTTGCGGGAAGCCTGCTCCCACTCCGGGTTCTGGTTGCTGGCGTTCGGCTTCTTTGTCTGCGGTTTCCAGGTGGTGTTCATTGGCGTGCATTTGCCCGCTTATCTGGTGGACCAGCATCTGCCGGCCACGGTGGGCACCACCGTGCTGGCGTTGATCGGCCTGTTCAATATCTTCGGCACCTACACCGCCGGCTGGCTCGGCGGGCGCATGTCCAAGCCGCGCCTGCTCACGGGGTTGTACCTGTTGCGGGCGGTGGTGATTGCGTTGTTCCTGTGGGCACCGGTGACCCAGGTCAGCGCCTACGTGTTCGGCATGGCCATGGGGTTCCTGTGGTTGTCCACCGTGCCGCTGACCAACGGCACGGTCGCGACGCTGTTCGGTGTGAGAAACCTCTCCATGCTCGGTGGCATCGTGTTCCTGTTTCACCAGATCGGCTCGTTCCTCGGCGGCTGGTTGGGCGGGGTGGTCTATGATCATACCGGCAACTACGATTTGATCTGGCAGGTGGCAATTGTGCTGAGCCTGATCGCTGCAGGCCTGAACTGGCCGGTGCGCGAGCGGCCGGTGGCGAGGCTGCAGGCACAGATGGAGGCAGCATGAGCGGGACAGCAAGGTCGTTGATGATTGTCGCCGGCATCATCCTGTTGCTGATGGCCTGGTGGGGCTGGCAACGTGGCGGATTGGCGTTGATGCAGCTGGGCATGTCGATCTGTTAAGTTCGGTCTCTGAATTCTTCATAGGATATTTCGACATGCACATGCGCTGGCTTGCAGTTCCCGTATTGATGGCGGCTTTTGGCGGTGTGGCGATGGCGGCCGAATGCCCGCCGCTGCTCGAAGGGCAGTTGCCCAAGTTGCGTGCGAAAGAATCCATTGATCTGTGCCAGCGTTTTGCCGGCAAACCGTTGCTGATCGTCAACACCGCGAGCTTCTGCGGGTTCGCGCCGCAATTCAAAGGCCTTGAAGCCTTGTACCAACGTTACAAGGATCAAGGGCTGGAAGTGCTCGGCGTGCCGTCCGATGACTTCAAGCAGGAGGCCAAGACCGGCGAGGAGACCGCCAAGGTCTGCTATGTGAATTACGGCGTGACGTTCACCATGACCGAGCCGCAGCCGGTCAGGGGCGCGGACGCGGTGCACCTGTTCAAGGTGTTGGCGCAGCAGAGCAACGCGCCCAAATGGAATTTCTACAAGTACGTGGTGGACCGCCAGGGCAAGGTGATTGCCGACTTTTCCAGCCTCACCAAGCCGGACAGCCCGGAGCTGATCGAGGCGGTGGAAAAGGCAATCGCTTCCAAACCCTGATCGACGCCCATTGAAAAGCCCCGCCTCCCTTGCAGGAGAGCGGGGCTTTTTTATACCGCTGTGAATCAGAAGCGGTAGGTCATGCCCAGGCCGAAACCATTGGCACTGTTTTCATACTTGGCGTTGTAGCTGGCCAATTGGTTGGCGCGTGAAACCTTGACGTCCTCTTCCTTCAGGTAGGAGTAGGCGACGTCGACGGTCATGTTCGGCATCACTTCGTAGCCCAGGCCCAGGCTGAATATGGTGCGGTCGCCAGTCGGGATGCGCGGCGAGCGATCCGTGTTGTTGGTCGGCGACTGGTCGAACGTCAGGCCGGTACGCAGTACCACCTGTTTGGTCAGCTGGTACGAAGTACCCAGGGCGTAGGCCCAGGTATCGTGCCAGTTCTGGTCTTCCTTGATGGTGCTCACCAGGGCTGGTGCCAATGCACCGCCGGTAGCGCCGCTCACGCCTTTGTTTTCGACGGTGATGTCTTTCAGACGGCTCCAACGGGTCCAGCTGGCGCCCGCGTAGAGTTTCCAGGCATCAGTCAGGTCCTGGGTGACCGACAGGTCGTAGGACTCAGGGGTGTCGATCTTCAGCGACGCATCGTAGCGATTGCTGCGCAGGAACGGTGAGGTCGCGGTCGGTGCGGTGATTTCGGTGTGGCCATCAAGCTTGTAGCTGACCTTGGAGTGATAGGTCAGGCCGACACGGGTGGTATCGGTGGCTTGAACCAGCACGCCGACGTTGAAGCCCAGTGCGGTGTCGTCACCCTTGATCTTGATATTGGTGTCCGGCGCGGCAGGGTTGAGCGTCAGGTCCGATTCCAGGGTACCGGCGATGCGGTTGATGGTCGGGCCAAAACCTACGGAAACGCGATCATTGAAGGCGTAGCTGACGGTAGGCTGCAACGTGATGACTTTTACTTCGCTTTTGCTGCCAAAGCCACGGCCCTGGAAGCCGCTTTCGTAATCGGTCACCAGGCCGAACGGAGCATAAACGCCGAAGCCGACTGCCCATTGATCGTTTAGTTTATTGGTGTAGAAACCGAAAGGAACGCCAGTGAAAGGCACCATATCGCCTTTGTTGCTGCCGCGTGAGCGGCCACTTACGTCGCTGATATCGGTGGAGGCGTCGATGGCTGCAGCGCCACCGGTGACCTGTTGGCCTTGCAGGCGCGCCATGCCGGCAGGGTTGCCGTAGACAGTGCTTGCATCATCGGCAGAAGAGGAACGACCTGCGAAACCCGTACCCATCCCGCTGACGCTCTGTTCGTTCAGCGCAAAGCCGCTTGCGAACAGTTGGGAGGAGGCCATGGCAACGGCGAAGCTAAGTGTGGTCTTGAGCATTACTTTTTTCATTATTAGAACTCCGTGGTGATCACCGTTGCGGAAAGTATCAATAAATTTAACATCGCGCTATAGGCTGTAATACAGGAGATAGAGCGGTTTTGTAGGACAATCCGACCATAATTCCCGTTATTTGACGCATCTTGCAAATTGCCCGGTGGGCGGGCCTCATGATTCATGGGTGAAACACCGGTTTACCGGGCGTTGAGCAAAGTGCGCAGTGCGCGTTGCCCATGAAATATTTATTTTCAGATACGTGTCATCTGTCGAGCAGACTCGCTCACGCTTCAACCTGCGAGGAGGGTCGACGAAGCCCGAGCACGGAGGGCTTGGCAGCAATGGATCGAAGCTCAGGCTCGTCGAAAGCGGATCATGCCGCTCGAGTTGAAGTGTAGTGTGATATTTGTGATGTAAAAGGCTGTTTTTAAAACATCTTCTTTATTCAGTTATAACGGTTATATCTATTTGAGCTGAGGAATACATAGAGGAGTACAAATCGCGGACAATAAAAAACCCTGTTTTTCAGACAGGGTTTTTGTGTTTCAGCGACTCGGGTCGATCAGGCAACCAATGCCTGACGGGTACGCTCGATCACGGCCTGCAGCGGTTCTGCGCTGGAGTATTGATCGGGGTACAGGCGTTCGCTGTGACGCGCGATGCCGTGTTCGTTGACCAGCGTGAAGCTGAAGCAGCCTTTGCGAGCGGCCATGATCAGGCAGTTCATTGGGGCAAAAGCGTTGGTGAGGGTGCGGATGGCATCCTGAGTGTGGATTTGAGCGTTCATATTATGGGTGTTCCTACAAATGACACGGTTTAAGAACCGTGCAACGTTAAAACGTTCCAGTAACGTTGATCACCATTGATCAAACGAAGAACCTGACTGGAACAAAGCCGCCAGTTTGAAGCGCTGATAATCAAGGCGCGCTTGGGCTGGCAGGTAGGTACTTAGGAGGGCAGGCAACACAACAAGGGCAAAGGTTCTGGGCCCGGGGTGAAGATCCTGATCAATCTGCAGGGTGGTTCGGTCAGAGCATTGAAGCTTCGCGACACCCTTTGCTTGTTCAAAGGCTGTGTCGTCGCAAGCGATACCTGGAAACCATCTAGGTGGTCGATCCCGCGTTGTTCAGGGGATTTCTTCGACCAGAATTGACTTTCAGCTTGGTACTAACGCCGCGGATAGTAACGGATCGAAATCCCAAAAGAAAGTGTGTCGGCAAAAAAACTTCATTCAGCCGCCAAGCAGCCCGCGATAGACCAGCACCGTAATCGCTGCCGCCAATGAACAGCCCAGCGCGTAGGTGGCCAGGGTCAGTCGCAGTGATTGGCCTGTTTCGACCACCTTCATCACGTCCCCCATGTCGTTGATCCGGCCTTCACCCAGCTCAATGCACAGGCTCACCGCCGTAAACGCGGCAGACAGCAGGATAGCAATGGCGAACAGTGCGCCGTCGGGGGAGGGCAGCGCCGCATTGATGCCCAGGGATGTTGCGCAGATGGCCAATAACAACACGGCGAATAACAGCATTCCTTTCATGTATCCGTATACCGATGCGCTGCCAGGTGGGGCAGTGTGGCGACCGGAACGGCATTTGAAAAGTCCCGGCTTTGCACCTTCGGTAACATTTGCGCCGGTTGACGAATCAAAAAAACACACTCATATAGCCGGCTGATTGCCACTTGTGCACATTGGTTGCAGCGTGTGTCGCTCTTCCCCTGCTTGCGCTCCGAAGCCGCCATTTGCCTGCAATGAAAATTTAAGTCAATGAAAAACATCGCTTTTTTTTATTGGTGAAAAAATCGTCAGTTTGACTGCGGCCCCCGTTCCATGGGGCTTTGCGCAGGTTAAAGCACGGTTGTCCACTGAGTTATCCACAGCTTCTGTGGATTGTCCCAAGCGCTTGCTCTAGCACGGGCGTGCAGGTTTATTTCAGCTTTACCTGAACGAAAAAAAGAGTAGAGTGGCGCGCCTTCCGATCTGTCCCACAGTGCTTTATGAAGTTTCGCTCAGTATCATCTTCTGTTACCGATACCTCCCAGACTGTTACCGCGCCCAAGCGTTTTTCCCTTAAAGTCGCCTTGTGGCTGCTCGACAGCCCGCGCCTGGGGCACCACGCCAACGTCAAGCACTTTGCCGGGCGCTTGCTCAAACAGCCGGCCCGCGAAGGGGTGGTGGCCGCGCAGAGTCGCCTGGGTCAACTCATGTGCCGCGAATGCGGGAATGCCCGAGACCGGCGCATCGGCCACGACCTGCTGCGCCTGGCCGCTCGCGCCGGTGACCGCCGTGCCCTGCGCGAATTGGGCCAGGTCGAAGACTGAGCTGTCCTCCTGCCCTGCGCTTGGTTAACCTTGGTCTTTTTCGGTGACGGCAAACATGGTTATGGCTTTTGACTGGACCAGCCTCGCGCTGGGCCTTGCAGGCGCGGCGGTGCCGTTATTGGCGCTGTGCTGGCAGCTTCAGCGGCGCCTGACCGCGCGCACCACCGGCTGGGAACTGCTCGAAGAACGACTGGCCACCGCGCAACTGGCTCAGGAAGGGCTTGCCGCCCAGTTGGACGCCAGCCGCGATGAGATCAGCGACCTGAGCCATGCCAATGCGGCCAAGCAGGCTGATCTCGCGGCCTTGCGGCGCGAGGTCGAACTGCTGCAGATCGACCGCGACAATGCGCGCGATGCCGCCCACGCCTGGAACCTCGAGCGCAGCGCCAATGAAACCGAACTGCGCCGCCTGGACGCTCTGGCGGCCGCGTTGCGCGCCGAGCTGCGCGAGCAGCAGGACAGCCACCAGCAACGCCTCACCGACCTGCAAGGTTCACGGGATGAACTGCGTGCGCAATTCGCTGAGCTGGCGGGGAAAATCTTCGATGAGCGCGAGCAGCGCTTCGCCGAGACCAGCCAGGAACGCCTCGGCCAGTTGCTCGATCCGCTCAAGGAGCGCATCCAGTCCTTCGAAAAGCGCGTCGAAGAAAGCTATCAGAATGAAGCCCGTGAACGTTTCTCCCTGGCCAAGGAGCTTGAACGCCTGCAGCAACTGAACCTGCGCCTGTCGGACGAAGCCACCAACCTGACCCGCGCCCTCAAGGGCCAGAAAACCCAGGGCAACTGGGGCGAGTTGATTCTTGAACGGGTGCTGGAACATGCCGGCTTGGAGAAGGGCCGCGAGTACCAGACACAGGTCAGCCTCAAAGGCCCGGACGGTGAGCGCTTCCAGCCCGATGTGCTGATCATGTTGCCCGGTGACAAGCAGGTGGTGGTCGACTCCAAGGTCAGCCTGACCGCCTATCAGCAGTACGTGGCGGCGGATGACGAGGGGATCGGCCAGGCCGCGCTGAAGCAGCACGTGCTGTCCCTGCGCAATCACGTCAAAGGCTTGGCCGGCAAGGATTACAAGCGTCTGGAAGGCTTGCACAGTCTGGATTTCGTGCTGCTCTTCGTCCCCATCGAGGCGGCTTTTTCGGCGGCTTTGCAGGCCGAACCCAACCTGTTCCAGGAAGCGTTCGACCGCCATATCGTGATCGTCAGCCCCACCACGTTGCTCGCCACCTTGCGCGTGATCGACAGCCTGTGGAAGCAGGAGCGTCAAAGCCAGAACGCGCGGGAGATCGCCGAACGCGCCGGTTGGCTGTACGACAAGTTCGTGTTGTTTATTCAAGACCTGGATGAAGTGGGCAACCGTCTGCAGCAGTTGGATAAGGCTTACAGCGCAGCGCGCAACAAGCTTACGGATGGACGCGGAAACCTGGTCAGCCGCACCGAACAGTTAAGGCTGCTCGGCGCCCGCGCCAGCAAAAGCCTGCCGGCCGATTTGCTCGAACGCGCAATGACCGACGCCGACGGCGTGGCGCACCTTCCTGAATAAAAACGCAGCCCCCTCCACATGTTGACCGAGTGAAGCGGGCTTACAGCGGCAAGTGCCGGCTTAACAGTGCCCGCAGCGCCGCAGGTTTTACCGGCTTGGCCAGGTAATCCAGCCCCGCTGCGTGCACCTCGGCCACTGTTTCCGCACGGCCATCGGCGCTGATCACCACGCCGGGAATCGGCTCGGCCAATTGCGCACGTAACCACCCCATCAGCTCGGTGCCGGTTTCGCCGTGGTCCAGGTGATAGTCCACCAGCACCAGTTGTGGACGTACGCCGTCGGCGAGCAAGGCGGCGCATTGCGCCTGGTCGGCGGCGGTCCATACGTCGCAGCCCCAACGGGTCAGCAGGCTGCGCATCCCCATCAGGATGCTGTCTTCGTTGTCCACGCACAGCACCCGCGCACCGCTCAGCGGTTGACCGGTTTCCGGCGGGGGCTTGAGCGACGGGCTGGCTTGATCGCGCGCCAATGGCACGCGCACGCTGAACACACTGCCTTTGCCCGGCCAGGAGCGCACGCTCAGACGGTGGCCCAGCACTCGGCACAAGCCGTCGGCAATCGCCAGGCCCAGTCCCAGGCCTTTTTCGGCGCGGGTCTGGTGGCTGTCCAGGCGCTTGAATTCCTCGAAAATGACCTTCTGTTTATCCAGCGGAATGCCCGGGCCACGGTCCCACACCTCCAGGCATAATTCGCCACGACGCCGGCGTACGCCCAGCAGCACCGGTCCTTCGGCATAACGGAAGGCGTTGGTCAGAAAGTTCTGCAAAATCCGCCGCAGCAGCTTGATGTCACTGTCGACTCGCAGACGGCTGCCACGCAGACGAAAGCGCAGGCCTTGCTCCTGGGCCAGCGCCTTGAACTCGGCGCCGAGGGTGTCGAACAGTTCGTTCAGCGCAAACGGCTGACGCTGCGGATTGATCTTGCCGTTCTCCAGGCGCGAAATATCCAGCAGGTCGCTGATCAGGTCTTCAGCCGAACGCAGCGAACTGTCCAGGTGCTGCACCAGTTGCCGGGCGTCACTCGACAGGCCGTCGTGCTGATGGGAAAGGGCAGCGGAGAACAGACGTGCGGCGTTCAAAGGTTGCATCAAGTCATGGCTCACCGCCGCGAGAAAGCGGGTTTTCGACTGGCTGGCGGACTCGGCCACACCCTTGGCGTCGGTCAGTGCCAGATTGAGCTGGGACAGTTCATGTGTGCGCTCGGTCACCCGTTGTTCCAGGCCTTCATTGGCCTCGGTGAGTGCCTGCTCCGCTTCGCGAAACGCGGTAATGTCGGTGAAACTCATGACAAAGCCACCGCCCGGCATCGGATTGCCGATCAGCTCGATCACCCGGCCATTGGGAAACAGACGCTCGGAGGTGTGCGCGCGGCCCTGGCGCATCCAGTGAAGGCGTCGCGCTACATGCACCTCGGCCTCGCCCGGCCCGCACAGGCCGCGTTCGGCGTTGTAGCGAATGATGTCGGCAATCGGCCTGCCCACGCTGATCAGCCCGTCCGGGTAGTTGAACAGCTCCAAATAACGGCGGTTCCAGGCCACCAGCTTGAGGGACTGGTCAACCACGCTGATGCCCTGGGTGATGTTCTCGATGGCGCCTTGCAACAGCGCCCGGTTGAACTGCAGCACTTCCGAGGCTTCGTCGGCGATTCGGACGACGTCCTCAAGCTGCATTTCCCGACCTTCAATGGCCGCTTTCACCACCGCCCGCGTCGACGAGGCGCCGAGTACGCCGGCCAGCAGGCGTTCGGTGTGGGCGATCCAGTCGTTGTCGGCATTCTGGTTGGGGTTGAAGCCTTTGCCCTGGCGATAGGCGAAGCGGATGAAGCTCTGCTGCGCGCGTTCCTCACCGACAAAGCGCGCCGCCAGGCTGAGCAGGTCGCTGATCTGCACCGACAGCATCGAGCGGGCGCCCGCACGCTGGCTGGTCTCCTGGCCGATAAAGCGGCCGGCCTGCCAGTGCTCGGAAACGCGCGTGCGCGACAGCATCGACACCCACACGAACAAGGTGAAGTTGCCTGCCAGGGAAAACACCGTACCGAGGGTCAGCGAGGTAACGGACAACCCCAGCGGGTGCGAATGCAGCCAGGTCATGCCGGGGAAAAGGCTGAAGGACCAGCCGAGACTTTTCGCGGTCACCGGTAGCACCAGGGTGTAGAACCACAGGAACGTGCCTGCCGCGAGGCCTGCAAACACGCCCCGTCGATTGGCCTGCTTCCAGTACAGCGCGCCGAGCATGGCGGGGGCCAGTTGGGTCACCGCGGCAAAGGCGATCTGGCCGATGGTGGCCAGGCTGGCGGTGGAGCCCAGCAGCCGATAGCTGACATAGGCCAGCAGCAGGATGATCACAATGCTGACCCGGCGCACCGAGAGCATCCAGTGGCGGAACACTTCGAACGGCCGCTCGGCGCTGGAGCGGCGCAGCAGCCAGGGCAGCAGCATGTCGTTGGAGACCATGGTCGACAGCGCGATGCTGGCCACGATCACCATGCCGGTGGCCGCCGAGGCGCCGCCGATAAACGCCAATACTGCCAGTGCCGGATGAGCTTCGGCCAGGGGCAGGCTGATCACGTAGGAGTCAGGCAGCACCGAGCCGGGCAGCAGCATTTTGCCGCCCAGGGCAATCGGCACCACAAACAGTGCTGCGAGGATCAGGTACGCCGGAAACACCCACTTGGCCAGACGCAGGTCCTGTGGATCAATGTTCTCGACCACCGTGACGTGGAACTGCCGCGGCAGGCAGATGATCGCCATCATGGCGACGCCCGTCTGTACCACCATCGACGGCCAATTGATGGTCTCTTTCCAGTATTCCTCCAGTCGGGGTGCGAGCATCGCCTGGCTGAACAGGTCGTCGAAACCGTCGTACAGGCCGTAGGTCACAAACGCGCCGACCGCGAGAAATGCGAACAGCTTGACCAGCGATTCAAATGCAATCGCCAGCACCATGCCGCGATGGTGTTCGGTGGCGTCAAGGTTGCGGGTGCCGAAAACAATGGTGAACAGCGCCAGCACCAGCGATACCACCAGCGCCGTGTCCTGTGCGCGGGTGCCGGTGGTGTCGGCGCCAGAGCCAATCAAGAGATTGACCCCAAGCACGATGCCTTTGAGTTGCAGGGCAATATACGGCAGCACGCCGACCAGGCAGATCAACGCCACCACCACGGCCAGCGACTGGGATTTGCCGTAGCGGGCGGCGATAAAGTCGGCGATGGAGGTGATGTTTTCCTGCTTGCTGATCAGCACCATCTTTTGCAGCACCCAGGGTGCCAGTACCAGCAACAGCACCGGGCCCAGGTAGATCGGGATGAATGCCCAGAGTTGTTCGGCGGCCTGGCCGACGGCGCCGAAGAATGTCCAGCTGGTGCAATACACCGCCAGCGACAGGCTATACACCCAGGCGCGCACTCGCGGTGGCAATGGCGCGCGGCGGCGGTCACCGTAAAAGGCGATGGCAAACATAATGGCCATATAGGCCAGGGCAACGGCGGCGATCAGCCCGCTGGACAGCGTCATGTTAACTCCGAGCACAGGAACACCCAGGCAGACCCGGCCCGGTGGGACAGTCTCGCATGATGCAGGGTGTTAGTCAGTGTCGACCAAGGTCGCCCCCTCGATCACCTCGGAGGCAGGGTTTTCTGACGCAGGATGTAGACCGTCACCAGTACGGCGCTGGTCAGCATGAACCCGCGCGCCCAAGGCGAAGGCACCAGGTAGCAGGAGACGCTGATACTCAACCACATCAGGCCGATGGCGTAGACCTTGCCCTTGAGCGGGATGCCGTTGCCGTCCAGATAACCACGAATCCACGGGCCCAGCTGCGGGTGTTCCACCAGCCAGTGGTAGAAGCGCGGCGAGCTGCGTGCAAAGCAGGCGGCGGCAAGGAGGAGGAAGGGGGTGGTGGGCAGCACCGGCAGGAAAATGCCAATCACTCCCAGCGCCACGCTGAGCCAGCCGATAGCCAGCAGCGTATAGCGCAGGAGCGGCGAGCGATTGCCCATGGGTGTCACGGGCAAACCACTCAGTGGTGGCGAGGCTTGAGAATCGCCGGTTTTTCGTCGGGCGCGTTGCACAGCAGGTACAGCGCGGTCAGGGCTTCCGGGATCTGTACGATCATGTCGTCCATCAGGTTGGCGTCGGCGGCGATATCGGAGAATTCAGCTTCTTCCTCGAACAGGCCAGAACCGACCATGATCGGCAGGAGCATCTCGCTGACTTCTTCTTCAGCCGACTCGAACCAGGCGGCTTCACGCAGAAACACGCCTTCCATGAAACCGATGCACCAGCCGCGCAGGTCGGAGTCGTCCGGATCTTCGCCCAGGTCCAGCTCGCACGGCAACTCGAATTCCTCGTCGGATGCCAGTTGGCGACCGATGTGGGCCTTGAGGGCCAGCAGGGTGGATTCGATTTCCTCGCGGTGGGCGTCGTCGGTGTAGCGAGGCTCCTCAGCGAACAGCGCGTCGATCCATTCACGGTCGGGGACGACTTCGGCGCAGATCGACAGGGCGGTCAGGTAGCCGTGGGCGGCCACGTAGTCCAGCGCCTCGTCATGCAGCTCATCGGCGTCGAGGAAGGCTTGCAGGCGGGTTAGTTGCTCAGCGAAGGACATTGAAGGACTACCTTGGGAATAAACGATGCTGAATTCTAGGCTTTCTTGAGCGCCCAGGCCAGCCGCACTGCATATTTGCCAGGTTTTAGCGAGAGAGGTCTATTCGTCAGTCGCGCCCTTTGCCGGATGACGCTCGGGTATACTGCCGCGTTTTGTGATGCCCCATGCAGGCTGGTCGGCAGCGCGGGAAAACTTCGCTTACGGATTATTTTCCGTGCCAGCACCGTTTTTCGGCCAGCCTGTACAGAGGGATTTTGGCACCATTTTGGAGTTTTACATGCTCGAGCAGGCTCAACGCGTCCTCAAGGACATCTTCGGCTACGACAGTTTTCGTGGCCGCCAGGGTGCGATCATTGAGCGCGTGGCCAAGGGTGGTGATGCCCTGGTATTGATGCCTACCGGTGGTGGTAAATCCTTGTGCTTCCAGGTGCCCGCTTTGCTGCGCAACGGCCTGGCGGTAGTGGTTTCGCCTTTGATCGCGTTGATGGACGATCAGGTGGCCACCCTGGAAGAACTCGGCGTCGCTGCCGCCTCCCTGAATTCCACCCTCAGCGCCGAGCAGCAGCGCGACCTGGCCGCACGCATCAAGCGCGGCGAAGTGAAAATGCTTTATCTGGCCCCCGAGCGTCTGGTGCAGCCGCGCATGCTGGCGTTCCTGCAGAGCCTGGAAATCGCCCTGTTCGCCATCGACGAAGCTCACTGTGTGTCGCAATGGGGGCATGATTTTCGTCGCGAGTATTTGCAGTTGGGCCAGTTGGCCGAGCTGTTTCCCGACGTGCCGCGTATCGCCCTGACCGCCACCGCCGACAAGCGTACCCGCGAAGAAATCGTCGAACGCCTGCATCTGCAGAACGCCGAGCGCTTCCTGTCGAGTTTTGACCGGCCGAATATCTTCTACCGCATTGTGCCCAAGGAGCAGCCGCGCAAGCAGTTGCTTGCGCTCCTGTCCGAGCGGCGCAGCGATGCGGGCATCGTCTATTGCCTGTCGCGCAAAAAGGTCGACGAAGTCGCCGCGTTCCTTTGCGAGCAGGGCTACCCGGCGCTGCCGTACCACGCGGGCCTGCCCAATGAGACACGCTCGGCCCACCAGAAGCGCTTCCTCAATGAGGAAGGTCTGATCATGGTGGCAACCATTGCGTTCGGCATGGGCATCGACAAGTCAAACGTGCGCTTCGTCGCTCACATGGACCTGCCCAAATCCCTTGAGGCCTACTACCAGGAAACCGGGCGTGCCGGCCGCGATGGCCTGCCGGCAGATGCCTGGATGGTCTACGGGCTGCAGGATGTGGTGATGCTCAAGCAGATGCTGCAGAACTCCGAAGGCGACGAGCGTCACAAGCGCCTTGAGCAGCACAAGCTCGACGCCATGCTGTCGCTGTGCGAAGAAACCCGCTGCCGCCGCCAGACCTTGCTCGCCTACTTCGACGAAGACATGCCCGAGCCCTGCGGCCATTGCGACAACTGCACCGATGGCGTGCAGACGTGGGACGCCACCGAGCCGGCGCGTCAGGCGTTGTCGACTATCTACCGCACCGGCCAGCGCTACGGCGTGGGCCACCTGGTGGATGTGCTGCTGGGCAAGGACAACGAGAAAGTGCGCAGCTTCGGCCACGAAAAACTCTCGGTCTACGGCGTCGGCAAGGCCCGCGCCGAGGGCGAATGGCGCTCGCTGTTCCGGCAGATGGTCGCGCGCAACCTGGTGGACATCGACATCGAAGGCTACGGTGGTCTGCGCCTGAACGACAGTTGCCGGCCGCTGCTCAAGGGCGAAGTGACCCTGGAACTGCGCCGCGATCTCAAGCCCCAGACCACCGCGAAAAGCAGCAGCACCAGCCCGGCCAGTCAGTTGGTGCGCGGTGAAGAGCGCGAGCAGTGGGAAGCCCTGCGCACCCTGCGCCGCAAACTGGCGCAGGAACACAGCGTTCCGCCTTACGTCATCTTCCCCGACTCCACCCTGCTGGAGATGCTGCGCGAGCAGCCCACCACCATGGCCGAGATGGGCAGAGTCAGCGGCGTGGGCGCGCGCAAGCTGGAGCGTTATGGCCAGGCCTTCCTCGAAGTGCTGGGCGGGCAGGCCGAAGCGCCGAAGGAAGTCGCCGATATCCGCCACGAACTGATCAGCCTGGCGCGGGCCGGCATGACGCCGATCCAGATTGCCGGCCAACTGCAATGTTCGGAAAAAAACGTCTATACCTTGCTCGCCGAATCCATTGGCAAGCAGCAATTGTCACTTGAGCAGGCCCTTGATTTGCCGGAGGATCTGCTCGGCGAAATTCAGGATGCGTTTCTTGACGGAGAGGGCGAATTGCCGCCGGTTGCGGAGATCGCACCGTTGTTCAGCGGACGTGTTCCGGAAGGCGTCTTGTACTGCGTACGGGCGGCCTTGCAGTCTGAATTCGAGATTTAATGGGTCAATTGCGACAATGTAACGAATCAGTACATAGCCACTATTGCCTATGGGCATGGCTCATGCTTAGCTGACTAATAATTAGCCAAACTTTATTTTCAGTCTAACCCACGAGTTTTTTATGCCGTTAACCGATCAACACCGATTTGGCATGCAATTGGCGCAAATGTCCCGAGGTTGGCGCGCCGAGCTTGACCGCCGCCTCGCGGGGTTGGGCTTGTCCCAGGCACGCTGGCTGGTGCTGCTGCACCTGGCGCGGTTCGAAGACGCGCCGACTCAGCGAGAGCTGGCGCAGAGCGTTGGTGTGGAAGGTCCGACCCTTGCGCGGTTGCTCGACAGCCTCGAGGGGCAGGGGTTGGTGCAGCGTCAGGCGGTGGTGGAAGACCGGCGGGCCAAGCGGATTTTGTTGTGTGATACGGCTCGGCCGTTGATTGATCAGATTGAGACGATTGCGACTGCCTTGCGCCATGAGTTGTTTGTGGGGGTGGATGAGGCGGATTTGAAGGTGTGCATGCGGGTGCATGGGCATATTTTGCGGAATTTGGAAAAGTCTTGATTGAGTGAGTGCCGTGGTTTGGTGGGTCCCCCCTCCCACATTGGGATCTCCATTTTTCCGATGGATATCACACTGCTTTTGCTTTGGTTACTTTGAACTGGGCCGGCATTCCGGCTCTTTTCCAAAGTGATCCGCCGTAGGGGCGGAACCAATATCCGGGGACTGTCATAAATTTTGTGTTCGGGCATAACATGTTGATAGAGGTGCATGTATGCCGACCAAAAAGAAACCGGCCCGTGAGGCCCCGCGAGACCTTCCATCCATTCCCCAAGAGCTGATCGACCAGTTCGTCAGCGGCCCGATGAGTGCCGAAGCCATTCAGGATGCCTCGATGGCGTTCAAAAAGGCGCTGATCGAGCGAGCTCTTGGTGCCGAGTTGGGCCACCACCTTGGCTATCCTCAGGGCGCGGAGCGCCCTGAGGAATCGAGTAACCAGCGCAACGGCAAGAGCGGAAAAACGGTGCTAACCGATGACGGTCCGCTGCGTTTGGACATTCCCAGAGACCGTGATGGAAGCTTTGCTCCGATTCTGATCCCCAAACACGAACGGCGTTTTACCGGCTTCGATGACAAGATTATCGCGATGTATGCCCGAGGCATGACGGTTCGCGAAATCCGGGCGTTTCTCTCTGAACAGTACGGAACAGACGTCTCTCACGATTTCATCAGCTCCGTCACTGACGCAGTGTTGGAGGAGGTTACCGCCTGGCAACAGCGACCGCTTGAACCGATGTACCCGGTAATTTTCTTCGATGCATTGCGAGTCAAAATTCGCGACGAAGGCCTGGTTCGCAACAAAGCGATCTACTTGGCACTGGGAGTATTGCCGGACGGAACGCGAGATATTCTGGGCATTTGGATTGAAACAACCGAAGGCGCCAAATTTTGGATGAAGGTCTTTAACGACCTGAAAACCCGAGGCGTCGAAGACGTCTTGATCGCCGTAACTGACGGTCTCAAAGGCATGCCCGAAGCGCTGAGTGCTGTGTTTCCTGAGACGACGTTGCAGACCTGCATCGTCCACCTGATCCGTAACAGCCTCGATTACGCCCCGTGGGATAAGCGCCGTGAGCTGGCCAAGGCACTGAAACCGATCTATCAAGCACTTAATGCTGACGCCGCAGAACAAGCGCTACTGGCTTTCGAAGCCGGGCCTTGGGGTAAGCAATATCCGACAGTCGTATCGGCTTGGAAACGTGCTTGGGATCGAGTTATACCGTTCTTCGTGTTTCCCCCGGCAATACGCAAAGTGATCTACACAACCAATGCCATCGAGAGTATCAATGCCCAGTTGCGCAAGGTCATCAAAACGCGAGGCCACTTCCCAACGGATGAGGCCGCGACAAAGCTAATCTGGCTGGCATTACGAAATATCACCGCGAACTGGGGCAGTGCGGCTCATGATTGGAAGAACGCAATGAATCAATTTGCGATTCTGTACGGAGATCGATTTATCAGGCCGACCTGGTAAAGATAGGGCCTGCCTGACGGCAGGCCTTAACCGGCCCGAACACAAAAAATCTGACACTCTCAATATCCGCCATCACCGCAGCAACGGGTATATACCCCACCCAAAAACACCCCCCTTAAAACGTCTGCCCCAAATTCAAATAAACCGCCTTCTGCCGCTCATCATTAAATCCGTAACTGAAATTCAGCGGCCCCAGCGGCGTATCAAACCCCAAAAACACACTCGCAGCATTGATATACCCGCTGTCGAACTCATTATCATTGTTCCACGCCCGACCCCGCTCCAGAGATGCCCCCAGGTACAGCGGAAAATCCAGCGGCAGATATGAGCGCGGTGTCAGCCGGCGATAGTAAACCGCCCGCATCAGGCTGATGTTCTGCCCCGAAATCGCATCCTGACGAAACCCCGACAGCTGCCGCGCGCCGCCCAGCAGAAAGCTGGAAACCACCACCTCCGAATTGTCCAGCGTGCGCCCATAACGCCCACCCAGCACCAGGGTGTCGGGGCCGTGGCTCATGGCTTTGTCCAGCTTGAACTCCCATTGTCGGTAGCGTTGGTCGGAGCCCAGTCCCGGTTCGAATTCGCGAAACGCCAGGCTGATATCTTCGCCCGTGTGGGGGAAGTACACGTTGTCCAGCGAATCGAAGGAGTATTTGAGTTCATAGAAGCCTTCGCTGAAGCTTGCGCTCGGCAGGTCGCGTTCGCCGATGCGTACGTCCGCCTTGCCCCAGGCTTCGCCGACGCCGAAGCGAATCTCGCCGCTGTTGCCGATCTGCCGGCCGACATTCAGGCCGAATCCGTAGCGCTCCACGCGGTATTCGGCGATCGGGTCGTTGTCCAGCACCAGCTCGACGTTTTGTGCCTTGGCGGTGATATAGGGCGCAACGAAGTAACGCGAGCCAGCGTCCATCGGTTGGTAGAACTCGCTGTACAACTCCTGCCGATCCCCGATCTGCATCCGCGTCAGCCATTCGGCGCCGAGGCGGTTGATGCCGTTTACACGGTAACTGGCGCCCAGGTTGAAGGCACTGTCGCCGCGCATGTCGTCTGACAGATTCAGGCCCAGGCGCAGGTAGTCGGTGCCGCTGCGCTTGCCCCGTGCGCTGATCACCAGGGTGTTGTCGCGGCCCTTTTTCACTACGCGGTATTGCACCTGCTCGAAGTAATCCAGGCCATACAGGGTGCCCATGTCCGATTGCAGTCGACCCAGGTTGAGGGGCTCGCCCAGGGGTTGGCGAATGTAATAGCGGATCACGTCATCGCTGACTTTCGAGTCGTTCTCTACGGTGATAGCGGTGATGACCGGAGTGCGTTCGCCCGGTGCCCGCGCGGCCGCCAGTTCGGCGTCAATGGGTTCGGCGGGGCGCAAGTGGGCCAGGCGCTGGTCGAGTGCGCGGGTGGCGCGGTAGCCGGCGTCGATCATGTCCCTGGCGCGGCCGAAGTCGCTGACGCCGTAGGCGCTCAACGGCGGCTGGATCAGCACGTCCTTGGGATGCAGGGCCTTGAGTTGTTCTTCGGAATTGCGCCGGGTCATCAGGGTGATGGATTGGTTGAGTACGTCCACTACCGTTGCCAGTTGCTTGCGCGAGCGCAGCGGGGTGCCGATGTCGACCACGATGGCAATGTCGACGCCCATCTCACGGGCCACATCCAGGGGAATGTTATCGGTCATGCCACCGTCCACCAGCAATCGGCCGTCCAGCTCCACCGGGGCGAACACGGCGGGAATCGACATGCTGGCGCGAATCACCTGGGGCAGGTGGCCCTTGCTGAACACCACTTTTTCGCCCGTGGTGATGTCCGTGGCCACCGCCCGAAACGGGATGGGCAGTTTGTCAAAATTACGCGTGTTGCTGCTGTGGGCGAACATGCTCTCCAGCAGCAGCGCCAGGTTCTGGCCCTGGATCACGCCCAGCGGCAGGCCGAGGCTGCCATCGTCGCGAAAGCTGAGTTTCTGCTTGACCAGGAAATCCCGGTCATCCTGTTTGCGTCGAAACGGTACGTCCTCGCGCGGTGGCGCATCGGACAGGGCTTGCTGCCAGTCGATGCCCAGCGCGAGTTTTTCCAGTTCGTCGATCTTGTAGCCCGATGCATACAGCCCACCAATCACCGCGCCCATGCTGGTGCCGGCGATGGCGTCGATGTGGATGCCTTGCTCCTCCAGCGCCTTGAGCACGCCGATGTGGGCCAGGCCACGCGCGGCGCCGCCGGACAGCACCAGGCCGATTTTCGGCCGTGGTGGTTCAACGGCATCGACAAGAAGAGGGAGCAGGCACAGGAACAGGAACAGGCAGGACAGCAGGCGGCGCATCATGAATCTCAAGGCTGGGCGATAATGGCCGGTATTATAGCCACTCGATCCGCCGAGGCCGTTACGCCAGGAGCCTGTCAAATTATGTCCGTGAGCAAACCCGAGATCGTCATCACCTACTGCACCCAATGCCAATGGCTGCTTCGCGCGGCGTGGCTGGCGCAGGAACTGTTAAGCACCTTTGCCGAGGACCTGGCCCGGGTCGCGCTGGAGCCTGCGACCGGCGGGACGTTTCGGATTACCTGCGACGGCGTGCAACTGTGGGAGCGCAAGGCCGACGGCGGTTTTCCCGAGGCCAAGGTGCTCAAGCAACGGCTGCGCGACCAGATCGACCCGCAGCGTGACCTCGGGCACAACGATCGTACCGCGTAGGGATCAACTCGCCCCCGCCGGCTGTTTGGCCTGAGCGGCGCTGCCCATCAGGCCGGACAGCACGATGGCGACGATGATCAGCGCGCCGCCCAGCAGCATGCGTAGGGTTGGCGTTTCGGCGAACAACAGCCAGGCCACGGTAATGCCATAGACCGGCTCCATGGCGAACACCACCGACGCAGTGCGCGCCTTGATCACTGCCAGGCTGGCGACAAACAGACTATGGGCCAGGCCCGTACAGAACACCCCGAGCAGGCCGATCCACAGCCAGTCAATCGCGCGCACATCCGCCAGCCCCGGTGCCGCCACGGGCAACAGGCACACCGCGACCACCACGTTCTGGCACAAGGCCGCCTGCACCGCCGGAACTCGCCCGGAACCGGCACGGTTATTCAGTGACAGCAACGAGAACAGCAACCCCGAGGCAATCCCCCACAGCAGGCCGCCGGTGGCTTCGCTGGCGAGATTGAAGTCCGGCGTCACCAGCACCAGGCCCACCGTGACCAGCGCCACCAGCAGCACTTCATTGGCGCGAATGCGTTCGCGAAAAATCAGCCCCTCGAGAATCACGGTAAACGCCGGAAACGCGGTAAACCCCAGAGTGGCAACCGCGACACCGGCGACTTTGACCGCTATGAAGAATGTCACCCAGTGCGCCGCCAGCAAAACGCCGCTGACCACCAGTCGACGCCAGTCGCGCCGCAATGGTTTCCAGGGGGCATTGCTGGCGAACCGGGCAAATACCGCCAGGGCCAGCACGGCAAACGCGGCGCGACCAAACACGATGATGGCGGGGGAGGCGGCGGCCAGTTTGCCGAATACGCCAGTGAGGCCAAACATCAGTGCGCCGATATGCAGGGCGCCGAGGGCTGAGCGGGGAGTCATTGCGATCCTTGAATCAACGAGCGGACAGGTGCGCAGTCTAGAGGGTCGCGCAGGTCAGCGTCTGTCGTCCGCGCTGCGATTTTTATCGCGTGACGTTTCCTACACTGCACGCTGCAGCGGGATGAAAGAAGCAGGAGCGCTGTCATCAGACTGACGCACCGTTGTCATGGGCTATTAATCGCCAGGGCGCAAGCTCGCGAAAACACCGCCGAGGCAAGCCCATGACCAGTGCAGAGTCCATCAAGCCCAGCCGCAAGCAACGGGTGCGTACCCTGTGGATTTCCGACGTGCACCTGGGCACCCGGGATTGCCAGGCTGAACACCTGTCGCAATTTCTCAAGGGCTATCACGCCGACAAGGTGTACCTGGTGGGCGATATCATCGACGGCTGGAAAATGCGCGGCGGCATGTATTGGCCCCAGGCCCACACCAACGTGATCCGCCGCCTGCTGACCATGGCCAAGCGCGGCACCGAGGTGATCTATGTCACCGGTAACCATGACGAATTTTTAAGGCGCTACTCCAAGCTGATCCTGGGCAATATCCAGTTGGTGGATGAAGCCGTGCACGTCACCGCTGATGGTCGTCATCTGCTGGTGATCCACGGGGACCAGTTTGACGTGATCACCCGCTATCACCGCTGGCTGGCGTTCCTGGGCGACTCGGCTTACGAATTCACCCTCACGTTGAACCGCTGGCTCAACCATTGGCGGGCGCGCTATGGCTACGGCTATTGGTCGCTGTCGGCGTATTTGAAGCACAAGGTCAAAACGGCGGTGAGTTTTATCAGCGATTTTGAAGAAGCCATCGCCCATGAAGTGACCCGGCGCGAACTGCATGGCGTGGTGTGCGGGCATATTCACCATGCCGAGATTCGCAAGGTGGGCGAGGTGGATTACCTCAACTGTGGGGATTGGGTGGAGTCGTGCACGGCGCTGATCGAACACTGGGATGGGCAGATCGAGTTGTATCGCCTGGCAGATGCGCAGGCGAAGGAGGCGCTGCTAAAAGCTGAGATGGTGGCAGGCTAAAGGCCCATGCAACCCAAATGTGGAAGGGGGCTTGGGCCTCCCACATTTAGCGTCGGTTTCGTCAGTTGAAGACGTCGGCGATGGCTTGGGCCAGCAGGGTAAGGCGCGTTGCATCCATGCCTGCGACGTTGGCCCGTCCAGAACTCACCAGGTACACGCTGTGCTTTTCTCGCAGTTGCTGGACCTGCTCGGCACTCAGGCCGGTGTAGGAAAACATTCCGCGCTGCGTCCCGATATGCGCAAACTTCTCAGCCAGCCCGTGCGGCGCCAGGGCGTCCACCAGCCCGGCACGCAATTGCGCGATGCGCGAGCGCATGGCTTCGACTTCGCCGCTCCACAGAGCGCGCAGTTCCTCGTCGCCGAGGATGGTTGCAACCACTGCCGCACCATGATCCGGCGGCGTCGACCACAGGTTGCGCGCGGTATTGGCCAATTGGCTGCGGACATCCGTGAGCTTCTCGGCATCGGCCGCACACACGATCAGCGCGCCAACACGGTCGCTGTAGAGGCCGAAGTTCTTCGAGCACGAGCTGGTCACCAGCACTTCGGGCAACTGGGCGGCAAACAGGCGCACGGCCCAGGCGTCTTCTTCCAGGCCGTCGCCAAAGCCCTGGTAGGCGAAGTCGATCAGCGGCAGCAACCGGCGCTCGCGCACGATCTGCAACACATGGCGCCAGTCATCCTGGGACAGGTCGAAACCGGTCGGGTTGTGGCAACAGGCGTGCAGCAGCACCACGTCACCCTCCGGCACCGTGGCCAGCGTCGCCAGCATTGCCGCCACGTCCAGGCGATTGTCAGCCCCCACGTAGGGGTAGTGGCTGACCTTGAGCCCGGCTTTGGCGAAGATGCTTTCGTGGATCGGCCATGTCGGGTTGCTCAGCCAGACACCGCGGCCGGGCAAGCTCTGGGCGATGAAGTCGGCGCTCAGGCGCAGGGCGCCGGTACCGCCCGGCGTCTGGGTGGCGCCGGCGCGGCGTTCGCCGAGCACGGTTGAATCGGCGCCCAGCACCAGTTCGCAGAGCAGGGTGCCGAAAGCCGCATTGCCGTGGCCGCCGATGTAGGTCTTGGTGGTCTGCCTGTCCACCAGGCGCTGCTCGGCGAGTTTCACCGCGTGGGGAATCGGCGTCAGGCCCTGATCATCCTTGTACACGCCCACGCCGAGGTCGAACTTGTGCGGGTTGGTGTCCTGGGCATACAGGTCCATCAGGCCCAGGATCGGGTCGCCGGGCACGCGGGCAATGGCATCGAAATGCATTACTTGCGGCCCTCGGCGCCGGTGGCCACTTCGTCGGTGCGCGCGGCCATGATGAAGTCGTTGCGGTGCAGGCCCTTGATCGAGTGGCTCCACCACGTCACGGTGACCTTGCCCCATTCGGTGAGCAGGCCGGGGTGATGGCCCTCGGCTTCGGCGATTTCACCCACGGCGTTGGTGAAGGCCAGGGCGAATTTGAAGTTCTTGAACAGAAATACTTTTTCCAGTTGCATCACGCCGTCGCGCACTTCGATGTTCCAGTCGGGGATCTGCTTGAGCAGCACCGGCAACTCTTCATCGCTGACTTGCGGGGCGTCGGCGCGGCAGGCTTCACAGTGGGCTTGGTTCAACGTGGTCATGGAGATGTCCTGAATTCGAAAGGTGAAGGTCAGTGGCGTCACCCTAAAGCAACGCGCGGCCAGGGAACAGACTCACCTGGCTTCAAAATACAAGGTTCACGCAGCCTTGGGCTTGGGTGGGAACTTGGGCGCGTGCAGCCCCAACTGCATGCCGCGCTCGACCATGCCCATGATGTCTTCCTGTGCGACGTCGAACAGGCGCTTGAGCTCGGGCAAGACAAAATACAGCGGTTGCAGGATGTCGATGCGATACGGCGTGCGCATTGCTTCCAGCGGGTCGAAGGCTTGATGTTCGGGCTGCGCAGACAGGCTGTACACCGTCTCTCTGGGTGACGACAGAATACCGCCACCGTAGATGCGCAGGCCGGCGGGGGTATCGACCAGGCCAAATTCGATGGTCATCCAGTACAAACGCGCCAGGTACACCCGTTGCTCCTTGGTGGCCGCCAGGCCGAGCTTGCCGTAGGTGTGGGTGAATTCAGCGAACCAGGGGTTGGTCAGCAGCGGGCAGTGGCCGAAGATCTCGTGGAAAATATCCGGCTCTTGCAGATAGTCGAGTTCCTCGCGGGTGCGGATGAAGGTGGCCACCGGAAACTGCTTGCTGGCGAGCAGTTCGAAGAAAGTCTGGAAGGGGATCAGCGCCGGCACGCGGGCCACTTGCCACCCGGTGGTGTCGGCCAGCACTTGATTGATTTCGCCCAGTTGCGGGATGCGGTCCAGTGGCAGGGCAAGCTTGTCGATACCGTCCAGGTATTCCTGGCAGGCGCGACCCTCGATCACAGTCAGTTGGCGCGTGATCAGGGTGTTCCATACCGCGTGTTCTTCCGGCGAGTAATGGATAAAACCTTGCGCATCGGGCTCGCGGGCCACGTATTGCGTCTGCTTCATAGGGTTCTCCTGCTAGGCGTTCGTTATTGTTATGTCCTGCGATACCGGTATTGATACGCCGTGCCGGGCGGGATTCCATCCGCTTTAAAGGAGATGTTGCAGGAAAAGTTACCGTGGTTCGTAAAGTATTCGTTACGAACAGGCGCTCGTCACGGCGTTGGGCTGGGAAAAGGACACTGGCTGTAACATAATCTTGACGACAATCTGCGCGCAGCGGCAAAAACACGCGGTGCCTTCCCACTATTCGGGTTTCTTCATGCGTATCAAAGTGCATTGCCAGAACCGCATTGGCATTCTGCGGGACATTCTCAACCTGCTGGTGGAATACGGCGTCAACGTCGCCAAGGGCGAGGTCGGCGGTGAGCATGGCAACGCCATCTACCTGTACTGCCCGAACCTGGTGAACATGCAGTTTCAGGCCTTGCGCCCGCAGTTCGAGGCCATTGGCGGGGTATTCGGCGTGAAGCGGGTAGGGCTGATGCCCAGCGAGCGCCGGCACATGGAACTCAACGCTTTGCTTGGCGCCCTCGAGTTTCCGGTGCTGTCGATCGATATGGGCGGCTCCATCGTCGCTGCCAACCGTTCGGCTGCACAGTTGCTCGGAGTGCGGGTGGACGAGGTGCCGGGGATTCCGCTGTCGCGCTACGCCGAGGATTTCGACTTGCCGGAGCTGGTGCGCGCCAGCAAGTCGCGCATCAACGGTTTGCGGGTCAAGGTCAAGGGCGACGTGTTCCTGGCCGATATCGCGCCACTGCAATCGTCCGAACACGACGACAGCGAAGCCATGGCCGGCGCCGTACTGACCCTGCACCGTGCTGACCGCGTCGGTGAGCGCATCTACAACGTGCGCAAGCAGGAGTTGCGCGGCTTCGACAGCATTTTCCAGAGTTCCAGGGTCATGGCCGCCGTGGTCCGCGAAGCACGGCGCATGGCACCGTTGGATGCGCCGCTATTAATAGAAGGCGAAACCGGCACTGGCAAGGAACTGCTGGCCCGCGCCTGCCATCTGGCCAGCCCGCGTGGGCAATCGCCGTTGATGGCGCTCAACTGCGCGGGGTTGCCGGAATCGATGGCCGAGACCGAGCTGTTCGGCTACGGCCCCGGCGCATTTGAAGGTGCGCGCGCCGAGGGCAAGCTCGGGCTGCTGGAACTGACGGCGGGCGGGACCTTGTTTCTTGATGGCGTGGGGGAAATGAGTGCGCGGTTGCAGGTGAAGTTACTGCGGTTTCTGCAGGACGGCTGCTTTCGTCGGGTGGGCAGCGATGAAGAGGTTTACCTGGATGTGCGGGTGATTTGCGCGACCCAGGTGGATTTGTCCGAACTCTGCGCGCGGGGGGAGTTTCGCCAGGACCTGTATCACCGGCTGAATGTGTTGTCGTTGCACATCCCGCCGTTACGCGAGTGCCTGGATGGTCTGGCACCGTTGGTGGAGCACTTTCTCGACCAGGCCAGCCGGCAGATCGGCTGCCCGCTGCCGACACTGGCGCCGGCGGCCATGGACCGGCTTGCGCATTACCATTGGCCGGGGAATGTGCGGCAGTTGGAGAATGTGTTGTTTCAGGCGGTTTCGTTGTGTGAGGGCGGGGTGGTCAAGGTGGAGCATATTCGACTGCCCGATTATGGCGTGCGTCAGCCGCTGGGGGATTTTTCGCTGGAAGGGGGGTTGGAGGCGATTGTCGGGCGGTTTGAGAAGGCAGTGTTGGAGGCGTTGTACGTGGAGCATTCCAGTAGTCGGCAGTTGGGCAAGCGGTTGGGGGTTTCGCATACGACTATTGCCAATAAGTTGCGCGATTATGGGGTGGTGAAAGGGGGGTGAGTGGTTTTTTGGGTGGGGTACATATCCGTTTCTCAGGTCACGGCGACTGGCGGTTCCGCCCTTACGGCGGTTCACTTTGGAAAAGCCGGAATGCCGGCCCAGCCCAAAATAACCAAAGGGCTTTTGCCCCAACACTCGGCACCTCGCCCAAGCCTGGGCGCCTAAGATCAAGAGCGCTGCGGCCTTAGAGCCGACCGGGATTGTCTGCCGTACGTTGTAAATGTGGGAGCTGGCTTGCCTGCGAAGGCATCGACTGGGTTTTCCTGATGGATTGAGGTGTCTGCATCGCAGGCAAGCCAGCTCCCACAGAGAAGCGGATTGGTGACAGATCATGCTTTTGCCCTGCTTTGCTTTGGCTTTTGATTTTGATCTCAGGCGCCCGAGAGTGTCAGATTTTTTGTGTTCGGGCCGGTTAAGGCCTGCCGTCAGGCAGGCCCTATCTTTACCAGGTCGGCCTGATAAATCGATCTCCGTACAGAATCGCAAATTGATTCATTGCGTTCTTCCAATCATGAGCTGCACTGCCCCAGTTCGCGGTGATATTTCGTAATGCCAGCCAGATTAGCTTTGTCGCGGCTTCATCCGTTGGGAAGTGGCCTCGCGTCTTGATGACCTTGCGCAACTGGGCATTGATACTCTCGATGGCATTGGTTGTGTAGATCACTTTGCGTATCGCCGGGGGAAACACGAAGAACGGGATAACTCGATCCCAAGCACGCTTCCAAGCCGATACGACTGTCGGATATTGCTTACCCCAAGGCCCGGCTTCGAAAGCCAGTAGCGCTTGTTCTGCGGCGTCAGCATTAAGTGCTTGATAGATCGGTTTCAGTGCCTTGGCCAGCTCACGGCGCTTATCCCACGGGGCGTAATCGAGGCTGTTACGGATCAGGTGGACGATGCAGGTCTGCAACGTCGTCTCAGGAAACACAGCACTCAGCGCTTCGGGCATGCCTTTGAGACCGTCAGTTACGGCGATCAAGACGTCTTCGACGCCTCGGGTTTTCAGGTCGTTAAAGACCTTCATCCAAAATTTGGCGCCTTCGGTTGTTTCAATCCAAATGCCCAGAATATCTCGCGTTCCGTCCGGCAATACTCCCAGTGCCAAGTAGATCGCTTTGTTGCGAACCAGGCCTTCGTCGCGAATTTTGACTCGCAATGCATCGAAGAAAATTACCGGGTACATCGGTTCAAGCGGTCGCTGTTGCCAGGCGGTAACCTCCTCCAACACTGCGTCAGTGACTGAGCTGATGAAATCGTGAGAGACGTCTGTTCCGTACTGTTCAGAGAGAAACGCCCGGATTTCGCGAACCGTCATGCCTCGGGCATACATCGCGATAATCTTGTCATCGAAGCCGGTAAAACGCCGTTCGTGTTTGGGGATCAGAATCGGAGCAAAGCTTCCATCACGGTCTCTGGGAATGTCCAAACGCAGCGGACCGTCATCGGTTAGCACCGTTTTTCCGCTCTTGCCGTTGCGCTGGTTACTCGATTCCTCAGGGCGCTCCGCGCCCTGAGGATAGCCAAGGTGGTGGCCCAACTCGGCACCAAGAGCTCGCTCGATCAGCGCCTTTTTGAACGCCATCGAGGCATCCTGAATGGCTTCGGCACTCATCGGGCCGCTGACGAACTGGTCGATCAGCTCTTGGGGAATGGATGGAAGGTCTCGCGGGGCCTCACGGGCCGGTTTCTTTTTGGTCGGCATACATGCACCTCTATCAACATGTTATGCCCGAACACAAAATTTATGACAGTCCCGGCGCCCCGTCAACCACGCCGGCGTGCGGGCATTTCGAGCCAGTCGCCGTTACCCAAATAACGGATATGTACACAACCTCCCCCCAAAAAAACCAACCCGCGTCAGTTTCAAGTCCGATACTTGCCGCCCGCGGCAGTAGTCCGCCGTTTTTTCGACTATCCCCCACCCATCCGCCCACCCCAACTCCCCCCAAACCCCCGCCCCACCTGCACTTTCGTCCATTCTAAAAAGTTGGACCGCAAATTGCTTAAGCCACATCAGTACAGCGGTGGGCGGCAAGCGTCCGTCAGAAAGAGGATAGAGCGTGGACAAATACCTTTACGTGGCAATGACCGGCGCCAGCCAGAATGCTCTGGCGCAGAAGGCCCATGCCAACAATCTGGCGAACATTTCCACCAACGGCTTCCAGCGCGACCTGGAGCAGGCGCGTTCGATGCCAGTGTTTGGTGACAGCTTTCCGGCGCGGGCGTTTGCCCTGACCGAACGGCCGGGCACTGACTTCTCGCCGGGTGCCATGATCGAAACCGGTCGTGACCTCGATGTGGCTGTCGGCGGCGACGGCTGGATGGCCGTGCAAACCCCGGATGGCGGCGAAGCCTACGTGCGCAGCGCCAGCATGAATGTGGACGCGCTGGGCGTACTGCGCGCCGCCAACGGCATGCCGATCATGGGCAACGGCGGTCCGATTGCCGTGCCGCCCCAGCAGAAAATCGAAGTGGGCACCGACGGCACCATCAGCATCCGTGCCATGGGCGAAGGCCCGCGGGTGATGGCCGAAGTGGACCGCATCAAGCTGGTCCAGCCGGACCTCAAGAACATGACCAAGGGGCTGGACGGCACCATCCATACCAAGGATGGCCAGCCTGCCCAGGCCGATGCGCGGGTCACGCTGAACTCGGGGTTCCTGCAGGCGAGCAACGTCAACGCGGTGGAGGAAATGACCGCGGTGCTGGCGCTTTCCAAACAGTTCGAGCTGCACATCAAGATGATGAACAGCGCCAAGGAAGACGATCAGGCCATGACTCGCGTCATGCAGATGAGCTAAGTCACCCACTAATTTCGCAGCACGGCGCCAACGATCAGGCGCACGAAGGAGAACAGCATGCTTCCGGCTCTATGGGTTGCCAAAACCGGTTTGTCCGCCCAGGACACCAACCTGACCACCATTTCCAACAACCTGGCGAACGTCTCGACCACGGGTTTCAAACGTGATCGCGCCGAGTTCCAGGACTTGCTCTACCAGATCAAGAAGCAGCCGGGCGCCCAGTCGACCCAGGACAGCGAACTGCCGTCGGGCCTGCAACTGGGTACCGGTGTGCAGATCGTCGGCACCCAGAAAAACTTCACCGCCGGTAACCTGCAGCAAACCGGGCAACCCCTGGACATGGCAATCAACGGCAAGGGGTTCTTCCAGATCCTGCAACCAGATGGCACCACGTCCTATACCCGTGACGGCACATTCCACCTGGACGCCAACGGTCAGGTCGTCACCGCCAACGGTTTTGCCCTGGAGCCGGCGATTGTAGTGCCTGCCAACGCGCAAACCTTCACCGTCGGTAACGACGGCACCGTGTCGATCACCGTGGCCGGCAACCCGGCGTCGCAAGTGATCGGCAACCTGCAGACCGCCGACTTCATCAACCCGGCCGGCCTGCAGGCCATGGGCGGCAACCTGTTCCTGGAAACCGCCTCCAGCGGCGCGCCGCAGATCGGCACCCCAGGCCTCAACGGTTTCGGCACCACCCTGCAAAGCACCCTGGAAACTTCCAACGTCAGCACCGTTGAGGAGATGGTCAACATGATCACCACTCAACGCGCTTACGAGATGAACTCCAAGGTGATTTCCACCGCCGACAAGATGCTTTCGTTCGTTACGCAGAATCTGTAATCAAGTCTATGGGGCGCTTGCGAGCGCGTCTGCAACACCGTGAGGTTAGGGTCATGAATCGCTTTGTTTGTGTTTTGGCATTGAGTGGGATCAGCGTGCTGGCGGGATGTGTCGCGCCGTCGCCGAAACCCAATGACCCGTACTACGCGCCGGTGCTGCCGCGCACGCCATTGCCGGCGGCCGCCAACAATGGCTCGATTTACCAGGCCGGTTTCGAGCAGAACCTGTACAGCGACCGCAAGGCGTTCCGGGTCGGTGACATCATCACCATCACCCTGAACGAGCGTACCCAGGCCAGCAAGAACGCCAATTCCCAGGTGGGCAAGACCAGCAAGGCCGGCATCGGCCTCACCTCGTTGTTCGGCGCCGTGCCCAACGTCAATAATCCGTTGGGCGATGGCGACCTGAGCCTGAGTGCCGGCTACAGCGGCGACCGCGCCACCAACGGCAAGAGCGCGGCAGGGCAGGGCAACAGCCTTACCGGTTCGATCACCGTGACCGTGGCCGATGTATTGCCCAACGGCATCATCGCCGTACGCGGTGAAAAGTGGATGACCCTCAACACCGGCGACGAGCTGGTGCGCATTGCTGGCATGGTGCGTGCAGATGATATTTCCACCGACAACACCGTGCCGTCGACCCGCATCGCCGATGCCCGCATCACGTACTCCGGCACTGGCGCGTTTGCCGATGCGAGCCAGCCGGGCTGGTTCGACCGTTTCTTCCTTAGCCCGCTGTTTCCTTTCTAGGTGCCCATTAAGGTGAGAACTTTGAATCTCAAGCAACTGCTGGCGGCGGCGCTCCTGCTGAGCCTGAGCGCGGTCGCCCAGGCCGAGCGCCTGAAAGACATCGCCAGTATTTCCGGCGTGCGCTCCAACCAGTTGATCGGTTACGGCCTGGTGGTGGGGCTCAGCGGTACGGGCGACCAGACCACCCAAACCCCGTTCACCCTGCAGACCTTCAACAACATGCTCTCGCAGTTCGGCATCAAGGTGCCGGCGGGTTCGGGCAACGTGCAACTGAAAAACGTCGCGGCGGTGTCGATCAGCGCCGATTTGCCGGCGTTCTCCAAGCCGGGCCAGGTGGTGGATATCACCGTGTCGTCCATCGGCAACTCCAAGAGCCTGCGTGGCGGCACCTTGCTGATGACGCCGCTCAAGGGTATCGACGGCAACGTCTACGCCATCGCCCAGGGCAACCTGGTGGTGGGCGGTTTTGACGCCGAGGGCCGCGACGGTTCGAAGATCACCGTCAACGTTCCGTCAGCCGGACGCATCCCCGGCGGTGCCACGGTGGAACGCACCGTGCCCAGCGGTTTCAACCAGGGCAACAGCCTGACCCTGAACCTCAACCGCTCCGACTTCACCACTGCCAAACGTGTGGTCGACAAGATCAACGACATGCTCGGCCCAGGCGTGGCCCAGGCCATCGACGGTGGCTCCGTGCGCGTCACCGCGCCACTGGACCCAAGCCAGCGCGTCGATTATCTGTCGATCCTGGAAAACCTCGAGGTCGATCCCGGCCAGGCGGTGGCCAAGGTCATCATCAACTCGCGTACCGGCACTATCGTGATCGGCCAGAACGTCAAGGTTTCGCCGGCGGCAGTCACACACGGCAGCCTGACCGTGACCATTACCGAAGACCCGATCGTCAGCCAGCCCGGCCCGTTGTCCAACGGCCAGACGGCCGTGGTGCCACGCTCGCGGGTCAATGCCCAGCAGGAAGCCAAGCCGATGTTCAAGTTCGGCCCCGGCACCACCCTGGACGAGATCGTCCGTGCGGTGAACCAGGTGGGCGCGGCGCCAGGCGACTTGATGGCGATTCTCGAAGCCCTGAAACAGGCCGGCGCCTTGCAAGCCGACCTGATCGTGATCTGAGGCCATGGCCATGGATATGCGCAAAAGCGGCATCAGCAGCACGGCGGACTCGGGGTCTTACTCCGACTTGAACCGGCTTAACCAGCTGAAGGTCGGCGACAAGAACAGCGACGGAAACATGCGCAAAGTGGCGCAGGAATTCGAGTCGCTGTTTCTCAGCGAAATGCTTAAGTCGATGCGCAAGGCCACCGATGCCGTGGGCGAAGACAACCCGCTGAACACCGATGCCGCCAAACAGTATCAGGACATGTACGACCAGCAGCTGGCGGTGTCGATGTCCCGCGAGGGCGGCGGCATCGGCCTGGCGGATGTGCTGATGCGTCAGATGCAGAAGAACAAGCCGGTGGACGCCCAGGCGGCCACCCTGCAAGGCCCCGGTGCAGTGGAACCGGCGAAGAAAGTCGATGTGCCGACCGAGATCGCGGCCGGCACCCAGGCCTCCGGCCCGCTGGGCCGCTCCAATGGCCAGCGGCCGTTGTGGGCGTACCGTGTGGCTGAGCCCCAGGCCGGCGGCGCGGCGTCCCACAGCAATGACGTGGCACTGATGAATCAGCGCCGCATTGCCTTGCCGAGCAAGCTGACCGACCGCCTGCTCGCCGGCATCGTGCCGACCGCGCCGGTGGCCATCGACGCCAAAAACGCGCCGCTGCGCAACAGCGCGGCCGCCGACAATGTGGTCAACAGCAGCGCACGTGCGTTTGCCGCGCCGAGCGGGCAGATGCAGGTGTACGCCCGCGCTGTGGCCCAGCCACCGTTGGCGCCGGCGAAGAAAGCGTTCAGCTCGCAGGATGAATTTGTCGCCACCATGCTGCCGATGGCCAAAGCGGCCGCTGCGCGCATTGGTATCGATCCGAAGTACCTGGTGGCCCAGGCCGCCCTGGAAACCGGTTGGGGCAAGTCGGTGATGCGCGCCCAGGATGGCAGCAGCAGCCACAACCTGTTTGGTATCAAGGCCGGCAAAAGCTGGCAGGGCGAGCAGGCCCGTGCGATCACCAGCGAGTTTCGTGATGGGGCGATGGTCAAGGAAACGGCGCAGTTCCGTTCCTATACGTCCTACCAGGACAGTTTCCACGACCTCGTCACGTTGCTGCAAAGCAATGACCGCTATAAAGATGTTGTGAAATCAGCCGACAACCCGGAACAGTTTGTGCGCGAGTTGCAAAAAGCCGGATACGCAACCGACCCGGATTACGCCAGCAAGATTTCGCAGATCGCAAAAACGATGGGCAGTTACCAGAGTTACGCTGCCGCTGGCGCAACCACACATTTATAAGGTTTGAATCATGAGTTTGCTCAGTATCGGGATGTCGGGGCTCAACGCCGCTCAAGGGTCGTTGTCAGTCTTGAGTAACAACATCGCCAACGCCAATACCTCGGGCTATTCGCGTCAGCAGACCACGCAGAACGCCAGCGCGGCCAACCCCTACGGTGGGTTGTTTGTCGGCACCGGTACGACCCTGGCCGACGTGCGCCGGGTGTACAACGAATTCCTCGACGCGGCTTACCAGAACAGCACGGCGCTCAATAACGACGCCAAGGCGTATTCGGGCCAGGCCAGCGCCATCGACAAGACCTTGTCGGACAAGACCACCGGCATGTCTTCGGTGTTGAGTGGGTTCTTTGCCGCCGTGCAGACCTCGGCGGCCAACCCCAGCGACGTGTCCGCCCGCCAGGTGCTGCTGACCAGCGCCCAAACCCTGAGCAACCGCTTCAACGCAATCTCCAGCCAGTTGACCCAGCAGAAAGAGTCGATCAACGGTCAGTTGAGCACCATGAGTGATCAGGTCAACCAGTTGACCTCCTCGATTGCCTCGCTCAACAAGCAGATTACCCAGGCGCAGGGCTCCAACCTCAGTGCACCGGCCAACCTGCTGGATGCGCGCAACGAGGCGGTGCGTTCGCTCAATGAGCTGGTGGGTGTCACCACCGGCGAGAAGAATGGCGTGTTCAGTGTCAGCACCGGCAGTGGCCAGTCCCTGGTGCTGGGCGACCAGTCCAACAGCATTTCGGCGGTGCCCAGCAAAAGCGACCCGACCCAGTACACTATCCAGCTCAATGCCGGCAGCGGTACCGCGATCGACCTGGGCAATGTGCTCAGCGGTGGCAGCATCGGTGGCCTGTTGCGTTACCGCAGCGATGTGCTGACGCCCACCATCAACGACCTGGGGCGTATTGCACTGGCCACCGCCGACACCGTCAACAGCCAGTTGGGCCAGGGCCTGGACCTTAACGGTGACTTCGGTGCGTCGTTGTTCAAGGACATCAACAGCGCCGCCGCCATTGCGCAGCGCAGCCAGGGCGCGGCCGGCAACAGCGCCGGCTCCGGCAACCTGAATGTCACGATCAAGGACACGAGCAAGCTGTCGACCTACGACTACAAGGTCAGCTTCACCAGTGGCAACACCTACACCGTGATGCGCTCCGACGGCAAGGCGCTGGGCGCGTTCGACACCAATACCGCGCCGCCGCCAGTGATCGATGGTTTCACCCTGGCACTGGACGGCAAGGGGCCGATGGCCGCCGGCGACAGTTTCAAGGTCAGCCCTACCGCCAACGGCGCGACCACGATCGGCACCCAACTGACCGACGCCAATAAAGTCGCGTTCGCCGCGCCGTTGTTGGGCGAGGGCAGCAAGACCAACCAGGGTACCGGCACCTTCACTCCGCCGACCCTGACCGTGCCGATTGATATTCACGGCGGCGCCGACACCGCGCAATTGCGTACCGGAATCGAACACTCGATGCCGGTAAAAATGGTGTTCGGCAAGCCGGCCGCCGATGGCACCCAGAGCTACTCGCTCAACGATGCCCAGGGTAACTCGATCGGCAGCGGCACTATCATCCCGGGCCAGACCAACAAGATCACGGTCGACGTGCCGATGCGTGATTCCAGTGGCGCCGTGCTGGTGCCGGCCAAGAGCTTCAAGTTCGATACCACTGTCGCCGGCTCGCCCGCCAATGGCGACAGCACCACCTTTTCGTTCAATGCGACGGGCAAGTCGGACAACCGCAACGCCCAGGCGCTGCTCGACCTGCAGACCAAGGTTACGGTGGGCCTGAGTGATGGCAACGGCGGCGGCGTGAGCCTGGTCGGGGCCAACAGTCGACTGGTGTCCACCGTCGGCGCCAAGGCGGCGTCGGGCAACACCGACACCACCGCCACGGGCGCACTGCTCAAGGCCAACCAGGACGCGCGCAACTCGGTATCCCAGGTCAACCTGGATGAAGAGGCGGGCGACATGATCAAGTTTCAGCAGTACTACACCGCGTCGTCGCAGATCATCAAGGCGGCGCAAGAAACCTTCAGTACGCTGATCAATAGTCTTTAAGGGAGCCTGGGACGATGCGCATTTCCACACAGCAGTATTTCGATACCACTGCCGCCAAGTACCAAACCAACTATTCAAGCCTGGTACAGGCTCAGGATCAGGCCTCCACCGGCGTACGCGTGCAGACAGCCGCCGATGATCCGGTAGCGGCCGCGCGCCTGTTGATGCTGCAGCAGCAGAAAGACATGCTGGGTCAGTTCAACACCAACGTCACCAGCCTGAAAAACTCCCTGACCAACGAAGAAAGCGTGCTGCAGTCGATCAACCTGGCATTGGGCCGTGCCAGTGAGCTGGCGCTGCGTGCGGGCGGCTCTCTCAGTGATGCGGACCGCCGTTCGGTGGCCAGCGAAGTCGGTGCCATCGAAGAGCAAGTGCTGGGCCTGCTCAACAGCAAGGACTCGTCGGGCAACTACCTGTTTTCCGGTTCCAAGACCGACACGCCGCCCTACAGCCGCAACAGTGACGGCACCTATAACTATCAGGGCGACGAGACCCCGCTGAGCCTGCAGGTGTCCGACACCCTGAGTATCAGCGCCGGTGACACCGGCAAGAACATTCTGGAGGGCGCGGTCAACTCCAGTCGCACCCAGGCTACCTGGATTGCGCCGGCAGTGGTGCCACCGGCCACCCAGCCGGCAGCCAACGACAATAAAGTGGCGTTGTCGTCCGGGTTGGTCACCAATGGCATCGACTACACCAACAAGTTCGCCGACGGCCAGCCTTACAAGCTGACGTTCAGCAGCAGTACCCAGTACGCCGTGGTCGACAAGAACGGCGTCGACATCACCTCGCAGATCCCTGGCAACGGTACGTTCGACTCCACCAAAGAGGGCAGCTCCAGCATCAACTTGCGCGGCGTGAAGTTCGACATCAACTTCAACCTGGGTGACGTTGCTTCGGGGCCCAACTCCGATGCAGTGGTCAAGGATCGCTCGTTCAGCCTGGAAGCCAAGCCGGACACCTTCAGCGTGTCGCGCACCGCCAGCAACCCCTCGACGGCGCAGTTGACCAATGCCCGCGTGACCAACCAGGCCTCATATGCCAGCACGTTCCCGGCCAACAGCGGCGCGGTGATCAAGTTCACCAGCGCCACTGCGTACCAGGTGTATGCCCAGCCGTACACGGCCGACAGCAAGTCCATCGCCACCGGCGATACCGGTGGCGGTACCACCGTCGTCGCGGCCGGGGTGACGTTCGACATCAGCGGCACGCCGCAGAACGGCGATCAGTTTGCGGTGGGGGCCGCCACCCAGAAAACCCAGAATGCGCTCGATACCCTGAGCCAGCTGCGCCAGGCGCTGGAGCTGCCGGCCGACGGCAACCCGGCGGCGACGGTCAAGCTCAAGGATGCACTGTCCGCCGCGATCAGCAACTTCACCAACTCCAGTACTCAGATCGACGTGGTACGCGGCTCCATCGGTGCACGGCAGAATGCCCTGGACACCCAGGCCAGTGAGAACGCCAGCATCGGCCTGGCCAACACCAGTACCATGAGCGACCTGGGCAACATCGACACCGCGCAGGCGGCGATCAACCTGACCTTGCAGCAGACCATGCTGCAGGCCTCGCAACTGGCGTTCGTGAAAATCTCGCAGTTGAGCCTGTTCAACAAGATGTAAGGCACGCGCAGCACACCGACGGCTCACTCCTAAAACGGGGTGGGCCGTTGTCGTTTTCACGGCTAAATTGTTGAAGGGTTTTGCACAAAGCGCAGAAAATTGAGTGACCTGTGAGTCATTAAGCGCATCTTCACTGTATCGTGTGAAAAGGATAAGTCGCCCAGCACACCGTGCGGCGCGGCTTTCAGCGAGATTTTACGGGGTTACCCCCTCTTATTGTCAGCACTCCAGGCGCAGTCCCGGGGGTGTTCTCCAGCTATTCGGTATTGGGAAGCCACAATGATTGGCATAAAAAGCATCGCCAGTTACGTGCCCGCAGAAGGGATCGATAACTACGCCCAGGGTGCCAAATTCGCCAAGGATGAAGAATTCATCATTGGCAAGATCGGGTCGGCGTTCCTGCCACGCAAGGAAGCTGCGCAGGAAACCTCCGACCTGTGTGTCGAGGCGGTCAACGCCTTGTTTGCCAACAACCCGCAGTTGAAGCGCGAGTCGATCGACGCACTGATCGTCGTCACTCAGAACGGCGACGAAGAGGGGCTGCCTCATACCGCCGCCATCGTGCAGGACAAACTCGGCCTGCCGACCCACGTGGCCGCCTTTGATATTTCCCTGGGCTGCTCCGGCTACGTCTACGGCATCTACGCGATGAAAGGCTTCATGGAAGCCACCGGCCTGAAAAACGGCCTGCTGATCACCGCCGACCCGTACTCGAAAATCGTCGACCCCGAAGACCGCAATACCACCATGCTGTTTGGCGATGCCGCCACAGCTACCTGGATGGCCGAAGATGCACCCTGGTTGCTCGGCAAGTCCAAGTTCGGCACCGATGGTTCCGGCGCGCCGCACCTCAAGGTCAGCGACGGCGTGTTCTTCATGAACGGCCGTCAGGTCTTCAACTTTGCCTTGCTCAAGGTGCCGGCCCATTTGCACGAGCTGCTCAACGAGTCGGATCTCAAGGCCGACGAGATCGATGCGTTTTGCATTCACCAGGGCAGCGCGGCCATCGTCGACGCCGTGGCGCGGCGTTTTGAAGATGCACCGGTGGACAAGTTCATCAAGGACATGGTCGAGACCGGCAACACCGTGTCGTCGAGCATTCCGTTGCTGCTGGAAAAGCACGTGATGGACGCCACCTGGAAACGCGTGGCAATCAGCGGGTTCGGTGTGGGCCTGTCGTGGGGCTCGGCGATTCTGTATCGCCCGTGACACCTTAATATAGCTGCCACACAAGACGCCGATGATCGAAAGATCATCGGCGTTTTTTATTTGGCGCCAGAAAAACCCGCGATTACGGTGTTTCAGGCTCGCGTAAACCCTTGAATTGCAAGGGGTGGCACGGGGCTATTAAAAATATTCAAAAAAAACCTCAAGCAACCGGCTCACACGACGATAACTATTACGAAGGTTCTCAGGCACACCCGGCGGTTGCCAGGGCCGGAAGCCGCAGTAAACCACCATCGAGGATTTCGTCATGGCTTTAACAGTAAACACCAACATTGCTTCCATCACTACCCAGAACGGCCTTGGCAAAGCGGCCAACTCGCTGCAAACCTCCATGCAGCGTCTGTCCACTGGTCTGAGCATCAACAGTGCTAAAGACAACGCTTCGGGCCTTCAGATCTCCAACCGTCTGACCAGCCAGATCAACGGCCTGGGCCAAGCGGTCAAGAACGCCAACGATGGTATCTCCATCGCGCAGACCGCTGAAGGCGCAATGCAGGCTTCGACCGACATTCTGCAAAAGATGCGTACCCTGGCTCTGTCCTCGGCTACCGGCTCCCTGAGCGACGCTGACCGTACTTCGAACAACGAAGAATACCAGGCGCTGACTTCGGAACTGACCCGTATCTCGCAGACCACTACTTTCGGTGGCCAGAAGCTGCTCGACGGTTCGTACGGCACCAAAGCCATTCAGGTTGGCGCCAACGCTAACGAAACCATCAACCTGAGCCTGGACAACGTAGCCGCCAACAACATCGGTTCGCAGCAGATCAAAAGCGTTGCTATCACTCCAACCGCGAGCGGCGTAGCCGGCGGCGTAGTAGGCATCACCGGTAACGGCCAGACTGCCAGCGTCACTGTCGCGGCAGGTTCTTCGGCCAAAACCATCGCCAGCCAACTGAACGGCGCTGTAGGCGGCCTGTCGGCTACCGCCAGCACTGAAGCTCAGTTCTCCGTTGGTGCTGCTGCCAAGACCACTCCAGCTTCGTTCAGCATGACCGTTGGCGGCCAGACCACCACGTTCACCGGCGTAACCGACACTGCCAGCCTGGCCGACCAGTTGAAATCCAACTCCGCCAAGCTCGGTATCAGCGTCAACTACGACGAAGCCAAAGGCACCCTGTCGGTTAAATCCGACTCCGGTGAGAACCTGGCCTTCAGCGCTACCACCGCAGCCGGTGCTATCACTGTCGCCACCAAAGATGGTTCGGGCAATTACGGCACCGCTGTTGCCCTGTCCAACGGCCTGACCGCTACTGGTTCCGTGAACCTGGACTCGTCCAAAGGCTACGCACTGAACGGTGCCGGTGTAACCGGTCTGTTCGCCGCTACCGGTACTGCCGCAGCGTCGACCAAAACCACCATCGCTCAAACCGACGTGACCAGTGCCTTCAACGCACAGGCCGCAGTGGCAGTGATCGACAAGGCAATCGGCGGCATCGACAGCGTACGTTCGGGCCTGGGTGCTGTTCAGAACCGTCTGACCACTACCGTAGACAACCTGACCAACATTCAGAAGAACTCCACCGCTGCACGTTCGACTGTACAAGACACCGACTTCGCTGCTGAAACAGCCGAGTTGACCAAACAGCAAACTCTGCAATCGGCCGCTACCGCGATCCTGTCGCAGGCCAACCAGCTGCCATCCGCTGTACTGAAGCTGCTTCAGTAATAACCGCGCTTGGTGACTGACGGAAGGGCGCGTTTAACGTGCCCTTTCGTCGTTTCGGTTTTAGAGGAGATTGGACATGGACATGAGTGTAAAGCTAGCCTCGTCTTATCCACCGGTTGCACCTCAAAGCGCACCGGCCGCCCTCGTGGCGGACAAGGACAAGACCAAGGTCGAGGCCATCGCGCCGATCCCCGGCAAGCCGGAACGGGCTGATCTGGAGCAAGCGGTTACCGATATTCGCGAATTCGTACAAGCGGCCCAGCGCAAACTGGATTTTTCGATCGACGACTCTACCCACCGGGTGGTGGTCAAGGTCATCGCCACCGACAGTGGCGAGGTAATTCGCCAGATTCCCTCGGAAACAGCCTTGAAGTTGGCGCAGAACCTGGCAAATGCCAGTCACGTGCTGTTCGACGAAAAGGTCTGAGCTGGCATGAAACTTGTTGCGGTGATGTCTTGATGGGTTGCTCGTCAAGAAAACGGCAACTACCGAATTAGGAGCACGATGATGGCGGGTACAACGGTTAGTGGTGTGGGTTCTGGTATCGATACCAGCGGGATCATTACGTCGCTGGTAAATGCTGAAAAAGCACCGAAACAGCTTCAGATCAACACGCAATCGCAAAAAGCGACCACTCAACTTTCGTCCATCGGAAAGATCCAGGCAGCCCTGGACGCGTTCCGTGGCGCGCTCAAGACCCAGGGCACCGACAACAGCTTCAGTGGCCTGGTCGGTACGTCCTCGGACGAAAAAGTCGCCACCATGACCGCAGGGGCGGGCGCCTCCAACGGGACGTTTTCGCTGGTGGTGTCGCAACTGGCCCAGCCTTCGAAGTTGAGCAGCACCAACTTTGCCGGCGGCGCGTCGAGCGTGGTCAACAAGGGCGACACGGCCACCACACTGACCATCTCGCAATCAGGCAAGAACTTCGACGTTAGCGTCGCGCCCGGCGCGACCCTGCAACAGGTGCGTGATTCGATCAACTCGCAGTTCGGCACCGCGGGCCTGAGTGCCAACATCCTCACCGACTCCAACGGCTCGCGGTTGATCCTGACTTCGACCAATGGCGGTGCAGGCACGGATTTGACCATGTCCGGCAACTCTGGCGTCGATACCGGCTACACGGTGGTCAACCCGCCGCAGAACGCCAAGTACACCATCGATGGCATTGCCGCCGAATCGAAGTCCAACAACATTACCGATGCGGTGAGCGGGGTCAGCATCAAGTTGCTGACGGTGTCGCCGCTGGCGACTGCTGGCGACAAAAGTGATAATCCTGTGCGTACGGCTCTGACCATCTCCGTCAGCACCAGCACCACGGCACTCAAGTCCGGCGTCAAGGGTTTCGTCGATACCTACAACGCCTTGCTCAAGGCGATGACGGCAGAAACAGCGGTGACCAAAAACGCGGCAGGCGACCCCGTGGCGGCCACGTTGACCGGTGACTCGACCATGCGCACGCTGCAATCGGCGATCCGCAACGAGTTCAACACCATGTCGGGCAACGGTGCGTTGAAGTCCCTGGCCCAGTTCGGCGTCGAAACCGACCAGACCACCGGCCTGCTGTCGATCGACGACAAGCAGTGGGACAACGCGATGAAGACCAACGCTGCGGACTTGAGCAGCATCTTCACGGGCAAGGACGGCTTGCTGGCGCGCTTGACTACCGCAACCGATGCCTACGCCAAACCGACCACCGGCTTGTTGGCAACGCGCTCCACGTCGCTGTCCGACAGCCTCAAGGACCTGGCCAAGCAGCAGACTGCGCTGGATCAACGTATCGATGCCTACCAGACCACGCTGACCAACAAGTACGCGGCGATGGACACCTTGGTGGCTCAGTTGCGCCAGCAGAGTAACAACGTGCTGGGTACGCTCAACGCGCTGAACAACCAGAAAAACAACTGATTTAACCGATTGGCAAAAGCCCGGGTCTTTGGCCCGGGCTTTTTTATGCATCGCCGATATCCGCTGTGGCGAGCAGGCTTGTCCTATTGCCGTTCAGTTAAAGAAAATGTGTGGGCTTATTGTGGCGAGCGGGCTTGCCCCGCGTTGGGGTGCGAAGCGCCCCCAGTCCAGCAAAACGCGGTGTACCTGATACGGCTCAGCGCCTGGTTTTGGGGCTGCTGCGCAGCCCAACGCAGGACAAGCCTGCTCGCCACAGGGAATCTGCGCTTAACTGAACGGCATCAGGGCAAGCCCGCTCGCCACAAAATAGCTCCATTGCTGGGAAGCGTTCCCCGTACCCAGTCAGGGCAGCCACGCCTCTCGCCAGGCCAGCAGGTTGTCTTCCCTGAGCATCCACTTGTCCAGTATCACTCTGTGCAAGGCATCGCCGGCGGCCGCACTGGCGTCCGGTTCGGCCAGGTGTTCGCGAATGGCGGCAATCCAGTCCCTGGAGCGGTTCTTGACCCGGGTTACCGGAAAGTCACCGCGATAACACAGGATGTCCGAGCAAATCACCGGCAGGGCGCAGGCGCCGTATTCCAGCAGTCGCAGATTGCTTTTGCAGGCGTTGAAAAAGTTGTCTTCCAGCGGCGCCAGCGCCAGGTCCAGGTTCAGGGCTGCCAGGCGTGCCGGGTACTGGTCGATATTCACGCCACCGTGAAACTCGTGGACAAAGGGGCGCAGTGCAGGTGGGCACATGCCCATGAACACCCAGTCCACCTCGCCGGCCAGTTCGCGAACCACCTCGGCAATCACCTGCAGGTCGGCACCGTGGCTTGAGCCACCGGCCCAGCCCACCCGAGGCTTGTGCCCTTGTTGGCGCAAGCTCCTCAGCCCGCTCCACCATTGGGCGGGCAGGCGGTTCTCCATCACGCGAATGTCGGCATTGTAGCCTTTGAGCGCATTGGCCAGCGGTTGGGTCGAGACCACCAGTCGATCACACAGGCCCACGGCTTTTTTCAGGCGCTTGGCAATGTCCTTGGGAAACAGCGAGCGGGTCAGGTTGCCAGCGGGGACATCGAGGATGTAGTCGTCCAGCTCGTACACCTTGAAGGCTTTGGACAGCGACCGAGCGTTCTGAATGACTTCCAGTTGGGTTTTGGTGAACTGACGCTGGAAGATGATCGTGTCCGGCGCCAGGCGCTCCAGTTCCACTGGTTGCAGCAGCAAATCGTTCACTTCGCCGTCGATCAACCTGGCGGCCTGCAAGGCGGCGAAAGGCTGACGCACCCGATAATGCCCGCTGCCGAAGGAGTCGCCGGGGTAGCACATTGCGTAAGGCAGCGCGCGGCTGGCGAACGGATGCCAGCCCACCTCGCTGCGGCATTCGTACGCGAAGCCGCTGCCTTCGAGGGTCAGGTTGCGGTTGTAGGCCGGGTCGTTCGCCAACTGCGGCAGCCAGCGCTGGTACATCACCGCCTGTTCGCGCTTGAAGCGCTCGAGCTTGGCGTCCTGAGTGGCCTTGTCGACCTGATTCTGGCTCACGTTGGCCTCGTGCATCAGTATCGCGTAAGGCGTCCAGACCACCAGTTGCCCGGCCTGGCCGACTTTCAGGCACAGGTCCACATCGTTGTAGGAAACCCCCAGGCCGGCCTCGTCCATCCCGCCCACCTGGCGATACAGCTCGGTGCGGATCATCAGGCAGGCGGCGGTCACAGCGCTGTAGTTCTGATCGATCTGCAGGCGGTGCAGGTAACCGTTGGACAGCATTGGGCTGTCGATGAACGCGTGATCTGCCACGCCGCGCAAGCCAAGAACCACGCCGGCGTGCTGCACCGTGCCGTTGGGAAACAGCAGTTTGGCGCCGACGATGCCGACTTCCGGGCGCTGGGCGTGATGGAGCAGGGCGTCAAGCCAATCACCGTCGATGACGGCGGTGTCGTTGTTGAGCAGCACCAGGTACTCGCCACGGGCGCGGCTGAAGGCAAAGTTGTTGATGGCCGAATAGTTGAAAGGGTGCGGGTAGCGCAGGATGCGCACCTTGGCGTCGTTCAGGCGCTCCATGCCGGCGAACCATTCACGGGCTTCGGCGGTTTGGCTGTTGTTGTCGACGATGAGCAGTTCGTAATGGGTGTAGCGGGTTTTCTCCATCAGGCTTTCTATGCAGCGCATCAGCATAGGCAACTGGTCTTTGGTGGGGATGATGATCGACACCAACGGTGTTGTCGGGTGCTGATAGACCACACGGTGCACCATCGGCAGGGGGCCGGTGCGCAATTGGTGCGCGACGCCCAGGCGCCGCAGGTGTGCCTCGACGACCGCAGCAGAGTGGGCGATCACCTGTGCTTCACCCAGCCACTGGCCGAAGTTGATGGCCTGGTGCACCAGTACTTCGGCGATATGGCCCACGCTGCCCAGCCCGTGGGCTTCGATCAACCGCAAGAGCAGGTCATGGGGCGCCAGTTCCGCGAAGGCGGGATCGAAACCATCGGCCTGCAGGGCGGCGTCGCGGCTGAAGGCCAGGGCGCGGCCCACATACGGGTAGCTGCGCAACAGGTCGAGATTGAGGTCCGGCTTGAAGACCGGATCCTGACAGCCCGAGGCGGTGATCGAATCCTCGTCGCTGTAACAGGCGATGATGCCGGGGGTCAGCGCGATCCCTTCGGCGAGCAGCAGCACTGCATGGGGGTCGAGTTGGTCGCCGCCGCGAAGGAGGTAGCACCAGTCGGCCTGGATGCCTTGCAGCAATTCATTGAGCTGGCTCGGCCAGGACTCTGCCAGCGGCAGCCACACCAGATTGTCGGCCGGGGTTATCCCAATGGGTTCGGCATTGGACAGTATGGCGATGGCCGCCGCCTGATAGACCTGGCTGTGGATGCTGTCCAGGGTCGCGCGCAAGGCGGCCATGTCACCGCTGGTATCGGTCACCACCAGCAACACCCCGGGCTGCTGCGGCCAGCTGGCCAGCCGCGCCGGCAGGCCTTCGAACTCGCTGGCGGCCAGTTGCCGGGTTTCCAGCCAGCGCTGATACAGGTGGACATTGCGCTGCTGTTTGCCGAGATGTCCCAGCACGCCGAAAAAACGTTCGAACGCGTGGGCAAGCGTGCCATCAAGCTGGCCGGCTTCGGTTTCGAAGTCGGCACGTGTCACGTGCATGCGCTCCAGCGGGGCCAGGGCCTCAAGGCGCACGAAGAACATGGTGCCGGCAAAGAAATCCGCCTCGTCGATGTGCTGCGGATCAATGCCGGCACGCTCGGCCAGAGCGAGCAGGTGAGTGCGGTTTTTTTCAGCCAGATGGGTGGTCACCGCCTGGCGGTAGCGCTCCGTACCGAGCAACGGATGGTGCGTCGGATTGGCCAGGTACTCCACCGACTGGCGAAAGCGCACCGGGCCGAGCAGATCATCGAACAGGTCGCTGGCCCAGGAATTTTTCACGCCCAAGTGCACCGAGCGCTTGGTGTGTAGCTTGACCAGGGTGTGGATATTATCGGCGCGTAAAAACGGCAGTACGTTCAAAAAGGGCAGCACATCGCGCCCATGATTGGGCACGCGGAACAGTGAATAACCCAGGCCGCTCGCCGCTAAATGCTCGCGTACTTCATTTTCACGTTCTGCCATGCAGGTGACGTAGAGATGCAGGCGTTCATGCAACTGAATCAGGCGCTTCAGGATGTCCAGAAGCATATCCGGATGGAAGGCATGGATAACCACCGCCACGGGTGGCTCGCTGTCCGGCAGAGCGGGCCGCTGCACCTCCAGCAAGTCGCATGTTTCGGCGTTGGCTGCCGAGACCGCCGAGACCGCTGCGTCGGCACCGGAGGCAGTGTAAGCATCGCGCAGCGCAAACAATCTGAAGGCCTGAGGACCAGGCAGGGGCCTGCGACGCACCTGCGCCTGGAACTGCGGGCGATACAACCCCAGCGCATGAATCTGCTCGACGAAGTCGGCGCGGCTCTGTGTGAATAACGCTTTCATATCGGGCTGGTTCTGACGCTGGTCGGCATGTCGACGAAACAGCGACAGCGGCTCATGCAGGAACGCCAGGTTACCGTGCTGCAGCAGGTTCACGAACATCGCCAGGTCGTTGATGGCGCGGATCACCACGCCGCCCAGGGCGCAGATGTGCGGCAGCTTGTCGCTCAACTGCGCGCGGCGAAACATCACGGTGCTGGGCTCGCCGATGAAATTGACCGGCCAGTCGCAGAGCAGCGAAATGATGTCTTCGCCGTGCAGGCAGGTGTCTTCGCTGAATACACCGCACGTTTCGAGGATATCCGGCTGCGCCTCACCCTGGGCATCGATTATCGTGCGCCGCGAAGTGACCAGCGCGATGTCGCCGCGTGCCTGGAGTACCGCCGCCATGCGCGAGACGCAGTCGGGCAGCAGCACGTCATCGTCGTTGAGAAATTTGATGTATTCGCCCTGGGACTCCTGCATGCAACGGTTAAGGTTGAGCATGCCGCCCAACTGCTGTTCGTTGTGCAGGTAACGCACCGGCACAGTCGACTGTGCAATCAGGCGTTCGGTAATCAGGCGGACGCCGTCGTCGCGACAATCATCGGTAATCACCACTTCGATATTGGCGTAGCGTTGGTTCAGCGCACTGCTCAATGCCGCCTCGAAGAATCGAGGGCTGTAGGCCGGTATCGCAATGCTGACCAGCGGCATGTGTGGGGCTGAAGGAATAGTTGTCATGCTCACACCAGTTTGAACAAAGGGCGAAGGTTGAACCGGCTGTCGGTCATGGCGCTGTCGGTTGATTGGTGAGCAGGTCTGCCAGGCAGTCGATCACGCGTTCGATGTCTGCATCGGTCAGTGACAGATGGAAGGGCAAACCCAGCAGGCGCTCGGTCAGCAGGTCGACTACCGGCAGCGGACCGGCCGCGCAGGCCTGGAAAGCCGGGTGGCCGTGCAGGGGAGGGCAATACCAGCGGCGGGTTTCGATGTCTTCGCCGAGCAGGCGCAATTGAATGTCCACCCCGCGAAAGCCGGGCGGCAGTAACACGAGCATCAGGCTGTACACGCCGTCCGCAGGTTTGACTTGAAGTTTCAGCGCGGGAATTTTTTCAAGCAGGCGTGTGGCGTAGCGCTGATGCAGATTGCGCCGTGTGTCGGCGACGGTCGGCCAGTTGTCCAGCGCGGCCAGGGCAACGGCGGCGTGGTATTCGCTCATCTTGCCGTTCTCGCCCGCATCGAACACCAGGCCGCCGCTCTGGGCGTCGATGCCGAAATTGCTGAGTGCGCGCATGCTCTGGCCGTACGCGTGGTGGCGGGCGGCGACGAAACCGCCTTCGCCGCCGCCCAGTGCCTTGGTGGCGTGCAGGCTGAAGGCGACTTTGGTGGTCAGGCCGACCTGTTGATTGCCCCAGGCGCCTGCGGCGTCCACCACCACCGGGATGCCGGTTTCGGCGGTGAACAGGTCCCAGCCCGCGACATCCTGAGGGCAACCATACGTCGCGACAGGCATCACTGCGTCAAACGGCGTTTCAGCGAGTGCCGCACGTGCTATCGCGGGTGTCAGCAGCCAGCTGTTGGGATCTACATCACTGATCAGCGGGGTCAGCCCCGCACGGATAATGGCGGTGGCGGTGGCGACGAAAGTCAGCCCCGGCACGAGCACCCGGCCAGCCTTGCGCAGCCTCAACGCTTCGAGGGCGATTTGCAGTGCACAGGTGCCATTGGCCATTGACACTACGTGCACCTTTGTCGGCTCGCGACTGAATGAGCGCGAGAGCCGATCTTCGAGTTCGCAGACCAGCGGGCCGAAGTTGGTGTACCAGCGGTTTTCATCGATCTGCTGCCAGTACGGAAGAATCTGCTCGACCTTCGGCATCTCTGGCACTAACAACTTGATGATATTTTTCATGGTGCCCGCGACTGTCAATTAAATATCGTTTCCTACGATTGGAAAGGGGCAAAGCAGGAACTGTACCAATCGGATTTATGGCGCCCTCGCGGCACGACGCAAAAAGCCAATGCTGAGTGCATTGGCTTTTTTGATAACCGTGGGATTAAAGTTATGGGTAATCGCGTCGACATAAACGTTACTGAAATCTTTCCGCTGTCGCCTGTTACGAGGTAGAACCATGAATCCCATGAGAGCCCTTCGCCAATACCAGAAGGTCAATTCCCATGCTCAGATCTCTGAAGCCAGTCCGCACCGTCTGGTGCAGATGCTGATGGAGGGTGGGCTTGACCGCATGGCTCAGGCCAAGGGTGCGCTGGCGCGTGGCGACATCGCCCAAAAGGGGCTGATGCTCGGCAAGGCGGTGGATATCATCATCGGCTTGCGCGACGGTCTGGACGCTGAAAAAAGCGAAGACCCGGCGTATGTCCAGCAACTGGAAAGTCTGTATGCCTACATGACCAACCGTCTGATGGAAGCCAACCTGCATAACGACCCCGAGATGATCGACGAAGTTGCGCGCTTGATGATTACCGTCAAGCAAGGCTGGGATGGTATCGCTACCCCACAAGGCGCCGCACAGTAAGGCCACCGGCCTTGAGGAATACGTCATGAGTCATGCACTGCAACGCATTGATGAAACCCGTGAGGCGCTGGTGGGCGCGCTGGCGGACCGTAACTGGGAGGCTATCGGCGAACTCGACCTGGGCTGCCGCGATGTGATCGACCAGGTGCTCAGCGAAGCGCCGGTCAATGAGGATGCGTTGCGTGAAAAACTGGAAAGCCTGCTGGCGGTGTATCAGCAGTTGCTCGAGGTGACGACGGGGGAGCGGCAGGCGATTTTCGAAGAGATGTCGCAGATCAACCAGGCGAAAAACGCGTCAAAGGTCTACCATCTGTTTGGTTGAACAGAGTCGGCTAACCCTGATGCGCGTCATAAATTTGACTGCGCAGGTTTTTTTGACTTAACTAGTGTTGTTTTCAGATTTCAGACGTCTACAAGGTAATAAGTCCTACAGGCGTCTTGATTGCCCTCACACTGGGGCAGGAAGTTTTACTAGGGAAGTTGCTATTGCATGTGGCGTGAAACCAAAATTCTGCTGATTGATGACGATAGCGTTCGCCGCCGCGATTTGGCGGTGATTTTGAATTTTCTTGGCGAAGAAAATCTGCCCTGTGGCAGCCATGATTGGCAGCAGGCGGTCAGCTCATTGTCATCGAGCCGTGAAGTCATCTGTGTGCTGATCGGGACGGTAAATGCTCCTGGCGCAGTTTTGGGCCTGTTAAAGACACTGTCGACCTGGGATGAGTTCCTTCCGGTGTTGCTGATGGGCGATATTTCTTCGGTCGAGTTGCCCGAAGACCAGCGCCGCCGCGTGTTGTCCACCCTGGAAATGCCGCCCAGCTACAGCAAATTGCTCGATTCCCTGCACCGTGCCCAGGTCTATCGCGAGATGTACGACCAGGCCCGCGAGCGCGGCCGTCACCGCGAACCCAATCTGTTCCGCAGCCTGGTCGGCACCAGCCGTGCGATCCAGCACGTGCGCCAGATGATGCAGCAAGTGGCCGATACCGACGCCAGCGTGCTGATTCTGGGCGAGTCCGGCACCGGCAAGGAAGTGGTCGCGCGCAACCTGCACTATCATTCCAAGCGGCGTGACGGGCCCTTTGTGCCGGTCAATTGCGGGGCGATCCCTGCAGAGCTGCTCGAAAGCGAACTGTTCGGCCACGAGAAGGGCGCCTTCACCGGTGCCATCACCAGCCGTGCCGGGCGCTTCGAGCTGGCCAATGGCGGCACCCTGTTCCTCGACGAAATCGGCGACATGCCGCTGCCGATGCAGGTCAAGCTGTTGCGCGTGTTGCAGGAGCGCACCTTCGAACGTGTGGGCAGCAACAAGACCCAGAGCGTCGACGTGCGCATCATCGCGGCCACCCACAAAAACCTCGAAAGCATGATCGAGATCGGCAGCTTCCGCGAAGACCTGTACTACCGCCTCAACGTATTCCCCATCGAGATGGCTCCGCTGCGCGAGCGCGTGGAAGACATCCCGTTGTTGATGAACGAACTGATCTCGCGCATGGAACATGAAAAACGCGGCTCGATCCGTTTCAACTCGGCCGCGATCATGTCCCTGTGCCGTCACGGCTGGCCGGGCAACGTCCGTGAGCTGGCCAACCTGGTGGAGCGCATGGCGATCATGCATCCCTACGGTGTGATCGGTGTGGTCGAGTTGCCGAAGAAATTCCGCTACGTCGACGATGAAGACGAACAGATGGTCGACAGCCTGCGCAGTGACATGGAGGAGCGAGTGGCCATCAACGGCCATACTCAGGACTTCGGTTCCACCGCGATGCTGCCGCCCGAAGGTCTTGACCTGAAAGACTACCTCGGCAACCTGGAACAAGGCCTGATCCAACAGGCGCTTGACGACGCCAACGGCATCGTCGCCCGCGCCGCAGAGCGACTGCGCATCCGTCGGACCACCCTGGTGGAGAAGATGCGCAAGTACGGAATGAGCCGTCGGGAAGGTGATGAACAGGCAGATGATTGACGCCTGTTTTTCAACTGACTGAAAAGTAAGCTTATTTTTTTAGGCACGGGTATTGCTATAGCTCTCGCAACGTTCCGTTTAACTGACGGTCAGCCAGCGAGAGAGCATCATGCCCCACGCCGCCCAGCTATCCTCGGCCCCTGCCATCCAGGGGCTGGTTCCGCCTGTAGAGTCGCCGATCCACCAGGGTCTTGAGCAGGCGTTCTCCCAGTTCAACCAGATGTCGAGCCAACTGACCGACTCCTACAGCCTGCTGGAAGCCCGGGTTTCCGAGCTCAAGGGCGAGTTGGCGGTGGTCAGCGCCCAGCGCATGCAAGAGCTGGCCGAGAAAGAGCGTCTGGCCAATCGTCTGCAAAACCTGCTCTCGTTGTTGCCCGGGGGCGTCATCGTGATTGACGATCAGGGCCGCGTGCGTGAGGCCAACCCGGCCGCCTGCGACATGCTCGGCCTGCCGCTCGAAGGCGAGCTGTGGCGTGAAGTCATTGCTCGCTGCTTTGCGCCGCGTGAAGACGACGGTCATGAAATCTCTCTCAAGGACGGGCGCCGCCTGTCCATCGCCACCCGTTCTCTTGACGCCGAGCCCGGTCAACTGGTGCTGCTCAACGACCTGACGGAAACCCGGCACCTGCAAGATCAGTTGGCACGCCATGAACGTTTGTCGTCGTTGGGCCGTATGGTCGCTTCTCTGGCGCACCAGATCCGCACGCCGCTGTCGGCCGCGCTGATCTATGCCAGTCATTTGACTGACGAGCAATTGCCCGCCACCACCCACCAGCGTTTTGCCGGACGCCTCAAAGAGCGCCTGCATGAGCTGGAGCATCAGGTGCGCGACATGCTGGTGTTTGCCCGTGGCGAATTGCCGCTGACCGACCGCGTCACCCCGGCGGCGCTGATGCAGGCGTTGCAGGCCGCCGCTGCCACCCATATCCAGGACGTGCAAGTGCGCTGGCAGTGCGACAGCCACCTCGGTGAGCTGCTGTGCAACCGCGACACCCTGGTGGGCGCGCTGCTCAATCTTATCGAAAACGCCACTCAGGCCAGCGGCCCTGGCGCACGCCTGAAGATTCACTTGTACAGCCGTGAGCAAACCCTGCGCCTGTGCATCAGCGACAGCGGCAGCGGCATCGACCCGCTGGTGCTGCAGCGTCTGGGCGAACCGTTTTTCACCACCAAGACCAACGGCACGGGCCTGGGCCTCACCGTGGTCAAGGCCGTGGCGCGTGCCCATCAGGGAGAATTGCTGCTGCATTCCCGGCTGGGGCGCGGCACCTGTGCATTGATGACCTTGCCGCTGTTTACCAGCGCGGCAGGCACGGAGTAAGGACATGGCTATCAAGGTTCTGTTGGTGGAAGACGATCGCGCCCTGCGTGAAGCATTGGCTGACACGCTGCTGCTGGCGGGCCATGACTACTGTGCGGTCGGTTCCGCTGAAGACGCCTTGGCAGCCGTGGAGCAGGAGGCGTTCAGCCTGGTAGTCAGCGACGTGAACATGCCCGGCATGGACGGTCACCAATTGCTCGGCCTGCTGCGCGCGCGCCACCCGCAACTGCCGGTGCTGCTGATGACCGCCCACGGTGCCGTCGAGCGCGCGGTGGATGCCATGCGCCAGGGCGCTGCGGATTATCTGGTCAAGCCATTCGAGCCCAAGGCGCTTATAGAGCTGGTTGCCCGGCACGCCCTTGGCGTTATTTCCAATCCCGACGGCGAGGGCCCGATTGCCTTCGAACCGGCCAGCGCCCAATTGCTGGAGCTCGCGGCCCGTGTGGCGCGCAGCGATTCCACCGTGCTGATTTCCGGCGAGTCCGGCACCGGCAAGGAAGTGCTGGCGCGCTACATCCACCAGCAATCGAGCCGCGCCAAACAACCGTTTATCGCGATCAACTGCGCAGCGATCCCTGACAACATGCTCGAGGCCACCTTGTTCGGCCATGAAAAGGGCTCGTTCACCGGTGCCATCGCGGCCCAGGCCGGCAAGTTCGAGCAAGCGGACGGCGGCACCATCCTGCTCGATGAAATCTCGGAAATGCCCCTGGGCCTGCAAGCCAAGCTGTTGCGGGTATTGCAGGAGCGTGAAGTAGAGCGGGTAGGCGCGCGCAAGCCGATCCAGCTGGACATTCGCGTGGTCGCCACCACCAACCGCGACCTGGCGGGCGAAGTGGCGGCGGGGCGCTTTCGCGAAGACCTGTTCTACCGGCTGTCGGTGTTCCCCCTGGCCTGGCGCCCGTTGCGCGAGCGCCCGGCGGATATCATCCCGCTGGCCGAGCGCCTGTTGCGCAACCACGTCAAAAAAATGAAGCACGCCCAGGCACGGCTGTCGGCCGAGGCCCAGACCTGCCTGATCGGCTACCCGTGGCCGGGTAACGTGCGCGAACTGGACAATGCGATCCAGCGCGCGTTGATCCTGCAGCAGGGCGGCCTGATCCAGCCGCAGGACTTCTGCCTGGCCACCGGCACAGGCGCGGCGCCGTTGCCGAGCCTGGCACCGGCGCCCGTGGTCGCCGAAGCTGAATCGGCCGGCGCACTGGGCGACGACCTGCGTCGCCGCGAATTCCAGATGATCATCGACACCCTGCGTGCCGAGCGCGGCCGCCGCAAAGAGGCCGCCGAGCGCCTGGGCATCAGCCCGCGCACCCTGCGCTACAAGCTGGCGCAGATGCGCGACGCCGGCATGGACGTCGAAGCCTACCTCTTCGCCACCTGAGTCAACCCTCCACAGGTTTGCTCGGATCCTTTGGCAAGCAGGCTTGTCCCAATGCCGTTCAATAAAGCTCAGATTCCCTGTGGCGAGCGGGCTTGCCCCGCGTTGGGGTGCGAAGCGCCCCCAATCCAGCAAAACGCGGTGTACCTGATGCTGCTCAGCGCCTGGTTTTGGGGCTGCTGCGCAGCCCAACGCAGGACAAGCCTGCTCGCCACAGGGAGTCTGCGCTTAACTGAACGGCATTAGGGCTTGCCCGCTCGCCACAGGTCTGTAGTCGTCGTTAGTGGCTGTGTGGAATATAGTCCGACCAGCTTTGTCGCCTTTTCTTACGAGTTGCTGCAGAGCTGGCACCCTTGTTGCACCTACCCCTGATAACTGCTGCGTAGTGTCAAAAATTTGCGGGTTGTCGGAGAGAGAAGGTCATGAGCCAGGGTATTGAGTTCAATCGGTTGATGTTGGATATGCGCTCCATGCAAATGGACGCCATGGCCCGGCCGAAATCCGTCGCACCCGTGCCGGAATTGGGCCAAAGCAATTTTGCCGACATGCTCGGTCAGGCCATCAACAAGGTCAGCGACACCCAGCAAGCCTCCAGCCAGTTGGCCACCGCGTTCGAGATCGGCAAAAGCGGCGTGGACCTCACCGATGTGATGGTCGCCTCGCAAAAAGCTAGCGTTTCCTTTCAAGCCTTGACCCAAGTGCGTAACAAAGTGGTTCAGGCTTACCAAGACATCATGCAGATGCCGGTTTAAGGGCGAGAGTTAAGTCATGGCAGAAGCAGTCACCGATAACGTACCCGCCAAGGCAGGTGGCAAGCCGCCGCTGTTTGGCCTGTCGTTCCTGGAAAACCTCTCGGAAATGACCATGCTGCGTCAGGTAGGCCTGATGGTCGGCCTGGCAGCGAGCGTGGCGATTGGTTTTGCCGTGGTGCTGTGGTCGCAGCAACCCGATTACCGTCCGCTGTACGGCAGCCTGGCGGGCATGGATTCCAAGCAGATCATGGAAACCCTCGCCGCAGCCGACATCGCCTATACCGTAGAGCCCAATTCCGGCGCCCTGCTGGTCAAGGCCGATGACGTGGCCCGTGCCCGCATGAAGCTGGCCGCCGCTGGCGTGACGCCGTCCGACAGCAATATCGGTTTTGAAATCCTCGACAAGGACCAGGGCCTGGGCACCAGCCAGTTCATGGAAGCCACCCGCTACCGTCGTGGCCTGGAAGGCGAACTGGCACGCACGATCTCCAGCCTGAACAACGTCAAGGGCGCCCGTGTGCACCTGGCGATTCCGAAAAGCTCGGTGTTTGTGCGTGATGAGCGCAAGCCCAGCGCCTCGGTATTGGTCGAGCTGTTTTCCGGCCGCTCCCTGGAGCCTGGCCAGGTACTGGCGATCGTCAACCTGGTGGCCACCAGCGTTCCCGAATTGAGCAAGTCGCAAATCACCGTGGTCGACCAGAAGGGCAACCTCTTGTCCGACATGGCCGAAAACTCTGCGCTGACCCAGGCCGGCAAGCAGTTCGACTACAGTCGCCGCATGGAAAGCATGCTCACCCAGCGGGTGCATAACATCCTGCAACCGGTGCTGGGCAACGACCGCTACAAGGCCGAAGTGTCCGCCGATGTTGACTTCAGCGCCGTCGAGTCGACCTCAGAGCAGTTCAACCCGGACCAGCCCGCGCTGCGCAGCGAGCAATCGACCAGCGAACAACGTACCGCCAGCAGTGGCCCGCAAGGTGTGCCGGGTGCCCTGAGCAACCAGCCACCGACGCCGGCCACTGCCCCGCAAACCACCGGTGGTGCCGCCGCGACGGCGGGCGCCATTGCCGCCGGGCAGCCGCTGCTCGACGCCAACGGCCAACAGATCATGGACCCGGCCACCGGCCAGCCGATGCTCGCGCCATACCCGGCGGACAAGCGTAACCAGTCCACCAAGAACTTCGAGCTTGACCGTTCCATCAGCCATACCAAGCAGCAGCAGGGCCGCATCAATCGCCTGTCGGTGTCGGTGGTGGTCGATGACCAGGTCAAGGTCAACGCCGCCGATGGCGCCGTGACCCGTGCGCCGTGGACCGCCGACGAATTGGCGCGCTTCACCCGCCTGGTGCAGGACGCCGTCGGTTTCGACGCCAGCCGTGGCGACAGCGTCAGCGTGATCAACATGCCGTTCTCTGCCGAGCGTGGCGAAGTCATCGCTGAAGCGGCGTTCTACACCCAGCCGTGGTTCTGGGACATCGTCAAGCAAGTGCTGGGGGTGTTGTTCATCCTGGTGCTGGTGTTCGGTGTGCTGCGTCCGGTGCTCAATAACATCACCGGCAACGGCAAGAAACAACTGGCCCTGGCCGGTGGCGACGTCGAGTTGGGTGGCATGGGCGGTCTGGACGGCGAACTGGCCAACGACCGCGTCAGCCTCGGCGGCCCGCAAAGCATCCTGTTGCCCAGCCCGAGCGAAGGCTATGACGCTCAGCTGAACGCAATCAAGAGTCTGGTAGCAGAAGACCCGGGCCGTGTGGCCCAGGTCGTGAAAGAGTGGATCAACGCAGATGAGTGATAATCGAGCCGCTGTTGCCAAGCTCTCCCGAGTCGACAAAGCCGCCGTGCTGCTGCTGTCGCTGGGGGAAACCGACGCCGCCCAGGTGCTGCGTCACATGGGGCCCAAAGAGGTCCAGCGCGTGGGCGTGGCCATGGCGCAGATGCGCAATGTGCACCGTGAGCAAGTCGAGCAGGTGATGAGCGAGTTCGTCGAGATTGTCGGCGACCAGACCAGCCTGGGCGTCGGCTCCGACAGCTACATCCGCAAGATGCTCACCTCGGCGCTGGGCGAAGACAAGGCCAACGGCCTGATCGACCGCATCCTGCTCGGTGGCAACACCAGCGGCCTGGACAGCCTCAAGTGGATGGAGCCGCGCGCGGTGGCCGACGTGATCCGCTACGAACACCCGCAGATCCAGGCCATCGTCGTCGCGTACCTGGACCCGGACCAGGCCGGCGAAGTGCTCGGTCATTTCGACCATAAGGTGCGCCTGGACATCATCCTGCGCGTGTCGTCGCTGAACACCGTGCAACCGGCGGCCCTCAAAGAACTCAACACTATTCTGGAGAAGCAGTTCTCCGGCAATTCGAATGCCTCGCGCACCACCCTGGGTGGCATCAAGCGCGCGGCCGATATCATGAACTTCCTCGACAGCTCGGTCGAAGGCCAGTTGATGGACTCTATCCGCGAGATCGACGATACCCTGTCCGGCCAGATCGAAGACCTGATGTTCGTGTTCAACAACCTCTCCGATGTCGACGACCGTGGCATTCAGGCGTTGCTGCGCGAGGTGTCCTCGGACGTACTGGTGCTGGCGCTCAAGGGCTCCGACGAGAACGTCAAGGAGAAGATCTTCAAGAATATGTCCAAGCGCGCGTCCGAACTGCTGCGCGACGACCTGGAAGCCAAGGGGCCGGTACGCGTCAGCGACGTCGAAACCGCGCAGAAGGAAATCCTCACGATTGCCCGCCGTATGGCCGAAGCCGGAGAAATCGTTCTCGGCGGGAAGGGCGGCGAAGAAATGATTTAAGGCGCTGCCCATGTCGAGCAAAGATGAAACGCCCAGCGACCTGATTCGCGCGCGGGACGTGGGCGGGTTCGACATCTGGTCGTTGCCCAGCTTCGACCCGCACGTGCCGGAGCCCGAACCCGAGCCGGTGGTGCAAACCCCGGTGGAGATGGAGGAAGTGCCGCTGGATGAAGTCCAGCCGCTGACCCTCGATGAGTTGGAGGCCATCCGCCAGGAGGCCTACAACGAAGGCTTCGCGGCGGGCGAAAAGGACGGCTTTCGCAGCACCACCCTCAAGGTGCGCCAGGAGGCCGAGGTGGCATTGGGTGTCAAGCTCGCCAGCCTGGAGCGCCTGATGGACGGGCTGTTCGAACCGATCGCCGGGCAGGATGCGCAGATCGAAAAATCGATGGTCGCACTGGTGCAGCACATCACGCGCCAAGTGATCCAGCGCGAACTGGTGCTGGACTCCAGCCAGATTGAAGGCGTCATGCGCGAAGCGCTCAAATTGCTGCCTCTGGGCGTCGGCAACGTGCGGCTGTACATCAATCCGCAGGACTTCGAGCAGGTCAAAGCCTTGCGCGAGCGCCATGAAGAAACCTGGCGCATCGTCGAGGACGCCGCGCTGCAGCCCGGTGGCTGCCGAGTCGAGACCGAACACAGCCGCATCGATGCCACGGTTGAAACCCGCATCAGCCAGATCATGGCCAAGTTGCTCGACCAGCAGCACGAACAGGCCATGAACCCGGGCGAACCCGATATCAGTATCGACCTGGACCGCCCGGATGCGCCTTGATCGCACCAGCTTCGCCAAGCGCCTGGGCGGTTACGCCGAGGCCACGCAGTTGCCCGGCCAGCCGATTCTGGAAGGGCGCCTGCTGCGCATGGTCGGCCTGACCCTCGAAGCCGAAGGCCTGCGCGCCGCCATGGGCAGCCGCTGCCTGGTGATCAACGACGACAGCTACCACCCGGTGCAGGTCGAAGCCGAAGTGATGGGCTTCTCCGGGAGCAAGGTATTCCTGATGCCGGTCGGCAGCGTTGCCGGCATTGCCCCCGGTGCCCGCGTGGTGCCGCTGGCCGACACCGGCCGCCTGCCCATGGGCATGAGCATGCTCGGCCGCGTGCTCGACGGCGCCGGTCGTCCGCTCGACGGCAAGGGTGGCATGAAGGCCGAGGACTGGGTGCCGATGGACGGTCCCACGATCAACCCGCTCAATCGCAACCCCATCAGCCAGCCACTCGACGTGGGCATTCGCAGCATCAACGGATTATTGACGGTTGGCCGCGGCCAGCGTCTGGGCCTGTTTGCCGGTACCGGCGTGGGTAAATCGGTGCTGCTGGGCATGATGACGCGCTTCACCGAGGCCGACATCATCGTGGTGGGGCTGATCGGTGAACGTGGCCGTGAGGTCAAGGAGTTCATCGAGCACAGCCTTGGCCTGGAAGGCCTCAAGCGTTCGGTGGTGGTGGCATCGCCGGCCGATGATGCGCCGCTGATGCGCTTGCGCGCGGCCATGTACTGCACGCGCATCGCCGAATATTTTCGCGACAAGGGCAAGAACGTGCTGTTGCTGATGGACTCGCTCACGCGTTTCGCCCAGGCCCAGCGGGAAATCGCCCTGGCCATCGGCGAGCCGCCAGCGACCAAGGGTTATCCGCCGTCCGTATTCGCCAAGTTGCCCAAACTGGTGGAGCGCGCCGGTAATGCCGAGGCGGGCGGGGGCTCGATCACCGCGTTCTACACGGTATTGTCCGAAGGCGATGACCAGCAGGACCCGATTGCCGACTCGGCGCGGGGCGTGCTCGACGGCCATATCGTGCTGTCCCGGCGTCTGGCCGAGGAAGGGCACTACCCGGCCATCGATATCGAAGCCTCCATCAGCCGGGTAATGCCGTCGGTGGTGACGCCGGAGCACATGGCCCGGGCCCAGCAGTTCAAGCAACTGTGGTCGCGCTATCAACAAAGCCGCGACCTGATCAGCGTGGGGGCCTACGTGGCCGGCGGTGATCGCGAGACCGATCTTGCGATTGCCCTGCAACCGCAACTCGTGACCTACCTGCGCCAGGGCCTCAACGACAACATCAGCATGGGCGAAAGCGAGGCTCACTTGCAGTCGATTTTCGCCCCCGCGCCGGGCGGCTAAGCCATGGCCAACTCGCGTTCTGCACGCCTTGCGCCGGTGGTGGAGATGGCCGAAAAGGCCGAAAAAGCTGCGGTGCAGCGTCTGGGGTATTTTCAGGGGCAGGTCCGCCTGGCCGAAAGCAAGCTGGGCGACCTTGAACGCTTTCGCGGCGAGTACCAGCAGCAGTGGATCGACCGTGGCAGCAAGGGCGTGTCCGGCCAGTGGCTGATGGGGTACCAGGGTTTTCTCAACCAACTGGAAACCGCCGTCGGCCAGCAGCGCCAGAGCCTGGCCTGGCATCAGAACAACCTCGACAAGGCGCGCGAAAGTTGGCAGGCCGCCTATGCCCGGGTCGAGGGCCTGCGCAAGCTGGTACAGCGTTACATCGACGAAGCGCGCGCGCTGGAAGACAAGCGCGAGCAGAAGCTGCTCGATGAGCTGTCGCAACGTCTGCCTCGCCAGTCCCCGTTCTGAATGTGGCAGGGGCTCTCGTGCAATTGATTTGCTGTGTTGCTCGGATTCCTTTGAGCTGCTAAACCTGTGTCACATTGCCAATGACAAGGAAGCAGTAAATGTCAGTCGAAAAAAAAGTATCCATGGACGGGAAGACGTTGACGATCGTGATCAAGGGCCGCTTCGATTTCAGCAGCCACCAGGATTTTCGCAACGTTTATGAAGACGTTTACCCCAAGCCCGAGACAGTCGTGGTGGACTTGAAGGAAACCACCTACATGGACAGCTCGGCCCTGGGCATGCTTCTGTTGCTGCGCGACCATGCGGGGGGCGACAAGGCCTATATCCGTGTGGTCAACAGCAGTTCCGACGTGCGCAAGATCCTCGCCATTTCCAACTTCGACAAACTGTTCGATATCGAATGAGTGTCCAGGCCCCCGTGCTTGAGGCGCTGACGATTCTGATCGCCGAAGACAGCGCCGCCGACCTGCTGTTGCTGTCGACCATCGTGCGGCGACAGGGTCATCAGGTGCTCACCGCCACCAACGGCGCTGAAGCGGTCGAGGTGTTCACCCGTGAACGCCCGCACCTGGTATTGATGGATGCGCTGATGCCGGTAATGGACGGTTTCGAGGCAGCGCGGCGCATCAAGCAACTGGCGGGGGAAGCGCTGGTGCCGCTGATCTTCCTCACCTCCCTGCGCGAAAGCGAAGCCCTGGCACAGTGCCTGGATGCCGGCGGCGACGACTTTTTGGCCAAACCCTACAACCCGGTGATCCTCGCGGCCAAGATCAACGCCATGGACCGTCTGCGTCGCCTGCAGGCCACGGTATTGCAGCAGCGCGACTTGATCGCCAAGCATCATGAATACCTGCTGCACGAACAGCGGGTGGCCAAGGCGGTGTTCGACAAGGTCGCCCATTCGGGCTGCATCAACGCGGCGCCGAACATCCGTTACCTGCAATCGCCCTATGCGCTGTTCAACGGCGACCTGCTGCTGGCGGCCTACACGCCGTCGGGTGACATGCACGTGCTGCTCGGCGACTTCACCGGCCATGGCTTGCCTGCAGCGGTGGGCGCCATGCCGCTGGCTGAAGTGTTCTACGGCATGACCGCCAAGGGCTATGGCCTGGCTCAGACCTTGCGCGAGATGAACGCCAAGCTCAAACGCATCCTGCCGGCGGACATGTTCTGCTGTGCCACGCTGCTGTGCCTGAGCACCCAGCGGCGAGCGGTGGAGGTGTGGAATGGCGGCATGCCCGAGGGCTATGTGCACGAGGTCGCCACGGGCAAGCGCACGCCGTTGATGTCACGGCATTTGCCCCTGGGCGTGCTGTCGGCGGAGCAGTTTGACGACAGCACCGAGGTCTGGCCGATGGCCTTGGGCGACCGTGTGTTTTTGCTGTCCGATGGCGTGCTCGACACCGCCGACACCAACGAACAATTATTTGGTGCCGAGCGCTTGCTGCAGGTATTTGCCGCCAATCGCGAACCGGACCGCCTGTTCGAAGACATCGAGCAGGCGCTGGCGGCATTTCGCGGCGAGGTGCGCGATGATGTGAGCATGGTGGAAATCACCCTGCAGGCTGGTCAGTCGCTGCGTGCGACCGGGCCTTTGTATGCCGACAGCGGCCAGTCGTGTCCGCTGGACTGGTCGGTGAGTTTCGAGTTTCGCGCCGACACGCTCAAGCGTTACAACCCGTTGCCCTACCTGCTGCAACTGCTGCTGGAAATCCACGGCCTGCGCGAGCAGAGCGGGGCGCTCTACAGCGTGATGGCCGAGCTGTATTCCAATGCGCTGGAACATGGCGTGCTGGGGCTGGACTCGCGGCTCAAGCGCGATGCCGAGGGGTTTGCGCAGTATTACCGTCTGCGCAACGAGCGGTTGGCGCAACTGGACACGGGATTTGTGCGCGTGCATGTGCAGGTGGTGCCCACTGATACCGGGGGCACCCTGAGCTTGCGCGTTGAGGACAGTGGTCAGGGCTTTGACGTGGAGCAGATACTGGCGCGGCCGCTGGATATCGACCGTCTGTCTGGCCGGGGGCTCAGCCTGGTGCGTCAATTGAGCAGCACTGTAGGCTGGTCGGATGGCGGGCGCAGTGTATGCGTGGAGTTTTGCTGGGGGGCTCTGGCATAATCCGGCGATTCTTGATCAAGGAGCGAGCAAGTGGTTGATGTTCATATGGACCCGCAGGTGTTGGCGGGTTTGCAGGAGGTCATGGAGGGGGAGTATCCGCATTTGCTGGATACCTTTTTGCATGACTCTGAAGAGCGGGTGAAGGCGCTGCACAAGGCGGGTGGTGATACGCAGGCGTTGCGGCAGATTGCGCACAGTTTCAAGGGGAGCAGCGGGAACCTGGGAGCGGTGCAGTTGGCCTTGTTGTGTCAGGAGTTGGAGATGGCGTCGGCGGGGGATATTGGCGGGTTGGTGGATCAGATTGACCGCGAGTTTGCTCTGGTTCGGGCCATGTATAAGCGCGAGCTGCAGCGGGTTTTTGCGGGGTGATTGGGTTCCGCCCTTACGGCGGAGGCGATCATTCTTGGCCCGGCTGAAGGGGCTCCCTGATTAAAAGCAAGAGTGCGGCGGCCTTGGAGCCGACCGGGATTGTTTGCCTCCCACATTTGAATCTCCATTTGTCTGATGGATATCACACCGCTTTTGATCTGCTTTGCTCCGGCTCTTGAGCTCAGGCGACCCGTTAACCACGCTGGCCGAACGAAGGCTTGAATCCGTGGGTAACCCGGCAGGACACCGGGTTAGCGCACTGGCCCAGTGCGGCGATATATATCCAACCAATCCAACCTGGCCCAACTCTTGCTTTATCTCCACAACTGCATCCCATGACCCCCATGCAGTTGGAGACCCTACTTATGCCAGTCGCCCCCAACGCCCTCCTTCAGGCTGCCCCTGCGGCCAAGCCTCAAGCGCCCGTCGCCGTTTCATCTTCAGTGGCGGCGGACCCCCGGGATAAAGGCCCTGGCTTCGCTCAAGTGTTCGCCAACCAAGCGTCAAAACCTGCCGCAAAACCCGACGCCAGCCCGGCCAAACCCACGCGCGACAAGCCTGTCGAAAGCCCGGCCAAGCCGGTTGCCGACAGCGACAAACCTGCCGCCAGCACGCCGGCGGTTGCCGATAGCGGCAAACCCTTGCCTGCCACGCCGCCAGCCAAGTCCGACGACAGCGCCAGCAGTGACGACGACAAACCCACCGACCCGGCCCTGGCGCAACAACCGCCGGCCGATCCGGTAGTCGACCCGGCCCTGGTGGCCACGCTCACGCCAGTGGCTTTGCCGGTGCCGCCGGAAACGCCGACCCCGATTGCCGCCAAGCCCGACAAGGCTGACAAGACGCAACCTGCGGTCGCAGCGCCTGTCGCGGCAACCGATGCAGCCAAGCCTGCCTTCGACCCCGCCGCCGACCCGCTGGACGATATGCCCGCCGTGCGTTTGGCGATGGAACAGGGCGGTCACGTGTCCGCCAGCAGCCAGGCGCCGCAGAAGGCCGCACCGACTACCTCCACCCAGGATCAGCCAACCGCCGCGCAGACATTTGCCGCCGGCATCGCCACCCTGGTGGACCAGCAAGCCGCCAAGGGCAGCACCCATCAGGGCGGCGAGAAGGCGTTCGGCGCGTTGATCGATGACGGTCTCAAGGACCTGAAAAACGCCGGCAGCGATACCCGCGTCGATAACTTCGCCGATCGCCTGGCCGCGCTGACCCAGGCCGCCACCCCGAAAACCGCCAATGCGCTGCCGCCGGTAGCCAACGCACCGTTGGCGATGCACCAGAGCGGCTGGACCGAAGAGGTGGTCAACCGCGTGATGTACCTCTCCAGCGCCAGCCTCAAGTCGGCCGAGATTCAGTTGCAGCCGGCCGAGCTGGGGCGTCTGGACATCAAGGTCAACATGACACCGGATCAGCAGGCTCAGGTGACGTTCATGAGCGGTCACGCCGTGGTGCGTGAAGCGTTGGAAAGCCAGTCCGGCCGCCTGCGCGAGATGTTCGCTCAGCAGGGCATGGGCCAGGTGGACGTGAACGTGTCCGACCAGTCCCGTGGTCAGGAGCAGCAACAGCAACAGCAGAACCAGATGCGCGGCGTGAGTGGCGGCGCACGGGGTGGCAGGGCCGACAGTGCTGACCACGCGGAAGTCACCGCTGCCACAGCGCCGGTAACGACCAGCGTGATCGGCTCCAGCGCCGTTGATTACTACGCCTGATTAAATGTGGGAGGGGGCTTGCTCCCTCCCACATGGATATGTGCCTGTCTACCAGACAATTCTGGCATAACACTTGCTCTTGCCTTTCCGTAGATCTATGAATCCCAGAATAGTGACGGATTATTGGCATGGCGAAGAGCGAAGACGCAGCACAAGCACCCGAAGGCAAGGTCAAGGGGAAGGGCAAACTCAAGCTTATCCTGATGATCGTCCTGGGTCTGCTCCTGGCCATTGGTGCTTCAGTGGGCGGCACCTGGTACATCATGCACAGCAGTGCCAGCAAACCGGCCCCCGTCGCCGAGGCCGCCACCAACGCCAAGCAGCCGGCTATCTTCGAGCCGATGCTGCCGGCCTTTGTCGCCAACTACAATCAGAACGGCCGTCAACGCTACCTGCAGGTGAGCATGACGCTGTTGGCGCGTAATCAGGCGGACCTGGATGCGCTCAAGGTGCATATGCCGGTGATCCGCAACAACCTGGTGATGCTGTTATCCGCACAGGGCTTCGACAGCCTGGTGACCCCGGTTGGCCAGGAAATGCTGCGCCAGAAAGTCACCGCCAGCGTGCAGGAAGTGTCCCAGAAGGAACTCGGTAAAGTCGCCGTCGAGCAAGTGCTCTTCACTAATTTCGTATTGCAGTAGGATCACGACATGGCCGTGCAGGACCTGCTGTCCCAGGATGAAATCGATGCGCTGCTGCATGGCGTGGACGATGGTCTGGTACAGACCGAAATGGTTGCCGAGCCCGGCAGCGTCAAAAGTTATGACCTGACCAGCCAGGATCGCATCGTCCGTGGGCGCATGCCGACCCTGGAGATGATCAACGAACGTTTCGCCCGCTACACCCGCATCAGCATGTTCAATATGCTGCGTCGCTCGGCCGACGTGGCGGTGGGCGGCGTGCAGGTGATGAAGTTCGGCGAGTACGTGCATTCGCTGTACGTGCCCACCAGCCTCAATCTGGTCAAGATCAAGCCGCTGCGCGGCACCGCGCTGTTCATCCTCGACGCCAAGCTGGTGTTCAAGCTGGTGGACAACTTCTTCGGTGGCGACGGTCGCCACGCCAAGATCGAAGGCCGCGAATTCACCCCTACCGAATTGCGTGTGGTGCGCATGGTGCTGGAGCAGGCCTTCATCGACTTGAAGGAAGCCTGGCAGGCCGTCATGGAGGTCAATTTCGAGTACATCAATTCGGAAGTGAACCCGGCCATGGCCAACATCGTCGGACCGAGCGAGGCTATTGTGGTGTCGACGTTCCACATCGAACTCGATGGCGGCGGCGGCGATCTGCACGTGACCATGCCGTACGCGATGATCGAACCGGTGCGCGAGATGCTCGACGCCGGCTTCCAGTCCGACGTTGACGACCAGGACGAACGTTGGGTCAAGGCCCTGCGCGAAGACCTGCTCGACGTCGACGTACCGCTGAGCGCCACCGTGGCCCGTCGCCAGTTGCGCCTGCGCGATATTCTGCACATGCAGCCCGGCGACGTGATTCCGGTCGAGTTGCCGGAAGAAATGATCATGCGCGCCAACGGCGTGCCGTCGTTCAAGGTCAAGCTCGGTTCCCACAAGGGCAACCTGGCGCTGCAGGTGATCGAGCCGATCAACCGGCGCTGATCCCCCTCTTTTTATGAATGTTTGCTTCGCCGAGGACATGTAATGGCTACCGAACACGAAAACACTTCCGCCGAAGACCAGGCCCTGGCTGACGAATGGGCAGCGGCCCTGGAAGAAACCGGCGATGTCGGCCAGGACGATATCGACGCGCTGCTGGCCGCCGATGCCGCCACCGCGCCCGCCGGCAAGCGCCTGGCGATGGAAGAATTCGGCAGCATGCCGAAGAACAATGACCCGGTGAGCCTCGACGGTCCCAATCTGGACGTGATCCTTGACATTCCGGTGTCGATCTCCATGGAAGTGGGCAGCACCGAAATCAACATCCGCAACCTGCTGCAGCTCAACCAGGGCTCGGTGATCGAGCTGGACCGCCTGGCCGGTGAGCCGCTGGATGTGCTGGTCAACGGCACGCTGATCGCCCACGGCGAAGTGGTGGTGGTCAACGAAAAGTTCGGCATCCGCCTGACGGACGTGATCAGCCCGAGCGAACGCATCAAGAAGTTGCGCTGACATGAAGTATTCACTGGCGGGACTGTGTCTGGCGCTGCCATTGAGCGCCCTCGCGGCCGAACCTGTGGCGAAGGCGGCCGCGCCCGTGGTCGGCGGCAGTGTCGGCGGGCAACTGACCCAGCTGGTGCTGGGGTTGCTGCTGGTGGTAGGGCTGATCTTCGTGCTGGCTTGGGTGATGCGCCGCATGCAGCGTATCGGCCCCGGCAATGGCCAGGTGATCGAGATGATCGGCGCGCGTGCGCTGGGGCCGCGGGACCGGCTGGTGCTGGTGCAGGTGGGCGGCGAACAGATCTTGCTGGGCATCACGCCGGGCCGTATCACCCCGCTGCACGTGCTCAAGAACCCGGTGAACGTGGACACGTCCACGCCTGCCACGCCGGAATTCGCTCAGCGCCTGATGGAGTTGCTGGGCAAGGATCAGAAGGATAAGAAGTAATGCGCGTTTTATTGACGCTCATGCTGTTGCTGGTCGCGCCACTGGCGCTGGGCGCCGACCCGTTGTCGATCCCGGCGATCACCCTGGGCACCAACGCAGCCGGCGCGCAGGAGTATTCGGTCAGCCTGCAGATTTTGCTGATCATGACCGCGCTGAGTTTTATCCCGGCGTTCGTCATGCTGATGACCAGCTTTACGCGGATCATCATCGTGTTCTCGATCCTGCGCCAGGCCCTGGGCCTGCAGCAGACGCCGTCGAACCAGATCCTCACTGGCATGGCGCTGTTTTTGACCATGTTCATCATGGCGCCGGTGTTCGACAAGGTGAACCAGCAAGCCCTGCAACCCTATCTGGCCGAGACCATCACCCCCCAGGTCGCAATCGACAGGGCCCAGGGTCCGATCAAGGACTTCATGCTGTCGCAGACGCGCTCCAGCGACCTTGAGCTGTTCGTGCGCCTGTCCAAGCGCACCGACATTGCCACCCCGGATCAGGCGCCGCTGACCATCCTGGTGCCGGCGTTCGTCACCTCGGAGCTCAAGACCGCGTTTCAAATCGGCTTCATGATCTTCATCCCGTTCCTGATCATCGACCTGGTGGTGGCGAGCGTGTTGATGGCCATGGGCATGATGATGCTGTCGCCGCTGATCATCTCGTTGCCGTTCAAGATCATGCTGTTTGTGCTGGTGGACGGATGGGCGCTGATAATCGGCACCCTGGCCGGCAGCTTCGGAGGGGTATGAGGCCATGACGCCAGAAGTAGCGGTCGACCTGTTCCGTGAAGCGCTGTGGCTGACCACCATGATGGTCGCCGTGCTGGTGGTGCCGAGCCTGTTGGTGGGCCTGCTGGTGGCGATGTTCCAGGCCGCGACCCAGATCAACGAACAGACCCTGAGCTTCCTGCCGCGCCTGCTGGTGATGCTGATCACGCTGATCGTCGCCGGCCCGTGGCTGGTGCAAACCTTCATGGAATACATCCTGCAGCTGTACGGCAGTATTCCGCAGTTGATCGGCTGAGCCCATGCAATCGCTGCTGGCGTTGACCGACACCCAGATCAGTACGTGGGTTGCCTCGTTCATCCTGCCGCTGTTTCGCGTCACAGCGATGCTGATGGCGATGCCGGTGTTCGGTACCACCCTGGTGCCCCGGCGTGTGCGTCTGTATTTTGCGGTGGCTATCACGGTGGTGATCGTGCCCGGTCTGCCGCCGATGCCGCCGGTCAACGCGCTCGACCTCAGTGCCTTGCTGCTGATCGCCGAGCAGGTGCTGATCGGTGCCATGCTGGGTTTTTCCCTGACCCTGTTCTTCCAGGCCTTCGTGGTCGCCGGGCAAATCATTTCGGTGCAGATGGGCATGGGCTTCGCGTCCATGGTCGACCCTACCAATGGCGTCTCGGCAGCAGTGATCGGGCAGTTTTTGACGATGCTGGTGACCTTGCTGTTTCTGGCCATGAACGGCCACCTGGTGGCGTTCGAGGTGCTGACCGAAAGCTTCACCACCTTGCCGGTGGGATCGGGGCTGGTGGTCAATCATTTCTGGGAAGTGGTGGGGCGCCTTGGCTGGGTGCTGGGCGCCTCGCTGTTGCTGGTGCTGCCGGCCATCACCGCGTTGCTGGTGGTGAACATCGCGTTCGGCGTGATGACGCGCGCGGCGCCGCAGTTGAACATTTTCTCCATCGGTTTCCCGCTGACCCTTGTAATGGGCATGGTCATCTTTTGGGTCGGCCTGGCTGACATTCTCAATCAGTATCAACCGCTGGCGACCGACGCCCTGCAGTTTTTACGTGACCTGGCACGGGCGCGCTGAGCCATGGCCGAGAGCGAGAGCGGTCAGGACAAGACAGAAGACCCCACGGAGAAGCGTAAAAAGGACTCCCGGGAAAAGGGTGAGATCGCCCGCTCCAAGGAACTCAACACCGTCGCGACCATGATGGCCGGTTCCGGCGCGCTGCTGATCTATGGTGGTGGCCTGGCCCTGGATTTGCTGGAGTTGATGAAATACAACTTCAGCCTGCCGCGCGAGGTGCTGCTCAATCCCGACGCCATGGGCCATTACCTGATGCATTCGGGCAATATCGCGCTGTTGGCGGTGCTGCCGATCCTGATCACCTTGTTGCTGGCTGCGTTGATCGGCCCGGTGGCGCTGGGAGGCTGGCTGTTTGCCGCCAGCAGTATGGCGCCCAAGTTCAGCCGCATGAACCCGGGGGCAGGGCTCAAACGCATGTTCTCCGCCAAGGCGCTGGTGGAGCTGCTCAAGGCCCTGGCCAAATTCATCCTGATTCTGTTCGTGGCGCTGGCGGTGTTGTCGTCGGATATCGACGACCTGCTGCGCATCGCCCACGAGCCGCTGGAGTCGGCGATCATCCACAGCTTGCAGTTGGTGGGCTGGAGCGCGCTGTGGATGTCTGCGGGGTTGATCATCATTGCGGCGGTGGACGCACCGATCCAGCTGTGGGAGAGCCACAAGAAACTGCTGATGACCAAGCAGGAGGTGCGTGACGAGCACAAGGACCAGGAAGGGCGGCCGGAGGTCAAGCAGCGCATCCGTCAGCTGCAGCGTGAAATGTCCCAGCGCAAGATGATGGCCTCGGTGCCCGACGCCGATGTGATCATCACCAACCCGACCCACTACGCCGTGGCCCTCAAGTACGATCCCGAGAAAGGCGGCGCGCCAATGCTGCTGGCCAAGGGCAGCGACTTTACCGCGCTGAAAATCCGTGAAATTGCCGTGGCCAACGACATCCTGTTGCTGGAATCGGCGGCGCTCGCGCGCTCGATCTTCTATTCCACCGACCTGGACCAGGAAATTCCCGCCGGTCTGTACCTGGCCGTGGCGCAGGTTCTGGCCTATGTCTACCAGATCCGCCAGTACCGCGCGGGTAAAGGCAAACGGCCGGACCCGCTCAAGGACCTGCCGATTCCGCCGGAGCTGCGGCGCGATTCCTGACGCGGTGTGGCTTCACAGTGGCCCATTTTTACATCTCTAACACTCGTTGTTGTGCAGCGTCTACCTGTCAACTTTGACAGTAGCCAGCAATACCTGTGCGCGGTTCCATTGCATTGAAAACGTGACGCAGGTTTTGAGCTAGATGCGGGGAGAGCGGTGTTGAAGGTGTATAGCGGGGCTGTCAAATCCTACGATCGGATCAGGGAAGAGTGGGTGATTTGGTCTGATGACTGGAAAGATGAAGTATTTGTCGACAAGAGAGATTGGGGCAAGACCAGGTTTTCGGTCGGCCGGAAACTGGCCTTTCAATTGATCCATCGACCCAAAGGCCCGTACGCGCTGCCGCCGATCAAATCAGCCACCCCCAAGCCTTGATGACACAGCGAGACAAAAAATATGGGAGGGGGCAAGCCCCCTCCCATATTTTTTTGATCCTGATACCAAAACCAAAGTTGGACAGCTTCTTGCAATACCGCCTGCAAGTCGCCTCTTGGCGTCAAAAGTTTGCTTTACGTTACGAGGAATACCGGTGGTGGATCGCTCTCAAATGTTCGGTACGGCCCGTACGACCCTGACTGACCTCTCGCGGGGCAATCTGGGTGTGCCGTTGTTGTTGCTGGTGATGCTGGCAATGATGATGTTGCCGATGCCGCCGTTTCTGCTCGACGTGTTCTTCACCTTCAACATTGCCCTGTCCGTCGTGGTCCTGCTGGTCTGCGTGTACGCGCTGCGGCCGCTGGATTTTGCGGTGTTTCCCACCATCCTGCTGGTGGCCACCCTGCTGCGGCTGGCACTGAACGTCGCGTCCACCCGCGTGGTGATGCTGCACGGCCAGGACGGCCATGCCGCCGCCGGCAAGGTGATCCAGGCGTTCGGTGAGGTGGTGATCGGCGGTAACTACGTGGTTGGTATCGTGGTGTTCGCGATCTTGATGATCATCAACTTCGTGGTGGTGACCAAGGGTGCCGGGCGCATTTCCGAGGTGAGCGCACGCTTTACCCTCGACGCCATGCCCGGCAAACAGATGGCCATCGACGCCGATCTCAACGCCGGCCTGATCGACCAGAACCAGGCCAAGAGCCGCCGCCTGGAAGTGGCTCAGGAAGCCGAGTTCTATGGTTCCATGGACGGTGCGAGCAAGTTTGTGCGTGGCGACGCCATCGCCGGTCTGCTGATTCTGTTCATCAACCTCATCGGCGGCATGGCCGTGGGCATCTTCCAGCACGGCATGACCTTCGGCGACGCCGGCAAGGTGTACGCCCTGCTGACCATCGGTGACGGTTTAGTGGCGCAATTGCCATCACTGTTGTTATCCACAGCAGCGGCCATCATGGTGACCCGTGCTTCAGGCTCTGAAGACATGGGCAAGCAGATCAGTCGGCAGATGTTCGCCTCGCCCAAAGCCCTGGCCGTGGCGGCGGGCATCATGGCGATCATGGGCATCGTGCCGGGCATGCCCCACGTGTCGTTCCTGACCATGGCGGCCCTGGCTGGCGGCGGTGCTTACCTGTTCTGGAAAAAACAGAACGCGGTCAAGGTGCAGGCCCTGCAGGAAGTGGCGCGCCAGCAGGAATTGCTGCCATCCCCGGCCCGCGCCCAGGAAACCAAGGAACTGGGCTGGGACGACGTGACCCCAATCGACATGATCGGCCTGGAGGTCGGCTACCGCCTGATTCCACTGGTGGACCGCAACCAGGGTGGCCAGTTGCTCGCGCGGATCAAGGGTGTGCGCAAGAAACTGTCCCAGGACCTGGGCTTCCTCATGCCCACTGTGCACATTCGCGACAACCTCGACCTGGCTCCCAGTGCCTATCGCCTGACCCTGATGGGCGTGATCCTCGCCGAAGCCGAGATCTACCCGGATCGGGAACTGGCGATCAACCCGGGCCAGGTGTTCGGCAGCCTCAACGGCATTACCGCCAAAGATCCGGCTTTTGGCCTGGAAGCGGTGTGGATCGAAGTCAGCCAGCGCAGCCAGGCGCAATCACTCGGTTACACCGTGGTGGACGCCAGCACCGTGGTCGCCACCCACCTCAACCAGATCCTCTACAAGCACTCCCACGAGCTGATCGGGCACGAGGAAGTCCAGCAATTGATGGGTTTGCTCGCCAAGGCCTCGCCAAAGCTCGCCGAGGAGCTGGTGCCGGGCGTGCTCTCGCTGTCGCAGTTGCTCAAGGTGCTGCAGGCGCTGCTGGCCGAACAGGTGCCGGTGCGCGACATTCGCAGCATTGCCGAGGCTATCGCCAACAACGCCGCCAAGAGTCAAGATACCGCCGCGTTGGTGGCTTCGGTGCGCGTTGGATTGTCCCGCGCAATCGTGCAAAGCATTGTAGGGCTTGACTCCGAGCTGCCTGTTATCACCCTGGAGCCAAGGTTGGAACAGATCTTGCTCAATAGTATTCAGAAGGCAGGATTAGGCCAGGAAGAGGGCGTTCTGCTGGAGCCAAGCATGGCTGAAAAACTGCAGCGTTCGTTGATCGACGCCGCACAGCGCCAGGAAATGCAGGGCCAACCGGTGATTCTGCTGGTGGCAGGCCCGGTCCGAGCGATGTTGTCGCGGTTTGGACGTCTGGCAGTACCGAATTTGCACGTGTTGGCTTACCAGGAAATTCCTGACAATAAGCAAGTGACTATCGTCGCGACAGTAGGGCCCAACGGCTGAGGTAGTGGGTTATGCAAGTGAAGCGTTTTTTCGCCGCCGATATGCGTCAGGCCATGAAACTGGTGCGTGATGAGCTGGGCGCCGATGCCGCCATTATCGGTAACCGCCGCATCGCCGGCGGTGTGGAGCTGACGGCTGCCCTGGATTACACCCCTCAGGCCCTGGCGCCACGCGTGCCGAACATGGAACTCGAAGACGAGCTGCGCAAGACCGCCTCGCGCATTGTGTCGGCCCAGGCCGAGCTGAGCATGCGCGGCGACAGCGACACCACCACCAATCGCCAGCTGTTTGCCGGCCTGCCGCTGACCGCTGCCGAGCCGCTGGTGGAGCCGACCTTTGTCGAACCGCCGCGTCCTGCCGCACCGGCCCCGGCCGCCAGCGTCGACCAGCGCGTATTCGATTCGATGCGCTTTGAACTCAACGGCCTGCGTGAACTGCTCGAAGTGCAACTGGGCTCGCTGGCCTGGAACCAATTGCAAGGCAGCAAGCCGCAACAGGCCAATCTGTGGCGCCGTCTGCAACGCATCGGCCTGTCCGGCCCGCTGTCGCGCGACCTGCTGGCGCTGACCGGCAGCATCGAAGAGCCCCGCCAGGCCTGGCGCATGCTGCTGGCGCACCTGGCTCGGATGATCGCCACCCCGGAAATCGAACCCCTGGAAGAGGGCGGTGTGATCGCCATGGTCGGCCCTGCCGGCATGGGCAAGACCACCACCCTGGCCAAGCTGGCCGCCCGTTACGTGCTCAAATACGGCGCCAACAACATCGCGCTGGTTAGCATGGACAGCTACCGTATCGGCGCCCAGGAGCAGCTCAAGACCCTCGGCCGCATTCTCAATGTGCCGGTGACCCACGTCGACCCGGGCCAGTCCCTGGCCAACGCCCTCGACCCGCTGCTGCGCAAGCGCGTGGTGCTGATCGATACCGCCGGCCTGCAAGCCAGCGACCCGGCGTTGCGCATGCAGCTGGAAAGCCTGGCGGGCCGCGGGATCAAGTCGAAAAATTACCTGGTGCTTGCAACCACCAGCCAGAAACAGGTTCTTACCGCTGCGTATCATAGTTACAAGCGCTGCGGGCTGGCCGGCTGCATCCTCACCAAGCTCGACGAAACCGCGAGCCTGGGCGAGGTGCTGAGCCTGGCAATCAGCCATGAATTACCGGTCGCCTACCTGACCGACGGCCCGCGGATCCCGGATGATCTGCATCTGCCGCGTCGTCATCAGTTGGTCAGCCGTGCCGTGAGTGTGCAAATGCAAGACGAGCCTAGCGAGGAAGCAATGGCTGATATGTTCGCCGACCTTTACCACAACCCGGCAAAACGGGTCGGTTGAGGCAGGATGAACGCCGTGAAATGTACCTACATCGATGGTCTGCAAGCGATTCAAGCGGCCAAGCCATGTAGCCTGCGTCTAAGCAAGACAAGGTAAAGAAATAAAATGGGCAGCATGCATCCCGTACAGGTGATCGCGGTGACCGGCGGCAAAGGTGGCGTCGGGAAAACTAACGTGTCAGTGAATTTGTCCCTGGCCCTGGCAGAGCTTGGCCGTCGCGTCATGCTGCTGGACGCTGACCTGGGCCTGGCGAACGTGGACGTTCTGCTGGGGCTGACCCCCAAACATACGCTCGCCGATGTGATCGAGGGGCGCTGTGAGCTGCGCGATGTGTTGCTGCAGGGGCCTGGCGGGATCCGCATCGTGCCGGCTGCCTCTGGCACCCAGAGCATGGTGCACCTGAGCCCGGCGCAGCATGCCGGCCTGATCCAGGCGTTCAGCGACATTGGCGACAACCTCGACGTGCTGGTGATCGATACCGCCGCCGGCATTGGCGAGTCCGTGGTCAGCTTTGTACGCGCTGCGCAGGAAGTGCTGCTGGTGGTGTGCGACGAGCCCACCTCGATCACCGACGCCTACGCCCTGATCAAACTGCTTAACCGTGACTACGGCATGAATCGCTTCCGCGTGCTGGCCAATATGGCCCAGAGCCCGCAGGAAGGGCGCAACCTGTTCGCCAAGCTGACCAAGGTCACGGATCGTTTTCTTGATGTCGCCCTGCAATACGTTGGCGCGGTTCCCTACGACGAATGCGTGCGCAAGGCTGTGCAAAAACAGCGTGCGGTCTACGAAGCATTCCCGCGTTCCAAGTGCGCGCTGGCATTCAAGGCGATTGCCCAGAAGGTCGATACCTGGCCGCTGCCCGCCAACCCGCGCGGGCATCTGGAATTCTTCGTCGAGCGATTGGTGCATCAGACAAGCGCGGGTCCTGTGCTATGACATCCAGCGGCTACAACCTCTATAAAAAATCGGCACGTGACAGCCAGGGCGAATTGATCGAGCGCTATGCGCCGCTGGTCAAGCGCATCGCCTATCACCTGCTGGCACGCCTGCCGGCCAGCGTGCAGGTCGAAGACCTGATCCAGGCCGGCATGATCGGTCTGCTCGAAGTGTCGACCAAGTACGACGCGAGCAAGGGCGCCAGTTTCGAGACGTATGCGGGTATTCGTATCCGTGGCGCCATGCTCGATGAAGTGCGTAAAGGGGATTGGGCGCCGCGTTCGGTGCACCGCAATACGCGGATGGTCAGTGACGCAATTCGCTCAATTGAAGCAAAAACCGGTCGCGACGCTAAAGATCACGAAGTTGCGGCCGAACTCCAATTGAGTCTCGATGATTATTACGGGATTTTGAACGATACCTTGGGCAGCCGCCTGTTCAGTTTCGACGACCTGTTGCAGGACGGCGAACACGAAGGGCTGCACGAGGACGGCGCGAGTGCGCATATGGAACCGTCACGCGACCTGGAAGATGAACGTTTTCAGGGCGCACTGGCGGACGCCATTGCCAACTTGCCGGAGCGTGAGCGCCTGGTCCTGGCGCTGTACTACGACGAAGAGCTGAACCTCAAGGAAATCGGTGAGGTCCTGGGGGTCAGCGAATCGCGTGTCAGCCAGTTGCATAGCCAGTGCGCAGCCCGTTTGCGGGGGCGTTTGGGAGAGTGGCGCGCGCGCTGACAGGCAGTGTGGGGACACTGCAGACGATACCGCGAAGGTCACTACTTTCGCGGGTTCGACCCGTGGTGGACCCGGCAGTCCTTTTTGTGTAACGCCTGTTGATTGAAATGGCGCGTCCAGGTGCTGGGCGCGTTTAAGACTGCTTGGAGGTCGAATTGGACAAGAACATGAAAATCCTCATCGTTGATGACTTCTCAACGATGCGGCGGATCATAAAAAACCTGTTGCGTGACCTTGGGTTCACAAACACGGTCGAGGCGGATGACGGTATTACCGCGATTCCAATCCTCAACAGCGGCAGCATCGACTTTCTGGTAACCGACTGGAACATGCCGGGCATGACCGGCATCGACCTGTTGCGCCATGTGCGCGCCGACGAGAAGCTGCGCAGCCTGCCTGTGCTGATGGTGACCGCCGAAGCCAAGCGTGAACAGATCATCGAAGCCGCCCAAGCCGGGGTAAACGGTTACGTGGTCAAGCCATTCACGGCATTGGCGCTAAAAGAGAAGATCGAAAAAATCTTCGAACGCATCCAAGGCTAATGCCATCGCGGGGGAGCTATGGAGCAGAAAGAAACAACATTGGGCGATTTTGAGTCGACCCTGAAAAAGCATGCTCACGAGTTGGTCGAGAGCCTTGAAAAAGGTCATTTCGGCGACGCGGTGCAGTTGATCCATGAGCTTAACCAGACCCGTGACCGCGGCCTGTACCAGGAAGTGGGCAAGCTCACGCGCGAGCTGCACAGTGCGATCGTCAATTTTCAGATTGATCCGCACATGCCCCAGGCCGAAGAAATTTCGCAGATCACCGATGCCACTGAACGCCTGTCCTATGTGGTCAAGCTGACCGAGGCAGCGGCCAACCGCACCATGGACCTGGTGGAAAACGCCACGCCGCTGGTCAATGGCATGGCCACCGAAGCCCAGGCGCTCAGTCACGACTGGGGCCGCTTCATGCGTCGCGAAGTGGGTGCTGAAGAGTTTCGTGAGCTGGCCCGTCGGGTCGACGGTTTTCTGTCGCGTAGCGAACAGGAAAACCGCACCGTGGCGAGCAACCTCAACGATATTCTGCTGGCCCAGGATTACCAGGACCTCACCGGTCAAGTGATCAAGCGCGTGACCCAACTGGTCACCGAAGTGGAAAGCAACCTGCTCAAACTGGTGCTCATGGCCGGGCAGGTCGATCGTTTTGCCGGCATCGAACATGACCGTGCGGCGATCCTTTCGGAAAAAGATCCACAAAAACATCTCGCCAAGGGTGAAGGTCCGCAGATTCATGCCGATAAACGTGAAGACGTTGTGTCAGGTCAGGATGATGTCGATGACCTGTTATCCAGTTTAGGCTTCTAAGGAGCACCCACATGAGCTTCGGCGCCGATGAAGAAATCCTTCAGGATTTCCTTGTAGAGGCCGGCGAAATTTTAGAGCAACTGTCCGAACAACTGGTCGAGCTGGAAAGCCGACCGGATGATGCGAACCTGCTCAATGCAATTTTTCGCGGTTTTCACACTGTAAAAGGGGGCGCCGGCTTCCTCCAGCTCCATGAGCTGGTGGAGTGCTGCCACATCGCCGAGAACGTGTTCGACATCCTGCGCAAGGGTGAGCGAAAGGTCGACTCGGAGTTGATGGACGTGATTCTCGAAGCACTGGATGCGGTCAACGGCATGTTCAGCGAAGTGCGCGAACGTGCCCCGATCACCGCCGCCACCCCGGAACTGCTGGCCGCCCTGGCGCGCCTGGCAGAGCCAGCTGACGAGGCGGTCGCCGTGCAAGCTGCGCCTGCACCGGTGGCCGAGCCTGAGCCTGAGCCGGATGTCACCGACAGCGAGTTCGAACAACTGCTCGATTCGCTCAACGCCGTGAAGGCCGAGGCCGAAGCACCGCAAGCGCCACAGCCACCGGCTGCGGCACCTGCCGCGCCGACCAGCGAAGACATCACCGACGCCGAATTCGAATCCCTGCTCGACCAGTTGCATGGCAAAGGTCAGTTCGCTGCCGACGCCGTGGCACCGGTGGCCGCGCCGCCCGCAGCCACAGCCAGCGCCAGCACCGATATCACCGACGACGAATTCGAAGCCTTGCTCGACCAACTGCACGGCAAGGGCACGTTCGCTGCCGATGCCTTGCCGGAAGTCGCCGCGACGGCGCCAGCCGCCGCCGCGCCAGCCGCTGCTGCCGCCAGCGCAGCACCGGCCGGTGACGGGTTGATCAGCGATCACGAATTCGAAGCCTTGCTCGACGAACTGCATGGCAAGGGCAAGTTCGCCGAAGTGGCCCCGGCCGCAGCGGCGACTGCCGCGCCTGTGGCCGCCAAGCCAGCACCTGCACCGGTCGCCAAGCCAGCACCTGCACCGGTCGCCAAGCCGGCACCTGCACCGGTGGCCAAGCCCGCGCCGGCACCGGCCGCAGCACCTGCACGTGCCCCGGCTGCCGCCGTGGCCGAAAAACCGGTCACCACCGAAGCCGAAACCACCGTACGGGTAGACACCGCACGCCTGGACGACATCATGAACATGGTGGGCGAGTTGGTGCTGGTGCGTAACCGTCTGGTGCGCCTGGGCCTGAGCAGTGGCGATGAAGCCATGCAAAAGGCCGTGTCGAACCTCGACGTGGTCACCGCCGACCTGCAGACCGCGGTGATGAAAACCCGCATGCAGCCGATCAAGAAAGTCTTCGGCCGCTTCCCGCGTCTGGTTCGCGACCTGGCACGCCAGCTCAAGAAAGAAATCAACCTGGAACTGGTGGGCGAAGAAACCGACCTCGACAAGAACCTTGTCGAGGCCCTGGCCGACCCGTTGGTCCACTTGGTGCGCAACGCTGTCGACCACGGCGTGGAAACTCCCGAAGAGCGTGAAGCGGCGGGCAAGTCGCGCAGCGGCAAGGTGATTCTGGCGGCCGAGCAGGAAGGCGACCATATCCTGCTGTCGATCACCGACGATGGCAAAGGCATGGACCCGGCGATCCTGCGCAATATCGCCGTCAAGCGTGGCGTGATGGACAAGGACGCCGCCGACCGTCTTACCGACACCGAGTGCTACAACCTGATCTTCGCCCCGGGCTTCTCGACCAAGACCGAGATTTCCGATGTGTCCGGCCGTGGCGTCGGCATGGACGTGGTGAAGACCAAGATCAGCCAGCTCAACGGCTCGATCAACATCTACTCGACGAAGGGCCAGGGCTCCAAGATCGTCATCAAGGTGCCGCTGACCCTGGCGATCATGCCGACCCTGATGGTGATGCTGGGCAACCAGGCGTTCGCCTTCCCGCTGGTCAACGTCAACGAGATCTTCCACCTCGACCTGTCGCGCACCAACGTGGTCGACGGCCAGGAGGTGGTGATCGTGCGCGACAAGGCCTTGCCGCTGTTCTACCTCAAGCGCTGGCTGGTGGCATCGGCCAAGCATGAGGAACAACACGAAGGCCATGTGGTGATCCTGTCCGTGGGCACCCAGCGCATCGGCTTCGTGGTCGACCAACTGGTGGGCCAGGAAGAGGTGGTGATCAAGCCATTGGGCAAAATGCTGCAGGGGACCCCGGGCATGTCGGGTGCGACCATTACCGGTGACGGTCGGATCGCGCTGATTCTCGATGTTCCGAGCATGCTCAAGCGTTACGCCGCACGGCGTATTTGATTTTGGTGGGGCCCAGGCGGTAACGCCCGCCCCACCTAACGGAGTGTTTATGGCAGTCAAGGTCCTGGTGGTGGACGATTCGGGTTTCTTCCGCCGCCGCGTCTCGGAAATTCTTTCCGCCGATCCAAGCATCCAGGTGGTCGGCACGGCCACCAACGGCAAAGAGGCGATTGACCAGGCGATTGCGTTGAAGCCGGACGTGATCACCATGGACTACGAGATGCCGATGATGGATGGCATCACGGCCGTGCGCCATATCATGCAACGCTGCCCCACCGCGGTATTGATGTTCTCCTCGCTGACCCACGAAGGCGCCCGAGTGACCCTCGACGCGCTGGACGCCGGCGCGGTGGATTTTTTGCCGAAGAATTTCGAAGACATCTCGCGCAACCCCGAGAAGGTCAAGCAGATGCTGTGCGAGAAGGTGCACAGCATTGCGCGCAGTAACCGCCGCAGCCTGTCCAGCGCACCAGCGCCGGCAGCCGCACCGGTTGCGCCCGCAGGTTCCTCGTTCAACCGCCCGGCACCTGCGCCGACGACCCGGCCTGCACCCGCCGCGCCAGCCCGTAACCCGGCGCCCGGCGCCCATGCGCACACGCACTCATCGGCGCCCAAGCGCAAGGCTTACAAGCTGGTCGCCATTGGCACCTCCACCGGTGGCCCGGTAGCCCTGCAACGGGTGTTGACCCAACTGCCGGCCAACTTTCCGGCGCCCATCGTGCTGATCCAGCACATGCCCGCTGCGTTCACCAAGGCGTTCGCCGAGCGCCTGGACAAGCTGTGCCGCATCAGCGTCAAGGAAGCCGAGGATGGCGACATCCTGCGTCCTGGCCTGGCGCTGCTGGCACCGGGTGGCAAGCAGATGATGGTGGACGGGCGTGGCGCGATCAAAATCCTGCCGGGCGACGAGCGCCTCAACTACAAGCCGTGCGTGGACATCACCTTTGGCTCCGCCGCCAAGTCCTACGGCGACAAGGTTTTGGCGGTGGTGCTCACCGGCATGGGCGCCGACGGCCGTGAAGGCGCTCGCCTGCTCAAGCAGGGCGGCAGCGCCATCTGGGCCCAGGACGAAGCCAGCTGCGTGATCTATGGCATGCCCATGGCCATCGTCAAGGCTGACCTTGCCGACGCCGTCTACAGCCTGGACGACATCGGCCGGCATCTGGTGGAGGCCTGTCTCTGATGGATGTGTTGAGCCTGATCGGCATTACCCTGGCCTTTGTCGCGATCATTGGCGGCAACTACCTGGAGGGCGGCCACCTCGGCGCCCTGGCCAACGGTCCGGCTGCGTTGATCGTGATCGGCGGCACCGTGGGCGCGGCCTTGCTGCAGGCGCCCTTGAGTTCGTTCAAGCGCGCCATGCAGATTCTGGTGTGGATCATTTTCCCGCCGCGCGTGGACCTGGCCGGCGGCGTCGACCGCGTGGTCAATTGGAGCCTCACCGCACGCAAGGAAGGTCTGCTGGGTCTGGAAGGCGTGGCCGATGCCGAGCCTGACAGCTACGCCCGCAAAGGCCTGCAACTGCTGGTTGACGGCGCCGAACCGGAGGCGATCCGCAGCATCCTGGAAGTGGATTTCTACACCCAGGAAAGCCGCGATATCAATGCGGCCAAAGTCTTTGAAAGCATGGGCGGCTACGCGCCGACCATCGGCATCATCGGTGCGGTGATGGGCCTGATCCATGTGATGGGCAACCTCGCTGATCCGTCGCAACTGGGCAGCGGGATTGCCGTGGCGTTCGTCGCCACCATTTATGGTGTGGCCAGTGCCAACCTGGTGCTGCTGCCGGTGGCGAGCAAGCTCAAGTCGATTGCGCTGCGCCAGTCCCGTTATCGCGAAATGTTGCTCGAAGGCATCCTGTCGATTGCCGAGGGCGAGAACCCGCGTTCCATCGAATTGAAGCTCCAGGGCTTCATGGATTGATGGGGGGAGTTGCCAGTGAGCCGTCGCCGCCGCGAGCCTGAAGAACACGTCAATCATGAACGCTGGCTGGTGTCCTACGCGGACTTCATCACCTTGCTGTTCGCGTTTTTCGTGGTGATGTATTCGATCTCGTCCGTCAACGAAGGCAAGTACAAGATCATTTCCCAGGCGTTGGTGGGCGTGTTCAACGACACGGATCGCGCGCTCAAGCCGATTCCCATTGGCGACGAGCGGCCCAAGACCGTGACCCCGGCCAAGCCGCTGGTCAACGACAGCGACGAAACCGCTGCGGGAATAGGCGGCACCAGCGACCCGCTGAAAAGCATCGCGGATGACATCAGCGCGGCGTTCGGCGACCTGATCAGCTCCAATCAGATGACCGTGCGCGGCAATGAGCTGTGGGTGGAGATCGAACTCAACTCCAGCCTGTTGTTCGCCAGTGCCGACGCCATCCCCAGCGACCAGGCGTTCAGCATCATCGACAAGGTGGCGGCGATCCTCAAGCCGTTTGAAAATCCGATCCATGTGGAAGGCTTTACCGATAACGTGCCGATCAGCACCGCGCAGTACCCGACCAACTGGGAGCTGTCGTCGGCGCGGGCGGCGAGCATCGTGCGCATGCTCGCCATGCAGGGTGTGAACCCCGGCCGCCTGGCGTCGGTGGGTTATGGCGAGTTTCAGCCGGTGGCCAACAATGCCACGGTGCAGGGCCGCGCGCGCAACCGCCGCGTGGTGCTGGTGGTATCACGCAACCTGGACGTACGCCGCAGCCTTACGGGCACCGGCACTGCAAATGCAACACCGGATGCCGCGTTGAAGCGCGCTGGCACACAAACTGCACCGCCAGCGGTTAAGCCGCCGGTTCGACAGGGCTCCGTCAATTCCCCGTCGCCGGCTCACTAATTTTATGCACTGTCTCGGTCGCGCCATTGCCTGCCGGGAGGAACCAACCGAATGAGAGTCTGGGCAGTTGCCAATCAAAAAGGTGGAGTCGGCAAGACCACCACCTCCATCGCTTTAGCCGGCTTGCTGGCCGAGGCGGGCAAGCGTGTGGTCGTGGTCGATCTGGACCCTCACGGCTCGATGACCAGCTATTTCGGCTACGACCCGGATGCCCTGGAGCACAGCTGCTACGACCTGTTCCTGCACAAGGGCAGTGTGCCGGCCGACTTGCCGGGGCAGCTGCTGCTGCCCACCAGCAACGAAAGCATTTCCCTGCTGCCGTCCAGCACTGCGCTGGCCACCCTTGAGCGACAGTCTCCAGGGCAAAGCGGCCTGGGCCTGGTGATCGCCAAGACCCTGGCGCAACTGTGGCAGGAATTCGACTACGCAATCATCGACAGCCCGCCGTTGCTCGGTGTGCTGATGGTCAACGCCCTGGCGGCCAGCCAGCAGCTGGTGATCCCGGTGCAGACCGAGCACCTCGCCGTCAAAGGCCTGGAGCGCATGGTCAGCACCCTGGCGATGATCAACCGCTCGCGCAAGCAGCCGTTGCCCTACAGCATCGTGCCGACCCTGTTCGACCGGCGTACCCAGGCATCGCTCGGCACCTTGCGTGTGCTGCGCGACGGCTACCCGGACGCGATCTGGAACGGCTACATCCCGGTCGACACGCGCCTGCGTGACGCCAGCCGCGCGGGGCTCACGCCGTCGCAGTTCGATGGCAAGAGCCGTGGCGTGCTGGCCTACCGTGCGTTGCTCAAGCACCTGTTGTCGCAGCAGCTTGTGGCGCAGGTGGCATGATGAACCGACCTGTCGATTTCAAGCTCAAGACCCGGCCGCAGCTGGCACTCGAATCCTATCTGGATGCCTTGCTGCAGGAAGCGACCGCCGAAGAATTGCCGGAGCCGATCCTCGTGCTCGAACCGGCCCAGGCGGCGCAAGCCCCGTTGGACGAGTTCCAGCTGGCGGTACTGGAAGAACAGGCGCGCGATGCGCAGGTGGTGGTGCCGATTGTTCCGCTGCCGGTGGTGGTTGCGCCGGCAGTGGTCGAGCCCGTGGTCGAAGTGCACATGCCACCGAGCATCACGCCGCCGCCGGTGCGTGGCGATGAACGTCCGGCCTGGGCCGCCGAGCCGTTCGAGTGCCTGCTGTTCGATGTCGCCGGCCTCACCTTGGCGGTGCCGCTGGTATGCCTGGGTTCGATCTATTCGCTCGAAGGCCAGGAGTTGACGCCGCTGTTCGGGCAACCAGAGTGGTTCCTCGGCATCCTGCCCAGCCAGGCCGGCAACCTCAAGGTGCTCGACACCGCGCGCTGGGTGATGCCCGATCGCTATCGCGACGACTTCCGCCAGGGCTTGCAATACGTGATCTCGGTGCAGGGCTACGAGTGGGGGCTGGCGGTGCATCAAGTCAGCCGTTCGTTGCGCCTGGACCCGAACGAAATCAAATGGCGCAGCCACCGTGGCCAACGGCCGTGGCTGGCGGGCACCGTGATCGAACACATGTGCGCGTTGCTTGATGTCGCCGAACTGGCCGAGTTGATCGCCAGCGGTGCAGTCAAGACGATGGCGCAGGTCAAACGCAGTTGAGTGAACAATAAGGGCTGCGCGCAAGTGCGGTCAGGCAAGTACACACGCCGTGTCTACGGTATTTGAAGGGGTCAGAGAAATGAACAAGTCAGCGTCCGCACAAGGTTTGGATGATCCGATCCTGCAATGGGTTACCTTCAAACTGGACAACGAGTCCTACGGCATCAACGTGATGCGCGTGCAGGAAGTCCTGCGTTACACCGAGATCGCGCCGGTCCCGGGTGCGCCCAGCTACGTGCTGGGTATCATCAACCTGCGCGGCAACGTGGTGACCGTGATCGACACCCGCCAGCGCTTTGGCCTGGTGCCGACCGAGGTCAACGACAACACGCGTATCGTCATCATCGAAGCCGACAAGCAAGTGGTCGGGATCATGGTCGACAGCGTGGCCGAAGTGGTCTACCTGCGCCAATCGGAAGTGGAAACCGCGCCGAACGTGGGTAACGAAGAATCCGCCAAATTCATCCAGGGCGTGTGCAACAAGAACGGCGAACTGCTGATTCTGGTTGAGCTGGACAAGATGATGAGCGAGGAAGAGTGGTCGGATCTGGAGAACATCTGATTTGTTCTTTGAAGCGTTGGTGATTGTCCTGGCCCTGCTGTGGGCCGGGACGGTGGCGTTCGTGCTGCGTTACATGCGCCAGCAACGGGAGTTGGCCCTGCAACAGGCCGAGCGGGATACGCTGCGTGAGCGGCGCATTCTCGATCTGGTCCGGCGGGTGGATCACTACCAGCAGAGTGCGGTGAAGGTGGGGGATGAGGTGCATGAACTGCGCGCGATCCTGGCGCCGATCCCGGACAAGCTGGAGCAGCTTGAGCAGCGTGATCCGGCGAATCTGTCGTTTGCCCAGGCGGCGAGGTTGGTCGGCATGGGGGCGACGGTGGATGAGCTGACGCAGTCGTGCGGGCTGACCCAGGCTGAGGCGCAGTTGATGAGCAAGTTGCACAAGAGCTAGGTGTGCGGTTGGAGCGCTTGGCTTTTGTGGGAGGGGGCCCACCACTCGGCACCTCGCTCAGGCTCGGTGTGCGGCCAGCGTGGTTGACGGGGCGCCTGAGATCAATATCAAAAGCAAGATCAAAAGCCAAAGCAAAGCAGATCAAAAGCAGGGCAAAAGCATGATCTGTCCCCAATCCGCTTCTCTGTGGGAGCTGGCTTGCCTGCGATGCAGGCACCTCAATTCATCAGGAACACCCGGTCGATGCCTTCGCAGGCAAGCCAGCTCCCACATTTGATCGGGTTCACACCCCCATACCGGTCGACGCAAAGGCTGCCGCGATGTTGCTTTTGATCTGGAGCGCCGCGTTAAACACGCGGGTCGGAGTGAGTGCATGCCTAGCCTCACCCAAAGTCGCCATCATCAAAAAATCGCGCCAACCCCGGTAAACCAATCCCCCTCGGCAAAGGTCACATTGCTCATGCACCTTCAACTCCCGGAGTAACCCACCCATGACCACCCCCAAAGCCCTGTTGATCCTCCACGGCAAGCAAGCCCTCAACGAGGACGTGCGCAGCGCCGTGAACGCCAGGCGCGAGCTGGGCTGGGAGCTGGCGGTTCGGGTGACATGGGAGGGTGGGGATGCGCGGCGCCTGGTCGATGAAGCGCTGGGCAACGGCTACACCCATATTATCGCCGGTGGCGGCGACGGCACCTTGCGTGATGTGGCCGAAGCCATGGCCCAGTCCAAGGCTGATGCCAGCCTGGTGCTGATGCCCTTGGGCACCGCCAATGACTTCGCCAAGGCCGCCGGTGTGCCCCAGGAGCCGGCCCAGGCGCTGGCACTGCTGGATACGCCGGCCAGGGCGATTGACCTGGGCCAGGTGGGCGGGCAGATCTTCCTCAATATGGCCACCGGTGGCTTCGGCAGCCAGGTCACCGCCAACACTTCTGAAGACCTCAAAAAAGTCCTCGGTGGCGCCGCCTACCTGTTTACTGGTCTCACGCGCTTCAGCGAGTTGAAGGCTGCCTATGCCGAGCTGGACGGGCCGGATTTTCACTGGCAGGGCGAGCTGCTGGCGCTGGGGATTGGCAACGGTCGGCAGGCGGGCGGTGGGCATGAGCTGTGCCCTGAAGCGATGGCCGATGACGGCCTGCTCGACGTGAGTATCCTCCCGGCGCCCCAGGAAGTGGTCGGCACACTGCGCGAGCTGATGAACAATGGCTGGGGCCTGGATGCGATGTTTGTGCGGGCGCGCCTGCCGTGGGTGCAGATCAGGCAGGCGAGGGAGCTTTACATCAACCTCGACGGTGAGCCGCTCAGCGGCGATGACCTGCGCTTCGAGGCACTGCCCAGGGCCTTGCGCGTGCACCTGCCCGAGGGTTCGCCGCTAGTCGTCCAGGCTGATAATCTGCTCGCGCACGGCGAATAACACTAACCCCGCCACGTCGAAGATCTGCAGCCGCTTCATGATCTGCGAGCGATGCGCTTCGATGGTTTTGATGCTCAGGCCCAGGCCCTGGGCGATTTCGCGGGTGGACTTGCCGCGCACGATCAGGCGCAGGATTTCCAGTTGCCGCGCGGTGAGCGTGTGGCTCGGCACGGCAGCGCAAGTTGTACCCTGGCTGCGCACCAGTGCTTGGTTGATCACGGTGTGGGCGATGGCCGGGCTCAGGTAGCGCTCGTTGTTGCGCAGCGCGCGCAGCGCGTGTTCCAGTTCGGTGGCGGTGGTGTCCTTGAGTAGATAGCCATGGGCGCCGCACTCCAGGGCGCGCATGATCATCTCCGGGTCGGTGTGCATCGACAGAATCAACACCTTGCTCTTGGGATACGCACCTTTGAGTTGCTGCAGGGCATCGAGGCCGCCGGTGTGTTTCATCGACAGGTCCAGCAGCACGATGTCCGGTTGCAGGGCGCCGAATCGTTCAAGCAACTGCGCGCCATCGCTGGCTTCGCCGATCACCGCGTAGTCGGGAATATCCATGATCATTGCGCGCACGCCGGCTCTGATCAGCGCGTGGTCGTCCACCAGGAGCACACCGCAGGTCACTCGATAACCTTCGTACGATTGGCGCGCTCGAGGGCGCGCGGTGCCCAGGGGAATAGTGCGTCGATGCAAGTGCCTTTACCGGGCTGGCTGCTCACCACCAGGGTGCCCCCCAGCTGGTCGATCCGCTCGCACATCCCGGCCATGCCGCGTTGGCCTTCAAGCGCGGGGTTGCTGGCGGGGGAGAAGCCCTGGCCGTCGTCGTGGATCACCAGCGACAGGCCTTCGGGCAGGCGTTGCAGGCGCACCAGCAGATTGTGCGCCTGGGCGTGGCGCAGCATGTTGGTGACCGCTTCCTGGGTAATGCGAAAGGCCGCCACGGCCATTTCTTCCGGGATACCGGTCAGCCGCTGCTGGCATTCCAGGCTCCAGTGCACCGGGGTGTTCGCCAGTGTCTTGAGCAGATGCGCGCGCAGGCTGGCTTCCAGGCCCAGGCTGGACAATTGACGCGGGTTGAGAATGGCGGACACGTCGCGCACCTTGGCCAGGGTTTCAGTCAGGGTGTTGCACAGCACCGTGCATTGACCCTGCAGGTCGTCCGGCAGGCGGCGCTGCAGCCATTCGCTTTGCAGCTTGGCGGCGGTGAGCAGTTGGCCGATATCGTCGTGCAGTTCGCGGCTGAGGCGGTGGCGTTCGTTTTCCTGCACCTGCAGCAGGCGCTCGGCCAGCTCCTGAGGCTGGAACCTGATGGCTGTGCGTGATTTCCACTGTTGCAGGCCGACCACCAGCAACATCGCCAGGTTGAGCAGCAGCACCGCCAGCGGCAGCGGGCTGGACCGGGCGTACGCCCACAGACTCAGCAACAGCGACCCAAGGCACAGGACAAGAACCATGCGGCGCGCATTGCTGCGCGAAACAGACCTTGTGATAAGTGACTTGAGGCTGGCGTACATAGCGGATGGAGCCAATGAAGTTGAGTCTTCGAGCGGCGCATAGTACCACCACTATTACCGTTGGTCGCCAGGCGCATGACGTCGCCTGGCCCGTTCAGGCCAATGGCCCGGGCGGCAGTTTTGGCAGTCAGAAAAGGGACGGTGCGGTATCCCGTCGCGTATGTATTGGCAGGGCGGTTCACGACCAATCGATATTTTTGCCGGCAAGTAAAGTTCAAACGGCGACGATTCGCGTCGTTAACGAATATATGCCCGCCTGCAACTCAGGCGCTGTGGTGCAAACGTTGCTGGGGTTTATAGCTGAAGTTCTTCTGCGGGATCTGCAGAGAGGCCGTCGCGATCAGCGTGGTTTGTTCAGTTTCGTCCAATTGCAGTCGGCCGGTACGGGCATCTATCAGCTCAAGTTGCCAGGCCAGTAAGGTCAGACAGTCGTGCAGGGCTGCCAGCGCCTGATCGTGCAGTTGCAAGGGGTTTTCGGCATTGGCGATGAGGTGCTGGATATGCCGCGAAAACTCACCGATCCCCTGCAGGGCCAGGCTGTCGGCCTTTTCCGCCAGCGTGCTGAGGCTGCTCTGCATGCAGTCGATGGCGTCACTGTCGTTGCGAATCATCTGCAGGTGGCTCAGGCACTCTTCCGACTTGGCCAGCAGTTTTTCGGACTCCTGCTGAAATCGGGAAAGTGCAACTTGCCATTCGTTAGCGTCGTTCATCATGCAAGTCTCCACAACGTAAGGTCGGGTGGTGAGATGCCGCACTGGGTGAATGGCTTAAAACTAGCGCTGAAATATGACTGAGATCTGTAGGCAGCTTCCGATATTTTAGTAGGAAGTTTATTTAAAAACGTCTGGCTGACCCCTGTGACACGTGCAGCCGGGTTCATTCGCACCGCTTCGGTTGCCGTCAGGTTTACGTCTTGAAGGCCTTTAGGCCGAGGGCTGGCGATGGCAAGCAAAAGCCTGACTCCATTCGTGCAATGAGAATGGCGTCACATTAATGGCTATTAGATATTGCGAATATCAGGTTGGGCCCGATTGCGCCTAGGGGAACCCCTTACACGACGGAACCCTGCGTCGTTTTGAAGGTCGCGTGGCGTCATGGCAATGCCGTATGGAAGCACCAACGAAGTAAAGCATGATATCAGTGTGACATCAATGCGTTTAAATGGCATTTTACAGGGGTCAAGGTCTGGCGCCCGCCGCCGATAAACAACCTTAAGCGAACAGCACAATCCCTCAGCGCACCAGGAGCTTTCAATGGCCGGCATTCTCGACACGGTAGATCAACGCACGCAACTGGTGGGTGAGAACCGCCTGGAGATCCTCATGTTTCGCCTGGCCGGGCGGCAACTGTTCGCGATCAACGTGTTCAAGGTGCAGGAAGTGCTGCAACTGCCCAAGCTGACCCTGATGCCCCAGCGTCACCCGTTCGTGTGCGGCGTGGTCAACCTGCGTGGCCAGACCCTGCCGGTCATCGACCTCTCCCAGGCGATCGGCATGCGCCCGCTGGTACCGGGTCCGAACAGCACCATCATCGTCACCGAGTACAACCGCTCGGTTCAGGCATTCCTGGTGGGCGGCGTCGACCGCATCGTCAACATGAACTGGGAAGCCATCCTGCCGCCGCCGACCAGCGCCGGGCGTCAGCACTACCTCACCGCCATCAGCAAGGTCGATGACCAGTTGGTGGAAATCATCGACGTGGAAAAAGTGCTGGCCGAAATCGTGCCGTACAACGCCAAGGTCTCCCGCGAAAAACTCGAAGACCCAGTGCTCGAGCGCGCCCGTGGCCGCGAAGTGCTGCTGGTGGACGACTCCAATGTCGCCCTTTCGCAATTGCGCGACACCCTGGGTCAGCTCGGCATGAAAATGCACATAGCCAGCGATGGCCTCAAGGCGCTCAACATGCTCAAGGGCTGGGCCGACAGCGGCCAGGTGATGACCGACAAACTGCTGATGATCTTCACCGACGCCGAAATGCCCGAGATGGACGGCTACCGCCTCACCACCGAGATCCGCAACGATCCGCGCCTGCGGCAGCTGTATGTGGTGCTGCACACCTCGTTGTCGGGCAGCTTCAACGACTCCATGGTGAAGAAGGTCGGCTGCGACAACTTCCTCTCCAAATTCCAGCCCGACAAGCTGGTGGATGTAGTACGTCAACGTCTGATGCTGGACGAAGCGTCGGCTTGACCTTAGGGTGACGGCTTTGCCCCTCAGGAAAGCAGGCCCATGCTTCGTCTCAGCGCGTTGTACCGTTACCCCTTGAAGTCCGGCAAGGCCGACACTTTGCAGCACATCGGCCTGGATAAACTCGGGCTGCAAGGGGATCGACGCTGGATGCTGGTGGACGAAGCCAGCGGGCGATTTCTCACACAGCGGGCAGTGGCGAAAATGAGCCAGCTGTCGGCGCTGTACAACCCTGCTGGCGGCCTCACGCTGAGCTCGCCGGGTTACGCCACGCTCGACGTGGCCTTGCCCGACAGCGCGGCCGAACTGCGCGGCATCACAATCTGGCGCGACACCCTGCGTGTGCCGGATGCGGGGGAAGCCGCCGCGCGCTGGGTCAGCGACTTCATCGGCAAGCCGACGCGCCTGGTGCACATGCCGCTGGAGCGTGCGCGCGCCACCGACGCAGGCTTTGGCAAGGACAGCGATCAAGTGGGCTTTGCCGACGGCTACCCGCTGCTGTTGATTGGCCAGGCGTCGCTCGACGATTTATCCGCGCGCATCGGGCGCCCCATGCCGATGCTGCGTTTTCGTCCCAACCTTGTGATTGAAGGTGCCGAAGCTTTCGCTGAGGATGGCTGGAAACGCCTGCGCATCGGCGATATCGAATTTCGCGTGGTCAAGCCCTGCTCACGCTGCATCCTTACCACCATCGACCCGCAGACCGGCGAGCGCAGCGCCGACCGCGAGCCTTTCGCGACGCTCGAAACCTATCGCAAGACCGAGAACGGTGCGATGTTCGGCCAGAACCTGGTCAACGACGGCATCGGTGAGTTGGCGGTCGGGATGCCGGTGACAGTGCTTGAATAAAAAATGCCCGTCTCGCAGGAGACGGGCATTTTTTTCGCGCCGCAACGCTTAGCCGCGGTATTCGCAGAGGTAGGCGGTGTCGACGGCGACCTTGAGCTGGAACTTGCTGTTGGCCGGCACATTGAAGCGGCTGCCGGCGGCGAAGGTTTCCCAGTCGCTGGCGTCGGGCAGCTTGACGCTCAGGGCGCCGGACACCACGTGCATGATTTCGCGCTGGGCGGTGCCGAATTCATATTCACCCGGGGCCATGACGCCGATGGTCGCCGGACCTTCTGCGGTGCCGAAGGCGATCGACTTGACGGTGCCGTCGAAGTACTCGTTGACTTTGAACATGGGCGAATCCTCGCAAAAGGGTCTGGAAAGGTCGGCCAGTATGCCCAAGGCCGCTGTAACTGCCTAGACCGGCAAAATCAGTGGCAGCAGGCGCGCAGTGTTGCGTGCATCCTCCAGCGCCCGATGCTGTTGGCCGTGGAACTGCATGCCGGCCAATTGCAGGGCGCCGTTGAGCCCAAGTGGTTTGTCCAGGCGCCGGGCCTTGGCGAAGCGCTGCTTGAGGTTCACATGCAGTGTGTTTGCGAGCGCGCTGGTCAGGCCGTGACGCTGCCATTCAAGCTCCAGCTGCGCGCGATCATAGTCGCCCCAACTGGCCCAGCCTTCCAGGCGTGATTGATGCTGACCCAGCCAGCGTTCGAACAGCGGCCACACCTCGGTGATCGGCGCGGCGGCGTCGATATTCGCCTGGGTGATATGGGTGAGTTGACGGCAAAAGGGCGTCAGCAGTGGCCGGCGCAACGGCCGTACAAAACGCTGGAAATGATCCAGCTCGCGGCCCTGGCGGTTCACCAGGCTCGCGCCGATCTCGATGATTTCCATCTCCGTAACGGGCCAGCCGCCTTCATCCGTTGTGGCTTCAAGGTCAATAATCAGCCAATGAGGCATGGTGCAGGTTCCCGTACTTTTTCCGTCCTGATGGGGATAGAGCGTAGCCCGCGCCTGTAGTTCCGCGCCGCTTTTTGATCAGCGCCCGGGCTGAACGCCGATCGAGAGGCAAACTATTAATTTGCCAGTACAAAGTTGTCTCCGCAGACAAAAACGCCTAGCTTATCGCCATCAGAGAATCGAACGGTGTGTGCCTTGATGTTTTCGCCATGGCGGCTGGCTGCAGGACTGACTTTATGGGCACTGGGCACCGCAGGGTGGGCGCAGACCAATCCCGCGCAAGTGGTCAGGATCGGCGCCGCGCATTTTCCGCCTTACACCGTACGCCCCGAGCAGGGTGCCGACACCGGCCTGCTGCCGCAACTGATCGAAGCCCTGAATGCCACGCAGACCGACTACCGCTTTGTGCTGGTGCCCACCTCGATCCCCCGGCGCTTTCGCGACCTTGAGCAAGGCCGGATCGACATGGCCATTTTCGAGAATCCCGCCTGGGGTTGGCAGGACATCCCCCACACCAGCGTCGACATGGGCCTGGAAGACGCCGAGGTGTTCGTCGCTCAGCGACAGCCCGGGCGCGACCAGGGCTATTTCGCCGACCTCAAGGGCAAGCGCCTGGCGGTGTTCAGCGGTTACCACTACGCCTTTGCCAACTTCAACCCCGACCCCAGGTTCATGGTCGAGCAGTTCAACGCGACGTTGACCTACTCCCACGACAGCAATCTGCTGATGGTCGCGCGCGGCAGGGCGGATATCGCGCTGGTGACGCGCTCGTACCTGAGTGATTTTCTGGTGCGCAATGCCGACATGGCCGAGCAATACCTGGTCTCCGACCGCGTTGACCAGGTGTATCACCACTACGCCCTGTTACGGCCGAACGCGCCGATCAGCGGCGAGGCGTTCGCCGGGTTGCTCAAGCGCCTGCGCGAAGACGGCCAGCTGTTGAAGATTTTCCAGCCGTATCGCATCGATGTGATGCCGGTGCACTGAAGCCAAAGATAATCAAAATGTGGGAGGGAGCACGCTCCCACCCACATGAATGTGTGCCGTGTGTCAGACCCTGCGCGCAAACGTATCGCTATGGCTGCCCGAGACCTTGCGGCAATGCACCAGCGCATCGCGGATCATGAAGTTCACCAGCGTCGGCGAAACCCCCAGTTCCTTGGCGATGTCCTTTTGCGGCACGCCGTGCAGGCGGTACATCTCGAACGCGTAGCGGGTGCGTTGGGGCAGTTCCGTCAGGGCGTCAGCGATGTTTTCCAGGGTGCTGAAATTGATATGCGAGGTTTCCGGTGACGCGCCGTGAATCACCACATTCAGGCCTTCCTCTTCGGTTCCCGAATATTTGAGCTCCAACGCCTGCTTGCGATAGTGATCGATGGCCAGGTTGCGCACGATCTGGAACAGGTAACTCAACTGGGCCTTGAACGATGAAGTGATCGTCGGCGCCGATTGCAGCCGGAAGTAAGCGTCCTGCACCACGTCTTCGGCTCGGGAGCGGCACCCGGTGATGCGTGCCGCGATCTTCACCAGAATCAACCGATTATCGACAAAGGCCTGCAGAAGGGGTGAGTCGCACCTGCCTGTGAATACTTGTTCCGTCATGGAAATCACCTGACTGCTGAATAGGTTAGGGGAGGGCTTCCTTGCTGAGGCCTCCTACACATCGGGCAACAAATTATGCTAAATGATAATGATTGTCAAATGAGAAGACGAACTAATCCTGGGTGCGCCTCCTTGCAGTGAGCGCTCTTGCTCGCCCTCGACGACTAATTATTTGCCGATGCCGTCCGTTCTTCTGGGTGACAGGCTCGTTGGAAAAACGGCCATGGACCAGCACCCGCAGGAGGACGCAATGGGTTTTTATCGCGCACGCAGCATGTCTTTGCCTGGAGTTCCGGCTCGATGAGTACGCCAACCCGGTTGCGGCTGTTTTGCCTGCCTTACTCAGGCGCCAGCGCCATGGTGTATGCGCGCTGGCGTCGATCCTTACCGGACTGGCTGCAAGTGTGCCCGCTGGAACTGCCTGGGCGCGGCATGCGCATGGACGAGCCCTTGCAGCGCGATATCAAGGCCCTGGCCGCGCAGCTTGCAGAGGAAATCAGCCGCGATTTGAACGGCCCCTACGCCTTGTTCGGCCACAGCCTCGGTGGGCTACTGGCCTTCGAGCTGGTCCACGCCCTGCGCGCCCTTAACGTGCCCGCGCCGCTGGCGCTGTTTGCCTCCGGCACGGCTGGACCCGCAACCAGGGACGTCAGCGAATACGCCGTCGAAAAGACCGATGAACAGCTAATCGCCCGCCTGCGCGAACTGCAGGGCACCGCCGAAGAAGCGCTGGCCAACCCCGAATTGATGCAATTGATGCTGCCGATTCTGCGCGCCGACTTCCTGCTGTGCGGCAGTTTCACCTACGGCCAGCGTGAGCCGCTGGGCCTGCCGATCCATGTGTTCGGCGGCAAGCAGGACAGCGTGCGCGCCGACCAGTTGCTCGACTGGCAACTCGACGCAGCCAGCGGGTTTTCTCTGGACATGTTCGACGGCCACCACTTCTTCCTCATGCAGCACGAAAGCGCCGTATTGCGCTGCCTGCGCCGCTACGCCGAGGAACACCTGGCCCGCTTTCGCAATGGCGCGGCGCGGCAACTGGCCGCCGGCTGACAGCCCCTATTTCTCGATTTCCCGTAAGCCGATTTCAGGCAGGAACCCCATGATGGACGCCTTCGAACTTCCCCGCACCCTGGTCCAGTCCCTTCAACGCCGTGCCGCGCAGACCCCGGACCAGGTCGCCCTGCGCTTCCTTGCCGAGTCGGCCGAGCACAACGTGGTGCTCAGTTACCGCGACCTCGACCTGCGCGCGCGCACCATTGCCGCAGCCCTGCAAGCCAGCGCCGCACAGGGTGACCGTGCGGTGTTGCTGTTCCCCAGCGGGCCGGACTATGTGGCGGCGTTCTTCGGCTGCCTGTACGCCGGGGTCATTGCGGTGCCGGCTTACCCGCCGGAGTCCACCAAACGCCATCATCAGGAGCGCCTGCTGTCGATCATCACAGATGCCGAACCGCGCCTGCTGCTGACCATCGCCAGCCTCGCCGAGGGCCTGGCACAGATTGAGAACGCGCCGCCGATACTGAGCGTCGATACCGTGCAGGGTGTCGGCGAGTGGATCGCGCCCCAACTGCAGCCCGACGACATCGCGTTCCTGCAATACACCTCCGGCTCCACTGCGCTGCCCAAAGGCGTGCAGGTCAGCCACGGCAATCTGGTGGCTAACGAAGTGCTGATCCGCCGTGGCTTTGGCATTGATCTGAACCCGCATGACGTGATCGTCAGCTGGCTGCCGCTGTACCACGACATGGGCCTGATCGGCGGCCTGCTGCAACCGATCTTCAGCGGCGTGCCTTGCGTGCTGATGTCGCCAGCCTACTTCCTTGGCCGGCCGTTGCGCTGGCTGGAAGCGATCAGCGAATACGGCGGCACCATCAGCGGCGGTCCGGATTTCGCCTACCGCCTGTGCAGCGAACGGGTCAGCGAGTCCGCACTGGAACGCCTCGACCTGAGCCAGTGGCGCGTGGCCTATTCCGGTTCCGAACCGATCCGCCTCGATACCCTGGAACGCTTCGCCGAGAAGTTCGCCGTCTGCGGGTTCAGCGACAACAACTTTATCGCCTCTTATGGCTTGGCCGAAGCGACCCTGTTTGTCGCCGGTGGGCGCCGTGGTCAGGGCATCCCGGCGCTGCGGGTGGATGACCAGGCGCTGGCCGCCAACCGTGCCGAGCCGGGGCAGGGCAGTGCGATCATGAGCTGCGGCACCGGTCAGCCCGACCATGCCGTACTGATCGTCGACCCGCATACCCTGAGCGAACTGGCGGACAACCACGTCGGCGAACTCTGGGCCAGCGGCCCAAGCATCGCCCACGGCTACTGGCGCAACCCTGAAGCCACCGCCAAAACGTTCATGCAGCATGCCGGCCGCACCTGGTTGCGCACCGGGGACCTGGCCTTCATGCGCGACGGTGAGGTGTACATCACCGGTCGCTTGAAGGACCTGCTGATCGTGCGCGGCCACAACCTGTATCCCCAGGACATCGAACAGACCATCGAGCGCGACGTGGAAGTGGTGCGCAAGGGGCGGGTCGCCGCGTTTGCGGTAAACGATGAGGGCCTGGAAGGCATCGGCATCGCCGCCGAAATCAGCCGCAGCGTGCAGAAAATCCTGCCGCCCGAAGCGCTGATCAAGGCTATCCGTCAGGCGGTGGCCGAGGCGTATCAACAGGCCCCGAGCGTGGTGGTGCTGCTCAATCCTGGCGCGCTGCCCAAAACCTCCAGTGGCAAGGTGCAGCGCTCAGCCTGCGCGCTTCGTCACGCCGATGGCAGCCTCGACAGCTACGCGCAGTTCCCCGGTTTGCCCGTGCAGACCCAGGATGCGGTGCTGGAATCCGAGCTGCAAAACCAGATCGCGGCGATCTGGTGCGAGCACTTGCACGTCAACCAAGTCGCTGCCGACGATCACTTCTTCCTGCTCGGCGGCAACTCCATCACCGCCACCCAGGTGGTCGCACGGCTGCGCGAAAGCCTGGGGTTGGAGCTGAACCTGCGCCTGCTGTTCGAAGCACCGACCCTGCAGGATTTTGCCGCCAGCGTTGCCCGTTTGCAGCAGGACGGCGGTGTCGCCCAGGGCGCGATTCAGGCCCTGTCGCGCCAGGCCGAACTGCCGCAATCCCTGGCACATAACCGCCTGTGGATCACCTGGCAGCTGCAGCCCGACAGCAGTGCCTACACCATTCCCGGCGCGCTGCGCCTGCGCGGCGAGCTGGATGAAGACGCCGTGCGCGCAAGCTTCCAGTACCTGGTCCAGCGCCACGAAGCGCTGCGCACGCGCTTCTATGAGCGCGACGGCCAGGCCTTCCAGCGCATCGAGGCGAGCGGGGCGTTCGAGCTGCGCGTCATCGACCTCAGCGACCAGCCTGCCCATGAGCGTGACGCCTGCGCGCAGCAGATCCGCGAGGACGAAGCGCAGACCCGGTTCGATCTCGAAAAAGGCCCACTGTTGCAAGTGACCCTGGTGCGTCTGGACGATGAAGAGCACCAGTTGCTGGTGACCCTGCATCACATCATCGCCGACGGTTGGTCGCTGAATATCCTTATCGATGAATTCTCGCGCCTGTACGCCGCGGCCTCCCAGGGCCAGCCCCTGGAGCTGGCGCCGCTGGCGCTGCAGTACGCCGATTACGGCAGCTGGCAGCGCCAATGGTTGGCCGAAGGCGAAGGCCCGCGGCAACTGGCGTACTGGAAGGCCCGCCTTGGCGATGAGCATCCGGCCTTGAGCCTGGCCACCGACCACCCGCGCTCGGCCCGTCACCGCCACACCGCCGCCCGCCACAGCGTGCGCCTGAGCGCCGACCTCTGCGAAGCGGTGCGCAAAGCGGCCCAGGCCCATGAGTCGACGCCGTTCATGCTGTTGCTCGCCGCGTTCCAGACCCTGCTCCATCGCTACACTGGCCAGCGCGATATCCGCATCGGCGTGCCTAACGCCAACCGCCCGCGCCAGGAAACCCAGGGGCTGGTCGGCTTCTTCATCAACACCCTGGTGTTGCGTGCCGAGCTGGACGGGCGCCTGCCATTCAATCAACTGCTGGCGGCAACGCGCCAGGCCGCACTCGGCGCCCAGGCCCATCAGGACCTGCCCTTCGAGCAACTGCTGGAAGCCTTCCCCCAGGCCCGCGAACAGGGCCTGTTCCAGGTCATGTTCAACCACCAGCAGCGCGACCTGAGTGCATTGCGCCGCCTGCCCGGCCTGCTCGCCGATGAGCTGCCCTGGCACAGTCGCGAAGCCAAGTTCGACCTGCAACTGCACAGCGAAGAAGACCGCCATGGACGCCTGAGCCTGGCGTTCGACTACGCTGATGAGCTGTTCGATGGCGCAACCATCCAGCGTCTCGCCGAACACTACATTGCGCTGCTGCACGCCGCCTGCGCGCAGCCGCAACAGGCGATTGGCGACTTGCCGCTCATGCCTCAGGACGAGCAGCGCCAATGGAACACCACGCCTTGTGCGCCCGCCACCCAGTGGCTGCCCGAGTTGCTCAATCAGCACACCTCGCAGGCCACGGCGCTGGTGTGGGAGCACGGCAGCCTGAGCTTCGCCCAACTGCATACCCAGGCCAACCGTCTGGCCCATTACCTGCGCGACAAAGGCGTCGGCCCGGACGTGTGCGTGGCCATCGCCGCCGAGCGCTCGCCGCAGCTGCTGGTCGGCCTGCTGGCGATCATCAAGGCCGGCGGCGCCTATGTGCCGCTCGACCCGGATTACCCGGCCGAGCGCCTGGCCTACATGCTCAAGGACAGCGGCGTGCACCTGCTGCTCACCCAGACCTCACTGCTGGCGCAACTGCCCAGCGCTGAAGGGGTGTGCGTCATCGCCATGGACAGCCTGCACCTGGACAGCTGGCCAACCCAGCCGCCCGGCCTGCACCTGCACGGCGATAATCTCGCCTACGTGATCTACACCTCCGGCTCCACCGGCCAGCCCAAGGGCGTGGGCAACACCCATGCGGCCCTGGCCGAACGCTTGCAATGGATGCAGGCCACCTATCAGCTCGACGCCAACGACGTGCTGATGCAAAAGGCGCCGATCAGTTTCGACGTGTCGGTGTGGGAATGCTTCTGGCCATTGATCACCGGTTGCCGTCTGGTGCTGGCCGGGCCCGGTGAGCATCGCGATCCTCATCGCATTGCGCAGTTGGTGCAGGCGCATGGCGTGACCACGCTGCACTTCGTGCCGCCATTGTTGCAGTTGTTTATCGACGAACCGCTGGCGGCCGAGTGCACCAGCTTGCGTCGCCTGTTCTCGGGCGGCGAAGCCTTGCCCGCCGAGTTGCGCAACCGTGTGCTGGCGCAGTTGCCGGCGGTGCAGTTGCACAACCGCTATGGCCCGACGGAAACCGCGATCAACGTCACCCACTGGCAGTGCGCGGTGGTCGATGGCGAGCGCTCGCCGATTGGCCGGCCGTTGGGCAATGTGATCTGCCGCGTGCTGGATGCGCAACTCAACCCGCTGCCGGCCGGTGTGCCGGGCGAGCTGTGCATCGGCGGCATCGGCCTGGCCCGGGGTTACCTGGGCCGGGCCGGGCTGACCGCCGAACGTTTTGTCGCCGACCCGCTGGGCGAGCCCGGCACGCGCCTGTACCGCACCGGTGACCGTGCGCGCTGGAGCATTGACGGCGTGCTCGAATACCTTGGCCGCCTGGATCAGCAAGTGAAGCTGCGCGGGTTCCGCGTGGAGCCGGAAGAAATCGAAGCGCGCCTGCTCGCCCAGGACGGCGTCGCCCAGGCCGTGGTGCTGGTGCGCGATGCGCAGTTGATCGGCTACTACACCGGCCATGCCGAGCTGGCCCCCCAGGCGCTGAAAGCCGCCCTGGCCGCCGAGCTGCCGGAATACATGGTGCCCGCCGTGCTGATGCGCCTGGACGCAATGCCGCTGAGCCCCAGCGGCAAACTCGACCGCCGCGCGTTGCCGGAACCGGTGTGGCACATCCGCGAACACGTCGAGCCGCAATCACCGCTGCAGCAGCAGATCGCCGCGATCTGGCGCGAAGTGCTCGGCTTGCCGCGTATCGGCCTGCACGACGACTTTTTCGCCCTCGGTGGCCACTCGTTGCTGGCCACGCAAATCATCTCGCGCACCCGTCAGGCCTGCGACGTCGAGCTGTCGTTGCGTACCTTGTTCGACGCCAGCGAACTGGGCGCGTTTGCAGCCCAAGTCGCGCTGATCCAGAACGCCGGCCAGCGCAATCAGCAAACCGCCATCGCCCGGGTCGACCGCAACCAGAAGGTGCCGCTGTCCTACTCCCAGCAACGCATGTGGTTCCTCTGGCAAATGGAACCCGACAGCCCGGCCTATAACGTCGGTGGCATGGCGCGCTTGCGCGGCGTGCTGGACGTGGGCCGGTTCGAGGCGGCGTTGCAGGCCTTGATCATGCGCCACGAAACCCTGCGCACCACGTTCCCGAGCGTCGATGGCGTGGCGTATCAGCGGGTCGCGGCGCAAACCGGCCTGCGCATGGACTGGCAGGACTTCTCGGCGCTGAACGAGGCCGAGCGCCCGCAACGCATCCAGCAACTGGCCGACCACGAAGCCCACACCCCCTTCAACCTGGAAACCGGACCGTTACTGCGCGCGTGCCTGGTCAAGGCCGCCGAGCAGGACCATTACCTGGTGCTGACCCTGCACCACATCGTCACCGAAGGCTGGGCCATGGACATCTTTGCCCGTGAACTGAGCGCCCTGTACGAAGCCTTTATCGACGAGCGCGACTCGCCGCTGGCGCCGCTGCCTGTGCAATACTTGGATTACAGCGTGTGGCAACGCCAGTGGATGGAAGCCGGCGAGCGCCAGCGCCAGCTCGATTACTGGACCGCGCAACTTGGGCATGAGCACCCGTTGCTGGAACTGCCCGGTGACCGTCCACGGCCATCCGTGCAAAGCCACCGAGGCGAACTGTATCGCTTTGATCTGAGCGTTGATCTGGCGGCGCGCGTACGCGCGTTCAACGCCGAACGTGGCCTCACGCTGTTCATGACCATGACCGCGACACTGGCGGTGTTGCTCTACCGCTACAGCGGCCAGACCGACCTGCGCATCGGCGCGCCGGTGGCCAACCGCATTCGCCCGGAAAGCGAAGGGCTGATCGGCGCGTTCCTCAATACCCAGGTGCTGCGCTGCCGGCTCAACGGGCAGATGAGCGTCGGCGAGCTGTTCGAGCAGGTGCGCCACACGGTGATCGAGGGGCAGTCGCACCAGGATCTGCCGTTCGACCACCTGGTTGAAGCCTTGCAACCGCCGCGCAGTGCGGCGTACAACCCACTTTTCCAAGTGATGTGCAACGTGCAGCGCTGGGAGTTCCAGCAAAGCCGCCAACTGGCCGGCATGAGCGTCGAGTACCTGGCCAACGATGCGCGCGCCACCAAGTTCGACCTCAACCTGGAAGTCACCGACCTCGACCATCGCCTGGGTTGCTGCCTGACCTACAGCACCGACCTGTTCGATGAACCACGCATTGCACGCATGGCCGAGCATTGGCGCAACCTGCTGGAGGCGTTGATCGCCGATCCGCAGCAGCGCCTCAGCGAGTTGCCGCTGCTTGTGGCGGCAGAGCAGCGTGCCTTGCAGGACAGCCTCGGGGTTGAAGCCGGTGAGTATCGCCTCGACCAGTGCATCCATTCGCTGTTCAGCCAGCAGGCGCTCAAGCGCGGTGACGCCCCCGCGCTGACCTTCGCCGGTGAAACCCTGACCTACGCCGAACTCGATGCACGCGCCAATCGCCTGGCCTGGGTGCTGCGTGAACGCGGTGTGGGCCCGCAGGTGCGGGTGGGCCTGGCGTTGCCGCGCTCACTGGAAATGGTCGTCGGCTTGCTGGCGATCCTCAAGGCAGGCGGCGCCTACGTACCGCTGGACCCGGAGTACCCGCTGGACCGCCTGCACTACATGATCGAAGACAGCGGCATCGGCCTGTTGCTCAGCGATGCGGCGATGTTCGAGGCCCTCGGCCCGTTGCCGGCGACCGTGGCCTGCTGGTGCCTGGAAAATGACCTGCCGAAGCTGGCGAACTACCCCGTCAGCGAGGTGCCATTTGTCAGCCTGGCGCAACATCAGGCGTACCTGATCTACACCTCGGGCTCCACCGGTAAACCCAAGGGCGTGGTGGTGTCCCATGGTGAAATCGCCATGCATTGCCAGGCGGTGATCGAGCGTTTCGGCATGCGCCCGGACGACTGCGAGCTGCATTTTTATTCGATCAATTTCGACGCCGCCACCGAGCGTTTGCTGGTGCCGCTGCTCAGCGGTGCGCAGGTGGTATTGCGTGCCCAGGGGCAGTGGGATGCCGAGCAAATCTGCGCGCTGATCCGTACCCATCGCATCAATATTCTCGGTTTCACCCCAAGCTATGGCAGCCAGTTGGCGCAGTGGCTGGCCACCCAGCAGCAGACGTTACCGGTGCGCATGTGCATCACCGGTGGCGAAGCGCTGACCGGTGAACATCTGCAGCGCATTCGCGCAGCGTTCCAGCCGCAAGTGTTTTTCAATGCCTATGGCCCGACCGAAACCGTGGTGATGCCGCTCGCCAGCCTGGCCCCGGAGCAGCTGGACGAGGGTGCCGCCAGCGTACCGATCGGCAGCCTCATCGGCGCGCGCGTCGCCTATATTCTCGACGCCGACCTGGCGCTGGTGCCGCAGGGCGCAACCGGCGAGCTCTACGTTGGCGGCGCCGGTCTGGCCCTGGGGTATCACCAACGGCCGGGCATGACGGCGGAGCGTTTTGTCGCGGACCCGTTTGCCCGCGAGGGCGGTCGTCTGTACCGCACCGGCGACCTGGTGCGCCAGCGTGCCGACGGGCTGGTCGAGTACCTGGGCCGCATCGACCATCAGGTCAAGATTCGTGGCTTTCGCATCGAGCTGGGCGAGATCGAAACCCGTCTGCTCGAACACCCGGCCGTGCGCGAAGCGGTGGTGCTGGCGCTGGAGGCGCTGAGCGGTAAACAGCTGGTGGCGTACCTGGTCAGCGATGCGGAGCACGGCGCGTTGCGCGACGCGCTGAAAGCGCACCTCAAGGCGCAGCTACCGGACTACATGGTGCCTGCGCACCTGATCGTGCTCGACAGCATGCCGCTCACCGCCAACGGCAAACTTGACCGCCGCGCCTTGCCGCAGCCCGACCCCGAGGCGAATCGTCAACAGTACGTGGCGCCACGCACCGCACTGCAAAGCACCCTGGCCGCCATCTGGTGCGCGGTGTTGAACGTGCAGCAGGTTGGCCTCGACGACAACTTCTTTGAGCTGGGCGGCGATTCGATCCTGTCGATCCAGGTGGTCAGTCGCGCGCGTCAGGCCGGGATTCATTTCAGCCCGCGCGACCTGTTTCAGCACCAGACCGTGCAGACCCTGGCCGCCGTCGCCACGCGCGCCGAGCAGGTCATGGCCGAGCAAGGCGTGCTCACGGGTGCCTCGGCGCTCACGCCGATCCAGCACTGGTTCTTCGACAGCGACATCCCGGCGCGCGAGCACTGGAACCAGTCGTTGCTGCTCAAGCCGCTGCAACTGCTTGACCCTCATCGCCTGGAGCAGGCGTTGCTGGCGGTACTGGAGCATCACGATGCGCTGCGTCTGAGCTTCACCCGGCGCGATGCCCAGTGGCACGCCGAACACTTGGGCGTGCCACTCGGGGGTGCGTTGATGCAGGCGCAGGTGAAGGACATGGCGCAGTGCGCCGCGCTGTTCACCGAGACCCAGCGCAGCCTCGACCTGCAACACGGCCCGTTGCTGCGCGCGTTGCTGATTGATGGCCCCGAGGGGCAGCAGCGATTGCTGATCGCGATCCATCACCTGGTGGTCGATGGCGTGTCGTGGCGCGTGTTGCTCGAAGACCTGCAGAACGTTTATCGCCAACTGAGCGACGGCCGCTCCGTCAGCCTGCCGGCCAAGACCAGTGCGCTGCGCGAATGGGCGGCACGCTTGCAGGCGTATGCCCATAGCGAATCCCTGCGTGAAGAGTTGAGCCTGTGGCAACGCCAGTTGGCCGGGCCCCGCGTGCTGTTGCCGGTGGCGCGGCCTCAGGGCGCGTTGCGTAACCGCGATGCCGAGACGGTCAGCGTGCGCTTGGATGCCGAGCGCACCCGCCACCTGTTGCAGCAGGCGCCGAGCGCTTACCGCACCCAGGTCAACGACCTGCTGCTGACCGCCCTGGCACGGGTGGTGTGCCGCTGGAGCGGCCACGACTCGGCAGTGATCCAACTGGAGGGCCATGGCCGCGAAGCACTGTTCGATGACATCGACCTGACCCGCAGCGTCGGCTGGTTCACCAGTGCCTATCCCGTGCGCCTGACGCCAGCGGCTGCCCAGGGCGATTCGATCAAGGCGATCAAGGAGCAACTGCGCGGTGTGCCGCACAAAGGCCTGGGCTACGGCGTACTGCGTTATCTGGCCGACGACCTGTGCAAACAGACCCTGATGGCGCTGCCGGATGCGCCCATTACCTTCAACTACCTCGGCCAGTTCGACCAGAGCTTTGGCAGTGACGCGCTGTTCCATCCGCTGGATGAGCCGGCCGGGCTGGCGCATGATCCGGACGCGCCGCTGCCCAATGAGCTGAGTGTCGACAGCCAGGTATACGGCGGCGAGTTGGTGCTGCGCTGGACCTTCAGCCGCGAGCGCCATACACCGCAGACCATTCGCGCGTTGGCCGAGGGGTATCTGGCCGAGCTGCAGGGCCTGATCGAACATTGCCTGGAAGACGAGGCTGTTGGCCTCACGCCGTCCGACTTCCCCCTGGCGCACCTGAACCAGGCGCAGCTCGACAGCCTGCCGGTGGCCGCCAGCCGGATCGAAGACGTCTACCCGCTGACGCCGATGCAGGAAGGCCTGCTGCTGCACACCCTGCTCGAACCGGGCACCGGCCTGTATTACATGCAGGACCGCTACCGCATCAACAGCGTGCTCGACCCCGAGCGTTTCGCCCAGGCCTGGCAAGCGGTGATCGCGCGCCACGAAGCCCTGCGTGCGTCGTTCTGCTGGAACGTCGGCGAAGACATGCTGCAAGTGATCCACAAACCCGGCAGCGCGCCGATCGAGTACCTGGACTGGAGCCGCGATCCCGAGGACGAGCAAGAGCCGCGCCTGCAAGCGTTGCTCAAGCAGGAGCGCGAAACCGGGTTCGATCTGCTCAACCAGGCGCCGTTCCACCTGCGCCTGATTCGCGTGGGCCAAGCGCGCTACTGGTTCATGATGAGCAACCACCACATCCTCATCGATGCCTGGTGCCGTTCGCTGCTGATGAACGACTTCTTCGAGATCTATCTCGCCCTGGGCGAAGGCCGCGCAGCGCAACTGGCCACGCCGCCACGTTATCGCGACTACATCGCCTGGCTGCAACGCCAGGACCTTAACGAAGCGCGCCAGTGGTGGCAGCGCAATCTGCAGGGGTTTGAACGTACCACGCCGATCCCCAGCGACCGGCCATTCCTGCGCGAACATGCAGGCCACAGCGGCGGCATGCTGGTGGGCGACTGCTACACCCGGCTGGATGCCTGCGACGGCGCGCAACTGCGCGAACTGGCCCAGGCCCATCAACTCACCGTCAATACCTTTGCCCAGGCGGCATGGGCGCTGGTATTGCGGCGTTTGAGCGGCGAGCGTGACGTGCTGTTCGGCGTCACCGTGGCCGGCCGCCCGGTGGACATGCCCGAGATGCAACGCACCGTTGGTCTGTTCATCAACAGCATCGCGCTGCGCGTGAAACTGCCCGAGGACGATCAGCCTTGCAGCGTGCGCCAGTGGTTGAGCGGCCTGCTCGACAGCAACATGCAACTGCGCGAGTACGAATACCTGCCGCTGGTGACGATCCAGGAACACAGCGAACTGCCCAAGGGCCAGCCGCTGTTCGATAGCCTGTTCGTGTTCGAAAACGCCCCGGTGGACACCTCGGTGCTGGACCATGCGCAAAGCCTGAACGCCACCTCGGATTCCGGTCGCACCCACACCAACTTCCCGCTGACGGCGGTGTGCTATCCGGGCGATGACCTCGGTTTGCACCTGTCCTACGACCAGCGCTACTTCGATGAAACCACCGTGCAAGGCATGCTCGGCGAGTTCAAACGTCTGCTGCTGGCGCTGATGCAGGGCTTTCATGGCGACATGGCCGACCTGCCGCTGATCGGCGATCAGGAGCGTGCGTTCCTGGTGGAAGGCTGTAACCAGAGCGCACAGGATTACCCGCTGGCGCGCAGCTATGTCGAATTGTTCGAAGAGCAGGTGGCGCAGCATCCGCAGCGCATTGCTGCCAGTTGTCTGGACCAGCGATGGACCTATGAGCAACTGAACCGTCGCAGCAACGGCCTGGGCCATGCGTTGATCAGCGCGGGTGTGGGCCTGGACCAGCCGGTGGCATTGCTGGCCGAGCGCAACCTCGACCTGCTGGGCATGATCATCGGCAGCTTCAAGGCCGGTGCCGGTTACCTGCCGCTCGACCCGGGCCTGCCCGCCCAGCGGCTGAGCCGCATCATTGAGTTGAGCCGCACGCCGTTGCTGGTGTGCAGCGAGGCGTGTCGCGAACAGGCCATCGAGTTACTCGAAGGCACCCAGTGCCAGTTGCTGGTGTGGGAAGAGGTGCCGGCCCGTGGCGAGAATCCTGGCATCTACAGCGCGGCGGACAATCTCGCCTACGTGATCTACACCTCGGGCTCCACCGGCCTGCCTAAAGGCGTGATGGTCGAACAGCGCGGGATGCTCAATAACCAGTTGAGCAAGGTGCCGTACCTGGAGCTGTCGCCGGCAGACGTCATCGCGCAGACCGCTTCGCAGAGCTTCGATATTTCCGTGTGGCAATTTCTCGCGGCGCCGCTGTTCGGTGCGCGGGTGGATATCGTGCCGAATGCCATCGCCCATGACCCCCAGGGCTTGCTCGAACATGTGCAGGCGCAAGGCATTACCGTGCTGGAGAGCGTGCCGTCGCTGATCCAGGGCATGCTCGCCCACGACCGCATCAGCCTGGACGGGCTGCGCTGGATGCTGCCGACGGGTGAAGCGATGCCGCCGGAGCTGGCGCATCAATGGCTGCAACGCTATCCGCAGATTGGCCTGGTGAATGCCTACGGCCCGGCGGAATGCTCGGACGACGTGGCGTTCTTCCGCGTCGACCTGGCCTCGACTCGCGGCACGTACCTGCCGATTGGCACACCGACCGACAACAACCGTTTGTACCTGTTGGACGGCGCGCTGGACCTGGTGCCGCAAGGCGCGGTGGGTGAGTTGTGTGTCGCCGGCACCGGTGTCGGCCGTGGCTATGTCGGCGATCCGCTGCGCACCGCCCCGGTGTTTGTGCCCAACCCCTTTGGCGCGCCGGGCGAGCGTCTCTACCGCACCGGCGATCTGGCGCGCCAGCGCAGTGACGGGGTGTTGGAGTACGTCGGGCGCATCGACCATCAAGTGAAAATTCGCGGTTACCGCATCGAGCTGGGTGAGATCCAAGCGCGTCTGCACGAACAACCCGAAGTGCGCGACGCGGCGGTGGGCGTGCAGGAGGGCGCCAATGGCAAACACCTGGTGGGCTACCTGGTGGCCGCCGACGCGGCGCTTGACCCTGACGAGCGCCTGGACCGCATCAAGCAACGCCTGCGCGCCGAACTGCCGGAATACATGGTGCCGCTGCACTGGCTATGGCTTGATCGCCTGCCACTCAACGCCAACGGCAAGCTCGACCGCAACGCCTTGCCGGAACTGGAAATCGGCCAATTGCACCGTCAGGGTTACCTGGCACCGCGCAACGAACTGGAAACCACGCTGGCTGCGATCTGGGCCGAGGTGCTGAAAGTCGAACGGGTAGGGGTGCGGGACAACTTCTTCGAATTGGGCGGCCACTCGTTGCTCGCCACACAGATCGCCTCGCGGGTGCAGAAAACCCTGCAACGCGATGTGCCGCTGCGGGCGATGTTCGAGTGCAGCACGGTGGCAGAGCTGGCGGAGTATATCGAGGGGTTGGTGGGCAACGAGATCAGCGTGGAGAAGGTGGATCGGTTGAGTGATTTGATGGCCGAGTTGGAGGGGCTTTAACGGGGGGCGGCCTTGCCGGCCGCTTGCCTGATGTACCTGTCAACTATGACAGTAGACAGCTTCTGGCGCTCGGACAGTAAATAGACCTTGTTTTAAGGATGACGACTATTTAGCCGGACCTGGAGGCTTACAGTGATTAATAAACAGTTAACGTCGAAAAGTGGCATCAAATGTGATCAGAAACCAGCGCAGCTGAATAGTCCTGAAATCACCAAAGTCATGACGATCAGAAGTACCGTGACCCGAGTTTGTGAAGTGATCACCGACCTTCACTTCAGTGTCCCGGTAGCGTTATCGAGACCGGAAGTGCCCGAGGCCGTTGATGACGTGTTGACGTTGCGTGGCGATGAAGGGAGCGTCGCTGTCGTTGTGAAAAAATGGGACTTCCTGAAGGCAGGCCAGTCTGGGTGGCTTGAGGTCACAGGCCTCCTGGAAGATGGCACTGCCCATACTGTCAAGTTGATGGAGGGTGAGCCGCTTACGGACAGTGATGAAAAAGAGGGGGTTTCACGTCCACTTCTGCGTAAAGAGCTGAATAAGTTTCCTAACAAGGCCGAGTTGACTGTTGTATTCAGAACCACGGTGGATGCCTGTTGTGAAGACGGGCCGGTGATTACGTTTCCGGAGTCCAAATACACGCTCCGCAAGTATTACCGAGACCTGACGGATTTCAATGACCGGACATTTGGACGGTGGGAAAGAGGCCCGGGAGCTCCGGACCCAAGGGATCTCACTTTTGAATCATTGGGCGTAGCAAGCGATGGTAACGAGCAGTACTCCGTTAAAAACTTCACCAATACAGGTAAAAATCTCGGGGTGATTTTGCATCGGGAATTTGATGATTTGGAAAGCGGCACAACATATGCCTTTTCCGCGCGTGTTCGCCGGTATAACACTTCTGATCCAACGCCAAAGCTGTCGCTGAAAGCAGACAACGTAGCCATCACCAGTATAGAAGTGCTTACTGATCCCAATACGTGGGTGACGCTCGCTGGCACCTTTGTGGCGAGCAGCAATTTCGCGCTGCTGGTTCTCCATAGCCATGAGCGTGATCCCGGTATAGCGGGTAATGACTACCTTATTGATTACCTGCTCGTCGAGGAAGTTTAACGGAGGTCGCAAATAGAGTGCGCGCACCAAGCGAGCACTCCTTTTAACGACCTCGTCTTGTGGCAGGTGACTATTTGGCGGGTGCCGGAGGCTTATCGTGACTCAACAATTAACGTCGAAAAGTGCAGTTCAATGCGGTCATGCACCGCTGGAGTTAGACCGTCCTGAAATCACCAGAACGGTGACCACCAGAAGTACCGTGACCCGGGTCTGTGAAGTATTTACCGATCTAAACCTCAAGGTGCCCTCGACGTTGTCGACACCTGAAGTCTTCGAGGCCGTAGAAGGTGTATTGGACCTGTGCAAACTGACGGGTGACGCCACTGCCAAGGTAAAACAATGGAGTTTTATGGCGGCGGGGCAGAAGGGCTGGCTGGAATGCAAGGGCACCTTGAAAAATGGCTCTCCCTACACCATCACCTTGATGGCGGATGAGCCGATCACGGCGGACGAAGTAGAAAAAGGGCTGTCGCGTGTTATCCCACGCACCGAGTTGGCGAAGTTGGCTGACAATAGCCAGTTGGTCGTCGTATTCAAGACCTCAGTGGATGCGTGTTGTGAAGAGGGGCCGGTGGTGGTTTTTCCTGAGTTGACGCTTATGGTCAAACTGCATCTGATAGAAATCGAGGAGCGATTTGAAGCGCAGACCCTAAGCACGTTTCCCGCCAAGGGCGTTGTGGATACACCGACGATGACGATTACCTTTGAGCACGGTGAAGAGACTGCAGGCATTGTTCAGTTTCATAAGGACCTCTCACTGGCGTCGGGTAACCACTACGGGATGGCGCTGGGTATGCACGAACTGCCCTCACCGCAAATCCATCGCTTTGTGTTTAAACATGCGTTGGTTTATTTGAAGTACGCATGGACATCCAAGCAACTGCTGGGCGCAGTGACTTATTTTGATGAGGATAATAATCTGCTTCAGCGCCTGGTGTATCCCGCAGATGACTTTGCAGGTATATGGCTTGAATATATTCCACCCCTTGGCAAAACGGTTTCTTCAATGGTAGTGGAAGTTCGCGATTGGTCGTTTTTTGATAACTTCACGATGCGCTATTACGGGTGACGATGAACTGATGCTAAAGGGTCGTTCCCTCGTACGGGGAACGACCGAATGCCTTATTTTGGCCCCAGTATCTTCACCAGCTTATCCGGCGAAGGTGCGCCTTGTTGTTGCTGCAGGCCGCCCTTGTCGTCCAGGTAGAAAATCGCTGGCGTCGCCGACAACTCCAGCGCTTGCATCAACTTCATGTTCCCATCGAGCTTGGCTTCGATAGCTGTCGGAATCTTGTCCAGCGGCTGCAACTGACTGCCCTTGCCGGCGGCTTCGTGTTCTTCCAGGGCCTTTTGCGGGTCTTTGGCGGCAAACAGCGCGGCGGACTTGGCGGCGCTGTCCTCGCGGATGATGCCGACCATGATGTGGCGCAACTGCACTTTGCCGGCCTTCACCCAAGGACGCGCCTGCTCCCAGAACATGTTGCAGTAGGGGCAGTTGGGGTCGCTGAACAGGTAGACGATGCGTGGCGCGTTTGTGTCGCCGTCCTGTATCCAGCTGCTTTTTTCCATTTTGGCCCAGACTTCCTTGGCCATCGGCGCATACACCAGTTTTTCCAGGGGGGCGCTGCTCAGGTCGTTGCCCTGGGCGTCGTACAGGTTGCCGGCGATCACGCTCTTGCCGTCGGCTGTCAGGTACAGCGCCATGCCACGGTTCTGGTATTGCGCGGCATAGCCGGTGAGGCCGCTGGGGGCGTCGAATGTGCCGAGGATTTTGGCGCCCTTGGCTTCGATCTGCTTGATCGGTGCCGGCCAGTCCTCGGCCTGGGCCAGGGCGGCGGCGAGCGTCAACGGCAACAGGGTCAGCAGGTGGCGGAGGCTTGGCATGTGGGTTTCCTTTGTGGGGCGGTGTCGAAGGGTTCCAGGGCGCGGGCCAGGCTGGCCTGGGACAGTTCGCCGAGGTGGCTGTTGATCAGGCGTCCGTCGGCCTGGTAGAACAAGGTGGTCGGCAAGGCCATGGAGCCCACGGCCTGCCCGAGGCTGCCGCCAGCGTCGAACAGCACGTTGTCGAGGGTCAGGCCCTGAGTGGCGAGGTAGGTGCTGACGCTCTGCATGCTTTCGGCCTGATTGACGAACAGGAATGTCACGTCGGGTCGTTGGTGTTGCGCGCGTTCCAGCACCGGCATTTCGCGGCGGCACGGCGGGCACCAGGTGGCCCACAGGTTGATCACCAGGGGGCCGCCCTTGTAATCGGCAAGTTGCACCTCCTGGCCATCGGCAGTGCGCAGGGTGATTGACGGCAGTTGCGAGCCCTTGTCGTAGAGGTTCAGCGACAGGCTGGTGATGCCCCAGAACAGCAGACCGGTGATGACGCCCGCGCTCAGCGGCTTGCGCAGGGGCGGGCGGCGCCAGCCGTACGCCAGAGCGGCGAGCACCAGCGCGATAATGCCGGGCCAGGCGAGAAAGCCGCCGTCGCGCAGGTCAATCACCTGCAGCCAGTCGTTGCGATAGTCACTCCAGTACATCAGCACGAAGCTCACCCGCGCCACGAACATGCCCAGCAGGAACAGGCTGAACAGCACAGACTCGGGGTTCTCACCGCCACGCTTGGCCACACGCCAGCCCACCAGCGTGGCGAGAATCAGCGCGCTGATCAGCAGAATGTGATTCAGCGCGATGGCAAACGTGCCAATGGTCAGGGTCAGCATCAGCGGGCGTCCCGGGTCTGAGTCCAGCGTTGCAGGAAGGTGTCTGCATCCACCTCGCCGGTGATGCGTTGGGCGCGGCGCTCCTCACCGTCTGGGCCGATCCAGACGAAGCTGGGTGGCCCCGGCACTTTGTAGCGCCCGAGCAGTTCGCGGCTGGCGACGTTGTCGGCGGTGACGTCCAGGCGCAGCAGGCGCACGTCCTTGAGGGCTTGCATTACCTGCGGGTTACCGAATACCTGTTTTTCCATGATCTTGCACGACACGCACCAATCGGCGTAGTAGTCCACCAGCACCCACTGGCCCTGAGCCTTGGCGCTGTCGAGCTGATCTTGCAGGGCCGCAGGGTCGTTGATCGTGGTGAAGGCGTCATGTGCGTCAGCGGTGGCGATACGCGAGCCGCTGTAGACCTTCAACGGCTGCCACAGCTCATCGCTGCCACCGGCTGCGCCCACCACCAGCACCGCGCCCCACAGGCCCAGCACCAGTGAACCGGCGCCAAATACCTTGGCGGCCAGGCCGTATTCACGGGCCAGGCCCCAGCCGCAGTACGCCATGACCAGCGCCAGTGCGCCCCACAGGCCTAGCCACAGGCTGTCGCCAACCACCGGACGAATCATCAGCACGGCCGTGCCGAGGAACAGGAAACCGAAAACGCCCTTGAGCACATTCATCCAGGTGCCGGGCTTGGGCAGGAAGCGGTTGCCCACGGTCACCAGCAGCAACAGTGGTACGCCGATGCCGATGCCCATGGCGAACAGGATCAGACCACCGTGCAGCGCATTGCCGCTCTGGGCGATATACAGCAGCGCGCCGGCCAGCGGTGCGGTCATGCAGGGGCCCACCAGCAGGCCGGACAAGGCGCCGAGGATGCCTGCGCCCAGCAGGCTGCCGCCGCTTTGCTGGCGGCTGACGTTGTCCAGGCGGTCGCGCAGGAAGGTCGGCAGTTGCAGTTCGAAGAAGCCGAACATCGGCAGGGCGAGGACCACAAACAGAGCGGCGAAGCTACCGAGAATCCACGGGGTTTGCAGCAGCGCGGCGAGGTTGGCGCCGGCCAGGGCGGCCAGCACGCCCAGCGCGGCATACACCAGCGCCATGCACACTACGTAGCTGCCGGCCAGGGCCAGGCCGCGACGCGGGCTGGCGCCACTGCCCACCACCAGACCGGCGAGAATCGGCAGCATCGGCAATGAACACGGGGCAAATGCCAGCAGCAAACCCAGGCCGAAGAACACCAGCAAACTCCAGCCCAGGCTGCGCTGTTGCAGGCCGCTGGCCAGGTTCTGGTCCTGTGCCTGGGCGGTGGCGGCGGCCGGGCTGCCACCCAGGTCGACGGTGATCGATTGCGGCGGGTAGCACAGGCCCGCATCGGCGCAGCCCTGCCAGCCCAGCTTGAGCTGGCCGGTGGCACCGGCGGGGATCTTCACTTCCAGGCCCTGGCGATACACCTCCTGCTCGCCGAAGAACTCGTCGCTATGGGCCTCGCCCTTGGGCAGCGTTGGCTTTTCGGCCAGGCCCTCGAACTTCATGCGTTGCTGGTACAGGTAATAACCGTCGGCAATCTGCCAATACAGCTGGGTCTCGCCACTTTCAAGACGTTCGGAGGTAAAGGTGAACGCTTGGCCCACCGGAAGAAAATCGGGTTTGGTGTCGAAAGGGTTGCCAGGCGCGGCCTGGGCGAATCCCGCGAGCATTACCAATAGAAAGGTAAACAGATGCCGCATGGTTCAAACCTTAATCCAGTACAAGTTGAGGCACACAATGTGTGGCGTTGATTAACCGATGATTAACCGGGCGCTATTCTAGAGTGTACGGATCAGAGGGTGTTGCGAACATTGGCGGCATAATGCGCGCTTAATCCCTGCATTCTCTAATCACGCCATCTTTCATGAAGGGTTCAGCATGCACGTACTGGTCTGTGAAGACGATGAACTGATCGCCAGCGGCATCGTGGCCGGCCTCACCGCCCAGGGCTTCACCGTGGAGCGCGTGGCGAGCGCCGGCGCGGCACGGGCGATGCTCAAGGCGGCGGCGTTCGACATCATGGTGCTCGACCTCGGCCTGCCCGACGAAGACGGCCTCAAGCTGCTGCAGCAACAGCGCAGCCAGGGTCTGGAAATCCCGGTGCTGATCCTCACCGCGCGGGATTCGGTAACCAACCGTGTCGACGGCCTGCAAGCCGGTGCCGACGACTACCTGCTCAAACCCTTCGACCTGCGCGAACTCGCCGCCCGCCTGCAAACTCTGCTGCGCCGGGTGGCGGGACGCAGCGTCAACCTGATCGAACACGGCCGCCTGGCCTACGATCCCAGCAGCCGTGAGACCTTCCTCGGTGGCCAGCCGGTGGATCTGTCGCGTCGTGAGCAGGCGTTGTTGCAGGCCCTGCTGCACAACAAGGGCCGGGTACTCTCCAGCGAACAGCTCAAGGACAGCGTCTACGGCTTCAGCGACGAACTGGAAAGCAACGCGCTCAATGTGCATATCCACCACCTGCGGCGCAAATTGGGCAATGGCATCGTCGAGACCGTGCGCGGCCTCGGTTATCGCCTCGGCGCTGCCGATGAGGGTCGCCCTGGTGAGGGAGAGAAGGCTTCGTGAAAAGCCTGCGCCTGCGCCTGACGTTCAAGCTGGGGGCCGCTTTCGTGCTGATCTGGGCGCTGGCGGCGACCTGGATGCTCAACGACCTGCGCAACCAGATGATGTTTTCCCTCGACCAGCGCCTGGTCGCGTCGGCGCGCATGGTGGCGGGGCTGATCGAACAGATGCCCGGGCTGGCCAGCGCCACCGGCGGTGCGCGTTTCAGCGACGAACACCTGCACGTGCCCGGTGGCATGGCCTGTCAGGTCAGCTCCTTGCGCGGGGAAGTCCTCGCGCGCAGCCACACCACCCCGGACGAAGGCCTGGAGTCGCACCAGAGCGGCTTTCGTGACCAGGTGATAGACGGCGTGGCCTGGCGCAGCTTTACCCTCAGCCGCGGCGACCTGTTGATCACCACCGCCGATCGCCATGCCGAGCGCGAAGCCTTGAACACCTCGATTCTGCTGGCCGCCTCGGTGCCGGTGGGGGTGGCGATGCTGGGGTGCCTGTGCCTGTTGTGGCTGGGCATCGGTCAGAGCCTGCTGCCGCTCAATCGCATGCGCGATGCCTTGAAACGACGCAGTGCCGACTCCCTCGAACCGCTGCAGATTCATCCGCTGCCCAGCGAACTCAAACCGCTGCTCGACACACAGAACCAATTGTTGCAGCGCATTGCCAAGACCATCGAGCGCGAGCGCCGGCTCACTGGCGACGCCGCCCACGAGCTGCGCAGCCCGTTGACGGCGATCAAGACCCACCTGCAGGTGGCCCGCATGACCGACGGCGCGGCCCGCGACCAGTCGCTGGCCCATGCCGAGGCGGGTGCCGACCGCCTGCACCGCACCCTCGAGCAATTGCTGCTGCTGGCGCGGGTGGAGGGCAGCCTGTCGTTTGACGATGGCGTGCAGTCCAGTGCCGAAGACGTCGCCAGGCTGGCGATCCAGGATGCGAATGCCGGTGACAACAGTCGCATCGACCTGATCCTGCCGGACAACCTCTCGGCCGCACCGGTGGAAATGCCGGTGGGCCTGGCGGTCGCCGCGCTGCGCAACCTGCTCGACAATGCCCTGCGCCATACCCCGGCTGATACCCGTGTGGAACTCAGCGTGCTGACCGCCGCCGACCGCGTGATCTTCCGCGTGCGCGACCATGGCAAGCAGATCTCCAGCGAAGACCTGCAATACCTGACCCAGCGCTTCTGGCGCAATGGCAACAGCGAAGGCTGTGGCCTGGGCTTGGCAATCGTGCAGGCCATCGTGCAGCGTTGTTCCTGCTCATTGACATTCGACAGCCAGCCGGATGGTTTGCGCGTCGAACTTGGCATGCCGCTGCGGCGCTGATTCTTTTCAGGTGCCAGATAGTTACCGCCATTTTGAGGTGCAAGCCTTCAGGATGGCGGTAATTTTTTTGTGCTTGAACGGGCTGAACGATTCGGCCTGTATTGAAAAGGACGGTTCTTATGTTGGTTATTGACAGCAGTTTTCCCGCTATGGGTTTCAACCAGCGCAACGGCGAGCACGTACAGCAGGTGATCCTGCACTACACCGCCGCGCCGTTTGCATCCTCGTTGCGCACCCTTACCCGGGATGGGGTGAGTGCACACTACCTGTTGCCCGACCCGCATGAACCTGGCTATCGCGCTGCCGGGTATGACGAGCTGCGCGTGTTTCGTCTGGTGAAGGAAGACCAGCGTGCGTGGCATGCCGGGGTGAGTCAGTGGGGTGGGCGGGACAACCTCAACAGTCGTTCGATTGGCGTGGAGATCGTCAACCAGGCGCGTGATGACAAGGGCGTGTTCACATTTCCTGCCTATGCCCCGCAGCAGGTCGATGTATTGATTGCGTTGCTGCGCGATGTGCTTGGGCGGTACCCGCACGTGGGGCCGACCGACATTCTCGGGCATTCGGATGTGGCGTACTGGCGCAAGAGTGACCCGGGGCCGCAACTGCCGTGGCGGTGTCTGTTCGAGGCGGGGGTGGGGGCCTGGTTTGATGAAACGACCCGGATGATGTATCAGCGGCGCTTTAACCTGGGGTTGCCGCCGGAGGTCGAGGTGGAGCGGGCGTTTCAGCGGTATGGGTATAAGGCGGCGTCGAATCGGCGGACGTTTGAGCTTCGCACGCGGGCGTTTCAGATGCATTTTCGAAGGCGCGATTATGGTGGAATTTTGGATGCCGAGACGTGTGCGATTTTGTATGCCCTGAATGAGAAATATCGGGGCCTTTGATTGGCCCTGGCGTGGACCCGGAGTGTCTGCCCCAACGCTGTACAACATGTGGGAGCAAGCCCCCTCCCACATTTGGATCTCCATTTGTCTGATGCGCGCACACCGAGCCTGAGCGAGGTGCCGAGTGGTGGGCAAGAGCCTTTGGTTACTGTGGGCTGGGCCGGCATTCCGGCTCTTTCCCAACGTGACCCGTTGTAAGGGCAAAACCGCCAGCCGCCGTTAACTGAATAACGGATAACCGACCACCTTCCCTAAATCCCCCCCACCCTCAAGCGTCTCCAGATGCAAGCAACCAAACAGCGTATTGAGGGATTCGAAAGATGTCAGTCGCTACCAGCCGTATCGAAACCACCCCGGCGCACACCGCCGAAACGCTCTACCAGTTCGACGAAACGCCACTGCTGGCCCGCCAGCGCCAGCAGGAATCCAACGCCCGCAGCTACCCCCGGCGCATTCCCCTGGCGCTCAAGCGGGCCAAGGGCATCTACGTGGAAGACGTCGAGGGCCGCAGCTTCATCGATTGCCTGGCTGGCGCCGGTACGCTGGCGTTGGGGCATAACCACCCGGTGGTGATCGAGGCGATCCAGCAGGTGCTGGCCGATGAGTTGCCATTGCATACCCTGGACCTCACCACGCCGGTCAAGGATCAGTTCGTGCAGGACCTGTTCGGCCTGTTGCCGCCCGAGCTGGCGCGGGAAGCGAAAATCCAGTTTTGCGGCCCCACCGGCACCGATGCGGTGGAAGCGGCGTTGAAGTTGGTGCGCACCGCCACCGGGCGCAGCACAGTGCTGTCATTCCAGGGCGGTTACCACGGCATGAGCCAGGGCGCGCTGAGCCTGATGGGCAGCCTGGGGCCGAAAAAACCCTTGGGTGCGTTGCTCGGCAATGGCGTGCAATTTCTGCCTTATCCCTATGACTATCGTTGCCCGTTCGGACTGGGCGGCGCGCAGGGGGTGCAGGTCAACCTGCATTACCTGGAAAACCTGCTCAACGATCCCGAAGCCGGGGTGCTGTTACCGGCGGCAGTGATTGTCGAAGTGGTGCAGGGCGAAGGCGGCGTGATTCCGGCCGATCTCGACTGGCTGCGTGGCCTGCGCCGCATCACTCAGCAGGCAGGTATCGCGTTGATTGTCGATGAAATCCAGAGCGGTTTTGGCCGCACCGGCAAGATGTTCGCCTTTGAGCACGCAGGCATCATCCCCGACGTGGTGGTGCTGTCCAAGGCCATCGGCGGCAGCCTGCCGCTGGCGGTGGTGGTGTATCGCGACTGGCTCGACACTTGGCTGCCGGGTGCCCATGCCGGTACTTTTCGCGGCAATCAGATGGCCATGGCGGCGGGGTCGGCGGTGATGCGCTACCTCAAGGAACACGACCTGCCGGCCCACGCGACGGCCATGGGCGAGCGCCTCGGCGAACACCTGCGCATCCTGCAGCGTGATTACCCGCACCTGGGCGATATTCGCGGTCGTGGGCTGATGCTGGGGGTGGAATTGGTCGACCCGCACGGTGCGCTCGATAGCCAGGGTCACCCGCCGGTGCATCGCCAGTTGGCGCCGCTGGTGCAGCGCGAATGCCTCAAGCGCGGGCTGATCCTGGAGCTGGGCGGGCGCCATGGCAGCGTGGTGCGCTTTCTGCCGCCGCTGGTGATCACCGCCGCCGAAATCGACCGCGTAGCCGACATCTTCGGTCGTGCCCTGGCAGCAGCCGTCGCCGGTCTCTAATTTTTCCCGTGCGCGGTACGTTTCTACAGATATCAGCGCTGCGCGTGGTGCGCAGCCAGCCTTTGAGCGATGGAGAACAGCAATGACCTCAGTATTTGACCGCGACGACATCCTGTTTCAGGTAGTGGTCAACCACGAAGAACAGTATTCCATCTGGCCTGACTACAAAGCCGTACCGGAAGGCTGGCGCACCGTGGGCAAGAGCGGCTTCAAGAAAGAGTGCCTGGCCTACATCGAAGAAACCTGGACCGACATGCGCCCGTTGAGCCTGCGCCAGAAAATGGATGGCGTCGCGTCGGTCTAGGCACCCCAGGTCAACATGTGAGAGGGGGCTTGCTCCCGATAGCGGTGGGTCAGCAATGCATACAGCGGCTGACACTCAGCCATCGGGAGCAAGCCCCCTCCCACCCTTTAATTCGTGCTGCCTTGCGACGTGTCTTTTTCCAATCCCGCCGTTACCACCTGCACGCTCAAACGCGGTGTCGCCAGATCCATGCCGGCCTCGTCCAGTTGACGCTTGAGCGCCAGGTTGAACGCCCGTGACACTTCCCATTGCTTGATCGGCGCGGTCTTGAAGCGGGCCCGCAGAATCGCGCTGCCCGACTCGAAACTCTCCACCCCCTGAATCTCCAGCGGCGACCAGATATTGCGCCGTTGCAGCGGGTCGTTGCGCATCTTCTGGCCGACATCGCGCATCAGCTTGATCGCGTCGTCGATTTCCATGTTGTAGGGGATCGCCACGCGGAAGATCGCATAGCCGAACTCCCGTGAGTAGTTCTTGATGCTCTTGATTTCGCTGAACGGGATGGTGTGCACGATCCCGTCGATGTCGCGCAGGCGCACGGTGCGGATGGTCAGGCCTTCGACGGTGCCGAGGTGGCCGCCGACGTCCACGTAGTCATCGATGGCCAGGGAGTCTTCGATGATGATGAACAGGCCGGTGATCAGATCCGCCACCAGCGACTGCGCGCCAAAACCGATGGCCAGGCCGATCACGCCGGCACCGGCCAGCAGTGGTGTGACGTTCATGCCCATGTTCGCCAGGGCGACGATGGCGGCGATGATGAAGATGGTCACGAACAGCACGTTGCGGATCAACGGCATCATGGTCTGCGCACGTGCATTGGCCAGGCCCTTGCGCGAGCGGGTCAGAGCGTGGTGGATCGCGGTGTCGCTGAGGATCCAGATCAGCCAGGCAAACAGCAGCGTGCCACCCAGGCCAAACAGTTTGACGCTGATTTCATGGCCGTCGCCTTCGGTAAAGCGAATCAGCGACAAGCCCCACACCCGCAGGCCCAGTTCGATGAACACCAGCCACACGGCCAGGTGGGCCAGGGTGTAGAGGAAGTTTTTCAGGCGTTCGGAGTACAGCGCGTGGCGCTTGTGCCCACGCAGCGGCTTGAGGGCGTGACGGCGCACCAGCCCGTTGATGACCATACACAACACCAGCAACACCGTGCACAGCAGCGATTGGCGCAGGGCGGTACTGGTGTCGCCGGCGGACAGGAACGTGGCGAACAGCGAGATGCCCACCAGCAGCAGTGCCGGGAGATACCAGAACGAGCCGATGATCGATAGGGTGTCGCTGATGGCGCGGCGATTGAGGCGGCGCGACAGCGGCTGGTTGCGGATCAGGTGCGCAATCGGCCGGCGAAAGCGCAGGATAAATACCCCGGTGGACAGTGCGGCCATCACATTGGCTACGGTCGCGGCGGTGTGTGCCAGATGTTGTCCGAGGGCCTGCATCATGCGCGGGTCGCTCAGGGCTTCGCCGAAGGCGGCGAAACTGCCGATCAGCCACAGCGGGCGGAACGCCTGGTGGCGCAGGATGTAGAGCGCGCGATGACGATGCGGGCCGTCGAGCAGGGAAAAGGCAATCACGCAGATCGCCGAGAAACAGGTGCCCACCACCAACGCATAGGCCAGCACCATCGCCAGGGATTTGCCCAACGATGAGGGCAGCGCGTAGCTCAGGTACACGGTGATCACCAGCGCGATCAGCCATGGGCCGAGCTTGCGCAGGGCGAAGCGCAGCATGTCCCAGGTGCGTGGGTGTTGCGGCAGTTCCTCGGGCAGGCCAAAGCGCTCGCGCAACCGGTGGCTCAGCCAGATCAGTGCGGCAGCCAGCAGGCTCCATACCGCGAGAATCAAGGCAAAACCGAAGATGATCGGCAGCCATTCAGCGGCCGGCAGCATCAGGGCGCTCAATTCGTCCTTGGCCTGGTCGACTTCATTGGACCAGCGCCCCAGTGGGCTGTCGGCTCCGGAGAATTGTGATTCGAGGCCCGTCAACGTGCTGCCGATCAAACCCAGCACGCCTTGTTCGGCCGCCGGCTGGGCCTTTTGCGTGGCGGCACGCAGCTTTTTCAGATCGCTCAGCAGTTGGGTGCGTTGCTGGTCGTTTTCCAGGGTCTTGATGACCTCGTCCAGCGACTGGCCCAACGGCACTTCTGCCTGGGGTTGGGCTTTGGTGCTGCTGCCCAGCAGGCCGGGCAGGCCCACGGCTTGCGCGGGTGAAAGCGGCAGCAGGGTGAGCAGGGCGATCAGCAGGTAGCAGGGCAGGGTAAGCAGGCGGGAAAGCACGAGGCGGTCAACCTTGAAAACGACGAGTGGACCGAGTGTACGGTTGCACGCCGCATTCGGCCAGTTGTGGGAGGGAGCAAGCCCCCTTCCACCTGTTTGATTGCCTGTGACGCAAAAATCAGGGCAGGTCGCGACTGGCGTAGAACGCGCCGAGTACCTTCACCAGATGTGCCAGGTCATGGCTGCCGCATAGCTCGCGGATCGAATGCATGGCGAAGGTCGGCAGGCCGATGTCCACAGTGCGAACGCCAAGGTGGCTGGCGGTGATCGGGCCGATGGTCGAGCCGCAGCCCATGTCGCTGCGCACCACGAAGCTCTGCACCGGCACTTCCTGAGCCATGCACAGATGGCGGAAGAACCCCGCGGTTTCGCTGTTGGTGGCGTAGCGCTGGTTGCTGTTGACCTTGATCACCGGGCCGGCATTGAGCTTGGGACCGTGGTTGGCATCGTGCTTTTCCGCATAGTTGGGGTGCACGCCGTGGGCGTTGTCCGCAGACACCAGCAGGGATTTCTGGATGGTGCGCACGAACTCTTCGCCTTCAGGCAACAGGCGACGCAGGGTTTGTTCAAGCATCGGGCCATCGGCACCGCAGGCCGAGCAGGAGCCGACTTCTTCGTGGTCGTTGCACACCAGCACGCAGGTTTCGTCGCTGTCGCTGGTGAGCAGGGCCTGCAGGCCGGCGTAGCACGACAGCAGGTTGTCCAGGCGCGCGCCGGCGATGAAGTCACCGTGCAGGCCAATCACGGCCGCGCTTTGGGTGTCGTAGAAACTCAGCTCGTAGTCGAGTACCACATCGGCGTTCAACCCATGTTCGCGGGCCAGTTGATCGGTGAGTACGGCGCGGAAGTCGACACGCTCGTCACCGGCAAACTGCGCAAGGATCGGCGGCAGTTCGGTCTGTGCATTGATCGCCCAACCCTGGTTGGCTTCACGGTTCAGGTGAATGGCCAGGTTGGGAATGATGGCAATCGGCAGTTTGAAGTCGATCAGTTGGCTTTCGACCTTGCCGTCGCGGCGGAAGGTCACGCGGCCGGCCAGCGACAGGTCGCGGTCGAACCACGGCGCCAGCAGTGCGCCGCCGTAGACTTCAACGCCCAGCTGCCAGAAGCCCTGGCGCTGCAGCTCGGGCTGAGGCTTGACACGCAGACACGGGCTGTCGGTGTGGGCGCCGACCATGCGGATACCGTCCTGCAGCGGCGACTGACGGCCGAGCTTGAAGGCGATGATCGAGGAGTCGTTACGGGTGACGTAGTAACGACCGTTGGCCTCGGTGGTCCAGGTGTCGCGCTCGTCGAGACGCTGGTAGCCGGCCGCTTCCAGCCGCTGGGCGAGGGCGGCAGTGGCATGAAAGGGAGTAGGGGAGGCCTTGAGAAAGTCGATCAGGCCTTGATTCAACGCTTCGCGCATAAATAGCTCCAGACAGCAGTGTGCGGAGTTTACCGTATTGGTCACGTATTTGGAGCGAACCTGCATGGCTGAGAACAACACAACCCTCTGTGGGAGCTGGCTTGCCTGCGATAGCGGTCTGTCAGGAAAAAAATGTGGTGCTGATATACCGCTATCGCAGGCAAGCCAGCTCCCACATGTAGCGGTATTTGCAGTTCAGAACGGCGCCGCGCACTCGAAGCGCAGGCGCTCGCCGCTTTGCGGATGGGTAAAGCTCAACATGCTCGCATGCAGGCACAGGCGCGGCCAGGCGGCCAGGGCTTGTTCATGGGCATACAAACCGTCCCCCAACAGCGGATGACCGATGGACAGCATGTGCACGCGCAACTGATGCGAGCGTCCGGTGATTGGCGTCAGTTCCACCCGGCACCAGTCGCCGCAACGTTCCAGCACCTTCCAGAAGGTCAGCGCGTGCTTACCGAATTCGTGGTCCACCACATGGCGCGGCTTGGTCGGCGGGTCGTAGCGCAAGGGCAAATCGATACTGCCGCTGTCCAGTTCCGGCTGGCCCCAGGCCAGTGCGGTGTAGGCTTTTTCGGTTTCGCGGTCGTGAAACTGGCGGGACAGTTCGCGATGGGAGTCCGCGTCCCGCGCCAGCAGGATGATCCCCGAGGTCTCCCAGTCCAGGCGATGCACGATGCGTGCTTCGGGGTAGCCGTTTTCCTGCAGGCGGGTGATCAGGCAGTCCTTGTTGTCGTCGGCCCGACCGGGCACCGAAAGCAGCAGGGTCGGCTTGTTCACCACCAGGACGGCGGCGTCCTGATGCAGGATATGGATATTGGACAGCGGCATTAAACAGCCTCGTAACAAACGCCAACGGCGGCTCGGCCACCCGGTTCCCGCACAGGGATCAAGGTGAACGAGCCGCCGTGGCGGCCGCCTGTTCGATCAACGATCAGGCAGGGTGATATTGAGTTCCAGAATCGAGCAGCTGCCGTCATTTTCCAGGGCGACATGCACGTCATCGTTGCCGATATTGACGTACTTGCGGATCACTTCGACCAGTTCCTTCTGCAAGGCGGGCAGGTAATCCGGGGTGCTGCGTTGGCCGCGTTCGTGCGCCACGATGATCTGTAGACGCTCTTTCGCGACCGACGCGGTACTTGGCTTTTTGTTGGCGCGAAAGAAGTCGAGAAATTTCATTGTTCAATTGCCTCCAAAGATACGCTCGAAGAATCCCTTCTTCTTGACGTCGAGGAAGCGATGGTCAACGGTCTTGCCCAGCAGGCGATCAACCGCATCGCTGTAGGCCTGGCCGGCGTCGCTCTGGTCATCGAGAATCACCGGCACGCCCTGGTTGGAGGCCTTGAGCACCGCCTGGGATTCCGGGATCACACCCAGCAGGGTCACCGCGAGGATGTCCTTGACGTCTTCCACGCCGAGCATTTCGCCATTATTGACGCGCTCAGGGTTGTAGCGGGTGAGCAGCAGGTGTTCCTTGATCGGCTCTTCGCCTTTCTCGGCACGCTGGGACTTGCTGGCCAGCAGGCCGAGCATGCGGTCCGAGTCACGTACCGACGACACTTCCGGGTTGGTGACGACAATGGCCTCATCGGCGAAGTACATCGCCAGGTGAGCACCGGTTTCGATACCGGCCGGGGAGTCGCACACCACGTATTCGAAGGTTTCCTTCAGTTCGGCGAGGACTTTGCCCACGCCTTCCTTGGTCAGTGCGTCCTTGTCACGGGTCTGGCTGGCGGCCAGCACGTACAGGTTCTCAAGACGCTTGTCCTTGATCAGGGCCTGCTGCAGGTTGGCTTCGCCGTTTACCACGTTGACGAAGTCGTACACCACGCGGCGCTCGCAACCCATGATCAGGTCAAGGTTACGCAAACCGACGTCGAAGTCGACGATGACTGTCTTGTGGCCGCGCAGTGCGAGGCCGGTACCGATAGCGGCGCTGGTGGTGGTCTTACCCACACCACCCTTGCCGGATGTAACCACGAGAATCTTGGCCAAGGTGTTTCACCCCTAAGGAAAAAGGACTTTTCAGCCCCTGAAAAACATCTCTTGAAACTCGCTGCAGGCGGACAGCCTGTGCAGGAAAAAGACTCGGTTTCCACGGGGGACGCCAACTTTCAGTTATTCCTACGCAAGTATTGCCGGTTTCGCTTTGCTATCAGAGTCTAGAGATGCTTGGAAAATGCGGCAGTATCCGTTAAAGACGGGTGATGTTCAACACATCGCCCGACAGGCTGACCTGGACCCCGGCCCCCCACAGCGGGTCGCGGCGTAAATCTTCGGCAACCTTGTACTGACCCGCGATGGAGACCAGCTCGGCGGTCAACTGCTGGCAGAAAATACGGGCCCTGGTATCACCCTTGATGCCGGCGAGTGCACGGCCGCGCATCGGACCGTATACATGGATATTGCCATCGGCGAGAAGTTCCGCACCGGGGCTGACCGAGGAGACCACAACAAGATCGCCACCCTGGGCGTAAATCTGCTGCCCACCGCGTACGGGCGTGGTGATGATCTTTGTAGGCTTGATCAGCGGCTCCGCCGGTTTTTCCGGTTTTTTCTTCACCTCGCCTTCGCCTGGATCGATCGGACGCTCGCGCGCGCCGGACGGCGGCAGTACGGGCAGTTCGATTGCGATGGCTGCGGCAATGTCTTCGATCCGACTGGCGCGAATCGCCAGGGTGCGCAGGCCGTGGGAGCGGCACACGCGCATCAGGCCGGGCAGGTCGACGGCGCCCTGGCCGGCGGGCAATTTGTCCAGGGCCAGCACCAGCGGGGCATTGTTGAAGAAGTTCGGCGCGAGGGCGACCTTGGCGGCGAGCTGGCGGTCCAGGGCGTCGAGGTCGTTGCGGGCCAGTTCCAGCACGGTGATGGCGAGCATGCTGCCTTTCAGCTGGAACACGGGATCTTGGTCTAGCGGTTCGGTTTGGCTCATGGTCGGCAAAGCGGCTTGTCACGAAAAGTGTCGAGACTTATAACGAGAACATCCACTGGCCGCAAGCCGAGTCGAACCGTTGTAGAATGCGCGGCCCTGTCTTTACCGGAATCTGTAATGGATCGCCCGCGTTTTCGAGCTGCATTTTTTCATCCGCGTTTTTGGCTGTTATGGCTGGGGCTCGGCCTGCTGTGGCTGGTCACCCAATTGCCGTACCGCGCGCTGCTGACCATTGGTCGCCTGCTTGGCGCGGGCATGTACCGCGTGGCCGGCGAGCGTCGCCGTATCGCCGCGCGCAACCTCGAGCTGTGCTTCCCGCAGAAGAGCGCCCAGGAGCGCAAGCGCCTGCTCAAGGAAAACTTCGCCTCCACTGGCATCGCCTTCTTCGAAATGGCCATGAGCTGGTGGTGGTCGCGCCAGCGCCTGGCGCGCCTGGCGCACGTCGAAGGGCTTGAACACCTCAAGCAGGCGCAACTGGACGGCAAGGGCGTGATCCTCATGGCCCTGCACTTCACCACCCTGGAAATCGGCGCCGCCCTGCTTGGTCAGAAGCACACCATCGACGGCATGTACCGCGAGCACGGCAACCCGCTGTTCGACTATATCCAGCGCCGTGGCCGCGAGCGGCACAACCTCGACTCGCTGGCGGTTGAGCGAGAAGACGTGCGCGGCATGCTCAAGCTGCTGCGCGCCGGGCGCGCCATCTGGTACGCACCGGATCAGGACTATGGCGCCAAGCAGAGCGTTTTCGTGCCGCTGTTCGGCATCCAGGCCGCCACCGTCACCGCCACCAGCAAGTTCGCCAAACTCGGCAAGGCGCTGGTGGTGCCGTTCACCCAGCAGCGCCTGGCCGACGGCAGCGGCTATCGCCTGGTGATCCACGCGCCACTCACCGACTTCCCCGGCGCGAGCGATGAAGCCGACGGCCTGCGGATCAATCAGTGGGTCGAAGCTGCAGTGCGGGAATGCCCCGAGCAATATTTGTGGACCCACCGCCGCTTCAAGAGCCGGCCACCGGGCGAGCCCAAACTGTACGAAAAACGCCGTCGATAACCGCCGTTTTCCCCACATGGAGTGACGCAATGCGCCCAGCCGAACCGGTCACAGGCTTGATTCTTTCCGGCGGCGGAGCGCGAGCGGCCTATCAGGTGGGGGTACTGGCGGCGATTGCCGAGCTGTTGCCGCCCGGGGCGCCCAATCCGTTTCCGGTGATCGTCGGCACCTCGGCCGGGGCGATCAATGCCGTGAGCCTGGCCAGTGGTGCGATGGATTTTCGCGCGGCGATCCAACGGCTTACGGCGTTCTGGCAGGGTATTGGCAGCCATCAGGTGGTGCGCAGCGACTGGCCCGGAGTGCTTCGCCAGGCCAGTCGGTTTTTCATCCACAGCCTGCTCGGCATTGGACGGCAATTTCCGGTGGCGCTGCTCGACAGCTTGCCTCTGCGCGATTTGCTGCAGGACAAACTGCACTTGCCGGGTATCGATGAGGCGATCCGCAACCAGCACCTGCATGCCGTCGCGGTCACAGCCTTTGGCTATGAATCCGGGCAGGCGGTGACCTTCTATCAGGGCGGCGGCACCATTGAGGCCTGGTTGCGCCATCGGCGCACCGGCGTCCCCACGCAACTGACCGTCGAGCACCTGCTGGCAAGCTCCGCGATCCCCTTGCTGTTCGCTCCGGTAAAGCTCGACGAGGAATACTTCGGCGACGGCGCGGTGCGTCAATCCGCCCCGATCAGTCCGGCGCTGCACCTGGGCGCCAGTCGGGTGCTGGTGGTCGGTGTCAGCGGCAATCCACGCAGTCATGAACCGTCGATGCCGCGCAGCTTTACCGGCCAGCAACCTACCCTGGCGCAGATCGGCGGGCATATGCTCAACAGCACGTTCATCGACAGCCTGGAGAGCGATATCGAGCTGCTGGAGCGTCTGAACACGTTCAGCCATTGCGCGCCCGGTGTTGCGGCGGTGGATGTGCTGGTGATCGCGCCCAGCCAGCCGCTCGATGAAATTGCCGCACGGCATCGCCAGGAGTTGCCGGCGGCGCTGCGGGTGTTTTTGAAGGGGCCGGGGGCGACGAAGACGAGCGGGGCGGGGGTGTTGAGTTACTTGTTGTTCGAGGCGGGGTATTGCGGCGAGTTGATTGAGTTGGGCAGGCGCGATGCATTGGCCAAGCGCGAGGAAATCACGCGCTTTCTCGGCCTGCCCTCAATCAGCGCTTAGAAGTGGTATTTGACCAAAAAGCTCGCCGTGTCCTGGGTGGTCTTGAACGCGCCGGAATCTTCGATCCCGTACTTGTTCTTCCAGTAGTCATACTCGAAACCGACGTATAGCTGTTTCTCGCCCCAATGCAGCGCCTTGCCCAGGTCGTATTTAACCTGCGGGTTGAAGTGCAGGTTGGCGTGGTAAGTGCCACGGGCGTTACGGTCGTTGTCCACCACCCAGTCGATGAAACCATCGATCAGGATGTTCGAATTGCCCACCGGCAGGGTGTAGGCCCACACCGGCGTGATCTGCCACACACCGTCGCCCGGGCGATTGCCTTCGGTCTGGCGCTGGTAGAAGTTCAGCTGGAAATAGTCAAAACCGGGGATGTTCAAATCAAAGGCCGGGCCGAGCAGGTAGGACTCGTTATCGCCTTCGCCGAACTCGTAGGTGAAGGCGAGCAACACGTCCTTGATCGGGCCGAGCGACAGGTCCTTGTCCAGAATTTTGCCGAATGACAGGCGCGGGCTGAACTCGCCGTAGTACGTGTTCGGGCCGACGTTGCCGTCTTCCTTGCCGTTGTAGAAGATGCGATCAAGGAAAAAGAAGTTGTCGCCGTACTTCCAGGCGTCGGCATGTTCGAAGGTCACGGTTTGCTGGATCTGCGGATTGACCGTAAAGTTTTTGCCCCACAGGTACGTCAGGCTGTTGTTCTGCCACTGCAGCAAATCATCGGCCACGGCCTGGCCGCCGGCCAGCAGGGATCCTGCCAGCATCAGGCCTTTGAACATAGGTTTCATTCGGTGCTCCCGAGTTTAAGGTGGTGTTTTTCTTCTCATGGCGCTCTGGTGTGGCGCCTTTGGGTTCGCTGAAAAAAATCGTCTGATCGGTCAGCTTTGATACTGATAGCAAGAGCCGCGCCAAGGCAGGCAGCGGCAATCAATTCGAGCGGGCGCGGAGAATACTGACTCCAGCACGCCGGCTCAAGTGCGCCGTTGCGGCGCACGGGTCACGCACTGCGCTTCATGAGCGAACACATCACTTTTCCCTGTGGAAGGGAGCAAGCCCCCCTTCCACAATTGGATGTGCGTCAGCCCGTCAGTTGATGTGCGCGCCCTGGTTGATCCAAGTGCCGATCAAGTCCCGCTCCTGCTGGGTCATCTGGGTAATGTTGCCCAGCGGCATGATCGGGCTGGCAATGGCCTGTGCCTGGATGCGCGCGGCCTGCTGCTGGATCTGCGCCGGGGTGTCGAACATCACGCCGGCCGGCGCGGTGCTGAACAACGGGCTGGTAGGCTTGGCCGAATGGCACACGGTGCAGCGCTGTTCGATCACGCTGTGCACCTGGCCGAAATCGATGGCGGCCTGGGCCGGTGTGGGGTCGGCAGGCGGTGCGGCGGGAGCGGCGGGTTTCAAGCCGCCCCCCAGCGCGGTTTCCGGCAACGGCTGGTACTCGATGGCGGCCGGCGCCTTGGCCACATCCACCGGCTGCCTGGGCCCGGTCACGTACGCCAGGCAAATCATCGCCAAGGCGCCCACTGGTAAGGTCCATGCGTACTTCTGGCTGTTGTGCCGGGTGTTGAAGTAATGCCGCACCAGCACCGCCACCACCGCGATGCCCGCCAGTATCAGCCAGTTGTATTGGCTGCCGTAGGTACTCGGGAAGTGGTTGCTGATCATGATGAACAGCACCGGCAAGGTGAAGTAGTTATTGTGGCGTGAACGCAGCAAGCCCTTGGCCGGCAGCGAAGGATCCGGCGTGCGGTTTTCCGCGATGGCCGCCACCAGCGCACGCTGGGCCGGCATGATGATGCGGAACACGTTGCCCACCATGATCGTGCCGATCACCGCACCCACGTGCAGGTAGGCGCCACGGCCGCTGAACACCCTGCTGAAGCCGTAGGCTGCGGCAATCAACAGCACGAACAGGATCAGGCCGAGCAGGGCGGGACGCTTGCCCAGGGCCGAGTCGCAGAGAAACGAGTAGATGAACCAGCCTGCAAACAGCGAGCCGATGCCCAGCAACACGCCTTCGGTGCCGCTGAGGCTGCTGCCCGGGGCCAGCAGGTACAAGGTGGGGTTCCAGTAGAACACCACGCACAGCAACGCAACGCCCGACATCCAGGTGAAGTAGGCCTCCCATTTGAACCAGTGCAGGTTGTCCGGCATGGTCGGCGGGGCCAGTTTGTATTTTTCCAGGTGATAGATGCCGCCGCCGTGGATCGCCCACAAGTCGCCGGCCAGACCGCTTTTGGGGTTGACGCGGTTGAGGTTGTTTTCCAGCCAGACAAAGTAGAAAGAAGCGCCGATCCAGGCGACGCCGGTGATCATGTGAACCCAGCGCACGCTGAGGTTCAGCCATTCCAACAGATGTGCTTCCACAGTCTTTACCTCTCGCCTGTCACCCTTGTTGTCGGGTGATCCGGCCTTCTCTTATTGGTGGGGGGCGAGGATCAACCGCTCATCCTCTTTGAAAAAATGCTCATCGCAGTTATTACCTGTGCCACTGCGATCAACCACCAGGAAGTCATCCCGCTTTTCGATCGTCAGCACCGGGTGGTGCCAGACGCCGCGATGGTAATTGATGCCCTGCCTGCCGTTGGTGACGAAGGCGCGGACCAAGCCTGATACCGGTGCATCGCCAAGTGGCGCGACCACGATCAGAAAGGGGTTGCCGAGCAGCGGAATGAAAGCCTGGCTGCCCAGCGGGTGTCGTTCCAGCATGCACACGGTCATGGGCATGTGCTGCGCGTCGGCGCGGAAGATGCTGATGATGGCGTGGTCTTCAGGCTGGGCGGTTTCTACCGTTGCCAGCTTGTGAAAGCGCATGGTCGACCCGTTGTTGATCATGAAGTGATCGCTGCCGTCGGTTTCGATCACGTCACCGAAAGGGGCGAAGGCTTCTTTGGTCAGGGGTTCGATCATCAGTGTGCGCATGGCTGTCTCTTATCCGGATTCTGTGTTGTTGGTTCTGGCGCTATCGCGGGCAAGCCCGGCTCCCACAGTTGCAATGCATTCCCCTGTGGGAGCTGGCTTGCCTGCGATGGGGTCACCGCTTACTTGGCGACCTTGCCCAGCACGCGCAGGCGACTCACCCCACCATCCGGGAACACGTTCAGGCGGATATGGGTAATCGGCCCCAGCGCCTTGATCTGCTCGGCAAACGTATGCTCGGCGTGCATTTCCAGCTTCTGCGCCGGCAGCAGTTCGCGCCAGAACAGCGACTGGGTTTCGATCTGACTGTCAGTGCCGCCTTTCACGAAAGCACCCTGGATCGAGCAGGTGTCCGGGTAGTTGCCCTTGAAGTGCAGGGTGTCGACGACGATTTTTTCGACCACGCCGGCATGGCCCAGGGCGACGATCACCCAGTCATTGCCGGGCGTGCGGCGACGCGCGGTTTCCCAGCCATCGCCCATGTTGACGCCACGGCCCGGGTTGAGGATGTTGCTCATGCGTCCGAAATGTTCATCGGAGCAGGCCAGCGCACGACCGCCATTCAAGGCCGCGGCCAGGTCGAGCTGTTCGTTGTCGCCCACCGCCGACCAGTCGCGGAACGGCACGCCGTACACCCGCAGACGGGCCACGCCGCCATCCGGGTAGATATTGAAGCGCAGATGGCTGAACGCCTGGTCGTTGTTGATCTCGTGGAAGTGATGGCTGTTGCCCTGCAGCTCGACGGCCGACAGCACTTCAACCCACTGAGTGTTGTCATCCGGCTCGCCGCTTGCCAGGAAGCACGCTTCGAGGGACGCCGACGGCGGGTAGTTGCCGGTGAAGAATGAGGTGTCGATGTCCACGCCCTTGATCGAGCCGGGCACGCCCAACTGAATTACCGCGCTGTCGTAGCCTTCGAAGCGCTTGCGGCGCGATTCCCAGCCGTCCATCCACTTGCCATTGTCATCGAACACGCCTTCCTTCCACACGGCCGGAGTCGGTTGGAACAGGCGGTTGGCGTCGGCGAACCAGTCATCTGTCACGGAGATGATCTTGGTGCCCAGGCGGGCATCGGCCAGGTTGACGAACTTCTCGAAAGGTGCGGCGTAAGCTTTCATTCTTCTTGTCTGCCTTGAGTTGAGTGGCTGGGGCGGGTCTTCAGAGGGTGAGTAAACGGAAAAACGCGATCTTGTTGATCTCGTCCAGTGCGCATTTGAATTCGGTGTCGACCGAATGATGAATGCGCGTTTCGAACGCCGCGAGGATCTGGTGCCGGTTGCTGCCCTTTACCGCCATGATGAAGGAAAATTTGAATTTGGCCTTGTAGGCGTCGTTCAGTTCGGTGAAGCGCAAAAACTCTTCGGCCGTGCACTGGTGAATACCCGCGCCCGCTTGTTCATGGGTGCTGGCCTGGGTCAGTTGGCCCTGGACGGCGGCACGGCCTGCCAGGTCCGGGTGAGCATTGATCAGGGCCAACTGGCTTTGATGATCAGCGCTCAACAGGATATCGCTCATGCGCTGGTGCAGGGTTTCGATCTGGTCGATGGAAACATCCTGGCCCAGGTCGTAGGCCTTTTCGGCTACCCATGGTGAGTGTTCGTAAATATCGGCAAAGGCCTGGACGAAGGCGTCGCGGCTCAGGGTCGAAGGTTTCAGGGTTTGGAACGCAGTCATTTCGCCGCTCCCGTGCAGGGGTGGGTTTGGTGCCAGTGTCGCGCGATATCGACGCGACGGGTGAACCACACCTGTTCATGGCCTTTGGCGTACTCAATGAAGCGCTTGAGCGAGGCCAGGCGTGCCGGGCGGCCTATCAGGCGGCAATGCAGGCCGATCGAAAGCATCTTCGGTGCCTCGGCGCCTTCGGCGTAGAGCACGTCGAAGGCGTCCTTGAGGTATTCGAAAAAGTCATCGCCCTTGTTGAACCCTTGCACCTGGGTGAAGCGCATGTCGTTGGTGTCGAGGGTGTAGGGGATCACCAGGTGCGGTTTACCGTTGGGGGTGTTCGGTTCCCAGTAGGGCAGGTCATCGTCGTAGGTGTCGCAGTCGTACAGGAAACCGCCTTCTTCCATCACCAGCCGCCGGGTATTGGGGCCGGTACGGCCGGTGTACCAGCCCAGCGGTCGTTCGCCGGTCAGCTCGGTAAGGATGCGGATCGCCTCGCGCATGTGCTCGCGCTCCTGGGCCTCGTCCATGTACTGATAGTCGATCCAGCGGTAGCCGTGGCTGCAGATTTCGTGGCCGGCGTCGACCATCGCACGGATCACGTCCGGGTGGCGCTGGGCGGCCATGGCCACGGCGAAGACGGTCAGCGGGATATCGAACTGCTGGAACAACTTGAGGATGCGCCATACGCCGGCACGGCTGCCGTATTCGTACAGCGACTCCATGCTCATGTTGCGCGCGCCCTGCAGCGGCTGGGCCGAGACCATCTCCGAAAGGAAGGCTTCGGACTCTTTATCGCCGTGCAGAAGGTTGCGCTCGCCACCTTCTTCGTAGTTGAGCACGAACGACAGCGCGATACGTGCCTCGCCCGGCCAATGGGGGTGAGGCGGGTTACTGCCGTAACCGATCAGGTCGCGTGGGTAGTCAGCGCTCACTGCAGTCTTCCTTCTTTGTGCGTGGTAGCAGGTGTGTGGCGGCCAGGGCCGTGAAAACGCGGGCGGCGTCACGGCAATGAGTGATTGTATACAACTTGCCGCGAAATTTGTAAGCCTGCGTTTCTGCATTTTTTCCTGGGTAAATCACTGCAAGAAACTTGCCTGACTGGTCAGCTAATCCACAAAAATGTTAGGGCAGAAGAGCGCTTGCTGGCGAAGATCTCCACTGCGCCACTTTTAAACTGAAAGAGCGCATTATCGTTGAGGTTTTTCGCGAGCAAGCTCGCTGCTGCAAGGGGGCGGCGCGTGTTGAAATTATTGTGTACAGTTTTTTTAAAAAGTGTCTTAATCGGTCATCGCCGACTTTTTGCTGCCCTGAAAAAGTGCGGCCCCTTCTTTCACTGACTTCGGGAGGCGCACACCGCCATGGGACGCTTGACCACGCACGTTTTGGACGCCGCACACGGCTGCCCCGGCAGCCATATTCAGGTCGAGCTGTACCGCGTCGAGGGTGCGCAACTGGTGCGGGTGGCCACGGCGCTGACCAACAGCGACGGACGTTGCGACGCGCCACTGCTGCAGGGCGACGACTATCGCAGCGGCGTGTACCAGTTGCAGTTCAGTGCCGGCGATTACTATCGCGCACGGGGTGTGCAGTTGCCCGAGCCGGCTTTTCTGGATGTGGTGGTGCTACGTTTTGGTATCAGTGCCGAACAGGATCACTACCATGTTCCCTTGTTGATTTCGCCTTACAGCTACTCCACCTATCGCGGCAGCTGAGCCCCACGCCTGGTTATTTAATTAACGCCTGAACCCCTTGCTGGCTATCTACCCTGCTTTTTTCAAGCAAAAAAGTGGATGTAGATATGGAATCCGGACATCAGGTAGCGGCCGACGAGCACACGCCACGGCAACGAGGGGGCGAGCAAGGCAGCAGCCTGATGCTTGACCATCTCATGGCCATCCCCAGATCCAGCCGGCAGCTCAATGAGCTTTACCTGGCCAACTCCCGTTGCGAGCGTCATATCCATTTGCTGCAGCAGGCGCAGCGGGTGTCGCCGAGGATCAGCCGGCTGATCCGCCAGACCCTGCGCGACACATTCCAAATGGACCCCGACGCCTTGCTGCTCAATGTGCCGCTGTCTCCCGATGCGCCCCGGTGGAACCGCAATTTGACCGATACGGTGATGAGGCTGCTGGCTGAGCGTGCGTGCATCAGCAAGGGCCGATTGAGCGAGCAGGCGTGCCAGGCCAGGCAACTGGCCGATGATGTTCTGGGGCGTGTACTGGATGTGGATCTGCTGAAGCGCATCGAATCCTCGGTGCCGGCCGCGTGGCAAGCGCTGTCCAGCAGCGGCTTCATTTCCCGCAGGGACCGCTGGTGCGAGTTGCATGGGTTGTTCATCGCTGACCAGGCTGTGCTGGTGCATGGCTTGAATCAGTTATCCGATGCTGGATTGGCGATGATCATGGCGATGGTTGAAGCGCCGACCCCTGTGCAGCGCGCACGCGCAGGCGGCGAATGGGCCCATTTACGCGTTGCACAGGTCGTCTGTCCGGGCCAGTTGCAGGGCTCGATTCCCTTCAGTGGTGCCCTGCATCTTTACTACGACAAGGCGCAGGACGATGCGCGCCAGGTGCTGTTTTTGCCGGGCCTGACGCCGGTGTTTTACGAGTTCGAAACACGGGCGCAGTGGCAACAGCAATTTCCCGCGCTGGTGAGTGCTCATGTGCAGACATTGTGGCCGCTGCTGGCGCTGCGCAGGCGCCATGAGCTGCCCGATGTGACGGCATCGTCATTGCTGCCTTTCGTGGCGGGGCAGGTGGGCCCGTTGATCGTCGAAGACGCCATCAAGCACAGCGCCACGGCACTTTTGGACGTGCAATGGGATAACGAACTGGCGACCTTGATGGATATCAACATCGCGTTTCTGTTTCCCGGCAATGCGATCAAGGGGGCTTATATGAGCCCCTCGCAGCGGTTGCTGGTGGTGGAGCGAGGGCGCAGCCAGATCGGCGTCACCCCCGGCTTGAAGTCGGCGCTGGCACAGCTACTGGTGCTGGATCAAAAACAGCGACATCTGGAAATCAGCTTCGCCAGCCTCTCCAGGCATCTGCCATTGCGCATCCGTGAAATGAAGCAGCGCCTGTATGAAAGAGCATTGGGGGCCTTGCTCGACCCGCACAAACCCGAGGTGCAAAACGCGGACTATGTGGCCTTCACCGCCGAGCACAGTCAATGGCTGGCGTTGCGTGCCCAGGGATCGGCCTTGCTTGAAGGCAGCGAGGACCGCCTGCATGACCAGGCATTCTGGAACGGTGATGGCGCCGACCAGGCGAGCCTTCAACGGCGTCTGCTATCGATCCGGGGCGCCGCGCTCATCAAAGAGGCCCAACTGCAGTATCGATTGCAGTTCATCGACAAAATGCTGCTGGATTGGCTCAGCCTGCTGGTTGATAAACCCCTGCAATGGCGCAATTGCGGCTTCAGGGTGCTGTCGATCACCGTGGGCGCCGAGAGGCAGCCGCGCTACCGATTGCAGGCTGCGTTCGTGCTGGCCAGTGATGCGGTTCCCTCAACCATAAACACCCGTCAGGCGGTCGTGCTTTACGTACCCGGGGTGGCAGGCGGAATGCAGCGGTTCAGGACCCTGGCGCTATTGGAGCGCTGCGTGCAGGCCAGTTTCAAATCCGCCGAACCAGGGGGGCTGTGGCAATGCATCGGGCGCAGCGAGCGTAACGCTGCGCGAGCCTGGGCCCGAGGGCTCAAGGCAGACGAGCCGGTGGTGCTGACCTTTGAAGACATTGAAGGCGAGGTGTTGCTGAGCGGATTGAATGAACAGATCAACGGTTTCACTGATGCCCGGCAGAAAGTGCAGCAGGGCGCGCAGGTATTTACCGAGATCACAGACGCTGCCCTGGCGACAACCTTGTTGTCGGCCGAGTTCGTGCAAAGCCTGCAGGTGCCGGCCAGCGAGGCCAGGGAGGTGGCGTTGGCCCAAGTGCAGACGGTGATGATCGCCGCAGGGCTCGCAACCAAACTGCCGGCGTGGCATACCCGTTTGCCGGCGTCCAAGCGCAGAAGCTACCAGCGGCACATGCGTCATCAGCACCGCAGTGAACTCAATTTGCAGCGTTACCTGGTCACCCAACTGGGGGACGTGGAAACCTTCGCTCGTCCCTTGCTGACCCGCCAGTTGACCGCCGACGGTTTTTATCCCGAATTGGATATCGACAAACCCCTGTTCGACATTCCAGATGATGTGAGCAGCATGTGGGCCAGTCATCCTGAGCGCACTGCAGGTGAGTCGGGTCCTAAAATCGTGGTCAGCAAGGAGCGCAGCACGTTCAGCTTTATGCAGCTTGCATTGAGCAACCTCGACCCGCAGGCACCCTGGACGCGGTGGCGGCTGAATCACACGCGCTACCTCGATCCGGCCTGGCGCACGCGTTTGAACGTGGACTACCTGATCAAGACGATTTCGGCGTTGGACATAGGGGGGCAGTATGATCGCAAGGTGCTCAGCGTTTGCTACGGTGAGGGCGATGTCGAGGCGACTGCGCGCACCGCGCCGCTGCTGCACGAACTGCTGCGCAGGCCTGTTCAGCGGCAAACCAGGCTGGATCTGATCCGTGCCGAACACCTGAACCTGAGCGAATATGGCGTGCTGCTGTTCAAGCGCGCGGTGAAGGCGAAAAAGGCTTTGCGTTTGTGTTTCCTGAGGCTTGAGGCGCTGACCGTACCATGGGCGCGGCATGTTGCCGGGATTGTGGTGATTCAGGACCGCGAGGGTGAGCAATGCCTTCTTTATTGGCCAGGCCAGTCCGATTACCCGGTGTTGTCGGAATACCCCAACCGCGACGCGCTGCTGGCAGCGCTGATGATGCACCTGCAGCCACGGGAAAAAGCCGTCGAGCTGGCCAGACACATCGCGCCCGATTCCGAGTTCAAGGCACTTGCCGGTTATCCGGGCGGGCTCACGCCGGTGGTTGAGCCGCAGGGACGCTGGCGCAGCACACTGGAGCAGCTGAACCTCTTTGCACTGCACTCGTTTGAGGGCGCGCGCGCAGTGTTATCGGCCAGGCGTCTCTACCGATGGTTTGAATCGCACCGCGTGTTTCCGGCGACGGCATTGTCCGAAATTCAGGCGGAGATCCTTGAACAGCAGAAGGTTGCACCCTCTGGATGGCTGGCGCTGACCGAAACCGACGCCGGCAATATGGTGGGCGCGTTGGCGCACGCGCAGGTCATGCAGGTGCAGCGCCAGGGCCGTGCAGAATCCAATGCTCAGGCCTATCTGGACGCTTATCGTGAGTGGCGATTGGGCGAGCAGGCAGATCGCAGGGTCAGAGGTTTTTTGTCGCTGATACCCTTCGTGTCCATCGGCGTGCTGTCCTACGAAGCGCTACTCGCCGCTCGGCGTCTTTATCACAGTGGCACTGCCGAAAATGCGTTGGACTTGGTGATTGCCCTGCATCAAGTCCTCCTGGAAATGGCCATGACGTTCATGTCCGCAAAGTCTGCGCAGCCGGGCAAGGTCGGGGCACAGGCCTCTGCAAGTTTGCTGAACAAGGGCCTCAGGCAGTTGCGACGCCATCATCGACGCCAGGGTGAAGGGGCCATGCGACGGCCCTCGTCACCCATGACCGGCAAAGGGTTGGAGCCTTACAGGATTTCCGGTGCCGTCAGCGATGCAATCGAGCTGAAAAGGCCACACCATAAAGGCTCGCTGATCAAAAACGCAGAACAGTTTGTGGTCGACGCCAAGGGCGCGCGTTACGGTGTGTATCAGCGTAAAGGGGAGCAACAGCTTCGCTTGAAAAACAGGCAAACCCCTGGGGAGAACGAGCTGTTTTTGTTCATTGAGGAACCACGGGAATGGTTGTTGGGGGCTGATGCCCCGGAGCCGACGCCCGGTCCAAGTTCCCGCAGCACTCCTCTTTGGCAAACGCCGCCCACCTCGCTGGCGACTCCCGTCAGTTGGAGCGCGCCACCCGCCGCTTCGGCCATACAGCTGGCCAGAAGGGCGCGACACCCGACGAGTGCCTGGCGCGAATGGGGTCGAGTGCTCGATGTGGATAACGCAACGCCGGTATCCCCAGGCAGCAAACTCTACAACGTCCAGGGTGCTGCCAATCCGAGCCTGAAGATAGGCGAGCGTTTTTATGAAACCCTTCCGTCCGGTTCACAGGCCCACCCCAATGTGCTGTTCATCAATCCGCCGGGATCACTTTTTGACAGTGTAGAGGGTGTTGGTTTGCGCCTGGGCGATACGACCGTTGCGCAACCGGTACTGTTTACCTTCAGCGAAGACTTGCGGTGGACCTCGCGGGCACCGCTGTTCAGTGAGCCGTTGTCCACGTCCATAAAAACCGGTTTTCCGGACATGACGAATTTCAGCGCTCAACAGGCAGCCTACAGGCTGGTGGAATTGGCCGATTCAGGCCGTCAGCCCCTGACGACCACGCGCTTGTTGAACATACGCGCCGCGCTGGACAGGTGGACGCCCGCGGCTGCGGGGCTCATGGCCCAGACTGATGATTTACTGAAAATGCTTCGACCAATGCGTCCGCGGCGCATGAGCAGTCTGTACGTTGGGGTGGACGGTGAGGCTGGCGGTTTTGAGCGCATTGATTTTTACCTGCCCCAGGCCCTCGATGCATCGTTGTTCAGCAAGCCAAAAGGCCGGAGCACCCTCACACTTGGGCGCTCCAATGCGTCGGCAGACGCGGCCAAGCGCGTTCTGCAGAGCATGGGCTTTCAGGTTGAGCCTCTGGACTTCACCTATACGCCTAAATTTCCCCAGTTGCTGGCTACACACCCCTCATCCACACACCTGTACTACATCGTACCCAAATGGATGGATGCCAGGACCCTGACCATGAAGTACGGTAGAGAACGATTACTCTCCGATGCCTGGTTGCAGGACAAGAGCGCTATATACCCCCGCCTGCTAAGGCCGGTCATGGCGGCTTTGAAAGAGGGGCGCCTGGTCAAATTGTTTGCGGGTATTCAAAGTACTTACCCGGCTACTGTGTATTTCCTGCGGCCGGCAGATCTGTGATGAGTCTGCCGCCACCTGCAAGCGGCGGCTACCGACTGATCAACGAGGCCGCGCCAGCGCATGAAAACAGGGCGGCACTGACTTTGTTGAACCAGCTCTGGCCGGCACCGCTGCGCAGGTAGCGCGCCGCGCCATGGGCGCCCAGGCCGTAGGCCAGCTTGCATAGCAGGTCGAGTACTGTCCAGGTCGCGATCATGATCAGCAGTTGCGGCAGGAACGATTGCTGAGCGCTGAGAAACTGCGGCAGGAAAGCGGCGAAAAACAGGATGTCCTTGGGGTTGCTCGCGCCCAGCACGAAGGCGCGGCCAAACAACGCACGAAAGCGCGGCACGGCCGGCGCCTGTGGCACATTGGCCGCCTGGGCCGGCAGGCGCGACTGCTGCCAGCTTTGCCAGGCGAGGTAGAACAGGTACAGCGCACCGACGATTTTCAGCGCGTTGAACACCTGCTCCGACGCCAATAACAACGCGCCCAGGCCCAGCGCCGAAGCACTCAACAGGCAGATCGAAGCGAACACCCCGCCGAGAAACGCCGGGTACGAGCGCCGCAAGCCGTAGTTGAGGCTGTTGCTGATCATCAGCAGCGACAGCGGGCCTGGAATCAGGATCACGATCAAGGCGGCGCCGCTGAACAGCAGCCAGGTTTCAAGCGTCATTTCGTTGCTCCAGAGTTTGGCGACTACACGTTTTCATAACCACACGAACTTGGCGATAAAGATCGCACACAGCACCCACAGGCTGACCGAAATCTCCCGGGACTTGCCGGTGCCGGCCTTGAGCGCCACGTACGTAATAAAACCCAGGGCAATCCCGTCGGCAACCGAAAACGTCAGCGGCATCATGATCGCGGTGACAATCGCCGGAATGCTGTCGGTGGCCTCGTCCCAATTGATATGGGCCATGCTCCCCATCATCAGCATCGCCACGTAGATCAGCGCGCCGGCGGTGGCATACGCCGGGATCATGCCCGCCAATGGCGCAAAAAACATCGCCGCCACGAACAGGATACCCACGGTCACCGCCGTCAGCCCGGTGCGCCCGCCCGCCGCGACGCCCGCAGCGCTTTCCACATAACTGGTGACCGGCGGCACGCCGACCATGGCGCCGAACACGCTGGATGCGCTGTCGGCCTTCAGGGCGCGGGACAGGTTGTCGATCCTGCCGTCGGCTTTCACCAGGCCTGCCCGTTGCGCAACGCCCATCAGTGTACCGGCAGTGTCGAACATGTGTACAAACAGAAAGGCAAATACCACGCTGATCATGCTCACATTGAACACACCCATCACGTCCATTGCCATCCAGGTCGGTGCCAGGCTTGGTGGGGCGGCGAGAATGCCGTTGTAGTGCACCAGGCCCAGGCCCCAGCCGGCCAGGGTTACGGCGATGATGCTGATCAGGATCGCGCCGAACACCCGGTGATAGCTCAGGATCGCAATCAGCAGGAAGCACACCGCCGCCAGCAGCGGCGCCGGCTCATGCAGCGAGCCGAGTCTGATCAGGGTGGCCGGGCTGTCGACGATAATGCCAGCGGTTTTCAGGCCGATCACCCCGAGGAACAGGCCAACTCCAGCGCCCATCGCGTGGCGCAGGCTCACTGGAATGCTGTTGAGCAGCCATTCCCGGATGCGCGACAAGGTGAGAATCATGAACAGCACGCCGGAAACGAACACCGCGCCGAGTGCGGTTTCCCAGCTGTAGCCCATGGTACCGACCACGGTGTAGGTGAAGAACGCATTGAGCCCCATGCCGGGCGCCAGGCCCACTGGCCAGTTGGCGTACAGGCCCATCAGCAGGCAGCCCAGCGCGGCGGCGATGCAGGTGGCGACGAAGGCCGCGCCGTGATCGATGCCGGCGTCGGCCATGATGTTGGGGTTGACGAAGATAATGTAGGCCATGGTGATGAAGGTGGTCAGGCCGGCGAGCAATTCGGTCTTCACCGTGGTGCGATGCGCGCGCAGTTTGAACAGGCGTTCCAGCAAGCCGCCTCGCGGCGCGGCGAGGTCGAGCGTAGAAGCGTCGGGTTTGCGGCTATCCACTGCGTGTACTCCTCAAGCGTTTTATTGTTATGTCCAGCGCTGCATGCCTGAAGGGGCTGGAGCGCTGTGAGGGAGTGACGAGTTTGTTGACCATTTAGTCAGGAACTCGCACGAAATGGATTATGCTTTTGTATACAAATAAAGCAAACAGTGTTTTCTATTTTGCGCTCGCCTGTCGGGTCCGGGGTTTATTCGTTCCGCCGTCTTGAAACAACTGCTCGACACCCGCACCTTGTTGGCGCCAGCATTGGCTCAGCACGCGTCATCGGCACAAGGGGAGTTCCATGTACAAGGTTTATGGCGATTACAAGTCGGGCAACTGCTACAAGGTCAAATTGATGCTCAGCCTGCTGGGCATCCCGTATCAATGGATCGATGTGGATATTCTCAACGGCGACACCGAGACCCCCGAATTTTTGGCGAAGAACCCCAATGGCAAGATTCCCGTGCTGGAACTCGAAGACGGCACCTGCCTGTGGGAATCCAACGCGATCCTCAACTTCCTTGCCGATGGCAGCGAGTTCCTGCCCAGCGAGCCGCGCCTGCGTACCCAGGTGTTGCAGTGGCAATTTTTCGAGCAGTACAGCCACGAGCCGTACATTGCGGTGGCGCGGTTTATCCAGTTTTACCTGGGGCTGCCCCAGGACCGTCAAGAGGAATACAAGAAGTTGCACAAAGGCGGGTACAAGGCGCTCAAGGTGATGGAACGCCAACTGCAACTGACGCCATACCTGGTGGGAGAGCAGTTCTCGATTGCCGATGTGGCGTTGTATGCCTACACCCACGTGGCCCATGAGGGCGGGTTTGAGCTGGACGCCTATCCGGGCGTGCAGGCTTGGCTGGCGCGCGTGGCCGGCCACCCCGGGCATGTGGCAATGCTGGATTGATCGATGCGCTCGTTCCTGCATTCAGTTCGAGCGTGATTCAGATAACTGGTCATGCAGCAGTTCGAAGCAGCGCTGTGCCGCCGGGCTTAATGCGATTCCTGTGCGGCTGATCAACCCGATCTCCCGGTTGACGCCGGGATGATCGATATCAACGCGCTGTAATCCCTCCAGGCTGTCCGCCGCCGACTCCGGCAACACGCTGATCCCCAACCCCTGGCGCACCAGTGCCAGCACCGTCGACATGTAGTTGGCCTCAATTCCCGCGTTCATCGTCAACCGCGTCTCATCGAACAGCCTGTCCACTTGCTCGCGCACGCTGCTGTCGCGCCCGGTGAGGATGATCGGGTGCTCCGCCAGTTGCGCCAGCGTCACCCGACGATGGCGACTGAGGCAGTGATCCAGCGGCACGAACGCGCACAGTCGGTCATTGAGCACTGGCACGAAATCCAGGCCATGGCTGAGCCTGGCGCGCACGCCGATACCGAAGTCCACCACGCCGGCGCGGACCTCGGCGTGAATGCGCTGGGCCACCAGGTCATGCAGGCGCACTTCAATGCCGGCGAAGCGCTCGCGAAACAGGCGCAGGGCCGGGGGCAGGGTATCGGCGCACACCGAGGGCAGGGCGGCGAGGGTGACCACGCCCCGGCGCAGCGCCGCGAGATCGCGCGAGCCGGTGACAATGTTGTCCAGATCCAGCAGCAGTTTTTCCATGGGAATACGCGCGTCCCGGCCCGCAGCGGTGAGGCTCAAGTGACGCGGGCTGCGGTCGAGGAGGGCGACACCCAGCCAGTCCTCCAGCTGTTGCACCTGCACGGTGAGGGCCGAGGGCGACAGGTTCAGTTCGTTGGCGGCCTTGACGAAGCTGCCCAGGCGCGCCACGGCGAGGAAGGCCTGGATATGCTGGACTGAGTTTTTCATTTTGTTTTTCCGAACATACGGGGCTGAATATTCCAATTTACAAAGGTAGGCGTGCTTTTGATACTCCGGGTAAAACAATAACCGGCCACCAAGGCCGCTCTGGAGTAACCCATGCTCGCCACCCTGGGTGTCATCACCATTCTGTGCCTGCTCGCTGCCGTCATGAGCAAACGCCTCTCGCCCCTTGTCGCCCTGATCGCATTGCCGATCCTCGCCGCGCTGCTCGGCGGGTTCGGTCTGCAAACCAGCGCTTTTATCATCACGGGTATCAAGAACGTCGCCCCCGTGGTGGGCATGTTTGTGTTCGCGATTCTGTTCTTCGGGATCATGACCGATGCCGGCATGCTCGACCCCATCATCGATCGCATCCTGCGCACGGTCGGCACGCGTCCTACGCGCATTGTGGTGGGCACCGCGACCCTGGCGCTGCTGGTGCATCTGGACGGCTCCGGCGCGGTGACGTTCCTGGTGACGGTGCCGGCAATGCTGCCGTTGTATACCCGCCTGGGCATCGACAAGCGCATCCTGGCGTGCGTATGCGCCATGGCCGCCGGTGTCAACTTTCTGCCCTGGACCGGCCCCGTGCTGCGCTCGTCGGCGGCGCTGCATGTGCCGGTGGCAGACCTGTTCCAGCCGCTGATCCCGGTGCAACTCGTCGGCCTGATGTTTGTGTTCGCCTGCGCCTGGTGGCTGGGCCGGCGTGAAGAAAAACGCCTGGGCCTGGGCGCCGGCTCCACTGTGGATGCGGTGCCGCAACGGGTGCTCAGCGACGACGACCTCAAGCTGCGCCGCCCCCGGCTGTTCTGGGTCAACCTGGTGCTGACCCTCGCGGTCATGGTTGTGATGATCGCCGGTTGGGTCGATCCGGTGGTGATGTTCATGCTCGGCACGGTGGTGGCGCTGTGTATCAACTACCCCAACGTCGATGCCCAGCGCGCGCGCATCGACGCACATGCCAAGACGGCCCTGACCATGGCCAGTATCCTGCTCGCCGCCGGGGTATTCACCGGCATCATGCAAGGCACCGGCATGCTCAAGGCGATTGCCGAAGTGGCGGTGGCGCAGATTCCGGCCGGTCACGGCAAGCTGATTCCAGCGGTGGTGGGCTTTATCTCCATGCCGTTGAGCATGCTGTTCGACCCCGACTCCTATTACTTCGGCGTGATGCCGGTGATCGCTGAAGTCGGCAAGGCTCTGGGCGTCGACCCGTTGCAAGTGGCCCAGGCCTCGTTGCTCGGCGTACACACCACCGGTTTTCCGGTGAGCCCGCTGACTCCGGCGACCTTCCTGCTGGTGGGCCTGTGCAAGATCGAACTGGCCGATCACCAGCGTTTCACCATTCCGTTTCTGTTTGCCGCGTCGGTGTTGATGACCCTGACCGCGTTGCTCCTGGGAGTTATCTGAGATGAAAACCTTGCGCATTGGCTCCGGCGCCGGCTATTCCGGCGACCGTATCGAACCGGCCGTGGAATTGGCCGAACAGGGCGATTTGGATTACCTGGTATTCGAATGCCTGGCCGAACGCACCATCGCCCTGGCTCAGCAGGCGCGCATCGATGACCCGGCGGGCGGTTACGACCCATTGTTGGCCGAACGCATGCGCCGAGTGTTGCCGTTTGTCGGCCATCACCGGGGCAAGCGCCGCCTGCGCGTGATCACCAACATGGGCGCGGCCAACCCAGTGTCGGCAGCCGCCGAAGTGCGGCGCATCGCCAGTGAGTTGGGCCTGAACTGCAAGGTCGTGGCCGTGGTGGGGGATGATGTACTTGCGCAACTGGGTCCCGAACATGTGCTGGATAACGGCCAGACACTCGGCTCGCTGGGAACGCGGCTGGTTTCGGCAAATGCCTACCTGGGCGTCGATGGCATTCTTGACGCCCTGCGCGAGGATGCTGATGTGGTGATCACCGGGCGGGTGGCCGACCCTTCGTTGTTTTTGGCGCCACAGATGTTTGAATTCGGCTGGGCAGCGAGCGATTGGACGCTGCTGGGGCGCGGCACCCTGGTCGGGCATCTGCTTGAATGTGCGGGGCAGGTCAGCGGTGGCTACTTCGCCGAGCCTGGTTTGAAGCATGTGGATGACTTGGCGCGGCTGGGCTTTCCGCTGGCCGAGATCGATGCGGACGGCGCCGCAGTGATCACCAAAGTGGCAGGCTCGGGTGGTCTCGTCAGCCCCGCCACTTGCACCGAACAGTTGATCTACGAAGTGCATGACCCGGCGGCGTATCTGACCCCGGACGTGACGGCGGACTTTTCCCGGGTGGCATTTACCCAAGAGGGCGCCGACCGCGTACGCGCCAAGGGGGCGGCGGGTCGGGCGCGGCCGGAGCAACTGAAAGTCAGCGTCGGTTATCTGGATGGCTGGATCGGCGAGGGGCAAATGTCCTACGGCGGGCCGGGAGCGGTTGCGCGCGCGCAATTGGCGCGGGACATCGTACTCAAGCGCCTGGCGTTGACGGGCGTAAAGCTGCAGGAGGTGCGCGCCGAGTTGATCGGCATGGACGCGCTGCACGGCCCGCGCAGCAGCGTCGAACCGTGGGAAGTACGCCTGCGCGTGGCGGCGCGCTGTGACGAGCGCAGCGACGCGGTGCGCATCGGCAATGAAGTGGAAACCCTTTACACCAACGGCCCGGCCGGCGGCGGCGGTGCGAGCAAAAGCGTACGCCAGGTGGTGGCGGTGGCCTCGTTGATGCTGCCCCGTGATCAGGTCAACGCGAGGATCCAAGCATGAAACTGCATGAACTGGCCCACGCCCGTACCGGGGACAAGGGCGACACGTCGAACATCTCGATCATTGCCTACCGCGCCGAGGATTACCCACTGTTGGCCGAACAGCTGACCGCCGAACGCGTGGCGCAGTTTTTCGAGGGTTTGCGCGAACCGGGCGCTGCGCCAGTGCGGCGCTATGAACTACCCAATGTGCAGGCGCTGAACTTCGTGCTGCCGGGAATTCTGCGTGGCGGCGTGACCCGTTCGCTGGCGCTGGACGCGCACGGCAAGTGCCTGGGTTCGGCGTTGTTGGAGCTAACAATATTTGAATGAAGGTGACCCAATCTTCGGACAGTGGCAAGCGGGCATGTTGTGGCGAGCGGGCTTGCCCCGCGTTGGGGTGCGAAGCGCCCCCAATCCAGCAAAACGCGGTGTACCTGATACGGCTCAGCGCCTGGTGTTGGGGCTGCTGCGCAGCCCAACGCAGGACAAGCCTGCTCGCCACAGGGATCGCAGGTCTGTCAGATAGAAGCAAACCGCTTGTCGAGGTAGTCGATGATCACCTTGGAGTCATACATCCAGGTGGTCTGACCATTCTCTTCGATGCGCAGGCACGGCACCTTGATCCTGCCGCCTTGCTCCAGCAGAGTCTGGCGGTCGTGTTCGTTGTTCTTCGCGTCCTTCAAGGCCACCGGCACATTGAGGCGGTGCAGGGTGCGACGGGTTTTCACGCAGAACGGGCAGGCGTGGAACTGGTACAGGGTCAGGTCCCTGGCCGCCGCATTCACCTTGGCCTGTTGCTCGGCGGGGCGCTGTTTCTTGCGCGGGCGGGTAACAAAGTCGCCCGCGATGATGAGTTGGCCCAGGCCCACTCGAAGTGCTTTGACGAACATGGCTGAAACCTCTTGCCCTAAACGTAAGGGGTGGCAGCTTACCTGAATTCTGCAGGCGAAAAAAAACCGGCGATGAACGCCGGCTTTTATCGAAGCAGCCCGTTACTTGATCAAGCTGAGAAATTCGCTGCGGGTGGCCGCGTTTTCGCGGAACTCACCGAGCATCACCGAAGTGATCATCGACGAATTCTGTTTCTCCACGCCGCGCATCATCATGCACATGTGCTTGGCTTCGATCACAACCGCCACGCCCAGCGCACCGGTCACTTGCAGTACCGCGTCGGCGATCTGACGGCTGAGGTTTTCCTGGATTTGCAGGCGGCGCGCATACATGTCGACAATCCGCGCAACCTTCGACAGGCCCAGCACCTTGCCACTCGGGATATAGGCGACATGCGCCTTGCCGATAAAGGGCAGCAGGTGGTGTTCGCACAACGAGTACAGCTCGATGTCCTTGACCAGCACCATTTCGCTGTTGTCGGAGCTGAACAAGGCACCGTTGGTGACTTCTTCAAGTGTCTGTTCATAACCGCGGCAAAGGTACTGCATCGCCTTGGCGGCACGCTTGGGCGTGTCGAGCAGACCCTCACGGGAGACGTCCTCGCCGATCTGGCCGAGGATCGCGGTGTAATTCTGTTCCAGGGACATGAAACTACCTGTTGGATTTTCGCAAAGCGCAAGGTTACGGGGGCGGACACATCGCTGCAAGCCTGACGATGGCACTTGTTACTCGTCGCGGCCTTCCATCATGGTGCGCTTGAGCATCACATACACGGCACCGGCACCGCCGTGGCGGGCCTGGCAGGAGGTAAAGCCGAGCACCTGGGTGTGCTGGCGCAGCCAGGTGTTGACGTGGCTCTTGATCATCGGCCGCTTGCCGTCCAGGCGCACCGCCTTGCCGTGAGTGACGCGCACGCAGCGGATTTCGAATTTCGTGGCTTCGGCAAGAAAGGCCCACAGGGTTTCCCGGGCTTTTTCCACGTTCATGCCATGCAGGTCGAGGCTGCCTTCGAAGGGGATCTGGCCGAGCTTGAGCTTGCGCATCTGGCTTTCCTGCACGCCGTCGCGGGCCCACATCAACTCGTCCTCGGGGCCTACATCGATCACGAACTGGTCTGACAGGCCATCCACGGTGGTGGCATCGGTGCGCACGGTGGCGGCCTGGCGCAGTTTGGCGATCTGCGCGCGGTCAGCCTTGGGTTTGCCCGTGTCGGCGCGGTCATGCTTGATCGGCTTGACGCCGCGCAGCTCGTTTTTGAACAGGGAAAAGTCGTCGTCTTGCATGTCAGCCTCCGCGAAGGGCGGGCAGTTTACCTAATCGCGGCGGCCAGGGCGCAGGAAACGCTATCCAGGCGCCATCAGTCGTGCTTTTTCATCAGGTGCGAGGCGATATTCAATGACGAGGTCTGGCGCATTTTCCGACGGCTGCGGCGCCACAACCATACGCCCAACCACAGCACCAACAGGCCGCTGACCAACAGAATCGCCGAGCCACCGGGGCTGGCGTTCAGTTCGCCAAGGGCCGGTGAGTGACCAAACAAACCGGCGCCACCAGCGCCGGCCAACAACAGACCACACATCGTCAGCAGCGCGGCAAAGCACGCCACCAGACGCAGACGCCAGTTGCTCGGGCCCTTGGGGCGCAAGCGACGAGCATCAAAACCATCGGATATCTTCATTCCGACCTTTCCTCCAGGGTATCGGCCCTTCGACCGGAAGATACACAGGTTGTTCCGGGTAGAGGGGTAAATGCGCCAAATGAAAGGACTTTGCGGATGAGTGGGGTTTAAACACGCCGCTCACCCGCAGGTCGATCAAACCAGATCTTTGGTCAGTGCGAGGGTCGCAAAGTTGTCGGCCATGATGGCCATTTCGGTCTGCTGCACGTGCTCGGCACTCAGGACCCCGCCTTTGCAAGGCAAGTCGCGGGTGGCGCAGGCGTCTTCCACCAGCGTGCAGCGAAAGCCCAGGTTCTTGGCGGCGCGCACGGTGGTGCTGACGCTGGAGTGGCTCATGAAGCCGCAGACGATCAGGTCCAGCGAGCCCAGGTCCTGCAGGTGTTTTTCCAGGCCGGTGCCGTGGAAGGCGCTTGGCAACAGCTTGCCGATGATGGTTTCGTCACCCTCAGGCTCAAGGCCGGGGATGAACTCGCCGCGCTGGCCCTGGGGGTCAAACAGGCCGCCGACGGTGCCGAGGTGACGCACATGCACAATCGGCCGGCCGGCATTGCGCGCCGATGTCACCAGTTGCCTGATGTTGGCGACGGCTGCGTCCATGCCCGAAAGGGCGAGCGGGCCGCTGAGGTATTCCTTCTGGGCGTCGATGATCACGAGGGTCGCATGGGCAAGGTTCGCTGCTGCGTAACCACGACCGCTGAGTTGAAACATCGTCTTTGGAACGGACATTCTGGGGCTCCTGTCAGGGGGGCGTTTGCGACATTGTCCACTGGCAGAGCGGTTCTGTGAATCGCTACCATCGCAAGCTGCGTCGTTGCTGGGGTGCAGCCCTGTCAAGGGACTGCCTTGTTTAACCTGGGGGCAGCCATTTGGATGAAATCCGACAGGTGGCGCAAGCTCTGCACGCATCGTCGGTGCCGGCGAAGGCTGTTAGAATCGCCAGTCGTTTTTTCCAGGAGCTTGCCCCGTGATCACTTCCCGCCTGCGCACTTTGCGCGACCATATCCGTTGGGCTGTCAGCCGTTTCCACGGGGAAGACCTGTTTTTTGGCCACGGCACCGACAATGCCTGGGACGAAGCCCGGCAACTGGTGCTCGGCGCCCTGCATCTGCCTTGGGAAATTGCCGACAGCTACCTGGACTGCAACCTCGAAGAAGAGGAAGTCTCCCACGTGCAGCGTTTGCTGCATCGCCGCATCCATGAGCGGGTGCCCACCGCGTACCTGTTGAAGGAAGCCTGGTTCTGCGGCCTGTCGTTTATCGTCGACGAGCGCGTGCTGATCCCGCGTTCACCGATTGGCGAACTCATCGAAAATCGCTTCGAACCCTGGCTGGCCCAGCCGCCTGCGCGCATTCTCGACCTGTGCACCGGCTCCGGTTGCATCGGCATTGCCTGCGCCTACGAGTTCCAGGAGGCCGAAGTGGTGCTGGGTGACGTGTCCTTCGAAGCGCTGGAAGTGGCCAACCAGAACATCGAGCGCCACGGCGTGGACCAGCGCGTGTACACCGTGCAGGGCGATGGCTTCGATGGCCTGCCGGGTCAGCGTTTTGACCTGATCGTGTCCAATCCGCCCTACGTCGATGCCGAAGACTTTGCCGACATGCCCGACGAATATCAGCACGAGCCGGAGCTGGGTCTGGCTTGTGGCGACGACGGCTTGAACCTGGTGCGGCGCATGCTCGCCGAGGCGGCGGATCACTTGACCGAGAAGGGCTTGCTGATCGTTGAGGTGGGTAACAGCCAGGTGCATGTCGAGGCGCTGTACCCGGAAGTGGATTTTGCCTGGCTGGACTTCCAGCGCGGCGGGCATGGTGTGTTCATGCTCACGGCTGAACAGTGCCGCGAGCATCAGGCTGTCTTTGCTGGCCGGGTCTGACTGAAGAAATAAGATAAATGTGGGAGGGGGCTTGCTCCCCCTCCCACATTTTGCTTGCGTTGCAATTGATCAGCGGTGCGTGGCAATCCAGATCAACAGCCCCGCCTGAAACACCGTAAACGCCACCAGACAGGTAATGGTAAAGCGCAATCCGCTGTCCTCGCGCTTGAATTTGGTGACCTTTTCTTCCTCCTTGCGCAGCTTTATTTCCTGTTCCAGCAGGTTCTGCTCGGCCTGTTGCAGCATCTGCGCCGCTTCCAGAATCTGCACAAACTGCACCTTCTCGGTGTTCCAGCTGTCCAGTACGCCGCTGACCGTGCCCGGCTGCACATTGCCTTTCAAATGCTGCACGTCGGCGTAGGCCACATCAAAGCCCTGGATGCGCAGGAAGTGATCACGGCGCAGGCGCGTGGCTTCGTTGAGCGCATCCTTATTGGCCAGGCTCACGCCGTCGACGCGGTAGTGTGACCACTTCTTTTTCGTCCAGGCGGCGGCCTGTGCCACCAGAAAGCGGCCGAGGCCACGGTTGACCGGTTCGATCTCCAGGCTGTTGCCCGGACCGAAGTGCACGCGGTGTGTATCGTGGTCCACCCAGACATCGAGCTGGTTCTGTTCACGCCGCACGCGCTGGCCCGGCAATTCGATGACCATGCGCAACAGGCTGCGATGCGGATCATGCCGCTCGGCGTAGCCGAACTGCACAAAGCGCAAGGGTCGGGCTCCGGTGGCTCGATCGATGGCCAGCGGCGCCAGGCGCAGCATCTTGAAATGTTCGGCCTGCACGTCCGCCCACGGCAGGGCCGCGGCCTCGACAGCCTCGGGTGCGTCGGCCGGGGTGTCGGTGGTCGGTTCCGGTGTTGCTTCAGTGATTGTCATGCGGCGCGATCCTGTCCAAGCCGTGCGAGCCGACAGTCTTTTTACCGTCGACCCTGGGCTATCGGCCGTTTTTGCCAGGACTGGAGGCCAATATGCGCTTAACGCGCTCGCAGACCGTCGATAAAGCGCACCAGGCGCTCGCCCAGCTCGGCGGCCAGCGGCAGTTTCGGGTCGTTGTAGGAGGCCAGTTGTTGCTTGACGTTATTCGGCACGATGCGCATCACGTGGTTCATGCCTTCGATAATGGTCAACTGCGCGTCGGGCTTGGCCTGTTGCAGTTGCCGCGCATCGCCCACACCGACCTGGATGTCGTTGGTGCCCTGGATGATCAGTGCCGGCATGCGCAGTTTGGCAAAGGCGGCCGATGGGTCGGCGCGAAACAGGCTGATCAGGTAAGGCTGCACGCTGGGTCGGAAAATCCCCTCCAGAGGGCCCGGCACATCGGCATCCACCTGGCCGGCCTTGAGGTGGTCGAGGATTTCATTGCTGCGCAGCAACAGGGCAGGAGGCAGATGGTCGGCCAGTTGCTGGCGGATCACCTGATCGACCGGGCGCGCGCTGCCGGAGAGCGACACCACCCCGGCCGGGTCCAGTTGCGGCGCTGCGAGGGCGGCGACCAAGGCTCCTTCACTGTGGCCCAGCACAATCAGCGGGCCCATGCGTTTATCTGCCTTGAGCAGCTTGCCCCAGGCCACGGCGTCGGCCACATAGGCGTCGAGGGTGAGATTGCGTTCGTCGGGCGTGGCTGCAAGGCTTGCGGCCACGCCTCGCTTGTCGTAGCGCACGCTGGCGATGTTATGCCGCGCGAGCACCCAGGCCAGACGTTTGAGGCTGTCGTTGCGTGCGCCGTCGGCACTGTTGCCGTTGCGGTCGGTTGGGCCGGAGCCGGCGATGATCAGCACCACCGGCACCGGTTTGTCCGATTGCGGCAACAACAGCGAGCCAAACAGCTCGCCGCTGCCGGTGTCGAGGTTGACAGGGCGTTGCAGCACCACTGGAGAGGCGGCATGGGCCAGGCTTGTAAAGAGGGTAAGGGCTAACAGCAGAACTCGAAGCATCATCGCGCCATCATGGGAAGGTGCCGGTTGGACCCGTGTCTACCGGTAAGGTTTCGAGGATGAACTAGTCGGTTAGCCTGCGTATACTGGCCGCCTTAAGTTATTACGGTTGACTTGATTCAACTGATTTCACGGAGCGCCCTGCATGTCCGGCAATACCTTCGGCAAGCTGTTCACTGTCACCACCGCGGGCGAAAGCCATGGCCCGGCGTTGGTCGCCATTGTCGACGGCTGTCCGCCCGGCCTTGAGCTGTCCCTGGACGACCTGCAGCGTGACCTCGACCGTCGCAAGCCCGGCACCAGTCGTCACACCACTCAGCGCCAGGAGCCCGACGAAGTCGAGATCCTCTCCGGCGTATTCGAAGGCCGCACCACCGGGTGCGCCATTGGCCTGCTGATCCGCAACACCGACCAGAAGTCCAAGGACTACTCGGCGATCAAGGACCTGTTCCGCCCGGCCCATGCCGACTACACCTACCATCACAAATACGGCGAACGCGACTACCGTGGCGGCGGCCGCAGCTCCGCCCGCGAGACCGCGATGCGCGTGGCTGCTGGCGCCATCGCCAAGAAATACCTGGCAACCCAGGGCATCGTGATCCGCGGCTACATGAGCCAACTGGGTCCCATCGACATCCCCTTCAAGACCTGGGACAGCGTCGAAGACAACGCCTTCTTCTGCCCCGACCCGGACAAGGTGCCGGAACTGGAAGCCTACATGGACCAGTTGCGCCGCGACCAGGACTCGGTCGGCGCGCGCATCACCGTGGTGGCCGAAGGGGTCAAGCCTGGCCTGGGCGAGCCGATCTTCGACCGCCTGGACGCCGAACTGGCGCACGCGCTGATGAGCATCAACGCGGTGAAGGGCGTGGAAATCGGTGCGGGTTTCGCTTGCGTGTCCCAGCGCGGCACCGAGCACCGTGACGAGATGACCCCGCAGGGTTTCCTCAGCAACAATGCAGGCGGCATCCTCGGGGGCATCTCCTCGGGCCAGCCCATCGTGGCGCACCTGGCGCTCAAGGCCACGTCCAGTATCACCACCCCGGGCCGCTCGATCGACGTGCACGGCAACCCGGTGGACATCATCACCAAGGGCCGCCATGACCCGTGTGTGGGCATTCGCGCCACACCGATTGCCGAAGCGATGATGGCCATCGTGCTGATGGATCACCTGTTGCGCCATCGTGGGCAGAACGCCGATGTGCAGGTGAACACACCGGTGCTGGGCCAGCTGTGACGGTCTGTTGTGGCGAGCGGGCTTGCTGTGGCGAGCGAGCTTGCTGTGGCGAGCGAGCTTGCTCGCGTTGGGCTGTGAAGCGGCCCCTGTAATCCATGACTTCAACGCTCCCATACTGGCGCCTCTCCAGCTTCTACCTGTTCTACTTCGCCCTGCTGGGGGCCACCGCGCCGTTCCTGGCGCTGTACTTCGATCATCTGGGCTTCTCCAGCGCGCGCATCGGCGAACTGGTGGCCATCCCCATGCTGATGCGCTGCATCGCGCCCAACCTGTGGGGCTGGCTCGGCGATTACACCGGCCGGCGCCTGGCCATCGTGCGCATCGGCGCGGTGTGCACCCTGGCCAGTTTTGCACTGATTTTCGTGAGCAAAACCTACGCCTGGCTGGCGCTGGTCATGGCCCTGCATGCGTTCTTCTGGCACGCGGTATTGCCACAGTTCGAGGTCATCACCCTGGCGCATCTGCGCGAGCAGACCGCACGCTACAGCCAGCTGCGGCTGTGGGGTTCCATCGGCTTTATGCTTACCGTGGTGCTCATGGGGCGCCTGTTCGACTGGCTCAGCCTGGACATCTACCCGGTGGTAGTCGTGGTGATCATGGCCGGGATCATCGTCGCCAGCCTGTGGGTGCCGAACGCGCAACCCGCCGGCCACGGTAATCGCCTGGCCGGCGACGGTTTCCTCAAACAGCTGCGTCGCCCCGGCGTGCTGGCGTTTTATGGCTGTGTGGCGCTGATGCAATTGAGCCACGGCCCGTATTACACCTTTCTCACCCTGCACCTCGAACACCTGGGCTACAGCCGGGGCGTGATCGGCCTTTTGTGGGCCCTGGGCGTGGTGGCCGAGGTGCTGATGTTTTTGGCGATGAGCCGCATCTTCGCGCGCTTTTCGTTGCGCCGAGTGCTGCTGGCCAGTTTCCTGTTGGCGGCGCTGCGCTGGCTGTTGCTGGGCACCTTTGCCGAATTCTTCTGGGTGCTGCTGTTGTCGCAATTGATGCACGCCGCGACCTTCGGCAGCTTTCACGCCGCAGCGATTGCCTTTGTGCAACGCAGTTTCGGCGATAAACAACAAGGCCAGGGCCAGGCGCTGTACGCCGCGCTGGCCGGCATCGGTGGCACCCTCGGCGCTCTGTATTCGGGCTACAGCTGGAACCTGCTGGGCCCGACCCTCACGTTCGGCATCGCCAGCGCCGCCGCTCTGGCCGCCGCCCTCATCATCGGCCTTCACTTGCACGAGCAGAACCAAGGAACCGTCCCATGAGCCATGTCGCCGTCTACGCCCTAGTCACGCTGGATACCCCGAACAAAGTCCTCACCCACGCCGAAGACATCGCGTCGATCCTGGCCGAGCACGGCGTGCGTTTCGAACGCTGGCAGCCCGGCCCGCTGGAGAAAGGCGCTAGCGAGGCGCAGATGATTGCCGCGAGCCAGACGCAGATCGACGCCCTGGGCTACAGCGCGGTCGAGGTGTTCAGCGTCGGCAGCGATCAGCCGCACAAGGATGAGTTACGCGCCATGCACCAGAAGATGCGACGCTACAGCGAAGATCACGCGCGCTTGTTCATCGCAGGGCAGGGCTTGTACACCCTGCAGGTGGGTGACTACCTGTATGCCGTGCGCTGTGAAAAAAACGACCTGCTGGTGATCCCGGCAGGCTTGTCACACGGGTTCGACATCGGCGAGAACCCTTACTGCGTGACGTTGTGCCTGTCCAATAGTGTGCGGGGGCTGACGCCTGAGTTCACGGTCGGCGCGGTGACCGCAGGTTTGCCGGGACTGGATGACTGATGGCTCGCACGATGTCGAGTCGGGGTAATGCAATAGCGCGGTAAATGTTCAACCCCGGAGAGTTGGATTTTTTTGTGGGAAGAGCCGTATTTACATGTAGGTCATGGCTATTTATATCGCGACCAAGCGTACGGCTGCTTGGGTTATGTAACGCTCTCAGGCTTCGGTGCTTATACCGGCTGTCAATAGGAGAAGTCCGAAGGTCGGTAAAGGCATCTGCCAAGCGCTTAGCAAGAAGGAGAGCGGCATGAGCGGCCCAGATGAGTTGTATCAAGCACCTTGCGACCCGCCCCGAGTGGTGCGACGTCGCTTAAGCCTGTCCGGCAAACCCTTGACCCCGACGGAGCTGGAAATCCTGCGCTGGGCCTCGGAGGGCAAGACCGTCTGGGAAATCAGTAAAATTCGCGCGACCTCCCAGGCGGCGGTCAAATTTCATCTGCGCAATATCTACGGCAAGCTTCAGGTGAGCAATCGCGTGCAGGCGGTCAATGAGGCGGTGCGCCAGCGCCTGTATTGAACACACGAAAAAGGGCCGCGACGTTCAACGACGTCGCGGCCCTTTTTTTGAAATTCGTTACTTAAGCCGAGTGGTAGGTCGGCAGGGCGAAGCGGTTTTGGCTTTGCAGCATCGAAATCTGCGGCAGATCACTGGCTTGTTCGGCCAGGTCGCGGCGGATCGCGCTGATGACCCAAGTCAGTTGGTCGGCAGTGTGCAACTGCTGATAAGAGATCGAGCGTTTGACCTGTTTGCCTTCGCCGTTGCGCAGGGTCAACAGGATGCCACCGTCCGGACGGGGCTGAGTGGTGACGTCGTACTGGGAGAATACTGAAGCGAATTTATCTTGGATCAGGCTCATGTCTATCAGCTCCGTTGGCTCAAGTTGGCAAGCATGGAGTGATAGGTGCAGTGATTGTGCCAGCTATTGGCTATTGAAAATATCCTTATAAATCAATAACTTGAATTTATATGACATTTTCGGTTTCGTGCAAATTGCATGAAGGGTCGTCGTGCACCCCTGCATTTTGCGCTGTCTGGTCGGCGGCGGCTGCAAGGGCCTTAAGCTAAAAGACTCGAAACATACGGTTAAATTCCCTTTGGTCAGTGCAACCTGTCTGAACCATTGATTGAGTGTGGCTATGACGGCTTTTGACAAAAAAGCCATGACAGGCGGGAACTCCCTCGCAACACTGGCGCCTATTCACTACCGATCAAGGAGCCCCCTATGTCAGACCAACCCAAACAGATGACCGACGACGAAGCCGCTGAATTTGCCGAGCAGGTCTTCGATGTTGCCCGCAAAGGCGACGCCGCCATGCTTGCCGCGCTGCTCGCCAAGGGGTTGCCCGCCAACTTTCGCAATCACAATGGCGACACCCTGCTGATGCTTGCCGCCTACCACGGCCACGCCGAAGCGGTAAAAGTGCTGCTCGAATTCAAGGCCGACCCACTGATTGCCAACGACAAGAACCAGTTGCCAATCGCCGGCGCGGCGTTCAAGGGCCACATGGCCGTGGTCAAGGCGCTCATCGAGGGCGGCACGCCAGTGGAGGCTGCATCCTCCGATGGCCGTACTGCATTGATGATGGCCGCGATGTTCAACCGTCTCGAAATGCTCGACTACCTGCTGGAGCAGGGCGCCAACCCCAAGGTGACCGATGCCCAGGGCGCGACGGCGCTGGCGGCCGCGCAGACCATGGGCGCGGTGGACGCGGCGGCGAAGTTGCAGAAACTGGTGTAGGCTTTGCGCCCTCGAAAACCCGCCCGCCACAGGATTGCCCCATGAAAACCGCCCTCGTCGAACTCATCAGCCACATCAGCGCCGGCGTCATGGGCGAAGACGAGGTGGCGCGCATCGCCGATGAAGCCGCCCAGGCGTATGCCGACCCGGCAGCGTTTTTGGCGGCGAACCCGGACATCAACTACGACGACAGCTTTCCGATCCCGTTGGGCGAGTGGGTGGTGGTCGGCAGCCTGCCGGACACTGTGCTGTTCCAGGCGGACACTTACGCCGACCTGTTCGCGCAGATCGTTGCCTCGTTTGGCCCGGGCGTGGCGTTCAACCTCAAGCCCAAGCAGCTGGCCAAGGCCGACGACCTCACGGCGCTCAATCGCATCCAGATCCAGATGAGCGCGTTGAGCGCCGAAGACGGTGGCTATGTGCTGGTGAATTTCAGCCAGTTGCTCGATGACGCCATTCAGGTGGTGCTGGTGCATGGCAATCACCTGGCGGGCCTGTTGCAACGCTGCGCCGAGGTCGGCATCCAGGCCGAACCCGCCCTGGAAGCGCTGCGTGTGGCCGTGCACGTCTGAATTAAAACGGAACGATGGCCGGTCACGCCTATCCTAAGCAGGCATGACCTCACTTAAGGAGCGACACCATGGGTTCCACCTTTAATGGCCTGATTGGCCTGATCATCCTGGCGTTGGATATCTGGGCGATCATCAACGTGTTCAAAAGCGGCGCAAGTACCGGCGCCAAAGTGTTGTGGATCCTGCTGATCCTGCTGCTGCCAGTGCTTGGCCTGATCATCTGGGCAATCGCCGGGCCACGGGGCAACGTGCGGATCTGACACCCTCTATCTCTATATAGAGTGGGTACGGTAAGTGTGGGAGGGGGCTTGCTCCCGATAGCGGTGTATCAGCCAGTCAATCTGGTACTGAAACTGCGCTATCGGGAGCAGGCCCCCTCCCACATTTGCATGACGGCACCTGGGGATATTTGTGTGTCGAAATATTCGCTGCACAGAATTTTCACATTTCATTTAAGAGAATTCGCCGGCTTTAATCTCTCGGCCAAGGGTCTGCCTTGGGCGCCTTTAAAGGCGGGGTAGCGGTACTCGTTCAGTAATTAATAGCCTTGCCGGCACTGATCGGGCACCATTCGCGCCACTGCAATGCTTCGTCACTTAACTTCCAATGGGTCCTGAAAACGACATGGCAAACCCGGACGCCCTGAGTCAGCAGCGAGCTTCGAATCGCCTGCTGCAACCGACCGTCAAATCCCATCTGGCTTACACGCTGCTCTGTGCACTGGTCATGATGGTGATGTTCTCCCTGCTGCGCCTGGCGCTGCTGGTCTACAACCGCGAGATGATCCTCGACACACCGGCCGCGACCTTCCTCGAAGCGTTCGCCAATGGCCTGCGTCTGGATCTGCGCCTGGTGGTGTACCTGCTGATTCCGCTGTTGTTGGCGCTGTTCAGCGTGCGAGCCATGGCGGCGCGCGGGTTCTTCCGTTTCTGGCTCACCGTTGCGTCGAGCATCGCGCTGTTCCTGGGCCTGATGGAGATGGACTTCTACCGCGAGTTCCACCAGCGCCTCAACGGTCTGGTGTTCCAGTACGTAAAGGAAGACCCCAAGACCGTAGTCAGCATGCTCTGGTACGGTTTTCCGGTGGTGCGCTACCTGCTGGCCTGGGCTGTGGGCACGCTGATCCTGAGCATGGCGTTCAAGGGCGCCGACCGCGCCACGCGTCCGCGCGGCCCGTTCAGCGGCGGCAGTATCGGCACCCGCCAGGTGGCGCCGTGGTACAGCCGCATCGCCGTATTTGTGGTGTGCCTGCTGATCGCCGTGGTTGCCGCCCGTGGCACCCTGCGTCAGGGCCCGCCGCTGCGCTGGGGTGACGTGTACACCACCGATTCCAACTTCGCCAACCAGTTGGGCCTCAACGGTACGCTGTCGTTGATCGGCGCGGCCAAGGCACGTTTTTCCGAGCACCGCGATAACGTGTGGAAGGCCACCCTGGAACAACCGCTGGCCACCCAGACCGTGCGCGACATGCTGGTGCTGCCAAGCGAAAAACTGGTGGATACCGACACCGCCGCCGTGCGCCGCGACTACACGCCACCGGCCGAGAAGACCCTGCCGATCAAGAACGTCGTGGTGATCCTGATGGAAAGCTTCGCCGGTCACTCGGTGGGCGCACTGGGCCGTCCGGGCAACATCACGCCGTACTTTGACAAGCTGTCCAAGGAAGGCCTGCTATTCGACCGCTTCTTCTCCAACGGCACCCACACCCACCAGGGCATGTTCGCCACCATGGCCTGCTTCCCGAACCTGCCGGGCTTCGAATACCTGATGCAGACCCCGGAAGGCAGCCACAAACTGTCGGGCCTGCCGCAGTTGCTCAGCGCGCGTGACTTCAACGACGTGTATGTCTACAACGGCGATTTCGCCTGGGACAACCAGTCGGGCTTCTTCAGCAACCAGGGCATGACCAACTTCATCGGGCGCAACGACTTCGTCAACCCGGTGTTCTCCGACCCGACCTGGGGCGTGTCTGACCAGGACATGTTCAACCGTGGTCTGGAAGAGCTCAAAGCCCGTGAAGGCGGCAAGCCGTTCTATGCGCTGCTGCAAACCCTGTCCAACCACACGCCGTACGCGTTGCCCAACCCTCTGCCCGTGGACAGAGTCACTGGCCGTGGCAGCCTCGACGAGCATCTCACGGCAATGCGTTACTCCGACTGGGCGCTGGGCCAGTTCTTCGAGAAGGCGCGCAAGGAGCCTTACTTCAAGGAAACCCTGTTCGTGATCGTGGGTGACCACGGGTTTGGCAACGAGCAGCAGATCACCGAAATGGACCTGGGCCGTTTCAACGTGCCGATGCTGATGATCGCACCCGGCATGCAGGAAAAGTTCGGCGAGCGCGACCACACCGTGGGCACCCAGATCGACATCGTGCCGACCATCATGGGCCGCCTCGGTGGCGACACCCTGCACCAGTGCTGGGGCCGCGACCTGCTGAACCTGCCGGAAGGCGACAAGGGCTTTGGCGTGATCAAGCCTTCGGGCAGCGACCAGACCGTGGCCCTGCTCACCGGCGACCGCGTGCTGGTATTGCCCAAGGAGATGCCGCCGAAGTTGTGGCAATACGAACTGGGCGCCAACCCCACCGGCAAAGTGATCTCTGAATCGCCGGACGAAGCCGCACTGAAGCAGAAACTTGAATCGTTCCTGCAAACGGCCACCAAGAGCCTGTTGGATAACACCGCCGGCGTAGTGGACGGCAAGCCCGACTAATTGACGGGCAATAAAAAAGAGGCCTTTTAAAAGGCCTCTTTTTTTATCCGGCTTTTAGATGCGGCCGAGCAACAACAACACCACCAGCACTACCAGCACAACGCCGAGGATACCCGACGGGCCGTAACCCCAGTTACGCGAGTGCGGGAACACTGGCAGACCGCCGACCAGCAGCAGAATCAGGATAATGATCAGAATGAGGCTCATGGTTTTATTTCCTTATAGGCCTTCAGCGAGACCGGTTATTTAACAATAGGCTCGCACCTTTAATTGCGTACGCCTTAACAACTCGGACTAGAGTGTGTGAGAAAAAATTCAGAAATTTTTTAAAGTATTTCGACCAGTCGCTTATTTCTTTTTTACTGCACAAAGTCCCTTCCCGTTAGTTGAAAAAATGACCTTTGAACGTTAGATCGGCGCCCGACCGAGCCGAGGGTTTGCCTGGGGCATTCATCACCCTGATGGTGCGTGGTTGGCGCAAAATCCTTCGCTACACTGCCGCTCACTTCTTCTGTGAACCACAAGGCAGCTCTCCTATGCAAAATCGCATGATGATCACTGGCGCCGGGTCCGGCCTGGGTCGTGAAATCGCTCTGCGCTGGGCCCGTGAGGGATGGCAGCTGGCCTTGTCGGATGTCAGCGAGTCGGGCCTGCAGGAAACCCTGAAAAGGGTGCGCGAGGCGGGCGGTGACGGCTTTACCCAGCGCTGCGACGTGCGCGACTACAGTCAGCTCACCGCTTTCGCCCAGGCGTGCGAGGTCAAGCTGGGTGGCATCGATGTGATCGTCAACAATGCCGGCGTGGCCTCGGGTGGCTTCTTCGCCGAGCTGTCTCTGGAAGACTGGGACTGGCAGATCGCGATCAATCTCATGGGCGTGGTCAAGGGCTGCAAGGCGTTCCTGCCGCTACTGGAAAAGAGCAAGGGCCGCATCATCAATATCGCGTCCATGGCCGCCTTGATGCAGGGCCCGGCCATGAGCAACTACAACGTGGCCAAGGCCGGCGTGGTGGCGCTGTCGGAAAGCCTGCTGGTGGAGCTCAAGCAGCAGGAAGTGGGGGTGCATGTGGTATGCCCGTCGTTTTTCCAGACCAACCTGCTGGATTCGTTCCGTGGGCCGACCCCGGCGATGAAAGCGCAGGTCGGCAAGTTGCTCGAAAGCTCACCGATTTCGGCGGCGGACATCGCCGACTACATCTATCAGCGCGTGGCCGCAGGCGAGTTCATGATCCTGCCCCATGAGCAGGGGCGCATGGCCTGGGCGTTGAAGCAAAAAAATCCCCAGTTGCTGTATGACGAAATGACCACCATGGCCGACAAGATGCGCGCCAAGGCGCAAGCCGTTAAAGGCTGATTTGAGCGCGGTCTGTCAGGCAAATTACCCGCCGATGTAGGTAAAGCCTGATTTGGTCGCGCGCCATTGTCGCAACACCACCCAAGCGCGCATGGTCGAGGCCCTGTCATTCGAAAAGGACAACCGACATGCTGGTATTAAGCCGCGCTGTGGGCGAAATCATTGCCATCGGCGATGACATCGCCCTGCACATTCTCGAACTCAATGGAAGCCAGGTGAAGTTTGGCGTCGCGGCGCCGGCAGGCGTCAACGTCCATCGCGCCGAGGTCTACCAGAAAATCCTGCGCAGCCAGGACGCCAACACCCATCCGGTGCCGGTGCCCAATCCCTGATTGCGCGGTGTCAGTCAAACAGATGCTTGGGCACATCGTGCTTGAGCATCAACTGGCATTGCTCGCTGTCGGGGTCGAACACGATCAGCGCCTGGCCCTTGGTCAGCGCCTGGCGCACGCGCAATACGCGGGTTTCCAGGGGGGTGTCGTCACCGTTGTCGGTGCCGTCGCGGGTCACGAAATCTTCGATGAGGCGGGTCAGGGTGTCGACTTCAAGTGCATCGTAAGGAATCAGCATACAAGCCTCAGGTAGCGGGTCCCGGCGATGCTACTGTGCCGGGCCCCGAGTTGCCAGTATCAGCCCTTGTTCCCGACCAGACTGTCCACCGACGGCACGCGCGTGTCGCTCTCCATCTGCGTTTCATGCTCGATCTGATGACTGAACCGGTCCAGTGAACCCTGGGCCGGTTGCGCATCGCTGGCGAACACCGGCGGGCTGAGAATGTAAGCGCCCAGCAGACGGCTCAGCGCGGCCAGGCTGTCGATGTGGGTGCGCTCATAACCGTGGGTCGCGTCGCAACCAAACGCCAGCAAAGCGGTACGAATGTCGTGGCCGGCGGTGACCGCCGAGTGCGCATCGCTGAAGTAATAGCGGAACAGGTCGCGGCGTACCGGCAGGTCGTTGTCCGCCGCCAGGCGCAGCAGGTGACGCGACAGGTGATAGTCATACGGCCCGCCGGAATCCTGCATCGCCACGCTCACCGCGTGCTCGCTGGAGTGCTGCCCGGGCGCGACCGGGGCGATATCGATGCCGACAAACTCACTCACGTCCCACGGCAGGGCAGCGGCGGCACCGCTGCCGGTTTCCTCGGTGATGGTGAACAGCGGGTGGCAATCGATCAGCAACGGCTCGCCGCTGTCGATGATCGCCTTGAGTGCCGCGAGCAGGGCGGCCACGCCAGCCTTGTCGTCCAGGTGTCGCGCGCTGATATGCCCGCTCTCGGTGAACTCGGGCAGCGGATCGAAGGCCACGTAGTCGCCCACGCTGATGCCCAGCGAATCGCAATCGGCGCGGGTTGCGCAGTAGGCATCCAGGCGCAGTTCCACGTGGTCCCAGCTCACCGGCATTTCGTCGACGGCGGTGTTGAACGCGTGCCCGGAGGCCATCAACGGCAACACGCTGCCACGGATCACGCCGTTATCGGTGAACAGGCTGACACGGCTGCCTTCGGCAAATCGGCTCGACCAGCAGCCCACCGGGGCCAGGGTCAGGCGGCCGTTGTCCTTGATCGCCCGCACGGCGGCGCCGATCGTGTCCAGGTGCGCGGAGACCGCGCGGTCGGGGCTGTTTTTCTGGCCCTTGAGGGTGGCGCGAATAGTGCCGCGCCGGGTCATCTCAAACGGAATGCCGAGTTCTTCCAGGCGCTCGGCGACGTAGCGCACGATGGTGTCGGTAAAGCCGGTGGGGCTGGGAATGGCGAGCATTTCCAGCAGCACTTTTTGCAGATACGCGAGATCCGGTTCGGGAATGGTTCGGGTCATGGAAACTCCTGATGAGTTGAGGGCATCGATGGTTTCGATGAGGGGCTCGAGCGTCTTCGCCTGGCCCGGCCTCATCGCGGGCAAGCCCGACTCCCACAGTGGAATGCGGCCAACTGTGGGAGTCGGGCTTGCCCGCGATGGCGCCGGTACAGGCGACATATCACTTAAGTCGCCGGCTGACTGTGTGGAAACAACAAATCCACAAACTTCTCAGCCGTGGGTTGCGGTTCATGGTTGGCCAGGCCAGCCCTTTCGTTGGCTTCGATAAACACATACTCCGGCTGATCGGCCGCAGGCACCATCAGGTCCAGGCCGACCATGGGGATATCCAGGGCACGGGCCGCACGCACGGCTGCGTCCACCAGTGTCGGGTGCAGGATCGCCGTGACATCTTCCAGGCATCCCCCGGTGTGCAGGTTGGCGGTGCGGCGCACGGCCAGGGTCTGGCCGCGTGGCAGGATGCTGCCGTAGTCGTAACCGGCAGCGTGCAGGGTGCGTTCGGTTTCCGCATCCACGGGGATCTTGCTTTCGCCATCGGTAGCCGCCTGACGCCGCCGGCTCTGCGCTTCGATCAGCGCACCGATGGAATGCTGACCATCGCCGGTGACTTCGGCAGGGCGGCGGATCGCTGCGGCCACCACTTCAAAACCGATCACCAGGATGCGCAGGTCCAGGCCTTCGTGAAAGCTTTCGAGCAGCACGCGGCTGTCGAACGCGCGTGCCGCTTCGATGGCCTGCTGCACCTCCTCGATGCTGCGCAGGTCCACCGCCACGCCGTGGCCCTGTTCGCCATCCAGCGGCTTGACCACGATGCGCTGGTGCTCATCGAGAAACTCCAGGTTGTCATCGGCACTGCCCGCCAGTTGTTGCGAGGGCACGTTCAGGCCTGCGGCGTTGAGCACCTTGTGGGTCAGGCTCTTGTCCTGGCACAGGGTCATGCTGATGGCGCTGGTCAGGTCGCTCAGCGATTCGCGGCAACGCACGCGGCGCCCGCCGTGGCTGAGGGTGAACAGGCCGGCATCGGCGTCGTCCACCTGCACATCGATACCGCGCCGATGCGCCTCTTCGACAATGATCCGCGCATAAGGGTTGAACCCCGCCTGCGGGCCCGGGCCGAGAAACAGCGGCTGGTTGATGCCGTTTTTGTGCTTGATCGCAAAAGTGGTCAGCGCACGAAAGCCCAGCTTGGCGTACAGGCTCTTGGCCTGGCGGTTATCGTGCAACACCGACAGGTCGAGGTAGCTCAGGCCACGGCTCATGAAGTGCTCCACCAGGTGGCGCACCAGCACCTCGCCCACGCCTGGCCGCGTGCACTGCGGGTCGACCGCCAGGCACCACAGGCTGCAACCGTTCTCCGGGTCGTTGAAGGCTTTTTGGTGATTGAGGCCCATGACGCTGCCGATCACCGCGCCGCTGTCTTCGTCCTCGGCCAGCCAGTACACCGGGCCGCCCTGATGGCGCGGCGTCAGGCGTTCGGTATCGACCGGCAACATGCCGCGCCCCTGATACAGGCGGTTGACCGCCTGCCAGTCCGCCTCGCTCTGCACCCGACGAATGCGAAAGCCGCGAAACACCCGAGTGGCCGGGCGATAGTCGCTGAACCACAGGCGCAAGGTGTCAGATGGGTCGAGGAACAACTGCTGTGGATCAATCCCGAGGATCTGCTGGGGTGCGGCCACATACAGCGCAATATCGCGCTCACCGGCTTGTTCGTTAAGCAGCTCTTCGGCCAGGCTCGCCGGGTCCGGGAAGGTATGGCCGATCAACAGCCGCCCCCAGCCGCAATGCACCGCGATACGGCCGGGGCTCTGCGGGTTGCCGTCCTCGGCCAGTCGGGCCTGCAGGCGCTCGTAGGTCGGCGCCTGGCCCTTGAGCAAGCGTTGGCTGTAAGCCGCGGCATTCTGTTTCATCAATCAGATTCCTTGTTCGCTGAGCCACAGGTTCAGCGCCGCCAGTTGCCACAGCTTGGAGCCGCGCAGCGGGGTCAGTTGGCCTTGCGGGTCAGTCAGCAGGCGGTCGAGCATGGCCGGGTTGAACAGGCCGCGATCCTGGCTCGGGTCCAGCAGCAGTTCGCGCACCCAGTTCAGGGTGTCGCCCTGCAAATGCTTGAGGCCCGGCACCGGGAAATAGCCTTTCTTGCGGTCGATGACTTCGCTCGGGATCACCCGGCGCGCCGCCTCTTTCAACACCTGCTTGCCGCCGTCGGGCAGCTTGAATTTGCCCGGCACCCGTGCCGACAGTTCCACCAGGCGGTAGTCCAGAAACGGCGTGCGCGCTTCCAGGCCCCAGGCCATGGTCATGTTGTCGACGCGCTTGACCGGGTCGTCCACCAGCATCACCGTGCTGTCCAGGCGCAGGGCCTTGTCCACGGCGGCATCGGCACCGGGCATGGCAAAGTGTTCACGCACAAAATCTCCGGCGGCGTCGTTGGCGGTCAGCCATTTCGGCGCGACGGTGGCGGCGTAGTCGTCGTAGCTGCGGTCGAAGAACGCATCGCGATAGGCCGCATACGGGTCGCTGGCGCCGTCGACCTGCGGGTACCAGTGGTAACCGGCAAACAGTTCGTCGGCGCCCTGGCCGCTCTGCACCACCTTGCAATGCTTGGCCACTTCCCGCGAAAGCAGGTAAAAGGCAATGCAATCGTGGCTGACCATCGGCTCGCTCATGGCGCGGAAGGCGGCCGGCAATTGTTCGATGATCTCGCGTTCGGCAATGCGCAATTGATGGTGTTGGGTGCCGTAATGCTTGGCGATCAGGTCCGAGTACTGGAACTCGTTGCCAGCCTCGCCACCGGCGTCTTCAAAACCGATGGAGAAGGTCGACAGGTCCTGCACGCCCACTTCGCGCAGCAGGCCGACGAGCATGCTCGAGTCGACCCCGCCGGAGAGCAGCACGCCGACATCCACCGCCGCCCGTTGACGAATGGCCACGGCCTCGCGGGTGCTGTCGAGCACGCGGTCGGTCCAGTCCTGCAGTGTCAGGTTCTTCTCATCGTCATGGGGACCGTAGGGCAGGGTCCACCAGGTTTTCTGTTCGGTGTTGCCGTTGGCGTCGATGCGCATCCAGCTTGCCGGCGGCAGTTTTTCGATGCCCGCCAGCAAGGTACGCGGCGCAGGCACCACCGCGTGGAAATTCAGGTAATGGTTCAGCGCCACCGGGTCGAGAATCGGGTTGATATCGCCGCCTTTGAGCAGCGCCGGCAAGGCCGACGCAAAGCGCAGGCGCTGGCCGGTGCGCGACAGGTACAGCGGCTTGACGCCGAGACGGTCACGGGCGATGAACAGGCGCTGGGCGTCACGCTCCCAGATGGCGAAGGCGAACATGCCGTTGAGCTTGGGCAGCAAAGCTTCGCCCCAGGCGTGGTAGCCCTTGAGCAGCACCTCGGTGTCACCGCCGGAATAAAAGGCGTAGCCCAGGGCTTCCAGCTCTTTTCGCAATTCCGGAAAGTTGTAGATCGCGCCGTTGAACGCCAGGGACAACCCCAGTTGGGCGTCGATCATCGGCTGCGCCGAGCCGTCCGACAGGTCCATGATCTTCAGGCGGCGATGGCCCAGGGCAACCGGCCCCTGGGCATGAAAGCCCCAGGCGTCGGGGCCACGCGGGGCCAGGTGATGGGTGATGCGCTCAATCGCTGCCAGGTCGGCAGGTTGGGCATCGAAACGTAATTCTCCAGCTAATCCGCACATAAATTCCTTACCGGTTTTTCCGTTGGGGAGGGTCAACACTCAATACGCCCGGGAGGGCGCGTACCCAGAAACTGACCCGGTGCTATACGTGGAGTTTTAGAACAATAAGTTATAAGGCAAAACGCCGCTAGCGTGAAAACCGCACGCCTTGCCCGGCGTGGCCTGTGCCTGCGGGGGCGTAGATAAGTGCACGAAACATGGGAATAACCGCTGATTCCGACGGGTAACTCCACGGATATTCGAATCCGTTTCTGCGCCGGCGCGCCTTATCGTGGATGGTTATTTCCAAGCATCAAGGAGTGATGTCAATGACCCAAACCCTCGATTTGATTGAAGTCGTCGTACCGCTCACCGAAACCCAATTACAGGCAGGCCTGCTGGATTTAAGCGGTGACCTGGATAAAGCCGCCGTGCTGCGCACGCAGTTGCCGCCGTGGATGGTGACGGCTGACGCCGATGTGCTCGCGGCACTCGAGCAGGCTCATCGGGCCAGTGAGCGGCCCCGTGCCCGGCTCAACGCACTGCTCGAGCGCCTGCGGCCACTGGATGAATACTGCGCCGAGCGCCTGCACGCGTACCTGGCGAGCAAGGGCGTGGACTGCGTCGACGTGTAGCATGATGTGCTCGAAGTGTCCAGGTACGCCTTCAGAAGCGTCATGCCGGATCTGACTTGGGCGCAAAAGCAAACCCCCAGCGTGCACAAGGCCACGTTGCTGCAGGCCGCCATGCAGAACTTTCCCGCGTCCCAGGCCACCGTGGGCGGCGTGCCGGAGTCGGCGCTGATTCGCTCCGCCGCCAGCGGCAAACCGCTGCCGGACCTCAGCGTGCTCGACTTCGTCACCTATTGTCGCGAGCTGGACCTGGGCCAGGCCTATCAGCGGCACCTGTGCGAGGTGTTCAAGTTGCCGGCACGCACCGATCACACCCAGGAGCAGAGCCTGAGCGCGAACTCGGCGGCGATGACGGTCGGCACGGCCAAATGCCTGGACATGGAAGTCGACTTGCACCTGGCCCGCGCCCGGCAGCACATCAGCACGGCGAGTTACACCCGCGTGCTCGAGCTGATCCGTACGGATTGGCCGGCCAGTGAAGTGGAGCATCTGGCGCCCGAGGACGCCGCGATGATCTGGCAAAGCCTGGAGATCGACGGGGCGACGCTGTGGAGCGTGCTCCTGCTGTCGACAGACACGCCCGGCAGCCTGCCCGGCGGTGCGTTTTTGCTGTACATGCCCAATGAGCCGGAGCGGGCCTGGTACGAGTATTCATCCTTGCAGGATTTCCAGCAGTACCTGACGCGCAAACTGCAAGAGAGCGAGTACCGCAGGTTTTTCCAGCGCTATCTGGACGAGGAACAGCGCCCGGGATTTCTCGCGCGGTTCGACAAGGCGCAGACGCTGGGCAGTCTGGCGACCGTGGTGGTCAAGGTGCGGTTCTCGGCGTTTTTTTTCCACGCCTGTCTCAGCAAGATCCAGCGTGACGCTCAAGTGTTGGCGGTGCCGGTGGCCGAGGTGGACGCGCAAGCCAGCGAGGAACGTCTGCAAACGTACCTGTCGGCGGGCCTGACGCTGTTGAATGTCGCCGGTTTTGTGGTGCCGGTACTTGGTCAACTGATGGCGGGCGTGGCCGTCGGGCAACTGCTCGGCGAAGTCTTCGACGGCGTGGAGGACTGGGCGCACCACCGGACGGCCGATGCGCTCAAGCACCTGAGCAATGTCGGGCAAAGTCTCGCCTCGATGGCGGCGTTTGCCGTGGGAGGGCGCATCGTCGGTGCGCTCTGGCGCGGCGCGCGATCATCGGACTTTTTCGAGCAGGTCGAAGCGGTCACCCGCCAGAATGGCCAGCCCGGCCTGTGGCGGCGGAGCCTGGGGCCCTACAGACAAACGTCGAGCCTCGATGACAAGTGGGTGACCAATCCCTACGGTATCTACCAGGCCCAGGGCCAGTCCTATATCAGGATCGACGGCGAGGCATACGCCATTGGCTTTGATCCTGCGCTCGGCAAGTGGCGGATCAACCACCCGACACGTCCGACGGCGTTTCGCCCGCCCCTGGAACATAACAAGCGCGGCGGCTGGCTGCACATTTACGAGCAGCCCGAGCAGTGGCAGGACCTGCGCTACACCCTGAATCGTCTGGACCCCAGCCTCAGGGCGCTGGAGCATGAGCAAGTGGAGTCGATTGCCGAGGTCAGCGATATGTCTTTGCCCAAGGCTCAGCGTCTGGCGCTGGACCACCAGCCTTTGCCGGCGCGCTTCAATGACAGCGTGCTGCGCTTCAAGCAACAGCAGAAAATTGTCGACCTGATCGCCCAAATGGAGCGGCAACAACCCTCCACCCCGCAGACGGCTTACACCCAGCTACTCGCGCTGCCGCTGGTGCCGGGTTGGCCCAAGGGGCGCTTCTTTGAGTTGCTGGATGAGCAGGGCGACGTGCTGGAGAGCCATCCGGACCTGGCGCCTTTCGATTACGAAGACCAGAGTATCCACATCACCCGCCAACAGCTCGATGACGGGCAACTGCTGGAGACACTGCTGGAGGAACTGGATGAGCAGGAGCAAGCCTCGCTGCTGGGACAAGCGGCCCGGCCTGCGCAGGCCAAAGCTCTGTTGCAACAGCGCTTGCTGGACTCGCTCAAGGCGAACCCGCGCCCAGTGTATGAGCAGCTTTACCTGAGCCAGGAATACCAGGGCGCCGTCGCGCAGATGCCGCTCAAGCGAGCGTTTCCCGAGATGCCGTCGCCGCTGGTGCGCGAACTGATGGCCCAGGCCACGGATGCCGAGCGCCGGCTGCTCGCCCAGACCGGTCGCGTGCCCCTGACCCTGGCCCAGCGTGCACGCGAGACCCTCGATGAGCTGGCGCAGGACCAGGCAGTGATGGGCCTGCACGCGCCGGAACTGGCCACCGACGCCAGCCACCGTGTTGCGCTTGGCGTGATGCGACGACTGCCCGGATGGCCCCAGGACCTGTTGCTGTACCTGCGCGAAGGCCGTGCAGACGAACAAGTCTCGGCCCCGCCGGGTGAGCCTGCCGTGCAGCGCACCGTGCTCAAGACGGCGGCGGGCTATCAGGCACTCGATGCGCAAGGCCAGTCCCTGGGGGCCACGGCGACGGGGCCTGAAGGGTTCTATACCGCAGTGCTCAATGCATTGTCCGCGCGTCAGCGTGCGGCGTTGAACCTGGATGGGCCGTCGGGCGCCGCACGTTTACGCGCCCTGACACCGGCGGCAGCGCGCGAAGAGCGTCCGCGTTTGGCGGGCTATCTGTGGCCGGAGCGGGCCAAGGTCGCCAGCGAGGAGCATTTTTGTGTACAAGCTGCGCCCCCGAGCCTCACCTCCTTTGCACGCGAATTGGTGCGCAAGCTGCGCAAACTCTATCCGTCATTGACCGACGTTCAGCTCTCCACGCTGTTGGAGGAGGCCGGCACGGACCACCTGTCCCGGGCCAAGGCGGTGCAGGCGCTTGAACAGCAATTTGACAGCCTGCACCGAGCCTTGAAAACCTGGCGCAACGACCTCTCGGCCTACAACCTCATGCTGGGCACGCGTCAGGACTTTCGCTTGAGCCGCGCGCAGGTGGCCACGGCGCTGGAGCGCTGCTGGCGGCGCATGACGGTGTTGCCGAACAAGGCCCGGGTCAACGTGCCGGGCCTGTCGCTCAACGGCATGTTGCGCGCGCCCTTGCCGATGCTGCCGGCGGGCGTCAGCTTTGCCCATGTCGAACAGTTGACCTTGCGCAACACCGGGCAGACCGATGACGTCGCCTATTTTCTCAAACACTTTCCTGGCCTGCACGCCGTGGACCTGGCTGACAACCAGATCAGCCGCCTGCCCGAGGTGCTGTCGAAAATGCCTCGGCTGGAGGACCTGTGCCTGGCCAACAACAACCTGCAATTGACCGAATACACGCGCAAGACCCTGGGCGCAATGCGCACTCTGCACACCCTCAACCTGAGCCAGAACCCGCTGCGCGACCCGCCTGAGGTGGGGAGCCTGTTCGATTTGCGCGAGTTGTTGCTGCGCGATTGCCGGCTCACCCGCATTCCCCCGGGCGCCGCCCGCCTGCCTTATCTGCACTACGTCGACCTGCGCGAAAACGATATAAAAGTGCTGCCCGGCTGGCTGTTTCAATTGCCGCGTGCGTCTGCCCAGGCCTTCAACCTGCGGCATAACCCGCTGGATACGAGCAGCCGGCAGACGCTGCGCAATTACCGTAACGACAAGGGCCTGGGCATGGGCTACCTGGAAGATGACATTGCCCGCCTGACCGAGCAAAAGGCCCGCGAACTCTGGCTGGCCGATGACCGGGTAAACCGTTACACCGAGAAACTGCGGTTGTGGAACGGATTCAAGGATGAACCGACTTCGGATGGCCTGTTCAATCTGCTCGCCGAATTGGGCGGCACGGCGGATGCCGCCCTGGTACGCGAAGACATGGACCGCCGCGTGTGGCGGGTGCTGGAGGCGGTCGGCAACGACGCGCAACTGCGTGAACAGGTTTACGAGCGTGCCGCCACGCCGCTTAACTGCGACGACGCGGCGGCCGTCAGTTTCAGCAACCTGGAAGTGCTGGTGGAAATTCGTGAAGCCGAGTGCCTGGTCGAGGACGGCAAGCTGACCGCCAAGCCGTTGTTGGACCTTGCCAAAAGCCTGTTTCGCCTCGATCAACTGGAGCGCCTGGCCTACAACCACAGCCTCGCGCATCCGGAGGCCGATCCGTTGGAGGTCAACCTGGCGTTTCGTTCCGGGCTGGCCAATACCCTGCAATTGCCAGGGCAGCCCCGGCACATGCGCTTTGCCAGCCTGGCCGGCGTCACCCCCAGTGATCTAACCGATGCGGCGAACGCGGTGCGCGCCGCCGAACTGTCGCCCAAGCTGTTGCAGTACCTGGTGGAACTGCCGTTCTGGAGCGCCTACCTCAAGCGCACCTTTGCCGGGCGCTTCGAGCGGATCAACCAGCCCTTCGACAGGCGCCTGCAACGCGTGTTCGACACGCGCGAGACCCTGGATGACGCCGCCTACCATAAGCAGGTGACCACCATCCACAAGGAGCAAGCCCAGGCAGAACAGGCCGAGCTGGAAAGCCAGACCCAGAGCGCGTTGAAGTACGCCGAGGTGGGCGGTTGTCTGGAGGTGCCCCTCGACTGACGGCCGGCGTCAGGGCTTGTGCGTAGTGCTGCGGATCAGGTTGCGCAGGGCAAAGCGATTGGGGTGGCAGGCTTCGGCGACGTTGCGCGGCAGTGGCAAGGGCTCGTTGTCCAGCCAGGCGGCGAGCAGCTCGGCGGACAAGGGCGCGGTGATCAGGCCGCGCGAGCCATGGCCGCTGTTGACGTACAAACCGTCGAGCCAGGGGCAGGCGACGTCGGGCACCTGGCGCGCATCCTTGCGCAAGCTGGCGTATGCCTGGTCAAACCGTGCCGCATCGGCCAGTGGTCCGACGATCGGCAGGTAGTCCGGGCTGGTGCAGCGAAAGGCCGCACGGCCCTGCACCGTCGCCGGGTCGAGGCTGTCGACGTGCAGGCGCTGAGCCAGGTCCACGGAAATACCCTTGAGCAGTTCCAGGTTGCCAGCGTGTTCGGCGGCGGTGGGTGTGAGGTCATCGCTCTTGAAGTCAAAGCTGGCGCCGAGGGTGTGCTCACCCAGGCGGGGCGGGGCGACGTAGCCTTCGGCGCACACCACCGTCGCCAGGGACTGGCTCTCGGCGGTTTGGGCAAGGGACGTGATCTGCCCACGGATGCGCTTGAGTGGCAGGTCGGCGAAGCGTTGCACCTCGGCAGCACCGGCCAGGACGACCACCGGCGCCTCGTCGAGCAGGCGTTCGCCTGCCCAGGCTTGCCAGCGTCCGTCGACCTGGCGCAGGTCCAGCACCTCGTGATGGGTCAGTACGCTGACCCCTTCGCGCCGTGCCTGCCAGGCGCACAAGGCCGGCGGGTGCACCCAGCCGCCCGCCGGGAAAAACAGCCCGCCATGGGCCAGTGCGACACCGGCGCGAGCCTGGGCCTGTTCACGGTCGAGCAGGTGCAGCAAGCCTGGGTCAAAGGCCTCGGCCAGTTGTGCCTGGCGCTCGGTTTCCTTGGCATCGAAGGCCAACTGCAGCACGCCGCAGCCGTCCCACGCCACGCCACGCTGAAGGTGCTCAAGCACGCGCCGCGTGTAGCCGAACCCGGCCAGAATCATCTGTGACAGCGCCGTGCCATGAGCTGAAAGTTTGAGGTACAGCACCCCTTGTGGATTGCCCGAGGCTTCCTGGGCCAGGGCATCATGACGCTCCAGCAGGCTCACTTGCCAACCCCGCGCCGCGAGGCTCGCGGCCGTGGCGCAGCCGGCCAGGCCGGCGCCGATCACCAGGGCTTTGCGCTCACCGAGCACGGGAGCAGGGCGCGCGAACCAGGGCTTGATGCCGGGCGCCGCCGGGGTTTCCAACGGCCAGCCAAGAAACTCGCCGCGCAGGATTTCCCATTTGTGGCCGATGCCCGGCGTGCGTTTCATCTTGAACCCGGCGGCATTGATCAGCCGGCGCACCCAGCCGGTGCTGGTAAAGGTGCTGATGGTCGACCCCGGCGCGGCCAGGCGTGCCAGTTCGGCGAACAGCTCGGCGGTCCACATGTCGGGGTTTTTCGCCGGGGCAAACCCGTCGAGAAACCACGCATCGATCTGCGCATCCAGTTGCGGCAATTGCTCCAGCGCGTCGCCGATCAACAGGGTCAGGGTCACGCGACCGTTGTCCAGCACCAGGCGCTGGAAGCCCTGATGGATGGCAACGTAGTGCGCCAGCAGTTGTTCGGCGAACGGCGCCAGTTGCGGCCAGAGGGCGAGGGCGCGTTGCAGGTCGGCGTGGCTCAGCGGGTATTTCTCGACGCTGACAAAGTGCAGGCGTGCGCCAGCCACGGCGTGCTGTTCGAACAGCTGCCAGGCGCATAGAAAATTCAGCCCGGTGCCGAAGCCGGTCTCGCCGATCACCAGCCGCCCGCCCGCAGGCAAGGCGGCAAAGCGCTCCTGCAAACGGTTCTGCTCAAGGAACACATAGCGGGTTTCTTCAAGACCCGACTGGTCGGAGAAGTACACGTCGTCGAAGACCCGCGAGTGCGGGCGACCTTGATCGTCCCAGTCGAGCTGGGCGTGGGTTACGGGGTTCATGGGCGACTCGGCAAGGGCAAGGCGGCCATTCTAGCCGATCGACCGGCAATGATTGGTCCCATGACAGACGCCCGTGGAATTTCCTCCCGCGTGGCGTTGCCCAATCCGCTAGTCTTGAGCCATCTTGAAATGGAGCTGCCCATGTTCGAATCCGCCGAAATCGGTCACGCCATCGACAAAGACACCTACGAGGCAGAGGTTCCCGCGCTGCGTGAAGCGCTGCTGGAGGTGCAGTACGAACTGCATCAGCAGAAGCGCTTCCCGGTGATCATCCTCATCAACGGCATCGAAGGCGCCGGCAAGGGCGAAACCGTCAAGCTGCTCAACGAATGGATGGATCCGCGCCTGATCGAGGTGCGCACCTTCGACCAGCAGACCGATGAAGAACTGGCCCGCCCGCCGGCCTGGCGTTATTGGCGCCAGCTGCCGGCCAAGGGCCGCATGGGTATTTTCTTCGGCAACTGGTACAGCCAGATGTTGCAGAATCGGGTGCACGGGCGCATCAAGGATGCACGCCTGGACCAGGCCATTGCCGGTGCCGAGCGTCTGGAGCAGATGCTCTGCGACGAAGGCGCGCTGATCTTCAAGTTCTGGTTTCACCTGTCCAAAAAACAAATGAAGGCGCGGCTCAAGTCGCTGGCCGACGACCCGCTGCACAGCTGGCGCATCAGCCCGCTGGACTGGCAGCAGTCCAAAACCTACGACAAGTTCGTGCATTTTGGTGAGCGCATTCTGCGTCGCACCAGTCGCGACTATGCGCCGTGGCATGTGATCGAAGGGGTTGACGCGCACTATCGCAGCCTCACCGTGGGCAAGATCCTGCTCGATGGCCTGCAAAATGCCCTGAAACTGCCCAAGGCGAAAACCAGCGGCATGAACCCGGCGCCGCTGCCGGCCTCGGTCGACCAGAAAAGCCTGCTCGACAGCCTCGACATGACGCTGCACCTGGACAAGGACGACTACGAAGAACAGCTGATTACCGAGCAGGCACGCTTCTCGGGCCTGATGCGCGACAAGCGCATGCGCAGGCACGCGCTGGTCACCGTGTTCGAAGGCAATGACGCGGCGGGCAAGGGCGGCGCCATCCGCCGGGTCGCCGCCGCGCTGGACCCGCGCCAGTACCACATCGTGCCGATCGCCGCGCCCAGCGAAGACGAGCGCGCGCAGCCGTACCTGTGGCGGTTCTGGCAGAAAATTCCGGCGCGCGGCATGTTCACCGTGTTCGACCGCTCGTGGTACGGGCGTGTACTGGTGGAGCGGGTCGAAGGGTTCTGCACCCCCGCCGACTGGATGCGTGCCTATGGCGAGATCAATGACTTCGAAGAGCAACTGCGCGACGCAGGGGTGATCGTGGTCAAGTTCTGGCTGGCCATCGACAAGCAGACCCAGCTTGAGCGCTTCCAGGCCCGCGAGGATATTCCGTTCAAGCGCTTCAAGATCACCGAAGACGACTGGCGCAACCGCGACAAATGGGACGCCTACCGCACCGCCGTCGGCGACATGGTCGACCGCACCAGCACCGACGTCGCGTCATGGACGCTGGTAGAGGCCAACGACAAGCGCTGGGCGCGGGTCAAGGTGCTGCGCACCATCAACCGCGCGCTGGAAGAGGCGTTCGATCGCTCCGGCAATCGCGAGAAGAAGAAATAAACGGTCGCCGCGTTTTTTGTGGCAAGCCTCAATGCCGTTCAGTCAAGCGCAGATTCCCTGTGGCGAGCAGGCTTGTCCTGCGTTGGGCTGCGCAGCAGCCCCAAAACCATGCTCTGCGCAGTGTCAGGTACACCGCGTTTTCCTTGATTGGGGCGCTTCGCACCCCAACGCGGGGCAAGCCCGCTCGCCACGATTAAAAGCCTGCTGTCATCACAGGGCTGCTTGCTGCTTAAGCGCTTGCTTGCCATCGGGCGCCTTGCCAATGGCAGTCCGATCACCATGTTTTTGTATAGGCCGGGTGAATGATCATCGCGGGTGGGCCGGGTTGAATCTATGCTCGCTCGATCTTCCAACAACAAGATCGAGGTAGCCCATGCGTGAAGTTGTGATCGTCGACAGCGTGCGAACCGGCCTGGCCAAGTCGTTTCGCGGCAAGTTCAACCAGACCCGACCGGATGACATGGCGGCTCACTGCGTCAATGCGCTGCTCACCCGCAACGGCATTGACCCGGCGACGGTGGAGGATTGCATCGTCGGTGCAGCCTCCAACGAAGGTGCCCAGGGTCAGAACATCGGGCGCAATGTGGCGGTGCTGTCGCAGTTGGGCACCGGTACGGCGGGGATGACGCTCAACCGCTTCTGTTCATCGGGCCTGCAGGCGATTGCCATGGCGGCCAACCAGATTGCCTCGGGCTGCAGCGATATCATTGTCGCCGGCGGCGTCGAGTCCATCAGCCTGACGTTGAAGAGCATCAACACCGATCACCTGATCAACCCCTTGCTCAAGGAGCAGGTGCCGGGCATCTATTTCCCCATGGGTCAGACCGCCGAAATCGTCGCGCGCCGTTACCACGTCAGCCGTCAGGCGCAGGACGCGTATGCGCTGCAGAGCCAGCAGCGCACCGCGCAGGCGCAGGCGGCTGGCCTGTTCGATGATGAAATTGTGCCCATGGCGGTCAAGTACCGCGTCGAGGACAAAGACACGGGCACCGTGCAGATGCTCGACGGTGTGGTCGACCGCGACGATTGCAACCGCCCCGACACCACCCTGGCCAGCCTCAGCAGCCTGAAACCGGTGTTTGCCGAGGACGGCTCGGTGACGGCGGGCAACGCCTCGCAGTTGTCCGATGGCGCCTCGATGACGCTGGTGATGAGCCTGGAAAAAGCGCTGGCCCTGGGGCTTAAGCCCAAGGCGTTTTTTCGTGGCTTTACGGTGGCAGGGTGCGAGCCCGACGAGATGGGCATCGGGCCGGTTTTTTCGGTGCCCAAACTGCTCAAGGCAAAGGGCTTGCAAGTGGCGGATATCGACCTGTGGGAACTCAACGAAGCATTCGCGTCCCAGTGTCTGTATGCGCGTGACCGGCTGGAGATCGACAATGCCAGGTACAACGTCAACGGCGGCGCTATCGCTATCGGTCACCCGTTCGGCATGACCGGTTCGAGGCAGGTGGGGCACCTGGTGCGCGAGCTGCAACGGCGCAATCTGCGCTACGGCATCGTGACCATGTGCGTGGGCGGCGGCATGGGTGCGAGCGGACTCTTTGAAGCCGTGCGCTGAAGCGATGTGGGAGGCTCCGCCCAGTCTTCGACTTAGCGCTGTTGCGCAGCAAACTGGGAGCCTCTGTGGCGAGCGGGCTTGCCCCGCGTTGGGGTGCGAAGCGCCCCCAATCCAGCAAAACGCGGTGTACCTGATACGGCAGCGCCTGGTTTTGGGGCTGCTGCGCAGTCCAACGCAGGACAAGCCTGCTCGCCACAGGGGATCTGCGCTTGACTGAACGGCATTAGTGCATAGCCCGATCTGTTTGCTTGCCCCTAGAATGCAGGCTCTTCTATCTCAGGCATTCGAGGCTCCTCATGCACATCTCTTCCGGTCGCTGGGTCTACGGTTTTCTCCTGACCCTGTTGACCGCGCTGCTCTGGGGCATTCTCCCGGTCAAGCTCAAACAGGTATTGCAGGTGATGGACCCGATCACCGTCACCTGGTTTCGCCTGACGGTGGCCGGCGGTTGCCTGTTCATCTATCTGGCAGCGACCCGGCGTTTGCCCAGTTTGAAAGTGCTGGGCCCCAGGGGGGCCGGGTTGGTGGCGATGGCCGTCTGCGGACTGGTGGGCAACTACGTGCTGTACCTGGTGGGCTTGAAGATGCTCAGCCCCGGCACCGCGCAACTGGTGGTGCAGATGGGGCCGATCTTTTTGATGGTCACCAGTGTGTTTGTGTTCAAGGAGCGCTTCAGCCTGGGGCAGGGCCTGGGGTTGGTGGTGTTGATTGTGGGCTTTGGGTTGTTCTTCAACCAGCGCCTGGCTGAACTGCTGACCTCCATGGGCGCCTACACGGCCGGGGTCTTGACGGTGCTGCTGGCGACCACGATCTGGGTGTTTTACGCGTTGGGACAGAAGCAGCTGCTGACGGTGTGGAATTCGCTGCAGGTGATGATGGTGATTTATCTGTTTTGCGCGGCGTTATTGACGCCGTGGGCGCAGCCGCTGGAGGCGTTGGCGTTGAGTCCGTTGCAGGGGTGGTTATTGCTGGCGTGTTGCATGAATACGTTGGTGGCGTATGGGGCGTTTGCGGAGGCGCTGGCGCACTGGGAGGCTTCGCGGGTGAGTGCGACGCTGGCGTTGACGCCGTTGGTGACTTTTGTGGCGGTGGCGCTGGCGGCGTGGTGGTGGCCTGGGTTTGTGCAGGCTGAGGAGATTAATGCGTTGGGTTATTTTGGGGCGTTGGTGGTGGTGATGGGGTCGGCAATGGTCGCCTTGGCGCCTTCGTTGATTGCGGGGCTCAGGGCTCGTCGGGTGCGACTGGCTTCTTAGGGCTTACGCGGTTCAAATGTGGGAGGGGGCTTGCTCCCGAAGGTGGTTTTGGTTGTGTACATATCCATTATTTTTGTAACGGCGGCTTAGGGTTCCGCCCTTACGGCGGGTCACTTTTTGAAGAGCGCAAAAAGTAACCAAAAACGCTTCGCCCCACCACTCGGCACCTCGCTTGGGCTCGGTGTGCCCGAACACAGGCTTGAATCCGTGGGCCGCCGCGATGGGCCATCCTTGGCCCAGCGCGGCTAACCCGGCGTCCTGCCGGGTTGCCCACGGATTCAAGCCTGCGTTCGGCCAGCGTGGTTGACGGGGCGCCTGAGATCAAGATCAAGATCAAGAGCAAAAGCAGATCAAGCGCTTTTTAATGGCCGGCTTCCAGCATGTTTTCAGGGCGTACCCATTTGTCGAATTCTTCGTCGGTGAGGTAGCCCAGGTCCAGTGCGGCCTGCCGCAGGGTCAGGCCTTCGGCATAGGCTTTTTTTGCGATCTGCGCAGACTTGTCGTAGCCGATGTGCGGATTCAGCGCCGTCACCAGCATCAGGCCGCGTTCGAGGTGCTCGGCCATTTGGTCGGCGTCCGGTTCCAAACCTGCGATGCAGTGCTCCTGGAAGTTGTTGCAGCCGTCGGCCAGCAGGCGGATGGATTCGAGCAGGTTGTGGATGATCACCGGTTTGTACACGTTGAGCTGCAGGTGGCCCTGGCTGGCGGCGATGCCGATGGTGACGTCGTTGCCCAGCACCTGGCAGGCCAGCATCGACAGGGCTTCGCACTGGGTGGGGTTGACCTTACCGGGCATGATCGAACTGCCCGGTTCGTTGGCCGGCAGTTTGACTTCGGCCAGGCCTGCGCGCGGGCCGGAGCCTAGCAGGCGCAGGTCGTTGGCGATTTTCATCAGGGCCACGGCCAGGGTTTTGAGTGCACCGTGCAAGGTGACCAGCGGTTCGTGGCCGGAGAGGGCGGCGAATTTGTTCGGGGCGGTCACGAACGGCAAGCCGGAAAGGGCCGCCAGTTCGGCGGCGATCGCTTCGCCAAAACCGTGCGGCGAGTTGAGCCCGGTGCCCACGGCGGTGCCGCCCTGGGCCAGCTCGCACACGGCGGGCAGGGCGCTGCGGATGGCGCGCTCGGCATAATCGAGCTGGGCGATGAAGGCCGACACTTCCTGGCCGAAGGTGATCGGCGTGGCGTCCATCATGTGGGTGCGGCCGGTTTTGACCAGCTTCATGTGCCGCGCCGCCAGCTCGGCCAGGCCGCCGGACAACACGGTGATTGCCGGCAGCAACTGCTCGTGCACAGCTTTTACCGTGGCGATGCTCATGGCAGTGGGGAAGCAGTCGTTGGAACTCTGGGAGCGGTTCACATGGTCGTTGGGATGCACCGGGCTCTTGCCGCCACGGTTGTTGCCCGCCAGTTCGTTGGCACGCCCGGCGATCACTTCGTTGGCGTTCATGTTGCTCTGGGTGCCGCTGCCGGTCTGCCACACCACCAGTGGGAACTGGTCGTCGTGGGTGCCATCGAGCACTTCGTCGGCGGCCTGTTCGATCAGGCGGGCGATGTCGGCGGGCAAGTCGCCGTTGCGGTCGTTGACCCGCGCGGCGGCCTTTTTGATCAGGGCCAGGGCATGCAACACCGCCAGCGGCATGCGTTGCTCGCCGATGGCGAAATTAACCAGCGAACGTTGGGTCTGGGCGCCCCAGTACGCGTCATCCGGGACGTGGACGTCTCCCAGGCTGTCGGTTTCGATACGGCTCATTCGGGCTCTCTCCTTGAAGTCAGTCAGCGCAGTTTAGGCCGTGATGGGCCAGGGGGGTTCCATAAAAGACTTTTCATCGGATTAACGCGGCGCTGAACCTTGTCCGACAAGGCCTGGGGTTGAGCCGCGAGGTTTTTTAGGCGCAGAATGGTCGCCCTTGGGGTTTTACCTCGCCTGTAGAAAAGGAAACTCGATGACTCGTCTTCGTGCCATCTGTACCGCGGTTGCTCTGGTTTGCGCCAGCGGCCAGGTTTTTGCCGATACCGCCAGCCACAACGCCAGTGCCGAAGCCTTCCTTACCCTGGCCCATGCCGACAAGCTGGGAACCCCGGTGTACATGCAAGTTCAGCAAATGTTTGCCCAGCGCTTCGAACAAACCAAGGCGCCGGCCGCCAAGCAGTCCGTACTGGACAGCTACCAGGCCAAGGCCAACGCCGCGCTCGACCAGGCCATTGGCTGGCCGAAGCTTAAGCCGGACATGGTCAAGCTCTACACCACCAACTTCAGCGAGTCGGAGCTCAAGGACCTGGTTGCGTTCTACCAGTCCCCGCTGGGCAAGAAGGTCCTGGAAAAAATGCCGCAGCTGACCCAGCAATCGGCCCAGATGACCCAGGCCAAACTGGAAAGCGCCGTGCCGGTGGTCAACAAGCTGTTGGAAGACATGACCAACGAGCTGACGCCCAAAGCCGCCGCACCGGCCAAGAAGAAGTAAGCAGCGATGACCATGCAACCGCGTATCGAAACGGCGCTTGGCGCCTTGAGCCCGGAACACTTGAGCGTGCTGGATGAAAGCCACATGCACAGCCGTGGGTTGCAGACCCACTTCAAGGCTGTGCTGGTCAGCCAGCAGTTCGAGGGGCTCAACCGCGTCAAGCGCCATCAGAAGGTCTACGCCGCTTTGGGTGACCTGATGACCGAGTTTCATGCGTTGGCGCTGCATACCTACACGCCGCAGGAATGGGCGACCATCGACGCAGCCCCGGCTTCGCCGACCTGCGCCGGCGGGCACTGAGCCTGACCGACACCCGCAGGCGCAATGCCTGCGGATGTCGGTGCGTATTTTGAGAATCCGGTTACATTAAACCGACGTGCATTACCCCCTCCCTCACTATCAGCCCCCCTAGTCTTTTTTGACCTTAGTGCAAAACAGGTCAACGCTCATGTCTGCTGCTCTTCATCGAAACACGCCCACTTTGACCGCTGTCGACCCACGTGGATTGGCGGTACGCACCGTGCAATATTTGCGCACCCAGCCGACGGACCCGCCGCAGCCACGGGTCAATCGCCAGGTGTTTGGCGCCAGTGGCCTGCTCCTTGAACAATGGGATCCCCGCCAGTTTGCCCGTGGCGAGAGCGGGGTGGCTGCGCAATCCAATCTCTATAGCTTGTCCGGCGAAACCGTGCGCACCGAAACCGGGGATGCCGGCTGGCGACTGGTGCTGCGTGGCACTGCGGGGCAACGGCTGCATGATTGGGATTCGCGCGGTGCACAGCAGTCGTTTCATTACGACCGCCTGCTGCGCCCGACTGCGGTGTTCGAGCAATCGGCAGGCGATGCTTCGCCTCGTTGTGTCGAGCGCATGCAGTACGCGGCCGCGAGCCCCTCCGACGCAGTCGCCAGACGCTGCGGTCGGTTGATTCGTCATACGGACCCGGCCGGCGTGCTGCGCATAGAGGCGTACTCGATCGAACAACAGGTGATCAGACAAACACGGCAATTTCGTACTGACCTCTCGCCTGTCGATTGGCCACAAAGCGATGCCGCTCAATACGCTCAGGTGGAAAGCCACGCCTATACCACCACTTGGCGCTACGACGCGCTGGGTGCCTTACTGGAGCAGGTCGACGCCAAGGGCAACGCTCAACATCGGCGCTATGGGCAACAGGGACGGCTGTTGGAAATGGCGTTGACCCTCAAGAACGAAGACCGCCAGGTATTGATGGATCAGCGGGTGTACAACGCCAGTGGCCAGGTCATGTCCGAGCGGGCGGGCAATGGTGTGATCAAGGTGGCCGACTATTCCGAACGCGATGGTCGTCTGGTGCAACTGAAAGCCTATCGTCAAGGCGAGGCTGGCACGCCGCTGCAGCAGCTTGCTTATCAATATGACCCGGTGGGCAATATTCTCAGCATCAGCGACCTGGCCCAGCCGACGCGGTGGCACAGCAATGCGCGGATCGAGGCGGTCAGCATGTACCGGTATGACACGTTGTATCGGTTGATCCAGGCCAGCGGCAGGGAGAGCGCCGTCGCCACAGGTGGCCCGGCACTCCCGCCAGCCGTGCAATTGGGTGCAACGGAGCAAGGGCTATGGCGCAATTACACTCAGCACTATGAGCACGATGAGGCCGGCAATCTGACGCGGCTCCAACATCTGCCTTCCCGCGGCACGGGCTATACCCGAGAGCTGCAGATCGCTGCGCTGAGCAACCGCGCCTTGCCTGCCGCTCAAGACAGGTCGGCTCGACTGGCAGACGCCTTCGATGCCAATGGCAATCTACAGTCACTGGGTTCCGGCAAGCTGACGGTCTGGAATGTGCGCAACCAGCTGGTGCAGGTGCAACGTCAGAGCGGTGATCCCGATGGGGAAAGCTACGTGTATGACAGTCAAGGTCAGCGGGCCCTGAAGCTTCGCAGCAAAGGCGAGGGTGACGCAAAGGAGACACGATTGACGTATTACCTGCCCGGTCTGCAAGTCCACAAGCAAAGAGGCAAGCGCTTCAATCTGCTGGATATCGACACGGGCGGTGGGCGAGTCACCGTGGTGCAATGGCAATCGGGCAAACCCGCTTACCTGGACACGCACCCACTGCATTTCTGCCTCCAGGATCACCTCAAGAGTTGTTCGCTCACGTTGGACGAACAGGCTCGGCTATTGAGTCAGGAGCACTACTATCCCTATGGCGCCACGGCATGGTGGGCCGTGCAAAATACTGTGCGCGGCTACCACAAGGTGCGCCGTTATTCGGACAAGGAGCGCGACGCGACGGGTCTGTACTACTACGGGGCGCGCTATTACGCGCCGTGGTTGCAACGCTGGATCAGCCCGGACCCCCTGGGCGACGTGGACGGTTTGAACCTGTATGCAATGGCCCGAGGCAATCCATTGCGGTTCAGGGATGCCGACGGCGGGCAGGCCACCTTTGGCGAGCAATTCCAGCCGGGGCGAGGGGATATTATTTTTGGCTTGTCCGCGACCGTTTTTACCTACAGGAGCTGGTGGTCGCTGCTAAGCGGGCGAGGCGACACGATGGCGGCTTATTTCTCGGGTTCGCAGTTGCAAGCCTGGACTGCCGGTCTGGCGTCCCAGGTCAGAGCCTTTAGCAGCTTCAGACAAGTGGCGCCTGAGCACTTCCGGAACCTGCTAACGCCGGTCCGTCATGAAGACCCTGTCTATACCCGTCTGAAGCGCGAGCTCATTGGGGAAATATCCACCAGTGTCCAACCGTTTTACGAGGGCGTTGTGTCGCGGTATTCCGGATGTGCGGCGACGGCATGCAACCAGCAGTTTGCCAGAGCCTTTGTCAGGGACCTCAAGGCAGGTGCCTATTCACTCGAGGCGACGGCTATTCACTACATCGGCAGCGGCCTCTCGGATATCCAGACAAAAATGGTCAGTCGCAGCAGCAAATCCGCGTTGCGCACCTTGACCGGTGAGCAGAGCAGCGCAGTGGTTCATTTTGCCCTCGATGATCTGGACATAGAGGCGGTGGTCGACAAGTCGCGCTCATCGATCACCGCATCGGAGTTGCGCTGGCTATATCGGCACCGAACGCAACTGGCCGGCAGGGTGAACTTCTATCAAGGCCGGATCAGGGTTGATGCGCCTTGGGAGACTGACGCAGGCCTGTGGCGCCGTTATACGCCCAGAAGCACGCGCGTGGCCGGTGCGCGGGCGCGCCGGTAAGTGAGTGAATCACCGTGGCGGTGCCAGCGCCGCCACGGTAGCGCCACGTCTCACGCCGGGGGCAATGCTGGCGTCGGCTCCGGCGACCCGGTGTCGTTTTCATCCTCGCTGATGGTGTACCAAGCCCAGTAAGTGGTTTGTCGTACCGTTGCGTTGGCGGTCAGGGTGCGTACAGGTCGGCCCAGAGGGTCGTACAGCTGGGTGTCGCTGTGCCAAAGCTTACGCAAGGGTTCAGCATTGACGAAGTGATGGCGATCGCTGAAGAACGGCCGGTAAATACGCACGATACGGCCTTCGAGGCTGTAGTCGGTGCGTTCACTGACGCACCAGCGCGGGTCGGCGTGTGCGGTTCGCAGCGCACTGTTTTGAATCGCCGGGTCGCCATTGTCCGCCATCACATACGCGGGCCCGGGCTCGGCTTTTTGCGTGCGCTGCAAGGTGCGGCCAGCACCGTCCTGGAACGCGAGCGTCATGTGGATGATTCGCGCCTCGTCGCCCGGGTAACGGTCCGCCGCCAGTTCCAGGCTGTGCACCGGCGTGCGGCGCGCTTGCTTGATCAACGCCGATAAGGCCCGCTCGGACTCTGTCAACTGGCGCGACCTGGCTTTGAGGTAAGGGCGGGCGGCGCTGCGGATGTGCCCATCGGGCAGCAAGTAACGCCGCTTGATCCACTCGGGGCGTATCTGCTGCCCGGCGATGCTGCCCATCCAACTGAACACTGCGTAACAGGCGGCGCGGGCTGCGTGGCCCAGTACGGTTTCAGGCCTCTGGATAGCGTCTTCGACAGAGGTGTGCAAAGCCGTGTCGGCGGCCGTCAATGCGCCGAAGCCGACCTGCGTGCCAGACTCATTGCCCATGACGCTTCTGGCAATCACGCGTCCGAACGCATCCAGCAGCGCTTGCTGCACTGTGCCGTTGGCGTCGGTCAGCTTGACCGGTTGCAACAGGCGATAGTCATGGTGCAGTTGCGTCACGCAGCCGTCGGCCTGTTTGACTTCAATGATCTGACAGTCGTAAGGGTCGTGGGTCACGCTGGTCTCATCCTCGGCCTGGGTCAGGCGCCAGGCGTGCAGGCGATAAAAATGCTTGGCGTTGCGGTAGCGGGGGAACTGTCGGCGGATGGACCAGAGGGTGGGCGGCGTTTGGCGTTCCTCATCACTGGCGCAAAAAAACACCGTCATGGCCTGATAGCCGATTTCCTTCAAGCGCTTCGGCAGGTCCCAGGCGGGTTGGCCCGGCATGCGAGGGATGGCTTGCAGAGCCTGCAACGCGGCGGCGTCCAGTTCAGCGGTTTCCAGGTAACTGGTCAGTGCCTGGAACGTGGCCACGCCTGGTTCAAGCACCTGGCCTTTGCCGCCAGGCTCGCGGTAGTGCTGCACCGACAAGCCGCTCAGTTGCCGGGGCGCCCGCGGCCCGATTGGACCTGATTGCGCCTGGATAAACCCTTCATAGCTGATGGCATGAGTGTTCAAGCCTGACGGTGGCAGGCCCTTGGGCAATGTCCAGGCATTACTGCGTTGCCGGTAGGGCAGGGCCAACTGCCATTGATCCTCCTGGGTATGGTGAATCCACTGCGCCAGGGTTTCGCTCAGGTAATACTGTTGTTGCGCCGTGTCGTGGGTATCGCGCCACCATTGCTGCGGGTGGGCGTCGGTCAGCACATCAGGCGGCGGATCGTCCGGTGTCTTGCGGCGGGCATGATGGACCGTGACGCCATGCACCAGGCTGCCATAGGCATCCCAGCGCAAATTGAGCCGATGCTCGCAAACCGGATCGTCTGCGACCTGTTCGTAGAGAGATGTCACCGTTTCCACTTCAAGGGGCAGCATGCGCGCCCGTTGCAGCGCGCCGGATACCGGTGCCAATTGACGCACCAGGTAACGATGGTGTTGCACGGAGTACGGCACGGCGCCTGGCGGATCGAGGGCGAATACTTCCACCCGCAACGGCAAACCTCTGAGGGCGCGGGTTGCGTCACGCACGGCCTGGGATGAAGGGCGGGTGATCAAGCGGTCGTGATGAGCGGTGGGCTCGGCCGCTCCGGCGCCGGCCTCATAGCTTGCCAACAGCGTGGGCCCCAGGGTGACGCTGTGCCGGTCGTGGGCGCTGTAGCCGTCACCGGGGCTGTCAAGGGACTGGCCGGTGTGAAACCAGCGCTTGCTCAACAGGCTACGCGTGTGACTTGCGTGGTAGGCGGTTTCGCGATCGCTTTGCAGCAAAAGGCCGAAGCCGTTAAAGGTTCGCTCGTCAGGGTCGTAATACGCCCGTCGGTACTGATACCGCTGGATCAGCGCGCCACCGGTGGTCTCGTCGCGCTGTTCATGGGTTTTCACCAGGTCCAGTGCGAACGGCAGTCGGCTGACGGCAGGTTTGCCCTGGTGAAGAAGTTCCTGTTTTTCGTCGAGCCATTCCTGGGCACTGCTGCGGTAGGTGATGCGGGCTTTTGCGCCGAGGTTGTTGTAGAGGTAGCGAAGCAAGCCGGGTCTTTTATTGAAAAAGTCGTAGCGCCAATGCTGTGGGCGTGGATGCATGACACTGATGATCAGGCTGACCAGGCCCTGCCCGCGTATATCCACCACACTGACCTGACACAAAGCGTCATACGCCACACCGGATGGCCAGGGCAATTTCAACGGGGTGCCGGCAAAGCCCTTGCTGCCCTTGTTGAGGTAGATGCTGAGCGCGTCGTGAGACAGGTAAAGAAGGTCGGCGCCGCCGTAGCCGTTCAGGTCGGCCAGCACGATATTGGCCGCGTTGAACGTTGCTTCGCGAAAGGGCAGGGCCGTCAGCACTCGTCCTTTGCCGAACCTGCCGCGCCCCAGATTGGGCCAATACTTGATCTCGTCATGGCGGATGCGCACCAGGTGTTGCTGACCACTGCCCAGTATGTCGCTGAAACCGACCCAGTCACGCGCAGACGATGTCACGGTGGGCAAATCGTCACCGTCGATGCGGTGTGGCAGGTCGATGCCTGCGGCAAACCCGCCCGCCTGTTGATTGGCATACAAACGCACGCTGCGCGGGCCTACCAGGGCCATGTCGGCAAAGCCGCTGCCCAACATGTCGGCAAACATCGCGTCCGCGTGCAAGTACTCTGCGGGAAACGCGTCAAACGGCACGAAGCCGGCTGCTTCCGATTGCGCGCCCAACCTGAAAAAGCCACTCAGGCCGGGTCGCGCCAGGACCCACTCCAGCCGGCCATCGCCGTCCACATCCAGCAGCGTCTGATAGACGGGCCGCAGTGTGTCGGCCATGGCGCTGATGGGTATCGCCTCAGGCGGCGCGTAGGTGATTGCGTCTGCGTTTGCGCGGTTTTCATCCCGTTGCGGGGCGCGGTAAAACCAGGCGTTATCGCCCCGGTAAAACAGCCCCGGTAACCCTTCGCCGTACAGGTCCACCACTTGATAGCGTTGCCCGTCATTAAGACCTGGGAAATCCTCAAGGCGTTGATAGCGACCTTTGTTCAGCTTCAGCCGGGCACTTTGATAATGAAACTCCTGGGGCGGCAAGGACGCGAGCTGGCCCTGGCTATCGACGGCTTGCTCGTGTACGGCAATCAGTCGGCAGGGGGCGGCGGGTTGATGCTCAAGCAACAGTCGCTTGACCAGCACCGGGGCCGGGCCCATGGCCGATTCGGCGGGAAAGCAGTGGAACATCAGGATTTGCCGACACAGGCGTTGGGTGCGCAGTTCAAAGCCGTAGGCGTAGCTGGAAAATGCATCCTGACGTACAGGCCAGAGACCGGGCGAGGTGTAGGGCGGCACCTGATCCATGGCCGTGCTGCGTTGCCCGTAGTCGAGCAGCAGGTGAAAGTGCCAGTCCTGACGTGAGAGGACATCGGCATGCAGCAGATACAGCGTCTCCTTTTCCCTGGCCTTGACGTTGCCGTAATACACCGCGTGCAGGTAGTGCTGCGCCCGGCAATCGTAGGGAAAGGTGTGAGCCTTGGTTTCGCGCAGGTAGTGGTAGCCGATATGTTCGCCGTGGCGATTGAGACTTTCCTCCAGCCACCATTGCGCCACTTGATCGGGCGCATCGGGATTGGCAATGCGTGCCGAGGCCGTCTTGCCATACACATGCTGACTGCCATCGCGCGCCTGTATCAGCCAGAAACCCACGGCGTCAGCGGCTGTGCGCCAGTGTTCGATGCGCGCGAAGTCGCTTTCGACTGCGGGGAAGTAGCGGGTGACGGTGCAGGGAGCAGGCAGCGGTAATTGGTTGAAGCGCTCGCGCCGGCGCTGCAGTGGCGTGCCGTTGGCGTCGCATTCGGGCATCCAGGTCTGCGCGTCGGGTCCCAGGATGCTATCGGCTGCGGTATAGCTCGGCACGCCGCGCCGGGTGCAGCGGGTGATGGCGCCTAGGTTCAGCTCCCAACCGAACCCGTACGGGCTGTTGCCTGCGCCGCTGCGGTAGAGCAAGGCCAACGTCGGCGCATAACCCCTGCCGGCGGAAACGGGCAGGGGGATTGCCAAGGTTGCCGTACCGTTGGCGCCGACAGAACCCCAGTCGCTGCTTCTGGCTTTGACAGCGCTGCCGGCGTCGGGCAGCGACGGCACGCTGAGGGGCGACGGGGTCGCCTCTGGTGTCTTCATGGCGTGCTCCTGCCGGGACGTGCGGTGTAGCGCACATGGAGGATGATGTCGCTGATCGATTCCAACAGGCGCTTTTGCAGTGCGGGTTGGGGAAAAATCAGGCTCCAGGACGACACCGCACCGGTGTATTCAAAGGGCAGGTAGCGCGGGTCGTTATCGAAATTGAGAGTCAGCAGGCCGTTGTCATCCAGGCCCCGTGACAAGGCGATTTGCTGGTGCGCCCGCCAGTCTTTCCTGAAGCTTCCATCGGGCATGTGCAGTTCGTTGCTGGTTTGGGTCAGCATCGCCTTGATGTCTTCATAAGGGCCGAGGGTCGCGGGCAGCGACACACTGATGTGCTTGATGCGGCGCAGTGTGTGGCCTGGGTAGTCCTCGTCGAACAGGGCAGGGGTGAGATCAAAGAACAAGGTGCCGTTGGCGACCAGCGTTGCCTTGTGATCTGCCCAGGTTTTGCCCGAAGGCGGTTGTTTTTCGGCATCATCAGGGCTGGCCGCCGTCTCGATCAGACGGTGACGCAGCGATACGGTCTTGCTGATTTCCAGTTCCCGTGGGGTGTGTTGCAGGTACGCCGTGCTCATGCGCACCAGATTCAATTTCAGCGATTCTGCGCTCAGCAGTCCGCGGGAGGCGTGGTGCCAGCTATCGCCCTTGAAAAACTGTCGATTGTCAGCGGTTTCATATTGCCAGCAGGCCTCGGCGGCCAGACACAGTGATTGCACGCTGTCGTAAAGCGCGTAATAGAAAGTGCCCAACCGAGCATTGAGCCATTGATAAAGCTGGGCCTGGGAAAAACGTCGGCCGAGCGCCTGGTAGGTCGTCCTGGCCTGTGCCAGTGCGCTGCGGGCACTGCGCAATTGCAGGCGGGTGGCTTTTTCCTGTTCTGCCTGGGTCTGCAGCAGGGCATCGATCTGGGCCAATTCCAGCTGCGCCTGTTGCTCGGCGTGGCTCCACTCCTGGGCGCGGCGATTGAATTGCTCGGCACGGTCCAGATCATTGCCGATGGCGCGCGCAGCGTTGGCCTCACCCTGAGCGAAGGCCTGGAAGGCATGAAACGCGCCTTCCCAGCGCATGCCGCCGCTCGAGGTGCCGAAGATATTCGGCGCGAGCATCGCTGCGCCGGCGCCTACGCCGGCAATGGCGACTTTTCGTTCCCACGCGGCGCTGTCCAGATAATGCTGGCCAGCGGCGGTTTCGCCAGGGCTGATGCCGTCGTGCAGCCTCAGCGTCAGGAAGTCCAGGCGCGCCTTGATCACCTCGCGGCTGCGGCGCAATGCTTCGCGGTTTTTCTCATCAATGGCCAGCGCCTGGATTTGCTGGGTCACGACCCCTTCTGCGAGTTCCCAGGCGTGCTGCTGTTGCAGCTCGAGCAATTGCGCCTGCTCCTTGCGTTCGATCAGCGTGAGCAAGGTACTGCCGAACTGCGCCAGGCTGTCTACCGCGCTCTGGGCATGGCTTGCCAGGGTCTGGAAACGGTAGTGACCGACTTCCGGGCGCAGCAGTTGCAGGGTGCTGTCGCCAGCGGCGCCACTCTGCGCATGTCGCGCCAACAATGCTGCGGGGTCCAGCGGCGGGGCAAACAGCGACTGGCGTATGGGCTTGCCGTTGATGTCCAAGTGATTGCGCAGCCCGTGCAGGCGACTTTCCAGGGCGTCCCAGCGGGTAACCAGGTGTGTGTTCAGAGGACGGTAGAGGTGCGGGCTGTCTTTGAGCCAAGTGCGCTGGCCCGGTGTTTTGCAGTGTGGGAGAAGCGTCTTGGTGTGGGCCGGGTCACGTTCAAGCGCACGTAGTGTCTTTGAGGCGGCGCTGGCCAGTTCATCCAGTGAAAGTGGGGTCCAGGTATCGGCACGGGTAACAGTTGCGCGCATGCCCATCAGGTTGCTGGCCTGCCTGTACCAGAGCCTGGCTTCGACCAGATGGTCAGGGCTCAATTGTCGATAGGCGGCGTCGCCGCGGTTGAGCAGTATGTCCACATGGAGCAGGCTCAGGGCCTTGCGCAGGTACAACGGGAAACTGAGCGCCTTGTAATGTGCACTGTCGGGGTGCTGGCAGGTGTAGCTCAGTTCAGGCGGCTGGCTGTTCAGCCCGTACAGCGTGCCGGCTTGGGGATGGCTGGGATCGAGCAGGTAATGCAGCCATGTTCGTGCGTGCGCGTATTGCTGTTGCTGGTTGAAGTAATGGGCGATGGTCCAGGGCAGGTAGATAAACAGTTCACGAAAGTATTTGCCGTGTGCACCCTGCAAGTCCAGGGGGTGGGGCGCAAGGTCTGCAGGCAGCGGCGGTTCTGTCCAGGCGGCGAGGGGCTTGGAAAACAGCGGATCAAGGCTCGGCGTGGCCGACTCGATCAACTGTCGCGCAAAGCAGGTGTTGAGCCGGATCGCCGGGATCCTCGGGCTGGTGCGCGCGGGAAACTCCAGGAACTCGATGTTGCCGGCCCCCAGGCTTTGCTGGCGACGAATGCCGGGTGCTTGCGGCGGCTCGGAGTCGGCATGGACGGTGCTCAACGTGCAGGTGACGGCCTTGAGTGCGTAGCCAAGCACTGTCATCCCGTTGCCTGCACTCTCCAGCGTGATGACGCCATGGATGACCGTGACGGATGACAGGTCTCTCCCGTTGGGTAGTTTTATCCGCGCCGTTGCACTGTGTCCGGGCGGCAATTCCGGTGCGGAGTCCGCCTCGCTTTCATGTTCGCTGTTGGAGAGATTGAGGATAAGGGCGGTGTTGTTGTTAATGGCTTCGGGCGCCGGGATATCAGCCAGCTTGGACTGCAGAATGACGTGTTTGTAGGCGCGAGTATTGGACCTTGCCGATTCGAACTCGACCCTCAGGTCACTCATGAAGTGCAGCTTCTTAATCGCCTTTTCATCGCCGGGCAGGTGATAACCGCTATAGCGGTCAAGAACCATCAGGAACTTTTCCTGAGGGTGGTCATATAAGTAAATGAACAGGTTTCGGTTAAGGCGCTTGCCTTCCAGAGCGTATTCAAAGACGTTGACGGTGGCGTTTGCATCGTGCCCGGGTCTTGGGTCCGGTATCTGTTTGGACTGATGGGTAAGGGTCAACAGGACCGAGCCACTGTCATAAAGCGCGTTGGAAAAGCTCTTGCCCGTCCTGATGGATTTAAAAAACATTGCATGGTGCGTTACGGCTTCGGCGCTCGCCACCTCAGCCTGCAGGGTCAGGTGCGAGCCTCTGGCCAGTTCAATTTCGGTGGTGGCTGGATCGTGCAATGCCGAGTTGGTGACCAGGGTAATGCTTGCTTGACCGGATTCTTGTTTGAAGGTGAGCGTGTAAGTCTGCTGAAAGCTGGTTGACGTTTTTGAAGTAAACACAATCTCGCCGGTGCTGGCGTCATACGTGGTGCCGGTGGTATCTGCAGGCGCTATCGCCTGGCTCCTGGTTTCAAAGTCCCAGCTTTGCATGGTGCCGGGCGGATGCAGCACGGGTGCCAGATTGATTACCTTGTTATCTTGCTCGCCCGCAGGCTGCACCTGGAACTGCAGGTTGTGTTTGTTGATGTCCAGAAACAACGTGAAGTACCGACTGGCAAACGGGGGCAACACGGTGCTTGAAAAGATATTGTCCTTGTCAGGCCCCCCCAGCAAGGCCGTCTGCAAGGGGTTTTTTACCGAGGCGTCAAACGCTTCCAGCAGGCGTATGGTTTCCCGTGCAACCGCCGAGCCCGGCACGAGTGTGTATCTGTCCGGGCTGGCGCCGGAGGCGACGGTCTGGATGTTCAGGGACTGATCCACGGAAATGGCCTGGAAGAATGCCCCCAGGAGCGAGGCACCGTCATTGCGGGAACTGGCTTGTATACCGAGAAACAATGAAGGCGGGGAGCGACTGTCCATCACCGCCACGGTGTGCGTGATGTGCTTGAGTTGCGTGAGGGACAGCGCATTGATGTCCTGGGTCACGCAGTGTGTTTCCAGACCCGTGTGCGGAAGACTCCAGCTGCCGTCGAGTTTTTTGTAGGAAAAGCAAAGACGGAATTTCACGAACCGGCTGTTCAGCCACTCCGCCATGCGGTGTTTTTCGCCCTCATCCTGAGCGTCGGGATCCACGTCATCAGCGTTCTGGAATGCATTATGGGGCGCAGGTTTTACGCACTCGGCCCACACGATGAACAGGCGTTTATCGCACAGCACCGGGCGAATGCTGTGAGGGGGCGTGTCGGCGGAAAACGTCAGGTTGATTTTTTCCCAGTCGCTCCAGGCCAGGGGCGAGGGTGCCTTCGGGTTGATGCTGGAGCGTTGCGACAGGTCCAGTGAGCGCCAGTAATAGAGGTCATCCGTGGCGGCCTTGCCGACGAAGTAATAAGTGCTGGCTTCCAGGGCCCGTGTGTCCCCGTCAATGTAACCGTTGAGGGTCTGGATACTGGCGATGCGCTCAAAGCGCGACAGGTAGTTTTGTACCGCATTGCGCACGGTGTCGGGCTGCATTCGGTTCTGATTGAGGTCATTCTCCAGTTGTTCGAAGCTCGCGCTTTTGTCCTCGCGCAGCGTGGGGTCCAGGAAGTTGTGCGGGTGATAACGCAACTGCTGCCTGGCGCTCCAAACGGGGTAAGTGCTCAGGGACTCCTGCCAGTCGCGGGCTTCGTCGGGCGACATGCCCTGGGTTTCATAACCGGGTTCAAGGCCCAGGTGAATCCGATTGATGTACTGCTGCAGGCTCGCGATGGCACTGGCCACCGGACTGCTTGGCACCGCCTGGCTGACCTGCACATCCAGCAGCCAATAGTCGTGCAGGTCGTTGAGGGTGCGCAGTGAGTTTTTCAGCGGCGCGCTGATGCAGCGAGTCAGGTAGTAACTGAGCATGGCATCGCGGCGGGCCTCACTGAGGTTTGAGTGGATCTCGGACATAGTCATTCCCTGAATATGCAGGTTGAAAAAAACATCATTGGTGTGCGCCGATCACGGCTTCGCCCACGGACTTCCACTGGCTGAATGGACTGGCAGTGTTCAGTTCGCAGGCGTCGAGCAGTGTCTGGCTGGAGAGCCGAGTGCGCGCACAGGCTTGTCGGCAACGCATGATCCAATCCAGTTCATCCATGGACCGGACCATGCCGTGGGGGAGGGTCATGGCGAGCGCTTCCAGTTCTGTTTCGCTCCAGCCCAGCCAATGGCTCAATTGGGCTGTAAGCGAAGGAGTGCGCGCACCGGCGGCTTTGGTATTGGCGTGCCGGAAGTATTCCAGAAGCGTCTCTTGCGCCAGGTCATGGTTGTCGCAGAAGTCCCTGAAACGCCGTAGAAAATAGACGGTGCCGAGGTTCAATTCGATTACGCCGTTGGGTAGATTTTTGCTGTCAAGCCAGCGCGGATTGAGCAGCAACGCATGCAAGGTGGCGTTGCTCACCGGTAACGCCAACAGGCTGGCGATATCCTTGCCCAGCAGGATCAGGTGGTGGAGCGTGAGCCGCTGCAGGGGAGCCGCGGCGGTGATCTTCAAAAAGCTGGAGTACATCAGAAACAGTGCGTGGGCATCGCGCGCTGGCACCGGGCTTGTCTGCAGTTGTATCCACTGCTCGGTCGTTGGGCTATCGCCGTCGGTCAGTGGCAGCTTACTGAGCGAGGCCTGCAGCGAGTCGGTCAACCGCGCCAGCGTCGGGTTGTCAATGATCGGCTCCGCCAGCAGTTGCTGACGCAATTGCGGCACGCTGGTGTGGTTGTCCTTGAGCCAGGTGACCGCCCAGTCCAACTGCATGAGTACGTCGAGCACGTCTATCGACGCTTCACCGTTCGCACGCAATCTGGGGGTGGTCAGCAGGCTCCAGGTGGCAGGTCCGAGCAGATCGGCCAGTTGTTTGCAATGCAGCGCAGACAAGCCGAAAACCTTCGGGATATGGGCTTGCCGGTAGATAGAGGAGTAAGTGGCAAGGTCTCTTCTGGGAGGGGCCGCACCCAACAACAATTCCAGGGAATCCGGCGTATCGGTTAATCCCAGCGCCTGGCAAAGATGCTGGCGCGTCGGTGCATCGAAGGGCTCGCCATCCAGCGGCAGCGGCTGCTCGGCCACCGGATTGCGGTTGAACACTTGATCGAACAAGGGCTGTTCGTTGGCGCTGGCCTGCACCGGCAACTGATCCAGCCATGCGCAGAATTCCAGCGGCGACAGGCTGTAGCGTCGGCTGAGGTAGCGATAGACGCCCAGCACACGCAGGGTGTTGTGGTTGAGTGACGATGGGTTTGCGGTATTTGCTTCACAGGCCCTGGCGCTGACGATCAGGGTGTCCAGTTCGCAGAAAGACAGACCGCACCCGTTGTGCAGTCGGATCATCCGTTGCATGCGATCGAACCGTTCGGCTGACCCATGCAGCAGCGTCGTGACGTTGTCGACGGTGGCGACGGCCATCGGGATAGCGCCGCTGCCGTTGATGTAGCGGGCGCCAAAGTTCGCCAGGGTCTGACCCTTGGCCGAAGGGGAGGCGTGGGGGGCGAAGCTGTTCTGGGCCAGAAGCGCTTGCAACTGAACGCTGTCCAAGCCTGTACAGCGCAGGAGTGGGTCGATCCGGGTGGGGAAAACCGTCTCGCCGGCCCCGGGTGGCTGTGACCAGTTGAAGTGCGTGGCGAGCAGTGCCACAGCGTCGAGCGGGGGTTGCCGCAACAGGCTCTGTTGTGTCGGGTTCAATTCGCTCAGCAGGCACTGCGCGTCATCGTTACGGCTGACGACATCGGCTTGGGTCGCGCTGTCGGCTGCATTGAGCGGCGCTCGTTTGCCGATTCGATGGTTCAATTCTCCCGGCCCATAACCGGTGCCCGACAGGCCGAGGCGGCATTGATAGTGATGATGGTGATAGGGCTGCGTCAGCGGGTAGTGCTGCTCGCTAAGCAGCAGGTGCAGGTCCTGCCCAGGCTGATGCTGGCGGATCTGCTCGCGTAGCACGTCATCGATAATCGACAGCATCGGGCGCTGGCGAAACGTTGCGTCGTGGTCGATGAGCAGGTTTTGCAGATCCGGGCGCCGCACGCCCAGGGGGATTCTCTTCTCGTTTGGGGCGCCCTTGTTCTCCAGATGCATCGCGAACAGGTACAGGGTGCGCAAGTAGGCCACCGGCGAGTCGACGGCGGCGATGGCGTGCGGGTCGCAAACATCTTCCCAGTTCTCTTCCAGCAGGCTGGAATAGGGCGACCCAAGCTCGCGTTTACTGCGTTTAAGCGCGGGGTCGACGGTGAATTGCTGTTGGTCGCACAGCCACTGCAACTGCGTGGTGAAGGACAGCGCTTTGTCGTAAGCCTGAGCGCCATCGTCATCATTGAACCTGGCCAGTTCCTTGATGAATTGGGCTTTGGGTAAAGCAGCGATTGCAACGACATCGGTAATGTTGAGGCGCTTCAAGGCGGTGATGAAATCGAGCCTGCCTGGGCCAGGTGTGACGGGGTTTTCCATCAGCCTGTCCAGTAAGGGACTGTTCGAAGTTTCCATGTCGACGATCTTCCAGTAAGCCCAAAAGTGGATCCATTGGGCGACGCAAGACGCTATCACTGCGATTGTTCGCAACGAGGTCGGCCAGTGCCGACAGGGCTCAGGAGAATTGTCAGCGGCTGAGTGTCGATGCGGTGACGCTGCGGTTTTGTTAGACTGCGCGCCGCGCCGGTCACCGGCGTCCTTTTGCATCCGGTTCACCCCTTACGAGGGTAGCCACCTGGAGAGAACACCCATGACCCAACCGATTGTCGTGGCGGCACTGTACAAGTTCGTCACCCTCGAAGATTACGTCGCTCTGCGCGAGCCACTGCTGCAGGCAATGGTCGACAACGGCATCAAGGGCACCCTGCTGATTGCCGAAGAAGGCATCAACGGCACCGTGTCCGGCAGCCGCGAAGGGATTGACGGCCTGATCGCCTGGCTGAAAAAGGACCCGCGCATGGTCGACATCGACCACAAGGAATCCTACTGCGACGACCAGCCGTTCTACCGCACCAAGGTCAAGCTCAAGAAAGAGATCGTGACCCTGGGCGTCGAAGGCGTCGACCCGAACAAAAAGGTCGGCACCTACGTTGAACCGCAGGACTGGAACGCGCTGATCAGCGACCCCGAAGTACTGTTGATCGACACCCGCAACGATTACGAAGTGTCCATCGGCACCTTCGAAGGCGCGATTGACCCGAAGACCACCAGCTTTCGCGAGTTTCCCGACTACATCAAGGCCCACTTCGACCCGGCGATACACAAGAAGGTCGCCATGTTCTGCACCGGCGGCATTCGCTGCGAGAAGGCCTCCAGCTTCATGCTCAGCGAGGGCTTCGATGAGGTCTATCACCTCAAGGGCGGCATCCTCAAGTACCTCGAAGAGGTGCCGCAGGCAGAGACCAAATGGCAGGGCGACTGCTTTGTGTTCGACAACCGGGTAACCGTGCGTCACGACTTGAGCAAGGGCGACTACGATCAGTGTCACGCCTGCCGCACACCGGTCAGCGTTGAAGACCGCGCATCCGAACACTACGTGGCCGGCATCAGTTGTCCACATTGCTGGGATAAGCTGCCGGAGAAAACCCGTCGCAGTGCCATCGACCGGCAGAAGCAGATCGAGCTGGCCAAGGCCCGCAACCTGCCGCACCCGATTGGCTTCAACTACAAGCAAACCCCTTCCGAGGCCTGACCCATGTCCGCGCGCCTGCTCTATGTGATGGACCCGATGTGTTCCTGGTGCTGGGGCTTTGCGCCGGTGGCGCAGGCGCTGGTTGAGCAGGCCCAGGCGGCCGGCGTGGATGTGCACCTGGTGGTGGGCGGGCTGCGCACCGGCAGTGGCGCGGCGCTGGAGCCGACCACCCGGCGCTACATCCTTGAACACTGGCAGGCCGTCACCGACGCCACCGGCCAGCCGTTCAAGCGCGAAGGCGCGTTGCCCGATGGCTTTGTCTACGACACCGAACCCGCTTGCCGCGCCATCGTCACCGCGCGCGGCCTGGCGGCCGATTGCGCGTGGACCCTGCTGGGGCTGATCCAGCGCGCGTTTTATGTCGAGGGCCGCGATGTGACCCTTGCCAGCGTGCTGGTGGAGTTGGCCGAGCAGGCGGGCATCCCGCGCATCGAATTTGCCGGTGCCTTCGACCGCGCCGAGCAGCATGCGGCGACGGCAGCGGATTTCAGTTGGGTGCAAGACCTGGGCATCGCCGGTTTCCCGACGCTGCTGGCCGAGCGCGACGGTCAACTGGCCTTGCTGACCAACGGCTACCAGCCGTTGTCCGAGCTTTCGCCGTTGTTGAGCCGATGGCTTGAGCGAGCCGCCAGTGCCTGAGCTGTCTGCCCGCATCGACCGCCTGACCTGGGCGGAAATCCGCCGCCTGGCCCTGCGTCACAAGAAATCCCTGTGGATCGCCAATGGCGTCGCTGTGCTGGCGACCCTGTGCAGCGTGCCGATTCCCTTGCTGCTGCCGCTGCTGGTGGACGAAGTGCTGCTGGGCAGCGGCGATGCCGCACTCAAGGTGATGAACCACGCATTGCCTTTGGGTTGGCAAAAAGCGGCAGGCTACATCGGCCTGATGCTGCTGGTGACCCTGACCCTGCGCTGCGGCGCACTGGTGTTCAACGTGGTGCAGGCGCGCCTGTTTGCGCGGTTGGCCAAGGACATCGTTTACCGCATCCGCGTGCGCCTGATCGAACGCCTCAAGCGCATCTCCCTGGGCGAGTATGAAAGCCTGGGCAGCGGCACCGTGACTACGCACCTGGTCACCGATCTGGATACGCTGGACAAATTTGTCGGCGAAACCCTCAGCCGCTTTCTGGTGGCCATGCTGACGCTGGTGGGCACTTCGGCGATCCTGGTGTGGATGCACTGGCAGCTGGCGCTGTTGATCCTGCTGTTCAACCCGCTGGTGATCTACTTCACGGTGCAGTTGGGCAAGCGCGTCAAGCACCTCAAGAAGCTGGAAAACGACAGCACCTCGCGCTTCACCCAGGCGCTGACCGAAACCCTGGATGCCATCCAGGAAGTGCGCGCCGGCAATCGCCAGGGCTTCTTCCTTGGGCGCCTGGGCCAGCGTGCCCGGGAAGTGCGTGACTACGCGATCCACTCGCAATGGAAAACCGATGCCTCCAGCCGCGCCAGTGGCCTGTTGTTCCAGTTCGGCATCGATATTTTCCGCGCAGCGGCGATGCTCACGGTGCTGTTTTCCGACCTGTCCATCGGCCAGATGCTGGCGGTGTTCAGCTACCTGTGGTTCATGATCGGCCCGGTGGAACAGTTGCTGAACCTGCAATACGCCTACTATGCGGCGGGCGGTGCGCTGACGCGGATCAACGAGTTGCTGGCGCGTGCCGACGAGCCGCAGTATGCCGGTGGCGAAGACCCGTTCAGCGGGCGCAAGACGGTCGGTATCGAGGTGCGCGACCTTGATTTTGGCTATGGCGAAGACCTTGTGTTGAACCAGTTGAACCTGACCATCGCACCCGGTGAAAAAGTCGCGATTGTCGGCGCCAGCGGCGGCGGTAAAAGCACCCTGGTGCAACTGCTGCTCGGGCTCTATACGGCGCAGGCCGGCAGTATCCGATTCGGCGGTGCAACCCAGCAGGCCATTGGCCTTGAAACCATCCGCGAAAACGTCGCAGTGGTGCTGCAGCATCCGGCACTGTTCAACGATACGGTGCGCGCCAACCTGACCATGGGCCGCGAGCGCAGCGATGAGGCCTGCTGGCAGGCCCTGGAAATTGCTCAACTGGACGTGACCGTCAAGGCGCTGCCCCTGGGCTTGGACAGTGTGGTGGGGCGCTCTGGCGTGCGCTTTTCCGGCGGGCAGCGCCAGCGGCTGGCAATCGCGCGCATGGTGCTGGCCGAACCCAAGGTGGTGATACTCGACGAGGCCACCTCGGCGCTGGACGCGGCGACCGAGTACAACCTGCATCAGGCGCTGGCGCGGTTTCTCAGCGGGCGTACTACACTGATCATCGCCCACCGTCTGTCGGCGGTGAAACAAGCTGATCGAGTATTGGTCTTTGATGGCGGTCACATTGCCGAAGATGGCGACCACCAGCAACTGATCGCTGATGGCGGGCTTTACGCCAAACTTTACGGGCACCTGCAACAAGTGCGTTGAATTGGCCTAGGCTGAGCTATCGGAAGCGAATTTTCGCGTGCTTACCCAGCAGTGCATGTGCAAGGGACTTCATGAAGCAAAAGCGGACTTTAGGAACGCCACGGCTATTGGGCATCGTCTGGCCCTTCATCGCCGTTGTACTGTTTCAGGCACTGTTAGGCTGTCTCAGTCTGTATGTGCTGTCGGCGGTGCGTGGCTATGTGGCAGGTGAAAGCTTGTGGTCCAAGGGCCAGAAGGACGCCATCTATTACCTGACGCTCTACGCCGATAACCGTGACGCAGCCACCTACCTCAAATATCAGCAAGCCTTTGCCGTGCCTCAAGGCGGGCATGAACTGCGCATCGCGCTCGACCAGCCCGTGCCGGACGTCGAGGCTGCCCGCCAGGGTATCCTCAAGGGTGGCAATCACCCGGATGACGTGTCCAGCCTGATATGGCTGTACCTCAACTTTCGTCATTTCAGCTACCTGGAAAAAGCCATCGAGCTGTGGACGGTGGGCGATGGCTACCTGCTGCAGTTGGATGATCTGGCCCGCTCGATGCAAGGCGCGATCAGCAGCGGCCAGGTCAGCGAGGACGATGTGCGGCGCTGGAAGGCGCATATTTTTGCGATCAACGATGGTGTGACGCCAGCGGCCATGGCCTTCAGTGATGCCTTGGGCGAAGGGTCGCGGATGATCCTGCGGCTGCTGTTGATCACCAACCTGGCCACGGCCCTGGTATTGATCGCGCTGGCGCTGCTGCGCACGCACAAGCTGCTGACCCAGCGTCACGCGTTCGCCGATGCGCTGCAACTGGAAAGGGAGCGCGCGCAGATCACCCTGGAGTCGATCGGCGACGGCGTCATCACCACCGATGTCGATGGCGCGATCACCTACCTCAATCCGGCTGCCGAAGCGCTCACCCACTGGACCTCGGCCAAGGCCCAGGGCTTGCCGCTGGCGGCGTTGTTCAAGCTGCTGGATGAAAATCCCGAGCCCGATGGTTTTACCTTGATCGAACACATCATCAAGGGCCAGCTCAGTGGCGGCAGTGATCATTCCACGTTGATTCAGCGCCTGGATGGCAGCACTGTTTCGGTGACTCTGGTGGGGGCGCCGATCCGCAGCGCCGGCAAAGTCAGTGGCGCGGTGCTGGTGCTGCACGACATGACCCAGGAGCGCCAATACATCGCCAACCTGTCGTGGCAGGCGACCCACGATGCCTTGACCGGCCTGGCCAACCGCCGCGAGTTCGAGTACCGCCTGGAGCAGGTGTTGCAGCAATCGGGGCGCCAACCCCATGCACGGCATGCCCTGATGTTCCTTGACCTGGACCAGTTCAAGCTGGTCAACGACACCTGCGGGCATGCGGCCGGTGACGAACTGCTGCGGCATATCTGCGCGTTGCTGCAATCGGACCTGCGTGAAGAAGATACCCTGGCGCGACTGGGTGGCGACGAGTTCGGCATCCTGCTGGAGAACTGCCCGGCACCGGTGGCGGAAAAAATCGCCGAAAGCCTGCGTCACACCGTGCAAAGTCTGCATTTCGTGTGGAAGGGCCGGCCGTTCATGACCACCGTGAGCATCGGCCTGGTGCACATCACCAGCACGCCCACCACCCTGGAGACCTCGTTGCGCACTGCCGACATGGCTTGCTACATGGCCAAGGAAAAAGGCCGCAACCGCGTGCAGGTCTACCACGCCGACGACTCCGAGCTGTCCATGCGCTTTGGTGAAATGGCCTGGGTGCAGCGTCTGCATATGGCCCTGGAAGAGGATCGCTTTTGCCTGTATGCCCAGGAAATCGCGCCGCTGGGTCAAACGGAGGGTGGCAGCGGCCACATCGAAATCCTGCTGCGCCTGCACGATGAAGCCGGCCGCATCATCCTGCCGGACAGTTTCATTCCGGCGGCAGAACGTTACGGGCTGATGACGTCCCTGGACCGTTGGGTGGTGGAAAACGTGTTCAAGATTATCGCCCGCTGCCTGCATGAGCGCCCGGGCCGGCCCATGGCGATGTGTGCGATCAATCTGTCAGGCATTACCATTGGCGATGATGATTTTCTCGGCTTTTTACGTGAGAAATTCAACACTTACAGTGTTCCACCGGAAATGATTTGTTTTGAAATAACCGAGACCAGCGCTATCGCCAATTTGGGCAGTGCCATCCGCTTTATTAATGAACTCAAAGCCTTAGGTTGCCACTTTTCCCTGGACGACTTTTGCGCCGGAATGTCCTCATTCGCTTATCTGAAACATTTACCTGTAGACTTCCTGAAGATCGATGGAAGTTTCGTAAAGGATATGCTGGACGACCCGATTAACCGTGCCATGGTCGAAGTGATCAACCATATTGGCCATGTCATGGGTAAGCGCACAATTGCCGAGTTTGTGGAGACACCCCAGATCGAACAGGCGTTACTGGAGATTGGTGTGGATTACGCTCAGGGCTACCTGATTGAACGCCCGCAATTGTTTACCTTCGATAGCTTGCAGTGCCGACCCGCGCGGCCGCAGCCACTGTTATTCAAGGCGCCCGGCACATTCCGCTGAAACATTTGCTGGTCTGTACAATCACACTTAAAAAGGAGCCCTACAGTGATCGACACATTCAACCGAACCGGCCCGCTTATGGAAGCCTCAAGTTACCCCGCCTGGGCGCAACAACTGATCCAGGACTGTAGCGAGAGCAAGCGCCGGGTTGTCGAACACGAACTGTATCAGCGCATGCGCGACAATACGCTCAGCGCCAAAACCATGCGTCACTACCTGATTGGTGGCTGGCCCGTGGTGGAACAGTTTGCCTTGTACATGGCACAAAACCTCACCAAAACCAAGTTCGCGCGCCATCCTGGGGAGGATATGGCGCGACGTTGGCTGATGCGCAATATTCGTGTGGAGCTTAACCACGCCGACTATTGGGTTCACTGGGCGCGTGCCCATGGCGTCAGTCTCGAAGAGCTGCAGGCGCAAAACGTACCGCCGGAGTTGCACGCACTGAGCCATTGGTGCTGGCACACCAGTTCCTCCGACGCGTTGATCGTCGCGATTGCCGCCACCAACTATGCGATCGAGGGGGCGACCGGGGAGTGGTCCGCTGTGGTGTGTTCAACCGGCGTCTATGCGGCGGCCTTCCCTGAGGAAGACCGCAAGCGGGCGATGAAGTGGCTGAAGATGCATGCCCAGTACGACGATGCTCACCCATGGGAAGCGCTCGAAATCATCTGCACCCTGGCCGGCATGAACCCGACCAGGGCGCTGCAGGAAGAGCTGCGCCAGGCGGTGTGCAAGAGCTACGACTACATGTACCTGTTCCTGGAAAGCTGCATGCGCCTGGAGCAGGAAACAGCGCCGGTAGTCGCCCGCGAACGCCCGGTACGCGTGGCCAGTCAGGCCTGATGTAAATCGCGGTGGCGGGGGACTTACCCCGCCATTGCCAGACGATTGCGGCCTTCGCGCTTGGCCACGTACAAGGCGTTGTCGGCGCGACGCAGCAGGCTTTCGGGCGATTCTGCCGTCAGCAGCGTGGAGCAACCCAGGCTCACCGTTAGCTCGATTCGCGTGTCGTCCGCCCAGTAATCCTCAGCCTGTGCCGCCTGGCGCAGTCGCTCACCGACCATTTGCGCCGCCTCCCGGCTGGTGTTGGAGAGCAGGATCAGAAACTCTTCCCCGCCATACCTGAACACCATGTCCACATTACGTAACTGGCCTTTGATTGAGGCCGCCACGGCACGCAGTACTTTGTCGCCAGCGCTGTGGCCGTGGGTGTCGTTGATATGCTTGAAATGATCGATGTCCAGCATCAGCAGCGACAACGGATGCAGATGCCGGCGCGCCATGTCGATTTCGCGTTGCAGGGTCTGGTCCATGGCGATGCGGTTACCCGTCTCGGTCAGCGGGTCGCGCAGTGCACTGCGGGTGGCGGCGCGGTAGAGCAGGGCGTTGCGCATCGGGTAGAGCAGGGTGGACAGCAGCGATTCGAGCTGCCCCAGCTCTTCCTCGGCCAGGCGTTGGTTGCGGCGCAACACCAGTTCGCCCAGCGGCTCGCCCTCATGGCTGAGGCTATAACTCACCGAGTGATGCCCGCGTTGGCCGAACTCCAGACGAAGATCGCTGGCTTGATGGCTGTAGACCATCGCATCAAGGGGCACCAGACGCTGAATCTCGCGAAAGAACAGCCCCAGGATGCGCTCCGGCTCCAGGCTGGTTTGCAGATGCTGCGCCAGTTGCTGGCGCAGTTGCGCCAGGGTCACGGGGCGATGCGGCAGTGCCGAAGATTGACCGAAGCCCAGGCGTTGCAGTTTGGCGCTGTCGAAGTCGATTGCGTGGGTCTTGTTAGGTGTCTTCATCAGCAATCGGCCTCTGTGCGCCTGAACATCGTACGGGCTAAGCCAGCGTGGCGAGTGCCATTACTTGACCTGCTTGGGGAGTGTTAGAGCGAGATTCATGCCAATTCGTTTAATTAAAAAAAACGCCTTACAAATCAATGGGGGCTGCTACAGGCGAAAACACCCGCCTAACTATCACGCCGGTTATTTGGCTGATGCACGAGAATGCTGTGATCAATCTGCTCAATCGACGTCACGCCGGTCAGCGTCATGGCCACGCGCATTTCCCTGGCGAAGATATCCAGCAGGTTTTCCACGCCCTGCTGACCAGCGGCGGCCAGCGCATAGGCAGTGGCACGCCCCAGCAGACAGGCCTTGGCACCCAATGCCAGCATGCGCACCACGTCAAGCCCGGAGCGAATGCCCGAGTCCACCAGCACGGTCAGCTCATCGCCCACCGCGTCGGCAATCGGTGGCAGCGCCCTGGCGGTGGACAGCACGCCATCGAGCTGGCGCCCGCCATGGTTGGACACCACGATGCCGTCCGCGCCGAAACTCACCGCGTCTCTGGCATCCTGCGGCTCGAGGATGCCCTTGATGATCATCGGGCCCTTCCAGAAATCGCGGATCCACTCCAAGTCTTTCCAACTGATCGACGGGTCGAAGTTGTTGGCCAACCAGCCAATGTAATCCTCCAGGTGCGTGGGTTTGCCCAGGTATCTGGAGATGTTGCCCAGGTCGTGGGGGCGGCCCATCAACCCCACATCGAAGGCCCACTGCGGCCTGGTGATGGCTTGCAGCATCCTGCGCTGAGCGGCGTACGGCCCGGACATGCCCGAGTGCGCGTCACGGTAGCGGGCGCCGGGTGTCGGCATGTCGACGGTAAACACCAGGGTCGTCACACCGGCAGCCTGCGCACGCTCCAGGGCATTGCGCATGAAGCCACGGTCCTTGAGCACATACAGTTGAAACCAGATGGGCTGCGCGCTTTGCGACGCCACTTCCTCGATCGAACACACCGACACCGTCGACAGGCAGAAGGGAATGCCCTTGTTGGCCGCCGCGCTGGCCGCTTGCACCTCACCGCGCCGCGCGAACATGCCGGTCAGCCCCACCGGGCTCAAGATCACCGGCAGGGCATGTGTCTGGCCGAACAACGAGGTGGTGAGGCTCAGGTTGTCGACATTGCGCAGCACCCGCTGACGCAGGCCGATTTCGGTCAAGTCCGAGCAGTTGGCACGCAGTGTGTGTTCGGCGTACGCGCCGCCGTCGATGTAGTCGAACAGAAAGCGCGGCAACTTTCGCTTGGCGGCGGTGCGGTAATCGGAAGCGGACGAGATGATCATGGGCAATGTCTCCGGCAGGATGAGATAACCATAGGCAAAGATCTGGCATGATAAAAACAACTTTTATCACTACATCCAAGTCGCAAAAGGAATGCTGATGAACCTGCGCACACTGCGGGCTTTTGTTGAGGTGGTGCGCCAGGGAGGGTTCTCCCAGGCGGCCGAGGTGGTGTCCCTTACCCAGTCCACGGTGAGCAAGGCGGTCAGGACCCTGGAAGAGGAGTTGGGCATGCCGCTGCTCAACAGGCTCGGTCACAGGAACGAACTCACCGCCGCCGGCGAAATGACCTACCGTCACGCGCTGGTGCTGCTCGCCGAGCACGCCAACCTCGTTGCCGAGATTCACGACCTGCGCGGCCTCAAGCGCGGCGTATTGCGTATCGGCTTGCCGCCGGTGGGCTGCGGCCTGCTGTTTGCGAGCATGTTCGCGATTTACCGCAGTCGCTACCCGGACATCGAGATTGAGCTGACCGAATACGGCAGCAAAAAGCTGCGCGAATGCCTGCAGGCCGGTGAAGTCGACCTCGCGGCCCTGCTGTTGCCCGTGGATGAGGGCTTCGACTATCAGCCGGTGCGCAATGAACCCCTGATCGCCGTCTTGCCGGTCGGCCACCCCCTGGCGCTGCGCCAGCGCCTCGATTTCACGGATCTGGCCGACTCACCGTTCATCCTCTTTGAAGCCGGTTTCGCGCTGAACGCCAAGATCCTCGCTGCCTGCGAGCACAAAGGCGTGACACCCAAGGTCACCGCGCGCAGCGGCCAGATCGACTTCATCGTTGACCTGGTAGCGGCCGGGCTCGGTGTTGCCTTCCTTCCACGCATGCTCGCGCGCAAGCACCAGCACTCCGGCATTGCCCTGGTCCACCTCGACGAACCGCTCACGGACTGGCACATCGCCCTGGCCTGGCGCACCAGCGCACACCTGCCGCCGGCGGCGCGGGCCTGGCTGGATCTGGCCGAGGAACAGCAGCTTTGTAAAGGCCACTCGCTTTAAACCTGGCACTCAGCAGGGCAGGGTTGACTTCTTCTTTTTAATCAGTAACATACGGCGCATTCCGCGATAGCTCAGTTGGTAGAGCAAATGACTGTTAATCATTGGGTCCCTGGTTCGAGTCCAGGTCGTGGAGCCAGATAAAGAAAAGCCTGCAGCGATGCAGGCTTTTTTTCGCCCGGGATTTGCCGTCGTTAACTGATCAGACCGGGCAGGCACTAAAGTGAAAAAGGGCGGTCAACAGGCCCCCACTTTCAAGATATGAAACATGCACTTACGTATTATTGCCGTCGCCCTCTCTGCCCTGGTTTTTCTCGCGCCTGTCACCCAGGCCCGCAACCTGTCAGCCCTCTACTCGAACGACGAGAAGCGCCTGTCCTTTGACAGCTGCGCCGATCTGTTCCCCGCCGCACCGATCAACACCGCCACGGTACCCGCCAGCCTGAAACCGCTGGCGCTGTGTTCCGATAACTTTGCGGTGCTCTACTCGCAAACCAGCAAGACGCCGCTGGTGGTGGTCGAACGCCTCAACGCCGCGTTGTTGAAAGATGCGAAAGGCGAAGAGCGTACCAACCAGTTCTACGCCGACCCGCGTATCCCCAAAGACGGTCGTGCGGAACTGAGCGACTACCATGCCCAGCACCCAGCGGTGGACCGTGGCCACCAGTCCCCGGCCGCCGACGCGCCAAACGCGCATGCCATGGCGCAGTCGTTCGCGCTGTCGAACATGGTGCCGCAAGACCCCACCAACAATCGCAAGATCTGGAGCAAAGTCGAGTCCGACGTGCGCAAGTTCGCCGCACGCGCGGGCGGCGATGTGTTCGTGTTCACCGGGCCGTTGTTCGACACGGGCTACGCCACCATTGGCCGCAATAAGGTGTGGGTGCCGACGCGGCTGTTCAAACTGGTGTACGACGCCTCTTCCAAACGTGCCTGGGCCTATGTGCTGCCCAATACGGAAACCCGCATTCAACGGCCGATGGATTACGACAGCTTCGTGAAAACCACCGGGCTGAAGTTGTTGGGTAACCTGCCGGTGAGCGGTTCGATAGGCCGTGGCTGATCGACCGCCCCACTGTAGGAGCGAGTGAGCCGGCTGCTACGAAAAAACGGCATACTTGCCGTCCTGCAATCAATGCCAGACGAGATCCCCATGAGCACCTCCCTTTCCCTCACGCCCACGCGCAAGCCCGTGGCGCCGTTGCTGGCCTTTATCCTGCTGATCGCCGGCGCGCTGTTCCTGCAAAACACGGTTGGCGCGCGCCAGGTGCTGTTGCTGGTAGTCGGCGCCGCCCTGGGCCTGACCCTCTACCACGCCGCCTTCGGTTTCACCTCAGCCTGGCGCGTGTTCATCAAGGACCGGCGCGGTGCCGGACTGCGCGCGCAGATGGTGATGCTCGCGGTGGCGGTGCTGCTGTTTTTCCCGGCTCTGGGGGCGGGCACGCTGTTCGGCGAGCCAGTGGTGGGACTGGTGGCGCCGGCTGGGGTGTCGGTGGTGTTTGGCGCTTTTATCTTCGGCATCGGCATGCAACTGGGGGGCGGCTGTGCATCAGGCACCTTGTTCACCGTGGGCGGCGGCAATGCGCGCATGCTGGTGACGCTGTTGTTCTTTATCTGCGGTTCGCTGATCGCCACGCACCATGTGGATTGGTGGTTTGCGCTGCCGGCGTTGCCGGCGGTGTCCATCGTCAAGCATTTTGGCGTGGTCCCGGCATTGGTCCTGAGCCTGGGGGTGTTTGCGGCCATTGCGTTGCTGACCGTGCGCCTGGAAAAAGCCCGCCACGGCCAGCTTGAAAAAGGTGTGACCAGCGAGCACCAGGGGCTGCGCCGCTTTCTGCGCGGGCCGTGGCCGCTGGTGTGGGGAGCGATTGGCCTGGCGCTGCTCAACTACGCGACCCTGGCCCTGGCCGGCCGCCCCTGGGGCATCACCTCGGCGTTCGCGCTGTGGGGCGCCAAGGTGGCGAGCGGGCTGGGCGTGGACGTGTCCAGCTGGGCGTTCTGGCAGATGCCGGGCAATGCCAAGGCGCTGGCCGCGCCAGTGTGGGAAGACATCACCAGCGTGATGGACATCGGCATTGTCCTCGGCGCGCTGCTGGCCGCAGGCCTGGCCGGACGTTTCGCCCCCAGCCTGAAAATCCCCACGCGTTCGCTGATAGCCGCAGTGATCGGCGGGCTGCTGCTCGGCTACGGCTCGCGCCTGGCCTACGGCTGCAACATCGGCGCGTACTTCAGTGGCATCGCCTCAGGCAGCCTGCATGGCTGGGTGTGGCTGGTGGCGGCGTTTATCGGCAACGGCGTCGGTGTGCGCCTGCGGCCGTTTTTCTTCGCAGGTGAAAGACCGCAGGTGGCGTTGAACGGTTGCTGAGTCAGCTCTGTGGGGAAGCGTCGGGTGTTTGAGCCGCTTCGTTCGCCAGCCTTTCCCGCTCGGCCTTGCTGATGTATTTGTCTTTGCTTTTAGGCGCCAATTTCGCGTTGGCTTTCTTGGCCTTGGCCTTGAAGAGTTGCTGCAGTTTCTTTTGACGGTTCATGGTTTCCAGCCCGGATGTGTGCAGGCGCGGATGATAGCAGTTGGCGTGACCGCTGACGGCAGTGCTGATGAAGGCGCTATGAGACTGTCCAGAAATTGATGGCGGCGCTGGGCGTCGAGCTGACGGTGCGGCCAATGGTTGCGCCTGCCAGTCAAAAAACCGCAGGGGCCAAACGCGCCGTTGCTGGCGATTCATGATTCGAAGGATCCACAGTTGAACGAACACACATTATCCCGACGCCTTGAGCGCGTGGCGGCGCAGGTTCCGGCCGGGGCGCGCCTGGTGGATATCGGTTCCGATCACGGTTACCTGCCGGTGGCGCTGGTGCGCCGCGGGGTGATCACGGCGGCGGTGGCGGGGGAGGTGGCCGAGACGCCGTTTCGGGCGGCCACGCGCAGTGTGCGTGAGAATGGTCTGCAGCACCTGATCAGGGTGCGCCTGGCCAGCGGGTTGGCGGCTATCGAACCAGACGACGGGATCACCGCCATCAGCCTGTGCGGCATGGGCGGGGAGACGATTCGCGACATTCTTGAGGCGGGCAAGGCGCGTCTGTCCGGCCAGGAACGCCTGATCCTGCAGCCCAACGGCGGTGAACAACCGCTGCGTCAGTGGCTGATGGACAACGGCTACCGCATTCTTCATGAGGAGCTGTTACACGAGAACCGTTTCTACTACGAAATCATCGTGGCCGAACGCACCGGGCCGGTCACTTATACGCCCGAGCAACTGTACTTCGGCCCGCTGAACCTGCAGGTGCGCAGCCCGGTGTTTTTTGCCAAGTGGCAGCGCCTGTTGCGCCTGAAGCAGCGCACCCTGGCAGGCTTCGAACGAGCGTTGCAAGGGGGGCCTGAAGATCGGCTGCGAGCACTCCAGCGGCAGGTTGGCTGGATCACCGCTTTGCTGGAGTAACACCTGGCCACTAAGAGCGGATCTCCACAGGGCACTGCACCGATTGGGTGCCCGGTTACAGTTTGCGCCACACACTGAGTGCTTTTGCCCCATTTTCACGCACCGCCCACTGCGCAGCGTCTCGCCGCATCGCCAATTACGGGCCTGTAACCAACGGCCCATATCTTGCTTGTGCCAGGGTAATCAATGACATGGCATTTTGCCGTTAGTCGTTTCAAGGCTTCGCCTCGCCGTGCACGGTGTGGGTTGTTCCAGGAGTTGTCGGCAATGCACAGTCTGTTATCACCCGGTATGCGCCTGCTCGGGCGCTTCGGTTTCGCGCGCAAGTTCCAGATTCTGTTCCTCCTGTTCATGCTGCCGCTGGTCGGCAGCCTGTGGATGATCGCGGCGGACTATCGCGAGAAAAGTGCGGTCATCTCCAGCGAAAAGTCCGGCGTTCAGCAACTGTTGGCCATGGACTCCCTCGACAGCCAGCTCACGGCCCAGCGTAACCTCGCCGCGCGATGGAAGGCAGTGGACCTGCTGCGCGAACCGACGCCCGCGGCCAAGGCGGCGATGGACAAGGTCGACGCCTTGAACCCCATGATCCAGCAAAGCCTGCAAGCCCTGGGCGACACGCTCGCTGCCCAGCAGGCCAGCGCCGAAACCCTGGCCCGTTTTACGGCGTTGCAGGCGACGGTCAAGGGCATGGACACGCAATCGCTGCGCACCGTCGGCTGGTGGCCGGACGGCTACGACCGCTTCACCTCGGCGCTGACCGCGATGCAGGGCCTGCGCGAGCAAATCGCCCTCGACACCGGCCTGATTCTCGACCCGTGGCTGGAAACCTACCTGCTGATGCAGATTTCCACCCAGCAGACGCCGGACCTGATCGAACGAGTGGGGCGCATGGCCAGCGTGGGTCAGTCGTCCATCGCATCCGGGCAGTTCACCCTGCAAAGCCGCTTGCAGATGCGCGACCTGCGTAGCCGCATCGGCGACGCGCGGGATCAGTTGATCAAGGCCGCCGCCTCGCTCAAGGCCAAGCCGTATCCGGGCCTGGAATCCTGGAGCGCGCAGTACGACAACAGCCTGCAACTGCTCGACAGTGAGCTCAAGATTCTCGACGACGGCGTGTTCGGCGGCACCATCAAGCTCGACAGCGCCGCCTTCGACCGCAGCGTCGACGCCATGCTTGGCAGCCTGGGGTCGCTGCGCAACCAGTCGCTCAACTCGCTGGACGCACGCCTGAGCTATTACCACGCCCGCTCCCTGGAGCAATTCGTGCCGGTGGCAGCCACGTTCAGCCTGCTGGCCCTGGCGGCGCTGTACCTGTTCATGTGCCTGCAGGCCGCGATTCAACGCAGTGCCAGCGGCATCACCACGCTGGCCGAGTCGTTGCGCGACGGCAACCTGTGCGTGGAAGTGTCGGTGCAAGGCCGTGACGAACTGGCCGCCATCAGCGCCGCGCTCAACGTTGCCGTGGCGCAGTTGCGCACCAGCCTGCTCGGGGTCAACCACGAGACCGAGCAGCTCGGTTCGGCCGTGCTCACCCTCAATACCCAGTCGGGCAGCACCCTCAACGAGGTTGAAGACCAGCAGCACCAGATCAGCCAGATCGCCGCCGCCGCCACCCAGCTGGCGGCCACCTCGATGGGCGTGGCCAGAAGCTGCGAACAGGCGTCCGGCAGTGCCCAGCACACCCGGCGCATTGCCGAAGACAGCAGCCGCGACAGCCAGCGCACCACGGCCAGCATTCAGCAGCTCAACCAGCGGCTCACCGACACCGCCAACGCGCTGGAACAGGTGAGCCAGCAGGGCCAGCAGATTCAGTCGGTGGTCGATACCATTCGTGGCATCGCCGAACAGACCAATCTGCTGGCGCTCAACGCCGCCATCGAAGCCGCCCGCGCGGGCGAGCAGGGCAGGGGCTTTGCCGTGGTGGCCGACGAAGTGCGCAGCCTGTCGCAACGCACCCAGGCCTCCACCGCGCAAATCGCGAGTACGGTGGACAGCCTGCGCGCCACGGTCAGCCAGGCCGTCAGCCTGATGGGCGCCGCCTGCGAGCAGGCACTCACCGACGCTGAGTCGGTTACCGGCCTGGGCGCGCGCCTGGGCGAGATTGCAGGTGCCGTGCAGAACGTCACCGACACCCTGGCGCAGATTGCGGCCGCGGTGGAAGAACAAGCCACCACCGCGGATGAAGTGAGCGGCAATATCCAGCAGGTGGACCAGGCCGCCGGGCGCTTGCTCGACGGCGCACGGGCGGTGAACCAGGCGGCGGATACCTTGAGCAGAGGCAGCCGCGCCTTGAGCGACAACACCGCGCGGTTCCGTCTGGGCTGAGCCTGCGGATGAACCTTCGGGGGTTACGGGGCTCACTTGTTAAGTCGCCCTGTGCCCTTGCCGAAAGGAATCCGCATGCCTTCAACCCCGCCCACATCCCCGCTGCACGGCCCCGTCGAACGTGAACTCAGCCCGCGTGCGGTCATCACCGGGGTGGTGCTCGGCATCCTGTTGACCCCCTCCAACGTCTACGCCGGCCTGAAGATCGGCTGGTCATTCAACATGTCGATCATCGCCTTGCTGGTCGGTTACGCGATCTGGCAAGGCCTGGCCAGGCGCTCCACCACCCAACTGCCGTGGACATTGCACGAGAGCAACATCAACCAGACCGTCGCTTCGGCGGCGGCGTCGATCATTTCCGGCGGGCTGGTGGCACCGATCCCGGCCTACACCTTGTTGACCGGCCACCAGTTGGACCCGATCCCGATGATCGCCTGGGTGTTTTCGGTGAGTTTTCTCGGCATCTGGATCGCCTGGTACCTGCGGCCCTCGCTGCTCAATGACAAGGCGCTGAAATTTCCCGAAGGCATGGCCACCCTGGAGACGTTGTTGCACATCTACAACCATGGCCGCGAAGCCGCGACGCGCTTGCAAGTGTTGCTCGGCGCCGCGTTGCTGTCCGGGCTGGTCAAGTGGGTGGACACTTTCCTGTGGGCGTTCCCGCGCTGGTCGCCAAGCGCGCAGCTCGAACGTCTCACGTTTACCGCCGACCCGTCGCTGTTGCTGCTCGGCTTTGGCGGCATCATCGGCCTGCGCGTGGGCCTGAGGCTGTTGCTCGGTGCGCTGCTCGCCTGGGGCGGGCTGGGGCCTTGGCTGCTGGCGCAGCATCTGGTGAGCCTGCCCGAAGGCAGCAGCGGCCCGCAGTTCGCCGCGCTGGTGGAATGGCTGCTGTGGCCGGGGGTGAGCCTGATGGTGTGCTCGACCCTGGCTTCGCTGGCGATCCGCCTGTGGGCGTTGCACGCTTCGACCAAAGCTGGCGGCGGCACGCCCTGGACCTTGCCCAAGCCTGGGCCTGCTGCGGGTTTCGCGCTGTCGATCATCCTTGTGGTGAGCCTGCAGGCGCTGCTGTTCGGCATCAATCTGGGCATGGCCCTGCTGACCATCCCCCTGGCGATCTGCCTGGCGGCCGTGGCGGCGCGGGTAGTGGGCGCCACCGGCATTCCGCCGATCGGGGCCATCGGGCAATTGTCCCAGTTGAGTTTCGGCATCGTCGCGCCGGGGCAGGTGCCGATCAACCTGATGAGCGCCAACACCGCCGGCGGTTCGGCCGGGCAGTGCACCGACCTGATGAACGACTTCAAGGTGGGCAAAGCGATTGGGGCGACGCCACGCAAGCAGATGATTGCGCAGATCCTGGGGATTTTTGTCGGCAGCATCGTCGGGGTGTTCGCCTACCTTGCGCTGATCCCCGACCCGCAAGGCATGCTGCTGACCGAGGAGTGGCCGGCACCGGCCGTGGCCACCTGGAAAGCCGTGGCGCAAACCCTCACCCTCGGCCTGGATTCATTGTCGCCGAGTATTCGCTGGGCCATTGGCATCGCGGGCCTGATCGGCGTGTTGCTGGGCGTGCTGGACAGCACCTTGCCGGCCCATCGCGCGCGCTACCTGCCGAGTGCGGCCGCCCTGGGCTTGGCATTTGTGCTGCCGGCCTCGGTGTCACTGATGATGGCGCTGGGCGCAGTGCTCACCTGGCTCGTCAGCCTGCGCTGGCCGAGCGTGACGCAGCGCTTTGCGATCACGGCGGCGGCAGGGTTGATAGCCGGTGAGAGCATCACCGGCGTGGGTGCGTCGTTGTGGCAGATGTTTCGGTAAGCCGGCAGATCCGATGTGGAAGTGAGCTATTTCAGCAATCCCATTCCTGTGGCGAGCGGGCAAGCCCTAATGCCGTTCAGTTAAGGAAAATGTGTGGGCTTATTGTGGCGAGCGGGCTTGCCCCGCGTTGGGGTGCGAAGCGCCCCCAATCCAGCAAAACGCGGTGTGCCTGATACGGCTCAGCGCCTGGTTTTGGGGCTGCTGCGCAGCCCAACGCGGGGCAAGCCCGCTCGCCACAGAGAATCTGCGCTTAAGTGAACGGCATTAGGGCAAGTCAGCTTGTTACAACAAACCGGCTCTACGCCTCACTTGGCAAACGCATACTCGCCACCTTGCTCCACCGCCTTGCGATACGCCGGCCGCGCCTGGAAGCGCTGCACCCACGCAGCAAGGTTAGGGTAGGCCTGCAACTTGCCCTGAGCCTTGGCGATTTCGCCGATGAAACTCATCTGGATATCCGCGCCGCTCAACGACTCGCCCATCAGGTAAGGCGTGCTTGCCAGGGCGTTATCCAGATAACTCAGGTAATTGGCCACTTCCGATTCGATACGCGGATGCAACGGCGCACCGGCTTCACCCAGGCGACCCACATACAGATTGAGCATCAATGGCAACATGGCCGAACCTTCGGCAAAGTGCAGCCATTGCACGTATTGGTCGTAGCTGGCGCTGGCGGCGTCCGGTTGCAGGCGGCCGGCGCCGTGGCGGCGGATCAGGTAGTCGACAATGGCGCCGGACTCGATCACCACGTTGCCCTCGTCCTCAATCACCGGCGACTTGCCCAGTGCATTGATTGCCTTGAGTTCCGGCGGCGCCAGGTTGGTTTTCGGGTCGCGCTGGTAACGCTTGATCTCGTACGGCAGGCCAAGCTCTTCCAGCAGCCACAGAATGCGCTGGGAACGTGAGTTGTTAAGGTGATGGACGATGATCATGGACGGCTCCAGAGTGTGGGGTGTGCAGGAATGGACTGTCACAGCGCCGCAGAGTGCCCCGGCATTCCCCAGGGTGTTTACAACTGTTAACTTTTTTGCGCGGCCATTCGCATTAGGCTAGGCGCGTGCCCCCAACCTGTGAAGAACCCGCCACCATGAAACTGCACGTTATTGCCGCCACGTTCCTTGCCTTCGCCACCTTCCAGGGGCACGCCGCCGTGCCGATCACCCACGTCGCCATCTACCGCGGCCCGGCGGGGTGCGATGACTGTTCGGAAAACGTGAAAACGGCGCTGCTGCGCCTCAACCCCGGCTACCAGGTCGACTTCGTCGGCGCAGACGAGGCTATCGACATCACCGCGCAAACCCTCGCACGCTACGACCTCTACGTGCAGCCAGGCGGCGGGCAGGACATTCCCGGCGCCCTCGACAGCCTGGGCGATGAGCGCGCCGAAGCTATTCGCAGTTACGTGGCAAAGGGCGGCCGTTACCTGGGACTGTGCATGGGCGCCTATCTGGCGGACGACAACAACCTCGGCCTGATCCCCGACGCCATCGACACCGAAGCCGGTCGTCCGGGCTTTGAAGTCAGCGGCATCGACGATGCGGCGGTGCGCGTCACCTGGGCCGGCAAGCCGGACTACGTGTTCTATCAGGACGGTCCGTATTTCCCCACGTCCACGGCGGCCACGCCTTACCAGACCCTCGCGACCTACCACAATGGCGACGTCGCGGCCGCGCGCTACACCTATAAAAAGGGCGTGGTGGTGCTCAGTGGTCCGCACCCGGAAGCCGGGCGCGAGTGGTTCGAGAACGCCGATATACCGCTGGACAAAATGCCCCGTGGCGACCTGTTTGGTGCGTTGATCCGCAGCGTTCAGGAGTAACGCCGCCGACGCCACGGGGCTGTGAGCACTTCTCTGCATGTCGACATCAGGCACGATCGTGACGTACTCAGGCCTTTTCGCCTGGCGCTGCGCCCGTATGGTGGTGCGCAATTGGGTCGCAGAGCACAACAAAAACAATGATTAACCTCAACTCCAAGGATTCCAGCGGTCAGTTGGCGCAAGGCTTCAAGCCCCGCCATGTGACCATGCTGTCGATTGCCGGCATCATCGGCGCCGGGCTGTTTGTCGGTTCCGGGCATGCCATCGCGGCGGCCGGGCCGGCGGTGTTGCTGGCGTACCTGGCCTCCGGGCTGCTGGTGGTGCTGGTGATGCGCATGCTCGGCGAAATGGCGGTGGCGCGGCCTGACACTGGCTCGTTCTCCACCTATGCCGACCAGGCCATCGGCCCCTGGGCCGGGTTCACCATCGGCTGGTTGTACTGGTGGTTCTGGGTGCTGGTGATTCCGATTGAAGCGCTGGCCGCCGGGCATGTGCTCAACCAGTGGTTCCCCCAGGTGGACGCCTGGCTATTCGCGCTGCTGTCAATCATCCTGCTGGTGATCACCAACCTGTTCAGCGTGGCCAAGTACGGTGAGTTCGAATTCTGGTTCGCCATGGCCAAGGTGATCGCCATCGTCGGTTTTATCGGCCTGGGTTTCAGCGTGCTGATGGGCTGGATTCCGGACCGCGAAGCCAGCGGCCTGAGCCGGCTGATGCAGGAACACGGCGGTTTTGCGCCCAACGGTCTGTCGGCGGTGGTGGGGGCGTTTATCACCATCATGTTCAGCTTTATCGGCACCGAAGCGGTGACCATCGCTGCCGCCGAATCGAGCAACCCGGCGCAGAACATCGCCAAGGCGACGCGCTCGGTGATCTGGCGCATCGGCGTGTTCTATCTGCTGTCGATCTCCATCGTGATTTCGGTCGTGCCGTGGAACGATCCGCTGCTGGCCTCCGTGGGTTCTTACCAGCGCGCGCTGGAGTTGATGAACATCCCCAACGCCAAGTTCATGGTCGATCTGGTGGTGCTGATCGCCGTGGCCAGTTGCATGAATTCCTCGATCTACATTTCTTCGCGCATGCTGTTTTCCCTGGGCAAGCGCGGCGATGCGCCGCGCGCGCTCAAAGCCACCTCGGCGGCGGGCGTGCCCAGGGCGGCCGTGATTGCCAGCACCATCATTGGCGCGGGCGTCACGCTGCTGAGCTATTTCATGCCCGCCGGGCTGTTCCAGTTTCTGCTGGCCAGCTCCGGCGCCATCGCGTTGCTGGTGTACCTGGTGATCGCGGTGTCGCAATTGCGCATGCGTCGGTTGCTGCTGCGGCAAAACGTTGAGCTGACCTTTCGCATGTGGCTGTTTCCCTGGTTGACCTACCTGGTGATTGTCTTCATCTGCCTGGCCCTGGGGGTGATGATGGTGACGCCGGATCATCGCCTGGAAGTGTCGTCGACGATTGGCCTGGCGCTGGTGATTTCGTTTATCGGGCTGGTCACTGCGCGCCAGCACGGGCCGCTGGCCAAACCGGTGGCGCTGGAGCAATCCTGATCAGTCGCTTTGGAGTGAATGCCGTGGCACCTGAGACGCCGGTCTGCCAGACCATCGGCTTTTTGCTGCTGGACCAGTTCACCTTGATTTCCCTGTCGTGTGCAGTCGAGCCGTTGCGCATGGCCAATCAACTGGCGGGCGAGGAGCTGTACCGCTGGCAGACCCTGAGCCTCAACGGCCAGCCGGTGTGGGCCAGCGATGGCGTGGCGGTCACGCCGGATGCGTCCACCCGCGACCTGCTCAGTCTCGACGCGGTCGTGGTGTGCGGTGGCATCGGCATTCAACAGGCCGTGACCGCCGAGCACATTGCCTGGCTGCGCAACCAGGCGCGTCTGCATTGCCGGCGGCTGGGCGCGGTGTGCACCGGCAGTTGGGCCCTGGCCCTGGCCGGGTTGCTCGATGGCTTCCAGTGCAGCGTGCATTGGGAACTGATGGCGTCGATGCAGGAGGCTTTTGCCCGCGTCACGGTGAGTGCGAGCGTGTTCACCCTCGACGGCAATCGCTTCACCAGCTCCGGCGGCACTGCGCCGCTGGACATGATGCTGCACCTGATCAGCCGCGATCACGGTCACGAACTCTCGGCGGCGATCTCGCAGATGTTCGTGTACGAGCGCATTCGCAACGAACGCGATCAGCAGCGTGTGCCCCTCAAGCACCTGCTCGGCACGCAGCAGCCCAAGCTGCAGGAAGTGGTCGCGCTGATGGAGGCCAATCTGGAAGAACCCATCGAACTGGACGACCTGGCGGCCTATGTGAACGTCTCGCGGCGCCAGCTGGAGCGCATGTTCCAGCGCTATCTGTTTTGCACGCCATCGCGTTACTACCTCAAACTGCGCCTGACCCGCGCGCGGCAACTGCTGATGCAGACCTCGCTGTCGATTGTCGAGCTTGGGGTGATCTGCGGCTTCGTGTCGACACCGCATTTTTCCAAGTGCTACCGCGATTTTTTTGGCATCGCCCCCAGCGACGAGCGCGCCGACATGCGCCTGCACCCGCCACTCGCCTCACCGCCCCCGCTGCACGCCCCCGCGCCGGCAACCCCCAGAAGCACCCTGGAACAGGCACGAGACGAACCGACCTTCGCCAGCGTACGCCTTCAACGGCGCTGATGATCACCACGCTGGAATCTGTGTGGCTAGCTAGCGGGTTGTGGCGAGCGGGCAAGCCCTAATGCCGTTCAGCTAAGGAAAATGTGTGGGCTTATTGTGGCGAGCGGGCTTGCCCCGCGTTGGGGTGCGAAGCGCCCCCAATCCAGCAAAACGCGGTGTACCTGATACGGCTCAGCGCCTGGTCTTGGGGCTGCTGCGCAGCCCAACGCGGGGCAAGCCCGCTCGCCACAAGACACCGCCCACCCAGTCGACCCCCATCAAATGTGGGAGCTCTCGAGCCCCAGCGAGGCTGCGATGGGATCGCTGCGGTGTGCCTGCCAGACCGAGTCGCCTGCATCGCAGCCTCGCTGAAGCTCGACAGCTCCCACAGGAGATCAGCGGTGTAGGTTGTATCCCCATTCGCAAGTCTCACGCCAGACACTGCCCACCCAGTCGACCCCCATCAAATGTGGGAGCTGTCGAGCCCCAGCGAGGCTGCGATGGGATCACTGCGGTGTGCCTGCCAGACCGAGTCGCCTGCATCGCAGCCTCGCTGAAGCTCGACAGCTCCCACAGGGGCAAACTCAGCGCCATGAGCTTGTCACTGGCTTCGGCAACGAACATGACCTGTCCCGGGTTTCTAAAAACGCCATCACCGTACACGCGTCCTGCTCTGCACCGCCAGGTCCAGCGCTTTCTGCATGTCCAGCCGCGCCGAGCGTCCCACGTCCTTGTCGGTGCGTTGGTAGTTGCGCTCGGACGGCAGGATGGGTGCGGTCAGGTCCTGGGCGTCGCTGCGTTCGAAGTCGTTTTTTTCGCCGATGGCCATTGAGCTGCGGCGCAGCAGCATGCGCAACTGCTCGGGTTGCAACTGCGGGTTGATCGACAGCATGGCCGCCAGCAACCCTGCAACCATTGGTGTGGCATAGGAGGTGCCGCAATGCACCGCGCCTTCCTGGCCGGCCTCGCGGGTGGAGGCGTGGGTGCAGGCGGCGGCGGTGATGTCTACGCGCATGTCCACATTCGACGAACTGCGCGTCACCGCATACGCCGGGTCGTCAACCGCCAACCCGTTGCGCTCGCCACGCTGATGCCCGCCCACCACCAGCAATTGCTCGGTGATAAATGAGGAGGGCAGGCGGTAGTCGTCCGTACCGGAGAACGCCGAGCCGTTACCGGCAGAGTTCACCACGATCACATCGGGATGCTCCTTGCGCAGCCAGAGAAAAAATTCTTCGAGCAATTCTTCATAGCCGCTCATGACGATGCCAGAGCGCAGCAAGGAGTCGACGTCATCCCCGTTGACGTCTTTGGCGCCGACGCGATGGATGCCCCAGCTCCAGTTGAGCACGCGTACGCCGTCCTCCACCAGGTTGACCGACGCGGCGATATTGGCCGTGATGCCCGCATCGGAATCACGGTCGACGATCACCTCGAAGCCGCCGCTGGCCTTGTCCAGCCCGCGCAGGAAACCACTGTTGCCGCCGTCGTCCCAGCGCGCCGCGAGTATGCCCGCGACCGTGGTGCCGTGGCCGTCCGGCGCATTTGTGTCGCGCGCATACACGCAGGTGCGTTTGGCGGCGCAGGCGCCGAGGTAATCGGCGAAGTCGGCGGTGTCGAAATCCACCCCGCGCTCGATCACCCCCACGCGCACCGGTTGCGGCAGGATCGGCGTGTGACGGCCCGGAAGGCGGCTTTGGTAATAAGTCACCGCATCGAGAAAGCGGTTGGCCGCCCACTCATCGGAGTCCGGCGCCGGTTTGTCGGGTTTCTCGCGCGGCGCGGCGGCCTCGGCCTCTTCAGCGGCGGATTCTTCGACCACCACCGCATCGACGCTGGTCTCGCTGCCCAAACGCAACACCAGCGCATCGCGCTGCACCAGGTCCCTGGCGGGCAGGCGCAGCTGGAACAGGTTCAGCGGGGCAATACTGCCGACCACCGTCGCCCCATATTTGCGGGCCAGCCGCTCGGCTTCCTGGCGGCCGTCGTGATCTTCTTCGATCAGCACGCTGACCAGGTCGACGTAGGTGGTCAACCCGTCCATGTTCTTCGCCACTTCGCTGGGCTTTGCCGCCACCACGTGGCTGTTGCGCAGGCTCAGCCAGGCCGCGTTGCTGACGCGGGCGCCGTCCTCAAGCCACACGGGGCCGCTTTGGTAGTGGCTGCTGTCCAGATGCACGCGAAGGGTATTACCGTCACGCTGCACCGCGCTCGCCGGCAAAGCGGCGTTACCCAGTTTGAGCGTCGGCGTGGCGTCACCCAGGCCGCGAGCGGTCAGGCACCAGGCTTGCTGACGGTTTTCCAGCAGGTCGCCGCAGCGCTGCAAGTTCTGCAGGCGCAGCGGTTCCTGGGCGGCGGCGGCCGTGCTGGCCGCCAGAGAGAAGAGGGAGGCGAGGGCTGCGGTTTTCAGAGGCATGAGCCAGGTTCTTTGCCGGGGAGGTTGTTTCTCCGACTGCAACGGGGCCGGCTTCGTTCAGCGTGCGCCGAGCGCGGCCCCGCATCCTGTGGGTTACAACTGGAACTTGCTCACTTCGTGCTGAAGGCTGGTGGCCAGGTTCTTCAGGCCGCCGCTGGTCTTGAGCAACTCCTGCACCGACACGTTGTTCATTTCCGCCATCTGCGCCGAGCGCTCGACGTTGCGGGCAACGTCCTGGCTGGCCATGGTCTGCTCACGCAAGGCGAAGGAGATCTGATCGACCACCTGTAGCACTTTCTCCGAGCTGTCGCGGATTTCGACGATGGCCGCACCAGCAGTCCCCGCCGTTTCCACGCCCTGGCTCACTTCAAGCACACCACCGCGCATGCTTTCGACGGTTTCGCGCACGCCGGCCTGGATTTTCTCGATCATGATCGCGATTTCCTTGGTCGACTTGCCGGTGTTCTGCGCCAGCAGGCGCACCTCATCGGCCACCACGGCAAACCCGCGGCCTTGCTCGCCGGCCCGGGCCGCTTCGATGGCGGCGTTGAGCGCCAGCAGGTTGGTCTGGTCGGCGATGCCCTGAATCACGCTGATGATCGAGGAAATCTGTTCGGAGTGCTGGCCCAGCCCGGCCACCTGGGTGGAGGAGTGCTGCACGGTCCTGGCAATGCCGTTCATGCTCGACAGGGTATTTTCGATGACGCGCGCGCCATCCTTGGATTGTTCGCCCGAACGGCTGGCAAGCTGGTGCGCCTCATCGGCGTTTTCCGAGACGTGATGGATGCTCACGGTCAGCTCTTCAATGGTGGCCGCCATCATCGAGGCCGACGTCGACTGCTCCTGAATCGCACCGGACAGTTGCTCCGACGCGCCGGAAATCTGCTGCACCGACACCACCAACTGGTTGGCCGCTTCGCTGATCTGTTGAATCATTTCGCGCAGGCGCTTCTGCATGCGGTCGAAGGCTTTGGGCAGCTCGTCATGGCTGCTGGTGTCGATCACCGTATCCAGCTTGCCGTTGGCAATTGCGGTAGCGGCATCAATCGCCAGTTGCAGGCGCCCAGTGGTGCTGCGGCCCAGTGAGGTGGCGAGGATCAACGACAATACGGCCGAGAGAAGGCCGCCCACGATCAGGATCGTCAGCGCCGTGTGCTTGGCATCGATCATTTCCTGGCTTCGTTGCGCCAGCAGTGCGGTTTCAGTGGCGGTGATTTCAGCCAGGGTCGCACGCATGCTGTCCATCTTGGCCTTGTCCGCACCGGAGCTGATGCGCGCGTCCAGTTCGTCATCGGGCAGGTTATTGGCCGTCAGGCGTTTGCGCAGGGCGATGATCGGATCGACGTCCTCGGCAAGCCAGCGTTTTTGCATGTCGCCCAGGGTGGCCAGGCGCTGTTGCTGCGCCGGATTATCCGCAGTCAGGCGTTTAAGCAGGTCCAACTTCTCCGAAAAGCGTTTTTCGCCGGCAACCAGGGGTTCCAGAAAATTGTCTTTGGCCGCGATGACGAAACCGCGCATGCCGGTTTCGATATTGATGAGTTGTTCCAGCGCCAATTGTGTGGCACTTATTACTTCATACGTGTGCACGTTACTATTTGTAGCATCTTCTACTGTCTCGAAGCCGATATAGGCGCTCCCCACCAATAACCCGATCAGTACAACGACTGCGGTGAAACTTGCATAAAGTTTTTGCGAGATGCTTAGTTTGCTGAACATGATGTTCGGTCCTGAAACGTGCCTGTCCGTGGCATGTATATTGGGATTTTTTTATGTGTTTCGGGCAGGGATTAGGGGCTCCGTAATTAACTATCGGCCGTACTGTTATTAACTTTAGAGGCGGCCTGGATACTTCGATAGTTCACAACAAATTTTTACGTGTTGTTCATTGACTGCATAAGACGCCTCTCGCCGCAACGGGAGAGGCGCCTGAAAGGGATGACTTACCGAGCAATCATCCCGGCAGCCTGTTCGGTCGCTTCAGTGGTGCGCGTTGCCAGCTTGCGCACCTCATCGGCCACCACTGCGAAACCACGCCCGGCCTCGCCGGCACGCGCCGCTTCAATCGCAGCATTGAGCGCGAGCAGGTTGGTCTGGCTGGCGATGCTCTGGATCGTCCCGACTATCTGCGACAACTGCGCAATGTTGGTTTCAAGCGTGCGCTGGTGTTCACCCTCCGCTGCGCGCAACGCTTGCTGCTCATGCTGCAGGTGCACATCCACCAGCGCGCCCACCACGCGCAATGGTGCGCCCTGGGGATCGCGGCGCGTCTGACCGCGGGCGCGGAACCAGCGGTATTCGCCACTTTTCATCTTCAACCGGTATTCGATATCAAACGGCGTTTGCCCTGACTTGTCATTCAGGTGCGCACCAAAGGCGTTCAGGCTGCGCTCCTTGTCATCCGGGTGCAGCCGGGAGGCCCAGCTGTCCAGCACATCGGGAAACTCTTGCACCGTTTCAAAACCCAGCAGGCGCCGAAACTGAGGCGACCACCAGAAGGGGTTCTTCGGGTTCACCGGGTCGCCGGCAATCACCTCCATGTCCCATAAACCGTCGGACAGCATCTCCCGGGCCAGTTCGAAGCGAGTGATGATTACGTCGTGCTCCTGATCGCGCTGCAACTGATCATGAATATCGCGCAACGCACCGGCCACGCGGATCGGCGTGCCGCGCTCATCGCGCAGCGTTTCACCCTGGGCGTGAAACCAGCGGTAGGAACCGTCCTTCATCGCCAGCCGATTGTTCACGTTGTACGGCGTGTTTCCCGATTTGTCGTTGAGATGCCGCGCAAACGCGTCGAGCGTCGCCTGCTTGTCCTGTGGATGCAGGCGGTCGGCCCAACTGGCCAGCACATTCGGGAAATCACGCTCGTTAGAAAAGCCCAGCAGGCTGCGAAATTGCGGCGACCACCAGAAACGATTCTTCGGATTGATTGGGTCGCCCGCCACCACCTCCATGTCCCAAAGGCCCTCGCTGGAGGCGCGGTTGACCAGGTCGAAGCGGATTTCCGAAGCCTGGGCGGAGGCGGCGGACTCGCGCAGCAATTCACGGGCAGACTCGAGTTCGTCTTCGAGTTGGGTGATGCGCGATTGCGATTCGCGGCTGGAGGCTTCGAGCACTGCCAAGGCATCAAGCACGGGCGGGGCGGTTTTGTGGCGGTCGACAGGGGAGAGGTGACCGTTTTTGATCGCTGCTGTCAGTTGGTGCAGGGCGCGACGGTCACGGTGTAGAAAGGCAAAGATGGACATAGCGTAAAGGCTCGATAAATGTTGCGGGCCTCATCCATGGCACCTTGCCATCTATGTCGACAGGTTATTGAGAAACTGTACATTTTTTTTGGTTTTGTATCGGTGCTTGAGGCGTTGACTTGCTATTGGCGAGCACACCCCCATAACTAGCCGCATATCCATTAGCACAAGGGCAGACCATGACCAACCAAACCGAAACCGCCATCCTCGCCGGCGGCTGCTTCTGGGGCATGCAGGACCTGCTGCGCCGCTACCCCGGCGTGCTGCGCACACGCGTCGGCTACACCGGCGGCGACGTGCCCAATGCCACCTATCGCAACCATGGCGACCACGCCGAAGCGATCGAAATTGTGTTTGACCCTGCGGTGATCACGTATCGGCAGATTCTGGAGTTCTTCTTCCAGATCCACGACCCCAGCACGCCCAACCGGCAGGGCAACGACCTCGGGCCCAGCTACCGTTCGGCGATTTATTACCTGAGCGATGCGCAACGGGACGTGGCCGAAGATACCGTCGCTGATGTTGATGCATCGAAGTTATGGCCGGGGCCGGTGGTGACCGAGATTGAGCCGGCGAGGGAGTTTTGGGAGGCGGAGCCGGAGCACCAGGATTACCTGGAGCGGATTCCTGACGGGTACACGTGTCACTTTGTGCGGGCGGGGTGGAAATTGCCAAAGCGCGCCTGACCTGATGCCGATCAGTATTGTGGCGAGCGGGCTTGCCCCAATGCCGTTCAGTTGAGCGCAGATTCCCTGTGGCGAGCAGGCTTGTCCTGCGTTGGGCTGCGCAGCAGCCCCAAAACCAGACCCTGAGCCGTATCAGGTACACCGCGTTTTGCTGGAGTGGGGGCGCTTCGCACCCCAACGCGGGGCAAGCCCGCTCGCCACAATAAGCCCACACATTTTCCTTAACTGAACGGCATTAGGGCTTGCCCGCTCCCACAGGGATATTGGCTGCCTGAACTTTCAGCTTACTGACACAGGCCACTTTCGCGATCAAATGCCGCACGCAACGTTTCTACCATTTGCTCCACAGAAAGCCCTTGAACCGACGGCGGTTCAGGGCGCTCGCAAAACGCCTGATATAAAGGTGTTTGGGTTTTAACAGCCGTTCGACTATTCGCTGAGTCCTGGCAAGTAAGCCGCCCTTGCGACTACAAAACAAGCGCCGCCCCGTTTGCCCCATTTATGGGATATCGCTTTGCGCGCTTCGCTATAACTTTATAAGCAACTGCCCATTAGACTTGAGCACGTGCAGTCCATGCCGTGATCGAGGATAACAATGTGCAAGAGATATTCAGCATCAACTGGCTGCTTTGGCTGTCAACCATGGCGCCGCTGACCCTGAGTGCAGGGCCTGGCAATTTGATGGTTGCGACCTCCGGGGCGCAAAGCGGTGTGCGTCGTTCGGTGCGGTTTATTTTCGGCCTGGACATCACCTATTTCCTGCTGGCCGTGCTGGTCGGGCTGGGGCTTTACCACACGCTGATGAGCAGCCCGCGGCTGGTGTGGGTGCTGCAAGTGCTCGGCAGTTTCTACATTTTGTGGCTGGGTGTGCGCCTGCTGCGTCGTCCGCTGAAAGCACCTGGCGACAAGCCCATACACCTGCAGTTTCGAGACGGCATCGTCGTGCAGCTGGGCAATGTGCAAGGCATCGTGATGTTGCTGGTGATGTTTTCCACCTTCATGCCCACCGGCGAAACCAGCAGCAGCGCAGTGCTGATCCTGAGCGCTGCGTTGATTTCGCTGAATTTCTTTTCCCACGTCATCTGGGTATCGATGGGCTCCTCCGTGCAGAGGCTGATCCAGGCGCGGCCCAAATTGCTGGTGTTCCAGAACGCGGTGTTCGGGCTGATGCTGATCGCGGTGGCGGTGTGGATTTTCCTGCGTATCGGCCCGCTGTAAGGAGGTTGCATGACCCACGCTGTTGTCTTCGCCGCACCCGGAGAGCCCCGGGTCCTCGAACTTCAGGACGCCCCATTGCGTGCCGCCGGGCCCGGGGAACTCACTGTCGCCATCGAGGCAGCCGGCGTCAATTTCATCGATGTGCATCGGCGCTCCGGGGCGCTCGAGGATGGCTCTGCCTTTCCAAGAAGCCTGGGCGTGGAGGGCGCGGGAAGGGTGGTCGACTGTGGACCGCAGGTGCGAGGTTTCAGCCCCGGCGACCGGGTCGCATTCGTCGACAGTTCCACGGGCAGCTACGCCAGCCACGCGGTGCTGCCCGCCACGCGCGCCATTCGACTGCCCGATGATGTATCCAGTGAAACCGCCGCCGCGTTGCTGTTCAAGGGGCTGACCGCCGAATACCTGACGCATCGCTGCGTACCGCTCGCGCCTGACGATTGGGTGGTGTGGCATGCGGCGGCCGGCGGTGTAGGCAGCATTGCCACAGGCTGGCTGGCGGCCAGGGGCGTGCGTGTCATCGGCCTGGCTTCGAGCGAAGCCAAGCGGCGCCAGGTGCTGGATGCCGGCTGCTACGCGGCCCTTGACCCCGAGGCTCCGGGCGCCTTGTCGTTCATTCGTGAAGTGACCGAAGGCAAGGGCGCTCACAGCGTATTCGACTCTGTCGGACGCGCTACCTTCGAGCTGTCATTGGCGAGCCTGCGCCCGCGCGGTCATCTGGTGCTGTTCGGCAATGCATCGGGGGACGTGACGGGGTTTAATCTGTCGCGGCTTGGAAGCATGGGCTCGCTGCATGTCACGCGGCCGTCCTTGAAGCACTACATCGGTCACGATGCCGAGCTTGTCACCGGTGCCGCACGGGTGCTGGCGGCCCTGTCCAACGGTTCGATCGCTGCGCCCCTGATCACTCGCCTGCCGCTTGCCATGGCCGCCGAGGCGCACCGCATCATGCAGGACCGGCAAACCCAGGGCTCACTGATCCTGGTGCCATAACCCTTCTTCCGCAGGCGGCTATTGCATCTCTGCCGTTTTGCTGTGGAACAGCTCCGTGAGGTAGTCCACCACTTGATCGACGCGGCCCACGCCCTGGGTCGCCTGATTGCGCAGCAGCCATATATCGGAGCTGCGCAGCGGGCTGTCGGCCAATACCTGACGCAAGCCTGATTGGTGAGCGACGTAGGTCGGCAGCGCGGCGATCCCCAGGTGAGCTTCAACCGCCTTGAGCTGGGCATTGAGATTGGACACGCGCATCCACGGCTTCTGCTCGCCGCTCACCTCATTGAGCCACTGCGCGAGCGGCATATAGGACATTTCTTCGGTCCAGCCAATCAGGTGGTGGTGCTGCAGGTCATCCGGTGTGTCGGGCAGCTTGTTGGCGGCCGCATACCCGTCGGAACAGAAAAGTCCCTGCATCAGCGTGCCAACCCGGCGCATGGTGAAGTTGCCGTTTTCCGGCCTGCGCAGGCGGATAATGATGTCGCTGTGGCTTTGCGTGAGTTTTGACGACACCGCTGTATTGATGAAGTCAAAGCTGATCTCGGGGTATCGGTCATGGAAGTCCGCCAGCCCCGGAATGATCAGGTGCGTGCCCATCAGTTCCGGGCAATCGATGCGCACCGGCCCGGCCATCCGATCGTTGGGCTGCGACATCTGGCGCTCCATGAGCTTGAAGCGCTCCTGCGTTTCCAGTGCCAGCGGAAGCATCGCTTTGCCGGCTTCCGTCAGGAAATAGCCGTTGGTTTTTTTCAGGAACAGCACAGTACTGAGCGACTCCTCAAGCGCGGCGATCTTGCGCGACACCGTCGATGCCGAAACTTTCAGCGAGTTTCCCGCCTCGGTCACGTTATTGGACTTGGCCACGAAGATAAAAACTTTCAGATCATCCCAGTTCACGTTGATGCCGTACTCAAAAATGGAAAATCGATCCCCACGTATTTCTGTTCGAAATAACCGGAGGCCACGGTACAGTTTTTTTCGATGGAGCGAACTCGCAGAGGAAACATGGATGATACGTAACTCGATGCGAACCCTTCCAGGGTTCTTACAGCCATTTTTGAGCTGGCTGACCGCCAAGCCGCTGCCTGAAGATCTTAACCAGGTTAGAACGCTCAAACCCATTCACCATATTCTTGTATCAACGGGATTGATTGCCTCGGGCGTGGTGTTGGCCGGCGTCGGTTACTTGCACGGCAGCGTTATTGTGTGGGGGTTGGGTTTTGTACTGGCCACCGGCGGTATCAAGCAGATGCAGGTGATGATTTGCCACAACTGCGCCCATGAAATGGTATTTGAACAGCGTGAAACCAACGTGACCGTGGGCCGGATCATTTCCGGCGTATTAATGCTCAAGCCCTTCGACACCTACAAGCGCGAGCACGCGCTGCACCACAGCGCCAAAACGCTGCTGACCGACGATGACGACACCCTGTCCTACCTGCAAGGGGTGGTGGGATTAACACCGTCCGACAGCGTGACCAGGATGTGGACCAAACTGGTCTGCACGGCGCTGTCACCGCTGGCGATCCTGCGCTCGTTCTGGGGCCGGGTGAAAGGCACTGCAACCGCCTCGAACCGCCGTGTCGCCGTCCTGACACTGATCTTCTGGGCCACCGCCAGTCTGCTGGCGGCAGCCCTGGGCCATTTCGGCCTGTTCGTCATGGCGTGGGTGGTGCCGGTGTTTGCCGGCTATCACATCAGCACCACATTCCGCCTGGCCGCCGAGCATACCTGGCCCAGCGTGGAGGTTTTGGAACGCCGCGGTATCGACTTCATCTGCGAAAGCACCACCGGTGTATTCATTGGTGAAGAGTTGCGCATACCGCAGGCCGCGGGCGCTGTTCGCCGCACCGCCTGCATCAGTGTCTGGCTGATCAAAATGCTCGGCTTCCATTTGTTCATCCGCGTGTTCGTGATGGTCGGCGATACACCGTGCCACGACTTTCACCACCGGCGCCCCCGCTCCAAAGAGTGGCCCAACTACATCACCGCGCGCGAGCGCGACAGGATCGACGGCTCAAAACCGTTTCCGACCAACTACGCCGATTACTGGGGCTATATCAACGCCGTCACCGTCAACTTTCGCAACTTCCAGAACGCACTTCCGTATTACGCAAACAGAACAGAAACTTAAAAGGGATTTTAACGATGACGTTCAACAAAACCGCACTGCTCAGCACCGTGCCATCAGACTCCCATAGCTGGAATCTGGTGTTCATGGAGTTTCTGCTCAATGACCTGGGCTACAAGGTAGAAAACCTGGGGCCCAACACGCCGATGGACGACGTGATTGCGCGGCTTGAGCGCAATGGCTGCGCCATTGTTGTGATCAGCACGGTCAATGGTCACGGCTACCTGGAGGGCGCCGAACTTGCTCGACGCATTCGCAGCGAGACAAATCACGTCGACGGACTCTACATCGGCGGAAAAATCTGCACTGAAAACGATGCCCAGACCATCGCCCGGCACAGCGATACCCTTCGTGCCGCAGGCTTCGACGAGGTATTCGACGACAGCGTGGCCAACAGTTTTGATGCCTTCCAGACGCTCGTCACCGCGCAGCTGTTTCCTGCCCATAACCTGGAAAAGCGGGTCGCACGATGAGCGCGTACTCGGCGCCAGCTCACACAGGGACCGGAAAGGGCCTGCAAACATGATCGACTTCAACACCCACGTGCTTGAACAGTTTGCCCTGCACGGCCCGGTGCTCCAGCCGCGCATGGGCTTCAGCGATCCCGGCCTGATGCAGTCCGGGCTCGAGGCCACGGCGGCCAGCCGCGCGAACACCGTGTGCACCATTACCCTCGATGCCTTCACCCGCGTGAATAACCTTGAGGCGGCGCAACGGGCGATTGACAGCGCGTCCATGCTCAACGGCTACCCGATCGTGAATCACCCGGCGGCGCAAACCCGCGCGATGCTCGACCAGATCCATGCCCGCTACCACCTGCCGGTGCAGATTCGCCATGGCTCGCCCGATCCGCTGCATATCTTCGAACGCATGGTCGAAATCGGCTCGGCCACCACCGAAGGCGGACCCATTTCCTATTGCCTGCCGTACAGCCGCACGCCACTGCGCGAAGCGTTCGGCCACTGGGAAAAAGCCTGCCAGGTGCTGTCTGCCGGCGTGGAGCACAGCCACATCGAGAGCTTCGCCGGCTGCATGATGGGGCAGATGTGCGACCCGGTCATTCTGGTGGCGCTGAACATTCTGGAAGGCCTGTTTTTGCGCTCCCACGGCATCAACACGCTGTCGTTCTCCTACGCCCAGGGCACCTCGCCGGTGCAGGACCGAGCCGCCGTGACTGCCTTGCAACAACTGGCCAGCGAATACTTCACACCGGGCAGCTACCACTTTGTCGGCTACGTGTTCATGGGGTTTTTCCCACGAACCTTGGGCGGTTTTTGCCGGATCACCGGCGATGCGCTGGGCATGATTCGATCCACCGGCATACAGCGCGTGATCATCAAGACACCGGTGGAATCACGGCGCATTCCCCGGATCGAAGAAAACATCGCCGCATTGGAATATGCCAGTTATTGCCTGCACACGAAGGGTGTATTGCCGGATGTCCCTTTCGACGCGCAAGAACACACCCGCATCCTCGACGCCTCAAGGCGACTGATTGAAGGCACGCTGGCGCGTGATGCCAACTTGTCCGAAGCGATACTCAGCGCCTTCGACAGTGGGTTTTTATCGATTCCCTATTGTCTCCATCCGGATAACAAACGCGGTGCCGGCACGGTGTTGACCGCGAACAATTATTACCAGGGGTTCGAGGGCGAGCGGGTGGAGAATGCGTTTTCGTTTCTGGCGGCGTTGCGGCAGAACATACGGACTTATGATGGGGTGGTGTGAGGGGGGCTGACGTAGGCGCAGGCCCACGCAAAAAGGCGCAGCGGGGGAGGCGGTTTAACTCTCCTTCCCTGCAAAATGACCAAAAATGCAAGCGTGCACGACAAGTACTGGCGCAATACAATCACTGCCTGGACTTGCTCCCATAAGGAAATGAACCTTGCAACCCTTGATCCACCGCGCCGCATTACTGCGCGCCGAGCTGCATCGCCCTCCGGCGTTCAACCTGTTCACCCTGCTGCGCAGCAGCTCCGATGAAGTGCGCCTGCACTCTCGCTACCTGGCCTTTTTGCTTAATCCTCAAGGCGCCCACGGTGCTGGCACCAAGCTGCTGCAATTGCTGTTGGCCGCGTTGAACATCGAAGGTTTCGACTGCACCGAGGTGACAGTTGAGGTCGAGTACCGCAATGTCGATATCCTGATCCGCAACAGCAAGCGTCAGGCAGTCATCATCGAAAACAAGCTCTACGCCGCAGACCAGGACGCGCAGTTGCACCGCTACCTGCAAACCCTTCAAGGCGAAGGCTGCCAGACCTACCCACCGCTCTACCTTACCCTGGACGGCCGCGACGCCGACCGGCGAAGTTGTCTGGGCATTGACTATCAGCGCATCAGCTACGCCACCGACATCCTGCCGTGGCTCGAGCAATGTCAGCAATGGGTTATCCGCGAAGCTGGCGTGCGCGAAAGCCTGCTGCAATACATCGACCTCGTCGCAACACTGACCTTCCAGAACCAGGGACACGCCTACATGGACGCGCTCAAACAGACACTGCGCCAAAACAACAACCTGCTGGTGGTACGCGACCTGCAAAAAGCGTTCGTCGAAACCCTGAAAGACCTGCAACTGGAATTCTGGCAAGCACTTGCCCAATGCATCAAGGACAAATACCCCGAGCTGCCCAAACCTTCTGAAGCGCCGACGGCGGAGGTGGTTGATCGCTATTACAGCGCCACTCGGGATAATCGCTGGTACGGTCTTTATTACGATTTGGGGTTTGTACAGGGCTCGGTGTATATCGAACTCGATCACCGGTTTTATTGCGGTTATTACTGCGATGCGCAATCCCACCCGACTGCGCACGCCTGGCTGGCAACGTTGACGCAGAAAGTGGTGAATAACGGCGTCGGCAGTGGTGGTTTGCTTTGGCGGTATACCACTGAGCTTAATATTAAGAATCCGAGTGATGAGGATTTGATGGTGTTGAATGAGCCTGTGAAGAGGGCGCAGGCGGTGGAGCGGATGGCGGATGATTTGTATGGGTTGTGGGGGGAGGCGCGGGCGTTGTATGCGGCGCAGGGTTAATCTGAACAATTTCTTCAACGGCGGCCACAAGCGGACGTTTAGAACCGGGTAAATAAACGGCCCCTCCTGGCCAGAAAAACTTGCCTCCTTAGCTCGTCTCAATACTCCGGTGGATGGCGATTAGGTCTGGCAAAAACTTCAGGCAATGCGCTGTGAAAAACTCTCGGGACTTATTGATCCGATACTTATCGAAAAGGCAATGCAAGGCCTGCTCAAGCTTTGAATAGTTTGTGGTTTCAAGCTGACTTACGATTTTGAACCGAAATGGCACACCTGTTGTATAAAGCTGGGTAATGCGCTTTTCGACCGGGCCGGTAGTAATCCCAATCTTGACTATTTCGACTTGATCAGCGGTATAGAGCCCGGTGGAGAGTACGTACAACGTGCCGATATCAGCCTCCAGCTTGGCGAGATCCTCACCCTCGATGAAGTCATCATCCTTGATCTCGACTGATCCCACATCCGGCAGGAGAGTCATCAGGTGAGGCTTTCGGCTTTTATCTGCGGCGATGTCTGAGGCGCCTCTGCAGGCTAGATATATTCGGGCCAAAACAGCATGGTCAATGTCCTTATAATTGCCGGCAGCAACGTTTTTTAAATGGCTTGGTGTGCCGACGTATAGGGAGTACTCAGCCTTAACGATCTCTCGGATCTGCTGGGGTGTGAGGCCTTCAGGATGCTGGCGAAGAATCTCGCGTACTACATCGGTGAAACTGAGTTAGGTCTGCATCTTCAATCCTAAAAATGTTGCGTTCCGTTGATGTGCTGATGGCTTTGAGGCAGGGAGCATCGCCTGTGGGACCGAAGAATAGCGTGTTCTGAGGGAGAGTTACTGTTGGTAAAGGCAGCAATCGGCCCAGAGCTGTCTTTCATTTCGGCAGCAATGGGCAGGTCAAGACTGCATCTTATTACTGAGTATTGGTGCAATTCAGAGGGTCATTCTTCATCAAGAGCCGTAGTCGCTGCCATTCATTCCAGCAGTCCTCGGCAACTAAGTCCCGGAAACCACGTTCGTTCTCCATATCCAGGGCGACGTCGAGTGGAACTGCAACACACGTCGCTTGATCACGGATTTTGAGTGCCTCGGACTCTGTAAGTGGGGAGCCTTTTTTCGTTTCGGCGTTTTGCAAAGCCACCGAAAGCGCCGGAATGAATACAACGCAAAGCTGTTCCGTCATCTGTTGCTTGCCTCAATTGTGCGAGAAGGCCGAAAGATTACGCTGGTTGCTTGATCACGGCTATTTGCCAAGAGCATCCATCGCCTGGTGTCAGCTTTGGGTCGATTCTGTTGAAAAAGTCCGGAGTGGTTTTCATAGCAGAAAAGTACGCGCCTGAGCTTAAAATCTAGAATCGGCGCAGAGGTGTTCGGACTCAGATTTCACGTGGCAGCCCATAAAAAAGACGCTTTCACCGATCAATATGCTGGCAGTTTGAGAAAACCGACTTTTTCAACAGAATCGGCCGAATGTTGCCGACCATGAATGGGCAGCTAACGGCTGACGTAAGTCAAGATCGGGCCGTGACCGAATCGTTTCGAGCAGCCCACCGACTGCTCAAGGTCGCGCGCGCTGGCGGACCTTGAACAAGCCGACGGTGTCAGACGGCCGGCGGGCTGCTATATCAGCCGACAATGCTCACTCCTTGGTCAAATCAACCAACGGCGTCTGCCGCACCTCAGTCTCCCGTCCATCCTGAATCTCGCTCACCTGCTTCAAGGCCTTATCCACTGCCGCTTTGTCCGCCAGCAAGCTGTAGCTGATGCGGAACTGCTTGTGTTCCTTGGGCCCAATGGTCGGTACCAGGTTCAGTGGCCGCTGATAACGGCGGTTATAGGAAAAACTCGTCCCCGGCTCCAGCCCCGTGACGTAGCCCTGGCCTTGGGTATCGGTGTTTTTCCATAGGGAAAACACGGGCAGTGTCTGGGTATTGAAGCCGACCGAAACGCCCAGGCTGCCGGCCTTGTTGTGCAACACGGTCAACGTATCGCCCTTGGCGTCGGCATACGGCACCACGTTGTAAACCGTTTCGTCGTAGTCCTTGGTCGGTGCGCGGTAGGTTTGCCAGTCGGGCAGCTCGCCCTTGGCCTTGTCGTTGAACGGCGACACCTGTTTCACCGGCGCGGCGAAACGCGCGCCCTGCTCCAGGAAAGGCGTGCTGAAGTTGCTGTGATACAGCGCCTGGTATTCCTTCGGATAGTCGCCGTTGTTGGTCAGGGTGTCGTTGAGGGCAAACACCACGCTGCCGGGTTCGGTGACCAGTTCGGTCGCGACCGAGAAGTCGACCTTCTTGAATGCCTGCTCTTTCAGTTCGCCGCGCAGGGTGATGGCGTACGGTGTTTTTTCATCGATGTGCAGCGTGACTTTATTCGCAGGAATGTTGGCGGCGCGACCGTGCAGGGTCAGCAGTTCGCCGTTGTCTAGGCCGGGATGGCCGACCCATTCGTATCCGCAGCGTGTGACCAGCTCATTGAAGCCTTCCAACCAGCCCAGACCACCGCGGCCATTGAGTTCGATGAAGGCCGGATTGACCACTTCCTTGACCGGAGAGTCCCAGCCCATGCGCACATTGCCGACCGAGGCCTGCAAGACATTCATTCCGCGGGTCGGCACCACCGAGAGTTTCATCGTGCCGTTATCGATGTCGACGATACTGACGCCCTCCTGCCGACCGCCGTGCAAGGTGCGTAGGGTAACGCTGAAGGGTTTGTCGGTTTTTATGCCGAGTTGCTGACTGGTGATCTGCCAGCTCTGGGCGGCTTTGTCGGTGTCGAGCAGAACGTAATCCCAGGCCATGGCGTGAGAGGCAGCGGACAGTGCGCTGAGGGCAACAACGAGTTTGAGCGGGGTCATGGCGGCAGCCTTTCTTGGAGTTGTGGCATTTTTATAAACGTGATGAAACGTTTCAGCAAGCTAAAAAGGGTGGCAGGGCCAGCCAACGCCAAGAAGATTGGGAGCAAATCGGAAAATTGAGCCCATGCCATCGCGGTAACGACTCAGCGGAACCTATCAACTTCTACCGCAAATCCGACACGAGCTTTTCCAGTTCTTTGGCAGTCACCGCCACCGCTTTAGGAACAACCCCCCCCAGTGCAACGGCAAAGATCGACAGCAACCCGAGGTCAAATCCAGACAAGCGGATGCAGCTCGCGCAGGCGCCCGCGTTCGCTGTCGGTGAGGCACCGCTGAGCCGAACCACGACCACACTCAAATCCCCAGCCCCGGGAACGACCCGCCACCCCCGCAAGTCTACCGACACCCCATCTTCGGTAAGGTACAGCGCAATGGACAAGACAATCACCGTGGACCAACTGGCGACCACTGACCTCCGATCAATCAACGAAATATGGCTTGGCGGCACGCATACCGAGCTATGCCTTTGGCGTGGTGAGGCGGTTTTTACCCACGAAATGCTCAGCGAGGGTACTCACGATCAGAATGTTCGACGCCTGTGCCTGCAGTTGGTCGACCCTGACGATCAGGCCGCAGTGGCCCACGTTGAGGTGATCGTGCGCGAGCGGCTGGAAAAAATGGGCAAGGAGGGCGAGTTTTATCCGGCTGAGGAGGCGGACACTCGTCAATAGTCGCTGTAGCGCTGAGGGCGATAGGGGGCGAAAGCAGCCCTCAACGGTGCAAACCGGTCTACCATGGCGGCCCGGCAGTGGTTCACAGCGCTTCCGTTCATTTTCTATAAAGGCATCGCGATGACCATTGACCAAATCTCCCTCCCCAAAGGCGTAGGCCCTCATGCGGCCAAGCTGCTCGACGCTATCACTGGCGCCTCCACCCACGAAGAACTCAACCGCGCAGGCGGCAAGGCTGAGGGGTTTGTCTTGGGGCTGGAATCGACCAAAGCCATCAAAAGCCAGGTCGCCGAGTCGTTGTATGTGGCGTATGACGACGCCGCCAGCAATCGGGCGGGTGAGTTGAAGGGATAGGTGCTTCACGGCACGGCCCGCGCGGCTTTAGATAGACGGGATGCCTCAATTTTTCAGGATGAAATGCTCATGTTAAAAGCTGCCCTTGCTTCGCTGTTGTTGACCTGCACGTTTTGCGCCCACGCGGGTACGACGGTCGATGTGTCGAAGGTTTACGGCAAGATCCAGTTCGTGGACAGCTATCCCGACTACAAGGTGAAGGTGGTGAATCAATACCCCGACCTTAAGGTGAAGAAGGTGGTTTCCTGGCCGGACTCTGTCGGCAAATGGCAAACCGTCGACAGCTACCCCGACTACAAGATCCAGATTGTCGATTCCTATCCGGACTTCACTATTGAATATGTCGAGAGCTGGCCTGGGGTCAATTGATCGCGGCAAGCCGTTGCAGGTGGCCTGCGACGGCTTGTCGGGCGGGCTGCAGATCAGCCAGGGCAGGGCGCTTCACGGTCGAGTAATTTGGCGGTGAGGAGTACGCCCAGTTCGCTCAGTTGGTGGATCGCCAGGGCGATGTCGCGGTGTTTGCCGTTCAGGTCTTCGGACAGGTCGAGCAGCAGGGTGCTGACTGAGGTGAAGGTTTCGTAGCTGTTGGTGATGAGGGTTTCGGTGCTGGCGTTGGGGGTGACGGTGAAGAGGGTGCTTGAATCAGTAAGCATGTTAAGTTCCTTGCTGGGCTACCACCTCGTCGCTACTAAACGAAAAGGCGGCGGCTGTACGCAGGTTAGTAGACCGGTGGAACCTAACAAAACCGGCGCGTCCGGAGACGCCCTGCGCACAGCCACCATTGAGCACAGACGGGAACGTCTGCTGGGTTGAGCTTGTGCACTTGTCAGGTTAAAACAGTGGGCTACTAAACCCGATCACCGAGAGATTCAGCGACCGAGCCACCTTAGAGACGGCCATCCCAGCGCACAAGCCGGCGGATTCTGACGCACGTGTAGGCAACGGAGCAAGGCATCGTGAGGGATTCGGATTTTGCCTTCAGGAGCGTTAACCGTGACGTTGAGCACTGACGTATTTATCAAACAGGCCATGGCCAACCCGATCAACGCTGAAATCACCGCGCGCCTGCCGGCGCTTGGGGTGGATCAGTGCCTGCTGACGGCGGGGTGTCTGTTTCAGGCGGTGTGGAATCATCAGGCGAATCTGCCGGCGGATCATGGGGTGAAGGACTACGACGTTTTCTACTTTGATACCGACCTGTCCTACGAGGCTGAGGACGTGGTGATCCAGAAGGCGAACGCGCTGTTCGCGGACCTAGGGGTGAATGTCGAGGTGCGCAATCAGGCGCGGGTTCATCTCTGGTACGGCCAGCGGTTCGGCCGGCCCTATTCGCAACTGCACTCGGCGCGTCAGGGGGTTGATCGGTATCTGGTGGCGGGCACATGCGTGGCGCTGGAGGTGGCGACGGGCGAAGTGTATGCGCCGTATGGGTTGGCGGATGTGGAGCAGGGGATTTTGCGGATCAACCCGCTGCATCCGGAGCCAGCGTTGTTTGAGGCCAAGGCGCAGAGTTACCAGGCGCGGTGGCCCTGGCTGAAGATTGTTTGATGCGGATCTCTATTATGTTGTGGCAAGCCCTAATGCCGTTCAGTTAAGCGCAGATTCCCTGTGGCGAGCAGGCTTGTCCTGCGTTGGGCTGCGCAGCAGCCCCAAAACCAGACGCTGAGTCGTATCAGGTAGACCGCGTTTTGCTTGATTGGGGGCGCTTCGCACCCCAACGCGGGGCAAGCCCGCTCGCCACAACAATCCCGCTCGCCACAGAGGCTCCGGTTTGCTGCGCGACAGCGCGAGCGTTTCAGTTGTCGCTTCTGGATGGTTGTAGACAGCTCGCTACTTAGCCCAATACTCTGGCTAGCCTGAATTCAAATCACTCGGAAAATCATGATGCTGGCCATTGCCATTGACCGAGACAGCTTCCATGCAGGAGACGATTTGAGCAGCCATGCCAGCTCAATCAAGCTAGATCCGGCGCGCAACAATGCGCGCACTGTTCGAAGTCATACAAAACATGCACTACTTGCCCTGCATCAACGGGGATAACGCAACTTGGATTGTCTGCGCGTCAGGCAAACAAATTGGTGTTCTCGCTCAGCAATGGGCGGCCCCCAAACGGGTCATACCCTTTGAGCGACTGGTAAAACAGGTTTTTGGAGAACACGAACTTCGCCTTTCATTTAAATACTTGGGCCAAACGGATCCTTACGTTGTGTTCTCACGCATTGAAGCAGGAGAGGTATCGCCTTCTCGATATTAGGATAGTTTTCTGGAGATCCAGTTGGATGTTCGCCTAGGGTCGAAAGCAACCAATCGTAATAGCCTGCCATCGGCAAAAAGCAATTGCCCAAATATCTCTACAATGGAAACTGAAATGTTCCCCGACAAGGCCTGCCCTGTGGTGCTTACGTCTTCGCCGCCGATCAGGATTCTCCTTTTTCGACATCCCCTCGCCGGTACGCAGTTGGTGAAGGGCACTATCGAAAAAGGAGAAACTCCCGGCCAAGCTGCATTGCGTGAACTGACAGAGGAGTCTGGTATCAGTGACGCGGTGATCGAGAGTGACCTGGGATGCTGGAAGGCTGACCATCGAGATCAGGTTTGGTCGTTTCACCTTTGCCGCGCAGAGCGAGATCTGCCGGAGCGCTGGGGTTATAAGACGCTGGATGATCATGGCCACCTGTTCGAGTTTTTTTGGGCTGCGCTCGAAGATCTTCCCTACGCCGACTGCCACCCAGTGTTTCAGAGAGCACTGAAGTTTTTGTGCGAAAGGCTGAAAGCATCCGGTCAGTGGGTTGATGGGGAGACTGACGCTGAAGTTGATCGCTTGCTGTAGGTCGAAGTTAGTAAGCGCGTGATGGGCAGCTTTCGGCCAGGAATGACCATTCCGTTTTGCATCAAATAATACCCTTCAACGGACTGCAGCCAAGGCTATCTTATGGGCATATCGCCTCGCTTCATCATTCGTGAACCGGAGCCCTGAGTCGCCGCAAATGAGAGTTACGCCAAACTCGATGGCCTGGCCTGGCGATTTATATGTTGGTTTAACAGCAGACCTATGCCGCTTAAGACGATGAAACTCAGTGCCAGGGTAATTTGCAGGTTGTTGGTGCTGAGGTTGATCAGGGCACTGATCAATCCGCCTGAGATAAAAATCAGAGTATTGCCTGCCGAGGCTGAAGCACCGGCATTATCCGGGAATAGCTCCATAGCTTTGGACGTGGCTGCTGGCCGCGTTATGGTAGTGCCAGCGGTACAGATAATCATTGGGAGCAGCATGGTGAAGACGGACAGGCCAAATTGGTTCCGTAATATAAGCATCACTAACCCTGCAACGAAAATCAGTGACAGTCCTATAACAATTTGTGTACCCGCCTCCATATGCTTATTCATTACGCCCGCAAGGATACCGCCAGTCACGTAGGCTGCTCCGTACACTAGCAGGGTCTGAGAAAACTCATAGCTGCTTAGTTGCAACTGCTCCATGAATATTAGGGGCGATATGACGATGAATGAGAAGTGGCAAGCAAAAACAATTGCAGCGATTAGCCAATAGGCCACGAAATTGAAGTCACTGCAGATTCGCCGGTAGGTTCGCAAGATACCAATACGCGGCCCTGTGTTATTGATAGGCAGGTTTTCCAGCGATACCAAAGCCTTGATGAATACCAAAGCGGAAATCACTGCGAAGACATAGAAACTACCTTGCCAATCCATCAGCTCCTGCAACACGCTTCCGGCCAGGGGGGAGACCGAAATGAAGATTCCACTGGCCGTTACCATCAGAATTCGTAAACGATCCCGCTCTTTACCGATAAATAGGTCCTGAACCAATGCCTGAGACAGTACGAAACAGCCACAGCCTACTGCCTGGATCACACGGAATAGCAAAAAATACTCATAGTTCGTGGCCCAGACGCAACCCAAGGCGCCTGCTATGGATACTGCCATGCCAGCCAGTAACAACGTTTTTCGGCCGAGCATGTCCGACAAAGGGCCAATCAGTAACTGAGATAAAGAGATACCGATGGCAAAGAAGCTGATCGACAAGGCGATCTCGGACGTCGTGGTGCTGAAGTGCTGCGATAGCGAAGGAAACGAAGGCAGAAGTACGTCCACCGGAAACACGCCCAGCATGACCATCGCCATAAGTAGTACCGTGGCACCGACTTTCCTGGTCTTGACAACGGAGTGTTCCTTTATTTCAAGCATCAATGAGCCCTGATTGGCTGAATAATTTCCGGTGAGTTTGCAACTCAAAGAAACCGGCGCGCGTCATCGCCTGAATCGTTCCCATGGCAATAGAGCGTGCTCGCTGTGTGCGTATATCCAGCATCTGTAAAAATGCGCAACCGGTTCCGAGAGCTTAAAGGAGAAAAGGGCGTGATAACCCTCGTCAGTGTAAGGCTGTAAATTTCATAGTTTGTGGCAGATCAAGTCCCCGCCCTTCATGAGTGAGAGTCTCGACCGACCGGTTAACAATGAGTGAGTGTCACTTTTCTAAGTGACGTTGAAAGGCTAGCCAAAAATAAAAATAACTAAAATTAAAAAATCAAGCTCAAATGATACATTAAATTTCTGACCTGTAAGAGATTGCCTACTTTCTATGTTTTGGCTTACCGATAAGCCCATCCAGTCTGCGCAGCCATGATTACTGTCAGCAGCATGAAAAAGTCTAAGCACCCCATAAGCCCAGCATAGCCAAAGTTGGGCGGAGCGTTTATTCGCTGTAGCAATGTGATTATCCAGATAAAACCGCAACTCGATTTTTGTCAGCTACGACTGACAGAAAACGGCCAAACACTGCCGATCAGTGAAGGTGGAAAATTCGCAAAATTAGTTCTGAGGCTTTCTCTCCATCCGCTTTGTAAAGTTTACGCAACCGTTCGCTGCGAACCGCAGGCGCTTCAGGCCAGTAGCGCTCGGTCGACTGATTGGACCGGGACGGTTACGCTGGGGCTTTGCATGCAGGGAAAAGGGTATGGCAGAGGTCTATATAAGCTGTCGCCACCCCCAAAAATCAGCTTGCATAGCCAGAAGGAGCTCGGATGCAAAGGGTGATGATTGTTGGTCAACCTGGGTCTGGAAAAAGCACTTTGGCGCGTAAGCTTGGCCAGCGTACGGGGTTGCCGGTTGTTCATATCGACACTATCCACTGGCAGCCAGGGTGGATCGAGCGAAGTCGGGACGAGAAGACGCGGCTTTGTCTCGACGTCGAGGCCCGTGATTGCTGGATATTCGAAGGCGGCCATTCAGCCACTTGGGACAACCGGATGGCCCGTGCAGATCTTTTAATATGGATTGATCGTTCGGCGCCGCTTCGATTCTTGCGCGTACTGCTCAGAACTCTACTCCAACATGGTAAGTCTCGGCCTGACTTGCCGGAGAACTGCCCCGAACTGCTGGCGAACCTGCCGGAGTTTTTCAGATTCATGTGGCAGACGAACAAATCAGCGCGAGCAAAGATGCAACAACTCGTGGCAACTGCGCCATCAGCTTGCCGCGTGGTTCATCTGCGTTCTAATCGAGACACCGAAAATTTTCTCGCGGGCATGGGGCGTTCGACAGGCCCAGCCCTGCGAGATTGATCGATGGTTGAACTGCTTCACCAAGGAAACTGTGGGTTGCGATTGGCGGCACCTGGCCGAATGTTGCCGATCACGAATGGCAGTTACGGCTGACGCGAGCCATCCTGCAATTGACGATATAAGGTAGGCTCAAGAAAACCTCTTCTCTATGGTGATTTGTTTTCGCGCTTCATTCCCCCACGACGTGTAGGAATGATCCTTGTCTTGGCGATGAACTTTTAACCCTGTCTTGCCCGTCCAACCTGGGAACCCTTCCAGATCAAGGATCGTCCATGACCTTTTTTATCTTCCTGCTCGCCTGCGCCGCTGCGGCCAGTACCGGTGTGATTTTCAAGCCGGGTGCCTGGTACGAGTCCCTTGTCAAACCCAGCTTTACCCCTCCCAATTGGCTGTTTCCGGTCGCGTGGACGATCATCTATCTGTTGCTCGCCTGGGCCGGTTATCGCCTCAGCCTGATACCGGGCAGTGAGTTGGTGTTGGCGCTGTGGGCGGCGCAGATTGCGTTGAATACACTGTGGACGCCGGTGTTCTTCGGCGCCCATCGGCTGTTTGCCGGGATGGTGATTATCGTGTTGCTTTGGCTCACCGTGGCGGCGATGGTGGTGTTCGCGGTGCGCCTGGACCTGATCACCGGCTTGATGCTGTTCCCTTACCTGGCGTGGCTGTGTGTGGCGGCGGCGTTGAATTTTTCGATTTTGCGGAATAACCGTTGATGGCTCATAAACACTGGCCCGCCTCCGAGGCCGAACTCGTCCAGATGCGCCGTTTCAACCAAAAGCTCGCGTGGATGCCGCGCTTCAAGATCCGCAACCGCGTCACCCCGCGTCTGATCCAGGCGCTGTTGCGCGTCAGTCAGAAGATCAAGCGCGCAACGCCGGCTGAGAGCAGAGTGGTGAATGGCGTGCCGGTGCGCATTTTGCGGCCAGCCGGCACGCCCAGGGGGGTGGTGCTGGATATCCACGGCGGCGGCTGGGTGATCGGCAATGCGCAGATGGACGACGCGCTGAACCTGGGCATGGTGCGGGCGTGCGAGGTGACGGTGGTGTCGGTGGATTATCGGCTGGCGGTCGACACGCCGGTTGAGGGGCTGATGGACGACTGCCTCGCCGCCGCGCGATGGTTGCTGACGGCCGATGAGTTTGCAGGCTTGCCGATATTCGTCGTGGGGGAGTCGGCCGGTGGGCATCTGGCGGCTGCGACCTTGCTGACGCTCAAGCAATGGCCGGATCTGCTCAAGCGCGTGAGCGGGGCGGTGTTGTATTACGGGGTTTACGATTTGACCGGCACGCCGAGCGTGCGCACCGCCGGACCGGACACCTTGCTGCTGGACGGCCCCGGGATGGTAGACGCGCTGCGCCTGCTGACGCCGGGGTTGAATGATGAAGAGCGTCGGCAGGCGCCATTGTCACCGCTCTATGGTGACTTTGACGGGATGCCGCCGGTGTTGATGTTCGTCGGGGAACTGGATCCGCTGAAGGATGACACGCTGCAGATGGCTGAACGTTGGCCCGGGGCGCAGACCCATCTTCTGCCGGAATCTGCCCATGGGTTTATCCATTTTCCGGTGGCGATGGCGGAAGGGGTTCTGGTTTACAGTCGGCGGTGGATTACCACTTACATCTGCGGCGAACGGTAATGCGCCTTTCCCAAGGCTCACACCTGCCTCATGTGGCGAGCGGGCTTGCCCCGCGTTGGGGTGCGAAGCGCCCCCAATCCAGCAAAATGCGGTGTACCTGATACGGCTCAGCGCCTGGTTTTGGGACTGCTGCGCAGCCCAACGCAGGACAAGCCTGCTCGCCACAGGGAATCTGCGCTTAACTGAACGGCATTAGGGCAAGCCCGCTCACCACAACAGCGCAATTCAGGTTAATCAGCGACTCATCAGGAGACCCTTACCATGCGCGAATACACCGTCACCTACCTCTTCAACACCCAACCCCGCACCCAAACCTTCGAACTCAACCAACCCGAACTACCCGACCACGACGCCGCCCTGCACCTGCTGGCGCTGCACCTGGGCGACGCGGAAAACGGCCTGATCATGCCGCCCGCCGATGCCACGCCTGAACAGATCCTCGCTCAAGCCGCCATTGTCGGCATCACCCGGATCCAGGTGGCATGAGCCCGCGCATCCACGCCGACACGTGATGTCTGGCTGTGCCAGGGCTTTGATCCCGTGTGGCAAACCACGCACCGGCAGCGGCCAATAAATGCTTGACCCACCCATGGGAGGATTTCTGTCGGCGGCGGTCAGATTGACTAATACGCGCCCTTAATATGCTGGTGGTCCAATCCCGTGATTACGCATTCCTTTTTATCGGGCGGCGGCGAGCTCGCCTCCCTGATCCAGTCCAGGGATTGGTCAGCGACGCCGCTGGGTCCGATCGAGCACTGGCCGCAGAGCCTGCGCACCACCGTCAGCCTGTGCCTGGCGTCGAACTTCCCGATCAATATCATCTGGGGGCCGGAGAACACGCAGATCTACAACGACGGCTACAAGGTGTTGTGTGGCGAGTCGCACCCGCGCGCGCTGGGCGAGAGTTACCACGTGACCTGGGCCAGCGCCTGGCCGGCCATCGGCGAGCCGTTCACGCGGGCGCTGGCGGGTGAGACCAGTTTTCTCGAAAACCAGCGCATGTTCCTCACGCGCAACGGTTATCTGGAAGAGACCTTCTTCACCTTTTCCACCTCGCCCATCCGCGATGAGACCGGCGGCATCGGCGGGCTGTTTCACCCGGTGACCGAAACCACCGTGACCATCCTGGCGGAGCGCCGCACCCGCGCGCTGCGCGACCTCACGGGACGGCTGGCGGTTGCCGAGGACTTGCCCCGGCTGATCGCGCTGGCGGTCGAGACGCTGGCGACGTTCAACTTCGATATTCCCTTCCTGCTGTTTTACGCGCGCGAAGCCGACGGCTACCGCCTGGTGCAGCACGACGGCATCGGCCCGGATACCGCCGCATCGCCGGCCTGGATCGGCCTGGATGACACCGCGCCATGGCCGTTGGGCGCGGCGTGCGCGCAAAAGCGCCCGCTGCAGGTGGGCGGCATCGAGGCGCTCTTTGCCGGCATTGACTGCGGGCCTTACCCGGAATCACCGCGCACGGCTTTCGTGCTGCCGCTGGTGGTGCCGGACGATACGCAGACGCCGTTGATGCTGGTGGCCGGTGCCTCGCCGCGCTTGCCGATGGATGATATTTACCGCGGCTTTTTCGAGCTGTTGGGCGCCGCCCTCTCGGCGGCGTTGGCCTCCGTGCGGGCGCGGGCCTACGAGCGCCAGCGCGCCGACGCCCTGGCCGCCATCGACCAGGCCAAGACCACCTTTTTCACCAATATCAGCCATGAATTTCGCACGCCCCTGACCCTGCTGCTCGGGCCGCTGGAGCAGTCGCTGGCCCTGGGCGATGCGCTGCCGGCCGATGAGCGTGAGCGGGTGACCCTGGCCTATCGCAACGCCCAGCGCCTGCTCAAGCTGGTCAATTCGCTGCTGGAGTTTTCGCGCATCGAGGCCGGTCGCGCCCAGGCATCGTACGAGCCGGTGGACCTGCCGGAACTGACCGCCGACCTGGCCTCCAATTTTCGCTCGGCCTGCGAGCGTGCCGGCCTGGCGCTGATCATCGACACCACGCCGCTGCCCGAGATGGCCTACGTCGACCGGGACATGTGGGAAAAGGTGGTGCTGAACCTGATCTCCAACGCCTTCAAGTTCACTCTGGCCGGGCAGATTCGGGTCAGCGTCGAACCCGGCGCCGATGGCGCGAGCGTGCAGGTCAGCGTCAGTGACACCGGCACCGGCATTGCGGCCGATGAACTGCCGCGCCTGTTCGAACGCTTCCACCAGATCGACAACCCCGCCGGCCGCTCGTTCGAGGGCTCGGGCATCGGCCTGGCGCTGGTGGATGAACTGGTGCGCCTGCAGGGCGGCACGCTGGCGGTGAACAGTGAACTCGGAGTGGGCAGCACTTTTACCGTGACCCTGCCGCTGGGCAGCCGCCATGTGCCCAAACCGCTGCACAGCTCGGCGCTGCTGCACGGCTCCACCACCAACGTCAGCGCCTTTGTGGAAGAAGCGCTGGGCTGGTTGCCGGACACGCAGACGCCGCAGGTGCAGGATGAGCCTGCCGCCGAACCGTTCGAAGAGTGCGTGTTGCTGGCCGATGACAATGCCGACATGCGCGCCTATGTTGCCCGCCTGCTGCAGGCCGAAGGCCTGCGCGTGGAGACGGCGACCGATGGGCAGGCGGCGCTGGAAGCCGCACGCCAGTGCTTGCCGCAGTTGATTCTGACCGACGTGATGATGCCGGTGCTCGATGGCTTTGGCCTGTTGCATGCGGTGCGCGAAGATGCGCGCCTGCAGGCCACTCCGGTGATTCTGCTGTCGGCCCGCGCGGGCGAAGAGGCCCGCGCCGAAGGCCTGGCGGCCGGCGCCGATGACTACCTGATCAAACCGTTTTCAGCGCGCGACCTGGTCACACGGGTCACCTCGCAGCTGGCCCGCGCGCGCAACCGGCGCGAGGCCATGTTGCGCGAAAGTGAAGCGCGGCTGCGCCTGGCCATCGACGCCGGGCAGATCGGTGAATGGGAACTGGACATCGGGGCCGACAGCTCGGTGCGGGCCGCCCGGCATGACCAGATCTTCGGCCACAGCAAGCCGGTTGAGCACTGGGGCATCGAAACCTTCATGTCCCATGTGTTGCCCGAGGACCGGCCCGAGGTGGAGGCGTCATTCAGGCGGGCGGCCGAGCAGGGCATCGGCTGGGATTTTCAGTGCCGTATCCGTCGTGCCGAGGACCAGCAGGTGCGCTGGATCCTGGCGCGCAGCACGCCGCAACTCGACGCCCAGGGCCGTACCCAGAAACTGTTCGGCCTGGTGCAGGACATCACCGATCAGAAACACGTCGAGCTGGGCATGCAGGCGCTCAACGAAACCCTGGAGCAGCGCATCACCGAGGCCATGGAAGAACGCAGCAAGGCCGAAGAGCAACTGCGCCAGGCGCAGAAACTCGAGGCGTTGGGCCAACTCACTGGCGGCGTGGCGCACGACTTCAATAACCTGTTGACGGTGATTCGCTCCTCCCTCGACCTGCTCGAACGTCCGGAGTTGCCCGAGGTGCGGCGCAGCCGTTACCTGACGGCCATCTCCGACACGGTCAATCGCGCGGCGCGTCTCACCGGGCAACTGCTCGCCTTCGCACGTCGCCAGGCGTTGAAGCCGCAGGCGTTCGACGTCAGCCAGAGCGTGACCTCGCTGGTGGAAATGATGGAGTCGCTGTGCGGCGCCCATATCCAGATCAGCACCGACCTGGCGCCTCAGGACTGTTTCGTATACGCCGACTCCAGCCAGTTCGACTCGGCGCTGGTGAATGTGGCGGTCAATGCGCGGGATGCGATGAAGGGCGTGGGCCGTTTGAGCATCGCGGTGGCAGCGGTCGATACGATCCCTGGGCTGCGCGGCCAGCCGCAGTTGCAGGGCGACTTTGTCGCAATCGCCATGCGCGACACCGGCAGCGGCATTCGGCCGGAGCATCTGGAGCGGATTTTCGAGCCGTTCTTTACCACCAAGAATGTGGGGCAGGGCACCGGGCTTGGTCTCAGTCAGGTGTTTGGCTTTGCCAAGCAGTCCGGCGGCGAAGTGCGAGTGAGCACCGAGCTGGGCCAGGGCTCGACGTTTACCCTGTACCTGCCCCGGGTCACCGCACGACCTCTGGAACCCGATGTGCAACTGGAGCCGGCATTCTTCACCGGGGGCCAGGGCAGCCGGGTGCTGGTGGTGGAAGACAATATCGAGGTCGGCACCTTTGCCACCCAGGCCCTGGAGGAACTGGGCTTCCAGGCGACCTGGGCGGTGAATGCCGAGCAGGCGCTCAAGTGTCTGTCCGACGCCGCCGATGAGTTCGACGTGGTGTTTTCCGACGTGATGATGCCCGGCATGAATGGGCTGGAACTGGCCAAGGAGGTCCAGCAGCTGTGGCCGGCGTTGCCGGTAGTGCTCACCAGTGGCTACAGCCACGTGCTGGCGCAGCAAGGCACCCACGGCTTCGACTTGCTGCACAAGCCGTATTCCATTCACCAGTTGCTGCAGATTCTGCGCAAGGCCTGTGTGAAAACGGGCTCAGCTTGAGCGCAGGCGCAGGATCTGCGCGCCGTCGAACGGGTCGGTCAGGTAATGGCCCTGCACGCCGAAGGTGTCCTGCAACCGCTGTGGCGTGAGCACTTCCAGCGGTTTGCCCAGCGCCACCAGCCGTCCGTGATCCAGTACGGCCAGGCGGTCGCAGGTCAGCGCCTGGTTGAGGTCGTGCAGGGCAATCAGGGTGGTCACCGGTAGCGCTTGCACGCCTTTGAGGATCGTCAGCTGGTGCTGGATGTCCAGGTGATTGGTCGGCTCATCCAGCAGCAGAATCTGCGGCCGTTGCGCCAGCGCACGGGCGATGTGCACGCGCTGGCGCTCGCCGCCGGAGAGGCTGCGCCAGGCCCGTTGGCGCAGGTGCGTGGCATCCACATCGTGCAGGGCCTGGTGCACGATGGCCTCGTCCCCGCGGGACCAGGGGCTCAGCGCCGACAGCCATGGCGTGCGGCCCAGGGCCACGGCGTCGAACACGCCGATGGCGTCGTCGGTGTCGGCCTGTTGTTCCACTACCGCCAGTTGCTGCGCAATGACGCGGCGCGACAAGCTGCGCAAACGCTTGCCGCCCAGGTGCACATCGCCGCTGGCGGGCGCGCGCAGCCCGGCCAGCAGCTTGAGCAGGGTGGACTTGCCGGAGCCATTCGGTCCGACGATGCCCAGGGTTTCCCCCGCCTGCACCTGCAGGTCAATACCGTGCAGCAACTGCGCATCGCGCACCTTGAAGCCCAGGCCGCTGCAGCTCAATACGCTCATCGTGCGTTCCTGCGGCCGATCAGGATCAACGCAAATACCGGCGCGCCGACCAGTGCGGTGACCACGCCTACCGGAATCACCTGGCCCTTGATCAGGCTGCGCGAGAGCACGTCGGCGGCAATCAGAAACAGCGCGCCGCCCAGAGCGCTGGCTGGCAGCAGCCGCGAATGCGCGGTGCCGAGCAGCAGGCGTACGGCGTGGGGAATCACCAGGCCCACGAAGCCGATGGCGCCGACAATCGACACCATTACCGCCGTCACCAGGGCGGCGCAGCCCACCAGCACGCATTGCACGCGGCGCACCGGAATGCCGAGAGAAGCCGCCGAGTCGCTGCCGAAAGTAAACGCATCCAGCGCGCGACGGTGCCACAGGCACACCATCAGGCCGGCGACCGCCACCGGCACGGCCAGCCACACCGACGGCCAGCGCACGCCACTGAGGTTGCCGAGCAGCCAGAACATGATGCCGCGCGCCTGCTCGGAGCTGGCCGATTTGGTGATCAGGAACGCAGTGAGTGCGTTGAACAACTGGGAGCCGGCGATGCCTGCGAGGATGATCTGCCCGGTGCCGCGTGCCGAGCCACTGGCCCGCGCGAGCAAGGTCACCAGCGCGAACGCGGCCATGGCGCCGACGAATGCTCCCGCCGACAACGAGATCAGCCCGCCGCCCACGCCGATCAAGGCGACCAGCACCGCGCCGGTGGAAGCGCCGGCGCTGATGCCCAGCAGGTACGGGTCGGCCAACGGGTTGCGCAGCAACGACTGCAGGATCACCCCGCAAGTCGCCAGCCCGGCCCCGCAGGCGGCGGCCACCAGCGCGCGGGTGAGGCGGTAGTTCCACACCACGCCCTCGTCGATGGGGTCGAGCACGTAGCCGGCCGCCCACAGTTTATTGGCCAGCACCTTGAACACCACCTGCGGCGCGATGGCGGTTTCGCCGATGGCTATCCCGGCGAGCAGGGCGATCAGCAGCAACGTGAGGGCGATCAGGGTCCGCATCATTGAGGCAGGTCGTAGCCGTCGATGGCGCCGGCCAGTTGTTCAAGGCCGTCAAACATGCGGATGCTGGCCTGCAGCGCCAGCGCGTCGAGGATGATGATGCGGTTGTTTTTCACGGCGTCCATGTTGCGGGTCACCGGATCGCTGCGCAGGAAGGCGAGTTTCTGTTGATGATCGTCGGCGGGGTAGCGGCGCCGGTCCATGCGCGCGATCACCAGGAAGGTCGGGTTGGCCTTGGCGATGGTTTCCCAGCCGACGGCGGGCCACTCCTCATCGGACTGCACCACGTTGGTCAAGCCCAGGGTGTGCAGCATGAATTCGGGGATGCCCTTGTGGCCGGCCACATAGGGGTCGCTGGCCATTTCGGCACTGGAGAACCACACCAGCGCGCTGGCCTGCTTCAAGCCTTTGTCTTGCGCGGTGGCGACGGATTTGGCCAGGCGCGCCTTGAGTTCGTCGTTGAGCTGTTGGCCGCGCGCCTGCACGTCGAAGATCTCGGCCAGTTGGCTGATGCTTTTATAGACAGTGTCGATGCGAAACGGCTCGAGCCGCGTGCCGTCGGCGCCCACCCGGTTGTCCTTGCCTTCGCAGTCCGACGGCAGCAGGTAGGTGGGGATGTTCAGTTCGTCAAACTGCTCGCGGGTGCCCACCACGCCTTGTGCGCCGACCACCCATTCCAGCTCGGCGGCCACCAGCTGCGGGCGCTTGGCGATGACGGACTCGAAGCTCGGCTCGTTGTTGGCCAGGCGCTCGATGCCATCGTTAAGGGTTTTGTACTGCGCCAGCACGTTGTTGAACCACAGCGAGGTGCCGACCACTTTGTCACCGACGCCCAGGGCATACAGCATCTCGGTGGCAGCCTGGCCGATGGTCACGCTGCGTGCGGGGGCCTGGGCGAAGGTGATGTGGCTGCCGCAGTTTTCCAGGGTCAGCGGGTAATGAGTCGGCGCGGCGTGGACGTGCGCGGACAGCCCGAGGCCGATCATCAAGGCGGTAACGCGTGGCAGCATGGGGCATCTCCGTTTGAACCGTTGGCGAAACCCCAATGAGTCCCGTCCGGGAAACGGCGCGGTATGGTAGTGCATGGCGGGGTGGGCGGGAAGATGGGGAGGGCTGCTCTCAACAGCAGACGATTCCAGTGTGGCGAGCGGGCTTGCCCTGTGGCAAGCCTGCTGGCCACAGGGCAGGCGCGCTATCGGCGGTGAATCACAAACGAATATCTTCCGGGCCGCGTATCAGCGCTTCAATGCGCGTGCCCGTGGCGCGCTCTTCGTTGCTGAATCCGTCGTAATCGGCCAGGTTGCCGAAGCGAACGCCGGTCAGGCGTTCTATCTGCAGCACGCTGCGCTGGTAGGTGCGCAACTGGCCGAACACCAGGTCGAGCTGGCCCAGTTCCCGGCTCTGGTCGATCATGTATGCGCTGGCAGAAGGTTTGCCATCGTCGCTGAGGTAGGCGACGACTTTCCAAAAGGCCTTGGGAATTTTGATCCCCCGGTAAAGGCGGTCGTCTTCGCCGAACACCGGGCCGGTAAATACAGTGGCCCGGGCTTTCCAGCGCTGGGTGTTGTCGAGGATATAGTCTTCCAATTCCAGCCAGGTCTTCTGGTTGAAGCCGCTCATCTGCGGCGAGCAGTTGGTGAAATGGAAGGTGTCGACGTTGGCCGTGTCGGCCTCGGCGCCCCAGTTGGGGTCCTGGCGTCGCACCAGGTGGCCGCGATCCAGGCCATTGCCGGCGTAAAGTTCTTCGCCGGCCTGGGCCTCGACGGGCAGGCGACCGTCGTAGGCCCAGGCGTCGTTGCTGCGCACGATGTCCACGTGTTGCGCGCCGTCGATATTCACGCCGACGTAGAAAGCCAAGCGCCTTGAGCGCGACATCGTGATGGAAAAATGCGTGTAGTCCAGGCGCTTTGGCTGCACATCCTCTGCCAGGGCCGGGTCAACCGTGGGCCAGGGGACTTCGAAGTTACCCAGAAAATCTTCGGCATAGCCGGTGCGGTTTTTCAGATCCTTGGCGGCAGTGACGCGTGGGGTTGCCGCTCGCGCCTGCAGCAGGGCAGGGCTGGCCGTGACCAGCGGGCGCAGATCGCCAAGGCGGGGGCGGTGTGACAGGTCGATTTTGCGGGTGCGGGATGGCATGGGCTGCTCCTTGCGGGCCTGGAATAAACACTACTGCAACACAGGTTCATGACAATTTAGGCCAAGTGTCGTCGGCATGACTATGCTGAAACGGTTATCTGGAGTTCATCACACGTCAAAAGGGACCCGCTTATGTGTATTCGCCATCCCCGCAATCCGATCTTCTGCCTGATCCCGCCGTACATGCTCGATCAGATCGCCCGTCACGGTGATAAGACCCAACGTGAAATCGCACTGCGCACGCGCGCCAAGGACAGCACCTTCCGCTCACTGCGCATGCTGGCCGTGCCCGCCAAGGGCACCGCACACATGGCCCTGGCCATGGCCGCAGAAAAACGCCGCTCCATCTACAGCGCCGACGGCACCGACACACTGCCGGGCAAGCTGATCCGCAGTGAAGGACAGCCCGCCAGCGGCGATGCAGCGGTGGACGAGGCCTACGACGGCCTGGGCGCGACCTTCGATTTTTTCGACGAGGTATTCGACCGCAACTCCATCGACGACGCCGGCATGGCCCTGGATGCCACCGTTCACTTTGGCCAGGCCTATAACAATGCGTTCTGGAACTCGACCCAGATGGTGTTCGGCGATGGCGACCAGCAGCTATTCAACCGCTTCACCATTGCGCTCGACGTAATCGGCCATGAGTTGGCTCACGGTGTCACCGAGGACGAAGCCAAACTGATGTACTTCAACCAGTCCGGGGCGTTGAACGAGTCGCTGTCGGACGTGTTCGGCTCGCTGATCAAGCAGTACGCGTTGAAGCAGAAGGCCGAGGATGCCGACTGGTTGATCGGCCAGGGGCTGTTCACCCAAAAGATCAAGGGCACGGCGCTGCGCTCGATGAAAGCGCCGGGCACCGCGTTTGATGATCCCCTGTTGGGCAAGGACCCGCAGCCCGGGCACATGGATGATTTTGTGCATACCTATGATGACAACGGCGGCGTGCACATCAATTCCGGTATTCCCAACCATGCGTTCTATCAGGTTGCGATGAAGATTGGCGGGTTCGCCTGGGAGCGTGCCGGCCGGATCTGGTACGACGCCTTGCGCGACGCACGGCTGCGGCCGAACTCGGGGTTTCTGCGTTTCGCGCGCATCACCTATGATGTGGCTGGTCGCCTGTACGGCGCCAACAAGGATGAGCAGAAGGCGGTCAAGGCAGGCTGGCAAGCGGTGGGTATCAACGTCTGACAAACCGCCTGGGCGGTGAGGAGCAGCCATGCGAATTTCGATCAAGGAAAACGGCGGCCCGGCATTTTTTCCGGGCCTGGCCAAACCGCGCAGCGTCGAGCTGGATGCGCTGCCCGAGCCGGATCAGCAGGAGCTGCGCCAACTGATCCAGGCGTCTGACTTCTTCAAGTTGCCGCAAAGCAATTCCCCGGAGCCCGGCAAGCCGGGCCAGGTGCATTACACCCTGACTGTCACCGAGGGCGAGCGCGAACACACGGTGTGCGTGCTCGCGCCGGTCAAGTCCCAGGCGTTGGATGGCCTGGTGCAGTGTGTGCGGCGCCATAGCCGGTCTTGAGGTGGCAGGCGGTTACTTGCGATCCAGCCACACAGTCTGTGCGTTGCAGAACTCGCGTACGCCAAAGTGCGACAGCTCGCGGCCGAAGCCGCTTTTCTTCACCCCGCCAAACGCCACGCGGGGGTCGGAAACGCTGAACGCATTGACGAACACGCCACCGGTTTCCAGCTCGTCGGTGATCGCCCGTGCCTTGTCCGCGTCGCGGGTGAAGATGCTCGCCGTGAGGCCGAACTCGCTGTCGTTGGCCAGCGCCACGGCATGCTCGGCGTCGCGGGCGGTGATGATCGAGGCCACCGGGCCGAACAGTTCCTGTTTGAATGAGGTCATCTGGTCGGTGACGTCAGCCAGTACCGTCGGCGCGTAATAGTTGCCGGCGCCGTCGATTTTGTGGCCGCCCAGCAGCAAGGTCGCACCTTCCGCGAGCGTGGCCTGCACCTGGCCGTGCAGCTCGTCGCGCAGGTCGAAGCGGGCCATGGGGCCGATGTAGGTGGCGGCAGAGGTCGGGTCGCCCATCACCAGGGCGCGGCTGGCGTCGAGGAATTTTTCGGTAAAGGCTTCGACCACGCCTTCTTCGATGATCAGGCGCTTGGCGGCGGCGCAGACCTGACCGCTGTTCTGGAAGCGGCCGATGAGGGCGGCCTGCACGGCGGCGTCGAGGTCGGCGTCGTTGAGCACGATGAACGGGTCTGAGCCGCCCAGTTCCAGCACGCACTTTTTCAGCGCGGCACCGGCCTGGGAGCCGATGGCCATACCGGCGCGGACGCTGCCGGTGAGGGTGACGGCGGCGATGCGCGGATCGGCGATGGCCTTGGACACGCCGTCCTGGGTCACGTTAATCACTTCGAACAGGCCTTTGGCGAAGCCGGCGGTGTGCAAGGCCTGCTGGATCAGATAGGCGCTGCCCATCACGTTCGGCGCGTGTTTGAGTACGTAGGTATTGCCGGCCAGCAGGCTCGGCACGGCGCCGCGCAGCACTTGCCACACCGGGAAGTTCCACGGCATCACCGCGAGGATCGGCCCCAGCGGGCGGTACTCGATACGGGCGCTGCCGTTGTCCACCAGGGTCGCTTCCGAGTCGAGCATGGCCGGGCCGTGGGCGGCGTACCACTCGGTCATCAACGCACATTTTTCGATTTCGGCGCGGGCCTGGGCGATGGGTTTGCCCATTTCCCGGGTGATCATCTGCGCCATGGTTTCGGCCTGCTCACGCAGGGCGCGGGCCAGGGCCAGCAGCAACTCGGCGCGCTCGCTGACAGGCTGGCGGCGCCAGCTGCGAAAGGCTGCGCTAGCGCGGTCGAGCGCGGCGTCCAGTTGCACCTGGGTTTCGTACGGGTAGCTGCCGATGGTTTCGCCAGTGGCGGGATTGATCGACAGGGCGTGAGTGTGGGAGGAAATCGCGTTCATGGCACCGTCCGGCTGAATGAGTGAATGAGGCCAGCCTACGGGGCTGCATGTTTTCTGGAAAGTGAATAATATTGAGCGATACGTTCACAATTGGAGAATGCTGTGGATCTGGTGCAACTTGAAATTTTCAAGGCCGTGGCCGAGCAGGGCAGTATCAGCTCGGCCGCGCAGCTGATTCATCGCGTGCCGTCGAACCTGACCACACGCATCAAGCAGCTGGAGCAGGACCTGGGCGTCGCGTTGTTCATCCGCGAGAAAAGCCGCCTGCGCCTGTCGCCGGCCGGCTGGAATTTCCTTGGCTACGCGCGGCGCATCCTCGATCTGGTGCAGGAGGCCCGGGCGACGGTGGCGGGGGAGGAGCCCCAGGGGGCGTTTGCGCTGGGCTCGCTGGAAAGCACGGCGGCGGTGCGCATCCCCGCGTTGCTGGCGGCGTACAACCAGCGGCACGCCAAGGTCGAGCTGGACCTGAGTACGGGACCGTCGGGCACGATGATCGAAGGGGTGCTGTCCGGTCGGCTGGCGGCGGCGTTCGTCGACGGGCCGGTGCTGCACGCGACCCTTGAGGGCGTGGCGGTGTTCGAGGAAGAAATGGTGGTGATCGCGCCGCTGCACCACGCGCCGATCAGCCGGGGGCGGGATGTGAATGGCGAGAATATCTATACGTTTCGTTCGAACTGTTCCTACCGGCACCACTTTGAGCGCTGGTTCTCACACGATGGCGCAGTGCCGGGAAAGATTTTCGAGATGGAGTCGTACCACGGCATGCTGGCCTGCGTCAGCGCCGGTGCGGGCCTGGCGCTGATGCCGCGCAGCATGCTTGAAAGCATGCCGGGGTTTGCCGCCGTGAGCGTGTGGCCGCTGGCGGACGGGTTCCGCGTGCTCAACACCTGGCTGATCTGGCGGCGCGGCACCGTGTCCCAGAGCCTGAACAGCTTCGTGCGGTTACTGGAGGAACGCGCAACCTGAGCTATTTCAGGCAATCCCATCCCTGTGGTTCAGGCAATCCGATTCCTGTGGCGAGCGGGCTTGCCCCGCGTTGGCGTGCGAAGCGCCCCCAATCCAGCAGAACGCGGAGTACCTGATACGGCTCATCGCCTGGTTTGGGGCTGCTGCGCAGCCCAACGCAGGACAAGCCTGCTCGCCACAGGGAATCTGCGCTTAACTGAACGGCATTGGGGCTAGCCTGCTCGCCACACAGGTTCCAGTTCGCCTGGGCTGGTGATCAGCCGCCAAATTGAAAGGTGCCCATGGCCAGTTTGGCCATGATCGCCGTCGCGCCCAATTGCACCAGCCATAACGCCAGGCCACCGAGGAACACGCCAAGCGCCACTTGCAGCACCAGGCTTTTCTGGCGCTTGGCATGCGGCGCGCGCGGGGTGAAGTCGTGCAGTTCGTCGCGGTCGGCGCGCAGGTCAAGATCCAGGTCGTCGTTTCTCATAGGGCTCTCACAGCAAAGGGGCAGTCGGGGTTCAGTCTAGGGGCTGCATACGAAAAAGGGGAAACCACCGGTTTCCCCTTTTTGATCACGACCGGCGGCTTACAGCACCTGAACGATCGCTTTTGTGACGGCGTCAAGGTTCGATTGGTTCAACGCCGCCACACAGATGCGCCCTGTGTCCAGTGCATAGACACCAAACTCGCTGCGCAGGCGCGTGACTTGCGCCACGCTCAGGCCGGAGTAGGAGAACATCCCGCGCTGACGGCCGACGAAGCTGAAGTCGTGGCCCGGTGCAGCCTTGGCCAGTTCGGCGACCATCTGCTCGCGCATGCCGCGGATGCGCAGGCGCATTTCGGCCAGTTCCGCTTCCCACTGGGCGCGCAGCTCAGGGTTGTTCAGCACGGCGGCGACGATGGCGGCGCCGTGGGTCGGCGGGTTGGAGTAGTTGGTGCGGATCACGCGCTTGACCTGGGACAGGATGCGCGCGCTTTCTTCCCGCGAGTCGCTGACGATCGACAGCGCGCCCACTCGTTCGCCGTACAGGGAGAACGACTTGGAGAACGAGCTGGACACAAAGAAGGTCAGGCCCGATTCGGCGAACAGGCGCACGGCGGCCGCGTCTTCGTGGATGCCGTCGCCGAAGCCCTGGTAGGCCATGTCGAGGAACGGCACGAGGTTTTTGGCCTTGACCACGTCCAGCACGTCCTGCCAGTCGGCGGGGCTGAGGTCGACGCCGGTGGGGTTGTGGCAGCAGGCATGCAGCACCACGATGGACTGTGGCGGCAGGGCGTTGAGGTCTTCGAGCAGGCCAGCGCGATTGACGTCATGGGTGGCGGCGTCGTAGTAGCGGTAGTTGTGCACCGGGAAACCGGCGGTTTCGAACAGTGCGCGGTGGTTTTCCCAGCTCGGGTCGCTGATGGCGACAACGGCGTCGGGCAGCAGCTGCTTGAGGAAGTCTGCGCCGATTTTCAGCGCGCCAGTGCCGCCGACGGCCTGCACGGTCACTACACGGCCGGCGTTCAGCAGTGGCGACTCGTCACCGAACAACAGGGTTTGCACAGCCTTGTCGTAGGCTGCGATCCCGTCAATCGGCAAATAGCCGCGGGCGGCGTGTTGCGCCACGCGAATGGCTTCCGCTTCGGCAACGGCACGCAAGAGTGGAATCTTCCCCTCCTCGTTGCAGTAAACGCCCACGCCAAGGTTGACCTTGGTGGTTCGGGTGTCGGCGTTGAATGCTTCGTTGAGGCCCAGGATTGGATCGCGTGGTGCCATTTCGACAGCGGAGAACAGGCTCATTTTGCGGCAGCTCTATGGGGGAAGGGAGGGACGTGTCGCGCTCCAGCCGGAGGCACTAGAGCGGTGCACAAACGGGGAGCTAGTATAGAGGCCCGCACGGCCGAGGGCGACCGTTGAAACGGCTTTTTGGCCAAGTTTTTCGGTTGAGGCGCCGACCGTTAGTCTTATTGGCATTCAACAGGCAGGGGCTATACAAGGGCCAGGCAGAGGCTATGTAGGATAAGTGCCTTGAAACCCGTCGCCTTCGCCACCACTTCTACAGCTATCATGATTTTTCCTGCAGCCTGCGAAGTATATTCGCGGGTTGCTGAGCTATTCGTCCTTGGCGGCCACAGGCCCGGGGTGACTTGAAAGAGGTACGTTATGTCGGATTTCCAGCTCGTCACCCGCTTTGAACCGGCCGGCGACCAGCCCGAAGCCATTCGCCAGATGGTCGAAGGCATCGAGGCCGGCCTGGCGCACCAGACGCTGCTCGGGGTGACCGGTTCGGGCAAGACCTTCAGCATTGCCAACGTGATCGCGCAGATCAACCGCCCGACCCTGGTGCTGGCGCCGAACAAGACCCTGGCCGCGCAGCTGTACGGCGAGTTCAAGGCGTTCTTCCCGAACAATGCGGTGGAGTATTTCGTCTCCTACTACGACTATTACCAGCCCGAAGCCTACGTGCCGTCGTCCGACACCTTCATCGAGAAAGATGCGTCGATCAACGACCATATCGAGCAGATGCGCTTGTCGGCGACCAAGGCGTTGCTTGAGCGCAAGGACGCGATCATCGTCACCACCGTGTCGTGCATCTACGGCCTGGGCAGCCCGGAAACCTATCTGAAGATGGTGTTGCACGTTGACCGTGGCGACAAACTCGACCAGCGCGAATTGCTGCGCCGCCTGGCGAGCCTGCAATACACCCGCAACGACATGGACTTTGCCCGCGCCACCTTCCGCGTGCGCGGCGATGTGATCGACATCTACCCGGCCGAATCGGACCTGGAGGCTATCCGCATCGAGCTGTTCGACGATGAGGTGGAAAGCCTGTCGGCTTTCGATCCATTGACTGGGGAGGTGATCCGCAAGCTGCCGCGCTTCACCTTCTACCCCAAAAGCCACTATGTAACGCCCCGGGAAACCCTGATGGGCGCCATTGAAGGTATCAAGGTCGAGCTGGCCGAGCGCCTGGAATACCTACGCGCCAACAACAAGCTGGTGGAAGCCCAGCGCCTGGAGCAGCGCACCCGCTTCGACCTGGAGATGATCCTGGAGCTGGGCTACTGCAACGGCATCGAAAACTACTCGCGCTATCTGTCGGGCCGTGACTCCGGCGCGCCGCCGCCGACGCTGTACGACTACTTGCCGCCGGACGCCTTGCTGGTGATCGACGAGTCCCACGTCAGCGTGCCGCAAGTAGGCGCGATGTATAAGGGCGACCGCTCGCGCAAGGAGACCCTGGTGGAATACGGTTTCCGCCTGCCGTCGGCGCTGGACAACCGGCCGATGCGGTTTGACGAGTGGGAGGCGATCAGCCCGCAGACCATTTTTGTGTCGGCCACGCCGGGCAATTATGAGGCCGAGCATGCGGGCCGGGTGATCGAGCAGGTGGTGCGGCCGACCGGCCTGGTCGACCCGCAGATCGAAATCCGCCCGGCGCTGACCCAGGTCGACGACCTGCTGTCGGAGATCAACAAGCGCGTGGCGCTGGAGGAGCGGGTGCTGGTGACCACGCTGACCAAGCGCATGTCCGAAGACCTCACCGACTACCTGGCCGACCACGGCGTGCGCGTGCGATACCTGCACTCGGACATCGACACGGTGGAGCGGGTGGAGATCATCCGTGATCTGCGCCTGGGCACCTTTGATGTGCTGGTGGGCATCAACCTGCTGCGCGAAGGTCTGGACATGCCGGAAGTGTCGCTGGTGGCGATTCTGGATGCGGACAAGGAGGGCTTCCTGCGCTCCGAACGTTCACTGATCCAGACCATTGGCCGTGCGGCGCGTAACCTCAATGGCCGGGCGATCCTGTATGCGGACCGCATCACCGGTTCCATGGAGCGCGCGATCGGCGAGACCGAGCGGCGCCGTGAAAAGCAGATTGCCTTCAACCTCGAACATGGCATTACCCCCAAGGGTGTGTTCAAGGACGTCGCCGACATCATGGAAGGCGCCACCGTGCCGGGCTCGCGCAGCAAGAAGCGCAAGGGCATGGCCAAGGCCGCCGAGGAAAGCGCCAAGTACGAGAACGAATTGCGCTCGCCGAGTGAGATCACCAAGCGGATTCGCCAGTTGGAAGAGAAGATGTACCAGTTGGCACGCGATCTTGAATTCGAGGCGGCGGCGCAGACGCGTGATGAGATTGGCAAATTGCGCGAGCGGTTGCTGGCTGTGTGATTTGTAATGGTAGTGCCGGCCTCATCGGGGGCAAGCCCCCTCCCACCTTGATGTGTGAACACGGTCAAATGTGGGAGGGGGCTTGCCCCCGATAGCCGCGCCTCGGTTTTCCAGATATCACCCAGGCTGTTACCATTCGCCCCTTGTTTCAATTTTCAGTTATATCGCCCATTCGAGACCTGCCATGACCACCGTCCGCACGCGCATCGCGCCATCGCCTACCGGCGATCCTCACGTCGGCACTGCTTACATCGCCTTGTTCAACTACTGCTTTGCCAAGCAGCACGGCGGTGAATTCATCCTGCGGATCGAAGACACTGACCAGTTGCGCTCCACCCGCGAGTCGGAACAGCAGATTTTCGATGCCCTGCGCTGGCTCGGCATCACCTGGGCCGAAGGTCCGGACGTTGGGGGGCCGCACGGCCCGTATCGCCAGAGCGAGCGTAGCGATATTTACAAGCAATACACTCAGCAGCTGGTCGACATGGGCCATGCGTTCCCATGCTTCTGCACCGCTGAAGAGTTGGACCAGATGCGCGCCGAGCAACAGGCCCGTGGCGAAACCCCGCGCTACGACGGCCGCGCGCTGTTGCTGTCGAAAGAAGAAGTGGCCCGCCGCCTGACGGCCGGCGAGCCCCATGTGATCCGCATGAAGGTGCCGAGCGAAGGCGTTTGCGTGGTGCCGGACATGCTGCGCGGTGACGTCGAGATCCCGTGGGACCGCATGGACATGCAGGTGCTGATGAAGACCGACGGTCTGCCGACGTACTTCCTGGCCAACGTGGTCGACGATCACCTGATGGGTATCACCCACGTGCTGCGCGGCGAAGAGTGGCTGCCGTCGGCACCGAAACTGATCCTGCTCTATGAGTACTTTGGCTGGGAACAGCCGCAGCTGTGCTACATGCCGCTGCTGCGTAATCCGGACAAGAGCAAGCTGTCCAAGCGCAAGAACCCGACCTCGGTGACGTTCTACGAGCGCATGGGTTTCATGCCCGAAGCGATGCTCAACTACCTGGGCCGCATGGGTTGGTCGATGCCCGACGAGCGCGAGAAGTTCTCGTTGCAGGAAATGGTCGATAACTTCGACCTGTCCCGCGTGTCGCTGGGCGGGCCGATCTTCGATATCGAAAAACTGTCGTGGCTCAACGGCCAGTGGCTGCGTGACTTGCCGGTAGAAGAGTTCGCCAGCCGCGTGCAGCAGTGGGCGTTGAACCCTGAGTACATGATGAAGATCGCGCCGCTGGTGCAGGGCAGGGTGGAGACGTTCAGCCAGGTCGCGCCGTTGGCCAGCTTCTTCTTTGCCGGTGGCGTGAACCCGGACGCGAAGCTGTTCGAGTCCAAGAAGCTGTCGGGCGACCAGGTGCGCCAGTTGATGCAGCTGATTCTGTGGAAGCTCGAAAGCCTGCGCCAGTGGGAAAAGGATGCGATCACTGCGACGATTCAGGCGGTGGTCGAGTCTCTGGAATTGAAGCTGCGCGATGCCATGCCTTTGATGTTCGCTGCGATCACCGGGCAGGCCAGTTCAGTGTCGGTGCTCGATGCAATGGAAATTCTGGGGCCGGACCTCACGCGCTTCCGTCTACGCCAAGCCCTTGATTTGCTGGGCGGTGTTTCCAAGAAAGAAAACAAGGAATGGGAAAAGCTGCTGGGCGCTATCGGCTAAGTCCTCTGTGGCAGCGACGAAACCCCGGCTTTCCGGGGTTTCGTTGGTAAGTGATTGTTATCCCGGCAAAAAACTTTGGAAATTGTTGAAAATAAATTTGACACACTTCCAAACCGCCATTAAGATTCGCCCCGTCCTCACCGATGAGGGGCTATAGCTCAGCTGGGAGAGCGCTTGCATGGCATGCAAGAGGTCAACGGTTCGATCCCGTTTAGCTCCACCAATTTGCAGGTTCAAGGTCTGGCCACACCGTCCTTGAATCGATCAGCACTCAGCGCTGATCCGTTGTATAGAAGGTTTTGTCCCCTTCGTCTAGTGGCCTAGGACACCGCCCTTTCACGGCGGTAACAGGGGTTCGAGTCCCCTAGGGGACGCCAGTTTCAACAAGCAGCTCGAAAGGTCTGCTGCGCCGCCAGGCGAAAAATCGGGGCTATAGCTCAGCTGGGAGAGCGCTTGCATGGCATGCAAGAGGTCAACGGTTCGATCCCGTTTAGCTCCACCAATCTACAGGTTCAAGGTCTGGCCACACCGTCCTTGAATCGATCAGCACTCAGCGCTGGTCAGTTGTACAGAAGGTTTGTGTCCCCTTCGTCTAGTGGCCTAGGACACCGCCCTTTCACGGCGGTAACAGGGGTTCGAGTCCCCTAGGGGACGCCACGATTACCCGCTCTGCGGGATTTTTAAGGGTCATTCAATTATTGAATGGCCCTTTTGTTTGTCTGGCGTTTGGCCAACCCGCCGTTGATCCCTTCTCCCGTTCCGACCCATCGCCGCGCCGCTCGCCTGCCAAGTATTATCATGATAATAATATCCGGCCCATGAACGACGGAGCCTTTTGATGAGCGATAAAAAAGCGCAAACCCGCGAACGCATTCTGCAAGCCGCCAGCGCCGCGTTGATCCAACGCGGTCCGGCCGAGCCGAGCGTGGGCGAAGTCATGGGCGCGGCGGGGCTGACCGTCGGTGGTTTTTACGCGCACTTTGAAAGCAAGGACGCGCTGATGCTTGAGGCCTTCACCCAGTTGCTGGCCACGCGTCGCGCGGCGATCGAGGACATCGATGGCCAACTCACCGGCGAGGAGCGTCGCAGCCTGGCGGCCGCGTTCTACCTGTCGCGCAAGCATCGTGACGCCACCACGCAGGCCTGCCCGCTGCCGGCCACCTTGGGCGAAATGGGCCGACTGCCGGATGAGTTCCGCCAGGCGCTCAACGAACACACGGAGTTGATGGCCGCCCAACTCGCCGCCAGCCCCGAAGACACCGACAAGGCCTTGGCGGGCATGGCCCTGATGATCGGCGGCCTGGCGCTGGCGCGCGCCCTCGGGCCTGGCGAATTGTCGGACCGCGTGTTGCGCGCAGCGAAGTCGGCGGTGCGTTGATACACTGCCCCGCCGACATCAACCGACAGGAGCAAGGTATGGGCTGGGATCTGGCAGCACCGTTTTCCATCGATCTGCAGGTCGGCCCCGAGGACATTGACGGCCTGGGGCACGCCAATAACGCGGTTTATGTTTCCTGGTTGGAACGCTGCGCCTGGCGGCACTCTCAGCGCCTGGGGCTTGACCTCACCGAATATCGCCGGCTGGACCGCGCCATGGCCGTGGTGCGCCATGAGATCGACTACCTGGCGGCCGGCTACGAAGGCGACGAACTGCAACTGGCCACCTGGATCGTCGACTGGGACCAGCGCCTGAAGATGACCCGCCGCTTCCAACTGATGCGACCGCGTGACGGGGTCACCCTGCTACGCGCGCGCACCACCTTTGTGTGTATCGAGCTGTCCAGCGGCAAGCCCAAGCGCATGCCCAGTGAGTTTCTCGACGGTTACGGCCCCGCCCTGACCGGGGGTTAACGTTTCCCGCAGGAAACCCAGTAAACTGCGCCACGATTTTTGTTGAGTGTTTTTCCATGCAAATTGCTCTGGCGCCCATGGAGGGGTTGGTCGACAACATCCTGCGTGACGTGCTGACCCGCGTCGGCGGGATTGACTGGTGCGTGACCGAGTTCATTCGCGTCAACGACCGTCTGCTCACCCCGGCCTATTTCCACAAACTTGCCCCGGAACTGCTGCACGGCGCCCACACGGCGGCGGGCGTGCCGCTGCGTGTGCAGTTGCTCGGTTCGGACCCTGTTTGCCTGGCCGAAAACGCTGTTCTTGCCTGTGAGCTGGGCTCGCAGGTGATCGACCTGAACTTCGGCTGCCCGGCCAAGACGGTCAATAAATCACGCGGCGGCGCGGTGCTGCTCAAGGAACCGGAACTGCTCAACCGGATTGTCGAGCACGTACGCCGCGCCGTCCCGGCGCACATCCCGGTGACCGCCAAGATGCGCCTGGGCTTCGACAGTCCGGACGGCGCGCTGGTGTGTGCCACGGCGCTGGCCGAGGGTGGGGCGGAGCATATCGTGGTGCATGCGCGCACCAAGACCGATGGCTACAAGCCGCCGGCCCATTGGGAATGGATTCCGCGAGTGCAGGACGTGGTCAAGGTGCCGGTGTTTGCCAATGGCGATATCTGGAGTGTCGAAGACTGGAGGCGCTGTCGCGAAATCAGTGGCGCCGAACACATCATGCTTGGCCGTGGCCTGGTTGCGCGCCCCGACCTGGCGCGGCAGATTGCGGCCGCGCGTGCCGGTGAGGACGTGGTGGAGATGACCTGGGCGCAGATGCAGCCGATGCTCCATGAATTCTGGCGTCAGTCGGTGGCGCAGTTGACGGAAAAGCAGGCGCCCGGTCGCTTGAAGCAATGGCTGGCGATGCTCACACGCAATTATCCGCAGGCGGTGGAGTTGTTCCACGCGCTGCGCCGCGAGACCGCATTGGACAAGGTGGCCGAGTTGATCGGAATGCCGCGTGCGCTGAAAAATTAAGTTTATATTTATAACGTTTTAAAACACTCAATCAGGGGCGCCATTGGCGCTCCTTTTTTTGACGCGTCTAAAACAGTGTTGTGAGTTTTTATCCGCGCGCGCGAACTAGCACGTGGCGCAGACGCCTGGCAGGGTTTAATTATTTCATGGGTTTTAAGTTGCGCCTGCTTATTACTTTATATATCTGTATGAGCGTTGTTTTCAGGGTTGAGGCGTTGGTTTTACTGGGGGCAGGGCGCGGCAAAATCTGATTGGTGATTTTGTTTTCCTTATGTGATCGCGGAATGCTGGAACTCGATAGCGCCGCGATCCACGAAAGTAGGGACTGCGAAGCGATGAATGACTTCCAGCCCAACTCTATCGCTGCCATGTTTAACGGGTTATTGCCGGGCAGCGTCACTTCAAGAATGAGATGAAACAAATGTCCACTATATCGATGAATAATGTTGCGGGTTTCAAGTCGGATCTTAATACGGCCAACGAGGCTGCAACGCAGAGTTTGCAAACGCCGGAAAAGCCAGTCAATAACCTCGGGTTTATTCCAAAAAACAACATTGCGCCGCATCTCGATAATGCCGAGGGCGGCGGGAAGCAAGTGACCGTCAGCGCCGATGCTTTGGACAAAATGTTGGAAATGTTCGAGATGGTCTTGAAAGCAATGCGCAACTTTCTATCGAGTTGGGGCAGCAGTTCCAAGTTGCCGGTTGATGTGCAGAGTTCGCCGATAACGTTGGTGAAACCGAATGTCCAGATCAACGCTGGCGCTGAAGGTAATGTGCAAGTGGGCATTAAAGACGCTGGCACCCAGCCCAAGCCTGCGAGCGGTGAAAAAGATGCTCAGGCGAAGCTTGCCGCTGATGGCGGTTTACAGATCGGCGTGAAAGGCGCGGACAGCCAGACGCCGCCTGTGCACCAGGAACCAATGGCAAAAACCAAGCTCGGCGCCGAGCCAGGCATACAGATCAATGCACGCACTGACAGCCCTGCATCCGTAGCGCCAGGCGCTGTAAAAGACGAGTCGCTGAAGCTCTCCGCCGACGGCGATGCACAGGTGACGGTCATGCCGGATGGCAGCACCCAGGTGAACCTGACGCCCGAGAGCGGCAAGCAGTACAGGATCAGCCTGGCTGCCGGCGTCCATGTAAACGTTATCTCCAATGATGGGTCGAGTACGGTCTCATCGATCAAGCCACGATTGATTATCGACGAGCCAAAGCTCGATGAGCGCAACGACGCAGCCGCGATCACCGGTACCACGACTGCCAGCCAGCTGCGCGCTGAGGCGAAAACCCTTGCAGCGACGCCGGACGCGCTTAAAACCGAGGCCGAGGTGAAGGCGGACGCAGAAGAGAAAGTTGATACCGTGCTGGACGCAGGGGGGCACACGGCGGCCGCAACGGAAGCGAAACATGAGCATGAACATGCGACGACCACGCAGAAGGACGCTGAGCGGGAGACCATCGCCGAGGCTGACAGCGAGGTCAAGGTTCGCCCAGGCATCAGGTCGCCTGCTCCGGGCGCTGGGCATCCAATCTATGGAAGTTTGCGCTGAAATCTTCGGCAGGCTATGTCGATACGGCCTCGTAGCCATCTTCACTCGCTAATTCGCTGACCAAGACTCCCCGGCTGCCCATGCAGTTGGGGAGACGCGTTCAAGGCAGGGTTCATGTATTCAATCTTCAATACCCACGCGGCAGGTTTCAGGCACGAGTATGACCGGGCGCTTGCGCAGGCGTGCAGCGCTGTCCGCCGGGCGCCTGAGCCCATGCATCAGTGTCACGTTTATCCCGCACCTTCCTGGACGTTTGCACAACGCAATCGCGAGTGTCGCCAGCTTGCCAGCAGCGGCGTACGGCTGGGGAGCCTCTTCAGGACGATAGTGAACCCATGGCTGGGTATCAGCCCAGGCATGGCACAACCCGCGCGGATGTCCACAAAAGCGCCAGGGGAAAAACCCGCTGATATCTGGCGCGGTTTTCATCAGAGCGATCAAGGCAACTGCGTCACGGTGGCAGCGATCAAGATTGCCATGGCGCGGTTCGGCCAGAGTCCCAAAAATGTTTTCGCCAGGGTTCAGAGAACGGCGCGCGGCTATGACGTCACGCTGCGGGACGGTCATGTGCTCAGTGTGTCTGATCAGGAGGTGTCGCAGGCGGCTCGTGGTGCGCGCTTCAAGGGCGCGGATGCCGGGATGCTCAAGGATGCCAACTTCCTGTTTGCCGTCAGCGCCAAGCGTGCGCAGGAGCAAAACAACGACGGCACGGCGGGCGCCAGCTTCAGCGCGGCCATCGACAGCCTCAACGACGGTGAAGACGAGCAGGAAACCGGCGAGGCGCTCCAGCGCCTGGGGTTGGGCCGCCATGTGAGAAAAACCTCAGTGCAGGCGTTGGCCGGCGGTCAGTTGGGCATGATCAACACCGACAAGCATTCGGTTGCAGTGATTGGGGGGCATGAAGAGCTGTGGGGCCGCAAGGGCGGTGCGCCAAGGGCTGGCGAAGCGGTCGCTCTGGTGTGAGAGCCGTGCGCTACATCAGCAGTGTCCTGAACCGCTCGATGGGCAACGGTCGGCTGTGCAGGTAACCCTGATACAGGTGGCAGCCCAGCCCTTGCAGGAACGCCAGCTGTGCCAGGGTTTCCACGCCCTCGGCGATCACCTCCAGGTTCAGGCTGCGCGCCATCGCCACGATCGCCCGGATGATTTCGGCGTCGTTGGGGTCGTGGGTCGCATCGCGCACGAACGATTGGTCGATTTTCAGCGCATCCACCGGCAGGCGCTTGAGGTAGGTCAGCGACGAATAGCCGGTGCCGAAGTCATCCATGGCAAAGCTCACGCCGAGCTTTTTCAGGCGGCGCATTTTCAGCACCGTGTCATCCAGGTTCTGGATCACGATGCCTTCGGTGATTTCCAGCTTCAGCAGGCTGAACGGCAATTCGTAGTGCTTGAGGCTGTGCTCCACCCGTTCCACAAAGTCGTTCTGGCGGAACTGCCGTGGGCTGATGTTCACGCACAGGCTGAAATTCAGCGGGTCCACCAGGCCGTCGGCGATCAGTTGCGCAACACCTGCGCAGGCCTCATCGAGAATCCAGGTGCCCACCTCGAGGATCAGGCCACTGTCCTCCAGCACCTTGATAAATTCAGCCGGCGACTGCGCGCCCAGTTGCGGGTGCTGCCAGCGCACCAGCGCCTCGGCACCGACGATGCGGTTGCCGCGTGCATCCACCTGGGGCTGGTAATGCATGCTGAACTCGCCGCGCGCGAGCGCCAGGCGCAGGTCGGTTTCCATGCGCAGGCGTTCGCTGGCGGCTTTCTGCATGCTGTTGTGAAACATCTGCGTGGTGTTGCGCCCCGAGTCCTTGGCACGGTACAGCGCAATGTCGGCGCGCTTGAGCAGGTCGGTCGGGGTCGAGCCATGGTCGGGGATCAACGCCACACCAATGCTCGGTGTGACCTGCAGGCGATGACCGTCAAGGAACATCGGCTCCGAGAGCAACCGGCGCAACGTCTCGGCAAGGTCCTGTACCTGCCGGCTGACCTGCGTGCGCGAACCTTCAAGGCCGCTGAGCAACACCACGAATTCGTCGCCACCCAGGCGCGCGACGGTATCCTCCATGCGCACGCTGGCTTCCAGGCGCGCGGTGATCATTTTCAGCACGGTGTCGCCCACCGGATGCCCGAGGGAATCGTTGATGTGCTTGAAATGGTCGAGGTCAAGAAACAGCAGGGCGCCGCGCAGATTATGGCGCTTGAGCAGGGCAATCTGCTGGCTCAGGCGGTCCATCAGCAGTGCGCGGTTGGGCAGGTTGGTGAGCGGGTCGTGATAGGCCAGGTGGCGGACCTGAGCCTGGGCGTTCTTCAGCAGGCTAACGTCCCGCGCAGTCAACAGCAGGCAGGGGGTTTGATTAAGGGTGATCGGCTCCACCGAGACTTCCACCGATAGCACCTCGCCGCGCCGGTTGTGCCAGAGCATTTCCAGATGAGGAATGCGGGCCTTGATCGCGAGCTCCGCCAATAACGCCGAGCGCTGGTTTTCATCGGCCCAGATGCCGATCTGGTACAGCGTGAGACCGATGGCCTCTTCGGCGCGGTAGCCGGTCAAGCGGCAAAAGCCGTCATTGACTTCCACATACCGGCCCGTGTCGCGTTCGGTGATGGAAATCGCGTTGGGGCTGGCATGGAAGACGCTGGCGAATTTTTCTTCGGAGGCCGTGAGCTGTTGTTCGCGTTCGACCTGGTCGGTGATGTCCAGCAGAGTGCCGGCCATGCGCAGTGGGGCGCCGTGTTCGTCGCGATACAGCCGGGCACGGCTTTCTAGGTACCGCGCGCTGCCGTCTTCGAGGGGCACGCGGTAAATCAGTTGGTAGTTGCCGGCCGGGCCTTTGCGCAGAGTGCGGTAGGCGCTGCGCATGTTGTCGCGATCGGAATCGGGCATGCCCTCGAAAAATGCCTCGAAAGGCTCGTGGAAAGACTCGGGGGGCAAGCCATGCAGTTGAGCGGCGCGGGCCGAGCCGTAGAGCATGCCGGTAGGAATGTGCCAGTCCCAGGTGCCCAACTGCGCCGATTCCAGCGCAAGGTCAAGGCGCTCCTGGCTGTCCTTGAGCGCCTGCTCGGCAGTGCTGTGCTGCGGGTCGACAGGGTTGTGCATTATCAAGGGCCTTGGCTCGATGGGCGGACAGCGCGGTTTCTTCAAGGCCCACGACCGCACGGCATCATGCCGGTGGCCCCGGCAGATCGACCTGTGCATCCAGCAGGCTCATGAAAGCTCGTGCAGCGTTCGACAGCGTCCTTTCGGTGTGCACGATATAGCCTAGCTGGCGACTGAGCTGTATGCCCGGCAAAGCGATGCTTGTCACCTGATCATCGAGCATGGTGCGCGGCAGCACGCTCCAGGCCAGGCCGATGGAGACCATCATCTTGATGGTTTCCAGGTAATTGGTACTCATCGCGATGTTGGGCGTGAGGCCCTGAGCGCCGAACAACTTGCTGACAATATGATGGGTAAAGGTGTTGCCGCCGGGGAAAACCGCCGGGTGCCGCGCGATATCGGCCAGGCTCACGCGGGCGTTGCCGGTCAGGCTGTGCTCCGGCGCCACCACGAAGTCCAGCAGGTCATCCCACACCGGCGTGGCGCGCACCAGGTGATGGGGCGAGGGCGCCAGAGTGATCACGGCCACCTCGGCGCGGCCGTGGAGAATTTCTTCGTAGGCCACTTCCGAATCGAGGAACTGAATATCCAGCGCAACGTGGGGGTATTCCCGGGTAAAGGCGCGCAGGATGGGCGGCAGGCGATGCAGGCCGATGTGGTGACTGGTGGCAAGGGTGAGGCGCCCGCTGACTTCACCGGTGAGGTTGGTGAGGGCGCGGCGGGTGTCATCCAGCACATTGAGGATCTGATAGGCGCGCGGCAGCAAGGCCCGGCCCGCCTCGGTGAGGCCCACTTCACGGCCCAGGCGGTCGAACAGCCTTACGTTCAATTGTTGTTCCAGGCCGGCGATGCGTTTGCTGATGGCCGGTTGGGTCAGGTGCAGGCGTTCACCAGCGCCAGAGAAGCTGCCGCTCTCGGCGATGGCAATAAAGGCATTGAGGTTGGCCAGGTCCATGATGGTATTCCAGCTGGTAATCCAAAGTATAAAAATTATGAATTTGAGTTATTTAATGTAGCGCCATACCATCAGCCTCACAAGCCAAAGGGTTATTGAAAAGCCCGGCGTATAGAAGCACCGCTGATGAGGACCGACTGATGGCCGGCAAAACGCTGTACGACAAGCTTTGGGATTCCCATGAAGTGAAACGTCGCGATGATGGATCGTCGCTGATCTACATCGACCGTCACATCATCCATGAAGTGACCTCGCCCCAAGCGTTCGAAGGTCTGCGACTGGCCGGGCGCAAGCCCTGGCGCGTCGACTCGATCATCGCCACCCCCGACCACAACGTGCCGACCACTGCGGAACGCAAGGGCGGCATCGACGCCATTGCCGACACCGTGTCGCGTCTGCAGGTGCAGACCCTTGACGACTATTGCGACGAATATGGCATCACCGAATTCAAGATGAATGACGTGCGCCAGGGCATCGTCCATGTGATCGGCCCGGAGCAGGGCGCCACCTTGCCGGGCATGACGGTGGTTTGTGGTGACTCCCACACGTCCACCCACGGTGCGTTTGGTGCCCTGGCCCACGGCATCGGCACGTCCGAGGTGGAGCACGTGTTCGCGACCCAGTGCCTGGTCGCCAAAAAAATGAAGAACATGCTGGTGCGCGTCGAAGGCACGTTGCCGTTTGGCGTGACTGCCAAGGACATCGTGCTCGCCGTGATCGGCAAGATCGGCACCGCCGGCGGTAACGGCCACGCCATCGAGTTCGCTGGCAGCGCGATTCGCGACCTGTCCATCGAAGGCCGCATGACCATCTGCAACATGTCCATCGAAGCCGGTGCCCGCGTGGGGATGGTGGCGGCCGATGAGAAAACCGTCGAGTACGTCAAGGGGCGTCCGTTCGCGCCTCAAGGCGCCGATTGGGATGCCGCGGTCGAGGCCTGGAAAGACCTGGTCTCCGACGCCGACGCGGTGTTCGATACGGTGGTCGAGCTGGACGCCACGCAGATCAAGCCGCAAGTGAGCTGGGGCACCTCGCCGGAAATGGTCCTGGCGGTTGACCAGAACGTGCCGGACCCGGCTAAAGAAGCCGACCTGGTCAAGCGTGGTTCCATCGAGCGCGCCTTGAAATACATGGGCTTGAAAGCCAATCAGGCGATTACTGACATTCAGCTGGATCGCGTGTTTATCGGCTCTTGCACCAATTCGCGCATCGAAGACCTGCGCGCAGCGGCGGTGATCGCCAAAGGCCGCAAGGTGGCCTCGACCATCAAGCAGGCGATCGTGGTGCCGGGCTCGGGCCTGGTCAAAGCCCAGGCTGAAGCCGAAGGCTTGGACAAGATCTTCCTCGAAGCCGGCTTTGAATGGCGTGAGCCGGGCTGCTCGATGTGCCTGGCGATGAACCCGGACCGTTTGGAATCGGGCGAGCATTGCGCGTCCACCTCCAACCGTAACTTCGAAGGGCGTCAGGGCGCCGGTGGCCGCACCCATCTGGTGAGCCCGGCCATGGCTGCTGCAGCGGCGGTAAACGGTCGTTTCATCGACGTTCGCGAATTGATCTGAGGAATTCCTGATGAGAGCTTTTACCCAACACACAGGTCTGGTCGCGCCGTTGGACCGTGCCAACGTGGACACTGACCAGATCATTCCCAAGCAGTTTTTGAAGTCGATCAAGCGCACCGGTTTTGGCCCTAACCTGTTCGACGAGTGGCGCTACCTGGACGTGGGCTATGCCTACCAGGACAACTCCAAGCGCCCGCTGAACAAAGACTTCGTGCTCAACGCCGAACGTTACCAAGGCGCCAGCGTATTGCTGGCCCGTGAGAACTTCGGTTGCGGCTCCAGCCGTGAACACGCGCCGTGGGCCCTGGAAGAATATGGCTTTCGCAGCATCATCGCGCCGAGCTACGCCGACATCTTCTTCAACAACAGCTTCAAGAACGGCTTGCTGCCGATCATCTTGAGCGATGCCGAAGTGGATGAGTTGTTCAAGCAGGTGGAAGCGGATGTGGGCTACCAACTGACCGTTGACCTGGCGGCGCAAACCGTGACCCGCCCGGACGGCAAGGTGTATCACTTCGAGGTGGATGCGTTCCGTAAGCACTGCCTGATCAATGGCCTGGACGATATAGGCCTGACCTTGCAGGACGGCGATGCGATTGCAGCGTTTGAAGCCAAGCACCGGGCGAGCCAGCCCTGGCTGTTTCGCGATGCCTGATTTGCGGTAACCGTGCGGGCCCCATCGCGGGCAAGCCCGACTCCCACCTTGGAATGCATTCCAAATGTGGGAGCTGGCTTGCCTGCGATAGCGCCCGTACCAGCACCCCAAAACCCAAGGAAAGCCACCATGACCAACACCGCCCACACCCAAGTCGTGCAAAAACAATTCGGCGAGCAAGCCTCAGCCTACCTGAGCAGTGCCGTGCACGCCCAAGGCACCGAATTCGCGCTGCTCCAGGCCGAACTGGCCGGGCAGGGCGCTGCACGACTGCTGGATTTGGGCTGCGGTGCCGGTCATGTCAGCTTCCACGTGGCGCCGCTGGTCAAAGAAGTAGTGGCCTGTGACCTGTCCCAACAGATGCTCGATGTGGTGGCCGCCGCCGCGAAGGATCGTGGACTCACCAACATCCGCACCGTCCACGGCGCCGCCGAACGCCTGCCGTTCGCCGATGGCGAGTTCGACTTCGTGTTCAGTCGCTATTCGGCGCACCACTGGAGCGACCTCGGTCTGGCCCTGCGCGAAGTGCGCCGCGTACTCAAGCCGGGCGGGGTGGCGGCGTTTGTCGATGTGGTGTCGCCAGGCAGCCCGTTGCTGGACACTTACCTGCAAACCGTCGAAGTGCTGCGCGACACCAGTCATGTGCGTGACTACTCGGCGGCCGAGTGGATGCGCCAGCTCAGCGAAGCGGGTTTGCACGTGCGCAGCAGCAGTCGCCAGCGCCTGCGTCTGGAATACACCTCGTGGGTCGAGCGCATGCGCACGCCGCCGGCCTTGCGCGCGGCAATTCTTGAGCTGCAACATGCGATGGGCCAGGAAGTGCGCGATTACTACGAGATTCAAGCCGACGGCACCTTCAGCACCGACGTACTGGTGGTGTGGGCCGAACGCTGATCCATTTTCCCGACCTGCCTGCGGGCGGGTCGCTTGATGAAACGAGGAACCCATGAGCAAGCAGATTCTGATTCTCCCTGGCGACGGTATTGGTCCGGAAATCATGGCCGAAGCGGTCAAGGTGCTGGAGTTGGCCAACAGCAAGTACAGCCTGGGCTTCGAACTGAGCCACGACGTGATCGGCGGCGCAGCCATCGACAAACACGGCGTTCCCCTGGCTGACGAAACCCTGGACCGCGCCCGCGCGGCCGATGCCGTGCTGCTCGGCGCCGTGGGTGGGCCCAAGTGGGACAAGATCGAGCGCGACATCCGCCCCGAGCGCGGCCTGCTGAAGATCCGCGCGCAACTGGGCCTGTTCGGCAACCTGCGCCCGGCCATCCTCTACCCGCAACTGGCTGACGCGTCGAGCCTCAAGCCGGAAGTGGTGGCGGGCCTGGACATCCTGATCGTGCGTGAGCTGACCGGCGGTATCTATTTCGGCTCACCACGGGGCGTGCGCGAGCTGGAAAACGGCGAGCGCCAGGCCTACGACACCCTGCCGTACAGCGAGAGCGAAATCCGCCGCATCGCCCGTGTCGGTTTCGACATGGCCCGTGTGCGTGGCAAGAAGGTCTGCTCGGTGGACAAGGCCAACGTGCTGGCTTCCAGCCAGCTGTGGCGTGAAATCGTCGAAGAGGTGGCCAAGGATTACCCGGACGTCGAACTGAGCCACATGTACGTCGACAACGCCGCCATGCAACTGGTGCGCGCGCCCAAGCAGTTTGACGTGATTGTCACCGACAACCTGTTTGGCGACATCCTGTCCGACCAGGCGTCGATGCTCACCGGCTCCATCGGCATGCTGCCGTCGGCGTCCCTGGACACCAATAACAAAGGCATGTACGAGCCGTGCCACGGTTCGGCGCCGGATATCGCGGGGCAGGGCATTGCCAACCCGCTGGCGACGATTTTGTCGGTGTCGATGATGCTGCGTTATAGCTTCAACCTGGGTGACGCGGCAGATGCCATCGAGAAAGCCGTGAGCCTGGTGCTGGACCAGGGGTTGCGCACCGGCGACATCTGGTCGCAGGGTTGCACCCGGGTCGGGACGCAAGAAATGGGCGACGCTGTAGTCGCCGCGCTGCGGAATCTGTAATCTCTCGGGCCCGCTTGCAGTTGTTGCTGCCATGCGGCCCACTTTTGAACAAGGTGTAGTTGCGATGAAACGTGTAGGTCTGATCGGTTGGCGCGGTATGGTCGGTTCCGTGCTCATGCAGCGGATGCTGGAAGAGCAGGATTTCGATCTTATCGAGCCGGTGTTTTTCACCACTTCGAATGTGGGTGGCCAAGGCCCGTCCGTGGGCAAGGATATTGCCCCACTCAAGGACGCCTATAGCATTGAAGAGCTGAAAACCCTCGACGTGATCCTGACCTGCCAGGGCGGCGACTACACCAGCGAAGTCTTCCCCAAGCTGCGTGAAGCCGGCTGGCAGGGCTACTGGATTGACGCTGCCTCGAGCCTGCGTATGCAGGACGATGCCGTGATCATCCTCGACCCGGTCAACCGCAAGGTCATCGACCAGCAGCTGGATGCCGGCACCAAAAACTACGTCGGCGGCAACTGCACCGTCAGTCTGATGCTGATGGGCCTGGGTGGCTTGTTCGAAGCCGGTCTGGTCGAGTGGATGAGCGCCATGACCTATCAGGCGGCGTCCGGCGCCGGCGCGCAGAACATGCGTGAGCTGATCAAGCAGATGGGCGCAACCCATGCTGCTGTCGCCGATCAACTGGCCGACCCTGCCAGCGCGATCCTCGATATCGACCGCCGTGTGGCCGACGCCATGCGCAGTGAAGCCTACCCGACCGAGAACTTCGGCGTGCCATTGGCCGGTAGCCTGATCCCGTGGATCGACAAGGAACTGCCGAACGGCCAGAGCCGCGAAGAGTGGAAGGCCCAGGCCGAGACCAACAAGATCCTCGGTCGTTTCAAGAGCCCGATCCCGGTGGATGGCATCTGCGTGCGCATCGGCGCCATGCGCTGCCACAGCCAGGCGCTGACCATCAAGCTGAACAAGGACGTGCCGATCGCCGATATCGAAGGGCTGATCAGCCAGCACAACCCGTGGGTCAAGCTGGTGCCGAACAACCGCGATATCAGCATGCAGGAGTTGAGCCCGACCAAGGTCACCGGCACCCTGAATGTGCCGGTAGGCCGTCTGCGCAAGCTGAACATGGGCAGCCAGTTCCTTGGCGCGTTCACCGTGGGCGACCAGTTGCTGTGGGGCGCGGCGGAGCCGCTGCGTCGGATGTTGCGGATTTTGCTGGAGCGGTGATTGCTGCCGGATGTTGAAAACCCCGTGCTCTGGTGACAGGCGCGGGGTTTTTTATTGGGCTTTCGGGCGCTATCGCAGGCAAGCCAGCTCCCACAGTGGAATGTGTTCGCAGCTTCACAGGGGGGGAGTTGGCTTGCCTGCGATAGCGCCATCAGCTTCACCACCAGACCCAGCCCAATTGCCTCACTCCCAACCACCCGGTAAAGTGCCGCTCCCCCCGCAATGCCCGAGGCAGCTTCCATGACCCAGACCTTTGAAATCGCCGTGATCGGCGCCACCGGCACCGTCGGTGAGACCCTGGTGCAGATCCTCGAAGAGCTGGCATTCCCGGTCGGCACCTTGTATCTGCTGGCGGGCAGCAATTCCGCCGGTGCGTCGGTGCCGTTTCGTGGCAAGAACGTGCGGGTGCGGGAAGTCGATGAGTTCGATTTCAGCAAGGCGCAGTTGGCCTTCTTCGCGGCCGGGCCGGCCGTGACCCTGGGTTTCGCCCCGCGCGCCACTGCGGCCGGGTGTGCGGTGATCGATTTGTCCGGCGCGTTGCCGGCCGAACAGGCACCGCCCGTGGTGCCGGAAGCCAATGCCCATGTGCTGGAGGGCTTGAAAAAGCCGTTTCAGGTCAGCAGCCCCAGCCCATCGGCGACCAACCTCGCCGTGGTGCTGGCACCGTTGCGTGGTCTGGTGGATATCCAGCGCGTCAGCGTCACCGCCAACCTGGCGGTGTCGGCCCTGGGCCGCGAAGCCGTCAGCGAACTCGCGCGGCAAACCGCCGAATTGCTGAATGTGCGTCCGCTGGAGCCGGCTTTCTTTGATCGGCAAATGGCCTTCAACCTGTTGGCACAAGTCGGTAAGCCAGATGCGAAAGGTCATACAGACCTTGAGAAACGTCTGATACACGAGCTGCGCGCGGTACTGGACACTCCGGCGCTGAAAGTGTCCGCCGCCTGCGTTCAAGCCCCGGTGTTCTTTGGCGACAGCCTCACGGTGTCGTTGCAACTGGCGGAGCCGGTGGACCTGATCGCCATCAACCGCGCACTTGAGGCCGCGCCGGGTATCGAGCTTGTGGAGGAGGGGGATTACCCCACCGCCGTGGGCGATGCAGTAGGCCAGGACGTGGTGTATGCAGGGCGGGTTCGTGCAGGCCTGGATGATCCTGCGGAACTAAACTTGTGGCTGACGTCAGATAACGTACGCAAGGGCGCAGCCCTGAATGCAGTGCAGTTGGCGCAGTTGTTGATAAAACGCCTTGTGTAAAAGATACTTGGCGGCAATTTGTAGATTGATTCTAACCAGGCGCTATGCTTGGTCGGAAGCGGCACAGAAGCGCGTCGGTAACCTATCGGCTCGCCATGCCTAATGGCAGCGGTTACCAACCTTCTCGCAAGCCGGGGAGTGTTCAGACAAAGGATGAGGCTATGGTTCAAGTTCGCAAACTGGTGTTAGCAATAGCGGCCGCCTCGGCGCTGTCTTCCGGTATGGCGCAAGCGCTGCAGCTGGGGGAGATGACCCTCAAGTCCAAGCTGAACCAGCCGCTGTCGGTGGACATCGAATTGCTCGATGTGGGTGGCCTCACCGCTGCCGAGATCACGCCAAGCCTGGCGTCCTCCCAGGCCTTCGTCGATGCGGGCGTGGATCGTCAGGCGTTTCTCAATGATCTGACGTTCACCCCGGTGATCAACCCCAATGGCCGCAGTGTGGTGCGGGTCACTTCCAGCAAGCCATTACCCGATTCCTACGTACGTTTCCTGTTGCAGGTGCAGTGGCCCAATGGTCGCCTGATGCGTGACTACAGTGTGTTGCTCGACCCGGCCAAGTTCGATCAGGCAACGCCGGCCGCTGCGCCTGCACCGCGTCTGTCGGCGCCCGCTGGCAGCGCCTCGGCTGCCGCACGCTCATCGGCCCAGCACACCACCACATCCCGCGACACCCTGTGGGAAATTGCACAGAAGAACCGCAATGGTGGCTCGGTGCAGCAGACCATGCTGGCCATTCAGGCGTTGAATCCTGACGCGTTCACCGATGGCAACATCAACCGTTTGAAGACTGGCCAGGTCCTGCGCCTGCCCGATGCCACCCAAAGTACCGCGCTGCCGCAACCCAAGGCGATTGCCGAGGTGCGCGCGCAGAACGAAGCCTGGCGCCAGGGCCGCCGCAGTGCGACCAATCAGCCGGCCGGCCGGCAGCAACTGGACGCCACCCGCCGCACCCAGGCGGGCAATGCCGCCGCGACCACCGACGCCAAGGACACCTTGAGTCTGGTCTCCGCCGAAGCTGCCAGGAAGGGCGCCAAGGGCAACGCCGGCGAGAGCCAGGCTCTGGGTGAAAAACTGGCGGTGACCCAAGAGCAACTGGACACCACCCGTCGCGACAACGAAGAGCTCAAGAGCCGCGCGGCAGACCTGCAAAGCCAGCTCGACAAACTGCAAAAGCTGATCCAGCTGAAGAATGATCAACTGGCCAGGCTGCAGGCTGAAAAAGGCCAGCCGGCCACTACAACGGCAGCGATGCCGGCCCAGTTGGCGACTGATCCTGCGGCTGCTGCTGCCGACCCGGCTGCAGTGGATTCAGCGTCTGCGGATTCAGCGGCGCAAGCCCCTGCCACCCAACCCCCTGCGACGCCAGCGGCACCCGCCTCTGCAACGCCTGCGCCAGAGGTGGCCACGCCGGTTGCAACACCTGCCAGCACCGAAGGCAAGTTCAACGACCTGCTCACCAATCCCATCGTACTTGGCGTGATCGGCGGTGCGGCCGGCTTGCTGGTGCTGTTGCTGCTGCTGCTGTGGGCGCGCCATCGCAATGCCCGGCTTGAAGAAGAAAAGCACCTGCGCATGGCCCGCGCGCTGGCCGAGGAAGCGGAGTTCACGTCGAGCATCGACCGTGATCTGCCCTCGGACAGTTTCGAAGGCCTGGAAGTCGCACCGCCAAGTGTCAAGCTGGCCCCCGCTCCGGCGCCCGTGGTTGAGCCGGTAGTCGTGCCAACGGTGGCTTCGGTGCTTTCGCCGTTGGCCGCCGCCGTCAACCCGACTAACGCCAGCGGTGCCCTGGCGCAAGCCCAGTCCCACATCGATCGTGGTCACTTGAACCAGGCTGCCGATGTGCTGGAGCAGGCGATCAAACGCGATCCCAAGCGCAGCGACCTGCGCCTGAAGCTGATGGAGGTCTACGGCCTGCAGAACGACAAGGACGGGTTCGTGACGCAGGAGCGTCAACTGGTGGCCACCGGTGAAAACCACGCCCAGGTCGAACAACTCAAGTCACGCTTCCCGGCCATGGCCGTGCTGGCGGCGGGCGTCAGTGCTGCGGTGGCAGCTGCGGCGCTCGATGCCCAATACGTCAAGGATCTGCTCGAGGAAAAGCCTGCGCCCGATGCGTCGGCCGACGATTTCGACCTCAGCCTGGATGAGTTGGAAGCCGCTTCGCCCGCGGTCGTTGCCGCCGATCAGCCGACGTTCGAATCGCTGCTCAAGCAACAGACCAGCGATAAGGCCGCGCCCAATGAAGCCTCGGACTTCGATCTGCACCTGGATCCGCCGTCCTCGCAGGCCGATGACGACTTCCTCTCTGGTCTTGAAGACCAGGTGAACGATGTGTCGGCCGTTGAGCCGCCGGCCCTCAAGCCCACTGCCGTGGATGACTTTGAGCTGCCGGAAGACTTCGACCTGTCCCTGGCCGATGAGCCTGAAGCCCCGACGCCGGCCAAGCCTGATGCATTTGCCTCGGAGCTGGACGATGTCAACGCCGAGCTCGATCGCCTGTCCCAGAGTCTGGAGCATCCGCCGATCGAGCCTACCTTTACCGCCGAAGACGCGGCGCTGGGCGATGACGAACCGGAGTTCGACTTCCTATCGGGCACCGATGAGGTCTCCACCAAACTCGATCTGGCCCAGGCCTACATCGATATGGGCGATGCCGATGGCGCACGTGACATTCTGTCCGAAGTGCTGACCGAGGGCAGCGAAGAACAGCGCAGTGAGGCCAAGGAAATGCTCGGCAGAATTTAACGCTCGATACGGCGCCCATGTGGGAGGGGGCAAGCTCCTCCCCTGTCTGGATTGGCGTCAACCCCGAACAAAAGCGCCCCTGCTTTGTTCGTCGCCTTTATAATGCCCGCCTTTGCGCAACTCATCAGGCTCTCAGTTCTTGGCAAACATAGATAACGCGGCCGCCGAAATGGCGGCCGCAGGCTTTTACCGCATCGCCCTTGGCGTCGAATACAAAGGCTCGCGCTACCGGGGCTGGCAGCGTCAGGCGTCGGGTGTGCTGACGGTGCAGGAAACCCTGGAAAATGCACTGTCCAAGGTCGCCGACTCGCCGGTGTCGCTGATGTGCGCCGGGCGTACCGACGCCGGTGTGCACGCCTGTGGTCAGGTGGTGCACTTCGATACCCAGGCCGAGCGCACCATGAAAGCTTGGGTGATGGGCGCCAATATCAATCTGCCCCACGACGTCAGCGTGACCTGGGCCAAGGTCATGCCTGCGCATTTTCATGCACGTTTCAAGGCCATTGCCCGGCGTTATCGCTACGTGATCTACAACGACCAGATCCGTCCGGCGCACCTCAACCAGGAAATCACCTGGAACCATCGTCCACTGGATGTCGAGCGCATGGCCGAAGCGGCGCAGCATCTGGTGGGCGTGCATGATTTCAGCGCATTCCGTGCCGGGCAGTGCCAGGCCAAGTCGCCGATCAAGGAAGTCCACCACCTGCGCGTCACGCGGCACGGCAAGATGATCGTGCTGGATATTCGTGCCGGGGCGTTCCTGCACCATATGGTGCGCAACATTGCCGGCGTTCTGATGACCATCGGCACCGGCGAGCGCCCGGTGGAGTGGGCCAGGGAGGTGCTGGAAAGCCGGGTCCGCCGCACGGGTGGTGTGACGGCCCATCCCTTTGGCCTGTATCTGGTGGGGGTGGAGTACCGCGACGAGTTCGAGCTGCCGGAGCGCTTCCTCGGGCCACACTTCCTCACAGGTTTCAGCGAACTTGGCGGCTGACGCCCGGAAAAGCTTTTGTTACCATCCGGGACTTTCTCGGTGCAATCCCTGAGGTTTCCAAGACATGTCAGCCGTTCGCAGCAAGATTTGCGGGATTACCCGCACGGAAGACGCGCTGGCGGCAGTCGAGGCGGGGGCGGATGCCATCGGTTTGGTGTTCTATGCCAAAAGCCCACGGGCGGTGAACGTGGTGCAGGCGCGGGCGATCATTGCCGCGTTGCCACCGTTCGTCACCACGGTGGGGCTGTTCGTGAATGCCAGCCGCTGCGAGCTCAACGAAACGCTCGATGCCGTACCGCTGGATATGCTGCAGTTTCACGGCGACGAAAGCCCCGACGAATGTGAAAGCTATCAACGCCCGTATATCAAGGCGTTGCGGGTCAAGGCCGGTGATGATATTGCCGCCGCCTGCGCCACGTATGCCGGGGCGCGCGGAATCCTGCTGGACACCTATGTCGAAGGCGTCCCCGGCGGTACGGGCGAAGCGTTCGACTGGTCGCTGATTCCCGAAGGGTTGAGCAAGCCGATCATTCTTGCCGGCGGCCTGAACTGCGCCAATGTCGCGGCGGCCATCGAGCAGGTTCGGCCGTATGCCGTTGATGTCAGCGGTGGCGTAGAGCAGAGCAAGGGCATCAAGGATCACCACAAGATTCGCGCATTCATGCAGGCAGTGCGCGCGATGTGACGGCTGGCAGTCTGCCGCCGTCAGTAACTACCACTGTGTAACGCAGCATCGGCGCCGCCTGCGGGCGGGCCGGGAACGAAGTGGCAACCCTGCACAGGCAGGTTGTCTGGAAGGCTGAGGATGCGGTTGGGAAATGGCTGGTCGAACGTCTGACCCCGTCCCGCCCGCGTCATCGCCACATATGAATTTAGCTCAAGGGCATACGCGGGGCTGTGTTCAAGCCACCGGTACTGGAGAAAGAAAGCATGAGCAACTGGTTAGTAGACAAACTGATCCCTTCGATCATGCGTTCCGAGGTGAAGAAAAGCTCGGTTCCTGAAGGTCTGTGGCACAAGTGCCCCTCCTGCGACGCGGTGCTGTACCGCCCGGAGCTGGAAAAGACTCTGGACGTTTGCCCCAAGTGCAATCACCACATGCGGATCGGCGCGCGCGCGCGCATCGACATCTTCCTTGACGCCGACGGGCGTAACGAACTGGGCGCTGATCTGGAGCCGGTCGACCGTCTCAAGTTCCGCGACGGCAAGAAATACAAGGACCGCCTCACCGCTGCGCAGAAGCAGACCGGCGAAAAAGATGCGTTGATTTCCGTCAGTGGCAAGCTGCTGGGCATGCCCGTTGTAGTCTCGGCTTTTGAATTTTCCTTCATGGGCGGCTCCATGGGCGCCATCGTCGGTGAGCGTTTTGTGTGCGCCGCCAATTACGCCCTCGAAAACCGTTGCCCAATGATCTGCTTCGCCGCTTCCGGTGGCGCGCGCATGCAGGAAGCCCTGATTTCCCTGATGCAAATGGCCAAGACCTCTGCGGTGCTGGCGCGTCTGCGTGAAGAAGGCATTCCGTTTATCTCCGTGCTGACCGACCCGGTCTACGGCGGTGTTTCCGCCAGCCTGGCCATGCTGGGCGACGTGATCGTCGGTGAGCCCAAGGCTCTGATCGGTTTTGCCGGCCCGCGCGTGATCGAGCAGACCGTGCGCGAAAAGCTGCCGGAAGGCTTCCAGCGCAGCGAGTTCCTGCTGGAGCACGGCGCAATCGACCTGATCATCCCGCGTGGCGAGCTGCGTCCGCGCCTGGGCAACCTGCTGGCGCAAATGATGGGGCTGCCGACGCCGGTGTACGTCGCGCCTAAAATCGAGCCTATCGTCGTGCCGCCGGTGCCTGCAAACCTATGACCCAACGTACCCTGGGCGAATGGCTCGCCTACCTGGAGCAGTTGCATCCGTCCGCCATCGACATGGGCCTGGAGCGCTCGCAACAGGTAGCGACCCGCCTCGGGTTGGGCCGGCCGGCGCCGCGCGTGATCACGGTGACCGGCACCAACGGCAAGGGCTCGACCTGCGCCTTTGTCGCGGCGCTGCTACAGGCTCAAGGCCTGAGCGTGGGTGTCTACAGTTCTCCGCACCTGCTGCGTTACAACGAGCGGGTGCAGCTCAACGGTGTCGAAGCCACCGATGAGCAACTGTGTGAAGCGTTCGCCGCACTCGATGCCGGGCGTGGCGAAATTTCCCTGACCTACTTCGAGATGGGCACCCTGGCGGCGTTCTGGCTGTTCGAGCGTGCGCGACTGGATGTGGTCGTGCTGGAAGTGGGGCTGGGCGGGCGTCTGGACACGGTCAACGTGGTGGATGCCGACCTGGCGCTGGTTACCAGCATTGGCGTCGACCATGTCGATTATCTGGGCGATACCCGCGAGTCGGTGGCCTATGAAAAGGCCGGTATCTTCCGTGCGGGCAAGCCTGCGTTGTGCGGCGACCTGGATCCGCCGCAGCCCTTGCTCGACAAGGTACGTGAGCTGGAATGCCCGTTCTTCCTGCGCGGTCGCGAGTTCAACCTCGACATCGGCGAGCAGCACTGGCAATGGCACGGGCGCGATGCGCGCGGCCAAATGGTCGAGCTGCACAATTTGCCGCTGTTGAACCTGCCGATGGAAAATGCCGCGCTTGCGCTGCAGGCCTATCTGCTGCTGGACCTGCCATGGGATGCTGCGCAGATTGCCGCGACGTTGCGGGCGACCAGGGTGGTTGGGCGTCTGGATCGTCGTGCGGTCGAGTGGCAGGGCAAGCGTCTGAACCTGCTGCTGGATGTGGGACATAACCCCCATGCAGCCGAGTACCTGGCGCAACGCCTGGCGCGTACGCCGCCGTTGGGTCGTCGACTCGCCGTTTTTGGTCTGTTGGCCGACAAGGACCTTGATGGCGTGGTTGCGCCATTGCTCGAAAGTGTCCAGGCGTGGGCGGTCGCGCCGCTGGATACGCCGCGCAGTCGCCCGGCGGCGGAGTTGGAGCTGGCCTTGCAGAACCTTGGTGCGCGCGTGGCGTCGTATGCAAGCCTGACCGCAGCCCTCGAGGCGCAGTGTGCGGTGGCAACGGCCGAGGACGAGATTCTGTTGTTCGGATCATTTTATTGTGTTGCCGAGGCGCTTGAGTGGTTGGCTCGGCGCCCCACGGAGGAAGCTGCACATGGCATTACTGGATAGCGCATACAAGCAGCGAATGGTCGGGGCTCTGGTGCTGGTGGCGTTGGCGGTGATTTTTCTGCCGATGCTGTTTTCCCGCCAGGACGAACAGCGCCAGGTGGTAGTCCAAGCCCCGGCAGCGCCCCAGGCGCCCGCCATGCCTCAGGTGCAGGTCGAACCGGTGGTGGTGCCCGAGCCGCAGGCATTGCCCGAAGACGAACCGGTGCCGGCCGAAGAGCCCGCTGCTGCGCAGCCAGCGCCTTCTGCGCCCGTGCAGCAGAGCGTACCGGTGGTCAAGCCAGCGCCTGCGGTGGCGGCCAAGCCAGCCGCGCCGGCACCTGCGCCCAAGCCGGTCGCGCCGCAACCGGCGACGCCAGGCAAGCCGGATGTTGGGCAGAGTCGTATCGATCCCAATGGCCTGCCGATCAGTTGGTCTATTCAGGTCGCCAGCCTTGGCAATCGTGAAGGCGCCGACGCCTTGCAGAAAAAACTGCGCAGCCAGGGTTACAACGCTTATATCCGCAGTGCCGATGGCAAGAACCGCGTGTTTATCGGGCCGCTGATCGAGCGAGCCGAGGCCGATCGCCTGCGGGACTTGCTGGACCGTCAGCAGAACCTGAAGGGCTTCGTGACCCGCTTCCAGCCTGAGCGCGGCTGATTCAGCCTGGAGTGCAATCAGCTGTGGGAGGGGGATTGCGCCCTCCCACAGTGTTTTTGCGGTGGCCTTGAAAGAGGCTTTACCCGCTACAAACTATTGATTTGCAAAGCGCCCGCAATCACCGCTTACCGACAGCCCAACGCTCTGCTAAAATCCGCCGCCTTATTCGTATGCAGGCCGAACCGTGCCATTTACTTGGGTTGATTGGGCGATCGTTGCAATCGTCGCCATCTCCGCGTTGATCAGTCTGAGCCGCGGCTTCGTAAAAGAAGCCTTGTCGTTGCTGACCTGGATCATCGCAGGCGTCGTAGCCTGGATGTTCGGGGGGGCACTGTCGGTTTACCTGGCCGGCTACATCGAGACACCTTCGGCCCGCGTCATCGCGGGCTGCGCCATTATGTTCATCGCCACGCTGCTGGTGGGGGCAATGGTCAATTACCTTATTGGCGAATTGATACGCGTCACCGGCCTCTCCGGGACCGATCGATTTCTCGGCATGGCCTTCGGCGCGGCGCGTGGCGCCTTGTTGGTGGTGGTGGCGGTCGGGCTATTGAGCCTGGGGCCGGTACAGCAGGATGCGTGGTGGCAGGAGTCGGTGCTCGTGCCAAAATTTCTTTTGGTTGCAGATTGGTCCAAGAACCTCATATTGGGGTGGAGCAGTCAGTGGCTGGCCAGCGGAATCAGCGTACCCGCTGATCTTCCGTTCAAGGAACACCTCTTACCGGCCAAAACGCCTCAGTAAGCAGGGTTCAGTCAAGATTCATTAAGTAGGGGTTGCGTCGCATGTGTGGCATCGTCGGTATCGTCGGTAAGTCGAACGTGAATCAGGCGCTGTATGACGCGCTAACCGTCCTCCAGCACCGCGGCCAGGACGCTGCCGGTATTGTGACCAGCCACGACGGCCGGTTATTTTTGCGCAAGGACAATGGCCTGGTGCGTGACGTGTTCCATCAGCGTCACATGCAGCGCCTCGTCGGGCACATGGGTATTGGCCATGTGCGTTACCCGACTGCCGGCAGCTCGACGTCAGCCGAAGCTCAGCCGTTCTACGTCAACTCGCCTTACGGCATCACCCTGGCGCACAACGGCAACCTGACCAACGTTGAACAGCTGGCCAAGGAAATTTACGAATCCGATCTGCGCCACGTCAACACCAGTTCCGATTCGGAAGTGCTGCTCAACGTGTTCGCCCATGAGCTGGCCCAGCGCGGCAAGCTGCAGCCCACCGAAGAAGACGTGTTTGCCGCCGTGATCGACGTGCACAACCGTTGCGTCGGCGGTTACGCCGTGGTGGCGATGATCACCGGTTACGGTATCGTCGGTTTCCGCGACCCGCACGGTATCCGCCCGATCGTGTTCGGTCAGCGCCACACCGACGAAGGCGTCGAGTACATGATCGCGTCCGAAAGCGTGTCACTGGACGTGTTGGGCTTCACCCTGATCCGCGACCTCGCGCCGGGCGAAGCGGTGTACATCACTGAAGATGGCAAGCTGCACACCCGTCAGTGCGCAGTGGCGCCGAAGCTGACGCCGTGCATCTTCGAGCACGTCTACCTGGCGCGTCCGGATTCGATCATCGACGGTGTCTCGGTCTACAAGGCGCGCCTGCGCATGGGCGAGAAGCTGGCCGACAAGATCCTGCGCGAGCGTCCCGAGCACGATATCGACGTAGTGATCCCGATTCCGGACACCAGCCGTACCGCCGCCCTGGAGCTGGCCAACCACCTGGGCGTCAAGTTTCGCGAAGGTTTCGTGAAGAACCGCTACATCGGCCGTACGTTCATCATGCCCGGCCAGGCTGCACGCAAGAAATCGGTGCGCCAGAAGCTCAACGCCATCGAACTGGAGTTTCGTGGCAAGAACGTGATGCTGGTGGATGATTCCATCGTGCGCGGTACCACGTGCAAGCAGATCATCCAGATGGCCCGCGAAGCCGGTGCGAAGAATGTTTACTTCTGCTCCGCTGCGCCTGCCGTGCGTTACCCGAACGTGTATGGTATCGACATGCCGAGCGCCCATGAGCTGATCGCTCATAACCGTTCGACCCAGGACGTGGCCGACCTGATCGGCGCCGACTGGCTGATCTACCAGGACCTGCCGGACCTGATCGAAGCTGTCGGTGGTGGCAAGATCAAGATCGATCAGTTCGACTGTGCCGTGTTCGATGGCAAGTACGTGACCGGCGACGTCGACGATGCCTACCTGAACAAGATCGAGCAGGCGCGTAACGACTCGTCGAAGGTCAAGACCCAGGCGGTCAGCGCGATCATCGATCTGTACAACAACTGAGTGAACACCGGCCCTGAGGGGCCGGTTTTGTATCTTAAATAAAGAATTTCGAGAGTAAGGAGTCGCAGCATGAGTCAGGAATGGGATGCCGGTCGGCTGGACAGCGACCTTGATGGCGTAGCTTTCGACACTTTGGCTGTGCGCGCCGGCCAGCACCGTACCCCGGAAGGTGAGCACGGTGATCCGATGTTCTTTACCTCCAGCTACGTATTTCGCACGGCCGCCGACGCTGCCGCGCGTTTTGCCGGCGAAGTGCCGGGCAATGTCTATTCGCGCTACACCAACCCGACCGTGCGCGCCTTCGAAGAGCGTATTGCTGCTTTGGAAGGTGCCGAGCAGGCCGTGGCCACTGCCACTGGCATGGCAGCGATCATGGCGGTGGTAATGAGCTTGTGCAGCGCTGGCGATCATGTGCTGGTGTCGCGCAGTGTGTTCGGCTCGACCATCAGCCTGTTCGAGAAGTACTTCAAGCGCTTCGGCGTCGAAGTGGACTATGTGCCGCTGGCGGACGTGTCCGGCTGGGATGCGGCAATCAAGGCCAATACCCGGTTACTGTTTGTCGAGTCGCCGTCCAATCCACTTGCCGAGCTGGTGGATATCGCTGCATTGGCCGAAGTGGCTCATGCCAAGGGCACGATGCTGGTGGTCGACAATTGCTTCTGCACACCTGCGCTGCAACAGCCGCTGAAGCTGGGCGCCGATATCGTCGTGCACTCGGCGACCAAATTCATCGATGGCCAGGGCCGTTGCATGGGTGGGGTGGTAGCCGGTCGTGGCGAGCAGATGAAGGAAGTCGTCGGCTTCCTGCGTACCGCCGGGCCTACGCTCAGCCCGTTCAATGCCTGGATCTTCCTCAAGGGCCTGGAGACCCTCAGCCTGCGCATGAAGGCCCATTGTGCCAATGCCCAGGCCCTGGCCGAGTGGCTGGAGCAGCAGGACGGCATCGAGAAAGTGCACTACGCCGGTCTCAAGAGCCACCCGCAACACGCATTGGCCCAACGCCAGCAGCGCGGTTTCGGCGCGGTGGTGAGTTTTGAAGTGAAGGGCGGCAAAGAGGGCGCCTGGCGCTTTATCGATGCAACGCGTCTGATCTCCATCACCGCCAACCTGGGTGACAGCAAGACCACCATTACCCATCCGGGAACCACGTCCCACGGCCGCCTGGCGCCGCAGGAGCGTGAAGCGGCGGGCATTCGTGACAGTCTGATTCGCGTTGCGGTTGGCCTGGAAGATGTGGCTGATTTGCAGGCAGACCTGGCCCGCGGGCTGGCGGCCTTGTGATCGAGTGGTCCACCGAGGCCGCAGTGGTCAGTAACGGACGTGTCGCGCTGGTAACCGGTGCTGCTCGCGGGATTGGCCTGGGCATCGCCGCCTGGCTGATCAGCGAAGGCTGGCAGGTGGTGTTGACCGACCTCGATCGCGAGCGTGGTTCGAAGGTGTCCAGGGTGCTCGGCGACAATGCCTGGTTTATCACCATGGATGTGGCTGACGAGAAGCAGGTCGCCCAGGGGGTCGCCGAAGTGCTGGGGCAGTTCGGGCGCCTGGATGCGCTGGTGTGCAACGCGGCGGTAGCCGATCCGCACAATATCACCCTGGAAAGCCTCGACCTGGCCTATTGGAACCGTGTGCTGGCAGTGAACCTCAGCGGGCCGATGTTGCTGGCCAAGCACTGCGCTCCTTACCTGCGTGCCCATGGCGGCGCAATCGTCAACCTGGCGTCCACGCGCGCCCGTCAATCGGAGCCGGATACCGAGGCCTACGCGGCGAGCAAGGGCGGCCTGCTGGCCCTGACTCATGCCTTGGCGATGAGCCTGGGGCCGGAGGTGCGGGTCAACGCGGTCAGCCCCGGCTGGATCGATGCGCGCGACCCCTCTGCACGGCGTGCCGAGCCACTGAGTGACGCGGATCACGCCCAGCATCCGGCGGGCAGGGTAGGCACCGTGGAGGATGTGGCGGCGATGGTGGCTTGGTTGCTGTCGCGTCAGGCCGGGTTCGTGACCGGGCAGGAGTTCGTGGTTGACGGTGGCATGAGCAAGAAGATGATTTACAGCGAGTAAGGCGAGCAGAGGCTTGAAGCAATTTTGTCTTTTTCGGGAAAACTTCAAGCGGGCTATTGACTTAGGTCTGCTACCTGCGTAAATTTCGCGGCCTCAACGAAGCAAAGGGTGATTAGCTCAGCTGGGAGAGCATCTGCCTTACAAGCAGAGGGTCGGCGGTTCGATCCCGTCATCACCCACCACTTCTTGAGAGTTTTGCTTACGGGCAAGACGCAACGTTAAAGGTTGCACCGACGCGCAGCGGTAGTTCAGTCGGTTAGAATACCGGCCTGTCACGCCGGGGGTCGCGGGTTCGAGTCCCGTCCGCTGCGCCATATTTTCCAGGTTCGAATTGTCGGGCTTGAGATTGAACAGCCAAGGCTGATCGATCAGATGTTTAAAGACGGTTGAGGGCTTCACGCTTAACCGGTCAAGCGATACGCAGCGGTAGTTCAGTCGGTTAGAATACCGGCCTGTCACGCCGGGGGTCGCGGGTTCGAGTCCCGTCCGCTGCGCCATATCTGCTTAAAGGCCCGCTGAACGCCTTGAAGCGCAAAGACAGCCATGGGCTGCTTTGATCCGATAGCAAAGACCCTGGTCGAAAGACCGGGGTTTTTTGTGTCTGCGATTTGCTGATAAGGGGCCGGCTTGGCTCGCAACGTAACGTCAAGTCAGGGGAGGGAGCCGGAACCCGGCTCCCTCTGTGTGTCAGTACCCCAGCTTATCCCGCAGCCCGTAGTACCAGGCGCCCAGCGCCGCGAATGGCGTACGCAGCAGCTGTCCGCCCGGGAATGGGTAGTGAGGCAGGTCGGCAAACGCGTCAAAACGCTCTGCCTGGCCACGCAGGGCTTCGGCGAGCACTTTGCCTGCCAGGTGCGTGTAGGTCACGCCGTGGCCGCTGCAGCCTTGGGAGTAATAGATGTTGTCGCCCAGGCGGCCCACCTGAGGCAAGCGCGACAGGGTCAATAGGAAGTTACCGGTCCAGGCGTAGTCGATTTTCACGTCCTTGAGTTGCGGGAAGGCCTTGAGCATCTTCGGACGAATGATTGCTTCGATATTCGCTGGGTCCCGCGCGCCATAGACCACGCCACCGCCGAAGATCAGGCGCTTGTCGCGTGTGAGGCGGTAGTAGTCGAGCAGGTAATTGCAGTCTTCGACGCAGTAGTCCTGCGGCAACAGGGTCTTGGCCAGGTCATCGTCCAAGGGGGCCGTGGTGATCACTTGCGTGCCGCAGGGCATCGACTTGGCGGCCAGCTCCGGCACGAGGTTGCCCAGGTAGGCGTTGCCCGCAACAATAATGAACTTGGCCCTCACCTTGCCTTCGGCGGTATGCACCACCGGATTGGCGCCACGCTCAATGCGCAGTGCAGCGGATTGTTCGTAGATCGTACCGCCGAGCGACTCAACGGCAGCGGCTTCGCCGAGGGCCAGGTTGAGTGGATGAATATGCCCGCCGCTCATGTCCAGGAGGCCGCCGACATAGTTGTCGCAGGCCACTACTTCACGTATGCGGCGCTCGTCCAGCAGCTCCAGTTGCGTGTGGCCGTAGCGTTCCCACAGACGCTTCTGCGATTCCAGGTGGCCCATATGCTTGCTGTTGAGTGCGGCGAACACGCCGCCGTCTTTCAAGTCGCACTGGATCTGGTACTTGGCCACCCGCTCGCGAATGATCCTGCCACCCTCGAACGCCATCTCACCCAGCAACTGCGCCTGGCTGGGCCCGACGCTGCGCTCGATCACGTCGATATCGCGGCTATAGCTGTTGACGATCTGCCCACCGTTGCGACCTGATGCACCAAACCCCACCTTGGCGGCTTCCAGCACCGTGACGCGAAAACCGTTCTCCAACAGAAACAGTGCGCTGGAAAGGCCGGTATAGCCGGCGCCAATCACGCACACATCGGTTTCGACCTCACCTTGCAATACCGGACGAGGCGCAACCGCATTGGCGGATGCGGCGTAATAAGACTGGGGATAGGGGGTGTTCGCCATCCTGGAACCTCTGTTTTATATTTTTTACGAGTGCCGCGATCCTACCTGAGTTGAAAATCGCCCGCCAGCCACCCGCAAAACACGGATGTGCCGTACGAAAATAAAAAATTCGCATATTCATAGGGTTAGCTGCGAAAAAGATGTTGACACACCTTCGGAATTCCGTAGAATGCCGCCTCACAGCAGGCACGTAGCTCAGTTGGTTAGAGCACCACCTTGACATGGTGGGGGTCGTTGGTTCGAGTCCAATCGCGCCTACCAAACAAAATCCGCTCTGCTGGGCGGTCTAGAAGGGCTCACCGAAAGGTGGGCCCTTTTTTGTTGCCTGGAATTTGGGTCAGTCAAAACACCCGAAGCGTCACCTCGGGCGTTTTGTTGTATCAAGCCGTGGTGCTGACTATCGAGCCCGAACTGCTCTTGCCTTCACTGGTCACGGCCTGCAACAGGGCTGCGCTTACCGTCTGCAAAGCCGCTGATGTACTTGCTACCTGCACTTGCGCCGCTGCGATCGTCACCGCTTTTGCCTCTGCGTTTTCGGTGCTGGACTGTGCCTTTTGCAGTGCCTGCTGTTGCTGTTGGAGCTGCTTTTGCAACTGCTCGATTTGTTTTTTCAGTTCCTTGACCGTTTCCGACTCTTGCTTGGTCGATGGCGCCTCGCCACCGCCCACACCCTCTGAAGATTTAGCGTCATGGTCAAGGCTGACGGTCAGGCTGCTTGAGCTGTCAGCTTTCGCGGCATCAGCCGTGTCTTTGGACGCCTGAGGGGTGGGCACTGGGGGTGGAGTATTTAGATTGATCAGCATGAAATTACCCGGTTATGAGTTGTCCGATTAAATCGACCCGTGGGCGATTTACGTCAGCGCGACTCCTGTCCCGCCGTGGGATGGTCCTGCATTAACGTGACAGTCGTTGTGTCGCGCTTTGATGAGGGGAGAGGGATATTGACGCTGTTTACCGCATTGACAAGTGCCCAAATTGAAGGCGCGAGTACGCGCTTTGCCATAGGCCATACATCGCCAGGGCCGCTTTGAGCCCTGTACAGAAGTGGCAATCAGCAGAAGAGCGAAGCCACCGCTAACAGGCAGATAATCTGCGCAATCAGCTGGCAACGTATTTCACCGTTTGTTGTTGCCATACCACTCATTTGTCCGGCATACATGATCGCTACCTTTTTGGCTGAATCACCGTGAGCCCGGCGTGGGAACGCACCGTTATTGCGCTGAGTATAGGCCTTGAAATTAAAGTCTTACTAATGGTGTTTGTACTGAATTCAGGAGCGTGCGATGGAGCTGGCGATGGAGGTGTCATTCGACGTAACCGAGCAGGATCGTGAGGCAATCCTCAAGCCGCTGAGGGCTTATAACCTCAGTCACACAGGCAGCATGCCATTTGAAACGGTGGGCATCCTGTTGCGTGATCCCGCTACTGACGAGGTAGTGGGCGGGCTTTACGGTAAAATTTCCTACGGGTGGCTGTTTATCGAACTGCTGAGCATCCCCGACCAGATGCGTACTCAGGGCACCGGTACACGCTTGATGCGCACCGCTGAAGACCTGGCCGAGCAGAAAGGCTGTACCGGAATCTGGCTGGACACGTTCAGCTTTCAGGCGCCAGGGTTTTATCGAAAGTTGGGTTTCACTGAGGTGGGTCATATTGTCGATTACCCGCCAGGTCACCTGCGCCACTTTTTCCAGAAACGCCTGCGCTGAGGTGCGGCACCGCTTCTGAACAATGTGAGAGAGCGTTTTGGAGATCAGATTATTGGGTGTTTGACCAGTGGTGGTCGTAAGTGTTTTGCAAAATAACACCAAGGTTCAGACCTGATGCTCAGTCCTTGCGCCGAGGAAAAAACAATGCAAAACACGTGAGTCCATCCTCGCTGCTCACGCCGTACTGGCCGTTATGCAGTTGCATGATGGTCGCCACAATTGACAGACCAAGCCCATTGGATTGGGAAGAGCGTTCTCGAGATTCATCCACCCGGTAAAACCGTTCAAACAAGCGTGGCAAGTGCTCGGCTGGAATGGTCGCACCCTGGTTGCTGACTTTCAGATGAAGGCCCTCGGCGTCTGGTACCGCCTGGATCAGCAGATCGGAGCCAGGCGCACCATATTTGATGGCGTTGGCGCACAGGTTGGCCAGCGCACGTCGCAGCAGCATCGGTTCCGCCCAGATCACGCCTTCGCCCTCTGTCATGATGCGCATGCCCACATCGCCGGCCAGGCCTTCGAAGTAGTCGGCGATGCGCTGTACTTCATCGGCCGCGTTCAGCTCCTGTCGCTGATGCAGTGCGCCGGCGGGGTCGGTGCGAGCCAGGAACAGCATGTTGTCGAGCATTCGCGCCAGGCGCTCGAGCTCTTCCACGTTTGACGCAAGCAGTTGCTGGTAGCCTTCGATGCTGCGGTCCTGTTGCAGGGCGACCTGGGTTTCTCCCAGCAGGTTGTTGATCGGTGTGCGCAGCTCATGGGCCATGTCGGTAGACACCTGGCCCAGTTGCACGAAGCCCTTGGCCAGGCGTTCCAGCATGGTGTTGAACGACTCGATCATGGGCAGCAACTCCCTGGGCGCCCCGTGACCGTCGAGACGTTCGGCCAGGTTACTGACGCCGATACCCTGAGCATGCCGGGCCAGACGCCGCAAAGGCAGCAGCCCACGATGCACAAGCAGGTAGCCCACCACGGCGAGGATGAGCGCCGCGATACTGGCCAGGATGTACACACTCAACCGGTAGCTGGCGAGCACGGCGGTGCGTTCGGTCATCAGGCGCCCGCTGGTAACTTGCAAGCTGCCCAGATCGCCGGAATCGATGGACGCGGCAACGGTTGAAAAGGGTACGCCATTGAGTCCAGGCAGGTGCTGCACGTCGGTCAACGCGAGCACATGGTCTTTGGGCACGGGTTTGACGGGGGGCAACTCGATGTTCGCGGGGTTCACCAGCAGCAATGGTTTTTGCCCAGGCGCGGCGATGCTCAGCACTGACTCGCGGTTGCCCAGCATATTCTGGAATAACTCCGGTTTGGTGCGGATCAGGTCCAGGGTGTTGCCGTCGTTGAGCAGATTGCGCAGCTGATCAACCCGCGAAATCAGCGCGGCATCGTCGCGGCGTACCAGTTCCTGCTCGAGCTCGCGGTAGAGCGCGACGCCAAGGGTGGTCAGCAGCGCGAAGGCGAGCAGAGCAAAGATCAACGCCAGGCGTAGCGTCAGGGAGTAAGGGCGGCGACGGTTCATGGCTGGGTATCGAAGCGGTAGCCAATGCCACGTACGCTGTGGATCAGTTTGAGCTGGAACGGGTCATCGATTTTCAGGCGCAGACGCCGCACGGCCACGTCGACCACATTGGTGTCGCTGTCGAAATTCATGTCCCACACCCGCGAGGCGATCAGCGAGCGCGACAGCACCTGGCCATGGTGGGCTGCAAACAGGTGCAGCAGGGCGAATTCCTTATTGGTCAAGGTGATCCGCGTGTCGGCGCGGGTGACGCGGCGCTTGAGCACGTCGATTTGCAGGTCGGCAATCTGCAACTGTTCATCTTCGCGGATCGGGCCTCGCCGTGTCAGGGTGCGCAGGCGTGCGACCAGTTCGGCGAACGAGAAAGGCTTGATCAGGTAGTCATCGGCGCCCAGTTCCAAGCCCTTGATGCGGTCTGCGATGTCGTCGCGGGCGGTCAGGAACAGCACGGGCGTGTCCGCTTCCTTGCGCAGGCGCCGCAGTACTTCCCAGCCATCCATTTTCGGCATCATCACATCCAGCACTATCACGTCGAAAGGCGTTTCCAGCGCTTGGTGCAAACCGTCCACACCGTCGCGCGCGAGGCTCACGCAATACCCCAATTCCTGCAAGCCGTTGAGCAGGTAATTGCCTGCCTTGGGTTCGTCTTCGACAACAAGGATGTTCATGACAGGTGCTCTGTTTCAGTGGATGACGCCAGTTTAGCGTGATCAATTCTCACTGGGGCAACCGATGGCTTGTACTTTGTAGTCCAGCACATGTTCGCGGTTCTGGTGGTCGAGGTAGCGCAATTGCGCAGGCACGACGCCGCACTGGCCGTATGTGTCAGTGCTCGACAGTTGCCGTGCGATATCCAGATGCACGAAGAAGCCGGTTTTATCATGGATAACCTTTGCATCCGAGGCGGGATCGGCAGCGAATGCCGAAGCGGTGAAGAGCAAGGCGGCGAAGCCTGAGGCAAGTCGTTTCATGTCGGTTCCTCTCTGAAGGGTCGGCTGCCGGGCCTGGCAGTGAGTTCACAGTAACCAGGCGATCCGAACAGGCGGCCAACAGGACGATGACAAGTTCGTAATGAAAGGCCCGCAGTGCCAATGACGTTTACAAGCGTCAGGCCGGGCCGTAGATTGCATCGGGCCGATTACGCCTACAGCTCAAGAGGAAGCCACGCAGTGTCCAGCCAAGGCTCAGCTTTACCTGCACGACCTTACCGCGCCTTTCTATTCGACATGGACGGGACCTTGCTCAACTCCATCGCCGCTGCAGAGCGGGTGTGGAGCATCTGGGCCGAACGCCACGGTTTGGATGTGGCAGCGTTCCTGAAGACGATCCATGGCGCGCGCGCGATCGATACGATTACACGCCAGGCGCTGCCCGGCGTGGACCCTGAGGTAGAGGCGCAATGGATAACCAAGGCTGAACTCGATGATGTCGACGGCGTCGTGGCGATACCTGGCGCGGTTGAGTTCCTCAACGGTCTGCCAGGTGATCGATGGGCGCTGGTAACGTCCGCGCCTAAAGCGCTGGCGTTGCGGCGTCTGCAGGCTGCGGGCATTGAGCCGCCGGCGGTGTTGGTGACGGCCGAGGATGTCGCCAGGGGTAAACCGGACCCAGCCTGTTACGTATTGGGCGCTGAACGCTTGGGTGTGCCGGTTCAGGATTGCCTGATTTTCGAAGATGCAACGGTGGGGATTCGAGCCGGGGAAGCGGCGGGGGCGGATGTGATCGTCGTGACCTCGACGCACCTTGCGCCCATGATGACGGCGCACGCGTGCATCGACAGTTATGAGCATCTTCATGTTCAACGCGACGGTGAGGGGTTGATGTACGTGCAGCGTAGGGTGAACTGATACGAAAGGGCCGAGCCGATTATCGGTCTCGGCCTCTCACGTTATGGGGGCGGTCGGGCGGCGTGTGCAACCGGCTGTTTTTCATGCCCTGACGCGAGAGCACCATCTCCCGCAGGATTTCGTTGGCAAGGCGAGTAATGGCATCAGCGCCATTGTAATGGGAGCGGACGATGCCGGTAATCGCGAAGTGATCGGTTTCCGGACCGCTCAGAATGGCTGAGAGTGTGCCGTCGGCATGCAGCGTGCAGGTGATCCTGTAGCTGGGCAGGCGGGCTGCCAGTGCGGCTTCGATTTGGGATTTGTTGAGCATTTCCATCTGTTTCAGCACCCTTTACTGACTGTGCAAGCCCAAGCATAGGCGCTGCTGCATACCTGTAAATACCGGCGATCAGATAGCCATTCAACCTGTCGATTTTTGCCTGGTGCGTTGGATAGCGTGCTGGCAAAGCTTGCGCTGTACCGTTTTCTGAAGGGGTTTGAGGCAAAAAACGAACAGATAGGCTCCAAGCAGCAATGCCAGATCCAGCCACGAAGGGGCGTCGGCGCCGGCCACTTCGAACCTCAAGCCAAATTCCACGCCCACGAAGACCAGTCCGAACAGCAGGACAATCATCCATGAGTGGAAGGCAAAGCGTTTCGTTGAGGAATGCCTCATCGACAGGCTCCCGAGTTTGCTTGGGCCGTAGTGGAGGGGGTTCAGGAAATTGGGCCGAGGATCGCGCAACAAGTTCCAGGCATCGGAACAGTTTCATTTTCGGCGAAGAGAATATGAAAGGGCTTGAAAATACGCGATTTGAACCGCAAGGGTCTTCGCCAGCCGTGACAGTGAACGAAAAGGCTGGCTACTGAGGGCACCTCAAGGCGTCTGGTTTTTATCCGGAGCGGTAAGGCCGGCCTGGATGCGCTGATAGATCTCTTCACGGTGCACGGCAACGTCTTTAGGAGCATTGATGCCGATTCTTACTTGCTGGCCGCTGACGCCCAGAATGGTGATCGTAATGTCATCACCGATGTTTATGCTTTCACCAACTTTACGGGTGAGTATCAGCATGGACTTCTCCTTGATTACTTTTAAGGACACGTGTTTCAGACAGGGCAGGTGTCGGATGTGTGTAGCTTACTGCGAAGCGCGTCCCTGTGACTGCCTCTTTTAGGACGCATAGAGGCGGCATTAATTCCCATGGCGGCATCATACAGGTCTGCGATACATCATTCGCATTGTTTAAGCCAAGGTTTATGAAGGCCAGAATAGACAGTGGATGATAAAGTTGCCTCTTTTCCTTTAAGGAGCAGGGCAGTGCGTAAAGTAGCGATGGCAATGGCGGTGCTGGCATTGGCCGGTTGCGGTGAAGGCAAGCCTGTCGAGGCGCCCAAGGCTGGGGCTGCCGCGAGCCAGAGCCAACCGCAGAGCAGTGCGATTGCCGCCCAGGAATGGGATCTGCGAGTAGGCCCGCCAGATCACAAGTTACAGGCAATCACCGACCTGACCGCCTGGCTGCTGGAACATGGTTTCAATTTTTATATCGTCAAAGTGGACGGCAAAGACGAAGTGCTGCTTGGGCCGTTCTCCAGCAAGGCTGAAGCCGAAGCCAAGCAAGCATTGCTCGCGGAAAAAATGGCTCGCGCCAAGAAGACCGATACCGTCTCGGAAATCATCGAGCACAAGGCTACGCAGTAGCGACCATTGGGGCGGGAACCCGCCCACTTTCAGCCGCAGGCTTTCAGATTCACCGGGCCGACAAAGTCATTGCCGCGCCCCATGACGCAGGCAACGGTCTGGTTACGCTGGCGCTCCCAGGTTTGTACGGGGTATGTCTTGTTCCAGGCTTCATACAGCTGGCGGTCCTGCTTCGACAGGCGCAATCCGTATTGCTTGCTCATGTAAAAATACGTTCGCGCAATCATGCCGCGAATAGACGGCCGTGGCATGACCTTCTTCGCCTTGAAGTCGACCTGGGTCAGGCATGAGCCGTATTGCCCGTTCTGCACCGGCAGCCAGCCAAAGCTGAAGTTATTACGATCACCATTGACCTCACCGATACTCGGCACCAGATTGTGCAGATCCGCCTCGGCGCGCTTGAACACAGCGTCATTGCGCGTGCAATTCTTGCGTCCGCCGCTTTGCCAGCACTGACGCTGATGCCCGATTTGCCAGGCAGGAACGATGTGTTCCCACTCGATGCGTGCGGCGCGACTGGCATTTTTGCGTGGCTTGTAACCGCAGGCTTTCAGGTCGACGCGGTTACCGGTGTATTTGCAGCCGCAATAGAACTCGGTGGATTGCGGGGCATAGAGCTTCCAGGCGACTTTCTTGGCTTCACTGAACGTTCGGGGTGCCTGGGCGTGGGCGGTCGTGGCAAAAAGCAGACAAAGCACAGCAATAAAACGCACACTCATTGAATCAATCTTCCTTCGGCACAACCCAGAAAATCTGCACACCGCCGTCGTCCCGATAGGCGAGGGTGACGTTGTCGTTTTCCGCGATTTCCTCCAGCAAGCGCGCCCATTCATCCTCGGGTTCTTCCGGCAGGCGGAAGATCAAGGCTGCCATGGCTTTTTGCGCAGGGGGCGAATTGATGATTTTTTGCACGCGAATGGCCAGTCGCTGGTAGGCATCGGGGGCTGTTGCAGCGGCGGGAGAGGACTTTGCCACGGAATATTCCTTAATAAGCTGTACGCACATACAGTATTTGACTGTAGGTAATTTCGCAACTGCTTAAAATCCGAAAGGTCCGTCTGACGGTAATTTGATGTGGTTGGTGTAGGAGCGAGCACGCTCGCTCCTACAGCGGCGGCGTCAGGAATCAGTATTCCCAGAATATCCGTTGCAGTTCCTTGCTGTCCTGGGTACGGGTCAGCGCTACCATCGCCAGAATTCGCGCTTTCTGCGGGTTCAGGTCCAGGGCGGCAACCCAGTCGTATTTGTCGTCAGGTTGTTCGGCGTTGCGCAGCACCATCCCGCCGGCGTTGACATGGGAGGAGCGGATAATCTGCACACCCTGCTTGCGCAGCTCCACCAGGGCGGGAACCACTTTGGACGATACCGACCCATTGCCGGTACCGGCGTGGATGATGGCTTTGGCGCCAGCCTGGGCCAGGGCCTTGTAGGCGGTATCGCTCACGTTGCCGTAGCCATAGGCAATTTCCACGTCTGGCAGGCTCTTGATGGTCTTGATATCGAATTCCGAATCCATCGTGTGGCGCTTGGCAGGCAGGCGGAACCAGTAGGATTTGCCTTCAACCACCATGCCCAGCGGGCCCCATGGGCTCTTGAACGCTTCAGTCTTGATGTTGATCATCTTGCTCACATCGCGACCCGACTGGATTTCGTCGTTCATGGTCACCAGCACACCTTTGCCACGCGCCTCTTTGCTGCTAGCCACGGCAACGGCGTTGTACAGATTGAGCATGCCATCGGCTGACATGGCGGTGCCTGGACGCATCGAGCCGACCACCACGATAGGCTTGTCGGTCTTTTCCACCAGGTTGAGGAAATAGGCCGTCTCTTCCAGGGTGTCGGTGCCATGGGTGATCACGATACCGTCGACGTCCTTGCTGTCGGCCAGTTCCGCGACGCGTCGGCCCAACTGCAACAGGTTGTCGTTGTTGATGCTCTCGGAAGCAATTTGCATCACTTGTTCGCCGCGAACATTGGCAATCTGACTAAGCTCAGGAACGCCGGCGATCAGTTGTTCGATGCCGACTTTAGCCGCCTGGTAGGTGGCACTGTTGGCCGCACTGGCGCCGGCGCCAGCAATGGTGCCGCCGGTGGCGAGAATCACTACGTTGGAAAGTTTGGTGTTGGTCTCGACTTCCTTTGCCTGGGCGGCAACGGGAAACAGCAGCAGGAGGGCCAAAACGCCCGGTACAAAAGTTTTCAATGCAGATTTCATTATTTTTCTCTCTGGTTTTTGATGAGTGCAGTTGCAGGTTCATCTAGAACCCTCGGACGTATCTGAACGTATCGAGGTGCAGGGGAGGAGCAGGATTTGTACCAGCCTGATTCTGGCAGGCGACATAAATTAACGTTTTGATTTAAAACAACTATTTATGATTTTCAACGGTCTCAAACAACACATCTGTCCGGCTTTCCGAACAATTGACGACGTTGTGTTCGGTTGTCCGACAATAAACGCTACCTGCTGTCAGGTGGCGAGAAACGCGGATGCAGCAGTCTGTCGTTTTAGAGGACGAGCGGGCGCAGGCGAGGTTTAAACATCAGAGCATGCAAACGGCGCCGCCGCTTGCTGGAGCGTTGGATGAAAGGCGCTTTTCCGGCGTTGACAAATCTCGACAAGGTTCTCATAGTTCGATTAACGCAAACGTTTGCGAGATATTTCGATGCAAGCGTTGCTTACAATAATCATAAGATCGGAGTGAACCCATGAAGCTGCCATTCGCTGGACGTCTTCTCGCTGTCGCTGTGCTTGCTGCCGCATCCGCTGCTCTGCCTCTCTCCTCTGCATTCGCCGATGACGCCGCCGCCAAACCCAAGGTCGGCCTGGTGATGAAGTCCCTCGCCAACGAATTTTTCGTGACCATGCAGGATGGCGCCAAGGCCTATCAGAAAGAGCACGCCGCCGACTTCGACATGATCACCAACGGTATCAAGAACGAAACCGATACCAGCGCCCAGATCGATATCGTCAACCAGATGATCCTGGCCAAGGTCAACGCCATCGTTATTGCTCCCGCCGATTCCAAAGCGCTGGTCACCGTGCTGAAAAAAGCCTCGGATGCCGGCATCAAGGTGGTCAACATCGACAACCGTCTTGATCCGGATGTACTGAAAAGCAAGAACCTGAATATCCCGTTCGTGGGCCCGGATAACCGCAAAGGCGCGAAGCTGGTGGGTGATTACCTGGCCAAGCAACTGGCTTCGGGTGACAAGGTCGGCATTATCGAAGGCGTACCGACCACCACCAACGCCCAGCAGCGCACCGCAGGCTTCAAGGATGCGATGGACGCTGCCGGCATGAAGATCGTTTCCACTCAATCCGGCAACTGGGAAATCGACCAGGGCCAGAAAGTGGCGTCGGCCATGCTGAGCGAATACCCGGACCTCAAGGCGCTGCTGGCCGGTAACGACAACATGGCCCTCGGTGCTGTGTCCGCCGTGCGTGCCGCAGGCAAGGCCGGCAAGGTGCTGGTGGTGGGCTATGACAACATCGAAGCAATCAAGCCGATGCTGCAGGACGGCCGCGTACTCGCCACGGCTGACCAGGCCGCTGCCCAGCAAGCCGTTTTCGGTCTGCAGAACGCACTCAAGCTGGTCAAGGGTGAAACAGTCGATGCCAAAGACGGCGTGATCGAAACCCCGGTCGAACTCGTCCTCAAGAAGTAATCCTGGCAGTACCCAACAGCGCCCGCTCGTCCTGAGCGGGCGCCTGGAGATTTTCCTATGTCACCTTCCGCCCAGGCGGCTGTCCTTTCGGTCAGCGGTATCGGCAAGACTTATGCCCAACCGGTGCTGTCCGACATCACGCTGACGCTCAATCGCGGGGAAGTGCTGGCGCTTACCGGCGAGAACGGCGCAGGCAAAAGCACCTTGTCCAAGATCATCGGCGGGCTGGTCACGCCCACCACCGGGCACATGCAGTTCAACGGCCAGGATTACCAGCCAGGCAGCCGCACCCAGGCTGAAGCGCTGGGTGTGCGCATGGTGATGCAGGAACTCAACCTGCTGCCGACCCTGACGGTGGCCGAGAACCTGTTCCTGCATAACCTGCCCAGTCAAGGTGGCTGGATCAACCGCAAGCAGTTGCGTAAAGCCGCGATCGAAGCCATGGCGCAGGTCGGCCTGGATGCGATCGACCCGGACACGCTGGTCGGCAGTCTGGGCATTGGCCATCAGCAGATGGTCGAGATTGCCCGCAACCTGATCGGCGACTGCCACGTACTTATTCTCGACGAGCCCACGGCGATGCTCACGGCGCGTGAAGTCGAGATGCTGTTTGAACAGATCACCCGCCTGCAGGCTCGGGGCGTGGCGATCATTTATATTTCACACCGGCTCGAAGAACTGGCCCGCGTCGCCCAGCGCATTGCGGTACTGCGTGATGGCAAGCTGGTCTGTGCCGAGCCGATGGCCAATTACAACAGCGAGCAACTGGTCACCTTGATGGTCGGTCGTGAGTTGGGCGAACAGATTGACCTGGGCCCGCGCACCATCGGTGGCCCGGCCTTGACGGTCAAAGGCCTGACACGTTCGGACAAGGTTCGCGATGTGTCCTTTGAGGTACGCGCCGGCGAGATCTATGGCATTTCCGGCCTGATCGGCGCTGGCCGCACTGAATTGCTGCGCCTTATCTTCGGTGCCGACCTGGCCGACAGCGGCACCGTCGCCCTCGGTTCGCCAGCAAAGGTGGTGAGCATTCGCTCGCCGGTCGACGCCGTGGGGCACGGCATCGCCTTGATCACCGAAGACCGCAAAGGCGAGGGCCTGCTGCTGACCCAGTCGATCAGCGCGAATATCGCCTTGGGCAACATGCCGGAGATCTCCGGCGGCGGGGTGGTCAACAGCCGCGATGAAACGGCCCTGGCCAAGCGCCAGATCGACGCCATGCGCATTCGCAGTTCCAGCCCGGCACAATTGGTTTCGGAACTGTCCGGCGGCAACCAGCAGAAAGTCGTGATCGGCCGCTGGCTGGAGCGCGACTGCCAGGTGATGCTGTTCGATGAGCCCACCCGAGGTATCGACGTCGGTGCCAAGTTCGACATTTATGCCTTGCTCGGCGAATTGACCCGTCAGGGCAAAGCGCTGGTGGTGGTGTCCAGTGACCTGCGCGAGCTGATGCTGATCTGCGACCGCATCGGTGTGCTGTCCGCTGGTCGCCTGATCGAGACCTTCGAGCGCGATAGCTGGACCCAGGACGAATTGCTCGCCGCCGCGTTTGCCGGCTATCAGAAACGTGATGCGCTGCTCAACGATGCAGTGCTTAGGGATACCCCATGAAAACCACAACTTCCCCCGGCAAGACTGGCGGCAACTTCTACGGCCTGGGTACTTACCTGGGGCTGGCAGGCGCCTTGCTGGCGATGATTGCGCTGTTCTCGGTGCTCAGCGATCACTTCCTGTCCTACGACACCTTCAGCACCCTGGCCAACCAGATACCGGACCTGATGGTGCTGGCGGTGGGCATGACGTTCATCCTGATCATCGGCGGCATCGACCTGTCGGTGGGCTCGGTGCTGGCCTTGGCCGCGTCGGCGGTCAGCGTGGCAATCCTGAGCTGGGGCTGGAGCGTGTTGCCGGCCGCCGTGCTGGGCATGGGCTGCGCCGCACTGGCCGGCACCATCACCGGTTCGATCACCGTGGCCTGGCGCATTCCGTCGTTTATCGTGTCGCTCGGTGTGCTGGAAATGGCTCGCGGCGTCGCGTACCAGATGACCGGTTCGCGTACGGCCTATATCGGTGACTCGTTCGCCTGGCTGTCTAATCCGATTGCCTTCGGTATTTCGCCGTCGTTCATCATTGCCTTGCTGGTGATCATCGTCGCCCAGCTTGTGCTGACCCGCACGGTCTTTGGTCGCTACCTGATCGGCATCGGCACCAATGAAGAAGCCGTGCGCCTGGCCGGCATCAATCCCAAGCCCTATAAAATCCTGGTATTCAGCCTGATGGGCCTGCTCGCGGGTGTGGCGGCACTGTTCCAGATTTCGCGTCTGGAAGCGGCCGACCCGAACGCTGGTTCCGGTTTGGAGCTGCAGGTAATCGCGGCCGTGGTGATCGGCGGCACCAGCCTGATGGGCGGGCGCGGTTCGGTGATCAGCACGTTCTTTGGCGTGTTGATTATTTCGGTGCTGGCCGCAGGCCTGGCGCAGATCGGTGCCACTGAGCCCACCAAGCGCATCATCACCGGTGCCGTGATCGTGATTGCCGTGGTTCTCGATACCTACCGTAGCCAGCGCGCCAGTCGGCGAGGCTGAATCATGGCAACGATCAAGGATGTGGCAGCGCTTGCGGGTATTTCCTACACCACGGTGTCTCATGTGGTGAACAAGACACGCCCGGTCAGTGAGCCTGTGCGCATCAAGGTCGAGGCGGCAATCAAGCAGCTCGACTACGTACCGAGCGCCGTCGCGCGCTCGCTCAAGGCCAAGACGACCGCCACCATCGGTTTGCTGGTGCCCAACAGCCTCAACCCGTATTTTGCCGAGCTGGCTCGCGGTATCGAGGATTACTGCGAACGTAACGGTTATTGCGTGATCCTGTGCAACTCCGACGACGATGCCGCCAAGCAACGCAGTTACCTGCGGGTGTTGCTGGAAAAACGCATCGACGGCTTGATCGTGACCTCGGTAGGCGGCGACGACAGTGGCCTGGCGGCCGGCCTGAGCGCGGTGCGCACGCCCATGGTCATCGTCGACCGCGCGCTGGACGGCATCGATGTGGACTTGGTGCGCATTGACCACGAAGAGGGCGCTTACCTGGCGACCCGGCACCTGCTTGAACTGGGCCATCGCGACATTGCCTGTATCGGCGGGCCTGGTCACACCCGCGTTGCGCAAATGCGCCTGGCGGGCTATCACCGTGCGCTCGACGAAGCCGGGGTGGATGTTGCGCCCGGTCGCACGGAGGAAAGCGATTTCACCAGCATCGGCGGTTACGCCGCCGCCGTGAAGTTGCTGTCCGAGAACCCGCCCAGTGCGATTTTTGCCAGCAACGACATGATTGGTTTTGGCGTGTTACGCGCAGCCGCAGAGCGCAATATCCGCGTGCCGGCCGATCTCTCGGTGATCGGTTTTGATGACATCCAAATGGGCCGCTACGTATACCCGGCATTGACCACGGTCGGGCAATCGATCGTGCAACTGGGCGAAACGGCGGCCGAACTGTTACTGCGACGAATTGCTACCCCCCAACTGCCGATCGATCAACGTATCGTGACGCCGAGCATTGTGTTGCGTGAGTCAACGGCGCCGGTCGCTGGTGCGTTCGCGCAATACCGCTGAACCGAATTGATGAGTACTGATGTATGCCAGCAAAAGTAGTGGTAGTAGGCAGTTTGAACATGGACCTGGTCACCCGTGCCAGTCGCTTGCCGCGTGCCGGCGAAACCCTGATCGGTCAATCGTTCTCGACCGTGCCGGGCGGCAAGGGCGCCAACCAGGCCGTCGCATCTGCACGCCTCGGGGCGGAGGTGGCGATGATCGGCTGCGTGGGCACTGACGCCTATGGTGATCAATTGCGCGAAGCGCTGCTGGTCGAAGGTATCGACTGCCAGGCCGTCAGCACAGTGGACGGCTCCAGCGGTGTGGCGTTGATCGTGGTGGATGACAGTAGCCAGAACGCGATTGTGATTGTCGCCGGTAGCAACGGCGAGTTGACGCCCGCCGCGATGCGCGCGGTGGATGCCGTGTTGCAGGCTGGCGACGTGATTGTCTGCCAGCTTGAAGTGCCGATGGAAACGGTGGGCTACACGCTCAAACGTGGTCGTGAGCTGGGCAAGACGGTGATTCTCAATCCGGCGCCTGCCAGCGGCCCGCTACCGACCGAGTGGTACGCCTCGATCGACTACCTGATCCCCAACGAAAGCGAAGCCAGCGCACTGAGCGGCATGACGGTTGACTCCCTCGACAGCGCCAAGCTGGCGGCGACTCAACTGATCAAGGCCGGTGCAGGCAAGGTCATCATCACCCTGGGTGCCGAGGGAGCATTGTTCGCCGATGGCGAGAGCTTCGAGCACCTGATGGCTCCCAAGGTCAAGGCGGTCGACACCACCGCTGCCGGAGACACCTTCGTCGGTGGTTTTGCTGCGGCACTGGTCAATGGCCAAAGCGAAGCCCAGGCCATTCGTTTTGGGCAGGTCGCGGCGGCGTTGTCGGTCACGCGGGATGGTGCGCAACCTTCCATTCCCACACTCAACGACGTTCAAGGTTTTGTGCCCTCATGAAAAAGACCCCTCTGCTCAATATCGCCTTGTCGCGTGTGATCGCCTCCCTTGGTCATGGTGACATTCTGGTCATCGGTGACGCGGGCTTGCCGGTGCCGCCGGGCGTCGAGTTGATCGACCTCGCGCTGACCCAGGGCATTCCCGACTTCATCAGTACGCTGCGCATCGTGTTGAGCGAGATGCAGGTGGAAAGTCATGTGCTGGCCGAAGAAATTCTGCTCAAGCAACCGGCTGCGCTGGCCGACCTCGACAGCCTGACCGAGCAGGCCGCGCTGGGTGAGCGACGCCTGCTCAGCCACGATCAGTTCAAGCAACTGAGCCGCTCGGCGCGCGCGGTGGTGCGTACCGGTGAGTGCCAGCCTTATTGCAATATCGCGCTGGTGTCCGGCGTCACTTTCTAGAGTTTCCCAACGACAAGGAGTGTTTTATGCAACGTAGTCTCCCGACCCTGAAAAACCTGTTCCGGAGTGTTCTGCTTTTGTCCGCGCTCACTGCTGCAAGCGCCCAGGCGGCGGAAAAAATCGACCTCATCATCGACACCGACCCGGGTGCCGACGATGTCGTGGCCTTACTGTTTGCCATGGCGTCGCCGGAAGAGTTGAGCATTCGTGCGCTGACCACCGTGGCCGGCAATGTACGCCTGGACAAAACCTCCCGCAACGCGCGCCTGGCGCGCGAGTGGGCAGGGCGCGAGGAGATCCCGGTGTATGCCGGTGCGCCCAAGCCCCTGCTGCGCACGCCGATCTATGCCGAGAATATCCACGGCAAGGAAGGCATCTCCGGCGTCACCGTGCATGAGCCGCAAAAAGGCCTCGCCGAAGGCAACGCCGTGGATTACCTGATCAAGACCCTGCGTGCTGCCAAGCCCCACAGCATCACGATCGCCATGCTCGGCCCGCAGACCAACCTGGCGCTGGCATTGACTCAGGACCCGGAAATCACCCAAGGCATCAAGGAAGTGGTGGTGATGGGCGGCGCGCACTTCAATGGTGGCAACATCACGCCGGTGGCTGAATTCAACCTGTTCGCCGACCCTCTGGCTGCAGAGATCGTGCTCAAAAGTGGCGTCAAGCTGACCTACCTGCCTCTGGACGTGACCCACAAGGTGCTGACCAGTGAGGCGCGCCTGAAGAAGATCGCTGACATCAATAACAACGCCAGCAAAATCGTGGGCGACATTCTCAATGAATACGTCAAGGGCGATATGGAGCACTACGGTATTCCGGGTGGCCCGGTGCACGACGCCACCGTCGTTGCCTACCTGCTCAAGCCTTCGCTGTTCAGTGGCCGTGAAGTCAATGTGGTCGTGGACAGTCGCGAGGGCCCGACCTTCGGCCAGACCGTTGTCGATTGGTATGACGGCCTGAAACAACCGAAGAATGCATTCTGGGTTGAAAACGGCGATGCCCAGGGCTTTTTCGACTTGCTGACTGAACGTCTGTCCCGTCTGAAATAACGGGTTTGCCGGTCGGCGCTCGTCGGCCGGGTCTTATTCGCGCTCGGGGTCATGCGCCCCTGTGTGATCGGCCGGGTATTTCTCGAATACCTGGCCGATGAAGGCTTGCGCGGCTTGTGTGCCCAGTTCCTTGACCAACAGGTCGATACCAATGATCGCCAGCTCTTCCGGGCTTCCCGGGCTGTAGGAGCTTTGGCCCTGAGGCCATTTGGCTTTGATGTCGGCTTGCAGGATCACGGTGCTCATGGTCGGGGCTCACGGGTCGAAAAAAACGGGGGCAGTGCGCTGGAGCGCGGCTCTTACGCGGGCAGTTAACCATCTTGCGCACTATTTGGCACTGCGACTTAGGCATCAAGCGCTTGGCAAAAGGCAAGGCTATGCGACACTGTCCACCCTTTAAATGACCGGGGAACACTGCGTGCACATCGACTTGAACAGTCCAGCTAACCTGACGCCGGCAGCCGTGCGCCAATTGCTCGCCAGTGCCAGCGATGACGAACACACACAATTGCGCGTGACCAAAGAGGGGATGGCGTACATCTCCTCCGGCAAGGCCGTAGGGGGTGTGGAGATCGACGGGCTGCTGTTTCGCCTGGAAACCTGGGCCAAAGGCTCCGGTTATGTCGGTAACGTGGCCGCCAGTGATGAGGTCTGGGTCATGCAGATTTTCAACGCGTTGAAACAAAACTGGCCTGTGCCGGCGTTTGACTACATCGACATCTACTGAGCGCATTCATATCTGGTGACGATTGACGGGGCGAATGCCGGTGTTGAGTCAGGCAGACTTGCCTGTGCAGGTTTACGTCTTGAAACCAATCGTTCTGACGGCTGTCGCACAATCTCTGTCCACTTTTTTCATAGGAGGCTTCATGCCTTGGAAGCTCGCTTCATTCGGTTCTTTGTTGACTGCACTCGCACTGGCGGGTTGCAGCACCCCGGGTGCCTCTGAGCCAGGCAAAGACGCCGCCGTGGCCGATTCCGGCCATAGCCGCTGTGAGTCGAAGGCTGCTGAATTTGCAGTTGGCCAGAAAGCCTCGCCGCAGTTGCTGGATCAGGCCCGCACCCGCGCCGGTGCGCAGAACGCACGGATCCTCAAGCCCAGCGATATGATCACGCTGGAATACCGCTCCGACCGCCTGAACCTGAATACCGATGACAACCTGGTCATTACCCGCGTCAATTGCGGCTGAGGTTCACTAGGCTTTTGCAGCGCCCATAAAAAACCCCGTCACATGGACGGGGTTTTTTAGCTCAACGGAGAATTACTCGCCGCGAACCTGTGCAGCTTGCATACCCTTTTGGCCTTTCTCAGCCACGAAGGAAACGGTTTGGCCTTCTTTCAGGCTTTTGAAACCGTCGCTTTCGATAGCTTTGAAGTGTACGAACAGGTCGTCACCGCCACCTTGAGGAGTGATGAAGCCGAAGCCTTTTTCATCGTTGAACCATTTAACGGTGCCGGTTTGGCGATTAGACATGGTGTATCTCCAAGAAACTTATATTTTCAGTAGTGCTGTGCTGCTCAGGCCAACTGGGCACACCGGGCTATCATAGTCGAAATGTTCGGCTTGGGAGCCCCCCCAAGGCATTGTTTGCTAATCAATAGCGTTGCGTTTAGCGCAATGATTGGCTGAAAGCCCCGTTCTACGGGGCTTGCGCCGGAAATATCAACTGGTAAAAAAAGCCGTAAAAGCTGCGTAATTTGTGAGAAAAGGCAGTTTTCAGGCTGTTTTTCCCGCAAAACAGGCGTCTGAAGACGTCTCGTTGTTACTTTTTCTTCACGACCTTGCAGGACGAAATAGCGGCCACGGCTTTGTTTTTAAGCTCCGGGCTGGCGTTCTGGTTGGTCATCAGTTCTTTGATTTCGGCAGTGCTCAACTCGGCATTGATCTTGTCAGCGCCACAATCGCAGTGAGCTTTGGCTGTTTTGGCGTCCACGTTCTGGCTGGCGGCTGCGCTGCAGTCATTAACGAAGGCATCGCGGGCACCGGCGGGCCAGTTGGAAGGGGCGGCAGCCTGGGCGCCGAGGGACAGCAGGCTCAGGGTGGCGGCGATAGCGAGGGTCGAGGTAAAACGCATCATGGGATGCTCCTTTGGGTCGAGGACGAACGGCGATTCTCGATGCGTTTGAGGCCTGCCGTACAGTCCAAGTTCACTTTGGCGGCCATAAACAGCGGAAATTGCCGCAACAGGCACGTCGTCGGCACGATGACCGTTCATCTGTGCTAGCATCGGCCGCCTGGCTATTTCCAGGTGCGCAATTAGCCGCCCTGCCAGATCTTTTTTCAGCTCAATCCAGTCACTCTGGTTCGATTATCGGTTGGCCGAAAGGCTCCTGCCGCTGTAAGGCAGGCGTTCATCATTGAACGGCCTGGTGTTGGATCTTGTACTGGCTCATCCCAACCCACGTGACCTTTGGTAGGGGTCACCACTAGGAGAGGAGGCGCCATGCCAACTATTACTCTACCCGACGGCAGTCAACGTTCATTCGATCATTCGGTTTCCGTAGCCGAAGTCGCCGCATCCATTGGCGCGGGTCTGGCCAAGGCCACCGTGGCCGGCAGGGTCGACGGCAAACTCGTGGACGCCAGTGACCTGATCACTGGCGACGCGAGCCTGCAGATCATCACGCCCAAGGACCAGGAGGGGCTTGAGATCATTCGCCACTCTTGCGCGCATTTGATTGGCCATGCGGTCAAGCAACTGTACCCGACCGCAAAAATGGTGATCGGCCCGGTCATCGATGAAGGCTTTTATTACGACATCGCCTACGAGCGTCCTTTTACGCCTGATGACCTTGCGGCCATCGAGCAGCGCATGCACGCGCTGATCGAAAAGGACTATGACGTGATCAAAAAGGTCACGCCGCGCGCCGAAGTGATCGATGTATTCACCGCTCGCGGCGAAGACTACAAGCTGCGTCTGGTCGAAGACATGCCGGACGAGCAGGCCATGGGCCTGTACTACCACGAAGAATACGTCGACATGTGCCGTGGCCCGCACGTGCCGAACACGCGCTTTCTCAAGTCGTTCAAGTTGACCAAGCTGTCCGGCGCCTACTGGCGTGGCGACGCGAAAAATGAGCAGCTGCAACGGATCTACGGTACGGCCTGGGCCGACAAGAAGCAGCTGGCCGCCTACATCCAGCGCATCGAGGAAGCCGAGAAGCGTGATCATCGCAAGATCGGCAAACGCCTGAACCTGTTTCATCTGCAGGAAGAAGCGCCGGGCATGGTGTTCTGGCACCCGAACGGCTGGACCCTGTACCAGGTGCTCGAACAGTACATGCGCAAGGTTCAGCGCGACAACGGTTACCTGGAGATCAAGACGCCACAGGTCGTTGATCGCAGCCTTTGGGAAAAATCCGGGCACTGGGCCAACTACGGCGACAACATGTTCACCACGCAGTCGGAAAACCGCGACTACGCCATCAAGCCGATGAACTGCCCGTGCCATGTGCAGGTGTTCAATCAGGGCCTGAAGAGCTACCGCGAGCTGCCGCTGCGCCTGGCCGAATTCGGTGCATGCCACCGTAACGAGCCATCGGGTGCGCTGCACGGCATCATGCGCGTACGCGGCTTTACGCAGGACGACGCGCACATCTTCTGCACCGAAGAACAGATGCAGGCCGAATCCGCTGCCTTTATCAAGCTGACCATGGACGTGTATCGCGATTTCGGCTTTACCGAAGTCGAAATGAAGCTGTCCACTCGTCCGGAAAAACGCGTCGGCTCCGATGAGCTGTGGGATCGCGCCGAATCGGCACTCGCCGCAGCACTCGACAGTGCGGGCCTTGCGTACGACCTGCAGCCAGGGGAGGGTGCGTTCTACGGTCCGAAGATCGAGTTCTCGCTGAAAGATTGCCTTGGCCGCGTCTGGCAGTGTGGTACCCTGCAGCTCGATTTTAACCTGCCGATCCGTCTGGGAGCCGAATACGTCTCCGAAGACAACAGCCGTAAACACCCGGTTATGCTGCACCGGGCAATCCTCGGCTCGTTCGAGCGGTTCGTCGGTATCCTGATCGAGCACTACGAGGGCGCATTCCCCGCGTGGTTGGCTCCGACCCAGGCAGTGATCATGAATATCACTGACAAACAGGCAGATTTTGCCGCTGAGGTTGAAAAAACTCTCAACGAAAGCGGATTTCGTGCCAAGTCCGACTTGAGAAATGAAAAGATCGGCTTTAAAATCCGCGAGCATACCTTGCTCAAGGTTCCCTATCTTTTGGTTATCGGAGATAGGGAAGTCGAGATGCAGACTGTCGCTGTGCGTACTCGTGAAGGTGCTGACCTGGGCTCGATGCCCGTCGCCCAGTTCGCTGAGTTCCTCGCGCAAGCGGTTTCCCGGCGTGGTCGCCCAGATTCGGAGTAATTATTATTAAGCGTGAAATGAGACAAGATAAACGAGCTGCACCGAAAGCCCCGATCAACGAGAATATCTCGGCACGCGAGGTTCGGTTAATTGGCGCTGACGGCGAGCAGATTGGCATCGTCTCGATTGATGAAGCGCTTCGTATTGCAGAAGAGTCCAAATTGGACCTGGTGGAAATCTCCGCCGATGCAATCCCACCCGTATGTCGGGTGATGGACTACGGCAAGTCGATCTTCGAGAAGAAGAAGCAGGTTGCCGCGGCGAAGAAGAACCAGAAGCAGATTCAAGTAAAAGAAATCAAGTTTCGTCCAGGGACGGAGGAAGGGGATTACCAGGTAAAACTGCGCAACCTGGTACGTTTCCTGAGTGATGGGGACAGGGCCAAGGTATCCTTGCGATTCCGCGGCCGTGAGATGGCCCACCAGGAGCTGGGGATGGAACTCCTCAAGCGGGTTGAAGCTGACCTGCTCGAGTACGGTTCGGTCGAACAGCATCCTAAGATGGAAGGACGCCAGCTGATCATGGTCATCGCCCCGAAAAAGAAGAAGTAATCAACAGGGCACGGCAGGCCTTCTGATTATGTTTATCAACTGAATGCGGAGTATCCGAACATGCCAAAGATGAAGACTAAAAGTGGTGCTGCTAAGCGGTTTCTGAAAACCGCTAACGGTATCAAGCACAAGCACGCTTTCAAGAGCCACATTCTGACCAAAATGTCGACCAAGCGTAAGCGTCAACTGCGCGGTAGCAGCTTGCTGCATCCGTCTGACGTGGCAAAAGTCGAGCGCATGCTGCGCCTTCGTTAATTTTGGATCAAGAATAGAGGAAGTAACTCATGGCTCGTGTTAAGCGTGGCGTCATGGCCCGTAAGCGTCACAAAAAAATTCTGAAACTTGCTAAAGGCTACTACGGCGCGCGTTCACGCGTATTCCGTGTTGCCAAGCAAGCGGTAATCAAGGCAGGCCAATACGCCTACCGCGACCGTCGTCAGAAAAAACGTCAGTTCCGCGCTCTGTGGATCGCTCGTATCAATGCTGGTGCTCGTGTTAACGGTCTGTCCTACAGCCGTTTCATCGCTGGCCTGAAAAAAGCGTCCATCGAAATCGACCGTAAGGTTCTGGCTGAACTGGCCGTGAACGAAAAAGCGGTGTTTGCTGCGATTGTCGAGAAAGCTAAAGCCACCTTGGCTTAAGTACCCCCGACAGTCACCCTGGGCTGCTCCTGCAGCCCAGGGTGGTAAACGTCATAAATAGGGGAAGAGCCTTCAAGCTCTTCCCCTATTTTGTATCTGGAGTCTGTACATGGAAAACCTGGACGCGCTCGTTGCCCAAGCTCTTGAGGCTGTGCATAGCGCTGAAGATATCAATGCCCTGGAGCAAATCCGGGTTCACTACCTTGGCAAAAAGGGTGAATTGACTCAGGTGATGAAGACCCTGGGGAATTTACCGGCAGAGGAGCGTCCGCAAGTCGGTGCGCTGATCAACGTTGCCAAGGAGCGCGTCACCGAGGTTCTCAATGCGCGCAAGGCGTCGCTCGAGGAGGCCGATCTTGCGGCCAAGCTCGCGGCCGAGTCCATTGACGTGACCTTGCCTGGCCGTGGCCAGGCGTCGGGCGGTCTGCATCCGATCACCCGGACTCTGGAACGTATCGAACAATTCTTCACCCATATCGGCTACGGCATCGCTGAAGGCCCTGAGGTCGAAGACGACTATCACAACTTCGAGGCGCTCAACATCCCAGGCCATCACCCGGCCCGGTCGATGCACGACACCTTCTATTTCAATGCCAACATGCTTTTGCGCACCCATACCTCGCCGGTACAGGTCCGCACCATGGAAGCGAACAAGCCGCCAATCCGCATCGTTTGCCCCGGCCGCGTGTACCGCAGCGACTCCGATATCACCCACTCGCCGATGTTCCACCAGGTCGAAGGCTTGCTGGTTGATCGCGACATCAACTTCGCCGACCTCAAGGGCACCATCGAAGAATTCCTGCGGGTGTTCTTCGAGAAAGAGCTGGCCGTGCGTTTCCGTCCATCCTTCTTCCCGTTCACCGAGCCTTCCGCTGAAGTCGATATGGAATGTGTGATGTGCAGCGGCAAAGGCTGCCGTGTCTGCAAGCAGACTGGTTGGCTGGAAGTGATGGGCTGCGGCATGGTTCACCCCAACGTGCTGCGCATGTCCGGGATCGACCCGGAAGAATTCTCGGGCTTTGCCTTCGGCATGGGCGTTGAGCGTCTGGCCATGCTGCGTTACGGCGTGAACGACTTGCGTCTGTTCTTCGACAACGACTTGCGGTTCCTCGCGCAATTTCGCTAGTCGTAACGAATCTTTAGGAGAGCAGGATGAAATTCAGTGAACAATGGCTGCGCGGCTGGGTAAGCCCGCAGGTAGATCGCGACGAGCTGGTTGCTCGCCTGTCGATGGCCGGTCTTGAGGTCGATAGCGTAACGCCGGCCGCCGGTGTTTTCAGCGGCGTGGTGGTGGGTGAGGTGCTGAGCACCGAACAGCATCCGGACGCCGACAAATTGCGTGTATGCCAGGTCAGCAATGGCGCTGAGACTTTTCAGGTAGTGTGCGGAGCGCCCAACGTGCGTCCGGGCCTGAAGATTCCGTTTGCCATGATCGGTGCCGAGCTGCCGGGCGATTTCAAGATCAAGAAGGCCAAGCTGCGCGGTGTCGAATCCAACGGCATGCTGTGCTCCCAAGCCGAGCTGCAAATCGGTGAAGGCAATGATGGCCTGATGGAGCTGCCGGCGGATGCGCCCGTGGGTCAGGACGTTCGCGTTTATCTGGAGTTGGAAGACGCCAGCATCGAGGTCGACCTGACCCCGAACCGTGGCGACTGCCTGTCCCTGGCGGGTCTGGCCCGTGAAGTGGGTGCGCTGTACAACGTCCCGGTTACCCGCCCGGTAGTCACCGCCGTGCCAGCCGTGCATGACGAAGTGCGTCCGGTCGAAGTGCTGGCCCCCAATGCCTGCCCGCGTTACTTGGGTCGCGTTATCCGTAACGTCGACCTGTTCAGGCCAACTCCGCTGTGGATGGTCGAGCGCCTGCGTCGCGCCGATGTACGCAGCATCGACGCCGCCGTCGACATCACCAACTACGTGATGCTTGAGCTGGGCCAGCCACTGCACGCCTTCGATCTTGCCGAAATCAACGGCGGCATCCGCGTGCGTATGGCCGAAGAAGGCGAAAAGCTGGTGTTGCTCGATGGCCAGGAAGTCAGCCTGCGTGCCGATACCCTGGTAATCGCCGACCATTCCCGTGCGCTGGCGATTGCCGGTGTAATGGGGGGCGAGCACAGCGGTGTATCCGCAACCACCCGCGATGTGTTCCTCGAAAGCGCGTTTTTCGATCAGATCGCCATCGCCGGCAAGGCCCGTTCCTACGGCCTGCACACCGACGCCTCGCACCGTTACGAGCGTGGCGTGGACTGGCAGCTGGCCCGTGAAGCCATGGAGCGGGCCACTGGCCTGCTGCTGGACATCACCGGCGGCGAAGCCGGCCCGATCACCGAAGTGGTCAGCGAGCAGCACCTGCCGTCCGTTGCGCCTGTTACCCTGCGTGCCAAAAGTGTCGAGCAAATGCTTGGCCTGGTGATCGCACCCGTTGAGATCGAGCAATTGCTGTCGGCCCTGGGTCTGGGCATTTCGGCCGGCGGGGAAGGGCAGTGGCACGTTACTGTGCCAAGCCATCGCTTCGATATCAGCCTCGAAGTCGACTTGATCGAAGAACTGGCTCGCCTGTACGGCTACAACCGCCTGCCGGTTCGTTATCCACAGGCGCGCCTGGCCCCGCAACCCAAAGCCGAGGCGCGTGCACACTTGCCTGAACTGCGTCGGCTGCTGGTAGCGCGTGGCTATCAAGAGGCGGTGACCTACAGTTTCATCGATCCCAAGCAGTTCGAGCTGTTCAACCCTGGCGTCGAGCCGCTGCTGCTGGCTAACCCGATCTCCAATGACATGGCGGCCATGCGTTCATCGCTGTGGCCAGGTCTGGTCAAAGCGCTTTCCCACAACCTGAATCGCCAGCAAGACCGCGTGCGCATGTTCGAAAGCGGCCTGCGATTTGTCGGTCAGTTGGGCGACCTGAAGCAAGAGTCAATGCTGGCCGGCGTGGTCTGCGGCAGTCGTTTGCCGGAAGGCTGGGCTCAGGGGCGCGATCCGGTGGATTTCTTCGACGTCAAGGCTGACGTGGAAGCGGTGCTGGGCTTTGCCGGTGCATTGGATGCCTTTACATTTGTGCCGGGCAGCCATCCTGCGTTGCACCCGGGCCAGACAGCACGCATTGAGCGTGACGGTCGTCTGGTGGGTTTTGTGGGTGCGATTCACCCCGAGCTTTCAAAAAGCCTGGGCCTGGACCGTGCGGTCTTCGTTTTTGAACTGGTTCTGGCGGAAGTCGCTTCGGGCAAAATGCCGAAATTCAGCGAGCTGTCACGCTTTCCTGAAGTGCGTCGCGACCTGGCCCTGATTGCTGATCGTGAGGTTGCCGCCACTGCCGTTCTGGACGTAATTCGTGAAAATGCAGGGGAATGGCTGACAGACCTCAGGCTATTTGACGTCTATCAGGGTAAAGGCATTGATCCGCATAGAAAAAGCCTCGCCGTCGGCTTGACCTGGCAGCATCCATCGCGCACTCTTAACGACGATGAGGTGAATACCACGACACAAAATATCCTCACCTCGCTTGAACAAAGGTTAAACGCCACGTTAAGGAAGTGACGTATGGGGGCTTTGACGAAAGCTGAGATGGCGGAACGTCTGTACGAAGAGCTGGGTCTGAACAAGCGCGAAGCCAAGGAATTGGTCGAGCTGTTTTTTGAAGAAATCAGGCACGCTCTTGAAGACAACGAACAGGTCAAATTGTCCGGTTTCGGCAATTTTGACCTGCGGGACAAACGCCAGCGTCCTGGCCGCAATCCAAAAACGGGAGAAGAAATCCCGATCACGGCTCGCCGTGTGGTCACCTTTCGTCCAGGGCAGAAGTTGAAGGCCCGAGTTGAGGCTTATGCTGGAACCAAGTCATAACGACGAGCTACCCGTCATCCCAGGCAAACGCTACTTCACCATTGGTGAAGTCAGCGAGCTCTGTGCGGTCAAACCGCACGTGCTGCGCTATTGGGAGCAGGAGTTCCCTCAGCTCAACCCCGTCAAACGCACCGGGAACCGTCGGTATTATCAGCGCCAGGACGTGCTGATGATCCGACAGATCCGCGCGTTGCTGTACGACCAGGGGTTCACCATCAGCGGCGCGCGTCAGCGCATGTCCGGTGATGAAGCCAAAGACGACACCACCCAATACAAGCAACTGATCCGCCAGATGATCTCCGAACTCGAAGATGTCCTGGTGGTGTTGAAAAAATGAATTGGGCTTTTAAAATACTTCCACATTTCAAAAGCTTGCGGTATATTCCTGATCGCTTCCTAGCGAAGCGAACCCAGTAACACGCCTAGTCGGGGCGTAGCGCAGTCCGGTAGCGCACTAGCATGGGGTGCTAGGGGTCGAGTGTTCGAATCACTCCGTCCCGACCATATTATTCAATGGCTTAGGCCAATGTTCACAGCATTGGCCTTTTTCATGTGCGTGACATTTGCGAGACTTGTCGTTTTTTCATGCCTGTTTCCTCTTCAACATTGTCAGAACCGGCCCTCGCGAATCGGTTGCTGATACCCTGTTCGCGGCTTCAATCAGATGCCCGAGCTCCCCGCCCGAATAGTGGCTGGTGATGCTGCCGTTCTTGTGCCCCAGTAGGGCCTTGCGATCTTCTTCGGTCATCCTGATCAACGACCCAGGGCCCATGCGCGTGCTTCGTTTCCATGACTCTCTGCATCCGTTGGTTCACCCGATCAGGCGGCGGCAGGCTGATTCATAAGTTCGGCGTAAGTGTTGAGCGCTTCTTTGCGGGTGGAGGCGGGAAGGAGCGACAGGTCATCCAACTTCGTTGAAACTGTGCTTTTATTGCTGGGCAGTTGAGTGTACGGATAGGCTAAAAACAGCCATGTGCGTGAATCGCACTGCCAAATAGCGAGACATTTGAATGTTCAGATTTTTCCTAACCACTGTTTTTACCCTTGTGTTTCTCGGCGCAATCTCTGGTTGCTCTTCCACTGCCGAACAAGAAAAAACACTGAGCGCCGGGCTCGTAACGCATTTGAATAAATTCAAGAGTTACCCGATCGCCTCACAATTGGCCGGGGTTGAAGGAACAAACCAACTGCGTTTTACAATAGATGGCGACGGAAATATCGTTTCTTATGAGCTGGTACACAGTTCAGGCAATGCGGACTTGGACGCGGCCACCCTAGGACTGATCCGTCGCGCCCAGCCATTGCCAAAACCACCAGCCAATCTAATGAAAAATGGCCCGATTACGATCACAGCCCCTTTTATCTACTCTCTAGACGGGAATATCTGAGCAGCGCGTGCAAAACGTTAGAGTTTTCTGGCGATTTGAATTACGCGCCGGTGTGCGTTGAAACCCAGTGAGGCATAAATGGTTTTTCAATCTCGCCGGATCAAATTGTTAAGCCAAAGAGTGCGTTATCAGCCACCAGGGAGAAAACGAGTGAAGGTAATCCGGAGTAAAGAGTTCACCGCTGCTCGCGCATGGGGTGCACTGGATATTGCAAACATGCACGGCACGACAGTGCGTCTTCATTGGACGGATCAGCCCTACAAGTGGCATGTGAACGATGGAGAAGAAGTATTTGCGGTCCTGGACGGCGTCGTCGAAATGCACTATCGCGATCTAGGTATTGAACACATTGTTGTGCTGTCGGCGGGGGATGTGTTTTTTGCGGGTATCGGTTGTGAGCACGTTGCTCACCCTCTCGGCGAAGCTCGAATACTCGTCATTGAGCGCGAGGGGAGCGTTTGATTGAGAGCGGGCTGGCCCGATGTCTCCAGCGCACTCCCAACCCTCCTGAATTCAACTGCCCGCAAAAAAACTCAAACCCTTACCAATACCGCATTGATAAGTGAGTGTTTTATCAATCTGTCGGTAATCGGGAACCGAGAATATCGTCATGCTGAACTCGGCATTGCCATCCGGGTGCACCCGATAGCGCAAAAACTGATTAATAGGCTTGCCTTCACGGCTCACACTGAAATGATCGTCGGCGAATGCCAGGGTGCCGTCCTCGGTCACGCGAAAGGCATCAATACGCAGCCCACCGCGGGTTTTGGTGGGCTCAGCGTTGCTCGATCCCGGCTTGCAGAGGCCCAGGTCAAGCACCACGGAGACGGACTTTCCGGCCAATAAAGACTGTGTCACTGCAGGCAAGTCGGGTAAGGCATCGCTGGCCCAGCTCATGGCGGGGAGTGACAAGGCGAGCATAAAAAGACAGGACTTGTTCATAGCGTCTCCAGTAAGGGTCATGGTGGGAGCAGGTTACCCGTAACGTCTACCCGTGTTTATGAACATTGCAATGTGACGACCTATTTAACCGAACGCTCTGCAGCCGCTGTTTTCGATGGACTCTCGGTATTGCGCATGCCTCTGTCCCTTTTTTTCACCTCACCTGTCATACCCGGTAAGTGAACAAAATCGAGAGCCTTTCCCATGTCCGCCGTTCTGCCCCTGCGCTTGCGCCCTTTGCTCCGCTTGAGCCTGATGCTGAGCCTCAGCGCCAGCCCGCTGTTCGTCTCACTCAGCTACGCCGAAGACACCACACGCCGCAGCTACCAGATCCCTGCCGGTAGCCTGAGCACCGCGCTGACCCGATTTGCCGGCCTGTCCGGTGTCAATCTGTCGGTGGATCCGGCGCTGGTCAGCGGTCGCAGCAGCAGTGGTTTGACGGGCGAATATGGTGTGGAGGAGGGCTTTGCTCGCCTGTTGCAAGGCTCCGGCCTGCAATTGCAGCCGGTGGGCGAGCAGGCGTTCATGCTGGTGCCGGTGCCCGAAGGCAGCAGTCTGAAACTGGCGCCGACGTCGATCCTCGCCACCACCGACCTGGCGGGCGGTGATGCCTATGCCGGTGGGCAGGTTGCGCGCCGTGGCTCGCAGGGCCTGCTGGGCGCACGGGACTTCATGGAAACGCCCTTCAGCATGACCACCTACAGCCAGGAGGCGGTCAAAAACCAACAGGCCCGCACGCTGGGCGACCTGATCGCCAGCGACCCTTCTGTGCGCACCACCAACCCGGCCGGCGGGCGGTACGAGCAGTTCACCATTCGCGGTTTCAGCCTGTTCAACAGTGACGTTTCCTACAACGGCTTGTACGGCGTATTGCCGACGTACACGATTGACATGGAAATGGCCGACCGCGTCGACATCCTCAAGGGCCCGAGCCAGTTGATCAACGGCATCTCCCCGCGTGGCAGTGTGGGCGGCGGCATCAACGTGGTGCCCAAGCGGGCGACCGACAAGGATATCAATTCGTTTACCGGCACTTGGGCCTCCGGCAGCCAGGCGGGCGGCGCGGTGGATATTGGCCGCCGGTTTGGCGAGGACAATAAGTTCGGCATTCGTTTCAACGGCGTGAAGCAGGCCGGCGATACCGAGTGGGATCACCAGAGCGTCGACCGCGAGATGGCCGTGCTGGGTCTGGATTTTCGCGGTGAGCGCCTGCGTCTCTCCACAGACATCGGCCGCACCGAGCGGGACACCGACGCGCCCCAGGAGCGTGTGCAGGTGGCCGCCAATGCCAGGGTGCCCAGCGCCAGCGATGTGCGCCGCAACTACGCGCAGTCCTGGAGCAAGGCCAGCACCAACGACACCTTCGGCACGTTCAATGGCGAGTTCGACCTCAGCGACAATGTGATGCTGTACGGCGGCATGGGCGCGCGCAAGAGTAACCACGACTTCCTGCGCCATGCGGTGTCGGTCAGCAACAACGTCGGCGATTTCAGCGTGCAGCCGCGTGACTTCACCCGTGACGAAAATGTGCGTACCGCCACCGCCGGCGTGCGCAGCTGGTTTCACAGCGGGCCGGTGAGCCATGAGGTCAACCTCGCGGCCAGCTACTTCTACATGGACTTTGAAAACGGCGGCGCGCGGTACGCGGCGGCACCGAGCAATCTCTATAACCCCGTGCAAACCCCGACGCCTTCGCGGCCGACGCGTTTTGATCCCAAGGTGTACACCGAAAACACGTTCAGCGGCCTGGCGCTGTCCGACACCCTGGGCTTTTTCGATGACCGCCTGCTGCTGACCCTGGGCGCACGCTGGCAGCGCGTGAAGGTGGACGATTGGACCGACAACGTGAAAGGCGCCACCGCTTACGACGAAGAAAAGATTTCACCCTCGGGCGGCGTGCTGTTCAAGGCCACTGACACGCTCTCGCTGTACGCCAACTACATGGAAGGCTTGAGCCAGGGCAAGATCGCCCCGTCCACCTCGATCAACGAAGATGAAATCTTCCCGCCCTTTATCAGCCGTCAGGTCGAGGTGGGCGCCAAATACGACGCCGGAGCTTTCGCGGTGACTGCTGCGGTGTTCCGCATCAAACAGCCGGCCTACGAAACCAATGCCGGCTCGCGGTTGTTCGGTCCCAATGGCAAGCGTCAGAACGATGGGGTTGAGCTGAGCCTGTTCGGCGAGCCGTTCAAGGGGGTCCGTTTGCTCGGCGGCGTGATGTACATCGACAGCGAATTGACTCACACCACCAACGGCACTTTCGACGGCAACCGCGCGCCGGCAACGCCCAAGTACAACGTCAATCTGGGCGCCGAGTGGGATGTGCCGACCCTCGAAGGCCTGACCCTGACCAGCCGTGGTATCTATTCCAGCTCCCAGTACCTGGACCAGGCCAACGTCAAGCAGATCGATGCCTGGAATCGCATTGACGTCGGCGCGCGCTACGCCTTCAAGGTGGACGACAAGCACATCACCCTGCGCGCCAACGTGGAGAATGTGGCCGACAAACGCTACTGGAGTTCGGCCGGTGCCTCGGATGACAGCGAGCCTGGCCTGACCCTCTCGACGCCGCGCACCTATCTGCTGTCGGCCACGGTCGATTTCTGAGTTGATACGGGACTCAGATCAGCGGATCCCAACGCTGTGACCAGTCACTCTCTGCCCTGACCACCTCGCGCAGCAGTGCCAGCGCCTGCTGCAACACGGCCGAGTCTCGCGCCCGCGCGTACACCAGGTAGGTCGGAAAGCTGAACTCCGGCGCCTTGGGCACACGCTGCATCACGCCGCTGTCGAGGTAGCTCTGCACCACGCGCGTGCGGAAATACCCCGCGCCGCCATTCTCCAGAATGTACTGCAAGGCCAGCGGCCCCACATTGAAACTCAACGCCGCGCGGGCCTTGTCTGGGAGGGCGGCGTCATGTTGCTGGCGAAACCCCGGTCCCCAATCGATATACACATAGGGCGCCGGCTTGCTTACCAATTGCACCAGAATCAGTTTTTCTTCGAGCACCTGCTCCACCTGCAACCCCGGCCAGTACTGCGGCTGAAACACCAGCGCCGCGTCGAGCACGCCCAATTCCAGTTGGCGCAGCAGGTACTCACCTTCGCCGATTTCCGTGCGCAGCGCGTGCCCGGGGATGTGTTCGCGCAGAGCCTGGGCCCAGCCGAGCATCAGCGGGTTGCACAGGCTGACCTCACCGCCGATGTGCAGCATGTTGCGATAGCCTTCGGGCAATGGCAGGTCGCGACGCGCGGCCTCCCAGGTCTGCAGCAACTGGTTGGCATACACCACGAAGGCCTCACCATCAGCGGTCAACCGCGCACCGGCGCGGTTACGGATGAACAGCGTGCTGCCCAGCTGGCTCTCGAGACTCTTGACCCGCGCGGTAATGGCGGTCTGGGTGACGTGCAGCTTCTCGGCCGCCGCGGCCAGGCTGCCGCAGCGGATGATTTCAAGAAAGGTGCGAGCCAGTTCGATGTCCATAAAATGCCTTGCGATTGAGTCCGGGCATTGTAGTGGAATGCATGCGCAGATTCCCTGTGGCGAGCAGGCTTGTCCTGCGTTGGGCTGCGCAGCAGCCCCAAAACCAGGCTCCGAGCATTAGCAGGTACACCGCGTTTTGCGGGATTGGGGGCGCTTCGCACCCCAACGCGGGGCAAGCCCGCTCGCCACAGAACGCCGGTTGCATTGGGTTACTCCCATGCCCCGCGGTCCAGGCAGCGCGCGGACGCAGGCGGCTGCTTGCCGTAGGCGAGAAAGTCGCCAAGCCAGCGAGTCACGCAGCCATTCGCGTCGGCGCTGGAGGCATCCTTGAGCAGCAATTGCTCCACCCCTGCGGCCATCGGCGAGCCTTTGCTCGCGTTCACCAGCACCATGCGCGTGACACGCTCGGGAAACAGCGAGCCGTAGCGGCTGCCGAGCAGGGTGGCATCGGCATTCCCCACAAAGCTGAGCTGCGCCTCGCCCAGTTGCCCGCGCACATACTCCATGTCCTGCGCAGCCTGCTCGACCGCGTCGTCCTGCGACAGGTCGCGAAGGCTCAGTTCGACTACGTCATACCGGTCAATCAGCGTGCGATACGCTGGCGTTGCCAGGGATTCCCAGCGGCTGGTCAATTGCAGCGCGAAAGGCACGCCGCTGGTCGTGCCCGGCTGGATAAACACCACGCCTTCGCGGTTCAGCGGTTCCCGGGCGCCCACCCGGGTCAGGGTGAGAATCACGCGACCGCGCCCAGGAGCGGCATGGTCTCGCGGCACGCTCACCTGACCGCACTGGGTACGCGCTACCACCTCAGGGTCCAGCGGTACAACGCCGGAAAAGGGGCAGTCCAGCAGCCAGTCAATGGCGGTCGGCGCGATCAACGGTTCGGCCAGCAGCAGCGGAGCTGCCAGCCAGCAGCCGAGGCCGGTCAGGTATTTTTCCAGAACGCGGAGTTTCATCGAGAGGGTTCGGTCAGCCGTGAGATAGCGGCTTTTTTACCAAGGACCCTCGTCTGGATAATGTAGGGTGAATAAACAGTCTGTGTGGGAAAGCGGAGTTTCGTTTATTAACTGTCGGTGTTCCAGCCGCCCCCCAACGCCTTGAACAGCGCGATGCTGGCTTGCACGCGCGATAGCCGCAGTTGCACGTTCGCGTCCTGCGCAGCGTAGAGGATGCGCTGGGCCGCAAGCAGCGTCAGCCAGTCTTCGGCGCCGGCCTGGTAGCGGCTTTCGGCGATCCGCAATGCCGCCTGCGCTTGCTGCAGTTCCTCGTCCTGCCATTGGCGCTGCTGGTCCAGGCGCGTGATGCTGCTCAGGGATTTCTCCACATCGGCAAAGCCGTTGAGGATGGCGGCGCGGTAGGTTTGCAGCAATTCGTCCTCGCGCGCGCGGGCCTTGTCGCGCTCGGCGCTTAAACGGCCATGGTCGAAGACCGGCGCCACCAGGCCGGCCGTCAGCGTGTAGTAGGGGCTGCGCAGGATCTCTGCGGCCTTGTAGGCGTCGGAGCCAACCGTGGCACCCAGGGTGACGGCGGGCAGCATGGCAGCGCGGGCCACGGTGACATCCGCCCGCGCGGCCGCCAGTTGCGCCTCGGCCCTGGCCAGGTCGGGGCGCCGGCTCAGCAGTTGGCTGGGCACGCCGGGGCCGATGCTCGGCCACGTCAGCGTGTGGAACGGTTCGGCCTCCAGCGCCAGCGCCTGCACCGGTTGGCCGAGCAGCGCGGCCAGGCTGATTCGGGATTCTTCGGCCAGTTGCAGCATCAATGGCACTTGGCGCTGCTGGCCGGCCACCAGGCTTTTCTGCTGGGCCAGTTCCAGTGCCGTGGCTGAGCCTGCGTCGTAACGGGTCTGCACCAGCTTGAGCACGTTGCGTGCGTTGGCCAGGTTCAGCTCGGCAATCTGCAGTCGCTCGTGTGCCGCCAGGGTTTGCGCATAGCGGTCGGCGACGTTGCCGAGCAGAGTCAGCTCCACGGTGGCGCGGTCGGACTCACTGGCGCGCAACCCATACAGGGCGCTGTCACGCGCGGCGGCGCGTCCACCCCAGAAGTCCACCTCATAGCTGGCACTGAAATTGGCGCCAAAATTGTCGACGGCATCATCGTTCTGCGAGACGTCCAGGTCGGGGCCGCCCTTGCCGCGCAGCAGTTTCTGATGACCGGTGGCGAGGTTGAATTTCACGTCTGGCAACAGTGGCGCACCCGCGATCACGGCGCTCGCCTGGGCTTGGCGTACGCGCGCCATGGCGGCGGCAACATCGAAGCTGTCGCGTCGGGCCTGGTCGATCAGCCGATCGAGCTGCGGGCTGCCAAATTGTGTCCACCAACGCTGGTTGATCGACTGGGCCGCCTCGCGCTCGGCGAATTGCCACGCGGCCGGCGCGGTAACGCCGCTGTCGACAATCGGCGGGTTACCGCCACAGGCGCTCAGCAACAGGCACACGCAGAGTGCCGACAGGTGCGGGATAAACGAAGATTTATTCACGGGTCAACGCCTTGACTGGATCGAGCCGGGCCGCTTTTCGCGCCGGCATAAAGCCGAACAGCACGCCGGTGACCAGTGCACAGCCAAACGCGCCGAGCACCGCCAGCAGCGAAAACTGCACCGCCACCTTGGCCAGCACCAACACGCCGCCCACCAGCAATGCCAGGGCAATGCCGAACAGGCCGCCCACCACCGAGAGCATCACCGCCTCGGTGAGAAACTGGCGCAGAATGTCGCGCTGACGCGCTCCGGTGGCCATGCGAATGCCGATCTCACGGGTGCGTTCGCGCACGGTCATCAACATGATGTTCATCACGCCGATCCCGCCCACCAGCAGGGAAATCGCGGCAATCGAACCCAGCATCAGCGACAGGGTGTTTTGCGTATGCGCCTCGGCCTGGATCATCGCCGCATTGTTGGTCAGCTCGAAGTCGCGCTTGCCGTTGTGCAGCTTGAGCATCAGCTCATTGATGGCCTGCTCGGCCTCTTGCACCTTGCGCGCATCGGCGGCGGCGATCACCACGTATTCGGGGTTGTAGCTGCCGAACAGGCGCACGCTGGCGGCGGTGTAGGGGATGGCGATGCGGTCGTCGCTGTCCTTGTTGCCGGAGCTTGCGCCTTTTTCCGCCAGCACCCCGACCACCTGGAAGGGCACGTTCTCAATCAGGATGTACTGGCCGATTGGATTGGCGACATCCTTGAGCAGCTTCTGGCGCACGCGATGGCCGATCACCGCCACCGTGGCGGCATTGCGTTCGTCGGCTTCGCTGAAATAGCTGCCCTCGACCACCGGCCAATTGAAGATGTCGGGGAAGTGGGTGTCATTGCCGCCCACATACGCCATGTAGTCGACATTGCCAAAGCGCACCCCCGCTTCGCTGCCATTGACCGGCATGATGCGTTGCACCTGGGGCAGCGTGGCCAGGGCCGCGACGTCACTGAGGCTGACCACCCCCGGCGGCGTGCGCGGGTTGGGCGAGGTGCCGCTGAGGTAGAGGATGTTGGAACCGAACGCGCCCATCTGCGCCATCACCTGGCGCTTGCTGCCTTCGCCAACCGCCAGCATCACCACCACCGATGCCACGCCGATGATGATGCCCAGCAACGTCAGCGCGGTGCGGAAGCGATTGATCCACATCACGCGCCACGCCGCTTGAACGGCGTCCACCAGCTCGGCCTTCCAGGCACCGTTGTGTTCGGCGCCGTCGACCAGGCGCTGGCGCAGGTCCACGGCCTGAAGGGCGTTGCCGTTGGCCGGCGCCGGCACGCCCCTGTCGCTGTCGGCGGAATCGCTGATGATCAGGCCGTCGCGAATCTCGATGATGCGGTTGGCGCGCGCCGCGACTTCGCGGTCGTGGGTGATCAGAATCACCACGTGGCCCTGGCTCGCCAGTTCGTCGAGCAGGGTCATGACCTCGGCGCCGCTGTGGCTGTCGAGGGCGCCGGTGGGTTCGTCCGCAAGGATGATATGGCCGCCGTTCATCAATGCTCTGGCAATGGACACCCGCTGCTGCTGGCCGCCGGAAAGCTGGTGCGGGCGGTTGGCGGTGCGTTCGGCCAGGCCCAGGCGGGTGAGCAGGGCGTTGGCGCGGGCATGACGCTCGGCGGCGCTGATGCCCGCGTAGATCGCCGGCATCTCGACGTTTTCCTGGGCCGAGCCCGAGGGAATCAGGTGGTAACCCTGGAACACGAAGCCAAAGGCTTCGCGGCGCAGCCAGGCCAGTGCATCGCCGTCCAGGTGCGCGACGTTTTCCCCGGCGAACAGGTAGTCGCCCACGGTCGGGCGGTCGAGGCAGCCGAGGATGTTCATCAGCGTGGACTTGCCGGACCCGGACGCGCCGACGATGGCGACGAATTCGCCGGCATGGATCGCCAGGTCGATGCCGCGCAACACATCCACCTGCGGGCTGTCGCCGCCGCCGTAGGATTTGCGGATGTTTTTGAGTTCGATCAGCGGCGTCGTCACCTCAACCTCCGCTGCCGTCGACCGGGCCGATCAACAGGTGATCGCCCTCGCTGAGGCCGTCGAGTACCTCGACCCGCAGCCGGTCGCTGATGCCCAGGCGCACCTGACGCTCCTCGATGCGCCCGTTCTGCGCGACCACGCGGGCCAAGCTGCCGTGCAAGGCGGCGACCGGCGCGGTGAGGGCGTCCCTGACTTGCCCTGCAACGAAAAATACCTGGGTGGTCATGTCGGCCATCAAGGCGTTGTCGGTGTTGTCCACGTCCAGCAGCACGGTGTACAGCACCACGCGGCCGCTGCCGCTTTTGTTGCTGCTGGGGCTGCCGCCGCCCTGGCTGGTTTCGTTCAGCGGCTTGGGCGGGATCGGCAGGATTTGCCGCACGGTGCTGGTCCAGCGACGGCTGCCACCACTGAGCGTGGTGAAGTAGGCGGTCATGCCCGGTTTGACGTGGCCGATGTCGGCTTCCGAGACCTCGGCCCACACCGTCATCGGCGACAGCCTGGCGATGCGCAGGATCAACGGCGTCTGCTGCTGTGCGTTGAGCGTCTGTCCGACGCGGGCGTCCACCGCCACCACAGTGCCGCTCATCGGCGCATAGATGCGCGTGTAGCCCAGTTCGGCTTCGTCGCTGCGCAAGCTGGCCTGGGCCTGGCGGATCTGCGCCTGGAACATCTCGACGCGCGCCTGGGTGGCGCTCAGCTCGGCCCTGGCGGCCTGCACGTCTTCTTCGCGCGTCGCGTTGCCCGCCGCCAGGCGCTGCTGGCGTTGAAATTTCTGCCGCGCCAGTGCGTGCATCGCCTGTTGTTCCTGCAATTGGGCCTTAAGGTTTTCGATGGCGTAGCGACTGGCGTCGAGTTTGGCTTTTTGTGTGGAAGGGTCGATCTCCACCAACAGTTGGCCTGCCTTGACCTGATCGCCGGCTTCGACATGAATGTCGCGGATCTGCCCCGACGCCTGGGCACCCACATCCACGTATCGGCGCGGTTGCAGAGTGCCCAGTGCGGTCACGCTGTTTTCAATGTTGCCGCGCGTGACGGTGACCGTGGTCAGCGCATCGCGGCTGGGCGGCAGGTTGTACCAGGTGATCAGCGCAATGAGCGCAGTCAGGCACGCCACAGCAGGCAGGGCGCGTCGGGCGAGGCGAGGGCGTTTCATGCGTGGGTTCCAGCCAGGGTGTGGGCCGCAGTCGCGGGGAGCTGACTGATATACGAGGAAAATGCGCGCAAATTTAGGCGCTTACACAGGCTGTAACAGCGCCGATGAATAAAAAAAAGCCGCGTCAATGCGAGACTTCTTTAAAAGTAGATGAGAATTACTATAAATTGCACGCACCCAAACTGCCATCACGATGGCCTGCAGGGTTGTCATTTTTGCCGCCACGAAACAGTCGGGAGTCAGGTTGGAAAACTACTATCGCGAGCTGGTGTGTTTCCTCAACGCCAGGGTGGGCAACCGTCAAGTGGCCGAAGATGTGGTGCATGACGCGTACGTGCGGGTGCTGGAGCGCACCAGCAACACACCCATCGACCAGCCCCGCGCCTTTTTGTATCGCACCGCGCTGAACCTGGTGATCGACGGCCACCGGCGCAACGCCCTGCGCCAGGTCGAGCCATTGGAGGTGCTCGACAGCGAGGAGCGTTTCGCCAGCGGCTCGCCCCATGCCAGCCACGATCAGGCCCAGCGCCTGGACATGCTCGAACGCGCCCTGGCCGAGCTGCCGAGCGCGTGCCGCGACAGCTTCCTGCTGCGCAAGCTCGACGGTTTGTCGCACCTGCAGATCGCCGAGCGCCTGTGCATTTCCCGCGCGCTGGTGGAAAAACACATCGTCAACGCCATGAAGCACTGCCGCGTGCGCATGCGCGAGTGGGAAGCGCACTGATCAGCTGTTAGTTAAATTTTATTTCACTGTCCTCGTTTCCTATCAACACACGGCCTGTTGTTCAGGCCTTGAAGGTATTCCCGCCCCATCCGCCAAGGGGCTTATCCAGAGGACACTGGAATGACACAGGCAATTGCTTCGCCCGCGGTTCACGACCTGATCGGTATCGGTTTCGGCCCTTCGAACCTGGCGCTGGCCATCGCCCTGCAGGAGCGTGAAAAAGCCCAGGGCAAACTGGACGTGCTGTTTCTCGACAAGCAGGCCGACTACCGCTGGCACGGCAATACCCTGGTGACCCAGAGCGAACTGCAGATCTCCTTCCTCAAAGACCTGGTCACCCTGCGCAACCCCACCAGTCCTTATTCCTTTGTCAATTACCTCAAGGCCCACGACCGTCTGGTGGACTTCATCAACCTGGGCACCTTCTATCCGTGCCGCATGGAGTACAACGACTACCTGCGCTGGGTGGCGGGGCAGTTCCAGGCCCAGGCCAACTACGGCGAGGAAGTCCTGGCCATCGAACCGATCCTGCATCAGCAGCAGGTCGAGGCGCTGCGCGTGATCTCCCGCGATACACAAGGCGAGCAGCACGTGCGCACCACCCGTTCGGTGGTGGTCAGTGCCGGCGGCACCCCCCGGGTGCCCGAGGCGTTCAAGGCGCTCAAGGGTGATGGCCGCGTTTTCCACCATTCCCAATACCTGACGCGCATGGCTCAGCAGCCCTGTGTCGAGGGCAAACCCATGCGCATCGCGGTGATCGGCGGCGGCCAGAGCGCGGCCGAAGCCTTCATCGACCTCAACGACAGCTTCCCCTCGGTACAGGTGGACATGATCCTGCGCGGGTCGGCGCTCAAGCCGGCCGATGACAGCCCGTTCGTCAACGAAGTGTTCTCGCCGGCCTTTACCGACCTGGTGTTCCAGCAGGTCGGTGCCGAGCGTGAGCGGCTGGTGGCCGAGTACCAGAACACCAACTATTCGGTGGTGGACCTGGACCTGATCGAGCGCATCTACGGCATCTTCTATCGCCAGAAAGTCTCGGGCATCGCGCGCCAGGCATTTCGTACCATGACCGTGGTCGAAAAAGCCAGTGCCGGCCCGTTGGGCATCGAACTGGTCCTGCGCGATAACGCCACCGGGGAAACCAGCGTCGGCCATTACGACGCAGTGATTCTCGCCACCGGCTACGAGCGCCAGATGCACCGCGAGCTGCTGGCGCCGCTGCACGCCTACATGGGCGATTTCGAAGTGGCGCGCGACTACCGCATCGTCACCGACGAGCGCTGCAAGGCGGGCATCTACATCCAGGGGTTCAGCCAGGCCAGCCATGGCTTGAGCGACACCTTGCTGTCGGTGCTGCCGATCCGGGCCGATGAGATTGCCGCCTCCTTGTATGAAAATGATCGTCATCGTGGTCAAGGCCGCTCGGTGCAGGACCTGCTGCTGGCCACCGCCAGTTGATCTCCCTTTGCAGGAGCGAGCATCCTCGCTCCTACAGACGGTACTTGTGACACCGCCGGGCCGCTGATACTGTACAAAAAACCAGTATCGGTAGTCTTCCATGCAGTTGATCGAAAAACTCAGCATCCTCGCCGACGCCGCCAAGTACGACGCCTCCTGCGCCAGCAGCGGCGCGCCCAAGCGCAGTTCGGAAGGCAAGACGGGGCTGGGCTCCACCAATGGCATGGGCATCTGCCACAGCTATACGCCCGACGGCCGGTGCGTGTCGCTGCTCAAGGTACTGCTCACCAACTTCTGCCTCTACGACTGCCAATACTGCGTCAACCGCCGCTCCAGCGATGTGCCCCGCGCGCGGTTCAGCCCGGAAGAGGTGGTCACCCTGACCCTGGATTTCTACCGGCGCAATTGCGTCAGCGGGCTGTTTCTCAGTTCCGGCATCATCCGCTCGTCGGACTACACCATGGAGCAACTGGTACGGGTGGCCAAACTGTTGCGCGAAGAACACGACTTTCGCGGCTACATCCATCTCAAAACCATCCCCGACGCCGACCCGGCCCTGATCGCCGAAGCCGGGCGTTATGCCGATCGCCTCAGCGTGAACATCGAGCTACCTACCGAGGCCAGCCTGCTGACGCTGGCGCCGGAGAAGCAGATCGTGTCCATCAAGCAGGCCATGCAGACCATCTACACCGGCGAGCAAACCGTGCGCAACGAACCGCGCGCGCCACGTTTTGCACCGGCCGGGCAGAGTACACAGATGATCGTCGGCGCCGATGACACCGACGACAGCACCATTCTCCACGGCGCCGAAGCGCTCTACGGTAATTTCAAGCTGCGCCGCGTGTATTACTCGGCGTTCAGCCCCATTCCCAACAGTCCGAAAAGCGTGCCCCTGGCCGCACCGCCGCTGATGCGCGAGCACCGTCTGTACCAGGCGGATTTCCTGTTGCGCAGCTACGGCTTCAGCGCCGGCGAACTGCTTGCAGGCCCCGGCGACCTGGCGTTGGATATCGACCCCAAACTGGCTTGGGCCCTTGAGCATCGCGAGGTCTTCCCCCTGGACCTCAACCGCGCCGAGCCAACCCTGATCGCGCGCATCCCGGGCATTGGCCTGCGCACCACTCAGCGGCTGGTCGACCTGCGCCGCGAACGCAAGATCCGCTTTGAAGACCTGGCGCGCATGCGCTGCGTGTTGGCCAAGGCCAAGCCGTTCTTCATCACCAGCGACTACCACCCGCAACAGGCCGACAGCACCAGCGTGCTGCTGCGCGAGCAATTGCGTGACCGCCCCGCGCCGCAGCAAATGGGCTTGTGGGGATGATCAGCCTGGAATGCGACAACCTGTTCAGCACCTGGCGCGAGCAGGCGCGCTGGCTGCTCAGTCATCAGGTTGACCCGAGCCAGGTGAGCTGGGGTGCGACGGAAGTTGCCGACCTGTTCGCCACCGACCAGGCCATTCCCGACACGCCGGGGCCATTCCAGGCGCGGATTCCCAAGGCGCTGATCGACCTGCTGGCGTCTGCCGCGTGTTATCACGGCGACCAACGCTGGAGCCTGCTGTACGAGGTGTTGTGGCGGGTCAGCCATGGCGACCGCACCGCGATGCTCGCCGGCGACAAGCTGGGCAGCGAGTTGCAGCGGCGCATCAAGCAGGTGAGCCGCGAGGCGCACCATTTGCACGCGTTCGTACGCTTCATCGCGCTGCCGCCCGAGGCCGGCCCGCAGTTGCCGGAATACGTGGCTTGGCACGAGCCGGCCCATGACATCTTGCACTCGGCCAGCCAGCACTTTATCGGACGCATGGGGCGTCATCGCTGGATGATCGCCACGCCGTTGGATGGGGTGTATTACGACGGCGAGCAGTTGATTCATCAACGCCGGTGCCCCGAAGCGTGGCAACAACTGGCGCAGAATGTCGAAGACCCCCACAGCGCCATGTGGTTGACCTATTACAGCCATATCTTCAACCCGGCGCGGCTCAACCCCAAGGTCATGGAAGGGCACTTTCCCAGCCGGTTCTGGAAGAACCTGCCGGAGGGCAAGTTGATCCCGGGATTGATCAGCGAAGCGCGCACGGGCAAGCAGAAGGATGGTCAGGCCAGGTTGATCGGCGCCAAGCCTGGTAAACGCATCTCAAGCGGGCAGGGTTAAAACCTGTGGGAGGCGCAGCAAGCCGGAACGTCTGTGGCGAGCGCGCTTGTTGTGGCGAGCGGGCTTGCCCCGCGTTGGGGGGCGAAGCGCCCCCAATCCAGCAAAACACCGTGTACCTGATACGGCTCAGCGCGTGGTTTTGGGGCTGCTGCGCAGCCCAACGCAGGACAAGCCTGCTCGCCACAGGGAATCTGCGCTTAACTGAACGGCATTAGGGCAAGCCCGCTCCTACATTGGTATTGTGGCGTTTGCTCAATCGCCGTCAGCCAGGAGGAATCATGTCTACCGCTGTTCGCCTCGCCCAAACCGCCGATGCCGAGGGCATCAGTCAGGTCATCCTGGCGGCCTTGCACAGCAGCAATGCGCGGGATTACCCGGCCGATGTGATTGCTCGCGTGGCAAGCAACTTCAGCCCCGAGGCGGTGCTTGCGCTGCTCACTCGCCGCGTTGTGCTGGTGGCCGCCCAGGGTCAGACAATCGTCGCCACGGCGGCCCTCGACGGCAATGTGGTGCGCTCGGTGTTCGTCAACCCGGCGCTGCAAGGGCAGGGCATTGGCCGTTTGCTGATGATCGAGATTGAACTGCGCGCCCGGGAGGCCGGCGTAACGGTATTGAGCGTGCCGTCCTCGCTGACGGCCGAGCCGTTCTATACCCGGCTGGGGTTTCATACGGTACGCACTGTTTACCACGGCAACGAACGCACGCTGGTGATGGAAAAGGCGCTGTCGTCGCGCCACCCCATCGTGCCTTATCGCGACCGTCAGCATCGTGCACAGGTGGCGGCGTTGTGGCGGGAAGCCTTTGGCTACGACACCGCGCATAACCTGCCGACCCTGGCCATCGATAAAAAGCTGGCGGTCAACGACGGTTTGTTTTTCGTGGCGACGGATAAAAAAACCGTGATCGGCACGATTCTCGCCGGGTATGACGGTCATCGCGGCTGGTTGTATTCGGTGGCGGTGCACGTGGACTATCGTCGGCACGGCCTTGGCTCTTCACTGGTACGCCATGCGGAACAGGCACTGACCGCGCTGGGTTGCATGAAGATCAACCTGCAGATCACCGGCGGCAACGAGGCCGTGGTGGGGTTCTATGAGGCGCTGGGGTATGGCGTGGAGCCGAGGACCAGCATGGGCAAGAAGATTAGCGAGAATATCCCGCCGTCAGCCTGAGAGCGCTGCAAACAAATGCGGGAGGGAGCGAGCCCCCTCCCACAGTGTTTTACGGTGTTGCTGGCCTAGACCTTGACGATCCAGCCCGCCGGCGCTTCAACATCGCCGGTCTGCACGCCGGTCAGCTCTTTGTAGAGCTGCTGGGTGATCGGGCCCACTTCGGTTTCGCTGTGGAACACATGCATCTTGCCGTTGTACTGGATGCCGCCAATCGGCGAAATCACGGCAGCGGTGCCGCAGGCGCCGGCTTCCTTGAACTGGTCCAGCTTGTCGATGAACACGTCGCCCTCGACCACGGTAAGACCCAGGCGGGTCTGGGCCAGTTCGATCAGCGACAGGCGGGTAATGCCCGGCAGCACCGAAGGCGACTTCGGCGTGATGAACTGGTGGTCGTGGGTGATCCCGAAGAAGTTGGCCGAACCGACTTCCTCGATTTTCGAGTGGGTCATCGGGTCCAGGTAGATCGCATCGGCGAAACCGGACTTCCTGGCTTCGGAGCCCGGCATCAGGCTGGCCGCGTAGTTGCCTCCGACCTTGGCCGCACCGGTGCCTTGTGGCGCGGCGCGGTCAAAAGTGGAGATCTGGAAGTTGTGGGGCACCAGGCCGCCCTTGAAGTAGGCGCCAACCGGGATGGCGAATACCGAGAAGATGAACTCGGGCGCCGTGCGCACGCCGATGTTTTCACCGGTGCCGATCACGAACGGGCGCAGGTACAGCGCGCCGCCGCTGCCGTACGGCGGGATGAACCGCTCGTTGGCCTTGACCACTTGTTTGCAGGCGTCGATGAAGTCTTCGGTGGACACATGCGGCATCAGCAGACGGGCGCAGCTGCGCTGCATGCGCGCGGCGTTCTGATCCGGGCGGAACAGGTTGATCGAACCGTCCTTGCAGCGATAGGCCTTCAGGCCTTCAAAGCACTGCTGGCCATAGTGCAAGGCCGTGGAGCCTTCACTGATGTGCAGCACGTTGTCATCGGTCAGGGTGCCTTCCTGCCATTCGCCGTTTTTCCAGACCTGGAGAAAACGTTTGTCGGTCTTGATGTAGTCAAAACCCAGCTTGTCCCAATTGATGCTTTCGTTACCCATGACACCCTCTATTTCTGGTCAAGTCGGTTTTTTCTGGATGGTGGCAACAATACTGCATTCTTGGCCGGTGTGGGAGCCACAGGGTGGACAGCTTCAGACTCTGTATCGACTGATTCACCGGCATCACAGGCAAGCCCCACCCCGGTTTTACAGGTGCAACGCGTGCCCCAACGCCCTTAACGCCGCTTCCTGCACCGCTTCGCCGAGGGTTGGATGGGCGTGGATGGTGCCCGCCACATCTTCCAGGCGCGCACCCATCTCCAGGCTCAGGCCAAACGCGGTGGACAGCTCCGACACCCCGACCCCCACGGCCTGCCAGCCGACAATCAGGTGATTGTCACGCCGCGCCACCACCCGCACGAAGCCGCTTTTGGACGCCAGCGTCATTGCCCGCCCGTTGGCCGCGAACGGGAAGCTCGCCACGATGCAATCCAGGCCTGCCGCCATGGCCTGCTCCGGGGTCTTGCCGACCACCACCAGCTCCGGGTCGGTGAAGCACACCGCCGGGATCGCAGCGGGGTTGAATTCGCGGGCCTTGCCGCTGATCAGTTCGGCGACCATTTCGCCTTGGGCCATGGCGCGGTGCGCCAGCATCGGCTCGCCGCTCAGATCGCCGATGGCGTACACATTGCGCATGCTGGTCTGGCAGCGGCTGTCGATTTTGATCGCCGCGCCGTTCATGTCCAGGTTCAGCGCTTCGAGGTTCCAGCCCCGGGTGTTGGGTGTGCGACCCACGGCCACCAGCACCTGATCGGTTTCCAGGGACAAGGTATCGCCATTGGGATCACGCACCTGCAATTTATCGTCGGCAAAACCGATCACGCTGTGCTTGAGGTACAGCTTCACCCCCAACTGCTTGAGGGATTCGTTTACCGGTTGAGTCAATTCGGCATCATAGGCCGGCAGGATGCGATCCTGCGCTTCGACCACGCTGACGTCGGCGCCGAGCTTGCGGTACGCGATGCCCAGCTCCAGGCCGATATAACCGCCACCCACCACAATCAGGCGCTTTGGCACTTGCGTTGGAGACAGCGCTTCGGTGGACGAGATGATCGGCCCACCCATCGGCAGCATCGGCAGGTTGACGCTTTTCGAACCGGTGGCCAGCAGCAGGTGCTCGCACTGAATGCGCTGGTCGCCGACCTCGACGGTCTTGCCGTCCACCACCCTGGCCCAGCCGTGGATCACCTGCACCTTGTGCTTCTTCAGCAGCGCGGCGACGCCAGTGGTCAGACGGTCGACGATGGCGTCTTTCCATTCCACGCTTTTCTGAATGTTCAGGGTTGGCGCGGCCACTTCGATGCCCAGCGCCGACCCCTGGCTGTGATGCTCGGTGTGCTGAAACTGCTCGGCCACATGGATCAGTGCCTTGGACGGAATGCAACCAATGTTCAGGCAGGTGCCGCCCAGGGCCTGGCCTTCCACCAGGAGGGTCGGGATGCCCAGCTGGCCGGCGCGAATGGCCGCCACATAGCCGCCGGGGCCGCCGCCTATAATCAGCAGCGTGGTGTGTAATGTCTGGGTCATGCCCTTACTCCAGAAACAGGCTGGCGGGTTGTTCGAGCAGGCCGCGAATGGCCTGGATGAATTGCGCCGCGTCCATGCCATCGACCACGCGGTGATCGAACGAGCTGGAGAGGTTCATCATCTTGCGCACCACGATATGGCCCTTGATCACCATCGGACGTTCAACGATGCGGTTGACGCCGACGATGGCCACTTCCGGCAGGTTCAACACCGGCGTGCTGACGATGCCGCCCAACGCGCCGAGGCTGGTCAGGGTGATGGTCGAGCCGGACAGTTCCTCGCGGCTGGCCTTGCCGTTGCGCGCCGCGGCGGCCAATCGCGCGATTTCCTCGGCATTGCCCCACAGGCTGCGTGCCTCGGCGTGACGCACCACCGGCACCATCAGGCCGACATCGCTCTGGGTGGCAACGCCCACATGCACTGCGCCCAGACGTGTAATGACCTGAGCTTCGTCGTCGTACCGCGCATTGATCTGCGGAAACGCTCGCAGCGCAACGACCATGGCCCGCACGATAAACGGCAGCAGCGTCAGCTTGCCGCGCGTGGTGCCGTGCTTCTCGTTAAGGTGCACGCGCAGCTCGTCCAGCGCCGTCACGTCGATCTCTTCCACATAGCTGAAATGCGCGGCGCGGCGGGTGGCGTCCTGCATGCGCTGAGCGATCTTGCGGCGCATGCCGATTACCGGGATCTGTTCTTCATCGCGGCGCTCCGCGTAAGGGTTCGACGCCATGGAAGCCGTCGCTGAACCCTGTTGCAGATAGGCGTCGAGGTCTTCATGCAGGATTCGCCCGGCCGGGCCGGACCCCTGCACCAGACGCAATTGAATGCCGGCATCCAGCGCATGCTTGCGCACGGCGGGAGAGGCCAGCGGGCGCTCGTCGCCTTCACGGGCCACCGGGGCGGCAGCGGGTTTCGCTGCAGCCACCGGCCGTGCTGGTTTGGCGGCCTCCACCGGCGCGGCCTTCACGGGCTCGCTTGCAACCACCGCCGGCGCCTCCTTGGCATTGCCCGCGCCTTCCACTTCAATGCTGATCAGCACACTGCCCACGGCCATCACTTCACCCGGCTCGCCGCCGAGGGCGATCACCTTGCCATGTACCGGCGAGGGAATGTCCACCATCGCCTTGTCGGTCATCACGTCCGCCAGCACTTGGTCTTCGACGACCATGTCGCCAACCTTCACATGCCACACCGACAACTCAACTTCCGCGATGCCTTCGCCAATGTCCGGCATCTTGATAACGTGCGTGCCCATTCAGACCTCCATGACCCGTTTCAACGCCGCGCCCACGCGGGACGGCCCTGGGAAATACGCCCACTCCTGCGCGTGCGGGTAGGGCGTGTCCCACCCGGTCACGCGTTCGATCGGCGCTTCCAGGTGGTGGAAGCAGTGCTCCTGCACCAGCGCCACCAACTCGGCGCCAAAGCCGCAGGTGCGCGTGGCTTCATGCACCACCACACAACGACCGGTCTTTTTCACCGATTTGACGATGGTCTCCAGGTCCAGCGGCCACAGGCTGCGCAGGTCGATGACTTCAGCGTCGATGCCGGTTTCGTCGGCGGCGACCTGCGACACATACACCGTGGTGCCATAAGTCAGCACGGTCACGGCCGACCCCGGACGCACGATGGCGGCCATGTCCAGGGGCACGGTGTAATAGCCGTCCGGCACCTGGGCTTGCGGATGCTTCGACCACGGGGTCACCGGGCGGTCGTGATGGCCATCGAACGGGCCGTTGTACAGGCGCTTGGGCTCAAGGAAGATCACCGGGTCATCGTTTTCGATGGATGCGATCAACAAGCCCTTGGCGTCATACGGGTTGGACGGCATCACCGTGCGCAGCCCGCACACCTGCGTGAACACCGCTTCGATACTCTGGCTGTGGGTCTGGCCACCATAGATGCCGCCGCCGCAGGGCATGCGCATGGTCAGCGGCGCAGTGAACTGGCCGGCTGAGCGGTAACGCAGACGCGCGGCTTCGGAGATGATCTGGTCGGTGGCGGGGTAGACGTAGTCGGCGAACTGGATTTCGGCGACCGGACGCAGGCCATACGCGCCCATGCCCACGGCCACGCCGACGATGCCGCTTTCGGAGATCGGCGCGTCGAACACCCGCGAGCTGCCGTACTTGGTCTGCAAGCCCTCGGTGCAGCGGAACACGCCGCCGAAATAGCCAACGTCCTGGCCGAACACCACCACGTTGTCGTCGCGCTCAAGCATCACGTCCATCGCCGAGCGTAGCGCCTGGATCATGGTCATGGTGGTGGTGGTCATGGCGGTGTCCAGTTCGATGCTGTTGTTGTGATCGTTCATGTCAGATCCCCAGCTCCTGACGCTGGCGCTTCAAGTGCTCCGGCATCTCTTTGTAGACGTCTTCGAACATGGTCGCGGCGCTTGGAATCTGGCCGCCGGCGAGGGTGCCGTACTGTTCGGCCTGTTTTTGCGCGGCGATCACCTCGGCTTCAAGTTCGGCGCTGACCGCCGCGTGTTCCTCTTCGGACCACTGGCCGATCCTGATCAGGTGCTGCTTGAGGCGGGCGATCGGGTCGCCGAGGGGAAAGTGGCTCCAGTCGTCGGCCGGGCGATATTTGGACGGGTCATCGGAGGTGGAGTGCGGGCCGGCGCGGTAGGTGACCCATTCGATCAGGGTCGGTCCCAGGTTACGGCGCGCACGCTCGGCGGCCCAGGCGGAGGCGGCATACACCGCGATAAAGTCGTTGCCGTCCACGCGCAGCGAGGCAATGCCGCAACCCACACCGCGTCCGGCGAAGGTGGTGGCTTCACCACCGGCGATGGCCTGGAAGGTGGAGATGGCCCACTGGTTATTGACCACATTGAGGATCACCGGCGCGCGGTACACGTGAGCGAAGGTGAGGGCGGTATGGAAGTCCGATTCGGCGGTGGCGCCGTCGCCGATCCAGGCCGAGGCGATCTTGGTATCGCCCTTGATCGCCGAAGCCATGCCCCAGCCCACACCCTGTACGAACTGGGTGGCAAGGTTGCCGGAAATGGTGAAGAAACCTGCGTCTTTCACCGAATACATGATCGGCAACTGGCGGCCCTTGAGCGGATCGCGCTCGTTGGACAGCAATTGGCAGATCAGGTCCACCAAGGGCACATCGCGGGCCATCAGGATGCTTTGCTGGCGGTAGGTGGGGAAGCACATGTCGTCGATGTTCAAGGCCAGGACCTGGGCGCTGCCGATGGCTTCTTCGCCAAGGCTCTGCATGTAGAACGACATTTTTTTCTGACGCTGAGCGACCACCATGCGGTTGTCGAAGATTCGCGTCTTGAGCATGGCGCGCATGCCTAGGCGCTTGACCTCGACAGGGACCTCTTCGGCCCACGGCCCGAGGGCCTGGCCCTGGTCGTCGAGTACGCGGATAAGGCCCTTGGCCAGGTCGGCGGTGTCGGCGGGTTCTACGTCGATGGCGGGTTTGCGCACCGTGCCAGCGTCGGTCAGGCGCAGGTAGGTGAAGTCGGTCTTGCAGCCTGGTCGTCCCGAAGGTTCGGGAACGTGCAGGCGCAGCGGTGCATACGGCTGGTTCATGGCTTTCTACGCTCGATCTTGTGAATTTCTTGTAGTGGGCGCGCTAGCTGACGGTCAGTCCTCGGGTAGAGGAAGTCCTGTCCTACAACAATCATAGGCGGGGCGTAGAAGAATATTTATCTGTGTTTCGTTGCGCTGCCGATCATTTGCGGATAAAAAAACTGCATAAACATAATAAACAGGTGATTTTGTCTCATGCGCAAACTGGACCGTACAGATATCGGCATTCTCAACGCGCTGCAGGAGAACGCTCGCATCACCAACGCCGACCTCGCCCGCTCGGTCAACCTGTCACCCACGCCGTGCTTCAATCGCGTGAAGGCCATGGAAGAGCAGGGGTTGATTCGCGAGCAGGTGACGCTGCTGGATGCCGACCTGCTGGGGCTGCATGTGAATGTGTTCATTCATGTGAGCCTGGAGAAACAGAACGAGCTGGCGTTGCAGCAGTTCGAAGGCGCGATTTCGGACCGGCCGGAAGTCATGGAGTGCTACCTGATGGCCGGCGACCCGGATTACCTGATCCGCGTGCTGGTGCCAACGATTCAGGCGCTGGAGCGGTTCATGATGGATTTTCTGACCAAGGTACCGGGGGTGGCCAATATCCGCTCCAGTTTTGCGTTGAAGCAGGTGCGCTACAAGACGGCGCTGCCGCTGCCGGCCAATGGCATCAGCCTCGGGTCCTGACTCAACACTGGACAACGTGAGAGGGGGCTTGCTCCCGATTGCGGTGGCCTAGTCACTGAATGGGTGACTGCCACCCTGCAATCGGGAGCAAGCCCCCTCCCACACGGGAATCGCATGTCAAAGTCGGTTGAGGGGGATCTTCAGGTAAGTCACGCCATTTTCTTCCGCCGGCGGCATATTCCCCGCCCGCACATTCACCTGGATCGCCGGCAACAACAGTGTTGGCATCCCCAACCCGGCATCACGGGTGGTGCGCATCGCTACAAACGTCGCTTCATCCACGCCGTCATGCACATGGATATTGCCCGCGCGCTGCTCAGCCACGGTGGTCAGGCACTTGGCTTCGCGGCCCTCTGGCGGATAGTCGTGGCATACATACAGCTGGGTGTGCGGCGGGAACGCCAGCAGCTTGCGCATCGAGGCATACAATTGCCGCGCATCGCCGCCGGGGAAGTCGCAGCGGGCGGTGCCGACGTCGGGCATGAACAGGGTGTCGCCCACCAGGATCAGGCGGTCGTCGATCAGGTAGGCCATGTCGGCCGGTGTGTGCCCCGGCACATGCAGCGCCTGGGCTTTCAGGGCGCCGATATAAAAGACTTCGTCCGGCGCAAACAGATGGTCGAACTGTGAGCCATCGGCGCGAAACTCCGGCTCCAGGTTGAACAGGTTCTTGAACACCCCCTGCACCTTGCTGATCGACTGGCCGATTGCGATCTTGCCGCCCAGGATCCGCCGCAGGTACGGCGCGGCGGAGAGGTGATCGGCATGGGCATGGGTTTCCAGCAGCCATTGCACCTGCAGGCGATGTTCACGCACGAAAGCAATGACCTTGTCGGCCTGGCGGGTATCGGTGTGCCCGGAGGCCGGGTCGTAGTTGAGCACCGAGTCGACGATGGCACAGGGGCCGTCGTCCGCTTCATACAGGACGTAGGTGTAGGTCGACGACGCCTCGTCCAGAAAGGCTTGTATCAACGCGGGCATGGCGGCGGTCCTTGGTGGTGGATTGCGGCTTACATTCGAGATGTTTTCCACATAGGCTTGCGAGCTTAAGGGAAAAAAACGGTTCGAGGCAAAGGATCGACCTGTAACCGGGCGTGACGCCATCCGGCAGCGTCCCTGTGTGCATTGACAAAAAAAGGCAGTAGACCATGACCGAACAACACTGGGGCCCAACCATCAGTGGCGATATCGTCGTCATCGGCGGCGGCTCGGCAGGCATTGGCCTGCTCGCCAGCCTGCTCAAGCGCGATCCGCAGCTGAGCATTACGCTCATCGAGCCGAGCGACCACCACAGCTACCAGCCCGCCTGGACGTTGGTCGGCGGCGGTGCCTACGACCTGCACAAGACCCGCCGCCCGCTGGCCGACGTATTGCCCAACGGTGTCACCTGGATCCAGGCGGCCGTCACTGAACTGCTGCCCGACCAGCAAACCCTGGTGCTCGACAGCGGCCAGCGCGTGAGCTGGAACACGCTCATCGTCTGCCCCGGCCTGCGTCTGGCGTGGGAGAAAGTCGAAGGCCTGCAGGACACCCTTGGCCAACACGGCGTCACCTCCAATTACAGCTATCAGCACGCGGCCTACACCTGGCAATTGGTGCAGCAACTCAAGGGCGGCAAGGCGATCTTTACCCAGCCGGCCATGCCGATCAAATGCGCGGGTGCGCCGCAAAAGGCCATGTACCTGTCCTGCGATCACTGGCTCAAACAGGGTCACCTGAAAAATATCGACGTCGAATTCAATCTGGCCGGCGCCGCGCTTTTCGGTGTGGCGACCTTCGTACCGCCGCTGATGAAGTACGTGGAAAAATACAACGCGCGGCTGGCCTTCAATTCCAACCTGATCAAGGTCGATGGCCCGGCACGCAAGGCCTGGTTCGAGGTGAAGGGGGCCGACGGCAACGTCAGCGTTGAGGAAAAACCCTTCGACCTGCTGCACGTGGTGCCGCCGCAAGTCTCCCCGGATTTCATCCGTCAAAGCCCGCTGGCCGACGCCGCCGGCTGGTGCGAGGTGAACCCCCACAGCCTGCAGCATCTGCGCTACCCGCACATTTTCGGGCTGGGCGATGTGTGCGGCACCAGCAACGCCAAGACCGCCGCGGCGGTGCGCAAGCAGATCGTGGTGGTTGCCGAAAACCTGCTGGCCCTGCGCAAACAGGCGCCGTTGCCGCTCAAGTACGACGGCTACGGCTCCTGCCCGTTGACGGTGGAGAAGGGCAAGGTGGTGTTGGCCGAGTTCGGCTACGGTGGCAAGCTGCTGCCGACCTTCCCCCTGGACCCGACCCGGGCACGGCGTTCGATGTGGTTCCTCAAGGCCACGCTGCTGCCGTGGTTCTACTGGAACGGCATGCTCAAGGGCCGCGAGTGGCTGACCCGCCTGAGCAAGGTGGACTGAATGCTGCTGGCGAGTGTGTTGGGTGTATTGATGGGCCTGGTCATGGGCTTGACCGGCGCGGGCGGCGGCATCCTCGGAGTGCCGGCGCTGGTGCTGGGACTGGGGTTGACGATGACCCAGGCCGCGCCGGTGTCACTGCTCGCGGTGGGCGCGGCGGCGGCGGTCGGTGCGATTGACGGCCTGCGCCACGGGCTGGTGCGTTATCGCGCGGCGCTGTTGATTGCCTTGCTCGGTGCGCTGTTTTCACCGCTGGGCGTGTTCGTGGCTCATCAGCTCTCGGAAACGGTGCTGATGGGGCTGTTCAGCGCGTTGATGGTACTGGTGGCCTGGCGCATGTTGCAGCGCGAAAAGGTCGAGCCCGGGCCGAGCGACCATGGCGCCGCGCTGTGGGGGCAGAAGAACTGCATGCTCAATCAGCAGACCGGGCGCCTGGCGTGGACCGCCAAATGTAGCGCCACCCTGGCTGCGCTGGGTGCCGTTACCGGTGCTGTCTCGGGCTTGTTGGGCGTGGGCGGTGGCTTCCTGATCGTGCCGGCGTTCAAACAATTGACCGATGTGCAAATGCGCGGAATTGTGGCGACGTCGTTGATGGTGGTCAGCCTGCTGTCGTTGATCGGCGTGGTGGGGGCGTTTCATGCGGGGGTGAGCATCGAGCCGGTGGGCTGGGCGTTCATTGGCGCGAGTGTCGTCGGCATGTTGATTGGGCGGCGATTGGGTTCGGTGATTGCGGCGCGCACGTTGCAGGTGGGGTTTGCCAGTTTGTGCGTGTTGGTTGCCGTTGGGATGTTGTTAAAGGCTTTGGTTTAGGGGGCTACCTATCCGTTATTTATGTGATGACGGCTGACGGTGCGGCGCCCCAGATCAAGAGCGCGGCGACCTTAGAGCCGACCGGGATTGCCTGCCGTACGCTGTGACTGTGGGAGCTGGCTTGCCTGCGAAGGCATCGACTGGGTTTTCCTGATGGATTGAGGTGTCTGCATCGCAGGCAAGCCAGCTCCCACAGAGAAGCGGATTGGGACAAATCATGCTTCTGCCCTGCTTTTGATCTGCTTTGCTTTGGCTTTTTATTTTGATCTCAGGCGCCCCGTCAACCACGCTGGCCGCACGCAGGCTTGAATCCGTGGGTAACTTTGGGCTGGGCCGGCATTCCGGCTCTTTTCCAAAGTGACCCGTCTTAAGGGCGGAACCGCCAGCAGCCGTTACGGCTGACGGTGCGGCGCCCCAGATCAAGAGCGCGGCGACCTTAGAGCCGACCGGGATTGCCTGCCGTACGCTGTGAATGTGGGAGCTGGCTTGCCTGCGAAGGCATCGACTGGGTTTTCCTGATGGATTGAGGTGTCTGCATCGCAGGCAAGCCAGCTCCCACAGAGAAGCGGATTGGGGACAGATCATGCTTCTGCCCTGCTTTTGATCTGCTTTGCTTTGGCTTTTGATTTTGATCTCAGGCGCCCCGTCAACCACGCGTGCGGGCACACCGAGCCCCAGCGAGGTGCCGAGTGGTGGGGCAAGAGCCTTTTGGTTACTTTGGGCTGGGCCGGCATTCCGGCTCTTTTCCAAAGTGACCCGCCGTAAGGGCGGAACCGCCAGCAGCCGTTACCTAAATAACGGATATGCACACCAAAAAAGCCACCGGCAGCCGCGCTCGCCGATCCCCTCATTTACCCACCCACCGCTGGCAAGATGAACTCCACTCGCGTTTACTGTCTCTGAGCATGGATTTCACCGACTTCCCCGTCGGCTCACCAAGGTCACCCAATGGACAACTACACCCCCCACCCCTGGCAGCCCCACGAGCGACCGACCTTGCCCGGTTCGCCGTCGACGCCGCTGCATCCCACCCACAAGCGCTGGCTGTTCGCGCTGGTCGGTGCGCTGGTGGCGATCACCGGGGGGCTGGGTAACGCACTGGTCATCGCCAACCTGCAATACCTGCAAGGCGCCCTCGGTGCGACCACCGCAGAGATGGCCTGGCTGCCCGCTGCCTACGTGATGACCAACGTGTGCATGAACCTGTTGCTGGTGAAGTTTCGTCAGCAGTTTGGCCTGCGTGCGTTCACCGAGGTGTTTCTGGTGCTCTACGTGCTGGTCACCTTCGGCCATTTGTTCGTCAACGACCTCAGTTCGGCCATCGCCGTGCGGGCGGCCCATGGCATGGTGGGGGCCGCGCTGAGTTCGTTGGGCTTGTACTACATGATCCAGGCCTTCCCGGCCAAGTGGCGCTTGCGTTCGCTGGTGCTCGGGCTGGGCACCGCGCAGTTGGCCTTGCCGTTGGCGCGGTTGTTCTCCGAAGACCTGCTGCAGATTGCCGAATGGCGCGGCTTGTACCTGTTTGAACTGGGCTTGGCGCTGATCTGCCTGGGCTGCGTGTTCCTCCTCAAATTACCGCCCGGCGATCGCTTCAAGACCTTTGAAAAACTCGATTTCCTCACCTTCGCCATCCTCGCCACCGGCGTGGCCCTGCTGTGCGCGGTGCTGTCCCTGGGGCGTATCGACTGGTGGCTGGAGGCACCCTGGATCGGCGTGGCGTCGGCCTGTTCTTTGGTGCTGATCATGGCGGGCCTTGCCATCGAGCATAACCGCGCCAACCCGCTGCTGATGACGCGTTGGCTCGGCAGCGGCGTGATGATTCGTCTGGCGCTGGCGGTGATCCTGATTCGCATGGTGCTGTCGGAGCAGTCCACCGGCGCAGTGGGTTTCATGCAGATGCTCAACATGAGCTACGAGCAGATGCACACGCTGTACGTGGTGATGCTGGCCGGCGCGCTTGCGGGGCTGGTGGTCAGTGCGTTGACGATCAACCCGGCGCACCTGCTGATGCCGCTGGTGATTTCCCTGGCGCTGATGGCCACCGGCTCGGTCATGGACAGTTTCTCCAACAACCTCACGCGGCCGCAGAACCTGTATGTCAGCCAGTTCCTGCTGGGCTTTGGCGGCACGTTTTTCCTCGGGCCGACCATGGTGCTCGGCACCAAAAACGTATTGGCCAACCCGCGCAACCTGGTGAGTTTTTCGGTGATGTTCGGCATTTGCCAGAACCTCGGCGGGCTGATCGGCGCGGCGTTGCTCGGCACCTTCCAGGTCGTGCGTGAGAAGTACCATTCCAGCATGATCGTCGAACACCTGACCCTGCTCGACCCGCGCGTGGCGGCGCGGGTGCAGAGCGGCGCGGCGGCCTATGGCGGGGTGATCGCCGATCCGCAGTTGCGCAACCTGCAGGGCATCCGCAGCCTGGCCACGGCGGCGACCCGTGAAGCGAACGTGATGGCCTACAACGATGTCTTCATGCTGATCGCGATCATCGCGATCCTTACCATGAGCTGGATCTTCATTCGCAGCCTGTGGCTGATGAGCACCACCCAGGCAGTTCCTCCCGTTCAACCCAGCGGCGCACCTTCATGACCGAACCGACCACCACAACCACCAATGCCATCGCTGCCACGCCGGAAGGCAGCACGCCGCCGGGCGCCACGGCGACCGAGCCGCGCTCCTTGCGGGTGCGCATCCTCTCTTCCCTGGGCTTTGCCGCGATTGCCATCGTCGGTGTGTTGATCGTGCTCTACGCCTGGCAGTTGCCGCCGTTCAGTAGTGCGGTGGAAACCACCGAGAACGCGTTGGTACGCGGCCAGGTGACGATCATCGGCCCGCAGCTCAGCGGTTATGTGTTCGAGGTGCCGGTGCAGGACTTCCAGTACGTCAAGGCCGGCGACCTGCTGGTGCGCCTCGATGACCGCATCTATCAGCAGCGCCTCGACCAGGCGCTGGCGCAACGGGCGGTGCAGAAGGCGGCGTTGGCCAATGTGGTGCAGCAGCGCAACAGCGCGCAAGCCACCATCAAACTGCGCCAGGCCGCACTGGTGGACAGCCAGGCCCAGGCGCGCAAAAGCAGCGCCGACCTGCGCCGCAACGAAGAACTGATCAGCGATGGCTCGGTGTCCAGGCGCGAGCTGGACGTGACCCGCGCCGCGCAGGCGCAAACCGTTGCAGCGGTGGCCCAGGCCCAGGCCAATCTGGAGATTGCGCGGCAGGACCTGCAGACAGTGATCGTCAATCGCGGTTCGCTGGAAGCGGCGGTGGCAAGTGCCGATGCCGCGGTGGCGCTGGCGCGTATCGACCTGGCCAACACGCGCATCACCGCGCCGCGCGACGGCCAACTGGGACAGATCGGCGTGCGCCTGGGCGCCTACGTCAATTCCGGCGCGCAGTTGATGGCGCTGGTGCCCAACCAGCTGTGGGTGATCGCCAATATGAAAGAAACCCAGATGGCCGACGTGCAGATCGGCCAGCCGGTGTCTTTCACTGTGGATGCACTGAACCACCGCAGGTTTCATGGCACGGTGCAGCATATTTCGCCGGCGACGGGCTCGGAATTCAGCCTGTTGCAGGCGGACAATGCCACTGGCAACTTTGTGAAGATCGCCCAGCGGGTGCCGGTGAGGATTAGCGTGGACCCGGGGCAGGCGGACAGCGAGCGGTTGCGGCCGGGGTTGTCGGTGGTGGTGAGTATTGATACTGCAGGACGGCTGAAGAACAGCCCGCCCTGACACGCCGCTATCGCAGGCAAGCCAGCTCCCACAGGGTTTGTGGTGTTACAGGGGCGTGTATTTCAAGGTGAAGTTGAGTTGGGTTGACTGGTGTTGTTCCAGCAGCTTCAAGCCGGGTCGGCCGGGCAGGTGATGGGCATTGACCGGATGACTCACCGGCTCGATGCAAAAGAATTCAAGCCCCGGCGGGCAGTACAGGAGGAAGTAATCGGCGCCGGTGGCCTCGCATTCCAGGGCATAGGCCAAGTCCGGCTGTTCGATCCGGCAGCGCCCATCCCACTGGCAAAAGCCGTTGTCCACCAACGCCTGAGGCAACTCTTTGAGTTGGCGAAAGTCCCAGGCTTCGGGAATCGGCGCCAACGCCGTGGGTAATTTGGAGGCATCGCTCATCCACACCTGCGACGCCCTGGCCTGCAACCGCGTGCCCGGCCTGCGGGGCAGGTAGGGATGCAAGCCCAAACCGTGCCAGGCCGGCTGGGCGGCCAGGTGGGTCACCCGCAATTGAATGCTCAGTTCACCGTCGCTCAAGCCAAACCGCTGCTCGGCGCGATAGGCGAACGGCGTCTCGCAGACCATCGCCAGCACCACTTCCTCCGCCGTCCGGCTCACGACCTGCCAGGGCTGTTGCCAGGCCGAGCCATGAATCGGCAGGGGATCGGTGAGGCTGTTGGGCGTCAACGCCAGCCAACCCTCGGGGTTGTCAAAACCGCCTTCGGCCACCCGGTTCGACCAGGGCGCCAACGGATAGCACCCCAGCTTGCCCGGCAACCCGGTACTGATCGCATGCTCATCGCTGTGTCGCAACAGCGGCTGCCCGGTGGCGCGCACCGTCCAGTTGACGATGCTGCCACCCACTGCAGGGGACAGGGTGAGGCGCGTCAGGTGATCCTCCAGCTCGATCATCACAGCACCACGCTCGGCAGCCACAGCGACAGCGCCGGGATGTAGGTCACCGCGATCAGCACCAGGAACAGTACCGCGTAGAACGGCAGCAGCGCCTTCACGGTTTTCTCGATGGTGGTCTTGCCCACCGCCGCGCCGACAAACAGCACCGCGCCCACCGGCGGGGTGATCAGGCCGATGCCGAGGTTCACCAGCATGATCATGCCGAAGTGCACCGGGTCGACGCCGATGCCGACGATCACCGGTAGCAGGATCGGTGTGAGGATGAGGATCAGCGGCGCCATGTCCATCACCGTGCCCAGCAACAGCAGCATGGCGTTGATGCACATCAGGATCACGTAGCGGTTGTCCGAGAGGGTCAGGAACATCGTGGTGATCTTCGCCGGGATCTGCATCAGGGTCATGATGTAGCCGAAGCTGGCGGCGAAGGCGATCAGGATCATCACGATGGAAATGGTACGCACCGTGCGGTGCATCAGCTTGGGCAGCTCGTGCCATTTGTAGTCGCGGTAGATGAACATGGTCACGAAAAACGCCCACAGCACCGCAATCGCCGCCGACTCGGTGGCGGTGAAGATGCCCGAGAGGATGCCGCCAAGGATGATCACCATGGCCATCAGGCCCCAGAGCGCGTCGGCGGCGATTTTCAGCGCCTGCTTCAGGGGGATGACTTCGCCCTTGGGGTAGTTGCGTTTTTTCGCGAAGATCAGGCACAACACCATCAGGCACGCGCTCATCAACAGCCCCGGCACCACGCCGGCCATGAACAGCGAGGCAATCGACACCGTGCCGCCGGCTGCGAGGGAGTAGAGCACCGAGTTATGGCTGGGCGGGGTCAGCAGGGCCTGCACCGAACCGCTCACGGTAACCGCCGTGGCAAACTCCCGGGGGTAGCCACGGCGTTCCATTTCCGGGATCAGCACCGAGCCCACCGAGGCGGTGTCGGCCACCGACGAGCCGGAGATGGCGCCGAAAAACGTCGAGGCCATGATGTTGACCAGCGACAGGCCGCCGCGCACAAAGCCTACCAGCACCCCGGCAAACGCCACCAGCCGCCGCGACATGCCGCCCTCGGCCATGATCGCGCCGGCCAGTACGAAGAACGGAATTGCCATCAGCGAAAACTTGTTCACCCCGCCGGCCACCTGAATCATCAGCGCCTGGAACGGAATGTCGATCCACCATGCGCCGATCAGCGCCGAAAGCCCCAAGGCGTAGGCCACCGGCATGCCGATCAGGATCAGGGCGACAAAGCTGCCGAGCAGAATCAATGCGTCCATATCAGGCAGCTCCTTCGCTTTCTTCAACCAGGTCGAAACGCACCACGCGGCGATTGCTCTGGTCGCCCAGCAGAAGTTTTTCCAGCACGAACACCAGGGTCAGCAGCCCGCCGATCGGGATCGGCATGTAGGTGATGCCCACGCGCAGGGTGGGGATGGCGCTCATGAACTGGTTCCAGGTGGACAGGCACAGCTTGCTGCCCCAAATGGTCATGAACAGGCAGATGGTCGCCATCAACAGTTGCGAGAGGACGCCGACGATGCGGCGTTGGGCGGGCGGCAGGCGGTCGGTGACCATGGCCACCGACATGTGTGCGCCGGCGCGGTAGCTGGCGGCGGCGCCAATGAAGGTGAATACCAGCATCAGCAGGATCGCGGTGGGCTCCGGCCAACTGGAGCCGGTGCCGAGAATGTAGCGGGCGAAGATGCCCCAGGGAATGATCAGCGCCACCCCCAGCACGGACAGGCCGGCGACCCAGATACAGGTCATGTAGAGGCGGTCATTGAAGCGCAGCAGTAGATTCTTCATGGCGTTCACCGTGACCGGGCGCGTCGATGCCGACCGCGCCGGGCCTTGTCAGGAAGGAGGGCGTTATTGAACCGCGTCGATGCGCTTGATCAGGTCGGCGTAAGGCGCGCCGTACTTGGCGCGCACTGCTGCGGTGGCGTCATAGAAGGGCTTTTTGTCGACGGTGATGAACTCCACGCCTGCGGCCTTGAGTTTGGTTTCGCTGCTGGCGGACTTGGCGTCCCACAACACACGCTCATCGGCCTGGGCGGCCTTGGCGGCTTTTTTCACCATGTCCTGCTGGGCCGGGGTGAGCTTGTTCCAGGTGATTTTCGACATCACGATGGGCTCGGGCAGGATCAGGTGTTCGGTGAGGGTGTAGAACTTGGCGTTCTGGAAGTGGTTGTGCTCGAGCATGGTGGGCGGGTTGTTTTCCGCGCCGTCGATCACGCCGGTCTGCAGGGCGCTGAAGATCTCGCCGGTGTCCATGGCGATACCGTTGGCGCCCATGGCGTTGAAGGCGTCGATGAACAACGGGTTGCCCTGTACGCGAATCTTCATGCCCTTGAGGTCTTCGATTTTGCGCACCGGCTTTTTGGTGTAGAGGTTGCGCGTGCCGCCGTCCATCCAGGCCAGGGCCACCAGGCCGAATTCGGAGTCGGTGATCTTGGCGAGAATCTCATCGCCGATCTCGCCATCGATGACCTTGCGCATGTGCGCCTGGTCGCGGAACACGAACGGCAGGTTGAACACATTCACATCCGGCACGACCGGCCCGACGATACCGAGGCTGACGCGGGTCATCTGCACCGCGCCGACCTGGGCCTGTTCGACCACTTCCTTCTCGGAGCCCAGCACGCCGCCGGGGAAGAACTTGAAGGTCAGTTCGCCGTTGCTCTCCTTAGTGAGCGCGGCGCCCATGTTCTTTTCGGCGACCACGGTGGGATAGCCGTCGGGGTGGATATCGGCGAATTTGATTTCCAGCGCCTGGGCGGCGCTGCTGAGGGTGAACAGTGCGGTGACGAGTAACGTGCGTTTGAAGTCCATGGGGTATCACTCCTGTCTTGTTATTTTTGTATTCAAGGCACAGCGATGCAGCTAGGGGATGAAGCGCGGTTCGGGCAGTCCCTTGACGCCGGGGTTGAGGGCGAACACGCCACCGGACAGGGACTGGTCACTGTTGTCATCGCGAATCGAGGTGACGAACAACGTATCCAGACGGCTGCCGCCGAAGGCGCACATGGTCGGTTTTTTCACCGGTACGGTAAGTGACTGGTCGAGGCGACCGTCGGGGGTGAAGCGGTGCACCAGGCCGGCGTCATTGGCGCAGATCCAGTAGCAGCCGTCGGCATCCACCGCCGCGCCATCGGGGCGGCCGAGGAATTTATGCATGTCGACAAACACCCGGCGATTGCTCGGGGTGCCGCTGTCGATGTCGTAGTCAAAGGCCCAGATCTGCTGCACCAGCGGGTGCGAATCCGAAGCGTACATCGTGCGGCCGTCGGGGCTGAAGGCCAGGCCGTTGAGGGTGATGAAACCGTTCAACTGGGCATGGGGCGCGGCGCCGGAATCATAGCGATAAAGCGTGCCTTCGGCCGCGTTCAAGCCCATGTTCAGCACCATGCTGCCGGCCCAGAAGCGGCCCTGGCGGTCGCAGCGGCCGTCGTTGAGGCGCATGTCCTCGCGGGGGTGTTCGACGCTGGCCAGTGGCGTGGTGTCGAGGCTGCCATCGTTGTAAGGCGTGAGCTGGAAGAAGCCTGATTCCATGCCTGCGACCCAATTGCCGGCAGTGGTGCGGGCAATGCAGGCGAGCATCTGCGGGGCCTTCCACGCGGCGATATGGCCGCTGTCGGCGCTCCAGCGTTGCAGGCCACCGTTGGGGATATCCACCCAGTACAGGGCGTTTTCCTCGGGCACCCACACCGGGCATTCGCCCACGGCGTTGCGGGCGTCGACAATTAATTCAGCGGTCATGGCCACTCATTCCCTTGGTTGGAGTCAGACTCAGTCACCGAACGGCCCGGCCGCGCAGAACGCACCGCCCTGATACACCGCCGCCGGGTCATCGGCAGGCACAGGCGGTTGTTTTTCCACGTGGGCGCGGAACACTTCGGAGCTGTCTTTGGGAGCAAAGCCCAGGTGAGCGGCGTAGCGGTTGTCCCACCAGGTGTCGAGGTTATTGGACATGCCGTACACCACCGTGTGGCCGACGTTTGGCGTATACAGCGCGCGTTCGAGCAGTTGGGTCAGGTCGTCGAAGCTGAGCCAGGTGTGCATCATCCGGCGGTTCTGTGGTTCGGGAAACGAGGAGCCGATGCGGATGCTCACGGTCTCGATGCCGTAGCGGTCGAAGTAGAAACTGGCCATGTCTTCGCCGTAGGACTTGGACAGGCCGTAGTAGCTGTCCGGGCGGCGCGGCGAGTGGGCGTCGAGTGGCTCGCCCTGTTTGTAGAACCCAATCACGTGGTTGGAGCTGGCGAAGATCACGCGCTTCACGCCATGGCGGCGGGCGGCTTCGTAGATATGAAAAATCCCGCTGATATTGGCGCCGAGTACTTCTTCGAACGAGCGTTCAACCGACACACCACCAAAATGCAGGATGGCGTCGACACCTTCCACCAGATGGTGCACGGCTTGTTTATCGGCGAGGTCGCAAGGGTGCACTTCTTCATGGGCGGCGGCGGGGGCCATGTCGGCGATGTCCGACAGGCGCAGCACCTGGGCGTAAGGGCGCATGCGCTCGCGCAGTACTTTGCCCAGGCCGCCGGCGGCGCCAGTGATCAGCAGGCGGTTGAATGGAACGGGGGCGGAGGTGGTGGTCATGAAGGTCCCATTTATTGTTGTAGGTTGTCGTATGACTTTGCCGAAGTATCGTTAGGGTTTCACCGGCTTGTCAACGTTCTTGCAGACAGAATGAAAGCACAGTGAGGCGCAAAATGTGGGAGGGGGCTTGCTCCCTCCCACAGGGGATTTCCTGTGAAAGGGAGGTTGAGTGTTACAGCAGGGAAATCGGATAGCTCACAAACAGCCGGTTTTCATCGAACTCGTTGGTGCTGAAATCCCGACGCATGGTCGAGTTGCGCCAGCGCACATTCAGGTTCTTCAGCGCACCGCTTTGTACGGTATAGGCCAGTTCGGACTCGCGTCCCCATTCCTTGCCATCGGTGATCGCCCCGGTGTGCACGTTGCTGCCGCTGATGTAGCGGTTCATCAAGGTCAGCCCCGGCACGCCCAGCACGACGAAGTTGAAGTCATGCCGCACCTGCCAGGATTTTTCCTTGGCGTTGTCGTAGCTGGAGTTATAGCTGTCGTTGGCCAGGGTGCCGCCGCTGGTGCCGTTGACGCGCATCCACACGCTGTCGCCGGTGAGTTTCTGCAGACCCACGTAGAAGGTGTGGCCCTGGTATTTGGCGGAGAACAGCGCGGACACGGTTTTGTTGTCCAGATCGCCGGCCAGTGCGCTGCCGTCTTCCTTGCCGTTGAAGAAACCGAGATTGGCGCCCAGGGTCCAGTCGCCCACAGGCTGGCTGTGGGTGAGGTTGAGGTATTGCTGCTGGTAGATATCGCTGAGTTCGGCGTACCACAGGCCGACCTGGGTGCGCTTGTCGTTGAAGGCGTACTCGCCGCCGCCGAAGTTGAAGCGGTCGGAGGTGAACGCCGCTTTGCCGTTCATGAACATGTCTTCCATGCTCGCGTCGTTGCGCGGGCTGTTGCCGCGAAACTGGCCGCCGTAGAGCGTCAGGCCGGCGATCTCATTGGAGGTGACCTGGCCGCCGCGAAAGGTTTGCGGCAGGGAGCGGCCGTCGTCGGAGCGCAGAATCGGCAACACCGGCATCCATTCACCGACCTTCAGTTCGGTCTTCGACAGCCGGGTTTTCAGCGCCACGCCCAGGCGCCCGAAGTTGTCGGCCGGACGGCCATCGCTGTGCACCGGCAGCAGTTGCGTGCCGGCGGTGCCTTTGCCGCCGTCGAGCTTCTGCGAGTACAGGCCCAGCACATCCAGGCCGAAACCCACGGTGCCCTGGGTGAAGCCGGACTTGGCATCAAGAATGAAGTTCTGCGTCCACTCCTCAGCCTTGGCCTGGGGGTTGGCCGGGTTGGTGAAGTTGCGGTTGAAGTAGGCGTTACGCAAGTTCAGCGAGGCCTTGGCGTCGTCGAGAAAGCCATCGGCCTGGGCGACGAGGGGCAGCGTGAACGTAAGACTGGCGAAGCTGATGAGACCGAGGTGCGAGGAGGTAGCGCGGGCGAATTGACTCACAGTGAAGCTCCCTTTTTCTTTTGTTGTTTTTATTATTTGTCATACGTTGTCGTACAACATTAGGGCGGATATTTGCGGGGTTTTCGGGGGGTGTCAAGCGGAAGTTATACGATGACTAAACAAATTGTTTGAGGTGAGGCCGTCTCACTGTTGGCTGCGGTGGGTTTGATAGACGTGTTGAATCAGCCAGTCATGGTCATGGGCGGAAGGGTGCCCAGCAGGGAAACCGCCGCCACCGCTGAAATACCGAGTAACCATTCCAGCATGATGCTGGCTTTCAGCGCGCTCACGCGCTGTTCGCAATGCTTAAGGCGCAAACGGTTCAGCAACGCCAGCCCCAGCATGCCGAGCACCAGCAGCACCTTGATCAACAAAATCAGCGCGAACCCGCTGAACAACGGCGTAGGCCACAGTTGTCCGGTGAGTACGCGCACGTTGATCAGGCCCGTCACAAGCAGGCCGGCCACCACACCATAACCGACGCCGCTGAAGCGCCGCAGAATCGATGCCAGTGCCGGCGTTGGCGAGCGCAGTATCAGCACCAACAACAGTAAACCCCCGAGCCAGGCGCCGACGCACACCAGGTGCACCACCTGATTGAGGATCAGCAACTGCCCGCTGAGTCCGTCGAGCATCGCGCCGTGGCCCACCGGTGCAAGGGTCGCCAGTAACAGCGCAAGCAATGGCAGGCGCAGCACCGGCCAGGGTTTGATCAGCGCGATCACGAGCAGCAGGTTCAGCAATAGATGCCAGATCCAGACTTGGCCGAAGAACGTCTTGCCCAGCACCAGTTGCACCGTCGCCGGTTGCAGGGCGGCGTCCCAGGTGCCGGCCATGCTCGCGGTGATCAACAACAACCACACTACGCCCGAACCGAGCCCCAGCCAGGCCAGGCCACGGGTGATGCGCAGCAGTTGCCGGTCCAGCGCCGGTTGCGCGTGCATGCCCAGCAGCCAGGGCCTGAACGCGCAGGCACCGAACATCAGCAGCACGACGATGAAATGCACGAAACGGCACAGCACCAGCAGCGTCGCCATGGATTATTGGCCGACCTTGAAGCTGTATTCACCGTTGCTCTTGTGGGTGTCGACGGAGACGGCGTTCCACACCACCTTGTAGTTGCCGGCCGCCAGCGGCGCAGCGGGTGTCACGACCAGCACCTTCTTGTCTTTATCCGGTGTGTCCAGGCCTTTGATCGCGATTTCGGTGCCGTCCTTGCTCAGTGAGACTTTGGTGAACGTGGCTTCGACGCCTTCGGTGAACGTCAGGCGCAGCTCCTTGGGCGCTGCGACGCTGCTGTCCGCCGCAGGCTGCGAGCTTTTCAGGTGCGCGTGGGCGAAGGCTGACGCCGCGCCCAGCAGGGAGGCCAGCAGCGCGACGGTGGTGAGGGCTTTTTTGATCAACATTGTTCATACCAATCAAGGAGTAGGGCAGGCAGTGTACGAAGTTTCGGATAAGTCTGTGAGTGGGGGTTCGTGTTTAAGCCTGAAATGAGGGCAAAAAAGGTGGGCGAAGGCGCTACAGCCAAACGGCGTCCCACAGCGGGTAATCGCCGATTCGATCCACCAGCCCCGCCCGCAGGGGATTGACCGGGAGGGGGCTTGCTCCCGATGGCGGTGGGTCAGCCACACGTGTATCAACTGACTCAACGCTATCGGGAGCAGCCCCTTCCACATTTGGAGCTGTGTTGAGCATTAAAACGTGCCTGGTTCCCAGCCACCGCCGAGCGCGGTGAGTAGCCCCACGCTCGCCTGCAACTGCCGCGTCTGTACTGCCTGCAACGCTCGCTGCGCTTGCAATGCCGCGGTCTGTGCGGTCACCACTTCCAGGTAACTCACCGCGCCTGCCTGATAGCTGTTCATTGCCAGCGTCTGGGTGTGCTGCGCCGCATCCGCTGCCGCTTGTTCATCCTCGGCCTGGCGCTGCAAGTCGCGCAGTTGCGCCAGGTTGTCTTCCACCTCGCGCACGGCTTTCAGCACCTGGCTGCGATACTGCGCCGAGGCTTCTTCGAACTCGGCTTTGGCCTGGCGCTCATTGGCGCTCAAGCGCCCGCCGTTGAAGATCGGCAGGTTGACCAGCGGTCCCAGCGCCCAGTAACGATTGTTGGCAGACAGCAGGTTGCCAACGCCCTGTGTCTGTCCGCCGATCAGGCCGGTCAAGCTGAAATCCGGGTACCACGCCGCTGTGGCTACACCAATATTCGCATTGGCCGCAAACACACGACGCTCCGCTGCCGCTATGTCGGGGCGACGTTGCAGCAGGTGGCTCGGCAGTTGCGCAGGAATCAGCGGCAGGGCGATCAAGTGCGGGCTGGGCGGCAGGGAGAAATCACTGGCCGTCACACCCACCAGCTCACCGATGGCATGTTCGGTGAGGTTGCGCTGCCCGCGCACTTCATCCAGCTGCGCCCTGGCCTGCGCCAGTTGACTTTGCGCGCGCGTCAGGTCCAGCTCTGAAGCGATCTGGCCTTCATAGCGGTTGCGCGTCAGTTGCAGTGCCTGGCTGAAATCATCCAGCGAACGCTCAAGAGTCCGGCGCTGCACATCCAATCCATTGAGCTGCACATACAAGGTTGCCAGCTGGTGCTGCAGGTTCAACCTCGCCACCGCCAGCTCATCCCCCGACGCGTGCGCCTTGGCATCTCCCGCCGCCACCTGGTTGCGGATTTTGCCCCACAGGTCCAGGTCGTAGCTCAGCGAAAATTCGGCGGTATCGCTGTTGTACACCGACGGCTGCGTACCCCCGCGCAGCGGCCGCGAATCCGACTGCCGTTGGCGCAGCGGCTGCGCGCTGGCGTTGATCTGCGGGAACAGTCCTGCGTGCAACTGGCTGGCATACGCCTGGGCTGCATCGAAATGCGCCAGCGCCGCCGCCAAGTCCGGGTTGGCCTTGAGCAATTGCTGCTGCAGGCTATTGAGGCGCGCATCGTTGTAAAACGTCCACCACTGCGGCGCCATTCGGTCAGACGGCTGCGCGCTGTGCCAGGGCCCCTCGCGGTAATCGGCCGGCAGATCGACCCTCGGTACCTGGTAGGTCGGCGCCATCGAGCAACCCTGCAATGCCAGCAGCATCAACGCCACCACCGATTCACGCCGCATGCGCACCTCCAGCGGTAGCGGCCAGCTGCACCGGATCGCCCTCGCGCAGTGCATCGGGCGGGTTGTCGACCACGCGGTCGGCGGGGTTGAGCCCTTGATCGATCACCAGGCGAGCGCCCAGGTCGAGGCCGATATGAATGCCCTGCAAGTGCACATGGTTCTGCGCATCCAGCAGCGCCACCTGAGTGCCCTCCGCACGGAAGATCAATGCGCTGGCCGGAATGCTCACGCCGTGGGTATCGGCCGGAACCGGCAGCGTGGCTTCGGCGTAATCGCCGGGCAGCAACGCATCGCCTGGGTTATCGACCACGAACTGCGCGAGCAGGGTACCGGAACGGCGGTCGATGGCGGTGGAGTCGCCGACCAGGCGCGCCTTGAAGTGTTCGCCAGGATGCTCGGGCACCGTCAGCTCGGCGTGCAGGCCCGGATGGATAACCGCCGCGTAGTTCTGCGGCACCGGCACATACAGGCGCAATTGGTGCGTGTCGGCGAGGTTGAACAAGGCCAGGTTGCTGTCGGTATCGGCCTTGATCAACTGGCCGATGTCGGTATTACGCGCGGTGATGGTGCCGGCGAACGGTGCGCGCAGGGTCTTGTAGCTTTCCAGTGCGCACAGTCGCGCATAGTCGGCTGCGGCGGCCTGGGCATTGGCCTTGGCGGCGGCCGCATCCGAGGTTTTCTCATCGGCTTCCTGACGCGACACCGAATGGCTCGCCAGCAGGTGTTGCCAACGCGTGGCAGTGGTGGCCGCCAGGCGCGCATTGGCTTGTTGCTGGACCAGTTGCGCATGGGTTTGCGCCAATTGCTGGTCCAGGTCCGGGCTGTCGATGTCGGCGAGCACCTGCCCGGCCTTGACCCGGCTGCCGATATCGACTTTCCAGTCCTTGAGGTAGCCGCTGACCCGCGCATGGATCGGTGCCTTGCTCCAGGCCTCCAGGTGCGCGGGCAAGCGCAGGGTATCGCCGGCGGCGTTGCGTTGGGGTTGCACCACCCTGACCTGTGCGATGGCAGCGGTTTCGGTCCAGGCGCTGACCGAGCGCGCGTGCAGTGCGCGCGCGTGCAGACCGTGGGCGACCAACAGGGCGGCCAGGGTCAGGCCGCCGACGCCCAGAAGCATCAAGCGCTTGCGCGAGGGGGTGTGATCAGACGACATGAGGGGTTTCTCCAGCAGTGGCGCGAGCAGGGTGGCGTCCGTGGACCAGGCTGAAAACCACGGGAACGAATAACAGGGTGGCGACGGTGGCGCAGATCAGGCCGCCAATGACGGCACGGCCCAGGGGCGCGTTTTGCTCCTGGGACAGGGCCAGGGGCAGCATGCCGATGATCATCGCCAGGGCGGTCATGCACACCGGGCGAAAGCGTGTGTAGCCGGCCTCGAGTGCAGCCTTCAACGCATCGCCATGCACGGCCAGGCGCTCACGGCAGAAGCTCACCACCAGGATCGAATTGGCCGTCGCCACGCCCATGCACAGGATCGCGCCGGTGAGTGCCGGCACCGACAGCGATGTGCCGCTGAGGAACAGCATCCACACGATGCCGGCCAGCGCGGCCGGCAAGGCGGTGATAATCACGAAGGGGTCGGCCCAGGACTGGAAGTTGACCACGATCAGCAGGTAGATCAGCAGCACCGCGCCGAGCAGGCCGACGCTCAGGCCGGTGAAGGCTTCGTGCAGCGCGTCGATCTGCCCGTGCAGGCTGATCGTCGCGCCTTTGGGGCGCAGGTGCGCGGTGTCATCCAGTACGGTTTGTACGTCACGGGCGACGCCGCCGAGGTCACGGCCTTGCACGTTGGCGTAGAGGTCCAGCGTTGGCTGGATGTTGTAGTGGGTCACCACGGCCGGGCTGTGAGTGCGGGAAATGCTGGCGACACCGGCGAGGATCTGCGACTGGCCGTCGGTGCCGGTCACCGGCAGCGCTTCGAGCGCCGGCAAGCTGTCGAGGCGGTACTGCGGCGTTGCCGCCACAATCGAATACGACACGCCATTGGCCGGGTTGAGCCAGAACGTCGGCGCCACCTGGGAGCTGCCGGCCAGCGACGCCACCATGCTGTTGGTCACGTCCTTTTCCGTGATGCCCAGGCCATTGGCGCGCAGCCGGTCGACATTCACCTGCAGCGACGGATAGCCGGTGGACTGCTGCAGACGCAGGTCGGCAATGCCCGGTACATGCTGCAGGCGCCGCTCAAGTTCCACTGCATAGGTGCGGTTTTCGGCATCGCTGCGCCCGGAGATTTTAATGTCCAGCGGTGCCGGCGTGCCGAAGTTGAGGATCTGGCTGCTGATGTCTGCGGGCAGGAACGCGAAGTGGCTGCCGGGGAAGCTTCGGGGCAGGGTTTCGCGCAGTTGTTTGATGTAGTCGGCGCTGGGTGCGTGATCCTTTTTCAGGCTGACCTGAATATCGCCGTCCTGCGGGCCGATGGTGCCGCTGCTGCTGTAGGCCATGTCGATGCCGCTGAGCGGAATGCCGATATTGTCGACGATGGTGTCCAGCTCAGTGGCCGGAATCACTTGGCGAATGCGCGCTTCAATGCGGTCGAACGCGGCGGCGCTTTCTTCGATGCGCGTGCCCAGCGGCAGGCGCACGTTAAGCGCCAGGGCACCGGCGTCGGTGGCGGGGAAGAAGTCCTCGCCCAGGCTCGGCAGCAGCAGGAACGAGGCCAGCACGCACGCGAGAAAGCCTGCGATAAAGCGTTTGCGCTGGCCCAGGGCAAGCGTCAGCAGGCCATGGTAGGTATCGCGCAGGTTCGAAAAGCGTCGCTCGAAGCCCTGCTGGACATTCACCACCGATTGCAGCACCGCATGGCGCGGCTGCGGGTGATGCTCGCCCTCATGGTGATTGATGAAGGCATCTTCCGGATGATGGCCTGGGCCCGGCTCCGGTACGTGTGGCTTGAGCAGATACATCGCCAGGGTCGGCACCAGGGTGCGCGAGAGGATGAACGAACTGGCCATGGCGAACATCACCGCCAGCGCCATCGGCCGGAACAGATAGCCGGCGATGCCTTGCAGCAGAAACATCGGCACGAACACGATGCAGATGCACAGCAGCGAAACGAAGGCCGGACCGACGATCTGCGCGGCGCCGTCGAGAATCGCGGTCTTCACCGCCTTGCCCTGTTCCAGGTGCCAGTTGATGTTTTCGATGGTCACCGTGGCGTCGTCCACCAGAATCCCTACCGCCAGTGCCAAGCCGCCAAGGGTCATGACGTTGAGCGTTTGCCCGCTGACCGCCAGCAGCGCGATGGCCGAGAGCACGGCCAGGGGAATCGACGCGGCGATGATCACGGTGGAGCGCCAGCTGCCGAGGAACAGCAGGATCATCGCGCTGGTCAGCAGCGCGGCGATGATGCCTTCCTGGGCCACGCTGCCCACTGATTGCTTGACGAACACCGAGGCGTCACCCAGCAGCGAAGTCTTCAGCGACGGCGGCAGGGTTTCGTTGATGCGTGGCAGCATTTTACGGATGCCGTCGATGATCGACAGGGTCGAGATGCTGCCGTTTTTCAGTGCCGGCATCAGCACTGCGCGATGGCCGTCGACGCGCACGATGTTGGTCTGCGGCGGCGAGCCGTCACGCACATGGGCCACCTGACCGATGGTGATCAGCGCGCCGTCGACGGTCTTGATCGGCAGGTCGTTGAGTTCGTCGATGGCCTTGGGGCTGTTGTTGAGCAGGACCGTGTATTCGTTGGGCCCCAGCTTGGCGGTGCCCACCGGGATGATCTGGTTCTGCAGCGCCAGGGCCGTGCCCACGTCCTGTGCCGACAGGCCTTTGGCGGCAAGGGCCTGTGGGTCCAGGTCAAGGGTGATCTGGCGTTGCCTGCCGCCCATGGGGGTGGGCATGGCCAGGCCGGGCAGGGCGCTCAGGGGCAAGCGGATAGCGTTCTGCACCAGGTCGCGAATCTTCGCTTCGGAGAGACTGGGGCTGGAAAATGCCATTTGCAGGATCGGCACCGTGGAGGCGCTGTAGTTGAGGATCAGCGGCGGCGTGATGCCCGGCGGCATTTGCTTGAGCACGGTCTGTGAGACGGCGGTGACCTGGGCGTTGGCGGTGCGGATATCCACGCCGGTCTGGAAGAAAATTTTGACGATGCCCATGCCGGGCAGCGATTGCGATTCGATATGTTCGATGTCGTTGACGGTGGTGCTCAACGCGCGCTCATAGGTGTAGATCACCCGACCGGCCATGGCGTCCGGCGACAGGCCGTTGTATTGCCACACCACCGCAACCACGGGGATGCCGATATCCGGGAACACATCGGTGGGGGTACGCAGGGCCGCCATCGGCCCGATGATGCAGATGACGATGGCTAACACGATGAAGGTGTACGGCTTGTGCAGTGCGGTCTTTACCAGCCCGAGCATGCGTGACTCTCCAAAAAGGCGGGATTGCAAACCCCGGCAGTCTCGGGCGACCCGCCTAACACGCACCTTTCAGCCAGATGAAGGAAGATTTAGTCAGCGGCTTAACATTGCTTCATCCGTATTCATTTGTTCTGCAAACGACCGCTCTTCAAGCTTGTTGCCCATCGCAACTGTCTTTTCCGGAGTTCTGTCATGTCATTGAAAACGCTGTGCTTGATGCCTGTTGTCGCTGTATTGCTGTCGGCCTGCGCCGGCCCGCTCCCCAAGGCTGATCCGGGCGATGCGTGGATCGGCTTGAAGGAAGAAACCCCAAATGATCTGATGGCCGAGCGGGTGGATGGCAAGCGGGTGGACGACGGGCGCTTTTTTGAAGTGACACCGGGAGATCATCGGCTCGACGTGACGTTGTTCGAGGAGCCGGCGGGCGACGACAATCAGCAGGACTGCCAGGGTCGGGTCGAGTACAGGCATTTCAAGGCGGGCGAGCACTACACGCTGGTGGAGTCCAGTCTGGGCACAACCGTGCGCGCAACACTGATGGATGGGCACGGCAAAGAGGTTGCGGCGACTCAGGACTTCAGTTGCATGCCTGGCTAGGCGTGGCGCACCGCGCCTTTTGCGGCTTTACGGGTGTGGCGTGGGGGTGATGGTGCCGACGGGCAATGCGCAATACCCCCCACAACATGGCGGCGGCCACCGCCAGCCAACCGCAGATCAACATCGCAATGGTTGTTACAAGGCTCATTCCGGCCTCCTCTTGCCCGCACGGGGCACACTCGGTCTTCTTGGTTGACAGCCTGGCTACGTGACGGTTGCCTGTTGTTGACCAATGGTCATGCCATCCAACTCGTTTGCATAACCGCAGCTGTGATTGGGCTATGATTTGTGCCCTCATTGGCGGTTGATCAGAGAGTAGAAAATTGCGGTTACCCTTGAACCTGAAACCTGTCTTGTGGCTGGCCTGTGCAGTGGGGCTGGCGGCGTGTTCCTCCCATCCCTCGAAACTGGCAGGCCTGCCGGAACGCGTGGAACTCAACGGCGTGCCGACCTTTCGCAGCGAGGCCTATCAAAGCGGCCCCACGGCATTGGCCAGCATGCTGTCGCAACAAGGCATTGTGATGACACCGGGACTGCTGGATAAGCCGTTGCATCTGCCCGGCGCCGAGGCCGACCTTGCGCGCAACATGCAGGTGCTGGCGCGTGAATACGGGCTGATGGTGTACCCGCTGGACGCAAGGCTGACGGCCGTGCTGGCGCAGGTGGCTGCCGGTTACCCGGTGATGGCGCGCCTCGGTGGCGGGCTGTGGTCGGACGCGCGGTATGTGGTGGTGGTCGGCTTCAACCAGCAGAAAAGCACAGTGCTGCTGCGCTCGGGCATGAACCGGCGTCTGTTGATGGACTTCAGTGATTTCGAATCAAAATGGAGCAGCGCTGGAAGCTGGGCAATCCTGACCCAGCGCCCGAGTCAGTTGCCGGCAAATGTCGATGCGCAGCGTTGGCGCGACGCCGCCAATGCCACCGCCCAGGCCGGGCAGGAGCAGGCAGCGGCTCAGGCGCTCAAAGTGTTGGCCGAACATAAATAGAATGTTGGCATGCAAATGAGTGTGGGAGGGGGCAAGCGCCCATGCCGTTCAGTTAAGCGAACGCGATGCTCAAACTAACGAAGATCAAATGTGGGAGCTGGCTTGCCTGCGAAGGCGTCGCCCCGGCAAACATTGATAGTGACTGACCCACCGCTTTCGCGGGCAAGCTTCCTCCCTCATCTGGAACTGTTCCTGAATTGGAACTTGCTGCGTTATTCAGCGCTGTACATGCGCGGCATTCGGGCGGCTTTTCAGATTCTTGTCAGCCTTGTAGCGCAGCGCCACATCGGGCACCGAGCCGCTCTTGCCGGTCTCGACCCAATTGCGAATACGGCCGGCATCGGCAAAATGAGTGAATTTGCCGAACGCATCCAGGATCACCAGCGACACCGGACGGTTGCCCATGCTGGTCACCAGCACCAGGCAGTGGCCGGCCTGGTTGGTGAAGCCGGTCTTGGTCAGCTTGATGTCCCAGTTGGCGCGGTTGATCAGGTGGTCGGTGTTGGAGAAGCCCAGCGTGTAGTTGGGCTTGCGGAACGACACAGTCTTTTCCTTGGTGGTGCTCAACTGGCTGAGCAGCGGGTAATGCCGTGCGGCAGCCAGCAGCTTGCTCAGGTCGCGGGCGGTCGACACGTTGTGGATCGACAGGCCGGTGGGCTCCACATAATGGGTGCTGGTCATGCCCAGCGCCTTGGCCTTGGCGTTCATCGCCGCGATAAACGCTGCGTAACCTCCCGGATAGTGGTGCGCCAGGCTCGCGGCGGCGCGGTTTTCCGAGGACATCAGGGCGATCAGCAGCATTTCCTTGCGCGGCATCTGGCTGCCGATTTTGACGCGGGAGAACACGCCTTTCATCTCCGGTGTGTCGGTGATGTTGATATCGATGTACTCGTCCATGTTCTGCTTGGCTTCCAGCACGATCAGGCCGGTCATCAGCTTGCTTACCGAGGCGATAGGCACCACGACGTCGGGGTTGCTGGAATAGATGACTTTATTGGTCTGCAGGTCCACCAGCATGGCGCTGCCGGAAGCGATTTGCAGTTTGGACGTATCACGCGGGGCCTGGGTGGTTTCGGCGGCGTGGGCGAATGTGCCTGTCAAAGCGAAAAACAGACTGACAAGAGAGAGACGAATTTTCACGCGGGTGAACTCGCTAAAAAGTAATGAAAGACCGTTGGGGAAACGGCTGGTAAGAAAAATGACGTTACATTCTAGGAGTATGGATGGATAACTGTCGAATGTTCTTCCAGAACCAGACGAAAGTGCTTAAAAAATAACAAAAAACAGTTTTCCTGCGGGCAATAAAAAGCCCCGCGATAAGGCGAGGCTTTTTCAGTACGCGAGGTTATTAGCCGTGCAGGGTCTCTGCGGCGTACAACGTATTTTCCAACAGGCATGCGCGGGTCATTGGACCTACGCCACCCGGCACCGGCGTGATCCAGCCGGCACGGGGCAGGGCGGTGTCATACACCACATCGCCGACCAGCTTGCCGTCGTCCTGGCGGTTGATGCCTACGTCAATGACGATGGCGCCTGGCTTGATCCACTCACCTTTCACCAGGCCTGGCTTGCCGGCGGCGACCACGACCAGGTCGGCACGACCGACATGGCCGGCAAGATCCCTGGTGAAACGGTGGGTAACGGTGACGGTGCAGCCGGCCAGCAGCAGCTCCATTGCCATCGGGCGACCGACGATGTTGGAGGCGCCCACCACCACCGCATCGAGACCGTAGAGGTCGATGCCGGTGCTTTCGAGCAGCGTCATGATGCCTTTGGGGGTGCACGGGCGCAGCAGCGGGATACGCTGGGCCAGACGGCCAACGTTATAAGGGTGGAAGCCGTCGACGTCCTTGTCCGGGCGGATGCGTTCGAGCAGTTTGGACGCGTCCAGGTGCTCGGGCAGTGGCAGTTGCAGCAGGATGCCGTCGATGCCCGGGTCTTCGTTGAGGCCGTCAATCAGGTCGGTAAGGGCCTGTTGAGTGGTGTCGCTGGGCAAGTCGTAGGCCTTGGAAATAAAGCCGACCTCTTCACAGTCTTTACGCTTGTGCGAGACATAAACCTGAGAGGCAGGATCGCTGCCCACCAGGATCACCGCGAGGCCCGGCGTGCGCAGGCCTTGCTCGCGACGCTCGGTAACGCGTTTGGCGATCTGCTGGCGCAGGCTGGCGGCGATTGATTTGCCGTCGATAAGTTGTGCAGTCATTACGCGTGATTAACCATCGAGAGGGGGAAGAAAAGTGCGCGCATTCTCGCACGCCGAGGCGTGAGGGCAAAGGCGCTTGGTCCGCAAATTGCCCTAAGCCCTTAAATAAAATCAGTTTTTTTCAAAAAAGATTTGACGGGTTTCCGGGCCCTCTATACTATTCGTCGCACTTGTCGGGCACAGCCTAGCACTGGTTAAGAAGGTCGAGCAGAATCGTTGTTCTGCAAGGCTGGAAAGCACTTAGTTTGTAATCCTCCAAGAGTACAGATTAATAAGGCGCCCGTAGCTCAGCTGGATAGAGCATCCGCCTTCTAAGCGGATGGTCGCAGGTTCGAGTCCTGCCGGGTGCGCCATTAGGCAGCTTTGGCACAAGTAGCGCTATATGGTGGGCGTAGCTCAGTTGGTAGAGCACGGGATTGTGACTCCCGTTGTCGAGGGTTCGATCCCCTTCGTCCACCCCATATTTTGAAAGGCGCCAGATTAACCATCTGGCGCCTTTGCTTTAAGAGCTGCAAGCGCGGATGTGGTGGAATTGGTAGACACACTGGATTTAGGTTCCAGCGCCGCGAGGCGTAAGAGTTCGAGTCTCTTCATCCGCACCAATCAAGCGTCATCAGGCCTCAGGGCGTGATGAGGCCAGACGAAGAAGTTGTTTGAGTGCTTCGTCGATGCAAGATGGTGGGCGTAGCTCAGTTGGTAGAGCACGGGATTGTGACTCCCGTTGTCGAGGGTTCGATCCCCTTCGTCCACCCCATATTCGAAAGGCGCCAGATTTAACAGTCTGGCGCCTTTTTTGGTTTTGGCGGTTCGAGTATTCGGCGACTGCAGGTAATGGGTCGCAAGGGCAGGGCGCTTCATCGTTTTTATGTGTCTCGATGCTGCTGCGCTGCCTGCCGTCCCTGTTCGCAGGGAGGGTCGTCAGGGAGATGAATGGCCTTTTCTTTATATAGAAGAGGCGGCGCAGAGCCCTGGCGCGATTGGCTTTATTTGTCACCGGGGCGAAGTCCATCAGTGCCTTCGTACCGATAAAACGGCGGCTGTTTTCGCGCGTATTTCCAGCAGGGTGACTTCTTGAGTTTGACCCACTAGAATGCATGCCCTTGATTGGGGTCGGAAATGGCCGGCTAATGTCTGTGCAACGAGGAATATCCATGCAAGTTTCTGTTGAAAATACTACTGCTCTCGAGCGCCGCATGAGCATCACCGTGCCGGCTGAGCGTATCGAGACTGCGGTCAACAAGCGTCTGCAGCAGACCGCCCAAAAAGCCAAGATCGCTGGTTTCCGTCCAGGCAAAGTGCCAATGAGCGAAATCAAGCGCCGTTTTGGTGCTGATGCGCGTCAGGAAGCGGTAGGTGACGTGATCCAGGCTTCCTTCTATGAAGCTGTCGTTGAGCAAAAGCTGAATCCGGCTGGCTCGCCTTCCATCGAGCCCAAGTCCCTGGAAGCGGGCAAGGACCTGGAATACGTTGCCGTATTCGAAGTGTTCCCCGAGTTCGAAGTTGCCGGTTTTGACGGTATCGAAATCGAGCGCCTGAGCGCTGAAGTGGCTGATGCCGATCTGGATAACATGCTGGACATCCTGCGCAAGCAGAATACCCGTTTTGAAGTGGCCGAACGTGCCGCACAGAACGAAGACCAGTTGAACATCGATTTCGTGGGCAAGGTTGACGGCGAAGCATTCGCTGGCGGCTCGGCCAAGGGTACTCAGCTGGTGCTGGGCTCCAACCGCATGATCCCGGGTTTTGAAGACGGTCTGGTCGGCGCCAAGGCCGGCGAAGAGCGCGTGCTGAACCTGGAATTCCCGGCTGACTACCAGAACCTGGACCTGGCTGGTAAAGCCGCTGAGTTCACCGTAACGGTCAACACCGTGTCCGAGCCCAAGCTGCCTGAGCTGAACGAAGAGTTCTTCGCTCAATTCGGCATCAAGGAAACCGGCATCGAAGGCTTCCGCACCGAAGTTCGCAAGAACATGGAGCGTGAGCTGCGTCAGGCCATCAAGTCCAAGGTCAAGAACCAGGTCATGGACGGTCTGCTGGCCGCCAACCCGATCGAAGTGCCAAAGGCCCTGCTGTCCAACGAAGTGGACCGTCTGCGCGTACAGGCTGTTCAACAGTTCGGCGGCAACGTCAAGCCTGATCAACTGCCGGCCGAGCTGTTCGAAGAGCAAGCCAAGCGTCGCGTTGTACTGGGTCTGGTCGTGGCTGAAGTGGTCAAGCAATTCGACCTCAAGCCTGATGAAGATCGCGTACGTGAAATGATCCAGGAAATGGCTTCGGCCTACCAGGAGCCTGAGCAGGTTGTGTCTTGGTACTACAAGAACGACCAGCAACTGAACGAAGTACGTTCGGTTGTGCTGGAAGAACAAGTTGTGGATACTGTTCTGCAGAAGGCTAAGGTGACCGATAAGACGGTCTCTTACGAAGAAGCAGTCAAACCGGCGGAAGCAGCACAAGCCGACTGATTGTCCAACTCGTTGGAAATTCAACCATAAGCCAGCCTCGCGCTGGCTTATGCGTTTTCAAGACATGACTATTTGGGAGTAACTGCAGAGCATGTTCCGTAATTCCTATATTCAGCAGAACTCTGATATCCAGGCCGCAGGCGGCCTGGTCCCGATGGTTGTCGAGCAATCCGCTCGTGGCGAACGCGCCTATGACATCTACTCGCGCCTGCTCAAGGAGCGAGTGATCTTTCTGGTTGGTCCAGTAGAGGACTACATGGCCAATCTGATCTGTGCGCAGCTGCTGTTCCTTGAAGCGGAAAACCCGGACAAGGACATCCATCTGTACATCAACTCCCCAGGCGGTTCGGTAACTGCAGGCATGTCGATCTACGACACCATGCAGTTCATCAAGCCGAACGTGTCGACCACCTGCATCGGCCAGGCCTGCAGCATGGGCGCCTTTCTGCTGACCGCGGGTGCCGAAGGCAAGCGTTTCTGCCTGCCGAACTCGCGTGTGATGATTCACCAGCCACTGGGTGGTTTCCAAGGCCAGGCGTCGGACATCGAAATCCACGCCAAGGAGATTCTCTTCATTCGCGAGCGCCTCAACACGTTGATGGCCAAGCACAGCGGTCACACCCTGGAAGAAATCGAGCGCGACACCAACCGCGACAACTTCATGAGCGCCGAAGCCGCACGTGCGTACGGGTTGATCGACGCCGTGATCGAAAAGCGCCCAGCCTAATATAAGCAGCGCAAAACAAGGCTGATCGGTTTGTCCGATCATCGGCGGGCTTGAAAAAGCCCGCGTAAGCCTTCATCTTGTGTTGCAAGCCTATCGGATTTGGATCGAACGAATGACTGACACCCGCAACGGCGAGGACAACGGCAAGCTGCTCTATTGCTCCTTCTGTGGCAAAAGCCAGCATGAAGTACGCAAATTGATTGCCGGTCCCTCGGTGTTTATCTGCGACGAGTGCGTCGACCTGTGCAATGACATCATCCGCGAGGAGGTGCAGGAAGCCCAGGCCGAAAGCAGCGCGCATAAACTGCCATCGCCCAAAGAAATCAGCGGCATCCTTGACCAGTATGTCATCGGTCAAGAGCGTGCAAAGAAGGTTCTGGCCGTAGCGGTATACAACCACTACAAGCGTCTGAACCAGCGTGACAAGAAAGGCGACGAAGTCGAACTCGGCAAGAGCAACATCCTGCTGATCGGTCCTACAGGCTCGGGTAAAACCCTGCTTGCAGAGACCCTGGCCCGTCTGCTGAACGTTCCGTTTACCATCGCCGACGCCACCACCCTCACCGAAGCCGGCTACGTGGGCGAGGACGTCGAGAACATCATTCAGAAGCTGTTGCAGAAGTGCGACTACGATGTGGAAAAGGCCCAGATGGGTATCGTCTACATCGACGAAATCGACAAGATTTCACGCAAGTCGGATAACCCGTCGATCACCCGGGATGTTTCCGGCGAAGGCGTGCAGCAGGCCCTGTTGAAGCTGATCGAAGGCACGGTTGCTTCCGTACCGCCACAAGGCGGCCGCAAGCATCCGCAGCAGGAATTCCTTCAGGTGGATACGCGCAACATCCTGTTTATCTGTGGCGGTGCATTTTCGGGTCTGGAGAAGGTTATCCAGCAGCGTTCCACCCGTGGCGGCATCGGTTTCAGTGCAGAAGTGCGCAGCAAGGAAGAAGGCAAGAAGGTGGGCGAGTCCCTGCGTGAAGTCGAGCCTGACGATCTGGTCAAGTTCGGTCTCATCCCGGAATTCGTCGGTCGTTTGCCGGTCCTGGCCACGCTGGACGAGCTGGATGAGGCTGCTTTGATTCAGATCCTCACCGAGCCGAAAAACGCCCTGACCAAGCAGTACGCCAAGCTGTTCGAGATGGAAGGTGTAGACCTGGAGTTCCGTACCGACGCGCTCAAATCGGTGGCCAAGCGGGCACTGGAGCGCAAGACCGGTGCACGTGGTCTGCGCTCGATCCTCGAAGGCGTGTTGCTCGACACCATGTACGAAATTCCTTCGCAGTCCGAAGTGAGTAAAGTGGTGATCGACGAAAGCGTTATAGAAGGCAAGTCCAAGCCACTGTATATCTATGAAAACAGTGAGCCGACTGCCAAGGCTGCGCCAGACGCGTAAGCGTTTGCAGTCACGATACAAACAAGGGGCCTCCAGGGGCCCCTTTGTTTTGGCTGGGTTTTTAGCTGCGAGCGTTTACCGCGTTTAACTGCTGGCAATAAGCTTGTTTTTTTTGCATGCAGCCCCCATCTTGGTTCCATGCTTATTTTTCAACTGTCATAGAGGCGAAATCATGAAGACAACCATTGAATTGCCTCTCCTGCCGTTGCGTGATGTCGTCGTTTATCCGCACATGGTTATCCCGCTGTTCGTGGGGCGCGAGAAGTCTATCGAAGCCCTCGAGGCCGCGATGACGGGCGACAAGCAGATCCTGCTGTTGGCCCAGAAAAATCCTGCTGATGATGATCCGGGCGAAGACGCCCTGTATCGCGTCGGCACTATTGCCACCGTCCTGCAATTGCTCAAGCTGCCCGATGGCACCGTCAAGGTGCTGGTGGAAGGTGAGCAGCGCGGTGCGGTCGAGCGCTTCATGGAAGTGGACGGTCACCTGCGCGCTGAAGTGGCGCTGATTGACGAAGTCGAAGCGCCTGAGCGCGAGTCAGAAGTTTTCGTGCGCAGCCTGCTCTCGCAGTTCGAGCAGTATGTGCAGTTGGGCAAGAAAGTCCCGGCTGAAGTGTTGTCGTCCCTCAACAGCATTGATGAGCCGAGCCGTCTGGTCGACACCATGGCCGCGCACATGGCGCTGAAGATCGAACAGAAGCAGGACATCCTCGAAATTATCGATTTGTCGGCCCGTGTCGAACACGTGCTGGCGCTGCTGGATGCCGAAATTGATCTGCTGCAGGTCGAAAAACGCATCCGCGGCCGCGTGAAGAAGCAGATGGAGCGCAGCCAGCGCGAGTACTACCTGAATGAGCAGATGAAGGCCATTCAGAAAGAACTCGGCGACGGCGAAGAAGGCCACAACGAGATCGAAGAGCTGAAAAAGCGCATCGATGCCGCTGGCCTGCCCAAGGATGCACTGACCAAAGCGACCGCCGAGCTGAACAAGCTCAAGCAGATGTCACCGATGTCGGCTGAAGCCACCGTGGTGCGCTCCTATATCGACTGGCTGGTGCAGGTGCCGTGGAAGGCTCAGACCAAGGTACGCCTGGACCTGACCCGCGCCGAAGAAATCCTGGATGCCGACCACTATGGTCTCGAAGAGGTCAAAGAACGCATCCTCGAATACCTCGCCGTGCAAAAGCGCGTGAAGAAGATTCGCGGTCCGGTGTTGTGCCTCGTCGGTCCACCTGGCGTGGGTAAAACGTCCCTGGCCGAGTCGATTGCCAGTGCCACCAATCGTAAATTCGTGCGCATGGCTCTTGGTGGCGTGCGTGACGAAGCGGAAATTCGTGGTCATCGCCGTACCTACATCGGTTCGATGCCAGGAAGATTGATTCAGAAGATGACGAAAGTCGGGGTGCGCAACCCGCTGTTCCTGCTTGATGAAATCGACAAGATGGGCAGCGACATGCGTGGAGATCCGGCATCGGCGTTGCTGGAAGTGCTCGATCCAGAGCAGAACCACAACTTCAACGACCATTACCTCGAAGTCGACTACGACCTGTCCGACGTCATGTTTTTGTGCACCTCCAACTCCATGAATATTCCGCCGGCGCTGCTGGACAGGATGGAGGTGATTCGTCTGCCGGGTTACACCGAAGACGAGAAGATCAACATTGCGGTCAAGTACCTTGCGCCCAAGCAGACCTCGGCCAATGGCCTGAAAAAAGGTGAGATCGAGTTCGAGGTCGAAGCGATTCGCGACATCGTGCGTTACTACACCCGCGAGGCCGGTGTACGGGGCCTTGAGCGCCAGATTGCGAAAATCTGTCGCAAGGCGGTGAAGGAGCATGCGCTGGAAAAACGCTTCTCGGTGAAGGTTTCGTCCGACTCTCTGGAGCACTTCCTCGGTGTGCGTAAATTCCGCTACGGGCTGGCCGAGCAGCAGGATCAGGTCGGTCAGGTGACTGGGCTGGCATGGACCCAGGTGGGCGGCGAACTGCTGACCATCGAAGCGGCGGTCATTCCGGGCAAGGGGCAGTTGATCAAGACCGGTTCTCTGGGGGATGTGATGGTCGAGTCCATCACTGCCGCGCAGACCGTCGTGAGAAGCCGCGCTCGCAGTCTGGGGATCCCTCTGGACTTCCACGAGAAGCACGACACCCACATCCATATGCCGGAAGGCGCGACCCCGAAGGACGGCCCCAGTGCCGGCGTAGGCATGTGCACAGCGCTGGTCTCGGCCCTGACCGGAATTCCGGTACGCGCCGATGTCGCCATGACCGGGGAAATTACCCTTCGCGGTCAGGTACTGGCCATTGGTGGCCTTAAAGAGAAATTGCTTGCGGCACACCGGGGCGGCATCAAGACGGTGATCATTCCTGAAGAGAATGTTCGCGACTTGAAGGAAATTCCTGACAATATCAAGCAGGATCTTCAGATTAAACCGGTTAAATGGATTGACGAAGTCCTGCAAATTGCGCTGCAATACGCGCCCGAGCCCTTGCCGGATGTGGCTCCGGAGATAGTCGCCAAGGATGAAAAACGCGAGTCTGATTCCAAGGAAAGAATTAGCACGCATTAATGTGTTGAAGCCTTGGGGGTTTCCTTGACAGTTTTTTAGAGCCCTTGTTATAAAGCGGCTCTTAAGTGTCTGTAGGCCATTCAGCACCGTTTTTTGCTGTTACAAAAAAACTTAGAATCATACTCAATAGATATATAAGGGGACTTAGAGTGAACAAGTCGGAACTGATTGATGCTATCGCTGCATCCGCTGATATCCCGAAAGCTGCTGCCGGCCGTGCGCTGGACGCAGTGATCGAATCCGTCACTGGCGCTCTGAAGGCCGGCGACTCCGTGGTCCTGGTCGGCTTCGGTACATTCTCCGTGACTGATCGCCCAGCCCGCACTGGCCGTAACCCACAGACTGGCAAAGCACTGCAAATCGCTGCTGCCAAAAAACCAGGTTTCAAAGCCGGTAAAGCTCTGAAAGAAGCCGTTAACTAAGCTTCGTTCACGCCTTGCCTACCCGGGCCAGACGCAAGTCTGGTCTGGCAGCGGAGCGGCAGCTGACCCACGTATCCATTGGGTCGCACGCCGGGGGTGTGGGTTCAAACCCCCGTCCGCTCCGCCAGTTACGAGAAGGCGCATCCTCGGATGCGCCTTTCTTCTATCCGGATTCTACCCACGCTCCACGGTTGCCAATTTTTGAAGTTCAACCGTTTCTGGGGGACGCATGCTGCAAAATATCAGGGACAATTCACAAGGCTGGATTGCCAAGACCATTATCGGGATCATCGTCGCATTGATGGCGTTCACCGGTATCGAGGCCATTTTCCAGGCTTCGACCAACAACAAACAGGACGTGGCCAAGGTCAACGGTGACGAAATCACCCAGACCGAACTGAGTCAGGCTGTCGACATGCAACGGCGCCAGCTGATGCAACAGCTGGGCAAGGATTTCGATGCTTCCATGCTCGACGAGAAACTGCTGCGCGAAGCGGCGCTCAAGGGCCTGATCGATCGCAAGCTGCTGCTGCAAGGCGCGGCGGATTCCAAGTTCGGCTTCTCTGAAGCGGCTCTGGACCAGGTGATCCTGCAGACCCCTGAATTCCAGGTGGACGGCAAGTTCAGCGCCGAGCGCTTTGACCAGGTAATCCGTCAACTGGGCTACACCCGGCTGCAGTTCCGTCAGATGCTGACTCAGGAAATGCTGATCGGCCAGGTTCGCGCAGGCATCGCCGGCAGTGGTTTCGTGACCGACGCCGAAGTGCTTGCATTCGCCCGTCTGGAAAAACAGACCCGCGATTTCGCCACCGTCGGTATCAAGGCAGACCCTGCGGCGGTGAAGCTCACCGACGACGAGGTCAAAGCCTACTACGACCAGCACGCCAAGGAGTTCATGACGCCAGATCAGGTGGTCATCGACTATCTGGAACTGAAAAAGTCGTCCTTCTTCGACCAGGTCACGGTCAAGGATGATGAGTTGCAGGCGGCCTATCAGAAAGAAATCGCCAACCTCTCCGAACAGCGTCGTGCCGCGCATATCCTGATTGAAGTCAACGACAAGGTCACCGAGGCGCAGGCCAAGGCCAAGATCGAAGAGATTCAGGCACGTCTGGCCAAGGGTGAGAAGTTCGAGGCCCTGGCCAAGGAGTTCTCCCAGGATCCGGGTTCGGCCAACAACGGCGGCGATCTGGGCTTTGCCGGCCCTGGCGTCTACGATCCGGACTTCGAAACCGCCTTGTACGCCTTGAACAAGGACCAGGTTTCGGCGCCGGTGCGCAGTGCGTTCGGATGGCACCTGATCAAGCTGCTCGGCGTTGAGGCACCGCAAGTACCGACGTTTGCCAGCCTGAAAGACAAGCTGACCCGCGAGCTGAAGACCCAGCAGGTTGAGCAGCGTTATGTCGAAGCCACCAAGCAACTGGAAGATGCGGCTTTCGAAGCCTCCGATCTGGCCCAGCCAGCGTCGGACCTGAAGCTTGCCGTGCACACCTCCGCGCCGTTTGGCCGTGAGGGTGGCGAAGGTGTTGCGGCCAACCGTGCCGTCGTGACCGCTGCGTTCAGCCCGGAAGTGCTGGATGAAGGCGCCAACAGCAGCGCCATCGAGCTGGACCCTGAAACCATCATCGTGCTGCGTGCCAAGGAACACCTGAAGCCTGCGCAACTGCCGCTGGAAAAAGTGGCGGACGCGATTCGTGCACAGATGACCAAGGAGCGCGCAATCGCCGCTGCCAAAACTCACGCTGACGAATTGATCGCCAGCCTGCGTGATGGCAAGACCGCGCTGAACCAGCCTATTGATGGTCAGGCCTGGAAAGTCACCGAAGCGGCTACCCGCAGCCAGGAAGGGATTGATCCGGCCGTGCTGCAGGCCCTGTTCCGCATGCCCAAGCCTGCGGCCAAGGACAAGCCTACCTTCACCACCGTGACTCTGGCTGACGGCAGCCTGGTGCTGGTGCGCTTGAACGGTGTCAACGAAGCTGCTGCCCCAACGGATGAAGAAAAGGCGCAATACCGTCGCTTCCTTGCTTCCCGTATCGGCCAGCAGGACTTCGCGGCGTACCGCAAGCAGTTGGAAACCCAGGCGGACATCAAGAAGTACTGATGTCGGCTTGAACAGAAAGACCCCGCCCTGAAAAAGGCCGGGGTCTTTTTTTTCGCCTGTCGATCCAATAGTGAAGCGCTAATATCGCAAAGGTCTGGAATTTTTACTGACAGGAATGCGCGCGCCCGGGGGCCGTTCTGTTGCACAATACCGGCCGGACTGTTTTTCTCAGGATTTTCGATGTCGACATCATTTCACTTGCGTGGCCTCGGGCTGGCGCTGGTGCTGGCGGGCGCTGCGGGCTGCTCGTCACCCAAGACCGCTATTTATGAGCATGAGAACTTCGACGACTCCGGCACGTTTTCCCGTGATTACCCGGTCAGCGATGTCGCGGCGTGCGAAGCTGCCCGGCGTGCATTGCTCAGCCAGGGCTACATCATCACCAGCAGCGATCCGAAGCTGGTGGTGGGCAACAAGAGCTTCCAGCAGACCGGCGAGACGCACCTGCAGATCAGCTTCAACGTGGTGTGCGCCGATGATGGCAGTGGCAAGCATTCGACGATGTTCGCCAACGCCTTGCAGGACCGCTATGCGCTGAAGAAGGTCAATAACTCTGCGAGCCTCGGCGTGGGTGTGCTGGGCTCAGTATCGATGCCCATCGGCTCCACCGATGACTCGATGGTGAAAGTGGCAAGTGAGACGGTTTCAGCGCCCAAGTTCTACGACCGCTACTTTGCGCTGGTGGACGTGTTCCTGCCCCAGGAAGTGAAGAAGGCTGCGCACATTCCGGAGACGCCCAAGGCAGAACTGGGCATGCCCGAACCCAAGGCTGCGCCCTTGACCGCGCCGGCAACCGAGAAGGTTGAGGCGCCGAAAGAAGAGCCAGCCGCGTCGCAGCCGCTTGCGCCGCCACCTGAGGCAGCGCCGATTGCGCCGCAGACAGAGCCCGCAGCGGCACCTGCAGCCGAGCCGGCACCTGCGCCGACCAATCCAAGCCTGCCGGCACCCACCGAGGCGATTCCGCCGCTGCCAACGCAGCCTTGAGCCTTGCCACATCCTCAAGTGCAGGAACGTCACGGTGCTGACTTTTTTTCGTCATGACGGCACTTTAGGCTGGTGATGCAGGTCATTAACCTGTCATCGCTATCCAAAAGGAGCTCACCATGGACGATTATCAGGAAGAACTGCTGGAGTATCAGGCCTTTGAACTGGATCCGCTGGATCCGGTCGACGACGCCACCGAGTTGTAACCCCGACTTCAGGCGGAATGCCGCTGACTGCGGCGAAATTCCCCTGGGGTCTGGTTGTTCCAGCGTCTGAAGGCCCGTTGAAACGCCTGGGCCGAGGCAAAGCCGAGCAGGTAAGCAATCTCGCCGAACGCCAGTTCCGTATCGCGAATGTAGGTCATGGCCAGGTCGCGGCGGGTGTCGTTGAGAATGGCGCGAAACCGGGTGCCTTCGTCGGCCAGTTTGCGCCGCAGTGTCCAGGTCGGCAGCTTCAAGCGTGCCGCCACTTCTTCAAGGTCGGGTTCCCGGCCGCCATTGAGCATTGGCCCGAGCAAACGGGTGATGCGCTCGCGCAGGCTGCGGGTGCGTGTCAACTGCTCCAATTCCCTTTCACACAGCTGTAGCAACAGTTGCCAGGTACTCGGGCAATGCTGCGGATTGCGCAGGGCCAGGCTGTGTTGACTCAGGCGCAACTGGTTGGCCTCGGCGCCAAAGTGGATCGGGCCTTGCGCCAGCACACCGTATTGTTCGTGGTAGTCCGGTGCTTCGAATTCGATGTCAATGCGCTGCGCCTGCACGGTCTGTTGTGCAAGGCTCGACAGTTGGTGCAGCCAGCCAGCGATGATTGAGTCCACCACGAAGCGGTTATAGGCGTTGTAGGGGCTTATGGAGTAGAACCTTAGCCACGCGCCTTCTGCATCCTCATGAAAGCTGGATTGGCCTCGATAGTTGGAGCCGTAGAGCGCTTCGAAGCGCGTAAGCGTGCGAGCGGCCTCGCGCACCGTGGGCGCCTGGGCTGCCGTGACGCCCGCCAGGCCCGCTTGACTCAGCCGGCTGAGCCTGCCCATGCGCAGGCCCAGGCCCGGGTCGCCGGTGAGCTGGATGGCCGCATGGCCCAGGCGCATATAGCGCGGGATCGACAAGCGTGCGCCGGCTTCAGCGAGGCGCGAAGGATCAAAACCGTAGTGCAGCAGCAGCGGTTGCGGATCGAGGCCATGGCTTTGGATCGCGTCGGCCAGGCTGTGCAGGAAGCCGACCGACAAGTCCCCCAGTCGCACCGGCTTCACGCTGTTACAGCCAGATGTTCAGCAGGCGTGCGCCACGGGCGCTGCCGTCGGCAAACACCTGGCCGTTGCTGCTCAAAAAGCTCTGGCCGGAGCTGCCCAGGTCCCAGAATTGTCCACGTTGGAACACACTCATGCCGGCGGTGGCCTGGCTGATCGGTTGCTGACTGATCAGCGTCAGGCGATGCCAGGCCTGACCCTCGCTGAGCTCCTCGGGCTTGAGGCTGATTTCCGTTGGGGTGGACACGCTTTTGAAACCGCGCCATGGGCGGTCCCAGGTGTCGCGACCGATCACATACGCCGGCACCGAGATCAGTTGAGCGCCTTGTTCGTTGAGCTTGCGGTAGTTGTCGGGGTACCAGCTGTCACTGCCGATCAGAATGCCCAGGCGACCGGCCGGGGTGTCGACTACATTGACGATGTTTTCATCACCCGGCTCGATAAAGCCGCGCTCATCGTAGATCGGGTAAAACTGGCGCTGCGGCTGGCCCACTGCCAGGCCGTCGGCGGCAAATACCACGCTGGCGTTATACAGCGGGCCATGGCCGACCTGTAGTTGTCCCTGGCTTACGCTTGGGTTGGGCAGGGCGATGGAACCGGCCACCAGCGTTACCCCGAATTCCTTGGCCAGGCCGCCGAACAGCAGCTGATAGTCGCGCGCCATGGCTTCGGCTTTCATGCGCAGGTAGGCGTCGTTCATGCGGTCGCCGCCAGTGGCGCTGATCCACGAGCGCGCGAACGACAACGGATTGCTGAGCGCCAGCCAGCTCATTGCGTCCTGCCAATGAGTGGCCTGGTACAACTCGTTTTTTTCGCCGACGAGCATCAGCCAGGTGCCGATATGTTCGGGCATCACCACGATAGTCTTGTCGTTGATCAAGCCCTCGTCGCGGGCCTTTTGCAGGTAGGCTGCGAGTTTAAGGTGCAGGCGCTCCACACTCTGGTAATCGGCGGGGAACAGCTCCGGCTGGATGCCCAGCAGGTTGCCCCGATCGGCAGGCTGGCCCTGGTTGACGGCGACATTGATGCGCAGGTCCGACAGGTAATGCGCCACGGGGCGATCCTGGGTCCAGACCAGATAGGCGGTGAGGGCGGCAACCAGGGCTATGGTGACGGTGAGGGCTAAGAGTTTACGCATGGATAACGGACAACGAACCTGGGACGGGGCATGAATTTTCGACTGACGTGCGAATGAGGATACACAGAGTCGGCGGGTTACAGGAATTATTGGGGCGATGCGCGGCGTTTTCCTCGCCACGATGGCCATTTTCGCCAATGCTGACGCTTGCGCGTTGGAACCGGATCGTCCGGCTTGGTTCCTGCGCGGCTTTATTCTTTGAGGCCCTCAAAGCATTGCCCGCCTGCGACCCATTCACGCAGGGCGGCGGGTGACAGGGGTTTACAGAAGAAATAACCTTGGCCCTGATGGCACTGCCAGTCACGCAAGAGTCGGTAGTTCAAAAGGGTTTCCACGCCCTCGGCCACCACGGTGAGATTGAGGTTTCGCGCCAGGCTGATGATGCCTTTGACGATATGCCAATTGCTGGTGTCGGGCCGTAGATCCACCAGCAGTGAGCGGTCGAGCTTGACGCTTTTGGCGGGAATGTCCCGCAAATACCGCCAGTTGCTGTAGCCGCTTCCAAAGTCGTCGATGGCGATGGCCACGCCCAACTGGTGCAGGCGCATGAGCTGATGCTGGACGGCATCGAAGTCGGGAATCAGCACGCTTTCGGTGAACTCCAGTTCAATGCACTGCGGCGCCAGGTTGAACTGCGCCAGTGAGTGGGTCAGCTCATCAATCAATTGGCCATCGGTGAGGTCTATCGATGACACATTGAGCGACACGTTCAGGTGCAGGCCCTGGTTTCTCCACGCGTCTATCTGCTTGCATACGTTTCTCACCACCCAACTAGTGATATGGCGAATGGCGGCGGTGGTCTCTGCCAGGCCGATGAATTCGGCCGGCCCGATTTCTCCCAGCACCGGATGCGTCCAGCGCAAAAGCGCCTCGACCGAGTCACAGCGTTTGTCGGCCAGATTGATGCGAGGCTGATATTCCAGGCGCAACTGGTCCGGCGCGAGCAACGCGGATTCGATCGAGTGAAGCAGCATTGCGCTGCGCTGTGCGTGGGCATCGATGGTAGCGTCGTAATAGAGCCATCGATGCTCGGAACGCCGTGCCGTGTCCGTCACGCTGGCCATCAACCGCACGTTATCGACAGGCGGTACGGCGTTGGGTCCGATCCTCAGTACGCCGATGCCGACATCGGCGAACACCGGCACATTCTGAAAGTGCACCGGCTGCGCGAGGGCAGCGGTGAGTCGCTGGATAAGCGCAGGCAGGTCAACTTCGGACTCATCGTCCATCAGCACGGCGAAGCTCAGCGTGCCGGCGCGATACAGACGGGCATGCCCGGGCAGTGCCGAGGCGAGTACATTTTTCACCCCAAGCATGAACTCGACGAAACAGTCCAGGCCCAGGGCTTTTACCAGCCTGTCCATGCCGAATGCGGTCAGTGGCTCGATCAGTATGGCCAGGCGCTCCGGCAGGCCTGCCGCGCCTTTCGCAACGTCGCGTTCAAAACACTCGCGATTGGGCAGCCCGGTCAGCGCATCGATGAAGTGCTTGTCGTGAATGAAATCCAATCGGGCGGCGGCCACCGCGGCGGCGTTGTGCAGGAACAGGTTGTCCTGCTCGCTCATCGGTGCGCGCGTATGCGGGTCCGGCGTCGCAAAATGCGCCGACACCATCGCAATGATGCTGTCGAGCACCTCATCCACCTCGGGCGCGGGCGTGTGCTCAGTCAACGCTGATAAGGATGTGGGCATTTTTCTCAGTCCTACGAGGGCGGCGTGGTCTCAGGATGCAGGCGCTGCGCGATTACCTGAAGTCAGCAAAGTGGATGGGGTTGATAGGTACGCTGAATTATTGCGCGGGTGGGAAGCAGATGCTGTGCATTCAGGTTAACAAGTTGTTAGTTTGGGTCATTGAGTGGCAGCCTGTCGCCTCTTAATCTGTTGAACATAAACCGATGGGGCGTCATTCGAATGCTCCACGTCCCGTGATGATCCGTTGTGGAGCTTTACCATGACCGCTGCTGCCTACCCGCACCTGCTGGCCCCGTTGGACCTGGGTTTTACCACCTTGCGTAATCGCACCCTGATGGGTTCGATGCACACCGGCCTGGAAGAAAAGCCCGGCGGTTTCGAACGCATGGCGGCTTATTTCGCCGAGCGTGCCCGGGGCGGCGTCGGCCTGATGGTCACCGGCGGGATTGGTCCGAATGATGAAGGCGGCGTGTATGCCGGCGCTGCCAAGCTGACCACCGAGGCAGAAGCGCACCAGCACAGGATCGTCACCCAGGCGGTGCACGCCGCTGGCGGCAAGATCTGCATGCAGATTCTCCATGCCGGCCGTTACGCCTACAGCCCCAAGCAGGTGGCGCCAAGCGCGATCCAGGCGCCGATCAATCCGTTCACGCCCAGAGAGCTGGACGAAGAGGGCATCGAAAAACAGATTCGGGATTTCGTCACGTGCGCGCGGCTGGCTCAGGTCGCCGAGTATGACGGCGCGGAAATCATGGGCTCCGAAGGCTACTTCATCAATCAGTTTCTCGCCGCCCACACCAACCACCGCACCGACCGCTGGGGCGGCAGCTACGAGAACCGCATGCGTCTGGCGGTGGACATCGTGCGTCGGGTGCGTGAAGCCGTGGGTCCCCATTTCATCATCATCTTTCGCCTGTCGATGCTCGACCTGGTGGAAGGTGGCAGCAGTTGGGAAGAAATCGTGCAACTGGCCAAGGCCATCGAGCAGGCCGGCGCGACAATTATCAACACCGGCATCGGCTGGCACGAAGCGCGCATCCCGACCATCGCCACCAAGGTGCCGCGCGGCGCGTTCAGCAAAGTCACGGCCAAGTTGCGTGGCGCGGTGCAGATCCCACTGATCACCACCAACCGTATCAACACCCCGGAGATTGCCGAGCAGATCCTTGCCCAGGGCGATGCGGACATGGTCTCCATGGCGCGCCCGTTTCTCGCCGACCCGGAATTCGTCAACAAGGCCGCAGCCGGACGTGCCGATGAGATCAATACCTGCATCGGCTGTAACCAGGCCTGCCTGGACCATACGTTTGGCGGCAAACTGACCACCTGCCTGGTCAACCCGCGCGCGTGTTACGAGACCGAACTCAACTATCTGCCGACCACCCGTAGCAAAAAAATCGCCGTGGTCGGCGCAGGGCCGGCCGGGCTGGCCGCTGCCACGGTGGCTGCCGAGCGCGGCCACCAAGTGACGCTGTTCGATTCGTCGAGCGAAATCGGCGGTCAGTTCAACATTGCCAAGCGGGTGCCAGGCAAGGAAGAGTTCTTCGAAACCCTGCGCTACTTCACGCGCAAGCTACAAACCACTCAAGTGGAGCTGCGCCTGAACACTCGCGTGGATGTCGCTGAGCTGGCGGCGGGCGGCTATGACGAAATCATCCTGGCCACCGGTATCGCACCGCGTACGCCCGCCATTGCGGGCGTCGACCACGCCAAGGTGTTGAGCTATCTGGATGTGATTCTGCAGCTCAAGCCCGTGGGCAGGCGCGTTGCCGTGATCGGTGCCGGTGGCATCGGTTTCGACGTCTCGGAGTTCCTGGTTCACCAGGGCGTGTCCACCAGCCTGGATCGCGACGCGTTCTGGAAGGAATGGGGCATCGACACCCACCTGCAAGCGCGTGGCGGCGTGGCAGGCATCAAGCCGCAGCCGCACTTGCCCGCGCGTGAGGTCTTCCTGCTGCAACGCAAGGCCTCCAAGGTCGGCGACGGCCTGGGCAAGACCACCGGCTGGATCCACCGCACGGGGCTTAAAAACAAGCAGGTGCAGATGCTCAACAGCGTCGAGTATTTGAAGATCGATGACGACGGCCTGCATATCCGCATCGGCGCCGAGGGCGAGACCCAGGTGCTGGCGGTGGACAACATTGTCATCTGCGCAGGACAGGACCCGTTGCGCGAATTGCACGACGGCCTGGTCGCGGCGGGTCAGAGCGTGCACCTGATTGGCGGCGCCGATGTGGCGGCCGAGCTGGACGCCAAGCGCGCCATCAACCAGGGTTCGCGCCTCGCCGCCGAGCTGTGAGACCCGTACAGGGGCGGTGTTAAACTAACGCCCCTTTTTCGCGCAGGTTCCACCTCGATGGGTCCCTTCGACTGGCTCCCCCATGCCCCCCTTGAACCCGTGCAGCTCGATTGGCTGCGCGGTGTCGAGCTTGCCGTGCTGCGCCTGGACCTGATCGACCCGCTGATCAGCGGCAACAAATGGTTCAAGCTCAGCGGACATCTGGACCAGGCGCGGCAGGCCTGTGCCAGCGGCATCATCAGCCTGGGCGGGGCCTACTCCAACCATCTGCACGCGTTGGCGGCGGCAGGCCAGCGCTTTGGTTTTGCCACGGTCGGCCTGTTGCGCGGTCACCCGCAGGACACGCCCACGGTGCTGGACCTCAAAGCATTCGGCATGCAACTGCACTGGCTGGGCTATGGCGGCTATCGTGCGCGTAACGAGCCGGGGTTCTGGGAACCGTGGCACGAGCAGTATCCCCATCTGCATGCGGTGCCCGAGGGCGGTGGCGGATTGACCGGGGCATTGGGGTGTGGGGTGTTGGTCGCACAGGCGCATACGCAGTTGAATGCGCTTGGCTGGGCTGATTATGACGCCTGGTGGCTGGCAACCGGCACCGGCACTACGTTGGCTGGGTTGGTGCTGGCCGAGGCGGGCGGCCATCCGGTATACGGTGCACTGGCCGTGCCGCAAGGTCATGGTGTGGAGCGAAATGTGCAATCAATCGTGACGCAAGGTTATGAGCTGCTGGACGCGAGCAGGGGCGGCTTTGCCAGTGTCGATCCGTTGTTGCTCGCGTTTATTGACGCCACGCAGCAGCAATGCGGCCTGCCGCTGGAGCCGCTTTACACCGGCAAGGCGCTGCTGGCGCTCAAGCAGCAGATCGAGGCCGGCCGCTTCGCCCCCGGCACCCGCCTGATCTTCATCCATACCGGCGGCCTCCAGGGGCGCCGCGGCTTCAACCCCTGACACAACAGCCTGCGGGAGGCTTGGCGATGTGGCGAAGCAAACCGGAGCCTCTGTGGCGAACGGGCTTGTTGTGGCGAGCGTGCTTGCCCCGCGTTGGGGGGGGGCGAAGCGCCCCCAATCCAGTAAAAAGCGGTGTACCTGATACGGCTCAGGGCCTGGTTTTGGGGCTGCTGCGCAGCCCAACGCAGGACAAGCCTGCTCGCCACAGGAGGGCCGCTCGGCAAAGGCGTGTGGTTGCCTGAAATCGCTCATGCTCCCGCTAGTGGCGTGTTGTCAACCGATTGGCCGCCTGCCCGGCAGCATTCGCAACGCTGTGTTATCGCGCACCACATAATGGTGAAAAATCCCCGCCAGCGCATGCAGCCCAATCAGCCAGTAACCGATCTGCCCGAACAGCACATGCCAGCCCTCGATCTCCTTGGCCAGCGCCTTGTTTTCGGCGATCAGCGGCGGCAACTCCATCCCGTAGAACATCACCGAGTGCCCCTCGGCGCTGACGATCAGCCAACCGGCGACCGGCATGCCTATCATCAGCGCATACAGCGCGGCGTGCGTGAGCCGGGCCAGCAGATGCTGCCACGGCGGTGGGGCCGGGACGATCTCTGGCGCCACCCCCAGGCTGCGCGCAAACAATCGCAGCCACACCAGCACGAACACGGTAAGGCCGAACATGAAGTGCATTTCGACGATCAGTGTGCGTGCGCCACTGCCTTTGGGGAACTGCCCGCGCAACTCGATGCAGGCATAGACCACCGCCAGCAGCACCACCATCAACCAGTGCAGCGCAATCGACATGGTGCTGTAGCGCGTATCGGAATTTTTCCACGGCATCGCTGGTGTCCTCACTCATCAGGTCATGTTCCGTTCTTTGGCGACGGAGTCCGTTTACTGTATGCCTGATTTCGTCGCAGTGCGCGCCCGCGATGCCGTCATCCTGATCGCTGTCAGGCGCCTTGCGGCATTTCACCGCGCGCCAGGCGCTCGTTGATGTCGGCGATTACCGCTGGCAACTGGCTGATCGTTTCGATCAGGTAGTGTGGGCGCGAGTCGGCGAACATCACTTCGATACGCTGGCGTTCGGCGGCCAGCGTGGCGCTGTCCAGGGCCAGAAATTGCGCGTAGGTCAGGCCCAGCGCATTGCCGGAGCAGGTCAGCGCCACGGTCCACATGCCGGCGCGACGGCCTTCGAGGATGCCCGGCACGGTGTCATCGACTTTCACGCACGCCGCCACGTCGTCAATGCCCAGGGCGATCACGTTGGCCAGAGCCTGCGCCGGCCACGGGCGACCGTTGGGGACGTCATCGGTGGCCACGACGTGGTCGGCGACATAACCGTTGCTCGCCGCCAGGGCGACCACCTTGTCCATCACCTGCCGGGGATAGCCAGAGCAGGAGCCGATTCGGATGCCCTGCGCACGCAGCGCCGCGATGGTGTCGAGGGCGCCGGGGATCAGCGCCGAGTGCTCGGCGATCTTCTCGATCTGCAACGGCATGAAGCGCTGGTAGATCGCGGTCACGTCCGCATCAGTGGGCGTGCGGCCGAACGCCTGGCGGTAGCGCGCGGCCACTTCAGGCTGGTCGCAGAGGGTGCGGATATGGTCCCACTTGCCCATACCCATGGGGCCACGGGCTTCTTCGATCGATACCTGCACGCCGAATTCGGCGAACGCCTCAACGAAGATCTGCGTGGGCGCGAACGAGCCGAAATCGACCACGGTGCCGGCCCAGTCGAGGATCACCGCTTGCAGGGTGTTGGGGTTTTGATACTGCATGGTTCAAGTCCTGTGGATGCTGTTGGGGTGTAGGAGCGCTTCACCGATCGCCGTGACCGCCGCCCGCATGTCCGTGGCGTCGACATGCCCAATGCAGCCGACGCGAAATGTCTCCACCTGGGTCAGTTTGCCGGGGTACAGGATGAAGCCCCTGGCTTTGACCCGCTCGTAGAACGCCTGGAATCGATAGCGCGGGTCTTGCGGAGCGTGGAAGGTGACGATGATCGGTGCCTGGATGGCGGCCGGCAGGAAGCAGCGCAGGCCTAGCGCGGCCATGCCTTCCAGCAGCGCCTGGCAGTTGTTGGCGTAGCGCAGGTGGCGGGCGGGCAGGCCGCCTTCTTCGTCGAATTGCAGCAGCGCCTCATGCAGGGCGGCAACCACATGGGTCGGTGGGGTGAAGCGCCACTGGCCGGTGCTGGCCATGTAGCTGTGCTGGTCGAACAGGTCCATCGCCAGCGAGTGACTGTTGCCTTGGGCTGCAGCCAGCGCGGCCTTCTGCGCGAACACAAAGCCCATGCCCGGGACGCCTTCCAGGCATTTGCCAGAGGCCGCGATCAGCGCGTCGAAGGGTATTTCGCGGGCATCGATGGGCAGTGCACCGAACGAACTCATGGCGTCGATAACCAGCCGCCTGCCGTGGCGTGCGACCACCTGCGCAATCTCCGCGAGCGGGTTGAGGATGCCGGTGCTGGTTTCGCAGTGGACCAGGGCGATATGGCTGATGCGGCTGTCGGCGTGCAGCAGGCGGTCCACATCGGCGGCGGTGGTGGGGGCATCCTCGGCGGTTTCGAAGGTGCTGAATGCGCGACCGAGCACTGTGCAAATCCTTGCCAGACGCTTGCCGTACGCGCCGTTGATCAGCACCAGCACCTTGCCGTCACGGGGCACCAGCGTGCCGATGGCGGCCTCGACGGCAAAGGTGCCGCTGCCTTGCAGGGGAATGCAGTGGTGGCTGTCCGCACCGTTGAGAATCGCCAGCAGCCGTGCACAGACGCTGGCGGTGAGTTGATTGAAGCGCGCATCCCATGAGCCCCAGTCTTCCAGCATCGCCTGGCGGGTGCGCGGCGAGGTGGTCAGGGGGCCAGGGGTCAGCAGGCGCGGAGCGGCAGTGATCATTGCAAGTTCTCGCCAGGCGTTGGTGTGAAAGCTACGGCGCCTAAATTGCAGTTTGGCTTGTCATCAATCAAATTGTTTGTTGTTATGCGAGCCATCAGCGAGGCCGATAACCATGAACCTGTTTCAATTGCGCGCATTTGATGCCGTGGCCCGCGAGGGCAGCTTTACCCGGGCGGCGGCGCGGCTGTTTATCAGCCAGCCGGCGGTGACCGGGCACATCAAGGCGCTGGAAGAGCACTACCAGATTCCGCTGCTGCGTCGCACCGCTCGACGGGTTGAATTGACCGAGGAGGGCACGCGCCTGGCGGCGATCACCCGGGCGATCTTCGGCCTGGTGGACGAGGCGCAGACCCTGCTGGAGGCCAATCGCCAACTGCTCAGCGGGCGCCTTGAAGTCGCAGCGGACGGCCCGCACCTGGTGATGCCGATGATCGCCAGCCTGCGTGCACGCTACCCGGGCATCACCGTGAACCTGCGTCTGGGCAACGCCCAGGAAACCCTGGCGGCGCTGTTGGCCGAGCATGCCGACGTGGCCGTGCTCACCGAAGTGGCGCCGCGCAATGGTGTGCACCTGCAACCCTTGGGTAAGTCGCGCATTTGCGCACTGGTGCCGGCGGCGCATCCGTGGGCGAGCCTGCGCGAAGGTATTGCACTCACGCAATTGCATGACGTGATCATGGTGCTGCGCGAGCCCGGCTCCATCACCCGGCGCACCTTTGACGATGCGTGCCGGGCGGTCGATGTGCAGCCCAGGGTGCTGCTGGAACTGGATAGCCGTGAAGCGGTGACTGAAGCGGTCGCGGCCGAACTGGGCGTCGGCGTGGTGTCCTCGATTGAAGTCAGCCCCGACCCGAGGGTGCGCGCAGTGCCTATCCAGGGCGATGGCCTGGTGAACCGGCACCTGCTCGGCTGCCTGCAACGGCGGCACTCGCAGCGCATGATCCAGGCGGTTTTCGAGTTGGCGCCCTGAGGGTTTTTGCTGGAACGAAGCGTGGCTGCGCTATAAACTCTGCCGCCAAAGCGCCGGCCAGTAGACGTCTCGGCGCCATGGACAGTTAGAGAGTGAGTCATGGGCGCACAGTGGAAAGTCAAACATAAAGAAGCGGCATCCAATGCCAAGGGCAAGATCTTCGGCAAGCTGGTGAAAGAAATCACCATTGCCGCGCGCAATGGCGCCGACACCGCCACCAACGCCCACCTGCGTCTGGTGGTGGAGCAGGCCAAAAAGGCCTCGATGCCCAAGGAAACCCTGGAGCGCGCGATCAAGAAGGGCGCCGGTCTGCTCGGTGAAACCGTGCAATACCACCGCGTGACCTACGAAGGGTTCGCCCCGCACCAGGTGCCGTTGATCGTCGAATGCGTCACCGACAACATCAACCGCACCGTGGCGGAAATCCGCGTGGCGTTCCGCAAGGGCCAACTGGGCGCATCCGGCTCGGTGGCCTGGGACTTCAACCATGTGGGCCTGATCGAAGCCTCGCCGGACAGCCCGGACGCCGACCCGGAGATGGCTGCCATCGAAGCCGGTGCCCAGGATTTCGAAGAAGGTGAAGAAGAAGGCACCAGCCTGTTCATCACCGAGACCACCGACCTCGACGCCGTGCAGAAAGCGCTGCCGGATCAGGGCTTCACCGTGTTGTCGGCGAAGCTGGGCTATATCGCCAAGAACCCGGTGACCGGGTTGAGCGATGAGCAGATGGCCGAGGTTGAGGCGTTCCTCGAAGGCCTGGATAACCACGACGATGTGCAGGACATGTTTGTTGGTTTGGCGGGCTGATTGTGGGAGGGGGCTTGCCCCCCTCTTATCAAGCACAAACTAACTTATTGATTTTAGAAATGAAGTTTCAGGCAGCCACATTCCTGTGGCGAGCGGGCTTGCCCCGCGTTGGGGAGCGAAGCGCCCCCAATCCAGCAAAACGCGGTGTACCTGATACGGCTCAGCGCCTGGCTTTGGGGCTGCTGCGCAGCCCAACGCAGGACAAGCCTGCTCGCCACAGGGAATCTGCGCTTAACTGAGCGGGACTAGGGCTTGCCACAGAGGTCCCAGTTTGCTGCGTGACAGCGCTAAGGGAGCCTCCCACAGTTGTTTAGTGTTGGAGGGAATCGAGCAGTGCTTCGATGTCTTCGAAGCCGGGCCGCGCCAGCACATCGGGCTGACAGCAGTTTTGCTGCAGCGCCAGCAGTTCGTCGCTCACCTGCCCGTCAACCCGCTCCAGCAATTCCCCCAGCAATACGCCGAACGCGCGCACTTCAATCCTTTGCAAGGCCCTGGTCTCCAGCGTGTCCGCTGTGGCGTGGAACGACGCGGCGCCAAAATCCCCCAGCAGACACTCCCCGGCTTCATTCCACAGAATATTGTGGCCATACAGGTCGCCATGGGTGATGCCGTGCCGGTGCAGGTGCGCCGCCACCGAGGCGATTGCGCGTGCCATGCGCAACGCCACGTCCAGGCTGAACCGGGTATCGGCCGTGTAGACGTCGCGTGTGCAGGAAGCCAGGCTCGGCAGGGCGGCGAGGTTGCGGTAGCTCGGCTCGATCAGGTCCATCACCAGCGCGGCCTGGTCATCGGGGTGGCCGACCACGCGGCCCCTTACCTTGATCAGGTTGGGGTGCAGGCCGGCGGCGATGCAGGCCTGCATTTCGTGCAGCGGTGAGCCGTCGCTGGTGATCGTGCCTTTGTAGAGTTTGACCGCCACCGGCAGCGCCTGGGGTTTGTACAGCGCCTGGCGGATGATCCCCGAAGCGCCTTCACCCAGCACGTCGCCCAGTTCCAGGTCGGTCCAGGGAATGTTCGGCGTCGCGTCCTCGCTGGCCAGGTCCGCTGCCATTTCCACCGGATTGCCGGCATAGGCCAGCCAAGTCAGGCTGGGCAGGGTCAGCAGCCAGCGGGGCAGGTGGGGCAGGCGATTGGCGGCGATACGGATCAGTTCAAGGCTCCGGCAGTTGGCCAGGCTCTCGGGTAGCTGCGCCAGGCGGTTGCCGGCCAGCATCAGCTTTTGCAGCAGCGGGCGCCGGCCCAGTTCGTCGGGCAACTGGCTGATGCGGTTGTCGGTGAGGATCAGCCAGCGCAATTGCGGCGGCAAGGCGGCGGCCGGCACATGGCTGATCTGGTTGGCCTTGAAGCCGATCATGCTCAATGTTGCGCATTGTCCCAGGCTCGCCGGCAACTCGGTAAAGGCGTTGTCCGAACAGAACAGCACGCGTAGGCGCGTCAGCCGGTGGAGGTCGTCGGGCAGGCGGCTCAGGGCGTTGCCCGTGAGGTTGAGGATTTCCAGGGAGTCGGCCAGTTCGAAGATTTCCCGGGGGAATTCAGTCAGCCCGCAGGACAGGTCCAGGCGCGTGGCACCGGCCAATTGGCCGGCCTTGAGTTGGGCGAGGGTATTCATGAACGGCGCGGTCACTCGGCAAGGGGCGTAAAAAAGGCGCTCATGATAACGGCTCGGGCGCAGGTTGCGGGGCGACCTGTTGCAATTGCCCCAGACGACTGGCGGTGCGCGCCAGATCGATGGCCTGGCCGCTCATGGCCTGCGCCAGTGACGGTTCACCGATCAGCGTCAGCTGTTTGTCACGGTCGTAGAGCACATCCACCAGGTTGATGAAGCGCTGTTGCACGGCAATCGGGCAGTCGGCGAGGTGGGGCAGGCCATCGATGATCCAGTGGTCATAGTCCTGGCACAGCAGCAGGTAATCCATCACGGCGGTGAGTTGTTCGCACAGGTCGCCGAAGGTGAAGGCGATAGTGCGCGCCTGATGGCCGCGACACTTCAACTGCCGGTTGCCCACCGTCAGGCTGTGCTCGGGGGCGTCCGGAGCCGGCAGGCCAAGCGCCTCGCGTTGCACCGGCGTGCCTGGCCACACGTAGTGCCCGCGGGTAAAACGTTGTTGACCATGAGCCTGGGGCAGGCTGCGAAAATCCTCGGGTGAACTGACTTCCAGCACGTCCATGCGCGCCGCGATCAGGTCGATCACCGGCTTGAAGCGCTCATGGTACAGCGGGTTGGGCAGCAGGCCTTCGGGTGCATAGTTGGACGTCACCAGCACCAGCACGCCGCGCTGGAACAGCGCCTTGAACAGCCGGCTGATCAGCATGGCGTCGCCGATATCGTGCACATGGAACTCGTCGAAACACAGCACCCGACAGCCGGCCAGTAATTCATCCAGGGTTACGGCCAGAGCGTCGTCCTGCGCGCGGTGCTGGAACATGCCCTGATGCAGGCGGGTAAAAAAATCGTGGAAGTGCACGCGCTGTTTCTCGGCAAGTGGCAACGCCTGGAAAAAACCGTCGAGCAACCAGCTCTTGCCGCGCCCCACCGGGCCGTGCAGATACAGGCTGCGGCTGGGTTGACCGGCGAACAGGTGCGCGGTCTCGCGGTCCATGGCGGCAATCGCCCGGGTCTGGTCGGCACTGAGGGTGTAGCCCTGCTGCGCGGCTTTTGTCTGAAAGAACATCGCGATGGATGCGTCGGTGCGGGTGTCGGTTTTTTTACCGAGCAGGCGACGAATCAGGGAACCGGCCAATACAAGTCACTCCAGGGTGCGGTGGTCGCCTACTGTAGGCGACCGGCGCAGTCTCGAAAAGCCACGGTCCGGGCTAAATCCGCTCTCGACTGGCAGATTCCCCCTGAGGGACTACCCTCATACGAAGGTGTCACCCGCGCATAAGGATTTGGTGCTGTGAAGGGACGAGCGGTATTGGCAATCATGGGCGCAATGCTCTGTGACGCGGTCTACGCGGCGCAACTGCAGGTTGTGGTGCGTATCGATGTGCAGCGCGGTTGCCAGTTGGTGGGCACCACGCGCAGTGCCGGTGTGGAGCAGCTTGGCGTGCTGGATTTTGGCAGCGGCCCGCGGCTGGACGATCCGGCCGGCCCACTGAGTGCGGCGCTCATCAGCCAGCGCCAGCCGCGCCTGGAGTGCAACCCCGACACGCCGTATCAGATGCGCGTAGACGGTGGCCTGCACGGTGGCACCGGCGAAGTGCGTTATCTGGGCAATGCCACCGCGTCGAGCAAACCCATTCCCTATCGTATTTATGCGGACGCCGCGCGGCTGATCCCGTTGCCGGTGAACGTGCCAGTCAGCGGCCGCGTGCCGGACAGCGGCTCGGTCGACCTGCCGCTCTACGGCCGCATCGACCCCCTCAAGGACATTCCCGCCGTTGGCCGCTACACCGACCTGCTCAAGGTGACGGTCACATGGTAGGTCATCGTTTGACCCTGCTGGCCATGGGTGGCCTGTGGTTGCTGGCGCCGGATGCTCGGGCCGCGGTGGCCACAGGCTTCATCCAGGCGCGCATGGTGGTCACCGCCAGTTGCGAGGTGAGCAAAGGCACCGACGTGGCACCCGTCAGCCCGACCGGCGGCACCGCCATGCTGGATTTCGGCAGCCAGGGGCCCACCTGGAACAACCCGTTGGCGACCGGCATGTCGGCCGGCGATAACGCGCCGCTGATGGTTTCCTGTAACCCGACGGTCGCCAGTTTTACCGTGACCATCGACGGCGGCACCAATGCCGTCGGCTCAACCCGGCGTCTGAGCAACGGTCGCCAGACCATCGATTATCAACTGATGGCCGACCCGCTGGGACGCATTCCTTACACCATCGGCGAGCAACGCAGTTTCGTTGCCAGCAATGGCACGCAAATGACCATCCCGGTGTGGGGCGCCGTGGTGGCCAATACCACCGCCCTCCCGGCAGGAACCTACACCGACACATTGACCGTGACACTGGATTGGTAAACCCAAAGGATGACTCTCATGAACCCACTTGTATCGCGAATCGGCGTCTGCGCCCTGGGCCTTGCGATGGCCTCCAGCCTGAATGCGGCGACTACGGTCACCGGGCAGATCAGCTCCAGCATGACCTTGATCGCCAGCTGTCAGGTCAACGGCTCCGGTGCCGCAACCGGGCTTAACTTCGGTGCCTTGAACTTCGGCACCATCAACAGCCTGTTTACCAATGCAGACGCCCAGCTGTTGGGCGGCACCGGCACCGGCGGGGCCTTGTCGATCCTGTGCTCGGCTGGCACCACGCCTGCGGTGAAGGTGCGCGCCGGTGCCCATGACGGCGCCTCGCCGGGCGGCACCCGTGCCTTGGCCGACGGCGCCGGCAACTTTGTGCCGTACGACTTCTATACCGACAGCGGGCACTCCGCGCTGCTGGCGATTGACGGCGTGGTGACCCTGGCCGCCAGCACCGGCGTGGCGCAAACCGTCGCGCTGTACGGCCGTGCCGTCGGCAAACCAGGGTTGCCGGCGGGTACGTACACGGACACGGTGGCCGTTGAACTGACGTTCTGACCATGTGGCGTACAGCGTTGCTGGCCTTCGGGCTGGTGTTGCCGTTGCCGTTGGCGGCGGTGACCAACCAGAGCTTCCAGGTGAGCGCGACCATTACGCCGGGCTGTCTGATTGTGGGCGGTGGGGTCAATTACGGTTCGCTGAACTACGGCAGCTATTCCGCCCTGGCCACCAGCACCGTGACCGCAGCCCTGACCGGCGGCATCACCTTGCAATGCACACCAGGCGTGGCATTGAGCGTGAGTGTCGACGGCGGGCTGCACAGCACCAGCGGGCGCAACCTCAAGCACAGCAGCGGCAGTGCCCAAGTGGGTTATCAGTTATTCAGGGATGCCGCATTCAGCCAGAGCCTGGGGGTGAGCCAGAGCGTCAGCGTGAGCTACAGCGATGCAAGCAATATCCGCCTGCCGATTTACGGGCGCGTGGTACTGCCTGGCAATCAGCCGAATGGGACGTACAGCGACACGTTGCAGGTGCAGCTGTCCTGGTAGGGATTTCAATATGAGGAGTGGTTTTATGCGTTCACCTTCCCGGCGCTTGTGCGCCGTGGGTATTGCCTTGATTGCCGCGAGCATGAGCGGGCTCGTGCAGGCCGCAAGCTCAGTGCTGATCTGGCCGATAGACCCGGTGCTGGAGGCCGATCAACAGGCCAGCGCACTGTGGCTGGAAAACCGTGGCACCGAGACCGCCAACCTGCAGGTGCGCGTGTTTGCCTGGAGCCAACAAGGCTTCGACGAACAGTACCAGAACCAGCGCGATGTGATCGGCAGCCCGCCCGTGGCCAGGATCGAGCCCGGCCAGAAGCAACTGGTGCGCCTGACCCGCACTAAGGAGGTGCCGCCGGGGCAGGAGCAGGCCTACCGCATCATCATCGATGAAATCCCCTCCGCGCTGCAGGTGCCCACGCCTCCGGAAGGCAAGAACACCGCAGCGGCGATTCGCTTCCAGATGCGCTATTCGGTGCCGTTGTTCGCCTATGGCGCGGGCCTGTGGAGCAGGGAAGACGCGACCCGCCAGCGCGACCCCAAGGGCGCCGGCAAGCCGGAGCTGAGCTGGCACAAGGTCAATGTGGCTGGGCGCAGTTATATCGAAGTGCGTAACCAGGGCGCCGTGCATGCGCGGCTCACGGATGCCTCCTTCAAACAGAACGGCCAAACCCGGCCATTGGTCGAGGGTTTGCTCGGCTATGTGCTGCCCGGCGCGACCATGCGCTGGCCGGTGCCGGATGCCGTGTCGGCCGACCAGCCGTTACAGGTACGAATCAACGGTGCGCCGCAACTGGAGAGCCTGGCGCCCAAGCGGTAAGCCGATGCAGAGGGACGGGCCAATGCCCGGGTGTTAACAGGAGGGAGATGTCCATTGAAGGACACAACGCCATGGGTGAGTCGTGGTCAGACTTGCGGTATATGGCTGTCGATGGCCGTGGCTGGCGGGCTGTGGGGCGCCGCGGTGGCGGGCGAATTGCCGCCGCCGCCGAGCAGCATGGAGGCGGTCGCCGATGCTCAATTGTTTCTGCAGTTGGTGGTCAACCAGATGGACACTGGCCGCGTGATCGCGGTGGACCAACGTGCCGGGCAGCTTTTCGTGCCCGCCAGCGCATTGCAGGAGGTGGGCATGACCTTGCCCGGTGACTTCGGCACCCGCGTGCCCCTGGACACGGTGCCCGGCCTGCACAGCGATTACGACAGCACCGGCCAGCGCCTGCTGCTGGACGTGCCGCCGTCCTGGCTGCAGGAGCAGTTCATCGGAAACCGCAACACCTACCCGCGCACCCAGGCCATGAGCAGCTTCGGCGCATTGCTCAACTACGATGTGTATTTCAACGACACCGATGAAGGCGGCAGCTATCTGGCGGCCTGGAACGAGGTGCGGCTGTTCGACAACTGGGGCACCTTGTCCACCACCGGGCAGTTTCGCCAGACCCTGGCTGGCGGCATCAGCGCCAGTACGCTCAATAACGGTTACCGGCGTTACGACACCACCTGGCGCTTTTCCGATGATGAACGTTTGCTCACTTACGAGGCGGGCGATGTGATCAGCGGCTCGCTGCCCTGGAGCAGCTCGGTGCGCCTGGGTGGGGTGCAACTGTCGCGGGACTTTGCGGTGCGCCCCGACCTGGTCACCTATCCCTTGCCGCAGTTTGCCGGGGAGGCGGCGGTGCCATCGTCGGTGGACCTGTTCATCAACGGCTACAAATCCGAAAGCGCACTGCTGCAACCCGGGCCCTACACCCTCACCAACATTCCGTTCATCAATGGCGCCGGTGAAGCTGTTGTGGTCACCACCGATGCGTTGGGCCGGCAGGTATCAACCACGGTGCCGTTCTACGTCACCAGCACGCTGCTGCAACAAGGCCTCACAGATTTTTCGGTCGCCGCCGGCACCTTGCGTCGTGATTATGCCCTGCGTGATTTCGGCTACGGGTCGGGCGTGGCCAGCGGCACCTTTCGCTATGGCTACTCCGACAATGTGACGCTGGAAAGCCATGCCGAAGCGTCCAGCAACCTTAGCCTTGGCGGGCTTGGCGGTAATCTGCGCCTGGGCAACTTCGGCGTGCTCAACACCGCCATCAGTCAAAGCCGGTTCGACGGTCGCAGCGGTCAGCAACTGAGCCTGGGTTACCAGTACAACAGCACGCGCTACAGCCTGTCGTACCAGCGGGTCGAGCGCCGCGACGATTATGCCGACCTGACCCTGGTCGACACGCCATACGCGAGCCTCAGCAAGCGCAGCGAGCAGGTCACCCTGAGCCTCAATCTGCAACGCTTCGGCAGCCTGGGTGTGGGCTATTTCGATGTGCAGGCGGCGGACGATTCGCGTACGCGCCTGCTTAACCTGAGCTGGAGCAAACCGCTGTGGCGCAACACCAGTTTTTACCTGTCAGCCAACCGCGAGATCGGTGACCGCAACTGGGCCATGCAGGCGCAGTTGGTGATTCCATTCGACCTCAATGGCAGCCTGGCGGTGAGTACCGAGCGCAGCAAGGACGGCGCCAGTCGCCAGCGCCTCAATTACAGCAGTGCAGTGCCCAGCGAAGGCGGAGTGGGCTACAACCTTGGTTATGCCCAGGGCGATGGCCCGACCTATCGCCAGGCCGACCTGACCTGGCGCTTGCAGTCGGTGCAGTTGCAGGCCGGCGTCTATGGCAGCAGCGACGCCGAGACGCGTTGGGCGGACGCCAGCGGCTCACTCGTCTGGATGGGCGGCAACGTGTTTGCCGCCAACCGTATCAACGACGCGTTTGTGGTAGTGAGTACCCAGGGGTTCGCCGGGATTCCGGTGCGTTACGAAAACCAGCTGGTCGGCCAGACCGATCGTCATGGGCACCTGCTGGTGCCGTGGAGCAGTGCCTACTACCGCGCCAAATATGAAATCGATCCGCTGAACCTGCCGCCGAACATCCAGAGCGAGAATGTCGAGCAGCGGGTGTCGGTGCGCCGGGGCAGTGGCTATCTGCTGGAGTTTCCATTGCGTCGGGTACTCGCCGCGAGCATTACCCTGGTGGACCGTCAGCATCAGGAATTGCCGCTGGGCAGCCTGGTGGTGCACGAACAGAGCAACACCCAGGCGGTGGTGGGCTGGGATGGCCTGGTCTACCTGGAAAACCTCAGCGCACACAACACGCTGCAGGTCACCCTGGGCGAAGGCCAGAGTTGCCAGGCCGCATTCGACATCGATGAGCAGCAACAAGACGTGCCGCTGATCGGGCCGTTGGTGTGTCAATGAACGCGCCATTTTCTTTGTTGAAAGAGCTGTTGTGGCAAGCCCGCTCGCCACAGGGACAGGAATGGGGAGTATGCGAGTGAGGGGCAAGGGATGGCTGTTGGGTCTGGGGCTGCTGTGCTCGGGCCAGGCCATGGCGGCGTGTTCGGTGGCGGCCAGTGTGCCGGCCAGTTTCGGCTCGATCAGTTCGATGACGGTACGCACGGCTGCGCAGGCCAGCTCCACCACCAGCGCCGGGTTGAGTTGCACCTCGGCGCTGATTTCGCTGTTGGTACCATCGGACCATTTCTACGCCACCATCACCTCGGCCAGCAGCGGCATGGTCGGGCCGACCGGTGATGTGATCGGCTACACGATCTATGGCACCAACACCGCGAGCTTTCCGATTGCGCGCAACACCCAGTTCGATTTTGGCGGCACGGGTGGCATTGCCCAGCTTATCGGGCTGATCGCAGGGCCAGGCACGAAAACCGTGCCGCTGTACCTGGGCAGCATCACCGGCAGCAACGTCGCCGCCGGCTTGTACAGCGAGACACTGAACATCGCCTGGAACTGGAATTATTGCTCGGGGGTGGGCCTTGGCGGTATCTGCCTGGGCCGCGACATCGGTAACGGCAGCGCCACCCTGACCGTCAGCATGACGGTGACCAACGACTGCCAGATCACCGCGCCGCCTATCCTCTTTGGCAGCGCGCCGGTGGTCAGCGGATTCACCGCCGTGACCGGGCAGACCATCAACATTGCTTGCACCAAGGGCAGCGCCTATACCGTCGGGCTCAGCGACGGGCAGAACGCGGTGAGCGTCGGCGGGCGGCGGCGGATGGTTTCCGGTACCAATTACCTGGCCTACGATATTTTCAAAAGTGCTGGCACCACGCGCTGGGGCAGTGTCGGCGCGGCGCGGCGGGCCAGTTCGACGGCCGAGGTCAACCCCGGCAATGGGCTGGGCATTGGCAGTCAGGTATACAACTACAACGCCAGGATTTACACCGATCAAACCACGCCGCCGGCCGGCGTCTATGTGGACAACGTGGTGCTCGACGTTGGCTTCTAGAACTTCAGCAGCGGCGTGCCGGGCTGGCCCACCGGGCTGACCATCGCATAATTGTAGCCACCCCCGGACCAGTACTCGGCCTGCAGGCCATCGGCGCTGCGACTGCCACGGGGCAGGAAACCGTTTCCCGGGCCGGGCGGACGAATGTAAAAGCTGATGCGTTGGCCTTGCCGGTCTTCGTACAGCACCATGGCGGCCGCGCCTTGCTCGGTGGTGAGCAGGCGCCCGCTGACCGGCCTGAAACCCGCTTGGCTCAGGTCGGGCAGGCGATGGGCCTGGTTGAAGTAGCGGTCGAGCCAGGCTTGCATCGTGCCGCTGTCCTGGGTTTTGTAGTCGGCGGGCATGATGCCGTCCTGCGCAAACAGGCGGTAGGCCTGCATCGCATCGGTCATTGGCAGCGTCGGCGGATGAGTGGCTTCGCGGGCGTGCCAGCCGCCCAGCCCGCCGATGCCCACGGCGATCAGCAGCGCGGCGGCTGTGGCCAGGTGCCGACGCGACCGGTGCCGGATGCGCTGGCGAATCAGCGCCGGGTCCAGTTGCGGGTTGGCAGGTGTCTGCAGGACGCCGCTCAACGAAGCGCGCAGCAACTGCGCATCCTGTTGCCAGGCGTGCACCTGGGCCGCCACCTCGGGGTGGCCGGCCAGCCAGGTTTCCATCGCGCGGCGATCACTTTCCAGCAGTTGATGGTCGACGTAGGCATGTAAATCGCGTTCGCTGGGGGGCAGGCTGATCATTTGAGTATCCGCAGGGAAGGGCTGGCAATTTCGCCATCGCTGAGTTGGCGCAGGGCGTGACGCGCGCGCGACAGGCGTGACATCACGGTGCCAAGGGGCACCTCGAGTATGTCGGCGACTTCCTTGTAGCTCAGGCCTTCGACCGACACCCACAACAGCAGGGCGCGCTGCTCGGTGCCAAGTTTGTCAAAGGCTTGCAGGGTGGATTGGGCCATCACCGTGCGCTCCACCGACGGCTGCGCATCGTCGCGTCCGGTGAAGAATTCGAGCATGCGCGCGTAGCGTCGGCTGCGGCGGTGGGCATCGAGAAACTGGCGATAGAGAATCGAAAACAGCCAGGCGCGCAGGTCTCCCTCGACGCGTTTGTCGGCCCAACTGATGATCGCCCGCTCCAGCGTCGACTGCACCAGGTCGTCGGCGCTGCTGGCGTTACGGGTCAGGGACACGGCAAAGCGCCGTAGCCTGGGGATGAGTTCACGTAACGGTTCGTCGAGGGCATGCATGGGCGTCGGGTTGTCCACTACGCTTGGACTTGAGAGACGTCCGGCGTTGAAGGTTATTCCTCCGCACTGAAAAAATAAATCCGGCGCCGGGGAATAGGGCGGATCGGCATTCGTCTCAATGCTCCGACCTTATGTTTCATCCCTAAGGCCATTGGCCCTGGAGTTCCTTCATGGTAGATCACTCATCACCGCCGCGTCCTCCGTTGAGCACGGCGAGCCTGATCGCACGGCTCGCCGGTATCGGCGCTGTGGTTGCGGTTGTAGCCGGGGCGTTCGCCTACGTCAACGGCACACTCGACCCACAACGCCTGCGCCCCAAGACCTTGGTCAATGCACTGGAAACCAATAACGGCGTGCATCCAGGCTTTCGGCGTAACCATGCCAAGGGCGTATGTGTAGCCGGTTATTTCGAGAGCAGCGCCGAGGCGCGCGCGTACTCCAGTGCGCAGGTGTTCAGCGAGGCCAGGACACCGGTAATCGGCCGGTTCGCCTTGCCCAGCGGCAACCCTTACGCGCCGGACAGCAGTGTGCCGATCCGCAGTTTTGCCGTGCAGTTCAGCCAGGCCAACGGCCAGCAATGGCGCACGGGCATGAACAGCATGCCGGTGTTCCCGGTGGGCACGCCGGAGGCGTTCTACCAGATGCTCAAGGCCGGCGCGCCCGACCCGGCCACCGGCAAGCCGAACCCGGCGAGCATGCCGGCGTTTTTTGCCGCGCACCCGGAAACGGCGGCCTTTCTGGCGTGGGTCAAGACAGCGAAGCCTTCGGCCAGCTACGCCACGCAATCCTATAACGGCATCAACGCGTTCTACCTGATAAATGCCGAGGGCAAGCGTCAGGCCGTACGCTGGGGCGTGGTGCCGCAGAGCCAGGATGGCGCAGGTGATGTTGCGCCGTCGGACAGCGACTTTCTGCAAACGGACCTGGTGCAGCGCCTGACGGCCGGGCCGCTGCGTTGGCAACTGAACATGACCCTGGCCAACCCCGGCGACCCCGTGGACGATGCCAGCAAGGCCTGGAGCGGTGAACACAAGGTGTTGAACGCTGGCACGCTGGTGCTGCAAAGCAGCCAGCCGCAGGCGGATGGCGATTGCCGTGATATCAACTTTGATCCGGTGATCTTGCCGAGCGGTATCGAAGCCTCCAGTGACCCATTGCTGGCCGCGCGTTCGGCGGCTTATGCCAGTTCGTATTTGCGCCGTGCCGGTGAAGTCAGCCCGCTGCATAGTGCCCCGCAGGAGTCGAAACCATGAGTGCTCAACCGCGTTTTTTTGCTCCGCTGGCGCGCCTGCTGCATTGGGTGATGGCGTTGATGATCATTGCCATGCTGTTCATTGGTGCGGGGCTTGCGGCATCGGTATCGGAGCGGCATGAGTGGTTGCTGCATCTGCACAAGCCCCTGGGTATCGCGATTCTGGCGTTGGTGATTGTGCGGTTGGCGGTGCGCTTTTCTACGCGTCAGCCGCCATTGCCGGCTGATTTGCCGTTATGGCAGGTGTTGGCGGCCAAGGCGTCTCATCTGGTGCTGTACGGGCTGATGCTGGTGTTGCCCTTGCTTGGCTGGGCGATGATTTCAGCGGCCGGGGACCCGGTAATGCTCAGCAGTTCGGTGCAGTTGCCGGCCTTGGTGGCGGCGAATGCGCCGTTGTTTGCGCTGTTGCGCAGGGCCCATGGGTTTTTGGCGTATGTGCTGTTTTTTACCGTGTTGGCGCACCTGGCGGCGGCGCTGTTTCACGGGTGGATTCGGCGCGATGGGGTGTTGCAGAGTATGACTGGGCGGGATGCTGGAGCAGATTGAGCGCTAACTGCGGGAGGCTCCTAGCGCTGTCGCGCAGCAAACTGGAGCCTCTGTGGCGAGCGGGCTTTTCCTAATACCGTCCAGTTAAGGAAAATGTGTGGGCTTATTGTGGCGAGCGGGCTTGCCCCGCGTTGGGGTGCGAAGCGCCCCCAATCCAGCAACACGCGGTGTACCTATACGGCTCAGCGCCTGGTTTTGGGGCTGCTGCGCAGCCCAACGCAGGACAAGCCTGCTCGCCACAGGAGTGTGGATGCCTGAAATTTCAGGTGCACAATGTAAATGGATCAGCGCAGGCTCGTGACGATATCCGCCACGGTACTCAACACATCCTGACCCAGTTGCCTGGAGCGATCCCCTGACCAGCCGGTTTTGGGGTTGGGCGCATCGTCGTTGTCCTTGAAAGGCATTTCCAGGGTCAGCGACAGGCAATCGTACTTCTGGCCAACCGCGTTGCAGGCCAGTGTCATGTTGGCCTCGCCGGGCAGGTCGCGGGTGTAGCCGTGGGTGGTCTGGAAGTCGCGGGTCAAGGCGCTGAGGTGGCTGCGAAAGTGCTTCTCCAGCGCTTCGATGCGCGGCGTGTAGCCGGGGTTGCCTTCGCAGCCGGCGGTGAACACGTAGGGGATTTCCTCATCGCCGTGGATATCGAGGAACAGGTCCACGCCGTACTTTTCCATCTGCTGCTGCACGAACAGCACTTCGGGGCTCATCTCCTGGCTGGCGCTTTGCCAGGCGCGGTTGAGGTCCTGGCCCATGGCGTTGGTGCGCAGGTGGCCATGGAACGCGCCGTCAGGATTCATGTTGGGCACCAGGTACAGGTCGGCGACGGCCAGCAGCTTTTTCAGCTCGGCATCACCATCGCGTTGCAGGCGTTCGATTACCCCTTCCATGAACCATTGCGCCATGTGCTCGCCCGGGTGCTGCTGCGCAATGATCCACACCTTGAGCCGACCTTCGCCGCCTTTGCCGCGGCGCAACAACTGAATATCACGGCCTTCGACACTTTTACCGGTGGCCAGCAGTTGGGTGCCGGCGTGTTTCAGGGCCTGCTCGATCAACCAATCGTGACGCTCGCGGCTGTAGGGTTCGAAGTAGGCGAACCAGGCATGTTTCTCGCGGGTTTGAAGGCTGATGTGCAGCGTCTCGCCATCGAAGCGCGTGGGCACGCGGAACCAGTTGACGTGGTCATACGACGCCACGGCGTTGTAGCCGCTCCAGGCATTTTTATACGAGGAGTAGCTCGCATTGCTCAGGCGGAAGGTGTGGGTGTGGCCCACGTGCATACCTTCTGCCTTGAAGTGGAACCACTGGAAGTGATGGCTGCGGGTATCGGGTTTAATTGCCAGCAACAACTGATAGGCATCGCTGGCATCCAGGACCTGGATGTTGCCGCTGTCGAAGTCGGTGCTGATCTTGATGGAGGTCAAGGCCACGGTCATAGTCTGGTTGCCTGAATATGAGTTGTGGCGGCTATATTACACAGAGGTCGGGCAAAATCTTGATGCAAAATTGTTGCAGGGGAGGGAGGTGTCTTCGTTGACCCGACGATGGCTAGAAAACGGTGAGAGTGATTCTCGGGTGCTGTTTCTCAAAGATCCCGTCCAGAGCGGTTGGGCGGCTTTCATTGGGCAATGGTCTTTTGCTACCATGCGCGCCATCAAGCAATACACAGTCTTCATTAGCCTGAAGCCATGCCAGGGAAACTGGCAAAAAAAAGACCCGGCCAAAGAGCCGGGTCAAAAACCGTGATTAGCCTGATGAGGAGATATTCCAAGAGTCCGACCTAAGGTCTCTTGGCCTATCGACTGATCTCGCGATCAGCTAGGCCCAATAATAATCATTATCATTTGCAAGTCAAATGTTTTTATCCCAGGGATAGAAATATTTTTGCTTCGCATTCTTCACGCGTTTGCCTGAGCCTCTGGCTGCAGCAACGATCGCTCCACCATCGCTTTCGCCATGTCGATCAGATACACCACTGAAAACGCCAGGTCACGTTGATTGCCCTGATGGCTGCTCGCCGATTCGTAGGCCGTGGCGGCTGCACTGCGCAGCAGGTCGGAAGCGTGCACCAGAGCTTCTTCGTGGCTGATGCCGGGTTTGATATGAAAGAAGGTGTCGTCTGCCCTGGAGGTGGACATATCCGCTTTCAAGTAATAGTCCAATGCACGTTGGGCGGCGCCGCTGGTGTGCAGGTCGAGTGCTGCGTCGTCGGTGACAGGTGTTTCGGTCGGCGGATACGGGCTGGTTGTCATCATGGGCGTTACTCTGATGGGGGGCGAAATCCTTGAAATTGATGATAGTACGTATCGTATTTATGTCGTTTCGTGGATTACTACAAACTGTTTATTGCCCTGAAAAATACGCAACGTATTGTCACGCACCATGGATAAATGGATAGCGTTGGTCAGAGCCAACATGAAAGACCGCAAGGTCACTCAGGATGAACTGGCCGAACGCCTGGGCATGTCCCAGGGCGGCGTGGGCCATTGGCTCAACAAACGACGGGTGCCCAGCCTTGCAGACATGAACCGGGTGCTGGCGGAACTGGGGCTGGGTTATCTGGAAGTGGCGCTGGAAATTCGTGAGCGCGGTGATCAAGAGCAGCCACGGGAACACCACTACAACCCGTATTTCCGCTACCCGGTCAGCGACTGGAACGGGCTCTGTGAAGTGCGCGAAGAACCTGCGCCCTACGGCCCCGAGCGCTTTGAACTGACGGACTACCACGCGGACGGCGAAGCCTTCTGGCTCCCCGTAACCGGCGATGCCATGACCGCTCCCACAGGCCTCAGTATCAGCGCAGGCATGTTGATCCTGGTCGACCCTTCCATCCGCGCTGTGCCCGGTAAGCTGGTCGTTGCGCAATGGGACGACAGCCCTCGGGCCACCTTTCGCCAATTGCAGGAAGAAAGCGGCCAGCTGTACCTGGTGCCGCTCAATCCCACTTACCCCAAGCTGCTGTTCACCGATGATTGCCGGATTCTCGGTGTTGTCGTGCAGGCCACAGCAAAGTTCTAATCGGCCATTTCCAGTTCCACCAGTGCGCTGCCTTCAGCGACCATCTCGCCTTCCTGGCAAAACAGCGCCTTGACCACGCCGGCTTGGGGCGCGCGAATGCTGTGCTCCATTTTCATCGCTTCCAATACCACCAGTTGCGTACCAGCTTCGACGTGCTGCCCAACCTCCACCAGCACCCGCACGATGCTGCCGTTCATGGGCGCGGTGAGACCGCCCTGATGCGCTTGGCTCGCCTCGACCGCCGCAATTGGGTCGAACAGACTGACCGCCTGCATCTCGCCATCCCACCGCAGGTACACGGTGCTTCCATTACGCACCGCCAGCTGCGCGCGGCGTATGCCCTGGTCGTCGATCAGCAACTGTTCACCGTGCAGCGCATGTGCAGCGCCAGCCGCCACTGTCACCACGCGGTCCTGCCCATTGCAGCTCAAGTGCAGCGAAACCTGCGGCGGCAGCCCTGTGCGAAAGCCCCGGGTATCCGCCCAGGGCCCTTCACCGCGCGGCAGACTCTGCATGAACGCCGAACCTGCCGCCTGCCAGAACCCATCGCTCAACGCACTCTGCGCCGGCAGCAACTGCGCCTGGTAACGCGGAATAAACCCGGTATCGAGTTCGGCCGCCGCAAACGCCGGATGGCCGATGATGCGCCGCAGAAAACCCAGGTTGGTCTTGAGCCCACCCACGGCGAACTCGTCGAGCATGGCCAGCAGACGCAGGCGCGCCTGCTCGCGGTCCTCGCCCCAGGCAATCAGTTTGCCCAGCATCGGATCGTAGAACGGCGAGACACTGTCACCTTGCTCCACGCCGCTGTCCACACGGCGGCCCGGGCCCGGGTCGCACTCGCGGTACAGCGCCAGGTGCCCGGTGGCAGGCAGAAAATCGTTGCTCGGATCTTCGGCATACAGCCGCACCTCGATCGCGTGCCCATTCAACGGCACCTGCGCCTGGGTGATCGGCAGCGCTTCGCCCTGGGCGACGCGTATCTGCCAGGCCACCAGATCGAGCCCGGTAATCGCTTCGGTCACCGGGTGCTCCACCTGCAGCCGGGTGTTCATCTCCATGAAGAAAAATTCGCCACGGGCATCCAGCAAAAATTCCACCGTACCCGCGCCCACATAGCCGATCGCCTGCGCCGCGCGCACCGCCGCTTCACCCATGGCTTTGCGTTGCTCAACGCTCAGCCCGGGCGCCGGGGCTTCTTCCACCACTTTTTGATGACGCCGCTGGATCGAACAATCGCGCTCGTTGAGGTACAGGCAGTGGCCGTGACTATCGGCAAACACCTGGATTTCCACATGGCGCGGCTTGAGCAGGTATTTTTCCACCAGCATCTGCCCGTTGCCGAACGAGGACAATGCCTCACGCTGGGCCGAAGCCAGAGCCTCGGCCAACTGGCTGACGTCCTCGACCACCTTCATGCCCTTGCCGCCGCCGCCGGCAGTCGCTTTTAGCAGCACCGGATAGCCGATGCGCGCGCAGGCGTCGCGAAAGGTGTCCAAGTCCTGGGCTTCGCCGTGATAACCCGGCACCAGTGGCACCCCGGCGGTTTCCATCAGCGACTTGGCCGCCGACTTGCTGCCCATGGCGTCGATGGCCGAGGCGGGCGGGCCGAGAAAGATCAGGCCGGCTGCCTCGATGGCGCGGGCAAACGCTGCGTTTTCCGAGAGAAAGCCGTAGCCAGGATGAATCACCTGGGCACCGCTGGCCTTGGCGGCCGCGATGATCGTGTCGATCTGCAGGTAACTGTCCGCAGCTTTGCTGCCACCCAGGTCGACGCGTATGTCCGCCTCGCGACTGTGCCGCGCATCGCGGTCAATGTCGCTGTGCACAGCCACGGTGGTCAGCCCCATCGCTTTGGCGGTGCGCATGACCCGGCAGGCGATTTCGCCACGGTTGGCGACCAGCAGTGTGGTGAGTGGCCTCATGGGCGTGGCTCCCCGGATTGCCAGGCGGGTGCACGCTTTTGCAGGAATGCACGCAAGCCTTCCTGGCCTTCGGGGCTGACGCGAATTCGCGCGATGGCGTTTTCGCAATAGCGCCGCAGGGCCGGCGTGAGTGCGCCGTTGCCCACTTCGCGCAGCAGGTCCTTGCTGGCGCGCATGGCCGCCGGGCTGTTCTGCAGCAGGTTCGCCACCCAGGCTTCGACTTGCTGCTCCAGCGTATCGGCCGGGTAGCTTTCCGCCAGCAGGCCGATTTCCCGCGCACGCTGGCCGCCAAATCGCTCGGCCGTCAGGGCATAGCGGCGGGCCGCGCGCTCGCCGATGGCCTGCACCACGAACGGGCTGATTACCGCTGGCGCCAGGCCGATGCGCACTTCCGACAGGCAGAACTGCGCTTCATCGGCACCAATCGCCATGTCGCAGCAACTGATCAAACCCAGCGCCCCGCCGTAGGCGGCGCCTTGCACCACGGCCAGGGTGGGGATTTTCAGTTTGGACAGGTTGTACATCAGCTCCGCCAATTCGCGCGCATCGTCCAGGTTGGTGTGGTAGTCCAGTTCGGCCGACTGCTGCATCCAGGCCAGGTCTGCCCCGGCGCTGAAGTGCCTGCCACGTCCACGCAGCAGCAGAAAACGCAGGGACGGGTCGCTTTGCACATGGTCCAGGGCGATGATCAATTCGCGGATCATCTGGGCATTGAACGCATTGTTCTTGGCTTCACGACTGAGCCACAACGTGGCAAAGCCACGGTTGTCGGTGATCAGTTCGAGGGTGTTGAAATCGTTCATGGGGGAATAGCTCCATTTACATGCGGAACACGCCGAAGCGGCTCGGCTCGATGGGGGCGTTCAGGGCGGCGGACAGCGCCAGGGCGAGTACCTCGCGGGTCTGCAGCGGGTCGATGACGCCGTCGTCCCACAGGCGGGCGCTGGAGTAATAGGGGTGGCCCTGGGTTTCATACTGGTCGAGGATCGGCTGTTTGATCGCGGCTTCGTCCCCGGCGCTGAACGCACTGCCGGCCCGTTCGGCCTGTTCGCGCTTGACCTGCACCAACACGCCGGCCGCCTGCTCGGCACCCATCACGCCGATGCGCGCGTTGGGCCACATCCATAAAAATCGCGGGTCATAAGCGCGTCCACACATGCCGTAGTTGCCGGCCCCAAAGCTGCCGCCGATGATCACGGTAAATTTCGGCACCCTGGCGCACGCCACCGCCGTCACCAGTTTGGCGCCGTGCTTGGCGATGCCGCCGGCTTCGTATTTTTGGCCGACCATGAAGCCGGTGATGTTCTGCAGGAACAGCAGTGGAATCCCACGCTGGCAGGCCAGCTCGATGAAGTGCGCGCCTTTTTGCGCGGCCTCGGCGAACAGGATGCCGTTGTTGGCGATGATCGCAATCGGGTAGCCGTGCAAGTGCGCAAAGCCGCAGACCAGCGTGGTGCCGAACAGCGCCTTGAATTCATCGAACACCGACGCATCCACCAGCCGCGCGATCACTTCGCGCACATCGAATGGCTGCTTGGCCTCGGCCGGAATCACCCCGTAGAGTTCTTCTGCGCTGTACAGCGGCGCTATCGGCGAGCGCTGGCGCAACTCACCCAGCTTGCGCCAGTTGAGGTTGGCCACGCTGCGGCGGGCCAGGGCCAGGGCGTGTTCGTCGCTGTCGGCATAGTGGTCGGCCACTCCGGAGATCTTGCAGTGCACATCGGCGCCGCCCAGTTCTTCGGCGCTGACCACTTCGCCGGTCGCCGCTTTGACCAATGGCGGGCCGGCCAGAAAGATCGTGGCCTGCTGGCGCACCATGATCGCCTCGTCGGCCATGGCGGGTACATAGGCGCCGCCGGCGGTGCACGAGCCCATCACCACGGCGATCTGCGGGATGCCCTGGGCGCTCATGTTGGCCTGATTGAAGAAGATCCTCCCGAAGTGTTCGCGGTCCGGGAACACTTCATCCTGGCGCGGCAGGTTGGCGCCGCCGGAGTCCACCAGGTAGATGCACGGCAGGCGGTTCTGCTCGGCAATGGTCTGCGCGCGCAGATGTTTTTTTACCGTAAGCGGGTAATAGGAGCCGCCTTTGACCGTGGCATCGTTGGCGACAATCATGCATTCCACGCCCTCGACGCGGCCAATCCCGGCGATCACGCCGGCTGCCGGCACGTCTTCGCCATACACTTGATGGGCGGCCAGTTGGCTGAGTTCGAGGAACGGCGAGCCCGGATCGAGCAGGCGATTGATGCGTTCGCGCGGCAGCAGTTTGCCGCGCGAGGTATGCCGCTCCTGGGCCTTGAGGCCGCCGCCTTGTTGCACCTGGGCGAGGAGGGCATGCAGGGCGTCGACCTGCTGGCGCATCGCTGCGCTGTTGGCGGCAAACTCCGCCGAGCGTGGGTTGAGCTGGGTGTGCAAGGTGGCCATGGCGCGCTCCTTCAGCGGGTTTCGTTGAACAGTTCGCGACCGATCAACATGCGCCGAATCTCACTGGTGCCCGCGCCGATTTCATACAACTTGGCATCACGCAGCAGGCGCCCGGCGGGGAATTCGTTGATATAGCCATTGCCGCCCAGAATCTGGATGGCATCGAGGGCCATCTGGGTGGCGCGCTCGGCGCTGTAGAGGATCACGCCGGCGGCGTCCTTGCGCGTGGTCTCGCCGCGCTCGCACGCCTGGGCCACCGCATAGAGGTAGGCGCGGCTGGCATTGAGCTGGGTGTACATGTCGGCGACCTTGCCCTGGATCAGCTGGAATTCGCCGATGCTTTGGCCGAACTGCTTGCGGTCGTGGATGTAGGGCACGATCAGGTCCATGCAGGCCTGCATGATCCCGGTGGGCCCGCCGGCGAGCACCACGCGTTCGTAGTCCAGCCCACTCATCAGCACTTTTACGCCGCCGTTGAGGACGCCGAGAATATTCTCTTGGGGCACTTCAACGTCGTCGAAAAACAGCTCGCAGGTGTTGGAGCCGCGCATGCCCAGCTTGTCGAACTTGTGGCTGCGGCTGAAGCCGTTCCAGTCACGCTCGACGATGAAGGCGGTGATGCCGTGGGCGCCCTTTTCCAGGTCGGTCTTGGCGTAGATCACGTAGGTGTTGGCGTCGGGGCCGTTAGTGATCCAGGTCTTGCTGCCATTGAGCACGTAGTGGTCGCCGCGTTTGTCGGCGCGCAGTTTCATCGAAACCACGTCGGAGCCGGCATTCGGCTCGCTCATGGCGAGGGCGCCGATGTGCTCGCCGCTGATCAGTTTGGGCAGGTACTTGAGCTTCTGTTCATGATTGCCATTGCGGTTGATCTGGTTGACGCACAGGTTGGAGTGCGCACCGTAGGACAGCGCCACCGAGGCCGAGCCGCGGCTGATCTCTTCCATGCTCACCACGTGGGCCAGGTAGCCCAGGCCGGCGCCGCCGTATTCTTCCGCCACGGTGATGCCGAGCAGGCCCATGTCACCAAACTTGCGCCACAGGTCGACGGGGAACAGGTTGTCGATGTCGATCTGCGCGGCGCGCGGCGCGATTTCCTTGGCTACGAAGGACTGCACCTGGTCGCGCAGCATGTCGATGGTTTCGCCGAGGGCGAAGTTCAGGGACGGGTAACTCATGGACAGGCACCTTACTGTGAGCTTTGTTGTTGTGTGGGACGAGTGCCGGGGAGGGCGCTGACCTTTACGTTAACGTAAGCTTGCGTTACGGCGCTGTCAATCGTAGTTTACGTTTACGTCAACCTACAAAAAACACAACAGGGGATGGTGATGGATCAACCGAACCAGAGCTACAGCCGCGGCGCTCAGGACAAGGCATTGCTGGCGATGACCATCGGCCAGGCGTTCGATCAGACTGCCGCGCGCTATCCCGAGGGCGAGGCGCTGGTGGTACGCCACCAGCAGCGCCGCTTCACCTGGAGGCAACTGGCTGAAACGGTCGACCTGCATGCCCGCGCTTTCCTGGCCATGGGCATGCAGCCGGGTGATCGTCTGGGTATCTGGGCACCCAACTGCGCCGAGTGGTGCATCACGCAGGTCGCCAGTGCCAAGCTCGGGGTGATACTGGTCAATATCAACCCGGCCTATCGCAGCAGCGAGCTGGACTACGTGCTCAAGCAATCCGGCTGCCAATGGCTGGTGTGCGCCGGCGCGTTCAAGACGTCCGATTACCACGCCATGCTGCAGGCATTCGATCCCGATCTGCGTGCCATCATCAGCCTCGACGCCAACCCGCCTGTGGGGTTCGTGCCCTGGGCGCAACTGGCGAGCATGGGGGCAGACGTTCCTCACGAGCAATTGCAGCAGCGCCAGGGGAGCCTTCACTTCGATCAACCCGTGAACATCCAGTACACCTCCGGCACCACCGGCTTTCCCAAGGGCGCCACCCTCAGCCATCACAATATTCTCAACAACGGCTACATGGTCGGCGAAAGCCTGGGCCTCACTGCGCAGGATCGCCTGGTGATCCCGGTGCCGCTGTACCACTGCTTCGGCATGGTGATGGGTAACCTGGGCTGCATCACCCATGGCACCACCATGATCTACCCTAATGACGGCTTCGATGCGTTGCTCACCCTGACCGCTGTCGCCGAGGAGCGCGCCACCGGACTGTATGGCGTGCCGACCATGTTCATTGCCATGCTCGATCATCCGCAGCGCGGCGAGCTGGACCTCGCCAGCCTGCGCACCGGGATCATGGCCGGCGCCACCTGCCCCATCGAAGTGATGCGCCGGGTCATCAGCGAGCTGCACATGGGCGAAGTGCAGATTGCCTACGGCATGACCGAAACCAGCCCGGTGTCGTTGCAGACGGGCCCGGATGACGACCTTGAACGACGCGTCACCACGGTGGGGCGCACCCAGCCGCACCTGGAAAACGCAATCATCGACGCCGCCGGTAACACCGTGGCACGGGGCGAGATCGGCGAACTGTGCACCCGTGGCTACAGCGTGATGCTCGGCTACTGGAACAACCCCGAGAGCACCCGCGAGACGATCGACGAGGCAGGCTGGCTGCACACCGGCGACCTTGCGACCATGGACAGGCACGGTTACGTGTGCATTGCCGGGCGCAACAAGGACATGATCATCCGTGGCGGCGAGAACGTTTATCCGCGCGAGCTGGAAGAGTTTTTCTTCACTCATCCGGCGGTGGCCGACGTGCAGGTTATCGGCATTCCCGACGAGCGCTATGGCGAAGAAATCGTCGCCTGGATCAAATGCCATCCTGGCCATGCTGTCGACGCGCTTGAGCTGCACACCTGGTGCAAGGGTCGCATCGCCCATTTCAAGACGCCCAGGCACTTCAAGTTCGTCGATGAGTTTCCGATGACGGTGACGGGCAAGGTGCAGAAATTCCGCATGCGCGAGATCTCGCTTCAAGCGCTGCGAACGCAGTCCTGACAGCCACTTGAACCTCTTGTGGGAGCAGGCTTGTTGTGGCGAGCCCGCTCGCCACAGGTTTTCCTGTTTGTTGTGCGACAGCGCAACGTGGAGCCAACCTCTGTGGGCAGAAACGACAAAAGGGACCCGAAGGTCCCTTTTAATGTGTCGTTGCGTGCTCTTTTTTATTATTGAGGGGCGGCCTGTTGTTGTTTTTGGCAGCCGTGGCCCTTTACTGCTGTTTTGGGTGACCCCCATCCGGGGTCAAGAGCAAACGTATTTTTTTGAGCGCTGATGTGCTTCCAAAAAAATCTGTTAGCTGCGTCTCTGCCGTGTTGTTTTTGTTATGTCAGAGTCGTTACGTCTTATTTTTATTAGGCTTGGTGCTTTTTATTCTTGTTATGCGATAGAGATAGCAGGAGCCATGCCAACTTTTAAAAATGCTTAAAAATCAATGGCTTGTTTTTTATACTGCGATTGCCTCTGCGCAGAGGCACCGAATTATGTTCCCGCGTTACCCGCTGTGTCGGTGCCCGGTAACACATTGTCACAGCCTTGCTACTCAACTGGCGCCACGCACCTTCGCCACCCGCGACCCACTGGCGCGCCCCAGCACCTGGCTGATCTGCCGGCCCGCATCAATCAAGCGTGAAAGATCAATCCCGGTGTGGATGCCCAGCCCGTCCAGCAGGTACACCACGTCCTCGGTGGCGACGTTACCGCTGGCGCCCTTGGCATACGGGCAACCGCCAAGGCCTGCGATAGAGCTGTCGAACACCTGGATACCCTCCAGCAGGCTGGCATAGATATTCGCGATTGCCTGACCATAGGTATCGTGGAAATGCCCGGCAAGCTTTTCCCGTGGCACCTGGGCGCCGACCACTTCGAACAATCGCCGCGTGGCGCCCGGCGTGCCGGTGCCGATGGTGTCGCCCAGGGACACTTCATAGCAGCCCATGGCGTACAGTTCGCGGGCCACCGCAGCCACCTGTTCCGGCGCCACATTGCCTTCGTAAGGGCATCCGAGCACACAGGACACATAGCCGCGCACACTGATGCCGTGCTGCCGCGCTGCGCTCATGATCGGTGCGAAGCGCTCCAGGCTTTCGCTGATCGAGCAGTTGATGTTGCGTTGCGAGAACGCCTCGGACGCGGCCGCAAACACTGCGACCTCCTTGACGCCGGCCGCCAGTGCATCTTCAAAGCCGCGCAGGTTCGGCGCCAGCGCGCCGTAGGTCACGCCGGGCTCGCGCCGGATCTGCGCAAACACCTCGGCGGAGCCTGCCATCTGCGGCACCCATTTGGGCGACACAAAGCTGCCCACTTCTATATAGCCGAGCCCGGCGTCGCTCAGGGCGTCTACCAGGCGGACCTTGTCCGTCACGCTGATGGGCTGGGCTTCGTTCTGCAAACCGTCGCGCGGGCCGACTTCAACCAGACGCACGTGGGAGGGGAGGGACATGAGGTTTACCTTCTGTTCAATGGCCAGACTGGCTCATGGTGTGGGCCAGGGCTTGAGTGCAGCGCTCTTCGGCGGTGTCCAGCTCCAGCTTCATCTGTTCGATGTCCAGCAGTTGCTGTTCCAGCTGTTCACGCCGTTCGGCGATTTTGCTCAGCATGCTGTTGAGCTGGATGTGGTTGCCGCCGCTGGGGTCATAGAGTTCGATCAGCTCACGGCACTCGGCCAGGGAGAAACCAATGCGCTTGCCGCGCAGAATCAGCTTGAGACTGACCTTGTCCCGCGCCGAGTAGATACGCTCCTGGCCCCGACGCTCCGGGGCCAGCAGGCCTTGCTCTTCATAAAAGCGAATGGCGCGGGTGGTGATGTCGAGCTCGCGGGCGAGGTCGGAAATACTGTAGGTGGTGCTCATGGCGGCGCTCAGCGGATGACTTGGCGCTAAGCTAATGGCTGGTTGACGTAAACGTCAAGGCCGCCTGCGCAGCCCAATCCCTTCCCCTCCTATCAAGCCTGCTTGCCATCGAGTTTCTTCTCATGGGCCGTCACCTGCTGGCACAACTCGATCATCTGCTCGCGCATCCAGCGGTTGGCCGGGTCCTGGTCAGTGCTTTCATGCCAGTACAAATGGGTTTCCACGGGCGGCACGTCGTTTACCGGCAGGTTGACCCAATGCAGTTCGTGACGGCGGGCGAAGCGCTCGGGCACGGTCATCACCATGTCGGTCTGCTGCAACACCTGCGAGGCCATCAGGTAATGCTGGGAACGCAGCGCGATCTTGCGCTGGATGCCCATCTTGCCCAGCGCCAGGTCGACATGGCCCAGGCCGTTGCGGCGGCTGGAGATATGAATGTGAGTCAGCGACAGGTAGTCATCCAGGCTGAGTTTGTCCTTGCCCGCCAGCGGATGGCCCTTGCGCATGGCGCACACGTAGCGGTCTTCCATCAGCTTGACGTGACGCACCTGTGGATCGGTGTTGAGCGGTGCGTCCACGGCAAAGTCCAGGCGCCCGGCGGCCAGTTCCTTGGTGGTCTCGCGGCGCTTGGACAGGAAACTCTCGATCACCACGGTCGGCGCCAGCCGGCGCAGGCGCTGGAACAGCAGCGGCAGAATCACCGCCTCGGTGAGGTCGGTCATGCTGATGCGGTAAGTCTTGGCCGCCTGCTGTGGATTGAAAATCCGGCTTTCCTGCACGGATACGCGCAGCAGCGACAGCGCATTGCGCACTGGGCCGATGATGTTCTGCGCCATGGGCGTAGGCACCATGCCTTGGGCGGTGCGCACGAACAGTGGGTCGTTGAAGGTCTCGCGCAGGCGGGCCAGCGCGTTGGACACCGCCGGCTGCGTAATGCCGACGATCTGCCCGGCGCGGGTCAGGTTGGCTTCGGTGTAGATCGCATCAAAGACGATGAAGAGGTTCAGGTCGACCTTGCTCAGATTCATTGCGTTGCGCTCTTATTGTTAGATGCCGATAGGCTGATCATATATCGGTGATGAATGTTAATACACGCCGAGAATAGGCTAGGTAAATTATCAGCGCTGTTCTAGCATCGAATTCATGACCTAAACAACCTCTCAGAGAAGGGAGCTGCCCATGGATTTCGCCTATTCGCCCAAGGTTCAGGAACTGCGTGAACGCGTCACTGCATTCATGGACGCTTACGTCTACCCGGCCGAGCCGGTGTTCGAACGCCAGGTCAGCGAAGGCGACCGCTGGCAGCCCACCGCGATCATGGAAGCACTCAAGGCCCGTGCCAAAGCCGAAGGTCTGTGGAACCTGTTCCTCCCCGAGTCCGAGCTCGGCGCCGGCCTTACCAATCTGGAATACGCGCCCCTGGCCGAAATCATGGGCCGCTCGCTACTCGGGCCGGAGCCGTTCAATTGCTCGGCCCCCGACACCGGCAACATGGAAGTGCTGGTGCGCTATGCCAACGAAGAACAGAAACAGCGCTGGCTCGAACCGCTGCTGCGCGGCGAGATCCGCTCGGCGTTCGCCATGACCGAGCCGGACGTGGCCTCGTCCGACGCCACCAATATGGCTGCCCGTGCCGAGCGCCAGGGCGATGAATGGGTGATCAACGGCAAGAAATGGTGGACCTCCGGCGCCTGCGATCCGCGGTGCAAGATCCTCATTTTCATGGGCCTGAGCAATCCGGACGCGCCGCGTCATCAGCAGCATTCGATGATCCTGGTGCCAGTGGACACGCCCGGTGTGAAAATCCTCCGCCCGCTGCCGGTGTTCGGCTACGACGACGCGCCCCACGGTCACGCCGAGGTGCTGTTCGACAATGTGCGCGTGCCCTACGAAAACGTCCTGCTCGGCGAAGGCCGTGGCTTCGAGATCGCCCAGGGTCGCCTCGGCCCGGGGCGCATTCACCACTGCATGCGCTCGGTGGGCATGGCTGAACGTGCACTGGAGCTGATGTGCAAACGCTCGGTCAGCCGCACCGCATTCGGCAAACCGTTGGCTCGGCTGGGCGGCAACATCGACAAGATCGCCGACTCACGCATGGAGATCGACATGGCGCGCCTGCTGACCCTGAAAGCGGCGTACATGATGGACACCGTGGGCAATAAAGTGGCGAAAAGCGAGATCGCGCAGATCAAGGTGGTCGCGCCGAATGTGGCCCTCAAGGTGATCGACCGCGCGATCCAGATGCACGGCGGTGCCGGTGTTTCCAACGATTTCCCGCTGGCCTACATGTACGCCATGCAACGCACCCTGCGTCTGGCCGACGGCCCGGACGAAGTGCACCGCGCGGCGATCGGCAAGTTCGAGATCGGCAAGTATGTGCCCAAGGAGATGATGCGCGGCGGGCAGTAGTACCGCGTCGCCTGCAATCGGGAGCAAGCCCCCTCGCACATTTTGACTGTATTCACAGGTCAGAATGTGGGAGGGGGCTTGCTCCCGATGAGGCCAGTACCGACACCACAAACCCCCAAGCCTCAGTACACCCAGACCTCCACCCGCCGATTCTTGATCCGCCCCTCATCCGCCGTATTCGCCGCCACCGGCATCTGCGCGCCAAACCCGCGAATATCGCGCAGCACCACGCCGTTTTTCACCAGTTCCCTGCGCACGGCCATCGCCCGCAACTTCGACAGCAACGCTGCGCGCTGCGGATCATTCTTGGCATCGCCGAACCCCACCAGGGTCACCTGCTTGTCGAGCTTGCCGTGGTCTTTCAGATACGCCACCACCCGCAGCACATCCTGACGCGCCTTGGTGTCCAGGCTGGCGCTGCCTTCCTCGAAACGAAAATTCACGCTCAGGCGCTGGGCATCGCGGGCAATGGCTTGATAGTCCGCAGGCATCGACGCGCGCGGCTGCACGGCCATGGCCTGCACCTGCTGGGCAATAAAACCGTTGGCCGCGACGATTGCCTGGCCCTGGCGGCTCTGGGCAAAATCCACCAGTGCCCTGGCCCAGGGGTTGTGGCTCTTCGGCGGCAGGTAAAAGAACAGGCGCCGAGACAGCGGGTAATCCTCGGTGGCAATCAGGCTGTTGAGCGGCAACATCGGTTGTGAGTCGCCATCGGCAATCGCCACCGCCTTGGCCTGGCGTATGTAGGGCAGGCCGATAAAACCGATGCCCTGAGGGTCGCGGCTGACTGCATCGGACAATGCTTCGCTGGACTCGAAACGCCGCGCGCTGGAGGCCAGCGGTTTACCGCGCCGGTTCAGCACCAGTTCCTTGAACGTGTCATAGGTGCCGGACTGGTCATCCCGGGCATACAAATGGACAGCCCCGCCGATGCCGCCCAGGTCTTCCCAGGTGCTGATCTCGCCGTTGAAGAGCTGCGCCAGTTGCTCGGTGTCGAGGGTGTTCAGCGGGTTGAGCGGGTTAACGATGATGGCCAGGCCGTCGATGGCGATCACCTGCTCGGCTTCGGGGCTTTTCAGGTCGCCTGATGGTTCAAGGTCCACCAGCTCACTGTCCTTGATCGGGCGGGACGCCGCCGCCAGGTCTGCGCTGGCTTTTTTCAGCGCGGCAAAACCGGTGCTGGAGCCATGGGCCGCCACCTCGATGGTCACGCTCTTGCCCTGGCGCGTCTTGGCGACCACGCGCTGCTCGTTCGGCCCGTCGCCCGGCTCTATGTGTACGCGTTGCATGCCCTCATGCTCCAGCAAGCCCTTCACCAGGGCCGGGCCCAGCGCTGCGCCGATGGTGTTGGAGCCCTGAATGCGCAGGGCGGGGCCGTGCTCGGGTACGGGCAGTTGAGCCGACACGGCAACCAGAGGGAAGAGGGTCAAAAGAAACAGAACGCGCAGCATCATGCCGACACCTTCAAAGAGAGTGCGACGAGATTAAGTCAGGCAGTTTGCAGAAATATGACCGCGAGGCCCGGTCAAGCTGCGCAAGGAATAAGCGCAGATACCCTGTGGCGAGCAGGCTTGTCCTGCGTTGGGCTGCGCAGCAGCCCCAAAACCAGGCGCTGAGCCGTATCAGGTACACCGCGTTTTGCTGGATTGGGGGCGTTTCGCACCCCAACGCGGAGCAAGCCCCCTCGCCACAGAGGTTCAAGTTTGCTGCGTGGCAGCGCCAAGTCGAAGACAGTCAGGGGTTCAGCTCAATTGGAGCCAGATCGGCGCATGGTCCGACGGCTTTTCCAGTCCACGCAGGTCATAGTCCACCCCGGCATCCTTGACGCGCGGCAGCAACCCAGTGGACGCCATGATCACGTCAATGCGCAGCCCGCGCTTGGGCTCGTCCTCGAACCCGCGGCTGCGGTAATCGAACCAACTGAAGCGGTCGGTCACGTCCGGGTACAGGTGCCGGAAACTGTCCACCAGGCCCCAGTTCTTAAGGCGCGCCATCCATTCGCGTTCTTCCGGCAGGAAGCTGCACTTGCCGGTTTTCAGCCAGCGCTTGGCGTTGTCGGCGCCGATGCCGATGTCGCAATCCTGGGGAGAAATATTCACATCGCCCATCACCACCAGCGGCTGCTCGTTGTTGAACTGACTTTCCAGCAACTGTTGCAAGTCTTCATAGAAGCGCTGCTTGGCGGGGAACTTGGTGGGGTGGTCGCGGCTTTCGCCCTGGGGGAAATAGCCATTCATGACCGTGACCGGTTGGCCATTTTCATCGGCGAACGTGCCCCGGATAAAACGGCGCTGGGCGTCTTCTTCATCGCTGTCAAAGCCCTTGTGCACGCTCAAGGCTTCCTTGCGTGACAGCAGGGCCACGCCGTAATGCCCTTTCTGGCCGTGGTAATACACGTGGTAGCCCAGCGCTTGCACCTCGGCCAGGGGGAACTGGTCATCGTGAACCTTGGTTTCCTGCAGGCCGATGACGTCGGGTTGATGCTTTTCGATCAGCGCCGCCAACTGATGAGGGCGGGCCCGCAGCCCGTTGATGTTGAAGGAGACGATTTTCATGGTCGACAGTCCGGTCTGGCAAAAAGGGCGATGCTAGCCGACAAGGCCGGCCGGGGCCAGCGCGGCGGCAGGGCATCTGCGTAGCCTGTGATGGGAACGACTGCTGCGCTACAGGTTCGTAACCCTATGAACGCCGCCTTTCGAGTGGCGCCCAGGGAGATTGACTGCATGCCTGACACCTTAACCGCCACTGCCGAAATTCGCGTGCTCAACAGCGGCTATTCCCGCGAGGCCCGCGCGCTGCTGTACCAGTCTTATCGTCAGGAGCCGACCTTTGCCTACATTTTCGAAGCGCAGCGCCCCGGCTATGAGCTGCGGGTGCGAGCGACGGTGCGTGAGCTGGTCAAACAACACTTTTTCCAGAAACTTCCGGCCATCGGACTGTTCGTCGACGACCGATTGATCGGCATTGCCCTGATCGCGCCGCCGCAACGGCGCCTGGGCATCACCGAGAGCTGGGCCTGGCAATTGCGCATGTGGCTCAGCACCGGCGTGCGCGGAACTCGGCGTTACCTGGATTATCACCACGCGGTGATGGCGTGCGTGCCCACTGAGTCGGTGCATCTGCTGCCGCTGCTGGGCATTCACCCGCAATTCCAGGGCCAGCACTACGGGGAGCAGCTGCTTGAAGCGGTGCACAACTGGTGCGCTGACGATCCGCATTCCTCCGGCGTGGTGCTCGACACCGGCAATTCACGCTATCTGGCGTTCCTCGAACGCCAGGGCTACGAGGAAATCGGCGAAGTTGCCGTAGGACCCGTCCTGGAGCATGTGTTTTTTCATGCCAACCCCCAGTCTTTGCGGGCTGCAACGGTTTGAGACAGATTTTTTCAGAAAAATCCGGGTTCTAAGACTCCCTCCCGCTCATGTAGCATCCGCGCCTATGAAGCTTCCAGGAAGATTTACCAGCGGCTTGGTTCTGCTGTTCACAAGCTGCGGCGCATGGGCGCAAAGCGAATTGGACGTGCGGATCAAGCCCGCAAACGACGCGTTGAAAGCCAACATCGAAGGCTATATCGGCGGGGTTGGCGATCGTGACGAAGAAGCCTTGCTGAGGTTCAGCCTTGGCGCGCAGGAGCAGGCGCGCAAGGCCGCCCAGGCGTTAGGCTTCTATCAGGCGCAGATAGCCAGTGACGTGCAGGGCGGCAAGAACCCGCGCCTGATCCTCACCATCGACCCCGGTGAGCCGGTGCATTTGCGCAACGTGACCATTCGGGTCGACGGCCAGGCCGCGAGCCTCAAGGCTTTTCGCCTGCCTGCCAGCGACGACCTCAAGTCCGGCGCGGTGCTCAACCACGGTCATTACGAAGACGCCAAGCGCCTGATCCAGAACCAGGCCTCGCGCTACGGGTTTTTCAGTGGTCGCTTTACCAGCCAGACCCTCTCGGTGGACCCGAAGGCGGGTGTGGCCGATATCGACCTGGTCTACGACAGCGGCCCGCGCTACAGCATGGGCAAGGTCAGCTTCAGCGGCGATACGCCGTTCGACGAAGACCTGCTGCAACGCATGGTGCCGTTCAAGAGTGGCACGCCGTACGACTCCGAATTGATCGCCGAACTCAACCAGAATCTGCAAGCCAGCGGCTTCTTCGAAGGCGTGCGTGTGGACGCAACCCCCGCCGGCGCCAAGGACGACGTGATCCCGGTGGCCGTGCAACTGGAAACCCGCAAGCCGCGCACCATGGGCCTGGGCCTGGGCTACTCCACCGATGTGGGCCCGCGCGGCAAGGCCAACTGGACGCGCCATTGGGTCAACCCGCAGGGCCATAGCTACGGCTGGGAGGCGGAACTGTCGGCGCCACGGCAGAACGTCGGCCTGTGGTACGACGTCCCGCTTGACCCGCCGCTCACCGACAAGCTTCGTTTCGCCGGCGGCTACCAGAATGAAGAAATCGCCAACACCGACGCCCTGAGTAAATTGCTCACCGTCGGCCCCGAGTGGCACAGCAAATTGCCCAGCGGCTGGACCCGCGTCATTTCGCTCAAGTACCAGCGTGAGGAATACCGCTTGGGCAATGACTCGGGCCTGAGCAACCTGGTGATGCCGGGTATCAATTATTCCTACCTGCGCAGTGACAACCGCATCGACCCGCATAACGGTTATCGCCTGGCCTTCGACGCCAAGGTCGCCAAGGAAGGCCTGGGTTCTGACACCAACCTGCTTTACGGCACTGCCACGATCAAGGGCCTGACCACGCTGTGGGACAACCACCGTTTCCTCGGCCGTGCGCAGTTCGGCGGCAGTGCCACCAACGGCTACCAGTCCGTGCCGCCATCCCTGCGATTCTTTGCCGGTGGCGACCAGAGCGTGCGGGGTTATGAGTACCAGACCCTGTCGCCGGAGAACGACCGGGGCGACCGTATCGGTGGCCGCTACATGGTGGCCCTGAGCGCCGAGTACCAATATTCCATCGCCGAAAAATGGCGCATCGCAACCTTTATCGATCAGGGCAACTCGTTCAATACCCTGGACATGCCGAGCCTGAAAACCGGGGTGGGTATCGGCGTGCGCTGGGTCTCGCCGGTTGGCCCGATCCGTCTCGACCTGGCTCATGCCCTGGAAGACCCGGGCGGCATTCGACTGCACTTTTCCATGGGGCCTGAGCTGTGATGCGTGGTTTGAAAATAGCGGGGCTTGCGTTGATCGCTGTCCTCGCCTTGATGGTGCTGGCTCTGTGGACAGTAGTGGGCACGCAGGGTGGCAGCCGTTGGGCCCTCGGCCAGGTGCCGGGACTGAGCGTGGAGAATTTTCAGGGCCGGTTGGGCGGCCAGTGGCGTGCCGATCATCTGCTGTGGCAGCAGGGCTCCAGCCGCGTCGAACTGGATGCGCCGACGCTGGCCTGGTCGCCAGCTTGCCTTCTGCGCATGACTCTGTGCATCGATCGACTGGATGTAGAGCAGGTGAGCCTGCAGTTTGCGCCAAGCGGCGAAACGAGCAGCGGGCCTATCGCGTTGCCGGATCTGAAGTTGCCCGTGGCTCTGAAGCTCGGTGAGGTACGCGTCGGCAGCCTGCTGTTCAATGGCAGCGAGCAGCTCAAGGGGCTGCAGTTGGCGGCGCATTGGACCGCCGCAGGCATGCGCATCGACTCGGCGCACCTGGAGCGCGACGGCCTGGTGCTCGACCTCGTCGGGCTGCTGCAGCCTGCCGGCGACTGGCCCTTGAACGCCACCGGCAACCTCAGCCTGCCGTACGCGCCCGGTGGCGTGCCGTGGACGGTTGCGTTGAAGGTCGACGGCGATCTGCTTAAAACCCTGAAGCTTGATGCCGACAGCAGCGGTTACCTGCCGGCCAGGCTCACCGGCGAGCTGCAACCGCTGGAAGAAAACCTGCCGGCACAGGTGCGCATCACATCAGACAGCTTCAAGCCCAGCGCTGATCTGCCCGATACCTTGCAACTCAATCAACTGGATGTCACCGCCAGGGGTGACCTCAAAAGCGGTTACCAACTGCTTGGTAAAGCCATACTGCCTGCGCAAAAAGGACCGGTGGATCTTCTGCTGCAAGGCAAGGTCGACGCCAGCGGCGCGCAAATCGCCGGCCTTGATTTGAACGCCGGCGATAAACAGAGTCTCAAGCTCAGCGCCAACCTGAACTGGCAACAAGGCTTCAGTGCCGACGCCGAAATCGACTGGCTGGACTTCCCCTGGCATCGCCTTTACCCGCTGATCGATGAACCGCAGGTCACCTTGCATACCTTCAACGGCGAAATCTCCTATAAAGACGGCAACTACCTGGGCAACCTCAAGGCCGACCTCAATGGGCCTGCGGGCAAGTTCACGGTGGTCACACCGTTCAGTGGTGATCTCACGCAAGTGTTCCTGCCCGAACTGAAGCTCGCCGCAGGGCAGGGCAAGGCTGAAGGCCATCTCAACCTGCAGTTCGCCGATGGCATCGCCTGGGACACGGCGCTGGATCTATCGGCGCTGAACCCCGCGTTCTGGGTCGCTGAATTGCCCGGCACACTGGCCGGGCCACTGCGCAGCAAGGGCGAGTTCAAGAACGATCAACTCAAGCTCGACGCCGACCTCAACCTCAAAGGCCAACTGCGCGGGCAAACCGCCGTGTTCGCCACCAAGGCCGAAGGCGCGGGCGAGCAATGGACCCTCGCCAACCTGGATATCCGCCTGGGCGACAACCGCATCAACGGCAGCGGCAGCCTGCAACAGCGCCTCGCCGGCCAGATCGACATCAAGCTGTCGCGCCTGGCCCAGCTGTGGCCGCAATTGCGCGGCCAGCTCAACGGCCGGCTCGACGTGGCCGGCAGCTTGAACGCGCCGCAAGGCAAGCTTGGCCTCAAGGGCCAGCAACTGGCATTCGCCGATAACCGCCTGCAAAGCCTCAATCTCGACGCTACATTGGATAACGCCCAGCGCGCGAAGATCGACCTCAAGGGCAGCGGCATCCAAAGCGGCGAGACCCAGGTGGGCACGCTTGCCGCCAGTGCCCAAGGCGATATCAAGAGCCAGAAGGTCCAGTTGGACCTCGTCGGCCCGCTGGTCAAGCTGGCGCTCGCGCTGGACGGCAACCTCGATAAAGGCAACTGGCGTGGGCGTCTGGCCAGCGGCGACGTGCAAGCCGGTGGCCAGGACTGGCGGCTGCAGGCCCCGGCGAAAATCGAGCGGCTGGCCGACGGCAAGCTGACCTTTGCCGCCCATTGCTGGGTCTCCGGCGGCGCCAGCCTGTGCGGCGAAGATCAGCGCCTGATGCCCGAGCCCAAGCTGCGCTACCACCTCAAGCAATTTCCGATCGACAGCCTGGCCGCGTTTTTGCCCAAGGATTTTGCCTGGCAGGGCAGGCTCAACGCCGACGTGCAGCTCGATCTTCCAGAAAGCGGCCCCAGGGGCGTGGTCTCCGTGGACGCCAGTGGCGGCACCTTGCGTGTCAAGGACAAGGCCCAATGGCTGGATTTTCCCTATGACACCCTCAAGCTGGAAACCACCCTTAACCCCAAGCGCATCGACACCCAGCTGAATTTCCGTGGCGGCAAGCTGGGTGAGCTGTTGTTGCAGGCCCAAATCAATCCATTGCCTGCCAACAAGCCGATCACCGGCAACTTCAACCTCACTGGCCTGGACCTGGCGGTGGCGCGGCCATTCGTGCCGATGGTGGAAACACTCACCGGCAAGCTCAACGGCAACGGCCGCATTTCCGGCGGCTTGCTTGCGCCCCTGGTCAACGGCAGCGTCAATCTGGTGGGTGGCGAAATCTCCGGGCCGGAACTGCCCCTCAGTCTTGAAAACCTCAACGTGCAAGCGCTGATAGACGGCGAAAGCGTGCAGCTCAACGGTGGCTGGCGCAGTGGCAAGGCCGGACAGGGCAACCTCAAGGGGCAGATCGACTGGGGCCAGGCGCTGGCGGTCGACCTCAGCCTGACCGGCTCACAGTTGCCGGTGACGGTCGAGCCTTACGCGGTGCTGGAAGTGGCGCCCGACCTGAAGATTACTCTCAAGAACGACAAGCTGGCGGTTGCCGGCAAGGTCCATATCCCCCGTGGCGACATCACCGTGCGCGAGTTGCCGCCGTCCACGGTCAAGGTCTCCGATGACACGGTGATCGTCGGCAGCCAGACCGAAGAGGGCAAGCCGCCGATGGCGATGGCCATGGATATCGATGTGGAGGTCGGCGAAGACAAGCTCAACTTCGCCGGCTTCGGCCTCACCGCCAAGGTCCAGGGCCATGTGCATATCGGCGACAACCTGGACACCCGCGGCGAACTGTGGCTCAACGACGGCCGCTACCGCGCTTATGGGCAGCGTCTCAATGTGCGGCGTGCGCGGCTGTTGTTCGCAGGGCCGCTGGACCAACCGTTCCTGGATATCGAAGCGGTACGCGTCACCACCGAGGCCTCGCGAACGGTGACGGCCGGTATTCGTTTGAGCGGCAGCGCCGAGCAGCCGACCACGCAGATCTTCTCCGAGCCGGCCATGGCTCAGGAGGATGCGCTGTCCTATCTGGTGCTGGGGCGTTCGCGCACCAACAACGGCGAAGACAACAACATGCTCGCCGAAGCAGCGCTGGGCCTGGGCTTGATGGGCAGCTCCGGGGTCACCACCGACATTGCCAATAAGCTGGGCATCCAGGATTTTGACCTCGACACCCAGGGCGCCGGCAACAAGACCGCCGTGGTCGCCAGTGGCAAGATCAACGAGAAGCTGAGCCTGCGTTACGGGGTGGGCGTGTTCGAGCCGGCCAATACCATCGCCTTGCGCTACCTGCTGAGCAAGAAGGTGTACCTGGAAGTAGCGACCGGCGTGGCCAGCTCGTTGGACATCTTCTACAAGCGCGATTTCTAAGTCTTTACTCAACCCAAAAGCCTGGAAGGGGGCTTGCTCCCGATAGCGGTGTATCAGTCAGCTTATCTATGGCTGACATACCGGCATCGGGAGCAAGCCGTTTCACGGATGATGGCATTTCAGCCACATATCGGCTCGATACCAAGCAAGCTAATAATTCCATTTGACATTCGCTGCCTAAGCAGTAACATCTCGTCACACATTCGCTGCCTAGGCAGTAATAAGGTGACTTCCAATGACTCACTTCACCCCTGACAGCTTTCGCCACTGCCATCTCGGCCTGCTGCTGGGCCGGGCGGCGCTGCTCAAGGACCGCATCATCGACACCCATATGGAACCCCACGGCGTCACCGCCGCGCAGTTCAAGGTGTTGATCATCATTGCCCAGTTCGACGTCGATACCCCGGCCGAGCTGTGCCGCAACCTGTCGCTGGACAGCGGCTCGATGACCCGCATGCTCGACCGCCTGGAGCAAAAGGGCTTGTTGGCGAGGCAGCGTTCCGAGCAGGACCGGCGCCAGGTTCGGCTGGTGCTCACTGAAGAAGGCCAGCGTCTGGCGGACATGCTGCCGCACATCGGCGCGCAATCGATGAACGAGCTGGCCGGCGCCCTGGAGCCCGGCGAATTGCAGACCCTCGAAAGAATCCTCAAGAAAATCCTCGTTGCAGCGGGTGACGCCATCGTCATCCAGCGGGTAGGTACAGAATGAATACACGTGCGTTATGCCTGGTGCTGGTGGCCATGAGCATGGCCGGTTGCGCCAACTACAGCGGCCTCGACACCCAGGGCCGGCGCCTCGACGCCAATACCCTGCAAACCGGCAAGTCTCTCGCCGGGGTGAAGTTGTCGAGCGCGGCCTGGCCGGCGGCCGACTGGTGGAAAAGCCTCGGCGACCCGCAGCTGGACGGCCTGATTCAGGAAGCCCTGCGCAACAGCCCGGACATGCAAGTGGCCAGCGCCCGCGCTCACCAGGCCGAAGCAGCCGCCTATGCGGCCAATGCCGCGCGCCTGCCGACCGTGGATGCCAGCGCCGGCGTGAGCCGCTCGCGCCTGGCCCGTGACCAGGACCCGCGCGGCGAGGGCGATGCCTATTCGACCGTGCGCAACATCGGCGCCAGCTTCAATTACACCTTTGATCTGTGGGGCGGCCAGCGTGCCGCGTGGGAAGCCGCGTTGGGTCAGGCACGTGCCGCCGAAGTCGACCAGCAGGCCGCGCGCCTGACCCTGGCCGCCAATGTGGCCAAGGCTTACAGCGACCTGGGCCAGGCGCATATCGTGCGTGACCTGGCCAATGACGATCTCAAGCGCACCCGCCAGATGCTCGACCTGAGCCAGCGCCGCCTGAACTCCGGGATCGACAGCGAGTACCAGTACCAGCAGACCGAAAGCCTGGAAGCCAGCTCCCAATCGCAATTGATCGATGCGGAAAAACAGCTGCAGAGCGCCAGGATCGCTCTTGCCGTGTTGCTCGGCAAAGGCCCGGACCGTGGCAATGAACTGGCCCGTCCCGCCGTGTTGCAACCCGCCGCTGTCGCCGTGCCGTCGGTGCTGCCTGCCGAGCTGCTCGGCCGTCGCCCCGACCTGATCGCCGCGCGCTGGCGGGTTGAAGCGGCGAGCAAGGACGTTGCCGCCAGCAAGACGCGCTTCTACCCCAACCTCAACCTGAGCGCGAGTGCCGGGGCCGAGTCGTTGTTGGGCGATGCGATGTTCGGTTCGGCCAGCCGCTTCTTCAACATTGCGCCGACGATCTCGCTGCCGATTTTCGACGGCGGCCGCCTGCGCGCCGACCTCGATGCGCGCGATGCCGATTACGACCTGGCTGTGGCCCAGTACAACAAAACCCTGGTGCAGGCCCTGGGCGATATCGGCAGCACGCTCGCGCAACTGCGTGACACAGCGCGGCAGATCCAGGCCCAGCAACACGCGGCGGACATCGCCCGGCAGTCCTACGACACGGGGCTGCAACGCTACAGCTCAGGCATCGGCAATTACCTGGATGTGCTGAGCATCGAGCAGCAATTGCTCCAGTCCCAACGGCAACTCGCCAGCCTGAAGGCTGCGCAGATCGATCTGTCGATTCAATTGATGCAAGCCCTGGGTGGCGGCTACAGCGCCGCAGACGTGGCCTCGACCACCCCCGCTGCACGCACGGAATAATGTGAGGTATTTGTAATGGCCACTGCCCAAAACAGCAACGCAACAGAGCAACCCAACACCGACAGCAATCCGCGCAAGCGCAGGATCCTGCTGATCGGCCTGGCGCTGATCGTGATCCTCGGCGCCCTGGGCGTGTGGGGCTGGTATGAATTTTTCGGGCGCTTCAATGAAAGCACCGACGACGCCTATGTGAACGGCAACGTGGTGGAAATCACCCCGCTGGTCACTGGCACCGTGGTCAGCATCGGCGCCGACGATGGCGACCTGGTCCACGAAGGCCAGGTGCTGATTAACTTCGACCCTAACGACGCCGCCGTCGGCCTGCAAAGTGCCCAGGCCAACCTGGCTCGCACCGTGCGCCAGGTGCGTGGGTTGTACAGCAATGTCGACGGCATGAAAGCCCAGGTCAACGCGCAGAAAGCCGACGTGCAAACCGCTCAGGACAACTACAACCGTCGCAAGACGCTGGCCCAGGGCGGGGCGATTTCCCAGGAAGAACTGTCCCACGCCCGTGACAGCCTGACCGCCGCAAAAAATGCCCTGACCAACCTCGAGCAACAGCTCAAGACCAGCAACGCCCTGGTGGATGACACGGTGATTTCTTCCCACCCGGATGTACAGGCCGCCGCCGCGCAACTGCGCCAGGCCTACCTGAGCAATGCACGCAGCACCTTGATCGCGCCGGTCACCGGCTACGTGGCCAAGCGCACCGTGCAACTGGGCCAGCGTGTGCAGCCCGGTACCTCGCTGATGGCGGTGATCCCGCTGAACCAGCTGTGGATCGACGCCAACTTCAAGGAAACCCAACTGCGCGACATGCGCATCGGCCAGCCGGTGGACATCGAGTCGGATATCTACGGCAGCGATGTCAAATACAGCGGCACCGTCGACAGCCTCGGTGCTGGCACCGGCAGTGCGTTCGCCCTGCTGCCGGCGCAGAACGCCACAGGCAACTGGATCAAGATCGTGCAACGGGTGCCGGTGCGCATTCATATCAATGCCGAAGAGCTTGCCCAACATCCGCTGCGCGTGGGGTTGAGCACCGTGGTCAATGTCGACCTGCATGACAAGAGCGGCCCGGTACTCGCGCAGCAGGCGCCGCAGAAGGCGACGTTCACCACCAACGTGTATGACCGCCAACTGGCCGAAGCCGATGCCATGATCAGTCAGTTGATCCATGACAACAGCGTCGCTGCTCCCAAGGCAGCGCAACGCTGATGAGCAATAACGCCTCCTTCACGCCGCCCAGCCTGCTGATGGCCACTATTGGCCTGTCGCTGGCGACCTTCATGCAGGTGCTCGACACCACTATCGCCAACGTGGCGCTGCCGACCATCTCCGGCAACCTTGGCGTGAGTTCGGAGCAGGGCACCTGGGTGATCACCTCGTTTGCGGTGAGCAACGCGATTGCCTTGCCGCTCACCGGCTGGTTGAGCCGGCGTTTTGGCGAGGTAAAGCTGTTTTTGTGGGCGACCGTGCTGTTTGCGCTGGCCTCGTTCCTGTGCGGTATTTCCACCTCGATGCCGGAGCTGATTGCGTTTCGTGTCGTGCAGGGGCTGGTCGCGGGGCCGTTGTACCCGATGACCCAGACCTTGCTGATTGCAGTCTATCCGCCCGCCAGGCGTGGCATGGCCCTGGCGTTATTGGCGATGGTGACGGTGGTGGCGCCGATTGCCGGCCCTATCCTTGGCGGCTGGATCACGGACAGCTACAGCTGGCCATGGATCTTTTTCATCAACGTGCCACTGGGCATCTTTGCAGTGATCGTGGTGCGTGCACAGTTGAAGAAGCGGCCGGTGGAGACCAGCTATCAGCCGATGGATTACATCGGTTTGCTGAGTTTGATCGTTGGTGTCGGCGCCTTGCAGATCATCCTCGACAAGGGCAACAACCTGGACTGGTTCGAATCCAACTTCATCATCATCGGGTCGGTGATCTCGGCGGTTGCCCTGGCGTTTTTCGTGATCTGGGAAATGACTGACAAGCACCCGGTGGTTAATCTGAGGCTGTTCGCCTACCGCAACTTTCGGATCGGCACCATCGTGATGATCGGGGGCTATGCCGCTTTCTTCGGTATCAACCTGATCCTGCCGCAGTGGCTGCAGACCCAGATGGGCTACACCGCCACCTGGGCGGGCCTGGCGGTGGCGCCGATTGGGATCCTGCCGGTACTGATGTCGCCGTTCGTGGGCAAATACGCGAACAAGTTCGACCTGCGTCTGCTGGCGGCGCTGTCGTTTCTGGCCATGGGGCTGAGCTGTTTCATGCGTGCGGGCTTCACCAACGAGGTGGATTTCACGCACATCGCGCTGGTGCAGTTGTTCATGGGCATTGGCGTGGCGCTGTTCTTCATGCCGACGCTGACCATCCTGATGTCCGACCTGCCACCGAGTCAGATTGCCGACGGCGCGGGGCTTGCGACCTTCCTGCGAACCCTTGGCGGCAGCTTCGCGGCATCGCTCACCACCTGGATCTGGATTCGCCGGGCGGACCAGCACCATGCCTACCTGAGCGAGAGCATCAACACTTACGACTCGACCACCCGTGATGCGTTGCAGGCGCTTGGCGGGGCAGGGCAGAAAGCCTATGCGCAACTTGACCAAGTCGTCACCAGCCAGGCGTACATGATGTCCACCGTGGATTACTTCACGCTGATGGGCTGGCTGTTCGTGGCGTTGATGCTGGTGGTGTGGCTGGCCAAACCGCCGTTCGGCGCCAAGGCCGGGCCGCAGGCGTCCGGGCACTGATCTACAAGGATTGGAAGGCCGGCAACTGTGGGAGCGGGCTTGCCTGCGATAGCATCACCTCGGGGCATCTGCTGTACCGAGGTGTCTGCATCGCAGGCAAGCCAGCTCCTACAATTTGATCAGTGTCGTCTGCGGTTTATGCACCTGGCAGGGCCAGCTGTGGGTTCACAAAATCAAACGCCGCCAGCGCGAACCCTTGCTCATCCACCTGCAACGCCCAGCCTTGCCTGTCCCAGTCCCCCAACACAATGCGCCTGGCCGCTTGATCGCCAATTTGCAATTTGTGGATAGCGGGGCGGTGCGTGTGGCCGTGGACCAGCGTGCGTACGCCGAACTGCTGCATCACCCGTGGCACTTCGTCGGGGGTGACGTCGACAATGTCGTTGGCCTTCATCCGCGTTTGCGCGCGGCTTTCACTGCGCAGCTTGCGCGCCAGTTTGTGGCGGCTGCGCAGCGGCAGATGGCGCAGCACAAACAACACGACAGGGTTACGCAGGATGCGCCGCAGCTTCATATAGCCAAGGTCACGGGTGCAGAGGCTGTCGCCGTGCATCAACAGCACGGGCTCGCCGTACAACTGCACGACACTCGGGTCCTTGAGCAGTCGGGCGCCTGCCAGTTTGCAGAACGCCTTGCCGAGCAGGAAATCGCGGTTGCCGTGCATGATAAAAATTGCGGTGCCGCTGTCGCTCAGTTCGCGCAGCGCCTCGCCAATGGAGCGCTGGAACGGCGTCATCCCATCGTCGCCAATCCAGGCTTCAAAGAAGTCCCCCAGAATGTACAACGCCTGGGCGCCACGGGCGCGGCCGTGGAGCAGATCCAGAAACGCCCGGGTAATGTCCGGGCGCTCCCCTTCCAGATGCAAATCTGAAATCAGCAATATCACCCAACGATCTCGGCTTTCTCGACGATCACGTCTTCTGCTGGAACGTCCTGGTGACCGGCCTTGGAGGTGGTGGAAACGCCTTTGATCTTGTCGACAACGTCAGTGCCTTCGGTGACCTTGCCGAACACGGCGTAGCCCCAGCCCTGCACGTTCTTGCCGCTGTGGTTGAGGAAAGCGTTGTCGGCGACGTTGATGAAGAACTGCGCGGAGGCCGAATGCGGCTCCATGGTACGGGCCATGGCGACGGTGTACTTGTCGTTGGAAAGGCCGTTGTCCGCTTCGTTCTGGATGCTCGGGCGCTTGTCTTTTTTCTCTTTCATGCCTGGCTCGAAACCGCCGCCCTGGATCATGAAGTTGCCGATGACGCGGTGGAAAACTGTGTTTTCGTAGTGGCCGGCCTTTACGTACTCGATGAAGTTGGCGACGGTGATCGGCGCTTTCTCGGCGTTCAGCTCGATGACGATGTCACCGTGGTTGGTGGTCAGTTTGACTTGAGTCATGTTCACTACTCTTTTCAGGGAATTCGTGGGTTTGGGCGTTCAAACGCTTTACCTGTCTGGCCAAACGGCGGCCAGGGCGCGCAGTTTAGCGTGCCTTGCAGGAATTTCGAGGTGGTTTTTTACCGCGCTTGTCATTAAAGCAGCATTTAAAGCAGCAGTTTTTGACCCCGCTCTGTCAGGTGGTTGACAGCATCGGCTATGATAACGCCTTTGTTTTGTCTGGCCTCACCCGGCCACGAACCTGTCTGTTCAAGGATCCTATGAGCAAGCCCACTGTCGACCCTACCTCGAATTCCAAGGCCGGACCTGCCGTCCCGGTCAATTTCCTGCGTCCGATCATCCAGGCGGACCTCGATTCGGGCAAGCACACACAGATCGTCACCCGCTTCCCGCCAGAGCCCAACGGCTACCTGCACATCGGTCACGCCAAGTCGATCTGCGTGAACTTCGGCTTGGCCCAGGAATTCGGCGGTGTCACGCACCTGCGTTTCGACGACACCAACCCGGCCAAGGAAGACCAGGAATACATCGACGCCATCGAAAGCGACATCAAGTGGCTGGGCTTCGAATGGTCCGGTGAAGTGCGCTATGCCTCCAAGTATTTCGACCAATTGTTCGACTGGGCCGTCGAGCTGATCAAGGCCGGCAAGGCCTACGTCGACGACCTGAGCCCGGAACAGGCCAGGGAATACCGTGGCACCCTGACCGAGCCGGGCAAGAACAGCCCGTTCCGCGACCGTTCGGTGGAAGAGAACCTCGACTGGTTCAACCGCATGCGCGCCGGTGAGTTCCCGGACGGCGCCCGCGTGCTGCGCGCCAAGATCGACATGGCCTCGCCGAACATGAACCTGCGCGACCCGATCATGTACCGCATCCGCCACGCTCATCACCACCAGACCGGCGACACGTGGTGCATCTACCCCAACTACGACTTCACCCATGGCCAGTCCGACGCCATCGAAGGCATCACCCACTCCATCTGCACCCTGGAGTTCGAGAGCCATCGTCCGCTGTACGAGTGGTTCCTGAGCAATCTGCCGGTGCCGGCGCAGCCGCGTCAGTACGAGTTCAGCCGTCTGAACCTGAACTACACCATCACCAGCAAGCGCAAGCTCAAGCAACTGGTGGATGAAAAACACGTGCACGGCTGGGATGACCCGCGCATGTCGACGCTGTCAGGTTTCCGCCGTCGTGGTTACACCCCGGCGTCGATCCGTAATTTCTGCGACATGGTCGGCACCAATCGTTCCGACGGTGTGGTCGACTTCGGCATGCTCGAATTCAGCATCCGCCAGGACCTCGACGCGAACGCCCCGCGCGCCATGTGCGTGCTGCGGCCGTTGAAAGTCGTGATCACCAATTACCCCGAAGGCCAGGTCGAAAACCTCGAACTGCCGCGTCACCCGCAAAAAGAAGACCTGGGCGTGCGCAAGCTGCCGTTTGCCCGTGAAATCTACATCGACCGTGACGACTTCATGGAAGCGCCGCCCAAAGGCTACAAGCGCCTGGAACCCAACGGCGAAGTTCGCCTGCGCGGCAGCTACGTGATCCGCGCCGATGAAGCGATCAAGGACGCCGATGGCAACATCGTCGAACTGCGCTGCTCGTACGATCCGGATACCCTGGGCAAGAACCCGGAAGGCCGCAAGGTCAAAGGCGTGGTGCACTGGGTGCCGGCTGCGGCCAGCATCGAGTGCGAAGTGCGTCTTTACGATCGCCTGTTCCGTTCGCCCAACCCCGAGAAGGCCGAAGACAGCGCGAGTTTCCTCGACAACATCAACCCTGACTCCCTGCAAGTACTCACTGGTTGTCGTGCCGAGCCATCGCTGGGCGAAGCACAGCCGGAAGACCGTTTCCAGTTCGAGCGCGAAGGTTACTTCTGCGCGGACATCAAGGACTCGAAACCAGGCGCTCCGGTATTCAACCGTACCGTGACCTTGCGTGATTCGTGGGGCCAGTGATTCTCTAAGGAAGCCGTTGTGCTAACGATCTACAACACACTGAGCAAGACCAAAGAAGTCTTCAAGCCGCTGGATGGCAACAAGGTGCGCATGTACGTGTGCGGCATGACCGTGTACGACTACTGCCACATCGGCCACGGCCGCAGCATGGTCGCCTTTGACCTGGTGACCCGCTGGTTGCGTTTCAGCGGCTATGACTTGACGTACGTGCGCAACATCACCGACATCGACGACAAGATCATCAACCGCGCCAGGGAGAACGGCGAGTCGTTCGACGCGCTCACCGCGCGCATGATCGCCGCCATGCATGAGGACGAGGCGCGTCTCAACATCCTCAAGCCGGACATGGAACCGCGCGCCACCGACCACATCGCTGGCATGCACGCGATGATCCAGACCCTGATCGACAAGGGTTACGCCTACGCTCCAGGCAATGGCGACGTGTACTACCGCGTCGCCAAGTTCATGGGCTACGGCAAGCTGTCGCGCAAGAAGATCGAAGACCTGCGCATCGGCGCGCGCATCGAAGTCGACGAAGCCAAGCAGGACCCGCTCGACTTCGTGCTGTGGAAAGCCACCAAGCCCGGCGAGCCGAGCTGGGAATCGCCGTGGGGCGCCGGGCGTCCGGGCTGGCACATCGAATGCTCGGTGATGTCCACCTGCTGCCTGGGCGAGACCTTCGACATTCATGGCGGCGGCAGCGACCTGGAGTTTCCGCACCACGAAAACGAAATCGCCCAGAGCGAAGCCGCCACCGGCAAGACCTACGCCAATGCCTGGATGCACTGCGGCATGATCCGCATCAATGGCGAGAAGATGTCCAAGTCCTTGAACAACTTTTTCACCATCCGCGACGTGCTGGAAAAGTATCACCCGGAAGTGGTGCGTTACCTGCTGGTGTCCAGCCATTACCGCAGTGCGATCAACTACTCGGAAGACAACCTCAAGGACGCCAAGGGCGCCCTTGAGCGGTTCTACCACGCGTTGAAAGGTTTGCCCGCCGTGGCCCCGGCTGGTGGTGAGACGTTTGTGGCGCGGTTTACCGAAGTGATGAACGACGACTTTGGTACACCGGAAGCCTGCGCGGTGCTGTTCGAGATGGTGCGCGAGATCAACCGCTTGCGCGAGACCGACCTCGACGCGGCCGCGGGCCTGGCGGCGCGCTTGAAAGAGCTGGCCAGCGTGCTGGGCGTGTTGCAGATGGAAGCCGATGACTTCCTGCAAGCCGGTGCCGAGGGGCGCGTGGATGCGGCTGAAGTGGATGCGCTGATTCAGGCGCGCCTGGCTGCGCGCGCAGGCAAGGACTGGGCGGAATCCGACCGTATCCGTGACCAACTGACCGCGATGGGTGTGGTGTTGGAAGACGGCAAGGGCGGAACGACATGGCGCTTGGCTGACTGACGCTGGGTTGCGGCAGGCAGAATGAAAAACGCCCCGACTGGTTCGGGGCTTTTTTTGTTTCAAGCCCGTCCTTGTGGCGAGCAGGCTTGTCCTGCGTTGGGCTGCGCAGCAGCCCCAAAACCAGACGCTGAGCCGTATCAGGTACACCGCGTTTTGCTGGGTTGGGGGCGCTTCGCACCCCAACGCGGGGCAAGCCCGCTCGCCACAATAACCCACACACTTTCCTTAACTGAACAGCATCAAGGCAGGCCCGCTCGCCTGAGGTCCTCCGGATAAGCATGCGTCGTTTTACCGCGTTATTTTCCAGGGTTCGTGAGACAGAACCTACTGACCCTGTATGAAGCATGGAACCCCCTGTGTCCCCTTTACCACTGAGCGAGTGGGCCCTTTTTGGGGCAGCCGACGAGTCAGTGGAGAAGAACCTAAGATGTTGAATCCAGCAGTGACGGGTTTTGTAAGTGGGCACGTACGTTACGCGCCAAGTCAGTTGCAAATGCAGGGCAGGCCTGCGGCGTTCGAGGCAGACGTTGCTGCAGTCAGGCAACTGCTGAACGAGTGGCTTCGTGCAACGCCAGACGCCAGGCTCCGTATGGCGCCAAGTGTGATTGACAGGTTGAAGGTATTTCGAGAGAGGGCGGGGGATGCGACCTTCAAGCACAATGTCAATAAGCTGATTCATAAGGTGGACGTCTACGTTCAGTCCCATGCAAATGAATCTCCCAGGCACGATGCGGGTCATCGGCCTACGTTCCACAGACCTGCACTGCGTAATCCTCAGCGTTTTGAGCATCGGGCTCCCCCTCAACGCGCGAGTCAGCACGACTTCTATACCGCAAAGAGTCATCCTGGCAGGAGGCCCGGTGTTGGCAATCAACCCGGTAACATCTGGAGCGGTTTCAGCCAGGGCAGGGATGGAAACTGCGTCACGGTTTCAGCCATAAAAGCGGCGATGATGAGGTTCGGTCAAAAACCTGCTGATATTTTCAGGGAAGTCAGCCTTGAGGGCGATGGCTACAAGGTAGTGATGCGCGATGGCTGCTGGTTTCATTTGTCCAAGGCCGAGCTGGCGCACGCTGCCCGTCGCTCTGATTTCAAGGGGACTGATCCGGCGATGCTCGCGGATGCCCATTTTCTATACGCGGCCAGCGCCAAACGGGCGCAATTGGAAAATAACGACGGTTATGCCTGGAGCAGTTTTGATCATGCGTTAACTAGCCTCAACGATGCTGAATACGATACTGAGGGGCTGCAACGTCTGGGCTTGAACGCTTATGTTCGAAGAACCAGCGTTCAACATCTGGCGAGAGGGCAGCTTGGAATTGTTGCTCACGACGTACCAATCGGCACGGGGGCTGTGAGGCATTCTCTTGCAGTCATTAACGGGCGTGAGGAGGTATGGGGCAGGCAAGGCTGGTATCCACCTACCCATGTTGATGCCTTCGCATTGGCTTTGGTTTAAGGGTGGCCTGGGCGATGTGATCGGTCGTCGAACACCACCAAACGTCGGGAGAGATCAAGTCTCTCCCCTTTTGGATTTTGCGTATTCCAGGATCAGCGGCGGCTGCTGACTTCGGCCGGAACGTCATCGCCAGCCATTCGTTTACGGAACAAGGCGGTTCGGGCCAGTAGCAGCGTGGTCACCGGCACCGTGATCGACAGCAACACCGGAATCAGCCAGCCGTGCAACACCGGCGCGGACTTGAGCTGCGAAAAGTAGATGATCGACGCCAGCGCCACACACCAGGCGCCCAGCGTCGAGGCCAATGCTGGCGGGTGCATGCGCTGGAAAAAATCCTTCATCCGCAACAACCCGAGCGCACCGATCAGCGCGAACACGCTGCTCGAGACCAGCAGCACCCCGACGACGATTTCCATCCACAGCGGCATCATTCAATCACCTCCCCACGCAGCAAAAATTTGGCCAGTGCGAACGAGCCCACGAAGCCGAACAGCGCAATCAGCAACGCCGCTTCAAAGTAGGTGTCACTGGCATAACGGATGCCCAGCACCAGCATCATCAGCATCGCCAGAATGTACAGGTAGTCCAGCGCCAGTACACGGTCCTGGGCCGACGGGCCCTTGAACAGGCGGATCAGGGTCAGCACCATCGCCAGCGAGAACAGGAACAGGCTGAGCAGGATCGCATTGGAGAGCAGGGGGCTCATTCGAAGATCTCCATCAGGGGGCGCTCATAGGCGGATTTAAAATGCTCGATAAACGGCGCTTCATCCTCCAGGTCGAACACATGCAACAGCAGCACGCTGCGGTCCAGCGCCAGTTCCGACCAGATGGTGCCGGGCACCACGGTGGTGATCATCGACAGCGCGGCCAGGCCGTTGGGGCTGCGCAGGTCCAGAGGGATTTTGACAAAGCGTGAGCGCGGCGGACGCGAGCCGCACATCAGCACGGCCCAGGCCACTTGCAGGTTGGACACAATCACATCGCGGCCCACCAGCAGAAACAGGCGGATGATCACGCCGGGGCGGCGCAGGCTGATCGGTTGCGGGCGCAGCGGCGCCATCATCAGCGGGGCAAGAAACCCCAGCAGAGCGCCGAGCAACAGATTGCCCGGGCTCACCGACAGGTTGAGCACCAGCCACAGCACCCACAATGCCAATGACAGCCACGGCGCAGGCAGCAAGCGTTTCATGGTTGCACCTCCAGGGCGGCGGCCTTGCCTTCAGGGCTCGGCACCGGGCGTGTGGCCATCACCGCCATCACATAACGCTCCGGGTTGTTCAGGCTTTTGGCGGTCGCCAGGGTATAGCGCATCAACGGCTCGGCCTTGAAGGTCAGCGCGATGCACAGGCCCAACAGCAAAAAGATCGGCACGCACTCGTAGCGGCGCAGCAGCGGCGACGGACGCTCTTCCGGGGTCCAGAAACGTTGGGTGCCCAAGCGCGCAAAGGCGATCAGCGAGGCCAGGCCCGAGAGAATCAACAGGGCCACCAGGCCCCAGGCGGCCGGGCGAATCGGCTCACTGACCGCATTGCCCAGCCCCAGTGGATTGACCAGCGCACTCAACAGACTGAGTTTGCCGATAAACCCGGACAACGGCGGCATGCCGATAATCAATAGCGCACAGGCGACAAAGCTCAGGCCGAGGAAGGCCATGGTCCATGGAATCACCTGGCCGACCACGGCTTTCTGCTCGTCATCGAGGTTGACGCCGGGGCGCGGATGCAGGGATTCCATGGCCTTGGGCAGCGCGTCGATTTCTTCATCCAGCGGCAGGTCATTGGCCGAGCGTGACCGCTCGATCAGCTCCGCCAGCAGGAACAGCGCGCTCAAGGCCAGGGTGGAACTCACCAGATAGAACAGCGCGCCGGCCGTCAGGCTGGGCTGGGCAAAACCCACCGACGACAGCAGGATGCCGGCCGACACCAGAATGCTCAGGCTGGCCATGCGCTCCAGCCGTTGCGCCGCCAGCATCGCCAGTGCCGCGCAGACGATGGTAGCCATGCCGCCGTACACCAGCCAGTCGCCGCCGAACAGCGCCGACGCGCCGGCCTGGCCGGAGAACAGCAGGGTCCACAGGCGCAGCACGGTGTATACGCCCACCTTGGTCATGATCGCGAACATCGCCGCCACCGGCGCGCTGGCCGAGGAATAGGCCGGGGCCAGCCAGAAGTTCAGCGGCCACATGCCGGCCTTGGCCAGGAATGCCGTGGCGAGGATCGCCGCACCCGCATGCAACAAGCCACGATCGGCCTCCGGCACCAGCGGGATTTTCAGCGCCAGGTCGGCGAAGTTCAGCGTGCCGGTCACGCCGTAGATCATCGCCGCGCCAATCAGAAACAGCGACGAGGCCAGCAGGTTGATCGCAATGTAATGCAGCCCCGACGACACCCGCGCACGGCCGGAGCCGTGCAGCATCAGGCCGTAGGACGCGGCCAGCAGCACTTCGAAAAAGACGAACAGGTTGAACAGGTCGGCGGTGAGAAACGCGCCATACAGGCCCATCAGCTGGATTTGGAACAACGCGTGGAAACTGGTGCCGGCCCGGTCCCAGCGGGCCATGGCGAACATCAGCGCGCTCACGCCAATGATGCCCGTCAGCACCAGCATCAGCGCCGACAATTGATCCACCACCAGCACGATGCCGAACGGCACCTGCCAGTTGCCCGGCAGGTATACGCCGATCGAGCCCGGACCATCCTGTTGCGTCCAGTACAGCAGCAGCACCGCGACGCCGACGCCGAGCAGGCTCGATAGCAGGTTGATTTTGGCCTTCAGTGGGCGGCGTTTCTCGCCCAGCATCAGCATCAACCCCGCCGTGAACAACGGCAGCAGAATCGGGGCGACGATCAGTTGATTGACCCAATTCATTCCTTGGGCTCCCGGCCGTCGACATGGTCAGTGCCGGTCAGGCCCCGAGACGCCAGCAACACCACCAGAAACAGCGCGGTCATGGCAAAGCTGATCACGATGGCCGTGAGCACCAGCGCCTGGGGCAGGGGATCGGTGTAATTGAGCAGGTCCTGGGGCACGCCGTCCTTGATGATGGGCTCCTTGCCGATAAACAGGCTGCCCATGCTGAAAATGAACAGGTTGACCCCATACGACAGCAGGCACAGGCCCATCACCACCTGGAAGGTCCGTGGCCGCAGGATCAACCAGACGCCCGAGGCCGCCAGCACTCCAATGGCAATTGCGATGACTTCTTCCATCAGGCGGCTCCTTGTGTTGCGGCAACCACTTTGGCCTGGTTGCTCGGTTTATGGGCACGCACCGATTGGTGACCCAGGGCGGTGAGCATCAGCAGGGTCGAACCGACCACCATGGCGTATACGCCGACATCGAAGAACAGCGCGCTGGCGACGTGAATATCGCCCAGCACCGGCAGGCTCAAATGCCAGGTGTGGGTGGTGAGGAACGGATAACCGGCGAACAACGCGCCCAGCCCTGTGAGGGTGGCCGAGAGCAACCCGAAGCCCATCCAGCGCATCGGCCGCAGGTTCATTTGCGCCTCCACCCACTGGGTGCCGGCCACCATGTATTGCAGGATAAACGCCACCGACATCACCAGGCCGGCGACAAAGCCGCCGCCCGGTTGGTTATGGCCGCGCATGAACAGGTAAAACGACACCACCATCGCAATCGGCAGCAGCAGGCGCACCAGCACCGCCGGCACCATCATGAAGCCCAGCGCGGTGTCGCTGGCCTGGCGCGGGTTGACCAGATCAGTGGCCACGTCCGGCGCCAGTTGGCGCTGTTGCGTGGGCAACTGCATGCTTTCCTTCGACGGCCGGAAGCGCCGTAGCAGGGCGTACACGGTGAGCGCCACAGCGCCGAGCACGGTGATTTCGCCCAGGGTGTCGAAGCCACGAAAATCCACCAGCATCACGTTCACCACGTTGCTGCCGCCACCTTCGGGCAGGGCACGGCTGAGGTAGAACGAGGAGATATCGTTGGGCGTTTGGCGGGTCAGCATCGCGTAGGACAACAGCGCCATGCCGCCGCCGACCGCGCTGGACAGCAGGAAGTCACGCAGGCGGCGGATGCGCGCCTTGCGCAACGTGCTCGGCAGGGGCGAGACCTCCTCGATCCGCCGTGGCAACCAGCGCAGGCCCAGCAGGATGAGCACGGTGGTCACCACTTCGACCACCAGTTGGGTGAGCGCCAGGTCCGGTGCCGAGAACCACACGAAGGTGACGCAGGTCATCAGGCCGCACACGCTGATCATGGTCAGGGCCGCGAGCCGGTGGTATTTGGCTTGCCAGGCGGCGCCCAGGGCGCAGGCAATGGCCAGTACCCACAGGGTCACGAAGACCACCGAGCCAGGGATCTTCGGCCGGTCGCCCCAGGTGAGGCCGCTGCCCAGTATGGGGATCATGCCGCCGATCACCGCCACCAGCACCAGCAGGAACAGCTGGGTTTGCAGGCGCTTGGTGCTCAGGCGTTTTTCGATTTTGCGCACGCCGCGCATCATCACCACCAGGCTGCGCTCGAAGCCGCGTTTGCCATTGAAGTAGCTGATCAGCGGCGGGTATTTGAAGCGGCCGCGCTTGAGTTGTTTGCGCAGCATCAGGTACAGCACCACGCCACCGGACATCGCCACCAGGCTCATGATCATCGGCGCGTTCCAGCCGTGCCAGATCGCCAGGCTGTACTCGGGCAACACGCCACCCACCACTGGCAGGGCCGCCGCCGCGAGGAGCGGGCCGATCACCTGGGCGGGGAAGATCCCCACCAGCAGGCAAGTAAACACCAGCAGCTCCACGGGGGCGCGCATCCAGCGCGGCGGTTCGTGAGGGGTGTGGGGCAGGTCGGTCGCCGGCGGGCCGAAGAAGACGTCGACGGTAAAGCGCAGCGCGTAGGCCACGCTGAACGTGCCGGCAATGGTCGCGATCAGCGGCAGGGCAATTTCCACCCATTCAGTCGACGAGATAAACACGGTTTCGGCAAAGAACATCTCTTTGGACAGGAAGCCGTTCAGCAACGGCACGCCGGCCATGGACGCACTGGCCACCATCGCCAGGGTCGCGGTAAACGGAATCAGGCGTACCAGACCGCTGAGCTTGCGGATATCCCGCGTGCCGCTTTCGTGGTCGATGATGCCCGCCGCCATGAACAGCGACGCCTTGAAGGTGGCGTGGTTGAGGATATGAAACACGGCGGCGACCGCCGCCAGCGGGCTGTTGAGGCCCAACAGCAGGGTGATCAGCCCGAGGTGGCTGATGGTGGAATAGGCCAGCAGGCCCTTGAGATCGTTTTGAAACATGGCGCAGTAAGCGCCGAGCACCAGGGTAATGGCGCCGGCACCGCCGACGATCCAGAACCATTCTTCACTGCCCGCAAGCGACGGCCACAGGCGGGCCATGAGGAACACGCCGGCCTTCACCATCGTCGCCGAGTGCAGGTACGCAGAAACCGGGGTGGGCGCCGCCATCGCGTGGGGCAGCCAGAAGTGGAAGGGGAACTGCGCGCTTTTGCTCAGCGCGCCGACCAGCACCAGGGCCAGCATCACCGGGTACAGCGAGTGCGCGCGAATCTGATCGCCCGCCACCAGCACCTGATCCAGGTCATAGCTGCCGACGATATGCCCCAGCAGCATCACCCCGGCCAGCAGGCACAGGCCACCGGCACCGGTGACCATCAACGCCATGTAGGCGCCGCGTCGTGCATCGGCGCGGTGGTGCCAGTAGCCGATCAACAGGAACGAGAACAGGCTGGTCAGCTCCCAGAAAAACACGATCTGGATCAGGTTGCCGGAAATTACCAGGCCGAGCATGGCGCCCATGAAGGCCAGGAAAAACGCGAAGAAACGCGGCACCGGGTCCTCCGGCGACATGTAGTAGCGCGCATACAGCGACACCAGCGTGCCGATGCCGAGCACCAGCATCGAGAACAGCCAGGCGAAGCCGTCCATGCGCAGCACGAAGTTCAGGCCGAGGCTGGGCAGCCAGGTGAACTCTTCGCGGATCACGCCACCGTAGGCGATCTGAGGATAAAGCAGGGCGACTTGAACCGTTCCGACCAGGGCCACGAGGCCCGCCAGCAGCGATTCGGTGTTACGTGCGTTGTGCGGCAGCAAGGCCGCCAGACAGCTGCCAATGAAGGGCAGAAGCAGTAGAACTATCAGGGACATAGGCTTCTAATCTGCGGGAGTTTGGGATGCATCATACGTGCCGCTTTGGCGATCACCAAACAGCAAGGTGTGGCAGGATCCTACAGGAACAAGGACAAACAGTTACAAGCTGCAAGAGGATTTGGACCGTTCCTGCTTTTCAGTGTAGGAGGCGTCCTGATGGGCAGAGCGCATATTTCTTGCCGCTTGCCGCTCTAACGCTCAGTCTCTCCAACACCTTCATCAGCGACAGCCTTCGAGCTGTCCCTCTTCATCTCGCTCACAACCACTGCCACCACAATCAGTACCGCCCCCAGTATTGCAATCGGCGGGAAGCGCTCCCCGGCAAGGCGCCCGACCACGCCTGCCCACACCGGCTCACCGGCGTAGATCAGCGTGGCCCGTGTCGGCGAAACGCTCTGTTGCGCCCAGTTCATCGCCACCTGGATCACCGCACTGGTCAGGCCCAGGCCCACCGCGCTGAACAACAGCAACCACGAGAACCCTGGCAGGGCTTCGCCCATCGGCACCACCATGAGGAACGACAGCAACGACGCGGTGGCCAGTTGCACCACGGTCACCCGGCGCACATCCACCTGCCCGGCGAAGGCGCTGATGAGGATGATTTCGGCGGCAATCGCGACTGCCCCGATCAACGTGGCGATTTCCCCCGCGCTGAAATTCAGCGAAGCGCCCGCCGGTCCGGTCAACAGCATCAAACCGGCAAACGCCAGCATGATGCCAATGCTCGGCATCAACCCCGGGCGCCGGCCCAGCACCAGCCATTGCAGCAACGGTACGAAGGGCACATACAGAGCGGTGATGAACGCCGACTGGCTGCTGAGAATGGTCTGCAGGCCGATGGTCTGCAAACCGTAGCCGAACATGATTGCCACGCCAATGAATACACCGGCCTTCAGTTCGAACAGGGTCAGGTCGCGCAAGGTCCGCACGGAAAAGAAACCCACCACAATGGCGGCGGCGGCAAAGCGCAGCCCCACGAAGAACATCGGCCCGCTGACCGCCATGGCGTGCTGCACCAGCAAAAAGGTGCCGCCCCAGATCATGGTGATAACCACCAGGATGCATTCGGCTTTGCTGAAACGGTTGAAGCGCGACGGGGAGTTCGAGGGGGTCATGGCGGCTCGGTCTTGCAAGGGAAGGGCACGGACCGCACAATGCGCCGCACGCTGGGCAGTATACTGCGCACACCCACCCAATGAGCAATATAGTGCACAAAGAAAATCCCCACCGGGCCTCGGTCCTGCAGCACGTCAGCCAGAACGTGCGCCGCCTGCGTCATGCCGCCGACCTGAGCCAGACGGCGCTTTCGGAAAAATCCGGGGTCAGCCGACGCATGCTGGTGGCCATCGAGGCCGGCGAGAAAAACGTCAGCCTGTCCACCCTCGACCGTGTGGCCGAAGCGTTGGACGTGGCCTTCAGCGACCTGATCCAGGCGCCGGATGCACCCGATCACAGCCGCATCAACGAGTTGGTCTGGGCCGGCGAGATTCCCGGCAGTAAAGCCATGTTGCTGGCCAAGGCCACCGCGCGCCGCGAAGTCGAACTGTGGGAGATGCACCTGGCGCCGGGTGATCACTACAACCCCGGTCTCGACCCGGACGGCTGGAGCGTGCAACTGTTCGTGTTCGAAGGCTGCCTCACTTTGCTGGTGGGCGATAACGAAAAGCGTGTCGCCGCCGGAGAGTTCTACATGTTCGCCAGCCGCGAGGTGCAAGGCTACCGCAATGATGGCGAGGTGGCCTTGCGGTTTGTGCGCAACGTTGTGATCTGACTGTTGGTGCGGCAACAGTGGCTGGACACTTTGCTGGTTTGAGCCCTGTCAAAATTCCCTAATCTCGCGGCAAGCTCCTGATTTTACTGGTGATTAGATTCAGGCACGACTCCTGCAATCACTCCGATAACCTATCGGAGCCTGGAGTCGGCCCATGTCAGCCCACCCTCAATATCCTGCCCACCTTATCCGCTCGGACGCCGAAGCCATCGAGGTCGCCACTCGCCTGGCCACGCGTTTTGCCGTCGAGGCCAGCGCGCGCGACCGTGAGCGTCGCCTGCCAGTGGCCGAACTCGACGAGTTTTCCGCCAGCGGCCTGTGGGGCATCACGGTACCCAAGGCCTACGGCGGCGCAGGCGTGTCCTATGTGACGGTGGCCGAGGTGATCAAACTGATCTCCGCCGCCGACCCATCCTTGGGCCAGATCCCGCAGAATCACCTGGGCATCGTGGATATCCTGCAGCAAACCGCCAGCGAATCTCAAAAGCACCATTACTTCGAAAAAGTCCTCGCGGGCTACCGTTTCGGCAACGCGTTCTCCGAAGCCAAAAGCAGGAACGCCGGCACCTTCGACACGCAGATTCGCTTCCATGGCGACACCGCGCAGATCGACGGCGAAAAGTTCTACTGCACCGGTGCGCTGTTTGCTCATATCGTGCCCACCGTCGGCAACAACGAACACGGCCAGGCGTTTATCGCCCTGCTTGAGCGCGATGCGCCGGGCTTGAGCGTGATCGACAACTGGGACGGCTTCGGCCAGCGCACCACTGCCAGCGGCGGCGTGACCCTCGACGGGGTGACCGTGCCGCTGAGCGCCGTGATTGCGGCACATGAGGCCTTCGACCGGCCCACCGCCCATGGCCCCATCTCACAGATCATCCAGGCCGCCGTCGACACCGGCATTGCCGTCGGCGCGCTGGAACAGGCCAAACTGCACGCGCGCCAGGCCCGCCCGTGGATCGACAGCCAGCAGGACCACGGCTGGCAGGACCCTTTCACCATCGCCGGCATCGGTGACCTGCAATGGCGCGTGCACGGCACCGAGGCCATTCTCGCCAGGGCCGGCCGCGCGATCGACCTGGCACTCGCCGAACCCAACGAAGACACGGTCGCCAACGCGTCGCTGATCGTGGCCCAGGCCAAGGTCCTGTCGGCTGAAACCGCGTTGCTCGCCAGCAGCAAGCTGTTCGAACTGGCCGGCACCCGTTCGGTGACCGGCAAATACAACCTCGACCGCTTCTGGCGCAACGCGCGCACCCACACCCTGCACGACCCGGCCCGCTGGAAATACCACCTGATCGGCAATTACGTGCTCAACGGCGTAAAACCTGCGCGCCACGCCTGGAACTGAGGAACCCCTGCCCATGACCGCCCTGAACCAAGCCCGCCAGTTGCTGGAAACGACCCGACGCTTCGTCGCCCACAGTGACGACCCCTATGTGATCAGCCGCTTCGGCGACCTGCAGATCCGCGTCGATCTGGCCGCAGCGCTGCTCGAACGCGTGGACACCCACCCCAGCCCAGTGGCGCTCACCGAGGCGCATATCGCCGCCGCCGAAGCCCTGATTGCCGTAAGCAACGCCGAATTCGAACTGACCGGCCAACGCACTGCGCTGCCGTCGAGCCTGGACGACCCGTTGCGCCACAAATACCGGACCGTCGGCAACTATCACCTCAACGGAGTGCTTTGATGGCCCGTGAAATCCGCTTGAACGCTTTCGACATGAACTGCGTCGGCCACCAGTCCCCCGGCCTGTGGGCCCATCCGCGTGATCGTTCGTGGCAGTACAAGGACCTGGAATACTGGACGGACCTGGCGAAAATCCTTGAGCGCGGCAAGTTCGACGGCCTGTTCATCGCCGACGTGCTGGGCATCTATGACGTGTACAACGGCACGGGCGACGCGGCGATTCGCCAGGCGACCCAGGTGCCGGTCAATGATCCCTTGTCGCTGATCGCACCGATGGCGCTGGTCACTGAGCACCTGGGCTTTGGCCTGACCGCGTCATTGTCGTTCGAGCACCCGTATCCGTTCGCCCGCCGGCTGTCCACGCTGGACCACCTGACCAAAGGCCGAATCGGCTGGAACATTGTCACGTCCTACCTGGAGAGCGGTGCCAGGAACCTCGGCCAGAACGCCCAGACCGAACATGACGCGCGCTATGACTACGCCGAGGAATACCTTGAGGTCTGCTACAAACTCTGGGAAGGCAGTTGGGAGGAGGGCGCGGTGCTGCGTGACCGTGAGCGGCGGATTTTCAGCGACCCGAGCAAGATTCACGAGATTGGCCATGTGGGCAGACACTTTCAGGTGCCTGGGATTCACCTGTGCGAGCCGTCGCCGCAGCGCACGCCGGTGCTGTACCAGGCCGGTGCTTCGAGCCGTGGCAAACAGTTCGCCGCCGAGCAGGCCGAGTGCGTATTCGTCGCCGCACCGTCCAAAGTGCTGCTGAAAAAAACCGTCGTTGATATTCGCCGCCGCGCCGAAGAGGCCGGACGCGATCCGAGGAAAATCCTGATCTTCAACCTGCAGACGGTGATCGTCGGCGAGACCGATGCCAAGGCCAAAGCCAAGTTCGACGACTACAAATCCTATGTCAGCTACGAAGGCGCCATGGCGCTGATTTCCGGCTGGACCGGCATCGATTTCAGCCGTTTCCAGCCGGATGAACCGCTCAAGCATGTGCACACCAACGCCATCCAGTCGGCGGTGGAAGCGTTTTCCACGGCCGACCCGAACAAGGTCTGGACGCCCACTGAACTGGCCGATTGGGTCGGCATCGGCGGGTTCGGTCCGCTGTTCGTCGGTGGCCCGCAAACCGTCGCTGACCTGCTGCAGGAGTGGGTGGAGGAGACCGACGTGGACGGCTTCAACCTGGCCTATGCGCTGACCCACGAAACCTTCATCGACGCGGTGGACCTGCTGGTGCCCGAACTGCAGAAGCGCGGCGTGTACAAGACCGATTACGCCCAGGGAACCTTGCGCGAAAAGCTGTTCGGCGACGGCGCCCGCCTGGAATCCAGCCACCCCGGCGCCGGTTATCGCGACCTGTCTGCCGCGCCACAACGTCGGTTGAATGAGCGATAGCGCTGTATTCAGCTAGGCGTCCCACGGTGACGTGCTGGATACTGGGCGCGTTGCCTTGAATGGCAGCGCTGAACAGCTGGCGCGGGGCGGACCTGCGCGTTATTTACCCGGGAAAACAGTAAGGGCTGACCCGCATGACTGAATCCATCCGCAACGCTGATGTGCTGATCATCGGCGGCGGCCTGAGCGGCACAATGCTGGCCGTGCAACTGCTGCGCCTGCCCGGCAGGCGCCGGATCCTGGTGATCGAGCCGCGCGCCGAGCTGGGGCGCGGCGAGGCTTACAGCGCGATCGAGCTGGGCCACACGCTAAACGGTAACGCGGCGCGCATGAGCGTCGACCCGGACAATGCCGATGACCTGACCCAGTGGCTCACCGACCATATCGCGGCCGGTGGCTGGCCGGAGTCCGATCAGCAGCACGTACCCGTCAGTGAATTGTTCCCGCCACGCGGGCTGTTCGGCGTGTATGTGCAGCAGCGCCTGGCCGAGGCCCGCGCGCTGTCCACCTCCACCGTCGAGCATGTGCGCGCCGAAGCGGTCGACCTGCAGGTCGAGGCGGGCACGGTACTGCTGACCCTGGATAACGGTGAGCAACTGCGCGGTGCCCATGCCGTACTGGCCACCGGCATGTTCCCGGCGGCGCGCACGCCACAGACCGACTCCTGCGGCGTGAACGCTGCGGCGGTGGACCCTTGGGATGTGCAGGCGATGACGCGGATCGACCCGCAGGCCAGCGTGCTGATCATCGGTTCCGGTCTGACCATGGTCGACGCCGTGGTGTCTCTTGAGCAGGCCGGGCATCGTGGGCCCATCGAGGTGTTTTCACGCCATGGCTTGCTGCCCCATGTGCGCCGGCAGCCGCCGGCCTGGGAGGACTTTCTCGGCGCCAACCCGGCGCTGCGCAGCCCCCGGCAATTACTGCGCGAACTGCGTCGCCAGTGCCGCATTGCGCTGGCGCAGGGCATCGATTGGCAAGCGCCGCTGGACACCGTGCGCGCGCACATCGGCCGGTTGTGGAGCCAGGCCAGCGAGTACGAAAAGCGTCAGTTCGTGCGGCATGTGCGGCCGTGGTGGGAAAGCCACCATCACCGTGCGCCGCCGTTGAGTGCCGAGCTGGTGGCGCGGTTGCAGGCCCAGGGGCGATTGCGCATCCGAGCGGCATCGTTCAAGGGCCTGGCGCCTGCGGACGGTGGCGTGAGCATACGTCTGCGTTTTCGCGGCGAGCAGGGCGTTACCCAGGTGAGCGGCGCCGCGCTGATCAACTCCAGCGGCATCGAATACGACTGGCGCCGCGTGGCCCGACCGCTGCCGCAACAGTTGCTCAAGCGCGGGCTGATCCAGCCCGGGCCGCTGGCGTTGGGCATCGCGGCGGATGCAAGCGGTGCGGTGCTCGATGCCCAGGGGCGGGTCAGTGGGCACCTGTTCGCCATGGGCCCGCCGCTACGCGGGATGTGGTGGGAAAGCACGGCGGTGACCGACGTGGTGCTCCAGGCCAAGGCCTTGGCCCTCAAATTGACAACGATCTAAGGGTGGGCGAGCGGGCTTTTTGTGGCGAGCGGGCTCACTGTGGCAAGCCGGCTTATTGTGGCGAGCGGGCTTGCCCCGCGTTGGGGTGCGAAGCGCCCCCAATCCAGCAGAACGCGGAGTACCTGATACGGCTCATCGCCTGGTTTGGGGCTGCTGCGCAGCCCAACGCAGGACAAGCCTGCTCGCCACAACAGCCCGCTCGCCACAGGGATGGGGGGTTGTCTGAAATGGCTCATGTGCAGTCAATACTTCAAGATCTCGGGATTTTCACGAAGCCCGGCTTGAGGCCGAACACCTCCACGCCCTGCGGCGTCGATTGCCCGGTGGTCACTTTCACCCGCTCCACCGGCTGATCCATCGCCGCGCGATATTCCACGGTCATATCCGCCCCGATCGCCTGGCCTGGCACCACCATTGCCTGCGCATTGTTGTAGGTCACGATGGTCAGGCGCGCGCTCATGCCCAGGCGCACCCGCTGCAACTGCTGCGGGGTAAGCGTGGGGATCGCCAGGGTCACCGGAAATTGCGCGCTGCCCTGGCCATCACTGGCAATCGCCAAGCCGCTGACCACACTCACCGTCCCGCTCAGCCGTTCGCCATCGAAGCCATCGCCCAAGACCTCCACCGCCTGGCCCTGGTGCAACTGGTTGATGTCCAGCTCGGAGACCTTGGCGACGATTTTCAGCCGCTCGATGTTGGCCAGCCCGAAGAGCACCTGGCCCTGGCTGACCTTGCTGCCGGACTGCACCGGGGCATTGGTGTTGCCGCCCGCTTGCGCCGAATTATTGCCGGGCGCGGGCACCACGATGCCGGAGAACGGCGCCTTGACCTCCTTGCCTGCCAGCAATTGCTGCAGCGCCTCGTACTTCACCGTGGCGTTGGTCAGCTCCATATCGGCGATCTGCCGGTATTCGCCACGGCCCTGATCCTGGGCCTGTTGCAGTTCGGCGCGCGCCGCCGCCAGGTCCAGTTGTTGCTGCCGGGCCTGCTGCTTGAGGTCGTCCAGTTCGTTGCGCGGGATGATGCCGCGCTTGAACAGGTCTTCGCTTTCGCCGAGTCTGCGCCGGGTCGCGTCGGCGGTCATTTCGGCGGTGCGCAGGCTGCGGCGGGCGCGACTTACATTGGCGCTGCTGTCCCAATCCTGCATGTCCTGCACGCTGCGCCGCGCCTTGAGCTGGGCGGAGAGGGCGTCGCGCAGTTGCACCTCCAGCGTGGCAGGGTCCATGCGCAACAGCACCTGGCCGGCTTCGACGCGCTGGCCTTGCTCCACCAGGTTGGCCTGCACATTGCCGTCGAACGGCGCCGTGAGGGTGACGGTAGTGTCGGGCTCGATCTTGCCCACCAGGCCGATCTGGTGCACCAACTGGTCGGGTGTCACCGCCAGCCATTGCTCGCCGGCACTGCTCGGCGTTTGCGCCGGGCTGCGCAGGGTCAGGCCAGCAGCGGCCACCAGCATGATCAACACAGCGCCCAGCAGGCGTTTCTGATTAGTAGTCATTGAGGGCGATTTCCCAGCTTTCCAGGGTCATGCCCAGCGTCAGGTCGAGCTGGGTCTGGGCGTTGAGGTAAGCGATCAACGCATTGAGCTGCGCGTTCTCGGCGTTGCGCAGGTCGGTCTCGAAACTCAGCACCTGGAAGTTGGTGGAGCGCCCGGCGCTGAGTTTGTCGCGCTCGATCTCAATCTTGCGCCGCGACAGCTCCACCGCGCGCCGCGAGATTTCATATTGGCGCCAGCGGGTGCCCAGGTCGCGCACCACATCGTTGACCGAGCGTTCCAGCTCCTGGCGGGCGTCGGTGATGCGGATCTCCTGATCTTCCACATTCACCCGCGCGCGCACTTCGGCCTGGCGCGTGCTGATGTCGCCGATGGGGATCTGCACCTGCACGCCGGCATAGCTGTCCCAGCTGCGGTTGTTGCTGCGCCCGTTGTCATTGTCATAGGCATCACGTACCTGGTTCGCGCCGGCCACCAGGTCCACTTGCCAGCGCCCGGAGTCCTTGGCGATTACCAGGTTGAGGTCGGCCTGCTGGCTGCCGAGCAGGGCGGCAAGGTATTCCGGTTGCTGGGTTTGCGCGAGGTTGAAGGCCTGACGCTTGTCGATCTCCATGGGCCTGGCCTCCAGCGCTTCGCTGGCGCGAATCGGCGTTGACAGGTCCAGCGCGAGCAGGCGCAGCAATGCCAGGCGGCTGCTGTCGAGCTGGTTCTGCGCTTCTTCGACGCCCAGTTGCTGGGTGGCGATATCGGCTTCGGTCTGCACGATTTCAAACTCGGCCATGCGCCCGGCGCTGATCAGCGCTTTGTTCACCTCCAGCAACGTGTTGGAGCGTTTGAGGGCCTCCTGCACGATCAACTGTTGCTCCTGGGCGCGCAGCAGTTCGCGGTAGGTGGCGATGATCTGGCTGATGGTGCCCGCCACGGTGGCCTTGAGGTTCAGGCGGTTGGCCTGTTCGGACAGGCGCGACAGGCGCAGCGGCGCGGTGGTGGCGTCCCAGCCGGCGCCGCGTGCCAGGGGCTGGATGACGGCTAGGTCCAGACCGTCGCTGCGGTAACGTCCGGCGCGGTCGGCGCTGTTCAGTTGCTGGGTCCAGGCCATGCTCAGGCGTGTGCCGTATTCGCCGAGCAGGCTGGTGGACGGTGTTAGGTTGGCGTTGCGCGCGCTGTCCTGGGAGCCGCGGGTGCCACGGTAATAGCTGTTAAGGGTGAGCTTGGGCTTGAACACGTCTTCGGCCACCCGCAGGTCGAATTTCTGTGCCACCCGCTGCAGGTAGGCGCTGCGAATCGCCGGGTTGTTGCGCAGGCCCAGGTACACGGCGTCGCCCAGGGTCAGGCTGGTGGCCTGGGCACTCAGCGACACACCTCGGTCGTAGCCGCTGCGGGTGGTGCTTGGTGCCGACGGCTTGATCACTACCTGCGCCGCCACACCGGGCAGGCTGATCAGCGCCAGCAGCCACAGCCATTTACTCATCGCGCAAGGCCTCCACCGGCTGTAAGCGGGAGGCCGAGACCGCCGGGTAAATACCAAAGAACAAGCCCACCAGCAGCGTGCTGCCAACCCCCAGGGGCAACGCCGCCGCCGCCAGTGAAAACACCCAGCCCGACAGCCACGCATAGAGCCACGCCGCGGTCATGCCCAGCACGGCGCCGCACAGGGCGCCGACGGCGGTGAGGGTGACCGCTTCGATCAGGAACAGGTTGCGGATATCGCGCTGACGCGCGCCCAGCGCCATGCGAATGCCGATCTCGCGACGCCGCTGCGAGACGTTCATCAACATCACGTTCATCACCCCGACGCCGCCGCCCACCAGTGAAATCGCGCCCAGGGCCAGCAGCAGATAGGCGAAGGTGCGGCTCTGACGGGTCATGCCGTCGATCATCTGCTGGGGCACGGTAATGTCGACGCTGTGGTCGGTCAGCTGACGTTGCAGCGCAACGGCGGTTTGGCGCGCGATGCGTTCCATGTCCTGCCCGGGCGCTGCGCGGATGATCACATTGCCGATCTGCGGGTTGGCGTAGATGCGGCGCATGCCCTCGGCGGGGATGAACAGCGACTCGTTGGCCTGCACCGGCATCAGCATCGCCCGGGGCTGGTTGTGCAGGATGCCCACGATCAGAAACAGGTAATCGTGGATGCGCACACGGTCGCCCAGTCTGAGCGGGTCGCCCGGTGCGCCGAGGACCTGGGCCACCTGGTCACCGATCACCGCGTAGGTTTCATTGGCGTCGAAGGGTGACAGGAAGCGTCCTTCGCGCAGCACCAGGCGCATGGCCTCGTGAATAGCCGGTGTGGTGCCGACCAGGTTGGCATTCGCGGTGCGTCCATGGAACACGATGGGGCCGCTGAACAGGCTGAGCGCGCCGATATGCGCGATGCCAGGGACGGCGCTGCGCACGGCGTCCAGGTCGAGGTGGGCGCGCATGCTCAGGTTACCGCTGCGTTTGGCCGGAAATTGGGCGATCAGGGTGTCGGTGCCCATGTCCTTGAAAATCATCGCGGCATCCACCGCCGCGTTGTGGCCGATATTGATCAGCGCCACCACCGACGAACTGCCGATCACAATGCCCAGCAACGCGAGGACCGAGCGTTTGCCCAGGGTGCGCAGGCTGACGAAGGCTTCATGCAGCAGTTGGCTCAGGCTCTGTTCAACGCGCAGGCTCATAGGCCACCGGCCTCGCTCACCACGCCGTTGCGCACCAGGATCTTGCGCTGCAGGCGCTCGGCGATCTGCGCATCGTGGGTGACGATGATCAGCGTCACCTGCTGCTCGCGGTTGAGCGTCAGCAGCAGGTCCATGATGTCCTGGGCGGTGTTGCTGTCGAGATTGCCGGTGGGTTCGTCGGCCAGGATCACCGAGGGGTTGCCCACCAGCGCCCGTGCAATGGCAACCCGCTGGCGCTGGCCGCCGGAGAGGTCGGCAGGGTGATGGTGCGCGCGCTCGGCCAGCCCGACCTGGTCGAGCATGCGCAGCGCCTGGGCCACCGATTCATGGCGCGACACGCCGCGATAACTCAGGGGCAGGGCAACGTTGTCCAGGGCGCTAAGACGTGGCAGCAGGTTGAAACTCTGGAACACGAAGCCGATCTGCTGGTTGCGGATCGCGGCCAGTTCATCCGGCGTGGCGCTGAAGATATCGTGGCCAGCAAATTGATACTGGCCGCAGTTGGGCAAATCCAGCAGGCCGAGAATATTGAGCAGGGTACTTTTGCCGGAGCCGGAGGCGCCGAGGATGCCGCAGCTGTCGCCGCGCGTGATGGACAGGCACACGTCATCGAGAATCGACAGGGCTTGCCCGGCGAGTTGGTAGCGCTTGCCGATACCTTGCAGGGCGATCAATGGAGGTTGCGCGAAGTGCTCTGTCATCGTGCCTACGCCTTGCAGTCCTTTCGACACCGCCAGCGCTGCCCGGAAAATGTTTGTAACAAGATCGCGGGGCGGTGCGGATTGCATCGCTGACTGATTTGTTTCTTGTTTTTAAAATATTGTTTGAATAGTAACCGCGTTCCAGGCGCTTCGCCAGCCAGTGGGGTAGAGCGGTTTTACGCTTGGCAACGATTTATCCGACAACTGGGCGCTATCGCCGAACACGCCTTCAACTACCGTGTAGAAGCCCGCCCGGCGAGGCTTTCGGTCGTATGGCGCCCTCTCGGTACTTGCTTTCAAAGAGCAGCCCCGGTATAAAAAATCAAATTATTTTTTAAAACAATATTTCCGCCGTGGAACCCTTATGGTCGCCAAGAAAATCAGCACGCCAAACATTACCAAGACTCGATTGCTGGATGCGACAGAGGCGCTCTTCATTAAGTACGGGTACGACGCTGTTTTGTTACGGCAGATAACCGAGCGTGCCCAGGTGAACCTGGCCGCCGTGAATTACCACTTCGGGGACAAGGATTCCCTGATGAAGACCCTGCTGATGCAGCGCCTGGAGCCGCTCAACGAGCAGCGCCTGGAATTGCTCGCGCGCTGTGAGGCCGAGTCCGAGGGGCCGCTCGATTGCGATACCTTGCTTGGCGTGCTGTTTGCCCCGGCCATGGGGCTGGAGCGCAGCGACCCGGGTAGCGGGGAAGGTCGCTCGTTCATCCGTTTCCTCGGCCGCGTGTATAGCGACACGTCGCCGTTTATCCAGGAATACCTCAAGGTGCATTACCAGCCGGTGTTCCAGCGCTTCTTCGAAGCCTTCGCCCTGGCGCTGCCGGACCTGCCGCGTAACGAGCTGGGCGTGCGCCTGCAATTTGCCCTCAAGGCGATTTCCGGGGTGATGGCCGGCACCGAACTGCGCTTGCTGATGAACTCCATGAGTCTCGGTCGCCCGGCCACCGACGCCGAGGTGATGGCCAAGCTGATTACCCTGGTGTCGGCTGCTATCCGCGTGCCGCAGCAAAGCCCTGAGGCGCAAACTGCGCTGGCTAAAGTGCTGGATACCCAGCGCGCCATTCGGGAAGAAGCGGCAGCGCCGGTAACCAAGGCGGCGCGCTGAGCTTGAATTACAGGCAAAAAAAACCCGCTGGGGCGGCGGGTTCTTAATGTGCAGCATTTGTAACGGATGAGGCTTCACAGTACGGTTCGGGGTGTGAATAAATCGTGAAAAAAATGTAAGAAAAAGCGTTTTATAGTCGATTCCCTTTAATCTGCGATTTCAGGCTGCTCAGGGCGCTGTACTCGTCACCACCGTCAGTTCCAACTGCTGCACTCAGCGACAGGCTGCTCTTTTTCGATCCCTCAAATCCTCCAGTGATTCGACGTCCTCGCCAACCGCTGACGCATCCCATCCACGTTCTGCGCCAGTTGCAACGTTAATAACCGATAGCCATCCAGCGCACTGTGCACCGGCGCTTGCAGCCCGCTTTCTGCGACTGCATGCGCAGCGGGCCGGTCCAGCCGTTCGGTAAACCCGGACTTCAACGCCCGCGCCATGCCCACCAGTTGCACGCGAATCTGCCGGTGCTCGGCTTTCAACATCACTTGCATGCGTGCCGTCGCCTGCTCATCGCGCGGGTCTGGCCGGGTATTGCCGAGAATCTCCAGGGTGCTGATGCACATGCGCAGATGCCGTTGAATGGCGTCCAGTTCGGTCAGGGAAATGCGCACTTCCTTGGACACCGACGGCATCAGCGAACGCAGTTGCACCATCGCTGCGTTCAAGCGGTTGAGCAGCTTGAGGTGTTCATCGTCGGTCACCGACTGGCCGCCGATAATCCGGCTGTAGATCGCTGCGCAGTCGCGCAACGCACTGGCCAGGTTGTAGCGCCAGGAGTACACCGCGTAGAGCGGCAGGGCGAAGGAAAATGCCAGCGCCAGCACGATGCCGATGAGGATGTCCACGGTGCGCCATAAACCGTCCGAGATCGGGTTGTCACCGTGGCCGGCTACGATAAACACAGTGATCGCCGACAGCAGCGCGATGTAACCGCCCTTGCCGATGGCGTGATAGGAAAAGAACCCGCACACCACTGACATCAGCAGGTAGGTCAACAGCGGCAGGCCGAAATAGGCCTGCTGCACCACCAGCAGCAAGCCGACACTGGCGCCGATCAAGGTGCCGTAGGCGCGTTCCACCGCTTTTTTGCCGATGTTGCCGTGGTGCTGCAAGCCGCCGATCACGATCAGCATGGTCACCGAAGCCCATTCACCGTGAGGCAGGTGAAGGCCAGTGGTGAGCAGGATTGTCGCCAGCAAGCCGATGGACACCCGCACGGCGTGGATCAGCTTGGCGTGGCGATAGCGGCGGTAGGGGTCCAGCAACGGGCGCAAAAGGCGCCGGGCAAACAGGGGTAGATTCATCGGGAGTAACGAGACCTCGGTAATCAGGACAAAAGGTGACCCAGGTGTGGGAGCTGGCTTGCCTGCGATAGCCTCACCGTTGCCTTGCAGACAGATCCGGGAGGCAAGCCCGCGCCTGTATTCGTCAGAAGATGTAATCGGTGGTCAGAAAGCTTGAATCGCGATTACGCAGAATATCGCTGACCAACGCTTTGTTGCTTTCCTGGAACTTCGTTGCCACCAGGGTGCGAATCGAGAACACGCGCAGGGCGTCATGCACAGACAGCGTGCCCTCGGCCGAGTTCTTGCGCCCGTTGAACGGGAAGGTGTCCGGCCCGCGCTGGCACTGGGCGTTGATGTTGATACGGCCGACCTGATTGGCAAAAACGTCTACCAGTCGCCCCACTTCCACAGCGTTGGTGCCGAACAGGCTCAATTGCTGGCCGAAGTCGGAATCGAGCACGTAGTCGATCACCTTGTCCAGGTCACGGTAGGGCACGATCGGCACCACCGGGCCGAACTGCTCCTCGTGGTAGACGCGCATCTGCGGGTTCACCGGGTACAAAACGGCCGGGTAGAAAAAGGAGCCGCGACTCTCGCCGCCGTTCGGGTTCACCACCTTGGCGCCGTGCAGCGCGGCATCGGCCACCAGCGCGTTGAGATAGTCCACCTTGCCCACTTCCGGCAGGGGCGTCAGCGACACGCCGTCTTCCCAGGGCATGCCAGGCTTGAGCGTGGCCAGTCGGGCGTTGAATTTTTCGATGAAGCTGTCGACCACCGCTTCATGCACAAACAGGATTTTCAGCGCCGTGCAGCGCTGGCCGTTGAACGAAAGGGCGCCGGTAAGTGCTTCGCTGACGGCATTGTCCAGGTCGACCTCGGGCAGCACGATGCCGGGATTTTTCGCATCCAGGCCCAGGGCTGCGCGCAGGCGGTGCGGCTTGGGGTGCAGTTTCTTCAAATCGCTGGCGGCCTTGTTGGTGCCGATAAACGCAAAGATATCGATCTTGCCGCTGGCCATCAGCGCGCTCACGGTTTCGCGGCCGCTGCCGTAGATCACGTTGATCACCCCGGCCGGGAAACTGTCGCGAAACGCCTCCAGCAACGGACGAATCAGCAGCACGCCGAGCTTGGCCGGCTTGAACACCACGGTATTGCCCATGATCAGCGCCGGGATCAACGTGGTGAAGGTTTCGTTCAGGGGGTAGTTGTAAGGCCCCATGCACAACGCCACACCCAGCGGCACGCGGCGGATCTGGCCGAGGGTGTCCTGTTCCAGCTCGAAGCGGCTGGAGCGACGGTCGAGTTCCTTGAGGGCGTTGATGGTGTCGGTGATGTAGTCGCAGGTGCGGTCGAACTCTTTCTGCGAGTCCTTGAGGTTCTTGCCGATCTCCCACATCAGCAGCTTGACCACCGCGTCGCGCTGCTCGCGCATGCGCCGCAGGAACGCTTCGACATGCTGAATACGGTCGGCCACGCGCATCGTCGGCCACTCGCCCTGGCCACGGTCGTAGGCGCGCACGGCGGCGTCGAGGGCGGTGAGGGCGGTGTCGGCATCCAGCAACGGCGTGCTGCCGATATGCACGCGTTCATCACCCAACTGCACCGGGCTTTGCACGCGGGCCAGCGGGCCGTTCCATACCTGCAGTCGGCCATCGACCAGGTAATCACGTTGTTCAATCGGCGCGGCCAGGCGAAAGGGTTCGGGAATATCGGTGGAGGCGGTGGGAAACAGCTGGGCGAGCAGGTTGCTGGTGGTCATGTCGCTACCCCTGAAATAGTGGCCAAACATGACGAGAGAGTCACCTATCCAGCGGCTCAATGGCAAGGGCTGCGCAGCTTTGCCGGACAAGTCCAATCGTCGCACTACTGCTCCCACAGGGAGTCTGCGTTTAACTGAGCCTTGCTCGCCCCAGGATGAATATTTTGATAGCCAGCCGATTGTCGCCTGAAAAAAATCTGCGCTGCCCGTAATCTACACGCCCCTTGTCACCCGCGCGGAGCGTTTCATGTCTTCTGTTGCCGATGGGCTACCCCTCAATAAGCGCCTGCCGGCCGTTATCGCGCTGTCCCTGGGCATTGGCATGGCGACGCTGGACACGGCCATCGTCAACACGGCGTTGCCGACCCTGGCCGAAGGCATCGGCACCGATTCGGCCTCGGTGATCTGGGTGGTCAACGCTTACCAACTGGCGATTATCGCGACGGTGCTGCCGTTTGCGTCGTTGAGCGATGTGCTGGGGCATCGCCGCGTCTACCTGGGCGGGTTACTGCTGTTTATCGTCTCGTCGTTGCTGTGCGGTCTGGCCGGTTCGCTGTTGACGCTTACCGCTGCGCGCGTGGCCCAGGGATTGGGTGCGGCGGCGTTGATGAGCGTCAATACCGCGTTGTTGCGGCACATCTACCCCTCGAAGATGCTCGGGCGAGGCCTGGGCTATAACTCGTTGGTGGTAGGGCTGGCATTTACGCTGGGGCCGACGGCGGCGTCGGCGATTCTCTCGGTGGCCAGTTGGCACTGGCTGTACCTGATCAATGTGCCGTTGGGGCTGTTGGCCCTGGGCCTGGGGTTGCGCTCGCTGCCCAGGTTGCCGATCAGCGGGCACGCCTTCGATCGTCTGGCCGCGTTGCTGTGTGCCGGTGTGTTCGCGTTGCTGGTGCTGGGCCTGGGCGCCGCCGTGCATGGCGCGCAGGGCGCATTGACCCTGGGGCTGGTGGCGCTCGCGGCAGTGTGCGGTGCGCTGCTGCTGCGTCGCGAGGCCGGACACCCGGCGCCGATGCTGGCGGTGGACCTGTTCAAGCGCCCGGTATTTGCCTTGTCTTCGCTCACGGCTATTTGCGCGTTCAGCGCCCAGGGCCTGGCGTTCGTGTCGCTGCCGTTTCTGTTGCAGGCGGCGTTGGGCCATAGCCAGGTGGAGACCGGCTTTCTGATGACCCCCTGGCCGGCGGTGGTGGCGGTGATGGCGCTGGTGGCGGGGCGTCTGGCGGATCGGGTGTCCCTGGGCCTGCTGTGCGGCATCGGCCTGCTGATGCTCAGCCTCGGCATGGGCGCGCTGGCGACCCTGGGCAATGAGGCCTCGGCATTTGATATCGGCTGGCGCATGGCGTTGTGCGGCGCCGGCTTCGGGTTTTTCCAGTCGCCCAATCTCAAGGCCCTGATGACCAGTGCACCCCTGGCCCGCAGTGGCGGGGCCAGCGGCATTGTGGCGATTTCGCGGTTGCTGGGGCAGACACTGGGCGCCTCGTTGGTGGCGCTGTGTTTTCACTTGTCCGTGAACAGTGGCCCGCACTACGCGCTGTGGCTGGGATGTGCGTTCGCGCTGGTGGGCAGTGTGGCCAGCGGGCTGCGTTTGTTGCCTTATAAACAGCGGGTCTGACCCTGCTCGCCACAAGGCGCAAACTCACTGACCGGCAGCGGATCTGACCCTTGTAAAGCAGCGCGGGTGAGGGCTAGTGTGACGACCTGATTCTAAATGTTTCAGCTTTATGACCAGCCAGACCCACCATACCGCCGATGCCACCTCTCGCCGCGCCGCGCTGACCCTCGGGTTCTGCCTGCCCAGTGACGTGTTGCTTTACCTGCTGCTGCCGATGGAGTCAGAAGCCTTCGGCATCACGTTGGCCCAGGCCGGCGTGCTGTTGGCGGCCAACCGCCTGGTGCGGATCTTTGGCTATCGGCATGTGCTGAATTTCTATGCACGTCACGGCGATCGACTCACTTGCATGCTTGCTGCCGGCGCTGCTGCGCTGTGTGCCTTGGGCAACTCGGTGTTGTCCGGCTTTGCTGCCTTGCTCGGACTGCGGCTGGTGTGGGGCCTGTGTTATGCGGCGTTGAACCTGTCGACCCAGGTATTGGCCACCTCCGAACTGGACGGCGCCGCGCGCCGGGCAGGGCGCTCACGGGCGTTGATCGCCCTGGGGCCGATGCTGGCGTTGCCGCTGGGCGGGCTGCTGACCTTGTGGGCCGGGCCGCGCCCGATTTTCCTGATCCTCACCGTGTGCTGCCTCATGGGGCTGTGGCTGGCGCGCGGGTTGCCCAGTACCGGGCACGATCTGCACAGCACGCCGGGGCGACGTTTCAACTGGCCCGACAGTGTGGCGTTGTGGTCGTTTATCGAGGGCGTGGCGCTGGACGGCCTGTTTATCTTTGGCCTGTCGATCCAGGCGCAGAAGATCGTGGGCGGTGACGCGGTGCTGATCGCCGGTGGTCTGATGGGCCTGCGGTATTTATCGGAATTATTGCTCAGCCCATTGGGGGGGCATGCGGCGCAGCGGTTCGGGGCCACCTCGATGCTGTTGCTGTTTTCATTCATGAGCGCCCTGGCGCTGGGGGCGTTCGGCAGTGAGTGGGTGATTGCCGGCGCAGCGGCGGTGCTGGTGCTGCGTGCCTTGCAACTGCCCTTGGTGACCACCCTGGTGACTGAGCGCAACCCAGGCTCGATGCGGGTATCGGCGCTCGCGTCCAACGCGGTATGGCGCGATATCGGCGCGGGTTTCGGGCCGTTGCTGGCGGGGTTGTTATTGCCGGTGGCCTCGGCGTCGCTGGTGTTTGGCCTGGCGGGCGCGGCGATTGCGATCAGTGCGCTGTTGTGCTGGCGCACGCAGGCGCGGGGGCAAACAAGTTGAACGATGGCCGCGCGCGGTTTCTCTAACCTTGTGAAGCCCTTCACAGGTACGCCACCATGCCCGAATACAAGCAGCCACCGCCGGGTACGCCCGATTCCCATCGCACCCCTGGCGAAGAGGAGCGTGACAACGATGCGTTGCGCCCCAACGACCCACAGGACCGGCCGGACGACGATGTGAAGCACGTCGAGAAAAACCTCGACAATCTCCATGACAAGGCCCGTCCGTTGTAAGAGAGGAGATCACCATGAGCAATCCCCCGAAAGGCCCGAGTTCAAGCGAGCATGCCACGCAGAATGACGAGCTGGGTTTCGACCCCGACTCTCCCGATGTGTCGGACCCGCAGGTCGATCCCATCGGCCCGGCTATCGCCCCGCTGGACGAGAAAAAGCAGTCGGAAAAAAAGCCGCCCTACGATCCGTTGGGCGACTTGAAAAAGTAAAAAAAGCCCCGCCATTGTGCGGGGCTTTGTTTATCTGGGTGGGTTCCAGCTGACTTCGGTGATGCCGTATTTCTCCGCCCAGGGGCGCGTGGTTTTCTTGACCTGCTCATGGCCTACGCGGCCGATACGACTAACGTGTGCAATGTCGGCATCAACGGCCGCCCAGTGCCAGGCTTCAGCGTTATTCATGACGTCGGCACGTACGACAAAGGATTTCGGCGTACCGTGCAGGTGGTAGTGGATGGTGTAGATTTTTGCGGTACTCATGTTGCCTCCCTGTCTTGTTATAAATGGATAGGAAGGCGTTATGAAAGGTTCATTCAAAATGACAACCTGCATGATGCCCAGCTGCCTTACAGGCGAGAAACGAGCAGTCCATCAAGTCAATGCGGCCAACTGCGCCACGGTTTCCGGAAAGCGTGCTACCAGACGGATCAGCGTCACTGCCTGAGCATTGGGTTTGGCTCGACCTTGCTCCCAGTTTTCCAGCGTGCGGGTATTGGTGCGCAAGTACATGGCGAATACCGCGCGGGACAGGTTGAGCTGCTGACGCACCGCAACCACTTCTTCGGCGGTGAGCGGTGCCAGGTAGGTGAGTTGAACCTTGTGGGTACGCAGGGTGACTTTGCCCTGGCGCTCCTCGGCCAATGCGTCGAAGCCTTCGACCAGTTCGGAGAAAATTTCACGTTTCATGGGGTGTCCTCGCTTTGATTTCCTTGTCCAGCATCTGTTTAAGCGTTTTTTTGTGGTGGGGGGCAAGATCGTCCTGTTCATGCTTGCCGTACAGGGTGAACAGCCAGAATTGAGTGCCGCCTGACCACCAGTAGTAAATGACTCGCAGGCCACCGCGTTTACCTTTGTTGCGCCGCTGATCGACGAAGCGAACCTTGCGCAATCCGCCGGTGCCTTCGATCACGTCTCCCGCTTCCGGGTTTTTCATCAACACCTGTTGAAAACCGTGGAAAAGCTCGTCACTCAGATAATCCTTGCGATGCCGCTCGAAGGCCGGCAGTTCGATAAATAGAGCATCCATGTTATGTACGTAGCCTGCGTATAGTTTGCTGACCCACTCGCAAGGGTGTCAAGTGACCGTGCTGTGGGAACCTTCTTAAAACGCAACCACCATAAGGTCGCCTCAAACGCATGGATGCCAGATGAAGAGGTAGATGGAACAGGAAAATTCCGCGAACAGGGAAGGGCAGAGGCCGCACGCCCCAGAAACGCAAAACGGCGCCCGAAGGCGCCGTTCTGTTTACTGCATTTGACTAAGCGATCAAACGCCCAGCACCGCATGCTGCACCAGGGTGAGCAACGGTTGTGGGTACACGCCCAGGAAGAACGCGAGGAGGGCGATGGCCAGCAGCATCACGCCGCCTGCCTTCTGTTCCCAGTGCAGCTCGGCGTCGACGCGGCGCAGGTTCGGCTCGATCAGGTACAGGGTGACCATCACGCGCAGGTAGTAGAACACGCCGATGGCGCTGCCCAGTACCAAGGACGCAACCAGCCACCATTGGTGCGCTTCAACACCGGTAGCAACGATGTAGAACTTGCCGATAAAGCCCGCCGTCAGCGGGATACCCGCCAAGGACAACATCATCACAGTGAGGACGGCGGTCAGGTACGGACGGCGCCAGAACAGGCCGCGGTATTCGTACAGCGCGTCGGCGTCACGGCCCTTGTACGGCGAGGACATCAGGGTGATCACGCCGAACGCGCCCAGGCTGGTGATCACGTAGGTGACCAGGTACACGCCGATGGCTTCCACGGCCAGGCCGTTGCTCGCCACCAGGGCGATCAGCAGGTAGCCGAAGTGGGCGATGGACGAGTAACCCAGCAGACGCTTGAGGTTGTTCTGGGTCAGTGCCAGCAGGTTGCCGAACAGGATCGACGCAATGGCGATCACGGTCAGTACGTTGCTCAGCACACCGGTGTTGGCCGCAGGCGAGATCTGGAACAGACGCACCATCACCGCAAACACTGCCACCTTCGATGCGGTCGCCAGGAACGCAGCCACTGGCGCCGGGGCGCCTTCGTACACGTCCGGGGTCCACAGGTGGAACGGCACCAGCGACAGCTTGAAAGCCAGGCCGATCAGCATCATCGCCAGGCCCAGTTGGGCAATCGGCGCAGGCATGCTGGTGGTGGCCAGGGCGTGACCGATACCGGTGAAGCTCAGGCTGCCGGCTTCGGCGTAGAGCAGGGCCATACCGAACAACAGGAACGCCGAACCTGCCGCCGACAGCACCATGTACTTGATGCCGGCTTCCAGAGAGCGCTTGTTGAAGAAGGCGTAGGCCACCAAGCCGTAGGTCGGGATCGACAGCAGTTCCAGGCCGATGAACAGGCCCGCCAGGTGCTGTGCGCTGACCAGCACGATACCGCCGGCCGCCGCCAGCAGGATCAGCAGGTACAGCTCTTCCTTGTTGCCTGGGTAACCGGTGCCGCCTTCGCCGAGGTAGGCGTGGGCGAGGGTGACGCAGGCCAAGGTCGCGACCAGGATCAACGCGATGTACAGCAGCGCGAAGTCATCGACCATCATCAAAGGCGTGACCGCCAGTGGTGCCACCTTGAGCGCCGGGATGATCGACAGCAGGGCCAGGTTCAGACCGGCACAGGACAGCAGGAACGTTTGCGAGTGATTGCGGCGCCAGGCGATCGCCAGCATCACCACCACGATGGTGAGGCTGGTGATCAGCAGCGGCGCAAGCGCGATAAAGTGTTGGATCGTGAATTCCATAGCGCTCTTACCGGGCCGAAGCGAGTTGAGAGAAGGCGGTGCCGAACCACTGCTGCACGCCATGCATCGTGGCGGCAGACGTGTCCAGGAACGGTTGCGGGTACACGCCGATGTAGATCAGCAGCAACGCAAGGCCGAGCACCATGATCAGTTCGCGCGCATCCATCCCTTGCAGGACGGTGTCGGACTTGGCCGGGCCGAAGTAGGCGCGGTGGATCATGATCAGCGAGTAGACCGAACCGAATACCAGGCCGGAGGTGGCAATCGCACTGATCCATGGCGTCTGCACAAAGGCCCCCATCAGGATCAGGAACTCGCCGATGAAGTTTCCGGTACCCGGCAAGCCCAACGACGCAGCGGCAAAGAACAGGCTGATCGCCGGCAGGTACGCGATGCGCGACCACACGCCACCCATTTCACGCATGTCACGGGTGTGCAGACGCTCGTACAGCTGACCACTCAGGATAAACAGCGCGGCGGCCGAGACACCATGAGCCAGCATCTGGATCACCGCGCCCTGCAACGCCAGCTGGCTGCCGGAGTAGATACCGATCAGGACGAAACCCATGTGGGAAACGGACGAGAAGGCGATCAGACGTTTGATGTCGGTTTGCGCGAAGGCCAGGAACGCACCGTAGAAGATCCCGATCAGACCCAGGGTCATGGCAATCGGCGCGAACTCGGCCGAGGCATTCGGGAACAGCGGCAGGGCGAAACGCAGCAAGCCGTAGGCCGCGGTCTTCAACAGGATACCGGCCAGGTCCACGGAACCGGCGGTCGGCGCCTGGGCGTGAGCATCCGGCAACCAGGAGTGGAAGGGCACCACCGGCAGCTTCACCGCAAACGCGATGAAGAAGCCCAGCATCAGGATGTACTCGGTGGTCAGGGACATCTTGGTTTTCAACAGGTCGGCGTAGTTGAAAGTGATCACGCCCGTGCTATTGAAGTTGACCAGAACCAGACCCAGGATCGCCACCAACATGATCAGGCCGGAAGCCTGGGTGAAGATGAAGAACTTGGTCGCCGCGTAGATCCGGGTTTTCTTGCCGTCCGAAGAACTGTGACCCCAGAGCGCGATGAGGAAGTACATCGGCACCAGCATCATTTCCCAGAAGAAGAAGAACATGAACAGGTCGAGGGCGAGGAACACGCCAACAACGCCGCCCAGGATCCACATCAGGTTCAGGTGGAAGAAACCCACGTGACGCTGGATCTCTTTCCACGAGCAGAGTACCGAGAGGATACCCAGCAGGCCGGTCAGCAGGATCATCAACAGCGACAGGCCGTCGAGGGCCAGGTGCACGTTGATGCCGAAGCGCTGGATCCACACGTGCTTGAATTCAAGCGCGAACGTGGGATCGACGCCTGGAGCCGGAGCGAATGAATAGTCACCGTGGGCCCACAGCCAGAGGCCGAGCGCGAGTTCCAGGGACATGGTCAGCAACGCAATCCAGCGGGGCAGGGTGGCGCCGAAGCGTTCACCCATCCAGCAGAGCAGGCCGCCGATAAAGGGGATCAGGATTAGCCAGGGCAGAATCATGACGGGCTCGTTTCCTTTCGCAAGTTCGCAAAGTGCATAGACATGGTCAGACCGCCACGACGACGATAGCGCCAATCACCAGAACGGCACCGGCCGCCATGGACGCTGCATACCAACGCAGTTGGCCGGTCTCGCTGCGGCTCAGGGCGGTGTGACCGGCCTTGGCGGCGCGCGGGATCAAACCGATGGTCTGGTCGAGCGGGTCTTTGCGCAGTACATGGCTGATCGCAAGGTAAGGCTTGACGAACAGTTTGTCGTAGATCCAATCGAAGCCCCAGGCGGCGAACCACCAGGCCGACAGGAAGCGCCCGATGCCACTGTTGGCCACGGCCGTGACGAAGCGACGCTTGCCAAGGAACAGCAGCGCAGCCAGCAGGATACCGGCCAGGGCGATAGCGCCCGAGGCGATTTCCAGACTGTGCTTGGCGGCGCCACCGGCATGCCCGGCGCTTTCCGGGAGTACACCGGCCAGTGGCGGGGTGATCATCGCGCCGATGAAGGTCGACAGGATGATCAGCACCGACAGCGGCAGCCAGTGGGAGATGCCGTGACCTGCGTGCGCTTCGGTCTTGGCTTCACCGTGGAAGGTGATGAAGATCAGGCGGAAGGTGTACAGCGAGGTCATGAACGCACCCACCAGGCCTGCATACAGCAGGTTCTGGTTACCGCTGGCAAAGGCTTCCCAGAGGATTTCGTCCTTGGAATAGAAACCGGCGGTCACCAGTGGCAGCGCGGCCAGGGCGGCACCACCGACGATGAAGCTGGCATAGGCCAGCGGCAGTTTCTTCCACAGGCCGCCCATCTTGAAGATGTTCTGCTCGTGGTGGCAGGCCACGATCACCGCACCGGAGGCGAGGAACAGCAGTGCCTTGAAGAACGCGTGGGTCATCAGGTGGAAGATCGCCGCGTCCCAGGCGCCGACGCCCAGGGCCAGGAACATGTAGCCGATCTGGCTCATGGTCGAGTAGGCGAGGATGCGCTTGATGTCGGTCTGCACTAGCGCGGCGAAGCCGGCCAGTACCAGGGTCACGCCGCCGACGATGCCTACAAGATGCAGGATGTCCGGCGCCAGGGTGAACAGGCCGTGGGTCCGTGCGATCAGGTAGACACCGGCGGTCACCATGGTTGCGGCGTGAATCAGGGCCGAAACCGGGGTAGGACCGGCCATCGCATCCGCCAGCCAGGTTTGCAGCGGCAGTTGCGCGGATTTACCCACGGCGCCGCCCAGCAGCATCAGCGTGGCCAGGGTGATCCAGAAGTCGCCGACCTGGAATTTCTGCGGTGCCAGCACCAGCAGTTCCTGAATGTTCAGCGTGCCCACCTGTTGGAACAGGATGAACAGGCCGATGGCCATGAACACGTCGCCGATACGGGTGACGATAAACGCCTTGAGCGCCGCGTTACCGTTGTTGCGGTTGCTGTAGTAGAAACCGATCAACAGGTACGAGCACAGGCCCACGCCTTCCCAGCCGAAGTACAGGAACAACAGGTTATCGCCCAGTACCAGAAACAGCATGCTGGCGATAAACAGGTTGGTGTACGAGAAGAAGCGCGAGTAGCCCGCTTCACCGCGCATGTACCAGGACGCGAACAGGTGGATCAGGAAGCCTACGCCGACGACCACGCCGAGCATGGTGATCGACAGGCCGTCCACGTAGAGGGCGAAGTTGGGCTTGAAGCCCTCGACCGACATCCACTGCCACAGCACCAGGGTGTAGTGGCCGCCTTCGGGCGGGGCTACGTTGAATTGCCAGATGACATAGGCCGCGACGATGGCCGACAGGCCAATGGAGCCCACGCCGATCAAGGCCGAGAGGTTTTCCGACCAGCGCCCGCGAGAGAACGACAGCAGCAGGAAACCGATCAGGGGAAATACGAAAGTCAGAAAGATCATGTTCATCCGCGCATCTCACTGGCAGCGTCGATATCAAGCGTGTGGAAGCGACGGTACAGCTGCAGCAGGATCGCCAGGCCGATGCTGGCCTCGGCGGCTGCCAGGCTGATCACCAGGATGAACATGACTTGTCCATCCGGCTGGCCCCAACGAGCGCCTGCCACGATGAACGCCAGTGCTGCGGCATTCATCATGATTTCCAGGCTCATCAACACGAACAAAATGTTACGGCGCACCATCAGGCCGACCAGGCCAAGGCAGAACAGGATGCCGGCGACCGCCAGACCATGCTCCAAAGGGATAGCAGGCATCGTCATTGCTCCTTGGCTTCGTTGCGGCCCAAGTGGAAGGCGGTGATGGCTGCCGCGAGCAGCAGCATCGAAGCCAGTTCGACCACCAGCAGGTACGGGCCGAACAGGCTCACACCCACGGCCTTGGCATCTACGGTGGTGTGGCCGATGGCCTGGCCGCTCTGGTGAGCGAACAGCACATACAGCAGCTCACCCAGCAGCAGGGCTGCGAGGACAACCGGGCCGAGCCAGATGCCGGGCTTGAGCCAGACGCGTTCCTGGGCGACCGAAGCCGGCCCCAGGTTGAGCATCATCACCACGAACACGAACAGCACCATGATGGCGCCGGCGTAGGCGATCACTTCCAGCACACCGGCGAACGGCGCGCCGAGGGCAAAGAAGGTCATCGCCACGGCGATCAGCGAAATGATCAGGTAGAGCAGGGCGTGCACGGGGTTGTTGTTGGTGATCACGCGAAGCGTGGACACAACCGCGATACCCGATGCGAAATAGAAAGCGAATTCCATCTTTCTTCCTTAAGGCAGCAAGCTCTTCACGTTGATCGGCTCGGCTTCGTTTTGTGCGGCGCCCTTGGGCTTACCGGCAACGGCCATACCTGCAACACGATAGAAGTTGTAATCAGGGTTTTTACCGGGACCAGAGATCAGCAGATCTTCTTTCTCGTACACCAGGTCCTGACGTTTGAACTCGGCCATCTCGAAATCCGGCGTGAGCTGGATCGCGGTGGTCGGGCAAGCTTCCTCGCAGAGGCCGCAGAAAATGCAGCGCGAGAAGTTGATGCGGAAGAAGTCCGGGTACCAGCGACCGTCTTCGGTTTCAGCTTTCTGCAGGGAGATGCAACCCACCGGGCACGCCACGGCGCACAGGTTGCAGGCTACGCAACGCTCTTCGCCATCCGGGTCGCGGGTGAGCACGATGCGGCCGCGGTAGCGCGGCGGCAGGTACACCGCTTCTTCCGGGTATTGCAGGGTGTCGCGTTTGCGAAAGCCGTGACCGAACACCATCACAAGGCTTCGCAACTGGGTACCAGTACCCTTAACGATGTCGCCAATATATTTGAACATGGGTCAAATCCTCACTGAACCGCGGCCGCTGGCGTGTTCAACAACACAACGGCAGCGGTCACCAGCAAATTGATCAGGGTCAGTGGCAGGCAGAAGCGCCAGCTGAAATCCATCACCTGGTCGTATCGTGGACGCGGAATGGAAGCGCGCAGCAGGATAAACAACATGATGAAGAACGCGGTCTTGAGGAAGAACCAGAAGAACGCCAACTGCGGCAGGATGCCAAACGGACCGTGCCAGCCGCCGAAGAACAGCGTCACCAGCAGGGCCGAGATCAGGATGATGCCGATGTACTCACCGACGAAGAACATGCCCCACTTCATGCCGGCATATTCAATGTGGTAACCGTCGGCCAGTTCCTGTTCCGCTTCCGGCTGGTCGAAGGGGTGACGGTGAGTCACGGCCACGCCTGCGATGAAGAAGGTACAGAAGCCGAAGAACTGCGGAATGATGAACCACAGGTTCTGCGCCTGATACTCGACGATGTCGCGCATGTTGAACGAGCCGACCTGCACCACGATGCCCATCAGCGCCAGGCCCATGAACACTTCGTAGGACACGGTCTGGGCCGAGGCGCGCAAGCTGCCCAGCAGGGCGAACTTGTTGTTGCTCGACCAACCGGCGAACAGCACCGCGTACACCGACAGACCGGCCATGGCGAAGAAGAACAGCAGGCCGATGTTCAGGTCCGCCACGCCCCAGGTCGGGGTGATCGGGATGACCGCGAAGGCGATCAGCAAGGCGCTCATGGCAACCACCGGCGCCAGGGTGAAGATCACCTTGTCGGCGAACGGCGGCGTCCAGTCTTCCTTGAAGAACATCTTCAGCATGTCGGCGGCGATCTGGAACATGCCGAACGGGCCAACGCGGTTCGGACCGTAACGGTCCTGCCACCAGCCCAGCAGACGGCGTTCGACGAAGCTGAGCAGGGCGCCCGCAACGACCACGGCCAACAGGATCACGATGGCCTTGAGGACCGAGATGATCACGTCGATCACTTCAGGGGTGAACCAGGTCATTGCGCTGCCTCCTGCAGACCGTCAACGGTTTTGCCAAAGATCGCAGGCGGGATACCGGCGAGGCCTTTAGGCAGTGCAACCAGGCCCGCACCCAGCTCATCGTTGATGCGCAGCGGCAGACGCAGGGTCTGGCCGGCCACGTTCAGGCTGAGCAGGGCACCGTCGTTGACGCCCAGGCGATCGGCTTCGGACTTGGCCAGCGACACGTAGGCGTGCGGAATGCGCTCTTGCACCGGTGCGGCCTTGGAAGAGTTTTCTTCGCTGCCGAACAGATGGAAGAACGGCACAACCTGCCAAGTGCCCGGCGCCGGGTTGAATGGACGCGGTACGGCGGCGAACCAGTTCAGCGAGTCGCCCTGGGTTTCGATCAGGCGGGTGCCCGGGTCGCCAGCGCGGATGTGACCACCGACTTCGTCCTGGAACTTGTTCCAGGCCTGAGGCGAGTTCCAGCCCGGCGACCAGGCAAACGGCACCTGCTGACGGGGTTCGGCTGAACCCGAATAGCCTTCCATGGAGAAGGCGAACGCGGTGTCATGGTCCTGCGGGGTGCGCGGTTCGTGCACGCTGATATCGGCGCGCATGGCCGTGCGGCCGGAGTAGCGCAGCGGTTCGCGGGCCAGTTTCATGCCTTTGATGCGGAACGCGGCGGACGGTGCGGCATCGACGATGCGGGCCAGTTGTGGCGCGCTGGCGGCGGTAGCGGCGGTGACGTGGTCGAGCTGGGTCCAGTCGATCGGCTGGTTCAGCAGGGTCGCGCGCAGGGCATGCAGCCAGCGCCAGCCTTCGTGAACCAGGATGCTGGCGTCCATGTATTTCGGATCGAACACCTGGAAGAAGCGCTGGGCGCGGCCTTCCTGGCTGACCAGCGTACCGTCGCCTTCGGCGAAGGTGGCGGCCGGCAGTACCAGATGGGCGCGTTCACTGGTTGCGGTCTGCTGGTGGTCGGCCACGATCAGGACCTTGGCAGCGCTCAGTGCAGCGTCAACCTTGGCGGCAGCGGTGCGGGTGTACAGGTCGTTTTCCAGCACCACGATGGCGTCGGCGTTGCCGTCGATCACCGCTTGCAGGCCGGCGTCGAGGGACTCGCCGCCGAGCATGGCCAGGCCAAGGCTGTTGGCTTCCGGCACCACCAGGCTGATGGAGCCGTTCTTGTCGCGCAGCTTCAAGGCCTTGGCGATGTTGGCGGCGGCTTCGATCAGCGCCTTGGAACCCAGCGAGGTGCCGGCAATGATCAATGGACGCTTGGCCGCCAGCAGGGCGTCGGCGATGCGTTGGGCCAGTTCGAGGGCTTCAGTGTCCAGGCCTTCGACGGCCGGTGCGCTCGCGTCGAGGGCGTGGGCCACGGCGAAACCGATGCGGGCCAGGTCGTCGGGTGCGGCGTGGACGCATTCTTCGGCGATATCGTCGAGCTTGGTTTCAGCCAGGGAGGCGATAAACAGCGGGTTCAGCGCGTGCTGGCCGATGTTTTTCACGGCGGCGTCGAGCCACGGCTGCACGCGCATGGCGTCGGCCATGTCTTCGGCCTTGCCCTTGACCGACTGGCGCAGGGAGAGTGCCACGCGCGCAGCGGTCTGGGTCAGGTCTTCACCGAGTACGAAGATCGCATCGTGGTCTTCGATGTCGCGCATGTTCGGCACTGGCAGCGGGCTGTCATTCAGCACTTGCAGGACCAGACGGATGCGCTCCAGCTCGCCGGCTTCGATACCGCAGTAGAAGTGCTCGGCGCCGACCAGCTCGCGCAACGCGAAGTTGCTTTCGAGGCTGGCGCGTGGCGAACCGATACCGACGATGTTGCGGCCGCGCAGCAGTTCGGCGGCTTTATCCAGCGCGCTGTCCAGGCTCAGTGGGGTGCCATCGGCCAGCAACGGCTGGCGCGGACGATCCTTGCGGTTGACGTAGCCATAGCCGAAACGGCCACGGTCGCACAGGAAGTACTGGTTGACCGAACCGTTGAAGCGGTTTTCGATGCGGCGCAGTTCACCGTAGCGCTCGCCCGGGGAGATGTTGCAACCGCTGGAGCAACCATGGCAGATGCTCGGCGCGAATTGCATGTCCCACTTGCGGTTGTAGCGCTCGGAGTGGGTCTTGTCGGTGAACACACCGGTCGGGCAGACCTCGGTGAGGTTGCCGGAGAACTCGCTTTCGAGCACGCCATCTTCAACGCGACCGAAGTACACGTTGTCGTGGGCACCGAAGACGCCGAGGTCGGTGCCGCCGGCGTAGTCTTTGTAGAAACGCACGCAGCGGTAGCAGGCGATGCAGCGGTTCATTTCGTGGGAAATGAACGGGCCGAGGTCCTGGTTCTGGTGGGTGCGCTTGGTGAAGCGATAGCGGCGCTCGTTGTGGCCGGTCATCACCGTCATGTCTTGCAGGTGGCAGTGACCGCCTTCCTCACAGACCGGGCAGTCGTGGGGGTGGTTGGTCATCAGCCATTCGACGACACTGGCGCGGAACGCCTTGGATTCTTCATCTTCGATGGAGATCCAGGTGTTGTCGGTGGCTGGGGTCATGCACGACATGACGATACGACCACGGGTGTCGTTCTCGTCGGTGTACTGCTTGACCGCACACTGGCGACAGGCACCGACGCTACCGAGCGCGGGGTGCCAGCAGAAATACGGGATGTCGAGGCCGAGTGACAGACATGCCTGTAACAGGTTGTCCGCCCCATCGACTTCGAGCGCTTTGCCGTCTACGTGGATAGTGGCCATGGTTCAAAGTTCTTCGTTGGCCCGTTGTCAGCGGGCGTGGCTAATGGAATCTTGTTATTCATGTGCATCTACACAGCCATCAAGGCGTCAGCACATGAGAAAGCGAAGGGCACGGGCCCTTCGCCTTTAAAGCGTTACGCGCCGACCATGGTCGGCGATACCACCTGAGTGAGCTCGCCCGCGCGGGTTGGCGCGATGCCGGCCTCGAATTCAGGGCGGAAGTATTTGATTGCGCTGCCCAATGGCTCCACGGCGCCCGGTGCGTGAGCACAGAAAGTCTTGCCTGGGCCGAGGAAACCGACCAGACCCAACAGGGTCTCGATGTCTCCTTCGCGGCCTTCGCCGTTTTCCAGGGCCATCAGTAGCTTCACGCTCCACGGCAGACCGTCACGGCACGGGGTGCAGAAGCCGCAGGATTCACGGGCAAAGAACTGCTCCATGTTGCGCAGCAGCGAGACCATGTTCACCGTGTTGTCCACCGCCATGGCCAGGCCAGTACCCATCCGGGTGCCCACCTTGCCGATGCCGCCGGCATACATCTGTGCGTCGAGGTGCTCGGGGAGCAGGAAGCCGGTACCGGCGCCGCCTGGCTGCCAGGCTTTCAAGGTGTAGCCGTCGCGCATGCCGCCAGCGTAGTCCTCGAACAGCTCGCGTGCGGTGACGCCAAATGGCAGCTCCCACAGGCCAGGGTTCTTGACCTTGCCGGAGAAGCCCATGAGCTTGGTGCCCATGTCTTCGCTGCCTTCGCGGGCCAACGATTTGTACCAGTCCACGCCGTCGGCGATGATCGCCGGCACGTTGCACAGGGTTTCGACGTTGTTCACGCAGGTCGGCTTGCCCCACACGCCCACGGCGGCGGGGAAGGGCGGCTTGGAGCGCGGGTTGGCGCGGCGGCCTTCGAGGGAGTTGATCAGTGCGGTTTCTTCACCGCAGATGTAACGCCCGGCGCCGGTGTGCACGAACAGCTCGAAGTCAAAACCGGAACCGAGGATGTTCTTGCCCAGCAGGCCAGCGGCCTTGGCTTCTGCCACGGCGCGGTTGAGGTGCTTGGCGGCGGTGGTGTATTCGCCACGCAGGAAGATGTAGCCACGGTAGGTTTTCAGCGCGCGGGCGCTGATCAGCATGCCTTCGATCAGCAGATGGGGCAGTTGCTCCATCAGCATGCGGTCTTTCCAGGTGTTCGGCTCCATTTCATCCGCGTTGCACAACAGGTAGCGGATGTTGATGGATTCGTCCTTGGGCATCAGGCCCCACTTCACGCCAGTGGGGAAACCCGCACCGCCGCGACCCTTGAGGCCGGCGTCTTTCACGGTCTGGACGATGTCGTCCTGGGCCATGTCGGCGAAGGCCTTGCGCGCAGCGGCGTAGCCGTTCTTGGTCTGGTATTCGTCGAGCCACACGGGTTCGCCGTCGTCACGCAGACGCCAGGTGAGCGGGTGGGTCTCGGCCGAACGCTTGATCAGGTTGGCCGGGCCGAAAGAAGTCAGGGTCATGGGTAGCCCTCGAGCAATTGGGCCACGCCAGCAGGCTGGACGTCACCGAATGTGTCGTCGTCGATCATCAACGCCGGCGCCTTGTCGCAGTTGCCCAGGCAGCACACCGGCAGCAGCGTGAAACGCCCGTCTGCGGTGGTCTGGCCAAGGCCGATGCCCAGTTTGGCCTGGATTTCGCTGACCACGGACTCGTGACCACCGATGTAGCAGACCATGCTGTCGCACACGCGAATGATGTGGCGGCCTACCGGCTGACGGAAGATCTGGCTGTAGAACGTGGCCACGCCTTCAACGTCGCTGGCGGGGATGCCGAGGATCTCGCCGATGGCGTAGAGGGCGCCGTCCGGCACCCAGCCACGTTCCTTCTGGACGACCTTCAATGCTTCGATCGACGCCGCGCGCGGGTCTTCGTAGTGATGCAGCTCGTGCTCAATGGCCGAGCGCTCGGTTTCACTCAGGGTGAAACGGTCTGTCTGGATAAGCGTGCTGTTCATGCTTAGCGGTCCACGTCGGCCATAACGAAATCGATACTACCCAGGTACGCAATCAAGTCCGCGACCATCTCGCCTTTGATCACCGAAGGGATCTGCTGCAAGTGCGGGAAGCTTGGCGTACGAATCCGGGTGCGGTAGCTCATGGTGCCGCCATCGCTCGTCAGGTAATAACTGTTGATACCCTTGGTCGCTTCGATCATCTGGAAGGATTCGTTGGCCGGCATGACCGGGCCCCACGAAACCTGCAGGAAGTGCGTGATCAGGGTTTCGATGTGCTGCAGCGTGCGTTCTTTCGGCGGCGGCGTGGTCAGCGGGTGATCCGCCTTGTACGGGCCGGCCGGCATGTTGCGCATGCACTGCTCGATGATCTTGAGGCTCTGGCGCATTTCTTCGACGCGCACGATGCAACGGTCGTAGGCATCGCCATTGGCGGCCAGCGGCACTTCGAACTCGAAGTTCTGGTAGCCGGAGTACGGGCGCGCTTTACGCAGGTCGAAATCGCAACCGGTGGAGCGCAGGCCGGCACCGGTGACGCCCCATTCCAGGGCCTCTTTGGTGTTGTACTGGGCGACGCCGATGGTGCGGCCTTTGAGGATGCTGTTGTCCAGGGCGGCTTTCTGGTATTCGTCCAGACGCTTGGGCATCCAGTCGATGAATTCCTTGACCAGACGCTCCCAGCCATTTGGCAGGTCGTGGGCCACGCCGCCGATGCGGTACCAGGCCGGGTGCAGGCGGAAACCGGTGACGGCTTCGATGACCTTGTAGGCGCGTTGACGGTCGGTGAAGGTGAAGAACACCGGGGTCATGGCGCCGACGTCCTGGATGTAGGTGCCCAGGAACAGCAGGTGGCTGGTGATGCGGAAGAACTCGGCCATCATGATGCGGATGGTATCGACGCGGTCCGGCACCTTGATGCCGGCGAGCTTCTCGACCGAGAGCACGTACGGCAGGTTGTTCATCACGCCGCCCAGGTAGTCGATACGGTCGGTGTACGGGATGAAGCTGTGCCAGGACTGACGCTCGGCCATCTTCTCGGCGCCGCGATGGTGGTAGCCGATGTCGGGCACGCAGTCGACGATTTCTTCGCCGTCCAGTTGCAGGATGATGCGGAAGGCACCGTGAGCCGAAGGGTGGTTCGGCCCAAGGTTGAGGAACATGTAGTCCTCGTTGGTGCCGGAGCGCTTCATGCCCCAGTCTTCCGGACGAAAGCGCGCCGCTTCTTCTTCCAACTGCTGCTTGGCGAGCGTCAGGCTGAACGGGTCGAATTCGGTGGCACGGGCAGGGTAGTCCTTGCGCAGCGGGTGACCTTCCCAGGTCGGCGGCATCATGATGCGCGTCAGGTGCGGGTGGCCCGGGAAGTCGATGCCGAACATGTCCCAGACTTCGCGTTCGTACCAGCTGGCGTTGGGCCAGATACCGGTCACGGTCGGCACGCTCAGGTCGCCTTCGGAAAGGGCAACCTTGATCATCACGTCGCTGTTACGTTCGATCGACAGCAGGTGGTAGAACACGGTGAAATCGGCGCCGCTCGGCAAGCCCTGGCGCTTGGTGCGCAGACGTTCGTCCACGCCATGCAGGTCATAGAGCATGACGTACGGCTTGGGCAGGTTGCGCAGGAAGCTCAGGACTTCGACGAGCCGCGCGCGCGCCACCCACAGCACCGGCATACCGGTGCGTGTGGCCTGGGCGGTGAAGGCGTCAGGGCCAAAACGGTTATTGAGTTCGACAACCACATCCTGGTCGTCTGCCTTATAAGGCGGGATGTACAGAGCACTGCCTGTAGTCATGGTTTTTTATCGCTTTCGGTCAACGTAAAGAATGAGGCCAGGTGTTCGTTCTATAAAAGAAGCGGGCTGGATCAGACTTCGTCGGGGCTGCGCAGGTTGGTGACTGCGATTCGCTGTTCGCGGCGCTGTTCCTTTTGTGACGGCATCTCGGCGCGGTACACGCCTTGATCGCCGACGACCCAGGAAAGCGGGCGACGCTCCTTGCCAATCGATTCCTGCAGCAGCATCAAGCCTTGCAGAAAAGCTTCAGGGCGGGGCGGGCAGCCAGGCACGTAGACGTCCACGGGCAGGAACTTGTCCACCCCCTGAACCACGGAGTAGATGTCGTACATGCCACCGGAGTTGGCGCACGAACCCATGGAGATCACCCACTTGGGCTCGAGCATCTGCTCGTAGAGACGCTGAATGATCGGCGCCATCTTGATAAAGCAGGTGCCGGCGATAACCATGAAATCCGCCTGACGCGGTGACGCCCGGATTACTTCGGCGCCAAAGCGCGCGATGTCGTGGGGCGCCGTGAAGGCGGTGGTCATTTCCACATAGCAGCACGAAAGGCCGAAGTTGTAAGGCCACAGGGAGTTTTTACGCCCCCAGTTCACCGCGCCACTCAGCACGTCTTCGAGTTTGCCCATGTAGATGTTTTTATGGACTTGATCTTCTAACGGATCGGAGACGGTTTCCCGTTCGCCGATGGGGTACTGCTCGTTAGGAGCATCCGGGTCGATCCTGGTGAGATTGTATTGCATCGCCAAAGCCTCATTGTTTCAGCTTCGCTTGCCGCTTGCGACGAGCTTCCGGAGCCCAGTCAAGGGCGCCCACTCGGAACAGGTAGACAAGACCTGCCAACAGAATTGCTATGAAAACGAGAGCTTCGACGAATCCGGTCCAGCCGCTTTCGCGGACGGACACAGACCAGGCAAAGAGAAAAAGGGCTTCGATATCGAAGATCACGAAGAGCATCGCGACCAGATAGAATTTGGCTGAGAGCCGCAAGCGGGCGCCACCTGTAGGCAGCATGCCAGACTCGAACGGTTCATTTTTGCTGCGCCCCCAGGCTTTTGACCCGAGGAGGCTGGAGACGCCGAGCATGAAGGCGCAAAGCCCCACAACACCGAGGAGGAAAATGGCAAAGCCCCAGTTGTGGGCGATGAGTCCTGTCGCTTCGGTCATGCTGGAAATCCTTAACAGAGAGCAAAGGTCTCTGAGCTCGAAAAAGTAACGATGCAGTGACGATATGTCGCACTGCAATCAATCTCGGTGATTTTATGGCTAAACACCGGGCAAGTAAAATTCCTGCGGCGAAATTATTCGGCGGATGAAGCACATAGTGCACCTTTGTGGGGCTGCAGCCCTTGCGCTGCGGGCATTAGCGGGCGTTGAATCAATTACGTTCCGTTGACACGGTAATCAAGTTTTTATGCGCCAAATGATAATGACTATTGTTTGGGCGGAGTTTAAGCGAATGGTTCTCGCGTGGCGCGGGAAGTTGTTGTTACTTGATTGAATGCGGTTAGTTGCTGGAACGGATTTTTAACCGATCCGCTGTGCGCAGATACCGCCATGGATCAATGTTTTGCGCGAAACCTGCTGACTCAGTACCTGATCCTTTGTGGGAGGGAGCAAGCCCCCTCCTACAGTTGGGCCGCAGCGCCGCACAGCAAAAAGCCCCGAACCAGTCGGGGCTTTTTGCTGTGCGGCGTTGTGGTTTAGTGGAACTGTTCTTCCTCAGTCGAACCCTTCAGCGCAGTCACCGACGAAGTGCCGCCCTGGATCACGGTGGTCATGTCGTCGAAGTAGCCGGTGCCCACTTCCTGCTGGTGCGCCACAAAGGTGTAACCCTTGGATGCGTCCGCGAATTCCTGTTCCTGCAGTTTCACGTAGGCGGTCATGTCGTTGCGGGCGTAGTCGTGCGCCAGGTTGAACATGCTGTGCCACATGTTGTGAATGCCGGCCAGGGTGATGAACTGGTGCTTGTAGCCCATGGCTGACAGCTCGCGCTGGAATTTGGCGATGGTCGCGTCGTCCAGGTTCTTCTTCCAGTTAAAGGACGGCGAACAGTTGTAGGACAGCAACTGGTCGGGGTATTCCTTTTTGATCGCTTCGGCGAAACGACGGGCCTCATCCAGGTCCGGCTTGGCGGTTTCGCACCAGATCAGGTCGGCATAGGGCGCGTAGGCCAGGCCACGGGCGATCGCCTGGTCCAGACCGGCGCGCACCTTGTAAAAGCCTTCCTGAGTGCGCTCGCCGGTCACGAACGGTTGGTCGTACGGGTCGCAGTCGGACGTGAGCAAGTCAGCTGCGTTGGCATCGGTGCGGGCGAGGATGATGGTCGGGGTGCCAGCCACGTCAGCGGCCAGGCGCGCGGCGGTCAGCTTTTGCACAGCCTCCTGAGTGGGAACCAGTACCTTGCCACCCATGTGGCCGCATTTTTTCACCGAGGCCAACTGGTCTTCGAAGTGCACGCCGGCAGCGCCTGCCTCGATCATGCTCTTCATCAGTTCGTAGGCGTTGAGCACGCCGCCAAAACCGGCTTCGGCGTCCGCCACGATTGGCGCGAAGTAGTCGATGTAGCCCTCATCGCCCGGGCCTTTGCCGGCCTTCCACTGGATCTGGTCGGCACGACGGAACGAGTTGTTGATGCGCTTGACCACGGTTGGCACCGAGTCCACCGGGTACAGCGATTGGTCGGGGTACATGGATTCGGCGGAGTTGTTGTCCGCCGCCACTTGCCAGCCGGACAGGTAGATCGCCTGGATTCCGGCTTTTACCTGCTGCACAGCCTGACCGCCGGTGAGGGCGCCCATGCAGTTGACGAAATCCTTGTCGGGGCGGAAGGACGGCTTGGCGCCCTGAGTCACCAGGTTCCACAGCTTCTCGGCGCCGAGTTTGGCAAAGGTGTGCTCAGGTTGAACCGAGCCGCGCAGGCGGACGACGTCAGCAGCCGAATAAGCGCGGGTCACGCCTTTCCAGCGTGGGTTTTCAGCCCAGTCTTTTTCGAGGGCTGCAATTTGCTGTTCGCGTGTCAGTGCCATGGAGATAAACCTCGTCGTCGCGTCTTGTTAGGGGTCGAGGGCCCTTGCCAGGGCCCTGGATTAGCGGGAGCGAGGCCATCATGCACAGCCTTTTTTGGGGCGTCAAATGTTTTGTAGTGCTTTTTTCAAAGCACTACATATTTGCCTTTGTGCGACTTGTCAGTCAGTTTTTGGTGGCTCAGTTCAAGCTGTCGACTTTGACCCGTATGGTCAGGTCGTCACGCCCCTGGGTAGAGTAGCTGCGGGTTGTAGAGGATTTATCGGCTTGGGTCGCACGATTGATGCCGGCCAGGGAAATCCACTCTCCCAAGCGGCCGCTGACAGTTGTGTCGGTGCTTTGCACGTTCACTACATCGGGACGTTCCTGGCTCATGCGGTCACGATTGGTACTGATCGCCAGGTGGACGGTCTCGCCGGTAACGCTGGCGGTGACATAGAAACCCTGGGTGACGCTGCGGTATTGGGTCTGATTCTGCAGACGGCCGTAACTGTCCTGCTGAGTGCTGGTCAGCGGCACGCTCTGGCCTACCTGGATCAGTGCGGGCACGCCTTCGCTGGCCTGGATCTGCTGGATGCCGCCTTCACGGCTTTCGGTGCTGTAGCTGATCACCTGGCCATTGGTTTGCTGGTTGTTTTCATTGGTGTCGACGGTGATCAGCAGGCGCTTGGCGGGTATGTCCAACTGCGCGAGCAGGGCGCGCAAACCCTCGATTTTATCCGGTTGCGCATTGACGATCAGCTGATTGCCATAGGCGCTGACGGTGCCGTCCTTGCCGATGAAGTGCTGTGCCACGGGCAGCAGGTCGGCGCTGGTGCGGTTGCTCAGGTCGACCACGGCCGTGTCGGCCATGGCCGACACGCTCGTGGTCAGGAGGAGGGCGGTGAGCAGGGTGCGTAGGGACATGTCCGTGATCTCTGCGATTGGTTCAAGCCTGGATAGTGCCAGTTTGTCGGCCTGACGGGTCGCAAGTTGAATCCCGGACAGCAAAATGCCCTGGCAAGGCATAATGCCGTTCAGTTAAGCGCAGCTTCCCCGTGGCGAGCAGGCTTGTCCTGCGTTGGGCTGCGCAGCAGCCCCAAAACCAGGCGCTGAGCCGTATCAGGTACACCGCGTTTTGCTGGATGGGGGGCGCTTCGCACCCCAACGCGGGGCAAGCCCGCTCGCCACAATAAGCCCACACATTTTCCTTAACTGAACGGCATTATCGCAAGTCAGGGCATTTTGGGAGGGGACTTGCTCCCGATAGTCGCGATGCGGTTTCAATCAGCCCTCGCGCACCATATCCACATGCGGAATCCCGACCTCAAGAAACTCATCACTGACGATCTTGAACCCCAGTCGCTCATAAAACGGCGCCGCGTACACCTGCGCACTGAGGAACTGCCGAGTCTGCCCACGTTGCTCGGCCACGCCGATCACCGTTTCCATCAGCTTGTCGCCCACTTTCAGCCCGCGCCAGTCCTTGAGGACTGACACGCGGCCGATCTCGCCGCTGGGCAGCAAGCGCGCCGTGCCAATGGGAAAGTCGCCCTCAAACGCCAGAAAATGCAGGGCGCCGGCGTCGTCGGCATCCCACTCCAGCTCCGGTGGAACCGATTGTTCCGCGATAAACACCGCTTCACGAATGCGCCGAATCTCGTCGATATCCTTTCGCCAGTCCGCGACACTTACGTGAATCCTATTCATCGGCGAACCCCAAGCTGCCTTGCTTGACCAGTTCGCACAGCAGGTCACGGCCGTCTTCATCGGCCAGCCATGGACCAAGGTTTTCGCTGTGCAGCGCATCGGCCGAGCACACCAGCTTCAACAGCTCACGCAGCTTGCCTGGCAGATAGCGGCTCTGGCCGCTGGCGAACAGCAGCACATCGTCGTCGACTTCCGACCACGCCAGGCGCGCGCTTGGGTTGCGCACCAGGATCGCGCCCTCCTGCAGGCTGGCGATGAAGTCGTCTTCGCCCAGCTCTTCGCCGGCCACCAGTTCCGGGTAGCGCGGCTCGGTCATGAACTGGCCGAACCAGGTGAGCAACATGCGTTCGTCGCTCATGTGCTCGGCGAGCAGGCTCTTGAGGCGGTCGAGGGCGTCGCTCTGGATCTGATGCGGGTCGCTGACCGGCTGCGCATCGGCGTCGGTGTAGCGCTCTTCGTCGGTCAGGTACTGGCTGAGGAAGTCGGTGAAGTGAGTCAGCACTTCGGCGGCGCTCGGCGCGCGAAAGCCCACCGAGTAGGTCATGCAATCATCTTCGGCAATGCCGAAATGGGCCAGGCGTGGCGGCAGGTAGAGCATGTCGCCCGGCTCCAGCACCCACTCGGCGCTTTCTTCGAAGTCAGCGAGGATGCGCAGGTCGGCGTGTTGCAGCAGCGGGCTCTCGGAGCTGCACATCTGGCCGATTTTCCAGTTGCGCTTGCCCTGGGCCTGCAGCAGGAACACGTCGTAGTTGTCGAAGTGCGGGCCCACGCTGCCGCCCGGTGCGGCGAAGCTGATCATCACGTCGTCGATGCGCCAGCTCGGCAGGAAGCGGAACTGTTGCAGCAGCTCGGCCACTTCCGGCACGAACTGGTCGACCGCCTGCACCAGCAGCGTCCACTCGCGCTCCGGCAGGGTGCTGAAGGCGTCCTCGGCGAACGGCCCGCGACGCAGTTCCCACGGACGCTCGCCATGTTCGATCACCAGGCGCGATTCGACTTCTTCTTCCAGCGCCAGTCCGGCCAGTTCGTCGGCGTCAATCGGGCTTTCGAAATCAGGGATGGCCTGACGGATCAGCAAGGGTTTCTTCTGCCAGTAGTCGCGCAGGAACTCCCGTGCCGTGATGCCGCCCAAGAGTTGAAGAGGGATATCAGGATTCATGTGTAACCTATTGAAAAAAAGCACTTTTAAGACTGAAATAAAAACGCCCGGCGCGGCCGGGCGTCTCAAGGGTCTTGCGATGGTCAGATGCGTTTGGCTTGCTCGACAGCGTTGCCAATGTAATTGGCAGGCGTCAGCAGTTTCAGCTCGGCCTTGGCAGCGGCTGGCATGTCCAGTCCGTCGATGAAAGTTTGCAACGCTTCGGGGCTGATGCCCTTGCCGCGCGTCAGTTCTTTCAGTTTTTCGTAGGGGTTTTCGATGTTGTAGCGGCGCATCACGGTCTGGATCGGCTCGGCCAACACTTCCCAGCAGGCATCCAGGTCAGCGGCGATCTTCTGCTCGTTGAGCTCAAGCTTGCTGATGCCTTTGAGGCTGGCTTCGTACGCGATCACGCTATGGGCAAAGCCCACGCCGAGGTTACGCAGTACGGTGGAGTCGGTCAGGTCGCGCTGCCAACGGGAAATCGGCAACTTGCTGGCCAGGTGCTGGAACAGCGCGTTGGCGATGCCGAGGTTGCCTTCGGAGTTTTCGAAGTCGATCGGGTTGACCTTGTGCGGCATGGTCGACGAACCGATTTCGCCGGCAATGGTGCGCTGCTTGAAGTAGCCCAGGGAGATGTAGCCCCAGATATCGCGGTCGAAGTCGATCAGGATGGTGTTGAAGCGAGCGATGGCGTCGAACAGTTCAGCGATGTAATCGTGGGGTTCGATCTGCGTGGTGTAGGGGTTGAAGCCCAGGCCCAACTCGTCTTCGATGAAGGCGCGGGCGTTTTCTTCCCAGTCGATTTGCGGGTAGGCCGACAGGTGCGCGTTGTAGTTGCCCACGGCGCCATTGATCTTGCCCAGCAGCGGCACGGCGGCCACCTGGGCGATCTGGCGCTCCAGGCGATACACGACGTTAGCCAGTTCCTTGCCCAGCGTGGTCGGCGAAGCCGGCTGGCCGTGGGTGCGCGACAGCATCGGCACAGCGGCGAATCGCACGGCCAGCTCACGGATGGCCTCGGCAGTCTGGCGCATCAGCGGCAGCATCACGTCATCACGGCCTTCGCGCAGCATCAAGGCGTGGGACAGGTTGTTGATGTCCTCGCTGGTGCAGGCAAAGTGGATGAACTCGCTGACCTGGGCCAGCTCCGGCAGCTTGGCCGCTTGCTCCTTGAGCAGGTACTCAATGGCTTTGACGTCGTGGTTGGTGGTGCGCTCGATCTCTTTCACGCGCTCGGCGTGCTCCAGGGCGAAGTTGTCCGCCAGGGTGTTGAGCACAGCGTTGGCTTCGGCGGAGAACGCCGGCACTTCGCTGATGCCAGGGTGAGCGGCGAGGCGCTGGAGCCAGCGAACTTCAACCAGCACGCGCGCACGGATCAGGCCGTATTCGCTGAAAATAGGGCGCAGGGCCTGGGTTTTGCCGGCGTAGCGGCCGTCAACAGGGGAAACCGCAGTGAGCGAAGAAAGCTGCATGGGGTGCTCTCGGACAGTCGGGCAACGAAATGGGGCGCGTATCATACATGAAAAAATTCGCCGGTCCGTTGCCAACTGACCGGCGTATTACGCATAACGGCGTGAAAATACACCTGTTGCAGCGACTTATTCGTTGCGCATCAACGGGTAAAGCTCTTTGAGCAATTTGCGCCGGCTGATCACCAGTTGCCAGCGATGGCCGCCCAGCTGTCGCCACAACCGCGCCGAACGAATACCGGCCAACAGCAGCGCGCGGATCCTCGAGGCGTTGTTTGGTTGCTGCAGGTTGCGCATGTCGCCGTGCACCTGAATGCGCTGGCGCAAGGTGCTCAGGGTGTCCTGGTACAGCGCGCCGCAGGCTGCGACTACGTTTTCATGGGCCGGGCCGAAGTGTTCGACCTGGGACTGGATCTGCGGCAGGCGCTTGCCGATGGTGTCGAGCATGTCGTCGCGCTTGGCCAGTTGACGTTCCAGGCCGAGCATCGACAGGGCGTAGCGCAACGGCTCGCGCTGCAGGGTGCTGGGGTCGCGCTCCAGGGCGCCGATCAGCGCACGGTAGCCTTCACGCAGCGCCAGGTCATCGCCACCGTAGACTTCCAGGGTGTCCTTGGGGTCGCGGATCAGCAGGCTGCCGAGCATGCAGGTCAGGCCGGCTTCAGTGACCTGGCCGGTCCTGGCGATCTTGTCCACCAGCACCGCCGCAAGAAACACACCGCCCAGCGCCGTCAATTGCTCCTGGGTCGGACTCATGCCGGGTGGCTCCAGGCTTGCGCGACTTCAATTACGCCGCCGCCCAGGCAGATTTCGCCGTCGTAGAACACCACAGACTGTCCCGGGGTGACCGCGCGTTGCGGGTCGTCGAAGGTGGCACGGTAGCCGCTGGCGGTTTTTTCCAGAGTGCAGGGCTGGTCGCCCTGGCGATAGCGCACCTTGGCGGTCAGGCGGCGCGGTGTGCTGAGGTCTACCGGGTTGACCCAGTAGATCTCGGACGCGAGCAGCGCGCCGGAAAACAGCAGCGGGTGCTCGTTGCCCTGGCCGACGACCAGCACGTTGTGTTCCAGGTCCTTGACCAGCACGTACCACGGCTCTTCGCCGGCGTCCTTCAAGCCGCCGATGCCCAGGCCCTGGCGCTGGCCGATGGTGTGGTACATAAGGCCGTGGTGACGACCGATGACTTCGCCTGAGGGGGTCTTGATCTCGCCCGGCTGCGCCGGCAGGTACTGCTTGAGGAAGTCGCTGAAACGGCGCTCACCGATAAAGCAGATGCCGGTGGAGTCTTTCTTCTTGGCGGTGGCCAGGCCATGTTGCTCGGCGATTCTGCGCACTTCGGGTTTTTCCAGCTCGCCCACCGGGAACAGGGTCTTGGCGATCTGTTCGCCGCCGACGGCATGCAGGAAGTAGCTCTGATCCTTGTTCGGGTCCAGCCCCTTGAGCAGCTCGGTGCGGCCATCGATATCGCGGCGGCGCACGTAGTGCCCGGTAGCGATCAGGTCGGCACCGAGCATCAGGGCGTAGTCGAGGAACGCCTTGAACTTGATCTCGCGGTTGCACAGGATGTCCGGGTTCGGCGTGCGGCCGGCCTTGTATTCGGCCAAGAAGTGCTCGAACACATTGTCCCAGTACTCGGCGGCGAAGTTGGCGGTGTGCAGCTTGATACCGATCTTGTCGCATACGGCCTGTGCATCCGCCAGATCGTCCATGGCGGTGCAGTATTCCGTTCCATCGTCTTCTTCCCAGTTCTTCATGAACAGGCCTTCCACCTCATAGCCCTGCTCCATGAGCAGAACGGCGGAAACGGAAGAGTCCACGCCGCCGGACATGCCGACGATGACGCGCTTCTTTTGTGTGTCAGAAGGGGCTGGATCACGCATAGGGTTTCAACGGGTGTCTTGAAAAAGGACGCGATTCTAGCAGGCCGAAGCCGCTAAGGCTAAAGAGAAGGACGGATCAATTCCAGGCTGTGCCTCTGGCCAGCCAGATAATCATCGATACAGCGGATGATCAGCTCGCTGCGCCAGTCGGCGCGCAGGGCGATCAATTCGTCACGGGACAGCCAGCGAGCCCGCAGGATGCCTTCGTCGAGTTGATAGTCGGGGTGGTGCTTGAGCGCTTTGGCGATAAAACACACGCGCTGGTAGGTCACGCCATTGCTCGGAGCGGTGTAGAGGTAAATGCCGACGATGCCGGTGGCTTCGACGTCCCAGCCGGTTTCTTCGAGGGTTTCGCGTACGGCGGCTTCGGTGAGGGTCTCCTTCGGCTCCAGATGCCCGGCCGGCTGGTTGAGCACGGCGCGCCCGCCCTTGAGTTCTTCGACCATCAGGAAGCGGCCGTTGTCTTCGACGAGGGTGGCGACGGTGATGTGGGGGAGCCAGGTCATTGCAAGCCTCGGTATCTGGAAGGTGACTCGGTCAATGTGGGAGCTGGCTTGCCTGCGATGGCGGTGGGTCAGCTACACCTGTATGAACTGACAGACTGCAATCGCAGGCAAGCCAGCTCCCACATTTGATTGGGTTTCTTCAATGAAGTCCCTAAAAGCAGAAACCCCGGCACTTGGCCGGGGCTTCTTTGCATCTTTACAACCTTACTTCAACTTGGCAATCGCCGCATTGAGCGTATCGCTCGGGCGCATGGCCTTGCTGGTCAGCTCGGGGTTCGGCGCGTAGTAGCCACCGATGTTCACGGGCTTGCCCTGTACGGCGTTGAGCTCGGCAACGATGGTTGCTTCGTTCGCGGCCAGGGTTTTGGCCAGTTCGCCGAACTGCGCTTGCAGCGCGGTATCTTCGGTCTGGGCGGCCAGGGCCTGAGCCCAGTACAGCGCCAGGTAGAAGTGGCTGCCGCGGTTGTCGATGTTGCCGACTTTGCGCGAAGGCGATTTGTTGTTGTCCAGGAACTGGCCGGTGGCCTGGTCCAGGGTCTTGGACAGCACCAGCGCTTTAGGGTTGTTGTAGGTCACACCCAAATGCTCAAGGGACGCAGCCAGGGCCAGGAACTCGCCCAGGGAATCCCAGCGCAGGAAGTTTTCTTCCAGCAGTTGCTGCACGTGCTTGGGCGCCGAACCGCCGGCGCCGGTTTCGAACAGGCCGCCGCCGTTCATCAGCGGCACGATCGACAGCATCTTGGCGCTGGTGCCCAGTTCCATGATCGGGAACAGGTCGGTCAGGTAATCACGCAGGACGTTGCCGGTTACCGAGATGGTGTCCAGGCCCTTGCGGGTGCGCTCCAGGGTGAACTTCATCGCGTCGACCGGCGACATGATGCGGATGTCCAGGCCTTCGGTGTTGTGGTCTTTCAGGTAGGCCTGAACTTTCTCGACCACGACGCCATCGTGCGCGCGCTGTGGGTCGAGCCAGAAGATGGCCGGAGTGTCACTGGCGCGGGCACGGTTGACGGCGAGCTTGACCCAGTCCTGGATCGGCGCGTCCTTGGTCTGGCACATGCGGAAGATGTCGCCGGCTTCGACGGTCTGTTCCATCAGCAGGTTGCCCTTGCTGTCGGTGACGCGCACGACGCCGTCAGCCTTGATCTGGAACGTCTTGTCGTGGGAGCCGTACTCTTCGGCTTTCTTGGCCATCAGGCCAACGTTCGGCACGCTGCCCATGGTGGTCGGGTCGAAGGCGCCATGAGCCTTGCAGTCTTCGATGACCGCCTGGTAGATGGTCGCGTAGCAGCGGTCCGGGATCACGGCCTTGGTGTCGTGCAACTGGCCGTCGGTGCCCCACATCTTGCCGGAGTCACGGATCATTGCCGGCATCGAGGCGTCGACGATGACGTCGCTCGGCACGTGCAGGTTGGTGATGCCCTTGTCGGAGTTGACCATCGCCAGCGATGGGCGAGCGGCGTAAACCGCCTGGATATCCGCTTCGATCTGCGCTTGCTGCTCGGCCGGCAGGGCCTTGATGCGTGCGTAGAGGTCGCCGATGCCGTTGTTCAGGTTGAAGCCGATCTGCTCGAGCACGGCGGCGTGCTTGGCCAGGGCGTCTTTATAGAACTCGGCAACGATCTGGCCGAACATGATCGGGTCGGAGACCTTCATCATGGTGGCTTTAAGGTGAACCGACAGCAGCACACCCTGTTTCTTGGCGTCTTCGATTTCGGCGGCGATGAAGCTGCGCAACGCTTTCTTGCTCAGCACGGCGGTGTCGATGATTTCGCCGGTCTGTACCGAGGTCTTCTCTTTCAGGACGCTGGCGGTGCCGTCCTGAGCGATCAGCTCGATCTTGACCGCGTCAGCGGCGTCGATCTGGACGGATTTTTCGCTGCCGTAGAAGTCGCCATTGTTCATGTGAGCAATGTGGGACTTGGAGTCAGCTGCCCAGGCGCCCATTTTGTGCGGATGCTTGCGCGCGTAGTTCTTGACCGACAGTGGTGCGCGGCGGTCGGAGTTGCCTTCGCGCAGTACCGGGTTCACGGCGCTGCCCTTGACCTTGTCGTAACGCGCACGGGTTTCTTTTTCCGCGTCGGTGGTTACGGTTTCCGGGTAGTCCGGCAGGGCATAGCCCTGGGCCTGCAGTTCCTTGATCGCGGCTTGCAGCTGCGGAGTCGAGGCGCTGATGTTAGGCAGTTTGATGATGTTGGCTTCAGGGGTCACGGCCAGGTCGCCCAATTCGGCGAGGTGGTCCGCTACAGCCTTGGCGCCCAGTTGCTCGGGGAAGCTTGCGAGGATGCGCCCGGCGAGGGAGATATCGCGGGTTTCCACGGCAATATCAGCGGAAGCGGTGAAGGCCTCTACGATAGGCAGCAATGAATAGGTGGCGAGGGCCGGGGCTTCGTCGGTGAAGGTATAGATGATCTTCGAGCGGGTGGGCATATTCGGATTAACTCTCTTCTTTGCTGAAAGCGTGCGCAGAAACTCGAGATGCGCCGGGTTGAGCGCGTTCGTTCAAAGTCATCCATGAGCGAAATGTCGAGGTTTCTTCGCGGTGATGTTGAGTTGCATCAGTCGAGCGTCAAGCGGGTGGACTATTGTAGTAGTCCGGCTCGGCAGCTGAAGGCACCTGTTCCAGAGCGGTCAGCCGTCGTGACTCTTGGGTCAGCGGCAGCATTATACATAGGTCGCTATGCTCACGTAGAGCCTTCACACAAAAGGGGCGTCGTCCATTGGTCTAAAGGTCGCAGGCGGGTGGGGCGCGCTTGAGATTGCTCGATGTGCTCAAGATTGGCGACTTTGCCGTTTTTATATAGCTTGTAGGCGACAAATGACGTTGTTTTCGATGCAAATGGGCAGGGCGCCGGGTGTCAGGTGTCATTTATCTGGAGTAGGCTCGAGCGCAGGCAGATGTTCAATCCATAGATGGAGTTCAGCATGGGATACCAGAAAATTCAGGTTCCGGCCGTCGGCGACAAAATCACCGTCAATGCAGACCATTCTCTCAATGTGCCCGACCAACCGATCATCCCCTACATCGAAGGCGACGGTATTGGCGTCGACATCAGCCCGGTGATGATCAAGGTGGTCGATGCAGCGGTTGAAAAGGCCTACAGCGGCAAGCGCAAAATCTCCTGGATGGAGGTGTACGCCGGCGAGAAGGCGACTCAAGTCTACGACCAGGACACCTGGCTGCCCCAGGAAACCCTTGATGCGGTCAAGGATTACGTGGTGTCCATCAAGGGCCCGCTGACCACGCCGGTAGGTGGCGGGATCCGTTCGCTGAACGTGGCCCTGCGTCAGCAACTGGACCTGTACGTGTGCCTGCGCCCGGTGCGCTGGTTCGAAGGCGTACCCAGTCCCGTGAAGAAGCCTGGGGATGTGGACATGACCATCTTTCGCGAAAACTCCGAGGACATTTACGCCGGTATCGAATGGAAGGCCGGCTCGCCGGAAGCGATCAAGGTCATCAAGTTTCTCAAGGAAGAAATGGGCGTCACCAAGATCCGCTTCGATCAGGACTGCGGCATTGGCGTCAAACCCGTGTCAAAGGAGGGCACCGAGCGTCTGGCGCGCAAGGCCCTGCAGTACGTGGTGGACAACGACCGTGATTCGCTGACGATCGTGCACAAAGGCAACATCATGAAGTTCACTGAGGGCGCCTTCAAAGAGTGGGCCTATGGCATCGCCGAGAAGGAGTTTGGTGCGACCCTGCTCGACGGTGGCCCGTGGATGCAGTTCAAGAATCCCAAAACGGGCAGGGATGTAGTGGTCAAGGACGCCATTGCCGACGCCATGCTTCAGCAGATCCTGCTGCGTCCGGCTGAATATGACGTGATCGCCACGCTTAACCTGAATGGTGACTACCTGTCGGATGCGCTGGCGGCGGAAGTGGGCGGTATTGGCATTGCGCCGGGGGCCAACCTGTCCGACACCGTGGCCATGTTCGAGGCTACCCATGGGACAGCGCCCAAGTACGCGGGCAAGGACCAGGTTAACCCGGGCTCGCTGATTCTGTCGGCGGAAATGATGCTGCGCCATATGGGCTGGACCGAGGCGGCAGACCTGATTATAAAAGGCACCAATGGGGCTATTTCGGCCAAGACTGTCACGTATGACTTCGAGCGCCTGATGAACGGGGCGACGCTGGTGTCGTCGTCGGGTTTTGGCGATGCGTTGATTTCGCATATGTAAGATGAGGCTGAAAAAAACCGGCCATCCTGATCATGTCAGGGTAGCCGGTTTCATTTTGCAGGCCGCTCAGCCAGGTACCTGGCTAGGCCAGTTCTTTTATTTCCTGCTGAGCAATCTGTGCGTCGTGGGTTTTCTCGTGCGTTTGATCGTGGGTTTTCCCGAGTCCTTGTGAGCAAACAGCACAAATATCGACCGCGTGCAGCCCCTTGGGTCCTTGAATCATGTTAAAAGACACCGGCTGGCCCGCTTTCAGCGTTTTGTATCCCTCCATGCTAATTGCCGAGTAATGCGCAAAAAGGTCCTCGGACTTGCCATCCTCAATAATGAATCCATACCCTTTGGCATTGTTAAACCATTTGACCTTGCCATTGATCTTGACGTCAGACATACCATATCCCTCTGCACCAGACTCCATCACTGGAGTATCATCCAGTTTATCCGTCCTAACCCGAATAAATAAGGTTGACTGCGCGGACCTTTTTTACCCACTGTGGGTTCTATTGGTTGTAACACCGATTTGCCGATAGTCAAGGCGACTCGCTGTCAGGAGTTGAAATTCTGACAGCCCGCCCCCACCACTGTTACTGAACCACTGACGAACCTTTCTTTCCATGCATGCAATCAGCCAGATTCGACTAACCTTCAATCAGGATCGCCCGGATCACCAACACGAGGACGACGGTTCTGCAGGCATTGCTGTTCAGGAGGCCAAGCCTGCTCTACAGGCGCCGCCGATGTACAAGGTGGTTTTGTTCAATGATGACTACACACCGATGGATTTCGTGGTCGAAGTGCTCGAGGTGTTTTTTAACCTGAACCGCGAGTTGGCGACCAAGGTAATGCTGGCCGTTCACACAGAAGGACGGGCAGTATGTGGAGTGTTTACCCGCGACATCGCCGAGACAAAGGCCATGCAGGTCAACCAGTACGCCAGGGAAAGCCAGCATCCGCTACTCTGTGAAATCGAGAAGGACGGTTAACGCCGACCACTTGGGTATGAGGTGAAGCTATGTTAAACCGCGAGCTCGAAGTCACCCTCAATCTTGCCTTCAAGGAGGCTCGCTCGAAGCGTCATGAATTCATGACCGTCGAGCACCTGCTGCTGGCACTTTTGGATAACGAAGCTGCCGCTACCGTTTTACGTGCGTGCGGCGCCAACCTCGACAAACTCAAGCATGACCTGCAGGAGTTTATCGACTCCACCACGCCGCTGATCCCCGTGCATGACGAGGATCGCGAAACCCAGCCAACCCTGGGCTTCCAGCGGGTACTGCAGCGTGCTGTGTTCCACGTACAGAGCTCCGGCAAGCGTGAAGTAACAGGCGCCAACGTGCTTGTTGCCATTTTCAGCGAACAGGAAAGCCAGGCCGTGTTCCTGCTCAAGCAGCAGAGCGTGGCCCGTATCGACGTGGTCAATTACATCGCCCACGGTATCTCCAAGGTGCCCGGGCACGGCGAGCATTCCGAGGGTGAGCAGGATATGCAGGACGACGAGGGCGGTGAGTCTTCTTCTTCAAGCAACCCGCTGGATGCCTATGCCAGCAACCTCAACGAGCTGGCGCGCCAGGGGCGGATCGATCCGCTGGTAGGGCGTGAGCTTGAGGTCGAGCGTGTGGCGCAGATCCTCGCGCGCCGGCGCAAGAACAACCCGCTGCTGGTGGGTGAGGCCGGTGTGGGTAAAACCGCAATCGCCGAAGGCCTGGCCAAGCGCATCGTCGACAATCAAGTGCCGGATCTGCTGGCCAATAGCGTCGTCTACTCCCTTGATCTCGGCGCGTTGCTCGCTGGCACCAAGTACCGTGGCGACTTCGAAAAGCGCTTCAAGGCGCTGCTCGGCGAGCTGAAAAAACGCCCGCAAGCCATTCTGTTCATCGACGAAATCCACACTATCATCGGTGCCGGTGCGGCGTCTGGCGGGGTGATGGATGCGTCCAACCTGCTCAAGCCGTTGCTGTCGTCGGGTGATATTCGTTGCATTGGTTCGACGACGTTCCAGGAATTTCGCGGCATCTTCGAAAAAGACCGTGCCTTGGCGCGACGCTTCCAGAAGGTCGACGTGTCCGAACCTTCGGTCGAAGACACCATTGGCATTCTGCGCGGGCTCAAGGGGCGTTTCGAGGCGCACCATGGCATCGAGTACACCGATGAGGCGCTGCGGGCTGCGGCGGAGCTTGCATCGCGCTACATCAATGACCGGCATATGCCGGACAAGGCCATCGACGTAATCGACGAGGCAGGCGCTTATCAACGCCTGCAGCCGGTCGAAAAACGTGTGAAGCGCATCGACGTGCCTCAGGTCGAGGACATCGTGGCGAAGATTGCGCGGATTCCGCCAAAACACGTCACCAGTTCCGACAAGGAGCTGCTGCGTAACCTGGAGCGCGACCTCAAGCTCACAGTGTTCGGCCAGGATGCTGCGATCGATTCGTTGTCCACGGCCATCAAGCTGTCGCGTGCGGGTCTCAAGTCGCCGGACAAGCCGGTGGGTTCGTTCCTGTTCGCAGGCCCTACCGGCGTCGGCAAGACCGAGGCGGCGCGACAACTGGCCAAGGCCATGGGGATAGAGCTGGTGCGCTTCGACATGTCCGAATATATGGAGCGCCACACCGTGTCGCGCCTGATCGGTGCGCCTCCGGGCTACGTCGGCTTCGATCAGGGCGGTCTGTTGACCGAGGCGATCACCAAGCAACCGCATTGCGTATTGCTGCTCGATGAAATCGAGAAGGCGCACCCGGAAGTCTTCAACCTGCTGCTGCAGGTGATGGACCACGGTACCCTGACCGACAACAACGGGCGCAAGGCGGACTTCCGCAACGTGATCGTGATCATGACCACCAACGCCGGTGCCGAAACTGCCGCGCGGGCCTCGATCGGCTTCAGTCATCAGGATCATTCTTCCGATGCGATGGAAGTGATCAAGAAGAGCTTTACGCCGGAGTTCCGCAACCGTCTGGACACCATCATCCAGTTTGGTCGCCTCAGCCATGAGGTTATCAAGAGCGTGGTGGACAAGTTCCTTACCGAGCTGCAGGCGCAGTTGGAAGACAAGCGCGTGCAACTGGACGTAACGGAGGCGGCGCGCAGCTGGATCGCCGAGGGTGGCTATGATGCGGCAATGGGCGCTCGCCCGATGGCGCGTCTGATCCAGGACAAGATCAAGCGGCCATTGGCTGAAGAGATCCTGTTCGGCGAACTTGCCGACCATGGCGGCGTGGTGCATATCGATTTGAAGGATGGCGAGCTGACCTTCGAGTTCGAGACCACGGCTGAAATGGCCTGATCGCTCCACAGCAATACCAAAGGCGCCGAAAGGCGCCTTTTTGCTGTCTGGGTCGGTCGGTTGATCACTGAAGATCAACTGTGGGAGCTGGCTTGCCTGCGATAGTGGTCTGTCAGCCACTACCTGCTTGGCTGATCCAATGCTATCGCAGGCAAGCCAGCTCCCACAGGGTCAAGTAGTGACTGTTAAATCGTGTGCACACAAAAACGCCCGGCATAACCGGGCGTTTTGTATTGACTTGCTTAGCGAGCGCGGTAAGTGATGCGCCCTTTGCTCAAGTCATAGGGCGTCAGCTCGACGCGCACTTTGTCACCGGTAAGAATACGGATGTAGTTCTTGCGCATCTTGCCGGAGATATGCGCGGTTACGACGTGCCCATTTTCCAACTCCACACGAAACATGGTGTTGGGCAGGGTGTCGACGACAGTGCCTTCCATTTCGAAGCTGTCTTCTTTCGACATGCAGTAAAGCCCTCGGTATCCAGTGAATGGCCCGGTGCAACTGCGCCAGGCAAAAGCGGCGTGCATTGTGCCCGAAAAAGGGTGTTCAAGCCAAGGGGTTCTAGTTAAGCGTGACCCATCTTTGATTAATCAGCAGCTCAATGGGCCGATATTGGGTCTTGTAGTTCATCTTTTGGCAGTTTTTGATCCAGTAACCGAGGTACACCGCTTCCAGTTCCTGGCGCAGCGTCTCGCTGATCTGCCACAGGATTGCAAAGCGTCCGAGGCTGCGGCGCTCTTCCCTGGGCTCGTAGAAGGTATAAACCGCCGACAGGCCATTGGGCAGCAAGTCGGTGACGGCGACGGCCACCAGACGACCCTCCAGGCGAAACTCGTAAAAACGCGAGAAGGGCAGGTCACGCACCAGAAAAGTGGAAAACTGGTCGCGGCTGGGCGGGAACATATCGCCGTCGGCATGCCGCTGTTCGATATAGCGCTGATAAAGGTCGAAGTATTCCTCGGTGAACCTGGGCAGGGCAGGCGTCACCGTCAGGTCGGCGTTGCGCTTGAGGATGCGCTTCTGGTTGCGGTCGGGCACAAACTGCGTCACCGGGATGCGCGCCGGGACGCAGGCATTGCAGTGCTGGCAGTGCGGTCGATACAGGTGATCGCCGCTGCGCCGAAACCCCATTTCCGAGAGGTCGGCGTACACATGCACGTCCATGGGCTGGCTGGGGTCGAGGAACAGCGTGGTGGCTTGCTCGTCGGGCAGATAGCTGCAGGAGTGGGCTTGAGTGGCATAAAACTTCAAGCGCGCCAGCTCGGTCATGATCAACCCTCGGGATAAGCTTTGAAATAAGTGTAAGCCAGGTGCGCGGATGTCGCCTAGGAAACCCACGGGCCTGCAGTGGGCTGATCCAGATGTTTGTGCAGGAAGTCGGCGAACTCACTGCGCGGGATGGCGCGCGCGCCGAGGCTGTGCAGGTGATCGTTGGGCATCTGGCAGTCGATCAGCACGAACCCCCAGGCCTGCAATTGCCGGGTGAGGGTGGCGAAGCCGAATTTAGAGGCATTGTCGGCGCGACTGAACATGGATTCGCCAAAGAATAGCTGGCCCATCGCCAGGCCATACAGCCCGCCCACCAGTTCGTCATCGTCCCATACCTCCACCGAATGCGCGTAACCGCGCTGGTGCAATGCCAGATACGCGTTCTGGATGCCTTCGGTGATCCAGGTGCCATCGGCGTAGCTGCGCGGCGCGGCGCAGGCCTGGATGACCGCAGCGAAGTCCTGATCGAAAGTGACCCTGTAGCGTTGCTGGCGCAGCAACTTGCCCAGGCTGCGTGATACATGCAGTTCGTCGGGGAATATCACCGTGCGCGGGTCCGGCGACCACCAGAGAATCGGCTGGCCCTCGGAAAACCAGGGGAAACAGCCGTGACGGTAGGCCTGGATCAGCCGTTCGGCCGACAGGTCGCCACCGGCGGCCAGCAATCCATTGGGTTCACGCATGGCCTTGGCCAGTGGCGGAAAAGTCAGGGTGTCGCGTTGTAACCAGGTCAGCATGGTATCCAGGCTTTGCGGAAGGGGAGGGGAGTGGCAGAAATGACGCCTGCCGCTTGAGCGGTGATTATTGTCGACGTGGCAGCGCACGACCAGTCCGAAGGGCACATTGTCGGGTATTAGCGTAAACGGGTGTTTCTGCAACTCTGTGCAAGGGGTGCGGTCGTAATCGGGTCGCGCGGATGCAGGCCCTTTGCCAAGCTTGCCTTGCCTGATAAAAACCGCGCATAAGCCTTTGTCAGCTAAGGCAATGCATGCTCAAATTGAACAGGCCATGACACGCCAATTGTTCAGGCTGGCGCGCAAGGTGCAAGTGTATGGCATCACGCACGCAAATCCGTACAATGCGGCCATTGTGTGGCGTTATCGCCATTTCGCCTGTCCCTCGCCCTGTGTTAACAGTAGATTCACCCATATTCGTTTATTTTTCAGCTGCTCGGATTGGGCAGCGTGTGCAGTCATTCAACAGATGGACGCGCCCAAGGCGCAGGAAAAGACCCGTTTTGAAGAAATCCGCCGCAACACCCAAAGCAGCAGTCGTGCCGGCCTGGCGCCAGCACCTGCACTACCGACTCAAGGAAGGCGCGCTGATTGCCATCGGTGCCCTGTGCCTGTTCCTGATGATGGCCTTGCTCACCTACGGCAAGGACGATCCCGGCTGGAGCCACAACAGCAAGATCGAAGACGTGCAGAACTTCGGCGGCCCTGCCGGTTCCTACAGCGCCGATATCCTGTTCATGGTGCTGGGTTATTTCGCCTATATCTTCCCGTTGCTGCTGGCGATCAAGACCTGGCAGATCTTCCGCCAGCGTCACGAACCGTGGCAGTGGAGCGGCTGGCTGTTCTCCTGGCGCCTGATCGGCCTGGTGTTTTTGGTGCTGTCCGGTGCGGCGCTGGCGCATATTCACTTCCATGCACCCACCGGTCTGCCGGCGGGTGCGGGCGGGGCGCTGGGTGAAAGCCTCGGCGACCTGGCACGCAAGAGCCTGAATATCCAGGGCAGCACGTTGATGTTCATCGCGCTGTTCCTGTTCGGCCTTACGGTGTTCACCGACCTGTCGTGGTTCAAGGTGATGGACGTGACCGGCAAGATCACCCTCGACCTGCTGGAGCTGTTCCAGAGCGCCGCCAACCGCTGGTGGTCGGCCCGTGTCGAGCGCAAACGCATGGTGGCGCAGTTGCGCGAAGTGGATACCCGCGTCAACGAGGTGGTCGCGCCGAGCACGCCGGACCGCCGCGAGCAGGCCAAGGTCAAGGAGCGCCTGATCGAGCGCGAGCAGGCCCTGAGCAAACACATGTCGGACCGCGAGAAGCAGGTGCCGCCGGTGATCGCCCCGGCACCGGCAAAGGCGCCCGAGCCGAGCAATCGCGTGCAGAAAGAAAAACAGGCGCCGTTGTTCATCGACAGCGCCGTGGAAGGCACCTTGCCGCCGATCTCGATTCTCGATCCGGCCGAAAAGAAACAACTCAACTATTCCCCCGAATCCCTGGCGGCGGTCGGCCACCTGCTGGAAATCAAACTCAAGGAATTCGGCGTTGAAGTCTCGGTGGACTCGATCCACCCGGGCCCGGTGATCACCCGTTACGAAATTCAGCCGGCTGCCGGTGTAAAGGTCAGCCGTATTTCCAACCTGGCCAAAGACCTGGCCCGCTCCCTGGCCGTAACCAGCGTGCGCGTGGTGGAAGTGATCCCCGGCAAGACCACCGTGGGTATCGAGATTCCCAACGAAGACCGCCAGATCGTGCGCTTCTCCGAAGTGCTGTCGACCCCGGAATACGACAACTTCAAGTCCCCCGTCACCCTGGCCCTGGGTCATGACATCGGCGGCAAGCCGGTGATCACCGACCTGGCGAAAATGCCCCACCTGCTGGTAGCCGGTACCACCGGTTCCGGTAAGTCGGTGGGTGTGAACGCGATGATCCTGTCGATCCTGTTCAAGTCCGGCCCGGACGACGCCAAGCTGATCATGATCGACCCGAAGATGCTCGAACTGTCGATTTATGAAGGCATTCCGCACCTGCTGTGCCCGGTGGTCACCGACATGAAGGACGCCGCCAACGCCCTGCGCTGGAGCGTGGCCGAGATGGAACGGCGCTACAAGCTGATGGCCAAGATGGGCGTGCGTAACCTGTCGGGCTTCAATGCCAAGGTCAAGGAAGCCCAGGACGCCGGCACGCCGCTGACCGACCCGCTGTACAAGCGCGAAAGCATTCACGACGAGGCACCGCTTTTGACCAAGTTGCCGACCATCGTGGTGGTGGTCGACGAATTTGCCGACATGATGATGATCGTCGGCAAGAAGGTCGAAGAACTGATCGCGCGGATCGCCCAGAAAGCGCGTGCCGCCGGTATCCACTTGATCCTCGCCACCCAGCGCCCGTCGGTGGACGTGATCACCGGCCTGATCAAGGCCAACATCCCGACGCGCATGGCGTTCCAGGTGTCGAGCAAGATCGACTCACGCACCATCATCGACCAGGGCGGTGCCGAGCAGCTGCTGGGCCACGGCGACATGCTCTACATGCCGCCCGGCACCAGCCTGCCGATTCGCGTGCATGGCGCCTTCGTGTCCGATGACGAAGTGCACCGCGTGGTGGAAGCGTGGAAACTGCGCGGTGCGCCGGAATACAACGACGACATCCTCGCCGGGGTGGAAGAGGCCGGCAGCGGCTTCGACGGCGGTAGCGGCGGCGGCGACGATGATGCCGAAACCGATGCGCTCTATGACGAAGCCGTGGCCTTCGTGCTGGAAAGCCGCCGCGCCTCGATCTCCGCCGTGCAGCGCAAGCTGAAGATCGGCTACAACCGCGCCGCGCGCATGATCGAATCGATGGAAAACGCCGGCGTCGTCACTGCAATGAACACCAACGGCTCGCGCGAAGTGATTGCCCCCGGGCAGGCGCGCGACTGACTCCCGCGCCGCGTGGCAGCACGCGGCGCGCCCTGATTACTCAATGAGGACTCCCATGCGCCTTATCCGCATGCTGTTGTTGCCGGCCCTGGCCCTGACCGCTGTTTCGGCGCACGCCGACCCGGCCTCCGTCGCCAGCCTGAAAAACCTGCTGGACAAATCCCAGACCCTGACCGCGCGCTTTTCCCAACTGACTCTGGACGCTGGCGGCACCCGCCTGCAGGAAACCGCCGGTGAGATGGCCGTGCAGCGCCCCGGCCTGTTCTACTGGCACACCGAAGGCAAGTCCGAGCAGACCATCGTCTCCGACGGCCAGAAGGTTACGCTGTGGGATCCGGATCTGGAGCAGGCAACCATCAAGAAGCTCGATCCGCGCCTGAATCAGACCCCGGCGCTGCTGTTGTCCGGTGATGTGTCGAAAATCAACGATAGCTTCGACATCACTTCCAAACAGACCAGCAACGTGATCGAGTTCACCCTCAAGCCCAAATCCAGGGACACGCTGTTTGACAGCCTGCAACTGTCGTTCGGCAATGGGGTGATCAACAACATGCGCCTGATCGACAGCGTCGGCCAGCGCACCGATATCCTCTTCACCGGGGTCAAGGCCAATACACCGGTGCCCGCATCCAGGTTCAAGTTCGACATCCCCAAGGGTGCCGATGTGATCCAGGAATAAACTGCCCAGAGGTTACAAACGCTGCCCATGGACCTGTTTCGAAGTGACCCGATTGCCCAGCCCCTGGCCGCGCGCCTGCGCTCGACCAACCTGGATGAGTATGTCGGTCAGGAACACCTGCTCGCGCGCGGCAAGCCCCTGCGCGAAGCCCTGGAGCAGGGTGCGCTGCACTCGATGATCTTCTGGGGGCCGCCCGGCGTGGGCAAGACCACCCTGGCGCGCCTGCTGGCCAAAGTTTCGGATGCACACTTTGAAACGGTCTCGGCGGTGCTCGCCGGGGTCAAGGAAATCCGCCAGGCGGTGGAAGTCGCCAAGCAGCAGGCGGGTCAGTACGGCAAGCGCACCATCCTGTTTGTCGACGAAGTGCATCGCTTCAACAAGTCGCAGCAGGATGCGTTTCTGCCCTACGTGGAGGATGGCACGCTGATCTTTATCGGTGCCACCACCGAAAACCCTTCCTTTGAACTCAACAACGCCTTGCTCTCGCGGGCGCGGGTCTATGTGCTCAAGAGCCTGGACGCCGCCGCCATGCAGAAGCTGTTGCAGCGCGCTTTGGGCGAAGAGAAGGGCCTGGGCAAGCGCCAGTTGAGCGTCAGCGACGAAGGCTTTCAGATTCTGCTCACCGCCGCCGATGGTGATGGCCGGCGCTTTCTCAACCTGTTGGAAAACGCCTCGGACCTGGCCGAAGACGGCAGCGAGATTGGCGTCGACCTCCTGCAGAGCCTGCTGGGTGATACGCGCCGACGCTTCGACAAGGGCGGCGAAGCTTTCTACGACCAGATTTCGGCGTTGCACAAATCGGTACGCGGCTCCAACCCGGACGGCGCGTTGTACTGGTTTGCACGGATGATCGATGGCGGTTGCGACCCGTTGTACCTGGCGCGCCGCGTGGTGCGCATGGCCAGCGAGGACATTGGCAACGCCGACCCGCGCGCGCTGAGCCTGTGCCTCGCCGCCTGGGATGTGCAAGAGCGCCTCGGCAGCCCGGAGGGTGAGCTGGCGGTGGCCCAGGCCATCACTTATCTTGCCTGCGCGCCAAAAAGCAATGCGGTGTACATGGGCTTCAAGTCGGCGCTGCGCGCGGCGGCCGAACACGGCTCTCTCGAAGTGCCGATGCACCTGCGCAATGCGCCGACCAAGCTGATGAAGCAACTGGGCTACGGCGATGAATACCGCTACGCCCACGATGAGCCGGACGCCTATGCTGCCGGCGAAGATTACTTCCCCGATGAGCTTGAGCCGTTGCCCCTCTACCAGCCGGTGCCCCGTGGCCTGGAGCTGAAGATCGGCGAGAAGCTCAATCACCTCGCTCAACTCGACCGTCTCAGCCCCAGGCAGCGGAGAAAGTAGTGCTCAAGACAATTCTTGCCGTGTCCGCTGCCGGCATCGCTGGTACATTATTGCGTTTCGCCACCGGTACGTGGGTGAGCGCCAACTGGCCGAAGCATTTTTACGCGGCAACCCTGGCGGTCAACCTGGTGGGCTGCCTGATTATCGGGTTGCTGTACGGCTGGTTCCTGTTGCGCCCGGAAGTGCCGATTGAGATTCGCGCCGGCTTGATTGTCGGCTTTGTAGGCGGTCTGACGACCTTTTCATCCTTTTCACTGGACACGCTGCGCCTGCTGGAAAGCGGCCAGGCGCTGGTTGCCTTCGGGTACCTGGGCATCAGCGTGTTCGGCGGGCTGCTCGCCACCTGGGCCGGCCTGTCCTTGACCAAACTTTGATAAACGAGAGACCGACATGCTCGATTCCAAACTGTTACGTAGCAACCTTCAGGACGTAGCGGACCGCCTCGCATCCCGTGGCTTTGCCTTGGATGTTGCGCGCATCGAAGCGCTGGAAGAACAGCGCAAGACCGTCCAGACCCGCACCGAAGCACTGCAGGCTGAACGTAATGCGCGCTCCAAATCCATCGGCCAGGCCAAGCAGCGTGGCGAAGACATCGCGCCGTTGATGGCGGACGTCGAGCGCATGGGCAGCGAGCTGTCCGAGGGCAAGGTCGAGCTGGACAGGATCCAGTCCGAGCTGGATTCGATCCTGTTGGGCATCCCCAATATCCCTCACGAGTCGGTGCCGATTGGCGCCGACGAAGACGGCAACCTCGAAGTGCGTCGCTGGGGCACGCCCAAAGCGTTTGATTTCGAGATCAAGGACCACGTGGCCCTGGGCGAACTGAGCGGCGGCCTGGATTTCGAAACCGCTGCCAAAATGTCCGGCGCGCGCTTTGCCTTGCTGCGTGGCCCGATTGCGCGCATGCATCGTGCCCTGGCGCAGTTCATGATCAACCTGCACACCGCCGAGCACGGTTACGAGGAGGCCTACACGCCTTACCTGGTACAGGCGCCGGCGCTGATGGGCACCAGCCAGTTGCCCAAGTTCGAAGAAGATCTGTTCAAGATCAGCCGCGACGGCGAAGCCGACCTGTACCTGATCCCGACCGCCGAAGTGTCGCTGACCAACATCGTCGCCGGCGAGATCCTCGACGCCAAACAGCTGCCGCTCAAGTTCGTTGCCCACAGCCCGTGTTTCCGCAGCGAAGCCGGCGCCTCGGGTCGTGATACCCGCGGCATGATCCGTCAGCACCAGTTCGACAAGGTCGAAATGGTGCAGGTAGTCGAACCCTCCAAGTCGATGGAAGCGCTCGAAGGCCTGACCGCCAACGCCGAACGCGTGCTGCAACTGCTTGAGCTGCCCTACCGCGTATTGGCGCTGTGCACCGGCGACATGGGCTTCAGCGCCGTGAAGACCTACGATCTGGAAGTGTGGGTGCCGAGCCAGGACAAATACCGCGAGATTTCGTCGTGCTCCAATTGCGGCGATTTCCAGGCGCGACGCATGCAGGCGCGTTTCCGCAACCCGGAAACCGGCAAACCGGAGCTGGTGCACACCCTTAACGGGTCGGGCCTTGCCGTTGGCCGTACCCTGGTGGCCGTGTTGGAAAACTACCAGCAGGCCGATGGTTCGATCCGCGTGCCGGAGGTGCTCAAGCCTTACATGGCGGGCGTCGAGGTCATCGGTTAAATGGAATTTCTGCCGCTGTTTCATAACCTGCGCGGCAGTCGTGTACTGGTCGTCGGCGGTGGGGAAATTGCCTTGCGCAAATCCCGGCTGCTGGCCGAGGCCGGTGCGTTGCTGCAGGTGGTTGCTCCCCAGGTCGAAGGCCAGTTGCATGAACTGGTGCTGGGCAGTGGCGGGGAGGTCGTGCTGCGCGGCTATCAGGAAGCCGACCTCGACGGTTGCGTGCTGGTGATCGCGGCCACCGACGACGAGCCGTTGAACGCGCAGGTATCCAGTGATGCCAAGCGTCGTTGCGTGCCGGTCAATGTGGTGGATGCGCCGGCCTTGTGCAGCGTGATTTTCCCGGCGATTGTCGACCGCTCGCCGCTGGTGATCGCCGTGTCCAGCGGCGGCGATGCGCCGGTGTTGGCGCGGCTGATTCGCGCCAAGCTGGAAACCTGGATTCCGTCGACTTACGGTCAACTGGCTGGCCTGGCGGCACGCTTTCGCGCTCAGGTCAAAGGCTTGTACCCGGATGTGCAGCAACGCCGCGCGTTCTGGGAAGAGGTGTTTCAAGGCCCGATTGCCGACCGTCAGTTGGCCGGGCAGGGCGCTGAAGCCGAGCGCCTGTTGATCGAAAAGGTTAATGGTGCGCCGCCCTATGCGCCGGGCGAGGTATATCTGGTAGGCGCTGGCCCTGGCGACCCGGACCTGCTGACCTTCCGCGCCCTGCGCCTGATGCAGCAGGCCGACGTGGTGCTGTACGACCGCCTGGTGGCTCCGGCGATTTTGGATCTGTGTCGCCGCGATGCCGAGCGGGTGTACGTCGGCAAGCGTCGCGCTGAACACGCGGTGCCACAGGAGCAGATCAACCAGCAATTGGTCAGCCTGGCCAAGCAGGGCAAGCGCGTGCTGCGCCTCAAGGGTGGCGATCCATTCATCTTTGGACGTGGCGGGGAAGAAATCGAAGAGCTGGCCGCTCACGGCATCCCGTTCCAGGTGGTGCCGGGGATCACCGCGGCCAGCGGTTGCGCGGCTTATGCTGGAATTCCGCTGACCCATCGCGACTATGCGCAATCGGTGCGTTTCATCACCGGGCATTTGAAGAACGGCACCTCGGACCTGCCCTGGCGTGATCTGGTAGGCCCGTCGCAGACCCTGGTGTTTTACATGGGGTTGATCGGTTTGCCGATCATCTGCGAGCAGTTGATCCAGCATGGCCGCGCGCCGGACACCCCGGCGGCGTTGATCCAGCAAGGTACCACCGCCAACCAGCGCGTCTTCACCGGCACCCTGGCCGACCTGCCGCGCATGGTGGCGGAGCATGAAGTGCATGCGCCGACACTGGTGATCGTGGGTGAGGTGGTGGTGTTGCGTGAAAAACTCAAATGGTTCGAAGGCGCCCAGGCCCAGGTCTGACATCGCCTCCTTATGGCAACCCCTTTTTTGGGGCAAACCCGCCTGTTGTGGCGAGCGGGCTTATTGTGGCGAGCGGGCTTGCCCCGCGTTGGGGTGCGTAGCGCCCCCAATCCAGCAAAACGCGGTGTACCTGATACGGCTCAGCGCCTGGTTTTGGGGCTGCTTCGCAGCCCAGCGCAGGACAAGCCTGCTCGCCACAGTTAACTGAAGGCAGGCCCGCTTCCCAAAGTGCAGTCAGCCGTGAACGCCCTGGCCAGTCAGCCTGTTGCGATCATGTGCGCCGTCAAACCTCTGCAACGGCCCCTTCGGCACAATCCCGGTAGGATTGATCATGCGATGGCTGGCATAGTAATGCCCCTTGATATGCGCAAAATCCACCGTCTCGGCCACCCCTGGCCACTGATACATCTCCCGTAGCCAGTTCGACAAATTCGCATAATCGGCAATCCGGCGCAGATTGCATTTGAAGTGACTGTAATACACCGCATCAAAGCGAATCAGCGTGGTAAACAAGCGCACATCCGCCTCGGTCAGGTACTCACCGGCCAGGTAGCGATGCGTGCCCAGGTGCTGTTCCAGAGAGTCCAGTTCGGCAAACACATCATCAAATGCACTTTCGTACGCCTGCTGCGATGTGGCAAAGCCCGCCCGGTACACGCCGTTGTTGACGGCCGGGTAGATGCGCTCGTTCAGGGCGTCGATGGTCGGGCGCAGGTGCTCGGGGTAAAAGTCCAGGGTGTTGCCGGTCAACGCGTTGAACGCGCTGTTGAACATGCGGATGATCTCCGCCGATTCATTGCTCACGATACGTTTGAGTTTTTTGTCCCATAGCACCGGCACGGTGACGCGCCCGGTGTAGTTGGCGGTGTCCGCGGTATAGCGTTGGTGCATGAACTGGAAATCATCCAGTGCGTCGCCGGTGGAGCCGTGGGCCTTGTCGAACGTCCAGCCGTTTTCCAGCATCAACCAGCTGACCACCGACACATCGATCAGGCTTTCCAGACCCTTGAGTTTGCGCAGGATCAGGGTGCGGTGCGCCCATGGGCACGCCAGCGACACGTAGAGGTGATAGCGTCCGGCCTCGGCCGCAAAGCCGCCTTCGCCGCTCGGGCCGGGCGCGCCGTCGGCGGTCACCCAATGACGGCGTTGTGCCTGTTCGCGTTGAAACGCGCCATCTGCGCTACTTTCGTACCACTGGTCTTTCCAGTGTCCTTCGATCAGCAAACCCATGATTGGCTCCTTGGCTATTAAGCGTTGGAGCCCAGTCTAAAGGCGTGAGTTCGAACTAAAAGCGCAAATACCCGGCGACAATCATCGATTAAATCGATTTGTTCCGCGCTTCCCAGTACTGCCGAGCCCGTTCGAACGCCTGCTCCCGCGGCTGGCCAAGGCCGCGCAGGGCCAGGGCCATGGTCGCGATCAGCGCCAGTTGCGGGTAGCTGTCCTCGACCTCGCCGCGCCATAGCGCCTTTAAATGCTCGGGTTCCAGGCTTGCCGGTTTGACGTGGCGCTGCGCGGAGAGGGCGGGCCATTCTTCGTCCCAGCTCTGGCCGCCCGTGGTGCCGTACAAGTGGCTGACGCTGTCGGGGTTGATCTCGATCTCGCCGCCGTCGCCCTTCACCACAATTACGTTATCGCCCAGCAGGCCGCTGGCATCGCGGTGCACGCCTTGATAACCAGGGTGGAAGATACTTTGCAGGCCACAACGGGCCTTCAGCGGGTTGAGCAGGCGCGCCAGCGAGTGGATCGGCGAACGCAGGCCCAGGGTGTTGCGCAAGTCGATCATGCGTTGCAACTGCGGCGCCCAGTCGCCCAGCGGGATAAACGCCAGGTTGCCCTGTTCATAAGCCGCCTCGACCTGTTGCCAGGTGCGGCACAGGGGCATTTGCAGGGTTTCAAGCAATTGTTCGGTGTACAGCCGACCGGCCGTGTGTGCGCCGCCGCCGTGCATCAGGATGCGTACGCCGTTCTGCGCCAGGCACTTGGCCGCCAGCAGGAACCACGGCAGGTGGCGCTTTTTGCCGGCATAGGTGGGCCAGTCGATGTCCACGTTCAGTGCGGGAGCATTCAGGCGCTCGCGCACGGCTTCGGTGAAGCCGGCGAGTTCTTCCGGGCTTTCTTCCTTGTGGCGCAGCAGCATGAGGAAGGCGCCGAGCTGGGTGTCTTCGACCTTTTCGTCGAGCAACATGCCCATGGCTTCGCGGGCTTCGGCGCGGGTCAGGTTGCGCGCACCGCGCTTGCCTTTGCCGAGGATGCGCACGAACGGCGCAAACGGGTGCTCTTCAGGCGTTGCGAGGGTAAGCGGGGCAAAGTCGGTCATAAGCAATTCGTCGGCCTGGGCAGGCCCGCCAGCTTGGCGGCGAGTTTGGCGGGAGTGCCGTTGAACAGTTTATTGAGGTGCAGGCTGTTGCCCTTTTCCGGGCCCAGCTTCAGGGCGGTGTACTTGATCAGCGGGCGCGTGGCCGGGGACAGCTGGAACTCGGCATAAAAACCGCGCAGCAACTCGAGGATTTCCCAGTGCGCCGGCGTCAGTGCCAGGCCTTCGGCAGCGGCGAGGGCGTTGGCGACGTCCACCGACCAGTCGTTGAGGTCGACGAGGTAGCCGTCCTTGTCCAGTTCGAGGCAGCGCGCGCCTACGGTGAGGGTGTTCATAGCCAGGTGTTGACCTTGTCGTAGTCGACGCACAGCTGCACGAAGCCCGGGTAGTCGACGCTGTCGGCCCAGTCGGGCAATGGCAGGTTGCGTGCCTGGCTGTCTTCGGCCAGCACGAAGACTTTTACGCCTTTGCCTTGCAGGGCCGCGTTTTGCAGGCCGTAGGCGCCGTCGCCGCAGAGCAGGATCGCGTCCTCGGCGCCACAGATGCGCAGGCAGCTGTCGAGGCGGGTGTCGGTGAACGGGGAATGGGAGAGCACGTGGAGAGTCGACATCAGAGGGTTATCACCTGGTCGTAACGGTCGAGCAAATGGGCAATGGCGTCGCTGCCCAGGCCTTGAGCACTGGCCGGCGCATTCAGTCCGCGTACTTCCAGGCTATGGTTGCAGGCGAACACGTCGTCGATGCCGAACAGCTCCAGCGCTTGCAGGTTGGCGCCCAGATCCTTCTGCTGCACGGCCCTGGCGTTCTGGTCCGAGGCCAGCTGAAACACGCCGTCGTCCATGAACAGCAGGCCGATCGGCAGATCGAACGCGCCACCGGCCAGCACGATGTCCAGGGCTTCCCGTGCGCTGGGTCCGGACCACGGCGCCTGGCGGCTGATCACCAACAAGGATTTGGACATGTCACGGCCCTCCAAAGCAGATCAGGCGGTCGGCGTCCTGGATAGCGTCGTGCAATTGCCCCAGGCCCGACAATGCCCAGGGTGCATCCAGGTTCACCGCGCTGCGTTGATAACGCGCGGCCTCTTCGCTGTTGAGCACGCCACGGCGCAGGGCGGCGGCGATGCACACCACGCCATCGAGCTGATGCTGGCTGACAAATTCACGCCACTGACGCGTGATGTCTTGCTCATCCTGCGGCGTGACGATGTTGTTGGACGCGCTGTACACGCCATCCTGGTAGAAGAACAGCCGCACGATCTCGTGCCCGCCAGCCAATGCCGCCTGGGCGAAGAGCAAGGCGCGGCGCGAGGAGGGCGCATGGGCGGCGCTATACAGTGCAATCGCGAACTTCATGGAACACTCGGCAAACAAACGTGGGCCCATGATAAAGCGGCTGCCGCGAAAAAGCCCGCCGTGATCAAAGTGGTGGGGTGATCGGCCGGGCGCTGTCGCAGGCAAGCCAGCCCCCACATTTGACTGCATTCACCGAGCCAAGCGTGGAAGAAGGCTTGCTCCCGATGAGGCCCTCATTCCACCCGGGTTTCCCCGCTGAACACCAACGTCTGTCGACACCGTCGACACAGATACCGCCGCCCCTGAGCCACCATGCCATGGCGCTGCGCGGAAAACGCAAAGTCGCTGTCGGCACACGGGCAGCGGTAAATGTAGCGGGTCACCTGGCGGCGCTTGACCGCGTAGGTGTGACAGCGATCCGGCGGCAGTTCATAAACGCCGCGCATGATCAGTTGCCATTCCTCGCCGTGGGGCTGGATACGCTCGCCAAACAGTTGGTGGGCAATCAGATGCGCCACTTCGTGGGCCACGGTCTGTTTCAGGAAATGCTGGGTGTTTTCGCGGTACAGCTGTGGATTGAAACGCAGCAGGTTTTCGTGCAAATGCGCGACACCGGCTTTCTGGCCCCGCAGCTTGAGGCTGATTTGCGGGCGTTTGAAGCTTCGTTTGAAAAAGGATTCGGCTTGCAGGAAACAATCTTCGACGCGGGTATTGAGTGGCTCGGACATGCTGTATCTATCTCCAGAGCGGTCCAGTATGCCGCAAAGCGCAGTGTTTTCGAATCTGTCAGGCGCCGAATGGTCATCGCCCAGGATTTGAAGGCTTGGCGTGCGCATTGGAACTTCAGCGGTCTTATCGGTAAAATGCTGCGCTTTTGTCACACATCTCCAGCGGATCCAAGCGCCATGGGCACTCTTACGGTCAACCAGAACAAATTGCAAAAACGCCTGCGTCGCCTGGCCGGTGAGGCGGTTGCCGATTTCAACATGATCGAGGACGGCGACAAGGTCATGGTCTGCCTCTCCGGCGGCAAAGACAGCTATACGATGCTCGATGTGTTGTTGCACCTGCAAAAGGTCGCGCCGATCAAGTTCGACATCGTCGCCGTCAACATGGACCAGAAACAGCCGGGCTTTCCCGAACATGTGCTGCCGGCCTACCTCAAGGCATTGGGCGTGGAGTACCACATCGTCGAGAAAGACACCTATTCGGTGGTCAAGGCACTGATTCCCGAAGGCAAGACCACCTGCTCGCTGTGCTCGCGCCTGCGACGCGGCACGCTCTACACCTTTGCCGACGAGATCGGCGCGACCAAGATGGCGCTGGGTCACCATCGTGACGATATCGTCGAAACCTTCTTTCTCAATATGTTCTTCAACGGCTCGCTCAAGGCCATGCCGCCCAAGCTGCGTGCCGATGACGGGCGCAACGTGGTGATCCGGCCGCTGGCGTATTGCAACGAAAAGGATATCCAGGCCTACTCCGACCTCAAGCAGTTTCCGATCATCCCGTGCAACCTGTGCGGCTCCCAGGAAAACCTGCAGCGCCAGGTGGTCAAGGAGATGCTGCTGGATTGGGAGCGCAAGACCCCGGGGCGTACCGAAAGCATCTTTCGCAGCCTGCAGAATGTGATCCCGTCGCAGTTGGCCGACCGCAACCTGTTCGATTTCAACAGCCTGCGTATCGATGAGAGCGCCGCCTCGCGCTTCGTCAATGTAGTGAACCTCTGAGTCTCTGCAACGCTCTGAAGGACGGCGCTCATGGGCGCCGTTTTCATTTCAATCCCCGGGAGAGGGCATGCGCGATTACAAGTGGCTGAACGAATATTGTCTGAACCGCTTCGGCTCGGCGGCCAAGCTGGAAGCCCACCTGCCAACGCCCAAAACGCCGGCGCAGCTGCGCAAGATCAGCGATGACCGCTACCTGTCGACCCTGGCGTTGCGGGTGTTTCGCGCAGGCTTGAAGCACAGCGTGGTGGACGCCAAGTGGCCGGCATTCGAGCAGGTATTCTTCGGCTTCGACCCGGAGAAAGTGGTGCTGATGGGCGCCGAGCACCTGGAACGGCTGATGCAGGACACGCGCATCATCCGCCACCTGGGCAAGCTCAAGAGTGTGCCGCGCAACGCGCAGATGATTCTGGACATCGAGCAGGAAAAGGGCAGCTTCGGCGCATTTGTCGCCGACTGGCCGGTGACCGATATCGTCGGATTATGGAAGTACCTGAGCAAGCACGGCCACCAGTTGGGCGGGCTGTCGGCGCCGCGCTTTTTGCGCATGGTCGGCAAGGACACCTTTGTGCCCAGTGACGACGTGGTGGCGGCGCTGAATGCGCAGAAGATCGTCGACAGGGCCCCGACCAGCCTTCGCGATCTGGCGGCTGTGCAGGGTGCGTTCAACCAATGGCACGCCGAGAGCGGGCGGCCGATGTGTCAGTTGTCGATGATGCTGGCGTATACCGTCAATCATTGAGACCCACGGGAGCCCTTCGCGGGCAACCCCGCTCCCACATTTGGCATGCCTTGCAAAATGTGGGGGAGGGGTGGCAGAACCTTAGCCTGGTTGGCCGTCCAACAGCCGGGCGGTGTTTGCCAGGCGCTGGCCCAGGGCGCGGCACAGCGCAGTTTCATGTTGATCGAGCAGGCGCTTGCCGTCCGCTCCGGCATGGTGGCTCGCGCCGTAGGGCGTGCCGCCGCCCTGTGTGTCGAGCAGCGCCTGTTCGCTGTAGGGCAGGCCGGTGATCAGCATGCCGTGGTGCAGCAACGGCAGCAGCATCGACATCAGTGTGGTTTCCTGGCCGCCATGCAGGCTGGCGGTGGAGGTGAACACCCCGGCCGGCTTGCCGACGAGGGCGCCGGTGAGCCACAGGTTGCTGGTGCCATCAAGAAAGTACTTGAGCGGCGCGGCCATGTTGCCAAAGCGCGTCGGGCTGCCCAGGGCCAGGGCCGAGCAGTTCTTCAGGTCGTCCAGGCTCGCATACAGCGCGCCTTCTTGCGGAATACTCGGCGCCACGGCTTCGCACTCGGCGGAAATCGCCGGCACCGTGCGCAGGCGCGCTTCCAGCCCGCCTTGCTCGACGCCGCGGGCAATCTGCCGCGCCATCTCGCTCACCGAGCCATTGCGGCTGTAATACAGCACCAGCACATACGGCGTACTCACGGCAAAATCTCCAGTATCTTCTCGGGCGGGCGACCAATGACGGCCTTGTCGGCGGTTTCCAGGATCGGGCGTTCCATCAACTTTGGATGCTCGGCGATGGCGGCGATCACCTGGGCTTCGCTCAAGGTGGCGTCGGCCAGGTCGAGGGTCTTGTATTCGTCTTCACCGGTGCGCAGCAACTGGCGCGCGGTGATGCCGAGCTTGCCAAGCAACGCCGTCAGTTGCGCGGCGTTCAGAGGGGTTTCGAGGTAGCGCACCACGGTTGGGGCGAGGCCGCGGGCTTCAAGCAGTTCGAGCGCACCGCGGGATTTCGAGCAGCGCGGGTTGTGATAAAGCGTCAGATCGGTCATGTGCGGGTCGCATCTTGCGTAAGGTGGCGGGTATTCTACCCGCGTGGCGGCCCGTCCTTAAACCGTAAGAGGCAACCGGTCGCAGCCCACGTTCATTTTTGCGAAGGATTACTCCATGACAAGGCGACTGATCGGTGCATTGGCGATCATCACAACCCTGCTGCTCAGCGGCTGCGGCAACGACTACGGCGTCGACCAGTACGGCCAGAAAGTGGCGGCAGAGCGCCTGGACAAACAGTGGCTGGTGGTCAACTACTGGGCGGAATGGTGTGGCCCGTGCCGCACGGAAATCCCCGAGCTCAATGCGTTGTCTGAACAGCTCAAAGCCCAGAACGTCGGCGTGTTCGGGGTCAATTTCGACAATGTGCAAGGCGAGGAACTCAAGGCCGCCAGCGAGAAGCTGGGGATCAAGTTCACCGTATTGGCGCAGAACCCCGAAGAACTCTTTGATATTCCGCGCAGCGAGGCGTTGCCGGTGACCTACATCATTGACGACAAGGGCAAGGTGCGCGAGCAGTTGATGGGCGAGCAGACGGCGGCGGGGGTGTTGGCCAAACTCAAGGCATTGCGCGGCTAAATGTGAGAGGGGGCTTGCTCCCGATAGCGGTGTGTCAGTCAACCGATGTATGGACTGACACGCTGCCATCGGGGGCAAGCCCCCTCCCTCATTGGGTGTGCGTCAACTCTGCGATCAGCCTTCTTCAAGCCACAGGCGAATCGGTTTGCCTTCGGCCGGCCAGAAGCGGGTCTGTTCGATGGGCGAGAGGTCCCAGCGTTGCACGCCTTGCAGGGCCTGAAAGAAGCGCTGTTCCTGCTCCATCAGGGCTGCGGCGCAGAGCTTGCGGGTGCTGCCGATTTTGCCGAAGCTGAGGGCGTTACCGTTGACGGTGTAGGGCGCAAACCAGTGGTTGCAGCCACCGTTGCCGTAAGCGCGGCCATCGGCGCCGAGGGTGACCGTCAGGTTCGCGTCATCCATCAGCGGCCGTTCACCGATCCATTCCACCACGTAGCTGTGATCCTGCTTGAGCGTGACCGTGTTACCGGCGCAACCGCTCAGGCCAGCTGCAAGGGCGACGAGCAGCAGGCCTCTCATTGTGCGGCCTGCTGGCATTTCGGGCAGCGGTGCCTGTCGCCATCGCTGGTCCAGCCCAACTCCTTGATACGCGCGTTGGCCGCCGGTTGCAGCGGCGCTTTGGTCAGTTTGGTTTCAACGGCAAATTCAAATTCCAGCACGCTGTCGCAGCTGTCGCAGTTGACCTTCCAGGTGTGAATCTCCAGCTCGCCGAATTGCGGCCCGTGGGCCATGGCAACCCACTGGCCGGCAGGGCGGATCGAGTAGCGTGCGTCCCCTTCGACGGTCAGTCGCATCGACAGCGTTTTACTGCCGCGCAGGGTGACGATCAGCACGTCGCCATGCTTGATCGAACCGCCGTTGCCGGTCACTTGGTAACGGCCCGGCACCAGGGCGCGGCATTCGATGAGGGTGTGTTGCGGGCTCAGCAAGCTGAAGCGGAAATCGTGTTCGGCCATGGATCCTCCAAATAGGCGCGGCATCCTATCACGGGTGCCTGCCTATCATGAGCCCGGTATGTGACCGCTGATCAACAAGAGTCAGGCGCTTACTCGTGCCTCGCTGGCCAGCCGGGTGATGGCCATGTCCAGTTCATCCAGCGCCGCTGTGGCCTTGGCGTCGTCCTGCTTGAGCAAGGTTTCGGCGCGCTGGCAGGCGGCGCGCAGTTGCGGCACGCCGCAGTAGCGCGTGGCACCGTGCAGGCGGTGGACGCGTTCGATCAGGGCCTGATTGTCATTGGCTTCGCGGGCGACGGTGATGGCCAGGCGGTCGGCCTCCAGCGACGCCAGCAGCATGGCGAGCATGTCGGCCGCCAGGTCGGTCTTGCCCGCGGCCAGGCGCAGGCCTTCCTCATGGTCGAGCACTTGCAATTGCACGCCGTGGCCGAGGTTTTCGGTGACCCGCTCGGGCCCTTGGTTGCGCAGGGCCAGGCCGGTCCATTTCAATACCACCTGGGCCAGCTGCCGCTCGCTGATCGGCTTGGTCAGGTAGTCGTCCATGCCGCTCTGCAGCAGCGCGCGTTTTTCGTTGGCCATGGCGTGGGCCGTGAGCGCGACCACCGGCAGCGGCGTGCCGTGGCGTTCGCTTTCCCACTGGCGAATCGCCTCGGTGCTCTGGCGTCCGTCCATGCCCGGCATCTGCACATCCATCAACACCAGGTCGAAGGTTTCCTGCTTCACCGCATTGATCGCCGCGTAACCGCTGTCCACGGCCTGCACCTTGGCGCCCATGTCTTCGAGCAGGGTCTGCACCAGCAACAGGTTCGCCGGGTTATCGTCGACGCAAAGTACTCGCGGTGCACGGCTGGACAGCGGCTCGCCAGGCTCGGCGCGCGAGGGGCGCGGGCTGATCAGGTCGGCCAGGGCCCGGCGCAGTTTGCGCGTGCACGCAGGTTTGGCCTGCAACTGGCTGTTGGGGTTGGGCACCGACTGGTTGAACAGCATCTGTTCAGTGGTCGGGCACAGCACCAGTACTTTGCAACCCAGATGTTCGAGGTCCCACAGGTGCTGGTTGAGGCGCTCGGGCGGAATGTCATTGGCGGTAATGCCAAGCACCGCGAGGTCGATGGCCTGTTCGGTCTGGTGAGCGCTGGTGATACCGTTGGTCAGGCTTTCCAGGGTATTGAACGGCGTCACTGCCAGACCGCAGTCTTCCAGCTGATGCTGCAAGGCCTGACGCGCCAGTTCGTGGTTTTCCATCACCGCAACGCGGCGGCCGAGCAACGGCGCAGAGGGCAGGTCGTCGACATCGTCGCGGGTCTTGGGCAGGTTGAGACTGATCCAGAACTCCGAGCCTTCGCCCGGAGTGCTGTCGACGCCGATTTCGCCGCCCATCTGTTCGATCAGGCGCTTGGAAATCACCAATCCCAGGCCGGTGCCGCCGGGCTGGCGTGACAGCGAATTGTCGGCCTGGCTGAACGCCTGGAACAGCGCGCGCACATCCTGGCTCGACAGGCCGATGCCGGTGTCCTGCACGCTGATGCGCAGCTGTACGCTGTCTTCCTGTTCGTCCTCGATCATTGCCCGGGCAACGATGGTGCCTTCACGGGTGAACTTGATCGCGTTGCTGATGAGGTTGGTCAGGATCTGCTTGAGGCGCAGCGGGTCGCCGACCAGCGCGAGCGGGGTGTCGCGGTACACCAGGCTGACCAGTTCCAACTGCTTGGCATGGGCGGCGGGGGCGAGGATGGTGAGGGTGTCCTGCAGCAGGTCGCGCAGATTGAAGGGGACGCTGTCGAGCACCAGCTTGCCGGCTTCGATCTTCGAGAAATCAAGGATCTCGTTGATGATGCCCAACAAGTTGTCGGCGGATTTTTCGATGGTGCCCAGATAATCCAGCTGGCGCGGCGACAGTTCGCTTTTTTGCAGCAGGTGGGTGAAGCCCAGAATACCGTTGAGCGGGGTGCGGATTTCATGGCTCATATTGGCCAGGAACTCCGACTTGATACGGCTGGCTTCTAAAGCCTCTTTGCGGGCCAGGTCCAGTTCGATGTTCTGGATTTCGATGGTTTCGAGGTTTTGGCGTACGTCTTCGGTGGCCTGATCGATGCTGTGTTGCAGTTCTTCGCGAGCGTTCTGCAGCGTTTCGGCCATGCGGTTGATGCCCGATGCGAGCTGGTCCAACTCCTGGCTGCCCAGCGATGGCAGGCGGGTTTCCAGGTTGCCGTCCTTGAGCTGGGCCACGGCTTGCTTGATCTGGCCGATCGGCGCGTTGATGGTGCGGCTGATGCGCAGGGCCAGCGCCGCGGTAAAGATCAGGCCGACAGCGATCAGCAGAAGGCTGGCGAACAGGCTGCGGTAGCCGCGCAGCAACATGCCGTTGTGCGACAGTTCCACCTCTACCCAGCCCAGCAGGCGGTCGGCTTCATCGGGGATCAGCTCGCCGGCCAGGTTGCGATGACGGCCGAACACCGGCAGCAGATAGCGCGTGGCGTCATTGCCGGTGCGCTGCAGCAGGTGCGAATTATTGCCGGTCGGCGGCGGGTTAAGCATGGTCGGGCCGGCATGGGCCAGGGGCGTGCGGTCCGGTGCGAGGAACGACACGGTGCGCACGTCCGTCTGCTCGAGGGATTGGGTGGCGATGCGTTCCAGCAGGTCAGCGTTCTTGCTGCTCAGTGCGGGCGCCACCAGCGGTGCCAGTTGTTCGGCGATCATTTCGCCGCGTTGCAGCAGTTGGGTCTGCAACTCCGAGAGCTGCATCCAGGTGAAATACCCGCCCAGTAACAATGCCATCAGGCTGGTCGGCAATAAGGTCAGCAACAGTACGCGGCCTTTAATTCCCATTCTTCTAAGCACGCCACTTCTCCTGCTACCACTGATATCAATCTTCCACGCGGGCATCCGGCCCGCGCCACCTGCGCAGTGTAGCCATTTGCGCGGCCTGGAATCCTGAAAATTAATGGTGTCGAGCAGGTGCGGCGTGTCGGCGGGTCAGCGGCGGCGCAGTTTGCGGCGCTTCCATTGGCGCGCGACCCACCAGCGCCAGTAGCCCATGGTCAGGCAATAAGCGAGGGCGCCAAGCACCAGGCCCAGCACCACCGAACCGAGCAGGAACGGCTGCCACAGCGTGCTCAGCTGACCGCTGATCCATTCCCAGGTGAGGTGTTCGGGCAGGCTGCGCGGCGGCACGTTCATCAGCCAGGCGCCGGTCATGTAGGTGCACACGAACACCACCGGCATGGTGATCGGGTTGGTCAGCCACACCAGGCTGACGGCGATGGGCATGTTGCCCCGCACCACGATGGCCAGCACCGCCGCCAATAACATCTGCAAGGGAATTGGAATGAAGGCCGCGAACAGACCCACGGCCATGGCCCGCGCCACCGAATGCCGGTTCAGGTGCCAAAGGTTCGGGTCATGCAGCAAGGTCCCAAGAAACTGTAATGACTTGTGTTCCCTGATACTGCTGGGGTCAGGCATGTACCGTTTGAATAAGCGCCGGGGCATAAGGGGTCCAGGTCAGTTCGAGGGGCAAGTATGCCCGCATTCTATAAACAGAAAATTCAGACTTTGTGACAAAACATCATGGGCACCGTCCGCCGCCCGGCTATGACTGAGTGGGTCACTTGAAAAGGATGACTCATGAAGACAGGGATGTTCGCCTTGGCGCTGGGGTTGCTGGCCCTGCGTTTTCTACCGGCATTGCCGGCGACGGGATGGCTGCTGGCCATGTCGGTATTGGCCTTGATGCTGTTGCCGTTTCGCACCTTCGCGCTGGCCTTTTTTCTGTTCGGTGTGAGTTGGGCGTGCATCAGCGCGCAATGGGCGTTGGATGACCGTTTAACCTCAGCCCTGGACGGCCAGACACGCTGGCTGGAGGGACGGGTGGTCGGGTTGCCACAGCAAACATCCAGCGGCGTGCGCTTCGAGCTGGCCGACAGCCGGTCACGCAATGCCCGTTTGCCCAGGCGCATCCGGGTGTCCTGGCATGGTGGACCGGCGGTGCATAGCGGCGAGCGCTGGCGGTTGGCCGTGACCCTGAAGCGACCGTCCGGGCTGCTCAACGTTCATGGGTTCGATCACGAAGCCTGGCTGTTGGCGCAGCGTATCGGCGCGACCGGTACGGTAAAGGACGGCGAGCGCCTGACGCCGGCCCGCAACGCCTGGCGCGATGCGCTGCGCCAGCGCCTGATGGCGGTGGATGCCCAGGGCCGCGAAGCGGGATTGGCCGCGCTGGTGCTGGGTGACGGCTCCGGGCTGGCGGACGAAGACTGGCAAGTGTTGCAGGACACCGGCACCGTGCACCTGCTGGTGATCTCCGGCCAGCACGTAGGCTTGTTGGCGGGGTTGATCTATGGGTTGATCGCGTTGCTGGCGCGTTATGGTTGCTGGCCCGCCACCTGGCCGTGGTTGCCCTGGGCCTGTGGGCTGGCGTTTGTTGCAGCACTGGGTTACGGCCTGCTGGCAGGGTTCGGTGTGCCAGTGCAGCGGGCCTGCGTCATGGTGGGCCTGGTGTTGCTGTGGCGCTTGCGCTTTCGCCATCTGGGTGCCTGGTGGCCGTTGCTGCTGGCACTCAACGGGGTGCTGGTGCTGGAGCCGTTGGCCAGTCTGCAGCCCGGATTCTGGTTATCGTTCGGTGCCGTTGCCGTTTTGATACTGGCCTTCGGCGGGCGATTGGGCCCCTGGAGCCTTTGGCAGGCCTGGACGCGCCCGCAGTGGTTGATCGCCATCGGTCTTTTCCCCTTGTTGTTGATACTGGGTTTGCCGATCAGCCTGAGTGCTCCCTTGGCCAATCTGATTGCTGTTCCGTGGATCAGTCTTGTGGTGTTGCCGTTGGCATTGCTGGGAACTTTCCTGCTGGCGGTGCCGTTGGTGGGGGAGGTCGTGCTGTGGTTGGCGGGTGGCGCATTGGACCTGTTGTTCCAGGGTCTTGCCTTGCTGGCCGGGTACCTGCCGGCGTGGATACCGGCTGAAGTGTCTTTGGGGTACTGGCTGGTGAGTCTGGCCGGCGCGGTGATCGTGCTGCTGCCCGGCGGCGTGCCTTTTCGGCTGTTGGGCTGGCCGATGCTGTTGCTGGCGGTGTTTCCACCGCGCGAGCCGGTGCCCCATGGACGGGCCGAGGTTTTGCAGCTGGATGTTGGGCAGGGGCAGGCGATTGTCCTGCGTACCCGTCATCACACCCTGCTTTACGATGCCGGCCCCCGTTCGCGGGCCACAGACCTGGGCGCGCGGGTGGTGTTGCCGTCGCTGAAAAAACTCGGTATCGCGTCACTGGATTTGATGCTGATCAGCCACGCCGATGCCGACCATGCCGGCGGGGCGGCCGCAGTGGTGCGAGGGCTGCCGGTCAAGCGCGTGGTGGGCGGTGAAACCGACGGCCTGCCCGGGTTTCTCGGCACTCAACCGTGTCTCAGTGGCGAACGCTGGGAGTGGGACGGCGTGTCATTCGAGCTGTGGCAATGGCCTGGCGCCGTCGACGGCAATCCGAAGTCCTGCGTGTTGCAGGTACAGGCCAACGGCGAACGGTTGCTGCTCACCGGCGATATTGATCGCGCCGCCGAGCGTGCCTTGCTCGACTCGCCGCTGGCGCAACGCACCGACTGGCTGCAGGTCCCCCACCATGGCAGCCGCAGTTCGTCGTCCCGGCCTTTTGTGCAGCAGTTGGCACCCACGTCGGTGCTGATCTCCCGTGGGCGTGGCAATGCATTCGGTCATCCTCATGCCCAGGTCATGGAGCGTTACCGGGCATTGGGCAGCCGCGTGTATGACAGCGCCGAGCACGGTGCGGTGCGCCTGCAATTGGGGGCCTTCCAGCCGGCGCAGGTTGCACGCGCGCAACGCCGGTTCTGGCGTGAACCGTTACGCTGATCCGCCATCCAACCCACTCAAGGGCTGCGACGGGCGGGCCCGTCGCCGACGAGCCCCGTGACCGAACCTATATGGTAAAGTGGCGCACTTTTTCGAGGGGACATTCACTGTGTGGGAATTGGTCAAATCCGGTGGTTGGATGATGTTGCCGATCATCTTGAGTTCCATCGCCGCACTCGGCATCGTTGCCGAACGTCTGTGGACCCTGCGTGCCAGTCGGGTGACCCCCGAGCATCTGCTGGGGCAGGTGTGGGGCTGGATCAAGAACAAGCAGCTCGACAAACAGAAGCTCAAGGAACTGCGCGCCAATTCGCCCTTGGGAGAAATCCTCGCGGCGGGCCTGGCCAACTCCAAGCATGGTCGCGAGATCATGAAAGAATGCATCGAAGAGGCCGCCGCCCGCGTCATTCATGAGCTGGAGCGCTACATCAATGCGCTCGGCACCATCGCCGCGATGGCGCCGTTGCTCGGCTTGCTCGGCACCGTGCTGGGCATGATCGATATCTTCAGCTCGTTCATGGGCTCGGGCATGACCACCAACGCGGCGGTGTTGGCCGGCGGTATCTCCAAAGCCTTGATCACCACCGCAGCGGGCCTGATGGTGGGTATTCCTTCGGTGTTCTTCCACCGTTTCCTGCAACGGCGCATCGATGAGCTGGTGGTGGGCATGGAGCAGGAAGCCATCAAGCTGGTAGAAGTGGTGCAGGGCGACCGTGACGTGGACCTGGTTGAGGACAAGGTGTGAAATTTCGCCGCAAGCGACGGGAAAATGTCGATATCAACCTCGCGTCGCTGATCGACGTGGTGTTTATCCTGCTGCTGTTTTTTGTCGTGACCACCACCTTCACCCGGCAGACCGCGCTGCGTGTCGACCTGCCCGAGGCGGTGAGCGGCTCGCCGGCCGAGGACCAGCAGGTCAAGCAACTGGACATCGCCATCAGCGCTGACGGCGTGTTCACCGTGAACAACCAGTTGTTGGAGAAAAACGACCTCAACAGCCTGATGGATGCGTTGCAGAAGGAGTCCGGCGGCGACACCAAAATGCCGCTGTCCATCAGTGCCGATGGCAAGGCCCAGCACCAGGCCGTGATCACTGCGATGGACGCCGCCGGCAAGCTGGGCTTCAGCCATTTACGCATGAGCACTGTCGAGGCGGCGGGGCAACCCTGATGGCAATCTCCGACCGTCTGCTCCAGGCCTGGTACGCGGGCCATCCGGCCCTTGCACTGCTGACGCCGTTGGAGTGTCTATATCGTCGGGTGGTGCAGCGCAAGCGCGCGCGCTTCGTGGCGGGAGAGGGCGAGATCTATAAAGCGCCCGTGCCGCTGGTGGTGGTGGGCAATATCACCGTGGGCGGTACCGGCAAGACGCCGTTGATTCTGTGGTTGATCGAACACTGCCGTCGCGCCGGTCTGCGCGTGGGCGTGGTCAGTCGTGGTTACGGCGCCAAACCGCCGCAACTGCCCTGGCGGGTCGAGGCCGACCAGAGTGCCACCGTGGCCGGCGATGAGCCGTTGCTGATCGTGCAGCGCAGCGGTGTGCCGCTGATGATCGACCCCGACCGCAGCCGTGCGGTACAAGCCTTGCTGGAAAGCGAACCGCTGGACCTGATTCTGTCTGACGACGGCCTGCAGCATTACCGCCTGGCCCGTGATCTTGAACTGGTGTTGATCGATGCCGCCCGTGGCCTGGGTAACCGCCGTTGCCTGCCTGCCGGGCCACTGCGCGAGCCGGTGGAGCGTCTGCAGAGTGTCGATGCGCTGTTGTATAACGGCGCAGGTGCCGATCGCGAAGACGGTTTTGCCTTTCGCCTGCAGCCCACCGCACTGATCAACCTGTACAGCGGCGAGCGCAGGCCGGTTGACCATTTTCCGGCGGGGCAGGCCGTGCATGCGGTCGCCGGTATAGGCAACCCGCAACGTTTCTTCACTACCCTTGAAACGCTACACTGGCAGCCCATACCCCATGGGTTTGCCGACCACGCGCACTACAGCGCCGAGGTCTTGAGTTTTACTCCGTCGTTGCCACTGGTGATGACCGAGAAGGACGCGGTGAAGTGCCGCGCCTTTGCACAGCCCGACTGGTGGTACCTTGCGGTGGATGCGCTGCCGTCGCCGGCGTTTATCGCCTGGTTCGACACGCAGCTGACGCGCCTGCTGCCCGCACGTCCCTTGCCCTAATACGCTTCTTTCCAGGAAACCTTCATGGACACCAAACTGCTCGACATCCTCGCTTGCCCGATCTGCAAAGGCCCGCTCAAGCTCAGCGCCGACAAAACCGAGTTGATCAGCAAAGGCGCCGGTCTGGCTTACCCGATCCGCGACGGTATCCCGGTGATGCTGGAAAGCGAAGCCCGCACCCTGACCACCGACGAGCGTCTTGATAAATGACCACCGCCTTTACCGTTGTCATTCCCTCGCGCTACGCATCGACCCGCTTGCCGGGCAAGCCGCTGCAAATGATCGGCAGCAAGCCGATGATTCAGCTGGTGTGGGAACAAGCGTGCAAAAGCAGCGCGGAACGCGTGGTGGTGGCTACCGACGACGCACGCATCGTCGCAGCCTGCCAGGGGTTTGGCGCCGAGGCGGTGCTGACCCGCGAAGACCATAACTCCGGGACCGACCGCCTGGCTGAAGTGGCCACGCAACTGGGCCTGGCGCACGACGCCATCGTGGTCAACGTGCAAGGTGACGAGCCGTTGATTCCACCGAGCGTGATCGATCAGGTCGCCGCCAATCTGGCCGCCCATGGCGAAGCGCGCATGGCGACCCTGGCCGAACCGATCGAAGACGTGGAAACCCTGTTCAACCCGAACGTGGTCAAGGTGGTCAGCGACCTCAATGGCTTGGCGCTGACATTCAGCCGTTCGACCTTGCCCTGGGCGCGTGATGCCTTTGCCCAACATCCCGATTTGTTGCCCAAAGGCGTGCCGTACCGCCGTCACATCGGCATTTATGCCTACCGCGCCGGGTTCCTGCACGACTTCGTCAGCTGGGGCCCATGCTGGCTGGAAAACACCGAGTCCCTGGAGCAGCTGCGGGCCCTGTGGCACGGCGTGCGCATCCATGTCGGCGATGCACTCGAAGCGCCTCCTGCCGGTGTCGACACCCAGGAAGACCTCGATCGCGTTCGTCGCCTGCTGGGGGCCTGATGGAGGTTTTGTTTGTCTGCCTGGGCAATATCTGTCGCTCGCCCACGGCTGAAGGCGTGCTGCGCCATAAATTGCGCGAAGCGGGGCTGGCGGGTCAGGTCGACGTGGCCTCCGCCGGCACCGGTGAATGGCATGTCGGCAACCCGCCCGACCAGCGCAGCCAGCGTGCAGCGCTGATACGCGGTTATGACTTGTCGTCCCAGCGCGCCCAGCAGGTCAGCCGCGCTGACTTCGCGCGCTACGACCTGATCCTTGCGATGGACCACAGTAACCTGCGTCACCTCAAGACGATGCATTCGGGGCAGGGCAAGGCGGAGCTGGATCTGTTCCTGCGCCGCTTCGATGCCGAGGTGGACGAAGTGCCAGACCCGTACTACGAAGGCGAACAAGGCTTTGACAGGGTGCTGGACCTGATCGAGCGTGCCTGTGATTTATTGGTGATCGAATTGAAGGGGCGGTTATGACCTTGCAGGTGCGGGCGCAGGTCTCGCTCAAGCCCTTCAACAGTTTTGGCATTGATGTGCGCGCCCAACTGTTCGCCGAGGCCCATGGCGATGCCGATGTGCGTGAAGCGCTGACCTATGCGGCTGCGCAGGCGCTGCCGTTGCTGGTGATCGGCGGCGGCAGCAATCTGCTGCTGACCCAGGACATTCCCGCCCTGGTATTGCGCATGGCAACCCGTGGCATTCGGGTGTTGCAGGACGACGACAACCGCGTAGTGGTCGAGGCCGAAGCCGGTGAACCCTGGCATCCATTTGTGCTGTGGACCCTGGAGCACGGTTTCTGTGGTCTGGAAAACCTCAGCCTGATCCCCGGCACTGTCGGTGCGGCGCCGATGCAGAACATCGGTGCCTATGGGGTGGAGATCAAGGATGTGTTCGCCGGCCTCACCGCCCTGGATCGCCAGACCGGCGAGCTGCGCGATTTCAGCCTGGAGGAGTGCCAGTTCGGCTACCGTGACAGTCTTTTCAAGCAACACATAGGACGCTGGTTGATCCTGCGCGTGCGCTTTGCCCTGAGCCGCACCCGTCACCTGAAACTCGACTACGGCCCGGTGCAACAGCGCCTGACGGCGCAGGGCATCACCGATGCCACGCCGAGTGATGTCAGCCGCGCGATCTGCAGCATTCGCCGCGAGAAGCTGCCGGACCCGGCAGAACTGGGCAATGCTGGCAGCTTCTTCAAAAACCCGCTGGTGTCCGAGGCACTCGCAGCCGAGCTGAAATGCCAGTACCCGGATTTGGTGGCCTATCCCCAGGCCGGTGGCCAAATGAAACTCGCCGCCGGCTGGCTGATCGACAAGGCCGGCTGGAAGGGTTTTCGAGATGGAGACGCCGGCGTGCATACCCTGCAGGCATTGGTGCTGGTCAACTACGGCGGCGCCACCGGGCAGGATATTGCCAACCTCGCGCGGCGTATCCAGCAGGACATCGCCCAGCGTTTCAAGGTTGAGTTGGAGATGGAACCCAACCAATATTGAATCTCGCGCAATAAAAATGCCCCGTATCTTTCGATACGGGGCATTTTTGTTTGCGGCAATGAATCAGTCGTCGCGGCTCATGATGCCGAAGATCTGCAACAGGCTTATAAACAGGTTGTAGATCGACACATACAGGCTGACGGTCGCCATGATGTAGTTGCGCTCGCCGCCATGGATGATCGCGCTGGTCTGGAACAGGATGCACACCGACGAGAACAGTACGAAACCTGCGCTGATCGCCAGTTGCAGGCCGCTGATCTGGAAGAACATGCCTGCAACCACCGCCGCCAGCAACACAAAGAAGCCTGCGGTGATGAAGCCGCCGAGGAAGCTCATGTCCTTGCGGGTGATCAGCACATAGGCCGACAAGCCGCCAAACACCAATGCCGTCATGGCAAACGCCGAACTGACCACTTCGGCGCCGCCGGCCATGCCCAGGTAACGGTTGAGGATCGGGCCGAGGATAAAGCCCATGAAACCGGTCAAGGCAAACGCCGACACCAGGCCCCAAGCCGAGTCACGCAGCTTGTTGGTCAGGAAGAACAGACCGTAGAAGCCGATCAGTACAACAAAGATATTCGGGTAGCCGACGCGCATCTGCTGAGCCATGAACGCCATCACACCGCTGAAGGCGAGGGTCAGGGCGAGCAAGCCGTAGGTGTTGCGCAACACGCGGCTGACTTCAAGCTGCTCAGCCTGGGCGTTGCCATTCACTGCGTAATTCTGTTCGCGCATGGCGACACTCCTGTGGTTTTGAAACGTTCAGTCGCAAAGATCATAACAGACGCTCTGTAACAAGCGATGGCGAGAGTTTGACAGTGTGTTTCATTCGGGTATTATGGCGCCCGCTGAGACGGGAAGGGCTACTATAATCCCGTGATGCACAAGGGAAATTGGCAGAGTGGTTGAATGCACCGGTCTTGAAAACCGGCGAACGTTAATAGCGTTCCCAGGGTTCGAATCCCTGGTTTCCCGCCAAAATTTACACAGAAGCCTCGCGAAAGCGGGGCTTTTGCGTTTCTGGGGCAGCGTCGGAGTGTGCAGCGTCGTGCAGGCGCGAGAGCGGTGGATCGCCTCGTGACCGCGTCACGAGGCGCCTGGCTCCGGATATTCAAATCTTGAAACGAGTGACCATGTTCTGCAAATCGCCGCCCAGGCGTGCCAGCTCTGCAGTCGATGCTGCGCTTTGCTCGGTTGCGCAGGCAGACTGTTCGGCAATGTCACGCACACTTAGTACGCTGCGGTTGATTTCATCGGCCACTGCGCTCTGTTGTTCGGCAGCGGCTGAAATCTGTTGGCTCATCTGTTCAATCGTGCCAATGGACTGATTGATTTCAACCAATGCCTGTTCAGCCTGACGCGCCAGCACCACGGTGCCCTCGGTGCGTTGCAGGCTTGCATCCATCAAACCTGACGCGGCGCCCGTGCCCTGTTGCAGGCTCTGGATCAGCGCTTCGATTTCAGTTGTGGAGTGCTGGGTGCGCTGTGCCAGCGAGCGTACTTCGTCGGCGACTACGGCGAAACCGCGACCTTGCTCACCGGCGCGCGCGGCCTCAATGGCGGCGTTGAGCGCGAGCAGGTTAGTCTGCTCGGCGACGGCCTTGATCACGTCAATCACGCTGCCGATCTTGCTGCTGTCTTCGGTCAGGCGCTGCATGGCTTCGCCCAACTGCTTCACTTCACCGGCCAACTGACCAATTTCCCGCGTGGCGTGCTGCACCACACTGCTGCCATGGGCCGCACGTTCGCTGGCCTGTTTGGCAGCCCGCGAAGCGTCTTCGGTGTTACGCGCTACTTCCTGTACCGTGGAGGCCATTTCGTTCATGGCGGTGGCGACCTGGTCGACTTCGTTTTTTTGCAGGGTGACGCCCGCGCTGGTTTGCTCGCTGACAGCAGACAATTGGTCGGCCGCCGTAGCGATCTGCGTGACACCGTTGCCGATGCCACCGATCAGGCCGCGCAGGGAAACGGTCATGTGCTGCATGGTGTTCTGCAACAAGCCGAGTTCGTCCTGACGGGTGGTGAGGGTGTCCTGCGTCAGGTCACCGTCAGCAATCCGGCGCGCGGCAATGACCGTATCATTCAATGGAAGGGTTATCTGGCGGGTGATCAGAAACGCAGCAAAGATACCCATCAGCAAGACCACCAGCGCGACACTCAGCAACTGAACGACGGCGGTGTTCTTTTCTTTTTGAGCGCCAACAATCTGCTGTGCCGCCAAATCATCGGCTACGACCGCTGTTGCGATGGATTGCTTTTGCAGGTTGCCGCGAACCTGATCGGCCTGCTGAAGCATTTCCGAGATCGACGACATCAGCACCTTGTACTGTTTGAGCGCGTTCATCGCGGTGTCTACAGCGGCGTTCGCCTGGCTTGGCAATTCGCTGCGGGCCGCCGCCACCTGGGCGATCAGTGCGTCGGCAGAATTATAGGTCGCCTGACGGTTATCGGCTGAGGGGATACTCAGATAGCGGCGAAACACCAGCCGGAAGTTGGTCATGCCGTTACGCAAGTCACCCGCGATCTTGACCTGCTTTATGCCGGTCTCATCCGGAGCACGCATGGTGTCGTCAATGGTCTTTTGCAGCAGGTTTTCGAACGTGGCACTGACCTCGTCCGAGACCTTGATCAAGGGTTTCAAGGCATCATCGATTTTCTGATTGATGCCGACCAATTGATCAAACGTTTGCTTCAGGCCGCCAACCTGCTCCTTGATGTCACGCAGCCTGGCCAGATTGCTCGACAAGTCGAACACCTCAATGCCCTCATCGACACTGCGGCTCAGCTTGTCCAGCGCACCGCTGTAGGCTTGCACGCCGGCAGCACTCGGCCCGGTGGCGTAGGCCTGTGCGGCGATGCGGGCGTTGAGGACATCAGCCTTGATCTCGGCGACCTTGCCACTCTTGCCAAGGCGCTCGATCAGCAGGTTGGTGCTGGAGTAACCGATTGCGGCGACGGTCAGCACGCCCAGCAAAATAGCGGCGAAGCCCAGCCCGAGCTTCTTGCTGACTTTCAGGTTATCCAACCATGTTGCGCTCATCAGGTGTGTGCCTTTGATTTTTTCCGAGATGCCCGTGAGTCGGCGCCAAGTCGGGTAACTTGATAGTCGGCATGACAACATTCAGCTCGCCAAATAATTGAAAAGCCACACACCCCCTGCTTTACAGGGCGTTCAGCCCTTTATGAAGATTTATTTAGTTTTGCTTAACGGGTCTTTTCCCCGATGGCCGGTGAGCCGACGAGCGCTACGGGATTTTCAGCGCAGGGCCACGTGCCCTTAAAAAAATTTCAAATCCGGCCCTTGAAATCTTCCACCCCGCACATAAATTCCCTTCACGCGACGCCGAATCAGGGTCGCGCATTAAATCACTTGGATCTAATCAGGAGATTTTAAAATGGCTACTACTCTTTCCCTGGCCCCTCTGTTCCGTCAGTCGGTGGGCTTTGATCGTTTCAACGACCTGTTTGAGTCTGCGCTGCGCAGCGAGGCTCCGAATACCTATCCGCCTCATAATGTAGAAAAGCACGGTGATGACGAATATCGCATTGTCATTGCAGTCGCCGGGCTCACTGAAGCGGATCTGGATATCCAGGTCGAGAAGGGCGTTTTGACGGTTGTCGGTGACAAGCGTGAAAGCGAGAAAGAGGTGACTTACCTGCACCAGGGCATCGCTCAACGAGCCTTCCGGTTGTCGTTCCGCCTGGCCGATCACATTGAGGTGCGCGGGGCTTCGCTGAACAACGGGTTGCTGAGCATCAACCTGCTGCGCGTGGTGCCTGAAGAGGCCAAGCCCAAACGCATCACGATCGGCAGTGACAGCGATCCGCAACTGCGTCAGGTGAGTTTGCAGTAAGTGAAAAAACGCTGGGCGGGCGGTGTGAAAACACGGTCTGCACCGGCTCACAGCAAATGCCCCGATTCGTCGGGGCATTTGTTTTTGTGTGACGCTGCTGCACGTCTGACCTGACCTTCATTCCACCGAGCAGATCCAGCGGTGATTGTGCCGATAAGGCGCACGGGTAAAGTGCACATCCGACACCAGATTCAAGCCGCGTTCGCGCAGCGCTTCGGTCAGTTGTACGAGTGTCTCTGCCTGGATAGTCATTGCGCTCACCTCGTCAGATTGACTGCGTTCATAATTCTTGACCGGGAGGACAACCCGCTAATTCAAATTTTCTACAGCGCCGATTGATAAAGCCGTTAACGCCAGAGCCTGACGATTAAACTGAATTTTTGGCACGCATCTTTTTCTACCAAAAATAGTCATCAGGCGAATCAGCCAGGCAGAGGTGTGTGATGAAAGAGATCGGCCGGAGGTTGAAACAGGAGCGGCGGCGCATGGGCCTGACCCTCCGGAAGCTGGCTGAAATGGGAGGCGTCACGACGGCAGAACAGCGTCATTACGAGCTCAGCGAGGCGATGCCTGAGGCCGATTACCTGGCGGCGCTGGCTAACCATGGCATGGACGTGGTCTATGTCGTCACCGGAAAAAAACAGGCAGTGGTCAAGATGTCCTGGGAGGACGCGCAGGCATTGCTGGACAGTCGGGCCATTTCCGATGACCTGTTCCAGAATGACCCGGACGAAGAGATCTATTTCAAGGTCTCCCGACCGAGCAAGGTCTGAACAGGCCACCGTTCGTCTATCAAGCGGCACTTGTCAGCCCACGGTGCTTCTCATGTTCGAGCGCGGATATCCCGGACGCCCAAGCGGAGAGCCAGCATGGAAATCGACGAGAACGCCCCAGGCAACATTTCACAGCAGCCCGTGACCAGGGGCACCGACAGTGAAACTGGCCATGATCCCAAGCGGGACGCCCCGGAGCAGTCGTTGCCGGCTGATGACGAGGAAGACATGTCTGACGTGGACGCGGCCGACTCGGTGGCGAGTGAGCACCCGGACAATTGAGTACTGCTCCCTAACAAGAAGCCCGGCCATTGAGCCGGGCTTTTTGCGCCACACAAAGAAAAGCCCACGATGGGGGCGCGGGCTTAAAAGGTGTTCACTTAGGAGCTGAGTAGAGCTTAAGTGTCCGCCTGTGAAAACTGTGTGAAATATCCTACGCATCGCAGCATTTTCAAAAAATATTCAATCGGATTTCTTCGCAACCTGCCGCTCAGCGTCACTACCAGGACCAAAGCCTGCCGACAGCTGCTCTTTCAAAAAAAGCACCAATGCACTCACCGCCTTCGGCACATGGGGCGAATACGGCCGTATCAAGTGGATTTCATCGGCGAATGCGCCTTTCAATCGCCATCCCTTGAGCACTTGCTTCAGCGTACCGCTGGCCAGCGCGGCGTGGGCGCTGAAATCCGGAAGCAGGGCGATGCCCAGGTGATTGAGCGCCGAGTCACGCAGTGCCTCGCTGTTATTGGTGGAAAAACTGCCGGCAATGGGCACGGTGACGCGTTCTGTCTTTTTGACGCCGCGCTCGAAGGTCCACGCGGGCTGGTCGGCGCCGCGCGGATAGTAGAGGCAGTTGTGGGCAATGAGGTCGGCGGGTTCGCGGGGTTCGCCGTGACGGTGCAGATAGTCCTGGGTGGCGACCAGCACCGAGGTGGTGTCGCAGAGTTTCCAGGCGACATGGGTTTCCGGCACCTGGAAGCCGTGGCGCACGGCCAGGTCATAGCCTTCGGCGGCGAGTGAGCTCAAGGCATCGGACACGTCCAGCTGAATGCGAACCTGTGGGTGCTGACGCAGGAATTCGGGCAGGTGCGGCACCAGTTGCTGGCGCGCGAATGCGACCGGCGCGGTGAGGCGCACCAGGCCGCGAATTTCTCCTGCCCAATCGCGCACCGAGGAAAAACTGCGGGCGATGTGCTCGTAGGCGCTGCGCACTTCACGGGTCAGTGACCGCCCCGCGTCGGTGAGCCGCACGCTGCGTGTGGTGCGGGTGACCAGGCGGGTGCCGGTGGCGGCTTCCAGCTCGGAAATGCGTTGGCTCACCGCCGATTTGCTTACGCCCAGGCGCGCAGCGGCGGCGGTGTAGGTGCCGTGCTCTTCCAGCACGGAGAGCCAGTGGATATGCGTCCACAGGCCTTCGATTTCGGTTTTTTCCATGGGGCAATTGTTCGCCTGTGTGCACAATCAGTTCTGGATTCTGCTCTGGTTTGGAACAAAGCGGAAGCCTATGGTAGGTGCCAACGCTAACCGACCCGGGATCCGCTGCCATGATTACCACCCTTGAGCATTACATCAACGACCAGCGCGTCAGCCGCGATGATCGCTATCAGGACGTCTATAACCCGGCCACCGGCGAAGTGACCGGCCGCGTCGCCCTGGCCAGTCGCGACACCGTGGGCGAAGCCGTTGCCGCCGCCCAGGCCGCCTTTGCCGACTGGGCCGACACGCCGCCGATCCGCCGCGCCCGCGTGTTGTTTCAGTACCTGCACCTGCTGCGTGAGCGCAAGGACGAGCTGGCCAGCATCATCGTTGCCGAGCACGGCAAGGTGTTCACCGATGCTCAGGGCGAAGTCGACCGTGGTATTGACATTCTCGAATTCGCCTGTGGCATTCCGAATCTGCTCAAGGGTGAACACTCCGACCAAGTGTCCCGCGGCATGGACAACTGGACCCTGCGCCAGCCCCTGGGCGTGGTGGCGGGCGTGACGCCGTTCAATTTTCCGGTGATGGTGCCAATGTGGATGTACCCGATCGCCATTGCCGCCGGCAACACCTTCATCCTCAAACCCAGCCCCACCGACCCGAGCGCCTCGCTGTTCATGGCCGAGCTGCTGCGCGAAGCCGGCTTGCCCCAGGGCGTGTTCAACGTGGTGCAGGGCGACAAGGAAGCGGTGGACGCGCTGCTTGAACACCCGGACGTCAAGGCCGTGAGCTTTGTCGGCTCAACGCCGATTGCCCACTACATCTACGAGACCGGCGCGCGCAACGGCAAGCGCGTGCAGGGCCTGGGCGGTGCGAAAAACCACATGGTGGTGATGCCCGACGCCGATATTGAAAAAACCGTCGACGCATTGATGGGCGCCGCCTACGGCAGTGCCGGCGAGCGTTGCATGGCCATCTCCGTGGCGGTGCTGGTGGGCGATGTGGGCGATAAAGTGGTCACCGCGCTGACCGAACGTGCCAGGCAGTTACGCATCACCGATGGCCGCGACCTCAAGGCCGAAATGGGCCCGATTGTTTCCCGTGCGGCGCTGGAACGCATCAGTGGCTACATCGAACAGGGCGTGCAGGCCGGCGCCCGGTTGCTGCTCGACGGCCGTGACTACGTGCCCTCCGAACCCGGCCTGGAAAACGGTTTCTGGCTCGGCGCGACGCTGTTCGATCACGTGACCAAAGAGATGAGCATCTACCGCGAAGAAATCTTCGGCCCGGTGCTGGCCTGCGTGCGGGTCAATGACTTCGCCGAAGCCGTGCAACTGGTCAACGACCACGAATTCGGCAACGGCGTGAGCTGCTTCACCCGCGACGGCAACATCGCCCGTGAGTTCGCGCGGCGCATCGAAGTGGGCATGGTCGGCATCAATGTGCCGATCCCGGTGCCGATGGCGTGGCACGGGTTCGGCGGCTGGAAGAAAAGCCTGTTTGGCGACATGCATGCCTACGGCACTGAGGGCGTGCGCTTCTACACCAAACAGAAGTCGATCATGCAGCGCTGGTCAGAGAGCATCGAGCAGGGCGCGGAGTTTGCGATGCCGGTCTCTAAATAGGATTCAACAGGCACTCCAGGACCCATGTGGGAGGGGGCTTGCTCCCGATAGCGGTAAATCAGTCGACATCGGCATGACTGACAGACCGCCATCGGGAGCAAGCGCCCTCCCACATTTTTTTGGCGCAAGGGTTGACGGCGTGGCGAACGCCGAATACTGTATATAAACACAGTGTTTAAGTGCTGATCACCCAGGAAGGGTCACGTCAGCCACGCCAGGCACTGTGTGCAGTAATGGATTAATTCACCACGATTAAAAGGACTTAATGATGAAACACACAACGATTATCCCCACTCGCTGGACGCGCGCCGATGCGCTCAAAGTCAACGAAAACGACCCGACCACCACCCAGCCGTTGGTGCCTGCCGACTTTCCAGTGATGAGCGACAAGGTCTTTATCTGGGACACCATGCCGTTGCGCACGCTGGATGGCACGGTGGTTTCGGTCAACGGCTGGTCCGTCATTTTCACCCTGACGGCTGACCGTCGTCCCCACGATCCACAGTTCATCAATGCCGACGGCCGTTACGACATCAAGCGCGATTGGGAAGATCGCCATGGCCATGCGCGCATCTGCTACTGGTACTCGCGCACCGGCAAGGACTGGATCTTCGGTGGCCGGGTCATGGCCGAAGGGGTATCACCGACCACGCGTGAATGGGCCGGCACCCCGATCCTGCTCAATAACAACGGCGACATCGACCTGTATTACACCTGCGTCACCCCAGGTGCGACCATCGCCAAGGTCAGAGGCCAAATCGTCACGTCCGATAACGGTGTGGAGCTACGCGGCTTCACCCAGGTCAAGGCGCTATTCGAGGCAGACGGCACTTATTACCAGACCGAAGCGCAGAACTCGACCTGGAACTTTCGCGACCCCAGCCCGTTTATCGACCCGGTGGATGGCAAGTTGTACATGGTGTTTGAAGGCAACGTCGCCGGCGAACGCGGCACCCACGACGTGGGCCCGAATGAGCTGGGCCTGGTGCCGCCTGGGCACGAGGGCGTGGGGGGCGCGCGCTATCAGGTCGGCTGCATCGGCCTCGCCGTCGCCAAGGACCTTGCCGGCGACGAATGGGAAATCCTGCCGCCGCTGGTCACTGCCGTGGGGGTGAACGATCAAACCGAGCGGCCGCATTATGTGTTCCAGGACGGCAAATACTACCTGTTCACCATCAGTCATAAATTCACTTACGCGGATGGGGTGACCGGCCCTGATGGCGTCTACGGTTTTGTCGGCGACCGCCTGTTTGGCCCTTACACGCCGATGAACGCCTCCGGGCTGGTGCTTGGCAATCCACCGTCGCAGCCGTTCCAGACCTATTCTCATTGCGTGATGCCCAACGGCCTGGTGACGTCCTTTATCGACAGCGTGCCCACCACCGGTGACGACTTCCGCATCGGCGGCACCGAAGCGCCCACGGTGAGGATTGTATTGAAGGGCGATCGCTCGTTTGTGCAGGAGGCTTACGACTACGGTTACATCCCCGCGATGCGCGATGTGGTGTTGAACCCGTGACCGCCGTGTAAAAATCGGCCTGACTCATCAGGTGTAAACCGATCCAACGGTGGGAGGGGGCTTGCTCCTTCCCACTTTTTTTTACCGCTTTTCAATCCGTCTTCAGCGCTCAAGTCCCCGCCCGCCGGGCCGATACAGCCACTAGGTGCACGCCTGGTCGTCGTTCAGGCCAACGAATAAAAATCAAAAAGGGGTAGCCATGACCATATTGCAGCGCGTGATCGGTGGATTTGCGGTGTTGGTGCTGTTGCTGCTGATCATGGCAGGGATCAGCTATCAGAACACGCAGTCCATCAGCAGTCGCTTGTCCACCATCACCGGCCAATCGGCACCCTTGAGCCGGGCCGCCAGTGAGTTGTACGTGCACATCCTGCGCGCCAACCAGGCGTTGCTGGCCATTCAGATCAGCACCGACCCCAAGCAGATCGAGGACGGCAAGCGCCCGTTTACCGAGAGCATCACCCTGTTCAACCAATTGCTCGACAGCACCCTGGCCTATACCGGCGAGCATGAGGCGTTGCGGGCGAATCTGGCGCAGCAGCGTCAACAGGTAGGGGCCTACGCCGAACAGGCGCAGGCGTTGATGACGTCTCACTTGCAGCATGTGCAGCAGTGGGTACTGACCCGCAAACTGCAAGGCTACAGCAGTGCGCAGGCGATGCAGTTGACCAGCTATCTGCGTGATTACATCGCGCAGGCGCGCAGTGCCGGCGAGCCGCAGCAGGTGGCGGCCGCAGAAAAACTGCTGTTGGAAGTCAACAAATCCTACGATGGCTTCGCGGCTCATTCCGTCACGCCCGCCATTGATAAATTACAGCGCGTGCTCAACCTGCAGGACGAAGTGATCAGCACGCGCGCCCAGGCCCTGACGGCGATTGATCCGAGAGTCGGACGGATTGCCGGCGTCATGGTCAATCGCCTGCTCACGGACCTGACCGCCCCTGACGGTCTGTTCCAGGCCTATCAGGTGGAGGCGAAACTGGCAGCGCAAGTGCAGCAGCAACGCGATGCCGTGGACGCGGCGCTCAAGGCCACCCTGGAGCGAATTGGCGAGTTTGGCAGCCAGTCCCTGGAGGTCGCCAACCAGGCCAGTCACTCGGCCAATGCCACGATTGGCACCAGCCGCAGCTTGCTGTTGATCGCGTGCGTGCTGGCGGTGCTGGCAGCGTTGGCGATTGGTACGTGGGTCGCTTTCAGCTTGCGGCGTCCGTTGGCGGCCTTTCGCGATGTACTCAAGACACTTACCGCCGGGGACATGCGGGTCAGTTTCGATGTCAGCCGTAAGGATGAGTTCGGTGAGTTGGGCGGTTATCTGAACGAATTGACCAAAGCCCTGCAGAAGACCTTCCGTGAGTTGATCAGCTCTGCCGATGCGCTGGCCGTCACCGCTGGAAGCAACGCCTTGAACAGCGAGCAGACCACCCGCGTGGTGGATGAGCAGAAGGACCGCTTGCAATCGGCCGCTTCGGCCATGACACAGATGGAAAGCACGGTCGAAGAGGTTGCGCGGCGCGCGCAGGACACACGCCAGGCGGTGGACGACACGAGTGATCTCACGCACCGGGTGCAGGAGCGCGTGGCCGAGACCATCGTCAATATCCGCCAGCAGGCCGAGCAGGTGAACAAAGCCACGCAGGTGACCGATGAGTTGCAGAAGTACGGGCAGAACATCGAGGGCATTGTGGTGGCCATTCGCACCATCGCCGAACAGACCAATCTGCTGGCCCTGAATGCGGCGATTGAAGCGGCCCGTGCCGGCGAGCAAGGGCGTGGGTTTGCGGTTGTGGCCGATGAAGTGCGCTCCCTGGCCAGCCGTACGCAGACCTCGACCAGCGAAATTCAGGACATGATTGGGCTCATGCAGGAAAAAATTCATTCGGTGGTGCACGTCATGAACGAAAGTCAGGTGCAGTCCAGTCAATGCGTGTCGCTGGCCTCGGGCGCCGGTGACCTGTTGCTCTCCATGAGCGGCGCGGTCGACAGCATCCGCGACATGAATATTCAGATTGCCGCCGCCACCGAGCAGCAAAGTGCCACGGTGCAGGAAACCAGTCGGATGGTCATTCAGATCAACGATTCGGCCCAACAGACCGCCAGCGGTGCGGAGCAGTCCGCCATCAGCAGCCAGGAACTGTCGGACATGGCTAAAGTGCAGCGCGAGCTGCTCCATCATTTCAGCGTTTGAGCCGCAGGAGTCAGAACATGAAAGCATGGTTAATGCTCGCGCTGGGCGCGACGCTGTTCGTCCCGGGCCTCACCCAGGCCGCCACGCCCTTGCTGGGCGTGGGGATGGCAAAATACGACGATAACTTCCAGACCCTGCTGCGCAATGGTGTGCAGCAACAGGCCAGCGTCATGAATGCCGATATCTTTATGGAGAATGGCAAAGACAGTATTGATTTGCAGATGCGCCAATTTCGCAATCTGGTCAATTCCAAGGTGGATGCGATCATCATCGCGATGGTTGACGGCAAAAGTGCAGCGCAAATGATGCAGTTGGCTTCAGAGGCCAAGATCCCGCTGGTATTCGTCAACCGCAACCCGAACCCGGAAAAGTGGCCGGCGCAGACCGCGTTCGTCGGCTCCAACGAACTGGAGTCGGGCACTTTGCAGATGGAAGAGTTGGCGCGCCGTGCCGGTTATAAAGGCAACGTAGTGATTCTGGTGGGCGACCCAGCCAACGCGTCCTCCCTGATGCGCACCGAGGATGTGGAAAAAGTCGTCGCCAAATACCCGGATATGAAAGTGGTACAGAAAAAGGTCGGTAACTGGGAACGTAGCCAGGCCGCCACGATTGTCATTGATTGGCTCAAGCAGGGTGTTGATTTTTCGATCATTGCGGCCAATAACGACGAAATGGCGATCGGCGCGATCATGGGGCTGGAAAAGGCCGGCAAGCAGGCCGGGGACTATTGGGTTGGCGGCATCGACGGCACACCGGACGGGTTGAAATTGATGGCCGAGGGCAAGATGGCGGTCAGCGTGTTCCAGGATGCCGCCGGCCAGGCCAGTGGCGCCGTGGACACCGCGCTGCGCCTGGTGCGCGGCGAAGTGCTGGAGTCGACGGTGGTGTGGGTACCATTCAAGTTGATCACGCCGGAGAATCGACAGGCGTTTGAATAGGGAGACCACTCGGAACACGCCTTGAAATGCAGTCAAATGTGGGAGGGGGCAAACCGCCTCCCACAGGGTTTAGGGTGGCAGTGAGACTGGGGTTCAGCGCCGCCCCGTGCGTGTGCTCACATCCACCCACACCGCCAACACCAATATGCTGCCCTTGACGATCATCTGCCAGTAACTGTCCACATCCAGCATCGACATGCCGTTATCCAGGCTGGTAATCACCAGCGCTCCCAGCAGCGCGCCGTACACCGTGCCCGAGCCGCCGCGCATCGACGTCCCGCCGATAAAGCACGCGGCAATCGCATCCAGCTCTCCCATATTCCCCGCCGACGGCGAGCCGGCCGCCAGGCGCGCGGTATTGACCAGGCCGGCGAGGGCGCACATCACCCCCATGATGCCGAAGATCCACAGCTTCACCGCCTGCACATTGATGCCCGACAACCGCGTGGCCTCCATGTTGCTGCCCACCGCATACACCCGGCGGCCGAACACGGTCTGGCTGGTGACGTAGCTGAACACCCCGAGCAGCGCCAGCAACAGCAGCACCGGCACCGGGATGCCGTCGTAGCTGTTGAGGGTGGTGACGAACCCGGCCAGCACCGCTCCGATCAGCACCACACGCAGCCCGTCACGCACCCGCGAATGCGCGGCCAGGCCGTGCAGCGCGCGATTGCGCCGTTGCTTCCAGGTGAGAAACACGGTGAGTGCAAACAGCAAAATCCCCAGCCCTACTCCCACCGCATGCGGCAGATAACCCTGGCCCACATACACCAGCGACGGCGACACCGGCGCAATGGTGGTGCCGCCGGTGATCCCCAGCAAAATCCCGCGAAACGCCAGCATGCCGCCCAGACCGACGATGAACGAAGGGATGCGTAGATACGCCGTCATGTAGCCGTTAGCCAGGCCGATCATCAACCCGCACAACGCCACCAGGCTCAGGTTGGCCAGCAGCGGGACGTGGTACACCACGTCGAGAATCGCCGCCAGCCCGCCCAGCAACCCGAGCAACGAGCCCACCGACAAATCGATCTCGCCGCTGATGATCACCAGCACCATGCCGCACGCCAGAATCCCGGTGATCGACATCTGCCGCAGCAGGTTGGACAGGTTGCGCGGCGTGAGAAAACCGCCCTCGGTCTGCCAACTGAAAAACAGCCAGATGAACGCCACGGCGATCACCAGCGCGAGCATTTTGTAGCGGGTAAAAAGCTGTTTGACCTGATTCATCTAAGCGGTCTTCCGATCATTATTGTGTTGGCTGAGCGCAGCGGCGAGCACCTGTTCCTGGGTGAGGCCTTGGTTGACGAAGTCGCCGCGCAGCTGGCCGTCGCCGATCACCAGCACGCGGTTCGACACCCCCAGCACTTCGGCCAGTTCCGACGACACCATGATGATTGCCACGCCCTCGGCCGCGAGGGCGACCATCAGTTTGTAGATCTCATATTTGGCGCCCACGTCCACCCCGCGTGTAGGCTCGTCGAGGATCAGCACCTTGGGTTTGGCCATCAGCATTTTCGCCAGCACCGCCTTTTGCTGGTTGCCGCCGGAGAGGCTGGTGATCGGCAAGAACGGGCTGGCGGTTTTCAGGTGCATGCGCGCGATCTGCTGGTCGATGCTGCTCAGTTCGGCCTCGGCATCGATGCGCGTCAGGTGCGCGTAGGTGTCGAGCACCGCCAGGGTGATGTTCTGACCCACGCCCAGGTCGGGAATGATGCCCTGGCGCTTGCGGTCTTCGGGCACCATGCACAGCCCGGCGCGAATCGATTTGAGCGGCGTGCGCGTGTCGATCACGTTCCCGTCCAGCCACACCTCGGCGCTGTAGCGGCCGGGGTAGGCGCCGAACAGCGCCGACACCAGCTCCGTGCGCCCGGCGCCCACAAGACCTGCGATGCCGAGGATTTCACCCCGCTTGAGCACGAAGGAAATATCGTCGACGCGCTTGCGCCTGGGGTTGTCCACGTCGTAGCAAGTGACGTGGCGCGCCTTGAAGATCACTTCGCCCACCCCGTCAGGTCTGGCGGGGTAGAGGTTGCTCATTTCGCGCCCGACCATCTGCGTGATGATCTGCGGGATATCCATGTCGGCCATGGCCGTGGTTGCGATGTGCTTGCCGTCGCGGATCACCGCAATGGTGTCGCACACGGCCGCCACCTCATCGAGCTTGTGGGAGATATACACGCAGGCCACGCCCTTGGCCTTGAGCCCCTTGATGATGTCGAGCAGCACTTCGATTTCCGAGCGGGTCAGGGCCGAGGAGGGCTCGTCGAGAATCAACAGGCGCGCCTGTTTGTTGAGGGCCTTGGCGATCTCCACCAGTTGCTGATAGCCGCCGCCATACTGCGACACCGGCAGCGCCACGTTCATGTCCGGCACTTTCAGTTCACGCATCAGCGCTTCGGCGCGGTGCAGCATCGCCGGGTAGTTCATGCGCCCGCCGGGCAGGGTCAGTTCGTGGCCCATGAAGATGTTCTCGGCCACCGAAAGGTCCGGCACCAGCGTCAGTTCCTGGTGGATGATGACGATGCCGGCGGCTTCCGTCTCGCGGATGGATTGGGCCTGCAGCGGCTGCCCGTCCCAGAGGATTTCGCCCTCCCAGGTGCCGTGCGGATAGACCGCCGACAGCACCTTCATCAGCGTGGATTTGCCAGCACCGTTCTCGCCGCACAGGCCCACGCACTCGCCGGGCCGTACCTTGAGATCAATGCCGTTCAGCGCATTGACACCGCCAAAGCGTTTGACGATGCCGTTCATTTGCAGCAGGTAGTCGGGCATGACGGTCATTGCCCGCCGATCTGCTCTTTGGTGTAAAAGCCGTCCTTCTCCAGCAGGTCCACGTTGGCCTTGGTCAGCGGGGTCGGTGTCAGCAGAATGGTGTCGACCTTTTTACTGCCATTGTCGTACTGCGAGCTGTAGGCCGGTTTTTCGCTGCGGGCCAGTTGCACCGAGAGTTTGGCGGCTTCGGTGGCGATCAGTTTGAGCGGCTTGTACACCGTCATGGTCTGGGTGCCGTCGATCACACGCTTGATTGCGGCGAGGTCGGCGTCCTGCCCGGAGATCGGCACCTTGCCCGCCAGCTTCTGTGCGGCCAGGGCCTGGATGGCGCCGCCAGCGGTGGCGTCGTTGGAGGCGACGATGGCGTCGATCTTGTTGTCGTTCCGGGTCAGGGCATTCTCGACGATGCTCAGGGCTTCGGTAGGGTTCCACTCCTTGACCCACTGCTGGCCGACAATCTTGATATCGCCTTTGTCGATGGCCGGTTGCAGCACCTTCATCTGGCCTTCGCGAAGCACCTTGGCGTTGTTGTCGGTGGGGGCGCCGCCGAGCAGGAAGTAATTGCCCTTGGGCGCCGCCTGCAGCACGCCGCTGGCCTGCATCTCGCCGACTTTTTCGTTATCGAAGGAGATGTAGGCGTCGATGTCCGCGTTAAGAATCAGACGGTCATAGGAGACCACCTTGATCCCGGCCTTCTTGGCCTCGGCGACCGCGTTGGTCAGCACCGTGGCGTTGAACGGCACGATCACGATCACATCGACGCCCCGGGAGATCAGGTTTTCGATCTGCGAAATCTGCTTTTGCTCATTGGCATCGGCCGATTGCACAAACACCTTGGCATCGAGTTTTTCCGCCGCCGCCACGAAATAATCACGGTCGCGAGACCAGCGCTCCAGGCGCAGGTCGTCAATGGAAAAGCCGATTTTCGGGTGGGCGGGGTCGGCCATCACCGGCAGGGCGAGCACCGCCAGGGTGGCGGCAAGCAAAGTACGTTTGAATGACTTCATGATGGTGCGTCCTTTTATTGTTGTTGGAAGACTCTAGGCAAACACAGTACTGATTGTGGCGAGCGGGCCTCTGTGGCGAGCGGGCAAGCCCTAATGCCGTTCAGTTAAGCGCAGATTCCCTGTGGCGAGCAGGCTTGTCCTGCGTTGGGCTGCGCAGCGGCCCCAAAACCAGGCGCTGAGCCGTATCAGGTACACCGCGTTTGGCTGGATTGGGGACGCTTCGCCCCCCAACGCGGGGCAAGCCCGCTCGCCACAACAAGCCCGCTCGCCACAATGAACCTGCTTGCCACAGACGCAGGCTCACCACAGAAGCCAAACTTCACCGATAGATAAACCGGTTGACCACACCCTCCAGCATCTCCTGCCGCCCACTTACCGCCTGCGGGTTGAGCTCATGGGTGAACGCGTGCTCGGCCAGCGACTCAAGGCTGAATTCACCGGCCAGCACTGCCTGGCCAAGGGGCTGTTGCCAGCCGGCATAACGCTGATCCTTGAACTGCTGCAGCGTGTCGTTCTGCACCATCGCCGCCGCCCGTTCGAGCGACAGGGCCAGCACGTCCATGGCCGCGACATGCCCGTGGAACAGGTCCACTTCGTCCAGGCTCTGACGGCGCACCTTGGAATCAAAGTTATAGCCGCCGTTACGGAATCCGTCAGCCTTGAGGATTTCGTAGGTGGCCAGGGTCATTTCCTCGACGCTGTTGGGAAACTGGTCGGTGTCCCAGCCGTTCTGCGGGTCGCCACGGTTGGCGTCGATACTGCCGAAAATGCCCAATGACACGGCCGTCGCGATTTCATGGTGAAAACTGTGCCCGGCCAACGTTGCGTGGTTGGCCTCGATATTGACCTTGATCTCATGCTCCAGGCCGTACTCGTGCAGGAAGCCGAACACCGTGGCGCTGTCGTAATCGTACTGATGCTTGGTCGGCTCCTGGGGCTTGGGCTCAATCAACAGGTCGCCCTTGAAGCCGATCTTGTGCTTGTGCTCCACCACCATGCGCATGAAACGGCCGAGCTGTTCACGCTCGCGTTTTAGGTCGGTGTTGAGCAGGGTTTCATAGCCTTCACGGCCGCCCCACAGCACATAGTTGGAGCCCTTGAGGCGCAGCGTGGCGTTCATCGCACTGAACACCTGGGCGGCGGCCCAGGCAAACACCTCGGGGTCCGGGTTGCTCGCGGCGCCAGCGGCGAAGCGCGGATTGCTGAAGCAATTGGCGGTGCCCCACAGCAGCTTGATGCCGCTCTGCTCCTGATGGCGCTCCAGATGGTCGACCATCTGCGCAAAGTGGTTGCGGTATTCCTTGAGCGAGCTGCCCTCGGGCGCCACATCGGTGTCGTGAAAACTGTAGTAATCGACGCCCAGCTTGGCGAAGAACTCGAAGGCCGCATCAGCCTTGCCAATGGCGACCTCCATCGGATCACCGCTGCGCTGCCACGGCCGCTTGAACGTGCCTGAGCCAAACACATCCGCGCCCGGCCATACAAAGGTGTGCCAATAACAGACGGCCATGCGCAGGTGTTCGCGCATGGGTTTGCCGAGGATCAGCTTGTTGGCATCGTAATGGCGAAAGGCGAGGGGATTGTCGCTGTCTGGGCCTTCGAAGCGAACCTTCTCGACACCGGGGAAGTACGGCATGGCGTTTTCCTTATTGTTCTTGGCGGTGTCTGGATACTAGCAATGGCCTGTGGCCTGGCGATTATGAAAATCACCAAGGTGTAGTGCGATTTTGAGTGGCGCGGTCTAGTCTGTCCGGACCGGCTTCAGGATAACAACAATGAAAACCCTACCGCCCGTCCACCGCATCGCTTTGCTCTTCAACGGCAGTAAAATCTACGACCGCGGCATCATCGCGGGGATCGGCAATTACCTGAGCAGCACCCGCGCGTCCTGGGATCTGTTTCTGGAAGAGGACTTCCTGTGCCGACTCAAGGGCATCGAGCGCTGGCAGGGCGACGGCATCATTGCCGATTTCGATGACCCGCTGATCGGCGAGGCGCTGGCCGGGAGCGCGTTGCCGGTGGTGGCGGTGGGGGGCTCTTACGAGGATGTGCGCGCCTATCCCAAGGGCATTCCCTACGTGGCCACCGACAACCACGCCTTGATGAAGCTTGCCTACGAACACCTGATCGAGGCCGGACTGACGCGGTTTGCCTGTTTCAGCCTGCCCGAAGCCCAGGCCAACCGCTGGGCCCAGGAGCGGGAGAAGGCCTTTCGCGGGCTGATGCAGCGTGACGGTTTGGCGGTGCAGATCTACCGCGGCCTGGGCACCAGCGCGCCGCTGTGGGACAGCGCGGTGGAACAGCAGATCGCCTGGCTGCACAGCCTGCCCAAGCCCATCGGCATTATCGCCGTCACCGATGCCCGCGCCCGGCAGCTCTTGCAAGCCTGCCTTACGGCGGGCATTGCGGTGCCCGAGCAGGTCGCCCTGATCGGCATCGACAACGACCCGCTGACCCGCACCCTTACGCGGGTGCCGCTCAGTTCGGTGATCCAGGGCACCGAGACCATGGGCCGTACCGCCGCCGTGTTGCTGCACCAGATGCTGCATGGCAAACCCTGCACCGGCACCCAGGTGCTGGTGCCGCCGGACGCGATCAACGTGCAAGCCTCCAGCCTGCATCAACCGCTGGGCAATCCCTATGTGATGCAGGCCCTGCTGTTTATTCGCCAGTACGCCTGCCAGGGCATCAAGACCGCGCAAGTCGCAGCCTATGTCGGCGTGTCGCGTTCCTCCCTGGAAGCGCACTTTCGCAAGGTGCGCGGCTGCAGCGTGCATGACGAAATCCTGCGCTTCAAACTCGCCGCCGCCGCCAGGGAATTGGGCAACCAGGCGCTGGCGATTGCCGATATTGCCGCTAGCTGCGGGTTCACCTCGGCGCAGTATCTGCACACGGTGTTTCGGCGTGAGTTTGGCTGTACGCCGCGCGAGTTCCAGCAGGGCAGCGCGCCTCGGACAAACACGCCGAGGCAGCGCATTTCCCCGGCAATTGGTTGAGATCGAAGGTCGTTGTTACGTATCAGCCCGCTGAAGGCCGGAACGATCGAACTCGATCCGCCACGCAGAAGTACCCACATCGACGGGTCGACCTTTATTTCAATTACCGAGACTTGAATGTCATGTTCATGAGTGCTGCGTACAACCATCGTCCAATGATGTTGGGCGGTGAAACTTTCGTGCCCACCCGCCAAACGCCTGAATCAATCAATCACCCACAAACAACGAGCGACAGCGTTGATCCTCTTCGGCAGTTCTCGGCGCTCAGTGAGATTGGCCAACAGTTAGCGGCACAGGAAAAAGATCCCGAACTGGCGGCCTTGTTGAAGATGTACGACGCATTGGTCAGTGCATTGAATCAATGGATGGCCAAGGATAAAGCGCTGCCAAGTCCACTGCCCGCGGTGACTGTCGCGCCCCCACCACGCGCGGAACCTGCACCGGCCCCATGTGCCTCGTCTCCCATGGACAATGTCTGGCGCGACAGGCTGGCAGCGTTCATGGAGCGGCCGAACCTGGCAAGTACCCGCACCCGTTTCGATAGCGAATTGATTGAGATGTTTGCGGATGAACATTACGAACCGCTCACGAGTTTCCTGTCGACTGCACCTCAAGGACGCAAGCCGGACGACATCGTCAACGGCCTGCGTGCGTCTTACGAAAACTACCCTTACCTGGGCAGCTCTGGCAGAGAGGAACATGTAGGCGCCATCAAAGTTGCAATGATGAAATTCGGGCAGAGCCCGGCCAGCGTGTTCAAGGAAGTGCTGAGTGCAAAGGACGGCTACACCATCACCCTGAGAGATGGTTTCAAACTGAATATCTCGTTCGAAGAACTGAACCTGGCGTTCAGGGCCGCAAAGTTCAGCGGCGGCGATGAAGACATGATCAAGGATGCCAGCTTCCTGTTTGCCGTGATGAACAAGCGCCAGAGCCTCGAGCTGGATGTTCAGAAAGCCTCGGACCCGTTCATGAAGCTCTATGGCGAGGACAGTGCCTACCATGCGCACCGCACTTATCCGGGCGTGCTGGCGTCGGCGGGTGAGGGCATCGATGGGTACTCGGCACTCTCTTTGCTGGGCTTGAAAGAGCAGATCAGGGTGGTCGATGCGCAAACCCTGGGCTCGCAGGTGGGTGTGCCGGTGAAGTCAGGCGGCAGCTACAAGAACGGCGTCATCATTGACGGGGTGATGGAGGGGCAGTTGTATAACAGGCCCGTCTCGCCTTCCCTGAAAGTCGCCATGCTTGCTGATTGACTGCACCGGCCACCGATTGGAGTTGGAAAATGCTGAATCTGAATGTGCATGTTGGAAGGGCGGATCATGGCGCGGCGCGTACGCCGATCGAGCCTGCATCGAGGCAGAACGCAGAACACCTGATCAGTGCGATGGACGTGTTGGGCAAACGGCTAAGGCAACTGTCTGCACGCCAGAGCGTCCGGTATGACACCCACGAAGTGAATCGCCTGCGCATCACGCAGGCTGAAAACCAGGCGCCGGGTGCGGTCGAGACTGGGCGATTTATCCGCGGCACGGCGGCGAATATCGGCATAAAACCGGCCGATGTATTCACGGATTTTTATCAGAATGATGAAAGGAACTGCGTCACCGTTTCCGCAATCAAGGCGGCAATGATGAGGTTCGGTCACAACCCTCACGGCGTCTTCAAGCGGGTACGGGCGACCGCCACGGGTTTTGAGGTAGTCATGCGCGATGCCTACAGGCTGCACATCAGTCACGCAGAGTTGGAGCAAGCCCGCAAAGCCTCGGATTTCAAGGCAAACAGGCCCAATGACGTGCTGGTCAATGCACAGTTCCTGTATGCCGTCAGTGGCAAGCGAGCCCAGATGGAAGGCAATGATGGTGTTGATAAAAAGGACTACACCGCTGCCCTGACCAGTTTGAACGATGGCGAATACCCAGGGCAGGCCCTGCGCCGCCTGGGCCTGAAGAACTACGTGGCCCCGGCCACCCTTGAAGACTTCAGGCGGGGGGCCATCGGCACGGTCGCTGACTCAGTGCACTCAATGGCAGTCATCAACGGCAAGCTGGATGACTACGGAAAGGCAGCCGAGCTGAATGAATCACAATGGCGCAACCGCTCGGCGATCGGGCTCAAATTGCTCTAGGGTGCAACCGCGAGGCGCGGGGCCTCGGCCCACGCGCCCCCCAGCGCGGTATACAGGTTCACCTGCGCCACTAACTGCGCCAGTCGATCCACGATCAATGCCTGCTGCGCGCTGAACAGCGAACGCTGTGCGTCGAGGAACGTCAGGTTGCTGTCCATACCGCTGCGGTAGCGGTGCTGGGCAAGGTCGTAATAGGTCTGGCTGGCGGCCACGAAATCCCGTTGCGCGTTGAGCTGGTCGACGAACGTCTGACGTGCGGCGAGGCCATCGGCTACTTCCTGGAAGGCGGTCTGGATCGATTTTTCGTATTGGGCCACCGTGATGTCTTTTTGCAGCTTGGCGTAGTCAAGGCTGGCGCGCAGGCTGCCGGCGTTGAAGATCGGCAGGTTGATCTGCGGCTGAAACGTCCAGGTGCCCGAGCCCCCCTTGAACAGCCCCGACAGCTCGGTGCTGGCGCTGCCGGCATTGGCCGTGAGGCTCACCGAGGGGAAAAACGCTGCGCGGGCGGCGCCGATATTGGCGTTGGCGGCCTGCAACTGGTATTCGGCCTGGAGGATATCCGGGCGGCGCTGCAGCAGGTCTGAGGGCAAGCCGGCGGGCACCCGTGCAACCAGGTCGTCGGCCAGCGGGCGCGACGGCAGGCTTGGGTCTACCGGGCCGCCGATCAGCAAGGCGAGGCTGTTGAGGTCCTGGGCCACCTGGCGCTGGTAACGGGCCACGCTGGCGCGGGTGCTTTCGACGCTGGTGCGCGCCTGCACCACCTCCACTGCAGAGGCCTTGCCCGCGCGTTTGCTGCGGTCGGTGAGGTGCAGACTGCGTTCGTTGGCGGTCAGGGTTTGTTGTGCCAGGTCCAGCAGCTCCTGATCGGCACGCCATGTGAGGTAGGCGTTGGCCACATTCGCCACCAGGCTCAACTGCGCGCTGCGACGGGCCTCTGCGGTGCCCAGGTAGGTGAGCATCGCCTGTTCGCTGAGGCTGCGAACACGGCCGAACAGGTCCAGTTCATAAGCGCTGATGCCCAGGGTGGCCGAATAGCTGGAGGTGATCGCCGACTTTCCGGTGCCCGTCACGTCCGCCGGCACTTTCTGGCGCTTGCCGGCACCGGCGGCGGACACTGCCGGGAACAGGTCGGCACGCTGGATACGGTACTGGGCGTGGAATGCCTCGACATTCAGCGTCGCCACCCGCAGGTCGCGGTTGTTGACCAGTGCTTCACCAATCAGCTGTTGCAGCGCGGGGTCATGGAACAGGTGCTGCCAGTCCGAGGTGGTTTGCGTGCCCGCTTGCGCCTGGCGGTATACCCCGTCCTGTGGGTAGTGCTGCGGCACCGGTGCCTGGGGCCGTTGGTACTCGGGAATCAGCGAGCAGCCGCCGAGCAGGCAGGCCATGCCGACGGCTGTGACGGTGACGCTATTAATCAAGGGCCTGCTCATCACGTGCCCACCATCCATTTGGCCAGGCCATGGCGGCCACTCACGCCCAGTTTGGCGGCGGCGCGCTTGAGGTAGGTTTCAACCGAGCTGTTTTTTACGCTGAGTTTTTCCGCCATCTGCGGCACGGTGCCGCCGGTCAACAGGCCCAGGCACACTTCCTGCTCCCGCGCCGACAACGTGATATCGCTCAGCGACAGGCGCTTGTAGAACTCACGCTGCAATTGCGATTGCTCCAGCGGGTTATGCACCGGTTCCAGACTGTTCTGCGGCGCCTGGTGAAGCAATTGGGCATGGCGCTCCAGCAACGGCAGCAGCGTATCCGACAGGCACTTGAGGAAGGACAGTTGTGCCAGGGAAAACCCACGCTGGGCCGGCGGGCGGTAAAACGAAATCACCTGGCGCCGGTTGCCCTGGCGAGCCACGAGGTTGCACTGGTGCGAGGTGCCGCGCGGGTGTGCACTGTTGGGTTGGGCGCGCATCTGAATCAGCAGCGGGTCCTGCATGCGCAGCATCTCCCGCAGCAGCGGATGGTCGTTGAGCGGGTGCAGGGTCTGGGGTGCAGACAGCTCGCTTTTGAGGCCCGCGCTGCCGAGCAGCTTGATATCGAGCACGCGATCACGCAGCTCGTCCAGGGTCCATTCGCTGAGGTCCACCATGTGGATCGGCACCCATTTGTCCACCAGGTGCAGCATGTGTGCGGCGAAGTCTTCCTGGCCGCTGCTTGAAATCAGTTCACCCATTTCGGCATAGAAATGCGGGCTGGTTGTGTTGCTCAGGGTACGCGTCAGACTCATAGCCATCTCATCCTTGATGTCGAAAACCGTCATTGGGCGCCCTGGGTCTGTGCGGGACGCGCCGTACTGCTTGAACGTAACTCGGCGTTCGAGATTTCATTTAGCCATATGGATTTGTCCTACGTATGTAGCGGAAACGAGGGACACAACCTGCCACAAAAGCGCCGCCAATAATTCGACGGTTCTGTCAGGTATTTCCATATACGCATAACCCTCGCAGATTTTTATGGATTTTTAATCCATTGATTCAAAAGGGAAATACCCATTTAAAGCTGAGATGTCTAATTGCCATCCTCGGGCAGATATAGCCAATCTCCTACAACGCTTTAATCGTTTCAGCGGTGAACCTTCAGCCTGGCCGGATCCATTCATTTGAATGTCCGGGTTTGGGGTGTCAGGCAGCCCCGTACCCCCATGCTCCAATCCGGCAATTTCGCCGTGATGGACCTCCCTGGCGCCCCCCCCCCATGAGAAGGATCTTATGCCGCACATTTTCAGCCCTTCGCCCAGCTTCCCACTCACCGCCGCCCAGCAGGACATCTGGCTCGACCAACAGCGCGCGGGTGACTCGCCGCTCTACAACATCGGTGGTTTTCTCGACATTGACGGCCCGGTCGAGCCGGCGCTGATCCAGCAGGCCATCGAGCACCTGGTAGCCCTGCACGATGGGTTGCGCACTCAGCTGTTCAGCGACGCCGACGGCTTGCCACGCCAGTACTTCGCTGCGGCACTGACGGTAGAGGTGCCGCAGCACGATTTTTCGGCTTTGCCCGCGCCGCAAGTCGCCGCCCAGGCCTTGATGCAGGCGCAGATGGCCCGGCCCTATGCGTTGCAGGGCGAGCCGTTGTTCCGCTTTTTCCTGGTCAAGCTCGACGCTGACCACTATTGGCTCGGCACCCAGGCCCATCACCTGATCCTCGATGGCTGGGGCTTCGGCCAGATGCTGCATTCCCTGGCGCAGCTCTACACGGATCTGGCCCAAGGCCGGCGGCCACAGATACTGGCGCCGTCGTATATCGACTTCATCGACGCCGACCAGCACTACCGGCAGTCGCCGCGTTGCACACGCGACCGCGCGTATTGGCTGGACAAATACCAGACCCTGCCCGAGCCGCTGCTGACGCCACGGCACTCCGCGCCAGCGCCGAGCAGCACGCTGGTGCAAGGGTTTCCCGTGGCGTTGCTGCACCGCATGGAAGAGGTGGCCAGCCGTTACCAGGCCTCGGCGTTCCATGTATGGCTGGCGGCGTTATATGTGTCTTTCACCCGCGCCCATCAGCGCGATGAGTGGGTGGTGGGGCTGCCGATGCTCAACCGCGCCAATGCGCAATTTCGCGCGACCGTGGGGATGTTTGCCCAGGTCAGCGCGGTACGTTTTCAATTCAGCGAGCAGCTGTCTTTCGGCGAGCTGGTGCGCGGCGTGCGCGACCAACTCAAGCAGGACATGCGCCACCAGCGCTTCCCCTTGAGCGAGATGAACCGTGAGCTGGGCCTGCGCCGCACGGATCGCGGTCAGCTGTTCGAGGTGTCGGTGTCCTACGAGCAGGACGACCATGAGCTGCGCTACGGCGAGTTTCAGGCCCGCGCCGTCAAGGTCTCCAACCACCATGAAGCGCTGCCGATTGCCATTCACCTGCGCAGCAACCGCGTGCAGGACACCGCCTGCCTGCATTGCGTGTACAACGAGGCGTATTTCAGTCACGACGAGGTCCAGGCACTGGCCCAGCGCGTTATCGGGTTGCTGGAACAGGGCCTGCAAGACACGGCGCTCGCCCTCGCCGAAATGTCCCTGATCACCCCGGCCGAGCAGGCGCAACTGCAACAGTTCAACGCCACCGCACAGCCCGACACCCAGCCGAGTACCCTGCACGCGCGTATCGAAGCCCAGGCTGCGCGCACGCCGCAGGCCGTGGCGGCGGTGTACCATGAGCGGCAACTGAGCTATGCCCAGCTCAATCAACAGGCCAATGCCCTGGCCCATCAGCTCATCGAACAGGGTGTACAGCCGGACGACCGCGTGGTGATCCTGGCCCGGCGCGGGCTGGACACCCTGGTGGGGCTGCTGGCGATCCTCAAGTCCGGAGCCTGCTATGTGCCAGTAGATCCGGCTCATCCCGCCGAACGTCTCAACTACCTGCTGCACGACAGCGCCCCGGTCGCCGTGCTGACCCAACATGACCTGCGCCAGCGCCTGCCTGCGCTGGATGTGCCGGTGATCGAGCTGGACCGGCCTGCCTTGCACCTGGGCACCAATCCCGACGTGGCGGTGCAGCCCACGCACCTCGCTTATGTGATCTACACCTCCGGCTCCACCGGCCTGCCCAAAGGCGTGATGGTCGAGCACCACAGCGTGTCGAACCTGGTGGACTGGCACTGCCGGACCTTCAACCTGCACGCGGGCAGCCACACCGCCAGCGTCGCCGGGTTCGGCTTTGATGCGATGGCCTGGGAGGTCTGGCCGGCGCTGTGCGTGGGCGCCACGCTGCACCTGCCGCCGGCTCGCAACGGCGCCGAAGACATCGATGCGCTGCTCGACTGGTGGCGCGCGCAGCCGCTGGACGTGTGCTTCCTGCCCACGCCGGTGGCCGAGTACGCCTTCAGCCAGGGCCTGGAACATCCGACCCTGCACACCTTGCTCATCGGTGGCGACCGCCTGCGCGCGTTCAGCCGTGGGCAAACCTTCGACGTGATCAACAACTACGGGCCCACCGAAGCCACGGTGGTCGCCACGTCCGCACGGGTCGAAGCGGGGCGGGTGCTGCATATCGGCAAGCCTGTGGCCAATGCCCGGGTCTACGTATTGGATGCCCGGCAACGCCTGCTGCCGATTGGCATTGCGGGTGAGTTGTATGTCGGCGGTAACGGCGTGGCGCGCGGTTACCTCAACCGCCCGGACCTCAGCGCCGAACGCTTTCTGGATGACCCTTTCAACCCCGGCCGCATGTACCGCACCGGCGACCTGGCGCGCTGGCTGCCCGATGGCAACCTTGAATACCTGGGGCGCAATGACGACCAGGTGAAAATTCGCGGTGTGCGCATTGAGCTCGGAGAAATCGAGACTGCCCTGGCCGGCCATCCTGCCGTCAAGGAGGCCGTGGTGCAGTTCCGCGAGGGGCAACTGCTGGCCTGGTTCATCGAGCATGGCCCTGTCGATATCGATGCCCTGCGCGCGCACCTGCAGACGACGCTGCCCGACTACATGCTGCCCGCCGCTTACGTGAAGCTGACCAGTCTGCCCCTCACCGCCAACGGCAAACTCGACCGCAAGGCGTTACCGTCACCGACCCAGGACGCCTTTGTCACCCGGCGCTACGAAGCACCGTACGACGGCGCGGAAACCACCCTGGCGCAGATCTGGGCCGAGCTGCTGCAGGTGCAGCACGTGGGCCGGCATGATCATTTCTTCGAGCTGGGCGGGCACTCGTTGCTGGCGGTGCAACTGGTGCAGCGCATGCGCGAGGCGGGGCTGCATGCCGACGTACAGGTGCTGTTCGGCCAGCCCACCCTGGCGGCGCTGGCGGCCGTCAGCCAAGGCCGTGAAGCGGCGGTGCCGGCCAACCGCATTGCGCCAGATTGCACCCACATCACCCCGGACCTGCTGGTCCTTGCCGAACTCGACCAGCCGAGCATCGACCGCATCGTCGCGGGCATTCCCGGCGGCGCGGCGAATGTGCAGGACCTCTACCCGCTGGCGCCGTTGCAGGAAGGCTTGCTCTATCACCACCTCACCGACGAGCGCGACCCGTACCAGCAGCACGCGATGTTCAGCTTTGCCCGGCGCGAGCAGCTCGATGCTTTTGCCCAGGCTTTGCAACAGGTGATCGACCGCCATGACATCCTGCGCACCAGCCTGGCCTGGGATGCGCTGGAACAACCGATGCAGGTGGTGTGGCGCAAGGCGCACTTGCGCGTCGCGCCGCTGGGCGACACCCATGAACCGCTGGACTTGCGTCAGGCGCCGCTGATGGCCCTGGACTATGCCGAACAGCCGCAGCAGCAGCGCTGGGTTGCGCGATTGCGCTTCCACCATCTGGTCAACGACGCCACCTCGACCACCGTGCTGGTGGACGAGATTCGCGCGCACCTGCTCGGCCAGCAGGCGCAACTGCCGGCGCCGGTGCCGTATCGCAATGTGGTCGCGCAGAGCCGCTTGCCAGCGCGCCAGGCCGCCCATGAGGCGTTTTTTCGCGAGCGTCTGGCGGATGTCGACGAACCGACATTGGCGTTCGGCTTGCAGGAGCGCCAGGCCAATCGCGCTGACACTGAAGAGGCCGAACAGGCCCTCGGCGAACACCTCAATCAACGCATACGCGAACAGGCTCGTGCCGTGGGCGTGAGTGCCGCGAGCCTGTTTCACCTGGCCTGGGCCCAGGTTCTCAGCCGTGTGTCGGGCCGTTATGACGTGGTGTTCGGCACCGTATTGCTTGGCCGCCTGCAGGCGGGCGAGGGCGCTGACCGCGCCCTGGGCATGTTCATCAATACGCTGCCGCTGCGGGTGCGGCTGGCCGGGCAACGTGTGGTGGATGCGCTGAGTGACACCCACGCCCAACTGAGTGCCTTGCTCATTCACGAGCAGGCGTCGCTGGCGCTGGCCCAGCGTTGCAGCAACGCATCGCCGTTGTTCAACAGCCTGCTCAATTACCGGCATACCTCGGCTGATCCCGAGCTGAAGCTGGTGCCCGGGATTGCCCTGCTCAGCAGTGAAGACGTCCTCAGCTACCCGCTGATGCTCACGGTGGATGACACCGCCGACGGGTTCCGCCTCAAGGCCAAGGCGCCAGACAAGATCGGCGCCGCGCGGCTGCTGGCCTACCTCGACACGGCGGTGTGTGGCCTGGTGCGGGCATTGGAGCAGGCGCCGACGTCGGCGCTACGCGACGTGCCGGTGCTGCCCGCCGGCGAACTGCGCACCTTGCTGGTGGCCTTCAACGCCACCGACACCGTCTACCCCGACACTTTCAGCGTGCAGGCACTGTTCGAGACGCATGCGCGGCATACGCCTCACGCCATCGCGGTGCAGGCCGGCGAGCAGCAGCTGAGCTACCAACAGCTCAACGAGCGCGCCAACCAGCTGGCTTACCACCTGCGTGAGCGCGGGGTGCGGCCCGATTCGCGGGTGGCGCTGTGCGTCGAGCGCGGGCTGGATCTGGTCGTGGGCTTGCTGGCGATTCTCAAGGCCGGCGGCGCTTACGTGCCACTGGACCCTGGTTACCCGCGCGAGCGCCTGGCCTACATGCTGCACGACAGCCAGCCAGTGGCGCTGCTGGTGCATGCCGCAACGCGCGACCTGCCGGGCGACGTGTCGATTCCGCTGATCGACTTCGACTGCTGCGCCTGGCGCCACGCGCCGACCGGCAATCCGCTGGTGCCGGGCCTGAGTGCCGCCAACCTGGCCTACGTGATGTACACGTCCGGCTCCACCGGCACGCCCAAAGGTGTGATGATCGAGCATCGCGGCCTGAGCAACCTGATGCACTGGGGTTCCACACTGTGCCCGAATGCTGAAGGCGGCGCGCTGCTGCAACGCGCGCCGTTCAGCTTCGACGGTTCGGTGTGGGAGCTGTTCTGGCCGCTGACCAACGGCATGCGCCTGGTGCTGGCGCGACCTGACGGGCATCGGGAGCCGGCGTACCTGGCGCAGGTGATTCGCGAGCAACGCATCAGCGTGATCAAGTTCGTGCCGGCGATGTTGCAACAGTTCCTCGAACTGGACGAGTCGGCGCTGTGCACCAGCCTCACCGACGTGCTGTGCGGCGGCGGCGAACTGACCGAAACCCTGGCCCGTGGCGTGCAGGCGCGCTTGCCCCATGTGCGGCTGCACAACGTCTACGGCCCCACCGAAGCCACCGTCGACAGCAGCGCCTGGACCCTCGAACCCGGCGCACCGGTGCCAGCGCTGCAACTGCCGATCGGCCGCGCAATCAGCAACACGCGCCTTTATGTGCTGGATGACCACGATACGCCGGTGCCGCTGGGGGTCAGCGGCCAGTTGCATATCGGTGGGGTTGGCGTGGCGCGCGGATACCTGGGCCTGACGCAGATGACCGCCGAGCGCTTTATCGACAGCCCGTTCGTGGCCGGCGACCGCCTGTATCGCACCGGCGACCTGGTGCGTTACCTGCCGGACGGCAATCTGGAATTTCTGGGGCGCAATGACTTCCAGGTCAAGCTGCGCGGCGTGCGCCTGGAGTTGGGCGAGATCGAGTCACGCCTGCTGGCGCATCCGGCGTTGCGTGAAGTGGCAGTGCTGATCCGAGAAGATCGTCTGGTGGCCTATTTCACCGTACGCGAAACGGCGCCGAGCCTTGAAACGCTGCGGGCCCATGTGCTGGAGCAACTGCCCGAGTACATGGTGCCGGCCGCCTTCGTGCAGATCGAGGCGTTGCCACTGAACCCGGCGGGCAAACTCGACCGCAAGGCCTTGCCGGAGCCGGGCCTCGAGGCAGTGATCAGCCGCGCCTACGAGGCGCCGCAAGGCGAGGTGGAAACCACCATGGCCGGGATCTGGGCCGATGTGCTGAAACTGGAGAGAGTGGGGCGCCATGACCACTTTTTCGAGCTGGGCGGCCATTCCCTGCTGGCGGTAAACCTGGTGGCACGCCTGCGCAAGGCCGGACTGGAAGTGGATGCACGCACCCTGTTCAGCCAGCCGACCGTGGCGCAACTGGCCGCGCGCACCCAGGTGCAGGTGCAGCGGGTGGAAGTGGCGCAAACCAGCATTCCGCAGCTCAATCGTCGTCGCAGGATTTGAGGGTGTATTAACGCTGAACCCGAGTTTGAAATGCGCTCCCAGTGGGAGGGAGCTTGCTCCCGATGGCAGAGGGTCAGTCGATGATGGGTTGACTGATTCACCGCTATCGGGAGCAAGCCCGCCCATACTGGATATCCCGTGTAAATAAGGACCGGGGTTGTTTCATTGGCGCACTGGCATAAACCCCACACTCCCACCTTCACGCTTGTGGAACAACCGCTCTCCATTATCCGGCTGGGTAACAATCACTTGGTGATCCACCCCCAGATAGGCCAGCGGCGTCGGGTCGTCTTTGGAGAACTGCGCGATGATGATGGTGTGCTGTGGATCAAACCGCTGGCCGCTGGTTTTCTCCAGCCAGGCCATGAGCGTGGCGCTGTCGCCCTGGCGCGGGAAGTTTTGGGTTTCACTGACGTAGTAGAAGGGTTTGCCGCCATTGTTCAGGTACATCGGCAGCTTGTTGTCGACTTCCACCAATACCATCTGCCACTGATCCCACGGCGCTGTTTTCACCGCCTGTGCTTTCACGTCCTCGACAAACTGTGTCACGCCGCCATTGCCGTTGGTCCAGGGATACACCCCGCCGATCACCAGCAGCATCAAGCCCGCAGCGAAGCCAAAGCCCTTTTGCCAGCGCGGCCGACTGGCGGGGTTTTTCGCCAGGCGCTCGCTCAACCACCATGCCGCCAGCAGTTGGGCAAAAGGTACCAGGGGCAGTACGTAGTAGCTGCGTCGGCTGCCGCTGGCGGTGAAGAACACGAACAACAGGCCCAGCCCCCACACCAGCCAGCGCACATTGGGCGGCGTGTCGCGCCAGTGGCGCAGCACCAGCCACAGGCCGAGCATCCAGCAGGGTGCCCATGGCAGGGTGTACGCCGGCAGGTAGATCAGGTAGGTGTAGATCGGCCCCATATGGTCGAAGGGGTCGAAGAAGCGCACCACGTTTTCCTTGAACACCAGTTCCAGGCCGCTTTCGCCATAGGTGGGTGCGCCATAGAGATGGGACAGCACGAAGGGAATCGCATAGAACGCACCGGCGATCAGCACGGCCAGCAGCAGGCGAAGGTTGAAGTGGCGTTTGTAGCGCTGTTCGCTGAGCAGGTGCGGTAACAGCACCAGGCCCGGCAGTACGAAACCGATCAAGCCCTTGAACAATGACGTCGCCGCCAGCAGCAGGAAAAACACCGTATAGCGCCCCAGCCGCGTGTCGTCCGGCCCGCGCCAGTACCACCATACGGCGGCCAGCACGCCGCACACGGTGAGCACATCCGCCGTGGCCACCCGCGCCCAGAATAGAAAATAGAACGTGGTGGCCAGCATCCAGCCGGCAATCAGCCCGGTGCCCTTGCGAAACAGGCGCTCGCCGATCAGGTACACCAGCCAGATGCTCAACCACGCGGCGATCACTGACGACAGGCGCAGCGACCACGGGCCCAGGCCGCCCATCAGGTTGGCAAAGCCAGTGATCAGCCAGTAGGAGGGCAGGGGTTTGTCATAGTAGGGCGCGCCCTTGAGATAAGGGTCGAAGTAGTCGCCGCTTTGCAGCATCTGCAGGGCGATATTCGCCCAGCGTGTTTCCGGTCCCCACAGGTCGCGGCTGCCCAGGCCCAGCAGCAGGAGCAGGGCTGATACGCCCAGCAGCAACAGCAGGGCGCCGCGTTCGGTTTTCCAGAAGCTCATGGGTAGTCCTAAGGGGTTTGCGGGTAGAGGGTAATGACCAGGTCGCCCTTGCGGTAGCGCTTGCCACCGGGTGGCAGTTGCCCCTCTTCACGGTGTTCGCTGGTGCTTCTGACGCGCAGCAGCACGCCGACCGAACCGTGTTTGCGCGCCTCGGCGAGCCAGGCCTGGACGTTCTCCAGGTTGACCTTGCGGTGCGCCGCATCGGCATACTGCAGGCCGTAGCGCAGTTCGCCTTCGGTGTTGTAAAGCGTGACGTCCGCGCGGTTCAGGCGCCAGGCCAGTGCGGACGCCGATTCCAGTTGATTGCTCAACAGCGCCTGGGTCTGCTGCAGTTCGTCCAGGTGTTCGAGCACGAACTGATCGGGCATTTCGTTATTGGCTATCTGCGCCGGCATCCCCACCGGCAGTAACACCACCAGCAGGCCGATGCCCAGCGCTGGTGTCGCCCACAGCGTCAGCGGGCGGAAGGCTTGCAGCAGGTTGGCAAGGATCCAGCCCAGCAGCACGATAAATGCCAGCGACAGGCTGAACATCTCGGCATGGCTGTTGCCGTACAGCGGGCGGTCGATTTGCAGGTAGATCAAGGCCGCCATCGCGAGCAGGCCGACGACCAGGTTTATCACGCCGTTGAGGCGGATCGCGCGTGGTTTGTGCTGGTGGACCAGGTCGATCAGCGCATGCCCCATCAACAGGGCCAGCGGCAGCAGGCACGGCATGATGTAGGTTGGCAGCTTGCCCCGGCTCAGGCTGAAAAACGCCAGCGGCAGCCACAGCCAGAGGGAAAGGAACACGATGGCCGGTTGACGTTTTTCCCGCCAGCTTTTGAGCAGTGTGCTGGGTAGCAGCCCGGCCCAGGGCAGGCACGCCACTACCAGGATCGGCAGGAAGAACCACCACGCCCGTGCATGTTGTGCATCATCGGCGGCAAATCGACGGATGTGTTCGTGCCAGAAAAAGAAGCGCCAGTAGTCCGGTTCCTGCATATGAATCGCCCAGGCCCAGGGCAGGCACAGCAGCAGGGCAATGCCGACAGCCAATGGGCCATGGCGCAGCAGCTCACCCAACCGGCGCTGCCACAGCAGGTAGGGCACGGCGATCAGCACCGGCAGCAGCCAGGCGAGGAACCCCTTGGTCATGAAACCCATGGCGCAGGCCACCCCGAGCAGCGCCCAGGCGCCGAGTCGGGCGCGTGGCGTGCGGCTGTCGAGAGCGAACCACAGCGCGACCAGGCTGAGATTGACCCAGAACGTGAATTGCGGATCGAGGTTGGAATACCCGGCTTGCCCGGCCACCAGGCCGAAGCTCAGGTAGAGCAGGGCGCAGGCGTAGCTTTTGCGTGGGTCGTTCCACAGGCGGCGGGCGATCAGGTAGGCCAGCAGCACGCTCAGGCCCGTGGTGAGTGCCGAGGCAATCCGCACGCCGAACAGGTTCTGGCCGAACACCGCCTGGCCCAGGGCAATCAACCAGTAGCCGCCGGCGGGTTTCTCGAAGTAGCGCAACCCCATGAAATGCGGAGACACCCAGTTGCCACTGGTGAGCATTTCCTGGCTGATCTGGGCGTAGCGGGTTTCGTCGGGCACCCACAGGCCGTGCAGGCCAAGGGGCAGCAGGTAAAACGCGGCGATTGCCAGCAACAGTAGGGGAAAAGGTTTTAATCGGGTCATGAGCGCACGGCTCCTTGACACTTATTGACGGAGTGGGGGGCTATATAAGTAATAAGAGCAGGACTCAAAATGTTCACTAACTGGGTCGAGTTATGGTGGGCTGCGTTAATTAACGCGCGGCTCAACATGCCAGAGCAGGCCTGTCATTTTGCTGAATAGGCAGGGCTGGATATGTAAAAGAGTGTGTTTACAGGTTTTTCAAAACAGCCGGCCATGCCGGACCATTGACCAGGCCCAGGGTGTCGAACCTGCCGTCGGCCCTTGCGCGTATAAACAGCGCACTGCCGTACTGGGGAAACGCCGCGTGGGGATAGCCCAGGGCTTTTTCGAAGTCGGCGATGCAGCCACTGTGAGTGACAAAGATCAGGTTGCGTCCAGGGTGTTTGTGTTGCAGCAACTCTTCGCCGATCGCCTCGCCGCAGATGGCCTGCGGATCGGCCGTCAATTGAACCTTGCCGAACATCGCCTGAGCGGTCTGGACCGTGCGAGTGGCGGGGCTGGCAAGCACATCGGTATGCGTCATGCCCAATACCCTGAAGGCTTTTCCCAGCGCCTCGGCGTGTTGGTTGCCGACGGCGGTGAGGCCGTCAAGTGGACCGAGACAGGGGTTTTTCGAGCGATCACAGCGCTCTTCATGGCGCACCAGCACGATCAGTTCACCTTCCCGCCAGGCAGGCAGCAGGTGCGCAGTCATCAGCCGCTTGCCCACACCCAGGTCGCGGGGTGTTGCAGGCCACAACAGCCAGCCCGCAAGCATCAGGCTTACGACGGCAAGGCTCATCCGCCACGTTTGCCAGCGCTTGATAAAGCGTCGGCGCGTGCGCGGTTTGGTCAGCGTGAGGTCAACCACATCATTCACCATGGCCCGTATTTATTAATATTCAAGTAGGCGCAATGCATTAACGGATACCCGCAGTGGGATAAGGAGGCTGTCACAGGGCGGCTGTCTTTTGGCTGAACATTCGACGGTTAAAAGTTGTCGCATTGGATAACTAACAAGTTGCAGGCGCATCCGTAACAGGCCCGCAATTTAAAGTGGCAGTGGTGGGCGGGCAGTGAAATCCATGTGAAAAATTTGCTTACGTTGCGCCATCAGCCGTTATTCTCGTTTTCGGTTTTTCAAGTGAGCATGTTTATGTTGCAGGTGCACGGTGTGCGCAAAAGCTACACCACCCCTCAGGGGCCGCTGGCGGTGCTGGCTGGCGTCGACCTGCATCTGGGCGAGCGCAGCAGCCTGGCGCTGATGGGGGAGTCGGGCAGCGGCAAGAGCACGTTGCTGCACCTGGTGGCCGGGCTCGACCGTGTGGACGCCGGCAGTATCCAGGTGGGCGAGCAGCGCCTGGACCAATTGGGCGAGGCGCAACTGGCGCAGTGGCGGCGCAGCGAAATCGGCCTGGTGTTCCAGCAGTTCAACCTGATCGGCAGTTTGCGCGTCGACGATAACCTGGCGTTCCAGGCGCGCCTGGCTGGGCGTTTTGATCCGCAGTGGCAGGCGCAACTGGTCGAGCGCCTTGGCCTGGGCGACTTGCTCAAGCGTTATCCCGAGCAACTCTCGGGCGGTCAGCAGCAGCGGGTCGCGGTGGGCCGCGCCCTGGCGTCACGGCCGGGCCTGCTGTTGGCGGATGAACCCACTGGCAATCTCGACGAAGCTACCAGCGACGACGTACTGCAACTGCTGCTGGACCTGCTGCGCGACAGCCCCACCAGTCTGTTGATGGTCACCCATAGCCCGCGCATCGCGGCGCGGCTCGACCGCCAGGTGGTGCTGCATCGCGGGCAGGTCGTGCCTGCTGTTGCGCCTTGAAATGAGGGTATTTTATTGGGCCTTGCGCGCGCTGCTCAGCCACTGGCGGCGTCACCCCGTGCAGTTTTTCAGTGTGCTCACCGGCTTGTGGCTCGCCACGGCGTTGCTCACGGGTGTGCAAGCCCTCAACAGCCAGGCGCGAGACAGTTACGCACGCGCCGGCCAGTTGATTGGCGGTGAGCCGCAAGCCAGCCTGAGTGCGCCGGATAGCGCCGCTTTCCCCCAGGCGTTGTTCGCGCAGTTGCGTCGCGCCGGCTGGCCGGTATCGCCCGTGGTGCAGGGGCGCGTGCTGCTCAAGGGGCATGAAGACCAACGCCTGCAGTTGATGGGCATTGAGCCGCTGTCCCTGCCTGGCAGTGGCGCGGTAGCAGGGCAGCGCTTGAGCCAGGCGCAGATGCTCGCGTTTTTTGCAGCGCCGGGGCGCACCTGGATTTCGCCGCAGACCCTGCACGCGCTCGGCCTGCGCGAGGGCGAGCAACCGCACACCGTCAGCGGGCAAACCCTGCCGCCCTTGCAGGCCCAGCCGGACATGGCTCCCGGCCTGCTGCTGATGGACATCGGCTTTGCCCAACCTTTGCTGGGCATGTCGGGGCAATTGTCGCGCCTGCTGCTGGACAAGACCTTCGCCGCCTCCCATCCAACGCCACCGGCCGGCTTGCAACTCAAGCAGGGCGAAGACAACAACCTCGCGCGCCTCACCGAAAGCTTTCACCTGAACCTGGATGCCCTGGGGTTTCTGTCCTTTGTGGTCGGCTTGTTTATCGTCCACGCAGCCATCGGTCTGGCCCTGGAGCAACGACGCAGCCTGCTGCGCACCTTGCGCGCGTGCGGGGTCAGTGCGCGGCTGCTGATCCTCAGCCTGGGTGTGGAGCTGGGCGTGCTGGCGTTGCTCGGCGGCGTACTGGGCGTGGCCAGCGGTTACCTGCTGGCCAGTCTGTTACTGCCGGATGTCGCTGCCAGCCTGCGCGGCCTGTATGGCGCCGAAGTGCCAGGCCAGCTGAGCCTCAGCCCGGGCTGGTGGTTGGCCGGGCTCGGCTTGAGCCTGCTCGGTGCACTGCTGGCCGGCGCCGGCAGCCTGTGGCGCGCGGCGCGCTTGCCGCTGCTGGCGCTGGCCAACGCCCAGGCCTGGCATGAGGCCCATGGCCGCTGGTTGCGACGTCAGGGTTGGGTGGCGGGGGCGGCGCTGCTGGTTGCGCTGCTGGCGCTGTGGCTGGGCAACAGCCTGGCCGCCGGGTTCGTGCTGATGGCCGCTCTGTTGCTGGGCGCGGCGCTTGGCTTGCCGGTGTTGCTCAATGCGCTGCTCAAGGGCGTGCTGGGGCGCAGCCGTTCGGTGTTGGGGCAGTGGTTCCTCGCCGACTGTCGCCAGCAACTGCCGGCACTGAGCCTGGCGCTGATGGCTCTGCTGTTGGCGCTGGCGGCCAATATCGGTGCGGGCTCCATGACCTCGGGCTTTCGCCACACTTTCGATAACTGGCTGGAACAGCGCCTCACCGCCGAGCTTTACCTCAACCCGCAAAACCCGGCGCAGGCCGAGCAGATGCACACCTGGCTGGCGCGCCAACCGCAGGTGCAGGCGGTGCTGCCCGCCTGGCAGGTCAGCGTGCAGTTGCAGGGCTTGCCCGCGGACGTGTTCGGTGTGGTCGACGACCCGACTTACCGTCAGCACTGGCCTTTGCTGGAAGCCGTCGGCCAACCCTGGGACCGCCTGCATCAAGGCGATACGGTGATGCTCAGCGAACAATTGGCGCGGCGCTTGAAGGTGGGACTGGGCGATACGTTCAACTTGCCCACCCCGCAGGGCAACTGGTCGCCCTCGGTGGTCGGGATCTACGCCGACTACGGCAACCCCAAGGGCCATCTGCTGGTCGATTCACAGCACCTGTTGTCGCACTGGCCGGGGCTGTCGCCGGTGCGCTTCAACCTGCGCGTACTGCCGCAAAATGTACCGTCGTTGATCCAGGCCGTGCAGCGCACGTTTGCCCTGGAAGACAGCCGTATCATCGATCAACAGCAGCTCAAAGGTTGGTCGAGCCAGGTGTTCGAACGCACGTTTGCCGCCACGGCCGCGCTCAACAGCCTCACCCTCGGCGTCGCCGGCGTGGCGCTGTTCATCAGCCTGTTGACCCAGAGCCAAAGCCGCCTCGGTCAACTCGCGCCGTTGTGGGCGCTGGGGGTGACGCGCCGCCAACTGATGCTGCTCAACCTGGGCCAGACCTGGCTGCTGGCGGTGTTGACCCTGGTGCTGGCCTTGCCCCTGGGCCTGCTGCTGGCCTGGTGCCTGGATGCGGTGATCAACGTGCAGGCCTTTGGCTGGCGCCTGCCGTTGCAGGTGTTCCCGTGGCAGTTGGCGCAGTTGCTGGGCCTGGCAATGCTCGCCACGCTGCTGGCCTCGGCCTGGCCGCTGTGGCAGCTGTACCGTAGCCGCCCGGCGGATCTGCTGAGGACCTTCGCCCATGAAAATTAAAGCCTGGCTGTGGTGCGCGTTGCTGCTGTTGAGCGCGTGCGACAAAGCCCCCGCCCCCGAAGAAAGCTTCGCCGGCCTTGGCAGCGATGCGGCGGACTTTGCGCAAGTGGTGCCGGGCAAGGTGTTCACGTTTCCCGAAGACCACGGCGCTCATCCAGGGTTTCGGATCGAATGGTGGTACGTGACCGCCAACGTGAAGGACGCCCAGGGCAATGTGTTTGGCGTGCAGTGGACGCTGTTTCGCAATGCCTTGCAGGCCGGTCCCGTGCAGGCTGGTTGGCGCGATTCCAGCGTCTGGCTGGGCCATGCCGCCGTTACTTCCGCCACCCGGCACTATGCTGCCGAGCGTTATGCCCGTGGCGGCGTCGGCCAGGCCGGTGCTCAGGCGGCGCCGTTTGCTGCCTGGATCGACGATTGGAATTTTGCCAGCCGTGCCGACGCGACAAGCCCCTTGGCGGATATGCAACTCAAGGCCGGCGGCGCGCAGTTTGCCTACGATTTGCGCCTGACCTCCAGCCGCCCGCTGGTGCTGCAAGGTGACCGTGGCTACAGCCGTAAATCGGATCAGGGCCAGGCGTCGTACTACTACAGTCAGCCGTTTTTCACGGCCAGCGGCAGTGTCAGCATCGATGGCAAGGTGTATCAAGTGACCGGGCCGGCCTGGCTGGATCGGGAGTGGAGCAGCCAACCATTGGCCGCCAGCCAGACGGGCTGGGACTGGTTTTCGCTGCACCTGGACGGGGGCGAGCAGTTGATGCTGTTTCGTGTGCGGCAAAAGGACGGTTCGGGTTACCTGACGGGTACCTGGATTGATCCGCAAGGGGTGACGCAGACCTTGCATAACGCCGATATCCAGCTCACGCCATTGGCCACCACCGAGATTGACGAGCGCCGTATTCCCACGCGATGGTCGCTGAAGATTCCCGGCAAGGGGTTGGATATTACGACGCAGGCCGTCAATCCCAAGGCCTGGATGGATTTGAATATTCCGTACTGGGAAGGTCCGGTGAAGTTTGAGGGCGGGGTGGGGTATCTGGAGATGACCGGGTACTAAGCGTGGTTGTTGATGTACACCTGTTCAAATGTGGGAGGGGGTCTGTTGTGGCGAGCGGGCTTGCCCCGCGTTGGGGTGCGAAGCGCCCCCAATCAAGAAAAACGCGGTTTACCTGACACTACTCAGAGCCTGGTTCAAGGGCTGCTTCGCACCCCAACGCGGGCAAATCCGCTCGCCACGACAGGCCCGCTCGCCAAAGTGGTAAAGGTTTGACGGTAGGTCGGGCCGCTTTCTGTAAGCGCAAATTCTCTGCCGTGTAGGCAGCTTCCCAAATGTGATGGACCCCTCCCGGACTTGTGTCCAGGCCGTGCTCCCCTGCTTATATTTCGACGCCAGTTTCATTGCATCCCGGATGTAAGGCATGGCGCAGAGCTATATCAATGACCGCACAACGGACTACGAGAGTTTGAAATCGCGCTTGATGGGCGGCGGCCTGAATCGACAGCGCTCTGATCATTTCGACGTACTGAACCGACACCTGCGCCCTGGTCTGGTGGCACCGGGGCAATTGGTGATTATTTCCCGATGTCGGCAGCGTGAGCTGTTCCGGCGAGGAGGCCTGGTTGATGCGGCATGCTGAACAGGTTCGTCGCAGCCTGGAGTTGAATACGTCGGCCGGCGCGGTGGTGATCGGCAATTATGATTTGCTGCAGAGTTTTCTTGCGTATGGCTCGATTGGTGTGGGAAGTGCAGCGTCTGGCTGGGGGAGACATCTGGATGAAGTGGGGCGAACACTGGGAGAAATCGAACGTTTGCACCAACGGTTGAAGAGTGGCGGGTTGGACAGGGATGGATTTGTTCGGCAGCGGCAGATGCTGTTTGGTCGACTGGATGCGCAGCTGCAAGGAGCAGCGCGTTTCGGGACGGGATTGCAAGGCAATCAATCGTTGAAGAAGGTACTCGGATTGTCGACGAAAAGTTATCTGCACAAGAATGAAATTGCAGGGTATGCGCAAAGAATCAAGGCGATAACGCAGACGTCGAAGTGGTTGGGCAAAGGGACATATGCAGGATTGCTGTTGGATGTTGGCGTCACAGGTTTGGAGATCAAGGAAGCCTGTGTGACGGGTAAGGAAGCGCAGTGCAGACGAGCGAAATATGTGGAAATGGGCAGGTTTGTGGGCGGAGTGACGGGAGCTGCCATTGGGGCAAAATTAGCTGCTGATGTAGCTCGTAGTGCTTGTCGCTTGTATCTGGGCGTTTATTTGAAAGGAAATGGATTACTTGCGTGTGGAGTCATTGGAGGTGCAGCGGGAGGCAGCGCAGGCGGAAATGCAGGTGGTGCTGGAGGTGCTTTTTTGGGCGGGGAGATCATTGAAGTTAATGGAGACTTGATATTCGAACCTGAAGGGGCCTGATAAGTGTCATTCTTTCTCGTCTACACCGTCGTCTGGTTTGTTGGAGGCCTTGTTACCCTGGGGCTGCGACTATTTGCCGAATACGTAAAACTCGACAGTCTGGAAAGCTGCTTCAGCCAAAATGAAAAGGTTCGCGACACTAAACGCTTTTGGGGAAGAAACCAGCCAATCGACAGGTTTTATCGCATGTTGCAGATTTATGAGTTTTTGTCCGATTCAAAACGCCACGTGGAAGCAGGAATCGTGACGGAGGCCGAACTGCAATCCATTTCCTTGTTACTCAGGCGTTGGGTGCTGTGGCCCTTTTACCTTACTTATATTTGGGGAGGCGCAACCATCGTTTGGTGCCTCTGGTTTTGGTGGTTCGACATTCAAATCTGATGTGATCCAACGGACGCCGTGAAAAAAAGGTTTATGACTGAGGCAGAGTTATCCGCCGTTCCGCTATCACTCAAACGCTGGACCGGATGGCCCTATCGACTTGCGATGATTTGGGCTGTCAGTTGGGACTATTGGTGCGCCTGGCTTCAGTGAGCGCTCCCGACTACCGGCTATTGCCGAAGGTTTGACGGTAGGTCGGGCCGCTTTCTGTAAGCGCAAAGTCTCTGCCGTGTAGGCAGCTTCCCAAATGTGATGGACCCCTCCCGGACTTGTGTCCAGGCCGTGCTCCCCTGCTTATATTTCGACGCCAGTTTCATTGCATCCCGGATGTAAGGCATGGCGCAGAGCTATATCAATGACCGCACAATGGACTACGAGAGTTTGAAATCGCGCTTGATGGGCGGCGGCCTGAATCGACAGCGCTCTGATCATTTCGACGTACTGAACCGACACCTGCGCCCTGGTCTGGTGGCACCGGGGCAATTGGTGATTATTCCCGATGTCGGCAGCGTGAGCTGTTCCGGCGAGGAGGCCTGGTTGATGCGGCATGCTGAACAGGTTCGTCGCAGCCTGGAATTGAATACGTCGGTCGGCGCGGTGGTGATCGGCAATTATGATTTGCTGCAGAGTTTTCTTGCGTATGGCTCGATTGGTATTGGCAGTGCTACATCCGCCTGGGCGCGGCATCTGGATGAAGTGGCGCAAATTTTGGAGGAAATCGAACAAGTGCATCAGCGGTTGAGAAGTGGGGATCTGAGCAGGGAGAACTTTATCCGCCAGCGCCAAACGTTGTTCAGCCGGTTGGAATTGCAACTGCAAGGTGCTGCGAGGTTCGGTACAGGTTTACGCGGCAATGAGTCGTTGAGGAAAGTGCTGGGAATTTCGACCAGAAGCTATCTGCATAAAGGTGAGATAGCGGGATATGCGAAGCGGATTCGGGAGATTGCGCAGATGTCGAAATGGCTGGGCAAAGGGACTTACATTGGGTTGGCGCTGGATGTAGGCGTTACTGGGTTGGAGGTCAGGGAGGCGTGTGTGACGGGGAGAGAGGCGCAATGTCGAAGGGCGAAGTATGTGGAGACAGGCAGATTTGTGGGTGGGGTAATGGGATCGGTTTTTGGTGGACATGTAGGTGCGAAGTTATCTCGTAGTGTTTGCCATATGGTGTTGGGTATTTCTATGAAAGGGCAGGGTGCGCTTGCTTGCGCAGTTATTGGCGGCGCTGCAGGTGGCTATGAGGCAGGTTCGGTTCTTGGTGATGAAAGTGCATTTCTGGGTGGAAAGATACTTGAGCTCAACGGTGACTTGATCTTCGAGCCAGAGGGTGCCTGACCGTGTCGTTTTTTCTTGCCTTAATCATCGTGCACCTCGCGGGTATTTTTGTACTCCTGAGCCTGATGCTTTTTGCCGAGTATGCAAAACTCGACGAGCTGGAAAGTTACTTTGACAATAACGAAAAAGTTCGTAGACATAAGCGCTTTTGGAAGAGAAACAGTCGAATCGACCGGTTTCATCGTATGGGGTTGATGATTGACATCCTCTCGATGCCCAAGCGCTTTCTGAAAGCAGGCCTTGTCACTGAAGAGGAATTGGCATCTGTTCCTCCGGTGCTCAAGCGTTGGGCATTGTGGCCATATCGTGTTTCTTATATTTGGATTATCGCAACAGGCGCTTGGTACGCGTGGTTCAAATGGTGGCCAGAGGGGACTTAACGATGTCCTGGTTTGTCGCCTACACCCTCGTGATGTTCATCGACACATTCGTCGTTTTTGGCCTTCTGTAGGGCTCAGTGAAAAAAAGTTTTATGACTGAGGCAGAGTTATCCGCCGTTCCGCTATCACTCAAACGCTGGACCGGATGGCCCTATCGACTTGCGATGATTTGGGCTGTCAGTTGGGGCTATTGGTGCGCCTGGCTTCAGTGAGCGCTCCCGACTACCGGCTATTGTCAGAAATTTCCCGAAGGAGTACAAATGTACTCCATGAAAACTCTAACCCCCCGCCGTACTGCCATCCTGACCTTTATCCGCGATCGCATCGCGCAGCAAGGGCAGTCTCCCAGCCTCGCCGAGATCGCCGAGGCGTTCGGTTTTGCCTCGCGCAGCGTGGCACGCAAGCATGTGCTGGCCCTGACCGAGGCCGGTTTTATCGAGGTCAACCCCAACCAGGCTCGCGGTATTCGGCTGCTCAACCAGCCGTCGCGGCCCGACTGGCTGGATGTGCCGGTGCTCGGTCGCGTTGCCGCCGGGCTGCCCATTGGTGCCGATGCCGAGGTGCACAGCCGCCTGCAACTGGACCCGGCCACGTTCGCCAAAACTCCGGATTACCTGCTGCGGGTGCAGGGCGATTCGATGATCGAAGACGGCATTCTCGACGGTGACCTCGTGGGTGTGCGCCGCAGTGCCGAGGCCGTAAACGGGCAGATCGTGGTGGCGCGCCTGGATGGCGAAGTCACCATCAAGCGGTTCGAGCGCCATGGCGACAGCGTGCGTCTGCTGCCGCGCAACCCGGCGTATCAGCCCATCGTGGTGGGGCCCGACCAGGACCTGGCCATCGAAGGTGTATTCTGCGGCCTGGTGAGGCAGGGTTGATGGGCGCCGTCATTGCGCTGGACACGCTGTTCAATGGCGGCCGCGTGTGGAAAGGCCGGCCCGCCGCGCCACCGGCCAGCGTGCATCCCACGGGGCTGGCGGCGCTGGATGCGGTGTTGCCCAGCGGTGGCTGGCCGGAGTCAGCCCTCAGCGAAATCCTGATGGCCAAGGAGGGCGTGGGCGAATTGCAACTGGTGCTGCCGACCCTGGCGCGTCTGTCGGCGGCGGGGGAGCGCATCGTGCTGGTGGCGCCGCCCTACACGCCGTATGCCCATGCCTGGCACAACGCCGGGGTGGACCTGCGCCAGCTCGCCGTCATCCAGGCCGAGGAGCGCGACGCGCTGTGGGCGGCGGAACAGTGCCTGCGTTCCGGCAGTTGCGGTGCTGTGCTGTGCTGGCCGCGCAAGGCCGATGACCGCGCCTTGCGTCGCCTGCAGGTGGCGGCGGAAACCGGGCAGACCCTGGCATTCGCCTGGCGCGCCTTGGGCGAGGCGGTCAATGCGTCGCCGGCGGCCCTGCGCCTGGCGGTCGAGGCGCGGCCTGCGCAGGTGAGTGTGCTCAAGTGTCGGGGCGGGCTGGCCCACCCGGCGCCGATCGCGCTGGCCGGGCACTGAGGTTGCCATGCGCTGGGTGTGTATTGTCTTCCCGCAATTGGCGCTGGACGGGGTGCAGCGTCTGCATCCCGAGCCGGACCAACCACTGGTGCTGCTGGCGGGCACGCCGCAGCGACGCGTCGTGCAAACGGCCAATGCCGCCGCGCGCGCCTTGGGCTTGCGCCCCGGCCAGTCGCTGACGGCCGCCCATGCGCTCAGCAAAACCTTTGCCAGCGCCGAGTATGACCCAGCCCAAATTGAACACTGGCAACAGTTTCTCGCGGCCTGGGCCTACCGCTTCAGCTCCCAGGTCAGTGTGTTTTACCCGCGCGCGCTGTTGTTCGAGATCGAGTCGAGCCTGGGGCTGTTTGGGCCCTGGCCGCAGTTCGAGGCGCGCCTGCGCAAAGAGCTCACCGAACTGGGGTTTCGCCACCGCATCGTCGCCGCCCCCAACCCGGCGGCGGCGCGGGTGCTGGCGAACCTCTACGATGGCCTGGCCGTGGCCGACGACAGCGCCTTGCTGCACGCCCTGGCGCCGCTGCCCGTCGACCGCGCAGGCCTCAACCCGCAGGTCGCCACCGCCTTGGCGCGCATGGGCTTGCGCACGCTGGCCCAGGTGCAGGCGCTGCCCCGGCATACCCTGGCGCGGCGGTTTGAAGCCGAGCTGCTGCAGCACCTGGATACCTTGAGCGGGCAGCGGCCCCTGGCCCTGGCTTTCTATCAGCCGCCGGACCAGTTCGATGCGCGCATCGAGTTGAATTTTGACGTGCACTCCCACCAGGCGCTGCTGTTTCCCTTGCGTCGTTTAACCGGCGATCTATCGGCCTTCCTCTGCGGCCGCGACAGCGGTGTGCAACGGTTCGACCTGCACCTGGAACACGCCCAGGCGCCGGACAGCGTAATCAAGGTCGGCCTGCTCAGCGCCGAGCGTGAACCGGCGATGCTGTTCGAACTGGCCCGCGGGCGGCTTGAGCAGGTGCAGGTCACCGCGCCGGTACGCGGCTTTCGCCTGGTGGCCGAGGACCTGCCGTTGTTCGTACCGCAACGCCAGGACCTGTTTGACGACCGCCCGCAACAGACCCTGCCGTGGGAGCAACTGCGCGAACGCCTGCGCGCGCGCCTGGGGGATGAGGCGGTGCAGGGCCTGCGTTTTCATGCCGATCACCGCCCCGAATGTGCCTGGCAGGCGGCGGTCGACAAACACCCTTGCCCAACCCTGAACAAGGTGCAACGCCCTGGCTGGCTGCTGCGCGAGCCGACCCTGCTGGCCGAGCAGGGGGTGCAGATCCTGATGGGCCCGGAACGCATCGAATCCGGCTGGTGGGACGGCGCCGATATTCGCCGCGACTACTACCTGATCCAGACCCGTGCCGGTCAGCAAGGTTGGGCCTATCGCAGCGTGGGGCAAAGCGACGGACTATGGCTGCAAGGCTGGTTTGCATGAACTACGCCGAACTGCACTGCCTGTCCAACTTCAGCTTCCAGCGCGGCGCCTCCAGTGCGCTGGAGTTGTTCGAGCGCGCCAAACAGCAGGGCTACCGCGCGCTGGCGATCACCGATGAATGCACCTTATCGGGCATCGTGCGGGCGTGGCAGGCGGCGAAGGCGGTGGAAGTGCCGCTGATCATCGGCAGCGAGATGCGCATCGAAAACGGCCCGAAACTGGTGTTGCTGGTGCAGGACCTCAACGGTTACCAGCACCTGTGCCGCTTGATCACCCTGGCCCGGCGACGCGCCGAAAAGGGCCGCTATCGGCTGCTGCGGGAGGACTTCGACACACCGTTTTCCGGCCTGCTGGCGCTGTGGGTGGCCGAAGATGGCAATACCCAAACCGATATCCAATGGCTGCGCCGTACCTTCGCCGACTGTCTGTGGCTGGCGGTGCACCTGCACTGTGGCCAGGACGATGCGCGCCATCTGGAGCAGCGCCTGCAGCTGGCCGCCCGCCTGCACCTCCCGGCGGTGGCCTGCGGCGATGTGCACATGCATGCACGCGGTCGCCGCGCCCTGCAAGACACCATGACCGCCATCCGCCATCACGTGCCGGTGGCCGAAGCCGGCACGCGCCTGCACCCCAATGGCGAACGCCACCTGCGCAGCCTCGACGCACTCGCCGCGCTGTATCCCCAGGCCTTGCTCGATGAAACCCTGGCCATCGCCCGACGCTGCACCTTCGACCTCGAGCAGTTGCGCTACCACTACCCGCGCGAGCTGGTGCCCGACGGCCACAGCGCCAAAAGCTGGCTGCGTACCCTCACCGAAGAAGGCATCGCCCGGCGCTGGCCCCTGGGTGTCGCCCCCAACACCTTGCAGCAGATCCACACGGAGCTGGAGCTGATCAGCGAGTTGGGCTACGAAAGTTACTTCCTCACGGTGCACGACATCGTGCGGTTCGCTCGCAGCCGTTCGATCCTGTGCCAGGGGCGCGGTTCGGCGGCCAATTCGGCGGTGTGTTTTGCCCTGGGCATCACCGAGATCGACCCGAGCCTGACCCGCCTGCTGTTCGAGCGCTTCCTCTCCAGGGAGCGCAACGAACCGCCGGACATTGACGTCGACTTCGAACACGAACGCCGCGAAGAGGTATTGCAGTATGTGTTCCAGCGCTATGGGCGTACCCGCGCGGCGTTGACGGCGGTGGTCAGCAGTTACCACGCGGCCGGCGCGGTGCGCGACGTGGCCAAGGCCCTGGGCTTGCCAGCCGATCAGATCAACGCGCTGGCCGAATGCTGCGGGCGCTGGAGTGATGATGCGCCACCGCTGGCGCGCCTGCGTGAAAGCGGCTTCGACCCGGACAGTCCAATCCTGCGCCGGGTGCTCACGCTGACCCAACAGTTGATCGGCTTCCCCCGGCACCTGTCCCAGCACCCCGGCGGCTTCGTGATTTCCGAACACCCGCTGGACACCCTGGTGCCGGTGGAAAACGCGGCGATGGCCGAGCGCACCATCATCCAGTGGGACAAGGACGACCTCGACGCCGTGGGCCTGCTCAAGGTGGATATCCTCGCCCTGGGCATGCTCAGCGCGATCCGCCGCTGCTTCGACCTGCTGCGCCGCCACCGCAACCTGGACCTGACGCTGGCGTCGATCCCCAAGGAAGACCCGGCCACCTACGCGATGATCAGCAAGGCCGACACCATTGGCGTGTTCCAAATCGAGTCGCGGGCGCAGATGTCGATGTTGCCCAGGCTCAAGCCGCAAGCGTTTTACGACCTGGTGATCGAAGTCGCCATTGTGCGGCCCGGGCCGATTCAGGGCGGCATGGTGCATCCGTATCTGCGTCGGCGTAATAAAGAAGAGCCCACCACCTATCCATCGCCTGCATTAAAAGAGGTACTGGAGCGCACCCTGGGCATCCCGCTGTTTCAGGAACAGGTGATGCAGATCGCCATGGTCGCCGCCGACTACAGCCCCGGCGAGGCCGACCAGTTGCGCCGATCCATGGCCGCCTGGAAACGCCATGGCGGGCTGGAGCCCCATCAGGCGCGCCTGCGCACCGGCATGATGAAGAACGGCTACACCGAAGCCTTTGCCGCGCAGATCTTCGAGCAGATCAAGGGTTTTGGCAGCTATGGTTTTCCCGAGTCTCACGCCGCCAGCTTTGCCTTGCTGACCTACGCCAGTTGCTGGCTCAAGTGCCATGAACCGGCGGCGTTCGCCTGTGCGCTGATCAACAGCTGGCCCATGGGTTTCTACAGCCCGGACCAGATCCTGCAGGACGCACGCCGCCATCGCCTGCAGATCCGGCCGGTGGACGTGCTGGCCAGTGACTGGGATTGCAGCCTGGAGCCCATCGACGGCCAGCAACCGGCGATTCGCCTGGGGCTGCGCATGATCGCAGGGTTTCGCGAAGACGACGCGCGGCGCATCGAGGCCGCGCGTGGGCGCCGGGTGTTCGGCGACATTGCCGATCTCGATGAGCGGGCCGGGCTGGATACGCGCGCTCAGGCCCTGCTGGCCGATGCCGGTGCCTTGCGCGCGCTGGCCGGCAACCGGCACCAGGCACGCTGGGACGTGGCCGGGGTGCATAAACAGCTGGGGCTGTTTGCCGGCCTGCCCAGCGCCGACGAAACCCCGGTGGCGTTGCCCGCGCCCACGTTGGGCGAAGACCTGCACGCCGACTACGCCACCCTCGGCACCACGCTCGGCCCGCACCCGCTGGCCTTGTTGCGCGGGGAGCTGCGCAAGCGGCGTTGTCGCAGTTCCCGGGAGCTGGCGACGGTGGAGCATGGGCGCAATGTCAGCGTGGCGGGGCTGGTCACGGGTCGGCAACGGCCCGGTACTGCCAGCGGCGTGACCTTCGTCACCCTGGAAGATGAATTCGGCAACCTCAACGTGGTGGTCTGGCGCGACCTGGCCGAACGCCAACGCCAGGCCCTGGTGGGTTCGCGACTGCTCAAAGTGGACGGGCGCTGGGAGGCGGTGGGCGAGGTGCGCCACCTTATCGCCGGCCGTCTTACCGACCTGACGCCATTGCTGGACGGCATCCATGTGCGCAGCCGGGATTTCCATTAAAGCCGTTGATTGCACGGTGTTTGCGCCCTAAATAAGTCCGGATGAAACCATCTACACCTGGCATGCTCCAAACGTTGCGAACGTTCTCTTTGTGCAGAGCCCCATCATGCAATTTTTATCCAACCCACATGACTGTGAAGGCTGGGCCGGTGAAATGGCCCAACGCATTCGCGCGTTCGACTGGTCGAACACCGACCTGGGGCCGTTAGACGAATGGTCCACCAGCCTGGCCTGCACGGTGCAGATGATGCTCGCATCCCCGGTGCCGATGGTGATGCTGTGGGGGCGGGCGGGTTACATGATCTATAACGACAGCTATTCGGTGTTCGCCGGCGGGCGCCATCCCTACCTGCTGGGCACACCGGTGGAGCAGGGCTGGCCGGAAGTGGCCGAGTTCAACCGGCATGTGGTGGACACCTGCCTGGCCGGCGGCACGCTGTCGTTCAACAACAAGGAACTGGTGCTGTCGCGTAACGGCCAGCCTGAAACCCTGTGGCTGGACCTTTACTACAGCCCGGTCGCCGGCGACAACCAGCAACCGGCCGGGGTGCTGGCGATTGTGGTGGAGACCACCGAACTGGTGAAGTCCGAACGGGTGCGGCAGGAACTCACCCACAACCTGGAGCAGCGCGTTGCCGCCGAAGTGCAGGCGCGTTCGGCTGCCGAGGAGCAGTTGCGCCAGTCGCAGAAGCTCGAAGCCATCGGCGGCCTGACCGGCGGCGTGGCCCACGACTTCAATAACCTTTTGCAAGTGATCGCCGGCAACCTGCACCTGCTGGCCCGGCATGAGCCAGATAACCCCCAGGTGCAGCGCCGCGTCAATGCGGCCATTGCCGCTGTGGACCGGGGCGCCAAGCTGTCCTCGCAATTGCTCGCGTTTGCCCGGCGCCAGCCGCTGTCACCGGCGGTGTACAACCCTTTGCGCATTTATGAAAACCTCGGCGAGCTGTTACAGCGCGCGCTGGGTGAAACCATCCATATCGACGTGCAGCTGCCGCGCGACCCGTGGCGCATTCACGTCGACCGCAATCAGCTGGAAAATGCCCTGCTCAACCTGGCGATCAACGCGCGGGACGCCATGAAAGGCGAGGGCGTGATTCGCATCAGCGGCGAAAATATCATCCTCAACCCCAATGATTGCGTGGGCAAAAGCATCTGCCCCGGCGAATACGTGCGCCTGTCGGTGAGTGACAACGGGGTGGGCATGTCACCGGCGATCCAGGCCAAGGTGTTCGAACCGTTCTTCACCACCAAGCGCGACGGCCACGGCACCGGCCTGGGTTTGAGCATGGTGTTCGGCTTTGTGCGCCAAAGCGGCGGGCATGTCGACGTGTGCAGCGCAGAAGGCCAGGGCACCGTGGTGCAGCTGTATTTCCCGCGCAGCCTTGGCGAGGAATGCCAGGAGTCGTCGGACGAACCTGCGGAGCCCATCGGCGGCCAGGAAACCATCCTGGTGGTCGAGGATAACGAAGGCGTGCGCCTCACCGTGGTGGAAGTGCTCGAACAGTCAGGCTACACGGTGCTCACCGCCGACGACGGTGACCAGGCCATGCAAAAACTGCAAACCGGCCTGCAACCGGAGCTGATCTTTACCGACGTGGTGATGCCGGGCCGGGTCAAAAGTACCGACCTGGCCGACTGGGCGCGCCAGCAACAGCCGCCCGTGCCGGTGCTGTTTACCTCCGGCCACACCCGCGACATCCTCTCCAGCAACCACCTGCTGAGCCCCGACATTCATCTGCTGAGCAAGCCCTACAGCCCCGAAGCCCTGACGCTACGGGTGCGCAGCATGCTTACCGCACGACAAGGTTGCCAATGACTTCACAGCGCACCATCCCTCCGATTTCCGCCCAACGCCCAGGTTTTGTCCGGGTGCGCGGCGCCCGTGAACACAACCTGCGCAATGTCGATGTGGATATTCCACGGGATGCCCTGGTGGTGTTTACCGGCGTGTCGGGTTCCGGCAAATCGTCGCTGGCGTTTTCCACGGTGTATGCCGAGGCCCAGCGCCGTTATTTCGAGTCGGTGGCGCCTTATGCGCGGCGCCTGATCGATCAGGTCGGCGTGCCGGACGTGGATTCCATCGAGGGTCTGCCGCCGGCGGTGGCTCTGCAACAGCAGCGCGGCACGCCGAGCGCGCGTTCCTCGGTGGGCAGTGTGACCACCTTGTCGAGCCTGATCCGCATGCTGTATTCGCGCGCCGGCAGCTACCCGCCGGGTCAGGCGATGCTGTATGCCGAGGACTTTTCGCCGAACCTGCCCCAGGGCGCCTGCCCGGAGTGCCATGGGCTGGGTCGCGTGTATGAGGTGACCGAGGCGTTGATGGTGCCCGATCCTTCATTGACGATCCGTCAGCGTGCGGTGGCTGCCTGGCCGCTGGCGTGGCAGGGCCAGAACCTGCGCGACATCCTCGTGACCCTGGGTTATGACGTCGACATCCCCTGGCGCGACCTGCCGAAAAAGCAGCGCGACTGGATTCTCTTCACCGAAGAAACCCCGACGGTGCCGGTGTACGCCGGCTTCACCCCGGCGCAGACGCGTGATGCGTTGAAGCGCAAGCTGGAGCCGAGCTATCAGGGCACTTTCAGCGGTGCGCGGCGCTACATCCTGCACACCTTCAGTCACACCCAAAGCGCGCTGATGAAAAAGCGCGTGTCGCAGTTCATGCAGGGCAGCGCCTGCCCGGTGTGCGAGGGCAAGCGCCTGACCCAGGCGGCGCTGTCGGTGAAGTTTGCCGGCGTGGATATTGGCGAGTTGTCGCAGCTGTCTCTTTCACAACTGGCCGAGCTGTTGCGCCCGGTGGCGGCGGGGCAGGACCGCATGCAGCTGTCGGTGGAGAAACGCCTCGCCGCGCAACGCATCGCCCAGGACCTGCTCGAACGCGTCAGCACCTTGATCGACCTCGGCCTGGGCTACCTGTCTCTGGAGCGCAGTACGCCGACCCTGTCGTCCGGCGAGTTGCAGCGCTTGCGCCTGGCCACGCAATTGGGTTCGCAGCTGTTCGGCGTGATCTATGTGCTGGACGAGCCCTCGGCGGGTTTGCACCCGGCTGATGGCGAGGCGCTGTTCACCGCCCTTGAGCGCCTCAAAGCCGCCGGCAATTCGCTGTTTGTGGTGGAGCACGACCTGGAAACCATGCGCCGCGCCGACTGGCTGATCGATGTGGGCCCGGCCGCCGGTGAGCATGGCGGGCAAGTGCTGTACAGCGGCCCGCCGGCCGGGTTGGCGGACGTGCAGGCCTCGCAGACCCGCGCCTACCTGTTTGCTGAAGGGCAGGCGTTGAATCCTGCGCGGCGCGAACCCGCCGGGTGGTTGAAACTGGAAGGCGTGACGCGCAACAACCTCAATGACTTGAAGGTGGATTTCCCGCTGGGGTGTTTCACGGCGGTGACCGGTATTTCCGGCTCGGGCAAATCCAGCCTGGTCAGCCAGGCGCTGCTGGACCTGGTAGGCAGCGGCCTCGGCAGCCGGGTGGTCAATGACGAAGAACCCAGCCTGGAGGACGACGCCCCGCAAACCAGCGGCGGACACATCCGCTCCGGGCTCGAACATATCCGTCGGCTGGTGCAGGTGGACCAGAAACCCATCGGCCGCACCCCGCGTTCCAATCTGGCGACGTACACCGGGCTGTTCGACAACGTGCGCAAACTGTTTGCCGCCACGCCGGCAGCCATCAAGCGCGGCTATGATGCCGGGCAATTCTCGTTCAACGTCGCCAAGGGCCGTTGCCCGCAGTGCGAGGGTGAAGGTTTTGTCAGCGTTGAGTTGCTGTTCATGCCCAGCGTGTACGCGCCATGCCCGACCTGCCATGGCGCGCGCTACAACCCCGAGACCCTGGCGATCAAATGGCAAGGTCTGAGCATCGCCCAGGTGCTGGGGCTGACGGTGGAACAGGCGGTTGAGGTGTTCGCCGAGCAGCCCGCCGTGCTGCGTTCATTGCAGGTGCTGCGCGATATCGGTTTGGGCTATCTGCGCCTGGGTCAGCCCGCGACCGAGCTGTCCGGCGGCGAAGCGCAGCGCATCAAGCTCGCCACCGAGCTGCAACGCAATGCCCGGGGCGCGACCCTGTATGTGCTCGACGAGCCGACCACCGGCTTGCATCCACGGGACGTCGACCGCCTGCTCAGCCAGCTCAATCAACTGGTGGACGCCGGGCACACGGTGGTTGTGGTGGAGCATGAAATGCGCGTGGTGGCCCAGAGCGACTGGGTGATCGACATCGGGCCGGGGGCAGGGGATGAGGGCGGCAACGTGGTTGCCTGCGGCACGCCGCAAAAGGTCGCCAAGAGCAAGAAAAGCCGCACCGCGCCGTTTCTGGCGCGCGAGCGGGTCTAACCCTCAACCAGAATGAACGGTGGGAGGCTCCAGACTGGACCTCTGTGGCGAGCGGGCTTGCCCCGCGTTGGGGTGCGAAGCGCCCCCACTCCAGAAAAACGCGGTGTACCTGATACGGCTCAGCGCCTGGTTTTGGGGCTGCTGCGCAGCCCAACGCAGGACAAGCCTGCTCGCCACAGGGAACCTGCGCTTAACTGGACGGCATTGGGACAAGCCTGCTCGCCACTACTACAACAAGCCCACCCCACAGGGTCTCCCGTCTTACAGTTGATTCAGCTGGATTTGCTGTTTGGCCTGCTTGACCACGTTTTCCACGGTGAAGCCGAACTTTTCCTGCAGTTTGGCCAGCGGTGCCGAGGCGCCGAAGCTGTTCATCACCACTTTGGCGCCGGTCTGCCCGACATAGCGGTCCCAGCCGAGCGGGCCGGCTTGTTCCACTACCACGCGGGCCTTTACCACCGGCGGCAAGACGCTGTCGCGGTAGGCCTGGTCCTGGTCTTCGAACAGTTCCCAACTGGGCATCGAGACGACCTGCGCGGCAATCCCTTCACCCTTGAGCTGTTCATACGCCGCCACCGCCAGGCTCACTTCACTGCCTGTCGCCAACAGCAGCACTTGAGGCTGCTCGGCGCCCGCCAGCACATAAGCTCCCTTGGCCGCGCCGCTGGCCGCTGCGTACTTCGTGCGGTCCAGGGTCGGCAGCGGCTGGCGCGAGAGCACCACGCAACTGGGCCGATGGGTTTGCGCCAGGGCCACCTTCCACACTTCAAGGGTTTCGTTCGCATCGCCTGGACGCAGCGTCAGCAGCCCCGGTGTGGCGCGCAGTTGGGTCAGGTGCTCGATGGGCTGGTGGGTCGGGCCGTCTTCGCCCACGCCGATCGAGTCGTGGGTAAACACGAACACCACCGGCAACTCCATGATCGCCGCCAGACGGATTGGCGGTTTCATGTAGTCGCTGAACACCAGGAACGTCGAGGTGTACGGCCGCAGGTAAGACAGCGCCATGCCGTTGGCAATCGCACCCATGGCGTGCTCGCGGATGCCGAAGTGCAGGTTGCGCCCGCTGTAGTCATCGGCGCTGAAACGCCCGGCGCCGTCGAAGGTGAGGTTGGTCTTGGTCGAGGGCGATAAATCCGCCGAACCGCCGAGTAACCAAGGAATCTGTTGGGCAAAGGCGTTCAGCACTTCGCCGCCGGCGGCGCGGCTGGCGACGCCCTTGGCGTCGGCTGCATAGTCGGGCAGTTGCGCCTGCCACTGCGCGGGCATTTCGCCGGCGCGCATGCGCTGCAGTTCATCGGCCAGGTGCGAGTCGAGGCGCGACAGGGTCTGGTTCCACTGCGCAAACAACGGCTCGGCACGCTCATGCAGCGCATCACGCAACACCGTGCGCGCTTCTTCGGGCACCAGGAAGCTGGAATCTTCCGGCCAGCCATACGCCGCCTTGGTCAGGCGAATTTCGTCGTTGCCCAGCGGTTCGCCGTGAGCTGCCGCCGTGTTGTGTTTGTGCGGCGAGCCGTAGCCGATCACGCTGTCCACCACGATCAGGGTCGGCGCGCCGGTGTTGCTCTGGAAGGTTGTCAATGCGTCGCTCAAGGCCTGCAAGTCATTGGCATCGGTGACGTGCAGCGTGTGCCAGCCATAAGCCTGGAAGCGCTTGATCACGTCTTCGCTGAACGCCAGTTCGGTGTGGCCTTCGATGCTGATGGTGTTGTTGTCGTAGATCCAGCACAGGTTATCCAGCTTCAAGTGGCCGGCCATCGACGCGGCCTCGCTGCTGATGCCTTCCATCATGTCGCCGTCACCGCACAGGGTGTAGACGTTGTAATCGAACAGCACCTGACCGTCGCGGTTGAAGCGCTTGGCCAGCCAGCGCTCGGCCATCGCCATGCCGACGCTGTTGGCGCAGCCCTGGCCGAGCGGGCCGGTGGTGGTCTCCACGCCGGTGGTCATGCGGTACTCGGGGTGACCGGGGGTCTTGGAACTCATCTGCCGGAACTGCTTGATGTCGTCCAGGCTGATTGCCGGCTGGCCGCTGCGCTTGCCGTGGGCGTCGATCTCGACCACACCCGCCAGGTGCAACAGCGAATACAGCAGCATCGACGCATGGCCCACAGACAGTACAAAGCGGTCACGGTTGGGCCAATCCGGGTGCTCGGGGTGATAGCGCAGAAAGCGACTCCACAGCGTATACCCCACCGGCGCCAGGCCCATGGGCGTGCCCGGATGGCCGGAATTGGCCTTCTGCACGGCGTCCATGGCCAGGGTGCGGATCGTGTTGATGCATTGGGTGTCGACAGCGGTGGCAGCGTGATTCATGAACCGGTCTCCCTTGGGTGGCGATCTAGAGTGGAGGGCAGGGCGCCGCAAAGGTTTGATCCCATCCCTCGCGCCGCGACGAACGGAACCGATGGGCTTGAAACATGACAAGAGCGTCAGGAATGGGCTAGTTTCAAGGGCGTAAGCCATTGATCAAACTGTGAGGAGGTACGTCATGCCAGTTAAACACGACCTGTATCAGGACCTGGGAATGAGCAAGGATGATGTTCACAAACACAGGGCGCACGATAAACGGCTGGACGCGCTGCTCACTCAGTATGACGACCTCGACAAGGAGGTGCTGGAGGCCGAAAAAGCCAGTGCCAGCGATGAGGATGTAGAAAGGCTCAAGAAGAAACGCCTGTTGATCAAGGACAAGATCAGCGGCCGCCTGAGCTGAATGCCAACGGCTGTAGGAGCACGCTTGCTCCTACAGCAATGCCTGGGTGCAGGCGTCGATGGAACGCTGCTGCGTCTGTGCATACAACTGCAATTCATCGATTGTCCTGCACCCCAGCGCCTGCTCGAGCTCGGCCTGGTTCGAGTTCGCCGCGTAGTGACCCTGCGCCCCATCCCCCAGGTTCGACTGGAAAATCCCCGCCGCACTCACCGGCAGAAAGTCTTCATACACCAATGGCTCGATCGCCACGTGGCCGGCGCGCAGCAGTGCTTCCAGCGTGCGCGGCCGGTCGGCCTGGTCGCGTGCCGCCAGGCCCTGCTCGGTGACGAAATAGCGAAAGTAGGCCAGGCCCTGCTCACGCATCTGCCCATGATCGTCGGGGAAGGCCTGGAAGTGCTGCTCCATCAGCTGCGTGTAGCGCCCGGCGTTGGCCTCGTTGGGAAATGCACCGAGTTCATCGCGCGCGGCATTCAGCAGTTGGTCGTACAGCGCGCGGCCCTTGGGGGTGAGGGCGACGCCCCGTTGTTCGATTTCGCCGAAGCGCGCGCTGTGACTGCCGTGGGCATCGGTAAAGGCGATGGGTTCTTCCAGCGCCTTGAAACTGGTCTGGCGCAGCAGGATCGGGCAGCGGCGGCGCGGCGGTCCCTCGATCACCGCCTTGGGTGTGATGCCTTTGCCGGGCATGGCGGCCTGCACCTGGTCGATGTCCAGGGTGCGTGGCGTTAGGTGGTTGATGTGCGGGCCCTTGAAGGCCACCACATCGGCGATCAGGCGGTGCTGGTCGCTCAATTGCCGGTACTGCGCGCCGGTGACGGTGGCGGTGGGGTGCCAGCGAAAAGTCTCCAGGGCCTGTCGGATAAACTCATCGGCCTGCGCGGCGTCGAGGCCACCGTGTTGCTCGGCGTGTTCGATCAGCGCGAGGGCGCCAGCGGTGAAGATCGAGCGCTTGGCCAGGGCGGTTTCGGCGAAGGCGCGCAGCTCGGTGCTTTCGATCAGTTCCAGGCGCAGCAGTGAGGTGAATACGCGGAACGGGCTGGTGTGCAAAGCGCTTTCATGCACCGCGCGAAACGCCGTGGAATGCACCGGCACGCCGGCTGGGGTCAGGTCGTAGTAGCCCACCGGCTGCATGCCCATCACCGCGAACAACCGGCGCAGGGTTGCCAGTTCCGCAGCCGTGCCCACGCGAATGGCGCCGTGGCGTTCCCTGTCCAGGCGCTGGATTTCGCCGGTGCGCTGCAGCTGTTGCGCCAGGCCCGGGTCGCTGTCGAGCACGCGGCGGTTGGTCTCGGCCACCAGCTCCAGCAGCGCGCCGTAAAGCGGGACTTCATCGCGGTACATGTCGGACATGGCCTTGGAGAAACCTTTGCGAATGTCGTCAGGGCTGACATGGGCGGTGCTGGACATGGAAAAATTCCTGATGGCAGGGGCAGTGAGCGTGGCCGTTCACGGGATTTTGTTGGGCGCGAGGTGCGTGTGCAAACGAAGAATCCTCAGGACTTCATTCTGCAAATGAATGAAAGGCTTCTTCCAAGTCTTCATGTGCATCCGCGCGCGGTTGGGCTCTACACTGCGTCTATCAGGCAGGCGACGGAGGACTCCATGACGGCCACACCCAATACCCGGCTACGTGAAACGGTTGAAGGCCAGCGCCTCGCTACCGAGGGGGCCGAGGATTGGCGCGCGTGGGGGCCGTATTTGAGTGAGCGCCAATGGGGCACGGTACGCGAAGACTACAGCGCCGACGGCGATGCCTGGCGCTATTTTTCCCATGAGCACGCGCGCAGCCGCGCCTACCGCTGGGGCGAGGATGGTCTGGCCGGGTTCAGTGACAAGGCGCAGCGCTGGTGCCTGGGCCTGGCGCTGTGGAATGAGCGCGACGTGATCCTCAAGGAGCGCCTGTTCGGCCTGAACAACGCCGAGGGCAACCACGGTGAGGACGTCAAGGAACTGTACTTTTTCGTCGACGGCGTGCCGAGCCATGCCTATATGCGCATGCTCTACAAATACCCCCATGCAGCATTTCCCTATGCCGACCTGATCAGCGAGAACGCGCGACGCGGCCTGGGCGATGCCGAGTATGAAATCCTCGACACCGGCGTGTTCGCAGACAACCGCTACTGCGATGTCAGCGTCGAGTACGCCAAGTATCAGCCGGACGACATCTGCATGCGCGTCACCGTGCACAACCGCGCCGAGCAGCCGACGCGCCTGCAGGTGTTGCCCCAGGTGTGGGCGCGCAACGACTGGAGCTGGACCGCTGACGCCCCCAAGCCACAGTTGCAGCGCGACGGTGAGCACGTGCTGGCGCGTCACCACGAATTGCCCGATTACCGTCTCGACGCCTGGGGCCAGGACGGCGTGGAATGGCTGTTCTGCGAGAACGAAACCAACTACCCGAGGCTCGACGGGCAAGCCGCGCCCGGACCGTTCAAGGATGGCATCAACGATTACGTGGTGGACGGTGTGCAGACCGCAATCGGGCGTAACGCGGGCACCAAGGTCGCCGCGCGGTTCATCCTTGAGCTGGCGGGGCTGGAAAGCAAAACGCTGTATCTGCGATTTGCGCCGGTGGGCGCGTCAGAGCTCAATGCGCGCAAGCTGTTCGAACAGCGTCGTCAGGAAACCGATGATTTCTACGCCGCCCTGCAACAGGGCATCGCCGACGAGGACGCGCGCAATGTGCAGCGTCAGGCCTTGGCCGGCTTGCTGTGGTCCAAGCAGCTCTATTATTTCGACGTAAACCAGTGGCTCGACGGCGATCCCGCCCAGCCGGCGCCGCCGCCCGAGCGCTTGCACATTCGCAATACCCATTGGCGGCACCTGTCCAACTTCGACATCCTCTCAATGCCCGACACCTGGGAATACCCGTGGTACGCGTCCTGGGACCAGGGCTTCCAGGCGGTGGCGTTTGCCCTGATCGATCCGGGCTATGCCAAGCAACAGCTGTTGCTGCTGGTGAAGGACCGTTTCATGCACCCTAACGGCCAACTGCCAGCCTATGAATGGCGCTTCGACGATGCCAACCCGCCGGTGCATGCCTGGGCCAGCTGGCGTGTGTATCAGCAGGACAAGGCGCTCACGGGCGTGGGCGATATGGATTTTCTCGAGCGGATTTTCCACAAGCTGCTGCTGAATTTTTCCTGGTGGGTCAACCGCAAGGACGCCGAGGGGCGCAACCTGTTTCAGGGCGGGTTCCTGGGCCTGGACAACATCGCCTTGTTCGACCGCTCGGCGCCGTTGCCGCCGGGTTATCAACTGGATCAGGCCGATGGCACCGCGTGGGTGGCGGCCTATGCGCTGGACCTGATGCGTATCGGCCTGGAACTGGCCAGACGCAATGCGGTGTACGTCGATATTGCGGTGAAATTCTTCGAACACTTCCTGTATATCGCCGGCGCCATCAACCGCGTCGACGACAGCGCCGAAGGTTTGTGGGATGAGCAGGACCTGTTTTTCTACGACGTGCTGCACCGTCCCGATGGCCACAGCGAGCCGGTGCGCCTGCGCTCCATTGTCGGCCTGATGCCGCTGTTCGCCGTGCTGGTGCTGGAGCAGCGTGAGCATGAAGGCCTGGAAGGTTTGCGCGAACGGCTGCTGGGGTTCATGCATCACCGGCCAGACCTGGCCAAACTGGTGTCGCGCTGGAATGAACCGGGGCAGGGCAATCGCCTGTTGCTGGCATTGCTGCGCGGCGAGCGCACCAAGGACCTGTTGCGGCGCATGCTGGATGACGATGAATTTCTCTCGGCATTTGGCGTGCGATCCTTGTCCAAAGCCTTCGCCGAACAGCCGCTGGCGCTGCAGATGAATGGCGACAGCCTGAGCGCGCGCTATCAACCCGGCGAATCCGATTCACGGCTGTACGGCGGCAATTCCAACTGGCGCGGGCCGGTGTGGATGCCGGTGAACTACATGCTGATCGAGTCGCTGCGCGAGTTTCATCGCTACTACGCGGATAATTTTTCGGTGGAGTACCCCACGGGAAGCGGTTATCTGGCCTCCCTTGAAGACGTCGCCGACAGCCTGAGCCAGCGCCTGACGCGCTTGTTTCTCAGGGATGAAAACGGCTTGCGGCCTTCGATGGCGGGGTATGCGCAACTGGAGGCGGACCCGGCAAGTCGCGATCTGGTGTTGTTCCATGAGTATTTTCATGGAGAAACCGGGCGGGGGTTGGGGGCGTCGCATCAGACGGGATGGAGTGCGTTGGTGGCGTTGTTATTGCAACCGAAAAACTGAAGAGGGAGGGGCAAGCCCCTCCCACCGGTACTCAGGACGGGAACAGTTCGCTCAGCTTCATGGCCAGCATCATGTCGCCTTCGGTGCGCAGCTTGCCGCCCATGAACGCCTGCATGCCGTCGGTGGAACCGTCGACGATGCCTTCCAGGGTTTCGCTGTCCATCACCAGCGTGACCTGGGCGTCCGGGTTTTCGCCCTCGTGCAGTTCGCAGGTCTTGTCCTTGACCACCAGCGAGAAGTTCTTGGTGTCGTCGATACGGAAACCGAACACCAGGTCCAGACCTTCGGCGGCGCTTGGGTTGAATTTGGCTTTCATTGCTTCTACGGCTTTGGCTACGTCAGTCATGGTTTCGATCCTTTAGGGTAGAGTCCAGTGACCTTGGGGTCACGGTTGGCCGCAGTCATCGGAACGTGATGAGCTGCGGCACCTTCAACAGTTGCAAGTGTGCATGGCTGTTGAAGGAAGCCAGGGCCACCTCGCGACCGCGGAATTTCAGCTGGTTGAGCGAGGTGTTAACAATTTGCCAATTCAGCTCGAAGGCCTGGGCGGCAGGCATTCGGGTGATCAGGTGGAGCAGGGCGGTGATGGTGCCGCCGGAGGTGAACACGGCGATCTTGTCGGCGTCGTCAGCAGCCTCCAGCAGACGCTGCAAACCTGCTTGTACGCGCTCGACGAACCCCAGCCAGCTTTCCAGTCCCGGCGGGTCATAGGTGCCGGCCAGCCAGCGGTCGATGATCAGCGCGAAGATGCGCTGGAATTCGCGGCGGTTTTGCGCGGCGTTGCGCAAGATGTCGAGGGCTTCAGGCTCTTCGCTCAACAGTTCGGGGAGCAGCGCGCGGATCACGGCTTCGGCGTCGAATTCGTTGAATGCGCTGTCGGTTTCGACCGGGGGAACCGGCAAGCCGAGGGCGCTGAAAGATTCGAATGTGGCGGTGGCGGTGTGCTGTTGGCGGCGCAGGTCGCCGGCGATGCAGCGGTCGAAGGCAATACCCAGATCGGCGAGGTGACGACCGAGCACCTGCGCCTGTTCCACACCGATGGGCGACAGGACGTCATAGTCGTCTGCCCCGAAAGAGGCTTGGCCATGCCGAATCAGATAGATACTGCCCACGTCCGTTTTCCTGGGTACGTTGAAACGTCCGACGAGGTTATGGGGATGCCAGGAAGCTGTCAATGGAAAAACATACGCTTGTTTTAAAAGGGAGTTGGAAGGCCGCTACTGGCGGTTTGGGCACTGGTTTGCAGGCAGTGCCGCCGGTATGCTGGGCCATCCGCGCCTGGCGCACTGCACTTTGTAAGGGGAACTATGGATTTTCTGGTTGAATACGCGAGCTTTCTGGCCAAGACCGTCACCCTGGTGGTCGCCATACTGGCCGTGCTGATCAGCTTTGCGGCGCTGCGCAGTAAGGGGCGGCGCAAGTCGTCCGGCCAGTTGCAGGTCAGCAAGCTCAATGACTTCTATAAGGGCCTGCGTGAGCGCCTGGAGTCCAGCCTGCTCGACAAGGATCAGCTCAAGGCCCTGCGCAAGTCCGAAAGCAAGGCCGAAAAGAAGAAGCAGAGCAAGCCCAAGCCAGAAGCTCGGCCACGGGTGTTCGTGCTGGATTTCGATGGTGATATCAAGGCCTCGGCCACCGAGAGCCTGCGCCATGAAATTACCGCGCTGCTGAGCCTGGCCACGCCCGAGGATGAGGTGGTGCTGCGCCTGGAAAGCGGCGGCGGGATGGTGCACAGCTATGGTCTGGCGTCGTCGCAACTGGCGCGCATTCGCCAGGCAGGCGTGCCGTTGACCGTGTGCATCGACAAGATCGCGGCCAGCGGCGGCTACATGATGGCGTGCATTGGCGAGAAGATCATCAGCGCGCCGTTTGCCATTCTCGGCTCCATTGGTGTGGTGGCGCAGTTGCCCAACGTCAACCGCCTGCTGAAAAAGCACGACATCGACTTTGAAGTGCTGACCGCCGGTGAATACAAGCGCACCCTGACGGTGTTCGGCGAAAACACCGAGAAAGGCCGGGAGAAGTTCCAGGAAGACCTGGATATCACTCACCAGTTGTTCAAGAACTTCGTCTCGCGTTATCGCCCGCAGCTGTCAATCGATGACGTTGCCACCGGAGAGGTATGGCTGGGCGTGGCGGCGCTGGACAAGCAACTGGTCGATGCGCTGCAGACCAGCGACGAATACCTGGCCACCAAGGCCAAGACGGCCGAGGTGTTCCACCTGCACTACGCCGAGCGCAAGAGCCTGCAGGAGCGCGTGGGCCTGGCGGCCAGCGGTTCAGTGGACCGGGTGCTGCTGACCTGGTGGAGCCGTCTGACCCAGCAGCGGTTCTGGTAGGCGCAATGTACGAGGCTTAGCGCTTTCGCGAGGCCAGCTGTAGCGTCTGTGGCGAGCGGGCAAGCCCCAAAGCCTGATCAAGAGCGCGGCGGCCTGAGAGCCGACCGAGATTGTCGGCCGAACCCTGTACACACTGTGGGAGGGGCTTGCTCCCGATGGCGTCGGCCCAGCAAACATTGATGTCGACTGACCCACCGCTCCCACAGTTAAGCGCAGATACCCTGTGGCGAGCAGGCTTATCCTGCGTTGGGCTGCGCAGCAGCCCCAAAACCAGGCGCTGAACCGTGTCTCAGGTACACCGCGTTTTGCTGGATTGGGGGCGCTTCGCACCCCAACGCGGGGCAAGCCCGCTCGCCACAACAAGCCTGCTCGTCACAGTGATGTGGTTGTCTGAACTTTCAGGCTTTAAAAGCAGGGTTTCTCCTACAGTAAAATCTGCATTCATAGCTGAATCAGAAGTTGACCGAAGCACTCAAGCGCGCCGTCAATGGTGCGCCCTGGAACAGGTAGTCATCGCCCATGTACTCGCCCGCGTCGCGCCAGTAACGTTTGTCGAACAGGTTGTCGACGCTCAGGCGAAACACCGTTTCATAGCCGTCAAGCCGTGTGGTGTAGCGACTGCCCACATTGACCACCGCGTAATCCCCCACCTCTGCATTGCCGGTGCGGTTGGCGTACTTTTTGGCGCTGTATTGCACGCCGCCCAGCACCGCCAGACCGTTCACCCACGGCAACGCATAATCGGCATACACACTGGCGCGCAGCGTGGGCACGTTGATCGCCTGATGATCTTCATAAGCCGGCGTGCCGCTGCCGCTTACCCGTGCGCGGATGGCCGCCACGCTGGTTGCGATCTGCAGGCGGTCCGTGGCCCAGCCATTGGCCGAGAGTTCCAGTCCCGTGTTTTTCTGTTCGCCCTGTTGCACATACGTGAAGTTGCCAGCGCCGTCGGGCCTGGCGTACTGATAAGCCTGGCGCGTCTGGAACACGGCAGCGGCGAAGCTGATGCGGCGCCAGTCGTATTTCACCCCGGCTTCGATCTGCCGTGACGGGGTCGGTGCCAGGGGGGTATCGGGATTGCTCGCGAACCATGGCGCCGTGCCGCCCAGGGACAGGCCCTTGCTATAGCTGGTGTACAGCGAAACAGCCTCGACCGGCTTGTAGATCAACGCCGCCTGGGGCAGGAATACGTACTGTTGGGTATGCCGTGACGGATTGCCGTCGCTGTCGAAGGCGCGCTCGTCCAGGCGCACTTCGCGACCGCCCAGAATGGTTTGCCAGTGCTCGTTCAGGCGCATGTGATCGGTGATGAACACGCCGTACTGGCGGCTGTCGAGTGCGCGGTGGCTGTCATTGAGCGGCTTGTCGGCGGGTGTGAAGGTCGGCACATACTCGTCGATATTGGCCGTGCCGATCAGCTCGTTGACCGGCGCGCGCTTGTCGACTACCCGACGAAAAACGCTGCTGCCCAAGGTCAGCTCATGACCGATGCCGGCGGTGTCGAACAGCCCGGTCATGGCCGCCTGCACTTCGTCGTCGCGGCGCGTGTCATCCGGGCTGCGGAAGTCATAGACGTCGTAATTGCCTTCGGGGCTGAAAAAGTTGGGCGTACTCGATCCGCTGCAACTGGCCGACCCGTAGCAGCCCCAGGCAAACGCGCTGTAGTCGTCGATCACCACCTTGCTGCGGGCTGCGCTGAGGCGGCCTGTCCACTGGTCGCTGAAGCGGTACTCGAACATGCCGTTGAGGTTCAGCGAGTCGATGCCCACCTGCCTGGAACCGCTCTGGTGGCCCAGCAGTTTCTTTGGCGACGCGCCGTGGGGCACTTGCGTCCCATCCAGCAATTGATAGCCGGGGACCGAGCGTTGTTGCTTGTTCTGGTATTCCGCGTCCAGTTGCAGCACGGCGTCGGGGCTGAGATTCCAGTCGAAAGCCAGGGACACGAAATCGCGCTGACCATTGGCGTGTTCCACATAGGAATTGAGGTCTTCATGGGCCACATTGGCACGCAGGCCGAACTGTTGTTCGCTGCCGAACCAGCCACCCACATCCGTGGCCACATAACCGCTGCCGCGATCATCGGTGGAGACGGTGACCGAACGCACCTCTTCCGGGCGCTTGGTCACGTAGTTGATGACGCCGCCGGGTTCGGAAATCCCGCTTTGCAGCCCGGCCAGGCCCTTGAGCACTTCCACCTGCTGCTTGTTCTCCAGCGCGACGTTCTGCTCGCCGGTGATGGTGCGCCCGTTGATCTTGTAGCTGCTCGCCGCATTCAGCGAGAAGCCGCGCACCACGAAGTTTTCGTAGTAGCCGATCGGCGCATAGCTGTCGCCCACCGAGGCATCGTTGCGCAGCACTTCACTGAGCAGGCGCGCCTGCTGGTCCTTGATCAGCGTGGCATTGATCACCGTGATCGAGGCTGGCGTGTCGAGCAATGGCGCGTCAGTGAAGCCGCCGACCGAAGCGCTCTCGGTGCGATAGCCGGACGCCTCCTGGCCCTGGACCTGTAACGTCGGCAACTCGATGTCTGCCGCCTGGCTGCTGCCCATGCCGCTACCGAGCAACAGACCGAGGGCAAAAGGTGAAGTGGCCAGAGAGGGAAAAGGGCGAAAACGCAAAACCATGGACGGGGCCTTAAAGCGTTGGGCGAGGGGGCGCATAAGCTAGGCATTACGGCACGGTTTTACAAGTCATTGGGAGAGCTGCATGCAAGGGTGGCGTACACTGCCTGCGAGCTGAGTTTTTATTGACCTTCTGGAGTTACTGCCATGGCAACCGCATCTTGCGTCATTGAAATCCCTGCTTCGGCCAATCAGGTCTGGCAATTGGTGGGCGGCTTCAACAGCCTGCCGGACTGGCTGGCATTCATCGCCAGCAGCGAGCCGGGTGAGGGCGGACGCGTGCGTCACCTGCAAACCACCGATGGCGCCGTGATCGTGGAGCGCCTGCAAACCTTTGACAATGTAGCGCGTACCTACAGCTACACCATCGAGCAATCGTCGTTTCCGGTGACTGCTTATCTGGCGACATTGCAGGTTGAGGCGTTGACCGAGACGTCGGCAAAGGTGACCTGGTCCGGCGTGTTCACGCCAGCGGCGGGCACCACCGAAGCGGCCGTCGAGGAATTGTTCATTGGCGTGTACAGCGGTGGACTTGCGGCGCTGCGCGCCAACTACCCGGCCTGATCAGATCCGAAACTTGAGCCTGTGCCGAGCGGGCTCGCCCCAATGCCTTTCAGTTAAGCGCAGATTCCCTGTGGCGAGCAGGCTTGTCCTGCGTTGGGCTGCGCAGCAGCCCCAAAACCAGGCGCTGAGCCGTATCAGGCACACCGCGTTTTGCTGGATTGGGGCTGCTTCGAAGCCCAACGCGGGGCAAGCCCGCTCGCCACAGCAATAGCCCGCACCACAGGGATGTGGTTGCCCCCTCCCACATTCTTTAGCGGTGGCTGGGCTATTTGGGCATCAGCTGCTGTCGGCACTCCAGCGCCAATCTGGCGCCGCCGCGCTGGCTGCTGCCCACGTCCAGCTTGAACCCATGCAGGTTGATGATCGCCGCCACAATCGACAAGCCCAGCCCGAATCCGCCTTGCTGGTCGCTTTCGTCCACCCGGTAAAAACGCTGGAACACCGCATCGCGCTCGGCCAGTGGAATGCCCGGCCCGGAGTCGTGCACTTCAATGCGGGTGCTGCCGGCGTTATTTACGCCACGCAAAATCACTTCACCGCCTGGCGGGGTGAACTTGATCGAGTTGCTCAACAGGTTGGACAGGGCCTCGAACAGCAGCGCGCGGTCGCCACTGATCGGCGGCAAAGACGCTGGCACCTGCAACAGCAGTTGCAATTCGCCTTCCTCGGCCAGGGGCAGGTAGAAGTCATGCAGCTCGCGCAGCAGCGGCAGCGGGTCCATGACCAGAAAGCCCGAGCGGCGTTGATGGTCCTCCAGTTCCGAGATGCGCAACAGCCCGCGAAACCGGGCCATCAGCGTGTCGGTTTCGGCAATCGCATCGTCGAGTTTCACCGCGTGCACCGAGTCTTCTTCGGCTTGCTGCTTGATGCGGTACAACTGCGCGCGCAGACGGGTGAGCGGGGTGCGCAGGTCGTGGGCGATGTTGTCGCACACGCCCTTGACCTCGTTCATCAGCTTCTCGATGCGGTCGAGCATGGCGTTGACGATGGCCGCGAGCATGTCCAGCTCATCACGCCGGTCGGACAGCGGCAGGCGGTGAGTGAGGTCGCCGGCAACGATGGCTTCGGCGCTTGCCTGGATCCCGCGAATGCGCCGCAACGGGCGGCGGCGCAGCAGATGCCAGCCGGCGATGCCGGGGATGATGGTCAGCGACAGCGCCCATAACAGCGCGTGCCAGATGATCCGCGTCACGCCGAACAGCGAACCGTTGGCGCGCACCAGCACCAGCCAGCGGCCGTCGTCGGTATGGGTCGCGACGGCGTCGCAGCTGTCCTTGGGCAGCTTGGGGTCATCGGATTCGACGCAATTGACCAGGGTATGGATCTTGCCGTCCAGAGGCAGGTCCGGTGGCACCCCGCGGATCGGTCCGCTCAAGGGGCGGAAGGCCTCATCGAACAGACCGTAGGCGTCCACACCTTTCATGTCGAAGGTCATGCTGGTGGTCAGCGCTTCCACCAGCTCTTGGCCGTCGAAGCGCTGGAACAGGTGCTGGCGCTGCAGCAATGAATGGCGCGACAAGTCGCTCAGGTAACCAGACACCTCGTAATACAGCACGCCCATGAGGATGCAGCTCCAGGCCACGAACAGCGAACTGTACAACGCCAGCAGGCGGCTGCTGGAGGAGCGCCAGCCCTTAGAGGGGTTCAGCAATGACATAACCCGAGCCCCGTACCGTGCGAATCAGCGGCGTGAGGCCCGGGGGATCGATCTTCTTGCGCAGGCGCCCGATGTGCACGTCGATCAGGTTGGTGCCGGGGTCGAAGTGATACCCCCAGACTTCCTCGAAGATCATCATGCGCGAGAGGATTTGCCCGGTGTTGCGCATCAGGAATTCGAGCAGTTTGTATTCGGTGGGCAGCAGGGTCAGTGGCTGCTCGGCGCGACTGGCTTCGCGGCTGATCAGGTTCAGTTCCAGGTCCGCCACGCGCAGCGCGGTTTCGAACTCCTTGACCGTGCTTTTGCGGCGCAGCAGCACTTCGACGCGGGCGGCCATTTCATCGGAGGCAAAGGGTTTGGTCAGATAATCGTCACCGCCGGCACGCAGGCCACGCACACGCTCGTCAACGTCGGAGAGGGCGCTGATCATCAGGATCGGCGTGGAAACGCCGATGGTGCGCAGGGTGGTAACGATGGCCAGGCCATCCAGTTCCGGCAGCATTCGGTCGAGGGTGATCAGATCGTAATCACCACTCACGGCGCGGACCAGGCCTTCACGGCCATTGTCCACCCAGTCTACCTCCAGTCCATGGCTACTCAGCTCGGCGACGATCTCGCGGGCCGTTACGGCGTCATCCTCGATGGTCAAAATACGGGTCATAGGAGTACCTGGTGAGCGATTCACACTAGAAGTACGCATATTTTGCCAATAAGTAACTGAACGTTTCCTAAATAAAACTTCATCTCCTTGAAATGCAGCAGGTAAAGGGCGGCCGTCTGACCTGGCGCTATCGGGAGCAAGCCCCTTGCGCAGGGGATTTTTTGTGAATGGAGGATTGCATTACGCCCGCTCAAAACCGGGTTTTATTGCAACTTGCATGGATGGAAGAAGTTCGATTTATCTAACTAATTGAAATGCAAGGGTTTTATTTTTGTCGTGCGCTGGCACGCGGCCTGCACTGTCCTTTTTGAGACTTGTAACACCTTTTTTCCTGCCGGGAGCACAACAACAATGATCACATCATCCACCACGCTTCAAGAATCGAGCGCGCGCTCCGGGGTTTCCTGGGGGGCGATTTTTGCCGGGGCGGCCGCAGCCGCCGCACTCTCGTTGATCCTCGTACTGCTGGGCTTCGGCCTGGGTTTCTCGGCGGTATCGCCGTGGGCCGACAGCGGCATGAGTGCCAAGGGGCTTGGCATTTCCACGATTATCTGGCTGGCCTTTACCCAGATTGTCGCGTCAGGGCTGGGCGGTTACATCGCCGGTCGCTTGCGTGTGAAGTGGGCCAACATGCATGGCGATGAAGTGTACTTTCGCGACACCGCCCACGGCTTCCTGGCCTGGGCTGTGGCGACCCTGATCACGGCCATGCTGGTCGTCGGCTCGGTGAGCAGCGTCGTCGGCGGTGGCGTCAAAGCCGGTGCCAGTGTGGCCTCCGGTGCGGCAAGCGGCATGACCCAGGCAGCTGGCAGCATGGCCAATGGCGCCCACAGCGGCGACTTCGGCTACTACGTCGACAGCCTGTTCCGTGACGATCGCCCTGCAGCGGTCAGCGATGACGCTGCCCATGCCGTAGTCGGTCGCATCTTCGCCCGTACCCTGGGCAACGACGGCCAGTTGGCTCCGGAAGACCGCACCTACCTGGCTCAGTTGATCAGCCAGCGCACCAACCTCAGCCAAGCGGATGCCGAAGCGCGTATCGACAAAGTGTATGGCGACGCCCGCAAAGCCATCGAAGATGCCAAGCTCAAAGCCAAGCAAGCCGCCGACACTGCCGCAAAAGTGGCTGCGTACGCTTCGCTGTGGACCTTCGTGTCGCTGTTGATCGGTGCGTTCTTCGCCAGCTTCGCTGCCACCTTCGGCGGTCGCCGTCGTGACGCGGTGGTGTATGTCGAAACTGAAAACTACGTTCGTTAAATAAGGAAGAACATCATGCGCTCATTACTTCTGTGGTTCCTCGGCGTGCCAATCCCGTTGATCATTCTGATCGCGATCTTCATGCACTGATCCGAACCAGGCTCCATCCCGATGTGTGAGGGGGCTTGCTCCCGATAGCGGTGACGCACCGCTATCGGGAGCAAGCCCCCTCACACATTTTTTCGTCAGTCGTCGAAACCCAACTGCTCGTGAATCTCGTCCACCTTCAATTCCAGGCGGTAAGCCACGGCGATGAACAATGCCTGGCACAGGCACAGCGTGGCGCTCAACGAGCGAAACGCAAAGGATGACCCCTCGTTGACCAGCAGCACCGCATTCGCGCGCTTGGCCAGAGGCGAGAGGTTGCTGTCGGTGATGATCAGCGTCCTGGCCTGATGATGTTGGGCGATGCGCAGGCAGTGCTGGGTCTCTTTGCCGTACGGCGTGAAGCTGATGGCGATGACCAGGTCATCGGCGCGCACGCTGCGCATCTGCTCGCGATAACTGCCGCCCAGGCCCGAGACCAGATGGATGCGCTTGTTGGTGTGCTGCAGGTTGTAGACCAGGTAGTCGGCCACCGCAAACGAACGGCGCACGCCCACCACATAAATGTTTTCGGCGTTGACCACCAGGTCTACCGCCTTGTCGAACGCCACGTCATCCAGTTCCAGGCCCAGTCGCTCGATGCCTGACAAGGTGGCGTTGACGCACTCGCGTGCCAGGTCGCCGCCGCTGGCCTTCTGCGACTTGTTGGCGATCATGCTGCGGATGCGCTGCTGGTAGTTCTGCACCGGCGTGGTCTTGTGCGTATACGCCTCGCGAAACAGCGCCTGCATCTCACTGAAGCCACTGAAGCCGAAACGCTGGGAAAAGCGCACGATGGCTGACGGGTGTACTTCGCATTCACGGGCGATGTCGCTGATGCGGTCGACCATGATCCGGTCGCTCTGCTGGCTGATGTAGCTGGCAATGCGTTTGAGCTGGCGCGGCAGGCTTTCGTATTCGTCGGTGATCAGCTGCAACAGGCGTTCGGCATTGAGCGGGGGGCTGGCGAGAGCATCTTGTGAAGGGGTCTCGGGCATGGGCAATCCTTCTGGCGTGTTCGTCTGGTGCGCTGGGGTGGCGCAAGTCTACAGGGTAGGCGCAAAAAAATACCTCGGCATCAGGGAACACGGGACTGGCTGGAACGATGCACGGTGGCTGGCGCGAGCCTATGATGGCTTATTGGAAAAAATATTCCACAAAAATAATTATGGAATAAATATTGATCGTGCTCGCCGGACGTTCTAGTCTGCTTCCCACCAAGAGCGTTTGCCGTGTTCATGGCGGCACGACGCAGGCTGATAAAAATAACAGGAGCCAGCATGGGCCAGACTCGTTTTGCCAGTGGGCGTCAATTGGATCTGATTTGCCTCGGACGCCTGGGCGTCGACCTCTACGCGCAGCAAGTGGGCGCGCGGCTTGAGGACGTGACCAGCTTTGCCAAGTACCTCGGCGGGTCCTCCGCCAATATCGCGTTCGGCACCGCGCGGCTGGGGCTCAAGTCGGCGATGCTCAGCCGCGTCGGCGACGATCACATGGGTCGCTTTCTGCTGGAGTCCCTGGCCCGCGAGGGCTGCGACGTGAGCGCCGTCAAGGTCGACCCGGAACGCCTCACCGCGCTGGTGCTGCTGGGTCTCAAGGACCGCGAAACCTTCCCGCTGGTGTTCTACCGCGAAAACTGCGCCGACATGGCCCTGCGCGCCGAAGACATTGACGAGACCTTTATTGCTTCGAGCAAGGCGCTGCTGATCACCGGCACGCATTTCTCCAGCGACGGCGTGTACAAGGCGAGCATTCAGGCGCTCGATTACGCCGCCAGGCACCACGTCAAGTGCGTGCTGGATATCGACTACCGCCCGGTGCTGTGGGGGCTGGCGGGCAAGGCCGACGGCGAAACACGCTTCGTGGCCGATCAGAGCGTCAGCCAGCATGTACAGAAAATCCTGCCGCGATTCGACCTGATTGTCGGCACTGAAGAAGAATTCCTGATCGCCGGCGGCAGCGAAGACCTGCTGAGCGCATTGCGCACGGTTCGTCAGCTGACCCCGGCAACGCTGGTGGTCAAGCTTGGGCCGCAAGGCTGCACGGTGATCCACGGCGCGATTCCGGCCCGGCTGGAAGATGGCGCGATTTACCCCGGCGTGCGGGTGGAAGTGCTCAACGTGCTGGGGGCCGGCGATGCATTCATGTCGGGCTTTTTAAGCGGCTGGCTCAATGACGCCAGTGATGAGCGTTGCAGCCAGTTGGCCAATGCCTGCGGTGGTCTTGTGGTGTCGCGGCATGCCTGCGCGCCCGCCATGCCCACCCCGGCTGAACTGGAATACCTGTTCAGCAGCCCGGTGCCCATCACCCGGCCGGATCAGGACGAAACCCTGCAACGCCTGCACCGGGTCACGGTGCCGCGCAAAACCTGGAAGCAGCTGTTTGTATTTGCCTTCGACCACCGCTGGCAACTGGTGGAACTGGCGCAAAAAGGCGGCCAGGAGCTGACCCGCATCAGCGCCATCAAACAGCTGTTTATCCAGGCCATCGAGCGCGTCGAAACGCGGCTGCGTGAGCAGGGCGTCGAGGCCGATGTGGGCCTGCTGGCCGATCAGCGTTTCGGCCAGGACGCGCTCAATGCCGCCAGCGGTCGCGGCTGGTGGATCGCGCGTCCGGTGGAAGTGCAGAACTCACGGCCGCTGGCGTTTGAACACGGGCGTTCGGTGGGAAGCAACCTGATCGCCTGGCCCCAGGAACAGATCATCAAATGCCTGGTGCAGTTTCACCCTGATGACGAGCCGCTGCTGCGCCTGGAACAGGAGGCGCAACTCAAGGCGGTGTACGAGGCGTCCCTGGTCAGCGGTCACGAATTGCTGCTGGAAGTCATACCGCCCAAGGATCATCCTTCCACCTGCCCGGATGCGCTCTACCGTAGCGTCAAGCGCCTGTACAACCTGGGCATTTACCCGGCGTGGTGGAAGATCGAGGCGCAGTCGGCCGATGAGTGGAGCAGGCTCGATGAGCTGATCGAGGCGCGCGATCCGTATTGCCGGGGCGTGGTGTTGCTGGGGCTGAATGCCTCGGCCGAGTGTCTGGCCGAGGGTTTCCGCCAGGCCAGCCGCAGCCGCAGCTGTCGCGGGTTCGCCGTGGGCCGCACGATCTTCCAGGAACCGAGCCGCGCGTGGATGGCGGGGGAGATCGATGACGAGCGCTTGATCCAGCAGGTGCAGGCTATCTTCGAACAGCTCATCAACGCCTGGCGCAGCGCTCGCAATTAAACGCTCCCACATAAGCAGAACTCAGTGGTATCTGAAAACAATAAAAGGTGCAGCCATGCCCGCAATCCGAATTGGCATCAACCCGATCTCCTGGAGCAACGATGACCTGCCGGCCCTGGGCGGTGAAACGCCGCTAAGCACCGCGCTGAGCGAAGGCCGGGAGATCGGCTACGAAGGCTTTGAACTCAACGGCAAGTTCCCCAAAGACGCCAAGGGCGTCGCCGACGTCTTGCGGCCCTACGAACTGGCGCTGGTCTCCGGGTGGTACTCCAGCCGCTTGGCGCGCCGCTCGGTTGCCGAAGAAATCGCAGCGATTGCCGGCCATGTCGACCTGTTGAAACACAACGGCGCCACGGTGCTGGTATACGGCGAAGTCGCCGACTCGATCCAGGGTTCGCGCATCCGTTTGATCGAACGCCCGCGTTTTCACAGCGAACAGGCCTGGCAGGACTACGCCGACAAGCTCACGGAGCTGGCGCGCTTTACCCTGTCCCAAGGCGTGCGCCTGGCCTACCACCACCATATGGGCGCCTACGTCGAGTCCCCGCAGGACATCGACCAGTTGATGCAGCGCACCGGCCCCGAAGTCGGCCTGCTGTTCGATTCGGGCCATTGCTACATGGGCGGCGGCGAACCGCTTGACGTGCTGCGCAAACACATCGACCGCGTTTGCCACGTGCATTTCAAGGACGTGCGCAAACCGGTGGTGCAACTGGCGCGCAATCAGATGTGGAGCTTTCCCGACTGCATCGTCAACGGCACCTTCACCGTGCCCGGCGATGGCGACATCAACTTTGCCGAACTGCTCGATGTATTACTGGCGGCCCGATACGAGGGCTGGCTGGTGGTGGAAGCCGAGCAGGACCCTGCCGTGGCGCCCAGCTATGTCTATGCGAAAAAAGGCTATGACACCTTGCGCGCGCTGCTCAATGAGAGGACTCAGCCATGAGCCTGTTGGTCAAAAGCAGCAAGCGCGGACAAACCATGGTCGCCCTGGAAGCCGGGCGCCTGGAGTACGTGGGCTTCAGTGCTTACCGCCTGAGCCTGGGCGAAACCCTGCCGGTCAGCGCCGGCGACAAAGAGCTGTGCCTGGTGCTGCTCAGTGGCCGGGTGACGATTCAAGGCGAAGGTTTCGACTGGCAGAACCTTGGTGATCGCCACTCGGTGTTCGAGGACAAATCGCCGTTTGCCGCCTACCTGCCGCCGGGCACCGATGCCCAGGTGACCGCCTTGAGCGATGTACAAATCGCCGTGTGCGCCGCCCCCGGCGCCGCAGGTTTCGAGCCGCGCCTGATCCGCCCCGAACACTGCAAGCGCAGCGTGCGCGGCAAGGGCGCCAACACCCGCTATGTGTGCGACATCCTGCCCGACAGCGAGCCGGCCCATTCACTGCTGGTGGTGGAAGTGCGCACGCCGTCCGGGCACTCGTCGAGCTACCCGCCGCACAAGCACGACACCGACGACCTGCCGCACCAGAGCTTTCTGGAAGAGACCTATTACCACCAGATCAACCCGCCCCAGGGCTACGTGTTCCAGCGCGTCTACACCGATGATCGCAGCATCGACCAGGCCATGGCCGTGGAAAACAGCGACCTGGTGGTGGTGCCCAAGGGGTATCACCCGGTCAGCGTGCCGTACGGCTATGAGTCCTATTACCTGAACGTGATGGCCGGGCCCAAGCGCGCCTGGCATTTCCACAATGATCCGCAGCACAGCTGGCTGCTGGACCTTTAAGCTGTTTTGGACGGGGGACAACAACAATGAAATCGCCGTTACGTTTCGCGCTTAACCGCATGGTTGCGCCGCACCTGTCTCTGCCGGAGTTCATCCAGCTGGCGGTCGCGCTTGAATGCGATGCCATCGAAATCCGCAATGACCTCGCCGACCGGCAAATTGAATTCGGTGCGCCGGCCAGCCGCGTGCGTGAATTGTGTGCCGCGCAGGGCATCACCGTGCTGTCGATCAACGCGCTGTACCCCTTTGATGTGTGGAATGACGAGCGCCGTGCCCAGGCAATCAACCTCGCCAACTACGCCCGTGAATGCGGCGCTCAGGGCTTGGTGATGTGCCCGTTCAATGAACCGGGCGACACGCGCAACGAAGCCCAGCGCGCCGCCGGACTGCGCACCGCGCTGAGCGAACTGGCGCCGATCCTGCGCGAGTACGGGATTCTCGGTTTTATCGAGCCGCTGGGCTTTGAAGAATGCGCCATGCGCCGCAAGCGTGTGGCGGTGGACGCCATCCAGGCGACCGGTGGCCTGGACGTGTTTCGCCTGGTGCATGACACCTTCCACCATCACCTGGCCGGCGAGCAGGAGTTCTTCGCGCCACTCACCGGGCTGGTGCATATCTCCGGCGTGGAAGACACCGATGCGCCGCTCAATTCGATCCGCGACGGCCACCGCGTACTGGTGGGCGAGGGCGATATGCTCGGCAATGCGGCGCAGATCGACCGCTTGCTCGGCAGCGGCTACAGGGGCTATCTGTCGTTCGAACCGTTTGCCGAAAGCGTGCATTCGATGGCCGATATTCAGCAGGCGTTGGGGGCGAGCATGACCCTGTTGCAAAAGTCCCGGGCATAACCGAGACCCAATGGACCTGAATTGACACAAGGTGCAAGTGATGATCACAACCCGATTGACCATGGCTCAGGCCCTGGTGAAGTTTCTGGATAACCAGTACATCGAAGTCGATGGCGTGCAGAGCAAATTCGTCGCCGGGGTGTTCACTATTTTTGGCCACGGCAATGTGCTGGGCCTGGGCCAGGCGCTGGAGCAGGACAGCGGCGACCTGGTGGTGCACCAAGGCCGCAACGAGCAGGGCATGGCCCATGCAGCCATCGGGTTCGCCAAGCAGCACCTGCGCCGCAAAATCTATGCGTGCACCGCGTCCGTCGGCCCGGGTGCGGCGAATATGCTCACCGCGGCGGCGACCGCCACCGCCAACCGTATTCCATTGCTGTTGTTGCCCGGCGATGTCTACGCCAGCCGCCAACCCGACCCGGTGTTGCAACAGATCGAGCAGTTCCACGACCTGAGCATCAGCACCAACGATGCGTTCCGTTCGGTGAGCAAATACTGGGACCGCATCAACCGTCCCGAGCAGTTGATGAGTGCTGCGATCCACGCCATGCGCGTGCTCACCGACCCCGCTGAAACCGGCGCCGTGACCCTGGCGTTGCCGCAGGACGTGCAGGCCGAAGCCTGGGATTATCCGGATTATTTTCTGCAAAAACGCGTGCACCGCATCGACCGGCGTGCGCCCACTGCCGCAATGATCGGCGATGCATTGGCCGCGTTCCGGGGCAAACGCAAGCCGTTGATCATCTGCGGCGGTGGGGTGAAGTACGCTGGCGCGAATGCGGCGTTGCAGGCCTTCGCCGAGCGGTTTGACATTCCCTTCGCCGAGACCCAGGCGGGCAAGAGCGCGGTGCTGTCCAGCCATGCGCTCAATGTGGGCGGTATCGGTGAAACCGGCTGCCTGGCCGCCAACCTGCTGGCGCCGGAGGCGGACCTGATCATCGGCGTCGGCACCCGTTATACCGACTTCACTACCTCGTCCAAGTCACTGTTCAAACACCCCGAGGTGAGGTTTCTGAACCTCAATATCAGCCCGTGCGACGCGTTGAAGCTGGACGGTGTGCAGGTGTTGGCGGACGCCAGGGTGGCCCTCGAAGCGCTGGCCGATGCCCTCGGCGACTACCGCGCGGGCTGGGGCGAACAGGTGAGCGATGCGAAGGCGCAACTGGAGGCTGAGCTGGATCGCGTGCACAGCGTGCAATACCACGGCGATGATTTCGTGCCCGAGGTCGACGACGCGCTGGACCGCGCGGTACTGCGCGAATTCATCGAACTCACCGGCTCCTGCCTCACCCAGAGCCGCGTTCTGGGCGTGCTCAATGAACGCCTGGCCGACGACGCCATTATCGTGGCCGCCGCCGGCAGCCTGCCAGGGGATTTGCAGCGTGCCTGGCGCAGCAAGGGCGTCAACACCTACCACGTCGAATACGGCTATTCGTGCATGGGCTACGAGATCAATGCGGCCCTTGGCGTGAAGCTCGCCGAACCGCAGAAGGAGGTGTATGCGCTGGTTGGCGACGGCTCCTACATGATGCTGCATTCGGAACTGGCCACCTCGATCCAGGAGCGGCGCAAGATCAACGTGGTGCTGCTGGACAACATGGCCTTCGGTTGCATCAACAACCTGCAGATCGGCAACGGCATGGACAGCTTCGGCACCGAATTCCGTTACCGCAACCCCGAGAGCGGCAAGCTCGACGGCGGCCTGGTGCCGGTGGATTTCGCCATGAGCGCGGCGGCCTATGGCTGCAAGACCTACAAGGTCAGCAACGTGGAACAGCTGCAAGCGGCACTGGCTGATGCGCGCACGCAAAGCGTCTCGACCCTGATCGATATCAAGGTGCTGCCCAAGACCATGGTTCACGGCTACCTGTCGTGGTGGCGGGTGGGTGTGGCGCAGGTGTCCACCAGCGAACGCACCCGTGCAGCCGCCGCAAAACTCAATGAACAGTTGGCCAAGGCCAGGCAGTACTAACAACAAGAGGAGTGTTTGCATGTCTTTGAAGCTTGGAGTGATCGGCACGGGCGCCATTGGTCGAGACCATATTCGTCGGTGCAGCCAGACGTTGCTCAACAGCCAGGTCGTGGCGGTGACGGACATTAACCTTGAGCAGGCCGCCCGGGTGGTTGCCGAGTTACAGCTGGATGCCGAGGTGTACCCGGACGGCCATGCGCTGATCAATTCGCCGCAGGTCGAGGCGATTCTGGTGACGTCCTGGGGGCCGAGCCACCAGGAGTTTGTGCTCGCCGCCATCGCCGCCGGCAAGCCGGTGTTCTGCGAAAAACCCCTGGCCGTGACGGCCGAAGGCTGCCGGGCGATCGTCGATGCCGAAGTGGCCCACGGCAAACGTCTGGTGCAAGTGGGCTTCATGCGCCCCTACGACCCTGGTTATAGAGCCCTCAAGGCAGTGATCGACAGCGGCCAGATCGGCGAGCCCTTGATGCTGCACTGCGCACACCGCAACCCGACGGTGGGCGACAACTACAAGACCGACATGGCAATTACCGACACGCTGATCCACGAGCTGGATGTGCTGCGTTGGCTGCTCGACGACGACTACGTCTCGGTGCAAGTGGTGTTCCCGCGCAAGAGCAGCAAGGCCCTGGCCCATCTGCGCGACCCACAGATCGTGCTGCTGGAGACCGCCAAAGGCACGCGCATTGACGTGGAGGTGTTTGTGAACTGCCAGTACGGCTACGACATCCAGTGCGAAGTGGTGGGGGAGACCGGTATTGCCAAATTGCCGGAGCCTTCGCAGGTGCAATTGCGCAGTGGCGCCAAGCTGTCCAATGCGATCCTGATGGATTGGAAGGACCGCTTCATCGGTGCCTATGACGTGGAGTTGCAGGCCTTTATCGACAGCGTGCGCGCCGGGTACGTCGGCGGGCCGTCGGCGTGGGACGGTTTCGCAGCGGCGGTGGCGGCGGATGCGTGCATAGAGGCGCAGGGCAGTGAGCAGATCGTCAAGGTCAGCTTGCCGGATCGGCCGAGTTTCTACGGCTGATCACCGTCAGTGTGGGAGAGCGTAAAAAATGGAATTAAATTCTAAAAGATATTGATATGGAAATTATTTTCCAATAAAGTCTTTTCCAGGTTGCATAAAGGTCGTCGCGGATTCGATTCGCGCGACTCGACAAAAACAAAATCAAAAACAAAAACAACCAGGTACCGTCAGATGAAAATCTTCAACGCTGTACTGCGCGTTTTACGCCCTGCCCATGCGCCCCGCGATCTGCCCCGTGCGCGGCCGTTCTACTTCTCCTTCCTGAATATGCTGTGCGTCGAAAACCACGGCGCGCTGCTGTGCTGCATTCCCGGCGCGCCGGTGGTTCGACTGCCTGCCGAGTCCTGACCAACGCAACGTCCAGAAAACCAACAATAAAGTGGAGACAGACCGTTCATGAAGACCCCGATCCGTTTTACCGCGCTGGCCTTGTCCCTCTGGCTGGCCAGCGGCATTGCCGCAGCCGCCGACATCAAGGTGGGCGTGAGCATGTCCGCCTTCGATGACACCTTCCTCACCTATCTGCGCGAAGACATGGACAAGCAGGCCAAGTCCTATCCCAAGGGCGACGGCGTGCAGCTGCAATTCGAAGACGCCCGCGCCGACGTGGTGAAGCAACTGAGCCAGGTCGAGAATTTCATCAGCCAGAAGGTCGATGCGATCATCGTCAACCCGGTGGACACCGCATCCACCAAAAACATCATCAGCGCAGCCACCAAGGCGGGCATCCCGCTGGTGTTCGTCAACCGCCGCCCGGACCAGAAAGACCTGCCCAAGGGCGTGGTGGCCGTGACCTCCGATGACGTCGAGGCCGGCAAGCTGCAAATGCAATACATCGCCGAGAAACTCGGTGGCAAGGGCAAGATCGTGATCCTGCTGGGGGATCTGGCGAACAACTCCACGACCAACCGCACCAAGGGCGTGAAAGAGGTGCTGGCCAAGTACCCCGATATCAAGATCGAGCAGGAACAGACCGGTATCTGGCTGCGTGACAAGGGCATGACCCTGGTCAATGACTGGCTGACCCAGGGCCGCGAGTTCAACGCGGTGCTGGCCAACAACGATGAAATGGCCATCGGCGCGTCCATGGCGTTGAAATCGGCAGGCACCAAACCCGGCACGGTGTTGATCGCCGGTGTCGACGGAACCCCGGACGGGCTGAACGCGATCACCAAGGGCGACATGGCCGCCTCGGCGTTCCAGGACGCCAAGGGTCAGGCGGTGGGCTCGGTGGAAGCGGCGCGCAAGATGGCGAAGAAGGAGCCCGTCGAGCAGAACGTGATTATCCCGTTCAAGCTGATCACCCCGGACAACGTCAACGACTTCAAATAAGCAGTGACATAACGACAATAAGCCGGCAGGGCGGTCATCACCGCCCTGCAGATGGAGTGCCTCCCCATGCTCGCTCAAGCGACTGCCTCGCAGCCCCCTGACACCCGACCAGTGACGCTGGACGAACCCTACCTGCTGGAAATCGTCAACATCAGCAAAGGCTTTCCCGGTGTCGTGGCCCTGGACGATGTGCAACTGCGCGTACGCCCGGGTTCGGTGCTGGCGCTGATGGGCGAGAACGGCGCCGGCAAGTCGACATTGATGAAAATCATCGCCGGTATCTACCAGCCCGACGCCGGCGAAATCCGTCTGCGGGGCCAGCCTGTCGTGTTTGAAACGCCGCTGGCCGCGCAGAAGGCGGGCATCGCGATGATCCATCAGGAACTCAACCTGATGCCGCACATGAGTATCGCCGAGAACATCTGGATCGGCCGTGAACAGCTCAACAGCCTGCACCTGGTCAACCACCGCGAAATGCACCGCTGCACCGCCGAGTTAATGGCGCGCCTGCGCATCAACCTGGACCCGGAGGAGCAGGTGGGCAACCTGAGCATCGCCGAGCGGCAGATGGTCGAGATTGCCAAGGCAGTGTCCTATGACTCCGACATCCTGATCATGGATGAACCGACCTCGGCGATTACCGAGAAGGAAGTCGCCCACCTGTTTTCGATCATTGCCGACCTCAAGTCCCAGGGTAAAGGGATCGTCTACATCACCCACAAGATGAACGAAGTGTTCGCCATCGCCGATGAAGTGGCGGTGTTCCGCGACGGCCGCTACATCGGCCTGCAACGTGCCGACAGCATGAACAGCGACAGCCTGATCTCGATGATGGTCGGCCGTGAGCTGAGCCAGTTGTTCCCCGTTCGCGAGACACCTGTCGGCGATTTGCTGTTGTCGGTGCGCAACCTGAGTCTGGCTGGCGTGTTCAAGGACGTGTCCTTCGACCTGCATGCCGGCGAGATCCTCGGCATCGCCGGGCTGATGGGGTCGGGCCGCACCAACGTGGCGGAAACCCTTTTCGGCATCACCCCAAGCTCCAGCGGGCAGATCACCCTCGACGGCCAGCCGGTGCGCATCAGCGACCCGCACATGGCCATCGAGAAAGGGTTTGCGCTGTTGACCGAGGACCGCAAGCTCAGCGGACTGTTTCCCTGCCTGTCAGTGCTGGAAAACATGGAAATGGCCGTGCTGCCGCACTATTCGGACAACGGTTTTATCCAGCAGAAAGCCCTGCGCGCGCTGTGCGAAGACATGTGCAAAAAACTGCGGGTCAAGACCCCGTCGCTGGAGCAGTGCATCGACACCTTGTCTGGCGGCAATCAGCAGAAGGCTTTGCTGGCGCGCTGGCTGATGACCGATCCTCGCTTGCTGATCCTCGATGAACCGACCCGCGGTATCGACGTGGGCGCCAAGGCCGAGATCTATCGCTTGATCTCGTTTCTGGCCAGCGAAGGCATGGCGGTGATCATGATTTCGTCGGAGCTGCCTGAAGTGCTGGGCATGAGTGACCGAGTGATGGTGATGCACGAAGGCGAACTGATGGGCACGCTGGATCGCAGCGAGGCGACTCAGGAAAACGTCATGCAGCTGGCTTCCGGCATGACCGCCGTCCACTGACTACAGAACAAGAAGGTAATGGGCTATGAACGCGATAACAGACAACAAGCCGGCCACGGCGCCGGTCAAGCAGCGTCGGCGCTTGCCCACCGAGCTGAGCATCTTTTTGGTGTTGATCGGTATCGGACTGGTATTTGAGCTGTTCGGTTGGATCGTGCGGGACCAGAGCTTTTTGATGAACTCCCAGCGGCTGGTGCTGATGATCTTGCAGGTGTCGATCATCGGTTTGCTGGCCATCGGGGTGACTCAGGTGATCATCACCACCGGCATCGACCTGTCTTCGGGCTCGGTGCTGGCGCTGTCGGCGATGATTGCCGCGAGTCTGGCGCAGACCTCGGACTTTTCCCGCGCGGTGTTTCCGTCGCTCACCGATCTGCCGGTGTGGATTCCGGTGGCGATGGGGCTGGGTGTGGGGCTGCTGGCCGGCGCGATCAACGGCAGCATCATTGCAGTGACTGGCATCCCGCCGTTCATTGCGACGCTGGGCATGATGGTCTCGGCCCGTGGCCTGGCACGCTACTACACCGAAGGGCAACCGGTGAGCATGCTGTCGGACGCCTACACCGCCATCGGCCATGGCGCCATGCCGGTGATCATCTTTCTGGTGGTGGCAGTGATCTTCCACATCGCCCTGCGCTACACCAAGTACGGCAAGTACACCTACGCCATCGGCGGCAACATGCAGGCGGCACGCACCTCGGGGATTAACGTCAAGCGCCACCTGATTATCGTCTACAGCATCGCCGGCCTGCTTGCCGGGCTGGCCGGTGTGGTGGCTTCGGCACGGGCTGCCACTGGCCAGGCCGGCATGGGCATGTCTTATGAGCTGGACGCGATTGCCGCTGCGGTGATCGGCGGCACCAGCCTGGCGGGCGGGGTAGGGCGCATCACCGGCACGGTGATTGGCGCGCTGATCCTCGGGGTGATGGCCAGCGGGTTCACCTTCGTGGGGGTGGATGCCTATATTCAGGACATCATCAAGGGGCTGATCATTGTGGTGGCGGTGGTGATTGACCAATACCGCAACAAACGCAAGCTCAAGCGCTGAGCGGCAAGCGGCAAGCTGCAGGGAACGTCTTGCAGCTTGTCGCTTGCAGCGTGCGGCTTATAGCCGCTTTACGAACTTTCCTGCTATAAACGCACTCCGATAACCATTCGCCAAGCCCGTCCTGGTGCCTTTGGGGGTTAATCGGGAAAAATGCCTGTCATTTCAGTTGCTGCGCCCTCAAGTCGGCCTTAGACTGCCGCCCCTCTTAAATTGAGTGCCGGGTGGCGCTTGGAATGGATGGCGCCCTTCCGAGACCTGCAGAGGTCGGCCGGAACGCTCCCTTATTCGCCTTAATGCACGTATTTTTTATAGAGAAATCAATGACAAAGGAAAAGTTGCTGGCCATGCCGGCGGATGACTACATGAATGCCGAACAGCACGCTTTTTTCGAGAAGTTGCTGCAGGACATGAAAGTCGAACACCACGAGCGCATTGAGCAGAACCGTATCGCCATTGAAAGCCTGGACACCCCGGCCGACCCGGCCGACGCCGCCTCCGTTGAAGAAGAGCGCACCTGGCTGGTCAATGCCATCGACCGCGACCAGCGCATGCTGCCGCAGTTGGAGCGCGCCCTGGAGCGCATCAAGGAAGATTCCTTTGGCTGGTGTGACGACAGCGGCGAGCCTATCGGCCTCAAGCGCCTGCTGATCAGCCCGACCACCAAATACTGCATCGAAGCCCAAGAGCGTCACGAGCAGATCGACAAGCATCAGCGCCAGGCCTGATGCGTTGAAGCTGGGGCGCCGTGCAAACGGCTCCCCAGGGCAATGTCCGTTACACCCCATCTGTTGATGTGCTGCAAGCCCCCACTAAAGGCCCATGGATAATGGCCCGATAGTGGCGTTTAATGCAGGCACAACAACGACAAGCAGTGGGGTAACGACGATGGCTGGAGATGGATCTCTGATGGGCACGGCAATGCCACCGCAAGCGGTGAGCAGGCTGCCCGTCTGGCTGACGCCGCTTGTGCAGAGCGCCGCCATGGTGCTGGTGCTGCTGGGTCTGGCATTTGCCGGCCTGCCGCTGTACCTGGGCCTGCCACTGGCCTTGCTGGTGATCTGGCTGCCGCGCTTGAAACCCCGTACGCCTGCCATTGCATCGCTCAACACCGTTGACGCAATCAGTGAACTGACGCGCGACCTCTCCCATACCACCAGCCATAACGCACTGTCAGCCGCAGGCGTGGCCTATTCGGTCAAGCAACTGGCGGCGCGCCTGCAATCCCAGTTGAGTGCGGCCAAACAGATCGTCAGCAGCGCTGAAGTGATGATCGGCACCGAGCAGGCCACAGCCCAGCTCAGCCGCGAAGCCCTTGGCGCGGCCAGCCAGGCCCATCAGCGCAGCAGTGAAGGGCGCGAGGTGCTGGCCCAGTCTATTACGCGCATGCACCAGCTCAGCCAGCGTGCCAGCGCCAGCCGTGAGCTGATCGAAGCCTTGAGCCAGCGCAGCGAAGAAATCCAGCGCGTGACCCTGGTGATCCAGTCCATTGCCAGCCAGACCAACCTGCTGGCGTTGAACGCCGCCATTGAAGCCGCACGGGCCGGCGAGCACGGACGCGGGTTTGCGGTGGTGGCCGATGAAGTGCGGGGGCTGGCCGGGCGTACGGCCAAGGCCACCGATGAAGTCGGGGTGATGGTGGCGGATATCCAGCAACGCACAGCCCAGGTGGTGGAGCAGATTCGCCAACTGTCGGCGGACCTGAACACCGGTGTCGCACAGGTGGAAGAGGCGGGCGAACAGCTGGAGACCATCGCCAGCCTGGCGGCGGATGTGGAAGGGCAGGTCAACGAAATCGCCCAGGGCAGCGACACCAATCGCGCGCAACTCGACAGCCTGTTCCATGCGGTGGAACAGATGCGCAGTGACCTCACGGTGAGCGACCAGCAGACGCGGCAATTGGCCGACGCCGCCGTGCAGATGGAAGGGCAGGCGGAAACCATCAGCGAGCGCTTGGCCGAGGTGGGGCTGGATGACTATCACCAGCGTGTCTACGACCTCGCCCGCGAGGGCGCCAACCGCATCGCCGAACAGTTCGAAGCGGATGTGCAGGAGGGCCGAATCAGTCTGGATGACCTGTTCGATCGCAGCTACACATTGATCCCCAATACACGCCCGAGTAAATATCACACACGTTTTGACGGCTACACCGACAAAGTGCTGCCGGCGATACAGGAAGCCCTGCTGCCTCGTCATGAGGGGCTGGTGTTTGCGATTGCCTGCACGCCGCAGGGCTACGTGCCGACGCATAACCAGGCGTTTTCACAGGCGTTGACGGGGGATGCTCAGGTGGATGCGGTGCAAAATCGCACCAAGCGCAAGTTCGAGGACCGAACGGGGATTCGCTGCGGCAGTCACCAGCAGGCGGTGTTATTGCAAACCTATACCCGCGATACGGGGGAGTTGATGCATGATCTGTCGGTGCCGATCATGGTGAAAGGGCGCCATTGGGGCGGCCTGCGCCTGGGCTATAAACCCGAGGCGGCCAAGGTTTAGCGCGCCGCCACGGTGATAGGGCTATGGATGAATCAAACCTTTGGGGACTCATGCAGCAATGCGTTCAGATCATCCACGGCCGGCGCCCATTCAGCATCAACGTGCAATTGCTCCTTGAAGAAGTTCGCCTGTTGCTCGGTCCAGAACGGCGCATCGATCAGCTTTACATCATCAGGCAGGCGGTGCTCTGCGGTGAAGCGCTCGATGCCTTCCTGGCTTGAATCCAGGCCCAGTTGATCGAACAGGGTTTCCAGCGTCGGGGTAGTGGTGTCCATCGGGTTCTCCATGCGGGTTGACCATCGTTATGCATGGGAGACCTGTGGCGCGCCAGAGTTCGATCCGATTCTCAGGAGGTCAGTGCGCCGGAATCCACCGCTGCCTTGAGCGCCTGGGCTTGCTCCCGGCCTGCGACCGCAGCCGTCTCGAATGTCTTGAACCAACGGTCTTTTTCCACCTGGTGCGTGGTGACGGTGGTCAGCGGCGGCTTGGCGCGCATGACGATCACCGCTTGAAACTCTCCTTCCACTTCCCGGGCATCGCCGTGGATGAAAAACTCGCCAATATCAAATTCCGTCACGTATTGCCTTCCCTTCAAGGTAACTGCACTGCTGAAACCGCACCCACATGGGCAAACTTCAATGGACGCGGCAGTATGGCAGTTGTTGAAGGGCGATGGCGCAGTAAAGTCATCGGTGTGACGAACCGCTCGTCCCGTGAATGGTGTTCAGGCTGGCTTCCATTTGCCTGGCCAGTTCGCAGGCCTTGCCATGGTGGCTACGAAAGCCGCGAATCCTGCCGCTGGTCACTTCCAGAATATGGAAGAAATTGCGTCCGGCCGGTACAACTCGGTAAAGAACGGAATTGGAGTACCCCTCCGGGTCAGGCAGGCAGTAGTATTGGCGCCCGTCCTGCGCAGATGAACAGGTACGGGAAGACGTAGCATCGTGTAGGCGTGGTTGCATGGTCAGATCCTTTTGATTGATCCTGTGCGCTCATCGGCAGCGTTTCGAGTGGTTTTGAACGGCGGTGCTGTTTTAGTATTGTCGCCGGCAACCCGTCTGGTTCCACGCTCAAGTGTTTTGTTTTGTAGGGTGCGTGGGAATTGTGCGCGCCGTGCCGGGTTATTCTCTGAAGTAGCACGGCCCGTATTCTCTGGCCGTTGAACCTGTGATCTGCTGTGACGCCGGATGACCTTGCACAAGGTCCATCGTGCATGCCTGTACTAGTCTTGTAGGCGCAGCAGGGTTTTCTTCAGTTTTTTAACGAATATGTGATCGTGCCTGAGGGCCGTTTTTTGTGCTGCCTGCTTCGGCGGGCGGCACTCTTTCAATGTGGGGGCGTTTCCTTGGCAGTCAGTAATCTGGATATGCACGCGTTGTTCGTGCTGGGCGATTTGCGCGCAAAGTTGGTCAAGCAGTTTCAATCACGTTTTGTTTACGTCACTGAGCAGACGCCGGAAGGCATCTACATCGCTGAAATAGACACCGAAGCGGCCCTGGTCGTCGACGACAAGCCGCGTCTGGAGCTGAAGGTAGGTGATCATTTCCGCGCCGCTGTGTTGCCCAGTCGTGAAGGCGGCAAGTTCGAACTGAAATTTCGCGAGATCAAGTTGACGGTGTACGGCCTGGGCGACTACGCCTTTGTTTCGTCGGCCGAAGGCCAGGGCATTGTGTTCAAGGAAGGCCACAGCGTGATGCTGGTATTCGCCGCCCATGAACAACTGCAGGAAGGCCTGACCAAGACCCTCAAAGCCGTGACCGGCAAAGCCGCCAAGTGGCGCAAGGGTGAGCTGGTGACCTTCAAGGCCAGCGAGTAGTCGCAGCAGGTTTTTTTGATTCCTTTCTCTTTGCGGAACCTCTACTACAGTTGAGCTGACTTAACTATTCAGAGGCTTCGCGCATAGGCAGCAAGCCGTCCGTCAGTTGCTGCACAGATGCGAGGTGGGAAGGCATGAAAGGATTGAGAACCCTGTTGGCTGCGGCGGTGACGACGTTGAGTCTATCGTTGCCCGTGTCCGCGGCGCAGGCGCCCGTGCATTTTGCCGACCTGAACTGGGAAAGCGGCAGCCTGATAACCGAAGTGCTGCGTTTTATTGTCGAAAAGGGCTATGACCTGCCCACCGACACCTTGCCCGGCACCACCATCACCCTGGAAACCGCACTGGCGAAAAATGATATCCAGGTGATCGGCGAAGAATGGGCCGGTCGCAGCCCGGTGTGGATCAAGGCTGAAGCCGAAGGCAAAGTGGTGGGTCTGGGCGATACGGTCAAGGGCGCGACCGAAGGCTGGTGGGTGCCGGAGTACGTGGTCAAGGGGGACCCGGCCAAAGGCCTCAAGCCGCTGGCGCCGGACCTGAAGACCGTGCAGGACCTGGCGCGCTACAAGGACGTGTTCAAGGACCCGGAGTCGCCCGGCAAGGGCCGCTTTCTCAACAGTCCCATCGGCTGGACGTCCGAAGTGGTCAACAAGCAGAAGCTCAAGGCCTATGGCCTGGACGACAGCTACGTGAACTTCCGCAGCGGTTCGGGCGCGGCACTGGATGCCGAAATTGCCTCATCGATCCGCCGAGGCAAGCCGGTACTGTTCTACTACTGGTCGCCGACACCGTTGATGGGCCGCTACAAATTGATTCAACTGGAAGAACCGCCGTTTGACGCCGACGCCTGGAAGACCCTCACCGACGCCGACAACCCCAACCCTCGTCCTACCCGGTCACTGGCGTCCAAGCTGAGCATCGGCGTATCCACGCCATTCCAGCAGCAATATCCGCAGATCGCCGAGTTCTTCACCAAAGTCCAGTTCCCCATCGACCCACTGAACAAAGCCCTGGCCACCATGAGCGAAAACCACACGGCACCACGGCAAGTGGCCCAGGCGTTTCTCAAGGAACATCCTGAGGTGTGGAAAGCCTGGTTGACGGCGGATGTGGCGCAGAAGGTTGAGGCTGGTTTGAAGGAGTAGCTGTTCTGCTGTCCAGGGGGCATGTGCCTTGCCAGGCAACTGCATACATGGAAAGCGAGCTTGTGTGGCGAGCGGGCTTGCCCTAATGCCGTTCAGTTAAGCGCAGATTCCCTGTGGCGAGCAGGCTTGTCCTGCGCTGGGCTGCGCAGCAGCCCCAAAACCATCCGCTGAGCCGTATCAGGTACACCGCGTTTTGCTGGACTGGGGGCGCTTCGCAGCCCAACGCGGGGCAAGCCCGCTCGCCACAATAAGCCCACACATTTTCCTTAACTGAACGGCATTGGGGCTTGCCCGGCGTTGGGCTGCGAAGCAGCCCTGGTGCAATAACGGTGCACCGCACAGCTCAGCCGCGAATTCGCCACCGTACCACTGTTGCGATTTGCAATGGGTTTGGCGCGATAGTCATGGCGATATTGCGAGGATGATTTGAGTATTGGAATTGATGGACTTTCAAGAGGGCGGGTGGGCGAGGTTTGCCAAGTTGAATAGGTATTTTAATTCACCGTCGTGTTTGGCGATGGGCGTTTGTTAGCGGTTTGGAATTCAAGCCTGCTCAGATATTTGTCGGATAGAGATGGATCTTTGCAGCTTTTAGATCAACGAATTCGTGTTCTTGAGGCATAGGCCCGTCGAGTTCAATTAGGATTATAGAGTCGCCAACCTGCAGGGCAGCGAACTCATTGTCGGAACTCTGAATGAGCTTTGCGGTGATGTGTGTTATGCCGTTTATAACCATGATTTGCGGAGTCTTACAAAGCGACGGTCTGATATTTCGCCCCCATGAAAATACCTCGTCCAGGTCGAGTTCCACGTCGAGACGTGCTCCAGTTTTAATACTGGCATCTGTACATACTCCAATTCCGTCTCCAACAGGTGATCGGAATTTCACATGTGATGCGTTCTCGTTTGCGAACGTTTCGGTTATTCGTACTTGCATGTTACTTCTTCTTTAAGGAAGCTCCGATCAACTTGCCACGCGGCGGCGGCAAGTCCAAATTTCCTCGGGACGCAGCGCTATTTGCCAAAAAACGACCGATGCTTCGTGTATTGAGGGCTATTTCGTCTGCTCTTCCGTGTTAAACACGCAACTCGCCCATACCCATCAGCTGTTTTCGAGCCATCCACAGGTTTGACAGGGCGAACAGCGTGGTCAACTGAGCTGTGTTTTTCATCAGCCCACGAAAGCGCACTTTAACGTAACCAAACTGCCGCTTGATCACCCGAAACGGATGCTCAACCTTGGCCCGTGTCTGAGCTTTGCAGTACTCGATCTTGCGCTTGGCTTTGTACAGCAGGCTGCGTTTATTCAACCTGGAATAGGTGCTGCGGCGGGCTGCGATTTGCCAGATAACTTCACGATTTTCATGCTCTTCACGCTTCTCGACACCGGTGTATCCAGCGTCCGCATACACCGCGTTTTCTTCGCCATGCAATAGTTCGGCGACCTGTGTGACATCGGCCACATTGGCGGCGGTGCCATGAACGTGATGAACCAGGCCGGACTCGACATCAGCGCCAATATGGGCCTTCATTCCGAAGAAATACTGATTACCTTTCCTGGTCTGATGCATCTCGGGATCGCGCTTGCCTTCCTCGTTCTTGGTGGAACTGGGGGCATGAATAATGGTGGCATCAACGATAGTGCCTTGACGCAGCGACAGGCCTTTTTCTTGTAAATAAGCGTTGATGACCGCGAGGATCGCAGGTGCGAGTTGATGCTGCTCCAGCAAGTGCCGGAAGTTCATGATCGTAGTGTCTTCCGGGATCGGCGCGCTCAACGTCAGGCGTGCGAATTGGCGCATGGGCGTGATTTCGTAGAGCGCTTCTTCCATGGCCGGGTCGCTCAGGGAGAACCAGTTCTGCAACAGATGGATGCGCAGCATGGTTTCCAGCGGATACGGTTTTCTGCCACCGCCGGCCTTGGGGTAGAACGGCTCGATCAGCCCCAGCAGGTCTGTCCAAGGCACGACTTGATCCATCTCGGCGAGGAAGCGTTCGCGGCGTGTCTGCTTACGTTTTCCGGCGTATTCGAAATCGGAAAAGCTCATCTGGCTCATGGGCGGCTCGGATCAGGTGGTCAGGCACATTTCATCACATTTGCGGACTTGTTCGGAGAATCCTTAAAGGAACTCTAACGACTGTATTGTCCAAATTCATAGTTTTTGTTTTTAGCTCAAATGTCCACGTTTCCTCATGATAGTGGTGTTTGGTTGGTTTGCTATTCATTTTGTGCGAACCATAGCGAATACTTCGTTTTGAGTCTTTAGAAACGATCCGGTCTTTGTCAGGTTTGCCAGTTCGCGGACTAGTGGGTGGGTCAGACGATGTTTCTTTAGCGAGCTGCGTAAGATATATGTTTTTTCAAGAAGTGTTGGTTATCTATTGGGTCAAGCTAAAAAATCGCGAAATCAATGTCGCCCTCAAATGAAATGCAAGCAATCCAATCCAGCTGTTTTTGAAGTATGTAAGTGTGCTGGGGTGTTTTTGAAAAAATTTGCAGTGATTGCATTAGGTCTGTGGCTGAAATTGAATAGGCATTCTTGGTTGCGTCACCAATAAAAATTACATTGTGCTTAGTGGCTTCTTTTATTTTTTTCTCTAATAACGCTAGCGTGGCCTGTGATGGAGACGGACCAATATGAGTGTTTTCCTTGAATTGGCTCCAAGCTATCTGGTTTCCAAAGAAAGGAACGATTGCATTTATTTTTTCAACAATTAAATCGTGCTCGGCTTCTGGCGGGATTTCGAATTCGATATTCAGTTGTTTAAAATCTTTGACTATTTCGTCGTCAAGATAGCTCATTTTTCTGCGAACCTTTGGTGAGTTGGAGTATAGGCAGCGTGGGACATCCGTGACGTCTCGGGAGGGGGCAAGGCGTCGAAGTTTGCCCCAGCAAAAAGCCCCGCGGATGAACGGTTGTACAAAACAGAAAAGGCCGACACACCGTGCAGAAAACCCGCTGAAAACCAGGCTAACTAGCCACACAAAATCACAACCCGTCTGCTTGCAAAATATCCGCCCAAATAAAAATCGCTCTCATCCTTGCCCGATTTCGCGACCTGGCCGTCATGGTTAATAGAACCTTCATTACGCAGGATTTTCCATGTCGCGCCTTGCCCGTCCCTTGCATCCACTGGCCCTGTCAGTGGCGATCGCCTTTGCCGCAGTGCCGTTGCTGGCGGCTCAGCCAGTTTTTGCCGAAGACAGCGACAGCGCCGTGCGCCGCTTCGAGGTTGCGGCCGGTGATCTGAGTCAGGCACTCAACAGCCTGGCCGAACAGGCAGGGCTGGTACTTGCCTTTGATGCGAGCCTGACCCGAGGCAAGCGCAGCAATGGCCTCAACGGGCAGTACGGGACGGATACGGCGCTGGCCCAGTTGCTTGCAGGCAGTGGCTTGCAGGCGCTGAAGATTGCCGCCGACCGTTACCGGCTCGAAGCCGTCCCGGATAGCGGCGGTGCCATGGAGTTGCAGGCCACCACCATCAGCGCTGCCTACCAGACCGAAAGTCCCACCGGGCCGGTGGTCGGTTATGTCGCCAGCCGCAGCCTGTCGGGCACCAAAACCGATACGGCGTTGATCGAAACCCCGCAGTCTATTTCTGTGGTCACCAAGGACCAGATGCGCGCGCAGAATGCCGAAAGCCTCAATCAGATCCTGCGCTACAGCGCCGCCGTGGTCCCGGAAACGCGGGGCGCCACAGCCTCGCGTCTCGACCAGTTGACCATTCGCGGCTTCGCCCCGGCCACGTACCTGGACGGCCTGCGTGTGCCGTCAAGCCGCGACGCCTTGCCGCAAAAGGACGCATTCGATCTGGAGCGCGTCGAAGTGCTGCGCGGCCCGGCTTCGGTGCTGTACGGCCAGGGTACGCCGAGCGGGGTGATCAATATGGTCACCAAACGTCCGCTGGACACACCGTTCCATGAGGTGGGCGTGGAGTACGGCACGTTCAACAAAAAACGCACCACCTTCGACCTGAGCGGACCGATTGACGATCAGGGGGTATATGCCTACCGCGTTGCCGGACTTTTCGATGACGCCGACGGCCAAGTGGAACACACCGAAACCCGCCGCCAATCGCTGTCCAGCGCGTTCACCTGGCGCCCGGATGACGCCACGTCGCTGACCTTGCTGGGGCATTTTCAGAAGGACCCGAAGGGCGCTTCCTACGGTTCGGTGCCGGCCTGGGGCTCGGTGCTGCACAGCCCGACCGGGCGCAAAATCGATGTGGACTTCTACGATGGCGAGAAGAATTTCGAGAAGAGTGACCGCGAGTACTACTCCCTCGGCTATGCGTTCGAACATCACTTCAACGATGTCTGGACCGTGCGCCAGAACGCCCGTTACCTGCGTGCCGAAGGTGTCTACCGCAGTATCTACAACAGCTACCTGCAGGCCGATTACCGCACGGCCACGCGCTCGACCATCGCCACCGATGTGGACATGGACGCCTACACCCTCGATAACCAGCTGCAGGCCCGATTCGACACCGGGCCGCTTCAGCACACGTTGCTGACGGGCCTGGATTACCAGAACACCAGCACCGACACCAAGGCGGGCTACGGCAAGGGACCAAGCCTGGATATCTTCGACCCCGTCTACGGCGCACCGGTGTCGACACCGGCCTTTGGCACCGACGCCACGTCGCGCAGTGAACAGACCGGGGTATACCTGCAAGAGCAAATGAAGTGGGACAAATGGGTGCTGCTGCTTGGCGGTCGCTATGACTGGGCCAGCACCGACAGCACCACCAAGTCGCTGAGCAACGGCGCCAAGAGCAAGTCCTCCCTGGACAGCCATGCATTTACCGGCCGCGTCGGCCTGGTGTATCTGTTCGACAACGGCCTGGCGCCGTATGCCAGTTATGCGGAGTCATTCAACCCGCAGTCGGGCACCGGCTACGGCGGTTCGGTGTTCAAGCCGACTGAAGGCAAGCAGTATGAAATCGGCATCAAGTACCAGCCGCCGGGCAGCAACAGCTTTATCACCGCCGCTATTTTCGACCTGCGCCAGCGTAATGTTCCGACCCTTGATCCGGACCCGTCCCATATGTGCGGCAACGGTCGCTGTTCGATCCAGGACGGCGAGCAGCAATCCCGCGGCTTTGAACTGGAAGGCAAGGCCAGCCTCAACGACAACCTGGATCTAACCGCTGCCTATGCCTACCTGGATAACCGCGCCAGCCAGTCCAACAGCACCGCGCAGTATGCGCCGATCAGCGATGTCGGCATCGGCCCGGCTGTTCCGGTCAAAGGCACCACGACTTACGGTCTGCCGCGTCACACGGCATCGGCGTGGGCGGACTACACCTTTCACGACGGCCAGTTGAAAGGCTTTGGTGTGGGGGCCGGTGCGCGCTATGTCGGCTCTTCATGGGGCGATACCGCCAACACCCTGAAGGTGCCGGGTTACACCTTGTTCGATGCGGCGGTGCACTACGACATCCCGAATATTGCCAACCCCAAAGACAACCTGCGCCTGGCTGTGAACGCCTCCAACCTTGCGAACAAAGAGTATGTGGCGTCGTGCCTGTCGTATTCGTGGTGCTGGTATGGCTCACAGCGCACCGTGCAGGCGAGCGCCACTTATCAGTGGTAAATAAGGCAATCTGATGGCCCCCATGTAACAAAATCCTCGCCAGAATCGCTTTTATTTTCAGGTGGTTAGGTGAGGAAGCAAATGCGCACTGTTGGAATCATGCTGTTCGCCTGCTCCCTGGCCGGCGGCGCGGCTACCGTGCAGGCACGGGAGCTGCGCGAAGGCGACAAGTACATGTGCAGTTGGGGCGCCGGTACGGCGGCCAGAGCCCAGGAACTCAAGCTGTCGGGCGTGTCGTTATACGCCGCTCGACAGAAGATCCAGACTATCAAGTTCAACAAACCGTGGATGCACATGATGGCCATGGGCATCACCGAACAAACCTACGACAGTCGCTCACGGCTCAAACCCGAGGCGATTCGCCAAAGCTTCTATCAGGAATGCCTGCGCTACCGGGTCGCGCGCAAGTGAGGGGCTGAGGCAAGCCGGTTTATCCGCCGGAGCGCTTACAAATCCACGACAGATGCTGTGTCTCTATTTGCATACAATCGCGCACTTCACCCTGGAGGCCTGTATGCACACCCCGGAAAGAGCAGGGCGCCCGTCACTCATGAATGCGCCAGAACCTTCATCGTCCGATAGTTTCGGTTACTTCGTTGCCGCCGTGCTGGGCGTGGCGGTGCTGCTGGGCATTTGCTTCGTGCAGTACAACGCCAAGGTGGATCAGCAGCGGCAAGCGGCCGTCGAGCGTTGGTTGCTGTGCTCACAGATGGAAAGGGTCGCCAGTGTGGCCTCTGTCCGGGGCGTGAGACTGAGTGCAAACTGCCGCACACTGAGTGAGCAGGATCACAAGTAAGGGGCAAGCCAACGCACCCTGCACGTTACAGGCGTCGTACAAACGATTTGACGATATGCCGAGTGACGTCGGTGGTATCGAGTTGATCGACGTTCTCATAGGCATGCCAGCAACAGTCGACAATCTCGTTACGCGGTCGCGCCTCGTCGATATTGACCACCGAGGCCTCGAACACATGGTGCAGCGTGTCGCGTGCCTTGAGTTCCTGCAGGTACAGCAGGCCATCGACGTTCAACCCGGTTTCTTCTTCCAGCTCGCGTTCTGCCGCGCCCACCGGACGCTCGTCGCGCTCGACCTTGCCACCCGGCAAGGCCCATTTCGATCTGGCCTTGCGCACGAAAAGGATATGTCCTTCGTGTTCGCAAATGACCGTGGCCCTGATTTTCATTGTCTGTGCCCCCGCAGCAAATGAATGTCACAAAAGTGTAATGCAATTGTCATGCTAAGTGGTTATGGCGTGCCGGGGTGTGTATGTGGATACTGCCCGATTGAAAGAAACGGACGAGGAAAACCGATGAACACCGTACGTTGGGGCATGATCGGCTGTGGCAGTGTCACTGAGTTAAAGAGTGGACCCGCTTTCTATAAAGCGCCAGGTTCTGCCCTGGTGGCCGTGATGGGGCGTCGCGAGGAGGCCGTGCGCGATTATGCGACGCGCCATGGCATTGCACGTTATTACACTGACGCCCAGGCGCTGATCGACGACCCCGAAGTGGACGCGGTCTACATCGCCACGCCCCCCGACAGCCACCTCGACTACAGCCTGATGGTGGCCGCAGCCGGCAAGCACTGCTGCGTCGAGAAACCCATGTCGCTGAATGCCGAGCAAAGTGCCCTGATGCAGCGCACCTTCGAGCGCGCCGGGCTGCACTTGTTCGTATCCTATTACCGGCGCTCGCTGCCGCGCTTTCAGCAGGTACGCGACTGGTTGCAGCAGGGCCGCATTGGCGAACTGCGCCACCTGACCTGGACCCTGTGCAAGCCGCCGGCCGCCAATGACGCCAGCGCCACCAACTGGCGCACCGACCCTGCCATTGCTGGCGGCGGCTATTTTGCCGACCTGGCCAGTCATGGCTTCGACCTGTTCCAGTACCTGGCCGGGGATATTGTCGAGGTGTCGGGCTTTACCGCACGGCAGGCCGGGCACTATGCGGCTGAAGACGCGGTGACGGCGTGCTGGACCTTCGCCAACGGCGCTCTGGGCATGGGCTGCTGGAATTTCGTCGCGGATCGCCGTGAAGACAAGGTCGAGCTGATCGGCAGCCTGGGTCGCATTACCTTCTCCGTGTTCGAAGACCAGCCCCTGCGCCTTGAAGGACAGACCCACGAGGTGCTGGAAGTGCCGTGCCACGCACATATCCAATGGCATCACGTGCTGGCAATGAACGCGCACATCCGTGGTGAGGCCGAGCATCCATCCCAGGCCATCGAAGCGCTGAAGACCGATCGTATCCTCGACAAGGTGCTACAACGTAACCCCAACCATCCCGGCTAAGCGTGCCAGGATCAGTCTTTTCAAGGAATTGACCCATGAAATACTGGATGGCCGTGTGGCTGGTCCTGGCCGCAACCGTGACCGCAGCGCCCCGGGAGCAGCGGCCGGCCGGGGATTTTGATTTTTATGTGTTGTCGTTGTCGTGGTCACCGACGTTCTGCCTCACCCATCCGGACAACGAGCAGTGTTCGGGCAAGGGCTATGGTTTCGTGCTGCACGGGCTTTGGCCGCAGTATGCGAAGGGTGGCTGGCCGTCGGCGTGTGATTCACGGTCACGGCTGTCGGACGCCGAGCTGGCCAAGGGCGCGTTGATCTTCCCCACGCGGGCGCTGCTCAAGCACGAGTGGAGCAAGCACGGCACATGTAGCGGCCTGGACGCTACGCGCTACCTCGACGCGACGGACGCCGCGCTGGCCTCCGTGCAGATTCCGCAACAGCTGCAACCGTTCAACGTGCCCAATTATCTGGAGGCCGCTGAAATCGAAGCGCTTTTTCGCCAAAGCAACCCTGCCATGGGCAACCACAGCGTGGCGGTCATCTGCAAGGGCAAGGTATTGTCCGAAGTGCGCGTATGCCTGAGCAAGGAACTGCGCTTTGCCGGTTGCCCCAGAAGTGTGAAGACGCAGTGCCGGGGCGGCGATATCCGCATTCCGGTGCAGCGCTAATGTGAGCGCTGCACCTGCCTGATCCGCCGCTTTGCGGTATCCTCCGCGCCCCGCTTATCCATGATGCAAGGCACGATGACAGGACAAGACATGCAGGCACTGCTGGACGCGATTCTCGACGAAGTTCGTCCACTGATCGGCCAGGGCAAAGTCGCCGACTACATCCCCGCGCTGGCCGATGTGCCCGCCAATCAGCTTGGCATCGCCGTGTACGGCAACGACGGCGCGGCCTACTGCGCGGGGGACGCCGATACGCTGTTCTCGGTGCAGAGCATCTCCAAGGTCTTCAGCCTGGTACAGGCCATCGACCACGGCGGCGAAACCATTTGGGAGCGCCTGGGCCATGAGCCTTCCGGGCAACCGTTCAACTCCATGGTGCAGCTGGAGTTCGAGCGTGGCCGCCCGCGCAACCCGTTTATCAACGCCGGCGCGCTGGTGATCTGCGACATCAACCAGTCGCGCTTCGCCGTGCCGATCCTGTCGATGCGCGACTTCGTCCGGCGCCTGTCAGGCAACCCGCAGATCCTGGTCAACAGCATCGTCGCCGACTCCGAAGCCCAGCACGGCGCGCGCAACGCGGCCATGGCTTACCTCATGAAAGCCTTCGGCAACTTCCACAACGACGTCGACGCAGTGTTGCACAGCTACTTCAACTACTGCGCCTTACAGATGAGCTGCCTGGACCTGGCCAAGGCTTTCAGCTTTCTGGCCAACGAAGGCGTAAGCGCCCACAGCGGCGAACAGATCCTTACCGCGCGCCAGACCAAACAAGTCAACTCGATCATGGCCACCAGCGGGCTGTATGACGAGGCGGGCAATTTTGCCTATCGCGTGGGGTTACCCGGTAAGAGCGGGGTGGGCGGCGGGATTGTCGCGGTAGTGCCGGGGCAGTTCACGGTGTGCGTGTGGTCACCAGAGTTGAACGCGGCGGGGAACTCGCTGGCGGGGATGAAGGCGCTGGAGTTATTGAGTGAGCGGATTGGGTGGTCGGTGTTTTGATTACTTCGACTTGGCACTGTCGCGCAGCAAACCGGAGTCTCTGTGGCGAGCGGGCTTGCCCCGCGTTGGGGTGCGAAGCGCCCCCAATCCAGTAAAACGCGGTGTACCTGATACGGCTCAGCGCCTGGTTTTGGGGCTGCTGCGCAGCCCAGCGCAGGACAAGCCTGCTCGCCACAGGAATGGCCAGGAGCTGTTGACATGACCATTGGCGCGCCGGTACTGGGGGCGAATGGCCGCCCGGTGGCGGCGGTGCATGTGGTGGCGCCGACCAGCCGGTGGAGCAGGGCGGATGCGGAGAAGCAGCTGGCGTCGGCGTTGTTGCAGTGTTCAAGGGCATTGAGTAACTCGGCCAGGCATCTGGAATAACAGCCACTGCAGATTCAAGTGTGGGAGGGGGACTTGCCCCCGATAGCGGTGGGTCAGATGGAAATGTGTTAACTGAAACACTGCCATCGGGGGCCAGCCCCTCCCACATTTGGATCTCCGGTGTTTTGGGAATCGTTACTCACCCCCAACAAAAAATGCGCCCCTGAGGGCGCATTTTTTTGTTCGGTCAGCTATCGCCTATCAGGCAATCGCATCCCAGGCCCGATCACCTTTCTCATCCTTGATCCGGGTCGGCAAGCCCATCACGTCCAGCGCTTTCAGGAACGGCTCAGCCGGCAGTTCCTCGACGTTGGCCATGTGTTTCACGTCCCACTCGCCACGGGCAACCAGCAGCGCTGCGGCAACCGGTGGCACGCCTGCGGTGTAGGAGATGCCCTGGCTGTCGGTCTCGGCGAAGGCTTCTTCATGGCAGGCCACGTTGTAGATGAACATCTCACGTGGTTGGCCGCCCTTGGTGCCTTTGACCAGGTCACCGATGCAGGTCTTGCCGGTGTAGCCAGGTGCGAGCGAAGACGGGTCGGGCAGCACGGCCTTGACCACTTTCAGCGGCACCACTTCCAGGCCTTCGGCGGTCTTGACCGGCTTTTCGGACAGCAAGCCGAGGTTTTTCAGGACGGTGAACACATTGATGTAGTGTTCGCCAAAGCTCATCCAGAAACGCACGTTGGGCACGTCGAGGTTTTTCGACAGCGAGTGCACTTCATCGTGGCCGGTGAGGTAGAGGTTCTGCGAACCGACTACCGGCAGGTCGTCGGTGCGTTTGACTTCGAACATGGTGTTGCTGGTCCACTGGCTGTTCTGCCAGCTCCACACCTGCCCGGTGAACTCGCGGAAGTTGATTTCCGGGTCGAAGTTGGTGGCAAAGTATTTGCCATGGCTGCCGGCATTGACGTCGAGAATGTCGATCGAATCAATGCGGTCGAAATGCTGTTGCTGCGCCAGCGCGGCATACGCGTTGACGACACCCGGGTCGAAGCCCACGCCAAGGATGGCGGTGATGTTCTTCTGTTTGCACTCTTCCAGGTGGTTCCATTCGTAGTTGCCGTACCACGGCGGGGTCTCGCAGACCTTGCCCGGCTCTTCGTGAATGGCGGTGTCAAGGTAGGCAACGCCCGTGTCGATGCAGGCACGCAGTACCGACATGTTGAGGAACGCGGAACCCACGTTGATGACGATCTGCGATTCGGTCTCGCGGATCAGGGCCTTGGTCGCTTCCACGTCCAGAGCGTTCAGCGCGAAGGCCTGGATGTCGGCGGGTACCTTGAGGCTACCCTTGGCCTTGACGCTGTCGATGATGGCCTGGCATTTGGAGATGTTGCGCGACGCGATAGCAATACGACCGAGTTCGTCGTTGTGCTGCGCGCACTTGTGGGCCACCACCTTGGCGACACCTCCTGCACCAATGATAAGAACGTTCTTTTTCAATTGCTTTATTTCTCCTATATCCGCCAGCTTACGAAAGGCTGGACAGGTAGTCGTCGTAACCAAATTCACGAACCACTTCGACTGTACCGTCGAGTTGTTTCACTACGATGGACGGCATTTTCAGGCCGTTGAACCAGTTTTTCTTGACCATGGTGTAGCCTGCGGTGTCGATGAACGACAGCCGATCGCCGATGGCCAACGGACGATCAAATTGATACTCGCCGAAGATGTCCCCGGCCAGGCAGGATTTGCCGCACACCATATAGGTGTGTTCACCCTCGCTCGGCGCCAGCTTGGCGTTGAGACGGTAGATCAGCAGGTCTAGCAGGTGGGCTTCGATGGAGCTGTCGACCACGGCCAGGTGCTTGCCGTTGTAGAGGGTGTCGAGCACCGTCACTTCCAGGGACGCACTGTTGGTGATCGCCGCTTCGCCCGGTTCCAGGTAGACCTGCACGCCGTACTTCTCGGAGAACGCCTTGAGCCGCGCGCAGAACGCATCCAGCGCATAGCCTTCACCGGTGAAGTGGATGCCGCCGCCGAGGCTGACCCACTTGACCTTGTGCAGCAGCGCGCCAAAGCGTTCTTCGATGGTGCCGAGCATTTTGTCGAACAGGCTGAAGTCGCCGTTCTCGCAGTTGTTGTGAAACATGAAACCGGAGATCTGCTCGATCACGCCGTCGATCTTCACCGGGTCCCACTCGCCCAGGCGGCTGAACGGGCGCGCCGGGTCGGCCAGCAGGTAGTCGGAGCTGCTCACCTGCGGGTTCACGCGCAGGCCACGGGTCTTGCCTTCGCTGCGTTCGGCGAAGCGCTGCAACTGGCTGATGGAGTTGAAGATGATCTTGTCGCAGTTTTCCAGCATCTCTTCGATTTCATCGTCGGCCCAGGCCACGCTGTAGGCGTGCGCTTCGCCCTCGAACTTCTGGCGGCCGAGCTTGAGCTCATACAGTGACGACGAGGTGGTGCCGTCCATGTATTGCTGCATCAGGTCGAACACCGACCAGGTGGCAAAGCACTTGAGTGCCAGCAGAGCCTTGGCGCCGGACTGCTCGCGCACGTAGGCAATCTTCTGCATGTTGACCAGAAGCTTCTGTTTGTCGATGAGGTAATACGGCGTTTTGATCATTTTTGAGAGCCTGCGGCGGTGCCTGCCAAAAAAGGACACGCATTGTGCCCGCACTTGGTCAGGATCGAAAGGTTAGCGAGCGGATTTTGCCGCGCCGGTTTTTGAATATACCCGGCGATTATGACCATCCATGGGAATACATCGAGCCCGTGTGGGAGCGGGCTCGCTCGCGAAGGCGCTGGGTCAGTCACAGCAACATTGACTGATGCGGCCCTTTCGCGAGCAAGCCCGCTCCCACATATGCATTTTTTGCACATGGATTCACTGACATCAAACCGTCATCTCTTCACCACCGTCCTGCCATATTCCCCCGTTACTGTCCTCGCCAATGAGATCGATCTCAAGCGAGTGACCATGCCTGATCTGAAAGACGTTGCGCGCCTGGCCGGCGTGTCCCGTGCCACCGCCGCGCGCACCTTTGCCTCTCCCGACCAGGTGCGTCCGACTACCCGTGAGCAGGTGTTCGCCGCCGCCCGTGAGCTGGGGTTTCGGCCCAATCTGCTGGGCCGTCAGCTGCGCCTGCAAACCACGCAACTGATCGGCGTGGTGGTGCCCAACCTGCTCAACCCGGTGTTTGCCGAGCAGTTCCAGGCCATGGAGCGCGCCGCGCGGTTGCGCGGCTACAGCCTGTTGCTGGCGACCACCGACTACAGCAGCGAGCGCGAGAGCATCGTGGTGGAAGAGTTGCTGCGCCAGCGCGTGGACGGGCTGGTACTGACCGTCACCGACGCCGAGAGCAACAATGTGCTCAACAGCCTGGCCAGCGAGCAGACGCCGTTCGTGCTGGCGTACCACCAACCCAGCAACCCCGATTACAGCGCTGTGTCAGTGGACAACCGCGCCGGCATGGCCCTGGCCACCCGTTACCTGCTGGATGCGGGACACCGGCGCATCAGCATGGTCGCCGGCCCCGCGTTGCAGTCCGACCGTGCGCGCCTGCGCCATGCCGGCTACTGCGATGCGATGAAAACCGCGGGCCTCAACAGCCGCCCGGTGATCGAAATGCCTGCGCACACCCAGGCCGAATTCGCCGCTATCGAACCGTTTCTGACCGGCCCCGACGCGCCGACAGCACTGCTGTGTTCCAACGATTTCCTCGCCATCAGCCTGATTGCCGAGCTGCGCCGCAATGGCTGGAACGTGCCCGGGCAACTCTCGGTGATGGGCTTTGACGGCATCACCCTCGGCACGCAGCTGCACCCCACGTTATGCAGCGTGGTGCAGCCCATCGCGCTGCTCGCCGGCACCGTGATTGACCAGTTGCTGGCGCAGATCGCTGGCAACGCGCCGATTTCCCATTGTCTGCCTTGCCATATCCGGCCGGGCGAAAGCACTCAACCCCATGAGGACACCCCTGATGCGCACACTCCGTAAAACCCTGGCCGCCGTGCTGCTGTGTGGCATGGCCAGCCTGGCCCAGGCCGCCGACACCGCGATCTGCTACAACTGCCCGCCGGACTGGGCCGACTGGGGCACCCAGCTCAACGCCATCGCCGCGCAGACCGGCGTGCAGGTGCCGCTGGACAACAAGAACTCCGGCCAGTCCCTGGCGCAGTTGGTCGCCGAAAAAGCCGCGCCGGTCGCCGACGTGGTCTATTACGGCGTGACCTTTGGCCTGCAGGCGCAAAAGGCTGGCGTGGTCGAGGGCTACAAACCCAAGGGTTGGGAACAGATTCCCGCCGGCCTCAAAGACCCGTCCGGGCAGTGGTTCGCGATCCACTCCGGCACCCTGGGCATCATGGTCAACGTCGACGCCCTCGGCGGCCTGCCCGTGCCGCAAAGCTGGGCGGACCTGCTCAAGCCCGAATACAAAGGCATGGTCGGCTACCTGGACCCGTCCAGCGCATTTGTCGGTTACGTCTCGGCGGTCGCGATCAACCGCGCGCTGGGGGGCGATCTGGACAACTTCGCGCCGGCCATCGACTACTTCCAGAAGCTGGCGAAAAACGCCCCTATCGTGCCCAAGCAGACGGCCTATGCGCGGGTGTTGTCCGGCGAGTTGCCGATCCTGGTGGACTACGACTTCAACGCCTACCGCGCCCGCTACAAGGACAACGCCAACGTTGCCTTCGTGATCCCCAAGGAAGGCAGCATCAGCGTGCCCTACGTGATGAGCCTGGTGGCGAATGCGCCGCACCGCGCCAACGGTGAAAAGGTCCTCGACTTCGTGTTGTCCGATGCAGGCCAGGCGTTGTGGGCCAAGGCCTACCTGCGGCCGGTGCGCCCGGTGCAGATGCCGGCCGACGTGGCCGCGCAGTTCCTGCCCGACAGCGACTACGCCCGTGCCGGCGTGGTGGACTATCAGAAAATGGCCGCCGTGCAGGAAGCCTTCGCCGCCCGCTACCTCAACGAGGTCAAGTAAGTGGCCTCGACCCCTCGCGCCGCCTGGGCACTGGCCCCGGCCTTTGCGCTGTTGCTGGCGTTCTGGCTATTGCCGCTGGCGCACCTGATGCTGCTCGGCGGCCAAAGCCGCGACAGTCAAGGCAGCGGTTACTGGCAGGTGCTGAGCAGCGCGCAATACCTGGGCAGCCTGGTGCAAACCTGTGCGCTGGCCGTCGTCGTGACGCTGACGGCGTTGGTGATCGGCGGCATCAGCGGTGTATTTCTGGCACGCCAGCAGTTTTTCGGACGCTCGGCGCTGGTCGCGCTGCTCACCTTTCCACTGGCATTTCCCGGCGTGGTGGTGGGGTTTCTGGTGATCCTGCTGGCCGGGCGCCAAGGCCTGTTCGCCGCGCTGGGCCTGCAACTGGCCGGTGAGCGCTGGATCTTCGCCTACTCGTTGGTGGGGCTGTTTGTCGGCTACCTGTACTTCTCGATTCCACGGGTGATTCTCACCGTGATGGCGGCGTGCGAAAGCCTCGACCGCAGCCTGGAAGAGGCCGCGCATTCGCTGGGGGCAGGGCACTGGCGCGTGGTATGCGATGTGATCATCCCTGGCCTGGCGCCGGCGCTGGCCTCGTGTGGCGCGATCTGCTTCGCCACCTCCATGGGCGCCTTCGGCACCGCCTTTACCTTGGGCACGCGCCTGAACGTCACACCGGTGGCGATCTACAACGTGTTCACCAATTACGCCAACTTTGCCGTCGCCGCCGCCTTGTCGGTGGTGCTGGGGGCGGTGACCTGGGCCGTGTTGCTGCTGACCCGGCGCCTGGTGAAAAACGCGGGGACGGTTCTGTGAAACGCTCATCGTTGTTTGTGCTGCAACTGCTGTTCACCCTGCTGGTGTGCGCCTTCATGCTGGTGCCGGTGCTGCTGTCGTTGTTGGCGGGGCTGACGCGCAATTTCTTCGTCGGGCTCTCCAGTGGCCTGACCTTCGACTGGTTGGTCCAGGTATGGCAGGCCTATTCGCCCACGGTGTGGTTGTCGCTGCAACTGGCCCTGGCGTGTGCGGTGTGCGTGTGCGTGGTGGGCGTGCCAGCGGCCTACGCGCTGGTACGCATGAACAACCGCTTCAGCCGCGCCTTCGAGGAGTTGATGGTGCTGCCGGTGGCAATGCCGGGCCTGGCCAGTGCGTTGGCGTTGTTGCTCACCTATGGCCAGTTCGGCGCGTTCCGCAGCAGTTGGCTGTTCATCCTCGTCGGCCATGTGCTGTTCACCCTGCCGTTTCTGGTGCGCCCGGTGATGGCGGTGATGCAGCGCCAGCAACTGCCGGTGCTGGAAGAGGCCGCCGCAAGCCTGGGGGCAGGGCCGATCAAGCGTTTTTTCAGCGTGGTGGTGCCCAACTGCCGGGCGGGGATTCTTGCCGGTGTGCTGATGGTGGTCACCCTCTCGCTGGGTGAGTTCAACCTGACCTGGATGCTGCACACGCCGATGACCAAGACCTTGCCGGTGGGCCTGGCCGACAGCTACGCCTCGGCGCGCCTGGAAATCGCCAGTGCCTACACCCTTATCTTTTTGCTGATGATCGTGCCGCTGCTGATCGCGTTGCAGGCCATCAGCGCCCGTTTGTCTCGTGGAGAACGTCGATGACCGCTATCACTATTCGCCTCAAGGGCTGTCGCAAGGCGTTTGCCGACGGCACCGTGGCCGTGCACAACCTTGATCTGACCGTCGAAGGCGGCGAAACCCTGGCCATTCTCGGCCCCTCCGGCTGCGGTAAAACCACGACCTTGCGCTTGATGGCCGGCTTGGAACGGCCCGATGTGGGGCAGGTGTTTTTCGGCGATCAGGACGTCACCCGCCTGCCCATCGAGCGCCGCGACGTGGGCATGGTGTTCCAGAACTACGCGCTGTTTCCCAACCTGGATGTGGCCGGCAATATCGTCTACGGCCTGAAGATTCGCGGCCTGTCGGCGCTGGAGCGCAACAAGCGCTGTGACGAGTTGCTGGAGCTGGTGGGGTTGCACAATCACGGCCGGCGCAGCATTCACGAACTGTCGGGCGGGCAGCGTCAACGCGTTGCCCTCGCTCGCGCCCTGGCGCCGCGTCCCAAGGTGCTGTTGCTCGATGAGCCGCTGGCCGCCCTCGATGCCCAGCTGCGTGAGCGTCTGCGCAGCGAGCTGAATGAACTGCTGCGCGGTCTCGGTATTACCTCGGTGTTTGTCACCCACGACCAGGGCGAAGCCATGGCCCTGGGCGATCGCATTCTGGTGATGGAGCAGGGTCGCGTGGCCCAGTTGGCGAGCCCCCGGGAAATCTATCAGCAGCCGGCGAATGCGTTTGTCGCAGGCTTCGTGGGCAACCTCAATGCATTTCAGGTGATCGCGCAATCGCCCCGGGGCCTGACGGTGTGCGGGGGCGAGTTGCCGTGGCAGGCGGGCGAAGTGCCCGCCACCGTGTATTGCCGCCCCGAGCACCTGCGGGTGATGGACGGCGAGGGGCACCTGCACGGGCGTCTGCTGGCGCAGTTTTTCCAGGGCGCGCAAAGCCGTCTGCTGGTGGATGTGGGCGGCCCGCAACCATTGCTGGTGGACAGCAGCGACAACCAACAGCATGCCGTTGGCGCACCGATTGCCCTGGCGATCACGCCGCACATGCTGTTTACCCTCAATGCGTGAGAGTTTGCCTGTGAACAGTCCGTTTCTGGTTGCGCAAATCAGCGACCTGCACCTCAAAGCCGGCCAGCGCCTGACCTATGGGGTCGTCGATACCCTGGGCGCGCTGCGCCGTGCCGTTGACCATCTGAACGCCAGCCACCCGCGCCCCGATATCGTGGTGATCAGCGGCGACCTGGTGGACTTCGGCCGCGCCGATGAATACGCGGTGCTGCACCCTGAACTCGCACGCCTGCACATGCCTTGCTACCTGGTGCCCGGCAACCACGACGCGCGCGGGCCGTTGCTGGACGCGTTTGCCGATCACGCCTACTTGCCGCGTTCGGCGCAGGCGCCCCTGGACTGGGTGGTGGATGACCATCCGCTGCGCTTGATCGGCCTGGATTCGACGATCCCGGGCAGCCATGGCGGGCAGTTGCTCGACAGCCAGTTGCAGTGGCTCGACGCACAACTGGCGCTGCGCCCACACGCGCCGACGCTGCTGATCCTGCACCATCCGCCGTTCATCAGCGGCATTGGCCATATGGACCGTGAGCCGTTTATCAATGCGACGGCCCTGGAGCAACTGATCGCCCGTCATCCACAGGTGGAGCGCTTGTTGTGCGGGCACCTGCACCGGCCGATGCAGCGGCGTTTCGGTGGCAGCCTCAGTTGCGTATGCCCCGGCACCTCCCACCAGATCGTGCTGGATCTGCAGGACGCGGCCCCGGCGCATTTCAACCTGGAGCCGGCCGGGTATCTGTTGCATCGCTGGGAGGCGCAGCAGGGGTTGGTCAGCCATAACGGTGTGTTCGGGGAGTACCCCGGGCCGTATCCGTTTTATGACGCCCAGGGATTGATTGACTGAGGGGTTTAAAAACCGTTTGCGAGCAAGCCTGTTGTGGCGAGCGGGCAAACCCCAATGCCGTTCAGTTAAGCCAGCGTGATGCTCAAAGCAACGAACGGTGCGACTTTTCGGTGTACATATCCGTTGCTGCGGTGATGGCGACTTAGGGTTCCGCCCTTACGGCGGCTCACTTTTGGAAAGACCCAAAAGTAAGCAAAGGTTTTTGCCCCAACACTCGGCACCTCGCTCAGGCTCGGCCAGCGTGTTTGACGGGGCGCCTAAGATCAAAAGCAAAAGCGTGGCGGCCATAGAGCTGACCGGTATGGGTGAGTGTGAACGCGATCAAATGTGGGAGCGGGCTTGCCCGCGAAGGCGTCGGCCCAGTAAACATTGAGGTCGACTGACCCACCGCTTCCGCGGGCAAGTCGCACCGCCGCTCCCACAGGGGATTTACGCTTAACTGTGGCGAGCAGGCTTGTCCTGCGTTGGCGTGCGAAGCGCCCCCATCAAGGCGCACGCGTTCGACCTGACAGTGCTCAGAGCATGGTCTTGGGGCTGCTGCGCAGCCCAACGCGGGGCAAGCCCGCTCGCCACGGGGGATTGTTTGAAATGGCTTGCGGGGCAGGTTATTTGACGGGGGCTACCCGATTGCGGCCTTTCGCCTTTGCTTCATATAGCTGCAGATCGGCGCGGGTCAGCAGGGCGCGGGTGTCGCGGTCTGATGGTTCGGCGATGCTTACGCCGATGCTTACGGTCACCTGCCCAACCCCCTCGAACATCGCTTCGGCAATCGCCGCGCGGATATTCTCGGCCACTACGTCGGGGCTGTCCGGGGCTTCGACGGTGGGCAGCAGCACCGCAAATTCCTCGCCGCCGTAACGGGCAACAAAGTCGGTAATGCGGGTGGTGCTCTTGATCAGTTGCGCGAGTTGGCGCAGCACGTCATCGCCCACGGCATGCCCGTAAGTGTCGTTGATCTGCTTGAAGTGGTCGGCATCGATCAGCAGCAGGGCAAAGGTACGCCCGGTGCGCTGAAACAGCAGGCTGCTTTCGGCCAGTTTTTCATCGAAGCGGCGCCGGTTGTACACGCCGGTCAGTGCATCGTGGGTGGCCAGGTTGAGCAGGTCGGCATTGGCCTGGGTGAGGTCGGCGGTGCGTTGCGCGACGGTCGCTTCGAGGAAGGCATTGGCATCCTGCAACTGACGCTCCTTGGCCAGCAGCGATTGGGTCATGCCGGTGAGTGAGCGGCCCAGTTGAGCGATCTCCAGTACCGCGTGATCCTGCGGGAATACGGCGCCGGGCTGCTGGTCCTGCACGCGTTTGGCGGACCTGGCCAGGCGCTCGATGGGGCGGCTGAGGGAGGAGGCCAGGTAATAGGCCGCCAGCACAAACACCAGGGCGGCGAGCACGCCGAGCAGCAGCAATTTGTAGAGCAGGGTGCGCGCCGGTTGCAGCGCGACGTCCAGGGGTTGGCGCAGCATGATGTACCAGGTCACTTTGGCGTTGGACGGGCTGGGCACCGCGACCGATGCAGTGACATAGCCTTTGCTCGTGGACCAGCCAGACGCGGTGTTCAGTTTGTCCGTTGCCATCTGTTCACCAGCCAGCAGTTCGGGATACAGCACCTTGCCGTCGAAGTCGACGATCAGCGCTTCGATCTCGGGAAACGCATCTTTTTGCATCACGGCCGAATCGACGATCTGCGTGATCCAGCGCCAGTGCGCGTGGGCGCCCAGCACACCAATGGTCTGGCCCTGGGCATTGAGCAGCGGCGCGGCGAAATCGATAAAGCGCAGCGGCTCGCCGTTGTCCGGGCCCGGCAGCAGTTTGGCCAGCAGCACGGCCTCGTGGGGATCACCGGTGTATTCACCGCGCATGCCTGCCTGGAACCAGGGGCGCTGGCCGACCGACTGGCCCACCAGCAGCCCGTTCGCCGCCTGGTGCACGCGGCCGTCTGCGTCGGCCACGCCCATCCACGCGTACTCGGCGCGCGAGCGCGTGCGCAGTTCCATCAGAGTAAGGATGTCCGGCTGATCCAGATCGCCGCGACGAAACAACGGTGCCTGGCTCAGCAGCGAGACTTCCAGCTGACGTTCGCGCAACTGCACGGCCAGCAGCGCCGCCGTGGAGCGCGCCGTGCTCAGCAGCGCATTGCCGCTGGCCTGCTTCATCTGCTCGGTGGCGATATGGCCCACGTAAAAGCCCACGCTCAACAAGGTGAGCAATGACAGCCCGGCAAACCACAGGGTCAGGTGACTACGCAGGCTGGCTTTGATCATGGCGGCTCATTTGAGTATTTGTTTGGCAGCATAGTACCCGTAATGAATCACCGATCACCTACCACAAACGTACAAGATCGAGCGATACACGCCTGGATAGACTCGCCGCATCACTTCTCACGAGGTCTGCCATGGACATTTTTCTCTACGCCTTCAGCGTCATGTACAGCCCGGGGCCCGTCAACCTGATGGGCCTGAATGCCGGGCTCACCGGAAAGTTGCGTCGTTCCAGCGGTTTCTACCTGGGCGTGGGCTGCGCCATGCTGCTGATGTTCGTGCTGTTTGGCTACACCGGTGAAGCGATCGTTTCGCAGGCGGCGCTGCCCTATATCTCGTTGATCGGCGGCGCCTACACGCTGTACCTCGCGTATCAGGTGTTCACCGCGCGCGCAGTGGTTGAAGAGGACGCGGCCGCGCCGATCAAGGCACTTACCTTCTGGAACGGCCTGGTGATCCAGTTGCTCAACCCCAAGGGCATTGTGGCGGTGTTGCCGATCACCAGTGTGATGTTGCCGGCGGCGCATATCACCGGCGCCTCCATCTTTGGCGTTTCGGCCCTGCTGGCGTTGGGCGCCGTGGGTGCGCCCTGGGTCTATGCGTTGCTCGGCGCGCTGCTGGGGCGGCGGATCAGCGGCGCGGCGGCGTTCACCTGGTTCAATCGCTGCATGGGGCTGGCGCTGGCGGCTTGCGCCGGGTTCATGTTCCACGGGTTTTATCTGCACCTGAGCGCAACATGAGTAAAACTTGTGATGATCTGGAATTTGACGAGTTTGTCTCATCATTCAAGTCTGTCGACAATGGTTGCCATCCTTATCGACATCGGAGTTGCACGTCATGGCAGTCGCTCATTCCCTCGGGTTTTCACGCATTGGACGTGATCGCGAACTGAAAAAAGCGCAGGACGCGTTTTGCCAGGGAGAGCTCGACGAAGCCGGCCTGCGCGCCGTTGGCCGTGACCTGCGCAAGGCCCACTGGGCGCTGCAGAAAGACGCCGGAATCCAACTGCTGCCGGCCGGTGATTTCGCCTGGCACGACCAGGTGCTGACCCACTCGCTGATGTTCGGCGTGATCCCCGAGCATGTGCGCCCGGCGGACGGCAAGGCGACCTTGCAGACGCTGTTCGATGTGGCCCGCGCCGTCAGTGAGCGCGGACAGTGGTTCGACACCCCCTGCCTGGCGCCGGAATTCAGCGTCGACCAGCAGTTCCAACTGGGGTGGGAGCAGTTGTTCGAAGAAGTGCAGGAAGCACAGGAACTGGGCCACAGCGTCAAACCGGTGGTGATCGGCCCGCTGACCTACCTGTGGCTGGGCAAGACCCAGGGTGCTGATTTTGACAAGCTCGACCTGCTGGATCGTCTGTTGCCGTTGTACGGCCAGATTTTCCAGCGCCTGGCGGACCTGGGCGTTGAGTGGGTGCAGATCGACGAGCCGATCCTGGTGCTCGACCTGCCGCAAGCGTGGAAGAATGCCTTTGAGCGCGCCTATAACCTGATCCAGCGCGACCCGCTGAAGAAACTGCTCGCTACCTATTTCGGTGGCCTGGAAGAAAACCTCGGCCTGGCGGCGAACCTGCCGGTCGACGGCCTGCATTTCGATTTGGTGCACGCACCGCAGCAGTTCCCGACCATCCTCGATCGAGTGCCGGGCTATAAAGTCCTGTCTTTGGGCGTGGTGAACGGCCGTGATTCTGCGCACTTCGATCTGGAAAACGCCCTGGCCACTGTTCAGCACGCTCATGAGCGTCTGGGGGATCGCTTGTGGCTGGCGCCGTCTTGCCCGTTGCTGCACGAACGGGTCGACCCGGGGAAAAACGCACTGGCGTTGGCTGCGCAGACCTGTTCGCAGGTGACGGCACTGGCCCAGGCCGTCAACCAACCCCACGCGCCAAACGTACAGGCGACTCGTGCTGTGGCGTAATCCAATACCGGCTCAAAAATATTTGAGCCAGCCCAGGTCGCGCCGGCGTGCCTTGAGATTGGCAAACCAGCGCACGGGCAGGTACAGCGCCAACGGCAGCAGCAGGGCGACGAGCCAGATTGCGCCGATGCTGTCGAAACCGAAGTAGTTGCCGTGGTTGAGGCCGAACAGGGCGACGCAGGCGACATACAGCACTTTGAGTACATAAAGGTGCAGCAGGTAGAAGAACATCGGCGCCGAACCGAACACCGCCAGCACACCGATCCAGCGCTTGTGCCCGGCGCGTTCGAATGCCAGCAACAGCAGCAGGCCGATCCCCAGGGTCAAGGCCAGAAACAGCAGCGAAGGCGGGTACTTGGTCATGTTGAAAAAACTCATCAACGTCTGCACGCCAGTGTCATAGGCTTGCCACGGCTTCTCGCCATACCCGTTGAGCGACCGCAGCAGCACGAACCCCATTAACGCGCCAACGCCACCCAGCAGCAGGTAGCGCTGACGCAACGCCGCCGGCATGCCCGTGGCAAACCAGGGCCCCAGTCCGTAACCCAGGGCGATTACGCCGATCCACGGCAATACCGGATAGGTCACGCGCAGGCGCAGGCTGTCGCTCACCTCGATCCAACTGCGTTCGTGCAGGATGGACCAGGCCTGTTGCAGCGCTGAACCTTGTGCGAAGTGCACGCCATCGAGCAGGTTGTGACCGCCGATGATCACCAGTGCCAACGCTATCAGCAGCGGTCGCGGCAACCACGCCAGCGCGGCGAGGGCGATCATGCTGATGCCGATCGCCCAGATCACCTGCATGTAAATCACGCTGGGTGGCAACTGGAAGGTCCACGCAAAACTGACCAGGGTGAACTCCAGCACCACCAGAAACAGCCCACGCTTGAACAGAAACGCCGACACATCACGAGTGCCCTGGTATTTCTGGCCGTAAAGCCAGGCCGACAAGCCGGTGAGCAGCACAAATACAGGTGCACACAAGTGGGCCAGGGTACGGCTCACAAACAGCGCAGGCTCGGTGCTGTCGATGCTCATGGGATCGCCGACCTGGCGTTGCATCAAGAAAGTCTCGCGCACATGGTCGAGCAACATGAACAGAATCACCAGGCCGCGCAGGGCGTCGATGGAAAGCAGGCGTTGGCGTAGGGGAACAGCGTCAGTCATGGGCGGCATCGCAGGGCGGGGCGGAGAGAGGGCGTTATCCTATAACATTAAGCTGAGCGTTGGCGCGCTATTCCCGCCTGGAATGCCCCCATAAAAACCCTGCATTGTCTTTATTGCAGCACATCTCGTAGCGTGGCGACTCATCTCAAGGAGAACGTCCATGCACAAAGGCCCACTGCGTCTGTATGTCGACTCGCTGTTCACCAGCCCTTACGCCATGTCGGTGTTCGTTACCCTGCGGGAAAAAGGCCTGGCCTTCGACACCGTCACCCTGGACCTGGACGCGGCGCAAAACCAGGCAGCGGACTTTGCCCGGCTGTCCTTGACTCAGCGTGTGCCGACGCTGGTTGAGGGCGACTTTGCACTGTCGGAATCGTCGGCGATCTGCGAATACCTGGACGAGGCTTATCCTGCAATCGCCGTGTACCCGGCCGATCGGCGGCAGCGGGCGAGGGCGCGGCAGGTGCAGGCCTGGTTACGCAGCGACTTGCTGCCCATTCGCCAGGAACGGTCGACGCTGGTGGTGTTTTGCGGGCACACCATGCCGCCGTTGTCGCCGTTGGCTGCAGCGGCCGCACGCAAGCTGATCAGCGCGGCGCAGGCGTTGCTGGCGGGGAATCCCGAGCACCTGTTTGGTGAGTGGTCGATTGCCGATGTGGACCTGGCCGTGATGCTCAACCGCCTAATCCTCAATGGTGACCCTGTGCCCGGCGAACTGGTGACGTATGCGCAGCATCAGTGGCAGCGCCCCTCGGTGCAGGCGTGGGTCAATCTGCAACGCCCTGGGACGCAGGGCGTTCAATGATGTGCGCGACCCGCCGGTCCAGGTCTTCCCAGTCGGCCATGCCCAGCACCCGCGTGGTGTTGAGGCCGCGCAGGTAGCCACGCAACTGCTGGGCGCTGGCGTGCACTTGGCGCGCATCGGCGGCGGCATTCTGAAGCACGGTTTCATACTCGACCAGGTAGTCGGCGATCCGCTCGCGAAACTCCGGCAGTACGGCTTCGCGGATGCGGTCGAAGGTCTTCTGGTGGGGCTTCATGATGGGGTCCTTATCGTTATAGGCGGTGCACTATCGGTTCAGATAATAGTCACCATCATGCATCGCAAGTTCTGTTTTTGCAGGGAACATGGAAAATCAGCGCGTGATCCACGTCGGCAACTGCCGGTGATCAGCGTACGGGCCATTTGCTGGCACGCGTTGCTGGCGTAGACTTCGCGCCGGACTGAAGCGGATTTTTCTTTTATTGATGCAGGAAGGTGTATGCGCTCTTTTTTCGTACCCGTCATGGTGTTGGCGCTGGGCGGCTGTGTTACCGCCCCGAACGCTCCGTCGCTGACGCTGCAAACGGCCAAGTCCCCACAAGCCTATGTGCAGTGTTTGTTGCCTGAGCTTGAGAAACACGGCATCACTGCCACCGTGACGCAGAACTCGCGTCACGCCACGGTGCTGTTGAGCAGCAAGATTGCGGCCGACGATGTGCTGGAGGCGTACAAGTCCCAGGATGGCACCAAGGTCTCGTTGTATGAGCGCAAGCCGGTGGTTTCGGCGATCAAGCCGTCACGGCTCGAGCTGGCGGCGAAGGCGTGCCAATAACGTTCTGATTTGCCCCTACTGCCATAGGCGAACGCTTCCTGTAACGAAGATCAAATGTGGGAGCGGGCTTGCCCGCGAAGACGTCGGCCCAGCAAACATTGACGTTGACTGACCCACCGCCTTCGCGGGCAAGCCCGCTCCCACAGGGATCTGCGTTTAACTCACTGGCATTAGGGCAAGCCCGCTCTTCACAGAAGCTCCAGTGTGCTGCGCCGCATTAAATACGTGCTTCGTTGCTGAAACTGTCCACGGCTTTGACCAGCCCAAGGGCCGCCAACGCCACCAGTTCACCGCCTTTTTCCACTGTCGCCAGGGCCGGGTCCGAGCCCATGCGGCCGTCGGGGAAGCGTGCGCGGAAGTCCAGTGCTTCGCGGATCGGCCCGGTGTTGGCGATCTGCGGCGAGTAATCGGCTGACTTGATCGACTCCGGATACGCCCATTGCGTCACGGCAATCTCCGAAGGCGTCGCATGGCTGCCGTGGCCCACTGGAAACTGACGGTGCGCCAGTTCGGTAACGCCTTCCAGGTCCCACCAGTTCACCAGTTTGAGGGCGAACCCGGCCGGGCGACGGGCGAAGCTGGCCTCGGCGTACAGTTCGGAAAACGCCGCTTCAATCGTCGCGATGTTGCCGCCGTGGCCGTTGAGAAACAGGATCTTCTCGAAACCATGCCCGGCCAGTGAGCGCACCCAGTCGCCAATGGCTGCAATAAAGGTGGACGGGCGCAGCGAGATGGTGCCGGGGAACCCCAGGTGATGCTGGGCCATGCCGATATTGAACGTGGGACCGATCAGCATATCGGCGTGCTTTTGCGCCTCATGGGCGATGATTTCCGGGCACATCCAGTCGGTGCCCAGCAGACCGGTGGGGCCGTGCTGCTCGTTGGAGCCGATGGGGATGACCACCGTGCGGCTGCGTTCCAGAAACTGGCCAATCTCGATCCAGGTGGACGTGTGTAGAAGCATGGGACGCTCTCTTATCTCGGTGGGGACAGGCTAACCGCCACGGATTGTACGACTGGTTGCCACCTGTTGGGGCTTGCAATTGAGGTACGTGGAGGACTTCAGCCAGCGCTGGTCGGGATACCAGGAGAACATGAACTGCCCATCCTTGAGTTTGTCCACCACTTTGCGCGCCACCTGCGGACGCACGGCGGGGCAGCCCTGGCTGCGGCCGATACGGCCTTCGCGCTTGCTCCACAGTGGGCTGACGTAGTCGGCGGCGTGGATCACCAGGGCACGGTCGCGGGCCAGGTCATTGAACCCCGGCTCCAGGCCATCCATGCGCAGCGAGTAGCCATGGGTGCCCAGGTAGCTTTCCTGGGTGCGGAACAGGCCCAGGCTGGATTGATGGCTGCCTTCGAGGTTGGAAAACTGCGTGGCGAAATTTTCCCCGGAGTTGGCGCCGTGGGCCACCAGGTCGCGCAGCACCAGGGTTTGTTTGCGCAGGTCGAAGATCCACAGCCGACGGGCGGTCGAGGGCTGGGAGTAGTCAATCACGGCCAGGCGCTCGGAGCGTTCCTCGCCATTGTTGACCGCGCATTGCACTGCGCTCAGGGCGCTTTTCAATACCGCGGGATTGAGTTCTGGAGCCGAGCGCGCCAGGCTGCTATACAACGTCGGAGGGTGGCCATTGGCGGCGAGCGTGACAGTGCTCAGAGTGGCCAGGGTCACCGTCATGAAACCGAGGCGACACATAAAAGTCAGCATCTACAGTACATCCCCCCAGCGGTAGGATCGGAGCAACGTCATTGTTCAAAAAACACGCATGTTACTTGAGCCTTTGCCTGATCGTTGCACCACTGGTCGCGACGGCCGACGAGCTGCCGCTGGAGACATTACCGGTTGTCGCGCCCGCCCCGTTGGCACTGGCTCCGGTGCAACAAGCCCTCACGCAATTGCCCGGCGTCTGCCCAGGCTTCGCCGCGCACGTGGACGCCGGCACCCTGACGCGCCTGCAAGCGTTTTACCAGCAGCAAGGTGATACGCCACTGTGGACCGCCGACGACCGTCGGCAAGCGTTGTACACCCAGTTGCAGCTGCTGGCCGACGATGGCCTGGACCCCGATCACTACCGCTTGCCCACTGCCGATGCCACGAGCAATATGCTGTGCAGCGATATCGACACCAGCCGTCACTACCTGCAAGCCCTGCAGGATCTGCATTACGGGCGCCTGCAGCAATCGCGTTTCGAACCGCTGTGGCATTCCCAGCCGCCGACCGTCGATCCCACGCTTGAGGTGCTGGCATTGGCCGCCACCGGCCTGCAGGACATGGCGCAGGCGTTCGACCAGGCGCGGCCCAGCGCCGACCTCTACCGCGCCCTGCGCAATGTCTATTCCAGCGCGCGCCAACAGCCATTGCCGCACTGGGAGCCGGTCGCCAGCGGCGCTTTGCTGCGTCCCGGCATGGAGGACCCGCGCGTGCCCGAGCTGGCGCGGCGCTTGTATCACGGTGGCTATCTCGCCAGCGAACCCAAGGGCAGCGCGAAGCAATACCGTCCGGAGCTGGTCGATGCGGTCAAGGCGTTCCAGCTCAGTCATTCGCTGCAGTCCGATGGGGTGATCGGTGCTGGCACCGTGGCCGAGTTGAACATCAGCCCGACGATGCGCCGCGAACAGTTGCGCATCAACCTTGAGCGTTTTCGCTGGCTGGCCCAGGACCTGGAGCCCGAAGGCGTGCTGGTCAACGTCGCGGCGGCGCAGTTGAGCGTGTACCAGAGCGGCATCCCGGTGTGGCAGACGCGTCTGCAGGTCGGCCGCGCCGAACGCCAGACGCCGCTGCTCAAGTCACGTATCACGCGGCTCACCCTCAACCCCACCTGGACCATCCCGCCCACGATCATGCGCGAGGACAAGCTCCCGGCCATCCGCCTGAACCCCGAATACCTGCGTCAGCAGAACCTGCAAGTGCTCGACCCGGAAGGCCGCCCGCTGGCGCCCGAGCAGATCGACTGGGCGCGACCCGGCAACATCCTGCTGCGTCAGCAGGCCGGGCCGCATAACCCGCTGGGCAAGATCGTGATGCGTTTCCCCAACCCGTATTCGGTGTACCTGCACGACACGCCGAGTCAGCCGCTGTTCACCAAGGGCCCGCGTGCGTTCAGCTCGGGGTGTGTGCGGGTCGAGCAGCCGCTGCTGCTGCGCGATTTGCTGGTGAGCCCGGCCGAGCGTGCGCGTACCGATGAGTTGTTGGCGACGGGGGTGACCCATGAGTTCAGACTGGCGACGCCGGTGCCGGTGTTGCTGGGGTACTGGACGGTGGAGGTGGATCGTCAGGGCGGGGTGGTGTATGCGCCGGATATTTATGGGCGGGATCTGGTGTTGATGAAGGCGATGGGGAGTGTGTTGTAGGGGGCATAGGTACCTGCATGGCGAGCGGGCTTGCCCCGCGTTGGGGTGCGAAGCGCCCCCAATCAAGGAAAGCACGGTGTGCCTGATACTGCTCAGAACCTGAATTTGGGCCTGCTGCGCAGCCCAACGCAGGGCAAGCCTGCTCGCCACACGTTTCCTTATGCGAATGGCCTATCGAGAGCCTTGCTCCCACAACGTTTTGCTGGCATTGTTCGCGCAATTGGTAACATTTCCCATTTGAGAAATTTTTGCGCATGCATGAGATTCCGGCCGCGTTGGGCGACTCTGTCCGCCAGCAAACGCTCACGGCACTGTACCGCGAGCATCATGGCTGGTTGCACGGCTGGCTGCGCCGCAAACTGGGCTGTTCGCAGCATGCGGCGGACCTCGCTCACGATGCGTTCATCCGCGTCCTGATGCTGGCCGAGCCGCAGGCGATCAAGGAGCCCCGCGCCTTTCTCGCGACCACGGCGGGCCGACTGTTGATCGACGGCGCACGGCGTCGGCGTATTGAAAGAGCGTATAGGGAGGCGCTGGTCATTCAGTGCGAAGACGCCGGCATGCCAGATCCGGCGGCGATTCATGTGGCCCTGCAGGCCCTCGAACGGATTGCCGAAATGCTCGCCGGGCTGCCTGCCAAGGCCCGCGAAGCCTTCTTGCTGAGCCGCCTCGACGGGCTGACCTACCAGGAGATCGCCGAGCGCTTGGGCGTGTCCGCCAGCACCGTTAAAAACTACCTCTCCACCGCGCTGGTGCACTGCTACCACAGCCTGCATGGGGCGGATCCGCTGTCGTGAGTTGCGAACAGATCATCCAGCAAGCGGCCAATTGGCTGACCCGTCTGCACGACGAAGACGTCACTGACGCCGAGCGCCAGGCGTTCAACCGCTGGTGCCAGGCTGACCCACGCCATGCCGTGGCCATCGAGCGCATGCGTTCGTTGTGGGGCAGTTTCGAGCCCTTGCCCGCGCGGCCGGCGCGTGTCGCCCTCAATCGCGCCTTTGCCCCCCGACGTGTTCGCGGCGCCCAAGTCGTGGGCCTGCTGGGAATGGTGCTGTGCGGCTGGCTGGGCCTGGAGCGTGGGCCGGTGTGGATGGCCGATCAGCGCACTGCCGTTGGCGAGCGCCGGCAGATCGTGCTGGAAGACGGCAGCCAGTTGCAGCTCAACAGCAACTCGGCGGTGGACGTGAAATTCGATGGTCACCAACGGGTGCTCGAACTGCTGCAGGGCGAGCTGTGGGTGGACGTGGCCAAGGATGCGCAACGGCCGTTCGTGGTGCGCACCGACCAGGGCAGCGCCACCGCCCTGGGTACTCGTTACCTGGTCAAGCGTGCGGCGGACGACACCACGGTGGTGACCGTGATCGAATCCAGCGTGGCGGTCAAAGGCGCAGCCGAGGAGGGCGTCAAGGTAATGGCCGGCCAACGTGCCATCCTCGACCACGGCCACGCCACACCCGCGCAAGCGACGCCTGGCAGCGATCCGGATGCCTGGACCCGAGGCCTGCTCAAGGTCAATGACCAGCCGCTGAGCGACGTGCTGCAAACCCTGGCCAGCTACCGGCATGGCCTGGTGCGGTTCGATCCCCAGGCCCTGCGTGACCTGCGCGTATCCGGTGTGTTCAAGCTCGATGACACGACTGCCGCCCTTGCAGCGTTGGCGGATAACTTGCCGATCCAGGTGCAGAGCTTCACCGACCTGCTGGTGGTGGTGAAGCCGCGCTAGCTCAGCGTTCGTGACGGCGCAGGCGTTTGTAGAGGGTGTTGCGGCTCACCCCCAGTTCCCGCGCCAAGTGGGAAATATTGCCGCCGGCGGCCTTCAGGCGCTGGTTCAGGTCGGCGTCGTCGCCCAGGCACTCGGCGACGGGCTGCGGTGCCTCGGCCTTCAAGTCCACAAAAAAATCATCCGGCAGGTGCTCGGGGCGAATCGGCTGTTCCTCGGCCATGGCCAATGCCACCTGCAACACACTGCTCACCTGGCGCAGGTTGCCCGGCCACGGGTGGCGCTCGAACAGCGCCAGCACCTCGGCGCTCAGCCCGGCCCACTGGCTCGGCTCGCGATGCTGCTGCCACAGTTGCTGGAATAACGCCCGCTTGTCGGTACGTTCGCGCAGCGCCGGCAGCTCCAGGGTCAGGCCGCCGATGCGGTAGTACAGATCCTCACGAAAACGCCCGCTCTGCACCCGTTCGCGCAGCGCACGGTTGGTCGCCGAGATAATGCGCAGATCCACCGGGAACAGCTCGCTGCTGCCCACCGGCTGCACGCAGCGCTCCTGCAACACGCGCAACAGGCGGGCCTGGGTCGGCAGGGGCATGTCGCCGATTTCGTCGAGAAACAGCGTGCCTTTGTCGGCCTTGCGAATCAGGCCAATGCTGCCTTTTTGGCTGGCGCCGGTGAATGCACCTTTTTCATAGCCAAACAGCTCCGACTCCACCAGCTCAGCGGGAATCGCCGCACAGTTCACTGCGATAAACGCCTGCCGGCTGCGGGAACTGGCCTGGTGCAGGGCCTTGACGAACACTTCCTTGCCCACCCCGGTCTCGCCGTGAATCAGCAGCGGGATGTCTTTCTCCAGCAGGCGCTCTGCCTGGCGTACGGCTTTTTCCACGCGTGCGTCGCCAAAGTGCAGGGTGTTAAGGCCAATCGGCGCGGGCTTTGGCGCGGTCGGCTGAGTGAACACGCGCGCCTGCACCGGTATTTGTTTGGGGCGCTTCAATAAACACTGGAAGCGATTGCGTCCCGCCGCCTGCAACGAAAAGGGCAGGCCTTCGGGCTGATTGAGCAATTCCAGCAGCGACACCTTGAACAGGCTGTCGATCATCACCCCCGACAGGCTGATGCCCAGCAGGTTATCGGCGCGACGGTTGGCCGAGAGCACCTGGCCGCTTTCATCGAAAATCAGCAGGCCGGCCCATTGGCTGTCGAGGTTGCTCAGACCGGTGTTGAAGGTCAGTTGAAAGTGCTCGCCGCGAAACACGTTGAGGATCAGCCGGTTTTCCACGGTCTGACTCATCATCTTGACCATGCCCAGGGTGTGGGAGGGCGGCAGGTAGCTGTCGCTCGACACATCCAGCACCGCGATGATCTCGCGCTGGGCATCGAAGATCGGCGCTGCGGAGCCGGTCATGAAGCGGTTGGCCTTGAGGAAGTGTTCATCGTGCTCGATGTGCACCGCCTGCGCACACGCCAGCGCGGTGCCGATGGCGTTGGTGCCGCTGGAGCGCTCCATCCAACTGGCGCCGGCGCTGAAACCGCGAGCCAGGTTGGGCTCGATAAAGCGTTGGGTGCCCCACGAAGTCAGCACCTGGCCCTGGTTGTCGGCCAGCATGATCAGGCAGTTGGAATTGCTGAGGATGTTTTCGTAGTAGGGCAGCACTTCCTGATGGGTGGTCTGTACCAGGGAATGCTGGCTCTCCAGCAGCCGGCTGATGCCCTCGGCGGGCAATTGGTCAAAGCTGGGTGCGCTCTGGTGGTCCATGCCAAAGGCGCGGCAACGGCGCCAGGATTCCTGGATGAGGGTGTCGTGAGCCAGTGGTTCGGCCATGGTGTGACCTGCATTTTTATTGTTATTGGGCTTGCACAATCTAAGGGTTGTAACCCGGCCAATGTGGGAAGGGGGCTTGCTCCCGATGACGGTGGGTCAGTCAGCTTGTTGCCGCTGATCCACTGCAATCGGGAGCTAGCCCCTCCCACATTTGATCTTCATTGCCCGTAAAGTGTTGTTCAGCACTGTTCATTGTCAACCCCCAAACTGTTCAGTTGTTCAGCCCGATTGTTCATGTCCAGGCGGCCTGTTCACTGCATTTCCTTACGGATCAATCACCTGCCGTTATTGGCACGAAACTCGCTCTGTCGACTGGCCAGATTCATTCCAATAATAAAAAGGTCGTGTCATGTCATTGACCCTGGAACATGTCTCCCGCGTCGTCGAAGGCCAGGTCTGGATCGACGATGCCAACCTGCGTTTCGAAGCCGGTTCCTTCAACGTATTGCTCGGCCGCACCCTGTCCGGCAAGACCAGCCTGATGCGCCTGATGGCCGGGCTGGACAAGCCCGACAGCGGCCGCATCCTGATGCACGGCGTGGACGTCACCCACAAGCCGGTGCGCCTGCGCAACGTGTCGATGGTGTACCAGCAGTTCATCAACTACCCGACCATGACCGTGTTCGAAAACATCGCCTCGCCGTTGCGCCAGGCCGGCGTGGCGGACGACGTGATTCAGAGCAAGGTGCTGGAAACGGCGCGCATGCTGCGCATCGAGAAGTTCCTCAAGCGCCACCCGCTGGAGTTGTCCGGTGGCCAGCAGCAACGCACGGCCATGGCCCGCGCGCTGGTCAAGGACGCCGAGCTGATCCTGTTCGACGAGCCGCTGGTGAACCTGGACTACAAACTGCGCGAAGAGCTGCGTCAGGAAATGCGCGAGTTGTTCGCGGCGCGCCACACCATCGCGATTTATGCCACCACCGAACCCAACGAGGCCCTGGCCCTGGGCGGCACCACCACCATCCTGCACGAAGGCCGGGTGATCCAGAGCGGCAAGGCCGCCGAGGTCTACCACCAGCCGCAGAGCGTGTTGGCTGCCGAACTGTTCTCCGAGCCACCGATCAACCTGATGCCCGGGCGTATCAGCGGCAATGAAGTGAGCTTTGCCAACTTCGTGCACTTCCCGCTCAACGTCGATCTGCGCCCCATTGGCGAGGGCGAATTTCGCTTCGGCGTGCGCCCCAGCCATATCAGCCTGGTGCCGAGCAACGACGACGACCTGGAGCTGGCGGTCACGGTGGAAGTCGCCGAGATCAGCGGCTCGGAAACCTTCTTGCATGTGCGCAGTGAGCACTTCCTGCTGGTGCTGCATTTGCCGGGGGTGCATGAATACGACGTCGACGCGCCGATCCGCGTGTATATCCCCACCCATAAACTGTTTGTGTTCGATGCCGAGGGCCGCCTGGTCCAGGCGCCCGGGCGCCGTGTCGCGAGGGTTGCCTGATGGCCGAGATCCATTTGCAGAACCTGGCGCACAGCTACAGCGCAGCGCCCGCCGGCCCTGAGGACTACGCGATTCGCGCCATGAACCATGTCTGGGAGCAGGGCGGTGCCTACGCCTTGCTCGGCCCCTCGGGCTGCGGCAAGTCGACCCTGCTCAATATCATCTCCGGCCTGCTCAGCCCGTCCGAAGGCCAGGTGCTGTTCGACGGCAAGGTGGTCAACGACCTCACGCCGGAGAAACGCAACATCGCCCAGGTGTTCCAGTTCCCGGTGGTGTACGACACCATGACGGTGTTCGACAACCTGGCCTTCCCCCTGCGCAACCAGGGCATGGCCGAGGCGAAGGTTCACAGCAAGGTGGCGGAAATTGCCGAAGTGCTGGACCTGCAAAATCTGCTGAGCAAGAAGGCGCGCAACCTCACTGCCGACGAAAAACAGAAAGTCTCGATGGGCCGTGGCCTGGTGCGCGACGACGTGTCGGCCATCCTGTTCGACGAACCGCTGACGGTGATCGACCCGCACCTGAAGTGGAAACTGCGGCGCAAGCTCAAGCAGATCCACGAGCAGTTCAACATCACCATGGTCTACGTCACCCACGACCAGTTGGAGGCTTCGACCTTCGCCGACAAGATCGCGGTGATGTACGGCGGGCAGATCGTGCAGTTTGGTACGCCCAGGGACTTGTTCGAGCGCCCCAGCCATACCTTTGTCGGCTATTTCATCGGCAGCCCCGGGATGAACCTCATCGAGGTGCAGGCCGAGGCGGGCGGGGTGCGCTTTGCCGGTACGCACCTGCCACTGTCCGAGGCGTTGCAACAGCGCCTCGCCGCTGCGGACTATAAAAAATTGCAGGTGGGCATTCGCCCGGAATTCATCCACGTGTGGGACGAGTACAACCCTGACGCCCTGCAGGCCGATGTCACGCATCTGGAAGACCTTGGCACCTACAAGATCATCACCCTCAAGCTCGACGGCGCGGTGCTCAAGGTGCGCCTGGCCGAAGACAAACCGGTGCCCGAGGGCAGGGTGTCGATCAGTTTTCCCGCACAGTGGCTGATGCTGTATGCCGACGATTACCTGCTGGAGGTGCTGCCATGAACAAGGTGCAGAACAACAAGGCGTGGTGGCTGGTGTTGCCGGTGTTCCTGCTGGTGGCCTTCAGCGCGGTGATCCCGATGATGACCGTGGTCAACTACTCGGTGCAGGACATTTTCGATCAGTCCAGCCGCTACTTCGTCGGCGCCGACTGGTACAAACAGGTGCTGCTCGACCCGCGCCTGCACGACTCGCTGGTGCGCCAGTTCATCTATTCGGCCTGCGTGCTGCTGATCGAAATCCCCCTGGGCATCGCCATCGCCCTGACCATGCCGACCAAGGGGCGCTGGTCGTCGCTGGTGCTGATCATCCTGGCGATTCCCCTGCTGATTCCGTGGAACGTGGTGGGCACCATCTGGCAGATCTTCGGCCGCGCCGACATCGGCCTGCTCGGCTATAGCCTCAATGCCCTGGGCATCAGCTACAACTACGCAGCGAATACGGCGGACGCGTGGGTCACCGTGCTGGTGATGGACGTGTGGCACTGGACCTCGCTGGTGGCGTTGCTGTGCTACTCGGGCCTGCGTGCGATTCCGGATGTTTACTACCAGGCGGCGAGGATTGATCGTGCGTCGGCGTGGGCGGTGTTCCGCCATATCCAGCTGCCCAAGATGAAAAGCGTGCTGCTGATCGCGGTGATGCTGCGCTTCATGGACAGCTTCATGATCTACACCGAGCCCTTCGTGCTGACGGGCGGCGGGCCGGGTAACGCCACCACCTTCCTCAGCCAGACGCTGACCCAGATGGCCGTCGGCCAATTCGATCTGGGTCCGGCGGCGGCGTTTTCCCTGGTGTACTTCCTGATCATCCTGTTGGTGTCCTGGCTGTTCTACACCGCCATGACCCACTCCGACGCCAACCGCTGAGGCCGCCAACATGAGCAAACGCAAGCTAATCCCGTTGCTGATCTACATCCTGTTCCTGCTGGTGCCGATCTACTGGCTGTTGAACATGTCCTTCAAGAGCAACACCGAAATCCTCGGCGGGCTGACGTTGTTTCCGCAGGATTTCACCCTGGCCAACTACAAGGTGATCTTCACCGACCCGAGCTGGTACACCGGTTATCTCAACTCGCTGTACTACGTAAGCCTGAACACGGTGATCTCCCTGAGCGTGGCGCTGCCCGCCGCGTACGCGTTTTCGCGCTACCGCTTCCTTGGCGACAAGCACCTGTTCTTCTGGCTGCTGACCAACCGCATGGCACCCCCGGCGGTGTTTTTGCTGCCGTTTTTCCAGCTGTATTCGTCCATCGGTCTGTTCGATACGCATATTGCGGTGGCGCTGGCGCACTGCCTGTTCAACGTGCCGCTGGCGGTATGGATCCTGGAGGGCTTCATGTCCGGGGTACCCAAGGAAATCGACGAAACCGCCTACATCGACGGCTATAGTTTTCCCAAGTTCTTCGTGAAGATTTTTATCCCGCTGATCGGCTCCGGTATCGGCGTCACGGCGTTTTTCTGCTTCATGTTTTCCTGGGTCGAATTGCTGCTGGCGCGCACGCTCACGTCGGTCAATGCCAAGCCCATTGCGGCAGTGATGACGCGCACGGTGTCGGCATCGGGCATTGACTGGGGTGTGCTGGCAGCGGCTGGGGTGTTGACCATCCTGCCGGGCATGCTGGTGATCTGGTTTGTTCGCAACCACGTGGCCAAGGGCTTTGCCCTGGGCCGGGTCTAGAGGAATCGATGATGGAATGGATGGCCTGGACCACCCCCACGGCGCTGTTCTTTGGCGGCATCGCGCTGATTCTGGCGGGCATGACCACCTGGGAACTGCGCTCGCCGAGCATACCCCGGCGCGGGTTTCTGCCGATCAGCACCACCCGTGGTGATCGTTTGTTTATCGGTCTTCTCGGCAGCGCCTACCTGCATTTGCTGGTGATCGGCGTTACCGACTGGAGCATCTGGGTGGCGTCCGCGCTCTCCCTGGTATGGCTGTTGAGTGTGATGCGTTGGGGCTAGTGCCCTTGTGAATAAACAACCAGGAGGTCTCTATGTTGAATAACAACAATAAGCTGCGACATAGCATTTCATTGGCTGCCGTACTGGCCCTCAGCGGTTTGAGCGCGTCGGCCTGGGCCGATGCGTACGAAGATGCCGCGAAAAAATGGATCGGCAGCGAGTTCAAACCGTCCACCCTCACGGCCGAACAGCAGTTGGAGGAATTGAAGTGGTTTATCAAGGCCGCCGAACCGTTCCGTGGGATGAAGATCAACGTGGTGTCGGAAACCCTCACCACCCACGAGTATGAGTCCAAGGTACTGGCCAAGGCCTTCAGCGAAATCACCGGCATCAAGCTGACCCATGACCTGCTGCAGGAAGGCGACGTGGTGGAGAAACTGCAGACCCAGATGCAGTCTGACAAGAATATCTATGACGGCTGGGTCAACGATTCCGATTTGATCGGTACGCACTTTCGCTATGGCAAGACCGAATCGATCACCGACCTGATGGCCAATGAAGGCAAGGACTTCACCTCGCCGACCCTGGACCTCAAGGACTTCATCGGCCTGTCATTCACCACCGCACCGGACGGCAAGCTGTATCAGCTGCCCGACCAGCAGTTCGCCAACCTCTACTGGTTCCGCGCCGACTGGTTCGAGCGGCCTGAGCTGAAAGCCAAATTCAAGGAAAAGTACGGCTACGATCTCGGCGTGCCGGTGAACTGGTCAGCCTATGAAGACATCGCCAAGTTCTTCAGCGAAGACGTCAAGGAAATCGACGGCAAGCGCATCTACGGGCACATGGATTACGGCAAGAAAGACCCGTCCCTGGGCTGGCGCTTCACCGATGCCTGGTTCTCCATGGCCGGCGGCGGCGACAAGGGCCTGCCCAACGGTTTGCCGGTGGACGAGTGGGGCATCCGCGTGGAGGACTGCCACCCGGTGGGCTCCAGCGTCACCCGTGGCGGCGACACCAACGGCCCGGCCGCTGTGTTCGCTACCCAGAAATACGTGGACTGGATGAAAGCCTACGCGCCACCGGAAGCGGCGGGCATGACCTTCTCCGAATCCGGCCCGGTGCCGTCCCAGGGCAACATCGCCCAGCAGATCTTCTGGTACACCGCGTTTACCGCCGACATGGTCAAGCCGGGCCTGCCGGTGGTGAATGCCGACGGCACGCCGAAATGGCGCATGGCGCCGTCGCCGGTCGGACCGTACTGGGAAAAGGGCATGAAGAAGGGCTACCAGGACGTGGGCTCCTGGACCTTCCTCAAATCCACCCCGGAGAAACAGAAACTCGCGGCCTGGCTGTACGCGCAGTTCGTGACATCGAAAACCGTATCGCTGAAAAAGACCATCGTCGGCCTGACGCCGATTCGTGAGTCCGACATCAACTCCCAGGCCATGACCGACATGGCGCCCAAGCTCGGTGGCCTGGTGGAGTTCTACCGCAGCCCGGCGCGCACCGAGTGGTCGCCGACCGGCACCAACGTGCCCGACTATCCACGGTTGGCGCAATTGTGGTGGAGCAACATCGCCGCAGCGGCCAGCGGCGAGAAAACCCCGCAACAGGCGCTGGACAACCTGGCCAAGGAACAGGATGCGATCATGACGCGCCTGGAGCGCTCCAAGGTGCAACCGGTGTGCGGTCCGAAAATGAACCCCGAGCGCGACGCGCAATACTGGTTCGATCAACCGGGCGCTCCCAAGCCGAAACTGGCCAACGAGAAACCCAAAGGCGAAACCGTGAACTACAACGACCTGCTCAAGCAGTGGGAGGCGGCGCGCAAATAACGAGGCCGAACCGGCAAGCAGGCCTGTTGTAAAGCAGGTCTGTTGTGGCGAGCAGGGCAAGCCTGCTCGCCACAGGTATCTGGGTGCCCCTTGCTATTGCGCTCATAGACCACTGATCCCCACTGTCCCAACCCCGATTGAATTTTCCGCACTGCCCGACGCTCTGCACTTTAGAGGCGCCTGCTAACGCGCGCCCGTTTGGGGTCTTCATGGTTGAAGGCCAGATTGCATCGGACTTTGCGGGAACTGCCATCATGACCCTGTTAACGGCGCTGTCGGGCCAGCCGGCCTCTGTTCATCACTCAAGCCACGGCCACTATCAGCGGGTGTACCAACAGCTCTACAACGAAGCCTCCAATGCTCGCGAGCTGGCGAACGAGTTTCTGCAAAGCCAGCTGGCGCAAGTGCAACACGCCGCCAGCGAGTTGCCTGATACCCCTGAGCAACTGCCCGCCTGGGTGGAGCAACGCTGCACCGCCGTGGCTGAGCAATACGCCGAGTACCTTGAACAGCGCCAGCAGGGCCGGCCACGCCGTTACTTCCAGAACAAGGCCCATGCGCTCTACGTGCTGCAGCGCGTGGCGCCGACCAAATACGTCGACGGCGCCTGGCTCTACGGCTTGTTGCGTTACTGGCAGGATCAGCGCTTCGACGGCCTGCTTACCACCTACCTGGAAGAATTGGGCGACGGCGAAGCCGCGCAGAACCATGTGGTGATCTACCGTAAATTGCTCAGCGATCACGATGCCGACAGCGAGGCTGGGGTCGAGGATGAGCATTACTTGCAAGGTGCCCTGCAACTGGCCTTGGGGCTATGTGCCGAGCAGTTCCTGCCGGAAATCATCGGCTATAACCTCGGCTATGAGCAGTTGCCCCTGCACCTGCTGATCACGTCCTACGAACTAAGCGAACTGGGCATCGACCCGTATTACTTCACCCTGCATGTCACCATCGACAACGCCGGCAGCGGCCATGCCTGCAAGGCGGCGCAGTCGGTGTTGAGCCTGTTGCCGCTGGGCGAGGGCAGAGACGAATTCTACCGACGTGTGGCCCAGGGCTATCGCCTCAACGACCTCGGCGCGGGCACCACCGCCGTCATCGAGGGCTTCAACCTGCAGGATGAGGTGGTGGCCATGTTGGAGCGCAAGCGCAGCTTCGGTCAGCACATGCATTCGGACTATTGCCGTTTCGAAGGCAAGACCGTCAACCAATGGCTGGCCAAGCCGGGGCAGATCGGCGATTTCCTCACCGCATTGCAGGACAAAGGCTGGATCGAGCGCGACCACGACCCGGCCGAAAGCCGCTTCTGGCAACTGATCGAAGGCGCTGGCGCAGCGATGTTCGGCGCTTTCAGCGGCTATGAAAAACAAGTGCTGCACGATTGGATTGCCGGCAGTTGGGTCAGCCCGCAGCGGGTGCCGCCAGTACGGCCGGGACGCGGCAGCCGCCTCTCCCGCGAGCAGCACCGCCCGGCAGACCCGGACACCCAGGCCCTGGTGGAATCGCTGTGGCAACTGCCCGACGAGCAGCAGATCAACACCCTGATCCCATGGATGTCCGCGCGCCGCCACTGCCTGCCCGTGGGCCTGTATGCCACTCGCCGTTTTATCCAGTTACGTGCGCGTCTGCGCTGAGGAAGCCTGCTTATGTCTGCACAACAACTCGCCGATCGCGCATTGCTCAACCTGGGCCGGGGCCTGAAGGAAAGCGGCTATCGCTTTATTACGCCGACGCCTTTGACCCACGAACGTGTCTTCAAACGCCTGGCCACGCCGCTGGCGATGAACCTGCGCGATGTGTTCGGCTGGTCGATGCCGTTCGACAGCGATCTGATGCCCGACGCCTTTCGCGACGAGCTGTGCCAGGCCGGCGTGATCGAAAAACAGGACGCCCTGTGGCGCAGCACGGTGCGCTGGTCGAGCCTGGGTGAGCTGCTGTTTGCCCATTCGCCGTATCCCACCAGCCAAGCCGACGCGGTGTTTTTCGGCCCCGACAGCTACCGGTTCGCCCACGTCATCGACGCCCATCTGCAGCAGCGCTTCGAGCCGTTGCGGCGAGCGGTGGACATTGGCTGTGGCGCCGGTGTCGGTGCATTGGTGGTCGCCCAGGCACGGCATGACGCCGAGGTGCTGGCAGTGGACATCAATCCCCAGGCCCTGCGCATGACGGCGGTGAATGCCGAGCTGGCCGGACTGAACAATGTCAGCGTGTACCAGAGCGACATCCTGGCAAGCGTCGAGGGCACGTTCGACCTGATCGTCGCCAACCCGCCCTACATGAACGACGACGGCCAGCGCGCCTATCGCCATGGCGGCGGCGCGTTGGGCGAGCAGTTGTCGCTGCGCATCCTCGACCAGGCACTGCAACGCCTGTCCCTGGGCGGCAGCCTGGTGCTCTACACCGGCGTGGCGATGGTGGCCGGTACCGACCCGTTTCTGGAGGCCGCGCGGCCTTTGCTGGGCAGCGATGCGTTCGGCTGGACCTATCGCGAACTGGACCCCGATGTGTTCGGCGAAGAACTCGATAAACCCGGCTATGAGCGCGTGGAGCGGATCGCCGTGGTCGCCCTCACCGTGACCCGCTTGCGGTGACGGGCTGTTAATTCAGATGCAGTCAATTCAGAGGCAGTCAACTCAAAGGAGAGCAACCGATGCGAGCCATGACCTATCAAGGCGCCCATAAGGTGCAGGTGGACACCGTCCCCGATCCCATCATTGAACAACCCGACGACATCATCCTGCGCGTCACGGCCACTGCCATCTGCGGTTCCGACCTGCACCTGTATCGGGGCAAGATCCCCACGGTGGAACACGGCGATATTTTCGGCCATGAATTCATGGGCATCGTCGAAGAAACCGGCCCAGCGGTCACGGCAGTGCAGCGCGGCGACCGGGTGGTGATCCCGTTTGTGATTGCCTGTGGTGATTGCTTCTTCTGCCAACTGCAGCAATTTGCCGCCTGCGAAACCACCAACGACGGCCGAGGTGCGATCCTCAATAAAAAGGCGATCCCACCGGGTGCCGCGCTGTTCGGCTACAGCCGCCTGTATGGCGGTGTGCCGGGTGGCCAGGCCGAACTGGTGCGGGTGCCCAAGGCCAACACCGGACCGTTCAAGGTGCCCGGCACTCTGGCCGATGAAAAGGTGCTGTTCCTCTCGGACATCCTGCCCACCGCCTGGCAGGCCGTGACCAATGCGGGCATCGGCAAAGGCTCAAGCGTGGCAATCTACGGCGCCGGCCCGGTGGGCCTGCTCAGTGCGGCCTGCGCGCAGATGCTGGGCGCCGAGCAGATCTTCATGGTCGATGACCACCCGTATCGGCTGGCCTATGCGCAGAAAATGTACGGCGTGATCCCGATCAATTTCGAGGAAGACGACGACCCCGCCGACACCATCATCCGTCAGACCGCCGGCATGCGCGGCGTCGATGGCGTGGTGGATGCGGTGGGTTTCGAGGCCAAGGGCAGCACCACCGAAACGATCCTCACCACGCTCAAGATCGAAGGCAGTAGCGGCAAGGCGTTGCGCCAATGCATTGCGGCCGTGCGCCGTGGTGGGGTGGTCAGCGTGGCGGGGGTGTATGCCGGGTTTATCCATGGCTTCATGTTTGGCGATGCGTTCGACAAAGGCCTCACGTTCAAGATGGGCCAGACCCATGTGCAGCGCTTTTTGCCTGAGCTGCTTGAGCATATTGAGCTGGGGCACCTCAATCCCGAAGCGATCGTGACCCATCGACTGTCGCTGGAGCAGGCTGCGCGCGGGTACGAGCTGTTTGACAAGGGCGAAGAGGAGTGCCGCAAGGTGATCCTGATGCCAGGGATCGATGATCGGCCGCTGGTGGAGCCGCTGGAAGAAGAGCTGACGCCGGAGTTTCGTGTGCAGGGCGTGCAGGGCTTTTGAGGCTCAATGTGTGAGAGGGGCAAGCCCCTCTCACATGTTCATGTGTTTTGGCTTCAGGCCGCTTGTGGCTGAAGGTGCAGTTCGCCTTCCACATCCTTGACCAGCCCGCTGGCCAGGAACAGCGGTGCCACACGCTTGTGCAGCTGCGGCTCGACAAACGCTCTCACCGTGTTCAGATCCAGCGCGCCACTGAGCGGCAATTCGGCCTTGGTATACGACAGCCACGCCTTCTTCAACGCCATCAGCACATCACTGCCCGCCGTCGAGGCGAAGCGGCGGTGGGTGGGTTTCGCGTCAAAGGTGAAGGTGTGCTGGAACGCATAGCCGCTCTCGTCACCGCCACCGGCAACGCAGCGTACGCACGTGCACGCGCCATCGCCGAACGCGCTCTGCAGGTAGGCGTTGAAGTCCACCACGTTCTTGAGTGACAGGCGCTTATCCACCTCGAACAGGTCTCCGGTCATTTTTTCGTCAGTGTTCAACGTCGATTTCCTCGCAGGTCGGCGGCAGTATTCTAAATCGCGGCACAATAACAGCCGAGCGTTGGCTTGAGAATTATTTGCATAACAATAGATCCCGATATTCTTTTCCAGTCTTAAAAATCGTCGCTACGCTCAGTCACCTTTACGACAACGCGGCAGACCTTTCATGACGTTCAAACGTGCTTCCCTGACCCTGCTGGCCGTCGCGAGCGCCTTGCTCAGCGTTGGTGCCCAAGCCGAAGGCAAAATCAGCATCGCCCAGCAGTTCGGCATTGGCTACCTGATCCTCGACGTAGTGCGCGACCAGCACCTGATCGAAAAACACGGCAAGGAACAGGGCCTGGATATCCAGGTGGAATGGAACAGCATTTCCGGCGCCACCGCCATGAACGAGTCGCTGCTCGCCGGCGCACTGGACGTGGTCTCTGCCGGGGTACCGCCGATGCTCACCCTGTGGGACCGTACCAAGGGCAAACAGAACGTCAAGGCCATCGCCTCCCTGGGCTCGATGCCCAACTACCTGCTCACCAACAACCCTGACGTGAAGGCCCTCAAGGACTTCACCGAAAAAGACCGCATCGCCGTGCCTGCCGCCGGCGTGGGTTTCCAGTCGCGCACCCTGCAAATCGAAACGGCCAGACAGTTTGGCGATGCCAACTACAAGAAGTTCGATGATATCTCCATCAGCCTGGCCCACCCTGACGCCACGGCGGCGCTGATTGCCGGCGGGTCGGAGATCAATGCGCACTTCTCCAGCCCGCCGTTTCAGTATCAGGAATTGTTGAATCCCAAGGTGCACAAGGTGCTCAGTTCGTACGACATTCTGGGCGGGCCGGCTACGTTCAATGTGCTTTATACGACGCAGAAGTTTCACGACGAAAATCCCAGGACCTACAAGGCTTTTTACGCTGCCTTGGCTGAAGCCGAGCAGATTATCAAGGCTGACAAGCCGGCGGCGGCCAAGGCTTACATCCGGATAGAGCAGTCGAAGTTGCCGCTGGAGCTGGTTGAGAAAATCGTGCAGGACCCGGAGATTGATTTCACTATCGTGCCGCAGCGGACCTATATCTATGCCGAGAAATTGCAGGCGTTGGGGGTGTTGAAGAACAAGGCGGGGAGTTGGAAGGATTATTTTTTTGAAGAGGCTTATGGGGGGGAGGGGGGTTGAAAATCCTGGGGTTTGGGGGGGCATATCCGTTATTTAGGTGACGGCTGATATGGGTTCCGCCCTTACGGCGGGTCACTTTTGGAAAAGAGCCCCAAAAGTAACCAAAAGGGCTCTTGCCCCAACACTCGGTGCCTCGCCCAGGCTCGGCATGCCCTCACTCCGGCTTTGGAGCGTGGGCCGCCGCGATGGGCCATCCTTGGCCCAGCGCGGCTAACCCGGCGTCCTGCCGGGTTACCCACGCTCCAAAGCCTGCGTTCGGCCAGCGTGTTTGACGGGGCGCCTCAGATCAAAAGCAAAAGCGCGGCGGCCTTAGAGCCGACCGGAGTTTTTCTACCTGGCGCTGTTCAAAATGTGGGAGGGGGCTTGCTCCCGATGGCTGAGTGTCAGTCAGCTTATGTGTAGCTGACCCACTGCCATCGGGAGCAAGCCCCCTCCCACACTTGGATCTCCATTTGTCTGATGGATATCACACTGCTTTTGCTTTGCTTTGCTTTGCTTTGCTTTGCTTTGCTTTGCTTTGCTTTGCTTTGCTTTGCTTTGGCTTTTGATCTTGATCTTGATCTCAAGCGCCCCCTCAACCACGCTGGCCGCACGCAGGCTTGAATCCGTGGTTAACCCGGCAGGACGCCGGGTTAGCCGCACTGGGCCATGGATGGCCCATTGCGGCGGCCCACGGATTCAAGCCGGAGTGCGGGCACACCGAGCATTAGCGAGGTGCCGAGTGGTGGGGCAAGAGCCCTTTGGTTACTTTGGGGCTCTTTTCCAAAGTGACCCGCCGTAAGGGCGGAACCAATAGCCGCCGTTACCCAAATAACGGATATGTACCAGTCGGCTAGCGAAAAAACTCCCCAGGCGTCCCCCCAAACTGCTGCCGAAACGCATTAATAAACGCCGAAGTCGATTCATACCCGCACCCCAACGCTACATCCGTCACCCGCTCACCTTGCTCCAGCGCAGGCAGCGCGCTGAGCAGCCGCAAGCGCTGACGCCAGGCACGAAAGGTCAGCCCGGTATCCCCCAAAAACAACCGACTGAGCGTCTTCTCACTCACTGCCAGCTTGCGGCTCCACTCACCCAGGGTCGTCTGCTGTTCAGGACGTAGGCTCAGGCTGCGGTAGATCTGGCGCAAGCGCGGGTCGTGGGGCAGGGGCAGCATCAAGTCTACCTGCGGCGCTGCCGCCAACTGATCCAGCAGCACCTGTGCCAGACGCCCTTGCGGCCCGTCCTCGGCGTAGGCTGCCGGCAACGCGCTGAAGCTGCGAATCAACTCACGCAACAAGTGGCTCACCTCCAGCACATGGCAGCGCTCGATTGCCCAGGTGGTCACGCTGCAATCCAGGTACAGGCTGCGCATCTCGGTGTGCGGCGCGCTGTAGACCCGGTGCGGCATGCCTGCCGGGATCCACACCGCGCGCTGCGGCGGGGCGACGAAGCGTCCGGCGCTGGTCTGAATTTCCAACACGCCGGAAATCGCGTAGGACAGTTGCACCCACGGGTGGCTGTGCCGGCGTGTCAGGGCGCGGTTGGGCAGGGATTCGGTGCGTCCGTACACCGGACGCGGCAGGCTGGAAAGCCCGGGCACACTGCGCTGAACGGTCTTTTCATGTCCTTTAGGCGGCATTTACTGGCTCATTGGCGTTAGTCGGTAACAGGTGGTTACGTTAGAGTCGCCAAGGTGCGCTTGGCAACCCCTGGAAGATTTGCTTATGACCCGTCCACGTTTTCTCCCCGACAATTTCACCCTGACCCTGATCGCCACGGTGATCCTTGCCTCCCTGTTGCCGGTCAACGGCCAGGCGGCGGTGGCCTTTGGCTGGGTGACCAACCTGGCGATTGCGCTGCTGTTTTTCCTGCACGGCGCCAAGCTGTCGCGCACTGCCATCGTCGCCGGTGCCGGTCACTGGCGTCTGCACCTGTTGGTGTTCAGCCTGACCTTCGTGCTGTTTCCCCTGCTGGGCCTGGCGCTCAAGCCAGTGCTGTCGCCGCTGATCGGTAAAGACCTGTACATGGGCATGCTGTACCTGTGTGCGCTGCCGGCCACGGTGCAGTCGGCGATTGCTTTCACCTCCCTGGCGCGCGGCAACATCCCGGCGGCGATCTGCAGTGCGGCGGCTTCCAGCCTGTTCGGTATTTTCCTCACGCCGCTGCTGGTGACGCTGCTGCTCAACGTGCACGGTGAGGGCGGCTCCACGGTGGATGCGATCCTGAAAATCAGCGTGCAGCTGTTGCTGCCATTTATTGCCGGGCAGATTGCCCGCCGCTGGATCGGCGACTGGGTCGGGCGCAATAAATCCTGGCTCAAGTTCGTCGACCAGGGTTCGATCCTGCTGGTGGTCTACGGCGCGTTCAGCGAAGCGGTCAACGAAGGGATCTGGTATCAAATTCCGCTGTGGGAGCTGGGCGGGCTGGTGCTGGCCTGCTGCGTACTGCTGGCGTTGGTGCTGGTGGCATCGACGCTGCTGAGCAAGGTGTTCGGCTTCACTCAGGAAGACCGCATCACCATTTTGTTCTGCGGTTCGAAGAAGAGCCTCGCCACCGGCGTGCCGATGGCGCAGGTGCTGTTCGCCGGGGCAAGCATGGGGGTGCTGATCCTGCCGCTGATGCTGTTTCATCAGATCCAGTTGATGGTGTGCGCGGCGTTGGCGCAGCGTTATGCGAATCGGCCGGAGCGTATTCCGGAGCTGATGGCGCAGGTCGATCCCTGATCCAGGTGTGAGCCCTGGCCCGACAACCGGACAAGCTCCGCGCCCACAGCGCTGGCGAGAAACCTATAGAATGTTCGGCGGTCACGCAGGTTCTGCGTGGCCGTTTTGACCCTCTTCAGAGTACCTCGCCGTTCCATGAGCCTTTCAGCCGCTACACCCCAGCCCAACTGGCAGCCGGTCATCGCCCTCGCGCTGGCCGCTTTTGTGTTCAATACCACCGAATTCGTGCCGGTCGGCCTGCTCAGCGCCATCGGTGCCAGCTTCGACATGCCGATTGCCAACGTCGGCCTGATGCTCACCATCTATGCCTGGATCGTTTCGCTGACCTCGTTGCCGGTGATGCTGCTGACGCGCAACATCGAGCGGCGCAAATTGCTGATCGTGTTGTTCGCCATGTTCATCGCCAGCCATGTCCTTTCCAGCGTCGCCACCAGCTTCGGCCTGTTGATGGTCAGTCGTGTCGGCATTGCGTTGTCCCATGCCCTGTTCTGGTCGATCACCGCCTCGCTGGCGGTGCGCCTGGCGCCGCAAGGCAAGCAGGTGCAGGCCCTGGGCCTGCTGGCCACCGGTACTTCACTGGCGATGGTATTGGGCATTCCTCTGGGCCGCCTGCTCGGCGAAGCCATGGGCTGGCGCACCACCTTTCTGGTGATCGGCGCGTTTGCCGCCGCGCTGGTGTTCTGGCTGGCGCGCACCTTGCCGCTGCTGCCGAGCCAGAACTCCGGTTCACTGCGCAGCCTGCCACTGCTGTTCAAGCGTCCGGCGCTGGTGGCGCTCTACGTACTCACCGCGCTGACGGTGACGGCGCAATTCACCGCCTACAGCTACATCGAACCTTTCGTCGAAGGCGTGGCTGGCATGAGCGGCAGCGCGGTCACGTTGATCCTGTTGGTGTTCGGCGGCGCGGGCATCATCGGCTCGCTGCTGTTCAGCCTGGTGCACCGTTTCAATCCCCATCTGTTCGTGGTCGGCGCGGTGTTCATCCTCGCCGCGTGCCTGGCCCTGATGCTGCCGCTGAGCGGCGCCGAGTCCTACCTGGTGGTGCTGAGCATTTTCTGGGGCATGGCGATCATGGGCTTTGGTCTGGCCATGCAGTCCAAAGTGCTGGTGCTCGCACCGGACGCCACCGACGTGGCCATGGCGATGTTTTCCGGCATCTACAACATCGGTATCGGCGGCGGTGCCCTGATGGGCAGCTGGGTCGGCAGCCACTTCGGTTTCGCCTGGATCGGCGCGGCGGGCGGGTTGCTGGCGGCCTTGGCGTTGGCAGGGTATTGCCTGGCCATTCGGCGGTTCGGGCAGGGTATCTAACCCTCCGGCGACCGCCACCCTTGTGGCGAGCGGGCTTGCCCCGCGTTGGGGTGCGAAGCGCCCCCAATCCAGCAAAAACGAGGTGTACCTGATACGGCTCAGCGCCTGGTTTTGGGGCTGCTGCGCAGCCCAACGCAGGACAAGCCTGCTCGCCACAGAGGGGCGCCTGGTGCCAGGGATGATCATGGCATCTGCGGCAGTTCATGGGGTCTCAGATCGAACACCAGCACCTCGGCGTCCTTGCCCTGGCGCAGTTGGATCTGCCGCTCGTCACGCACCCGGGCACCGTCGCCTTCGTGCAAGCGTTGGCCGTTGACCTCGACACTGCCGCGCGCCACATGGATATACAGGTGACGCTCGCTCGCCACGTCCAGGGTCGCGCTTTCGTCACCGTTGAACAGCCCCGCATACACTCGCGCGTCCTGGCGTACCTGCAGCGAGCCGTCAGCGCCGTCCGGCGAGATGATCAGTTGCAACCGTCCGCGTTTTTGCGCCTCGCTGAAGTGTTCCTGCTGGTAGCGCGGTTCGGCGCCGGACACGTTCGGCACGATCCAGATTTGCAGGAAGTGCACGCCCAGGCGCTGGCTGTGGTTGAACTCGCTGTGGGCCACGCCGCTGCCGGCGCTCATCAGTTGCACATCGCCGGGGCGGATCACCGAGCCGGTGCCCAGGGTGTCCTTGTGTTCCAGGGCACCTTCAAGCACGTAGGAGAAAATCTCCATGTCGCGGTGCGGGTGCTGGCCAAAGCCCTTGCCGGCGGCGACGCGGTCATCGTTGATCACCAGCAGGTCGGAAAAACCCTGTTCGGCGGGGTTCCAGTAGCTGGCGAAGGAGAAGGTGTGGAACGACTTCAACCAACCGTGATTGGCGGCGCCGCGTTCGCAAGCGTTGCGAAGGGTCAGCATGGTGGTGTCCTCAAATGAGCGCGGGCTGCGACATGCAGGGCGCTGGCGTTGAGAAGAAGGTTAATGGTTACGCAGATATTCATTAAGAAGATGAAAGCTGAATAACTGTCTCGCCAGAGTTGACAGTAAAAGCCATGCCATAATGGTCGTCGCTTTCCCTCGCGATGGATATTGAAACGATGAAAACCGTGGCCATGGTGCTGTTTCCGGATTTCCTGCTGCTCGACATGGCCGGTCCGCTCGAAGTGTTTTCGATTGCCAATCGCTACCTGCCGGCGGCGGACCATTATCGGATCGTCACCCTCGGCATCGATGCGGGCCAGGTGGTCGCCTCCAATGGCGTGAAGGTGCAGCCCGATCTGCTGCTGGATCAGGCCGGCGGCGCTTACGACTTGCTGCTGGTGCCCGGCGGCCCCGGTGCCTACAACGAATGCCATCCGGCGCTGTTGCCCTGGCTCAAGGCCGCCGCGCCACGTGCCGGGCGCTATGGCTCGATCTGCACCGGCGCTTTTGTGCTGGGGCATGCCGGGCTGCTCGACGGTCGTCGCGTTACAACCCATTGGCACTACACCGAGCGGCTGATCAAGGGCTTTCCCCAGGCCACTGTCGAGACCGACCACATCTACCTGCAGGACGGCCGTCTGATCACTTCGGGCGGCGTCACCGCTGGCATCGACCTGGCGCTGTCGGTGGTGGCCCAGGACCATGGCAAGCAGGTTGCGGTGGACGTGGCCAAGGTGCTGCTGGTGGTGATGAAACGCCAGGGCGGCCAGGCCCAGTTCAGCCCGATGACCGCCGCAGTGGCGCCCCACGAAACCGCGATTACCCGCGTGCAGAACCAGGTGCTGGCGCAGTTGGACCAGCCGTTTGGCATCGAGTCGATGGCAGCGCTGGCCGGCATGAGCGCGCGGCATTTTGCGCGGCTGTTTGCCAAGGAAGTGCAGATGACGCCCATGGCGTTCCTGCAGGGCGCGCGCATCGATCGCGCCCGGCACCTGCTGGAAACCACCGACCTGCCGCTCAAGACCGTGGCCTTCCACGCAGGCTTTGGCAGCGTGCGGCACATGCGCTTTCTATTCAGCGAAAAACTCGGCCTGAACCCCACCCAGTACCGTCAGCAGTTCAGTTAAGGCGCGATTGTCCGTCTCAGGCACACCAATGTCCGTCTGGTTCCCCGTGCCGGGATTGTCCTGTCCCGAGCAACTGGCAAGATAACGCCAGGCCCCTGGAAAAGGATGCGCAGACGCCCAAGGTCGGGTGTTCCAGCGCTGCGCACCGATGAATAATGCTCCGACGCTGAGTTTCGGCCCCTACACCTTTCACCGGCAACAGCGCCTGGTCAGCAAGGCCGGCTGGCCAGTGCCGTTGGGCGGTCGGGCGTTGGATATCCTGGCGGTGTTGCTGGAGGCCCCCGGCCAGTTTGTCGGCAAGGACACGCTGATCGCACGCGTGTGGCCGAGCAGCGTGGTGGAAGAAAACAACCTGCGCGTGCACATCGCGGCACTGCGCCGTGCGCTGGACGGGCAGCGCTGCATCGTCAATGACCCGCAGCGCGGCTACTGCTTTGTCGCGCCACTGCAAACCGTCGATGCTCCAGCGATCCCGCGCCATAACCTCGCGGCCCGGCTCAGCCCGCTGATCGGTCACGCCGAGCTGTTGGGTGCCTTGGGGCGACGCCTGTGCGGGCAACGCCTGATGACCCTCACCGGTTGCGCCGGCATCGGCAAGAGCACGCTGGCCCTGGCGCTGGCCGAACGCGTGCTGCCGCGCTACCGCGATGGCGTGTGGTGGGTGGAGCTGGCTACAGTCGCGTCGCCGCAATCGATGCTGCGCCAGGTGTGCAGCGCATTGCAGCTGTCGCCCTGCGACACCGTCGCTCAATTGTGCCGCCAATTGGCTGTGCGCCAGCTACTGCTGGTGCTCGATGGCGCCGACCTGCTGCTCGGCGCCTGCCGTCACCTGGTGCGCTGCCTGCAGCAGCAGGCGCCCCAGGTGACGGTGCTGCTGAGCAGCCGCGAAGCCTTGCGGTTGCCGGAAGAATGGGTGCAACGCGTGCCGGGCCTGGCAATGTCCGCAGCCTGTACCTCTGTTGAACAAGCCATGGCGTGCCCGGCGGTGCAACTGTTTGTGGCCCGGGTGCAGGCCGCTCAGCAGGGCTTTGTCCTGCGTGCGCAGGACTTGCCGGCGCTGCGTGATATCTGCCGGCGTCTGGACGGGATTCCCCTGGCCGTGGAACTGGCCGCCGCTCAGGTTCATGCGCTGGGCGTGCAGGGCGTGCAGGCGCAGTTGCGCCATGGCCTGCAACTATTGGCCCGTGGCCGCCGCACGGCGGTCGAACGGCATCAGTCCATGACCGCCGCGCTGGATTGGAGCTACGCGCGCTTGAGCGTGCCCGAACGCTGGCTGTTCCTGCAGTTGGGGCTGTTTCGGATGGCGCTGACCTTGCCCGCATTGACCGAGCGAATCGCCGGCACCGAGCTTGCACACGCCGACCTGCCTTACCTGCTCGCGCGACTGGTCGACACCTCGCTGTTGCGGGTGGAACCGGGCCCTGGCCCGCGGCGTTATCGCCTGCTCAACAGCGTGCGCAGCTACGCCCTGGCACAGCTGCGCGACCCGCAGCAGGTGGCGCGTTTGCAGCAGCACTATGGGCACGGCCTGGGGCCGTTTTCAGGCCAGCCGTTTGTCTTGCAACTCATCGAGCAGGCGGCCTGCGCTCATTAGGTCCTGAGTGGCAAAGCCTTCGGTAAAGCGCGCATAGACTGAACTCAGCAAGGGGTGCGCAGCCTGTCGCCGGCCCTGGCGCTGCCACAGCCGCGCCAGTGAGGTTGCGCAGCGCAATTCCCAGGCCAGGGCGCCTTGCTGATGGGCCAGGCCCAGGGCGTCAAGGAGCAACGACTCGGCGGCGGCGCTGTCGGGCAATGCCTCGGCGCGCAGGCGCAAAATCTCCGGCGCGCACCAGCCGCCATCGCCGCTGCGCACCCGCTCGAACCCGGCATCATCCACGCGCCCCACACCCAGGGTAATCAGGATGTCCTTGACCAGGTCCAGGCCCTGCACGGCGTCTATCGAAAGGTGCTGGGAATACAGCTGCGCCCAGGTCTGGAACAACTGCGCCGAATGCTTGTGCGCCTGCTGCACCAGCAGCGCCTGCAATGACTGCGCTGACGCTTCATCGCCGTTGTAACGGGCAATCACCACGCCGGCCAGTGCCAGGGTGTAGCAGAGGGTGGTGCCATGGTTGATTTGCACCGCCAGCTCCAGGGCCTGGCTGGCGGTGCGCCACGCCTGCTCGGGCAAGCCCTGCAGCCATAACACCCGCGCCAGCACGGTCAGGGAGGCGACGCTCTGGTCATATTGCACGCCAAAAGCGTGGGTAAACCGATTGAGATGGCCGCTCTGGGCCATGCGCTGGATCACCTGCTCGGCATTGTGTCGGGCCAGCGCCTGGTTGCCTGCGTAATGCTGCGCGAGCACGCGCAGGCGCTGGGCGCTCAAGTCCTGCAGCGGGTCGGTGCGCGGGTCGAGGCGATCGAACTGAGTGCTCATGCTCAAGGCTTCACGGTAGCGACCCGCGCACAGGCTCACCGCCATATGGCCGGACACCGCGCGCAACTGGCCGGCGATATCCCCGCGCGTTTCGGCCAGCCGTCGGGCGCTGACGAAGGCGTCAATGGTCTGCGGGGCGCCGCCCATGGCGTGATAGGACAGGCTGCCCAGCGCCAGTTGCAGTTGCATCGCCAGTTGCGTGCACGGCACCTGGGCCCGCTGCATCAGGGCCAGTGCCTTGCCCACGTACAGTGCATGTTCGCGCAGCAGTGACAGCTCTTGCCACAGCGGCATGGCGCTGACCGTCAGGCGAATCCCCAGCACGTGCGCGCCGCCATCGCCCAGGCCCCAGTCGAGGGCGGCGCGGATGTCTTCGCGCAGCGGCGCGTAGCGGTCGATCCAGGCCTGGGTTGCGGTCAGCTCCCAATCTTCGCGGGCCTGTTCCATCAGCACCAGGCAGCGCGTGGCATGACGTTCGCGGGTGGCGTCGAGCTCAGCCGCCAGGGTGAGTTTTTCCAGCGCGTAGCTGCGGGTGATGTCCAGCAGGCGGTACACCACTTCGTCGTCGCCAGGCTCCACATTGAGCAGGGACTTGGCGACCAGTTGCGTGATTGAGCCGAGCACATCGGCCGGCGCCTGCTGCGCGTCGGCGCTCACCGCTGTCGCGCTGGCCAGGCTGAAGCCTCCGCGAAAAACGGCGAGGCGGCGCAGGCAGCTCTGTTCGCAGGCGCTGAGCAGGTCGAAGCTCCAATCCAGCGTGGCCCGCAGGGTTTGCTGGCGGGGCAGGGCGTTGCGTCGGTCAGGGGCCTGCAAGCGGAAGGTGTCTTGCATCTGCACCAGCAGGCCCGGCAGGCCGAAGCGCTCGACCTGCGCCGCGACCAGTTCGATCGCCAGGGGAATGCCGTCCATGCGCCGGCAGATCTCAATCGCCAGCGGCAGTTCGGCGTCGCTCAAGGCGAAGCTGTCCTGATGGGCCATGGCACGCTCGATCAACAGTTGCATGGCCGGGTAACCCAGGGCCTGGGCGCGGTTGCCGGTGGCGGGCGGGCAGGCCAGCGGGTCGAGGCGTTGCACCTGTTCACCGTCGGCGCGCAGGGCTTCGCGGCTGGTGGCGAGGATGTGCAGCCCGGGCGCGTGGCGCAGCAGGGTTTCGCTGATCAGGGCGATGTCATCGAGCAGGTGCTCGCAGTTGTCGATGACCAGCAGCGACTGGCGTTCGTGCAGGCTGTGGGCGATGCTCGGCAGCGGCTCATCGGCGGCGGGTGTGAGGTCGAGCAGGGCGGCCAGGTTGGGCACAATCATTGACGGCGCGCTGAGCGGTGCGAGGTCCAGCAGACGAATGCCGTCGCGGTAATGCCCGATCAGCAACTCCGCCACGCGCAGGGCCACGGTGGTCTTGCCGATGCCGCCCGCGCCGGTCAGGGTGATAAAGCGCTGTCGGGGCAGTTGCTGTACCAGCGTGTCGATCAGCGCCTGGCGCCCGATCATGCGGGTGCGGCGCAGCGGCAGGTTGTGGCCGGGGCGTGGACCGTCATGGGGCAGGGTCATGGGCTCGATGCTCAGGGGCGCGACAAAACTGTAGCCGCGCTGGGCGACCGTCACGATATAGCGCTGCCCGGCCTGGCCGTCGCCGAGGGCCTTGCGCAGCGCCGCCATGTGCACACGCAGGTTGCCGTCCTCCACCACGCTGGTGGGCCAGACCCGCGCGATCAGTGCCTGCTTGCTCACCACATTGCCTGCGTGCTCCAGCAGTACCAGCAGGATGTCCACCGCACGCCGGCCCAGGCGCAACGGGCGACCGGCCTCCAGCACCCGGCGCTGTCGCGGGTGCACCTGATAGGGGCCAAAATGCACGGCCTGGTCGCTGAGGTCGTTCATGGACGGCCATGCTCGATAAGACGGAGGTGCCCAGCATAGTCCACACCGGCACCGACCACTAGGCGGCGATAACCGGGCGCGAGTGGTGATTTCGCCAGGTCATGGGATTGATGCCTTCACTGCGGGTGAAGATATGGCTGAAGTGCGCCTGATCGCAAAACCCGCATTCGAGGCTGATCTGCGTGAGGCTCAAGGACGACCCGGTGATCAGCTCCTTGGCGCGCTGGATGCGTTGCTGGCGGATCCATTCCTGGGGCGACAGCCCGGTGGTGCATTTGAACGCGCGGGAAAAATGGCTGCGCGACAACGCACAGGCCTGGGCCAGGTTGGCAATCGCCAGGCTTTCACCGAGGTGGGCGAGGATCAGTTGTTTGACGATGCGTTCACGTCGCGGGCACAAGCCGCCGGGGGTGGGCGCACGGGGTGCGCAATACTCAAGTCGGGCCATGACGAATATCCGTTTTCGATGGGAGCGTTCCCGGTGAATGAATGCAGTGTAGACGCGCTTGATGATGGTGCCCGGTCGTCTGGCTGGCGAGTTAATCGTTGTTAATTTTGTCAGGTGCGTGGCTGTAAAAGGACAGCACAGAGGTGCAATGCAAAACCCGCGTTGCATGGTTATCTGAGCCCTTGTCAATCGTCTGGATACCGCCATGAACCGCAACGACCTGCGCCGCGTCGACATGAACCTGCTGGTGATTTTCGAGGCGCTGATGTTCGAGAAGAACCTGACCCGGGTCGCCGAGAAACTCTTCATGGGCCAACCGGCGGTGAGCGCGGCGCTGGGACGTTTGCGCGATCTGTTCGACGACCCGTTGCTGCTGCGCAACGGCCGCGGCATGGAACCCACGCCCCGGGCGCTGGCGATACTCAAGGAGCTGCAACCGGCCATGGACATCATCTCGGGCGCCGTCAGCCGCGCCAAAAACTTCGATCCTTCTTCCAGTTGCGCGGTGTTCCGCATCGGCTTGTCGGACGACGCCGAGTTCGGGCTGTTTCCGCCGTTGCTCAGCCAATTACGCGAAGAAGCGCCGGGGATTGTGGTCGTGGTGCGGCGCGCCAATTACCTGTTGATGTCGTCGTTGCTGGCCAGTGGCGAGATCACGGTGGGGGTCAGTTACACCACTGAGTTGCCGGCCAATGCCAAACGCAAGAGGTTGCGTGACATTCCCTGCAAGGTGCTGCGGGGAGACGGCGGGACCGCGCCGTTGAGCCTGGATGAATACTGCGCACGGCCCCATGCGATGGTGTCGTTTTCCGGGGATTTGAGCGGCAATATTGACCTGGACCTGGCACGTATCGGCCGCACGCGGCGGGTGGTATTGGCGGTGCCGCAGTTCAGTGGGTTACGGGCGTTGTTGGCGGGCACGCAGGTTATTGCGACCGTGCCGGATTATGCGGCGTGTGCGTTGACTGAGGGCACGCGTTTACGGGCTGAGGATCCGCCGTTTTTGATCGAGGCGGCGCAGTTGTCGATGGTGTGGAGCGGGGTGCATGACAATGATCCGGCGGAGCGCTGGTTGAGAGGCAGGATTGCGGAGCATATGGCTTGCCTGGGGTAACGTGTCCGCCGAACACTGTAAAACTGAGGGAGGGGGCTCGCTCCCGATGCCTGAGTGTCAGGGCGCGTTATTCAGCCTTGCCATGCATCGGCCATATCCGCTCTCGCTGCGTCTGCCCCAGCCACACCATGCCGTGCATGAAGGTCTCGCGCTCCTGCGGCGTGGTGAGCGGGAACTGCGCCAGATGGGTATGCGCCATCTCCCGCACGTGTTCGAACCACGCGCGTTTATCCTGCTCATTATCAAACGCCTGTCCCTGCAGGACATGGGCAGGCATCAGCTCGCTCGGCTCCAGGGGCAATGCATCGCGAGTGAAAAGGCGCGCGTTGATGTTCGCGCTGCAGATTTCCACGGTCAAACCGGTAATGCCCTTGGCCAGCAGTTTTTTAAGCGGCTTGATCTTCTTGTGGGTCTGGGCGGCAAAGTTGGTGGACTTGAGCAGCGTGTTGTACTGCGGTTTGAAGTGGTTGATCAGTGCCGCTTCCGCCAGGGTGACCACCTCATCGCGATTGAGGCGCACCGAGCGCAGCCGTTCGAAGTGCGCGTGATCCTCCTGCTCGCAGGCTTCGGGATCAAGGTTGAGGTCGCCGCCGTTGCTGATCACGGTGCGTCCGTGTTCGAAGCGATACAGCAGCAGCGAAATTTCCAGCTCCGGGGTGTTGGTCGAAGCTTCGGCCAGGATGCGTTGCAGGGTGGTGTGGTTGAGCAAACGGTCGACGGCGGTCAGTGCGTTGACCTTGCCCAGGCCCTGGCCGACATACAGCACATTCATGTCCCGTTGCTCGGTGTGCAGTGCACTGCTGGCGTTGGCCACCACGATATGGGCGGCGGTGATGACCTGGCGTGTGGCGGTGGTGATCAGCAGGTGGGTGCCGTTGGGGGCGACCTGCACCTGTTCGATGGCGTCGCGATCCCCTGGCGTGATCGGCGGGATCTCGTAGCTGAAGGGGATGGGCTGCTCACCCGTCTCATCCATCACCAGGAAAAAGCTGCCGTGCACCGTACGGCCTTGCAATTGCAGGTCGTAAGGATTGATCAGCACCCGCCGGCGCGCCGTGATCAGGTAGATATTGCTGCCGGCGATCATCTCTCGATAAAGGGCGTCGTCCTTGGCCCGGTAGAGGTCGGCGGGGGTCAATACCGAGGGCGGACTGGAGTAGAGATGGGTGGCGCCTTCAGCCGAAAACTGGCGAAGAATGGAATCCATGCTGTTCATCGTTGGGTCCTTGTGTGGCTGCGCACAGCGGCAGTGTCGAGGGAGGCAGTTTGCCAAGCTCGCAACGCTGTGGGTACTGACCGAACGGACAGGTAGACCCCCTTGCCACAGGTGGAAAGGGGGCTTGGCCAGGGTCAGCCTTCAACCTCGGCACGCTGTTCACCGTGGCTACTTGTCCTTGCGCGCATCCAGGGTCTTGCGATGCTCTGCCAGGAACGGCTGTTCGGCCGGGTCAAAGCGATCGATACCGGCGGTGAACCGATGCCAGTACGGATACAACGGCTGGCGCCGCGTCACGGCCTCGATGCGCGATGATTGTTCCTCGGTGAGTTTCAACTCGGTGGCGGCCAGGTTGTCGCGCAGGTGCTCCTCGGTGCGTGCGCCGATGATCAGCGAGGTGATCCCCGGGCGGTCCTTGAGCCAGGCCAGGCAGGTGCGTGCCACCGACACACCGTGCTCGTCGCCCACGGCGGCAAGGGTCTCGATGATGTCCAGCGCGCGTTCCGGGTCATGCACGTAGGGTTCCGGCCAGTCGCTGCCCTGGCGAGTATTGGCCGGCGGCTTCTGTCCGCGCCGCGTGGAGCCGGTCAGCAGGCCTTCGCCCATCGGGCCCCATACCAGGGTGCCGATATTCTGGTCCAGCGCCAGGGGCAGCAGTTCGTACTCGGCCTCGCGGGATTCCGGGGTGTAGTAGATCTGCTGGGTGATGGGCTTGAGCATGCCGTGCAGCTCGGCTTTGCCCAGGGCTTTCATCATTTGCCAGGCGGTGAAGTTGCTGGTGCCGAAGTAGCGGATCTTGCCCGAACCCACCAGCAGTCGCAGGGCTTCGAGGGTTTCCTCGATCGGCGTCAGGCCGTCCCAGTTGTGCAGTTGATACAGGTCGATATGGTCGGTGCCCAGGCGCTTGAGGCTGGCTTCGCAGGCGCGAATCAGGTGGTAGCGCGAGGAACCAGAGTTGTTTGGGTTGTCGTCCACGGGGCTGCGGCCCTTGGTGGCCAGCAGGATGTCGTGGCGCTTGTCGCCCAGGGCCTTGCCGACCACTTCCTCGGCCAGGCCGTGGGAGTACAGGTCGGCGGTGTCGACCATGTTCACGCCTGCCTCGAACGCGATATCAAACATGCGCCTGGCCTGGGGCACATCCACGGCGCCGCATTTTTCGAACTCGGCGCGCCCGCCGAAGGGCACGGTGCCCAGGACGATTTCGGATACCAGCAAGCCCGAATGGCCCAGTTGTCGATACTGCATGTCGCCTCCTGTTTCACATTGAACGTAGGGTTGTGAACGACACAGGGCGCGATAGTTTGAATTTTTTACCTGAGACGCGATGCCACAGGGGCATCGCGCGCGGAGACGATCAGGGCAGGGCGTAGGCGATCACATAGTCGCCACGGTCGGTGGACTGGCGCGCGCCGCCGGCGGTGACCACGATGTACTGCTTGCCGGTTTTGGGCGAGACGTAGGTCATCGGGCCACCCTGGCTGCCCACGGGCAGACGGGCTTTCCAGACTTCGTCGCCGTTGCCGCTGTTGAAGGCGCGCAGGTAGAAGTCCTGGGTGCCGGCGATGAAGATCAGGCCGCCCTGGGTCGACAGCGTGCCACCCAGCGTAGGCAGGCCGATGTTGATCGGCAGGTGCATGCGGATGCCCAGAGGGCCGGTGTCTTCAACCGTGCCGACCGGCACTTGCCAGGCGATTTTTTGCGTCTTCATGTCGATGGCCGTGAGGGTGCCGAACGGCGGCGCCTGGCACGGAATGCCGGCCACTGACAGGAAGCGGTTCTTGTTCACCGCATACGGCGTGCCCTTGAGCGGCACGGCGCCCATGCCGGTGTTCAATGCTTCACCACCGGAGGCGGCCAGGGCCTTGTTCTGCGACGGCACCATCTGGATCCACAGGCCCAGGCGCATGTCGTTGACGAAGATAAAACCGTGCACCGGGTCGGTGGAGAGGCTGCCCCAGTTCATGCCGCCGAGCGACCCCGGGAAGCTCAGGGATTTGTCGGTGCCCGGCGCGGTGTAGAGGCCGTCGTAGCGCATGCCTTTGAAGTCGATGCGGCACAGCAACTGGTCGTACGGCGTGGCGCCCCACATGTCCGATTCGCGCAGGGTTTGCGCGCCGATCTGCGGCATGCCGACGGATTTGGGCTGGGTTTTCGCATAGGGTTCGTTGGGAATGTTCGCGGCCTTGACCGGCACTTCCTGGACATCGGTGAGCGGCTTGCCGGTGGCGCGGTCAAGCACGTAGATCTGCCCGGCCTTGGTGCCGATCACCACCGCCGGCACGGCCTTGTCGCTGCCCGGCGGGGTGAAGTCGATCAGGCTTGGCTGCATGGGCAGGTCGAAATCCCAGAGGTCGTTGTGGACGGTCTGGTACACCCATTTTTCCGCGCCGGTGGAGGCGTCCAGCGCCAGCACCGATGCGCCGTACTTGTGATTGAGCGCGGTACGTTCCACGCCGTAGATGTCGGTGGACGAACTGCCCATGGGCAGGAAGACCGTGTTCATCAGCGGGTCATAGGACATCGGCGCCCAGCTGTTGGGCGTGCTGCGCACGTAGGTGCTGCCAGCGGCGGGTGCCTGTTTGTCTTCGGGATTGCCCGGGTCGAAGGCCCAGCGCATCTGGCCGCTGATCACATCAAAACCACGGATCACGCCGCCGGGCATGTCGGTCTGCACGTTGTCCGCCACGCGGCCGCCCACTACCACGGTGGTGCCGGCGATCAATGGCGCCGAAGACAGTTGGTAGTAGCTGTCTGGCACATTGCCCAGGCCCGCCTTGAGGTCGACCTGGCCATGGCTGCCGAAGTCTTCGCAGAATTGGCCGGTGTCGGCATCCACGGCGATCAGGCGTGCGTCGATGGTGTTGGTCAGCAGACGGCGCTGGCACTGCGCGCCGGCGGGTACGCTGGCGGCGATGATCGGCGAGCTGCCCGGTTGGGTGGGCTGATTGAGCGGCGCGGTGGCGTCGAAATACGCCATGCCACGGCAACGCTGCCACACCGCCGATTGGGCGTTGACCTCGTTTTTCCACAACTCCTTGCCGGTGTCGGCATCCAGCGCGATCAGGTTGTTGTGCGGTGTGCAGATGAACACCTTGTTGCCGATCTGCAGCGGCGTGAGCTGGTCTTCGGCGCCGTTGCCGTCGCTGATGGCCACGTCGCCGGTGCGGTAGGTCCAGGCCACCTTGAGTTTGTCGACGCTGTCGCGGTTGATCTGGTCCAGCGCGGCGAAGCGGCTGCCGCCTTCGGTGTTGCCGTAGTGGGCCCAGTCTTTCTGCGCTTCCGCCGCCACCACCGGCGTGACGCCAGGTCCCGCGCCGGTGGGGGCGACGCTTGGGTGGGCGACAAACATGTTGCCCGCTGCCACCGCCACGCCGACTGCCAACACGGCCGCCACGCCATAGGCGCCACGCGCTGGCCGGCCGGCCAGCAGCGGATACACCAGCGCCACCACCAGGCCGATCACGGCGAACATGAACAGCCGCGAGAACAGGGGCCAGAACACCAGGCCCACGTCCGCCACCGCCCAGATGGCCGTGCCGACAAGGAATGCGCCGAACAACCACGCGCCCGCCGTTTTGCGTTTGGCAACCAGCAACCCGGAAATCGCCATGGCCACACCGCCGATCAGGAAGTACCAGGACCCACCCAGGCTGACCAGTTTGGCGCCGCCGACGGCAAGCGCAAGGCCGAGCAGGGCGATGATCACGCCCAGGCCCAGCAGGAAGAATCTAGAGACGCCAGCGGCGCGCGATGCTCGTTTCATGTCGAAAGGACTCGAGTGAGAGAGGGCAAGGCGGCGATTTTAGCAACATAAGTAACCAGTTAGTACATTATCGTCTCGCAATAGACTGTTACCGAGACTGCCACAGTCAATTGAGAGGGTTGTGGCGAGGCCTCACTGTGGCGAGCGGGTTTGCCCTAATGCCGTTCAGTTGAGGAAAATGCGTGGGCTTATTGTGGCGAGCGGGCTTGCCCCGCGTTGGGGTGCGAAGCGCCCCCCAATCCAGCAGAACGCGGTGTACCTGATACGGCTCAGCGCCTGGTTTTGGGGCTGCTGCGCAGCCCAACGCAGGACAAGCCTGCTCGCCACAGGGGAATCTGCACTTAACTGAACGGCATTGGGGCTCGCCACAACACAGGTGAGCCATTGCTTACACAGGTCAGATCGAACGTGCCCTGATGTTGCCGTGGTGCATTTTTGGTGGGTTCTTAGCGTCCTCCAGTGCATCGCCACCCTGGCCGCTTAGACCTTGAAGCGTCCCACCAGCCCCTTGAGCTGCGCGGAAATATGCGTCAAACGCCCCGAACCGGTCTGCGCCGAATGCGCAAAACCTTCGACCAACTGCGCATCGGCATGGATCTGCGCGATGTGGCGGTTGATGTCCTCGGCCACTTGGTGCTGTTCCTCTGCGGCAGTGGCGATCTGGGTGTTCTGGTCGCGGATCAAGTCCACCGAGCCACGGATCTTGTCGAAGCTGTCGCGGGCCTGCTGGATGCGTTCCACGCTCGTGTGGGACACCTGCAGGCTGCCCTGCATCTGCTGGGTCACTTCCTGGGTGCGGCGGGCGAGGTTGCCGAGCAGGCTGTCGATTTCACCGGTGGAGTCAGCCGTACGGCGCGCCAGGGCGCGGACTTCGTCGGCGACCACCGCAAAACCACGGCCCTGGTCACCGGCGCGCGCGGCTTCGATGGCGGCGTTGAGCGCCAGCAGGTTGGTCTGTTCGGCAATCGAGCGGATGGTGTCGAGGATGGTGTTGATGTTCTGGCTGTCCTGCTCCAGCAGCTGCATGGTCTGCGTCGACTTCTGCAGGTCTTCGCTGAGCTTGAGCACGCTGCCGGTGGCTTCGCCGATATGCTGCTCGCCGGTGTGCACGTCGCGGTAGCCTTGGTCGGCGCTCGACGCTGCGGCGCTGCAGGAGCGTGCCACTTCGTTGGCAGTGGCCACCATCTCGTTGAACGCGGTGCTCACCAATTCCACCGCTTCACGCTGGCGACCGGCAGCCTGGTTGAGGTTGTTGGCCACATCGCTGGTGTCGGCGGCGGCGGTCTGCAGGTCGGCCGACGCATTGCCGATGCGCTGCACCAACTGCGCGATCATGCCCAGGAACTGGTTGAACCAACCGGCGAGACTGGCGGTTTCGTCCTTGCCCTGCACCTTGAGCTGGCGGGTGAGATCGCCTTCACCTTCGGCGATTTCCTGCAGGCCGTCGGCGACGCCGCGAATCGGACGCACGATCACCCTGGCAAAACTGGCGCCGACGATGGCGAAGACAATCGCCAGCGCAGCAGCAATGGCGGCGATCAACCAGGTGAGACGGGTGGCATCGGCCATTACTTCGTCGCGCTTGATCAGGCCGATAAAGCGCCAGCCCAGGTCTTTGGAGCTGACCACGTTGGCCATGTAGGGCACGCCGTCGATGTCGATCTGGGTCACGCCGTCGCCGCGCTTGGACAGTTCAGCGTAGTTGGGGCCCAGCTCGGCCAGGGGCTTGAAGTTGTGCTTGGCATCGCTGGGGTCGACCAGCACGTTGCCACTGGCTTCGACCAGCATCAGGTAGCCGCTGTCGCCCAGCTTGATGTTGCGCACCAGTTCGGTGAGCTGCTTGAGCGACACGTCCAGGCCAACCACGCCAAGCACTTTGCCTGCGGCATCGGCGACGGTGCGCACGGTGCCGATCAGCACCACATCGTCCGGCGCCCAATAATAGGCGCCCGTGCGCACGGTGGTGCCGGGCGCGGCGATGGCGGCCTGGTACCAGGGACGCAGGCGCGGGTCGTAGTTGCTGATCTTGGGGTCATCCGGCCAACTGGCGTAGCCGCCGTCGCTCAGTCCCAGGGACAGATAGGCGGTGCTGGGATGGCTTTTGGCGAACTGATCGAAAATCGCCAGCAGTTCCTGATTGGTCGCGGTCAGCGGGAGTTTCGCGGCATCGGCGCCAACATAGCTCTTGAGGTCTTTGGCCGTGACCACGCGCGGGTCCTTGGCCACGTAATCGACGTTCTGGGTGATGCCGTCGAAGAACTGCTTCATGCCATTGTCGATCTGACGGATTTCCCGACCGCTGCTGTCGAGGAAATTGGCCTTGGCCCCCTCGCGCACATTGAGAACGACCAACACCGCGACGAGGATCACCGGCACGCACGCGATAGCCGCGAACGCCCAGGTCAGCTTCTGCTTGATATTCATGACTTCACCCGCGGATATTTATAGTTTTGGCAAGGGGAAACGCTAGCGCTGAATGTCGCACGGGTTGTTTTGAGGGGGAATTGCCATGCGTACCCCCGGTTTATCGACCGAGGGGGCATTCACTTGAGGGGCAGAGGGCTATCAGCCGATGGTGGTGTCGGCGAGGGTGTCACGGCGCATCGATTGCAGGTTTTTCTCGATGGTTTCGCAGATCGCTTCCATCTGGATCTGGTGTTCGCTGGAGCGGAACGGGCTTTGCAGGTCGGTGCCGATGCGTTCGATGGCCAGCAGCATGAAGCCCACCACGGTGGAGGCCAGCGGCGTGAACCAGCCCAGGGATTCCACCAGGCCTACCGGCACGATCAGGCAGAACAGCGAGATGAACAGCCGTGGAAAGTACACGTAGGGGTAGGGCAGTGGCGTATTGGCGATGCGCTCCATGCCACCCTGGGCGTTGGAGAGATCGACCAGCGTCGATTCGATCCGCGCCAGGCGAATGCTGTCCAGATGCCCGGCCTTGTATTCGCGCGACAGGATCGCCGCAGAGCCGGTGAGAATGTCATTGGCAAAGTTGTTGGTGGCGCCATTGCGCGCGAACTCTTCGGCGGGAATGAACGCACGGACCTCGTCCGGGCAGGGTTGGCCCCTGAGATGCGCGGCCAGGCAGTTCACGTAGGCCACATGCCGACGCAACAAGGTGGATTTGATCGGGTTCACTTCACTGTCGGGATCGTCAAGCAGGGTCAGCACCTGACGCGCGAAGCTGCGCGAGTTGTTGACCATCGCCCCCCACAGGGTGCGTGCTTCCCACCAGCGGTTGTAGGCACTGCTGTTACGAAAGCTGATCAGCACGATCAACGCCGAACCCAGCAGCGTGAGCGGCATCAGCGGCAGGTTGACCTTGGCGTTGAGGAACAGCATGAAGTCCACCGTCACGGCGATATCCCACAACAACAGCCAGAACAGGGACCAGCCCACGTAGCCCATGGTCTTGATGATCAGGCGGTATTTTTTGAGGATGGCGGCTTTCAAATGGGGACCTCGCAGCGGGGCGATGAACGACTATGCTCTAGCTCGGACGCCAGCTTGCCGGGAAGGTTCGGCGCGGGACTGAAACGGTTAAGCCGCCCGGCTGTTGCGGAACAATTTTGGTAACGACGCGGTCCGCTTGTTTAATCGCTATAGATTGCGCTCAAGGCAAAACGCCATTATCGGTACTGCAATTGAGATCAGTGCATCCAAGTTGTTTGATCAGGGCTTTTTCTCATGTGTGGCAGTTCTTTGAAGTTGGCGATGGAAGAATCGGTGCAAGCGTTTGAGCAACATGTGGAACTTGAGGCGTGCATCCGTATTCATTACAAGATGTTGCTGGAGACCTATTCAAAAAGAGCGTTTTTCTATAAGACGGCGTTGAAGTTCAATCGTTTGATGGTGTCGTTTACCTTATTGAGTACTTATTTTTCCAAACCGGAGCCGCTTCTTTCCGAGGTGAAAGAGTTTTGTGTGGCACGCGGCTTTTCTTCCCGAAACAGCCTTGAGTCGATATTCCTGCTGTTTCGCGCATTGGGGTTCATGCAGGTGGCGGGGCATCCGGATGACAGCCGCCTGCGGGTATTCGGACCGTCGCCCCAGGCCTGTCAGGAGGTCAGGTCGCTGCTTCGGTCGGTGGTGGAACCGACGCAGATGATGTGTCCCGGGCAGGGCATTTTTGCGGGCGTGGGGCAGTTGGATGATCACGCCTACCTGTCCCGTTATTTCAAGGGGTATGCGACGCTGCTCGACAATGACCTGTCGATTGATCTATTGCTGCCCGATTGTTATTGGCTGCTCAAGCGCGATGGCGGGCATATGTTAATGCTGGCGATTTATAACGATGCCTGTGCGCAGGATAATTCGGGCGCAAGTTTCCGCGTGTCTTCGTATTTGTCGATCGCCGAGCAACTGTCGGTCTCCAAGACCCATGTCATTCGCCTGGTTCAGGAAGGTGCCGATCGGGGGTATTTCAAGGTTCATTCCAAAACCCAACTGGAAGTGTTGCCGCCCTTTATATATCTGGTCCGCCGTTTCATGGCGTATTCATTTGCCACTTGCTTGCACAGTCTTAAACTGAGTCATGCCAAACGCACGTAGACCGCCAGCGCACAGGGAGTGAAAGATGCCGAATAACGTGAAACTCAGGCCGCGCATGCAACGTTTGTTGTCGCCGGCGGTGACCCAGGCCGAACTGATCGGCATCATCGCCTGGCTGGGCGTTTTGCTGGCCGGGCCGCTGAAGGCGTCCGGCGTGCCGGAGGGACTGGTCACGCTGGGGCTGCTGCTGGTGTGCGGATGCCACCGCGTGGTCACCAACTTTTTCGCCTGGCGGGTGCTGGGCGTGGTGTACATGGTGTTGCTGTGCGTTGGTTTCTTTCACGTGATCGGCGCCAACCTGGAACTGCGGGTATTTGCCTTGCCGCTGGCGGTGACCCTGGTGGTCAGCAGTGCGCTGCTGTTTATCTCGGTACAGGACTTTTTGATCTGCGCGGCGCTGGTGTGGGCGGTGATGTGGCCGATTCTCTCTGAATCGTTTTACGAGGGCGCGCAGGTCTATCTGTTCATCTTTTGCGCCGCATCGGTGTCGATCGGTTTCATCCTGAGTTTTTCTTACCTGAAGAACCTGCGGTCCGTGCTGCTGGTGGAAAGCGAGTTTCGCGTGCTGGCGCAGACGGACTACCTCACCTCCATTCTCAACCGGCGCGCGCTGATGGAAAGTTTCGCCAAGTTGATAGCCGCAGGGGAGAGCGGCTATTTTCTGATGCTGGACATTGACAGTTTCAAGCTCAAGAACGACCAGTTCGGCCACGATGTCGGCGACAGGATTTTGTGCGCCATGGCCGATTGCCTCAAGGCCACCCCTGGGAGCCACAGTTTCGGCCGCATCGGCGGTGAGGAATTCGGCGTGTTGCTGGTGGGGGATGACCCTTCAGTGGCCAGTGCGTTTGCGTTGCGCCTGCTGCACAACATTCGCGGCAGCGTTGCGCCGCCCCATCACTACACGTGCAGCGCAGGCATGACCGGCTTCGCGGCGGGGGATGATGTGTCGACGGTGCTCAAAAATGCAGACCGCAACCTGTATATGGCCAAGCGCAACGGCAAGGACTGCGTCTACCTGGACGGCGCCCCGTTACAGGCGCAGTGCAGCGACGCGGACAATCGCGTGATCACCAGGGCCTGACTCAGCCCTGGGCCAGAATGCTCGCCAGCAGCCCGGGAAAGCGCGTTTCCAGTTCATCGCGGCGCAGCGAGTTCATGTGGGTAGTGCCGACGCTGCGGGTGTGTACCAGGCCGGCGTCACGCAACACGCGGAAGTGGTGGGACATGCTCGACTTGGGCCGCCCGCCGTCCAGTTCGCCGCAGGAGGCCTCGGGAACCCCGGCCAGGCAGCGCACGATATCCAGGCGCACGGGGTCACTCAGGGCATACAGCAGGCGCTCGAGTGTGAGGTCTTGCACGGCGGGGTGTTTGAAGGCTCGCATGGCGGCGGATCATAACAGGGGGGTAGCGCCGAATACCATAGTTCGATTACCATCGAACTATCGAATTACCCACTTCGCTTCTGGAGTTTCCCGATGTCTGCACTGTTCGAACCGTTCACGCTCAAGGATGTGACACTGCGCAATCGCATTGCGATCCCTCCCATGTGCCAATACAGCGCCGATGACGGCATGGTTAACGATTGGCACCACGTGCACCTGGCCAGCATGGCCCGTGGCGGCGCCGGGTTGCTGGTGGTTGAAGCCACCGCAGTCTCGCCGGAAGGGCGCATCACGCCGGGCTGCGCCGGTATCTGGAGCGATGCGCATGCGCAGGCTTTCGTGCCGATGGTCAAGGCTATCAAGGCCGCTGGTGCCGTGCCGGGCATCCAGATTGCCCACGCCGGCCGCAAAGCCAGCGCCAACCGCCCGTGGGAAGGCGATGACCACATGCCGCCCTCCGACGCGCGCAGCTGGGAAACCATCGCGCCGTCGGCGATTGCCTTTGGTACCAACTTGCCCAACGTTCCGCGCGCCATGACCCTGGACGACATCGCCCGCGTCAAGCAGGACTTTGTCGACGCCGCGCGCCGCGCCCGTGACGCCGGCTTTGAGTGGATCGAGCTGCACTTCGCCCACGGTTACCTGGGCCAGAGCTTTTTCTCCGAGCATTCCAACCAGCGTACCGACGCCTACGGCGGCAGCTTCGACAATCGCAGCCGTTTCCTTCTGGAAACCCTGGCCGCCGTGCGTGAAGTCTGGCCGGAAAACTTGCCACTAACCGCGCGTTTCGGCGTGATCGAGTACGACGGTCGCGACGAGCAGACCCTCACCGAATCCATCGAACTGGCCCGCCGCTTCAAGGCCGGTGGCCTGGATTTGCTCAGCGTCAGCGTGGGTTTCACCATTCCGGACACCCACATTCCATGGGGCCCGGCCTTTCTTGGCCCTGTGGCCGAGCGCGTACGCCGCGAAGCCGGTATTCCTGTGACCTCGGCCTGGGGCTTCGGCATGCCGCACCTGGCCGAAGCGGCCTTGCAAAATGGTCAGTTGGACCTGGTCTCGGTAGGCCGCGCGCACCTGGCCGATCCGCATTGGGCGTACTTTGCCGCCAAGGAGCTGGGTGTGGAAAACGCCTCGTGGACCTTGCCGGCGCCATACGCGCATTGGCTTGAGCGTTATCGCTGAGGCGAGCTGCACCGCTGCATGAGCCACTCGATCGAGTGGCTTTTTTTTGCGCGGATTTTCTTTGGTAGAACCTTTGATACAAAGTGGACACTCGAAAAATAACAAATGAGAATGCATGTCAAACGAGAATGCGTTGATATACCATGCGCCTCGAAATTGGCAGGGATGCCGCCCCATCTGGCTCTTTTACTAGGTTCGTATTCATGCGTCGTACCCTGATTTCCATCTGTGTGCTTCAGGCGTTTTCCCCGTTCACCTGGGCAGAGGAGGCTCCCGCCGACAAGGCCAGTATCGAGCTGCAGGCCACCAATGTGACTGGCGCCGCCGACTACGAAACCGCACAGGGGCCGGTCAAGGGCTACCGCGCCACCCGCTCGGCCAGTGCGACGCGAACCGATACCTCGATTCATGAAACCCCGCAGTCCATCAGCGTGGTGCCCAAGGATGTGGTCGAAGACATCGGCGCCACGCGCCTGCAGGAAGCCCTCGACTACGCCGGCGGCGTGGGTCGGGCCAACAACTTTGGCGGTCAGGGCCTCACCAGTTTCACCGTGCGCGGCTTTACCACCGCCGAGTTCTACCGCAACGGTTTCCCGATCAACCGTGGCTACCCGGCCATGCCGGACGCCAACACCATCGAACGCCTCGAAGTGCTGCGCGGGCCAGCGACCATGCTCTACGGGCGCGGCGATCCCGGCGGCACCTTCAACGTGGTTTCCAAGCAACCCCTGCCCGAGCGCACCGTCACCTTGGGCAGCCAGCTCGATGACCAGGGCATGAAGCGCGGCACCCTCGATGCGTCCGGCCCGCTGGATGACGATGGCCGCCTGGCCTATCGCCTCAACGTGGTGGGCGAGGGCGGTGATACCTTCCGCGACCACGTCTCCACCGAACGTTATGGCGTGGCCCCGGTGCTGACCTGGCAGGCCAACGACGCCACCAAGGTGATTTTCGAAGGCGACTTCATCCGCAACAACCACCCGCTGGATCGCGGCCTGACCCGCTTCGCCAACCAGCGCAGCACGCCGTCACGCGACACCTTCTGGGGCGAAAAGTACGCCGGCGACCTGCACAACGACAACAACATGGCCCAACTGCGTTTCGAGCACATGCTCAACGACAACTGGACCCTCGGCGGCGGAGTTCAGTGGCTGGACGGCACCATGAAGGGCGACGGCGTGGAGGCGAACAACGCCAGCAGCCTGGGCGCCGACGGCCGCACCCTGCAACGCAACTTCAACTACCGCAAGCTGGAATGGACCGACCAGGACTACCAGCTCAACCTGACCGGGCACTTCTCCACCGGCGGTTTCGAGCACACCCTGCTGACCGGTGTGGAATACGAAGACTACGACTACAAGTCGATCATCCAGCGTTCCAGCGCGGAGGCGGGCACGTTCCCCATCGATATCTTCAACCCGGTCTACGGCCAGCCGCGTCCGGCGCTGACCCGCACCCCCACCCACGACAAGGAAAACCTCAAGACCTACGCCGCGTTCGTTCAGGACCAGGTGGCGTTGACCGAACGCCTGCGCGTGTTGGCCGGCGCGCGTTTCGAGCGTTTCGAGCATCAGTACACGTCCTATGTGCCGGGCGTGAAACCCTGGGATGCGGCCGACAACGCCGTCACTCCACGGGTCGGCATCATGTATGACCTGACCGACACCGTCGCCCTTTACGCCGATGCCGCGCGTTCGTTCAAGCCCAACACCGGGGCCAGCCGCCTGGGTGGCGGGTTCGATCCGGAGCAGGGCAAGTCCTATGAGATGGGCGTCAAGTGGGAGGCGCTGGAGCAGTTGAGCGTCGACGCGGCGATCTACCAGATCGAGAAGAAAAACGTGCAGGGCACCGACCCGCTCGACTCAGCTTTCAACGTCGCGACGGGCCAGGTGCGCAGCCGCGGGTTCGACCTGAACGTGGCCGGCAACCTGACGCCGGAGTGGCGGGTGATCGGCGGCTATGCCTACGTGGATGCCGCCGTTACCAAGGACACCACAGTGCGCACCGGCACGCGCCTGGCCAACATCCCGCGCAACAGCTTCAGCCTGCTCAACGTGTATGAGTTCCAGGACGGCACGCTCAAGGGGCTGGGTCTTGGCGCAGGCGGCAAGTACGTCGCCGAACGTGCCGGGCAGACCAGCAACTCGACGTTCACCATGGGGTCCTACACCGTGGTTGACCTGCTCGGTTACTACAAGGTCAATGACAAGGTCAGGCTGAACCTGGACGTGAAGAACCTGTTCAACCGTGAGTACGAAGAGGGTTCGTTCCTGAACTTCTATGCGTATCCGGGTGAGCCACGCACCGTGCAGGTGGGAATCTCCTACACCCTCTAACCCTTATCTCCATGACGCGCGGGCTTATTGTGGCAAGTAGGCTTGCTGTGGCGAGCGGGCTTGCCCCGCGTTGGGGTGCTAAGCGCCCCCAATCAAGGAAAACGCGGTGTACCTGATACGGCTCAGCGCCTGGTTTTGGGGCTGCTGCGCAGCCCAACGCAGGACAAGTCTGCTCGCCACGACAACCCTGTTCCCACAGGGCCGGGAGCCAGTCTAAAGCGGCGTCAACACGTTCATCACCGTATCCAGCGCCACGCGGGTGTCATCCAGTTGCACCAGCGAGGCGTGCCGCGCGCCGAGGGCGTCGCGGTTCTGGATCGCGGTGAGGATTGCCTTGTGCCGGGGCAGGCTCAGGCCCTGGATATCCGGGCGGCGGTTGGTGATGTTGATCGATTCGCGCAACGGCAGCGACAGCATGTTGCACATATAGGCAAGCAGGTCGTTACGCGTGGCGTCGGCGATGGCGCGGTGGAAATCCAGGTCGGCCTGCAGCAGTTCGTCGTGGGTTTTCGCGGTTTCCATGCCCTGGTAGGCCTGCTCGATGCCGGCGATGTCTTCGTCGGTGGCAGTGGTCGCGGCCATCGCGGCGATTTCCGGTTCGAGGATGCGCCGCACGCCGGCCAGCGTGTTGAAAAACTCACTGTGGGGCGTGGACTGCATCAACCAGGACAACACGTCCGGGTCGAGCAGGTGCCACTTCAGCCGGGGCCGCACCACCGCGCCCACCCGTGGTTTGGAATACACCAGGCCCTTGGCGCTCAGCACCCGGGTGGCCTCGCGCAGGACCGAGCGGCTGACCTTGTATTCCTCGCACAGCGTGGCTTCCATGGGCAGCCGCTCTTCGGGCTTGAAGCGACCGGAGACGATGTGCATGCCCAAGTCCTGAACGATCTGGGCATGCATGCTTTTGCGCGGCTTGGGCGGCTGGTGATCCATAACGACAGGCAGGCTCTGGCTTAGATTCGGCGCATCATAACATCCCGATTAATGGGAGTGCCGTGGGACTTCGGCACCGCGGCAACCCACCAGAAAGTCGAAGTCGCAGCCCTGGTCCGCCTGCAGCACATGGTCGATGTACAGCTGGCGATAGCCGCCGACGATCAGGTTCTGCGCAGGCTTGAGGTCGGCCATGCGCGCCGCCAGTTCGGCGTCGGAGATGTCCAGGTGCAGGCGGCCATTGGCGCAGTCCAGTTCGATCCAGTCACCTTCCTGCACCGTGGCCAGCGGCCCGCCCGCAGCGGCTTCAGGAGCCACGTGCAACACCACCGTGCCGTACGCGGTGCCGCTCATGCGTGCATCGGAAATACGCACCATGTCCGTCACACCCTGAGCCAGCAGCTTGGCCGGCAAGCCCATGTTGCCCACCTCGGCCATGCCCGGATAACCCTTGGGCCCGCAGTTCTTCATCACCAGGATCGAGTTGGCATCCACGTCCAGTTCCGGGTCGTTGATGCGCGCCTTGTACATGTCGAAGTTCTCGAACACCACCGCGCGGCCGCGATGTTGCATCAGCTCGGCACTCGCCGCCGAGGGCTTGAGCACCGCACCCAGCGGCGCCAGGTTGCCGCGCAGCACGCAAATGCCGCCGTCGGCGCGGATCGGGTTGTCGAGGGTGCGGATCACCTCGTCCTGGCCGTAGATCGGCGAGTCCTTGGTGTTCTCGCCCAGGGACTTGCCGTTGACGGTCAGCGCGTTCGGGTGCGGGATCAGATTGGCTTCACCCAGGCGGCGCAGCACCGCCGGCAGGCCGCCGGCGTAATAGAACTCTTCCATCAGGAAGCGGCCCGAGGGCTGCAGGTCGACAATGGTCGGCATGCCCCGGCCGATGCGGGTCCAGTCGTCCAGGTCGAGTTCGACACCGATGCGCCCGGCAATGGCCTTCAAGTGGATCACCGCGTTGGTCGAACCGCCGATGGCCGCGTTCACGCGGATCGCGTTCTCGAACGCCTCTTTGGTGAGGATCTTCGACAGCCGCAAGTCTTCGCGCACCATCTCCACCGCGCGCATGCCGGACATGTGCGCCAGTACATAACGTCGCGCATCCACCGCCGGGATCGCCGCGTTGTGCGGCAGCGACGTGCCCAGTGCCTCGGCCATGCAGGCCATGGTCGAAGCGGTGCCCATGGTGTTGCAGGTGCCTGCCGAACGCGACATGCCGGCTTCGGCCGCGAGGAAATCATCCAGGGTAATGGTGCCGGCCTTGACCTGTTCACTGAGCTGCCACACCACGGTGCCCGAACCGATGTCCTGACCCTTGTGCTTGCCGTTGAGCATCGGCCCACCGGTAACCACGATGGCCGGCACGTCACAACTGGCGGCGCCCATCAGCAGCGCCGGGGTGGTCTTGTCGCAACCGGTCAGCAGCACCACGCCGTCAATCGGGTTGCCGCGAATGGCTTCTTCCACGTCCATGCTCGCCAGGTTGCGGGTGAGCATGGCGGTGGGGCGCAGGTTGGATTCGCCGTTGGAGAACACCGGGAACTCCACCGGGAAGCCGCCGGCCTCGATCACGCCGCGCTTGACGTGCTCGGCAATCTGGCGGAAATGCGCGTTGCACGGGGTCAGCTCCGACCAGGTATTGCAGATACCGATGATCGGCTTGCCATGGAACTGATGGTCGGCGATGCCCTGATTCTTCATCCAGCTGCGGTACATGAAGCCGTTCTTGTCGGCGGTACCAAACCACTGGGCGGAGCGTAGGCCGGGCTTTTTGTCAGGCATGATCGATTCTCTTATTGTATGACTATATGTTCTATCTGCGGCTAAACATAAGCGCAAATTCACCGCTTTGGAAGTGTTGTTTTGTAAATAGTCCTACTATATAGTCAGCCTCAATTGAGGTATGACCCTGGCGTTTTTTCGTCAGAGGCGTCCCCGAGCTTCTATAAGAACAACAAACGGAGATCGACCCCCATGAGCCAGGAACTGCGGCTTATTCGGCGCATCACGCTGAAACTGATTCCCTTTCTGATCCTGCTGTACCTGATCGCCTACGTGGACCGTTCCGCCGTGGGTTTTGCCAAGCTGCACATGGGCGCCGACGTGGGCATCGGCGACGCGGCCTACGGCCTGGGCGCGGGGCTGTTCTTCATTGGCTACTTTCTGTTCGAGATCCCCAGCAACCTGATGCTCGACCGCTTCGGCGCGCGGCGCTGGTTCGCGCGCATCATGATCACCTGGGGTGCCATCACCATCGGCATGGCCTTCGTGCAAGGCCCGCACAGCTTCTACGTGATGCGCTTTCTGCTCGGCGCGGCGGAGGCGGGGTTCTTTCCCGGAGTGCTTTATTACATCACCCAGTGGTTCCCGGTGCGCCATCGCGGCAAGATCCTCGGGCTGTTCATCCTGTCCCAGCCGATTGCGATGATGATCACCGGCCCCGTGTCCGGCGGTCTGCTCGGCATGGACGGCATCCTCGGCCTGCACGGCTGGCAATGGCTGTTCATCGTGATCGGCACCCCGGCGCTCCTGCTCACCTGGCCGGTGCTGCGCTACCTGCCGGACGGCCCGCATCAGGTCAAGTGGATGAGCGAGGACGAAAAAGCCTGGCTCAGCGGCGAGCTGGCCAAAGACCTGCAAGCCTACGGCCAGACCCGTCACGGCAACCCGTTGCATGCCCTCAAGGACGCGCGCGTGCTGCTGCTGGCGCTGTTCTACCTGCCGGTGACCCTGAGCATCTACGGCCTGGGCCTGTGGCTGCCGACCCTGATCAAGCAGTTCGGCGGCAGCGATCTCACCACCGGCTTTATCTCTGCCGTGCCCTATCTATTCGGCATCATCGGCCTGCTGCTCATACCGCGCAGCTCCGACCGACTCAATGATCGCTACGGTCACCTCGCCGTGCTCTACGTGTTGGGCGCCATCGGCCTGTTCTTCAGCGCCTGGCTGAGTGCGCCCGTGTTGCAGATGGCCGCGCTGTGCCTGGCGGCGTTCGCGATGTTTTCCTGCACGGCGGTGTTCTGGACCTTGCCCGGGCGGTTCTTTGCCGGCGCCAGTGCGGCGGCGGGCATTGCGCTGATCAACTCGGTGGGCAACCTCGGTGGCTACATCGGCCCGTTCGTGATCGGCGCGCTGAAGGAATACACCGGTAATCTGGCGTCGGGCCTGTACTTTTTGTCTGCGGTGATGCTGTTCGGGCTGGTGCTGACTCTGGTGGTCTATCGTCTGCTCGAACGCCGACATGTACTGCCTGTCGACCAGTTCGCCGCCAGCGCCCGTGGCGCCACACGTACTTACTCAGGAGAATTCACATGCGTTTAGTCCAGTTCGAATTGCACAACGGTGAGCGTCGTGTCGGCGTTGTCGACGGCGACACCTTGCGTGAAGTGCAGGGCGCCCACAGCGTGCGCGACTTGGCCCTGGCGGCCATCGACGCAGGCGTGGGCCTGGCGCAGCAGGTCGAGCGCCTGGGCCTGGGCGACAGCCACGACTACCCGGCACTGCTCGCCGACCTGAAGATCCTGCCGCCGCTGGACCACCCGGACCCGGCGCATATGCTGATCAGCGGCACCGGCCTGACCCACCTGGGCAGTGCCTCGGCGCGCGACAAGATGCACCAGCAGGCCGGCGACGAAGGCGCGATGACCGACACCATGCGCATTTTCAAATGGGGCGTGGAGGGCGGCAAACCCGCAGCCGGTCAGGCGGGGGTGCAACCGGAGTGGTTCTACAAGGGCGACGGCAGCACCGTGGTGCGCCCGGGCGAAGCCTTCCCGGTGCCGCCGTTTGCCGAAGACGCCGGTGAAGAACCGGAGATCGGTGGCCTGTATGTCATCGGTCCCGACAGCAAGCCATATCGCCTCGGGTTTGCGGTGGGTAACGAGTTCTCCGACCACATCATGGAGCGCAAGAACTACCTTTACCTGGCCCATTCCAAACTGCGCAGTTGCAGCTACGGCCCGGAGTTGCGCGTGGGCGAACTGCCCCAGCATCTGGCCGGCACCAGCCGCATTCTGCGCAACGGTGAAGAAATCTGGCGGAACGAATTCCTCAGCGGCGAGGCCAATATGTGCCACAGCCTGGAAAATCTTGAATACCACCACTTCAAGTATCGCCAGTTCCTCAAGCCCGGCGACGTGCACATTCATTTCTTCGGCACCGCCACGCTGTCATTCGCCGACGGTATACGTACCCAGGCCGGCGATGTGTTCGAGATCAGCCAGGCCGAATTCGGCGCGCCGCTGGTCAACCGTGTCGGCAGCAGCGCTGCGGCCTTCGAACCCGGCAACGTCATCACCCTTTAAAGGAGACCTCACCATGACCCAGTACCTCGGCCACAACTACATCGGCGGCCAGCGCAGCGCCAACGGCAGCGTCAAGCTGCACAGCGTCGACGCGACCACCGGCGAGGCCTTGCCCCAGGATTTCTACCAGGCCACCCCCGAGGAGGTCGACGCCGCCGCCCGAGCCGCCGCCCAGGCTTACCCGGCTTACCGTGCCTTGAGCGCCGCACGCCGGGCGCAGTTCCTCGATGCGATCGCCGATGAGCTGGATGGGCTGAGCGACAACTTCATCGAGCTGGTATGCCGCGAAACCGCACTGCCGGCCGCGCGTATCAAAGGTGAGCGCGGGCGTACCAGCGGCCAGATGCGCCTGTTCGCCACGGTGCTGCGCCGGGGCGACTTCTATGGTGCGCGAATCGACAAGGCACTGCCGGACCGTCAGCCCATGCCGCGCCCGGACCTGCGCCAATACCGCATCGGCCTTGGTCCGGTCTCGGTGTTCGGTGCGAGCAACTTTCCGCTGGCATTCTCCACCGCCGGCGGCGACACCGCCGCGGCGCTGGCCGCCGGTTGCCCGGTAGTATTCAAGGCCCACAGCGGCCACATGGCCACGGCCGAGCAGGTCGCCAATGCGATCATCCGTGCGGCCGAGGCCACCGAGATGCCGGCCGGTGTGTTCAATATGATCTTCGGCGGCGGCGTCGGCGAAGCGTTGGTCAAGCACCCGGCGATCCAGGCTGTGGGCTTTACCGGCTCGCTCAAGGGCGGCCGCGCACTGTGCGACATGGCGGCGGCGCGCCCGCAACCGATCCCGGTGTTTGCCGAGATGTCGAGCATCAACCCGGTGATCGTGCTGCCCCAGGCACTCGCGGCCCGCGCTGACACCGTTGCCCGCGACCTCACTGCCTCGGTGGTGCAGGGGTGCGGCCAGTTCTGCACCAACCCGGGCCTGGTGATCGGCATTGCGTCGCCGGCCTTTACCGCGTTCACCCAGCAGGTGGCGCAATTGATCGGCGAACAACCGGCGCAAACCATGCTCAATGCCGGCACCCTGGGCAGCTATGGCAAAGGCCTGGAAAAGCTCCTGGCGCATCCTGGCATCCACCACTTGGCGGGCACTGCTCAGTCCGGTAACCAGGCACAGCCGCAACTGTTCAAGGCCGACGCGAGCCTGCTGATCGATGGCGATGAAGTGCTGCAGGAAGAAGTGTTCGGCCCGACTACCGTATTCGTCGAGGTCGCTGACCAGGCGCAGCTCAGCGCTGCCTTGCACGGCCTGCACGGTCAACTCACTGCGACGGTGATTGGTGAGCCGGCCGACCTGCAACAGTTCGCCGAACTCACGCCACTGCTGGAGCAGAAAGTCGGGCGCATCCTGCTCAACGGCTACCCGACCGGCGTGGAAGTCTGCGACTCGATGGTGCACGGCGGCCCGTACCCGGCGACGTCCGATGCCCGTGGCACCTCGGTGGGCACCCTGGCGATCGACCGCTTCCTGCGCCCGGTGTGTTTCCAGAACTACCCCGACAGCCTGCTGCCCGACGCGCTGAAGAATGCCAACCCGCTGCGTATCCAGCGGCTGGTGGACGGCACGCCGTCGCGCGAGGCGCTGTAAACAACCCGGATCAGGAGGCGTCATGTCGTTAATCGCCGTAACCCCGCACCGCGCGCAGTTGGGCGAGGGGCCGTTCTGGGACGTGCCCACCCAGGCGCTGTACTGGGTGAATATCGCCGGCAAACAGGCGCTGCGCCTGATGGGCGGGCAACTGCAAGTGTGGCAATTGCCCGAGCACGTTTCGGCGTTTATCCCGTGCGCAAGCGGTGACGCGCTGGTGACCTTGAGCAGTGGCGTGTATCGCCTTGACCTGGTCACCGAAGCGCTGACCCTGCTGTGCGTGGCCGACCCGCAGGCGGGCAACCGTGGCAATGAAGCGCGCTGCGATGCCCAGGGCCGGCTGTGGCTGGGCACCATGCAGAACAACATCGGCGAGCAAGGTGAAGACCTGCCCATCACCCGACGGTCCGGCGGGCTGTTTCGCATCGACGCCGATGCGACGGTCACGCCGTTGCTGAGCGGGCTGGGCATTCCAAACACCTTGCTGTGGAGCGACGACGGTCGTCAGGTGCATTTTGGCGACAGCCTGGACGCCACGCTGTATCAGCACGGTATCCAGGCGGACGGTCAGCTTGATCCGGCGCAGCTGTGGTTCGGCCCGCACGCGCGGGGCGGGCCTGACGGCTCGGCCATGGACGCCGAGGGGTATATCTGGAACGCCCGTTGGGACGGCAGTTGCCTGCTGCGTCTGACGCCTGCCGGGGAGGTCGATCGTATCGTCGAGCTGCCCGTCAGCCGCCCCACCAGTTGCGTGTTCGGCGGGCCGGATCTCACCACGCTGTACATCACCAGTGCCGCCAGCCCCTTGGGCCATCCGCTGGATGGCGCGCTGCTGGCCATGGACGTCGACGTGCCAGGCAAACCCTGTCACCGCTTTGCCGGATAAACCTTTAAAACGAACATTCAAAAACAACAACAAGGAGTCACCCTATGAATCGTCGTCGTGGTTTGCGTTCCCTCTGCTGCGCCGCTGTCGCGGTGTCGGCCATGAGCCTGAGCGGCCTGCTGCTGGCCGCTGAAGAAGTAAAAATCGGCTTCCTGGTCAAACAGGCCGAAGAACCCTGGTTCCAGACCGAATGGGCCTTTGCCGAAAAAGCCGGCAAGGAACACGGCTTCACCGTGATCAAGATCGCCGTGCCCGATGGCGAGAAAACCCTGTCGGCCATCGACAGCCTTGCCGCCAACGGCGCCAAGGGCTTTGTGATCTGCCCGCCGGACGTGTCCCTTGGCCCGGCCATTGTCGCCAAGGCCAAGGCCAACGGCCTCAAGGTGATTGCCGTGGACGACCGTTTCGTCGACGCCAAGGGCGCGTTCATGGAAGACGTGCCGTACCTGGGCATGGCTGCGTTTGAAGTGGGCCAGAAGCAGGGCGCCGCGATGGCCGCCGAAGCGAAAAAACGTGGCTGGGACTGGAAGGACACCTACGCGGTGATCAACACCTTCAACGAACTCGACACCGGTAAAAAACGCACCGACGGGTCGATCAAATCCCTTGAAGAAGCCGGCATTCCCAAGGACCACATCCTCACCGCCGCGCTGAAAACCCTGGACGTTCCGGGCAGCATGGACGCCACCAACTCGGCGCTGGTCAAGCTGCCCAGCGGCGCGAAAAACCTGATCATCGGCGGCATGAACGACAACACCGTGCTCGGCGGCGTGCGCGCCACCGAAAGCGCCGGGTTTGCCGCCGCCAACGTGATCGGTATCGGCATCAACGGCACCGACGCCATCGGCGAATTGAAGAAGGCCAACAGCGGTTTCTTCGGCTCGATGCTGCCCAGCCCGCACATCGAGGGCTACAACACCGCGCTGATGATGTACGAGTGGGTGACCAAGGGCACCGAACCGCCCAAATACACGGCGATGGATGAAGTGACGCTGATCACCCGGGAAAACTTCAAGGAAGAACTGACCAAAATCGGGCTGTGGAAATGAGTGCGGCCGCCCTGCGTTTTGAGGGTATCGGCAAAACCTTTCCCGGGGTCAAGGCGCTGGACGGCATCTGTTTTACCGCCCACCCGGGGCAGGTGCATGCGCTGATGGGCGAGAACGGCGCGGGCAAGTCGACGCTGCTGAAAATCCTCGGCGGCGCCTACATTCCCAGCAGTGGCTCGGTGCAGATCGGCGCGCAGACCATGGCCTTCAAATGCGCCGCTGACAGCATTGCCAGCGGCGTGGCGGTGATCCATCAGGAGCTGCACCTGGTGCCGGAAATGAGCGTGGCGGAGAACCTGTTCCTCGGCCACCTGCCGTCGCGTTTTGGCGTGGTCAACGGCGGCCTGCTGCGCAAGCAGGCGCTGGCCTGCCTCAAGGGCCTGGCCGACGAGATCGACCCGGACGAAAAGCTCGGCCGCCTGTCCCTGGGCCAGCGCCAATTGGTGGAAATCGCCAAGGCGCTGTCCCGTGGCGCCCATGTGATCGCCTTCGATGAACCCACCAGCAGCCTCTCGGCGCGGGAAATCGACCGACTGATGGCGATCATCGCGCGCCTGCGCGATGAGGGCAAAGTGGTGCTCTACGTGTCGCACCGCATGGAAGAGGTGTTCCGCATCTGCGACGCGGTCACGGTGTTCAAGGACGGGCGCTACGTGCGCACGTTCGAGGACATGAGCGCGCTGACCCACGACCAGTTGGTGACCTGCATGGTCGGGCGCGATATCCAGGACATCTACGACTACCGCCCGCGCGAGCATGGCGAGGTGGCGCTCAAGGTCGACGGGCTGCTCGGGCCGGGCCTGCGCGAACCGGTCAGCTTCGCGGTGCGCAAGGGCGAGATTCTGGGGCTGTTCGGGCTGGTGGGGGCAGGGCGCACCGAGCTGTTCCGGCTGCTCTGCGGGCTGGAGCGCAGCACGGCGGGGCAGCTGGAACTGTGCGGCGAAACCCTGCACCTGCGCTCCCCGCGCGATGCCATCGACGCCGGCGTGCTGCTGTGCCCGGAAGACCGCAAGAAGGAAGGCATCATCCCGCTGTCCAGCGTGGCGGAAAACATCAATATCAGCGCCCGTGGCGCCCACGCCTCGTTTGGCTGGCTGCTGCGCGACAGCTGGGAAAAGGGCAACGCCGGCCAGCAGATCCAGGCGATGAAGGTGAAGACGCCCAACGCCGAGCAGAAAATCATGTACCTGTCCGGCGGCAATCAGCAGAAGGCCATTCTGGGTCGCTGGCTGTCGATGCCGATGAAGGTGCTGCTGCTCGATGAGCCGACGCGGGGCATCGATATCGGCGCCAAGTCGGAGATCTACCAGATCATCCACAACCTGGCCGCCAGCGGCATTGCGGTGATCGTGGTGTCCAGCGACCTGATGGAAGTGATGGGGATTTCCGACCGCATTCTGGTGCTGTGCGAAGGCGCTCTGCGCGGCGAACAACGGCGTGAACACGCCACTGAATCCAACTTGCTGCAGCTGGCCTTGCCGCGCGGCCCGGCCCACTGAGAGACGACTATGACAACCCAAGACAACGCGTTGCCCAAAGCGCGCAAACCCCTGGACCTGCGCGCGCTGCTGGATAACTGGGCGATGCTTATGGCGGCGGTGAGCATCTTCGTGCTGTGCGCCTTGCTCATCGACAACTTCCTCTCGCCGCTGAACATGCGCGGCCTGGGCCTGGCGATTTCCACGGTGGGCATCGCCGCCTGCACCATGCTGTTCTGCCTGGCGTCGGGGCACTTCGACCTGTCGGTGGGCTCGGTGATCGCCTGTGCCGGCGTGGTGGCGGCGATTGTAATGCGTGACACCGACAGCGTGATGCTGGGCATCGGCGCCGCCTTGGGCATGGGCCTGCTGGTAGGGCTGATCAACGGCATCGTGATCGCCAAGCTGCGGGTCAATGCGTTGATCACCACGCTTGCGACCATGCAGATCGTGCGCGGCCTGGCCTACATCTTTGCCGACGGCAAGGCGGTGGGCGTGTCCCAGGATCAGTTCTTCATCTTCGGCAACGGCCAGTTGCTGGGCGTGCCGGTGCCGATCCTGATTACCATCGTGTGCTTCGTGTTCTTCGGCTGGCTGCTCAACTACACCACCTACGGGCGCAACACCATGGCCATCGGCGGCAACCCGGAAGCGGCGCTGCTGGCCGGGGTCAATGTGGACCGCACCAAGATCATCATCTTCGCCGTGCACGGCCTGATCGGCGCGCTGGCCGGGGTGATCCTCGCCTCGCGCATGACCTCGGGCCAGCCGATGATCGGCCAGGGTTTCGAGCTGACAGTGATTTCGGCGTGCGTGCTGGGCGGGGTATCGCTGAGCGGCGGCATCGGCATGATCCGCCATGTGATTGCCGGGGTACTGATTTTGGCGATCATCGAAAACGCGATGAACCTGAAGAACATCGACACGTTTTACCAATACGTGATCCGCGGCTCGATCCTGTTGCTGGCGGTGGTGATAGACCGCATGAAGCAACGCTGACCTCAAGCTCTGCGAGGAATCAATGTGGGAGGGGGCAAGCCCCCTCCCACAGTTTTAGTCAGCGGAGAACTTGAAAATCGTGTTCTGGGTGTAGGTCTGCCCCGGGTTCAGGCGGGTCGAGGCAAAGTTGGGCTGGTTGGGTGCATCCGGAAAGTGCTGGGTTTCCAGGGTAAACCCGCTCCAGTGCAGATACGTCTTGCCGGCCTTGCCCTTCACCGAACCATCGAGGAAGTTGCTGGTGTAGAACTGCACTCCCGGCTCGCTGGTGTAGAGCTGCAGGCGGCGGCCCGACTCAGGGTCATGCACCTCGGCAGCGAGTTGCTTGACGTCGCCCTTGGTATCCAGCGCCCAGTTGAAGTCGAACCCACCTTGCTTGGGTTCGGCGAACTTGAGTTGCGGATGATCGTCCTTGATGTGCTTGCCGATAGGCGTGGGTTTGAGAAAATCCATCGGCGTGTCGGCCACCGGTGCCAGTTCGCCGGTCGGAATCAGCGTGGCGTTCACCGGCGTGTAATGGCTGGCGTGCAGGGTGGCGACCTGCTTGAGGATGTCACCATTCCCGGCGCCGGCCAGGTTGAAGTAGCTGTGGTTGGTGAGGTTGAGCACCGTCGGTTTGTCGGTGGTCGCCTTGTAGTCGATGTGCAGTTCGTTTTTGTCGTTGAGGCGGTAGGTGACTTCGGTCTTCAGGTTACCGGGGAAGCCCATTTCGCCGTCTTTGGACAGGTAGGTGAGGGTGACGCCCACCGAGTCCTTGTCCTTGACCTGCGCCGCTTTCCACACGTGCTTGTCGAAGCCCTGGGCGCCGCCATGCAGCGAGTTGGGGCCATCGTTGAGCGGTACCTGGAAGCGCTTGCCGTCGAGTTCAAAGGCGCCGCCGGCCAGGCGGTTGCCGAAACGGCCGATGGTCGCGCCAAAGAACGCGGTGCCGGCCTGGTAGCCTTGCACGTCGTCAAACCCGAGCACCACGTCGTCGACCTTGCCGTGCTTGTCCGGCACCTTCAACGACTGCAACACGCCGCCGTAGGTGATAACCGTGGCTTGCATGCCGTGGCTGTTGCGCAGGATGTACTGTTCGACGGGTGTGCCGTCATTGGTCTTGCCGAACGGCTTGTGCTCACTGCTCAGGCCTGCCGCCTGGGCGCCGCCACTGGCAACCAGCATGGACAGGGAGAGGCCGGAGAGCAGGTATCGAGGGTGCTTCATGGTCGAACTTCCTTTTGTTGTTTTGAGTGGAATAGTTCTACTAATAGCGATATTTTGTCGGTGTGACAGCGAATTTATAGCCTTTAACGCCGATTTCGTAAAATAAAATAAGACTAATTGATCGAGGCAACCGTTATATGAGTATTGCGCAGGCTGTGTATCCCGACCTCAAGGGCAAAACCGTGCTGGTGTCCGGCGGTGCCTCGGGCATTGGTGAGTTCATGGTGCGTGCCTTTGCCGCGCAGGGCGCCAAGGTCGCGTTTGTGGACCGCGCGCAGAGCCAGGGCGAACGCCTGGCGGCGCTGTTGAGTTCGCAGGGGCATACCGTCGAGTTCGTGTGCTGCGACATCACCGACGAGATCGGCTATCGCGCCGCCATCGGCCGCTTCGAGCAGTCGCTGGGGCCGATCACGGTGCTGGTGAACAATGCCGCCAATGATGTACGCCACACCCTGGAGGAGGTCGATTCGCAGACCTTCGACCGCTTGATCGCGGTTAACCTCAAGCACGCCTTCTTTGCCGCCAAGGCGGTGGTGCCGGGCATGAAAGAGGCGGGCGGCGGTTCGATCATCAACCTGGGCTCCGTCGGCTGGATGATGGCGTCGGCCGGCTACCCGGTGTACGCCGCCAGCAAAGCGGCGGCCCATGGCATGACCCGCGCCCTGGCGCGTGAGCTGGGGCCCAGCCATATCCGCGTGAACACGCTGGTGCCGGGCTGGGTGATGACCGAGAAGCAACTGGCAATGTGGGTGGACGATGCGGCCAGGGACTTGATCGCGCGCAGCCAGTGCCTGCCGGGCAGCGTGCTGCCGGAGCATATCGCCAACATGGCGTTGTTCCTGGCGTCGGATGCGGCAGCGATGTGTTCGGCGCAGAACTTCATCGTCGACGGGGGCTGGGTGTAGGCACGCGGATTGGTGCTGGATGGAACGTCGGCCGGCTGGCAGTATCGAAATGTTTCCAACCTACTGTTGCAACCCACGGGAGAACCGAGCATGACTGACTACCAGCCGCCGAAAGTCTGGACCTGGGACGCTGAAAATGGCGGCACCTTTGCCAGCACCAACCGGCCCATTGCCGGTGCCACCCATGACAAGGCGCTGCCGGTGGGCAAGCATCCGCTGCAGCTGTATTCCCTGGCCACGCCCAATGGGCAGAAGGTCACGATCCTGCTGGAAGAACTCCTGGCGCTGGGGCACAGCGGCGCCGAATACGACGCGTGGCTGATCAAGATCGGTGACGGCGACCAGTTCGGCAGCGGTTTTGTGGCGGTGAACCCGAACTCGAAGATCCCCGCGCTGATGGACCACAGCGGCCCCACGCCGATTCGCATATTTGAATCCGGCGCGATCCTGCAGTACCTGGCCGAGAAGTTCGGCGCGTTGCTGCCCACCGAGCCGGCGGCGCGCGCGGAGTGCCTGTCGTGGCTGTTCTGGCAGATGGGCAGTGCGCCTTATCTGGGCGGCGGCTTCGGACATTTTTATGCCTATGCGCCGAGCAAGATGGAGTACCCGATCAACCGCTTCGCCATGGAGGCCAAGCGTCAGCTGGATGTACTGGACAAGCGACTGGCCGAAAGTGAGTACATAGCCGGGGATGAGTACAGCATTGCCGATATTGCGATCTGGCCCTGGTACGGCGGGTTGGTGTTGGGGCGCTTGTATGACGCTGCGGAGTTTCTCTCGGTGCACGAGTACACCCACGTGATGCGCTGGGCCAAGGCGATCGATGCACGACCGGCGGTCAAGCGCGGGCGTCGGGTCAACCGGGTGTTTGGCGAGGTGTCCGAGCAACTGGCGGAGCGGCATGAGGCTGCGGACCTGGATTGATTTCACCGGCTTTGGCTGCCGGGCTCGTTGTGGCGAATGGATTATTGTGGTGAATGGATGTGTTGTGGCGAGCGGGCTTGCCCCAATGCCGTTCAGTTAAGCGCAGATTCCTTGTGGCGAGCAGGCTTGTCCTGCGTTGGGCTGCGCAGCAGCCCCAAAACCAGGCGCTGAGCCGTATCAGGTACTCCGCGTTTTGCTGGATTGGGGGTGCTTCGCACCCCAACGCGGGGCAAGCCCGCTCGCCACAGAAGCCCGCTCCCTGCTGCGGGCCCCGTTGCCACAGCGGTTTACAGATCTTGTAATAGTTTTGCGTTGTGGGAAATTTATGTTTCGGCTGTAGGATTCAAGTCCTTTTCCCATCGCAGGACTTGCATGAACACCCTCTCGGAGCCTCCCAGTCGTCTTTCCTCAAGACACGCACCGTCGCTGTTCCCGCTCAAACACCCCGTATTCCGACTGACAGCCTTGTCCCGGTCCACTGATCGCGCATTGCCGTGCCCGGCCTCCTGAAAACTGAACACAGAGACTTATAGAAATGGAATGGTTAGCGGACCCTACGGCCTGGCTTGGCCTGGCGACCCTGATTGTGCTGGAACTGGTGCTGGGCATCGACAACCTGGTGTTTATCGCGATCCTGGCGGACAAGCTGCCGCCGGAGCAGCGCGACCGTGCGCGGTTGATCGGCTTGTCCCTGGCGCTGCTGATGCGCCTGGGCCTGCTGGCGAGTATTTCCTGGCTGGTCACCCTCACTCAGCCGTTGTTCGAGGTGTTCGACAAGAGCTTCTCCGGCCGTGACCTGATCATGCTGTTTGGCGGTGTGTTCCTGCTGTTCAAGGCCACCATGGAGTTGCACGAGCGCCTCGAAGGCCATGTGGCCCAGCGCAGCGGCAATGTGGCCTATGCGATGTTCTGGCCGATCGTGGCGCAGATCGTGGTGCTCGACGCGGTGTTCTCCCTCGACGCGGTGATTACCGCCGTGGGCATGGTCGATGAACTGGCGGTGATGATGATTGCGGTGATCGTCTCCATCGGCCTGATGATCGTGGCCAGCAAGCCGCTGACCCGCTTCGTCAACGCACACCCCACGGTGATCATGCTATGCCTGGGCTTTTTGATGATGATCGGCTTCGCGCTGACCGCCGAAGGCCTGGGGTTCCATATTCCCAAGGGCTACCTGTACGCCGCGATTGGTTTCTCGATCCTGATCGAGGTGTTCAACCAGATCGCGCGAGCACGTCGCAAGAAGTCGGCGCAGGGCGTGTTGCCGGTGCGTGAGCGGACCGCCCATGCGGTGATGCGCCTGCTGGGTGGCCGCGGTCTGGCGGTGGAAGAGGTGGGTGATGACGTCGCCGACCTGCTGGGTGAAGCGGATGCTGCCCAGGGCCCGCTGTTCGACCGACGCGAACGGGTGATGATCAGCGGCGTGCTGCAACTGGCCGAGCGGCCGATCCGTACCCTGATGACGCCACGGGCCAAGGTCGACTGCATCGATCTGGCGGACGACGCCGAGACGATTCGTCGAACACTCATGCATTCGTCCTATTCGCGCCTGCCGCTGATCCGCAACGGCGCGGTGGATGAACCGCTGGGCTTTGTGCACAAGAAGGAACTGCTCAAGGAATACCTGGCCGGCAACGAGCCGAATCTGGAACACCTCGCACGTCGAGCGATCAACCTGCTGGACAGTTTTTCGATCCTTAATGCCCTGGAGCAGATGCGCCAGGAGTCCACTCACATCGCCTTCGTGATCAACGAGTTCGGCGACTTCATGGGGGTGTTGAGCATGACCGACATTCTCGAGTCCATTGCCGGCGAGTTGCCGGACGCCAGCGAAATCGAAGGGCCGGATATTGTCGAGGAGGGCGCGGGCTTTCGTGCCAATGGTGCGTTGAGCCTGAACCAGGTGCGTCAGCGCACCGGTTTCAAAGCGGCCGCGACCGAGGACTATCAGACCCTGGCCGGGCTGGTGATGAGCCTGCTCGACCGCCTGCCGGTGCTGGGCGATAGCCTGGAGCATGAGGGCTGGCACCTGACGGTGGCGGCGGTGGAAGAGCGGCGGGTCACACAGGTGTTGCTGGTGCCGTTGCAACCCACTCCTTGAATACGGCTTCCAGGATTTTTTCCTGATCCTGCGGTTCACCAATGCCCTTGAGGTTTTTGACCTCCAGGGCATTTTTGTACACCACCAGCGTTGGCGTGCCGTCCACGCCTTCGATGTACGGGGTCTGCGTCGTGTCCAGCACCATGGTCTTGGTGCCGTGGCCGTATTTTTCGGCAACCCGCTCAAAGCGTTGGCAGGCGCCCATGCAGGCCGGGCAATAGAGTGAGGTGAACAACGCGATGACCAGAGAATGTTCTTTCAGAATGCTCTCGTATTCCTTGAGGTCATTGATCACCGTATTTGCAACGCCCATGACGATCTCCTTGCGTACGCGGCCTGAAAAGCCATTGCCGGTACGCTAAATCGGCCGATCGTCAGCGTCTACTGTCAACTTTCACAGGTATCAAGCGTCGCGGTCACGCTCTATGCGTTCGCGCGCCTTGCGCGCCTGGCCGGCGCATTTGCGGTACTCCTCATTGTCACGGGACGCCTTCGCCTCGCGGTAGCCGTGGTGGTTCTGGCTGGTGTAGTCGACGTTGAACGCCTCCTTGAGTTTCTGCAGCTCTTCCTTGCATTCGCGGCGGTCGTTGCTGGCCCAGGCGCTGCCGGCTGCCAGCAGGGTGAGCAATACCAGGGTGAGACGAAGCTTCATCGGGGTGCATTCCTTGTCGTCGGAGGTGTGCCAAAGGCTAGTCCAGCGCCGGGATTTTTCCAGACGGCGCTGCGCGCGGTAACGGGGCGGTGACGCACTGGCTTGGCGCCGTCATCCCTGTATGGGGCCATGGGTAGCACCGCTACTGGCAATGCCGACGCACTGCCGCGTTCCGTCTTCTGATTCATCTGATTGATTAACAACAGTTTTATTCCTGCCACATTTTTCTGTTACGGCCAGTGGCACACTTTCTGCTATCTATTCCGTTGTTACATACCAAGTTCCGGTATAGCGGACTAAACAGCCCTGGAGTGCTCGCCATGCATCACCGACCTTTCGTGTTCAAAGCGTGTGTTTTTCTTTTTGCCGCCTCGGCGTCCCTTGCCAGCCTCGCGCAAGCGGCGGACAGCAAGCTCGATGCCGTGCTCAAGCGCGGGCACCTGATCGTGGGCACCGGCAGCACCAATGCGCCGTGGCACTTCCAGGGCGCTGATGGCAAGTTGCAGGGGTTCGATATCGATATCGGCCGTATGGTCGCCAAAGGGCTGTTCAACGACCCGAGCAAGGTCGAGTTCGTGGTGCAGTCATCGGATGCGCGCATTCCCAACCTGCTCACCGACAAGGTCGACATGACGTGCCAGTTCATCACCGTCACCGCCAGCCGTGCGCAACAGGTGGCCTTCACCCTGCCGTACTACCGCGAAGGCGTGGGCCTGCTGCTGCCCAACAACAGCAAATATAAAGAGATCGAAGACCTGCAGGCCGCAGGCGACAGTGTCACCGTGGCCGTGCTGCAGAACGTGTACGCCGAAGAGTTGGTGCACCAGGCGCTGCCCAAGGCCAAAGTTGACCAGTACGACAGCGTCGACCTGATGTACCAGGCGGTGAACTCAGGGCGCGCCGATGCCGCCGCCACCGACCAGTCCTCGGTCAAGTACCTGATGGTGCAGAACCCTGGCCGTTACCGCAGCCCGACCTACGCCTGGAGCCCGCAGACCTACGCGTGCGCGGTCAAGCGTGGCGACCAGGACTGGCTGAACTTCGTCAACACCGCCCTGCATGAAGCCATGACCGGTGTGGAGTTTCCCACCTACAAGGCCTCGTTCAAGCAGTGGTTCGGCGTGGACCTGCCGGAACCCGCCATCGGCTTCCCGGTTGAGTTCAAGTAAATCGTAAACCCTGGGGCGTCGCCGACGACGCCCCGAGCAGGTGCTGCCAACCATGAACTATCAGTTGAACTTTGCCGCCGTGTGGCGCGACTTCGACACTTTGCTGGCGGGGCTCGGCCTGGGCCTGACGCTGGCGTTGATCTCGATCGCCATCGGCTGTGTGATTGGCCTGTTGATGGCCTTCGCCATGCTGTCTCGGCACCGCGCCCTGCGCATCCTCGCCTCGGTGTACGTGACGGTGGTGCGCAATACGCCGATCCTGGTGCTGATCCTGTTGATCTACTTTGCCTTGCCGAGCTTGGGCATCCGCCTGGACAAGATCCCCTCGTTCATCATCACGCTGTCGCTGTACGCCGGTGCCTACCTCACCGAAGTGTTCCGCGCCGGGTTGTTGAATATCCCCAAGGGCCTGCGCGAAGCCGGGCTGGCAATCGGCCTGGGCGAGTGGCGCATTCGTGCCTACATCAGCGTGCCGGTGATGCTGCGCAACGTGCTGCCGGCGCTGTCGAACAACTTTATCTCGCTGTTCAAGGACACGTCGCTGGCGGCCGCCATCGCGGTGCCTGAACTGACTTATTACGCCCGTAAGATCAATGTCGAAAGCTACCGGGTGATCGAAACCTGGCTGGTCACGACGGCGCTCTACGTGGCTGCCTGTTACCTCATCGCCATGCTGCTCCGCTACCTGGAACAGCGTCTGGCGATCCGTCGTTAGGAGCGGCCTCCATGTATCAATCCCCCAGTTGGCTGCAGGAATTGTGGATCGCCCGTGACACGCTGTGGGCCGGCTTCCAGGCCAGCGTCTACGTGTCGGCCCTGGCAATACTTTTCGGCACCCTGATCGGCATTGTCGCCGGCTTGATCCTCACCTACGGCAGGTTCTGGATGCGCGCGCCGTTTCGTCTGTATGTTGACCTGATCCGCGGCACGCCGGTGTTCGTGCTGGTGCTGGCGTGTTTCTACATGCTGCCGGCGCTCGGCTGGCAGATCAGCGCGTTCCAGGCCGGTGCGGTCGGGCTCACGCTGTTCTGCGGCTCCCATGTGGCGGAAATCGTGCGCGGCGCCTTGCAGGCCATTCCCCGTGGGCAACTGGAGGCGGGCCGGGCGATTGGTCTGACGTTCTACCAGTCTCTGGGCTATGTGCTGTTGCCCCAGGCGCTGCGCCAGATCCTGCCGACCTGGGTCAACTCGTCCACGGAAATCGTCAAGGCCTCGACGCTGCTCTCGGTGATCGGCGTGGCCGAGTTGCTGCTCAGCACCCAGCAAGTGATCGCGCGCACCTTCATGACCCTGGAGTTCTACCTGTTCGCAGGCTTTCTGTTCTTTGTCATCAACTACGCCATTGAATTATTCGGGCGCTACATTGAAAAACGGGTGGCCTTGCCATGAACCAGCCTCAAACAACCCAACCGCTGTTGGACATTCGCGGCCTGCACAAACACTACGGCGCGCTCGAAGTGCTCAAGGGCGTCGACCTGAGCCTGCAACGCGGTAACGTGGTCACGCTGATCGGCTCCAGCGGCTCGGGCAAGACCACGCTGCTGCGCTGCGTCAACCTGCTCGAAGAATTCCAGGGCGGGCAGATCACCCTGGAGGGTGAGTCCATCGGTTACAGCGAAGCCAGCGGCAAGCGCGTGCGCCACCCGGAGCGTATGATCGCCCGGCACCGCGCGATGACCGGCATGGCGTTCCAGCAGTTCAACCTGTTCCCCCATCTGACGGCGTTGCAGAACGTCACCCTGGGCTTGTTGAAGGTCAAGAAGATGCCCAGGGACGAAGCGGTGGCACTGGCCGAGAAGTGGCTGGACCGCGTGGGGCTGCTGGAGCGGCGCAATCACTTTCCCGGCCAGTTGTCCGGCGGTCAGCAGCAGCGGGTGGCGATTGCCCGGGCCATTGCGATGAACCCCAGCCTGATGCTGTTCGACGAAGTCACCTCGGCCCTCGACCCGGAGCTGGTGGGCGAGGTGCTCAGTGTGATCAAGGGCCTGGCCGAGGAGGGCATGACCATGTTGCTGGTCACCCATGAAATGCGCTTTGCCTACGAAGTCTCGGACAAAATCGTGTTTATGAACCAGGGCCGCATTGAAGAGCAGGGCAGCGCGAAAGACGTGTTCGAGCGCCCGCAATCGCCGCGCCTGGCAGAATTTTTAAAGAACATTCGTTTTTAATCAGGAGCCTGTTTTTATGAGCATTACTCGTTACGGAGCCGGCAGCACCGCCGGAGGTGGTCAGCCTCGTCCTTTTGCCCGCGCCGTGGAAGCCGACGGTTGGCTCTATGTGTCGGGCCAGGTACCTGCGGTGGACGGTGAAATCATCACCGGCGGGATCATCGAGCAAACCCGGCAGACTATGCGCAATGTGGTGGCGATCCTCGAAGAGGCCGGTTACGAATTGAAAGACGTGGTACGTGTCGGCGTCTGGCTGGAAGACCCGCGCGACTTCTGGAGTTTCAACAAGGTCTTCGGCGAATACTTCACCCCGGAACACGCCCCGGCACGGGCCTGTGTGCAGGCCAGCATGATGGTGGATTGCAAGGTGGAGATCGATTGCGTGGCCTACAGGAAAAAGGGCTGACTGCCATGACCGAAGACCCCATCAAACGCCGCGCCAAGGGCCTGGATCGCGCATTCGATATCCTCGATTTTCTCAAGGAGGTCGGTCAGCCCCTGCGCCCGAATGATATTGCCAGCGGCATTGGCAGCCCCAAATCCACGGTCTACGAACTGGTCGCCTCGCTGCTGGAGCGGCGCATTCTGGAGACCGTGGGCAAGGACGGCCACGTCTATCTGGGTCGCCAGCTGTACTTCCTCGGCCAGGCGCACCTGCGCCATTTCGACCTGACCCGCGAGGCCGACCACGCCTTGCAGGCAATCGTCAGCCAGACCCGTGAAACCGCGCAGATGTGCCTGCTCAACGGGCGCAAATACACGGTGGCGCTGATGCGCGAGGGCGAGCGGCATTTCCGTATTTCCTCGGACATCGGTGAAAACGCGCCGATCCCGTGGACCGCCTCCGGGCGCCTGCTGCTCGGGCACCTGAGCGACCAGCAGATCGTCGACCTGATCGACCCCGACGACTTCATCCTGCCAGACGGCCAGCGCCTGGCGCTGGACACCTTCCTGGCGCAGATTCGCCAGGCCACCCTCGACGGCTTCTTTTCCTTCGACAGCGTGGCCGACACCTTCACCCATTGCTTCGCCGCGCCGGTACGGGACGCCCAGGGGGTGAGCATTGCCACCCTGTGCATCGTCGCGCCACGGGCCGATGCAATCACCCACTACAACGACTACCGCCGGGTGTTGATCGACAGCGCCAACCAGTTGGCCCGGCGCATCAACGAATAGGAGTTTTTGCATGTCCGCCCTCAACGCCGTTGCAAAAGGCGCCGCCGCCGTCGGCGCCCATCTGGTCCGTGACGTCAGCCTGCCGGCCCTGGTCCTGCACCGCGATGCCCTGGAGCACAACATTCGCTGGATGCAGGATTTCGTCGGCAACAGCGGCGCCGAACTTGCGCCCCACGGCAAGACCAGCATGATGCCGGCGCTGTTTCAGCGTCAGCTCGCCGCCGGTGCCTGGGGCATCACCCTGGCCAATGCGGTGCAGACCCGCGCCGCCTACGCCGGTGGCGTGCGCCGCGTGTTGATGGCCAACCAACTGGTAGGCGCGCCGAACATGGCGCTGATCGCCGAGTTGCTGGAGGACCCGCAGTTCGACTTCCATTGCATGGTCGACCACCCGGACAACGTCGCCGACCTGGGCCTGTTCTTCGCCGCGCGCGGCCTGCGCCTGAACGTGATGATCGAATACGGCGTGGTCGGTGGCCGCTGCGGTTGCCGCAGTGAGCAGCAGGTGCGCGAGCTGGCTGCCGCGATCAAGGCGCAGTCGGCCCTGGCCCTCACCGGAATCGAAGGCTACGAAGGTGTGATCCACGGCGAGCACGCCATCAGCGGTATCCGCGACTTCGCCGCGAGCCTGGTGCGGCTGGCGGTGGACCTGCAGGACAACGGCGCATTCGACCTGGCCAAGCCCATCGTCACCGCGTCGGGCTCGGCGTGGTACGACCTGATCGCCGAGTCCTTCGAACAGCAGAACGCCGCCGGGCGTTTCCTCAGCGTGTTGCGCCCCGGCAGCTACGTGGCCCATGACCATGGCATCTACAAGGACGCGCAATGCTGCGTACTCGACCGGCGCAACGACCTCGACGAAGGGCTGCGACCGGCCATGGAAGTCTGGGCCCACGTGCAGTCGCTGCCCGAGCCCGGCTTTGCGGTGATTGCCCTGGGCAAGCGCGACGTGGCTTATGACGCCGGCCTGCCGGTGCCGCTCAAGCGCTATCGGGCCGGCATCGTGCCGGCCGAGGGCGATGACGTGAGTGCGTGCCAGGTCACTGCGGTGATGGACCAGCATGCGTTCATGACCGTGGCGCCGCAGGTTGAGCTGCGCATTGGCGACATCATTTCGTTCGGCACGTCACACCCTTGCCTGACCTTCGACAAGTGGCAGGTGGGGTGCCTGGTGGATGACGAGTTGCGCGTGATCGAGTCCCTGCAGACCTGTTTCTAGACCGAGTCGCCTTCAGCGCAGACAAGCCAGCTCCCACATTTTGAATTGTGAATACCTTCAGCTGTGGGAGCTGGCTTGCCTGCGATGAGGCCTTTCGCCACACCGGAGAGCATCGCCATGACCATCCAACCGCGCATCGCCCTGATCGGCGAATGCATGATCGAACTGCAACAACGCGCCGACGGCAGCCTGCACCAGAGCTTCGGCGGTGACACCCTGAACACGGCGGTGTACCTGCGCCGCGAGCTGGGAGCGGTGGGCACGGTCGACTACGTCACCGCCCTGGGCGATGACAGTTTCAGCGATGCCATGTGCCAGCAATGGGCCGACGAGGGCTTGGGGCTGGGCAGGGTCCAGCGTCTGCCGGGGCGCCTGCCGGGTTTGTATTGCATCCAGACCGACGCCAATGGCGAACGCAAATTTCTCTACTGGCGCAACGAGGCGGCCGTGCGCGACTGTTTCACCACGCCCGCGGCCGAGCCGATCCTGGCGGCGTTGCCGGGCTATGACCTTGTGTATTTCAGCGGCATCACCCTGGCGGTATTGGGTGAGATCGGCCGCGAGCGTTTGTTGCAGGCGCTGGCCGCAACCCGGCGCAGGGGCGGCAAGGTGGTGTTCGACAACAACTACCGGCCACGCCTGTGGACCAGTGTCGAGGCGGCGCGGGAGGCGTATCGCAAGGTCATGGCCGAGGTGGACATCGCCTTGCTCACCGAAGATGACGAGCAGGCGTTGTTTGGTTATACCGACAGCGAGCAGGTGTTCGCGGCGTACCCGGCGATTACCGAGGTGGTGCTCAAGCGCGGCGCGGATGAGTGTCGGATTCGCTGCGAGGGCGTGCGCGTTGCCGTGCCGGCGTTGAAGGTCGAAAAGGTGGTGGACACGACAGCGGCGGGGGATTCGTTCAGCGCGGCGTACCTTGCCTCCCGGCTCAAGGGCGGTTCGCCGCAGGAGGCTGCGTTGGCGGGGCATCGGTTGGCGAGCCGCGTGATTCAGGTGCCGGGTGCGCTGATACCCAGAGAGTGAATGGCCGCCTGTGGCGGATCGGGAGCAAGCCCCCTCCCACCATTTGAATGGTGAACACCTTCAAGTGTAGGAGGGGCTTGCCCCCGATAGCGGTGTAAAGCCAACCCCTCAGTCGCGGTAAAACACCTGCACCAGGTGATACCCGAACTTGCTCTTGATCGGCCCGTGCACCACCTTTACGGGCTTCTTGAAGATCACCGCATCAATCGCCCCCACCATTTGCCCAGGTCGCACTTCACCCAAATCACCGCCGCGCTTGCCCGATGGGCAGGTGGAATACTTCTTGGCCAGCACATCGAAGGCTTCGCCCTTGGCGATGCGCTGCTTGAGTTGTTCGGCTTCTTCGCTGGTTTTCACCAGGATATGACGGGCTTGGGCTTTCATCGTGTTCTACCAGGTGGGCGACGGCGCGCGATTATGCCTGAACTCAGTCGGCCACGCCGAGCATGCTGCGGATCTTGGTGGCCAGCAGGTCGATGGAAAACGGCTTGGCCACCATGTCCATGCCGTCCTCCAGAAAGCCCTGGCGCTCGGCGGCTTTCTCGGCGTAACCGGTCATGAACAATACGCGCAGACCGGGGCGATGCTGGCGTGCTATTTCCGCCAGTTGCCGGCCGTTCATGCCTGGCAGGCCGACGTCGGTCACCAACAGGTCGACGCGCAAGTCCGACTCCAGCAACGGCAGCGCCGCACGGGCATCCGCCGCCTGGTGCGCGGTGTAGCCGAGTTCGTCGAGCACATTGACCACCAGCATGCGCACCGCCGCGTCGTCCTCGACCACCACCACCGCTTCACCGGCCAGGGCCACCGGCGCTTCGCTCAAGTGCGCCGGCAAACTGTTTTCCAGCGCGGTGCCGTGCAGGCGCGGCAAGTACAGGCGCACGCAGGTGCCCTGGCCCGGTTCGCTGTGGATGGTGACGTGGCCGCCGGACTGCTGGGCAAACCCGTAGATCATCGACAAACCCAGGCCGGTGCCCTGGCCGATGGGCTTGGTGGTGAAGAACGGATCGAACGCCTTGGCGAGGATTTTCGGCGCCATGCCGCTGCCGTTGTCGCTCACGCCCAGCATCACGTAGTCGCCGGCCTTGACCGGTTCGAGGGTAGTGATATCGGTGCCGTCCAGGTAGCTGTTGGCGGTTTCGATCAGCAGTTCGCCGCCATCGGGCATCGCATCGCGGGCGTTGATCACCAGGTTGAGCAGGGCATTTTCCAACTGGCTGGCGTCGGTATTGACCGGCCAGATGTCCTGGCCCAGTTGCACCTTGAGCGAGATGTGCGCGCCTTTGGTCCGTTGGAAAAGATCCTCCAGCGACGCCACCAGCTGGTTGGGGTCGGTGGGCTGACGGTCGAGCGATTGGCGCCGCGAGAACGCCAGCAGCCGGTGGGTGAGGGCGGCCGCGCGGTGGGCGGAGGACACGGCAGCATCGGCAAAGCGGCCGATCTCTTCGCTGCGCCCGCCGGCGATGTAGCGCTGCATCAGGTCGAGGCTGCCGATGATGCCGGTGAGCATGTTGTTGAAGTCATGGGCGATGCCGCCGGTGAGCTGGCCCACCGCTTCCATTTTTTGCGCGTGGCGCAGTGCGTCTTCGGCGCGCTCGCGTTCGTACATCTCGTTCTGCAGGCGCTGGTTGGCCTCGGCCAGCGCCTGGGTGCGTTGGGCCACACGTTCTTCGAGGTTCTCGTTGAGGTGGCGCAGGGCTTCTTCGGTGAGCTTGCGTTCGGTCTCGTCGATCACAAAGATATAAAAGCCATTGACCGAACCGTCGTTACTGAAGCGCGGCAGGTACTTCATCAGCGCATGCCGTGGCCGCCCGTCGCGGTGGGGCGTGAGGGTCATGAAGCTGCAGGCCTTGCCGCGCAGGGCTGCGGCGATCTTGTCCTGGCGCCCGGCATACACCTCGTCGCCGAGCACTTCGCGGATGGTCTTGCCGTACAGCTCCTGGGGCGTCATGCCGTACCACTCAAGGTAGGCGCTGTTGTTCAGGCGAAACCGTTGTTCATGATCGACGTAGCCGATCAGCACCGGCATCGCGTTGATGATCAGTTGCAGCTCGGTCTGGCTTTGGCGCAGGGCTTGTTCGGTGTGCTTGCGTTCGGTGAGGTCCAGCGCGGCGCCGAGGAAGCGCGCCGGTCGGCCCTGAGGGTCCTTGTAGCAACGCCCCCGGGCGAACACCCAGCGCACTTCGCCGTCGGCCTGCATCAGGCGGTATTCCTCGGCGTATTCGGTACCGAAGGTGATGCAATGCTTGATGCTGCGCGTGACCATGCCCCGGTCTTCGGGGTGCACGCCCAGCAGGTAATCGCTGATCGGCAGCAGGCTGGCCTGATCGGGGTCGACGCCGTGCAGGAAGGCAAAATGCGCGTCGGCGATAAAGCGGTCTTCGCCGATGTCCCAGTCCCAGGTGCCCACCGCGTCGGTCGCCGCCAGTGCCAGTTGCAGACGTTGCTCGGTGTTGTGCTGGGCCTTGAGGCTGTCTTCGGAGCGCTGTTGCAGCTCGATGGCCTTGAGGCGGCGCTCGTTGGTCTCGATGGCGGTGACCAGGATGCCAGCGACCTGTCGGCTTTCATCGCGCACCGGGCTGTAGGTGAGGTCGAGCCAGATCTCGGTGTCGCGCCCTTCGCGTTGCAGCACAAAGCGCTGGTCGCTGAAGGTACGCACCTGGCCGCCGAGTACGGCGTCGTAGATCGGTGCGGTGAAGTCCTGCAGTTCCGGCCAGGTGAGGTGCGCCGGCTGCCCCAATGCGTGCGGGTGCTTGTTGCCGACCAGTTGGGCAAAGCCATCGTTATACAGCTGGATGAGGTGGTGGCCCCACAGCAGGAGCATCGGCATCGGCGAGTGCACGACAATATCCACCGCTGTACGCAGGCTTTGCGGCCAGTCATTGGCCTCACCGAGGGGGCTTCGTGCCCAGTCCAGCCGCGCAATCAATGCGCCGGCTTCGCTACCGGTGGATGTTCCATTCATGAAAAAAGCCCTGAGCCTGACGCTTTGAAAAATGACAACACCCATTATCCCGTGGGAAACGGCCGGGTGACTACCCTCGGAAAATAGCATGCCCTGAAGATTTTTCTGCAAAACCCCGCCTTTGGGCTGAAACCTTTCATCTTCTGGCCAGTTCGACGCAGTACGCCAACCGCGATCTGATCGCAGATCCCAGCGTGAGAAAAGTTACATACTTTTGTACTACTGGTCGGCAACCTATTTTGGATTTTTTACCAATCAAGCGTACGTCAACTATCCGAGTACCGTTCTGATGCTGATCTCCAACACAGGTTTTTCGAATACTTATCCCGCCGACGAGCACCGATTTCCTGATGTACAGCGCCAAGGGGGCGTGGTGGCCTCACCCTCGCGCGTCGCCCGCTCCACAACATCCGGCGCGCCACCTGCGGCGCAGTTGGCGACTTCGCTCGACGCTTCGGACCGGCAACTGGCTGCCAATTACATCCAGGCGCTGTCGTCCGCGCGATGGACCAACCAAAGCGGCTATCTAGACACTGAGCTTGCGGATATCCCGGCCAGATCAACCTTCGGCAAATGGTGGCAACAGTATCGCGATGCCATGAACAACCCCAACTTCGTGCAGTGGGCCAAGACACGCGGGCTCGACGTTTCCAGCATCCTGCTGGAGCCCCACGCCGGCTTCCTTTCGGCTTTCTTCAACGGTAAAAGAGAGTTTCTGCGACCCGAAACGGATGCGGGGTGGAAAGAGGTTTCGGGCCCCATCCTCAGCGTGGCGAGAGTACTCGCACCTTCACGCACTGGCACTCGCGTCGTTCTTGGGCCGCCGACTGCCCCCGCGCATCTTGAAGCCATTGGTAATTTTTACGGTGAACCCAACACCGAAAATCCAACCCGGGAGCAGGCTCGGGCAAGGGCCGTCCAGATGAGCGCGACCGGTGTGTTCGCGGCCATTCCTGCCAGCGATCCAGAGCGCTCGCAAACCATGCGTGGCCCGCAGGCGCTTGGGGCGCAGCAGCAAGTGCTGGCAGATATCGATGACCACTACAGCGTTGTCATGGGTGAGCCGGATAAGTCCTCTCGTGCCAAGGCAGACAAGGCATTGGCTGCTCAGTACGTCGCAGCCCTGCGCAATGCTTCCTGGAGCGGCCACCTCACCGAGAGCACGCGCCTGGACGACATCCCCATGCGGTCGACGCTGGGCCACTGGTGGCAACTTTACTGTGATGCCTTTAATAACCCGCAATTCCAGCATTGGGTAAAGGAGAGTGGCCTTGACCTGTCAACGATGGTCATTTCTCCGATTACCAAGGAGGTGTCCGGCGCTTTCAATGACGAGTTCGAAGTCAGAAGCCTGGACAGCGACGCGGGTTGGGCGAGTGTGGCGGCTCCGATCCTGAATGCCGCGGGTGTTGTGTTCGATCGGCACGACAATTTGATCAAGCCACCTTCCGGCTATCCTGACAACTCGCCCCCGTTGAGGGTGGTGGGCAATTTTCTGGGTCAAGACGCCCAGAACTTCACCAAAGAACAGGCCGCTTCTGCGGCGGACCGGATCGCTGGCACGCCCAGCTTGACCCTGGGGCCCCGCCAGCGCGGCGAACGATATTCACTGGAGGCGCTCGGCGCTCGGCACTCAGCAACTGGCATTGGCCAATGCTCGCGACCGCTACAACCTGATCCAGGGCCTTACCAGGGTTGTCACGTCACTGCCGCCTCAAGCGGCGAGCAATTTGAATGGCCTGCTCTAGCACAACGTTTGACGTGCATCCACATTCATCATTCGGGCAGTCCCACAGCGTCCAGCCGGGTCATACGGTCAGCCTCAGACAGTTTCTTCAGGGCAGTGGCTTGAGCGTCCCAGGCAACCGTGAGCAGGTGGCGAACCTTCTCACCGTGCTGGCTTCGCCGCTGCCCAAACCGTCAGCGCGGGATAATTATTGGCGGTTGTTAAGCCCATTTACCTTTAGCCGCGAGCCAAGAGCACTGATTCAGACCTGGAGCACTCAGGCGCTTGACTCCGCCCTGTACAAGCGGGTCTTTGAGGAAACTGACCAAACCCGTGAGCACTATCCGACTGCTCAGAGACTCAAACAGCTGGTGTCCAGCCCTCAGGCCAATGCGCTGGGCGAATCGTTGCGGGTCACGCTGCAAGGTAAAGCCGATGCGGCGGGCGGTGCGGAGTGGGCGGCGGCGGCAATCGTACTCAGTCTGGATCCGCTGGCCGGCACGCAACGTAACAGGGTGGCCGGCTACGATCTGGCCGGGCAGGGCAATTGGGGCAAGACGCCGGCAGCCATTGTCGACGATCTGACCAGGCATCTGGTCGTTGAAGGCAGCGTCAGCCAGTCAATGGCGCCTGTCGCGACCCGATTGCTGCTGGCCGGAACCGCCCCTGAGCTTCTGGTTGCGGATGTGCCCGCCGACCTGGTCTATGGCTCTCACACATGGGCCAGCTTCAGCATCGCCGTGGCGCGTATCGAAAAAATATTCCCTGGCGCGTCACAATCCATGACCTTCAAGCAGATCATGACGTTCGGCAGCACTCAGCCGATTTCGCCCAGTGAGCACGTCATGCAGGCTGAAGCGCAACGCAATGCGATGGTGGATTGGGGTGTCGTCAATGGAATGATTGCGAAACGCTCGGACGACACCTATTCGAACGCAGAGATCGAACTGGCGCGAAGCCGATTCAACCAACAACTCTCCCAACTGATCGCGGCCAGTAATGCCCAGCAGGCGGCCGTGCCCTCACGCAGGGACATGGCGCTGGCGCAATTGAAAGCCACGTTCGGTGACACCATCGACTACGAAAAACGGTCGATCAGGCACGCGCCCTCTCTGACCCGGCCAGAGCTGCTTGGCATCCAGATGAGCCTGATATTCCAGTTGGAGGATGTGTGGGCCGAGCATTTTTCAATTCTGGAGCTCTACATGGCGGGCGTGTTGGATAATCCAGACGCCAAGTGGGTACCCGATGATGAGAAAATTCCGTTTGATCGTATAAAAAATGCCGCCAGCACGCTGCCGGTTATCGGACAACGTTTTGATGAAAGTATGGATCGCTACAGTGAAAAGCTGAAAAGCTCTGTGGCCGTGAATATCCAGAACATGATTGCCCGTTTGCCGCTGAAGGATCGCAGAAACTTTGAATTTGGCACCCCCACGTTATATTCGGCTCGCGAAGGGTTTTTCGTTAACTCGCGCGAGGACTATGCCGATCAGGCTGCCTCACATAAAGGGCATTACGGCTTGATCATCCGTACTCGAAGAACATCACCGCCAACAGACTACGAACTGTTTCCGGGCAAGGGCATATTGCAGAAAAAAACCGGCTTGCCGGACCCGCTCCCGTTGGGCCCGAGCAACGCCAATGAGGCCCCCATGGTGTTCAGCGGCGGGGTGACGCAGGGCGAGGAAGCTGGCCAGCCTTTTGCACTTGACTTCAAGGCTTACCAGGAGGGGACAAGCCCCAGGACGCGTTCGGTATATACAAATATTATTCTTGACGAGGTTCGCGTTTCGGCCAAAGAGGACGCACAGTCGCTATCCAGTGATGAACCCGCCGATACCGACAGTGTTCCGAGAAGTTTTTTCACCCGCAACACGAAAAAACTGGCGCAAAGCGCCGCTGATTTTTTTCTTTTCAACCTTGAAACGCTCAAGAACGAAGCGAAAGGCGTCACCCACTATGAGCGCGTGGAGAAGTCTGAAAAAGACATCAAAGATACCCTCTTCAGGATGATTCCGTTCGTGGCAGCCGCGCAGGCAGCGAAAGAGGGCAACTATGTCGAGGCCTTTGCAGACGCGGGGCTCGATGTGTTCGGGTTTCTGGTCCCCGAATACAAACTCGCCGAAGAAGGTGAGGGGCTTTTAGTGAAAGCCGGCAGCAAGCTTGTCGGGTCGTTGAGTGAGGCAGGCGCCGAGACGAAAATCGCGTCAAAGGTGGCGCTGGTCGACAACATTGGCGAATTGTCGGCGGGTGGCTATGACATCAACCGTCAGCATCGCTTGAGCCCTTTGCAGTTGAATGAGCTTGCACAGCGACCGGATATTGCCATGGGATCCGTGGGGGCAGGCGGTGAACCCATCTCCGTTGTCGCGCAATTCGATGACGCCTCGCAAAAATGGTACGCCTATGATGCACAGACGGCTCAGGCCTATGGCCCGCCGCTGAGTGATTTCACCCCCGAGACCTCTGCGCCACTGGCCGCCGAACCCGCGCTGACGCCCGGTGCCGCTACCTTGCTGGATCGCGGTTTGGCACAGGACAACGTCATACAGATGGGAGGCGCGATGAAAGACCTGAAATTCATTGGCAGCGAAGTCCACACCTTCACCGACGTTTATAAAGGGCGTAAACGTCTTAACATCGTGGCCCACGGCACTCGACGCGATTGGGTCGACAAGCTGTTGCGCAATGGCTCCGAGGTAGTGATCGATGGAAAAGCCTATAACGCCAATCAGATGGTAGATCTGCTGAAAAACAAAGGCGTTGACCCTGCTGATTTTGACAATGTGCGGCTGTTGATCTGTCACTCGGCAGAAGGCAAGGGACACTCGTTCGCAAGCCAGTTTCAAAAAGCAATCAACCGACCGGTGAAAGCGTTCGAGGGGACGGTGGCGATTCACAACGGGTCGACGTCCATCACGTCCTCCCGTAACCAATTGCTGAGCCACTATGCCAACCAGTACCCGGGCCTGACGGACGTTGCCGCGCAACAGCTCGCTGACAGCCAGTTGAAGCGTGATTTTGTCAACAAAGTCACGCAACACGTGGAAAAGAGGCACGGTGATTTGATCTTGATCAACACGGCGGGCGTGGGTCAGCCGCCCAAACATGCCCTGCAGAAAATCAACTACGTACCGCGTCACTTTTCATAAGGCTGACCTTGGCCCCCGCCTCTTGCAGGTCGGGGGTTCATTGCGCCAGCCAGCCACCGTCAATATTCCACGCGGCGCCGCGTACCTGGCTACCGGCGTCGCTGCACAAGAACAGCACCAGCTCACCCAACTGCGGCGGCGTGACGAACTCAAGCGACGGCTGTTTTTCGGCGAGCAAGTCATGCTGCGCCTGCTGCGGGTCGGCGCCCTCGGCGATGCGATCATCGATCTGCTTTTGCACCAGCGGGGTCAACACCCAGCCCGGGCAGATCGCATTGCAGGTGACGTTGCTGGCAGCCGTCTCCAGGCCCACCACCTTGGTCAGGCCGATCACGCCGTGCTTGGCCGCCACATACGCCGCCTTGCCCACCGAACCGACCTGACCATGCACCGACGCAATATTGACGATGCGCCCCCAGCCTTTGGCCTTCATGCCCGGCAGGCTCAGGCGCGTGGTGTGGAACACCGAGGACAGGTTGATTGCGATGATCGAATCCCAGCGCTCCACCGGGAAATCCTCCACCGCCGCCACGTGTTGGATGCCGGCATTGTTGACCAGAATATCCACCCCGCCGAATTCGCGCTCAGCGTAGGCGAACAGGTCGGCCAGTTGCGCGGGGTCACTGACGTCGGCCGGGTGATGCCCCGCCTTGCCGCCGAACGCCTGCACCTGGGCGATCACTGCGGCGGCGTCGCCGAAGCCATTGAGGATCAAGTCGGCACCGGCCTCGGCCAGGCTCAGCGCGATTCCCAGACCGATGCCGCTGGTGGAGCCGGTGACCAGGGCGGTCCTGCCATGCAAATTCGTCATAAGAACCTCACATAATTGCGTGGTGGCGAGCGGGCTTGTCCTACTGCCGTTGAGTTAAGCGCAGATTCCCTGTGGCGAGCAGGCTTGTCCTGCGTTGGGCTGCGCAGCAGCCCCAAAACCAGGTGCTGAGCCGGATCAGGTACACCGCGTTTTGCTGGATTGGGGGCGCTTCGCACCCCAACGCGGGGCAAGCCCGCTCGCCACAAGTGGTGGGTTTCCTGTCTTTCTTACTGCGCAATGTGCGCGGCGGCCAGGAGTTCCCGGGTGTAAGGGTGCTGCGGCGCGTCGAACACCTGACGGCTGGGCCCGCGTTCCACCACCTTGCCGTCCTTGACCACGATCATGTCGTGGGCCATGGCGCGTACCACCGCCAGGTCATGGCTGATAAACAGATACGTCAGGCCGTATTTTTCCTGAAGCTCGCGCAGTAGCGCCACCACCTGTTTCTGCACCGTGCGGTCCAGCGCCGAGGTGGGCTCGTCCAGCAGCATCAGCGCGGGCTTGAGCACCAGCGCGCGGGCGATGGCGATGCGTTGGCGCTGGCCGCCGGAGAATTCGTGGGGGTAGCGATGCCGGCTGGCCGGGTCCAGGCCCACGTCCTTGAGCACCTGGATCACTTGCGCGTCGCGTTCGGCCAGGCTGCACGGTGCGTGCACTTCCAGCCCTTCGCTGATGATCTGCTGCACCGACAGGCGCGGGCTGAGGCTGCCATAAGGGTCCTGGAACACCACCTGCATCTGTTTGCGCCACGGGCGCATCTGCTGATGGCTGAGGGGATCGAGGGCTTCGCCCTGGAAGCGAATGCTGCCGGTGGAATCGAGCAAGCGCAGAATCGCCTGGCCCAGGGTGGATTTGCCCGATCCCGATTCGCCGACGATGCCCAGGGTCTTGCCGCGTTGCACGCTGAGGCTGATGGCGTCCACCGCCTGCAGGTACGTCTTGCGGCGAAACAGCCCTGCGCCCAAGGCAAATTTCACGCTCAGGTCGTCCACCTGCAACACGGTTTCGCGGGTATCGCTGCCCAAGGCTTCACCCGAGGGCTCGGCGTCGAGCAGCAACCGGCTGTAAGGGTGCTGCGGCGCGGTGAACAAGGTTTCGCAGTCGGCCTGCTCGACAATCTCGCCGGCCCGCATCACGCACACGCGCTGGGCAATGCTGCGCACCAGGTTGAGGTCGTGACTGATCAGCAGCAGCGACATGCCCAGGCGCTGCTGCAGCGACTTGAGCAGCAGCAGGATCTTGCGCTGCACGGTCACGTCCAGCGCGGTGGTGGGTTCGTCGGCGATCAGCAGTTGCGGCTCGCAGGCCAGGGCCATGGCGATCATCACCCGCTGGCGCTGGCCGCCGGACAGTTGGTGCGGATAGGCCTTGAGGCGCTCCCGGGGTTTTTGAATGCCCACCAGTTCGAGCAGTTCGAGAATGCGCGCCTGCGCCGCCTTGCCGCCCAGGCCCTTGTGCAACAGCAGGGTTTCGCCGATCTGCTTTTCGATGCTGTGCAGCGGGTTGAGCGAGGTCATCGGCTCCTGGAAGATCATTGCAATGCGGTTGCCGCGCAGTTTCTGCAAGGTGGCCGGCGCTGCGCCGATCAATTGCTGGTCACGGTATTTCACCGAGCCGGTGGTGTGGGTGCCGGCATCGGGCAGCAGTTGCAGGATCGAGTGGGCGGTCACCGATTTGCCCGAACCCGACTCGCCCACCAGCGCCAGGCATTCGCCCTCGCGCACGTCCAGGCTGAGGGTGTGCACCACGGTCTGGCCGTTGAACGCGACGCACAGGTCGCGGATTTCGATGAGGTTCATAGGCAGTCACTCATGAGCGGGGGTCGAAGGCATCCCGCAGGGCCTCGCCGATAAACACCAGCAACGACAGGATCAGCGCCAGGGTAAAAAACGCCGTCAGGCCCAGCCACGGCGCCTGCAGGTTCTGCTTGCCCTGGGCGATCAGCTCGCCCAGCGACGCGCTGCCGGCGGGCATGCCGAAGCCGAGGAAATCCAGCGCGCTCAAGGTGGAAATCGCGCCGGTGAGGATAAACGGCAGGTAGCTCAAGGTGGCGGTCATCGCATTGGGCAGGATATGCCGCCTGATGATCTTGCCGTCGCCCAGCCCCAGGGCCCGCGCGGCCTTGACGTATTCCAGGTTGCGCCCGCGCAGGAACTCGGCGCGCACCACGTCTACCAGGGCCAGCCAGGAAAACAGCGCCATGATCCCCAGCAGCCACCAGAAGTTGGGCTCCACAAACCCCGACAGGATGATCAGCAGGTACAGCACCGGCAGCCCCGACCACACTTCAAGGATGCGTTGCCCGAGCAGGTCCACCCAGCCGCCGTAGTAACCCTGCAGGGCCCCGGCAGCAATGCCGATGGCCGCGCTGATGACGGTGAGCGCCAAGGCAAACAGGATCGATACGCGCGCGCCGAAGATCACCCGCGCCAGCACATCGCGGGACTGGTCATCGGTGCCCAGCCAGTTCACCGCCGAGGGCGGGCTGGGGGCAGGGCGGGTCAGTTCGTAGTTGGGCGTGTCGTCGCTGAACGGGATCGGCGGGAACAGCATCCAGCCGTCGTTCTGCTTGATCAGTGTTTGCACGTAGTCACTGCGGTAGTCGGCCTGGAACGGCAACTGCCCGCCGAACTGCTGCTCGGTGTAACGCTTGAACACCGGAAAATACAGCTCGTTCTTGAAGCTCAGCACCAGCGGTTTGTCGTTGGCGATCAGCTCGCCGCCGAGGGTGAGGATGAACAGGCCGATGAACAGCCACAGCGACCACCAGCCCCGGCGGTTTTTCTTGAAACGCTCGAAGCGCCGGCGTGCCACGGGAGACAGATTGAGCATCAGGCGTTCCTCGCGGCGAAGTCGATACGCGGGTCCACCAGGGTGTAGCAGAGGTCACCGATGAGTTTTATCAGCAGGCCGAACAGGGTGAAGATGAACAGCGAGCCGAATACCACCGGGTAGTCCCGCGATACCGCCGCTTCGTAGCTCATGCGGCCCAGTCCGTCGAGGGAGAAAATCACCTCGATCAGCAGGGAGCCGGCGAAGAACACGCTGATGAACGCCTGGGGAATGCCCGAAATCACCAGCAGCATCGCGTTGCGAAACACGTGGCCGTAGAGCACCCGGCGTTCGCTCAGGCCCTTGGCGCGGGCCGTCACCACGTATTGGCGGGTGATTTCATTGAGAAACGAGTTCTTGGTGAGGATAGTCAGCGTGGCGAACCCGCCGATCACCAGCGCGGTGACCGGCAGCACCAGGTGCCAGAAGTAATCGGCCACCTTGCCCACGGTGCTCAGTTCGTCGAAGTTGTCCGAGACCAGGCCGCGCACCGGGAACCAGTTCAGCGAGGTGCCGCCGGCGAACACCACGATCAGGAACATCGCGAACAGAAACGCCGGCATTGCGTAGCCGATCACGATGGCGGTGCTGCTCCACACATCGAAGCTGCTGCCGTGGCGCACCGCCTTGCGGATGCCCAGGGGAATCGACACCAGATAGGTGATCAAGGTGGCCCACAGGCCGAGGGAAAGGGTTACCGGCATCTTCTCCAGGATCAGCTCGATCACGGTTTTGCCGCGAAAGAAGCTGTTGCCGAAGTCCAGTTGGGCGTAGTTCCTGAGCATCAGCCACAGACGCTCCGGGGCGGATTTGTCGAAGCCGTACTGCTTTTCGATGTCTTTGATCAGCTTGGGGTCCAGGCCGCGGCTGGCCCGCGAGGCGCCGACGCTTTCACCGGCGCCTGACCCCACGCCGCCCCCGCCGATCCCCTGCAGGTGGGCGATGGCCTGTTCCACCGGCCCGCCGGGCGCGGCCTGTACGATCACGAAATTCACCAGCAGGATGATCACCAGGGTCGGGATGATCAGCAGCAGGCGCCGCACGATATAGGCAAACATCAGTGGGCACCTGCGCGTTTTTTCAGTTCGGCGGTCATTTGTTCATGGGTCAGCGGCGTGGGACTGATTTCCCACCAGGTTTCCAGGGCTTCGTCATTTTTGGCCTCGATGGCCGGCCGGCCAAAGCGGTTCCACCACGCGGCGGATGTGCCGGGCGGGTAGTAATTGGGGATCCACAGGTAGTTCCATTGCAGCACCCGGTCCAGGGCGTGGGCGTAGGTGAGCATCTGCGCCTGGGTGTCGGCCTTGACCAGGCCTTTGATCAGGCTGTCGACGGCCGGGTCCTTGAGCACCATGTAGTTGTTGGCGCCGGGGTCATGGGCGGCGGCCGAGCCGAAGAAGTTGTACAGCTCCATGCCGGGCGATGTCGTGACTGGAAAACCTGTGACGATCATGTCGTAGTCCCGCGCCATCACGCGGTTGACGTACTGCGAGGAATCGATGCGGCGAATGTTCAGGGTGATGCCGATCTGCGCCAGGTTACGCTTGTAGGGCAACAGCAGGCGTTCCATGCCGGCCTGGGTGTTGAGAAAGGTGAACTCCAGCGGTTCGCCCTGGGCGTTCACCAGCTTGTCGCCCTCGGGTTTCCAGCCGGCTTCTTCCAACAGGGCCAGGGCTTGCAACTGCTTGTCGCGGATCACGCCGCTGCCGTCGGTGACCGGTGCCTTGAACACCTGTGTGAACACTTCGTCGGGCACCTGGCCGCGCAGCGGTTCGAGAATCGCCAGTTCTTCTTTGGTGGGTAACTGGGTGGCGGCCAACGGGCTGTTGGAGAAGTAGCTCTGCTGGCGAATGTAGAGGTTGTGCATCATCTGCCGGTTGGCCCACTCGAAGTCCCACAGCATCGCCAACGCTTTGCGCACGCGGCGGTCCTTGAACAGCGGATTTTGCACATTGAACACGTAGCCCTGGGCCGGTTGCGGCATCTCTTTGGCCAGGTGCGCGCGTTGCAGGCGGCCATCGTCCAGTGCCGGGCCGTTGTAGCCGATGGAATAACCGGTGGCGGAGAACTCACGGTTGAAATCGTAGGCGCCGCCGCGCAGCACCTGGCGTGCCACTTCGGTGTCGCCGAAGTATTCCAGGCTCAGGTGATCGAAGTTGTACAGGCCACGGCTGACCGGCAGGTCCTTGCCCCACCAGTCAGGGTCGCGGGTAAAGGTGATGGTGCTGCCCGAATCGATCTTGCTGACCTTGTACGGGCCGCTGCCCAATGGCGCTTCATAGCCGCCGCCGTTGGCGAAGTCGCGGGTTTTCCACCAGTGTTCGGGCAGCACCGGCAGGGTGGCCAGATCCAGGGGCAGGGTGCGGTTCTCGTTGCTGGAAAAGTCGAAGCGCACCTGACGCTCGCCTTCGACCTCGACCTGTTTGACGTCGGCGAACAGCGTGCGAAACCGCAGGCTGCCCTGGGTCATCAGCAGGTTGTAGCTGTAGCGCACGTCTTCGGCGGTGATCGGCGTACCGTCGGCAAACCGCGCCTTGGGGTTGAGGTAAAAACGCAATGACAGGCCATCGTCGGCGCGTTCCATTTTTTCTGCGACCAGGCCGTAGACCGTGTAGGGCTCATCCAGCGAGCGCTGGGCCAGCGGCGAGTAGAGCCAGCCGTCGACCTGGGACACGCCGATGCCTTTGTCGATATAGGGCAGCACATGGTCGAAGCGGCCGATCTCCAACGCCGAGCGGCGCAGCTTACCGCCCTTGGGCGCATCTGGGTTGGCGTAGTCGAAGTGGCTGAAACCGGCGGAGTACTTGGGCGTCTCGCCGTAGACCGTAAGGTAGGGCTGAGGTGCCGCGTTCACGGCGGTGCTGGTCAGCAGCAGGGCCAGGAGGGAGCCGAGCAGTGGGGTAAAAGCCAATCGCATGGTCAGCCTTGAGCGCCGGGTAAGGAATGAGGGCTGTACGTTAGCGGCTTACGGGGCGTGCGTCACCCCATGCACAACGGCCCACCAGAAGGTGGGCCGTCGTTTGGTGCATCAGCGCTGGCAGGATCAGTCCTGGCGGCTGGTGACTTCCAGCAGGTGGTAGCCGAACTGGGTTTTCACCGGGCCTTGCACGGTGTTGACCGGGGCGCTGAATACCACGCTGTCGAATTCCTTGACCATCTGGCCCGGACCGAACGAACCCAGGTCACCGCCCTGACGGCTGGATGGGCAGCTGGAGTTGGCTTTGGCGACTTCTGCGAAATCGGCGCCGCCTTCGATTTGGGATTTCAGTTCGTTGCACTTTTCTTCAGTGGAAACGAGGATGTGGCGGGCGGTAGCTTTGGCCATTTGAGATAACTCCTTGATGTAAAAAGGGTGAGCGTACTGGATTCAGGTGGTTATTTGTTGGCAAAGTTCCACGGGGTTTCCAATTGGGCGGACGAGCGCGCGCCGGCCCTGTGGCGCATCCGCTCGCCACAGGAATGTTCAACGCGGTATTTGAGGGGTGTTACAGGCTGGCGGATTCGTAGGTGTTGCGCGTCTGTTCGATCTCTTCGACCAGCCCGTCGATGCCCGCCAGGCGGGCACGGTTGTCATGGTCCCAGGGGTGAAAGCCGGGTTTGAAGTAGTGCAGCCACGGCACCAGCATCCGCGGGAATACCCCTTTGGGGCCGTAGAGGAATTTGCACATGCGCCAGAAACCCTTCAGATGACCGCCGGCCTTGCGGTCGGCAAACAGCAGGCGCACGTGAAAATCCAGCACCACCAGCCAGAAGAACAGGGTCGTGAACAGCATGGTGCCGGTGCGCAGCAGGTAGCGCTTGGGGCCGGGCTTGATGACGCGGTTCCACACGTCGAATGCCACGGCCTTGTGCTCGGTTTCTTCGAGGGCGTGCCAGTACCACATCTGCTGGTAGCCCTTGAGTGAATCGCCGAAGCGCGAAGGGTCGCTGAGGAGGATTTCCGCGAGCATCGCGGTGTAGTGCTCAAGGGCGATGGTCACCGCCAGGTTGAAGGACGGCGGCAGGTGTTTTTTCTGCAGGTCGAGGATCACCTTGAGGCGGCGGTCCAGTTTATGCGCCGGCAATCCCGCCGCCTCCAGCAGGTTGTTGTAGGCCACATGTTCGCGACTGTGCATGGCTTCCTGGCCGATAAACCCCTGGATTTCCTTTTTCAGCGCGGGATCGTCGATGCGCGAGCGGTAGTGGCGCACGCTGTCCATGAAAAACAGCTCGCCCTGGGGAAACAGCAGCGACAGCGCATTGAAGAAATGCGTGACGAACGGGCCCTGTTCATGCCAGTTCTTGATGCGCTCGGCAGGCAAGGCAAAACGGATATCGCGACGGATAGGCAGCATGGTGCGTGCTCCTTTTCAGAGACGGGGCTCGTCATTGGGTTCAAATACGGGCCTGCGCGGCTTGGGCGCCATGCGTTTGCTGGCGAACACCACCAGCGCCTGGTAGGCGGCCGGCAGGCAGCGGGCGAGCAGGTCGAGGAAATACGCGTCGCGGCCGATCAGTACACGGCGCTTGTTTTTGCGTACGCCTTGCAGGATCACCCTGGCGGCCTGGTCGGCGTCGGTGATGAAGAGTTTTTCGAAGTCGGCGCGGGCCTGTTGCTCGCTGTGGATCAGAAAACCGGTCATGTTCGCGTCGATGCGGCTGCTGCGGCAGATGTCGGTGCGGATGCCGCCGGGGTGCACGCAGGTGGCGGACACGCCGCAGCGTTGCAGATCCAGCTCCTGACGCAGCGCTTCGGTAAAACCGCGCACGGCAAATTTGCTGGCGTTGTAGCCGCTCATGCCAGGCTGGGCGAACAGGCCGAACACGCTGGAGGTGTTGATGACATGCCCGTCGCCGCTGGCCTTGAGGTGCGGCAGGAATGCCTTGGTGCCGTGCACCACGCCCCAGAAGTTGATGCCGAGGATCCATTCCAGGTCGCTGTAGCTCACGCCTTCGACGGTGCTCGACAACGCCACGCCGGCATTGTTGAACACCAGGTTGACGGCGCCATGCTCCGCTGCGCAGCGCGCGGCCCACGCGTCCACTGCCTGGCGGTCGGACACATCCAGCACTTCAGTGGTGACCCGCACCGGCGACAGCGTCGAGGACCGGATCAGCGTCACGGTGTGTTCCAGGCCCTCGCGGTTCACGTCCGCCAGCGCCAGGTGGCAACCTTCTCGCGCCAGCGCCAGGGCCAATGCGCGGCCCATGCCGGACGCCGCGCCAGTGATCGCCGCCACGCGGCCGTTGAATGACTTCATGACAGGCTGCCTTCTGCAGTGGGATGGGGCGCGGGCGTTGCGCGCGTGGACGCCGGGACGGGCGCCAGATCGATGCCATAGTCCTTGAGCGCAAAGTGCCGGGTGAGCTGCCTGAAGCGCCAGGTGGAGCCCGGCCACAACGTGGTGTTCTTGCCGGTGCGCGGGTCGAGGTACCAGCTCTGGCAGCCGCCGGTGTTCCAGATGGTGCGCTTGAGCCTGTCCTGCAACTGGCTGTTCCAGGCCTGTTCCACGGCAGGCTTGACGTCCACCGTGGCGATGCGCTTGCGCTGCATCTGGCGCAGCGCGTCGAGGATGTAGGCGACCTGGGCCTCGATCATCAGAATCATCGAGTTATGTCCCAGTCCGGTGTTGGGCCCGACGATCAAAAACAGGTTCGGATAGCCCGGTACCGTGGTGCCTTTATAGGCGTGTGCGCCCTCGCGCCAGGCGTCCATCAGGTCAATGCCGTGGCGACCGATGATGCAGTCGCGGGGCAGGGGATCGCTGGCCTGGAAACCGGTGCCGAAGATCAGGCAGTCGGCCGGGTGCTTGATGCCGTCGGCGGTGATCACGCCGTCGGCTTCGATGCGCAACACCGGGTCGGTCACCACCTCGACATTGCTGCGCGACAGCGCCGGGTAGTAGTCGTTGGAGATCAGCACGCGCTTGCAGCCGATGGTGTAGTCCGGCGTGAGGGTCTTGCGCAGGGATGGTCGCGCAACTTGCCTGCGCAAGTGACGCAGGGCGATTTTCTGCACCATTTTCATCAGACGTGGATGCAGGGCAAAGCCCACCACGCGCCCTTCTAGCGCCCAGTAAAAGGCGCTGCGCACCAGGCGCTGGGTGAAGGGCAGGTGCTTGAACAGCCAGCGTTCGGTGGCTGAGATCGGTCGGTCGGGCTTGGGCATGATCCACGGCGGGGTGCGCTGGAACAGGTCCAGGTGCGCCACCTGCGGCGCAATCTGCGGCACGAACTGGATGGCGCTGGCCCCGGTGCCGATCACCGCGACACGCTTGCCCTTCAGGGAATAGTCGTGATCCCACTGCTGGGAGTGGAAGCGCTTGCCCTTGAAGCTTTCCAGACCCGGGATGTCCGGCAGTGCCGGGCGCGACAGCCCGCCCATGCCCGACACCAGCACCCGCGCGCTCATTTGACGGCCATCGCTGAAGCTCAGTTGCCAGCGCTGCTGGTGTTCATCAAACACCGCGCGTTGCAGGCCCATGCCGAATCGCAGGTAGGGCGCCAGCGCAAAGCGCTGCGCGCACTGCTCAAGATAGGCGCGGATCTCGGCCTGCGGCGCAAATTGCCGCGACCAGTGCGGGTTGGGCGCGAACGAAAACGAGTACACGTGGGACTGCACATCGCAGGCGCAGCCGGGGTAGTGGTTGTCGCGCCAGGTGCCGCCGAGCGTCTTGGCCTGCTCGGCAACGAAAAAGTCAGTGAAGCCGGCCTGCTTGAGTTGGATAGCCATGCACAGGCCGGCAAAGCCTGAGCCGATGATGGCAATGTCGATCGATTCACGCTGGGTATTCATGGGCAGTCCCTCGTAGGCATCGGGTGTGCTCCTGTCGCTGGATGAAACACCATTGCAAAGTAATTTTGAATTACATATTTTAAAAAAGATTTTAAATAATCTACCTGAAAAATTCGCCCACGCCAGGACCTTGTTTGGTATGTGCGCCTCGTCCGACGGACGCGCACGCCATGAATGACGCCCGGCAGCAGGCAAGGACGATGGCTGAGGCCTCGATCAATACCGGTCGGGTCGCCAGCCCCAGGGAAGCGGAGGACGAAGCGATGGCTGTCGAATGGAGTGTGGCTGCGGCGGTGTTTGCCGGCGCCAGCGCGGTGTTGTGGGGCTTGAGTGCCTGGATGACGCGGCGCATAGAAGCGGCCGTGCCGCGCAACGGGCGGGTGGTGGAGGTCAATGGCGAGCGCTTTCATTACGTCGAGGAGGGCAGCGGACCGCCGCTGGTGATGATTCACGGGCTGATGGGCAGCAGTCGCAACCTCACCTACGCCTTGTCCGGCCGGTTGAGTGCGCATTTTCGCGTGATCAGCATCGACCGCCCGGGCTCCGGCTATTCCACCCGAGGTAAAGGCACGGCGGCGAACCTGCCGGCCCAGGCGCGGCAGATCGGCGACTTTATAAACACATTGGGCCTGGATAAACCGCTGGTGCTGGGCCATTCCCTTGGCGGCGCGATTGCCCTGGCGCTGGCCCTTGACCATCCCGAGACGGTGTCCGGCCTCATTCTGGTGGCGCCGTTGACGCATCCCCAGCGCCTGTTGCCGCCGGTATTCCTGTCCCTGGCCGTGCGCCCGGCGTGGTTGCGCCGCTGGGTGTCGCACACGCTGACCCTGCCCATCGGCCTGTTGACGCAACGCTCGGTGGTCAGGGGCGTGTTCGCGCCTGATGCCGCACCGGCCGATTTCGCCACCCGAGGCGGCGGCTTGCTGGGCATGCGTGCGGACAATTTCTACGCGGCCTCCACCGAGATCAACCAGGTCAACAAGGACCTGCCGCACATGGTGGCGCGCTATGCGCAACTGACCCTGCCGATCGGGCTGATCTATGGCGCGCAGGACAAGGTGCTCGACTTGCGCAAACACGGCCAGGCCCTGGCCAGCAAGGTGCCCGGGCTCAAACTGCAGGTGGTGGAGGGGTGTGGGCACATGCTGCCGATCACGGCCAGCGAACGCGTGGCGGCATTGGTGGAGCAGGTCGCGAGGCGACTGCCCGGTCACGCAAAAAGGGTTCAAGAAACTGGTTGACGACCTAACGGTTCCGCGCTATTTATTTAAAAAATTATTTCAATGTGTAATTTGAAACAGTTTTTGCAATGCCTAAGAGCGAATAAAATAATGAAAAAAACGCCTTTTATCGCATGGCCGACCGCAGTAGATCGTCGGTGCTTCCTGAACCCGCTTGCCGCTCAGCGTGCGCGGAGGTTGCCATGAATCAGACCTTGGCAGCGCCCGGCGTGTGGACCGACGGCAAGCGCCTCCTGTGGTGGCTGGGCATCATGCCGCTGGCCACGCCCTTGCTCTCCGGTGCCCTGGCCATCGCCACCGGCGTGCAATCGTTGTGGTGGGTGGGTGTGCTGGTGATCTTCGGTCTGATCCCCCTCATCGACGGTCTGCTCGGCGAAGACATCAGCAACCCGCCCGAATCCGCCGTCAGTCACCTCGAAAGCCAAAGCTACTACCGCTGGATCGTCTACATCGGTGTGCTGTTCGTGATCGCTTCGGTGGTGGTCACCGGTTGGCTCGCGGCCGGCGGCATCGACTGGATCATCAACGGCGGCCTGCTACGTGCCACCGCGACGCTGGACCCCGCGAGCGGGTTGGCAAAAGCCGCCGCCTTTATTACCGCGCGCACCGAGTTGCACGGCGCGATCAGCTGGTTCACCTACCTGGGCATGGCGATGTCCACCGGCGCGGCCACCGGCATTGCCATCAATACGGCCCATGAGCTGGGCCACAAGCCTCGCCCGCTCGAGGTGTTTCTGGCCAAAGTGACCCTGGCGCCGACCTTCTACGGGCACTTTTACACCGAACACAACCGTGGCCATCACGTACGGGTTGCCACCCCGGAAGACCCTGCCAGTTCCCGGCTGGGCGAAAGTTTCTGGGCCTTCCTGCCGCGTTCGGTGTGGTTCAGCGCCCGCTCGGCGTGGAACCTGGAGCGTGAACGCTTGCGCAAACTCGGCCTGCCAGCCTGGCACTGGAAAAACGCCGTGTTGAGCGCGTGGATGTACAGCGTGGTGTTGTGGGGCGCGATGATTGCCTGGCTGGGGGCTGCGGTGATTCCGTTCCTGATCATTCAGGGCGTGTACGGCTTGTCGCTGCTGGAGGTGGTCAACTATGTCGAGCACTACGGCCTCAAGCGCCAGAAGTTGCCCAATGGCCGTTACGAACGTTGCTCGCCGCGCCATTCGTGGAACAGCAATCGCATCGTCACCAATATCTTTCTGTTCCAGTTGCAGCGGCATTCGGACCATCACGCCAATCCCACCCGCAGTTACCAGTCGCTGCGTCACTTCGATGAGTCGCCGCAACTGCCCTACGGCTACGCCAGCATGATCGTCTGGGCCTATGTGCCGTACCTGTGGCGCCGCCGCATGGACCACCGCGTGCTCAAGCATTACGCCGGTGATATTTCCCTGACCAATCTTCAGCCGTCACAGCGCGCGAAGTATCTGCACAAGTACGGTCGAAGCGCTGCGCCCCTGTGAGGTCGCAACAACCTTGTATGACCCGAACAACAATAATTTCAAGGGAAGGACATCCACCATGCAAACACCTGCCAGGTTCATCACCCACACCGTTCTGGCCGCGTTGGGCCTGATCGTCTATCACCAGGCGCAGGCCGCGCGCATCGAGCCCGCCGGCAGTGCCTTCACGGCCCAGGGCCCAATCAGTTTTTCCAAGGGCAAGCTGATCAGCGCCGACTGCACCATCAAGGTCGCCGGTAAGGTCGCGGCCGATGGCTCCTCCGTGAATGTCGACAAGGTCGAGTTCGACGGCGGCCTCAAGTGCAGCCGCGTCGAGGCTATCAACCTGCCGTGGGTGCTGGTCGCCAGGGACACGCAAAGCGGCGCCATGTCCAGAATCAGCGTCGACGTGCACGCCTTCGGTCTGGGCGGCAAGTGCGGCCCATCGACCGCCGAGGGCACCTGGGATAACGCCACCGGCAAGCTGGAAGCCCGCGATGTGCCGATTGGCGAAGACTGCAGGATCAAGTCCGTGTCGATCAAGATGCCGCCCACCTTCAAAGTGGTCGATTGAGTACTCCGATTTGTTAAGCGGTAAATGCATTGAAATTTGGCTGGAAAGGGAAGTTCTGCAGTTTCACCGTGACCTCTCGTTCATGGCCATTACCCCTGGCGAAATGATTCGCCACAACATGTGAGGAAAAACAATGAAAAGCTTGAAAACCCTCGTTTGTGCAACTTCGTTTGCCCTGTGCTTTAGCGCGGCGTCGATGGCGAATGCGGCAACGATCGCGCCTGCCGGCGCCGGCTTCTCGACAGCAGGCTCCATCACGGTGACGTCGCCTGCCTCGTTGAACCTGCCGGTCACGTGCAACATCACCTTCACCGGGACCGTCGCCGCCAACGGTGCGAGTGCCGCGATCACCGGCGCCTCGGTCAGTGGCTCCAACTCCCTGTGCAGTGTGCCGGTGCTGCAAGGCCTGCCCTGGACGCTGAGCGTCGCCAGCGGTGGCCCGGACGCCTTTACCGGCACGGTTGCCGGGGTGAACTTCAAGATCCTCAACGACTGCTCCTCTGCGCCAGTCACCATCAGTGTGAACTGGAGCAACTCCACCAACACCCTGAGCGTGCCGAGCGCCCAGACCGTGGGCCGCTGCAAGATCACTGCGCTGACCGCCGTGCCTAACCCTGCGTTCACCGTGACGCCATGAGGGCCCGGAGCGCTTGACGTGATGATCACACGTTGAAACACGCAAGTGCCTCGCAAGAGGCACTTGCTGCGGCAGGCCAGGTCGGGACAGCCGAGCCTGGAGGATAAAAATAAGGAGTGGAGCATGAATAACAAGAAACGGCAGGCCCGCACATTGTTGAGCCTGGCAGTCCTCGGCGGCCTTATCGGTGCGACAGGGCAGACGCAAGCCGGCGGTTTTGCAACGCCGACCTTCGGCGCTCCCGGATGGGGGCGTGCCTTTGGTGGCGGCTCGCTGTTCCAGAACGATCCTTCGGCGGCCTATAACAACCCGGCGGCCATGGCCTTTATCGATCGTAATATTTCGCAGTTCACCGTTGATTACGCGCGCATCAACGTCAAATACAAGGGCACGGCCAAGGACTATGCCGGCAATGAACCGGCCAGCGTCGACCCCACGGATTTCAGTTCCACGCCCCGCACCGGCGATGGTGGCCAGGGCGGTTTTACCGCGTGGCTGCCAACCGGCTTCATGGTGATGCCGATCAACGATCGCTTTGCCTTCGGCTTGAGCCAAGTGGTGCCCATGGGCGCGCGTACCACGTGGGACCAGGATTGGATCGGCCGCGACTTTGCCGTCGACACCCGCATTGAAACGGTCGGTGTCACCGGCTCCCTGTCGTTCAAGGTCAACGATCAGTTCTCGGTGGGTGGCGGCGCCATCGTGCAGCACACCAAGGGCTTCGTGAGCCAGAACCTCGACCTGTATTCGGCCGCGGCCCTGTCGCCGAACATCGGTCTGCCGTTTCCCTCCGGCGTCGGCTCCGCGTTGATGCGCGTGAAGGTGGATAACACCTCGGTGGGCTGGTTCGCCGGTGTGGTCTGGAAACCGACCGAGTTCGACACCCTGGGCCTGAATTACCACGCCAAAATCAAGAACAAGCTGGAGGGCAAATACAACATCTACGCCGACGAGGCCAACAGGACGCTGATCGAAAGCGGCCTGCCGTCGCTGGCCTATCCCGGGCTGAACCTCAATGCCAACGGCGCCAATGCCTCGGCGCAACTGGACGTACCGGCCAACGCCTCCGTCGACTGGGTGCACCAGTTCAATGACCGCCTGACATTGGGCGCCAGCGTCACCTGGACCCAGTGGTCGTCGTTCAAGGCGCTGACCTTGAAGTCCGACGGCGAACAGATCGTGTCCATTCCCTACAACTACAAGGACGCCTGGATGGTGTCGCTGGGCGGTGACTACAAATTCACCGACGACTTCACCTTCCGCGCAGGCGTGGCCACCGACCAGACGCCCACGCGCAACTCCACGCGCGACCCGCGTATCCCCGACGGGGACCGGATTTTTGCGTCCCTGGGCTTTGGCTACAACATCCGCGCCATTCCCGGTTTGAGCATCGACGGTGCCTACTCGCGGCAATTCGTCGAGAAAGCCAAACTCAGGACGCAAAACCAGGATCGTCTCGGTGGTGCCACGTTGGACGGCAAGGCCGATGCGAAGGGCGAAGTGGTCAGCCTGTCGGCGACCTACGCGTTCTGATTCTGTCGCCATGGCGCGCACAGGCGATCCATGGCGTGTCAATTGAGTGAGAGGCGGCTGACAGGGTCGGCTGCTTTTTTTGGTCCAGGCATTAAATAAAAATTTCAAAGTTTAATTTGAATTTGCTCCATCCTGAAATCGAGAGAGGTCTCCCATGGTTATCTGGTTATTGGTGGGTTTCGCCGCCGCGATTGTCCTGGCGTATCGACAAGCCGCCGCCGCGCTGTGGCTCGGCATCAGCCTGGCATGGCTGGCGATGGGTTACCTGTTCAACGTGGTGGCGGGCGTGGGCATCACCCTTGCGGTGCTGCTGGCGGTGGTGCCCGCGTTGCTGCTGGCGATCAAACCCCTGCGCCGTGCGCTGTTGACCGGCAAGGCGCTGGCGCTGTTTCGCACGATCATGCCGGCCATGTCCGACACCGAGCGTGCGGCCATCGAGTCCGGCACCGTGTGGTGGGACGCCCAACTGTTCAGCGGCAAGCCCGACTGGCAACGCCTCTTGAAAGCCGCACCGGCCAGCCTGAGTGCCGAAGAGCAGGCCTTTCTCGACAACGAAGTCGAAACCCTGTGCGACATGGCCAACGACTGGGAAACCACCCAGGTGTGGCAGGACATGTCCCCGCAAGCCTGGCAGTACACCAAGGATGCCGGGTTCCTCGGCATGATCATTCCCCGGCAGTACGGCGGCAAAGGCTTCTCGCACTACGCCCATTCACAGGTGGTGATGAAGCTGTCCACCCGCTGCTCGGCGGCGGCGATTTCAGTGATGGTGCCCAACTCACTGGGGCCGGCCGAACTGCTGCTGCATTACGGCACCGATGCCCAGCGCAACTATTACCTGCCGCGCCTGGCGCGGGGCGAAGACATCCCGTGCTTTGCGCTGACCAGCCCGTATGCCGGCTCCGATGCCGGCGCGATTCCTGACCTGGGCATCGTCTGCAAAGGCCTGCACGAGGGCCAGGAAACCCTCGGTTTCAAAGTGACCTGGGACAAGCGCTACATCACCCTGGGCCCCATCGCCACGGTGCTTGGCCTGGCGTTTCGCGCCGAAGACCCGCAGGGCCTGCTCGGCGCGCCAGGTGCGCTGGGCATCACCTGTGCGCTGATTCCCACCTCGCACCCCGGGGTGAACAGCGGCCGTCGCCACTGGCCGTTGAACGCGGTGTTCCAGAACGGCCCCACCACCGGCAAGGATGTGTTCATTCCACTGGAATGGGTGATCGGCGGTCGCGAACAGGTCGGCAATGGCTGGCGCATGTTGATGGAATGCCTGGCGGCGGGGCGCGCGATTTCGCTGCCATCGGCCAACGTCGGCCTGGCCAAGGTCGCGGTGCGCGGCACCACGGCGTACGCGGCGATGCGCAAGCAGTTCGGCCTGCCCATCGGCAAGTTCGAAGGGGTGCAGGCACCGCTGGCGCGCATGGCCGGGCATCTGTATGCCTGCGACGCGGTGCGCAAGGTGTCGGTGGCGTCGTTGGATGCCGGGGAGAAACCCTCGGTGATCTCGGCCATCGCCAAGTACCACGTCACCGAGCGTGCGCGGATGATCGTCAACGACGGCATGGACATCGTCGCGGGCAAGGGCATCTGCATGGGGCCCAACAATTTCCTGGCCCGTGCCTATCAGCAAAGCCCCATCGCCATCACGGTGGAAGGCGCGAACATCATGACCCGCTGCCTGATCATCTATGGCCAGGGCCTGATTCGTTGCCATCCCTACGTATTTCGCGAAATGGAAGCCGCGCGCAACCCGGACCGGCGCAAGGCGCTGGAAGCGTTCGACAGCGCGATGTTTGGCCATATCAGCTTTGTGCTGGCCAACACCGTACGCGCGGCGGTGCATGGGCTGAGCGGTGGCCGGCTGATTGCCGCACCCGCGCGCACCGAGCCTGCGCTGGCGTGCTACTACCGCCAGGCCAATCGTCTGTCGGTGGTGTTGGCGCTGGTGTCGGACGTTTCCATGGGCGTGCTGGGCGGTGCCCTCAAGCGCAAGGAAAGCATCACCGGGCGCCTGGGCGATGTGTTGTCGCAGTTGTACATAGTGTCCTGTGTGCTTAAGCGTTTTGAAGACGACGGTCGGCCCCGGGCGGACTTGCCGCTGGTGCATTGGTCGGCCCGGGACGCGTTGCTGCGCGCCCACGAAGCGCTGGACGAAGTGCTCGACAACTATCCCTCCAAAGCAGCGGCAGCGGTGCTGCGTGGCTTGAGTTTTCCGTTGGGCATTCCCCGGCGCAAACCGTCCGATCGCCTGCTGGCCGAGGTCGCCGATCTGGTGCAGACGCCCTGCGAAACCCGAGAGCGTCTGCTCGCCGATTCCTATATTCCTCGCCCGGAAATCGACAAGCTGGCTTACGGCGAATTGGGGTTCCGGTTGTTGCCTCAACTGGAGTTGATCGAGGCGCGGCTCAAACCTGCGATCAAGCAGGGCCTGCTCGAACCGATGCCGATTTGCGCCACGGCCTTTACCGCCTGGCGCGTCAAGGCGCGGGCGCTGGACCTGATCAGCGGCGAGGAAGACACCTTGCTCGGGCGCTATGTGGAATACGCCGACCACGCCATTCAGGTGGACGACTTCCCGCAGGACTTCGGTCTGCTGGAGGCACTGCAGCAGCGCAAACAGACGCTGGAGCCGGCCTCTGTGGCGAGCGAGGTTACCCCGCGCTGGGCTGCAAAGCAGCCCCAAAACCAGCCCACGCGGAGTGCCTGATACCACGCATTCGTCTTGCGCGGGGCAAGCCCTAATGCCGTTCAGTTAAGGAAAATGTGTGGGCTTGTTGTGGCGAGCGGGCTTGCCCCGCGTTGGGGTGCGAAGCGCCCCCACTCCAGCAAAACGCGGTGTACCTGATACGGCTCAACGTCTGGTTTTGGGGCTGCTGCGCAGCCCAACGCAGGGCAAGCCTGCTCGCCACAGAGCCATGTAGCCGTTTTCGAATAGTGTGCAAGGAATGTATTTATGAGTGACCGCTACCTTTCGTTCGTCAATTCCCCCTGGGGACGCCGCATGGCCCAGGCCGCCGGCCTGCCGCAACCCGTGCCTTTGCTGCGCTATCGCAGCGGTCTGGCCACGTTGGTCAATCCGGTGATCGTCGCCGGGGCAGGGCGTCTGGCCGAGCCTGTGCAACGCCTTTTTGCGGCCACCGACACGGTCGCTGCCACCCCGGCGACGCTCAACGCGCCGTCCACGGTGAAGGTGCAGGGCGCCGTGTTCGACGCCACCGACGTGGCCGACGTGCAGCAGCTCGACGCGCTCTACGCGTTCTTCCACGCCAACGCCCGGCGTCTTGGGCCGCAGTCACGGGTGGTGGTGCTCGGCACTGCGCCGGAACACTGCCAGGCCCCGCCGCAGTCCATCGCCCAACGCGCCCTCGAGGGCCTGGTGCGCTCGCTGGCCAAGGAGCTGCGCCGGGCGATCACCGTGCAGTTGATCTACGTGGCGCCGGGCGCCGAAGGTGCGCTCGACAGCAGCCTGCGGTTTTTCCTGTCGCGCCGCTCTGCATATGTCTCGGGGCAAGTGGTGCGCCTGGAGAAACCGGTGGACGGCCACGTCGCGGTCGACTGGGACGCGCCTCTCGCTGGTCGCCGCGCGCTGGTGACCGGCGCCTGCCGGGGCATCGGCCTGGCCATCGCCCAGGTACTGGCCCGGGACGGCGCCCACGTGGTGTGCGTGGATGTGCCCCAGGCCCGCGATGCACTGCAACAGGCGGCGAGCAGCGTGGGCGGTTCGGCCCTGGCGCTGGACATTACCGCCGCGGATGCCGCCGCAGCGTTGCAGGACCACATCAGCCAGCACGGCGCCTTTGATGTGGTGGTGCATAACGCTGGGATCACACGGGACAAGACCATCGCCAAAATGAGCGAGGACGCCTGGCGCAGCGTGCTCGCGGTCAACCTGCAAGCGCCGTTGCAATTGAGTCAGGCGCTGCTCGACCAGCAGGGCCTGAACCTCGGCGGGCGCATCGTCTGCGTGTCGTCGATTTCCGGCATCGCCGGCAACCTGGGGCAGAGCAATTACGCGACCTCCAAGGCGGGTGTGATCGGGCTGGTGCAGGCGTTGGCACCCCGGGCGGCGGCGCAGCAGGTGACGGTGAATGCGGTGGCGCCCGGGTTTATCGAAACCCGGATGACTGCGAAGATTCCGCTGATGATCCGCGAAGCGGGGCGGCGCATGAATTCGCTGTCCCAAGGCGGTCAACCCATCGACGTGGCCGAGACGATCGCCTGGCTGGCCCATCCTGCTTCGGGCGGGGTCAATGGCCAGGTGGTGCGGGTGTGCGGCCAAAGCCTGCTGGGAGCCTGAACCATGGATTACGTGACGCAGATCATCGACCCGCCACCGTCGCGCAGCCGGCTGCTGCTGGACGGGGTGCGCGCCCTGCGCAAGCCGGCGCTCGACGGCGCGCCGCCGTTGCCCACTCAGCGCCTGGTGCGTTCGGCAGTGGAACTGTCGCCTGTCGGCATCGGCGCCTATGGCCGTGCCTGTGGTTTCCGACGCGAGCAGGGCGTGCCGCTGTCCTATCCCCACGTACTGGCGTTTCCCTTGCACCTGATGCTGCTGACCCGGCCGAGTTTTCCGTACCCGGCCGGCGGCATGGTGCACCTGGCCAACCGCATCCGTCAGCATCAGCGTTTGCACGAAGGCCAGGCCTTGCGCCTGGAAGTGTATTGCGAACGTTGGGTGGCCCACCCCAAGGGCCAGGCGCTGAGCATCGCCACTCGCGCCTACGGCGCAGACGCCCTGGTGTGGGAAAGCGACAGCCTTTACTTGCGCCGCGAGGTGGCAAACCCCGTCGGCGAGCCGTGGGACGACGCGCTGCCCTTGCCGGAAGAAAGCCTGTTACGCACCCAGCGCTGGGTATTGCCCGCCGATCTGGGGCGCCGTTTTGCCAGGGTGTCGGGGGACTTCAATCCGATTCATACCTCGCTGATCGGCGCGAAGCTCTTTGGTTTTCGCCGCGCCATTGCCCACGGCATGTGGACCCTGGGCCGGGCACTGGCCGCCGGGCAACCACCGGGCGGGCTGGCGGCGGCCGAGGCCCATTGCGACTTCAAGTTGCCGATCTTTCTGCCCGGCCAGGTCGCGTTATGGAGCCATCCGGCGAGCGGCCCGCGCCGGGCATTCGAAGTGCGCAACGTCGCGGGCGACAAGCCGCACATGCGCGGGCTGTTTATCTGGAAAGAGAACCTGGCATGAGTGACTACAGCTTCAACCCGGCGCCGACCCGCCGCGTGGCTATCATCGGCGGCAACCGCATCCCGTTCGCCCGCTCCAACACGGTGTATGCCTTCGAGAGCAATCAGGATTTGCTGGTGGCCGCGCTGCAAGGCCTGGTGGATCGCTACAACCTGCACGGCCAGCGCCTCGGCGAGTTTGCCGCAGGCGCGGTGATCAAGCATTCGCGGGACTTCAACCTGGCGCGCGAGTCGTTACTGTCGACCATGCTGTCCCCTGAAACGCCTGCCTACGATGTGCAGCAGGCCTGCGGCACGGGGCTTGAAGCGGCGTTGCTGGTGGCGAATAAAATCGCCCTCGGCCAGATCGAGGTGGGCATAGCCGGCGGCGCCGACACCACCTCCGACGCGCCCATCGGCATCAACGAATCCCTGCGCCATGTGTTGCTGGCGGCCAATCGCGGTAGAGGCCTGGGCGACAAGCTGAAGGCGCTGCGCAAGGTGCGCCCGGCGATGCTGTTCAAGCCATTGCTGCCACGCAACGGCGAGCCGCGCACCGGGTTGTCCATGGGCGAGCATTGCGAAGAAATGGCCAGGCGCTGGCAGATCAAGCGCCTGGCCCAGGACGAATTGACCCTCACCAGTCATCAGCGTCTCGATGCCGCCTACGCGCGTGGTTTTTTCGACGACCTGATCAGCCCCCATCGCGGCCTGACCCGCGACAATAACCTGCGCGCCGATACCAGCCTGGAAAAGCTCGCCGGCCTGGCGCCGGCCTATGACCGCGAGCATGGCACTCTCACCGCCGGCAACTCCACGCCGCTCACCGACGGCGCCTCGGTGGTGCTGCTGGCCAGCGAAGCCTGGGCCGCCGCCAATGGCTGGCCGGTGCTGGCCTACCTGCGTACCGGCGAGACCGCGGCAGTGAATTTCGTCGACGGCAGCGAAGGCCTGCTGATGGCCCCGGCCTACGCCGTACCGCGCATGCTCAAGCGTGAAGGGCTGGGCTTTGCCGATTTCGATTTCTTCGAGATCCACGAAGCATTCGCCGCCCAGGTGCTGTGCACGCTCAAGGCCTGGGAAGACCCCGACTATTGCCGCGAACGACTGGGCTTGGAGGCTCCGTTGGGCGCCATCGACCGCGCGAAGATGAACGTCAACGGCGGCTCGCTGGGCTGCGGTCACCCCTTCGCCGCCACTGGAGGCCGGCAACTCGCCGCGCTGGCCAAGGCCATTGATGAACGCGGCGGCGGGCGCGGCCTGATCTCGATCTGCGCAGCGGGCGGCCTGGGCATCACCGCCATCGTTGAAAAATAGCGCTACTCATAACAACAACAGGGAAACTGCCATGAACGCTATCAGCCTGGAACAGACCGAACGCATCTGGTTGAACGCTTACCTGCCCGGGGTTCCGGCAGACATTGAGGCCGGTATCGAGGCCTACCCGTCGTTGCGCGAAGTGTTCCTCGAACACCTGGAAAAATTCAGCGGGCGCGTGGCCTACGTCAGCATCGGCACCGAGATGACTTATGCCGACTGGCAGGCGCAGGGCATTGCGTTTGCTGCCTGGCTACAGGGCCAGGGGGTGAAAAAGGGCGACCGCGTGGCACTGATGATGCCCAATTGCTTGCAGTACCCGATCTGCCTGTTAGGCACGATCCTGGCCGGTGCGGTGGTGGTCAACGTCAACCCGTTGTACACCTCCCATGAACTCAGGCACCTGCTCAAGGACAGCGGCGCCGAGACCGTGGTGATCTTCGAAAACTTCGCCCACACCCTGGAAAAAGTCATGCAGGGCAGCAGTGTCAAACGCGTGGTGGTGGCGGCCATCGGCGACCTGCTTGGCACCTTCAAGGGCGCGGCGATGAACTTCATCCTGCGCCGTGTGCAACAGCAGGTGCCGGCGTTCAACCTGCGCGGTTCGGTGCGTTTCAACCAGGTGCTGAAGCAGGGACGGGCGCTCAATCTCCTGCCGGTGCCCACGCAGCGGGATGACCTGGCCTTCCTGCAATACACCGGCGGCACCACGGGCGATGCCAAGGGCGTGATGCTCAGCCACCGCAATATCATCGCCAACCTGTTGCAGGCCAAGGCCTGGGTCGGCGATCAATTGGACCAGGAGCAGCAGCAAAGCAACGTGACCCTGTTGCCGCTGTACCACATCTTTTCGCTGACGGTGAACTGCCTGATGTTCATGTGCCTGGGCGGGCGCAATATCCTGATCGCCAATCCTCGAGACGTGAAGCGTGTGCAGATGATCCTGCGCAAGGAACGCTTCAACGGGATAGCCGGGGTGAACACGCTGTTCAACGGTTTGCTGGAAAACAAGGATTTCTGTGCGCGGGATTTTTCTGCCTTGCGCCTGGTGATCGCCGGCGGCATGGCCACCCACACAGCGGTGGCCAGGCGCTGGAAAGAAGTCACCGGGCTGCCGATCATCGAGGGGTACGGCCTCACCGAATGTTCGCCGGTGGTGAGCATCAGCCCCATCGATATTTCGCGCATGCGCGAGATGGAATTCACCGGCAGCATCGGCGTGCCGCTGCCGTCGACCTGGGTGCGGTTCGTGCGTGCAGACGGCGAAATTGCCGAGATTGGCGAGCAGGGCGAACTACAAGTGCGCGGCCCGCAGGTGATGCAGGGATACTGGAAACGGCCCAGGGAAACGGCAGAGGTACTGGACGCGCAGGGGTGGCTGTCGACCGGAGATATCGGGGTGATGGATGAGCGTGGGTATATCCGTCTGGTGGATCGCAAGAAGGACATGATTCTGGTCTCGGGTTTCAATGTGTATCCCAACGAGATCGAAGACGTGGTAGCGATGCATCCGGGGGTGGCTGAAGTGGCGGCCATTGGGGTGGAGGACGGGGTTACCGGGGAGAGGGTCAAGATTATTGTGGTGCGCAAGGATCCCAGCCTGAGCCAGGCGCAGATTCTTGCGCATTGTCGGGAGTATTTGACGGGGTACAAGGTGCCCAGGTATGTGGAGTTTCGAAGTACGGAGTTGCCCAAGACTACGGTGGGGAAGGTGTTGCGCAGGGCTTTGCGGTGAGATTTTTGGCTGGTTTTTTACGGGTACATATCCGTTATTGAGAGTGTCAGATTTTTTGTGTTCGGGCCGGTTAAGGCCTGCCGTCAGGCAGGCCCTATCTTTACCAGGTCGGCCTGATAAATCGATCTCCGTACAGAATCGCAAATTGATTCATTGCCTTCTTCCAATCATGAGCCGCACTGCCCCAGTTCGCGGTGATATTTCGTAATGCCAGCCAGATTAGCTTTGTCGCGGCCTCATCCGTTGGGAAGTGGCCTCGCGTTTTGATGACCTTGCGCAACTGGGCATTGATACTCTCGATGGCATTGGTTGTGTAGATCACTTTGCGTATCGCCGGGGGAAACACGAAGAACGGGATAACTCGATCCCAAGCACGCTTCCAAGCCGATACGACTGTCGGATATTGCTTACCCCAAGGCCCGGCTTCGAAAGCCAGTAGCGCTTGTTCTGCGGCGTCAGCATTGAGTGCTTGATAGATCGGTTTCAGTGCCTTGGCCAGCTCACGGCGCTTATCCCACGGGGCGTAATCGAGGCTGTTACGGATCAGGTGGACGATGCAGGTCTGCAACGTCGTCTCAGGAAACACAGCACTCAGCGCTTCGGGCATGCCTTTGAGACCGTCAGTTACGGCGATCAAGACGTCTTCGACGCCTCGGGTTTTCAGGTCGTTAAAGACCTTCATCCAAAATTTGGCGCCTTCGGTTGTTTCAATCCAAATGCCCAGAATATCTCGCGTTCCGTCCGGCAATACTCCCAGTGCCAAGTAGATCGCTTTGTTGCGAACCAGGCCTTCGTCGCGAATTTTGACTCGCAATGCATCGAAGAAAATTACCGGGTACATCGGTTCAAGCGGTCGCTGTTGCCAGGCGGTAACCTCCTCCAAAACTGCGTCAGTGACGGAGCTGATGAAATCGTGAGAGACGTCTGTTCCGTACTGTTCAGAGAGAAACGCCCGGATTTCGCGAACCGTCATGCCTCGGGCATACATCGCGATAATCTTGTCATCGAAGCCGGTAAAACGCCGTTCGTGTTTGGGGATCAGAATCGGAGCAAAGCTTCCATCACGGTCTCTGGGAATGTCCAGACGCAACGGGCCGTCATCGGTTAGCACCGTCTTGCCACTCTTGCCGTTGCGCTGGTTACTCGATTCCTCAGGGCGCTCCGCGCCCTGAGGATAGCCAAGGTGGTGGCCCAACTCGGCACCAAGAGCTCGCTCGATCAGCGCCTTTTTGAACGCCATCGAGGCATCCTGAATGGCTTCGGCACTCATCGGGCCGCTGACGAACTGGTCGATCAGCTCTTGGGGAATGGATGGAAGGTCTCGCGGGGCCTCACGGGCCGGTTTCTTTTTGGTCGGCATACATGCACCTCTATCAACATGTTATGCCCGAACACAAAATTTATGACAGTCCCCCGTTATTTGAGTAGCGGCTGATTATGGTTGCGCCCTTACGGCGGGTCACTTTTGGAAGGACCCAAAAGTAACCAAGAGGTCCTCGCCCCAACACTCGGTGCCTCGCCCACGCTCCAAAGCCTGCGTTCGGCCAGCGTGTTTGACGGGGCGCGCCAGATCAAGGTAGAGCCGACCGGGATTGTCTGCCGTACGCTGTAAATGTGGGAGCTGGCTTGCCTGCGAAGGCATCGATCGGGTTTTCCTGATGGATTCAGGTGTTTGCATCGCAGGCAAGCCAGCTCCCACAGAGAAACGATGATGGGCAGATCCTGCTTTTGCCCTGCTTTTGCCCTGCTTTTGATCTGCTTTTGATCTGCTTTGCTTTGGCTTTTGATTTTGGGCGCCCCGTCAACCACGCTGGCCGAACGCAGGTTTGAATACGTGGGTAACCCGGCAGGACGCCGGGTTAGCCGCACTGGGCCATGGATGGCCCATTGCGGCGGCCCACGGATTCAAGCCTGCGTGCGGGCACACCGAGCGTGAGCGAGGTGCCGAGTGGTGGGGCAAGAGCCCTTTTGGTTACTTTTGGGGCTCTTTTCCAAAAGTGACCCGCCGTAAGGGCGGAACCATAATCAGCCGTTACCTAAATAACGGATATACACCCATAAACCCCACCCAAAAAGCTCACCCCACAAAAGCCCCCGGATTCACCAAATTCAAAGGCCGCCGCCCCCCCAGCGCCGCCAGCAGATTATCAACCGCACACCTGGCCATCGCCTCCCGCGTCTCATGCGTCGCCGACCCAATATGCGGCGTCGCCACCACATTATTCAACCGCAACAACGGCGACGCATGCTCCAGCGGCTCGCGTTCAAACACATCCAGTCCCGCCGCGCGAATCGTGCGTTGTTGCAGCGCATCCACCAGCGCCGCCTCATCCACCACCTTGCCACGCGAGATATTGATAAAGATTGTCTCCGGCCCCATCAGCGCAAACTCGCGCGCGCCGATCAGCTTTTCCGTTTCTGCCGTCAGCGGCAATGTAAGGCAGACGAAGTCAGCCTGTTGCAACAGGTCATCAAGGCTGCGGTACTGCGCACCAAAACGCGCGTCCACCTCGGGTTTTGGCGAATGGCTGTGATAGATCACCGGCATGCCAAAGCCGAAATGCCCGCGCTGGGCCAAGGCTTCGCCGATGCGGCCCATGCCGATGATGCCCAGGGTCTTGCCGTGCACGTCGCTGCCAAAATGCGCGGGGCCGATGTTTTTGTGCCATTGGCCGGCGCGCACCATGTCGGCCAGTTCCACCACCCGGCGGGCGGTGGCCAGGATCAGCGCAAACCCGGTGTCGGCGGTGGTTTCGGTGAGCACGTCCGGGGTATTGCTGAGCAGGATGCGGCGTCGGGTCAGGTAGTCGATGTCGTAGTTATCGACGCCTACCGAGACGCTGGCCACGGCCTCGAGCCGGGGGGCCAGGTCGAGCAGTTCGGCGTCCAGGCGCAGGCTGGCGCCGAGCAGGCCGTGGGCGCCGGGCAAGGCGTCGCGCAGTTTGGCCAGGCCGGCTTCGTCGAGGGCATCGATCAGGGTCACGTCTGCGTGTTCGTGCAGGCGTGCCATCAGCGGCGCGGAGAGTTTCTTGTACAGCACAACGGATTTTTTCATGAGGTCTTTACCTTCAGCTCCAGAGTAGGTGAGGGCGCGCGGTCGCTGGCGCCGGGCTTGAGGAAAATGGTCAGCACCACTGACAGCATCAACGCGCCGCTCATCAGCAGGTAGGAAGTGCCGGGCGAACCGGTGCTGCTATTGAGGTAACCCACCAGGTAGGAGCCACCGAACGAGCCGAGGGCACCCATGCTGTTGATCAGTGCCATGGCGCCGCCGGCAACGTTGGCCGGGAGGATTTCCGGCACGATGGCAAAAAACGGTCCATAGGGCGCATACATGCAGGCCCCGGCAATCACCAGCAGGGTGTAGGACCACCAGAAATGCTCGGCGCCCAGGGCGTAGGACGCATAGAAGGCGATGGAGGCAATCAGCAGCGGCGGCCACACGAAGCGTTTGCGTTTTTGCAGTTTGTCCGAGCCCCACGACACCACCAGCATGGCAATCACAGCCGCGAGGTAGGGCAGCGCTGACAGCCAGCCGGCCTCGACCATGTCCATCTGCAGGCCTTTTTTGAGGATGGACGGCAACCACAGCACAAAGCCGTACACGCCGATGCTCCAGCAGAAGAACTGCAGCGCAAGGATGATCACTTTGGGCGAGCGAAACGCTTCGGCGTAGTTTTTAACAGCCTTGATGCCCACCTGTTCGGCGGCGAGGGCGCTTTCCAGGCTGTGTTTTTCGCTGTCGCTGAGCCATTTGGCATCCTTGGGGCGTTCGTCGGCGAGTTTCCACCAGATAAACGCCCACAGCACCGCCGGCAGGCCTTCGATGATGAACATCCAGCGCCAGCTGAAATGCTGCACCAGGTAGCCTGACACCACTGACATCCACAGCATGGTCACCGGATTACCGAGGATCAGAAAGGTATTGGCCCGCGAGCGTTCGGCCCGGGTGAACCAGTGGCACAGGTACACCAGCATCGCCGGCATCACGGCGGCCTCGACCACGCCGAGCATGAAGCGAATCACGATCAGCATGTAGGCGTTGGACACCACGCCAGTGAGGGTGGCGAGGCCGCCCCAGAGGATCAGGCTGACGAAAATCAGTTTTTTGACGCTGCGTTTCTGCGCGTAGATCGCCCCGGGCACCTGGAAGAAGAAGTAGCCAAGGAAAAACAGCGCGCCCAGCAGCGATGACATGCCCGGCGTGATCATCAGGTCTTCAGCCATCCCGGAGGCGGCGGCAAAGCCGTAGTTGGCGCGGTCCAGGTAGGCCAGGCTGTAGGTGATGAACACAATGGGCATGATGTACCACCAGCGGCGGGTGGCGAGTTTCACGGTTTCCATGAGGTTGCTCCTGAGCTTGTTGTAGTTGTGGCAACAGGGAATGGGTCAGGCGACGGATCGGGTGGTCAATTCAGCGCGGGTCGGCAGGCCCTCCATGTCGCCGCGACTTTGCACGGCGCGGCTGCCGATCCAGTTGCCGCGCTGCACCGCCTCGGGGAAGCTCAGGTTTTCCAGCAGGGCGCTGATCATGCCGACCGCGAAGCCGTCGCCGGCGCCGACGGTGTCGACCACCTTCTCCACCGGGACGGCGGCGATAAATCCCTGGTCCATCTGGGTGCGAAAATAGGCGCCGTCCGCGCCGAGCTTGATGGCCACGGCTTCGGCGCCCTGATCCAGGTAAAACGCGGCGATATCGGCCGGGTCATCCAACCCGGTAAGCAGGCGCCCTTCGTTCAGGCCCGGCAGTACCCAGTGGGCGAGGGCGGCGAGGGCGTTGATTTCACGGATCATCTGTTGCTGACTGGCCCATAAGGCCGGGCGAAGGTTGGGGTCGAACGACACACTGCGTCCGGCCTTGCGCATCTGCGTCATCAACTCGAAGGACAGCGCGCGCGTAGCCTCGGACAACGCCGGCACAATACCGGTGGCATGCAGGTGGCGCGCCTGCAGCAGCGCGGGGCTCAAGGCGTCGACGGACAAGTGGCTGGCCGCCGACCCCTTGCGGAAGTACTCCACCTGGGGATCGTTGCCCGTCTCTTCGCGGGACTTGAATTGAAAGCCGGTAGGGTGCAGCGGGTCGACCGCCACGTGTCGGCAGTCCAGGCCTTCGTTTTGCAAGGTGTCGACCACAAAGCGGCCAAGGGAGTCGTTGCCCACTCGACTCAGCCAGGCGACCTTGAAACCCAGGCGCGACAAGCCGATGGCGACGTTGCTGTCGGCTCCGGCAATGCGCTTGTGAAATTGCACGACCTGGGCCAGATCACCGGTCTGCTCGGCGACCAGCATCGCCATGGTTTCGCCGAACGAAAGGATATCGATCTCAGACATGGGCACTCTCCGCGCGAGGTTGGCCAAGGCAGGCGAGGGCGGCGACCTGGCGGGCGGTGACCTCGACCAAATCATCGCCCTGCAGCGGAAACTCCACCGCCCGGGTAATACCTTGGTTCATGTGTTTGAGTAATTGTTCCCACAAGTGCAGGTCGGTGGCGCTGGGCGGCAGTGCGACCAGCTTGCCGTCCGCACGCCGGGCCACGGCCTTGCAATGCAGGTAATCCACGTGCCGACCCAGCAGGCGCGCGGCGGTGAGGGACGACTGGTCCTGCCAGTGCCAGTTGCCGATATCGAAGGTCATCTTCACCGGCAGCCCAAGGCGCTCGACCTCGCTGAAAAAACGCTGCATCGGCTCGATCCGTCCGCCATGCAGGGTCTGGTCGTTTTCCACCAGCAACTGCACCGGATGCCGGTTGAGCAGGGCGTGCAGGCTTTGCAGATCGTTGGTGTCGGTGAAGTAGCCGAGGGAGACTTTCAGCCAGTGCGCGCCAAAGGCCTGGGCGCGGTCCAGGGTGGCGGCGAGCTCCGGGTTCGGTTGGGCGCGGCCGGCCACCCACAGTTCCAGCGGTGAAGAAAACACCGCCTCCAGGCCATGGCTGGCAGCCGCCTGGGTCAGCTCGGCGGGTTGCTCGGTGGTCAGCAATTCTTCCCGCCACTCAATGCGTTGCGCGCCAGCAGACGCCAGCAACTGGACGAAGCTCAATTGGCCCTGCTGGCGAACCAGATCGGCACCGTAGCTGGAGAGGCTGATGGAAACGGGGTACTTGTGCATTGTTGTTTACCTCTGAAACCGGTTTCATTTTTATACGCAAAAACAAATGTGGGCGCTGGCTTGCCTGCGATAGCGGGGTGTCAGTGGGCTACTGCTTCGTCTGATACACCGCTATCGCAGGCAAGCCAGCTCCCACGGGTAATTGGGTAGAGCCGCGGATGATGAGTTGTGGCAGGAAATCCAGGCGGCGGGTGGGGGCTGTATCACCGCGCAGGCGTTTGAGCAGGCAGTCGAACGCGCTGGCGCCAATCGCTTCGGTCGGCTGGGCGAGGGCGGTGATGCCGTTGCCCACCAGCGGATACCAGTCCAGGTCATCCAGGGCGATCAGGCCCACGTCGTCAAACAGGGTGCAACCCAAGGCCTTGAGCGCGCTGGCGCAGGCCAATGCAGCGACGCCATTGGCGCAGAAAACTGCCCTGGGGCCGGGTTTTTCGAGAAACGTTTGTAAATGGCTGTGCAAGTCAGCGTCCAGTTCCAGCACCTTACCGGTCAATGCCGGGCGCTGTGCGATCTCGGCATGGAAACTGTCCAGGCGCTCCAGGCGTGAACTGGTGCCATCGACGGCTTCGCTCACCAGCAACACATCGCGATAACCCTGCTGTTGCAAATGCTCGACGGCCATGCGCACGGCTGCGGGGTTATCCAGCCCGACCAGGTCACTGTGCAGCGGCTCAACCTTGCGGTCGACCAGCACCAGCGGCATTTCCGCCTGCAGCTCGAGCAATTGATCAAGGTGATGGCCGAGGGTATTCACGATCAACCCTTCGATGTTGTACGAGCGCAGCGCGGCGAGGTGCAGACGCTCTTGCTCGTCACAACGGTCGGTGTTGCATACCACCAGGCTGTAGCCGTGCTGGCGGCAGGCGGTCTCGACGCCGTGCATCACGGCAATGGAATAGGGGTTGCGGATATCGGCCACCAGCATGCCGATCAGCCGCGTGCGGCCGCGCTTCAAGCCGCGCGCCATCTGGTTGGGGCGGTAGCCGAGTTCGCTGATGGCCTGTTCGATGCGCTGGGCAATGGCATCGGAGAGCAGGGCGCGGTCGTCACCGATAAAGCGTGACACGCTGGCTTTGGAAACGCCGGCACGTTCGGCGACGTCAAGCATGGTCACGCGGCTGCGCTGGGCGGCGGAAAATGGGGTCACGGTAGACGGGCCTTTCTTATTGGAAGTGTGGTTGCACCGCTCGCACAGGCCGGCTGAAACCGGTTTCATAAAATGCCAGGCAACCTGTTTCGTCAAGCACTATTTAGAAAACACCCGGTGTACCAGACCTGGAGAACCCGACGAATGGACAGGGCCACCTGTTAGTTATGACAGTATCCGACCATCGGCTTTAAGCGTTTAATTTTTCCCAGGGCAGACAGGAAACATGGCGTTCCTGATTCGCTGAAACGAAATTAACCCTGAGGCCGGAACATGACAACTACTCCAAAACCCCATTCCCGTCGTTCCGGAATAACCATGAGGTCCGCCCCGATTGCAGGTGGAAGCCCGTTGCCTCTTTATCTGTTGGATCCGTTAACGGTGCCAGGGGTCAATACGGCGGACGGCAGAGGTGTAGTTGCGCAGGACTTGTTGCTGGCGCCACTGAAATTGCAGATTCCCTCCTGGCAACCCGAGCCGAGCGAGCCTACTGACAAAGAGCATACTTGCGAAATCTGGTGGGATAGCGCCGATGGCCCCAGGCTGCTCGACACTTTTTACGTGGGGGTGCCACCACCGGCTGTGCCTCAGTTTTACGAGCGTGAAATCGCCATGTCCGACCTGCGCGACGGCTCGCGAGTCGCGCACCTTTACTACAACGTTCGCAGCGAGGGTGGCCAGAGTTTCAGCGATCCCAAAGTAACGATCACCATTGATCTTGAGCGTCCGATGCTGTTGCGGCCAAACGACACGCTGGCGTTTCAGGTGCCTCCCGCACCGGTACTGGATGATCAATACAGGCTCGATCACCAACCTACGGTCTTTGAGCTTCCGACCTATAACATCGGTGCACCGGGTGACCGGGTCGAGATCTATCTATCCAATTCGCCACTCCCTCCCAATACCCCGGCGGATGGAGAGTCACCGGTGGATTTCGGTACTGTCCCTCGTACGGTTACGCTGGATTCCGACGCTTTTCGTCGTCTGAACGGCGGCCCTGCGTATGTGTTTTTCCGTATTTTCGACGCGACCGGCAATTACAGCGATTTGAGCGCAGGCCTGCCCTTCGTCATGGGTGGAGGTTTGCCGGCTCCGAGCATTCGTCCTCCGGCCTACGACGATCAGTTGATCAAGCGTGATGATGCGCGTGCGGGCGTGTTCGTGCGTATTGACTATCCCGGTTGGTCAGCAACCGCGGGGCATCAAGTGATTGTGTACTGGGATGGTCGTCCGACCGCTGTCCAGGCGGTGACACGGATGCCATTGGAGGTTGAAATTCCCTGGCTTGTCCTGCGGGGTAATAATTCGGTTTTGGCTGCACAGACCGTGCAGGTCAGTTACGAAGTGATGGGCCTCAACCCTTCACCGACGATGTCTGCGCCTCTGGCGGTCAATATCGACCTCACGATTGCCGGGCAGGACCATCTCAACGCTCCCGCGCTGCTGAATTCGACATTGGCTCCAGTGGAAGTCGAGGGGAGCACCGGCACCAACCTGCTGGTTGATAAAGACCGCGGTAATCCCATTCGAGTGCGCGTGCGGTTGTTCGCTACGCCGCAGCCAGGTGACGTGTTGCACCTGTTCTGGAATAGCCAAGGCCCGGTAGCCACTTATACGGTGAAGGCGGGTGATGCCGCTGGTACCTGGGTGAACTTTCCCGATGTGCCAGCGACGGTGCTCGATGGCGTCGCACTGACGGCCCATATGCTGCATTACATCACCAGCAACGGCGTTAACGAACAACGTTCCCCCGTGACAACGCTTAATACCAAGTTCTTGCCGTTGCCTGCCCCGGTGATACAACACACCCTCACCAATGGTTATTTGACGTGCCGTTCGCAAACCAAACCGGTGAATGGCGTGGAGTGGTCAATGTTGGTGGATGGCGTGCGCTGGTTTATAGCGGCGAATACCAATGTTCGTGTGGATGACATCGTGAAGTTCAAGTGGCAGGGGTTCAACGAGAACAACTGGGGTACTCGAAATCAGAATGTTGTCTTTGAACAGTCGCTGACATGGGAAGCAGCCCATGCAGTGGCAGGGGCTACAGTGGTAATGAATGCATTCGACGCAGCATTACATCCATTGCGTCAATTCAAATCCGCTACCGGCAGTTATGAAGTATGGCGTGGTGGCGTGAAGGTGGGCGAGTCCTCGCCAGCGTACGTGCGGATCGATCTGACGTATTCAACGGGTTGTTATTGCACACCGCGTGGCGTGGTGTGTAGCTGAGTGGTTCGTTATTGGTTCGTCTGTCGTTGTTTCAGTCGAAGTGGTGTGCGCGTTGCGTGTAAACGTTAAAGAACACGTGATTGATAAAGGATGTTCTATTAATCAGCGGTGTATGTCGTGATGTTCAGTCATCAACTGTCGGAGCAAAATAATGGACGCTACAAACAGAGAAATCATAGATAATTTCAAACCAAGACTTACTACCGATTACAAAGCTGAACGATATGATATGGGAGAGTTTGAAGATCAGGTACCTGGTTACGTGGGGTTGTTGACGCGTAGGGGCGCAAATAGGCTGCTTACCAACTTTAATGTGCCACGGTACGACGACGCCAGTGTAAATATAAATAAGCCTGATAAAGTCGACGTCGAAATCGTCCCTTACATCGATCTGGACACGTTGGTAGCAGAGCCCCTCAGTACTCTCCCCAATGCCCCTTATACGCCCCAAACAGCCGAAGAGCTCGAGGATGACTACTTTGCTACTTATGCTTTAAAGTTTCAACTTCGTCTGGTGAATCAGCCTGACCCTGTTCCGCTGCCGATACCACAAGGTTTTCGCGCTCCTGGGCTGTATCTGGTCAGGTACAACGTGAGACTCGGGCTGACGGGCAACACAAACCGTTCGGTCGCGCAACTATTGGTGGTTGACCTGACGGGAGCCTACGACGGCCCCCAAGTCAAGCCTCCTGCGCCAGAGCTACCTGTGGGTATGACGGGGCCTCTGGACCGCGATTATATTGCCAACCAGCCAAACGAGACGGTGTATCTGCCGATCGAGTACGACTTAGCGAAAGGCTTGGCGCCGGGCGATACTGTCGAAATGTACTTTGGCTCTTCCGATCAACCTTACGTATTTGATCTTCCTCCCAGCACGGAAACCAGATATCGATTGGATCCAGCCAAGCCGGCTTCCATTCCATTGCCATTGTGGGTGGTCCAGGCTGAAAAGAAGGGGAATTACAACCTCCGCTACGCAATATTCGATGTTGCCGAGAATGGCTCCTGGGAGTCCCACGCTCTGGAACTTGCAGACTTGGCGCAGGATCCTCTGCCACAAGACTTCTATGCGCCATTGATTGAGCTTGCTGTTCCCGGTGATGGTCTGATTGATATCAAGGATGTGGCAGATATCAACGGTTTGATGGTGTCGATTCCGGCCTATCTGAATGCCCTGCGCGGCACGGATGAGATTGAAATCGAACTGGAGTCGTCTGCAGGCATAATCACGAAGACCGTGCCCCTGGGCAATAATAATCTTCCGCTGTCGATCAAGTTCAGTGTCGCTGAGGTGGAGCAACTCTACGGGCCTCGAACCCCGCCAAGAGGCAGGCTGGTAGTGACAGCGTCCTATGTTGTCAAGCGCGGGACGAATTCCTATCCAGCAACGAAGTTAAGCACGCCATTCGATCTGGACTTGTCTGTTGTCGGCCCTGACATCACGCCGCCCGGTACTATCAATACTCACCTCAAGCCGCCCGTGATCAATGCAATACGCGAGAATGGCCTATTCGGGCCTGACAATCACCTGGAGGTAGATGATGCTAATAAACCTGCCAGAGTACTTATTGAATTGTGGACAGTGCCTGTCTTGCCACAAGACTCGCTGCCTTTCACGATTACGTTGAATTATGGTGGTGTTTTATATCCGCAGAAGGTGGACGTCCTTCCTCCAAGTGGGTTGGTCGAGTTCACGATTCCTTTTGCTGCTATCAGGACGGCGGGTGGCCCTGTGCAGGTGGTGTCGTATACCGTCACGTCGCCTAAGAGTGAAAATCCGCAGTATTCGCAAGAGGCAATTGTTCAGGTTGAGTCCGTTATTCTGCAAATGGCTGCGCCGATTGTTCTCAATAATAACGGTGTACTCACCTGTGATAGCCTGAGGCCGATTAACACCGGGGGCCTGGTAATACATATTCCTGGATCCGATTATCTGGCGGGAGGGCAGTTGGTCGAAGTGACGTATATGGGGTTCCAAAATAACACCAATCCTCCGTCCGCAGTGGTCAATCAAACTCGACTATTCACAGTGCCTGATGATATTGCGGCTCGTAATGGGTTTAATGTGGACTTTAATGTGGGGCCTGATCTCTTGTATAACCCGATCAACGCTAATACATCGCTGAAGGCGCTGGGTTCGGCAACCGTGACTGTCAGCACGCAGTATTTGGGAACGATGGTGCCTTCTCTCCCCGCTAATTATGAAGTCAGAGGCTTCAGAAGTGCCACCCGCAGCATCAGCTATTGTGCTGGTGGATATATGCCTGTTTAGGGTTAAGTGCCCATGAAAACACCAAAGAAGGCATCCCCTTCTTTGGTTGTTTCATTTGCAGTGTTGATGATGCCTCAGCTAGGTTGAGAACGCTGCTCCCTACGTCACAGGTTGCCTATTGATGTAGTTTATTCGGAACTATCCTACAGCTTTTAGGTTTGCGCTGTTCAATTATTGCACCGCTTGATGGGTTGGGTTTCACGCGTTTTAGAATCCGCCCTATCGTTTCGCGTAGGAACTAGAGGTCCATTATATGTCGGCAGTATTTAACTTTGAACGCACACCCTTGAGCATTGCATTGACGGCCCCAGCCATTGCTTTATTGCTAATGGCTGCGCCCAATGCCCGCGCGCAAGTTGCAGTCACACTTCCGGGTACTTCAATATCGAGCGGTACGCGGCTGGATAGTTATGTGCTGAGTCCAGGTTCGAGCTTGACTGCCCATGGCGCTGCCACCAATCAGATTGTAATGAATGCTGCAGGGCTGATTGTAGAGGCAGGCAGCACGACACAGGATATCACTGCAAACCTGCAATCGACTGTCCTGATTGATGGCTCGCAGGTCACTGGCCGCCCCTTGTCTAGTCAAGCCATTATGGTGAACAGTAACAGCAGTCTATTGGTGACCAATAACAGTACGGTGACAAACTACAGTGGCTGGGGGGTGTCTTCCAACCGAACCTCAGGCGGAACAGATGGTTCATCGGTAACGATAAAAGACAGCACTGTCTTCGGAGTGACTCGTGGTATTTCGTCCGCAGGCTACGGTGTGGTTAACCTGGACAATGCGCGTGTCGAAGCCGCGCACCCGACGGGCGTCGGCATGGTGCTGTTCAACTCTGAAGCCACGGTAAGGAACAACACCCGTATCATTGGCGGCGACAATGGCGTCAACATGCGCAGCGACGCCTCACTGACCCGCACCAACTCCTTGATACTCGATAACTCTGTGGTCCAGGGTAAAACCGGCGCCGCCATCCTGGTGAACCCGGCCGTTGGCAATAGCACCCATGCCGATATTCAAGTGCTTAACGGCTCGAACCTGCTCAGTGGTAATGGTGACCTGCTTCAGGTAGTGAATAACGGCACCGCAAACATGAGCGTCGACAACAGCAGCCTGTTCGGTGATGTGCGCATTGGCGCAGGCAGCACGGGCACTGTGCAACTCAACAACAATGCGTCGCTGACCGGCCAGCTGTTCAACGTCAAGCAACTGGATGTCAACAGCAATGCCCAGTGGGTGCTGGTGGGTAATAGCGAGGTCGGTGCGCTGAAAATGGGCGGCGGTAATGTCGTGTTTGGCGCCCCGGAGCAATACGTCCAGTTGAACACCAACAGCTTGACCGGTAACGGCACCTTCAAGATGCACACCAACTTCAACACCGGCGACACCGACCTGTTGAACGTCAACGGCAATGCCGAAGGTAATCACCAACTGCTGGTGGGCGCCAGCGGCTCGGAATTGGCCACCGGCGACGCGATCAAGGTGGTGCATACCGAAAGCGGTGGTGCCAGGTTTGGCCTGGTGGGCGATACCGTCGATGTCGGTGCATACGAATACGGGCTTAAGCAGGAGGGCACCGACTGGTTCCTGGACCCCGAGAAAAGGGGCACCAGTACCAGCGCCAAGGCAGTGCTGGCCCTCGCCAACGCGGCGCCGGTGGTACTGCGCGGCGAGGAGAGCATCCTGCGTACACGCATGGGTGAAGTCCGCTTCGGCGAAGGCAAGAGCCAGGGCCTGTGGATGCGCGGTTACGGTAACAAGATTGACGTGGCGGCCAACAGCAACGGCGTCGGCTACTCCCAGAATCAGGCGGGCCTGAGCCTGGGTGCGGACTGGGCGATGGATGAGCTGTGGACATTGGGTGTGATGGGCGGTTACAGCAACTCCAACCTGGGCCTGAGTCGCGGCAGCAGCGGCATGGTCAACAGCTACTACGCCGGTCTCTACGGTATTTTTCGTGATGACGAGAGCGGGGTGTATGTGGACCTGACGGCCAAGGTCAACCGACTCAACGGCCAGAGCCAGGTCAACATGAGTGACGGTCAGCGCGCCAAAGGCAAATACTCGCAGGATGCGGTCAGTGCTTCGGTTGAAGTCGGCAAGCACATCAAGCTCGATGACGACGGTGTGTATCTTGAGCCGTTTGCCCAGCTGTCCGTTGCCGCCATTGGTGGTTCGAACTACACCATGGACAACGGTCTGAAGGCCAAGAGCGAGCGAGCCACTTCGGCGATCGGCAAGGTGGGCATGACCGCCGGTAAAAACATCCAGCTCGAAAGCGGCGGCATTCTGCAGCCCTACCTGCGTGCGGCGGTAGCACGTGATTTCAGCCCGGACAACAAGGTCTACATCAACGACCAGGCCTTTAAGAACAACCTGTCGGGCGGCAGTTACGAGGTCGCAGGCGGCATGGCAGTTTCTTTGTCGCCAAGCCTGAGCGTGCATGCTGAAGCCACGCACATGAAAGGCAAGGCCTATGATCAGCCGTGGGGCGCCACGGTAGGTTTGCAGTACGCCTTCTAAGGTACGCACGCACGCAAAAAGGGGAAGCTCAGGCTTCCCCTTTTTGCGTCTTAACCGAACAACCCTGCGGCAATATTGATCGAAAAACCCAGAATCGCCGTATTGAACAGAAAGCCGATCAGCGATTGCCCCAGCACCACCTTGCGCAGGCTACGCGTGGCCACGCCTACATCGGAGGTCTGCACCGCCACGCCGATGGTGAACGAGAAATACAGGAAGTCCCAGTAATTGGGCGTACGCAGCCCTTCGGCAAAGCGCAGCGCCGGCTCGTCGCCCTCCCAGGTGTAAAAGAGGCGGGCGTAATGCACGCTGAAAATCACCCCGATCAGTAGCCACGAACCGATCACCGTCATCCCGGTAAAACCGTAATGCAGCAAGCGTGCGGTGCTGTCCAGATCCTTGATGCCCACCAGATTCAGGGTAATGGTGGCAAGGCTGGCAATCGCCGCGATGCACACCATGAACAGCACCAGGCCGGCGTTCTCATCTTCGATTTCGGCGATGCGTTTTACGTCGTCGGCGCGCGAGCGGCTGGTCAGCCACAGCATCAACAGCAGATAGGTCCAGACCCCAGCGTTCCAGCCGATCAGGATTTTGCTGATCAGCGTATCGGCCGGGGCCAGGATGCCGACGGCGATGCCCAGGACGGCGGCGCTGGAGAGGCGAGGGTGGGTGCGGGCAAGGAAGGCCATGGGTGCTCACAACAGGGTAGTTGAGAGCACCATAGCGTATTCGGTTGCACTTGATCATGAACTCGACAAGTGAACACTGCGGTGTCGATCAGTCGGACGTGTGCCGTTTGCGCACCAACTTCATCACCACCACAAAGAACACCGGCACGAACACCACCGCCAGTGTGGCCGTGATCATCCCGCCGATCACACCGGTACCAATCGCTTGCTGGCTTGCCGAACTGGCGCCGGTGGCAATCGCAAGCGGCACCACGCCGAGGATGAACGCCAGCGAAGTCATGATGATCGGCCGCAACCTCAGCCGCGCTGCCTTGAGGGTGGCGCTGATCAGGTCTTCGCCCTGGTCATACAGGTCCTTGGCGAACTCGATGATCAAAATCGCATTCTTTGCCGACAGGCCGATGATGGTGATCAGGCCAACCTTGAAGAACACATCGTTGGGCATGCCGCGCAGGGTCACCGCCAGCACCGCCCCGAGCACGCCCAGCGGCACCACCAGCAGCACCGATGTGGGAATCGACCAACTTTCATACAAGGCTGCCAGGCACAGGAACACGATCAGCAGCGACAGGCCCAGCAGGATGGGGGCCTGGGAGCCGGACAAGCGCTCCTGCAACGACAGGCCGGTCCATTCCTGGCCCAGGCCGGCGGGCAACTGGCTGACCAGGCGCTGGATCTCCGCCATCGCCTCGCCGGTGCTGTGCCCCGGTGCGGCTTCGCCGGTGATCGCGATAGCCGGGTAGCCGTTGTAGCGGGTCAACTGCGCCGGTCCCTGGGTCCATCGGGCTTCGACAAACGCCGACAACGGCACCATTTTTCCGTCCTTGTTGCGCACGTTGATTTTCATCAAATCCGCCACCTGGCTGCGCTGATCGCCTTCGGCCTGCACCACCACCCGCTGCATGCGGCCCTGGTTGGGGAAGTCGTTGACGTAGGCCGAGCCGATGGCCGACGACAACACATTGCCCACATCGGCAAACGACACCCCCAGCGCGTTGGCCTGCTTGCGGTCCACTTCCAGCTGCACCTGCGGCGCCTCGGCCAGGGCGCTTTCACGCACGTTGGCCAGGATCGGGCTTTTTGCTGCCGCATTGAGCAAGTCGGTACGGGCCGCCATCAACGCTGCGTGGCCGACGCCGCCACGGTCCTGCAGACGAAACTCGAAGCCGCTGGAGGTGCCCAGGCCGTCAACCGGCGGCGGCAGCACAGCGTAGGCAATGGCGTCCTTGAGCCCGCCAAAAGCCGCGTTGGCACGGTTGGCAATCGACGCTGCGGAGGCGTCGGCGCCACGGTCCGACCAATCCTTGAGCGTGGTAAACGCCAACGCTGCGTTCTGCCCTGAACCGGAGAAGCTGAAACCCAGGATCATAGTGGTATCGCCCACTCCGGCCTCGGTGGCGTTATGCGCCTCGATCTGCGCGACTACCTGCTCGGTGCGGTTCTTGCTCGCGCCCGGTGGCAGCTGAATATCGGTGATGGTGTAGCCCTGGTCTTCCACCGGCAGGAACGAGGAGGGCAGGCGCGTGAACATCCAGCCCAGGCCCACCAGCAACACCAGGTAGATCAGCAGGTACCGCCCGCTGCGCTTGATTGCATAGGTCACCCAGCCTTCGTAGCGGTCGGTGAGTTGTTCAAAACGCCTGTTGAACCAGCCGAAGAAACCGCCCTTGTCATGGTGCTCGCCTTTGGCGATCGGTTTGAGCAAGGTGGCGCAGAGGGCCGGGGTCAGGGTCAGGGCCAGGAACGCCGAGAACAGGATCGAGGTGGCCATCGACAGCGAGAACTGCTGGTAAATCACCCCCACCGAGCCCTTCATGAAGGCCATTGGCAGGAACACCGCCACCAGCACCAGCGTAATGCCAATGATGGCGCCGGTGATCTGGCCCATGGCTTTTTTCGTCGCGTCCTTGGGTGACAGGCCTTCGGTGACCATGATGCGCTCGACGTTCTCCACCACCACAATCGCATCGTCCACCAGGATGCCAATCGCCAGCACCATGCCGAACATGGTCAGCACGTTGATCGAGAAGCCGAGCACCAGCATGGTGGCGAAGGTGCCCATCAAGGCAATCGGCACCACCAGGGTGGGGATCAGCGTGTAGCGCACGTTCTGCAGGAACAGAAACATCACCGCAAACACCAGGGCCATGGCTTCGAGCAGGGTGTACACCACTTTGGTGATCGAGACCTTGACGAACGGCGACGTGTCGTAAGGGATCTTGTATTCCACATTGGCCGGGAAGTAGCGTGACAGCTCGTCCATCTTCGCGCGCACCAGGGTCGCGGTGTTCAGCGAGTTGGCGCCCGGCGACAGTTGCACGCTCACGGCGGTGGACGGTTTGCCGTTCAGACGCGTGGAGAACTGATATTCCTGGCTGCCGACTTCCACCCGCGCCACGTCGCCGACACGCACGGTGGAGCCGTCCGGGTTGGCCTTGAGCACGATGTCGGCGAATTCCTGCGGTGTCGACAACTGGCCCTTGACCAGAATCGCTGCGGTGATTTCCTGGGTGTTGGTGCCCGGCAGGTCGCCGATGCTGCCAGGAGCAACCTGGGCGTTCTGCGCGGCAATCGCGGCGCTGACGTCGGCCGGCGTGAGGTTGAAGCCGATCAGTTTCTGCGGGTCGATCCAGATGCGCATCGCGCGTTCCGAGCCATACAGCTGCGCCTTGCCCACGCCGTCCAGGCGCTTGAGCTCGTTCATCACGTTGCGCGCCAGGTAATCGCTGAGCGCAGTGTCATCGAGCTTGCCGTCATTGGAGGTCAGGGTCACCAGCAGCAGGAAACCGGCGGAGACCTTCTGCACCTGCAGGCCTTGCTGGGTGACGGCCTGGGGCAGGCGCGGCTCCACCGCTTTGAGGCGGTTCTGCACATCTACCTGAGCCATCTCCGGGTTGGTGCCCGGCTGAAAGGTGGCGGTAATGGTGGCCGAACCCAGGCTGCTCTGGGATTCGAAATACAGCAGGTGGTCGGTGCCGTTGAGCTCCTGCTCGATCAGGCTGACCACGCTCTGGTCCAGGGTCTGCGCCGAGGCACCCGGATACACCGCGTAGATCTCGATTTTCGGCGGCGCGACGTCAGGGTACTGCGCCACCGGCAACTGCGGGATGGCCAGCGCACCGGCCAGCAGGATAAACAGGGCCACCACCCAGGCGAACACCGGGCGGTCGATAAAGAACTGCGGCATGGCGGGTTATTCCTTCACGAGCGGGCTGGCGTCCACTTCAACGGTTTCACCGGGACGCGCGTGTTGCAGGCCTTCGACGACGATACGGTCGCCCGGCTTGAGGCCGCTGCTGACGATCCAGCGATCACCGATCACCGAGCCCAGTTCCACCGGCTGCTGACTGACTTTCTGCTCGCCGTCCAGCAGCAGCACCATCGGGATACCGGCACTGTCGCGAGTAATGGCGCGTTGCGGCACGCTGATGCCCTGGCGGTCGAAGGCCTGTTCCAGGCGCACCCGCACAAAGCTGCCGGGCAACAGGTCGAGGTCCGGGTTGGGGAACTCGCTGCGCAGGATGATCTGCCCGGTACCCGGATCGACGCTGATATCGGCGAACAGCAATTTACCCGGCAGCGGGTACAGGCTGCCATCGTCCAGGATCAAAGTGGCCCTGGCCTGGTCCTGACCGACCTGCTTGAGGCTGCCGGCACGGAAGGCACGGCGCAGGTCGTTGAGCTCGCGGGTGGACTGGGTGAGGTCGGCGTGAATCGGTTCCAGTTGCTGGATGGTCGCCAGCGGCGTGGCTTCGTTCTGGCCGACCAGCGCGCCTTCAGTGACCAGCGCACGGCCGATGCGCCCGGAAATCGGCGCGGTGACGGTGGCGTAGCTCAGGTTCAAACGGGCGCGGTCGACGGCGGCTTTCTGCGCGGCGACCTCGGCAGTGGTCTGGCGTACGGCGGCGCGGGCGTTGTCGTAGTCCTGGCCGCTGATCGCATTGCCTTCCACCAATTGGCTGTAGCGCTGGGCTTGCAGACGCGCCTGGAAGGCGTTGGCTTCGGCCTTGCTCAGGTTGGCCTGGGCGCTGTCGAGGTCGGCCTTGAACGGCGCGGGGTCGATGCGAAACAGCACGTCGCCCTGTTTCACGTCATGGCCTTCCTTGAACACACGCTGCAGCACCACACCGGCCACTCGAGCACGCACTTCGGCAATGCGCGGCGCGGCGATGCGCCCGCTCAACTCGTTGGTGATGGACAGCGGTTTGGCCTGCAGGGTTTCTATGCGCACTTTGGCCAGAGGCATTTGCGGCGCCTTGGCCGTGGACTTGTCACACGCGCTCAGCGCCAATGTGAGTGCCAACAGGCAGAATGGCGCAAACAGATTCTTCGACATGCTCTTATCCCAATATTGACTGGCGCATCCTAAGGTCACCGGCGCCGTGGTGCTGTAAAGCTGTGTAGGTCGTGTGTGAAGAAATGTAAGGTGCAGCCCACTGTGGGCCGAGGGCGTATATCCTTGCACAATCCTGCAAAGCCGTACTATTTGGAAACATCTTGATGCCGAACATCCTGCTGGTGGAAGACGACGCCGCGCTCTCCGAGCTGATTGCCAGCTATCTGGAACGCAACGGCTATCAAGTCAGTGTGCTCTGCCGGGGCGATCAGGTGCGTGAACGCGCGCGCCTGAACCCGCCGGACCTGGTGATTCTCGACCTCATGCTGCCCGGCCTCGACGGCCTGCAAGTGTGCCGCCTGCTGCGCGCCGACTCCGCCGGCCTGCCGATCCTGATGCTCACCGCCCGCGACGATAGCCACGACCAGGTGCTGGGTCTGGAGATGGGCGCCGACGACTACGTGACCAAACCCTGCGAACCGCGCGTGCTGCTGGCGCGGGTGCGCACCCTGTTGCGGCGCAGCAGTTTATCCGAACCCCAGGCGGCCAACGACCAGATCATCATGGGCAACCTGTGCATCGACTTGTCGGAACGCACCGTTTGCTGGCGCCAACAGCCTGTGGAGCTGTCCAGCGGCGAATACAACCTGTTGGTGGTGCTGGCGCGCCATGCCGGCGAAGTGCTCAGCCGCGACCAGATCCTGCAGCGCCTGCGCGGCATCGAATTCAACGGCACCGACCGCTCGGTGGACGTGGCCATCTCCAAGCTGCGCCGCAAGTTCGACGACCATGCCGGCGAAGCTCGCAAGATCAAGACCGTGTGGGGCAAGGGCTATCTGTTCAGTCGCTCCGAGTGGGAATGCTGATCTATGTTTCGTGTCCTGCTGCGCCTCTACCTCATCACGATCGTCACCTACAGTGCGGCGATCTATCTGGTTCCCAAGCTGACGGTGCTGTTGTTCGAGCATCGCTACCTGGACTACAACATCGAGCAGTCGCGCGGCCAGCAAAAGCTGATCGTCAAGCAGTACCAGCGTGCACCCGTGGAGCGCTGGTCGCAGGTGACCGAACAACTGGATCGCGACTTTGCTCCGCAGAAAGTGCATCTGCTGCTGCGCAAGGACGCCAGCTTCACTCCGGCCGAAGAGCGGCTGCTGGAGCAGGGCAAACCGGTGGCCCGCCTGGGCGAATGGGGTTGGCTGGAGGAAATCAGTTCACCGATCAACGACCAGTTCGTGGTCAAGGTCACCATCCCCGACGACCCGCTGGACATCAACCTGCTGTACTGGTCGATAAACGTGCTGGTGGGCGGCGCGCTGCTGGCCTGCCTGCTGGTGTGGCTGCGACCGCACTGGCGTGATCTGGAACGTCTGAAAAACACCGCTGCGCAGCTGGGCATGGGCAACCTGTCTGAACGCACGCACATCCCGCCCAGCTCCAACATCGGCAGCCTGGCCGCAGTGTTCGACACCATGGCCAGCGACATCGAACGCCTGCTCAACCAGCAGCGGGACCTGCTCAATGCCGTCTCCCACGAGTTACGCACGCCCTTGACCCGGCTGGATTTCGGCCTGGCCCTGGCATTGTCCGAAGACATGCCCCAGGCCGGGCGGGAGCGCCTGCAGGGGCTGGTCGCGCATATTCGTGAGCTGGATGAGCTGGTGCTGGAATTGCTGTCCTACAGCCGCCTGCAAAGTCCGGCGCAATTGCCCGAGCGCGTGGACGTGGTGCTCGACGAATTCATCGACAGCGTGCTGGGCAGCATCGACGATGAGCTGGCAAACCCCGGCATCGTGATCGACGTGTCGCTCGACTGCGCGGTGGAGCGCTTCAGCCTCGACCCGCGCCTCACTGCGCGGGCCCTGCAGAACCTGTTGCGCAACGCTACGCGTTACTGCGATGGGCGCATCCAGGTGGGCGTCAGGGTGGACGCCCAAGGCTGCGAAATCAGCGTGGACGACGACGGCATTGGCATTCCCTTCGACCAGCGTGAACGCATCTTCGAACCCTTCTACCGCCTGGACCGCAGCCGCGACCGTGCCACCGGCGGCTTTGGCCTGGGACTGGCGATCAGCCGTCGCGCCCTGGAAGCCCAGGGCGGCAGTCTGATCGCCGAGGCATCGCCGTTGGGTGGCGCGCGTTTTCGCGTGTGGTTGCCCACCGTCAGCTGATCACAGCACCTTGACCGCGCGGCCGATTGCCTGAATCGGCCCGGTCGGTTTGCCGGTGGGTGAGCCACGCGGGTCCTCCAGAGTCAGTTCGAACAACTGGTTTTGCGTCAGCGGCGGCAATTGGTCCAGCGGCACCGACAGCGTTTGCCCGGGCTTGACCAGCCCCAGGGATACCGGACCCTGCCAGCCATCGCCCTTGGTCCAGAACTGCAACGCCTTGTCGGCGGGCACTTGCATTACACCCAATGGAATCAGCTGGATCTGCTGGTTATTGCTCGCCTGGATCACCCAGCCCGGCGCCTGACTTTGCGGGGCCACCAGCACCACCACAAAACTCGGCTCGGCGAGGGGCGGGCGAATCAGCAACACCGTTGCCAGCACCACGCTTGCCGCCAGCCCTGCGGCGGCCAGACCACGCCATACGGCCAGCAGGTTCCACCACGGCACGCGTGTTGCGGGCTCTGCAAGCGTGTGTTGAATGCGTCGCCACAGGTGCTGCGATGGCGTCACCGGTTCAGCCAGCGCCGTCAGCGGTAGCAGGCGTTGCTCCCAGGCATCCACCGCTGCGCGCAAGTCGGCGTCATGCTTGAGGCGCTGTTCGACCTCGGCGCGCTGCTCCAGCGGCAGAGTGCCCACTACGTATTCGCTGGCCAGTTCTTCAATGTTCATGTCATGCACTCCCGCAAGGCGGCGAGGCTGCGTTTGATCCACGCTTTGACGGTGCCCAGCGGCGTGCCGAGTACCTGCGCGATTTCGCTGTGGGAATAACCGTCGACATAGGCATGCAGGATGCAGCGGCGACGGGCCGGGTCGAGCCGTTCCAGGCAGGTGTGGATCTGCCCGGAGCGTGCGGGGAATTCAAAGGTGTCATCGGGTTCTGCCAGTGGCTCGTGTGCTTCGCTCAGCGGCACATCGCGAGCGGTCCTGCGCACCGCGTTCAGCGCCTGATGGCGGGTTACGCTGTACACCCAGCCCCTTGCGGAGCCGCGGCCCGGGTCAAAACCTGCGGCGCCGCGCCAGATCCGGATAAACGCGTCATGCACGGTATCTTCGGCCAGCGCCTTGTCGCGCACGATGCGCAACGCCACGCCGAGCAAGCGGCTGCTTTCCTGCTCATACAAGTGGCGCAGGGCCTGTTGATCGCCACGGGCACAGGCTCGCAGACAGGCTTCGTAATCAAACAAATGATGTCCCCAGCACAAACCTTCTGCAGGCGTGACGAACCTCACTCCTGCAGAAGGAAACGGTGATATTCCTCCGGCAGCGTAGCTGAATTTACTCAGCTGGCTGACCAGAAAAGATAGTCCGCCTGGTATTTCACCACTTCCTGCTGACCTTTATTGGCAGCGGTGCACGCGCTGCTCGGCGCAACGCCACCCTTGAGCGCGACCCGCTGGATATAACTGACGCCGCTCATGGTGCCCTTGCCCTCGGCCGGGTTGGCCTTGACCAGTTGATACGGCAGGTTGCCGGGGCTCGACGGCGCCACGGCAACCTGCGTGCCGGTGATTTTCGAACCGTCCTTGGCCTGCCAGGTCGCTGGCGGGCCGAAATAGGCGCCGACCGGCTTGCCGCTGCGGTCATTCAGCACGGCCTTGGGGCCGACGAAGGTCCATTCGGTCTGGCCGGCAGCGTTGGCCTTGTCACGGCATTCGTAGGTGATTTCGCCGACGCCGGTGGTCTCCATCGACACTTTGTGGCCAGCCGGCACCTTGATGCTGTCGGGCAGGTTGGCCTGGGCGAATGCGCCAGGGCTGGCGGCCAGCAAACCGGTCAGGCAGAGCAGGGCTTTTGCGTTCATGGTGTTTCTCCATTGAGTAGAACAGCAGGGATGCTGCAGGTACTACCCAGGCGCGTGGCGATTGGATGCAGGCGTTAGAAAATAAAATCAAGCAAGTGCACACTGTGGCCCCGCTTTACCCGAAGAGAGATTGGCCATGACTGATGTTCACCCGTGCGCTCAACAAGGTTTCTCGACTCAGGCCGCGACATACGTAAAAGGCCGACCGAACTATCCCAGGCCGCTCACCGCCTGGCTCGCCGATACCTTGCGCATCGATGCGCAGTCGACGGTGATTGATCTGGGCGCCGGCACGGGCAAGTTCACGCGTTTGGTCAGCACCCTGGCGCCTGCGTTGATCGCGGTGGAGCCGGTGGCGCAGATGGGCGCGCAGTTAGCCAGGCTGCTGCCCGATGTTCGGTTGGTCCACGGCACCGCCGAGAGCATGCCCCTGGCCACGGCGAGTGCCAATGCGGTGGTCTGCGCCCAGGCCTTTCACTGGTTTTCCACCCAGGCTGCGCTGGCGGAGATTCATCGTGTGCTCAAACCTGACGGATACCTGGGACTGGTGTGGAATGTGCGCGATGAATCGGTGGATTGGGTGGCCGCGATCACCGAAATCATCACGCCTTACGAGGGCGATACGCCGCGCTTTCACACCGGGCGTTGGCGCGAAGCTTTCACCGGTGAGTATTTTTCCGCACCTGATAGAACATGTTTCCCCTATCGCCATGTCGGCAGCCCGCAGGAGGTGATCATCGATCGCTTCCTGTCCGTAAGTTTTATCGCCGCGTTGCCTGCGCCGGAAAAGACAGGATCTGCGCGCAACTGCACACACTGATCGACACCCATCCCGCATTGAAAGGTCGCGATACGGTTGCCTTTCCTTACCAAACCGAGGCATACGCATGCCGCAGGCTGGCGCAAAAGGCATAAAGTCAGATCACATTGATATAAGTGGTTATAAGAAAAATCGCTATCCTGCCGCCAGAAATTCATAAGGCCGCAGGTAGCGTTGATGGATGTGGGAAATATTGGTTTTGTGGTTGCCGGCCTGATCGTGGGTTTCATCGTAGGCATGACCGGCGTGGGCGGCGGCTCGCTGATGACGCCGATCCTGTTGTGGTTCGGCATCAACCCAGCCACTGCCGTGGGTACTGACCTGTTGTATGCGGCCATCACCAAGTCCGGTGGCGTGCTGGTGCACAGCAGGAACAAAAACATCGACTGGACCATCACCGGCTGGCTCACCCTGGGCAGCGTGCCGGCGGTGTTGCTGACCCTGTGGTTCCTTGCCAGCCTGCACACCGACCCCACTGCCATGAACGCGGTGATCAAGCAGGCCCTGGGCGTTGTGCTGCTGCTCACCGCCCTGGCGATTCTGTTCAAGAAACGCTTGTTGGCCTTCGCCCAGCGCCATGCCGGCGATGACTACCACATGAGCCCGCGCAACCTGAATGGGCTGACCGTGGCCACCGGGGCGATTCTCGGCACCATGGTTGCGCTCACTTCCATCGGCGCCGGCGCCCTCGGCACGGTGGCGCTGTTTATTCTGTATCCGTTCCTCGCCACGCGCCGTCTGGTGGGCACCGAGATCGCCCATGCCGTGCCGCTGACGCTGGTCGCAGGGCTTGGCCATGCGAGCATGGGCAACATGGACTGGCACCTGCTGGGCTTTTTGCTGATGGGTTCGCTGCCAGGCATTTATCTGGGCAGCCACATGACCGGCAGAATCCCGGACGGCGTATTGCGCCCGTGCCTGGCGATCATGTTGATGGCCGTCGGGTACAAACTGGCGTTCTAACCTGTACACCCTTCAAGTGTGGGAGTGAGTAAGCTCAGGCAGCCACACCCCTAGGGTGAGGGGGCCTCTTGTGTGGAACGGGCTTGTTGTGGCGAGCGGGCTTGCCCCGCGTTGGGGTGCGAAGCGCCCCCCCATCAGCAAAACGTCGGTGTACCTGATACGGCTCAGCGCCTGGTATTGGGGCTGCTGCGCAGCCCAACGCAGGACAAGCCTGCTCGCCACAGGGAATCTGCGCTTAACTGAACGGCATTGGAAAAGCCCGCTCGCCACAGAGGTCCAGCATTCGATCCAGTTGGGCTTCAGGCTTGTTTCGGGCCATTGCCGATTTGCCACACGAACGGCGGTTCGCTGCCGTTGATCACCCAATCGCCAACGATCCGCGCCTTGTAGATCACCGGGTTATGTGACGACACCGTGCGCGCGTTGCGCCAGTGGCGGTCCAGCGCCTTGCCCTGACGCACGTCCGAGGCCCCCAGTGCGTTGAACAGTTGGCTGGTGGCGCGCTGAATCAGCTCCGAGACCACCACCTGCGCGGTCGCCGACTCGATCTCGGCGGCCACATTGGCTTCACGCTCCACGGCATCGTCCCCGGCAAACCGCGCCAGATAGGCGCGTTGCGCCGGCAGCGCCGCTTTCAGCGCGCTGGCCTCGGCGGCATACACCGCCGCGGCGACTTCACCCACCACCTGCTGCACCTGCGCATCCTGGCTGACATGGGCGGCATTGCCATGGCTGTAGATGCGCTTGCGGTTGTGCACGTGCCGGGCCACATCATTGAGCGCCGCTCGGCCGATGCCGGCCAGGGTTGCCAACAGCACTAACTGGTAGAACGCAGTCTGGTATTTGAAGCGAGTGGCAAAGTCGATCACGTCCTGCGCTTGCACCACCGCATCGGTAAACCGCGTGGTGCCGCTGCCGGTGGTGCGTTGGCCGAAACCGTCCCAGTCATCGCTTTGCACCACGCCGGGCTGGCGGGTGCGGGTGGCGGCGATCACGTCGCCGCCGGTGTCGCTGCGCCGGGCATACACATCGATCCAGTCAGAGAAAATACTGCCGGTGCTGTAGAACTTCTCACCGTTGAGTTTCCACTGCTCGCCGTCCGGGCTGACTTGGGTGACCACGTCGCCAATCGCCACGTTGCCGATTTCGGTCCAGGCGCAGCCGACGATATCGCCGTCGACAAACCGCTTGAACCACAGGTCGCGCCCGGCGCTCGGTGGGGCGTTGAGGCGGTCTTCGGCAAAGGCGAAATGCCCGCGCAGGGCCTGGGGCACGTTGGAGTCGGCTTCGGCCAGTTCGATCAGCAGTTCAAACAACTGGGGCAGGGACGCGCCGCCGCCGCCGTATTCCACCGGGACGCGCACCGCGCCAAAGCCGGCCTCCTTGAGCCATTGGATCGGCTCATGGGGCAGGGTGCGGCTGAGTTCGCGCTGCACTGCGCCATCGGCAATGCGCTGGAAGATCGGCCGAAAACGCGCGGCCAGGCTGGGGTAATCGACGCCGATGGACAGCGGGTTGACGACGTGATGTTCGGTCATGGGCAAGGCTCCTGGGCAGTGGTCAATGCAGGAGGGATTGCACACTCCGTGCCGGGTGCATGGCCCAATGTTTACGGGGGATTTGCCTGGCTAACTGTTGCGCCAGCAACAGCAATCCGACAAACCGGCGCAATCCCTGACATTTGCCCGCCCGCCCGCCATGGCCTGATTCTTGGCCGCAACCCTGATGGCGTGGGCGTTTGCCCCTGGCTGGCACGCTTGCTGCTCAAGCCTGGATACATCCCTGTGTGCGAGGAACCTCAAGATGAGTCAGCAAGCCGTGAAATTTGCCTATTGGGTGCCCAACGTCAGCGGTGGGCTGGTGGTGAGCAAGATCGAACAGCGCACCCACTGGGGCATCGACTACAACCGCAAACTGGCGCAATTGGCCGAAGCTGCCGGTTTCGAATATGGCCTGACCCAGATCCGCTTCACGGCGGGTTATGGCGCCGACAACCAGCACGAGTCGGTTGCGTTCAGCCACGCCCTGCTGGCCGCCACCACCACTCTCAAGGTGATTGCCGCGATCCTGCCGGGCCCCTGGCAGCCGGCATTGGCGGCCAAGCAATTGGCGACCATCGACCAACTCACCAATGGCCGCATCGCGGTGAATATCGTCAGCGGCTGGTTCAAGGGCGAATTCCAGGCCATCGGCGAACACTGGCTGGAGCACGATGAGCGCTATCGCCGCTCCGAAGAGTTCATTCGCGCGCTCAAAGGCATCTGGTCCCAGGACAATTTCACCTTCAGAGGTGATTTCTACCGCTTCGACAATTACACCCTCAAGCCCAAGCCACTGGGCCAGCCGGAAGTCTTCCAGGGCGGCAGCTCGAGGGCCGCGCGGGACATGGCGGCGCGAGTCTCGGACTGGTACTTCACCAACGGCAACACCCCGGAAGGCATCAAGGCCCAGGTCGATGACATTCGCGCGAAGGCGGCGGCGAATAACCATTCGGTCAAGGTCGGCGTCAACGCATTTGTGATCGCCCGCGACACCGAAGAAGAAGCCCGCGCCGTGCTCGCCGAGATTATCAACAAGGCGGACCCGGAAGCGGTCAATGCGTTTGGCGATGCGGCCAGGCAGGCGGGCAAGGCGTCACCGGAAGGCGAGGGCAACTGGGCCAAGTCCAGCTTTGAAGACCTGGTGCAGTACAACGATGGCTTCAAGACCAACCTGATCGGCACCCCGCAGCAGATCGCCGAGCGCATCGTTGCGCTCAAGGCAGTGGGGGTGGATCTGGTGCTGGCGGGGTTCCTGCACTTTCAGGAAGAAGTGGAATACTTCGGCAAGCGGGTGTTGCCGCTGGTGCGCGAGCTGGAAGCCAAGCATGGGATCAGGCAAGTGGCCTGAGCCAAGGCCAGGCTCAGGCGCCTGGCTGCAGGGTCAACACCTCATACCCGTCCGCCGTCACCGCCACGGTGTGTTCCCACTGCGCCGACAGGCTGTTGTCCTTGGTGACCACCGTCCAGCCATCCTTGAGGCTGCGTGTCTTGGCGCCGCCCTGGTTGAGCATCGGCTCGATGGTAAACACCATGCCTTCGCGCAGCTCCAGACCGGTGCCGGGGCGGCCGAAGTGCAGGATCTGCGGTTCCTCATGCATCTGCTTGCCGATGCCATGACCACAGTATTCACGCACCACGCTGTAGCCGTTGGCCTGGGCGTGGCCCTGGATCGCGTGGCCAATATCACCCAGGCGTGCGCCGGGCTTGACCTGGCGGATGCCGGCCCACATCGCTTCGAAGGTCATCTCCACCAGGCGCCTGGCCTTGGGGGCGACGGTACCGATCATGTACATCTTGCTGGAATCGGCGATGTAGCCGCCTTTTTCCAGGGTGATGTCGATATTGATGATGTCGCCGTCCTTGAGGATCTCCTTGGCGCTGGGCATGCCATGGCACACCACCTCGTTGATCGAGGTGTTGATCGAGAACGGGTAGTCGTATTGCCCCAGGCTGGCGGGGCGGGCTTTGAGGTCGTTACGGATGAAGGCTTCGACGGCGGCGTCCAGTTCCAGGGTGGAGCGACCGGCGGCGACAAACCCGTCGAGCATGCTGAACACCTGGGCCAGCAGGCGCCCGGCTTCGCGCATCACGGCCAGTTGGGCGGTGGTCTTGATCATCAGTTGCGCCCCCGGATCAGGTCGGGCTTGTCCAGCAACAATCTGTTGATCAGCTCGTTGTAGGGCAGGCTGGGGTTGAGTTCGGCGAGCAGGCCGATCTTGATCCAGAACTCGGCCTGAGCGTTGATGGAACGGTCCATCGTCGCGCTGGCCAGGCGCAGTTGTTCGTGCAGTTGGTCGGTGATCTTGACGATGCCCATGGGGTTCACTGTTTAAGTTGGATATACAAAGCGTATACGTTTCGTATATCCGGCGTAAACCCCAGAGGCTAAATGGCGCGTGGTCATTGACTTGCACGGCAACGCCTGGTTAATTTCGTGACATTACATTTCAAGCCTTCCGCAGCCAGCCAAGCATTATTACCGCCATTCCTCATTTGGCGTGATAGCACGCGGCTGCACCCAAACCCGCCTTAGAGGCGGGTTTTGTTTTTCCGTCTCCAGGGCCATCCAAAAAAAGCCAGGAGACACCGATGAGCGCAGCAACCCTGATGGCGGTGAATTCCGGGGCGAATATCAACGTTGATAGTTTGCGACATGTTGCTGAAAGAGTCACCGCGTACGCACACGGACTGCAGGGTTAAACGTTTAATCGTGGCTGTTCGCCGATGATATAAGCGCTTTGGGCAAGACCCCGTTTAAGTTATATAAACTTGTACCGTTCTTATGAGGAATTGTTACTACACACGCGCATTTTGTTGAGTAGGCTGAGGGTATAAAGGCGTCTTCCAAGGCTGGTAAGCGCCTGTATGACACATAACAAAACACTCTGTTGGCAGTCTCAAAAAAGGAGAGGTTAGCCATGATTTCGGAACTAGAGCTACGCAGCATTATTGAAGGAAGTTTCCTGCCCAAACGGTGCGAATGCATTAAAGCCGAAGACGCTTCGCTGACGATCAAGGTCTATGACGACCGCGACCGTGACCGGGTGGATCTGGAAGTCAAAGGCATCAACGCAGACAAACTCGACAGCAGTCGGGCGATTTGCAACCTCATCACCGGGTTGCGTGAAGACCTCAAACACACCCATGCACCCGCCCTCAAGAGAGCGGGAGGTCGAGCCTATTACTAGGCAGACGCCTGAGAATGAACCACTGAAGACCTGTGGGCCTGGATAAATGCCAGGCCCAGTACGGTTTCCGTTGCCACGGCCAGGAAAATCCCCGGCCCGGCATTGCCACTGAACCACTCACATACGCCCAGCACCGCCAGCACCAGGCAACCGATGGCAAAGCCACTGGTCATGGCGCGACGTGTGTCTGAGGGTGGCGCATGGCGGGCGCGGTAAAACATGATGCCAATGCCCAGGAACAGCGCGGCGCTGCGGCGGGCGACCAGGCCGGTGGCGTCGGACGACGTCACGCCCCACATGCCGAGCAGCAGATCGGGGCGCAGCCCCCAGACGAGTGCGAGGACGAAGCACAGCAGGGCGGTTGCGGTGGCGAGGGTACGAAAACTCAGCGGCATGGCGATTCCTTTCAGCCTGGGAACAAGCCCGCGAGAATACGCTTATCTATGCGGGCTTGCTGTGTGACAGTGCAAGGCTCAATTCTGGACGCTGCACGCGTCGGACAGCTTGCGATAGCCCACATCCTCGATTTTCCCGGCCTTGTCCACGAACTTAATCATGAAACCGGGCGTTCAGCCCAACTGCTGACGATACGGCAAGTCCGGGCCGGTCTTGGTGCAGGTCAGGGCGGCTGCGCGAATCGCGAAGCCGAGCATGGCGTCGATCTGCGCCCGGGTGAGCTGTTGCAGGCCGTCGACCGAATCCAATTGCTGCTCGGTCAGCCATGCAATCAACGCCGCCTGGAAGGTATCGCCGGCGCCCACGGTGTCGGCCATCACCACCTTGACCGCCGGTTGCGACCACGTGCCATGCTGGCGGCTGAACACCGTGGCACCGTCACCGCCACGGGTGAGAAACACCAACTGGCACCGGTGCTGCAACCAGCCTTGCAGCACGCTTTCGGGGGATTCGTCGGGGTAGAGCAGGTGCAGGTCTTCGTCGCTGACCTTGATCAGGTCGGCATGTTTGGTCAGCTCCGCGACGCGGTCGCGCCATAACTGGATATCCGGTTGCGGGTTGAGGCGCACGTTTGGATCCAGGCTGATCAGGCGCCGACCGCTTTCGCGCTGGACCAGGGCCAGCAGGGTGTCGCCAATCGGCTGCACCACCAGCGAGAACGAGCCGATATGCAGCCCACGCACGTCATCACTCAGCACCGGCAAGTGCGCGACTTGCAGTTGCCGGTCGGCGCAGCCTTCGCCTCGAAAACTGTACTGCGGTGAGCCATTGGCGCCCACGGCGACCATCGCCAGGGTCGTCGGCGCGGCGAACTCCACCAGAAATTGCTGACTCACGCCTTCGTCCTGGAGCACCTGCACCAAGCGACGACCGAGGAAGTCAGTGGACACGCCGCCGAACAGCCCCGCCTCGATGCCCAGGCGGCGCAAGCCGACGGCGACGTTGAACGGCGAACCGCCGGCAATCGACTTGTAGTTGACCTTCGACGCCAGCCCGCTGGCATCCTCTTCGCTGAAGAAATCAAACAGCGCTTCACCACACACCAGATACATAGTCGTTCGCTCTTAAAGGGTTGCCACTAGCTGTTGATAACGCTCGTACGCCTGTTGATAGGCGCTGACATTGGCCGCGACCGGCAGCGTACGGCTGGCCGGGTCGACGCTCACGCATTTGTCGCACAGGCTGGCCAGGGATTCGCCGCTCTGGCACCACGCCGCCTGGATCGCTGCGCCCAGGGCGGCGGCTTCGCTTTGTTCGGTGCAGACCACTTCGGTGTTCATGATATCGGCAACCATCTGCCGCCACACCGGGCTTTTCGACCCGCCGCCGATCAGGCGGATGCTCTGGCTTTGCAGGCCGGTCTCGCGCAGCAGGTCGAGGCCGTAGCGCAGACCGAAGGTGGTGCCTTCGACCACGGCGCGGCACAGGTTGGCGCGGGTCAGGTTGGTCATGGTCAGGCCGTGCAGGCTGCCGGTGGCATGGGGCAGGGCGGGCACGCGCTCGCCGTTGAGAAACGGCAGCATGCTCACGCCTTCGGCGCCAATCGGGGCCTGTTCGACCAAGGCGTTGAAGGCCGGCAGGTCCAGCTCGAACAGCTCGCGGATCACCCCGGTGGCGTTGGTCAGGTTCATGGTGCAGATCAACGGCAGCCAGCCGCCGCTGGAGGCGCAGAAGGTCGCCACCGAGGCTTGTGGGCTCACGTTGGGTTGGTCCGAAAACGCGTAGACGGTGCCCGATGAACCCAGGCTCATGGTGATCACGCCAGGCGCGATATTACCGGTGCCGATGGCGCCCATCATATTGTCACCGCCGCCACTTGCGACGAGGGCGTTGGGGTTGATGCCCAGGCGTTCGGCGATGGCGGGGAGGATCGTGCCCACCGCTTGATCGGCTTCGATCAGCTCGGGCAAGGCCGCTACCAGGCGACCGCTGGGGTCGATGTGTTCAAGCAGCGCCACATCCCATTCACGGGTGCGCACGTTGAAATAACCGGTGCCCGACGCATCGCCGTATTCCGCCACGGCCCGGCCGGTCAGCCAGTAGTTCAGGTAGTCGTGGGGCAGCAGGATATGCGCAATGCGGCTGAACACTTGGGGGTGCTGTTCGCGGGTCCACAGCAGTTTGGACACCGTGTAACCGGGCGCAATCGCCACGCCCAGGCGCTCCAGCGAACCGCGCTCGCCGCCCAGGTGCTGCAGCAATCGGTCATTTTCAGGCGCGGTTTCGGTGTCGCACCACAGCTTGGCCGGGCGCAGTACCTGGCCTTCGTCGTCGAGCAGCACCAGGCCGTGTTGCTGGCCGGAAACGCCGATGCCGAGGATGTCCCGGCCATCCACGCCGGCCTGTTGCAGGGCGCGGTGGATGGCTTCGGTGAACGCATCCAGCCATTCCTGGGTGTGCTGTTCGCGGCGGCCATTGGCGCCGCTGATCAGGGTATGTGCGGCGGCGCCCAGACCCAGCACCTTGCCGGTGGACGCGTCGAGGACAATGGCCTTGGTGCCCTGGGTGCCGCAGTCGATGCCGAGGAACAGGTTTTGCTGGGTCATGATGGTGTGCTCAGCAGTATTGTTTTTTTGGATTGGCAACCCGGTTAAATGTGGGGGGGCTTGCCCCCGATGAGGGTGTGTCAGTTAATAAATCTATCACTGACCCACTGCTATCGGGGGCAAGCCCCCTCCCACATTGTTAAGCCGGTTTCTTCAGGAGGTTCTGTAGGGTTGCCGTGACGCCGTTGTCACGCAAGCTCACAAAACACCGCTCGAACGCTGCCACAAACTCGGATGAGTTGGGAATAGCCTTGCCGAAAATCTCTTCCACCCCCAGTAATCGCTGGCTGATCAGCGCGTCATCTTTTACCAGATCCTGACAAAACGCTGCACGCGGGTCGGGGATCTTGTAGCTCACGCCATTCTCATCAACGCCTTTCAAATACAGGGCCCAGGCCGCGACCACCAACGCGGCGCGTTCTGTCTCGCGGCCATCTGCAATCAAGCGGTTGATGGTTGGCACGGTGAACTTGGGAAACTTCGACGAACCGTCCGAACACACGCGCTCCAGTTGATCGGCAATCGCCTGGTTGGAGAAGCGGTCCACCAGCGTCTGTTTGTACTCGGTCAGGTCGATGCCCGGTACTGGCGCCAGGTTCGGCGTGACGTCCAGGTCCATGTAGGCGCGCATGTACGCCACGAACACCGGGTCGTTCATGGTCTCGTGCACGAACCGGTAACCCTTGAGAAAGCCCAGGTAGGTCAGCGCCAGGTGGCTGCCGTTGAGCAGGCCGATCTTCATTTCTTCATAGGGCGTCACGTCATCGGTGAACTGCACCCCCACTTTTTCCCAGGCCGGGCGGCCGTTGACGAAGTTGTCTTCCAGCACCCACTGCACAAAGGGTTCGCACACCACTGGCCAGGCATCGTCGATGCCGTGCTCGTCGTGCAGTTGCAGGCGATGGGCGGTGCTGGTCATGGGCGTAATGCGGTCGACCATGGCATTGGGGAAACTCACGTTGGCCTTGATCCAGTCGTGCAGGTCGGCATTGTGCAGGGCGGCAAACGCCAGCAGCGCCTTGCGCGTGACGGCGCCGTTGTGCGGCAGGTTATCGCAGGACATTACGGTAAACGCCGGGGTGCCGGCGGCGCGGCGGCGGGTCAGTGCGGCGCAGATGAAACCGAACACGGTGGTCGGCGTTGTGGGGTGCGCCAGGTCATGCTGGATCTGCGGCAGGTGGGCCATGAACTCGCCGGTGCTGTCGTCGATGCAGTAGCCGCCTTCGGTGATGGTCAGCGAGACGATGCGAATCGCCGGGTCGGCCAGTTTGTCGATCAATGCCTGGGCGCCGTCCTCGGCCAGCAGCATGTCGCTGATCGAGCCGATCACGCGCACTTGGGTGTCGTCGGTGTCGCCCAGTTCATACAGGGTGAACAGATAGTCCTGGCCGGCCAGGTCGTCACGGGCCTTGCGGTCCTCGGTACGCAGGCCGACCCCGCAAATGCTCCAGTCCAGGCCCTCGCCTGAATTCATCAAGGCATCGGTGTAGTACGCCTGATGCGCGCGATGAAAGCCGCCGACGCCGATATGGGCGATGCCCTGGCGCGTGTCAGCGAGAGCGTAGGCCGGCAGCTGCACTTCAGGAGCCAGTTGGGTAAGGTTCTGCTTATTCAGTTTCATCAGAAAATACTCGCAAAATCAGGCGGCAGCGCGCAGTGGGCGGGCCACGGCGACACCTTCGGTGTCGAACAAGTGGCAGTGCGCCGGGTTCAGGTGCAGGTGCAGGGTTTCGCCGTACTGGCTGGCCATGTCGCCCCGGATACGCAGGGTCAGCGGCTCACCGCTGGCGGTGTTGACGTGGCAAAAGGTGTCGCTGCCCAGACGCTCGCCGACGTCGGCGGTGACGGTCAGGGTAGTCTGGCCCGGTGCAGCGATTTCCAGGTGTTCCGGGCGAATGCCCAGGGTCACCGCGCTGCCGACGCTCAGGGTCGGGCCACTGAGCGGCAGGTTGATCAAAGTGCCGGCGTCCAGCTGAACATCACAGCCTTGGGCGTCAACCCGCGTGACCTGGCCCTTGAGAAAGCCCATCTTCGGCGTACCGAGAAAGCCCGCCACAAACAGGTTGGCCGGCTGGTGGTACAGGTCCAGCGGCGAACCGACCTGCTCGATGCGGCCACTGTTCAACACCACGACTTTGTCGGCCAGGGTCATCGCTTCGACCTGGTCGTGGGTCACGTAGATCATGGTCGCCTGCAGCTCTTTGTGCAGGCGCGCCAGTTCCAGGCGCATCTGCACGCGCAGCGCGGCGTCGAGGTTGGACAGCGGTTCGTCGAAGAGAAAGATCTTCGGGTTGCGCACAATCGCGCGGCCAATCGCCACGCGCTGGCGCTGGCCGCCGGACAGTTGCTTGGGCTTGCGCTCCAGCAACGGCCCCAGCTCAAGGATGCGCGCCGCTTCGTTGACCTTGCTCTCCACCAGCTTCTTGTCGACGCCGGCCAGGTCCAGGGCAAACGACATGTTCTTGCGCACACTCATGTGCGGGTACAGCGCGTAGGTCTGGAACACCATCGCCAGGTCGCGCTTGGCCGGGGTCACCTCGGTGATGTCGCGCCCGTCCAGTTCGATGGTGCCTTCGCTCACTTCTTCAAGCCCTGCGATCAAACGCAGCAGGGTCGACTTGCCGCAGCCCGAGGGGCCGACGAACACCACGAATTCCTTGTCGTTCACTTCCAGGTCGATGCCTTTGATGATCGAAAAACCTTCGAAGCCTTTTTGCAGATTCTTGATTTTCAGGTTGGCCATGAGATGGGCCTCCGCTTGCAATTATTATTTGACGGCGCCGAAGGACAAGCCACGCACCAGTTGCTTCTGGCTGATCCAGCCAAAGATCAGGATCGGCGCACAGGCGAGGGTCGAAACGGCGGACAATTTGGCCCAGAACAAACCTTCGGGGCTGGAGTAGGAGGCGATCAATGCGGTCAGTGGTGCGGCACTGGAAGAGGTGAGGTTCAGCGACCAGAACGCCTCGTTCCAGCACAGGATCAGCGACAGCAGCACGGTGGAGGCCAGGCCGCCCTTGGCGATCGGCAGCAGCACGCGGACCATTTCCTGCCACAGGGTGGCGCCGTCCAGGCGGGCGGCTTCGAGGATGTCCTTGGGAATGTCCTTGAAGTAGGTGTACACCATCCACACCACGATCGGCAGGTTGATCAGGGTGTAGATGATGATCAGCGCGATGCGCGTATCCAGCAGGCCAAAGCTCTTGGCCAGCAGGTAGATCGGCATCAGTACACCCACGGGCGGCAGCATCTTGGTGGAGAGCATCCACAGCAGCGTGCCTTTGGTGCGTTTGGTCTCGTAGAACGCCATGGAGTAGGCAGCGGGCACCGAGATCAGCAGGCACAGCGCGGTGGCGCTGAACGAAATCAGCACCGAGTTCCACGCATAGGCGAAGTAGTTGCTGCGCTCGTTGATGTGCAGGTAGTTCTCCAGCGTCGGCGTGAAGATGAACTGCGGCGGCGTGGCGAACGCGTCGATTTCGGTCTTGAAGCTGGTCAGCACCATCCAGAAGATCGGGAAGAAGATCAGGATCGCGATGGCCCAGGCCAGGGTGCCGAGCAACAGGCTTTGCAGGCGGCGGGATTGTTGAAGCGTCATGGCGCGGCCCTCAAGGCTTGTCAGTCAGGTTTTTGCCGATCATCCGCACCAGGATGATCGCCGCGATATTGGCGATGACCACAGCGATCAAGCCGCCGGCCGAGGCCATGCCCACGTCGAACTGCACCAGCGCCTGGTTGTAGATCAGGTAAGCGAGGTTGGTCGAGGCGTAACCGGGGCCGCCGTTGGTGGTGGTGAAGATTTCGGCGAATACCGAGAGCAGAAAGATGGTTTCGATCATCACCACCACCGCAATCGGCCGGGCCAGGTGCGGCAGCGTCAGGTGCCAGAAGATCGCGATGGCGCCGGCACCGTCCAGGCGGGCGGCTTCCTTTTGTTCCTGATCGAGGGATTGCATGGCCGTCATCAGCAGCAGGATCGCGAAGGGCAGCCATTGCCACGACACAATGATGATGATCGACAGCAGCGGGTAGTGCGCCAGCCAGTCCACCGGTTCGGCGCCAAAAAACTTCCACACGGCGGCGAGAATTCCTGACACCGGGTGAAAAATCAGGTTCTTCCAGATCAGCGCGCCAACGGTGGGCATGATGAAAAACGGCGAAATCAGCATCACCCGCACCAGGCCACGGCCGAGGAACTCACTGGCCTCGAGTAGTGCACTGATCAGCACGCCGAACACCACGCTGATCAACAGCACGCTGCCCACCAGCAACAGCGTGTTGGTGGCGCCGGGCAGGAAGCCCGAGTCGGTGACGAAATACGTGAAGTTCTCCAGCCCCACGAACGCGTTTTCACCGGGGTAAAGCAAGTTGTAACGGATCAGTGAAAAGTACAGGGTCATGCCCAGCGGCACGATCATCCACAACAGCAGCAAGGCTACCGAAGGGCTGACGAGAAACCAGCCGGGGTTGGCCAGACGGTTTTTGGGTGTCTTATTCATGGGGATCAGACCAGTCAGGTGCGTGCAGAGCAAGGATCGAAGCGCTGTCAATGTGGGAGGGGGCAAGCCCCCTCCCATATTTACTGTGGTATTCCCACTTTATTTGGGATAACCCGCCCGCTTCATTTCACGCTCGGTGGTGGTCTGAGCGGCGGCCAATGCCTGGTCGACTGTCTGCTGACCGGTCAAGGCACCGGAGAAGAACTTGCCCACTTGCGTACCAATCGCCTGGAACTCGGGAATGGTCACCAACTGGATACCGATATACGGCACCGGCTTGAGTGTCGGCTTGGTCGGATCGGCGACTTTCAGCGATTCCAGGGTCACTTTGGCAAAGGGTGCTGCCTTCATGTACTCGTCGCTGTAGGTCGACTTGCGCGTGCCTGGCGGTACGTTGGCCACGCCGTCGGTCTTGGCGACCAGAGCGCCGTACTCCTTGGAGGTGGCCCAGCTGGTGAACACCTTGGCGGCATCCTTGGCCTTGGAGCTGGTCGGAATCGCCAGGCTCCAGGAGTACAGCCAGGAGGTGCCCTTGTCGGTTTTTTCGTGAGGCGCGAAGGTGAAGCCGACATGGTCAGCCACTTTGCTCTGGGTCTTGTCGGTGACGAACGAGCCGGCCACGCTGGCATCGACCCAGATGGCGCACTTGCCGCTGTTGAACAGCGCCAGGTTCTCGTTGAAACCATTGCTGGACGCGCCCGGCGGGCCGGATTTCTTCATGTTGTCGACGTAGAAGTTCAGTGCGTCTTTCCACTCAGGGCCGTTGAACTCGGGCTGCCACTTCTCATCGAACCAGCGCGCGCCGTAGCCGTTGGCCAGGGTGGTGATCAGCGCCATGTTTTCGCCCCAACCGGCCTTGCCGCGCAGGCACAGGCCATACTGCTCTTTGGACTTGTCGGTGAGTTTGGCCGCGTATTCGCCGATCTGGCTCCAGGTCGGGTGCTCGGGCATGGTCAGCCCGGCGTCCTTGAACAGATCGGTGCGGTAGTAGGTGATCGAGCTTTCGGCGTAGAACGGCAGGGCGTACAGCGAACCCTTGACCGACAAGCCGTCACGCACCGAAGGGAATACATCATCGAGGTCGTAGGAAGCCGGCAGGTCCTTCATCGGTTCGAGCCAGCCCTTGGCGCCCCACAGTGCAGCTTCGTACATGCCGATGGTGAGCACGTCGAACTGACCGCCCTGGGTGGCGATGTCGGTGGTGAGACGTTGACGCAGGACGTTTTCTTCGAGCACCACCCAGTTCAGCTTGATCTCCGGGTGCTCGGTCTCGAAGGTTTTCGAGAGCTTTTGCATGCGGATCATGTCGCTGTTGTTAACGGTGGCAATGGTCAGGGTCTGCGCGCCAAGGCTGACGGCACTGAGGGTCATGCCTGCTGTCATGCAGGAAAAGGCAATTAGAGCTTTTGCTGTGAACTTCATCGCGCACTCCATTTCCGCGCCCAGGGGCTACAGAAGGACAGTTATTGTTGTTGTGTCTTCCTACATGAAACCAGGAAGAGTGTGCGTTGATTACAGCCTTGAAATGCGGTTGTGACAAATCCGTTGGTGCACGCGCGCTGATACTTTTTTGCACTGGTTGCCAGGTTGAGCGGGCGCGCCCGGTAAAGCTCGGCAACGCGCGCCGTTCACTCCATGACGGCGCGCTTACCCGCTATCGGTGCTCAGGCGCCGCTATACCCGTGAGAGAAGGGGGTTTTCGGTTTTGTTATAAGATTTGCGATCCAGGTGTCGTCCAGCGGGCTGATTGTTTTTTCTCCCTCCAGTATTTTTATATGTTTACGTTCCCACTGGGTCATGACTTCTTTGAGTTTCTGCGTGTATTCGCGAGCGGGACAGGCAATGTCGGCCCATGGGTCCACGATCCAGGCGTCTTTCCAGGCCGCCTCGGAAAAGTCGACGGTCCCTGATGGCAACGTCGAGGGCCCACCCACCACCGTGAATGCGTGAGCACCCGATGCCTGCCATTCATAGGCACGACCGCCACTACTACCAATGAAGTCCTTGGACAGCAGCGCCATTTCCCCACAGTTGCCGGCACCGGCTTTTAGCGCCAGATTGGCGCGATTGGGCCCGTACTCATTTGCGGTATTGCGTATCCAGTTGATGGTCTGTAAAGCGGCTTGCGCACGCGCCTTGTCCGCCTTGGAGTGAATCTGGTTGCCGGGCCCCAGCCCCGTGGCTTTCATGCCACGATTGACATTGGATTTGGCGTTTTGTGCATAGAATTTGTTCTGTTGTTCAGCCGGCCAGTTTTCGAAGTCAGCAGGTTTGTCGAATGGGGTCACTTGTATCGGCCTTAGTGCAATGTCGGCTTTACCGATCATGCCGTGCCGTTGCAGTTGATAGACGACTTCACGCTGTTGTTCCGGGCTCATGGCTTTGCAGTACGCTTGCAGTTCATCGACTTCCTGTCTCGTGTAGCCAGAACGCTCCAGTTCTTCAAACGCCCTATCGAGTTTCGGCAAGGCAATGAAATCGTTATCAATGGGGACTTTGGACACGCCTTGGCGGATATTGAGCTTGGCCTTGTAGCTTCTGACCAACGGGAACTCTCTGGGCGTGCACTTTACAAAGGTCAGTTCGCCGCCGGGCGCATCGTTCAATTTGGCAAAGTAAAACTCACCGATGTCCGCTTCGATCACCAGGTATTGATTGGAACTGCCGGTGATCGAGTCCTTAACCACGATACCTCGCAGTTCGCGCTTGTCATCGCACACCGTGCTGATGCTGTTGAGCTTCACTACCCGACTTTCGCGTGCCAATGCTTCATTGGGCTGTGTACTGTGAAAGCCAAAGTGTGGATCCTCTTTGATCGTGCCGCTGACGATGTCCTTGTAGGTGACACGTTTGTTATCAAGGACGGGCTTGAGTTGCGGCCCCATATCACCTTCAACCAGTTTGAAACGGCGTCGTTCGAAAACAACGAATTGGTCCTTGCTGAACAGTTTGGGCGCCGAGGGGAACAGCCGTACGTGCTCGAGCGCCTGAAGCTCCTGAGTCAACTCGCTGGATACAGTGTTGATGACCTTGGAAAAGCAGGTGTCGTTGGCCCCGCGTCGGAACCTGCCATTGATGCCAGTGGGCGCCTGGCAGATGGCCTCGAAACCTTGCAGTGGCTTGAAGTGATCGGCCGACTCCAGGTCAGTCAATACCCCAGGATTATGGGTGTCGTAACGGTAAACCCTGCCTTCGTTGATCAGGTCAAAGCCATTGACCCGGGGCAGGGTAAAAGCGTCGTCGGCCAGTGATTTCTGCGTTACCAGCGCTGAGGTGCCGTCTGAAAAGGTTTCTTTTTGAACGGCCGATGTTGCGTCGGACACAAACCCTTCCAGCGCCGGTCCATAAGCTTGTGCTGTTTTGCTGTCGTAGGCATACCAGTTACCTTCCTGGAAGATTGCCGTCACTTTGGCGTGTGTGGATGTCCCGGAGCGTGTGACGACACCGTCTTCCATATTGGATGGCTGCACAAACTTCCTGTCAGGTAGTTCAGCCAGATGGCTTTGCTGCAGTCGATTGGTTGAAAGGAGCGTCTGCGAAGTGCTGTTGGCTGTCAGGTCCTTGAGTACGCTATGTTCACCGGCTGTGGCGCCGAACTTTTCAGTGGACCTGGCAGATACTTTGGCGCCCGTCCAGGCCGCGCCCGATTTGAGCACTGACCAGACTTTGCCGAGACCTTCCGTGGCTGCATACAGCACGATGTCGACGCCCAGGTCGTACACGGCTTTCTTATAATCGCCGTTGTAGATATCCAGAATACTTGAGCCGCCGGGCACTATCTTCATGAAACCCTTGAAGACGTCACTGGGTTCGACGGCGTTGTCCACGGGGTTGAACCCGCGTTGTTTGTTGATGAAATTGGCCTTGTTCAGGTAGGCCGTGTCAACCAGCACCTCGGCCAGATGCCGGGACCTGACACTCTCGTAGTTAACGGGCGTCGTACCTGCCTGCTCTGCGAACAATAGCCGCCTGCCGCCCTTATAAACATCGGGGTCGACAAGATGGAGGGGCGTCAGGACGACGTTGGGGGTGAGTTCGGGTTTCGGCTCTGCGCCGCTTTGGAAGGCGTTCAGATCGATGGTTACGCTGCCGGCTTTTCCATGGAGCACCGAACGGTCAATAGGCGCAATTTGTATTATTTTTCCAGCTCCCGGATAGACGGTGAGCGTGTATTTCTTCCCGTAGTGATCCACATCCAGCACGATGCCGCCAGTATTCCCTACTGCGTACAGGTTCATACCGCCGTTGTTCAAGGCAGTGCGGATCGGCAAAGGCAGTTTGCTGATCATGTCCTTGAGTTGCGAAATGCTGTGCGTCCTGCGTTGCGAATAGTCTTGTTCGATAGCCTGGTTAAACTGCTCTTTTATGACGGGTAATTCAGCGGCGTGTCTGCGCAGTTTGTCGAAGTCCAGCGCGGGTGTTTCCGGCGTCCACTGATCACCCAGACGGCCGGCCTCATACACTGCGGCGATGCTTGCTTTTACGCCGGAGAAGACCTTGCCGACCCTCTCCCATACATACGTATTCTCGAAGTCGATAGTGGAACCAAATTTTGCCCGCAATGCTTCAAGGGCCATCGCTCGCCTGCTGGGCGCCTTGACGGTATTTAGAAAGTTGTTGGCGGCAGACACTTCAGCGTTCTGTTTATTCAGGGCTTTTTGCGCAGTTGCCATTTGTTCCAGGGAGTATTCATCTTTGTCACTCTTTATGACGTGGCCGTTGCTGATTGCCCAATCCATCACCGGATTCATCCCCGCCATGGCGCGCTGTTGTGTCTCATCAGCCGAAATGGGCTCAATCCCGATAAACCGGGTGACCTGTTCATCGCTCATGCCGGTGGCAGCACCGGGGGCGATCTGCTCGATCAGGTTTACGCCCATGCTGTAGATCGCAAACTCGCAGGAGCCCAACGTTGCTGCCGGCGACAGGTCTTTGCGTACAAACTGTGGCGCCATACCGGACTTCAGCAAATGCGAAGCGATCGGGGCAAGTGCCGCGGGTATCTTTGCGGTGTCAATCAAGTGTTGATCGAAGCGTTCGCTGATTTCGTTGGGATGAAGTCCCCAGTTATCAGCCTGCATGAAGTCGAAGCCTGCAACGGTATTGCGCGAAGCGCCCGCCTTGGGATCGAGTTCCAGCGTCAGGGCGGTCAACAGCCACTGCTTCAGGCTGTTCGTGGTCGTGAGCCCCTCCATGTCGATTTCAAGTTTCGCGGCAAATTCGACGGCTTTATCGCTGGACAGCAGCTGTTGCAATGCTTTGTCAGGTTGGGTACTGAGGCCGGTAATACCTGCGTTCAAGTAGCTCCACAGGCTGCTGTGTGGCGCGATATTGTTTTTTACAAACAGCGCCACCTTGGTTCGCTGCGCTGTACTGAGGGGGAGTTCGGTGGAGAGAAACCCCCAGAGATTGCCCAGGGGCGGCGATTCAGGGACGGGTGTCTGCAACGCTTTTAACAGGTTCTCGCCTTGCTGAGTCGACGTTAAATTATTCCAGTTGTTGTCTCGAAGAAACTGCTGAAGCGTCCTCGCCCCCTTGGGCTGATGCGACGAATCAGGGTCGACAGGGATCAATGTCGAGTCGTTGCCCGCATTGATGCGCTCAAGCTCACCCATGAGGGCGTATCGATCATTGCTGTCCCCCATGGCTGTTTTTTTTCGGATCAAATCGTTCACGATTCGGTCCGGGTCTTCAACAGGGTTCGGGAACCGTTGAGTTTGCCCCATCATCTGCGTTTGTTGTGCGAAGGCCGGACTGCTGTAGTGGGGGCTGATGCCATAGAAATTGCACACCGACTCAAACGGCGCGTCGGCGGTTTGGGGCTGCGGCAGCTTCAAGGGCGTTCCACGGGCTGCGAAGGGCGCTGCGGCATTCAACACTGGCGTGAGCACGTCAAAATAGCCAGGGTACTTTTTTGCAAAGTCGTTGGCGGTATAACGCTGATCGATACCATTGACCTTGCCGATCAGCGACCGGTCCGAGGGGTCATAGCGCAGGGACGCCAAGTCGAGTTTTTGCTCGCGAGCCCACTGGGTGAACCCGCGTCCATTCAAAGCCTTGCCAAGGTAATCCCACCATTGTCCGAAGAGGCTGTCGTGTGGTATCGAATTGATGATCTTGTTGGAGGCTTGGGTTGGATCGGCTTTCACCACGAGCATTGCCCGGTGCATGGCGATGGCCAGTGCGCTTTCGGCGCTTTCCGCGCCTGTTTCCACTGAATCAGCGTCACTGGCTTTAACCGCTTGCGCCAAGGCTTCAAGCCTGGATGGCTTGATGGCAGTACTAGAAAGCTGGTTGCTCACCGCCTGCTGTCGCTTGCGCACGGCCTGGGACAGCGCATCATTGGTGTTCGCGTCCACCAGTGCTTTGAACCCCTTATTTTGGGACATCTCTGCTATTCGCCGCAGGACACTCAACAGCGGCTTTGGTGTTGAGCCTTTAAGCTCGGGGACAGGTTCGTTGTAAAACCGCATCACTTCGTTCAGTGAGGCAGAAGCGGCCGGATAGGCAACCAGTGCGTCAGGGCCTCCTCCCATTTGTTGGACGGCGCTCTTGATGCCATCCCAGGTATCAGGCCAATCCGAAACATCGTTCAACGTGAAGGTTTTGTCCTTGCCGTCGACGCTGCCTGTCAGATCGCCGCTGTCTGGATGGAACCTGACGCTGGAAGCAGTGATGTTGTTCTTTTGTAGAAAGGTTGTAAAAGTGCTGCTGTTCAGCGCGTTTAAAAGATTTTTGCGAGCTTGATTAAAGGTTGAATACTCCGGAATCTCACTGAGGATAATCGCGGAGGCCGGCAGCCCCATGGAGGTGCTGCGCGGTTCCGGCAACAGCTTTATCAGCGCCTGACTGCACAGCGTCGCCAGTTCTTCGTCAGCGTGTTCCACTCTTTTTGTCGCCGTCAAAGGCGCGAACTCGGCCAGGCGCTGGTTCAGTTCCTGGGACGGCAGGTCTGCAATCGCCTGGCGTGCCTCTTTTTTTTGCTGGTTGCGCTTGGCCATGAGCTGCGCGTAATGCTTGTCGGCTTTGTCCGGCGCTGGGAAAGCAGGGCTTTTCAACAGCGTTGCGATGATATGCAGTGCATCATCATCACGCATAGTGGACCGAGGCAAATCGTAGAACGCGATCAGGTTCCTGAGGGGCGCGACATCCTTGTCAGAGAAGGTAATCAAGTCCCAAATGGGTAATTTTTGGGCTGCCGCCAGAACGTCCACCGATGCGCGTACCCAATCATCATCCGGCCGTGAGTAGATGTCGTAGGAGGTGTCTTTCTTAAGCGCAATCAAACTCCCTGTTTTATCGATCATGACCGCATTGGGATCAATATCATTGGCCTCGGCAAACGCTTTGAACGGCTCCGAGTGCAGTGCGTTGGCAAGTGCGCTCCAGGGCTGACGGAACGTGGAGTCAGGTGGGATTGGCAGTTGCTCGGAGTCGATACTCGCGTTTTGATCCAGCGTGATGCGGATCAGGGCATTGGCGATATCGGCGGCCAGTTTGCGGTCACCGCGTTCAACCAAGGCGTCGGCGAACTGGCTGATTTTCTCTTGCCTTGAGTGGGAAGCAGGCATCGGACCTTGCAGGTCTCGGCGTGCTCGCAAGGCACGCACGTCTGCCGCGCTGTTCGGTGCGCCATTGGCGAGCGGCGCTCTGGGGGCGCTGTCAGCCAGCTGGGGAAGTGGGGTGTAGAGGGGAGCGAGCTTTGGTTGCGCGTTGATCATTATTGGTCTCTGCCGGTCTGTCAGAAAAATCATCACCTTTCAAAGGAAAGCGTGATGGTGTGCTGAGTGGCCGGGGAACCAATGGCGTTCCTGTAATGATGCACGAAGCAATGTAACTATGTTTGATCGTGTCTACGCAAAGCGTCAGTGCGATGGACTTCAGGCGAGGTTCTGCTCGGTCAACCGCTGCTCCGCCAGGCGACGGTAGTGAGAAGGCGTCATGCCCTTGAGCTGTTGAAAACGCCGGTTAAAGTTGGAAATGTTATTGAATCCCGACTCGAAACACACATCGGTCACCGCCTTGTCGCCGTCGGCCAGCAACTCGCACGACTTGCTGATACGCAAACGGTTAACGAACTCGACAAAGGTACGGCCGGTTGCCTGTTTGAACACCCGCGAAAAATAGGTGGGTTTCATGCCCAGGTAGTCCGCGACTTCTTCCAGCGGCAGCTCGCGGGCGTAGTGGGCAAAGATGTAATCCACCGCGCGGTTGGTGCGGTCGATGCTGTGTTCGTCGGCCAATTGCGGGGTGGTGACGCCCGAGAGCAACTGATAATCCTCACAGGTGCCCAGCACCTCCATCAGGATAAAGAAGTGCCCCAGGCGCGCCATACCCTGAGCCTCTTCGATACGCTGCATCAGGTTCATCGCCTGCGCGATGGTTTTTTTGCAGCGAAATTCGATGCCGTACTGCGCGCGTTCGAGCAGCGGTCCCAGGCGTTTGAGCTCGGCGAAAATGTGGCTGCCGTGTTCGAACAATTCATCGGTGAAATTCACCAGCATGTCGCGCTTGGGCACCACTTCATCTTCCCCCACCTGGCTGATCCAGTTGTGGGGCAGGTTGGGGCCGGTGAGGAACAGGCTTTCCGGGTAGAAGTTGCCGATATAGTCACCGATAAACACCTTGCCGGAGCTGGCGATGATCAGGTGCAGCTCATATTCCTTGTGGAAGTGCCAGCGCACCAGCGGGCACGGGAACCCGTGCTGGCGGTAGATGACGGACACACCGTTGTGATCGTCCATCAGTTCGTAGGAAGGGTCGGTGACGCGCGTTGCTCGGGTCATGGTGCCGTCGCTTTATTGTGGTTGCTGCACAGGATAATGCCTCCTCACGCGCGACCTCGCCAGCACCGACCTCACAGGTTGCGGTTTTTTGCCTCGATCCACTGGGACATGTACTGCGTACTCTTGTGGGCGTGGTGACGCAGCATGCTGCCGGTGAAGTTGTCCCGGCGGTGGCTGGCGAGATGGCTGCGGCAGTTTTCCAGGCATTGCACCAGCGCCAGGCCGTGGATGCGTTGGTCATAGCGGCGGGCAAGCAGTTGGCGACCCTGTTCCTGCGCCTGGGTCCACCGCTCACGGTTTTGATAAAGGGCGACGGCGGCGGCGGCGAGAGCCTGGGCGCTCTGTTCAACCACACCGGGCCAAGGGTGTTCATCGCCCATCGCTTCGGCGCCGACAGGGGTGGTGACGTTGGGTGTGCCACACAGCATCGCATCGGCCAGTTTGCCTTTTATCCCCGCGCCGAAGCGCAGCGGCGCCAGGCAGATGCGCGCGGCGCTCATCACCTGCAGCGCATCTTCGGCCCAGTTCATCACATGAAAACCCTGCGCCGGGTTGTGCAGGGCGGTGGCCTTGGGCGGGGTGTAGGCGCCGTAGACATGCAACTGGGCGGCGGGCAGTTGCTGGCGGATCAGCGGCCAGATGCTGTTCTTCATCCACAGCACGGCATCCCAGTTGGGCGCATGGCGAAAGTTGCCGATGCTGAGAAAATGCGCGCGGTCTTCAAAGGGCGCAAAGGCGGCGGTGGGCGGCTCCATCATCAGCGGGCACCAGTGGAGCAGGGCGGTGGGCACGTTGAATTGCTCGGTGAGCAGGCGGATTTCCACGTCGGAAATCATCAGGCTGATATCGCAGCGGTAAATGGCGGCTATTTCACGTTTGGCGAGGTCCGTGTCGGCCATGCGCTGGAACTCTTCCCTCAGCGCAGGGGCGAACAGAGCAGTGAAGTCGTCACTATCGGAATGGGCTTTTGCGTGTTCCTTGAAACGCTGGTGACGTGCGTCGCGCAGGCTTTGCAGGTCCGAGGTTTCCAGCACGCGCAGGGCGTCTGGGCAGCACTTCTCCACGCGCCAGCCGAACTGTTCTTCCATCATGAAACGGTCGAACAGCACGATATCCGGAGCCAATTCGCGGACAAAGTCATCGAAGCTGCTGTTATTGAGCTCGATGGCGCATTCTTTGATACCCAGCGCCGACAAGTCGGCCTTGTGTTCGCCCAGTGCGGCGGGGCTGCTGAAGGTAACGTCCCAACCTTGCGTCAGAAACGCCTCAAGAATCTGCATCATATGCCCACCCGCCGCAGAGGAACGCGGCTCCGGCCAGACGTAACCAATGACCAGAACTTTGGCGCAGGGCTGATTTATCAACGGCGGGTTCCTTGCAAGGCGGGGGGAAAGCGCGCAATTAAACCACAACCCGGCGCGATGACAATTTGGCGACGGCGGTAGGTAGCGGCGGCAGTTTGTGGTTAACTTCGGCCTCTCGAATTCGTTTCATCAAACCCAGCATAAGGATTCCGTTCATGGCTCAAGTCACTCTCAAAGGTAACCCTGTCCAGGTTGAAGGCGAACTGCCACAAGCCGGTTCCCAGGCGCCGGACTTCACCCTGACCGCCGGCGACCTGTCGGACGCTACCCTGGCTTCCTTCGCCGGCAAGCGCAAAGTGTTGAACATCTTCCCAAGCGTCGATACCCCGACCTGCGCCACCTCGGTGCGCAAGTTCAACGCCCAGGCCAACGAGCTGAGCAACACCGTGGTGCTGTGCATTTCCTCCGACCTGCCGTTCGCCCAGGCCCGCTTCTGCGGTTCCGAAGGTTTGGAAAACGTGAAAAGCCTGTCGGATTTCCGCAGCGCCGCTTTCTCCCAGGATTATGGCGTCGATATCACCGACGGCCCGCTGCGCAGCCTGACCGCCCGCGCAGTGGTGGTGCTGGACGAAAACGACAAAGTGCTGCACAGCGAGCTGGTTGCGGAAATTGGCCAGGAGCCAAACTACGAAGCCGCCCTGGCTGTTTTGAAGTAACTGTTTCGGCACATTGCTGCGCTGTGCAGTAACACGTCGGATACATGTTTGCGGCCTGGCCTCGTCCAGGCCGTTTTTATTTGAGCGTCAGCAGCTTAGCGAACTAGCGAATGGACTAAGCTGCAAACGTTAAAACGTGTAAGCCCAAGGTAAATAGCCGGTAAAGGCGCTTTTCTTAAACTGCTCCAGTGCTTATCTTTCAGCCTCCCGAAGAAGAAGCTCTCGCGCCCAATGGTTGATCACTCCATGCAATCCTCCCCACGCAACTCCCGCCGCTGGCTGTTCGGCCTGCTTGTGCTGCTGGTTATCGCCGGCCTGTGCTGGAAATTCTGGCCCGGCAGTAGCGCCCACAAGGACGCACCGGCCGGGCACACCGGCAAGACCGGCATGGCCCGCCCGGGTTTCGGCGGGTCCACTGGCCCGGTGCCGGTGCGTGTGGCGCCAGCGGTGCTGGGGGAGTTTCCGGTGTACTACAAGGCGCTGGGCACGGTCACCGCGCTCAACACCATCAATGTGCGCAGCCGGGTCGGTGGGGAGCTGGTCAGGATCGCCTTTGAAGAGGGTCAGATGGTCAAGGCCGGTGACCTGCTGGCGGAAATTGACCCGCGCAGCTACCAGAACGCCTTGCTCCAGGCCCAGGGCACGCTCCTGCAAAACCAGGCGCAGTTGAAAAACGCCCAGGTTGACGTGCAGCGTTATCGCGACCTGTACAAACAGGACAGTATCGCCAAGCAGACTCTGGATACCGCCGAGGCGCTGGTCCTGCAATACCAGGGCACGGTCAAGACCAACCAGGGCGCGGTCGATGACGCCAGGCTCAACCTCGAATTCACCAAAATCCGTGCACCCATTGCCGGGCGAGTCGGCCTGCGCCAGCTTGACGTCGGCAACCTCGTTGCGGCTAACGACACGACCGCCCTGGCCGTGATCACCCAGACCCAGCCGATCAGCGTGGCTTTCACCCTGCCGGAAAACACCCTGGACACCGTGCTGCCGCGCTACCACGCCGGCAACAAACTGCCAGTGGAAGCCTGGGACCGTGGCGACGTGAAGAAACAGGCGGTCGGCGTACTGCAAAGCCTGGACAACCAGATCGACGTCACCACCGGCACCTTGAAATTCAAGGCACGCTTCGATAACAAGGATCAGGCCCTGTTCCCCAACCAATTCGTCAACGTGCACCTGCTGGCCGATACCCTGCGCGATGTGGTGCTGGCACCGTCCGCCGCGATCCAGTTCGGCAACGACGGCACCTTCGTCTACGTCCTCGATGGCGACAAAAAGGTCAAGGTTCAGCCACTGGTGGTCGGCGATACCGACGGCGACAACACGGTAATCAAGGAGGGCCTCAAAGCCGGCGATCGCGTGGTCCTGGAAGGCACCGACCGGCTCAAGGATGGCAGTGAAATCGAAGTGGTCAACGACAGCGCAGATGTGCCGACCACCCCGACCGAACACCTGCAAGGCAAACCTGCGGCCAAAACCGAGAGCGGCGTTAACGCCGGCAAGGCGCCAAAGGTTGGTTCATGAACCTGTCGCGGCTGTTTATCCTTCGTCCGGTCGCTACCACGCTGAGCATGCTGGCCATCGTTCTGGCCGGCATCATCGCTTACCGACTGCTACCGGTATCAGCCTTGCCCCAGGTGGATTATCCGACGATCCGCGTGATGACGCTGTACCCCGGCGCCAGCCCCGACGTGATGACCAGCGCGGTCACCGCGCCGCTGGAGCGCCAGTTCGGGCAAATGCCCGGCCTTACGCAGATGGCGTCCACCAGTTCCGGCGGCGCCTCGGTGCTGACCCTGCGCTTCAACCTCGACATCAACATGGACGTCGCCGAACAACAGGTGCAGGCCGCAATCAACGCCGCCACCAACCTGTTGCCCAAGGACCTGCCGGCGCCGCCGGTGTACAACAAGGTCAACCCGGCAGACACCCCGGTGCTGACGCTCGCGATCACGTCCAAAACAATGTTGCTGCCCAAGCTCAATGACCTGGTCGACACTCGCATGGCGCAAAAAATTGCGCAGATCAGCGGCGTCGGCATGGTCAGCATCGCTGGCGGCCAGCGCCAGGCCGTGCGCATCAAGGTCAACCCCGAAGCCCTGGCGGCCAATGGCCTGAACCTGTCGGACGTGCGCACCCTGATCGCTGCGTCCAACGTCAACCAGCCCAAGGGTAACTTCGACGGTCCCACGCGGGTGTCGATGCTCGACGCCAACGATCAATTGGTGTCGCCCCAGCAGTACGCCGATTTGATCCTCGCCTATAACAATGGCGCGCCGTTGCGCCTCAAGGATGTGGCACAGATCGTCGACGGCGCCGAAAACGAACGTCTTGCCGCCTGGGCCAACCAGAACCAGGCCGTGCTGCTCAATATCCAGCGCCAGCCGGGCGCCAACGTGATCGAGGTGGTTGACCGCATCAAGGCGCTGCTGCCGAGCATCACTGACAACCTGCCGGCCGGCCTCGATGTGGCTGTGCTCACCGACCGCACCCAGACCATCCGCGCCTCGGTCACCGATGTGCAGCATGAATTGCTGATCGCCATTGCACTGGTGGTGATGGTCACGTTCCTGTTCCTACGCCGGGTCAGTGCGACCATTATTCCGTCGATTGCCGTGCCGCTGTCGCTGGTGGGCACCTTTGGCGTGATGTACCTGGCCGGCTTCTCCATCAACAACCTGACGCTGATGGCCCTGACCATCGCCACCGGCTTCGTGGTGGACGATGCCATCGTGATGCTGGAGAACATCGCGCGCTATATCGAAGAAGGGGAGACGCCCATGGCGGCGGCGCTCAAGGGCGCCCGGCAGATCGGCTTCACCCTGATTTCCCTCACCTTGTCGCTGATTGCGGTGCTGATCCCGCTGCTGTTCATGGCCGACGTGGTGGGCCGGCTGTTTCGCGAGTTCGCCATCACCCTGGCGGTGGCAATTCTGATTTCCCTGGTGGTCTCGCTCACCCTCACGCCGATGATGTGCGCGCGTTTGCTCAAGCGCGAGCCCGAGGAAGCGGAGCAAAGCCGTTTCTACAAGGCCAGCGGGGCCTGGATCGATTGGCTGATCAACGGCTACGCGCGCCTGCTGCAATGGGTGCTCAGGCACCAGCCGCTGACCCTGCTGGTGGCCATCGCCACCCTGGGCCTCACCGTGGTGCTGTACCTGGTGGTGCCCAAGGGCTTTTTCCCTGTGCAGGACACGGGGGTGATCCAGGGTATTTCCGAGGCGCCTCAGTCGATTTCATTTGCCGCCATGAGCCAGCGCCAGCAGGAACTGGCCAAAATCATTCTGGCCGACCCTTCAGTGCAGAGCCTGTCGTCCTACATTGGCGTGGACGGCGACAACGCCACGCTCAACAGCGGACGCTTGCTGATCAACCTCAAGCCCCACGCCGAGCGCGACCTGAGCGCGACCCAAGTGATCACGCGCCTGCAGCCGCAGGTCGACAAACTGGTGGGCATTCGCCTGTTCATGCAGCCGGTACAAGACCTGACCATCGAAGACCGCGTCAGCCGCACGCAGTATCAGTTCAGCATGTCGTCACCGGACGCCGAGCTGCTGGCGCTGTGGAGCGGCAAGCTGGTGCAGGCCCTCAGCCAGTTGCCGGAGCTGACCGACGTCGCCAGCGATCTGCAGGACAAGGGCCTGCAGGTGTATCTGGTGATCGACCGCGATGCGGCCTCGCGCCTGGGCGTCAGCGTGTCGACCATTACCGACGCACTGTATGACGCCTTCGGCCAGCGGCAGATCTCGACCATCTACACCCAGGCCAGCCAGTACCGTGTCGTGTTGCAGGCCCAGTCCGGCGAAACCCTTGGCCCGGAGGCGCTGAACCAGATCCACGTGAAAACCACCGATGGCGGCCAGGTGCGGCTGTCGAGCCTGGCCCGGGTGGAGCAGCGCCAGGCGCAGTTGGCGATTGCGCACATCGGCCAGTTCCCGGCGGTGATGATGTCGTTCAACCTGGCCCCGGGCGTTGCCTTGGGCAAAGGCGTCGAACTGATCAACCAGACGCAGAAGGACATCGGCATGCCGGTGGGCGTGCAGACCCAGTTCCAGGGCGCGGCCCAGGCGTTCGAGGCATCGCTGTCGAGTACCTTGCTGCTGATCCTGGCGGCAGTGGTCACCATGTACATCGTGCTTGGTGTGCTGTACGAGAGCTACATCCACCCGATCACCATTCTGTCCACCTTGCCTTCGGCAGCGGTGGGCGCCTTGCTCGCCTTGCTGCTCAGCGGCAATGACCTGGGCATGATCGCGATCATCGGCATCATTTTGCTGATTGGTATCGTGAAGAAGAACGCGATCATGATGATCGACTTTGCCCTTGATGCCGAACGCAACCAGGGCCTTGACCCGCAGACGGCGATCTATCAGGCGGCGCTGTTGCGCTTTCGACCGATCCTGATGACCACCCTGGCCGCGCTGTTCGGTGCGGTGCCGCTGATGCTCGCCAGCGGTTCCGGCGCCGAATTGCGTCAGCCCCTGGGGTTGGTGATGGTTGGCGGCTTGCTGGTGAGCCAGGTGTTGACGCTGTTCACCACGCCGGTGATCTACCTGTACTTCGATCGCCTTGGGCGGCGTTGGCGCAAAGAGCCGCAACGCCTGGAGCCGGTTGAGCCATGAACCTGTCCGGACCTTTCATTCGCCGGCCGGTCGCCACGCTGCTGCTGAGCCTGGCGATCATGTTGCTGGGTGGTGTCAGCTTCAACCTGCTGCCGGTGTCGCCCTTGCCGCAGATCGACTTCCCGGTGATTGTGGTGTCGGCCAGCCTGCCCGGTGCCAGCCCCGAAGTGATGGCATCCACCGTGGCCACGCCGCTGGAGCGCTCCTTCGGCTCGATTGCCGGCATCACCACCATGAGCAGTTCGTCCAGTCAGGGTTCCACCCGGGTGATCCTGGCGTTCGACTCCGACCGCGATATCAACGGTGCGGCAAGGGAGGTGCAGGCCGCCATCAACGCCTCGCGCAACCTGTTGCCCAGCGGCATGCGCAGCATGCCCACCTACAAGAAGATCAACCCGTCCCAGGCGCCGGTCATGGTGCTGTCGCTGACCTCGGACGTGTTGCAGAAGGGCCAGCTCTACGACCTGGCCTCGACCATCCTCTCGCAAAGTCTGTCCCAGGTGCCCGGGGTGGGCGAAGTGCAGATCGGCGGCAGTTCGCTGCCGGCGGTGCGCATCGAACTCCAACCCAAGGCCCTCGACCAGTACGGCGTGGCCCTGGACGATGTGCGCAACACCATCGCCAATGCCAACCAGCGCCGGCCCAAGGGCTCGCTGGAGGACAGCCAGCGCAACTGGCAGATCCAGGCCAACGACCAGTTGGAAAAGGCCAAGGACTACGAGCCGCTGCTGATTCGCTACCAGAATGGCGCGGCGCTGCGCCTGTCGGACGTGGCGAAGATCACCGACGGCGTCGAAGACCGCTACAACAGCGGTTTCTTCAACAACGATTCGGCGGTGCTGCTGGTGATCAACCGCCAGTCTGGCGCCAACATCATCGAAACGGTCAGGCAGATCAAGGCGCAGTTGCCGGCGTTGCAGGCGGTATTGCCGTCCAGCGTCAAGCTCAGCCTGGCCATGGACCGCTCGCCGGTGATCACCGCCACCCTGCATGAAGCCGAGATGACCCTGCTGATCGCGGTGGGCCTGGTGATCCTGGTGGTGTACCTGTTTCTCGGCAATTTCCGCGCATCGCTGATCCCGACCCTGGCGGTGCCGGTGTCGCTGGTGGGCACTTTCGCGGTGATGTACCTGTATGGGTTCTCGCTGAACAATTTTTCGCTGATGGCGTTGATCCTCGCCACCGGCCTGGTGGTGGACGACGCCATCGTGGTGCTGGAGAACATCTCCCGGCATATCGACGAAGGTGTGCCGCCGATGAAGGCGGCGTACCTGGGCGCGCAGGAAGTGGGCTTTACCCTGCTGTCGATGAACGTGTCACTGGTGGCGGTGTTTCTCTCCATCCTGTTCATTGGGGGTATCGTCACCAGCCTGTTTCGTGAGTTTTCGATCACCCTGTCGGCGGCGATCATTGTGTCGCTGGTGGTCTCGCTGACCCTGACCCCGATGCTCTGCGCGCGCTGGCTCAAGCCCCACGTCAAGGGCCGCATGACCGGCCTGCAGCGCTGGAGCCAGAAGGTCAACGATCGCATGGTGGCCGGCTACGCCACCAGCCTGGACTGGGTACTGCGTCATCGGCGTCTGACCCTGCTCAGCCTGCTGCTCACCATCGGCGTGAACGTCGCGCTGTATGTGGTGGTACCCAAGACATTCATGCCCCAGCAGGACACCGGCCAGTTGATCGGTTTTGTGCGCGGCGATGACGGCCTGTCGTTCAGCGTGATGCAGCCGAAAATGGAAACCTTCCGCAAGGCGGTACTCAAGGACCCGGCGGTGCTCAGCGTGGCCGGCTTTATCGGCGGCAACAACGGCACCAACAATGCGGTGATGCTGGTTCGCCTCAAGCCGATTGCCGAGCGCAAGGTGTCCGCCCAGGCAGTGATCGAGCGCCTGCGCAAGGACGTGCCGCTGGTGCCGGGCGGGCGCCTGTTCCTGATGGCTGACCAGGATCTGCAATTTGGCGGCGGTCGCGACCAGACCAGCGCGCAATATTCCTACATCCTGCAAAGTGGCGATCTTGCCGCGCTGCGCCTGTGGTACCCGAAAGTGGTCGCCGCCATGCGTGCGTTGCCGGAACTGACCGCCATCGATGCCCGTGAAGGCCGGGGTGCGGCACAGGTCACGCTGATTGTCGACCGTGACCAGGCCAAACGCTTGGGTATCGACATGGACATGGTTACGGCGGTGCTCAACAACGCCTACAGCCAGCGGCAGATTTCCACCATCTACGACAGCCTCAACCAGTATCAGGTGGTGATGGAGGTCAACCCCAAATATGCCCAGGACCCGATCACCCTCAACCAGGTGCAGGTGATCACCGCCGATGGCGCACGGGTGCCGCTGTCGACCATTGCCCATTATGAAAACAGCCTGGCCAATGACCGCGTCAGCCATGAAGGCCAGTTCGCGTCGGAGAACATTGCCTTCGACATGGCGCCCGGGGTCACGGTGGAGCAGGGTACGGCCGCGATCGAGCGGGCGATTGCCAAGGTCGGCTTGCCCGAAGACGTGATCGCCAAGATGGCCGGCACCGCCGATGCCTTCGCCGCCACGCAGAAAGGCCAACCGTTCATGATCCTCGGCGCGCTGGTGGCGGTGTACCTGGTGCTGGGCATTCTGTACGAGAGCTACATTCACCCGCTGACGATTCTGTCGACGCTGCCGTCGGCCGGGGTTGGCGCCATGCTCGCCATCTACCTCACAGGCGGCGAGTTCAGCCTGATCTCCCTGCTCGGGCTGTTCCTGCTGATCGGCGTGGTGAAAAAGAACGCGATCCTGATGATCGACCTGGCCTTGCAGCTGGAGCGCGACGACGGCCTGGGCCCGCTGGAGTCGATTCGCAGCGCCTGCCTGTTGCGTCTGCGGCCGATTCTGATGACCACCCTGGCGGCCATCCTTGGCGCCTTGCCCTTGTTGCTGGGCTCCGGTGACGGCGCGGAAATGCGCCACCCGCTGGGCCTGACCATCATCGGCGGCCTGGTGTTCAGCCAGGTCCTGACCCTTTACACCACCCCGGTGGTCTACCTCTATCTCGACCGCGCGCGCCACCGTTTCAACGCCTGGCGTGGCGTGCGTACCGATGCTGCTCTGGACTCTGCGCTATGACCGATTCAACGTTTGCCCAATGCGCCATGTTCCGTGGGTCCCGCGTGGCGAGTCTGCTGCTGTGCGGTCTATTGCTCAGCGCTTGTGCCATTGGCCCCGATTACAAACGCCCGGAGGTCATCGAGCCGGCCCAGTTCAAGGAAGCTCAGGGCTGGCGCCAGGCCACGCCGAGCGACTCCCTGGCCCGTGGCGCCTGGTGGGAGCTGTACGGCGACCGCCAGTTGAACGACCTGGTGCTGCGCCTCAACACGTCCAACCAGACGGTGGCCCAGGCTGAAGCACGTTTCCGCCAGGCTCAGGCGCTGGTGCGCAGCGCCCGTGGCGCGTTTTACCCCAGCGTCGACCTGAGCGTCGGCAAGACGCGCGCGAGCCAGGGCACCGGCAGCAGCAGCGCAAGCCTGAGCAGTTCCAGCAGCGGTATCCGCGACACCCTGAACGCGCAGTTGGGCGTGAGCTGGGAGGCGGACGTGTGGGGCAAGTTGCGACGGGGCCTGGAAGCCAACGAAGCCAGCGCCGAAGCCAGCGCTGCGGATCTCGCCGCGATGCGCCTGAGCCAACAATCGGAACTGGTGCAGAGCTACCTGCAATTGCGCGTGATGGATGAACAGACGCGCCTGTTGCAAGCCACGCTGGATACCTATCAGCGCTCGTTGCAGATGACCGAAAACCAATACCGCGCCGGTATCTCCGGCAAGGACGCGGTCGCCCAGGCACAAACCCAGCTCAAGACCACCCAGGCCAGCCTGATCGATCTGATCTGGCAGCGCGCGCAACTGGAAAACGCCATCGCCGTGCTGATCGGCGAGGCCCCGGCCAACTTCAACCTGGCGGTGAGCAAGGACATTCCGGCGTTGCCGCAAATCCCCGTGAGCCTGCCCTCGCAACTGCTCGAAAGGCGTCCGGACATCGCTTCGGCCGAACGCTCGGTGATCGCCGCCAACGCCAATATCGGCGTGGCCAAGGCCGCCTATTACCCGGACTTGAGCCTGAGCCTGGCGGGCGGGTATACCAGCAGCACCTATGCCGACTGGATCAGCTTGCCGAACCGCTTCTGGTCGGTGGGGCCCAAGCTTGCGATGACCCTGTTCGACGGCGGTCAGCGTTCGGCCGAGGTTGATCGCACCGTGGCGTCCTATGACGAGACCGTGGCCAAGTATCGCCAGACGGTGCTGGATGGTTTCCGTGAAGTGGAAAACTACATGGTGCAGCTCAAGGTGCTCGAGGACGAGGCGGTGGTCAGCAACGAGGCGCTGGACGCCGCGCGTGAGTCGTTGCGGTTGACGCAGAACCAATACAAGGCTGGGTTGATTGCGTATCTGGATGTGGTGACGGTGCAGGCGACCGCGCTGAGTAATGAGCGAACGGTGTTGACGTTGCTGCAGACGCGGTTGGTGGCGAGTGTTCAGTTGATCGCGGCGCTGGGGGGGGGCTGGGACGGGGTTACTTCCGCTGGAAGCGAGTGATGGGTGTCTATCCGTTATTCAGGTAACGGATAGACACCCATCACCCCTGGCCAAACAAGTCATAAGCATCGAGCAACCGATAAGCAATTTCCGGCCGTTTCTCCAGGCCGCGACGAATCGCCGCCGGAATTGCCTGCCGCGTCTTGCGGCACATCCCCGGCAACTCGTCGATGACAATCTGAATTCCTCGCATGCTCCTGACCTCGGTATGCCCCGGCGCGACATGCACTCGAATGCCCAGCAGCTCATACATCCGCTGCTGCATGTGCTCCAGGTCCTGCAAACTCTTGAGGTCTTCCAGCCGGGCAAGCAACTTTTTTTCTTCCTGGCGCGTCAGGCCAAGCACCCGCAGGTCGGCACCCGGCGCCTGCAGCAGTTGGTCGCGTGCGCAAATGCAGGCGCCGGGCGGGCAGGGTTGGCGAATCGTCATGTGCATTCCCTCCCCATTGCGGCGCCGCCGACTTAATAGGTCAGCGCAACGCCCAGGCTGCCCAGGGCCTTCCAGTAATCAGGATAGGTCTTGGCCACGCAGTCCGGGTCCTGGATGCGAACGCCTGCGACCTTCAGCCCCGCCAGCGCAAAGCACATGGCGATGCGGTGGTCGGCGTGGGTGTCGATCAGCGCATTGCAAGAAGTGCCAGCCAGTGCCGGGTCGGCGGCCACCAGCAAGTCGTCGCCCTCAATGGTCGCCAGGCCCGGGCGGATTTCGTTGAGGCCGTCGTGCAGGGCCTGTACGCGGTCACATTCCTTCACGCGCAGGTTGGCCAGTTGAGTGAAGCGCACCGGGGTGTTATTGAAGGCGGCCAGTACCGCGAGCGTCGGGATCGCGTCCTGCATCTGCGAACCCACCACGGTGGTCGGCATGTTCGGGAACTGCGCGATCACCGCCTGGGCCTTGGCGTCTGGCTGGGTGAAATCCTGCGCAGCCACGCCGATATCGATACGGCCGCCGGTTAATACTTCGGCCGCCCACAGGTAGGTGGCGGCAGACGCGTCAGGCTCGATCAGGTAGTCATGGGCGCGGTAGCCGGTCGCGGCGACGCGCCAGGTGGTGTCGTCGACCACCTCGACCTGCGCGCCGAATGCGCGCATGCAGTCCAGGGTCAAGTCCACGTAGCCACGGGCGCCGATGTCCTTGCCGGTGAGTGCCACTTCAATCGGTGCTTCTCCGCACGCCGCCAGCATCAGCAGCGCCGAGACGTACTGGCTGGACAAACCGCCGTCGATCTCGAAGCGCTTGGCCTGCACCTTGCCCACACCGTGTACGGTCACCGGCGGGCAGCCGGTGGGGCTGTCGACCTGGATGCCGTTCTGGCCAAGGGTGGTCAGCAGTGGGCCGATCGGACGTTTTTGCATGTAGGCGTCGCCGTCCAGCACGACGCTGCCTTGCACGGTGGCCACGGCGGCGGTGAGAAAGCGCATCGCTGTGCCGGCATTGCCGAGGAATAAAGGCTGTGCCGGCCGTTGCAGCCTGCCGGAGCCGGTGACCACAAAGGTGGTGTCATCCGGCTCGTCGATGGTCACGCCCATCTCGCGCAATGCCACCGACATATGCCGGGTGTCATCGCTTTTCAGCGCGCCGGTCAGGCGACTGGTGCCGTTGGCCAGGGCGGCCAGTAGCAGTGCGCGGTTGGTGATGGATTTGGAGCCAGGGGGCGCGACCTTGCCGTTCAGGGGGGAACTGGGTGGGGTAACGGTCACGGTTTTCTGCGAACTCAAGGTGCAAGGCTCCTGATCAAGGCAAGGTGGCACGGAGTGGCCGACGGGCGGACCCGAATAATCGGCCAAAGCAGCGGTGCTTGTCGAGGCTTAGCGCAAGGCCAGCCAGTAATCGTGCAGGGCCCGCGCGGCCGGTTCGATCTCGCTGACGCGCTGCTGGTGTGCCCGTACATCGAGGTCGACTGGCAGCTCGAAGTTGTCCTGCTCGGCGCACAAGGCAATTTTTTCCAGGTGCGCGGCTTGTTCGGGCGGCAGGTCAGGCCAGTTGGCGATGGCCGCGCCACGGATGTAGCCAAAGCACCATTCTTCGGCGAGGGTCAGGGTGTGGCCCTGATGTTCGGTGTCATCGAAACGGGCTTTGAACCCTTGGGCGTCGTTAGCCAGTTGGCCTGCGAGGGTATTCATGTGGCGTACACACAGTTCCAGGAAACGCTGAGCCTCGTCCGCGCTTTCCCAGGCCGGGTTGTGCCCGCCCCAGATCGCCGGGAACCACTCGCCGACGTCCACCCGGGACGGGCTCGACACCAGCGCGGTGAAGTAACCGTCGAGTTCGGCCAGGTTGAGTACCGAGTGGTCGTCGCCGTATTTGAGCAGGGTTTCGTCGATGAAGTCGAAATCGACCAGGGCCAGGGGTTGGCTGTGCATGGGCATGTCCTTTGAGCGTGGAGCGCCGCGAGCGAGCGGCTTGATGCGCGAAGGATGGCGGGTGCGCGGGGTTTTATCCAGCTTTTCCAGGCGGGCCCGTGCCCACGGCGCCGATAAGTGCGCGTCCGGCTTTTGGCCGATGCGCCCTTGCGCAGCCTTGTTATAGTCTGGCCCTTATCAATCGTCAGTCAGGGATCACTGCCATGTCCGAATACCAAGCCTTCGTTGTTGAGCTCAACGGCAACGTTGCCCATGTGCAGATCAACCGCCCGGAAAAGATCAACGCGATGAACGCGGCGTTCTGGCGTGAAATCATCGAGATATTCCAATGGGTCGAAGACACTGACGCCGTGCGCGCCGTGGTACTCAGCGGTGCCGGCAAGCATTTCTCGTCGGGTATCGACTTGATGATGCTGGCCCAGGTGGCCAATGACCTGGGCAAGGATGTGGGCCGTAACGCACGCCTGCTGCGGCGCAAGATCCTCGAGCTGCAAGCCTCGTTCAATGCGGTGGACAACTGCCGCAAGCCGGTGCTGGCGGCGATCCAGGGCTACTGCATCGGCGGTGCCATCGACCTGATCAGCGCCTGCGACATGCGTTACGCCGCCGAGGATGCGCAGTTCTCCATCAAGGAAGTCGACATTGGCATGGCCGCCGATGTCGGCACCCTGCAACGCCTGCCGCGCATCGTCGGTGACGGCATGCTGCGCGAACTGGCCTATACCGGCCGTCAGTTCGGCGCCGAAGAAGCGCGCAGCATCGGCCTGGTGAACCGCGTGTATCCCGATCATGCAAGCCTGCTGGCCGGGGTCCTGGAGATTGCCCGCGAGATCGCCGCCAAATCGCCGATTGCCGTAACCGGCACCAAGGCCATGATCAGCTACATGCGTGACCACAGCATCAATGACGGTCTGGAATACGTTGCCACCTGGAACGCGGCTATGTTGCAATCCAACGATTTGCGCGTGGCCATCGCGGCACACATGAGTAAACAGAAACCCGACTTTGTGGATTGACTGACATGACCCCAGGCTGGATTACCAACACGCTGCTGGACAACGACGCCCCCGGTGGCTGGGCTATTGCGCGCAGCCGCGAGGGCTTTTTACATGACGCCAATGGTCCGCTGTTTCCGCGTGACTGGCTCAAGCGCCAGGAGCTGTCGGTGTTCGCCGAGCATGGCATCGGTCTCCTCGACGGCGAGCCGGTGTATCTGCTGGAGCTCAACAGCGCCGCCCAGGTGCCGGGCTGCAGTTGGCAGGGCCTGCGCGGCTTCATGCTGCAGGGCGATCACACCGTGTACAAGGTGCTTGGTTACGCGGCGCAAATCGGCACTTGGGCGCGTGAGCACCGTTTCTGCGGCAGCTGCGGTCAGGCCATGGTGCAGGTGCCACGTGAGCGCGCAATGTTCTGCGAGCCCTGCGATTTGCGCAGTTACCCGCGTATTTCGCCGAGCATGATCGTGCTGGTGACGCGCGGCGACGAGATTCTGCTGGCGCGGTCACCGCGCTTTGTCACGGGGGTGTATAGCACGCTGGCGGGGTTTGCCGAGCCGGGCGAGTCGGCCGAGGAATGCCTGATCCGCGAGGTGCGTGAAGAGGTGCAGGTGGAGGTGAAGAACATTCAGTACATGGGCAGCCAATGCTGGCCGTTTCCCCACTCGATGATGCTGGGCTTTCATGCCGAATACGCCGGCGGCGAGATCGTGCCCCAGGCCGACGAGATAGAGGACGCGCAGTGGTTCAATATCCACGCATTGCCGCCGTTGCCGGCGTCGCGCTCGATTGCGCGCTATCTCATCGACCTGTACCTGGCCCGTCGCCTAGGCCACGCCGAACCAGTGCTGCCAGGCTAGGCGCACGGTCAGACCGAGCACCACGGTGATGAACACCGGGCGAATGAACCTGGCGCCGCCGCTGATTGCGCTGCGTGCCCCAAAGAACGCGCCGCACATCACCGACAGGCCCATGGCCAGGCCGACGATCCAGTCCACCGACCCATTGATGATGAACACCGTCAGCGCCGCCGCGTTGCTGACGAAGTTCATGCTGCGCGCCACGCCGCTGGCTTTTACCAGGTCGATGGGGTGCAGCAGCATCGTGCTCACGGTCCAGAACGCGCCGGTGCCGGGCCCGGCCACGCCGTCGTAAAAGCCCAGGCCGAAGCCCTGGGTGGCTTGCCATTTTTTCCTGATCGGTGCATCGGCGTCCAGCGGCGCCTTGGGCGTGCCGCCGAACAGCAGATACACACCGCAGGCGAAGACGATCACCGGGAGCATCTTGTTCAGGGTTTCGGCAGGCAGGTAGTGCGCGACCACGGCGCCGGTCAGTGCACCGACCAATGTGCCGACAATGGCGTGCACCCATTGGCGCGGATGGAACAGCTTGCGCCGGTAGAAGGTGAAGCTGGCGGTGGCCGAGCCGAAGGTCGAGCTCAGCTTATTGGTGCCCAGCACCAGGTGCGGCGGCATGCCGGCCGTGAGCAGGGCAGGGGTGGTAAGCAGGCCACCACCGCCGGCGATGGCGTCGATAAAGCCGGCGATAAAGGCAACCACGGCGAGGAGGGCCAGGGTGGTGAGGTCTACACTGAGTTCGAAGGGCATGGGCAGTCGACTTGGGTTGGCGGGCACAACGGGCAGGCTGTGCCAAACGGCGCTATCTTACCTCACCGTCAGGCTTTCAATCGGCAAAACTGTGATCAAAAAACAGACCCCTGTACGCTTCTTGCCTGGCCACCGGAGAACCGCCATGCCGCTCGCAAAAATCGCCATCGCCTCATTCGACGTCGACGCCCAGAAAAGCTTCACGCCACTGTGCCCCAATGAGTTGCCAGTGGCCGGCGGTGACCAGATCGGCGCCGAGCTCAACTACATGGCCAGCCTTGCCGGTCATCGTATTGGCAGCAAGGACGCGCACACTCCGCACGCACCCTGGGTAGTGTCCCGGCACAGCGACATGCTGCAGCCCACGGGCCTGGCGCATGCCGATGTCACCTGGGTCAACCACTGTGTGCCTGGCACCGAGGGCTTCACCCTGCTGGATGAACTGCCCACGCCCTACGACTACGATTACTTCGTCTGGAAAGGCGTTGAGCCCGACCTGCACCCCTACGGTGCCTGTTACCACGACCTGCATGACAAACTCTCCACGGGCGTCATCGAGTACCTCAAGGCCCACAGCGTGCAGCGGGTAATCGTCGGCGGCCTGGCCCTGGACTACTGCGTCAAGACCACCGCCCTGCAAATGCTCAAGGCGGGTCTGGCGGTGGTGCTGCATCTGCCTGCCTGCCGTGCCATCACGCCGGAGGGAGGCGTCAATGCCGTTGAAGCGTTGCTCGCGGCAGGCGCCGTCATCAGCCGGACCCGTGAAGAACTCGCCGCGGCGCTCGTACTTTCCGATTCCTACGATTGATCAGACGGCCAAAAAAAAGATAACGGGAAGTGCCCTCCGGCAAAAAGGAACTTCTCCTACATTCTTGTACATGATGGATTCTTTACCCTCTGTGCTCTTGTAAGGTGAGGAGTAAAGGAGTGACTTTCAGCGTATTCAGGGAGGGTTTTCCCGGCATCCATTGCCCGCGCAGACGCGTCCTGCACGGCGGTGCAACGATCACGCCGGTGTGTGTGGTTAAGCTTCACTGCGCGCAATGAATGATTCAACGGTGAGCGTTGTCATCCGCTACCTTCCTGTGTTCGTGGGCACTCTGTTCATGGCTGTCCTTTCCGGCGCCTCTGTGATTGTGCTTAATGAACCGGTGTATTTGCGCAAGCTCGATCCGGCGCTCAGAACGGAAGTGTCCAGATGGGCAGTGCTCGTGTTGACGGCTGCTGTGGTGTTTCTCAATGGGATGATTGCACGCGGGCGTAAATGGGCCGCAGGCTGGATGGCTTGCTATTTCGCCGTTTGCCTTTTGCTGGTCCTGCCGACCTTGGACGACTGTCCGCACCGCCTGGCATTTTCCCTGGGCGTTGTATTTCCGCTGCTGGGGTTACTTTTGCTCAACACGGACCGGCATCGAGAGATGCGGTACGCCTGCCGCGAAATGCGCGCTCAACGAACGCTCGTCAGAGCGCTGTACAAAAAGTTTTCAGACAACCTCAAGGCCAAAAACCACCGGGCCAGGCAGCCGTAAAGCCGGCTGCCCAACCGTGGCAAACCTTTGGCGGTCAGCGGCTAGCCACGCTGAAAAAGGCTACCTTGGTGCTCAACCTGTCCGCCAGTTCCGCCAGTTCCTGGTTGGCGTTCGCCACTACTTCGGAGCCAGCAGCCGACTGTACGGTGGAGCTGTGGATACGCGTGACGTTCTGCGCAACTTCTTCAGCGGCGGCGCTCTGCTGCACCGAGGCGCTGGCGATCTGCGCGTTCATGGTGTTGATCGCGCCGACTTCCTGGCTGATCTTGCCCAGCGACGCTTGCGAATCGCGAGTCTGGCCGACCGTGGTCTGGGCCAGGGCGCGGCTGCGCTGCATGATGTCGGCGGCGCTCTGAGTGCCGCTTTGCAGTTTGCCGATCATGTCGCGGATTTCCTGGGTGGACTCCTGAGTGCGGGTCGCGAGCGAGCGCACTTCGTCGGCGACTACCGCAAAGCCGCGGCCATGTTCCCCGGCGCGGGCGGCTTCAATGGCGGCGTTCAGGGCGAGCAGGTTGGTTTGCGCGGCAATCGCGTTGATCACCTCAATCACCGTTTCGATGCTTTCGCTGTCGCTGGATACCTGATTGACGCGGGTGGTGGCCTGTTCGAGAATTTGCGCCAGTTCTTCAATCGCCACGCTCACTTCACCCACCAGACGGTGGCCGCTGTTGACTTCGGCATCGGCCTGCAGGGTGGCCCTGGCGGCTGCCGAGGCGTAGCCCGATACTTCATTGACCGATGCGGCCATTTGCGTAATGGCGGCGGCCACATGCTGGGCTTCGCTGGTTTGCAGTGTGATCTGCTGGCGGTTTTCGCCGGACGCAGACAACAGGGTCACCGACGAATCACGCAGCGCCTGTGCCGACGCGCGCACTTCGGTGATGGTGTCGCCCAGGCGAATCAGGGCATTTTTAAGAATGCCCATGACGCTGTCGGGGTGACGGGTGTCGATGCTCTGGTTCAAGTCACCCTGGGCCAGGCGACGGATCGCTTCGGCCACTTCTTCGGGCTCGGCGCCGAGGGTGGCCTTGACCTTGCGGATGATCAGCAACGACACCAGCACGCTCAAGACAATCGCCACGGCGCTGGCCAACAGCATCAACACCGCGAAATTGCTCGCTGCGCTCTGCACCGAGTCAAGCTGGTGCCGAATCCGCGCCTCTTCAAAATCGATCAACGCATTGACGCGTTTGAGCCACTCGGAATAGAGATCTGAGCTCTGCGCCAGCAACAGCGCCTGTGCGCCAGCGATGTCATTGGCGCGGCGCAGGCTGATGACGCGCTCCGAGGATGCCAGGGTCTGTGTCTCGATGGCCTTGATATCGCTCAGCAGTCGGGCTTCCTCGGTGCTGGCGCCGCCGTTGCCGAACAGACGATCAAGCGGCACGGCGGCGTCCTGGTAGTCGCGCTTGAGCTGGTCGATCTCGGCCAGGTGCCGATTGAGCGCGGTCTCGTCGGTGACCAGTACCGCATCGCGAATGGCAATGGCGCGGTTATGCACGCTGCCGCGGAAATTAATGGCATAGCGCTGAGCCACGGCGGCTTTTTCGGCAACGTCCTTGAGCGTGCTGTCGATAAAGCCCACGCGCTGGATACCCACGGCGGTAATCAGCACCAGCAATGACAGGGTGGAAGCGAAGCCCAGGCCGATACGCATCGCCAACGAGACAGGTTTTTTCATGTGAGGCTCGATTCCAGAGGTATGGGAGGTGATGGCTAATAGCTATCCCAGGCGTGGAATCTACTCACCCGCAACCGGCGCGTCCAATCAGTAATTCGAGCACCTGTCATTGATCAAATCGATCAAGCGCGCGAATATTGGATCCACATACGGTATAACCTCGGGATGCGTTAGTTCTTCGAGGCACCGTTTTTCATGCAAAACCTTGTGCAACGCCCACTGTGGCAAACCTACCTGTTCTTTCTCGCACCGATGGTGCTGTCCAATTTCCTGCAAAGCTTCTCCGGCACGCTCAACGGCATTTATGTCGGGCAGATGCTCGGCACCCAGGCGCTGGCCGCAGTGTCGGGAATGTTTCCCATCGTGTTCTTCTTCATTGCACTGGTGATCGGCCTGGGGGCGGGCGCTTCGGTATTGATCGGCCAGGCCTGGGGGGCTGGCGAGACGGGAGTGGTCAAGGTCATCACCGGTGCCACGCTGACCCTCGGCGCGCTGGTCGGGGTGATCGCGGCGGTGCTGGGCAGCCTGTTTGCACGTCCTGCGTTGCAGGCGCTGGGCACGCCGCTGGACGTGCTCGACGACGCGGTGGGTTACGCGCAGGTCATGATGTTGATCATGCCGCTGCTGCTGGTGTTCATCCTTTATACCCAGTTGCTGCGCGGGGTCAGCGATACGGTATCGCCGTTGCTGGCGCTGATGGTCTCGACCCTGACGGGCCTGCTGCTGACCCCCGCGTTGATTCGCGGCTGGATCGGCCTGCCGCCCTTGGGCATCCAGAGCGCGGTGTATGCGGGGCTGGTGGGCAACACCCTGGCGATGCTGTTTCTGATCCTGCGTCTGCGCCATAAAAAACATGTGATGGCGCCGGATCGCCAATTGCTCGCGGCGTTGCGCCTGGACCGGACGATCCTCGGCAAGGTGCTGCGCATCGGCCTGCCGACCGGGTTGCAGATGGTGGTGCTGTCGTTGTCGGAGCTGGTGATTCTGGCGCTGGTTAACGGCCACGGTTCCCAAGCCACGGCGGCCTATGGCGCGGTAACGCAGATCGTCAACTACGTGCAGTTCCCGGCATTGTCGATTGCCATCACCGCCTCGATCCTGGGCGCTCAGGCGATTGGCGCTGGGCGTGTGGAGCGCATCGGCCCGATTCTGCGCGCCGGACTGTTGATCAATACCTGCCTGACCGGTGGCCTGATCGTACTGGGTTACGGCCTGTCGCATTGGTTGCTGGGGCTGTTCATCACCGACGACACCGCACGGGTCAATGCCGAACACCTGCTGCACATCATGCTGTGGAGCATCCTGGTGTTCGGTTTCCAGGCCGTGATCGGCGGGATCATGCGCGCCAGCGGCGTGGTGCTGATGCCGGTGGTGATTTCGATTGTCTGCGTGCTGTTTGTCGAGTTGCCGGTGGCTTACCTGCTCAATGCGCACTTCGGCCTCGAAGGCGTGTGGATGGCGTTTCCGGTGACCTACCTGATGATGCTTGCCCTGCAGATCGCCTATTACCGGTTGGTGTGGCGCAACAAGCAGATCAAGCGGTTGATCTGATAAGGGGGTTGCCGCCAGCTCCGGCTGGCGGCCAGGTCAGTCAACCAATGGCCGGGCAGGGCGCCTTGCCGTGCTGTTGCAGAAACTCGTTCAATGCTTGCCGGGTCAGGTCGTTGAGCGTGACTTTCTTGCGGGTGGCCTCAAGCGCCGCCGCCAGGTGCAGGTCATGCCCGACCCGCACATTGAACGACCCCTTGCAGGGTTTTTCCGGCGTTTGCCCAAGCGCCTGGCAGGTGGCGAGATAATCGTCCACCGCCTCCTGAAACGCCGCGTCCAGCTCGGCGACTGTCTTGCCTTCGTAACTCAACAACGCCTTGATGAAGAGGACTTTGCCGTACAGGCAGTTGTCTTCGAGGCTGGCTTCGATAGAGCCGATGTAGCCCTTGTGTTTCAGTTGGTTGTTCACTGAATCAGGTCTCCTGATTTCAATTGTTCGATGATCTGGCGCCGAATGTAATGCTTCAGTTCGTTGCCGGGGTGAGGCTTGTGCAAGGTGATCATTGCCGTCGGGTCGCCGATGTCGAACTTGACGCGGCTTCCAGCCCCTTCCAGTTGTGTGTAACCGAGACGACGCAATAGCGTGACGAGCTCGGGCCAGGTAAAGGCCATGTGCTCGTTGAGCAATTTGGCCAGCAGCTTTTCATTTTTGGACACGGCGATCCTTGCCTGTAACTAAATGTAGTTGCAAAAAGTGGTGTACGTCAATGCTAGCTCGGGTTCGCAATGCTTTCCTGCGATTGATGTAACCCTTGATGACAGCGCGCTGCCGCCTTCGCCTCCCCACGCTAATTTTTCCCTTCCCGGTTCGTTTTATAGGGACGACGCGCCTTTGTGCTTCCCGCCTATTGCTCCGGACCCTTTGAAATGAATGCTGAAGACTCCTTGAAACTTGCTCGCCGGTTTATCGGGTTGCCCCTGGAAAAACGCCAGCTGTTCCTGCAGGCGTTGCAGAAGGAAGGGGTGGATTTTTCCCGGTTTCCAATCCCGGCAGGCGTGGAGGCGCAAGACCGTCAGGCGCTATCCTACGCGCAGCAGCGCATGTGGTTTCTGTGGCGGTTGGACCCGGCCAGCGGCGCCTACAACCTGCCCGGTGCGGTGCGGCTCAAGGGCGCGCTGAGTGTGCCCGCGATGGAGCAGGCCTTCGCCAGTCTGATCGCGCGCCACGAAACCCTGCGCACGGTGTTCCAGCGTCAGGCCGACGAGCGCCTGCTGCAGGTCGCCGTCGAACCGTCGTTGGTGATTGAACAGTCGGACCTCAGCGGCCTGGCGCCCGCTGCGCGCGAACAGGCGGTCGCCGCGGCGGCCACCGCTCAATCGCTGCTGCCCTTCAATCTGGAAACCGGCCCTTTGCTGCGCGTGCAATTGCTCAGGCTCGACGCCGGGGAGCACGTCCTGCTGCTGACCCTGCACCACATCGTCTCCGATGGCTGGTCGATGAACGTGTTGATCGACGAGTTCATCCGTTTCTACGACTCCCATGAACGCAACGAGACGCCGCAACTGTCGGCGCTGCCGATCCAGTACAGCGACTACGCCCTGTGGCAGCGCCGCTGGCTGGAAGCCGGGGAGCAGGCCCGCCAGCTCAATTACTGGCAGGCGCGTCTGGGCGATGAGCACCCGGTGCTGGAATTGCCCACCGATCGCCCGCGCCCGGCGATGCCGAGCTACCAGGGCACACGCCACGCTTTCGCGATTGACCCCGCGCTGGCCGCCCAACTGCGCCGCTGCGCACAAACACACAACGTGACCCTGTTCATGCTGTTGCTCGGTGCGTTCAACGTGCTGCTGCATCGCTACACCGGCCAGGGCGACATTCGCGTCGGCGTGCCGATTGCCAACCGTAACCGCAATGAGGTCGAAGGGCTGATCGGCTTCTTCGTCAACACCCAGGTGCTGCGCACCGAACTGACCGGACAGACACGCATCGGCGAGTTGCTGCAAGGCATCAAGGAGCATGCGCTCGGCGCCCAGGCGCATCAGGAGTTGCCGTTCGAGCGCCTGGTGGAAGCGCTCAAGGTGGAGCGCAGCCTCAGCCACACGCCGCTGTTCCAGGTGATGTACAACCATCAGCCGGTGGTGGCCGATATTGCATCGGTGAGTACCGCTTCGGGCCTGGCGCTGTCCGAGGTGGAATGGCAGGGCCGCACCACTCAGTTCGACCTGAGCCTGGACACCTGGGAAAAGTCCGGCACCCTGCATGCCGCGCTGACCTACGCCAATGATCTGTTCGACGCGCCGACCATCGAGCGCATGGCGCGGCACTGGATCAGCCTGTTGCAGGCCATGGTCAGTGACGGCGAGCAACGTGTCGGCGAATTGCCGATGCTCGATGAGGACGAGCAAAACCTGCTGGTGCAGGCCTGGAACCAGACCGCCGAAGCTTACCCCAGCGAACGCGCGCTGCATCAGCTGATCGCCGAACAGGTGCAGCGCACGCCGCACGCGCCCGCGCTGGTGTTCGGCGCCACCACCTTGACCTATACCGAACTCGACAGCCGCGCCAACCAGTTGGCCAACGCCCTGCGCGAGCGCAGTGTTGGTCCGGATGTGCTGGTGGGTATCTGCGTCGAGCGCTCCGTCGAGATGGTGGTGGGCCTGCTGGCGATCCTCAAGGCCGGTGGCGCGTACGTGCCGCTGGACCCGGAGTATCCGCGCGAGCGCCTGGCCTACATGATCGAAGACAGCGGCGTCGCGCTGCTGCTCACTCAAGATGCCCTGCTGACGTTGCTGCCAACGGACGGCCTGCAGGTCATCGTGCTGGACGCTGCGCTGAGCGGTTTCGACACCTGCAGTGCGCAAGCTCCCCAGGTCGACACCGATGCGCTGAACCTTGCCTATGTGATCTACACCTCCGGTTCCACCGGCAAGCCCAAGGGCGCGGGCAACAGCCATCGCGCGCTGGTCAACCGCTTGTGCTGGATGCAACAGGCCTATCGCCTGGACGCCAGTGACGCGGTCCTGCAGAAAACCCCGTTCAGCTTCGACGTATCGGTGTGGGAATTCTTCTGGCCACTGATGACGGGCGCACGCCTGGTGGTCGCTGCTCCCGGGGAACACCGCGAGCCCGCGCGGCTGATCGAGACCATTGGCCGGCACGCCATTACCACCCTGCATTTCGTACCGTCGATGCTGCAGGCGTTTATCCATGAGCCAGGCGTGCAAGCCTGCGCCAGCCTCAAACGTATCGTGTGCAGCGGCGAAGCCCTGGCGCTGGACGCGCAGCAGCAGGTGTTCGCCCGGCTGCCGGCGGCAGCCTTGTACAACCTGTACGGCCCCACCGAAGCCGCCATCGACGTGACCCACTGGACCTGCGTCGACGAGGGCGCCGACAGCGTGCCCATCGGTCGCCCGATTGCCAACCTCGCCACCTACGTGCTCGATGCCCAACTCAACCCGGTGCCTGCCGGCGTGTCCGGTGAGCTGTACCTGGGCGGCATCGGTCTGGCGCGCAGTTACCACCGGCGCCCGGGGTTGACCGCCGAGCGTTTTGTGCCCAGCCCGTTCACCGCAGGCGAGCGCCTGTACCGCACCGGCGACCGCGTGCGCCAGCGTGCCGATGGCGTGATCGACTACCTCGGCCGCCTCGACCATCAGGTCAAGCTGCGCGGTCTGCGCATCGAGCTGGGCGAAATCGAAACCCGCCTCCTGCAACACCCGCAGGTGCGTGAAGCCGTAGTGTTGGTACAAGGCGGCAAACAGCTGGTGGCCTGGCTGGTAGCGGAGGGCGAAGCGCCTACCGATCTCAACACCTGGCTGCTCGGCAGCCTGCCCGACTACATGGTGCCCACTCACTTTGTGCACCTGAGCAAGCTACCGGTGACCGCCAATGGCAAGCTCGACCGCAAGGCATTGCCGGTGCCGGACGCCACGCCGCAACACGTCTTTGTCCCAGCGGAAAACGCCCTGCAAAAGACCCTGGCGGCGATCTGGGCCGACGTGCTCGGCGTGGAACAGGTCGGCCTTGACGACAACTTCTTCGAACTGGGCGGCGACTCGATCATCTCCATCCAGGTAGTCAGCCGCGCGCGCCAGGCGGGAATTCGCCTTAGCCCGCGCGACCTGTTCCAGTATCAGAGCGTGCGCAGCCTCGCGCTCGTGGCAAGCGTCGAGCCGGTCAGCCTGATTGACCAGGGCCCGGTACAAGGCGAGGTGCGCCTGACCCCGGTGCAGCAGCACTTTTTCGCCCAGGCGATCCCGGCGCGTCACCACTGGAACCAGTCCTTGTTGCTGACCCCGCGCGAAACCCTCGCGCCTGCTCGTCTTGAAGCAGCGCTGACGCAGTTGATCAATCATCACGACGCCTTGCGCCTGCGCTTTGTGCCGCAGGCCGACGGCTGGGCGCAAAGCCACGCAACGCCGGTCGCTGAAGCGGCGCTGTGGCAATCCCAGGCCAACAGCGATGCTGAACTGGCCGCCTTGTGCGATGAAGCCCAGCGCAGTCTCGACCTGGCGCACGGCCCGCTGCTGCGCGCAGCCCTGTTGAACATGGCCGATGGCACCCAGCGGTTGCTGCTGGTGATCCACCACCTGGTGGTGGACGGCGTGTCTTGGCGCATCCTGCTGGAAGACCTGCAACAGGCCTACCGTGATGCCGCGCTGCCGGCCAAAACCAGTGCCTATCAGCACTGGGCACGACATCTGCACGACCATGCGCAAACGCTCAACGAACAACTGCCGTACTGGCAGGCGCAAACCGTCGACACCGAGCTGCCTTGCGACCACCCCGAAGGTGGCCTGCAGAACCGTCTGGGCAGCAAGATCGAAGTACGTCTTGACGCCGAGCACACGCGCCAACTTCTGCAAGACGCCCCGGCTGCCTACCGCACCCAGGTCAACGACCTGCTGCTGACCGCGCTGGCGCGTGTCATCAGCCGTTGGAGCGAGCAACCGGCCGCGTTGATTCAACTGGAAGGCCATGGCCGCGAAGACCTGTTCGATAGCCTCGACCTGAGCCGCACGGTCGGCTGGTTCACCAGCCTGTTTCCGCTGCGGCTGGAGGCGGGCGGTGAGTTATCCGGCGCGATCAAGGCGGTCAAGGAGCAACTGCGTGCTGTGCCCGACAAAGGCATCGGCTATGGCCTGTTGCGCTACCTGGGCACGCCCGACGCTGGCGCTGCCTTGTCGAACTTGGCCGCGCCGCGCATCACCTTCAATTACCTGGGCCAGTTCGATCGCCAGTTCGATGAGTCGGCACTGTTCGTTCCGGCCAACCAGGGCAGTGGCCAGGCCCAGGACTCCGAGGCGCCGCTGGCCAACTGGTTGACGGTGGAAGGGCAGGTGTACGGCGGTGAACTGGCGTTGCAATGGGGCTTCAGTTGCGAGATGTTCGACGCGGCAACCATCCAGCGTCTGGCGGATGAATACGCCGTCGAACTCAAGGCCTTGATCGCCCATTGCTGTGCCACGCCTGCCGGGCAAGTCACGCCGTCGGACTTCCCGCTGGCGCGCCTCAGCCAGCAGCAGTTGGATGCGTTGCCAGTGCCAGGGCCGGCCATCGCTGACCTGTATCCGTTGTCGCCGATGCAACAGGGCATGCTGTTCCATACCCTCTATGAACCCGAGGCGCAGGCCTACATCAACCAGTTGCGCCTGGACATCGAAGGCCTCGACCTGCTGAAGTTCGGACGTGCCTGGCAGGCTGCGCTGGATCGCCACGACATCCTGCGCAGCAGCTTCCACTGGCTGGGCCTGGACAGTGCCCATCAGTTGGTCCAGCGCCAGGTCGACTTGCAATTGCAGGTGATCGAAGACCCGGACGCCGACGTCGATGCGCTGGCCGATGCCGAGCGCGAGCAGGGCTTCGTGCTCGACCGCGTGCCGCTGTTCCGTCTGCTACTGGTGCGTCGCGCCGGGATCGCCTGGCACTTCATTTTCACCAGCCACCACATCCTGATGGACGGCTGGAGCAACGCCCAACTGCTCGGCGAAGTCATTGCCCATTACGCGGGCCACGCCGTGCCTGCGCCGTTGGGACAGTTCGGCGATTACCTCGGCTGGCTGCAACAGCAGGCGTCGGGCGAAACGTTCTGGAAAGCCGCCCTTGCGCCCGTGCAGGCACCGACCCTGCTGGCCGATGCGCTGCGTGCGCCGGCGGACGGCGCGGGCATGGCCGACCATCAGGTGGTGCTCGGCAGCGAGTTCACCGCCGCCCTTGGCGCTTTCGCCCGCCAGCATAAAGTGACCCTCAACACCGTACTGCAAGGCGCCTGGAGCCTGTTGCTGCAACGCTACACCGGCCAGGATTGCGTGGTGTTTGGCGCCACGGTCGCCGGGAGGTCCGCGCCGCTGCCGGGCATCGAGCAGCAACTGGGCCTGTTCATCAATACCCTGCCGATCATCAGTGCGGCCTCGCCAGCCCAGTCGACAGGCGCGTGGCTGGGCGAGTTGCAGGCACTCAACCTCAGCCTTCGCGACCACGAACAGGTGCCGCTCTACAACATCCAGGGCTGGGCCGGCCAACAGGGTGGGGCGCTGTTCGACACGCTGCTGGTGTTCGAAAACTTCCCGGTCGCCGAAGCACTCAAGCAGGGCGCGCCTGCCGGCCTGACCTTCGGGCCACTGCACAACCGCGAGCGCACCAGCTACCCGCTGACGCTGGGCATCGAACTGGGCGACAGCCTGCGTTTGGAATTGAGCTATGAGCGCGCGCGCTTCAGTGCTGCGCAGGTGGCGCGATTGAGCGCCAACCTGCAGCACCTGCTGGGGCAAATGATGGCTGATGCCGACAGGCCGCTGGGCAGTCTGCAACTGCTGGACGCCAACGCGCAGCGCGAAATGCTCGTCCTCAGCCAGCAGCCCGGTGCAGCCCCGCACCCTCTGCGGGTGCACGAGCGCATCGCCGCCCAGGCCCTGGCCACGCCGTTCGCCCTCGCCGTGCAGGCGGGCAACGAGCGCCTGGACTACGCCGCACTCAATGCGCGGGCCAACCGCCTGGCGCACCGTTTGCTGGAACTGGGCGCAGGTCCGGGACACAGGGTGGGATTGGCGTCGCGGCGCGGCCCACAGCTCATTGTCAGCCTGCTGGCGGTGCTCAAAAGCGGCGCCGGCTATGTACCGTTGGACCCTAGTTACCCGGCCGAGCGTCTGGCCTACATGCTGAGGGACAGTCGTCTGGACCTGTTGCTCAGCGAAACCGGCCTGCTGGCCGAGTTGCCGTTGCCGTCAGGGTTGACGCGCCTGACATTCAGCGCCAGCGGTGATGAGCTGGGCGATTATCCGTCAACCAATCCGCCCAACCATGCGCAGGCCGCCGACCTCGCCTATGTGATCTACACCTCTGGCTCCACTGGTCAGCCCAAGGGCGTGGCCATTGATCACGCCGCCCTCGGTCAGTTCTGCGACAGTGCCCACTGCTACAGCCAGCTGAGTGAAGAAGACCGCGTGCTGCAATTTGCCACGTTCAGCTTCGACGGCTTTGTCGAGCAGTGCTACCCGCCGCTGTGCGCGGGCGCGGCACTGATCATGCGCGGCGACGAGCTCTGGGACGCCGGGCAACTGGCGCGGGAAATCGTCGACCAGGGCGTGACCCTGGCCGACTTGCCCGCCGCTTACTGGTATTTGCTCGCCAAGGAGTGCGCTGCGCAGCGGCGCTCTCTGGGCAACCTGCGCCAAGTGCATGTGGGCGGGGAAGCCATGGCCGTGGAAGGCGTGCGCGCCTGGCATGCGGCCGGGCTGGGCGCTGTGCGCTTGCTCAACACCTACGGGCCGACCGAGGCCACGGTGGTGTCCAGCGTGCATGACTGCCAGTTGACCGACGCCGGCGACGCGTTTGGCGTGCCGATTGGCCGTGCAATTGCGGGTCGTGCGTTATACGTGCTCGACAGCGGTTTCGAGTTGCTCGCCACCGACGGCGTCGGCGAGTTGTGCATCGGTGCACACGCTGGCCTTGCCCAGGGCTATTTCCAGCGTCCGGCGCTGACCGCCGAACGCTTCCTGCCGGACCCGTTTTCCAGTGTCCCCGGTGCGCGGCTCTACCGCAGCGGCGACTTGGCCCGTTACACCGAGGCCGGTGCGCTGGAGTACGTGGGGCGCATCGACCATCAAGTGAAGATTCGCGGTTTCCGGATCGAGATGGGCGAAATCGAGGCCGGCCTGCAAGCCTTGCCGCAGGTGCGTGAAGCGGCTGTGCTGGCCCTGCCGGGCGCGACCGGTGCGCAGCTGGTGGCGTATGTCGTCGCAACCGAGGCACACAGCCTGGACACCCAGGCGCTGGCGGCGACCCTGCGCCGCTCATTGCCGGACTACATGGTGCCCGTGCAGTGGGTGGTCCTCGACGCCTTGCCGCTGAACATCAATGGCAAGCTGGATCGCCGCGCACTGCCGGCACCGGATCTGAACCTGACGCTGCAGGCTTACCGTGCACCGCAAAGCCCGCTGCAACAGCGCTTGGCCGGAATCTGGCAGACCGTATTGCAAGTTGAACAGGTGGGCCTCGATGACCACTTCTTCGAGCGCGGCGGTCATTCATTACTCGCCACCCAGGTGGTCTCGCGGGTGCGCCACGAACTGGCGCTGGAAGTGCCGTTGCGGGCGTTGTTCGAACAGCCGACGCTGGAAGCCTTCGCCCTGGCCTGCGCCGGCTTGCAGGCCGATACGGCACCGGCTCTGACGGCCGTTGATCGTGATCAACCGCTGGCCCTGTCGTTCGCCCAGGAACGCCAGTGGTTCCTTTGGCAACTGGACCCCACCAGCGCCGCCTACCACGTGCCCATTGCGCTGCACCTGCGCGGTCAACTGGATACAGCGGCCCTTGAGCGCGCCCTGCAGTGCCTGGTTCAACGCCACGAGCCACTGCGCACCACCTTTGTGGAGGAGGGCGAGCGTACCTGGCAGATGATTCACCCCTCTTTCGCCATGCCGATCGAACGACAACCCATCGACGCCCAGGCGCTCGAGCAGGCCGTGACGCAGGAAATCCAGCGGCCCTTCGACCTGCGCAACGGCCCGCTGATGCGGGTGAAACTGCTGGAAATCGACGCCGAGCACCAGGTGCTGGTGATCACCCAGCATCACATCATCTCCGACGGCTGGTCGATGCACGTGATGGTGGACGAGCTGGTGGCGCTGTATCAGGGCCAGGCGCAACGGCCGGCGTTGCCGCTCCAGTACGCCGACTATGCGCAGTGGCAGCGCGACTGGATGGCCGCCGGTGAGCAGCAGCGCCAGCTCGATTACTGGTGCGCGACGCTGGGCAGCGAGCATCCGTTGCTGGAACTGCCGCTGGACCACCCGCGCCCGGCGGTGCAAAGCCATCGCGGTGCGCGTCGGCAGATTCACCTGGACACTGCGCTGGTGACCGAACTCAAGGCACTCGCCCAGCGTCAGGACGTGACGCTGTTCATGTTGCTGCTGGCGTCGTTCCAGACTTTGCTGCATCGCTACAGCGGGCAGACCGAGGTGCGCGTCGGGGTGCCGATCGCCAACCGCAACCGCCTGGAAACCGAGCGCCTGATCGGCTTTTTCGTCAACACCCAGGTACTCCAGGCCAACCTGCATGGGCAGATGCCATTCGACCAGTTGCTCGCCCAGGTCAAGCAACGAGCTCTGCAAGCCCAGGCCCATCAGGACCTGCCGTTCGAGCAGTTGGTTGAAGCGCTGCAACCGGCGCGCAGCCTCAGCCACAACCCGCTGTTCCAGGTGATGTTCAATCACCAGGACAACCGGCGCACCGCCCCGCTGCAATTGGCCGGGCTGGACCTGCAGCCGGTGGACTGGGCAGCTCACACCACCCAATTTGACCTCAACCTGGAAACCGAAGAGTCCGCCGATGGCCTGTGGGCTTCGCTGACCTACGCCACCGACCTGTTCCTGCCCGCGACCGTGGAGCGCATGGCCGAGCACTGGCACACCCTGCTGCGTGCGGTGGTGCGCGATGCGTCCCAGGCCCTGGATGAACTGACCCTGCTCAGCGCACCGCAGTGCCGGCAAATACTCGAAGACTGGAACCGCACGCAGGTCGACTACCCGCGCGAGCGCTGCGTGCACTCGTTGTTCGAGGCACACGCGCTGGCGCAGCCGGACGCGACCGCCGTGCAATTCAACGGCGACGCCTTGAGCTACGGTGAACTCAACCGCCGTGCCAACGGCCTGGCCCATCGCCTGATCGCGGCGGGCGTGGGCCCTGACGTGCTGGTGGCCGTGCATGTCGAGCGTTCGCTTCAGATGGTGGTCGGCCTGCTGGCGATCCTCAAGGCCGGTGGCGCCTATGTACCGTTGGACCCGCAATTCCCCGCCGACCGTCTGGCGTTCATGCTCGACGACAGCCGTGCCCGGGTGCTGCTGACCCAGCCGCCATTGCTCGGGCGCCTGCCGCTGCCCGACGGCGTGCAGGTGCTGACGATGGACTGCGCCGAGAGCGCCGAGCACAACCCGCAGGTCGAAGTGGCGCCGCAGCACCTGGCCTACGTGATCTACACCTCCGGCTCCACCGGCAAGCCAAAGGGCGTGATGGTGCCGCATCAGGCGCTGTGCAGCTTTGCCAGCGGCATGGCCGCTACTCTGGAGATCGGACGCGAGGCGCGGATGCTGTCGCTGACGACGTTCTCGTTCGACATTTTTGCCCTGGAGCTTTACGTGCCGTTGACCGTGGGCGCGACGGTGCTGCTCAGCGATCAGGACATGGCCCTCGATCCCGAAGCGATCATCGACATGGCCCATGATCAGGCTGCCACCGTGCTGCAAGCCACTCCGTCCAGCTGGCGCATGCTGCTGGAAAGCCCGCGGGCCCAGTTGTTGAATGGCATTCAGTGCCTGTGCGGCGGTGAAGCACTGCCGGTCGACCTGGCCCAGCGCATGCTCGATCTGCAAGGCCCGGTGTGGAACCTGTATGGCCCCACTGAAACCACTATCTGGTCGGCGGCGCATCGCCTGACCACCGCGCAGCCTTTTGTCGGGCGGCCGGTGGCCAATACCGCGCTGTTCATTCTCAATGCCGGGCTGACGCCAAGCCCGGTGGGTGCGGCAGGCGAACTGCTGATCGGCGGCGTCGGCCTGGCGCGCGGTTACCACGCGCGGCCGGCACTCACGGCCGAGCGTTTTGTGCCCAACCCCTACGGTGCGCCGGGCGAGCGCCTGTACCGCACCGGCGATTTGGCACGCTACCGCGCCGATGGCGTGGTGGCGTATATCGGTCGGGTCGATCATCAGGTGAAAGTGCGCGGTTTCCGTATCGAACTGGGCGAAATCGAAGCCTGTCTGCGCGAACAGGCCGGTGTGCGCGAGGCCGTGGTGCTGGCCGATAACGATCGCCTGATCGCGTATCTGGTGACCGCCCAACCGCAACCGCAGGCGTCCTATAAAGCCGCCCTGCGTGCACACTTGCCGGACTACATGGTGCCCGCGCAGGTGATGTTTCTCGACTGCCTGCCGCTGACCCCCAACGGCAAGCTCGACCGCAAGGCCCTGCCCAGGGTTGACGCCGCGCTGCCGAGCAAAGGCCATGTGCCGCCGGTCAGCGTGCGCGAGCAGCACGTCGCGGCGATCTGGGCCGAGGTCCTGGACGTGCCGCAGGTGGGTCTCGACGATCACTTCTTCGAGCTGGGTGGCCATTCGTTGCTGGCCACCCGCGTGGTCTCCCGCGTGCGCCAGGTACTGGCGCTGGAAGTGCCGCTCAAGCGCCTGTTCGAACAGCCGCTGCTGGGTGATTTCGTGCGGGCGCTGGGCGAGGAGGCGGTGCTCGCACCGCCGCTGGTCCCGGTTGACCGCAGCCAGCCGTTGCCATTGTCCTACGCCCAGGAACGCCAGTGGTTCCTCTGGCAACTGGACCCTGACAGCGCCGCCTACCACATCCCCAGCGCCCTGCGTTTGCGCGGTCCGCTGGATCTGGCCGCGTTGCAACGCAGTGTCGACACCTTGCTGGCGCGCCATGAAAGCCTGCGCACGCACCTGCGACAAGAGGGCGGCGCGACGGTGCAGGTCATCGAGGACTCGGGCCTGATCGATGTCGAAGTGAGCGACAGCGATGAAGCCCGCTTGAAAGCCGACGTTGCGCAGATCATCGGGCAGCCGTTCGATTTGCGGCAGGGGCCCGTGCTGCGGGTCAGGCTGCTGCGTCTGGCGGCCCATGAGCATGTGTTGGTGCTGGTACAGCACCACATCGTCTCCGATGGCTGGTCGATGCAATTGATGGTCGAGGAACTGGTGCAGATGTACGCCGCGTTCAGCCACGGCCGCACGCCGGACTTGCCGGCACTGCCGATCCAGTACGCCGACTATGCCGTGTGGCAACGTGACTGGATGCAGGCCGGCGAGAAAGCGCGTCAATTGGCATACTGGCGCGAGCAACTGGGTGGCTCGCAACCGGTGCTGGAATTGCCGTTCGATTACCTGCGCCCGGCCGTGCAAAGCCACCGTGGCGCGCGCCTGGGCATCGAGTTGCCGGCGCCGCTGCTGGCCGATTTACGCAGCCTGGCGCACAGCTGTGAAGTGACCCTGCCGATGCTGCTGCTGGCGTCTTATCAGGCCTTGCTACACCGCTACAGCGGTCAGGAAGACGTGCGCGTGGGCGTGCCGATTGCCAACCGCAATCGCGTGGAAACCGAAGGGCTGATCGGCTTTTTCGTCAACACCCAGGTACTCAAGGCCGATATCCACGGGCAGATGAGCGTCGAGCACCTGTTGCAGCAAACCCGCCAGCGCGCGCTGGAGGCCCAGGCTCATCAGGACCTGCCGTTCGAGCAACTGGTGGAGGCCTTGCAGCCCGAGCGCAGCCTGAGTCTGAGCCCGCTGTTCCAGGTGCTGTTCAACCATCGCCAGACGTCTGTCGACAGCCATTTGCAACGCCTGGACGACTTGAGTATCGAGGTGTTGAGCTGGGATGAAGACATTGCCCAGTTCGATCTGGCGCTGGACGTTGAAGAAAGCCAGCATGCGCTGCGCGCGTCCCTGAGTTACGCCACCGACCTGTTCGCGCCGGCGACCATCGAGCGCATGGCCGGCCACTGGCAGAACCTGTTGCGGGCGATGGTTGCCGACCGGCAACAGCCTATCGGCGCGCTCAATTTGCTGGATGCGGATGAGCAACAGCATATTCTTGATCTATGGAATCGCACCGACGCCGGCTTCCCGGCTGAGCGGCTGGTGCACGAACTGATCGCCGACCGCGCGCGGGAAACCCCGCAGGCGGTGGCGGTCAAGTTCGACGCGCAGACCCTGACCTACGGCGAACTCGACAGCCAGGCCAACCGCCTGGCCCATGCCTTGATCGCCCAGGGTATCGGCCCGGAAGTGCGGGTGGCGATTGCCATGCCGCGCAGTGCCGAGATCATGGTGGCGTTCCTCGCGGTAATGAAGGCCGGTGGCGTGTATGTGCCGCTGGATATCGAGTACCCGCGTGACCGATTGCTGTACATGCTGCAGGACAGCCGCGCACAACTGCTGCTGACGCATACCTGTGCGTTGCAGCAGTTGCCGGTTCCTGAGGGGGTCGCGACGCTGGCCATCGATCGCACCGAGGACTGGGCCGGTGACAGCGACACGGCACCGGTTGTCGCGCTGGAGGGCGACAACCTGGCCTATGTCATCTACACCTCGGGTTCCACCGGCATGCCCAAGGGTGTCGCGGTGGCGCACGGCCCGTTGGTGGCGCACATCATCGCCACCGGCGAGCGCTACGAAACCGGCCCGGCCGACTGTGAACTGCACTTCATGTCGTTCGCCTTCGACGGCTCACATGAGGGCTGGATGCACCCGCTGATCAATGGCGCCAGCGTGCTGATCCGCGATGACAGCCTGTGGCTGCCCGAATACACCTACCAGCAAATGCATCGTCACAGCGTGACGATGGCGGTGTTCCCGCCGGTGTACCTGCAACAACTGGCCGAGCATGCCGAGCGCGACGGCAATCCACCGGCCGTGCGGGTCTATTGCTTCGGCGGTGATGCCGTGGCGCAAGCCAGCTACGACCTGGCTTGGCGCGCGCTGAAACCCACCTACCTGTTCAACGGCTATGGCCCCACCGAGACCGTGGTCACGCCGCTGCTGTGGAAAGCGCGCCGGGGCGACCCGTGCGGCGCGGTCTACGCCCCCATCGGCACGTTGCTCGGCAATCGCAGCGGCTACGTGCTGGATGCGCAGTTGAACCTGCAGCCCATCGGCGTGGCCGGTGAGCTGTACCTGGGCGGGGAGGGTGTGGCCCGTGGTTACCTGGAGCGCCCGGCCCTCACTGCCGAACGCTTTGTGCCGGATCCGTTCGGTCAGCCCGGCAGTCGCGTCTATCGTAGCGGCGACCTCACCCGAGGGCGCGCCGATGGCGTGGTGGACTACCTCGGCCGTGTCGACCACCAGGTGAAAATCCGCGGTTTCCGTATCGAACTGGGCGAAATCGAAGCGCGCCTGCGCGAGCAGGCCAACGTCGGTGAAACCGTGGTGGTCGCCCAGGACGGCTCGACCGGCAAGCAACTGGTGGCCTACGTGGTGGAGGCAGAGGCGGTGGCCGACGAAGCCGCGTGGCGCGACACCCTGCGCCGCGCCTTGAAGGTGCGCTTGCCGGACTACATGGTGCCCGCGCACTTCGTGTTCCTCGCGCAGATGCCGCTGACCCCCAACGGCAAGCTCGACCGCAAGGGCCTGCCCGTGCCGGACGCCAGCCAGATGCAGCAGCGCTACGTGGCGCCGGTCAGCGAACTGGAACAGCAGATCGCTGCCATCTGGGCCGACATTCTGCACCTGCCGCAGGTGGGCCTGAACGACAACTTCTTCGAAGTGGGCGGGCATTCCCTGCTGGCGATCCAGATCACCTCGCGGGTCCAGGCCGAACTGGGCCTGGAAGTGCCGCTGATGGAGTTGTTCCAGACCGAATCGCTGCAGGCCTATGTGCAGGCCGCAGCCACTTTGCGTGCCGGCACCGTGGAAGATTTTGATGACCTTCGTGACTTTTTGAGCGAACTAGAGGCGATTTGACCCATGCTTTCCAACCCTAATATCGACCTGGTTTCGCGCTTTCTTCGCCTGCCGCTGGAACAGCGCCAGCAGTTTTACCAACGTCTGCACAGCCGTGGCATGAGCTTCGCGCAATTGCCGATTGCCTCGATCCGCGAGGACGGTCACAAGCTGCCGTTGTCCTTCGCTCAGGAACGCCAGTGGTTTCTCTGGCAGCTCGACCCACACAGCGCGGCTTACCATATTCCCGGCGCCCTGCGCCTGCATGGGCAGTTGGACCTGGCGGCGTTGCAGCGCAGTTTCGATACGCTGCTGGCCCGTCACGAGAGCTTGCGCACGCAACTGGTCGAAGACGGTGAACACCTGTGGCAAGAGGTGTTGCCCCAGGCGCGGGTCGAGATCCGGCAGGCGCGTGTCGACGAGTCGCAACTGATGGCGCAGGTGCACGCGCAGGTGGACCTGCCTTTCGATCTGCACCAGGCACCGCTGTTGCGCGTGAGCCTGCTGCAACTGGCCGATGATGAACAGGTGCTGGTGATGGTGCAGCACCACATCGTGTCTGATGGCTGGTCGATGCAACTGATGGTTGAAGAACTCGTGCACCTGTATGCCGCTTACAGTCAGGGGCACACGCCGCAACTGTCCGAGCTGCCGATTCAGTACGCCGATTACGCCCTGTGGCAACGCCGCTGGATGGAAGCCGGGGAAAAGGCGCGCCAGCTGGCCTATTGGCAGAACCTGCTGGCAGGCGAGCAGCCGGTGCTGGAGCTGCCGCTGGACCGCCCGCGCCCGGCGCAGCAAAGCCATCGCGGAGCCAGCTTGCAGGTGCATCTGCCGACGGCGCTGGTCGCTGGCCTCAAGCGGTTGGCGCAGCAGGAAGGCGTCACGCCGTTCATGCTGTTGCTTGCTTCCTTCCAGACCCTGTTGTACCGCTACAGCGGGCAGTCGGATATCCGCATCGGAGTGCCGGTGGCCAACCGCAACCGCCTGGAAACCGAGCGATTGATCGGGTTCTTCGTCAACACCCAGGTGCTCAAGGCCGACCTCGACGGCCAGATGAGCTTTGCGCAACTGCTGCAACAGACCAAGGCACGCGCGCTGGAGGCCCAGGCCCATCAGGACCTGCCGTTCGAGCAACTGGTGGTGGCGTTGCAGCCCGAGCGCAGCCTGAGTCAGAACCCGCTGTTCCAGGTGATGTTCAACCACCAGACCGACGCCCAGCGCGGCCATGAAGCCCGGCAGTTGCCGGGCCTGCGTGTGGCGGAGCTGGACTGGGACAGCCAGACCACCCATTTCGACCTGAGCCTGGATACCCACGAATCGGCCGACGGGCTGTGGGCGGCGTTCACCTACGCCACCGACCTGTTCGACGGCACGACCATCGAGCGCCTGGCGCAACACTGGCAGCACCTGTTGCACGCGGTGGTGGATGCCCCGCGCAACGTGCTTGCCCAGTTGCCGATGCTGGGCGAGGCGCAGCGGCGCGTGGTGCTTGAGGACTGGAATGCGCCGGCTTGTGGCGTTGCCGCGCGGGCGGTGCACCGGTTGTTCGAAGCCCAGGCCGAGCGACAGCCTGAACGTCAGGCTCTGGCCCTGGATGACCAGGCCCTCAGTTACGGCGAATTGAACCAGCAGGCCAACCGCCTGGCGCATGTGCTCATGGCCCAGGGCGTCGGCCCGCAGGGGCTGGTGGGCATCGCGGTGGAGCGCTCGTTTGCGATGGTGGTAAGCCTGCTGGCGGTGCTCAAGACGGGCGCGGCCTACGTGCCGTTGGACCCCGAGTACCCCCGTGAGCGCCTGCTGCACATGCTGGAGGACAGCGGTGCGAGCCTTGTGCTGACACATTCCGGCCTGCGTGAGCGCCTGCCGCTGCCCGAGTGGGTAACCGCCGTGGAAATCGACCTGATCCAGGCGCAGTTGGCGGTGAGTGGCGCTGACAACCCGACGACCGATGTCGAGCCGCAAAGCCTGGCCTATGTGATCTACACCTCCGGCTCCACTGGCAAGCCCAAGGGCGTTGCCATCAGCCACGGGGCTTTGAGCGAGTTCGCCGGCATCGCCGCCGATTACTCACGGCTGGTGCCCCAGGACCGTGTGTTGCAGTTCGCCACGCTGAACTTCGACGGCTTTGTTGAGCAGCTTTACCCGGCGCTGACCCTCGGTGCCACCGTGGTCTTGCGGGGGCCGCAGCTGTGGGATGGCGCTCAGCTGTATCGGCAGATCATCGAGCAGGGCATCACCCTGGCCGACTTGCCCACGGCCTATTGGAAACTGTTCCTGCAGGATTGCCTGCAAGCGGGCGCGCGTTCCTATGGTGCGTTGCGCCAGATCCATATTGGCGGTGAAGCCATGCCGCTCGACGGTCCACAACTGTGGCAACGCGCGGGCCTGGGCCATGTGCGCCTGCTCAATACCTACGGGCCCACCGAAGCCACGGTGGTTTCGAGTGTGCTGGACTGCACCGACCCCGGCGTTATCAACGGCGTGACAGCAAGCCCGATTGGTCGCGCAGTGCCCGGACGCGGACTGTACGTGCTCGACCGCGACCTCAACCTGCTGCCCCCCGGCGCCGTGGGCGAACTCTACATCGCCAGCGCCCAGGGGCTGGCCAGTGCCTATCTGAAGCGGCCGGGCCTGACGGCCGAGCGCTTTGTCGCCAACCCGTTCAGCGATGTCGGCGCGCGCCTTTACCGCACCGGCGACCTGGCGCGCTACCGCGCCGACGGGATCGTCGAGTACGTCGGGCGGGTCGACCATCAGGTCAAGGTGCGCGGCTTTCGCATCGAGCTGGGCGAGATCGAAGCCCTGCTGCTGGCCCAACAGAGCGTACGCGAAGCGTTGCTGCTGGCGGCTGACAATCAACTGCTGGCCTATCTGGTGCCTGCGCAACCGCTGGGCGAAGCCGAACGCGGCGAGACCGGCGCGGCGCTGCTGGCCACCTTGCGCGAACACCTGCCCGATTACATGGTGCCGGCGCACCTGATTTTCCTTGAGCGCATGCCACTCAATCCCAACGGCAAGCTGGATCGCCAGGCGTTGCCCAAGCCCGACGCGAGCGCGGCGCAGCAGGACTGGCTGGCACCGGTCACGCCGCTGCAGCAACAGGTGGCGGCGATCTGGGCCGCTATTCTCGGCGCCGAGCGTGTGGGCCTGAACCAGCACTTCTTCGAGCTGGGCGGGCATTCGCTGCTGGCGATGCAAGTGGTGTCGCGGATTCGTCACACCCTCGGCCTGGAAGTGCCGCTCAAGGCGCTGTTCGAACACCCTCGGCTGGATGCATTTGTCGACGCGTTGCACACCCGGGACGCTGCCGTTTCCACGGCGCCGCCGTTGCTGCCGGCAGGGCGCGAGCAGCCCTTGCCGCTGTCCTACGCTCAGGAGCGCCAGTGGTTCCTGTGGCAACTGGAACCGTCGAGCGCTGCGTACCATATCCCCAGCGCCTTGCGCTTGAAAGGGCAGCTGGACATGGCAGCCTTGCAGCGCAGTTTCGACACCCTGCTGGCCCGCCACGAAAGCCTGCGCACGCGCCTGCGCCAGGACCCGGACCGCACGGTTCAAGTGATCGAGCCTCACCTGGCGTTGCCCATCACGCTGGCTGACGTCGATGAAACCCTGCTCCAGGCGCGCGTCGAAGCGTTGATCGCCGAGCCCTTCGACCTGCAGCAGGGCCCGTTGCTGCGTGTGGCGTTGCTGCGCCTGGCCGCTGATGAGCATGTTTTGGTGCTGGTGCAGCATCACATCGTCTCCGACGGCTGGTCGATGCAACTGATGGTCGAGGAACTGGTGCGGCTCTATGCCGCTTACAGCCGGGGCGAGGACCTGCAGTTGCCGACGCTGCCGATCCAGTACGCCGACTATGCCCAGTGGCAGCGCAACTGGATGGAAGCGGGCGAGAAGGAGCGCCAGTTGGCCTACTGGCGCGAGATGCTCGGCGGCGAGCACAGCGTGCTGGAGTTGCCGTTCGATCACCCGCGCCCGGCGGTGCAAAGCCATCAAGGCGCGCGGCTGGCCTTCGAATTGGCGCCGCAGCTGAGCGAAGGCCTCAAGGCCCTGGCGCGGCAGCAGGGCGTGACCCTGTTCATGCTGCTGCTGGCGTCCTTCCAGACGTTGCTGCATCGCTACAGCGGCCAGGAAGAAATCCGCGTCGGCGTGCCGATTGCCAACCGTAACCGCAGCGAGACCGAGCGCCTGATCGGTTTCTTCGTCAACACCCAGGTGCTCAAGGCCGACCTGCACGGGCAGATGAGCGTCGAGCAACTGGTGCAGCAGACCCGCCAACGTGCGCTGCAGGCCCAGGCCCATCAGGACCTGCCGTTCGAACAACTGGTGGAAGCGCTGCAACCGGAACGCAGCCTGAGCCATAACCCGCTGTTCCAGGTGATGTTCAATCACCAGACCGACGTCGGCCAGGCCCAGGTCCAGCAGCAACTGCCGGGGTTGTTGGTGGAAGGGTTGACATGGGAAAGCAAGACCGCGCATTTCGACCTGGACCTGGATGTCCAGGAATCCGCCGAGGGCATCTGGGCCAGCCTTGGCTATGCCACGGACCTGTTCGACGCCGGCACCGTGCAGCGCATGGCGCGGCACTGGCAGAACGTGCTGCAGGGCATGGTCGCCAACCCGCAACAAGCCCTCGGCCAATTGAACCTGCTGGAGGCTGGCGAACAGCAGCAGATCCTCGAACTGTGGGATCACAGCGCTGCAGGCTTCTCGTCCCAACGTCTGGTGCACCAACTGGTCGCCGACCGTGCGCAGGAAACGCCCGATGCCGTGGCGGTGAAGTTCGCTGACGAACAGCTCACCTATGGCGAACTCGACCGCCGCGCCAATCGCCTGGCCCAGGCGCTGATCGCCCGTGGTGTCGGCCCGGAAGTGCGGGTGGCGATTGCCATGCCGCGCAGTGCCGAGATCATGGTGGCGTTTCTCGCGGTAATGAAGGCCGGTGGCGCGTATGTGCCGCTGGATATCGAGTACCCGCGTGATCGTCTGCTGTACATGCTGCAGGACAGTCGTTCGCGGTTGCTGCTGACACACTCGTCGGTGCAGCAGCGCCTGCCGATTCCCGAAGGGCTGCAAGCCCTGGCGGTGGACCACTTGCATGCCTGGTCCGACGACAACCATGCGGCACCGGATGTTGCACTGCACGGCGACAACCTGGCCTACGTGATCTACACCTCCGGCTCCACCGGCATGCCCAAGGGCGTCGCGGTGGCGCACGGCCCGTTGGTGGCGCACATCATCGCCACCGGCGAGCGCTACGAAACCGGCCCGGCCGACTGTGAACTGCACTTCATGTCGTTCGCCTTCGACGGCTCCCACGAAGGCTGGATGCACCCGCTGATCAATGGCGCCAGCGTGCTGATCCGCGATGACAGCCTGTGGCTGCCCGAATACACCTATCAGCAAATGCATCGCCACAGCGTGACGATGGCGGTGTTCCCGCCGGTATACCTGCAACAACTGGCCGAGCATGCCGAGCGCGACGGTAATCCACCGGCCGTGCGGGTCTATTGCTTCGGCGGTGATGCCGTGGCGCAAGCCAGTTACGACCTGGCTTGGCGCGCGCTGAAACCCACCTACCTGTTCAACGGCTATGGCCCCACCGAGACCGTGGTCACGCCGCTGCTGTGGAAAGCGCGCCGGGGCGACCCGTGCGGCGCGGTCTACGCCCCCATCGGCACGCTGCTGGGCAATCGCAGCGGCTACGTGCTGGACGCGCAACTCAACCTGCAACCCATCGGCGTGGCCGGCGAGCTGTACCTGGGCGGCGAGGGTGTGGCGCGGGGCTACCTGGAGCGTCCGGCACTCACCGCCGAACGCTTTGTGCCGGACCCTTTCGGCCAGCCCGGCAGCCGCGTCTACCGCAGTGGTGACCTGACCCGTGGCCGTCCGGACGGCGTGGTGGACTACCTGGGCCGCGTTGACCATCAGGTTAAAATCCGCGGTTTCCGTATCGAACTGGGCGAAATCGAAGCGCGCCTGCGCGAGCAGCCAAGTGTCGGCGAAACCGTGGTGGTGGCCCAGGAAGGCCCGACTGGCAAACAATTGGTGGCCTACGTGGTGCCGCTGGACACGGCCCTGCTGACGGATGCCATCGCCCAAGCAGGCGCGCGCGAAGCCTTGCGCAGCGCCCTGAAAACCCGTTTGCCCGACTACATGGTACCGACCCACTTGATGTTCCTCGAACGCATGCCGCTGACCCCCAACGGCAAGCTCGACCGCAAGGGCCTGCCCGTGCCGGATGTGAGTCTGATGCAGCAGGTGTATGTGGCGCCGCAGAGTGAGCTGGAGCGGCAGGTAGCGGCCATCTGGGCCGAGGTGCTGGGCGTGGAGCAAGTCGGCCTGGCCGATCATTTTTTCGAGTCCGGTGGCCACTCGCTGCTGGCGATGCAGGTGATCTCGCGCCTGCGTCATTTGCTGGGTGCAGAGGTGCCCCTCAGAACCCTGTTCGAGCAACCGCGCCTGCAGGGATTTGTCGAGGCGTTGAGCGATCCGCAGGCATCGTTGACGAGCGCGCCGCCGATCCTGCCGGTCAGCCGTCAACAGCCGCTGGCGCTCTCGTATGCCCAGGAACGTCAATGGTTCCTCTGGCAATTGGACCCGCACAGTGCCGCCTATCACGTGCCCAGCACATTGCGTCTGCGTGGTTGGATGGACCCGCTGGCCTTGCAGCGCAGCTTCGAAACACTGGTGGCCCGGCATGAGAGCCTGCGCACTCAGGTGTATCAGGACGCAGGCCGTGCCGTGCAAGTGGTGCGTGAAGTGGGCGCAGTGGGCATCGTGCAGGCGCCGGCCACTGAAGCTGATTTGCAGCGTCTGGTCGAGGCCGAGATTGCGCGACCTTTCGACCTGCAACAGGGGCCGTTGCTGCGCGTGACGTTATTGCGCCTGGCCGAAGACGACCATGTATTGGTGCTGGTGCAGCATCACATCGTGTCCGATGGCTGGTCGATGCAAGTGATGGTGGATGAGCTGGTGCAGTTATACGCCGCTTATAGCCGGGGCGAGGACCTGCAATTGCCGGCGTTGCCGATTCAGTACGCCGACTATGCGCAGTGGCAGCGTGATTGGATGGCTGCCGGTGAACGCAATCGCCAACTGGGTTACTGGCAGGCATTGCTGGGTGGCGAACAGCCGGTGCTGGAGCTGCCGATTGATCGACCGCGCCCTGCGGTACAGAGCTTCCGTGGCGCCAGTCTGGAGATCAACCTTGACCCGGCGTTGGTGGCAGGGCTCAAGGCCCTGGCCCAGCGGGAAAATGTCACGCTGTTCATCGTCTTGCTCGCCTCGTTTCAGAGCGTGCTGCACCGTTACAGCGGCCAGCAGGACATTCGTGTCGGCGTGCCGATCGCCAATCGAAATCGAGTTGAGACCGAGCGTCTGGTGGGTTTCTTCGTCAATACGCAGGTGCTCAAGGGCGACATCGATGCCCAACTGACGGTCACTCAATTGTTGCAGCAGGCCAGGCGCCGGGCGCTGGATGCCCAGAGCCATCAGGACCTGCCGTTCGAACAACTGGTGGAGGCGCTGCAGCCTGAACGCAGCCTGAGCCATAACCCGCTGTTCCAGGTGATGTTCAATCACCAGAGCCAGGCACGCCTGGCCAGCACTGGCCAGCAACTGCCGGACCTGACCATTGAAGGGCTGGATTGGGGGACACAGACCGCGCAATTCGACCTGAGCCTCGACACCCAGGAAACCGGCGATGGGCTGGGCGCGATCCTGACTTACGCCACCGACCTGTTCGACGCTGCCACGGCCAAGCGTATGGCGCGCCATTGGCAGAGCCTGTTGCAGGCGATGCTGGGTGATCCACACCAGCGGGTCAGTCAATTGACGCTGCTGGAGCCTGTGGAAGAGCAGTTGATGGTCGAACAATGGAACGACACGGCGCAGGATTATCCATTGCAGCGCAGCGTGCAGCAGTTGATCGAAGCGCAGGTCAGCCGTGCACCGGATGCCCAGGCTTTGGTATTTGCCGCAGAGTCGCTGAGCTATGCGCAGATGAATGCTCGCGCCAACCGTCTGGCGCACCGTCTGATACAGCAGGGCGTAGGGCCCGACGTGCTGGTGGGTGTGGCGATGGAGCGTTCCATCGAAATGGTGGTGGCGCTTCTGGCCGTGCTCAAGGCCGGTGGCGCCTATGTGCCGCTTGACCCTGACTACCCGCGCGACCGCCTGGCCCACATGCTGGAGGACAGCCAGGTGCATCTGCTGTTGACCCAGGCGCACCTGATGCAGGCCCTGCCGATCAGTGATCCCGAGCACTGCCTGCTGGTGGAGCAGGGTGATCGCTGGCTGAGCGACTATGCCGATACCAATCCTGACGTGGCCGTGGACGCTGAAAACCTCGCCTATGTCATTTACACCTCTGGCTCCACCGGCCAGCCGAAGGGCGCGGGTAACCGCCACTGCGCGTTGACCAACCGCTTGCTATGGATGCAGCAGGCGTACGCGCTCGATGCCGCCGATACGGTGCTGCAAAAGACACCGTTCAGCTTCGACGTCTCGGTATGGGAGTTTTTCTGGCCCTTGATGACTGGCGCTCGACTGGTGGTCGCCGCACCTGGCGATCATCGCGACCCGTCACGGCTGGTGGAGCTGATCAATCGGCAACAGGTGACCACCCTGCATTTCGTGCCTTCGATGCTGCAGGCATTCCTCCAGGATCCGCAGGCCGCCAGTTGCCAGGGTTTGCAGCGCATTATCTGCAGTGGCGAAGCGTTGCCTGTGGACGCCCAGCAACAGGTGTTCGCCAAGCTGCCGAACGCTGGCCTGTTCAATCTGTATGGGCCGACGGAAGCTGCCATCGATGTAACCCATTGGACATGTGTGAATGAGCAGCGCGACAGCGTGCCGATTGGTCGGCCAATCGCCAATCTGCGCACGCATGTGCTGGATGCGCTGTTGCAGCCGGTCGCCGCAGGTGTCGCCGGCGAGTTATACCTGGGGGGTGTCGGGCTGGCGCGCAGTTATCATCGACGCCCTGGCCTTACCGCCGAACGCTTCGTGCCGTGCCCGTTCCAGCCTGGCGAGCGGTTGTATCGCACGGGCGACCGGGTGCGCCAGCGTATGGATGGGGTGACCGAGTACATCGGGCGTCTTGATCATCAGGTAAAACTGCGCGGTTTGCGCATCGAGCTGGGTGAGATTGAAGCACGCTTGCTCGAGCATCCGCAGGTGCGCGAGGCGTCGGTGCAGGTCCATGAAGGAAAGTACTTGGTGGGTTATCTAGTGCTGCAGGAATCGACCCAGGCGTGGCGTGATGCCTTGAGCGCTCACTTGCTGGCGCATCTACCGGACTACATGGTGCCTGCGCAATGGGTGCTGCTGGAGCGGATGCCGCTGAGCCCCAATGGCAAGCTGGACCGCAAGGCCTTGCCCGCGCCGGACGCCAGTGTGCATGAGCGACGTTTCGTGGCTGCGCGCAATCCGCTTGAGCAAACGCTGGTGGCGGTATGGCGCGAGATTCTGGAGGTTGAGCAGGTTGGTGTCGAAGACAATTTCTTTGAGTCGGGCGGGCATTCGTTGTTGGTGTTGATGCTTAAGGAGCGTATTCGCAAGGCGGTCGGCGTGGAGCTGTCGGTAAGTCAGTTGATGCTCCACCCGACGGTCGCAGGGCAGGCGGCGTGCCTTGAGGGAAGTGCCGGGCGGTCTTTGATCGTGAGGCTGAACAGCCAGACTCAGGGAACACCGCTGTACCTGTTCCATCCCAGCTACGGTTCGGTGCATTGCTACAAAGCGATTGCCCTTGCCTTGCGTGAGCAACGGCCCGTGATGGGGGTGATGTGTCGTGCCTTGGCCGAGGAGGGCAGCGAGGTGCCGGCCTGGGCGGCAATGGTTGAGGATTACACGGCGCAATTGTTGAAGGCCCAGCCCGAGGGGCCATTCCGCCTGGCCGGTTGGTCTCTGGGGGGCAACCTGGCGATGGAGGTTGCCTACGGCCTGGAGCAGGCGGGACGGCAAGTGGAATGTGTGGGTTGGATCGACGCTTCGCCGCCGCAGTGGGTCAAGCCGTTTTGGGACACGGCGGTCATGGTTGACGAGCGAGACGTTTCTGCCAATGACCGGCGCGTGGAGTTGCTGGAGGTGATGTTTCCCGAATCATCCCAACACATTCATGCGCAATGGTCAGCGCTGCAACGGGCAGGGGCTGAAGAGAGCGAGCAGTGGACTGAATTCAGCCGCTGGGCAGAGCAGAACCTGGGTGAGCGCTTCCATGAACTCAAGGATGAGTTGCTCGGTGGCCACGAGGCGCAGATATCCTGGGAAGTTGACCGCATTCTCGGCCAGCGCCTGCATGATGCCGACTTCAAGGCGATCAAGGCGCCGATCAGTTGCTGGTGGGCGGCCTTGAGTCGTACCGGGGTGCATCGTCAGTTGATTGAGACAACCATGCTGGAAGTCACCGGGCAATCAGCAATAGAACGTTCGGTGCTGATCGAGACCAGCCATGATCGGTTGATCGATAACGCCGAGTTCGTTCGCAGCTTCGCCGCCGCGATGGCCTGATGTTGCAGGGGGTGCCCTGACTCCGTTCAGTTAAGGAAAGTGTGTGGGCTTATTGTGGCGAGCGGGCTTGCCCCGCGTTGGGGTGCGAAGCGCCCCCAATCCAGCAAAACGCGGTGTACCTGATACGGCTCAGCGCCTGGTTTAGGGGCTGCTGCGCAGCCCAACGCAGGACAAGCCTGCTCGCCACAGGGAATCTGCGTTTAACTGAACAGCATTAGGGCAAGCCCGCTCGCCACAGAGGCTCCAGTTTGCTGCGTGACAGCGCTAGATCGCAGATTGGGCGTGGCGGCACACACAAAAACGCCCCGGGCCTTGAAGGCTCGGAGCGTTTTAATTCAGACCGTCATCCGTTGATTAATGCGCCTCAGAAGTCCCAGCGGGTGCTGAGCATGAAGTTACGAGGTTCACCATAAGCGGCGGAGTTATAGAAGCCGATGTTGGTGTAGTAGGACTTGTCGAAGACGTTATTGATATTCAACGTGGCCGACACGTTTTTGGTGAATTGATAACGCGCCATCGCGTCCACCAGCCAGTAGGCCTTTTGAGAGAATTCCTCGTAGCCGCCACGCGGACTGTTGTAGATATCCTGCCAGCCAACGCTCTGCCAGCGAGCGCCACCGCCGACGGTCAACTTGTCCAGATTGCCCTTGAGTTTGTATGTGGTGTAGAGGCTGACCTGATCTTCCGGTTCGAACGTGGAAATTTTCACGTCCTTGTCGTCACGCACAATCTTGTGGGTGTAACCGCCCTGGAGTTGCCAGCCCGGAGCGATTTCGCCTGACATTTCCAGCTCGTAGCCCTTGGTCACGGCCTGGGTGCCCTTGAACGCATAATTCGACGGCGTAGGCTTCAAGTTGTTGTAGTCGTCGTCCGACACGGAACGGTTGTCTTCATGAATCTCGAAGTAGGCGGCGCTGGCGTTCACACGACCATCCAGGAAGTCTGCCTTGATGCCCAGCTCCCAGTTCTGGCCTTCGTCCGGCTCAAGCAGTTTGTCGTTCCTGTCGCGGTTGTAGCTTTCCTGTGGCATGAAAATGTCGGTATAGCTGGCGTAGACCGAGTAGGTATCGTTCAGGTCGTATACCGCACCGACGTAAGGCACAAAACGTCCCGACTCACGGTAGGTCGGGTTATTACCGGTTACCGTGTAGTTGACAACGCGGCCGCCAAGCAACAGCTTGAGGTCGTCGGCGAGGTTCAGGCGGGTAGTCATGTACATGCCGGTCTGGCGTACGGTGTCGTCGATTTTCGATTGCGACTGACCCCAGTCCGGTTCGCGGGCGTTACCGTGCCAGTTGTTGAAGTCGACCAGGTTGGGCGCAAGGTTCCAGTAACCGTTGCCCTTCCACTCCGAGGAGCTGATGGAACCACCGAATACCAGTTCATGCTCGCGGCCACCCAGGCTGAAGGGGCCGCTCACATACAGGTCGCCCGAGTCACTGACGGTTTCACCGGTGTATTTGCCCGAGGTGAGCTGCGATGTACCGTCCAGAGCCGGGGTATCGCCCTGAATCGAACCCATCAGCGCGTGATAACCGTTGATCTTGTGGTCCAGCTGCAGCTTGGTGACCCAACCTCCACCGAGGTCATGCTCGAGCATGGCGAACGCGGTGCGGGTGTACTGCTCCCAACTGCTCCAGTCGGCGGCGTTGTTGAACGAGCGCTTCACTTTGTTGCGATTACCTTGGGCGTCGATCAGCGGGAAGCTGCCGGACCACGAAGAGCCTTTGGGCAGGCTGTCCTGATAGTCGCCGCCTACCGTCAGCATGGTATCGGGCGACAGGTCGAACTCCATGATGCCGTAGTAGGTCGGGCTTTTGCGCTCATAGCGGTCCATGAACGAGTGTTTGTCCTGATAGGCGGCGACGGCGCGGCCACGCACATTGCCGGTTTCGGTCAGCGGCCCGCTGACGTCCAGTTCGCTGCGGTAGTTGTCCCAGGAACCGGCGCCCAGTGAAGCGTGGCCCTGGAAGTCGGCGGTGGGTTTTTTACGCACCAGGTTGATGGTTGCGCCCAGCGAACCTGCGCCGGTCAACAGGCCGGTGGCACCCTTGAGCACTTCGACGCGGTCGTAGATCGCCATGTCGCTCAGGGTGTTGCCTGCCGAGTAGGCAACGTTGCGCGAGGTGGACGGAATCCCGTCGTACTGGAAGTTATTGATGGAGAACCCCCGGGCGTAGTAATTGCTGCGCTCGGTGTCGAAGGCGGAGACCGTAATGCCCGGCGTGTGGCGCATCACGTCATCCACGTTATTCAGACCGAAGTCATCCATGTGTTGACGGGTGACGACGGTGACCGACTGTGGCGTTTCCTTTGGCGTCAGGACCAGGCGTGTGGAGGTCGCGATGGACCCCGGCGTATAGGAGCCGGTGTTTTCGGTGACGTTGCCGAGCATGTTGCCGGTGACCTGGGTGGGGCTCAGCTCCAGTCCGGTCGCGGTCCCCGCAGCGGTGACGGTCAACGAGTTGCCGCTGAGGCTGTGGGTGGTCGAGGTGCCTGCCAGCAGCGTGGCGATCGCCAACTGCGGCTCCATCTTGCCCTTGACCGCACGGCTGTTCTTGCCCTGCACATCCCCGGGGCTATACAACACCTGCACATTGGTCTGCCGGCCGAATTCCTGCAGCGCGCTCCCCAGCGGCTGTGCAGGAATATTCAACTCGATCTCCTGGGCCTGTACATAGCCTGCAATCGGCAGCGATACCGCAAGCGCCAGGGCACTCGGAAGAAGGTTGATGTTCAAGGCCCGGCGCATGGATAGCGCTTTGCTCAGGGGGCTGAGACCGAGTCGTGCTGGCATGGATGCTTTCTCTTCTATGTTTTTAAGTGGGCAATTCTAAGTGTTTATTGAGGTCAATTCTCATTACCACTAGTGAGACGTTCCTACTTGGGGAAACCGGAAAATAAAATTCACGCCGGTTCCAGCTCATGCATCACCTGGCCGGCGCGCAGGCGCACCAACTGGTCGGCGATGTCGAAATAGCGATCGTCGTGGCTGATGACGATGATGGTCTTGCCCAGGCGCTTGAGATCTGGCAGCAGCTCGGTATAGAAAATGCGGCGAAAGGCCGGGTCCTGGTCGGCAGCCCACTCGTCGAACACCAGCACCGGGCGTTCTTCGAGCCAGGCGTTTACCAGTGCCAGACGTTTACGCTGGCCGGTGGAGAGGTCGGTGGTGCTGAACACGCCGTCCTTGACGCTGACCTTGTGTGCGATCTCCAGGCGTTCCAGGTATTTGCTGGCGCTGTCCAGCGACTGGGCGGCGCTGCCCTGCACCAGGTCGTCGAACAGGTAATAGTCGGAGAACACCGTGGTGAACAACTGTCGATAGTCGTCGCGTTCGGCGGCGGTCACCGCTTCGCCGTTGAGGCGGATTTCGCCGGCCTGGGGCGGGTAAAGGCCCAGCAATAGTTTGATCAGGGTGGTCTTGCCGCTGCCGTTCTCGCCGACAATGAACACGATATCGCCTTGCTTGATGCTCAGGTTGATCGGCCCCAGGTGGAACGGCTCGCTGCCTTCGACCGCCGGAGGGCTGTAGCTCACGCCCTTGAGTTCGAGGCTGTTGACCACAGGTTTCGGTGCTTCGCTGTCGTCCATCAGCAGGTGTGGTTCCGGCGACGAGAAGCGCTGCGACAGCTCGCTGATACGGCCGAAGGCAATCTTCGCCTTGCCCACCACCGGCAGGTAGCCCAGCAAATGTTCCAGCGGGCCTTTCATGTACAGCAGCACCAGTACGAAGCCGGTGATCACGGTCGGGTCCGGATTGGGCCTGTACGCCTGCATCGCCAGGGCCAGACCGATGACCACGAAGAACAGCATCGAGCCGAAGGTCTTGGCAAGAATGTAGATATTCACCGACCGCACCTGGATATCGCTGATCAGGTCGGCGGTTTCCTTGATTCGGTGGGTGTTCATGCGAAAGCGCCGTGGACGGTGCATGCGCAGCTCCTTGGCACCGGAAGCGATGGCGTTGTAGTAACGCTGCAACTCATCCTCATGCCCGCGTGCCAGGTCGAAACCCTGGATGCCCTTGCCGCCGGCAATGAACTGCACGGTGCTGCCGATGATGATTGCCACCACCATCATCAGGAACATCGGCACCGACAGGTACGCCAGGTAGCCCAGGCAACCGAGGGTGACCGTGGCGGCGATGGCCAGCGGGGTGAACGCAAAGGAGAAATCGCTGATGGTGTCCACATCATGGGTCAGCACCGGGATCAGGCGGTGGGAGCGATAGCGCTCGATCTGGCCGATGGGCGCGGACAGGACCTTTTCGCCCAGGTCCTTGCGCAGCGCCGCGATGATGCGCTGGCCCACATAGTTGGTGCCGATGTCGGAAATGATCGAGCTGACCAGTGCCACCACGCACAGCGCGGCAAAGGTCATGACCACGCCCTGGGTCATGCCGTCGGCCGAATGCAGGGCGTTGTTGATGGTGGCCAGCAGCAGAGTGATGGCGAGGCCGCCGACCATGCCCAGCGCAACGGACACCGTCACGATAGTGCGAAAGGGCCTGATCAGTGCGAGCAAGCCGTTGAAGGCGCCGCGTTTGGCATCGGTCATAAATACTTCCCGGAAAGTCAAAAAGAGGGGGCTGGGCACACAGACCCTTACCCATGACAAACGAAGCGTCGGGGCAACTATTTAACCCGGTGTGCCAGGCGGTGGACGGCGGCGGATAAATTGCCCGCGGGCTGGTTCGTTCTTGTTCTGTAGGCGCACGCGTAGCGACGCCGTGCGCGGTTTCTTCAGCGAGAGCGAAAACATGACAAAGAAAAATCTGGTGTATGTGTGGTCCCTGCGCAATGCCGCCGCCGACAAGGCCGGGCAGCCGGTGGCCTACAAGGACCACGAACGCTACATGACGTCGGTGCTGGAGTTTCTGGTGGGAGCGCTCAACGACACACCGCTGGGCCAGGCCTATGACCTGGTGGGCGTGGTGTATGACGATGACGAACACAACCCTCGGGACCAGGCGCTGGTTGCCGATTACGGCTTTGCCTGCACACCGGGCCGCCCATGGCTGTACCCGGCAGACCTGCGGGTGCAGGGCAAGTGGGTCAACGATCTGCTGCTGAGCGTGCCGTCCACCTACCGCCGTTTACCCCGCGACAGCGCCGAGCACATCGCCGGCAAGCAGGACTTCGAGCGTCGTCTGCATGACACGCTGGTGGAGTTGAAGGCCGATATCGTGGTGCTCGATGGCTTGCTGGTGATCCTCGATGAACTGGTGCGTCCGGGCGCGCCGTTTGCGCGGCGGATCATGAATATTCATCCGGGTATCACCCGCATTGAGTCGCCGTATGAGCGTCGGGGTGCCTATGCGACGTGGAATGCGTTGCAGGGCGCGCGTGGCGAGGCGGTGGTGGATTGGACCACCCGGGAAACCAGGCCGTGTGAACCGCTTTATCTCACCGGGGCCTCGTTTCATTACGTGGATAACGGGATCGACTCAGGGGAGGTGTTTCATGATGTGCTCAAGACGGAGATTTCGCCTGAGGACACTATTCTTGAGCTGCGCTGGAACAACTTTAATAACAGTTTGTTTCCGGCGTTGCAGGAGGGGTTGGCGTTGCTTGCTCAGCGGGCGGGTTGAAAGCAAGAGCGCAGTAAACTGAAGGCTTTGTGGCGAGCCCCAATGCCGTTCAGTTAAGGAAAATGTGTGGGCTTATTGTGGCGAGCGGGCTTGCCCTGCGTTGTGGGGCGAAGCGCCCCCAATCCAGCAAAACGCGGTGTACCTGATACGGCTCAGCGCCTGATTTTGGGGCTGCTGCGCAGCCCAACGCAGGACAAGCCTGCTCGCCACAGGGATGTGGCGGCCTTTGAAAAAAATGCTTGGATTGGGGGCATCAAGTCAGTTGCCCCCACATTTGGATCTCTATGGATCAAAGCTCCCGCACAACCCTGAAGCCAATCCAGTCCCCTCGCGTCTGCGGGTAAATATTGTTCCGGTTACCCGACCGCGAAAACACCGGGGCCTCGCCCCAGTCATTGCCCCGAATCTGATACCCCTCGCAGTTCGGCTCCACCCACGCGCTGCCATCGGTGGGCGCGCCGATATAGTTGGGGTGTTCGCAATCGGCAACCCGCTCATACACATTGCCATGCATGTCATACAGGCCAAACGCGTTCGGCGGGTAGCTGCCCACCGGTGATGAATAGCTGTAGCCATCCGCTGGGCCATAGGTGTTGGCGTGCTTGGCGATGCTATAGCCCTTGCCTTCGTCGAACGGAAAGGGGAACGGTCCGCTGGAGCCGGCGCGGGCGGCGTATTCACGTTGTGACTCGCTGACCAGGTGGTAACGCTGGCCGGTTTTTTTCGACAGCCAGCTCACGTACTGCCTGATGTCGTCCATGTCCATGCACACCGCTGGCTGGCGCGGGCCCTGTGGGTAGCGCGGCTTGCTGGCGATGCACTCGCGGCCGGGGCGGGTGTCGCCGTCTGCGATCTTCACACCGCTCTGGCGGACGTAGCTGTCCCATTCGCCAGCGGTCACCTGAAAACGGCTCATGGCGAAAGGCTTGGCGAAGGTCACCTCATGCATCGGACCCTCGTCGGGCTCGCGGCCGACTTCATCGTCCGGGGTGCCCATGGTAAAAGTGCCGGCCGGCAACACCACCATTTCCGGACAGTCCTTGCAGTCCTTGAACACCTTGCCCGGTTGCGGCGTTTCGGCCCAGGCCAGGCTGGGCAACAGCGCGCCGCACACGGCGGTCAACGCCAGTAGGTTCAGGGGTTTGAGTCGCGATGGAGTCATGTGGGCATCTCGTTCAAAGGGAAAAGGGCATCACACCCGCTGGCTCAGCAGGCTCATGAAACGCTGGATTTCATCCATGGAATTGAGCAGGCCGGGAGACGTGCGCACCACCGGGCCGGCATCACGCTCCACCGCATCCACCACCACGCGATTTTTCATCAGGTAGGCCGCCACCGCGTCGCTGTCCTGGCCCTTGACCCGGAAGAAAGTGAAGCCGGCTGACAGCGCCGGGCTGCGTGGCGTTACCAGCTCGATCTGCGGATGGGCGAGCAGGCGGGTTTTCAGCTCGGTATTGAGCTCATGAATACGCGCCTGCACATGCGCCTTGCCCAGTTGCAGGTGCAGCTTGAAGGCTTCATCCGCCGCCCAGCGATGCTCGAAAGCGTGATAGCCGCCGGGCGTCATGCGCGTGGCGAAATTGGTGTCTTCGGAGAAAGTCGCCACCATGGGCGTGACGTATGGGTTATCGCTGTCGCGCGCGCAGACCAGGCCGGTGCCGCGCGGGCCGAACATCCACTTGTGAGTGCCGGCGATGAAGAAATCACAGTGCATGTCGGGAAAGTCCAGGTTCTCGACGCCGAAGCCATGCACCCCGTCGACCACGTACAGCAGCCGGTCCTGGTCGTCGCGGTTACGGTTGTGTTCGTCCACCAGCGTGCCGATTTCGCCGATGGGCAGCTTCACGCCGCTGCCGGACTGCACCCACGTCATGCCGAGCACGCGGGTGTTGGGGCGAATGGCCCGTTTGATATTGCCAAGCACCTCATCCGCCGACACCTGGCTGGCGCGCTTGAACAGCTCGATGCGGCGCACCTGCGTGCCCTCCTTGAGCGTGCGGAAATCCAGCACGCTCTGGGTGGCGTAATGCTCATGGACGGTGGTGAGGATCTCCTGATCCGGCCGCACCTTGATGCCGCCATAGATCATCGCCAGGCCTTCGGACGTGCTGCCGGTGAGGGCGATCTGCGCCGGCATGGCCTGCAAATAGCGGCCGGCCCAGTCGCGTACCTGGCCTTCACGCTTCCAGGTTTCCTGCAGGTCCCAGTCCATCGCCAGGCCGGGGTTGCGGTCGATCTGCTGGCGATAGCGCTCGATGGCGTCGCGCACCGGTTTGGGGTGCGAGGTCACCAGGAAGTTGGAGAAATGCAGATAGCTCGGGTCCTGGTCGAACAATTGCTTCAATCCCGTCCAGGGATCGATTGCCGTGGTGGCCAGCGCCGGTGGAATCAGCGAAGCGCCCAGGGGCAGGCTGGCAGCGAGCAGGCCCGCCTGTTTGAGAAAGGTGCGGCGGTCGGTCATGGGACTTGCTTCGTGGTTGATCAACGGTTGGCCAACGGCTTGGCGGCCTTTTGCACCTGGTCCCATACCCGCAGGAAGTTGCCTCCCCACAGCTTGGCGATATCGGCTTCGGAGTAACCGCGCTGGATCAGCTCGGCGGTGACGTTGCGGATTTCGCCGACATTGTTCCAGCCCTCGATACCGCCGCCGTCGTTGAAGTCCGAAGCAATGCCCACGTGATCGATGCCGATCTTGCGCACGGTGTAGTCGACGGCATCGCCCCAGTCCTTGAGGCTGGCCTTGGGTTCTTCTTCGAGAATGCCGTACAGCCCCTGGGCGTACTGGCCGAACTTCTGCTCGGGCCAGGCAGCGATGATGGCATCGCCCGGCATCAGCGCCATGGCCAGGTTAGGCAAGGGCGGCAGGTCGAAACGCGCGCGCAGAACATTGAGTTTGTCCTGGGTGGGCTGGCTCAGCGGACGCAGGTAGGCGGGGAACCCTACCACCTGCACCACGCCGCCACTCTGTTTGATCAACTGCAATTCTTTGTCGCTGAGGTTGCGCGGGATGTCCACCGACGCCCGTGGCGCCGAGTGCGAAGCCACCATCGGCGTGCGGCTCAAGTGCGCGACCTGCTCCAGCGCCTGGGTCGACATCTGCGACACATCGATAATCACCCCCAGGTCGTTCAGGCGCTGCACCGCTTGCTGGCCGATTGGCGACAGCCCGCCCAGGGCATCGGTGGAGTCATTGAAAAATGGCAGCGGCCGCGACGAATCCGACCAGGCGTTGTTGCCGATGTAGCTGAAGCCGAACATGCGCATGCCGCGCGCGGTCCACAGGTCCAGCTGGTTCAAGTCATCCCCCAGCGGATAGGCGTTGAGCATGCTGATGAAGATCGCGAATTTGCCCTCGCCGTGCAGGCGCCGCAAATCATCCGGGGTGTAGGCGATGCCGACCTGATTGGGAAAGTCACGCACCATGCCGGTGATGATTTGGTAGCGCACCTCCTGCTCGTGGCGGGCCTCTTCGACAAAACCATCGGTGGGCCTGTGTGGTGCGTGGTCGCCGTTCCAGATTTCCGGCCAGCCGAAAATCGTCAGCGCCGCGCCGGAGAGGCGTCCGCGTGCCGCCTTGGCCAGGTCGAACTGCCCGCTGCCATCCTTGTCGGCCTCATTGCCGGCGGTGCCGAAATCCATGGGCACGGTGATGTGGCTGTCGAACGACAACAGGCGGTCCTGCATTTCGTTGGCCTGCCGGATCACCTCCAGCGGGTAGCCGGCATTGCCCTTGAACCAGTGATCCCAGACCAGAAAACCGGCCCCGGCGCCAATGGCCAGGGCCAGCGGCAAGCCGAGATACAGCGCCTTTTTCGAACGTGGTTTTGTCATTGCCATCTCAGTCAGTTGAGGCCTTTGCTATCTGGGAAGGACGAGCCACGGCAGGGGAAATTTAGGCGGGCAGGGCGGGGCGGTAAATTTTGCCGGGCTGCAAACGTTCTAGCTCTGATTAAGCCGTTTCCTAAGGTAGACAATGACGATCTCTCGACGTGGGTTCATCGCAGGCCTGGCGCTGACTGGCGCGGCCGTGCCGGCGGCCTTTTACGCCCATCGCGAGCTGACGCGGGAAGAAGAGTTGCCCATCACCCCCGGCGAAGCCACGGTGGCGTTGGCCGATACTGCCGGCCAGCACCTGGCCAATACCTTGCGCGGGGTGTGGAGCCTGCGCCTGGCAGGCCGTGACGCCGGGCTCAAGGGCCTGCCGCTGCATGGCCTCGAGCTGCTGCTGGATATCGCGCCGCGTGGCCGTGGTCTGCGCGGCTACCTGGACACCGCCGCCAACCTGCGCGCCGAGGGCGAACCGCGCTACCGCGTACTGGGCGATCTGACGGGCGAAGGCACGGTGCTCTACTGGCGCCTGATCGACCGCGACTCTGCCGGCGGTGCCCCCAGCTATGAATTCAGGATGACCCTCGACGAGGTCTGGGCCGACTTCGCCAACGCCGGCAGCAGCACCCTCAGCGGGCAGATCCTCGACCTCGACCGCCCCCTGGCGCTGACCGAGCGCGACAACCGCTTTATCGCCCACAAACAGCTGTTCCCCGAAGCTCGCCAGCGCATCGGCCTCAACCCGACCTTGCTGGCGTGGCTGATCGCGCCCGAACACCGCCTGTTTCACCAGCTCTGGCACGCCACCCGTGACCAGTGGCACAAGCTCTCCGAAGAAAAGCGCGACGCCCTGCGCGGCATCGGCTGGCAACCCGGCCCACGGGGGCAGGAGCGTGACGCTCGCGGCAAGCGCAAAGACCGCAACGGCTCGGGCATCGACTTCTTCTTCATGCACCGCCATATGCTCGGCACCGCGCGCTCGATGCAAAACCTGCCGTCATGGCCGCAATTTCCCGCACCGCAGCCTGCGCTGGAAAGCGATCGCCCGGGCTTTTTGCGTTATTTCGACAACCACGACGGTTTTGCCCTGCCGCCCACCTGGTCGGCCCCGGATGACAGCGACTACACCCAGTGGGTCAGCGACATCAAGGCCGCCGAGACCTACCACAGCAACTTCCAGGTGTGGGAATCCCAATACCGCGACCCGCGCTACCTGGCGCGCTTGACCCTCGGTCAGTTGGGCTCGGAAATGGAGCTGGGCCTGCACGACTGGCTGCACATGCGCTGGGCCTCGGTGCCGCGCGACCCCTCCAACGGCGCGCCGGTGCCTTTCGCCCGCGACCCTGCGGACTTCGCCACGCGCTGGTACGTGGCGCAAAACGATTTTCTCGGTGATCCGTTTTCATCCCATGTGAATCCCGTGTTCTGGCATTTTCACGGCTGGATCGATGACCGCGTCGAAGACTGGTTTCGCGCCCACGAGCGTTTCAATCCGGGTGAGGTCAGCCGTATGCAAGTCAATGGCGTGGCCTGGTTTGCCCCGGGACGCTGGGTGGAGGTGGGCGACCCGTGGCTGGGCCCGGACACCCATGGCTGCAGCACCACGCCGGGGTTGCAAAGGGGCAGGTCGATGGAAATGGACCCGGAAACCATGAAGCTGGCGTTGCGCATCACCTTCAGCGCTGAAGACGACGGGTTGCAGGGCCTGTTCAAGCGCGTGCCCAGGCGGCCCTGGTACGCCCGGCATCTGAAGGTCAAGCCGCAGTCGGTCTGACCCTCAGGGGTTACCCGGCACGTTCGGCCACAGGTCGGCGACCAGAAACAGTCGCTCGGCTTCCTCCCAGTCTTCGCCCTGTTGCACCAGCCGCACCAGCAACTGCGCGGGCGCCATGGGGGCCAGCGCCGCCAGCCACGCGCGCATCTGTGCTTCGCTCCACACCTCATCGGCCGGGTAATGCGCCGGCGCCAGCCAGGCGTGACGGGGCAGGGGTTGCCAGCGGCCCGGCGGGCGCGTGGCGACAAAATCCTGCCAGTCACGCTGATGCAACCAACTGCCGCGTAAATGCTGCGGATGCGCGCCCAGCGGCGGTTCGGCCGGGCCCGGCCATGGATACAACAGGTAACCTCCAAGCCACAGGTGCGCGTCGAACTGTTGAACCTCCAGCGCGGCCAGCGCTTCGCGGCTTTCCGGGCGGGCCGAGATCGGCAGTTGATGCTCGGCCAGGTGCGCCAGCTTGCGGTCGAGCCGGTCATGGCAGCCGGGGCCCAGCCATTGCTCGGTGGCGCGGCCATCACCGGCCTGGGGCCCGAGGTAGAGCTTGATCGCCAGTTCCAGATGGTGCACGCCATCGCGATCACGCAGCAGCATGTCCAACTCGCCCAGCGTATGCCCGGCCCGGCGAATCGGCAGGTTGGCGGCCAGCAAGTGCACGCCCGGTGCATGCTGCACGGCGAATTGCCACAGGCGCTCATAATAAAGGCCCAGGCGCCGTGTGCGGGCCAGACTGAGCCAATGCTGCAAAGCGCTGCTGTCGGCGTCCAGCTGGCGCAGCCAGTGTTCCAGCCGGCAGGGGGCCTGCACCCAATCGCTGCCGGCCAGCGGGTGGCGTTGCGGCCACGGCGTCTGCGCCAGCATCGGTGGCGCCAAAATCACCCACGCGAGGTCGCGCACCTCGGGGTGACGCAATTGGCGGGGCAAGGTGTGCAGGTCGGGGAACACAGTCATGCTCCGAGCATAGCCTTTTAAGTGTGGCGCAGGTGCGTGAGAACCATTGTCATCAAGTCTTTGCGCTGACAAAGGGTTTTGCCTGACGCGGCCTTTCACCCATAATCGTGGTTTTTCGCCGCACCCGGAACCCGCAGGAGCCCCATGGAGCAATTTCGCAATATCGGCATTATCGGTCGCCTGGGCAGTACCCAGGTGCTGGACACCGTCCGCCGGCTGAAAAAATTCCTGCTCGAACGCCATCTGCACGTGATCCTCGAAGACACCATCGCCGAGATTCTCCCCGGCCACGGCCTGCAGACTTCCTCGCGCAAGATGCTCGGCGAAGTGTGTGACATGGTGATTGTGGTCGGCGGCGATGGCAGCCTGCTGGGCGCCGCACGCGCCCTGGCGCGGCATAACGTGCCGGTGCTGGGGATCAACCGCGGCAGCCTGGGGTTTCTCACCGATATCCGGCCCGATGAGCTGGAAGTCGAAGTGGCCAAGGTGCTCGACGGCCATTACCTGGTGGAAAACCGCTTCCTGCTGCAGGCCGAGGTGCGTCGCCACGGTGAGGCCATCGGCCAGGGCGATGCGCTCAACGATGTGGTGCTGCATCCCGGTAAATCCACGCGGATGATCGAGTTCGAGCTGTATATCGACGGTCAGTTCGTGTGCAGCCAGAAGGCCGACGGCCTGATCGTCGCCACGCCGACCGGCTCCACCGCGTACGCGCTGTCGGCCGGTGGCCCGATCATGCATCCCAAGCTCGATGCCATTGTGATCGTGCCGATGTACCCCCATATGTTGTCCAGTCGGCCGATTGTGGTCGACGGCAACAGCGAGCTGAAAATCGTGGTGTCCAAAGACATGCAGATCTACCCGCAAGTCTCCTGCGACGGGCAGAACCATTTTACCTGCGCCCCCGGTGACACCATCACCGTGAGCAAGAAGGCGCAGAAGCTGCGCCTGATTCACCCGCTGGACCACAACTACTATGAAGTGTGCCGCACCAAGCTGGGCTGGGGCAGCCGCTTGGGGGGTGGAGGCGACTGATGCTCGATCCCGCGCGTAGCTACGACCTGATTGGTGACGTGCACGGTTGCGCTCATACCCTTGAGCACTTGCTCGATCGCCTGGGTTACCACAAGCAGGGCGGCACCTGGCGCCATCCGTCGCGCATGGCGGTGTTCCTCGGCGATATCATCGACCGTGGCCCGCGCATTCGCGAGGCGCTGCATATTGTCCACGACATGGCGGTGGCCGGTCAGGCGCTGTGCATCATGGGCAATCATGAATTCAACGCGCTGGGCTGGACCACACCGGCGCCACCGGGCAGTGGCAAGCAATTCGTGCGTGAGCACAACCCGCGGCATGCGCGGCTGATCCACGAAACCCTGACCCAGTTCGAGCAGCACCCGGGTGACTGGCAGGATTTCCTTGGCTGGTTCTACGACATGCCGCTGTTCGTCGATGCCGGGCGTTTTCGCGTGGTGCATGCGTGCTGGGACGAAAGCTTTATCCAGCCACTGCGCGCCCGATTCCCCGACGGCTGCATCGACCAGGCGTTTGTGCAGGCCGCCGCCGTGCCCGGCAGTTTTGCCTGCAACGCCTTCGACCGCCTGTTGCGCGGCACCGACATGCGCCTGCCTGACGGCTTGACGCTGACCGGCGGCGACGGCCTGACCCGCTCGTTCTTTCGCACCAAGTTCTGGGAGGATGACCCCAAGACCTACGGCGACGTGGTCTTCCAGCCCGACGCATTGCCCGAGCCGGTGGCGCGCACGCCGCTGTCCTCGACCGAAAAAAATTCACTGCTGCGCTATGGCGTCGATGAGCCGTTGCTGTTCGTCGGCCACTACTGGCGCAGCGGCAAACCGGCGCCGATCCGCGACAACCTGGCTTGCCTGGACTACAGCGCGGTGCTGTACGGCAAGCTGGTGGCGTATCGTCTGGACCAGGAAACCCGACTGGATCCGGCTAAATTCGTATGGGTTGATGTTGAGCGCCCCGAGGTTATTGAATGAGTACCGTGGCTGTATTGCGCTTGCCCTTGAGCGTCGACCTGGGCGGTTTCGTCAAGCTGCTGCAGCGCATGCAAGTGCCCCATCACGTCAGTGAAGAGGCCGGTGAGCAGGTGTTGTGGGTGCCAGAAAGCATCAGCGAAGACGTGCACGTGCTGTATCAACGCTTTCCCGCCGGCGATCCGGACCAGCAACTGGATATTCCCGAGCAGGCGCCGGCGGTGCGTCCAGGTTTTGTGCAGCAATTGCGCCACAGCCCGGTCACCGCGCTGGTGCTGCTGGCAAGCCTGATCGTCGGCGCGGTGACCTTGCTCGGTGAAAACCTGCAGGCTGTCGGTTGGCTGACCTTTCTGCCGTTCCGGGTCATGGGCGAGTACATCCAGTTCACCCCGTTCGCCCAGATGCTGGCCGAGGGGCAATGGTGGCGGCTGGTTACGCCGATGCTGATCCACTTCGGCATTCTGCACCTGGCCATGAACGGCATGTGGTACTGGGAGCTGGGGCGGCGCATCGAAGTGCGTCAGGGCAGCATCAACCTGCTGGGCCTGACCCTGTTGTTCAGCCTGGTTTCCAACTACGCCCAATACGCGTACGGCGGCCCCGGCCTGTTCGGTGGCTTGTCCGGCGTGCTGTATGGGCTGCTCGGGCATTGCTGGATCTTTCAACTGCTCTCGCCCAACCCCGCGTATCGCCTGCCCCGTGGGGTGCTGGCGATGATGCTGATATGGCTGGTGCTGTGCCTGTCGGGGCTGGTCTCGATGATCGGCTTCGGCGAAATCGCCAACGCCGCCCACGTGGGCGGGCTGGTCATCGGTTGCCTCACCGGCTTGCTGGGCGGCCTCTACAACCGCCGCAAAGCGTCTATTTGATAAGGAAGAGCTCATGTCCTCTTTTGCTGAAATGATCGAAAACATCACCCCGGACATCTACGAGAGCCTCAAGCTCGCCGTGGAAATCGGCAAATGGTCCGATGGCCGCAAGCTCACTGCCGAGCAGCGCGAGCTGTCGCTGCAGGCGATGATCGCGTGGGAGATCCAGAACCTGCCCGAAGAGCAGCGTACCGGCTACATGGGCCCGCAGGAATGCGCGTCCAAGTCCGAGACAATGCCCAATATTCTGTTCAAGTCGGATGCGATCCATTGATTGAAATTGGTCGCGGTGCAGTCAGCAAAATGTCGGCGCAGCTCGGTGAGCCGACCGTTCAGTACAGCTTTCGCCTGGGCGATACCGAGGTGCCGGTCAACCCGTTGATCGGCACGCACATACGCCTTGAGTTTCTTGGCGCCATCCATTGCAGCCATTGCGGGCGCAAGACCAAGACCAGCTTCAGCCAGGGTTATTGCTACCCATGCATGACCAAGCTGGCCCAGTGTGACCTCTGCATCATGAGCCCGGAGCGCTGCCATTACGACGCCGGCACCTGCCGTGATCCGGTGTGGGGCGAAACCTTCTGCATGACCGACCATGTGGTGTACCTGGCCAATTCGTCGGGGATCAAGGTCGGCATCACCCGCGCCACCCAGTTGCCGACGCGCTGGCTCGACCAGGGGGCCAGCCAGGCGCTGCCGATCATGCGCGTGGCCACGCGTCAGCAATCGGGTTTCGTCGAAGACCTGTTCCGCAGCCAGGTGGCCGACAAGACCAACTGGCGTGCGCTGCTCAAGGGCGATGCACAAACCGTCGACCTCAAGCAGGTGCGCGATGAGTTGTTCGCCAGCTGCGCCGAAGGCCTGGTGACGTTGCAGGAACGCTTTGGCCTGCAGGCCATCCAAACCATTGCCGACGTTGAGCCGATCGAGATTCGATACCCGGTCGAGCAGTATCCGACCAAGATCGTCAGCTTCAACCTGGACAAGAACCCGATTGCCGAAGGCACGCTGCTGGGGATCAAGGGCCAATACCTGATCTTCGATACCGGCGTTATCAATATTCGTAAATACACGGCCTACCAGCTCGCCGTGCATCAGTAGAAGGATTCCCAGCATGCGCACCGAACAACCGAAGATGATTTACCTGAAGGACTATCAGGCGCCGGATTACCTGATTGACGAGACGCACCTGACCTTCGAGTTGTTCGAGGACCACAGCCTGGTCCACGCGCAGCTCGTGATGCGCCGCAACCCCGAGCGCGGCGACGGCTTGCCGCCGCTGGTGCTGGACGGGCAACTGCTGGAACTGCTGAGCGTGAACCTGGCCGATCAAGAGCTGACGGCCGCTGACTACCAATTGACCGACAGCCACCTGACCGTGCAGCCGACGAGTGCGGTATTCACCCTCGACACCACGGTCAAGATCCACCCGGAAACCAACACCGCGCTGGAAGGCCTGTACAAGTCCGGCAGCATGTTCTGCACCCAGTGCGAGGCCGAAGGCTTTCGCAAGATCACCTATTACCTCGACCGCCCGGACGTGATGAGCATCTTCACCACCACGGTGATCGCCGAGCAACACCGTTACCCGGTATTGCTGTCCAACGGCAACCCGATTGCCAGCGGCCCTGGCGAAGACGGCCGACACTGGGCGACCTGGGAAGACCCGTTCAAGAAACCCGCCTACCTGTTCGCACTGGTGGCGGGTGACCTGTGGTGTGTCGAAGACAGCTTTACCACCATGACCGAGCGCGAAGTGGCGCTGCGCATCTACGTCGAGCCGGAAAATATCGACAAGTGCCAGCACGCCATGACCAGCCTGAAAAAATCCATGCGCTGGGACGAAGAAACCTACGGTCGCGAGTACGATCTCGACATCTTCATGATCGTTGCGGTCAACGATTTCAACATGGGCGCCATGGAGAACAAGGGCCTCAACATCTTCAACTCCAGCGCCGTGCTGGCTCGCGCCGAAACGGCCACCGACGCCGCGCATCAGCGCGTCGAAGCCATCGTCGCGCATGAATACTTCCACAACTGGTCGGGCAACCGCGTCACCTGCCGCGACTGGTTCCAGCTGTCGCTCAAGGAAGGCTTCACCGTGTTCCGCGACTCGGGCTTCTCCGCCGACATGAACTCGGCCACGGTCAAGCGTATCCAGGATGTGGCCTACCTGCGCACGCACCAGTTCGCCGAAGACGCCGGCCCCATGGCCCACGCGGTGCGTCCGGACAGCTTTATCGAGATCTCCAACTTCTACACCCTCACCGTGTACGAAAAGGGCTCGGAAGTGGTCGGCATGATCCACACTCTGCTCGGCGCCGAGGGTTTCCGCAAAGGCAGCGACCTGTACTTTGAGCGCCACGATGGCCAGGCGGTGACCTGCGATGACTTCATCAAGGCGATGGAAGACGCCAACGGCGCCGACCTCAGCCAGTTCAAGCGCTGGTACAGCCAGGCCGGTACGCCACGTCTGGCGGTGAGCGAAGCCTTTGATGCGGTGGCCAATACCTACAGCCTGACGTTCCGCCAGAGCTGCCCGGCGACGCCGGACAAGGTGGAAAAACTGCCGTTCGTGATTCCGGTGGAACTGGGCCTGCTGGATGGCAAGGGTGCAGGCATTGCGCTGCGCCTGGCGGGCGAAGCAACCGCCGGCGCCACGTCGCGGGTGATTTCGGTGACCGAAGCCGAGCAGACCTTCACCTTCGTCGATATCGCCGAACAGCCCTTGCCTTCGTTGCTGCGCGGGTTCTCGGCACCGGTGAAACTGAGCTTTGCGTACAGCCGCGACCAGTTGATGTTCCTGATGCAGCACGACAGCGATGGTTTCAACCGCTGGGATGCCGGCCAGCAACTGTCGGTGCAGGTATTGCAGGAACTGATCGGCCAGCACCAGGCCGGCCAGCCGCTGGAGCTGGATCAACGCCTGATCGACGCGCTGCGCTCGGTATTGAGTGATGAAAGCCTGGATCAGGCCATGGTCGCCGAAATGCTCTCGCTGCCCGGCGAAGCGTATCTGGCGGAAATCAGCGACGTGGCCGATGTGGACGCGATCCACGCCGCCCGTGAGTTCGCGCGCAAGCAACTGGCGGACAACCTGTTCGAAGGCCTGTGGCTGCGTTATCAGGCCAATCGCGAGCTGTCCCGGCAGACGCCGTATGTCGCGGCGGCCGAGCACTTTGCCCGTCGCGCATTGCAGAACATCGCGCTGTCGTACCTGATGCTCAGCGGCAAGCCGCAAGTGCTGGCGGCCACCCTGGATCAATTCGATACCAGCGACAACATGACCGAGCGCCTGACCGCACTGGCGGTGCTGGTGAACTCGCCCTTCGAGGCGGAGAAGGCACAGGCGTTGGCGGTGTTTGCCGAGAACTTCAAGGACAACCCGCTGGTCATGGACCAGTGGTTCAGCGTGCAGGCCGGCAGCACCCTCCCGGGCGGGCTGGCACGGGTCAAGGCGCTGATGCAGCATCCAGCGTTCACCATCAAGAACCCGAACAAGGTACGCGCCTTGATCGGTGCGTTTGCCGGGCAGAACCTCGTCAACTTCCATGCCGCCGATGGTTCGGGCTATCGCTTCCTGGCGGACCTGGTGATCGAGCTGAACACGCTGAACCCACAGATCGCTTCGCGCCAGTTGGCGCCGCTGACGCGCTGGCGCAAATACGATGCTGCGCGCCAGGCGCTGATGAAGGCCGAGTTGGAGCGCATTCGGGGTTGCGGTGAGCTGTCCAGCGATGTGTTCGAGGTGGTCAGCAAGAGCCTGGCGTAGCGTTCCCATAGAACAGGCAAACTCCGGTGTGGTCAGGGCAGGTATCCATGACGTTCGAATCGCCCCTGGCGTCCTACCAACACGCCATTGCCCGGGAGGGCTTCGTCTCCGATGAAGCCCAGCGCCGGGCGGTCGGGGCGCTGCAGGCCTGCCATGAGGCCTTGCACCAGGGCCGCGCGCCGATCACTGGCGTGTACCTCTGGGGCCCGGTGGGCCGTGGCAAGACCTGGCTGATGGACCGGTTTTACCAAAGCCTGCGGGTGCCTGCGCGGCGTCAGCACTTCCATCACTTCATGGGCTGGGTACATCAGCGCTCGTTTCAGCTCACCGGCATTCCCGATCCCTTGCAGGCGCTGGCCCGGGAACTCAGCCAGGCTGTGCGGGTACTGTGTTTCGATGAGTTGTTCGTCAATGACATTGGCGATGCGATCATTCTTGGCCGTCTGTTTCAGGTGATGTTCGAGCACGGCGTGGTAGTGGTGTGCACTTCCAACCAGCCGCCTGACCAGTTGTACGCCGGTGGCTTCAACCGTGAGCGTTTCCTGCCGGGCATTGTGGCGATCAAGCAGCATATGCAGGTGGTGGCCGTGGACGGCGGCGAGGATCATCGTTTGCACCCTGGCGTGGAGGTGCAGCGCTACTGGGTGAATCAGGCTGATGCGCTGGCGGCAGTGTTCCAGGCATTGAGCGACGTGCCAGCATCCGGCGGTGGGGCGATCAGCGTCGGGCATCGTTCGATCATGACAGTGCAGGCCAGTGACACGGTGCTGTGGTGCCGCTATGCCGACCTGTGCGAGCAACCTCTGGCCGCGATGGACTTCATGCTGTTGTGTGACCGTTTCAAAGCAATTCTGCTAGGCGAGGTGCCCAACCTCAGCGCACAACAGCGTCCAGGGCGCATTGCCCGAGGCACTGAAGATGCCGCCATGCGCGTGGCGGCGGGGGATCGCGAACTGCCGCAGTTGTCGGTGCACGACGATAGCGTGCGTCGCTTCATTGCCCTGGTGGATGAGTGCTATGACCGCAAGGTGCCGCTGTTCATTGAGGCGAAGGTGCCGCTGGAGCGTCTCTATACCGAAGGTTATCTGGCGTTTCCGTTTCGACGGACGCTGAGCCGACTGCAGGAGATGCAATGGCAGCGTTTTGGCCTATGACAGATTTTTCGCTGCGCAACCTTCGCTTGTTCTTACATGCCTTTGTAGTAAATCTCCTTCATCCGCTGCTGACTCCGCGCTTACAATCGATGCCCTCAAAGGGAGCCGATTCCCTTGCTGTCGTGATCGAGGAAGCTGATGGATACCCCTGACATCCTGGTGCTGCAAGCCAGTTACACCAATCCTGTGCACGCCGAGGCGATTGCGCTGGTACTCAACCATTACGCCGAACACCCCATGGGCGGTGGGCACAGCCTGCCCGCCGACCTGCTGCAACAATTGCCGGCCGAACTGGCCAAACGCCCCCATGCTTTCAGCGTGCTGGCATTTGTGGGCGGTGAGCCTGCCGGTCTGGTCAATTGCTTTGAAGGTTTTTCCACCTTTGCCTGCCGCCCGCTGGTCAACGTCCACGATGTGGCGGTGATGGAAGCGTTTCGCGGCCTGGGGTTGAGTCAGAAGATGCTGCAAAAGGTCGAGGAAATCGCTCGTCAGCGTGGCTGCTGCAAGATCACTCTGGAAGTGCTGGAAGGCAATGAAGTGGCACAGTCGGCCTATCGAAAGTTTGGCTTCGATGATTCAATGTTCGATCCGGCCAATGGCCGCATGCTGTTCTGGAATAAACCGCTTTAATAAATAAGTGGCAAAAAAAGGGCGCCATTAAATGGCGCCCAATAAACCGCTTGCCAAAGGAGCACAGTGGTAACGGGTAGTGCAGATTAACTAAACGTTAATTAAATGTTTGGCTGCTGTTGTTCGTCGGTATCGGCTTTTAATGTCCTGCCGTCAGCGGAAGCGGTTTGATCGGCGGTGCCGTGGGTCTTTTGTTGCATAAAGGCGAAGTCCTCGTAGAACTGCCTCGAGCGCTCCGAGCCGCCCTCTGCAAAGGCGGCGGCAGAGGTCAGGGTCATCAGGCTGGCCAGCATCAAGGTCGACAGTTTCATTGCGGTATTCCCATTAAGAGTGATCGTTATTCGTTCGGTCCCTGAGCGAAGCCATGGGGCGATTGTGGGACGATCCAATTAAGTGGAAATTAACGCGAGAAACATTTAAACACTAACGGCGTTGTTAACTTCTGCGGCGCCGGGCTCAGAGTTTCCAGTCCATCGCCAACGTGATCGAACGTGGGTCGCCCCAATGTACGCCGTTATAAAAGCCAACGCGCTCATAGTACTTTTTATCAAATAGATTATTGACGTTAAGCGACGCCGAAACGTGCTCGTTGAACTGGTAGCGGGACATCAGGTTAACCAACGGGTAAGCCTGCTGAGTGATCTTCGCTCGCGTGGTGATGCGATTGCCCTGAGCGTCGCGCTCGCCGGTCGGCCTGTTGCTCCAGGCGTAGGTCTCGCTCTGCCAGTTGAAGGCACCCCCGACCGTCAACTGGCGCCACGCGCCCGGCAGCCGATACGCACTTGACAGCCGCAGCAGGTTCAACGGTTGCTCGCTGTTATTGCGGCGGTCCTCGCCGTTCACCGAATGCGTGTAGGTGTAGCCCGCAGTGATGTTCCAGTCGGGCATCACTTCACCGGCCAGTTCCACTTCGAACCCGCGTACCTTGTTGCCCTTGCCGCCTGATGTATAAAACGACTCTTTGGTTCTCGGATCCGGCGGCACCGAGTCGTCCAGCTCCGCGACGTTGTCCTGGGTGCTCCAGAAGTACGCGGTGGCGAGATTCAGGCGCCCATCGAGCAGGCTGCCTTTGAGGCCCACTTCATAATTGCTGCCGACGACGGGCTCCAGGTATTTGCGGTTGGCATCGCGCGCGTCCTGGGGTTTGAAAATATCGGTGTAGCTCGCGTAGACCGTGTACTCCGGGGTCAGGTCATAAAGCAGGCCGGCGTAGGGCGTCCACATATCGTTGTGGGTCTGCCGGGTTTTGTCGGACTTGATCCATTGGTCATTGGCGTCGTACTGAGGGGAGGACGTTTCGATTTCCCAACTGCCGTAACGGCTGCCCAGTACCGCATGCAGGCGGTCGGTGAGGCTCAATCGCGTGGCCAGGTAGCCGGCTTGCTGCTGCTTGCGGCTGTGCTCCCCCTTAAGGCCGGTGGTCACATCGGCGAACTTGCCGATGCCACCCATGTGTTTCCAGTCCTGGATGGTGCGGTAGTCGCCCTCTATCAGGTCGCGTTGATGCGGGGAGGCGTCCCTCTGCTGGGATTGGCCGTAGCCCATCATCACCTCATGCCGACGACCCAGCAGTGAATAGGTGCCGGACAGGTTGAAGTCAAACACGTCCATCTTCGAGGTGCCCACCATGCGACTGGTCCAGGCCTCCATGCCGCTGCGATCTGCATTCGGGAAGCCTGCGCCGCCGTAGTACACCTTGCCGTCCGTGTCGCTTTGCCGATGGGTGTAGGCGGCTTTGACGCGCCAGTCGCCGCCGAGCCGGTGATCGAGGGTGGCGAAGGTGGTCTTGTCGGTCAGCGGCCAGGAGCTCCATTGCGCAGCCATGTTGGTGGAGCGTGACAACCCGGCCTTGCCGCCCTGGCTGTTCCAATAAGGCACGGTGCCCCAGGAGGTGCCTTGCACCTGTTTGTCCTGGTAGTCATAGCCCACCGCAAGCACCGTGTCGTCACTCAGGTCGCCTTCCAGAATGCCGTAACCCACGATGCGCTCCAGCCTGTAGTTGTCACGGTGTGATTGACTGTCGCGGTAGGCCAGCACGCCGCGCCCGCGCAGCCTGCCATCAAAGGCCAGCGGGCCGCCCACGTCCACGTAGCTGTGGTAGTTGTCATAACTGCCGGCACTCACCCCGGCTTTAGCCTGCCATTGGTCGGTCGGACGCTTGCGCACCATGTTGATGGTGGCCGATGGGTCGCCCGCACCGGTGGTCAAGCCGGTGGCGCCGCGTACCACCTCGATTCGGTCGTAAATGATGGTGTCGGCATCGGACTTCATGTAGCCGAAGGTATTGAGCATCCCGTCGACCTGGAAGTTGGTGATGCCATAGCCGCGTGCAGAGTAGGCGGGGCGGTCCGAGTCATAGTGCTGCACCACGACGCCGGTGGTCTGGCGCAACGCTTCGGTCAGGGTGTTGAGGTTGAAGTCGTCCATCTGCTGGCGGGTGACCACCGAGACCGATTGCGGGGTTTCCTTGATGGACAGGTTCAGGCGCGTGGCGGTGCTCATGGCCCCGGTGGTGTAGGCACCGGTGTGCTCGGTATTGGTGCCCGGGTCCTCGGCGGTGACGCTGATGGCGGCCAGTTCGAGCGCTGTGGACGACGCTTGCTCGGGATCGGTTTCAGCCAGCAGCTCAGGGCTGAGCACGCTGCCGAAGAGGCCGAGGGTGAGGGTGATGGAACGGGTGAAGGGCGAAAGCATTGCGGCAGACTCCTTTTTTCTTTGTAGCCTTTTCGATAAAAAAGGCCTTGGCTCAAAGACGAAAGGAGTCGCGCAACTTTAGGTTTAAACGAGAATGATTGTTATCTTCTTGTTTCAGAGGCTACTTGAGCACCACCTCGTTCGGTTCGTTCTTCTTCGGCTTGATCAGGCTGAAGTCGATCAAGCCCTTTTGCTTGGTCTCGTAGGGATTGCCGATCATCAGCGGGCGTGGCGTAAAGCTGTCACTCACCAGGCTTTTGCTGTGGTCCCATTCGTCGAAGCTCAGCCCGGCCAGATCGGCCCAGGTGTGAATCAACTGTGAGCTGCTGTAAGGGCGTTGCAGGTCGCCGGCAAAATTCCAGTTGTGGCTTTCGCGCCATTTGGGCGAGGCGTAAGCCATGAACGGAATGGTGTACATCGGCGCGGTCGGCTTGGCTTCGTTGCGACCCAGGGTGCTGTGGCCTGCGGAGTCGAACACGTCTTCGCCGTGGTCCGACAGGTACAACAAGAAGCCATTGGGATCGCTCTTGGCGTAGTCCTTGATCAGGCTCGACACCACGAAGTCGTTGTACAGCACCGCGTTGTCGTAGCTGTTGTACGTGGGCAACTGGGCATCGCTGACACCCTTGGGCACGCCCTGGCGGTCGGTGAACTTGTCAAAGCTTGGCGGGTAGCGGTACTGGTAGCTCATGTGCGTACCCAGCAGATGCACCACGATGAACTTGCGCTCGGCGCCGTCGGCCATGGCCTTGGCGAAGGGCTCCAGTACGTCGCCGTCGTACTGGCGGGCGTTCTGGTTGCGATTATTGTTGAGATACACCTGCTCGTCGGCCTGTTCGGAAAAGGTCGTGAGCATGGTGTTGCGCTTGGTCATGGTCTGCTGGTTGGTGATCCAGTAGGTCTTGTAGCCGGCCTGCTTCATCACGCTGACAATCGATGGGGTCTTGAGGTACAGGTCGGGGTTTTCTTCGTCGGCGAAGGTCAGCACCTGTTGCAGCGCCTCGATGGTGTAGGGGCGCGGGGTGATGACGTTGTCGAACACCGCCAATTGATCACGCAGCTTGTCGAGTTCCGGCGTGGTGTTGCGCGGGTAGCCGTAGAGGCTCATGCGCTGGCGATTGGTCGACTCGCCGATGACCAGCACCAGGGTCGACGGCTGGCCGGCGTTGTTGTCCTTGAGGTTCTTCAGCGGCGGGATCTGGCTGGCGCTGGTGAGCATGCCCTGCATGTTATCCAGTTGTTCGGTGTAACGACGGTAGGCCACGATCATCTGCCACGGTACGGCCGGCTCGATGCGGGTTTCAAAACGGTCGATGGCCTGTTCCATGTTGTCGCTGGTGGCGATCTGCTTGACCAGCGGATAACCGATCACCGCCAGCACGATGGCGGCGGCCGCCAGCATCGACTGCCCGCGCGGCAGATACACCGGGCGCAGGCGGGTCCACAAAAACACGGCGAAGGCGGTATGGGCGATAAACGCCAGCACGATCCACCAGGCGAAATATTGGGTCGCGTACTCGCCGGCTTCAGAGATGTTCGATTCGAACATGATGAAGATGACGCTCTGGGAAAATTCCTGCTGGTAAATGAAGAAATAACCCAGGCTGGCCATGGAACATGCCCACAGCACCACACCGATCAAGGCTGCCAGCAGGCGCGTGCGGCGCGGGAACAGCAGCATCGGCGCCAGCCACAGCGCACTCATGAAGAAGGCCTGGCGGAACCCGCTGAAGCCGGAAGTGCCGGTCAGCTGGATCAGCAGTTGGGTAATACCCGAGAAGTACCAGAAGAACAGAAACAGCCAACCGAAGCCGGCCCAATCAAAGCCTTTCGCAGACGCAGTGCCGCGCTTGAACATCGCCATCCAACACTCCAACCCAATTATTTTCAGCTGGCGCGCAGGAACGCGCGCAAACAGAGGCCGCCCTTGCATGGGGCAGCCCTTCGGGCGGGGAGTATCGGGGAGAGCGTGTGAAAACTTTGTCAGCGATCTGTAAGCATTATCTTACAGCGTGATTCAGCACAGCGCGGGGCGGGCGGCAGAGGTCTGTTCCAGCTGGCCTTGCAGATGCGAGCGCAAACGCAGGACTTCCTGCTGCAATTGATCGCGTTCGTCCTTCAACTGGCGCAATTCATCGCGACGGATGCTGACGTAGAGAGTCTGTGGCGGACGGGACATCTGTGCTGTGCTCATTGCTTGCCTCGCAAATAGCCGGTAGATCGCGGTGCCGGAACGCAGAATTGGAGTTCTCGGCATCAGTCGGAAGCAATTCTGAATTCTTTTTCACACCAATGGAACTTTTTTATTTTTGGTGGTCGTGTGACTTTTGCTGCCGTGATGGTGAAACGATGGCATCTTTTTTAGCATGAAACTCCAGGTATCCGCTCTGGACTAACCCTCATTAGCCTCATTGCGCTATAAACTATGTCACACATTTTTTAGCAGTTAGGAGCATCAGCACATGCAACTGGGGATTATTGGACTAGGCCGCATGGGCGGTAACATTGCGCGGCGCCTGATGCTCAATGGGCATACCACCGTTGTTTACGACCGTAACGAAGCATTCGTCAAAGGCTTGAGCGAGGAGGGCGCCACGGGTGTCGCCGACGTGAAAGCCCTGGTGGCCGGGCTGCAGAAACCTCGCGCCGTGTGGGTCATGTTGCCGGCAGGCGACCCGACCGAAGACACTATCAATGAGTTGAGCGAGCTGCTCGAAGACGGTGATGTGATCATCGACGGCGGCAATACCAACTACAAGGACGACGTGCGCCGTGGCAAGGCCCTGGCGGAGAAGGGTCTGCACTATGTGGACGTGGGCACCTCGGGCGGCGTTTGGGGCCTGGAGCGCGGCTATTGCATGATGATCGGCGGCGACGTCGAGACCGTGCAGCGCCTCGACCCGATCTTCAAAAGCCTGGCCCCGGGCGTTGGCAACATCCCGCGTACCAAGGACCGTTCCGCCAGCGCCGATCCACGCGCCGAGCACGGCTATATCCACGCCGGGCCTGCGGGCGCCGGGCATTTCGTCAAGATGATCCACAACGGCATCGAGTACGGGATGATGCAAGCGTTCGCCGAAGGCTTTGACATCCTCAAGACCAAGAACTCGGACAATCTGCCCCAGGATCAGCGCTTTGACCTCAACGTGGCTGACATCGCTGAAGTCTGGCGCCGGGGCAGCGTGGTGTCGTCGTGGTTGCTGGACCTGACCGCCGACGCACTGGCTACTGACCCGAAGCTCGACGGTTACTCGGGTTCCGTTGCCGACAGCGGCGAAGGCCGTTGGACCATCGAAGCCGCCATGGAACAGGCCGTGCCGGTTCCGGTGCTGTCTACCTCGCTGTTCGCGCGCTTCCGCTCGCGTCAGCAAAGTACCTACGGTGACAAAATGCTCTCTGCCATGCGTTTCGGCTTTGGTGGTCACGTGGAGACTTCCAAAAAATGACCGCCAACGGCAAGAAACCAGAGGCCGAACCCGCACCGCCCACGACATTGTTCCTGTTCGGCGCCCATGGCGACCTGGTCAAGCGCCTGCTGATGCCGGCGCTGTACAACCTCAGCCGTGACGGCTTGCTGGGCGATGGTCTGCGCATTGTCGGCGTTGATCACAACGCCATCAGTGACGCGGACTTCGCCAAGAAGCTCGAGGATTTCATTCGCACCGAAGCCGCGAGCAAGGTCAAGGGCAATGCCGAGCATGCCCTCGACCCCGAGCTGTGGGCGCAGTTGGCCAAAGGCATCAGCTACGTCGAGGGCGACTTCCTCGACGACAGCACCTACGCCGACATCGGCAAGAAAATCGCCGAGAGCGGCACCGGCAATGCGGTGTTCTACCTGGCCACTGCACCGCGCTTCTTCAGTGAAGTGGTGCAGCGCCTGGGCAGCGCCGGTTTGTTGACGGAAACCGACGAGAGCTTTCGCCGCGTGGTCATCGAGAAGCCGTTCGGCTCCGACCTGGCCACTGCCGAAGCGCTTAACGCGTGCCTGCTCAAGGTGATGAGCGAGAAGCAGATCTATCGCATCGATCATTACCTGGGCAAGGAGACGGTGCAGAACATCCTGATCAGCCGTTTTTCCAACGTGCTGTTCGAAGCGTTCTGGAACAACCATTATATCGACCACGTGCAGATCACCGCCGCCGAGACCGTCGGCGTGGAAACGCGGGGTAATTTCTTCGAGAAAACCGGCACCCTGCGCGACATGGTGCCCAACCACCTGTTCCAGTTGCTGGCGATGGTCGCCATGGAACCGCCAGCGGCCTTCGGTGCAGACGCGGTACGCGGTGAAAAGGCCAAGGTGATCGGCGCCGTGCGGCCCTGGTCGCTGGAAGATGCGCGGGCCAACTCTGTGCGCGGGCAGTACACCGCTGGCGAAATCGGCGGCAAGTCGCTGCCCGGCTATCGCGAAGAAGACAACGTGGCGCCCGACAGCAGCACCGAGACCTTTGTCGCCCTCAAGGTGATGATCGACAACTGGCGCTGGGTCGGCGTGCCGTTCTATCTGCGCACCGGCAAGCGCATGAGCGTGCGTGACACCGAAATCGTGATCTGCTTCAAGCCTGCGCCCTACGCGCAGTTTCGTGACACCGACGTGGATGAACTCAAGCCCACCTACCTGAAAATCCAGATCCAGCCCAACGAGGGTATGTGGTTCGACTTGCTGGCGAAAAAGCCCGGCCCGACCCTGGACATGGCCAACATCAAGCTGGGCTTTGCCTACAAGGACTTCTTCGAGATGCAGCCGTCGACCGGGTACGAAACCCTGATCTACGACTGCATGACCGGCGACCAGACCCTGTTCCAGCGGGCCGACAACATCGAAAACGGCTGGCGTGCGGTGCAGCCGTTCCTCGACGCATGGCAGCAGGACGACGGCATCCAGACGTACAAGGCGGGCGAGGACGGCCCCGCCGCCTCCGATGCACTGCTGGCCCGCGACGGTCGCACCTGGCACCGCCTCGGATGAGTGACGCCGCGATCCATCCCATCCGTTTTATCCTGAGTGACGTGGACGGCACCTTGCTGCATCCGGACCACCGCCTCAGCCAGCGCACCGCCGATGCGGTGCGGGCGCTGCGCGAGGCCGGGGTGTTTTTCAGCCTGGCCAGTGGCCGACCGCCCAAGGCCATGCATCACCTGATCGAGGCCTTCGGCATTGATGTGCCAGTGGCGGGCTTCAACGGCGGCACTCTGATCAACCCCGATGGCAGCATCCTGGTTGCCCACCACTTGCCGGCGGAGGCGGCGCTGATTGCCCTGGCGCTGTTCTCGGCCGAGCCGGACGTGGAGGTCTGGGTATTCGCCGACGGTGACTGGTTGCGGCGTGATCCGCCCGGGCCAATGGAGCCGCGCGAGGCCCAAGGGCTGGGCTATGGCCCCATCGTGGTGGAGAGTTTCGAGCCGTATCTGGATCGGGTCGACAAGATTGTAGCGGCCAGCAACAACACCCGATTGCTGGTGGAGCTGGAAGCGCAGTTGCATCCCAAGGTAGAAGGCCTGGCCCAGGTGTCGCGTTCGCAACCGGTTTACCTGGATGTGACGGCGATGCTGGCCAACAAGGGTGAGGCCTTGAAGACCCTGGCGGCCCACCTTGGGGCGCCGCTTGCGCAAACCGCCGCCATCGGCGACGGCGGCAATGACCCGGCCATGTTTCATGTGGCCGGGTTGTCGATTGCCATGGGCCAGGCCGAGGAAACCGTCAAACATCAGGCCACTGTCGTCACCGGCAGCAATCTGGAAGACGGCGCGGCGGAAGCGTTCGAACGCTTTATTCTCGCGCCACACTCACTGTCCTGAAAAAGCGCAACGGGCGATCACTGGGTGCAGTGATCGCCCGTCAAGTGCGTCGTCTTACTTGGGCATCGCCCAGGATTGCAACTGATAGCCATGTTCGTCGAGTTCGGCGCGGGCCTGCAGCAACAGATCTTCCAGTTGCGCAGGATCAGTGTAAGCGCTCGACGACAGCTGCCGGCTGCCGATGCGGGTGTTGGTGCGGTCGATGACGCTCAGGCTGAGGGCGCCAACGCCGTCATGCCAAGCCACGCACTGAAAGGGCTGGAAGGCACGGTCTGCGATCAAAAGAGCTTCGTTGATGCGGAGCGGGGCGTTCATGTGGGTCTTCTCTCTGTATGCCCATTCAAGTCAGCACCGGCGGTTGGGCTGACCGTGCGGTGGGTTACTTGTACTGATGCACGATGCCCGGGTATGGGTCACATACTGACGTAATTAATTTTTACGGCGAGGTGCTGTGCAGGCGAAGGATGGCTTTCTGCCCGCACTTATAGCGAAATGTTACATAGAGTTCGTCAATAAATTGATAGCCTGTGATCAGGCGTCCCAACCCCTTGTTTATAAATAAAATTAACAATTTTGACGCCAAGGAATAGTCATGATTGTTACACCTGTTCAGCGACGCTTGCTTGTGGTTGACCCCTGTGAAGATTGTCACGGCCTGCTGCCCGGTTTGCGCGCCGCCGGCTGGGACGTGGACAGCTGCGCGCTGGAGGCGGTAGGCGACCGCTCCTGTGATATCGGCTTGTTGCGTTTGCAGCCGTATCACCTGGAGCGGCCCGAAGCCGTCAAGGAACTGATCAGCCGCAGCGGCACCGAGTGGATTGCCGTGCTCGATCAAGACGTGTTGCGCCTGCAGAACGTTGGCGATTTTGTCTGTGAGTGGTTTTTCGACTTCCATACCCTGCCGTTCGATGTGTCGCGGGTGCAGGTCATCCTCGGCCGTGCGTTCGGCATGGCGCGCCTGCGCGGCAAGGGCAACACGCCGGTGGACGGGCCCGAGCACGAATTGCTCGGTGACAGCCGGGCGATCCGCGAGCTGCGCAAATTGTTAGCGAAGTTGGCGCCCACCGAGTCCCCGGTGCTGATTCGCGGTGACAGCGGCACCGGCAAGGAACTGGTCGCCAAAACCCTGCACCGTCAATCCCAGCGGCATGCCAGGCCATTCGTGGCGATCAACTGCGGCGCGATCCCCGAGCACCTGATCCAGTCCGAACTGTTCGGCCATGAAAAAGGTGCGTTTACCGGCGCCCATCAGCGCAAGATCGGCCGCATCGAAGCCGCGAATGGCGGCACCCTGTTTCTCGATGAAATCGGCGACCTGCCGATGGAACTGCAAGCGAACCTGCTGCGCTTTCTCCAGGAAAAGCAGGTCGAGCGCGTCGGTGGCAGCCAGCCGATCCCGGTGGATGTGCGGGTATTGGCGGCAACCCACGTCGACCTCGAAGCGGCGGTGGCCAAGGGCACTTTTCGCGAAGACTTGTATTACCGCCTGAACGTGCTGCAAGTGGCCACTGCGCCGCTGCGCGAACGGCACGGTGACGTCGCGATGCTGGCCAACCACTTTTCGCGCTTCTACAGTCAGGAAACCGGCCGCCGCCCGCGCAGCTTCAGCGAAGAGGCGCTGGTTGCCATGGGGCAGCATCCCTGGCCGGGCAACGTACGTGAACTGGCCAACCGCGTACGCCGAGGCCTGGTGCTTGCCGAAGGCCGCCAGATCGAGGCCACCGACCTCGGCTTGCTGGGCAAGCGGGCAGTATCGCCAGCCATGGCCACCCTGGAAGACTACAAGCACCGCGCCGAACGCCAGGCGTTATGCGACGTGCTCAACCGGCACAGCGATAATCTGAGCATTGCCGCACGGGTGCTGGGCATTTCCCGGCCTACGTTTTACCGGTTATTGCACAAGCACCAGATTCGCTAGGCCGAGCCCACTCCACGTCCAAACCCTGAGGCTAGCGGGCTTGTTGCGGTTGAGCGGGTTTTCCGTGGCGAGCGGGCTTGCCCCGCGTTGGGGTGCGAAGCGCCCCCACTCCAGCAAAACGCGGTGTACCTGATACGGCTCAGGGCCTGGTTTTGGGGCTGCTGCGCAGCCCAACGCAGGACAAGCCTGCTCGCCCCAAGGGTGAGAGGCTGTGCTAACAGAAGCCACAATTGCTGCTATCAGAAGTAATACGGAAATTTCAGGCTGAACGTAAAGTCCGGCGCATCGTCTGTCATGCCGATCGCGAGGTTCGGCACGATGGTCAGGTTATCCGAGGCCGCAATCGTCATGCCCACGTTGAAATAGCCCGCGTTGGCATCGCTGGACACCACCGACTGCCAATCCTGCCCGCTCTGCTTGACCTTGCTTTTGCGCTGTATCACGTCGGACACCGAGAACGACATGCTCATCTTCTCGTTCAACGCGAACGCCACGCCCACGCCGAACTGGAAGCTGTCGCCCAGTTGGATCTTGCCGGGGACTTTCTGGTTGACGTTGGGGCTGATGTCGCTGAACGAGTCTTCGAAGTTATGGGTGTAGGACAGCGAACCGAACAGCACCGCCGGATCGAAGGTCTTGACCAGCGAGATGCCGGGTGTCACTGACCACACGCCATTGCCGGTGGGCAGGCTCTCCGGAATGGCGAGGTTGTCGTTGCCCGGTTTCGGGATCAGCTTGATGCCATACGGGTCTGCCCCGGTCGGGGCCTTGACCCGCACCGACACCACCGCATCGGGTAGGTGGGCGCTTTCGTCGAGGAACTTGTAGGAGACGCCGGCGTTGACATCGCCGATGGTCGGGTCGCGGGTCACCGAGCCTTCCGACATGGCGGTGGAGCTGCCGCCGGCGCCGCCCGACTGGTAGGTGGATTCGCGGTACACCACCGGCACGTTCAGGTCGAACTGCCAGCGGTTGTCCAGGTTGTAGCGCCCGGTCAGGTCCAGGGTCCAACTGTCCGACTTGATGCGGTCCAGGTTGATATTGCCGAGGAAGATCGAGTCCAGCGCGAGAAAGCCGTTGAGGGACAGCTGGCGTGCATCGTAGCGCGCGTAAGTGATGCCGGTTTCCAGACTGAACCTGCCGTTGCCGAAAAATCCACTGGCTTCGTTGTACAGGTTGCTCACACTTTGCGCCGGGGCCGAGTCGTCCTTGAGGTTTTGCCCGTAGGAACTGCCACCGCCCGCGCCGCCGGAGGCCGCCGCCGCACCCACGCCTGGCGTATGGCCGGCCACGGTGGCGCCGCCTTTCTGGAAGTCGGCAGGGGATTTGGCCAAGCGTTTGGGGGCGGGTGTTGCGGGTTGATCTTCTACTTGCCTAACACGTTGCTCCAGTACGGCCAGTGCTTTTTGCTGCACTTCATAGCGTTGCTTGAGCTCCAGCAGTTCCTGTTTCAGTGTTTCGATATCAGCGTCCGGTGCGGCATAGAGCACGGAGGCGGGCAGGAGTGTACTCAAGCAAACCACGGCACGTAGTGATACAGATCGATGCATGAAATAAGCCGTCCCATTTTTTGATGCGAAAGTGTCGAAGGCTCAGCGAAGTTCAATAACCGGAGGGGCGAAGGCCCTTGAGTTGATCCAGGTTGAGGTTCTGCGTGACGTTGTTAAAACCGTTGTTGCCCATGACCACGTTGAGTTGGGTCAGGTTGTTTACGGCGTTGCCGTTGCCTTGAATGACGGTGCCTTGCAGCACGTTGCCGGCGCCGATCTGTTGCACGACATTGCCCTGGTTGCTGCTGGCCTGGAGCGCCATTTGCAGCCCGCCATTGTTCGCGCTCACTGTCACCTGGCCTGCCGCCGTGCCACCGGTAACCGGTTGGCCCGCCAGCAACGCCTGACCGGACTGCGCGTAGTTGGCCGGGGCCAATCCGTTCTTGCTCACATTGATATCCACGCCGTTGGTGGCCGTGTTGCCGTCTCCGGCCGCGCGAACGCTCTGCACCACGCCCTGGCCGGTGCCCAGGCCCGCGCCACCTGTGACCGTGCCGCTGCCTTCAGGCTGCCTGCCGCCGCCCGTGCCATCGCTACCGGAGATCTGCACATAAAATTGCGGGGTGACGGTGGACGCATTGACCTGCATGGCCGCGCTGCCGGTCACGGTGGCGCCGGCGGCGTTGGTCCAGGTGCTGCTCATGACGATGCCAAAGCTGACAATACGTCCCGGCATCACATAACGCCCGCGCAGGTCGGCCATTTCAGCGTCCTTGAGCTCGATCGGCTTGAACGCGGAGGACGCATGCGCCGGTGCAGCGGCGGCCAGGCAGATGACCGTCAACCAACGGAAAGTGTTCATCGTGTGCTCCTGGAGCGTCCTGCCCCTTATTGCGCTTCTAGAAGAAGTCGCTCTGGATAAAACCGAATTCCATCAATTCGCTGTCGCGTACCGGGCTGAACGCGTTGAACTGGTTCCTGGCGGTCAGCGGCACACGCGGGGTGAGCAGGGCGTTGGTCTTGTCATAACCTTCACCGATCACGGCGAACACGATGCCATTCCAGCCCTTGACGAAATCGTCCCTGGCGTAGCGCTTGTTGCCCAGGACCGGATCGCCGATGTACACCCACTCCTTGTCGGCCCGCTGCAACACCACAAAATGCTTGTAGCCGCGAATTTCCAGCAGGACCACGACCGGCACCTTCACGGTGATCAGCACGTCAGGAGCGATGCGATAGCCCTTGGCGCGCATGTTGATGCTTTCCAGGTAGCGCTTCATGTCGAGCATCGAGAAGCCCTGGGTGCGCACCAGCTCCTGGTCGGCGTTGAGCAGCATGCCCTTGATGATGTGGTCTTCATCCACGTCCATCCAATAGGCCTGGCGCAGGATGGTCGCCAGTGCGGCGGCGCCGCAGCTGAAATCGGTTTTCTGTTCCACCAGGTTGGCGAACTTGCGCTCGCGGATGCTCTCGACCTTTTTGTACACCACCGCACCGTTGGGCATGACGACCGCCATTTGCCCCGCCCAGGTCGGGCCGGTGAGTGTGCACAGAAGGAAAAAAACAACGCGGCGCATGATCAGGTGACCTGTTGGACGCTGGAATGAAAGGGGCCTTGTTGCGAAGGCCCGATCTGCATCAGAAGCGAGTGATTGCTACGTTGTTCTGACCCTGGTTGTTGCTGCCCGACAGCACGTTGGAGTTCGACACGCCGGAGCTGTAGTTCAGCGAGTTGTTCACGCTGGCGTTGTTGGTGACCACCGACTTGGCGCCCCAGCCATGGCCGCTGCTCAGGTTCACGGTCAGGTTGCCCGACACATCCTGCACGCCGGACACAACGGCTGCGCCGCTGTCGCCATTGCCCGAAGCGATGGCAACGCTGTTGCTGCCCTGGTTGGAGGTGCCGGTGGCTGCGTTCAGCTGAATCACGCCGGAAGCATTGTTGCCGCTGCTGTTGAGCGAGGCATTGTTTTGCGAGCCGCCGTTGATGGCCACGTTGCCGCCGTTGGACTGCGCGGTGCCGGTGCTGGCGAACACGAAGTCAGCATCGCCGGAAACGATGGCCACGTCGTTCTTGCCCTGGTTGTTGTCACCGCTCAGCACGTTGCCGTTGGCCACGCCGCTGATGTGGTTGTAGGAGTCAGTGGTCGACGCGTTGTTTTCGGTTTTGTCGTTGAGGACGGTGTTGCCCTTGTTGCTCTGGCCGTCAACGGTGGTTGCAGCAGCGGTGGTAGGCGCGTGGTAACCGCCTGCCTGGGCTGCAACAGCCATGAGCGCAGCGAGAGCGAAAGCCAGTGGTTTGAGGGCTGTGGTGGTTTTCATGGTGTATCTCCTTGCTTCTAATTAGTGGTTTAAGTGTTGATACGGTCCGGCAGGCGGCTCAGCTCCATCAGTTGAGTCGCACGTTCAGGGTGTTAGCCACTCGGTTCCCCACCCCGGCGCTCTGGTTGACCTGTACCACTCCACGGCTGCCGGTGAAGGCCTGGTCGCTGGTAACGACCTGGCGGCTGCCAGTGGTAGAGGTCAATCCCGAGTCTGTTGCAAGCGCAACGGTCTGTTGCGACATGACGCTGTCGTCGATGCTTTGCGGGCCACTCGTAAGGCTGACGCGCACGGCATTGATCATCTGGTTCTGGGCCCCGGCCGACTGATTGACGCTCAGTGCACCGTTGCCTTGGCTGAAAGCGTTGCCCTGAATCGCAGCGTTGGCGTTCAGGGAGCGCTCGGCGGCGGCGCCGCTGATTTTTTGCGTGACGGACACAGTGGCCTGGGCGTTACGGCCCACGGCGATGGCGAGGTTGTTGCTCAGCTGTTGTTGGTCGCCGGCGGCCTGGTTGATCGAGACCATGCCGTTGTAGTGCTTGCCCGCGTTATCGATGGTTGCGTTGTTGCCGGTGGTGTCGGCCATGGCTGCCGAGCAGCCCAGCACGCTCAGAAGTATCCAGAAGCGATTCATTTCATCGCTCCGCCGATCATGCCGCCAAGGTTGTTCAGCGGTGCCAGGCCGCGTGAGACCGCGCCATTGACCGTCCCCGCGATGCCACCGCTGCCGCCGGCCTGGCCCGCTGCGCCGGCAACGCCGAGGCTATTGCCGGCACCGATTGCGTTCAACCCGTTCAGGTCGCCATTGGGCATGACGCTGCGGGTAACGCTGGAGCCGCTGCTGATACCGGCGATGTCGTGGTCGCTGAGTTCGTTGGTGACGGCGCGCACTTGCCCGGATGGATTGGCATTGGCGGTGGTGGGGTAGGGGTCGACACCGCGTGCACGGCCTATTGCATAAGGTTGCACCTGCCGTGTGATCACCATCTCCCCTTCACCTGACGCCAGCACCGGCAGGCTTACGCCGGCACTCAGTGCGCAGCCGATCAGCAGGAGGCTCAGTGAGCCAAAATTGTGTGTGTCCACGGTGGCAGTCCCTAGTCTTCGCGCTGACCCTAAACAGCGCTGACAGGCATAGAGCAGAAGGCGTGCCGCTTTTTATTAGATGTTTATATTCAAAGGGTTAGCGTTTTTTGTGGGCAAAGTGATGGCATTGCTGTTTCAGGGGTGAAACAGGGGGCGGGCGATGAAGCAGAGCCCGTACCGCCTGCGAGCTGTCTCAAGGATGAAACACTGCGCAGGGCACGACGACGAATCCGCTCAAGGTGGGCGATTGCAGGCGGGGAGGTGTTTCAAAAATGGACACGCGGGCCCACGCGGACCCGCAATGGCTGGCAAAAAAGGCTCAGCCCTTGGGGGCTTTACGCGGAATGGAATTGAGTACGGGGTTGCCGTCCTGGTTCTGGGTCAGGTAGACCGGCAGTACCTTGGGCAGGGAAGGGATGAGGTTGTTGACCTCATTGATGTTGTAGATGCCGCCAATGCGAATCGCCCCGGTGGGCGTATCGGCCAGCATCACCGGTTTGCTCAGGTAGCGATTGATCAAGGGCAGCGCATCGGCCAGGGCCAGGTTGTCGAGTACCAGCTTGCCCTGCCGCCAGGCCAGCGCCGAGTCATCCGGGTTGATCGCGCGGACCTTGGGGGTTGCATCGCCATGCTGATAGCTGGCCTGCATTCCCGGGGTCAGCGGCACACTGCCGTGCACCGTGTCGCTGGAAATCTTCACCGAGCCTTCGAGCAGCATCACCCGTACCTGGTCTTCATACTTCCACACGTTGAACTGGGTGCCCGTCACACGTACCCGGCCGTCGCCGGCCCGCACGATAAAAGGGTGGGCGCTGTCATGGCTGACTTTGAAAAACGCTTCGCCTCTGTTCAGCGTCAGCCGGCGCTGGTCCTTGTAGTTGCTGTAGACCAGTTGCGTGCCCAGGTTCATTTCCACCTGGCTGCCGTCGCCCAGGGTGACCACGCGCACATCATGGGTTGTTTCGAAGCGTTCATAGGCGTTGGGTAGCCAGCCGGCTTCCCATCCGGTGAATGCCGCCAGCGGCAACGCCACCAGGCAAATCGCAGCGGCGACGGCATAGGCGCGCAACCGTCTGCGCGGTTTGAAAGGCACTAAGACAGGGCTGGTTTCAGGGCGAGGCAGGTGCTCGGCAACGTCCCAGATCTCCAGCATGGCCGCGTATTCAAAGGCGTGCAGTGGATGAGCGTCATGCCAGCTCTGAAACGCCTGGCGCTCGGCGCCGGTGCAATCGGCCGCATGCAGGCGCATACACCAATGCGCGGCGGCGTCGGTGATGGCGTCATATTCTGCTTCTGAAACGGAATCTTCGCTCATTGACTCATCCTGATTTCGCACATTCTAACCTCCCCGAGCGGACCGCGAGAACAGCATCATGGCGAATGCACATCAATTGGAACTTATTCTCGTTAGCGCGCACCTAAAAATCTCAGGACTTGAGTCTGTCTTTCCCACGATGGAGTAACCACTATGTTGAAGAAAACCCTCATCGCGCTGTGTGCAACGTCCGCCCTGCTGAGCGCAGGCGCCGCGCTGGCCGACAAGCCGGGCGCCGGCTGGATCCCGATCGAAAAAGCCATCGAGGTGGCCAAGACCAAGGCCGGCTATGTCGAAGTCTATGCGGCCGAAGCCGACGACAACGGCTATTGGGAAGTCAAGGGACGCAAGTCCGATGGTGTGGTGTATGAAGCCCGCATCGACGGCGCTTCGGGCAACGTGCTGCGCGACCAGAAAGACTGATACACAGTCGGGAGCCTGTTTAGGCTCCCGCATCCAACGCCCGGCCCAGGTGGGTGATCAGGTAGGTGATGGAATCGGCATTGGCCAGAATGGTGTCGATGCGTTTATCCACATTGCTCATGAACACTGATCTGGCATCCTGCAACGTTTGTGCGCTGGTGGTGCTCAATACCTTGTCCTTGAGCGACGCACTCGAACTGCTTTTGCCGAAATCCTCCCACTGCTGACTGAATTCATCCCACGTCTTGAACAGCATCGAGGCCGGGGTCAGCGTCGACAGCGCGGTTTCCCGCAGGTCGGTCAGCGTGGTCTTGAGCCGCGTAGCCCCGCTGATGTTGACGTTGATCAGGTCCGCAAACGGTCGCATCGTGTCGAGGTAGGCCAGGTCTTCGGTGGCAGAAGTGATGTGGGTTATCTCGTGAATCAGGGTGGCCGCGCGTGCATGGGCGGCGATGTCGAACGGTGCGTTCAGGCGATTCTGATAGACGTCCAGCAGCGGATCGAAAAAGCGGTCCATCAGGTATATCTTGCGTTGCGCATCCGCAGGCAGGATGAACGCGCACGCATCCGACGGGTTGTAGCGGTCGGTGCCACTGACAAAACGCATCGAGTCGGGCGCGATCAGGCTGGGGTTGACCAGCTCATTGAGCACTTCATCGATGCGTCGTTCGATTCGCCCCAATTGGTCGGGGCTGAGGGCGACGACGCCGAACATATCGCCGAAAAACAGCCCCAGCCGGCTCAAGGGGTCGCGCGTAGGGGCGAAATGCACAATGTTGCGTTTGCAGGTCACGGTGTAATAGGTGGCGACATTCAGAGCCTCGTTGATGCAGCGCGCCTTCCAGCTCGATACGGCGTTGATTGCGCGCATGCCAATTGCCTCCACATTAATGCCTTGCTGCTCGACCGTTGGAGGATAGAAACGGTCGGCGAGACGGGTCAGGATTTTGCCGTAGCGCGGGGTGTGTCGGGTCAGGTCAAGCACCCACTCACCCTTGGCGTTGCGTTCTATCCAGGGGCCGCGATCCTCGCGGGTGCCCAAGCGCCAGTGATCACCGGCTTTGCTCACGGCGTATACCTTGCCTGCGGCGGGCACAAAATGGCGTGTTCCATACTTCTCTTTGTAGGTATGGGTCTGCGCATCCAGGTTCGCGGCGTCAAGCGCGACGTCGTGGGCTTCGAACGTCTTCAAACACGTGCGCGCGGGGTCCGTCACGGCGTAGGTGTCCAGCGTCATCGCCTTGGGCGAAGGGGGCGACGGCGGCTGTTGGGCCGCAGACGCATCGGGAAAAACCGTTTCCAGTTCACCGCGCAAGGCGGCCAGTTCGGCCACGCCGGCGATAAAGCTCTTGAGTGCACGTGTCCAGCGATGTTGTTGAAGGTCTTCGGCCGAGGTTTTGAACAACGCATAGCTGCGCCACACGACGAGGGGGTAGGCAAGCTTGCCCGCCATGAACATCAAGCCCCTGGGGATTTCCTCGGTCAGCAGGCTGCTGATTGCGTCCCACAGGTGTTGCCCCGATGCCGTGAATTGACAGGTGAGCATGCGATTGAGCATCTCACGGTTGTCGTCGAACAAGCGGTGCAGCAGGTTGCCGCTGACAGGCGACGTACCCAGACGAATTTCCGAGTTTGGCCGACGTAGCAGGTTGCGATAGGTCGCCTGATGCACCGTCTGCATTTGGCCGATTACCCAGTCCTGCAGTGCGCCGGGCGAGGTGAACTCATGCAGCAGCTCGCTTTCATTCTTGTACGCTTTCAACACATGCCGGGGGCTATAGGGCGCGTACAGCACCAAGGGGTCGTCGGCTTCGGCACCGATCAGGTAGCAGCCCAGGGCCGTCACCACGGAGGCGCCTTTGGTGGCGATCAGCTCCAGCGGTCGAACCAGTGCCTTCACACCGCTGACGGCGGCACGGGCCACGGCGTCGGGCATATCGAAGGCTTGCTGGATCAGGCGCCAGGCTGCATCCGACAGGCGTTCATCAAGCTTTTGTTCGTGGGCGTACTGCAACAGTTGCCACGGCATTTGCCGGCAGAACAGCTGGCGGCGCTCGCGGGTGTCGTCGGTGTCGCCATTCAGGTGGGTGCCGAGCAAGCTCTGGTAGAGGCTCTTCACATCCACCTGCCGCACCAACTGCACCACAGCGTTTCCATCCAGCGTGGCCGGCAGTGGTGTGGCAGAGCGCGACGTTGCGCGGATATCCTCGGCGCGCAATTGCGGCAGGTGGCGCAGGGCGAAGTCGGTAAGGCTCTGGGTGTGGCCGCGAAGCTCGATGCGCGGTGCGATCAGCACGTGTTCCGGGTCTACCGTCTGCTCGGGAAAGCGCGCCGCGAGCAGGGTTTTCAAAGTGCTTGCGACCTTGTCACGCAGGGGCGTGATGCCGTGCAGATAGTCGCGTTCCTGCGGCGCGCTCAGGCGGTACTGTTCGAGCAGTTCCACATGCAGGCGCTGGTCTGCCTGCGCGGCCATGCCAAGCCAGACCGGCAAGGCCTGCTGATTGATCAGGCTGCGGGCGATGTTGATGGCGCGGCCCAGGTTGGACGGCGGTGCGCGGTGGATCAACGCGTCCATGCAATCCTGGAAGCGTTGTGCACTCAGCCCCATCGAGAGCAGGTGGTCGATCTCGTCCAGCACAAGACGGCTGTACGTCCGTTGGCGGTCGTTGAGCAGATGATCGTCGATACGCTGCAGCGGTCCGAGGGTAAAACGCTGATGGGGCGCGCGCTTGGACGGGGGCAGGTGCTCGACCAACAGCAAGCGGTCATGCGCATCCTGCAATCGTCGGTCCAGGCTGTCGCGCAAGGTCTTGACCGAGGTAAAGCCCTCATAGCCGCGTCCCGGCGTCCACAGCACCGCCGCACCGGAATGCTCGGGGTCGATGCCGCCGCGCTCGGTCATTACAAAACAGTTGGCCAGGGGCTCGGTGTGTGTGCCGACGTTCAGGCTCAGCCCGTAGGCGTCCGGGATAAAGCCGTTCAGGCCATGCCGCGTCAGCCGGGTCATGCTCTCGTTGTTGAGCACACTGCCGAGCAGGGCCAGATGTGTCGGGGCCAGGGTCGCGGACAGGCGCCTGAGTTGCGCTTCGCCGCTCAACCCCTCGAACAGACCCTGGGCCAGACGTGGCCGATTGTTTTCGATCAGCAGGTGGGGGAGTGCGCGCAGGTCATGGTCGACAAAACTGCCCAGCACCTTGTCGATGACCGTATTAAAGCTGGCGACTGTCAGATTGGGCAATTTCAACGCGATGAGCACTTCAGGCTTGCCATAAAACCCGCGCATCGCCGACGCGGTCAGGGTGACGGCCTGGCCGGCCAGGCGTGCGATAAAGTACTCGACCATGCCCTGAGAGGTTTCAGGCACGCGAGTCTCGCGTTCTTGCGCCGCCGTTTTGTAGGTATTCAGATAGACGTCATTGGCTTTCAGGTGCGTGTGCCCCTTGGCCAGTTCTGCGTCCAGCGCATGGGCGGCCAGATCGCGTAGCGTCACCTGTTTGCTGCGCTCCAGGGCCAGCGCATCATGCATCACACGCAGCCGTCCGAGCTGCAGCCTGGCGTGCTCCGCCAGCACCGTGCTCGGTCGTCCGTTGCCGCTGGTAACGGGGTGCACGCTCCAATGTCCTTCGGCGTTCTGCTCCAGCAGTCGGCTGTCGAGCATGGCGCGAATGTCCAGCGCGGTGTCGAGCAGGGCGCCCAGGTTGATGGCGCCGGCGCTGCGTCGATACAGACCCAGCGCATGCTCAAGGTTGCTGAACTGCTTGGCGGCGATGTCCTCGATCATGTCCTGAAAGACGTCACCGGCGACGGGCTTGCCGGTGACTTGCACCTGATCCATGCCGATAAACACGCTGTGCTCATCCAGCGACAGAAAGTTGAACAGCTCGTCTTCATGTCCAGCCGCCTTGAGCATGGCCTGCAGCATCGTCTTGAGTTCCTCCAGATTCCCGAGTACCTGCAAACCTCGCGATTGGGTATACAAATAAGCGTGCGAGTCGCTGATCAGCAGGGTGCTGGCCAGTTCGACGTAGTGTTGGTAGGGCGCGTGAACCTGAACCTTTTCAATACTCAGGGTGCTGGCGTAGGCCGTGCGCGCGGCCTGGTCCGCAAGGAATATCGCGCGCAGCGTCTGGCTTTCTTCAGTGCTCACGATCAGATCCAGATGCTTGAACAGCAAGTCGACGCGAAACTTGTCACTGATCACTTGGGCAAAAAACCGCAGGCGTGACTGACCCTCGCGGTAGTCTTCATGCCAGTAGGTCTGCAGCAGGCTGTGCAACAACGCCGAAAGGGTGCCGCTGGTTTGCGCGACCAGGCTGTCCCAGTCCTGCTGGTCTTTGGCCTGTTGCTGTGCGGTGTGGTGGCTGGCATCGTGGCCCGGATTGGCGAACGTACGGGTCTGGTCCGTTGGCCAGCCCTGCCTGACGTAAAACTGCAGCAGCGCCTCGCGCAGGGGCATGGAGGCACCCAGCCGATGTTCTTCATCGGTGGCGACTTTGCCGAGAAAGTCCACCCGGGTGTCGCTCTGGTCAAGGCTGGGGAAGTAACGCCGGGCCATGATGTTGAGCAGCGTGTCGAGCATCCAGCGCAGGGTGGGAACCTTGCGCAACTGATCGAGCAGGGCGACGACGTTTTTTTGCTGGGCGTCGAGAATACCTTGGCGCTGGTCCTCCATCACTGCGCCCGGAATGGCGGCCGTGTTCACCGTCAGCGTGTCCTCGCTCGGCAAGGCATCTCGCTCTTCGATGGCCAAAAATTGCAGCAGCTCTGTGCGCTGGTCGGGCTGTTTCAGACGTTCCTCTACGGCCTCAAGCAGGTCGGCCCGGCTGTCGAACAACTCCAGGCCGCCATAGGGCGTGAAGAGCACGGCTCTTGCCTCGTCAGGCGTCGGGCTCATGATGAAGGCGCCGGCCAGCACTATCGCCGGTTTGCCGCTGATAGCCACCAGCAGCCGTTCCACCTTCATTGGGTGACCGCGCGCTTTCTTGTTCTGGCGCGCCGCGTCCGTGGCGTAATACAGCGTCAGCAGCCAATCCAGGTCCTTGACCGAAAACCCCAGGGTGCGCTCGCGCTCTGAGGGGGTCTTGCGACTGACCGGTCGTTGAAGCTCATCGAAAAAGTAAGGCGGGTTCACTTGGGCCATGGCGCACGTTCCATCTGCAGGGCTGTCAGTCGTCACCGTAATGGCCGCCGCAATGCCTGGGGTGTTACATAGCTGAAGCAGACGTTGACAGCAGCCACGGGCCGCGTTGTTTAATCGGCGGTGTGCATTCTCGTTGTCTCGCCCTTATAAAATCGGAGCTACAGATGTCTGCCCAGTCCCCGATCGTCGACCCTCCTTCAGCGTTCATCGGTTTTGAGGCGTTGGTGGCGTTGCTGCACGGCCTGTTCGTCAAGCACGGCACCTCGCCCGAAGTGGCCGCGATCCTTGCCCGCAATTGCGCCAGTGCCGAGCGCGACGGCGCCCATAGCCATGGCATTTTCCGTATTCCCGGTTACCTCAGCACACTGGCCAGCGGTTGGGTCGACGGCCAGGCCGTGCCGCAGGTGACGGATGTGGCTTCAGGCTTCGTGCGCGTGGACGCCGGCAACGGGTTTGCCCAGCCCGCTTTGGAGGCGGCGCGCGCGCTGCTGGTGGACAAGGCCCGCAGCGCCGGGATTGCCTTGCTGGCGATTCACAACTCCCATCATTTCGCCGCACTGTGGCCGGACGTCGAACCCTTCGCCGAAGAAGGCCTGGTGGCGCTGAGCGTGGTCAACAGCATGACCTGCGTGGTGCCCCATGGCGCCGACCGGCCGCTGTTCGGCACCAACCCCATCGCGTTTGCCGCCCCCCGTGCCGACGGCCCGCCGATTGTGTTTGACCTTGCCACCAGCGCCATCGCCCATGGCGATGTGCAGATCGCCGCGCGCAAGGGCGAGCGCCTGCCCCCCGGGATGGGCGTCGACAGCCTCGGCCAGCCCACCCAGGATCCCAAGGAGGTGCTGGAAGGCGGCGCGCTGTTGCCCTTCGGCGGCCACAAGGGCTCGGCGTTATCCATGATGGTCGAGCTGCTGGCGGCGGCCTTGACGGGCGGCAATTTTTCTTTCGAATTCAACTGGGCGGACCATCCGGGGGCGCGCACGCCCTGGACCGGGCAATTGCTGATCGTGATCGACCCGAGCAAAACTGCCGGGCAGAGCTTCGCCGAGCGCAGCCAGGAACTGGTGCGGCAGATGCATGCGGCAGGGTTACGGCGGTTACCGGGGGATCGGCGCCATCGCACGCGGGCGAAGTCGCTGGAAGCGGGTATCGAGATTGACGCGCAGGATCTTCAACGGTTGCAGGACTTGGTGCGAAGCTAAAAGGGGCTGCGCATCAGGCGCAGCCCCCCGGCAATCAGTTACGACGACCCAGCAACAGGCCAACCACCAGACCGAAGCCTGCGGAAATTGCCACGGTCTGCCACGGGTGACCACCGATGTAGGTCTCGGTGGCATCCACCACCGGCTTGCTGCGCTCGCGCACGCTGGAAACCGAGTCCAGTGCCTGCTTGAGTTTGATGGCAACCTGCTCGCGCAGAGTTTCGCCTTCTTCGCCCACCAGGGCTGCGCTGCTCTTGAGCAACTTGTCGGATTCTTCGATCAGCGCCGTCAGTTCACTGAAGGCTTGATCCTTGATTTGTTCTTCGGCGGCTTGGGCAGCGGTTTTGCGGGCCATTGGGTGACTCCTTGCAGGTGAATGTGACAGTGAACAATGGAGTATCCGGCGTCGACAAAAGTTGCAGTTTTTTTGCCGGTCGCCGGTTTGCAGCAAAAACCGAATCAGGATCGTTCGACCTACGGTGTAAGATGACACCTATTTGTGCAGCAGGTAATTCAACATGAGCTTCAATCTCGCCAACAAAACCCTCGCCGAACGCGCCGAGCTGGAAGATGAAAAGGCCCGTCTCTACGACCTGTGGCAGAGCAATCTGGGCAAGGCCAAGGGCGAAGCCGCACGGTTGTTTGGCGAGCGCGCCAAGCGCAAGGGCAAATGGGCCGAATGGGTGCGCGCCGAGCTTGATGGGATGTCGCCACCGGAGTTCTCCGGCATGGTGCGCAGCGAAGTCAACAAGTTGATGGCGGCCGCTAAATAAAGCACGCCACAATCGCCTCGCGCACCTTGAGCAACATCGGGTCCAGCTGCGCCTGGGTGCGCCAGCCCAACTCCACCGGGTAGCGCGGCAGCGCCAGCGGGCAAGGCAGCATGCGCAGGCCGGTCATTTGCGCAATCGCCTGCGCCGCATGCCCGGGAATGGTTGCGACCGCCTGGCTGCCCTTGAGCAGAAAAGGCAGCGCCGCGAAGTGGCTGGTGGATGCGCACACCCGCCGGCTCAACCCCTTTGCGGCCAAGCCTTCGTCGGTAATTCCGATAAACCCGCCCGACGACACCAGCACATGCTCGCGCGTGACGAAGTCCTGCAGGTCGATGCCTGGCTGACCGGGCGCCAGACTGTTGGCATCCACCAGACACCGATAGTCACCGTCACCCACGACTTGGCGACTCAGCCGGCGCTCGGCAAAACCACCGGCGGTGATGGCCAGGTCCAGGGTGCGATCGAGCAGGGCGCCGGCGACGATCTGGCTATGGGTCTGACGGAAAATCACCCGCAGTTGCGGCGCGCGGTGTGCGATCTCATCCATCAACCGCCGGCCGTAGGCAATCTCGAAGTCATCGGACAAGCCCAGTACCACGCAGCGTCCCTGATAATGCGCGTTATCCGGATTGACCATGGCCAGGCTCTGCCTGCAACGGTCCAGCGCCTCACTGATCACCGGTTTCAGCTGATTGGCGCGCAAGGTCGGCGCCAGGCCACGGCCGGTGCGTACGAACAGCGGGTCGCCATACACGTCGCGCAACCGGCGCAACCCGGCACTGATGGCCGATTGCGTCACACCCAGGCGCAACGCCGCGCGGCTGGCGCTGCACTCGTCATGCAGGGCTTCGAAGGTTTTCAGCAGGTTGAGGTCGACCTGGGCGATATTCGTCTGGTTCATATCATTCAGCAGTGAAGTGGGCTTTATTCATGATCCCGGCTGGCCGGAGAATGGGCAACCCCCTTGATTCCGGAGTGATCGTAATGCCTGTTTCTACCGTGGCTGCTTTGCAAATCGGCTCCCTGCCTGGCGGCAAGGCCGAGACCCTGGCGCAAATCCTCGGTTACGAGGAACAAATCCTGCGCAGTGGTGCGCAATTGGTGGTGATGCCTGAGGCGCTGCTGGGTGGCTACCCGAAGGGCGAGGGTTTCGGCACGCAATTGGGTTATCGCCTGCCCCAGGGGCGCGAGGCCTTTGCGCGCTATTTTGCCAATGCCATCGACGTGCCCGGTGCCGAGACCGAGGCGCTGGCCGGCTTGTCCACGCGCACCGGGGCCAGCCTGGTGCTGGGCGTGATCGAGCGCAGTGGCAGCACGCTATATTGCACCCTGTTGTATTTCGAACCGGCGCGAGGTCTCGTTGCCAAGCACCGCAAACTGATGCCCACCGGCACCGAACGACTGATCTGGGGCAAGGGCGACGGCTCGACCCTGCCGGTCATCGACGCCGCCGTGGGCCGCATCGGCGGCGCGGTGTGCTGGGAGAACATGATGCCGTTGTTGCGCACGGCGATGTACGCAAAGGGCGTTGAAGTGTGGTGTGCGCCCACGGTGGACGAGCGCGAGATGTGGCAGGTGAGCATGCGCCATGTGGCTCATGAGGGCCGCTGCTTTGTGGTCAGCGCCTGCCAGGTGCAGGCCTCGCCCGACGCGCTGGGGATTGAGGTTGCCAACTGGCCCGCGAACCGCCCGTTGATCGCCGGCGGCAGCCTGATTGTCGGCCCCATGGGCGACATCCTTGCCGGCCCGCTGCTGGGCGAAGCGGGGCTGTTGATCGCGCGGATCGACACCGATGAGCTGGTGCGCGCGCGTTATGACTACGACGTGGTGGGCCATTACGCCAGGCCGGACGTGTTCGAACTGAGCGTGGACGAACGCGAGAAACCTGGCGTGCGTTTTATCACCGACTAGCGCTGCGGCGAGTCAAGCCGTGGCCCGTGTCACGCCTGCTCACCACAGGCCACGATTATTTTTCCTGTGCTACCAGGTCGCCGTGTTCGGCAGGTTCAGCGTGCCACGGTCCACAAAACGCTGGGTGCCGAACAGCCCGCCCGCCAGCTTGCCGCGCAGCACGTACGGCAGGTTGTTCAGGCTTTGGGTCTGGCTCAGGCCCAGGGTCTGGCGCAACACGGAAAATGCCGAGACGCTGACCGGAACCGTTACGACCGTCTCGGAAAAACGCGGGATATTGCCGACTTGATCACTCACCCCGGACGCCAGCGGCCGCCCGTTGACCTCCAGGTCCAGCGCCACGCCGTTGTATTCAATCGCTGTTTCATTGGGGTTCTGCACCCGCAGTTTCACCGCGAAGCGCACTTCCAGGTCCTGGCTCTGCCGGGGCTCGATGCCCACCACGGTGATGTTGACCGGATCGCGACTGGGCAACAGCGCGCAGGCGCTCAAGGTCAACAGCAGTAACGATAGAACCATGAGCTTGCGCATCTGAACCTGCTCCTATTTCGTGACGTCCGGGTCCTGCATCACCTTGAGGGTGGAGGATTCCGGATCAAATTCATCGTCTTCCAGCGCTATGAACGTCTCGGGCAGGAACACGTTCAGCAGGATTGCACAGAACGCGCCCACGGTGATCGGCGATTCGAAAATGTCGTGCAACGCCTTGGGCAGGTCGCGCAGCACTTCGGGCACGGCGGCCACGCCCAGGCCCATGCCAAGGGAAATCGCCACGATCAGCACATTGCGCCGGTGCAGGCCGGCTTCGGCGAGGATTTTGATCCCGGCCACCGCCACGGTGCCGAACATGATCAGCGTGGCGCCGCCCAGCACTGGCTTGGGCATCAATTGCAGTACCGCGCCGATCATCGGGAACAGCCCCAGCAGCACCAGCAGGCCGGCGATAAAGTAGGCAACGTAACGACTGGCTACGCCGGTCAACTGAATCACGCCGTTATTCTGCGCGAACGTCACCATCGGCAAGCTGTTGAAGGTAGCGGCCATGGCCGAGTTGAGGCCGTCGGTCAGCAGTCCGGACTTGATTCGCTTGATGTACAGCGGGCCCTTGACCGGCTGCTGGGAAATCATCGAGTTGGCGGTCAGGTCGCCTGCCGCTTCCAGTGGCGAAATCAGGAAGATCACCGCCACCGGGACAAACGCCACCCAATCGAACGAAAATCCATATTTGAACGGCACCGGCACGCTGATCAACGGCACCTGGGGCAGGGCGGCCATGTCGACGCGGCCCAGCCACCAGGCCACTACGAAGCCGAGGGTCAGGCCGATCACAATCGAGCCCAGACGCAAGAAGGCATTGTTGAAGCGGTTGAGCACGACGATGGTCAGCAGCACCAGCGCGGCCAGCCCCATATTGCTGGCCGCGCCCAAATCCTTGGCGCCAAAGCCGCCGGCCATGTCGGTAACCGCCACCTTGATCAGCGACAGCCCCATCAGGGTAATGATGGTGCCCGTCACCACCGGCGTGATCAGCTTGCGCAGCTTGCCGATGAACTGGCTGAGTGCCACTTCAATAAACGCGGCGAAAAAGCACACGCCAAAAATGGTCGAGAGGATTTCATCCGTGCCGCCGCCTCGCGCCTTGACCATGAACCCGGCGCTGAGAATCACGCTGATAAACGAAAAACTGGTGCCCTGCAGGCACAACAGGCCCGAGCCGATGGGGCCGAAAGTGCGCGCCTGCACGAAGGTGCCCAGCCCCGAGACGAACAGCGCCATGCTCACCAGGTACGGCACTTCGCTTTCCAGGCCCAGCACGCCGCCAACGATCAGGGTCGGCGTGATGATGCCCACAAAGCTCGCCAGCACATGCTGCAGCGCGGCAAACACCGCTGCCGTGAAGTGTGGACGGTCTTCGAGGCCGTAGATCAGCTCGGATTTATAGCGCGGGCGTGGGGATTGAGCGTCAGACAAAATGCGGGCTCGGGTCAGAAAAGGGAGGCGCAGGATGCCAGAAAGTCCTCAGCGTCTGAAGTGTAAATAGCTATTCAAGCCGCCGTCTCGCCGTTCACCTCGCTGATTTTGACCCAACGCTCCTCCCGCGCCGCCAGGCGAATCGCGGTCGCCAGTCGCTCCACTTCCCATGCGTCGTCAAAATCGCTGCCATCCGCGCCTTCGCCAGCCAGCGCCATGATCAATTCCTGCACTTCCAGAGTCTTCAATTCGTTGTAGCCCAGCTGATGCCCTGCCGCCGGGCTGAATGCGGCGTAGCCGGGCAAATCGGGACCGGCCAGCACACGTTCAAAGCCCGTTTGGCCGGCGCGGTACACGCGCAGCTCATTCAGGCGTTCCTGATCGAACGCCAGGGTGCCGTGGGTGCCGCTGACTTCGAAACTCAGGTGGTTCTTGTAGCCGTGTTTGAGCCAGCTGCTGCTCACCGTACCGCGCGCGCCGTTGGCGAAGCGCAACAGCGCGTGCACTTGATCATCCACCGCGATGGTTTTGAGACGGTCGCTGCCTTTAACCGCCGGGCGTTGGGCGTGCACGGTGTGGGTGTCGGCGCACACGCTGACTACATCGCCGATCAGGTAACGCGCCATCGACAGCAAGTGGCTGCCCAGGTCCGCCAGGGCGCCGCCGGCATGTTCCACTTCGCAGCGCCATGACCAGGGCGAATCAGGGTCGGCCATGAAGTCTTCGCTGAACTCGCCCTGGAAGCTGATGATCTGGCCCAGATCGCCGTTGGCGATCATCTGCCGCGCCAGGCCGATCATCGGGTTGTGCTGATAGTTGTAGCCGACCCGCGTGACTACGCCTGCTGCATGGGCGGCACGGCGCATGGCATCGGCCTGCTCGAGGCTGACCGCCAGCGGTTTTTCGCAATACACCGCCTTGCCCGCCGCAATCGCGGCCATGGCCATGGGGTAATGCAAATGGTTGGGTGTGGTGATGGCCACGACGTCGACATCAGGGTCGTCGATCAGTGCCTGCCAGTCACCCTGAGCCTGGGCAAAACCCCAGGCTTTGGCGCAACGCGCGGCGCGCTCGCTGTCAGCATCGGCCAGGGCGGCCAGCTTGAGCTGCACCGGCAGGTCGAACACGGTGCGGGCATTGTTGAACGCCAGTGCGTGGGCGCGTCCCATAAAGCCTGTGCCGATCAAACCGATTCCGAGTTCGCGCATCGCCGTGTTCCTCTGCATTTTTATTTTCAGGAACGTTATTAATGGAATAAAAATTCTCTTAATTCAATACGTGGAATAAAAACTCATTGCCGCCCAATCAATCACTCTGGCGAATGCAGCTATATTCAGACGCTGACGAAAAGCCATCAGTTAACAAAAGATAACGTACCGCCGATTGTCAGGCGATTCCAAAGCCCGCTAGGATGGCCCGTGCTTGCTTCAGGCGCTCTAGAGTGCAGGTTTCAGCGCCCGGGAAGACGAGACCACCTGACAAAAAATAATAAATGGGAGAAAGGTCTATGAGTGAGCCTGTCATGGGTTGGGTTGTTTGCCGCCCACGCGCCGCACGCAGGGTTGCGATGCTGGCCACAGCGCTCTCGCTGCTTGGTGCTGTCGCGTTGTCGACCGCCGTCCAGGCTGCCAGCGATACCACCGCGCCCGCGGTGTCTGCGATTGAATCCTCCAAGGCCATCAAGGGCCTGATGATTGATGTGGTGCACGCCGGCAAACGTCTGGTGGCGGTCGGTGACCGCGGGCATATCCTCTATTCCGATGACCAGGGCAGCCACTGGACTCAGGCCAAAGTGCCCACCCGGCAATTGCTCACAGCGGTGTTTTTTATCGATGACAAGCACGGTTGGGCGGTCGGCCATGACGCGCAGATTCTTGCGAGTACCGATGGCGGTGCCACCTGGGTTCAGCAATTTCAGGACCTCAAGCGCGAAGCCCCGTTGCTCGATATCTGGTTCAACGACGCCAGCCATGGCTTGGCCGTGGGCGCCTACGGGGCGCTGATCGAAACCACCGACGGTGGCACTACCTGGAACGACGTCAGCGACCGCCTCGACAACGAAGACCAGTACCACCTCAACGCGATCGCCGCGATCAAGGACGCCGGCCTGTTCATCGTCGGCGAGCAGGGCAGCATGTTCCGCTCCAGCGATAACGGCCAGACCTGGGAAAAACTCGAAGGCCCATACGAAGGCTCGCTGTTCGGCGTGATCGGCACGGCGCAACCGCAGACCCTGCTGGCCTATGGGCTGCGCGGCAATCTGTACCGCTCCAGCGATTTCGGCGGCACCTGGGAGCAGGTCGAACTGAACGCGGCGCGCGGAGCGCTGGAGTTTGGCCTGTCCGGCGCCACCTTGCTGGATGACGGTTCCATCGTCGTCGTCGGCAATGGTGGCAGCGTGGTCGTCAGCCATGACGACGGGCTGACCTTCAGCGTGTTCAATCGCCCGGACCGGATCTCGCTCTCGGCCGTCACGGCGGCGGGCAATGGCAACCTGATTCTGGTCGGGCAGGGCGGTGTGCGTGTGGCCACATCGGCTGGCGCCGAACCGACAAAACAATAATTAGGGCGGGACAGCATGAGCAGTCATCACAACGATAAAGCGACCTTCCTTGAACGCCTGATCTTCAACAACCGCCCGGCAGTCATCGTGATCTGCCTGCTGGTGAGCATTTTCCTGTTCTGGCAGGCGACCCTGATTCGCCCGTCCACCAGCTTCGAAAAGATGATCCCGCTCAAGCACCCCTTCATCGAAAAGATGATGGAGCACCGCAACGACCTGGCCAATCTCGGCAACACAGTGCGCATCTCGGTGGAGGCCAAAGACGGCGACATCTTTACCAGGGATTACATGGAGACCCTGCGCCAGATCAACGACGAGGTGTTCTACATCTCCGGCGTCGACCGTTCGGGGCTCAAGTCGCTGTGGAGCCCCAGCGTGCGCTGGACCGAAGTCACCGAAGAAGGGTTTGCCGGCGGTGAGGTGATCCCGCAGAGCTACAACGGCTCGCCGGCCAGCCTCGATCAACTGCGCAACAACGTGCTCAAGTCCGGCCAGGTCGGACGTCTGGTGTCCAACGATTTCAAGTCGAGCATCGTCGATATCCCGTTGCTGGAGTCCTACCCGGACCCGCAGGATCAGGGCAAGTTGCTGGCTCTGGACTATCGCAAGTTTTCCCATGAACTCGAAGACAAGATCCGCGACAAGTTCGAAGCGCAGAACCCCAACGTCAAGATCCACATCGTGGGCTTTGCCAAAAAGGTCGGCGACCTGATCGACGGCCTGGTGATGGTGGTGCTGTTCTTCGGCATCGCGTTCGTCATTACGCTGGTCCTGTTGTTGTGGTTCACCAACTGCCTGCGCAGCACCATCGCAGTATTGAGTACCACCCTGGTGGCGGTGGTGTGGCAACTGGGCTTGATGCACTTTTTCGGCTTCGGACTCGACCCGTATTCGATGCTGGTGCCGTTCCTGATTTTCGCCATCGGTATTTCCCACGGCGTACAGAAAATCAACGGTATCGCCCTGCAGTCCAGTGAGGCCGACAACGCGCTCACCGCAGCGCGGCGTACCTTCCGCCAATTGTTCCTGCCGGGCATGATCGCGATTCTGGCCGATGCGGTGGGTTTCATTACCCTGCTGATCATCGACATCGGCGTAATCCGTGAGCTGGCCATCGGCGCGTCCATCGGCGTGGCGGTGATCGTATTCACCAACCTGATCCTGCTGCCGGTGGCGATTTCCTACGTGGGCATCAGCAAGCGCGCCATCGCCAGGAGCAAGAAAGACGCGAACCGCGAACACCCGTTCTGGCGCCTGCTGTCCAGATTCGCCAGCGCCAAAGTCGCGCCGGTCTCGATCCTGCTGGCGCTGGTCGCGTTTGGCGGCGGTCTCTGGTACAGCCAGAACCTCAAGATCGGCGACCTGGACCAGGGCGCGCCGGAGCTGCGTCCGGACTCGCGCTACAACAAGGACAACAACTTCATCATCAGCAATTACTCCACCAGCTCCGACGTGCTGGTGGTGATGGTCAAGACCAAGGCCGAAGGCTGCTCGCGCTATGAAGCCATGGCGCCCATCGACCAGTTGATGTGGAAGATGCAGAACACCGAGGGCGTGCAGTCGGCGATCTCGCTGGTGACCGTGTCCAAGCAGATGATCAAGGGTATGAACGAGGGCAACCTGAAATGGGAAACCCTGTCGCGCAACCCCGACGTGCTGAACAACTCCATCGCCCGCGCTGATGGCCTGTACAACAACAATTGCTCGCTGGCGCCGGTGCTGGTGTTCCTCAACGACCACAAGGCCGAAACCCTCGACCGCGCGGTGCACGCTGTGCAGGACTTCGCCAGGGAGAACAACAAGGACGGCCTGGAATTCATCCTCGCCGCCGGTAACGCCGGGATCGAAGCGGCCACCAACGAGGTCATCAAGGCCTCGGAACTGACCATTCTGATTCTGGTGTACCTGTGCGTGGCGACCATGTGCATGATCACCTTCCGCTCTTGGGCGGCAACCCTGTGCATCGTGCTGCCGTTGGTGCTGACCTCGGTGCTGGGCAACGCGCTGATGGCGTTCATGGGCATCGGCGTCAAGGTCGCGACGTTGCCGGTGGTGGCGTTGGGTGTGGGCATTGGCGTGGACTACGGCATCTACATCTACAGTCGCCTGGAAAGCTTCCTGCGCGCCGGTCTGCCGCTGCAGGAGGCTTATTACCAAACACTTAAGTCCACCGGTAAAGCCGTGCTGTTTACCGGCCTGTGCCTGGCGATCGGTGTGTGCACCTGGATCTTCTCGGCGATCAAGTTCCAGGCCGACATGGGGCTGATGCTGACCTTCATGTTGCTGTGGAACATGTTTGGCGCGCTGTGGCTGTTGCCGGCGCTGGCGCGTTTCCTGATCAAACCCGAAAAGCTGGCGGGCAAGAAAGGCAACTCGTTGTTCGCGCACTGAGTGGGTCACTCGCGGCCAGGCCTCGCCGCGCCGATCCGCCCCAAGGCCCGACCTCCGGGTCCTGGGGCGACCGTTACGGTTTCAACCCGCAGTAGACGGCGCGATGGTGAGGAATAACCGGTCTGTCGGCGGCTCGATCAACACATAGAGGATCTTGCCCAAGGGCTCGGCGCCGGCTTCCTGCTGAGCACGCAGTTGGACTTGCACATGTTGTTTGAGCAGATCCTTTTGCGTGAATTTGCGTTGCTCGGGCAGTTTTAGATGGGCGCGGGTGTAAGCCGTGGGCGCAGCCTGCGCCGATGCGTAATGAAAGTGCGCGTACCACAACACCGCTGCTGGCTTGCGGGCCTTGTCGTAGACGGCGTACTCGGTAAAGAAGTCGCCGCTCAAGGTGGGGCGCAGCGGGTCAACCTGGCTGGTCAGGTTGATGTCGATTTCCTTGTGGCGCCACAGGTAATCGATACCTTCCAGGGTTGGCCATTGTTGCTTGTAGGCATCGCTGGTGACGCGTTGGGCCTTTCGATTCATGTCACGGGCGTTCGCCCTGAAATCATCGATCAGATCCTGCGCCGCCGGACTGCCGGGATGTTCGCGAGCAATGGTGTCCGCAAGCGCGTCAAGCTTGCTCGCCTGTGTGCTGAGCAACGCATCCCAGTCCGCCGGGTTGACCTCCTGACGGGTCAGCGGTGATAGCAGTTTCTGCTGCTGGGTGCCGATGACGCGCTCAATCTCCTGACGTTGTCGGATCAGCTCCAGACCCTGGCTTTTCAGGGTGGTCAGCGATTGAACCGTGGGTGCCGGTTCAGGCGTCACGGGCGTGTCCTGACGTGCCTGCGCCCAGCCGTCCGCCTGCTGGTCATACCTGGCAATGGCTTCGCCGGTCATCGTGTCGGTGATGACCATGTGTGTTGTGCCGCTCGCCGCACCTGCCGACTGCAGGTCACCGACGTAATAGCGGTGCTTGCGGGTTTTGAACACCCGTTTTGTGGCGGCCTTGGGAGGCAGCCTATTTGCCGCAGGTTGCCGGCTTTCCAGCTCTTCCTGCTGGCTAACAACCGCTTCCAGCTCGCTTTCGGCCAGCCGACGAGCACTGTCCAGTTGCTTGAGCAGGCGTTCGGACGTCGTATGCAGGCGGCGCGGGTTGATCGTCTTGAGCGTCTGTGTGGCGTGTTCATAGCGCCGGTACATGACCAGCACCGTATCGTAGACCTGGCGTTGTTCTGCCAGGGTATAGCCTGAACTGCTGCGCACTTCGATATGGGACAGCACGGCTTTGGTCAGGTCCCGGTATTCCAGGTGTTCGACGTACAGGGCTTCCTGTGGCGTGCGTGTCAGCCCAGGCTCGAACGGTTCCACCATCACCCACGACAACGGGATCAGCGCGTTGAGTTTCAGGCTTTCGGAGAAGAAGTGCTGGGGGTACTTGATCCCGGCCAACAGTGATTCTCGTATGGCACGGCCCGCTACGGAGTCCTGTTCCAGTTGATCCAGGGTGGCTTCCATCGCCTGGGACAGCGTTGCCATGCGTTGCAGTGTGTCGGCCAGTTCTATCGCTCTGGCCACATGCTCGTTATAAGCGGTCGGATCTCCCAGCCATTTTTCCGGGAGCATGCGTGAAGCCAGCTCTGACATGGGCTCTCCACTGCCAGTGAAACGCAGCGTGTCGGCCCATCCCCTGAGGTAGGTGTGAATGGCTAACTGGTTACCCCACAGAGTCTGCAGTGTTTTGGCCCGGTCGCGCACGTGAACCCATGCACCCCCGTACTTTTCCAGAGATCGACCCACCTCAACCAGCTCCAGGCGCAGGGGGAGCAACTGCTCATAGCGTGCCTGCAAAGGCTCCAGTAGCACTTCATACTGGTTGCGCAACCTGGCATAACCCTGCATTTCAAGTTGATGCCTTTTCAGCAGCGCGGTTTTTTGCACGGTGTCAGCGTGCTCGAGCAGTTTCCACACTGTTTTGAGTGTGTTGCCCTGTTTGACCAAGTCGTCGTAGGCCGCCTGCATCCGCGTCAGCGATGCATTGAACTCATTCATCTGCTCGGTGATTTCCAGGGCGAGCGATTCCATTTTTGCGACCATTTCACGCGTTTTACGCTGGTTTTCCTCGCGTAGCTGCGCAAGACGTTTGGGGCCGCCGCCCAGTAGCTTCAGCCCGCGATCCAGGGTCCAATGGCCCTTGCCATCGGTTTTCAGCCTGATGCCGGGGTGTGCGGGCTTTTCGGGGTGGACAATAAACACTTCGTTGAACCCTGGAACGATGTTGACCCGGAACAACAACCCGCCCACCGACGCGTGCCAAACGCGATCTATCTTGTACAGCCCCTTGAGCGCGCCGATTTCGACGGGAGAGGGCGCAGGGTCCGGCCATGCCACTTTGTAGTTGAGAAGTTTGTCCCGCAGGCGTGCCGATGCGGTATCGCCGGCCAGTGAATGGTCAAAGTCAATCAGCGTACTACCGCCACCCGGTGGTTCGGAGGGCAGGCCGACCACCCCACGCTTGATCACGGGCAGTGGTTTTGCCGCCTGGTCCGCCGCGCGCCGCAGGGGCAGTCGGGCGAGGGTCGTCTGGTCAATCGGCGAACGTTGCGGTGTTGGCGATGCCGTAGCCTTATGCACCAGCACCATGGCGGTGTTGAGCAGTACGTCGATCCACGCCAGTTCCCGCGCAGTCGAGTCATCGCTGACCAGGGCCGGCAAGTCCTGGGCAAGGCTCTGGATCAGTTGCACAAACCATCCCACCACTGCCGCCGGGCCGCGTACCAGCATCAATAAGGTATTGAAGCCCAGTTGCGCGCCTTCCAGGATCAGCGCCCAACGGCTTTCGGCATTGGAGGTCGACTCGCGGTCCGCCTGCTCCAGCAATTGGCGCGCTTCGCTGGTAAACAGGTACTCCATGAGTTGGCCGTTGGTCAGCGACTGCAGAAGCTCGGCGTTGCTTTCATCGTCAGTCGCAGCCAGTGTCGCCGGCGCGGGCACGGCGGGCAACGGGTCGAACTCCGCACCGATGCCGATGATGCGCACGTAATGGGGTTCGCTGAAGCCGCCATTGCCGTAGACGGCTCTGGCGTTCTCATCCAGCCACGCCAGCACGCTGTCCTGCAGCTCGCCCGGTTTCACGATGGCCTGGAGCAACTGCTCGCGACTGCTGAATTGCAGCAGTGACTGGCGGTAGGTCGGGCGATACAGCAGGTGCGGGCCGTCCTCTCCGTTACGCGCCTCGATGATGAACATGTGCTGCACCGCATCCGATTTCGCCCCAGGCTTGCGCTGAAAGGCCAGTGGGCGCATGACGATTTCGCGGTTATCGACATACCGTTCGACGCGGCTGGCAGCGAGCACTGCAACCACGTAGTCGGCGCCCGTGGCGGTCAATCCCGCTTCGCCTTTGATCGCATGTTCCAGCGCCTGGCTTTTCAACTCGAGCGGGCGCTGGGAGATGAACCTGCTTTTACGTTGCTTCGCCTCGTCGGTATCGGTGAGCAATGCTTGGCGAATATAGCGGGTGTAGTTCAGGCCGATGTCCACCCGTTGCGCCAGCCGCTCAACGTAGTCGGGCGTCAACCACGCTTCGATGGCCTGCCCGGAGGTGTCACGCAGGGTCATGGAGCCTCGCGGCTTGCCGGACAGATTTTTCAAGGCCAGGTCCACCAGGCTCATGCGCTCCGTTTCGACATAGCCACCGCTGAGCGTGCCGTACGGCACTTTAAAGGTCAGTTCCAAATGGTCGGCGGTGTAGTGCGCAGCGTCTGTTTCACAACTGCGTTTTCCGATCAGCCAGGCGTTTCGCTCCAGGCACAATTGGTTGTCCAGATGGCGGCGGGCATACGTGCGGATGTCGTCCAGCCCCTCCAGCCACGTCTTTGCGTTGTCCAGCCGCCTGGCGCTGGCCTGTTCGAGCAGGCAGCCGTGGTAGGCCAGACGCAGGTCCGGCGAGGCGTGCTGCAGCCAGTCGGGCAGGGCGGCTTCGATCCGCTGCAGGGGCGGCGGTGGCGTAACGGCAGTTTCGTCCAGTTGCGCGGCCGGGTCAGTGATCGATTCGAACAGCGCTTCCAGGCGATCCAGCGTGATCGCTTGCGTCAGGTCTACGGCTGCAATGTCTTCGAGTTGGCCATTGAGCACCAGTGCGGCCTGCACCTCGAAAATATTGCCGTCGGGCTCATAAAGTTGCCAGGTAACGCTGTCAGCGGTGAACCGTTGTGCCATGCGTCGCCCCCAGGCTTGGCCAAACGCATCCAGGCTCGGGTACGCTTCGATGCGTCCCGACAGGCCGTACAGCCATACCTGTTTACCATCGACCAACACAATATCGCTCGATTGCACGGTGACTCGGGTTTCGCCCTGAACCAGGCGGGTCTCCACGCTGTAGGCATGCAGCGAAGATTCTGCTCCGGCGCGCTGGCTGCGGGTTTCGCGCGCAGGGTAGTCGGCCAGGTGGATGAGTCGTTGCAACGCGGGCACATCATCGGCCAACTGGCGGATGGCCGCGGCGCGCAGCTGGCCCTGCAAGATTGCGGAGAACCAGTGCCAGCGGCTGCCTCCGGCATCGCCGGGCTTATTCCAGTAGGCCGTCAGCGCGTCTTGAACGCCCACGTGCACGATAAACGGCAACTCGCGGATGACCGCTTCGACCACCGCCAGCTTATAGCTGCGCGTGCCGTTGTGTTCAAAGCTCAACCGCGTGCCGCTGGCATCACTCAGGTAAGCGTCGAGTCCGTCGTGTGCAGTGAGCTCAGGGAAAATGCCGGTGGCGATGTACTCAAGCGCCACCTCGAGCAACGGGCTCAAACTACGCCCGCCGCCCTCACGGGGCAGCGCCAAACGCAACTGTGCGACGGGCAGCGTCAGCGGCGGGTATTTTTCCTGAAGGTGATCGGCGAGCATCTGCGCCACCACCGTTCGCAGGGTCGGGCGTGTGCGGAACTGGGCCTCTACGGCGCGTTTGATCAAGGTATCGGTCACGGGTATTCCTTTACGAAAGAGAAGGGGACCCGTGTACGTTAGGGACCGTCGCGCCGTGCGGGCGTTAGCCGGTTACCGCCACCCTCTGACGCGCGAACTCGCCTATCATGTGCACCTTCCTTTTCAGATGACCGATGCGTAATGACTGCCGACAACCTCACCACCGCCCTCACCACCGCCGACATGCTTGAGATCGACGGGTTGCACGCCTTCGAATTTGAGCTGTCAGAAGAAAAGCTGCAGATCACCGCCATGGACGGCCGTGCTGAAAAGCGCTGGACGTTCAGCCTGGAGCAGGTCGAACACGCCACCTTTGACCAGACCCTGCAAAGCTGGACCCTGACCGGTGACTCGGGCGAGCATCGCCTGATCTGCATGAGTGCGATCACCGGCAACAATAACGATGAGGACGACGAGCATGATGATGCGTAAATTCTGGCCGCTGCTGATGGCGGGCAGTGTCGGTGCAATGTCGGTGCAGGCTGCACCGGCCGACACCCATGACCTGCTGGTGGGCAGCTACACCGCCGGCAGCAGCGAAGGTATCTACCGCCTGCAGTTCGACAGCCGCACCGGCCAGTTCAACGGCAAGCCGGTGCTGGCGGCCAAGGCGGCCAATCCGTCCTGGCTGACCCTTTCCAAAGACCAGAAGCGCCTCTACGTGGTCAACGAAAATGGCCCGGGCCAGCAGGACGCGGTCGGCCGCGTCAGCGGCTACAGCATTGACCCGCAGAATCATCAGCTCAGCCTGATCAACCAGGTGCAGAGCCTGGGCAATGAGCCGACCCATTCCAGCATTGCGGCTGACGGGCGCTATCTGTTCGTCGCCAACTACTCGGTCCTGGAAGACCCGGGCGGCAGCCTGGCGATTCTGCCGCTGGACGCCAGCGGCAAGCTGTCGGCACCGGTGCAAATGAGCGGGCACCCGGCCAGTGGCGTGAACCCTGAACGCCAGGCCTCCAACCACGTGCACTCGGTGGTGGCGTCGCCCGATGGCAACTACGTGTTCGTGCAGGACCTGGGTGCCGACAAGGTGTTCGTCTACCGCTACGACCCCAAGGCCAATCACGAACAACCGTTGACCCCGGCCAAGCCGGCGTCGGTGCAACTGCCGGCGGGCAGCGGTCCGCGTCACCTGCTGTTCAGCGCCGACGGCAAGCATGCCTGGCTGACCACCGAGATGAGTGCCCAGATTGCGGTGTTCGATTATCAGGACGGCCAGCTCACCCAGACCCAACTGGTGGAGTACGCCACTGGCCAGCCGGTGACCGATAAGGCCGGTGCAGCGTTGCATGCCTCCAGCGACGGCAAGTTCCTGTACGTGAGCAATCGCGGTACGGCCAATCAGCTGCTGGTGTTCAGCATCGACCCGGCCACGGCGCACCTCAAGCAGATTCAAAAACGCTCCGTCGAGGGCGACCACCCGCGTGAATTCAGCCTGGACCCGAGCGGCAAGTTCGTGCTGATCGCCAACCAGAAAAGCAATGAAATCGTAGTGGTCGAGCGCGACCAGAAGACCGGCCTGCTGGGTAAAACCGTGCAGAAACTGCCTATTGATGCGCCCAGCGACCTCAAGTTTCTGGTGCGTCAATAAGCCACAGGCCCCGCAACGCGGGGCCTGAGCTTTTCCATTAATTCTGTTAATAGCGGCTACTGTTTCAAAGCATTTCCAAGGTTCAACGCCTCGGGCGTAAGTTGAGTCCCAAGGCCTTCCCCGGCCACTCAACCAAACGAACACGAGGGTTACCGCCATGAACTTGAATCTCTTCTCCATCATCGCCGCTTCTGCTGTCTCCGCCACTGTTGCCTTGCCAGCGGCTGCCAGCGTGGACGTCACCGACAAAAAATCCAGCACCAGCGCCTATACCCAGAAGTACCTGCAACAAAGCGCCAACTTCTATGCCGCCCTCGATCACAAGACCCTGCGATAAGCTTGAACTCAGGGTTTGGCCATTACCGCTACAAACAGCGGCGATTCCAGAAAGCGCTGCAGCCAGGTATGTAATCGGATATAGGGTGTACTGGCGAACCACTCGCGATCCACATGGGCAAACTGGCGCACGAACGGTGCCAGTGCCACATCTGCCAGGCTCAAATGCTCGGCCAACAAGCAGCTACGCCCCGCCAGTAAATGTTCCAGCTTCTGCAGGAACACCTCACCCTCGGCCCGATAATGTTCCATCGGATGCTCCGGGTAGCGCTCGGCGTACTTGTATCGATTCAAATGATGTTTGAAGTCCTGGTCATTCTCGGCGATCAACGCCAGCGCGGCCGGGTCATCCTGCCGCAACCAGTCATCCGGGTCGTGCTGCGCCAGGGCCCACTGCATGATCGCCAGGCTTTCATCGATCACTTGGCCGCCCACGCTCAACACCGGCACCGTGCCCTTGGGCGACAGCGCCAGCATTTCAGCCGGCTTGGCCCTCAGGCTCACCTCGACAATGCGCACCGCCACCCCGGCGTAGCGCAGGGCCATGCGAGCGCGCATTGCATAAGGGCAGCGCCGGAACGAATACAGCAGCGCCTCGCTCACGTGACCTCCAGGGTGCTCAAGCCGTTGCCCTGACGCTTGACCTGGATCTGCACCGGAATGCGCTCGTGCATTTCCTGCACATGGGAAATCACCGCCACCTTGCGGCCCTGGGCCTGCAAGCCGTCCAGCGCGTCCATCGCCAGTTGCAGCGACTCCGGGTCCAGGCTGCCGAAGCCCTCGTCGATAAACAGCGACTCGATCTTCAGCGTGCTCGACGCCATGGATGCCAGCCCAAGGGCCAGGGCCAACGACACCAGAAACGTCTCGCCGCCAGACAACGAATGCACCGAGCGCAGTTCGTCACCCATCTCCGTGTCCATCACCAGCAGCCCGAGCATGCTGCCGCCGCGCTTGAGGCGATAACGACGCACCAGTTGGCGCAGCTGCACGTTGGCGTGGTGCACCAACAGGTCGAGGTTGTAGGCCTGAGCGAGTTTGCGGAACACGTCGCCGGTGGCCGAGCCGATCAGTGCATTCAGGCGCGCCCAGCGTTGCCATTCTTCATAGGCCTTGGTGATTTGCGCGGCCAGTGCACTGTTGGCGTCCTGGCGGCGCTGGTCTTCAGACTGGCGCGCGCGCAGCTCGGCGCAGCATTTTTCGCCCTCCGCCAATTGCTGGTTCAGGGCTGCGAGGTTGCTGTCCAGCTGTTCGGCTTCCAAGTTGCCGTTGTGCAGAGCCTGATGGTCGGCCAGGCGCTGTTCGCGCTCTTGCAGCAACACCCTGGCTTGCTCGACGGCTTTTTCACTGGCCTGCACCTGGTGGCGCAGCGCACTGAGCTGAGCGTCGTCGAACCCCAGCAGGCGTGTGAGTTGGGTGTCATCCAACTCGGCATGCAATGCGCGCCACTCGCTCAAGCGTGTGTCGAGCGCCGCTTGTTCGCTGTGCAGCGCCGACTGACGTTCTTCACGGGCCTTGAGGTCAGCCGCCAACTGGATCAGCTCGTTATGAATGGCCTGCAATTGTTGACTGGCATCGGTTTCGCTCTGGCGTGACTGCACCACCGCCTGTTCCAGCTGCTGTTGCCAGTGTTCGGCACTGGCGTAGTCGCCCAGCAAGGTCGCAAGTTTTTCCTGGGCCGCCTGTTGCTGGGTCGCCAGCTCATTGAACTGCTGGCTGAGCGCGTCGAGCTGCTGCTCACGATGCTGCTGATGGGTGTGCTCTTTCTCGATGGCCTGCTGACGCGCCTGCTGTTCGGCCAGTTCGTCACGTTGATGGCCCAGTTGCTCAAGCCGCTGGCTGACGTGCTGGTCGAGCAACATGAAGGTTGCCGCCGGATCGCGGCGCAGACCGTCGAGGGTTTCGGCGGGCAACAGGCTGGCGAAGGCGTGCAATTCTTCGTCCAGGCGTTCGCGGTCGTTGGCCAGCTCGCGTTGCTGGTCGAGCATCAGTTGGCGCGCTTGCTGGCTCGCTTCCTGGGCGCTTTGCAGCTGCTGTTGCAGGCGCCCGGCATTGTGTTGCAGGTTAAGCAGTGCGGCCTGGCGCTGTTCGTCCTGGCCGATGCTCTGGGTCAACTGGTTGAGCTGCTGGGCCAGCCAGGCACTGCGTTTGGCCGCTTCCTGATTGAACAGCGAAGCCGCCAGCGGGTGCGCCTCAAGGCTCGGCTTGAGCGCAGTGTGCTGGGCGCTCAGGTGGTCCTGTTGTTGCAGGAACTCTTTCTGCTGGGCGATCAGGCCGCCGACCTCACCGCGCAGCTCGGTGAGCTTTTCCTTGAGCGTGTCGACGGCTTTCTGCGCCGTGGCCTCTTCGGTTTCATCGTGGCGACCCAGGCTGTGCAGCAGCGCTTCGGGCTGGTGATACGGGTGTTCAGGGCTGCCGCACACGGGGCAGGGCTGGTCATCCTGTAACTGTTCGCGCAACTCCTCGACGCTGGCACTGCGCGCCAGGCGTTGGCGCTCCAGCAGTTGCCGGGTCACGGTGAGGGTCTGTTCGGCGACCGCCAGTTCGGCCTTGGCTTGCAGGCCGGTCTGGTTCAGTTGCTCGCGTTTTTGCGCCGCGTCGACGAGCTTCTGCGTGAGTGCGGCGGCTTGCTGGTCCAACTGCTGCTGGCTGTCCCACAGGCGCGTCAGGTCTTCGAAGGCGCGCTGTTGCTTGCGATTGTCTTGCAGCAGGCTGGCCAGCAGCTGCACCTGTTCGGCTACAGCGTGGGGTTCGGCGCCGGCTTCCTGAAACAGCAGGTCCAGCGCTTCGCGCTGTTCGGCGAACGTTTGTGCAGTGGCAGTGGCGCGCTGTTCCAGCTGGGGCAATTCGGCCTGGCCTTTGCTCAGGCGGTTGCCGATCAGCATCAGCTGTTGCAGGCGATCGCGGTAGGCGTTCCAGGCATCGCTCAGTGGGGCAAGGACGGCGCTGCGTTCAAGCTCGGCGGCCAGGCGTTGAAGGCGCTGTTCGACGTCGGCGTGTTTGTCCTGCATGGCTTTGAGCCGGGCCTGGCCTTCATGGCAGGCGCTTTGTTGCTGGTGTTTTTCTTCGGTGCGCTTGGCGAGTTCGCGAGTCAGGTGGGCGAGGGTGCTTTGCTCTTCGACGGCCTGGCGCAACAGCGGCGCGGCGTCGGCCTGGTTTTTCAGGGCATGGGCCAAAGCGCTTTGCGCGCTGGTTTGTTGCAACTGTGCCTGCTGCTGACGGGTATGCAGCGCGTGTTGCTGTTCAATAAGCTGCTGAATCTGCGCGGCCAGTGGCGTGAGCAAGGTATTGAGTTCGGCCTGGCGCGCGAAGTGATGACGTTGTGGCGCCAACTGCTCCAGGTGGTTCAGGTCCTGGCGTTGCGGGCTCTGGGCTGTCCACTCGGCGTGTGCCTGTTGCAGTTGTTGGGTGGCGCTGAGCTGGCGCTCCTGCCATTCGCGCAGTTCCTTGAGCCAGGTGTGTTGCAATTCGAGCTGCTTGAGCTGGGCCTGCTGAGTCTTTAACTGTTGCTGTGCGTCGCTCAGTTGCTGGTCCAGTTCGGCACGGGCTTCGGCGGCCAGCGGGACGATGCCGGTGGCTTGATCCTGCAACTGCTTGTGTACGTCTCGCGCGTCTTTGGCCTTGTCGAAGGCGCGGCGACCAAGCTGGGTGTACAGCGCGGTGTCGGTGAGCTTTTCGAGCAGCTCGCTGCGCTCGTTGTCGTTGGCCTTGAGGAACGCGCTGAACTCGCTTTGTGCCAGCAGCACCGCACGGGTGAACTGCTCGAAGTTCAGGCCCAGGGCCAGTTCCAGCTGAGTTTTGTATTCGGTTTTCTGGCTGGCCAGCACTTGATCGCTGTCCAGGTCCAGCAGGCTTTGCCGACTGTTCTGCAGCTTGCCACTGGCCTTGTCGCGGGCGCGGTTGGCCTCCCAGCGCGCGCGGTAGCGACGGCCGTTGACGCCGACAAAATCCACTTCGGCATAGCCGCCCCCCGTGCCGCGACGGATCAGCGTGCGCGGATCGCCAATGGAAATGTCAGTATCGGCATCCGGCATTTTCGCCTGGCCGGTGTCGCCCAGCCGCGGCACCGCGCCAAACAACGCCAGGCACAAGGCATCGAGCAGGGTGCTTTTACCCGCGCCGGTGGGGCCTGTGATTGCAAACAAGCCGGCGCTGGCTAGCGGCTCGGCGGTAAAGTCGATTTCAAACGGGCCTGCCAGTGAGGCGAGGTTTTTCAGGCGGATGGCAAGAATTTTCATGGCTGTTGCTCCTCCTGTTGCACTTCCTGGAGCAGCACGGCGAAGTCATTGAGGGTCTGCTCGTCCACTTCACTGCCGTAGCTGTCGTGCCAGGCGCGGCTGAACAATTCCTGGGGCGTGAGCTGGTCGAGTTCGATCAGTCGTGCGTCGTCGTTGTCGTCCTGACCGCGCTTGCCGGCGTATTCGGCGGCGATCCGCACCAGGCGCACGGCCTTGCCCTGCAAGGCGGCTTCGATTTGCTGGCGCAGGTCCGGCTGCGGCTCATCCAGGCGCACACGCACTTCGAGCCAAGGGTGACGCTGGGTTTCGGCGAGCAGGTCAATGTCGGGCAGCTCTGCCAGCGCTTTGAGAATGTCAGCCAGCGGCGCGGCGTCCAGGCGAAGCAGGTTGACCGCGCGCGGGATCAGCAGCGGTTCGACGCTGACCAGTCTTTCGCCCTGGAACATCACGTCGAGAATCTGGTGTTTGTAGCCGATCTCGGAAAACGACAGCGGAATTGGCGAGCCGCTATAACGAATGCGCTCTTCGCCATTCACCTTTTGTGGCTTGTGCAAATGGCCGAGGGCTACGTAACCGACAGTTTTATCGAACAGACTGGCAGGCAGCGCCTCGGCGTTGCCGATGATCAGGCTGCGCTCGGAATCTTCCGAGACCGAACCGCCGGCCATATGCGCATGGCTGATGGCAATCAGCGCCTGGCCTTTTTTGCGCTTGGCGTTGGCGGCGGCGATCAGCCATTCATGCACTTGGCCGATACCGCGCAAGTAATCGTCGCCCAAGTGGGCGCCGGTGACCTCCGCCGGGCGCAGGAAGGGCAGTGCGAGGCACCAGCCGGCAATCTTGCCTTTGGCCGTGGGCAAGGGAATCAGCAGGCGCTCGGCATCCAGTTGCCCGTCATCCAGCCACAGCACCCGGCCCAGCGCATGGGTGCGCAGACGGCGCATCAACGGCGCGGGCAACTCGATGCGCGAGCCGGAGTCATGGTTGCCGGCGATCATCACGATGGTCAGTTCGGGATTTTGTTCGTGGGCGCTGATGATGAAATCATACAGCCGCTCCTGAGCCTTGAGTGGCGGGTTGACCGTGTCGAAGATATCGCCGGCGATCAGCAGCACGTCAGGGCTATGAGCCTTGAGCTGACCCAGCAGCCACGCCAGGAAGCAGGCGTGTTCGAAGTCGCGTTCCTGGCCATGGAGGTTTTGGCCCAGGTGCCAGTCGGAGGTGTGAAACAGACGCAAGGCGAACTCCGTGGAGAAGATGGAAAGGAGGGGAGTTTACCTGCAAAAGCGCGGGGTATGCCTGCGGCCTGTACAGACCAAAGGTGGGAGGCTCCACCAAGTCTTCGACTTGGCGCCGTCGCGCAGCAAACTGGCGCCTCTGTGGCGAGCGGGCTTGCCCCGCGTTGAGGTGCGAAGCGCCCCCAATCAAGGGGAACGCGATGTACCTGACACTGCCCTGAGCACGGTTTTGGGGCTGCTGCGCAGCCCAACGCAGGACAAGCCTGCTCGCCACAGGAATGTGGCTGTTTGAACTTTCAGGTTTAAATCAAAAAGTTATTTTGTGTTTGGTAAACGCGGGCTCGCTCCCGATAGCGGCGGCTCTGCGAGTTTCAATATGAATGACCTGGTATTAATAAAAGTCTGTTTGTCTCAGTGTCGAATTGAAGTTTATTCAGGCAGGGTCGGGGGGTAGGAGAAGACTTGCACGCTCCTGCTCTTAAAGATGACAGGGCAGTTCTTATTGTTTTTAGGAGGCGACCGGCATATTCGGATTAATTGTTCGTGCGTCATTTTTCGGCGTCTTCTGTCCGAAGAAGTCATCCTGATAGTTTATTGTGGAGAGCGTTATGAAAAACTTATCGCGTTACCCTTCGCAGTGTGCTGGGGAAGCCCCCGGCATATTTATTGAACGCGAGGTAGGCTCATCATGGAAAAGAGAAACGTACAGCGTCGGAAACAACGCGTCGTATGTCGGTTCTTTTGGCAGTTATCGCGTAAGGGTGAGTAATGATAGCGGCGTTGCAAAAGCCTACTCGGGGACCGTCAGGTACGGTCGTTAGGCGCTGTAGCCAGTGCGCCTACACGGCGCACTGCGCTTTGTTCAAGCCTTTTCGTTCACCGACAAAGTGCTGCTGGAAGAATTGACGAAGTACGCCAGCGCGTTGATAGCCTGATTGGCATTGACCATGCCCTGCAGATAATCCATGGCACCTTCTCTATACGAGCGCAGCGGCTCACTTTTACGGTAATCGATTTCATCCTGCATTTTTTCATTGAACAAGGCGATAGCGTTGAATTTAACGTCGGTTTTTGTTTGATAGCCGTTAACGTCAGATGCACCGTCTCCAGCAATAAACAGTCCAAACGCTCGCCGGCTTATCATGCCCTCATCGTAAAGCCGTCTGCCTACTTTCTTGAGCTCATCGGTACTGATCGAAGTCATGTCATAACCTTTCAAAAAATCCTTAAGTGCGCTGATCCTTTCCTCATCTTGCAATTTCAAAGCCTGCGCTGCCTCGGAGGCGTCAGTGACGGTAAAGGCATTAGTGGTCATTTGCGGATTTTTGATGACATAGGCAGCGCTTTCACGGGATGGGTGAGTCGGTGGTGTCAAGATAATAGCCATTTGCAAGCTCCATTAGTTGAACATTACATCCCGTTATCGGCGGTTGAGGTGCGCACTTAAGTGTGACGAAAGTATTTGTGCTGTGTTGTGTCCATTTAAATAAAGTGCCTCTGGCTACAAGCACCAGGGGCTAACGGCTTAGGAAGTATCCTGCGCGTTAAGGCGAAATGGACTACTAGCCAAAGACGGCTATCGTCGGGAGCGGTGATGATGGTCGGGGTGGCACCAGCGTGGGGTATGCCTGCGGCCTGTACAGACCAAAGGTGGGAGGCTCCACCAAGTCTTCGACTTGGCGCCGTCGCGCAGCAAACTGGCGCCTCTGTGGCGAGCGGGCTTGCCCCGCGTTGGGGTGCGCAGCGCCCCCAATCAAGGGGAACGCGATGTACCTGGCACTGCCCTGAGCACGGTTTTGGGGCTGCTGCGCAGCCCAACGCAGGACAAGCCTGCTCGCCACAGGAATGTGGCTATTTGAACTTTCAGGTTTAAATCAAAAAGTTATTTTGTGTTTGGTAAACGTGGGCTCGCTCCCGATAGCGGCGGCTCTGCGAGTTTCGATATGAATGACCTGGTATTAATAAAAGTCTGTTTGTCTCAGTGTCGAATTGAAGTTTATTCAGACAGGGTCGAGGATTAGGAAAAAACTTACACGTTCCTACTCTTAAAGGTGACGGAGCAGTCCTTATTCTTTTTAGGAAGCGTCCGGCATATTCTGGTTAATTGTTCGTGCATCATTTTTCAGCGTCTTCTGTCCGAAGAAGCCATCCTGATAGTTTATTGTGGAGAGCGTTATGAAAAAACTTATCGCGTTACCCTTCGCAGTGTTGATGTTGGCGTCCATGCAGGCCTCTGCCTTGTGTTTGAGTATTAACGATAGTTATACCGGAACTGTCCCGCCTGATACCGAAGTGACGGCATATGGACCATTTTCCATCACGCCTGCCAATGGATGTTTAACAGCCAGTATTGAGGCGATGGTGTTTGCTGGCGGTGCCGGAAAAGCCCCCGGCATATTTATTGAACGCGAGGTAGGCTCATCATGGAAAAGAGAAACGTACAGCGTCGGAAACAACGCGTCGTATGTCGGTTCTTTTGGCAGTTATCGCGTAAGGGTGAGTAATGATAGCGGCGTTGCAAAAGCCTACTCGGGGACCGTCAGGTACGGTCGTTAGGCGCTGTAGCCAGTGCGCCTACAGGGCGCACTGCGCTTTGTTCAAGCCTTTTCGTTAACCGACAAAGTGCTGCTGGAAGAGTTGACAAAGTACGCCAGCGCGTTGATAGCCTGATTGGCATTGACCATGCCCTGCAGATAATCCATGGCACCTTCTCTATACGAGCGCAGCGGCTCACTTTTACGGTAATCGATTTCATCCTGCATTTTTTCATTGAACAAGGCGATAGCGTTGAACTTAACGTCGGTTTTTGTTTGATAGCCGTTAACGTCAGATGCACCGTCTCCAGCAATAAACAGTCCAAACGCTCGCCGGCTTATCATGCCCTCATCGTAAAGCCGTCTGCCTACTTTCTTGAGCTCATCGGTACTGATCGAAGTCATGTCATAACCTTTCAAAAAATCCTTAAGTGCGCTGATCCTTTCCTCATCTTGCAATTTCAAAGCCTGCGCTGCCTCGGAGGCGTCAGTGACGGTAAAGGCATTAGTGGTCATTTGCGGATTTTTGATGACATAGGCAGCGCTTTCACGGGATGGGTGAGTCGGTGGTGTCAAGATAATAGCCATTTGCAAGCTCCATTAGTTGAACATTACATCCCGTTATCGGCGGTTGAGGTGCGCACTTAAGTGTGACGAAAGTATTTGTACTGTGTTGTGTTCATTTAAATAAAGTGCCTCTGGCTACAAGCACCACGGGCTAACGGCTTAGGAAATATCCTGCGCGTTGAGGTGAAATGGACTACTAGCCAATCTATTTGGGATAGAGCGGCGGCAAGCTGGTGCTGTCCGTTGCTGGATCCTGCTCGCGGTCCGCCATTGGAATGGCCTTGACCGCACGCCACAGGTCTTCCCCCAGCCAGTAGTGGCCTCCTTCGCTGTACAGCGCGCCATTCAACCCATCCAAGGCATCCGACAACGGCACGAAGCGCGCCGCCATCTCGGCGAGGGTTTCCGGTTGCTGGCGGGCCCAGGCGTCCAGCGCCTGGCGCGTGGCCTGGGGGTCGTTGGCCTGAGTGGCGCGTTTGAGGTCGTCGAGCAGGCTGCGCGGGCTCGGGCCGGTTTGCGCGGCACGCAGCACGGCCGGCTGCGAGCGGGCGCGCCACCACAAGCCGAAGCCGAGCAGGGTGGTGCAGGCCAGCAGCAGGGTGCTCAACTGCCACAGCCACAGACGGCTATCGTCGGGGGCGGTGATGATGGTCGGGGTGGCGGGCGTGTCCACCACCAGGCTCGGGTTGTTGGCCACTTGCAGAGTGCGGGCCGGCAGGCTGGTGCGCTCAAGGTGGTCTTCGTGGGTGTTCCACCACACTACTTCCAGCGGCGGCAACTCCAGCGCGCCGACGCGATTGGGAACCAGGGCCTCGCGGTCTTCACGGCTGCCGACCAGGCCACGGTCGCTGTTCTGGTTGCCCAGCACGGGCTGGTCCGGATAACGACGCAGGCCGGCGATGTCGGTGCTGGGCAGGGCCGGCAGTTGTGCGCTGGACAGCCCTTCGGCCTTGACCGTGAGGCTGCGGGTCAGCGAGTCACCCACCTGTACATGCTCGGGCTCCGGGTTCCAGCTTTCCGTGAGGGTCAGGCTGCGCGCCGGCAACCAGGGCGCATCCGCCGGGTACAGGGCGGGTTTGGGCTTGACCGTCAACAGCATGGGCGCGGAGCTGACATGGATCAGCTTGCCCGGCTTGGTGCCTTGCAGGGTGTTCTCCTGCGCCGGGCGCGACTCCACCAGCGTTGCGCTGAAGGTCTGCGCGGGAATCTCCACCGCGCCGCTGCGCTGCGGGTAGATGGCGTAGCGCGTTTCGATCACGCCATGACGAATGCTGTTGATGACCTTCTCGTAAGTGCGCGACTCACCCAGTTGCTCGATACGCGCGTCCGGAATCTGCAATGGCGTGAGGCTGCTGTCGTCATACAGCGACACCGAGTGGTACACGCGCACAGTCATCAGCACCTGGGCCTGCACGTAGGCCGTGTTCTGGTCGAGGCTGGCCTGGACGAACACGGGTGCAAGTTCCGCGCTGGTGTTCTGGCTGGCGGTTTCCATCACTTGCAGGGCGATTGGCTGGGTCCTGTACTCGCCCACCTGCAGCGGCGGGATCACCACCTCGCCGTTCTCCTTGGGCAACAACGTGATGATCCAGCGCGTAGTCGCGTGGTTGTCGCCGCCCAGGGTGGTGAGCTGGTTGATCTGGCGCGTGCCGCTGACTTCGAACTGCGCGTCCAGAGGCGACAGGTCGGGCTTGCCGAACTGGGTGACGTCGCTCGATTCCACCGTCAGTTCCACCGTTTCCCCGGAGTTGAGGCGGCTGCGGTCGACGCTGGCGACCAGACTCGCCGCCTGGGCGGAGCCTGCCGTCAGCGCGAGCAGAAGCAGAAGGGGGGGGCAGCGGTTCATCGCGTCTTGTCCTGATGCTGTTGCTGTTCGTACCAGAATTTGCGCCGCAGCAGCTCGCCGGGGTTGTCCGGGATCTGCTGCAGCCATTGTTCCAGGGCCTGGCGGTGTTCGCCATCGAGGCTGGCGTCATTGGCGTTCAGCGGCGGGGTGGTGGTTTGCTCATCGCCCAGCTCGCTGCCCGGGACTTCATTGCTGCCGGACTTCGAGGGTGTACCCGGTTGGGTGTCGCCGGTCTGGCCCTGGCCCTGGGACGATTGCTCGCCGCCGGTGGCACGTTGCCCGCTGTCGCCCGGTTGCGCAGTTTGGCCGGGTTGGGTGGTTTCGTCATCTTCGTTTTTTGCAGGCTCAGGCGGCTCGGGGGGCGTCTGCTGCTGCATCAGGGCTTCGACCAGGGCCTTGTTTTGCAGCGCCGGTTGCAGGTCCGGTTGTGCTTCCAGGGCCTGGTCGTAGGCGTCGATCGCCGCTTCCAGCTCGCCGGAGCGGGCCAGGGCGTTGCCTCGATTGTAGTGGGCGCTGGCGTCAGTGCCCTGGGCAAAACGCTTGATGGCCTCGGCATAGTTGCCCGCCTCATACAGCGCCACGCCTTGCCACTGCGGGTCGGCAAAACGCTCGGCGGCTTCGGCGGGGCGTTGCTGTTGCAGCAACTGCTGGCCTTGTTGGTCGGCGCGCAGCCACAGGTCCTGCAATGCGAAGGCGTAGCTGGGCTGCGGCGCGGCCATCAGCAGCAGCGGCAGGCAAAACAACCAGCCACGCCGACCGGCGCAGGCGGCCAGCAACAACAGCGGCAGCAGCAGCCAGTAACCCTGGTCGGCCCAGCTGTCGAGGTGCAGCCGTTGGCCGTCGCTGCGCGCCGTTTGTGGCGGGTCGAGCACGCCGAGCTGACGCAGGTCTTTGTCGTCCAGGCGCGCGGCGCGGTAGCGGCCGCCCATCTCGCTGGCGAAAGCCTTGAGGGTCGGGCTGTCGAGCCGCGGGATCAGGATCGCGCCTTGTTCGTCCTTGAGGAACTCGCCGCTTTCCTGGGTCACCGGTGTGCCTTCGCGGCTGCCGATGCCAAGAATCGACAGCGCCGGTGACGCATTGCCTTGCAGCAACAGCCGGATGCCCTGGCGCTCCTGTTTGGACAGCGACGAGCCGATCAACAGCAGACGCCCCTGGCCGAGGCCGCCGTGCTTGAGCAGGGCCAGGGCCTTTTCCACGGCGAGGTCCGCGCGATGGCCGGGCTCGGGCATGATCGAGGGGCGCAGGGCTTCGAGCAGGTTGCGGCTGGTGCCGAGGTCGTCCGACAGCGGCACCAGGGTGTGGGCACTGCCGGCGTATACCACGATGGCGGTTTGCGCATCGCTGCGCGCCTGCAGCAAGTCATACAGCTTGCGCCGCGCCTGTTCGAGGCGATTGGGCGGGCTGTCGGTGGCGAGCATTTCCGGGGTCAGTTCCAGCAGCACCACCAACGGGTCGGCAGGCTTCTGGCTGGTTTGTTCCACGCGCTGCCAGCTCGGGCCGAGCAGCGCCAGCACGGCCAACAGCCATGCGAGACCCAGCAGCACCCACGGCGATTTGCTCTCGCGCCCGTTGCCGCCGCTGAGCAGCACGGCGTGGAACGTGGGCGGCAGGATCATCTGCCAGCGCCCGGCGCGTTTTTGCCGGTGCCACAATTGCCACAGCAGCCAGCCAAGCAGCGGCAGCAGCAACAGCCACCAGGGACGGAACCAGTGCGGCCACAGGTCGATCATCGACGCCTCCGCAGACGCAGGCGTTTGAGGCGCTGGCGCCATTCAGGGCGCTGCGGCAAGAACATCCCCCGCCTCGGCAGCTTGTTCAACAACCGTTGCAGGGCGTTGTCGGGCCAGCGTTCATGGATCACCAGCAGCATGCTCAGGATCAGCGCCAATGCCAACGGCCCGCTGTACAACGCCTGGGCCGGGCGGGCTTGGGTGGGTTGCTGTTCGACCGGTTCAAGTTGGTCGAGGGTGTCTTTGACCTGTTGCAGTTCCTCACCATCCCGTGCGCGGAAATACCGGCCGCCGGTGGCTTGGGCGATGGCCTTGAGCGCCGGCTCGTCGAGGTCCAGGCTCGGGTTGACGCCGAGGATGCCCAGGGAACCGGTCTGCTCGGGGTCGGCGCCGATGCCGATGGGGTAGATCTTCACGCCTTCTTCAGCGGCCAGGCGCGCGGCGGTCAGTGGGTCGATCTGCCCGCCATTGTTGGCGCCGTCGGTGACCAGAATCAGCACGCGGCTCTGCGCCGGACGCTGGCGCAGGCGCTTGAGGGCCAGGCCAATTGCGTCACCGATGGCGGTGTTCTTGCCGGCGATGCCGATACGCGCTTCGTCCAGCCAGGTACGCACGGTGCGCCGGTCAAACGTCAGCGGCGCCTGCAAATAGGCCTGGCTGCCAAACAGGATCAGCCCGACGCGGTCGCCTTCACGGCCTTGCAGGAAATCGCCGAGCAAATGCTTGACCAGAGTGAGGCGACTGACGTCCTCGTCCTGCCAGTGCATGTCGGGAAAGTCCATGGAACCGGACACGTCCACCGCCACCAGCAGATCGCGGCCGCTGGCGGCAATCGGCAGTGGCTCGCCGAGCCATTCGGGGCGGGCGGCGGCGGTCAGCAGCAGTAGCCACAGCACCACGAACGGCGCTTGCTGGCGCCAGCCAGGCAGGTTGATGCGCGCGCGACGCCGGGCCAGACCTTCGAGGTCCTCGAGGTAGCTGACGTTGAGCGCCGGCTCGCCACTGTCGGCGATGGGCAGCAGCAGTCGCATTACCCAAGGCAAGGGCAACAGGACGAAGATCCACGGCCAGGCGAACTCAAACATGTTTGCGAATCCAGGTGTCGACGGCCTGGGTCAGGCCAGCGATGGCCTTGTCGTCGAGTTTGCATTCGGGCTTGTAGGCGCCTTCGACCAGCACCATCCAGCGCGTGAGGCCGGCGGCCGGGCAGCGGTTGTCGAGAAACGCCAGCCATTTGCGGCCGTTGAGGGTGTGGCTCTGGCTGTAGGGATAGTCGTTGCGGCACAGGCGCTTGAGCAGGCCGTTGAGCTGTTGCAGCCAGGCACCGGCGGGTGCGCCGTCATACGGCTTGGGCATCAACGCCAGCTCGGCCAGGGCGGCGATGCGCAATGGGTCCAGCGGTTGCTCGGCGCGCGCCACCGGGCGGCGGGTGGGCAGGAAGCGACGCGCCCACCACAGGCCCCAGCCGAGCAGCGGCACTGCCAGCAGCAACAGCCACCAACCCGGCGCGGGCGGCCACAGGCCGATGGGCGGCGGAGTGATCAGCGGTTGCAGTTGGTCGAGGCTGCTCATTGCTTTTTGACCGGGCGCTGCGGGTTAAGATATTCGCGCAGTTGCTCGACCATTTCGCTCTGGGTGCTCAAGGGCATCAGCAATACCCGCAGTTTCTGCGCGAGCCGTTCCCAGCGGGCGGTACGCGCCTCGGCCTGGGCCTTGTAGGCCTGGCGCAGGTCGAAGTTGAGCGTGTCCAGTTCCAGCTGCGCGCCGCGTTGCGCGAACCTGAGCAGCCCGGCGGCGGGCAGGGCGTGGTCGAGTGGGTCGGAAATCGGCAGCAGCAGCAGGTCGCAATGGCGCGACAGCAGGCTCAGTTGCTGTTCGGCGCCTTCGGTGAGGGCGCGCTCGTCACAGATCACGATGCCCAGGCTGCCCGGGCGCAATACTTCGCGGCCACGGCGCAGCGCCATGCCCAGGGCGTCGGCTTCCGGAAGGCTTTCGGTGTTCAGGCTCTGGTTGACGTGCACCAGGCGGTTGAGCAGTTGCAGCAGGCTTTGCTTGCTGCGTCGCGGTTTGATTTCGTAATGCTCGCTGTCGCCGAACACCAGCCCGCCAACACGGTCGTTATGCCCCAGCGCGGCCCAGCCAATCAAACTGGCCGCCTGCGCCGCCAGCACCGACTTGAACATCTGCCCCGAGCCGAAAAACAGCCGGCAGCTTTGCTCCACCATGATGAAGATCGGACGTTCGCGCTCTTCGTGAAACAGCTTGGTGTGCGGTTCCTGGGTGCGCGCGGTGACGCGCCAGTCGATGGTGCGCACATCGTCGCCGGCCTGGTACACGCGCACCTGATCGAAGTCGACACCGCGCCCGCGCAGCTTGGAGTGGTGCAGGCCGATCATCGGACTGCGCTGGCCGGGCGTTGAAAACAGCTGCACTTCGCGCACGCGATGACGCATCTCGATCAGCTCGCTGAGCGTGACGCGGATGCCGGCGCTGGTGTTCATCGGCTTCAAGCGACGGCAACGACGTCGAGAATGCGTTGCACCACGCGGTCCTGGTCGATGCCGGCGGCTTCTGCCTCGAAGGACAAAATGATGCGATGGCGCAGCACGTCGAACAGCACCGCCTGGATATCTTCGGGGCTGACGAAGTCGCGGCCGGCGAGCCAGGCGTGGGCACGGGCGCAACGGTCGAGGGCAATCGAGCCACGGGGGCTGGCGCCGTAGGCAATCCACTCGGCCATTTCCGCGTCGAACTTGGCCGGGGTGCGGGTGGCCATCACCAGTTGCACCAGGTATTCCTCCACCGCATCGGCCATGTACAGGCCGAGGATTTCCTTGCGCGCGGCGAAGATCGCCTGCTGGCTGACGCGGCGTTCTGGCTTGGTTTCGCCGTTGAGCGCCTCGCCGCGCGCCTGTTGCAGGATGCGTCGCTCCACGGCGGCGTCGGGGAAGCCGATCTTGACGTGCATCAGAAAGCGGTCGAGCTGGGCTTCGGGCAGCGGGTAGGTGCCTTCCTGCTCGATGGGGTTTTGCGTGGCCATCACCAGAAACAGCGGCGACAGGTCGTAGGTGCTGCGGCCCACGCTGACCTGGCGCTCGGCCATGGCCTCGAGCAGGGCCGATTGCACCTTGGCCGGCGCCCGGTTGATTTCGTCGGCCAGCACGAGGTTGTGGAAGATCGGGCCTTGCTGAAACACGAAGCTGCCGGTTTCCGGGCGATAGATCTCGGTGCCGGTGATGTCGGCGGGCAACAGGTCGGGGGTGAACTGGATTCGGTGGAACTGCGCTTCGATGCCTTCGGCCAGCTCTTTGATGGCCTTGGTCTTGGCCAGGCCCGGTGCGCCTTCCACCAGCATGTGGCCGTCGGCCAACAGCGCAATAAGCAGGCGCTCGATGAGTTTTTCCTGGCCGAGAATCTGCGTGGAAAGAAAGGTTCGCAGCGCAAGCAGCGCTTCACGATGTTCCATCGATGGCGGTTCCTGGGAAGAAGAGCCTTGGGTGTCATGAACGCTGCCAAGGCCGGGGGCGTCTACTTTAATGCATCGAAGGGGGCGGCGACTAACGACGTAACGGGTATTTTTGGCAAATCTTGTAGGATTTTTGTGTGGGCAGCACCAATCGCATTGAACACACATGCTGTTGTGAGCGCCGTCCCTGTGGGAGCTGGCTTGCCTGCGATGGCAGCAACCCGGCCTGACTGACAGACCGAGTCGCCTGTATCGCAGGCAAGCCCGCTCCCACATTTGAGCGTAGACACCCTTTAGACTCGGATGAAAGTACCGGTACCCTCGAGGATGTTTTGCAGGGTTTCTTCGACCTCAGCCAGGTCCGATAGGGGCGTGGCGTGAGTGATTTCCAACTGGTCCTTGCCCCCCAGCGCATCGGCATCGCCGGCGGCCAGCTCGACCAGCAGCGTCGTATTACCCAGGGTGACCTTCAGCCCGTCCAGGGTCGATGGCGCGTAGTCCCAGGTCAATTCAACCTCGTCTTCATCCGGGTAGCGGGTCAGCATGAACATCTCGCCGTTTTTGCCGTGGCAGCACAGCATGGCCATGTTGTCTTCCTCGTCATCGCACGGGGTGGCCATCAGGGCGTCGGTTTTCAGTTGCAGCATGGGGCAATCCTGTCTGGAGGCGGGGCGGTATGCGATCAATTGTGCCACCGCGACGAATTTTGTGCTGCAAGCTGTGTCACACCCAGTGCATGACCTGGCAGCGTCAATCGGTCATTTTCGGTACTCGTGCCTGAGAAAACCGCTCGTTTAACTGCCGGTTGCGCCTGTTGCAACCCAAGCGCTGCTTGCCGATGACCGAATATGTCGCCGCACCGCAAGCAGGCGGGTTCCCACACTCGTTAAGCTGCGCAACGGGTGTGCCCCGGCCGGGCGTCTGACCTGCCCGTCGTACCGTCATCCGGCTGTGGTTCATCCAGTGGAAGTTGTATGTGACCTGACTGTCTTGTCCAGCTTCACCCACCTGTCGCTCTGATTCGTTTATGGTGCTTGTCATCGTTACCACGAACAGAGCTGACGGTCTCCCCGCACGGGGATAACACGCGACGCTTCCATCAATAACAAGCCCAAGCGGAGTACCACAGATGGCGTTCTTCACCGCAGCCAGCAAGGCCGACTTCCAGCATCAACTGCAAGCGGCACTGGCGCAGCACATCAGCGAACAGGCACTGCCACAAGTGGCGCTGTTCGCTGAGCAATTCTTCGGCATTATTTCCCTGGATGAACTGACCCAGCGTCGCCTGTCCGACCTGGCCGGTTGCACCCTGTCTGCCTGGCGCCTGCTTGAGCGCTTTGATCCCGCGCAACCGCAAGTGCGCGTTTACAACCCCGATTACGAACGTCATGGCTGGCAGTCGACCCACACCGCGGTCGAAGTGCTGCACCGTGACTTGCCCTTCCTGGTGGACTCGGTGCGTACCGAGCTGAACCGTCGTGGCTACAGCATCCACACCCTGCAGACCACCGTGCTCAGCACCCGTCGTGGCAGCAAGGGCGAGCTGCTGGAAATCCTGCCCAAGGGCACCCAGGGCGAGGGCATCGAGCAAGAGTCGCTGATGTACCTGGAAATCGACCGTTGCGCCAACGCCGCCGAACTGAGCGTGCTGAGCAAAGAGCTGGAGCAGGTGCTCGGCGAAGTGCGGGTAGCGGTGGCCGATTTCGAACCGATGAAAGCCAAGGTCCAGGACCTGCTGGCCGGTATCGATGCCAGCCAGTATGCGATTGACGGCGAAGAAAAAGCCGAGATCAAGAATTTCCTCGAATGGCTGGTGGGCAACCACTTCACCTTCCTGGGCTACGAAGAATTCGTGGTACGTGACGAAGCGGACGGCGGTCATATCGAATATGACGCCAGCTCTTTCCTCGGTCTGACCAAGCTGCTGCGCGCCGGCCTCAGCGCCGACGACCTGCGCATCGAAGACTACGCCGTGGCCTACCTGCGCGAGCCGACCGTGCTGTCGTTCGCCAAGGCGGCGCACCCAAGCCGCGTGCATCGCCCGGCCTACCCGGACTACGTGTCGATTCGCGAGATCGATGCCGACGGCAAGGTCCTCAAGGAACACCGCTTCATGGGCTTGTACACCTCCTCGGTGTACGGCGAAAGCGTGCGGGTCATCCCCTATATCCGCCGCAAGGTCGCGGAAATCGAGCGCCGCTCGGGCTTCCAGGCCAAGGCGCACCTGGGCAAGGAGCTTGCCCAGGTGGTTGAAGTGCTGCCCCGTGACGACCTGTTCCAGACCCCGGTCGACGAGCTGTTCAGCACCGTGATGTCGATCGTGCAGATCCAGGAGCGCAACAAGATCCGCGTGTTCCTGCGCAAAGACCCATACGGGCGCTTCTGCTACTGCCTGGCCTACGTGCCGCGTGACGTTTACTCCACCGAAGTACGCCAGAAAATCCAGCAAGTGCTGATGGATCGCCTGAAGGCCTCCGACTGCGAGTTCTGGACCTTCTTCTCCGAGTCGGTGCTGGCCCGTGTGCAGCTGATTCTGCGGGTCGACCCGAAGAACCGCCTGGACATCGACCCCCTGCAACTGGAAAAGGAAGTGGTGCAAGCCTGCCGCAGTTGGCAGGATGACTACGCAAGCCTCGTCGTCGAAAGCTTCGGCGAAGCCCACGGCACTAACGTGCTGGCGGATTTCCCGAAAGGCTTCCCGGCCGGCTACCGCGAGCGCTTTGCCGCGCATTCCGCCGTGGTCGACATGCAGCATTTGCTCAGCCTCACCGAAGCCAACCCGCTGGTGATGAGTTTCTATCAGCCGCTGGGCCAGGTCTCCGGCCAGCGCGAGCTGCATTGCAAGCTCTACCACGCCGACACCCCGCTGGCGCTGTCCGACGTGTTGCCGATCCTGGAGAACCTCGGCCTGCGTGTACTGGGTGAATTCCCGTATCGCCTGCGCCATGCCAATGGCCGTGAGTTCTGGATCCATGACTTTGCGTTCATCGCCGCCGAAGGCGTGAACCTGGATATCCAGCAGCTCAACGACACCCTGCAGGACGCGTTCGTGCACATCGTGCATGGCGACGCCGAGAACGATGCGTTCAACCGCCTGGTGCTCACCGCCGGCCTGCCATGGCGCGACGTTGCGCTGCTGCGTGCCTATGCGCGTTACCTCAAGCAGATCCGCCTGGGCTTCGACCTGGGCTACATTGCCAGCACCCTGAACAACCACACCGACATCGCTCGCGAGTTGACCCGGTTGTTCAAGACCCGCTTCTACCTGGCGCGCAAGCTCACCGCCGAGGACCTGGAAGACAAGCAGCAACGTCTGGAACAAGCGATCCTCACCGCCCTGGACGATGTTCAGGTGCTCAACGAGGACCGCATCCTGCGTCGCTATCTGGACCTGATCAAGGCCACCCTGCGCACCAACTTCTACCAGACCGACGCCAACGGCCAGAACAAGTCGTACTTCAGCTTCAAGTTCAACCCGCACGCGATCCCCGAGCTGCCCAAGCCGGTGCCGAAGTTTGAAATCTTCGTGTATTCGCCACGCGTAGAAGGCGTGCACCTGCGCTTCGGCAACGTCGCTCGGGGCGGCCTGCGCTGGTCCGACCGTGAAGAAGACTTCCGTACCGAAGTGCTCGGCCTGGTAAAAGCCCAGCAGGTGAAGAACTCGGTGATCGTGCCGGTGGGCGCCAAGGGCGGCTTCCTGCCGCGTCGCCTGCCGTTGGGCGGCAGCCGGGACGAGATCGCGGCCGAGGGTATCGCCTGCTACCGCATCTTCATCTCCGGCCTGCTGGACATTACCGACAACCTGAAAGACGGCGAGCTTGTGCCGCCGGCCAACGTCGTGCGTCACGACAACGATGACCCGTACCTGGTGGTGGCGGCGGACAAAGGCACGGCGACCTTCTCCGACATCGCCAACGGCATCGCCATCGACTACGGCTTCTGGCTGGGCGATGCGTTCGCCTCCGGTGGTTCGGCTGGTTACGACCACAAGAAGATGGGTATCACCGCCAAGGGCGCGTGGGTGGGTGTGCAGCGTCACTTCCGTGAGCGCGGCATCAATGTGCAGGAAGACAGCATCACCGTGGTGGGCGTCGGCGATATGGCCGGCGACGTGTTCGGCAATGGCTTGCTCATGTCCGACAAGCTGCAACTGGTTGCGGCCTTCAACCACCTGCATATTTTCATCGACCCCAACCCGAACCCGGCCACCAGTTTCGTCGAGCGCCAGCGCATGTTCGAGCTGCCGCGTTCGGCCTGGACTGACTACGACACCAGCATCATGTCCGAAGGCGGCGGTATCTTCTCGCGCAGCGCCAAGAGCATCGCCATCTCGCCGCAGATGAAAGAGCGCTTTGACATCTCTGCTGACAAGCTGACCCCCACCGAACTACTCAATGCCTTGCTCAAGGCGCCGGTGGACCTGTTGTGGAACGGCGGCATCGGCACTTACGTCAAGGCCAGCACCGAGAGCCACGCCGATGTGGGCGACAAGGCCAACGACGCCTTGCGCGTCAACGGTAACGAGCTGCGCTGCAAGGTGGTGGGCGAGGGTGGCAACCTGGGCATGACCCAGCTGGGTCGTGTGGAGTTCGGCCTCAATGGCGGCGGCTCCAACACCGACTTCATCGACAACGCCGGTGGTGTGGACTGTTCCGACCACGAAGTGAACATCAAGATCCTGCTCAACGAAGTGGTGCAAGCCGGTGACATGACCGACAAGCAGCGCAACCAGTTGCTGGCGAGCATGACCGACGAAGTCGGCCATCTGGTGCTGGGCAACAACTACAAGCAGACCCAGGCGCTGTCCCTGGCCGCCCGCCGTGCCTACGAGCGTGCCGCCGAGTACAAACGTCTGATGAGCGACCTCGAAGGCCGTGGCAAGCTGGACCGTGCCATCGAGTACCTGCCGACCGAGGAGCAGCTCACCGAGCGCGCCGCCAACGGCAAGGGTCTCACTCGGCCGGAGCTGTCGGTGCTGATCTCGTACAGCAAGATCGACCTCAAGGAAGCCTTGCTCAAGTCCCAGGTGCCGGATGACGACTACCTGACCCGTGACATGGAGACCGCGTTCCCGCCGAGCCTGGTGGCCAAGTTCTCCGAGGCCATGCGTCGCCACCGTCTGAAGCGTGAGATCGTCAGCACCCAGATCGCCAACGACCTGGTCAACCATATGGGCATCACCTTCGTGCAGCGCCTCAAGGAGTCGACTGGCATGAGCCCGGCGAATGTGGCCGGTGCGTATGTGATCGTGCGTGACATCTTCCACCTTCCGCACTGGTTCCGTCAGATCGAAGCGCTGGACCACCAGGTGTCGGCCGATGTGCAACTGGAGCTGATGGACGAGCTGATGCGCCTGGGCCGTCGCGCCACGCGCTGGTTCCTGCGCAGCCGTCGCAACGAGCAGGACGCTGGCCGTGACACCGCGCACTTCGGTCCGCATCTGGCGGCGTTGGGCCTCAAGCTCGACGAACTGCTGGAAGGCCCGACCCGCGAAGGCTGGCAGACCCGTTACCAGGCCTACACCGAAGCCGGGGTGCCGGAATTGCTGGCGCGCATGGTGGCAGGGACCACCCATCTGTACACCTTGCTGCCGATCATCGAAGCCGCCGACGTCACCGGGCACGATGCCGCCGAAGTGGCCAAGGCCTACTTCGCCGTGGGCAGCGCCCTCGACCTGCCGTGGTACCTGCAGCAGATCAGCGATCTTCCGGTGGCCAACAACTGGCAGGCCCAGGCCCGCGAAGCGTTCCGCGACGATGTGGACTGGCAGCAACGGGCAATCACCATCTCGGTCCTGCAAATGGCCGACGCGCCGCAGGAGATGGAAGCCCGCGTGGCGCTGTGGCTTGAGCAACATCAGGACATGGCTGATCGCTGGCGCGCCATGATGGTGGAAATTCGTGCTGCGGTCGGCACGGACTACGCCATGTACGCGGTGGCCAACCGTGAGTTGCTGGACCTGGCGTTGAGTGGTCAGTCGGTGCTGCCGCCGGTTTGATCAGGCAGTAAGACAAAAGCCCCCGTATCGTGAGATGCGGGGGCTTTTTGTTGGGCCACGCTTTATCAAACAACAGAGAACCCATATGGGAGGGAGCAAGCCTCCTCCCTCAGGTGGATCTCGATTTGTCTGGGGTTCAGTGGCGTTTGAGCAATTTGCTTTCGAGGTAATCCAGGTGCTGGGTCATCAGCTTCACGGCCGCGTTTGAATCGCGCTGTTCAACGGCATTCACCATCGCTTCATGGTCCTGCCACGCGCAATCTGTGCAGGCCTGCGCTTTATATTGGGCAATCACCAGCGACGTCAACGGCACCAGGCTGTTGAGGAACTGCACCAACGGGCCATTGCCTGCCATCACCGCCAATTGCATATGGAACTCCCCGGACAACCGAATCGCTGCCCCCCGCTGATCCCGTTCAATGCACTCACGTTCCCGTGCAATCAACCCGCGCAGTTTGCCAATGTGCACCGGAGTGGCCTGAGCGCAGGCCAACTGCACCACGGTCACTTCGGTCAGTCGCCGTGCTTCGAGAATCTGCCGCGTCTGCTGCGCATCCGGCGCGGCGACCTGGGCGCGCTGGTTGGGACGCAGGACAATCACCTGCTGATGGGACAGCCTGGTCAGCACCCGACGAATCACGCTGCGGCTCACGCCGAAGGTTTCAGCCAGGCTCTCTTCGGTAAAGCGGCTGCTCGGGACAATGCGATGTTCGAGGATGGCGTCGAACAGCCGTGAGTAGATGTCGTCTGCCGAGGGCTTTTTATCGGCGATCAGCTGCAGTGCCGGTTGGCTGGGGTAGCAGTGCAAGGCGTGGGCGGTCATGGCCGGTCTCCAAAAATCAGCTGCCCGGATGATCGTCCGGGATGGTCAGGGCAATGCCCATGCGCAGGCCTTCTTGAAGGATATGGCGGCGCATTTCGGCACTCGCCTGGGCGCTGTTCTTGTTGCGGATAGCGCGCACCACGGCTTCGTTTTCCCGCAGGCGTTCGGCCAGGTGCTCCGGCGAGTTGCGCAATACCTGGGCGCTCTGCTTGAGCGCGTTGCTGGTTTGCTGCACGACGTTCTGGAAAATCGGGTTGGCGGTGAGCGCGAACAGCGCTTGATGAAAATCGATGTAGGCGCTCATGCCTGCTTCGGCGTCACCCGCGTCGAGGGCTTCGCGCATGTCCATCAGGTTCAGCCGCAACTGGCCGACTTCCTGGCTGCTGATCGATTGCGCCACCAGGCCCACAATGAACGGTTCGAGGGTGTAGCGCAGTTGCAGGATATCTTCCAGGCTGGCATCGGCCACGGCGTCGCTCGGTTGCGCCTGGCTGACGCTGCTTTCCAGCACCACCACCCCTTTGCCGGGCATGGACCGCACCAGGCCGAGGGTTTCCAGCACGATCACCGCTTCGCGCAGGCTGGGCCGGCTGATGCCCAGTTGCTCGGCCAGTTCACGCTGACCGGGCAGCATTTCACCGCGCCGCCACTGGCCGCGTTTGAGTGCGGCGCGCAGTTTTTCCACGACTGAATTGACGACGGTTGAGGTGCTGATCACGTCGATGCCTCCTTGAGGTGTTGCGAACACAATGCCCACAGTGGATCGGTGTGGTGCCTGAGAGCGGGTTAGAACTCCTGATGCGCCGGCAGCACCGGCTTCTTTGTCTGGAAGGCATAACCTTGCTCGCCGTCCAGCACCTTGTTGGCGCGTTGGATATCAATGTCTTTTTCCCAGCGCGCGATGGCCACGGTGGCAACGCAGTTGCCGATCAGGTTGGTCAGCGCGCGGCCGATGCCCATGAACCAGTCCACCGCCAGCACCAGCACCAGGCCCACCACGGGGATCGCCGGGATGGCGGTGAGGGTCGCCGCCAGGATCACCAGCGCGGAACCGGGTATGCCGTGGGCACCCTTGGAGGTGATCAGCGAGACCAGCAGGATGGTCATCAGGTCGGTCATCGACAGCGGCGTGCCGGTGGCGTTGGCGATAAACACGATGGCCAGGGTCAGGTAGATTGAAAACCCGTCGAGATTGAATGAATAGCCGGTGGGAATCACCAGGCCCACGGTGGAGCTGCCGATGCCCAGGTGCTCGAGTTTGCGCATCACTTGCGGCAATACGGCGTCGGAGGAGGCGGTGCCCATCACGATCAGCAGTTCCTCGCGCAGGTACTTGAGCAACGGCAACATGCGCAGGCCCGACAGGCGCATCACCAGGCCGAGGATCAGCGCGACGAAGGCAAAGCAGGTCAGGTAAAACAGGCCCACCAGGCTGCCCAGGTGCTGCAGCGAATCCAGGCCATAGGTGCTGGTGGTGAATGCGATGGCACCGAACACGCCGATCGGCGCCAGGCGCACGATCATGCCCATGATGCGGAAAATCACATGGCTCAGTTCGTTGATCAGCCGTGAGATGCCCGAGGCCGCTTCGCCCACCAGGTTCAGCGCGCTGCCGAACAGCACCGAGAACAGCAGCACTTGCAGCACGTTGTTGTCGGCAAAGGCGCCGATCACCGAGTTGGGGATCAGGTCCATCAGAAACTGGCCTGTGCCCTTGAGGTGCTGGCCCTTGTTCGCCAGTTCATTGAGGCCTGCCGAGGAGAGCTGGTCCAGATGAATATTGGCACCCTGGCCGATACCGGTGCTGAACGCCATGATCAGGCCGATCACCAGGGCGACGGTGGTCAGCACTTCAAAGTAGATCACCGACTTGAGGCCGATGCGCCCGACTTTTTTCAAGTCGCCGGCGCCGGAAATGCCGCTGACCACCACGCAGAACACGATCAGGCCGATCAGCATTTTGATCAACTTGATGAAACCGTCACCCAGGGGTTTAAGTTGCGTGGAGAATTCGGGAAGGGCCAGGCCGCAGGCGATGCCGAGCATCAGGCCAATCACGACTTGCAGGAAGATCGAACGCGAGCACCATCTGAGCATGGGAGAAATCCCTATTCGGTGCCCTGGTGGTTCCAGGGCTTAATTGTTGTGGTCATACCGGTAAGTCCAGTGCGTGGCCAGTCTAGGCCAGGTATTTTTGAAATCACAAGCAAATATTTAGCGGTTGACAGGTCCCGGTCAGACCAGTCGGTCGGTAAGGGGGATGCTTGAGCGGTTGGCGGGGTAGAAAAGTTTTCGCTTATGATCCGCGCTCGACGCGCGAGGTGATGCATGGATCCGGCAGGACTGACAATGGACGAGACCGGGCGCAGTTGGTGCACATGGCGTACGGCCGCGCCGGAGTACCTGCGTTACCACGACCATGAATGGGGCGTACCGGTGGCGGATGATATTCGCCTGTACGAGAAGATCTGCCTGGAGGGGTTCCAGGCGGGGCTGGCGTGGATCACGATCCTGCGCAAGCGCGAGCAGTTCCGGGCAGCGTTCGATGGCTTTGATTTTCGCCGCGTGGCGCAGTACGGCGAGGCGGATATCGAGCGGCTGATGCACGACCCCGGCATTGTGCGTAATCGCGCGAAAATCGTGTCCACCATCAACAATGCGCGCAGGGCCTGCGAGCTGGTGGATGAGACCGGCTCGCTGGCGCGCTGGCTATGGGCGTTCGAGCCTGGTCCGGACGAGCGTCCGGCACGGGTGGACATGGCTTACTGGACCGCCAACCCGACATCGCCTGCGTCGGTGCGGCTGTCCAAAGCCTTGAAGAAACGCGGCTGGAGCTACGTGGGGCCGACCACGATGTACGCGTTGATGCAGGCGATGGGGATGGTCAACGATCATCTGGAAGGGTGTGCCTGCCGCGAGCACGTCGAAGCGCTGCGGCGCCAGTTCAAACGGCGTTGAGTTTACAGCTTGAACTCGGTCAAAACTGTGGGAGGGAGCAAGCCCCCCACACAGGGTTTTGTGTAGGTTTCAGACAAGGTCAGGAGAGGAAGCCGCCGTCCACATTCAGCGAGACCCCGGTGGTGTAGCTCGACGCATCGCTGGCCAGGAACAGCACCGCGCCGGCCATCTCGCTCGGGTCGGCCACGCGCTTGAGCGGGATCTGCGCCAGGGCCATTTTCAGGATGGCATCGTTCTTGACCAGCGCCGAGGCGAATTTGGTGTCGGTGAGGCCCGGCAGCAGGGCGTTGCAACGGATGCCGAACTCGGCGCATTCCTTGGCGAACACCTTGGTCATGTTGATCACGGCGGCCTTGGTCACCGAGTAGATGCCCTGGAACACGCCTGGCGAGATGCCGTTGATCGACGCCACGTTGATGATGCTGCCGCCACCGTTGTCGCGCATCAGTTTGCCGGCTTCCACCGACATGAAGAAATAGCCGCGAATGTTCACGTCGACGGTCTTCTGGAAGGCGCCGAGGTCGGTGTCCAGCACGTTGCAGAACTGCGGGTTGGTCGCGGCATTGTTGACCAGGATATCCAGGCGACCGAACTGCTCGCGAATACCGGCAAACACCTGGGTAATCTGCTCTATTTCGCCGATATGGCAGGCCACTGCGGTGGCCTTGCCGCCGTCGGCGATGATTGCGTCGGCCACGTGCTGGCAGCCTTCAAGCTTGCGGCTGGAAACGATCACATGGGCGCCTTGCTGGGCCAGCAACCTGGCGATGGCCTCACCGATACCGCGGCTGGCACCGGAGACAAAGGCGATCTTGCCGTCAAGGTCGAACAGTTGGGTCTTGGACATGAGGGTTCCTTGTTGTGAACGATCAGAGCGCGGATTTACCGATGACATTCAGGCTCATCTGCTCCAGCAGCTTGTTCATCTGAATGAACTGCGCAAAGCGTTTGTCCTGGGTCTGGCCATGGAAGAAGCGGTAGTAGATCTGCTGCACGATGCCGGCCAGGCGGAACAGGCCGTAGGTGTAGTAGAAATCGAAATTGTCGATCTGGATGCCGGCGCGTTCGGCGTAGTAGTCGACAAACTCGCGTCGGGTGAGCATGCCCGGCGCGTTGCTCGGCTGGCGACGCATCAGTTGCACCGGCGCAGGGTCGGCGGCTTCGATCCAGTAGGCGAGGGTGTTGCCCAGGTCCATCAGCGGATCGCCCAGCGTGGTCAGTTCCCAGTCCAGCACGCCGATGATTTGCATCGGGTTGCGCGGGTCGAGTATCACGTTATCGAAGCGGTAGTCGTTGTGCACGATGCTGGAGGCAGGGTGGTCGGCCGGCATCTTGTCATTGAGCCAGGCGCGTACGGCTTCCCACGTTGGCGCATCGGGGGTCAGCGCTTTTTCATAGCGCTCGCTCCAGCCGCGAATCTGGCGTTGCACGTAACCTTCAGGCTTGCCCAGGTCTGCGAGGCCGCAGGCTCTGTAGTCGACCCGGTGCAACTCGACGAACTTGTCGATGAAGCTTTTGCACAGCGCTTCGGTGCGGGAGGCGTCCAGGCCCAGTTCGGGCGGCAGGTCGGAACGTAGAATGATGCCGTTGACGCGCTCCATCACATAGAACTCGGCGCCGATCACCGATTCGTCGGTGCAGTGCACGTAAGCCTTGGGGCAGTAGGGGAAGCCGTCCTTGAGCTGGTTGAGAATGCGGAACTCGCGGCCCATGTCGTGGGCGGACTTGGCCTTGTGGCCGAAGGGCGGGCGCCGCAGGACGAATTCCTGATCCGGGTATTCCAGCAGGTACGTGAGGTTGGACGCACCGCCTGGGAATTGGCTGATGGTGACCGCGCCACTCAGGCCCGGAATGTGCGCCTTGAGGTAGGGATCGATCAGGCTGGCATCCAGTTCTTCGCCTGGGCGAATCGTTGTTGATTGGTCGTTCAGCGCCATGCTTATCCCTTCTGCTTATTCTTGAGGCCTTGGACTATTGGCTAATCTAATGCGCCGCGCCGCCCAGCGACAAGGTCGGGGCGGCTTAATAGGTTAGCGTGTTGGAGGATGATCAACGTGCCTGATCGGTCATTTAGTGGGCGCTGGCAAAGCGACGGGCGTGAGTACCGGGCGCCCGGCAAAATATTCCGTGAGGTTGTCGGCCACGCGTTGCACGGTGTCGTGGGCGGCTTCCGGAGACAGGCCGGCGACGTGGGAGGTCAGCACGGTGTTGCCGAGTTTCTTCAGCGTGTCGGGCACCTTGGGTTCGTCATCGAACACATCCAGCGCCGCGCCGCCGATGCGGCGTTGCTCAAGGGCGGCGATCAGGTCGGCGGTGACCACCACGCTGCCACGGCCGATATTGACCAGGTAGCCATTGGGGCCGAGCGCGTCCAGAACGCGGCGGTCGATCAAGTGACGAGTGCTGGCGCCGCCGGGGGTGGCAAGGATCAGGAAATCCGCCGTGCGCGCCAGTTCCACCGCCGTGGCGCAGTAGGTGTAGTCCACGTCATCGCGGGGCTGGCGGTTGTGGTAGCTGATCTGCATGCCGAACCCGAGGGCTGCGCGCCTGGCAATCTCCAGGCCTACCGCGCCGAGCCCGAGAATGCCCAGTTGTTTGCCGCCCAGGGAAGGGCGCATCACCTTGGGCCATTCACCGCGACGCACGGCGGCGTCGTTCTGCGGGATGCCGCGCACCAGTGACAGCAGCAGCGCCATGGCATGGTCTGCCACCGACGGCGCATTCACCCCGGCGCCGTTGGTCACGACGATCCCGCGATTGCTGGCGGCCTGCAGATCCACGTGTTCATAACCGGCGCCGATCACGCAGATGATTTCCAGCGCCGGCAACGCGGCGATTTCTTCGGCATACAGACCGAGCGGGCCACGGGTCAGCACAGCCTTGATCTGCGCACCGTGGGCCTTGATCGCCTGGTCACGTTCGGCCGGTGTCGGCGCGAGGATCACATGAAAGTCATTGCTCTCGATGATGTGCAGGTATTCGTTGATGGTCTCAACCAGGACCAGAACAGTGGTGGTCATCGCAACGCTCTTGTTGAGGGGTTTGAGCGAATGAGTATGCGGGATTTGTGAGGTGGATCGTTTTGTCGGAGTGGAAAAATTTCTTTTTTCGTAGGGCGGATCTGAATTTATTGACCATTCGTCCAGCGTCGCTTCATTGAGCCAGTCTTCGTCATCTTTCTTTCCAGCAGAGACGACACGGATGCTTGTTCCTGCCACACCGGTTGATGTCGAATGGACGCCTTATGGATACAAACATTGCCCTTCAGCGCTCATTCCCTGGCGAGCGGTAATCGCAAGTACGCTGGTTGGGCCAGCTAAATACCGACCTGGAGTTGCTATTGAAAGCTTGAAAGGGACGCCTATAAAACTGGTACGCCGACGACCAAGGGAAAGCCCTGGAAGGTGATGGAGTACCGGCACTGCATAGGTGCCAGCCATGGCAAGCTCAGTCGTTGGGTTCGGGTAGAGCTGAGCGGCGGCGCTATCCATGGTCATCCGATTTCTGAACTGGAATTCAGGAGGTTAACAAATTGATCCGACTAAACTTTACCGATGGCACGATCACCCACGACGATCTCTCGCGATTGCGACATGTCGCTGTGGCGAAGCAAACCGATTTATTGAAGGAGGACATGCTCCAGGTCGAATTCGCTGGAGGTTTTTTACTGGATGTAGGGTGGTACCCGGAGTTTGATGCCGCTGGAGACTTTCGTATAAATGTCATAAAAAATCATGACTGGGATCGTCCCGTCATGGCATTGACCGCCCACGAGACGGCCGACCTGATCGAAAAACTGGACATTGCACAGCACGTCATCAAGGACCAGCTGCGCCATTCAAACCTGGAAAGTTCAGCGTTGTAGTCTCAGGCACGAGTACGCACTCCGGCGCCCTGAATTCGGCGCTTGCAGCGATTCTGAGGTACCTGCATCGCTCACCGTTCCTCAGCTAAGTCTTTGCTTCTTCAAGAGAATCCCGGACAATCCAGCCCCTTCCATGGTCGGGGCGCTGCCTGTCAGGTTTTCTGACTCGTCCCGGCCGTGTCAATGCGGAGATCCGACCGGATGAATGATCAGGCCAATAGCGTCGACGAACGCTATGCAACGACACCTGCAACCCTCTCAAGCTGGAGCCGCCAGGACACTACCTGGATGCTGGGCCTGTTCGGCACGGCGATTGGCGCCGGCACCCTGTTTCTGCCGATCAACGCGGGCCTCGGCGGTTTCTGGCCGCTGGTGATTTTGGCACTGCTGGCGTTCCCGATGACGTTCTTTGCGCACCGTGGCCTGACCCGTTTTGTGCTGTCCGGGCGTGAGGGCTCGGACATCACCGACGTGGTCGAAGAGCACTTCGGTATCAAGGCCGGTGCGTTGATCACGCTGTTGTACTTCTTTGCGATCTTCCCGATTTTGCTGATCTACAGCGTTGCGCTGACCAACACGGTCGGCAGCTTCATGGAGCATCAACTGCACATCATGCCGCCGCCACGGGCGATCCTGTCGTTCGTGCTGATTCTGGGCCTGCTGGCCGTTGTGCGTTGCGGTGAACAGGTGATCGTCAAAGCCATGAGCCTGATGGTGTATCCGTTTATCGTCGCACTGCTGTTCCTCGCGGTGTACCTGGTGCCGCACTGGACTGGCGGCATTCTCAGCACCGCCAGTGTGGTCCCGGCGCCGTCTGCGTTGCTCAACACCCTGTGGCTGGCGATTCCAGTGATGGTGTTTTCGTTCAACCATTCGCCGATCATCTCGGCCTTCGCGGTGGACCAGAAGCGCCAGTACGGCGCCCACGCCGATGAGCGCAGTTCGCAGATTCTGTGCCGCGCCCATGTGTTGATGGTGGTGATGGTGCTGTTCTTCGTGTTCAGCTGCGTGCTGACCCTGTCGCCGGCGCAACTGGCTGAGGCGAAGGCGCAGAACCTGTCGATTCTGTCGTACCTGGCCAACCACTTCGATAATCCGACCATCGCCTTCGCCGCCCCGCTGATTGCGTTTGTGGCGATTGCCAAGTCATTCCTGGGCCACTACATCGGCGCCAGCGAAGGTCTCAAGGGCCTGATCGTCAAAACTGGCCGCCGCCCGGCGCCCAAGACCCTGGACCGCATGACTGCGGCCTTCATGCTGGTGGTGTGCTGGCTGGTCGCAACGCTTAACCCAAGCATTCTCGGCATGATCGAAACCCTGGGCGGGCCAGTGATTGCATCGATCCTGTTTTTGATGCCGATGTATGCCATCCGCAAGGTGCCCGCGATGGCCAAATACCGTGGGCAGGCGTCCAATGTGTTTGTCACGGCGGTGGGTGTGGTGGCGATTACGGCGTTGGTGTATTCGTTTATTGCTTGAGGTTTGACACAGCTTTCAGGGCTGCTCAACATCTGAAATGTGGGAGGAGCAAGCCCCTCCCACATTTGTTTTGTGGTGGTGCTGATACTGGATTCCAGGCATAAAAAAACGCCGCGTACCTTGCGATACGCGGCGTTTTTTCACATCAACACCTTAGGCTTGAATCACCGGGATGTTGGCGCTTGCTGCGATCTTGCGGAACTCAGCAATCTGGTCGAAGTTGAGGTAGCGGTAGACGTCACTGGCCATGGTGTCCAGTTTCGCTGCGTAGCCCATGTACTCTTCGACAGTCGGCAGGCGACCCAGGGTAGAGGCCACTGCCGCCAGCTCAGCCGAAGCCAGGTAGACGTTAGCGCCGTCACCCAGACGGTTCGGGAAGTTACGGGTCGACGTGGAGACAACCGTCGAGTTCGGCTCAACCCGTGCCTGGTTACCCATGCACAGCGAGCAGCCCGGCATTTCCATGCGTGCGCCAGCCTTGCCGTAGATGCCGTAGTAGCCTTCTTCGGTCAGTTGGTGAGCGTCCATCTTGGTCGGCGGCGACAGCCACAGACGGGTTGGCAGCTGGCCCTTGACCTGCTCCAGCAACTTGCCGGCAGCGCGGAAGTGACCGATGTTGGTCATGCACGAACCGATGAACACTTCGTCGATCTTCTCACCGGCAACGCTGGACAACAGACGGGCATCGTCCGGGTCGTTAGGCGCGCAGAGGATCGGCTCGTTGATTTCCGACAGGTCGATCTCGATGATTTCAGCGTATTCGGCGTCGGCATCGGCTTCCATCAGCTCAGGGTTGGCAACCCAGGCTTCCATCGCTTGGGCACGACGTTCCAGGGTGCGCGGGTCGCCGTAGCCTTCACCGATCATCCAGCGCAGCAGGGTGATGTTGGAGTTCAGGTACTCGGTGACCGACTCTTTGGACAGCTTGATGGTGCAACCGGCAGCTGAACGTTCGGCAGAGGCGTCGGACAGCTCGAACGCCTGCTCCAGCGTCAGGTCGTTCAGGCCTTCGATTTCCAGGATGCGGCCGGAGAAGGCGTTTTTCTTGCCTTTCTTTTCTACGGTCAGCAAGCCGGACTGGATCGCGTAGTAAGGAATGGCGTGCACCAGGTCGCGCAGGGTGATGCCAGGCTTCATCTTGCCTTTGAAGCGCACCAGGATCGATTCCGGCATGTCCAGCGGCATGACGCCAGTGGCTGCGGCGAACGCGACCAGACCGGAACCGGCCGGGAACGAGATGCCCATCGGGAAACGGGTGTGGGAGTCGCCACCGGTGCCGACGGTGTCCGGCAGCAGCATGCGGTTCAGCCAGCTGTGGATGATGCCGTCGCCTGGACGCAGCGATACGCCGCCACGGGTCATGATGAAGTCAGGCAGGGTGTGGTGGGTGGTCACGTCGATCGGCTTTGGATAAGCCGCGGTGTGGCAGAAGGACTGCATCACCAGATCGGTCGAGAAGCCCAGGCACGCCAGGTCTTTGAGTTCGTCACGGGTCATTGGACCGGTGGTGTCCTGAGAACCGACGGTGGTCATCTTCGGTTCGCAGTAGGTGCCGGGACGCACGCCTTTGCCTTCCGGCAGGCCGCAGGCCTTGCCGACCATCTTCTGCGCCAGGGTGAAACCCTTGCCGGTGTCGACTGGGGCTTCAGGCAGCTTGAACAGGTCGGTAGGGCCCAGGCCCAGTTCAGCGCGTGCCTTGTCGGTCAGGCCACGGCCGATGATCAGAGGGATACGGCCGCCGGCACGGACTTCGTCCAACAGCACCGGGGTCTTCATTTCGAAGGTGGTGATGACCTCGTCGGTCCCGTGCTTGCAGACTTTGCCAGCGTGCGGGTACAGGTCGATCACGTCGCCCATGTTGATGTTGCTGACGTCGAACTCGATCGGCAGAGCGCCAGCATCTTCCATGGTGTTGTAGAAGATCGGCGCAATCTTGCTGCCGAAGCAGAAGCCGCCGGCGCGCTTGTTCGGCACGTAAGGCACGTCGTCGCCGAAGAACCACAGCACCGAGTTGGTGGCCGATTTGCGCGACGAACCGGTACCGACCACGTCACCGACGTAGGCGATCGGGAAGCCCTGGCCGCGCATCTCTTCGATCTGCTTCATCGGGCCGGTTTTGCCTTGCTCGTCCGGCACGATGCCTTCGCGGGCCATTTTCAGCATTGCAAGGGCGTGCAGCGGGATGTCAGGGCGCGACCAGGCGTCTGGTGCCGGCGACAGGTCGTCGGTGTTGGTTTCGCCAGTGACCTTGAACACGCGCAGGCTGATCTTGTCGGCCAGGGTAGGGCGGTTGCGGAACCATTCGCCGTCAGCCCAGGACTGGAGCACGCCTTTGGCATGCTCATTGCCGTTCTTGGCTTTTTCAGCCACGTCGTGGAACGCGTCGAACATCAGCAGGGTGTGCTTGAGCTGGGCGGCCGCGACAGGCGCCAGCGTGGCGTCGTCCAGCAGCTCGACCAACGTCACGATGTTATAGCCGCCTTGCATGGTGCCAAGCAGTTCAACGGCGCGTTTCTTGTCGATCAGGGGGGAAGTGGCTTCGCCCTTGGCCAGGGCGGAAAGGAAACCGGCCTTGACGTAGGCAGCTTCGTCAACGCCTGGTGGAATGCGGTTGGTGATCAGGTCAACGAGGAATGCTTCTTCGCCGGCAGGAGGATTTTTCAGCAGCTCGACCAGGCCTGCGGTTTGTTCGGCGTTAAGCGGCTGGGGAACAATACCCAGGGCTGCACGCTCTTCGATATGTTTGCGGTAGGCTTCAAGCACAGTTATTACCCTCATCAGTGGTCCCACGGGACGCTCATCCAGAAATGATCGGCACGCATGCGCTCGGGGGCTTTTTGGGCCGCAAAGCCAGCGCTGCCGGCATCTCTCACAGAAGCTGCTTTCAAAGTTTTACGCCTGCAGAACGAAACTGATGAGGGTTGGCGAGGGCTTGACCTACCGAGTCATTGACCATCGCCAACACCGTTCTGAAGGAACGACTGTGCTCGTGACGCTTTGAAAACAGCTTCCAGCGGATTATTGGCGCCTTACAAGGCCGGGTGATTCTACGGCAAAAAAAATCTAAAGGTAAGTTGCCTGGCCAAGTTTGCCGGGTGATCGGGCTTAGACATAGGGCTAACATGGCCGACTGTTTCGCTGGTTCGTGTAGTGCCCTCTCATCAGATGACGTCAGGATCTGAGGTTTCACACAACCACATCCCTGTGGCGAGCGGGCTTGCCCCGCGTTGGGGTGCGAAGCGCCCCCAATCCAGCAAAGCGCGGTGTACCTGATACGGCTCAGCGCCTGGTATTGGGGCTGCTGCGCAGCCCAACGCAGGACAAGCCTGCTCGCCACAGGGGAATCTGCGCTTAACTGAACGGCATTTGGGCAAGCCCGCTCACCACAGAAGCTTCCGTTTGGCGGACGACAGCGCTCAGTCGACGACTTGGTGCCGCCGCCCACCGTTAATCTTCATCGTCTCAGGAGTTGATGGCCAGCTCTTCAAGGTGATCCATCAGGGTCTGCGGTTTCAGCACCAGCACATCGCTCTCCACCGCATCGAGCACCACCTCCGCCGTATTACCAATCAACGCTCCGGAAATCCCGGTGCGCGCCACGGTGCCGATGATCGTCACCGCCGCCTGCCATTTGTGCGCCGCAAACGGGATCAGTACATCGGCCGGGCCTTCCTCGATATGCAGATGCGCGTCGTCCACATCGAATTGCGCCTGGAACGCCTTGCACTGCTCGCGATAACGCGCCGCGATGGTTTCCCTGAGCTGGAACGTCGGATCGGCCGCCGCCAGCATTGGCGATGGGTGGGCGCTGATCACATGCAGTTGCGCCTTGGCCAGGCTGGCAATTTCGAAGCCATGGTCGATGATCGAGTCGTGCAGCGCGCGATGTTCGCTGTCGGTATTGCCCACATCGATCGCGGCGAGGATCACGCCACCGCTCCACGGCGTAGAGGTCTTCACCAGCAGCACCGGCGTCGGGCAGTAGCGCAGCAGTTTCCAGTCCGCCGGGGTCAGCAGGGCCTTTTTCAGCGGGCTGTCGGGCATGTGCTGCTTGATCACCAGGCCGCAACCCTCGGCCTGCTGCACGTCGATGATGGTTTCATGCAGGCTGTCATTCCATGCCTGTTCGGTGGTGACGCTGTAGCCGTCCTCCCGCAAGCCGGCCTTGAGCTGGCTCAGCAGCGCCGAGTGCTCGTGCCGCCTGTCGCACACCAGCAAGTGCAGGTGCGCGCCGGTCACGCCGGCGATCAGCCTGGCGCGCCTGAGGGCCAGGCTGTCGGCCTGTTCGGGCTCGATAATCACCAGGATGCTGCGGATGGCTTGCATGGTCGGCACCTCCATGAACGTGGACTGCAACAACTATAGTTGCTGCCCGGCATTCGTCATCTTGATACACGTCAAGGTTGGCGGCTGGTGGTCTGCGGCGCGCTCGGTATAATCGGCGCCCTTTTGTGATCCTTTGCCCGTGAGCCTGATGAACCTGCCCGACATCCACCAATTCCTCGGCTGCCGCACCCCCGATGCCTGGGTTCAGGCCGCGCTGGCCGATCAGGACACCCTGCTGATCGACCACAAGAACTGCGAATTCAAGGCGGCCAGTACCGCCCTCAGCCTGATCGCCAAGTACCACGGCCATGTCGACCTGATCAACATGATGTCGCGCCTGGCCCGCGAAGAACTGGTGCACCACGAACAGGTGATGCGCCTTATCAAAAAGCGCAAGGTCGAGCTGCGCCAGTTGTCGGCCGGCCGCTACGCCTCGGCGTTGCGCAAGGTGGTGCGCAACCACGAGCCGGTCAAACTGGTGGATACACTGGTGGTCGGCGCCTTTATCGAAGCGCGCAGTTGCGAGCGCTTCGAAGCCCTGGTGCCGCATCTGGACGAAGAACTCGGCAGGTTCTACTTCGGTTTGCTGAAAAGCGAGGCGCGGCATTTCCAGGGTTATTTGAAACTCGCGTATCAGTATGGCGATGCGGCTGACATCGCCCAGGTCATCGAGCGGGTGAGGGCGGCCGAACAGGAGCTGATCGAGTCAGCCGATGTCGAGTTCCGCTTTCACAGTGGCGTACCTGCCTGAGGTGATCAGCGAGGTGATCAAGGGGCCAGCGCCTTCAGGATCCCATGGGCCACCTTTACGCGCTCGCTGTTCGGGTAGTTACTGTTCGCCAGGATGACCACGCCCAAGCGCTTGCTCGGCACATAGGCCACATACGCGCCGAAACCATTGGTGGAACCGGTCTTGTTCACCAGCGTGTCCGCATGGGGCGCGCGCGCAGGTGTCAGCCACTCGACCTTGTGCGGCTCCACGGCCATTTGTGTGGAGTTGCCATCAATCAGGGCGTCCAGCGCGATCGGGTATGGGTACATTTCCCAGCCCAGGCCCTGCGTCATGCCATTGACGGTGTAGTAGCCGGTATGGGTAAGCGCAATGGCCTGCTGAACGAGTTTTGCCTGGCCAGCGGGGTTAATGTTGACGTCCACGTAGTGCAGCAGGTCCGCCGCGCTGGTCTTGATGCCATAGGCTTCACTGTCCATTGCGCCTGCGCCAACGCGTACAGGTTTTCCTTTGCTGTCATAGCCTTGGGCGTACAAGCTCATCTTGTTTAGAGGGACTTTCAGGAAGGTGTGCTTCAGCCCAAGCCTGGGCAGCAAGGTCTTTTCCATCAATTGATCGAATGGCTGCCCCAGGCTTTGCGCCGCCAGATAACCAAACAGGCCCAGGCTTGGGTTGGAATACAGCCGCTGGGTGCCAGGGGCAAACGCGGGTTGCCACTGCTGGAAATAGCCGATCATGCGCTGGCTGGCATCCGCCTCCTGGGGAAATTGCAGCGGCAGGCCGCCAGCGGTGTAGGTGCCCAGGTTGAGCACGCTGATGTGATCGAACCGGCCGCCCTTGAGTGCCGGCAGGTAGTGGCTGGCAGGCTGATCGAGGGTCAGTTTGCCGGTGGCCACGGCATAGCCTGCGAGGGTGGCGGTGAACGTTTTGCTCACCGAGCCGACTTCGAACAGGGTGTTCTCACTGACGGATTGCCCGCTTTGCTTGTCCGCCACGCCGTAGCTGAAGTACTGCGCTTTGCCGTCCTGCAGCACCCCAACGACCAAACCGGGGATGGCTTGCTGTTGCATCAGCGACTTGACGCTGGCGTCCACCACGGCGCGCAGGTCGGTCGCGGCCAGGCAGTGGCTTGCGCCAATAAACAGCGCAAGGGCCGTGACAGACGGGATGAATCGAGGCATGGGTCGCTTCCATGGCAGATAAAGAGGGTGGGCAAGTTTCGCAAATACCGGCGGTTTACCCCAGCCCTTCGGTAAACCTTTTACGAAACATAATGAAACATTTGCTCGCCCGCGAAGCTCTATCGCTACACCCGTATAGAGTCCGTCAATGAAAACGCCGCGTCCCTCCGCCCGCATACCGCACCTGACCCAACTGCGTAATCTCAAGATGGCCCGTTCGGCCCATGCCTACGTGCGCGGCAGTACCGTCCAATTCTACGAATGGCTGCACAGCCTGCCCGGTCGACGTCTGCCCAGCGGGCCGCCGATCTGGATCTGTGGCGATTGCCACGCGGGTAACCTGGGGCCGACCGGCGACAACAACGGTCGCATCGACATGCATATCCGCGACCTCGACCAGACCGTGATCGGCAACCCGGCCCATGACCTGGTGCGCCTGGCGTTATCCCTGGCCACCGCCGCGCGGGGCTCGGACCTGCCCGGAGTGACCACGGCCCGCATGCTCGAAGAAATGATGCTGGGCTACGCGCAGGCCTTCAAGGACAGGCCGGATGAAGTGCCGCCACGGCCGTCCCAGGTCAAGGCCGGGATGCGCAGCGCGGTGGAACGCACCTGGAAGCACCTGGCCCGCGAGCGCATTGATGACGCACGTCCGACCATCCCTCTGGGCAAGCATTTCTGGGCATTGTCCCGCGCGGAAAAAAGCGCGTTGCAGACCTTGTGCGGCTCCGATGAGCTTCACCACCTGGTGACCTCGCTCAAGGGGCGCCCCAAGGACGCCAGCGTCGAACTGATGGACTCGGCTTATTGGGTCAAGGGGTGCAGCTCGCTCGGTCTGCTGCGTTACGCGGCATTGCTGCGCGTGGGCGACAAGGAAGATGAGGAATACTGCCTGATCGACATCAAGGAAGCCGTCGGTGCAGCGGCTCCGCGTGCGGCACGCGCAAAAATGCCACGGGACAACGGCCGGCGTGTGGTGGAAGGCGCCCGCCAGCTGTCACCGGGCCTGGGTGAGCGCATGCTGGCGACGCGTTTTCTGGATCACGGTTTTTTCATCCGCGAGCTGTTGCCCCAGGACATGAAGCTGGAGCTGGACGAGTTGAGTGAGATCGACGCCATGCACGCCGCCGGTTACCTGGCCCGTGTGGTTGGCATCGCCCATGCCCGGCAAATGGATCGGGCGACGCGCAGGGATTGGATGGCCATGTTGCAGGAAAACCGCTCACGGCAGCTGGACGCACCGTCCTGGCTATGGACCAGCGTGGTGCAACTGGTGGGCAGCCACGAGCAGGGCTACCTTGACCATTGCCGGCGGTATGCGCTGGAACACTGATCAGACCAGGTACTTATTGAACCAGCCCAGGGTGCGTTCCCACGCCAGGTTCGCCGCCGCCTCGTCGTACCTTGGTGTCGAGTCGTTGTGAAAGCCATGGTTGGCGCCCTTGTAGATGAACGCCTCATAGTGCGTACCAGCCGCTTTCAGCGCCTGTTCATAGGCCGGCCAGCCTTCGTTGATCCGCGTGTCCAGCTCGCCGTAATGCAGCATGAGCGGCGCCTTGATGCGCGGCACATCCCTCGCCTCGGGCTGGCGGCCGTAGAACGACACGGCCGCGCCCAGTTCCGGATAGGCCACTGCCGCCGCATTGGTCACGCCGCCGCCGTAGCAAAAACCAGTGATGCCGACTTTGCCGGTGCTCTCGTCGTGGTGCATCAGCCATTCGATGGCGGCGAAGAAGTCGTTCATCAGCTTGGTCGGATCGACGGTTTGTTGCAGCGCAACGCCTTTTTCATCGTTGCCGGGATAGCCGCCCACCGAGGTCAGGCCATCGGGCGCCAGGGCAATGAAACCGGCCTTGGCCAGGCGTCGGGCGACGTCTTCGATGTAGGGGTTAAGGCCACGGTTTTCGTGGACCACCACCACCGCCGGCAGCTTGCCTGCCGCTTTTGCAGGGCGTACCTGATAGCCGCGCACTGTGCCGTTGCCCTTGGGCGAGGGGTAGGTGATGTAGTCGGCCACGATATCCGGATCGGTGAACTTCACCTGCTCGGCCAGCGCATAGTTGGGGCTCAGCGCCGCGAGCAGCGCCGACGCGGTCAGGCCGCCGAAGGTGAACAGCGCGGCACGATCGAGAAATTCGCGGCGGTTGAGCTTGCCATGGGCGTAGCCGTCGTAGAGCTCCAGCAGTTCGGGGGCGAAGTCTTTGGCAGTGAGACGAGTCATCGGTGCACTCCTCGATTGGCGGTGGCAGACACTGTAGACCACTAAGCCGAATCAGTACTTGTAAGCCTGACGACCGATCAGCAGCCACTTGCCTTTTTGCTTCTGCCAGACCTGGAAGTTGTCGATATCGGTCGGCACCTCGACGCCGCTGTTTACCGCCAGGGCGTGAAAGTGATTGCGCACCAGGGCGGTGTCACCGTTAAGGGTGATGGTCTGGTTCTGCATTTCGAGGGTCTTGAACGCGCTGACGTGGTTTTCCAGGTCGGCGATAAATTGCGCTTTATTCTGCACCTTGCCGCTGGAGTGACCGTAGGTGAGGGTGTCGGATGTGAGTGCGTTGAGCTGCTTGAGGTCCAGGTGCAGCATGGCCTGGGTCAGTTGGTCGACGGCCTGGGCAACTTCTTTTTCGGCAGGGGCAGGCGCAGCGACGACGTAGCCGGTGAACAGGCACAGAAAACCGATCAGCACTTTGAAGGTTTGCATGGGGATTCCTTATTGTTGTGGGGGGTGCACACTCATTAGGTGAGTCGTCGTACAACCATGCAATAGATTCGGAAGGGAAGGAAAGTGAATTTTTGAAATATCTTGAAAGGACTATGCTGATACCCAATCACCCGATACCTGCGAGCGAGAGAATGGAATTCAACTGGCACAGCGACAGCCTGACCCGCGCCACGCCTGTCACCTCAAGCTACAAGAACACCCAGAACGTACGCCGATTCATGCTTGAACACTGTGGTGCGGCGTTCAGGTTCGATCGTCCATTCATGGCCTGGATCCGCGACGGCGCGCCCAAGACGCTGGGGGATGCGGTGGACGAGTGGCAACGCCGGCAGGCCGGCGTTTAAACCTCTGTTTTTCGGTGTACATATCTGTTGCTGCGGTAACGGTGACTTAAGGTTCCGCTCTTGCGGCGGCTCACTTTTGGAAAGACCCCAAAGCCTGCGTTCGGCCAGCGTGTTTGACGGGGCGCCTCAGATCAAGATCAAGAGCGCGGCGGCCTTATAGCCGACCGAGATTGTCTGCCGAACCCTGTACACAATGTGGCGAGCAGGCTTGTCCTGCGTTGGGATGCGTAGCAGCCCCAATACCAGGCGCTGAGCCGTATCAGGTACACCGCGCTTTGCTGGATTGGGGGCGCTTCGCACCCCAACGCGGGGCCAGCCCGCTCGCCACGGGGCGTTTCGCGATCCTCTAATTTGTATTCAGCTTGTCATTCAGTCGCCAGCGGCGGCGTGCGCGGCGGCACCAGGCGCTGGCTGCCAGTAGCTTCATACGCCGCAGCAAAGCCCAGCAGCGCCGAGTCATCGTAGGCTCGGCCGGCGAAGGTCAGGCCGACCGGCATGCCGATGTCCGCCATCACGCCCATCGGCACGGTGACGGTAGGCACGCCCAGATGGCGGATGGCGAGGTTGCCATTGGCCACCCACACACCGTTGCTCCAGGCGATGTCGGCGGACGCTTCGTTCACGTCCGCATCGGCCGGGCCCACGTCGGCCACGGTGGGGAACAGCACGGCGTCAAGTCCGCGTGCGTCCATCCAGTCTTCCAGGTCGACGCGGCGCGTGTGTTCCAGGCCGCGCAGGCCTTCGGCCAGGGTGGCGATTTCGTTCCACGGCGTGATACCGCGCTGGGCCATGCGCACGTATTCGTCCATGCCGGCGGCCAGATCGTCTTCGCGGTTGGGCAGGGTGCCGGGGTCGTGGGGGAAGATCTGCGGGCCGTCCACATCGGCCAGGCGGTTAAGCGCCGGATCGCCGTTGGCGCGCAGGAAGTCATCGAAAGCCCAGGCTGAGAGTTCCCACAATTCATCGTGCAGGAACTCTTTGGATACCAAGCCACGGGTAAACACGGTCGGCGCGCCGGGGCGGTCGCCTTCGCAGTTGGACACCAGCGGGAAATCCACTTCGATCACTTCGGCTCCCGCTGCTTCGAGCGCCTGGCGTGCGGCCTGCCACAGGTCGATCACCGTCGCGCGGGTGTTGATTTTCTGCCCGGTGGGGCCGCCGATGCCGGGCTTTTCGCTGGTGCCGGCCTCGGGGTCGGCATTGATGTACATGCGCGGCACGCCAAAGCGTTTGCCGACGAGGGCGGCGCTGCCGGTCGCGAGTGCTGCGTAGGACGCCGGACGCACCGACGTAACGCTTGGGAGCGGCACCCACGGCTGCAGGCGCCACAGGTCGCCTCGGGTGTCGGGGTCTTCGGCCACCACCACGTCGAGCACTTCCAGCAGGTCGGCCATGGTGCGCGCGAACGGCACCACCACGTCCATGGTCGGGGTCAGCGGCCAGTTGCCGCGCACCGAAATCACTCCGCGTGACGGGGTGTAGGCGCACAGGCCGTTATTCGACGCCGGGCCTCGCCCGCTCGACCAGGTTTCCTCGGCCAGCCCGAACGCCGCAAAACTCGCCGCCGTGGCCGTGCCGGCGCCGTTGGACGAGCCGGACGCAAAGGGCGCGGTCAGGTAATCGGCGTTATAGGGGCTCTCGGCCCGGCCATACACGCCGCGCTGCATGCCGCCATTGGCCATCGGCGGCATGTTGGTCTTGCCCAGGCAGATGGCGCCACCGCCACGCAGCCGTTCAATGGTGAACGCATCACGCTGTGCGACCAGCCTGGCAAACGCCGGGCTGCCGGATGCAGCGGTGAGGCCCTTGACCAGATAACTGTCTTTGGCGGTATACGGAATGCCATCCAGCGGCCCGAGCGTTTCACCTTTGGCCCGGCGCGCATCGGACGCCTCGGCCTCTTTCAACGCATCAGGGTTGCGCACCACCACGGCGTTCAACGCGGTAGCGGTGTGCGGGCCGTCATAGGCATCGATCCGCGCCAGATACGCCTTGACCAGTTCAACGGCGGTGGTCTGGCCAGATTCAAGCGCAGCGCGCAATTGGGCAATCGAGACTTCGGTAACTTGCATCACGTTCTTTTCGCCGCCTTCAAGTGGGGGTATGGCGGCAGTCTACGTACAGATATTTCACAGTGCCAGCTTACTGCTAAGGTGAGCGCTTTGAAGATTCACGCTCCAGGGAGGAGAAGATGCCAAGACCCTATATTGCCCTGATCGCTCTGATCGGGTTTTCGTTGTACACCGTGGCGACGATGTTAACCGCCGAGCAATCGCTGCTGGCCTTCGGACGCGAGTTGATGGCGCGCCCGGACACCGCCCAGGTGGTGATCGACCTGTACCTGATGGCGGCGCTGGCCTGTGTGTGGATGTACCGCGATGCCAAGGCGAGAGGGCGGTCGGTTGTCTCACTGCTGCCGTACTTTTTGCTGACGGCGGTATTCGTGTCGGTGGGGCCGCTGCTGTATATCGTCGTGAATGGATTCGCGCGACGCTAGCGCAAGCCTCCCGCCCCGGTGCGGTCCACCAGTTGCAGGCTGTCGCGCCCGCCACGTTTGGTTTCGTAGAGCGCGGTGTCGCCCAGTTCGATCACCGCGGCCAATGAGGCGGGCGGTTGGTCGAACAGGTTGGCGCCGATGCTCAGGGTGACCGGCGCCGGCGTGGTGAACGCTTGCGCGGCCAGATGCTGGAATTGCTCGCGCAGGTGGCTGCCCAGTTCGATGATCTGCTGCCTTGAGGTGTTGCCCAGCAGGATCACGAACTCATCGCCGCCCAGGCGGGCCGACAGCGCGCCCTGGGGCGTCGTGCTGCGGATCAGTTCGCTGAGGCCGATCAGCAGGCGGTCGCCGGCGTTATGGCCGTAGAGGTCGTTGACCAGCTTGAAGTTGTCGATGTCGATCAGCAACAGCGCCCCGGCTTGCGTTGACGACACCTTGGCCAGCAGGCGCGGTGCCCGCAGTTCCAGGGCGCGGCGGTTGTAGAGGGCGGTCAGCGGGTCGCGGGCGGCCAGTCGGGCGATCTGCTGTTCGCGGCGATGGCGCTCGGAGCCGGTCATCGACAGCGCAATCAGCATGATCGCCATGGCGCCCTCCACCAGGGAAATCTGGATGATTTCGCCCTTGAACGAGGCCAGGTCGATCAGCGCGCCCGGTATCAATACCGACAGCGCCTTGACCACATAAAAACCCCCATGAAAGCGCAACACGTAGCGCAGCTGCACCGCGCCGATGCTCAGCGAGCTGCCGTGGGGCCGCAGCAGATAACTCGCCCGCAGCGTCGGCAACGCCACCAGCAACGACTGCACGCCCAGCATGGCCTTGGACCATGGCAGATCGGCCGGCAGCGCCAGCATGCCGAACCACACGGCAAGCATCAGCAACCAGGCTCGCGAGAGCTTTACTTGGGTAAACCGTGCAACGCCGAGCAGAAACAGCACGTGTGCGCTCACCAGCAAGCCATTGGCCAGCCAGATGCCGATCATTAAAAAGCCGTTGATGCGCAGCAAGGCCAGGGTGGAGCCGATGCCGATGGTGGCGAAACCGCTGGCCCAGAACAACAGCGACGGTTCACGCACGCTGTGCCATTCAATCGCAAGGTAAAGGGCGGCAGCGGCTGCCAGGGCAACGGTCAGTGCCAGAATCGTAGGGGGGTCGAGCGTCATGTTGGTGCCGGATTGCCTGGGTGTGCGTTTAAAAACGCGATTGTAAGCGCACACGCAGGTTTTTCGGAGCTTTCAGGGTGGTGGCGCAGTGATATCAGATGGCCGGTTGATCACACGCCTTTGGTCGACGGCAGCAAGATCGTCAGGATACCCACCAATGGCAGGAACGAGCAGATCTTGTACACGTGCTCGATACCGTGATTGTCTGCGAGCAGGCCCAGCAGCGCCGCGCCGATGCCGCTGAAACCGAACATCAGCCCGAAGAACACCCCGGCGATCATCCCCACGTTGCCCGGAACCAGCTCCTGAGCGAACACCACGATGGCCGAGAATGCCGAGGCGAGGACGAAACCGATCACCACGCTGAGCACGGCGGTCCAGAACAGGTCGACGTAGGGCAGGGCGAGAGTGAACGGCGCCGCGCCGAGGATCGAGAACCAGATGACTTTCTTGCGGCCGATCCGGTCGCCAATCGGGCCGCCTGCAAAGGTACCCACAGCCACGGCGCCAAGGAACAGGAACAGGTACATCTGCGAGCTGGACACCGACAGCTGGAATTTTTCGATGAGGTAAAAGGTGAAGTAGCTGGTGAGGCTGGTCATGTAGAAGTATTTGGAAAACACCAGTGTTGCCAGCACCACCAGAGCAAAGGTCACCCGGCCTTTGGACAAACCGTGGGTGGCCTTGCCGCCCTGTTTGAGTTTGAACAGGTTGAGGTGGTGGCGGTACCAGCGGCTCAGGCCGTACAGCACCAGAATGGCGAATACGGCAAACAGGCCGAACCAGGCGATATGGGTCTGGCCGTAGGGAATGATGATCGCCGCCGCCAGCAACGGGCCGAAGGCACTGCCGGTGTTGCCGCCCACCTGGAAGGTCGATTGCGCCAAGCCGTAGCGTCCGCCCGAGGCCAGGCGTGCGACCCGCGAGGTTTCCGGGTGGAAGGTCGACGAGCCCACGCCCACCAGCGCCGCCGCCATCAGAATGGCCGGGAAATTGCCGACGAACGCCAGCATCAGAATGCCGACCAGAGTGCACACCATGCCAGCCGGCAGCAGCCAGGGCTTGGGGTGACGGTCGGTGTGGTAGCCGATCCAGGGTTGCAGCAACGAAGCCGTGAGCTGGAACGTAAGGGTAATCAGGCCGACCTGGGTGAAGCTCAGCCCATAATTGGCCTTGAGCATCGGGTAGATCGACGGCAGCACGGCCTGGATCAGGTCGTTGATCAGGTGCGCCAGGGCGCAGGCGCCCAAAACGCGCATGACCAACGGACTTATTTGGGGCGCAGCCGTGGCAGCGGAGGGTGTGGCGGTGACGGTCGACATGCAGGCATTCCATACAAGGCAGCTAACAGGGGCTGACAGTACTTCAGCTGGCAGCTCATTTCTAATTGTTTCGAGGCCTGTGCTGCGGGAATGACGCTATTGCTCGGACACCGACAGGTTTGCGTAGAAGATGCAGCCGATCAACCGAGCGAACAGGCTCAGGGTTTCCGGCAGGTTGGGGTCGTCAAACAACATCGCGCGTGAATCCAGGGCGCACAGGGCGCCATAGAGACGGCCATCGGGGAGGAAGATCGGCGCGCCGGCGTAGCTTTCGATGTCGAATTGCTTGACCACCGGGCGCACCGCGAACCGCCCGCTTTTGCTCACTTGCGGAATGAACAGGGCAGTGGGGTTGATGCAGAACTCGCTGCACAGGGTGGTTTCCAGGTCCAGCACGTCGTTGGCATTGATGCCCATGCCCGAAGGGTCATAGACCGAGCAGACGACCCACTCGACGTCGGTGAATTTGGCGATCCCGGCAAAGCGCATGCCGGTCAGGCGTGTGACCAGTTGCAGGATGCTGGTGGTGGCCTCGATTTCGGCAATGGCAGCGCGTTCGTCCGCGCTGAGCAATGATTGTGGGGCGATGACGCTTGGAACCATGCGGAACACTCCAGAAACGAGGTGGCCGGAGCCACCTCGTACAGTCAGGTACTAGTTGATGCGTGGATGCTGTTGTACCAGATTGTTACGCTTGGCTTCCAGTGCGGCAATTTCCGCATCGATATCTTCGATCTTCTGCTCGATATTATCGTGATGCTCCTGCAACAGTTCCTTGGCTTCTTCCATGTCCGACGCAGCCGGCGCCGCGCCGCGCAGCGGCCTGTTGGCGGTTTCCTTCATGGTCAGGCCGGTGATCAGGCCAATCACCGCGAACACCATCAGGTAGTAGGCCGGCATAAACAGGTTGTTGGTGCTTTCCACCAGCCAGGCCACTGCCGTCGGGGTGACGCCGGCGATCAGTACCGACACGTTGAACGCGCTGGCCAGGGCGCTGTAGCGCAGGTGAGTGGGGAACATCGCCGGCAATGTCGAAGCCATCACGCCGATAAAGAAGTTCAGCACCACCGCAAGGATCAACAGGCCAGCGAAGATCAGGCCGGTCTTGCCGCTGGTGATCAGCATGAACGCCGGGATCGACAGGAATAGCAGGCCAATGCTGCCGGCGATGATGAAGGGCTTGCGGCCGATCTTGTCGCTGACAAAGCCGATGAACGGCTGCACGAAAAGCATGCCCACCATGATCGCGATGATGATCAGCACGCCGCTGTTTTCGGCGTAGTGCAGGTTATGCGACAGGTAACTGGGCATGTAGGTGAGCAGCATGTAGTACGTCACGTTGGTGGCCGCGACGATACCGATGCAGGTCAGCAGGCTGCGCCAGTGCTTGGTGGCGATCTCCTTGAACGACACCTTGGGGCCGTGGGTCAGGCCTTCGCGGTCGCCCTGTTCGAGCTTGTCGACGTGCTGTTGAAAGGCCGGGGTCTCTTCCAGTGCATGGCGCAGGTACAGGCCGATCATGCCCAGGGGCAGGGCCAGGAAGAACGGCAGGCGCCAGCCCCAAGCTTCGAAGTCCGCCTCACCCAGTACGGTGGAGATCAGCACCACCACGCCCGCGCCCAGTACGAAACCGGCGATCGAGCCGAAGTCCAGCCAACTGCCCAGGAAGCCGCGCTTGCGGTCCGGAGCATATTCGGCGACGAAGATCGATGCGCCGGTGTATTCACCGCCCACCGAGAAACCCTGGGCCATTTTGCACAGCAGCAGCAGGATCGGCGCCCAGATGCCGATGGAGGCGTAGCCGGGGATCAGGCCGATAGCGAACGTGCTCAGGGACATGATCACGATGGTGGCGGCGAGGACTTTCTGTCGTCCGTATTTGTCCCCCAGCGCACCGAAGAACAGGCCGCCCAGCGGACGAATCAGGAAGGGCACGGAAAAAGTGGCCAGGGCCGCGATCATTTGCACGCTGGGGGAGGCGTCCGGGAAGAACACCTTGCCGAGCACATAGGCGACGAACCCATAGACGCCAAAGTCGAACCATTCCATGGCGTTACCCAGTGCGGCAGCGGTGATCGCCTTGCGCATCTTGGCATCGTCGACAATGGTGATGTCTTTCAAACCGATGGGTTTGACGCTTTTCTTACGTAATTTCATGCGGGCCACTCTAAAAACAGAACAGGGGGGATGCCATCGTTGCAATGGCACCGCTGTGCTGGTTCAGATACACGCGGACACGAAATAATTCACCTTGTTTCATATTTTTTTGTCTTTTCCGCCTGCAGGCGCAAACGCAATCGAGTTCTGCGCGGCTGTCATCCTACAACCTGCCGAGGGTGGCATGTTTCACGCCCCTTTAAATCCTTGCTGATAAGCCATCTTTCAGATTGACACCCCGTAGCCGTCCCGATATAAAACTCACAGTTGTACGACGACATATGACGTTACATATGTCCTACCTAAAAAAATAAAAAAGTGATGCCATGAATCTCAACGAGCCCATCAGTGCCCATCGTGTCGGCCAGGCGGTCGGCAACTATCGCTGGACCATCTGCGCGATGCTGTTCTTCGCCACCACCGTCAACTACCTCGACCGTCAGGTGCTCAGCCTGCTGGCGCCGCAGTTGTCGACGCAATTTGGCTGGAGCAACACCGACTACGCCAACATTGCGGCGGTGTTCCAGTTTGTCTATGCGATTTCCATGCTGTTTGCCGGGCGCTTTGTCGACAAGATCGGCACCAAGGCGGCTTACGTCATCGCCATCGGCATCTGGTCCAGCGGCGCCATCCTGCATGCGTTCGCGGTGCCGATGGGTGAGGGGATTGCGGCGGTCAGCGGCGCAATCGGCCTGGCGGTGATCCCGGTGTCGATTGCCGGTTTCATGCTGGCGCGTGCGGTGCTGGCGATTGGCGAGGCGGGTAACTTCCCGATTGCCATCAAGGCCACCGCCGAATACTTCCCGAAAAAGGAACGCTCGTTTGCCACCGGTATCTTCAACTCGGGTGCCAACGTGGGCGCGATCCTGGCGCCGATCTGCGTGCCGCTGATTGCCGGTCTGTGGGGCTGGGAAGCGGCCTTCATGGTGATCGGTATGCTCGGCTTCGTGTGGGTGGCAATCTGGGCCGCCGTGTATGAAAAGCCGGACCAGCAAAAACGCCTGTCGGCCGAAGAACTGGCCTACATCCGCAGTGACCAGACCGTACAGCCCTTCACGGCGGAACCGGTCGGCAGCGTTACGAAGAAAGTCTCCTGGTTCAAATTGCTCACTTACCGCCAGACCTGGGCCTTTGCCTTCGGCAAGTTCATGACCGACGGCGTGTGGTGGTTCTTCCTGTTCTGGCTGCCCACCTACCTGTCTGCGCAATACGGCATGAAAGGCGCGGATATCGTGATGCCACTGGCGGTGCTGTACAGCATGACCATGGTCGGCAGCATCGGCGGCGGCTGGTTCCCCAGCTACTTCATGGCCCGCGGCGATGCGCCTTACGACGGCCGCATGAAAGCCATGCTGGTGATCGCGCTGTTTCCGCTGGTGGTATTGCTCGCGCAGCCGCTGGGCTATATCAGCTTCTGGGTGCCGGTATTGCTGATTGGCGTGGGGGCCTCGGCGCACCAGGCGTGGTCGTGCAACATCTTCACTACCGTGTCCGACATGTTCCCGCAGAAAACCGTGGCCTCGGTGGTCGGCATCGGCGGCATGGCTGGCGGGCTGGGCGGTGTGGTGATGACCAAGATCGGCGGCTGGGTGTTCGACTATTACAAGTCGATCAATGACATCCACACCGGCTACATGATCATGTTCGCCATCTGTGCGCTGGCGTATCTGGTGGCGTGGAGCGTGATGAAGACGCTGGTGCCGCGTCACAAGGAAATCACTGACCTTTAAACGAATGTAAGAGGGGGCTTGCTCCCGATAGCGGTGGGCCAGTCAACTGATAATTGACTGAAACACTGCCATCGGGAGCAAGCCCCCTCCCACATGTTTGATCTCCGCTTATGAGAGGGAGATCACCGGGTTACGGGTTACGCGTGACTCGCCAAACGGTATTGGCCAGGTCATCGGCAATGATCAGCGCGCCTTTGGGGTCGACCGTCACCCCCACCGGGCGACCGCGGGTCTTGCCGTCATCACCGCGAAAACCGGTGGCAAAGTCAATCGGCTCACCAGCCGGCTTACCATTGCTGAACGGCACGAAGATCACCTTGTAGCCCACCGGGTTGGGACGGTTCCAGCTGCCGTGTTCGCCCACGAATGCGCCGTTGGCAAATTTTTCGCCCATGGCAGGGATGGAAAAGTCCACGCCCAGCGCCGCCACGTGAGAGCCGAGGCTGTAATCCGGCTTGATCGCCGCCGCCACCTTGGCCGGGTTCTGCGGTTGCGCGCGAGGGTCTACGTTTTGCCCCCAGTAGCTGTAAGGCCAGCCGTAGAAGGCGCCTTCTCGCACCGAGGTCAGGTAGTCCGGCACCAGATCCGGGCCCAGTTCGTCGCGTTCGTTGACCACCGTCCACAACTGCCCGGAACCCGGTTGAATGGTCAGCGCGGTCGGGTTGCGCAGGCCCGTGGCGTAAGGCTTGTGCGCGCCGGTGGTGGCGTCTATCTGCCAGACCATCGCCCGGTCGATCTCCACTTCCATGCCCCTTTCGGTCACGTTGCTGTTGGAGCCGATGCCCACGTAGAGCTGGCGTCCGTCCTCGCTCACGGCCAGGGACTTGGTCCAGTGATGATTGATCTGCGCCGGCAGGTCGGTGAGTTTGGTCGGGGCGCCGCTGGCTTTGGTCTGACCATCGGCATAGTCGAAGCTCACCAGCGCATCCTGATTGGCCACGTACACCTTGCCGTTGGCGAAGGCCAGGCCGTAGGGCGCGTTGAGGTTATCGGCAAACACGGTTTTGAGTTCGTATTTGCCGTCACCGTCCGCATCGCGCAGCAGGGTGATGCGGTTGCCGCTCTTGACCTTGGTGTTGCCTTCGGCCTTGATCAGGCTGGCGATCACGTCCTTGGGCTTGAGCTTGGCCGCGCTGCCGCCGCGACCTTCAGCGACAAGAATGTCACCGTTGGGCAGCACCAGGGTCTGGCGCGGGATCGCCAGATCCGTGGCGATGGCGGTCACGCTGAAGCCTTCGGGCACGGTGGGCTTCTGGTCGCCCCAGGGGGTCGGCTCGGCAATCTTCATGCTCGGCAGCAGGCTGCTTTGCTGTTCCGGCAACTTGGGATCCGGGCCACGGGCCTGGGTCTTGTCGCCTTCGCCGCCACAGGCTGCCAGCAGCAGTGCAGCGCTCAACACGGTGAGGGTGTGGGAAGTTTTCATTTGCCACCTCCGGCACGCAGGCCAATCCAGGTTGCCGCCAGGGTCAGCAGCAGCACGATGGCTGACAGCACCAGGCCGGCGGGCATGGCGGCGTAGGCGTCCTTGGCGTGTTGGAAGGCATTGACCAGTCCCAGGATCCAGGTGACCAGCAACAGCAATACGTACAGCGCCGGTGCCCCGGCCTTGCGCTCGGCGCGCACCAGGTTGACCAGCGCACACAACAGCGCCAAACCGCAGAACACCAGCGCACCGGCGATCAGCCAGGAGGCGAAGTTGGCCCACTGAATCTGGAAGGTCTGGGTGTAGGCGATGTCACTGAGCAGGGCGCCGAGAAACAGCGGCACGGTGCCGGCGAGCAAGGTCGCGTGCAGCGGCCCGGGAGTGATGCGTCGATACGCGGGAAGGGTAGTCATGGGGGAGCGGCTCCTTGTTGTACAACGCCCCAGGTTCGGGGCAGCGCATAGGAAAGGAGCGCAGCGTTTGTCAGAAAGTTCAGCGCGTCTCGTGTCTAAATATTATGAACCGCAAGGCCCGCCGCCCACCTAACGCCGTACAATCCTGCTCAATACTTCCATGCCAGGCCCCTCCATGACCCACCCTCGTATCGGTTTCGCGTGCCAGTACAAGCACCCCGAACGGCTGCTCTCCACCAGCGCTCTCAAGCTGATCGAGGGCCCGTACAACCCGCGTACCACCACGTTGCGCTGGATGGACAGCGTAGCCCCCGAGGTCGCTCGCGCCAGGCTGGTCGAGGTGGTCACCCACAACCTGGCGGCCCAACTGCGTTTGCTGGCCTACGTCGCCGAACTGCCGCCGACCCTGCGCATGCTGCGTTTGAGCAGCGATCTGCTGCCGTTCTACAGCCACCCTAAAGTCGCTGCCGTCTACCAGGACCCGGCCATTGCCAGCCAATTGCTCGAAGGCTTCGCCGCCATTGGCGACCTTGCGCGCGCGTCGGACATTCGCCTGTCATTCCACCCCGGCCAGTACTGCGTGCTCGGCTCGGAAAACCCAGGCGTGGTGGAAAACAGCCTGGCCGAATTCGAATACCACGCTGACATGATCCGCATGATGGGCTATGGCCGGCGTTTCCAGGACCTCAAGTGCAACGTGCACATCGCCGGTCGCCTGGGCGTGGAGGGCACGCGTGCGGTATGGCGGCGTTTATCGGAGGTGGCGCGCAACTGCATTACGTTCGAAAACGACGAAAAGACCTACGGCCTCGATCACTGCCTGCAAGTGGCCGACCTGGCGCCGGTGGTGCTGGATATTCACCACTGCTGGATCAACGAAAACGACTACATCGACCCCGACTCGCCACGGGTTGCCCGTGTGATCGAAAGCTGGCGCGGCGTGCGCCCGACCATGCATTACTCCCAGCCCCAGGAGGTATTGCAGGAAATGGGTTTTGACGCCGAGCACAAACTGGAGATGGACGCCTTGTTGAAGGTGGTCTCCAAGCGCGACCTGTATGGCCACAGCGCGCAAATGTGGAACCGCTGGACCAACGATTACGCGCTGCAGTTTTTTGATCGTTTCGACATCATGCTCGAAGCCAAGGACAAAAACGTGGCGGCGCTGGCGTTTTATGAGCATTTCAAAAAAAGCTCAGCGGCCTCCAGCTGACACTAGTCTTCCATGATGAGCGGGCCTGTTGTGGCTAGCGGGCTTGCCCTAATGCCATTCAGTTAAAGCGCAGATTCCCTGTGGCGAGCAGGCTTGTCCTGCGTTGGGCTGCGCAGCAGCCCCAAAACCAGGCGCTGAGCCGTATCAGATACACCGCACTTTGCTGGATTGGGGGCGCTTCGCACCCCAACGCAGGGCAAGCCTGCTCGCCACAAGGGTTCGCTCATACAAACGGTTAATCAGTGCCTAGGACTTGAACCGTCCCACCAACCCATTCAACTCATCCGACAGTTGTGACAGCCGCCCCGAGTCGTCCTGCGCCGAATGGGCCAGGCTTTCCACCAGCCGTGCTTCGTCGTAGATCTGCTGGATATGCCGGTTGATCTCTTCGGCCACACTGTGTTGTTCCTCGGCGGCGGCGGAGATCTGCAGGTTCTGGTCGCGGATTTCGTTGACCGACGTCTGGATGCCTTCGAAGCTGTCGCGCGCACTTTCGATGGACGACACACTGGCACGCGACAAGTCCATGCAACTGTTCATTTTCTGCGTGACTTCCTCGGTCTTGCTGCCGAGGGAGCCCAGCAGGTGTTCGATTTCGCCGGTGGAGTCGGAGGTGCGTTTGGCCAGGGCGCGCACTTCATCGGCCACCACCGCAAAGCCACGGCCCTGGTCGCCGGCCCGGGCGGCTTCGATGGCGGCGTTGAGCGCCAGCAGGTTGGTCTGTTCGGCAATCGCGCGGATGGTGCCGAGGATCTGGTTGATGCTGCGGCTGCCGGCTTCCAGCTCGACCATGGCCTGGGACGATTCGCTCAGGCGCCGGCCCAGGCGGTTGACGTTGTCGGTGGTCACTTCGATCTGCTGCTTGCCCTCGGCGACCCGGCGGTGGCCGTTTTCGGCCGACTCGGCCGCGCCGCTGCAGGAGCGCGCCACCTCGTTGGCAGTGGCGACCATTTCATTGAACGCGGTCGACACCAGCTCCACAGCCTCGCGCTGGCGTCCAGCCGCTTCGTTCATGTTGTGCGCCACTTCGCTGTTGACCCGTGAGGCGTCCTGCAAATTGGTCGACGCCGACCCGATGCGCTGAATCAGATGGCGAATCGCGGCGAGAAACTTGTTGAACCAGCCGGCCAGTTCGGCGGTTTCATCCTTGCCCAGGACCTGCAGGTCATGGCGCAGGTCGCCTTCACCCTCGGCGATCGACTGCAAGCCGCTGCTGACCTGGCCGATCGGTTTGACGATCACCTTGGAAAACGCCGCCGCGAGCAGCCCGAAGATCAGCACCAGCACCACCACGATCACGGCGGTGATGTAGGTCATGCGGGTTGCGGCCGCCATCACTTCGTTGTATTCGATCAGCCCCACATAACGCCAGCCCAGGCCGGGTGAGGTCCAGATGTTGGCCATGTAGCGCACGCCATCGATCACCACCTCGGTGGAGCCCTGAGCGGTGTTGGCCAGTTGCGCGTAAGGTGCGCCAAGGTCCTTGAGCGGCTTGAAGTTGTGCGCGGCGTCGCGCGGGTCCACCAGCACCACACCGTCTTCGATCAGCATCACGTAGCCGCTGTCGCCCAGCTTGATGCTTTTGAGCAACTCGGTGAGGTTCTTCAGCGACACACTCACCACGAACACGCCCTTGGGCTTGCCGGCGTTATCCAGCAAGGTGCGTGCGGTGCCCACCAGGGCCACGTCATCCTTGTCGTAATAATAAGCCGGGGTGCGCACGGTCTTGCCGGGGCTGGCCATGGCGGCCTTGTACCACGGGCGGGCGCGCGGGTCGTATTTGGCCAGTTGGGGGTCGTCAGGCCATTTGACGTAGGTGCCGTCTTCGAGGCCGATAGACAAAATGGCCGCCGAGGGATGAGTCTTGCCAAAGCGCGCAAACTGATCGATCACCTGCTGCGCCTGGGGCGGCATGGGTTGGCTGGCCGCATCGGCGGGCTGGTAGTTCTTTAGCGTGTCGACAGAAGTGTATACAGGATCGGCGGCCATTTGTTCGACGTTCTGCACCGTACCGTCGAAGAACTGCCGGATATTGCCATCGATCTGGCGAATTTCTCGGGTGCTGCCATCAATGAACTGATCGACCGCCTCGGTCCGTGTGTTCATGACAGAGATCACCGCGACCAGACTGACCGGGATAAACGCGACGCAGACAAACGCGAGCACCAGCTTGTTCTTTATTTTCATGGAGACGACCATCAGCGGGGAGGGCGGCCAAATCGTCTGCCCGGGGCGGACACGGCGATTTGATTTCACTGACTGTTTCGGCTCGATGGTGGCAAAACTTTAGCGCTATTTTGTGTACAACTTTTCCTCGCTCAAGCGCATTCGCTAGACCGGGATCAACCCCGTGTCCCGGTAGGTTTGCACCAGCTCGTCGTACAGGTCGATGTCGGTACGGGTGCGAGCGATCAATTGCGCGCCGGCAATAGCGGTATAGATGGCACGTGCGCGGCGCTGGCACGCGTCGGTATCGCCAGTGCCCAGTTGTGCGAGCACATCCGCAAGCCAGGCGACATTGATGTCGGCAAACGTCAGCACCTCCTGCTTCACGGCTTGCGGCAAATCCTGATACTCAGCCGCCATGAAGCTGGAGAGGCACAGGCGGTTGCCGTCTTCGAGGGTCTTGCGAAAGATGTTCGGGTAATGCTGCAGGCAGTCCAGTGGCTGCGGATGATCGCTGCGCAGGGTGTCGAGAACCGCTGCGGTGTCCTCCCAGTAACGTCTGGCCACGGCGGCGCCGAGGTCAGCCTTGCTGGGAAAGTGGTAGTAGATGCTGGCGTTCTTGATCCCCACCGTTTCGCCAATGCTGCGAAAGTTGATGCCGTTGTAGCCGTAGTGCTGGGCCGAAATCCTGGCGGCTTCGAGGATGGCTTCGCGTGCGTTTGCGCTCACGGGTCGATTCCTTGGTTGAGGGATAGGGTGTGATTGTACGTCGAGAAGCGTTTGCCTGCCAACTGGTAGGTAGTGCTTGACAGGGTCAGCGAAGGCGCCCAATCTTTGCCTACCACTTGGCAGGTAGAATCGCCGGTCAAGCCTTCAACAACCTTTGCGCGAGCTATCACCCATGAAAATTTATGACTGGTACAACGGCCCTTATCCCGCACGTGTACGTATTGCATTGGCCGAAAAGGGCTTGCTGCCCGGCATCGAATTCGTTTCGGTCAATTTGTGGAAGGGTGAGCACAAGCAGCCTGCCTTCCTGGCGCTCAACTACTCCGGCACTTTGCCCTTGCTGGAGCTGGACGACGGCACGCTTATCGCCGAATGCACGGCCATCACGCAATACCTGGATACGCTGGACGGCCATCCGACGCTCACCGGCAAGACGCCGACCGAGCAGGGCCTGATCCACATGATGACCAAGCGCGCCGAAATCGAATTCATGGATGCGGTCAGCGTGTACTTCCACCACGCCACACCCGGGCTTGGGCCGGAGGTTGAGTTGTATCAAAACGCCGAGTGGGGCAACCGCATGGGTGAGAAGGCGATCAGGGGCATGCGCTATTTCGACGGCCTGCTGAAGACTCGCCCGTTTGTCGCCGGTGATGAGTTTTCCATGGCCGACATCGCCGTGTTGGGCGGCATGATCTTCGCCGGCCTGGTGGACTTGCCCGTCCCGGAGGAATGCGAGGCGCTGCTGGCCTGGCATGGCCAGGGTCAACGAGCGCCCCAGCGTTCAGGCCTGGCGCGCGATGGTGGCGCAGCCGCAGTAGCGCAATCATCCGGCTCTGGCAAGCCCGCTCGCCACAGTGCGGTGTTACCGGATCTATTAGAGGTCTTGGCGAAATGCCGTATGACTTCCGGCCAGAATCTCACCGGTTGCCACAATAGTGGCGTAGTCCATCGCCAGATTGCTGAGCGACAGGGCATGCACGTCTTCGGCGGGCCAGAGGCGTCCGGATAAATCGGTCTGGTCAAAGGTGTAACAGCCATCCGAAACCACGGTCACGTCGAACCCCAGGTTACCGCCCGAGCGGGCGGTGGCCTCGACGGAGTTGTTGGTGATCACGCCGACAATCACCAATTGCCTGATCGAGCGCGTATGCAGCCAGCGTTCAAGACCGGTATGGGTGAATGCATCCGGCACGTTTTTTTCCAGCACATGTTCAAGGGCCAGCGGTTGCAGGGCGGGCTGGAACTCGCAGCCAGCCTGACCCGGCCAGAATACCGAAGTGGGTGAGCGGGAGATGTGCCGTACATGCACGACAGGCCGGCCCGACTGCCGCCAGGCGCTTAACAGGCGCAGGATGTTTGATTCTGCGTCGGGGTTGTTGCGTCGTCCGAGCGCTGGCGAGTGCATGCCTTGCTGCATGTCGATGATGACCAATGCTGCGTTGGTGGCTAACGGGTCCATGGCACATTCCTTGGCGTGTCAGTCGCGAAACATAGCTCAGCAATGTCGAGTTGTGGTGGATTAAAAGATTTGCCTGACAAACTGGCTACTCCATGGCAAGCGAGCTTGTTGTGGCGAGCGGGCTTGCCCCGCGTTGGGGGGCAAAGCACCCCCCCATCCAGCAAAACGCGGTGTAGCTGATACGGCTCAGCGCCTGGTTTTGGGGCTGCTGCGCAGCCCAACGCAGGACAAGCCTGCTCGCCACGGGAGATGGGCTCGCTGACCTGCTCCTCAGTCATGCCTCAGCGATTGAAACGCTCAACCAGCGCGTACTGTGTGGCCGCAGTGTTGGTCAACTCCTTGCTCAGCCCGGTGGATTGATGGGCCTGCAGCGAGGTCTGGTCGGCCAGTTCGGCGATGGTGGTGATGTTGCGGCTGATCTCTTCGGCGACCGCGCTTTGTTCTTCGGTGGCGGCGGCGATCTGGGTGGTCATGTTGGTGATATTGGCCACCGCTTCGCTGATGCCGACCAGCGCCTGGTCGGCTTCGAGCACCCGGGCCACGCCTTCCTCGGCCTGGCGATGGCCGTTCTGCATGCTGTTGACCGCGTTATTGGACGAGGCTTGAAGCTGGGTGATCAGCGCGTGGATCTGCGTGGTCGATTGCGAGGTGCGTTGCGCCAGCTGACGGACTTCGTCGGCCACCACGGCAAAGCCGCGCCCTTGCTCGCCGGCGCGCGCCGCTTCGATGGCAGCGTTGAGGGCCAGCAGGTTGGTCTGGTCGGCGATGCCTTTGATCACATCGACCACGCTGCCGATTTCGTCGCTGTCGCGGGCCAGTTGCGCCACGGTGGCGCCGGTTTCGCCGACCACGGCGGACAACCGCTCGATGGCCTCACGGGTATCGCGCGCCACTTCGCGACCGCGACCGGTGAGCACATTGGCTTGCTGGGTGGCGTCGGCGGTGCGTTGCACGTGGCTGGCGACTTCCTGGGTGGTGGCGGCCATCTGGTTCACGGCCGCCGAGACCTGTTCGGTCTCGACACGCTGGCGGTCCAGACCCTGGGCGCTGGCGGTAGCCAACTGGTCGGACTGGCCGGCGAGGGCGCTGAGCTGCTCGGCGCTGTCCTGCAGGCGTGTCAGGCAGGTTTTCAGGCGCGCGGTCTGGCTGAGGAACGCGGTTTCCAAGCGTGCCTGAGGCCCGCGCGCGTCGCTGTACATCTGCGCGATCAACGCATCCGACGTCGATGGCTCGACACCCGCCAGCAGGCGCAGCGTACTGCCTTGGCGCCAGCGTGCGCAGAGGACACCCACCGGCACGGCCACGGCCAGCGCAACGGCAATCGCCACCGGCGCGCCGAGAAACATTCCGGCCACGCTGCCGACCAGGCCCGTGGCCATGTACGGCACGCACGCCACGGCCGTCGGCAGCCAGGCATCCTGGCGCGGCACGCCGGGTTTGCCTCGGCTGATCCGCTGGTACAGCGCCTGCGCGCGGCGAATCTCATCGGCGGTGGGTTTGACCCGTACCGACTCGAAACCGACGACGCGGCTGCCATCGTAAATCGGCGTGACGTAAGCATTGACCCAATAGTGATCGCCGTTTTTCGAGCGGTTCTTGACGATGCCCATCCATGGCTGGCCCTGCTTGAGCGCGCGCCACATGTGCGCAAACACCGCCGGCGGGACATCTGGGTGACGCACGATGTTCTGCGGCGCGCCGATCAGGTCGGCGCGGTCAAAACCGCTGATATCAACGAACGCGTCGTTGCAGTAGGTGATCATCCCCTGGGTGTCAGTGGCGGAAATGAGTTTCTGCGACGGCGCGAGGGAAATCTCACGCTGTGTTACGGGCTGGTTGTTGCGCATTGTGCTGCTCCCTGAAATGCCAGACAGGTCATCGGCATCACCTCGAATAAGTTGATAGCCGATTTTCTGCCAGGCATTCGGGGGGCGGCATTCAGGGGCGAGAGGCGACCTCATCGAGGTGATCGAGCAAGTCCTGCGGGTCTTCGTAAACCCTCAGTGCGCCCGCTCGCTCCAGCTCGCCGATGTCATAACCGCCTGACAGCAGGCCGATCCCGGTGGCCTTGGCGCGCCGCGCGGCGAGCATGTCCCATACGGCATCGCCGATCACCAGGCACTCGTCGATCGGCACTTTCATGTGCAGGGCAGCGGCCAGGAAAAGGTCCGGGTCGGGCTTGCCGTACTTCACATCGTCACGGGTGATGATGTTGACCTCGTCAATATCCAGTTGCAGCGCCTTGAGGTTGATCTTTGCGGTGTCCAGGCCACCGCTGGTGGCGATGCACCAGGCAAGACCGGCGTGGCTGAGGTGATCGAGCAGCTCGACCGCACCGGGCAAGGCGATGATCTGCCCCTGCAAACGCGCATACGCCTCGGCATGCAGCTGGCTCAGGCGTTCGGCTTGCGGCTCGCTGATGTCGAGCCCGGTTTCGCGGGACAACGACTTGAGCATCAGGCCGCCGCTCATGCCGATTTTGCGGTGGATGCGCCACATCGCCAGCGAAATGCCTTCGGCGTCGAGGGCCTCTTTCCAGGCGGCCACGTTCTGGTAAACGCTGTCCGTAAGAGTGCCGTCGAGGTCGAAGATAAAGGAGGTTTGAGGTCGCATGGGGCTGTTCTCCGATCAGAAAAAGGGTGACGGGACATCAGCTTCAGTGACATCACGGGGCTTGGAGTGCCATGGTGTTTTGCCGTTCGATTTTTCGCTCATTCGGGCAGGCTTTGCGCAAAACCCTGAAACTTTCCGGGGAAAAACCTCATAATGGCGGCCATTTTTGTTCAGCCGTTATTCTGGTGTGCCCCATGGAAATCAAGGTCAACTTTCTCGACAACCTCCGACTTGAAGCCAAGTTCGATGACTTCACGGTGATTGCCGACCAGCCGATTCGCTACAAGGGCGACGGTTCGGCGCCGGGGCCCTTTGATTATTTCCTCGCGTCATCGGCGCTGTGCGCGGCGTACTTCGTGAAGCTGTATTGCCAGACGCGCAATATCCCCACGGACAATATTCGCCTGTCGCAGAACAACATCGTCGACCCGGAAAACCGCTACAACCAGATCTTCAAGATCCAGGTTGAGTTGCCCGCGGATATCTCCGACAAGGACCGCCAGGGCATCCTGCGCTCCATCGACCGCTGCACCGTGAAGAAAGTGGTGCAGGCCGGTCCCGAGTTCGTGATCGAAGAAGTCGAGAACCTCGACGCCGATGCCCAGGCCTTGCTGATGCCCGCCTCGACAGCAGGCGCGGGCACGCGCATTGCCGGCAAGGACCTGCCGCTGGAGGAAACCATCGCCAACATGTCCGCTATCCTCGCCGGGCTTGGCATGAAGATCGAGATCGCCTCATGGCGCAATATCGTGCCCAACGTGTGGTCATTGCATATTCGCGATGCGCAGTCGCCGATGTGCTTTACCAATGGCAAGGGCGCCACCAAGGAAGGCGCGCTGGCGTCGGCTTTGGGTGAGTTTATCGAGCGGCTCAACTGCAACTTTTTCTATAACGATCAATTCTGGGGCGAGGAACTGGCCAATGCGCCGTTCGTGCACTACCCGGATGAGCGCTGGTTCCAGCCTGGCCCCAACGATGAACTGCCGGGGGAAATCCTCGACGCGTATTGCCTGAAGGTCTACAACCGCGACGGCGAGCTGCGCGGTTCGCACCTGTTCGACACCAACTCCGGTAACGAGGCGCGCGGTATCGTTTCGCTGCCGTTTGTGCGCCAGTCCGATGGCGAGGTGGTGTATTTCCCGTCCAACCTGATCGAGAATCTCTACCTCAGCAACGGCATGAGCGCGGGCAACACCCTCGCTGAAGCCCAGGTGCAGTGCCTGTCGGAGATTTTCGAGCGCGCGGTAAAACGCGAAATCATCGAAGGCGAATTCGCCTTGCCGGACGTGCCAGCTGAAGTGCTGGCCAAGTATCCCGGCATTTTGGCGGGCATCCAGGGCCTGGAAGCCCAGGGCTTCCCGGTGCTGGTCAAGGATGCGTCGTTGGGCGGCGAGTTTCCGGTGATGTGCGTGACCCTGATGAACCCGCGTACCGGCGGCGTATTTGCCTCGTTCGGCGCGCACCCAAGCCTGGAAGTGGCGCTGGAGCGCAGCCTCACCGAGCTGCTGCAAGGCCGCAGTTTCGAAGGCCTGAACGATTTGCCGCAGCCGACCTTCGAGGCCCAGGCGGTCACCGAACCGAACAACTTCGTCGAGCACTTCATCGACTCCAGCGGCGTGGTGTCGTGGCGCTTTTTCAGCGCGCAATCGGATTACGAATTCGTCGAGTGGGACTTCTCCGGCCAGGGCGAAGACTCCAACGCCGAGGAAGCGGCAACGTTGTTCGGCATTCTCGAAGGCATGGGCAAAGAGTCGTACATGGCGGTGTACGAACACCTGGGCGCCACTGCCTGCCGGATCCTGGTGCCCGACTACTCGGAAATCTACCCGGTGGACGACCTGATCTGGGACAACACCAACAAAGCGCTTTTCTTTCGTGAAGACATCCTCAACCTGCATCGCCTGGATGACGCGCAGCTGCACGCGCTGGTCGAACGCCTGATCGAAAGCGAGCTGGACGACTACACCGATATCACCACCCTGATCGGCATCGAATTCGACGACAACACCGCCTGGGGCCAGTTGACCATCCTGGAGTTGAAGCTGCTGATCTTCCTCGCCCTCAAGCAGTATGAAGAGGCCAAGGAATGCGTGGAGATGTTCCTGCAGTACAACGACAACACCGCCGAACGCGGCTTGTTCTATCAGGCGCTGAACGCGGTGCTGGAGATGGAGCTGGATGACGACCTGGAGTTGGCAGACTACGAAGCGAATTTTCGCCGCATGTTCGGCACCGAGCGCATGGATGCGGTGATCGGCTCGGTGGACGGCAGCGTGCGGTTTTACGGCCTGACGCCGACCAGCATGAAGCTCGAAGGGCTGGATCGGCATTTGCGTCTGATCGACAGCTACAAAAAGCTGCACAGCGCGCGGGCCGGGGTTACCTCAGCCTGAGTGTGGGAGGGGGCTTGCTCCCTCCCACAGTTGATCCTTGCTGCCTGGGCTATTTAGATGTGAGCCAGGGCCTGGGCCAGGTCGGCGCGCAGGTCTTCTACATCTTCAACCCCTACCGACAGGCGCACCAACCCATCGCCAATCCCCAGCGTGGCCCGCGTAGCTGCCGGGATGCTGGCATGGGTCATGATCGCCGGGTGTTCGATCAAACTTTCCACACCGCCCAGGCTTTCCGCCAGGGCGAACAGGTTGACGTTCTCCAGGAAGCGTCTTGCACCGGCCAGGTCAGTGTTCAGGTCCACGGAAATCATCCCGCCAAAGCCGTGCATCTGCTGTTGCGCCAGGTCGTGCTGTGGGTGCGACTTAAGGCCGGGGTAGTGCACCCGTGTCACCTGCGGCTGCTGCTCCAGCCACGTCGCCAGTTGCAGGGCGTTGCTGCAATGGCGCTCCATGCGCAGGGCCAGGGTCTTCACGCCACGCAGCGTCAGGAATGCATCGAAGGGACCGGCAATGGCGCCGATCGAATTCTGCAGAAAGCCCAGACGCTCGGCCAGCTCCGGGTTGTCGCCGACAACCGCGATGCCACCAATCACATCCGAGTGACCGTTGAGGTACTTGGTGGTGGAGTGCACGACCACATCAAACCCCAGCTCCAGTGGGCGCTGGATCCATGGGCTGGCGAAGGTGTTGTCGGCCACGCAAATGATGCCGCGCGCACGGCAGATACGCGCCACCGCGCGCAGGTCGGTGAGGCTCAGCAGCGGGTTGCTCGGGGTTTCGACCCAGACCATGCGCGTGTCGTCCTGCAACGACGTTTCAAACGCCGCCACATCGCTCAAGTCGACATAACTGAACCGATGCCCGGCGCTGCGTTGGCGCACCTTGTCGAACAGGCGGAAGGTGCCGCCGTACAGGTCATTGCCGGAGACGATATGCGCGCCCGCATCGAGCAATTCCAGCACGGTGGAGATCGCCGCGAGGCCGGAAGCGAAGGCAAACGCCTGGCTGCCGCCTTCCAGGTCCGCCACGCAGCGCTCCAGGGCAAAGCGGGTCGGGTTGTGCGAGCGGCCATAGTCAAAGCCCTTGTGCACGCCGGGGCTGTCCTGCAGGTAGGTGGAGTTGGCGTAGATGGGCGGCATCAGCGCGCCGGTGCTCGGGTCTGGCGATTGCCCGGCGTGGATCACACGGGTGGCGAATGCGCTTTTGTCAGGCTGGCTCATGCAAGGGATCTCCGTAAATGGTTGAGCAGATCGACGCGGGTGATCAGGCCATGGAAGCCCGACGCGTCGGCAATGATGGCGACGAGGCCGCGATCCAGCTCGGCCTGCAGTTCGGCCAGGCTGGCGCCAGGGGCGAGGGTGTGCGGGGTTTCTGCCATGGCGCTGGCCACGGTCATGGAAAAATCCGCGGCGTCATGGTGCAGGCCCAGCAGGATGTCGGACTCGTCGATCACACCCACCAGTGTCTTGCCGTCCACCAGCACCGGCAGCTGTGACACGTCGGCCAGGCGCATGCGCTGGAAGGCGGTGAGCAAGGTGTCGTCCGGGCCCACGCTGATGACGCGGCCGTCCTCGAAACGGCGGGCGATCAAGTCGCGCAGGTCGCCGTAATGTTTGTACTGCAACAGGCCGGCGTCGGTCATCCATTGGTCGTTGTAGACCTTCGACAGATAGCGCGTGCCGGTGTCGCACACAAAGGTCACCACGCGTTTGGGCTCGGTCTGCTCGCGGCAATAGCGCAGCGCGGCGGCGAGCAGGGTGCCAGTGGACGAGCCGCCGAGAATGCCCTCCGCCTTGAGCAACTGGCGTGCGTGGGCGAAGCTTTCCTCATCGCTGATGGAGTAGGCGTGGCGCACGCTGGAGAGGTCGGCAATCGACGGGATGAAGTCCTCGCCGATGCCTTCCACCGCCCACGAACCAGGCGTTTCCATCCGGCCGCTGCGGCTGTACTCGGCCATTACCGAACCCACCGGATCGGCGAGCACCATTGCCAGCCCCGGCTGCACGCGCTTGAAAAACCGCGTAAGCCCGGTGAGGGTGCCCGCTGAACCTACGCCCACCACAATCGCGTCGAGGTCGTGCTGGGTTTGCGCCCAGATCTCCGGCGCGGTGCTGGTCTCGTGGGCCAGCGGGTTGGCCGGGTTGTTGAACTGGTCGGCAAAAAACGAGCCGGGAATATCCCTGGCCATGCGCGCAGCCACGTCCTGGTAGTACTCGGGATGGCCCTTGCCCACGTCCGAACGGGTGATATGCACCTCGGCGCCCATGGCCTTGAGGTGCAGCACTTTTTCCGTGGACATCTTGTCGGGCACCACCAGCACCACCCGATAGCCCTTGGCCCGGCCGACCAGCGCCAGGCCCAGCCCGGTGTTGCCGGCAGTGGCTTCGATAATGGTGCCGCCAGGACGCAGACGGCCGTCGCGCTCGGCTGCGTCGATCATTGCCAGACCGATACGGTCCTTGATGGAACCGCCGGGGTTTTGTGATTCGAGCTTGAGAAACAGCGTGCAGGGGCCGGTATCGAAACGGCTGACGCGAACCAGCGGCGTATTGCCGATCAGCTCGAGCACGGCGGGGCGGGAGAGTGTGGGCATGTCGTCACCTGAGTACGGAAGGGGGGACAGCAAATGCAAAACATGCCTTGGACCATAGGTCGAGATCGCGCCGGTCGCAAACGGGCGGTCGGGTGGATGTCTTTTTTTGGCGCATGGCGCAGCAGGGTGTCTTCAGCCACCCTGACGCAGAGCCCGCTTCAGTTGCTCAACAACGTAGGCTTCGACGGCACCTTCGCTGGCACCCGTTTCAAAAGCAGCACAACACACTGATTTTTCGCCATCGCAGAGACGGTAGACAGCAATGACACTGCCTGGCCCGCCGCCTGTGTGTCCACACAGGGAATATCCGCCTTCAATCTTCCCCTGCATCACGCCAAGGCCATAGCCCGGCGTGAGCCAGGGGCGTCCGGGAATCGGACCACCCAGGGTTCGTGCGGTTTGCATTTCCTCAAGCAAGCGCGTGGAGAGGAGGCCTGCGCAGAAGAGTTGATCCAGAAATAACGCGGCCTGCGAAATCGGGCCGATCAGGAAGGCGTTCGTCCAACCCGATCATCCCGTCACGTACCAATAACAGGGCTGTCGCAGCCAGGACTGTCTTCGTGAAGCTCCACCAGGGGACCATCAGTTCTGAAAGGGCAGGCGTCAGGGGTTGACCATTTGATAGAAGTGAACTGAACATTGGCTTCTTCATGTTGAGCGGATCGACAGCCTGCGGCGACTGGTAACGGACCGCAGTTTTCTGAATGCACTCGGCGTTATGCCGAACTCCGCCTGAACGCTCTGGAAAATGCTTCAGGGCTTTCGAAACCCGCTTTGGGTCGAAAACTTTCCATCGCACGCTGACTAACTTCGACTTACAGCGGGCGATCAATTTCCGTGTCAGTTGCCCCATCAACCAGGTGACCGGAGATTAGGCTCAAGCCCGGCGCGCCATCAACAATACCGTTGCAGCCGCCGACAACAACGCGGCACAGCACCGATTGAATATCCGCTTGCCGCGTGGCGCTGCGAACCAGCGCCGCATGTGCAGGCCCATGTAGGCGTAAGCGCTGATGGCGATGCATTCCATGACCAGGAACATCGCACCCAGCAAGGCAAATTGCGGCGTGACAGGTTGGTCGGGGGCCACGAATTGCGGAAGGAATGCAGTGAAGATCAGGATCGCTTTCGGATTGCCCGCCGCTACCAGAAACTCCTGACGCGCCAATGCCCATAGACCTGCCTTATTGACCTGCGTTTGCGCATCGGCCAACGGGTTTGCGCGCCACAGCTGGAGCGCCAGGTAAAGCAGATACGCTGCCCCGAGAATCTTTATCGCGTAGAACAACAATTCCGAGGTTTGCAGCACCACCGCCAACCCGGCCGAGGCGAGAGCGATCATACCGGCGAAGGCCACCAGGCGGCCGACACCGGCCAGGCAGGAAATGCGGTAGCCGTATCGGGTGGAGTTGCTCACGGAGAGCAGGTTGTTAGGGCCGGGCGCCATGTTCAGGGCGAAGCACGCGGGGAGGAAGAGAGCGAGGGTGGAGAGGTCCATGGTGGCTCCGGGCTCGTGAGACTGAGAGGGATCAGGATAAGGTGCGTTAAGGCGTTCGGGCAATCGGCCAGCCGTGGAGATGAGCAGTCAGCAACTTAACCTTTCTCGGTTCTACTCAATCAAACTTGGCTATCAATGAACCAGGAGAGGTTATGAAATACTCGGTGGAAGGCAACTGCCTTCGAACATTGGAACGTAACGATTTCGAATTGATCAGCCGTTACGAAAAAGCGAACCGTGCGCATCTGCAGCCCTGGGAACCCCTGAGGGACGAACAGTATTTCACCATTGACAACGCCAGGGCCAGAATCGAACAGCAGGTGGAAAGCATGGAAGCCGCAGCGTCCATGTTTTTCCTGTTGCTTGATACCGAGAGCGGAGAGCTTCTCGGTCGATGTAACTACACGAATATTGTGAGGGGCGTTTTTCAGGCGTGTAATCTCGGTTTTTCATTAGCCGTATCTGCGCAAGGCCGGGGTTTAATGAGAAAGACACTTCAGATCACTAACCGTTATTGTTTCGAGCAGATGGGGCTTCACCGAATCATGGCCAATCACTTGCCCAGCAATACCCGAAGTGAGCGTCTTCTAGAATCACTGGGGTTTGAAAGGGAAGGCTGTGCGCGTGCCTATCTGAAGATTGCAGGGGTGTGGGAGGATCACACGCTGAGATCTTTGATCAATCCGCTGGACTGTTTTTAAGTGCCGCTACGGAATCTTCTCCTGGCTCTTAACCGGGCAGATTCAAGCGGCGCAAATGTCTCCAGCGTTTTCTCTCGCCGGCCGTACGCGCATCGCTGACTGGATCGCCGAGCTTGTACGCGACGGCGATTCTCTTTCAGCCGAGTGGCACTGTGCCCGGTAGTGAAGCCAAACTAGGAACCCAACATCAGGCTCTCTATACTGGTTATCCCTGGACGGTAGGTAGAGCGCCAAATATGCCCGTCATATTCAATCAAAATCCCCTCATCATTTTGGTCCTGGCTCAACAAAACGACTTGGACAATCTAGTGGCTATTCGAATTGAAGCCATGCGCGAAAGTCTGGAACGTGTTGGGCGATTCGATCCCGTGCGTGCGCGCGAGCGATTTCTTGGCGGCTTTGAAGCTCGCAACACGCGCTACATTGAGGTATCTGAAGAGAAAGTTGGTTTTGTAGTGGTCAAGCATCACCACAATGAACTCTTGCTCGACCACTTGTATGTGAGACCGAGCGCGCAAGGATCAGGTGTAGGGTCAGCTGTTCTCACTCAGATTTTCAAAGAGGCGGATGCCGCTGCGCTCCCCATTAAAGTTGGCGCTCTCATAGGAAGCGCTTCGAATCGCTTTTATATCCGCCATGGCTTCCAATTCATCGAAAGCAGTGAATTCGACAATTATTATGTTCGTCAGAATGTTCCGGCGATTGGCCCATCTTGCTAGCTCGATATGATGCACCTCGACGCGGTTAGCGACGGCCTGAACAGCCGGTCGCGGCAGTTTGAATAAAGCAGCAAGAATCGGATAGCAGGTACGGTACGAATTCCAGTCTGATAAAACTTCAAGCCCACAGGAATTCGATCATGGCGTTTCGTATCACTGGCCTTTCCCCCGAGCCATTCCAGTCACTGTTTGGACTGCCCGACAAAGATCTCGCATCGCTCGGGATAAAGCGTTACATCGTCGACAGCCACCCAGGCTTTCCTGACCGTATCGAAATGAAGGATGCGCAGCCAGGTCAGAGCGTGCTTTTACTCAACCATGTCAGCCAGCCCGCCAACACGCCATACCGCGCCTCACACGCGATCTTCATACGGGAATGGGCCACCCGGGCTTATGACGCAGTCGATGAGGTACCCGAGTCTATGCGAATCCGCCTGCTATCCCTTCGCGCTTTCACTGATGATGGAATCATGCTCGACGCCGACATCGCTGATGGCGTAGCAATGGAAACGGTCGTTATTCGGATGTTTGCCAATCCAGAGGTTGGTTACATTCACGTGCACCATGCCAAGCAGGGTTGTTACTCCGGGCGGATAGATCGGGCGTAGTCGACGCAGGTGTTGGTGGTTGGTTCTTCTTTTGGCTTTGCTGGGCAGCGACGCGCTGGTTGCTGCCCGCCGCGAACGGCAGAAATCGGCCGATTCTGTTGAAAAAGTAGCTCCCCTGGCTGGCCTCCGGCAAAATCTCCGCATTGGCCGGAGGGGATCACACAGCATGATGGGACAGTTATCGAGTGGGCAGGAGCGACTGTTTTACTCGTTCAGCCTTGAAGACCACATCCCCGCCAATCACCTTCTGCGCAGCATTGATCGGTGTCTCGATCTGAGCGACCTGCGCCATTACCTCTCCGATTTCTATAGCCCGATTGGACGTCCGTCGATTGATCCTGAACTGATGATCCGCATGCTGATCGTCGGCTACGGCTACGGCTACGGCTACGGCTACGGCTACGGCTACGGCTACTGCTACGGCATCCGCTCCGAACGGCGGTTGTGCGAAGAGGCCCATTTTGAACCTGGCGTATCGCTGGTTCTGCTGGTTGAGCCTTGAAGATGAAGTACCCAATCACTCGACGTTTTCCAAAAATCGACGCGGCCATTTTCGTGACAGTGATCTGTTTCGCTGGTTGTTCAATGAAGTGCTGCGTCGCTGCATGGACGCCGATCTGGTCAAGGGCGAAGGCTTTGCCGTGGACGCCAGCATTATCAAAAAAGGTCGAATTGTTGTTTGCCCACCTCAAGCGCATCCTGAAATTGGATCGCCTGCGGCTCCGTGGAAGGAGTGGCGCGACGGATGAATTCACGCTGGCCGCTGCGGTGCAGAACCTGCGACGGCTGGCCAAATTTTCATCTCAAGGGCCACCAGTTACGGGATAGGTGCGCCTGCACCAAGCAAAAAACCTCAAATTAACCCAATAACAGAGCAGCAAAGGTCACCGAAGGGCCGAAAAACCACTCAATGTGGTGAGTAGGTTCTCCGGTGGTGGTCGTGCCTGAGTTCAGGCCATTTGAAAATCCGACTTTTTCAACAGAATCGGCCAGGAGCGGTCGCTCACAGACCGAAAGGCTTACCCCTATAAAATAACGTAATATCCTGAGCAGGATGTGTCATTTGAAAGGACTCGCCCTCAAATAAATGGCGCCAAATTTTTGGTGCTTTCAACACGCCATCGTCAGACTCCTGCCCATGAGCTCTATTCTTTATTTACCGCGCAAAATATCCAGCAATGGCGTTGCTTACACTGAAGATGAGCTTCTAGTTACGTCAACTTACGTCGTTGTTCTGGCCGAACCAGGTGGTGGAAAAACTGAGTTAATGCGTAGTTTGGCCCGGAAGCTGGGCACTTCTAGCGTTACAGCGAACAAATTCAAACGTATAGGCCCAGACGCTGATAACTCTCCGCTCGTGATTGATGCGTTTGACGAGTTGGCCAAAATCGATCAAATCGGTATTCATGACCTCCTGGCTAATGCGAGTAAAGCAAAGCCAACGCACGTGATCATCTCGAGCCGATCCAGCGAATGGGGGACCGCAGCCACAAGCGCATTCGAAGAGTACTTCGGATGCTCACCGTTCCTGGTGAGGCTGGTCGAGTTTGAGGAGAAAGAACAGCGGCAAATTTTTAATCACCATGTGCAGGGTGAGGATTTCGAAAGATTCCAAGCGGAAGTCACTCGATTCGATTTAGAAGCACTATTACCTAATCCCCAGTTCTTAAAGATGTTCGCGGACGCTTACATCGAAAGCGGCAGACATTTCACAGACAAACGAAGCATATTTTCCCAAGCGGTCGAGCGCCTAGCCAAGGAGGCTAATGCCACCGTGGCGCAGACCGGCCATACCCTTTCCATCGCAAGAAAGGTTGACCTGTCGTCTGAAGTATTCGCCAAGCTTTTGCTTTCAGGTGCAGATGGTATCGGAACGAGCGAAGCTACGGCAGACCGAATTTATCCACTACTAGCGTCGCTGTTCGAAAATACCACCGCAGCTGAAGGCATCCTCGCGACTAGACTTTTCAAGCCCGGCGACAGCGCAGATCAGCATCGACCGGTCCATAAGATCGTCGCCGAATACTGCGCGGCGGATTACCTAGCCAAGCGAATAGCTGATCCGACGGACCATCTTACGACCCATAAATGCCTACCCATAATCGCTCCAAACACCATTGTACGGGACGAACTACGAGGGCTGCTCGGTTGGTTGGCCGCGTTAGGCAACAAGTATATTCAGGAATCTGCAATCGAACTTGACCCCTATGCAGTACTAGCGAACGGCGATCCTTCTCAACTTGAACAGTCCTCAAAGCGCTTGCTCATAAGACGCTTAAAAGATGTGGAAAAGAGAGATCCGTATTTCCGACGGGGAGATTCTTGGCGCCGGTTCAGTGCTGCAGGCTTCTTCACCCAAGACGTCATGAAGGAAATCAAGCCTCTCCTCGCATCTGGAAACGATGGGCACTTACGCGATCTGATCCTCGAGCTTTTGGCGGGATCACCAGCGATCACGCATTTGACAAATGAATTACGTCAGATCGTATTGGGCCCGAGCCAAAGCGAACACTCTCGATTTTTGGCCAACAGATGCCTACTCGATTTGATCGAACATGATCATCACGCCAATGTCTCGATTCTAGTTGCTGAGGCTAGCGAAACTTCGCTTAAGATTGTAGCTGACATCTTAACAACCATAGGTCCTGAAAAATTCGATATTTCTTACCTGTCAAATTTTCTTCGCACCTGTACGGAACTATATCCTGCCTCTGAAGAACGTTTAGAGCGGACAGTTGGCAATCGCTACTTTATCAAAAAACTTTTGGGCAGCTTAGCTTTAAATTTGATCAATCCTCTATTGGATGGATTATCTAAAAGCGTGACCTGCGTTTGCGGTAAAGAGCGTTACGCTTGCTACTGTCGAGATGGTATAAGCAAAATTATTGGATTGATGCTAGATAGGTATTTTGAACTAGCGTCCGCGCCCTTTGATCCTGAGAAAGTATGGTGTTGGCTCGAAAACTTAAACTACCACCATCAGCAAGCAGCTAGCCATAGTACCTCTGTAAAAATACTTCAAAGCGACGATAACCTGCGCCAAGGGATTATCGCTCACGTTTTCAGAACTGTTACTGACAGAGAGAAAATCTTTAAGACCAAAATAGAAAAATTTGAGCTATATTCTCACTCAGGTCTTCAATTCCAATCCAAAGATTATGAGTTTATAGTGAATCTCGCATTTGAACTCGAAAATCCGAAGCTTTGGGCTAATTTTATCGCCACACATCAGCGCTATCGCCACAAAACAGAAGTAGGACCTAACTACTTAAGAAGACACATGCGCGTACAGTCTTTAGAAAAGCCACAATTCATGGTTGAATGGGTGCGATCTAACAGAGCTTACTCGCAATTGTCAAAGAACACGCGAGTGCCGCGCCTGAATCGCAAGGCGAAACGCCGTCAGCGGCAACGATACGAGAGGCGTGCAGCAAATATTCAGTATTACCAGACCAATCGAGCGCTAATAGAAAGCGGTGGACATTGGCAATGCCTTGTCTACTTTGCAGAATTGGTTCTCATGCATCCCGATCAGATTGATGAGCGCGTTGGTGACGCGCCATTAGTTTGTACTGCTCTAAAAAACTGTATAGATTTTATCGCGCTGAAAATTCCCGATCTATTAGAGTTTTCACAGCTACAGCGTTCAGGGAAAATATTGCATGCAGAAATGGTCCTACTAGCAGCTTGCCTAGTGATCATGCGTGTTGATGGTAATTTAGATAATGTTGATTTGCGGTTATTGATCGCGCTGCGGACCAGTATTAATCGATCCTACAGTTCAGTTATCGAAGAAGAACGCAACGCTCTGAAGTCTGAAATTGATCGTCTTGTTTTTGCAGACTCATCCAGCGCAGAGCGCTATCTCCGTCATTACCTAGAGCCCCAGCTGGCACAGAAAGGCTGCAGCCAACCGGATATTTGGCTTTTAAGCAGTGACGAGATTTTCAGCCATCTACGGGCGGAGCTTTCAATAGAGTGGCTTTCGCGTTTCTCTGAGTTAGACATTGGAACTTTAGAAACGCTTTTTGAGATTGCGGCGCAGTGTGGTAATCGTAGTGATCTTCAAAAGATAATCGCAGAGCGTTGCGGAAATATAATGTCCGACTGGCCCGAGCCCACAGATGATGAATACATAGAGAGAAAACGCATATTCTGGCTCGTTCGAGAATTTTATTTTATAAAAGATATTTGTGTCATATATTGGGGCTGGCTCAAGTCTGATAGGGATACAGTATTTTCACTTAATGTTCGTTCCGGACGCTTCAATCACAGCGAAAAGTCTTATTGGCCAATACTTACGGCAAATAAAGTGGAGGCCGTTCTCGACGCTTTTATCGATAAATGGCCTAAAGTTCATCTGCCGAGCCACTGGGGAACGGGGAGTCCTAGCGGGGAGGTCGCATATCGTTTTTTGACCGATATAGTCTGGTTGATAAATTCAGATGATGCTAACGAGGCCATCCTTGTCTTAAATCGACTTTTAGGCGATGCGCGTTTTATAGATATGCACAACGACCTTAAGAGCTTATTAGCCAGTAAAGTCAGACAACAAGCGCTGAGAGATTTTGAACCGCCTTCTCCTCAAGAAGTCATCGAACTGCTGGATCGCGACACTGTTGTGAACGTCGAGGGCTTACGCAAACTCGTCCTCCAAGAGCTTCAAGATTTTCAGAAAGATATAGACGGTGGAGAGTTCAATCCAGCTGACCGCTTTTACAATGGTGGTAAGCGTTTGGGCGAAGTCAAGGCCACCGAGGTCATTGCTGAGCGTCTAAGTCTCAGACTCGGACCATTAGGTATCGTGATAACGTCTGAGCAACAAATGAAAAGTGAAAACCGCACCGATTTCACTGCGACCAAGATCATTGGTGGGAAAAGAAGGTTGCTTGTGGTCGAGGTAAAAGGTCAGTGGCATAAAGAACTATACACAGCCGCATCTGCGCAATTATATGACCGATACTCCATACACCCCGACGCAGAGCAACAGGGCGTTTATCTTGTGATCTGGTTTGGCGGCGATGAACTGGTCGCAAACAAAAAAAATACAACAATAAACTCCGCTCCGGAACTGAAGACCAGCATCGAACAGACGCTCCCGCCAGAGCTAGTTGGGCTAATTGATGTGTTCGTCCTGGACGTTTTCGGATCCTAAAATTATGCCTGGAACGCGGAGCCGAAGACTATATGCAGCAGGCCTAGGAGACACGAAAAACACAACTCCGCATCACCGAGTTTTTCAATTACATCCGACAACCTCGGCCATTTTCTTTCCGAAAAGGGGACTGATTTATTTTTCTATCACTGTCCGCTTTTGGCCGATTGTGTTGAAAAAGTCGCTCCGCTCAAACTGCCCGGAAATTGAGCGGGGGGAAATGCCATTTTTGCACGCTGCTACGTGAAATCTGAACCCGGAAGCCTCAGCCAAAAGTAAGGATTTCAATCTCAGATGTATACTTTTCTGCTGTGGAAACCAAGGTCGACTTTTTCAACAGAATCGGCCGATTTGCAGCCCTTCATAAAAGCCAGCAATCAGCCAATAACCACTCTCCTGTTACAGCACCGATATCCCATACTCAGCAAGCTTGGCCCTGTGCTTCTCCTCCACGTATTTCTTTTTAACGATCTGCGAGAACTTCAGGAAGTCAGCCTTCGCGCTTTCCCTGTCTCCCAAATGGTCGTAAGCGATCCCGCGCGCATAGTAAGCCCAGGCAAAATCCGGCTGGCGTTGAAGGCCGGTGCTGAATGCTTCAGCGGCTTCTCGGTACTGACCCAGGTCTGTCAGTGCAAGGCCCAGGTGATAGTAGGTCGGCATGTGAAAGCCTGAGCCTTTTCCGGCTTCTCCCAAGCCGTTGTCCAGGTTGTACTGCACCAGTTCAAGGGCTTTTTTCGGATTGCCAGCGTCGCGATACATGGCACTCAAGTCCAGGTTGTCGCGTGGATCAGGCTTGGTCGCCAATTGCAGGGATTTTTCCTTGGCTGTAACGGCTTGGGGGAAATGTTTGAGGTTGCTGTGGGCGTCCGCCTGCAACGCGTAAACCAGACTTTGCAGTGAGGCGGGCAGGGTATTTTTTTGCAGGCACAAGTCACCTTCCTGCAGCACCAGAGGGTAGTTCTCGGCTTTGTAGGCCTTGAACTGAGTTGCGCAGTGCGCAAGGTTGGCTTTTTGCGGGTTCTGCATTCCGGCACATCCGGTGAGGATGAAGACGCATGCGATGAGTGCGGGCCAGCGAATAGTCATGAAAAAACTTCCTTGTCAGTCGAACAGCCGAGCGTTGAGGTCTGGGCGATAGACCTGCAAAAGCGGAGCGGTCACAGTGCCTTGCAGCGAGCAGAACACAGTGGTGTGCCCCGTGAGCGGCGGTGTCGCGTCGCCCTTGTCGACCATGAACACGCGGTCTACGAAACCAAACGGCGTGGCGACGCCAGGGCCGGTCAATCCTTGGGTGCGCCATTGGCCAATCGGGTCACCGACGCGGCGAATTTCGGCGCGAGCAATGGCTTTTCCCTCGCTGATAAAGCGTGTGTTATCGACAATCAGCGGCTTGATTTTTTCGGCCACTTCTTGCGGCAGACCATCGGCTACAAAACCCCAGAACAGAAAATTGCCCACGTTATTCATGGTTTGGGCCTGGTTGTAGTATCCGATCATAGGCACGCCGTTAACGATCAGGGGTTTTTCGAACCGTTGATAGGTGCCACCTTCCTGCAACGGGTTCAGGATGGTCGGCGCCTTGACCGAGCCGTACTGACTCAGGCGTAAGGTATCTGCCGGCAGGCGGGCGTCGCGCAGGCTCTCGAAGAAATGCGCATCGCAGCGGGAGAATTCGGTCAGGAGCTGTTCGGGTGTGGTGACGACCTGAGTCTGGGCGGCATTACAGGCGGCGGTGACGGCTAGTAAAGCAACGCCAGAAAAAACGGATCGGAACATTTGAAATCATCCGTGAAGTAGGAACAAAAGCTGTCGGCTTACACGTCGCGAACTTTAGCAAAACGGAACTGCGAACAAAACGAAGCAACCCCAAGCAGAATATCGGAATGCCAAGCGTCGGCGAGCTCAGATCGGTCTGCGCAGCAGCGACTTCACCGGGCAAATGCTGCTGTTTGCGCGTAACCATGAACGTGTCCAGGCGTTGGGCAATCCTTGTGCCGGCGAGGTGCTGTCGCGTTTGAAGACATATTGGCCGTCACGCGGCCTCAGGCAATGGTGGAGCCGCCTTTATCGAGCGGCAGCTTCACCCGAAACACCGTGCCCTGATCCGTGTCGGAGCTGACCTCGATCGAGCCACCATGTGACGCCACGATTTCCGACGCGATAAACAGGCCCAGGCCCAAGCCTTCCGTGGGGCCGTGATCAATCGCCGTACGCTGGGAGAACCGGCCCATCGGGTTGAAGATGAACGGCAGCACGTCCTCGGGTATCGCCGCGCCACGGTTGTGCACCGAGAACACGGCGCAGTCCTCTTGAGTCGTCAGCTCGACCTTGATGGGGCGGGCGGTGTCGCCGTGCTGCACCGCGTTGCTGATGATGTTCGAGAAGACCTGTTCCATCCTTGCACCATCGAACCGCCCGGCGACCGGTGACGGTATGTCGAGCACGATCCTGGCCTCGGGATGAAATGCCTGGATTTCCTCAACGACACGACCGCAGAGCGGCGCGAGGTCGACCGCTGCGGTTCTGACGGGGATGCCCGGTCCCATCTGGCAGCGGGTGAGGTCAAGCAGGTCGCCGACAATCTGGCTCGCGCGGCGCACGCTGGTGTAGATCTGATTGGCGACTTTGGTCGAGCGGGCGTCGGCGCCTTCCGTGCGCCTGAGGACGTCGGCTCCCAGCATGATTGCGCCAAGTGGGGTGCGCAGGTCGTGGCCGAGTATGCCCAGGAACACGTTGCACGAGGCCTCGACCGCGCGCGAGTAGCTGGCGATGGACTCGGCGAGCGCCTGATCGATGGCCTCGTGGAAGCGGGTCATGTCGTCCACGTTGATCGGCGTGCCGTCCTTGACCTGACGCATCCACTGGCTGACCACACTGGTTCTGAGGGCACGGTATTCCGAGACCATCTGGTCAATGGTGAAGCCCGCCATCAGTCGCGTGATGGCGTGGGTTTCGGCGGCGGTTTCCTGCTCATCCACCGGGCCATGCCCCTGGGCTTTGGCCGTTTGCTCGCGGTGTGATTGTCGGGTGCGCAGGTCCGTCACGATGGCCCGCAGCATCTGTTCGGCATGGTCACGCAGCGCAATGCTGTCGAGTTCGGCGCCGGGCGTCTTGATGGTTCTGGCGAAATTTTCCCAGGCCTGCAGAATCGGCTCGAGGTTTTCGAGGATGAAATCGGGCAGGCGCATGTCTTGAATCCTGATGGGAGGCGATGCAGAGGCGCGCAGAGTAACCCATGTGGAGAGAGCGCTTGCCTCCGATTGCGGTGTATCAGCCAAAGATGTACGGGCTGGCCCACCGCAATCAGGAGCAAGCACCCTTCCACAGGTTGACCGTCAGGGGTGAAACCTGCGCCCCAGCGCATCCAGGCGCACGGCAATCGGTGGCAGGCGCTCGCTGCTGCGGGCCAGAGTTTCCACGTCATCAGCCGTGCTTTGCGCAATGCTCTGCACCGACTGCAGGCGTCCGACGATCTCAAGATTCGCCGAGGACTGGTCGCGGGTGGTGCTGACGATGCGCCCATTGAGCGCGTCGATGTGGGCGATGTCCTGACCCACCGCCTGCAACATCTCGACGGCCAGCCGGCTGTCTTCCACGCAGCGTTCCACGCCTTCGCGGCTATTGTGCATGGCGGCGACGGCCTGGCGGCTGCCGTGTTGCAGGCCTTCGATGATGGTCTTGATTTCCTGGGTGGAGAGGGCGGTGCGCTGGGCCAGGCTGCGCACTTCATCGGCCACCACCGCAAAGCCGCGGCCTTGCTCGCCGGCCCGGGCGGCTTCGATGGCGGCGTTGAGGGCGAGCAGGTTGGTCTGGTTGGCAATGCTGCTGATCACCTCCAGCACCGAGCCGATCTGTTCGGCCTGGCCGGCCAGGGATTGCACGGTGGATTCGGTGCCGTTGATGTGGGACGCCAGCTGGTTGATCTCATGCCGGGCACGGCTGACGCTCTCTTGACCACGCACGATCTGGCGGCTGGCCTGACCGGCATGCTCTACGGCCTGTTCGACCTGCACCGTGATGTGGCCCATGGCGTCTTCCATGCGCTGCATCGAACCGGTCATCTCGGTGATCTCGGCCAGTTGATGCCGAGCGCCTTTTTCCAGGGTGCCGCTGGCGCTGGCCAGTTCCTGGCCGAGCTGCCCCAGGCCATGGGAATCGCGGGCGACGCCGTCGATCAGAAGGGTGAGCTGTTGCAGGAAGTGGTCGAACCGTTTGGCCAGGGACACGTGCACCTTGCCTTCGGCGTGGGCGCTCTCGGCGCTGAACTGGGAGGTCACTGCGAGCATCTTCTCGAGCATTTCCTGACTCTCGACCGCGTCGGTGTGACTGTGCACCGCGAGGTAGAGCAGCGCGACCGTTTCCATGACCACATAGAACGCGTGCACGAAGACCATCGTCCAGCCGCCATGATGCTCCATCACGAACACCGGGAAGCCCTGATGCTGCAGGGCGTGGAACACCACGTGATGCACGGCGATGGTCGCCGCAGCCACCAGGATTGGCAGCCAGTCTCGGTAAAAGGTCAGCACGGCCAACAGCGCAAAGATCCCGAAGTGCGATTCGATCACGCCCTGGGCCTGGTTGATGTGCAGCGCGGCCATCACCATCAGGCCGGCCCCCAAAGCGCAGCGCATCAGCCGGCTGCCACCGATGGCGCGGTACAACACGGTGAGCACCAAACCGGTGCCGCCGCCGACCGTCAGTGCCTGTATCAGGGTGTCATGCCAGAACGCCAGGCCCAGGGAGAACAGGAACATCAGCCAGATAAGCGCCAGCATGATGCGGTCTGCCTTGCGGTAGTGCTCCAAAAAGGGGCTGGGGACGGGCATTCACGTTTACTCCTTGTGGTTTGGCCAGGAACAAAGCATGGGGCGTGCCAGCAAGGGCCGCCTGCTGAGTGAAGCGAATCGTTGTCTTTTTGCGCTTCAGGGGCGTTATCGGCCAGCCCGGGCGGGACTTTAAGCCAGCAACGGCTGCCCGGGCGGGCAGCCGAAGGAGGGTCAGAAGCTGTACTTGGCGGTCAGCATCATGTTGCGAGGGGCACCATAGGAATCGCCGCCATAGTCGACGGAGTTGGCGATGGTCTCGTAGTACTTGCGGTCGAAGATGTTGTTGGCGTTGAGCTGCAGGTCCAGATGTTGATTGACCTGGTAGCCGGCCATGAGGTCGGTGACGGCATAGGCGCCCTGTTTGAGGCGGTAGCTGCTGCCATCCGCCACAGTGAGGTCGTTGTACATGCGGCTCTGCCAGGAGATGTTGCCGCCCACGCGGAGTTTTTCCAGCGGGCCCTGAAAGTTGTAGCGCGTGGTGAGCTTGAACAGGTGTTCCGGAGTGTCGGTGTCGAACTGCTTGTTCACGGTCTGCGGGTTGGCCTGGTCCTTGATGACGTGGGTACGCGCATAGGTGTAGCCACCGCCCACCTGCCAGTGTTCGGTGAGGGCGCCTTGCAGTTCGAAGTCGATACCCTGACTGCGAATTTCGCCCGAGGCCTCAGCGCAGGAGGCCTGCGGGCAGTTCGGCACCACCACGTCGACGGCGCGGTTCTGCTGGTCGACGCGGAACAGCGCCACGCTCCCGTTCAGCGCGCCACCCAGGTATTCACCCTTGATGCCCACCTCGTAGTTCTTGCCGATGATGGGCCTGACCGGCGTGCCGGACGTGTCCTTGGCCGTCTGCGGGGTGAAGATGTCGCTGTAGCTGGCATACACCGAATGATGGTCGTCCAGGTCATAGATCAAGCCGGCGTAGCGGGTGAGGTTGCGGGTGACCTTGTAATCGCCGTCGCCATCATGGTTGTCGTAGTCGTACCAGTCCAGGCGCGCGCCGAGGATCAGCTTCAACGGGTCGGCCAGGCTCAGGCGCGTGGTCACGTAGACGCCGTCCTGGGTGGTGACTTCACGACCGTTGGACGTGTGGACGAAGTCCGGCTTGCCCGCGTTGAGCGGCCAGTTCATGTCGAACGGCGAGTAGCTGTGGGTGGTCAGGTCGTAGATGCGACGGCTGGCACCCATCACCAACTCATGGCTGCGCCCCAGCGCCTGGAAGGGGCCACTGACAAAGGCGTCGAGGCCCGCCTGGTTTTCATCCGCAGCAGACTGGTAAACGGTGCGGGCCAAGGTGTTGTTGGTCCAACGGGATTGATAGGAGCCGGAGAACAGGGCGTTCTGTTCGGCGTAGTTGGCATTGACCTGCAGTTTCCAGTCGTTGGCCAGTTGCTGGCGCAATTCGGCAAAAACCGTGTTGATTTCCTGGTCCTTGTTCTCCCAGCGTGTACCGGGGTTGTAGGCGCGCGACAGGTTCAAGTGGTGACCGTCCTGGCCCACCATCGACGAGCCCCAGAAGTAGTTGGTCTTGTCCTTCTGGTTGGAGAAACCCAGGGTCAGGCTGGTGTTTTCGCTTAAGTCCGCTTCGGTGACTGCATAGAACAGCCCGTGATAATCCCCGACATTGTCGATGAAGCTGTTGGCGTCGCGGTAGGAGGTCACCACCCGGCCGCGCCAGGTGCCGCTGTCATTGAGCGGGCTCGAGGCGTCCAATTCGCCACGGTAGTTGTCCCAGGTGCCGGCCGCGCCAGTGAGCGTGACTTTCTGCTCATCCAGCGGCCGCTTGCGGATCAGGTTGATGGCGGCTGACGGGTTACCCGCGCCGGTGACCAGGCCTGTAGCACCACGCACCACCTCGACGCGGTCGAACATCGCCAGGTTCGGCTGGGCACCCACGTTGACGCCGTTGTAGCCGCTCGGGATGCCGTCGTACATCAGGTTGTCGATGTCGAAGCCGCGCGCGGTGTACGACTGCCGGCCAGGGCCGTTGGAGAAATTCAGGAACAGCCCCGGCGTGGCGGCGACCACGTCATTGATGCTGGTCATCGCCTGGTCGTCCATGCGTTGACGGGTGACAACGGTGACGGCCTGCGGGGTTTCACGCAGGGTCAGTGGCAGCTTGGTCGCGGTTTTCATCGCGCCGGTGGTGTAGGACTGCGTGCCCTCGGTGGTTTCGCCCAGTTGCCCCTCGCCGGAGACTTGCGTGGCGCCCAGTTCGATAGGGCCGGAGGAGGGCTCGACATCGGCGGCAAAGGCCGCGTGTGAGCTGGCAAGACAGATGGCCAGCGCGATCAAAGTGGGTGCGAAAACAGTGGTGCCTTGTTGTTGCACAGACATGGAACAAACTCTCCCCGATGCGCCTTCCCTGGCGAATAATAAAACGGTTGATAATTATTCGCATCAGTGTGACAGAAGGTGTACGGGCAAAAAAGCCTTTGCGCAGAATTGGTTAACGAATTTTTCACATTGGTCTGACGTTTAAAATGCCAGGGGCGAGGGCCAATGCGGTTGAGTTAAGTGCAGATTCCCCCATGGGAGCGGCGGGGCGACTTGCCCGCGAAAGCGGTGTGTCAGCGAGCATCAATGTTTGCTGGGCCGACGCCTTCGCGGGCAAGCCCGCTCCCACAGTTGATCTTCATTGCTTCTAGCATTGCGTTCGCTTAACTGAGCGGGACTGGGGCCAGGGAGCTAAACGAACACGATCTCGAACGGTTCGCGCATGCGTTCGAGCAGGTCATGGGCGAGCAGCGGCGGCAGGCCGATGGCGGGGTCGCCAGCCAGTTGGCTGGCGAAGGCGTGGGCGGCGTGCAGTTTGCGTGCAACGCTCCAGGTGTCCAGGCGCACCTTGCGCGCGCGCAGCCAGGGCATTGTCGAGCCTTCACGCACCGGACTGTGCCAGGCCCACACCGGCAATTCGTACAAACGCGCGCCGACCAGGTTGCAGGCTATTGCGCAGGCCCGCCCGGCTGCCTCGTGATCGGGCGTGCCGTCGTGGCGCCAGGTGGTGAAAACCACGTCACCGGGTTGCAGATAACGCGCGATAAATTGGCTCACCGCGTGTTCATCAGCGGCCAGGCCGCCGTCACGGAAACCGCCGCGAATCCATTTAAGGCTGTGCAGCGGCATACCCAGACGGCGCAACGCTTCCACGCTTTCCTGGGGCCGCACCACGCTCAACCGGCTGGCCGGCCATACCCGCGAACCCGGATGGCTGGCACTGCCGTCGGTGATGGAAATCAATTGCAGCGGATGGTCCAGCAGGGTCAAGCGCTGCAACAGACCACCGCAGGCCAGTACTTCATCGCCCGGGTGCGGCGCGACCACCACCATGCGCGCACCTGGCGGCACCAGGGCGTTGGGATGAATGACGGGGATCTGCGCCAATTGCGGCGCACTGTTCCAGACTTGCGCGGGACCACGGCGGCCGTCACGCAGGGAAGCGGGATTCATGGGTGACACATCCTTGTCGAGTGAGCTCGGTCGCCACCGCTTGCGGCAGGACACTGGGGGTAGCCGCCGCAGACTCCATTGCGACGAGTGCCTGGCGTTCCAACCCTGGAATGTCAGTCAGGCGTTGTCAGCATAGACAAGGATCTGGAGTTTTTACATGGTGTGACGACGATTTTTCGAAGCGTCTCTGATCAGCACAGTCCTTCTTGAGCGGCGACCGAGGTGCCGTCGCGGCTCCACAGGTCGAGGATAAAATCCGCTTCATGGTGCATCAGCACGCGCGGCATCGCCAGGCGCTGGTCGAGCAGGGCATGCACCTGTTCGGCGGTCTGCGGGCAGCCTTCAATGGCCGGGCGCCAATGGCAGGCCAGCAGTTGGCCGTTGGCGGTGAGCGACCCGAGGGCGTGGTCGATCAAGCGGCCAAGGTCATCGGCATCCAAGTAGTAACACCATTCGCTCAATACAATCAGTTCAAACCGGCCCTCGGGCCAGTCCTGCGGCAGCCGACTTTGCTGCACCCGCGCGTGGGGGAAGTCCTGCAGACGGGTTCTCGCCAGGGCCACCGCCGCCGAGGCGGTGTCGCAGCACAACAGCCGGTCACAGCGTGGCGCCAGCGCAGCGCTCAGCTCGCCGTTGGCACAGCCGGGTTCGAAGATCGAGGCGTAGTGCGGGCGGGTCAAGACCGCCAGGGTCAGCGCACGTTTGCGTTGCTCGTACCAGCGTTGGCGGAACGCCCAGGGGTCATCGTTGCCGTCGAATAGTTGATCGAAATAGGGCGTGGCGACACTCATACGAACACCACTTCAAAAGGTTGCAGCAGCCGTTCGACCACATGGGGCGCCAGAACCGGCGCCAGGCCGATCTGCGCATCACCCTCCAGTTGGCTGGCAAACGCATGGATCGCGTGGCGCTTGCGGGCCACCGCTTCGGGGCTTAACGGGATCTTGCGTGCGCGGTGCCAGGGCACCTGGCTGTCCTCCGGGGTCGCCCAGTGCCAGGTCCACACCGGCAGTTCGTAGAGCGTAGCGCCGACATGCTCGGCAGCCTTGGCGCTGGCGCGACCGACCGCTTCATGGTCGCAATGCCCATCTTCGCGCCAGGTGGCGAACACCACATCATCAGGCTTGAGGTAGCGCTGGATGAACGCCACCAACTGCGCTTCGCGGGCGGCGACCTTGCTGTCGGTAAAGCCTGCGCGCAGCCATTTAAGACTATGCAGCGGCACCCCCAGGCGATGCAGGGCCTGGGCCGACTCTTGCGGGCGCACCACACTCAAACGCTCCACCGGCCAGCGTTGCGAACCCGGATGACTGGCGCTGCCGTCCGTGACCGAAATCAGCTGGATCGGCCGGCCCAACGCGGCCAGGCCTTGCAGCAGACCGCCCGTGCCGAGCACTTCATCGTCCGGGTGCGGCGCGATGATCACGGCGCGACACCCTTCCGGCACCAGTTGTTCGACGCTGATCTGGGGCAATCCGGCCATGTGAGGTGAGTTCTGCCATTGGTGCAAGGGCGTGCCCTGGCCGACGATCGGGTTGGGTTTCATAACTGCCACCTCCCGGACGGCTCGCCCGCCACCAGCTCGCCGAGCGCGGCGAGGTCACGTTCGGCATGGCTTTGGCGCACGTACACCGGCAGGTCTGCCATCAACTGGGCAAAATGCGGATCCTTGCAATAAGGCCCGGCGCCGACGGCACGGCCGACATGCTGGATCACCTGTTCGGTCATGTCCTCGATGCTGGCGCGCGCCTGCTGCGCCAATATGCGCGCGTCAGCCAGAGGTGCCTGGTCGATTTGCCAGGCACTGGCGCGCAGCACACAGGCGGCGCTGTTCAACGCACTGTCGATTGCACCCAGGTGCGCCAGGGCATGGGGTTCAGGGCGCTTGCCGCACTGCTCGCGCAGCACTTCGGCCAGACGCTGCGCGCCACCGTACCAGCACGCGGCAATACCGACGCCGCCATGCCAGAAGCCCGGCCGCGCGAGATAATCTCCAGGTTGGCCGATGGCAATGCCCCAAGCCTCATTGAAAACCACCTCGACACTGCCGGTGGCCGCCATGCCCACCGCGTTCCAGCCTTGATCGGTCACCGTGACGCCGGGCTGGTGCATCTCCACCGCCACCAGTTGCTGGCGATCCTCTTCATCCCAGGCGGTGAGCAATCCATGGCTGACCACCGCCGCGCCCGAACACCACGCCTTGCGCCCCTCCAGCAGCAGACGCTGGCCCGCCTTGCGCACCCGCACTTTCGCATCGGGCGGTTCGGCGGCCCACATGCCCCATGTGCTGCCCAACGGCGGCAGCGGGCAGCGCAACTCGGCCATGATCGCCAACGCGTCGGTGTGGCCCTCGAACAACTTGCACAGGCGCAGGTCATGCCCGGCCACCTGCGCCAGGCGGCTGAACCGCTCCAGGGTCTGCCCGCTGCCGGGCAGCGGGAGTTGATCGAGTCCTTCTTCCTGAAGTGCCTTCAGGGCATCACCCAGGGCCTGCGTGTCCGCATAGCCCCGGTAGCCGCGAAGGAATCCGTGCAAAGCCATCTCACACCTCATCGTCTCGCTGAAGTTCGAACAATAGCAGCGAGCGGCCGGTCACGGCGTACTCGTGTTCAAAGTCAAAGCGTTCCTGACCGCGCACCGCCGGCTCGTTGGTGTCCAGCATGCAGGTCCAGAACTGACCTTCGGGCACGTGAGGCAGGCGGAAATTGACCAGGTCGTGGTGAGCGTTCACCACCAGCAGCAAGGTCGCATCGGCGCCGGCACGACGAATGCCGGTTTCCTGGGCGCGACCATCCATCAGCATGCCCAGGCAACGGCCGTTGGCGTCCTGCCATTGTTCGGTGCTCATTTCGTTGCCATCCGGCGCAAGCCAGGTCACGTCCTTGACGCCGATGTCCTCGTTGTAGTCGCCGACCAGGAAACGCCCGCGACGCAGGATCGGGTAGGCCAGGCGCAGCTTGATCAGGCGCTTGACGAACTTGAGCAGGGCCTTGCCGTCTTCGTCCAGGTCCCAGTTGACCCAACCGATTTCGCTGTCCTGGCAATAGGCATTGTTGTTGCCGTGCTGGGTGCGGGCAAATTCATCGCCGGCAACGATCATCGGTGTGCCTTGGGCCAGCAGCAGTGTGGCGAAGAAATTGCGCATCTGGCGCAGGCGCAGTGCGTTGATTTCCGGGTCTTCGGTCGGACCTTCGACGCCGTGGTTCCAAGACAGGTTGTTGTTGCTGCCGTCCTGGTTGTTCTCGTCGTTGGCTTCGTTGTGCTTGTCGTTGTACGACACCAGGTCGTGCAGGGTGAAACCGTCGTGAGCGGTGATGAAGTTCACCGAACTGTACGGACGCCGACCACGGTGGTTGAACATCTCGCCCGAAGCGGTCATGCGTCCGGCAAAGTCAGCCAGTTGCGCGTCGTCGCCTTTCCAGAACGCGCGCACGGTGTCGCGGAAGCGGTCGTTCCATTCCACCCAGCCCGGCGGGAAGTTGCCCACCTGATAGCCGCCGGGGCCGCAATCCCAAGGCTCGGCGATCATTTTCAACTGGCGCAGGATCGGGTCCTGACGGCAGGCCACCAGGAAACTGTGGCGCTCGTCGAAGCCGTCACGGTAGCGGCCCAGAATGGTCGCCAGGTCGAAGCGGAAGCCGTCGACGTGCATTTCGGTGGCCCAGTAGCGCAGCGAGTCGGTGACCATTTGCAGCACGCACGGGTGGCTCAGGTCCAGGGTGTTGCCGGTGCCGGAATCGTTGATGTAGTAGCGCTTGTCGTCGGGCATCAGGCGATAGTAGGAGGCGTTGTCGATACCGCGCATCGACAGGGTAGGGCCGCGCTCGTTGCCCTCGGCGGTGTGGTTGTAGACCACGTCGAGGATCACTTCGAGCTTCTGCTCATGCAGGTGCGCAACCATCTCCTTGAACTCGGCAATCTTGCCGCTGGCGAGGTAGCGCGGGTCGGGGGCGAAAAACGCGATGCTGTTGTAGCCCCAGTAGTTGGTCATGCCTTTTTCCAGCAGATGCTGGTCATTGACGAAGGCATGCACGGGCAACAATTCGACCGAAGAGACGCCCAGCTGGCGAATGTGCTTGAGCACATCATCTTCCATCAGGCCGGCGCAGGTGCCGCGTACCGATTCCTCGACCGAGGGGTGGCGCATGCTGATGCCGCGCAGGTGGGTTTCATAAATGATCGTACGGTCCCACGGCACACGCACCGGCTGGTCGTTGCCCCAGGTGTGCGCCGGGTCGATGACCTTGCACTTGGGCACGAAAGGCGCGCTGTCACGTTCGTCAAAGCTGAGGTCGTCGTCCGGGTGGCCGATGGTGTAGCCGAACAGCGCCTCGGACCATTTCAATTCACCCACCAACTGCTTGGCATAGGGGTCGATCAACAGTTTGTTGTGGTTGAAGCGATGACCGTTGGCCGGGTCGTAGGCACCGTACACGCGATAGCCGTAGATCAGCCCTGGATGGGCGTCAGGCAGGTAGCCGTGGAAAATCTCGTCGGTGTATTCCGGCAGCTCGATACGCTCAAGCTCTACTTCGCCGCTGTCATCGAACAGGCACAGCTCCACTTTGGTGGCATTGGCCGAAAACAGTGCAAAGTTGACCCCCAGGCCATCCCAGGTGGCGCCGAGCGGGAAGGGCAAACCTTCACGGATCCTCGACGGCTCGTGGCTCTGCGTCGGAGGGTTTTTGTCGGGCTTGCTCATGGTGTTGCTCCTGCAATGGTCTTTTTCAGGCCGAACGCGGCCATTCTGACGAAAATTCAGCTGACGGTCTGGAAGGTAAAAACACCGCTTGGCGACCGTGTCGACAAGCGGTGTGGAGGTCAAGGCTTTGGTTTTTTCGGCGCCGGCGGCTTTTTCGCCGCCGGGGCAGCCGGTTTGCCGGCCGCAGCGGGTGCCGGCTTGGGCTTGGGCGCAGCTTTAGGCGCGGCCTTTGGCCCGGCTTTGGGTTTGTCTTTGTCCGCAGGCTTGCTCTTGCTCGGCGTCAACGCCTCGGCTTCGGCCAGCTTGCGTGCCATCTCCCAGTGGCGAGCGTCGTCACCATGGGGCTTGCCTTCGGATTCCCAGATCTGATGCGCCAATTCGCGAATGCGTTTGTCTTCATTACTCATCACACACTCCTCACAGAAAATGTTCAGCTTTCTTGAATACCAGGATTGATAAAGACATTGACCGGGAAATCCCCCAGGGCAGTGCTGATCAACAGCTCCTTGTCTGGTGTGACTGCGCCTGTATGAAAAAGTCCCTTCCAGTTTTGCGTTGGCGCGTTGAACGGTAATTTCACCCGCGTATCGCCCCAAACCTGCGCAGTGATGGTGGGATGCACACCGTTTTCAAGCAGGCGCTGCGGCCAGCGTGGCACCACCACCAGCACCTGTGTTCCGGCGTGCTCGCGGCAGAATGCAACCACATGGTCGGCGTGTTGCCCAACCACTTCCAGCGGCGTGTAGCTGCCGCTGCGGAACACCTCGGGATGGGCCTTGCGCAAGGCCAGCACCTGGGCGATCAACGCCTGCTTGATCCGTCCGTCACGCCAGTGGAACAACAGCTCACCAGGATCCGGCGGCGTGTCCAGCGAGAGTTGCCGTGCGCTGAAATCCACCGGGCGACGGTTATCCGGGTCCACCAGGCTGAAATCCCAGAACTCGGCGCCCTGGTACAGGTCCGGCACACCCGGCACAGTGACGCGAAGCAAGGTTTGCGCCAGGCCATTCAGAGCCCCGGCCGGTGCGATGGCCTGGGCGGCGCTGCCGATGGCATCGCGCAGTGCGCGGCCCTCGTCGCTGAGCAACAGGCGCGAGAGAAACGCTTCCACGCCTTGTTCGTAAGCTTCGTTGGGCGCGCTCCAGCTGCTTTGCAATTTGGCTTCACGCAAGGCCTTCTGTTGCCATTGCCACAGGCGTTGCTGGTAGTCGGTAAAGTCCGAGCCCATGTCCAGCGGCCAACTGCCCAGCAGCACCTGGTACAGGATCAACTCGTCGCCGGCGCTGGGTATGTCGGCCTCGCTGCGCAAGGGCGCGGCAAGGGTGCGCCAGTGTTCCACCTGCTCGACATACCACGGCGCGCACTCGCTGAGCACCGCCAGGCGCGCGCGGGTGTCTTCGCCGCGCTTGTGATCGTGGGTGGCGGTGGCCAGCAGGTTATCCGGAAAAGCCTGCAAACGTTGTTGGTTGACGGTATGGAAGGCGTCGAGCGACGCGCTGAACTGCTCGGTACTGAAACCCACATCGTTGCGCGACAGCAGCACCACCGAGCGATAGAACGCGGTGTCTTCCACGGCCTTGGCGGCGGCGGGCGACGTCAGCTGCTGGAAACGCACGCAGGCATGCTTGAGGATCTTGCGTTCGCGGCCCACCGGGCGATTGCGCCACGGCTGGCCGCCGAGCCACTGTTCGAGGTGGTCGAGCACGGGCCAGTCGTTTTCGTTCAAGGTGCTGCGCGCACCGTCCATGGCCTGTTGGAAGATTTCGTCGTCAGCGGCGCTGCGGCCACGGGCGCTGATGTAAGTGCGGTACACCGGGAAGTGCACGATCAGTTCCTGCAAGGCCCGGCGAATGGCGCCCAGGGTCAGGTCGCGGGTCATCACGTCGTCGCGCGCCACCTGCAGCAGCGCCTGGGCGACGCTTTCGAAGTCACCGCCCAGGGAACCATTGAGAATTTGCTGGCGCGCCAGTCGGGCTTCCTCGATAAACGCCGAAGGCCGCTCGCTGTGACGCGTCCACAGCTCGGCCAGCGGCGCAAAGCCTTGCGGGTCGTGTTGCAGCAGCGATAGCTGGTTCATGAATTCGTAGCCGGTGGTGCCGTCCACTTGCCAGTCTTCGCGCAGGGTTTCGCCTTCGCCAAGGATCTTCTCGACAAAGATCGGCAAGTGCCGGTCCGGCGCCAGCGAGTCCACCCGGCGGCGCAGCTTGCGGCAGTAACCGCGCGGGTCGGCCAGGCCGTCGATGTGGTCGATGCGCAGGCCGTCCACCAGCCCTTCGCTGATCAGCTCGAAAATCTTGCCATGGGTGGCTTCGAACACCGCCGCTCGTTCCACCCGCAGGCCGCCCAGCTCGTTGACGTCGAAGAAGCGCCGCCAGTTGATATCGTCCGCCGCCGTGCGCCAGCTGGCCAGGCGGTAGGCCTGTTGTTCGAGCAATTGGTGCAGGCGCTTGAAGCCCGCCGGTTCACGGCTGTCGAACGCCGCCAGGCGCTGCTCGATGGCCGGCAGCACCTCGGTGGCACGCTCGGCCAGCGCCTGCTTGAGCCAGGCGGCTTCTGCATAGGCGTCGTCCTGATGGGCGAGGGCGCTGAAGCGCTCGGCGAGCGGTTTGAGTGGCTCGTCAGTGCCCAGGATCATCGCGTAGTCGCGCGGGCAGATCGGGAAGCGGTGCTCGTAATGCTCGACGTAGAACGCACCGTGCCGGGCGTCAAACAACAATTTAAGGGTGCCGGTCTGCAGGGCTTCGCCGTAGTCGCTGCCCAGAAACGGCATCAGCAACTGGCCCTTGAGCAGCGGGTCCGGCGAGTGCCACTGAATGTCGAAGAATTCGCTGTAGGGGCTCAGGCGACCCCATTCCAGCAGGTCCAGCCACCAGGGGTTATCGGCACCGCCAACGGCCATGTGGTTGGAGACGATATCGAGGATCAGCCCCATATCGTGCTCGCGCAGGGCCGCGACCAGCCGGCGCAGGGCCGCTTCGCCGCCCAGTTCCGGGTTGACGCTGGTCGGGTCGACCACGTCATAGCCGTGCATGGAACCGGCGCGCGCACTCAGCAGCGGCGAGGCGTACAAGTGGCTGATGCCCAGCCTGGCGAAGTACGGCACCAGCGGCACCGCGTCATCGAGGGTAAAGCCTTTATGGAATTGCAGGCGCTGGGTAGCGCGCAGAGGCAGTGCTTTCATCGGTCACGCTCATAGGCTTGGTTGCGCGCCACGGCCAGCAGTTCCAGGCGACGCGCGGCGCCGGCATTGTCGAGCAGGCTCGCGGCCTCGCCCGGCAGACGGCGGCGCCAATTGGGATGGGTATCGGTGGTGCCGGGCAGGTTGGGTTGTTCTTCGATGCCCAGCGCATCTTCCAGCGGCAGCAACACCAGCGGCGCACGGGTGTGGCCCAGGTAACGCACGCTAGCGTCGATCATGTGATCGGTTTCGTTGCGGATCTCGTCGACGAAGTTCTGCGGGTCCTGGCTGAGGGCCTGGCGCAGCGCCTGGCGTTCGCGCAGGCGGTGCTCGCTCCATTGCTCCACGGTGGGGGCGTCGATCAGGCCGAGCTGGACGTTCCAGTCGATATCGCGGCTGTGCCACCAACCATTGAGGGTGGGCAGATCGTGGGTACTGGTGGTCGCCAGGGCGTTGTCCGGCCAGTCGAGAATCGGCGTGAACCGGCCCTCATGGTTCTGTTCGAACAACAGCACGCGCATGCCGAGGATGGAGCGGCTGCTCAGTTTTTCCCGCAAGCCGTCGGGAACGGTGCCGAGGTCTTCGCCCAGCACGATGGCCTGGTGGCGGTGCGACTCCAGCGCCAGCAGACGCAGCATGTCGTCCACCGGAAAATACAGATAAGCCCCTTCGCGCGGCGAGGCGTTCATGGGGATTACCCACAGACGCTGCAGGCCCATCACATGGTCGATGCGCAGGCCACCGGCATGGGCGAAATTGGCGCGCAGCATCTCGATGAAGGCACGAAAGCCGTTGCGCTTGAGGCCTTCCGGAGAGAACGCGGAAATGCCCCAGCCCTGGCCTGCACGGTTGAGAATATCCGGCGGCGCGCCCACGGTGAGGTCGGCGAGCAGTTCATCCTGGCGGCTCCAGGCCTGGCTGCCACCGCCGTCGGCGCCCACGGCCAGGTCGGCGATCAGGCCCACGCCCATGCCGCTGCCGCGTGCGGCTTGTTGCGCACGTGCCAGGCAGCGCGCGATCAGCCATTGGCTGAAGGCGTAGAAGCCGATTTCGTCGCGGTTATCCTCGGCAAATTGCGCCAGTGCCGGGCTCTGCGGCGTGCGCCAGTCCTCGGGCCAGTGGCGCCAGTCGAGGTCTTCCCCGGCAGCGGCGCGCATCGCTTGTACGGCCTCAAAACGGCAATGGTTTTCCAGGGCTTCGCCACCGGCCTGGCGAAAGCTCAGGAAGTCGGCGTGCTGTGGGTGATGGCCGTGGCGAAAGTCTTCATACAGTGCGCGCAGCAGGCGCTGTTTGGCGTTGGCCGCGGCCGGCCAGTCGATCAGCGTGTCCTGTTCGAGCCGGTGCAGTTCTTCGTCCAGGCCCAGGGCCTCAATGGCGTCACGCACTTCCCGTTCGCCAAGGATGCTGGCGGGCGAGGCGTAAAGGCTGTTGAGAAACAGGCGGCTGGACGGCGAGTAGGGGCTGTAGCTGCCGGTGTTGGCGCTGAACATCGCGTGCATCGGGCTGATCGCCAACGCATCGGCGCCGCGTTCGGCAGCGGCGCGCACCAGGTTTTCCAGGGCCTGGGTATCGCCGAAACCGCCATCGCCGAGACGCCGCAGCGAATACAGCTGGGCACTGAGGCCCCAGGCGCGGGCAGGGTGGGTATCGACCGCTTCGGCCACGCTGTAGCAATGGCGGGGCGCCACGGCGAGCGTGAACGCTTGGTCAGCGATACGCACCTGGTGATACCCGAGCGCGATCACCCCTGGCAGCACCGCGTTGTCGTCCAGGCGCAGCTCAAGGGTTTCACCTTGTTCCAGGTTCACTCGGCAGGGCGTGTCAGGGGCAAAGAAGCGCGCCAGGTCGAGGCCGTCGCCGCTTTCGACAGTCAGTAGGGGCGGCAGGTGTTTGTCGTGTTGCGCCTGTTCCAGTTCATGCAGGCTGGCGTCGATCTCGGCATCGTTGTCGGCCGGGTGGCCGAGGCCTTTCAACACGGCACGCAGGGCGTCGGCGCTCACACGTTGCGGACGGCCGTTTGCGTCGATCCAATCGACGGCCAGGCCCGCGCGGCTGGCGAGGATTTCCAGGTTCGCTTCGCTCAAAGGTGATCTCCAGCAGGGGATAAGGTGACGCGTGCGCTGCAGGGCGGCAGTTGCCCATCCTGGCTGGCCGGCGTTTGAAAAATAACCGCGCCTGATGCGGCACAGTCCAGCGCCGTGGCGCCCAGGTTCAGGTCGATTTGCAGGATGCTGCCATCGCCCAGGCGCCAGCGCGCCGTGACGGCCGCGTCAGCCACTACTTGAGCGCCGAGGGCGACGGCGCCAGGCAGGTGCGGCACGATGTGCTGGTGGCGCAGCTTCAGCAGGTGTCGATACAGCGCGGCCTGTTCGTTTTCGGCAAAGGTGGGGGCCGAACGGGTGAAGGTCGACAGCGCGTTCGGGTCGGGAATGTGTTCGCGCCGTTCGGGATCCTGGAAGGCGGCGAAGTCGGCAAACTCGTTGCGCCGGCCTTCGCGCACGGCTTCGGCCAGGTCGCCATGGTGGTCGGTAAAGAACAGGAACGGCTCGCTTGCGTTGACTTCGTCGCCCATGAACATCAGCGGAATCATCGGCGACAGCAGCAACAGGGCCGTGGCCGCGTTCAGTGCCTGCGGTGAGCAGAGCTGGTGCAGGCGCTCGCCCAGGGCGCGGTTGCCGATCTGGTCATGGTTCTGCAAAAACGCAACGAAGGCGGTGGGTGGCAGATCTGCGCTGGGCTCGCCACGGGCATGTCCGTGACGCGTGGTGTGGCCCTGGTAGATAAAACCTTCGCCCAGGCAGCGCGCCAGTTTGGCTGTCGCGTCCTGTGCAAAGTCGCTGTAGTAGGCGTCGGTTTCGCCCGTGAGCAACACGTGCAGTACGTTGTGGAAGTCGTCATTCCACTGCGCATCGAAATCCTGCCGCAACAGGCTGGCCTGGTTGAGTTCGTTTTCCAGCATCAGCCACACATGACGCCCGGTGTCTACCTGCTGACGCACGCGTTGCGCCAGCTCCTGGAGGAAATCGGGGTTGTCGATGGCGTGCACCGCGTCCAGGCGCAGGCCGTCGAAACGGTATTCCAGCAGCCACATCAACGCGTTATCGAGAAAGAAGTCGCGCACTTCGCGGCGATTGAAATCGATGCCCGCGCCCCAGGGGGTATGCACTTCTTCCTGAAAGAAGCCTGCCGCGTACTGGCCCAGGTAGTTGCCGTCCGGGCCGAAGTGGTTGTAAACCACATCGAGGATCACGGCCAGGCCGTGTTCGTGGGCGCTGTCGATCAGGTGCTTGAGCTGCTCGGGTGAGCCGTAGGAGGATTGCGGTGCGTAGGGCAGAACCCCGTCGTAGCCCCAATTGCGCTCGCCGGGAAATTGCGCCAACGGCATCAGTTCGATCGCCGTGACGCCCAGCGCGGCCAGGCGCGGCAAGTGTTGCTCAACCGCCGCGTAGCCGCCAAGTGCGCCCACGTGCAGTTCGTAGATCACCGCCTCGTGCCACGGGCGGCCTTGCCACTGGCTGTGTCGCCACTCATAGGCGAGCGGGTCGACTACCAGGCTCCAGCCGTGTACATCGTCGGCCTGAGCCCTCGAGGCGGGGTCGGGCACGTCCATTTCCCCATCGATGTTGAAGCGATAGCGTGTCCCCGCGGGGCACGCCACTTCTGTCTCGAACCAGCCGTCTGCCTGGGGCAGCATGGCGATGGATTTACCGTGTTCCAATTCAACGCTGACATAAAACGCGTCTGGCGCCCACAGGGCAAAACGCGTGTGTTGCGCGTCCAGCATGATTGCGCCGTGGGGCCAGGTTTCCAGAGTCCGTAACGGCATCTACAAAAACCTCCCTTTGATTATTTAGCGGATTTCCCCAGTGCTTTAGCCACCAGTTGCTCATAGAGTTCGGCGTAGGGTTCCACCGCCTGGCTCCAGTTGAACGGCCGTGTCATGGCCCGGCAACGCATGGCGTTGAGCAGGTCAGGGAAAGCAAATACCTTGAACGCGCGGCTCAGGGCTTCCTTGTAGCTGTCGACTGTTGATTCATTGAACAAGAAGCCGGTCACGCCGTTTTCGATGGTGTCGGCCAGGCCGCCGGTGTTGCGGGCTACCGGCAGCGAACCGAAACGCTGGGCATACATCTGGCTCAGGCCGCAGGGCTCGTAGCGCGACGGCATCAGCAGGAAATCGCTGCCGGCGAACATGCGGCGCGCGTCGGTCTCGTTGAAGCCGATGCGCACGCCGATCTGGCCCGGGAAGCGCAGCGCCAGTTCGCGCATGGCGTTCTCTTCTTCCGGCTCGCCGCGCCCGATGATCGCAATTTGCCCACCTTGCTCGACGATAAAGCTGGCAACGGCCTCCGTGAGGTCCAGGCCTTTCTGGAACACCAGACGCGAGACCACCGCAAACAGCGGGCCGCTCGACTCGCTCAGGCCGAACAGGTCGCGCACTTGCCTGGCGTTGACTGCTTTGCCTTCCCAGTCGCCAATGTTGAAGTTGTGGGTCAGGTGCGGGTCGGTGGAGGTTTCCCAGCTGTCTTCAATCCCGTTGGGAATGCCGCTGAGCAAGCCTTGCTGGGTCTTGCTGGCCAAAAAGCCATCAAGGCCGCAGCCGAATTCGGGGGTGGTGATTTCTTCGGCGTAGGTGGCGCTCACGGTGGTGATATGGCTGGAGTACGCCATGCCGGCCTTGAGAAACGACATCTTGCCGTAGAACTCCATGCCCTCCTGTTGCAGGGCGTGGGGCGGAATGCCCAGCTCTGGCGTCGAGGCCAGGCTGACCACGCCTTGATAGGCCAGGTTGTGGATAGTGAAGAGGGTCGGCGTGCGCGAGCCGCGCCAGTGCATGTAGGCCGGGGCCAGGCCTGCAGGCCAGTCGTGGGCATGCACCAGGTCCGGGCACCAGTGAATCTGCGCGAGGTTGGCGGCCATGTCGGCGGCGGCCAGGCCCAGGCGGGCGAAGCGAATATGGTTGTCCGGCCAGTCGCGGCCGTTGTTGGCGCCGTAGGGTGTGCCTTCACGTTCGTACAATTCGGGGCAGATCAGCACATAGATGACCAGGCCATCCTTGAGGTCCATGCGCCCGATCTTGCACGGTGGCAGCGCGGCATGGCCACCCAGCTCACCGACGATGTGAATGGGGTTGTCGCTTTCCATCACCTGCGGGTAGCCGGGGATCAGCACGCGCACATCGTGCAAATGTGCCATGGCGCGGGGCAGGGCGGCAGAGACGTCGCCCAGGCCGCCGGTCTTCACCAGATCGGCGAACTCGGAAGTCACGAACAGGACTTTCTTTCGATTTGGATTTTTACTCACGATCGGCCGCACAGTGTTGGGCAGGTCGGCCAATGAAGTGGGCCCCCCTACCGGCTGACTAAAACGCTCTCCCTGAGTTACAACTGCGGCACTGATCATAATGCACTCCCCTTGGTGTTAGTCGGCTAATGGCCCGCTGCCACTAGCTCAAATTGACCGCTCCCTGCGGCCAGGCGCACAAGCGCTATACAAACTGGCAAGGCGTATGCCAGTTGTACGGTTAACTCGAAAAGATTGGATGGACGGCATCTGGCGGGAACCGCTGAACACGCCCTACCTGAAACTTGACCTATGGCCGAGTTTGAAAGTTTCGATTTTTTGCGGGGTTTTTATTCGGAAAGAGACCCATCGGTCACGAGTCTAGGACATAACTCAGACGCTGTAGGGACTTTAGGACGATTTTGTAGGACGAAAAACTTGTAACAGGATATCGGACCGGTATAAGCCGACGGCCGGTAGGGCCGATGCTGTGCAAATTGGCCAATGTGGTGAGCAGGCAAGCCCCAATGCCGTTCAGTTAAACGCAGATTCCCCTGTGGCGAGCAGGCTTGTCCTGCGTTGGGCTGCGCAGCAGCCCCAAAGCCAGGCCCTGAGCCGTATCAGGTACACCGCGTTTTGCTGGATTGGGGGCGCTTCGCACCCCAACGCGGGGCAAGCCCGCTCGCTACGATAAGCCTACACATTTTCCTTAACTGAACGGCATTAAGGCTTGCCACAACAGAGCTGCCCTGCAATGGTGCGGCGGGCGGTTAGCCCAGCACGCGAACGGGCGCGCCTTCAGCCCAGGCCAGGATGTCTTCGACCATCTGCTGATAGAACTGCCGGTAATTCTGCTCACTCACATACCCAACATGGGGCGTCGCCAGCACATTGGGCAAGTGCCGGAAGGGATGATCGACCGGCAACGGTTCCTCGCCATACACATCCAGCGCCGCCCCGGCCAGTCGCCCGGTACTCAGGGCCTCGACCAATGCCTGCTCATCCACGATCGGCCCGCGAGCGGTGTTCACCAGCCTGGCAGTCGGTTTCATCCAGCCCAGCGCCTCGGCGTCCACCAGCCCACGGCTGCGGGCACTCAGCACCAGGTGCACGGTGAGAATATCGGCCTGCTCGAACAGCTCGCGCTTGCTCACCCAGGCTACCCCGGCTTCGGCCGCGCGCTCGGGCGTGAGGTTTTCGCTCCAGGCAATCACGCGCATGCCGAACACCTGGGCGAATTTTGCGACCTTCTGGCCAATGCTGCCCAGGCCGAGGATGCCCAGGGTCTTGCCGTGCAGGTCGCCGCCCAGGCCCACCTGCCAGTGACCGGCCCGCAGCGAAGCGGCCTCGGCAAGCAGGTTGCGCGCCGAGGCCATGATCAGCGCCCAGGTCAGTTCCGGTGCCGCATGTTTATAGCTGTCGGTGCCGCATACCTGGATGCCCAGGGCCTTGGCGGCGGGAAGGTCGATGGCGGCATTGCGCATGCCGCCGGTTACCAGCAGTTTGAGGTTGGGCAGGCCTTGCAGCAGTGGCTGGTCGAACGTGGTGCGTTCACGCATCAGGCAAATCACCTCGAATGCCTTCAGCCGCTCGATCATCACCGCCGTGTCCGCCGGGTAGCCGTGCAGAAAGTGCACCTGCCCGACCTTCGCCAGGGCCGACCAATCCACCACGCCACTGGCCACGTCCTGCCAATCATCAATGACTGCGATCTGTACCGACATTCACGAGTGCCTCAAAAAGTTGGATTAAAGGCTGTTCAACCCCTGCAACAGCGCCTTGTGAAACTGCGCAGGTTCTTCCATTTGCGGCGCATGGCCCAGGCCCGGGAATTCCACCAGCGTTGCCTTGGGAATCAGTTTGGCCGCCTGCTTGCCCAACACCGTGTAGTCGCCCAGTTTTGCCTTGACCTCGGGCGGCGCCACGTCTTTGCCGATGGCGGTGTTATCAGACGTGCCGATCAGCAACAGGGTGGGCATCTTCAAGTCCTTGAACTCGTAGTACACCGGCTGGGTAAGGATCATGTCGTAAATCAACGCCGAGTTCCATGCCACCTGCTTGTGCCCCGGGCCGTTGCTCAAACCCGCGTACATGTCCACCCAACGCTCGTATTCCGGCTTCCAGCGCCCCACGTAATAGGTGTTGAGCTGGTACTTGCGAATCCCCTCGGCGCTGACTTTCAATTCACGCGCGTACCACTGGTCAACGCTGATATAGGGCACACCCAGGGCTTTCCAGTCTTCCAGGCCAATCGGATTGACCATCGCCAGTTGTTCGGTCTGTGCCGGGTACATCAGTGCATAACGGGTGGCGAGCATGCCGCCGGTGGAGTGGCCAATGATCGTGGCCTTTTTAACGCCGAGCTTTTCCAGCAGTTGATGGGTATTGCTGGCCAATTGCTGAAAACTGTATTGATAGTGTTCGGGCTTGCTGGAAGTGCAGAAGCCGATCTGGTCCGGCGCGATGACCCGGTAACCGGCGTCGCTCAGGGCCTTGATCGAGCCTTCCCAGGTGGCGCCGCAGAAATTCTTGCCGTGCATCAGCACCACGCTGCGGCCGTTGGGCGTGCCGTTGGCGGGGACGTCCATATAGCCCATTTGCAGGGATTCGCCCTGGGATTGGAACTCGAAGTGCTTGAGCGGATAAGGGTATTGGAAACCTTGTAATTCAGGCCCGTAGGTAGCGGCGAAGGCAGAGGCGGCACTGGTGGCGAGCAGGCCCGTGATGAAAACGTCGCGGATCAGAGGCATAAGCATTACTCCAGAGAAAACAGTCCGGATGCTGTTTATAGCGGATTAAGCAGGAATTAATACCCAGTGCAGTGTCACTGCGACGAGTACGCCATACCGAAGGCTTTTGGCGAGAGTGACCAGCAACAGGAATCGCCACAGCGGCTCGCGCATCACGCCGGCGACGAGGGTCAGCGGGTCGCCGATGATCGGCACCCAACTGAGCAGTAACGTCCAATGGCCCCAGCGCTGGTAATTGTTACGTGCTTTTTCCAACTGCCTGGCCTTGACCGGGAACCAGCGCCGGTCCTTGAAGTGGTCCACCCAACGCCCCAGCAGCCAATTGACCACCGAGCCCAGCACATTGCCCAGGGTGGCGACGCTCAGCAGCCATGCCCACTGGTAATCGCCACTGAGCAGCAGCCCCACCAGCACGGCTTCCGATTGCAGCGGCAACAGCGTGGCGGCGCCAAAGGCCGCGAGGAACAGGCCGAGATAGCCGATCAAGTGCAAGGATTCATCGTGAGATCACTGTCAGGGGGTCAGGCATTCTCCAGCCGTTGCTTGAGACGGTCCAGCGCAACCGCCGACAGCTCGACCATGCGTGCCTGCAAAGTGGCCAGTTGCAACTCGGTTTCGTACATGAGTACGCGCTTGAACAGCGTGCCATCGCGATAGGGCTGCAGGAAATAGTGGATGGAGCCGTCGATGGCCACCGACGTGAACGCAGCCTTGAATTCGTCGGGAGGCTGGGCGATTTGCACGCGGTAACTGAGGGGCACGCGTACACCCAGGAGGTCGATCATTTCGCAAAAACGCGCACCGGTGGCGAGAGAACCACGCGTGCCGGTGTCGGCGCTGAGGGAGGTGGGGTGCCATTCGTGCCAGCGGTCCGGCTGGGTCACGTAGTCGTAGACGGCGTCGATAGGGGCCTGGATAAAGCGTTCCTGACTGATCCGCTCCAGGCGGACCGCGTGCTCGGCAGTGCGCATGGCACACCTCCTGTGTGGCGAAATCCCGGAACTGTCAGAATAGTCCCACTCCCGTGTCTTGCACGGGAGTGTTTCATGAATTTATCACTGCACCTTGAAACGCCCCATCAGGCTGATCACTCGGCCATTGGCCTCCAGCAGGCTTTGGGTATTGGTTTCGGTGGCATGACCACTTTCCACCAGCTCCTCGACCATCTGTCGGATCTGCACCATGCTGCGGTTGATCTCTTCGGTCACCGCGCTCTGCTGCTCGGCGGCCGTGGCGATCTGGGTGCTGAGGTTGTTGATATGCGCCACGGAACCGGCCATCTCATCCAGCCCGGTATTCACCCGCGCCGTGGCATCCGCCGCCGACTGGCAACTGGCCTGGGTGTTTTCCATGGCCGCCACCGAGGAGCTCACGCCCGCGGTCAGGCGCGCGAGCATTTCATTGATCTGCGAGGTGCTGGCCTGGGTCCGAGCGGCCAGCGCCCGCACTTCGTCCGCCACCACCGCAAAACCACGGCCTTGCTCACCCGCGCGCGCTGCCTCAATGGCCGCGTTGAGCGCCAGCAGGTTGGTCTGGCCGGCGATGGCGCCGATCACACCGAGGGTTTCGGTGATGCGCGCCGCGTCCTGGCGCATGTTTTCCACGCTGTGGGTGGCGCTGGACACTTCACCGATCAAGGCGCCGACGCTGGTCGACGCTTCGCCCACCACCACGCGGGAACGGTCGGCGTGCTCGTTGGCACGCTGGGTGAAGGCCGCCGTTTCGGCGGCGTTTTGCGCGACGGTGTCGGCGGTGGAACTCATTTCGGTGATGGCGGTAACCGTCTGGTCGGTCTCGCTGGCATGGCGCACCAGGATCTGGTTGGTGTGGGCCGAGGTCCGCTGCAATTGCTCAAGGCCCGACGACATGGCGCCGGTGGCCTGGGTCACTTCGCCGATCATGTTTTGCAGGTAGACGATAAAGCGGTTCACCGAGTGGCCGATGGCGCCCATTTCGTCTTCGGCGCGGATGGTGATGCGTCGCGTGAGGTCGGCATCGCCAGCGGACAACGCGTCGATGTTGGACGTGAGCGACTTCATGCGCTGCACCAGTTGGCGGATCGCATAGGCAGCCAGCAGCACCAACAGCAACACCATGGGGATTTGCAGCAGGGCCAGGCTGCCGAGCACGTCATCGCGCTGTGCGGTGATCAGCGAGGTGGGCAGGGCGGTCGCGAGGAACCACGGCGTGCCCTCGATCGGGCGCATATAGAAGGTGCTGGCCACGCCGCCGTTGTCGAACTCGCTGCGCTGCAGGCCCTGCTCGCGCTGGGCCAGGGCCTTGCTGACCTGGGCGGCAAACGCCGAGGTGCCCGTCAGTTCACTGATGTTCTTCAACACCACCGGGCTGCTGAAACGGGTGCTGTTGCTGATGATCTTGCCGTCGGCTTCGACGATCAGCATCTGCCCGCCGATGTCTTTTTCCTTGGCGGCCACCAGGTCATTGAAAAAGCCCAGGGTCACGTCGATGGTGGACACGCCATAGGCGGCGCCGTCACGCTGGATCGCCATGGCGCAGTTGGTGCGCGGCTCCTGGCTGGCGTCGTCCTTGTAAGCCGCAGCCCAGGCGCACTGGCCGGGCGGCGAGGCGAGGCCGCCCTTGTACCAGCTCTGATCGTAATAATTGGGCGCAGGGTCGCTGTTCCAGAACGTATTGACCGCCAGCTTGCCCGACGCATCGCGGTGCCAGAACGTACTGTGTTTGTTGCGCCCCGGTGTGCGCTGGTTGGGCAGCGGCCAGATCCCGCCGCCAAACACCTTCAGCTCGCCGTACTGGTCCACCAGACCGGGCAGAACCTTGTCGATGGCATCGCTGTCGAGCAGGGGAATGGTCTGGGTGATGCTGCGTTGCTGGGCCTGCACCTTGTTCAGTTCGCCCTGGATACGTTCGGCCACTTGCGCGACGCGGTTGAGCACTACCTGTTCCTCGGTGTGGCGCAACGTGGGCGCGACCAACTGGCCGATACCGACCACCGTCAGCACGATCAACACCAGAACAAACAGCAGCAGAAACAGGGTATAGCGGGCTTGGATGGAGCGCAGTGCGGGCATGGGGTCGTCCTTACGAAGCGTTTATTGTCGACGCGGCTTTTTTGGAGCTTCGTAGGGCTATCGGCTTGAGCTGTAGGAGCTTTAGGTACGATGGTGCAAGAAAATTCGTACAGCTTCGGAGGGTGAGGCGCCTGCCGAGTCACGGTCAGTGTGTCAGTCAGACAAGCCAAAGTTTTTCAGCGCCTGTAATATCAGGCCCCGGTGGCACATTCTTAACGCTTCAGGAACCCGTCATGACTCAAAAGCAACGCTTGAAATACTCGATTCTGATCTCTTTGGTGGTACTGAGCTCGATGTTCGGCCTGTCCTACCTGCAGAACACTGGTGTGATCAGCGAAAAAACCTTTCAGTACATCGCCATTGCCATCGCAGTGGTTGTGGTGGTGATCAACGGCATCATGCGGCGCAAGGTCAAACCCAACTTCTGAGTGGGCTCAGGCGCGGCCTTCGAGCACTTTGGCAGCCTCTTCATGGAGGCTGTAGCTCTTGTCGGCATTCAGGGTGATCACGCCCTCGCTGCACAGGCGCTTGAGCACCTCGCGCACGCTGAGAAACGACAGCGGGATGCCCAGCTCCAGTAAGTGGCCGTGCACCCCGCGCACGCCCAGGGTGCGCTGGTTGTCGGCGGCGGTGAGCAGGGCGTCGATGACCTTCAGCCGAATCAGGCTGGTACGCAGGCCAAAACATTTGAGCAAATGGCGAATACGCTGGTTGCCTTGCTGTTCGGGGGTTTTACCGAACGCTTGGGTGCCGCTGCCGAACTGGGCATCGGCGGCCGATGAATGTCCATCCGTGGTCACTGGCGGGTTGTACATGCAAAAACTCCTTATCAGAGCCTGATCAGGAAAATGATGGCGCTCTTGGTTAATAAGACGAACGAGCGAGCAAAATCATGAAGTGGCGAATGTAGAAATTTTGTCGGTATCGGTTTCGTCACAAGGCAAACACACGGAATAAAGCACTCCGGCGGCTAAATTGTGCACGGTCTTTTGCGTTCTTACGGTGGGGTGGTTACCCCCGGTGAGGGTGTTCAATTTGACTGTGGAGTCTGCGTGATTATTACCAACGGGTTGTCCAGTGTGTGCATGGCGGGGCTGTTGATGGGGGTGAGCCTGGCCGCCTCGGCACGGGAGCAGGTGACACCGGCGTCGGCTGATATCCGCCGCACCACCTACGGCGTGCCGCACATTCGCGCCACTGACGAGCGCGGCCTGGGTTTCGGTATCGGCTATGCCTACGCACAGGACAATCTGTGCCTGCTGGCCAACGAAGTGGTCACGGTCAATGGTCAGCGCGCAAGGTTCTTCGGTCCCGATCAGGCAACCCTGGAGGAGCGCAACAACCTGGCCAGCGATGTGTTCTTCAACTGGCTGAACACGCCGCAAACCGTTGCCGCGTTCTGGAAAGCCCAGAGCCCCGAGATCAAACAGCGTATCGACGGCTACGTGGCCGGCTATAACCGTTATCTGCAAGAGCAGGGCGCGCCGGCGCAGTGCCAGGGCGCATGGGTACGCCCGCTGGCAGCCGAAGACCTGGTGAAGTTGACCCGCAGGCTGCTGGTGGAAGGCGGCGTCGGTCAATTCGCCGAAGCGCTGGTCGGTGCAACGCCACCGCAGGCCACCGCATCCGTGCAGCCCGGCGCCAAGGCGTTTGCAGTGGCCGCGGCCAATCAACAGCGTTTCAGTCTGGACCGGGGCAGTAATGCCGTCGCTGTGGGCCGTGATCGCTCATTCAACGGCCGTGGCATGCTGCTGGCCAACCCGCATTTTCCGTGGGTGGGCGGCATGCGTTTCTATGAGATGCACCTCACCATCCCTGGCCAGTTGGATGTGATGGGCGCCGCCTTGCCGGGCCTGCCGGTGGTGAATATCGGTTTCAACCAGCACGTGGCGTGGACGCACACGGTGGACACGTCCAAGCATTTCACCCTGTACCGGCTGACGCTCGACCCCAAGGACGCCACGCGCTACCTGCTCGACGGCAAATCCGTGCCTCTGGCGAAAACGTCGGTCACCGTGCAGGTCAAGCAGCCGGATGGCAGTCTCAAGGCGGTGAGCCACCCCGTCTACAGCTCAAAGTTCGGCCCGGTGGTGCAGTGGCCCGGCAAACTCGATTGGGACAATCAGTACGCCTTCAGCCTGCGCGACGCCAACCTGGATAACGACCGTGTGCTGCAACAGTGGTACGCCATGAACCGCGCCGACAGCCTCAAGGCCCTGCAAACTTCGGTGCACACGCTGCAAGGCATCCCGTGGGTGAACACGATTGCCGCCGATGACCAGGGCCAGAGCCTGTACATGAACCTGTCGGTGGTGCCCAATGTCAGCGCCGCCAAACTGGCCCAGTGCAGCGATCCCCGCGCCGGCCTGCAAATGATCATTCTCGACGGCACCCACAGCGCCTGCGCCTGGGACATCGACCCGCACGCGGCGCAGACGGGCATTTTCCCGGCGCACCAGTTGCCGCAGTTGCAGCGCACCGACTACGTGCAGCACTCCAATGATTCCGCCTGGATGGCCAACCCCCAAGCACCGTTGACCGGCTTCTCCCCGGTGATCAGCCAGGACCACATCGGCCTCGGCCCGCGCGCGCGCTTCGCCCTCCAGCGCCTGCACGCCCTCGAGAAACACCCCATCAGCGTCGCCGACCTGCAAAGCCTGGTGATGGACAACGAGGTGTACCTGGCGGGCCAAGTCATGCCCGACCTGCTGGCGTTCTGCGCCAAACAGCTGGGCACCGACGCCGACGCCCTGCAATCGCTGTGCAGCAGCCTCAAAACCTGGGACCAGCACGCCAACCTCGACAGCGGCCTGGGCCTGCTGCACTTCATCAATCTGATGGAACACCTGCAGCAAATCCCCGACGCCTGGCGTGTCGCCTTCGACCCCGCCAACCCCCTGACCACACCGCTTGGCGTAGCCATCGACCGCGAGCCGGTGGCCAAGGCCCTGCGCGAAGCCATGCTGGCCTCGACCGCAGCCGTCGGCACACTCGGCGCGGCCCGTTGGGGCGACGTCCAGGTCTCCGGCCAAACCCCGATGCACGGCGGCCCGCAGGAACTCGGCATCTACAACGCCATGCAAACCGTGCCCCGCGCCGACGGCAAGCGCGAAGTGGTCAGCGGCACCAGCTACCTGCAAATCGTCACGTTCGACGACCACGGCCCGCAGGCGATCGGCGTGCTGGCGCCTTCCGAGTCGAGCAACCCAGCCTCAGAGTATTCAACGGATCAGACTCAAGCCTTCTCCGAGAAAACACTGCGCCCACTGCCGTTCACCCAAGCCCAGATCCAGGCCGACCCGCAGTATCAAACGCAGCGCATCAAGGAGTAGGGCAGGCGCGCAACCCCTTGATGCGCTGCGAAATATTTTCCAAATCAAGGGGTTGCAGGCATGGGTAAATCGGTACATAATGGCGCCCATCGAACGCAACGAGGCGTTAAAAACCTCAATGTATTCAATGAGTTACAGTAAGTTGTAGAGAGTTACAGTTGTTCGAGTAGAGGCAGGCCCTTACAGCCCACTCAAGTTTTTATGCGGTGAATGTCGGTGGTAGAGGCATTGATCGTTTGAGGCCGAGTAGCAAAATGGTTATGCAGCGGATTGCAAATCCGCCTACGCCGGTTCGATTCCGACCTCGGCCTCCACTCTTGAAAACCCCGTAGATTAGCGTCTACGGGGTTTTTTATTGGGCTCAGAAAAGTGCGTGATTCAAGAAACGTCGAGAGTGCGGTTCATGGGCGAGCTGAGCGTGCGAAGCTAACCGTCAGCTCACCCAAAAACCGTTTATTTACACCGCGAACCGGTTAACCAGCTGATTGAGGTTAACCGCCAACTTCGACATTTCACCACACGCACTTGCTGTTTGAGAGGCGCCTGCCGCGCTTTGCGTTGCAAGTTCGCGAATGCTGACCAGATTTCGATCAACCTCGCGCGCCACATGGGACTGCTCTTCAGAGGCGGTTGCGATCATGAGGTTGCGTTCGTTAATTTGAATAATGGCGTGTGATATCTGGTCCAGCGAGGTGCTGGCCTCCTGAGCGACGCCAAGTGACTCGTTCGCCAAATCTCTGCTCGTGTTCATCGCCTTCACAGCGAGATCGGAATCGCCCTGAATGGCAGCGATCATTTGCTCGATTTCTTGAGTCGACACTTGAGTACGATGGGCCAGGGCTCTTACTTCGTCAGCCACGACCGCAAACCCGCGACCTTGTTCGCCAGCGCGTGCGGCCTCAATAGCGGCGTTCAATGCCAGCAGGTTGGTTTGCTCTGCAATCGCCCGAATCACCTCGACAACCTTGGTGATGCTTTGCGCACGATCCGACAACCCTTGAATCTGTGCGCTCGTGTTTTCAACGTTGCCATTGAGCTTTTGAATTGACTTCAATGTCTGAGCCACCCGTGCCAAACCCACCTCAGTGTAGCCTTGGGTACGCTTTGACTCTTCGGAAGCTGACTCCGCGTTACGCGCCACCTCATCTACAGCTGCGCTCATTTCCGTGACTGCGGTTGCAGCCTGGTTGACCTCGTCGTTCTGAGCGACCAGGCCTCGACTCGACTCCTCGGTAACCACCGTCATCTCCTCGGCAGCTGACGCCAGTTGAGTGGACGAATCGGATATCTGAATGATCGTGGCGCGCAGGTTCGTCTGCATCTGCGCGAGTGCCTTCAACAGTCGCCCGGCTTCATCAGTCCCGCTGACCGATACTTCCCTGGAGAGGTCACTGGCTGCGATACGTTCTGCAACGGACAAGGCAGCGCTAATCGGCGAGGTGATGCTTTTCGTCAGCAATAATGCCAACGCAACCGTCAAGAGAACCACGCCCGTGATAAGGCCAATCACCAACCACAGGCCGTCGTTATACAGATCGGTCGCGGTTTGCCCGGCCTGCGCTGCGCCCTCGTCGTTGAACGTCGTCAAGTCTTTGATCTGTCCTTCCATGGCATTCGTCAGAGGGCGAATGTTGTTGCTCACCAGGCTGATCGCGGCCGGTATATCCCCTTTCCTCATCAGCGGTTCCAGGATATCCAGCTGTTGGGAGTAGGCCTCGGCGCTTTTCGTGACCGGTGTGTAAAACGAGCGCTCCTTGTCACTCGCCACGAGTGGCTCGTAATTGGCCACCGCATCGTTGAACGCCTTACGGTAACCGGCGAAGCTTTCAATGTTCTTTTGAATGGATTGAGGGTCAGCCAGGCCTCGTTGTGTTTCCAGCCTGAGGCGAAGTGCGGTGGCGTTCATCAATGACGTTTGTCGAATGCTCGCCATCCAATTGAGTTCGACATCTTTTTCAGAGTCCCTCAGCTTTCCCATTTGCTGGACTGCGAATACGCCAAGCACGAAAACCAGACAGATGATCGAAGCAAAAAACAGGGCAGCTCGTGGAGCTAAATTAATATTTCTAAGGCGCATGCGAGAGTCCTGCTTTCAAATAATGGATGTCAAAAGGCTATCGACTCAAAGTTGGAAACTTTAAACCTCCTATCCGGAAAAGGTGACTTCCGCACGGCATGTTCGCTTCAACGCTATGTGATGAGTTGTTTAGCCACGCCTTCATCCTCCCGCGGGAGCGACCTTCTGTTTGTGTTAATCAAGTAACTGCGCAGCCAGTGCCTGGTGATCATCTATATCAGCCATCGCATGGCCGAGCTCCACGAGCTGTCGGACCGCATGTCGGTGCTGCGCGACAGCCAGTACACCGGTGAGTTGACCCGCGAGGCGCTGTCGGCCTGGCGCTGGTGAAGTGGTGGGCACCGCTGGGTTAGCGTGGGCAGGGCACACCGAGCTAACGCGGCTGATCTGCGCTGCGGACCCGCGCACCAGCAGCGCGTGGAGGGGGGGGGGGGGGGCAATACGATCACAAAAAAGAGCGCGGCGTCCGGTTACGGTACGCCGCCAAATACTCAGGTCCACTTATTCTCGAGATGACTAATCCAGTGGGATCGGCTGAAAAGCCCCCTCCATGCCTTTTTGGGCTGCGCCCAGCCATTGCTCAACTTGCTTGAGCTCCAGGTTGAAAGTTTCACAAGCCTGTTTAATCGTTATCTTCTGACTCAGAATCTCAATCACAAGCGCCACCTTGTGCTGAGTCGTCCATTCCCTGGGGTCGGCGGGAAGGGCTGGGCCCTGCGGTGCGCTGAGGCGGCGGATAACCCGACCACCATGGCGAGAAATCGGCGCTTCGAAGAATCGGTACATGAACATTGCTACAGCAATGGAAATGGCGATCCAGCCAAATCGCCACAGCTCTGCAGTCCATGCCGGTAGCTGCAGATAGGCTTGGGTGGCTTTAGAGCCTACTATAGTAAAAATCCCCCAGTGGAACAGGTAGAGGCTGAATGAGCAGTTACCCGCGCTGTTCAGCATGGACACCGGGATTGCAATGCCTTTGTTTGTACTGTGCAACCAGCCGCGTCTTTCAGCATTCAATAAAGCAACTATCAAGAGGCTGGATGCCAGCGCAACACCGAGAACAATAAAGTACAGTTCACCCGAGCCCAGTGTTGCTGATGGCGCATTAATGATTCCTGCGACCGTGGCAACTGAAAGAGCGAAACCTGCTGCTGGATGAATCCATGCCAGCTTTTGTTGATAAAGGTAGAGCGCTATTCCTGCCGCAAATAGCAGTTGAAACGGCGAAAACAAATGGTGCCCCACTGCGTTGATGAGCCAGGGATGGTTTGGAGAAATGGAATACAGGACGGCGCCGATACCGAACAGCAGCAGAAGGGTCAGCATCAACATCCTGTGGCTGTAGCGAATCAGAACCAAGGCCGAGACGAAGTAGAACAACATTTCAAAAATTAGCGTCCAGCCCACTGAATTTATGGGTTTTATTGTGCTGGGTAATAATAATAGCGAATTGATATAAGATGCTGTATCAAGTGGGGTTCCGTATGAAAAAGAGACGTTAAATACATATACACCTATTAACGCAAAAACAAAGGAAAGCCACCATATAGGATAGATTCTGATAATTCGCTTGCCTAAAAACGGAAAGAGCTTGAATTTTTCTCCGGATGTGACGTGAGTAATAATAAAGCCGCTGACTACAAAGAATAGATAAATCGCCCAATGCCCACGGGTGTAGACGAAGGGTATATCAACTTTGTACCCGGCCGGCATCATGTCTATTGCGATGTGAGAGTGAAACAGAACAACAAGTAAAGCGGCAATGCCGCGCACCATTTGAATTGAAATATACTGACTTTTATTCTGTGCGATCATTTCGCTGTTTTCGTCCTGTGGTATCCAGACTGGAATCGTTCCAGGGCCCGCCTTGCGTAGCCCGGCAGTGTATAGAGGTATTGCAATCGCAGCCATCGAAACAGCCGAGACGAATCCGAATCCAGATCCAGTGGTCAGAACTGAATTCAACGGATCAAAAACAAGCAAAACCTCGCTGATGAAACGTTTAACCTCCCGACAAAATGCACACGCAAGCGCTTGCGTAAGCAAATGTATCTGACTACAGTCGGTCTCACTTGATTACAAAAATAATAAATCCAGGAGCTCATCAATGAGCCTTGAACCCTTGCTTGAGATGCAGGGCATCAGCAAAACCTTCAACGGTTTGCGCGTGCTCAAAAGTGTCGGCCTGAAGGTCTTCCCCGGCGAAATTCATGCCTTGATGGGTGAGAACGGCGCCGGCAAATCCACCTTGATGAAGATCCTTTCCGGCGCTTATCAGGCCGATCCCGGCGGTGAAATCCGCATCGACGGCCAGTCCGTCCCCACCTTTACCCCCGCCACCGCCAAAGCCCTCGGCATTGCTGTGATCTATCAGGAACTGAGCCTGTGCCCGAACCTGAGCGTGGCCGAGAACATTTACCTGGGCCGTGAACTGCGCCGTGGCTGGACCATTGACCGCAAAGGCATGCAGGCCGGCTGTGTCGACGTGCTGCAGCGCCTGGGTGCCGAGTTCACGCCAGCCACGCCGGTCAGCAGCCTGTCGATTGCCGAGCGTCAGTTGGTGGAGATCGCCCGGGCGCTGCATGCCCATGCCAGGATCCTGGTGATGGACGAGCCCACCACGCCGTTATCGTCCCGCGAGACTGACCGCCTGTTTGCGTTGATCAAGCATCTGCGCAGCCAGGGCTTGGCGATCATCTATATCAGCCATCGCATGGCCGAGATCTACGAGCTGTCGGACCGCGTCTCGGTGCTGCGCGACGGTCAGTACATCGGCGAGCTGACCCGCGACGCGCTGTCGGCCGAGGTGCTGGTGAAGATGATGGTGGGCCGCGATTTGTCCGGCTTCTACAAGAAGGAACACGCGGCCTACAACCCTGGCAACGTGGTGATGCGCGTGCGTGACATGGCTGATGGCAAGCGTGTGCGCCAGTGCAGTTTCGACCTGCACGCCGGCGAAGTGCTGGGCATCGCCGGGCTGGTGGGGGCAGGGCGCACCGAGCTGGCGCGGCTGATCTTCGCCGCCGACCCGCGCACCAGCGGCACCCTGGAAGTGGTGGGCAAGACCGTCACCCAGCTGCGCAATCCGGCGGACGCGATTCGCGCAGGCGTGGTCTACCTCACCGAGGACCGCAAGGCTCAGGGCCTGTTCCTGGACATGAGCGTGGCCGACAACATCAACGTGTGCGCCTGCGTGCCGGATGCCCATGCCGGCGGCGTACTCGACCGTACGCACGCCTCGCAACGCGCGAATGACGCGATCAAATCGCTGTCGATTCGCGTGGCGTCGGGCAAGGTCAGCGTGGGCTCGCTGTCCGGCGGCAACCAGCAAAAGGTGCTGCTGGCACGGCTGCTGGAGGTCAAGCCCCATGTGCTGATCCTCGACGAACCCACCCGAGGCGTCGACATCGGCTCCAAGTCCGAGATCTACCGCATCATCAATCAACTGGCCCAGGCCGGCGTCGGCATCGTGGTCATTTCCAGCGAATTGCCGGAAATCATCGGCACCTGCGACCGCGTGCTGATCATGCGCGAAGGCCAGTTGGTGGCTGAAGTCGGCGGGGCCTCCGGCCACGCCATCTCCCAGGAACGTATTATTGACCTCGCCACCGGTGGCGATCAGGTGGTGGCCCATGGCTGAAGTGAATGTCGCGACAACAACAGGCAAGGCAGAACGGGTTCGCGAACTGATGCGCACCGTCGGCATGCTGCCGGTGCTGGTCCTGCTGCTGGTGGGCTTTGCCCTGGCCAGCGAAAACTTTCTGACCATGCAGAATCTCTCGATCATCACCCAGCAGGCTTCGGTCAACGTGGTGCTGGCGGCGGGCATGACCTTTGTGATCCTCACGGCGGGCATCGACCTGTCGGTGGGCGCGATCCTCGCGGCGTCCGCCGTGGTGGCCTTGCAGGCCTCAATGTCGCCGCAGTTCGGCATGTTCGGTATCGCTGCAGGCGTAGGCTTTGGCCTGCTGCTGGGCCTGGTCAACGGCGGGTTGATCGCCTTCATGCGTCTGCCGCCGTTTATCGTCACCCTTGGCGCGCTCACCGCCATGCGTGGCCTGGCGCGCCTGCTGGCGGATGACAAGACCGTGTTCAACCCGGACCTGCCGTTCGCTTTTATCGGCAACGATTCAATCCTCGGCGTGCCCTGGCTGGTGGTGATCGCCGTCGCGGTGGTCGCGTTGTCGTGGTTCATCCTGCGTCGCACGGTGATGGGCGTGCAGATCTATTCGGTGGGCGGCAACCCTGAAGCGGCGCGGCTGTCGGGGATCAAGGTGTGGAAGGTGCTGCTGTTCGTCTACGCCATGTCCGGCGCACTGGCCGGGCTCGGCGCGGTGATGAGCGCCTCGCGCCTGTTTGCCGCCAACGGCCTGCAACTGGGGCAATCCTATGAACTGGACGCGATTGCTGCAGTGATCCTCGGTGGCACCAGCTTTACCGGCGGTGTCGGCACCATCGGCGGCACTCTGATCGGTGCGCTGATCATCGCCGTGTTGACCAACGGCTTGGTATTGCTGGGGGTCTCGGACATCTGGCAGTACATCATCAAGGGCATCGTGATCATCGGCGCGGTCGCGCTGGACCGTTATCGCCAATCCGGTGCGCGCACCTGAGTTTCCTCACACAACAATCACAAGAGAGACCCGTATGAACCTCAAACGCCTGTTTCCCGTTATGGCCCTGGCGGCCCTCATGTCCCAAGCCGTCGAAGCCCGTGAGCTCAAAGCGCTCGGCATCAGCATGGGCTCGCTGGGCAACCCGTATTTCGTGACCCTGGCCGATGGCGCTACCGCGCGCGCCAAGGAGCTCAACCCCAACGTCAAGGTCACCTCGGTGTCGGCGGACTATGACCTGAGCAAACAGTTTTCGCAGATCGACAATTTCATTTCATCCAAGGTCGACCTGATCCTGATCAATGCGGTCGACCCTTCCGCCATGGCCTCGGCGATCAAAAAAGCACGTGACGCCGGGATCGTGGTGGTGGCGGTGGATGTGGACGCCAAGGGCGTGAACGCCACGGTGCAGACCGACAACGTCGAAGCCGGCAAGCTGGCCTGCCAGTTCCTAGTGGACAAGCTCGGCGGCAAGGGCAACGTGATCATCCAGAACGGCCCGCAGGTCACCGCCGTGACTGACCGTGTCAAAGGCTGCAAAGCGGCACTGGCCGGCGCGCCGGACATGAAGGTGCTGTCCGACGACCAGGACGGCAAGGGCTCGCGCGAAGGCGGGCTGAACGCGATGCAGGGCTACCTCACGCGCTTCCCTAAAATCGACGGCCTGTTCGCGATCAACGACCCGCAAGCCATCGGCAGTGACCTGGCGGCCAAACAGCTCAAACGCAGCGGCATCGTGATTACCTCGGTGGACGGCGCGCCCGATATCGAGAACGCACTGAAGACCGACACCCAGATTCAGGCGTCTGCGAGCCAGGACCCGTGGGCCATGGCGCAAACCGCCGTGAACGTGGGCAATGACCTGCTCAACGACAAAGCCCCGGCCGAAGCGATCACCCAGCTCACGCCCAAGTTGATCACCCGTGACAATGTCGGCAGCTACAGCGGCTGGTCGAGCAAACGTTGATCGGTTGAGGGGAGCCGCGCCGTGGTCACCATGGATGACGTCGCAAGCAAGGCAGGCGTGTCGACCTCGACCGTTTCCCATGTGCTCAACGGCACCCGCAAGGTCAGCCCGGCCACGGTGCTGGCCGTGCAGCGGGCGATCCAGGCGTTGGGCTACATTCCCAACACCCTGGCGCGCTCCCTCGCGCGGTCGAGCACCAGCACCATCGGTGTGGCGATTTCGGCGCTGTCCAACCATTACTTCAGCGAAACGGTGCACGCGATTGAAACCGAGTGCGCCAAGCATGGCTTCATGATGCTGTTCGTCGACACCCACGATGACCCGGAGCAGGAGCTGCGGGTGATCACGGCGTTGCACCATCGACGGGTCGACGGCATTGTGCTGGCGCCCTCGAACGGCTCGATGGCCCTGGAGTACCTGAGTGCCAATCGGATTCCGGCGGTGCTGGTGGACCGCATGATGAGCGGTCAGTTTGACCAGATCGGCGTGGAAAACACCGAGGCCACCCAGGGGCTGATTGCCCACTTGATCGAACACGGCCACCGTCGCATCGGCTTTATCGCCGGGCGTCCGGGATTCAGCACCACCGATGAACGTGTCGAAGGCTACAAGGCGGCCTTGCAGGCAGCGGGGTTGCCATTTGATCCGCAACTGCTGGTCAACGGCGGCTCGAACACCGAGCCGGCGCGGCGGGCGACCGTGCAACTGCTCGCTCTGGACGCACCGCCCACGGCCATCATGGCCGGCAATAACCTGATGACCCTGGGCGCCATGCATGCCCTGCGTGACGCCGGGCTGGAAGTGCCGACGCAAATGGCGCTGGTGGGCTTCGACGATTTTGACTGGGCGGATTTTTTCGTGCCGCGCCTGACCTTGATCGCCCAGCCCGTGCAGGCGCTGGGCACGCGCGCGGTCAACCTGTTGCTGCAACGCATGGCCACGCCAGGCGCGCCGGCGCAAAGCGTGCGCCTGACGCCGAACCTGCAGGTGCGCAATTCATGTGGCTGTCATTGATTGGAATCACACGCGTATGAGCAGTCCTGTTTCTCTCGGTATCGACCTGGGTACATCGGAACTCAAAGCCGTCCTCATGGACGCAGTGGGCAACGTGCTGGCTCAAACAGGCGTGCGCTTGAGCGTGTCGCGGCGTTATAGCGGCTGGTCCGAGCAGGCCCCGCAAGACTGGTGGCAGGCCTGCTTGCAGGCGCTGGCCAGCTTGCGCGCCCATGAGGCATACAGCCGCGTGGCCTGCATCGGCCTGTCGGGGCAGATGCACGGCGCGGTCTTGCTGGGGGACGACAACCGCGTGTTGTACCCGGCGATCCTGTGGGACGATTCGCGTGCCGTGGCCGAGGCCGAGCAACTGGGCGCCAGCTTTGCCGACATCACCGGCAGCCTGCCGATGGCCGGGCTCACTGCGCCGAAACTGCTGTGGCTGCAACGCCACGAACCCGAGGTGTTCAAGGCGATTGATTGCGTGCTGTCGCCCAAGGATTACCTGCGCCTGTGCCTGTGTGGCGAGCGCATCAGCGAGATGTCCGACGCCGCCGGTACGCTGTGGCTGGACGTGGCGCAGCGCGAATGGTTCAGCCCCATGCTGCACGCCACGGGCCTTGCGCCTGAACAAATGCCCCGGCTGGTGGAGGGCGGCGCGGCGAGCGCCTTACTGACCGCGCAAGGGCTGGGCTTGTCCGCCAGTGTGGTAATCGCGGGCGGCGGCGGCGACAACCCGGTGGCCGCGGTGGGCATCGGTGCGATCAACGCCGGTGACGGTTTCATCACTCTGGGCACCAGCGCGGCGATCGTCGCCATCACCGACCACGCCGCCGGCAACCCGGCCAGCGCCGTGCACAGCTTTTGCCATGCACTGCCCAACCGCTGGTACACCATGGGCGCGATGCTCGCGGGAGCCAGTTGTTTGCGCTGGGTCACACGGCTCACGGGCACCGCCGATGAGCACACGTTGCTGGACCTGGTGCAGGCGCAACTGCCCATTTCACAAACTGTGCCGCTGAGCACACCGTTATTTTTGCCGTACCTCGCCGGTGAGCGCACCCCCCACAACGACCCGCTGCTGCGCGGTGGTTTCATGGGCCTGGGGCATGATTGCACGCCTGCCATGCTCGGCTACGCAGTGATGGAAGGCGTGGGCTTCGGCCTGCTCGACGCCTGGCGCGCGGTGCAGTCGAGCGGTGCCAAGGTCACCGCCTTTGCGCTGGTCGGCGGGGGCGCACGCAGCGAATATTGGGCGCAGTTGCTGGCCAACATCCTCCAGCGCGAGGTGTTCACCCTGCACGGCAGCGAACTGAGCGCCTGCATCGGCGCGGCGAAGCTGGGCTTCCTGGCGATGGGGCAGGGTGCGCAGTTGCTGGCGGCGGGGATGCCGGTCAAGGCGCGCTACTCGCCCGACCCGGCACAGCAACCGGTGCTTGAAGCGCGCCATGCCAAATTTCAGGGCCTGCTGGCCGCAGCCAAATCTGTGGCGAGCGGGCTTGCCCCAATGCCGTTCAGTTAAGGAGAATGTGTGGGCTTATTGTGGCGAGCGGGCTTGCCCCGCGTTGGGGTGCGAAGCGCCCCCAATCCAGCAAAACGCGGTGTACCTGATCCGGCTCAGCGCCTGGTTTTGGGGCTGCTACGCAGCCCAACGCAGGACAAGCCTGCTCGCCACAGGGAATCTGCGCTTAACTGAACGGCCGCTCGCCACAGAAATGTCCTGCCCCACAGATACCGTGTGTCACAACCAGGCAGCATCCCATAACGAATAATCACCAATATGCTCAACCAGCCCCGCCCGTAAAGGGTTGGCAATGATGTAGCGCGCCATTCTGCGAATATCTTCCTCCGCTCTTACCGCTCTATCGTGGTAACCACGTTGCCAGAACCGTTCCCGGCTGCAGCGGGCTCGATTAATACTCAAGGTGCTGCGAGACTTCGTCGCTCGCATTACATCGGCAAGCGTTGAGTCGTTGAGGTTGAACAGCCAATGAAAGTGATCCGGCATGACCACCCACGCCAACGAATTAACGCGGCCCGTTTCATGGGCTCTTTTGAATTCGTTAACCAATAACAGGCCCAACCGAAAGTTCCGAAACAGAGGCAGGCGCTGATGCACCACGGCGGTGACAAGATAAGCACGTCCGGGCTCCGAGTAGCGACCGCGACGCAGCAGGTGTGAGTTTGGTTGGAGAGACAATCCGTTGCTCCTTGCATGGATAAGAAACCTCCACGCTAGCAGCGCATTCGAAGCGACGACGTTGACTACCGTGTCCCTATATTTCAACCCACACCCAGACCCTTGTGGCGAGCGGGCTACCTGTGGTGAGAGAACTTCTGTGGTGAGAGGGCTTGTTGTGGTGAGAGGGCTTCCTGTGGCGAGCGGGCTTGCCCCGCGTTGGGGCGCGAAGCGGCCCTAAACCCAAACACCGCGATCTGTCAGGCAGACCTCGGTGTTTTTATTGGGGCTGCTGCGCAGCCCAACGCGGGACAAGCCCGCTCGCCACAACAAGCCCACTCGCCACAGAAGCCCGCGCGTTAGCGTTTTGGCTAGTGAGTACCCTGGAAAATAATATTTTCCGGGTTGAAATGCCCCACCACGCTGCCCGGTTGCGGCAACCCCAGGATGTGCCCCTTGATCTTGCCCACCACATGCATCTCGCACGGTTTGCAGTCGAACTTCAAGGTCAGCACTTCATCACCATGGATCAACTGCATCGGCGCCACCTTGGTCTTCACGCCCGTCACCCCCTTGGCCTGTTTAGGGCACAGGTTGAACGAGAACCGCAGGCAGTGCTTGGTGATCATCACGGGCACTTCGCCGGTTTCTTCATGGGCTTCAAAGGCGGCGTCGATCAGCTTCACGCCGTGACGGTGATAGAAGTCGCGAGCCTTCTGGTTGTAGACGTTAGCCAGGAACGACAAGTGCGCATCCGGGTACACCGGCGGCGGCGAGGTCTCGGCCTTGCGCCCACCGCGCGGGTGCGCCGCAACGCGGGCAGCCGTCAGGGCTTCGATCACTTCGCGGCGCAACGCCTTGAGCTGCGAATTGGGGATGAAGAACGCCTGCGGTGCATCCAGCGCGATATCGGTGGCGTGGTACTCGGTGGTGCCAAGCTGGCCGAGCAGGTCACGCAGGGTGTCCAGCGCCTGTTCCGGCTTGTTGGCCACGCCAAACGGGCCGGGCAGGGTGATGCTGGCGCTGATGCCTTCTTCACTGGTAGCCGTGACTTCAAGCTGCTCTTCGCGCAGGCGGGCGACCCAGGCCAGGCCGATGCGGCGTTCGGCCGAGGTCTTGAGCAGAGCCTGTTGCCAGTTGTGATCGAGGTTGCGGTTCAGCGGGTGATGCGGGCGCAGTTGATGCAGGCCGGCCGGCATTTCATTCGGCTCCACGCGATAGCGGTAGCGCTTCTGCCCGTCTTCCTCGAACTCGCCCTTGGGCTCGGCAATGTTGGCGCGAAACCCCACCACTTCACGTTTGATCAGCACGTTGAGCCCGTCGCCGTTGGACAGTGGCTCGTGGGTCACTACCTGCAAGTCGCGCTTGCCGGCTTTTTCCACCGTGCCCACTGGCAGGCCGGTAAAGGTCGGGGTGTCGAAGGCGCCGATGTCGATCTTGCGGTCGCTGACAAAGTAATCGGTGCTGCCCCGGTGAAAGGTCTTTTCCGGATCGGGCAGGAAGAAATGCGCGGTACGCCCGCTGGAAGCGCGCGCCAGGTCGGTGCGGTCTTCGAGCACGTCGTCCAGGCGCTGGCGGTAATAGGCGGTGATGTTCTTCACGTAGCCCATGTCCTTGTAGCGGCCTTCGATCTTGAACGAGCGCACGCCGGCTTCGACCAGGGCGCGGATGTTCGCGCTCTGGTTGTTGTCTTTCATCGACAGCAGGTGCTTTTCAAAGGCCACGACGCGGCCCTGGTCGTCCTTCAAGGTGTACGGCAGGCGGCAGGCCTGGGAGCAGTCGCCACGGTTGGCGCTGCGGCCGTTCTGCGCGTGGGAGATATTGCACTGCCCGGAGAATGCCACGCACAGGGCGCCGTGGATGAAGAACTCGACGGCCGCTTCGGTCTCGTCGGCAATCGCGCGGATTTCCTGCAGGTTCAGCTCGCGGGCCAGCACCAGTTGCGAGAAACCGGCCTGATCGAGAAATTTGGCGCGGGCCAGCGTGCGGATATCGGTCTGGGTACTGGCGTGCAGCTCGATGGGCGGGATGTCCAGCTCCATGACGCCCAGGTCCTGCACGATCAACGCATCGACGCCGGCATCGTAGAGCTGATGGATCAGCTTGCGCGCAGGTTCCAGTTCGTTGTCATGCAGGATGGTGTTGATCGTGGTGAAGACGCGCGCGTGGTAACGATGGGCGAACTCCACCAATTGAGCGATATCGCTCACCTCGTTACAGGCGTTATGGCGGGCGCCGAAGCTTGGCCCGCCGATGTAGATGGCGTCGGCGCCATGTAGGATAGCCTCGCGGGCGATGGCGACATCGCGGGCCGGGCTGAGCAATTCAAGGTGATGCTTGGGCAAGGACATAGTTTTTTTAGTCAGGCTTGTCACGGTTGAGGCGCGCATTGTAGCCGTGAAATGCCTGACCGGCATCTACCGCAGGGCTGTCAGGCCTTGGCGGCCATCGCGGTGACTTCCACGCGCATGCCTTTGACGGCCAGTTCAGCCACGCCGACCGCCGCACGCACCGGCCACGGTTTGGCAAAAAAACGCGTGTACACCGCATTGAAGGCGGCGCGGTCGGCCATGTCGGTAAGGTAGATGGTCAGGTGCATCACCCGGTCCATCGAGCTGCCGGCTTTCTCCAGCGCGACTTTCAGCGCTTGCAGCGTGCATTCGCTTTGCAGGGTGATGTCGCCCAGTTCCAGGCTGCCATCGGCGTGGGTCGGGATCTGGGTGGACATCAGGATGCCGTTGAAGCCGATAACGTCGGAAGAAATCGAGTCGGCGTCGGGATCAGGGGTGAAGGTCAGGTCGTGATTGGCCATGGGCGCCTCTTGATGGCAAAAAAACAGAGGCGCCATGGTCCCTGAAAAGCGCCGCCGGGGCAAACCTGAGCAACCGGCAAAAGCGCGGAATTTGACGTCAATAAATAAACATTTTTGCCGCTTAAAGTCCCGTATTCCGCGGCCGATAGCGGCATTGATATAACTGATTATCCGCGCGCTGAGGGCACGTCATGTTCAACAAATCACTCAAGACAGAACTGGCGGCCAGGACGGCCGAAGTCACCGAGTACAAAGGACTGATTGCTGCGCTCGAACGCTCCATGGCCGTGGTCGAATTCGACCTCAACGGCAAGGTGCTGCGCGCCAACGACAACTTCCTCAAGACCCTGGGTTACAGCGCTGCGCAACTGGCCGGCAAGACTCACCGTGATTTCTGCCTGCCGGCGCTCACCGGCAGCCCGGCCTATGCCACGTTCTGGCAAGACCTCAGGGCCGGCAAGTTCGTGTCGGGCACCTTCAAGCGCGTGGATGCCAACGGCAAGGTGATCTGGCTGGAGGCGAGCTACAACCCGGTGCTGGATGAACGCGGCCAAGTGCTCAAAGTGGTCAAATACGCCCTGGACGTCACCGCCAATGTCGAGCAGGAAGCCGCCACCCGCAGCAAACTGGTGGCGCTGGACCGCGCCATGGCGGTGATCGAGTTCGACCTCAGCGGGCAGGTGCTGGACGCCAACCCGAACTTTCTCAACGTGATGGGCTACTCACTGGCCGAGCTCAAGGGCAAGCACCACCGCCTGTTCTGCGAACCGGCGTTGATCAACAGCAACGAGTACACCGACTTTTGGCGCCGCTTGAACAACGGCGAGTTCTTCACCGGGCAGTTCAAGCGACTGGGCAAACATGGCCGCGTCGTCTGGCTGGAAGCCAGCTACAACCCGGTGTTCGACAGCGACGGCAAACTGATCAAGATCGTCAAGTTCGCCAGTGACATCACCGAGCGCGTGGAGAAGTTCGAGGAAGACTCTCGCGGCGCCTCCCGGGCCTACCACATCTCGTCCGAAACCGAACGCTTCGCCGAGCACGGCACCCAGGTGATTCACGACACCGCCACGGAAATGCGGAGGATCGCCGAAAACATCGGCGCCTCGGCCAAGCTGGTGGGGCAGTTGGGCGAGCGCTCCGAGCAGATCACCGCCATCGTCAACACCATTCGCGGGATTGCCGACCAGACCAACCTGCTGGCGCTCAACGCGGCCATCGAGGCTGCAAGGGCGGGCGACCAGGGTCGTGGGTTCGCAGTGGTGGCCGACGAGGTCCGGCAACTGGCCGGGCGCACCAGCCGTTCCACCGCCGAAATTGCCGAGATGATCGGCATGATCCTCTCGGAAACCCGCGACGCGGTCTCCAGCATGAATGCCACTCAGGAAGGCGCGCAACGCGGCGTCAACCTGGCCGACCAGGCCGGCTCGGTGATCCTGCAAATCCGCACCAGCACCAGCGACGCGGTGCAGGCGGTGAGCATGTTTGCCTCGAAACTGGATGAGTCGGAAGTGATTCCGAAGACCGCCGTTGGCTGGATGGGCTGACACCGTGCGCCAGTGAGGTCGTCTATACCGGCTGCCTCACCGCACGGCGCACCCAGTCCACCTCGTCACGCAGCTCCAGCACCTGCCCATGAAACCGCTCCAGTGCGGCATTGTGGCCAACGCTGATGAGGATGGTCTGTGGCAGCGTGTCCTTGAGCAACTGGTAGCAACGCGCTTCGTTGGCCGCGTCCATCGCCGCGCTGCTCTCGTCGAGAAACAGCACCGCCGGGCGCGCCAGCAGCGCACGCACAAAGGCGCAGCGCTGTTGCTCGCCGATGCTCAGGGTCTGTGCCCAGTCGCGTTCCTCGTCCAGTTGCGCCCCCAGGTGCGCCAGGCCAAGCTGGTCCAGCAGCCGCTGTACCACCGCGTCCTGCCCGGCAGGCGCGGGGTTGGGGTACCAGAGGGTTTCGCGCAGGCTGCCCAGTGGCAGATAGTTTTTTTGCGAAAGGGTGAGGGCGCGCTCACGGTCATAGGCGACCGACCCCGAGGCATGGTGCCAGAGCCCGGTAAGGGCGCGAATCAGGGTGGACTTGCCATACCCCGACGGCGCGCGGATCAGCAGGCTCTCGCCAGGCTTTAGCGCAAGGTTGAAGCCGCTGAACAGGCGGCAGCCGTCCGGCAGCCAGATGTCCAGGTTGCGCACGTGCAAGCCGTCACGCTGTTGCGTCAGCACCACAGCAGAATCGACCTTGACGTTGTCCAGACGCTTCTGGAACCCATGCAGCCGGTCGATCACCGACTTCCATTCGGCCAACTCCGGGAACACGCCCACCAGGTAAGCCACGGCCGCATGCACTTCGCCAAAGGCGGCACTGATCTGGGTCAGACGGCCGAGGGTGAAGACCCCGGCAAAAAACTGCGGCGCCATGATAAACATCGGAATCACCGTGGCGCTGCGCAGGTAGAACGTCGAATAACCCATGATCAGCTTCTGCTTTTTCACCAGCACCCAGAAGTTCTGCAGGGCGGCTTCGAGGCGCTGTTTGAAGCGCTGGTTTTCCACCGCCTCGCCACGGTATTGCGCCACCGAATCGGCGTTTTCGCGCAGGCGCATCAACGAAAAACGAAAATCGGCCTCGCGCCGTTGCTGCATGAAATTCAGGTGCGGCAGGGCGCGACCAAGCCAGAAGGCGAAACCGGTGCCGGCCAGCGCATACACCAGCGCCACCCACACCAACAGCCCGGGGATCACCAGGCCGCCATCGCCCAGCGGAATGCGGATCAGGTCCGAGGCCTGCCAGAGGATATTGAGGAACGAAAACAGCGACACCACCGCCGTCAGCAGTCCCAGGCTGAGCTTGAGCGACTTGATGATGAACAGGTCGATGTCTTCGGCGATGCGCTGGTCGGGGTTGTCGACCTCGGTTTCGCTCATTTTCAGTTTCTGGTAGCGCTGGCTGCCCAGCCACTGATCGAGCATGTTGCGCGTGGCCCAGCGTCGCCACACGATGGTCAGCTTCTGCTGGAAGTGAAACGCGCCCACGGTGAATACGGCGAGGCCCACCTGCAGCAGGATGAACTGCCCCGTACCGAGCATGAAGCCCGGGTAATCCTTGGCCTGCAGTGCGTTATAAAAATGCAGGTTCCAGAAGTTGTTGAGAATATTGACGCCCACCAGGCACAGGTTCATCAGCACCGTGCCCAGCAGCAACAACAGGGCCGGGTATTTCTGTTCCGAGGTCCAGAACGGCCGTGCCAGGCGCCAGAAATTGCGAAGTGTATGCATGAGGGCTGAAGATGTCCGGTCGTTGGCGACGTTGAGTTTGCAGGGGAGGGAGGATAGGATCCGCCAATGCTAATCGCTTGCATTCATAAGGGAAAGCCACAGGAGCATCGGTATCGAATTTCCAGAATGGCTCAAGCAGGCCTGGCCGCCAATCCAGCGGGTCATCCAGCTTGATGCGAACGACCAGCCTTTTCTCGCACTGAGCCGCGTCGCCGAGCCTGCGCTGTTGCGGCCGGTGCTGGCCGAGTTTGCCTTGCGCTACCCGGGCGTCAACAATGCGGCGGTGGTGTCGCAGTGGTCGATGAACTACATGAGCATCGTGGTGCCGGCCACCTTGGCCTGCGTGCTCACCCGCGATCAGGCCATCGACTTCTGGCGCGACGACAGTGTGCTGCGCCTGGACGCCGGTCAGCCGCTGGCGTTGCATTTTGCCGGGCCCTTGCCAGCCCTTGCCGCCGCCGAGCGGGCCGACTACTTTTCGCGCTGGGTGCACGAGCACCTCGCGCCCTTGTTCGCCACCCTGGCGCTGGCCGGGGGGCTGGCGCCGAAGATTCTGTGGGGCAATTTTGTCGCGATCTGGGACGGTGCGTTCGCGCGGCTCGACCCGGATCTGTCCCGCCCGGGCTTTGCCGAAGCGCACCGCTGGCTGGAGCCGGTCACCGTCAACCAAGGCCGCCTGAAATTGCGCGGCCTGCAACGCCAGGTGGCGTCGCCCGCCCCCGAGATTTGCCCGCAACTGCCGTTGCGCCGGCATTGTTGCCTGCACTACCAACTTCACCCGCTGGTGGAGGGTGAGCCGCTGGTGCTTTGCGAGTCCTGCCCCAAACTGCACCGCCTGCCGCTGGCCGAGCAGGTCGGTTACCTGCACTCGCTCTACGACTGAGCTTCCAGCGCCACGCCGGCTGCCAGCGGCGCCTCACTCAGGCGCCCATGCTCGATGCGCAGCAGGCGGTCGGCCAGGCCGAAATACGCGTCATCATGGGAAATCACGATCACCAGTTTGCCGCGCGCGCGCAGGTCGGCCAGGATCCGCGTGTAGAAAAAGTGCTTGAACACCGGATCCTGATCCGCCGCCCACTCATCGAACAGGTAGCACGGCCGGTCATCCAGGTAGGCACTGAGCAACGCCAGGCGTTTGCGTTGCCCGGTGGACAGCGCCAGCGTGGTCAGGCGGCCCTGTTCGATCTGCACCTTGTGATCCAGTTGCAGGTGCACCAGGTAGTCCTGCGCCTGCTGCACCAGCTTCGGGTTGTCGCCGTCGAACAGGTTTTCGAACAGGCAGAAGTCAGTGAAGATCGCCGAGAAGTGCTGGCGGAAATGGTGGTTGTCAGCGCTGGAAGACACTTGCTCGTCAAGCATCACGTCACCGCCCTCCGGGCGATACAGGCCGGTCAGCAGCAGCGCCAGGGTGGTCTTGCCGCTGCCATTGCCGCCGGCGATGAACACCACTTCGCCGGCCTTCAAGGTGACGCTGATCGGCCCCAGGGTGAAATGCCCGTCCTCGCGCTCGCGGTAGTAGGTGTGGGTGACGTCACGGCACACCAGGCTGCGTACCTGCGTCGGCGCGAAGGTTTCCAGGGTCTCGTCGGCGCTGTGCATCTGGCCTTCCAGCGCGCGGATCTTGTTCAGCGCGACGCTGGCGCGGCCCAGGGTCGGCACCGCGTGCATCAGTTCCGAGAGCGGCGTGATCATGTACAGGATCGCGAGGATATAGCCCGTCACCAGGCTCACGCTGAGGTCGATAAAGCGCGGCGCCACGAACAGCACCACGCCGATCAGCAGATAAAACACCGCGTTGCCCCAGTTGAGCACCACCGCGTAAATGCTCATGCCACGCACGAAGTCCCGTCGGTATTGCTGACTGGTCGGCAGCAGCAGCCTGCTGAAAAAGTGCTGGCGGCGCGGGTGGTTCAGTTGCAGCTCCTTGCTGCCGTCGGTGAGCAGGCGATAGTGCTCGAACAACTGATCCTTGAGTTCGCGCGCGCGCGAGATCGACGTCAGTGCCTTGCGCTGCGGCCAGTTGAAACTCAGGCTGCCGAGCACGATCAGCAACACCGTGAGGCCCAGCAACGGCAGGCTCAGCCAACCCAGGTAACCGAGGCAGGCGAGGATGATCCCGCCGTTGACCAGCAGCACCGGCACCAGCTCCACCGCCTGGCTGATGGTTTGCGTGTCGTCGGTCAACACCGCCAGCAGTCGGTGCTTGCCCAGGCGCTGCAATTGCGCGTAGGGCGTGTCGATCAGTTTGGCGCTCAGGTGCAGGCGCATATCGTTGACCGCCGCCTGGCCCAGGCGCAGCAGGCTAATGTCGGAAATGATCCGTGACACCGCCACCAGCAGCACCAGCGCGCCGAAGTACAGGCCGTCAATCGGGCGCAGTTGGTCGAACACCGTGAGGCTGTGGTTGATCATCGCGATCAACCCGGCCGCCGCGAGCCCACAGGCCAACCCGGTGAGTGTCGCCACCAGCAGGGCGCGCCACGAGCGCTTGGCCATGAGTATCAGCAAATCCATTCAAACTGCTCCGTCTGTCGCCAGGGCCGCAAGGCCGGCCGCCAGCTGTTGATGCACCGAGGGTTGCGCAAGGATGTTCAAGTGCTGCGCTTGCACCACCTCACAGGTGTAAGCACCGCTGCTCAACTGTTGCCACTGCGGGTCGGCAAAATCCGCCTCGCCCAGCGTGGCGTCCGCCCACCATACCTGCACCGGGCAGCGCAGCCGTGGCGGCTGGAAGCTGGCGAGCAACTGCCGGGTTTGCTGCTGATGGCCAAGCCGCGTGTGCAGGTGTTCCCAGCTGTCGCCATCGAGCTGCAGGCCTTGCTGCTGCGCCCATTGCGCCAGGGCAGGCAAGCGCTGCGCGGCGGGCAGGGCAGCCAGTTGCGCGGTCAACTCGGCCATCGCCTGCGCCGGTAAACCGCGCAGCACCGCCTGACTGTTTGCCGTGAGCGCCTGCGCGGCGTCGGCCAGCAAGGTCTCGATGCTGTCTTCATCTGCGCTGCGCGCGTATTGCGAGTCGAGGATGCCGAGAAACGCCACCTGTTCACCGCAGCGCTCCAACTGCGCCGCAGCGGTGATCGCCAGCAGACCACCGAGGGAAAAGCCCAGCAAGTGATAAGGGCCGTGCGGCTGTTGAGCACGCAGGTGCTCGACATAGCGCGCCGCGAGCCCGTCGATATCGCCGTCGCCCACCGTGTCGTCATCACCCAGTTTTTGCAACCCCCACAGTTGCCAGTGCGGCAGATGGGGCAGCAGTGGGCGGTAATCCTGCACATGCCCGGTGGAAGGGTGAAAGCAGAACAGATTCGCCCCTGCGCCCGGCGCCGACAGCCGTGCCAGTGGCGACAGCTTGAATTCGGCCTGCACCAGCGCAGCAAAGGCCGCCACGCTCGGCGCATTGAATACCGCGTTCACCGTGACCGGCGCCGCCAGCACGGTCTGCAGGCGGCTGGCCAGGCTCACCGCCGCCAGCGAATGCCCGCCCAGGGCAAAGAAATCATCCTCGATGCCCACCCGTTCCAGGCCCAGCACCTGCGCCCAGGTCTGGGCCAGCAGCGCCTCCAGCGGTGTGCGCGGCAACGCCCCGCCGACGCCGCCCTGCACCTGGTCAGCCCATTCCTGCAGGGTCTTGCGGTCGAGCTTGCCGTTGCCCATCAGCGGCAATGCCTCGACGATGCGCAGGCTCGGCAGCATGTAATCCGGCAGGCGATCCTGGGCCTGACCGTGCAGTTGCGCCACGCTCATAGACTGTCCGGGCGCCAGGGTCACGAAGGCAAACAGTTGCTGGCCCAGTTCACCCTTGGGCAGGCACTCCACCGCCGCCTGGGCCACGCCCGGCAGGCCGGCGAGCTGCGCCTGGATCTCGTCAAGCTCGATGCGAAAGCCGCGCACCTTGACCTGGCGATCGCTCCGGCCGGTGATGTCCAGGCTGGCGTCGTGGCGATAGCGCGCACGGTCACCGGTGCGGTACAGCCGCTCGCCGTCGCGCTCGATAAAACGTTCGGCGGTATGTGGCGTGTCCAGGTAGCCGCGCGCCAGTTGCGGCCCGGCGATATACAGCTCGGCATGCTGCCCCGGCGTCGCCAGCCGCTGCTGTTCATCCAGCAGGTACAGACGCATGCCGTCGAGCCGATCATCCAGGGGCAGACGCCGGTAGTCACAGGCCGGGTCGAGCCTGTGCATGGCAACGCCCACGGTGGTTTCCGTCGGCCCGTAGTGATTGAAGAGCGTCAGCCCCGGGGCGAACTGGCGGATCGACTGCAGCAGGCGCTGCGAACAGCTCTCGCCGCCAAGGATCAATTGCCTGCGTGGCAGCACGGCGGCGCTTTGCGCGTGCATCAGCCAGGCATCGAGCAGCGACGGCACGATTTTCAGATGGTCGACCGGGTAGTGCGCCTGCCAGGCGGCCCAGGCCTGGGCGTCCATCGCGGTGATCTTGTCCAGCAGGTGCAGTTCACCGCCGCTGAGCAAGGCGGGAAACAGCAGGGTGTAACCCAGGTCGGCGGCCAGGGAGGTGACCACGGCGCTGCGCTCACCGGCTTGCAGCTGCAGGCGCGTGGACACGCTGGACACATAGCTGGCCAGTTGCGCGTGTTCGACGATCACGCCCTTGGGTACGCCGGTACTGCCCGAGGTGAACAGCACATAGGCCGCATCCGAGGGCAGCACGTCATCGCCCAGGTCGGTCATGGGCGCCTGTTGCCACAGGGCGGTGTCGCGCAGATCGAGGCTGCCCATCGACGCCAGCAGCGGCGCGCCGCCAGCGGCCCCGGTCAGCACAAAGCGCGGCTGCGCCTGTTGCAGGATCGCCAGGGAGCGTTGCGCAGGCTGGTGCACGTCCAGCGGCACAAAGGCCGCGCCGCTCTTGAGCACGGCAAGCATGGCCAGCACCATCGGCGCCGAGCGGTCCAGGTACAGCGCCACGCGGTCCTCACGACCGATGCCCTGGCCGCGCAGGTAATGCGCCAGTTGATTACTGCGCGCATGCAGTTCGGCGTAGCTCAGGTGCTGGTTTGAATCGCGCAGGGCCAGGTGTTCGGCAAAACCCGGGGCGCAGGCGTTGAAGCGCGCCGGCACACTGGCGAAGGGCGGCGTGACGCCCTGATGGCGCGCCGCGAGTGTCGCCGCAAACCCCGGCGCCGCCAGCGACAGTTCAGCCAGCGGCCTGGCGGGGTGGGCGAGGGCGTCCCGCAGCAGCGATTGCAGTTGTTCCAGCAGGGTTTCAGCGGCTCGGGTGCTGTAACGACTGGCCTGATGGCAGAGCGTCAGGCGGTGATCTTCGGCGATCAGCAGCAGCTCCATGCCGGCCGGGATGGCCGCCACTTCCAGCACCTTGAACGGGCTGGCGCCAGCATCAAGCGCAGGACTCCACTGAAAGCCATAAGGCGATGAGGCATCGGCCGGCGAGTATTCCTGCCATTCGCCCACGTCCTCACACTGTGTTTGCATCGTTGCCAGGGCCTCGCCGAACGGACGCTCCAGCGCCGCTTGCCACGGCAGCGGCAGCGCCTTGGCGAACAATCCCCAGCAATCGGCCAGCTCTTCATAGTCGTCACGGCAGTCATGCACCCAATTGAGGGTGAGGGCCGGACTGTCTGTGGCGCTCAACCGCTGCAACAGCACGCCCCAGGCGGCCATCAGCAGGTGTTCGGCCGGTGCGGCGTGGGCCTGCAACGCAGCGCTCAACACGGGATCAAGCTTCACGCAGGTGGTCAACGGCGTGTCGGCCCTGTCGTTGCGTGCTTCGCGGTACAACAGTTCGGTGCCGGCCTGTTGACCCACGGCCAGGTCGGCCCAGTACTGGCGTCCCTGCGCTGCATCCTCATCGGCCTGCAGGTCGTGGATCCAGGCGCTGTATTGGGTGTAGGTCATTGCTTCGGCGTCAGCCTGCGGCGGTTGCGCCGCACCCAGCGCCTGCACCAGGCGCAGCAGCGTGCCACGGTCGGCCGCCAGCGCGGGCAACTGCACGGTCACCCGTTGCACCTCGGCGTCCAGCGCCTGCACATCGATGCTGACCACGCTGTCGGCGCCGACGCGTTGCAACGGCACCTGCATGCCCGGCTCCGGCCGGGTGTGCAGGCGCAGTGCGTCATGCACCTGCGCCAGCGCCGCGAGCCGTTCACGCAGCTGCGCCAGCGCGGTGGCGCCATGCACTTGCAGCACCAGGCGGGCCGCCGGCGCGTTCGCCAGCCATTGGCTGCGTTGCTGTGGCGACAGGGCGAACGCTGCCTCGTGGTTGCTCATGGCTGTTCCCCCAGTTGTTCGCGGTTCATCATCTGCCCCATGGCCACGCAGATTTTGCGCTCGCCTTCAAACGGGTCGCGGGCATGGGCCACCAGCATATTGTCGAGCATCACCATGTCGCCCTTGTGCCAGGCAAAGCGCACCGCGCAGGCCTCGTAGGCGGCGCCGATCACCGCCATTACCGCGTCTTCGATCACGCTGCCGTCGCCGTAATACACGTTGCGCGGCAAGTTGCCGGCGCCGAACAGGTTGATCAGGTTGCTGCGCACCTCCGGTTCCAGGCAGGCGCTGTGGTGCAACTGCACCTGGTTGAAAAACGAGGCCTCGCCGGTGTCCGGGTGCGCCACAATCGCCGGGCACTGCTGGGCGATCTTCAGGTTGTCCGTGCCCAGCCACTCCCACTGCATGCCCGACTGTCGGCACTGACGCTCCACCTCTTCACGCTGCTCGGTCTTGAAGAAGTCCTGCCAGCGCACGTCCAGCTTGTCGGTGAAGTGCCGCACATACAAAAGGCCCAGGGCCTTGAACCGCGCGACGATGTCCGGCGGCAACTGCGCCAGCACCTGGCGGCAGTCGACAATCGGCGTGCAACCGCCCCGTGGCGCCGGGATCTCGCAGAAGAACCACTGCTTGCGCGGCCATTGCGCCATGTGCGAGCTCTCGTTGTGGAACAGGATCATGTGCTGTTCCGGGTACGGCGTGGAGTGGTAGATATTCTTGCCGGATTTATTCTTCGGCAGGTCACCGTAGGTGCCGTACAGGTCCGGTTCGATGGCCTGGGCGAACTGCTCGAAAGCGGCGGCATCCGGCAGGTTGAACCCGCGAAACAGCAGGCCGCCGTGGGTGCGCAACTGCGCGTTGATCCACTCGCGCGCCTGCACCGCCCAATGCACCGGGTCCAGGTCCGTCAGCAACGGTTCGATCACCAGCGGCAGCGGTTGCGCCTCGCCCAGGGTGCGGGTGCGCACCTGCTCGTGGGCCAGTTGGCTGACGGCGGTGGCGCGGGTGTTCTTCAGCTTGCTCATCTTCGACTGCTTGCGCTCGCTGCGCGCTTGCGTCTCATCGATGGCCGCCGGGGCATCCGCGTGCAGGCGCCAGGTCCAGTCCTGCAACGTCAGGCTGTCGAGCAGTTGCGCAAAGCCTTGCTCCAGGCGTTCAACAGTCTGCGCCTGCAACACGCTGGTGCGATAGACCCAGCGCACCTGCAGGCCGCTGTCGTCTTCCTCGACAAACACGGCAAGGTCGAACTTGCTGGTCTGCTGTTGCGGTTCCAGGTGTTCCACCGCCAGGTCCGCCAGGCTGGCGGTGCCCTGCGGCGTGTTCTGCATCACGAACAATACCTGCACCAACGGGTTCACTCCCGCAATACGCGGCGGTTGCAGCGTCTCCACCAGTTTGTCGAACGGCACCTGCTGGTGCTGGAACGCGGCCAGGCAGTCCTCGCGCAGGCGTTGCAGGCGGCTGTCGAAGGTGTCGTTGGCATCAAGCCGTGCACGAATCGGCAGCACGTTGACGAAGAAGCCGATCAGGTTTTCCAGCGCCGCCTGCTCGCGGTTGGCCAGGTCGGTGCCGACGATAAAGTCATGGGCGCCGGTGGCCCGCTGCAACAGGCTGTTGAACGCATTGAGCAACAGCATGAACAGCGTCGCCTTGTGTGCCTGGGCATACGCCTTGAGCACCTGGGTCTGGGCCGGGTTGAAATGCTGGATCAATGACGCGCCCTGATAGTCCGGCTGCGTCGGGCGCGGCGCATCCAGCGGCAACGGGATCAGCATCGGCGCGCCGTCGAGCTGGCGCCGCCAATAGTCGATGGCACGCGCCAAATGGCGTTGTTGCGCTTCGCTGCGTTGCCACTGCGCGTAATCGGCGTACTGGATAGGCAGCGCGGCAAGCACCGGGGTGGTGCCGCCGGTATAGGCCTGGTAGCCGGTGATCAACTCCTGAATCAGGATGCCCATGGACCAGGCGTCCGTGGCGATATGGTGCAGCACCAGTTGCAGCACATGGTCATCCGCGCCCAGGTGCAGCAACTGCGCGCGCAGCATCGGCGGCTGTTGCAGATTAAACGGCTGGGCGGACTGTTGATCGATCACGGTTTGCAGGGCATCCGCCTGCACCGTGAGCGGCGTGAGGTCGAGCGTCGGCGCCGGATGAATCACCTGGCACGGCTGCTCGCCGTCCAGATGAAAGCTGGTGCGCAGCGATTCGTGCCGTTGCAACACGTGCTGCAACGCCTGCTGCAGGGCGGCGATATCCAGCGCGCCACGCAGGCGCACCACGCTGGACATGTTATAGGCCGCGTTCGGCCCTTCGAAACGGTCGAGGAACCACAGCCGTTGCTGGGCGTAGGACAACGCCAGCGTACGGTTGCGGGGCACCGGCACGATCTCGTCCTCGTCGGCCACTTGGGCCTGTTGATCCACCACCTGCGCCAGTTGCTCCAGGGTGCCGCCTTCGAACAGCACGCGCAGCGGCAGGCTGACGTTCAAGCGTCGGCGAATGCGCGAGAGCATTTGCGTGGCCAGCAGCGAGTGGCCGCCAATGGCGAAGAAGTCATCGTGCACGCTGACACTGGGCACGCCGAGAATCGCCTGCCACAACTCGGCCAAGACTTTTTCCGTCGGCGTGCGCGGGGCAATCGACACGCCGTCGGCCGCTGCGGCCTGGGGCATATCCAGCGCGGCGAGAGCCCGGCGGTCGACCTTGCCATTGGCATTCAACGGCAACTGCGCCAGTGCCACCCAGCGCGCCGGCACCATGTAGCTGGCCAGTTGCGCGGCCAGATGGGCGCTCAGCACCGACTGCGCATCGCCGTCGAAGGCGCTGTCGAGCACAGGGAACGCCACCAGTTGCAGGGCGCCACGGGCATCCGGCAGGGCCAGCACTGCGGCGCTCTGCACGGCTGGGTGCTGCATCAGGCGGTTTTCGATCTCGCCCAGTTCGATGCGATGGCCACGAATCTTCACCTGCTGATCGCGTCGGCCCAGGTATTCGATCACGCCATCGGCGCGCAGACGGCCGATATCGCCGCTGCGGTACAGGCGCGCGCCTGGCTCGAACGGATGATCGACGAAGGCTTCGCGGGTGCGCTGCGGGTCGCGCAGGTAGCCACGGCCCACGCCGGCGCCACCGATGCACAGTTCGCCCGGCACGCCGATGGGCACGCTGCGCAGCGCGCTGTCGAGCACAAACACCTGGTTGTTCGCGGTCGGCCGGCCAATCGGCATGTGCAGGCAGTCAGCGTCCGGTGCCTGGGTGATCGGGTAGAACGCCACGTCATCCGAACACTCGGCAGGGCCGTAAGCGTTCATCAACGGGATGGTCGGGAAGCGTGCAAACCAGTCTCGGGCCAACGCCGGCGGCAACGCCTCGCCGGTGGGCAGCAGCCAGCGCAGGGTGGGCAAACGGTGCTCGTCGCGGGCCTCCTGCAACAGGCCGCGAATCAGCGCGGGCACGGTTTCCAGCAGGGTCAGTTGCTGCGTTTGCACCGCCTCGAGCAAAGCCAGCGGGTCATGGGCCTCGGCGTCCGGCAGGATATGCACGGTGGCACCCACCAGCGGCGCGGCGAGGAACTGCCACACGCAAATATCGAAGGCGGCGGAGGCGGTCTGGGCGATGCGGTCGTGTTCGCCCAGGCCCAGGGCCGGTACCTTGCCGAAGATGTTATTGAGCATGCCGCGCTGTTCCACCATCACGCCCTTGGGCGTACCGGTGGAACCGGAGGTGAAAATCACATAGGCCAACTGCTCGGGGTTGTGCGTGTAGGTCACGGCGGGGCGGGCCTCGCCTTGCCACAGTGCCTGCGCGACCAGGCAAGTCGGCTGCTTGAGCAACTGCGGCAGTACGCCTTCCAGCACACCGCTGGCGCTGTCGCACACCAGCAACAGCGGCGCTTCACCCAGGTTCAGCAGCTCGGCCAGGCGCGCGGCCGGCTGCTGGATATCCAGCGCCTGGAACGCGGCACCGGCCTTGAGCGTGCCCAGCATCAGGGTCAGCAAGGTCAGGCCGCGCTCGGCAAACAGTGCCACCAGGGTTTCCGGGCCGGCACCCGCGCGGTGCAGGGCATGGGCGACGGCGTTGGCGCGGCGGTCCAGTTCTGCGTAGGTCAGGGAATCCTGCAGGTGCACGGCGGCGATCTGCTGCGGTCGGCGACGTACCTGCTCGGCGAACAGCGCGGCGTAACCCTGGGTCAGCGGGAAATCCACCGCGCTGCGGTTCCATTCCACCTGCAACTGCTGACGCTCGGCGGGCGCCAGCATGTGCAGGCTGCCCAGCGTTGCCTCGGGAGCCTCCAGCATGCTCGACAGCAATTGCACAAGATGCCCGAGCATGCGCTGCACGCTGTCGGCGCTGAACCGCTGGCTGTCATAGGACAGGCGAATGCCCAGGCGGTCGCCGGGGTACAGCACCACGGTCATCGGGAAGTTGGTGTGCACGCGGTCTTCATAGATGTCGATGCTGAAGGCGTCCAGTTGCACGCTGCTGATGTCCAGCGGCGCGTTTTCGAACACCACCAGGCTGTCGAACAGTTGTTGCCCGCGCGGTACGCCGCTGCTGCGCTGGATATCCACCAACGAGGCACTTTCGTGTTCGCGCAGTCGCGCATTATGCGACAGCAACGCCTGCAACCAGCCGGCAACCGGTGCTTCGGGGTCGACGTCGAGGCGCAGCGGCAGGCTGTTGATAAACAGGCCGACCATTTCCTCGACCCCGGCAAGCTCGGTCGGGCGACCGGCCACGGTGACGCCGAACAGCACGTCGCGATTGCCGCTGTAGCGCGACAACAGCAAGGCCCAGGCGCCCTGGATCCAGGTGTTGGGCGTCAACTGGTAGTGCTGGCACAGCTGCTGCAAGCGTTGGGTCTGGCTGATGCTCAGGGTCTGGTCGAGGTCGCCGACCGCCTCCGGCGCCTGTTCCGCGCGGGCGGGGGCACCGTCCAGATGCAACGGCGTCGGCTCGCTGAAACCGGCCAGGTCCGCTTGCCAGAAGGCGTGGGCAGCGGCCATGTCCTGGCGTTCCAGCCAGCTCATATAGCCGCGGAACGAACGAAAACGCGGGCGCGCCACCGGTTCCTGATGCACAACCGCCTGATAGATCGCCAGCAGGTCCTCCATCAGCAGGCCGAAGCACCAGGCATCGGTGAGGATATGGTGGAAGCTGCGCACCACGGCGAATCGGCGTTCAGCGAGCTGGAACACGCGCAGGTGGGTCAGCGGCGCAACCGCCATGTCGAAACCCTGCACGCGCTGGGCTTCCAGCGCCTGGTCCATGGCCTTGCGTTGCTGCGCGTCATCCAGATGACGCAGGTCCTGCCAGTCGAATGCCGGCGCGGTGTGGCGGTACACGCATTGCAGCGGCTCGTGGTCATCCTGCCAGCGGAACGCGGTGCGCATCATTGGGTGGCGGTCGAGAAACACCTGCCAGGCCATTTCCATCGCCGGGCGTTGCAGCACGCCGTCCCAGCTGTAGCGCTGCTGCATCAGATAGATGCCGCTGTGGGGTTGCAGCAGGGTGTGCAGCAGCATGCCCTGTTGCATCGACGACAACGGGTACACGTCTTCCAGGTTCGACCAGTCCAGCGGCTCGGCGGCGAGGGTCGCGGCTTGCCTGTGGCACAGCGGGAAGGCGGCGCTGTCGGGGCGCAGATCCGGCGCGGCCGCCAACGCCGCCAGGCTTGCCAGGCGCTCGGCCAGTTGCAGTGTCCAGTGGCCGGCCAGCGGGCCTTCGCAGCGCAGGTGCAGTTGGCCGTCCTGCCAGTGGGCCTGGATGTGCAAGGCATGGGCCGTGGCCACGGGCAGGTCGGCGGCGGTGACCTGCGCCAGGGCGCCATGGGGTTCGCGGTGGCTGTCGAGGTCGCCGCGCCAGTGGATCGCGATGTCGGCCTTGGGCAAGTCGAGCAACGGTTCCTGCAGGTAGGTGTTGTCCGACAGGTAGCGCAGCACGCCATAGTCGGCGCCGTGTTGCGGGTAGGCACGCAGTTGTGCGGCCACGACGTGCAGGCGTTGCAGCGCGGTGCCGGCGTCGGTGTGCAGGAACACCGGCACCGGCAGGTCCAGCGCGCCGATGATGCGTTGCGGCTCCAGGTCGGCAAAGGCGATGGGCGACTGCACCGGCAAGCGCTCGGCGGCCGGGCGTGCGGCGTACATGTCCAGCGCCAGCAGGCCGTGGCCGCACTGTTCGGCCACGGCGGTGGCCAGCAGGCTGTTCCAGTCCAGGTGCAGCACTTCGGCCAGGCGTTTCAAGGCGCCGGAAGTCTCGTCGCTCAGGCTGTGCTCGACTACCTGGCTCGGTTGCCCGCTGGCGGGCAGTTGCAGCGTGTCCATCGCGGCAAATTGCAGCCAGTGTTCCCACGCATCATCGAGGGCATCGCTGTGGGCGTGGTCTTGCTGATGGCGCGCCCAGGGGGTGAAGTTGCCGCCGTGATAGGACAGCCGCACCGGCCGTTGCAGGCGCAACTGGCTCAGCGCCAGGTTGAGGTCGGTGAGCAGCAACGGCCACGAGGCGTCGTCCACACACAGCGGATGCGCGGCCAGCAGCAGGTGCCCGTCGCCCAGCAGGCTGGCGTGCAGCGTTTGCCCGGCGTGCAGGTCCAGCTCATCGACCGCGGCCTGGGCCAGCGCCTGCAATTGGTGTGGCAGGTATTCGCCGCTGCTGATCGCGGCCGCCTTGGGCGCGGCCAGCACGCGCTGTTGCCAGTCCGCGTCGAACCCCAGACGCAGGGCCTGATGATGGTGCTGCAAGGCGGCAAGGGCCTGGCCGAGCAACCCGCTGTCCAGCGGCTGCGCCAGGGCCACGCAACGCCAGGTGGCGGTCAGCGGGCCTTGTTCCGGACGCGCGCGCTGGCCCGCGCCAAGCGGCAACCCATAACCTTCGGCTTGCTGCTGCGCCACCGCCTGGCTGGCATCGGCGCCGAGCACGCGGGCGATATCGGCGACGGTGCGGTTCTCGAACAGTTGCCGTGGGGTGAGCTTGAGCCCTTGCTGGTTGGCCCGCGCGATGATTTGCAGGTTCAGAATCGAATCGCCACCGATGGCGAAGAAATTGTCGTTGACGCCAACCTGTTCGCGCTTGAGCACGTCCTGCCAGATCGCCGCCAGCAGGCGTTCGACGTCGTTGCGCGGGGCCACATAATCGGCGCTGTCGTCGCGGGTGGCGTGGGGCAACGGCAGGCGTTGCACATCGACCTTGCCGTTGCGGGTCAGGGGCAGTTCATCCAGGGTGATGAAGTGCGCCGGCACCATGTAGTCCGGCACGCGGCTGCCCAGGTCGTTGCGCAGCTTGAGCGCCGACAGTGACTGGCTGGCCACCAGATAGGCGACCAGACGCAGGCTGCCCTCCAGATCGAGTGCGCGCACCACCACCTGTTCGATCAGCGGCGACAGGCGGCGGATCTGCGCTTCAACTTCGCCCAATTCCAGGCGATTACCACGAATCTTCACCTGGCTGTCGACGCGGCCGAGGAACGCCAGTTGCCCGTCCACCAGCCAGCGCACGCGGTCACCCGTGCGGTACCAGCGCTGTTGCCGCTCATCCAGGTGGAAGCGTTCCGCCGTCAGGTCGTTGCGGTGCAGGTAGCCACGGGCCAGAGCGCCGCTGATCAGCAGTTCGCCGCTGATGCCGGTGGCCACGTCGCGATCCTGGGCGTCGACTACGCGCAGTTGGCGGTTCGGCAGCGGCCGGCCAAGGGCAATGCGGGGCTGGCCCGCTGTGAGTTCGGTGGCAATCGCGCCCACCGTCGCCTCGCTCGGCCCATAGTGGTTGAACACCCGCAGGCCGGGCGCCAGCGTGTTTACCTGAGCCAGCAGCGCCGGGCTCAGGGCGTCGCCGCCAAACACCAGCAGGGCCGTGGGCAGTAACCGCGCATCCGGCAGGGCCTGCAACAGGCCGCTGAGGTGGCTCGGGGTGATTTTCAGCACGTCCACCGGGAACTCGCTGAACAACTGCGCCAGGGCCAGCGGGCTGAAGGCGCTCTCGTCATCCACCAGCAACAGGCTGGCGCCGCTGCACAGCGCGCCGAACAGCTGGGTGTGGCCCAAATCAGCGGCGATGCTCGACAACAGGCCATAACGCGCGGCGGCGGGCGGCTGCAGCACGCTGTGCACCGCGCTCAGGTAATCGACGATGGCGCGGTGTTCGACCACCACGCCCTTCGGCGTGCCGGTGGAGCCGGAGGTGTAGATCACGTAGGCCGCGTCATCCAGGCTGTGTTCGACCACCGGCGCGGTGGCGGGCCGGGCGGCAATCGCTGCGGCCTGGGCGTCCAGGCACAGCAACGGTGTGTGTTCACCCAAGCGTGTCAGCAGGGGCGTTGCCGTGGCGCCGATCAACAGCGCGGCGCGGCTGTCCTGCAGCACGTCGGCCAGGCGTCCGACGGGTTGTTTGAGGTCCAGCGGCAGGTAGGCGGCGCCGGCTTTGAGGGTGGCGAGCAGGGCGATCACAAAATCGGCACTGCGCTCCAGGCCCAGCGCCACCTGGCTGTGCCGGCCGATGCCCTGGGCACACAGGTGCTGGCTGAGACGATTGGCGCGCTGGTCGAGTTCGCCGTAACTCAGTACACCGTCGCGGTCGCGCAGCGCCGGTTGCTCCGGTGCAGCGGCGACCTGTTGCTCAAAGCGCTGATGCAGGCCCAGGTGCGGCACCGCGAGCGCCGCACCGCGACCGAGTGCTTGCAACTGCTCGCGCTCCTGCGCGCCCAGCCAGTCGATATCCGCAATCCGGCACTGCGGCAGCGCGGCCATGGCCAGCAGCACCGTGCGCAATTGCGCCGACAGCAGGGCGATTTCCTCGTCGCTGAAACGGCTGCGGTTATAGCTGAACAGGTAATGCAGCTGCTCGCCCGGCACCACAATCAGCGACAACGGGAAATGGTTGCGCCCCTGGGTCAGGGTCAGGCCATCGCTTGAGTGCTCGCGGTTCGGGTCGGCGAAGCTCAGGCCACCGGCGTCCTGGTTGAGCGCATCGGTGACCGGGAAGTTTTCGAACACCAGGATCGAGTCGAACAGCGCCTGCTCGGCCGCGATGCGGCTCATCGACTTGAGCTTGCCCAGCGGCAGATACGCGTGGTGGCGCAGGTCGCTGTTGGCTTGCTGCAACTGTTGCAGCCAGTCCACCAGCGCCGGCCCTTCGGACCACTGCACGCGCAGGGGCAGGGTGTTGATGAACAGGCCGACGGTGCTGTCGATGGCAGCCAGGTTTTCCGGGCGACCGGCCACGGTGACACCGTAGATCACGTCATCGCGCCCGGCGTGTTGGCCCAGCAGCAGCGCCCAGGCGCCCTGGATCAGGGTGTTGAGGGTCAGGTGATGGCGACGGGCGAACTGCGCCAGTTGTTCGGTTTCCTCGATGCTCAGGCGGTGTTCGCGTTCGGCGCAGGGTGCGTCGGCAGGCGCTGTCAGGCGCAGGCCGAAGTCGGGCAGCGGGGTGGGTTCGCTGACATCCTGCAACTGCCCGCGCCAGAAACTTTCGGTGGCGGCCATGTCCTGCTCGGCCAGCCAGGCAATGTAGTCGCGGTAGGCGCGCGTCGGCGGCAGATTGGCCGGACGACCATGGGCGTGCTCGTAGTAGAGCGCCTGCCATTCCTGAATCGCGATGCCCACGCTCCAGCCGTCCATGATGATGTGATGAAAGGTCCAGATCAGGTGCCAGCGCTGCGGTTCGAGGCGCACCAGGGCCACGCGCATCAGCGGCGCGTCGTTCAGTTCCAGCGGTTCGGCGCGTTGATCGAGGGCCAGTTGCTGCAGCGCGGTGTCGCTGTCGCTGCGGCCCTGCCAGTCGAGTTCGCTCAAGGGCAGGCTCAGCTCGGACTGCACCACTTGATAAGCATCGTCGAGGTCTTCCCACAGAAACGCGCTGCGCAATACCGCGTGGCGTTGCATCAGGGCCTGCCAGGCGGCGCGAAACGCTGGCAGTTGTAGCGGGCCGTTCATCTCCAGGCTCAGTTGCTGGTAGTACACCCGCGAATCGGGCTCGACCACGCTGTGAAACAGCAAACCGTGCTGGGTCGGCGACAGGGAGTAGATGTCTTCGATGTTGTTCATGGTTGTGCGATCCATTTCAAATGCTTGGAGAGAACGGCGCGCCGTTCTCAGGAATTCGGTTTGCTCTTGAGCTTGCCCAGCAGCGTGTCGAGGGACTTCTGATTCAGTGCCTTGGCCAACGGAAAGTCGGACGGCATCAGCGCGCCAGCCGTGGGATCGAGGCAGTGTTCGAGCAATGCTTGCAGGTGCGTCAGCAGGCGCGCGGGCAGGTCGCGGTCGACCTCGGCGCTGACGCTGTGCCAATGCAGGTGCAGCACGCCGTCCTCCAGCCACGCCACCACTTCTCGGGCATGACTCACACGGTTGGCGGGCGCGACCTCCGCCGGCGCCGCCAGGGTGCTGGCGCGCAGCCAGCCGGCGGGCGGTTGCTCGTGGCCCAGGTAATTGAACAGCACGTCACCGCTGCCCGCCGGCAATTCGCCGCGCAGGCGCAGCAAGCCATAGCCCAGGCCCTGACTGGGCACCGCGCGCAAGGCTTCCTTGGCCTGGCGCGCCCAGTCGCCCACGCTGCCTCGGGCGTTCACCCGCAGCGGGAACAGGGTGGTAAACCAACCCACGGTGCGGCTGACATCCAGCCCTTCAAAGCCTGCGTCGCGGCCATAGCGTTCCAGGTCAACCACGACCTCCTGGCGCTGATCGACTTCGGCAAGGGTCGCCACCAGCGCGGCGATCAGCAGTTCTTCCGGCTGGGTGCGGTAGGCCGCGTGGGACTCGGTCAGCCATTGCTGGGTGCGCGTGGCATCCCAGCGTGCCGACAGGGTCTGGCGCTCGGCCACCGTGGCCTGCGGCATTGGGTTGACGCCGAGTTGGCGGCTCCAGTACGGCTGTTCGGGGCTGGCAGCGCGGGCGTGCAGCTGCTCGGCCCATTGGCGGTAAGCCGTGGTTTTTGCCGGCATGACCACCGGCGCGCCGCTTTCCAGGGCGGCATACACCTGCTGGAAGTCTTCCAGCAACGGCCCCCAGGACACGGCGTCGATCACCAGGTGATGGGCCACCAGGTACAGGCGCTGCGGCGTGCCTTCCAGCAGCGCTGCGGCGAACAGCGGACCGTGTTGCAGGTCCAGGCTCTGCGCGACTTCTTGCAGTTGCCGCGCTTGAGTTGCAAGGGTTAACCGGGCCGGTTCCACCGTGGCAATAACCGCCTGCCATTGGCCGTCCACTTCGCTGAAACGCAGGCGCAATGCGTCGTGATGAGCGATCAGTTTATCCAGCGTTTGCTGCACCAGCGCCGGTTGCAGTGGACGCGCGCTGTCAGCCAGCACCGATTGGTTCCAGTAGGCAGGCTGCGGTTGCTGTTGGTCGAAGAACCACTGGTGCAAGGGCATCAACGGCATCGCACCGCTGATGTCGCCTTGCTCGGCCACGGCCCGCAGGGGCGTGATCAGCTGCGCCAGGCCCGCCGGGGTCTGGGCGCGGAACAGGTCTTTGGGCGTGAGGGCGTAACCCTGGTCGCGCAGCTGCGAAATCAGCTTGAGGCCGAGGATCGAATCACCGCCCAGGGCAAAGAAACTGTCCGCAGTGCTGACCGCACGGCCGCCGGTGAGGCTGTCGCCGAGCAGGTCGCTGAACAGCTGACACACCAGGCCTTCCAGCGCATTACGGGGCGCAACCGCTTCCTCTTGGCGCTGCGGCAGAGGCAGCGCCGTCAGCGCTTTGCGGTCGAGCTTGCCATTGGTGGTCAGTGGCAGGCTTGGCAGTGGCACCCAAACGGCAGGCACCATATAAGCAGGCAGTTGAGCGCTGAGTGCACTGCTCAGGTCCGCCTCGGCGGCAGCGCCGCTGTAGAACGCCACCAGCCGATTGTCGATCACCAGCGTGCAGGCGCCGCTGATGCCGGGCTGCCCGAGCAGCGCTGCGTCGATTTCGCCCAGCTCGATACGCTGGCCGCGTAGCTTGACCTGATGGTCGAGGCGGCCGAGGTAGTCGATATTGCCGTCCGGCAGGAAGCGGCAGCGGTCACCGGTGCGATACATTCGCTCACCGTTGATGGTTAAAAAGCGCTCAGCGGTAAGGTCGTCACGCTTGAGGTAACCCCGGGCAACGCCCACACCTGCGATGTACAACTCGCCGATGCTGCCAATCGGCAACGGTTGCTGCTGATCATCAAGAATGTGCAGGCGCAGGTTGGCGATGGGCTTGCCGATCGGCACCACGGCGTCATCCACCGAACAACGCCACACCGACACGTCAATCGCCGCTTCGGTCGGGCCGTACAGGTTGACCAGCGCCGCCGGGTGGCGACTCATGAAACGCTGCACCAGATCCGCTGGCAGGGCTTCGCCGCTGGCGAACACCTGACGCAGGCTGCGGCAAGCGGCCAGGCTCGGCTCTTCGGCAAATGCGCGCAGCATCGACGGCACGAAGTGCAGGGTGGTGACCTGTTCCTGCTGGATCAACTGGCTGAGGTAAGCCGGGTCACGGTGCCCATCGGGACGTGCCACCAACAGCGTGGCGCCGGTGATCAGCGGCCAGAAGAATTCCCACACCGATACGTCGAAGCTGTACGGGGTCTTTTGCAATACACGGTCATTGGGCCCAATCGGGAACGCGTCCTGCATCCAGTGCAGGCGGTTCATCAGCGCGCCGTGTTCGTTCATCACGCCCTTGGGCTGACCGGTGGAGCCGGAGGTGTAGAGCACGTAAGCCAGATCACTGGCCTGCACGTTCAGCGGTTCGCCATTTTCAGCGCTGGGCAGGGTTTCCAGCGTCCAGGCATTGTGGCCTGCCGGCAGGCGCGACAGCCACTGGGGTTGGGTCAAGGTCACGGGCGCGTCGGCGTCGGCAATCAAAAACGCCAGACGCGCGGCCGGCAACTCGGGATCGAGTGGCAGCCAGGCGGCGCCGGCATGCACGATGCCGAGCAAGGCGACGACCATCTCCACCGAGCGCTCCATGCACACCGGCACGATCGACTCACGGCCAATGCCGGCCCCGCGCAGGGCGCGGGCGACGGTGTGGGCGCGCCGGTCCAGTTCGGCGTAGCTCAGGCGCTGGCCTTCGAACACCAAGGCTGGCGCATTCGGCGTAAGTGCGGCCTGTTGGTTCAGGGCCGTGTGCAGGTCGGTCGGGCCGGGGTAATGCCGTTCGGTGGCGTTCCATTGCGCCAGTTGCGCCTGATCCTGCTGCTGCGGGAACAGCTCGACCAGTGCGCGTTCCGGCGTTGCGACCAGGGCATCGAGCAGCGCACACCATTGCGCGCTCCAGCGTTGCATCGTCGTGGCGTTGAACAGCGCGGCCTGGTATTCCAGCGCCAGGGTCATGTCGCTGCCGTCGTCGTGCACCTCCCAGCTTTGTTCGAACTTGGCGTCGATGGCCGGCAGGGTGCGCTCTTGGAGGGCCAGTCCCGGCCATTGACGGCTGTCCATATGGCCGTGGTTGAGGGAGAACAGCACCTGGAACAGCGGCGTGCGGTTGAGGTCGCGGCGCTGGGTCACGGCGCTGACCAGGCTGGCGAACGGCAGGTCGGCATGGGCCTGGGCGGCGCGCAGATCGGCTTCCACCGCGTCCAGCAGGGCAGCGCCCGGCGCCTGTGGGTCGACCTCGCTGCGGATCACCAGGGTGTTGACCAGGCAGGCCAGCAGGGTCTGGGTTTGCGGCTGGTCGCGCTGGTCCGCCGGGGTGCCCAGACGAATCTCGCGCTGGCCGCTGTAGCGCGCCAACAGGGCGCTCAAGGCGCTGGCGAGCACCACATACGGCGTGGTGCCGCGCTGCTGCGCGAAGTGGCGAATCGCAGCCGAACGTTCGCGGCCCAGGCTGAGATTCAGTTGACCGGCACGCCGATCCGCTTCGGCGGCGCGTGGCTGGTCCAGGGGCAGTTCGAGGCGGTAGTCGTCCGGGCCCAGATGGTTTTTCCAGTACGCCAGGCTGGCCTCGCGAAGGGCCTGGGTGTGCGGGTGCTGTTGCCACAGGCTGAAGTCGACGTAGTCGATGGGCAGGGCCGTCCACTCGGGCGCCTGCCCATGCAGGCCGGCGCGGTAGGCCTGGGCCAGCTCGTCGATCAACAGGCGCATCGCCCAGCCATCGGTGGCGCTGTGGTGCAGGCACACCAGCAGCAGATGCTCGTCGCTGCCCTGACGCTGCAATAAATGCGCGCGCCATGGGGCGGCGTTTGCCAGGTCGAAGGGCGCCATCAAGTCGGTCTGCGCGCGGCTGCACGCGCTGTTCCAGTCGCTCTCGGCAACCGAAGTCACTTGCAGCGCCGGGCCTTGCGGATCAATCAGCAACTGCGCCTGGCCGGCCATCTCCTTGATGCGGCTGCGCAGCACCAGATGGCGCTCGCTGAGCTGGTCAAAGGCTGCGCGCAAGGCGGGCACGTTCAGCGCGCCGGTCAAGGTCAGCGCGAAGGGCATGTGATATTCGCGCGATTGCGGCACCAGTCGGCTGAGCATCCAGAACCGCTGCTGCGCCAGGCCCAATGGCAAGACTGCCGGACGTGGCTGAGGCGTGATCTGTTCACCCGGCAAGGCCTGACTCAGTTGCGCGGCGAGGGCCGCGACCGTCGGCTGGGCAAACACCCGCGCCAACGGCAAGGTCACGCCCAGGCGTTCGCGTACCCGGGCGACCAGCTGCGTGGCCAGCAGGGAATGGCCGCCCAGTTGGAAGAAATGGTCGTCAATGCCCACCTGCGGGCAGTGCAGCACTTCGCTGAACAGCTCGCACAGCAGTGTTTCGTTGGCGTTGCGCGGGGCGCGGTGCGGCTGCTCGCGGTTTGCCTCCGGCAGGCGGATGGCGGCGAGGGCCTTGCGGTCGAGCTTGCCGTTGGGGTTGAGCGGCAGGTGATCGAGCTGCACCAGCAGGCCTGGCAGCAGGTGGGACGGCAGTTGGCGGGCGAGTGCTGCGCGCAGGTCGGCTTCGTGGGCGTCACCGCTCCAGAAGCTCACCAGGCGTTGGTCGATCAGCAGCGTGGCAGCCTCGCGAACCTGCGCCTGGGCCAGCAGGGCGGCGTCGATTTCACCGAGTTCGATGCGCTGGCCGCGCAGCTTGACCTGATGGTCGAGGCGACCGAGGTACTCGATATTGCCGTCGGCGAGGAAGCGGCAGCGGTCCCCGGTGCGGTACAGCCTTTCGCCGTTGACTGTCAGGAAGCGTTCGGCGGTGAGGTCGTCGCGCTTCAGGTAGCCGCGCGCAACACCGACGCCACCGATATACAGCTCGCCGGCCGTACCGATGGGCAACGGCTGCTGCTGGTCATCAAGAATATGCAGTTGCAGGTTGGCGATGGGCTTGCCGATCGGCACCACCGCGTCATCCACCGAACAACGCCATACCGACACGTCAATCGCCGCTTCGGTCGGGCCATACAGGTTGACCAGCGCGGCCGGGTGCCGGCCCATGAAACGCTGCACCAGATCCACAGGCAGGGCTTCGCCGCTGGCAAATACCTGACGCAGGCTGATGCAGTCAGCCAGGCTCGGCTCTTCGGCAAACGCGCGCAGCATCGACGGCACGAAGTGCAGGGTGGTGACCTGTTCCTGTTGGATCAACTGGCTGAGGTAGGCCGGGTCACGATGGCCGTCCGGACGGGCCACTACCAGGGTGGCGCCGGTGATCAACGGCCAGAAAAATTCCCACACCGATACGTCGAAGCTGTAAGGGGTCTTTTGCAGCACGCGGTCATTGGGGCCAATTGGACATGCATCCTGCATCCAGTGCAGACGGTTCATCAGCGCGCCGTGTTCGTTCATCACGCCCTTGGGCTGGCCGGTGGAACCGGAGGTGTAAAGCACGTAAGCAAGGTCATTGGGCTGCACGCTCAACGGTTCAGCGTCGCTGTGGGCGGGCAGTGAGTCCAGGGTCCAGGCGTTGTGGCCTGCCGGCAGGCGCGACAGCCACTGGGGCTGGGTCAGGGTGACCCGGGCATCCGCATCCTCAATCAGGAACGCCAGGCGCGCGGCCGGCAACTCGGGATCGAGCGGCAGCCAGGCGGCGCCGGCATGCACGATGCCGAGCAAGGCGACGACCATCTCCACCGAGCGCTCCATGCACACCGGCACAATCGATTCGCGGCCAATGCCGCTTGCACGCAGCGCACGGGCGACATGTTGGGCGCGTTGGTCCAGCTCGGCGTAGCTCAGGCGCTGATTCCCGAACACCAGGGCCGGCGCATCCGGCGTGAGTGCAGCCTGTTGGCTCAGGGCCGTGTGCAGATCGGTCGGGCCTGGGTAATGCCGTTGGGTGGCGTTCCACGCCTGCTGTTGCAGCCGCTCGGCGTCGGTCAGCGGCGACCATTGGCCGATCAGCGTCTGCGGTGCATCGAGCATGTTTTCCAACAGTGCCTGCCATTGCGTCAGCCAGCGCCGGGCGGTGGCCTGGCTGAACAGCGCGCTGCGGTATTCCAGCAACACCGACAGCACCTCACCGTCATGCACTTCCCAGTTCAGGTCGAACTTGGTGGCTGCGGCCGTCACTGCCCGTTCACGCACCTGCAAGTGCGGCCACTGGTTGGCGTCGTCAGTGCCGTTCTGCATGACGAACAGCACTTGGAACAACGGCGTCTGGCCGAGGCTGCGTTCCGGCGCGAGGTGTTCGACCAGTTGATCGAACGGCACGTCCTGATGCTGCTGGGCATCGAGCACGGTGTTGCGCACCTGGTCGAGCAGGCCGGCGAAGTCCAGGCCCGGTGCCAGGTCGGCGCGCATCACCAGGGTGTTGACGAAGCAACCGATCAGCGGTTGCAACTCGGCCAGTGGCCGTTGCGCCACTGGGCTGCCGACGCGCACATCGCGCTGGTTGGCATAACGCCCCAGCAGCAGTTGCGCAGCGCTGAGCAGCAGCATGTACAGGGTCGCGCTGCGCTGCTGGGCGAAATGACGCAAGCGTGCGGTCAGCTCGGCAGGCAATTGCAGCTGCACCGAACCGGCACGCGGGTCGAGCAGGTGCGGGCGTGGCTGGTCGGTGGGCAATTCCAGGTGGTAGCTGCCATCCTCCAGTTGCGTTCGCCAGTAGGCCAACTGGCTGTCGAATCGCGCCTGCTGCGCCGCCTCGCGTTGCCACAGCGCGTAGTCCGGGTATTGCAGAGCCAGCGTCGGCAGGCTGTGCTGCTCGCCTTTGTAGCAGCGGGCCAGTTCGTCAAGCAGATTTTGCGTGGAGGCGTCGTCGGTCACGCAGTGATGCAGGGTCAGCACCAGCAATGCCTGCGTATTGCGTTTGAGCAATTGGGCGCGTATCGGCGCTTCACGGGCCAGATCAAAGCGCTGCGCGGTGGCGGCCTCGATCGCGTCTTCGCTCAGTTGCTGCCAGTGCGCATCGGTGACGGCGTCCCAGTGTGTAACGGCCAGGGTCAGGTCGACAGGGGGCTCGATCACCAGCACCAGTTCACCGGCCGGCTCACGCACGATGCGGCTGCGCAGGATTTCGTGGCGTTGGATCACGCTGTTCAGCGCCGTTTGCAGCGCCGGCACCTGCAACTCGCCGTCGAACTGCACCGCGCTGACCACGTTGTACTCACTGGCGCCGCTCAGTTGTTCGAGGAACCACAGGCGCTGCTGTTCGAATGACAGCGGCAGGCGTGCCGGCCGCGCAGCGGGCACGAAGGTGTCGCGGGGTGTTTGCAGCGGCTGCGCGAGCAACGCCGCCAAGGCGTGCAAGGTGGGGTGTTCGAACACCGCACGCAGCGGTGGCACCGTGGCAAATTGCTGGCGCAGGCGCGCAAACAGCACGGCCGCCAGCAGCGAATGACCGCCCAGGTAAAAGAACTGGCTGTCACGCCCGATTGCGCTCAGCGGCAGGTGCAGCAGCTCGGCCCACAGGGCGGCGAGCTGGCGCTCGGCGTCGGTACGCGGCAGGTCCGTGGCGTCCGGCTCGGGCTGTGCGTGCGGCGCTGGCAGGGCCTTGCGGTTGAGTTTGCCGTTATCGGTGAGGGGCAACTGTTCCAGCACCACAAAGGCCGACGGCACCATGTAGTCGGGCAGCGCGGCGCCGAGGGCGTTGCGCCACGCGCTCAGGTCGGGCTGGTCGCAGCTGACGTAGGCCACCAGGCGCTTGTCGCCGGGCACGTCTTCACGGGCCAGCACCACCGCCTGACGCACGCCGGGTTGCGCGCCGATCAGGGCTTCGATTTCGCCCAGCTCCACGCGAAAACCACGGATTTTCACTTGATGGTCCATGCGGCCCAGGTATTCGAGCTGGCCACCGGGCAGCCAGCGCACCAGGTCGCCGGACTTGTACATCCGTGCACCTGGCAGCGGCGAGAAAGGATCGTTTATGAACACGCTGGCCGTTTGCTCGGCGCGGTTGAGGTAACCACGGGTCACCCCGGCACCGCCGATATGCAGCTCGCCGGGCACGCCCACCGGCAACGGGTTGAGGAACGCATCGAGCACATAAGTGCGCACGTTGGCAATCGGCCGGCCAATGATCGGACGTTGCGGGAAGTCATCCACCGCGCAGCCGGTGGCGTCCACGGTGCATTCGGTGGGGCCGTAGGTGTTGAAGAAGCGGCTGCCGGCGATGGACGGCAGGCGTTGCCAGAGCTGCGCGTCCACCGCATCGCCGCCAAACAGCACGAAGCGCGGCAGGTAGGTCTGGCCACGGCGCACGCCGTCGGTGTCGAGCAGGTTCTTGAGCTGCGCCGGGGTGCATTCGAAGGCGTCCAGGCGCGTGTCCTTGAAGAACTGCGCCAGGGCCGCCGGGTCGTAGCGCACGTCTTCCGGGGTGAGGTACAGGCTGTGGCCGTCGAGCAGCAGGATGAGTTCGGCCACCGAACTGTCGAAAGCGAACGAGTAGTTGAAGCTGGTGCGCATCGGCTGGTCGGTGTAGCGGCGGTACAGACCGTGAATGCGCGCCCAGGCCAGGTTGACCACCGACTGGTTGGTGACCAGCGTGCCCTTGGGCTTACCGGTGGAGCCGGAGGTGTACATGATGTAGGCCAGGTCATCGGGGCCGGCCAGCGCTGCGGGGTTGCTCTCGGGTTGGGAAACGAGCAGCGCAGTATCGGCGTCCAGACGCAGGCGTGGCAGGTGGCTGCCCAACGAGTCGAGCAGGCCGTGCTGACCGACAAACAACAGCGGTTGCGCGTCGTCGAGCATGTAGGCCAGGCGCTCGGCCGGGTAGCTTGGGTCCAGCGGCACATAGGCACCACCGGCCTTGAGAATGCCCAGCAAACCAATCAGCAACTCCAGCGAACGCTCCACGCACAACGCCACCGGACTGTTGGCCACCACGCCCTGGCCACGCAGGTAATGGGCCACCTGATTGGCGCGGCGGTTCAGTTCGGCGTAGCTCAGGCATTGGCCTTCGAAGCACAGCGCGTCACGCTCAGGTGTGCGCTCGGCCTGCTGCTCGAACAGTTGGGCGAAGGTCAGGTGCAGCGGCACGGCCATCTCGGTGCGGTTCCACTCCACCACCGTGCGCTGCCACTCGGCGGGCATCAGCAAGGGCAGGGTGGCGACCGCGCGTTGCGGCTCGGCGAGCAGCTGTTCCAGCAGGTGTTCCAGGCGCGCCAGGGTTTGCCGCGCGCTGTCCTGGGTGAAGAGGTCGAGGGCGAACATCAATTCGAGCTGAATCGGCGCATCGGCCGGGCACAGCACGTGCAGGTCGAGGTCGCATTCGGATTGTTTAAGCGGCGTGTCGAGCGCTTCGTAGGTAAGCCCCGGAAACTGCAGGCGCGATTCCATGCCCAATTGCTGCGCAACCATCACCTGATACAACGGCGCGTGGCTGAGGCTGCGCGGCAGTTGCAGGCTGTCCACCAGTTGTTCGAACGGCAAGTCCTGATGCTGCAGGCCTTCGCGCAAACGCGTGGCAACCTGGCTGACCACTGCACTGAAATCGGCCTGGGCGCTGAAGTCGGCGCGGATCGCTAAATTGTTCAGCAGGATCCCCAGCAGGCCTTCGGTGCCCGGTTGTTCACGGTGGGTGACCGGCGTGCCGATCAGTACGGTGGCGTCGCCGCTCAAGCGGTGCATCAACACCGCAAAGCCTGCGAACAGCACGCTGAAGGGCGTGGTGCCCAGGCGACTGGCGAGTGCCTGCACGCGACCGCTGAGGTCGGCGCTGAGTTCGCGTTGCACCAGCCCCGCGCGATAGCTCTGCACCGACGGCCGTGGATGGTCGGTGGGCAAGGCCAGCAGGGGGCTGGCATCCTGATCGCGACGGTCAAGGGTGCGCGTCCAGTAATCGAGTTGGCGCGCAAGTTCAGCGCCTTGCAGGTGCTCACGCTGCCACAGGGCGAAGTCGGCGTATTGCAGAGGCAGGGCCGGCAATTGCACGGCGCTGCCGTGACATCGGGCTTCGTACCCTTGCGCCAGCTCGCGCAGGGCGATGGTGGCCGACCAGGCGTCCGACACCAGGTGATGCAGGGCAATCCCCAGCACGTGTTCGTCCGGCGCCACTTTGAGCAGGCACGCGCGCAGCAGCGGTGGCGCCGTCAGGTCGAAGGGTTGTTCGAAGGTGGCTTGCAGGGCGTTGAACTGCGCGCCTTCACGGGCGGTGGCGGCCAGGTTCGACAGGTCTTCGAATGGCAGCTCAATGCTCAGCGCGGCGCTGATGTGCTGGCTCGGCACGCCGTCCACGCTGCGGATGCCGGTGCGCAGGATTTCATGGCGCGCCAGCAGGTCGTTCAGGCTGGCGTGCAGGGCTGCCACGTCGAGCTGCCCGCTGAGGCGCAGGGCAAACGGGATATTGAACAGCGTGGTGCCCGGCGTCAGTTGCTCGATAAACCACAGGCGTTGCTGGGAGAACGACAGCGGCAGCAGGGCTGGGCGTGGCTTGGCGTGCGGCGCATTGACGGCGGCGGCTTGCGGTGCGGCGGCTTGCGCCTCACGCGCGGCGATGGCCACGGCCAGCAGGGCGACGGTGGGCTGTTCGAACAGTACCCGCAGCGGGAGTTCGAGTTTGAATGTGCTGCGCAGGCGCGCGACGATCTGGGTGGCCAGCAGTGAATGACCGCCGAGGGTGAAGAAGTTGTCTTCCACGCCCACGCTGTCGCGGCCCAGCACTTGGGCCCAGATGGCGGCAATGGCGGCTTCGTGTTCGTTACGCGGCGCGAGGCTTTCGCGGGCGTCGGCCTGCCAGGTCAGTTGCAGCGCGGCCAGGGCCTTGCGGTCAACCTTGCCGTTGTTGTTCAGCGGCAGGCGGTCCAGGCATTCAAAGGCGGCCGGCACCATATAGGGCGGCAACTGCGCGCGCAGGTGCTCGCTCAAGCCGCTGTTGCCCAGGCTTTCGTCATGGGCCGACCAGTAGGCCACCAGCCAGGCTTCGCCCACGCTGTTTTCGCGCAGCAACACCGCCGCTTCGCGCACGTTCGGGTGCTGGGCCAGGCGGTGTTCGATTTCGGTCAGTTCGATGCGATGTCCGCGCAGCTTGACCTGCTGGTCGCGGCGGCCGAGGTATTCGATCACCCCGTCGGCACGCCAGCGGCCAAGGTCGCCGGTGCGGTACAGGCGACCGTCGATCTGCGCATGCTCGATGAAGGCTTCGGCGCTGCGCTGCGGGTCGTGCAGATAACCGCGACCCACGCCGACACCCCCGACGCAGATTTCCCCGACCACGCCGATGGGCACCGGGCGCAGCGCTTCATCGAGCACGTACAGGCGGTTGTTGGCGGTGGGCCGGCCGATGGGCATGTGGCTGATGCTGGCGTGCGGCGCTTCGGTAATCGGCTGGAACGCCACGTCGTCGGCGCATTCGGCCGGACCGTAGGCGTTCATCAGGGCGATAGCGGGGAACCGCGCAAACCAGTCGCGGGCCACGGTGGGCGGCAGCGCTTCGCCGGTGGGCAGCACCCAGCGCAGGTCGGGCAGTTGCAGGTCGCACGGGCACAGCGCAAGCAGGGTGCGCATCAGGCTCGGGACGATTTCCAGCACATTCAGACGCTCGCTGGCGAGTACCTGCAACAGCCGTTGCGGGTCGTGGGCGACCTCGTCCGGCAGGATGTGCACGGTGGCGCCGAGTACCGGTGCGGCGAGGAATTGCCACACGCTGATATCGAAGGCCACCGAAGCGGTCTGGGGGATACGGTCGGCGGCCTTCAGGCCCAGGGCCGGGACTTTGCCGAAGATGTTATTGAGCATGCCGCGTTGTTCGATCATCACGCCCTTGGGCGTACCGGTCGAGCCCGAGGTGAACAGCACGTAGGCCAGACTGCGCGGGGTGCCGGCCGGTGCCAGCGGTGCATCGTTGGCGATGTTCCAGGCCGCTTCGGCGAACAGCGCCTGGGGCGCGTGATCCAGACCGCTGAGCAACTGATCGAGCAGGCCGCTGCAGTCTTCGCTCGCCACCAGCAAAGGCGCGCGGGACAAACTGAGGATCTCGCGCAGGCGCTCCGGCGGGTGGTTGACCTCCAGCGGCAGCATCGCCGCGCCGGCCTTGAACACCGCGATCATCGCGGTCAACAGCGCCAGGCCACGGGGAGCCAGCAGCGCCACCAGTTGGTCCTCGGCGGCACCGGCCGCGCGCAGGGCATGGGCCAGGCGCGTGGCGCGCAGGTCCAGTTCGGCGTAAGTCAGGGACTGGCCGTCGCAGATCGCGGCCACCTGATCGCCGCGCTCGGCGACCTGGGCGGCAAACAGTTCGGCGTAGCTTTTATCCAGCGGGAAATCGTGAGGGTTGAGCGCCCAGTCGCCGAGCAATTGGTTGCGTTCATCGGCGGCCAGCAGGTCGAAACTGCCCAGCGGGGCTTCCGGTGCGGCGAGCATGCCGTGCACCAGGCTGGCCAGGTGGCCGAGCAGACGCTGCACTGTCTCGGCGGTGAACCGCTCACGGTCGTACGACACGCGGATGCCCAGTTGCTCGCCAGGCAGGATCACCACGGTCAAGCCATAGTGGGTGTGCACGCTGTGGTCCATGCCATCGAGGCTGAACTGAAAGCCACCGTCGAGAATCTGCTCATCGATGGGAGCGTTCTCGAACACCAGGATGCTGTCGAACAGGGTTTCGCCACGGGGAAAGTCGCTCCAGCCCTGGATATCGGTAAGCGGCGTGTGCTCGAAGTGGCGCATCTGCACGTTGAGTGCCTGCAAGTCACTCAGCCAGTCGCCCAGCCGCGCTTCGGGATCGACGTTGACGCGCAAGGGCAGGGTGTTGATGAACAGGCCGATCATCTCGGCAACGCCGGTGAGTTCGGCCGGTCGCCCGGCCACAGTGACGCCGAACACCACGTCGCGCTGCCCGCTGTAGCGCGCCAGCAGCAGCGACCACACGCCCTGGAAGAAGGTGTTGGGCGTGATTCGGCGGCTGCGGCAGAAGCTGGCCAGCGCCTGGGTGTGCTGTGCGTCCAGATGGATCAGTTGGTCGTCCACCAGCACCGCATCGGTATAGCGATCGCGCGTCACGCCGTTGTCCACGGTCAGCGGCGTCGGCGCGTTGAGCCCCTGCAACTGGTCGCGCCAGAACTGCTCGGCCTTGCCCGCGTCCTGGCGTTGCAGCCACTGGATGTAGTCGCGAAACGGTCGGGGGCTGCTGATCTGCGGCGTGCGCTGGTTGCACAGCGCCTCGTAGACTTTGAGAAAGTCCACGGTCACCAGGGAAATGCACCAGGCATCCATCAGGATATGGTGGAAGCTGCGGATGAACTCATAGGCCTCATCGGCCAGGCGCACCAGGCGAAAGCGAATCAGCGGCGGCTTGGACAGGTTGAAGCCGACTTTCTGCTCTTCTTCCAGCAGCGCACGAATGCGCGCCTGCTGCTCGTGGGGCGCCAGCTCGCGCAGGTCGAGGGTATCGAGGGGCACCTTGACCTCGCGGTGGATCACCTGCACCGGCTGCTTCTGGGTTTTCCACTGGAAGCTGGCCCGCAGTGACGGGTGCAGCGCCACCACCTGACGCCACGCTTCAAGAAACGCGGTCTCGTCAATGGCCCCACCGATTCGGTAGCGATCCTGCATCAGGTACACCCCGGAGTCCTCGTGCAGCAGGGAGTGGAACAACATCCCTTGTTGCAGCGGTGACAGCGGGTAGACATCTTCGATCGGATTGCGCGTGGTCTGGTCGGTGGTCATTCAAAACGTCCTGCAGAAATAGGGGCGGCGGCGATTACAGGTCGGCGTCGTTGAGCTCGGCCATCAGCGCGTTGAGTTCGTCATCCGACAGCCCGGAGGCGCTGAACTCGGCGCTTTGCGCCTGTGCAGGGCTGGCGTCCAGCGGCTGGGCGACGCTGGCCATGGCGGCGATGCTCTGGTGCTCGAACACGTGCTTGGCTGACAGCGCGATGCCTTGTTCGTGGGCCTGGGCCACCACTTGCAGGCTGAGAATCGAGTCGCCGCCGATGGCGAAGAAACTCTCGGTGACACTCACCCGAGGCAGTTTCAGCACCTTGGCAACGATGGCGTGCAACGTGGTTTCCATTGGCGTGCGCGGGGCCACGTGGCTGCTTTGGTCGAGCGAGTCCGGGTCGGGCAACTGCTGGAGATCGAGCTTGCCATTGGGCGTGCGCGGGAAGGCGCTGAGGGTGAGGACGCGGGTGGGCACCATGTAGGACGGCAAGCGTTCGCCGAGGTAACGCTTGAGTGCTTCGGAATCCGGCGCATAGCCATGGGCGGCAAGCACGTAGGCGAGCAGGCGTTTGCCGGCGGGTTGATCCTGCACGATCACTGCCGCTTCGCGCACGTCACTGTGGCTGCACAGTTGGCGCTCGATCTCGCCGAGCTCGATGCGGTAACCGCGCAACTTGACCTGATGGTCCTTGCGCCCCAGGAACGCCAGGCGCCCGTCGGCCAGCCAGCAGGCGAGGTCGCCGGTACGGTAGGCGCGGGTGCCATCGGCGAGGGTGACGAAGGCTTTGGCGGTTTCTTCGGGTTTGTGGCGGTAACCCCTGGCCAGGGTCGGGCCGGCAAGGATGATCTCGCCGGGTTCGCCGATGCCGCTGGCGACGTCGTGTTCATTGAGTACGCGCAGGTCCATGCCGGCGATAGGGCGGCCGATGGTCAGGGCGCGGTCGGTGTCGAGCACGTCGTAAGTGGCCCACACGGTGGCTTCGGTGGGACCGTATTCGTTGACCAGCAAGGCGCCGGGCAGGGCGTTGCGGTGCTGGGCAATCAGCGACGGCGGGCAGGCCTCACCGGCAACGATCCAGCAGCGCAGGCTGTCGGCGCCACCCAATTGATCCAGCAGCGCCTGGTACAGCGACGGCAGCGACAGGCCATGGCTGACCCGGTGGTGCGCGATCAGCTGGGCCAGGCGTGGCGTGTCCAGTTCTTCGCCGGGCGCCGGCAAGGCCAGGCGGCCGCCCTGGGCCAGGGTCCAGAAGATCCCGGCCACCGAGCTGTCGAAGGCAAATGATGACAGCAGCAGGTAGGCGCTCACGGGCGCCTCATACGCGGCCATGCGCACCTGAGTGGAATGGCTCAGGGCACCGTGGCTGATTTCCACGGCCTTGGGCGCGCCGGTGGAGCCGGAGGTGTAAATCAGGTAGGCCAGGTCGTCGCTGTGGGGCAGGGGCAGGGGCAGGGGCGGTAAGGCGCTGGCGGCGTGCAGGTCCGCCAGCACAATGCAGTGCAGGCCGGCCGGGACGCTGTCGGCCAGCTCGGGGCTGACGACGATGTGCGCGATGGCGCTGTCGGCGAGCATGTAGGCGCGCCGATCCTGGGGGTAAGTGGGGTCTACCGGCACATAGGCGCCACCGGCCTTCATCACGGCGAGCATGGCGACGATGGCGGCGTTGCCGCGCGGGAACAGAATGCCCACCGGCACGTTGGCAGCGATGCCCGCGTCCACCAGTTGGTGCGCCAGTTGGGTGGCGCTCGCGTCCAGTTGCGCGTATGTCAGGTCACCCTGTTGATCGCTGAGGGCAACGGCATCGGGCTGGCGCTGCACCTGGCGGGTGATCAGATCCACCAGTGTCACCGCTTCGATCACCGGTTGCTGTGTCGGTGCGGCGATGATCTGCGCTTGCTGCGGGCCGCTGATGGGCAGTTGCGCCCAGGCTCGCTGTGGGTCGGCCAGTGCCGCCTGCAGCAGTTGCGTCCATTGCTCGGCCAGGCAGGCCGCCGCGTCGGCGCTCAATACCGTGCCGTCGTAGACCAACTGAGCGCTGAGCCGCTCGGTGCCCTGATGAACCTGCAGGCACGCCTTGGCCGGGCTCATCACCGCACTGGCTGCGCGTTCGCGCGGGTCGCTGGCGCGCCAGGCGAAGGCATAACCGCCGCTGAAGTCGCCGGTGTAGTAGTCCTGCCAGCCGGCGGCATGATCTACCAGGGTGCCGATGTGGTCGCTCTGTTCCAGCAAGGTGGCCTGCGCCTGCAGGTCGATGCGCAGGGGCAGGCGCTGCTCGAACAGGCCCACGGCGCTGTCGAGTTCTGGCCCACGGCTGGGGTGAATCAGGGTGATGGGCACTTGCTGCTGCCCGGACAGGCGCCCGAGCAGCACAGCCCAGGCGGTCAGCATCAGATGGGCGGTGAAAGACGGGTGGTTGGGCAGGTTGATATCGAGGCATGCCGGGGCAAATCCACCGTCACGGGGTGTTTCCAGCGACAGTTGCAAGGCATGCCGTTCGTGCTCGGCCGCAGGGTGCCAGAACAGCGCGCCAGGATGCTCCGGTGCGTCTTCGACCAGGCTCCAGCGCCATTCGGCGTAATCGGCGTATTGCAGGGTGTCGGCCAGGTCCGGCGGGGTGTCTTGCAGCAGGGCAGTCGCCAGCAGCTTGAGGCTGGCGAGGTCCAGATGACTGCCGGCGGCAGCCAAGTGCAGCACTTGGCCGTCGGGCTGTTGCACGAGGGTGACCGTCAGAGGCTGTGTCCAGTCCTGGGGGAGCGACGGGATCTGCTGCGCCACGTTGACGCGCAGCGCGCAGGTGTCATGGATCACCTGCACCGGGTGGCGCAAACCGGGCACCGGAGTGAGCTGGGTGCGCAGGATTTCGCTGCCGCCCGCCAGCGCCTGCAAGCGCTGTGTGAGGGTGTCGGCGTCGACCGGCCGGGTCACGGTCCATTGCAGCTGGCAACAGAACGGGTGGCGGTTGCCGCCGTTGAGATGTGGGTAAAGGGAAGCCTGTTGCGGCGAGATGCGAAAGCCTTGAAGTCCGTTCATGTTCAACTCAACTGCAGAATAGGGGGGAGAGCGCTCACACGGCGACGTCGCTGGACAGCAGGGCTTCGGCCATGCCGGTCATGATTGCGCGCTTGCCGGTAAAGGGTTCGCGGCCGTGGACCGCGAGCATGTTGTCGATAAACAGCACGTCGCCCTGTTGCCAGGTGAAGCGCACCAGCGAATCGAGGTAGGCGGCGCGCAGGGCGTCCAGCACCTGGGGCTCGATGGGGGTGCCATCGCCGTAAAAGGTGTTGGTGGGCAGGTCGAGGTCGCTGAAGTTGCCTTGCAGCGAATCGCGGATGGCGGCCGGCAGGGTGCTGATGTGAAAGAACGTCGCGTGGTTGAACCAGACTTCTTCGCCGGTACGCGGATGGCGCACCACGGCCGGGCCGCGTTGGCGGGTGCGCAGGCGGTTGTTTGCCTTCCACTCGACCTCGATACCGACGCTGGCGCAGTAGGCTTCGACATCGCTGCGTTCGCTGGACTGGAACACGCTCTGCCATGGCAGGCCGAAGCCGTCGCCGTAGTTGCGCACGTAGAGCACGCCTTTTTCGCGAAAGCGCGCCTGGATGTCGCTGCTGATACGTGACTTGACGCTGCGGGTGGAGCCAATCGGGGTTTCGCCGCCGGTCTCGGAAGGCAACTGGCAGTAGAAGAACAGCCGCAGCGGAAACCGTGGCGAGTAGGAATGCTCGTTGTGGGGGAAGATCATCTGGTCGGCCGGGTAGTCGGTCGAGGTGTAGATATTGCCGCCCACCCGGGTGCGCGGCGAGGCGCGGAACATGTATTCCAGGGCGCCGGGAGACAGCGCGGCGATGACCTGATCGAAATGCTCCACGGAGTTGACGCCAAAGCCACGAAACAGCAGGGCGCCGTGTTGCAGCAGTTTCTGTTCCAGGGCGTCGCGCTCACTGGCGGCCCACGCCGCGAGGTCGACACCCTCGACGGCCGGTTCGAGCACCAGCGGCAGGGCATGGTCGGCGCTGAGCAGGCGTTCGCTGACCAGTTGCCTTGGGGCGACGTTCATCGCTTTGCGGCGTACGCCGCCGAGGGTGCGCGGCGTTGGGGGTAGGTCTGGCATACAGGCATCCACCTCTGTCAAAGGGTCAGTGAGCGTCGTTTGGCGTGCAACAACTGGCTGCGCCCGGCGCTGGCCTGGGTTTGCTGACTTTCGCGCTGGAAGGCCTGGTCCCAGGTGTCGAGCTGCGCACCCAGTGCGGGCAGCGACTCGCTCAGCCGTTCGCCGGCCTCGTCCAGCAGACGCGTCCACAGGTGTTGCAGGCGCAGGGCACGGGCCTGATCGAAGTGCTCGCCACGGTATTTCAGCGTGGCGTCGATGCCATGGCTGCCGTGCACCAGGTCCAGCACCAGGTGGAAATCCCCCGGTGGCTGGGCCACCTCCAGGCTGTGCAGTTGCGCGTCGGCAATCAGAGTCGGCGCTGAACGTGACGGTTGATAGTTGAGCTTGACCTGGAACAGTGGTGCATGGCCCGGGCGTCGTGCGGGGGCCAGCGCGGCGACCACCAGGTCGAATGGCAGGTCCTGATGGGCGTAGGCGTGTTGCGCCTGCTCACGCACCTGTTGGAAAAATTCGCCGAGGCTCGACTCGCCCTCGACCTCGCAGCGCAGGGTGAGTTGGTTGACGAAGAAGCCGATCACCTCGTTATGCGCCGCCAGTGGACGGCCGCTGACGTCGGTGCCGAGCAAAAAGCGCTGTTGACCACCCAACTGCTTGAGCACCAGTTGGTAGCAGGCCAGCAGCAGCATGAACAGGGTCATGCCCTGTTCACGGGCGAGGCCGGCCAGCGCATCGCAGCGCGATTGAGGCAGGCTGAAGTCCAGGCGGTGTTGCCCTGGCGCCGTGCCGTTGCCGCCCAATGCCAGGGTTTGCGGGATGTCGGCCAGGTGCTCGCGCCAGAAGTCCTGCTGCGCGGCGATGCGCTGAGGTGTCCAGTGCGCCGCTTCCCAGCGCGCAAAATCCAGATACTGCGGGGGGCGTTGAGGCGACGTATCCGCAGCCAGTTCGGCCAGCAACAGTTGCGCGGAGCGACCGTCGAAGGCGATGTGATGCACGGTCAGCAGCAGGTCGTGCCGCTCGCCCTGACTGATCAGATGCGCGCGCAGCAGCGGGCCGTGTTGCAGGTCGACGGGAGTGGCGTGTTCCCGGGCCAGGCAATCCTGCAGGTTGTTCTGCACGATCAATTGCACAGCGCTGGCAGGCACTACGCGCTGTTGCGGGCCGTCGACGCCGTCGTGGTAAACCGTGCGCAGCACGCTGTGACGGTCAACGAGCGCGTCGAGCCGCCGGGACAGGGCTTGGGTGTCCAGCGCGCCGTGCAGCGTCAGGTGCAGCACGAGGTTGTGCTGGGTGTCCTGCGGGTTGAGCTGGTGCAGGAACCACAGACGGCGTTGGGCGAAGGATTGCTGGCTGTGACTGCGGTCGGCCTCGGGCGCGGGGTTGACGAATGGGGCAGGGGTGCCGAGGTAGATCAGCAGCGCCTGTGCCCAGTGCCCCAGGTTCTGTTCGCCGAACAGGCTTTGTGTGTCCAATTCCCAGCCAAGGTCGCGCTGCAGACGCGCGGCGAAATCGGCCAGGCCGATGGAGTCCAGGCCCAGGCCGATCAGGCTGAGTTCGCTATTCACGGTGAGGTAGGGGTTGAGTTCGAGCAGGGTCTGCGCCAGCCATTGATGGCAGGCGGCGAGGTCGGGCTGCTCGCGCAATTGCGTTACTTCAAGGCGCTCTGCGGGCGCGGCGGCCGTGGCGCCGCTCTGGGCGATGATGCTCAAGGTGCCGGCCGCCAGCTGGGTGCGGGCGCCCTGGCGGGCAATCTTGCCGCTGGTGGTCATGGGGATGGTGCCGGCCTGCACCAGCACGATCTGATCGATGCCGCAGTCAGCCGCTTCGCGCACGGCGTTTTGCATCGATGCGAACAGTGCCGGGTGATGGATCGCGTCGACGAACTTGCGTTGCGGCTCGGCCACGATCACCAGTTTTTCGCGGCCCAGCACCGGGTCCATTTCCGAGAAGGCGGCAATGCGCCCGGTGCGGATGCCGGGCTCACTGTCGGTGATCGCAAACTCGATATCGTGAGGATAGAGGTTGCGACCGTTGAGAATCAGCAGGTCCTTGAGGCGCCCGCAGATCACCACTTGGCCCTGGTGCATGAAGCCCAGGTCGCCTGAGCGCAGGTAATGGCCGGGCTCGCCGACGATTTGCGCCTGGAAGGCGATGCGACTGGCCTCGGGGTTCTGCCAGTAGGCTTCGGCGTTGCTCGGGCCTTGCAGCCACACTTCGCCGATACGGTCGGCAGCACAGCGCTCGAAGGTATCCGGATTGGCGATGGCGATGCTGTGATGGGCCTGGGGATAGCCACAGGCGACGAACTCCACCGCTGGCGCGTCACCGCTGGCCAGGGCCACGCGACCGGTTTCCAGCACCTGTTTGTCCAGGCGCAGCACCACCGGCAGCGCGTCGGCCGGGGTGGCGCTGACGCACAGGGTGGCTTCGGCCTGGCCGTAACCTGGACTGATGGCCAACGGGTTGAGGCCACAGGCGGCGAAGCGCTGGGCAAAGGCGTCAAGGGTGCCGGGGTGGATCGGCTCGGCGCCGTTGATTGCGTGTTGCCAGGCGCTGAGGTCGAGCTGGGCGATCAGGCTGTCGCTGACCACGCGGTTGCACAGGGCGTAGGCGAAGTTGGGCGCGAAACTGGCGGTGGCGCGGTAGCGACTCAGCGCCTGCAGCCAGGTGGAGGGCGCATTGACGAAGGTCTGCGACGCCATCAGGTAGCACGGCATGCCGCTGTAGAGGGGCGCCAGCACGCCGCCGATCAGGCCCATGTCGTGATACAGCGGCAGCCAGTTGACCATGGCGCCATGTTCATCGAAGCCGTAGGCCTGGCGCATCAGCTCGACGTTGGCGATCAGGTTGCGCTGGCGCACTTCTACGCCTTTGGGCGTGCCGGTGGAGCCCGAGGTGTATTGCAGGAATGCCACCGTGGCCGCGTCGATAGACGGACGCTGCCAGTGGCCGGCAGGCGGCGTACCGAGGTCGTGCACGGTCAATACGTCGACGCGGTTGTCCACCAGTTCGCGCAGGGCCTCGCAATGTTCGACGGGCGCGAGGATCAGCGCCGGCTGCGCATCGACCACCACGTTGCGCACGCGGTCCAGATGCCGTGGCTTGCGCGACGGTGGCGGGAACAAGGGCACGGCGATCAGGCCAGCGTACAGGCAGGCGCAGAACGTGCGCACGTAGTCGAGGCTGCTGGGCAGCATCAACAGCACGCGCTCGCCCGGCCTGTAGCGCGCTTGCAGGGCAGCGGCCAGGGAGCGGGACTCTTCGTGCAGTTGGGCAAAGGTGAGCGTTTCGCCGACTTCGACGCCGTCGGGCAGAAAATGCAACGCGGCACGTTGCGGGAAGTGCAGGGCGTTGGCCTCCAGCACGTCTATCCAATGATTGAATGCGAACATGGTGGGGTTCATGCCATGGCGACGATGACTTTGCGGTCACCGGTATAAGGATTGCGCCCGTGGGCGACCAGTCGGTTGTCGAGCATCATGATGTCACCGGCCTGCCAGGGGAAGCTCACGGCGGTGTGGTCGTACACGGCGCGCACGCTGTCGAGCAGGGCGTCGGGAATGGCCGAGCCGTCGCCGAAGTACACATGACGCGGCAGGTTTTCTTCACCCACGGCCGCCAGCAGGCTGGCGCGCACGGCGGGCTCGATCGCCGAGACGTGAAACAGGTGCGCCTGGTTGAACCAGACCCACTCGCCGGTTTCCGGGTGCTGCAGCACGGCGGGGCAGCGCTGGCGGGTGCGCAGGTCACCGTCGGCTTTCCATTCCCACTCGATGCCATTGTCCTGGCAGTAGCGCTCGACCTGCGCACGGTCTTCGGTGTTGAACACTTTTTGCCAGGGCAGGTCGAGGGCGCCGCTGTAGTTGCGCACGTAGAGCAACTCGCGGCTGGCGAACAGCTCGCGGATGTCGGCGGGCATGCGCTGGTAGATCAGGCGGCTGTCGCAGATCGGCGTTTCGCCGCCGGTTTCGCTGGCTTTGATGCAGTGGAACCAGATGCGCGAAGGCCAGGGCCGGGTGTAGGCCTGCTCGTTGTGCAAGGGGATGAACTGGTGCGCCGGGTATTCGGTGGAGCTGTAGACCCCGGCGAACACTTTGCTGCGCGGCGTCGAGCCGAACTCGTAGCTGGCCAGTGGTGCGCCGAAGCTGGCGGCAAAGCGCTTGAAGTCGATGGGGGTGGCGACCGTGAAGCCGCGAAACAGCACGCCGCCGACGGTGCGCAAGCTGGCGTCGAGGCTGTCGCGTACGGACTGCTCGAGCGCATGGATCGATTGGCCGGGCTTGGCCTGCACGCACCGGGGCAGGGTGGCGCCGGGTGTTTCATCCGTGATCGACATGAGCTTGAAACGTCCGTCCTGGTGTTCGATGGAGGTCATTGTCTTGCACATCCTGTTTATGCTTTTGGCTTTTCAGCAACGTGACAGCAGGCCTTGAAAACCGGGCAGAGGCCTTCACAAAACGTTTAACAAAATGTGTTTATCTCGGTACGAAGGGCATACTAGGTGTTAATGAGAGGGATTATCAATAGTATTCCTTTAATATTTTTTTTGGCTTAGACTCCGTTTCGCTGGGGAAAAACAGCGTTTGCCAACGTATAAAAATTCGAATATTTGCGGTAGGGGAGCGGGGCGTGAACTACAAAATCAACACACTGGCGTTGGCGGTAGCATCAGCCGTCTGCCTGATGAACACTGCATGGGCTGATGATCAGCCAGCGGCGCTGGAGATCGCTCCAGTCACCGTCACAGGCGAAAAGATGAACCGCTCGCTGGATAAGACCCAGTCGAGTGTGGCCGTGATCACGGAGCAGCAACTGCGTGACAAGGCCGATCACAACCTGATCGACGTGTTTGCCCGCACACCTGGCGTGTACAACCAGTCCGGCAACGAGAACTGGGGTATTCGTGGCGTGCCGGTGTCCGGTTTCGATGACCAGGGCCCGGCAACCCTCAACGGTGCAATTTCGGTGTATGTAGATGGCGCCCAGCAACCCAACCGCGCGCTGACGCTGAGCCCGGTTGGCCTGTGGGATACCGAACAGGTCGAAGTACTCCTCGGCCCGCAGTCCACCACGCAAGGGCGCAACTCCCTGGCCGGTGCGGTGGTGATCACCACCCGCAACCCCACGTTCGAACCCACCTTCTCCGCCCAGACCAACATCGGCAACTACGGTGAACACGGCGTGGCCGTGGCCGGCGGTGGCTCGATCATCGACGACAAGGTCGCCGGCCGGATCGCCATCGATACTCAGGACGGCGACGGCTATATCCGCAACACCACCAATAACGACGACGCCAACCCACACCGCACCAGCAACTATCGCGGCAAGCTATTGATCACGCCGAACGACGATACCGATGTGCTGTTGACCTACGCGCACAACGAACACCGCCAGGGCGACAACTCAATCACCCGCATCGGCGACAAGGTGCAGTACTACAAGATCGCGTCCAACACCAAGGCCTACGACAACCTGAACCAGGACACCCTGAGCGCGAAGATCGACTGGCGCCTCAACGATGCCTGGACGCTGACCAACATGACCAGCTACACGCACTCGGGCTACACAGCGCGCAAGGACTTCGACCAGACCGCCACGGCCAACAACGTCATCCTGCGCGAGCAGAACGGCGACATGTTCAGCCAGGAACTGCGTCTGGGTTATCAGTCCGACACGGTGCGCAGCTTCGCCGGGGTGTATTTCGGCCATACCACCAACAGCTTCCACGACCGCTTGTTGTTCAACAACGTGCAGCGCGGCGCCGCCAAGGGCGATGTGGATATCAACAACGCGGCGATGTTTGGTGAAGTGAACTGGGACTTTGCGCCTGACTGGACGCTGATCACCGGCCTGCGCTACGACTACGAGACCAACGATACCGATATCAAGCAGGACGACTTCTCCAGCCCGTCCAAGGCGAAAAAGACGTTTAACGCGTTCCTGCCGAAGGTTGGCGTTGACTATCAATTCATGCCAGACCAGTACGTCGGGTTCATGGTGCAGAAAGGCTATCGCGGCGGTGGTGTCAACGTGCGAGCCGGTGGCGGTCACGTTGCCTACGATCCGGAATACACCACCAACTACGAGCTGTCGTATCGCGGGTCGTTCCTCGAGAAGAGCCTGCGCGCACGCGCCAACCTCTACTACACCGACTGGAAAGACCAGCAGGTCAGCGTGCTCGACCCAACGGGTAATTTCTTCCTGGTCTACAACGCCGGTCGCAGCGACATAAAAGGCCTGGAAGTGTCCGTCGAAAAAGACTTTGGCGAGCAATTCACCCTGAACGTCGGCGGCGCGATCACTGATTCCAAGTACAAGGAATTCAACACCGGTGACGGTAACGATCGCAGTGGCCAGCCGTTCCTCTACTCGCCCAAATACAAGATGTCGGTGGGCGGCACCTACCGCTGGAACGAGCGCCTGACCCTCAACACCGACCTGACCTACCAGAGCACCGCACCGTCCGACTTCGAGTTCGACGCCAACGGCAATGTGAGCAAGGTGCGTCGCAGTGACAACTATGTGCTGACCAACTTCAGCACCGAATACAAGGTCACCAAGAACGTCGCGGTGTCCGGTTACCTGAAAAACGCGTTCGGCAAGGAATACGTCACCAGCAACCGCATCGGCGACATCATCGATGTGGGTGCGCCCCGCACGTTCGGCCTGGTGCTGCGTTACGACATGTAAATCGCCGGACGCCGGGGACCCAGGTTCCCGGCGTCTGGTTTTGCCTGGCGCACTCCGCTTTCAAACCCAGCCTACCTGGAGCACTTCATGAACGCCGTTTCGAATGCCACCACGGGCGGTGCAGCACAGCTACGCCTGTCGCACACCGGGTTGTCCCAGCCTTATTGCCTGGATCTGACGCCGATGCTCGAGCGCCAGCAACAGCAGGAGTCGAATGCGCGCAGCTACCCACGGCGTATTCCATTGGTACTCGAACGGGCCCACGGCATCTACGTACAGGACAGTCGCGGCCAGGTGTTTGTCGATTGTCTGGCCGGCGCCGGCACTCTGGCGCTGGGCCACAACCACCCGGTGATCATTGAAGCGATCACGCAATTGATGACCGCCGGCGTGCCAATGCACACCCTGGACCTGATGACACCGGTCAAGGATGCCTTCGTGCAGGAAATCTTCGGCTGCCTGCCGACGGATTTCGCCCGCAACGCGCGCATCCAGTTTTGCGGCCCCAGTGGGGCGGACGCGGTGGAAGCCGCGCTCAAACTGACCCGCACCGCCACTGGGCGTCATTCGGTGCTGGCGTTCGAGGGTGCCTACCACGGCATGACCCTGGGGACGCTGGCCATCAGCGGCAACCTGTCACCCAAAAATGCCCTCGGCGCCCTGATGCCGGGCGTGCAGCGCCTGCCGTTCCCCCATGATTACCGTTGCCCGTTCGGCGTCGCCGGCGAGCAAGGCGTCACCCTCAACCTGCGTTACCTGGAGCACCTGCTCAACGACCCCGAAAGCGGCGTGACGTTGCCGGGCGCGATGATTCTGGAACCGATCCAGGGGGAGGGCGGGGTGATCGCCGCGCCGGACCGCTGGTTACAGGAGCTGCGACGCCTGACTGCCGCCCACGGCATTCCCTTGATCGTCGACGAAATCCAGTGCGGCATCGGGCGCAGCGGCCGCATGTTCGGCTTCGAACAGTCGGGCATCACCCCGGACGTGATCACCTTGTCCAAGGCCATCGGTGGCGGCTTGCCGTTGTCGGTGATGGTCTACAACGATTCGCTGGACGTGTGGCAGCCCGGCGCCCATGCGGGCACATTCCGTGGCAACCAGCTGGCCATGGCGGCCGGCACCGCGACCTTGCGCTTTATTCGCGACAATCACCTGGTGGCCCACGCCGAGACCGTGGGCGCGCACCTGCACAACCAGTTGCAGGCACTGCAGAGCGAATTCTCCTGGATCGGCGATGTGCGTGGACGCGGCCTGATGCTGGGCATGGAAATCGTCGATCCCCAGGGGGTCGTCGACGTGCAAGGGCATCCGCCCGTCGATGCGGTACGCGCCAAGGCGTTCCAGCAGGCCTGCCTCAGGCACGGTTTGATCGTGGAGCTGGGCGGACGTCATGGCGCGACGGTGCGTTTTCTGCCGCCGCTGATCATCACTGAGCAGGAGATTGATTTTGTGGCGCAGATCCTGTTTGAGGCGGCGCGTTCAGTTTGATAATCAAGGCTTCGATGCCTGGTCGGATAACTGGATGACATGGGTTTGCAGCATGAAGTTGAAGCTGGACACGCTGTTGAAAGTCAACGAGGCGTTGGCGGCCAGCGGTGATGTCAGCGCCTGGCACAGCGTTTCGCCCGGTAACACGTAAGCCTTGTTGAAGGTAATGCCTGCCTTGATCTGCGGGCTCGACATGTTCGGATCAAACCGAAAGATCTTGCGTGACGGGTTGCTCATGCAGAGTTTGCCCTGCGCTTGCTTGAAGCTGATTTGCTTCCAGGTATCGACTTCGGACGAATTGGGGTCGACGCCGATGACCACGGGCAGGTCCTGGCCTATGACGAACTTCACCTTTCCCGCCGCTTGCTCCTGTGGGGGCAGCCCTGAAAACAGCACACGTGCAATGTGTTCCCTGTCCAGAGGCTTGTTGCCCCGGTAGATCACGCGCACGGTCTGGTTTTTGCCGGGCGCGACCACCACGGTTTGCGGCACGGTATAAAGCACGCCACCGTCGAGGTCGTCATCTGGCAACTTGCTCACTTTGCTGTAGAGCAGCACGGCCTCATCACTGTTGTTTTTCAGGTCGATAGTGGCTTCTTTCTGCCCTTTTTGAATCAGCACGGCAGAGGCGCTGGGTTGCACTTGGGCTTCAGCCAGCAGGGGCAGGGCTGTCAGCCAGGCCAGCCACAGGCATTTTTTGCCAAGAGCAGTCAAAGGTTGTATCGATAATGTGTTCATTGGAGATCTCCAGTTGAGTGGGAAGTTTGCACATCTGGGTGCTGTCGGACGCATTGAACATGCCGGACGTTTGCAGTTGCTTGATGTTGTCCTGTTTGATCAGCAGCACGTTCTGGTCAATGAAGTTGGCGATCAAGTTGCCGTCCTGGTCATAAAAGACCGTGCGAGAACTGAGCGCTTCAGGCTTGTTCGTCCAACGCAGCAACACGTTGTTGTTAAGGGTGGGCTCGAAGTCGAAGTAGGAAACCGCGCCACGGTCGCTGATAAAGTCCACCTGGTTGTTTTGGAAGTACACGTCATCGTCCAACCCCTTGGGATTGACTTTGACGAAGTCAGGCTTGTTATCGGAGATATTGGCCAGCACCACTTTGCCGTTATAGTTTGTTCTTGCCGAGCTGCGCTGGCTGCTGACCTTGACGAAACCCTTGAGATGAGTGTCGACAATGGCGTAGGTGTCTTTGAGTTGTTCGGGTGTAAACACCACGCCCTTGTGATTGGCGGCGATTGAACCCGACAGGCTCAGGCTGTTTGACGTTGCACTGCGGCGCTCGCTTTCGGACTTGGAAACCGTCAGGCCGGCATGGGTGTACGGTGTATTGAAGTCGTTGCTTATATAGTTTTCTGCGGTGGCGGTGCGTTGGACACTGCGTTGCACATGGCCTGCCGTGACGCTGTAATCGCTATTGACCCGGGTGGTCAGATAGTTGTCCAGGCGTTGGGTGTTACTGTAAGCGTTGTATTGCGACCGGTAAGAAACATGGCGGCCGCCCACGTCGAATGGAATCGACAGGCTGGCATTCAACGTCATTGTGTCGCGCTGGGTATTACCGGGCGCTTGCAGGATAGACCCGGCACTCAGCGTGAGTGAGGCTCTTTTGAAGTTAGTGGAATAGCCTGCCGACCAGGTCGAATAACTGGCGCGGCTGTAGAAGTCATTCCGATTGAGCATGATGCTGAACGCATTATTGTCGCCCACCACAAAACTGTGCGTGATGCCCCAGGTACTTTTTATATCGGCCTGGTAATCATAAAGAACCTGGCCGACATAGGAGAAATTGCGGCTGATTGCCTGGTACGTAAGGTCGGTGCCGCCGTAACTGAGCGTGGCGTTAAAGTTGACACCCAATTTATTGCGCTCATTTCTCGATAACAGGCCATACGTGGTCATCTGCAGGCCGCCTTTAGTGAGGGTGTTGCTGACGGAGACGCCCTGATAACGCTGTTGGGCGACGACCGCGACGGTGGGGTTCACGGCATCGCTGTAGCGTTTTGAGTAACCCGCGCCTGCTGTCACGGCGGGCGTATCGGTGTTGGAGCGCCCGGCAAATGCGTAGAGCCCACTGCTTTGCGTGGTAGCGCGGCTGATGCGGGCACGGGAAATCTGGCGGGTATCGATGACCTGGCCATCGCGTTTGATCACCACCACCACATCCGACGTAAGTGAAGTCACCGGTATGGCGGCAAGGTTGTTGTGGCCACGGTTGACGTTCAAGGTGTAGACCAACTGGTCTCGCTGGTAGAACTCAATCACCGCCGGCGCATCGCTGTCGTAGGTGAAGGCAACGCTGCCAATGCCTGAGGGCGAGTCCTTGGTGTTGTAGACCACGCCATCCACGTAGCCCACGCCGAAGCCGCCATCGGGCGAGTTCAGGCGGCCGGCTTTGACGCGGCCAATGTCGAAATCGCGATCCAGATAAAGCGACTGGACGTTGTTCTTGCTGTAGCGCTGGGTTCTGGACGTAAAGCTGCTGAACGTGCCGTTGGCGCGCAGTAACGCGTTGTTTGCATTGGCGCCCAGTTGATAGGTTGCGCTCAGTGAGTCATTACTCGAACCGCCGGAGTCAAACGACGAATAGTAGGTGTTGTAATTGACGAAGGCGCCGGTTCCACCCTTTTGCCGTTGAATGAAGTCAGGGTTTTCCAGCAGCGCGCGCGGTACCGTGAGCTTCAGGCTGCGGTCGCTTCGGCTGAAGGTGGGCTTGATTCGATCAGTCAGCAGCACGTAGGTTGCAGCGCCGTTTTGAATGCGCTTACCCCAGGCGTCTTTTTTCAGACCGAACCGTTCAAGGTCATGGGCCGTATAGCCCGCTTGTCCTCCGGGCGCGCGATAAACCACAGTCTTGGCAATGAAGCGATCATTGACGTAGAGATGCACCGCGTTATCGCCAGCATACAGTTCTGTGTCGTGAAGGGCGTCCTCAACTTGCTGGTCACTGATGCCACTGATGCCGAGCAACTTGTTGTCAAATTTGAGTTGTGCGTGAGCGTTCATCGAGATGAAAAATATCAGCAGTAAGGAGTGGACAAGTTTCATGGCAATAAAAATGTCCCGCCGTCAGGCAGGACATTTGCGAACTCACACTAAATTAGTAGTAACGAACGTTGACTTGTGCCGTTCCGTTCCATGGAACTTGCGTGGTCGCGGTGATTTGGCTGGCCTTGTTTATTTGCGGTTCAACCTCGAAGTTCCAGGTGAACGAAGTGCCGCTGGCAGGGTTGTTACTGGCGTCCAGAGGACTCCATTCTTCTGCGGTGTAATAAGCCCAATTGGACATCAACGCCCGGCTGCTGGGCGTAGACATATGGTTGGCCGCGTCGCGGTTATAACCAAAGTTGGTGGTGTTGGTGACGCCGTCGACGGTGGTGCTGACCGGCTTCAGCACAAAGTTGCCGATCTTGTTCTTGGTCACCGGATCGATGCCGATACCGAAGATACGGCCCGAATCGCCATGGTCGGTGCGCCCGGCGCTATTCTTGCCGACCAAAGCGCTGGAAGGGTCCGCATCGACAATCCACATGGCGGTTTTCGTGGTTGTGCCTTCCGGGCAGTTAATAACGATCGTGGCTGGCTTTGCGGTGAGTGTGGTGAAGTCGGTTTTGTTCAGTGAGTCCCAAGGGATCTCGCCCCAGTCCAGATCATTGCCAGTTGGAATATTTACCGTACACGCGCTCGGTGTAATAACACCTTTAACGTTAATGTCGCTGGCGGCGTGGGCGATAAAGGGCGCGAGGGTGGCGAAGCCGGCAATGGATAACGTGGCACCCAGTTTGAAAAGTTTCACGGTCATACTCCTATGAATAATTAAAAGACGCTCGAAAGGGCAATGTCGATGGTGAAGTCGACCCTCTTTCAAGCGCGGCGAAATTATAGGAGTGTCAAACGTGGTGTTGGCCTGGAATATTCCAGTTCTGCTGTTAGCGAGGACAGTTCAAGCAAGACGTGGATTATGTGCGAGCTGTCAGATGCCGGCGTCGCGAAGTTGGTCAACGAAGTCGCGTATCGCTGTGTGTACGATTGAATGGCGCTGCGCCTCACGGTGCAAGTGCTGCGCCTGACGGGACAGTTCGGTCAGTTCGACCAGTTGCAACGCTCCGGCGAGTTTGTGCAGCAAATGGCCGAGGGTTTCGGCATCGTCACTGATCAGTGCGGCCTCTATGGCCAGCAGGTCCTTGCGACTCTCTGCGCAAAAACTGTCCCACATCACGGCCTTCAGATCGCCCATGCTGGTGACTGCCGAGTCTTCAGGCGGCGCGCACAGGTAACGCTCGAACAGGGTAATCAACGCACTGAGGACGATGGGCTTGAGGATGAGTTCATCCATGCCGGCCGCTCGAGCGCGCTGCTGCTCCTGCGGGTGAATGCTCGCCGTCATGCCTATGATGGGGATCGTCGCGGCGTCGAGCGCTGAGTCGCGTACCTGGCGCGTCATGGCGTAGCCGTCCAGTTCTGGCATATAGCAGTCGGTGAGGATCAGCGTGTACTGCTGCGTTTGCAGGCGTTCGAGTGCCTGCAGACCGTTTTCCACCAGATCGAAGGCGCAGTGCAGATGTTCCATCTGCCTTTTGAGCAGCAATCGATTGGTGGGGTGATCTTCCACGATGAGCACCTTGTGCCCCTTGGGGTAGCTGGAACGGGGCAACGGAATTCGGCGGCAGCTGTTGCGCCCCAGCAGCAGTTGCTCAAGGGCTGCCTGCAAGCCGCCCCAGGTCAGCGGGTTGACGCTCAGGCGGGTGGCCGGTGGGCCGACGGCATAGCCGGCAGGCAGGGCCTCGGTGGTGATCAGCAGCGTTCCGGGCTTGCCGGCAGATGCCTCATCGGCGGTGATCAGCAGGTCCTGCTGATCCGACGTGAAGTGAAGCCCCAGCGCCAGCAGGTGCTCTGCCAGGGCTTCTCGGTAGGGCGCGAGATCGGACGCGAGCCTCACCGAGTGCGCGGTGAACGGTTTTTCAAGCGCGGCGACCACGGGCAGGCTCAGGGTGAAGGTGATGCGCGTGCCTTCATTGAGGCGGCTGTGCAGGTACAGCTCACCGCCCATCAGTTGCACGAGTCGACGCGAGATCATCAGGCCCAGGCCCGAGCCCCCGTAGCGCCGGGTGATGGAGCTGTCGGCCTGCATGAAGGGTTGAAACAGACGCTCCTGCTGCTCCTGGCTGATGCCGATGCCGGTGTCCGCGACCAGAAACTCCAGGTGCTGCTCGCCATCATCGTGCTGGACGCTCAGTTCCAGGCGCACATGCCCGCTTTGGGTGAACTTGGTGGCGTTGCTGAGCAGGTTGAGCAGCACTTGGCGCAGGCGGCTGCCGTCGACTTCCAGCAACCCGGCAATGCGATGATCAATCAGACTGTGCAGCTCGAGGTCTTTGCTGTGTGCCTGATGACCGATCAGGCGCAGCACGCCGTCGAGCAGTTGACGCAGATCGGTGGGCTCGGGCGCGACAACGAGCATGCCGGAGTCGATGCGTGAAAAATCCAGGGTGTCGTCAAGTACCTGCAGGAGCGAGCGGGTCGATTCATTGACCATCGCCAGCATTTCCTGCGCGTCCGTGGGCAGGTGCAGGTCGCTCATCAGTTCGAGCAAACCGAGAATGCCATTCATGGGGGTGCGAATTTCATGGCTCATGGTGGCCAGAAACGCCGCCTTGGCCTCGGCCGCCTGTTCAGCGAGTTGTTCGGCGGCGCGAATGCTGGTGACGTCGATGAACGTGGTGAGCACGCCCTGAGGTTCGTCGCCGTCCAGACGATAGGGGGTAACGATGTACAGCCAATGCTGATCGCTGCCATCCTCGCCCACCAGAATATGCTCGCCTTGTTGGCGCTCATCGTCACGCAGCGCCCGTTCGACCATCTTGGAGATGCGCTGGCGCACCTGCGCGGGGTAGTAGCTGATTTCGTCGACGCAGCGCCCCAGTATCTGGGCCGCTTCAACGTTGAAGGTTCGCTCATAGGCTTTATTGAGCATCAGGTAACGGCGATGACGGTCTTTGATGGCGACCGGGTACGGATACGATTCAAGCAGTTCGCGGCTGAAGCGCAATTGCGCTGACAAGCGCTGTTGCGCTTCCCTGAGGGCGCGCTGGCGGGCTTTGAGGGACAGGTGCGCATAGAGCAATACGCCAATGATCAGCAGCGCGGCGGACCCTATGCTGCCGACGATGCGCCACAGGCGTTGCGGCGAGACGCCGACTTCATAGGTATTGCGCAGCCACTGCTGGGCAAACAGGTCGCGCTGTTCTATCGGAATGCTCTGGATGAGCTGATCCAGCAGGGCCACCAATTGAGCGTGACGCTCGGTCACCGCGATGGACAGCTCCAGCGGCAGATCGGTAGCCGCGGCAATCTTGAGGCTGTCCGACCAGCCTTTCTCCAGCAAACGGTCGACTGTTATCAGGTTACCCACGTAGCCATCGGCCTTGCCGGTGCGCACCAGCTCAAAGCCATCAGCCGGGTCGGTCACCAGCAGCAGCTTGCTGTCGGGCACCCGTTGCTGGAGGCGTTGCGCGAACTTCGGTGTGTCCGGCACGACCAGGGTCGCGCCGTTGAGTTCTTCGATGGCGGTTTTGGCGGGTTCTCCGAGCCGTGTCACCAACACGTTCGGAATCCTCACGAAGGGCTGTGTGTAGCGCCAGCCGGGCAGGTGTTCGGTGGACGGGTCCACCGGAATACGCAGGTCGGCCTCGTCGGACGACGCCACCGTGCCGCTTCGCGCGGGGATCTCAACCACTTTGAGCCGCAGCGCATTCACCAGGTATTTCAGGTAGCTGTAGCTCAGCCCATTGGGGCGACCGTGTTCGTCGAGGAACGACATGGGACGGAAAGTGGTTTCATAACTCACGCGCAGCATCGGCAAGTCATCCACCCATTGGCGCTGCGCGGAAGTCAGGTGGGAGGAGGGCTGCATGCGTTGCTTGAGCGAGTGCTTGTCCAGCCAGCGCAACTGCAGGTCGTTGAGGAAGTCCGACGGCGTGCGGGCCATTTCTGCGGCAAGGGCGTCGCGCAGGTCGGCCCGAAGCGTACTGATGCCGAAGTGCAGACCTGCATTGTCGTACAGGTCCTGCTGGCGAACCTCAAGGGACTTGTAGCGACCGCTGCTGAACAGTGCTTCGAGCTGGTAAGGCTCGCCCAGATAGGCGTCACCTTCGCCCTTCTGCAAGGCGTTCAGGGCTGACTGGGTGTCTGCGTAGATGTGCAGCTGCGCGGGCGGCAGGCGTTGGCTCAGCCATTGGGCAGTCGTATAGCCTTGCTCGGCGACGAATGAGTGTGACGTCAATTCGGCAGACGTAATCGCTGCGCTGCCGTGCCGAACAACCAATACCAGCGGGGAGAGCAGATATGGGCTGGAAAAGTTCATGCAGCGCTGACGCGTGGCGTTGGTCTGCAAGTCCGGCACGATGTCGATGTGCCCTTCGCACAGGGCTGTGGTGGCTTGTTCGAAGGTGGCGAACTGGCGGAATTCCAGCTTCAGATTCAATTGGTCTGCCAGGTAGCGCAAGTAGTCGATGCTGAATCCGGCCGGGCTGTCGCCCACCCAGAAGCCCAGGGGAGGGGTGGTCTGTACAGGCAGACCGACCACCACAGTGTTGCCCGAAGCCACGTTTGTTTCGGTTGATGCCACGCACAGGCTCGACACCAGCAGTGTCAGCCATAACAGCCTGCGCAGGGCGTTGATCACCCCGTGTGCTCGACGGTGGATTTGGCCAGTGAGGCGTAATACTGATACAGCTGCGCGTCGGACTGTATGCCCAGTTTGCGCTTGGCCGAGTTCTTGCCCCAGCTCACCGTCTTGATGCTGCGATGCAGGATTTCTGCGATGTCCTCGGGTGACTTGCCCGACGCCAGCAGTCTTACGATCTCCAGCTCCCTGGGGCTCAGCTGTGCTTCTTTTGCTGTGCTGCGGGGCGATTCAGCCAGCGCTTTTTTCAATGAATCATTCAAGTAGATGCCCCGGCGCAGCACGGTGCGCACCGCCTTGGGCAGACAGAGAATGTCGCTGTTTTTTTGAATGATGCCACGGACCTTCGCCTCCAGAATCAACCGCAGAATGCCGAGGTTCTCTTCACCGGTCAGTACCAGCACGGGCAGGTTCGGGTAGCGTCTGTTGAGCACACCCAGCATGTGCAGGCCGTCCATATCCGCGCCGGGCATCGAATAGTCCACGATGAGCACGTCGCACTCGTGGCTTTCCAGCGCGCTGAAGAGTTCCGGGACGCTGGTGGCGGTCGCCTGGATTTTGGCGAAGCTGCTGTCATTCAGCAGTACGACCTGGCAACCGTGCAGGATGGCAGGGTGATCGTCGGCGATGATGATACGAGGAATCATGAACGCTGCTCCTGGGGAACTGAACAAATTGGCCCGTCACTGTCGCCCGATTTCTCAGCACGCAAAAGTGTAGCGTGAGTACCGTGCTGCGCGCCTGTTTAGTTGAAACGAAAGAAACGTGAACGATACAGGCATGCAGGTTTGAAGAGACTGGAAAATTCCAGTTCCCTGGGGTGTGGCTGAATCAGCCCGGCCTTTGCCATCGGAACGCTCGGTGCGGTACTTCAACTTGAACTAATCACTGCGTCATTCGCCCTAACGCTGTGCAGCTATCCGCCAGCCCGGATTGACACCGGGTTGCCCACTACACGCGAAGGTTTTGTGATTATGAAAAGTGAACAGGTAGAAGGTGTTGTAGAAAAAGTCGCTGGCAAGGCTCAGAGCGCTGCCGGCAAGCTGTTTGGCGACTCGAAGCTGCAAGCTGAAGGTGCCGGGCGTCAGGCGGCGGGTCAGCTGACCCAGACCTACGGTGATGCACTTGACAGCGTTTCCACGTTCGTTAAAGAGAAGCCGGTTGCCGCTCTGGCAATTGGTGCGGTCGCGCTGCTGGTGCTGGACCGTCTGCTGCGCCGCTGAACCGGGGTGAGCAATAAACGCCACAGCCGCAGCGCTCGTCGAGCGCACTGATGCCAGCCCCGTTTAACACACGGGGCTGGCTGTTTTTTGGGGTCGCGGGTTTGCAAGCGCTTCGCAGCCTCGGAGAACCTGGGCTGCGGCCGCGCCTCTTCAGGGTTGCTGGTAGTGCCCGGGAATGTTGTTACCTTGCTCGTGTCGCGTTCTTTTCTGCACCTGAACGTCACTCAAACGGGCGTCCTTGAGTTCGCTGAACGTTTGTTTGAGCAGGGCTTCTGCCTGCCGGGAATCGAGGTGTTCAGCGTCGTGCTCCAGCGTTCGGCTTTGCGGCTGGTTGTCGAGGATGAAACTGACAAGGTAATGCGGCTTATCGAACATGATGGCTGTCCTTTAGGGTGTGCTCAACCAAGGCCGGTTGTGCCAGGTTGGTTGGCGGCCGTTTCCAGCTTGACTTTGATCCAGCCCGGGAAGTGCTGATCAAACTTCTGAAAAGCGCTGATGGCGTCCCCCATGGGTTCATGCTGTGTCAGCACTTTGGAGGGATCCACCCGACCTGCCAGCGTCATCTCAATGAGCTTGGGGATGTACTTGCGGTGATGGCAGTTCCCCATGTTCATTCGCAGGTTTTTATTCATCGCGGCGCCGATGGGAAAACGGTCGAATCCTGCAGGATAGACACCAATTATCGACAGCGTGCCCGCCTTGGCCAAACCTTGCACGGCCCATTCCAAGGCTTGTGAGGGCTTATCGCCCGGTTGCCATTGCGCGCCGTCGCAGGCCTGGCCGTGGTGAGCGTGGTTGGCGTCGACGCCTACGGCATCAATCGCGCGGTCCACGCCAATATCATGCGTGAGGCGATGCAGCGCCTCAACGGGGTCCTCCTTCTCGAAATTGATGCATTCAGCGCCAAGGTCCCGCGCGCGTTCCAACCTGTCGTCCAGGCCATCGACGGCAAAGATGCGTCCGGCGCCCAGCAGCTTCGCGCTGACGATCGCGAACAGACCTACCGGCCCACAGCCAAACACCGCAACGGTGTCACCGTCCGTTATTTCCGCCATTTTGGCGCCGAACCAGGCGGTGGGAAAAATATCCGACATTGCAATCGCCTGGTCGTCAGTAATGGCGTCGGGCAGTTTGATCAAGCCGATATTCGCGAAGGGGATTCGGGCCTTTTCCGCTTGCAGCCCATTGAACGGGCCTGTGGCCTTGGGGCCACCAAAAAAGGATGTGCCAGCAGTCTTGCCGTTGGGGTTGGCAACGTCACACTGCGCAAAATAACCGGCGCGGCAGTAAGCGCAATTGCCGCACGCGATAGTCGACGGCACCAGTACACGGTCGCCGATCCTCAGGTTGCGCACATCATCACCCAATGCCTCCACGATACCGACGGCTTCATGGCCCAGAATCGTGCCGGGTTGCATATCCGGCGCACTGCCACGAATGAAGTGAAGGTCGGTGCCGCAGATGGCCGAGGCCGTTATGCGGATGATCGCGTCGTTGGGAGCTTGCAGCGTGGGCTCGGCAACGTCATCCAGCCGGATGTCGCCGACACCGTGGAACACAATAGCTTTCATGTTGCACCTCGCGTGGTCAGGGGAGGGATGAGTCAAGCCGCCTGGAAGTGAACACACCCACTCGCGTTTTGCAGCAGGCTGCACGTTCGAACATCGATGCAGCAGACACCTATTGCGATAACGACGCTTTCGAAAATGTTTTGCGAAATCCTGAAACGTTCGATGAACGGTCGATGGCGAACGGAAGATGCCGTCTGTCTGTGGCGCTCAATATCCAGTGAACCCGCGAACGTTGACGGTCCTCCACACACCTGAGTGTTCTGAGATGAGCGCCCTGAAAGGGGGCTTTGAAATAGTGTTGAAAAGACAAACGAGGTGCCTAGCATGAAAGCGATCAGGATCAAGCAGTTCGGTGGCCCGCAGGTCATGCAGTTGACGCAGGTGCAAGTGCCGGAGCCCAAGCCGGGCGAGGTGCTGGTGAAGAATTTTTTCGTCGGCATCAATCCGGTGGATTACAAGATTCGCGAGGGCCAATACCCGCAAGTGACAACCGATGAATTGCCGCTGACGTTGGGCAGGGAAGTTGCCGGGCTGATCGAAGAGGTCGGTCAAGGCGTGAGTGATTTCAAGAAAGGCGACCGGGTGTTTGCGATGTTGGGCGCTGATGGCGCCTACGCCGAGTATTCCTGCGTGCCGGTTGAGCATCTGGCACGCATACCTGCGGGCCTCGATTGGCCTCACGCAGCGGGTGTGCCACTGGCCGGGCACACGGCCTGGCAGGCGTTGGTGGAGCATGGTCGGATCGAACACGGGCAAAAGGTGCTGATCCACGGAGGCACGGGAGGTGTTGGTCACTTCGCTGTGCAATTTGCCAAGGTCAAGGGCGCCGAGGTCTATGCGACGGCGTCAACCGAGAGCTTGCCGTTCTTGAACGAGCTGGGCGTGGACCGGGCGATCGATTACAAAACTGAGCGATTCGAGGCGATCTGCAAGGACTTTGATCTGGTGATCGACTTGATCGGCGGTGACACCCAGGCGCGTTCCTGGCAGGTACTGGGGGAGGGTGGCCGGCTGGTGTCCACCCTGACGATGCCGGACGCTCACCATCCGCAGGCGGCAGGCAAGACCGGGACACGATTCACCGCCGTCCCCCGAGGGGACGAATTGGCCGAGATCGCAGGTTTGATCGAGGCGGGCAATGTGCAGGTCTTTATCGCCAAGGTATTTGAGCTGAACGAGGCCGAGCAGGCGCTGGATTTTCTGGCCGGGGAACATGTGCACGGTAAAGTGGTGTTGCGCGTCAGCGAATGAGGACGCGAGGCTCGACATAAAGCCCATGGACGATTGCGCCGCCGCCTGGTCGGCGCAATCCACTCAACAGCCAGTGCCTCAGTGCGCCAGCATGTTGTGATGAATACTGTCCATGATCCAGAGCGAGAGTCCTACCAGCAGAAGAATGACGACCGCCGAGAAAATCAGCGCAACCAGGTTCCAGCGTTGTTCCTCGGCCGTATCCAGATGCAGGAAGAACCTGAGGTGGACCAGGACCTGGATAGCCCCCAGCGCCACCACCAGCCAGGCAGTGCCGGTACGTGGCAGCGCGGGGAATATCACCAGGGCGAACGGGATCAGGGTCAGCGCGACCGAAAGCAGGAATCCGACCAGGTAGGCGCGGCGGCTGCCATGGCGTGTTCCGGCGCTGCTGTGAAGCGAGCTTTGCTTGTACATATCACACCACTCCCAACAGATAGACCACGGTAAACACACAGATCCACACCACATCCAGGAAGTGCCAGAACAGGCTAAGGCAACTGAGCCGCGTGGCATTGGTGCTGGTGAGGCCTTTTTGATGAACCTGGACCATCAGCACCGCCATCCAGATCAATCCCGTCAGCACGTGCGCGCCATGGGTGCCGACCAGCGTGAAGAACGCGGTGAGAAACGCACTGCGGTCCGGTCCGTGGCCTTCAGCGATCAGATGGTGAAACTCATTGATTTCCATGGCGATGAAGCCGGCACCCAGTACAAATGTAATACCCAGCCAGCGCAGTACCTGGCGTTGCTGGCCACGGTTCATCGCGAGCATCGCGTAGCCGTAGGTGAGGCTGCTCAACAACAGCAGCATGGTTTCAGCGAGGACATAGGGCAGTTCGAAAACGTCCACGCCCGATGGGCCGCCCGCCACGCTGTCGCGCAACACCGCATAGCCGGCGAACAACGTGGCGAACAGGATGCAGTCAGTCATCAGGTAGATCCAGAACCCGAAAACGCTGAGTGAGCCCGCGTCCTCGTGGCCATGTTCCTGGGTATGAGCGACGTCTTTTTCAATCACGGTGTTGGACATGGATCAAGCCTCTGCCAGGTCTTTGAGACGGGTCGCTTCGATGCGCGCGACCTCTTGCGCCGGCACGAAGTAATCCGTGTCTTCGTCGTAACTGCGCACCACGAACGTGACCACCGAGGCCACCAGGCCGAACGCCGCCATCCACCAGATGTGCCAGACCAGAGCGAAGCCGCAGATCAGTGTGAACAGGCTGATCACCAGGCCCGAGGCGGTGTTGCACGGCATGTGGATGCTTCGATAGTCGGTGTGGCTGAGGGTGCTCACACCGCGCTCCTTCATGCCCCAATAGGCGTCCAGGTCGCTGACTTTGGGTTGCTCGGCGAAGTTGTACAGCGGTGGCGGCGAGGAGGTGGCCCATTCCAGCGTGCGTCCGTCCCACGGGTCGCCGGTGAGGTCGCGATACCGGTGACGCCTGCGGATACTGACAAACAGTTGCAGTGCCTGGGCCGCCACGCCGCAGAGAATGATTGCCACGCCGAGCAGCTCAAGCAGGAGCCAGGGCCGCCATTGCGGGTTGTCGAAATGGTTGAGCCGCCGCGTCATGCCCATGAAGCCCAGCACGTACGACGGCATGAAGGCGAAATAAAAGCCGGTCAGCCAGCACCAGAAAGCGATGCGGCCCAATCGGTCATTCAGCCGGAAGCCGAAGGCCTTGGGGAACCAGTAGGTCAGGCCGGCCATGTAACCAAAGAGGGCGCCGCCGATGATCACGTTGTGAAAGTGCGCGATCAGGAACAGGCTGTTGTGCAGCAGGAAGTCGGCGCCAGGGACTGCCAGCAGTACCCCGGTCATGCCGCCGATGCTGAAGGTCACGATAAAGCCCAAGGTCCACAGCATCGGCGTTTCGAAGCGCACCCGCCCGCGGAACATGGTGAACAGCCAGGTGAAGATTTTCACACCGGTCGGCACCGCAATGATCATCGTCATGATGCCGAAGAACGCGTTGACGTTGCCTCCGGCCCCCATGGTGAAAAAGTGATGCAGCCACACAATGAACGACAACACGGTAATCGAGATCGTTGCCCACACCAGCGACACGTAGCCGAACAGCCGTTTACTGCTGAACGTCGCGGCAATCTCGGAAAACACCCCGAACGCCGGCAGGATCAGGATGTACACCTCCGGGTGCCCCCAGGCCCAGATGAGGTTGACATACATCATCGGGTTGCCGCCGGCTTCGTTGGTAAAGAAGTGCATGCCCAGATAACGGTCCAGGCTCAGCATGAGCAGGGTGGCGGTGAGAATCGGAAACGCCGCCAGGATCAGCACCGAGGTGCACAGCGCGTTCCAGGTGAACACCGGCATCTTGAACAGGGTCATCCCTTCGGTGCGCATCTTCAGGATCGTGACGAAGAAGTTTACCCCCGTCAGTAACGTGCCTATGCCGGATATCTGCAGTGACCAGATGTAATAATCCACCCCGACTCCCGGGCTGTAGGCCAGCCCGGATAACGGCGGATAGGCAACCCAACCGGTGCGCGCGAACTCACCGACCCCCAGTGAAATGTTCACCAGCGCGGCGCCGACCACGAACAGCCAGAAGCTCAGCGCGTTGAGAAACGGGTAGGCCACATCGCGCGCGCCGATCTGCAGCGGCACCACGATGTTCATCAAGCCGACCACGAAAGGCATGGCCATGAAAAAAATCATGATCACGCCGTGGGCGGTGAAGATCTGGTCGTAGTGTTCCGGTGGCAGATAACCCGGCCCGCCACTGGCGGCCATGGCTTGCTGGGTGCGCATCATGATCGCATCGGAAAAACCGCGCAGCAGCATCACCAGCGCGACGATGATGTACATGCAGCCGATCTTTTTGTGGTCCACCGAGGTGAACCACTCGCGCCACAGATAGCCCCATTTGCGTTTCCAGGTAATCGTGCCCAGCATCGCCACGCCAATCAGCCCGACGACCGCCAGCGTGTACATCACAATGGGCTCAGTGGTTGGAATCGCGTCCCATGACAGTTTTCCAAACATGGTTATTGCTCCTCGGCCAGCAGACTGGGGTGTTGATCGGTGCGCGTGCCGGTGACGCTCGATTGAGCACCGTTCAATGGGGCCTGGTCGCGCTTGGGCTTCCTGGCCTTGTTCATGCCTTCGTATTGATCGACGATGTCCAGAAACAGCCGCTCCTGCACGGTCGAGTAATAGGTCACCGGATGCCGGATGGTGGGCTTGGCCAGTTGTGCGTAGCGAGCCTGGTCGAGGGGCGTTGCGGCGCCTTTGACCTTGGTTACCCACGTCTTGAAGTCGGCAGGGCTGAGGGACAGCGTGGCGAAATGCATGTCGGAAAAACCGGCGCCGTTGTAGTTGGCCGCGATCCCTCTGAACTCGCCGGTCTCATTGGCGATCAGGTGCAATTTGGTCTGCATGCCGGCCATGGCGTAAATCTGCCCGCCCAGAGCAGGAATGAAGAATGACGTCATGGCCGCGTCGGAGGTGATGGTGAAACTCACCGGCGTATGCACCGGCAAGGCCAGCTCATTGACGCTGGCGATGCCCAGGTCCGGGTAGATGAACAACCATTTCCAGTCAGTGGCCACCACCTGCACATTGATCGGTGGCGTCTCTGACTCGAGCGGGCGATAAGGGTCAAGTGCGTGGGTGGTTTCCCATGTCACCCATCCCAGGGCGATGATGATGAGCAGCGGCACGCCCCAGACCACCGCTTCGATGGGGTACGAGCTGGCCCAGCGTGGCGAGTAACGCGCCTTTTTATTGGTGGCGCGGTAGCGGTAGGCAAAAACGAACGTCAGCACGATGACCGGAACGACCACCAGCAGCATCAAACCGGTGGCGAGAATAATCAGGTCGCGTTCATCCGTCGCAACTTGCCCCTTGGGGTTGAACACAACGAGGTTGCAGCCGGTTAACAAGAAAAGATTGGCGATAGATACCAGGCAATAACCCATTGCTCGTTTCATGCCGTGCTCCTGTAGTGAAAACGTCCGTTATTGCGGTGCCGACACGGTAGTGCCAGTGTTCGAAAGTTATTTAAGCGAAACGCTGGCGCTGCGCTTGTTAGTGCGGGTGCAGTCGGCGGCTTAACGCCAGGCAATACGCCGCCTCCAGCGGATAAACGGCATCCACTGCACGGATCTACTGGCTTTCACTGCCGCTCTGCGGGGCGCGCTGCACCGCGTTCCCGAACAATTTTGAATAGACGTCCCGGGGTTGGTTTAACAATTTGTAACTTCCCCTGACGAACGGTTTAACAAGCGAAACGGTACTCGCCTGGTGGGAGCACGTGCTGTAACCGGTATTGGAAAAAAGGTGGAATTCCTGCTGAATCATTCAGGTCTTACTTGAAGGCCAACTTACTAACTAACGGCCGGGGGAGAGCAGTTATGTTTATTCGTGGTACTACCTACAAGGCCTGGGCCGAAAAGGCACTCGAGGAAGAGTGCTTTACCCAGGAAGTGGAAAACGGCTGCCATATCGAAGTCAGGGCCCGTGAGCGCAAAGACGACGATATTGAAGTGCTGGTCTGCGTCTATACCGCCACGGGGGACTGTGTCGGCGAGCGCGTCAGTCAGTTGCCCGGCGCGCAATGGACCGTGCACGACGCGCTAAAGCGCGGCATCGATCAGGCGGAACGAATTGCCGGCGGGGAGTCGGGGCGCTTGCCCTGTGCTGACGCGCACGTGCGTGACGATGATTGACGGGCTGTCTAGCTCAAGTCGTGCAGGTCTCGCGCGAGAGGCTGGCTCAACGACCATTCAGAAAACTTTACCCTCAACCCTTGCCGCTGCGGTGTGCAGCACATAGGGCCAACCGTATAGCGTTCCGCGCGTGGAAATGGAGCAAGCCTGAGCAGTGGCCAAGTGATGCCGTTTGTGGAGTACTGCAAGCGCAGCACGCCATCGGAAACGGTCACACGAAGCCAGAAATCGGTTGGGTCGCCAGAAAAACAGCTCGGCGCCCAATCCGACGTGCCCTGTGTCAGCACGCTGCTGATCATTGGCATTCCATCGTTATATTCAATCCCTGCCTTGAGCCAGGTCTGCTCATTGAGCCTGACCATGATGCCCGCCTGGTCATAGAGCTCGCGAAAATCGGCGTTGACTCTGACTTGAGCGGTAAAGTCTCCCGTGGTATCGAACCCCAGAAAATGCCCACTGTCTCGAATGAACCCATAATGGGTTTCACGCCAAAAGTCGGTTTGAGAGTCAGTAAAAATCTCTAATGAGTGGTCAGCCAAGCGTTGGCAAAGGCTCGGTTTGTTCAGCCACTTAGCGGCTTGCCACATTGACCCTTCAATGTTCTGGCTGACTGTTTCCTGTTTTTTATCCACTACGTTACCCTCAATGTTTCGCTACTCCCGGCAAGTCCATATTGATCCTGCGCCAGAAGGCTTCAGAGAAGCTGTAAACCGAGAACGCAATCAGCCCCAATGCCATCACTATCAAAATCAGCCATCCAGCTGGGAGATTCTGGAGCGCGTCCAGGGCTTCCTTCATACCCGGTGGGTCCATGGCCTGATACGCAGAACCACTGATTGCCAGCAGCACCGAAATTTCCAAAAACACGACGCCCCGGGCAATCAGTCCGAATCGAGATACCGGGCGGACGTACCGCATGACGTCTTCGTCGGCCTCAAAGTATTTCTCGAACGACGCCTTCCACCCCTTGATGATATGAGCAACACCGACACCAAAAGGAACCAGCGCGATCAGGTACACCAACAGATTCGAGTGATCCCAGGACAAAAAATGCGCGAGCCAGTCTTTGGTCTGCCCCCTGGAATCGCCCGAACTCCTGATGCCGCTAACGAGCAGGCCCAATGCAAAAAATGCTAAAGCGCCGTTGACCATACCGCCGGCCAACAGACCCGCGCGAATGACCAGGCCTTTGAACGCTTTGCCGTGATGATCGACATCACGCGTAGCCTGGAGCACGCGCCAGGCAGCAAATGCGAGCAGCCCGGCCACCACAACTCCGATTAGAAAATAGCCAAAGGGTTGGCTTAGCAATGCTTCCAGGCTTTTGTGACTGTCCTTGGGCTTCGTCGCATCCTGCGCTGCCAGCAGGGCGAAGATACCGATGATCAAATAAAGCAGTCCCCGAGCGGCGTAGCCTCCCCGGGCCAGTATTACCAGGCTATGGTGCGTGTACATTCGATGCATTCCAGAGATGTGATACAGGAGCAGACCCCTCATGCTGATTGGGGTTCTAATTCCTTGCTTTTCAGGCTGATTGGCAATGGCGCGATCGGCGTGCAGTACGGTAACGGGCTCTACGGCCGGCGAAGCTCAAACGGTGCAGGGCAGGGTAGGTTCATGTGCGAGCCGGATGAGGAATATGCAGCTCAGCTTAAAAGAGAGAACGTCATTGAAAAATATATGGCTGGCGACAATCGTAACTCTCGTCATCAGTGTGAGCTTTTGGCTGGCGGCGTCATGGTCCGCCGACGTGAATGAGCCGTGGGACGCGCAATGTTATTTGACTGTTCTGTATCCTGCGTCCCTGGCACTGACATTGGTGCTTGGTCTGCTGTTTCAAAAACGCAGATGGCTGGCGGGCCCCATCGTAATGTTCGGGCAGATTCCGTGTGTGATGATCAGCTCTGAGGCAGGGCCGTTGCTGGCAGTCGGCATTTTGTATTCGATTTTGCTTTCGATCCCGGCAGTGATGTTGTCCTGGGTTGCTTGCGTTATCTGTCGGCGGATGGCTGCTGGGGGGTAGCGGCGTTGTTTATTCGGAGTTGAGGGGGGTTAGGTCACAAGCGTTTGGGGAATGGGCGGGTATTTACAGTGGTGGTTTTCCTACCAGACTCGATAAGAAGATGAGTGCTGAGAATCCTAGAAAACCCGTTCAGGCTTTCCGTACTTGGATGTAACCGTAATGACTTTTGACACTGATTGCCGTTAAGCTGCTAACTCCTCTTTCATCAAGGACGATTATGAAAAAGCTCATCGCTGTAATCGGTATGTGTTTTGTACTCGGTGGTTGCGCCACTTCGCACTACACCGCAGGCCGGGATTTCTCGTCGGCCAATGTGGCCAGCATCACTAAGAGCAAGACGACGACATCCGAACTGAAGTCGCTCTTCGGCGAGCCCTATGCTAAGAGTGCTGTCAGCGAGACAGACGAGAAGTGGATCTACACCTACACCAGCGGTTCAGCGCATGCGCAGAACTACGTGGTGACGATGAAGGTCACGACAACAGGCACCCAGAAGACACTCGACGTGCTCATCCGCAACGATGTGGTAATTAACTACACATTTAGCGAAGGCCCTGCACCCGGCACTACAACAGCAACCAACTGAGATAGCGCGTTGCGCCGGTAGAGCTTCGCTGCCATCGTCAGAATCTAACGCTGACAGCGCTTTTATTTCAAAAGCTAGCACAATTGCTGGCTGAACAACTGGCGGGTTTACCGCTGGTCTGGTGGCAGAGGAGCGCGGTCGAGCAGATCCCAAAACCTGGTCTTGGTGCGTCCACCCGCGATGGAAAGGTACAATCTATCCCTTATTTCGCCGGGATGGATTTCATGCATTTATACATCGTGCGGCATGGTGAAACCTGGGCTAATGCCGAACATCGATACCTTGGATCTCTTGATCCAGAACTTACCGCGCTGGGCCGCCGGCAAGCTCAAACGCTTTGCGAGAAATTGCCCGCAAACCTTGATGTACTTGTCGTTTCTCCACGCCTCAGGGCAGTACAAACAGCGAGTATTCTGAACGAACGCCTGAAGCTCTCACCTGAAATAATGGACTGCTTCAGAGAGCGGGATGTCGGCGTTTTCGAGGGGTTGACCCAAGGCGATGCCAAGAAGCGCTATCCGCAACTCTGGTCGCGGAACATCACTCGACTTTGGGATGCTGGGCCGACCGATGGTGAGTCGATCTCTGACGTTGTGAAACGAGTGCGAGACGGTTTAGCTGAGCTGGAATCGAAATACCCCTCCAAAACTATTTTGCTTGTAGCACACGGCTTTGTTGCAAAAGTAGTCCGAGCACTGGCCGTAGGAGACTTTTCAGACTTTTACGAATGGCAACTTTCAAATGGTAACATGCTGTTTTTGCAAAGCTTCAATATACCTATACAAGATATTGAAACCCTGAGACGCTCTCTACCCATAGCGTGATGTGGGCTGCTGCTAGCTTTGCGGCAGCAACTCCGTAATCTCACTTGCCCGCTGCGTCGGTAGACGAGTCAGCACGTCCTTCAAATACGCATACGGATCATGCCCATTCATACGTGCCGACCCACCTTGCGGCGTAAGCGGACGGTAAACACACCTTGTGAATATCTCGTCCTCCCCGGTTCTGATGGCAGCTTGCTTCGCTTATGCTTCCCGACTCACGCGTAAGGATCGGAGTAGGTGTGACGGCATGGAAGCAGATAAATCTTGTCCTGTAGTTCTGCGAGGCAGAGAAACGCTGGAAATCTTAGCGTTCGAGCATCCATTAGCAGGCTTTCAGCTGGTCAAAGGCACTGTCGAACCAGGTGAGTCAAGCGACCGGGCTGCGGTTCGAGAGCTGAAAGAAGAAGCAGGGATTCAGTCGACAGTTGGGCGACATTTGGGGCAGCGGCGATGCATCGTAACTGGACACACATGGGCATTTCATGAATGTCATGCTGCCCAAAACCTTCCAGAAACTTGGATGCATTTTGCAGAAGATGATGGAGGCCATGAATTCAGATTCTTTTGGCATCCGCTCGTGAGCGAGCCCTCTGAGAATTGGCATCAGGTTTTCAAGGATGCTTTGAGCTTTCTTCGGAAAAAACTCACTGAAGCCTAATCATCGAGTGACAGCCCGAATAAGACGCAGAGAATCTCGCGCTTCCAAACCGTTCTTGTCGATTTATTCGAAGGAATCACCGTCACAACTGGCACCATGGTGGGCCTTGAAAAAGTGTCCAGTTGGGGGCTGACAGGGGGTTAGCGGAAGTGACGCATCTCAGCGTGAAACATGATTTTACAAGTGGGCGATGTCAGATGTTCACAAGCTGCTCGTAAGCCCACTTCGCTGGGCTCAATGCGCTCAAAATGAATGTGCTTGTTCATCGATTAATGTTCATGGACGAGGTTTTCCGCTCGTCTGGCCGATCCGACCTTTGGCAACTACTTAAGCGGTGGCTGGCGGCGAGGACCTGAACGGCGGCCCTTTTGTCTAACGTATGCATGGATAAGTTACTCATGCGCCACGTTCCCCACAGCCAGAGACAGCGAATCACCAAGAATGCGCCACAAAGCGGTAAGACGCCGACAGTAGGTGCCTTCACTACAGTAAATCAACTCGACATGAAGACTGTCGATAACCGCGATATAAGCATCCTGAAACATCGAAATCTCGTTCGCCGACAGTGCTGGATACCTGTTCTCAAGGCTTGCGCCAAAGCGTTCGCGAAGACGATCCAGATAGGCTTCAAAGCCACTTGCAACCGATGCCTTTAACTCCGAAGGCGGAAAGAATGCCGTGCGCAGCAGGAAACGCAGAGCTGCGGAAGACTCGTAGCGGTTTGAAAGATTGTCCGTGTACAGCTTGCCAGGCTCGTCATCATTCGCCGGGACGCTTGCAAACATCTCTTCGATATAGTGCCTCTCCGTCGCCAGCGCCAGATTCAGCACGGCGTTGAACAGATCATCCTTGCTCTTGAAGTGCGCGTATAACGAGGGCTTGCGCATACCTGCCACGACAGCGATTTCATTGAGCGACGAGGCGTCGTATCCCCGCTCAGCGAAATGCACCAGAGCGATATCACAGATTCTGCTTGCCGAAGGGCTCAGCACTTTCATCGGGATGACCTTTTAATTCAATGATTTAACGCGGTGATGTGCTCGGCTCTGCCTTCGCGCACACTGCCCCAGGTCAGCGCACCCACCATAACGGCGCAGACTATCAGGAATGCGCACCAGGCAGTGGCGCCATAGCTGCTCGCCCAACCGGTCAACGGTGTGGCGAAGGCCGAGATGCCAAGCTGAAACGCGCCGAGCAATGCAGCCGTTGAACCCAGGGCAGTGGTTTGCGAAGACATCACCAGCGTCATCAGTGAGGTTTCTGCAATCCCCAATCCAAGCAGTGCTACCGCGACACCGGCAGCCAGCCAGTACAAACTAGAACCAGATACTGCTGCGCCGTATGCCATGACAGAACCTGCGAAGATGCAAAAAGCTCCAGCCGTTGCCATGCGGGCCAAACCGTACTTGCCCACCAGTCTGGTCGCCACGACCGCCCCTATGAGAATCGCGATGCCGGTTGCGCCAAACAGCGTACCGAACTGGGCAGCAGGCAGTCCGTACTCCTTCTGATAAACAAATGTAGCGCCGCCCACATAGGCAAAGAGAAAGAAGAACACTGCTGACAGCGCTAAGGCGGGCCTTAGAAAACGACCGTCTTTTGCGATGCGCGCATACGTGCGTATCGCCAGTCGCATATTCAATGGCTCGCGCTTTTGCATTGGTAGTGTTTCAGGCAAAACAGCCATCGAATTCACCGCCACCAGCGCACCGAGAACAGCCAGTACCAGCATGACGGCCCGCCATCCGAAATGCGTCTCAATGTAACCACCCAACCCCGGGGCGATGATGGGAGCAACACCTTGAATGGTCAGCAGCAGGCCAAAAAGTTTTGCTGCCTGAACACCCTGAGTGACGTCACGCACCATGCTCATGATGACTACCAACGTCAAAGCACTGCCTATCCCTTGGGCAAATCGTGCCACGAGTAGCCACTCAAGGGTTGGTGCCGCTCCTGCAGCCAGCGCACTCAAACTGAACAGCAACAAGCCTGCTATCAGTGGACGTCGACGGCCAAAGGCGTCAACTACCGGCCCGAACAGCAATTGCCCAAGCCCCATTGCCAACAAAAAGACCGTGAGCGTCAGCTGAATGCTGGCAACACTGGTCGAATAATCAACCGCCATTTCGGGCAGGCTTGGCAAATACATATCGACGGCTGAGGGCCCCAGTGCGGCGATGGCGCCCAAGGCAATGGCAAACTTTAGTGAAGGATTGCCGAAATGACTCTTTTCCATAACAAACTCATGATTGGCTTCCTATCGGAAGGTAGGAGGTAGCGAGAAGTTAACGAGAACCCAGAGGCAAGGTCAAGCCGTAATTTTCTTAGGGGCCAGGCATCATCGCCAGCGCTCCGCGCAAGGCATGCGCACGTAAGTGTTTTAGGCTTCAGTTCAAAGTGTTTTTTTCAAAAAGCGGCTGAAAATGAGCGGGATTTCTGAAACATTATTTTTAAGCGATCAAGGTAAGCGACTCAGTTCGCAGAAACGGGTTGGCCAAATCGATCACGCTGCGTTCGAGCCTGGTGCGCTGGATGTATCGACAGACGCTGTCACCTTGCGCACCAGCGATGGGAAAGCTGAGAGGGTGGCCATGTTGGCCCGCACGCCAACGGAACACTTAGCGCCAATGGCCGTAACTGTGTGGACGGAATCAGGGTTCAAATTGAACTCCGTGAGAGCCAGACTTGCCTGCGAACTAGGCGCCTTGGTATATCAGGCAAACCGCGTCATCGCTCTCGCGGGCAAGCCTGCTCCAACAGATGGCCCCCAATACCTCTTACAAGCGAAACCTCGACACCATGCTGTTCAGGTCTACCGCCAGGCGGGTCAACTCGCCGCTGGCGGCGCTCGTCTGGGCGGCGCCGTTGGAAGATTGCGTCGACAGGTCCCGGATGTTGACCAAGTTGCGGTCCACTTCACGGGCGACTGCAGCCTGTTCTTCCGCAGCGGCGGCGATGACCAGGTTACGCTCGTTGATCTCGATCACTGCGGTGTTGATGGTTTCCAACGCCAGGCCTGCGCCTTTCGCGATGTTCAGGGTAGATTCAGCACGGTCAGTGCTGTTACGCATTGAACTGACTGCTTTTTGGGTACCGCCTTGAATGCTGCCAACCATGCGTTCAATTTCGCTGGTGGACTGTTGGGTGCGATGGGCCAAAGCGCGTACTTCATCGGCGACAACCGCGAAGCCGCGACCGGCTTCACCGGCCCTGGCCGCTTCGATAGCTGCGTTCAGCGCCAGCAGGTTGGTCTGATCCGCCAAGCCACGAATCACGTCCAGAACCTTGCCGATGTCGCGGGACTCTTCCGCAAGATTACCAATCAGATCGGCGGTGCTTTGCACATCCCCGCTCATGCGTTCGATAGCGTTGACGGTTTCGTGAACCAGATCCCGGCCATCGCCTGCTGACGCCGTCGCGTTTTTTGACGCCTCGGAAGTGCTCACTGCGTTACGCGCCACTTCTTCGACGGCGCTGGTCATTTCGTTGACTGCAGTCGCAGCTTGCTCTATTTCGTTGTCCTGCTGCGCAAGGCCACGGGCGCTTTCATCGGTAACTGCGTTCAGCTCCTCGGCAGCGGAAGCCAGTTGTGTTGCGGATCCGGAAATACGCATCAAGGTATCGCGCAGTTTCTCTTGCATCTTTTGCATGGCGAGCAGCAACCGGCCCGCTTCGTCAGTGCCATCAACCTTTATCGGTCGGGTCAGATTACCTTCGGCGATGGTTTCAGCCGCTTCAAGTGCCAACGCTATCGGTTGGGTGATGCTCTTGGTCAGCATCCGGGCAAACAGCATAGTCAGTAGCGAGGCAATAATGAGGAGGCCGACAACCCAGTTGAACGCAGAGCTGTACTGGTCAGCAGCGGATTGATTGATGATAGCCAGCTGGGCGTTATTGAAGTCAGTAAGCTTATTCAACGCTACGTTGATCTGCTCAGCGTTAGCCGCAGATTCGGCGTTCAGCACGCGCGTTAGCTCCTGCAGATCGCCAGCCCGACTGAGGGTAACAAGGCGCGTTTCAATTTTGCGATATTCACCCATCAGCCGCATATAGTCGTTGTAGTCGGATTGCTCTACAGGAGATGAAATCAGTTTGGCGTATGCTGCCTGCGACTTGTTAAGTTGTTGGTTTTGTTCCTTAAGTAATTCGATGGTCCTGTTCTGAATATTCGGTTCGCGATCAGTCAACAGCCGATGCGATAAAACCCGCATACGGACGCCCGTCACCGTGAGAGCATTCAGGGTCTGAAAGCTAGGGACGCCATTTATCGCGATATCGTCGCCAGCTGCTCGGATCTTGCTCATCTGAGACAAGGCGAAGAGGCCGAGAATCAACATGAGCGCGCCTATCAGGGAGAACCCCAGAAATGCGCGCGGAGCAATGTTCATTGTTCTTATTGTCATGGTTTTCCCAGATCGTGGAATGTGCTCCCCGCAAGCAGCGGCGGATGGCCCAGCGCATAAGTTTTTATCGGTCGCTTGATGACACACTTGAGCGAAAACAGCTGTGTGCCGCATATTAAAACTGATATTGCCCACTCACCAACTTGCAGACATCGACTGATGGTGGCCCGATGCAGCCCGATGGCGACAATCTTCAACCCAAACGACCTGGACGCGACGTTCGTTCAGTTGGTAGAGACGCGCTAACAAGGTTGCATATTTCTCTTGCAGAATCAGTTCTAGAGGCTGCAGCAGCGTGGTAGAAGATGCTGTGCATAATGGTACTCAAGGATAGGGAATGGTCGGTTCGATGCCGGCGAACACCGCGCCAGCGCCGTCGTAAGTCGCTTCGCCGAGGAAAGCATGCTGTGTCACCACCATGGAGTCGCGTACGATCCATTGCAGACGATTGTCATTGAAGATGGCTGCAGTCCCCGCCAGTCGATAAGCCTTCATGACTACGTCCGCTCCGGTATGAGCGGCATGGGTGGCGCTGAGGCGTAATAAGTTAGTCTGCTGCAGGGTCACCGCATTACCGGCGATGAGCGAAGCCCATACAGCTTCGGCGGATTCGTAGAAAAACGCCTGGGCGCTTCGCAGCATCGCCTCTGCCTTACCCAGTTCGCTGCGATAATAAGCTCGATCACCCAAGCGCGGGGCACCGGTGACAGTCTTGGTGCTGCCCGACATTGCGATCACCAAGTCCAGTGCTGCGCGTGCCAGCCCAAGGTTAACGGCGGCGTGAACTTGCGCCTGGTAGGAAACGGACGGGTAATGATAGAGGGGCTCGTCAATTGTGGAGGCACTGCCCCGCACGAAAGTCCACTCGCGTTGGATGTTCTTTTGGTGCAATTTGAGGTCATGGCTCCCCGTCCCTTGCATCCCGACAACATTCCAGTTGTCGACGATCTGCACTTCGCTTGCCGGGAACACAGCGGTCAGCGGTTTGCCTGCCGTCGGTCCTCCACCGTTGGCCGATGTGCCACCTATGCCTACACCAATCCAGTTGGCGCCTTTGCACCCACTAGCAAACCGCCAGTGCCCGCTGACTTCCCAGCCATTTTCAGTCTCTTTGGCGGGTTGTAGAGGGTAAAGGCCGCCAGCATAGACCTGGTCTGGCCCGTTGGCATAAATCAACGCTTGGGTTGCCGGGGGGAGTGCCGCCAGGTAGATGTTGGCTGAGCCGAACGCGGTCACCCAACCGACCGAACCGTCGGCTTCGGAAACCCGCTCTACGATGCGTAGGAACTCGGCTGGAGGCAGCGCATCGCCACCGAAACATTTGGGAGTACTGGCGCGGAAGATACCCACTGCTTTCATTTTTTCGATCATGTCTAAAGGGACATGGGAGCGTTGGTTAAACTCGCTGCGACGCTCGGCAATCTCCGCAATCACATCATCCAGGGAAACCGCCTTGATGCTGATTGGAGCGCCTTTACGTGTGTCACGATAATCGAAATTGTTTTTGCTGTTCATGTTTATTGTTCTCTGGCTAGGGTGATTGCATACACGTTCAGAATGCGTGGGCTGATAAGAAAAAATCAAATTCGAAATATGAATAAGGTAAATAATCCGTGGGAATTAACTGTCGTGCCATGCGCCTCTAAAGGGGAGGGCGTTTAAGTGCGATGGCTATTCCTGCTGTCAATAGTGCGTATGAGTAAAGCGAATTTGACCGAATGAACAATCCCTCTCAACATGGATTCACCAAGTCAATAATTAACAGGTGAAGGTTATGGTTAGCGATCAATCAAAACAAAATTTCCGGCAAGCGCTGTCATTGTTGTCTGCGGCGGTGAATATCATTACTACCGATGGCCCCCATGGTCGCTTCGGATTAACTGCGAGTGCGGTCTGTTCGGTCACTGATACGCCCCCAACATTATTGGTTTGCATCAACCGTAACAGTTCAATTCATGAAGCGTTGCTGGGCAACAGGGCGTTGTGCGTAAATATACTGACCGGTGATCTGGAGGGTGTTGCGCGAAAGTTTGCTGGTATGACCGACCTGCCGCCTGCTGAACGTTTTGCCGGCCAGGATTGGCGGACAGGCTCCTCGGGCCTACCGGTGTTGAACGACGCCCTAGCAAGCCTCGAAGGAAACATAGTAGATATCAAGGAAGTCGGATCGCATTCGGTATTATTTGTAGAAATTAACCAAATTCAGGTCCGTGAAGAGGGGGAGAGTCTGATTTACTTTGGGAGAAACTTTCACCGTCTGGGGCGGGCTGCAGCCGTCAACGTACAGACGTCGGCATCCTGAATAATTGCAGTTCCCCATTCGTGGGTTACAGGGTTTATAAAGAATGCTCGCACGCCTCATTTCATATGAACTCCAGTATGGCTGCCGGAGGCAAACAGACTAATGATTAACCGGCGCAGCCAGGTTATCCCGGCATCCGATAGGAAACGGCTATGGCAATAAAGTCCCACCGAGATAGGTGGCAATTCGATGGGCAGACTCAGCAGCCGATAGCGCTGGTCGTGGTTTAGCTGCATGGCAATGGCACGCGGCAGAATCAATGCCAGATCAGTGTTGGCAACGATTTTCGGGGCAATCGTGAAGTTAGGCACTTTCAGAGCGATTTCGCGCGCAATGCCGGCCTTTCCGAATGCTGCATCGGCGGTTACGCCATGGCCGGTAATATTGCTCGAAACGTCAACATAGCGCAGGGCGAGTATGTCCTGAACGCTCAATTCATCTTCCTGAAAAGGATGGCCGTCGCGCAACAGACAAATGAATTCGTCGTCTAGCAAGTTTTCGTGGATGCACTCTTCACCAAGCTCTACCAGATAGCCTATCGCGATATCTATATCACCTTTGCGCAATGCCATAGCCAGTTGCTCTATAGGCATTTGACGCACATCCAGGCGTACTTTCGGCGCCTCGCGCGCTAGCACTTCCATCACCGTCGGTAGCACATAAAGTTGCGACATATCCGACATGGAGATGCGAAAAGTACGATCCGCTGTTTTCGGTTCAAAGTTCGAAAACATCATTAATGCGCTTTGAATAATAATCAGCGCATGTTCAATGGGGCCGTGCAGGCGAATAGCTGCGTCAGTCGGCTCCATCGACGTTGCTGTTCGTACGAACAGCGGATCGTCAAACACATCGCGTAGTCGACGCAGTGCGTGACTGACGGCGGGCTGGCTGAGGTGTAGGCGTTCGGCCGCGATTGTCAGGCTGCGGTATTCCCAAATAGCCACAAAAGTCCTGAGAAGATTCAGATCGATCGTGGCCATGTTGATGTGCGTCATTTATTTACCACGAGCCTTACGCGTGATGCTGGAAAAGACGCCGTCGCGGTATATCCAAGCATGTATCAGCGCTGCGCAAAGATGTCCTAACACAAGCAGAAACAGAACCCAGGCGAATAACCCATGTGCGGCCCGAAACCAAGCGTAAAGCGCGGAGCTGACAGGAGCAATGGGTGGAAGGTTCCAGCCCGCGAACATGGTGACAGGCCAATTTCCGGCAGAGAGCGTGGCCCAACCGAGCAGTGGCAGGCAGAGCATCAGCAAGTAGAGCAATAGATGCGAAACATGCGCCGCCATTGCCTGCCAGTACGGTACGCTGGCAGGCAATGGCGGCGTGGTGCTTAAAAGCCGATTGCCTAGACGCAGGATAGCCAAAAGAAGAATGGCGATTCCCAGAGGCCTATGAAGATCAATGAGCCAGGGACGCAGGCTCAGAGAAGACATCATGCCTACACCTATAAATAGCATAGCCAGGATAAGGACAGCCATGAGCCAATGGAGAAGCCGTGCCGCGAAGTTGAAACTTTGCACACCGGTGTGCTTCTGCTGGGTATGCATTATTTGATTTCCTTTTTGCCAACCGCGTCAGTGGCTTTACCAAAACCTATTTCTCGTAATCGGGCGTTATAGGACTGGGAGTAAATACCCGCACGGGCTGCAAGCACCGGATCGTCTGAAAGCGCTATTCCTGAAGGTACAAGCGTCGGGTCAAAGTTAATGTCACGACATGCCCCATGAGTTTGCTCTACCACCTGGTTGACCTCTAACGTCCCAGCGATTACCTCCTTGCGGTTGCTCGGCCATGGTTGAGAAGGGTCGTTCACCGGATCTCCCGCCTCGGCCAGTTGGAATACCAGATCCCAGTACAAGGGTGCTACACCCACACGCTGAGTTATTTCATCAAACAGGAAGTCATGACTGGCTTGCGCATGAGCCTCTTTGCTCAACATCTCTACCGCCGCATGAGGGCGCATGGACCAGCGCACAGGTTGACGCTTTCCATCCGCTGCAATGAGTACGAAGGCGTTGATGGAATTATATTCGGTTCCTGCAAAACTGGCCGGCCAAGTCGCGTTCGCCTCTCGCTCTACAGACTTGCGAGCCTCTGGATATTTTTGAAAAAACGCGGCCACCTTGTCCGGGGCTGGTTGTCCAGTGGCAGCCACCGGTTCAAAGGCCTCGACCTGCGCCAGGAAACCCTCGGCATCCCGAGTCGCGAAGTAGGGTTCGTTGTTGAGCTTCATTCGCCACTGTGACTTGTCGTCGCCTACCAGCATGAGTGCCATGCTGACGGTCGCCGTCGAATTGTCCGCCGCATGCGGGTCCACGGTGCCGATTGAAAAACGCCCGACGGCTGGGATGTTGGCCGGTAGAAAAATACGTGAGGTCGACAGAGGGACGGCCTCGCCGCTCGCATGAAAAGTCCCACTGAAACACATACCCTTACCGTGGGCCCGTCGATAGCCTGGTGGAAAATTATCCAGGGAGTCACCCAGAAACTCTTTTGTGGTAACGCCGGTGCCTAAGAATCCTCCTGCCCAGGCAAAAGCCAGCACAAGAGCAGTCGCGATACTGAATATGCCCAACAACGGCACTCGATATTTCCATAAACCCTGAAGGTTATTCTTAAGCATAAAATTCTCAGCTGCACGTTGTCAGGCAGCGCTGGATTGAAACTGCCGAATGGCTAGCGCCAACACTAACCGGCGCAAAGCAGTAGTCATGTGTAAGACAGGGGGATTTGAACCGCCGATACGGCAAGAAAAAATCCCGGTGGGCTCAATGGGTTTGCTTGAGCGGCAACGCATGACAATCCCTGCGCCATAGCCTGTGTGTCATCACATTGCTGAGGACGGCCAAGGCAAATGACGCCGGCGATGCACCGCTTTTGACGTTATATGTCCAGCACCAATCGTGGAGACTTTGATCGTGAACAGCATACCAATATCGTATCGTTCGCCGCTTTTTCATCAGCAGTGAGATACACATCGCGATGGTCTGGTTCACCCTCTAAAACATCACAGAGGCATGTGCCACAAACACCCTGCTCGCAGGATATTTCGATATCAATACCTACTTCAGCCAGTGCTTGATAAATGGTCTGCCCGGTCATGACATTGACGGTTTTACCGCTGCGCGCCGCCACAACCTCAAAACCAGACCCATTGGTATCAATGTCGGCCTGAAAGTATTCGCGGTGAATGTGTGCATCAGGGTAGCCGAGTTCGAGAGCATTATTGATAACCCACTTCATAAAACCTCCCGGTCCACATGTATAGATGTGAGCCGTGTCCTGGCTGCCTCCTAATACGCGTTTGAGGTCCAGTTGGCTTTCAGGTTCATCGTCGAAGTGCAGCTGGACAGCTTGGGAAAATCCGGAGAGCTCCAACTCTTCAAGAAACGCACTTCGGCTACGTGAGCGTGCGCAATAATGCATCTCAAACGCCTTTCCCCTGGCTTCAAGCGCATAGGCCATGGCCAGCATCGGTGTGATGCCAATACCCCCTCCGAGCAGGATTGAACGTTCGGCATTCAAGTCCAGCGGGAAATGGTTACGAGGCAGGCTTATGTTTACCTTTACGCCTTCAAGTAATTCCTGATGGACTGCAATGGACCCACCCCTGGATTGAGGATCTCTCAATACCCCAAGGCGATAAATGCCTGCGTCAGCGGGATCGCCGCACAACGAATATTGGCGGATCACATTTGAGGGTAGGTGCACATCAATATGGGCACCGGCCTCAAAGGTCGGTAAATTGCCGCGGTCTGCCCGCGCCAGCTCGATGACGACCACATCATCACCTTGCAGCACTCGTTTAAGCACGACTACGTTTAGGAGTTCATTCATCGGGTAATACCTGTACGCACGCGGGAAGACAATTCATATTGATGGTTTAAAAAAGCTCGCCAATCTTCATTCAGACTGATCAAAAACACGCATAACACCGGCCTTGAGTGACGTGTGAGCGAGTAAGCCTTCTTCACCCAATTCATGACCTGCGCCTGAATCCTTCATGCCGCCGAAGGGGAGACTGAGATCCAGCACATTGTGGTTATTGATCCAGATAGTGCCTGCCTTCACGCCGCCGAAGAAGCTCGTGATCCGATCAACGTTTTTGGTCCAGATACTGGCCCCCAAACCAAATGAGGTCGCATTGGCGCGCTGGATAACCTCACGGTCGTCCTTGAAGGAAAAGGCTGTTAGCACCGGCCCAAAAATCTCCTTTTGGGATGTGATGCTGTTGTTTGTAAGGTCGGTCAAAATGGTAGGCTGAATATAAGCGCCAGGGCTGTTGATCGTTTCGCCCCCACACAGTAATTCTGCACCGGACTCAAGGCCCTGGTGGATCATGCTCATCACCTTGTCGCGGTGGGCGTGATGAACGAGTGGACCCATCTGCGAACTTAAATCCAGACCCGGGCCAATTTTGATGGTCCGTGCGATTTCAGCGACTCCCGCAGTGACTTCGGCGTAGTGGCGTTCGTGGACGTACAGCCGAGAACCTGCGCAGCAGTTTTGACCATGATTGCCGAAAATAGCCCAGGCAGCGCCGGGAATAGCGATGTTCAGATCGGCATCTTCGGCGATGACGACCGGTGACTTACCGCCGAGTTCAAGCGTGTATTTTTTCATCAGGGGCGCTGCTATTGCGGCGATTCGTTTCCCTGTCTCAGTCGAGCCTGTAAAACTTATCTTGTCCACGCCAGGGTGCTCAACAAGCGCCGCACCTACTTCATGACCTAGGCCGGTAATGACATTGACAACTCCAGGTGGAATGCCAGCTTCATTACACAGCTCCGCCAGGCGCAAAGTAGTGAAAGGGGTTTGCTCAGCGGGCTTGAGAACAACAGTGCACCCCGTTGCAAGAACAGGTGCCAATTTCCAGACCGCTTGGCAAAGCGGAACGTTCCACGGGGTAATTGCTGCGACGACACCCAGTGGCGATCGTTTTGTGAAACCAAAGAATTTTTGATCCGGCAGGTAAGGAACGGACAGATCCAGGGTTTTTCCAGAGATTTTGGTGGACCACCCGGCCATATAACGCAGCGTATAAACCGACAGGTCCGCATCGAATGCGCGAGTGTTTCGAATAAGGCGGCCACTGCTGAGCGTCTCGAGTTCAGAAAGCTCCTGAGCATTTTCCGCAATCAGATCAGCGAGCCGCAGCATCAAAGCTTCACGTTGATAGGGTCTCATTCTGGACCAGGCGCTGTCTTCAAATGCCTTGCGTGCAGCGGCCACTGCCAGGTCGACGTCAAATTGGTCTGCCTGTGCGATTTGACCTAATTCAAGACCGTTACTAGGATCGGCGATAGAAAAGTATTTTTCTGAATGCGGGTCCCTGAACTCACCATTAATGAAGATTTGGGTACGTTTGCCTATCTTGGATTTAGCCCCAGCGGTGAGGTGTTCGTAGTTATTTGCCAATGTCATGATCGAATGCCCATTGTTATTGTTTCAGGGGCCGCTATCGTACTAGCGGAATATAAAGGAAATTAATATCCCGCACCGTCACGAGTTGGACAATGACAGCAGAGGTACCTATTGTTGCCCTTGCTGCAACAAAGGCGAATCATCCAGGTGGTGCGTCCAATGTCTCACTTGCGTTTAGGGCGGATTGGTTTTTGCTGATCGTGCCCTAGGTCGTGGACCACGACTGCACTAAGCTGAGACGATGACGATATCGGGTAAAACAGTAGTGCATCTGACCGGGCAGGTATATCTAGCCTGTATGGAATACAAGCAAGTATGGTCTTTAAGGCGAATTAAGAGTGTTGTATAATTTCTGCAATTTTTAGGTAAAAAGGAAATTCTCAATGAGGGTTGCTAAAAACAATCAAAAGACTGAAGAGAAACGTACGGCTATTTTGGTCGAGGCAAGGATGGTATTTCTCGACTCGGGAAATGCTGGATTCAGTATGAGAAGCGTGGCTAAAAAAGTCGATATGTCGCTGAGTCATCTTCAATATTTTTTTCCGACCAAAGATCAACTATTTTTGGAGATGGTCAGGTATACCGTAAATGACTATCTGAAAAATTATAAACTCATCATGATGGAGTCCTATAATAGTCCCGAACAACAGATGTGTGCTGTGTTGGATTATTTGTTTAGCGATCTCATGCGACTGGATGTTACAGCTATCTTCGTCGAGCTCTGGGGGATGGCACTCCGGGATGTAGAGGCGCGCCTTTTTCAGCGTAAACTGTACAGAGTCAATAGGCGAAAATTTTCGACAATCCTTACCAGGGTTTACCCTGATGCATCGCGTGAGACCATCAAGCGGGTCGCAACCCAGGTGCTGTTACACATCGATGGCATTATGGTGCTTTACATGGTGGATTGGCCGGATGCGCAGAATTATGAGCGAATAGTTCAAGACGCTAAATCCATCATATGGAGAATCATGGAAAACATCGCTCAGAAAAAAGAGGCTAGTCAACTGCCGTAGCTATGGCATTTTTCCGAACCAAGAAAATCTTATTGGGATTTCTGCTGGTGCAGTCACGGATGCGCCGAATCTGTGCGTTTATCGCCATTGCCAAGTAATGCACCAAATCACGCGAAAGAGGGGACAGCTTCCTGGATTGGCGCGAAATAATTTGTACTTGTGTTACATTCAATGCGTGATAATCGATAGGAATAGCTTTTAATGTACCGTTGCATAACTCATCAATGACGGGAAAGTCACTGAGTATTGTCGAGGCTATGCCATTGCGCGTGAGGTCCAACATTATCTTCAGTGAGTTTGAAGTAATGTAAGGCTGGAAGTGAGCGCTGCTTTCACTTTGCAACTGATCAATAATTCCTCTGATCCGGTACTCAGGCGGGGGTAGAACAATATCTTCCTCAGCCAGGTCTTGAAGACTGAGTATCGATCTGCCCGCCAGCGGATGGTCGGGGTGGACAATAGCTCTCATGGGTTGATCGAAAGAATGGAGCCTATTGATGTTGGTGGTCTTGGTCGGGGAAAACACCAATCCTATGTCTGCTTCGTCTTCAGCGACCATTCGCTCAACTTCGTGAGAGGGCGCAATCAACAGCTCAGTGTGCGATTGTCGGTTAGCTTTGAAAAATTGATAAAGCTCACCTATGGCCTGAGTACTGAGTAATCCTTCGCCCACCGCAATGCTGGTTCTATTTAAATATCCTTCTTTGAGTTGGCCAAGTTTTTTCAAAAGTTGATTGTGATGACCCATACGCTCAACATAATAATCAACTGCAGCCTGACCAGCGGCGGTCAGGCAGATCCTGTGAGTACCTTCTTGTATGAGCTGAATACCTAGATCGGACTCCAGTTTCGCAATCTGTCGACTGATGGAGGAGACGGCGAGCTCCAGCTCTTCGGCCGCCGCGCGCATGGTTCCCAGTCTGGAGCTCAAATACAGATACTTGAAGCGTTGATCTTGAAGCTCAGTTTGGGAATTCATCATGGGTGCCTCGCACGGTTCGCATCATCAAGTTTTTTATTATGCTGACGAATCTATGCTAGTGAATGCCGGGAAGCAATACTGCGGGCTAGTTTTTTTGGTCAGTGACCTACAATACTTTTATAGCTTTTTGATCTAAGGGGCGTTTCTGTCTGCGCCGAAATTTGCGGTTCCAGGTTGCACGTTTAACGTTCTATGGAGCTCTTGATTGCGGAGGTACCCCTGATTTCCTGGCTTGATCAGCTGTGCTGGCGCTTGAGGTGATACGGTGCGGGATTAACTATGGGTGTGTCGCCAGTGACGAGATCAGCGACCAGTTGTCCGGCTGCTGGAGAGGTGCCAAAACCATGCCCTGAGAATCCGGAAGCAAGCGTCAAGCCCGGGATTTTATCCACGGGGGATATCACTGGGAGGCCGTCCGGCGTTACATCGATCATGCCAGCCCATTCGAGCTCTATGGTGGCTTTTTTAAAAGCGGGCCAAGCTTCAGTGAGATTGCGTAATGCAGCCCGATTCAGTCCGTGATTGACCTTTGGGTCTATTGTCCGTCTCTGCTCGAAAGCAGAGGTACCTTGGTCAGAATTGCGTCGCGACAGGGCCAGTTCTGTCATGAAATCTCGTCCCAGGGAAAGATTCATGTTTTTCCATTGGGAACGCAGTGTGGAAAAGTAGTGATGCCCGATCAGCAAGCTGTCAGGTACGATCGGCACCATGAAAGCTCCCCGGTTCGTGATGATGTATCCGCCGTCCTGGTGTTTGCGAAAAGAGATATCTGGAGTGCCTACTGCGACTTCAGTCATGCCCTCTATCGTCAGAGGAGCCGTTCGAAGGACTGAGGCGACTACCGGTAACGTCAACAGGGGAACACCGCAGGTAGCCAGGAAGCGTCTTGACCACATGCCGCCGGAAAGGATTACGTTATCGCAACGCACTTCCCCCCGCTCGGTTACAACACCGCTTACTCTGCCTGCCGACATGGATAGCGTTCGCACCGCGCAGTTCTCCACGATGATAACGCCTTTAGCGATAGCCGCCCGTGCGATGGCACTGCTGGCAAGAGTAGGTTCTGCTCGGCCATCAGAGGCTGTGTAAATTCCGCCTGCCCAATCGACGGTGCACCCTGGAGAAATATCAACGATTTCTCTCGCCGTGACCAGGCGTGAGTCGAGCGAGGCATCAGCGACTGAGTTCAACCATTCTTGATGTGAAGCCATTTCCCCGGCTGAGCTGGCGGTATACAAAATACCCGTCTGTCTGTAGCCAACATCGGCATTGAGCCGTTGTGCCATGGTGCTCCATAGTTTTTCTGCGGCGATTGAAAGAGGGAGGTCCAGTTTGGCCCGCCCCATTTTCCTGATCCACCCCAGATTTCGCGAGGATTGTTCGCCAGCAATTCGGCCCTTTTCAAGTACTGTGACGGGGATGCCACGTTCTGCCAGCGACAATGCCGCAGTGAGTCCGATAATGCCCCCTCCGATCACCACCACTGTCGTGGCGGCAGGAAGAACGACAGAAGTCTGAACGGGAGAGATAGAGGGGGCCAAGTTTCTTGTCCTTGATACTGTATACGTTATCGAAAGTGCACTGAATCGCTACGCCCTGAGGCTGCTAAGTGTCACGTATTGTTATGAGTAATCGTGATTTCTTTGACATTGGCCTTTGAGACCCCGCGATAGGCGGTGACTTCAATTTCAACTTTGTATATCTCAGATCCCAGAGGAGGGCTGGTCAGCGTCAGCGTTGGATTAATACCGCGCATTTTTTCTGCGTAGGTGGCCATTACGATATCTATGTCCTTCGCAAACGGTATGAACACGCGCGCGGCAACGATATCGCCAAGCGAAGCGTCAACGGCCGAAAGGGCATGTTCTATATTGGCCAAGACTTGAAGGGTCTGCTCAGCCGGGTCTTCGGGCATTTCCTTTGTGGCGGGATTGCGGCCGGCGGTATTGGATACGAAAATCAGATCGCCGACGGCGATGAGGCGCGAATAGCTACCCAGCTCCTCAAACTTGGATCCGGTTTTAACTTTAATAACGTCGATAACTTCTTTCATGTGGAGTGTCCGGTATTCAATGAAAACTCAGAAGGCGCGGTGGCCGTGCGGGATCAACTTAGCGTTGGGGTTTCCCAGAGATTAAGTTTGACGCCTATGCCTTTTTCGCAGGCATTGCGATAAATCACGGTGCCCCACGCAACGTCTTCTACCGGCATACCGCCGACGGACATGATGATGATTTCATCGTCGTTTTTGCGGCCAGGTGCTTCACCGACAACAATCTTGCCCAGATCCTCGAGCTGGTCAGGTGACATTTTTCCTTCGTCTATCAGATCCAGGAATTGGATGCCCACTACTGGCACGATGTTGTGCACTGGCTTGGGATTTTCTTCATGCCATGCCTGGTAGAGAGAAGGATTGTCCAGAACCTTGCGGATGTCGGGTGACTGCATGCCTTCATCGATACTCGTCAAGGCGGGCATGGACAGAAACGTACCAGGGCTTAACCATTCACGCTTCACCACAGGATAGGCAGAGGCATCGCCAATTGCTCCGGAATTGCAGAATGTGACGATGTCACAGTCGCGTACCACAGCTTCGTTGGTGTCAACCACATGAATGTTGACAATCTGCGGAAAAGTCTCACGAACCCACGATGTAAACGCATCGATATTTTTTTGGCCGCGTCCTTTGACTTTAACTGTGTCAATCTCAGGACATTCGGCAACGAATGCCGAAAGTGAGGTCTTCGCCATCACACCTGGACCCAGGATGCCAACCACCTTCGAATTCTTTTTGGCCAGATGGCGGGCGCCTACGCCAGGCACGGCGCCTGTTCGATAAGCAGAAAGAAGATTCGCTGACATGATTGCCAGAGGAGCGCCCGTATCGGCATCGTTGAGTACGAACAGAAGGATGGAGCGAGGGAGGCCCTTCTCTCTATTCGCGATGTTGGATCCGTACCATTTCATCCCGGCTGTTCGAAATTGACCGCCAAGGTACGCAGGCATCGCCATGAAGCGTCGATCGGGGGTAGGTTTGGGCATGTCCGGAAAAGGTGAGTCTTCGGGAAATACCACCACAGATCCGTGGGAGTTGTTATTGGGACCTGCCATCCTGTAGTCGCCGTGGTACATCAGGGAAAACATTTCTTCCATCGTGTCAACGCAGGCTGCCATATTGGTGACGCCCGCCTGAATCATGTCCGGTTCGGAGAGGTAAATGAAATCAATATTTGGTAAGTTGTGCATAGTCGTTGATGCTCATTTTGAAATACTGCTCTTGCCGCTGATACGAACCTTTCTCAGCGGGGACGTGATCTGACCGGTTGCGCTCTAACCTTCAACGCCGTTGTCATTCTGAATCGAACGGTCCAAATCGCAGGGCCTTCGAATAATCGGGTGAGCCATGACGGTTATGCGCTTTTTTCGGCGCTTAACTGCTCCAAATCAGCCTTGGAGCATTCGGCATGAGTTCTGGCGCTCAAGCTAAACTAGGTAACAGACCACGCTTATCCTACAGTTCGTTTTTTTGAACTCGATGACATTCGAGGCGACACTTGTTGTGGTAATGACAACGCTTGCGCTAGCAGGGTATAGCGGCTATTCCGGTCAAGCACCGATCAACATCATTGCCTAAAAAGCAACATGATCCCTGGTTGCTGTGATTGTGGCCCGATTTCTATGTCAGTAATTTCCTTGTCTTGTTTTTGCAGATTCGACAGGAGCCTTTTCATGATTTCCCCCATTTCTGACATTTCCCTGCTGGAAGAGCGTATTCGGGTACTTGAGGCCGAATCTGCGGTTCGCCATTTACTGAATCGGTATATGTTTTTGTGCGACGTTCCCGGGCCTGAAACACGTGAAAGCGAGCTGGGCCAATTGTTCTGCCAGGACGCAGTTTGGCAGGGGGTCGGTTCTCGGTATGCCCTTAAGTTTGGTCGTGTAGGCGGACGCAAAGCGATAGTGGCGATGCTCATGAGTTACCTGCCGCCGGCTCCACACTTTCTGTCAAATATGCACTTTCTTTCCGGTGAGCAGATATCTGTCGATGGTTTTCAAGCCAAAGGCCGATGGATAATGCAGCAACTCAGTCGCTACGAGTCTGGCCAATCAGGATCAATTGTCGCCGCCCTCAGCGTGGAATTTCTCTGGGAGGCAGACGCCTGGCGCATCTCCTCTTTTTCAACTGAACGCGTTGATGCCTTTCGTCTCGAGAATGTCCAGGGGGCGTCACTGTGAGCCCGCTGGTCATTGAAGGTTGCATCGGGGGGCCAGGTCGGACGGTCGCCATCAAGGATTCTTTGGATGTGGCAGGTTGGCCAACACGGTGTGGGAGTCGTGCTTTCGAACACGCCCCGCCAGCCCAAAACCATGCAACTGTTGTGAAGGCGCTTCTCGACGATGGTTGGCAAATCATTGGCAAGACTGTGCTGCATGAGCTGGCTTTCGGTGTGACCGGTATCAACGAGTGGGCTGGAACGCCAGTTAATCCACAGGCACCAGATCGGATACCTGGTGGCTCTTCCAGTGGCTCAGCGGTCATCGTTGCTCAGGGAAATGTGGATGTGGCATTGGGTACTGATACAGGAGGTTCTGTGCGCATGCCGGCTGCTTGCTGTGGGGTCTTGGGTCTCAAGCCATCGTTCGGTCGTTTGAGTCGTCACGGTGTGTATCCGGCCTCCAGTTCTCTTGATGTTGTAGGACCCATGGCTCGTGATCTCGAGACGCTCGTGGCCGCGATGACTTCAATGGACTCAACTTTCTCGGCGCATAAGCCTCTCGGGAAATTTCGGGTAGGTTTAGTCAATGTCTCTTGCGATCCTGCGATTGAGCAAGCCATACGGAACGAGATGAATCGTCGCGGCTGGGCCTGGGAAGTCGTCACGCTGCCGCTTCTTGATCAGGCATTCGAAGCTGCATTGACCGTCATTAATGCTGAAACGTGGGCTGCTTATAGTCATTACACCGGCCAGGCTTTACTGGGTGCCGATATTGAGGCGAGGTTACTGCGTGCGGCCGACACTGATTCCGTGGCCGTACAAGCAGCGAATGCGGTGCGCATGGCATTCAGCGAACAGGTAGACCATTTGCTGGAACGCTTCGATACACTCGTCCTTCCGAGTTTGCCTCGTCTGCCACCGCTATTGGTCGATGTGTGCAAGGGTGAATCGGTGATCGATCTGACGCGCTTCCTCAGGCCGTTCAACTTGAGCGGGCACCCTGCATTGAGTGTGCCAATTCCCTATCCGGGTTCCTCCATTAAAACCGGCCTGCAACTCATCGGAGCAAAGGGTGACGATGCACGTCTGTGTGCCATTGCTGGTGCGTTCCTTTGAATAAATCAGCGTTCGTCATCGAGCGCAGCAAGCACGCGGGTCAGGCGGTGCAATCAGCAGGCGGTGCAAGCAAAAAGTGACTCAGTTCCTTCTCGGGCGACCAAGGACCTGATCAGGGATGTCACCCAAAAGGTTGCAGCGTTGCAATCTGTACAACGAATGTCGCTTACGGTGTCATCGTTTCCGCGGCGAAGTACTGCAAGGATACCGGTAGGCCGTACACCGCTATGAAGCCGGCGACATGTGATGCGCAATCTACATCGCGCCGACAATTAGAAGGATACGCTTGAACCAGATTCAATCCGATTGCCACGGCCAGGAATATACACTGCACATTGATGCCTCATTGAATAGGCGTCATGAATCGTGTCATCGAAGACAAGTTCCTGAGTACCCGCCTTTTGGCAAGATAAGCGTTTGGTGAACTTGGCAACGAGTGGAGAGCGATATAAAGAATAGCCAGGCTGCGGTTTTCAGGGGCAGCGCGCAGGTATTGCTTGCGCTTGAGGAGCGCTCGCGTTGGTCCGCAAGGATGCTGCTGCATCGATTTATTTCCGTTATTCATAAAATAATTAGAGTGGAGAATTGGGATGACAGAGCTATCCGAGCCCCTATCTGCAGATGTGCCTGCAGGCGGCCAGCAATTAGAAGGTAATCTAAGTGCTTATAAAATCGCGTTATTGGTGATTGCAGCCGCAGGACCGTTAGGGGCGGTTCTCACCGCAGCCCCTATTGCTTTTGAGCACGGTAATGGCGCTGGCCTTGCCGGAGCATTCCTGCTGGCAGGAATTCTGATGATTTTTTTCTCGATAGGGTATGGCGAATTAATCCGGGCGATCCCGGGGGCCGGCGCATTTTACAAATACCTCACGGTGATCTTTGGACGGGGCGTAGGAGCGGGGGCGGCATGGGTTGCCTTAGCCTCTTATCTGGCGATTACCACGGCGATTGCTGTGGCGTCCGGGTATTACACGAATATGACCCTGCAAGGGTTTGGTATTGATATCGGCTGGGCAGCATGGACCGTCTTATATGTGGGGGCGATCTGTTACCTGGGTCGGGCGAATATTGATTTTGCCGCAAAGATCCTCGTGCCTTTGGTGCTTGCAGAGTTCTTTGTGCTTTTTCTACTGGGTATTTCCATATTCTTGGATAAAGGTCTTAACGCCTTCCCGGTTCAAGCCATCTCGGTAGACGCAATAATGTTGCCGGGGCTGGGGGTTGGGCTCATGGTGGCGCTGGCATCATTCCTCGGTGTCGAGTCCGCCGCGCTTTATGCGATGGAAGCCAGGAAGCCAGCAAAAACCATTCCGCATGCCACTCGTTTGGCGGTCGTTTTGGTAGGCGTCGCCTACTTGATCATTATCTGGCTGATCATCGGTGAGGTTGGGTTTGACTCCATCAAGGACGAGGCAGCAATAGCGAAGGGCGGGTTGGTCATTAATCTGTTCACGACTCGTCTGGGTAGCACGATGGCGACGATTGTTTCCCTCATGCTCTGCACCAGCAACTTTTGCTGTTTGTTGTCACTGCATAATGCTGCGACGCGCTATGTTCAAGTTTTGGCCAAAGACAGACACTTGCCGAATGTGCTTTCACATGTTCATGAAACGAAAAAATCTCCAGCCAATGCTAGTCTTCTTGTAACCGTGCTCGTTGCGCTGACCATTATCGTCTCTTCCTCCCTGGGCTATGACGCCTTTGTATTTTTGTTTCCCGTAACGGTGGCATTGTCGACGCTTGGATTGATAGGGCTTCAGACATTTGTCACATTGGGGGTCGTCGTTCACTTCAAAAAAGCCAACGATAAACGGTATTTTAAAACATTACTCTGCCCACTCATCGCACTGGCGGGTCTTAGTACTGCCGTTTATCTTATCTACGATAATTACGGCATGCTAACGGGCAGTGAATCTGCCTGGGTCAATGGCACTCCATTACTTCTGGTTGTCTTGTTTCTCTACGGGATAATCAAGGGGCGCTTCAGGAAAGCTGACTCCTCCGGGATCAAATGATATAGGCCTTACCTAAACCGCCGTTAAGCTTGATCCAGGTGGGCTTACGCTTGTTGTCTTTAAAACAATAAACCTCTCGCGGTCGGCGGTTGATGAGCTGTGGGTGCGGGCTTAAGGTTATTTAAAAATGACTCTCGTCACATTGCGATAGAAAGGTAATTAATTGTGAGCGATTTAATTAACGTTGTCGGGTTTGATATGGAGCCCGCAAGCTTGGTCAAGCACGACCGCGTGCACACCTCGTTGTACACCGACGCCAAGCTGTTTGACATGGAACTGGAAAAGATTTTCTACAGTACCTGGGTCTGGGTCGCGCACGTCAGCGAGATCCCGGAGGCGGGCAGCTACAAAAGCACCTACATCGGCAAGCAGCCGGTGATCGTGGTGCGCGACCGCAAGAAACAGGTCCATGTGCACCTCAACCGCTGCCGCCATCGCGGCGCTACGGTATGCGAACACAAGAAGGGCAAGACCAACAGCTTTGTCTGCCCATATCACGGCTGGAGTTACGCGCTGGATGGTTCACTGCGTGGTGTGCCGAGCCCTGAAAGCTACGGTGATTGCCTGGATAAGGGCGAGCTGCCTCTGGTCAGCCTGCGTGTTGAAGAATACGCGGGCATGCTGTTTGCCACGCTCAAGGATGACATCGAACCACTGGTCGACTTCCTCGGGCCTGCCAAGAAATGGATCGACCTTTTCATGAAGCAGGGCGCCGGTTACCCGATCAAGGTCCCAGGCGAGCACCGTTTTCGCTTTCCGGGCAACTGGAAAATCCAGCTGGAAAATACCACAGACGCTTACCACTTCCCTCTGGTGCACAAGTCATTCCTGGCATCGGTTGATGAGCAAACCCTCAAACTGTTCGACTTCGTTGAAGGGCCGGGTTACGTCGAAGACCTTGGTAACGGGCACAGCGTAATGGTGATGATCCCCGACCTGGTGGATCTTGAAGCCGATCTCGACAAACCGATTCCGGAGCGCTTCGAGGAGCTTGCTGCGCAATTGCGCGAAGACGGTATCGAAGAGCAGCAAGTGCGCCGTATTGTTCGTGCTGTCGGTGGCTCGGGTTTCAATCTTAACCTGTTCCCCAACGTTGCCTGTTCCATGGCGTTTTTCCGCGCGCTGCAACCGATATCGGTGACAGAAACAGAAATTCATCACTCGGTAATCACCATGGACGGCGGCCCTGCTATAGCCAACCGCTACCGCCTGCGTTTGCATGAGCACTTCCAGGGTCCGATGGGCTTTGGTACTCCGGACGATTCCGAAGCCTGGGAGCGTGTGCAGAAAGGCGCCAGTGCTGGCGAAGACCTGTGGATCATGTTGAACCGTGGCCTGCCGGGTGAGAAACCGACCGAAGACGGGCTGGTCAGCGACGTAAGCGCCGAGACCGGCATGCGCGCTGCTTACCAGCAGTGGAAAAAGATGATGACGGCAGAGACTAAGTAAATGAACCTGCAATTACTGAACCAAGTCACCGCTTTTATCTGGGCTGAAGGCGACATGCTCGACCATGGCGAATTCGACACCTGGTTGAGCCTGTGGAACGAAAAGGGTACTTACATTATCCCGATCAATCCCAAGGAAGAAGACTTCGAAAACACCCTCAACTACGCCTATGACAATCATCACATGCGTCAGTTACGAATCCAGCGTCTGACCGGAGGTGATTCGATTTCCACCAGCCCGCAGCCGCGTACCGTGCGCACCCTGTCACGTTTTCGTGTGCTGTTCGAAAGCGATGAAAAAGTGACGGTCCGTTGCGCGCAAAACGTGCGCGAGTTCCGTAAGGACTCGCTCAAACATTACAGCGCGGACATCGTCTACGAGCTTGAACGCGTCAGTGACACTTTCAAGATTCAGCGTAAGTTGATTCGTTTGATCAACGCTGACGACGCGCTCGCTGGGATAGGTTATATACTTTAAGTTAACAGTTCGGGTGCCGAAGACGAGGAGTGTCCGAACTGTTTCTGCCGACTATAACAGTGGTGCCTTCTGACACTCGCCAAGCGTTTTGATCGGAAGGCACTTTGTCGGGGTTGAACAGGGTCTACTGAGGGTGTCGGTTATAGATTTAAATATCAGTCTCTGTAGAGGCGGGTGTTTTCTGTCGGGTCAGCATACTCAAATTTTTAGCCCTTCTTATACGTGGCGCAGGCTCTACAGAAAAAGCACGTCAGACTCGATTGTTGTACAGATAATAATGCTCATGTTAGGCCTGCTAGAGAGGTATTCAAGCAAGATATCGCGAGGAGGTGAAGATTTAAAAAAACGCAACAGATGTTTAAAGCATAGACTGCGCAACTATTAATCGGTAGCTCGCATTGACTACCCCAACGACTGCAGAATCCTGGCGGCATTTAAATGCAGGTGAGGAATAGCCCATTTAATGTATCGCTTAACCCAATAAAAAAAATGGAAATGCAACCATGCGTCGATATTCCCTGCTTCACTTTTGTACCCTCGCTGCACTGTTCAATGCAACAACTCCCGCGGGCGCTTATGAGCTTTTTTCCCGAGATGACACCCATCTCAATGCTAACTTGGATGCGGTTTTTGGCGTTTTCCACAGTCGTGAAAGTTATCCAGCCTCTGGCCGGTTAACACAGGGGGCGTCCTCATGGCGAGAGGGCTACATCAAGTACGGCGTGAGCGGCGATCAGGGATTGCGAGGCGCAGGGACGGCCTATGGTGCCTTCTCACTGGTCAGTTCGGCCACTTGGGGGGACGGGGACGCTGCTGGCTACACTGATGGATCTGAGCGCACCACCAAGATTGAAGATGCTTATTTGGGATGGCGCTCGGGCAACCTGGTTGAAGTCCTTGGCAAAGACGGCATCGACTTTTCATTCGGTCGACAGAATATTGCAGTGGGCGACGGCTTCCTTATTCAGGGCGATGCCTTCAGTGCAGGTCGCGGCCTCGGCGACGGACAGTACAATCGTGGAGGTGCTTTCTACGTGGCTGCCCGCAAAGCGTTCGATAAGACAGCCGTGTTGCGCATTGGCGGTAAAGAGGGCTGGCGTGGCGATCTGATGTGGCTTAAATCCGATAACCCCTCTCAGGCCAATACCGAGATGTACGTCGGTACGCTGGAACACGTGGCTGCAGCCGGTACGGTTGGCCTGACGTACATCAACACCACGAAAATCGCTGAACAGTACGCTTCGCCCCTGCAGCTTGAGCGTGAAGGCATGAAGACCTACAGCGTGCGCGCAGTGGGTAATGCTGGCGTGGAAAACCTGTTTTTGTCGGGTGAATACGCCAGGCAAAACAAACCGAATGCGGCGAATGAGGACGCTTGGTATCTGGAAGCAGGGTGGACCTTTGCTGATGCTCCGTGGAGGCCGAGCGCCAGCTATCGCTACAGCCGCTTTTCAGAAGGTTATGACACCTTGTTTTATGGGACGGGTCGTGGCTACGGCACATGGTTCCAGGGTGAAGTGGCCAGTAACTATGCCGGCCCCTTCAACAATAACGCTCGTATCCAGAATGTTACGTTCAAGGTCAATCCTTTGGAAAGCCTGACCCTCGGAGCCATGTACTTTAATTACGACACCATCGATCGTAACGTGAGTAACACCGATGGTCATGAAATCGACTTGTATGCCGAATGGCGCGTTAATCAGCACTTGACCGTTTTGCCGTTGTTAGGCATCTACCAGCCAGACAAGAGCGCAGAGAAGGGGGGGACGCAGTTGGGTAACAACGATACAAATGTGTACACCCAGTTGGTGTTTTCTACGACATTTTGATACCTGGCAGGTGACTGATGTAACCTGTTTTTGTTCCTCGCCGTTTAGATAAAGTTGTATCCCTGCACACGCCATAGCTCACCGTCGGATCGCCGAGTTTTGCCTGGCAAACGTTCTGTACTTCTTGCGAGATCTAGCTTGATCAAAGAAAAGCATGACGTAAATAACGCAGTCAGCACTAGAAACCGGCAGAGCGTTTCATCCGTGCGCCTGGAATAGTTTCCACTTTTGCTCCTTGGTGGAGGTGCCCTCGTTCCCGAGGGCACCCTTTTTAGACAGCCACTCTTTTTGAGCGGTTCTTGGCCGCTTTATTCTGGCGTTGCGTTTCCCAAGACTATTTCGTCTGGAGCACTCACGATTTTAGCCCCATCGACTTTCCTGACAGCGTCGCCGCGACATCGAGCATCATTTCGCGCCAACGCCGAGGGCCGGCTTGAAGCTTGATGTCCGAAATTTACAATACCGTCACCAACCGCACGCCGATACTCGACCTCGATAGCGTGGGAGCAGTCGATACCTCCTTCAGTCGAGAATAATAATGTCCACTACCACAAACATAGACTTCATCTACTTGTCCGAGCGCGTATCGCTTCGATCGTTTCTGATTTGACCCAAACCTCATGCCACTGTAGGAGCGAGGTTGCTCGCTCCTACGCAGATTAGCGGAGCGAAGCTATGCACTCAGCCAGCAGTTTCTTCACCACTCGAGCAGGCCTGAACCTGCATGTCCTGCGCTCGGACTTTCTGCCGGCGGCGACCCTGCAAGCCATGCGCGACTGCAATGCGCAGGTGCGCACCGCCGAAGTCGCGGACGCCAGCCATTATGTGCACGACGACCAGGGCGCGGGCCTCAACCGCCTGGTCATCGAGTTTCTTCACAGACTCGCGATTTCCGGTCGATGAACCCGCGGGCACGCCTGATTGTATTGCTCTCATCATTGACGGCCTTCGGGCCGTTTTCGATTGACACTTACCTGCCCAGCTTCCCGCAAATCGCCGAGGACCTGTCGACCAGCACTGCGCAGGTGCAACACACCATCAGCGCGTTTCTCGCCGGGCTGTGCCTGGGCATGTTGTGCTACGGCCCGTTGTCCGACCGCTATGGCCGACGCCCTCTGCTGCTTGGCAGCCTGGTGCTGTACGCGGCAGCGACCCTGGGTTGCCTGTTTGCCGGCAGCGTCGAACAATTGATTGCCTGGCGCTTTTTCCAGGCGCTCGGTGGCGCGGGCGCGCTGGTACTGGCGCGCGCCGTTGCCAGGGACATGGTCGGCCTGGTGGAGGCCGCCAAAGTGCTGTCGTGGATGCACGTGTTGACGATGATGGCGACACTGGTCGCGCCGATGATCGGCACCAGGCTGGTGCTGATCCAGGGTTGGCGCACGATCTTCGCGACCTTGTTCATCCTGTCCAGCCTGTGCCTGTTGCTGGTTACCCTGACGCTTAAGGAAAGCCTGCCGATACAGGATCGCGGCGCGTCCGTGGCGGCGGCTTTCGCGGCCTACCTTGCCATTGCCCGCCAGCCCAGGGCGGTGGCACTGATCCTGTGCATGGCCTTGGGCTTTGGCGGCATGTTCGCCTTTATCACCGCTTCGCCTTTCGTGTACGTGGTGTATTTCGGTGCCTCGCCTCGTGTATTCAGCGCATTGTTCGCCTTGAACATCCTCGGCATCATCCTGGTGACCTTCATCAATGCGCGCTGGGTCGGCCGTTATGGGCCACAACGCATGCTCGGCGTGGGCGCGGTGCTGGTCAGCGGGGCAGGGCTGGGGCTGATGCTGGTCGGCTATACCGAATGGGGTGGACTGGCGAGTATCGTGTGTTGCATGGCGCTGTACATGGGTGTGACCGGGTTGATCGGCGCCAATTGCATGGCCAGCCTGATGACGCTGTTTCCACGCCGGGCCGGCGCGAGCGTGGCGTTGGGGATTTCGGTGCAATTTGCCACTGGCGCGCTAGCCAGTGTGTGGGTCAGCGAGTTGGCTGATGGCACCGCGTGGCCGATGTGCCTGGTGGTGGGGTGTTGCGGGTTGGGTAGTCTCGTCGCTTATGCGGTGAGCCGTCGCCTGCCTGCTCGGGCGGTCGCAATGCAAGCTTGAGTCCGGTGGCAGTTGAGTTGTCAGCCCTGACCAAGAATTCGGCAATACTGGACATGCCAGCCAGGCAAATCCGCTACACACTGTAGGCGTGATAGGCCCTGATAATAAAAAGGTAGTCTGGTATGTCGTTGTCTCTGGAAAACCCTTCTTCGTACTACACCATGACCCGTAAATACGATCTGTATTATCGGGATCTCGAAGGGGATATCGAGGCAGAGGTTGTGATTATCAGGGGCGGTTTTTCGGGTATCAACACGGCGCTGGAGCAGGCCGAGCGGGGTATCACCAACGTGGTGATGCTGGAAGCCAATTACTTGGGCTTCGGCGGTTCGGGGCGCAACGGCGGCCACGAGATGGCGGGCATCGGCCATGATCTGGAGAATATCGAAAAGGACGTCGGCCCCGAGGGGCTCAAGGCAATGTTCGAGATCAGCGACCTGGGTGCAAGCCTGATCAAGCAACACATCGCGCGGTATGACATCCAGGCAGATTTTCGGCACGGTTATGGTTACCTGGGCTTCAATAAGCGCCAGGGGAAGCTGTTGCAGTCCTGGGCCAAGGGTTTCCAGAGCCTGAATCCGGATCAAGAAATCACTTACCTGGAAGGTTACGAAGTGCGCAGCATCGTCGGGTCCGATATCTACACCTGCGCGCTCAAGCATATGGGCAATGGGCATATCCATTCGCTGAACCTGCTGCCGGGGCAGGCTCAGGCATTCACTGAAATCCATGGCAGCAGGATTTTCGAGCAGTCTCCTGTGCTTGAGGTGAACTATGGGACTCAAGTCCCCGCGCGAACCGCAAAAGGGTCGGTCAAGGCCGACAAACTGCTGTTTGCGTGCGGGGCCTTTCTCAACAAGCTGGACCGCTCGCTCGACAACTCCACCATCAACGTCTACGCAATCAATACGGTCACCGAGCCGCTGACCAATGAAATGATCGAGCGCATCAGCCCGATCCGTGGCGCCTTCAGCGATATCACGCCGATCATTGATTATTACCGGATCACCGCGGATAACCGGCTGATGTACGGCACCGCCGGCATGCTGCTCGAGTATGTCCCGCTGGACCTGAAGGCGTGGAACCATAAAAAGATGCTGAGACTGTTTCCCTACCTTGCCACCACCAAAATCGATTTGGCCTGGGGCGGCCCGATGGATTGCTCGTTGAACCTCTTCCCGCAGGTCGGCACGTTGGATGAGCATCCGAATGTGTTCTATGTGCAGGGATATTCCGGGTTCGGGGTCACACCCAGCCAGGTGATCGCCAGAGTCATCGCCGACGGCATGAGCGGTGGCTCGCCCGCCTGGGACGCGATGAGTTCAATTCCGCGCAAGCGTATTTTCGGCAAGGATCGTTTCAGGGCAGTGCTGTGCTCTCTGGGCAAGGTTTCTCGCCAACTCAATGCCTACCGTGTAGGCCGTCGTTAAGCAAACGTGGACTTCTGTTCATCAAGCCGGGATACCTCAATGAAAATTACAAAAAAAATCCGATCGATAAAACTTCCGTTTACTTGTGTGCAGGGCTGGTCTCGGGGGCGGGCGCACTATTATTGAACGTGCTGCCGGTCCTGTTTGGAGCGTTTGCCGAGCGATTCGGGCTGGGCGAGCACCAACTGGGTAACCTCGCCATGGCGATGAACCTGGGATTCGGCGCGTTCGGGCTGGCGTCATTGCTGTGGATTCACCGGCTCAGCTGGCGGGTTATTTCGGCGTTGTCGTCGGCGCTGGTGGTGGGCGCGGTGTTGTTTGTTTTGCGCGAGCCTTCCTATGAAATGCTGCAGGTGATCATGGCCTTGGCGGGTGCCGGGACAGGCGCCTTGTATGCCCTGGCCATGACGATTTTCGGTGACAGCTCTCGGCCCGAACGTGCGTTTGGTTTCAAGCTGGGTATCGAGACGGTACCGGGCGCCTTCCTGCTCATCCTGCTGCCAGTGGCGGTGGCGCCGGTGTGGGGCTTTGAAGGCATGTTGATCACCATCGCCCTTGCCATGGTGGTGATGGGCATTCTGCCGCTGCCTTGGGTGCCGCGTCGCAGCGAGCGCCAATTGGATGCGTCCGATGCTGCTGTCCAGATTGCCAGTACTGAGAGTCGCGCCATCGTGTGGTTGAGTCTGGTGTTCCTGACCGGCATCATGTCGGTGTGGGCGTTTCTCGAACTGATGGGGAAAAAGACCGGACTGAGCTCCGATACCATCGGGATGGTGCTGGCCCTGGGCTTTTTGATCAATGCAGGCGGTGGTTTCATCGCGTCGGCAATCGGCCTGAAGGTGGGGCGCTTCATGCCGGTGGCGGTTATCATACTCGCGGAGTTGCTGGGCCTGGTGGCGCTGGCGCAGTTTTCCTCTCTGACGACCTATGTCGTAGGGGTCATTTGCTTCCTGTTTTCGATCAGCTTCGTGCTGGCTTACACCTTTGGCGTCATGGCCGAGTTCGACCTGTCGGGCAAGCTTGTCGCGTTGGGCGCACTGTGCCTGTCTCTCGGTGCGGCATTCGGGCCAGCTATCGGTGGGTTCCTGATCGAGGCGTTTGGCTACTCAGCGGTATTCGTGTTCTCTGGCGCCTGTTCGGTTGCGGTCCTGGCCATCTATGGTGCTGCGGTGTTGAGAGCTCGGTTGGCGTTCAATCGCGCCAGGGATTCAGACACCGCAGTCATGTCCAGACTGTGAAGCAGGCGACCACCTGTTATTCAGCGCGCACTGCGCTGCTGCGCTGAGCCTCGACGAACGCCGCCAGGCGTTCGCTGGCATCGGCATTCAGCTCTTTGTAAGACTCCCCGGTGGCCTGCGCCATGGTCTTGATCATGCGCTTGGGCGCCAGCCAGTAGTACAACGCCGCCGACTGGCCTTTGAGTCATGCGCTGAAGTTGGATTTCGCAGCGCGTGGTCGACACCACAGGCTATCGGGCCTGGTCTGCGAACTATATGGGCTGGCGCCCTTGCACAAAGGTTTGGCAACAGCAGGCAAACCACGGCCTTCCAGTTGATTTTTTTGCGAGTTGGCGCGCTCTGTGCTTAATCATTAAAAGTAAGATTTTTTTGTTACCTGAATCACGTGAAAAGCGCACTAATAGTGGGCGTGTCCCTGGGAGAATATGATGAATGGTCAAGCGTTGTCGGCATGGAACGAAAGTGTGAACGCGGCTTGCGGTCGTTTCGAAACGCGCTATGACCATTGCCAGAGCCTTTTCATCGGGGAAATGAAACAAACACTGATAGGCAGCACGGCTGTTGCTCACATCCGCAGCAATGCCCATGTGATTGCCATGGATAGTCGGTCAAGCGGGCGCGATTCAGTGGGCCGGTGTTTCCTTGTGTTACAACAGCAGGGTTCAATGGCCATTGAACTGGGGGACCGGGTGGTTGACCTGCGGGCGGGTGACCTTGCTTTGCTCGACTTTTCCGAGGGGGTAAGAATGATCCCCCAGGGGTTGTTTTCCCATGTGTCGATCCCTCTGCCGCGTGAGCTGTTCAAGGACCTGGAGCGCGCCCGCTTCGGCAAACTGTCGACTACGGGGGGTTGTGGTCAACTGCTTGGCACGCTGGTGCGTCAGGTCGCTGGAGGCGAGCTGGCTCAGTGGTCTTGCCCGCAGGATGGCGACGGCGTGCAACGAGCCTTGGTTGCCTTGCTTGAGTCGGTGATGGAGTACCGCGCCAGCGACCACTCGCCGGGGTGGCAGTTGCATGAAGTGCAATCGGTCATCCAGCAGCGGCTCGACTCACCGCGGCTGTCGCCGGCGTCGTTGTCCGAGGAACTTGGCATTTCCAGCCGCCAGCTCTACCGGCTGTTCGAGGCCAGTGGCGACAGTGTTTGCCGGTACATTATGCGTGAGCGGCTGTTGAAGGCGGCGCAGGATTTGCGCGACCCCGTTTGCTCGCATCGCTCGATCACCGAGATCGCCAGCTATTGGGGGTTTGCCGACTCGGCGCATTTTTCCAAGACGTTCAAAAAGCAGACGGGGCTGACACCGAGCACCTACAGAAGTCGCGGGCGCTGAGTCCGGGTTCAGCGAACCGTGCGGATATGACTGCTTTCGTGTCGCATCCGCGCGGCTTTTTGTTGTCCGCGATTTGAGCGCAACCTGACAATAATTTGCAAAATGCTGTCCAGCATGTCCAATCAATCGGCGCCCGACTGCATCAGAATTTCTGTGTACCAGCTTAGAAACCGGCCCACAGCGATCTGATCCATTCATTCATTGAAACGGGTGCTTCATGACCAAGAAAGTATCGTCTTCCCTTGTGCTTCTGGCTGCACTGGCCTGCGGCTTTCCACACGCGCAGGCGCAATCCTCCGAACCGTTGCAGAGCACCATTGAGAACAAGCTGAACGGTATTGCCGCCAGCCGGCCGAAGAAAGACGCCAGGACAGTTGTCGAGCAGGTCTACACCGAGCAGACCCAGATCACCGGCGAAGGGGTAGCGGAGCGTTATCAGGGCAAGGCGCAGCTTACCGGCCTGGTTCAGCACCTGATGGCGGGCTCCAGGAGCACCGTCATCCATCTCAACCGGTTGGTGCAACTCAACGATGAGTCGGCCTACACCTGGGTGACGTGGGACGTGACTCCGGCCGGCAACGAGGAGCAGTTGAGTACGGCGGGGCGATGCGTGTCTGCCGTACTCGTTCACAAATAATGTTGGATCTCTACCTATCAGGTAGATAGAGATCTGCTTTTGATCTGCCCTCAAGTTCCTTCGTGTCAGTAGCGGATGATCACCGATTTCAGCTCGGTATAATCGTCGATAAACGCACTGCCGAACTCACGCCCGACACCCGACGCTTTCATCCCGCCAAACGGCACGCTGGGGTCGACGAAGGTGTGCATGTTGACCCACACCGTGCCCGCTTCGATTCGCGGGATCAGACGCAAGGCCTTGGACAGGTCGTTGGTCCAGATGCTGGCGGTAAGGCCGAACGGGCTGTCGTTCATTAGCTCGACCAGTTCTTCTTCATCGTCGAACCCCAGCACGCACACCACCGGGCCGAAGGTTTCTTCGTGCAGCAGTGGGTCGTCCTTGCCGGTGGCCACGATCAGCGTCGGTTCCACGTAGTAACCGGCGCGGTCCACTGCACGTGCGCCGCACACCACCTGGTTGCCCTGCAGGGCGCGGTCGAAAAAGCCGAGGATTTTGTCGAAGTGCGGCTTGTTCGACAGCGGGCCGAACTGGGCGTGTTCGTCCAGGGGCGAACCGATGACCATCTGCGACAGCATCGCGGCCATCTTCTGCGTCACTTGCTCGACGAGGGAGCAGTGCACGAACAAGCGCTCCGGTGAGGCGCACACTTGACCCTGATGCACATAGGCCGACTGCACGAAGCGCGCCACGGCGTCATCGACATTGGCATCGGCCAGTAGTGCCGCCGCGTTCTTGCCGCCCAGTTCCAGAGTGACGCGGGTCAGGTCGGCGGCCATGGCGGCCTTGCCCACGGCAATGCCGGTGGGCACCGAGCCGGTGAACGACACCTTGCGCACCTGCGGGTGTGCGATCAACTGCTGACCGACCTGGCCACGGCCGTTGACCACGTTGATCACGCCCGCCGGAATCCCGACCTCAATCGCCAGTTCTGCCAGGCGTAGCAGAGACAGCGGCGTGTATTCGCTGGGTTTGAGCACGACGGTGCAGCCGGTAGTCAGCGCGGCGCCGAGCTTCCATACGCCGATCATCAACGAGAAGTTCCACGGCACGATGGCCGCCACCACGCCCACCGGTTCGCGCAGGGTGTAGGCGCTGTACTGCTCGCCGTCCATGGCCGGAAACGACGGGGTCATTGTCTGGCCGCCGATCTTGCTCGCCCAGCCGGCGAAGTAGCGCAGGAACACCGCGCTCTGGCCCACTTCGATATGCCGCGACAGGTTGATCGATTTGCCGGAACTCAGGGTTTCCAATTGCGCCAGTTCTTCGCCGTTGGCTTCTATCAGATCTGCCAGGCGGTTGAGCAGGACGCCGCGCTGGTAAGGCGTGACCTGTGCCCAAGCGCCCTTGAAGGCGGTAGCCGCGCTGTCGACGGCCAGGTTCACATCTTCGGCCTGCGCATCACGCAACTGCGCAACGGTCTCGCCGGTGCCGGGGTCGATCACGCCGATGCGCTGCGCTGACGCGCTGGTGTGCACGGCGCCATCGATGAAGTTGGAATGATCGCGACCCAGGAAAGCAACGACTGAGGGCAATAAGGCAATGTGCATGGCGGGGCTCCAGTGAAAGGTTCGTCGCGCCCGTTGGGCGCTCGAAAGACCTCTGCATTAAAAGCCGATACGCGCCTGGCTGCTTGTTCAAGCCTGCCAGGAAGTTGACTATGCGCGACAGGCTATGTCGCGGCTGGCCTAGGGCTCGCCGAGGTTGTCGAACACCGTTTCGAGCAGGCGGCTCAGGCGCTGGATCTGCGCTTCAGTCATGCCGGTGAAGCTGCGTTTGAATACATCGCGGGTCGCCACCTGGATGCGTTCGATCGCCGCGCGGCCCTCGGGGGTGATTCGCACCTGGGTGACGCGGCCGTCGTCCTCGCAGGGCGCGGTATCGACCAGGCCATCTTCCTTCATGCGATAGACCGTCTTGGTGATGGTAGACAGCTTGGCGATCGCGTGGGTGGAAATCTCAGAAATGCTCGACTGGCCGTTCTCCTTGAGGATCAGCAGCACGCGCCAGCGCGGGATATCCAGGCCGATTTTCTTCAACGCCTTTTCCATGTACTGGCTGTAGCGGCCATGCACCATGGCCAGCCAGTAGAACGGAAAGTCTTCCTTGTGAAAGTTTTCGCTGCCGGGGTCGTAGCGGTTTGCGGTTTTTTTTACAGAAGTCATGGCGTGCTCATGTCAGAGGAGGCGAGTAATCATAGACTTTTCTCGTGAATTGGGCACGGTTATTGAGCCGTGCGGTCTGGGTCGACAATCATAAATATAATTGACAATTCACGTAATATTCGGTGAGTGTGAAAAAAAGGAAAGGGCGCATCGGGCGTCCGTATTCCGTAATTCGTACTGAAGGTGACGTGACATGACCCTGGTGATTGAACAGCTTTCCCTTGGCGGCGATGGTCCGACCGTGATGGTCAAGGACACTATCGATATCGCCGGCCTGTCAACGCGTGCGTCGAGCCAGGCCCTGGCGGATGCCGCGCCGGCCACCGCCCACGCCGATGTGGTGCAGGCCTTGCTGGACAAGGGCTGTCGCCTGGCGGCGAAAACCAGTCTGCACGAGCTGGCGTTCGGCACCACGGGCATCAATCACTGGGCCGGCACCGCGCCGAACCCGCGTTTTCCGGGGCGTATTCCAGGCGGTTCCTCCAGCGGCTCGGCAGCTGCCGTGGCTGCGGGGCTGGCGGATTTCTCCCTGGGTACGGATACCGGCGGTTCGGTGCGCATCCCCGCGTGTTGCTGTGGTGTGTTCGGTTTTAAGCCGACGTTCGGACGGGTCAGCCGCCGTGGCGTGATGCCGACGCACAGCAGCCTCGACTGTGTCGGCCCGTTTGCCGCGAGCCTGCCGATGCTGGTCACGGCCATGCAGGCGATCGACACGACCTTCAAGCCCGTGCCGACACCTGCCGCGCCGCGCCTGGGGATTGTGACGGTGCAGGCCAGCAAGGAAGTACAGCGCGTGATCGACGCTGCCATCGCCGGCAGCCAATTGCCCAATGAACCCCTCACGCTGCCCAGCCTCAAGGCGGCCTATGACGCCGGCATGGTGGTGATCAACCGCGAGACCTTCGATGCCTGCGGACATTTGCTGGACACCGGCAAGGTCGGCGCCGACATCGCCGCGCGCCTGGCGGCCGCCGACAACACCACGGCCACTGCGCTGGCCGAGGCCGAGCAGGTGCGCCTGCGCTTCACCGCCGAAGTCGATGCGGCGCTGCAACAGGTCGACGTGCTGGTGCTGCCAACCATGCCGGACTTCCCCTTGACCCTGGCCGAGGCGACCGACACCCAGGCGGTGCTGGGCATGACCGCCTTCGTCCGCCCGTTCAACCTGTCGGGGCATCCGGCGCTGAGCATCCCGCTAGCCAGTGCCGAGGGCCTGCCGGTTGGCCTGCAACTGGTGGCCGCCAAGGGCGCGGATGAGCAACTGCTGGCCATCGCCGGTCGCCTGCTTGAAAGCCTGTACGCTGGGCATGGTGGCTGAAATGAGCACAAGCATTCCCCGCGCAGACTTGGAACAACGCCTGCGTCGCTTTGAGATCCAGGACAGCGTCCGCGCCTGCATGAACCGCTACATGGTGTTGTGTGACGCCCTCGACGCACAAACGCCGCTCGACGAACTGGCCGGCTTGTTCACCGAAGATGCGGTGTGGGAGGGCAAGGGCGCCAAGTACGTCCAGAGCTTCGGCGGCTATCGCGGGCGCGCAGCCATTGCCGCGATGTTCGCCGGCTACATGAAAACCCCGGCGCACTTTGCCCTCAACGTGCACTTCCTCGCCAGCGAGCTTATCGAGGCGCGGGACGCCGCCGTGGTCGGCAGTTGGGTGATGTTGCAGACGTCCACCTTCGCCAGCGGCGCCTCCCACCTCAACGCCGCGCGTCTGAGCGTGCGCTTTGCCGAGGAAGACGGGCAGTGGCGCATGGCGCATTTCCAGACCGAAAACCTGTTCAGCCGCCCGGTACAGGCGTGGAGCAGCGACGCCGAGCTGCCGGTGCCCAAGCCTGCCGCACAGGTGAGCGATAGCGCTCACGAATAACCCCTGACTTTCATATTCCGCGACTGCCGATAACGGCGGGCGCGCTGTGCGCGTGGCGCCTGGAGATTGCTTTGAAACTGTTCGAACTGTTGACCTTCACCTTGCGTGTACGCACCGTGCCGCAAGCCTTGCCACGCCTGGAGCAGAGTTTGCGCGAGGCGGGCGAGGGCGTGCATTTGATGGGCTGCTGGGTATCGGAAATCGGCTCGCAGAATCTTATCGCGGTGCTGCGCGGGTTCGACGATGGCGGCTGTCGTGAACGCGAACGCGAGCGCTATCTGCTGGCGTCCGATGGCTTTGCGATCGGCGAATTTCTGCTTGAACAGCAAGTGGATGATTACAGCGCCTTCGATTTTGTCGAACCGCTGCCTCCCGGGGCTCATGGCCCGTTCTATGAATTGCGCGAATACAACCTCGTGCCCAGCGGGCTGGCACCGACGTTGCGTGGTTGGGTCAAGGCCGTGGAGCGGCGCACCGGACCGGACTATTCCCAGGTGTATGCCGCGTTCTATGCCACCAGTGGGCAGATTCCGCGCTACTTGCACATCTGGCCCTACAGCTCGCTGGAACAGCGCCTTGAAGTGCGCACTCGCGCCGTGGCCGAAGGCGCCTGGCCGCCGGAAAATTCCGCGCCGCAACTGTTGCAGATGCACTCCACGGTCTATCTGCCGGCGCCGTTCTCGCCGCTGCGCTGAAAAAATTGCACAGAGCACCCCCTGTAGGAGCGAGCTTGCTAGCGAAGAACTCTCAGACACCGCGTTTATCCAGGTGGTACACGTCATCGTTGAGGTTTTTAGCGGGCAAGCTCGCTCCTAAATTTTTATATTTTTTAAAAATAAATTTTTAATTTATTAACGATAATCCCATTTAAAACAATGAGTAATACTTATTTCATCCAATATTTACGCAAAATATTACGTGATTAGTATTGTTTTTAAGCGTGATAAATCAATTGACAATTCACGTAACCAAGCTCAAATTCACCCCAACGGCACCCACAAAAACAAAGGTAACCACTATGCCGATCCATCGCCCTCGTTACGCCCCGCGTCCCCGCTCGACGCTGAATTCCCGCCCAGCCCAATACCGTTCCTGAAAACGGAGTCAATCTATGCATTCGCTTAAAAAACCAGCGGTTGATACGGTGAGCTCGCTTGCCAGTGGCCCCGCCTTCGAAGCCTTGCTGGTCGATGTGCGTGAACGTGCCCGAGCCGGCGAGTTCGACTGCCAGCGCCACATTTCCCAGGACGTGATCGAGGCCTTCAAGCAGCACGGCGTTTACCGGGCACTGGTGCCCAAGCGCTTTGGTGGCCTGGAGTGTTCGCCGGCCGAGTTCTGCCAGGTGATCGAGCGTATTGCCCAGGCCGATGGTTCCGCCGGTTGGGTTGCCAGCTTCGGCATGAGCCCGGTGTACCTCGCGGCGCTGCCGCTGGAGAGCATCGCCAAGGTGTATGCCAACGGTCCGGACGTGGTGTTCGCCGGTGGCATCTTCCCGCCGCAACCGGCGGAAGTGGTCGAAGGCGGTTTTGTGGTCAATGGTCGTTGGAAATATTCCAGCGGCTCCCTGGGCTCCGACATTGTCGGCGTCGGCATCGCCCCGAAAAACGGCGACACTTTCGGCCTGCCACGCATTGCGGTAATGCCGCGCAGCGCGATCCGCATCGACGAAACCTGGGACACCGTCGGCCTGCTCGGTACCGGTAGCCATGACCTGGTCGCCGAACATGTGCGGGTCTGCGAAGAGTGGACGTTCGTGCGTGGCGGCTTGCCGAATCTGGACGAGCCGTTCTTCCGCTACCCATCGCTGTCATTCGCCACCCAGGTGCTCTCGGTGGTCAGCTTGGGCGTTGCCCGTGCGGCACTCGATGCCCTGGCCGACATGGCCAGTGGGCGGGTCTCGGTCACTGGCGCCCCGGCGATTGCCGATCGGCCCCTGGCCCAGGTCGACATTGCCCGTGCCGAAGCCGAGTTGCGTGCCGCACGGGCGTTTTTCTACGAATCCATCGACCGCGCCTGGGACTACGTCCTGGCCGGCGACGCGGTACCCGTGACCGCGACTAACCTGCTGCGGCTGTCGTCGACCCATGCCACCCGCGTCGCCGCCGATGTGGCGCGTACCGCGCAAATGCTCTCGGGCATGAGCGGCGTGTACAACGACAGCCCGCTGGCCCGCTGCGTCAACGACGCCCAAGTGGTGACCCAGCACGCCTTCATGGGCGACATCACCTATCAAAACGCCGGAGCCATGTTCTTCGGCAAACAGCCTTTGCCTGGCTACCTCTAACCGTCGAGGAAATAAAATGAGCGATAAAAAGACCTTGCGCGTGCTGTTCTGCATGGGCATCAACCAGAATTTTTTCGATGCCGCGCGCGACGAGCAATTGCAGGTGTGGGCAGCGTTCAGTGCAATGTGGAACGGCATTCACGACCTCGCCGGCGTCAAGGTGCTGGGCAACATGGATGACGACCAGAGCATGGTCGGGCCTTCCGATGGCTTCCCCTGGACCACCTACCTGCTGGCCGACGTGCCGGACATCGATACCGTGCATGCCGCCTGCAACCTGTTTCGCACAACACCCGTGGGAGATGGCCCGTACAAGCTGTGGCGCTACACCAAGATCGAAGCCCGGGTTGGGCGCGAGCTGATCATTCAGCGTACTTGATGCCGACGAGGACACTCCCATGAGCAAGCTGATTCCCGCAGTAAACCTTGACGTCGACCCCGCCGACCTGGTGCAGGCCGACCGCGTCCACACCTCGATGTACACCGACGCGCAACTGTTCGACGCCGAGCTGGAGAAGATTTTCTACAGCACCTGGATCTGGGTTGCCCACGCAAGCGAGATCCCCGACAACGGCAGCTACAAGACCACCTATATCGGCAAGCAGCCGGTGATCGTGGTGCGTGACCGCAAGAAAGACGTGCACGTGCTGCTCAACCGCTGCCGTCACCGTGGCGCCACCGTATGCGAACACAAGAAAGGCAAGACCAACAGCTTCGTCTGCCCGTACCACGGCTGGGGCTACGCGCTCGATGGCTCGCTGCGCGGTATTCCGCACCCGGAAAGCTACGGCGATTGCATCGACAAGGCCGAGCTGCCGCTGGTCAGCCTGCGCACCGAAAGCTATGCCGGCATGATCTTCGCCACGTTCAAGGACGACATCGAGCCGCTGGAGGACTACCTCGGCGCGGCGAAAAAATGGATGGACCTGTTCATGAAACAGGGCGCAGGCTATGGCATCAAGGTTCCGGGCGAACACCGCTTCCGTTTCCCCGGCAACTGGAAGATCCAGCTGGAAAACACCACCGACGCCTACCACTTCCCGTTGGTGCACAAGAGCTTTCTGTCGTCGGTGGACGAGCAGACCCTGGCGCTGTTCGACTTCGTCAAGGGCCCCGGCTACGTCGAGGACCTGGGCAACGGCCACAGCGTGATGGTGATGATTCCCGACCTGATCGACCTCGAAGCCGACCTGGACAAACCGATCCCCGAGCGCTTCGAAGGCCTCGCGGCCGAGCTGCGTGACGGAGGTATCGAAGAGCAACAGGTGCGCCGGATCGTGCGTGCGGTCGGCGGCACCTGCTTCAACCTCAACCTGTTCCCCAATGTCGCTTGCTCGATGGCGTTCTTCCGGGTGCTGCAACCGATCTCGGTGACCGAGACCGAAATCCACCACTCGGTGATCACCATGGACGGCGGCCCGGCCGTGGCCAACCGTTATCGCCTGCGTCTGCATGAGCACTTCCAGGGCCCGATGGGCTTCGGCACCCCGGACGATTCCGAGGCCTGGGAACGGGTCCAGAAGGGCGCCAGCGCCGGTGAACGCCTGTGGATCATGCTCAACCGCGGCTTGCCCGGCGAGCAGGCCAGTGCAGACGGGCTGGTATCCGATGTGAGTGCCGAAACCGGCATGCGCGCGGCCTATCAGCAGTGGAAAAAGATGATGTCGGCCTGACCCGTGGAGAACCTTATGAACCTGCAATTACTGCACGAAGTGACCGCTTTCATCTGGCAGGAAGGCGACATGCTCGACCACGGGGAATACGACGGCTGGTTGAAGATGTGGACCGAGAAGGGCACCTACATCATACCCATCGATCCTCTGGAAACCGACTTCGAGAACACCCTCAACTACGCCTACGACGACCATCATATGCGTGAGCTGCGGGTGCAACGCCTGACCGGCGGCGAATCGATTTCCACTAGCCCGCAACCGCGCACGGTGCGCATGCAGTCGCGGTTTCGGGTGTTGGCCGATGACGGCGTGCAGGTGACGGTGCGCTGCGCGCAGAACATCCGTGAGTTCCGCAAGGAAAGCCTGAAGTTCTACAGCGCCGACCTCACCTACCAACTGATCCGCAGCGAGGGTGGTTTCAAGATCCAGCGCAAAGTGGTCAGCCTGATCAACAGTGACGATGCCCTTGCCGGTATCGGCTACATCCTTTAAGGAGCGCCGAAATGAGCCAGATCGCATTGGTGACGGGCGCGGGTCAGGGCCTGGGGCAGCATTTCTGCGCGAGCCTGCTGCGGGCCGGGTACTCGGTGGTCATTACCGACCTCAACCTTGACGCCGCGCAAGCCTGCGCCAAACAGTTGGATCCCGCCGGCGAGCACACGCTTGCGCTGCAACTGGACGCCGGCAGCAAGGCCGATTTCGAAGCGGGCCTGGAGCAGGTGCTGGCGCGTTTCGGCGCGCTGCACGTGGTGGTCAATAACGCGGCCGTCACTAAGACCACGCCGCTGATGCAGATCAGCCCCGAGGAATTCGACGCCGTGGTCGGCCTGAACCTGCGCAGTGTGTTCCTTGGCTGCCAGGTGCTGGGCGCGCACATGGCCGAAACCGGCTATGGACGCATCATCAACATGGCCTCCCTGGCCGGGCAAAACGGCGGCACCGCGACCGGCGCGCATTATGCCGCGAGCAAGGGCGGCATCGTGACGCTGACCAAGATCTTCGCCAAGGAATTTGCCGCGCGCGGGGTGACGGTCAACGCGATTGCCCCAGGCCCTATCGAATCGGCGGCGGTGCGCGCGGCGATTCCGGCCGAACGCTTGCCGGGCCTGATGGCCAATATTCCGGTGCAGCGCCTGGGCGATGCGGATTTTCTCGGTGACTTGATTGTGCAGTTGGCACGCCCCGAGGCGTATTTCGCTACCGGAGCCACTTGGGATGTGAATGGCGGCCTGTTCATGCGCTGACTGATACCGGCCGCTACGGCGGCCTTTGCGAACTCCATGGAATAATGGCCATGACTGAAGAACTGTTGGACGTAGTCGTGCGCAAGCGCGAGCTGCAAGGGGACGGTGTTGTCGTCCTGGACCTGACCCGCCGTGACGGCGCGCCGCTGCCGATGTTCGATGCCGGTGCGCACGTCGATATCCATATCGGGCCGGGGCTGGTGCGCCAGTACTCGTTGTGCAGCAACCCTGCCGACCCGAGCCTGTATCGCCTGGGTGTGCTCAGGGATCCGGCCTCGCGCGGTGGTTCGGTCGGGGTGCATGACATCCTGCTCGAAGGTCACGAGGTGCAGATAAGCCTGCCGCGCAACCTGTTTGCGCTGGCGGCCGATGCGCGGCGTTCAGTGCTGTTGGGTGGCGGTATCGGTGTCACGCCGATCATTGCCATGGCCTATGCGTTGCACGCGGCCGGCCAAACTTTCGAACTGCACTACTGCGGGCGTGAGCGTAAGCGCAGTGCGTTCCTCGCGGAACTGGCCAGCGCACCGTTTGCCGCGCAGGTGTTCACCCACTTCGATGACGAAGGGCCCGAGCAGAAGCTCTATCTGGCCAAGGTGCTGGGCAAGGGCGAGGCCGGCGTGCACATGTATACCTGCGGCCCCGCAGGGTTCATGGACTGGGTGATCCAGGGCGCGCGCAAGCAGGGCTACAGCGAGTCGCACATCCACAAGGAATATTTCCAGGTGGAAGTGGACAACTCGGGTGGCAGTTTTGAAGTGGTGGCCGCACGCAGCGGCAAGACCGTGCAGGTGGCCGAAGGGCAGAGCATTCTCGCCGCGCTGGCGCAGGTGGGCGTCAAGATCGAGATTTCCTGCGAGCAGGGGGTGTGCGGGACCTGCCTGTGCGACGTGCTCGAAGGAGAGCCGGACCATCGCGACGTGTACCTCACGGACGATGAAAAGGCCGGCAATGACCAAATTCTAGTGTGCTGTTCACGAGCCAAATCCAAAAAACTCGTGCTGGATATCTAAGGGGAACGACCATGATAGATGTAGGCAGCTTTCGCAATGCAATGGCCATGCTGGGCGGTGCCGTGTCGGTCATCACCACCGATGGCGCCGCAGGACGGTTCGGCTTTACAGCGTCGGCGGTCTGCAGCGTGACCGACTCACCGCCCACGCTGTTGGTGTGCATGAACCGTTCCTCTCATTCCAACGAGCATTTCAAGCGCAATGGCGTGGTGTGTGTTAACACCCTATGCGGCGATCATCAGCACCTGTCCGGTGCTTTCGCCGACCGCACGCTGAGCATGGATGAGCGCTTTGCTGTGACGGGGTGGACCACCCTGGAAAGCGGCGCGCCGGTGATGCTCGAAGCGCTGGTGAACTTCGACTGCCGGATCGCGCAGGTCCACGAAGTGGGTTCCCACAGTATTTTCTACTGCGAGGTGCAGACCATTCGCCAGAGCGGTGCGGACGAGGGCCTGGTATATTTCAACCGCGCCTATCACCGCCTGGGTGAAGCCTCCAAGGCTTGCTGAATGCCACGTTCGCTGGAGAGCGAACGGTAGCCGGGTTCAGACAAACCCGGCCGGAGGAACTCAGATCAATTCTTCCACCAACTGCAGGCAATGTGTAAGCCCCGGCGACTGGTCATTCATCCGCCGGCTCAGAATGATCGGCGAGGTCGCAGTGGTTTCCACAACAGGCGTGTAGCCGATGTCCGCGCGGTGCAGCACCTGCACCGAAGCCGGTACCAACGTCACACCCATGCCCGCGCCGACCAGGCCGATGGCGGTCTGCAATTCGTTGGTCCATTGCGCCACCTTGAGGCTCAGGCCATGGGCGTCGAACAGCGCGATCACATGGTCTGCATAACTGGGACGCGGATTGCCGGGGTACAGCACAAAAGGCTCTGCGGCCAACTGGGCGAGGGTGGCTGGTGCGGCCAGCAACGGGTGGCGGGCGGGCAATACGGCGACTAGTCGATCTTCCACCAGTACGCGCTGGACGATGGCCGAGTCGTCGATGCGGATTCGCCCGAAACCCACATCGATCCGCCCGGCCTTGAGCGCTTCGACCTGTTGTAAGGTGGTCATCTCCGACAGCCCCAATTCCAGCTCCAGCGCCTCGTGGGTGCGCAGCATGCGAATCAGTTCCGGCAACACGCCATACAGGGTCGACGGCGCAAAGCCGATGCCCAGCCAAGTCTTCTCTCCCTGGCCGATGCGCCGCGTGTTGGCGCACACCGTGTTCAGCTGTTCCAGCAGCACATTGGCATGCTCATAAAAAAACCGTCCGGCCTCGGTCAGCCGCAGCGGCCGGCCGCGTTCGAGCAGAACAACCCCCAGCTCATCCTCCAGTTGCTGGATCTGCCGGCTCAAGGGCGGTTGTGCGATGTGCAGGCGTTCGGCGGCGCGGGTGAAGTTAAGGGTTGCCCCCAGCGCTTGGAAATAACGCAGGTGACGTAGTTCCATGATCACTCCCTCCATACCCTAAGGGTATTGTTCGAGACTCATTCTATATTGGATGCCCTGAAGAATAGGGAACAGAATCGGATCAAATCTAAAAAGAACTCAACAGGTATCGCCATGCCCATTTGCGCCATAGAGTCGATCGAGACCATCATCGTCGACCTGCCCACCATTCGCCCGCACAAGCTGGCGATGCACACGATGCAGAACCAGATCTTGGTGATCATCCGCGTGCGCTGCGCCGACGGCATCGAGGGCATCGGCGAATCCACCACCATTGGCGGCCTGAGCTACGGCAATGAAAGCCCCGACAGCATCAAGGTCAACATCGATCGCCATTTTGCGCCGCTGCTGATCGGCCAGGACGCCAGCAATATCAATGCGGCCATGTTGCGCCTGGAGCGCAGTATTCGGGGCAACACCTTTGCCAAGTCCGGCGTCGAAAGCGCCTTGCTCGATGCGCTGGGCAAACGCTTGAACCTGCCGGTCAGCGAACTGCTCGGCGGCCGCGTGCGCGATGCGTTGCCGGTGGCCTGGACCCTGGCCAGCGGCGACACCGAAAAGGACATTGCCGAGGCCGAGAAAATGCTCGACCTGCGCCGCCACCGCATCTTCAAATTGAAGATCGGCGCCGGTGAGGTCGACCACGACCTGGCCCACGTGATCGCAATCAAAAAGGCCCTGGGCGACCGCGCCAGTGTGCGCGTGGACGTTAACCAGGCGTGGGACGAGGCGGTGGCATTGCGCGCGTGCAAGGTGCTTGGCGACAACGGTATCGACCTGATCGAGCAACCGATTACCCGCAATAACCGCGGTGGTATGGCGCGGCTCAACCTGTCGAGCCCGGCACCGATCATGGCGGATGAATCCATCGAATCTGTGGAGGACGCCTTCAACCTGGCCCGCGAAGGCGCGGCGTCGGTGTTCGCCCTCAAGATCGCCAAGAACGGCGGCCCCCGCGCGGTGTTGCGCACGGCGGCAATCGCCGAGGCGGCGGGCATCGGCCTGTACGGCGGCACCATGCTCGAGGGCGGTATCGGCACCCTGGCGTCGGCGCATGCATTCCTCACGCTGAACAAACTGGCGTGGGACACCGAACTGTTCGGCCCACTGCTACTGACCGAGGACATCCTCACGGAGCCGCTGGTGTACCGTGATTTCCACCTGCATGTCTCCACCGCACCGGGCCTGGGCCTGGCCATCGATGAGGAGCGCCTGGCGTTCTTTCGTCGTGACAAACACTGAGAGGCACCTGCCATGTTGTTCCATGTGAAAATGACCGTGAACCTGCCCCTGGACATGAACCCCGAGCGCGCGGCCAGCCTCAAGGTCGATGAGAAGGCCCTGGCGCAGCGTCTGCAACAGGAAGGAAAATGGCGCCACCTGTGGCGTATCGCCGGACATTACGCCAACTACAGCGTGTTTGATGTCGACAGCGTGCAAGACCTTCACGACCTGCTGATGCAACTGCCGCTCTTCCCTTATATGGCCATCGAAGTGAACGCCTTGTGCCGGCACCCTTCGTCGATCCATGAAGATGACCGCTAAGCCTGTCATTCACCCAATAATTACAAGATGAGGAATGCACTATGTCCACCCGACTGTCACAGACCGACCACGCTCAACAGTTTCTTGAAGAGGCCAGCGGCAACCTTAACGATGGCGGCAACCCGCGCACCAAAGCGTTGGTGTACCGAATTCTGCGCGACACCGTGAACATCATCGAAGACCTGGAGGTGACCCCCGAAGAATTCTGGAAGGCGGTCAACTACCTCAACGAACTGGGCAAGAACCAGGAAGCCGGGCTGCTCGTCGCGGGGCTGGGGCTGGAGCATTACCTGGACATGTTGATGGACGCCGCCGATGTCGAGGCCGGCAAGACCGGTGGCACCCCGCGTACCATCGAAGGCCCGCTTTACGTGGCCGGTGCGCCGTTGTCCAAGTACGAAGCGCGGCTGGATGATGGGACCGATGCCGCCGCGCCGCTGTTCATGCGTGGTCAGGTGCGCGATACCGACGGCAATCCACTAGCCGGCGCGATTGTCGATGTGTGGCAAGCTAATACCGGCGGCACGTATTCGTGGTTTGACCCGACGCAATCGGAGTTCAACCTGCGTCGACGCATCGAAACCGATGCCCAGGGCAACTATCGTTTCCGCAGCATCGTGCCGTCGGGTTATGGCTGCCCGCCGACCGGGCCGACCCAACAGTTGCTTGATCAACTCGGGCGCCACGGGCAGCGGCCGGCGCATATCCATTTCTTTATTTCGGCACCGGGTTACCGGCACCTGACCACACAGATCAACCTGTCGGATGACCCGTACTTGCACGACGATTTTGCGTATGCCACACGCGATGAACTGATCGCCGAAATCCGCTTCAGCGACGATCAGCAACTGGCGCGGGAGTTAGGCGTGCAAGGGCGCTTTGCGCGGATTGATTTCGACTTTGAGCTGCAGGTGGCCGCTGCACCGGTAGAGCAGAAGCGCATGCAGCGCGTTCGTGCGCTCGAGGATTGAGCGCGGTAGGGCAGGTGAGTACCTGACTGTTCGGGATTACGGTGTGTCGGCCAGTCTATCGACCGATAGATCGCAACGGGGGCGCAAGCAGACTTTAGTTGCATTGCCTGGTCAGCGGATGCTGGCCAGGCTTGGCGCAGAGGCTTTTTTGGAGAAACTCAGCCGAATTGATCTGCATATTCAACTACGGTTTTAGACTTCCTGTTACGTGTTAGCTGATAAGAAAAAATTGCCAGCCACATGAACCAGCCTGGCATCACCATCAAGACGACGCTCAGCCATTTCGCGGCTGAGTACCGTGCACTGTTCGCCAAGGGTCGGCTATTCCTGCAGCGACCGGTATCGCGTTTGCCTTGGGCGTACTGTCGCTGCTCGGTAAACGTGTGCCCATTTCGTTGAGAATCTTTCTGTCCGCGCTGGCGATTCTTGATGACCTTGGTTCTGTACTGATCATCGCCCTGTTTTACACCAGCGGCTTGTCGGTCAGCATGTTGCTGGCCTCACTGAGCGTTATTGTGTTCCTGGTGATGCCCACGTGGGTCGCTTTCGCCGTTGTACCCATCTTCGGTTTTGCCAATGCGGATGTCTCTCTTGCCGGTATCTCGCCCAATAACCTGATCGACCCGGTACCTCTGGGAGTAACGCTTGGGCTATTGCTAGGCAAGCAAATTGGCGTGTTTGGTTTGGCTGCGCTGGCTATTCGCGCAGGGCTGGCCAAGCTGCCTGAGAAATGTGATTGGTCTCAGCTGTACGGTGTAGCGCTGCTGTGCGGAATTGGTTTCACAATGAGCCTGTTCATCGGGGCGCTGGCTTTCCCGGATAACCTACATTTGGTCGATGAGGTGAAGGTTGGGGTGCTAATGGGCTCCATTCTTTCCGCTGTCCTCGGTGTTGCTGTTCTTTTGAAGGCTAAACTTTGCCGTTCCCAACCGCTCAGGATCGTACCTTTCTCAAAGGCCTGTGAGTTTGTCACGGAAAGTCGGAACTCCACGTTCAGCAGACATGCCGGCGCCGGTAAAAAACACAACCTTTCGAGCGTCAGTCACGGCTTTGATGGCGCGATCCCAGCATGTCCTCTGGAAGCTTTGTCGGCTGCAGAGCAAACGAACGGGGTGTGGTAGCTGCTATCGATTGCGGAGCTGAAGACTGGGCCCATCGGGGACACGTCAGTATCTGACGCTTCTTCAATCCGTCCTGCCAGAAGCACCTGAAACTGAGATGGATAGTGACGCAGGAGGAATTTGGCGTCACGGCGTACCCTTTCTGGCATCGATAAGTCTCGGGAGAGCTCGAGCAGAAACGCCCCCGTTTGGATGACTGCCCGGGTACGTTCAATCGGCATGGTCATGTTTAAGCCCTCTTGGTCATCGTGCTGCCGCAATTAGGTGCTCACGCTTGGCGAGTGCTTCCTATGATGTCTTGACCTACAGTTAGTTGACGTGCCGTATCGGCCACACAGAGAACATGCTACTAGGTTCCTTAGGCTAAGGCCCCCATGCGTGAGTGCTTGGACGAAATCAATCGGCGTTATGCTGCGCAACGGATTCCTGTGCAGAACACGTTAGCCCTGCCCGAAGTGAAGCCACCAAACCCCGACAAATAGCCAACATCGCCCACCATCAGCAGTCCTTGGTTGCGTGTTTGAAAACATCCATTGACTTGGTGAGGGTTCAAAAGATCTATGGTATTTCTTACTGAAACGTTATCCCTAGATGCGTGGATCAGCCGGCGAGCCTTCAACCCGGTTCCAGTTCGCATCCGCCTAACAGGGCCCGGTCCAGAAACCTGTTCTGTTTATCAGATCTGTTCCGAAGCAAGCCCTGAGCATGCTCTTCAAAATCTGCTTTCATTTTCCACTTGAGTGTCTTTTGAATCGCCCCGGATTTCGTAGATACCTCGTTGGATTAAACGTAAGCGTCCGGGGAAGTCATCTACCCGATCCCTGCGATGGCTGAATGTGTACGGCAACGTCTTTCAGCAGGCTTTTGAGAAGGTATTCAGCCCTCCCTAGCCCGCAAAAACTATATTCGTGAACGAGCCCCATGAAAGACAGGACACCGTTTCCCCCTTACGATAAGGGATAGGCAAACGGTTATGTTTATGACTAATAGCAACGACAAGAGTGGGGAGCTTTTGGGCCAGGAGCGGCGGCGCCGCTGGAGCCCGGAGCAAAAACTGGCCATGGTTCGCGAGAGTCTTGAGCCAGGGCAAAGCGTTTCGGTGGTCGCTCGACGCAACGGCATCAATGCCAACCAGCTGTTCCTATGGCGCAAGTTATATCAGGACGGCAGTCTGTCGGCGGTCAGTGCCGGTGAATCCGTTGTGCCCGCCTCGGAGCTGAGCGATGCGCTCAAGCAGATCCGTGAACTGCAACGGATGCTGGGCAAGAAAACGATGGAAGCAGAAATCCTCAAAGAGGCCGTGGAGATCGCCCGGTCGCGAAAATGGATTGCGCACTCACCTTTGTTGCCGGGGGACGACCAGTGAAGCTGGTCAGCGAATGTCTCGGTGTGGCGCGCTCGCAATTAACGGTTCGAATCAAGCAATCGGTATCGCTCAAAGTACGGCGCCGCAGGCCTGTGGACGATGCTGATCTGGTGGTTGAAATCCAGCAACAGATCAGCGAACTGCCCAGCTATGGCTACCGTCGTGTTTGGGGATTGCTGCGTCGTGCCCGTGAAACCCAGTCGCTGCCGGCGATCAATGTGAAACGGGTTTACCGGGTCATGCGCGATCACGACCTGCTGTTGGCGCGGCGCATCAAACAGCCCGGCGTGCCGCGTCGGCACGAGGGTCGTATTGCGGTGCAAACCAGTGATACGCGTTGGTGCTCGGACGGCTTTGAGTTCCGCTGTGAGGACGGCGCCAAACTGAGCGTGACCTTCGCCCTGGATTGCTGTGACCGCGAAGCCATCGGCTGGGTCGCGAGTCCGACCGGGTACAGCGGCGATGACATCCGCGACTTGATGCTGGAGAGCGTAGAGAAACGCTTCGGTGATCAACTGCCTGCAACGCCGGTTCAATGGCTAAGCGACAACGGCTCGGCGTACACCGCCGAACAGACACGCCTGTTTGCTCGACAGATCGGTTTGCAGCCGGTGACCACCCCGGTGCGCAGCCCGCAGAGCAACGGCATGGCCGAGAGCTTCGTGAAGACGATCAAACGTGACTACGTTGCGCACATGCCCAAGCCGGATCGAGAAACGGCGCTGCGCAACCTGGCAATTGCCTTCGAGCATTACAACGAGCAGCATCCGCACAGCGCCTTGAACTATCGCTCACCGAGGGAGTTCAGGCGCTTGGTAGCAGCATCAATTTGACGGGGAGTTGGTGTCCGGTTTTGTAGGGGCAAGTCCAATTCGCTAGCTCTTAAATCACTGTCGATTTCTCGGTGGAGACGTCGGTGTAGTCAGCTTACGATAGCGCGCTCTGCATCTGTCTTTTCTCACCGGGGTACCACTGAATGACGCCACTAAGTGCGGTTTTTCGCAACCTTCACCAAGATAATTTGTTGGTACTCGCCAACGTGAGCGATGCTGGCAGCGCACGTATTGTCGAGAGCGTAGGGAGTAAGGCTGTCGCGACCAGCAGCGCCGCCGTTGCTTGGGCACATGGCTACCAAGATGGCAATCAACTTCCCCTAAAATTGCTGACTACTACAGTTGAGTCAATGGTTCGAGTGCTTACAGTCCCCCTCACGGTCGATGTCGAAGGGGGCTATTCCGATGACCTTGAGTCGGTTGCTAAAGTTATTGACTGCGTAGTTAGCACTGGAGCTGTAGGAATAAACATTGAGGACGGAACAGGCAGCACCGATCTGATTTTGCGAAAAATCGAAATGGCAAAGAAGGTAGCAAACAAGCATGGAATCGACCTGTTCGTGAACGTACGAACTGACGTTTATCTGCGATGTTTGGTAGAACCAGCGCGACAATTGGCAGAGACCCTCTTCCGTGCATCGCTGTTCGAGCAAGCAGGTGCAGACGGCATTTTTGCAGCTGGAATGGTTGAGGAAAACGACATTGCTACACTGTGCGAGGCAACGCGGCTACCCGTCAACCTGCTTGCCTGGAACGGCCAGCCCAGTATGGATCAATTGAAGAGTCTAGGCGTCAACCGGCTAAGCGCCGGATCCAGCATCGCTGAGTTCCTATACGGTGCCAACAAGGCGATAGCAACGAGCTTCTTGCGAACGGGGAAGCTTTTCGAGTATCCATTGGACGCATATACCTACAGCGACCTGAATAGCCTTATGGCAGCAAAAAAAACCACCTAGGCGAAAAGTAATCTTCGCTCTATCAATCTGTGATTCGCATGAAAATCGCCGCTGTTTCCCGCACCTCGAAAGCGATTTTCACTCCCATTCGAGGACGAGGCTACGGTCTATGAGATCTTACAATCACTCTCTTCCGCCCAGAAGCGAGATGGTGAATGCGATGCTATGCAGCGACACCGCCTATGAGGGCGTTTTTTTCACTGCTGTCAAAACTACAGGTATTTTTTGCCGACCTACATGTAGTGCACGTAAGCCAAAGCCCGAAAATGTAGAGTTTTTTTCGCAGGCCGACGAAGCGATGGCAGCAGGTTATCGGCCTTGCTTGCGATGCAAGCCATTGGATCTAGCGGCTTCCGCGCCAGATTGGGTCAAGGGGCTGCTAGCTTCTATATCTGCATCACCTGACGCTCGCTGGAGTGATGCTGAACTAACTACGCGTGGTATCGATCCACTCCGCTTACGCAGGTGGTTCAAACAAAATTTTGGCATGACTTTTCATGCATGGATGCGTTCTAGAAGGCTCGGTGTCGCCCTAGGCCGGATCTCTTCGGGCGAAACGCTGGATAACACAGCATTTGACTTAGGGTACGAGTCATTGAGTGGCTTTAGAGATGCTTTCAAAAAAACATTTCAAATTCCCCCTGGTAAGGCAGCTGAAACGTCGCTCCTGCTTTATCGCCATCTGACTACACCGTTGGGCCCAATGATTGCCATGGCAGAGGAACGAGGTTTGGTACTCCTCGAATTTCTTGACCGCCCGGCCCTAACCGCTGAATTAAACGAATTGCGTGGGCGGCATGGGTATTCAATCGCGCCTGGCGAGCATCTCTTCATCAAGCAGATCGAAGTTCAACTAAAACTTTATTTTGATGGAAAGCTAAAAAGGTTTTCAGTACCGCTCCATATGCCAGGCAGCTCTTTTGACAGGCTTGTGTGGGCAGAGCTTCTAAAAATCGACTATGGAACCATTTCAACCTACGGTGCCATCGCTAGGGGCATTGGTAAGCCAGGTGCAAGCCAAGCAGTGGGCAATGCAAATGGACACAATCGCTTATCTATTGTTGTCCCCTGTCACCGTGTCATAGCGACAAATGGTTCACTCGCCGGATATGGCGGAGGACAGCCCCGGAAAGAGTTTTTACTGCGTTTGGAGAAGACTGCTTTGCAAATGACTCAACAGAACGAATTTCTGTTGAATTAGTTGCTAATAAAAATATACGCAGACACAACGACTCTCAGCGCGTCCTTTTTAAAGATCCGTGGGCACTTATTGGGTAAGCGTCTGCCAAAGTCACCTTGTATGACTCAGAACGGTATAAGCAGTCCTTCAGAAAGCCGTAGGACGGCTGATAATCCATGGCCTGACCTCATCCGGCGTCATGAAAAGCCTCGTTTATCGCGTTGAGCAAAGTAGCCCTTATAGGCGCGTCACCCTCTCACCTAACAATCCTCAAATACCCGAAAGTCATTCTCTCGGGCATTTGAGCATCCGGTAAAAAAACTTGTAACTCAGTTCACCTTGAACCGTCCCACCAGCCCCTGCTGTTGCTCGGCCAAGCGGGCTAACTCGCGGCTGGTGACGGCGGTTTGTTCAGCACCGGCGCTGACCTGGATAACCAGAGTGTTGATGTCGTTTACGTTGCGGTGGATCTCCTCGGCAACCTGACTCTGTTGTTCTGCCGCCGAGGCGACCTGTATGTTGCTGTCGCTGATGGTCGCGATGCCCTCGGCTATTTCTTCTAGCAACTCCCCTGCGCGCACTACGTTGCTCGCGCCTTCTTGAGCCTTCCCTAGAGTTTCCTGCATGGAAGTGGCGGCACGGTCGGAGCCGGATTGCAGATTGGCGATCATCTTCTGGATACTGACGGTGGAATCCTGAGTCTTTTTGGCCAGATTCCGCACCTCATCGGCGACCACGGCAAATCCACGACCCTGCTCACCGGCACGGGCAGCCTCAATGGCAGCGTTCAAAGCTAGCAGATTGGTTTGCTCTGCTACACCACGAATCACATCCAAAACCGAGGAGATGGAATAGCTTTCACCCTTGAGCTCCTCAATGATTCGGGATGTTTGTTCGGCCTGAACCTCAAGCCCTTTGATCAAGCTGATGGTGTTCTCGATTTCAGCCTTGCCCTGCATAGTGCTGGCATTAACGCGCTGCGACATCTCTGCGGCGTCGGTAGTGCTGCGCGCCACGTCTTTGACCGTGGCGCTCATCTCGCTGATGGCAGTGACCACCTGATCGGTGCCTTGACGCTGCTGGACGACGTTATTGCTAGTTTGCAGGGCCACAGCCGAAGACTGCTCGGCGGCGGTCGCGACCTGCGCCGTGGCACTCCCGATCTCACGGATCACTTCACCGATCTGTATGGCCATGTTATCCAGGTTACGCGAGATCTCGCCAAACTCGTCTCTGCCGGTGTAACGGGTTCTGGCAGTTAGGTCACGCGTGGATAGCGAAATAAGGGTGCGGTTCACGTCGACCACAGCGATTTTGATATTGCGAATAATCACCGAAGCGAGCCACAGCACCGCAATCAACATCAGAATGACGGTGGCTATTGCGACATACAGACTGCGCTGGGCATCGGTACGCGCGACATTGGCTAGGCTCACGACCGTCTGGCCCAGTTCAGCCTCGACCTGAGCCATCATGTCGATACGGCTGGTGGAAAGGTTGAACCAGTCTTCGGGTTTGATATTAAGCGGATCGCCTAGAGGCGTATCAAATCCGAGTTTTTGCAGGCGAGCTACATCGACGGATGCGGGCTGTTGTAGAACCGCATCCAGCTTATTTTTGAACACGGCAGGAGCCCAGCGTTGAAAGGCCTCGAAATAGCCGGAGAACTCGCCCATGTTGCGGCTGAAACCTGACAACAGCGGCGCATCAAAACGGTTTTGGTTGAATGCCAGGCCAAGCAGTACACGCTCTCGACCAGAGCGCTCTTTCATGTCTACGAACTGATTGAGTGAACTCAGCCCACGCAGGATTTCCGGATCCTCAATGCTGGTTTCCAGTGAGTAAGAGAAGCCGATCAAATTTTTGATAAGATCGGTGAATCGGGTGCCGGACTCGCCGTTATTGATTGCGAGCGTGTCCACCTGCTGACGCAGTCCGGCCAAACCATCAATTGCGCGCAGCATCTTGTCAGGCGCGATAAGACCCTCGGTCGATTGCGCATGCATCGCGCTCACCGCACGGTCGGTTTCTTGGCGTAAGACTTTCAACTTGTCCTGCATCGTCTTACCACCGCTGCCCAGAAACACGCCGCTTGCGCCGCGCTCACGCTGGATAGTGGTTACTACGTCACTGAGTTTCTGCGCGGTGCCGGTAGCGGTGACCGCTCGGTTCATCTCGCTCAGTGTCTCTCGTTTGTCAGCTACAAAAATCCCGGCGAAGACCAGAAAGCCCAACAGGGGAAACATCAAAATAAGCAGTAGCTTTGTACTCAAAGGAGCATTTCTAAGCATGGCAGGCCTCAGGGCTTGAAGATGTTGTTTAAAGCTATCCAAGGCGAACGTTCTATGAAGTCGACGTCTGATAGAGCCCAGGATGGTTCAGTAGTAGCCTGCCGTAGCCAGTTTTTTCTCCGTTCGGAATGTTTCGGCTGAAACCAGCAAAGCTTTACCTGTACCCGTGTATCGATAGGGGCCTAGGTACCGAGTAGGTGGGATCTTTGTAACCGTCCGGCCAAGTCATCTACCCAGTTCCGCAAAGCCAAGACATGGTGTGCACTTAAATTTAAGTGGTCACCAGTTCTAGCCTTTTGTGCGAGTTTGCAGACTCTTCATAGAATGCTGCTCAGCGTTTACGCGTGAACTGTTGCTCAGTGACCGCCGTACCCCATTGATTGCCTTGCTCTTCATGAGTTAGCTCGAAACCCAAGGATTCGTAGAGGCGCCGGGCAGCTTCCAACCCTTTGAATGTCCAAAGTTGTATAGCTGAGAAATTCTGCCGGTCGCAGAAATCTAATGCCTCGGTGAGAAGGTGACGACCTATACCGCCACCACGGCAGCCATCGTCAAGGATGAACCAGCGCAGGTGGGCTTCATCGTTTCCGAGATCCTCTCCGTCAATAGCCAGCGATCCCACAATCCGGCCAGCGCTCTCAGCGACCCAGATGGCGTTACGCGTATTGTTCAGTCGTCCCGCAAACTCCGCAACGCCAGTTGCAACCTGACTCTCGAAAAACTGACCAAAGCCTGAATGGCGAGAGTAAAAGCTAGCGTGCATTTCGGCCATACGACCGATCAGGCCAGGGCGATAGCAGGATCATCACACTGCCTTAAAAATGGCTGACGAACGTCGACGCACGCGGCCGCGCCTTGAGCACCGATTCAGCGCTGAAGCCGACCAGAAGGTAGGTCACTGCGCAGCCTAGGATGTCGAGGTCGAAACGATCAAGAAGGCGGTGGCCAGCACTAATGCCTGAAGTTGCTCGGTATCCAGCTCCATCTCAGAACCGTGGCGAATGCCTGGCCAGTGGAACTTGCCTTGGTTTAATCGGCGCGCCGCTAGCCATATTCCGAAGCCGTCATGCACCAGCACTTTCATGCGATTGGCGCGGCGGTTGGCGAACAGATAAGCACAGTGCGGCTGCGCCGCACCGAACACGGCGATCACCCTGGCTAATGCCGTCTCGGTACCGGCGCGCATGTCCATCGGCTCGGTGGCGAGCCAGACGGAGTCGATGCGAATCATCGCAGGAGGTCTCGAAGAAAGGTCGCGCAGGCAGCAGCATTTTCAGTGGGCCAGTTCACTTTGACGGTGCCACGCGGGTGCTGTATTTCAACGCAGATGTTCGATGATGACGGATGGGATTTTGCCCCAGCCAGCGACACGGGTAATGGAATAAATGCAGGTTGCAGCGCTGTGCTTTTCTGCGATTGCAGCCGAATCCATTTGTGGACGAGGTTTGCGTTGAGGTTATGGCTGAGTGCGATGCTGGCAATCGAAGCACCGGGCTGAGCACACTCTTGAATGACTTGGGCTTTGAAGGACTTGGAATAAGAACGGCGTGTTGGCTGCATGAAATACCCGATTAAAAGGCTAGAACTGGTGCCCACTTAAATTTAAGTGCACACCATGTCTTGGCTTAGCGGGGCTGGGTAGATGACTTGGCCGGACGCATACGATTAAACTGAGGGCGAGTACGAGGGCCCTTAGCAATCCGAGTCTGGCTTAAAACACAACGGCGATAAAAGGGAGAATACGAGGGAACGTCTTATGAGACGTTCAGAGCAACACAGCAGAAAGGCGAAAGCCCGGTCGTTACCGGGCTTTGCAGATCCCTCAAGGGGAGATAAAGCTCAAGTGCCTCAAGGGCGACCCGCCAAACTCTACGAGCGGTAGAGGCCCATGTCAACGCTTGGCTTCTGGGATAAAAGTAGACAGGGGATGTGTACCGTAATGTGTAGTCGTTAGAGCTGAAACGGTCCTGTCTAGCACTGTGGGCAGGTCACCATGCCGTAATCTGTAGTCGATACGAAGACTACTGATCTGATCTATTGGGTGTTTCTCAACGGTGCCATAACTGACTCTACGTCCAAACCGTTCATAAGGCAGTTGTGTGCTATCACTGACAGAGCCTCGAAAAGCTTGTCTCGCTGTCTTGCCAACGCAGCGTTCTCCGCTTGAAGACTTGCAATACGCTCTTCGAGACTTCTGCGCCGGCGGGCACCATCCGGATCTCTCCCGCTTTCCCTCATTTGAACAATACGGGCGGCCTCAATTCTGCCTCCACGGTCACCTCCTAGCGTAGCTCGGCTTGTCAGGCCCAGCCGGCGCTGCACCTCCGGTCGGGAAATAGGAGCGAACTCCACTCCTGAGCTAATCATCTGGGCGAGGAGAGCGTCTATTGCTTCGTCAAGAGTGCCGCCCCTCAATGTCTGTCGTCGTGCCATAGTTGCCCCTAGTCATCTGATACCGAACTGTGTCGTTTGTCCGAGTCGACAACCGTGATTGGACGCCCGTTTGGAAACACGCGTTGCACACCTCCATTGGTATCGCGTGCAAGGACAGATTTTAAATTCTTGAGCTTGTTTTCCTGGTCTGCTAGCCATACATCGCTGCCTGCCTCTCCGGTGCCTGCGTCGCGCATGATGGATATTGCCTTCGTCAGATTCTTAGCTTGTTTTTCAAGGTTGAGCCGCTCCGATGAAGTGCCCATCAGATGTAGATGCGAGCAGCCATTCCAGCATTGAAGATGCTTAGGGCAGGGGGCCTGGGAGAAATCGTGGATACAACCTCCGAAAGGGGTCACATGCAGCGCCGTGGCGTGTACCGTGAGGAATGCTTCCGCAGTTGTTGTACCTTTATCTGATAGCAAAGCATGGTAACTATCGGTCAAAGCGCCATGAATGCGCTTATCTCTTATGGCTGTATGTAGAAAGTCGAGGCGCTCGTGATAGCTATTGAACGCCAGAAACTCATGATGGGCAGCGGTGTTTTCTTCAATGCTCGTGTGTTGGTAATAAACATTCTGGTCGAGGCGTTTTCGCCCCAGAGCCAATGCTTGCTGAACATCGCTCATACCGGTCAAGTGGTAAATTGTGTTCCGCCAGTGTCTAGGTTGGTGGCTTGTTAGCCTAATCGGAGTTCCATCGGATTCGGTTAATGAACGACGCGAAAAAATGGACGTATATTTTTCATTGTCACCTAATGCGTGATTGATATCCCCGAGGGTGACCCGACGCGGGACCGCACGAAACACATTCGCCTCACGTCCACCGAAACGAAATTGGCCGTCGAAAGCGATCGCAAGCGTTTCGCTGGTTCTAAGTACGATACGAACTTGTCCACCGACATTTTCTGTCAATGCCGCGTGCCCACGGATTCTCGGGACGATCAGTCGCTCAATCTCCCCGGCGACGTAACGTCGCTTTAACGACCTTCCTTGCTTTTCATCCGGTTCATCGTCAAATGGATGGACACCGTTGCGAGTGAGGAAAAGGTATAGATTTCTGCTTGCGCTTCTTGCTTCGCTAAAACCTAGCCAGTCCAAGACCTTTGCATCGGAGATCACTGACTGAGGGGGGTAGCTCCAAATACGTCCTGGGTGGAGTTCTTGCCAGGCGGCAATTTCTCGTTGTTCATTGGTTAGCGTTTTTAATCGCTCTACTGCGCGCCTGGCTAGAGGAATGTCGCTTTCAGCCAGCCAATGAACACGGGATTGAAATTGCTTTTCCGCGAAGTACCTAATTCCGCATTCGACGAGAGGCTTGTCATGGGCATCGACAACCACTTCTCCTGTCGTCCCTTTGATCGGCCTTTCGACCCAACAATCATAAGGTATTACTGCTATTTCGTTACCTCGTTGCCCAGTCGCTATCAATAAGTCGATCACTCGCAGCAAAATTTCTTCGCCGTCACTGAGTGGGTTGTTCGAACATATGGCATATGCCTCCATCGCCTCACGAGAAGGTAATCTCTCATCAGATTTACGCTGTTTTACCGCACGATCAGGATCGTGCAATGAGATGAACTCGTGGCGGCTTTTCTCTGGTTTTGCATCATGTGTAAAGTGGATGGCGGTGTCGGTTAATTGTAGTTTATCGATCGTATCCGCAATTACCTGAAGATGAGATATCGCGTCGTAAAGGTTCTTGTAGCCACTCCCTCTGAGAAATTCTACGACACGGTCAAAATCGCCCCGCGTCAACTGTGTAGGGTCGGATACACGTCGTTCAAACAACGGATTGTAAAGCCGGCGTACCGCAATATTGTAGGCGGCGACCATCGAAAACTTCAGGCTTCGGGTGCGTTGTAGATATACGATTAATGCCTTGCAAAAATCCTGGAAATCCAAGGGAAGAGCAGCTTTAGGAGGAACAGAATAGCCATTCTTTTCAAGTGATTGTCGTTGAGTTTCAAAGGTTATAGTCTGCTGCTTTAAGCGCTGAGGTAACCAATGCTGGACCGACCATAGCGCTGACTCCCAAGGAGTTGGAATCGATAAAGACTGAAAAATCACTTTTTCCTGTTTAATGAAACCTTCGAGGCTCTGCCTTGCCCTAGACAGCGTCATCTGCGGCACCCTCCGTGTGCTGCCGGCAGCGTTCGATCGTAGTGCTTACTGCCAGGATGGTTATCTGATGCTGGGCGAGGGGCCGATTTTGACTGAGATCACCGGCTTGTTCTGCCATATCAATGAACCGTTGGGCCTCCCGCTGGAGCGCATCCTTTACCTGCTCATGGCGGCCGTCAGCAAAGGGGTGGAACTTCTTGCAGGTGTAGCACGCGTATATAGGGTTGTAGGGGCAGTGGGTATGGACGGGCAGGGCGCAGGCACCAATATCGCCTATGTACTGCGTATCAATGACGCCGCGGACGGCTGCTTCAGGAGCCGTATCGCGGCGTTTGACGATTTTCCCAGTTAATAAGCTGCGCATGATGCGTTGATAGGCCGGGCTCTTACCCAGAGCTTTCTCTTTGATCCGGGCAATGTTTGGGGTGGCAGTTACGTAAGCACGCGCCGCAACCGTGCTGTTGTGTCCGAGCAGTTCGGCAATCATGTCTGCCGGAGTACCCTGATCCGCCAGGCTTTGCCCGAGGTGATGTCGCAACAATATGGATACCTGATTCGGCCTATCTATACCAGCTTCACCCAGCTCGTGTTTGAGACCTGAACCGATTTCGCTAACCGAGAGACGCCTTCCACAAGGGTTGACAAATAATGGTTCACAGCCGCTACCAAAACGGTGTTGAATTTCTAAAATGTGGCGTGAGATTTTCACCCCCAGGCGCGAGGTTATTTTACGAGGGCGCCGCTCAGGTTTGCGTTGGCCAACTTTTTTGGCCATGGGTAGCCATAGGGTGTAGTACTTCTCGTGATCAGCGCTTTCAATAAACTCAAAATCAGCAATGTCTAGCGAATGAAATTGAATCGATCGAGGTGCGAGTTCGAAACCTAAGTGAAGTACGATATTAAACTGGACATCCTCCCAAGAGTCAGTCAAAGATTGTCGTTCAATGCGTTTAAGCAATAGAATTTCCTCGTCGAGCTCCAAGCCTGACTGAGAGAGAAAAATTCGAGAGTAGGGAGATGAGCGTTCGGTTTTGAAGTCCTTGATCTTTAGATAAATATCGTTACTAAATCCGGCAATTCCTCTATCCATTACCCAGCGATAAAGCGTGCGAAAGACGACTACGTACTCTCTTGAGCTGTTCCAACTATTGAATGCACTAATAATTTCCTCGGCTGCCCAAGGGAATTTCAAGGAAATATCACTTTCCGAAACCCGATGGAGCATTCTGGCGGCCCTATATGCAGTTGAAGGGGAGTATTTCTCTAACATATGGGCCATAAATGCCTTTGCTATTTCGACAAACTCCGAGCTCAACTTTAGACCAGACCAATCAATATTCATTGCCGTTCCGCCGTCGTACCACGTCCAGACGTTCAATCGAGTATCGACATACTTTGGTTGGTCATTAGTGCGAGTCCGAATCGTAACGTAAGCGGGCCCCCTGAACACGTAAGCTGGCAAAGAGGAGGGCGGTGACGCGTGTTCTTGAGCGGCTGATTTGGTCACGGCGAATCTCCTTAACTGTCAAGTCGGCTCCAGGCTGCCGAGGTGCGCTGGGCATTGTGGAGGTTGGCCGACTCGGCTAGATAACGACCTGCGTAACGACGTGGCATAGTCGAGGTCTCAGACCAACCGCAGACTCGCCGTAGTTCGTCCGTGGCCCGCTCGAGGTCATGCCCACGCTTTTCGACCAGGTAAGCCAAAAAGTGGTCTGCAAAGGTGTGGCGAAAGTCATGCGCAGAAAGTGTAGGCAACAATCCTGGATGAGCCAGCTCAATGGTCAGAAACAGCCGGTCAAGAACGTTAGACAACGCGCGGATCGACAGCGGGCGGCCCCGATCCGAGATGAACAAATAGCGATACAGCAATTTCATCGGTTTGCCGTCACGCAAAGGGCGCCGATCGCTCTGGATATAGCGTTCGTAGACCTCATACAACTGTGCGGAGATACCTACGGTTCGCCCATGTGTTTTGAGCGCAGGCTCTTCAACGCGCGGATCGCGGGGATCATGTTCTCGATCATTGATGCTGACATAGGCATGCTGAGACCCTTTATTGATATCCGTGGAGTAGAGCTTCAGAAGCTCTCCGCGACGGATGCCGGTCTCCAAGAGCAATTCGATCATTAGCCAATTACGCAGTTGCAAACGTTCCGGGAACGGATTCTCCACAGCGCCAGGGCGAATCAGTGTGCGAACGATCTGTAGTTGCGTATCTGTCAGGCTGCGGTAACGAGTGCGATCGGGACGAGCATTGATGATATGGCTCTCAAAGCGCCGCTCAATGACGTCGGCAACATCGGCAAATACCACGTTGATGTCAGCCTGTGTGGCTGAACTCTGACGGGCGCGCGGGATGTAACGGGTGACGCACCAAGACAGGTATTTCTTCAGCAGGCGCAGGTACTGGTCACGTGTTCGTGAACTGATCTGCTGAAAAAGTACAGTGCCAGCTTTGCCGATTCGGGCGATCAGATTATCGGCATGACGGCCACTTTGGAGCCAAATAGCGTAACCGTCCAGCAAAGCCAGAATCGCCTCAAAGTGGCAGGCCAAGATGGCCTCATCGATATCCAGATCTCGGCTTTTGGCATAGGCGTAGAAAGCCTGGATCGCGCGCAGGTGCGCCGCAGCCGTGTTGTAAGCCCGGTGCCTGAGTTTGAGTTGGACGTAGATGAACGGAATGAGTATGGGCAACGGCGTCGCATCACCAGTTTGTACAAGCAGCGGTAGTCGTTGACCTGAAGAGAACCTGCACTGGATCAGTTTCATCGACAGCCACCTCATTCAAGGAATCGTCATGAACACTATGGACATGGCCCGTTGAGAGAGTAGACGTCAAATACGAATTCGTCGAATCAATGACTTACGTGTCTTATGAACATATCTGACATAGCACCTGATTTAACATAATATACATTATGCGTAATACCATGTTACGTAATCAGGGCCGTTCCACATCGGTTTACAACACAAAACCCCCTCTACGTTTCAAACCATGGCAAGCCCTGCATCACGATTATCTCGTTCCATCTCATGAAGCAGCTCTTCATCCATCGCTAGGAACAATGCTGCAGTCATTACCTGCCGACTCGTTCCAGTAGCAGCTGCTTCACCAATATCGTTCCTGTCGATGTCGTCCTGACCCCGATTACTCGTCGCGCTCACTCAGCCCGCATATCGATATCCAGCCAAGTGAAAACTATACTGACTCATACGTGCATTTGAGATTCAGCATCCAGCACCATTGCAGCGGCTGAAGACTCGGTACCGCGCCTGCCGGCTTGACACAGCGCCCTGTGGCTGGACGCTGGCTCGACGACCGATCAGGCTAGGAGCCTGGTGAGGCTCTGCCTGTTGAGGGAAGATGAGACCGCCTTAATGGCGTACCACGCATGGAACATACATAGACAGTCGAGCGTCAGTGAACACCGACGCTTGCTCTTTCCCTGCCCTGAATCCTCAGCTCTTAGTCCCAACTCAACTAAATGACTATTTAGTAGAGTTAAGTCACATTCAGAACCAAAAAAGCCCTCAGTAGCCACTCGCTGCCGTCACCGCTCCACCTACGATCGCAATCCCCGAGCTGCTGCCCAACCTTGTCGCCCCAGCCTCGATCATCTTCACGGCGGTCGGATAATCGCGCACACCACCGGATGCCTTTACCCCAATGTCGGCGCCCACGGTCTTGCGCATCAGGGCCACGTCTTCAGCGGTAGCGCCGCTGCGACTGAACCCGGTGGATGTCTTGACGAATGCCACGCCCAGGTCGCGACAGATCTCGCATGCCTGAACCTTCTGTGCGTCATTGAGCAGGCAGGTTTCCAGGATGACTTTCAATGGCACGGCGCCACAGGCTTTTTGGACCTGTGCAATATCGTCGCGCACGGCGTCCAGCAGTCCGTCCTTCAGCCAGCCGATGTTGAGCACCATGTCGATCTCCCCTGCCCCGGCGGCAATGGCTCGTTCCGCTTCGAAGGCCTTGCTGTCGCTCAGGCCGGCGCCGAGGGGGAAGCCAACTACCGCGCAGATAACCACGCTCTTGTCGGTCAGGCACGAAGCCACGTAGGGCACCTGCCCGGAATTGACGCATACCGAATAAAAGCCATGTTCCCGCGCTTCGTCGCACAGGGTCTTGATCTGATCAACGCAGGCGTCGGGAGCCAGCAATGTGTGATCGATGTACTTGGCCAATGCGGCGGGTGGAAGACTGTTCATTTAATGGCCCCTTGCCTGTATGTTTCCAATAAGTGTGCAGCGCTGTCACAGTGCTCACATAATACGTTAAAATACTAACATAAAATGTTTCTTATTTAACATCAACAATCAAGCCCTGGAACACGCGTGGACAGTAGAAAAGCCGAGCGACTCAAGCTTATCCAGCAAGCCCTGCAGGACCAGAACGCCATTCACTTGAGGGAAATGGCGGCCCTGTTGGACGTTTCCGAGATGACCCTGCGTCGCGATCTCGCCCACTTCACCGACCACGTGCGCCTGCTGGGCGGCTATATAACCCGGGTAGGAAACGAGGTCGGTGATTACCGCGTGGCCGATCAGGACACCCGCCATGTGGAGGAAAAACGCCGCATCGGCAAGCTCGCCGCGCAGTTGATCCAGTCTGGTGACACGGTGTTTTTCGACTGCGGCACCACCTCGCCGTTTGTGATTGATTTCATCCCCGATCAGCTGGAATTCACGGCGGTGTGCAGTTCGCTGAACGTGCTGCTCAAGCTGCAGAACAAGCCCAATTGCCACATCGTGTTGTGTGGCGGCACCTTTCACCGCAAGAACCAGGTCTTCGAAAGCAGCGCCGAAAGCAGCATCCTCGACAGCGTGCGCCTGACATGGGCCTTCGTGACCGCCGCCGGCGTCAGCCAGGCATTCGGTGTGACCTGCTTCAACTTCAATGAAGTCGAGGTCAAGCAAAAGGTCATACGCCAGGCCCAGCAACGGGTGCTGCTTGCCGACTTCAGCAAGTTCGACACGGTGCGCACCGCTCACTTCGCCACCCTGGAAGATTTTCAGTACGTGATCAGCGACAAGAAAATCCCCCGCAGCTACACAGAATCCATCCTCGCCAGCGGCGCGCAATTGCTGGTTTAAGCCCGCAGCGCTTGCCGCTCCTGTGCACTCAGGTAGCCGGTGGTCAGGCTGAACGAAGCGCTGGCGCCGGCGGCCAGTACCCGGACGTTGCCCTTGGCTTTTTCCGCGTTATAACCCTCGGGTTCGCAGGTGGACGGCAGCACGAACGCCGCCACCTGTTGATCCGGCGTGTAGAGAATCCAACGCACGGCATGCTCGAACTGTTCGGGACGATAACGGGTGTAAAACGCGGCACCGTCAGGATGATCCAGCAGAAAATGCGCCTGGCCTGCGGCGTCCGTGCCCACTCCGTCGAAGAAAAACACGACTTCCGGGTCGTACAGCGACGGCTGATCGAGACTGGCCAATTGCGCCGGATCTTCTTCCAGTTGCGCCATGTAGGCGCTCCAGGCCGGAGTCGGTTTGACGTGGTCCGGCACGCTCATGCGCAGGCGTTGGCGTTGCATGCCCAGCGGCTCGACGAATCGCGCGCCCTCTACATAGGCGTAGTTCATATGGGCCATGTACATCAGGTCCATGGGCTTGCCGGCCAGGTTGGTCACTGCCATAGCGATATCGAACAGGGCCGAATCGGCACGCAGCGTCACACTGGGGCACGCCCGATAGCGATCGCCGAAGCCTTTGGCGTATTCGTACGACCCGTGCACACTCACGTGGTTTTCACCCAGTTCCAGCCAGGCCGTGTCCATCGGCGCACAGGGCATTTCGCCGTGCAGCGCATGGGTGTCCTGCGGCGCCGGGCAGCCATTGCGCAGCAGGCCGCTGTGAAACATGAAGCAGCCGTAAGTCTCGATGATGGTCGGGCTGGGCCGGGGTTGCGTGAACAGGTTGCGCATGGTCAGGTCGCAATCGTCGAAGACGGCGGACCAGATCATCTGGCCCTGATAAGGCAGCAGCACCAGGCGACCACGGCTGTTCTCCAGGCTCAGGGCCTGCACGCCGGATGGATAGGTCCAGGCACTGACCTTGAAGGCCTGCGACTGCAGGATGATTTTCTCCTGCTCGCCGAACAGCGCAGGGTACAGCGGCACACGAGTACTCATGAGGCCACCGCCCCGGCTGCCGTCAACGGCTCGCGGCCAGGCTGACGCATGCACTTGAGCGCGTAGATGACGATCACGATAAAGCACAGCAACGGCACGCTGTAGGCCAGTTGCATATTGCCGCCGCTGGCGTCGGACAGCAGGCCCTGAAAGATCGGGATGACGCCGCCGCCGACGATGCTCATCACCAGCAGCGAGCCGCCGACGCCGGTGTCTTCACCCAGGCCATCGATGGTCAGGCCATAAATGGTCGGCCAGCAAGGCCCCAGGAAAATGCTCACGCCGACCGCCGCATACACCGCCGAGATATTCGGCACCAGGATGGTGTAGGCCAGCAGCACGATGCACAGCACCCCGTAGATCGCCAGAACCTTGGCAGGATGCAGACGTCGCATCAACAGGTTGGCGATCATCTTGCCGACAAAATAGGCGGCAAAGGTGGTCATCAAAAACCATGAAGCACTGCGCTCGTTCATGCCGCCCATTTGCATGGCCAGGCGAATGGTGAAGCTCCAAACGCCGACCTGGGCCCCCACATACAGAAACTGCGCCAGCACGCCAAAGGTAAAACGCGGGTTACGCCACAGGCGACCGAGGCTCTGACGCAGGCTGCCCGGCTTGCTATCGGCAGGTTTATTGCCCTTGCAGGCGGGAAACCGGGTGATGGCGACAAGGATAAACATCAGCACCAGCACGGCAATCATCCACTTGTAGGGCAACAAGGTGGACTGGATCATCTGCAACTGCTGCACCGCCGCCTCGGTGGCGCTCATTTGCGCGAGCTGTTCGGTCGTGGCGTCAGTGGACTTGAACATCACAAAGCTGCCCACATACACCCCAGTCATTGCACCAAAGGGGTGGAAGGTCTGCGAGATATTCAGGCGCCGTGTCCCGGTTTCCCGTGGGCCCATCAGCGTCGAGTAGGTGTTGCAGGCGGTTTCCAGGAACGACAGGCCCGCAGCAATCACAAACAGCGCCAGCAGGAACATACCGTACTTGGCCATGGACGCCGCCGGAAAAAACAGCAGGCAGCCGAGCATGTACAACAGCAGGCCGATCAGAATCGTGCTCTTGTAGCTGAAGCGTCGCACCACCATCGCAGCCGGAATGGCCACGAAAAAGTAGCCCAGGTAAAACGCCGACTGGACGAACGCGGTCTGGAAATCACTGAGCAAAAACGCTTTCTTGAAGTGCGCGATCAGCACGTCATTCATGCTCGCCGCAGCGGCCCACAGTGCAAAAATGCTGCACAGCAGGATAAAGGCGAACCAGGGTGTACGGTTCAGGTAGAAACCGTCGGGTGTCTGTTGCAGCGCAGGTTTGTTCATTATTGTTCTCCGGGCTGGGTTGAGGGTGTTACGGCTGTTGCTGGAAGCGCGCGAACGCTTCGCTGTTGGGATAGGAAGACTGCGTGCCCAGCGCCATGACCGAGCATGCCGAGTACGCCACTGCCTGCTCCATGGCCTGCTGAATATTGCCGTCGCGGTTCCAGTGGTGAATGAAGCAACCGATGAAGGCATCACCGGCGCCGGTGGTGTCACGGGCCGCAACCTGGCGGCCTGGCACGCGGAACTCGCCCTCCTCGCCCACGTACAGCGCACCCTGTTCGCCCAGGGTGACAATGACGTGGCGAATGCCGCTGGCAACCAATGTGCGCGCAGCGGTTTGAGCGGCAGCCGGCGAGTCCACCACCTGCCCGGTGATCAGCGCCAGCTCCGATTCGTTGGGGATCAGAAAATCCAGTTGCGCCAGATGCTCAGGGCTCAAGCCCGCCAGGGCCGGTGCCGGGTTGAGCAGCACCGCAATGCCGTGCCGGCGCGCGAATTCGATGGCGTAGTAGACCGTCTCCAGTCGGATTTCCAGTTGCAGCACGATCAGCGCGCACTCACGCAACTCGGCTGCGGCCGCATCAATGTCTGCCGGCGCCAGATGCGCGTTGGCGCCCTTGACGATGAGAATGCTGTTGTGGGAATCGGAGCGCACAAAAATCGGCGCTACACCACTGGAAACGTTAGGCACCCGCTGCACATAACGGGTGTCGATACCAAAGCGCTGGAAATTGGCCAGGGTGTTGTCGGCAAACATGTCGTCGCCAACCTTGCTCAACATCAACACCCGGGACCCGAGCTTGGCAGCCGCCACCGCCTGGTTGGCGCCCTTGCCACCGCAACCGAGGGCGAAGTCCGGCGCTTCCAGGGTTTCGCCCTGGGCCGGCATGCGGTCGATATAGGTAATCAAATCCACCATGTTGCTGCCGATGACTGCGATCTTGCTCATTGCTATTCCACCTTGTTGCGGCACGGCCAGGCAGGTCATACCGCTTTTTTTGTTATTTAAATAACATATGGTGTGAATATTCAATCTTTTTTTGCGATCTGGCATTGAGTCCGCACAAAAAAAGCCGGCCCATTGTGGGCCGGCGGGTTGCGCAGCGGGCGCTACAAGCTGAACCGATCCACCGATTGCGAGAGCTTGCCAGCCAGCCCGGACAAATGGTCGGTAGTGGAGGCGGTTTCGTCGATCACCCGGCTGTTGTTTTGCGACATGCCGGCGATCATCTCGACCTGATGGGAGATTTCATTGCTGGCCAGGCTCTGCTCGCCGATGGTGCGCGTAATATCGTTGACCAGCTCGGTGGTGCTCAGGGTGGCCTGCAGGATTTCGCGGATGGCCCGCTCGACCTCGGCGGTCACGGCCATGCCTTTGTCCACTTGGGCGACGCCCTCCTCCATGCTGGTCACCGCCTCGCGCGTGCTCTGTTGGATGCGCTCTACCATGTTGGCAATTTCCTGGGTCGACGCGCTGGTGCGCCCTGCGAGGCTGCGCACTTCATCAGCCACCACCGCGAAACCACGCCCTTGCTCACCGGCACGGGCGGCCTCGATTGCGGCATTCAGCGCCAGCAAGTTCGTCTGGTCGGCGATGCCCTTGATCACCTGGATAATGCTGTAGATCGCCTCGGACTCTTTATCCAGGGTGCGGATGACCTGGGCCGATTGCTGCGCCGAGCGGGCAATGCCGCCCATATCGTTGACCACTTGGTGAATCACTCGACCACCGTCCTTGGCCAGGGCTTCGGCCTGATTAGCCATGTCCAGTGCACGCCCGGCATGCCGGGTGATTTCCTCGATGCTGGCGGTCATTTCGCTGGCGGCAGCCGCCATTGTGCTGGCCGCGCCGCTTTGCTGCTGGCTGCTGTTGGCAACTTCATGGCAGCCATGGCTCAGTTGTTCGCTCATGTGGTTGACCTCATGGGCGTTGCTGCGCACTACCTCGATCATGCCGCGCAAGTCGCGCTGCATCGTTGCCAGGCTGGTGATCAGCATGCCCGCTTCGTCCTTGCGCCGCGGCTCAGTGATCGTCTCGCTCAAGTTGCCCCTGGCGATGCTCGCGGCAATCCTGCTCGCGGCCTGCAACGGCCCCATGATGCTGAGGATCACCCAGCGGCCCTGCGCCAGCAGCAGCAACAGGCTGACAATCAACACTGCGCCCAGGGTCAGGTTGGCATTGCTGAGGGTTTGCCGGGTGCTTGCGCCGCTCTGTTCGGTTTTGCTTTCGATCACCTCGCTCAGGGCCGCCATCTGGTCTTCCAGATGACTGAACGCGCTGTTGAAAGTATTCAGCTCGCCGCGAGCGGCCTCGGGATTATCCAGCGCCAGGGCGACGATGCGCTCGCCCGCGCTGATATAGGTGTCCAGGGTGGGCTTGAGTTTTTCCAGGCTGGTCTTGAGCGTGTCGTCCAGCGGCAGCTTGAGGTTATCGCCCAGCACCTGGCGAAAGTGCTCGGCATGTTCTTTCAGCGACTGGGTGACCTCGGCCTTGGTGCTGGTGCTTTTGCCCAGGCCCACCAGCATTGCCGACAGCACATCGGCGCGCAGGGCATCGTGCATCATGTCGGCTTCCATGTGGTTGCGCAGCACGGTCATGCTCACCGCGTTATCGGCCACGGCATCCCCCATCCGGGTGTTGCCCACGTAACCGGTCAGGCTCATGACCAACGCCGCAAGCAGTCCGGTCGCAATCAACAGCATCAAGCGTAGTCTGATCGTCATGCCTTATCCCCTTTCCGAACCGCCGATTGGCGGTCCTACCGCTAGTAGCGTTATCGGCCGCCATGAGCGGATTTTTAGGTTAATTTCAGCGCCGCGCCGTGGCCTGAACGCCAACCATTCGTCGGGCCTGCGCCGCATCCATCACAACTATCGCCGCGGCCCAAACTACTAATCCCATAGCACCCTTGGAAATCTATGGAGATTGTCATGACTGATTACCCACGCCCTCCCTTCGCCCCACAAACCCAAGCCGTGCCAGGCACTCAAAAGAAGATGGATCCGTACCCTGACTGTGGCGAACAGAGCTACAAAGGCTCCGGTCGGCTGGCCAACAAGATCGCGCTGATTACCGGCGCCGACAGCGGCATCGGTCGTGCCGTGGCCATCGCATTCGCCCGTGAAGGCGCCGATGTGGCCATCGCCTACCTCGACGAGCACGAAGACGCCCAGGAAACCGCACGCTGGGTTGAAGAAGCCGGCCGCCAGTGCCTGTTGCTACCCGGTGACATCGCGCAGAAGGCTACCTGCCAGGCGCTGGTGGACAAGACCGTCGAGCAGTTCGGCCGCATTGATGTGCTGGTCAACAATGCCGCGTTCCAGATGAATCACGAAACCCTCGAAGAGATCGAGGATGAGGAATGGGTCAGGACGTTCGATATCAACATCACTGCGATGTTTCGCATCTGCAAGGCTGCCCTGCCCCACATGAAGGCCGGCAGCTCTATCATCAACACCAGCTCGGTCAACTCCGACATGCCCAAGCCAACCCTGCTGGCCTACGCCGCTACCAAAGGCGCCATCGCCAACTTCACCGGTGGTCTGGCACAGCTACTGGGCAGCAAGGGCATTCGCGTCAACAGTGTCGCCCCCGGTCCGATCTGGACGCCATTGATCGTGGCCACCATGACTGATGAAGATGTGCAGAGCTTCGGCAGCGAAACCCCGCTGGGACGGCCAGGGCAACCGGTCGAAGTGGCGCCGATCTACGTCCTGCTTGCATCCGATGAGGCCAGTTACATCTCCGGTTCGCGCTATGCGGTGACCGGCGGCAAGCCCATTCTTTAATACCCCACGCAATGTGGGAGGGGGCAAGCCCCCTCCCACATTTTGATGTTCATCAACCGTTGGTCTTCATCCAAGCGGGCGACCGCTACAGGTCGAACCTGTCCACCGCGCGTCGCCGCTCGTTATCCTCACGCACGTCATAGCTGGCCGTGGTCTGGATATTGGTGTGGTGCGCCAGTTTCTGCGCAATCGACAGGTCATGCTCCTCAATCACCCGGGTGATGAACGAGCGGCGAAAGTCATGGGGCATGATCTGCACACCCACCTGTTCTCCGCGCTGGCGGGCGATGTAATAGATCGCATGCTTGGTGATACGCTCGCGGGTGATATGGCTGCCCCGACGGATACGATTGAACAGAAAACTGTCGTCCTGCTCCCCCTCCTTGAGCTGTTCGCGACGAAAATCCAGCCAGGCCGCCAGCTTGGCGAAGGCCCAGTCCGGCGCGTATTTGACCAGTTCCTTGTTGCCCTTGCCGATCACCCGCAGGCTGCGCTCCTGGAAATTGACCTGCGCCAGGTCCAGGTTTACCGACTCCGATTTGCGCATCCCCGAGCCGTACAGAATGCCGATCACTGCCGCGTCGCGCAGACCCTGGGGGCGTGGATCGGCGGCGCACACGTCCATCATTTCGCGGATCAACGTGCGCCGCAGGTTGCGGCCCTGGCTCAGGCGGCTGCCGGGAGTGGCCTTGACCGTGCGCATTTTCAGCAGGTGTTCCTGGCTGATCAGGCTCATGCGCCATGCCTCGTTCATCACCCCGCGTACGGCATTCACATACAGCGATGAGGTATTGGGCGCATAGCCGTCTTCGCGCAGGGCCGCCACCAGGGCGATCACGTGTTCAGGTTGCAGATGGTGCCAGTCGATGTCTTCGAGATTGGCGTCTTCGAAGCCCAGGCGGTCGGCCGCGTCTTGCAGCACGTAGCGCATGGTCAGTTGGCTGGAGGGGGCCAGGCGGGTGAGATAGAGGGTCAGTGGGTTGCGGATAGACTCAGTCAAGGTAGATCAGCCTTTGGATTAAATACCTCGAGCAATCCATTGATTAGTCGAGGTATTTAGTGAATTGGCGAGGCCTGAGTCTAGCGCAGGATCAGCCCTCGCACCACATCACGGCGCCGAGTCCTCGTCCACGGTGGGTTCCTGAGGCTGGGGTTGGACCTGGGCTTGAGCCCACTCGGTGTCCTGCTTCTTCATCAGCGCAAACCAGTGCTGGCGCATGAAGGTCAGGTAGCGCTCGGGGGCCTTGGCAAAGTCTTTCTCATCGCCATAGCACCCCGGCAACGGCAGTTCGGTGCCCTGCTCCTTGTACTGGCTGACCAGCGCCTGTTGGGCTGCCACGCTGCAATCGGTGGGCAAGGGCATGCCGCGCAGCGCGCCGAGCTCTTCGTCCCACCACGCGGCGCCATAGCGGTCGACACCACGCAGCCGGTACTTCTGGGACTTGCCCACATGCATGATCAGTTTGAATTGATTGGGACTCACGTCGCTGGCGCACGTGAGCGAATAGCCCACGGTGGCCTGGGTGATGCCGTCCCCCGAAAGGTCTGTGACGCGGGTGGCTGCCATGTCGAAACGCAGCGCCGCATCGAATTCGCAGCGTTGCACGTCGTCGTAGAGCATCCACATGCGCCGGGGACGGTCACCGTCGATCAGGTACTGGGCCGCGTAGACGAATGCCGACTGGCTGCCATCGTCGTCCCGCTCGCTGATTTGCTCGGCGAGCACCAGCAGGTTCTTGCCCTGGCGGTCGTCCCAGGTGAACGCCGCCACTTGCTTGCCGCGCACTTCGACGCCGTCAGGCACCTGACTGACCGGCGTGAGCGCCACCCCTTCATCGGCCCGCACCGTACCGATACAGGCCACGGACATCATCAAACCGATCAACGCAGGCCGCAATTGGCCGCGCAAAAGCTGCACGCTATTCATCCGACTACCCTGGCACGAGATGGCTTACTTTACCGGCACTTGAGGCGCAATGCAGAGAAGATTGTTGAATTAAATCCGGCAACGAATCACAGGCAGCGAAGTTGCACACAATGTGCGGCGGCTTGTCCCTGTTTTGCTGGTCAGTTCTCGGCTGCAGGCCGCTGGCTGCTTAGCTGAACCCTAGCTGTCTACCTGTCAAATAAACGAGTTTTTCATCAGGCTTTCATATCTGTTCAACATTTTTGCGCTTAATCTTGAACGCATTACTTCACAGTAAACCGCGCTATACAGGCTAACCTGTTGATAATGTTCCAGCTTTGGCACCGCGCATCTATCCGCGGCCTGCATGTTCGCCCCCTGATCGCTGCTGTTTTCACGCTTCAAGTTGCGCTAACCCCGAGGTCATGAATCTTTGAAACCCTACCCTATTCATTGCGTGTCGATCGTTATACCGGTCTACAACGAACAAGAGAGCCTGCCTGAACTGCTGCGTCGCACCAATGCCGCCTGCAAGCAACTGGCCTACGAATACGAAATCATCCTGGTGGATGACGGTAGCCGCGACAATTCGGCCCAGATGCTCGAAGACGCCGCGAACGAAGACGGCAGCAACATCGTGGCGGTGATCCTCAACCGCAATTACGGCCAGCATGCCGCGATCATGGCCGGTTTCGAGCAATGCCGGGGTGAGGTGGTGATCACCCTGGACGCCGACCTGCAGAATCCCCCGGAAGAAATCCCGCGCCTGGTAGAGCAAGCCGCCCTTGGCTACGATGTGGTCGCCACCGTGCGCAACAATCGCCAGGACTCGGCCTTCCGCCGTTGGCCGTCGCGCCTGATCAACCTTGCCGTGCAGCGCTCCACCGGCGTGGCCATGAGCGACTACGGCTGCATGCTGCGCGCTTACCGCCGCACCATCGTCGATGCCATGCTCGCCTGCCGCGAGCGCAGCACCTTCATTCCAATCCTGGCCAACGGCTTTGCCCGCCATACCACGGAAATCCTGGTGCACCACGCCGAGCGTGAACACGGCGAATCCAAATACAGCGCCATGCGCCTGATCAGCCTGATGTTCGATCTGCTTACCTGCATGACCACCACGCCACTGCGCCTGCTCTCCATTGTCGGCTTCAGCCTGGCAGCGCTGGGCGTGCTGTTCGCCCTCGCGCTGGTCATCCTGCGCCTGGCCTTCGGTGCGCAGTGGGCCGGCGACGGCATGTTCGTGCTGTTCGCGGTGCTGTTCGTGTTCACCGGCGGCCAGTTCATCGGCATGGGGCTTCTGGGTGAATACCTGGGCCGCATGTACAGCGATGTGCGCGCCCGCCCCCGTTTCTTTATCGAAAAAGTGCTGCGCAACCAACCGGCAGCATCTGCACCCGTGGTCGTCGTCGACGGCCTGGTGTCATCCCATACCTCCACTTCTTCCGATCAGGGTCAGTCATGAGTTCAAAAGCTGTTGTATTCGCGTACCACGATATTGGTTGTGCAGGCATTGAAGCCCTGCTCAGTGCGGGTTACGAAATTGCTGCCGTGTTCACCCATGCCGATGATCCCAAGGAAAACAATTTCTATGGCTCCGTTGCGCAACTGTGCGCGCGCAACGGCATCCCGGTGCATGCTCCGGAAGACGCCAACCACCCGCTGTGGATCGAGCGTATCGCCAAGCTGAACCCGGATTACATCTTCTCCTTCTACTACCGCAACCTGCTCAGCGAAGCCCTGCTGGCGACCGCCAAAAACGGCGCGTTCAACCTGCACGGCTCGCTGCTGCCCAAATACCGTGGCCGCGCCCCGGCCAATTGGGTGCTGGTCAACGGTGAGACCGAAACCGGCGTGACCCTGCACCGCATGGTCAAGCGTGCCGATGCCGGCGCCATCCTCGCCCAGCAGAAAGTCACGATCGATCGCAGCGACACCGGCCTGACCCTCCACGCCAAACTGCGTGACGCGGCCACCAGCCTGCTGCGCGACGCACTGCCGCAACTGGCCCAGGGCAAGCTGACCGAAACCGCCCAGGACGAAAGCCAGGCCACCTGCTTTGGTCGCCGTACCGCCGCCGATGGCAAGCTGGACTGGAAAAAACCGGCTGAACAGCTGTTCAACCTGGTACGCGCCGTGACCCAACCCTACCCGGGCGCCTTCTGCGCCGTGGGCGAGCACAAACTGATCGTGTGGCAGGCCGAGGTCATCCAGGGCAATGAAGGCCTGGCGCCGGGCCGGGTGATCAGCGTCAACCCGCTGCGTATCGCCTGTGGTCAAGACTCCCTGGTGATCAAGTTCGGCCAGCGCAACGCCACCGGCCTGTACCTGGCCGGCCCTTCCCTGGCCGATGAATTGGGTCTGGTGGACGGCTCCGTACTGCGCGGTGCCGAATCCGGCAGCAAGCCACGCCGCACCCGCGTGCTGATCCTGGGGGTCAACGGTTTTATCGGTAATCACCTGTCCGAGCGCCTGCTGCGCGATGACCGCTACGAAGTCTACGGCCTGGACATCGGCTCCGACGCCATCGAGCGCCTGCGCAGCCACCCCAATTTCCATTACGTGGAAGGCGATATCAGCATCCATACCGAGTGGATCGAATACCACATCAAGAAATGCGACGTGGTGCTGCCGCTGGTGGCCATCGCCACGCCTATCGAATACACCCGCAACCCGCTGCGCGTGTTCGAGCTCGACTTCGAGGAAAACCTCAAGCTGGTGCGTTACTGCGTCAAGTACAACAAGCGCGTGATCTTCCCATCGACCTCCGAAGTCTATGGCATGTGCCAGGACCAGTACTTTGACGAAGACACCTCCAACCTGGTGGTCGGCCCGGTCAACAAACAGCGCTGGATCTACTCCGTCTCCAAGCAATTGCTCGACCGCGTGATCTGGGCCTACGGCGACAAAGGCCTGAAGTTCACCCTGTTCCGTCCGTTCAACTGGATGGGCCCGCGTCTGGACCGCCTGGACTCGGCGCGTATCGGCAGCTCACGTGCGATCACCCAACTGATCCTGAACCTGGTGGAAGGCACGCCGATCCGTCTGTTCGACGGTGGCGAGCAGAAACGTTGCTTCACTGACATTGCCGACGGCATCGAAGCCCTGGCGCGCATCATCGATAACGACAACGGTGTGTGCAACGGCCAGATCATCAACATCGGCAACCCGGAAAACGAAGCCAGCATCCGCCAGTTGGGCGAAGAGCTGCTGCGTCAGTTCGAAGCCCACCCGTTGCGTGGCAACTTCCCGCCATTCGCCGGCTTCCGTGACGTCGAGAGCAAGGCGTTCTACGGCAACGGTTACCAGGACGTGGCGCACCGCAAGCCAAGCATCGACAACGCCAAGCGCCTGCTGAACTGGACGCCGACCGTGGAGATGAGCGAAACCATCGGTAACACGCTGGACTTCTTCCTGCGTGAAGCCATGCTCGAAATCGCCCAGTCCAACGAAGCTGCCAAATAATGAAGGCAGGCTTGCGCATCGACGTCGACACCTACCGTGGCACCCGTGAAGGTGTGCCGCGGCTGCTCGAATCCCTGGACGAAGCCGGGGTTAAAGCGACGTTCTTCTTCAGCGTCGGGCCGGACAACATGGGGCGCCACCTGTGGCGCCTGATCCGTCCGCAGTTCCTGTGGAAGATGCTGCGCTCCAACGCTGCCGGCCTGTATGGCTGGGATATTTTGCTGGCCGGCACCGCCTGGCCGGGCAAGCCGATAGGCCGTGACCTGGGGCACCTGATGCGCCAGGCCAAGGCCGCCGGTCATGAGGTTGGACTGCATGCCTGGGACCACCATGGCTGGCAAGCCAACACCGGGCGCTGGAGCGAAGCACAGCTGATCGAACAGATCCGTCGCGGCGTCGACACCCTGAGCGACATCCTCGGTGAACGCATCGACTGTTCAGCGGCCGCCGGTTGGCGCGCCGATGAGCGCGTGGTGCAAGCCAAGCAAGGTTTCAATTTTCGCTACAACAGCGATTGCCGGGGTACCAGCCTGTTTCGGCCGACATTGGCCGACGGCAGTGCGGGTACGCCACAAATTCCGGTAGACCTGCCGACCTTCGACGAAGTCGTCGGGCCGGTGGTGGCTGCCAAAGACTTCAACGGCTTCATTCTTGACCGCTTCGAAGCGGCGAAGCTCAACGTCTATACGATCCACGCAGAAGTAGAAGGGATTCTGATGGCCAATGATTTTCGCCAGTTGCTCGCCCAGGCTAGGCAGCGCGGCATCGAGTTCGCGCCACTGGGTGACCTGTTGCCCGCCGACGTCAATACCCTCCCCCGACAACACCTGGTGCGTGGCGCCTTGAGCGGCCGCGAAGGCTGGCTCGGAGTGCAGCAGGCATGATGCGGCGTTGGGCCCTGCCCCTGCTGCTGTTGGCGTTCGGCGCGTTTTACCTGCTGCCGTTGGCCACCCATGGCCTGTGGATTCCAGATGAATCGCGCTATGCGCAGATCAGCCAGGAGATGCTGCTGACCGGCAAGTGGGCCGCGCCGCACTTCATGGGTATCCGCTATTTCGAGAAACCCGCCGCCGGCTACTGGATGATCGCGTTCGGCCAGGCGATCTTCGGGCAGAACCTCTTCGGCGTGCGGTTTGCCTCGGCCCTGAGCACCGGCCTGAGCATCCTGCTGGTATACGCCGTATCGCGCCGTTTGTGGGGCGACCGCCAGAAAAGCCTGATCAGCACCGTGCTGTACATGAGTTTCGTCAGCGTGGCGGCGCTGGGCGGCTACGCCAACCTCGACCCGCAGTTCACCTTCTGGGTCAACCTCACCGGCGTTGCGTTGTGGTTTTGCCTGGACAGCACCACTCGGCGTGGCCGCCTGTGGGCATGGGCGCTGCTCGGGTTCGCCTGCGGCATGGGCTTTTTGACCAAAGGCTTCCTGGCGTGGCTGTTGCCGGTATTGATTGCCGTGCCGTACATGGTTCTGCAAAAGCGCGTGGGTGAACTGTTGGGGTATGGGCTGATCGCGGTGGCGGTTGCCACGGCTGTCAGCCTGCCCTGGGCGCTGGCCGTCCACCTGCAGGAGCCGGACTACTGGCACTTCTTCTTCTGGCACGAGCACATCCAGCGCTTTGCCGGCGAAGATGCCCAGCACGCCGAGCCGTTCTGGTATTACCTGCCGCTGCTGGCCGCCTTTTCGTTGCCGTGGCTGGGCCTGCTGCCTGCCACCTTCAAGCAGGCCTGGCTGGACAAGCATTCGCCGAAAATTGCCTATCTGTTGCTGTGGCTGCTGATGCCTCTGGCATTCTTCAGCCTGGCCAAAGGCAAGCTGCCGTCCTACATCATGCCGTGCCTGCTGCCCCTGGCCGTGCTGATGGGCCATGCGCTGGCCGACAAACTGGCCCAAGGCCGCACGCGTGCCTTGCGCATCAACGGTTGGCTGAACCTGATCCTCGGTGTCGTGGCGCTGCTGGCGCTGACCTGGGTGCAACTGAAAAAACCGGTGTACGAACCCGGCCAGGAAACCTTCAGCCTGGTGCTGGTCTGTGTCTTGCTGTTCGGCTGGGTTATCGCCAACCTGCTGCAAGCCATGCGCCCGCTGACGCTGTGGGCGGCACCGCTGATCGGCAGCGGCCTGCTGGTGGCCCTGGCCCCGGCCGCGCTGCCCCATTCGGTGGTTTACAACAAGACCCCCGATCAGTTCATCCTTGATCACTTGCAAGAACTGCAGCCGGCCACCGCCCTGCTGAGTAACGACCTGGGCGCGGCATCGGCCCTGGCCTGGCGCCTGAAACGCCCTGACGTGATCCTCTACAACTCCATCGGCGAAGTGAAATACGGCCTGGCCTACCCGGATGCCAGCCATCACATGGTGGACACCCACCAGGTTCAGCAATGGATGAGTGATGCGCGCAAGCGCGGTCCGGTCGGCGTGGTGATGCGGGTCAAGGGGGATGACGAGATTGCCGAAGTCAATCTGTTGCCCCAGGACGGCAAGCGGTATGAGCAGGGCAACATCGTGATCCTGATCTTCGCCCAGGTGGCGCCGTGATCACCCTGCTGCTGTTGCTCGCTGCCTGCCTGCTTACCTGCATGGGTCAGGTCTCGCAGAAGTTTGCCGTGGAAAGCTGGCGACACCTGCCCGAAGGCTGGGCGCTGAAATTGCGCTCGCCGTGGCTGTGGTCAGCGCTGCTGTGCCTGGGTTTCGGCCTGCTGGTGTGGCTGCTGGTTTTGCAGCGCCTGGAGGTCGGGATTGCCTATCCGATGCTCAGCCTCAACTTTGTGCTGGTCACGTTGATGGCGCGGTTCGTGTTCCATGAGCCCATCGACGGCCGCCATTGGCTGGGCGTGGCGCTGGTGATTGCCGGCGTTGTGTTGCTGGGGCGCCAGGTATGAGCCGCGCACGGGGTTTTGCCCTCGCCCTGGGCAGCGTCGGCCTGGTCAGCGCCGCACAACTGGGCATGCGCTGGAGCATGACGCGCCTGCCCCTGCCCCATGAATGGCTGAGTGTGCCGATTGATCCGAGTGCGCTGGGCGTGGTGATCATCGCGATCCTCGCCTACGCGCTGTCGATGCTCTGCTGGCTGGGGGCGCTCAAGCACCTGCCGTTGGGCCGTGCCTATTCACTGCTGAGCATCAGCTACGCGCTGGTCTACCTGTTGGCCGCCAGCCTGCCCGTGTTCAACGAATATTTTTCACTTTCAAAAACCTTGGGGGTGGCGTTTGTCATCCTCGGTGTGTTGGTTATCAACTCCCGCCGTCCTAGCGCAGCAAGTCCCAGGAACGCCTCATGAAAATCAGTGTATTTGGTAGTGGTTACGTCGGTCTGGTACAGGCCACCGTATTAGCCGAAGTCGGTCACGATGTCATCTGCATGGACGTGGATCAGAACAAGGTCAAGCTGTTGCAGCAGGGCCATGTGAGCATTTTCGAGCCAGGCCTTGCGGCCATGGTCAAGGAAAACCTGGAGAGCGGTCGCCTGCACTTCACTTTTGACGAGAAGCTGGCGGTCGAACACGGCGAAGTGCTGTTTATCGCCGTGGGCACGCCGTCGGATGAAGACGGCTCGGCCGACCTCAAGTACGTGCTGTCGGTGGGTGACGCCGTGGCCCGCCATCGTGTGGCCCCGGTAATCCTGGTGGAGAAATCCACCGTACCTGTCGGCACCGGCGATACCCTGCGCGCGCACATCGAAAAAGCCCTGCGCGTGGCCGGCCGTCATCTGGAGTTCGATATCGTCTCCAACCCCGAATTTCTCAAGGAAGGCTCGGCCGTTGCCGACTGCCGTCGCCCTGACCGCATCATCATCGGCTGCGAGCGCGAAGAAGTGCGCGACGTGATGCGCGACCTGTATGCGCCGTTCAACCGCAACCATGACCGCATCATCTTCATGGACCTGCGCAGCGCCGAGCTGACCAAGTACGCCGCCAACTGCATGCTGGCCACCAAGATCAGCTTCATCAATCAGATCGCCGAGCTGGCCGAACACCTGGGCGCCGACATCGAAGCCGTGCGCCTGGGCATCGGTGCCGACTCGCGCATCGGCTACCACTTCATCTACCCGGGCTGCGGCTACGGCGGCTCGTGCTTCCCCAAAGACATGCGCGCCCTGATCCACAGCGCCAGGCAGGCCAACTGCTCCAGCGACCTGCTGGAGGCGGTGGAAGCGATCAACCAGCGCCAGAAGAGCAAGCTGTTCGAGCGCATCAACGCGTTCTTCAAGGGCAATCTGCGCGGCAAGACCTTCGCCCTTTGGGGCCTGGCCTTCAAGCCCAACACCGACGACATGCGCGACGCCCCCAGCCGCGTGCTGATGGAGGCCTTGTGGGCTGCCGGCGCCAACGTACGCGCCTTCGACCCCGAAGCCATGCAGGAAACCCAGCGCCTCTACGCCGATGAAGAGCGCCTGATGCTGATGGGCACGCCGGAGTCGACGCTGGTGGGCGCCGATGCGCTGATCGTCTGCACCGAATGGCAGCAGTTCAAGGCACCGGACTTCGACCTGATTCACCAGCGCCTGAAAACCCCGGTGATCTTCGATGGCCGCAACCTGTATGACGGCGAACGTCTGGCGCGCAAGGGCTTCCAGTATTTCCCGATGGGCCGTGGCGACTCCTGCACGCTGCCGATCCCCCAGCAGCAGTGGTTACCCCAGGTTGTGGAAGCCTGATACGTGAACAAAGCGCAACCCTCTCCGCTCACCGCAACGCTGCGCCACCAATCCCTGGGTCTGGGGTTGCTGGCGCTGTTGCTGTTTGTCGTCGGCAACTGGCATCAGGCAATCATCGGCTTTGACTCGCGTTTCGTGGTGTTTGCCCAGGAGATGCTGCGCCATGGGCCGAGTTTTTTCCCCACGACCTATGGCCAGCCGTACGCCGACTACCTGGCGACTTCCACCCTGCTGACGTGGGTGTTGTCATTGCCGTTTGGTCAGGTCACCAGCTTCACGGCCTGGTTGCCCACCTCCATCGCATCTGCGCTGATCGTCACCCTGGTGTACCGCCTGACGGCGCCCTACTCCACGCGCTGGGGCCTGCTGAGCGTGGCGATGCTGTTGCTCAGCAGCACCTTCATTACCGAGACCCGCGCGGTATCCCTCGACCAGATGCTCGCCGCCGTGGCATTGGCGGTGTTCTACCTGGGTTATGCCCATGATCATTTCGGCGCGGCCAGGCGCGTGCACTGGCTGTTCCTGCTGCTGATCATCGGCTTTGCCATCCGCGGGCCCATCGGGCTGGTGATTCCTACTGGCATCCTGTGCAGCTATTACCTGCTCAATCGCCAATGGCGCCCGTTGTTCAGCTTCGGGCTGCTGGCCCTGGCGCTGCTGGCGGCGTGTATCGGCCTGTTGTTGCTGCTGGCCAAGCTCAGTGGCGGTGAAGTGTTCATGCAGGACGTGATCCGCATGCAGTTCATGGGGCGCATGGACGGCAGTGAAGGCTCGAGCGGCGTGCTGTATTACTTCACCAGTTCTCTGGGCAACTATGCCCTTGCCTACCCGCTGGCCTTGCTGGTGCTGCTGGCAGTGCTTGCCGGCGGGCGGCGCACGCCGGACCCGGCGTTGCAACTGGTGCTGTACTGCGCCGCCGCCGGTGTGCTGGTGATGCTGGGGTTGTCGGTGCCACAGGCAAAAAAGGCGCGCTACATTCTGCCGATGCTGCCGATGGCGGCGATTATTGCGGCTTACCCGTTCCAGGTCAGCCAGGGACGCTTGTTCGCCGGGTTGCGCGCTTTGATGCTGGGCATCTGGACGCTGTCGCCGGCACTGCTGGCGATCGGGCTGATGGCGGCGCGGCGACGCTATCCCCAGCAGTTGGAGAGCCTGGGGCTGATGTTCACGGTCCTGGGTGTGCTTCAACTGCTGGCAGTGCTTTCGTGGCTGAAGCCGCGGTGGCGCCCGCTGGGGCCGGCGTTGGCGGCTGTGCTTGCGATCTGGTCGACTTACATCGTGGTGGTCGAGCCCCTTGAACGCGCGGTCTACGACACACGCGCCTTCAGCCTTGCGGTCAAGGCGCGGATCCAGCAAGAGCCAGCCCCGCTGGTGCTGCACGGCCTGGGTAAGGACGCGAAAGCGATCAAGTTCATGGTTGGCTATGGCTGCGACAAGGTGCCCCTGTTTACCCAGACGTCCAGGGACCTGGCACCGCTGCAAGGGCCAGCCTGGCTGGTGATGAGTGCCCAGGACTTCGACCACCTGGAAGACCCTCGCCTGCAGGGTCTCACTCCGACCCTCACCGGAACGTTCGATAAAGACCCTTACGTGCTGCTGCGTCTGGAGAAGGTTTCACCGCCTTGAGCGCAGGTTGACCCGCTTCGTAGGACGTGACGCCCGTTCTTTCCGGAGTGGCGTTTTTCGTCACAGGCACCCGGAAATGACCTACATATCTATACGTAAAGGCCGATTAACTCTGCCTTTCGGCGCCTCTACCCCGCCGGTAAACTCGCATACCAGTGCGTTAACTATCTACCACCCGACGCACACTGCATAACAACAAGGACGCTGTCGGCCAGCGACATCAGGGCCGCCTACTGCATAAAGAGGGCAATGCCGTGTCGGATGATTCTTTGCTAATTCCCGGGCCGAGGCTGGATGGGTTGATGGAACTTCGCGATGCCGTGGTGGCGCTGAACGGGCCGCTGGCCGACGATCCAGTGGTGCAGGAAAACCTGCAGCGTCAGCTGTTCAACGAGGAACGCCGAACCCGCGTGCTCGGGCGGATCAGCGCAGTGTCAGCACAGAAAACCCGGCTAATTCCTTTTGGCTGATTGCGTTGAATCCAGTTTTATTGCATTCAACCTGCATTAATATGCATTGGACCCATTGATTCAACGGCGGCACACTGCGCAGGTTCCTTCCCCCAATTGTTGGAACTTGCAGGGCTTTTCCGGGAAACCTGACAAGCCCTTTTTTTCGCCCGCTGTTCATGGATTCGCACAATGCTCGCTCGCTGGTTACCCGCTGCCATCAACACCCGTCCTGCAGAATGGAGCCGTGCCGCCATCGGCATGGCTCTGGGCACCCTGTTCAGTGTGTGGCTGTGCGCCCAAGTGTTTGGCATGGATGTCGCTCTGCACCTGCTGGGCCCACTGGGCGCGTCGGCGGTGCTGCTGTTTGCGGTGTCATCCGGCGCACTGGCGCAGCCGTGGTCGATCATCGGCAGTTACCTGTGCGCGACGGTCGTTGCGCTGCTGGTGGCCCGGGTATTGGGGCGCACCCTGGGCAGTGCGTGCCTGGCGGCAGGCATGACGGTGATTCTGATCTGCTGGCTGCGCTGCCTGCACCCACCGTCCGGGGGGCTGGCCATGACCCTGGTGCTGGCAGACCCCGCGTCCGCCGCCCTTGGCTGGCATGAACTGTTTGCCGTGATGCTCGGCGCCGGCGCCTTGTTGGCGTGTGCCCTGGCCTACAACAACGCCACGCGCACCCGCTATCCCAAGGCTGCCGGTATGCCGCCCGAGGGGGTCATGGGTAATCCACCGCCGATGACTGACCCGGCCATCACTGCCGCCGATCTGAAGCTCGCCCTGGCTGAAATGGAACAGTTCTACGACATTGAGCCGAACGAGCTTGAGCAACTGGTCCATGCGGCCGAGGGCCATGCGCGCCGGCGCAGTATCGGCGAAGTCCTGGCTCGTCGCGTGGCGTAAGCACGACTGCATAAATGCAAGAAGCACCTGCATGATTGAAGGTTGTACTGGGCAAATTTGCACTGGTAGGATCGCGAGAAGGTTCGCTTGCGAACATCTTGATAAAGACAATAAAAGCAGGGAGTTAGAGATGACTGCTCAGGTTTCCGCCGAGGCAAGCCCCATCGACACACGCAACAAGGATGTTCTGACCGAAGTCCGCAACCATATCGGCCACCTTACTCTCAATCGCCCGGCCGGCTTGAACGCCCTTACCCTGGACATGGTGCGCAGCCTCAGCCACCAATTGCAGGCCTGGGCGGACGACCCGCAGGTGTATGCCGTCGTGCTGCGCGGCGCCGGTGAAAAAGCCTTCTGCGCCGGCGGTGATATCCGCTCCCTTTACGACAGCTTCAAGGCCGGCGATAGCTTGCACGAGGACTTTTTCGTCGAGGAATACGCGCTGGACCTGGCGATCCATCATTACCGCAAACCCGTATTGGCCCTGATGGATGGCTTTGTGTTGGGCGGCGGCATGGGTCTGGTGCAAGGCGCTGACCTGCGGGTGGTCACCGAGCGCAGCCGACTGGCCATGCCGGAAGTCGCCATCGGTTACTTCCCGGATGTGGGCGGCAGTTACTTCCTGCCGCGCATTCCGGGAGAGCTGGGGATTTACCTGGGCGTGACCGGCGTGCAGATCCGCGCAGCTGACGCACTTTACTGTGGCCTGGCCGACTGGTATCTGGAAAGCGATCGGCTGAGCGACCTCGACCACAAGCTGGACAGCCTGCGCTGGCGCGGCTCGCCGCTCAAGGACCTGCAGGGCGCGCTGGCCAAACTGGCCTTACAGCAACTGCCGGACGCGCCGCTTGCCGGCTTGCGCCGGGCCATCGACCATTTCTTTGCGCTGCCGGATGTGCCGAGCATGGTCGAGCAACTGCAGCAGGTCACCGTTGCCGACAGCCATGGATGGGCAATCACCACCGCCAACCTGATGCAGACCCGCTCACCGCTTGCCATGGCGGTGACCCTGGAAATGCTGCGTCGCGGCCGTCGCCTGCCGTTGGAGCAGTGTTTCGCGCTAGAGCTGCACCTGGACCGACAGTGGTTCGAGCACGGTGACCTTATCGAAGGCGTGCGCGCGCTGATCATCGACAAGGACAAGGCGCCACGCTGGAACCCGCCGTCCCTCGATGAACTGGAAGCCGCCCATGTCGAACGCTTCTTCCACGACTTCAAGCAGGTTGGGAGATAAGCCATGCAAGATATTGAATATACAGAAGATCAGGTGATGTTTCGCGACATGGCTCGCGACTTTGCGCGCCACGAGATCGCACCGCATGCCCAGGCATGGGAAAAAGCTGGCTGGATCGACGACGCCCTGGTCGCGAAGATGGGCGAACTGGGCCTGCTGGGCATGGTCGTCCCCGAGGAATGGGGCGGCGCGTATGTCGATTACGTCGCTTATGCCTTGGCGGTGGAGGAGATTTCCGCCGGTGACGGGGCTACCGGCGCGTTGATGAGTATCCATAATTCAGTAGGTTGCGGGCCAATCCTCAACTACGGCTCACTGGAGCAGAAGCAAGCCTGGTTGGCGAAACTTGCCAGCGGCCAGGCGATTGGCTGCTTTTGCCTGACCGAACCCCAGGCCGGTTCCGAAGCGCATAACCTGCGTACCCGCGCCGAACTGCGCGACGGTCAGTGGGTGATCAATGGCGCCAAGCAATTTGTCAGCAACGGCAAGCGCGCGCAGCTGGCGATCGTGTTTGCGGTGACAGACCCGCAGCTTGGCAAGAAAGGCATCTCGGCGTTCCTGGTGCCCACCGACACCCCGGGATTCATGGTCGACCGTACCGAACACAAAATGGGCATCCGCGCGTCAGATACCTGCGCCGTGACCTTCACGGCCTGCACGGTGCCCGAAGCCAACTTGCTGGGCGAGCGCGGCAAGGGCCTGGCCATTGCACTGTCGAACCTGGAAGGCGGCCGCATCGGCATTGCCGCCCAGGCCCTCGGGATCGCCCGTGCAGCGTTCGAAGCGGCACTGGTATATGCCCGTGACCGTACGCAATTCGACAAACCGATCATCGAGCACCAGAGCGTGGCCAACCTGCTCGCCGACATGCAGACCCGCCTCAATGCCGCCCGATTACTGATCCTGCACGCCGCGCGCCTGCGCAGTGCCGGCAAGCCATGCCTGTCGGAAGCCTCCCAGGCCAAGCTGTTTGCCTCGGAAATGGCCGAGAAGGTGTGCTCCTCAGCGGTGCAGATTCATGGCGGGTACGGATACCTGGAGGACTACCCGGTGGAACGCTACTACCGGGACGCGCGCATCACGCAGATTTACGAGGGCACCAGCGAGATTCAGCGGATGGTGATTGCCAGAGAACTGAAAAACTACCCGCTCTGACTGTCTGTGGAGTGTGAACACGATCATGTGGCGAGCGGGCTTGCCCCAATGCCATTCAGTTAAGCGCAGATTCCCTGTGGCGAGCAGGCTTGTCCTGCGTTGGGCTGCGCAGCAGCCCCAAAACCAGGCGCTGAGCCGTATCAGGTACACCGCATTTTGCTGGATTGGGGGCGCTTCGCACCCCTACGCGGTGCAAGCCCGCTCGCCACAGGGGTATCGCTGTATGTTGTGTTTGATAAGCGCGCTCTTCAGCGGCGGGCAGATCGGTTACTTGTCCTTGAACTCAGGCGCGCGCTTGGCGACGAAGGCGGCCATGCCTTCCTTTTGATCCAGGGTGGCGAAGGCTGCGTGGAACACCCGACGCTCGAAGCGCACACCTTCTGACAGGCTGACTTCAAACGCGCGGTTCACGCTTTCCTTGACCATCATGCTGATCGGCACCGACTTGCCGGCAATCAGAGTCGCCACTTTAAGCGCTTCGTCGAGCAGTTCATCGGCCGGCACAATGCGTGCAACGATCCCGCAACGCTCCGCTTCCACCGCATCGATAAAGCGACCGGTCAGGCACATCTCCATGGCCTTGGCCTTGCCCACGGCGCGGGTCAGGCGCTGGGTGCCGCCCATGCCCGGCAGCACGCCGAGGTTGATTTCCGGCTGGCCGAATTTGGCGCCGTCACCGGCCAGGATAAAGTCGCACATCAGCGCCAGTTCGCAGCCGCCACCCAGGGCAAAGCCGTTGACCGCCGCGATGATCGGCTTGCGGCGGTTGGCCACGCGGTCGCTGTCGCTGAACAGGTCGTCGAGGTAGATCTGCGGGTAGGTCAGCTCGGCCATTTCCTTGATGTCGGCGCCGGCGGCAAAGGCTTTTTTCGAACCGGTCAACACGATGCAGCCAATGTGCGGATTGGCCTCCAGTTCGTCCAGCGCCTGGTTCAGCTCGCTGACCAGTTGCGCATTCAGCGCGTTCAACGCTTGCGGACGATTGAGGGTGATCAGCCCGACACGGTCCTGCACTTGCAGCAAAATGGTTTCGTAGCTCATTGATTGGCTCCTTAGAGAGTGCGTGAGATGACCATGCGTTGAATATCGCTGGTGCCTTCGTAAATCTGGCAGACCCGCACATCGCGGTAGATCCGCTCCAGGGGAAAGTCGCTCAGGTAACCGTAACCGCCCAGGGTTTGCAAGGCGCACGAGCAGACCTTTTCGGCCATTTCCGAAGCAAACAGCTTGGCCATGGAGGCTTCCACAAGCGCTGGCTTGCCGCTGTCGCGCAGGGCTGCCGCGTAATGCACCATCTGCCGCGCCACCGCTATTTGCGTAGCCATGTCGGCCAGGCGGAACGCCACGGCCTGGTGCTCGATTAACGTCTTGCCGAAGCTTTCGCGCTCACGGGCATAATCGCGCGCGGCTTCGAACGCAGCGCGGGCCATGCCCACCGCTTGGGAGGCGATGCCCACGCGACCGCCTTCAAGGTTGGCCAGGGCGATCCGGTAACCTTCGCCCTCCTCGCCCAGGCGATTGGCCACAGGCACCCTCAGGTCTTCAAACAGGATCTGACAAGTGTCGGAGGCATGCTGGCCGAGCTTGTCTTCGATCCGGGCCACGCTGTATCCAGGCGAATCCGTCGGCACGATAAACGCGCTGATACCACGCTTGCCCGCTGCGGGGTCGGTGACCGCGAACACAATCACCACGCCAGCGTTTTTTCCCGAGGTGATGAATTGTTTGCAGCCGTTGAGCACATAGTGGTCACCGTCACGGCGCGCGCGGGTTTTCAGGCTGCTGGCGTCAGAGCCCGCCTGGGGCTCGGTGAGGGCGAAAGCGCCGAGCATGGCGCCACTGGCCAGGGGCGTGAGGAACTGCGCTTTCTGTTGCTCGTTGCCGAACGTAAGGATCGGCACGCAGCCCACCGAGTTGTGCACGCTCATGATGGTCGAGCAGGCGCCATCGCCGGCGGCGATTTCCTCCAGAGCCATGGCATAAGCGAGATAGCCGGTGTCGCAGCCGCCCCACTGTTCCGGCACCAGCATGCCGAAAAAACCCAGCTCGGCCATTTCGCCAATGGCCTCTTTGGGGAAACGGTGGTCGCGGTCCCACTCGGCAGCGAACGGCTTGAGCCGCTCCTGGGCAAATTGCCGGGCAGCGTCGCTGATTTGCAGTTGTTCATCATTGGGCAGCATGGTGCTCATTCCTTAATACAGGCATTCGACGGCCATGGCCGTGGCTTCACCGCCGCCGATGCAAATGGCGGCCACGCCGCGCTTGAGGCCTTGCTGACGCAGCGCCGAAAGCAACGTCACCAGGATCCGCGCGCCCGAGGCGCCAATCGGATGGCCGAGGGCACAGGCGCCGCCGTGGATATTCACTTTGCGGTGGGGAATCTGCAGCTTGCTCATGGTGACCAGGCTGACCACGGCGAACGCTTCGTTGATCTCGAACAGGTCGACTTCGTCGAGGTTCCAGCCGGTCCTGCTCATCAGCTTACGAATGGCCCCTACCGGCGCCACCGGAAACAGCCCCGGTTCATCGGCGAACGCAGCGTGGCCCTGGATGACCGCCAAAGGCTTGAGCCCGCGCTTGTCAGCGTCGGATTGACGCATCAGCAGCAAGGCCGCCGCGCCGTCAGAAATCGAGCTGGAGTTGGCTGCCGTCACCGTGCCGCCTTCACGGAACGCCGGTTTCAGGCTGGCAATCTTGTCCAGTCGTGCCTTGGGCGGCTGCTCGTCATGCAGGATGGTTTTCTGCTCCTTGCCCACGGTGACCTGCACCGGAACGATCTCGGCGGCAAAGTTGCCATGGCTGATCGCTTCCTGCGCGCGGCTCAGGGAGGCAATGGCGAATGCGTCCTGGGCTTCGCGGGTAAAGCCGTTATGCAGGGCGCAGTCTTCGGCGAACGTGCCCATCAGTCGGCCCTTGTCGTAAGCGTCTTCCAGGCCGTCAAGAAACATATGATCAAGCACCTTGCCATGGCCCATGCGGTAGCCGCTGCGGGCGCGGTCGAGCAGGTACGGTGCGTTGGACATGCTTTCCATGCCACCGGCAATCACCACCTCGGCGCTGCCGGCCATCAACGCATCGTAGGCCAGGATCGCCGCCTGCATGCCCGAACCGCACATCTTGTTCAGGGTGGTGCAGCGGGTGCCTTTGTCCAGGCCGGCGCCCAGCGCGGCCTGACGTGCCGGCGCCTGGCCAAGCCCCGCCGGCAGCACGCAGCCGAACAGCACTTCGTCGACGCTGTCTGCGGCGATCCCGGCCCGCTCCAGCGCGCCCCGAATCGCGGCGGCGCCCAATTGCGGCGCGGTCAGGCCCTTGAGGTCACCCTGAAACCCGCCCATGGGCGTGCGCGCGGCGCTGACAATAACAATCGGATCGTTCATGAGACCTCCTTAGCGGGCTGCCATGCGCAAAGCGCCGTCCAGACGGATCACCTCGCCATTGAGCATGCTGTTTTCAATGATGTGCCGCACCAGCGCGGCGTACTCGGCAGGTTTGCCCAGGCGTGGCGGAAACGGCACGCCGGCGGCCAGGGCATCACGCACCTCGGGGGGCATGCCGGCCATCATCGGCGTTTCGAAGATGCCGGGGGCGATGGTCATCACGCGGATACCAAAGCGCGCCAATTCACGGGCGGCCGGCAGTGTGAGGCTGGCAATGGCGCCCTTGGACGCGGCATACGCGGCCTGGCCGATTTGCCCATCGAAGGCGGCGGCCGAGGCGGTATTGATGATCACGCCGCGCTCGCCGTCGGCATTGGCCTCGGTCTCGGCAATCGCCGCGGCCGCCAGGCGCAGCAGGTTGAAGCTGCCGATCAGGTTGACGTTAACCACCTGGGCAAAGCTCGCCAGGCCATGGGGCCCGTCCTTGCCAAGGATTTTCTCGCCGCGCACCACACCAGCACAGTTGACCAGCCCATGCAGGCCGCCAAACGCGTCGACCGCCGCCTGCACCGCCGCCTGGGCGGCAGCTTCCTGGCTGATATCGGCCACGGCGCTGCGTGCACGCACGCCAAGCTGTTCGGCCTTGGCGGCGACGGCTTCGGCGTTCATGTCCACCAGCATCACGTTGGCACCCGCCGCGATCAGCATCTCGGCCGTGGCCGCGCCTAGGCCCGAGGCACCGCCGCTGACCAGAAACACCTTGTTTTCAATCTGCATCATGGTTTCCTTGAAAAGTGGATCACGCCACGGCCGCCTGGGCCTTGGCGATCTCCTGATTACGCAGGATAAAACGTTGCAACTTGCCGCTTGGGGTCTTGGGCAAGTCGTTGACAAATTCGATTTCCCGTGGGTACGCATGGGCCGCCAGGCGCTTGCGCACATGCAGGCGCAGTTCCTCGGCCAGCTCAGGGGTGGCGCGGTACTGCTCGTTGATCACCACAAAGGCCTTTACCAACTCGGTGCGCTCCGGGCACGGCTTGCCGACCACGGCCGCTTCGACCACGGCCGGGTGCTCCACCAGCGCGCTTTCCACATCGAACGGGCCGACGCGGTAGCCGGACGTGGTGATCACATCATCACTGCGCCCGACAAAACTGATGCTACCGTCCGGGTTCAGCTCCACGGTGTCGCCACTCAGGTAGTACTTGCCGACAAACGCCCGGGTGTCGACGCCGTCGTAACCGGCGAACCAGCACATCGGCGATTGCTCGCGGTCGATGGCCAGGATGCCCGGCTGGCCGGCCGGTAGTTCCTCGCAGTCTGCACCCAGCACCACGATACGGTGACCCGGTGATGCAAAGCCGGCTGAGCCCACATGCACCGGATGCGCCAGGCCGTGGTGGTTGCACAGCACCATGCCCAGCTCGGTCTGGCCGTAATGATCGTGAATGGTCACGCCCAGGTTGTCGGCGAACCAGCGGATCACTTCCGGGTTCAGCGGCTCGCCGGCGCTGCTGACGATGCGCAGCCGGCCCTTGATCGACTCGGCGAATTGCTTGCCGCCGGCAATCAGCAAACGGTAAGCCGTGGGCGAGCCGGTGAGGTTGGTGATGCCGTACTTGTTGATCACCCGGCAGGTGCTTTCGAGGGTGAACGGGCCATCGTAGAAGGTGATCGGGTGGCCGATGGACAGCGGCCCCGTCACGCCGAAATAGATGCCATAGGCCCAGCCCGGGTCGGCGACGTTCCAGAAGGCGTCTTCGGGGCGCAGATCCACGGCGTCACGGGTGTAGCTCTTGAACGCGACGATGGCCTTGAGCGGCACCGACAGCGCTTTGGACGGGCCGGTGGTGCCCGAGGTGAACATCAGCAGGAACGGCTCGTCCGCGCCCAGCATCACCGGCTCGCAGTCATTGGCGTGGTTGGGCAGCTCGGCCCAGAAACTGAAGTCGCCCCGCACCAATCCTTCGCCTTTGGGGCCGGTGACCGTGACGATGGGCGGGCAAGCGTCGACTTCGGCGAGTTTGGGCCGGTTGACCGCGTCGGTGACCACCAGCGCAGCGCCGGAGCTGTTCAAGCGGTGCTCGATGGCCTTTGGGCCAAAGGCGGTAAATAACGGTTGGTAGACCGCGCCGATGCGCCAGGTGGCAAGCACCACCACCAGCAGTTCGGCGGTGCGTGGCAGCAGGCCCGCGACCTTGTCGCCGCGCTTTATGCCCTGAGCCAGGAGGAAATTGGCGAAGCGTGCCGCCTGATCCTGCAGGTCGCTGAAAGTCACCGTGGCGCTACGCCCGTCCCTGCCCTCCCAGAACAGCGCGATGCGCCCCGGCAGCGCGTGGCGGTCACAGCATTCCACGCAGGCGTTGAGGGCCTGCAGGTTGCCGGCCAGCGCCGCGTCAACGGTACGTGGGTAATCGAACTCGCTCATCGTAGACAGGTAGTCACGCATCGCTTCAAATCCCTCTGTGTTTTTATTTTCAGGGCGTAAACAGCAGAAATAGTGGCGCCAGGGCGCCATGGCGGCAATGGTCAAAGCCTTCAAGATAGTTGACTGGTTTGGCCATTGCGCGCAGGAGCGGACGCGGGTTTGACACCTGCCGTGGTCTGGTCGAAGCTGACGGCTTTGTAACAGTCGCTCACGTTTTCTGGACGCCCGCATGTCAAAGTCACGCCGTTACTCCATCATCGGCCTGTGCGCCCTGCTGTTTATTGTAGTGATCACCTGGTATTTCTCCCGATCCACCCCGACGGCGGTGCCGCCGGCGATTGCCCATGGATATGCCAAGGCGCTGCGGCTGGCACACAATGGCGAACCGGGCGCGGCGCGGGTGCTGTACCAGCAATTGGGCCGCCCGGACCTGTCGCCGGAACGCCGCTCCGCCCTGCATGCCGAACTGCCCAACTACCCCAGCCCCCAGGCATTGAAACTGGCCGATAAAGACCTGCTTGACGACTCGCCCGTGGTACGCGAAGCGGCCATTCACAGCATTGTCGGCCTGGTGCCCACCGGCCAGCGCACCCTGCTGCTCGGGCCGGCGCTGGACGACCCGGAGCAGGAGGTTCGTTTTGCCGCCGCCAATGCCTTGCTCGGCCTCTCGCCGGACACGCTGGGCCTGTACTTCGGCCCGTTGCAGCAAGTGCTCGATGAGTTCGTGAAAAAGCTCAAGGCCGAGCCCGAAACCGCCGAGGGCTGGATTCAGCTGGCGCGCCTCTATATTCACAGCGCCCTGCTGCCGGATGCGCAGAATGCGCTGGAGCAGGCAATACGCCTGCAACCGGATAACCTGCAAGCCGTGGTCGCGCAGATTGAACTGCTGGACAAACAGGGCAAGACCGACGAGTCGCGCCAATTGCTGGGGAGGCAACTGGCGGCGCACCCGGAATCAGCCTACTTGCAGCATGCGCTCGGCATGTGGCTGCTGCATCACGGCGAGCGACCTTATGCACTGCTCGGCCTGTCCAGGGCGATCGAACTGGAGCCGGACAATCAGGATTATCGCTACGACCTCGCCACCACCCTGCACGCCCAGGACGAACTGGAAGCGGCCCAGCGCCAGTTGGAAGAAATCATCCAGCGCCACCCCGCCAACCGCAAGGCGCGTGTACTGCTGGTCAACTACTGGAAGGAAAGCGGGCAGCTGCAGAACGTGCAGGTATTGCTCGCACAGCTTGAGCAACAGAACCCCGACGACCCCGCGTTGCAGCAAGGCCTGTAGAAATCCTCGCGGCAAACGGACCTGTTATGTCGAGCGGGCTTGTTGTGGCGAGCAGGCTTGTCCTGCGTTGGGGTGCGCAGCAGCCCTAAAACCAGGCGCTGAGCCGTCTCAGGCACACCGCGTTTTGCTGGATTGGGGGCGCTTCGCACCCCAACGCGGGGCAAGCCCGCTCGCTACAGTAAGACCTGCTTTCCACCATTAGACCTGCTTCACACAGCAAACCCACTTTCCACAGTAAGCCCACTCAACAGCAACCGAGAGTCGCCCACGGCACATAATCGCAAGTTCGCGGAACGGCTACAGGCCGCTACGGTCAAGAGATTATGGCGTGCCAAGCGGGCACGCCCTCTACTTGTACGTGACCTGAGGGCACTTCTTGTCTACATCCAACGAGCTGTTCAGTGAAAAGGCGGCCATCGGCATTGAAGGTCTCGATGACATTCTTTGCGGTGGGCTATCGCGCAGCCACCTGTTCCTGCTGGAAGGCGAACCTGGCACCGGCAAAACCACTGTGGCGCTGCACTTTCTCCAGGCAGGCGCCAGAGAAGGTGAACGATCGCTGTACATCACCCTGTCGGAAACCGAGCGTGAACTGCGCCAGGGTGCCAAGTCCCACGGCTGGGACCTGGATGACAATATTCATATCTTCGAGCTCACCCCGCCCGAAAGCCTGCTCAACGCTGATCACCAGCAGAGCCTGCTGTACTCCTCCGACCTGGAACTGGGCGAAGCCACCCGACAGATCTTTGAAGTGGTCGAGCGCATCAAGCCGAGCCGCGTAGTGATCGACTCGCTGTCGGAAATCCGCCTGCTGGCACAGAGCTCGTTGCGCTACCGCCGGCAGATCCTGGCGATCAAGCATTACTTCGTGCGTTACGACGCCACGGTGTTGCTGCTGGACGACCTCACCACCGAATCCCTGGATAAAACCGTGCACAGCGTAGCCCACGGCGTGATTCGCCTTGAGGAACTTACGCCCAGCTATGGCGCCGAGCGGCGCCGCGTGCGCGTGGTGAAGTACCGTGGCCAAAAGTACCGTGGCGGCTTTCACGACTTCACCATCATGGAGGACGGCATCCACGTGTTCCCACGCCTGGTGGCGGCCGAGCACCGTGGCGGTTATGTGCGACAGACGTTGAGCAGTGGCATTCCTGAACTGGATGCGTTGATGGGCGGCGGTGTCGAAACCGGTTCCAGCAGCCTGATTCTTGGCCCGGCCGGTACCGGCAAATCCCTGATCTCGATGGTCTTCGCCGCCGCCGCAGTGGCCCGTGGCGAAAAAGCCGCGCTGTTCATCTTCGATGAAGAGTTGGGCCTGTTGTTTGAACGCATGAAAAACATGGGCATCGACCTGGCCGCCCTGCGGGACACCGGCAACCTGCTGATCGAGCAAGTGGATGCCGCCGAACTGTCCCCTGGCGAGTTCTCGCACCGGGTGCGCCGCTGCGTCGACGAGCGCGGCATCAAGACGGTGGTGATCGACAGCATCAACGGCTACCAGGCCGCAATGCCGGAAGAGAACGCGCTGATCCTGCATATGCATGAGCTGCTGCTGTACCTCAACCGCCGTGGCGCCGCGACGTTCATGACAGTCGCCCAGCACGGGCTGGTGGGCGATATGCAAACGCCCGTGGACATCACCTATCTGGCGGATACCGTCATTCTGTTGCGCTACTTCGAGGCGCTGGGCAAGGTTCGCCGGGCGATTTCGATCATCAAGAAACGCACCGGCTCCCATGAGTCATCGATTCGCGAATACCGCATCAGCGCTCGCGGGTTGACCGTGGGTGAACCCCTCGACAACTTCCAGGGCGTATTGCGCGGTATCCCCACTTACATGGGCGCGGGCTCTCCCCTGCTCAAGGAAGAGGGCCAGTGAACAGTCTTTTACCTGTCTCCGAGCGCGCAATCATCCTCGCCCCCGTGGGCCGCGACAGTTCACTGGCGTTGATGATGCTCAACGAAGCCGGCTACAGCGGCATCGTTGCCGCCAACCTGAGCGCGCTGTGCGAGGCGCTCGAGCAAGGCGCCGGCCTGCTGGTGATCGCCGCGGAAGCCCTGCGCGGTGTCGACCTTGAACCGCTGCTCGAGTACCTGCATCGGCAGCCAGCGTGGTCGGACCTGCCGATCGTATTGATGACCCACCACGGCGGCACCGAGCAAAATGGTTCGTCGCACCTGAGTGGGCTGTTGGGCAACGTGACCTTTCTGGAACGGCCATTTCATCCGGTCACGCTGATCAGCCTGGTGAGCGCCGCCCTGCGCGGCCGCCGTCGCCAATACGACGCGCGCGATCGCTTGATTGACTTGAGCGAAAGCGAGCAGCGCCTGCAAAGCACCCTCGAAACCCTTGAACAGCAGGTCGAAGAGCGCACCGCGCAACTGCGCAGCAATGAAGAAGCCTTGCGCCAGTCGCAGAAAATGGAAGCGGTCGGCCAGTTGACCGGCGGCATAGCCCACGACTTCAACAACATGCTGACCGGCATCATCGGCAGCCTGGAATTGCTGCGAAGGCGTATTGCACGGGGCAAGCTCGACGACCTCGATGGCCTGATCGACCTGGGAGTGACCTCGGCCAACCGCGCCGCCGGTTTGACCCACCGTTTGCTCGCCTTCTCCCGTCGTCAGTCGCTGGACCCCAAGCCTGTGGAAATCAACCAACTGGTGAACTCCATGGGCGAGCTGCTACAACGCAGCATCAACGAAAGTATTGCCCTCGACATGCGCCTCACCGGCCCGCTCTGGACCGCCGAAGCCGACCCCAATCAACTGGAAAGCGCCCTGCTCAACCTCGTGCTCAACGCGCGCGATGCGATGCCCGGGGGTGGCCGCCTGACGGTCGAGACCTCTAATCGTCATCTGGACAGCGTGTTTACCGCCGCCTACGGCACCTTGCAGCCCGGCGATTACGTTGAATTGAGCGTCAGCGATACCGGCTGCGGCATCCCCGACAGCGTGATAGGCCGAGTGTTTGACCCTTTCTTCACGACCAAGCCGATCGGCCAGGGCACCGGCCTTGGCCTGTCGATGATCTATGGCTTTGCCCGCCAGTCCCGCGGCCATGTGACCATCCACAGTGAAGTGGGCAATGGCACCACCGTCAGCCTGTTCCTGCCCCGTTTTGCTGGCGAGATCGCTGCGCAGGAGGCCAGCAACCCGACATTGCTGCCCTACGCCAATGCTGGCGAGACAGTGTTGATTGTCGAGGACGACCCCGCCGTGCGCGTGCTGGTCAGCGCGGTGCTCAAGGAGTTGGGCTATGCATTCGTCGAGGCCGTGGACGCTGTTACGGCGGTGCCGATCATCGAGTCCGAACAACGCATTGACCTGATGATCAGCGACGTCGGTCTGCCGGGCATGAATGGACGCCAGTTGGCTGAGATTGGCCGGCAGATCCGACCTGGGTTGAAGGTGCTGTTCATCACCGGGTATGCCGAGCATGCGGCGGTGCGTGGCGGGTTTCTTGATCCAGGGATGCAGTTGATCACCAAGCCGTTTACGTTTGATCTGTTGACGGCGAAGGTGCGGGAGATGATTCGGACGTAGCCCCTTCATTCCGGACCGTAAACCCTCCCGCCATGACGACAACTGTTGTTTGAGTTTTATTTGACTTTGAATTTTACGGGCCGATAGTAGAAGGGAATTTCGTTTTTCCGTGGCGGGTTCAATAGGTCGACTTTAAATTTAATGGGACTCGTTGACAAACCAAACTTAACTTGCTCATAGATTTTTTGATTGATGTCTGACTCAGGAAGCCCCGGATAGCGAATATTTATATCTGCTTTTATTCCAGCAGCTTTTTCAGGTGTAGCATGCACTCGAACAGGACCCTGAAACGCCTTGACATCACGTTGTATCAACTTTCCGAACTGACTGCCAAACGAGTTGGCCGAGCCGTTGGCTGAGTTACACATTAACAAACGTACGTTATTGAAATCCTGAGGATTGATGGACGACTTTTTAAGCGTTTCCAAAAGCTCGGCAGGCGTGTGAGTCGCACCGTTATAGTACATAGATATGGGTGCATCGGTAAGGAGCTCTCTGAAATCTGGAAGCATGCCATGCGCACATACATTTAGCCTATCTACCCCTTTATAGGTGTCAACGTAAGTAAAAATACCGTTACCAATCAGCTTGAAATCCTTAGTACTTCCTCCCAAATTTATAGCATTATTTTTCGCCAAGCTTTGTTCCAAGTGATTTGGCTTCTTTCGGCGCAACACGACGCCGAACTCTTCTTCGACGCCCAAGGCGTCATCAAAATACCTGGCTGTCTCAGGTGTAAAGTTTTCAAGCGGTCTGCCATATACCTTGTTCTTGCCAACATCATAAGGTAGCCATTCCCCGGTCGCCTCATCAAACTTTGCGTGCACGCTCACTGGACGCACACTGCCGCTAGGTGTATGGGTACCCACCGCAACATCAGATCGGTTAGTAGCTTTTAACAAGTCGACGTCATCGACGGAATGTGTAAGATTTTCGAGCTGCTTAAGCTGGGTGTGGGTAAGTTGTTGCCCTCTCACTACACCCTGACGAACCAGGTCATCCACGCGTTTTAGCTGTTTGGAGGCCACACTGACTTTCTTGAATTTTTTTGACCCGCCACGGCCGCCTTTAACAGCGCCGCCCGCTTTTCCAAGCCCTGCAGTAGTGAAACACATGACGACGTCAAAAATAATGTCTGCGGCGGCATCTTTATAGTTACCATTCGCCAAATTATATATCGCTGATGCTCCGGGTATCACACCCAGAATAAGGTTGCGTGTAAACGCGTTACTTTCATCTTCTTGGTCGAAGGTAGTTACCGCCAAAGTGGAATCTTTTACATCCCCCAGACGATGCAGCCCAATTATATTTTCCGAAAGCAGTTTACCCAAATATTCACTCCGCCTGCTGGAAGACGACTTGGGCACGCCGTTATTTTTATCGCCTTCCTGTTCATGGCCAACGTCACTGTCATCGAGTTCGAGTCGGCGGATTGCCGGTGCGGTAAAATATTTCGTACTGACACCGGCTGCGCCCCTGCTCGTTTCAACCTCAGGGCCTTGAGGTCCTTCCTTGAGGGCCGTCCACTCTTCCCGTTTGCGCATTATATTGAGCCGGGGGTCACACTCATAATAGGTTGCCAAACCGTTGCGTTCGGTTTTGATAATAAGAGACCGATCATCGTTTAGTGAGGAAAATCTCTCGCTGGTGTGGCTGCCATTGCGCGTATTTACTACCGAGCGCACTAACTGACCTCTTTGGTAGACCGTCAGCTTGCCAAATTCGATGTTTTTACGGTCTTCCATAGGCAGGTTGGCTATCAAGCCTTTAGTTACGCTTCCCCAGGCTGCTGACAGGTTGTCGGCGTACTTATCGAATGCGGCCTCATGTTTCTTTATTGGATTTGGCAACGACTTGAGTTTATCGATCATTTCCTCGGTTATGGCGGAATTGGAGGACAGCCAGACGTGACTTCCCTCCTTTTTGGATAGATAAATGTCCAACAGCGAATAATTGCCTTCAGGGTTCTCGTGGACCTTCCTGGTTTCGTCGAGTCTATAGACTCGCTTGTGAATGCTTTTCTCCTCGAAGGGAATGTACTTGCCGAAATGGGCCTCGAGTTCGGCTAATGCGGCAGCACGTTGTGTAGGGGCGTCGGCGGTAAACGCGTCAACCGCACCCGAAATCTCCTCCTGTCGTTGACTGAATGCCTGCTGGGTATCGCTTAATTGCTCAGGCGTGTATGGCCCTTGCAGCGGCAGAAGGCCCTGACCTCTGCCCCACTCAATGATCCCGGGCAGAGCGGCGCGCACTTGAATATCCCGCGCCTTATCCGTAACAGGGTCAACGGAATCGAAAGCGATAATTTCAGCAAAGCTCATCAGCGCACTGGCGCCTGGGCTGGTCGCTTCAATCCGGCCTATTGCGGTCTTTAGGGTGAACCAGCTGAAAGAACCATAGGCCATGTCAGGCGGGGTGTCTTTGACAAGGAGCTCCGGCGCCACACGCGCAAGTAGAAGCATGGCCGCAACTGGAGCAGCCTGCGGCGTAGTGGTATTAGTACGAACCAAATGTTCAATCAGTCGCTGTTTGATCACCGATATAGGCTGCCCATAGTATTCGGGCGCGGCCAGATTGAACCCAGCTACATGGTGCTCTTTTGGAGCCTCCAGACTCTTTAAGTCCAACGTCACACCCAGCGCAGTCAGCAGTATTTCTCGGGGAGTGGAGTGCTCAGCCACTTTTCCCATGCGCTGTTTTAGCGCTTGTCCCAATTGTATTGCGCCACCGGAGTCGAGAACCCACTTCATGATGTCCAGAGGAACGCCTCGGTTAAGGAGCGCTGACGGTACGTTTATCATCAAATTGCCAAGTAGATCAGTACTCCCCAGACGAGTATCGGCCTTAAGACCGGGCAATGGCGGCTGGTTGTCAGCGATGATGCGGAACAACTCAGCCTGATCCTCTACAGATAGCGGCTGCGGCCATGTCAAGGCGCCACCAAAATTCCCGTCGTGTGGCGAGGTTAAACTTGGGGTAGCCAAGGCGCGGACAAGATTGTCCAGTTCTCGGAAGGTTTCAGGCACCTGCAAGCCATTTGCACTCAGAACCTGCAAAAGGGTGGCGTCGGTCTGCTGGGTTTCCTGCGCCATAGTCGAGTCGGGGTAGATGGGTATACGAAGGATGTCCAGATTGCTAGGGCTTCTGGCGCCGTAATTCACGGCCGACTCTAGCCGGTGTTTCAACGCTTGCAGCAGGCTGAATTTATTGACGCTATCACCCAGTTCCGCTTTTTGCTGTTCAAGCGCTTCAGGCGATTGAGCCTCTACATTAACGTACGTATTGGGCCCCAACACCTCAAAACCCTGATTGTGATCGAGCTGCGTCGCTCGCTCTAAGGTTTCTTCTTTCCTGTCAGGGAGTAGAACCTCGCCATAAAAACGTGCAACCCGAATCAGCGGAGCCGACTGCGGGTTGGTTGGCGCATCAATATCGCCATGGCCCAAAGCCTTCGCCGCAGCCATGGCAACGCCCGTGGCCTCTCGCCATCCTGGGCCCTGCTGGTCCCCCGCTAATACGGTGGGCTTACCGTTAATCGTTGCCGTGAGCGTGTCACTGTAGGCGTTGAATTTAATGGGTTCAGAGGCATCGATATTTTTCGACTTTGCCCATTCCAAAAAGACGGGGCTATGGGTAGCGTTGGAAAATTGTTGCCACCAGGTGCCAAACCATGAGTCCGGTTCAATACCCTCGATGGTTTCCGTGCCCGCGTTCGTCTGCGTTGCTCGTCGAATGGCATCGGTGTAAAGCGCCAATAAGCGCCTGTCGCCCGTCACGTCGCCGGTCCCACCTGTCGCAGCTGCAGGCTGCGTAATGGGCACGGGGTACGAGGTTGTCCCAGAGGTGTTGAGATGACTCGAAAAGTGGCGATTGGAGGAAATACTGGACATAGACAAGGGCGACCTTCTGACAAGACAGGGATGTTAATCGCAATGAGTCAAGCTCATCGGTCATTCCATTTATTTGCCCGCATTATCAGAAGGTTCCTTTTGAAGCGAAGGAACGACGCTAAACACACTACAAGTTGTGACCTGCCTTCAGGCCAACAGCCGCTGGATATGCTCCTGCAGCGTATCCAGATCGAACGGCTTGGCCAGGATCGGTGCATTGCGCGTGATCGGGCTGTCGCAGTCGAGGATTTCCTGCGGGTAACCGCTGATGAAGATAACCTTCAATTCCGGCCCCCGTGGGCCGCGACAATTCACTGGCATTAATGATGCTCAACGAAGCCGGCTACGGCGGCATCGTCGCCCCCACCTGAGCGCCCTGTGCGAGGCGCTCGAGCACGGCGTCGACCTGGGGCCGTTGCTTGAATAGCTGCATCAACAACCCGCCTGGTCGGACCTGCCGATCGTATTGCTGACCCACCACGGCGGCACCGAGCAAAATGGCTCATCGCACCTGAGCAGCCTGTTGGGCAACGTGACCTTGCTGGAGCGGCCGTTTCATCCGGTCACTGGCCTGATCGACCTGGGCGTCACCTCGGCCAACCGCGCCGCCGCTTTGACTCACCGCTTGCTCGTCTTCTCCCCTCGCCAGTCGCTGGACCCCAAACCTGTGGAAATCAACCAACTGGTGAACTCCATGGGCGAACTGCTGCAACGCAGCATCAACGAAAGCATCGACCTCGACATGCGCCTCGTTGGCCCGCTCTGGACCGCCGAAGCCGATCCCAATCAACTGGAAGGCGCCCTGCTCAATCTGGTGCTCAACGCCCGTGATGCCATGCCGGGTGGCGGACGCCTGACGGTGGAAACCTGCAACCGCCATCTGGACAGCGTGTTTACCGCCACCTACGGCACCTTACAGCCCGGCGATTACGTTGAATTAAGCGTCAGCGATACCGGCTGTGGCATTCCCGACAGCGTGATAGGCCGACTTTCTTCACGACCAAGCCTATCGGCCAGGGCAAACGGTGCTGATTGTGGAGGACGACCCGCCGTACGCGTGTTGGTCAGCGCAGTGCCCAAGGAGTTGGACTATGGATTCGTCGAGGGGGTGGACGCTGTCACAGCGGTGCCGATCATCGAGTCCGAGCAACGCATTGACCTGATGATCAGTGACGTCGGCCTGCCGGGCATGAATGGCCGCCAATTGGCGGAGATTGGCCGGCAGATCCGACCTGGGGTTGAAGGTGCTGTTCATCACCGGGTATGCCGAGCATGCGGCGGTGCGTGGCGGATTTCTTGATCCGGGGATGCAGTTGATCACCAAGCCGTTTACGTTTGATCTGTTGACGGCGAAGGTGCGGGAGATGATTCGGGGTTAATTATTAAATAGTGAAGTGTGCAACAGGTTATTGCAGTAAGCTAACTGTCCACGACGAAACTTACTGCAACAACTAAACCATAAAAACGTGGAATTTTCCGTCGTCGCTCACCACTGAGTAAGTCTCCGCGCTAACAAAACCTAACATGTCGTACGACAAAGTTAATGACTTATATCGAATGTGAGCCTACATGCCTAATCTAACAACCGTTCGACCTGCATTCCGTGTCAATGAAACTTCAAAGGTCGGAACAGGGAATAGTGACGCAGGCGCTTTCTTGCCTGCTGACTTGAGTGCGAGCGTTAAGCAACCCTTGATCATGGATAGTGTAACGACGCTTACAAACAAGGCAGACAAGCAACTGGCTAACGTCTATCGTCAGATATTGCTCGATTTTGCAGATGGCAAGTCTACCCTGCATCCCCCGAACAAGCTCATTTCTGACATCTCTGAAAACTCGACATTTGGTAAATGGCGATCATTAATTCACAGCATATTAAGCAGTCAAGACTTCACTCAGTGGGCAGCAAAAAACAAAGTCAGCTTATTACATGACATCACGATCTCACCGAAAGATCTTTGCATTGTCGCCAGGGTGTCAGGGAAGCCCGTGCATTTTCCGCGTGCTGATTTTTCCTCCTTTGAACTGCTCATGAAAGTTGCTGAAGCCTTCTCACCTACCTTTGACACCACCTATAATCCCTCAGGGGCATACACAACAGAAGTAGCCAGGTTCTACGGGAAATCCGTTCCGGTAAATAATCCGGCCAACACGCTTAAAGAGAGGGTGCGAGCGAGCGCCGCCGAACTGGAAGATGATACGTCTTTCAGCGATTTCAGCCACGATTCTGTACGCTCTGAATCAGAGCTTCGCTTGAACCAGAGCGTGCTCGCGGAACTCAATGAAAAACAAAAAATCATTCAGCTGCTGGAGACTTTTCCGAAAGACGGTTCCCGCCAATTGAGTGAGTTTTTGGAAAATACCAACATTGATATCAATGCAATGCCAGCGCCTGGGCAGGCCCCCTCGGATACCGGAAAGGAGACCATAAGCCTCGAGAAATACATAAATATTCAAGGCTGGGTATTACCCAGCTCCGCTGATGAATTAAATGCATTATTGTCAGCACTGAAAATTTCTGAGCCAAGCTCACCGAGATACGGGGACTTTGGCGGCGCCTTGAGCTGGCCGGTACCAATGGCGAATCCGCGGAGGTTGCACATCATCAACTTGAGCCGCGTGAGTCTTCCGGGCGCCTCTGGTCTGTTGGGTTATCTGAGCAACCATCGGCGTTGGGAAACACATGAACTGCGTAATCCGCGAAGAGTTATCGAACAAATACTTCAGTCACCCAATGCACAGGCACTGGGTAAAAGTCTGCAAGATACCGTTGGAGGAATCGCTACCGACACTAGTGCAAGCGATTACGTGCTGGCATCGATTCACGAAGCATTTGAGCCAGGACTCAGACGTTCAAGAACCGCTGTGGGAGGCTTTGAGATCGCTCAACCTGGCAATCGCGGCTTGACTGCATCGGCCGTCGTAAAGCGATTGGCGGACCATCTATTGGGTGCAACCAGTGGTACTGGTCACTCACGAGTCACTCGTGAGTTAGCCCCCATCGCAGCCCACCTGCTGCTGTCAAAGCGCTTCCCGGAGTTTTTAGTCAAAAACATCCCTGACAAAGTAAGGTATGGCTCACATGAGTGGATGGCTTTAAGCGTTGCTGTGGCACAAGTAGAAGCACAGTCGCCAGGTGCGACCTCCACCATGAGCTACCTGGAAGTCCTGCATCGGAGCGACATGCTATCTCTGATCTCTGTGCAACAACAGGTCGAGCAAACTGCGAAGTTAGCAGCACTCATGGACTGGGGCGTAGCAAACAGCATCACTCCCCTTAACCCTGGAGATGATTACACCCAGGCTCAACAGCAGTTGGTACTGACTAAATTTAATAAACGAACCATAGAATATCTTCAAGCCACCGAGTTCAACAGCGCACCACTCCCCAAACGTGCAGACATAGGCGCAAAAAATCTTTATGACGCACTCGGGTTCAACGACAAGGCCAACCACCCCTACTTAAACTCGCTCATAAGTAAACTGGGAATTCGTGGCGCCACTATCGAATCGTATCGAAAGGAGCATGGGGAGAAGGCGGCCTTTTACGCGTTCATCAATGAAAAGTGTATAGGGGCCGCATTTTACAACAAAGATTTCCCTGGGCCATACTCATTATTAGACTTACATGCCTCCAACAGGCTTTTTGAGCCTCCTCCTCTGGGTACCTTTAAACGCCCCAATGGCGGCCTCAAAAAAAACCATTGGTACATAACAAATTATAAAATTAAATATAAAGATATATTTGCCAAATCCACTGGCTTTCCCGACACTGTCGCACAGTTTTCGGAAGAGATAAAAACCCATATTGACAACCTGAAGGCCAGTACAAAAACAACCACGAAGCATTTGTTATCACACCTTTCTGCTGACGACTTTAGATTTTTTGATCGCGGAAAAATCGAATTCTTTCGCGAAGAACTTATTTACGAAGGCATAGAGGGGCGTAACTTCTTGCTCCGTCGTCAGCCCGACGACAACAAACCAACGGTCGCAAAATGCACAATCGACTCGGAAGTCAGGTTTTTTGAAATCAATCCGCAGAAAGGGTTTGTTGAGCGGCGCAAAGACCTTGAGAATAATTTTGTAGTAGGCCATATCCAAGGCAAACAAGTAAAACCGGGAGCCGACACTGACACTGTGGAAGTAACCAGCTACCGCAAACTATCAACCGATCTAAGACATATCATAAAGATAGGCGATATGGCCGGATTACCCGACCATCCAGCGCATGACTCTTATGATTCACCACGTACCGATGCGATTGCTAATTTTGTAACGGATAATATATTCACAGGGATAGACAAGAGACTTGAAGCTCATGCTAAAGGTGCTACTACATTCGAGACCGAAGTTCCATCATACATAGTAATTCGAAATATTTTACTTGATTTAATTCCACTTTATTCAGCTATCGAAAATTTTTCTCAAGGAAATATCGGAGCCGGTATCGGAAGCTTAATCCTGGATGTTGCAGCGATCGCAAGCTGCGGAGTCTCCATGTTAGCTAAGTGCGTAGGGACAGGTTTGAAGACCTTGAAGATTTTGCAGGTTGTGGGGCTCGCGGCCATCAGCCTGCTCAATCCACTGGATGGTATTGCCAGCGCGATAACCGGCCTAGGGAAAGGAATAATAAAAGTGGGCAAAGCGGGCCTTAATCAAGTTCGAAAGATGCGTGGAGTCAACTTCTATGATGTCGCGGCAGCAGCCAAACGTTATGACGCCTCTGCCATAGGTACCTTTAAGGAGGGCGGTGTTTTGTTAAAAGGGCCTGCCGCACTCGTTGGTGATAGCTGGCGCGGATACAATCATGTCGTACGACGAGCATTTGGTACAGGTCTCGATGACTTTGTGCCTTCCATGGGGCGCACCTTCCCTGCCTTTGGAGACTGGGAAATCGGTCCACGCATACCAACAGCCAAGCAAAAAGCCACCAAAACCCATTGGGAGAAAACGGTCAAACGCTTCAAATTTGGCTCGGAAAAATCGGATTTTGAAGCGAGCTATTATATGAAGAATCCGCCGAAAATCATAACAGACAAGCTGAAAAACCTGACTGCAATGCAGGTAATGGAGCAGGCACAAAGAAAAGACATCAACGCTGCAGCCATGGGAGCGCTTGCAAGGCAATATGACAACTTGGCATTCAAACACGGTAGTAAAACGGCGACCAAGTTTATTGACAATATCGATCCTGAATTCGGAACGGTATTCCCTATGCCGCAAGCCGCTTATCTTAGCTCAACGGCTCAGATTTCTGACGGCCAGTGTGCGGCTCTGGCACGCACGTTTGCCACTGCCGTCGAGCAAGGCAAAGAGAAAACGCTGATTAATAACATGTTCAAAGCCGCTGCTCGTGCGGATACGAATGAGGCTAGAGAGTTCATGCGTACACTCAGCCGCCTTCAAAACTCAACGGAAAATAATGCTTCCTTTTATGCGCAGAAAGTTGGCCGACAGGTCACCTATCAGGAGATGGTCGGAGAGCTTTCCAGATCGGCTGTAACCAGATCCATAATGATCGATTCGCCTGGACATGCGATGGCAGCAGGCGTATTAATCGATGATTCCAACAAAAAATATTATTTCTATGATCCCAATGCGGGCGTCGCCTTCTTCCCAACCTCAGAGGCAATGCAGAAAGGGCTGACAAAACTATTCAATGACAAGACTCTACCCGGCCAGTACAGAACTTACGCCACTACCGGCAAGAGCCTGGAATTCAAAATATTTGATCACGATGATGGATGGATAGCACTCAGCAGCACGGACAAAGTTAGTTTTAATAAACTCTTCAACGTTGACCTTCCGACGTCGAGCAGTGCAGATACCTTTATGGAAAACCTGCTGAACCAACGCAATGCCCTCCCAGGAGCCAGGCCGCGAGTTAAAACAGTCGAAGATATCAAGAACGCAGACTTTGAGGTTCCTGCGCAAATTTACCGAGCCCATACCGCGGCTGGAGACTCTCCTGCAACGGGCTTGAGGCGTGCGGCGGGAACAAGCACCGCAGGTGATGACTATCTCGCTGCCATTATCAAACACACAGCCAGGCATGGGGGCAGCGGCGGCGAAGTCATGTCGTTCAGCGCAAGCAAGGCAAAGGCCAATAGTTTCTCCAAGCAATACTCAACACCGGATAACCCAGTGCCTGTATTCACTGTCGATACAACCAAAGACCCCGCAGCTTTTCGGACAGTGCCCGATATAATTTTGAAAGATGGTGAAAGACTGGTGCAGCAAGGGAAAGTTACCAAGGCCACGCTATTGCAGGCTGCTGATCAAATCAAAAATCAGGAACTGGAAGTGTTTTACGTCAAGGGGGATGTACCGGCGCAATACACAAAAATTTAACTATGAGTGACGCTTGATATCGCTTGCGGTGTATACGGGACCACACGGTCAACTCAGATGGACGGATTCATCTGAGTTGCTGCCCCATCAACGATTACGCCAACAACCGCTGGATATGCTCCTGCAGCGTATCCAGATCGAACGGCTTGGCCAGGATCGGTGCATTGCGCGTGATCGGGCTGTCGCAGTCGAGGATTTCCTGTGGGTAACCGCTGATGAAGATAACCTTCAATTCTGGCCGCACCTTCAGTGCGGGCTCGGCAATCTGCACCCCGGAGATGCCACCGGGCAGACGGTAGTCGGTGACCATCAGGTCCAGGTGCGGCTTGGTGGCCAGAATCTCAAACGCCTCTTTTCCGTTGACGGCCTTCAATACCCGATACCCCAGGCCTGCCAGGTATTCACCCAGCACAAACATAATGGATTCGTCGTCCTCGACGATCAGTACGACGTCTTGTGCATCTTCACTCATGGGAAGCCTATGTCCGGTCAATTGCTGCAATTACGACCATGGGGTCTGGCAGAGGTTGCGTTGGGCTGACGATTGATTTCATTGCGCTTGCGCAAGGGGCAGGCACACCCGAAACAAGGCGCCCTCGCCTATCCGGCTCTCGACCTCGATGGTGCCGCCATGGGCCGCGACGATCTGCTCGGAAATGAATAATCCAAGGCCCAGCCCGGCGGCCGCATGGCTGGCAGACACGCGCTCGAACTGCTGGAAAATGCGCTTCTGGTTCTCTTCACTGATACCAATGCCGTGGTCGCGCACTTCCACGCGCGCCTCGCCATGTTCGGCATACACCCGCACGTGCACCGGGCTCTTGGCGCCGTAGCGCAACGCGTTGGTCAGCAGGTTGGTGACCACCTGCTCAATGCGAAACTCGTCCCAATGCCCCTCCACCGGCCCGTCGACCACCAGTTGCATGGACGACTCGGCGGCAGTCACCTGCGGCGCAAAATTGTTCACCAGGCTGCTCACCAACTGCGCCAGGTCAAAAGGCGCCGGGCGAATCGACAGTTTGCCGGTGCGAATACGCGACACATCGAGCATGTCTTCGATCAATCGGATCAGGCTGCGGATCTGCCGCTCGTCGCGGTCGACCATCGCGTGCATCTTGTCCAGAGTAAACGCCGCAGCGTTGTCCCGGGCCAGGTGCATCTTGCGCAGCTGGGTTTCCAGGATCAGGCCGTTAAGGGGGGTACGCACTTCATGGGCAACGATCGACATGAAGTCATCGCGCATGCGCACCGCCTGCTCAAGCTCGGCCTGGGTGGCCTGCAGGCGCGTCAGCAGCAGTTCCTGCTCGCGACGGCTGCGCTCCAGGGCTTCGACCTGCAGCTTCATGGCTTTGCTCTGGCGGTACAGGTCGACGAACACATTGACCTTGCTCTTGACCGCATGGATGTCGAGCGGTTTGTGCAGGAAGTCGACGGCGCCGCTTTCGTAGCCCTTGAACGCATAGTTCAGCTCGCGACCGGCGGCACTGACGAACACAATCGGGATGTTCTTGGTTTTTTCGGTGCCGCGCATCAATTCGGCCAGCTCGAAGCCGTTCATGCCCGGCATCTGCACATCGAGGATCGCCATGGCGAACTCGTGTTCGAGCAACAGTGACAAGGCCTCGTCGGCGCTCAATGCCTTGTAGACCTGGCGATCCTCGCGCTTGATCAGCGCTTCGAGGGCCAGCAGGTTTTCCGGCAGATCGTCGACGATCAGCAGTTTGGCCTGGACGGTACTTAACATGGGGAAGATTCCAGGGAAGCCAGCAATGAGCCGATCCGGCCCAGTGTCAGAATATGATCAGGTGTGTGCAGGGCCAGGGCCGCCAGCGGCATCACGGCGATGCGAGCTTCCGTGGGGTCCTGCACGACCGTGGTGCCGCCCGATTGCTTGACATGTGCCAGCCCGCGCGCGCCGTCCTGATTGGCGCCGGTGAGCAGGATCGCCAGCAGGCCGGCGCCGTACGCATCGGCAGCCGATGAAAACAGATAATCGATGGCTGGCCGTGAATGATGCACGCGGTCTTCCTGGCTCAGGGACAGGCTGCGGTCCTGCTCCACCGAGAGGTGGTAACCGGGCCCGGCGAAATACAGGGTGCCGGCCTCGATCAGCTCTTTGTCCCGCGCTTCTTTTACCGGGATGCGCAGGCGCCGCGCGAACACGTCGGCCAACTGGCTGCGGCGCTCGTCCGGCAGGTGCAGCACAGCAACGATCGGCAGGCCGAAGTCGGTGGGCAACTCGCCAAATATGCTCAGCAACGCCTCGACACCGCCGGCGGACGCGCCGACGACGATGGCTTCAATCCCGCGAATCGGGTTGGCTGCGGCGTCGTTCATGATTTGCGGTAGATCCGTTCCTGTTTGACCAATGGCTCGAACTGTTTGCTGTAGGCGGAAAAATCCAGGGTTTCCTTGCTGCCCAGCACCAGAAAGCCGCGATGACACAGCGACTCATGGAACAGACCGAATGCACGATCCTGCAATTTTTTATTGAAATAAATCAATACGTTACGACACGAAATTAATTGAGTTTCGGAGAATACACTATCGGTCGCCAAACTGTGATCGGCAAAGGTCACATTCTCGCGCAGCGTCTTGTCGAAGATCGCGTAATCGTAGGCTGCCGTGTAGTAATCGGCAAATGAGCGCTGGCCTCCGGCCTGTTGATAGTTGGCGGTGTAGGCCCGCACGTTTTCCAGGGAGAAGATGCCCTGCTTGGCCTTGTCCAGCGACGCTGGATTGATATCAGTGGCGTAGATGATCGTGCGTTCCAGCAAGCCTTCCTCGCGCAGCAGGATCGCCATGGAGTACACCTCCTCCCCCGTGCTGCAGCCGGCGATCCAGATCTTGATCGACGGGTAGGTCTTGAGCAGCGGCACCACTTCCTGGCGAATCGCGAGAAAGTGCGACGGGTCGCGAAACATCTCGCTCACCGGGATCGTCAGAAATTGCAGCAGTTGCATGAACGCCGACGGATCGTGCAGCACCCGCTCCTGCAGCGCCGAGATGGTCGCGCAATCGAACTGGCGCAACGCATGGGCCACACGGCGCTTGACCGACGCGCCCGAGTAATCGCGAAAGTCGTAGCTGTACTTGAGGTAAATCGCCTCAATCAACAGGCGCAGCTCGATGTCGCTGCTTTTGTCCAAGAAACTGCGCTCCACTTAAATGCGTTCCATCTTCGGCAGCCAGACGCGAATCAACGAGAACAGACGGTCCAGGTCAATCGGTTTGGCCAGGTAGTCATTGGAGCCTGCAGCGAGGCAGCGCTCCTGATCGTCTTTCATGGCCTTGGCGGTGACCGCAATGATCGGCAACTTCTTCCAGCGCGGGTCCTGGCGGATCAACGCGGTGGCCTCGTAACCGTCCATCTCCGGCATCATCACGTCCATCAGCACCAGGTCGATGTCCTCGACTTCATTGAGCCGTTCGATGGCTTCGCGGCCGTTTCGGCCGATCACCACCACAGCGCCCTTATGTTCCAGCGCACTGGTGAGGGCAAAGATATTGCGTACATCATCGTCCACCAGCAGGATCTTGCGGCCTTCGAACACCTTGTCGCGGCTGCGCGCGGTCTTGAGCATGGTCTGGCGCTCATGGGACAGCTGCGATTCGACTTTGTGCAGAAAGAGTGTGACCTCGTCCAGCAGACGCTCCGGCGAACGCGCACCCTTGATGATGATCGAGCGCGAATACTTGCGCAGTTCGGCTTCTTCATCGCGGGTCAGGTTGCGCCCGGTGTAGACGATCACCGGCGGGAACGAACAGATATCTTCGGTGGCCATGCGCTTGAGCAGCTCGTTGCCGAGCATGTCCGGCAGTTTGAGGTCGATGATCATGCAGTCATAGATATGATCGCGCAGCAGGTCCAAGGCTTGCTGGGCAAAGCCCACGGCAGTGATCTCGATGTCGTCGTCGCCGATCAGTCGGGCAATGCTGTCGCGTTGCAGGTCGTCGTCTTCCACCAGCAGCACGCGCTTGACCTTCTGCGTCAGCTTGGCCTCCAGACGCGCGAACACATCCTTGAGCTCTTCACGGGTGGTGGGTTTGACCGCATAGCCGATGGCGCCCATGTGCATCGCCGCTTCGACGCGGTCTTCCACGGAAATCACGTGCACCGGGATGTGGCGGGTGCCGGCGTTCTGCTTGAGGCGCTGCAGCACGGTGAGCCCGGAATGGTCCGGCAGGCGCATGTCGAGCAGGATCGCGTCTGGAATGAGTTCTGCCGCCAGACTGTAGCCTTCGTCCGCGCCATGGGCCACAAGGCAGTGGTAGCCCAGTTCATGGGCCAGATCGAAGAGGATCCGCGCAAAATTGGGCTCGTCTTCCACTACGAGGATGCAGCGGGTGGTGAACGGCGCCTTGTCGCGGTCGTCGGCAAAGCGCGGGATCTGGCTGGTATCGGCCACCGGCAGCGGCGACACCCTGACCGGCGCAGGCGCGGCGACCAGCGGCTCGCGCGCCTGCTCTGCCAGCGGCGCATCGGCTTCGCGCTCCACGTAGTGCTCAGGCAATACCAGGGTGAACACGCTGCCCTTGCCCGGTTCGCTGGTCACGCTGATATAGCCGCCAAGCAACGCGGCCAGGTCGCGGGAAATCGACAGGCCCAGGCCGGTGCCGCCGTAACGGCGGTTGGTGGTGCCGTCGGCCTGGCGGAAGGCTTCGAAGATGCTTTCCTGCTGGTCCGGCGCAATGCCGATGCCCGAATCGCGCACGGTAAAGGCAATGCCCGCATCCTGCGCACGGGACACCGACAGGCTGACCTCACCCTGCTCGGTAAACTTGACCGCGTTGGACAGCAGGTTCTTGAGGATCTGCTCCAGGCGCTGGCGGTCGGTAAACAGCATGGCCGGCGCACCGGGCTGTACATCCACCTGAAAACCCAGCTTGCGGTCGGCGGCCAGCGGCTCGAACATCCCGCGCAAACCCTCGACCAGACGCGCCACGCTGGACGTTTCCGGACGCACTTCCAGCTTGCCGGCTTCGACCTTGGAGATGTCGAGGATGTCGTTGATCAGGTTCAGCAGGTCGTTGCCCGCCGAATAGATCGACTCGGCGAACTTGACCTGTTCGGCACTGAGGTTTTCCTGAGGGTTCTCGGCCAGCAACTTGGCCAGGATCAGCGAGCTGTTGAGCGGCGTACGCAGTTCGTGGGACATGTTGGCGAGGAATTCGGACTTGTATTTGCTCGAACGCTGCAACTCGTCGGCGCGGTCTTCGAGTTCAAGCTGGGCCTGGTTGAGTTCGATGTTCTTGCGGTCCATGGCGTCGCGCTGCTCGGACAGGGTCTGGGTCTGCTCGGCCAACTGCTCGTTGGTCTGCTCCAGCTCCGCCTGCTGGGTTTCCAGATGGGCCTGGGATTCCTTGAGGATGCGTGACTGTTCTTCGAGCTCCTCGTTGGCGGTCTTGAGTTCTTCCTGCTGCACTTGCAGCTCTTCGTTGAGCTGCTGGGTCTCGGCGAGCACTTCCTGCAGGCGCTGACGGTAGCGCGCAGCTTCGATGGAGGTGCCGATATTGCCGGCGATCAGTTCCAGCAGCTCGACGTCGCGTTCATCCAGGGGGCGCAGGAAACCCAGTTCGATCACACCGTTGACACGGTCCTCGTCGCTGGTCGGCACCACCAGTACGCTGCGCGTCGAACCCTCACCCAGCCCGGAGCTGACCTTGAAGTAATCCACCGGCACATCATCCAGGCGAATCAGGCGATCAAGCTGGGCGGCCTGCCCAACGATGCCTTCGTCGCTGTAGATCGATTGTTCCTGCTGTTCCTGCTCGCGTGAGAAACCATAAGTGGCCACACGCTTGAGCCCTCCGTGCTCCTGACGCACGTACAACGCGGCCACGGCAGAGCCCATGTATTGAGCGAAGAACTGCAGGATATTGCGGCCCAGCATGTTCAGGGTCAGTTGGCCGAGGACCTGCTCGGCCAGTTCGGTCTGGCCGTTGCGCAGCCAGGCCTGTTGCTCAAGACGCCGCGCAATCTTCTGTTGCGACGCGAGGTTTGCGCTGTAGCTCTCTGATAACGCTACCAAATTCCTGCGGCCGATATAGGCAAGAAAACCGCTCAGCCCCAATACGAACGCCAGGTACAGCGCAACGCTGACAATGGTGGTACGGGTGACGTCCTTGTTGCGCGCGATTCGGAACTGCTGCTCCATTGCTACGGCATCCGCGTATTCCTGGCGGATCGCATCGGTGAGGCCCTTGCCCCGACCGGCCTTGACCGCCGAGCGGTAGTCACCGCTGTTGCGCTGCAGGTCGATCATCGACTGGGCGTACTTGTTCCACTCGCCCTGCATCGCTTCCAGGCGTTTGAGGCGGTCCACCTGCTGCGAGTTATCCGCTACCAGTTCCTGCAAGTTACGCAGGTCGCCAATGATGCGCGGCTTTGCCACTTCGTAGGGGTCGAGAAAATGCTCGTCGCCGGTGATCAGAAAACCACGCAGGCCGGTTTCCAGGTCCACCGTGAGTTTCGACGACTCGTTGAGGTTGTTGATCACCCGATCGGTGTGTTCAACCCATTGGATCACCGACAACAGATAGGTGATCAGGCAGACGAAAAACACCGCGCTGAGTACGCCGACGCTCAGGGGCAGTGCGACATTTCGGCTCAACAGGTTACGGAAGCTCTTTTCATCGACGGATGACGCAGGAGTCATGGGCATGCCTTGGCCAAATACGGAAAAACCGGGAGTTTGCCCGAATACCGGGTGCCGAGGCTATGTTTGTGCGCTTATTTGACGCAAGCGTACGGGCTCGACGCTTAGCCGGTGGAACTGGATTGCACTGAGCCGGCACTCAGGACTACGCCTCAGGAACAGGGAAGGTCCAACAGTCAGGCGCCTTTCCTACATACCAAGGTATTCCAAATGAGCATCACCAGCGTAGCGCATCGACCGATGAACCTTGTCACCGAAGCCCCTGAAGCGGGTGCAAAAAAGGCTGGCGCGGTAACAGTGAATCCATCCCCCCAGCAGCATTCGCCCGCTGTTGCGACACCTGCGGTCAAAACCGTGCGGCAACTGCTGGCGGACCAGCAGGATATGCTCAGTCTTGCCGATAAGCTTCGCAACCTGACAACCTGGGTGGCTCACAAGCTTTCCGACCAGTTGCACCGCGATGTTCTGGTGCCCTTTATAAATTCCTCCGAAACCCTGACCCACACTACTCCACCGACCCTGGCTGCCGTCATCAAGGACCTGGGCTATGAATTGCCGCAGACCCTGGACGAAGCTAAAAAGCTGGCAGACGTATTGGAGAAAAGAGCGTCGGTCCCTCCCTTGCGTGATTTCGGCGGTGGGCTGTCCTGGCCAATACCAATCTCGCAAGCTGACCAGCGTCGTATTGAGCGATTCCTGTACTCCAGCCGCACAGGGGTGTCAGGCTTGCCGCTGCCCCGCTTCTGGGCGTCGGGTGTGCTGGGGTATCTGCTGATGGGCGGTCCGGTGACACGAGGCGATTTGAAAGATCCGGTCACAGCGCTGCAGACATTGCTCGACAGCCCCAAGGCCGTAGAGCTGGGGCAAGCCTTGCAAGCGCACCTTGGCGGTGTGGCCTCGGACACCAGCATCTACGACTACATACTCACGACGATTAACCTGAGTTTGGATCCGGAATCTTCCTTGAACAACGTTCGCAACAAGGTAGCCGGTTTCGACTTGTTGGACTCCAGCCATTGGGGGCTCACCCCGTCGGAGGTCGTGAAAAAACTAGGCCTTCATCTAGTGAGCAAAGGGCGGGCCACACAGCACTCGGCCGAACTGGCCAGCCTTCTACTATTGGCCCCAAGCGCTCCCCAGTTTCTGGTTAAGGACATTCCCGGCGGCGTCACCGTAGGCTCTGCCATGTGGACGCAATTGACCATTGCCGCCGCCAGGATCGAGGCGCAGACACCTGGTCGGGTGCAGAACATGACCTACGCCGAGGTGATCGCCCAGGCGGAGCCCATTGCGACTGACACTTACGCCAATCAAGTGGCTCAACGCGACGCCCTGAGCGATTGGGCCCAAGCCAATGGCGTGTTGAAACCATCCGAAACCGAACATTCGCCAGCCGAGATGCAACAGGCCAAGACAGCCTATAACGATCGACTCAACGCTCTGGTGAAGTCTTCTGCGTTACTGGAGTCACCCGTACCCAGTCGAAAGGACATCGCGTTGGAGTATCTGAAAACCGAGTTTCCTCAGGTTGATCCTGCCGTATTTGACATCAGGAGTTTGCAGATACGCAACGAGAATGGAGGTCGCGTCTACCCTGCCTTTCTTACGCGACGCTCGATGCTTGATATCGTGATGGAAGGTGCAACGCTCGATAGATTTCAACTATGGGTTAAGAAAGACCCGCGCATTCCGATCGCCTCGTTCAATGCTTATGTAAGGACCAAAAAGCATCTTGAGGTCAACAAGCTATTTGGCAAGCAATATGAAGCCACAATGAAATCCCTGGGCGACGGCCACCATGAACTTGTCAAACAGCTGATTGCCAAGTTGCCACTGGCCGATCGCATGAACCTTGAATACGGCGACGTGAAGTTTTTTCACACCAACGAGTACAAAATTGCCAAGGATTTCACTTCGTCGCTGGAACTGACAGAGCGTGGGCGCAGGATGCATATAAAGACCACGCTCAACGGTAAAGTCACTATTTATGAAGTCAACACCAGCGCGGGGGTCATTGAAAAACAGGATCATCCGGCCGATAAGTTCAGTGAGCCCTACAGCCCGGAAAAAATGGATGTCAGGCGAGCCAATCTGATCACTCGAAGGTCGCTTCTGGACCCCTACAACGGCGCGCGTGACAACGAAGCAAAAGAGCAGCCTGTTAGCGCTCAAACCCCCGACAGCTATCGCTCCAAGCGCACCGACTTTATTGCCGACATGTACGTCAAAGCGCTTGCGCTGGATGGCGAGGACTTGCTCAATCACGCCAGAGGCATTACCTCCTTTGACAGAGGGCGGGCGCTGGGGAGCGTCATTGATGAATTCTTTCTCAACCTGATTCCGTTGCGATCGGCGATCAATAACTTCAGGCAAGGCAATACCTTTGAAGGGGTCAGTGATCTGGCCATGGACGCATTCGGGCTGCTTACGCTGGGTGCGGGCAAAGCTGCGCAGGCGGTAAAAGTGTTTGGCAAGGGCATGTCGGGTCTCAAAGCCGCTGGCAAGGCTACCCAAGCGGTAAAGTTTCTTGGGGCGGCTGCCCTCGAGTTTCTCAATCCCGTTGGCGGGGTGGGCGATATGTTGGTGGGAGGAGCCAACCTGGTACGCAAGGGATTTGCCAAAGGGGCCGATCTGGTCACCGCGCTCAGGGGAGCAAGTGGCAATTACGATCTGCTCAAAGCGGCCAGCAAACACTACGACGGCGCCGCGGCAGGTGCCTTCAAGGTTGACGGGCAGACCGTTCAGGGCACCGCAGTACTCCAGGGGCGCCAGTGGTACGCGTACGATCCTGCCAGTGGTGCGTCTTACGGTTCGCCACGCATGGACTTCAATCCCGCGGCCGTCGCCCTGGACGGTGAAATCAGAGCGTTCGGGGATGGCTGGCGATGGATGTTTGGTTCCACGTCTCCTGCCCATAACAGCACTTTTCGCAGGGACTACTCGGCGGCCATCGTCGCGGCGAAAGCCGAGGATAACGCCGCCTATATCAGGGGGCAGAACACCGCGCACCCGCAAGACATAGACGGCTACACCCCAGCGTTGAAGATCGATGACCTCAAACGCCTGGCGGTGGCCAGACGGCGCACGCCTATGCAATTGGGCAGCCTGGTCAGACGCATTGATGACCTCGAGATGCTGCCTGCCAAATTCAAAGCCAAGCGCGATATCGCCGAACTAACCGATGCGGCCGGCTTCAAGCGCGGGTACGACGCGGGTAAACCTCAGGCGATCCCCGGGTTTTCGGACACGTTGAGCAATAATGAGCTGGCCGAGCTTACGCTGGTGCCCGGACGCACGCCGGAGGAAATTGGCCGGTTGGTCCGGTACATGGAAAATCGCCGGTCCCTTGTCAGCCTGGAGAACTCAAGGGTGTTCAGCGATGAGGTCAAAGCCGCAGACGGCACATTCATACCCGTTCCGCAAGGTCTCGTGCTCGGCCAGATTGCCTTGATGTCTGAAGGAGAGTGCGCGGCGATATCCAACATCATTGCGGCAGCCACTCGTTACAACAAACGGGATACATTCATTAAAAACCTCTACGCTTCGATGGTCCCTCCACTCAGTGCCGACGAAATAGCCAGGTTGCGCGTGACAGACCCCGCCAAAGCCGCGCGAGAACAAAGGAGAGCGGTCAATACGGTCAAGTTCCGTCAACAGTTGGAGGACTATCAGGGCATACTCGGTTCACAGTTCCATCTCGGCATGGAGTCCCGCCAGGTGACTCACACCGCAATCATTTCAGAGCTGGCCAGTGCTCAGACCTCAAAAACACTGTTAATCAATGGCCCTGACCACGGCATCACAGCCGGCGTTGTCGTATCCGGTCAGCACAAGGAATGGTTTTATTTCGATCCCAATTTTGGATTGGCGCTCTTTGCCGATGAAGCCGCGATGCGCAAGGGATTGGACAGTTTCTTGAACAGCGGCCGCACGAAGAGCTTGCTGAACCACTTTGGCCCGTCCACGAGTGCGCCTCAATACAAAATATCGGCTTTTGAACCCGGTCACCTCAACGCGGCGGTCAAATCGGTGCCCGGCAAGGTTGACGATTTGTTCATGAACGAGCTGTAAGTCGCTCAACAGGCGCAACGGATAGCGGCTTCAAGCCGTTGCGCTGTTCCGGCAGCGACTCAAATCCCCTTACGCCCCCTGCGCGCTCGCTTAAAGGCTGCGCGCCTGGCGCGACATTTCCCCTCATTCCCTTCACAATGCCGCGCCAACGGAACTTGCAGAGATTGAAGCGACTCATTAGAAAGCAGCCCTTCAACCGCTAAAGACCTGCCCTCTCAATCCTCGGGAACCTTCATTATGTCCGCTACCCCCTCCACCATCCTTGTAGTAGAAGACGACAACATCGTGCGCATGCTGATCGTCGATGTACTCGAAGAGTTGGAGTTCACTGTGCTGGAGGCCGCTGACGCCGAGCAGGCACTGGCATTCGTGAAAAATAGCCAAGAGGTCATCAGCCTGATGATGACCGACGTCGGCCTGCCGGACATGGACGGCAAGCAACTGGCAAGCAAAGTACGTGAATTGCGCCCTCAATTGCCTATCCTGTTTGCCAGTGGCTACGCCGACAACATCGATGTGCCCGATGGTATGCAGGTCATTGCCAAGCCATTCTCGATTGACCAACTGCGCGACAAGGTCAAGTCAATGCTGCCCGCTGCCTGATACCTGCCCCCCACTTGCTCAGTTCAGCGTCCTGCAGGGATTAACGTGACGTTTGCCCAATAAAACGGGAAACTCGTCGCCTTCATCTCCCGTCAGTCAAAAGAACTTTGGAAGGACGCAACAACATGATCGGAAAACCCGCGCGCCTGGTGCTGGCGAGCCTCTCCCTCCTCATGAGTACCGGCGCATGGGCGGACTTCACGGCGACGCCGGCCCAAGCACGAGCGATCGCCAAGGAAGCCTACCTGTACGGTTTTCCGGTGGTGCAGATGTACAGGACGCTCTACACCCAGGCGGTCGACAAAGGCGGTGTCAACTACAAGGCACCGTTCAACCAGATCGGCAATACCACGCAGGTCCTGACGCCCAAGGACACCGTGCTCCCCAGCCCCAACGCGGACACGCCCTACTCCTTCGTGTGGATGGACCTGCGCAGAGAGCCCCTGGTGTTGACCCTGCCGAAAATCGAAGACGACCGCTATTACTCGGTGCAGTTGATCGACCTGTATACCCAGAATATCGCCTACCTGGGCACCCGCAGCACGGGCAACAACGGCGGTCACTACATGATCGCAGGGCCCGACTGGAAAGGTCAGCAGCCGGTGGACGTCGACCGGGTGGTCTACAGCGAGAGCAATATTGCCTACGCCCTGTACCGCACGCAGCTGTTTGACGAGAAGGACCTGAACAAGGTCAGGCAGATCCAGGACGGCTACAAGGTGCAGCCGCTGAGCGGCTATGTGAAACAGGCCGCACCGCCCAAGGTGGCGAAGATCGAATGGCCCAAGCCGATGGCGACCATGACCGAAGGCCCGCAGCTGTTTCGTTACCTGAACTTCATGCTGGCCTTTGCCGCGCCCCAGGACAGTGAAAAGGAGCTGCTCGCGCGCTTTGCCACAATCGGCATTGCCCCGGGCGCGCCGTTCAAGGTTAAACAATTGACGGCAGAGCAACGCAAGGCGCTGGAAGACGGCATCGCCGACGCCAAGGCCGAATTCGCTGCATTGAAGAAAGACCGGATCGACACCCGTCAGGTCACCAGCGCAGACCTTTACGGCAGCCGCGACCACCTGCAGAACAATTACCTGTACCGCTACGCCGGTGCCGAAACGGGCATGTTCGGCAACTCAAGTGATGAAGCGGCCTACTTCAAATACCTCGTCGACAGCGAAGGAAAACCGGCCAATGGTGCACGCCACAGCTACACCGTGCATTTTGCCAAGGATCAATTGCCGCCGGCCGATGCGTTCTGGTCGCTGACGATGTATGACGCCAGGACCCGCTTGCTGGTGCCCAACCACAAGAAGCGCTACCTGATCAATTCCCGCATGCTGCCCGCCCTCAAGCGCGACGCCGACGGTGGCCTGACCTTGGCGCTGCAGCACCACGAGCCGCCCAAGGCCGAGCAGAGCAACTGGCTGCCGGCGCCCCCTGGCCCGTTCTATGCCGTGCTGCGGGTGTATCTGCCCAAGCCCGAGGTGGGTAATGGGCAATGGAAACTGCCACCGTTGACGCCGTTGAAGTAACGATTGAGCGCGTGCGCGCCGGGCCAATCAAGCTGAAGGGCGAAGGCGCGCCATGCTCAATGTGTCAACGAATACACCGTCACGCAGGGCATAGTCGCGCAAGCGCCCTTCCACCTCGAAGCCGAACTTGCGGTACAGGCAATGCGCGGCTTCGTTGTCGGCGTACACCGTCAATTCCACCCGGTGCAGGTTCATCCAGTTGTCGGCCACGTCCAGAGCGGCCGCGAGCAGACGGGAGCCCACCCCTTTGCCCTGCCAGGCGGTGGCTACGCCCATACCCAATGAGCCGACATGGCTCTGGCGCACCCGCAGGTATTGCTCCAGGCCAAGTTGGCCGATCACTTCGCCGCCGTGCAGCGCAACCAATTGGAGTCGGCGCTCGTTATCCAGCACCAGGCGTTTGCGCCAGGCTTCGACTGACTGAAAGGGCATCTGCAGCACCTGCCTGCACACGGCAGGCTCGTTATAAAGCGCGGTGACGCCTTCCAGATGGACCTCGGTAAAGCGCTGGATCACGATGGGGGTCTCAGGCGCATGCATGCGTTCATCCTTTGAAAGGCATAGTGGCCGTCCAGTGTAGAGGCGACCGCGACGTAAAAGAAAGCAACGTGCTTTCCCGGAGACAGCCAGTAAAAAGCGTCGTACTTTCCTACATTCACGGCCAGGCCGGCCTTGTAATACTCCCGGCCATCCAACCACAGGCCAGGTCTTCAAACAGTGAACAAGCAACGAGCAGTATTGGGCAGCCTTCTTATCATGGCGCTATTGGCGAGCGGTGCCTGCTCCACCAGAAAACAGGCAGAACCTATTCGATGGCTCGCCAACTGTGACGGACGGCCTATCAGCGGTCTGGACCCGGAAGTCGTTGCCAGAACACAGTGCGGGACTGTCCGCGTGCCGTTGAATCACTTGAAGCCCTCGCTCGGCACCCTCGACCTGGATATCACCCGGGTGACTGCGCGCCAGCCAGGCAAGCGAGAAGGCGCGATATTCACCAATCCGGGCGGACCCGGCGCTGAAGCCGATGGCTTTGCGGTGCTGCTGGCTTCCATCTGGAAAAACTATGGCGACAGGGCCGCAGGCGAGGCGTATCGGCACCTGATAGACACCTATGACGTCATCGGTCTGACGCCGCGAGGACTGGGCAGCACGAAGGATTCTCAACTGGTGTGCCAGTCCGATGAGCTGATCGTCGCGCAGAACGACATCACCGAGGACCGCAGCCCTGCCAACCTCATGGCCCTGCAACACAACGCCGCCGTGCTGGCCCGTGGTTGCGCCAGTCAGCGCCTGGCGCCCTACATCAATACCGATCAAACCGCCCGCGACATGGAGTTCGTGCGTGGTTTACTCAAGGAGAAAAAACTCAATTACGTTGGAAACTCCTACGGCACCTGGCTAGGTGCCTGGTATGCAGGACTGTTCCCGGAGCACGTTGGCCGCATGGTGCTTGACTCGAACACGGACTGGACATCGACTTTTCAGGAAGCCTCACTCATCCAGGCGCCAGAGAAGGAAAGAATCTTCGAGCGTTTTGTCGCGCAGCCAGCCGCCAGTCGTCCGCATGTCTATCAGCTGGGTAGCGACCCCAAAGCAGTGCGCGACATATTCCTGGGCCTGGTCCCCGAGGTTCGGGTAGCCCTGCGCTCTGACAACGAGCTTTACAGCTCTGCGACCTATTTAATGGCAGCACGCCTGCTCAGCCAATGGTTGCGTGAAACGCCCGACGAGAACGACGCCGCATTGCTGTCCAGGGCGCGCGCTTATCGATTCAGTCCCGACGCAGGGGTGGATCAGTCGGCTAAAAGCGCGTTCATGCACGTGCTCACGCTCATCCGTAACCCTGAACCCTGGAATGGCTTGGTACCCGGTCCGCTGAAGCTGACGCCGGCAGATTCCGTACGCAGCACCGTTCTATGCAATGACACGCCGGCGGCGGGACAGGCATTCTGGACTGACAGGGAAAACCGGTATGCCACTCACTATCCGGTGGGTGGCAGCTTTTTTCAGGCTGCGCACTGCGCTGGGTGGAGCGCTCGCCCCTTAACCGGCGTACCGCTGAAAAAGCTGAAACAAGTGGACAGCATTCTGATGGTCCAGGCCGAGTTCGACGACCAGACACCCACAGCGGGCGCGTTAAAAGCCTTCAAAAGCCTGCCCAACACTCACATGACGTTGCTCAAGGGCGGTTATCAGCATGGTGTGTCTTTTTCTGATAGCAGCGCCTGCGTCAATCAGAGCGTCGGTGATTACCTGGCATATGGTCGTAAACCAGAGCGCTATCGGATCTGCTTCGTCACCGATTGAACCGAGGCCCCCAGCCGCCACACCCGCGCAATATCCGATGCGCGCTCACGCAAAAGGCGTGGCGCCTCGCTGCAAGCCTGCTCCAAAGTCATGGGCCCTGAAGGCAAGGCAAAGGCAGCGTCAACGCCATGGGCATACATCTGCTCATAGCCTTCACCCAGCGTGCCGGCGATCACAATCACCGGCACGCTGTGCCGTTGGGCGATGCGTGCCACGCCAAACGGTGTTTTACCGCGCAGGGTCTGGGCGTCAAAGCGACCCTCTCCGGTGATGACCAGATCGGCGCCGCGAACGGCCGCGTCCAGGCCGACCAGTCCGGCGACCACGTCCACACCCGCCCGAAACTGTGCGCTCAGGAATGCCTTGGCGGCAAAGCCCAGGCCGCCGGCGGCGCCGCTGCCGGGCTCGTCGCGCACATCCGTAGCCAGCACGCTGGCGCAGTGGTCGGCGAAATGCCCGAGCGCGGCATCGAGTTGCTCCACCTGCCGGGGATTGGCGCCTTTCTGCGGGCCGAAAATTGCCGAGGCGCCATGGGGACCGCACAGTGGGTTATTCACGTCGGCGGCGATTTCAAAGCGCACCTGCGCCAAACGCGGGTCGATGCCTTCGAGGCTGATGCGCGCCAGGTTCGTCAACGCCAGGCCACCCGGCGCCAACACCTGGCCTGCGGCATCGAACAGTTGCACGCCGAGGGCCTGCATCGCCCCGGCACCGCCATCATTGGTCGCACTGCCACCGATGGCCAGGATGATGCGTCGGGCGCCGAGATCCAAGGCCGCGCGGATCAGTTCCCCCGTACCGTAAGTGCTGCTGGAACACGCATCGCGTTGTCCCGGCGCGACCAGTTGCAGGCCGCTGGCCTCGGCCATTTCGATGATGGCCGTGTGGCTGTCGGCCAACCAGCCCCAACGTGCTTGAACCGTAACGCCCAATGGCCCTCGAACCGGCAGGCGGCGCAACTCGCCGTTGCACGCCGCCAGCACGGCATCGACCGTCCCTTCACCGCCGTCCGCCATCGGGCATTGCACCAGCTCGGCAGTTGGCCAGACCTGCGCCAGCCCGTCGGCGATGGCCTGAGCCACACCGGCGGCACTCAGGCTGTCCTTGAACGAGTCAGGGGCGATGATGATTTTCATGGGCGTTCTCCTTTTTTATGACGTCCATGCTGCCAGTTGCCACCTTCGATGACGCCTGTCCGATGCACAAGTACGGCGCGGGTTTGTTGTTCATTGTGACAATGGCTGGGGCAACAGCTGCACGCCCAGATACAGCGCGAGCATGCCGTCCAGGGTCAGCGGGTCGACGCCGCTGAGCTCGGCGATACGCTCCATGCGGTAGCGCAGGCTGTTGCGGTGGATGCCCAGGGCATCGGCACAGGCCTGGCTCTGACCATCGTGCTCGCACCAATTGCGCAGTGTCGCCAGCAACTGGCCGTTGGTGTCCCTGGCCATCACCTGGCGCAGCGGGGTGAGCAGTTCATCCAGAGCGTCTTCGTGGCGATGGCGCCAGAGCATTACCGGCAGGCGGCAGCGGTTGAGGGTCAGCACGCGCGATTGCGGCAACACATCGCGGCCGTAGGCGAGCAAGTCGCCGACGCGGCGGTAGCAACGGCGCAATGCGCTCAGTCCCTCGGCCTGCCCGCCAATGGCCACGCGCAGGACGCTCCAGCCCAGGCCGTCGAGTTTTTCCAGCAGCCGTGGATTGTCCACCAGCACCGTGGCGGGCCGGCACCACAGCAGAGACGATGGCGCCGAACTCACGCACCAGCTGTCCGGGTAGCGTGAGGCCAGCCAAGCGCTCAGGTCCTGTGCAGATTGCCCAGGCCCCAGCTCAAACAGGTATGGCGTGCGCGCCATTTGCGGCTTGAGGCCCAAGCGTTGCGCTTCATCCACCAGGCGCGGCGAGTCGCCGTTGTCGGCCAACAGCAGCGCCAGCAGGTCATCGCAACGCTGGCGCCGCCATTGCTGTTCGGTTTGCTGATGGCGGTGGCTCACCAGCATTTCGGCAGTCATGCGCACCAGTTCGGCGTAGGTGCGCAATTCTTGCGGCTCGCCGGTGATGCCGAGCACGCCGATCAGACGCTGATCATGCAGCAGCGGCAGGTTGATGCCCGGTTGTACGCCTTTGAGGTGTTTGGCGGTCTGGCTGTCAATCTCGACCACGCGCCCATTGGCCAGCACCAGTTGCGCGCCTTCGTGACGGGTGTTGATGCGTCCCGGCTCGCCACTGCCAAGGATCAGGCCCTGGCTGTCCATGACATTGACGTTATTGGGCAGGATCGCCATGGTGCGATTGACGATATCCTGCGCCAGGTCATGATCAAGCTCGAACATGGGGCGGTTTTCCTTGAAAGCGAGGTTGTTCATCGGCACAGCGCAACGCATGACCGACTGTGCGCGGGCACAAAGACAATGGGCTGCCGGTTGGCCGAGACTCGTTGGGCGATCAACGTTACCTGTGCATCGCAAAAAATCATAATAAAGAGAGACCGCCATGTCCCAGAGCGCCGCTGCAACACCGGCCACCGATGACGCAAAAAACGCCATCTACAAGCGCATCACCCTGCGCCTGATCCCCTTTATCTTCATCTGCTACCTGTTCAACTACCTCGACCGGGTCAACGTCGGCTTTGCCAAGTTGCAGATGCTCGACGCGCTGAAGTTCAGTGAAACCGTGTACGGCCTGGGGGCCGGGATCTTCTTTATCGGCTACGTGCTGTGCGGCGTGCCGAGCAACCTGGCGCTGACCCGCTTCGGCCCGCGGCGATGGATCGCCCTGATGATGATCGTGTGGGGCACGTTGTCGACCTGCCTGCTGTTCGTCACCACGCCCACGCATTTCTACACCCTGCGCCTGTTTACCGGCGCCGCCGAAGCGGGCTTCTTTCCAGGCGTGGTGCTGTACCTTTCGCAGTGGTTCCCGACCTTTCGCCGGGGACGCATCATGGCCTTGTTCATGTCGGCGATCCCCGTGTCCGGCCTGCTTGGCAGCCCGTTTTCCGGGTGGATCCTCAACCATTTCGCCGCAGGCCAAGGCGGCCTGGCCGGCTGGCAGTGGATGTTCCTGTTGCAGGGCATTCCCACCGTGATCCTCGGCGCCCTCGCCTACTTCCTGCTCAGCGACAGCTTCGCTCATGCGAAGTGGCTCAAGCCCCACGAGCGTGCGGTGCTGGAGGCCGACCAGGCCACGGACCTGGCGAACAAGCCGAAAACCAGCACCGATTCGCTCGCTGAAGTGTTCAAGAACCCGGCCATCTGGGCGTTCGGCCTGATCTACTTCTGCATCCAGAGCGGTGTTTACGCGATCAACTTCTGGCTGCCGTCGATCATCAAAAACCTGGGGTTCACTGACAATCTGGTGATTGGCTGGCTCAGCGCAATTCCGTACCTGCTGGCGGCGGTGTTCATGCTGCTGGTGGGTCGCTCTGCCGACCTGCGCAAGGAGCGGCGCTGGCACCTGGTGGTGCCGATGCTGATGGGCGCCGTTGGCCTGGTGATCGCAGTGAATTTCGCGACCACGCCGGCAATTGCCATCCTCGGCCTGACCATCGCCACCATGGGCGCCCTCACCGGCCTGCCGATGTTCTGGCCGGTGCCTACCGCCCTGCTCAGCGCGGGAGCTGCGGCAGGTGGATTGGCGTTGATCAACTCCATGGGACAAATGGCCGGCTTTCTCAGCCCCTACATTGTGGGTTTTGTGAAGGACGCTACAGGGTCTACGGATATGGCGTTGTACCTGCTGGCGGCGGTGATTGTGGCCGGTAGTGTGCTGGCGTTGCGGATGACCCGCAGCCTGAAGGACTGAGGCGCGCCAAACGATCAATACGGTGATCGGGCCGGGAGCCGTCAAAAAACGCCCCAAAATAGCGCGACGCTGCTTCGCTAAAACCACCATAATCTGCGCTTGGAATTGGATTAAACGGTTTGCGCGAGGGCAGCGTGTCTAAAGGTGTTGTGTTATCCGTCTCGGCTTCGGTGTTGTTTGCCGTCATGTACTACTTCACGTCGTTGCTGACGCCGTTGAGCGGCCTGGAAATTTTCGGCTGGCGCATGCTGCTGACCATGCCGTGCATGACCGTGTTCATGCTCGTTACCGGCGAATGGCGGCGTGCCTGGGCGTTGCTGCGCAGGCTAGCGGCCGAGCCGAAGTTGATCCTCGGGGCGATGCTGTCCTCGACCTTTCTGGGCCTGCAGTTGTGGCTGTTCATGTGGGCGCCGCTCAACGGGCGCAGCCTGGACGTGTCGGTGGGTTACTTCCTGCTGCCGCTGACCATGGTGCTCACCGGGCGCCTGGTGTGGGGCGAGCAGTTGTCTTATCTGCAGAAGGTCGCGGTATTCTTCGCCGGTCTCGGGGTGCTCAACGAGGTGCTCCAGGCCGGAGGCTTCTCCTGGGCGACGCTGGTGGTGATCATCGGCTACCCGCTGTATTTCATCATTCGCAAGTACCTCAAGACTGACCACCTGGGCGGGCTGTGGCTGGACATGGCGCTGATGCTGCCGGTCGCCTGGTGGTTCGTGCAGAGCGGCGAACAGGGATTTGCGGTGATGGAGACTCACCCGAAACTTTATGCGCTGATCCCGATACTCGGCCTGATCAGTGCCTCGGCGCTGGTGAGCTACATCATTGCCAGTCGACTGCTGGCGTTCAGCCTGTTCGGGCTGCTCAGCTACGTTGAGCCGGTATTGTTGCTGCTAGTGGCACTGCTGCTTGGCGAGGGCATCAAACCGGGCGAATGGCTGACTTACATCCCAATCTGGATCGCGGTGATGGTGCTGGTGTTCGAAGGCTTCAAGCATCTGGTGCGCCAGCGCCGGCCCTGAATGGCAGGTAATAAAAAGCCCGGCCGAAGCCGGGCTTTTTATGGGTCAGTCGGCGGTCAGCACACCGCGACGCACCTGGTCGCGCTCGATCGACTCGAACAGCGCCTTGAAGTTGCCTTCGCCAAACCCATCGTCGCCCTTGCGCTGGATGAATTCGAAGAACACCGGCCCCATCAGGGTTTCCGAGAAAATCTGCAGCAGCAGGCGCTTGTCACCTTCGATCGATGAACCGTCCAGCAGGATACCCCGCGCTTGCAACTGATCGACCGGCTCACCGTGGTTGGGCAGGCGGCCTTCGAGCATTTCATAGTAGGTGTCCGGTGGCGCAGTCATGAAGCGCATGCCGATTCGCTTCAATGCGTCCCAGGTCTGGATCAGGTCGTCGGTGAGGAACGCGACGTGCTGGATGCCCTCGCCATTGAACTGCATCAGGAACTCTTCGATCTGCCCTGCGCCCTTGGACGATTCCTCGTTGAGCGGGATGCGGATCATGCCGTCCGGCGCGCTCATGGCCTTGGAAGTCAGGCCGGTGTATTCACCCTTGATATCGAAGTAGCGCGCCTCACGGAAGTTGAACAGCTTCTCGTAGAAGTTCGCCCAGTAGGCCATGCGGCCGCGATACACGTTGTGCGTGAGGTGGTCGATGACCTTCAGGCCCGCACCAACCGGGTTGCGTTCCACGCCGTCGAGGTACACGAAGTCGATGTCATAGATCGAACTGCCCTCGCCGAAGCGGTCGATCAGGTACAGCGGCGCGCCGCCGATACCCTTGATGGCCGGGAGGTTGAGTTCCATGGGCCCGGTCTGGATATGAATCGGCTGGGCACCCAGTTCCAGCGCGCGGGTGTAGGCCTTTTGCGAGTCCTTGACGCGAAACGCCATGCCGCACACCGACGGGCCGTGCTCGGCCGCAAAATACGAAGCCAGGCTGTCGGGTTCGTTGTTGAGGATCAGGTTGATCTCGCCCTGGCGGAACAGGTGCACGTCCTTGGAGCGGTGGGTGGCAACCTTGGTGAAGCCCATGATCTCGAAGATCGGCTCCAGGGTGCCCGGGGTGGGTGATGCGAACTCGATAAATTCAAAGCCCATCAGGCCCATCGGGTTTTCGTAGTGGTCTGCCATGGTCGGCGCCTCATCATGCAAATGGTTGACGGTTGGTCAGTTGCGAGCAGGGATGAGGGTTGAGGGCGGCGCGCAGGAAAGGCCTCGCACGCTGCGGGCGAGGAAGTCACCAAAGATGAGGGGGGAACCGAGTAGCTTCATGGTGTCATCAGTCTCTGACGGCAGAGGCTTGCGTGAGCGCAAGTCCATATTCTTGTATGCGTAAATCGATTCTACACAGCGTAACTCTGTTTGTCCGCAGTGTTATCAGATCGCCAATGCACTGCCCGGTGCAAGGTGTTTGTGAAGCAAGTCGAGCGTGCGTTGATCTGCTGCATTGCAAGCATATTTAAGCCCGGGCATCTATCATCGCTGTATTCGCGCCGGCCACCGGCCCGCCCACTCGCCTGACAGGCCGCCCATGCCCTTAACCATCAAAGGCCCCCGCAAGCCCCTGGCCCGCCATTCGATCAGCGTTTTCTGCGCGCTGGTGCCCATCGCGCTGGGTGTGGCCATTCTGCACTGGCAAGCCGAGCGCACCCTGGACCACAACACGTTGCAAGCCGCCCAGGAAGCCGTGCGTCAAGTCGATCTGATGCTCGACCACACCGCACTCGCCACCCAGGCTCTGTTGCCGCTGGCCGGCCAACCCTGCGACCAGGCCGCGCAGTTGGCGCTGCGTGAACAGGTGACACGGGGGCCGTTTGTGCGGGCGACGACCTTGTCCTGGCAGAGAAACATGTACTGCACGTCGCTGTTCGGCAGCGATCATGTGTCGCACATTAATCCGGCGGACTACGTGGGCGGACATCTTCTGTTGATGAAGGGCAACCCGGTGACTCCCGACACGGCCTTATTGGTGTACCGCCAGGTCGACGGTGACCGGGGCGCCTTTGCCTCAATCGATGGCTATCACCTGACCAACACGCTGCGCCTGCTCAGCCGCCATGCGCAACTGGTGCTGCAAGTGGGCGTCAATTGGCTGGGGAACGACGGCAAAGTACACGACACTGCAGTTCCGACGTTTGCCGTGGCCCATCATCACCTCGCTTCCGAACGCTATCAGTTCAACGTCGACGCCGGTATGCCGGCGGGTGAAGTCTGGCGCTACATGCAGGCGCGCTACCCCGCCTTGTTCAGCCTGGTGCTGTTCTTTGGCGTACTGGCGGGCCTGCTCGCACATGGTCTGCAAAAACGCGTGTCGCCGCCCACCCATGAACTGCGGCGCGCCCTGGGCGCCAATGAGTTTCTTGCGTATTTCCAGCCGGTGGTACGCGGCGATACCTGCGAATGGGCTGGCTGCGAAGTGCTGATGCGCTGGCAGCACCCCAAGGAAGGCCTGGTGCGGCCCGACCTGTTTATCCCACTGGCCGAGGATTGCGGCCTGATCGTACCGATGACCCGTGCCCTGCTGCGTCAGACTGCCGAACAACTGGCACCGCACGCAGGGCTTTTCAAACCCGGCTTTCACATTGCTGTGAACATCACCGCCCGGCATTGCCGGAGTCTTGAGCTGGTGGAGGATTGCCGGGCGTTTCTCGCCGCCTTTCCCCCACGCCACGTCACGCTGGTGCTGGAGCTCACCGAGCGTGAGTTGATCGAACCCACCGACATCACCCGTCGACTATTCAACGCACTGCATGAGCTGGGGGTGATGATTGCCATAGACGACTTTGGCACCGGGCATTCCAGCCTGGGTTACTTGCGCAACTTCCATGTTGACTACTTGAAGATCGATCAGAGTTTCGTCGCCATGATCGGCGTCGATGCGCTCTCCCGCCATATCCTCGACAGCATTATCGAACTGTCGGCAAAGCTCGACCTGGCGATCGTTGCCGAAGGCGTGGAAACGGTCGAACAACGCGAATACCTGGCCGCACACGGCGTGGATTTCCTGCAGGGTTACCTGTTTGGACGGCCGTTACCCGGGCCCGAATTCATTAAATCTTTGGTTCGCCATTGAATAGCCAGCGACTAGCAATGTGAAATAGTAGAGTTCAGACAAAAGACTTGATTTACTCAAGACGGATTAACTACTACAATTTTTCCTGCCTGTGCAGCACCCGCAGACGCCATTTTACTTAAGTCGTTTTAACGCTTTTGGCTTATAGCTTTGTCTGCAGTTGATGTCAGCCACTTACACTATTGGAGTAAAGATCTTGTCCAGACTCGCCGAATTTCGCGCAGCAGAAAAAGCCCTTCAAGAGCAGCTCGCCCAGCTGGAATCCCTGAAGAACGACGCCGGCCTGAAGAAAGAAATCGAATTCGAAGAAAAACTTCAGGCACTCATGAAGCACTACGGCAAAGGCCTGCGCGACATTATCTCCATCCTTGATCCTAACCCGGGCAAGGCCGGCGCTGCAGCCGCCGCCGCTCCCAAGCAGCGCCGTGCACGCGTGGTCAAGGTGTACCACAACCCGCACACCGGCGAACTGATCGAAACCAAGGGCGGCAACCATCGCGGCCTTAAAGCCTGGAAAGAACAGTATGGCGCTGCCACTGTAGACTCCTGGTTGCGCGGCTGATCGTGCTGCACTAATAAAAAGCCCCGCTTATGCGGGGCTTTTTATTGAAGGGTTCGAAATCGAACTTAAATATTATTTCATTTTGTTCAAAATCGATAAGTACCCCACACTTAAAGTTTGAGCGTGTCGCGCACTGAACTGACTTCACCCTTGCTTGCTTCATAAGCCTCGGCCTGCCCCGCGAATGAAAATACGTAGGCTTTATCGGCATCGACGGCACCGACTAATGTTTGTGAGAGTACATGCCTGCCATTCTCGGTAATCACGCAGGTGGATTCCAGCGCATCGAGACGGCTTAATGTGCTGGCGTGAATTTTGGTGCACACACTTTGATAACCGCCCTGCGCGAAATCCTTCTGGATGGATTTGCGCATCTCCAGCAACACACCTTGCAGATTGACTTTATGCCCCGCCTCGATGGGCGTGGCGGTCAGCTCCATGACCATCAAGGTCGCACCATTTTCGTCGTTCTTGATTGCCCGTTGGCGCGACACGCTTGCGGCGACCGAGGGCGCCTGCGTATCAGGCGCCACGGCCTCTACCTGCCAGCCACTGGGCCAGTGAACTTGCGGATCAGCCGCCCATGCCAGCGGGCTGGCCAACAATAAACACAAAGCACTCAACAGCGGGTTACGTGACTGGATCATTGCAAAAACGCCCAAGGTTCAAGCATTAAAGTTTGAGCCCCCGCACCCGCGACTCGCAAGGGCTGCGTGACCTTTTCTTTTGGCGCTACCGGCGGGCCTTGCGTATCATGACCGTGCAGCACGGATGCTTGCCGCAAGCCAAGGGACCGCTTTGCCCCATTTTTTCTGGAGGGCCCATGAGCCTGCACGAACTGAACACCTTGCCGGGCGTCACCGCCCAACCTGACACCGCTACTTCGAACTTCGTGTTCAACCACACCATGCTGCGGGTCAAGGACATCACTCGGTCGCTGGACTTCTATACGCGCGTGATGGGATTTTCCCTGGTAGAAAAACGCGATTTCGCGGAAGCCGAATTCAGCCTCTATTTCCTCGCCCTTGTCGATAAAGCGCAGATTCCAGCGGACGCGGCCGCGCGTACCCAGTGGATGAAGTCGATTCCGGGCATTCTGGAACTGACCCACAACCACGGCACTGAAAACGACGCGGATTTTGCTTACCACAACGGTAATACCGACCCTCGCGGTTTTGGCCATATCTGCATCTCGGTGCCGGATATCGTGGCTGCCTGCGAACGTTTCGAAGCCCTGGGCTGCGACTTTCAAAAGCGTCTGACGGATGGTCGCATGAAGAGCCTGGCCTTTATCAAGGACCCGGACGGGTACTGGGTCGAGATCATTCAGCCCGCACCGCTGTAACGAAAAAACCCCATGATCGCTCATGGGGTTTTTCATTTACGGGCCCTGTATCAAGCCGGCGCCGAAGAGCGGATCAAGTGATCGAAAGCACTCAGGGAGGCCTTCGCGCCCTCGCCCACCGCAATCACGATCTGCTTGTACGGCACGGTCGTCACGTCGCCTGCAGCGAACACACCAGGCAGTGACGTTTCGCCACGGGCGTCGACGATGATCTCACCGCGCGGTGTCAGCTCCACAGTGCCTTTGAGCCAGTCAGTATTAGGCAGCAAGCCGATCTGCACAAAGATGCCTTCCAGGTCGAGGGTGTTGAACTCGCCACTGTCGCGATCCTTGTACACCAGGCCAGTGACTTTCTGACCGTCACCTTTGACTTCGCTGGTCAACGCACTGGTGATCACGTCCACGTTCGGCAGGCTGTGCAACTTGCGCTGCAACACGGCGTCAGCGCGCAGTTTGCTGTCAAACTCGAGCAAGGTGACGTGGCTGACGATCCCGGCCAGGTCGATGGCCGCTTCCACGCCGGAGTTACCGCCGCCGATCACCGCCACGCGCTTGCCCTTGAACAGCGGACCGTCGCAGTGGGGGCAAAAGCACACACCCTTGGCTTTGTATTGCTGCTCGCCCGGCACGCCCATTTCACGCCAGCGGGCACCAGTGGCGAGAATCACGGTTTTGGATTTGAGGGTCGCACCGCTTTCGAAGCGAATTTCGTGCAGGTCGCCGGCATTTTTTGCCGGGATCAGGCTGCTGGCGCGCTGCAGATTCATGATGTCAACGTCGTACTGACGCACATGGGCTTCCAGGGCACTGACCAGCTTCGGCCCTTCGGTTTCCTGCACCGAGATGAAGTTCTCGATGGACATGGTGTCCAGCACCTGGCCGCCAAAACGCTCGGCAGCCACACCGGTACGAATGCCTTTGCGGGCAGCGTAGATGGCGGCCGAAGAACCGGCCGGGCCACCGCCAACCACCAGGACATCAAAGGCGTCCTTGGCGCTGATTTTTTCGGCGGCTTTTTCGATGCCGCTGGTGTCGAGTTTGGCGAGGATCTCTTCCAGACCCATGCGGCCCTGGCCGAAGTTCACGCCGTTCAAGTAGACGCTGGGCACTGCCATGACCTGGCGCTCATCGACTTCTGCCTGGAACAGCGCGCCGTCGATGGCGACGTGACGGATGTTCGGGTTGAGCACCGCCATCAGGTTCAGCGCCTGGACGACATCCGGGCAGTTCTGGCAGGACAGCGAGAAGTAAGTCTCGAAGCTGAACTCGCCTTTAAGGGCGCGAATCTGTTCAATCACGTCGACACTGGCTTTGGAGGGGTGACCGCCGACTTGCAGCAGGGCCAGCACCAACGAAGTAAATTCATGGCCCATGGGGATGCCGGCAAAGCGCAGGCTGATATCGGCACCCGGGCGGTTGATGGAGAACGACGGCTTGCGCGCATCATTGCCATCGGTGTTCAGGGTGATCAGCGTGGTGAGGCTGGTCACGTCCTGCAAGAGGGCAAGCATTTCCTGGGATTTCGCGCCGTCATCGAGGGAGGCGACGATCTCAATCGGCTGGGTGACCCGTTCCAGGTATGACTTCAACTGAGCTTTAAGAGTGGCGTCCAACATGAGGGCGATTTCCTTTAATTCTGGGTATAAAAAAACGCCCGAGCGAATCTCGCCCGGGCGTTTTTTGAGGGCGGTTGCGGCTTACTGAGTAGGTGCGGATACCCGCCCTGGGTGCTTCACAGACTTAGATCTTGCCGACCAGGTCCAGGGACGGAGCCAGAGTGGCCTCGCCTTCTTTCCACTTGGCTGGGCACACTTCGCCCGGGTGGGCAGCGACGTACTGGGCAGCCTTGATTTTGCGCAGCAGCTCGGAAGCGTCACGGCCAACACCGCCGTCGTTGAGCTCGACGATCTTGATCTGGCCTTCAGGGTTGATCACGAAGGTGCCACGGTCAGCCAAACCTGCTTCTTCGATGAGCACATCGAAGTTGCGGGAGATGGTCAGGGTCGGGTCGCCGATCATGGTGTACTGGATCTTGCCGATGGCTGGCGAAGTGTTGTGCCAGGCAGCGTGGGCGAAGTGGGTGTCGGTGGAAACGCTGTAGATCTCGACGCCCAGTTTCTGGAATTCGGCGTAGTTGTCAGCCAGGTCTTCCAGTTCGGTTGGGCAAACGAAGGTGAAGTCGGCTGGGTAGAAGAACACAACGGACCATTTGCCTTTCAGGTCAGCGTCGGTCACATCTACGAAGCTGCCGTTTTTGAATGCGGTGGCTTTGAACGGTTTTACTTGGCTGTTGATGATAGGCATCGTTGACTCTCCGTCAGGGGTTATGAAGTTGATGGGGTGAATCCTAACCACTCTTTACGTCGATGGCTCATTGGCAAACCTGATGCTGGTGATTGGTTTTCCCTATCAGGTAGCTGTATTAATAGAAGAAATCTCACAGCAACGGTTGGCTGGCCAGGGTCATGCCAGTAAAGGGCGTCGCCTCAACATAGCGCATGGCCGATTTCATGTCGCGCCAGCCGACGTAACTCATCAGCGATTTCAAGTCCCAGCCACTGCGGTGGGCCCAGGTCGCAAAGCCCCGGCGCAATGAGTGGCTGGTGTATTGCTCGGCGGCTATCCCCGCGCGCTGGAGCGCCTGACGCAACAACGGAATCACGCTGTTGGGGTGCAAGCCCTCCTCGCCCAGATTGCCCCAGCGGTCAATGCCGCGAAACACCGGGCCGCGTACCAGAGCCGAGGCGCTGAGCCATTCGCTGTAGGCCTGTACTGGGCACAGCCTCAAGAGCGCAGGCGTTTGGTAGGTCTTGCCGAGATTGTCGCGATCACTTTTGCTGCGCGCCAGATACAGGCTGATACCCGCGCCGGGCGTGGCCTGCACATGTTCGATCTGCAGGCGACACAGCTCATCACTGCGAAACCCGCGCCAGAATCCCAGCAGGATCAACGCCGTGTCGCGCCTTGCGCGCAGTAATCGCGGCTGATCCTGCTGCTCACTCGCGTCTTGCGCCTCTGCCTGCAGAGAGGCCACCACCCGCTCCAGGTGAATGAGTTGCAACGGCTCTGCCTGCTTCTCCTGAAGCGGGTGCACGGCCCGAATGCCCTTGAGTACCTTGCGCACCACCGGCGCCTTCGTCGGGTCGGGAAAGCCCTGGCTGATGTGCCACTGCGCCAACGCCGACAGCCGCAGCTTTAACGTATTCACCGCCAGCACGCCTGCGTGCGCCACCAGATAGCGCGCCACGCTGTCGCTGGTGGCGGGCAGGAATCCACCCCAATTCACCTCGAAATGCTCGACGGCCGCGCGATAGCTGCGGCGCGTGTTATCGCGGGTGGCCGCGTTGAGATACCGCTCCAGATCGCTCATGGCAGGCCTTTTCGTACTGATGGCAGGGGTGTTCGCGCTCACAATGCGCATTACACGGGATAATACGCCAATATCCCATCTGTTAAATCATGAATGTAAAGGATTTTCGATATGTGATACGGTATGTAAATACATACCCTGTACCACGGTACGAAATCGACGGAGACCCCATGGCTCGTGGCGGCATCAATAAAGCAGTAGTCCAGACGGCGCGCATGGCGATCATTGCCCGTGGCGAAAACCCCAGCATCGACGCGGTACGCATCGAGATGGGCAATACCGGTTCGAAGACCACTATTCATCGGTATCTAAAGGAGTTGGACGAAAGCGAAACTCGGGCAACCATCACCCAGGCGCCCATCGACGACGAACTCGGCGAACTGGTGTCACGGCTGGCCCAGCGCCTCAAAGAGAAGGCCCAAGAACCGATCGACCTGGCCCAGGCGCAGTTCGAACAGGACAAGGCCGCCCTGCTCGGCCAGCTGGAAGCGCTTGAGCTTGCCCATAGCCAGCTCAAGCAGCAGTTCGATATCCAGGCCGCAGCGCTTGCAGAAGAAAGCGCTGCACTGCAAACCGCCAGCGCCAGCCTGCAAACCGAGCAGACGCGCAACGCCGGGCTCAGCCAGGCGTGCAGCGATTACGTGTTGAGGATCAACGACAAGGACGAACAGATTCGTTCGCTGGAAGACAAGCACCTGCATGCCCGCGACGCGCTTGAGCATTACCGCAACGCGATCAAGGAACAGCGCGAGCAGGAACAGCGCCGACATGAGGGTCAGTTGCAGCAACTGCAGGCTGAACTGCGCCAGGCCCAGCAAAGCGCGATGGTGCGTCAGGACGAGATCACCCAGCTGCACCGTGACAACGAGCGCCTGCTGATCGAGCACCGCGTCACGGCCAAGGAGTTGAATGCGCTGCAGGAACAGACGCGCAAGGACCAAGCCCAGCAACTCGCATTGAGCGAACAGGCAAACCGAATTGAAAGCGAACGCACGCTGCTGCAGGAGCGTTTGCGCGTGGCCATGCTGGAGAACCAGTCACGCCAGGAGGCGCTGGCCGAGCATCAACAGCAGAACAAGACGCTGGAACTGGACCTGATCAAGGCCCAGGCCAGCATTGAAGCGCTGCGCCTGGCGGCTGTCATTGCGACGACGCCAGAGGCAGCGCCTGACACCTGATCAGTCGGCTACCGGCGTGCGCATGGTGACGAACTCTTCCGCCGCCGTCGGGTGCACGCCGATGGTTTCATCGAAATGCTGCTTGGTCGCGCCCGCTTTGAGCGCGATCGCCAGCCCCTGCACGATTTCGCCGGCATCAGGGCCGACCATGTGGCAGCCCAGCACCCTATCGGTGTCGGCGTCGACCACTAGCTTCATCAAGGTCTTTTCCTGGCATTCGGTGAGGGTGAGTTTCATCGGCCGGAAGCGGCTTTCAAATACCTTCACCGTGTGGCCTTGCTCTTTTGCGTCTTCTTCGGTCAGGCCAACAGTGCCGATATTCGGCAGGCTGAACACCGCCGTCGGAATCATCGCGTAATCCACCGGGCGATACTGCTCGGGCTTGAACAGACGACGCGCTACCGCCATGCCCTCGGCCAGGGCCACCGGGGTCAGCTGCACACGGCCGATCACATCGCCAATCGCCAGGATTGATGCTTCAGCGGTCTGGTACAGGTCGTCCACTTCGACAAAGCCGCGCTTGTCCAGTTTGACGCCAGTATTTTCCAGGCCGAGATTGTCCAGCATCGGCCTACGGCCAGTCGCGTAGAATACGCAATCGGCTTCCAGCACACGTCCATCCTTGAGCGTCGCCTTGAGGCTGCCGTCAGCCTGCTTGTCGATACGCGCGATATCGGCATTGAACTGCAGGTCCAGGCCGCGCTTGGTCAGCTCTTCTTTCAAGTGCGTGCGCACCGAGCCGTCGAATCCGCGCAGAAACAGGTCACCGCGATACAACAGCGAGGTATTGGCGCCCAGGCCATGGAAGATCCCGGCAAACTCGACCGCAATGTAGCCGCCACCCACCACCAGTACGCGCTTGGGCAGGTCCTTGAGGAAGAACGCCTCATTGGAGCCAATCGCGTGTTCGCGCCCCGGAATCTCCGGAATCTGCGGCCAGCCACCGGTAGCGATCAGAATGTGCTTGGCGGTGAACCGCTCGCCATTGATTTCCACCTGATGAGGGTCGACCAACCGCGCATGCCCTTCGTGCAGCGTGACGCCGCTGTCGACAAGCAACTTGCGGTAGATACCATTGAGGCGATTGATCTCGCGATCCTTGTTGGCAATCAACGTCGCCCAATCGAAGTTCGCTTCGCCCAAGGACCAGCCAAAACCGCTGGCCTGCTCGAAGTCTTCGGCAAAATGCGCGCCGTACACCAACAGCTTTTTCGGCACGCAACCGACATTGACGCAGGTACCGCCCAGGTAGCGGCTCTCGGCCACGGCCACTTTGGCACCAAAGCCCGCGGCAAAGCGGGCCGCGCGAACACCGCCGGAACCGGCGCCAATTACGTACAGGTCAAAATCGTAGGCCATTTCACTCTCCTCGGCAGCGCATCAGCATACCGACTTAGATGGGGCGGAAAAACGAAAAAGCCACCCTAAGGTGGCCTTCTCTTTAAACATGACGACGCAGGCGTGAATCAGTAGGCCTTGCCAGTCTTGTAGAAGTGCTCGTAGCAGAAGTTGGTGGCTTCGATGTAGCCTTCAGCGCCACCGCAGTCAAAGCGTTGGCCCTTGAATTTGTAGGCAATCACGCAACCGTCTTTGGCTTGCTTGAGCAGAGCGTCGGTGATCTGGATTTCGCCACCTTTGCCTGGCTCGGTTTCTTCGATCAATTTGAAGATGTCCGGCGTCAGGATGTAACGGCCGATAATCGCCAGGTTCGAGGGTGCGTCTTCCGGCGCAGGCTTCTCGACCATGTCGCGGACGCGGATCAGGCCATCACCAATGTCGTCGCCGGCGATAACGCCGTACTTGTTGGTCTCGGCCGGGTTGACCTCCATCACCGCCACGATGGTGCAACGGTATTTCTGATAGAGCTTGACCATCTGGGTCAGCACGCCGTCGCCTTCCAGGTTGACGCACAGGTCATCAGCCAGGACCACGGCGAAGGGCTCGTCGCCGATCAGTGGGCGGCCGGTGAGGATGGCATGGCCAAGGCCTTTCATCTGGGTTTGACGGGTGTAGGAGAACGAGCACTCGTCCAGCAGCTTGCGGATACCGACCAGGTATTTTTCCTTGTCGGTGCCCTTGATCTGATTTTCCAGCTCGTAGCTGATGTCGAAGTGGTCTTCCAGCGCGCGCTTGCCGCGACCGGTGACGATGGAAATTTCATTCAGACCGGCATCCAGTGCCTCTTCGACGCCATACTGGATCAGTGGCTTGTTTACCACCGGCAGCATCTCTTTGGGCATGGCCTTGGTCGCTGGCAAGAAGCGAGTGCCGTAACCGGCTGCTGGGAACAAGCATTTCTTGATCATATGAGTCCTTACAAAGGGCTGTGCGTACGGAATTCGGCGCAGTCTAATGAGGCAGCAGTCACCTTACAATGGGTCCTGCTGGCGTTGCGATAGCAACATAGAGAAAAAATTTCTGTGTAAGTTCCACTTATCTTGCGACAAATGCCCTCACCCACTCCATGGGTATGCAATAACTTGGGCCGCAGCGCAACATTTGGCGCTATCATTGCGGCCTTGAATCACATCACGAGACGGTTAATAGATGTCAGAACCCAAAGGCGTAAATGGCTATCTGATCACGAAGCGAGCAGACGGCTGGCACTTGATCAACTTCCACGGTGACAGCGTCGCAGGCGTATTTGCCAGCGAAAGCATGGCAATTGCGGTTGCCGAAGTCTTCGTGGATGAAGCAGGCCATGCGTCCAGCAAGCGGCCCAAAGGCAAATAAGCCTTACTGCCCTGCTTACACAGCCCCGATAATCGGGGCTTTTTTGTGTTTGTCTGTACCAAGATGGCAGATCGCTATAATCTTGCGCAAACGCCCCACGACAGTGTCAGCGCCCTTACATCTCCTTTGACGACGATCCCACCATGAACAAGATCCTGACACTGACTGCCTTACTGGCGCTGGCCGGTTGCACCACCACCTCTGACGTGGTCCTCAAAAATGGCGAACAGGGACTGACCATCGATTGCTCAGGCGAAGTCAACTCCTGGGCCAGTTGCTACGAGAAGGCCGATGCCTCCTGCGCCGGCACCGGTTACCGCATTATCGGCACCGAGGGCACGCCCGCATTGAGCGAGGAAGACAAGACGCTCGGTAAGGACGTTGGCAATTTCAAAGGCCGCAGCGTTGTGGTGGTCTGCAAATAGGCGCCGCGCGCCTAAAGCTGAATATCGGCAAAACGGATGCTCAGGCCCCGCAGCGTCTCGATCAAGCTATCCAGACTCGCGAAGGACTCCACTTCATCCTGATCATCCACCAGGAAAAAACTGCGCCCGCCGCTTTTTTTGAAGAAGACGATCCATTCACCCAGGTCGGCGGGGTTCTGGATAATGTGGGTGGCCGAAATCAGACCCTCGGCCTGGCAGCTTGTGACGTGTTCACGTTTCATGACGGCGTTCCAAAAACACACAAATGCCGCTTGGCCTCAAAGGCCGAGCGGCATTTTTATCGGATTCAAAAGGTTAGGCCTGTTAAAGCGCTCAACCGGAAATGCAATCTTCCCCGGCTTTTTTCACGTCACCTGGCCGGATCGGCACATTGGACATGCTCTCGTAGAGCTTGATGCTGCTGCCGCTGGAGCGGTCTTCAATCTCGAAAATCGCCGAAGGATCAGCCGAGAATTTCTGTGGCACGATCACCTGCACCCCATTCTTGTGCGGCTCTATCTGCGACGGCCGACGCGTACTGGACAACTTCTGCACAATGCACGCCGCATAATCCTGCGGCTTCTTTCCAGAAATGACCGCCAGTGTGGGCGGGGTCTGCTTGATGTCTGCAACCGAAGCACACCCGCCGATCGCCAACGCCAGAACCAACACACTCCACTTCATACAAAAACCTCCGATAAAGACCCTACGACAGCGGGCGTAGGAATTTTCTCCCGCAAAGTAGGATTTATCTCTGATAACTGGGTAGATAAACTGTTTTAAATTGTCGAAGTCGTCAACGACGGCCCGATAATAAACGCGCTGGGGCTGATAAACTCCATCTTAACCTACGTATCGTTCTGATTTTTCAGAAAAAGCCCTTCTGGAGACACCTCATGAAATTCATCCACCAGCGTGAGCACCTCAATGAAGGAGACATCGTCGTCATCGAATGCTCGCAAACTTGTAATATCCGTCTGATGAGCGATGCGAACTTTCGCAGCTTCAAGAACGGCGGTCGCCACACTTACCACGGCGGCGCGTTCGATCAATTCCCGGCCAAAATCACCGCGCCCAGCACCGGTTTCTGGAACATCACCCTGGACGTGGTCACCCGCCGTGCCATCAGCGTTACCCGCAAACCGGCGCTGTCCCACAAGATCCGCATCGTCCGCCGTACCAGCAGCAAGCTGAGCTGACCCTCGCCTCGACAGGAATAAAGCTGTGATCACCACCACCAAATACGTCATCAAGTACAAGCTCAACGGCGAACGCCGCTTTGAATTCGCCCAGCTTGAGTCCAATAGCATTGAAGAGGCCAGGCAAGCGCTGGCCAAAATTCACGATTCCAGCGATGAAATCAGCGACATCACCGTGAGTAAGGCGCTGTAAACCCATGGCCGGCCCCACTGCCGATCTGTTTGCCGACGAGGCCTTGCGGCAACCGGCGAGCCGCGAGCAGATCGGTGAACAATCCTTTGTGCTCAGAGGCTTTGCCTTGCCGTGGATTGATCGCCTGCTGCCCGAGCTGAGAAGCGTGCTGGCCCGGTCCCCCTTTCGCAGAATGGTCACCCCCGGCGGCTTTACGATGTCGGCTGCGCTGAGCAGTTGCGGCGCATTGGGCTGGACCACCGACAGCACCGGTTACCGCTACAGCCCGATTGATCCGAATAACCAACAACCCTGGCCTGCCCTGCCCGACGCCTTGCGCCAACTGGCGGAGCAGGCTGCGGCGAATGCGGGGTTCAGTGACTTCGCGCCGGATGCGTGCCTGATCAACCGCTACGTGCCCGGCGCCAAGATGTCCCTGCACCAGGACAAAAACGAACGTCACTACGCTGCGCCAGTGGTGTCAGTGTCCCTCGGGCTGCCGGCGATCTTTCTGTTCGGCGGCCACGCGCGCAGTGACAAGCCGCAAAAAGTTTCGCTATTCCATGGCGACGTGGTGGTGTGGGGCGGCGTTGATCGCTTGCGCTTTCATGGCGTGATGCCGATCAAGGACGGCAAGCACCCGATCATGGGGCCACAACGCATCAACCTCACCTTGCGTACCGCCGGCTGATTTGACCGCAAGCTTCAGAGTGCCACGGCTCAACCGTGCAGCTAATCTGCCCGTGAACCGTCAAGAGTCCAGGCCATGAACACTGAACAAGACCCACGCTGGGCGGCTGTCCTCGCCCGAGACCCGAAGGCCGACAGCCTGTTTGTCTACGGCGTCAGAACCACCGGCGTCTACTGCCGGCCCAGCAGTAGCGCACGCCGGCCGCGCCCGGAGAACGTCGAGTTTTTTGACACGCCTCAACAAGCCGAAGCGGCCGGTTATCGACCGAATAAACGCGCCGAGGGCACCACCCAACAGGCGCGACTCGTGGCAAGCGCCTGTCGCCAGATCGAACAGGCCGAAACCGAACCCAGCCTTGAAACCCTGGCCATGCAGGCCGGGCTGAGCCCCTTCCATTTTCACCGGGTATTCAAATCGATCACCGGCCTCACGCCCAAGGGCTACGCTCGCGCCGAGCGCTCACGCAGGGTGCGCGATGGGCTCACGCAGCCAGGCACCGTAACGGACGCGCTGTACGACGCAGGCTTCAACTCCAACAGCCGCTTTTATGAGTCGGCCGGGCAAATGCTGGGCATGAAACCCAGTGACTACAAGGCCGGCGGCACCAACAGCGAAATCCGTTTTGCCGTGGGTGAATGCTCGTTGGGTGCGATTCTGGTGGCGCAAAGTCTGCGAGGTGTGTGCGCGATCCTGCTGGGCGACGATCCAAACGCACTGGTACACGACCTGCAGGACAAGTTCCCCAAGGCCGAACTGGTGGGCGCGGATCACGACTTCGAACAGCTGATCGCTCAGGTGGTGGGTTTTATCGAAGCGCCTGGCCTGGGCCTGAACCTGCCGCTGGACCTGCGCGGCACGGCGTTTCAGGAACGGGTGTGGCAGGCCCTGCGCGATATTCCTGCGGGCCGCACCGCCAGCTACGCGCAGATCGCCCAGCGCATCGGCGCGCCCACCTCATCCCGTGCGGTGGCGCAAGCCTGTGGCGCCAACAGCCTGGCGGTGGCGATTCCCTGTCACCGTGTGGTGCGCAGCAATGGTGATTTGAGCGGTTATCGCTGGGGCGTAGAACGCAAGCGGCAGTTGCTGGAGCGAGAACGCGAGGGCTGAACGGACTGGCCGGATGACCATGGGCCTGTTAAAACAGCGAACCGTCTTACCCTTGCTGGAGACCTGTCCCATGAGCACCTGGCCAGACACTCGCATTCTTGACCTGCTGGGCATTGAAGTGCCCATCATTCAGGCCCCCATGGCCGGCGCTACAACCACTGCCATGGTGATCGCCGCCAACGAGGCCGGCGCGCTTGGCTCAATGCCCGCCGCGGCGCTGAGCATCGAGCAACTTCGTGAAGCGCTGACCACGATTCGTCAGGCCAGCAACCGGCCAATCAACGTCAACTTTTTCTGCCATCAACCGCCGGCCCCGGATGAAGCACGCGATACCCATTGGAAAGCGTTGCTCGAACCCTACTACCGCGAACTGGGTGCCGACTTTGACGCGCCAACGCCCATGTCCAACCGCGCACCGTTCAACGACGAAGCGTGTCGTGTGGTCGAGGAATTTCGCCCCGAAGTGGTGAGCTTTCACTTTGGCTTGCCGGAAAAATCCCTGCTCGACCGGGTAAAAGCCAGCGGTGCCAAGGTGCTGTCCTCGGCCACCACCGTTGAGGAAGCGCTGTGGCTGGAGCAACACGGCTGCGACGCTATCATCGCCATGGGCATTGAGGCCGGCGGGCACCGGGGGATGTTCCTGAGTGAGGATATCAATAGCCAGATCGGCCTGTTTGCGCTGTTGCCGCAAGTGGTCGACGCCGTCAGCGTGCCGGTGATTGCCGCCGGTGGCATCGCTGACGCGCGGGGCATCGTCGCGGCCTTCGCCCTCGGCGCGTCAGCGGTGCAGATCGGCACGGCCTATCTGTTTACGCCACAGGCCACGGTGACGGCCTCCCATCACCATGCGCTGCGCCATGCCCAGGCCAGCGAGACCGCTCTCACCAACCTGTTCACAGGGCGGCCGGCGCGCGGCATTGTCAACCGGGTCATGCGCGAACTCGGCGCGATGAACCCGGCGACACCGGCCTTTCCCAGGGCCGGTGGTGCGTTGATGCCGCTCAAGGCCAGGGATGAAGCGGGCTTCAGCAACTTGTGGGCCGGCCAGGCAGTGCGCCTGGGCAAAGACATTTCAACCTACGCACTCACCTGTGAGCTGGCCGAACACGCCCTGGCAAAACTGCAGTAGAGACTTCGCGCTGTACCGACAATAGCCAAGCGCTATATATTTGCGTACACAGCGATTGCGCCATGACGCGCCGTCCACCCTCAAAGGAGCTGCTGCATGAAGATTCACGCCCCGCGCCTGGCCGTCCTGGTCGCGGCCCTCGCCTTCGGCTCAGCCCAGGCCGATGAAGTCCAGGTGGCCGTGGCCGCCAACTTCACCGCGCCGATCCAGACGATTGCCGCCGACTTCGAGAAAGACACCGGCCACAAGCTGGTGGCGTCCTACGGGGCAACCGGGCAGTTCTACACCCAGATCAAGAACGGCGCGCCGTTCGAAGTGTTCCTGAGCGCCGACGACACCACCGCCAAAAAACTCGAGAACGAAGGCGACACCGTCAAGGGGTCGCGCTTCACCTACGCCGTGGGCACCCTCGCGCTGTGGTCGGCCAAGGACGGTTATGTGGACGCCAAGGGCGAGGTGTTGAAGGGCAACCAATTCAAACACCTGTCCATCGCCAACCCGAAAGCTGCGCCCTACGGCCTGGCCGCTACCCAGGTGCTGGCCAGACAAGGCCTGACCGAGCAGGTCAAGGACAAGCTCGTTGAAGGCCAGAACATCACCCAGGCCTATCAGTTCGTGTCCACCGGCAACGCCGAATTGGGGTTTGTCGCCTTGTCGCAGATCTATAAGGACGGCAAGGTCACGCACGGTTCGGCGTGGATCGTTCCTGCCTCACTGCATGATCCGATCAAACAGGACGCGGTGATCCTCAACAAGGGTAAAGACAATGCGGCGGCCAAGGCCTTCGTTGACTACCTCAAAGGGCCAAAAGCCGCAGCGGTCATCAAGTCCTACGGTTACGAGCTGTAAATGCCGCTGTCGAGTGCCGATTTTTCCGCGATCTGGTTGACCGTCAAACTGGCGTCACTGACCACCGTGATCCTGCTGCTGATCGGCACGCCGATTGCCTTGTGGCTGTCGCGCACGCGCTCATGGTGGCGCGGGCCCATCGGCGCGATTGTCGCACTGCCGTTGGTGCTGCCGCCCACGGTGATCGGCTTCTACCTGCTGCTGGCCATGGGGCCCAACGGTTATGTGGGTCAGTTCACCCAATGGCTGGGGCTGGGCACCCTGACCTTCAGCTTCGCCGGGCTGGTGATTGGCTCGGTCATCTATTCCATGCCCTTCGTGGTGCAGCCGTTGCAGAACGCCTTTGCTGCCATTGGCACGCGTCCACTGGAAGTTGCTGCCACCTTGCGCGCCAATCCCTGGGATACGTTTTTCACCGTGACCCTGCCCCTCGCACGCCCGGGATTCATCACTGCCGCCATCCTCGGCTTTGCCCATACCGTGGGTGAGTTCGGCGTGGTACTGATGATCGGCGGCAATATTCCGGACAAGACCCGGGTGGTGTCGGTGCAGATCTACGATCATGTCGAAGCCATGGAATATGCCCAGGCCCATTGGCTGGCAGGCGCCATGGTGGTGTTTGCGTTCGTTGTGCTGCTGGCGCTGTACTCCAGCCGTAAAACCCGCATGGGCTGGAGCTGATGTCGATGATCCAGGTGCGCCTGCACAGAAAGTACTCGGGGTTTGCGCTGAAGGTGGACCTGCACCTGCCCGGGCGTGGTGTGACGGCACTGTACGGACACTCCGGCTCCGGCAAGACCACCTGTCTGCGCTGCATCGCCGGGCTGGAGCGCGCCGAGGACGGATTTATCCAGGTCAACGACGAGGTCTGGCAGGACAGCCGCATCGGGCTGTTCGTACCGCCCCATAAACGCGCATTGGGCTACGTGTTTCAAGAAGCCAGCCTGTTTCCTCACCTGTCGGTACGGGCCAATCTCGAATTCGGCCTCAAGCGCATTCCGCGCTCGGCGCGCCGTGTGGATATGAACCAGGCCACCCAATTACTCGGCATCGGTCATCTGCTCGAGCGTAATCCCGAGCATCTTTCCGGTGGCGAACGCCAGCGCATCGGCATCGCCCGCGCCTTGCTCACCAGCCCGAAGTTGTTGCTGATGGACGAACCGCTGGCCGCCCTCGACAGCCAGCGCAAGGGCGAAATCCTGCCGTATCTGGAACGTTTGCACGACGAACTGGATATTCCGCTGCTCTACGTCAGCCACGCCCAGGATGAGGTTGCGCGCCTGGCCGATCACATCGTATTGCTCAGCGACGGCAAGGCGCTGGCCAGCGGCTCGATCGGCGAAACCCTGGCGCGTCTGGACCTGCCTCTGGCGCGGGGCGACGATGCTGGCGTGGTGATCCATGGCACCGTCAGCGCCTATGACGCGGCCTACCAGCTGCTCACCCTGCAACTGCCTGACAGCGCCCTGCACATGCGTGTCGCCCATGCGCCGCTGGCAATGGGCCGTGCGCTGCGGGTGAAAGTACAGGCACGGGATGTGAGCCTGAGCCTGCAGGCGCAGGAGCACAGCAGCATCCTCAACCGCCTGCCGGTGACAGTCACCGAGGAAATCCCCGCGGACAACAGCGCCCACGTGCTGGTGCGCCTGGACGCTGGCGGCACACCGTTGCTGGCACGGATCACGCGGTACTCCCGCGACCAGTTGCAACTGCACACCGGGCAGGCGTTATGGGCGCAGATCAAGGCGGTCGCGGTGCTGGCGTAACCATTTGGCACGACCGACCATCGCTGCGGTCAATCAGACATACCGGCCTGATCTGTTGCCAAGGAAGTTGCCCATGCCCGATTCCGACCTGCCCCGCGATTTGCACTACGTCGATGACACCCAACCCGGCATCACCCGCAAAAAGCTGCGCGGCAAATTCCAGTATTTCGATGCCAGAGGCGAGCGCATCACCGACGCCGACGACATCAAGCGCCTGAATGCCCTGGCTGTGCCGCCGGCGTACACGGATGTCTGGATCTGCGCCGACCCGCGCGGCCATCTGCAAGCCACCGGCCGCGATGCGCGTGGGCGCAAGCAATACCGCTACCACACCCGCTGGCGCGAGGTACGCGACACCGACAAGTACTCACGCCTGCAGGCCTTCGGCAAGGCTCTGCCCAAGTTGCGCAAACAGCTGGAGGCGCAACTGGCCGAACCTGGCTTCACCCGCGAAAAGGTGCTGGCGACCGTGGTGATGTTGCTCGATGCCACCTTGATTCGCGTCGGCAATACGCAGTACGCCCGCGACAACAAATCCTACGGACTGACGACGTTGCGTAACCGCCACGTAGACGTCAAAGGCAGCGAAATTAAGTTCCAGTTCCGTGGCAAAAGCGGCGTTGAGCACCAGATCAGCGTGAAGGACCGGCGCTTGGCTACCGTGGTCAAGCGCTGCATGGAATTACCGGGGCAGGACCTGTTCCAGTACCTGGACGAGGACGGCGAGCGCCATACCGTCAGCTCCCACGATGTGAACGCCTACCTGCACAGCCTCACCGGCGCAGACTTCACCGCCAAGGACTACCGCACCTGGGCCGGCACCGCGATGGCGCTGGCGGTGTTGCGCGAACTGGAATGGCAGCCCGAATCCGACGCCAAGCGCCATGTGGTGACCATGGTCAAAGACGTGGCCAGGCAGTTGGGCAACACCCCGGCGGTGTGCCGCAAGTGCTACATCCACCCGGCGGTGCTTGAGCATTTCAGCCTGGGCGAACTGTCCAAATTGCCCCCGCCACGACTGCGCAAAGGGCTCAAGGCCGAGGAAGTGGCGTTGGCCATGTTCCTTGAACAACTGGCCGAGGCGAGCTAGGCTCCTGCCCCTTGACCACTGACCGGACGACTGCCGACGTGAACAACTGAGCCTTTCAAAAATGTATCTGCAACAGGCCACCTTGCGTGCCTGTTGGCCTGTTCGACATTTTCTGGAGGTGCCTGTGACTCACGTCAAGCGGCTACCGGTATTGGTTTCCCTGCAACACCTGTGTTTCCAGTTCGCCAACGGCGAAACCCTGCTGGAAGATCTCAACCTGTCCATCGATCACACCCCGACCGGCATCGTCGGCCGCAATGGCTGCGGCAAAAGCCTGCTGGCCAAACTGCTCGCCGGGGTGCTGACGCCGTCTTCCGGCAGCATGAAAAGGTCTGTCAGCGTGAAGTACGTTGCGCAGACGGTGGACATTCAAGCGGGTGACACCGTCGCTCATCTCACCGCAACCGTATCCATCCTGGCGGCGCTTGAGCGCATGACTGCCGGCACAGCCGACGGCGCCGATGTCGAATTGATCGATGATCGCTGGGACCTGGCCGAGCGCTTGCGCGCTGCGCTCGATGCCGCCGGCTTGCCTGACGTCGACGCTCAGACGCCGGCCGAACATCTGAGCGGCGGTCAGCTGGCGCGGGTCGCGATTATCGGTGCGTTGCTGGCGGCGCCACACTTGCTGATTCTCGATGAGCCGAGCAACCACCTCGACAGCGCAGGACGCGCCTGGCTGCTGCACGCGCTACACCTCTGGCGAGGTGGGCTGGTGGTGGTCAGTCATGATCGGCAGTTGCTCAATGCCATGGGCCGCATCATTGAGCTGTCACCCCTCGGCGCCCGGCTGTATGGCGGCAACTATGATGACTATCGCCAACAGCGCGAGGCGCAGCAGCACGCGGCGGTGGCCGAGCTGGAGCGCATGCGCCTCGAACGCAGCCGCGAACGACAGCGCCTGCAACGCCAGAACGATGACCTGCAACGCCACGCCGCCCGCTCGCGCCAGCATGCGCAGAATGCCAACGTTGACCGGTTTACCCGGTCGCGCTGGAAAGGTGCCGCCACCGAGGTGGTCAGTAAGGTGCGCGGTGCGCAGCAGGCCCACAAGGGCCAACTCGATGCGCAGGTGCGCCAGGCGTCCCAACACGTGGCGTCCGAGATACCCACCCTGCTCGTCTTGCCGGCCTCGACTGTGCCCAACGGCCGCCAGGTGATGAGCCTGGCGCACGCGCAACTGCCGTGGCTTGATCCACTGGCACCCTCAACGTGGCTCACGCTCAACCTGGCCGGGCCCGTACGCGTTGCCGTAAAGGGACCGAACGGCTGCGGCAAATCCACGTTGCTCAAGCTGCTGGCCGGTCAATTGCAGGTCGCCAGTGGGGTCTGCTCGGTGCCTCTGCCGACCGCGTATATCGACCAGCATCTGGCGCTGCTGGATAACGGGCGTTCCGTGGTCGAACAGCTCAACCTGCTCGCCACGCCGCTGGCCGAAGCCGAACTGCGCACCCGCCTGGCGTTGCTGCCACTGGATGCTGCGCGAGTGACGCAACCGGCCGGGCAACTCAGCGGCGGCGAACGCCTGAAAGCCGCGATGGCGATCGCCTTGTGGCGTGGGACGCCGGCACAATTGCTGCTGTTGGACGAGCCGACCAATCACCTGGACCTGGAGTCGGTCGTGGCGTTTGAGCAAGCCTTGAAGCACTTCACCGGGGCAATGGTGGTGGTTTCCCATGACGACGCCTTCCTGCAGGCGATCCAGCCGACTCATCTGTTGATCTGGCAAGAGGAACGTTGGCAGCTAGTGCGTAGCTGAGTCCCACACCGCCCCTGTGGCGAGCAGGCTTGTCCTGCGTTGGGCTGCGCAGCAGCCCCAAAACCAGGCGCTGAGCCGTATCAGGTACACCGCGTTTTGCTGAATTGGGGGCGCTTCGCACCCCAACGCGGGGCAAGTGCCGTTCAGTTAAGCGCAGATTCCCTGTGGCGAGCAGGCTTGTCCTGCGTGGGGCTGCGCAGCAGACCCACAACCAGGCTCTGCGCAGTGCCTGGCACACTGCGTTTTCCTTGACCGGGGGCGCTCCGCACCCCAATGCGGGGCAAGCCCGCTCGCCACGAGGGCGTGTTCAGTTGGAATGGGCTGTGGGCTACCCGTGCATTGCGCCGCCGTGCAAAGCGATCTACGGTAATGGCCGATTAATCTCACCCAGGAGCCTCGCGCCATGCTGCCCTCATCCCGCAAACCTTACGCCAGTGCTGCGCTCGCCCATCGGCGGCTGTGGCGCGGGCGTGTGGGACTGATGCTGGTGGCCGGGCTGTCGGTGCTGGCGGGGATGACCGATGCCATTGGTTTTATGGCCAGCGGCGATTTTGTGTCGTTCATGAGCGGTAACACAACGCGCCTGGCAGTGGCGATCAGCGCGGGTGACCTGGGTTTGACTGCGCGCCTGTCGCTGCTGGTGGCCACCTTTATTCTGGGTAATGCCCTGGGCGTGGTCGTCAGCCGGCTGGGCAAACGCCGCGCACTGCCGTTGCTGCTGTGCGTCGCCGCCCTGCTCTGCGCCGCTGCGCTCTGGCCGTTGGCCGATACGCTGCCCGCGCTGCTGGCGGCAATTGTGGCCATGGGCATGCTCAACGCGGCCGTCGAAGAAGTGAACGGACTGCCGGTGGGGCTCACTTATGTGACGGGAGCGCTCTCGCGATTTGGTCGCGGGCTGGGTCGCTGGGTGCTGGGGGAACGCCGCAATGGCTGGCGCGTGCAATTGATCCCGTGGGCGGGCATGTTTGTCGGCGCGGTGATCGGTGCGTTGCTGGAACAGCAGATGGGCATGCGCGCATTGTGGGTCAGCGGCGCGCTGGCGGGAGTGTTGGGGCTGGTGTCGCTGAAGATTCCACGGCGCTGGCAATTGAGCTTCATGCCACGTTGAACAGCCGTGAGTGCGAGACCCGCTCGACGTTCAGGCCTCGACATCCCTGTACCGGTAAAGAGCCGTTACGCCGAGCGGGCGGGCGAATCATAGGTCAATGCCCACCGGACCGTCCCGCAGGGCATTTCCGAAAACCGCTGAGGCAAGGATTACAGGCAGGTCGCCAGTGCGGCCAGGCGACGCTTGGCAGGCATGCTGTCGGCGGCGGCGTAATACTTGACGCTGGAGCCGGCCCCCGCGCTTTGCACGTCCACGAAGTAATCCCCGCCGGTGGTGTAGACCGTGAAGCCGCCCGCCCCGCTCGGCTCCTTGAAACCGCCGGCATCCACGCCGAACACGCTTTCATCCTGCCAGCCGTACTGAATGCATTGGGCAACCACTAGCGTGGCCTTGTCCGACGCCAGTGTCTTGTAAGGGCTGCCCGTGCGCGCCTCTTTCATCTTCGAACCGGCGCACCCCGTCAGGGCTGTCAGTACCAATGCAGCTGCTACCACCTTGCGCATGCCATAGCTTCCTTGGAAAAAAGGCGACTCTACCATTGCTGCGGGCTTTTTTCGCCTGATCGGAGCGTTGTGCTGAAGGATCCCGCTCAAGCGAGCTTGACCGACACCAGTTCCACTGCGTCGCGCGCCACGCGCAAGTCGCAGGCATCCTGATTAAGCCGGTGAATGGTGTTGAGCAGGCGCTGGCGCAGCACTTCATCGCCAAGCTGTTCGACGGCGCGCATCAGCTCGTACGCCGCCGTTTCGTTGTTATCGGCGACGGCATCGAGGGTCTTGCGCAGGTTACGAGTGGCACGGGTCACACGGATTTTTCCTTCTTCAGCAATGGGCAGGCACTGTAGGACATGGATGTTTCATTTTAATTTCAAACAGTTGTGGCCCATTCGCCGACCTTTGATCCAGATCAATCGCAACAGGCTTTGTCAGAAATATCTGGCAATATGCTAGCGGTTGACGGCGCCGGCGAACTTTATGTTGGCGAACTGATCCATGCTCTGCACGTCAGGCCGCCGCAGGCCTGCGCATTGGCTGTTGGTCCCCTGGAGCGTTCATACATGCTTGTCGCAATTGGCATTTTTATCTTCACCATCGTGCTCGTCATCTGGCAGCCCAAGGGCCTCGGGGTCGGCTGGAGCGCGACGCTGGGCGCGATCCTGGCCCTGGCCTTCGGTGTGATCAGCCTGGCGGATATTCCGGTGGTGTGGCACATCATCTGGAATGCCACCGGCACCTTCGTTGCCTTGATCGTGATCAGCCTGCTGCTGGACGAGGCCGGGTTCTTCGCCTGGGCCGCGCTGCACGTGGCACGCTGGGGCCGTGGTCGTGGCCGGCGATTGTTTGCCTACATGGTGCTGCTGGGTGCGCTGGTGTCGGCGCTGTTCGCCAATGATGGCGCGGCGTTGATCCTCACGCCCATCGTGATGTCGATGCTGCTGGCTCTACGCTTTTCGCCGGCGGCGACCCTGGCGTTCGTAATGGGCGCCGGCTTTATCGCCGACACGGCGAGCCTGCCGCTGGTGGTGTCGAACCTGGTCAACATCGTCTCCGCCGACTACTTCAAAATCGGCTTCAACGAATATGCCGCCGTGATGGTGCCAGTGAACGTCGTCAGCGTGGCCGCAACCCTGGCGGTGCTGCTGTGGTTTTTCCGCCGCGACATCCCGCAGACCTACGACCCCGCCGACCTGGACGACCCGGCCAGCGCGATCCGTGACCGTGGCACGTTCCGCGCCGGCTGGTGGGTACTGGGTATTCTTCTGGTAGGCTGTTTTGCCCTGGAACCCCTGGGCATTCCCATCAGCGCGATTTCCGCCGTGTGCGCGGTGCTTCTGCTGGTGATTGCTGCCAAGGGCCACACGATTTCCACGCGCAAGGTGTTGAAGGACGCGCCGTGGCAGATCGTGATCTTTTCCCTGGGCATGTACCTGGTGGTCTATGGCCTGCGTAACGCCGGGTTGACCGACTACCTGGCCACCTGGCTCGACACCTTCGCCACCCACGGCGTGTGGGGCGCGGCCATGGGCACCGGCGTGCTCACGGCGCTGCTGTCGTCGGTGATGAACAACCTGCCGACCGTGCTGATCGGCGCGCTGTCCATCGAGTCCAGCCATGCCGTGGGCGTGGTCAAGGACGCGATGATCTACGCCAACGTCATCGGCAGCGACCTGGGCCCGAAGATCACGCCCATTGGCAGCCTGGCCACCCTGCTGTGGCTGCATATCCTTGCGCGCAAAGGCATCACCATCAGTTGGGGCTACTACTTCAAGGTCGGCATCGTGCTGACCCTGCCGGTGTTGTTGATCACCCTCGCCGCCCTCGCCTTGCGCCTGAGTCTCTGACCGCTCTATGCTCTGCGCCTTTGTCAAAAGGACCTGGGCATGCTGTCGATCTTTGTCTACGCGCTGGTATTCGGCTTCGTGTTTTGCCTCTCGCCCGGCGCCGTGCTGGCAGAAACCCTGCGCCGTGGCCTGCTCCACGGCTTCACCCCGGCGCTGCTGGTGCAAGTCGGCTCGCTGGTGGGCGACGCGGTATGGGCCGTCATCGGCCTGACCGGCATCGCGCTGCTCATCCAGCACGACACTGTCCGCATCCCGCTGACCGTGGTTTTCGCGCTCTACCTGGCCTGGCTTGGCGTACGCAGCCTGATCGATGCCTGGCACCTGCCGGCAGCCGATAACGCCCCCGCCAGCTCTCGGCAAAATGCGCTCGCGGTGGGCGCGGCAATTTCCCTGGCCAACCCCAAGAACATCGTTTACTGGGGCGCCCTGGGCAGCGCGTTGTCCGGCATCGTCGGCGCCACCCCCAGCCACGGGCAAACCCTGATGTTTTTTGCAGGCTTCATGGTCGCGTCGGTGCTGTCGTGCTTTCTGGTGGCGGGACTGGTGAACCTGCTGCGCCAAAATGCTTCGCCCACCTGGCAGCGCGTCAGCTATGCAGTGTGCGGGCTGGTACTGATTTATCTGGCCGTGCTCGCGGCGCAGGGTATATGACGCGATGTATACCAATCGTTATCTGAATGGACGCTGACCCATGAACCGTATCGAACAGATTGCGCTGATGGCGAACTACAACCAATGGATGAACCGCAAGGTCTACCACGCGGCCGCCCAACTGACCGATGAAGCCCTGCGCAGGGACCGCCAGGCGTTCTTTGCCTCGATCTTCGGCACCTTGAACCACCTGGCCCTGGGCGATATCGTCTGGCTCAAGCGCTTTGCCACGCATCCAGCCGGGTTCTCGGCACTGGCCCCCTTGAATCCCCTCGCCACCCCCGCCAATCTGAAACAACTGGCATTCGCCGACCTGCAGGAACTGACCGCCCTACGCGTGTGGATGGACCAGATGGTCATCGACTGGGCTGCGACCTTGCACGACGACAACCTCAACCAGCAATTGAGCTACCACACCATGGCGGGTGACGCGGCCAGCAAGCCGTTCTTCAGCCTGCTGGTGCACTTTTTCAATCACCAGACTCACCACCGCGGCCAGGTGACAACGTTGTTGAGCCAGGCTGGACAGGATGTGGGTGATACAGACCTGCTGGCGCTCATGGATTGAATCGTCGGATTTTTCTGTAGATAACTGATCTACCAAGGTTTTTAGCCCGCGCAGAGGATCGATAAAAGCCCCTTCGACCTTGCATCGAAACGCCTGGGACTATATATTCCCAACCCTGCTGCACCGCGCTACCGCCCGAATGGCGAAACTGGTAGACGCATGGGACTTAAAATCCCCCGCTCGTAAGGGCGTCCCGGTTCGATTCCGGGTTCGGGCACCATAGATATCAAAGGGCTTGCCAGGGAAACCTGGGCAGGCCCTTGTCTTTTTTGTTCCGTAATTTCCCTCCAGCGGCATTCTGCCGAACGAACATTAGGTAGTTCGCCCAGCGCCTGGGCCGGATTTTCTACCTGCAAGGCGAAAGCGTTAGCGGCCATACCTTGTGGGAACAACAAACGAAATACTTCGATGCCGGCAGAGCGTAGTTCCTCGGCCAGTTTTTCGGCTGCTGCGCCTCCCGCTGAGTCGCGGTCGAAAGCAATAATTACCCGCTGCGTGCCTTGGTGTTTCAGGGCCTGCCAGTGATCTTGAGAAAAACCGTTCACACCGTAAGCGCTGATGACGTTACGAAAACCCGCACACCAAAAGGTCATGGCGTCGATCAGCGACTCACAGAGAATAATTTCCAGGCTGGCTAGCAACGCCGCTTCGTTCCAGACACCGCGCAACGGCGTGGCCAGGTACATATGCCGGGACTGGTTGGCCGGAATTTTGTTGTTCGGCTGCATCCGCCGTCCGTAAAGCTGCATCACCCGCCCGGACTGCTCCGGCTGGGCGCCGTCTTCCAGACCCAACACCGGCACGACCAGGCAACCGTTCAAATGTTCATGCCCGGTGGACCGCAAAACACCCAAGGTTTGCAACTGCTGACGCATTTGGCGACCCGCCTGGGTGTGCCCGGCAGGCAAGCGATAGGTCAGGGTTTTAAATGCTCGATCAGCTCGGGATGGTTCAAGCCGCGAGATTCCAGATAGGCCAGTGCTTCGGGCGATTGCTTGAAATTGGCGTAGTAGAACTCGACCACCGAACGCAATAGCGCGGCGTCTTCGACCGCGGAGGTTGAAACAGCAGAAGAGCCCGCAGCTAAGGAAGGGAGGTTTTGCAGTAAGCAGATAAAACAACACCGGCGCGAGGCCGGTGCAATTCCAATCACATTTACAGAAAACACCAGTGCGAGTTCTGCTATCGGGACCAAGCAACATATCTACATATCAGGTTATGGATATATGCCGACCCGCTCAAGCTCAGAGAAAAAGAATTCCATACCTTCCCGTATGCTATCTGTATCTTTTCTTATTATAACATCGTTACTTGTCGGCATATTTAAAATAAAAGTATAAATATTACGCTCTCTTTCACCATCAACCTTGAATATGAAAAAACCCTTATTTTTCATCGCCACCAACTCTAATATTTGAATAAATTCCTCTAGCCCAACGCTATCCATACTTGGTGAACCGAAACGGGCTGCATACTTTTCAGAAAGCTCATTGAAAGACATTAATCCAGCCCTCTTAATGCTTTTGAAATATCTTGGACATTAGTTAGCTTCCCCGTCGCAACCTTATCCACAACATTCCAAATAATTTGTTTTGGCGGGCCATCCACGCCGTTTTTTATAATCAACTGTTCAACCACTTCAACAGCAGTCCGTTTATTTCCATTATCAAACAGATGCCCGCCAGCAATATCCCTGATCATTGAGCCAGCCTTATTATAAAAACCATCATAATTGGCAGCATTTGCAATAGCCGTATCAACCTCTCTGAATGAAACCGAACCGCCAAACTGTGAATTTATAGCAGTGATGTCGTCTGCACTTAAGCCGACCTTGAAACCACCAAGACCTGTTCCACTTGGAAGGCTTGACGCTGAACTTAAGCCACTAGCAGCTAGATCATCTACCTTTCCGGCAGCGCCACCAGTTGCTTTTGCCCCAACCGCAACGCTTGGCTTGCTCCCTGGAAATCCCAACCCCGCAATCGCCAACGCGCCAGCCAGCAGATTACCTGCCGCGTTCCATCCATCCCCATTGAAGGCCTGCTTGGCACCTTGACCAGCCTGGAGCACCCCATTAGCCGCTGCAGCAATTCGAACACTAGCGCCTAACGGCCCCGAAAGTCCATAGATTGCTGGGCTACCGATATTCGCGAGACCTTGCTGCTCATTGTTGATACGCAAAATGCCTTCGGCATCTCTGTAAACAAGCTCGTTAGCGCTCTTGTCTCTAGTCCAGAAAAATTGCTCCCCCCAACTGAGTTCAGCGCGCGCTGCATCAGCGTATGCGTTCTTCGCATCGGAGGTGCCTGCATAATAAAAGTCTGATGACGGTACAGGTCCCTTTTCAAGTAAATTAGCCAATTCTGCACGCGCTTGTGTCTCGCCCTTGGCTGCAACTTGCTCGTATGTGTAGACCTGCAGATAGGCGGTCAGCTCGGCTACTTCGGCGGCGGATAAAGACCCGGGATCGTTCTTGTAAGCCGCTAACAAGTTATCGCTGCGTTGATCCGCGCCCTCCAGTGTTATAAGGGTTTTGGCTGAGTCGATACGTTGATCCTTTGCAAACGCGTTACGCGCTTTATCCCGCTCAGATGAAGAGTGACCTCCCAAAAAGTTATATTGCGTAGCATTCTTCGCAACCCACCCACCCTGCTCCATGGATTTCGCATCCGCATCCTTCTGCGACGCAGCGGCCAGCACGCCCACGATCTGGGAACTCATCGACAGCAGGTCTTTATCGCCTTTAACCAATGTATCGAGCTGAACGACTAGCGCTTCGTTAATACCCGCCGCCAGCGCACCGGTCTTGAAATCGCCGCCTGTGGCTTTGGAAAGCAATCCTCCCACCATGGCGTGCACGATCACCTTGGGCGGATACCCTTCCGTCAGCACGCCTTGGGTATAGTCGCCAATAGCGTTAAAGCTTGCCGCCGCCAGTGTGTTGAACAGCGCGCCCTTGAGCGCATCACCCAGATCTCCGCCTTGCCCCAATGCCTTGCCCAACAGCGTTGACGTGGTGTTTTGCAAGACTTGGTTCGCGGCGAACTGTCCAACGCCGGCCCAGGTTCCAAGGGCGCCAGGCACGGTAACAATTTTGCCAGTGGCATTGACGGTTTCGGTTCCGGTCCAGCCATCGAACAGGCCTGCCGTCAAACCTGCCGTCACGCCCGAAATGAAGTAACCCTTGATCGCATCCGAAGACGTCACATCTTTGTAACCGCTCCATTAACCCCACATTCAAAGCACTAAGCTAATGCCAGATGCTGGGCTCCCGATACTCTCAGGAGCCCGCGCGCCATGATGCGACCCGACGCCAAAGTCGAAAAAGTGTACCTCTACCCCAAACCTGTGGACTTTCGAAAATCCATCGACGGCCTAGCTGCGCTGGTCGAACTGGATATCAAGGTTGCCGTGTTCGACCCGGTACTTTTCGTTTTCCTCAACAAGCCGCGCAACCGAGTGAAAATCTTGTACTGGGAGCGCAACGGCTTCTGCCTTTGACTCAAACGCCTGGAATCGGAGCGATTCAAAACATCGCCCGATGCCACCGACGAGGCGATTGTCCTGACCGTTCAGGAACTGAACTGGCTGCTCGACGGTTTTGACCTCTGGCGTAACCGTCCCCATCAGGTTCTGACGCCGCGATTCGTGGCCTGATTCGGTATAATCCAGGGCATGAAATCCATGCCCGACAACCTTCCCGACGATCTCCAACTGCTCAAGCAAATGCTTGCGAAGATGCAGTCGCGGGTCGGTTTTCTAGAAGAAGAGAACGCATTGCTGCGCCAGCGCTTGTTCGGACGCAAGTCCGAGCAAACAGCCGATCCGGCCACACCGCAGTTGGCGCTCTTCAACGAAGCCGAAAGCGTCGTCGAAGCTATCGACGAGAACGCTGAAGAAGAGGTTGCCGCCCCCGCCAAACGTCGTGGCAAGCGCAAGCCACTGCCTGCCGATCTGCCGCGCATTAAAGTCATCCACGAACTTCCCGAGCATGAACTGACTTGCGTCTGCGGCTGCCGCAAACACGCCATCGGCGAGGAAGTCAGCGAGCAGCTTGAAATCGTGCCGATGCAGATCCGGGTCATCAAGCATGTTCGTAAAGTCTATGGCTGCCGCGACTGCGAAACGGCACCCGTCACAGCAGACAAGCCAGCTCAACTGATTGAAAAGAGCATGGCCAGTCCCAGCGTTCTCGCGATGTTGCTGACGACCAAATATGTAGACGGATTACCGCTGCACCGTTTTGAAAAAGTGCTGGGCCGCCACGGTATTGATATCCCCCGCCAAACCCTGGCTCGCTGGGTTATCCAGTGCGGCGAACACTTCCAGCCGCTGCTGAACTTAATGCACGACAGCCTATTGGCCAGCCGGATCATCCATTGCGATGAAACGCGGGTGCAGGTATTGAAAGAGCCTGACCGTGAGCCAAGCAGCCAGTCATGGATGTGGGTGCAAACCGGCGGCCCACCGGATAGGCCGGTCATCCTTTTTGACTACTCCACCAGCCGGGCACAGGAGGTGCCAACGCGCCTGCTCGAAGGTTATCGCGGTTACGTGATGACCGACGATTACGCTGGTTACAACGCCTTGGGCGCGCAGGACGGAGTCGAACGTTTAGGATGCTGGGCGCATGCTCGACGCAAGTTTGTTGAAGCACAGAAAGTGCAACCCAAAGGCAAGACGGGGCGCGCGGATATCGCGCTGAATCTGATCAACAAGCTTTACGGCATCGAGCGCGACTTGAAGGCCAGTAGTGATGCTGACCGTAAAAACGGCCGTCACGAACATAGCCTGCCGATACTGGCTCAGTTGAAAAGCTGGATCGAAAAGACGCAGCCCCAGGTCACCGCTCAGAATGCCTTGGGCAAAGCCATCAGTTACCTCGCAAGTAACTGGAGCAAGCTGGAGCGATACGTCGAGGAAGGGTATTTGCCGATGGACAACAACGCGGCAGAACGCGCGATCCGCCCCTTCGTGATCGGAAGAAAGAACTGGCTGTTTAGCGACACGCCCAAGGGCGCCACGGCCAGTGCTCAACTTTACAGCTTGGTCGAGACTGCCAAAGCCAACGGCCAGGAACCTTATGCGTGGCTGCGCCACGCACTTGAACGTTTGCCAACGGCGACATCGGTAGAGGATTACGAAGCCTTGCTGCCGTGGAACTGCTCTCCCGCAACGCCTAGCTGAGCACGCTACCTATATTGGGTTCGGTGGGGTTCATGGATCGCTTACACATCTTTGAATACTGCCCCCAGGTTGCCACGGTTGTTAATGACACTGACCGTGGCGTTGGTCGCCGCACCCGCGGCAACAGCGCCTGTCGCGGCTGATATCCCGGCAGCGGTTCCTGCCGATAGCGTTCCTGCAGTAACCAGCCCTTCCGTGGCAGTGCCCATCGCACCGGCAGCCAATGGCCCAAGCACAGTCGCCATGACGATCGCGATAATCAGCTGCGAAGCCGGCCCCAGCCCTGAGTTGCTGTACTTGAAGCTATCGTGGATCTCCTTGACCTGCCTCCAGTCAACATCTCCTCGCTGTTCCGCGTCCTTAAGCCAGGCCAACTGCGGGTCAGCCTTTACCATTGCATTAATCGACTGGCTTACGGTCTGTTGATTGACTTGAGTAACGTCGATTTTCAGCCCGTTGACTGCGTGAATGGCGAATCTTCGATAATTACATCTACAGCTTGCCCCTTGATAGCTACTCGCCCCCAGTCGCCGGTCAGTTCATAGCCACCATCACAACCAACAAAGCTGTCTATATTTCCATAATCGAACTCGTCCGATGCATCTGCATATACCATAAACCTCCTATCAAACCATTCGAAAGAATCTACATTTAGAAAGCACAAAAAAATGTTTCTATAGCAATACATCTCTCCTTCTTGTGGCTTTTTATATTTCGGATGATTTTCAGTAAGAACTGCCTCTAATTCAAAGACTAGAGAGCTCTTCCCCTCACGAATAGATAAAACATAGCTATCTTCGAAATAAATATTTGAAAGCGAGGGAATTTCATAGTAGTTCATATTCATCCTCACAAATCAAAGTCAATTGACGTGTGATTATCCGGACTTTTTCTTGTTACCGGATTACCAAAGGCGTCTGTTCTTTGACCTGTCGCGCTTTTAAACTCAACATGTGGATCAGCACTTCCTGGCGCCCGCGAACTGCCTTGTTTGATTGTCACACGAGGAATGCCATTCTCGTCAAGATATTTGAGAGGGCCACCGTCAGTCTGAGTAGGCTTCCAACCTTGAGCTTCCGCATATTGCTTCAACTCGCTAGCTTTTGGCGTTCGACCGGGTTCAAAAATCTTATTAATGCCTTTTGCACCGTCCCCCCCAACACTCCCTCTCCCGCCTATGAGTGCCGCAGCACCCGCCACACCCAAATCAGTGAGAATTCCGGCCTTTTCCCCCAGCTCCAGCTTATACCCATACATCCGATCCACCCAAGAGGTGGAGGCGTTCCACCGATCAAGATCGGCAGTCTCCTCAGCCGTCAGCCAACCCTCTTTCAGGTTCTTGGCAAACGCCACCTGCTTATCCATCGCAAACATATCGCCCCATCCGCTCGGATTAGGGGATCTCGACATGGGATTGCTGGGGTCACCTTGAAGCAAGCCAGGAACATCGTATGTAGTTTGCCGCAGTAATTTCTGCAGTTCCTGGGCAATAGGATCGTCCATGCGAATGGAGCCATTGACGATGTCGTCTACGCAACCACGGACCTTGCATGACCCGATAGGGGCTGAGTTTTTAGCAGACAGTTTCTCGTACTTACCCAGAATGCCTTTGAGCTCGTCTTCGCCGCAGGTGTTAGTTGCGCGGCAGTCCTTGATTTCCTTGAGCAGAGCTTCGGCTTCAACGTGCTTGAGATTGTTATAGACCGTGGCCTGTTGAGCGACCCACGCAGCCTTTTCTTGGGCCTTCGCATCGCCACCTGCTGCCGCAGCGACCGTCATACCTAGTAGCTGAGACGTCATTGCCAACAGACGCTCATGTTGATCACCAGGGAAGATTTTATCCCCAACCAGGCTAATTAATGCTTTGTTGGCACCGGCTGCCAAGGCAGCGGTACGGAAATCCCCACCCGCTGCCTCGCCAATCAATCCACCGACGATTGCGTGTACCGCTACTTTTGTGGAGAGATTGGTACCAAGGAGTGCATCACCTACCTTATTGTATATTGCACCGCTCAGGCCATCCGCTGCCATTCCGAGAGCGGCCTGCACCACGTTATCTTTAAACTTCCCGCCGTTGGCCACTGTATTCAATGCTGAGCGTACAGCGAGTTGAGCGCCGAGACTGTCTGGCACATAACCACCACTAATACCTGCAACGGCGTACCCCTTCAGGGCTTGGCTGGAAGTCACATCCTTAAAAACAGCCCCCAGGTTTCCCTTGTTATTAATCGTGCTGATCACCGCACCACTGGTGGCGGAAGTAATCACTGCTGTTGCGGCAATATTGGCCCACCCCGCCGCCGCAGTCCCGACTGCCGTACCCGCCGTCACCATGGCTGAACTGCCGGCCGCTGCCATAGCCGTGCCAGAGCCTGCGGTACCGGCACCTGCGAATGTTGCACCCAAGGCTCCGCTAGCGGCACCAGCCGTCAACGCAGTTACGATAATCATGATCGCCAGCATCGCTCCCTGCCCAAGGCTGGAGTTACTGTACTTGTAAGAGTCGTGCGTCTCCTTGATCAGCTTCCAGTCAAAATCGCCACGCTTCTCGGCGTCTTTCAACCACGCCATCTGCGGATCAGCCTGCACCATCGCATCAATGGCCTGGCTAACCGTCTGCTGATTCACCTGCTTCACATCAATATGCAGCCCATCCAATGCTTTGATGACAACGTCACCTTTAGCCGCCATCTGCGTTTGCCTGAACGTTTCGTCGGTATTGCCCTTACCGCTCATGCTGTTCCAGGCGAGGCTCGATTTGCTTTTTGAATGGTTCTCCTGATCCAGGTCCTTCACGCCCTCGAAGTTGATTCCTCCACCACTTTGCAGGGTCAGGTCTTCACCGCTTTCCAGCCTGGCCGCTTGATAGCGTTGATCGCCGCCGCTAACCAGCGCGACGGTGCCACCGCCCTTGACCTCGCTTCCCACATTGACGACCTTGGTCACTTCATCGTGCTTGGTCTGCTTACTCCCCCAACTCCCCTTCTTCTTCATGTCATACAACGAATAATCACTGTCCTGCGCCGCCAGCACATCCAGTCGATCACCCGCCACCAGATACGCCTCATCCCCCGCCGTCACGCGGCTGGAAATCAGCGCCATGTCATTCCCCGCGCTCAGGCGGATATCCGCCCCGGCGCTCACGACAGTGCCGACCTAGCTGACGTGATCTTCCTGAGTGGTTTTCTTTTTGCTCTTGGCCAGCGAGTGGTCCTCGTCCGCTGCCGAGGCCAGGTTCATGTCTTCTCGGGCCGACAGGCCGATATCGCGCTTGGCGTCGATCACGCTGGCGATGGCGTTGAGGTCGCGCCCTGCGTTCATCTGCACATCGCGGCCGGCGCTGACGGTCGAACCGCTTTGCGTGGTGTTGGAGGTATGTTTCCACATGCCCCCGTCGCCGGAGTCGAGGGTTTGCGTGGCGACAATATTGATATCCCGCCCAACATTGATCAGCGTATCCGCACCACTCTTCAGCACACTGCCGCTGTTGGTGAAATCGCGGCCCGCCTTGATCGTCAGGTCGTTGGCCGCTTCCACGCGGGCCGCGTCGCCGAAGTAGCTGCGGTTGTCCTCGCCCATGCCCAGCCCGGTGAGGCTGCGTTCGTTGATCACATCGCCCTTCACGGCCGTCAGCGTCACGTCCCGCCCGGCGATCACGCCGCCGGACTGGTTGACCAGGTTGTTGCCGGCCAGCAGGTCGAGGCGGTTGCCCGCTTCGATGCGACCGCTGTTGATCAGGTCGTTGCCGGCGGCGGCCGAGAGGTTGTTGCTGGCGCGCAGGGTGCCGGCGTTGGTCAGGTCTTTGCCAGCGATCAGGTTGACGTCCTGGCCGGCGATGAGCGCGCCATTGGAGGCCAGGCGCTGGTCTGCGTTGGCGAGGTAGAGCACCGGCACCAGGACTTTTTCGCCGTTCACTTCGTGCTCTTCCAGCCACACGATGTCGTGGGTCAGCGCGGCGACCTGTTCGCCGGTCAGCGACACGCCCACCGAGAGGCCGAGGCTCTGTTTGCTGTGGATGGCGTTGTCCATCAGGTAGCGGAACAGTGCGTCGTCGGAGGTCTGGCCATCGAGGAAGCGTTGACCTGTGCGGGCGACCACGGCCTGTTGGATCAGGCGCTGTTCGTAGAGGCCGTCGCCGAGGCGCTTGGCGCTGTCGTCGGGGTTGTAGCCGAGGCCGGCGAGCAGGTAGTCCGAGCTGACGAATTGCTTGAGGTCGGTGAGAACCGGATTGGTTTCGATCACGTATTTGTGGGGTTGCGAGGCCGCTTGCGGGGTGGGCAGGCCTTGCACGCGGTTGATGATTTGGGTAGCGACGGACGTGCTGCTGTCCACGGCCTGCGGGGTGACGCCGGGGATGTTGACGGCCGCGCTGCGGGTGGTGGCGACGGTTGTATCGCGAGACGCGTTCGACAAGCCGGGCTGAGCGGTGGTCGCAGGCGCGGTGATCGGTGTGCTGGCGTCACGCGCGGCAGGCGTCAGGCCAGACACGTTGAGGTCCGGGCGAGACACCTGGGTGGTGTCGCCATTGCCGTGGTTGATTGCAACGTCCGGGGTACGCCCCGGTTGCCAGGCGCTGCTGTCGGTGTTGCCCGCAACGTTGATCGCGCTGGCGTTGGCGTTGATGCCACCTGCTTCGCGGGCGGTCAGCACGACCTGATGCACGCCGGCGGCGGTTTGCGCGGCATCGGCGATCTGGAAGCTGCGGCCCGATGTGGCGGGCGCAGATTGCTGACGTTGCGCCACGCCGACGCTGGCGCCGCCCAGGGTCCAGCTCTGCGGGCCGGTAGCGCCGCTCACCTGGCTGTCGTTGGCGGCCTGGCCGCTGAGACGGAACAGGCCGTTTTTGCCGGTGGGCAGGCTGAAGCCAGGCAAGGCAATCGGGTTGACCTGTTGCAGGGCAAGGCCGGGCGGCAGTTCACGGTTGATGGTGACCATGACCGCTGTGTTGCCGCTGACCTGGGTGGCGCCGACCCGCGATGCATTGCCGCTGACGGCGACGTTTTGGCGCACCACGCTGTTGGTAAGGTTTTGCGTGGCGTTGATGCTCACAGCGCCGCCGGCTTGAACCACGGCATTGGCGGCAGTCGAGGCGCCGACGGTGGTGCTGTTGAAGGGTCGGGCGCCGACCATTTCCCAAGGGCCGTCGGCGGCGCCGATGCTTGGATCCACCGATCGAGCGGTCGCGACGCTCAGCGGGCCGTACTGAGTGGTGCCGTTGGTATCGTCACGACCATTGCGCCGGTTGACCACACGTACTATGGACTCCGTGCCGTTGCTGGTCCACACGTGGATAGTGGGTGCAGATGCGTTGTAGAAAGGATCATGACCACGGTTGTAGTTCATCACTGTCACCATGAAACGCGACAGATCGTAGGGGTTCACATCGCCGTAGGTGTAAGAACGGCGCAGCGTGTATTCGCCGACCGAGGCCCCTTCGTTGGTGAAGTTCTGCAAGGCAAAGTTGATGTTGCCGCCGGCGGTGAGAGTTGAGTTCGTGTTGCTGAAGTCGCCACCTGCGACCGTGAAATTTCGCCCGGCCGTCATGCTGGCCGAGGCCGAGTCTGCAACGATCTGCGACTTGAAGTTCTGCGCCCACACCAGGTAACTGTCGGCGGTGCGGTTGGTGTCAATCGACGCACAACTGCTGCACTGCACGCCGATATAACTGGATACCAACCCGCCGGCGGTGGTGAACACATCCTTGCGGTTCTCGATACGCGCCGCCGCCAGCTTCAGGTCGCCGCCACTCTCGATCGTCGCCGACAGGTTGTTGATTGCGCTGCTCTGACCGTCGTTGTCATCCCTGGCGATGCTCACGTTGCCCAGACCGTAAACGTCGGCAAAGCGGTTGGTGAAGGTGTCGATGCGCAGCGCCATGTCGCCGCCGCTGAAAATCAAGCCGTTCTGGTTCAACAGGGTCGAGCCGGCCAGACGCAGGTTGCCGGTGCTGCCCACGGTGCCGCTGTTGTTGATCGTGCCTGCGCTGACGGTCAAGTCGGTGGCCGAGGTGATCCGGCCTTCATTGGCCAGGGTGTCGCCCACGCTGATACGGCTGCTGCCGCCACTGGCGATGCTTGCCTGTTGCGCAACGGTCAACTGCGCAGCGGTGAGGTCCAGCGCGCCCATGCTGCTGATACGCCCGCTGCCCCCGTAGCCACCGGTCAACTGCAACCCGAGGCTGCCATCGCTGGCGATCAGGCCGTGGTTGGTCCACTGGCCGCCCTTGCCTTCCAGGCGCGATGAGGCCAGCAACTGGCCGGTGGCGGTCTGGGTAAAGGTGCCGACGTTGACGTAGAGGCGCCCGGCCTGGATCACGCTGCTGTTGGTCCAGGTGTCAGCGTTGAGAGTCAGGCCGCCACGGGTGACGATGTTGCCGCCGACGGCGGTGACGTTGGGCAGGGAGATATCAAACTCGCCCTCCCCGCTGTGCAACAACTGGCCGCCGTTGTTCTGGAACGAGGCAGCCGCGAGGCTCAGGTCGGTGTTGGCGATTTCAACGAGGCCGTTGCGGTTGTCGAACAGGTTGCCGATCTGGAACTGGGTCTTGCCGCTGCGCGCCAGGGCACGCAGTTTGCCGCCCTGGTTGACCAGATCACTGGCCTGCAGGGTCAGGGTTTCATCGCTTTCGATCACCCCTGACTGGTTGTTCAGTTGCCCGGTGAGGCCAAGGTCGATGCGCTGGCCGGCGATTTGCCCGTTGCCGTTGTCCAGCGAGGCGCTGCGCACGAGCACCGCACCTTTGGCGTACAGCCCGCCGTAGGCATTGAGCATCCGCGTGGCGCGGATGACGGCGTCGCCGTTCTGCGCAGCGATGCGGCCTTGCCCGTTGTCGACGGTGAGCGCGACCAGGTTGACGCGTTGGCCCTGCACCACACCGGCCGTGTTCTGCGCCAGGCCGTTGAGCAGGCTGGCATTCAAGTTGGCGTCCACCAGCCCGGTCAGGCTGGCCACGCTACCGCCCTGGTTGCTCAGGGTATTAGCCTTGATCACGGTGTCGCCGGTTTGCGCCAGCAGTTTGCCGCGCTGGTTGTCGATGTCGCCGTTGATATCGAGGCTCAGGCCGCTTTGGCCTTGCACGGCGCCGCCGGCATTGGTGAGGCCTGCGGTATTGATGTTCAGGTCGGCTTCCTGGCTGTAGATCAACCCGTCGGCATCGTTTTGCAGCACGCCGGTGCTGCTAATCGCCACGCGATTTCTCGCGGCGATGGTGCCGCGCTGGCGGTTGTCGAGGCCGCCGGCCAGCAGGGTCAGCAGGCCTTGGCTGACTATCTGCCCGCCCTGGTTGTTGACCTGCGTCGCGCGCTGCAACAACAGCGGGCCGGCGCTGGCCAGTTTGCCGTTGGTGTTGGTCAGCGCGCCCAGCAGGTCGACGGTCAGGCGGTCGTTGCCGGCGACGGTGCCGCCGCTGTTGTCGAGGTCCGAGGCCGTGACGGCCATGGCTTTTTGCGCATTGATCGTGCCGGCCTGGTTGCCCAGGCTCAGCGCTTGCAGGTCCAGTTCGGCGCCGCTGTCGATCAGGCCGCCGCTGCCGTTGTTCAACGCGCCACTCACGCCAAGGCGTTGCCCTGCGCCGCTGGAAAGAATGCCGCCGCTGTTATCCAGGCTGGCAGCGGTAAGGTCCAACCGCCCCTGGCTGACCAGCGCACCTGCGCCAGTGTTGAGCAGTGCGCCGGTGAGACGCACATCCACTGCGCCGTTGCGGCTCGACAGCGTGCCGTTATTGCGGTTGTCGAGGCTGCCGCCCGTCACGCTCAAGCCCTGCCAGCCGGACAGCAGACCGCCCTGGTTGAGCAGCGCCGCGGCGTTCACCGACAGCAACTGGCTGCTGATCAACTTGCCGCCGGTGTTGTTCAGGGTATTGAGGTTCAGCGTGAGGTTTTGCCGGGTCGACAGTTCGCCGTTCTGGTTGTTGATTTCGCCAACGCGATTCAGCACCAGCGCGCCCTGGGCGGCGATCAGGCCATTGCGGTTATCCAGATCGGTGTTGTTCAAGTCCAGGGTCACGCCCGCGCCGCCGACGATTTGTCCGCCGTCCAGGGTCAAGCCGCTGAGTTTCAGGTCCATTGTGCGCTTGGCCGACACTTCGCCGCCGCTGCCGGTGCCGAGGGTGCCTGCCGCGAGGTCCAGAGTGCCTTGGCTGTTGATCAGGCCGCGGGCGGTGTTGTCCAGGGTCGCCGCAGTGAGCACCGCGCGGCTGCCGCCCAACAGCGTGCCGCCCTGGTTGTTGAGCAGGCCGTCACTGGTCAGTTGCAACTCGCCCCGGCCGTTGAGGGTACCGCCCTGGTTATTCAGGGCACCGGCGCGCAGGTTGAGGTTGGCGGCGCCGACCAGGCCCTTGATGTTGGCCAGCGCCTGGCTGATGCGCAGCGTCAGGTCGCCATTGCTCAGCAGCCTGCCGCTGCTGTTGTCCAGGCTTTGCGCGGCCAGGGTGAAGGCCTGGTCGCTGGAAATTTCACCGCTCTGGTTGTCGACGCCGCTGAGGTTGCTCAGCAGCAGTGCGCCACTGGCATTGATCAGGCCTCCCCGGTTAATCAATTGCCCGTTGCTCAGGTCGAGGCTCAGGCCGGCCTGGCTGAACAGCTTGCCGGCCTGCTGGTCGAGGCCGCTCACCGTGGCGCTCAGCGTTTTGACGCTGCCGATACTGCCGCCGTTGTTCAATTGGCCGGTGGCCAGGCTCAAGGTGTCGCCGCTGGTGAGGTGCCCAGCCTGGTTGTTCAGGGTGCCGGTGGTGACGCTGACCGGGCCTTTACCGCTGATGCTGCCTTGCTGGTTGCCCAGGTTGGCGCTGCGCAGTATCAGGCCGGCGTCCGTCACCAGCTCGCCGCCTTGGTTGTTCAGATCGGCGCGGGTGGTGACGTTAAGGGCCTGGGCGCTGGAGAGGCTGCCTTGGGTGTTGTCGAGGCTGTGTGCCTTGACGTCCAGCGAGCCTTCGCTGCTCAGCAGGCCTTGTTGGTTAGTCAGGTCACCGGTGAGGTTCACCACCAGCGGCTGCTGACTGAGCATCTTGCCGCCGCTGTTATCCAGCGCCGTGCCGGTCAGGTTGAGGCGCTGACCGTTCAGTTGGCCGCGCAGGCGGTTGAGCACCTGCTCCACCACCAGGCTCAGGCCTGCGGCGGCGAATACTTTGCCGCCGTCGCTGTTGTCCAGGCGCTGGCCGGTGAGGTCAAGGTCGGCGTTGCTGGTCAGCTCACCGCTGCGGTTGTCGACGTCACCCACCTTCAGCGTCAGGGTTTTGCTTGCGCCCAGCAGGCCCTTGCGGTTGTCGAGGCTGGCAGCGGTCATCAACAGGGTGTCGGTGCTGAGCAACTGGCCCTGCTGGTTGTCGATGCGGTCGGCGTTGACGGTGACCTTGGCCTTGCCCGCCATTTCGCCCGCGCGATTGTCCAGGGTCGACGCCGTCAACAGCACGCTGGCGTCGCCGATCAGGCTGCCACGCTGGTTGTCGATCAGGCCGTCGGCGCTGACGTCCAGGCCGCCACGGCTGCTGAGCAGGCCGTCAGTGTTGTCCAGGCTGGCGCTATGGGCCGTGAGGCCGACTGCACTGATGCTGCCTTTGATGTTGGCCAGCGCCTGCTCGATGCGCAGCGTCAGCGCCTGGTTGCTGATCAGCTTGCCGCTGCTGTTGTCGAGGCTGCGGGCCGCGAGGGTGAAGGCGTTCTGGCTGGAGATTTCACCGTTGCGGTTATCCACGCTGGCGAGGTTTTTCAGCACCAGCAGCGGTGCGTTGATCACCCCGGCGTTGGTCAACTGGCCCTGATGCAGGTCCAGGTTCAACTCGCTGCTGCTGAACAGCTCGCTGCCGCTGGCCTGGGTCAGGCTGGCCAGGTTCGCGGTCAATACGCCGCCGCTGGCAATGCGCCCGCCGTTGCTCAGGTCGGTGGCCGTAAGGTCGAGGCTGTTGGCGCTGATCACGCGCCCGCCCTGGCCGTTGTTGAGTTGCCCGGTGGTCAGGCTGGCGGCGCCCTGGCTTTTCAGCAGGCCCTGGGCGCTGTTGTCCAGGCTGGCGCTGCCCAGCGTGAGCGCCTGGGCGGATTCCACCACGCCGCCCACGTTGAGCAGTTCGCCGTCGCTGGTGAGGGTCAGATCGCCGGCACTGGACAGGTTGCCGACGCTGTTGTCGATCTGCTGCGCGCGCAGTTGCAGGACGCCTTCGCTGCTGAGCTTGCCGCGCCTGTTGTCCAGCGCGCCCGACAGTTGCAGCGCCAGCGCCCGCTGGGCGGCCAGTGTGCCGTCGCGGTTGTCCAGGCGCGCAGCCTTGAGGTTTACCTGCTGGGCAAACACCAGTCCCTTGGCCTGGTTGATGACGTCGGCCACCGTCAACTCCAGCGCGGTAGGCGCGGCTGGTGACCAGGCCCTTGGCGAGGTAGCGGTCGGTAATGACCTTGAGCACCGCGTTCAGTTGCGGCACGCCCAGGCATTGGCCGATGTAAGGTTTGATCAACTCAGCGCGCTCGCCTTCGGACAACGCGTCGGCGCCGGTCAGTTCGATGGTTTTGATCGGGAAGCAACGGCTGTCGACAGGGGTTGTCGGCGTGCCGGACGCTGCGGATTTACCGGGCAGGTCCTTGAGGTCTTCGAGGCGTCGTTGCTGTTCTTCGAGCAGACGGTCCTGGCGGTCACGAATCAGGTCGGTGACACCGGGCGTGTCCTGCGGGGCTGCGGCTGCAGTGAGCCAGAAGAAAACGGACAGCAGGCTGAGCCCGGTCCGGCGTAACAGACGCCACATCGCTAGGTCCCTCTACATGGCTCTATGCCATCAATGGGCGGCGATCTTAGGGTGGCAATATAGTGGCGTCAATTAAATGTACAAATTTGTTCCATTGATTTACCTGAGAGCCAGTCGCACGCGACTGGCTCGGCGGCAAAGGCTGCCAGATACCTACGTTGAGCGACCCTCGCTGCGGTTTTGTTGTTTTTTAACGCCTTTCCCGTTCTTTCGCTCGTATTGATGGTGGATAAACCACGCGACCAGCACCAGACCGGCCACACCAAAAATAAACAGCAACAGCTCTATCGCGGGACCTTCATGTGAAAACATCTTTCGTTCCTCGTCCTGAAGTATCGCGCCGCAAAAACGGGCGCCTCCGAAATTGTTTGTAACAATTCATACATTTCCAGAGTAGACGCCAAAACCGCACGTGACAACCCTGACATCGCCAGAACCCTTGATCCAGACGTGTCAGTCGTCGAAAAGCGTTGCTGTACCCTTGGACCCATTAATCAAAGATGGACGGATAAACGTAGGTAAAACCCCATGAAGAAAAGCGAGCTCCCCGTCAAAACCTGCCTGACTTGCGGCCTTCCCTTTACATGGCGAAAAAAGTGGGCACGTTGCTGGAACGACGTGCGTTATTGCTCGGAGCGCTGCCGACGTAATAAAAATTGAAGCCAAAAAAAGGGGCCGTTGAAGGCCCCTTTGCACACGTGAGTCTTACTTGCTCAGCCATGACTCGACAGTGTCGGCGCCATGTTCAGCTTTCCATTCTTTCAAGCCTTTGTGATTGCCACCCTTGGTTTCAATCGTTTCCCCTGTGTGCGGGTTCTTGTAGACCTTCACTTGGCGGGCTTTGCGCGTGCCGGCCTTGGGCGCAGCCACCGGAGCACGTCGGCTGCTTTGCGGATCCAGCAGGTTGATCACATCCTTGAGGCTATAGCTGTACTTGGCGAGCAAATCGCGAAGTTTGGTTTCGAATTCAATTTCTTTCTTAAGGCCGGCATCGCCTTTTAAGTTCTCCAGCGCTTGAAGTTGTTCAGCGAGATGTTTTTCGAGTTGACGGAATTCGGCGAGCTTGGACATGGGTATTTCCTGGAGAGTGAATAATGGTGCGGCACATTCAAATGGACACTTGAATAAGGCAGAAGTATCAATCGAATGTAGCGCGCAGCAACAGCGTTTATTTGCGGCAAGCTGACTTTGTTGTAGCGAGCGGCTTCTTGTGGCGAGCGGGCTTGCCCCGCGTTGGGGTGCGAAGCGCCCCCAATCCAGCAAACGCGGTGTAACTGATGCGGCTCAGCGCCTGGTTTTGGGGCTGCTGCGCAGCCCAACGCAGGGCAAGCCTGCTCGCCACGGGGAATCTGTGCATGACTGGACGCATTAGGGCTCGCCACAGTGAGGGTTTGACACTGACCGGTCACACGACAGTCATAAACCAGACGGAAGGCACACGCGGATGTCTAAAGTTGTGACGCACCGCGCAGATAACCCCTATGTCGTTTACATCCGCAACAACGTTCAAGGACCGAACTCATGACCCCGAGTCAACCCATCCGTACTGCCCTTTCCGGTCATCCGCGTTTTCGTTGGTTCGCTTTCATCCCGGTTATCCCCGCTGTCATCTGGATACTTTCGCAGTCCACCACCCCGGCAAACCTTGCGGCATGCGCCTTATTGGTGTTGCTCGGCCTCGCTGCCTGTGCCTGGAGCGCACGTGCCCAGCGCGGGTCGGTGCAGCGCGCCGTCGCGCTGGCAGAAGATTCAACCGCACAAACCGGCCTGCAGGGTCTGGATTCGCGCGCCCAGCTCGATGAAGTCCTGCTCGGCGCCATGCCGATCTGGGCCAAGCAGGTGGAGAGCTCGCGGCAGCAGACCGAAGACGCGATTGTGAGCCTGGCCAATCGGTTCACCGGGATTTCCGCGCGTTTGCAGGACACCGTGCAAGCCTCGCAGCAAGCCGCTGGCGAGCTGGATGGGCACGCCGCCGACGGTGCGCTCAAGGTGCTGGCCAGCAGCGACAGCGAGCTGAGCCAAGTGATCGATTCGCTCAAGGCCACCCAAACCAGCCGTGACCAGACGCTTACCCAGGTGCGCAGCCTCACTGCCTATACCGGCGAGCTGCGCACCATGGCCGCCGATGTCGCGGCCATTGCCGCGCAGACCAACCTGCTGGCGCTCAACGCCGCCATTGAAGCCGCGCGGGCCGGAGAAGCCGGTCGCGGCTTTGCGGTGGTGGCCGATGCGGTGCGCAGTCTGTCGAGCAAATCCAGCGAGACCGGCCAGCAGATGTCGGCCAAGGTCGACATCATTAACAACGCCATTACCCAACTGGTGCAGGCGGCGTCCAGCAGTGCCGACCAGGACAGCCACTCCGTCGCCGCATCCGAGCAGAGCATCCAGCAGGTGCTCGAACGCTTCCAGAACATCACCGGTCGCCTGACCGACTCCGCCGACCTGCTCAAGCAGGAAAGCTACGGCATTCGCGACGAGATGACCGAAGTGCTGGTCAACCTGCAGTTCCAGGACCGGGTCAGCCAGATACTCAGCCACGTGCGCGACAACATGCACGCCCTGCACGAACACCTGCTGCAGGCCAGCCAGGCGCCGGAACAGGCGCTGGCTGTGGATGCGCGCCAATGGCTGGCGAGCATGGAGGCCACCTACGCCACCGACGAACAACGCCGCACCCACCATGGTGAAGCGGCCGCGTCACAGAATTCTCAAGACATCACCTTCTTTTAAGGAGCACACCATGGCAAAGAATGTATTAGTGGTCGACGACTCCAGCAGCGTGCGGCAAGTGGTCGGCATCGCCTTGAAAAGCGCCGGTTACGACGTGATCGAGGCCTGCGATGGCCGGGATGCGCTGGGCAAGCTCACCGGGCAGAAGGTTCACTTGATCATCAGTGACGTGAACATGCCGAACATGGATGGCATCACCTTCGTCAAGGAGGTCAAGAAGCTGGCCAGCTACAAGTTCACGCCGATCATCATGCTGACCACCGAGTCCCAGGAATCGAAAAAGGCCGAAGGCCAGGCGGCGGGTGCCAAAGCCTGGGTGGTCAAGCCGTTCCAGCCCGCGCAGATGCTGGCAGCGGTGTCCAAACTGATCCTGCCCTGACCACCTGACCATGGAGGGCCTTGCCATGCCGATTACCTGCGAAACCGTCGACGGCACCCCGTGCGTGGGCATCGACGGTGAACTGACGATCTACACCGTGGCCGAGCTGGCCGCCGCGCTGCTGCCGCAGCTGGGCACGGCGCCGCGCCTGGCGCTCGACCTATCCCAGGTCACCGAAATGGACGGCGCCGGCCTGCAATTGCTCGCGGTGCTTCACCGCGAAGCCGACCACCGCGGCACGGCCCTGAGCCTGGTCGGCCAGAGCCCGGTGGTCGAGCAAACCTTCACGTTGTGCGGTGGCGTCGCTTTCTAGCGCCCGCCGCCCCGTTCAATACGCGACAAGGAGTGTCCAGGTGAGTATCAATCTCGATCAGGCACAACAGACGTTCATCGTCGAGGCACGCGAACTGTTGCAGGCCATGGAGCAATCCCTGCTGCAACTGGAAAGCGAGCCTGGCGATCAGGATGCCATCGGCGCGGTGTTCCGCGCCGCACACACGATCAAGGGTTCGGCCGGCCTGTTCGGCCTGGAGCCGATCGTGAGCTTCACCCATATCGTCGAAGACGTGCTCGACCGCCTGCGCGATGCCAGTGTGGCGGTGGACGCCACGCTGATCGCGGTGCTGCTCAAGTCCGGCGATCACATGCTCGAATTGATCGACGTGGTGGCCAGCCGAGGTGAAGCACTGCAAGCGCCGGCGCTGGAACGCGAAGCGGCGCTGCGCCAGGCGCTGAGTGCCTATCAGGGCGGTGACCATGCGGTGGCCGGCGTGCCGATGACTTCCGTGGTCAACGACACCCAAGGCGACATGCTGTGGCACCTATCCCTGCGATTTGGCGTGGACGTGTTCCGCAACGGCATGGACCCGCTGTCCTTTCTGCGCTACCTCGACACCCTGGGCCGGATCCTGCAGGTCACCACCCTGACCGATCGCCTCCCTGCCCTGGACAGTTGGGATGCCGAAAGCTGCTACCTGGGTTTTGAGATCGACCTGCGCTCGTCGGCCAGCCACGCCACGCTCAATGAAGTCTTCGACTTCGTGCGCGACGACTGTGAGGTGCACATCAGCGCCGTCGACGACACACCGCTTGAGGCAGCGCCCGGCGGCACCGAGCTGGTCGCGCAACCCGAGCAGTTGGCGCCGGCGCCTCAGCGCGTGGCGACGAACAGCGAGGCAAAACCCCGCGATGGCAACTACGTGAGGGTCAACGCCGACAAACTCGACGAACTGATCAACCTGGTTGGCGAACTGGTGATTGCCAGCGCCGGTGCCAGCCTGCTGGCGCGCTCGTGCAACAACGACCCGCTGCAGGAGGCCACATCCACCGTGTCCGGGCTGGTGGAAGAGATCCTCGATGGCGCCCTGCACCTGCGCATGATCCCCATTGGCGATACCTTCAACCGCTTTCGCCGCGTGGTGCGCGACGTCAGCCAGGAACTGGGCAAGGACATCGACCTGCTCATCAGTGGTGCGGAAACCGAGCTCGACAAAACGGTGGTGGAAAAGATCGGCGACCCGCTGATGCACCTGCTGCGCAATGCCATGGACCACGGCATCGAAAATGCCACGGCGCGGCGCGAGGCGGGCAAACCGAGCAAGGGCCACCTGAGCCTGAATGCCTACCACGACTCCGGCAGCATCGTCATCGAAATCGCCGACGACGGCGCAGGGCTCAACCGCGAGCGCATCCTCGCAAAAGCCCAGGAGCGCGGGCTGGTCTCCACGGGTGCGCAGCTCACCGATCAGGAAATTTACAACCTGATCTTCGAGCCCGGCTTTTCCACCGCCGAGGCGGTCACCAACCTGTCCGGGCGCGGCGTCGGCATGGACGTGGTCAAGCGCAACATCACGTTGCTGCGCGGCACCGTCGATCTGGACAGCCGCCCCGGCCAGGGCACGGTGGTGCGCATTCGCCTGCCGCTGACCCTGGCGATCATCAACGGTTTTCTGGTCGGGATCGATCAGTCCACCTACGTGATTCCGCTGGACATGGTGCAGGAATGCATCGAGCTGGACGAACCCCAGCGCCAGTCAAGCCGCGACCAGGGTTATCTGGACCTGCGTGGCGAGGTGTTGCCGCTGGTGGACCTGCGTGAGCACTTCAGCCACGAAGGCCCGCCGGCGCGGCGCCAGAATGTGGTGGTGGTGCGTTACGCCGAGCACAAGGCCGGGCTGGTGGTGGATGACCTGCTTGGCGAATTCCAGACCGTGATCAAACCCCTGGGCAAGCTGTTTGGCGCACTGCGCGGCATCAGCGGCTCAACCATCCTGGGCAGCGGTGCCGTCGCGTTGATTCTGGACGTGCCCGCCCTGCTCAGCCAAATCGTACAACTGGAAGCCCGCACGGCCCAGGCGCCTCAGTCGCCCTCGGTCGTCGTTCGCTGATGTATCTGCAATTCCATGGAGGTTCCCCGATGAAATGGTTCTACGATCTTAAAATTTCCACCAAGCTGATCAGCTCGTTTCTGGTGGTCCTCGCGCTGACGGCGGGCATGGGCGTTTTCGCCATCCTCCAGTTGGGCTCCGTCAATCAGGCGGCCCAGGACATCCGTGGCAACTGGATGCCGTCGATGCGCGCGGCCGCCGGCATGCGATTTTTCGCCGCCAACTATCGCTTGAAGGAAAACCGCAATATCAGCACCGACGTGGTCGAGGAAAAAGCCCAGGCCGAGCGCGAAGCCGTGGAGTCGCGCCAGCAATTCGAAACCCGGCTGGGCACCTACGAGCAACAGCTGTCCAACGAAGCAGACCGTCAACTGCTGGCGGATGTGAAGAGCGCCTGGAGCGCTTATCTCGCGGCCAGCCAGCAACTGTTCGAGCTGTCCCGGCAGAACCAGGAAGCCCAGGCGCGCAGCCTGCTGCGCGGCGAATCCAAGGTGCACTTCGATGAACTGACCAACCGTCTGCAGAAAATGATCGAACTCAACGACGCCGGCGCCACGGTTGCCGGCGACCACGGCACCGCGCTGTACGAGAATGCACGCCTGTCGATCATCGCTGTGCTGGTCGTGGCGCTGCTGATCGGCCTGTGCCTCGCGCTGTTTATCGCCCGGATCATCTCGCACCCGCTGCGCCAGGCCGCCGCCGCCGCCGAACAACTGGCCGAGGGCAACCTCAACGCCCACATCGACAGCGGCGCCAAGGACGAAACCGGCATGGTGCTCAATGCCATGCGCAACATGGTCGGCAAACTGGCGCACATCATCGGCGAAGTGCGCAACGCCGCCGATAACTTGGCCAGCGCGTCGGAACAGGTCAGCGCCACCGCGCAATCGATGAGCCAGGCCACCAGCGAGCAGGCCGCCAGCGTCGAGGAAACCAGCGCGTCGGTGGAACAGATGAGCGCCAGCATCAACCAGAACACCGAGAACGCCAAGGTCACCGATGGCATGGCCAGCAAGGCCGCCAAGGAGGCCACCGAAGGCGGCGAATCGGTGCAGCAGACCGTGGTGGCGATGAAGAAAATCGCCCAACGCATCAGCATCATCGATGACATCGCCTATCAGACCAACCTGCTGGCCCTTAACGCGGCCATCGAGGCGGCCCGGGCCGGCGAGCATGGCAAGGGCTTCGCGGTGGTGGCCGCCGAGGTGCGCAAGCTGGCTGAACGCAGCCAGGTGGCCGCGCAGGAAATCGGCGAATTGTCGTCCAGCAGCGTGGAAATGGCCGAGACCGCCGGCAAGCTGCTCGGCGAAATGGTGCCGTCGATCAACAAGACCTCCGACCTGGTGCAGGAAATCAGCGCCGCCTCCGAGGAGCAAGCCGCCGGCGTCGCGCAGATCAACACGGCGATGACCCAACTCAACCAGGTGACGCAGCAGAACGCCTCGAGCAGCGAGGAGCTGGCCGCCACCGCCGAAGAAATGAGCAGCCAGGCTGAACAGCTGCAACAGGCCATGAGCTTTTTCGTGCTTGATGCATCTCCCAGGGCCACCGTGCAAAGCAGCGCGGTGGACACCGGCAACAAGCCCAACCGCCAGCCGCCACGCCCGGCTGCACCGGCGCCGCGCAAGGCATTTGCCTACAACATGGCCAGCGCTCCGGACGAATCGGAATTCACCCGTTTCTGATCGCACGCGACGCTACGGGCTCACAGGGAGAATCACATGGGCGCAGTTACCCCTTCCCGTCACACCGCCGTTATGGCCGACGAGGATGCGCAATACCTGACCTTCATGCTCGGCGGCGAGATGTTCGCCATCGGCATTCTGGGCATCAAGGAAATCATCGAATACGGCAGCCTGACGGTCGTGCCGATGATGCCCGCCTTCGTGCGTGGCGTGATCAACCTGCGCGGCGCCGTGGTGCCGGTGGTGGACCTGTCGGCACGCTTTGGCCGGCAGAACTCGGCCATTACCCGGCGCTCCTGCGTGGTCATCATCGAAGCCCGCGCCGACGATGGTCAGCCCCAGGACATCGGGCTGCTGGTGGACACCGTGTCGGCGGTGCAGGAAATCCCGGCGGCACAGATCGAGCCGCCGCCCAGCTTCGGCGCGCGGATTCGCGCCGATTTCATCAGCGGCATGGCCAAGGTGGAGGGCAAGTTCGTGATCGTGCTGGAGGTGGACAAGGTGCTGTCCATCGATGAGATGTCCAGCCTCGCCGAGGCCGGCCAGATGCCGGCGCTCGATGCCGATGCGCGGTGAGGCCCGGTCATGGCAGATACTTCATCACTTGATGACCGCGAGTTCGGTCAGTTCCAGTCCTGGCTGTACCGCGCGGCCGGCATCAACCTGTCGCCGGCAAAAAAGGCGCTGGTGGCCGGACGCCTGTTCAAACGCCTCAAACACTACGAGTTGGAGAGCTATGGGGAGTACTTCAAGCTGATCATGAGCGACCAGCGCAAGGGCGAACTGCAGGTCGCGCTGGATTTGCTGACCACCAACGAAACCTATTTTTTTCGCGAGCCCAAGCATTTCGACTTCCTGCGTCAGCAGGTGCTGCCCAAGGCGCCGCCGGGCAAGCTGTTTCGCGTGTGGAGCGCGGCCAGTTCCTCCGGCGAAGAACCCTACAGCCTGGCGATGACCCTGGCCGAAGGCCTGGGCACTACCCCGTGGGAAGTGATCGGCTCGGACATCAGCACCCAGGTGCTGGCCAAGGCACGCAGCGGGCATTACGCCATGGAGCGCGCCGGCACCCTGCCCCAGCCGCTGTTGAGCAAATACTGCCTCAAGGGCATCGGACGCCAGGAGGGCACGTTCCTGATCGACAAGAGCCTGCGCAGCCGGGTCAATTTCGTGCAGGTCAACCTCAACGAGCCGCTGCCCGGCCTGGGTGAGTTTGACGTGATCTTCCTGCGCAACGTGATGATCTATTTCGATCAGCAGACCAAGAGCCAGGTGGTCGCACGCCTGCTGCCGCTGCTCAGGCCCGGCGGTCATTTCATCATCAGCCACTCGGAAAGCCTCAACGGCGTCAATGACACGTTGAAACTGGTGGCCCCGTCGATTTACCGCAAGCCATGAAAAAGCCCATCGATGCCCACGAAGTGGTATTGGCGCCAGGCCAGGTGAGCTTTGCGACGCGGCCCACGCGCCTGCGCACCCTGCTCGGCTCCTGCGTGGCATTCACCTTCTGGCACCCGCAACGGCGCATCGGCGGCATGTGCCATTTCATGTTGCCGGCACGCTTGCGCAAGGGCCAGCCGCTGGATGGCAAATACGGCGATGAAGCACTTGAGCTGCTGCTGCGTCACGCCCACGCCAACGGCACGCGGGCGCATGACTATCAGGTCAAACTGTTCGGCGGTGGCGAGATGTTCCCCGAACAGCCGCGCCGCCTGCCGGCCCAGGACGTGGCGAGCCTGAATATCCGCGCGGCGCTGGCCCTGACCGAGCGTCATCATCTGCACCTGACCGCGCAGGACATGGGCAGCACCGGCTATCGCACGATTGTGTTCGACCTGTGGAACGGCAACGTCTGGGTCCGGCATCAACCAATGGGAACACTCCAATAAATGCCTATTAAAAAAATCAGCGTGCTGCTGGTCGATGATTCGGCCGTGGTGCGCCAGGTGCTGCTGGCGATCCTCAACGACACGCCGGACATTCATGTGATGGGTGCGGCGTCCGACCCGATTTTCGCCATGGACAAGCTCGCCCGCGAATGGCCCGACGTAATCGTGCTGGATGTGGAGATGCCGCGCATGGACGGCATCACGTTTCTGCGCAAAATCATGAGCGAGCGCCCGACGCCGGTGGTGATCTGCTCCTCGCTGACCCAGAAAGGCGCAGAAACCTCGCTGCAGGCGCTGTCGGCCGGCGCCGTGGAAATCATCACCAAGCCCACCACCGGGCTGAAGAACTTCCTGATCGACTCGGCGGCCGAACTGGTGGCGGCGATCCGCGCCGCGGCCAACTCCAACGTCAAGAACCTCGGCAAACGCGCCGTCAGGCCGCCCCCCGCGCCCGCTCCTGCCGGCAAGCTCAGCGCCGACGCGATTTTGCCCGCCGCCAACGGCCATGCCATGGCCCAGACCACCGAACGCATCGTCGCCATCGGCACCTCAACCGGCGGCACCCAGGCGCTGGAGGCTGTGCTGACGGCGTTGCCGAGGGTGTGCCCGGGGATGGTGATCGTGCAACACATGCCGGAAAAATTCACCGCGTCCTTTGCCGAACGCCTGAACAGTGTGTGCCAGATCGAAGTGCGCGAGGCGCGCAACAATGACCGCATTCTGCCGGGCCTGGCGCTGATCGCCCCCGGTGGCAAGCACCTGATGGTGACCCGCAGCGGTGCCTACTATCACGCGCAGGTGATCGAAGGCCCACTGGTCAACCGCCATCGCCCGTCAGTGGATGTGCTGTTTCGCTCCGTGGCGCGGTTTGCCGGCAAGAACGCCACCGGCATCATCATGACCGGCATGGGCGATGACGGCGCGCGCGGCCTCAAGGAAATGCTCGACGCCGGTGCCGCCACGGTGGCTCAGGACGAGGCCAGCTGCGTGGTGTTCGGCATGCCCAAGGAGGCGATCAAGCTCAATGCCGCCCAGCGCATCATGGCGCTGCAGGACATTCATCAGGCGATTTTATACAAGTGAGCGGATGCGCTGGCGGGCTGCCTGCGGGCGTCTGATCAGCTGCTGCCAGACGAGCTGCCCCTGCACCAGGGCAGCGGCATGCAAGACCTTGTGTGTCCAGCGTGCATCCTGCGGGTCAACCACCACCACGCGGAAGCCGTGATCCTCACCTTCAATCCGCACCCCCTCGGAATCATCGACGTGCAGGTCAATGTCGAAGGCCGGCGGGTACTTCGACGGGGCATTCGACAGCCCATGCACCGTCAGGGCGCGGTTGTGCAGCACACTGTTAACCACACCGTCGACATGGATGCCATACAGCAACAGCCAGCGGCGGATGTAGGACGGCGTGCGGCCGGACGATGTGTAGACCCACACGCTGCAGCCCTGGCGACGCAACTCGCGGATCAGCGCGCGTGTGCCCACGCGCAGCGGCTCGCCCAGCCAGCGATGCACGCAGGCCGGCAGCCGACTGCTTTCCACCGCGCAGTGATGTGCCTGGCAGGCCAGGGTGTCGTCAATATCGAAGGAAATACGCATGCGTGGAAAGGCGCGCATCAATGGCCTCCCTGATGCAGCGGCCGGGGGCGGTCGCCCAGGAAAAACTTGCCTGGGTCGGGTGCCTGATGTTCCAGAAAGGCCGCGTATTTTTTCTTGATCTTGGGCAATTCGTACAACGCCTTGACTCCATGTTTTGCAGAGTTGCGGATCACCGAGGACGGGTTGAAATAGCCCTCGGCGTTCTCCAGCGTCAGCACGAAGGGCGGTAAACCTGCGCGCATGAGCAAATAGCTGACAATCAGCGAACCGCTGCGGTTGTTGCCTTCAATGAATAGCTGCGGCTTGCTGAGAATGCGTACATAGACACCGGCCGCGCGCTTCCACACCGATTCGCTGCGATACGCACAATACCAGTTGAACAGGTCCTTGATCCCGCCTTCAACGTTGTTGAAGAAGTGTTCCTCGGTGGCCGCCAGGTGCTGCGCGTATTCCAGCCGGCGCGCCGGGTCCTTGCCGCACAGCACCACGGCGTTGATCTCCAGCATCAGGTTCAGTTGATGCAGATCGAACAGGTCAACGCCGCGTGCGACATAGTCGTCAATCAACGCATAGCCTTCAAGCACATTGTGCAGCACTTCGTCGGTCAGCGGATCGCGCGGCTCGGTGAAGTGCCGGCTCAGTTCGGCGAAGCGATCCTGCACTTCACGCAGTGCGCGCTCAATGGCCGGCAGGTCCAGGCGATGCGTTGCAAACATTGAAACTCCTTGAAAACGCGAGGTAAGAAAATCTACCGGATGCCCGCCAATTCCCTTTGGCGTTTGCAGGTATGCGGTGTTGATGGGGCGGTGATGCTCAGCTGAACTTGCCGCTGATGTAGTCTTCGGTCATTTGCTCGCGGGGTTTGCCGAAGATCTGCGCGGTGGCGCCCATCTCCACCAGATAGCCGGTGCGTGTGCCCTGGGAAATATCCACCGAGAAAAACGCGGTGGTATCCGCCACGCGTATTGCCTGCTGCATGTTGTGGGTGACCAGCGCGATGGTGTAGTCCTTCTTCAATTCCACCATCAACTCTTCGACACGGCGCGTGGCAATCGGGTCGAGCGCCGAGCACGGCTCGTCCAGGAGCAGCACTTCAGGTTCGGTGGCGATGGCGCGCGCGATGCACAGCCGTTGCTGCTGGCCGCCGGAGAGCGACAGGCCGCTGACCTTGAGCTTGTCCTTGACCTCGTCCCACAGCGCCGCGCCCTGCAGTGCGTGTTTCACACGGTCGCCCAGGTCGCCCTTGTAGCGGTTCAAACGCAGGCCAAAGGCCACGTTGTCGAAGATGCTCATCGAGAACGGGTTCGGCTGCTGGAACACCATGCCGATGTAACGACGCACCACCACCGGGTCGACGCCCTTGCCGTACACGTCCTGGCCAAGAAAATGCACATGGCCCTCGAAACGGAAGCCCTTGACCAGGTCATTCATGCGGTTGAGGCTGCGCAGCACGGTGCTTTTGCCACAGCCCGACGGCCCGATGAAGCCGGTGATCTTGTTTTTTTCGATCGGCACATGGCTGTCACGCACGGCCATGAAGTTGCCGTAGAAAATCTTGTCCAGCTTGCAGTCCATGACCACAGGCGAGTCGGTCACAAACGGAGCAGCAATTTGCGCAGTTGATACGTTCAAAATTCAGATGCTCCCGCTCTTAGTACTTGGGTTTGCCGAAAATACGGCTCACGACATTCACAACCAGCACGATCATCACCAGCACCAGCGAGGCCGCCCAGGCGAGTTCGAGCTGGTTGTCAAAGGGCATGCCGGAGAAGTTGTAGATCAGCACGGCCAACGAGGCTGTCGGGTTCATGACGGCCAGGTTGCCGTCGTGGTAGATCCAGTAGTTGCTGAACAGCGCGGTAAACAGCAGCGGCGCGGTTTCGCCCGCCGCGCGCGCCACGGCCAGCATCACGCCGGTAAGGATCGCCGGCATGCCGGTGGGCAAGACGATTTTCCAGATCACCTGGGAACGGGTGCAGCCCATGCCGTACGCGGCGTCCTTCATGATCTTGGGCACCATTCTCATCGACTCTTCGGCCGTGAGTACCACGATCGGCAGCATCAGCACCGCCAGCGCCACGCCACCGGCCGGGGCCGAGTAGGTGCCGGTGGTCATCACCACCAACGCGTAGGCAAACACCCCGGCCAGGATCGACGGCAGGCCGGTGAGCATTTTTGCGGCAAAGCGCGCCGCGCTCGCCAGCTTGCTGTCTGGCCCCAGCTCGGCAAGGAATACCGCCGCAAGGATGCCGACCGGCACGGCGATGGCCGCCGCGATACCGACCATCACCAGGGTGCCGGCCATGGCGTTGCCGAAACCGCCGCCGGTCTCGAAACCGGTGGGTGGCAGCTCGGTGAAGAGTTCAAGGCTCAGGCGCGCGCCGCCCCGGGTGATCAGCATATACAGCACGGAAATCAGCGGCACGCTGGCCAGCAGCGCGCCCAGCCAGACCAGCGTGGTCAACACCAGGCTGCGCAGGGCGCGGCCTTCGAAGCGGCGTTGCAGGCTGGGCAGCGCGGCGTCGGGCAGAGTGAGGTTGGTCATTGCTTGGTCCCCCGCTGGGCATAAAGCATGAGCATCGAGCCTGCCACGTTGACCAGCAGCGTGATGAACATCAGCACCAGTGCTGCATACATCAACACCTCGATCTCGTTCGGCCCGGCTTCAGGAAAGTTCAGCGCCAGCAAGGCCGCCAGGGTATTGGCCGGGGCGAACAGCGACAGGGAAATGTTGTTCGCGTTACCCACCAGCATCGCCAGCGCCATGGTTTCACCCAGGGCGCGACCGAGACCCAGCACCAGGGAGCCGAAAATACCGGTGGCCGCCGACGGCACCATCACCTTGAGAATCGCTTCCCAGTGCGTGGTGCCCATGCCATAGGCCGCCTGCTTGGTTTTCATCGGCACGGCGGTGAGCGCGTCCTGGGACACGGCGGCAATGGTCGGCAGGATCATGATGGCCAGTACCAGCGCGGCCGGGAGCAGGCCCGGGCCGCTCAAGGACGTGCCAAAAAAAGGAATCCAGCCAAGCTCCGTGTTCAGCCATGCAGTCAGCGGCCGGATGGCGGGGATGACCACGTAGATTCCCCACAGGCCATACACCACGCTGGGAATGGCGGCGAGCAGTTCGACGATGGTACGAAACACCGCAGCCAGCTTGGCCGGGAGGAAATCCTGGGTAAGAAAAATGGCCATGCTGACGCCGAAAACGCCGGCGATCAGTAACGCGATGAAGGCGCTGTACAGCGTGCCCCAGATCGCTGGCAGAATGCCGTATTTGCCCTGATTGACATCCCAGACGCTGCCCAGCAGCACGTCAAAACCGTGCTTTTCCATGCCGGGGAGCGCCTTGCGCCCTACTTCGAACACCAGCGCGAACACCAGCGCCAGCACCAGCACTACGCCGATGCGTGCAAGCGCACGGAAGGTGCGGTCAACCACGAAATCCTTGGTGGACGGTGGCTGACACGCAGAGTCCGGGTTAACCGGTACGACAAAAGGTGAGTTCATGGGTTGATTCCGCAACAGGGAGGACGCGCTCCCGGCGTGGCTGAGCGCCTGCGCCGGGAGTGAGCTGGCAAGCCTTACTGGATGTTGGCCGACGCTTTGCGAACCTGTTCGACCACCGAAGCCGGCAGCGGGATGTAGCCCATCGAGTCAGCGATTTTCTGACCTTCGGTGAGGCTGTACTCGACCATTTCACGCATGGCCTTGGCCTTGGCCGGGTTGCCGTTGTCCTTGCGGAAGATCATCCAGGTGTAGGAAGTGATCGGGTAGGACTTGGCGCCATCCGGGTCCGGCAGCCAGGCCACCAGGCTTTCCGGCATTTTTACCGCCGCCAGGGCTTCTGCACCGCTTTCGGCATTCGGCACCACGTACTGGCCGGCCTTGTTCTGCAACTGGGCGAAGTCAACCTTGGCCAGTTTGGCGAAGCCGTATTCGATGTAGCCAATCGCACCCGGGGTCTGGCGTACGGTGGCGGTCACGCCATCGTTCTTGGGCGACTTGATGAACTTGTCGGTGGCCGGCCAGTTGACGGTGTTGCCTTCACCCAGCGCGTCCTTGAACGCAGGGTTAATGGCCGCCAGGTGCTTGGTGAACACGGCGGTGGTGCCGCTGGAGTCCGCACGCACCACCACGGTGATCGGCGTATCGCTGAGTTTCAGGTCCGGGTTGGCGGCAACGATCTTGGGGTCGTTCCACTTGGTGATCTTGCCCAGGAAGATGTCGGAGTACACATCGCGCGGCAGCTTCAGCCCTTTGGGGTTGCCCGGCAGGTTGTAGGCCAGCACGATTTCGCCGGCGGTCATCGGCAGCAATTGCACCCCTTCGGCGACCTTGGCGATGTCTTCGTCTTTCATGGCCGAGTCACTGGCGGCGAAGTCCACGGTCTTGTTGAGGAAGTCCTGTACGCCCGCCCCGCTCCCCTTGGACTGGTAGTCCACCGTCACGCCAGCGCTTTTCTTGCTGAAATCCTTGAACCAGGTGAGGTAGATCGGGGCCGGGAAACTGGCGCCGGAACCGGTCAGGCGGATGCTTTCGGCAGCAAACACCGAAGTGGCACTTAGCGAGACCGCGACGGCGAGTGCAGCTGACTTCATCAAGCTTTTCATTCAAGGAACTCCGTGTTGTTTTTCGGGCTCCCGGGACTTTGCAGCAGCTTTGTTACGTTTTTATGAAAAATGAATGGCAGGCGCGGTTTTGTCCCGTTTTACGGCGTCAAACGCTTATTTTCATGTCATTACTTCGTAACAAGATGCGACTAACACTCGATCATCCTCACCACGCGAGTGTCCCCCATGCCTGCAACAGACGACGCCCTGATCCAGCGCATCCGCCGTGAACTGCTCGATCACAGTGACGAAGAGCTGGAACTGGAATTGACCGAAGACGGCCATGACCTCAATGCACTGCTGGATGAACACATTGAGGAAAGCCCCGAGAAAACCGAGCGCAGGGTTTATTTCAGCGAACTGTTCCGCCTGCAGGGCGAACTGGTGAAGCTGCAAAGCTGGGTAGTCAAGACCGGGGCCAAGGTGGTGATCCTGTTCGAAGGCCGCGACGCCGCCGGCAAGGGCGGCGTCATCAAGCGCATCACTCAGCGGCTCAACCCCAGGGTGTGCCGGGTCGCCGCCCTGCCCGCGCCGAATGATCGCGAACGCACGCAGTGGTACTTCCAGCGCTATGTGTCACACCTGCCGGCGGCGGGCGAAATCGTGCTGTTCGACCGCAGCTGGTACAACCGCGCCGGCGTCGAACAGGTGATGGGGTTTTGCAACGAGGCGCAGTACGAAGAGTTCTTTCGCACTGTGCCGGAGTTCGAACGCATGCTCGCGCGCTCCGGTATCCAGTTGATCAAATACTGGTTTTCGATTTCAGATCAGGAACAGCACCTGCGCTTTCTCAGCCGCATTCACGATCCGCTCAAACAATGGAAACTGAGCCCCATGGACCTGGAGTCGCGCCGCCGCTGGGAGGCCTATACCAAGGCGAAGGAAATCATGCTGGAACGCACCCATATCCCTGAAGCGCCCTGGTGGGTGGTACAGGCGGACAACAAGAAGAAAGCCAGGCTCAATTGCATCCATCATTTGCTCAAGCAAATGCCCTACGAAGAAGTCGAGGTGCCGATGATCGAGCTGCCCGAGCGTGTCAGGCAGGAGGATTACCTGCGCAGCCCCACGCCGCCGGACATCGTCATTCCACAGGTTTACTGAGAGCGTTCAAGTGCCCGCGATTGCGTGATCCCGACTCGCCCGCGGCGAGTCGGTTTGCCCTTCCCGGCTTTAGTCCATCACCTGCGCCACGCCGCGATCCTCACCCAGAAACCCGCCACTCTGGTGGTGCCACAGCCGCGCATAGATGCCGTTTTTCGCGAGCAGTTCGGTGTGGGTGCCCTGCTCCAGAATGCGGCCGTCATCCATGACGATCAGTCGATCCATGGCGGCAATCGTCGACAGCCGATGGGCGATGGCGATCACAGTCTTGCCCTGCATCATCTCGTCGAGGCTTTCCTGGATCGCCACTTCGACTTCGGAGTCCAGCGCGCTGGTGGCCTCATCGAGCAGCAGGATCGGCGCGTTCTTGAGCATCACCCGGGCAATCGCGACACGCTGGCGCTGGCCGCCGGACAACTTGATGCCGCGCTCGCCCACCAGGGTGTCGTAGCCGGTGTGGCCCTGGCGGTCACTCAGGCGGCTGATGAACTCATCGGCCTGGGCGTTGGCGGCTGCCGTGCGGATTTGCGCGTCGCTCGCATCGGGACGGCCGTAGGCGATGTTGTCGCGAATGGAGCGGTGCAACAGCGACGTATCCTGGGTGACCATGCCGATGGCGCTGCGCAGGCTGTCCTGGGTCACCTGCGCGATGTTTTGCCCGTCAATCCGGATCTCGCCGCTGTCGACGTCATAGAAACGCAGCAGCAGGTTGATCAGCGTGGACTTACCCGCGCCGGAGCGGCCGACCAGGCCGATTTTTTCGCCCGGGCGAATGTCCAGGCTCAGGCCATCGAGCACCTGGCGTTCGCCGTTGTAGTTGAAACGCACGTTGTCGAAGGTGACGGCGCCGCCGGAGGTGACCAGCTCACCCGCGTCCGGCGCGTCCTGCACCTTGGCGCCGCGAGTCAGGGTGCCCATGCCGTCCTGCACGGTGCCGATGCTCTCGAACAGCGAGGTCATCTGCCACATGATCCAGTGGGACATGCCATTGATGCGCAACGCCATGGCGGTGATCGCGGCCACGGCGCCTGCGCCGATTTCGCCCTGGTGCCAGAGCCACAGCGCATAGCCTCCGGCAGCCATGATCAAAGCCACCACCAGCGCCTGGTTGACGATTTCGAACTGGCTGACCAGGCGCATCTGGCGAAAACCGGTCTGCTTGAAATCTTCCATGGCCGCCCGCGCAAAGTGCGCTTCGCGGTTGGAATGGGAGAACAGTTTCACGGTGGTGATGTTGGTGTAGGCATCGGAAATACGGCCGGTCATCGACGAGCGCGCGTTGGCCTGCTCCTGCCCCACTTTGCCCAGACGGGGCACGAAGTAGCGCATGGCCAAGCCGAACAACAGGATCCAGGCAACAAAAGGCAGCATCAGCTTGAGCGCAAAGCCGCCGGCCAGCGCGATGATCGCGATGAAATACACGCCGATGCCGGGCAGGATTTCGATCATCGTGAACAGCACATCGCGCACCGCCAGCGCCGTCTGCATCACCTTGGTGGTGACCCGCCCGGAAAACTCATCGGAAAAGAACGACAGGCTTTGCCGCAACATCAAGCGATGGAAGTCCCAACGCAGCCGCAACGGCAGGTTGATCGCCAATATCTGGTGCTGCACCATCGTGCGCAGCGCCACCAGGGCGACACTCAACACCATCACGATGCTCATGCCCCACAGCACGCGGCTTTCCTGCGCGGCCGCATCACCGCCGGCCTGCCAGGTCGACAGCAGATCAACGACCTGACCCAGGAAGGAAAACAGCCAGGCTTCGTAGATCGACACCGCGGCGCTCAGCAGCGCAAACGCCAGAATATAACCCCGCGCCCCACGGGTGCAGGCCCACAAAAAGCGCACCAGGCCCTCCGGTGGCGGGGGGACTTCGTCAGGGGGGAATGGGTCGAGTCTTCGTTCAAACGCACGAAGCATGGTGGTCTCCAAGGCAATCAAGTTGGAGGGGATTTTGCCAGTTAACGATTGCTTTGGGGGATCAGCATGCGGGTTCGTAGCGTTCAGACCTGCGTGCTGAACCGCTGCGTTGCGTGTCGCTCGTACATTGCCGCTTCAGTTTCGGCCGTCGCCCGCTCGCCTTGATGGGTGGGGCTGATAGAGTTTATTGCGAGAAACGTGACGATGATGTCGACTTTGGTGTCGGACATCTGTGGCGAGCGGGCTTGCCCCGCGTTGGGGTGCGAAGCGCCCCCAATCAAGGAAAGCGCGGTGTACCTGACACGGCTCAGGGCCTGGTTTTGGGGCTGCTGCGCAGCCCAACGCAGGACAAGCCTGCTCGCCACAGGGAATCTGCGCTTAACTGAACGGCATTGGGCTTGCCCGCTCACCACAGGGGGGAGCAACCGGGGGCTGAGTCGTTTCATTACAATCTGAACGGTATTGACCGCATCAATAAAAGCCACCCACAAGCGTTTAATAGGCCTGTATGTACCTTCTTTATTACTCACCCGGTGCCTGCTCACTTGCGGCCCATATTCTTCTTGAGGAACTGGGCGTGCCGTTCGAGCTGCAGTTGCGCTCGGCAGTGAAAGGCATCGGCACACAAACTGCGCAATACTTGAGTATCAACCCGAAAGGTCGTGTGCCCGCTCTGCTCTGCCGGGACGGCTTCATAGGCGAACAAGCCGGCGTGCTAACCGAGTTGCCCGCCATTTTGTTCTACCTGGCAAGCCAGTCTTCACCGCTGCGATTCATCCCGGACACGCCAGGTGAGTCGGCACGATGCCTTGAGTGGCTGAACTGGTTATCAGGGACAGTGCACGGCCTTGCGTATGGGCAGGTGTGGCGGCCGCAACGATTTGTCGACGATGAACGTCTATTCCCTGAGGTCATTGAAAAAGGCCGCAGCAATGTGATGGAGAACTACCGGTTTATCGAGCAGCGCCTTGCAGCGCGAGCTGATGGCGCGACTTACAACATTGTTCATCCAGTGCTGCTGGTTTTCTGGATGTGGGGAAAGTGGATCGATATAGACATGAGTCTGCATTTCCCGCACTGGACTCAACGCATTCAATCCATTATCGAGAGGCCGGCCGTGCAAAGGGCGTTGATCACCGAGGGTATTGCCATAACCACCTTCAAATAAAACAGTGATAGCCCCCGCAAAGGTCCGCAGGGGCTGTCAAAACTCGTCAGCAGGCCCCCGGCGGAATACCGTCCTTGTTGAAGTCCTTCAGTCGCTCACGCTCCTGCTCGGTTGAATGCGCGGGTGTTTGCTGTTCCTGTTCCGGCTGCTTCTTCTTTTCTTCGGTCATCGCGGTGTCCTCTGGGGTTGTCTGCGTTTCGGCAGCCTGAGCCGCTGGCAGTTCAACTGGATACGGGCGCCGTGCCCAGGCAACAAATTTAGAACTCGCTCCGTTCTTCGACACTCGGATAAGAAAGCACCGAGAACATTGAAGGATCGAGGCCATGCAGAACCTCAAGATCGCCACATTCAACGTCAACGGCATCGGCGCGCGGTTGCCCAACCTGTTGCAGTGGCTGGACAAAGAGCAGCCGGACATTGTCTGCCTGCAGGAGCTCAAGGCACAGGACAAAGCCTTCCCGGCTGCCGAGCTTGAGGCGGCCGGCTACGGTTGCCTGCACCATGGGCAAGCGGCTTGGAATGGCGTGGCGATTCTCGCCCGCGACTCCGAACCATTGTTGATTCACAAAGGCTTGCCCGGCGCGGAAGACGATTCGCAGTCGCGCTACCTCGAAGCGGCCGTGCACGGGGTGGTGGTCGGTTGCCTGTACCTGCCCAACGGTAACCCGCAGCCGGGGCCCAAGTTCGACTACAAGCTCAAGTGGTTCGAACACCTGATCGAACATGCACGCACGCTGCAAGCAAGCGAACACCCGGTGGTGCTGGCGGGAGATTTCAATGTGGTGCCCACCGACTTCGACATCTACAGCACCCGCTCATGGCTCAAGGATGCGCTGCTTCAGCCGCAGAGCCGCGAGTGTTATCAACGGTTGCTGGACCAGGGTTGGGTCGACTCGGTGCGTCACCTGTATCCCGAGGAGCGGGTCTACACGTTCTGGGATTATTTCCGGCAACACTGGCAGAAGAATTCCGGCCTGCGTATCGACCATCTCCTGCTTAACCCGGTACTCGCCCCGCATCTCAAAAACGCCGGTGTCGACGCCTGGGTGCGCGGCGAGGAGCACGCCAGTGATCATGCGCCCACCTGGATCGAGCTTTCATCGCGCAAAACACGCGCAAAGAAGACACCAAAGGCGAACAAGGCTCTGGACGAGTACCACCACAAACGTGATTTCGACACGACTTCCGAACCCGCAGGCGGCGCGTCCAAGGGCAAGAAACGTACCGAGCCGAACGCCCTGCAGTTCTGCATTCAAAAGCACGACGCCAGCCGTCTGCATTACGACTTTCGCCTGGAACTCGACGGCACCCTCAAAAGCTGGGCGGTGCCCAAGGGGCCCTCGCTGGACCCGAAAAACAAGCGCCTGGCCGTGCATGTCGAAGATCATCCGCTGGACTACGCGACCTTTGAAGGCAGCATACCCGAAGGTCATTACGGCGCCGGCGACGTTATCGTTTGGGACCGCGGCCTCTGGAAACCGCTGTCGGATCCGGCGCAAGCTTACGCCAAAGGCCGCCTCAAATTCGAGTTGCAGGGCGAAAAGCTCGGGGGCGTGTGGAACCTGGTCAAGACGCATATGCCGGGCAAGCAGGAGCAATGGTTTCTGATCAAGCATCAGGACGAGTTCGCCCGCGCCGAGAGCGATTACGACGTGGTGAAGGCCGAGCCCCACAGTGTGCTGAGCGAGCGCACCATCGTGCCGAAAAAGACCAGGGCGGCGCAGGCCAAACCTGTCGACAAGGCCCCCGCCAGGCGCGCCACGCCCACGCCCACGCGCGCGAAGAAGCTGGAGAATGCCGTTGCGTCCGCGCTGCCGCAAAGCCTCAAGCCTGAGCTGGCCACGTTGGTGGATTCTGCGCCGGAGGGTGAATGGCGCTATGAAATCAAGTTCGACGGCTACCGTATCCTGGCTCGGGTGGAGGACGGCAAGGTGCAATTGTTTACGCGAAACGGCAACGACTGGACGCATAAGCTGCCGCGCCAGGCCGAGGCGATTGCCAGCCTTGGCCTCACCTCCGCCTGGCTCGATGGCGAAGTGGTGGTAGCCAACGAACACGGCGTGCCGGATTTCCAGGCCTTGCAGAATGCGTTCGAGCAGGCGCGTAGTGGCAACATCGTTTACTACCTGTTCGACCTGCCCTTTCTCAACGGCATGGACCTGCGTGACGTGCCGGTGGAGCAACGCCGGGGCGCCCTGGCCAAGGTGCTCGAGCGCAGCGACAGCGAAGTACTCAAGTACTCGGCAGACTTCGCCGAAACGCCCGAGGCACTGCTCAACAGCGCCTGCGACATGCACATGGAAGGTCTGATCGGCAAGCGTGTGGGCAGTGCGTACCAGTCACGGCGCAGCGGCGACTGGATCAAACTCAAATGCAAGCGGCGTCAGGAATTCGTCATCATCGGCTATACCGAACCCAAGGGCTCGCGCAGCAAGTTCGGTGCGCTGTTGCTGGGGTTGCATGATGACGACAGCGGTGAGCTGCGCTACGCGGGCAAGGTGGGTACCGGCTTCACCCTGGCGACACTGGCGACGATCTTTGCGCAATTGACCCCGCTTGAAGTCAAAAAACCTGCGGTGGTCAACCCGCCAACGGGGTTCGAGGCCAAGGGCGTGCATTGGCTCAAACCCGCACTGCTGGCAGAAGTCGCATTCGCCGAAATCACCCAAGACGGCGCCGTCAGGCAGGCGGTGTTTCACGGGCTGCGTAACGATAAACCCGCCGAATCGATTACCGAGGAGCGCCCTGCCCCTGCCGTCAAACCCAAAACCGCCAGGAAGACCAAGGCGATGACCCAGACTGAACCCGACAAAAAGGGCTCGACCACGCTCAGGCTCACCCATCCCCAGCGCGTGATCGACCCCGCCAGCGGCGCGACCAAGCGTGACCTGGCGAACTATTACATCAGCATCAGCGAATGGATCCTGCCGCAGTTGCTCAATCGACCTGTCGCCTTGGTGCGTGCGCCGGATGGCATTGGCGGCGAGCTGTTTTTTCAGAAAAACGCAGAACACCTGGCGATTCCCGGCATTGAGATCATTGGCAAGGAAGAGACTGGCCACCCAGTGATGCTGATCAACAACATCGAGGCGCTGGTGGGCGCGGTGCAGATGAACAGCATCGAGCTGCACACCTGGAATGCGCTGTCCAAAAACCTGAAAAAGCCCGATCGCTTCATTCTCGACCTGGACCCGGACCCGGCGCTGCCCTGGAAAAGCATGATCGAGGCTACCCAGCTGACCTTGACGGTACTGGACGAACTGGGGCTCAAATCCTTTCTCAAAACCAGCGGCGGCAAGGGTATTCACATCGTCGTGCCGCTGACGCCGAAGGCCGACTGGGATGCGGTCAAAAGCTTCAGCCATGCCGTGGTCAAGCACATCGCCAACCTGCTGCCGGATCGGTTTTCGGCGGTTTCCGGGCCGAAAAACCGGGTGGGGAAAATTTTCATCGACTACCTGCGCAATGGCATGGGCGCCACCACCATCTGCGCCTACGCAGCACGCAGCCGCGAGGGGCTGCCGGTGTCAGTGCCGATCTTCAAGGAGGAGTTGAAAGACCTCAAGGGCGCCAACCAATGGACTGTGCGCAATCTGCATGAACGCCTGGGCGAACTGGACGCCGACCCGTGGGCCGATCTGCCTGGGACCCGGCAAACCATCACGGCGCAGATGCGTAAGCGCATCGGTTTGACGTGAGTGCGTATCCCGGCACACCGGACGGTCGCTACTTCGTGGTCAAGGGCACGTTGTGGCGGTGCAGTAACCCGTCCTTGCCTGACGACGTCAGGCAGGCGCTGGTCAACCAATTGATGGTGGCGCGCCGCGACGTGAAGGCCGCCAAGGCCTCGGGTGATTCGGGTGAGTTGAAGGCTGCGAGGGCAAACGTGCAGAAGGCCAAGGTCGCGTTGGGCGAACGCGGCCCGGTGTGGTGGGACGATGGTGCGCCGGACTTCAACCGGCACAAGGTCGACAACACGCCCTATGCACAGTGGCATGCATCGCTGACTGCCTGAGGTGCCACTGGCACCCCAGGCCACTTCATCACAGCATCGGGGTGCTGCTCACCACCCGCAGCGCCAGCCCTTCATAGGCATCCAGCGTGATGGTGAACTCACCCTCGGCCGTCAAGTCGCCCTCGACCCGCTCATTGATGATGTCCACCACCGGCCCCGGCGCGATATTGGGCAAGTGCAGGGTTTCAGTGATCGGCGTGGCGCCGAAGTTCAGCGCGGTGATCTGCGTGCCCTTGCCGGCTGGCAGCTCGTGGACCATCACCAGCAAGCCTGGATGCTCGACGTCCGGCACCAGGATCTGGCGGCTCGCGGCAATGTCATAGGCGCGGCGCACGGCGAGAATTTTTTGCAGTTGGCAGGCGAACGACTCCGGGTCCTGCAACTGGCTGTTCAAACTGCCATACAGGGATTTGGAGCGTGGCATCTGCCCTGCCGACAGCTCAGCCTCGGGATTCAGGTCCACCAGGTCGTACGCACCGCGATGGATCCAGCGGGTGTCGCCATCCTGCATCAGGTGAGCGACCTCATCGGCCGCCAGCGGCAACGCGCCCACCAGGTCCCAGCCAGACAACGCAAACACCCCAGGCTGCATGGCGTTGTACATCACCAGCAGCAAGTGGATCTGACGAATCTGCTGGACATCGGCCGGCGTGATCGCGTCCAGGTCACGAATGCCCAGCGCCGCCGTGATGATGCTGGCGGTGGTGCACGACACCCCATTGGTGACGAACTTGAGGTTGTAGGGCGCATGCTCGCCGGTCAGGCGCTCGTACATCTGCTCGCGGATGTGCTCGCGCAGGATATTGCCGGGAAACGTCTGGCCCTGGTACAGGTAGCTGTCGTGGGCGTGCAGCGTCCAGAAGTGCACCAGCTCCAGGGTCAGTTCGTCGTGGTTCTGCAGCGCGTGAATCAGCGAGCCGGGGTCGATGCCCAGGCTGTGCATCTGGCGCAGCATCAGGCGCAGGAACTCCGCATCGCCCATCAGCAAGGCGTGCTGGTAGGCCGGTCGCGTGATGAAGTCGTAGGACAGGTCCGCACCGCCGTGGGACATCGACGCGATGTCGTCCACCGTGAGGTTCAATTCCTGAAAGCTGAAGCCGCCGGCCTTGCGAATCGCGCCGCCGATCAACTGGTTACCGGTGATGGACAGCGGATGGCTTTCCGACCAGGCAGTGCCGTCCAGCTTGCGCTCGACACCGAGGAAGCCGTTGGCATCCAGGCGCAGGATCTTCGCCCCCATCACATCGATGGCATGCAGGGCGTCGCCGATGATCATCTGCTGCGCGGCGAATGACGGGTCAAGCCAGTTGAGCGATGGCTGGCCTTCCTTGAAGTAATGCAGGTACACCCAGCGCCGTGGTTTGCCGTCGACGCCCAGCACTACCGGCGTGGCGCTCCAGTCGGTTTCCTTTACGCCGGGCTCGAAGAAGATCACCCGTTGCAGTTGGCCAACGATGTAGTGCTTGTCGCGCAGGGCATCCACCTGCAGCGGGCTGAGGTTCTGCGCATCACGCCCTTCGGCGACGTCGGGCAGCAAGGACCAGTCTTCCTCGCGGATTTCCACCATGTGGTAGAGCCCTGGGTAGTCCTCATACCCCATCTCGGCCAGGCGGAAATCCGCGCCCTTGCCGGTGTGCGACGGGATCACGTCGTCGATGATCACCGCATTATGCGCGGCGGCCATGCGGGTCAGCGCCTGCAACTGCGCTTCGGTGCCCAGTTGAGGGTCGATTTCGAAGCTGATGCGGTCGAAGTTGCCGTCGATGGTGGGCGTATGGCGGGTGCCGGACAGACCACCGGATTTTTTCAGCGGACCGTTGTGAATGCCTTGAATGCCGATTTTCGACAGCGCATGCCACAGCGCTTCATCGCCCAAAGCCTCCAGCACGGTGCCGTCTTCACGGGTCACGATCGAGGCCGGGTACGCGGTGAACCACACCGACGACAAGGCGGAAGCATCACGCGGCCGCGTCTGGGCGTATGGCTGCTGCCACAACCGGCCCTGCCCCGAATACAGCCGGGCGCGCTGGCGCGCCGCGTTCAGCATCGATTGTTGTACCAGCCAGTTCACATGATCCTTGTCTGCCGCCGTCATAAGCCCACTACCTGTCTCGTGAAAGGTTATTCGTAGACATAGGAGGGGCAACGGCGCCGATTCGTTGCATCGCGATACCCAACAGCCGGGATTCTGCGTAAATGCGCGCAAAAAAAATCCCGGCGGCACCGCGAAGGTGCGACCGGGCAACTCAAGCGACCCTTTTAAAAACGCGGTTTCACGCTTGTCCACTCAGGCTGGTAGCGCTGCATCTGTTTCACGTCGTCGCGTTGGCGAATACCGCAACTCAAGTATTGGTCATGGAGCTTGCCCAGTTGATCGTGGTCCAGCTCAAGCCCCAGTCCCGGGGCGCGGGTAATTGTCACGCAGCCGTCGACAATGGGCAGCTTGCCGCCCTTGATCACTTCCTCGTCCGGTTCCTGCCACGGGTAGTGGGTGTCGCAGGCGTAATCGAGATTGGGCACCGCGGCGGCCACATGGGCCATGGCCATCAGGCTGATGCCCAGGTGTGAGTTGGAATGCATCGACACGCCCAGGCCAAAGGTGTCGCACATTTTGGCCAGCACCTGGGTGTCGCGCAGTCCACCCCAGTAATGATGATCGGCCAGTACGATCTGCACGCTTTTGAGCGCCACGCTGCGGCGAAATTCATCGAAGTCGGTGACCACCATATTGGTGGCCAGGGGCAGCCCGGTGTGCGCGTGCAGCTCGGCCATGCCGTCCAGGCCTGGGGTGGGGTCTTCGTAATATTGCAGGTCATCGCCGAGCAGTTGCGCCATGCGCACCGAGGTTGCCAGGGACCAGTTGCCATTCGGGTCAATGCGCAAAGGAACCCCGGGAAAAGCCTCTTTCAGGGCCTTGATGCAGGCCACTTCGTGTTCGGGGTCCAGGGCGCCAGCTTTGAGCTTGATGCTTTTGAAGCCATGGCTTTCGATCATCCGCCGCGCCTGGGCGACGATTTGTTGCGCGCTCAGCGCCTCGCCCCAGCTGTCGGGCTTGTAGGGCGCGTCGATGTGCTGGGCGTACTTGAAAAACAGGTAGGCGCTGAAGGGAATGCGGTCGCGGATCGCCCCGCCCAGCAAATCAACCAACGGCACGTTCAGCGCGTGGGCCTGCAAGTCGAGAAAGGCCACCTCAAAGGCAGAATAGGCATTACTCACCGCCTTGCTGGCATGGGAACCCGGCGCCAGCTCGGCGCCGGGCAGGCTGATGGTCTTTTGCGCGGCCACGGTGGCCTGCACGATAGAGCGCAGTTGGTTGAGGTGCAGCGGATCAAGGCCGATCAACTGTGGCGCGACCTGCTGCTGAATCGCCAGCGCTGGCGCATCGCCATAGCTTTCACCCAGCCCGATATAGCCGGTGTCGCTCTCGATCTCGATGATCGAGCGTAAAGCGAAGGGTTCATGAATGCCGCTGGCGTTGAGCAATGGCGGGTCGCGGAAGGCAATCGGGGTGACGCTGACGCGGATGATTTTCAAGAGAGGGCTCCCTGTTGGCCTGAACGCAAGGTGTGGTGAGCGTCGCGAGGTTGGCTGATGGGCGGTTCGACGGGCGCGGTGCCGGCGGGGACGCCGCCGCGTGGCGCGGTGCGGGCAAAAAACACCACCACTGCCGCCACCAGCGAGGTGGCCGCCAGGCCATAAAGCCCGCCCTGGATGGAGCCGGTGGTCTGCTCCAGAAAGCCAAAAGTGGTTGGCGCGACGAATCCACCCAGATTGCCGACCGAGTTGATCAAGGCAATCACCGCCGCAGCGATACGCGCATCCAGGTAACCCTGGGGAATCGGCCAGAACAGCGCCGAGGCCGCCTTGAAACCTATCGCAGCAAAACAGATGGCGACAAACGCAAACACCGGGCCACCCGTGGTGGACATGAACATGCCGAAGGCGGCAATCACCAGCATCAGCGACACCCAGGCCTGCTGGTGTTTCCACTTGCTGGCCAGAGCGGCAAAGCCGTACATGGCGACAATGGAAATCAGCCAGGGGATCGAGTTGAACAGGCCGACCTGAAAGTCGCCGAGACTGCCCATCTGCTTGATCATGCTTGGCAGCCAGAAGGTCGCGCCGTAAATGGTCAGGGCAATGGAAAAGTAGATAAAGCAGAACAATGCGATCTGTTTGTCGGCCAGCAATTTGAACATCGACGGCCGGCTCGCCTGCGCGGCCTCACGTGCCAGCTGTTCGAGCGCAATGGCACCGACCAGTGCCTGTTTTTCTTCGTCGCTGAGCCAACTGGCCTGACGGGGATGGGACTGCAACCAGAACCACACAAACCCGCAGAGCACGATCGAGGCGAAACCTTCAATGAGGAACATCCACTGCCAGCCATGCAGGCTCAGGCCACTCACACTCAACAGCGCGCCTGAAACCGGACCGGAAATCACCGAGGCGATGGCCGAACCGCTGAGGAAAATCGCCATGGCCTTGCCGCGCTCACTGGCCGGCAGCCACTGGGTGAAGTAGTAGATGATGCCGGGGAAGAACCCGGCTTCGGCGGCGCCGAGAATAAAGCGCAGCACATAGAAACTGGTTTCGCCCTGCACAAAGGCCATGGCGGCCGCGCCCCAGGTGAACATGATGCGGGTCAACCAGGCGCGGGCGCCGTAGCGCTGCAACAGCAGATTGGACGGCACTTCGAACAGCGCGTAGCCGATAAAGAACAAACCCGCGCCCAGGCCGTAGGCGGCGGCACCAATGCCCAGGTCGGTTTCCAGGTGGCTGCGCACAAAACCGATGTTGACCCGGTCGATGTAGTTGACGATGAACATCACCACAAACAGCGGCAGGACGTGACGCTTGACCTTGGCCGCCGCGCGGGCAAGCACGGTTGGGTCGGGCGAACTCTGAACGGTATTCAAGGGCGACTCCCGTTGATTATTTTTATAGGGACGCAGGGATGATGGACGCCCGATATTGATCCCGTCTAATCTAACTTGGCATTCGATTGATACCTGGATTAGATCAATGTTCGAGCTGACTCAATTACGTTGCTTCACCACCGTGGCCACCGAACTCAACTTTCGCCGTGCCGCGGAGCGCTTGAACATGACCCAGCCGCCCTTGAGCCGGCAGATCCAGTTGCTGGAGCATCACCTTGGGGTGGAGCTGTTCACCCGCACTACCCGCAGCGTCACGCTCACCGCCGCAGGCCGGGCTTTTTTCGTCGAAGCGCAGAACCTGCTCGAACGCGCCCAACAAGCCGCCGTGACCGCCCGGCGCTTCGCCGAAGGGGATATCGGCACAGTGAACATCAGCTTCGTGGGCAGCGCGGTGTATGAATTCCTGCCCAAGGTCATCGCCGAAGCGCGGCTCAAGCAGCCCCATGTGCGCATTGACCTGGCCGAGATGAATACCTATCAGCAGCATGAAGCCCTGCGCGCGCGCCGCATTGACCTGGGTATCGTGCGCGCGCCCCTGCTGGAGCCCGGCTACGCCACCGAATGCCTGGTGCGCGAACCCTTCGTGTTGGCCGTGCACTGCCGGCATCCATTGGCCCAGGCCGAGCACGTCTCGGTGCAGGACCTGGATGCCCAGCCCTTCCTGATGTATGCCCACTCGGCCTATCCGCCGTTCAACGAACTGCTCACGGGCATGCTGCGCTCAGCCCGCGTGGCGCCGGAGTACGTGCAATGGCTGGGTTCCTCCCTGACCATTCTGGCGCTGGTCAACGCCGGCATGGGCCTGGCGCTGGTGCCGCGTTGCGCCAGCAGTGTGGTGTTCAAGAATGTGGTCTTTCGCGAGATCGATCTTGGGGAAGGTGTGCAGAGCGAACTGCACCTGATCTGGCGCGAACACAATGACAATCCGGCGTTTGCCATGCTGCTGGAGGCTATTCGCAAGGCAGTGCATGGCGGATGGGAAAGTGGCCACTGAGCTTGAGCTTGATCAGGCGGGCGGTTGCGCACTGGTGTGGTCCGCCGCGTAAATGACGGTTTGCGCAAGGTCGGCCGACAGTGGCCGTCGGGTGAAATAGATGTCGCCGTCGTCGGTATGGATTTCGTAATCCACTTTGCGCGCAGAAGGCACTGCAGTGTCGGCATGCTTGATGATCTTGTGCACGCGCTGGAATTTCACCCCCAGGGTGCCGTTCTGGACGGGGCCGGTGAGTACATTGACACTTTGAAACCAGCCGTCGTCGCGTTTGTTGGCCAACAATGCGCTGGCCATTGCCTCAAAGCGTTCCAGGCGGGTAAACCCCCACAGTGTCGGCGCCTCGATGGTTTTGCCTTGACCGGCGGCACCGGTGAACACGAATAGATTGATCGTCGGATTGTCTTCGCAAAAAAAGTCATAGGGCACCAGCCCATCGATCATTTTTTTGCCAGAAACAAATCCTTTTTTATGTACCTGGAACATCGCTGCCTCTACTCAACCAATGGCGTTGCCGAGCGCAGAGTCTAATGAGGTGGCAAGTACAGAGCCGTCAAGCGAGTGTAATTTCGCGTAAAGATCGTGCCCTGGGCAGGCAGATTTCCACGGTCAAGCCACCCCTCTGCTCATTGCGCGCGACGATGCTGCCCTGGTGCATTTCCAGGGCGCTGTAGGCAATCGCCAAACCCAGGCCAAAGCCGACGCTGGTGTCGTCGCTGCCGCGTTCGAACGGCTCAAAGATGCTCTGCAGTCGGCTCTCGTCCACGCCCGGCCCCTGATCGGTGATGCGCACGCACAGTTGCTGCGCATCGGCACTGAGCCGGGTGGATACCTGCACCGTGGTCTCCGGCCGGGTGTAGCGCACGGCGTTGCGTATCACGTTCTCGAAGCAGCGGTACATCAGCTCGCCATTGACGCAGGCAACAAACGGCGGGCCTCCCTGTAGCTCAACGCTACAACCTTTGATGTCGGCCTCGAATTGCGCATCTTCAACGATCATCGCCAGCAACTCACTGATGTCGAAAGGTTCGCGATGGATGCTCTCGGGCCGCCCTTGCAGGCGCGCCAGGGTCAGTAGCGCTTCGATCAGGGCATCCATGCGCTCGGACTCTCGCTCGATACGCTCAAGCATGGCCACGCGCTCGCTGTCCTGGCGCAGCAGCCCGATGGCCGCGCGCATGCGCGTCAGTGGTGAACGCAGCTCGTGGGAAATATCGTGAAGCAGGCGTTGCTGGGCTTGCACCAGCAGCTTGAGCTGGTTGGCCATGCGGTCGCAGTCGCCGGCCAGGTCGACAATTTCGTCACGACGATTGCCCATCATCGGTTTGACCCGAACATCGAAACGGCCCTGGGCCACCTCACCCATCGCGCGACGCAAACTGGCCAGGGGCCATGCCAGGTAGTAGGCCAGAAACCCGCTGAACAATGCGCTCATCAAGGTGCCGATGATCAGCGGCACCTGCAGGCCGAGGCCGCTGTGTTCATAGCTGATCGGGTGGGTGGAGCGCAGCGACAGGATGAGACCTTCCTTGCTGATCACCGTCTGCTCATAGGCGGGCGACAGCACAGCCGCGCCGGCCAACAGTTGCCCGGCATTGTCATACACGCCAATGGCCTGATCGGGCGGACGTCGCCAGGTCGACAGCAGCTCGGCCCCCGATTCGACGCCGAATTGGCGCAGCAGCGCGGCCTCGCTGGCCATGATGACCTTCAAGTGAGGGTCGTCCGGCTCGAAGGTTTCCACCTCATGCACCCCGACCCCGGCAAAAAAGGTCAGGCTCGTTGCCAGCCAGAACGCCAGGAACAGTTTCCAGAACAGCCGGCTGGGCTTCATCATTCGACAATCAACTGATAGCCGAGACCGCGCACGCTCTGGATCCAGGCCTTGCCGTCGCTGCGCGGCCCCAGCTTTTGGCGAATGCTGCTGATGTGCACGTCGATACGTCGGTCATAGCGCTTCAGCGGGCATCCCAGGGCATTGAGCGACAGGTCGGTCTTGCTCACGACCTGACCCGCGCATCGGGCCAGTTCCTCCAGCAGGCTGAACTCGGTGCTGGTAACACCCAGCTCAGCGCCTTGCCACCGGGCTTCGCGCCTGGCCGGCCACAACACCAGTTCACCGCTGCGAATGACGTCCACCGTCGGGCTTTCCGCCGGCTGCACTCGCCGCATGATGGCGCGCAGACGCGCCACCAGCTCTCCGGGGGAACTGGGTTTGGGTACATAGTCGTCCGCGCCAAGCTCCAGGCCGGCAATGCGGTCGATATTGTCGCCACGGGCCGTGAGCAGCACGATCGGTACCTGGCTGACGGCGCGAATGCGCCGCAGTACCTCTATCCCGGACAACTGCGGCAACATCACGTCCAGTACCACAATGCTGTAACGGCCCGACAGCGCCTGCTCCTCACCCTCCTCGCCGGTATGCACGGCGGTCGCGTCAAAGCCTTCACGCGCCAGGTACTGCCTGAGCATTGCGGTGAGGTCTTCATCGTCATCAACCAACAGTACTGAAATCATCGCCAGCTCCCGGGTCAGGGTGCGCACATTATCGGTTTTCGCTGACCAGCGTCATGACCTCAATGCAACCTTTACCTAACTTGACATTGGGTTAACCGCACCATACCCACGGCGCTCTTATGCTGCGCCGTCGATGTGTTCTGGAAAGATTTTGATGATTTCTTCGCGCTTGCTCTGCACGGTTGCGCTATTGCTTGATATTTCATTGCTACAGGCCCAAACCCTGACGATTTCGGATATCCGTATCAACGGCCTGCAACGGGTCTCGGCAGGCAGCGTTTTCGGCGCACTGCCACTAAACATAGGTGAGGAGGCGGACGCCCGCCAGCTGGCGCAGGCCACGCGCGCGCTGTTCAAGACCGGATTGTTTCAGGACATCCAGCTGGCACGGGAAAACGACGTGCTGATCATCAATGTCGTTGAACGACCAACGGTTTCCAGCATCACGATTGAAGGCAACAAGGCAATCGCCACCGACGATCTGCTCAAAGGCATGAAACAGGCCGGCCTGGGCGAAGGAGAGATTTTCCAACGCGCCACCCTCGAAGGCCTGCGCAACGAGCTGGCCCGCCAGTACGTTGCACAAGGGCGATACTCGGCCTCGGTCGAGGCGCAAGTGGTCACCCTGCCACGCAACCGGGTCGAGCTCAAGGTCACCATCGATGAAGGCGCGGTGGCCGCCATCAGCCATATCAACGTGGTCGGCAACACGGTATTCAACGACGAAGAACTGGCCGATCAATTCACCCTGAAGACCAGCAACTGGCTGTCGTTCTTCAGGAACGATGACAAATACGCCCGCGAGAAGCTCTCCGGCGACCTTGAACGGCTTCGCTCCTATTACCTGGACCGTGGCTATATCAACATGGATATCAGCTCCACCCAGGTCTCCCTCACGCCGGACAAAAAGCACGTCTACATCACGGTCAACATCCACGAGGGCAGCCGCTACAGGATTCGCGACGTCACACTCAGCGGCGACCTGAAAATCCCCGAGGACCAGGTGCAGTCACTGCTGCTGGTGCGCAAGGGCCAGGTGTTTTCACGGCAACTGATGACCACCACGTCCGAGCTGATCACCCGCCGCCTCGGCAATGAAGGCTACACATTCGCCAACGTCAATGGCGTACCCCAGGTGCACGAGGACGATCACACGGTGAGCCTGGTGTTTGCCATCGACCCCGGCAAGCGCGCCTACGTGAATCGCATCAATTTTCGCGGCAATACCAAAACCCAGGATCAGGTGCTGCGTCGCGAAATGCGCCAGATGGAAGGAGGATGGGCATCCACGTTCCTCATCGACCAGTCCAAGGTGCGTCTTGAGCGCCTGGGATTCTTCAAGGAAGTCAATGTCGAGACGCCGCCAGTACCGGGCACGGACGACCAGTTGGACGTGAACTACAGCGTGGAGGAGCAATCGTCCGGTTCCATCACCGCCAGTGTCGGGTTCGCCCAAAGCGCCGGGCTGATCCTGAGCGGCTCGATCAGCCAGCGCAACTTTCTAGGCACCGGGAATTACGCCAGCCTGGGCTTGACCCGTTCCACTTATCAGAGCAAATACAACCTTGGCTTTACCGACCCCTACTTCACCAGGGACGGGGTCAGCCTGGGTTACAACGGTTTCTACAGCAAGACCGATTACAACAATTACTACGACAATGGACGCTCCTATTACGCGCTCAACAGTTTTGGCCTGGGCACGAAAATCGGCTACCCGATCAGCGAAACGTCACGTTTGAGTTTCGGCCTTACGGCACAACGCGACAGTATCGAGCCGGGGACCTACAGCGCCGATGAAATCTATGAATTCATTGGCCGTGAGGGCAAAGCGTTCACCAACTTCAAGGCGGAACTCGGCTGGTCTGAATCGACCCTGAACAAAGGCATCCTGGCGACACGCGGGCATTCGCAGAGCTTGAACATGACGGTGACGGTGCCCGGCAGCGACCTGAGCTTCTACAAACTCGACTATGCCGGCCAGACCTTCGTGCCGCTGAGCGCTCAGACCGCCCTGCGACTGCATACCAAGCTCGGCTATGCCAATGGCTACGGTTCCACCGACGGTCTGCCCTTCTATGAAAACTACACCGCCGGTGGCGAAGGCTCTGTGCGCGGTTTCAAAAGCGGCACCCTTGGCCCCCGCAGCACACCGGCGACCGGAGCCTATTCCCGCCAGGGTCAGGCGTACTACACCGACCGCGACCGCGATGCGCTGGGCGGCAATGTCCTGATCACGGGCGGCATGGAATACCTGTTCCCCGTCCCCTTCGTCAAAGACACCAAATCCTTGCGCACCTCGGTGTTCTGGGACGTGGGCAGCGTCTATGCAGACAAATGCTACGTGAGTACGACCCAGGGATGCGGCACCATCGGGCTCGGCCAGATGGCCAGCTCGGTGGGTGTCGGCGTGACCTGGTACAGCCCCCTGGGCCCGCTGAGCGTCAACCTTGCCTATCCGATTCGCACCCCTGAAAACGCAGATACGCAGATATTCCAGTTCTCTCTGGGACAGAGTTTCTGAACGCACTTATTGAAAAGCTCACCTGGAGGCTTGTCGATACTGACTCGGGGTGAACCCGGTGGAGGATTTGAACTGGCGGGTAAAAGCACTGTGATCGGTGTACCCGCACTGCAACGCTACCTCGGTGATCGGCAGCTCGGAGTGCAGCAACAGTCGATGAGCATGCTCCAGACGCACCTTCTGGATCATCTGCCGGGGCGTGAGCTGGAACACGCGCTTGCAGTAGCGCTCCAGTTGCGCCACGGAAATTCCGGCGATGCGCGTCAGTTCCACGAGAGGTACACGGCGGTGAAAATGTGCGCGAATGTGTTCGTCAACCGCCGCCAGCCGCTGGTAGGCCGGATGGGATTCGCTGGCTGATTGCAGGTCGACCGAAATACCCGCCAGGCCCATGATCTGGCCGACATCGTTGTACAGAGGCCATTTGTGGGTAAGGCACCAGCCGGGTTCGTGAGTGCCATAGAGGTGCAATTCGAGCTGGTCTTCAAGCACAACGCCCGCTTGCAATACGCGCCGATCCTGCTCGGTGTAGCCAGGCCCCAGTTGTACGGGAAACACTTCGGCGCTGGTCTTGCCCAACAGCGCCTGCATCTGCTTGAGGCCGCAACGCTGCACCAGCGTGCGGTTGGCGAGTAAGTAGCGGGCGTCGCTGTCCTTGATGAAAATCGTCGCATTGGGGATCACATCCAGCAGCGGTAACAACTGCGCCACGCCGGCCAGCAAGTGTTCGATGCTCTTGGGGCGACTGCTCTGGAGAAAGGTCGTAAACGCGCTGTGCAACATGACTTTGACCGCCCCTTCATACGTCGACGTCCAGCAGATTGCCCCATGCCAGTGGCCTTGTCGAGCACGGCCATTGTGCCGAAATCGTCATGCGCAGTTGAGCAAAACATCAATCGACATGCGGTCAACGCGTTCAGGCTATGCCAGTCACAAGAAAACGCTGCCATGACTTCTACCGGCAACGTGCACTGACGGAGCGCTCCATGAAACGACTGCATGTCATCGACTCCCACACCGGCGGCGAACCCACACGCCTGGTCCTCAACGGTTTTCCTGCACTGGCCGGCAGCACCCTCGCCGCCCAGCTCGACAGCCTGCGCACGCACCACGATCAATGGCGCCGCGCCTGCCTGCTGGAGCCGCGCGGCAACGATGTACTGGTGGGGGCGCTGTATTGCCAGCCGGTGACGCCAGGTGCCACCTGCGGGGTGATTTTCTTCAACAATGCCGGTTACCTCGGCATGTGCGGCCACGGCACAATCGGCCTGGTAGCTTCTTTGCATTTTCTCGGGCATATCGGCCCCGGCGACCACCTTATCGACACGCCAGTCGGAACCGTAACCGCCACGCTGCACACCGATGGCACCGTCACCCTGCGCAATGTGCCTGCCTGGCGCTACCGCAAACAGGTTGCAGTGCAGGTTCCCGGCCATGGCGTGGTACATGGCGATATCGCCTGGGGCGGCAACTGGTTTTTCCTGGTATCGGACCACGGCCAGGCGTTGCATATGAGCAATGTCGAGGCGCTCAGCCACTACACCTGGACGCTGCTCAAGGCCCTCCAGGACCAAGGCATTCACGGGGCGGAGGGTGCGCTGATCGACCATGTCGAATTGTTTGCCGATGACCCCCAGGCCGACAGCCGCAACTTCGTCATGTGCCCAGGCAAAGCCTACGACCGCTCGCCCTGTGGCACCGGCACCAGCGCCAAGCTCGCTTGCCTGGCCGCCGACGGCAAACTCGCTGAGGGCGACATCTGGTTGCAGGCCGGCATTACCGGCAGCCAATTCGAAGGCCGTTATCAATGGGACGGCGAACAGGTGCGCCCGTTCATCACTGGCCGCGCTTATGTGACCGCCGACAGCGTGCTGCTGATCGACGAGCAAGACCCTTTTGCCTGGGGCATCTGCGCCCCGACCCTACTCGTCTGACACAAGGAGTTGCGACAATGACCCACAACATCTTCAGCGGCTGCATGCCTGCACTCATGACGCCCTGCACCCCGGCGCGCACGCCCGACTTCGACGCACTGGTCGCCAAGGGCCGCGAGCTGATCGATATCGGCATGAGCGCCGTGGTGTATTGCGGCTCGATGGGGGACTGGCCGCTGCTGAGTGAAGCCCAGCGTCAGGAAGGCGTGGCGCGCCTGGTGGCCGCCGGTGTGCCAACCATCGTCGGCACTGGCGCGGTGAACAGCCGTGAGGCCGTGGCCCATGCAGCCCATGCCGCCAAGGTCGGCGCCCATGGCCTGATGGTGATTCCCCGCGTACTGTCCCGCGGAGCCTCTGCCACCGCGCAAAAGGCTCACTTCGCAGCCATTCTCGATGCGGCGCCGAACCTGCCGGCGGTGATCTACAACAGCCCTTACTACGGCTTCGCAACGCGTGCCGAGCTGTTCTTCGAACTGCGCCGGCAACACCCAAACCTGATCGGCTTCAAGGAGTTCGGCGGCGCCGCCGACCTGCGCTACGCCGCAGAAAACATCACGTCCCAGGACGACAACGTGTCGCTGATGGTCGGCGTCGACACCCAAGTGGTGCATGGATTCGTCAATTGCAACGCCACCGGTGCCATCACCGGCGTCGGCAACGCCTTGCCGCGAGAAGTGCTGCAACTGGTGGCGCTGAGCAAGAAGGCCGCCCTGGGCGACGCCAAGGCCGCTCGCCTGGCCCGCGAGCTCGAAACAGCGCTGGCGGTGCTGTCGTCCTTCGATGAAGGCTGCGACCTGGTGCTGTATTACAAGCACCTGATGGTACTCAACGGGGATCAGGGTTACGCGTTGCACTTCAACGAGACCGATGAGCTCAGCAATGCCCAGCGACACTATGCCGAACAGCAATACAGGTTGTTTCGCCGCTGGTATGCCAATTGGTCGACCGAGGTGTCGGTGTAGGAGCGAGCAGGCCATGTGCGACCACACGCCGCCAGACATCGCCATCGTCGGAGCCGGCATTATCGGCGTTGCCTGCGCCCTGCAACTCTCGCGACAAGGACGCCAGGTGCTGGTGATCGACTCGCAGCAACCGGGCATGGGCGCCTCATACGGCAACGCCGGTCACCTGGCCACCGAGCAGGTGTTTCCCATCGCCGACCTGGCAATCCTCAAAAAACTGCCCGCCATGTTGCTGGACCCCACGGGCCCGCTGCGTCTGGACTGGAAATACCTGCCACGTGCCCTGCCCTGGTTCACCCGGCTACTGCTCAACCTGCAAACGGACCGTTATCAACGCACCGTAGAAGGCCTTCGGGCCCTGAATGAAGGCAGCCTTGACGCATGGCGCCGCCTGCTTGAATCCATTGAACAGCCACAACTGCTGCGCAACGACGGCTCATTATTGGTATTCGAGCGAACCGCCTCGCGAAACGTCATCGATGCCTTGCAGCAGCGCATGCAACAGCAAGGCGTGCCGGTGACGTTCTGGTCAGGCAATGCAGTCCGAGCCGGTGCGCCGCAGTTGAGTGAGCGCATTCAGGGCGGTTTGTTTTTTCCTGGTACCGGGCACGTTATCGACCCCTACCAAGTGGTCCTCGCGCTGGTCAACGCCGCCAAGGCCGGCGGCGTGCGATTTATCCAGCGCAAGGTGCTCGATGGACGCGTCGAAGGCGATAGCGTCACACTGACGACCGACCAGGGCACCCTCACCGCACGGCAGGTGCTGATTGCTTGCGGCGCCCACTCCGCCAAACTGACGGCGGCCCTGACCGGCAAGAAAGTGCCACTGGACACGGAACGCGGCTACCACCTGATGCTGCCCAACGAACATAACCGGCTGCCGTTTGCTGTCACCTCGCTGGAACGCAAATTCATCATGACCCCCATGAGCAGCGGCCTGCGCCTGGCCGGCACGGTGGAGTTCGCCGGACTCGACCGCCCCGCCAACATGGAGCGCGCATGGCAACTTCACCGTCTGAGCCAGGGCCTGTTTCGCGAAGACTTGAATCGCCACGACGCCACCCCCTGGATGGGATTTCGGCCGTCACTGCCGGACTCGCTGCCGATCATTGATCAAGTCTGCGAGGGCAAGGTACTGCTTGCGTTCGGCCACCAGCATCTGGGGTTGACCCAGGCGGCGGTGACAGCGCAGATGATTGGGCAAATGGTGTCGCACCGGAACACGCCGCAATGGGCGTCGTACCGTCTTTCAAGGTTCTGAGGGATAAAAATCACAGTTAAACTCTGGAAGCGGGCCTTACTGTGGTGAGCAGGCTTGCCCCAATGCCGTTCAGTTAAGCGCAGATTCCCTGTAGGAGCGGCGGTGCGAGTTGCCCGCGAAAGCGGTGGGTCAGTCAACATCAATGTGTGCTGGACCGGCGCCTTCGCAGGCAAGCCAGCTCCCACATTTGATCGCGTTCACACCCCATACCGGTCGGCTTTCAGGCCGCCGCGCTCTTGATCTTGATCTGGGGCGCCCCTTCAACCACGCTGGCCGAATGCAGGTTTGAATCCGTGGGTAACCCGGCAGGACGCCGGGTTAGCCGCCCCGCGCCATGGATGGCGCGTGGCGGCGGCCCACGGATTCAAACCTGTATTCGGGTACACCGAGCCCAGGCGAGGTGCCGAGTGGTGGGGCGGAGGCTTTTTGGTTACTTTTGTGCCTTTACAAAAGTGACCCGCCGTAAGGGCGGAACCCTACGCCGCCGTTACCGCAGGAACGGATATGTACACCGTCACACCGCTATCGGGAGCAAGCCACCTCCCACATTTGGACCAAGTGAAATTCGCAACCAGAGCCCTTCTACCAGTAGGTCCGCCCTACTTCACCAACCGCTTCTCTTTGGAGGGGCGATATCCGAAATACGCGCTGTAACACTTGCTGAAATGACTCGGCGATACAAACCCGCACGCCACCAGCACATCCACCTGGGACAACTCGGTGTGCTGCAACAACCGTCGCGCCTCGGTGACACGCAGCTCCATGTAATAGCGCTGCGGCGTGGTGCCCAGTTGCTCCTTGAACAGCCGTTCGAGCTGGCGCCGGGAACGGCCGGCGTAGACGGCAAGCTGGTCGAGTTCGAGGGGTTCCTCAAGGTTGGCATCCATCAACTTGACCACTTCGCGCAGCGGCGCGCTGACGCAGACGTTCTCGGTCGGTTTGATGCGCCGATAGCGTGATTCCTCGAAAGCCAGAATATCTTCGATGCCTTCAACCAACGCCTTGCCATGCAGGCTCTTGATCCAGTCCAGCGCCATGTGGAAGGCGCCCGAAGGGCTGGAGGCGGTGAGCCGGTCGCGGTCGATGACGAAGGGTTCACTGGTGACCTGGGCTGCCTTGGACACTTCGGCAAGTGCCGGCCGATGCTCTGGATGGATTGCGCAGCGATAACCCTGCAACAACCCGGCGCGCCCCAGGAACCAGGAGCCGTTCCACAACCCGGCAAGACTGATGCCTTGTTCAGCGGCGCTGCGCAGCAGATGGATGAAGTCTTCGCTGGCCTTGAGCTCCGTGCGAAAACCGCCGCATATCACCAGCAGGTCCACGTCATGCAACGCCGCCGCGTCGAGTGCGGCGTCGGGACGAATCACCAGGCCCAGGTCACTGATGACTTCGCCCTCACCCCAGCCGAAGGTGCGCGAGGCGAACAGCTCGGGGCGCAGCAGGTTGGCCGTGACCAGGGTATCGAGCGTCTGGGTGAATGCCGGCAGGGAGAAGTGTTCAAGCAACAAAAAGCCGACGCGAGTGACCGATGCCAGTTGCCCAGGGTTTTCGTTGAGGTAACGCAGATTCTTGCCTTTCATGCCGCCGCTGAATTGACGTCTTTCCATCGAGGGGTGGCCCACTTTTATTGTTGATCCCGTGGGCGCCATCTTAGGGGCAAATGGGCCGGCTGTCTCAACCGGAACCTGCAGCTTGCCGGTAAACAGGCCCCAGCTCAACGCCTTGCGTCATTCAACAAACCACAATCTGATATGGTTTTTTATTCGCTACCTGCCTCTGTACTGAAAGCCGCAGCGGACCGACAATGGCGCCAACCCGACATTTCTGTCATCCAACTTTTCGGAGGCCTCATGACCAAGATGGCACTGTTCCTGTTCGGCTTTTTGGTACTGACTATTGGCATTGGCCTGCTGGCGACCATATCGCCGGTGTAAGGATCGTCGGCCTACTCTCTTGCCGACATCTTCCAACCCTGGCAGTCATTACACGTTGGGGGCGGTGGCGACATTCAATTGAGGGCGAAAAAATGCCGCCAGTGCGTATTCGGCCATCAAAACGCCATAATCTCTGCTATTGTCCAAAGACCTCATCTCCTCATCATCGCCCGCACGCGATCTTCTGTGAGCATGCTCTGCGGCGTCGGCCTTTTCGATGTCGGGCCTGAATAGCACGGAACGCACAAGCGATGGACACACCGCTACCCACACCGCCGCAATCGCGCGCGGAAAAGATCGTCGAGTTCAAACGCCAGAAAACCCTGCTCAAGACCGGCGCGCTGCAGGACGCCATCTTCAACAGCGCGTATTTCTCCAGCATCGCCACCGACGAAAAGGGTGTGATCCAGATCTTCAACGTCGGCGCCGAACGCATGCTCGGTTATGCCGCCGCCGATGTGGTCAACCGCATCACCCCGGCCGATATTTCCGACCCCGTTGAGCTGATCACCCGCGCCGCCGCGCTCAGCCTGGAACTCGACACGCCTATCACACCGGGCTTTGAGGCGCTGGTGTTCAAGGCCTCGCGCGGTATCGAAGACATCTACGAGCTGACGTATATCCGCAAGGATGGCAGTCGCCTGTCGGCCATGGTCTCGGTGACAGCGCTGCGCAACCGCAGCGACATGATCATCGGCTACCTGCTGATCGGCACCGACAACACCGCACGCAAACAGGAAGAAGCCGAGCGCAAGGGTTTCGAACGCGCCCTCGAAGAAAAGAACCTGGAGCTGGAACACGCCAGCCACATGAAATCCGAATTCCTCGCCACCATGTCCCATGAACTGCGCACGCCGCTGAACGCGGTGATCGGTTTTTCCGAAGCGCTCAAGGATGGGCTGGTGGGCGACATGAGCGACACCCAGCGCGAATACATCGGCGACATTTTTACCAGCGGCCAGCACCTGCTGTCGCTGATCAACGACATTCTCGACCTGTCCAAAGTCGAGGCCGGGATGATGGACCTGGAGCTGGAAGCAGTTGAACTGTCGGGCCTGCTGGCCAACAGCCTGTTGATCGTGCGCGAAAAAGCCGCGCTGCAGCGTATCCAGTTGAAACTCGACAGCCCGGACGATTTCGGCTGGCTGGAGCTGGACCTGCGCAAGACCAAGCAGATCGTCTACAACCTGCTGGCCAACGCGGTCAAATTCAGCGAGCACGGCAGCTCGGTAACCCTGGCCGTGCGCGAAGTCAGCCGCGCTCAAGTCGGCCTGGTGCCCGGCGACTGGCCGGTGCACGGTTTTGCACTGCCGCCCAGTACGCACACAGAGTTCCTCGAATTGAGCGTCAGCGATACCGGCATCGGTATTGCCAGGGATGACATGGGCAAGCTGTTCAAGGCCTTCAGCCAGATCGACAGCAGCCTGGCGCGCAAATTCGAAGGCACAGGTCTTGGTCTGGCGATGGTCAAGCAGTTGACCGACCTGCATGGCGGCAGCGTCGCCGTGGCCAGCCACGCAGGCCTCGGCGCGCGTTTTGTGGTGTGGCTGCCGCTGCACCGAACTCTGGAGGCCACATGGCCGCAATCCTGATCGTCGAAGACAACGAAGCCAATATGCGTCTGGCTCGCCTGCTGTTGGTGAATGCCGGCCACAGCGTGGTGTGGGCCGCCGACGCCGAAAGCGGGCTGACCATGGCGCGCGAGCAACAACCGGCGCTGATTCTGATGGACATTCAACTGCCTGGCATGGACGGCCTGGCTGCCACACGCTTGCTCAAGCAAGACCCACATACCGCGCATATCCCGGTGATCGCCCTCACCGCCATGGCCATGAAAGAGGATCGGGAAAAAACCCGCCTGGCCGGTTGCGACGCCTATGTGATCAAACCCCTGCGCTACAAGGAGCTGTACCAGGTGATCGACACCCTGCTGAACCCGTCCATTACACCTCTAGCATGAGTCCTCTCCATGGCCAGCTCACCCGCAACGCTGTTGATAGTTGACGACGACGCTCACATACGCAAACTCCTGGAAACCCTGCTGCACCACGAGGGCTACCTGACCCTGAGCGCCGCCAGCGGCGAAGAGGCCCTGCACCTGGTGGCCAGCAGCCCGCCTGACCTGGTGTTGCTGGACGTCATGATGCCCGGCATGGACGGCTACGAAGTGGCCAGCCAGCTCAAGGGCAATCCCGCCACCGCGAATATCCCCATCATCATGCTCTCGGCGCTCAGTGAATCCGAGGCCCGGGTCAGCGGCCTGGAAAGCGGCGCCGAGGAGTTCATCACCAAGCCGGTGGAGCGCCTGGAGCTGTGGCTGCGGGTGCGCAACCTGCTGCGACTCAAAGCCCACGGTGACCTGCTCAAACAGCACAGCCTGATGCTTGAACAGCAATTGTTGAAACACACCAGTCCAAGCGCGCAGATGAACGTGCACGACCTGGCCCGTCAAGACCTGGAATACGCCTTGCGTGCGGCGGTTGAACGCAACGAGTTTGCCCTGCACTACCAGCCCAAGGTCGAGCTGGCCAGCGGCGAAGTCTGCGCCCTTGAGGCGTTGCTGCGTTGGGATCGACCCGGCTATGGCCCGGTTTCACCCGCCGTGTTCGTGCCGGTACTGGAAGACCTTGGCCTGATCGTGCCGGTGGGCCGCTGGGTGATCGAGCGTGTGTGCCAACAGATCGCCACCTGGCAGCTCAACGGCATTGGTGCGGTGGAAGTGTCGGTCAACGTGTCGGGGCATCAAGTGATCGAGGGCAACCTGATCGCCGATATCGAGCGCATTCTGGACACCACCGGGGTCGAGGCACACTGGCTGGAAGTAGAGCTCACCGAAAGCTCACTGATGGAAAACACCGAGCACACCATCGCCAGCCTGCAACGGCTGCGCACCCTGGGCGTGAAAATTTCCATCGATGACTTCGGCACGGGCTACTCGAGCCTGGCGTACCTGCGACGTTTCCCCATCGACACGCTGAAGATCGACATCGCGTTCATCCGCGAAGTCACCACCAACCCGCAGGATGCGGCAATCACGCGCACGATCATCGAACTGGCCCACAGCCTCAATCTGCGGGTCGTCGCCGAAGGGGTCGAAACCCAGGCGCAGTTGACGTTTCTGAAAGAAGCCGGCTGCGACCAGATTCAGGGGTATCTGTTCAGCCGGCCGTTGCCGGTGGAAACGCTGGAGCGACTGTTGCTGGACCGGATCAAGTAAGCACAGCAGGTCTGCTTGTCGCAGCAATGCGACCGCCTGAAGCAGGCTCATGTTCGAATCGAAACACAAGGTCATTAACGCGCGGTCCAGCGAGGGAATCAATGGCGCGGCGGACACTACAGAGGATTGATACCACTCAATCTGAAGGCGCCCTTCATGCAAAGACTCTCCTACCATAACCAGGTGTTCAGTCAGCCGTTGCCAACGTCTACACCCTCCCTCTCGCAGCCACTTTCCAAACCATGGCACAACACCCAGGCGCCGCCCGAAACGAGCATTTCTCGCGCCAATGGTGACCGCGAACTGGCCATGCGCTACCGCACGGCGCTGCTTGTTGCAGCCCAAAGCAGCACAATGCCCACCATTAATTACGTGCCTCCCCACTCCACCTTCGGCCAGTGGTGGGGCCAATTACGTGATGCGTTTCAATCCACCGATGTGCGCCAGTGGATCAAGGACAACCGCATCAACCCGGCCACGATTACGCTTGATCCACAGAAAGGCGAAATCGCCTTCATGGTCAAGGGCAAACTGCACACGGTAGGACAGGACGATGCTCATTGGCGCGCGATCAGCAGACCCATTATCGACGCCACGCGCGTGCTCGACGTGGGTACCGCCTTCAAGCCGCCTGTTACCCAGGTCGATCAACCGGTGCCGTGGTGGATCGTCGGCCGCTTTTATCAAGAGGCCCAGGGGCTGACGCCATTCGAAAAACACCAACGCGCGCAAACCCTCGAGCGTGAAAAGGGCTTCAAACCACTTGACCCGAGCACCCGCCAAGCGTTGATCGGTGCGCGCAGTGAAGATGCATTGCAGACACAGAAGTCAGTGCTCGCCGATATCCATACCCGCCACGTTGCCGCCACCACGTTGCAACACCTGGCGGACACCGTGAAAAAAAATGGCATCGACGATGACGGGCACATCGCGAAAAAATTGAAAGAGCCTGTTCATCTGTCCAGGAACGCCTCCTACTACCCGGATAAAACCGGCACATGGAACCAGGTCAGCCTTTTGCAACTGCTCAAGGACCATGGCTGGGACATTCCAAACAATCATGAGCAATTGGAGAACCTGGCGACAGCCCTGGCCACACCCGCCCTCACCTCACCGGCCCAGGGTAATCTGGGTGGCGCACTGGCCTGGCCCGCCCCCCTTGAGCAAGACAGACAGCGTCAACTCAAGCAAGTCATACACTCGGCCCGACTCGGCACTGCGAAAGTGCCTGCCGATGAAACTGTCCTCACTCACCTGCTGGGTGGCCAATCCGTTTCCCCGGCAGAACTGCGCGATCCAGGACGGTTGATTGATAACCTGCTCAATTCTCCCAGAGGCAAGGCACTGGGCGAGGCCATTCAGGCGTTTTTTGAGCGGCTCGCCATCAAGGGCAGCCCCGAAGACTGGCTGCTGGCAGCCATGAACCTGGAGAGCAGCACCGAGATTGAAGGCGAAACCACTCACTCGCCACAGCCCCATATCGAAGGCTACACACTGGTCACCGCGAAAAACGCCGACAAGACGCCCTCGATCATCGTCACGGAACTCGCTGAGCACTTGCTCGCCAATGGCAACGCCGAGTCCGCCGACACGGCAATGCTCCGGGCTCACCTGATGCTGGCCAGCCGAGCGCCGCAGTTTCTCGTCAAGGACATCCCCGAACAGGTGAAGGTCGGCTCCCACAGTTGGGTCAGCTTTACCACCGCTGTCGCCCGCATCGAAGCAAAAGCGCCCGGAGCGACGGCCACGATGAGCTATGCGCAGGTCATGCTGCATGCCAGCGTCGCCCCTATTAACGATCACGAACGCCAGGTCGAGTACGCAGCCCAGCAAGCTGCGATCAAGGACTGGGCTGTCGCAAACGGCATGCGCTATCCGTCGACCGAACGTGCGATAACCGAAGTCTGTAACGCCTTCAACAACCAGATACGCGAACTGCGCGAAGCCGCAGAAACGCAGATTCCGCCCATGCCCACCACCAGCGCGCTCGCACTGGAACAGTTAAAGACAGCCCTGCCGGACATGGACCCGAAACTGTTCGAAGCAAAATGCATTGAGCTCAAACCCTCCAACAAGGACTTCCCGGGGCCCTACTCGATATTGGATCTGTTTATCGATGGCCGCTTTCTGCGGCACGCGCCGGATGGAAATCTGAGTGATGGGGTGTATTGGCTGACACTCATACCCGGGTTGATCTCATTACCGGTCGGCGACAAATTTACGCCCGGCACTTGGAACACCCTGTCAAAAGGGATCGACATCAAAGATGTGCTGGCAAAAATCAAGGATTTACCCTCCCCACGGCAGCCGTTCGAAACAGCATTTGCCGATTACGAGAACGCGGTAAAAAAGACGACCGCGGCGCAAATAAAAACCCTGGTTTCAAACCTGCCATTGGAAGACCGAAAAAATCTGGAGTTTGGAAAAATAACCGTCCGTACGGAAATCGACTACTGGCGAAACGATCATCCACTCCCGGTTGAAAAAGGCACTGTACTTGTCGAAACCGTGCGCAACGGCAAATCGGTGACGTATGCCATCAACCGATTGAGGGGCAGCATCACCAAGCGACCGGGCATGGTCTACAAGGAACACCAACCCACCGACGGTTGGTTTCCCTCCAAAGGAAAAAGATACGACGCTGTAACGCCTGGCGGGGAGTTTGCATCCGGGCAGACGGATGAAAAAAAGGGCGAACACGGCGCGCCCTACAGCTACGGCAGTGAACGCACCCGCTACCTCGCCGAAGCGGTCATCGCAGACATGGAGCTGCCTGCGGTAAAGCGCTACGCCAAAGGCGCGACAACCTTTGAAACGCAAGTGCCCACTTACAGAATTGTCGAAGAGATTGTGCTCAACCTGATCCCGTTCCGGTCGGCGATCAAGAACTTCATCGACGGAAAAACCCTTGAAGGCTTTGTGGACCTGGCCTTCGACATCTTCGGTTTTGCGGTCGGCCTGGGCTCGGCCTTGAAGGGAGCAAAAGCTCTGTCAGTCGGCGCTTCGGCATTATCCAGGGTCGTCCATGCGGGCAAAATCCTCGGCCGTGCGACGGTAGGCGCGCTTAACCCTTTGAGCGGTCTTGATGACCTGGCGCGAGGGGCTTTCAAGCTAGGCCGCCATGGCGTTTCCCGCGCGCGTGCAGCGTTGACGAAGGTTGATATCGCCGCACTGACGAAAAAACCGAATATCGCCCAAGGCACACTCAAGGGCGTCAACGGCGCAAGTGATGTTGGCGCACTCGCGAAGCTGGATGAAGTGACCGGTCAATGGCACGCCATCAACCCAGCCACGCAAAAACCCTTCGGGCCGCCGCTACAGAACTTTCAGGACAAGGTGCTTTCCAGCGGTGAACTCAGCGAAAACATGAAGACGTTGTATAAAAAACTGGATAAGAACACCCAGCTGGACATTTGTTATGCGACCGCGTTACGCACCGCCCAGGCCGATAGAAAGATCACTGACACGGCGTTCAAAATGATCATTCCCGAAGTACTCAATGGCGGATCACAGACCTATAACCGCATGATGAAAATCCGCCCGGACACCCTGAAGAGCAGTTTTGATGCGGCCGACATTACCGAATCAGGCATCGTTACCTTTGTCAGCCGGCGCGGCTATAACAAGGACAAAATCGTGCACGCTGCCTATATTCAAAAAGCCCCGGACGGCCAATTGTACCTGTACCACTCCAACTCTCTGTCGCTGGACCACGCCTTAGGTGGCACCAGGCTGCAGCCTGCCACCGCAGGCACGGCTAACGTCTATGCGTTGGGTCGCGAACAGCAGGCCGGCATTCAACGCTTCATGGATGACGGCGGCGGCTACGACATGGTGTTCACTCCTTCCAGCACCCTGGAGTCCAGCATCAGGCGTCGCGCCGCCTGAGCCTGCCTCATCCCTCAAAGTGAATGGAATCACTTTGAACCCGCACCCGGGCGCAGCCCTCCAACTTGCATACACCAACGCCCGGTACACGCTCAATGACATTCATTCTATGGTTGGCCGTACTCGGCGCCGTATTGCTCACCCTCGCCCTCACCTCCTCCTACCTGCGCTGGATGCCGGTGACCACCTCGGCGGTGTGCCTGTTGCTGGGCGTCGCGATTGGTCCGCTGGGAGTCGACCTGTTGCACCTGAACATCAAGGGTTCCGCGCGCTGGATGGAGCACCTGACCGAAGTCGCCGTGCTGTTTTCGCTGTTTGTCAGCGGCCTCAAGTTACGCCTGCCACTCACCCATCGGCTGTGGCGCATTGCGTTCGGCATGGCCGGGCCGGTGATGCTGCTGACGATCCTCGGCACCTGCCTGGCGCTGCATTACCTGCTGCAATTGTCGTGGGGCGTGTCACTGCTGGTGGGGGCGATCCTGGCGCCCACCGACCCGGTGCTGGCAGGCCTGGTGCAGGTCAACAACGCCCAGGACTATGACGCGCTGCGCTTTGGCCTCTCGGGCGAGGCCGGCTTGAATGACGGCACCGCCTTCCCTTTCGTGATCTTCAGCCTGCTGTTCATGCAGCATGGTGGTTTCGACGGCGACTGGCTCGGCGGCTGGGTCCTGAAAAACCTGATCTGGGCAGTGCCGGCAGGATTGCTGGTGGGTTACTGGATGGGCCGAGGCATTGGCCGCGTCACCTTGTGGCTGCGCATCACTAATGACGACAGCACCCTGTCGCCCAATGATTACCTGACCCTGGCGCTGATCGCACTGGCCTACGTGGCCGCCGAAGCAATAGGCGGCTATGGTTTTCTGTCGGTGTTTGCCGCCGGCCTCGGGCTGCGCCAGGCTGAATTCAAATCCACTGGCAACGCCAAAACACCCGCCGAGCACCTGGCACTGCCCGTGGTGGGTCATCTGGAGGTGGAGCCGGACCGCGCCCTGCAAGGTGACGTCAGCGACCTGGCCGACACGCAGATTGCAGCAGGCGTGATGATGGGTGACATGCTCTCGTTCGGCAGCCTGGTGGAACGCTCGATGGAAGTGTTTTTGGTGACCGTCCTGGGCATTGTGCTGGTCAGCCATTGGGACTGGCGCGCGCTGTTGGTCGCGGCATTGCTGTTCTGCGTGATTCGCCCGGTCAGCGTATTCGCCATGCCATGGGGCAGCCTGGTCGACCGTCAGCAACGCAGCCTGATGGGCTGGTTCGGGATTCGCGGCATCGGCAGCATCTACTACCTGTTCTACGCCCTCAACCATGGGCTGATCGGCACCGGCAGCGCCGTGGCGGTGAACCTTACCGTGTCGGTGATTGCCCTGAGCATCGTCGTTCATGGCCTGAGTACCCAGCCGATGCTGGCTTGGTATGAACGACGCGCCAGGGCGAAGGGTCAGTCCTGATTCTCAATATTGCCGACGTCTGCCGCGTCATCCAGATCGTTGAGAGGCACGGTGGCATCATCATTGAGCGGCACGGTGGCATCGTCCATCAACGAGCCCGGGTCTTCATTGCCCGGATCGTTGGGTTCGTCTTCTTCCACATCCAATTCTTTTGACATGGCCTTCTCCTCTAACCGCCCTGGGTGTCGATATCGGCATCGGTTTCAGGCTTGGCTTCGGGCTCAGGCTCGAAATCCGGGCTGAACTCATTCTCCTGCGCCTTGGGGTCGCTGTCGGGCGTTGGGTCCTTGGGCGCATTGACAGCGCTGCCGGGGGCCGGCTCGCCGCCATCGATGGCCGGGTCGTTACGGTTGCTGATTTGCGGGTCGTTACTGGTGTTCATGGGGCACCTCTTCGCAGGTTTGGGAAAATCTTTGCTGCGTAAAACTAAGGTGCCGCAGCGGCGCGCGAAGTTCCTTCCGATTGCTCAGCGGATCGGATTATCGACCTGGATGTAGAACGCATAAATGCCCAGCACCAGCCAGAACACCATGAACAGCCACGGCGCCCGCATGGAGAACAGCAACGACTTGCGATAGCCCTTGTGGGACGACTCCATTTCGGAAAACAGCGGCGAATCATCGTAGGCCATGCCCATCACCGGTTCGCTGCGCAGCAGTTCGCTCTGCTTGTAGTGCCAGTGGTCGATGATTTCATACGCCGCGCGGATGCCCGGCCAGGCGTTCAGCGAACTCAGGATGCCCAGCGCCACCAGAAACACCGGCACCACCAGGGTAAACAGCTTGCCCCACTCCGGGTTGAGGTTGCCCATGCCGGAGACAAAGGCAATCACTAGGAATGACTGCGCGGTGAGGTAAGCATCGGTGCGGTTGGCGAGGATACTGGTTTCGTACTGGATTTCGCGGCGATAGAAGTCCAGGCGGTCCTTGGGCGAACCGAAGATCTTGGCGTTGTGCTCGCTGTGGTCGGTCAGGGCCGATTCCGGGGTATCGGGCGAGATGATGGTTGGCACGAAGGTACTCCGCAGATGGTCGAATGCCAATTAGAAGAATCGGGCGTGTGCGAAGTTCAAGTTAGTTACGCACCATTAAAGAGCACTGCGCGAGCGATGTGAGAGTGGAACGCCCCATCGTGGCGAACGGGATTCCGTGGCGAGCGGGCAAGCCGTAATGCCGTTCAGTTAAGGAAAATGTGTGGGCTTATTGTGGCGAGCGGGCTTGCCCCGCGTTGGGGTGCACAGCGCCCCCAATCCAGCAAAACGCGGTGTACCTGATACGGCTCAGCGCCTGGTTTTGGGGCTGCTGCGCAGCCCAACGCAGGGCAAGCCTGCTCGCCACAGGGAATCTGCGCTTAACTGAACGGCGTTGGGGCTTGCCCCGCGTTGGGCTGCGTAGCGGCCCCAAAAAAACGGGAGCGCTGCGCACTCCAACGCGGGGCAAGCCCGCTCGCCACAAGTAATCAGCGCCTTGAGGCCATTGCGGCACATGCATTGCTTAACCCTTTCATCTGCCCGTAAACAGGAGCAAGCGTTACCCCCCGACCCAGAGCCACCCCCACAAGAAAGAAAGGACCAGGCCTGTTGGCACCCTGCGCCACGGGCTCATAAAAAATTGCGTTTTTAAAAGCGGCAGTGCCACCCATGCACCCCTGGGCACTGACAAGGTACCGGAATGGCTCGATCTTTCTTTGACGAAATGAATGACGCGAACGGCGAGTGCCGTGCGCACTACCAGGATTTCTCCCGCTGGCTGGCCAATACGCCGCCGGAACTGCTGGCCCAGCGTCGCCGTGAGGCTGACTTGCTGTTTCACCGCGCCGGGATCACGTTCACCCTGTACGGCGATGAACAGGACACCGAGCGCCTGATCCCCTTCGACATCATCCCGCGCAGCATTCCCGCCAGCGAATGGAGCGTGATCGAGCGCGGCTGTATCCAGCGCGTCAACGCGCTGAACATGTTCCTCGCCGATATCTACCACGACCAGCGCATCATCAAGGCCGGCATCATTCCGGCGGACCAGGTGCTGGGCAACGAAGGCTATCAAAAGGCAATGGTCGGGCTGGACCTGCACCGCGACATCTACTCGCACATCTCCGGCGTCGATCTGGTGCGCGACGGCGACGGCACCTACTACGTGCTCGAAGACAACCTGCGCACCCCCAGCGGCGTGAGCTATATGCTCGAAGACCGCAAGATGATGATGCGCCTGTTCCCTGAAGTGTTCGCCCGACAGCGCATCGCGCCGGTGGACCATTACCCCAACCTGCTGCTCAAGACGCTCAAGAGTTCCAGCCGCCTCGACAACCCCAACGTGGTGGTGCTGACCCCTGGCCGCTTCAACAGTGCGTTTTTCGAGCACGCCTTTCTGGCCCGGGAAATGGGCGTGGAACTGGTGGAAGGCGCCGACCTGTTCGTGCACGACCTCAAGGTGTTCATGCGCACCACCGACGGGCCCAAGGCCGTCGACGTGATCTACCGCCGCATCGACGACGCATTCCTCGACCCGCAGGCGTTCAATGCCGAATCCATGCTCGGCGTGCCCGGCCTGGTGGCTGCCTATTGCGCGGGCAATGTGGTGCTGGCCAACGCCATCGGCACTGGCGTGGCCGATGACAAGTCGATCTACCCCTACGTGCCGGCGATGATCAGGTTTTACCTGGACGAAGAACCGATCCTGCAGAACGTACCGACCTTCCAGTGCCGCAAACCCGAAGAACTGTCCCACGTACTGGCCAACCTCGGCGAGCTGGTAGTCAAGGAAACCCAGGGCTCCGGCGGCTACGGCATGCTGGTGGGCCCGGCCTCCACAGCCGCCGAGATCGAGGACTTCCGCCAACGCATCAAGGCGCGCCCTCACGCCTACATCGCGCAACCGACCCTGAGCCTGTCCACCTGCCCCACGTTCGTCGAAAACGGCATCGCGCCAAGGCACATCGACTTGCGACCCTTTGTGCTCTCGGGCAAGGAAACCCGCTTGGTGCCCGGTGGTCTCACGCGGGTGGCGCTGCGTGAAGGCTCGCTGATCGTCAACTCGTCGCAGGGCGGCGGAACCAAGGACACCTGGGTGGTGGAGGACTGAATATGCTGAGTAGAACCGCCGCAGATCTGTACTGGATGTCACGTTACCTGGAGCGCGCCGAAAACCTGGCGCGCATGCTCGAAGTCAGTTATTCGTTGTCGCTGATGCCCCAGGCCGGGCGCAGCGACGGCCTCGACGAACTGGCCATGTCGCTGCTCAGCAGCGGCACGCTGGAGAATTACCTGGAGCGCCACCAGACCCTGGACGCCGAGCGCATGCTGCACTTCTTCGCCCTCGACGAAGAAAACCCGGCCAGCATCTATAACTGCCTGCGCGCCGCACGCGGCAATGCCCATGCGGTACGCGGGCGCATCACCGCCGACATGTGGGAAAACCTCAACGCCACCTGGCTGGAAATGCGCAGCATCGCCGCAGGCGGCCTGGCGCGGCATGGCATCAGCCACTTCTGCGACTGGGTCAAGCAGCGTTCGCACCTGTTTCGCGGCGCCACTTCGGGCACCATCATGCGCAATGACGCCTACCGCTTCATTCGCCTGGGCACCTTTGTCGAGCGCGCCGACAACACCCTGCGCCTGCTGGATGCGCGCTACGAGATGTTCGGCGAAGAGTCCGAAGAAGTCAGCGACCTGTCGGCACGTGGTTACTACCAGTGGAGCGCCCTGCTGCGCGCCTTGTCGTCTTTCGAGGCCTATACCGAGCTGTACCCGAACGCCCTCAACGCGCGCTCGGTGTCCGAACTGCTGCTGTTGCGCAGCGATGTCCCGCGCTCATTGCACGCCTGTATCGAGGAACTCAGCCAGATCCTCGCCGACCTGCCCGGCAGCTACGGCCGCACCGCGCAGCGCCTGGCGGCGGAGTTCGAGGCGCGGCTGCGCTACACCGGCATCGACGAGATTCTGGAAGACGGCCTGCACACACGCTTGATCGAGTTCATCGACACCGTGCGCGAACTGGCCCGCGCCATCCAGAGTTCCTACCTGGAAGTGGTCTGACGCCCACCTCGAACTCAATGAGGGAGGTTGCGCAGCGCTCCGTGGCGAGCGGGCTTGCCCCGCGTTGGGGTGCGCAGCGCCCCCAATCCAGCAAAACGCGGTGTACCTGATACGGCTCAGCGCCTGGTTTTGGGGCTGCTGCGCAGCCCAACGCAGGACAAGCCTGCTCGCCACAGGGAATCTGCGCTTAACTGAACGGCATTGGGGCAAGCCCGCTCGCCACAACAAGCCCACCCACCACAGGAATGTGGCTGCCTGAAACCATCAGACGCCGGTGGACTGCACTGCCCACCACTTGGGCAACAACTGCCGCACCCGCGCCTCGCCAAAGCGGTCGTCGATCAGCATCACCACGCCGCGATCCTGCTGGCTGCGAATCACCCTGCCCGCCGCCTGCACCACTTTCTGAAGCCCGGGGTACAGATAGGTGTAGTCATAACCGGCGCCGAAGATCGCACCCATGCGCAGCTTCATCTGCTCATTGACCGGGTTCAGTTGAGGCAGGCCCAGGGTCGCCACGAACGCGCCGATCAAGCGCGCGCCAGGCAGGTCGATACCTTCGCCGAACGCGCCGCCCAGCACGGCAAAGCCGATGCCCTGGCTGTGCTGGGTGAACTGGTCGAGAAATGCCTGGCGCTCGGCCTCGGCCATGCCGCGCGACTGCAGCCACAGGGCTATCTGCGGATGCCGTTCGGCCAGCAGTTGGGCGACCTGTTGCAGGTAATCGAAGCTTGAAAAAAACGCCAGGTAGTTGCCCGGTTGCGCGGTGAACTGCCGCGCGATCAGTTCGACGATGGGCTCCAGCGACGCCTTGCGATGCACAAAGCGCGTGGAGATGCGCTCGACAATGTGCACCTGCAACTGCTCGGCCTTGAACGGCGACTCCACATCCACCCAAGCGGTGTCCGCTGGCAGGCCCAGCAGGTCGGCGTAGTAATGCCTGGGGCTCAGGGTCGCGGAAAACAGCACGCTGCTGCGCGCGGCGGTCAGCCTGGGGCCAATGAATGGGGCGGGCACCACGTTGCGCAGGCACAGGGTCGAGCTGCTGCGCTTGCCGGTGAGCTGACGCTTGCTGATGTCGAAGATGAAGTGTTCATTGAACAGCTCAGCCACCTTGGCAAATTGCAACGCCGCGAAATAGAAGGTCTGCAGCTCACCGCTGAGGGCCTCGGGGCGCTCGTTGAAATAGTCGCCCATGGCGCCGACGCACAGGCTCAGTGCCTGCAGCAGCTTTTCCGGCCGCGCTGCATAGGCCTGATACGGCGCGACCTGGTCCTTGTGCAGCGCATTCCATTCACGGTTGAGGCGCTGCAAGGGTTTCTTCAGGGGCTCCGGCGCCGTGTCGCGCAAGGTCTTGAGGCTGTACTGATCGAGGCTCGCGCTGTACATCGCACGGGCCCGTTCGACCAGATTGTGGGCTTCGTCAACCAGCACGGCGGCGCGCCATTGGTTGAGCTGGGCCAGGCCAAAGAGCATGGCGCCAAAATCGAAATAGTAGTTGTAGTCGGCGACGACCAGGTCGCTCCAGCGCGCCATTTCCTGGCTCAGGTAATAAGGGCACACGTCATGGGCCAGGGCCACCTCGCGCAGGTTGCGCTGGTCGAGCAGGCGCACCCTGGATGCAGCGGCGCGGGCGTCTGGCAGGCGATCATAAAAGCCCTTCGCCAATGGGCACGATTGGCCGTGGCAGGCCTTGTCCAGGTGCTCGCAGGCCTTGTCCCGCGCGACCAGTTCCAGCACACGCAACGGTAACTCCGGATGGCTGTCGTACAAGACCTGCGCGGCATCCAGGGCCAGCTTGCGCCCGGGCGTCTTGGCGGTGAGGAAGAACAATTTGTCCAATTGCTGGGGCGCCAGGGCCTTGAGCAGCGGGAAAATCGTGCCGACGGTCTTGCCGATGCCGGTCGGCGCCTGGGCCATCAGGCAGCGGCCGGTGCTCACCGCCTTGTACACCGTCTCGGCCAGCACGCGCTGACCGGGGCGAAACGCTGCATGGGGAAATGCCAGGGCTTGCGCAGCCTGGTTACGGGCCTGGCGGTGTTGCATTTCCAGGTGTGCCCAGTCGAGGAACACGGCACATTGCTGATTGAAGAACGCTTCGAGCTGCACCGCCTGGAAGGGCTGGCTGAGCAGGGTTTCGCCCTCGCCGACGATATCGAAATACACCAGCGCCAGGTTGATCTCGCTCAGCCCCAGCTTCTGGCACATCAGCCAGCCGTACACCTTGACCTGCGCCCAATGCAGCAGCCGATGGTTGGCAGGCTGGGCATCGAGGTCGCCGCGATAGGTCTTTACCTCTTCCAGGCGATTGCTGTCGGGGTCGTAGCCGTCCGCCCTGCCCCGTACCCTGAGCTGCTGGTATTCGCCCTCCAGGGCCACTTCGTTCTGGTAATGCGCACTGCGCCGGGACGCCACCGTGCGGTGGCCGATAATGCCTTCCTGGGCACTGGGCGACGGGGTAAAGCGCAGGTCGAGGTCACCGACCTTGGCCGTGAACTCACACAGCGCCCGCACGGCCACGCTGTAGCTCAAGCGGGTTGCTCCGCCCAGCGCACGTAGCAGACGGTGACCGGCATCTGGTACTCGCCGCAGAATTCCAGCCAGCGCAATTGATTGTCCTGCAAGCGGTCGCCGGGGCCCTTGACCTCGATCATGCGGTAGGTCTTCTGCGCCGGCCAGAACTGGATCAGGTCCGGCATCCCGGTGCGGTTGGCGCGAATATCCAGCAGCAGGCGTTCGAACCAGTAGCGCAGGTGCTCGGCGGGCAGGCAGGTCAGCGCCTGTTCCAGCAACTCTTCGCTGAGCAGGTTCCAGAACACGAACGGCGACTGGATGCCCCACTTCTCCACATAGCGTTGGCGGATACTGGCCTTGTAGCGCTCATCCTGCAGTTGCTCGAAACACGCGGAAAACAGCGGCGCACGGCGCTGATGGAAATCTTCGCTGTGCAAATCCGCAGGCCCACGCTGGAACGGGTGAAAAAACGACCCCGGCAGCGGCGCGAAAATCACGTCCCAGCAGAGCAAGCCGAACAGTGAATTGATCAACCCGTTTTCCACGTAATGCACCGGGGCGTCTGGCTCGCTGAGGTGCGCCTGCACGCAGTATTCCACCGACATCACAGGCGTCGGCACCGCCAGCGCCAGGTCCAGCCGCGTGACCGGACGCGGCCTGGCCTTGGGCATCGCCGGCTCGCCCAGTTTGCGGCGCAGGCGCGGCAGCACCCGCAGCAGGTGTTGCTGCTCGGCCGCGCTGTGCGGAGCCTGCTGCGCCAGGCATGCCAGGGCCATGGCCTGAGCATAGGCCTCCTGGCGTTCCAGCACGCGGATCAGCCGTGCACGGGCGCCGGGGTGGCTGCACGCCCGGTAGATCTGCTCGGCCAATACCAGTTCGGCGCTGCGCTCGCACAGTTGACCGATCTGGAACAGCAGCTTGGCGCGGCGTTTTTCCAGCCAGGGATTATCGGTTTTCAGCGTGGCGATCTGCTCTAGCACCTCTTCCACCGCTTCGCCCGTCTCGAAAGCCTCCAGGCATTGCTGCAAAAACAAATAGCCATGCACGTCATCACGGCTGCGCAGGCCTCGTGATTCGTCGCAGAAGGCAACTTTTTCGTAGGTATGAATGCCCAGGTCGGCGAGCACGAACTCGGACCAGTCCTGATGCAAATTGCCGAAGAACATCAGGCGCAGGCGGTCGCACAGGTGCATCACGGTGAGGCTGTAGAGGGTGTCGGGCAGCGCCGGGCACCACTGGGCAAAACTGCGGCTATCGGGGAACTGCTCGGCCAGGTGTTCCAGCCAATCGGCCTTGTTGCCCCTGGGGTGTTCGATCCACGGCTTGAACGCCGCGAGCAGTTCGCTTTTTTGCAGCAGGCTGAACAGCACCTCAAACCCCAACGGGCTTCGGTCTTGCACCCAGCCCAGCCCGAGCAATGGCGCAGCCGCCGCATGGGGGCAACCGATTTCCACGTAATTGAGCTTGCCCGCGCGAAAATGCACGCCCTTGCGCATCACCATGCGCACCAACAACGCCTGGGACGGCTGCGGCAACCTGTCGAATTGCTGAATGAAATGCTGTTCGTCGGCATCCAGCAGATCGGCATAGCGTTGCCCCAGCCAATGCAGCACTTGGCGGAAGTTGTGCAGGTAATACAGGGGATCGTCGAGGGGGTTGGCCATGGCGCAAACAATCAAATACTGGTTATGCATACAGAGTGCCGCTACACAGGCGTTGTTGCAATCGGTAATAGATAAATGGCGCACGCAACTTTTTGTATAAAAGTGATCAGATAGGGGGATCCATGGCGTAGCATTTATGGCCCGCAGCCAGCTGTTGCGGGACTTTTCAGAGTTAAGGTAAGGGTTATGAACATGAAGAATTTGGGTCTGCCACTGGTTGCACTCACTTTTCTGCTGCTGGCCGGTTGCGCCACGCAAACGGTCGTCACGCTGCAAAACGGCACGCAATACCTGACCAAGGACGCCCCCAACGCCAAGACCGCCGACGGTTTTTACGAGTTCACGGATATTGCCGGCAAGCGCATGCGCATCAAGGCTGATGACGTGGCCACGGTGCGCAAGGAAGACTAGCCTCTAGATGCTGTGGAAGCGCGGCACTTTGTGGGAGGGGGCAAGCCCCCTCCCACCTTTGATTCTCATTGCTTTAAGCATTGCGTTCAAAGCTCTTCATACCGTTTCAACCGCATTCAGTCCTTAGCTGATCACAATCCCCTCCCCCGACAAACTCGCCACCCCCACCAGCGTCACCGAATCCCCCCCAAAGCTGAGCACCGTATCGGCGCCGACCACCCTGGCGTGATCGCGGTAATCCGTGCTGCCCTGCACACCGCTGAACACCAGCGTGTCACTGGGCTGATAGCCGATGACCCGGTCATGGCCGAACGACCCGCTGAACAGAAAGGTGTTATGCCCGCTGGTGTCGCGGATTGTGTCATTGCCTTTACCCCCCTCGATAAAGTCCGCGCCCTTGCCACCCTGGATGAGGTCGTTGCCGTCGCTGCCGAGGATGAAGGTGTTGCCCTTGTGCGGTTCGGCATTGCGGTTGAGGTCCTGCACCCAGGTGTTGGCCCGTGCCGGGTCCGACAGGTTGGCGACGATCACTGTGGAGTCGCGCGTCATCTGCTCGTAGAACCCGGACTCCAGGATGCGCGTCATGCCGTCGCCATAGCCGCTGGGCAAGTGCGCGAACCAGGTGGGCAGGTTGGCGATGGAAAACGGCAGCACGTTCCACAGCGTCGAGGCGTAGTGATCATTGAAGTTGACGATATTGTCGGTGGTCGACTCATGGGGTTTGTCGTGCACGCCCAGGGACGCGAAGTTGACCGATGAACCGTCCAGCGCGCGGAAGACCGGGTCGTTCTCAAAACCGACATTGAGCACCTTATCGCCGGCACTCTGGGTCGGTGACGCATAGGCCACGTAGTGGGCGTCCTTGTAGAAACCTGACCATTTATTGCTGCTCAGGTCGGCCATGCTGTTGACCGCCAACCCGCCCAGGCTGTGGCCACTGACCAGCACATCGTTGCCGGTCAGGCCATGGGCGCCGGCATAGTCGGCGACGTTCTTGAGCAAACCGCCGAAGGCTTCACCCACATAGTTTTTTGCATAATCCTTGGGACCCAGCGCCGCCAGCAGGTCGCTGACCAGGTCGCCGATGGAGTCGCTGATCAGGCTTTCCCGAGGGCCGGAGGTGCCGCGAAAACCGATGCCGATTTCCAGCAGCTTGCCAGCATCATCGTGCTTGCCCAGCACCTCGACCTGCGCCGTGGTGTAGCCGGCCTTTTCGCCATAGAAAGTGCCTCGGGCGTCGACCTTGCCGGCGTAGCCCAGGGCCGCGGCACTGATCGGCGTCCAGCCGGCCTCGTGCACCGCGTCCAGGGCCGCTTTTTCCGAGTCCGGATTCCACGGGATGCCGGGAATCACTCCCTGGGAATCGGTGCTGCCGAGCAACGCACCCACCAGCGTGGCGGGCAAGCCGAGGCCCAGGCCATTGTGCTGATAGCCCACGGCAAAGCCGTTGTCCAGATTGTGATACGTGTACAACGTGATCGCCATCGCATCGGCGAACAACACCTTGGAGCCCTCGGTGCCGAGGTTTTTATAGTCAAAGATACCCATCGCTCGTGCCTCTCTTTTGTTGATGTTGTCGAGAAAGCCAATCGATCGCTCCCGCGCCAGGCGCGGGAACGCTTCACGCGTCAGAACGCCCAGTCGAGGCTCAACCCCACCCCGTGGACCTTCTCCTTGCTGGCCAACAGGCCGTTGTAGTCGAAGTTCACCCGCGCATCCTTGCTCAGCGCCAGGCTCACTCGTGCGCCAACCAGCGCTGCATCACGCACCATCGGCGCACTCTGCACCGCAAACGAGGGGCCGCCCGAGGCAAATGCCAGGTGCTGCTCGGAATCGGTGCTGCTGAGGTTGTGCTGCCAGCCCAGGGTGCCGGACACCTCCAGTTGCTGGTGATCATTGACATTGAAGGTCTTCAACGCACGCAGGCCCAGAGTGCTCAGCACCTGGTCGCGGGTGTCGTCAGCGCTTTTCAATGCGGCGGCATCGCCCTTCTCGGTAAAACCGTCGCTGTCCAGGTGCACGTAGGCCAGGTTGCCAAAGGGCTCCAGCGCCAGCGCCGGCAGATTCACGCGGTAGGCTGCCTCGGTGAACACTTGCGTGCTGCGGGCATCGACCTTGGCTTTCTGCTTGCCGGCAACGTCGCCGTATTGCAGGTCGCGCTTCACGTCGGCGCGGTGCCAGCTGTAGGTCGCGCCGCCGCTCAAGCGCCAGGCGCCGATCTCATGCCCGGCATAGGCACCGAAGTGGTAGCTGTCGACCGACGCGCGCGAATGGGTGTCGCTGCCCATGTTCAGTGACGTGTCGCTGTAGCCCGCCACCAGGCCGATGCGGGTGGACTCATCCAGTGCCCCGTCAACCCCGGCGAGCATGCCGCCGATGGACGTGGTGTAACCCGCTGTGTCGCTGCGGCTGTCGGTCTTGCCCCAGGCACCGAGGGCCTTGACCCAGACGTTGCCACGGCTGTCGACGGTGTCGCTGGAGGCGCCCATCTCACCGTTGCGCAAGCGCTCGCCCACGGCCTCACGCACGTAACGGCTGTCGTTGACCAGGGCCGTCTCCAACGCCGGGTAGATTTCCCCCGACAGTTGCTGAAAAGCGCCCTGGGCCGACGCGGCGGTTGGCGACAGCAGCAGGCTTTCGTACACGGCATTGCCCGCGCCCAACTGCTCGGCCGCTGCGGCCACGGCACGCTGATTATCGGTGACACCCACGCTGGCAAAGCTGTTGGCGTTGCGCGCTACATCCAGTTGCACGCCGTTGGCGCCGTAGTTCAGGTTGCCGCCGATAAACAGGTAGTCGGGCAGTACCGCCGCAAAACGGCCATTGATGCCACCGGCCGCTTGCAGGATGTTGTACTGGCGCCCGATCAGGCTTTGCGCCTGCGCTGTGCTGAGCAGCGTCGGGCTGTTTTCCAGGGCCAGGGTCACGGTGCCGCCGTTGAGCGTGGCGGTGCCTCCGGCCACAATGCGGTCGCTGCGGGTGGGTGACAGTTCCACGGCGTAGGTGGAGCCTGCGTCGAAGGTCACATCACCGGCCACGTTCAGCGTGCCAATGGAGTTGCCCGGCGCCACGGTGCCACCGCTTTTGGCCAGCAGCGAACCGATGCGCCCGGAGCCGCCAACCACGCCGCTCTGGCTGACGGTGACGTCCGAGGTCAGCGAGCCGTTGATTGCCAGCCGCCCCTGATTGACCAGGGTCGGGCCGCTGTAGGTGTTGGTGCCGCTCAGCACCAGGGTGCCGATGCCCAGCTTGGTCAGGCCGCCATGGCCGGCAATGTCATTGCTCCACACGTCCAGCCCGCAATGCACATCGGTGCACACCCGCTGCGTGGGTTTGCCGGCATCCACCACCGCGCCGATACCCGGCAGGTCGGCGACGAACTGCCCGCTGCCGTAGGCGCCGTCGATGCGAAACTCGGCCGGAATATCCTCGGCGGTCACCAGCATGCCCGGCCCGTTGATGGCCTTGCCCAGGTTGATCATGCCCCAGCCGTACAGCGAATCGATGCCCGGCGCGCCGAGGTCGGTGGCGGTGGTCTTGAGCAGCGTGGCGATCTGATCGCCGCTCATGTACGGGAAGCGCTCCATCAGCACCGCCGCACTCCCCGCCACATGGGGCGCGGCCATGGAGGTGCCGTTGAAGTTGGCGTAGTCGGTGGTGAGGTTGTCCAGGTTGGTGCCGTTGATCACCGAGCTGAAGATTTTCGTGCCGGGGGCCGACACGCAGAAGCTCGCCGCATAGCCGCAGCGCGAAGAAAAGGTGCTGATCACATAGGGGTTGGCGCTCGCGGTGTCCGGGTTTTGCTGCAAGGCGGCCACCGACAGCCAGTTGGGCGCAATCTCCGGCACGAAGTACGCCAGGCCCGAAATCGCATCCGGGTTGTTGCGGTTGTAGTCGTTGCCGGCGGCGAAGATCGTCAGCACGCCGCTGCGCGCGGCATCGATCGCGCCCTGGTAGGCACCGCCGGCGATGGTGCCGAGGATCGGGCGGATGTTATTGAACTGCGCCTGGGCTTCATTCACGGTGAAATTGGGAAACGCCGGATCCCGTCCGCCCTTGGCGTATTGATCGCCAATGCCAATCCCCCAGCTGTTGTTGATGATGCGCGCGCCGCTGGCCACCAGGGCGTCCCAGCCGGCCTTGTACACGGCGCCATCGTTGCCAAGGATGATGCCGTCTTCGGGGCCCGGGTCGCCGTTCTCGGCGCTGATGATCTGCGCACCGTACGCCACGCCGTGCATCGGCCCACCGTCGCGGTTGCCTGCGGCGATCCCGCCGACGTGGGTGCCGTGGTTGCCCAGTTTGCCGTTGGAACCCAGTGACGGCGTGCCGTCATAGCGGAACGCATCGCCGGCTTTTACCGGGATATACGGGTCGGTGTACTGGCGGATGCCCTCGGTGACAATCGTCACCACTTTGTCGGGGCTGGCAAACTCCGGGTGCGCGGCGTACACCGGCTGGTCGAAAATGCCCAGTTTCACGCCCTTGCCGCTGTAGCCGGCGGCATACGCGGTATCGGCATGCACCGCGCCCAGGCCCCAGTCGGCCTTGAACTCAGCGCTGCGCCAACTGGCGGCATCGCCTGGCTTGCCGGTTTCCACATAGGGGGCGGCGTGGGCGGTGCCCAGGCTGGCCAGGCAGCACAGCAATGCGCCATAGGGCGCGCTGCGCGGGTGGCGCAAGGCTGCGTGAATGGCGGTTGTTAACCCTGACTTGCGTGTGTTCACGGTGACCTTCCTTAGTTTTCTTATTGCCAATGTGTAAATCGCTTTTCCATAACAGCGCCGATCCCTGTGGGAACTGGCTTCATGCTGTGCCTTAGAACTGCCAGTTCAGGCTCAGGCCTACGCCCTGGGTTTTCGCCCTGCCGCCCAACTGCCCGTTGTAGTCGAGGTTGACCCGGGTCGCGTTGTTCAGTGCCAGGCTGGCCTGCACGCCCACCAGCGCTGCATCGCGCAGCAACGGCGCGCTGCGCACGGCGAACGACGGGCCGCCGGCCACGAACGCCAGATGTTCTTCGGATTCGACGGCGGTCAGGCTGTGTTGCCAGCCCAGCGATCCAGACAGCTCAAGCTGCTGGTGGTCGTTGAGCGCGAGGGTTTTCAGCGCACGCAGCCCCAGGGTGCTCAGCACCGCATCACGTCGGTCACTGCCACGCTCCAGCGCCGCCGCATCGCCTTTTTCGTGGAAGGAATCGCTGTCCAGATGCACGTAGGCCAGGTTGGCGAACGGTTCCAGTGCCAGCGGTTGCAGTTGCAGGCGGTACGCGGCTTCGGTAAACAGCTGGGCACTGCGCGCGTCCACCTTGGCCTTTTGCTTGCCGGTGACGTCGCCGTATTGCAGGTCACGCTTCACGTCGCCACGGTGCCAGCCGTACGCGCCGCCGAGGCTCAGGCGCCAGGCGCCGATTTCACGCCCGGCATAGGCGCCGAGGTGATAGCTGTCGACAGCGGCGGAGCCATGGCTGCCGTTGCCCAGGTTCAGCGAACTGTCGCTGTAGCCGGCGACCACGCCGACGCGGGTCTGCTCATCCAGCGCGCCGTCCACGCCCAGCAGCAGACCGCCGAGGGAGGTGGTGGAGCCGGCGGTTTCGCTACGGTTGTCGCTCTTGCCCCAGGCGCCCAGGGCCTTGAGCCACAGGTTGCGCTCGCCGGTGACCGGCACATGGCGCAGGCGCTCACCCACAGCGTCGCGCACCTGGCGGCTGTCGTTGATGAGCATGGCACCCACTGCCGGGTAGATTTCTCCGGACAACTGCTGCAAGCCTTGTTGCGCGCCTGCCTGGGAGTCGGAGCGCAGCACGCTTTCATACACCGGGTTGCCCGCGCCAAGCTGCTCGGCGGCCGTGGCCACGGCGCGCTGGTTGCGGTTGGCGGCGACGCTGGCGAAGGTTGCGTCGTTACGCACCACGTTCAGCTGTACGCCCGTGGCGGCGTAATCGAGACGCCCACCGAGGAACAGATAATCGGGCAACACCTGGCCAAACTGCCCCTGAATGCCGCCGGCTGCTTGCAGGATGTCGTATTGGCGGCCAACCAGGCTTTGAGCCTGCGCCGCGCTGAGCAGGGTCGGGCTGTTTTCCAGGGCCAGGGTCACGTTGCCACCGCCAAGGATCGCGCGGCCGCCAGCGACGATGCGGTCGCTGCTGCTGGGGGTCAGTTCCACTGCATAGGTGGAGCCCGCCGCCAGGTTGACGTCGCCCGCCACCTGCAAGGTGCCCACGGAATTGCCCGGCGCCACGCGCCCGCTGCTGTTCACGGACAGCGCAGCGATACGCCCGGAGCCGCCGAGGGTGCCGCTGTCGTTGACGGTGACCGCCGAGGTGAGCGAGCCATTGACCGCCAGCAGCCCGCCGTTGACGACGGTTGCGCCGCGATAGGTGCTGTCGCCGCTGAGCACCAGCGTGCCCGCGCCAGACTTGATCAGGCTGCCTTCATACAGGCGCCGCGCGGCGGCCTGATCGCGTGCCGTGCCTACCGCGTAATCGGTCTGGTCCTGCTGGCTGGCATTGGCGCCCACGCTGTTTTGCCAGCCCTTGTCGCGCAAGGTTTGCTGCCAGGCCGCCTGTTCGGCGCGGTCCTCGGCCTGGCGCTGGATCAGCGCCTGGTCGGAGATGCCATTGCTCCACACATCGCCCTGCCCGGCGGCGAGGCTCACATTCATCGCGCCAAGCAACTGCCCCGGTCCGTGCATTGCCCGGCCCAGGTCGGGCACACCCCAGCCTACGGTGGTGTTGGGCGCCTGGGTGAGCGAACCGTCGAGCTGGGTGGCGGTGGTCAGCAGCACCTGCAGGGCCTGCTCGTTGCTCATGTAGGGGTAGCGCTGCATCACCAGCGCCAGCGCGCCGGTGGCATGGGGCGCTGACATCGAGGTGCCGGATTTGATCCCGTAACCGCCACCGGGAATGGTGCTGTTGATCAGCGCACCGGGGGTGGAAATACACCAGTACTTGGCGACTCCGCATTTGTTGTACTTCTGGTTATTGGCGATATCCAGGCCTGATACGGCCAGCCAGTGTCCTTCCAGGTCTGGCTGGAAGTACGGCAGCGCGGCACGCACGCTGGCGTTTGCGTAGCCGCTGTTGCCGGCGCTGAACACATTGATCACCCCAGCCCTGGCCACATCGGCCGCCGCGTCCAGCCAGGTGCCACGGTTGTAGTGTTGGGCATAGGCGGCGTGCAGGTCGCCGAGGGTCTGGTAGCTGACGTCCTTGGGCTGACTGCCCCAGCTGTTGTTGATGGCGCGCACGCCCGAGTCCACCAGGGCGCTGTACACGGTCTTGAAATACCTGGGGTCGGGCGTGGGGCCGAACAGGAAACTGTCGTTGGCGTTGGTGTTGCCCACATAGACCTGCGCGTTGTAAGCCACGCCGTGCATGCCGACGCCGTCACGGGCGGCGCCCATGGTGCCGGTGACGTGGGTGCCATGGGAATCGTTGTTGGGGTTGAGCGCGCCGGTGGTGCTGAATGCGCTGCCGTCCAGGTACGTGCCGGTGGCGGTGACCGGGTGAAAGCGATCGGTGGAAGCCTCTGGATGACTGGCATCGAAGCCCGAATCCAGCGCGCCGATCTTTACCCCGCTGCCGTTGATGCCGGCGGCGTAGGCTTCATCGGCCTTCATGCGCCCCAGGCCCCAGTCACTCTGGAACTCGGCGGAGCGCCAGCTGGCGGGGTTGCCGGGCTGGCCGGTCTCGGTGTATTGCGCCTGCGCCGCAACGGACAACAGCAGCAGGGAGCCTGCGGTAAAGGGTTTGAAACGCGACGAATCGGTGATCATCAGAGCCATCCTGTGTGTGTTGTTATGGGCGTTGGTTCACAGGGCCGAAGGCCTCATCCACTTTCGCAAGGTCGGTGTCACGCAAATTGCCCGCGTAGTAATGCAACTTGGTCCAGGCCATCAGGTAGTCGTAACGCGCCTGGGCCAGGTCGCGGCGGGTGCTGTAGAGCTGTTGCTCGGCGTTGAGCGCGTCGAGGTTGACCCGCTCGCCGCCGAGGATGCTGTGCTTGGTCGAGACCACCAGCGCTTCGGCCGACGCCAGGGCCTTTTGATAGGCGCGCAGCTTGCTCACCCCCGACAGGCACGCACTGAACTGGCGCCGCAGTTCGATCAGGGTTTCGCGGGTCTTGCCTTCCAGCTCGTACTCGGCCTGTTCCATGGCACGGCTGGCCTGACGGGTGGATGCCGACACGCCGCCGCCGGCATACAACGGCACACTGATTTCGACGCCGATGGTGTTGGTGTCGTAGCGCTGGTTGTAGGTGTTGCCGCTGTCGGACTCCTGCTGACGCGAGCTGGCATACGCGGTGACCTTGGGCAAGTGCCCGGCGCGGTTGCGCTCCACTTCGTAGCGCGCCACTTCCAGGGACTGGCGCTGGGACGCGAGCGTGGGGTTGTTGCTCAGGGCCAGTTCGTGCCAGGTGTCGTAGTTGGCGGGCGTGAGGGTGAAGGCGCCAAAACCCTGATTCAACGGCGCCAGGTCGTGGATGTCGACACTCTGCACGCCGATCAGCGCGCCCAGCTCGCGCAGGGACGCGTCCTGTTCGTCCAGCGCCTGGATTTCTTCGGCGGTGGCCAATTCGTAACGGGATTCGGCTTCGAGAATGTCCGTGCGTGTGCCTTCGCCCTGCTGGAACAGGTGCTGGTTCTGCTGGAACTGTTGCTCGAAGGCTTTCTTCTTGGCGCGGGCAATGTCGATCTGGTCCTGGGCAAACAGCGCCTGGGTGTAGTAGCTCAGCACACGCACCAACAGCGCCTGGCTCTTTTCGCGAAAACTTTCGTCGGCAAACAGCGCCTGGGCCACGCCCTTGCGGTAGTTGGCATAGGCTTCATAGTCGAACAGCGGCTGTTGCAGGCTGAAGGTGGAGCCGTAACTGTTGTAGTTGCGGTCGTCGCGATAACTGCCGCCGCGCCCGTCAGGCAGGTGCGCTTCGGAGTTGTTGCGGCCCTTGTTGTAGGTGTAGGACAGCCGAGGCAGCAGGCCGGCGCGGCCAATGGTGCGGTTTTCCAGGCCGGCGTCGCGCTCCTTGATCGCGCCGAGGAACACCGGATCGTTGCGCAGGGCCTGCTCGTACACATCGAACGGGCCCATCGCGGCCTGGGCACTGGCGCAGCTCAACAGCAAAGCGAGGCATACGGGCTTCATGCTCATTCCTCGGTCAACGCGGAGCCGGCGCGGTCCAGCAGCGGCTTGAACAGATAATTGAGCAACGAACGCTCGCCGGTGCGCACGAACATCTCGGCGGGCATGCCGGGCTTGATCACCAGGCCGTGGAGTGTTTCCAGCGCAGCCTCGCTGACGGTGGTGCGCAGCACGTAATACGGCGCGCCAGTCTTTTCATCGAGCATCTGATCGGCGGAAATCAGGCTCACCTCCCCCGGCACGCGCGGGGTGCGGCTCTGGTTGAAGGCGGTGAACAGAATATCCACCGGCAGGTGGGTGCCGACCTTGTCCACCAGGTGCACCGGCAAGTGCCCTTCCACTTCCAGACGCGTGCCCTGGGGCACGATTTCCAGCAGGGTTTCGCCGGCCCGCACCACGGCGCCTTCGGTGTGCACGCCGAGGTTGACCGCGATGCCATCGGCCGGCGCGTTGATCTCGCTGTGTTGCAGGTCGAAACCGGCGGAGGTCAATTGCTGTTCCAGGGTGAGGCTGCGCAATTGCGCGTCGGCCAGCTGGCTGCGCACCTCCTTCTGGTACTCCTCGCTGTGCTGCTGCAGTTTGAGCCTGGATTCAAGGATGCCCTGCTCCACCCGGCCGCTTTCGCCGCTGTTCTGCGCCAGGTCCTGTTGCACCTGGGAGAGCTGGCGCTGGTAGTCCATCAGCCGGTTGCGCGGGATGTAGCCGTTGTCGGCCAACGGTTGCAGGTTGGCCAGTTGGTCGCGCAGGGATTGGGCCTGGGCGGTCAGGTCGGTGCGAGCGCGGCGCATACCGTTCAACTGCGCGCTGGCGCCCTCGATGTTGGCGCGGATGCCGGCCTGTTCACGGGCGAAGGCTTCGCGGCGGCTGCTGAACAGTTGACGCTGGCCTTCCAGTACCAGGGCCAGCGCCGGGTCGGGGTTGGCGCTCAGCTCAGCGGGAAAGGTGATCGCCGCTCGGTTGTCGCGCTCGCTCTGCCAGCGCGCCACGCTGGCCCAGGCCATGCGGTACTGGGCTTGCAGTGACTGTACGTCGGCCTGGTTGCGGGTCTGGTCGAGCCGAAACAGCGGCTGGCCCTGTTTGACCGTCTCGCCTTCGCGCACCAGAATCCGGCTGACCACGCCGGGGCTGACGCTTTGCACCGCCTTGCGCTTGCCGGACACCACCACCGTGCCCTGCACGGGGATGCCCTGATCGAGGGGTGCCAGGCTCGCCCAGAGGAAGAACCCTCCCGCGCCGACTACTGTCAGCAGCCACCCCATGCGGGTGAAAAAGCGGGCGTCGCGTTGTTCGAACGTAATACTGCTCATGCGCCTGGATTCCTTCCGGCTTGATACTGGCGGCTGAAACTGACACCGGGTTTTTCCTTCGGCGCTTCCTGCTGGCCGGACAACGCGCGCAACACGTCCTGGCTAGGCCCGAACGCCTGCAGGCGCCCTTCGTTGAGCACCAGCAGTTTGTCGGCCTGGGCCAGCACCGAGGAACGGTGCGTGACCAGAATCACGCTGCTGCCCTGGGCTTTCATCTGCACGATGGCGCTGGCCAGCGCGGCTTCACCGACGGTGTCGAGGTTGGAGTTGGGTTCATCCAGCACGATCAGGCGCGGCCCGCCGTACAGCGCGCGGGCCAGGGCGACCCGCTGTTTCTGGCCGCCGGACAGGCCGCCGCCGTGATCCCCCAGCACCGTGTCGTAACCCTGAGGCAGGCGCAGGATCAGCTCATGCACGCCGGCCTGTTGCGCCGCCTTCACCACCAACGCCGGGTCGGCCTCGCGAAAACGCGCGATATTGTCGGCAATGCTGCCGCTGAACAGCTCGATGTCCTGGGGCAGGTAGCCAATGTGCGGGCCAAGGTCGTCACGGTCCCAGCGGTGAATATCCGCGCCGTCCAGGCGCACCGTGCCGGCCAGGGTCGGCCACACCCCCACCAGCACCCGCGCCAGGGTGGACTTGCCGGAACCCGAGGCGCCCAGCACGCCCAGCACGTCACCGGCGCCAAGGGTGAAACTGACGTGCTGCAGCGTTGCCAGACGCAGCCCCGGCGGGCCGGCGCTGACGTCTTCGAAGCTCACCTGACCGTTGGGCGCCGGCAAGGCCATCTGCTCGCCCTCCGGCGGGAAGGCGCGCAACAGCTCATCAAGACGCTGATAGGCCAACTTGGCCGAACTCCACTGCTTCCACACCGCGATCAACTGGTCGATGGGGCTGAGTACGCGGCCCATCAGGATGGAACCGGCGATCATCATGCCGGCGGTCATATCGCCCTTGATCACCAACAACGCGCCCAGTCCCAGCACCAGCGATTGCAGGCACAGGCGCAGGGATTTGCTCAGGGAGGTGATCACCGAACCGGTGTCGCTGGCCTGGTTTTGCAGGCCGAGAAATTGCGAATGCACGGCAAACCAACGGGTGCGCAACGCACCGAGCATGCCCATGGCCTGAATGGTTTCGGCATTGTGTAAATGGCTGGTGGCCAGTTGGGTCGACTGCTGGGAGAAGCCACTGGCCTCGCCCAGCGGCTTTTTGGTCAGGTATTCGTTGAGGCAGGCCAGGCCAATCAGCAACGCCGCACCGGCCGTAGCCAGCACCCCCAGCCACACGTTGAACAGGAAAATCACGAACAGGTAGATGGGAAACCACGGCGCATCGAAAAACGCGAACAACGCAGGCCCGGTGATGAACTGGCGGATATGGGTCAGATCACCCAGGGATTGCCCGGCATGGCCCTGCCCGCTGTGCAGGTTGCGTTCAAAGGCGGCCTTGTAGACGCGCAAGTTGAAACGCCGCTCCAGATGACTGCCAATGCGGATCACGATAAAACTGCGAATGACTTCGAGCAGACCAATAAACGCGAAGAAGCCGACCACCATCAGCGTCAACATCACCAGCGTGGTTTCATTCTGGGAGGACAGCACGCGGTCATAGACTTGCAGCATGTAAATCGACGGCACCAGCATCAACAGGTTAATCAAGGCGGTGAAACAACCGATACTGATCAAGATGCTCTTGTATTCACCCAGCGCCTTGAACAAGGGTGCAACGGTAAGGGGCCTGGCCATATCTTCTTATCTTCCTTGAAGCAAACTACGCGCACTAGTTGGCGCAACCCTTCATCAGGGCCAGTCAACTAATCAATCAAGTTATAGGCTTATAACGGTAACTAAGGTTTGCGCTGCAATACCACAACGCCGCCGGATTGAGTGCGGCCTTCGTACTCACCTTCGCGCTGACGATTCAAGTGGGTAATACCGCTGCCTTCGGCATTCATCAACCAGATCCCGTCCGGGGTGGGTGACCAGCTCAAGGGCTTGTCGCCCAGCCAACGAGCCACACACGCCACATCGCCACCCAGGGCGTTGGCCTGCTCCAGTAATTCCAGGCTGCATACCTGATCCTGCTGCTTCAATTCCCAGTGCCCCGCCAACTGCGCGGGGGTGGGTAAAACCAGACTGCTCGCCATTGCGTGGGCTCCTGCCGACACGAACATCACCTGTACAACACTGGTGATCAATTTGGAAAACCACTGCATCTTTACGCTCCCGCCCGCAAGCGCGGCGCCGAAGCGCCGCGCCCGTGCATCACGCCACGATGTCGCTGACAGCGGCCTGGCCAACGGTGGTGACGAGGAAATCCGCCACACCCTTGCCGGCGAAGTCGACGGCCAACGTGCCCAGGTTGGTGCCTGAGGCGTAGGTCAGCACCGCATCGCCAGCATGCCCGGAGAACGCATTGACGAAGCTCAGGCCCGCGCCTTTGGTAATGCCGGACAGGTCGATCTTGTCCACACCGCTGGTGAAGTCGAAGATCTTGTCCGCAGCCCCTGGCCGGGAGTCGGAACTGGCGCCGAACACGAAGGTGTCATTGCCCGCGCCGCCCCACAACTGATCGGCACCGCCACCGCCGTAGATGAGGTCGTTGCCGGCCCCGCCCTTGATCAGGTTGGCGGCATTGTTGCCGATGATCAGGTCGTTGCCCGCGCCACCGAATGCGTTCTCGAGGGTCACGCCCTTGGCAATGGACACGTTGCCCACCAGGCCGCCAACGTCAGAGAACGAGGTCTCATTGAGGTTGATCTTCTGGTTCTGGGTGAACCCGGAGAAGTCCAGGGTATCGTTGCCGCCACCGTCCCAGACCGAGAACACCAGTTTGTCGGCGTTGGAGGTTGCGCTGAGGAAATCACGCCCAGTGTTGGAGTTGAAACCATAGGTGGTGTCGGTCGCGCGGGTGGCGAAGTTGGCACCGTAGAGCTTCTGGATCGCCGCGATATCGTCGATCAGCGGGCCGGAGGCATAGGCTTCAACCCCGCCTTTGCTGAAGTTCTGATTGGTGTTGCTCTCGCTCCAGTAGCTCATCAGGCTGTAGCCACGCGTGTCCTGTCCGTAGGTCGCGTCTTTGTAGGACGGGTTGCCGTTCCCGGCGTTGTAGTCGCCAGGGTGAGCCAGGCCCAGGGTGTGGCCGATCTCGTGGGTCAGGGTCTGCCGTCCGTAATTGTTCAGGTCCGGCGTCTTGTTCTGCGTGTAGCTGTTGTTGGTCAGGTACCACGAGGTGCCGTCGTAGCCTGCGCCGGTGCCGGGCAGGTAGGCGAAGGCCGCTGCGCCATCCTGGCCGCCGCTGTAGTTACCGAAAGTCATGTGGCCATCACCACCGCTGGCCTTCTCGGTGAAGGTGACCTTGGCCACGTCCGCCCAGGATTGCATGGCGAGCGCTGCCTGTGCTTTCTGCTGGGCGCTGAACTGGCTGAAACCCGAGATCCCGTGTTTATTCAGGGTGCTCGTGGTGGCCGAGGTCAGGAAGGTGTAGGTGAGATCGATCTTGCCGTTGCCATCGGCGTCGCGGTATGCCGCGCCGTCCCGCAGCAGCTGGGTCGCTGCCTGGTCCACGGTGTAGGACGGTTTGCCATTGACCGTGAGGTTGCCGCCACGGTCATACAAATGGCTGAAGCTATCGATTTGCGAGTAGGCGGTACTGGCCTGAGCGGCAGAGACAATAGCTTTGTCTTTTACTTTTGACATAAACGTACTTCCTTGTTTGCAAGTGCATCAGTCTTGGGTCGATAGGAACCTCGCGGGCGAGATCGTCCTATCACTCGCCTCTTTTGAAGGCGTAAGAAAACTGACACAACTTGAAATCTTTCGTCTACATCTATTTCTGCAATCAGAATGTGCAGAAGATTCATCCTGCACAAGTAACGAGCAATGTTTATTGGGGGACGTGGTTTTTTGTCCTACAAAATACACCGCGCTGTTATTTAAATATTAAATAGCTGGCACGGGCATCAACTTACAGTGCACAGGCAAATAATGGATCCAATTATTGTCACGGTGTCATTGGCAACATTAAAGAGCCACTACTTATTATTTATGGTGGCGATTGCCCCCTATTACCGGGACAAATAACTTAACCCGTTAACTGAGTCGGTTTTACGTGCTGGACCTGCCTGGAGACCTGACCCGGCGTGCGTTGCATGACCCAGGTCAATGCGAAGGTGAAGAACCGCCCAACGGCGCGAAAAATCTCACCTGGACACCGCAAACGGATGCTATTTTTAAGCTTCTGCGCCATGACCACAGAGGGTTCTGGCTCCTGCCGCGAGCTAAAGGAAGTGCTCAATGAACAAGGTGGGCAACATGAACAAAGTAACGTTCCCGAATGCCTGTCAACTGATGCGCTGGCATTTTCATCCAACCGGCTTCGAGGGCAGCATGGACGCGCCCGGCAGCATGGTCGCCCGCCTGTTCGACCGCGCAAGCGGCGAGACGCTGATTGCGATTGCCGGCATTCCCTGCGCCTCGGTGATGAACGCTGCCGATGTAGAGCGCATTATCGAAGCGATCGAGGATGAGCTGGCGTCGTTTGTGCCGCCACAGTCTTTACGGGCGTGAACAGGTGGGAGGGGCTTGCCCCTCCCACATTGACCAACTTACTTTCAAATCCGCTGATCATCGAAAAACGCCTTTTTGCCGTCTACCCGCTCGGATGCCCTCGGCACATTCACCGCCGCGCCTTCGGGCTTTTCCACGTACCAGTAGCAATGGCTGACAGCCCGGGTGATGCCGACATACGCCAGGCGCAGCACTTCATCTTTTTGCGCCGTGTCATAGGGCTCGTTGTCGCCTGCCTTGCCCAGGCCTGCCATGCGGTACACCTGGTTCTTGTAAGGCGAACTGGTGACGTGCTGACAATCGCCCAACAGAAAGACTGCATCCGCCTGCAGCCCCTTGGCGCTGTGATACGTCAGCTGTTTCAGCCTGCGCGCGGGTGCCGGCAAGCTCGAATCAGCATTAACTACCGCCTGAATATGCTCCTGAATCAATAGCTTATCGCTGCTTTTTCGATACAGCATTAATACCGAGTCACCCTGCTGATAGTGCGCCTGTAGCTGCTGGCCCAATGCAGCATCGTCGCGGGCCACGACGTGTACGGGCACCAGCGCCTTGGGCGCGCCACTGGCTTTGGCTTTCTTGCCGGGAATCGCCGGCGCGGCGCGCACGATATGCTCGGCGGCATCGATGATGTGCTGATGGCTGCGATAGTTCTCGCCCAGCATCACCCGAGTGGTGCCGGGCGACGGGAACTCGGTGTTGAATTCCATGAAGTACTTGGGCGAACTGCCGCGCCAGCCGTAGATCGACTGCCAGTCATCACCCACGCACAACAACGAAGAACGCTGCGCGCCGCGCCCCACATGCATGGCCGGGCCGCGGCTGCGGATTTCGCGCAGGCTGGCGCGGATCCACGAGACGATCTGCGGCGACACGTCCTGGAATTCATCGATCATCAGGTGCGATAGCGGCCGCAACAGCGCGTCGCTGAGCAACTTGAGGTTTTCCGGCATGTTCTCGCCAAACAGCGAGAACATGCGGTTATAGGTCATGATTGGCGGCGATTGTTCGAGCAGGTGTTCTTCCAGGGCTTTCCAGAAAATGCTCAGTGCCTCAAAGAACAAGCGGTCGGGGTCGTCCCTGGCGAAGGTCATCTGGCCAACGGCAGTGGGCACGTCCAGACCAAGGTTCTCGATAAAGCCCGCCGCGGTGACGAAACAGTCCAGCAATGGCGCCGAAGCCAGCTCGCCCTTGACCTTGTAGTCGAAGCCGGGTCCGGCTGTAGCCTCACCGGCCAGGCTGCTCAAAAGTCGTCTTGATGATTCGTAGCTATCCAGCCAAATCAATGGCTTGCGGCAGAAAGCTTGAAACAGGGTGCGCTTGACCGCCCACTCCGCACGCACCGACAACTTGGCGTTGGGCCGGCTGATCTGCGGGTTTTCCCGCGAATCGAAGCCCAGCACAACCCAGGCGTCCAGCTCAGGCGCATAGCCGTGACAATGGAACGTGGCGCCGTTGATTTCAAACGTCTGACGGCTGGGCTCGATGCCCTTGATCGGCCAGGCACCCGCGCGAAACCACAGGTCCTCGATCAAATCGCACAGTTCTTCATCACGCTTGGCCGCCAACTCCGTCACCGCAATACGTTTCTGCACGTCCGGGTGGTCGCGCTCCAGTTCCTTGAGCTGCAGGCCATGACGGGCCAGCGGCGCGATCAATTCGCGAAACCGCGCGTGGCGACCGTGCAGCCGGTGGTAGCAGGCGTTCATCTGCTGGCGCTGGGCGTCGTTGATGCGCAGGTCGAAGGGGTTGCTGTCAGCGTCCTCGAAGCCGGCACTGAGGTTTTCGAACGCCTGCAGGCGCTCAAACCCCGGCAGGCTGCGCACCATCGGCAGAATGCGCGAGTGAAAGGTGCGCACCACGGCCTGCGCTTCTTTCACGCCAAAGGGTTGGCCCCACAGGGCAAGAATGTCCATCAGCTTGTTGACGAAGTCCTTGCGCGACTCACGGGTAAAGGTCACCACGGTCATCGAGCTGAGTTCAAAGCCCAGGTAATGGGTGAGCAGCAGGATGCGCAACACCAGCGAGGTGGATTTGCCGGCTCCGGCACCGGCAATCACCGAGGTGGACGGCGTATCGCTGAAGATCATCTTCCACTGCGCGGTGCTGGGCTGGGCATGGGCGGGCAGCAGGCGCGCCACATCGGCCTTGATGCGCTTTTTGATCTCGGCGGTGAGCGGCAGGCGCCAATCGTCGAACAGGCTGTCGTCCACTCCGGGCGCGCGGTGCTCGTCCGGGCGGAAATCACGAATCAGCAGCACTTGCCGCCCTTGCTCGATACCCTCGGCCATGCCCTCGCGGTAACCGTACTCCACGCCTGCCTCATGCCCGCTGCGAAACCCGTCGGCTTGTCCATGCAGCCAGGAGAACCGGTGCTGCGCACGCAGCCGCGTGAGGCCATGGCCAAACAGGCGTGCAGCGAGGCGTTTGAACAAGGGCATTTCTGCCAGCGGAAGCAAATCAGGGGGCAAATCGGGCTTTTGCTGCGGCACGCGAACTCCGGCGAGGATGTTGATTCTGGCGAATGGGCCATGGTCGCCGGAATCGCTGTTCAGTGCCAGCCAATTGCTTTGCCGTCATGCAGTTAGGCGACGAAGTGAAAGTCAAAACCCGGTTAATCCATCTAATCGGTTGATAGGAATCAGGCAGTTTTTACGCTTTTTACCGATCAACCGCTCAAGGATGATAGAGCCCATTCAGAGGAGACGATCATGCTTGAACTTCGACCTTTCACTTCCCTGGGCGGCGCTCATCACGGCTGGCTCGACGCCCATCATCACTTTTCGTTTGCCAAATACCACGATCCCAAGCGCATGCACTGGGGCAACCTGCGCGTATGGAACGACGACATCATCGCGCCGGGCACCGGCTTCCCGCAGCATTCGCACCGGGACATGGAAATCATCACCTATGTGCGCGAGGGTGCCATCAGCCATGCCGACAACCTGGGCAACAAGGGCCGCACCGAAGCCGGTGACGTGCAGGTGATGAGCGCAGGCACCGGGATTGCCCATAGCGAATACAACCTGGAAGCCGCACCGACGAAGATTTTCCAGATCTGGATCATTCCCAATGAAGCTGGGCTGCCGCCGTCATGGGGCGCCAAGCCGTTTCCGCAGGATGGTCGCGAGGGCTTCGTGACCCTGGCCAGTGGCAAGCGCGGCGACAGCGAAAGCCTGCGCATTCGCGCCGATGCGCGACTGGTGGCGGCCAATCTGAAAGCCGGGGAAAGTGCCGAGTACCACCTGGACGGTGGACGCCGAGCCTACCTGGTGCCGGCCACGGGGGTCATTGAAGTCAATGGCCTGCGCGCGCAGGCTCGCGACGGTGTGGCGGTGGAGGACGAGCGGGTGCTGCGGGTGACCGCGATTGAAGACAGCGAGATCGTGCTGGTCGACCTGGCCTGATTTACAAATATCGGACAGCCGCATACCCGGTGGCGAGCAGGCTTGTCCTGCGTTGGGCTGCGCAGCAGCCCCAAGACCATGCTCTGCGCAGTGTCAGGCATACCGCGTTTCCCTTGATTGGGGGCGCTTCGCCCCCCAACGCGGGGCAAGCCCGCTCGCCACAATAAGCCCGCTCTACACAGGGGCGATTATTGAGAAATAGCGCCGTCAACCAGCACTTGCGCTTCTTCCACCAGTTGCTTGAGGTGATCTTCGCCGATAAAACTCTCGGCGTAGATCTTGTAGATATCCTCGGTACCCGATGGCCGTGCGGCGAACCAGCCATTTTCGGTCATCACTTTCAAGCCACCGATGGCCTGGTTGTTGCCCGGCGCATGGCTGAGGATCTGCTGGATGCTCTCCCCGGCCAGCTGCGTGGACGTGACCTGCTCCGGCGACAGCTTGCCCAGCAGGGCTTTCTGCGCCGGGGTGGCCTTGGCATCGACGCGAATGGCAAACGGCTCGCCCAGCGCATCGGTGAGGCCACGGTAGATCTGGCTCGGATCCTGACCTTTGCGCGAGGTCATCTCGGCCGCCAGCAAGGCCGGGATCAGACCGTCCTTGTCGGTGCTCCACACTGTGCCGTCCTTGCGCAGGAACGATGCACCGGCGCTTTCTTCGCCGCCAAAGCCCAGCGAGCCGTCGAACAAGCCATCGGCAAACCACTTGAAGCCCACCGGCACTTCGTACAGGCGACGGCCGATGTTTGCCGCCACGCGGTCAATCAAGCCGCTGCTGACCACCGTCTTGCCCACGGCCGCATCGGCGCGCCAGTCGGGACGGTTCTGGAACAGGTAGTCAATCGACACCGCCAGGTAGTTGTTCGGCGCCAGCAATCCGCCGGACGGGGTAACGATACCGTGGCGGTCGTGGTCTGGGTCGCAGGCAAAGGCCACGTCGAAGCGTTCCTTGAGCCCGATCAGGCCTTGCATGGCATAGCTGGAGGACGGGTCCATGCGGATCTGGCCGTCCCAGTCGACGCTCATGAAGCGGAAGGTCGAATCGACTTCGGTGTTCACCACCTCAAGATTCAGGCGGTAATGCTCGGCAATCGCCGACCAGTAACGCACCCCTGCTCCACCCAGCGGGTCGACGCCCAGGCGCAGGTCGGCGCTGCGGATGGCATCCATGTCGATCACATTGATCAGGTCCGCCACGTAGGTGTTGAGGTAGTCATGGCGATGGGTGGTGTCCGCCTTGAGCGCCTGGGCGTGGGTTATGCGCTTGACCCCGGCCAACTGGTTGGCCAGCAGCTCGTTGGCTTTGGCTTCGATCCATTTGGTGACGTGGGTATCGGCCGGCCCGCCATTGGGCGGGTTGTATTTGTAACCGCCGCTTTGCGGCGGGTTATGGGACGGCGTGATGACGATCCCGTCCGCCAAGCCGCTGGTGCGGCCGCGGTTGTAGCAGATGATGGCGTGGGAAATCGCTGGCGTCGGGGTGTATTCGTCACCCTCGGCGAGCATGACGTGCACGCCATTGGCGGCAAGCACTTCCAGCGCGCTGGCGCCGGCCGGGGTCGACAGTGCGTGGGTATCCAGGCCGACAAACAGCGGGCCATTGATGCCCTGGGCTTCACGGTACAGGCAGATCGCCTGGCTGATGGCGAGCACATGCCATTCGTTGAAGCTCAGCTCGAAGGAATTGCCACGGTGCCCGGACGTACCAAACGCCACGCGCTGGGTGGAGATCGCTGCATCAGGCTGGCCGGTGTAATAGGCCGTGACCAGTCGCGGGATATCCACCAGCAACTGAGCCGGCGCCAATTTGCCCGCAAAAGGACTGATTGTCATGCATGAACCTCGAAAAGAAGAAGTCGGAAAAAGGCAGTTTACTGGCACTTGGACTACCGCGCGACGGTATCGATCCTACTTGATGGCGAGAAATTTCATACAGCTAGACGCTCTGCCCCTGGCGCAGTGCCTCGCCCAGCGCAGCCAGGGCGTTGTCCAGATTGGGCAGACCATGGAAGGTATGGCTCAGACGCAGGTGTTGATGATGCAAACCGCTGACACTGAACAGCTCGCCGGGCGCAATAACGACGGCGCGCGCCAGCAGATACTGGAACACCTGGCGCATATCCACCGCTTTGGCCGACTCCAGCCAGAATGTCGCGCCGCCGACCGGCATCCGGTACGTCACCAGACCTCCCAGATGCTGATCGAGCAGTTCACCCATGGCGCTGGCCTGCTCGCGCAATAACGTGCGCAGGCTACGCAGGTGCAGGTCGATGCGACCGCTTTGGTACAACCGCGCAATCGCCCGCTGGCGAATCGCCGATAACCGAAACGAGCGCAGCAGGAACTGGCGCTGCAGGTCGCTGCTCATGTGCCGCGACAGCACATAGCCGTAAGGCGCTTCCGGCCCGAGGATTTTCTCGAACGAGGAAAACACGATCAGCCGCTCGGGGTTGACCAGGTCACGCAGCGGGCCCTGAGTCGGCACAAAGCTCAATTCGCCATACAGGTCGTTTTCCAACAGCCAGCAACCGTAATGGTCCAGCAACTGGGCCAGCTCCAGGCGGTCCTGAGGTTGCACGGCCACCCCTGCCGGCAGGCTCACCGACGATGACATCAACAGCAGTTGCACGGATTCCTCGCGCAGGGCGCGTTCGAGCGCCCCCAGATCAAGGCGACCCGCGTGCACCCAGGGCAGTTCGATCACTCGCACGCCGGCATCCTGCAGCAGACGCAGGATCAACCAGTCACAGGGCGACTCGACCAACACCGTGGCACCGCGCAACCCCAGCACCTCGATGAGGATGTCGAGCACGCCACGCAGGTCAGCACCCACATACACATCGTCCGCGTGCCAGCAGCGCGTGGGTGATGAGGTGTAGCGCGCCGCCAGCGCCGCGCGCAGCTCCCACACGCCGCACGACTGGGAACTGTGCTGCGACTGGCGCGGATACTGGCGCACCAGCTCGCGCTCCAGGCGCAGCAAGGTATCGTCCAGATTGGCCAGTAGCGCCGGTTCATCACCGCTGAGCACCGCCATGGCCGGGCGTCGCGCCGCCACGTACAGACGTTCGAGCAAGTCCCCACTGGCACATGTCGCAGCGCTGTCGGCAAGGGGCCAGGCGTAATACCCCGACTTGGCCACCGAGTACACCCGGCCCTCTTTCTCCAGCAGCGAATAGGCATACTGGATGGTGGAGATCGAGACATTCAGGCGCTGGGACAGCTCGCGCAGCGACGGCAGCTTCACTCGCGTATCGGTACTCACCTCGTTGATCAGATTGATCATGTAGCGATACACCGCCTGGTAGGCGAAGTCCGCTTGTCGCGCGCCACGCAACGTCATCGAACGGACAGCTGCCGAGCCATGTGATGAGAGGTCAGGTCGCGCTCAAGGGCGTGCTTGCGCGCACTGCTGGCCGGCAGCAGGGTCATTGGCCGCTGACGATACAGATGCTGAAGCAAGGGCAGCGGCAAACCGCTGGCAACCGTCACCCACTGTTGCAGCATCTCGGCGGCCGGCTTGCCCTGCAGCACCTTGTGCAGTTCGGGCAATGCCACGAGCATGCCGGGATGGCACTGGCGCAGGTAGCTTTCCAGCCGTTCACCATGATGGATGAAGGGCGAAAACATCAGGCAGATCATCTGACTTTCATCCAGCCCGAAAAACTGCCGGGCACAGGCGGTGGCCGCGGCGCGCCCTTCACTGCTGCCGGCCTGGGCCAGCAGTTCCTGCGGAATCTGCACATGATCGAGTTGCTCCTGCGCCAGCAACAGAAACTCTTCAACACCTTCCCCATACGGTAATTCGCGCAGGCATTCAGCTTTCAGGCCGCGCAGATGGGCCATCAACAAGGGATTGGCAAACGCCGGGTGGCTGAAATGAAACCCCAAGGGGTCTGGGGTATACGCCATGAACTCGGTCAGCAACGGTGCGCTGGCCGGGTCTATGCCTTCGAGCAGGTCGGCGAAACCGATATACGCCAGGGGACGGTAACCGCCGGCGCTGATGTCGGCCCTGACCTGATAATGCTCGCCATACAGGTCGCGATAGAAATCCTCGCTCCATTGGTCCATGCGCGCGAACAGACGGTCCAGAGACAGGGCTCTGTCGGTGCGGCCCTTGTCCGAACCCGCCTGAGCGGCTTTTTTCAGCCAGGCCAGCAGTTGGCTCTGCTTGCGCGCAGAGTCGCCACTGACCAGTACGTGCACGCCGCCGTCCCACGCGGTGACACGCTGATAGAAATCCCCCAGGGCCAGATAGGTGTCGTTGCACAAGGTTGCGCAGATATCGCCGCAGCTCAGGTGACCGACCATCAACCGGTTGCGTTGTGCCGCTTCACAGCCCTGGGTCGATACCGGGCGCTGATGATTGAATGGCAGTACCTCATGGTTTTCCACCATCAGCAATTCCACGCGGTCATCGTCATGGAAAAACAGGCGGCTGTAACCATTGTGGATGGTATCGAGTGTGCGCTGGGTCATGCCGGCATGGCGCAGCGTTGCCACCCGCAGTTGGAACGTCATCGGTGATCGCCCGGCGATACTCAATTGCGCAGCACGCAGCATCGCCAACGTGTAGCTGCTGACCTCACCGCCGCCGTGGGCGACCAGCACCTTGTAGTCGCCGATATGCTCCATGCCGCCTGCCGCCACGACAATACGCTGGATCAACAACTGCAGCGCCGTACGTTCCGCACGACTGAAGTACCCGATCAATCGTTGCTGAACTTGCTGGTAAACATACGTCATAGCCTGTTCGTGAATAGCGCTCATAGCTCTACTACCTGAGTTGAAATATAAGTTTCAAACAACTATCAAACCGAGTTGCTTGATCTATTGAATTGCCAGGAAAGTCGTTTGCGGTGTGGTGCCGACGGTGACCCAACACTAGCACCTTGTAAAAAATCGACATTGACTGCGCGAAACGTACGCCCAAGCCTCCATGGCCTCGAACGCCCGCATGCCCGCGGCTCACGCCGGTGCTGATGACTCTCCTAGGAATATTCAGACAATCTCCTACATTCCTTTAACCCCGAATTAAAAGATCGATCCGACAAATTAAATTTGCCAGACACTGCTCCATGAATGTCAGTTGATTGAGCGTCGGCAGGGAAGCGTGCAAGACCTGAGTCCACCGCAAATGCCGCACTATTAAAAACCGCAGTAAGTACCCGCCGGCGTGTCAGTGCATCAATCATTACTCGGTCCTTGAGTTGAAGTAAGAACACAATTATCAAGGCTTGAATAATGATTAACAGATACAGAAGCCGGCCGAAAACCAGTTCAGTTCAGGATCAGACGTCAAGTGGATCACCCACACACGACAACGCCGCGCTGAAATTCAGGGCGGCGTCCGGGGCAAAGGTATCGTTTACGGGACTGAGGGACGGTTGCGCGCATTGGAAAGCGCGCGGGTTAAGCCCTGTCAAATGGCGCTTTTGTCCCATACGCCGAGGGCTCGGAACAGTCGTTTACGAATGTTCCTACACACGAAACAGCTTAAACTTGCAGCGCCACCCGCTCACGGCACGGGCATTCATCCATATAACGGTGCGCTTCAACGAACTGGTCAAAGGCAAACACCGTGGTTTTCAGCGGTACCAGCACACGGTCGGCGGTCAACTGGTTGATATCACGCAATGCACGCTGCATGGCAACCTGGTCCTGGATAATGCCCAACTCCGGTTTGCCGGTGAAATTGCCAATGCAGTGCACAAAGAACTGAATGTTCTTCTGGAACGCCGCACAAGCCGGAAACGGCGTCTGATTGCCGCCCTGCAGACCATAGAGCACCAGGCTGCCGCGCGGTGCCAGCACATCGCCAAGCAACGACATCTGTGGGCCGCCGAGGCCATCGAATACCACGTCGACGCCGCGATTGTCGGTGAACTTGTTGATTTGCATCAGCAGGTCCTGCTCCTCGGTGACAATGACCTTTTCCGCCCCGAGGGACATCAGGTAATCACGCTCGGCGCTGTCTTTGGTCGCCGCAATCACCCGCACCCCCAAGGCCTTGCCCAGTTGCACGAAGGACGGGCCGGCGCAATGGCTGGCGTCGGTGACCAGCGCAAACTGGCCGGGTTTGACCCGCGCCAGATCCATGTAGGCGAAGTAGGCGATCAGCAGCGGCGTGTAGTGCACACTGGCTTCAATCGGGCTCAGCACATCCGGGTAACGGGTCAGTGCCGAGCGGGGCAGGATGATCTGCTCGCCATACACGGGGTAATCATTAGGGCTCTCGGCCGGAAAGCTGGCCACTTTGTCGCCCACCGCCAAGTCATCCACGCCATCGCCAAGGGCGACCACCACGCCGGCCATTTCATGGCCCAGACCGGACGGCAGGCGTGCATGGGAAGACGCCAGGTTCTGGCGCCACAGAATGTCATACCAACTGACGCCAATGGCCTCGACACGCACCTGCACTTCGCCCGGTGCGGGCTGCGCGGCTGCATGCTCTTCGCATTTGAGCACCTCGGCCGGACCAAACTTGTGAAAACGGATCGTGCGGGACATCGCAAACCTCGTCAAAGTAACCTCTAATGCCATGAACTTTATCTGGGCTTTGGGGGTAAGGCCACCGGTCGCCATTAATAGTCGACATGCCTGTCATTGATTCCGCGACTAAGCTACAGACCTCAGCTTTCGTAGGAAAACTCAATAATCTTGTGCAGAGTATCAGTCTTTCCCCGTAAGATTCATGCCGGTCATTGTTTACACAGGGCCGCTCTCGTCAAGTTTGCAGACTCTTCCAGGACACAAGATGAACCGTAACGACCTGCGTCGTGTCGACCTTAACCTCTTGATCGTATTCGAAACCTTGATGCATGAGCGCAGCGTGACCCGCGCTGCCGAGAAACTGTTCCTCGGCCAGCCCGCCATCAGCGCCGCGCTCTCGCGCCTGCGCGGCCTGTTCGACGACCCGCTGTTCGTGCGCACCGGCCGCAGCATGGAGCCCTCGGCCCGCGCGGTCGAGATCTTCGCCCTGCTCTCCCCGGCCCTGGACTCGATCTCCACCGCCGTCAGCCGCGCCGCCGAATTCGACCCGGCCACCAGCACTGCCGTGTTCCGTATCGGCCTGTCCGACGACGTCGAATTCGCCCTGCTCCCCCAACTGCTCAAACGCCTGCGCGCCGAAGCCCCCGGCATCGTGCTGGTGGTGCGCCGCGTCAATTACATCCTGATGCCAGGCCTGCTGGCCTCCGGCGAAATTTCCATCGGCGTCAGCTACACCGCCGACCTGCCCGCCAACGCCAAGCGCAAGGTTTTGCGGCGCAGCCTGCCCAAATTGCTGCGCGCCGACAGCGTGCCTGGCTCCCTGAGCCTGGACGACTTCTGCAGCCGCCCGCACGCCCTGGTGTCGTTTGCCGGCGACCTGAGCGGGTTTATCGATGAAGAACTGGAAAAGCTCGATCGCAAGCGCCATGTGGTGCTGGCCGTGCCGCAGTTCAACGGCCTGGGCACCTTGCTGGCGGGCACCGACATACTCGCGACCGTGCCCGACTACGCGGCCGAGGCACTGACCTCGGCCGGCGGCCTGCGCGCCGAGGACCCACCGCTGCCGGTGCGCAGTTTCGAACTGCACATGGCATGGCGCGGATCCCAGGACAATGATCCGGGAGAGCGGTGGTTGAGGTCGCGGATTCAGATGTTTTTTGGGGACCCCGATAGCTTGTAACCAAGCGCCACCAGGTCGCACGAACCTGTTTATAACAAACGGGTTATGGGCACTTTAAGTCCACCGCCACCTATCCAGATCCAATGGAGTTTACGGCTCTTACGCATGAAGCCATTTAATCGCCGACGCTTCCTCACTATGACGTTGCAGGCCATGGCCCTCGCGCCGCTTTTGCGTGTTCGCCCCGCGCTTGCCGACGACACCTTTCGACCCTTGCGCGCAGTCGCTGCGCAACAACGGCTCTCGTTCGGCTTCGCGGTAGATCCCGTCCTGCTCGATACCAACCCGTCGTATCGGGACGTCGTGGCCCGGCAAGCAGGCATCGTGGTGCCGGAAAACGCGTTGAAATGGGCCAAGGTTCACCCCGCGCCGGACCGCTACACCTTCGCACCCGTGGACCTTATCCTCGCATTTGCGCAGGCGAACCATCAGCACATGCGCGGCCACACACTGTGCTGGCACCGCGCCCTGCCCGACTGGGTCACCCGCACGGTCACACCCGCTAATGCAAAGGAGGTACTGACGCAACACATTGCCGAGGTGGTAGGCCGCTACCGGGGCAAGATTGTCTCTTGGGATGTCGTCAACGAGGCCATTCAAGTTGACGACGGGCAGGCAGGCGGGCTGCGCGACGCCTTCTGGTACCGGATGCTCGGTCCCGGCTATATCGACCTGGCCTACGAGGCCGCGCACCGTGCCGATCCGGACGCCGCACTCTGCTACAACGAATACGGACTGGAAAGCGACTCACCCGCTGGCACGCGCAAGCGCGCCGCCGTGCTTGCCCTCCTGCGGACCCTGAAGCAGCGCGGCGTGCCGGTGGATGCGCTGGGCATTCAGTCCCATCTGCGCGCTGCGGACCCGCATGGCTTCGGCCCCGGGCTCGCCGCGTTCCTGCGGCAGGTACATGACCTGGGCCTCAGTGTCTACATTACCGAACTCGACGTCGACGACAGCCACATGACGGGTGACGCGAATCAACGCGACGCCATCGTGGCCGATACCTACAAGCGATACCTGGACCTCGTGCTCGGCACGGGCACGGTATCCGCCGTTTTGACCTGGGGTGTATGGGATACCGCGCACCGCACCGGTGCTACCCCTTCGATGGGACCACTGGCGCAGCGACCGCTGGTGTTCGGACCGCAGGGCGTAATCAAACCCGCCAGTTGGGCCGTCGAGCATAGCCTGGCATGGAATCGCTATCCATGACTCATCAGTAAGGCGAAGCAACGCCTGCGAAAGATGCCGACAATTCACCGAGACCGAAATCGTTTGCCAATCTGCGCGTGGCCCGTGCCAGCAGGGTCAGATCCAGCCCCACGGCGACGAAGCTGGCGCCCAGTTCGAGATAGCGCCGGGCAAGCGTGGCATCGCCTGTCAGCGTGCCGGCGGCTTTGCCACTGGCAACGATGGTGCGTATGGCGTTCTCTATCGCTTGCTGCACGTCAGGGTGCTCGGGATGCCCGCGATGGCCCAGGGATGCGGCCAGATCTGCCGGCCCGATGAAGATGCCATGCACGCCGTCGACGGCGCAGATGGCTTCAAGGTTCTCGAGCGCAACCCTGGATTCAGCCTGTACCAACAGGCATACATCGTCATTGGCTGTCTCCAGGTAGTCAGTGTGCCCTCCCCAACGCGAAGCACGCGCCGCCGCAGCACCCACGCCTCGTGTTCCCTGCGGCGGGTATCGGGTCGCGGCCGCCAGCGCAATGGCCTGCTCGGCGGTATCGACCATGGGCACCAGCAACGTTTGCACGCCAATGTCGAGCAGTTGTTTGATCATTGCCGGATTGCCATCCACCGTGCGGGCCACGGGATGGGCCGGATAAGGTGCAACAGCCTGCAATTGTGCCAGTGTGCTGCGCACGTCGTTTGGTGCGTGTTCACCGTCGATAAGCACCCACTGGAAGCCTGCCGTGGCGCAAATTTCGGCGCTGTAGGCATTGGCCAGTGAGAGCCAGAGGCCGATGACCTTATCGCCTCGCGAAAGCGCAGTCTTGAACGGATTTGCCATGATTGCCTGTACTCCTCTGTTGTCGTTGTCGGAACTAGTTCAGGCCGCCCTGACACAGGTATTTGATGTGCATGTAGTCCTCCAGGCCGTAGCGTGAACCTTCGCGGCCATACCCCGACTCTTTGACACCCCCAAACGGCGCGGCCTCTGCGGCGAGCGCACCTTCGTTGATGCCCACGATGCCCGACTCCAGCGCCTCGGCCACACGCCACACGCGTTTGACGTCCTGGGTGTAAAAGTAGGCCGCCAACCCGAATGGCGTGTCGTTGGCCAGTTCGATCACTTGCGCTTCAGTCGTGAAGCGGAAAATGGGGGCCACGGGGCCGAATGTCTCTTCATTGCAGAGCTCCATGTGCGAGGCAGCATTGATCAACACGGTCGGCGCGTAGTAGTTCGGACCGTCTGCGACGGCGTCTCGGATACGGCAACCGCCGGTGGCGATCTCTGCGCCTTTTGCAACCGCGTCATCCACATGGCGGGCAATCTTGTCGATGGCGCGCGCGTTGATCATCGGACCCACCTGGGAATCGCCGTGGGAAGCCGGCCCAACCTTCAGCGCGCTGACGCTTGCCACCAGCTTTTCAACGAATTGATCGTGAACGGCGCTCTGCACGTAGATTCGATTGGGGCACACGCAGGTCTGACCGCCATTACGAAATTTGGAGAGCATGAGGCCGTCCACCGCAGCGTCGAGGTCCGCATCGTCAAACACAATGAAGGGGGCATTGCCGCCCAGTTCAAGCGAGCATTTTTTCAAGGTGTCTGCTGACTTTCGGGCCAGGTGTTTGCCCACTGGCGTCGACCCGGTAAAGGTGATCTTGCGCACCCGTGAATCAGCCAGCCAGGCGTCTACCACTTCGGGTGTACGCTCGCGCGAAGCGGTAACGATATTGAGTGTGCCCGCCGGAAAACCGGCTTCCTCGGCCAAGCGCACAAGCGCAAGGGAGGTCAGTGGCGTGTCTTCGGCGGGCTTGCAGACGACGGTGCAACCGGCCGCCAGGGCTGGCGCGATTTTGCGGGCAATCATCGCCGCCGGAAAATTCCAGGGTGTAATCGCTGCAACCACACCAACCGGCTCCTTGATTGCCGTCATGCGGCGACCCGAAACCGGCGCCGGGATCACATCGCCATAGGCGCGCGTCGCTTCCTCGGCAAACCACTCAACGTAGCTGGCGGCGTAAGCCACTTCGCCCCTCCCCTCTGCCAGCGGCTTGCCCTGCTCCAGCGATATGAGCCTGCCCAGGTCCTCCTGGTGCTCCAGAATCAGATCATTCCAGCGCTTGATCAATTGCGCGCGTTGCTTGGCAGGCGTACTTCGCCAGGCGGCAAAAGCCGAATGAGCGGCATCGACGGCGTCACGGGCGTCAATCGCATTGCTGTCGGGCACTTGCGCAAGGTGGCTGTCGTCGGCCGGGTTGGTGACCGTCAGCAGCGTCTGCGAATCGCTGCTGCGCCAACGGCCGCCAATGAAATTCTGCGTTCGAATCAGGTCGGTGCGGGTCAGTTTCAAGCTCATGCCGAGGTTCCTTAAAATGTGTGAAAACGGGTTGGATCAACTGACGATACCCAGGTGCCAGGGCACGAACTCGTGATCCCCAAGCCCCAACAATTCGCTCTTGGTCGAGGCACCTGAAGCCGCCTGCAGAATGTGCTCGAAGATGCGTTCGCCCATCTGCTCAACCGACAACTCACCGTCAAGAATGAGGCCGCAATTAATGTCCATGTCTTCTTCAAGACGGGTGAACATCGCGGTATTGCTGGCGAGTTTGAGGGTGGGCGCAGGCTTGCTGCCGAACATCGAGCCCCTTCCCGTGGTGAAGCAAATGAGGTTTGCACCGCTGGCGATTTGACCGGTGGCCGCGACAGGGTCGTAGCCCGGTGAATCCATGAACACGAACCCGGCCTTGTCAATCGGCTCGGCGTACTCGTACACCGCCTGCAACGGTGTCGTGCCGCCTTTCATGGCGGACCCCAGGGATTTTTCGAAGATGTTGGCCAGACCGCCGGCCTGATTACCGGGGCCTACGACGCCATTGAACTGGCCATTCTGACCTCGCGTGTAGTCTTCCCACCAAGCCAGGCGGTCCAGTAACTTCTGGCCCACCTCGGCACTGATCGCACGTCGCGTCAGCATAAACTCCACGCCATGGATCTCGGGTGTCTCGGACAGAATGGCCGTACCGCCATGACGCACCAGAATATCCATCGCAGCGCCCAATGCCGGGTTGGCGGTGATGCCTGAGAAGCCATCGGAACCGCCGCATTCCAGTCCGATTTTCAGGTGCGCCGCACTGACCGGGACTCGCTTGACAGCATTGGCTTCGGGCAGCATCGCTTCGATCGCAGCAATGCCTTGAGCAATGGTTGCACGCGTGCCGCCGGTATCCTGCATCACGAATGTGCGCAGATTACTATCAGGCACCAGTTGCTGAGCATCGACCAGGCTGGACACCTGGTTTCGCTCGCAACCCAGGCCGACGATCAGTACAGCAGCCAGATTGGGATGGCGCGCGTACCCGGCGATGGTGCGCTGCAGCACGTCGAAATGATGACTGGGAGACGACATGCCGCACCCGCTTGTCTGAGCGAACGCGACGACGCCATCGACATTCGGGTAAGCGGCGAGCCGTTCGGCCGTGAAGTGTTCGGCAATCTTTTTGATCACGGTCGACGAGCAGTTCACCGACGACAGCAGCCCGATGAAGTTGCGCGTGGCGACACGCCCGTCGGCTCGCACGATGCCCATGAAGGTCGCACGCTTATCGAGTGCCACGTACTCCACCGGGCGCACATTCTCACAGAAACCCGGGTCCCGGTCGAAATCGATGAGTGCGATGTTGTGGGAGTGAACGTGCTCGCCCTTGAGGATATTGCGCGAAGCGACACCGATGACCGTGTCGTACTTGCGCACAGGCTCACCGGCCACGATGTCCTGCGCTGCAACCTTGTGCCCGGCCGGCACTTGCGCACGGATGCGTACACCCAGCTCGGGCAGCTCGTCGCCAAGGCCGATCAATTGGCGGGCGACAAGGACGTTGTCACTGGCATGCAGACGTATCAGTCGGTGAGTGGCATGGGTCGTGTTAGTCGTCATAAAACAATCCTTGGCATCCAGATTACGGCGTCGGAGTTGCAACGCCGGTGTCATCCCGGCGTTGGCGCTTAGCGGCTATAGGGTTCATTCAACACCTGAGAGGGCGCGACGGCGTGGCGTGGCTCGGGCTCGGTTGGCGTGGACGCAACGATGGGCTCGACCTTCTTCAGCAGCAGGGCGTAGTTCAGGATGCCCAGCATTCCGAGCACCGCCGAGAAGACCAGCGCCATTTTGAATGATCCGGTCGAGGCCACGATGAAGCCGGTAATCACCGGCCCCAGTACGCCGCCGAAGTTCGCCACCATGTTCTGCAAGCCGGCGACGGTGGACGTCATGTTCTTCGGCGCGACGTCTCCCGGCAGCGCCCAGACCTGCGAGGCCGCGACGGTGGTGCCGGCCTTGGCGATGCACAGCAGCAGGACCGTGAGCCCGACCGACGTGGTCAACGGCGCCAGACCGATACACAACGCCATCGAAAGCCCCACGATGAGAAACAGTTTGCGTGTCGCGGTCAGCGACAGGCGCCCACTGTGGACCACCCTGTCGGAAAGCCACCCGGCAGCGATCTCGGCGAAGAGGCCGCAGATCAGCGGAAGCGAAGCGACCATGCCCATCTTGAGCAGGCCCATCCCCTGCTCCTTCACAAGGTAGGTGGGCAGCCAGGTGATGAAGAAGTACGAGATGTAATTGATGGTGAAGAAGCCCAGGCACATCGCCCAGATATTGCGGTGCTTGAGCAGTTCGTACCATTTCATCGCAAGCGTGGTATCGACACCGTGCTGCTGGGCCTGACCGCCCCGGATGTATTCCACCTCGGCGGCGTTTGCGCTTCTGTGCGTCTCCGGTGTGTCCGAGAAATACCACCACCAGATCAGGCTCCAGACCAGACCGGTCAGGCCCACGATCACAAACGTCATGCGCCAGTCGAACGTCATCATCAAGGTCACAATCAGCGGCATCGCCACGGCACCGCCGAATTTCGAAGCACTGTCAAAAAGCCCGGAAATAGTTGCCCGTTCCTTGTCGGGAAACCATTTTGACGCGATTCCGGCGTTGGCCGGATAAGCGCCGGCTTCACCGACGCCCAGTACCACGCGCAGGCCAACCAGGGAGGCAAAACCTGTCGCAAGTCCTGTCGCCGCCGTTGCAAGCGACCATGAGCCGACGGCTATCCCAAGCCCCATTTTCTGCCCGAATTTGTCTGCCACCCAGCCGGCAGGGATTTGTAGCAGCGCGTAAGACCAGAAAAACGCGGACAAGACGATACCCATCATCTCAGGGGTCAGGCTGAACTCTTTAATGAGTTCGGGTGCTGCGACGGAAAGAACCGTGCGATCGATATAGTTGATAGCGATGGCAAACCACATCAGACCTGCCACGACCCAACGAGCGTTGGATTTCCTGCCTGGACTCACTGCGGTGTCATGTAACGGTTTTGTCGTCATTGGAGTGCGCATTGCTTGTCTCCGGTTATTGTTTTTGTTCTTGGATACTGACCCGCGCCTACATTGCTGAACAATGAATAAGCGGACATACTTCATAACCTTTTTGACATCTAAGCTTTTTCTGCTGGGGATAGAACAGGTGAGCGACATCGATAGAGTTTTGCGCTCCAATCTCAAACTCAAGCATTTGCAGCTCGTCGTAGCGCTGGATGAATTCCGTCATCTGGGGCGGTCGGCGGAATTCTTGTCGCTTACCCAGCCGGCAGTCAGCAAGTCGCTGGCGGAAATCGAAAAGATGTTCGGGCTCGAGTTATTCATCCGCTCAACCCGAGGGACCCGGCCGACCGCCTATGGCGAGCAGGTTGTGCGCTTTGCGCGTTCGGTGCTGGTGGATTTTGACCGTACCTGCGAAGACATCGCCTCAGTCGCCAGCGGCGGCGCTGGCCGTATCCGTGTCGGCGCAATGGTCGTCGCCACACCTGGATTGCTGGCAGGTGCCGTCGACCGCCTCAAGCTCAGCTCGCCACACACGACGGTGTCGATCGAGGAAGGTGATCTCACGCGCCTGTTGCCGAGGCTGCGCACAGGCGAGCTGGATCTGATCGTGGGTCGGCTGGAGCCGGGTTACAGCTCTCCGGACCTTGAGACGCAGGCGTTATACACCGACACCATGCGCGTCGTCGTCGCCGCGGATCATCCGCTGGCCACGGTGGCCTGCCCCACCTGGGAGCATCTGGCGACGCTGCCCTGGGTCGTTCCCCCGGCGTGGGCATCCTCGCGGATCAAGCTGAGTCAGATGTTCTACAAGCACACCCTGCAACCACCCGCCGACATCATCGAAACGTCGTCCTTTTTGGTGATGATGACGTTTATGCGCAAACGAAGCTGCGTCTGTTTCGTCGCCACTAAAGTCGCGCATTACCTCGAGTCCGTAGGCCTGGGTTACACCTTGGCGCTGGAGGTGCCGATCGAATTACCGCCGGTGGGTATCATTTTGCTGCGTAACGGGCCGAGACCCCCCGCTGCAAGCACCCTCATCAAGGCGCTACACGAAGAGACGCTGGACATTGGAGGGCAGACCGCGCCCGAGTAAATGCTCAGGCGACGGTTGCAGTGACCAGGTGAGAATCCGGATTACACGCTGTCCCCGGCTTCAGACCGCAGCAGCGATGGCCTTGCCCAGCGATTCGGTGTTGCCGGTGCCACCGATGTCGGCGGTCAAGGGCGCATGCTCCGGGCCCATCGCAAGCACGGTTTCGATCGCTGTCAGCACGGCGGCGCCGGCTTCGGGATGGCCCAGGTGTTCGAGCATCATCGCGCCGCACCAGATCTGCCCGATCGGATTGGCGATGCCTTTGCCGGCGATGTCGGGCGCCGAACCATGCACTGGCTCGAACAGGCTCGGGAAGTTGCGCTCCGGGTTGATGTTGGCCGAGGGGGCGATGCCGATGGTGCCGGTGCAGGCAGGGCCCAGGTCGGAAAGGATGTCGCCGAACAGGTTGCTGGCCACCACCACGTCGAACCAGTCCGGGTGCAGGACGAAGTTCGCCGTAAGAATATCGATGTGGTACTTGTCGACGTTAACGTCCGGATATTTCTTGCCCATTTCCACAACGCGCTCATCCCAGTAAGGCATGGTGATCGCGATGCCGTTGGATTTGGTGGCCGAGGTCAGGTGCTTCTTCGGACGGCTTTGTGCCAGGTCGTAGGCGAACTTGAGGATACGGTCGACGCCGACGCGAGTCATCACGGTTTCCTGCAGTACGATTTCGCGATCGGTTCCAGGGAACATCTTGCCGCCGACACTGGAGTACTCGCCTTCGGTGTTCTCGCGCACCACCCAGAAATCGATGTCGCCGGGCTTGCGGTTCGCCAGTGGCGCCTTCACACCGGGCATGAGTCGGCAGGGCCGCAGGTTGACGTACTGGTCGAATTCACGGCGGAACTGCAGCAGCGAATCCCACAGGGAAATATGGTCAGGCACCACGTCCGGCCAGCCCACGGCACCGAAGTAGATAGCATCGTAGCCCTTGAGGGTGTCGAACCAATCGTCCGGCATCATCTTGCCGTGCGCCAGGTAATAATCGGCACTGGCGAAGTCGAACCAGTCCCATTGCAGCTCCAGGTTGAACCGGGCCGCTACAGCGTCGAGCACACGCACGCCTTCGGGCATCACTTCCTTGCCAATACCGTCGCCGGGGATCACTGCAATTTTGTACTGGGTTTTGCTCATGGATTCGACTCCAGGGTTGATGGGGGCAGGGTTCTCAGTGTATGCAGTGTGCTGGAATTAATAATTAGCCTTGATGGAAAGCCATTCTTAGTTTTCAGGAAAGAATCCATGAGCATGATCGATGACCTAAGCTTCTTTCAGCAGGTGGCTACGCGCACCAGCCTGACGCAAGTGGCACGCCATCTCGGGCTGTCGCTGCCTGCCGTGAGCAAGCGGCTGAGTCAACTCGAGGCCAGGCTTGGGGTGCAGTTGTTGCAGCGCACCACGCGTCGATTGTCGCTGACGCCCGAGGGCGTGCTGTATCTGGAGGGCAGTCGCCCGATTCTGCGCCAGCTCGAGGAACTGGAGAGCGCACTCGGCAGCCGTCAGCCCACCTTGCAAGGCCGGTTGCGGATCAATGGCACGCTGGGTTTCGGGCGGCGACACCTCGCCGCCGTGGTCTCAAGCTTCGCCCGGCTGCACCCGGAACTTGAGATTTCTCTTGAGCTGACCAGCCAGCCCCTGAGCATGCTGGACGATCAATTCGATATCGGCGTGTGCATGGGCGAGCCGCCGGACTCACGGTTGATCGGCATTCGTCTGCTGGAGAATCCACGCATTCTCTGCGCCTCTGCGGGCTACCTTGAAGGTATGCCCGAGCTGACGCGTGTGGCGGATCTGGCACGGCATAACTGCATTGTTCTGCGGCAGTTTGGCAGCGACTACGCGATCTGGCGTTTCAGCAAGGATGGCCAGGAGTACTCGCACAAGGTCAGCGGGACGTTGTCGAGCAATGACGGTGAGGTCGCGTTGAGCCTGGCGCTGGACGGCCATGGATTGATTCTGCGGTCGCGCTGGAATGTTCAGCAGCATCTTGAAAGTGGCCGCCTGCAGGCAGTACTGACCGATCACCAGGCACCCCAGGCTGATATTTTTGCGGTGTATCAGCACCGGCGGCATATCCCCCAGCGCATCTCGGTCTTCGCCCGTTACCTTGCCCAGGCGCTGGCGGAACGCTTGCCGTTCGCGGCCCTCAAGTGAGCAGCGAGAGGTGCGCCATGCTGGCCAGTCAGGCCACTGACCTAGAGCGGTGCAGCAAAAAAAACCAGCACTTCTTCGAGCAGCAAATCAGGCACTTGCTCGGCGATGTAATGGCCGCAAGGTAGCGCCTTGCCGCGAACATCCAGGGCGACCTTGCGCCACTCTTCAAGCGGGTCGAAACAGCGTCCCACCGTACCCTCCTCGCCCCAGAGCACCAACAGCGGCAGCGTCAGATGATTACCCGCCGCGATATCGGCGCGATCGTGCTCCAGATCGATACCGGCCGACGCGCGATAATCCTCACAAATGCCCCGCGCACTGCCCGGACGTTGCAGGCAGCGCAGGTACTCGCCAAACGCTTCGTTGGTGAAGGGCTCGAGGCCGGCGCTACGGCTGCCCATCACACTGCGCAAATAGAGTTCAGGGTCTGCCTCGATGAGCCCCTCCGGCAATGGCGCTGGTCGAATGAGGAAGAACCAGTGCCAGTAGGCGCGGGCGAAGGCTTCGTCTGTTTGCGCGTACATCGACAGGGTCGGCGCGATGTCCAGCAGCACCATCTGCTGCACCGCCTGCGGATGGTCGAGGACCAGGCGATGGGCCACGCGCGCACCGCGGTCATGGGCAAGGACCCTGAACTGCGCAAAGCCCAGCGATTTCATCAGCTCAACAGCATCGAGCGCCATTTCACGCTTGCAATAACCTGCATGCTCGGCATCGGCAGGCGGCCTGTCACTGTCGCCATAGCCGCGCAGATCAGCGGCGACGACGGTAAAAACGCCCGCCAGCTGCGCAGCGACCTTGTGCCAGATCACGTGGGTCTGCGGATGGCCGTGCAACAGCAGCAGCGGGGGGCCACTGCCGCCAATGCGGTAACTGATGTTCACGCCGTTTACCTGGCGTTGTTCTTTCTGGAAACCGGCAAACATGATTCGACTCCTTAACGGTGAAGGCTCACTAAACAGCCGCAGAATAGCCCGGATTACGATGACAGTTCAGACACCAGACGACACCGGAAACAAGCAGTGCAATCGCCGCTATTTCATAGGCGTCGGGCAACCGCTGCTCCCATAGAAACCCAAAAACCAGCGCCGCTAACGTCTCAATCACGAGCACTTGTCCGCTGAGTGCCAACGGTAGGAGTCGGCTCGCCTGGTTCCAGCATGCGCCACCCACCACTGAAGACAAGATGGCTACGCCTCCTGCCACCAGCAAAAAATGCAGCCATTGGGCGCTGCCATGGGTTGCGGCCTGCAAGCCCAGCACAGGCGCCGCCACAAGCAGTGACTGAGCGCCCGTCATCACCCCTGTCAGCAGTGCCCAGTCATGGGAGGAGACGCTGGCTACCTGAACCAGCCGCCGAGCGTTGCTTACGGCATACCAACTCCACGTGACAAGAGCACCCACCGCGCATGAAATCCCGGCGATGGTCGCAAGCGTATCCAGCCTGTCGCCATTGATCAGGGCATGCCAACTGATGAGCATGACCCCTCCCACCGCGCAGCACAGCGAAGGGACGAGCTTGTACAACGAAACGGCGTTGGCGTCATGACGACCCGCCAGGGTGACGAACACCGGGATGAGTCCGACAATCAGCGACGTTGTGGCGATGCCAACCAGCTGCACACCGGTGCCCACCAGTGTGTAGTAGATGAGGTTCCCTATCAGACTGAGCCAGAACAATGATTTCCAGTCAGCCACGGTCAGATTGGCGCAAACGCGCCGCCAGCGCGGCATCAGCAAAACCGCCGAGACCACGCCATAACAAAGAAATCTCAGAACTGCGAATTCCAGGCCGCTTAAACCCGGAGTCAGTTGGGGGCCAAGGAAGATCACGCCCCAACACAGCCCTGCGCACACGCCGTAAACAATGCCCTTGAGCAACGACCGATCAGCAAACATTTCACCCGTACTCCACAACGTAGTGGATGAAGTCTGATGCAACTGATTCGGCAACTATTGTCGGTAGCTGTGAAGTCTTTTACCCAGGCTGTTTCTGCGCTTTACGATAAGCAGCCGGCGTTATGGCGGTTATTCGCTGCATGGCACGGGTCAGTGAGGCCTGATCGGAAAAACCTGCCCGCAAGGCAATCTCGGCTATGGGTAGCGAAGTTGCGCGCAACCATCGTTGAGCTTCCTGCAGGCGTAACTCAGTCAACCACGCTTGAGGGGTCATTTCGAACAATTGACGAAACCGCTGGTGCAGTTTACTCAGGCTCATATTGGCGACCTGAGCCATGCTTTCGTTACTCCAGTTCGCGCCAGGATTGGCCCGAAGACGGACGATCAATCGCTCCATGGGATCGGAAACGCGAGGAGCATCAGCGCCAAGGGACGAAAAAAGCAAAGGGCCCAGCTGTGAGGCCACGAGGGACAGTTGCGCGTTCCCTATCAGCTCGGCGAACTCCATAAGCCGACGCGTTGCGGCGGGAATAGGCACGTATATTCTCTGAGCCAGACGCTCGATCTTTAGCGTTTCCAGGGTCGTCGGCGCACAGTCCAGAACCAGAAAGCGGTTATCGGCGTGCGTATGCTGCGAATGCACCGCGCCGGGTGTCACAAGTGCCGCCAGTGACTGATCGATGTAGCCACCGCGCCCCCCTACATCGATCTCCATTCGGCCACGAATCGGCAGCACCAATTGAGCATGCTCGTGATGGTGATGAGGGGCTTCCCGCTCGTAGCTGCGAACTTCAAGATTCAGAAACATTTGACGCTATCGCCCTTGTCGCAAGTTTTTTCATGCACCATCGGTTGGCGTTTACCTGACCCATTTACTGCCTAGCTACTAGGTGCTCAACTGCTCCTGGAGCCACGCCAGTAGCACTTGCACTTCAATCCGTTCATCCCCGCCATTTTCTTTATAAACAGAAATGGCATGGGGCAGAGGAACATATTCTGCACAAGGTCGCACCAAAGCGCCCTCCTCAATGAGCTTTCCGGCAGTTCGACGCCATCCCAATGCGATGCCATGTCCCGCGACTGCCGCCTGAAGCATCAGCGGGTAGCTATCGAACACCGTACCAGGCACATGATTCGCGATCGTCTTTCCAAACACCTGCAACCACTCTTCCCAGACCATAAAGTCAGGGGACGTAGAGCGATAGTGTAAGAGATTGTGCAGACAAAGTGCTTCAGGGCCAAGCAACTCGCCTGTGGCAAGGTAACTCGGACTGCATACGGGGAAGACTTCGTCAGCAGCCGTAAAGACCAGAGCATGTGGAACGCGGCGACAAAACGGCTGCCGATGGTGCTTTCCGGTCAGTTGATTTCACTGGAATCTTTGTTCGCCGCTGTCCTTGGTTTGCTATTTATTGGGAGGTTCCCAACGCCCATAGAGGCGACAGGGCTTATTGCTGTGGTCATTGGGGCAGCAATAGCGGTTCGCGGCATTCTCGGCGCAAATGAAACTATTACCTGCTCAGTGGTCACTCGCTCCAACCAACCACGCCCTTGATTTCCAGGAAATCGTGAATGCCCCAGCCCGCGTACTCGCGGCCATTGCCGGATTGTTTGTAGCCACCAAACGGCGCGAACGTGTCCCAGCTTGGGTAGTTCAGGTACACCGAGCCGGCACGCATCTGTTTGGCCACGGCGCGGGCACGCTCGATATTGCCCGATTGTATATAGGCCGCCAGGCCGTACACGGTGTCGTTGGCCATTTCGATGGCCTGCGTTTCGCTGTCATAGGCAATGATCGACAGCACGGGACCGAAGATTTCTTCGCGGGCGATGGTCATCTGCGCCGTCACGTCGCCGAACACGGTGGGTCGCACGTAGTAGCCCTTGTCCAGGCCTTCGGGACGGCCCAGGCCACCGCTCACCAAAGTGGCGCCCTCCTCGATACCAATGGCGATCAGGCTCTGAATCTTCGCGAACTGTGCGTCGCTGATCACCGGGCCGAGATTCGTGCCGGCATCCAGCGGGCTGCCGGTCACCAACTGCTCGGCGGTTGCCTTGGCAATTTCCAGGGCACGGGCAAGCTGCGCTCGCGGTACCAGCATGCGTGTCGGCGCATTGCAGGATTGCCCCGAGTTGGCAAAGCAGCGCTGCACACCCTTGGCCACCGCCACGTCAAAGTCTGCGTCTTCCAGCAGGATATTGGCCGATTTACCGCCCAACTCCTGAGCCACGCGTTTAACCGTGTCGGCCGCCGCCTTGGCGACCAGAATGCCTGCGCGGGTGGAGCCGGTGAACGAGACCATATCGACTTTCGGGTGGCTGGCCATATGTTGGCCTACATCCGCCCCGGTACCGTTAAGCAGGTTGAACACCCCGGCCGGCACGCCCGCTTCATGCATGATCTCGGCGAAGATGATGCCGGTCAGTGGTGCGATTTCGCTGGGCTTTAGCACCACGGTACAACCGGCGGCAATGGCGGGTGCGACCTTGCAGACGATCTGGTTCAGGGGCCAGTTCCACGGCGTGATCAGGGCGCAGACGCCGATGGCTTCACGCATCACCTGAGTGATGCCGTGCGCTTCACTGAACTGAAATGTCTCCAGGGCACTGATGGTCGATTCCAGATGCGCCCGGCCACTCCAGACCTGCGAGTCACGGGCAAAATGCAGTGGCGCGCCCATCTCCTGGCTGACGGCCTTGGCCAGGTCTTCGTAGCGCAGGTTGTAGACCCGCAGGATTTCCTTGAGCAGTGCCAGCCGCTCGCTGACGGGGGTTACAGAGAACGCGGGAAAGGCCCTGGCAGCAGCGTCTACCGCGCTGTCCACGTCCGCCGCGTTGCCCACCGCGATACTGATGAAGGCTTGCTCCGTGGAAGGGTCGATCACCTCCAGCGTGTTGCCAGACTGGGTGTCGACCCACTGGCCATCAATGTAAAACTTGAGCGCATTGTTCATGGTTTATCTCTGGATAGTTCGGAAACAGGTGTCCTCAGCGGTCCGTTTCAAGACACGCTGACGGGCCAACACTCATGCGTGAGTAAGGTACCACCGCCAGTCCTGCTCTCCGACCTCGGCATTGAAAGTACGGAACTCGCGCCACTTGATCGCCAGGAACACCTTCATGAATTCAGCGCCCAGCGCCTCGCGTGCCCAGGTTGAACGCTCCAATGCCTGCAACGCGGTCAGCCAGTCGGTGGGTAGAAAATCGGTCGCCTGCTCGTAGCCATTGCCCACAATCGCCGCGCCGGGATCGCTCTGATGCGTGATGCCATGGTGAATGCCCGCCAGTAACGCGGCAGCGGCGAGATAGGGGTTGGCATCGGCGCCGCAAATGCGGTGTTCGATGTGCCGACTGATCGCCGGGCCACCGGGTACGCGGAATGACACCGTACGATTGTTGACGCCCCAGCTTTTGGCCAGTGGCGCATAACTGCCGGTCTGGAAGCGGCGATAAGAGTTGGCATGGGGGCAAAAGATCGCCAGCGCGTCGAACAAGGTTGCCATCATCCCGCCAATGGAGTGACGCAACAGCGGCGTGCCCTGTGGGTCTTCGCTCGCGTACAGGTTGTTGCCCTGCTCGTCGGCCAGGCTGACGTGCAAGTGCAGACCGCTGCCGGCCTGGTCGCTGAATGGCTTGGCCATGAAGCACGCTTGCAGCCCGTGTTTGTTGGCCACACCTTTGACCAGGCGCTTGTAACGTACGCCTTCATCAATGGCCTGGAGTGCATCGAAACGATGCTCCAGCGTCAACTCGAGCTGGCCCGGCGCATACTCGGAGATCGCCGTGCGCACCGGTAACCCCTGCAGCGCGCACGCTGCGTAGAGGTCATCCAGAAACGGTTGAACCTGTTCGAGTTCAAACACGCCATACACCTGCGGAGCTACCGGACGTACACCATTGGTTTGCTGCGCCGGCTGCGGTCGACCGTTGACATCGCGCTGTTGGTCCAGCAGGTAGAACTCCAACTCCACGGCCATGACCGGATGAAAGCCATCGGCTTTGAGCCGCTCGATGGTGTTCACCAACACATGACGCGGGTCCGCCGGTGCGGCGGGAAGACCTTGGGTCGGGTGCATGCTGACCTGCACTTGACCGGTGGGATGGGTGCGCCAGGGTTGCAGGGTCAGGCTTCCCGGCAAGGGGTAACTCCAGCAATCAGCGTCAGCGACATCCCAGACCAGACCAGTGTCATCCACGTCCTCACCCTGCACGGTCAAGGCGAGAATGGAACTCGGCAGCGGCCGCCCATTGTCGTAGATCGCCAGCAGCTCATTACGATGCAACAGTTTGCCCCGTGGCACACCATTCGCGTCGATCAGGAACAACTCGATGCTCTGCACTTCAGGGTGAGCGGCCAGATACTCCTCGGCCTCTTTTCTATCAGCAAATTGCATGGCAAACCTCTTGGCGCTCATTCAAGCGCCTTGGCAGTATTGGAAGAAAGTCGCGGCGTCGCCGTTCACTTATGAGCAGGTGACCCGAGCTCCCGGCAGGGCAAGCAGCGTGGTCAGCGCGTTATCCAGCTCGTCGATCAGCCTGTCGATATCCGCCTCACTGGTTTGCGGGCAGCACAGCGTCATGTTGTGAAACGGCGTGATCAGGATGCCGCGATTGATCAGGTAGAGGTGCAGCGCCATTTGAAGGCTGTCATGAAAAGCCGCCTCGGCTTGCGCACCGGTTCTGGGCGGCGTGGCACAGAATTGAAACTCACAACGAGCGCCCAACTCGGTAACCGACCAGTTCAGTTGATGGCGCTTGAACAATGCGCGAAACCCCTGCGCCAGTCGTGAGGCGACAGACAGCATGTGCTGGTAGGCCGCGTCGGTCATGACCTCTTCAAGACTGGCGCGCATGCAACGCATCGCCAGCGCGTTGGCGGACAGCGTTGTGCCCATGCCGCTGTGCCCGTGGCCGCCGCCCGCTGCGCTCATCTGCACGTCGCGCATGGCCTGGGCAACGTCTTCGGTCACGCCGAACACAGCGCAAGGCACGCCTCCTGCGATGGGTTTACCCACCACGAAAAAATCGGGTTCCAACGCCCATTGGCGCGTGCATCCACCCAAGCCCGTGGAAATCGTGTGGGTCTCATCAATGACCAGCAGGCTGCCATAGTGACGGGTCAACTCTCGGCACTTTTGCATGAACCCAGGATCAGGCAGGACCATGCCGATGTTCGTCATCGCCGGCTCGCACATCAGCGCGCACACATCGCCCTGGGCCAACGCAGCTTCCAGTGCGGCGACATCGTTGAAGGGAATGGATCGACTGTACTGGCTCAAGTCGTAGGCCTGGCCCACAAGGCCTGAACGGTGCACTGTCTTGCCGTCGCGGTAGCGCACCATCACGTCATCCACGGTGCCGTGATAGCAGCCGTCGAACACCAGCAAGACATTGCGTTTGGTGATGGCACGCGCCCAGCGCAGCACGTAACGGTTGGCGTCAGTGGCACTCGTGGTCACCTGCCAGTAAGGCAGCCCAAATTGCTGAGCCAGTAACTCGCCGCAGACCACCGCGTCTTCGCCGGGCAGCATGGTGGTCAGGCCATTGTTCGCCTGCTCGGCGATGGCACGGGCAACAGGATCAGGTGAATGGCCAAACATCGTGCCGGTGTCGCCCAGGCAAAAGTCAATGTATTCATGGTCATCAACATCGGTGAAGCGTGCGCCTTTGGCGCGCTGCACGAAGAGCGGCGACGGCATCGACCAGTCGCTCATCCAGTGCATGGGCACACCGTTGAACAGGTTCGCCCTGGCACGTTTGGCCAGCGCCATCGACGTTGGGTTGCTTTCTATGAAACGCTCACGCTCGCAGGCGGTAAACGCAGCAATCGCTGATTCACTGATTCCACTTTTCGACATGACCAAACACCCTGTGTTGATGACAAATATCGGTTAAACGTCGTGACCGCTCGGACAGGAACACTCAACTGTCCTTTTTCCTGACCTCAGGCTCGCGCAGCCTTGTTCTCGATCAAACAGTTCCCGCCATCCACCACAATGACTTCACCGGTGATGTAACTGGATTCAGGCGACGCCAGAAATGCAACCGCCGCAGCTACTTCGCGAGGACTGCCTGCCCGGCCCATCGGGGTGAAGCGCCCCGCCTCGGCTTCAACGGGTGAGGTTGACCCTGTCGTGATCCAGCCAGGCGCAATGCTGTTGACGGTGATCCCTTGCCTGGCAACTTCAAGTGCAAGCCCCATGCTCATGCCCACCATCGCGGCCTTGGCGGCGCTATAAGCCGCCTCGCCCGGGTTGCTGCAGCGGGTGCCTGTGATGGAACTGATATTCACAATGCGCCCGTAATTTCGCGCCCTCATACCGGCCAGAACGGCTCGCGTCAGAAGAAAGGCCGTGGTCAGGTTTCTGCCCAGTGAAAGATTCCACTCCTGCAGTTCCATCGTTGCCAATTCCGAGAACACCTCGGGGCTTCCTTGCATGGCCATGCCGGCGTTGTTCACCAGAATATCGACCCGTCCCCAGACGGACTCCGCCCACAGGCTCAATTCGCGCACCTGACGTTCGTCAGTGAGGTCGGCTGGCCGGCCTTCAACGTCAAATCCCTCAAGACGTAACTCTTCAACCCGATCCGCAATGCGGTTGCTGCTGGCAGTGATGATCAACTTCGCCCCGGATGCACCTAGCCTGCGAGCAATAGCCATGCCGATCCCGGATTCACTCCCGGCACCACTGACGAGTGCAACATGCCCTCTCAATTGCGTATCCAACATGGGTGCCCCACGTATTTAGTTTGAAAGAGAGTAGAAACTAGGCGAATAAATCTGATACACAAAGACAATCATCATCAGAAAAACTGACAACCCCCATGGCGTTTACCAGTGAGTCACTCAAAATTTTCCTCTCGGTCATCGACAGCGGATCCTTTTCGGCGGCGGCGCGAAAATTGGGCCGGGTCCCCTCGGCCGTCAACATGGCGGTGTCGCAGCTTGAAGCAGAGCTGGATTTGTTGCTGTTTGACCGATCAACTCGCAAAGCCATTCCTACGGCCGCCGCCAAAGCACTTGAGCCCCAGGCACGACAAGTCGCGAGCCAGATAAATCTGCTGGATGCGCATGCCCTCCAGCTACATCAGGGGCTGGAGGAGCGCTTGGTCTTCGCGATGGCGCCGGAGTTGCAAACAGGCGTATGGAATCGTCCGCTGTCGATTATCGCCAGGGAGTTTCCCACGCTTGAAATCGAGATTCGCTCCGCGTCCCATCCGGAGGCAATGCGCATGCTCCATGAAGGGCGTGTGCAATTGGCACTTGGATTTGAACGACCTGGGCTTGACGAGCGGGAAACATTTCTTGAAGCGGGAAGCCAGTTGTTGGTAGCGGTTGCTGCTCCAGATCACCCTGCGGCCGCCGGCAAGAAAAGCCCCTTAAGTGAGGAGCAACTGGTAAACGTTCGGCAGATCATCGTCGCCACAGGAGGACCTGCAGACTCTGACCCACGTGTTGTGCTGTCGCGGCGGATTTGGCACAGCGACAATTATCTGGCCACGCTGGACCTGGTGCAGCAAGGATTGGGTTGGGCCTACCTTCCAAAATCGCTGGTACATCCTCTCATCACGTCAGGCGCATTGACGGAAGTGGTGTTTGACTACATGCCGAGTCAGATGCGGCTATGGGTCGATATCATCTGGGTAAAAAACCGGCCCCTGGGACTGGGCGCGCTTCGTTACCTGAGCCTGATACGCGAAATTACGGAGGGGGAGCCTCGTCGTATTTGATGAGTAAACGTGCACATTGAGGCTTGCGACGACGCCCACTCGCAGTAAAAACAGCCACCGCCGACTCACCCATTCCGCGTTTTGACATGATCATAATCCCTTGCCCAAGATAGGCATCAATGGGCCACTGTCAGTTTCCAGCGGAAACGCCGCAATCAATCGCCATGTCCGCACCAGTAATGGATCGTGCACCGGGTTGGGATAGGAAAAACGCCAGCTCGGCGACTTCTTCTGGCTGGATAAATCGGGCGCGGGCACCTTGCGGGTACTTGTCCAACAGATCCTGATAGTAGGCCTGAGGGTTTCCCTGTCCATATTGAGTGGCTTGAAATTTGAGCATTGGGGTTTCGATATCACCTGGGGAAATAGCGTTGCAGCGCACGCCAAACGGTGCCAGGTCCAATGCCAGGGTTTTTGTCAGCAGAGTCACGCCGCCCTTGCTTGCGCAATAAGCTGCGGCGTTTCGATTGCCTTGCCGGCCAGCATCGCTTGAAATATTCAGGATCGAACCTTCGGATAATTTCAGATGGGGAATAGCGGCTGAGCACATGAAGAACGTAGCCTTTAGGTTCACGTCCAGAACGAGGTCGAAATCCTCTTCGGTAAACGCTTCAACCGGACCTTCGCGCCATACTCCCGCAGCGTTGATCAATACATCCAGCCGGCCCATCGCCATAACGGCTGCATTAACGGCCGCAGCACACACAGCGGGTTGACGAATATCACCGCAAAAAATGCCTGACACCCGATATTCAATCTGTAGGTCTGCGAGCTTTTTCGCGTCCAGATCTGTCGCGAAAACCTTGAAGTGCTCATTTAAAAAACGCTCGACCAACGCGCGGCCAACACCACCTGCTGCGCCAGTGATAAGTACAGTTCGAGGGGCCATGGAACTTCCTGCCAAGATAGAGTTTAAGAACGTGTGGGATGCATCCAGACTTAAGGAGCCTTGTGCTCGACCAAGCAATTTCCACCCGATCCGGCTGACAATCGATACGTAACCCCGTCGATTCTGGCTGCACCCTATTCGCCAGGTTTGGTCGTGGTGGAGCTGGAATTTAGGTGCTTTTATCTGATAAAAAAAAGACGATTAATATCAGGGAAATTGACAACGGCAGGGTATTTACCAGCGAGGTAATAAAGCGCCAGATAGCAGATGGAACAGAGGCCTGGGTTGTGAGGTTCAATCCTTGCTTCAACGAGCGCCAACCCGTTGCAGCGAAGATCGAACAACTCATCAACCCCATCGTTATCAGCCACCTGGCTCAGCGCTTGTGTAGCCGCTCACCACACCGCGATATGCGAATCCGCCCGTGGCTCAGTACCCCCGCATAGAACACCGGTGACGGGGTCGCGCAGGATGATCTGCCCTCGCCCGTAGTCGGTGAGGTCGCTGTCGGTCTGCACCTTGTGCCCGCGCCGCGCCAGCGCATTGACCAGGTCGCGGGAGGCACCGTGTTCGATGCCGACCTTCATGTCGCCCAGCCATTGCCAGCGCGGTGCGTCCAATGCCGCCTGGGGGTTGAGGCCGAAGTCCACCAGGTTCATCACCATCTGCACATGGCCCTGGGGCTGCATGTAGCCGCCCATCACGCCGAACGGGCCAAGGGCTTCGCCGTCTTTGGTGAGAAAGCCCGGGATGATGGTGTGGAAGGTTTTCTTGCCCGGTGCCAGGCAGTTGGAATGCGTCGGGTCGAGGCTGAACTCCTGCCCGCGGTTCTGCAGGGCGATGCCACTGTCGGGCAGCACCACGCCGGAGCCGAAGCCGTGATAGTTGCTCTGGATAAACGACACCATGTTGCCTTCGGCGTCGGCGGTCGCCAGGTACACCGTGCCGCTGGCATGGGGGTCGCCGGGTTTGGGCGGCTGGGCCTGCTCGCCGATCTGGCCACGGCGACGGGTGCTGTAGTCGTCACTGAGCAGGTCGGCCACCGCCACGCGCATGTGCGCAGGGTCAGTGATGTAATGCAGGCCGTCGCTGTAGGCCAGCTTCATGGCTTCCAACTGGCGATGCCAGGTCTGCTGACTGTCACGGTGATCGAAGCTGAAGCCTTCGAGGATCTTCAGCGCCATCAGTGCGACCAGGCCCTGGCCACTCGGCGGGATTTCCCATACGTCGACGCCACGGTAATTGACCCGGATCGGCTCCACCCACTGCGCGCGGTAATCCTGGAGGTCGCTGGCGCGCAGGTAGCCGCCGCTGGCGCGTGAATGCGCATCCAGGCGCTCGGCCAGAGCGCCGCGATACAGGCTTTCGCAGCCAGTGGCGGCGAGCTCTTCCAGGGTGCGGGCCTGGGCCGGGTTGCGGAAAATCTCGCCCGCCTGGGGCGCGCGCCCGTCGATCAGGAAGGTGTCGAACCAGGCTTGCAGCACGTCATCGCGCTGCGGGCCGAATTCGTTCAAGGCGATCTGCCATTGATGCGCAACCACCGGTGACAACGGGAAACCGTCGCGCGCCAGGCTGATGGCCGGCTGCAGCAAATCGGTGAACGGTAATTTACCGAAGCGTTTGGACAATTCGGCCCACGCCGACGGGCAACCGGGCACCGTCACCGGGGTCCAGCCGTACAGCGGCATCTGTTGATGCCCCGCCGCCTTGACCGCCTCGATACTCAAGGCGACCGGCGCGTGGCCGTTGCCATTGAGGCCGTGCAACTGACCCTTGCACCACACCAGCGCAAAGGCGTCGCCGCCCAGGCCGCAACCAGTGGGTTCGACCACGGTCAGCGCGGCGGCGGTGGCGATGGCAGCATCGATGGCATTGCCGCCCTTCTGCATGACTTCGATGCCGGCCTGAGCGGCCAGCGGCTGGGAGGCGGCGACCATGCCGCGCTTGGCGAACACACTTTGGCGTTGCGACGGATAGGGGTATTCGTGAGCGGAAAATGTCAACATGGCAAAGGCTCTTCCAAAAAGGTCATAACACGCGGCTGAGAAACGCCCGGGTTCGCGGATGGCTGGGATGGCTGAAAATCTGCTCCGGCGGCCCTTGTTCGATCAATTCGCCCTGATCGAGCACTACCACGCGGTCGGCCACTTCACGGGCAAAACCCATTTCATGGGTGACCACCACCATGGTCATGCCCTCCTCCGCCAATTCCTTCATCACCTGCAGCACCTCGCCGACGGTTTCCGGGTCGAGGGCGCTGGTGGGTTCGTCGAACAGCATGGCTTGAGGCTTCATCGCCAGCGCACGGGCAATCGCCACCCGTTGCTGCTGGCCACCGGAGAGCATTGACGGGTAATGGCCGGCCTTGTCCGCCAGGCCGACCCGCGCCAGCAAGCCTCGGGCCTGCTCCAGCGCCTGGGCACGCGGCACGCCGAGCACCTGGATCGGCGCTTCGATGATGTTTTCCAATGCGGTCATGTGCGGGAACAGGTTGAAGCGCTGGAACACCATGCCAATGTCGCGGCGCTGACGGGCGATGTTGCGCTCCGAATCACGCACCAGGCTGCCATCGGCGCGTTCGAGATAACCCATGGCGCGGCCGTTGACGCGAATGCGTCCGCCCTGGATGTCTTCGAGCAGGTTGATGCAGCGGATAAAGGTGGTCTTGCCGGAACCAGAGGCACCGATCAGCACCACCACTTCACCGCGCCGCACTTGCAGGGAGATGCCCTTGAGGATCTGCAACTCGCCGAACGACTTCTGAACATCCAGTGCCTCGATGATCAGCTCTTCACTTTGGTGCGCCATTGTTAACGTCCCCTCAGCAGTTTCAGGGTGCTGCGACCGAACATGCGGCTGGCGGCCGGAGGGGGCGCCGACGGTCGATCGGACTGGCCGAAGCGGTTTTCGAGCCAGCGTTGGAAAAAGCCCCACAGGGTGGTCAATGTCAGGAAGTAAATCGCGACGACCAGATACAACTCGAATACGCGAAACGTCGCCGAGGTCACCATCTGCGTGCTGAGCAACAATTCCTGCACGCCGATCACACTGACCAGCGTGGTGTTCTTGAGCATCACGTTGAACTCATTGCCCAATGGCGGCACGATCACCCGAAACGCCTGGGGCAGCACGATGCGGCGCATCAGCTTGCCGAACCCCATGCCCAGGGAGCGTCCGGCTTCGTACTGGCCCTTGTCCACCGCGCCGATGCCGGCGCGGATGATTTCGGCCATGTACGCGCCTTCATTCAGGCCCAGGGCGATGATCGCCGCCTGGATATTACCGGGGATGATCAGCCCGAACAGCTCGATGTCCTCGAAGCGGAAGATCCCGCCCGCTGCCAGTGCGGTGTACAGAAATACGATCTGCACCAGCAACGGCGTGCCGCGCATCAGCCACACGTAAAGGCGTACCGGCAGGTGCAGCAGCGGGTTCTTCGACAACCGTAAAAGCGCCGCCGCCAGGCCCAGCGCACAGCCGAGCAGCATCGCCAGCACGCTGATCAGGCACGTCAACCACAGCCCGGTGAGGTAGACCCCACTGGGCTGCAGCAGGTATTGCCAGAACACATCCCAATTGAAATTCATCGATGTGGCACCTCAGTCGAGTGTGTCGCTGCTGACATGCCATTTGTCGAGCAATTGAACATAGCTGCCGTCGCTGCGCATGTCGCTGATGATCTGCTGCACGGCGGCGGTCAGTTGCGGGTCGTCCTTGCGCATGCCCAGACCGGTGAGGATGCGGCTGAAGGCCGGCACGCCTTCCTGGAACAGTTCCGGGGCCATCGCCGCGTAGTAACCGGCGGTTTCCACGGTGGTGCCATAGGCGTCGACCTGGCTGATGCGCAGCGCCTGGAAGGCATCGGTGTCGGTGTTGTAGACCACCAGTTTCATCGGGGGCTTGCCGGTCTTGGCCAGGCTTTCGTTCTGCGCGTCGAGCAGGGTCTTGATCGTGGAGCCGTTGAGCACGGCGACCTTGTGCCCGGACAGATCATCCAGGGTCTGGATGCCTTTGGGATTGCCCTTGGGGACCACCACCGACTGGCTGGAATACATGTAGTTGACGATGTCGATCACCTGGCGGCGCTCGGGCTTGTCGAACAACTGGTCGACGATCATGTCGCACTGCTGGGCAAGCAGCGCTGGCACCAGGCCGGAAAACGGAATGACCCGCCATTGCACGGTTTTATTGCCCAGGCGCTTGGCGATTTCCAGGCCCAGGTCGACGGTGAGCCCGCGTGGTTTCTGGGATTCGTCGAAGGACACCAAGGGCGGAGAATCCATGCCCGAGCAGTAGGTGAGTTTGTCGACGCTCTTCAAGCGCTCAGGCACCCGTGCTGCAGCGCAGGCCCACTGTGTGCAGAGCCCCAGGGTGACAGCCACCAGCAAGGCGCGGTGTTGTTTATGCATGACCAGACACTCCACTTCGTTGAAGAAAGGGGCAGGAAGCAACGTTTAAACGTGGGCGGGTTCGGACCCGCCTCTGTTATTTTTCCAATTGCAGAAATTGAATCAGCAGCGGCACGGTGCTTTCGATGTGTTCGCGCACCACGGCTTCGGCGAGGGCGGCGTCACCGACGCGAATCGCGTCAAGAATCACCGCGTGTTCCTGGCGCGCGCTGAGGGGTTTTTCGCTGTGATGCAGCCACAAGCGCATGGGCGCTTCCACCAGCGAATACAACGCCGAAATCTGCTTCATCAAGCGCGGCCGGCCGCTGAGCCCGCACAGGTATTCGTGAAAGGCACGGTGGCAACGTACCCATGCGGCGCTCTCATCGCGGTAGTCATCCATCTCGTCCAGCAGCCGCTCCAGCGCCGCCATCTGGCGCTCACCGATACGGCTGACCGCGACGCGCACCGCCAGGCCCTCAAGAGCGCTGCGCATCTCGAACACCTCATGCAGCTCATTGATATCCAGGCCGCTGACGATGGCACCGCGATTGGGCCGCAGCGTCACCAAGCCCTGGGCATCCAGACGGCGGAATGCTTCGCGCACCGGCATGCGGCTCATGCCGATCTCGCCAGCGATATCCTCGGCAATCAGGCGATCACCTTTGCGTAAACGACCACCGCAGATGGCGTCGAGAAGAAAGTTGTAGGCCTCCTCTTCGGCAGTGAGAGGCTGGCGGTCACCATAAGCGGGGGCAAATTGCATTGGCAGCCTCTTTGTATTTTTGTATCCAATTATCCATGGATGCAGCAAAGCACAGTGCGTGCCAATAATAGCGTTGCAGGGTTAACTGACTGATTTGGATGCGTTCTTCGGTTTCATACCAGGAGCGCTGGCCCAGGCGGATAGGGCCATGTGCTACCAAAAGGCACAGCGACGCCCTGCTTCTGTGCACATCAAACACGCTGTGGTTGGCGTAATGCCCGGCGATAGGCCAAAGGTGGCACCCTCGCAGAGTCGAACTGATCAGTCGTCGAGGTCAGCGAAACCCATGCTACAACCCTGTTTACTGGATACCTTTCTCGGCGCTCTTATTAGCAACTAAGCGAAGCGGCAGCGCATGCCATTAATTCAATATCAAAATTTGGCTAACCGCTCATAAAACTTATACGAAGCGGCGCGCACAGCGAACAACGTGTACAAGTATTTTCACCAAACTACCGTTCATCGCCATCCCGAAAAATTTTCAAAACATTCGCCGTTTCCGACGTATCGGAATCTATGTCCGGTGCATAAACGGATAACTAGCGAAACGACATTTGACTTGGAGAATTACTATGACCACGAGTAATAAAAATCCCGGCAACTTCGCCAACGATCATCAGAAAGCATCGGAGGCGGGAAAGAAAGGTGGGCAGGCGTCCGGCGGCAACTTTGCCAATGACCGTGAAAAAGCATCGGAAGCTGGCCGTAAAGGTGGCCAGAACAGCCACGGTGGTGGCCGCAAGTCTCAATAGCGAATGAAGTTTGGGGCGGCATCGCTGCCCCTTCCTTATTACCAAGAGGCATTAATCATGCGCGCGTCAACTGTTTACTCACGACACGAGCGGCATCGCGAACCCCGTGCCAACGTGCAAACGCACACTGATATAAACAAACGCTTTAATACAGAAACATGCTTTGAACGTCAGCCAGTCGCGGAGTACGCCGACGCCACTCTTGGCGCATCGCTAACGCCACCGCTGTGTGAAAGGCACTTATAAGTAAGTGAGCACATCCTCCTGATGTGTAAGTGCCGTACAGATCGAAATAAACGTTGCACAACCGACATAACGACGAGGTAACCGAACATGAGCAATCAAGACAAGCAAGGCCAGATGAGCGTCAATGAAGCGGGCAAGAAAGGCGGCGAAGCCACTTCTGCCTCCCATGACAAAGAGTTCTATCAGGAGATAGGCAGCAAGGGGGGTCAGAACAGCGGCGGCAACTTCAAGAACGATCCCGAGCGCGCCGCCGAAGCCGGCAGCAAAGGGGGCCAGAACAGCGGCGGCAACTTCAAGAACGATCCCGAGCGCGCCGCCGAGGCCGGGAGCAAAGGGGGCCACAACAGTGGCGGCAACTTCGCCAATGACCGTGAAAAAGCCTCCGAAGCGGGCCGCAAAGGCGGTGAAAACAGCCATGGCGGCGGTCGCAACAGTTGACGCGCCTGACGCAGGGGAGCCCAGCTCCCCTGTTTTGATCGAAGAGGGACACCATGCCGGTACACATCATCAATTTCACTGCGCCGATTTCCGCATCGACCTGCAGCCAACTGATCGAAAAAGCCTCTTTGGCCGTGCAGGCGCAGGCCTCGCGCCTGGTGCTGAACATGGCGACCATGGGCGGTGAATGCAGCTACGGCTTCACGATGTACAACTTTCTGCTGTCTTTGCCCATTCCGGTGCATACCCATAACCTGGGCACCGTGGAGTCGATGGGCAATATCATTTTTCTCGCCGGTGAACGCAGGACCGCGTGCACCCACAGCAAATTCCTGTTCCACCCGTTTCACTGGCATGTGCAAGGCGCCGTGGACCATTCGCGCATGTCCGAATACGCGATGAGCCTGGACTATGATTTGCAACTGTACGTACGCATCGTGGCCGAACGCACCCAGAACGCGCTTGAGCCGCTGGACACCGAAAAGCACCTGATCGCCGCGCCGCGTATTCTCGACCCGCAACAGGCCATGACCAGCGGGCTGATACAGGGGATCGAGGCGCCGGTGATACAGACGGAGTGTGTGAGCAGCTTCATTCACAGTTAGTCTGTATTGCGTGCCAACGCGCGCTGCAATAGTGGCACTAAAATATCAACTAAGCGCTCGTTTGAATTTCTCTCGTTTTTGCGCTTGAAAACGTCCACGTCTTCCTTGATTGTGAGTGTGCATTCATTCAAGGAGGAACCGTGATGCCCGAGTTACAAGCGAACCGCTGCTGCGTTAATTGCAAACAACCCTACACACCGGCTGCCGAAGAGCCGACTTATCTGGTGTCCACGGCGGCGGACTTACTGTGTTCCAAGTGCAGGCAGGCTTATTTAAACGATGTGCTGACTCATGCACTTCAGCGCAGCGTTCAAAAGTTATGTTTGTTGCAGGAGCGCCGAAGAAAACAGTAGTGATTATTGACAATACCGCCCTTAGTCAGGCGGTGGCGGCACGTAGGGTTTTGCAATAAACGGAACACTGCTTGAAGGACGCCAACGGACCTTCTCAAGGCCATAACGCTCCGCCAGGGGTTTGCTGATCCGTTTGATTTTCTCATTGCGCGAGCGTGGAATAATACCAATTCCCGCGTCACAACATGCCCAATGCCACGCCTCGGCGTTATTCATGACTTCCGCCCTTATAATGAATGATTTAGGCTGTTGATGAAGTTCGTACTCGATGATGTATAGGGAATTTTTCATGGCGACTCCGTCTGTTACTTTTTTGTTACTCGCCCAGATCGAAGGTTCAGATTTTTTTCCTATACATTAATCAACGCCATGTACAACGAGTTACTTATCTTCTCGCTTACAACCATTCGTCGGCAACCTGCAATAAACAATAAACCGGGACAGCCTCTTTCAACTCTTAATACAGAGCCTGTTCACTCAATTGGCTCTTGGTAAAACTCCTGTTTGCCCGTACCTGGTACGGGCTTTTTTTTAAGTTGCCCCCGCCACAGCATTCGGCCTGGCGGCACGCCGCCAATGAGCCTGCCGGATCAGTGGGCACGCCGGGAATCGAGCATCTCGCGGATTTTCCTTGGCAGGTCCGGGGGCTGATACGGCTTGGCCAGCAGCTCGAACTCATGCACCTGTATATCCGCGCGCTCCAGCGAGTCTTTCGCGTAGCCCGTGGTCAGGAGTACTTGGGTGTGCGGGTACCGCCGGGACACCTCACACGCGAGCGCCGCACCGTTCATGGCGCCCGGCATGATCAGATCACTGAACACCAGGTCGTAGCGGGCGTTCTCCAGCATCGCCAGCGCCTGCTCGGCATGCGTCGCGGTCGCGGTCCGGTAGCCATAGTCAGTCAGTATCATCTGGGCCAACTCGGCCACTTCGGGTCGGTCCTCCACGATCAGGATACGCTCGCTGCCGCGCAGTGAGGTGGCATCGGACGGCGGTGGCTCGACCCAGGGCTGGCTGTCGTCGGCCGGGAAGTAGAGGCGTATCGTCGTCCCGACGCCTGGGGACGAACGGACCCGGGCAGTCCCGCCCGATTGCTTGACGAACCCGTACACCATCGAGAGCCCCAGCCCCGAACCTTTGCCCTCCTCCTTGGTGGTGAAAAACGGCTCAATGACCTTTTCCTGGATGTCCGGGGCGATGCCGCTGCCATTATCGGTCACCGAGAGGCTGACGTAGCGTCCCTCAGGCACGCCATTTCCGGGAGACTCGAAATTGCACGTCTCGACGGTGACCTTCGGATCGACGCAGCCCTCCAGCGCATCCAGGGCGTTCGACAACAGGTGCTGCACCGCCAGTTCTGCCTGAGCGGGGTCGATGCGGCAGTTCCAAAGGTCTGGCGCGAGGTCCATCTGTACATTGCCATTGTGCTCGACACGGCGCATGAAATCGGGCCGAGTGAGCAGGCCGTTCAGATTGATCACGCGACTGTCGAGCCGCTGTTTTCGCGAAAACGCCAGCAACTGTTGCGTCAATGTCTGCGCCTTCTCCGCTGCCGTCCTGGCGCGAGCGGCGCTCTTGAAGATGCGCTGCAGATCGCCGTCCGGGCGCTTCGCGCTCTGCTGGATCACGTCGAGATAGCCGAACATCACCTGCAGCAGGTTATTGAAATCGTGGGCAATGCCGCCGGTCAGTTGTCCCAACGCTTCCATGTCCTGGGCGCTGCGCAGCCGCTGCTCGGCATCATGGCGGCGGCTCACGTCCAGCTGCGAGGCGAAGAAGTACACCAATTGCCCCGCCTCGTTGAACAGCGGCGCGATAAAGATTTCGTTCCAGAACGTCGAGCCGTCCTTACGGTAATTGAGCACTTCCACACACACTTCATGGTGGCGCTCGATCGCCTGTTGCGCTTGCGCAAGAGCGCACTTGTCGGTTTCCGGGCCCTGCAGGAATCTGCAGTTGCGGCCGATGATTTCGTCCTGTTCAAAACCGGTCAGGTCCACGAAGGCCTGGTTGGCAAAAATGATCGGATTGTCGTGTTGTGCGGGGTCGGTCACGATCATCGCGCTGTGGCTGGCTTTCATGGCTGCCAGGAAGAGGTCTTTGCGGTTGGAGGACAGCGTCGCCATATCGGCACTTTCAACCACGGGCTTGTTCTTTTGTGCCAAGGTTCACCTCCGGGAGAATGGTGCGTTTTTCATGGACCGTGAAAACGCCGCGGAGTGCGACCCTGTGCTGCGCTCGCGCGCAGAGCGCAGCACCGCACGCCGCCAGGCGTGCGGTTGCTCCAGGTCAGAGATCTGGCTTGGGCTGCAGCCCCGACCCCAGGTCAGCGCCGGTCATCGGGTCGCTGGAAGGATCCGAGAGTGTGCGAATTTTCATCGCATTCAATTGCGCCTCGTCGCTGGCGTCCAACTGCACGCTGGCGGTGCCGTCGCCGCCATCGACCGCCGGTTGCGGGTCCTCGACGAACGTCCATTCCTCACCCTGATTCCACGGGCCGCGCACATCCTGCGCGCCTTGCGACATGTTGAAGTACACCTGAGTGAACTCAGGCATGCCTGGCAACTTGCCTTGAGGGAAGTTGGGCTGAATGGCATGCAGGGCCTTTTCGAAGGACAGTTGATGCGCAATTTCCCGCGTCATCAAAAAGCCCAGCGCGTCCTTGACGCCAGGATCGTCCGTGACGTTCATCAAACGCTCATAAACAATCTTGGCGCGGGCTTCGGCCGCGATATTGGAGCGCATGTCGGCGGTCGGCTCGCCAATCGTGTCGATGTAGGCCGCGGTCCACGGCACGCCAGCGGAGTTGGTCAACGGCGAACCGGCGCCATACAAAAGGCTGGTGATATGGGAGTCATTGCCGGCGCCGTTGAGTGAGCGATACAGCTCGCCCTCCTCCTCCACGCCTTCGGCCATGCGGCCCTTGGCGCCCTTGTTGAGCATCACGATGATCGATCCGACGATCTCCAGGTGGCTGAGCTCTTCGGTGGCGATGTCCATCAGCAGATCCTTGCGCCCCGGATCGTCCTCGGCCAACGCCTGGGTGAAATAGCGGGACGCAGCCGCCAATTCACCCTGGGCACCACCAAACTGTTCGAGCAACAGGTTCGCCAGGCCCGGATTGGGCTCGGCCACACGTACCGTGTATTGAAGTCGTTTGTTATGTAGAAACATGAACAATCTCCTCAGGCTTACTGAAAGTGACGGCATTCTGGAATGCGCGCCTACCTTCATGTGAAGCATCGGGAGAGGGCAAAATTTCAAAACAAACCTGAGTCTCACGACCAGCGGTTAAGCCCGCCGTCACAAGCGAAACGGCGGCTACAGGGCCTGGCGCGGCGGCTAACGCACCTGCGTCGCAAACCTGCCCACGGCATCCACCACCTGTTTGGCGCCGTCCTGAATTTCGACAATCACCTGGCCCGCCTGCGTGGCCAGCTCCAGCCCCTGCTCGGCCTGGGACTTGCTGTTGGCCATTTCGGCGACCGTTTCATCCACCAGTTTCTGGTTCTGCAACACCACCGAGGCGATCTCTTCGGTGGCCGTGCTCGTGCGACCGGCCAACTGGCGAACCTCATCGGCGACCACGGCAAAGCCGCGACCCTGCTCACCCGCGCGCGCCGCTTCGATGGCCGCGTTCAAGGCCAGCAGGTTGGTTTGCTGGGCGATGCTGCTGATGGTCTGGATGATCGAACTGATCAACAGCGACTGTTTGCCCAGGGCCTCGACGCCGCCGGAAGCCGCCTGCATGTCCACCGAAACCTTGCGCATGGTGTGCATCGTGTCATTGACCACCACGGCGCCGCGCTGGGCCGTCACGTCGGTCTGCCGGGAAATTTCAAAGGCCGTCTGCGCAGCCTCACTGACCTGTTGTTCGCGGGCCACCTGGTCGGTGACCACCGTGGCAAACTTCACCACCTTGCACAGCGTGCCTTCGGTGTCATACACCGGGTTGTAGGTCGCTTCCAGCCATACCGTCTCACCGCGATTGTCGATGCGTTCAAAGCGCCCGCCGACAAACTCGCCCTTGTTCAGGGTGGCCCAAAAATCCTTGTAGTGCTGTGACGCGACGTCTTCCGGCTTGCAGAAAATACGGTGATGACTGCCTTTGGCCTGGGCCAGGTTGTAGCCCATCGCCTTGAGGAACTGATCGTTGGCCATCAGCACATGCCCGGAAAGGTCAAACTCAATCACCGCCGTCGAACGCAGCAAGGCATCGATGAAGGAGGTGTTTTCCGAAGCTTTTTCCAGACGCGAAGTGATGTTGGTGGCGTAACAGGTGATGTGGCTCAAACTGCCACTGGTATCGGTGATGGGCTGCCAGTGGGCGTGAATCCACACTAGCGAGCCGTCCGCATGCAGGTAGCGGTACTCGTCAGTGATTGACCTCCCGGCGCTGACGGCGGCGCGAAAGTTCTGATAGCACGGCAGCCTGGCGACGTACTGCGGAACGATATCGGCCATTGCCCGCCCCAGAAGCTGCTCCCGGGTGTAGCCCAGGGCATTGGCGAAGTTGTCGTTGCAGGCCGTTATATTCAGCGTCGGATCAATGCTCAACGTCAGCATTTCGCGGTCCAGACCGTCGCGCAGTTGGCGCAGTTGCGCCAGCTCGGCAGCCTGAACATTGAGTTGTTGCTTGATTTTGGAGTTAAACATGGGGCAGCGCCTCTGGGGTCATACTCAGGCTATCGGCAAGGCCAACGGCTTATTGAGGCCCCGTGCAAAGCGGCTGATGGAATGTCGGCGCACGTTGCAACGGCGATTCTTTGCGCCTATCGTGACCAATAACTTATACAAGGTGAATTGCATTGTACAAGAACGCCCAATGGCCTTTGACGCTCTACTTTGATGGCGATTGCCCACTTTGCGCACGCGAGATCAAGCTGCTCAGCGCCCATGCCGCGCCGGACCGCCTGCTGTTCGTTGACATCAGCGCTGAGGCATTCGACGCGACGCCCCTGGGGTTCACTGCGGCGGACATGGCCTCATCGCTGCATGCCAGGTTTGACGATGGCACCTGGGTCACCGGCCTGGACGCAACGCTCTGGAGCTGGCGGGCAGCTGGCTTGGGTGTCTGGGCCGCGCCGCTGTCATGGCGGCTGACACGGCCGCTGTTGAACATCGGCTATCGCCTGTTCTGCCGCTTTCGCCCCCACCTGGCCTGGCTGCCGCACCCTGACGGCGGCGCTCGCTGTGGCGCGGATGGCTGTGCGGTGCCCGACAGCCGGACGACGAAGGCGGACAAGAAAACCTAGACGTCCAACAGCTCGTCAAGGAAAGCGATGACCAGCCGGTTGAACGTCTCGGCCTGGTCGTCATGCACGTAATGGCTGGCGTCCGCCACTTCGGCGGTGCGCACCCGTGCGTTGCTCTCGCGCATGGCTTGCAGCGTTGCCGCCGGCAGGAAATCCGAGCGCGCGCCGCGTATGAACAGTGTCGGGCAATCGAGGGCACGCACCGCCGGCCATAAATCGGTGGGCTCGATGCTCAGGCGTGCCTCGGCGATGCCTTGCTGATCGTGGCGCCAGGTGATAACGCCGGCGCTTTCTTTCATCGAGTGTGCCAGCCGGGACGTCAGGCCCTGCTCCGACAAGCCGGGGCGTGAGGCCTGCCAGAACGTACGGGCAGCGTCCCAACTCTCGAAGTTCAGCGGGGTCTGGTTCATCTCGCGGCGGATGCGCGCGGCGCCGTCGCCCTGGCTGGAGGAGCCGGGGCCGATGTCTTCGATGATCAAGCCCAGCAGGCGGTCGGGGTTTTGTCGGGCGTATTCCAGGGCGTTGGCGCCGCCCAGGGAGTGGCCCAGCAGGAAGAAGTACTCGAGGCCGGCGTGGGCGACGAAGTCTTGCAGGTCGTCGACGTAGGATTGCGTGTGGTAGCTGGTGGGCGGTGCCCAGTCGCTCAGGCCGCGACCGCGTTGGTCCAGGGCGTAGACGCAGAAGCCGGGGCCGAGCGCCTGGACCAGTGATTCCCAGGTTTGTGCGTAGGCGCGCAGGCCGTGGAGCAGGACCAGGGGGGTGTCGCTTGGGTTGCCCCAGCGCAGGACGTGCAGGTTGAGGCCGGTGCGGTTGGTGAAGAAGCTGCTGGTTGGGGGCATTGGGTGATCCGCCGTGGATTTAATGTGGGAGCTGGCTTGCCTGCGATAGCGGGCTGACGGTGTACATATCCGTTTCTGGGGTGACGGCTTAGATTGGTTCCGCCCTTACGGCGGGTCACTTTTGGAAAAGAGCCCCAAAAGTAACCAAAAGGGCTCTTGCCCCACCACTCGGCACCTCGCTCACGCTCGGTGTGCCCGCACGCAGGCTTGAATCCGTGGGCCGCCGCAATGGGCCATCCATGGCCCAGTGCGGCTAACCCGGCGTCCTGCCGGGTTACCCACGGATTCAAGCCTGCGTGCGGCCAGCGTGGTTGACGGGGCGCTTGAGATCAAAATCAAGATCAACAGCCAGATCAAAAGCCAGATCAAAAGCCAGATCAAAAGCGTTTTTAGAAACGGTCGAAGCGGTACGGGCTTGGGTCGATGATGGGGGGATGGCCGCTGATGAGGTCGGCGGCCAGTTGGCCGGCGGCTGGTGAGGTGCCGAAGCCGTGGCCGGAGAAGCCGGTGGCGACGGTGAGGCCGGGGATCTTTTCGACGGGACCGATGACCGGGTTGGAGTCCGGTGTGACGTCGATGGTGCCGGCCCAGGTCTGGGCGATTCGGGCTTGCTCGAACACCGGCCAGGCGGCTTTGAGGTTGTTCATCGCGTCGTCGTTCAGCCGTGGGTTGGCGGCCGGGTCCTGGGTGCGCACGCGTTCGAACGGGCTGATGCTGTCGGCCGACCAGCGTCGCGACAGGGCCAGGTCGTTGAAGAAGTATTTGCCCAACGACACGTTCAACACGCTGCGCTGCGCACGAAATTGAGGCATGTATTGCCTGGCCAGCAACAGGTGGTCAAGGGTCAGGAATGCATCCAGCTTGCCGCGCTGGGTGATGATGAAGCCGCCGTCCTTGTGTTTGCGAAACGAAAAATCCGGCGCGCCCACGGCGATTTCGGTGGGGCCTTGCATGGGGTGGGTGCGCAGCACCGAGCAGGTCAGGGCCAGGGTCGGCAATGACACGCCGAGGTTGCCCAGAAAGCGTCGCGACCACATGCCACCGGCGAGCAAGACCTGGTCGCAGCGGATCTCGCCTTTTTCCGTGACCACGCCGCTTACCTTGCCGGCCGACCTCTGCAGCGTGCGCACCGCGCACTGCTCGATAATCACCACGCCCAGGGCCATGGCCGCCTTGGCAATCGCGCTGCTGGCCAGGGTCGGTTCGGCGCGGGCGTCGGACGCGGTGTAGATCCCGCCGGCCCACTCGCCCTGGCCACCGGGCACGCGCTGCGCGATTTCGCGATTACTGAGCAACTGCGAATCCAGGGACAGATGCTCGACCGACTTGAGCCAGCCTTCATGCATCGCCATCTGCGCTTCGTTGCGCGCGACGAACATAATGCCCTCCTGGCGGTAGCCAACATCCGCGCCCACTCGCTCGGGCATCTGCGCCCACAGGCGGTCGGCGGCCAGGGCCAGCGGAATGTCGTGAGCGTGGCGGCTGGTCTTGCGCACCCAGCCCAGGTTGCGCGAGGACTGTTCCCCGGCGATACGGCCCTTTTCCAGGACCACCACCGGGATATTGCGCTCAGCCAGCGCCAGCGCGGCGGTCAAGCCAATGATTCCGCCGCCGATAATGACGACGGACGTGGCAGAGGGAAACTCGGTGGACGTGTTCACGGGCGCAATAGTCGGGGCCATGATCAAGACTCGCAAAACAATGAAAGTCGGCCGCACGAATGCACGGCCGCGTCGCGGATTACTGCGCCAGGCGAATCAGTTCCACCTGCGCCTTGGAGGCGTTGCGGTAAGCCGTCACCTCCAGCTCCACCTTGTAGACCGTCGAGCCCAGCGGCGGGCAGGTCACGGTACTGGCAGGGTCGACGCCGCGAAACTTTTCGCCGATCAGCCCCATCACCGCCGGCACGTCGCTGGGGTTCTGGATGAACACCCGCGAGCACACCACGTCGGCCAGGCTGGCATCGACTGCCTTCAAGGCCGACTCGATGTTGGCAAAGACCTGGTGCGTCTGCTCCAGAACGTCTTCGGGGATCAGTTTGGTCTGCGGATTGCGGCCAGCGGTATTGGATACATAGATCCAGTTGTCCACCACCACCAGACGTGAATAGCTGGCCTGGTCTTCGAACGGCGAACCGGTCTTGAGCTTGATGATCTTGATCATGTCGAAGGTCTCTTCAGTTGGGTAAGGAACGGCTCAGCGCAGCTCAGGGGTTTCCCACAGGTTCAGCTTCACGCCGATGCCCTGTTTGATGGCGTTGCGGTACACCACCGTGCCCCACGCCACGTCCTCGACCGGCATGCCGCCGACCGACATGATGATGATCTCGTCATCGTTGCGACGGCCCTGGGCATCGCCGGCGATGATCCTGCCGATGTCTTCCAGCTCTTCGTGCTGCATCTTGCCTTCGGCAATCATGTCCATGAACCGCACGCCAATCACCGGCACGTTGTGGTGTGCAGGCTTGGGCAGTTCGTCGAACCAGGCTTCGTACAAGCGAGTGTTGTCCAGCACCTTGCGCACGTCGGCGCGCTCCATGCCTTCGTCCAGCGAGCAGGACGCGGGCATCGCCATGAAGCATCCCGGCTTGACCCACTCGCGCTTCACGATTGGGTAGGTCGAGGGGTCGCCGGTCTCACCGGAGCTACAATAAGTAACAAGGTCAGAATCGCGGACCACCTCTTCGAGGCTGTCGACCACCTTGATCGTGGTGATCTGCGGATAGGTTTGCTTCACCCAGCCAATAAAATCATTCAGGCTTTTCTCGCCACGCCCCTTGATCTTCAAGGTGTCGATATGCGGGCAAACGGCGATGAACGCGGCGAGCGTGGTCTTGCCCATCACTCCCGGACCGAGCAGGCCGACCACTTTCGCGTCCTTGCGGGCCAGGTGCCGCGCGCCGACGCCGGGGATCGCACCGGTGCGGTACGCCGACAGCAGGTTGGCGGACATATGCGCCAAAGGAGCGCCGGTGTCAGGGTCATTGAGGGTGAACATCAGGATCGAACGCGGCAGGCCTTTCTCGCGATTGGCGATGTTGGAGCCGTACCATTTCACGCCTGCGGTGCAGAAGTTGCCGCCCAGGTAGGCCGGCATCGCCATCATGCGGCGGTCGGCGGTGGGTTTGGGCATGTTGGGAAACGGCGAATCCTTCGGGAATATCACCATCGCACCATGGGAATCGTTGTTCGGCCCGGCCATGCGGTAGTCGCCGCTGTAGAGCAGGCCGAACATTTCTTCCATGGTATTCACACAGGCGAGCATGTCGGTGACGCCGGCGCGGATCATGTCCTGTTCGGACAGGTAGACGAAGTCTATTTTTGCAGTAGTGGACATTATTATTCTCGGCTGAAGGTGATATCGCTGCGGTAGGCGCGGCTCCCACGCTATCGAGGTCGAGTATCGGGCGGTGTTGCGCGCCGGTATTGTAAATTTCGGACATCACGGCTCGGCGCACAGCCAGAAGTTGGCGCGATACGTGCGTGAATATTCGTGCCTATTTCCATAGCAAGGTCCGGACATGCTCAACTTGTGTTCACCGCTGTCGCGGCAGCACACCGCTTATGAACAACCCTGGTTCGTGCTCAACTCATCGCGGTATGCGGTAGTGCCCTGCGAACATCCGGCGATATCGCACTTCTATGCCTTCGATGTCGCCCACTCGGCTGACCTGCTGGCGGTGCCGGATGGCTGCGTGGACATCGTGTTCGACTGCGATGCCACGCGCCCCAGCGTGAAAATCTGCGGTACGCCGCTGCAAGCCCAGCGGGTCGAACTGCTTCAGTGCCATCATTACTTTGGCGTGCGCTTTGCGCCGGGGGTCATTCCAGGTTTCATCAATGTCATGGCTGAGGACCTGACCGAACAGGAGTGGGACCTGCTGCAAGTCTCGGCATTTGCCCAGAGCATGTTCGAGAACATCGTCAACGCCCCGCTGTTGCAGGACCAGATCAAACTGTTCAACGATTACCTGGCCCCTCGCCTGATGGGCCGCACCTCGAAGCTGACCAGCCTGGTGATCCAGCAGGCGCTGGCCCATCGTGGCGATCTGCGCATCCAGCACCTGGAAGACCTCAGTGGCTACACCAGCCGCACGATTCATCGCCAGTTCAGCCAGGACACCGGCGTGTCGCCCAAGGCCTTCTTTCGGATCATTCGCTGCCAGGCCGCCCTGGACACGTTGAACAACCAGCGCGACGTGTCGTTCTCGGACCTGGCGCTGGACCTGGGCTTTTCCGATCAGTCGCACTTCCTGCGCGACTTCAAGAAGCTGGTCAGCACCACGCCCTGCGATTACCAGCGCAAAATGCTGCAGAGCGCCTACAACGAGCGCATCCGTTTCGCATGAACCCCTGCCCTTCCTGAACATACCCGCCCCCAGAGTTAAACCTGCTTGCGGGCACCAACTAACCTTGTCGGAAATTTCGGTTTTTACCAATACCTAGCCGAACGGCCAGTTGTTTGGCTTTCTCACAGCCTTCAGTATCACTCCTTAGTCGCCCTGGCGACGCGATCCTCTTTGCACAACTCAACACCACTGCGGTGTGCGAGTCTATACGTTCGCAAAACGTAAGCGTACATGGAACACATCTAGCGCAGATCTGCCATGCACCTCCCGATGAGGCAGAACTTGTTCGATCTTATCGGCCTTTTGCGTCAGCACATCCTTAAGGTAACTTTCCAGGCGATGTTGCAATACCGTTTGCCGGTATCTTATCTAGAACCAAAAACGGACTATTGCCCCCCTCAAGCAAGCAAGGTGGCAGGGAGACATTGAGTGTTTTTATGGCAAATCGGGCCCTCTTGGCAGCAAATTGAAGATCGGATAAGGGACGAGATGGGCTACCAGGGTGGTGCCCAGCATCGAAACCATTGGGGTGAACCTGTCCCGTCCCTCAGCCTCAATATCCGTCGCGTTGCAAGCGTCCGCTCTGCGTTTCATCAGGCTGAATGGCAAGCGAGTGAACTACTTCGCCGACGTTTCGCCGATCTCGATATTTCCATCATCCTCAAAGACCTGATCGATGTCGTTACTCAGATGGCAATGATCGTAGCGGGCAGTACGTTGGCCGGAGGTGCACTCGGTGCCGGCGTGGGCACATTCTTCGGCGGAGCTGGCGCAGTTCCCATGGGGGCTGCTGGTGCTACCATGGGATTGCAGGTCAGCAGCTGGATACTGGGGATGCTTGGCCTGCAGTCTATTGCAGAGTTCTTCGTCGAAGGATTGCCGCGCATTGGCTGGTATTACTTGACAGGAATTAAAGCTGCATGGGAAGGAACACGAGGTGAGGAAGGTTTAACTCCCTTCAGCCAAGATGATCCCCTGGCGGTTAGCAGCGCGGCCCATAACATCGCGCTAGGCCACGTTGAAGTCGTCATTCTGTTGCTGGGCGCCATGGTTGAATACTTGACTCGTGGTCGAGGTAACGCTGGCAGGTTAGCCCAAGAGATGCGAGCCAGTCCGAAAGGCGCAAGAATTGGCCAGTGGATGGTTGAGCATGAAGATGCGTTGAAGGGTAGACCGGACTTGCAAAAGGCTGAAACGCATAAAGGAGCAATGGGTTCACAAGAAAGACCAGCCTCAGCGCCGTCACCTCGCTCTGATACTAGTACTCCAAGGGATCTCAAGCCGAGGAGATCATATGAGAAACCTGGCAATCTGATTCCAACGCAATCCAAGTCCGAGATGTCCGGGTCACAGATTAAGCGCCTCGCGAAAGATATGGAAAAAAATGGCTTCGACCCAAATTATCCAGTTGATGTCTGGAGAAATCCCAGCACAGGGCGAATGGAAATCCAAGACGGACACCATAGGGCAGCAGCAGCAAAAAAAGCGGGTATTGAGAAAATTCCAGTCGAAATTTGGGAGTAATGTAATGACTAACCAATATAAAGCCGCATTTATATTCCCAATCGGGGCCACCAAGATCCTTGGAGAGGATGGCTGGGAGTTTGAAAGTTCTGAGCGCCTGTCTAAAAATATTAGCAATTACTTAATAGAAACTCTTAAACTTAAGTTTTTAGAGGAGTATTCCGGAATAAAGAAATATGCAGGCGAAGACATAAGAATGTCTATATTACTCGACGATACCCAAGAGATAGAAAGTATTTATTTTCAGTTATCAGGCGGGGCATTAACATCCCTTTCCGAGATATGCCAAAGCATTGGTATCTCTTCTGAAGCAGAGATTTTTGTGCCTTGAAAAAGCCAATATTTTTAGCTAGCTCTAGGGATGGTCTGAAGTAGACCCCTATTTTCCGGTACCCCATCACCATGGTTGACGCCATGCAAGGGGGCTCACCATCAGCAACGGATAAAGCCACCTTATACCGATGCTGTAACGATGGCCTTTTTTCTTAAAAATCCTCTCAATTTCAATGAATTAAATTTCAGTAACTTCCGGCACCTCTCACTAACTCGACCACGCGGGTTTCATGCCCCGTACCTCACCTAAAGTCTCAGCGCCCGCAGCGATTTCTAGTATCCTTGGAAAGCCAAACAAGTCCGAAAGACCAGTGAAGTTGGCGTTACCAATTGGGGCTACAGGCGGGTGGAACTCCTTTCGTCTCAGTTTAGATTTTTACTCGAATGCTTCGTTTGCGACTGAGCCGGGTGTGCCGCTGTGTATTTGGTGTTTACCAAGCCGATGCAGATTGGGCAGGCAGCATGTTTGCGGCCTCCACGCGTTCTCCACAATCCCTTCACTGACCCTGCACGCTTGCCAGGCATTATCGGCACCCGTCGAAATGCCCAATACGCGCCACAGGTGCCCCATGCCCTCCGTAACACCGCCAGTCCTGCTCGTAGACAGTGAAAAACTCGGACAACAGTCCGCCAGCCAGACCCTCAAGGCCATCGCCAGGGCCTACCCCGGCAAGTTATTCGCCACCTTGTCGCTGGTCGCGCTGGAGAACGCGCTGCTGTTGGCCTACCCGCTGTTCGCCGGCTTTGCGGTGGACTCGATCATCCGTGGCGATGCCGCCAGTGCGTTGCTGTATGCCGGTGTGGTGCTGGGGTTCTGGGTGGTGGGCGCGGCGCGCCGGGCCCTGGACACGCGCACCTTCACGCGCATCTACGCAGACCTTGCGGTGCCGGTGATTCTCAACCAGCGCCTGCAACGCCACAGCACCTCCAAGGCGGCGGCGCGGGTGGTATTGGCGCGGGACTTCGTGGATTTCTTCGAAAAGCACGTGCCGATCATCGCCACCGCGCTGGTCTCGATCATCGGCGCGGCGGGCATGCTGTTGGTGATCGAGCCGTGGGTCGGCCTGGCGTGTTTGGTGGCGTTGCTGCTGTGCCTCACCGTCATGCCCGGCTTCGCCCGACGCAACCAGCGTTTGCACGAGCGCCTGAACAATCGCCTGGAAAAGGAAATCGGCCTGGTCGAAGCCGTGGGCGAACACACGCTGCACCGTCACTACCACGTACTGTCGCGCCTGCGCATCCGGCTGTCGGACCGTGAAGCCGTGGCCTTTCTGTGTATCGGCGTGGTCTCGGCGCTGCTGTTCGTGGTCGCCATCAGCCAATTGGCATTGGCGCCCGCGGTCAAAGCCGGGCATATCTATGCGGTGATGACCTACCTGTGGACCTTCGTCAGTTGCCTGGATGAGGCGCCGTCGATGATCGACCAACTGGCGCGCCTCAAGGACATCGGCAAACGCGTGGATCCGGGCCTGGCGTGAACGCCTGACTTATAACGCAGGCCGGACGCAATCCAAATGTGGGAGGCTCCGCCAAGTCTTCGACTTAGCGCTGTCGCGCAGCAAACGGGGGCCTCTGTGGCGAGCGGGCTTGCCATAATTCCGTTCAGTTAAGCGTAAATCCCCTGTGGGAGCGGCGCTGCGACTTGCCTGCGAAAGCGGTGGGTCAGTCAACATTAATGTTTGCTGGGCCGACGCCTTCGCAGGCAAGCCAGCTCCCACATTTGATCGCGCTCACATTCCCCATTCCGGTCGGCTCTCAGGCCGCCGCGCTTTTGCTTTTGATCTTAGGCGCCCCGTCAAACACGCTGGGGCGCGAAGCGCCCCCAATCAACGAAAACGCGGTGTACCTGACACTACGCAGAACATGGTTTTGGGGCTGCTGCGCAGCCCAACGCGGGGCAAGCCCGCTCGCCACAGGAATGTGGCTGCCTGAAACGTCAGGTTTTAAAATCAATAAGTTATTTTGTGTTTGATAAGAGCTGCGGTGCGACGATTCGGCTTGCCTGCGAAGGCGGTAGTCCAGCAAATATTGATGTTGACTGACCCACCGCCTTCGCGGGCAAGCCCGCTCCCACGTATGGACTGCGGTGCATCAGAACGGTAGCAATGGCCGATAAAACTTCAGCTCGAGGCCCGGCGCGTTTCCGAGGGCGACTCGCCAAACAGCTCGCGGTAATGGGTGGCGAAGTGGCTCAGGTGAAAAAAGCCCATGGCCACGGCAATCTCGCCGACGTTCTTGTCACTCGCCGACGTCGCGATCAAGCGCCGCCGCACCGCGTTGAGGCGCAGATTACGCAGGTACTCGACCGGGCGCATGGCGGTCACCGCCTGGAAACTGTTCTGCAGGGTGCGGCGGCTCACGCGCAGTTGTTCGCACAGATCCAGAATGCTCAACGGCGTATCGCCACTGGCGATGATCAACTCCTGGCTGCGCCGGACCAGGTACGCGCTGACCGCGAAATTGCCACGGCGACCACGCACTTCATCGCCGGCGTGGCTGAACAGATCCAGAAACGCTCCAAGCAGTTCATCTTCGAGCATCTTCTCCGAGGCCGGGCTGATGGCGTGGGCATGTTCCAGAAAGTGACGAAACAGCGGGTGGATGCGCTGGCGAATGCGCAGCAGTAACGCTTCATCGACACTGAGGGCCGACACGCTGGTCAAACGCTTGAGCTGCTCGGCGGACAACTCGAACGCCGCCAGTTTGGCAAAGCGCACCGCATCGACGTTGAGCGAGAAAAAATGCGTGCCCTGGGGCGCATGCAGCACGAATTCCTCGGCATCGCGCAGCAGCACGACACTCTGCGCACTTACCTGTTGGCCCTGCGCCACGGGCGGGCTGCCCAGCGACATCGCCGCACACAGGCGGCCCTTGGGTGAGCGGCCATGCTGCACGACGCGCTTGTCGAGCACCTCCTGGAAAATCTGAAAACGATCCCCGGACAGCTGGTGCAGCTCGCTGTTCAGGCAACCGCGACCGAGCTGGTCGTAGACCTGCTGCCAGCCCTGGATCGAGCCGGCATGCTGTTGGGAGTCATTGAAGGTGCGCACTTGGGCGAACATAGGTGTGATTCCTCGGCGGCCTGAAGCAGGGCTCAGTCATCCCTGGCGGCAGCGGACGTTGGCGCGGGCGCGATGCCGGCGTGAAAATCCAAAGCCAGTTCCGTGCCAAGCATGTGCAAACGATACGCTCCCGGTTCTATCGCCAGCGGCGCCAGCAACGCACCGGACAACACCACCTGCCCGGCCTCAACCGGGTGACCATCGGCCAGCAGACGCCGCACCAGCCAGCACAGGTTGAATAGCGGGCTGTCCTCCCGCGCCTGGGTATCGCCGCTGCCCAGCAACACGCCCCCGTGCTCCAGGCGATAGGCCACGCAGGCATGTCGCGCCGGGTCGAACGGTACGCGCGCTCCGACGCAGTAAAGGCCGGCGGCGGCGTTATCGGCCAGAAACGCACCAAGCCCGAACTGCCAGCCTTGCCAGCGGCAATCGGCGATCTCGAACGCCGGCGCCACCTCGGCAATCGCCGCCAGAATCTGCGCGTCGCTGTACTCACCCGGCGCCAGGGTATCCCCGAACACGAGGGCCAGTTCCACCTCCAGCTTGGGCTGGATCAGCTGCTCGCAAGCCACCGCGCTGCCCGGCGCCACCGCCATGGCCTGGGTGAGCGCGCCATACACCGGCTCATCCAGGCCAAAGCGCGCCTGCGCGGCGCGGCCGGCAAACGCCACTTTCCAGCCGCTCAAGCGCTCGCCGTTTGCACTGCGGCGCGCCAGCCCCTGGCGCAACAGCGCATAGCCTTGCTGCTTGTCGAGCGCCTCGGGCGGCAACGGCGCAATGGCCTGGACAGCGCGCCCGGCCTGCTGCAAGTGCGCAAGCACATCGTTGACGTTGCTCATGACAGTTGCTCCGCCAGTTTGCGCAACACACCGTCGAGTCGCTCAGGCGTGGTGATGGCGGCGACAAAACGGTCCGGACGCACCACGACGATGCAATCACGCACCCGAGAGAACCATTCGCCCAGACGGTTATCCACGTCCTCCACACTCAAGGCGTCGCTGGCGGTCAGCGGCTGGTTGCGCCCCACACCGCTGCGTGAACGGTTGACCTGAATGAAACGCGTGCTCCACCCGGCCCAATACTCGGCCATGGCATCGCTCAAGTGTTCACGCGGATTCACCCGATAGCCGAGCACCGCGTAGCCATTGCCAAGCACTTCGTCGAGGCGCCGGCGCTGGCCCTGGGCATCTTCGATGGACGGTTGGATAAACAGCTGGCCGACCAGGTCGTCCTCGCGCAATTCGGCGCGCTCATGGTGGACCAGGCCCCTGGTGATGGTGGCCTTGGGTTTGAACTTGAATTCCAGCAAGTGCGAACGCAGGTTATCGACGCTGTTGACTGCCTGGAACAGCCAGTCGCGCACCCCGGCCATCAGCGGATTGGTCAAACCGAGGACGGCGCCCATGTTGTCGGCCAGGGCCACCAGTTCGGTCGCGTGACCACGGCGTTCCTGATCGTAACTGCCAAGGATCGACGGTGCCGCGCGGCCCTGGATGATCGCCGCGAGTTTCCACGCCACGTTGGCCACGTCGCGCAGGCCCGAGTTGAGGCCCTGCCCGGCCCACGGCGGGGAGATATGCGCTGCATCGCCGACCAGCGCCACGCGCCCTTCGACAAAGCGCGCCGCGACCCGTGAGTGGTGGGTGTAGGCCCGAATGCGGATGATATCGAGGTCGTCGACCGCATCGCCGATATGCCCGTGGATCAGCCGGCGGATGGTCGCCTCTTCGCACATTTTCGCTTCGTCTTCGCCCTCCATCAGCATGAATTCCCAGCGTCGTTGCTGGTAAGGCAGGTAGATGCACACGAAGGGCCGCTGCGGGTCGGCATGCAAGGCGGTGAACGGCGCATCGAGGGTGTCGTTGGCCGTGTCGACCACCACCCATTTGCGCGGGTGAGTCAGCCCGAGCAGTTCGATGCCCAGTTGTTTGCGCACCGTGGAACGCCCGCCATCGGCACCGATCACATAGTCGGCCTGCAACTGATAGACCTCGCCGTCGGCGCCGCGCACCTGCAGGGTCACTCCCTGCCCGTCTTGGGCAAGCTCAAGCAGTTCGTGGCCCTCGCGCAGTTCGACACCCGGGTGACGGCCGAGGTGTTCACGCAGGGTGCCTTCGAGCAACTGCTGCATGAAAATGTTGCGCATCGGCCAGCCGTAATGCGCGGTACTCGGCTTGACCTCGGCAAAGCACACGCCGCGCGCGTTGTAATAGCGCAGCGGCACGTCGCAGATCATGTCGCGCACCGCCAGGTCCGCAATGTCGATGCCCTGCAACACGCGCAATGCTTCGTCGTCCATGCCCACGGCACGGGGATACGGCAGGATGCCGTCGGCCAGTTCGAGGACCACGCAGTCGATGCCGTACACCCCCATGTAATGCGCGGCGGTGATCCCGTTGGGACCACCGCCGACGATGACAACCTGGGTCTTCTCCTGCTTCATCGCTATTCACCGCTGTTCTTGTTGTGGTTGGGGTACGCCAGCGCTCACGCCTGCACCGTTATCAGTGCAGCCCGTCAAGGCCCTTCACCTCTTCGGCGCGCAGGCCGCCCAGCCGCGCATGCAGGCGTCCGCGGGTGGCGAAGGCCCAGATCACCACCAGCTCATCCGGCGAAGGTCCGTCACCGAACGTGATGGAAAAACTGTCGTAGTGCGAACGCACATACAGCGCGTCCTTGTGGGCCAGCGGCACGTCGATGGTCGAGCCCGGACCGCCGCGCTTGCCGGTGGATGGCACCCACGACTTGCCGCCGCCCAGCGCCACGCGAATCGGGTCGGCCGCCGGGTTGGTCAGAAACGCGTTACCGTGTTCGTACTCACCGGCGCTGCCCACCAGGATAGCCTTGCCATAGCTTTCAATCCGGCGTGAACCGGCAAGTGCCAGGATGCGTCGGCCGAACTCTTCACCCAGCAGCGGCGACGGCTCGATCAATTGCGAAAGGTCTTCACTGTAGCGGCCGGCATAGGGGTTGGCGATCACGGCGGCCACGGCGTATTTGAACACTGGCTCGCCATCGGCCAGTTGGCCGGTTTCATTGGCCAGGGTTTCTTCGACGAAGCTGTACCATTTGCGGATGTGATAGCTGGCGAAATTTGCAGTTTTCATCAGGTGAACCTCGGTTCAAATCGGGTCAAGGGGGTCAAGCGTGATATTGCGACTCGGCGCACCGGCTGCCTTGAAGCGGGCCTTGCCGCACGCATCGTCATGCTCGGTCTCGAGAAAGAATTCCATGCGATTGCCATCGGGGTCGTTGAAATACAGACCGTTGCCGATTTCATGATCGGTAATTTTCACCACCTCCACCCCCTTCTCCAGCAACATGCCGTAGAGCTGGCGCAAGGTAGTCATGTCACCGTCGATTTCCAATCCGTAGTGTTGCAGGCCCAGCCCGCCCTGATGGGCGCCGGGCTCTGCACGAATCAAGGCGATGTCGTGATGCTTGGTGCCAAACGCCATCATGACCCAGTTTTCGCCCCGGGCACTTTCGTGCATGCCCAGAATGTCGGCGTACCAGCGTGCCGACACATCAGGATCACTCACAAATAGCGATAAGTGGGTCCGAAGGATTTCGACTTTCATCACCGCATACCTCAGTGTTGTTTGACGATGGATTGATGCCCTGCCTTGATCTGCGCCACGGCCGGCGTCCACAGCACATCGGATATCTCGCTGAACTCGCGCCAGTGCTTCTGCCAGCTGTTGCCGCCGTTGTCGGAGGTGAACAGGTGACCGTACTTGGTGCCGGCGACGATCTGGCGCGGGTCGGCCGGGTTGAAGGCGATGGCCCACACACAGGAATTGGGCTGCTGTGGCAGCGGCAGCACTTCCCAGCTGACGGCGGCGTCGCGCGAGATCAGCACCTTGCTGGTGGTGCCGGGGGTGCCGTCGGAAATGCTCAGGTAAAGTGTGTCCTCGCTGCCCGGCGGCGCGTTCATCGCGCGCAGGTAGTAGAGGCCGAAGGCTTCGCGGCCGACGATGCCGGTCCAGGTCAGGCCTTCATCGACGCTGCGGTACACCGCGTTGACGCACACCACCACGATGACCTTATGGCCATGGTTGGGCAGCACCACGATGTTGTGGATGTCCGAGTTGAAGTCCCACAGCAGGCGGTCGTCGACGCGGGTCCAGCTGTCGCCGCCGTCGCGGGAGTGGAACAGACCACCCTCCTCCAGGCCGAACCACACCTGGTTGCGGTCGGTGGGGTCATAGGCGAAAGCCAGCAGGCGCGGGCGACTGACGCCGTCGCAGAATTCCGGAATCTCCACCGGCGCGCGGTCCCAGCTCACGCCGCCGTCCAGGGTGCGCCACAGCACGGCGCGCGAGGGCGCACCGGTGCCGACGAAAATCCGCTGGGCGTCCTGCGGGTCCACCGCCACTTTCCACACGGTTTCACCATTGAACGGTGCATCGACCTGCTGCCAGTGCCCGCCGGTGTCATGGCTGACGCACAAGCCGATGTCGGTGCCGGCGTAGATTACCTCGGGCGTGCCGGGGTGCACGCTCAATGAGCGGGTGATCGCATCGAATTCCAGGTCCTGCCCCAGGCCCAGGCGGTGCCAGGTCTTGCCATCGTCGGCGCTGCGGATCACCGCCTGGCCAACAGTGGCGACTAAAAGGGTGCCGTTACTCATCTCTGATGCTCCTCAGATATAGATGCCACGGGTCAAACCACCGTCGATGCCGATGGACTCACCGGTCACCGCGCCAGCCTTCGGCGACGCCAGGAAGCCGATCAGCCAACCCATTTCAATCGGTGCCAGGGTGCGGCGAATCGGCGTCGCGTCGATGTAGGCCTGTTCAACCTGTTGCGCGGTCTTGCCTTGCTTGACCGCTTCGCGCTCGTACAGCTCCTGGATATGCGGGGTATCCACCACGCCAGGGTGAATCAGGTTGACCGTGATGCCCGAAGCGCCGAGCTGGTCGGACAGGGTTTTGGTCATGTGGGCAATCGCCAGGTTGCGCATGCCCGAGAGCACTTTGCTGCTGCGCCCGGTGAGACCGCCGATGTTGATGATGCGACCGAAGCCGGCAGCCTTCATGTGCGGGGTCACGGCCTTGGCGCACCGGAAGTAGCCGATCACCTTGGTGTTGAGGTCCGACAGCAACTCATCGTCGCCCGCATGTTCGATGTCATTGCGCACCACGCCCGATGGCGCGGCGGCACCGTTGACGAGGATGTCGATACGGCCGAAATGCTTGTACGCCGCATCGACCATCTCGGACACGGCCTTCATGTCGTTGGTGTCACAGAACAACGGCAGCACTTCGTTACCGGTCTGTGCGGTGATCTCTTCGGCAGCCAACTGCAGGAACGCCATGCGCCGCGCGCAAATCACCACCTTGCAGCCTTCCTCGGAGAGAAACCGTGCGACTTCCTTGCCAATGCCCATACCGCCGCCGGTGACGATTGCCACACGGCCTTTCAATTCCAGATCCATTGCCATTTCCTCTTGTGATTATTGGTTTCAGGCCAGATCGACAAAGACGCTTTTGGTCTCGGTGTAGGCGTCGATTACGTGCTTGCCCATTTCCCGGCCCCAGCCGGATTGCTTGTAGCCGCCGAACGGCGAGGCCGGATCGACCACGTTCCAGCAGTTGATCCACACCGAGCCGGCCTTGAGCTGCGCGGCCACTCGGTGCGCCGAGCGCAGGTCGCGGGTCCACAGGCCGGCGGCGAGGCCATAGGGCGAATCGTTGGCGCGCAGCACCAGGTCGTCGATTTCGCTCCAGCTCATCACCGTCAGCACTGGGCCGAAGATTTCTTCGCGGGCCACGCAGGCCCGCTCGGCGCGGTCGAGAAAGATGCTCGGCTCAATGAAGTGGCCGCGCTCCAGGTACGCGGGACGACCGCCGCCGCACACCAGCTCGGCGCCCTCTTCCTGGCCGCGCTGCAAGTAGCCCCTGACGGTGTCCAACTGCCGGCCGGACACCAGCGGGCCCATGCTGCTGGCCGGGTCCAGCCCGTTGCCGAGCACATGGGCGGCGGCGTGACGCTGCAGTTCTTCAAGCACCTGGTCGAGCACGCTGGCGTGCACATACAGGCGCGAACCGGCGGTGCACACCTGGCCCTGGTTGTAGAAAATGCCGTCGGCGGCTCCCTTGGCGGCGCGCACGATGTCGGCGTCGGGCAGGATGATGTTCGGCGACTTGCCGCCCAGCTCCAGCGAGACCTTTTTCATATTGCCGGTGGCCGCCTGGGCAATCAGCCGACCGACCTGGGTGGAGCCGGTGAAGGCGATCTTGTCCACGTCCGGGTGCTGGGCCAGCGGCGCGCCAGTGTCGGCCCCCAGGCCGGTGATCAGGTTGACCACCCCCGCCGGGAAGCCCGCGGCTTCGATCAGTTGCACCAGGCGGATCGCCACCAGCGGCGTCTGCTCGGCGGGCTTGAGCACCGCCACGCAGCCGGTGGCCAGCGCCGGACCGAGCTTCCATACGCACATGGTCAGCGGGAAGTTCCACGGCACGATCAGCGCGCACACGCCCACCGGCTCGCGCAGCGTGTAATTGAGCATCGGCGCGCCACTGGCCGGCGATACGGGCAGCGTGCTGCCTTCAATCTTGCTCGGCCAGCCGGCGAAGTAGCGAATGATGTTTGCCGCGCTGGCCGCTTCACCCCGCGCGTTGGCGATGGGCTTGCCGTTTTCCAGGGTGATCAGTTGCGCCAGCTCTTCGCGGTGCTGGTCCAGCAGGTCGGCCAGGTGCAACAGCAACAGGCCAAGCCGGGCCGGTGACTGCAAGGCCCAGGTGCCGGTAAAGGCGGCGCGTGCGGCCGCCACGGCGGCATTCACATCGCGCTCATCGCCCTGAGCGACTTCGGTGAGGGTCTGCTCGGTGGCCGGGTTTTCCACGGCAAAACGGCGACCGCTGGCGGCGTCCTGCCAGGTGCCGCCGATAAACAGGCGGCCGGGCTGGGCGAGGAATGCCTGAACGGCAGGTAACAAGTGGAACGTGCTCATGGTCGTCTCCTTCACAGCGCCATTTCGATCAGGCAAGGCCCGGCGTCGGCGGCGGCATTGGCCAGCGCCCATTGCAATTCGGCGTTGGTGTGCACGGTGCAGGACGGCACGCCGTAGCCGGTGGCCAGGGCCTTCCAGTCGATGCGCGGGCTGTCGAGCACGGTCAGCTTGAGCGCCTGCGGGTCGAGTTCGGTCATGCCGAAGCGGCGCAGTTCGTTCTGCAGGATCGCGTAGCGGTGGTTGGCGGCAATCAGGATCACCACCGGCAGTTGCTCGCGGGCGATGCTCCACAGGGTCTGGATGGTGTACTGGGCGCTGCCGTCCGATTGCAGGCAGAACACGCGGTTGCCACGCTCGGCCAATGCAGCGCCGAACCCCACCGGAATGCCCTGGCCGATGGCGCCGCCGGTATTGGTCAATACACGGTGGCGCGCAGCGCCGGCTGAGGCGGTGAAAAACGGATAGCCGCAGGTGCCACCCTCCACCGAGACAATGCAGTCGTGGGGCAGCGCGGCGGCCAACACCTGACCCACCGACTGCGGGCTCAGAGCGGCCTCGCCCGGCGGCAGCTGGATAGCCTGCGGCGTCGGTACATAGGCCGGCGCGTTCAACGCGTCGGCCAGCGCGGTGAGCGCACCGGCCACGTCATCGCCGACCTCGGCCAGCGACAGCAGGCGCTCACGCTCGGCCAGCCGCGACGGGATGCCTTCGTAGCCAAAATAACTGATGGGCTCCACGACACCGGCGCACACCACCTTGTCGTACTGCTCAAGAATCTCGATGGCCACTTCCGGGAAGTACGGCAGGCGGTCCAGGTCGGGCAAGCCGCCGCCCCGGTAGCTCAGGCGCGGGAAGGTCTCGGCGAACAGCCGCACGCCAGGCAACTGCGCCAGGCGCCCCGCCGCTTCCAGGCCGGCCACCGACAGGCCCTGGTCGCCGACGATAAACACCAGCCGCTGACCATCGCGCAGGGCTTGGGCCACCGCTTCGATGCGATCGCCGGCAAAGCGTCGCACCGGCGCACGCAGCGGGCTGAACTGGCCGTGATGGGTGACCGGATTGGATTGCAGATCCATCGGCAGGATCAGGCTGGCGATCTGGCCCTTGGCTTGCCAGGCGGCGCGCATGGCTTCCTGCAGGTCTTCGCCGATGCCGGAGGCGGTGCGCGAAGTGCGCACCCAGCTGGACACCGTGCCGGCCAGGGCCTGGATGTCGCTGGCCAGCGGCGGATCGTAATTGACGTGCCACGAGGCGTGGTCGCCGATCACGTTGACGATGGGGGTATTGGCGCGCCGTGCGTTGTGCAGGTTGGCAATGCCGTTGGCAAAGCCCGGGCCCAGGTGCGTCAGGGTCATGGCCGGTTTGCCGGCGATGCGGCCATAGCCATCGGCGGCGCCGGTGCAGACGCCTTCGAACAGCGACAGCACGGGTTTGAGGGCAGGTGCACTGGCCATGGCCGCCACCAGCGGAATCTCGGTGGTGCCCGGGTTGGCAAAGCAGTACTCGATACCGCTTGCCGCTGCCGCATTCACTATCAGTTGCGCGCCATTCATTGTCAGCCCTCTCGCTTGAGCGTTTTCTTTGGTGAGATTTATCACACACAAAAACACACCAAACAAGTGTTTTTTACTTTTTATCTCTTAATTTGAGATTTATGCAATAATAACCCCTCTTACAATTACCTGCCGGATCCGCCACCTTGGATCCCTGGCGTTTTCGCCTATAGTGCTTACCCGCGAGCCATCCCTTCTCTAGGAACGAAATGAGCAGCCTGAGTAAATTGCTGAGTGTGCTGGACCTGTTCGGTCCGGCGACGTTGAAGATCGACCCGGACACGATTGCCGAGCGCATGGGCCTGTCGCGCGCCACCGCGTATCGCTACGTCAAGGAACTGTGCGAGGCCGGCCTGCTCACCCGCGTGGACGCCGGCCACTACGGCCTGGGGCCCCGCGTGATCGAGCTGGACTGGATGATGCGCCAGTACGACCCCATCCTCCTGGCGGGGCGCGAACTGATGCATGAGCTGTCGGCGCAGACCGGCCTGGCCGTGTTCGCCAGCGTTTTCTACGACGGGCGCATCATCAACACCTACATCGCCGAACCCACCGACACTTACCACTTCTCGTTCGGGCGCGGGCACCCGCTGCCATTCTTTCGCGGCGCGCAATCGAAGGTGCTGATCGCCTTCCAGAAAGGCCGTCGCCTGCAACGCCTGTTCGACGAACACCTGGCTGGCGACCCGGACAGCCCCTACGACTGGGCGGGGTTTGCCAAGGCCACGAAAAAGATCCGCAAGGACGGCTACTGCATGACCCACGATGAACTCAACCTGGGCCTCACCGGTATCGCCGCGCCGATTATCCAGCCGGATATCGACGAGGTGATCGGCAGCCTGTCGGCCGTGGGCAGCACCCAGAGCTTCAAGCTGCTGCGTCAGGAAACCGTGATTGAAATGGTGATGGACACTACGCGGCGCATCGCCGACAACCTGCGCAACCCGCCGCCGTCAGGCGCGGCCGACGCCTGAGCCAATAGCTAGAACGGCACGGCGACGGTCAGCTGGCTGTAAACGTTGGTGCCGTTGCCGCCGACCTGATTGCCGCCGGTAGTGGCGTCCTGCTTGGGCTTATAGAGGCCGATCAGCGGCGTGATGATCAGGTGCGGGTTGACGGCCCATTCGGCATATACATCCAGCTCGCGCGCATCGAGGTTCAGCGCGTTGCTTTTGCGTACGGTGTCGAAGTCGAAGTACAGCGCGCCCAGGGTCAGGTTTTCCAGGGGCGTGGCCTTGAGCGCCACATGCTGGATGCGGGTGTTGCTGTTGAACGGCCCCGTGTAGTTGCCGGCGACTTCACCCTGCAGCCAGGTGCCGTAGCCGCCGCTCACGCCGGTGAACAGCGAATCCCATTTCTGCGAATAGCGGGTGTAGCGGTAGCTGACCTTCGGCGTCCAGGCGACGTCGGCAAAGGTGTAGCCGGCTTCGCCGTACCAGGCTTTTTCGGGGCCGCTGTCCTTGTCCTGCCAGGCGTATTCGAACGCCAGGCTGACGTTGGGCAGGCCGGCATCGCCTTCACCGCGCACGCTGTACACGTTCATGCCCTTGCGCTGGCGCTGCGCATCACTGGCCCAGCGCTCGTTCACATCGATGCCGTGCACCCAGGTCAGGCCCAGGGTGCCGGGTTTGGCGGTGTAATCAAGGGTGCCGGCGGCCACTTCGGTTTCTGCCTGGGCGCGGTTGTCGGACTTGAGCCATAACAGGCTGCCATGCAGGCCATCCTTGCCGCCCAGGCGCAGCAACGCGGTCTGATCGAAGGCATGCCGCGCGGCCAGGTAATACGCACCGCCCCGGTTCATCGTGCCATTGGCCGGGCCCTTGCCCAGATTGGGCCCGTCGTCGTTGATCAGAAAACCACTGCCAAGCTTGACCACCTGGCGCCCGCCGGAAATGTCCACGCCATCCTTGCCCAGGGCCGGGAACAGGTCGCCGGAGCGCCAGCCCAGGTACGCGTCTTCGATCTTGGTGGTGCGCTCGGAGCCCAGGGTATTGCCGGATGGGTCGCCCTCGCCCCAGGTCGCCGAGCTGACCAGCGCGAAAGCGCCGTAGGCGGTGCCGTTGCCCGCCAGCGCCTGGTCGCCGCTCAGGCCATATTTGATATAGCCTTCGCGCCAGCTCGATCCGCCCGGCGTGCCGTCGTAGTTCTTGCGGCTGTTGAACAGGCCGAACACGGCGGTCATGTCGGCATTCAGGTGCCGGCTGTCGTCGCTGTACAGCTCGTAGGCCTGGGCCTGGCTGATGGCGCAGAGCGTCAAGCTACAGGCGAGCGTGCCGCAGAGAAATGAAGGGGATGAATGACGCATGATCGAAGCTCCTTGAGGTTATTCAGCAGCGCGTTTATTGACGAACAACAATTGCTGGCCGGTGAATTCCAGCAGTCCCTCAAGGCCGAATTCGACGCCGAAGCCGGACATCTTGCTGCCGCCGAATGGCGTGTTCGGCTGGATCCGCGCATGGCAGTTGACCCACGCCACGCCGCTTTCCAGGCGGCTGGCCAGGGCCTGCGCCTGCTCGCTGTCCGGTCCCCAGACCGAGCCACCCAGGCCCATGTCGCCGGCATTTGCGCGGCGCAGTACGTCTTCCACATCCTCATAAGCGATCAGCGGCAATACCGGGCCAAACTGCTCTTCGTCCACCAGACGCTGGCCATCGGTGACATCCGCGACCAGCGTCGGCGGGTAAAAGAACCCTGGCCGGTCCAGCCGTGCGCCGCCGCACAACACCCGTGCACCCTGGGCCCGCGCATCGGCGACCAGCGCCTGCACCAGTTCCAGTTGATCGAGGTTCTGCACCGGGCCGAAATTGACGCCCGGCTCCAGGCCGTCACCGACCACCTGGCGCTCGGCAATCTGCGTCAGCGCCTCGGCGAACGCCTGGTACTGGGACTGGTGAACGTACAGGCGCTTGAGCGCGGCGCAGGTCTGGCCCATGTTGAGGAAGGCGGCCTGGAAGATCTCTTCGGCCACCTCGTGCACCGGCGTGCCGGGCAATACGATTGCCGCGTCGTTGCCGCCCAGCTCCAGAGTCAGGCGCTTGAGATTGCCGGCGGCGCCGCGCATCACGCTCTGGCCGGTGGCGGTGGAACCGGTGAACACGATCTTCTGGATGCCCGGGTGCGCGGTGATCGCGCTGCCGAACCCCTGCTCGCCGGTCACGCAGTTGATCACGCCGTGGGGCACGTGCCGCGCGATGATCTCCACCAGGCGCAGGGTGCTCAGCGGCGTCAGGCTCGACGGTTTGCTGATCACGCAGTTGCCCGCGCGCAGCGCCGGCATGATGTGCCACACGGCAATCATGAACGGCCAGTTCCACGGCGTGATCGACGCCACCACGCCCAGCGGTTTGCGGTGCAGCTCGACGCGCTGGGTCGGGGTCTCTTCCACCAATTCCACGGCGATTTCCTGCCCGGCGGCATAGCGCGTCCAGGCGGCGGCGCCCATGACCTCGGAAAACGCCAGTTCCAGCGGTTTGCCCTGCTCCAGCACGATCAGTCGGGCCAGTGCGTCGGCGTCCTGTTCGATGTCATCGGCAATCGCATTCAAATGCTCGCAACGCCGTTCATGGGCGCTGTGGCGCCAGGTCTTGAACGCGGCCTGGGCGGCGGCTACCGCGTCGTCCAGTTGGCCCAGCGAGCCGGCCGGGCATTGCGCGAAAGCGCTACCGGTGGCCGGATTGATCACGTCGAACTGACCGTTTTCACCTTCAACCTGAACACCGTTGATGAGCATCTTGTAAGCGTGCATGGGCAATTTCCTTTAACGCAGATGAGGCCTGCCGGACACCGGCAGGCGATCAATTCACAGAGGGGATGACGCGAGCAAGGCCTTAGAGCTTGTGGCTGCCCAGGGCCAGGAAGCGCTGCGGCGCCACCTTGCGCAGGCGCGCGGCGAGGTAGAGGCCGCCCAGCAGCGCGGCGGGGATCACCGCACACAAGCTGTAGGACAGGAGCTGGCTGGCACCGGTGAGCACATCGAAATGCGCCACCGCCAGCACCAGCACGCAGAGCAGGGCCACGCACGAAAACACCGGCAAAATGCGCCCGCGCAGCAGGCCGACCTTGAGTTCCGGATGGCGATGGAAATACACGCAGATGGCCACCGAGGTCATTGCCATCAGCAAAATCACGCACAGGGTCGCCAGGTTGGAGAACCAGGCGAACAACTGCAGGATCGGATCGGCGTCCATCGCAGCAAAGATCAGCACCACCACCGCGGCGATCAGGCTCTGCAAGGCCGAGCCCATGTGCGGGCTCTGGTGCACGCGGTGGGTGGTGCCCAACAGGCTGTGCAGCAGGCCGTCACGGCCGATGGCGTAGAAGTAGCGCGCCGCCGCGTTATGGAACGCCAGCAGCCCGGCGTAGATGCTGACCATGAACAGCACGCGGATGACCTGGGTCAGGTGCGGGCTGACGAAGTGGTCGGACATGCCGTAGATCAGGGTGGTCGGGTCCTGCATGGCTTGCAGCAGCGGCACGATCTTGTCGGCGCCCACGCCCACTATCATCGACCACACCGACAGCGTGTAGAACGCGCCGATCAGCAACACCGAACAGTAGGTGGCAATCGGTATGGTGCGCTTGGGGTCTTTGGCTTCTTCGCCGTAGATGGTGGTGGCCTCGAAACCGATGAACGCGGCGAAGCAGAACAGCAGGCCAATGGACGGCGTACCGCTGAAGACCTGCTGATGGGTGAACGAGTCGAGATTGACACCGCTGTCACCGCCGGTCTTCAGAATGGCGAAATCGAGAATAAGGATGGCCAGATACTCGGCGACTACCACCAGCGACAGCACCTTGGCCGACAGGTCGATCTTGCGATAGCCGAGAAACGCAATGCTGGCCATCGCCATCAGCGAATAAGACCACCAGGGCAACACTACCCCCGCGACACTTTCCATGGTGCCGCTAACCACGCCGCCGAACATGCCATACAGCGCGATCTGCAGAATGTTGTAGGCAAACATCGCCAGCACCGCCGCCGAGCCACCGGCCAGGCCGCCCAGGCCACGCGAGGTGAACGCGTAGAACCCGCCAGCATTGGTGACGTGGCGCGACATGGTGGTGTAACCCACCGAAAACGCCAACAGCACCAGCAACGCCAGAATCAGCAATGCCGGGGTACCGGCACCGTTGCCCAGCATGATGCCGATGGGAAAACCACCGGCGATGACACTGAGCGGGCTTGCCGCCGAAATCACGAAGAAAATGATGAAGCCGACACCCAGGGCGCCACGCTTGAGCTCCGTGGAGCTGTTGACCGGGAGAGATACGCTCATGTTGTTGACCTTATTGTATGAGGCAGTCGCTGTGGGGTGGCCCCGATCCAGCTGCAATCGGTGCCGGGTTGCGCTTTTATTGTTGAGGTTGCACGCTGGTTTCGATGCTATGCCCGGCCGTGAGCACCTCGCTATCCCAAATCGGTAACATCGCGGGCCGCGCCCCAAAACAGGTCAATGCCGCGGCACTGCCGGCCGATTCGGGATAGCGCTGCGGGCTCGGCGCCGTGCATGCTAGGGTCAGCGCTCCCTTGCCTGCCTGAACTGGAGTTACCCGTGTTGGCCATTCAATTATCGAGCCCGTCCCATGTCGTCTAAGGGTCGCTGGTTGATCCTGGCGATTATTTCCAGCGCCTTGCTGTTGATCGTCATCGACATGACGGTGTTATACACCGCGCTGCCCACCCTGACCCGCGAGCTCGGCGCCAGCGCTTCGCAGAAGCTGTGGATCGTCAATATCTACGCATTGATCGCCGCCGGCCTGCTGCTGGGCATGGGCACGCTGGGCGATCGCCTGGGGCACAAACGCCTGTTCATCGGCGGGCTGAGCGTGTTCGGGGTGTTCTCGCTGATTGCGGCCTTCTCGCCATCGGCCAACGTATTGATCGGCGCCCGGGGGTTTCTCGCGGTCGGCGCGGCAATGATGATGCCCGCCACCCTGGCGCTGATCCGTTTGACGTTCAACGATGAGCGCGAACAGGCCATGGCGTTTGGCATCTGGGCATCGGTGGCCTCCGGCGGCGCGGCGCTGGGGCCGGTGGTCGGCGGCCTGCTGCTGGAGCATTTCTGGTGGGGTTCGGTGTTTCTGATCAACGTGCCGATTGTGCTGGTGGCCTTGGTGCTCGGGGTGACGCTGATTCCCGAGCATCCGGGCAATCCCCGGCGCCACTGGGACTGGCTGGGCTCGTTGCAGGTCATGATCGGCTTGATCAGCATCGCCTATGCCGTCAAGGAGCTGGGCAAACGCTCGCCCGCCTTCGCCGCCATGCTGGTGGCGATACTGCTGGGCACGTTGTTTCTGGCGATGTTCATCCGGCGCCAGCGCCGTGCCGCGCAGCCGATGCTCGAGCTGTCACTGTTCGCCGAGCCGCTGTTCAGAAATGCGGTGATTGCAGCGCTCGCCTCGGCCCTGGCGTTTATCGGCATGGAACTGGTGTTCAGCCAGCGCCTGCAACTGGTGCTGGGCATGTCGCCGCTGGCGTCGGCGCTGTTCATCCTGCCATTGCCACTGGGCTCCTTCGTTGCCGGGCCGGTGGCCGGCTATTACCTGTCGCGCCTGGGCAGCCGGCGCATGCTGTTCTGGACCCTGCTGCTGTCGGCCGCCGCGATGTTGGCGTACCTGTTGCTGTGCAACGCAGCGGTGCCGCTGCAGATTGCCAGCCTGGCGCTGTTGGGCATGGCCATGGGCGCGGCCCTCACAGCGGCCTCCAGCACCATCATGCTCAGCGTGCCCACCGACAAGGCCGGCATGGCGGCGTCCATCGAGGAAGTCTCCTTTGAACTGGGCGGTGCCGCCGGGGTAACCCTGGCGGGCAGCCTGCTATCGGCGGTGTATGCCTGGTCGACGAGCCTGACGATTCCACCCAGGCTGGGCCTGAACCCGTTGACGTTCGAGAGCCTGGACGATGCGCTGCTGGTGGCCGCAACGCTGCCGGGCGACGACGCTACGCTGCTGACGGGGCTGGCACGTGCCGCGTTCGATGCAGGTTTTATTGCCGTGCTGGCGGTGCTCGCAGCCCTGTTGCTGGTGGCAGCGCTGCTGGTGAGGTTCAGCCAGCGCTGACTCGGCCGATGCAGTGACATACCTAATAAGAAACCAGTGGCCCTGGCCAACCGATGGTCAACCGGCACGCTCACTTGCGAGATCCTCCCATGCTCGACGCCCTTTCCATCCGCTTGAAAATCATTTTGCTATCCGGTATGTGCCTTCTGGGCGTGATCGGCCTGATCGTCGGCATGAACCTCTACCAGAGCAGCCAGAACAACCGCCTGATCAGCACCTCCAGCGGCAGGATGCTGACCGAGAGCGGTGAAAACCTGTTGCAAGCCAAGGCCGCCGAGCAGGCAAGCAACCTGCAGCGGGCCTTCGGCAACAACCTGCTGCTGATCACCGGCCTCGCCGACCAGGCGACCCATTTGCGCAGCATGGCGATACAGCGCGGGTTGCCGGCGGCCGCCTTGCGCGAGGAACTGAACCAGAGCCTGCACACCACCTTCGAACACAATCCCCAGGTACTGGGTCTGTGGCTGGTGTTCGAGCCGAATGCGCTGGGCGGTCAGGACAGCGAATTCGTCAACGACGCCGCGCGCGCCTCCAACGAAACCGGACGCTTCGCCAGCGCCTGGAACCGGGGGGCCGGCCCGGCGGTGAACATCCTGATTCCCGAAACCGATCTGCAGAAAACCGAGCTGAGCATCAGCGGCGCCCCCTACAACAGCTGGTACACCTGCCCCCGTGACACGCGGCGTACCTGCCTGATGGCGCCCTACGCCGACACCCAGGCCGGCCAGGTGCAACTGATGACCACGCTGTCGATGCCGTTGATTGCCGACGGCAAGGTCATCGGCACCCTCGGCGTGGACCTTGCCCTCGGCGCGCTGCAAGCGGCCGCCGGCGAGGCCCAGCGCACGCTGTTCAACGGTTCGGGCAGCATGCTGATTGTGTCCGACAGCGGCGTGCTCGCCGCCTACAGCAAGGACGCCGGCAAGGTCGGCGAACCGCTCGCCGCCGCTTTGGGCGATGCGGGCAAGGAGCTGCTCGCGGCATTGGCGCAAAAACAACCGCAGGTGCTGGCCCAGGACGACTTGATCCGCGCAGTCTACCCGGTGACGCCGATCCCCGACGCGGCGCCATGGGGCGTGGTCATCGACTTGCCCAAGCAGGTGTTGCTGGCCGACTCGGTGGCCTTGCAGTCGTTGCTCGATCAGACGCAGACCCGCGACACCCTCATGGCGTCACTGGTGGCCATCGGCGCCGGGCTGCTGGGCCTGCTGCTGATCTGGCTCACCGCCTCCGGCGTGACACGCCCGATCAACAGCGTCGCGCAGATGCTCAAGGCCATTGCCAGCGGCGACGGCGACCTGACCCAACGCCTGGATTACCGCAAAAAAGACGAATTGGGCGAACTGGTGGGCTGGTTCAACCGCTTCCTCGACAAACTGCAACCGACCATCGCGCAGATCAAGCAGAGCATCACTGACGCACGCGGCACCGCCGACCAGTCTTCGCACATCGCACGGCAGACCAGCGAAGGCATGCAGGTGCAGTTTCGCGAGATCGATCAGTTGGCGACCGCGTCCAATGAGATGAGCGCCACCGCCCATGAAGTGGCCCATAGCGCTTCGAGTGCGGCCCAGGCGGCGCGCGGGGCCGATCAAGCGTCCAGGGATGGCATCATGCTGATCGAACGCAGCACCCGCGACATCACCGCCCTGGCCAGCGAGGTCAGCAAGGCCGTCACCGAGGTCGAAGCGCTGGCGGTCAACAGCGAACAGATCGGCTCGGTGCTGGAGGTGATCCGCGGCATTGCCGAACAGACCAACCTGCTGGCCCTTAACGCCGCCATCGAAGCGGCGCGTGCCGGCGAAAGCGGCCGTGGCTTTGCGGTGGTGGCTGATGAAGTGCGCAACCTGGCCAAGCGCACCCAGGACTCGGTGGAGGAAATACGCCTGGTGATCGAGCGCATCCAGAGCGGCACGCGGGGCGTGGTGACCACCATGCACGCCAGCCAGACGCTGGCCCAGGACAACGCCGGGCAGATCCATCAGGCCGTGCAGGCCCTGGGCAGGATCAGCGAGGCGGTGACGGTGATCAGTGACATGAACCTGCAGATCGCCAGTGCCGCAGAGGAGCAGAGCGCGGTGGCCGAGGAAGTCAATCGCAACGTCGCGACCATTCGGGGGGTCACCGAGACGCTCACGGAGCAAGCCGCCGAGTCGGCGCAGATCAGCAGCCAACTCAACGCCCGGGCCACTCAGCAGATGAAACTGATGGACCAGTTCCGCGTATAGCGACCGCTGTACCAATGAGGGAAGCTGTGGCGAGCGGGCTTGCACTAATGCCGTTCAGTTAAGCGCAGACTCCCTGTGGCGAGCAGGCTTGTCCTGCGTTGGGCTGCGCAGCAGCCCCAAAACCAGGCGCTGAGCCGGATCAGGTACACCGCGTTTTGCTGGATTGGGGGCGCTTCGCACCCCAACGCGGGGCAAGCCCGCTCGCCACAACAAGCTCGCTCGCCACAGGAATGTCGCTGTCTGAAACGTTGGGTGTTAAATCAACACGCTACTGTGTGTTTGATGAGAAGCAGCACGTGAGGTGCGCGACGGCAGCTCGGCGAACAACGCGTGATACTCCGCCGCAAAATGGCTGAGGTGGTAGAACCCCCACTGCGCTGCCGCATCGCCGATGGAAAGCTGCGCGGCGGGCGTGGACATCAGGGTGCGGCGCACGCCGTTGAGCCTGATGGCGCGCAGGTAGTTCAGCGGCGTGGTCTCGGCCACCGCGCGAAAGCTGTTCTGCACGGTGCGCCGGCTCACCTGCAGGCGTTCGCACAAGTCGTTGACGCTGGGCACGTCGAACTGCCCGGTGGTCGCCAGGCGATGGCATTTCTCGACGATAAAACTGCGCGTGGAACTGGGCGTGCGCTGTTGCTTGTCGCAGGACGGATCGCTCATCAGTTGCACCAGCTCGTCGAGCAGCGCCTGCTCCAGCAGGCGCGCGTGTGAGTCACGCAGCTCGCCAGCCATGGCCTGGCCGAACAGAGCGAGCAAACGGCGGCGGGCATCGGCGAAGCGCTGGGGAGAAACCCGGATCACCGGCTGACGCAGCAACACACTGAGGTCCCTGGGCGACGCCGTGTGCGCCAGCGCCTGCTCGAACAATTCGCGCTCGAAGGTGATGGACAGCAATTGCATGCCCATCGGCATATGGAACATGAATTCCTCGCCGCCGCGCAGGAAGAACAGGCTGCTGTCATCGACCTCCCGCCCCTGCATCCGCACCGACCCCGGCACATTGATCGGCACCGCAAAGCACATCTTGTTGCGTGGCGCCACGCCGTGCTGCACCACGCGCTGGTTGATCTGCTCGAGGAAAACGTGGCTTGCGGCGGTGGTCAACTGCATCAGCGAACTCTCGGCCGAGCCACCGGTTAGCTGGCTGTAGTCCTGGTGCCACTGCTGAACGTTGGCCGCGTGCACATGCACATCGTGAAAATGGCCGATGCTTTGACTTCTCATAATGCGCGACGCTCTCCGCAATTTTTTATTTTAAAGCCAGCTTCGTGCCAGATAGTCGCACAAAGGCCGGATATTGCAATATTTCAGCATTATTTCAGGTCGGCAAAAATCCGCTGCGCAGCGCACCCATGTGCCGATTCGGGATACCGGTCTCGGGCAGGTCACGCCGATGATCGGTACACCTGAATAGACCTGCCAGAGACCCATCATGAGTGAAGCCCAGCTTGAAGCCCTCCACTTCGCCGATGCCCCGCGCATCATTTCCGACGCCCTGCCCGGCCCCAAAACCTGCGAGGCCCTGGCGTTGTCGGCAAGCACCGAGTCGATGGCGCGCGGCGGCGGTCGCATGCCGATCGCCATGGACCGCGCCTTTGGCGCCACCTTCAAGGACCCGGACGGCAACACCTATATCGACCTCTCCGCCGGCGTCGGCGTGAGCAGCGTCGGCCGCTGCCACCCCAAAGTGGTGCAGGCGATCCGCGACCAGTCCGAAGTGTTGATGCACGCCCTGGAAATCAACAGCACCCGGCGTACCGAGCTGGCGGCCAAGCTTTCCGAGATTGCGCCGGACGGCCTGCGTGGTGACTGCATCACCTTCTTCACCCAAAGCGGCAGCGATGCCCTGGAAGCGGCGATCAAGTTCGCCAAGCGCATCACCGGGCGCCACCAGATCATCGCCTTCCACGGCGGTTACCACGGCGTCTGGAACGCCTCGGGCTCGCTCACCACCGGCACTGCCTACCGCAAGGGCTTCGGCGCGCAGATGGGCGGCGTGATTCATGCGCCCTACCCCTACGCCTATCGCTTCCCGTTCGACACCACGCACAAAAGCGCCGAACAGATTGCCGGCGAGTACGTTGATTACCTGCTGAACACGCCCTACACCGCCGCCGATGACGTGGCGGCGGTGATCGTCGAGCCAGTGCAGGGCGAAGGCGGTTATGTGCCGCCGTCACCGGAGTTTTTGCAGATTCTGCGCCAGGCGTGCGACCGCAGCGGCACGCTGCTGATCGTCGACGAGGTGCAGTCCGGCGCGGGGCGCACCGGCAAGATGTGGGCAGTGGAGCACTCGGGGGTCAAGCCCGACATGCTCACCTTTGGCAAGGGCATCGGCAGCGACCTGCCGATGGCGGGGTTGATCATGCGTTCGGATCTGGCGGCGCAGATTCCTGATGGGTCGATGCCCAATACCTTCGCGGCGAACTCGCTGTCGGCGGCGGTGGCGCTGACCAATATCGCCATTCTGCAGGACCCGCAGCTGGACCTACTGGGGCGTGCGCATAGCCTGGGGCTGGAGGCGCAGGAATATATCCGTGGGTTTGGCAGCCGGTTTGTGGGTGAGGTGCGTGGGCGTGGGCTGATGATCGGGATTGAGTTGGTGGAGGATCCGCTGACCAAAGCGCCGTTGGCGCCGCAGAAGATTGGGGCGTTGATGGGGTTTCTGATGAGTCATGGGGTGTTGATGATCCCGTGCGGGCGGTACGGGAATGTGATGCGGGTGATGCCTTCGTTGACGATTACGCGGGGGTTGTTTTTCAGGGCGTTGGATGTGTTTCGGGAGGCGCTGGGGTCGCTTGAGAAGTGATCCGGGCCGCACCGGGTGTGGATTGTGGGAGCTGGCTTGCCTGCGATAGCGGTTTGACGGTGTACATATCCGTTGCTGCGGTGATGGCGGAGATTGGTTCCGCCGTTACGGCGGGTCACTTTGGAAAAGAGCCGGAATGCCGGCCCAGCCAAAAGTAACCAAAGGGCTCTTGCCCCACCGCTCGGCACCTCGCTGGGGCTCGGTGTGCGGCCAGCGTGGTTGATGGGGCGCCTGAGATCAAAATCAAAAGCAGATCAAAAACGAATTTTTATGGAGGCTGTATGACTCAGCAGTTGAAGCATTTTATTAATGGCTTGGCCTCCGAGGCTTCGGAGGGTGGGCGGGTTGAGTTGGTGAATCCGGTGACGGAGGCGGTTTATGGCAGTTTTGCGCGGGGTACGGTGGAGGATGTGGACCGGGCGGTGAATGCGGCGTTTGAGCAGCTTGAGCGCGGCGAGTGGAGTCGGTTTGATGGGGCGCAGCGCGCTCGGGTGTTGTTGAAGCTGGCGGATCTGGTGGAGCGCGACAGTGAGTTGCTGGCGGATATGGACGCCGATGCTATCGGGCGTTCACCGCTGGAGCCGCGACGGATGGATTTGCCCAATGTGCTGGCCAATCTGCGCGCGGCGGCGGGTTGGGCCAATCAGTTGGAGGGGCGGACCATTCCCGGCGGAGGGTATTTCGGCACCAAAACCCTGTCGTATACCGTGCGTGAGCCGGTGGGCGTGGTCGGGGCTATTGTGCCGTGGAATTCGCCGCTGATGATCACCGTGTGGAAGCTCGCGGCGTTGCTGGCCGCAGGTTGCACGGTGGTGATCAAACCTTCGGAAGAGACCCCTCAGTCGGCCCTGCACCTGGCGGTGCTGGCGCAGGAAGCAGGCTTTCCGGACGGCGTGATCAATGTGGTCACCGGCTACGGCAATGAGGTGGGTCGGGCGCTGTGTGAGCATCCGCGCATCGCCAAGATCAGCTTCACCGGCAGCCCCGAGGCCGGGCGTGAGATCCAGCGCACCGCCGGGGTGCTGTTCAAGCATGTCACCCTGGAGCTGGGCGGCAAGAGCCCGCAGATCGTGTTCGACGACGCTTCCTTCGAGGACGCGCTGCGCGGTTGCAGCCTTGGCCTGTTCGCCAACCAGGGTCAGATTTGTGCGGCTGGGTCGCGCATTCTGGTGCAGCGTGGCATCGCCGATCGTTTCGCGGCGGCGCTTGCCGAGGCGGCGCGGGCGGTCAAGGTGGGCGACCCGCGTCAGCCCGGTAACCAGATGGGTCCGGTGGCCAAGAAGGCGCAATGGGAGCGGGTCAATCGCTACATCCAGTTGGGCATTGACGAAGGCGCCACCCTGCTCGCTGGCGGCGTGTCGACCCCGGATCAGGGCTGGTTCGTGCGCCCGACCATTTTTGCCGACGCGCGCAATGACATGGCGATTGCCCGCGACGAAATCTTTGGCCCGGTGGGCACAATCATTGTGTTCGACAACGAGGTGGATGCCGTGACCCTGGCCAATGACTCCGCCTACGGCCTGGCGGCCACCGTGTGGACCGCCGACCTGGTGCGCGCCCATCGCGTGGCCGCAGCGGTGAAGGCCGGCGCGGTGGGCATCAACTGCTGGAGCCCGCTGGACGCCAACCTGCCCTGGGGCGGCGTCAAAACCAGCGGCATCGGCCGTGAAGGCGGGTTTGGCGGCGCGCTGGCCTATACCGAGGAGAAGGTCATCACGGTGTTGCTGCCCAGTGGCTCGCAACCTTGATCAATGGAGAGATATCGATGAACAGCGAAATGATTGACCGATATCCAACCTCTTTGCGCATTCTGCACTGGGCGCGCGCGGTGCTGATCGCCGGGCTGCTCTGGGCGGGCTGGCATATGACCGGGCTGGACGATGAAGTGGCCAGCAAATACGAGTTGTATTACCCGTGGCACAAATCCTTCGGGGTACTGGCGTTCATGCTGGTGCTGGTGCAGATCGTGTTGCGCTGGCGAACGCCGGTGCTGCCGTCACCGCCTGCCACCTTGGCGGCCCACGAGCGGTTTTTGTCACGGCTGGTGCAGCGGGCGATGTATGTGCTGATCGTGGCGGTGCCGTTGATGGGTTACTCGATGTCGAGCACTTACACGATGAGTGATGGGGTGTTTTTTTTCGGGGTGAACTTACCGGAGTTGCTGGGCAAGAATGATGAGTGGTTTGTGGTGTTTCAGAGGTTGCACAAGGTGTGCGCTTATACGTTGCTTGGGTTGATTGTGGTGCATGTTCTGGGGGCGCTTAAGCATCGGTTTTTTGATAAGGACCCGCGTAACGATGTGTTGCGTCGGATGCTCTGAGGTGTTGCTGGGGGATGCGGTCAAATGTGGGAGGGGGCTTGCTCCGATGGCGGTCTGACTGGGTACATATTCGTTGCTGCGGTTACGGCGTAGGTTGGTTCCGCCCTAGCGAAGCCAAGCGTTGAGCTGCGGCGAAATGGCGCATGCCTTGCGCTTTCACTTGGGCGGTTAACTGCGGCTAAATAGCGTCCCCTTTGTGTCGACTGCCTTGATGCCCATGTTTTCACGCATCAGCCCCTGGATTGCCTGCCTGGCCTTGCTGCTGAATATGCTGGCCATGCCGCTCGGCCGTGCGATGCAAGCGCCGGATGGCGGGTTGATGCTGTGGGGTGGGTTTTGTTCATCGCACGCGCTGCCGCCAGGCTTTGACAAGCTGGTCGTGCCGTTCAAGTCGGCGCCCTCGTCCGGTGAGATGAAGCACGGTGACTGTTGCTGCGGGCATGCCGGTCTGGCGGCGTTGCCGTCCAGCCATTACCGTCATTTTCTGCCGCGTCATGCACCGGATATCGTCCTTGATGATCCGCTGCTGCCCGCGCTGCATCCCAGGATTCGCTGGCCGAGCCTGAGTCCGCGCGCCTCTCCTGTGACCTGATTGACCGAACTTCATGTTTCAGCCGCGCGATTGCGTGGCTGAACGTCATTGACGTTTTTCAGGTTTCAGGAAGCGTGCCTTATGCCTGCTCCATCTACTCTGCCGCGCGCAAAGCGTGTGCCTGTGCCCTGCTCACTCTGGCCGATGCTCTCGGTGGGCCTGCTTGCTTTCACTTCATTGGCCGCGGCGGACGAAAGCTCCGCCCTCACCCTCGGCGCGGTCGCGATCCAGGGCACAAGCGCTGACAGCGGCCCGCTCGGCACGCACGGCGTGCTCGGTTCGGTGGACATCCTCGGTGCCGATATCGTGGAGAAAATGCCGGTCAACTACAGCTGGGAGCTGTTCAGCCGGGCGCCGGGGGTGATGCTCACCGAGTTCAACCAAGGCACCACCTCCGGCAAGATTTCGTTTCGCGGCTTCAACGGCGAAGGCGAAGTGAACGCGGTGAAGCTGCTGATCGACGGTATCCCCAGCAACAGCAACGACGGCAACATGCCCTTCATGGACATGGTTTTTCCGCTGGAACTGGACAGCATCGAAGTGGTGCGCGGCACCAGTGATGCCCGCTATGGCCTGAACAACATCGCCGGCAACGTGAACATGCTCACCCGCACTGGCGGCGACTACACCCGTGCGCGCATTCGTTACGGCGGCGATGACACCCGTGAAACCCAGTTCGCCAAAGGCATTGAGGGCAGCAACTGGACGCAGAATTACTTTTTCGCCTACCAGAAAGCAGACGGCTATCGCGATCATGCCCAAGCGGACAAAGTGTCGATGTCCGGCAAATGGTTCTACACCCCGGACGACAATCGCTACCGTATCGGCCTGATCGCCCGCCATTACGAAACCCAGGCCCAGGAACCCGGTTATCTGAGTGCCGACGATGCGCACCAGCATCCACGCATGAGCAACGTCTATAACGCCAGCGACACAGGCACGCGGCGAATGAATCAGCTCAGCCTGCACCTTGATACCGAGCTGGCCGAGACGCTTTCGTGGTCGGCCAAAACCTACCTCAATACCTTCGATGACCGACGCTGGACCCAGTACTGGCGCACCAGCGCCCAGCAGGAACGGGACGCTTACGAGACCCAGTACGGCGCCCTCACCTCCCTGACCTGGCGCCCCGTCGTCAGCGGCCTGTACCGCTTCGCCCTGGAAGGCGGCGCGGATATCCAGCGCCAGCAGAACACCAGCGAGCGCTACCGCACCCTGAACCGCGCGCGCCTGGCGCAGACCCGGGATCAGCAGTTCGACTTCGACACCCTGGGCGCGTACGTGCAGGCCGAGATTCAACCGTTCGAATCGCTGAAGATCATTCCCGCGTACCGCGTCGACCGAATCCAGGGTGACTTCACCAATCAGATGACCGGCACGGATTACGCCATCAACGACTACGGGCTGATCAAGCAACCCAAGCTCAGCGTGACGTATTCGCCCTGGGACGTGGCCAGCGTCTACGCCAACTGGGGGCGCACCTTCCAGGTGGGCACCGGGGCAGCCGCCTATAAAATCCCGCCGCGTGACACCGACCTGGCACCGTCGATCAACGAGGGCTGGGAAACCGGCATCAAGTTCACGCCTGCCGATTGGGTCGATGGGCGCATTGCCTACTGGCAACAGCAGGCCAGCGGCGAAGTCAGCCGCCGACTCAACGACCCCAGCGGCGAGTCGGACAACGTCGGCCAAACCCGCCGCTGGGGCTATGACGCGCAACTCAACCTGCGTCCGAACGAACGCACCGAGATCTGGCTGGCGTACGCCTGGCAATACTCGAAAATCCTCCAGCCCAGCGCTACGTTGCCGGGCAGCAAAGGCCGCGAGATTGACCATATCCCCCATCATTTATACAACGCCGGCATTCGTTATCAGGCTACGCCGGCCCTGCAACTCAGCGCGTGGATGAATGGGCAGACTCACTATTATCTGGAGCGGGAAAATACCCAGGGTACTTACGGGGGTTATGTGTTGATGAACCTTGGCGCGGTTTACCGGGTGACGGAGTCGGTCAGTGTTGATCTGCAGGTGAAGAACCTCACTAACCGTTACTACGAGTACGCCTGGTATGACCCGGATGGGGCCAGGGCATCGCTGCATTCGCCGGGGGATGGGAGGACGGTGATGAGTGGGGTGACGTTGGATTTTTAGGTGTGACATCCATCAGACAAATGGAGATCCAAATGTGGGAGGGGACTTGCTCCCTCCCACAGTTTGTACAGCGTTCGGCAGCCAATCCCGGTCGGTTCTAAAGCCGCTGCGCTCTGGCTTTCGATCTGGGGCGCCCCGTCAAACACGCGGGCCGTCAGCCGTTAACGGATATGGCCACAAACCCGCTCACTGCCTGGCCTGCCGAACCTGCACTTCCGGCATCGCCGAGGAGTGATGATTAAGAATCTTCCACTGCCCCCCAACCTGCTCATAAACAAACGTATACCGCGCCTGCACCTGCCGCTTGCCGCCATTGGCCTCGGTCAACGTAAAGGTATAAACCCCACTGTCCATCGCCACATTGCTGCCCAACTGGCGGATCTCGCGGTAGTTGATCTGCCCCACCGGCTTGAGCGCCAGGAAGTGATCGAAGTAATCCCTGATCTGATCCGGCGTGGTGCGCACCTGGTTGGACACGGTCGGCTGCAACACCGCGTCCGGCGCATACAGCTCGACCACCGATTTGGCATCGCCGGTCTGCAGGGCACTGTTCCAGCGGTCGAACAGCCCGGCAATCTCGCGGTCTTTGACGTTGACAGGCGCCTGGGCCACGTCCAGGTACACATAAGGGGCCGTTACGGCAGCCTGGGCAAGCGGTGCGCTCAAGGCAAACAGCAGGGCGAGGACGGCGGTTCTGGATTGCATGGCGATGCTCCGGTTGTGTGCGTTGAGCCCACTTTGCCAAGCCGCCCTCCTCCCGCCATCGGCCAATCGGAGTCATTTGCCTATGCCATTTGGCAGATAGCGCCCAAGGTGCCCGGCGAGGTCTAATAGCTGCCTCGCGCCCCTGAGCACTCAACATGCACAACACGCCTCACGACCCCGCCAGCGCCCTGGCCATGCGCGCGCACTTTAGGCAATCGCAAAGCCGCACCGCGCGCCTGCGCCTGCTGGTCGACACCGGGCAGGAACTGGCCCAACTGGCCCCCGCCGCCATGCGCGAACGCGTGCTGGAACGGGCCTGTGCGTTTCTGGCGATGGACCACGGGCTGCTGCAGGAATGGGACGCCAGGGGCGTCGCCCATACCAGCGCCTGCCAAGGCAACCCGGCCCACCTTGCCCGTCTGGCGACCCTCGCCGACCGCAGCCGGCGCGCGCCGTACTGGCAGGAACTGCCGGGCGAGGCGCTGCCCAGCGTGCTGCACATACCGCTGCGCGGCAGCGACGGCGGCACCTTTGGCGTGCTGGTACTGGGCAACAGCGTGAGCCTGCGCGCGCCGGACCATGAAGACGCCGAATCCCTGCAATTGCTCGCCACGCTGCTGGCCGCGCACCTGGAAAACGAACGCCTGCTGACCACCCTCAAGGCCCGCGACAAACATCTCTCCGAGCTGGTCAACCGGCTGTTGCACGCCCAGGAGGACGAACGCAAACGCGTGGCCTACGACCTGCACGACGGCCTGGCACAAACCCTCGCCGGCCTGCATCAGCGCCTGCAAGGGTTCGCCGGCCGCTGTCCGCCGTTGCCCGATGCCCTGGCCGCCGACCTGCAGGCCATCCTCACCCTGGCCCAACACTCGGTCGGTGAAGGCCGGCAACTGATCGCCGGCCTGCGCCCCGTGGTGCTCGACGATTTTGGCCTGTTCAAGGCCCTCGACAAGGAGGCCGATCGCCTGCGCGAAGCCGGTGTGCACGTGGTCTGGCAGGCGCACTGTGACACGCGCTTGCCCAGCCAGGTGGAGATCGCCCTGTTCCGCATCGGCCAGGAGGCAATCAACAATGTGCTCAAGCATGCTCAGGCCAGCCAGGTGCACCTGGCCCTGGAACTGCGCGACGCCGAGGCCGCTCTGCGGGTCGACGACAACGGTCGGGGCTTTGCCGCAGGGCAGCCACGCGATGACGCCCGGCACCTGGGGCTTGCCACCATGCAGGAGCGCGCCAGCCTGCTGGGCGGGCGCTTCACTTGCGTCAGCACGGTCGATGGCGGCACCCGCTTGCAGGCCAGCGTGCCTGCCCACTTCGACGGAACCTGCCCATGAGCGATGTACTGCGCCTGGTCCTCGCGGACGACCACGAAGTCACCCGCACCGGCTTTGTCGCCCTGCTGGCCGGCCACCCGCAGTTCGAGGTGGTCGGGCAGGCGCGCGATGGCCAGCAGGCCGTGGAGTTGTGCGAGCAGCTGCTGCCGGACATCGTCATTCTCGATATCCGCATGCCGGTGCTCAATGGCCTCGGCGCGGCGCGCCTGCTGCAACAACGCCTGCCGACACTGAAGGTGGTGATGTTCACCATGGACGACAGCCCCGATCACCTGGAAGCGGCGATCAATGCCGGTGCCGTCGGCTACCTGCTCAAGGACGCCAGCCGTGACGAGGTGATCGCAGCCTTGCAGCAAGTGGCCGCCGGTGGCGAAGCGCTCAACAGCCTGGTCAGCACCCGCCTGCTGCGGCGTATGGCCGAGCGCAACGCCGGCGGCGCGGCCCCCACGGAACACCTCACGCCACGGGAGCGCCAGGTACTGGGGCTGGTCGCCACGGGCATGAGCAACCGCGAAATCGGCGCGCAGCTGGGCATTACCACCGGTACCGCCAAGGCCCATGTCGAGCGAGTGATCGGCAAGCTGGGCGCCGCCGACCGCACCCAGGCGGCGGTGCGCGGCATCGCCCTGGGCCTGGTGACCCAGGCATGAGGCGCTTGCAGGCACAGCGTTGGGCCGACCTGCCATTGCGCGGCAAGGCGCTGCTGGTGATTTCGCTGCCACTGGTGGTGCTGCTGCTGTCGCTGGTGTTGATCTACATCACCGAGCGCCAGACCGCCCACGCTGAAGAAGACGTGCGTCGGGTGTTGCGCGTGCAACGCGATATCCAGGCCGTGCACACCCTGCTGGCCGAAGCGGCGGGAAGCGTGCGCGGTTACTTGCTGACCCGCCGCGAGGACTTCCTGCCCAGCTACCGCACGGCCGGACCGCAAATCGAATCGGCCCTGCACAGGCTCGACAGCAACGTGCGCGACCCACGGGTGCGCGAGCAACTCAACGCAATCAAGCCGTTGATCGAACACAAGGTCGACGGCCTGCAAGCCATGCTCGATGATCGCGAGGCCACGGCGCAATCGATCAGCGTCATTCTGATCAGCAACAAACACATCCTCGACGCGTTGCGCCAACACATCAGCACCATGCTCAGGCTGGAGGACACGTTGCTGGCCGAACGCAGCAAGGCCGCGGCCGAAACCCGCGAGCGCCTGCTGCTGTCCACCTGGCTGGCGGCGGTCTGCGGATTGTTCGGCGCCATCGTCGCGGTGCTGTTTCTGTCCAAGGGCATCGTCGCCCGAGTGCAAAACGTGCAACGCAACGCACAGCGCCTGGCGCTGGGTCATCCGCTGCTGCCGCAACCGCCGGAACGCGATGAAATCGGTCAGTTGGGCACGCGCCTGGTGGAAGCCGGCCTGCTGCTGTCCGAGCGCGAACGCGCGCTGCGCGACAACGAGGAGCGCTTGCGGCTGATCATTGACGGGGTCAAGGACTACGGAATCTTCGCCCTCGACACGGCGGGCCACGTCACCAGTTGGAACAACGGCGCCGAGCGCATCAAGGGCTATACCGAACAGGAAATCATCGGCCAGCATTTCTCGGTGTTCTACCTGCCCGAGGAATGCCCACAGCACCCGGCCATGGCATTGCGCGAAGCCACACGCAACGGCGACTACACCGAAGAAGGCTGGCGCTGCCGCCAGGACGGCACGCACTTCTGGGCCAGCGTGGTGATCACCGCGCAGTACGACGGCACCGGCGCCCTGCGCGGCTTCTCCAAGATCACCCGGGACATCACCGACCGCCGCGCGGCGGAAATCGCCCTGCGCACCGCACGCGAGGAAGCCGAACGCGCCAGTCGTGCCAAGAGCGAGTTTTTGTCGCGCATGAGCCACGAACTGCGCACCCCGCTCAACTCGATCCTGGGCTTTGCGCAACTGCTGGAAATGGACGCGCCGGCCGCGCAAAAAGCCAACGTCGGCCATATCCTGCGTGCCGGGCAACACTTGCTGACGCTGATCAATGAAGTGCTGGACATCGCCAAGATCGAAGCCGGGCGCCTGCCGTTGAACATCGAGCCACTGCCATTGGCCGGGGTGCTGCAGGAATGCCTGACGCTGGTGTCGCCGATGGCGGCAGGCGCCGGTATCCAGTTGCAGCCACTGCCCGCGCTCGCCCCCGACCTGGGCATCGTCGCCGACCGCCAACGCCTTACCCAGGTGCTGCTGAACCTGCTGTCCAATGCGATCAAGTACAACCTGCGCCCTGGCCAGGTGAGCATCGAGGTCAACCTGGACGGCCAACGCATCGACGTGTCGGTGTGCGACACCGGCAAGGGCATTGCGGCCGAGCACCTTGGGCAACTGTTCAAGCCGTTCGAACGCCTGGGCGCCGACCCGACCGTTGAAGGCAGCGGGCTGGGCCTGGCGTTGAGCAAGAGCCTGCTGGAGAAGATGGGCGGCACCCTGCAGGTGCACAGCCAGCCCGGCGTCGGCTCGCGCTTTACCCTGGAGCTGCCGCTGGTGCGGGTGCAGGATGCGCAGCGTACCGGCGCTGTCGTGGGCAGCGACGCGCCGTTGGCCGCCCCTGCCCAAGGCGCGCAGGCAATTCACGGCAAGGTGCTGTGTATCGAAGACAACCTCGCCAGCCTGGCGCTGATCGAAACCCTGTTACAGCGCAGGCCCGGCATCAAGCTGCTGTCGAGCATGCAGGGCCAGCTCGGGCTGGACCTGGCCGCGCAGCATGCGCCCCAGCTGATTCTGCTGGACGTATCACTGCCCGACATCGACGGCCTGCAGGTACTGCAACGTCTGCGCCATGCGCCGCTGACCCGCGACACGCCGGTGCTGATGCTGACTGCCGACGCCAGCGACCTTACCCGCACGGCCTTGCAGCATGCGGGCGCCACCGCCGTGTTGAACAAGCCGATCAACGTGCCTGCGTTTCTCGCCCACCTCGACCTGTATTTTCCGGAGCCCGCGTGAACCTTGACCTGCGCATTCTGATTATCGACGACCAACGCCCGAACCTCGATTTGGTGGAGCAACTGCTCGCGCGCGAAGGCCTGACCAATGTGCTGAGCAGCACCGAGCCGCTGCGCACCCTGGAGCTGTTCAACAGCTTCGAGCCGGACCTGGTGATTCTTGACCTGCACATGCCGCAGTTCGATGGCTTTGCGGTGCTCGAACAGCTCAACCGGCGCATTCCTCACGGCGAATACCTGCCGATTCTGGTGCTCACCGCCGACGCCACCCGCGACACGCGCCTGCGCGCCCTGGCCCTCGGCGCGCGGGATTTCATCAGCAAACCGCTGGATGCGCTGGAAACCATGCTGCGGGTGTGGAACCTGCTGGAAACCCGCGCGCTCTACAAGACCTTGCGCACCCTGGTGCCAGCCGAGCAGATTGCCTTGCTGCAACGCGCCTGAAGCCGGGCAGCCTCGTCACTCGAAACGCGGGGCAAAGGCAGGATCTGCCACCATCCGCATCCCTGCGGGCGCTGGCTTGCCTGCGATGCAGAGATCTCACGCAGATGCCTCCACGCCCCAACCATCACCCACACCCACCTTGCTTATATCATTCCGAATGATAGTCACCTTCGCCTCATTCGATTCGTGACATACCCCCACCCCGCGCATGATCCGCCCATCTCAAATACATTGGCGGATGCACCTCATGGAACAGTCACTCAAACACTTGCGCTTCCCCCTGGCGATATTGGCCGTGGTGGTGATGAGCGCCTGCGGCAAGACCCCCGAACAGGCCGCCGCCATGCCCCCGGCGAAAGTCAGCGTGGCCAAGGTGCTGGAGCAACCGGTCAACGAATGGGATGAATTCACCGGCCGTCTCGAAGCGCCGGAAACCGTGCAGATTCGTCCTCGGGTCTCTGGCCAGATTGATCAAGTCGCTTTTACCGAAGGCGCTTTGGTCAAGAAAGGCGACCTGCTGTTCCAGATCGATCCTCGCCCGTTCCAGGCGCAAGTGCGCCAGCTTGAAGCCCAGTTGCAACAGACGAAGGCTGCCGCGAGCCGCAGCGATAACGAAGCCCAGCGCGGTGATCGTCTGCGCCAGAGCAATGCGATTTCCGCCGAGCTGGCCGACTCGCGCACCACCGCCGCCCAGGAAGCCCGCGCCGCCGTTGCCGGGATCCAGGCGCAGTTGGACCTGGCCAAACTGAACCTGAGCTTTACTCGCGTGACCTCGCCGATCAGCGGCCGGGTCAGCCGCGCCGAGATCACCGCCGGCAACCTGGTGACGGCCGACACCACCGCGCTGACCAGCGTGGTTTCCACCGACAAGGTATACGCCTACTTCGACGCTGACGAACGCGTGTACCTCAAGTACACCGAGCTGGCGCGCCAGGGCCGCCGTGGCGCGACCACCCCGGTGTACCTGGGCCTGTCCAATGAAACCGGCAACCCGCACCTGGGCCAGATGAACTTCGTCGACAACCAGGTCAACCCGGCCACCGGCACCATTCGCGGGCGCGCCGTGTTCGATAACAGCAAGGGCGAATACACCCCTGGTCTGTATGCCCGCCTCAAGCTGGTGGGCAGCGGCACCTATTCGGCCGTGCTGATCAACGACGAAGCCGTTGGCACAGACCTTGGCAAGAAGTTCGTGCTGGTGATGGAAGGTGACAAACCTGCCTATCGCGCGGTGGAACTGGGGCCGAAGATCGAAGGCCTGCGCATCGTGCGCAACGGCCTGGGCAAGGACGACACCATTGTGGTTAAAGGCCTGCAGCGCGTGCGCCCGGGTACGCCGGTTTCCCCGGAGACCATCCCGATGGCCAGCCAGGAAACCCTCGCCGCCCTCGCCCAACAACGACAAGCGCTTGAAGCCAGCAACCTTGAACAGGTAGCGCCGGCAAAAACTGCGCCCAAGCTCGCCGCTGTCGCGACTCCACGCGGTTAAGGGATACGACTCAAGATGAATTTTTCCAAGTTCTTCATTTCGCGGCCGATCTTCGCAGCGGTACTTTCGCTGTTGATCCTGATCGCGGGTGCAATCTCGCTGTTTCAATTGCCGATCAGCGAATACCCGGAAGTGGTGCCGCCCACCGTAGTGGTACGCGCCAACTTCCCCGGCGCCAACCCCAAGGTCATCGGTGAAACCGTGGCCGCGCCTTTGGAACAGGCAATCACCGGCGTCGAGAACATGCTGTACATGTCCTCGCAATCCACCGCTGACGGCAAGCTGACCCTGACCATCACCTTCGCCCTGGGCACTGACCTGGACAACGCGCAGGTGCAGGTGCAGAACCGCGTGACGCGCACCCAGCCCAAGCTGCCCGAGGAAGTGACGCGCATTGGCATCACCGTGGACAAGGCCTCCCCGGACCTGACCATGGTGGTGCACGTCACCTCGCCCGATCAGCGCTACGACATGCTCTACCTGTCCAACTACGCGATCCTCAATATCAAGGACGAACTGGCCCGGCTGGGCGGCGTCGGCGATGTGCAGCTGTTCGGCATGGGCGACTACTCCCTGCGTGTCTGGCTGGACCCGAACAAGACCGCCTCGCGCAACCTGACGGCCACCGACGTGGTGACGGCGATTCGCGAGCAGAACCGCCAGGTCGCGGCCGGTGCCCTGGGCGCGCAGCCTGCGCCCACCGACACCAGCTTCCAGCTGTCGGTGAATACTCAGGGTCGTTTGGTCACTGAAGAAGAGTTCGAGAACATCGTGATCCGCGCCGGTGACAACGGCGAGATCACCCGTCTCAAGGACGTCGCTCGGGTTGAACTGGGCTCCAGCCAATATGCCCTGCGCTCGCTGATCGACAATCAGCCGGCGGTGGCGATCCCGATCTTCCAGCGCCCTGGCTCCAACGCCATCGACATCTCCAATGAAGTGCGCGCCAAGATGGCGGAGCTGAAAAAGAGCTTCCCCGAAGGCATGGATTACCGCATCGCCTACGACCCGACGGTGTTCGTGCGCGGCTCCATCGAGGCGGTGGTGCACACCCTGTTCGAAGCGCTGATTCTGGTCGTGCTGGTGGTGATCCTGTTCCTGCAGACCTGGCGTGCGTCGATCATTCCGCTGGTGGCGGTGCCGGTGTCGTTGATCGGAACCTTTGCGGTGATGCACCTGTTCGGCTTTTCGCTCAATGCGCTGTCGCTGTTCGGCCTGGTGTTGGCCATTGGTATCGTGGTGGACGACGCCATCGTGGTGGTGGAGAACGTCGAGCGCAATATCGAGCTGGGGCTGGACCCCTTCCCGGCCACTGAAAAGGCCATGAGCGAAGTGACCGGTCCGATCATCGCCACCGCGCTGGTGCTGTGTGCGGTGTTCATTCCGGCGGCGTTCATCAGCGGCTTGACCGGGCAGTTCTACAAGCAGTTCGCCCTGACCATTGCGATTTCCACGGTGATCTCGGCGTTCAACTCGCTGACCCTGTCCCCAGCCCTGGCCGCCGTGTTGCTGCGCAGCCATGACGCGCCGAAGGACCGCTTCTCCAGGGTGCTCGACAAGCTGTTCGGCGGCTGGTTGTTCCGTCCGTTCAACCGCTTCTTCGAGAAAGCCAGCCATGGCTACGTCGGCACCGTACGCCGAGTGATTCGCGGCAGCGGTATCGCGCTGTTCCTGTATGCCGGGTTGATGGTGCTGACCTGGTTCGGCTTCGCCCACACCCCCACCGGTTTCGTGCCGGCCCAGGACAAGCAATACCTGGTGGCCTTCGCGCAACTGCCGGACGCCGCGAGCCTGGACCGCACTGAAGCGGTGATCAAGCGCATGTCCGACATCGCCTTGAAACAGCCGGGCGTGGAAAGCGCCATTGCCTTCCCGGGCCTGTCGATCAACGGTTTTACCAACAGCCCGAACAACGGCATCGTGTTCGTGACCTTGAAGCCGTTCGATGAGCGCAAAGACGCGAGCCTGTCCGCCGGTGCGATTGCCGGTGCCTTGAACGGCCAGTACGCCGGCATCCAGGAAGCCTATATGGCGATCTTCCCGCCGCCGCCGGTGCAAGGCCTGGGCACCATCGGGGGCTTCCGCCTGCAGGTCGAAGACCGTGGCAACCTGGGTTACGACGAGCTGTACAAGGAAGTGCAGAACATCATTGCCAAGAGCCGTGGCGTGCCGGAGCTGTTTGGTCTGTTTACCAGCTACACGGTGAACGTGCCCCAGGTCGATGCCGCCATCGACCGCGAAAAAGCCAAGACCCACGGCGTGGCGATCAGCGACATCTTCGACACCCTGCAGATCTACCTGGGCTCGTTGTACGCCAACGATTTCAACCGCTTTGGCCGCACCTATCAGGTCAACGTGCAGGCTGAACAACAGTTCCGCCAGGACGAAGACCAGATCGGCCAGCTGAAAGTGCGCAACAACAAGGGCGAGATGATCCCGCTGGCGACCTTCATCAAGGTCAGCGACACCTCGGGGCCCGACCGCGTGATGCACTACAACGGCTTTATCACTGCGGAGATCAACGGCAACGCCGCACCGGGCTACAGCTCCGGCCAGGCCCAGGCGGCGATTGAAAAACTGCTGAAGGATGAGCTGCCCAACGGCATGACCTACGAGTGGACCGACCTGACCTATCAGCAGATCCTTTCGGGCAACACTGCGTTGTTCGTGTTCCCGCTCTGCGTGCTGCTGGCGTTCCTGGTGCTGGCCGCCCAGTACGAAAGCTGGAGCCTGCCACTGGCGGTGATCCTGATCGTGCCGATGACCCTGTTGTCGGCGATCACCGGGGTGATCATCTCGGGCAGCGACAACAACATCTTTACCCAGATCGGTTTGATCGTACTGGTGGGCCTGGCGTGCAAGAACGCGATTCTGATCGTCGAATTCGCCAAGGACAAACAGGCGGAGGGGCTTGATCCGCTGGCTGCGGTACTCGAAGCCTGCCGCCTGCGTCTGCGGCCGATCCTGATGACCTCGTTCGCTTTCATCATGGGTGTGGTGCCCCTGGTGCTGTCCAGCGGTGCCGGTGCCGAGATGCGCCATGCCATGGGCGTGGCGGTGTTCTCCGGGATGATCGGGGTGACTTTCTTCGGCCTGTTGCTGACGCCGGTGTTCTACGTACTCATTCGTCGCTATGTGGAGCGCAGCCAGGCGCGCAAAGCGGCCAAGGCCTTGAAGCTGGAGACACAGCCATGAGCGTGAAAATCTTCCTGCCGAGCCTGCTGGTATTGGCGCTCGCCGCGTGTGCCGTCGGCCCGGACTACAAAACCCAGACCCCGGAGGCGGCGAACATCACCGCTGCCGCGGATGCAAAACAATACGATCACGCCAAATTTGAAGGCATCTGGTGGCAGCAGTTCGAGGACCCGACGCTCAATCAGTTGGTCACTCAATCGCTGCAAGGCAACCGTGACCTGCGCGTGGCGTTTGCCCGTCTGCGGGCGGCCCGGGCGATTCGTGATGACGCCAGCAATGACGCCATGCCAACCATCACCAGTCGCGCCAGCAGTGATTTGGCCAAAGGGCAGATCCCTGGCCAGACCACCCGGCGGGTCAACAGCGAGCGCTATGACCTGGGCCTGGACATGGCCTGGGAGCTGGACCTGTTCGGCCGCATCCAGCGCAACCTGGAGGCCAGCGACGCCGACCAGCAAGCGGCCGAGGCCGACCTTTACCAGTTGCAAGTGAGCATGATTGCCGAACTGGTGGATGCCTACGGCCAGCTGCGCGGTGCGCAACTGCGCGAGCGTATTGCCTTGGACAACCTGAAGAACCAGCAGGATTCACGCAGCATCACCGTAAGCCTGCGCGATGCCGGCGTGGGCGACCAGCTCGATGTGGAGCGCGCCGACGCACGTCTGGCCTCGGTGGAAGCCAGCGTGCCGCAACTGCAGGCCGAACAGGTGCGCGAGCGCAACCGCATCGCCACCCTGCTCGGCCAGCGCCCGGACAAGCTCAGCGTCGACCTGAGCCCCAAAGACCTGCCCGCGATTGCCAAAGCGCTGCCGATTGGCGACCCGGGGCAACTGCTGCAACGGCGTCCGGACATCCTCAGCGCCGAGCGCAAGCTGGCCGCCGCCACCGCCCGCATCGGCGTGGCCAAGGCCGACCTGTTCCCACGGGTGAGCCTCAGCGGCTTCCTCGGCTTTACCGCCGGGCGCGGTTCGCAGATCGGCTCGTCGGCAGCCAATGCCTGGGCGCTCGGCCCGAGCATTACCTGGGCGGCGTTCGACCTGGGCAGCGTGCGTGCGCGCTTGCGCGGCGCGGACGCCGAGGCCGATGGCGCGCTGGCGACCTATGAGCAACAGGTGCTGCTGGCGTTGGAAGAATCGGAAAATGCTTTCAGTGATTACGGCAAACGCCAACAGCGCCTGCTGTCGTTGATCCGTCAGAGTGAATCCAGCCGCGCCGCCGCCGACCTCGCGGCGATTCGTTATCGCGAAGGCACCGTGGACTTTTTGGTATTGCTTGATGCCCAACGCGAACGCCTGGCCGCCGAAGACGCCCAGGCTCAGGCCGAAGTGGACCTGTATCGCGGCATCGTGGCGATCTACAAGGCGTTGGGCGGTGGCTGGCAGCCGAATACGGTCATCGCGACCGCGAAGTAATGTAAAGAGCTCCTTTGGTTGGTCGCATCCAGCCAATTTTGGCCCCGTGGTCCATTCGGTCACGGGGCCTTTTTTTGGGTTTGAGAAAGAAGCTACGTGGCAAGTTATAACTTCTGTCAGACACTTCTCAAATTAAACAATCAACTTAATGTGGGTCACAGGAGTGTCGATAACGGTATGTACAGTCAATTCCCGCGAGGCGACGCAGATGGACATGATGCTGACAATACCCAATACACTGTCAAAGCAATCAGACGGTTTTTTGATCAAGAACCCGACCAAGACCACGAATGTGTACACCTTTACTGAGGAAGCCAAAGCCGCTGACGAACTGAAGTTGTCGCAACAGGATCAGATTGCGGAGCTGAAGGCGTTTCTGAAGGATTACGACATGACGTCGATCAGTACCGATGAGCTTAAAGTGGTGGGGAGACGGTTATATGAAAGTGGCGTAATCGACACAAATGCTTTCGGTATTTTCATATCCGGGGACGGCGGTTTTGATGCGCAAGGTCGCCAAGCGAATACGCACGTTAAATATAATGCACTGGCATTATTCGATGAGCAGCTGGAGGATTATCTCTCGTTTGTTAAAAGCAACCCAAATGTCGGGAGATCACAGGGAGTTCCTGAATACATACAAGGCATGCTCGACGCTAATCGCGCCATTAATGCATTGGCGTATTTTGTGAATTCTTCGAGAGATGACCTATCGGTTGATGAATATGTATAACGGCCGCCTGCCACAGTGTACCGACGCTACGGTACGCTGTGGCCCGCAGACGCTCAGCGACCGTACCTGACTGTACCTGAATAGGACTTGGGCGCAGCGTCGGGATTTCTCAATACCACGCGATAAGTGCCAAAGGGGCCTACCCACGACGCATTCGCCGACAATGGATTGCCCGCTACTATCTTCCAGGTGGCCCCCACGGCTTGCTGAATATAAATTTCCGGCGCTCTACCGGCACCACCCGCAGAAACCATTGCCGATATATTTGCATTTAGGCAGCCATTATCCCCCGCTATTGTGAAAGGCCCGAAAGCAGTGCCCTCGGTATCAGATGGTACAACCCCGGTATAACTCTCCGAAATATTCAAACACAGCGCCGACACCTGAACAGAAACGAACATCAACGCCGCAACAGGCCACGCAATAAAACCTTTCATAAGTTCACCCTGGCAAGTTTAATGTGCTTTATGTTTACGGCGCATTACTCAGGATTGAACTGCACGTCTCAGCCACTGGGTAGGACCGTGACGAAAACTGTGCACGACTTTTTATGCGACGTAAGCCAGCCGCTTCCTAAAAACACTAAGGAACGCTCTGTCATACCTAAGGAAGCTCCGATCAACTTGCCACGCGGCGGCGGCAAGTCCAAATTTCCTCGGGACGCAGCGCTATTTGCCAAAAAACGACCGATGCTTCGTGTATTGAGGGCTATTTCGTCTGCTCTTCCGTGTTAAACACGCAACTCGCCCATACCCATCAGCTGTTTTCGAGCCATCCACAGGTTTGACAGGGCGAACAGCGTGGTCAACTGAGCTGTGTTTTTCATCAGCCCACGAAAGCGCACTTTAACGTAACCAAACTGCCGCTTGATCACCCGAAACGGATGCTCAACCTTGGCCCGTGTCTGAGCTTTGCAGTACTCGATCTTGCGCTTGGCTTTGTACAGCAGGCTGCGTTTATTCAACCTGGAATAGGTGCTGCGGCGGGCTGCGATTTGCCAGATAACTTCACGATTTTCATGCTCTTCACGCTTCTCGACACCGGTGTATCCAGCGTCCGCATACACCGCGTTTTCTTCGCCATGCAATAGTTCGGCGACCTGTGTGACATCGGCCACATTGGCGGCGGTGCCATGAACGTGATGAACCAGGCCGGACTCGACATCAGCGCCAATATGGGCCTTCATTCCGAAGAAATACTGATTACCTTTCCTGGTCTGATGCATCTCGGGATCGCGCTTGCCTTCCTCGTTCTTGGTGGAACTGGGGGCATGAATAATGGTGGCATCAACGATAGTGCCTTGACGCAGCGACAGGCCTTTTTCTTGTAAATAAGCGTTGATGACCGCGAGGATCGCAGGTGCGAGTTGATGCTGCTCCAGCAAGTGCCGGAAGTTCATGATCGTAGTGTCTTCCGGGATCGGCGCGCTCAACGTCAGGCGTGCGAATTGGCGCATGGGCGTGATTTCGTAGAGCGCTTCTTCCATGGCCGGGTCGCTCAGGGAGAACCAGTTCTGCAACAGATGGATGCGCAGCATGGTTTCCAGCGGATACGGTTTTCTGCCACCGCCGGCCTTGGGGTAGAACGGCTCGATCAGCCCCAGCAGGTCTGTCCAAGGCACGACTTGATCCATCTCGGCGAGGAAGCGTTCGCGGCGTGTCTGCTTACGTTTTCCGGCGTATTCGAAATCGGAAAAGCTCATCTGGCTCATGGGCGGCTCGGATCAGGTGGTCAGGCACATTTCATCACATTTGCGGACTTGTTCGGAGAATCCCTAAAAGAAGGACGCTGTCAGCGACGTCCTAGTCCCGCACGGGCACTACTTGTCAGGCATTATTTCATTCAGGATCAAACTTCGATAATGGCCAGGATTTGATCCTGACCATTTACGAAAGGCTTTATAAAAGGAACTGGTGTCTGCAAATCCCAACCGCGCGGCAATCTCGGCAAAGCTGATCTGCGGTTCAGCCAGCCATACGATGGCCAATTCTTTACGCACGTTGTCCTTGAGGCCCTGGTAGGTCTGCCCTTCTTCAGCCAGGCGGCGTCGCAGGGTCGACGCAGAGACGCACAGCGAGGCTGCAAGGCCGTCGGTTTCCGGCCAGGTGTCGGGGGGCAGCTGGCGCAGGTCGTGCTTGATGCGGGTGGCCAGGCTTTGCGGGTCGCGGTATTTGACCAGGATATTGGCCGGCGCATGCGCCAGAAAACGCTGCAGTTCCTGCGGGCTGCGCTTGATCGGCAGATCGAGACAGTCGGCTGCGAAAATCATGCGCGTTCGCGGCCGGTCAAAGCGCAGGTTGTCGGAAAACATCACCCGGTAGTCATCGCAAAAATCTGGCTGCGGGCAGCGCAGTTCGATGGCCAGAATCGGGATACGCCGCCCGGCCAGCCAGCAGGCCACGCCGTGCACGATCATCCAGTAGGTGAAATAGGTAAACGCTCGCCTGGGCGAGGACTCGGGTTCGAGCAGGACGATTTCCGCCAGGCTCTGCTGGCGCACCAACTGCGCCGGCAGGCATTCCAGCATCAACGACAGAAACCCGAGGCCCGTCTCCAACCCGGCGGCGAGGCTGGGCTGTGCCATGCACGCGCGACACAGAAACGCCAGGCTGCCGGATTTGAGCGTGCGCGGGTCCATGCCGAAGAACTCATCGTCGCTGCGCCGCGCGAGCAGACGCCACAGGCGCGCATAGGCCGTGGCGGGAACGCGGGCAAGTGGCTGCCCCAGCAACGCCGGGTCGATGCCGACCTTGCTCAGGGCCTCAAGCGTGGCCACGCCCGGCGCGCAGCTCTGCAGCAGAGCCTCGCGCACGAGGTGGACGGAGATGGTGTCTTTTTCCGACATGGGCTGCGGGGCAATCCGATCAAGCTGAAGATGGCGAGCATCATAAGGGCGCTTGCGCTTTGCCACCACCGTTCAGCCGGGGTTCAGCAAACGTCAACATTTCCTGTTTAGCAATGAGTATCATTATGTTACAACTTAGCACCCTATCTAATTACCCTGTGGTGCCGAATGCTTGTCCCCTTTCTCATCATGCTGCGCGAAGGCATTGAGGCCGCGTTGATCGTTGGCATTATCGCCAGTTACCTGCAGCAGACCGGCCGCGGCCAGTGGATGCCGGCGGTGTGGATCGGGGTGTTCCTCGCCGCTGCGCTGGCCTTGCTGGTGGGCGGTGGACTGGAATTGGTCAGCGCGGAATTTCCGCAAAAGCAGCAGGAATTGTTCGAAGGCATCGTCGGACTGGTCGCCGTGGGTATCCTCAGCTCGATGGTGTTCTGGATGCGCAAGGTGGCGCGTTCGATCAAACACTCGCTGCACGCCTCCCTCGATCACGCCCTGGCAGGTTCGCGGCACCAGGTCACGGCCTTGATCCTGATGGTGTTTTTCGCCGTGGCCCGCGAAGGCCTGGAAACCGTGTTTTTCCTGCTGGCAGTGTTCCAGCAGAGCGAAGGCCCCGGCGCGCCGATCGGTGCGCTGCTCGGCCTGATCCTGGCGATCATCGTCGGTTTCCTGATCTACAGTGGCAGCATGCGCTTGAACCTCGGCGCGTTCTTCCGCTGGACCGGCCTGTTCATCCTGGTGGTGGCCGCCGGCATTCTCGCCAACTCGGTGCAGGCCCTGCATGAAGCCGGTGTGTGGAACCACCTGCAAACCGTGCTGTTCGATTTCAGCAGCGCGCTGCCGATGGACAGCCCGCTGGGCTCGGTGCTGGCCGGGATGTTCGGCTATCAGGAAGCGCCGACCGTGAGCACCCTCGGCGCCTACCTGATTTACCTGGTGGTGGCGCTGGTGATGTTTTTCCTGCCCGCATCACCCGCTGCGCCTGTCGCTCAACCTTCTTCCGCTTCCAGCCAGTAAGGACCGTCTCTTGTCCAGCCCAACGCCTCAACCCGCCCCGCCGTCCCGCGCCTTGCGCTGGGCCGTGGCGGGCTCGGTGGTCGTGATGATCGCCGCTGGTGGTTTGTTCTACTACGCCTCGCAATTGGCCGCGAGCAAACGCCAGGCCAACCACAATGAAATCACCGTGACCATTCACGATCATGCCTGCGAGCCCAATGCGCTGAGCGTGCCGGCAGGACGTGCGAGCTTTCGCATCGTCAACCGTTCGGATCGCGCCGTGGAGTGGGAAATCCTCGACGGTGTGCTGGTGGTCGAGGAGCGCGAGAACATCGCGCCGGGCCTGAGCCAGGTGATCAACGCTAACCTGCTGCCCGGCGATTACGCGATCACCTGCGGGCTGCTAAGCAACCCGCGCGGCACCCTGCATGTCACGCCGACCGCCGAATCCGACGCCCAGGCCAAGGCCAAACCGTCGATGGTGGCCTTTATAGGCCCATTGTCGGAGTTCCGCGTGTACCTGAGCGGGCAAGGCAGCGCGCTGGTCAAGACGACAACAGCGCTGCAACACGCCATCGACGCCGGCGATCTGGGCCAGGCGCAGGCGCTGTATGTACCGGCCCGCGAGGCCTACCAACGCCTGGCGCCGGCCGCTCAGCGATTGGCCGAACTGGACAACGCGATCAACGCCCGCGCCGACTACTTCGAACACCGCGAGCAGGATCCGGCTTTTATCGGCTTCCATCGCCTGGAGTACGGCCTGTTTCAGCAGCACAGCCTCGACGGGCTGGCGCCGATTGCCCAGCGTCTGGTCAACGACGTTACCGCCCTCAAGCAGCAGTTGCTGGCCCAGTCCCTGCCGCCGGAGCAGTTGGTGAGCATTGTGGTGCGCAACCTCAACAGCCTGGCGGACGTGCGCGCGGCCAGCGGTGAAGAAGAACGCTACAGCCATATCGACCTCAACGGATTTGCTGCCAACCTCCAGGTCGCGCACAAAGTGGTCGAGCTGATGCGCCCTCTGCTGAGCAAATCCGCCGCCGGCCTGCTGCCGACTATCGACAGCGCCCTCGCCGCCTTCGACAGCGAACTCCAGGGGTTCAAGGGGGATAACGGTTACGCCCGCTACGACAGCATCACCGTTGATCAGCGCAAGCAGATCGCCGACAAGGCCAAGGCACTGGCCGCCACACTCGATGGAATCGACCCCGCCCTTGGCCTTTCCGGCCTGCAGTGAGACGAACGCATAGATGAGTGATTCAGAGCAGTTTTCCGTACAACGCCGCCGTGTCCTGCTGGGCATGGCCGCCACCGGTGCCGCGATTGCCGGCAGCAGCCTGAGCTGTCCGGCGATGGCAGCGGCGGCCGAACAGGTCGCCACGGCACCGCGCAGTGACAAGACCCAGGACCACCACGATTTTTTCGGCACGCACCAGAGCGGCATCGTCACTCCACGCCCGGCCTGCGGCATGCTGGTGGCGTTCGATGTATTGGCCAGTGACCGCGAAGACCTGGAGCGGCTGTTTCGCACCCTCAACGAGCGCATCAGCTTCCTGATGACCGGCGGCGCCGTGCCCCAGGTTGACCCGAAGCTGCCGCCCACCGATTCCGGCATCCTTGGCCCGGTGGTCACGCCGGACAACTTGACCGTCACCGTATCGGTCGGCGAGTCGTTGTTCGACGAGCGCTTCGGCCTCGCAGCGGTCAAGCCCAAGCGGCTGAGCCGAATGGTCGGTTTCCCCAACGATGCGCTGGAGCCGGCGCAGTGCCATGGCGACCTGAGCCTGCAGTTCTGCTCCAACACGCCGGACACCAATATCCATGCCCTGCGCGACATCGTGAAGAACCTGCCCGACCTGCTGCTGGTGCGTTGGAAACAGGAAGGCAGCGTGCCGCCCCAGGCGCCGGCCAAACCCGGCGAACCGGCGCAGAGCGCACGCAACTTTCTCGGTTTTCGCGATGGTTCGGCCAATCCCGACTCCAACAATGCCAAGGCCATGGACCAGGTCGTCTGGGTCCAGCCCGGCAGTGATGAGCCGGCCTGGGCCGCTCATGGCAGTTACCAGGCGGTGCGCATCATCCGCAACTTCGTCGAACGCTGGGACCGCACGCCGCTGCAGGAACAGGAAAGCATCATCGGCCGTGTCAAACCCACCGGTGCCCCCATGGGTGGCCACAGCGAATCCCAAGTGCCGGACTACAGCAAAGACCCGGAAGGCAAGCTGACCAAACTCGATGCGCACATCCGCCTGGCCAACCCGCGCACCCCGCAGACCCAAGCCAACCTGATCCTGCGCCGGCCGTTCAACTACTCCAACGGTGTCAACAAAAACGGTCAGCTGGACATGGGGTTGCTGTTCATCTGCTATCAAGCTGACTTGGAAAAAGGCTTTATCAGCGTGCAGACCCGACTCAATGGCGAGCCTCTGGAGGAGTACCTCAAGCCGGTAGGCGGCGGGTATTTCTTCACCTTGCCGGGCGTCACCGGGCCCAAGGACTTTATCGGGCGCACGCTGCTGGCGGCAACGCCCCCTCAAACCACTGCCAATACCTAAAACACCGGAGCGTTCCATGAAGAAGTCGATTATTGCGCTGTCGCTGCTGATGACCCTGTCGCCGCTGAGCGCGTTTGCCGCCACCGCACCGCTGGACCTGGTCGGTCCGGTGTCGGACTACAAGATCTATGTCACCGAAGAAATCGCTGAGCTGGTCACTCAGACCCAGGCGTTTACCACGGCGATCAACAAGGGCGACCTGGCCACGGCGAAAAAACTCTATGCACCGACCCGCGTGCATTACGAGTCCATCGAGCCGATTGCCGAACTGTTCAGCGACCTGGATGCGTCCATCGACTCACGTGTCGACGACCACGAAAAAGGCGTGACCGCCGAAGACTTCACCGGTTTTCACCGCATCGAATACGCCTTGTTCTCGCAAAACAGCACCCAGGGCCTGGAAGCACTGACCGCCAAGCTCAACACCGATGTCAATGACCTGAAAACCCGCGTCGACGGCCTGACCTTCCCGCCGGAAAAAGTCGTCGGTGGTGCCGCCGCGCTGCTCGAAGAAGTCGCCGCGACCAAGATCTCCGGTGAGGAAGATCGCTACAGCCACACCGACCTGTACGACTTCCAGGGCAACATCGACGGCGCGAAGAAAATCGTCGACCTGTTCCGCGGCCAGATCGACAAACAGGACAAGGCGTTCCTGGCCAAGGTCGACAAGAATTTCGCGACGGTGGACAAGATCCTCGCCAAATACAAAACGCCGGACGGTGGCTTCCAGACCTACGACAAGGTCAAGGAAAACGACCGCAAGGCCATGGTGGGTCCGGTCAATACGTTGGCCGAAGACTTGTCGACGTTGCGGGGCAAGTTGGGTTTGAACTAAACCCTGCGATACAAAAAGACCCAGGCCCTGTGAAGGACCTGGGTCTTTTTTTACCGATCGATTTACAGGATTCGGTAAAGCAACCGCTCGATGCGCACCCGGCTGACACGGCGCAGGAACTTGCCAACGGCCGCCGGATAATCCACCAGCGTCTGCAGGTGCTGATAACCACCGATACGCGTGGTGTGCTGGAAAATCTGCGCCAGCTCCTGCGCGCGCGGCGCCAGCCATTCGCCTTGCGGATCGTCGATCAACAGCGCGTTCTCAAGGTCGAGGCGAAATGCCCTTGGGTTGAGGTTGTTGCCGGTGAGCAAGGTGTAGCGCTCGTCCACCCACATGCCCTTGAGGTGGTAGCTGTTGTCGCCGTGGTGCCACAGGTGCAGGTTCAACTGGCCGCTGTCGATCATCGGCTGATGGCGCTTGGCGAAACGGCGCAGGCTGATTTCATACAGGTACGGCAGCGCTGCAATCACTTTGAATGGCTCGCTGGGCGGGATGTAGAAATCGTTGGCGGTCTTGTCGCCGACAATGATGTCGATCTTCACCCCACGCGCCAGGGCCCGGTTGATTTCGCGGGTCACCGGCAGCGGCAGGTTGAAGTAGGGCGTGCAGATGGTGAGCTGCTGCTGGGCGCTGGCGATCAATTCGAGGATCACCCGGCTCAAGGGGTTGTTTTTGCCCACCCCCAATAACGGGCAGACCGACAGGTGACCGTTGGGCAACTGCCCGGCCGTGGTGTCATACGCGGCGTGCTTGAGACGGCTGCGCAGGTCGCCGATGTCGTTGCGCAGGCTGCGGGTGGTCGGCGGGTTCGGCAGGTCCAACCGGTGCACGGCACGGGAGGCAACCAGGCCATGCTCCACCAGGTGCTGCATGGAGTCGGCCAGTGGTTGGCTGTGAATCAGGTGATAACGGTCAAAGCGGTACCTGTCGAACTTGTGCAGGTAAACGTTGTTCAGGCTGGCGCCGCTGTAGAGCACGCTGTCGTCGATCACGAAGCCCTTGAGGTGCAGCACGCCGAACAGCTCGCGGGTCTGCACCGGCACGCCGTACACCGGCACTTCACTGGCATGGGATTGGGTCATGGCCTGGTACCAGGCGCTGTTGCCCGGCTGCTTGCCGGCGCCGATCAAGCCGCGCTGGGCTCGCAGCGAGTCGACCACCACCACGATCTCAAGCTCGGGCCGCGCGGCTTTGGCGGCGTGCAGCGCGTCGTAGATCTCCTGCCCGGCTTCATCCTGCTGCAGGTACAGCGCGACGATGTAGATGCGGCGGGTGGCCTGGGGGATTTTTTCCAGCAGGCAGTGCCGAAAGGCCGCTGCGCCGGATAGCACCTGGATCGCATCGGTGGAGAGCGGAAAACCGCGCAGTTTGGGCAACAGGGAGCGTTTGAAGAACGACGGCATAAGGCTCGCAATGGGTCGAATCCGAAGAGGCCCCGAGCTTACACCATGAGGCTGCCGAGGTCTCGAAAGCCGCGCTATCATCGTTGCCGTCACACACCCGTCAATCCGTCGCCGCCGCGAGGGGCGACGTTCTATCCTGAGGAGTTGCCGATGTCATCCACACCTGAAACCCGCCCACCGCTGCCGCCGTTTACCCGCGAGTCGGCCATCGAAAAAGTACGCCTGGCCGAAGATGGCTGGAACTCGCGCGACCCACAGCGGGTGTCGCTGGCCTATACCCTGGACACCAAGTGGCGCAACCGTACCGAATTCGCCTGCAACCGGGAAGACGCCAGGCAGTTCCTTGCGCGTAAATGGGCCAGGGAACTCGACTATCGGCTGATCAAGGAGCTGTGGGCGTTCACCGGTAACCGCATCGCCGTGCGTTATGCCTATGAATGGCACGACGATTCGGGCAACTGGTTCCGCTCCTACGGGAATGAGAACTGGGAGTTCGATGAAAACGGCTTGATGGCTAATCGATTTGCCTGCATCAACGACCTGCCGATCAAGGAAAGCGAACGCAAGTTCCACTGGCCGCTGGGCAGGCGCCCGGATGATCATCCGGGGCTGTCCGAGCTGGGTCTGTAGCGCTCGTAAAGGGTGGAAGGGGCAGCACCCCTCCACGGTTGGCTGTGATCGAATCAGTCAGTCCTCGTTCAAACCGACGCGATACAACATGCCATTGGCTTCATCGGTCAACACGTACAGGTAGCCATCGGGCCCTTGGCGCACGTCGCGGATTCGCGCTTTCAATTGGCCGAGCAGGCGTTCCTCATGCACCACCTTGTCGCCGTCGAACTGCAGGCGGATCAGCTCCTGGGTGGCCAGCGCGCCAATGAACACGTTGTGTTGCCATGGCTTGAAGCGGTCTGCGTCATAGAAGGCCATGCCGCTGATGCCTGGCGATTTTTCCCACACATGGTGCGGCGCCACCGTGCCCTCCACTGTCTTGCCCTTGGCCTCGGGGATCGGCGTCATCGAATAATCGATACCGTGGGTCGCCAGCGGCCAGCCGTAGTTCTTGCCACGCTCGATAATGTTGATTTCATCACCGCCACGCGGCCCGTGTTCGTTTTCCCAGATCGTGCCGCTCCAGGGGTTCAGTGCCAGACCCTGCGGGTTGCGCTGGCCATAGGACCAAATCTCCGGACGCACGCCGGGCTGGCCCACGAACGGGTTATCGTCGGGTACGCGGCCGTCAGGGAAGATCCGCACCACCTTGCCCTGCAACTTGTCGAGGTCCTGGGCGGTGGGCCGGTCGTTGTTTTCGCCAAGGGTCACGAACAGATAACCGGCCCGGTCGAACGCCAGCCGCGAGCCAAAGTGATTGCCGGTGGACAGCTTGGGCTCCTGACGCAGGATCACCTTGAAGTCTTTCAACCCGCTCAAGTCTTCCGACAGGCGCCCGCGCCCTACCGCAGTGCCGGCCGTGCCACCCTTGCCGCCGCCTTCGGCATAGGACAGGTACACCATGCGGTCCTGCTTGAAATCCGGCGAGAGCACCACATCGAGCAAACCGCCCTGCCCCTTGGCCCAGACCTCGGGCACGCCGCTCAGAGGCGCCGAAAGCTTGCCTTCGGGGCTGACAAACCGCAGATGGCCAGGACGCTCGGTCACCAGGAAACCTTGCTTGTCCGGCAAGAATGCCACTGCCCAAGGATGATCGAGCCCCCTGGCGACGGGCGTGGCGGTGATGCTGCCCTGTTCGCTGGGAAACTGTTGCTGATCGGCGGCGTATACCGCCGCGACGGGGACAAAAGTGGATGCGCACAGCGCAGCCAGCAACGTTTTGCGTAGAGACATAAGACACGGATCCTTAGCGACGATTGCCGTTGGCGTCATAGGTGGGGGCTTTGGTTTCGGTCGAAGGCCGGCTGGGCGCGGCTTCGCGCTGGGGATATCGGTTGCCGATACCGCGGTTCTCCAGGGTCGGCGCAGGCGTGATGGGGCCGGTCGGGTTGCCACGGATGGCCGGCGCATTGGGCTGGGTGCCCTGCATGCTGTTGGGGTTGGCCCGATGAATCGGCCCCTGGTTGGTGTTGCTGTTGCCGGGCAGGTTCTGCGCCTGGGCCATGGAAACAACCGTAAGGCCCAACGCGAGCGCTGCAAGGTGACGCACACAAGTGTTCATGACAAAGCCTCTCTGAGCGAGTGGTACCTGCTTTCGATAACACGCTACGCCCCGGGTTCGTATTTCGACACTAAATACTTCCTCATCAGGTGTAACACGATCTGTCCGCACATCCGCGCGGCGAAACTTTTGCCGGATCCGGCGAGTCACGAGAAGACTGTCAACGCATAAGGAGCTACCCCCATGCCAAGGTCAATCTGGAAAGGCGCCATCAGTTTCGGCCTGGTCCACATTCCGGTGTCACTGGTCTCGGCGACCTCCTCACAGGGCGTCGATTTCGACTGGCTGGACAAGCGCAGCATGGACCCGGTGGGCTACAAGCGCATCAACAAGACCACCGGCAAGGAAGTCACCAAGGAACATATCGTCAAGGGCGTGGCTTACGAGAAGGGCCGTTATGTCGTGCTGAGCGAAGACGAAATCCGCTCGGCCCATCCCAAGTCCACCCAGACGATTGAAATCATCGCGTTTGTCGCCAGCGATCAGATCCCTCTGCAGAATATCGACACGCCCTACTTCCTCGCCCCCGATAAACGCGGCGGCAAGGTCTACGCCTTGCTGCGCGAGACGCTGAAAAAAACCGGCAAGGTCGCCCTGGCCAATGTGGTGTTGCACACCAAGCAGCACCTGGCAGCGCTGATGGCGCTCGATTCTGCGCTGGTGCTGGTGATGCTGCGCTGGCCTGCCGAGGTGCGCAGCCTGGACGAGCTGGAGCTGGGCAGCGATGTCATCAAGCCGAGCCTGGCCAAGGGCGAACTGGACATGGCCAAGCGGCTGGTGGAAGACATGAGCGCGGACTGGAAGCCGGAGGAGTATCGCGACAGCTTTCAGGAGAAGATCATGGCGCTGGTGGAGAAGAAGGCCAAGGCGGGCAAGATCGAAGATGTGGAGAGCGCTGAGGGCGTTGAAGAGCGCAAGTCCGCCGATGTGATCGACCTGACCGAGTTGCTCAAACGCAGCCTGGCGGGCAAGCCTGCGGCAAAAAAACCGGCGGCGAAGAAATCCGGTAAAAAAGCGTCCTGAGTCACTATCCTTGGCACCCTGGGGCAAACAGGCTTGGCACAGTGCCGTTGAGTCAAGCCGACGCAAAAGCGATGCAGATCAAATGTGGGAGCGGGCTTGCCCGCGAAAGCGGTGGGTCAGTCAACATCAATGCTGGCTGGGCCGACGCCATCGCGATTCCCACAGAGACTCTACGTTTAACTGAACGGCATTGGGGCAATCCCGCTCGCCAAGGCGTCGAAGCTTGGCGCCGCGTCAGATCAACAGGAAAACAGCCGCCAGCGCAGCGAATATTGCCCACTTCTCCAGGTAATACCGCGTACGGTTGCGCTTTTTCAGCTCTTTACCGCGCAGGCGGATCGTGTACAGGCGCGTAAACGCTCGGTTCAGCGCGCCGGTCTTGTCGCCAGCATCATTGGGCGAGCCCGCCGCCGCCATCACATTGCGGCTGAACCAGCGATTGAATGCCGCCGCCCAGCGGTACTTCATCGGCCGCTCGATATCGCAGAACAGGATGATGCGGTTGTGCTGGGTGGTGTTTTGCGCGTAGTGAATGTAGGTCTCGTCGAACATCACCGGCTCGCCATCACGCCAGTAATAACTCTCGCCATCCACATTGATATAGCAGCCCGGATCGTTGGGCGTATCCAGCCCCAAGTGGTAACGATAGGAACCGGCGTACGGATCACGATGGCGCACCAGCTTGGAGCCCGGCGGTAATTCGGCGAACATCGCCGCCTTGATCGAGCCGATGCTCTGCACCAGCTCGGTAGTGCGCGGACACAGCTTCATCGCCGACGGATGGCTGTCGCCGTACCACTTCAGGTAGAAGCGCTTCCAGCCGGACTTGAAGAATGAGTTGAAACCCACATCGTTGTATTGGTCCGACCGCTTGATCTCCCCCGCACGCATCAGGTTCTGACCTTCCTGGCGGATTTCCTCCCAGTGCTCCTGCAACGGGCTCAGGTCCGGAAAGTCACTGGGCGACAGGTACGGCCGACTCGGCAGCCTGGAAAAAAGATAGAGAAAGCAGTTGATCGGCGCCAGGAACGTAGAGTGATCACTCAATTGGCGACCCAACTTGTGCCGCACCCGACCGCGCAGGTGGACATACGCAATGGAGACGACGTAGAGAACAACAATGATGAGCTTCAAGGGATTTCGTCACAAGTCAGTAGAGAACAGGCTGCTCCTGCGCGCCCACGACGGCCGAGGATTGGATAGCAGCATCTGATTTCACAATTTACAGACAGGCGATAGTCAGCGATTTGATGGCAAACCGCTTTACGGCCATTGGCCGTTATTTAGCCACACTTTGTAACCAAAGGTTAACCAAGAATTGTGAAAAAGCGTCGACGAAGTGTGCTGCGAAGAAGTCAGGGCCTGCCACGCGGCAGGCCCTGCGCGTTAAGCCGCCGGCTCGTCGTCTTTGCGCTCGCGACGGGCGAAGCGTCCATCTTCAAGCGACGAATAAGGCACAGGCTGATTGCGCGAGCTGATCAGGTGACGGATCAGCGCGATCAGCGTGCCGATGACCAAACCTGCGATCAGGCTCACCGCCAGAATGATGGCTTTTTTCGGCTTGATCGGCGCCAGTGGTTCCTGGGCGCGGCGGTCAACCGTGACCAACTTCAGGTTGCTCATGTCGATGTTCAGATTGCGCAACCTGGCGACCTCGGCACGCAACGGCTCTACGTCCTGCAGGAAAATGTCCTCGTTGCCACGCTTGCGCAGCACTTCGACCTCGCGGTTGGCCTCGAGCAACTGCAGCTCCTTGCCAATCTGGGCAATCCGCGGGTTGGTGAAGTCGTCACTGGTGCGTTGCTGCAGCGCCGTGCGCTCGGCCTCAAGGGCCTCGGTACCGAGGAAATACAAGGGAATCTGCTGGTTATTGACCTCGGTACGCATCACCTGGCTCGAACCGCTTCGGGTGGCGTCAGCCATGGAGGAAGGCGTGGTCGGCGTCTTGATGCCCATGGACTTGGCAATCGAGATCGCCTCAGCCAGTTCGGCCAGGCGATTGGTACGTTCCATTTTCATCTGCAGGCGCAAGGCGCTCAGCTCATCCTGCAACCGGGCACGCTTGAGGCGGTCATCCTCCAGCAGCTTGGCAATCTTGGATTCTTTCTCGGTCTCATAATTGGCACGCGCCGCGTCGATCTTGCCCTTCAGCTCGTTCAGGCGGTTATTGACGATTACCTTGAGGTCGGCGCCCACCTGCTCACGCTCGGAGGCAATGGCGTAGTCGACAAACCCGTTGAGAATGGCCACGCCATCCACATCGGCGGGATATTGCAACTCCAGACGGATGTAGCTGCTCAAGGAGTCGGACTTCTTGGGGTCCGGCAGGATCAGGTTGACCGAGTTGCGGTTGAAGTCCTCAAAACTTTGCTCAAGGCTCTGCCCCGGCTTTTGAAAGGCGGTAAACAACTGCTCGTGGGAGCGAAAGAAGCCAAGCCGCGCTTCGTAGGAATCCAATTGCGCGCCGACTTTGGCCAACGCATCCGCCGGCGGCAGCTTGTAGACCTCGGAGCGGTTCAGCGCATCCAGCTCGTTAATGGCGGCCGGGCGCAGAACGCTGCTGACTTCGTAGGTTTTAGGCGCCAGAAACGCATAACCTGCCCCGAGTACGCCCGTTAGCAGCGCACAACCCAATACCAGCTTTTTCTGCCGCCAAACAGCATGCATCAATTCAAACAGGTCAATTTCATCTGACGCGGGGGAAGTATTGGGTGGGGAAGTTCGATTCAAAATGTATGCACCTTAAAGCCAATATCAAAGAGCCATCACGAAGACCTCGAATACCCATCAGAGACAACGCCCTGACGCCGATAACAAGGCTCGCCAATTGAGGTCTGACCACCGGGTCTAGAAGAAAAATCCCATGCCGCCGTAGTTTCTTTCCGTCGTATTTAAATAGACGTTAGCAAAGACACACACGACGTAGGATTATTCTAATCACAAGCGTAGTAAAAAGATCGATAAATAGTTGCCGACAAAGGGAAAATTAAAAGGACCTTATATGCAGACCCTCACCGACCCGGATTACCACGCCCTCCAGGGCACCTGGGAGCAGACCTCGCTCGAAGACAGTGGCGTGCTCAACCCTGCGGATGCCCACAGCGCACCCGGTGCAATTACCACAATCGCCGCAGATCGCTTTGAGGTGGTCACCGTTGATGGCGAGGTCTTGTTGGCTGGGCGATTCACGCTGGACAGCAGCCAGCGCCCCAAAAGCATTACCTGGGTTGACGCCATCGGCGATGACGCCGGTAAGCCGCTTCCCGCCAGCTATCGCCTTGATGGCGACACCTTCGCGTTTATTGCTGCGGATGCGGGCCAGCCGCGTCCTGCCTCATTCAGCACCGGGCCAGGGCAAACCATGCGCACTTTTGTGCGCAGATCCTGATCACCACAGCATCCGAATTCACGACAGGATTTTCACAAAGCCTTCACTTCACGACCTATAGGGTGAGGCCTACCTACTCCAGTGAATCACTTGCCCGCCTCTCCTCGCGGGCTTTTTTTTGCCTGCGCAATAAGGCTGCTATAAAGGCCGAGTGATCACGAAACTAATCTTCACTGGCTCAGGTCATTAACCCAACGAGTGTCCAGCCCCCCTGGACGCCGCTTTCGAAGATCTTGCCGTGGCCCGACACTCCGACCTGCGCACCAACCTGTCCCTGGACAGCCTGAACTTCTTCCTGGCGGATGTGCGTGACGGCCTCGGGCCGTACCTGGCCATCTACCTGCTCGCCGTGCATAAATGGGACCCGGCCAGTATTGGCGTGGTGATGACCCTGGCGGGCATCGCCGGGCTGATGACACAGGGGCCGGCGGGCGCGCTGCTCGATCGAACCCGCAGCAAGCGCGCAGTCATCGCCATTGCCGCGATCCTCGTGACAGCCAGTTGCCTGATACTGCCGTTCGTCAGCAATTTCAGCCTGGTGGCGCTCACCCAGGCCGCCAGCGCCGTGGCGGCGTCCGTATTTGCCCCGGCGATTTCAGCGATTTCCCTGGGTATTACCGGGCCCAAGGCCTTTACCAGGCGTACCGGGCGCAACGAAACCTTCAACCATGCCGGGAATGCCGTAGCCGCGCTGTTGGCCGGAGGCCTGGCTTACCTGTTCGGCCCGGTCGTGGTGTTTTACCTGATGGCCTTCATGGCGGTCGCCAGCCTTGTGGCCGTCAGCTGCGTTCCTGCCGCGGCTATTGACCACGACGTCGCACGCGGCTTCGACCCTGCGCATCACACCGACGACGAACAACCCTCCGGCGTTAAGGTATTGCTGTCCAACCGCCCGCTGCTGCTGTTCGCCATTTGCTGCGCCCTGTTCCACCTGGCCAATGCAGCCATGCTGCCGCTGGTCAGCCAGAAGCTCTCGCAGATCAACCTGCAGATGGCTACGCCGCTGACTTCGGCCTGCATCGTCGCTGCGCAATTGGTGATGGTGCCGGTGGCCTGGCTGGTGGGCGCCAAGGCGGATGTGTGGGGACGCAAACCGTTGCTGCTGGCCGGTTTCATTATTCTGCCGCTGCGCGGCGTGCTCTATACCCTCTCCGGCGACCCGTACTGGCTGGTGACCGTGCAATTGCTGGACGGCATTGGCGCAGGCATTTTCGGCGCGCTGTTCCCGGTGATCGTCAAGGACCTGACCCAGGGGACCGGGCGCTTCAATGTCAGCCTGGGTGCGATCTCGACGGTGTTTGGTCTGGGGGCGGCGCTCAGCAGCAGCCTGGCCGGTTTCGTGGTGCAGCAGGCGGGCTACAACGCCGCCTTCCTGACCCTGGCCGGCGTCGCCGCCGTGGCGCTGGCGCTGGTGTGGCTGGCCGTGCCGGAGACGTTGGCAAAAAAACCGACGTTTGCGGGGGCTGCGACGGTCGCTTGAACGTTACTGGAAGGTGGGGAAAGCCGGGCAGCGCTCACCCGCTGACTTATTCTGCGGTGCTTGCGAGGAATTCGCCGGCTTTGCGCACAAGCTTCCTCCACTCTCTCCCATCGATGAGGCCGTTGCTCTCCATATCATCGGCCGTCCTCAGCAATTTGAAATATTTGTCCTCAATATTCTGTTCGTTTACAACTTGGGAGTAGATCTGCGCCCAGGTTTTTACCGCAGAGCGCCGCAGTGATCGTTGCATTTTTGCACCTGATAATGTCCGCGGACATAGAGCGCGAATCTGCGAAAATCGTTCAGCGGTACTACTGCCGAGCCGACGAACGGTGGCACCAGGCCATTATCGATACTGATATGAAACTAACTTTCAGCGCCGGGCTTGAGGTTCGCGCTGATGGTTCTGATCGCTGCTCCAGCACAAAGACCGGACTCCGCAAGACCCGTCCCAAGGTTAACGGGGCCAGGCTCAACAAAGAAACTTGGGTGATGTCGCACAACCCGCCAGCATCGTCACTGCTACCGCCGATAGCTGGGGTGATCGCCGGCGTAGTAGCTTTGTGCCCCCGTAGATGGCCGAGTCGTGCAGGCGCGCCTTTATCCAAACGAACTTCTTGGCGAGCTCCGAGCTTATTTCTATGGCGTATGGATGCCAACGCGTTGCCTAGACTACTTTCAGGAACGGGATGCAACGGCTGTTAAGTACTTGCCAGCACTCCTTGAGAAGTTTTAGGACCGATATCGGCGTGACGATATCGGTTTTCGGGAGCCCAGCCCAGTGCCGGGCTTTTTGATTCAAGTAGCATCTCAACATGCCGATGCCCTGATACTGCATTACGCAGTGCATGGAGGCTTTATGAAGAAATTCGCTGTGATTAGCCTGGTAGCCCTGATTTCGATTGCTTCCTTTTCCGCCTCGGCATGCCCCAAAGGCACTCATCCAACAGGTGGAACAGGGTCGCACCATAAGGGCGGAACCTGCTCTTGATTGAAAGCCCGGACCAGCGCCGGGCTTTTTGTTTCCGCTCTGACGAGCTATCGGGCCACGAGTCCTGGTGAAGGCGTTTTATCCGTCACCACCATCACCGCCGTTCCCGCCGTTCCCGCCATTTCCTCCATCGCCTCCTGCTCCGCCATCGCCGCCATTACCACCTGAAGAACCGCCGCTTCCAGCTCCACCGTTTCCACCATCTCCGCCAGATGCACCTGCGCCACCCGCTCCGCCGGCGCCACCGTTTCCACCTGGACCGCCGTTTACTCCGGCACCTCCGTCACCTCCGCGTCCTCCATTTTGCCCAGGGCTGCCTGCGGCACCCGCGCCACCATTCTGACCAGGCCCTCCATTTGCACCGGCGCTGGCGCTGTCCAGGCTTGCCTCAAGGCAACTGTAGATATTCTGGTTACAACTGATTTTTTTCGACGGCAGCCAACTTGCCGACGCAGAACCTGCGCTCAGCACTCCTACAAAAAATATAGAGGAAACAACAAAGAGTTTGCGCATAACACCACCTTTTTCAATCACAAATAAGTTGGAAGAGAGTCGATCCTCCCTTCCAACTATTTATTGCGAGTAGTTAGGTGCTTGATTTTTTATCAGGCGGATCGCTTGGAACCCGTGCACCATCAGCGCCCGGGGCACCGTCGGCACCAGGTGTACCGCCAGGGCCAGCCGCCCCACCCTTGCCGCCAGAGCCTCCCTTGCCGGGTTGGGACCCACTGCCTCCAGCACCACCGGCTCCACCGGCGCCACCATTTCCGCCTTTGCCACCGTGCCCACCTTTGGCGGCGGAACTTGAATTCCCATTAATGGGCGTATCACTGGCAGCAACAGTCGTCGCTGAGTGAGGCATTTTGATGGTCGAGGCTTCAAAAGCCGCTGCGGCATTCGAATATGCCAGTAGAACAGCGCACAAGCTACACAGTGGAAAGATGATCAACTTCTTCATGGGATAATCCTCGAAGGTTAAAGATCAGGTTTCAATCGCCACCGCCGCCGCCATCGCCACCTCCACCCCCATTTCCTCCATCACCACCGCTTCCACCTACCCCCCCGCCGTTTCCATTCCCGTTGCCGGTACCGTTGCCATTACCGCTGCCGTTACCGTTGCCGCTGCCGTTACCATCACTACCGCCAGCACCACCGGCTCCGCCCGCCCCGCCCTGGCCGCCGTTACTTCCTCCAGCGCCACCATTACCACCCGATCCACCATTCCCCGCTAGTTGCAGTAGCGGTGGTGAACCAGTGATTACGTGAGTATTGGCTTCTTGGGCAATAGGGGTTTTGATTTGAGAAGCATAAACTGATGAGCACGCTGCGAACGCTACGCTTATAGCAATTACGCCGGTTACAATTTTCATTGTTGCTCTCCTATTAGACGGACCAAAACACTGCCCGAATAATTTAATATCGCAACGCCACTATTCGGCATTATTGCGACAGGGGCTAGGTGGCCCATATTTCAAGCTAGCGAAGAAATATTTTGTTGCAATGGCAAATCCTGTCTCTTTGCTGAACAAAAATATATTTTTTTGAATTGATTTTTGATGTTCTGTGCCTACTTTTCTATGCATCCAGACGCTTGCCCATCCATAATATGCATTTATGCATAAAAATCCTGCGAGCTTGTTGGCCGCCGCCTGCAGGGCTTGATCACCTCTCCTCAAGTACAGAGGATTCAGTTGGTCGAAGTAACCAGGAGAGACGACGAAAGCCCAGAGGCATGGCGACAGGTGATCCAAGACATCGTCGACACCGCTGGCGTGAGGATCGAACATTTGCATGACGGCACCGTCAGGATCGGTGGGCGAAAATACTGCGAAGGGCTTCAGGGCCTGACCACACGACGGGTGAAGCCGCCAGGTAGCACGGGATCAGCGAAATGATCCCAGCCCCCGATAAGGGAATCGACTGGAACCAAGGTCTTCAAGCGGGACGGAGAGCGGGGTTTGGGATGTAGACCTGGTGCTACCGACTTTTTCCGAGAGCTGATTAGCGGCTGCCATCTATCAGCCATCTGCGGGAGGGGTACAGCCACATCGGAAAACACGCGGTACATCTCATGCTCGTCCGGAAACGGGTACACATCAACGACAAGGTGCTGGAAACGCCTTTCATTTTTGCGCCCTCAAAGAATGCGGAGTACGTGAAACACACCTTTGACCTACACGAGCAGCGAGTGCCGACGCTGACAGCTCTGAACATCCGCCGTCGGCCGCCATACAACTGTCGTCACACCTATGCGACAATATGCATTATGTCTGGCATGAACCCCGCCTTCATCTCCCAGCAGCTCGGCCATAGTGTGCAGATGCTGCTCTCGACTTATGCGCGTTGGATCAACTCAAGCTCGGACTGGAGCGAAATGGAAAAGCTCCAGATTGGTCCCAAATTGGTCCCAGCTCAAATAAGCGCACCCCAAGCTATTGATAGGTAAAGTAATTGATCTCCACAGCTAACATCACCATGCAGTTCGGCGCCAAGCCGCTCTTCGAGAATGTCTCGGTCAAGTTCGGCGCCGGCAACCGGTATGGTCTGATCGGTGCCAACGGTTGCGGCAAGTCGACCTTCATGAAAATCCTCGGTGGCGACCTCGATCCGTCCGGCGGACAGGTCATGCTGGAGCCGAATGTGCGCCTGGGTAAACTGCGCCAGGATCAGTTCGCCTACGAAGAATTCAACGTGATCGACACCGTGATCATGGGCCACGAGGAGCTGTGGAAGGTCAAGGCCGAGCGCGACCGTATCTATTCGCTGCCGGAAATGAGCGAAGACGATGGCATGGCCGTGGCCGAGCTGGAAACCGAATTCGCCGAGATGGACGGCTACACCGCCGAATCCCGTGCCGGTGAATTGCTGTTGGGCCTGGGCATTCCCCTGGAACAGCATTTCGGCCCGATGAGCGAAGTGTCCCCGGGCTGGAAGCTGCGTGTATTGCTGGCCCAGGCACTGTTCTCCGACCCGGAAGTACTGTTGCTCGACGAACCGACCAACCACCTGGACATCAACACCATCCGCTGGCTGGAAAACATCCTGACCCAGCGCTCCAGCCTGATGATCATCATCTCTCACGACCGTCACTTCCTGAACAGCGTGTGCACCCACATGGCTGACCTGGACTACGGCGAGCTGCGCCTGTTCCCGGGCAACTACGATGAGTACATGACCGTGGCGACCCAGTCCCGCGAGCAGCTGCTGTCGGACAACGCCAAGAAGAAAGCGCAGATCTCCGAACTGCAATCCTTCGTCAGCCGCTTCTCGGCCAACGCCTCGAAGGCCAAGCAGGCCACCTCCCGCGCCAAGGCGATCGACAAGATCCAGCTGGCCGAGGTCAAGCCGTCGAGCCGTGTGAGCCCGTTCATCCGTTTCGAACAGACCAAGAAGCTGCACCGTCAGGCCGTCATGGTCGATCGCATGGCCAAAGGCTTCGACGGCAAGACGCTGTTCAAGGACTTCAACTTCCAGGTTGAAGCCGGCGAACGCGTGGCGATCATCGGCCCGAACGGCATCGGCAAGACCACCCTGCTGCGCACACTGGTGGGCGAATTGACCCCGGATGCCGGTTCCGTCAAGTGGACCGACGCCGCTGAGCTGGGTTACTACGCCCAGGACCACGCCCACGACTTTGAAACCGACATGAGCCTGTTCGACTGGATGGGCCAGTGGACCCAGGGCGAGCAAGTGATCCGCGGCACCCTGGGCCGCATGCTGTTCTCCAACGACGAGATCCTCAAGTCGGTCAAGGTGATCTCCGGTGGTGAGCAGGGTCGCATGCTGTTCGGCAAGCTGATCCTGCAAAAACCCAACGTGCTGATCATGGACGAACCGACCAACCACTTAGACATGGAATCCATCGAGGCGCTGAACCTGGCGCTGGAGAACTACCCGGGCACGTTGATTTTCGTCAGTCACGACCGTGAGTTCGTCTCGTCCCTGGCCACCCGCATCATCGAGCTGAGCGCCAGCGGCGTGATCGACTTCAGCGGCACCTATGACGATTACCTGCGCAGCCAGGGCGTGGTGTTCTAAGCAGCGAACCTGCCGGGCCCTCTGTGGCGAGCAGGCTTGCCCTGCGTTTGGGCTGCGCAGCAGCCCTAAAACCAGACACCGCATTCTGCCAGGCAGAACGCGGTGTTTTTGATTGGGCGCCGCTGCGCAGCCCAGCGCAGGACAAGCCTGCTCGCCACGATACAAGCTCATTCAATGAGGCAGGCTTCAGTCGAAGTAGTTAGCCTGCTTTCATTTCCCGCACGCCCTTGCCATGATGCAACCACCGCCCGCCCGCGAATGAGTTGCCATGTCTGCCACCCCCTCCTCCTTGTCGATCACCCTGCAGATCGTCTCCATAGTCTTCTACACCTTCATCGCCTTTATCTGCATCGGCCTGCCGATTGCGGTGATCCCGAGCTATGTGCACGAGCAACTGGGCTTCAGCGCGATGGTGGCCGGGGTCACCATTGCTGCGCAATATCTGGCCACTCTGCTTAGCCGCCCCTTTGCCGGGCGCGTATCGGACAACGTGGGCACCAAACGCGCGATCGTGCTGGGCTTGGCCGGCATTCTGATCAGCGGTGTACTGACGTTTTTTGCCACGCTGGCGCAGAGCCTGCCGACCTTGAGCCTGGGCATTCTGATTGCCTCGCGCCTGCTGCTGGGCGTGGCCCAGGGCCTGATCGGGGTGGGCACCATCAGTTGGTGCATGGGCGCCGTCGGTGCCGAACACACCGCGCGCTCGATTTCCTGGAATGGCATTGCCTCCTACGGCGCCATTGCCATTGGCGCACCGCTGGGGGTGGTGATGGTTGCGCACTATGGCTATGTCAGCCTGGGCCTTGCGCTATCAGTGCTGGCGGCACTCGGGCTGGTGTTGATCCGCAATAAACCTTCGGTGCCGGTAGTGCGCGGCGAGCGGCTGCCGTTCCTGGCGGTATTCGGGCGCATCGCGCCGTTTGGCGCCAGCCTGTGCCTCGCCTCGATTGGCTACGGCACGCTGACCACCTTCATTACGCTGTACTACCTCAATCGCGGCTGGGCCGGTGCGGCGTACTGCCTCAGCGTGTTTGGGGTGTGTTTTATCCTGTCGCGCCTGCTGTTCATTTCCGCCATCAGCCGTTTTGGCGGTTTTCGCGCCGCCATCGCCTGCATGTTCATCGAAACCCTGGGCCTGATCCTGCTGTGGCTCGCACCAACGACCGGCGTGGCGTTGCTCGGTGCCGGGCTGACCGGCTTTGGACTGTCGCTGGTGTACCCGGCGCTGGGCGTGGAGGCGATCAGGCAGGTCCCCAACAGCAGCCGGGGTGCGGGCTTGAGTGCCTATGCGGTATTTTTTGACCTGGCGCTGGCGATTGCCGGCCCGTTGATGGGCGCCATCGCCCTGAACCTGGGTTATGGCTGGATCTTCTTCTGCGCAGCGCTGCTGTCGGTCAGCGCGCTGGGCGTGACCCTGCTGCTCAAACGTCGCGCTTACTGATCCGCCGTCTGCAAGCCGGCCCGGCTGGACTGGCCCAGGGTGTGGCTGAAAAAGCGCCCGGCTTCGGAGATCAAGTCGCGATGAATGCCCTCGCGGTCAACCCCGTCGGCATCGGTGCACACCGCCGGCATGGCCGCCAGTTGATCGCTGTCACACGGCGCCATGAACACAAAGTGCCCGGCCCCGGCCAATAGTTTGAAATCCGGCGGCTCGGGCAATTTGCGCGCGAGCGCAGCGGCGTTCTTGTCCACGGCCACCAGCTTGTCGCCGTCGCCGCTGTAGAGCAGCACCGGCACATGCACATCGGCCAGGGTGTGGCGACCGAACATCAGGCTCAGCGGCGCCATCAGCATCAGCGCATGAATGCGTGCATCGGCATGGGGCTGCAAATCGTCCCGGTCCACCACCAGTTCACCTTTGGTGGTGCAGGCGTCGCGGTCTTCGGGGCGCTCCTGGCAATAGCGGCGCAGGCGATCGAAGTCCGGCTTGGCCCCGGCGAGGATCAACGCGGTCTCGCCGCCCGCCGAATAGCCGATAACCCCCACCTGCTCGACGTCGACGAACGGCGCCAACATTGGGTCGCTCAGGGTGGCAGTGATCGCTTCGGAAATCTGGATTGGTCGCCCGTACAGGTTGCTCACCGTGCCCAGCCGGCTGTGGTCCTTGTAGTTGTCGCCGGGATGCAGCACCGCCACCACCACAAAGCCCTTGCGCGCCAGCGAGGTGGCCAGGTCGTGCAGCGCCAGCGGGGTGCCGGTGTTGCCATGGGACAGCATCAGCATCGGGAAACGCCCGATGGCGATCTTGGAATCTTCTGTGGCGCCGACGGTATAGGCGCCCACCTGGGTGGTGTGCTCCATACCCGTGGAGGGGTAGAACGCAACGGCTTTCATCGGCTGCTGATCCACCGGGTCGAGAAAACTCATGCGATGGAAACCCACACTCCAATGGGGGAGCGACACCGGCGCGGCCTGCACTGAAATCAGGCCACCGAGCAGGGAAAGAACCATTACTGCACATAGACGCATCATGGGGATGTCCACCTGTGCCGCGTGAGAACCAACATCGAATGAGAAACCCTGGGTAGTAAACCCTTGTTTGCATAACCCGGGCCACATTAAAAGGACCGCGCGCAAACGAAAAAACTCCGTACTCCGCTCGCGTTCAGGCGATCAGAATACAGAGTTTAAGCGCCGGGTCTCGGATTGATACCGGAGCGCGGCGAATTTTACACAAGCCTTACGCAGTGGCGAATAGTTGCTCATTGATCAGCAGGTTGGCCTCGCTCATGGCCTTGCTGCGCACGTCATCGCCGTAGGCCAGGCCTTCGGCGCGCACCACGTCGATATCGGTGATGCCCAGGAAGCCGAACAGCAGCTTCAGGTAGCCTTCATGGGCGGCGCCGGACGCCTGGCCCGCATGCAGGCCACCGGCGGTGGACACAATGATGACTTTCTTGTTGCCGCACAGGCCTTCGGGGCCGGTTTCGCTGTAGCGGAATGTCTGGCCGGCCACCGCGATGCGGTCGATCCAGGCTTTCAACTGGGTCGGGATGGTGAAGTTGTACATCGGCGCACCCACGACCACGGCATCGGCAGCGAGGAATTCAGCCAGCGACACGGCACTCAGCTCGGCTTCGTGCTTTTGTGCGGCATCGCGCAGTTCTGCGGCGGTGCCCAGTGCGCCCAGGGTGGCGCCGGAGAAGTGGTTGATCGCATCACTGGCCAAGTCGCGGTACGTCACGTCCACACCCGGCTGCGCGGTTTGCCAGGCCTTGACCACTTCGGCGCTGAGCTGACGGGAAGCCGAGTTGTCACCGAGGATGCTGGAATCGATATGCAACAGTTTCATGGTGGATCTCCGTAGTGGGATCGACAGTGGCGATCAGATGGTGGTGATGCTACGCATGAAACCAATAGCCGATAAGCCGGCTACAATGCGATAGTTTGTCCCACTGACAGGACAATGGGCGCCCCTATGCAAGACCTCAACGACCTCTATTACTTCGCCAAAGTCGTCGAAGCCGGCGGCTTTGCAGCGGCCGGCCGGCTGCTGGGAATCCCCAAGTCGCGGCTGTCGCGGCGCATCGCCGAGCTGGAAGAACGCCTGAGCGCACGCCTGCTGCAACGCACCACCCGGCAACTGACGCTGACCGCCGTGGGCGAGCGTTACCTGCGCCACTGCCAGGCGATGCTGCTGGAAGCGGAAATGGCCGACGAGGCCGTGGCCAGCATGTCCAGCGAACCCCGAGGCCGCCTGCGGGTGAGCTGCCCAGTGGGCATGGCCCAGCACATGATGCCGGAACTGGTGGCCGGGTTCCTCGCGGCGTACCCGCTGGTGCAACTGGACATGACCCTGGTCAACCGCCGCGTCGACCTGGTGGCAGAAGGCATCGACGTGGCCCTGCGCGTGCGCGAACTGGGCGATGAAGACCCGTTGCTGGTGACCAAGCGCCTGCGCCAGGCCCAGACCGTGCTGGTGGCCAGCCCCGGCTTCATGCACGAGCGTCGGGTCAACTCCCTCGAAGACCTCAAGCAGCTGCCGATACTCGGCGCACTGGAGGCCGACCGCATGGTCCATCAACGCATTCTCGACCCACAGGGCAACGCCCACGACCTGGTGATGGAGGCGCGCCTGGGCATTGACGACTTCATCGTGCGCAAGGCCAGCGCCATCATGGGTCTGGGCTTTACCGTGCTGCCGATGATGTATTGCGAAGAGGAACTGGCCAGCGGGCGCCTGGTGCAACTGCTGCCGCAATGGTCGTTACCGGGCGGCTGGCTGCAGGCCGTGTACCCGCACCGGCGCGGCGTGCTGCCGGCGATTCGCGCGTGGATCGATTACCTGGATGAAGGCTTCAAGGGCTGTGGAGACCGCTTGCTATGACGATGACCGAAGCGCAAGTCGCGCAGTTCTGTCTGAGCCTGCCCGGCGCGCGGGAAGATTACAAATGGGGCGGCGTGCGCGTCTTCTCGATTGCCGGCAACAAGATGTTCGCCCTGCAGGGCCTGCGCGGTGACTCGCTGGCATTCAAGGTCGACAAGGACCTGTTCCTCGGTCACGTCGACCGCCCCGGCATCCACCCGGCGCCGTACCTGGCACGTGCACAGTGGATCATCATGAATGTGCCCTACCCGCTTGGCGCGCAGGAACTGCGCGGCTTGTTGCAGCGCTCCCACCAGTTGGTGGTGAGCAGGCTGCCCAAGCGCACGCAAGCAGGTTTATGGCTAGATCACTGACAACAGCGTGCCGCCCAGGAACAACTGGTCAAGCCAAAACACCTGATGCAGCAGCACGATCACCCAGAACAGCACCTGATAAGACACCTTGCGCGTCTTGTGCCGGAACACCTGCTGGGCAATCAGCGCTCCCGGCCACCCGCCCGCCAGTTCCACGGCGTGCAGGATGTTTTCCGGGATCCGCCGGCCTTCGGTCTGTGCCTTGCGCTTGTCGCTCCAGTACAAAAAGAACGCCATCACACTGACCACCCCATAGGCAGCCAACGGCAGCAGGGTTTCACCGCGCTGCCACACCAGCACCGACCCCAGCAGCGGCGCCGCGCACAGCAGCACGAAAATCAGCGCTTTAAGGCGTGGGTACTGGAGGCTCATGCCTTGGCTGCCGCCCAGTCGATCCAGCCGAACTGCCAGGTCGCGAGGATCAGCAGGCCGAAGCCGATGCGATACCAGGCAAACGCCGCGTAGCTGTGGCTGGCGATGAACTTGAGCAGGCCCTTGACCGCAATCATCGCGAAGATGAACGAGGTGATGAAGCCGATGGCGAACACCGGCAGGTCGGCCGGCTGGAACAGGTCGCGGTATTTGTAGCCCGAGTACACTGCCGCGCCGACCATGGTCGGCATCGCCAGGAAGAACGAGAACTCGGTGGCGGTCTTGCGCGACAGGCCGAACAACAGGCCGCCGATGATGGTCGAGCCGGAACGCGAAGTGCCCGGAATCATCGCCAGGCACTGGGCCAGCCCCACCTTGAGCGCATCCTTCCAGGTGATGTCGTCGACGGTTTCGGCGTGCACCTGATGTTCACGGCGTTCGGCCCACAGCATGATGATGCCGCCGATGACCAGCGCGGTGGCCACGGTAATCGGGTTGAACAGATAGTGATGGATCAGGTCGGCGAAAATCACCCCCAGCACCACCGCCGGCAGGAACGCAATGAGCAGGTTGACGGTAAAGCGCTGGGCATTGCGCTGGGTCGGCAGGCCGGTGACCACGTCAAGGATCTTGCGCCGGAACTCCCACACCACCGCGAGGATGGCGCCGAGCTGGATGATGATGTTGAACGCCATTGCCCGCTCACCGCCGAAATCGAGCAGATCGGCGACGATAATCTGGTGACCGGTGCTGGAGATCGGCAGGAACTCCGTCAGCCCTTCCACAATGCCGAGAATCAATGCCTGAATGGCAGTCCAAAAATCCATACTTCCCCCAAAGGTCATGCGCGATGGCACGCCTCGTTTCTATTTTTAAGTGGTTCATTGACGACACGACCCGGCGCTGACACGCAACGCCAGGCTGCAAAAAATCCGTGAAAAATCAGACAGTACCCAGGTCTTGCGCTGACGGGCCGAAAGCCTATCAGACCCGCCGCAAATGTCGATGCAACAGCCGCAATTATAAAAAGCCCGCAGTGACAGGCCGATGAACCGTTTGCGGTCGCTGTGTTTTGTGGATCGGTGTCCTCTGGGTACAATCACCGCCCTCTTCCACGCTCCCAAGGTACCGCCATGTCCGGGCTTGAATTGTTCGCCGCCGCACTGGGGGTGATTGCTGTCTGGCTGACGGTCAAGCAGAACCCCTGGTGCTGGCCCATTGGGCTGGTCATGGTGCTGCTCTACACCTGGGTGTTCTACGACGTGAAACTCTATTCCGACATGCTGCTGCAAGTGGTCTACGCCGCGCTGCAGGTCTACGGCTGGTGGCAATGGACCCGTGCCGGCGAAGTCAGCCAAGGTCGCCAGGTGACCAGCCTCAAAGGCACGGCGATCCTGGCCAGCCTTGCGGTTGGCGCGGCTGGCAGCCTGATGCTTGGCGCCGCCATGGCCCACTGGACCGACGCCGCGCAGCCCTGGCTGGATGCCGCCCTCACCGGCTTCAGCCTGGTGGCGCAGGTGTGGATGGCGCAGAAACGCGTGCAATGCTGGCCGCTATGGATAGCGGTGGATGTGATCTTCGTCGGGCTGTTTCTCTACAAAGGTCTCTACCTCACTGCCGCGCTCTACGCACTGTTCACCGTGATTGCCGTGCAAGGCTGGCGTGAATGGCGCGCCGACCCGGCGTTGCGCCCATGAAAGTGGTGGTGTTGGCGGGTCCTGAGTCCAGCGGTAAAAGCTGGCTCGCCAAGGAGTTGCACACGCACTTTGGCGGGCTGATGGTGGGCGAATACGTGCGCCACTTCATCGACCACCACCAGCGCGACACCACCTTCGCGGACATACCAGCCATCGCCCGTGGCCAACTGGCCTGGGAAGACTCGGCTCGCGCGCGGCAGCCGCACCTGCTGATCCTCGACACCCACCTGCTGACCAACCAACTGTGGAGCCTGACCCTGTTCGGTGACTGCCCCGCCTGGCTGGACCAGGAACTGCTGGCCCGTCACTACGACCTGCACCTGCTGCTGTCCCCCGAAGACGTCGACTGGACTGCCGACGGCCAGCGCTGCCAGCCGGCACTGGCGGACCGTCGTGCGTTTTTCCAGAGCAGCCTGGACTGGATCGAACGGCATCGACAGCCGGCCCTGGTGATTCGCGGCCACTGGGCAGAGCGCCGAGCCGAGGCGTTTGCCGCCGTCCAGCACTTGCTGGATCAGCCGCCGCCCCCCTAGGCCCGCGCTTCTTCGCCTACCGACCATCGGGCCAACGCAGTCCGCCTGCCGCATCGCCAGTCAACCTTCTAAAGGAGATTGGCCCATGAACCTGCGCATCGTTGCCCGCCTGATCAATTTGCCCGAAAACCGTGCCGTCCGTGTGCAAACGGCGGCCCACCCGCTGTTGCTGCTGCGTGTTGGCGACCAGGTGCGCGCCTTCCAGGCCGACTGCCCCCACGCCGGCGCGCCGCTGGAAGAAGGCGTGATCTGCAACGGGCACCTGATCTGCCCTTGGCACAAAGCCGCCTTTGCCGTGGACAGCGGCGCCGTCGTGGAACCGCCGGCGCTGGCCGGGCTCAGGCAATACCCCGTGCAGGTGCATGCCGGGGTGGTCAGTGTCGGCGACCAGCCCATCGCGCCTGAACCGGCGGCTGCGCGTCTTGATGCACGCTGCTTCGCCGTGATTGGCGCAGGCGCGGCGGGCACGGCGGCCGTGGCCACCCTGAGGCGCGAAGGGTTCGCCGGGCGCCTGCTGTGGATCGACCGCGAAGCGAATCCCGCCTACGACCGCACAGCCTTGAGCAAATTCGTGATCAGCGGCGAAATGGCGGCGGTAGATACCCCGCCGCTGCTGGAGGACGACAGCTTTGCCGGCATCGGCATTCATGGCGAAGTCCAACGCCTGGATGCCACCGCCAAATGCATCGAGCTGGCAGACGGGCGCCGCTTCGACTACGACGCCGCGCTGGTCGCCAGCGGCGGCGACGCGCAACCGCTGGACATCCCTGGCGCGGTGCTGAGCAATGTGTTCGTGCTGCGCAGTCGTGATGATGCCGCGCGAATCGCCGACGCCGCGCAGTCAGCCGCCTGCGCGGTGATTATCGGCGACAGTTTCATCGGCCTCGAAGCGGCCTCGGCCCTGCGCCAACGCGGGCTGGTGGTGCAAGTGGTCAGTCGCCACGAGATACCCCTGGCGGCGCAGTTGGGCCGGCGCATCGGCGCGGCATTGCGCCAACTGCACGAAGACAACGGCGTGATCTTCCACAGCAACATCGAGCCCGAGCGCTTCGACGGCCATGGCGCCGTCAGCACCGTGCTGCTCAAAAACGGCAAGCGACTGGCCGCCGACCTGGTGCTGATGGGCGTCGGCGTCAAGCCGGCCAGCGCCTTCGTTCACGGCGTCAGTCTTGCGGATGACCACTCACTGAGCGCCGACGCTCACCTGCAACTGGCACCCGGCTTATGGGCCGCCGGCGACAACGTCACCTTCCCCTGGCAACAGCAGCCGGTGCGCATCGAACACTGGCGCCTGGCCCAGCAACTGGGCGTGCTGGCCGCGCGCAACATGCTCGGCGATGCGCAGTCGTTCAGGGATGTGCCGTTCTTCTGGACCTACCACTTCGGCAAGACCTTCGAGGTGCTCGGGCATGCGCACCACTGGAACCGGCTGTACCTGGAAGGCGACCTGCAACGCCACACCTTTATTGCCCTGCTGTGCCGCGACGATCAGGTCGAGGCCGTGATCGCCTGCCAGTATCAGCAGGCTATGGCGCGTCTTTCCCGGCGCATGCGGCAACCGCTGGGCAAGTCCGAAGCGCTTGAACTGATCCGGCAGACCCGGCACTGACCTGTGGGAACGGGCTTGCCCGCAAAAGTGGTAGGCCAGGCAACATCAATGTTTGCTGGGCCGACGCCTTCGCAGGCAAGCCAGCTCCCACATTTGATCGCGTTCACACGCCCCAATCGTGGGTAACCCGGCAGGACGCCGGGTTAGCCACGCTGGGCCAAGGGGGGCGCGCTTCAGTAACCCAGCGACAGCCCGGTATTGCGGCGCGGGTCATTGGCGCCATAAAAGCGGTTGTTACCTACCGGTTTACCTTCCAGGGACGGCGCGCCCACCAGGATCGCGGCGAGGTGGTTGGCGTCCTGCGGACCGGCAAACGTGTGGCCCCAGCTTTCAAGGATTTTGCGCGTGTCCGGGCTGACCGCGAAGGTCTCAAGGTTGGTGGCCGGCGGCATCCACTGCTGATGGAAACGCGGCGCGTCCACGGCCTCCTGGATGTTCATCTTGTAGTCGATCACATTCAGGATCGTCAGCAAGGTCGCCGTGATGATCCGGCTGCCCCCCGGCGTACCGACCACCATCACCGCCTTGCCGTCCTTGGTGACGATGGTCGGGCTCATCGACGACAACGGCGCCTTGCCGGGAGCAATGGCATTCGCTTCGCCCTGCACCAGGCCATACATGTTCGGCACGCCCACCTTGACAGTGAAGTCGTCCATTTCATCGTTGAGAATGACCCCGGTAGTACTGGCCATGACGCCGGCACCGAACCAGTCGTTGAGGGTGTAGGTGACGGACACCGCATTGCCCCACTGATCGACGATGGAATAGTGGGTGGTGTTATTGCCTTCGTGGGGCGATACACCTGGCTTGATCGCCTGGGAGTCTCCGGCCTTTTGCGGCTCGATGGCGGCGCGCAGCCTGGCGGCGTAGTCCTTGTCCAGCAGGTGGGCGATGGGGTTTTTGACAAAATCCGGATCGCCCAGGTAGCTGTTGCGGTCCACGTATGCGTGGCGCATCGCTTCGATCTGGTAGTGCAGGCCCTGGGCCGAGTGATAGCCCAATTCGGCCATCGGGTAGCCTTCGAGGATGTTCATGATCTGGCAGATCACCACGCCCCCGGAGCTTGGCGGCGGCGCCGAAACCACGTGGTAACCGCGGTAATCGCACTCGATGGGCGCCAGTTCGCGGGTTTTGTAGTTGTCCAGATCAGCTTGGGTGATGATGCCTTTCCCGGCCTGGCTGGAATCGACCACGGCCTTGGCCACCCAGCCCTTGTAGAAACCGTCGGCGCCCTTGGCGGAAATCTCCTTGAGGGTCTTGGCCAGGTCCTTTTGCACCAGTTTCTGCCCCACCTGCAGCGGTTGACCGTTGTGCAGGAAGATGCCGCGCAGGTCCTTGTCCTTTTCGAACTCGCCGGTGGCGGTGTGCAGCAGGTCGATGTCACCCTGCTCCAGGGTAAAGCCGTGTTCCGCCAGTTTTATCGCCGGAGCGATCACCTGGGCGCGCTTGAGGGTGCCGTACTTGCTCAACGCCAGCTCCATGCCCGACACAGTGCCAGGCACGCCCACGGCCAGATGGCCCTTGGCGCTCAGGCCATCAATGACGTTGCCGTCCTTGTCCAGGTACATGTTGGCGGTGGCCGCCAGCGGGGCTTTTTCGCGAAAATCAAGGAAGGTCCTGCGCCCGTCGGCCAGTTGCACGGTCATGAAGCCGCCGCCGCCGAGGTTGCCTGCCGCCGGGTACACCACCGCCAGCGCATAGCCGACGGCAACGGCCGCATCCACCGCATTGCCACCGGCCTTGAGGACATCCACGCCCACATGGGTGGCCAGATGCTGGGCCGTGACCACCATGCCGTTTTCACCGCCGACCGGAGCCTGGGACGCGGCTTGCACCGCGCTGACGGTCAAGACGAGGGCGGTGGCGATCAAGGTGCGGCTGAAGGGTTGGTAGTTCATCCATGGATACTCGGCTGATTGAGATGCACCAAATTAGCCCTTCCAGGCGCCGATCCCCAGCGCGGTGGCGTTTTTAGTACAGAACCTGTCGGGGATAGAACCTGCGTGCTCGCGCCTGCGCTAGAATCGCCGCCATTGTTTGTCCGCCCCCCCTGATACGAGCCCGCCCATGAGCTTTGATTTCGATACGATCCACTCCCGCCTCGGCACCGGCAGCACCAAGTGGAACCGCTACCCGCACGACGTTTTGCCGATGTGGATCGCCGATATGGACATCGCCGCGCCACCGGCCGTACTGCAAGCCCTGCACGCACGGCTCGACCAGCAGGTGCTCGGCTACAGCGTGGCCGGCCCGGACGTGCGCGAGGCGATCATCGCCGACCTGTGGGCCAAGTACGCCTGGCGCGTCCAGCCTGAAGAGCTGCTGTTTTTGCCCGGCGTCGAACCCGGCTTCAACATGGCGCTGCACGGGTTCGTGCAACCGGGCCAGCCGGTCGTGCTGCAAACCCCCAATTATCGGCCGATCCGCCTGGCCCCCGGGCACTGGAATTTGCCGCGTATCGAAATACCCTTCGCGCTGGTCGACGGGGAATACATCACGCCCATGCCTGCCATGCGCGAGGCGCTCAAGGGTGCCGGCGCCTTGCTGCTGAGCAACCCGCACAACCCGATCGGCAAGGTGTTCCCCCGCGAAGAACTGCTGGCCGTGGCCAATGCCTGCCTGGAAAACGGCGCACTGATCATCTCCGATGAAATCCACGCCGAGCTGTGCTTCGACGGCCGCCGCCACATTCCCACCGCCAGCCTCAGCCCCGAGATTGCGCAGCGCACCATTACCCTGATGTCGGCGAGCAAGGCCTATAACGTGGCCGGCTTGAAAACCTGTTTCGCCGTGGTGCAGAACGCCCAGGTGCGTGAACACTTCAACAACGCCCGTTGCGGCATGGTCGACAGCGTCAGCCCTCTGGGCCTGGAAGCCACCCGCGCCGCCTACAGCCAATGCGGCGAGTGGCTGGACGCGCTCAAGCAGTACCTGCAAGCCAACCGCGACTACCTGCTCGACGCGGTGAACACGCGCTTGCCCGGCGTGAAGATGCACACGCCACAAGGCACTTACCTGGCCTGGCTGGATTGCAGCGCCCTTGGCCTGGAAGACCCGCAACGGTTCTTTCTGGAACAGGCCAAAGTCGGCTTGAGCGCCGGCATCGAATTCGGCGATGACAGCCAGCAGTTCGTGCGCCTGAACTTCGGCTGCCCACGGTCGATGCTCGAGGAAGGCCTGCAGCGTATGGAACGTGCCTTGCGCTAAAACCCGCGGACCTCTGCGACCTCCTGCTGTGGCGAGCAGGCTTGTCCTGCGTTGGGCTGCGCAGCAGCCCCAAAACCAGACGCTGAGCCGTATCAGGTACACCGCGTTTTGCTGGATTGGGGGCGCTTCGCACCCCAACGCGGGGCAAGCCCGCTCGCCACAGCGCATGTGAACGCCTGCGTCAATGGATGCAGGCCCTCACAATTTGGCGATGGACACTTCCGTCGACTTCACGAAGGCAATCACTTCGCTGCCTACCTTCAATTCCAGATCGCGCACCGAGCGGGTGGTGATCACTGATGTAACGATGCCGGACGCGGTTTGCACGTCGATTTCAGACACCACCTCCCCCAGCAGAATCTCCTTGATAACGCCCTTGAACTGGTTGCGCACGTTGATCGCTTTAATGGTCATGTCGGTTTTCCTGTTGGCTGTTGGGTCAATCCGCACGAATGCGCAGGCCCTCAAAATGCGCTACAGACCAAAAAATCAAAAGGAATATATAACTCTTTATTTATTCGATATTAATATATGAAAGCGTCCCATAGACCGCCGTGGCCAGTGCTGGCCCGGCTCAACGCTCAGGTCAATGTCACCCAGAACCGCGTGCGCGCCTGCACCTGGAAGCCCAGGGTTTGCGCCAGTAGATTGAGGACGCGGTCGGTGTCCTCCAGGCGGAAACTGCCGGTGACCCGCAAGGCGTCCAGGCGCGGGTCCCAACGCAGAACGCCTGGACGGTAACGCTCAAGCTCACGCAGGAAGTCGCCCAAGGGCTGGTTCTGCGCGGTCAGCACGCCGTCGCGCCAGTCCGGCTGCGACACATCAAACGGCGCCGTGGCCCCCAGACCAACTGGGTTCAACGGGGCCTGCTCACCTTTATGCAACGTCGCCGTCTGACCCTGCAGGTCACGCACCTGCACCGAGCCCCGAAGCACCGACACCCGGCAACCACTCGCCAGTTGCCGTACACACACCTCGGCCTGGCTAACCGTCAACTGCCCGTAGCGCGTCTGCACCTGCAGGGCTGACGGCCCCGGCACCTTCAATGCCAGCTCGCCCTCGACCAGGGTGACAAGCCGTCGCGCCGGGTCCACATCCACCGCCGTGGCGGTATTGAGTTGCAGGCTGGCGCCATCGACCAGGTGCAGCGTCCTGCGTTCGCCGGTGGCGGTATGCAGATCAGCACGCCAGGCTTCGAGGGGCAGCTGTCGGCTGATCAGCCAGGCCGTAGGCACCAACATCACCGCTCCCAGTGCACGCTTGAGCACGGCGCGCCGACCTGGCTGCGGGCGATCGAGGCTGGCCAGCGCCAGGGCCTGGGGCAACTCGCTGAAACGCTGGCGCAGGGACTGCGCTTTTTGCCAGGTCTGCTCGTGTTGTGGATGGCTGTCGCGCCATTGCTGCAACGCGGCATGATCCCCCTCAGTGGCCGCGCCGGACTCCACCAGCGCCAACCAGTGCGCCGCCGCCCGCGCGACCTCGCGACTCATTCTTCCACCAGCAGGCAATGCTCATAGGCCTGGGCCATGTAGCGTTTCACCGTGCGCTCGGACACCTGCAGCCGCTCGGCGATCTCGCGATAGCCCAGGCCCTCGAGCTGGCTCCACAGGAAAGCGCGGCGCAACGGCGCAGGCAGCCCGTCGAGCAGTTCGTCCAGTGCCTGCAGGGTTTCCAGCAGCAACCAGCGCTGCTCCGGCGACGGCACGCAGGCTGGCGGCAAGCTGGCCAGGGCATTCAGATACGCCTGTTCAAGGCTGCGCCGCTGATGAAAGTTGACCAGCAGCCGCTTGCCGACCGTCACCAGATACGCGCGCGGCTCCTGCATCTGCGCAATCGGCTGCGCGCTGGCCAATACCCGCAGGAACGTGTCCTGGCTCAGGTCTGCTGCATCCCAGGCATTGCCCAGGCGCCGCCGCAGCCAGCCTTCCAGCCAGCTGCGATGATCGCGATACAGGCTCGACAAGGTGGCTTCGGGGACGTGCGTGGGGACAACGGCATCATTCATGGCAAACCACCTGCACGGCGCGACTGAGTCTCAAATGAGATTCATTCTATTTAATATCGTGCTGGCATACCACGATCTTTTAAACAGGTTGTTTAGGAATCAACCTAGAAAAGTTGTCTTTACTATTTGTCTTGTTATGGATATTTTATCCAGACGCTGAATAATCATCCTGATCGACGAGGCCCCATGAAGACTGTCCATACCCGTAATGCCGCTGCGCCCGCAGGTCATTATGCTCAGGCGGTGGGCCACAACGGCACGCTGTATATCTCGGGCCAATTGCCGGTGAGCCCGGACGGCAGTCATAACGTCTCGGCGTCATTTGCCGAACAGGCGCAAATAGCGCTGGACAATCTGCTGGCCATTTTGCACGCCAGCGGCAGCACCCCGACGGATTTGATCAAGGTCACGGTATACGTCACCACCATCGCGCACTGGGCGGCATTCGACCGGCTCTACGCCGCCGCGCTGGGCGAGCATCGCCCTGCCCGCGCAGTGGTGCCGGTACCGGAGTTGCATCATGGTTATCTGATCGAGATAGAGGCGCTGGCGCGCTATTTGGCGTAGGTGTAGACCGCCGCGCGCGACACGCCCAGGTGCGACGCAACCGTCTCCATGGCCCGACGAACGTCCATGCAGCCGGAGTCCTTGAGCTCTTGCATCAGCACACGGCGATCAGCGGCCTTGAGGGCGCGGGGCGTGGTGGCCAGGCGGGCGGCGAATTGATCGATGCGCGCACGGATGACATCCGCGCCGGACGGGTCGAGGGATTCGCCCGGTTTGTCATCGCCGACGCTGCTGAACTGTTCGAGCATGCCCTGCAAGCCGCGAAACAGCGAGAGGTCGATATTCATACACAAGGCGGCGACATATTGGCCGCTGGTGTCCTTGATGCCAATGGAAGTGCTTTTGACCTGGCGTCCATCGCGAAACTGGTTCTGGTAGTTGGCGATGACCTGCGGGTAATCGGGGTCGGCGATCCGCGCCAGCCCAAGTTCGGTGGCCGGGTCATCGGGCTGGCGCCCGGAGAGGTTGTTATGGATGGCCAGGATCGCGTGCTGTGGGTCGCGCAAGTCGTGCAGCACCACTTCACAGAAGGGGCTGAAGGTCTTGCTCAAGCCTTCGGCAATCTGTTCGAGCTGGCTGATCAGGTGAGTGTGTTCGATAGAGAGGTTTTTCATGCAAGACAACATATCCAGTCCTGGACAGGCCGTCAATTTGGCCGCCGTCCCCCTTGGTGGAGCTGCAACCATGGACACCCCTGCCGCACTGCTCGATACGGTTAAACTGCAGCGCAATATCCAGCGCATGCAGCAGCGCGCCGACAGCCTGGGCGTGCACCTGCGCCCTCATGTCAAAACCCATAAATGCGCCGAAGTCGTGGCTGCGCAGCTCGCCGCCGGCGCTCGCGGCATCACCGTGTCGACGCTCAAGGAAGCCGAGTACTTTTTCGAGCTGGGCATCAAGGACATTCTGTACGCCGTGTGCATCGCCCCGCACAAACTGCCCCAGGCACTGGCATTGTGGCGCCGTGGTTGCGCGCTGACGCTGATCACTGACAGCCTGGCTGGCGCCAGCGCCATCGTCGATTTCGGCGAAGAACACGCCGCGACCTTTGCGGTGATGATCGAAATCGACTGCGACGGCCACCGCTCCGGGGTCAAGCCGCAGGCCCCGCTCTTGCTGGAAATCGCCGCAGTGCTCGGCGACAGGCTCGCCGGCGTCATCACCCATGCCGGGGAAAGCTACGGCCTGGACACCCCCGACGCCTTGCAAGCCATCGCCGAACAGGAACGCGCGCGCTGCGTTGAGGCCGCCCAGCGCATTCGCGCCAGCGGCCAGCCCTGCCCCCAGGTCAGCGTCGGCTCCACGCCCACTGCGTTGTCAGCCGCGAACCTGGACGGCGTCACCGAACTGCGCGCCGGCGTGTACGCGTTTTTCGACCTGGTGATGCACAACATCGGCGTGTGCCGCCTCGACGAACTGGCCTTGAGCGTCCTCACCACGGTCATCGGCCATCAGCCGGAAAAAGGCTGGATCATTACCGATTCCGGCTGGATGGCCATGAGCCGCGACCGTGGCACTCAGTCCCAGCAGCATGACTTCGGCTATGGCCAGGTGTGCGACGAACGCGGCGAGCCTATCGAAGGATTATTGCTGGGCAGCGCCAACCAGGAACATGGCGTAGCGCAGTTCGCGCACCACGACCTCGACGTGGTCACCCGGTTTCCACTCGGCACACGCCTGCGCATCCTGCCCAACCATGCCTGCGCGACAGGCGCCCAGTTCGGCAGTTACAGCGCACTAATGGAGAACGGCCAGCTACAGGACTGGCCCCGCCTGCGAGGCTGGTAGAGCGGCAATCAATCAAGCTGACGCGACCTTTGTGGGCGCTGGCGTGCCTGCAATAGCGGTGGGTCAATCAACCGGTACGGCATTGAAACATCGCTCAAGCAGGCGGGCCGGCTCCCACCATTGATCAAGACCCATCACCCAAGAACAACCGGACCTTGCGCTCCAACTGATCCAAATGCCGATCCCGCTGCTTCTCCGCATCCACCATCGCCCGCCTGCCATGTTTCTGAAGCAGATACGCATGAATCTGCCGCACCTCCAGCGAACTATAGATAGACGCCACGTCCAGCCCCCCCATCAACCCATCGGTGCCGTAATCGCGGGTATTCATCACCACCTGGGTGCCCTGCGCGCGCAGCACCTGAAACCCCATGGCTTCAAACACCGCAACCTTCTCAACCGCACACGCCAGCTCCGCATGGGGATAACGCGCCAGCACCTCACGCATCATCGCGCGCCCCACTCCCTGGCGTCGCCAGCCGGCCTGCACCGCCATAAAGGCCACGCCACAGGCCTCGGGATCATCCTTCACCGGCAGGTACAGCAGAAAGCCGATGACCTCTTGCGGGGCGCTATTGTCCGTGGCCACGACCAACTTAACCGCAATACCCTTCTCACCGTTCAAGGCTTCCAGGTACAGGTGCACCTCAAAACCGATGGCGTACTGATAGAGGTTGTAGAGCAGATTGCTCGGCGGCAGCGCAACACTGCTGATGTCCGTGAGGTTGTCCACCACCATCTGCAGAATCTGGCTATTGACCGGCTCGGGGCACGGCGTGGTGTAGCGGGTAAGGCTGAACATGCACATTCCTGGGATTTGACTTCAAGGCTGGCGCGATTGTACCCGTAGCCGCTCGGTCAGTGCCCGCACGCCGTACGCAAACAACCGCTGACGCAAAAAAACAAAAAAGGCGTTGCACCAGACCGGGTTACATCGCGCATCATGGGCACTTTCAAGTTCAAGGGTAACGTCCATGCGCGTTCTGTCATTGATGATGGGTCTCACGACGCTGGCCGCCAGTACGGTGTTCTGCGCCAGCGCGATGGCGAATGAAGAAAGTCAGCTGGTGCAACAGATCAATGAGTACCGCAGCCAGGTGCAGCGCTGCGGCGACCAGGGTTCCCAGGAGTTGCCGCCGCTGGCCAGCGATACCCGGCTGGTGCTGCCGGCCAACAATGTCGGCGATCTGCAGCAGGCCCTGGCCCGCGCGGCCTACCCGATGGTGAATGTGCAGGCCATCAGCCTGTCCGGCCCCAGGGATGCCCAGGCGGCGATGAAGGCGGTGCGTGAGAGTTTCTGCCGGGTGGTACTGGACCCACAATTTGTCGATATCGGCGTGAGCAACAGCGGCCAGGACTGGCGCATCGTGCTCGCCCGCCCGCTGCTCACCAGCGGCCTGGGCGACTGGCAGACCGAAGGCCGGCAAGTGCTCAACCTGATCAACGCCGCCCGCGAACAACCGCGCCAGTGCGGCCCCCAGGCATTCGCCGCCACCACCCCGCTGTCGTGGAACGACACCTTGGCCAGCGCCGCCAACAGCCACACGCGCAACATGGCCAACGGCAATTTCTTCGACCACCTGGACCACGACGGCCGCACGCCTGGCGACCGCGCCGAACTGGCCGGGTACATCGCGAAGAACATCGGCGAAAACATCGCCGCCGGCCTGGACACCCCGCGCAAGGTGGTCGACGGCTGGCTCGCCAGCCCCGGCCATTGCGCCAACCTGATGAACCCGCAATTTCGTGAACTGGGCGCTGCTTACGCGATGGACCCGAAAAGCGACGCGGGCATTTACTGGACAGCTGTATTTGCCGCCCAGTAACCCATTGGGCGGCCGAAAAATTTGACGCTCATCTATCCGTTTGGATAGAGAATCAAAATGCCATCTAGTAGATAATTGCGCTGAACTGGCGAGGATCATTTGGGTCTGTAGCTGGCGACCTGACATTTCAGGCAATGCTCGAACCGTGGCAGATAAGGTGTTGATCCGATGATGAATTGGCTGCAGGGCAGCAGCGAGATGGCTGAGCGGTTACGCCAGTATGATTGGGCAAGCACCCCGCTGGGGCCGCTTGATCAATGGCCGGACGTGCTCAAGACCACCGTCGCGCTGTGCTTTGCTTCCAGCTTTCCCCAGGCAATTATCTGGGGGCCCCAGCTGATCACGCTCTACAACGATGCGTTTGCACCTATCCTCGGCAAAAAGCCCGAGGCATTGGGCCGCCCGTTCAACGAGGTCTGGCATGAAGTCTGGGACGATATCAGCCCCATCGCCGCCGAGGCATTCGAAGGGCACGCCACCTATATCGAAAATTTCCCCCTGGTGATTGAACGTGAAGACATGCCGGAACAGGCGTACTTCACCTTCTGCTACAGCCCGATCCGCGATCCCCAGGGCCGCGTGGTCGGCATGCTCGACACCGTGACCGAGACCACCTCCACGGTATTTCTCGCCCGCCGCCTGGCGGTGCTGGACGCCATTGGCCGCAGCGTCACCAGCGCCATCGACGCCCAGACGATCATGACATCCACCACACAGCTGCTGGCCGAACACCTGCAAGTGTCCATCTGCGCCTATGCCGACATGGATGACGACGAAGACGGTTTCACCATCCGCGGCGAATGGTCTTCGCCGGGCACGCCAAGCATCCTTGGCCGCTACCGCCTGGCCGACTTCGGCGAACGCGCCGTCAGTTGCTTGCGCGCCGGCCAGTCACTGGTGATCCGCAACAACCTGGAGGAACTGCCGCCCCACGAGTCCGCCAACTTCCAGGCCCTGGGCGTCACCGCCACTATCTGCGTGCCGCTGATCAAGGATGGCCGCCTCACTGCCCTGATGGCCGTACACGACAGGCAGGCGCGCTTCTGGTCGACCTATGACCTGGCTTTGCTGGGCGAAGTCACCGAACGGTCCTGGGCACACATTGAGCGCGTGCGCGCCGACGTCGCCGTGCGCGAAGGCCTGGCCGCCTACACCGAGCTGAACGCTACGCTGGAGCAACGGGTGGAAGAACGCACCCTGGCGCTGGCCCAAGCCGAGGCGGCGCTGCGCCAGTCGCAAAAGCTCGAGGCCATCGGCCAGTTGACCGGCGGCGTGGCCCACGACTTCAACAACCTGCTGACGATCATCCGCTCATCGGTGGATTTTCTGCGCCAGCCCGGGCTGTCGGAGGAGCGCCGCCAACGCTATATGGGGGCGGTGTCCGACACCGTGGAGCGCGCCAGCAAGCTGACCAGCCAATTGCTTGCCTTTGCCCGGCGCCAACCGCTGAACCCGGAAGTCTTCGACGTGAGCCAGCGGGTACGCAGCATCGGCGAGATGCTCGAAAGCGTCACCGGCGCGCGCATTCATGTGCGCGTCGAACTGCCCGACCAGCCCTGCTACGCGCGCATCGACCCCAGCCAGTTCGAAACGGCGCTGATCAACATTGCCCTCAACGCCCGCGATGCGATGGAGGGCCAGGGCACGTTGAGCCTGAAAGTCGCCTGCGATCAACCGCTGCCGTGCATCCGCGGGGAAGCCGCCTCGAGCCAGCCGCACATCAGCCTGTCCCTGACCGACACCGGCGCGGGCATTCCCGGGGATGCCTGCGAGCGCATCTTTGAGCCGTTCTTCACCACCAAGGCCGTGGGCAAAGGCACTGGGCTCGGGCTGTCGCAGGTGTTCGGCTTCGCCAAGCAGTCGGGCGGCAATATCGACGTGGCCAGTATCCTGGGGCAAGGCACGGTGTTTACGCTGTATCTGCCTCAGGTAGAGGGCGAGGTAATGGCGCAACCGCCTGTCGAAGAACCCCTCACCCTGATTCAGAACAATGCCCTGCGCCATGTGCTGATCGTGGAAGACAACCTGGACGTGGGCCGCTTCGCCAACCAGATCCTCCAGGACCTGGGCTACCAGACCACCTGGGCCACCGATGCCGAGCAAGCGCTGGCGCTGGTGGGCGCGAACGCCATGGCGTTCGACGCGGTGTTTTCGGACGTGGTGATGCCGGGCATCACCGGTGTGGCGATGGCCAAGCTGTTGCGTCAACAGCGGCCCGCGTTGCCGGTGGTACTCACCTCCGGCTACAGCGACGAGCTGGCGGAAAGCGGCTACGAGGGGTTTGAATTCCTGCCCAAGCCCTACTCCGCCGATCAGGTCGCGCGGATATTGACCAGAGCCATGAGCCCGGAATGAGCTACTGCGCCACGGCCACCTGATTGCGACCCAGTGCCTTGGCGCGGTACAGGGCCTTGTCGGCGGTGTTCATAAGCCCATGCAGGTCGAGGTCCTCGGCTTGAGTCGAGGCCAGGCCCAGGCTTGCGGTTAGGCCATGCACCGGTTCGGATGCGAGCCCGGCGATGGCCTTGACCAGTTGCTCGGCGATGGCATGTGCGGTTTCCAGCGAGGTATTGGGCAACAGCACCGCAAACTCCTCGCCGCCCAACCGGCCATACACATCATCCTGGCGAAACGAAGTACTGATCACCCCGCCAATCTGGCGCAACACCTGATCCCCGGCCTGATGACCGTGGGTGTCGTTGATCGCCTTGAAGTGGTCCATGTCCATCATCAGCGCACACAACGGCTGCTGTTGATGACGGCACTGTGCATACAGCAGATGACCCTGTTCGAAAAAAGCGCGGCGGTTCATCAGGCCGGTAAGCTCGTCGGTCTGAGCAGCACGCGTGGAGATGCTGTGGGCCCGTTCCATCTGGCGGGTCAGGCGAAAGGCTTTTTCCAGCGCATCCGAGAGCTTGCGGGTGGCGCTGACCACAAAGGAAGAGAACACCAGTACGGCAATGGCCACACCCACTTGCATGGGCGACGGCTGCACCAGCAGCCACAGTGTGCACGGCAACAACACAAGGCTCATGGACACCAGCGTCATCGAGCGATAAACCGAATAACACGACACCGCACTCACCGACATGCCCACGGTAAAGAGCATGACCAGCACTTGGGACAGGCGGTCATCGGTGGGCATCAGCGCAAAGGCGCCAGCCCCCCATACGGTGGCCGACAGAACGAGGGTGATCCAGTAAAGACGCTCCCAGCGCTGCGGGGTGCGCTCGCTGTTGGGGCAGCGAAACCAGTCGGTGAACATCTTGACCCGCAGCAGCGATGTCAGCCCCAGCACCACCAGCCATACCAGCATGACGCTGTGATCAAAACGGTCCCAGCACAGCCAGCACAGCATGACGGCAGCCAGGTAGCTGCCGAAAATCGCGGAAAAGGATTGGCGAAAGAGCTGATGCAACCGGTCGGCTCGCACCTGCTCTTCGATAAAACCATCCTGGTCCTGCCCACGCCCTAGGCCATTCATGAAAGCTGCCCGCTCCGCCTGCCATGACAAAGGCGCCATTGTGGCACCCTGCCACCAACCCGGACAACTGAATCCAGCAAGGTAGAGCCTTTTAACTCAACTCAGGGCGCAAAATCAGTACGCCCAGCGGTGGCAGATTCAAGGACAGCGACACCGGTTGCCCATGACGTGGCTCCTCCTGAGTGAACACGCCACCGCCATTACCGAAGTTGGAACCTGCGTAGGTGTCCGCATCACTGTTGATCACCTCGCTCCAACGCCCGGCAAACGGCACGCCCACGGTGTAGCCCTCACGAGGCACCGGGGTAAAGTTGGCCACCACCAGCACCGGCTTGCCGTCCTTGCTCCAGCGCAGCCAGGCAAAAACGCTGTTGATGGCGTCGTCGCCAATCAGCCACTGAAAGCCCTGCGGCGCATCGTCCTGATCGTGCAGCGCCGGTTCCTCGCGGTACAGGCGGTTCAAGTCGCCCACCAGTTTCTGCACGCCCCGGTGTTCGGGGTACTGGAGCAAGTACCAGTCCAGTTGCTGATCGTGGTTCCATTCGCGCCACTGGCCAAACTCACAGCCCATGAACAGCAGCTTCTTGCCGGGATGCATCCACATGAAACTCAGGTAGGCGCGCAGGTTGGCGAATTTCTGCCAGCGGTCTCCGGGCATCTTGTCGATCAGCGAATGCTTGCCGTGCACCACTTCATCGTGGGAGATCGGCAGGATGAAGCGCTCTGACCAGGCGTACACCAGGCCGAAACTCAGCTCGTTGTGATGATGGGCGCGGTACACCGGGTCCTGCTGGATGTAATGCAGCGAATCGTGCATCCAGCCCATATTCCACTTGTAGTTGAAGCCCAGGCCACCCTGCTGGGTCGGCTGGCTGACGCCCGGCCAGGCCGTGGATTCTTCGGCGATGACCAGCGCACCGGGCGCTTCGAGAGCCACCACATCGTTCAAATGACGCAAAAATTCGATGGCTTCCAGGTTTTCCCGCCCGCCGTGACGATTGGGCACCCATTCACCGGCCTTGCGCGAGTAGTCTCGGTACAGCATTGACGCCACCGCATCCACACGCAGACCGTCGATGTGGAAATGCTTGAGCCAGTGCAACGCCGAGGCCAGCATGAACCCGTGCACTTCGGTGCGACCCAGGTTGTAGATCAGCGTGTCCCAGTCCTGGTGGAAACCTTCCAGCGGGTTGGCGTATTCGTACAGCGCGGTGCCGTCAAATTGCGCCAGGCCGTGGGTGTCGGTCGGGAAATGCGCCGGCACCCAATCGAGGATCACGCCGATATCGGCCTGATGCAGGGCGTTGACGAAGTACGCAAAATCTTCCGGCGAGCCAAAGCGCGCGCTCGGCGCAAACTGTGACAGCGCCTGGTAACCCCACGAACCGCCAAACGGGTGTTCCATGATGGGCATCAGCTCGATATGGGTAAAGCCCAGCTCCTGTACGTAAGGAATCAGCCGCTCGGCCAGTTCACGCCAGCCGTACTGGCGCGACACCTCGCCCGCCTCGTCCAGCTCGCACTGCCAGGAGCCCACATGCAGCTCGTAGATCGACAGCGGCGCCGACGGTTTCTGCTTGTCCGTACGCGACTGCATCCAGTCATGGTCCTGCCAATCCACCTGCAACGGGGGCGCCACTTTGGACGCTGTGTCGGGCGGCAGCTGAGTGGCCAGGGCCATGGGATCGGCCTTGAGCGGCAGGATGCCATGGGCGCCGAGAATCTCGTATTTGTAGGCCGCCCCCGGTTGCAGGCGCGGGATGAAGATTTCCCACACGCCCGACGGGTGCCGCAGGCGCATCGGGTGACGGCGACCGTCCCAGATATTGAAGTCGCCCACCACCGACACACGTCGGGCGTTTGGCGCCCACACGGCAAACCGTACGCCCTGCACGCCATCAACGTGAGTCACCTGAGCGCCCAGGCAGCTGCCGAGGTCGCGGTGATTGCCTTCGGCGAACAGGTACAGGTCCATCTCGCCCAGCAGCAGTTGGCTGAAACTGTAAGGGTCTTCGGTGATCTGCTCGCCGCCGGCCCATTGGATTTTCAAGAGGTAATCCTGACGCGTGGCAAAGTGCCCGATGAACAGGCCCGGCACCTGAGTCGCCTCCAGGCTGCCGATCGACTCGCCGCCGTCCCGTGTCAATACCTGCACACTCAGGGCTTCGGGCAGGAACGCGCGAATGAACTGCCCGCCCTGCTCGTCATCATGGGGACCCATAATCGAAAACGGGTCCGGGTGCTCGGCGCGCACCAGCGCTTCGACGTCGCTGGACGCCGGCATTGCTGTCAACTTGGGCTGCAGCGGTTCTTTATTGATATAACTCATGACGTCTCCCCACCGCGTGCAGTTTTCGATATTGGGGCAAGCCCGCTCAACAATGCGTGCAAGCCTTGTAATGGCACCGCCAACCAGGTCGGGCGATTTTCCGCTTCGTAAGCCACTTCATACGCAGCTTTCTCCAGGCTGAACAGTGTCAGCGCGGCGTCCTGGCCCTTGGCATCCTGCCAGTCATGCGCCAGTGTAGACGCCGCAGCCTCATAGGCCTGGATAAATGCCTGGCGTGCTTCGTTCAGGTAGTGGTCGGTCACACGCTTGCGCGCAAGGTCCGCTTCGGGCGAGTGATCCACCCCCTGTACGTTAAGCGCCATGGCCGCCGCGTAGTCAAACGAACGCAGCACACCGCTCACATCCTTGTAAGGGCTGTGCTTGCCGCGCCGCTCATGCAGCGGCCTTGCCGGCTCGCCTTCAAAGTCGATCAGGTAGGCATCCCCCTTCACGACCAGCACCTGGCCCAGGTGCAAGTCACCGTGCACGCGAATGCGCAACCCGCCCAGCGTGGCTTTCGCCAACGCCTGGACCTGGCTGCCGATGGCTTTTTTCTGCGCCAGTAGTTCACTGACCAGCGTCTGATCGGCGGGGTTCAACTGATGTTGATTGAGCTTGAGCAATTGCAGGGCGCGCTCGATCTGCGCGCCCACGTCTTTGGCCCAGGCCTGGGTGTCCCTGGCCGAGGTGGCTTCTGGCTTGAAGTTGTTGTTGCCAGTGGGCGCGCCGAGCACGCCGTGCATCTCGCCCAGGCGCTGGCCGAGCATGCCGGCGAAGTCCGCCAGTTCGCCCAGGGCGTTGTAATGCTGCTCTTGCTCGGAAATGGCCTCGGCCAGTTCGTCACGGATCGCACGCTCCAGATTGTTCTGGGTCCAGCTCCACGCGTCGCCCTGGTTGCTCAGGTAACCCTGGGCGATCATCAACAGGTTGTCCTGACCCTCGCCATCACGGCGAATCATCGAACCCATCAGCGGCGAGATATTCGGGTAGCCGGCCTCGGTGAGGTAAGCGCTCATTTCAAGCTCGGGGTGCACCCCGGCGCTGACTTTGCGGATCAGCTTGAGCACCAGGCGCTCACCCACCACCACCGAGCTGTTGGACTGCTCGGCGGAGAGGTAACGCACCGACACGTCACTCGCCAGTTGCAACGCGTCCAGGTGCGCGGTTGCGGCAAAGCGCAGGGCACCGTCGCTGCAATCGAGCACTGTGCCGGCTTGCAGGGCCTGGATCACTGCGCGAACAAAATGCTCAAGGCTGAATGCATCAGTCACCAGGCCCACTTCGCGCGTGCGCCGCACGCGGGCCAGGGCCAATTGCTGGGGCAAGGCGCTGGTGAACTGGTCTTCACGCAGAAAACCGAAGGGCAATTGGTAACGGCTCACCTGCCCGCCGCTGCTCACTTCGATTTCGCTGAGCAACACCGGGTGCTCCGGGTCGCCAAAGCGCACGCCGTAGGCGATGTGCACGCTGTCGATGGTGGCGTCCTTACCGGCAAACCAGCGGCGCTTGGGCAGCCAGAGCGGCAGGGAGTCGTGTTCGAGGGTGTTGCGGCAAGGTGCTTCGAGCAATTCTTCCATGCGTTTTTTCAGTACCAAAGTGGTGAAGTCGGGAATGCTCTGCGCTGGCTCGACATGCCAGCTGGGCATCTGGTTTTCAGCGGCCAGCACAAACCAGTAGAAGCCGTACGGCGCCAGGGTCAGCAGGAAATTGAGCTGACCAATCGGCGGGAACGCGTTGCCGCCGAGCATCTCCACCGGGACCATGCCGGCGAAAGCCGACAAGTCCAGCTCCGCCGCCTGCGCGCTGCGCGACACGTTGGCCACACACAATATGATTTCAGTGTGCCCGTCCTCCCCGGTGAACTCGCGGGTGTAAGCGAGAATGCGCCGGTTGCTTGGCGAGAGCATTTTCAGGCTGCCGCGACCAAACGCCTTGGACTGCTTGCGCACCGCGAGCATGCGCCGGGTCCAGTTAAGCAGTGAGTGCGGGTCCTGGGCCTGGGTCTCCACGTTGACCGACTGGTAGCCGTATTGCGGGTCCATGATCGGCGGCAGCACCAGACTCGCCGGGTCGGCGCGGGAGAAGCCGCCGTTGCGGTCGATGGACCACTGCATGGGCGTGCGCACACCGTCGCGGTCGCCCAGGTAAATGTTGTCGCCCATGCCGATTTCATCGCCGTAATACAGGGTCGGCGTGCCGGGCATCGACAGCAGCAGGCTATTGAGCAACTCGACGCGACGGCGGTCGCGCTCCATCAACGGCGCCAGACGCCGACGAATGCCCAGGTTGATGCGCGCGCGGCGGTCGGCGGCGTAGTAGTTCCACAGGTAGTCGCGCTCCTTGTCGGTGACCATCTCCAGGGTCAGCTCATCGTGGTTGCGCAGGAAGATCGCCCACTGGCAATTGGCCGGGATCTCCGGGGTCTGGCGCAGGATGTCGGTGATCGGAAAGCGGTCTTCCTGGGCCAGCGCCATGTACATGCGCGGCATCAGCGGGAAGTGAAAGGCCATGTGGCATTCGTCGCCGTCGTCGCCCTTTTTGTCACCGCTCTTTGTGTTGCCAAAATACAGCTGCGTGTCCTCTGGCCATTGATTGGCTTCGGCCAGCAGCATGCGGTCGGGGTAATGCGCGTCGATCTCGGCGCGGATTTGCTTGAGCACATCGTGGGTCTCAGGCAGGTTTTCGTTGTTGGTGCCGTCGCGCTCGATCAGGTACGGAATGGCGTCCAGGCGCAGGCCGTCGATGCCCATGTCCAGCCAGAAACGCATCACGCCCAGGACGGCCTTCATCACTTGCGGGTTATCGAAGTTGAGATCCGGCTGGTGCGAATAGAAGCGGTGCCAGAAGTACTGCCCGGCCACCGGGTCCCAGGTCCAGTTGGACTTTTCGGTGTCGAGGAAAATGATGCGAGTGCCGTCGTACTTCTGGTCGTCATCGGACCAGACATAGAACTCCCGGGCGGCCGAACCGGGCTTGGCCTTGCGCGCACGCTGGAACCAGGGATGCTGGTCGGAGGTGTGGTTGATCACCAGCTCGGTGATGACCCGCAACCCACGCTTGTGGGCCTCGGCAATGAAGCGCCGGGCATCGGCCATGGTCCCGTAGTCGCTGTGCACGCCACGGTATTCGGCAATGTCATAACCGTCATCACGGCGTGGTGAGGGGTAGAACGGCAACAGCCAGATGGTGTTGACGCCCAGGTCGGCAATGTAATCGAGCTTGGCGATCAGCCCGGGAAAGTCGCCGATACCATCATTGTTGGAGTCGAAATAGGATTTGACGTGAACCTGGTAGATCACCGCGTCCTTGTACCAGAGCGGATCCTTGATGAACGTGGCTGCCTTGGGTTTCTTCGCCATTGGAAACTCCTGAAACACTTGAACATTGGCCTGGAGAAACAGGATCAATGTGGGAGCTGGCTTGCCTGCGATAGCAGTGTGCCAGCCGACAGCCCTGGTGCTGACCCACCGCTATCGCAGGCAAGCCAGCTCCCACCGTTGATTTGCGCTCGTCTCAGGAATGAGTAATGCGCCAGATCCCAAACGGCATCTGCGGATCAAGGCGGGTCCACTGGCTCTTGCCGTACCAGGTCCAGCGATGGCCGTTCATCAAGTCTTCACCCTGGGTCTGCGCATCGTCAGGCAGGCCCATTTCCCACAGCGGCAATTCGAAGTGAGCTTCCTGGGCATTGAACGGATCGAGATTGACCGCGATCAGGATGAAGTTGCTGCCATCCTCGCTGCGCTTGCCGAAATACAGGATGTTGTCGTTCCAGGCGTTGTATAGCTTGAGCCCCAAGTGCGTCTGCAGGGCCGGGTTCTGCCGGCGGATGCGGTTGAGCTGGGCGATCTCGGCGATGATGTTCCCCGGCGCGGTGAAGTCGCGCGGGCGAATCTCGTATTTCTCCGAGTCCAGGTACTCTTCCTTGCCGGGCACGGGTGCTGCCTCGCACAGCTCAAAGCCCGAATACATGCCCCACAGGCCCGAGCCCATGGTGGCCAGCGCGGCGCGGATCAGGAAACCCGGACGGCCGGACTCATGCAGGAAACCGGGGTTGATGTCCGGCGTATTGACGAAGAAGTTTGGCCGGTAGCACTCACGCCAAGGCGACTGGTTGAGCTGGGTGAAATACTCGCTCAATTCGGCCTTGGTGTTGCGCCAAGTGAAGTAGGTGTAGCTCTGGGAATACCCGACCTTGCCCAGGCGCGCCATCATCGCCGGCGTGGTAAAGGCTTCGGCGAGGAAGATCACCTCAGGGTATTTGGCGCGCACATCGCTGATCAGCCATTGCCAGAAAGGCAGCGGTTTGGTGTGCGGGTTGTCGACGCGGAAGGTCTTCACGCCCTCTTCCACCCAGCCCACCACAATGTCGCGCAGCTCTGTCCACAGGCCGGGAATGGCATCGGCGGCGTAGAAATCGACGTTGACGATGTCCTGATACTTTTTCGGCGGGTTTTCCGCGTATTTGATCGTGCCGTCGGGGCGCCAGTTGAACCAGCCCGGGTGCTGCTTGAGCCATGGGTGGTCCTGGGAGCACTGGATAGCGAAGTCCAGGGCGATTTCCAGGCCATGGTCGGCGGCGGCCTTCACCAGGCGGCGGAAATCATCGCGGCTGCCCAGTTGCGGGTGAATGGCTTCGTGACCGCCATCCTCACTGCCGATGGCATACGGGCTGCCAGGATCATCGGGGCCGGCATGCAGCGAGTTGTTGGGCCCCTTGCGATGACTGCGGCCAATGGGGTGGATGGGCGGGAAGTACAGCACGTCGAAGCCCATGTCATGGATCATCGACAGCCGAGAGTGCACATCGTTGAAGGTGCCATGGCGCGCCGGGTCGTCGGTGATCGAGCGCGGAAACAGCTCGTACCAGCTGGCGAACTGCGCGCGTTCACGCTCCACATCGAGCGGGTAGACGGTGCTGATGCTCAGATAGGCGCGGTGATCGGCCTGGGTCATCAAGTGTGCACTGTCTTCGTGCAAAAACTGCGCAACCTGCTCGGTTTCCAGCAGGCCGGAGAGTTCGTGGTGCAGCAGCATCAGGCGGTCGCGCAGCTCGTTGTCGCTGCGCTCGGCGGCCTGCAGCACCAGGCTGCGGCCTTCCTGCAGTTCGAGGCTGACCGGTACGCCGGCTTCGTGCTTTTTGCGCAGTTCGTAACAAAAGCTGGCGAAGGTATCGATCCAGGCCTCGATGCAGAACTCATGAGGGCCCTGCTCAGTGACGGTAAACGCGCCTTCCCAGCCGTTGTTGCCAACGTCGGCCATCACCACGCTGTGCCAGCTTTCGTCGCGCAATGGACGCCAGCGGATCAGCACGGCCAGCTTGTCGTGGCCGTCGGCAAATACCTTGCTGGTGACGTTCACGCGCTGATTCACCACGGCTTTCACGGCAAATTCGCCGCCGTCTATCACGGGCGTGGTGTTTTCAATGGCGATCCTGGGCAGCAGCAGTGCCTGGGACAATGGTAATGCGCAGTTATCTGAAGCCAGTGTTTCAGCAGTCATCGAGCATCTTCCCCTTACGCCCTGTGGACGCTCTTTTGCTTGATCCAAATTCTGATACGGCGGCGCTCTCCCTGAGCGGGGCCGTCATAGGTCCGAGCCTGTGTGCGAGAGAAAAGTTCAGGCGGATATGGCGCCACTGGGCGGGAATCAAATCTGCCACGCGGTTGTCCACCGGTAGAACAAAGCACAAAGGACGCCACACCGATGACTATCCCGATTCCGGCTGAAACGCCTGACCCCAATATTGACGCGCCAACGTTACCGCCCGTTGAACCGCCGCCGATTCCTGACGAGGAGCCGCCGGAAAACCAGCCTCCACCGGTGCAGGAGCCGCCTGGAGGTGAACCGCCAGTGACGCTTTGACGCCGTCTACGCGGGGTTCGGCATTCGCTTGCGCAGACGACACACGTCGGTGCGCAAGCGCACTCGAACCGTGGCAATTTCCCACTTGATAAAAAGAGCTAGTCCTAACGTCAACGAATGCGCGGGTTTTCATACTGATTTTTCGCTCGCCTGAACGTCACGCATCAGGCAACGCGTAATCCGATCTGTTTATGAGGAATCAGCATGACCACCATCAGCCAACCGGCGGCCCTCCCATTCAACGCCCCTCACACTGGCCCGAACAGCCTCCACTCGCACAAGCAACCCGAGGTGTCCGGGCATGCGCCCCATCTGGAGCGACACCTTGAGGATATAAGCGCCCGTGTGGACCGCAAGACCATTGACCACATGATGCGTAACCTGGACTCGAAAGAGTCAAAGGACTACTTCGAGAAGATCGACACCCTGTTGACCCCGGACAACATCAAGCGCCTGGCACGCGGCCCCGGTGCGAAACCCCACATCAAGGCGCTCACCCACATAGAAGCTTGCTTCAATAGCGGATCGATCGACAAAGTAACAGCCCCCCTTGAGTGGAAGCACGTCGAGGACTATCGCAAAGCCGTCGAAGCGGAGCTGTTTGAGTTGACGATCAGCATGCTCAATGCCCCATGGGAAAAGAGCTCTGAATTGGCTCGAGGTTTTCTCCATGCGGAAATCGCCCCGCATATTCTGCACGGCCTGCATGACCTGCAAGCCAGGCACAAGCACCTCAGTGAAATCTCCACACTGGTGAAAAACATACTCGAGTCGGTGCGAGATGCGCATTCGCAAGAACGCCAGCAGGATGTGTCGCGAGGGTATCCGGTCAGGTGAAAGAAACGCACACGGCGCCCTGAATCGATGGTCACTCATCCTTCTCGAACGCGCGCACAATCCGAGGCATCACGCTGAACACCGCCAGCGCCAGCAACGTACTCAGCACCGCTGTCGATTCGCGGCCCAACCCGGCCGCGACGCCAATCGCAGCGGTCATCCACAGCCCTGCCGCAGTGGTCAGCCCTTTGACGTGACCTGCATCCTCATCCTTGCCCTTGATAATGGTGCCCGCGCCCAAAAAGCCAATGCCGGCGATCACGCCCTGCACCACTCGGCTCATGGCATCGGCCTGGTTACCGGACATCTGCGGCACCAGCACGAACAGCGCCGCGCCCAGCGCCACCAGCATGTGCGTGCGTATCCCGGCCGCCTTGCCCTTGCTCTCGCGCTCAAAACCAAGGATGCCGCCCAGGATGGCCGCCATCAACAGCCGTACGGTCATCTGGGTAACCTGTTTTGCATCGCCAATGTCGGCAAATTCGGCCTGCAGGGTCAGCCACGCTTCTTGCCACCATGCCTCCATGGGTGCGCTCCTTTATGATTGTTGGTAAAAGATGGACAGCGGCGACTGCCAGTCAGTTGCCTGTGCCGCCTGGACATCAGCAACGCCGCTCCCACCTTCCGTCCCGCTGACCCACTGACCCTGTTTTAAGGCCCGATGAAACGCTACGAAAAATTTGCCGATGCCATTGCAGAACTGATCCGCTCCGGCGTGCTCGGGGCCGGCCAGCGCGTGCCTTCGGTGCGCTACGCCAGCCAGACCTACGGCGTCAGCCCCTCCACGGTGTTCCAGGCGTATTACCTGCTCGAGCGCCGTGGCCTGATCCGGGCGCGGCCTCGCTCGGGTTATTTCGTCAACACCCATGCGCCCAGCCCGCTGGCGGAGCCGCTGACGATGGAGCCGGTGCGCGACTCCACCGAGGTGGATGTGAGCGAGTTGGTATTTTCGGTGCTCGACTCCATCAAAGACCCCAACACCGTGCCCTTCGGCTCGGCTTTTCCCAGCCCGCTACTATTCCCGTTGCCACGCCTGGCCCGCTCCCTGGCCCGTGCCGCCCGGGATATGGACCCGCGCCTGGTGGTCACCGACATGTCACCCGGCAACCCGCAACTGCGCCGGCAGATCGCCCTGCGCTACAGCGTTGGCGGGCTTGCGGTACCGATGGAAGAACTGCTGATCACCAACGGCGCCCTTGAGGCGCTCAATCTGTGCCTGCAGGCCGTGACCGAGCCGGGCGATCTGGTGGCCATTGAAGCGCCGGCGTTCTACGCCTGCCTGCAAGTGCTTGAGCGTCTGAAGCTCAAGGCCGTGGAAATTCCCGTGCACCCGCGCGATGGCATCGACCTGGACGCCCTCGCGCACAGCCTGGCGCACTACCCGATCAAGGCCTGCTGGACCATGACCAGTTTTCAGAACCCCATGGGCGCCACCTTGCCGCAGGCCAAAAAGCAGGCATTGGTGGACCTGCTGCGCAGCCATCAGGTGCCGTTGATCGAAGACGATGTGTACGCCGAGTTGTACTACGGGCAACACGCGCCGAAACCGGCCAAGGCCTTCGACACCGACGGGCTGGTGATGCATTGCGGCTCGTTTGCCAAGAGCCTGGCACCGGGTTATCGGGTGGGCTGGGTAGCGGCCGGGCGTTATGCGCAGAAGGTCGAGCGCCTCAAGCTGATGACTTCGTTGTGCCCTTCGATGCCGGCCCAGGCCGCCATCGCCGATTACCTGCAACATGGCGGCTATGACCGCCACCTGCGTAAACTGCGCTATGCCCTGGAAGAACAGCAACACGCCATGCTCGCCGCCATTGCGCGCCACTTTCCGGCGCAGACCCGGGTCAGCCAACCCACTGGCGGCTATTTCCTGTGGCTGGAACTGCCGGAACAGACCGACTCGCTGAAACTTTTCCAACTGGCCCTGGCCCAGGGCATCAGCCTGGCGCCGGGGCCAATCTTCTCGGCGACCCGGCGCTTTCGTCACTGCATCCGCTTGAACTACGGCAGCCCCTGGACCGAGGCGTCGGAGACAGCGATGCAGACCCTGGGGCGGCTTGTGCGCTCGCTCTAGCGGCCGCCGCCCAGGTCGATAAAGGTGCCGGTGGCATACGAAGCCTTGTCCGACAGCAGCCAGATAATCGCCTCGGCCACTTCCTCCGGCCGGCCGCCACGGGCCATGGGGATGCCGGGTTCGAGCTTGCTGACGCGGTCCGGGTCGCCACTCAGGGCGTGGAAGTCGGTGAAGATGTAGCCGGGGCGCACCGCGTTGACCCGAATGCCCTCGCCCGCCACCTCTCTGGACAGGCCCAGGGTGAAGGTGTCGAGCGCGCCCTTGGAGGCGGCGTAATCGACATACTCGCCCGGTGAGCCCAGGCGCGCCGCCACCGACGACACGTTGACGATACTGCCGCCCTGCCCGCCATGGCGTGGCGACATGCGCAGCAGCGCATGTTTGGCGCAGAGCATCGGGCCCAGTACGTTGGTCTTGAGGATCTTGAGGATCCGGAACTCGGACATTTCCTCCACCCGGGCCTTGTGTCCCACGGTGCCGGCATTGTTCACCAGCGCGGTGACACGTCCAAGCTCGGCGTCGACCCGGCTGAACAGCGCGATCACCTCATCTTCGCTACTGACATCGGCGCGCACCGCAATCGCCTGGGCGCCAAGCGCGCGTACCTGTTCCAGCACGGCCTGGGCGGCGGTTTCGTCAGACTGGTAATTGATGCAGATACGATAGCCTTCACGGGCGGCGAGCAAGGCCGTCTCGGCGCCGATTCCGCGGCTGCCTCCAGTGATAATGACGACTTTATCCATGCACGCGATCTCCTGTTCCAACCTGATATTTTTGTGACTGGATCCAAGAGTAACCGTCACGCCCGGCATTTGTCAGGCATGACCAACGCCTGCGCACGCTGGATATCGGCCATGAAATCTGTAGCCGGCAAGGGGTGGCCGAGCAGGTAGCCTTGCAGGGCATTGCAGCCCAGGCGCGTGAGAAAATGCTGCTGGGCATCGGTCTCCACGCCTTCGGCGACAATCCGCAAACCCAGCGCCTGGCCCAGCGCAACGATGGCAGACACAATGGCCGCGTCGTCGCTGTCGTGCTCCAGGTCACGCACGAAACCGCGGTCGATTTTCAGCTCGTTGGCCGGCAAGCGCTTGAGGTACATCAGGCTCGAATAGCCAGTACCGAAATCGTCGATGGACAAGTCGACGCCCATCTGCGAGAGCTGCTGCAAGACCGTCATGCTCGCGTCGGCGTCGCTCATGGCCGTGGTCTCGGTGATTTCCAGGGTCAGGCTGTTGGCCGGCAACCGATGGCGCGCCAGCGCGGCGGCGACGCTCTTGACCAGCCCGGCATGACCAAACTGCAACGCCGACAGATTGACCGCGATGCGCCAGTCTTCGTAGCCCTCTGCGTACCACGCGCTCATCTGGCGGCACGCTTCATTGAGCACCCAATCGCCGATCGGGATGATCAAACCGGTCTTTTCCGCCAGCTCGATAAAGCTGGTGGGCAGCAACAAGCCCTGTTGCGGGTGCTCCCAGCGCAGCAGCGCCTCGGCGCCGACTGGCATGCCACTGACCGCATCGAACTTGGGCTGGTAATACAACTGCAACTGGTCAAGTTCCAGGGCATTGCGCAGGTCCTGCAACAGCTGCAGTTGCTTGCGCGCATTGGTGTTCATCGACGCCTCAAAAAAACTGTAGCCGTTCTTGCCCAGGCCCTTGGCGTGGTACATGGCAGCGTCGGCGTTCATCAACAGTTCCTGAGGGGTACTGCCGTTGCCCGGGAACAGGGCGATGCCGACGCTGGCGGAAATTTTCAGGTCATGCTCGGCCACCTGGAACGCCTGGTTGATCAATACCACCTGGCGCTCGGCCAACCCCAGCGCGTCTTGCGGCTGCGTCAGTTGCACCAGCAGCACGAATTCATCGCCGCCGATGCGCGCCAGGGTGTCCTGACTGCGCAGGTCCTCGCGCAGGCGCTGGCCGACCTCGCGCAGCAGCAGGTCGCCCAGATGATGGCCGAACGCATCGTTGACCGGCTTGAAACCGTCCAGGTCAATGAACATCAGCGCAAAGCATCCGCCCTGCTCCCTTACCGCCTGCATCGCCTGCGTAATGCGGTCGGCGAGCAAGGTGCGGTTGGGCAGGCCGGTGAGCATGTCGTGCAGGGCCAGGTGGGTCAGCTCCTGGTTGGCCAGGGTCAGGGAATGGGCGAGTGCGGCGGTACGCGCCTGCAGACGGGCGTCGAGCAGCGAGGTGAGCAACGCAATGATCAGCACCGCCAGCGACGTGACCAGCACCAGATTGTCCAGGCCCCTGCCGCTCAGGCCATTCAAGGCGGCGCCGCAGAAACTGTCGTCGGCAAACCGTGCGGCGGCCATTCCCGTGTAGTGCATGCCAACGATGGCGACGCCCATCACCATGGCCGCCCCTCCTCGTGCCAGTCGCACATAAGGCGTATTGCGCCGCAGGTTGAACGCAATCCACAGCGCCGCGCCGGACGCTGCCACGGCGATCAACAGCGAGGCGCCAAACAATGCAGGGTCATAATCAATGCCGGGTGTCATGCGCATGGCAGCCATGCCGGTGTAGTGCATGCAGCTAATGCCGGCGCCCATGATCAGCGCGCCAAATGCCAATTGCCAGACGGGCAGGCGTGGCTGACTGACCAGCCATAACGCGAAACCGCTGGACAGCACGGCGATCAACAGTGACAGCGCGGTAATACCTGCATCGAAGCCCAGGGCAAACGGCAGGCGCAAGGCCAGCATGCCGATAAAATGCATCGACCACACGCCCACCCCCATCGCCAACGCACCACCGGCAATCCATAGATAGACGGTGCGCCCCTTGGCTGTGGCGATCCGCCCCGTCAGGTCCAGCGCGGTGTAGGACGCAAGAATGGCGACACACAGAGAAATGGCTACAAGGGCGGGTGAATAACTACTGATCAGCATCAGACTTCTCGCAGGCACGGGTTTGACACGTCCGTACCAAGTGGCAAAGCGGCGGATTGTAGCGAGAATAATTCTTGAACAGGCGATTAATTATCAAATCGCCACTATTGGTTTTTTCACGTCACTTGCGGCTTCATCTGATCCGCGCTCCCCCAGTTTTCAATCCTCACCTCTCATTGACCAGCAGTGTTACACACCATATAGTGTGCCCACTAACAGGCCAGACCACTACATAGTGTGAAGCGTCGGCATTTCTCGAACACACTCTGTGCAGTATTTCAAGCGAACAGGAAGGAATATTTCAATGCTGAGTTGGGATGAAGTCGACAACGAGGACACCGGCGAGGCCGTTGTCAGAGGCGCCAACGCCGGCCACGCCAGCGAAGCCAACATGGACCGCCTCGACGGCGCCGGCGCCGCGGCTGCCCTTGAAGCGCGCAACGTGACCGCCAGCGACTCTGCGGCGATCATCCGCGCCAAGGCCGCCCTCGATAAACTCGACGTCGCCGAAGGCCTCGCCGAACTCGAAGGCTCAGCCGCCCGCGTGGCCGTCGACGAAAAGCGCATGATCAACTGCCGCGCCGACCTCAACCAACTCGTGCCTTTCAAATACGACTGGGCCTGGCAAAAGTACCTCGACGGCTGCGCCAACCACTGGATGCCGCAAGAGGTCAACATGACCGCCGACATCGCCCTGTGGAAGACCCCCGAAGGCCTCACCGACGACGAACGCCGCATCGTCATGCGCAACCTGGGCTTCTTCTCCACCGCCGATTCGCTGGTCGCCAACAACCTGGTGCTGGCCGTGTACCGCCTGATCACCAACCCGGAATGCCGCCAGTACATCCTGCGCCAGGCCTTCGAAGAAGCGATCCACACCCACGCCTACCAGTACTGCATCGAATCCCTGGCCATGGATGAAGGCGAGATCTTCAACATGTACCACGAGATCCCATCGGTCGCCAAAAAGGCCGCCTGGGGTTTGAAGTACACCCGCTCGATCTCCGATCCGAAGTTCGAAACCGGCACCGTCGAGACCGACAAAGAGCTGCTGCGCAACCTCGTCGCCTATTACTGCGTACTGGAAGGCATCTTCTTTTATTGCGGCTTCACCCAGATCCTGTCCATGGGCCGCCGCAACAAAATGACCGGCGTGGCCGAGCAGTTCCAGTACATCCTGCGCGATGAGTCGATGCACCTGAACTTCGGTATCGACGTGATCAACCAGATCAAAATCGAAAACCCGCACTTGTGGGATGCCGAGATGAAAGAAGAAGCGACCCAGATGATTCTCCAGGGCACTCAACTTGAGATCGAATATGCGCGTGACACCATGCCGCGCGGCGTTCTCGGCATGAATGCGGCAATGATGGAGGATTACCTCAAGTTCATCGCTAACCGCCGTCTGTCGCAGATTGGGTTGAAGGAAGAGTATCCAGGCACCACCAACCCGTTCCCGTGGATGAGCGAAATCATGGATTTGAAGAAAGAGAAAAACTTCTTCGAGACCCGCGTGATCGAGTACCAGACCGGCGGTGCGTTGAGCTGGGACTGAATCAACATAGCGCTGAAAAAATGTGGGAAGGGTATGCTGCCTCCCACATGAGCCTGTGTTCTTTAAACGTGTGTACACCCTTTTATGCCCAATCAAACCATCAAAACCCCGTGCGTAGGCCTCTGTTCCACCGTTTACGGTGACTTGGTCTGCCGGGGCTGCAAGCGCTATCACCACGAAGTCATCCAATGGAATGGCTACAACGCCGATGAAAAACAGGCGGTGTGGCTGCGCCTTGAGCAATTGCTGGTGCAGGTGATGACCAGCAAACTTGAAGTGTTCGACCCCCAGCGCCTGCGCCAGCAGCTGGAAGACCGCAAGATCCGCTATGTGCCACACCAGTCGCCGTATTGCTGGGCCTACCAGTTGATTGCTCGCGGTGCGCGGGTGATTTCCCGGCTCGACGCCTATGGGCTGGCGTTGTTGCCGGAGTTCCGCGAGCGCAGCCTCAGCGACCTGCGCGACGCCATTGACCGCGAGTTTTTCCTGCTGTCAGAGGCTCATTACGAGCGTTACATCGCGCCAGCGTTTGTGCAGGACGCATTCGGGCCAACGCTGATCGTCAGCGCCTGAACCGCCCCACACCCTTCGTCATTGTGTTTAAAATGCCGCCCGCTCAAACACCGACGCTCACCGATGACCTCAGACGCACTCGCCACCCTGCATGCCCATTTGCTCACTGCCCTGGCCGACGCGCCCACTGAAACCCGGCGCCTGTTCCACGGCCGTGGCCGCTGCTGGCCGGGCCTGGAGCAATTGACGGTGGACTGGCTGCAAGGCGTGGTGCTGGTGGCGCTGTTCAAGCAGACCGAGCAGTTGGACGCCTTGAAGCAGCAGCTGTTGCAGATCGACTGGGCCACCTGCGGCGTGCGCGCCGTCGCCCTGCAACACCGCTACCTGCCGCAAAGCACCACCGAATGGCTGCTGGGCGACCCCATCGACGAGCTGACCATCACCGAAGGTGGCCTGCGCTACCTGATCGACCTGGGTAAAAAGCAGAACAGCGGCCTGTTCCTCGACATGCGCTACGGACGCAACTGGGTGCGCGACCAGGCCAGGGGCCAGCGCGTGCTCAACCTGTTTGCCTACACTTGCGGGTTTTCGGTGGCGGCCATCGAGGGCGGCGCGGCCCATGTGGTCAACCTGGACATGGCCCGTGGCGCCTTGAGCCGGGGCCGCGACAACCATCGCCTGAACAGTCACGACCTGGGCAAGGTCACCTTTCTGGGCCACGACTTGTTCAAGTCCTGGGCCAAGGTCACCCACAGCGGCCCGTACGATCTGGTGATCATCGACCCGCCGTCCTTCCAGAAAGGCAGCTTCCTGCTGACCAAGGACTACCAGCGCGTACTGCGTCGCCTGCCGGATCTGCTCACGGCGCAGGGCACGGTACTGGCCTGCATGAACGATCCGGCCTTTGGCGAAGACTTCCTGATCGACGGCGTCACCCGCGAAGCACCGGGCCTGCGCTTTGTGGAACGCCTGGAAAACCCGCCGGAATTCCCCGATATCGACCCTCAAAGTGGCTTGAAGGCCCTGGTGTTTCGCCAAGGCTGATGCCGAAAAGTCCTACGCTTGCTAACCTAAGCGGTACAGCGGGGCGGTGAACCTTATCCCCTCCTCCCCGGTCGATACTGCATTCCCCGGCCAGACTCGACGGCGTCACGTCGTCGGCTGCCCCGTTCCACCTTTGGAGAAACGCCCGTGATCTCGACCCTGCATGTAGCCAGACTAAAAGCCTGGGGCGCCCATGGCTTTACCGCCACCGGCGTGGTCCTGGCCTTCCTGGCCACCCTGGCGCTCCTGGAAAACTCGCCCAAGGCCTGCCTGCTGTGGCTGGGTCTGGCGCTGGTGGTGGACGGCGTCGACGGCTCGCTGGCGCGAAAGCTCAACGTCAGCACGGTGTTGCCCAGCTTTGACGGCTCGGTGCTGGACCTGGTGATCGACTACCTGACCTACGTGTTCATTCCGGCGCTGTTTATCTATCGCTACATCGACCTGCCGGAATTCACCCACCTGTTCACCGTATCGGTGATTCTGGTGTCGTCGCTGTTCTGCTTCTGCAACGTCAACATGAAGAGCAAGGACAACTACTTCGTCGGCTTCCCGGCCGCCTGGAACGTGGTGGCTTTGTGCGTCTACATCATCCAGCCGGACGCCTGGGTGACCTTGACGACCGTGATCGGCCTGGCCCTGCTGACCGTCACCCCGATGAAATTCCTGCACCCGTTCCGCGTGAAACGCTTTATGCCGATCAACATCGCGGTCACCACCATCTGGCTGCTGTGCAGCTTCCTCATGGTGGTAGATCATCCCAACACCAACCCGTGGACGTTCGGGCTGTGGTCGTTGATGTCAGCGTACTTCCTCGGGATCTGCGTGTGGCGCACGGGGCTTGAGTGGCTCGAAGCACGGCGCTGAGCCGTTGTTGAGCAACGAAGCACGCCCGTACAAGCCCGGTGTCTGATTTAACGCAATAGTGATGCGGTTTTTTCACTCGCGCTTTAAAGCACAAGGGAGTTTCAGATGAGCACATTCGTTGCCAAAGACGGCACCCGGATCTACTTCAAGGACTGGGGCAGCGGCAAGCCCGTGTTGTTCAGCCACGGCTGGCCACTGGATGCCGACATGTGGGAATACCAGATGGAGTACCTCAGCAGTCGAGGCTACCGCACCATTGCCTTCGACCGTCGCGGCTTCGGCCGCTCCGACCAGCCATGGACCGGCAATGACTACGACACCTTCGCCGACGATATCGCCCAGCTGATCGAGCACCTGGACCTTGCCGACGTGACCCTGGTCGGCTTTTCCATGGGTGGCGGCGACGTGGCGCGCTACATCGCACGCCATGGCAACGCGCGAGTCGCGGGCCTGGTGCTGCTGGGTGCGGTGACGCCGATCTTCGGCCAACAGCCGGATTATCCGCAAGGCGTGCCGGCTGAAGTGTTCGACGGCATCAAGGCCGGCCTGTTGAAGGACCGTGCGCAATTTATCAGTGACTTCAACGCTGCGTTCTTCGGCATCAACCAGGGCCAGGAGGTGTCCGCGGGCGTGCTGACGCAAACCCTGCAGATCGCCCTGCTGGCGTCGCTCAAGTCCACCGTGGACTGCGTGACTGCGTTCTCGCAGACCGACTTCCGCCCGGACATGGCGACCATCGATGTACCGACGCTGGTGATCCATGGCGACGGCGACCAGATCGTGCCGTTCGAGACCACCGGCAAGGTGGCGGCGCAGATGATCAAGGGCGCGCAGCTCAAAGTGTATAAAGACGCGCCCCACGGGTTTGCAGCGACCCATACCCAGCAGCTCAATGAAGACCTGCTGGCGTTTCTGCAACGCTGATCAACCGTTTGCACGCAGCGAACAGCCACTGCGGGAGCCCCTCTCCCACAGTGGCATGCCGATCCCTGGCTGACGCACGCGGCCCGTTGCTGGACAATGGTTGGAATCAACCGCCGCAAGCTGCGGTCCCAGTACACACGCTCACTGCAACAGGTATCCCTCCATGACACTGCCCCAAACGATGACCCTGATTGAAATCACCGAATTCGGCGGCCCTGAAGTACTCAAGCCACGCCAGGAAGCCGTGCCGACACCTGGCCCCGGTGACATCCTGATTCGCGTGCACGCCGCCGGCGTCAACCGCCCCGACGCCCTGCAACGCGCCGGCAAATACCCGATGAAACCCGGCATGAGCCCGATCCCAGGCTTGGAAGTGGCCGGTGAAGTGGTCGCACTGGGCGACGGTGTCACCCAATACAGCCTCGGCGACCGGGTCTGCGCGCTCACCAACGGTGGCGGTTACGCGCAGTTCTGCACCGTGCCGGCCGGCCAGGCGCTGCCGATCCCCGAGGGCATGGACTGGATTCAGGCCGCTGCGGTACCGGAAACCTTCTTTACCGTCTGGGCCAACCTGTTCGGCCTGGGCAATGCCCACACCGGCGAGCGCGTGCTGATCCATGGCGGCACCAGCGGCATCGGCACTACCGCGCTGATGCTGTGCCGCGAGTTCGGCATCCAGGCCTTCGCCACCGCCGGCAGCGCCGACAAGTGCGCGGCGATTGCCAAGCTGGGGGCCGAACCGATCAATTACCGCGAGCAGGACTTTGCCGACGTGATCGCCACGCACACCGATAATCAGGGCGTGGACGTGATTCTCGACATCATGGGCGCCTCTTATCTCAACAACAATCTGAAGGCCCTGGGCATGGATGGTCACCTGGTGATGCTGGGGTTCCTCGGCGGCGGCAAGGCCAACGACGTCGACCTGCTGACCATCCTCAGCAAGCGCGCAGTGATCACCGGCTCGCTGCTGCGGGCACGCACCGCCGAAGAAAAAGCCGCCATTGCCGACCAATTGCGCGAGTACGTCTGGCCGGTCCTGGCGGAAGGACGCTGCCTGCCGATCATCGACCAGGTGTTCGACTACACCCAGGCCGACCAGGCCCATGCACGCATGGAAGGCGGCGACCACATCGGCAAAATCGTGCTGCGGGTGGTTTAAACCAGTAAAGCGATGCCCTCGTGGCGAGCGGGCTTGCCCCGCGTTGGGGTGCGAAGCGCCCCCAATCCAGCAAAACGCGGTGTACCTGATACGGCTCAGCGCCTGGTTTTGGGGCTGCTGCGCAGCCCAACGCAGGACAAGCCTGCTCGCCACAGGGAATCTGCGCTTAACTGAACGGCATTGCGGCAAGCCCACTCGCCACAGGGCGTGTGATTATCTGGAATGGATCACAGCGCAGTGAATTGCCCTACTCGGCGTACACACCCAGGCCGACCAGGCCCATGCCCGCATGGAAGGCGGCGACCACATCGGCAAGATTGTGCTGCGGGTGGTTTAAACCAGTACAGCGATCCACCTGTGGCGAGCGGGCTTGCCCCGCGTTGGGGTGCGAAGCGCCCCCAATCCAGCAAAACGCGGTTTACCTGATACGGCTCAGCGCCTGGTTTTGGGGCTGCTGCGCAGCCCAACGCAGGACAAGCCTGCTCGCCACAGGGAATCTGCGCTTAACTGAACGGCATTGCGGCAAGCCCACTCGCCACAGGGCGTGTGATTATCTGGAATGGATCACAGCGCAGTGAATTGCCCTACTCGGCGTACGTCGGATAATCCACATAGCCCAGTTCAGAACCGCCATACATCCCTTCGGCCCGCAGCGGGTTCAACGGCCAGCCGTTGAACAGTCGCTGCGGCAGGTCCGGGTTGGCGATGAATGGCCGGCCGAAGGCAATCAGGTCCGCCAGCCCCGCTTCGATCAGCCGCGCGCCGCGCTCGGCAGTGTAGCGGCCTGCGTAGATGATGCGGCCGCTGAAGGTGCTGCGCACGGCCTGGCGGAAGCTGTCAGGCAGGTCTGGGGCGTTGTCCCAGTCGGCTTCGGCGATGGACACGTAGGCGATACCTGACTGCTCCAGCACCCTGATCGCTTCGATATAGGTGTGGTGCGGGTCTTCTTCGACCAGGCCGATGTAGACACGGTCCTGATCGGTGCCGCTGAACAGCGGTGAAAAACGCACGCCCAGGCGCTCGGGGCCGACTACCTGGCTCACCGCCTCGACCACTTCGCGCAGGAAACGCAGACGATTGTCCAACGAGCCGCCGTACTGGTCGTCACGCTGATTGGAATGCGCCGAAATGAACTGGTTGACCAGATAACCGTTGGCCGAGTGAATCTCCACCCCATCGAACCCTGCATCCAGGGCATTGCGCGCGGCCTGGGCGTACTGCCCGACCAACTCGTCGATCTCGAGCAGGTTCAACGCGCGCGGCACCGGAGGCTGCACCAGATCGCCAGTACCCGGGCCGGTAGCGATAAACGCCTTGGCCTGCTCCGCCTGAATCGCCGAAGGCGCCACCGGGGCCGCGCCGTCAGGCTGCAACGCATTGTGAGAGACCCGACCGACATGCCATAACTGGGCAAAGATCACTCCGCCCTCGGCGTGCACGGCGTTGGTGACCTTGCGCCATCCTTCGATTTGCGCGGGGCTGTAGATACCCGGCGTCCAGGCATAACCCTGGCCACGGGGTTCGATCTGCGTGCCTTCGCTGACCATGAAACCGGCGGTGGCGCGCTGACGGTAATACTCGGCCATCAAGTCAGTGGCGATATCACCCGGCTGGGCGCTGCGCTGACGGGTCAGCGGCGGCAATACCACGCGGTTGTTCAAGAGGTGATGGCCCAGTTTTACCGGGGTGTTTAAAACAGTGGCAGTCATTGCGATATTCCAAATTCGGGACGAACGAAAGCGTTGGCGACTCGTGCGAGTCGCCAGCGATAAAACGGTGGATGGGTTAAGCGGTGAGGTTAAGCAGGGCCTGGGCCACTTCGCTCGAACTGCCGGGGTTCTGCCCGGTGACCAGCAGGCCGTCGACAATCACGAAGGACTGCCAGTCAGCGCCCTTCTCGTACTTGCCGCCCAGTTTCTTGAACTCATCCTCGACCAGGAATGGCACCACGTCGGTCAGTTGCACTGCCGCTTCCTCGGAGTTGGAGAACCCGGTGACACGGCGACCCTTGATCAACGGCTCACCATTGACCGCCTTGACGTGACGCAGGGCGCCCGGGGCGTGGCAAACGAAACCGATCGGCTTGCCGGCACGCTCGAACGCTTCGATCAGCGCAATAGAAGTGGGCGACTCGGCCAGATCCCACAGCGGTCCGTGGCCACCTGGGTAGAACACGGTGTCGAAATGGTCAGCGTTGAGCGTGTCCAGCTTCACGGTGTTGGCCAGGGCCTGTTGCGCGGCCGGGTCGGCGGCGAAACGGCGGGTCTGTTCGGTCTGGGCATCCGGCTGATCACTGACCGGGTCCAGCGGCGGCTGGCCGCCGGCCGGCGATGCCAGCACCACCTCGACGCCGGCGTCCTTGAACACGTAATACGGGGCTGCAAACTCTTCGAGCCAGAAGCCGGTCTTGCGGCCGGTGTCGCCAAGCTGGTCGTGAGAGGTGAGTACCATTAATACTTTCATTTTCCAGTGCCTCGATCGATGTGGATGTCAGGGTATACGGGGCTGCCCAACAACTGTTGAGTCAGCGACAGCGCCTCGGTGAACGGCGCAGCGGTACGGGTGATCTTGCTCATGACGCTGGTTCCCAGCCACAGCGCATACAAGCGCCGGGCAAGGCCTTCGGGGGATTGCTCGATAGCCAGCGAACCGTCCTCGACCCCGCCGCGTATCGCCTCGGCGAGTACTTCGATGGTGCGCGAGGTGCCGCTTTGCAGGGCCAATCGCATCGGCTCCGAAAGATCTGACACCTCGGCACCCAGTTTGACGGCCAGGCATTTGCCGGAATCGGTGCAGCCGGTCTGGTTGTCGATCCAGGCCTGCCAATAGCGCATCAACGTGTTGTGCCGGGACAGTTCGGGCTGGCTGAACAACTGCTGCATGCCATGCACGTAGTTGTCGAAGTAGGTGTCGAGCAACACCACGCCAAACGCGTCCTTGGAGCTGAAGTAGTGATAAAACGAACCTTTGGGCACCCCAGCGGTTTGCAGTATTTCGTTCAGGCCCACCGCGGAAAACCCCTTGGCGCCGATCAGCGGCTGCGCACTGTCGAGAATCACTTGCCGGGCACTTCTGGTGTCGTTGCTCATGCTTGCCTCCCACCGATTAGACCAGTCGTCTAGTTCGTGGAGCCATGGTAGGGAGCGTGGCTGAACCCCACAATGTCAGATCCGCAAGGATTTCGGCCATGGCTCGAAGTCGGTTGCCGTTTCTGCGACGCCCGCCGACAATCGCCCTCCCCGTGCCCCTTGGAGAATAACGATGCACAGCGTTGCGCTGATGGTTTACCCGAACTTCCAGTCCCTGAGCCTTAGCCTGGGCTCGGTGTTCGAGTGCGCAAACCTGCTGCGCGGCGAGCCGGCCTATGAGTTTCATCTGGTGTCGGAAAGCGGCGGCGCGGTGATGACGTCCCAGGGCTTTTCGGTGAACACCTCGCCCCTTCGGCCACAGGGTTATGACACGTTGATCGTCAGCGGCTACCTGGAGTTTCGCCTGCCGGAAGCGAACCTGCTGGAACTGGTCAAGGCGGCCTCCGCACAGTCACGCCGCGTTGCGTCTCTGTGCATGGGCATCTTCGTGCTGGCCGAGGCCGGGCTGCTGGAGGGCAAGCGCACCACGACCCACTGGATTCACGCGCCAGCGTTTCGCAAGCGCTATCCGCACATCCGCCTGGAAGAAGACAAACTGTTTGTGGTGGACGGCCAGGTGTGGACCGGCGCCGGCATGAGCGCCGGGGTCGACCTGGCCCTGGCCATGGTGGAGAACGATCTGGGCAGCGACCTCGCCCGGCGCATCGCGCGCAAGCTGGTAATCGCCCAGCGCCGGGGCAGCGAGCAGTCGCAGTTGTCGGCCCTGCTGGAGCTGGACCCCAAATCCGACCGCGTGCAACTGGCCCTGGCCTACGCCCGCGAGAACCTCACCCATGACCTGTCAGTAGACGCTCTGGCCGAAGTCGCCCGGCTCAGCCCGCGCCAGTTCAGCCGGGTGTTTCGCGAAGAAACCGGGCAGACGCCGGCCAAGGCCATCGAATCGCTGCGGGTGGAAGCCGCGCGGGCGATGATGGAAACCAGCCGGCACCCGGTTGAGGTGGTCGCTCGCGAAACTGGATTCGGCGACCGCGAGCGCATGCGCCAGGCGTTTCTACGGGCGTTCGGGCAACCGCCTCAAGCGATGCAGCAGGCGTTCAATGCAGCGCCGCCCGCGTAATCAGGTACGTCACCAGCTGCGGGTCATCGTCCAGCTCAAGGGTCTGCACAGGGCGCGGCAGGTAATCGAGCACCGTGCGCCAGAACGCCTGTGACACTTCATCCTGGTCATAAAAACGCACCAGCCAGTTGGCTTCGCCACTGCACAGCACCTGGGTGGCGATGGCACGGCCGATGCCTCGGCGGCGGTAGCGCTTGAGGATAAACAGGTCGGCCAGCTCCAGGGCATCCATGCCCAGCTCGCTGCCTTCGATCAACATGAACCCGGCGATGCAGCCATCCACCAGCAGCAGGTTGGCGCTCCATTGCGGGTCTTGCCAGTAGCGCGACAGGTGTTCGTCATGGATATAGAAGCGGCCGTCCGCTTCGACATCTTCTTGTTCCCAGTCCGAGGACTCGTAAGCGTAGTACTGGTACAGATTGCGGATCAGCTCGGCATCTTCGGGGCCGGTCTGGATCAATTCGACGGTGGTTTCAGGCATGGGGCTCTCAGTGAAATAACGCAGGGCGCCATTGTTCACAAAACGTCGCCTCAAGCCAATGGCGAGTGAATCCTTTCTATTGGCTGAACGGAATGCAGATAGCGAGGGCCCCGGCCACCACCCTGAAACATTTGGAATAAACTTCGCCGATTCTCGCTTCTCAAGGACATGCCTCGTGACCAACGTCTGTACCGCCGGCCTGGATGTCGGCTTTGCCTCCCTGGATTACCTGCAGATTTTCTTCCTGGGCGTGATTCAGGGCATCACCGAGCTGCTGCCGGTGTCGTCCACCGCCCACATGCGCGTGGTTCCCGCCCTGCTCGGCTGGCAAGATCCGGGCTCGGCGTTTTCGGCGGCCATGCAACTGGCGGCGCTGGCGGCCGTGGTCAGTTATTTCTGGCGCGATGTGCGCCAGGTCACCACCGGCAGCATCGACGCGGTGCGCCGGGGCGACTACAACGACCGCTGGTTCAAGCTGGCGGTGGCAATTGTGCTGGCCACCCTCCCGATCTGCATTGCCGGGCTGGTGCTGTCGTCAACCCTGAATGCCTGCAACTCGCCGATGCGCGGGTTGATGGTGATCGGTATTTCCTGCGTGGTGATGGCGGTATTGATGGCGGTGGCCGAGGTGCGCGCCCGGCATACCCGTGACGTCAGCCAGATGCGTCTGCGTGATGCGCTGATCGTGGGGGTCGCACAGATTGGTGCGTTGATCCCTGGGGTATCGCGCTCGGGCTCCACGTTGACGGCGGCGCTGTTTCTCAACTTCAAGCGCGAGGAAGCGGCGCGTTTCTCCTTCCTGCTGGGCCTGCCCGCCATCGCCCTGGCCGGGCTGAAAGAGCTGTGGGTGTTGCTGCACGCCGACCTGCCCGCGCATGCCTGGACGCATCTGCTGTTCGGGCTGGTGGTGGCGAGCATTTCGGCGTTTTTTGCGATCTGGGGGCTGATGAAGTTTCTGGAGCGCTTTTCAACCTGGCCATTTGTGGTCTACCGGGCGCTGCTGGGCGTCTTTTTGATCGTTGCCGTCAGCACCGGCCTTTTGAGCTGACGAGCTTGTGCAACAGGTCTTCCAGAGCGCCTGCACCAGGCTTTTCAGTTTTAATGCCTCGGCCCAGCGGTCACTGATCTCGCGGCCATCCGCGCCGGTAATCGCATACGGCGGCGGGCCGAGCTCGCAGGTGAAAGACAGGCTCTGCGGCGTGTCGGGCCGAGCAAGCCAGTCTTCAATGCCGTAGCGCCACCAGCCGCTAAAGCGCTCGACCCAGGCTTGGTGCCGGGGAAACTCCAGCGACACCTGCACCTGCTCGCTGCTCGCCACACGGCCATGAAAGCCCCAGCTGTGACGCAGGATCGTGTGGATCTGTTCGTCGTCTTCGGCAACCCCAGGCTCAGGCAATTCGCGCCCGACCACGTAGTGGGACAGGTCGGCCAGCAGTTTCAAATCCGGCATTTGCGCCAGCAGGTCGAGGGTAAACATCAGGTCATTGGTGAGGCGATAACGATGGGTTTCCAGCAGGATCGGAAAGTCCGCCTGTTCGGCCAGGCGTTGCCAGCCTTCGATCAGCCGGCCCGCCTCGGCCTGGGTGCGCGGTCGCACATCGGCTTGCAGGGTGAGGTGATGACAGCCATGGCGGCCGATCACATCCAGCGCGGCCGCCAGGTCGTCCACATTCTGCGGAAACAGCTGGCCTTCGATCTGCAAACCGCGCGCAGCGGTGGCGGCGTGTAAACGGGCGACGTCGGCGGCGTTGTAGTAGTGGTCGGTGACGCCATCAAAACCGGCGGCGGCAATTCGGTCCAGTTGCGCGTCGAGCGAACCGGGTTCGGTTTGCATTGCCCACAGGGATTGGAACACCAGAAATTGGCGCATGTCAGCTCCGCAGCAGGTGTTTGAGGGATTGCTGCGGATCGGACAGGTTCGCCGCCGTCAGCGGGATGCGCGCCGCGATCAGCCGTTCGCACAGCTTGATGTCCCTGGCCACGCTGTTGCCCGGCGCCCAGCCGCAGGCACCTTGCAGGTGGCCATCGCCGTGCAGGTAGAACAGCAAAACGCCGCCGGTGGGCAGATAACGCGTGACCATTTGCGCGGTCATCGCACCCACGGTGAGCAAGCCCCAATCGAATTGATCGGACCAGAAGCCCGGCAGGGCATCGAACGGTAACTCGCGTCCCAGCAGACTCAACGCCGCATGCCGCCCCTGAGCCTCGGCGTTGCGCCAGGTTTCCTGGCGCTGGTAGACGCCGCCCAGCTGGAACTCACACACGTCGCCCGCAGCAAAGATATTCGCCACGCTGGTGCGCAGTTGCGCGTCCACGCGAATGCCCTGCCCCACGTCCAGCCCGGCCGCTGCGGCCAGTTCGAGATTGGGTTGCATGCCGATACCCACCACCACCAGGTCACAGGACAGTACCTGCCCGCCCACCAGTTGCACGGCGTCGGCGTGGATGGATTCCAGCGTCACGTTCAAGCGCACATCCACGCCGTGATCACGGTGCAGCGCCAACAGCGCCTCGCTGATGATCGGCGGCAGCACCCGGCCCGCCAGTCGCGACCCGGCTTCGAGCACCGTCACTTCACAGCCCATGCTGCGCGCCGTCGCCGCCACTTCCAGGCCGATAAACCCGCCGCCGATAACCACCAGCCGCGTGCCGGGGCGCAAGGCCGCGCGCAACGCCATTGCGTCATCATGGGTGCGCAGGTACAGCATGTGCGGCAGATGCTGGGGCAAGCGCCGCGCCCGACCGCCGGTGGCCAACAGCAGGCCTGAATAGGCCAGCCATTGGCCGTCGGCGAGTTGCAGGCGGTTGTGTGCAGGCTCCAGGCGGCTTACCGGGTTGCCCGCGACATGCTCGATGCCAAGCTCGGCCAGCCGCGCGCCGTCGCACAGGCTGCAACTCGTCAGGTCCGTCGCGCCTTGCAGCAGGCCCTTGGACAGCGGCGGGCGCTCATAGGGCAGGTGCGGCTCATCGCCGATCAGCATCACCCGGCCGCTGTAGCCTTCCTCACGCAGGGTAAGCGCCGCACGGCCTCCGGCGTGCCCCGCGCCGACAATAACAAGGGGCGCGTTCATCGTCACAGCGCAACGGCGAGCAATACCCGGCCCGCCTCCACACGCACCGGGTAGGTTTTGAGATTGACGCACACCGGCGCGCCGAGGGCCTTGCCGGAGCGGTAATCAAAGCGCCCATTGTGTTTGGGGCATTCGATGACGTGGTCCATCACCAGGCCATCGGCGAGGTGGATTTTTTCGTGGGTGCAGAGGCCTGCGGTGGCAAAAAACTCGTTATCGGCGGAACGGAACACCGCGTAGGTGTTCACCCCGTGATCGAAGCGCAGCACGTCTTCCTCGTCAATTTCGCCCACGGCGCAGACGTCGATCCATTGATCGTTCATGGCGTTTTCTCTTGTTTCAAGGGGGGAATGATCAGCCGGCAGCAGTCTCTGCGTGCATCGCAGCGGCGGCCGGTTGCACCTGTGCGCGAATCGGGCGCTGGACGAAGTAGCTCGGGTCGCGGCGCTGCCTGAGAATTGTCGGGATGATCTCCCTGTAGGCATCCCGCAGGCTTGCGTAGGGCGGCGGGCAGTCGCTGCGGATTTCGTCATGCAGTTGCGCAAGGGCGTGGTAAGGCACCATCGGATACATGTGGTGTTCGAGGTGGTAGTTCATGTTCATGTAGATAAAGCGCAGCACGCGGTTCATGTAGATGGTGCGGCAGTTGCTGCGGTGGTCGAGCACGTCTTCGGCCAGGCCCACGTGCTGGGTAAGGCCGAACAGGTAGCCGAGCCAGGCGCCGTAGAGACTCGGCAAACCCACCAGCATCAACGGCAGCCAGCTGTGCAGGGTCATCGCGACGCCGATGATCAGCGCATAAACAACCACCCAGATGCGTGCGGCGCGGAACACTTTGGGCCATTCGGATTCAGGGATAAAGTCCTGTTCCTGGGCACTCATGCGCCCGATGGCATGGCGCGCAACGCCGCTGAAGGTTTTCCACGCGAGGGGCAGGTTGAACATGCTGAGGGCCATCATCCACAGGCTTGGCGGACGCGGTTCGACGATCTCCGGGTCGCGGCCGACCACGATGGTGTCGGTGTGGTGACGCGCATGGCTCCAACGCCATACATGGGGTTCGAAAATGCACATGAAGCTCGCCAACTGGTACAGCGTGTCGTTCATCCAGCGGGTCTTGAAGGCGGTACCGTGGCCGGTTTCGTGCCAGCGCGGGTTGGAGGCAGTACCGTAGAGCACGCCATAGGCGAGGAAGAATGGCACGCATGCCCAGGTGCCCCAGAACCAGTAGCCGCCAAAGCCGGTGGCGAACAACGTGGCGAACCAGAGGGTTGTGTCGAGCAGGGCGGGGCCATCGCGGCGCTGCATCAGTTCTTTCATGCGTTTGCGCGCGATGGGCGACTGGTACCAATTGGCCGAGACCAGGCCTTTGTCGAAGGCGCGGGCGGCTTCGGGGCCAGTGAGGCCGTAATCGCGACGGGTTTTATGGGCGGTGTGTTCAGGCATTGTTATTGTTCTCCGCAAGCGGGTTACAGGGGCTTTGCGAAATCACCATAGAGCGCCGCCAAATCAGCCTCAAGGCCTTGAATCCATTCCCTATCAAGCTATCATCCAGGCCAGGCGCTGCTTGATAGTTTTCTATCAAGGCGCTAAAGGGGCTCGCCATGCACACCACTAAACGTCCGACCATTGCCACCGTTGCCGCCCAGGCCGGATTGAGCGTGGCCACGGTTGACCGGGTGCTCAACGCCCGCGCGCCGGTCAATCCACAAACCGCCGAACAGGTGTTCCAGGCTGCCGAGGCCGTGGGCTATTTTGCCGCCCGGCTGATCGGCCAGCGTATTCGCGAACGCCGCCCCACATTCCGTTTCGGCATCCTGCTGCTGGGCACCGCGCAGGCGTTCTATGCACACCTGGCCGAATCGATCAGGGAAGCCGCCGCGCAGCATGCCGCAGCCAACCTGACGTGCCAGTTCGACTACATCAACGACCGCACACCGAGCGCCATCGTCACGCAGATCGAGCAATTGGCCGTGCAGTGCGACGGGCTGGCAGTGGTCAGCTTCGCCCACCCGTTGATCAACGCCTGTCTGGCGCAGATTCGCGAAGCCGGCGTGCCGGTGGTCGCGCTGCTGTCGGACATCCATGAGCAGGCGCTGGAGCCCTATGTGGGCCAGGACAATCATGTGGTCGGGCGCACCATGGGCTGGCTGCTCGCGCGCACCTGCGGGGCACGTAAAGGCAGCGTCGGGATCGTGCTGGGCGGCCACCGTTTTCTCGGCCATCAGGCCCGTGTCGAAGGCTTGCACAGTTATCTCGACGAACATGCGCCGGGGCTTAAACCTCTGGAACCGCTGATCAACCTCGACAACTGCGACATCACCGAAGAAGCCACCCTCGACCTCCTCAGCCGCCACACCGACCTGCGCGGCCTGTGCGTGGTGGGCGGCGGCGGCGACGGTGTAATCAGCGCCCTGGCCCAACTGCCCAGGCGCCCGGCGCTGTGTTGCATCCTGCAGGAGTCCACCGCGCTGTTACGCCAGGCGCTGGGCCAGGGTTTGATCGATGTGGTGATGGACTCCCAGCCCCGCCAGACCGCCACCGCGCTGGTGCAGTTGATGGTGCAATTGCAGAGTGCCGAAGGGTTCGACCCGTTGCAGCATCGCGTGCACATACCGCTGCAAATCGTTACCTGCGAGAACATCTGAAACAGGCGGACACCTTCGTGGCAGCGGTTTACCAGCCTTCCTTCAACATGCGCAGTTCCAGATGCTGCAACAGCATGATGGTCTTGCCGTCGACAATCTCACCGCTGTGCACCATCGCCAGCGCCTGCTCGAAGCCCAGCTCCAGCACCTCGATGTCTTCGCCCTCTTCTTCAAGGCCGCCGCCCGCGCCGACTTGATCGGCCGGCTGATATTGGCCAAGGAAAAAGTGAATGCGCTCGGTCACCGAGCCCGGGCTCATGAACGCCGCGTAGATCTTTTCCACATGGCCGACGCGGTAGCCGGTCTCTTCTTCGGCTTCCAGACGAATGCGCTCTTCAGGGCTGGCGTTGTCGAGCAAACCGGCGGCGGCTTCGATCAGGAAACCCGGGTAGTCGTTGACGAAGGTGGGCATGCGGAACTGGCGCACCAGCAGCACGCTGCGCTGCTCTCGGTTGTACAGCAGGATGGTCGCGCCATTGCCGCGGTCGTACACTTCACGGGTCTGGGCCTGCCAGCTGCCGTCCTGGCGGCGCAGGTCGAAGGTGTATTTTTTCAGCACATACCAATTGTCCGAGAGGGTTTCTTCGGCGGTGATCCGTACGGGGCTGTTGTCCATGGTCGGGCCTCTGTGCGTGGGAGGTGGAGCATGTCGCGGCTGTCTTGCCAGCGTCAAGCTGAAGCAGCTTGCAATACCCTGCAAGCAACATGTCGCTACGGCCGTCGCATTAATCCCTGCCATAACAGGCCATCTGGTAAAACCCGTGCTTCACCTCTTTTCAGGAACGTTCATGCCTCCACGTTTATTGTCTCGTCTGGGCCTGCGCTGGTTTCCCCTGTTGTGCATGGCGTTGCTGATCGTCGGCCTGCCAGTGGGGTGCGCGATGCTGCAACACAAGGAGCGCGAGTTGGTGTTCCGCATCGAACCGGGCACAGCCGGCTGGTACAGCGGTTTACCCAAAACCGTGCAGGAATTCGAGCTCAAGCCCGCCACTTTCAAAGCGGGGCAGAACATCCATGGCTGGTGGTATCCGGCGGACCGCCAGGACGCACCGGCGATCCTCTACCTGCACGGCGTGCGCTGGAACCTGACCGGCCAGCTGTTTCGCATCGAGCAACTGCACGCCCTGGGTTACTCGGTGCTGGCCATCGACTATCGCGGCTTCGGCCAGAGCCAGGGCGACCTGCCCTCGGAAACCAGCGTCTACGAAGACGCGCGCATTGCCTGGGAGCGCTTCAAGGTGCTGCAACCGGACCCCGGCAAGCGGCTGATCTACGGGCATTCTCTGGGCGGCGCGGTGGCCATCGACCTGGCGGCGCAGCTGGGCCAACAAACCCCGTTGCCCGTGCGTGGTCTGGTGATCGAATCCACCTTCACCTCGCTGGCGGATGTCGCCACGGCCGTGGCCGATACCTCGTTGCCGGTGCGCTGGTTGCTGTCGCAGAAATTCGATTCGATCGACAAGATTGCCGACATTCACATGCCCCTGCTGGTGGTGCATGGCCTGGATGACCGCTATGTGCCACCGCGTTTCAGCGAGCAGCTGTTCGAAGCCGCGCGCGAGCCCAAGCGGCTGTTGCTGGTACCCGGTGCCAGCCACAACAATAGCCTGAGCCTGGCCGGACGCAATTATCGCCAGGCCCTCGATACCCTGATGCAAACCGAGATGCCGACACAGGTGGTCACACCGTCCACAGGACGCGGCGGCGACTCATGACTGCGCTTTTCGGCACTGGCTTCGCGCATGCGTGTCAAGCGTCAACCCTGCCCATGTTGGCCCGCGCCTGAAGTTGATCAAATAATGACCTGGGCTTAAATCGCAAAGCCTGCCGGGCCTTCGCAAAGTTATCCACAGAGATACCCACGGTTTTCGTGGACAACTCTTTTCATATTTTTACGGTTTTTTTTCCAGCAGACAGAGTCCATCGGCCACCGCATGGCCGCTGGCGGTGTTGTCGAAGATGCACCAGGTGGGCACGCCGGAGGCCGTGGATTGGCGCAACGCTTGCGCATGGAGCGCAGCCCGCTCGGGGCCATAGGCACTGTGATAGATCTGGGGCGAGCCATGCAGGCGCCAATAGCGCACGCCCTGCCAGGCGTCGCCAGCATCGATGACTACCGGGTCAGCGGTCACCCAGCCGATCCGGTACGCCTGCAACAACGCCCCGGCCGTCACCCAACTGGCATGACGCGGCTCCAGCACCACATCGCCAGCAAAACGCTGGCGCAGCGCCTCAAAAAAAGCGCCAGCCACGTCGGGCTCATGGTTTAGCGACGGCGGGAGCTGCACCAGCAGGCAGCCGAGCCTCTCGCCCAGGTGCAGGCATTGCGCGAGGAACTCATCGAGCGCCGCTTCACAGTGCCGCAAGCGCAACTCATGGGTGATGCGCCTGGGCACCTTCACCGAAAAGCGAAACGCCGACGGCACCGATTGCGCCCAGCGCTCATAGGTTTTGGGCAGGTGCGGTCGATAAAACGAACTGTTGATCTCCACTGCATTGAAACGCGATGCATAGCGCTGCAAGTGGCTGCCCTCCTCGGAAAACGCAGGCCAGTGTTCACGGGGCAAACTCCAACCTGCACAGCCTACGAACAGCGGTGCCATCTCATCAGTGACGCTTGGCGAGCTGTTCATCGATCGCGTCGGTCTGGCGTTCCAGGTTCTTGATCTCGGTAGGCGTCAGCACTTTGTCAACGGTTTCGGTCTTGGCGTTCGGACGCTCCAGAGTTCGCCCCTTGGCCGGGCCGGCCGTGCCGTTTTGCGCGTCTTCAGAACTGATCGGTTCCGGGGTTTTATCGGCGGTGGTGTGGTCGGTCATGGTGAGATTTCCTGGCAGTTGAAGGCCGCCAAATCGGCGGGTGCATATGCAGCAGAGCCCTTCGACATTCGATGGTTCAAGAAAATTGCCAAAGCTGACCGCTGGGAAAACGGGTGTAAAAAAAATTTAAACCTTTTGCCCTGGTGCCGGTTCAACAAACAGGTAACGGCATCACACCACACTCAAGGAGATCCACCATGACTACTCTGCTGATGAAACAAATGGGCCTGACCTTCGTGCTGGTCGCAGGCTCGATATCCTCCGCAATGGCCGCCACATCAAACAACTTTGTGGACAATGCTGCCGAAGGCGGCATCACCGAAGTCGAGGCCGGCAAACTGGCCCTGGAAAAAAGCAGCTCGGCTGACGTGAAAACCTTTGCCCAGCACATGGTCACCGACCACACCAAGGCCAATCAGGAATTGATGGCCCTGGCGAAAAAGCTCGACATCGAGGTACCGGATGACGCGGCCCTGACCGACAAGGCCAAGAAAGCCATCCTGGAAATGCGCGATGAATCGTTCGACAAGGCCTACGCCAACAACCAGGTGCTCGCCCATGAAAAAACCGTCGAACTGTTCAAGAAAGAAGCCGCCTCTTCGGACAACGCCGAGCTGAAAGCCTTCGCCACCAAGACCCTGCCGACCCTTGAAGCTCACCTGAAAATGGCCAAGGAGCTGCAAGCCAAGCACGCCCACTAATCCATAACCCGACTCAAGGAGACACCTGATCATGAGTGCGCAACTCAGCGGCAAGAAGATCCTTGTCATCACCTCCAACACCGGCATTGAACGTGACGAACTGCTCAAGCCGCTGCAGGCCCTGCGCGGTTACGGCGCCACCGTCACTCACGGCTCCAGCAAGGGAGGCACCACGCAGACCTTTGTCGGCGACACCGAGAAGGACCAGACCGTGGAGTCCGATGTGCAACTGTCGGATGTGGTCAGCGGCGACTTCGACGCGCTGGTCATACCCGGTGGCACCGTCAACGCCGACACCCTGCGCCAGGATGCAGCAGCGCTGCGCCTGATCAACGACTTCGCCAAGGCCGGCAAGACCATTGCGGCGATCTGTCACGGTCCATGGACCTTGATCGATGCCGGCGTGATCGAAGGCAAAACCTTGACCTCGTACAAGAGCGTACGCATCGACCTGGAAAACGCCGGCGCTGCCGGCTGGGTCGACGCCGAGGTCAAGGAATGCAAAGCCAATGGCTGGACCTTGATCACCTCGCGCACGCCGGATGACCTGCCGGCGTTCAACGAGGCAATTGCCAAGGCGCTCGCCGGCTGACTGCCCGCAGGAACGAAAACAGGCGCCTTTCGGCGCCTGTTTTATTCAATCCTCTGCACTTCAACTTTTTCGCTGATCTGCCATCTCGCGCTTGGGACCGAACATGGCCCATGCGATCAGCCCGAGCAGCGGCACAAAGATCAGGATGATCAGCCACAGCCCTTTCGTCTCCCAGCCGCCGGTGCTGCGCAGCACCACATTGATTGCCCATAACTCTGCAAGCAGCAGAATCACCGCCAATATGATCCAGATATATTCCAATTGCATGGTTCACCTCCTGAGGTCTATGCATTAGGTCAAGCAGAACGCTCAAGGGTTCCATTGAATTCTTGCGCACGGCGTTTACGCCTGCGTGCGCGGCATGTGCACAAGGCGCTAACCGTGCAGGCGTTGTGCAATCCCCTCAACATGCAACCATGCAAGGTGCACGACCGCGCCGTTTCGACGGCTAAATAGTTTATTGATTTATATAGGTTTTATTTTTTTAACAAGGTGGTACGGCTGATGCAACCTACCTACGGACGAGGCGCGCACTTCGACGCGCCCGAACGTTATCCGTGAGGTTCGACCATGAACGCCATTGACCTTCTCAAAGCCGACCACGAACGCGTCAAAGCCCTGCTGACCCAATTGAGCGAGTCCACGGAGCGCGGCGTAAAAAAGCGCACCGAGTTGCTGGCCAAGCTGGAGATGGAAATCAGCCTGCACACAAAGCTGGAGGAAGAAATTCTCTACCCGGCCTTCAGAAAAGCCGGCGGTAAAGAGCAGGACATCATGTACCACGAAGCCAAGGAAGAGCACCGCACCGTCGACGCATTGGTGCTGCCTGATCTCAAGCAGACCGAGCCCTCCACCACCGAGTTTTCCGGACGTGTGAAAGTGGTCAAGGAGCTGTTGGAGCATCACATCGAGGAAGAGGAAAGCGAGATGTTCCCCCAGGCTAAAAAGCTGCTGGGCAAAGCGCTGCTCGAAGAGCTGGGCGCCGAGATGGAAGCGATGAAAGCGGCGTACAAAAAAACCATGGCCGCCAAGGCGATGGCGGCCTGAGGCCTATCTGTCGCTTGAACTCGAGCGGTTTCCCACTACGCTCTGTTACAGGCGTTCCCAATCAGGCGACAGCATTGTTTTCATTCTGATTGAGATACGATCCAGGCCCGGCATTTGCCGGGTATGGGTTTTAGTCAATGGATCGAGGGGATTACGTCATGAAGACCATCACGTCCCGTAACCTGTTACTTGTCATGGCTTTGTCGGCTGTCCTGGCAACTCCGGCACACGCCGCGTTTGGCGACGACGTCGGCCCCGCAGCGACCCCGCTGAACGGCGGTTCTGCGCTGCCACCGGGCTCCGGGCATGGCAGTCGCTCCGACAACGACAAGAAAAAAACCACCGGCAAAAAAACACAGAAGCCCCACGCCACACAGACCATCAAGCCCAAACCCTCCGACAGTTCGCAATCGCCTGACGACGAGAAACCTCGGCCGGCTGATTGAGCAGGCAAAATGGTTCCAGATGTTGCCGCACGACGCGCAGCCCGAGCCTGCGCGGCAATATTTTTTTCGCACGGAACACACCGCGCAGGCGCAGCCTCATGGGCGCGACCGTACCGCTGACATCGAGAAAGTCACGCGCGCACGCTGCACCTGTGGCAGAACGTCGCAGATTACGCCGGCTGGCCAGGGTTGATAGACTGGGCGTCCTCCACGCTTGTTCTTTCAATGCCTGCCGCTCGAAGCCTGATGTGTCCATTCGGCGCAAGGCGGGCGTTACACAGGATGCACCGTTGATGAGTACGTTATTCACCCGCCGCACAGTGTTGACCGGAATGGGCCTGCTGGGCCTGGGCCTGCTCAGCGGCTGTGACAGCAGCCCCAGGCTGAACTTCAAGTACGGCAAGGACCTGAGTGACAAGATCATGGGCCGTACCTTCAAGCTCAAGAACACCGAGGGTGAGACCGTCACCCTCAGCTCCTACCGTGGCCTGATGCCCGTGGTGTTCTTCGGCTTCACCCAATGCCCCGCCGTGTGCCCGACCACTCTGGCCCGCGCTGCCCAGGCCAAGAAGCTGATGGGCCGCGACGGCGAAATCATGCAGGTGATCTTCATCACCCTTGACCCGGAACGCGACACGCCGGAAATTCTCGACCGATACGTCAAGGCCTTCGATCCCAGCTTCGAAGCGCTGTACGGTACCCCGGAAGAAATCGCCGTGGCGGCCAAGGAGTTCGGGATCTTTTATGAAAAGATCCCCGCCGGCGACACCTACACCCTCTCCCACACGGCCACCAGCTTTGTGTTCGATACCCGTGGCAACCTGCGCCTTGGGCTGCAGGCGTCCCTTACCGCTAAAGAGTGCGCAGAAGACCTGCTCACCGTCATGGAGGTCTGCTAATGACTGCCGTTCAACACCTCAAACGCCTGACTGCCGGCCTGGCCCTGCTCGGCCTCGCCGCCCACGCCAGTGCCCAGGTGCAGGTGACCGATGCATGGGTGCGTGCCACCGTGCACGGCCAGCCCTCCAGCGGCGCGTTCATGACCCTCACGGCGGACAGCGACAGCAAGCTGGTGAGCGTGGCAACCCCCGTGGCCAAGGACGTGCAGATCCATGAAATGAGCATGAAGGATGACGTGATGCGCATGGGCCCGGTGGATTCGGTGGCGCTGCCGGCAGGCAAGGCGGTCAAACTCGACCCCAACGGTTACCACGTGATGCTGATGGGCCTTACCGGCCAGATCGAGGAAGGTAGCCAGGTGCCGCTGACCATCACGGTGGAAACGGCCAAGGGCGAGAAACAAGTGATCCAGGTACAGGCTCCGGTGCGCGCACTCAATGGCATGGAGCACATGGACCATAGCAAGATGCATTGACCTGTCGGGCTGAACACGCTGAAGGGAGGGAGTATCGGCCCTCCCCCCCTTCTCGAGCTGTCGATAAATAGATAGCGACCCCACCTCCTGCATATTCCTCACAATTTGAAGTGACAGTCGTCACTCAACTTCATAAGGATTATTCAGCATGGCCAAAACACCGCCGCTACCGACGTCCACCCATTATCAGTCGATGGCGGGCGAACTACGCGCCCCCGCCAAGCCCGGCATGCCAGATCGGCTATCGGTTCAAGTGGTCATAGAACCCAAAGACCTGTGCGCGGCGATGGACATCTTTTTTTCTGTTGCGAAGGCCCACCACATTCGCAAACCACGAATCAGCGTGACCCAATCCAGCATAGAGCGGGCGGCGTCTCCTGCAAACGCTTTGATGGGAATGCAACTGAAGTTTCGCCCGGACCGCGCTGACGGCACCTACAGCCCTTCCCATCTGAACAACGTGAATCAGGTTGAACCAGACATTCGCGTCGCGCAGATTCAGGCCGGCGTGTTGAATCATGGCCCGGTTGACTGACCCTTGATAATCGAATCGATGTGATTTAAAGCAGGTGGAAAACCCGCATCAGCGGGTTTTCTGACTCCGTGTATGCAATGATCCGTCGCGACCGCCCAACGGATGGAGCCGCCGCCATGTCGCTCACTGCCTCAGTTACCCCTGCACAAGCGCCGCGCTTCTGGCGTGATGCGCGCTTGCCATTCATCGAGGCGCGGAGCATCGCCGACGGGCGCAAGGTCACGTACACCCGCCATGCCCACGAACATTTTTCCATCGGTGCGATCATCACCGGGCGCAGCTATTACCACTATGGGGCACAGACCTTCGAGATCAGCGCCGGCACCGTGGTGTTGATGAACCCCGGTGATGTGCATGCCTGCAACCCCATCGACAACTCACCGTGGTCCTACCACATGCTCTACCTCGATACGCCGTGGTTGACCGACCTGCAGTATCAATTGGGCTTCAGCCCGGATCGGGGTTATCGCCCTTTCAGCACATCGCATTCACGCGACACCGTGCTCTACCGCGATCTGCTCGCACTCTACTGTTTGCTGGTGGACGAACAGGCCGAACTCCTGCACAAACAGAGCGCGCTGGTCAGCTACTTCACCGAGCTGCAACAGCGCCTGAACCCTTCGCGGGCGCCGCTGCGCGAGGCCAATTACAAACTGGAACGCGCCGCCGATTACATCCGCGCGCACTGCACCGAAACCTTGAAGCTGGAGGACATTTGCCTCGCGGCCGAGCTGTCGCCGTCGTACCTGATCCGTGCGTTCAGGCAGCATTACGGGTTGACGCCCCATGCGTTCCTGGTGAACCAGCGCATCCAGTTTGCCCGCAGCCAATTGCGCAATGGCGAGTTGATCGCCGACGTGGCACTGGCTGCAGGTTTTGCCGATCAGGCGCATTTCCAGCGCGCGTTCAAACAGCATTTCGCGGCCACGCCAGGGCAGTATCGCGACGTGCTCAAGTCGTCAGCAAATAACCCACACTGGCCACCAGCAACGCGGCCATTGCGCGGTTGAACAGGCGCACACCACGGGGATTGGCCAGGTAGCGCCGCAAAAAGGTGCCGGCATACGCCCAGCACGCCACCGACAGATAGCAGATCACCAGATAGATCGCCGCAAACAGCCACACTTGCGCTGCATCGCCGTCTGCCACGAATAACCCCATGCCTGCGACGCAAGCGAGCCAGGCTTTTGGGTTGAGCCATTGCATCACCGCACCATAGAGCATCGAGGGTGCGCTGGCGCGGCCATCGGCGTCGAGCCGGCCGTCATCCGCGGCGAGTTTCCACGCCATATACAGCAGGAACGCCACCCCACCCCATTGGATCACCTGAGTCAGCAGTGGCCAGCGCACCAGCACCTCATGCAGCCCCAGGCCGATCAGCACCAGCAGCACGGTAAAACCGGTGGCCGCCCCAAGCACATGCTTCTGGCTGGCGGCAAAGCCAAAGCGCGCGCCGGAGCTGAGGGCGACCACGTTCACAGGGCCCGGGGTGATGGAGGTAGCCAGGGCGAAGGCAGCCATGGACATGATCAGGCTCATTGCGATTCCTTTTGTGAGCGAGGTGCAGATGGGCTCACGGTAAGGCGCACAACGGCTGACGTATTGAAGAAAATGCCCCTGTTGAAGACATGCTCTTGAACTGGTGCGCCCCGTCAACATTACTCGCCGGTCATACGCTCCAGACTATTGCTCAAATGCAGCAACATGGCCGCACGCGCCGCATCCGGATCCTGACGGCGGATAGCCTTGAGGACGGCCTCATGTTCCAGGTTGGCCAACCGGCCCAACTGCACCAGATCCACATCACCCCGCTCCTGAGCGTTGATGCGCGAACGCGGAATCACTGAATTGCCCAAGTGCTGAATCACGTCGGTGAAATAGGTATTGCCCGTGGCCTGGGCAATCAACTGATGAAAGCGCACATCGGGCTCGACACTGCTGTCGTGGCTGCCCAGCGAATCCTGATAATCATCAAGCGCCTCGCGCATCTGCTGCAACTGCGCATCGGTGCGGCGCAGCGCAGCCAGGGCGGCTGCCTGGGTTTCCAGGCCCATGCGCAGTTCAAGGATGCCGCGCACACTCACAGCGGTGTCGTGGGTCAGGTGCAGGCCTTGGCGCGAGTCGCGCGCCAGTACAAACGTACCGACGCCATGTCGGGTTTCCACCAGCCCGGCCGCCTGCAATTTCGACAGCGCCTCGCGTACCACCGTGCGACTGACGCCGTACTCGCCGACGATGGCGGACTCGGACGGCAGCTTCTCACCAGGCGCCATCTGCCCCAGCAGAATCCGCTGGGTCAGGTCGCTGACGATGTCATGGGCCAGGCCTTGGGAGCGCTTGCGTGGGGGGTCGTTGAGCATGGGCGGGTCCATTGAAAAGACCGCGCAATACTAGCATCCCGCTTGGGCGACAACTTGTATGACAACAAACAAATTTTTCCCGGATTGCATGAATTCATTGTGGGAGCTGGCTTACCTGCGATGCAGACACTGCGGTGCATCAGGTATAGCAATGTGAAGCTATCGCAGGCAAGCCAGCTCCCACAGGGGTCATCACAGGTCTGGAGATAGGGGTTGCCACGTTAAAAATCTCAGTTGTATGATGTCTGGCAAGTCGTCAGACATGTCCGACGACGCTGAACCCAACCCGCACAACAATAATCAGTGGGAGTTCTACCTCGTGACCCCTTCCAGCCCTGCCACAGCTGCGCCTGCCCACGACCCCGTGCTGGCCCGTGCGATCAGGAAAGTTAAGAGCCATGTGCTCCCACTCTTCGTGATCATGTTCATCGTCAATTACATCGACCGCGTCAATATCGGCTTCGTGCGCACCCATATGGAACACGACCTGGGCATCGGCGCGGCCGCCTATGGCCTGGGTGCCGGCCTGTTCTTCATTGGCTATGCACTGTTCGAAGTACCCTCCAACCTGCTGCTGCAAAAGGTCGGTGCGCGTATCTGGCTGACCCGCATCATGTTCACCTGGGGCATCACCGCCACCTTGATGGCCTTCATCCAGAACGAAACCCACTTCTACATCCTGCGCTTTCTGCTGGGGGTGGCCGAGGCCGGGTTCTTTCCAGGGGTCATCTATTACTTCACCCGCTGGCTGCCCGGAGTGGAGCGCGGCAAGGCGATTGCGATCTTTCTCAGCGGTTCGGCGCTGGCCTCGCTGATCTCCGGCCCGCTGTCCGGCGTGCTGTTACAGATCACAGGCATGGGCCTGCACGGCTGGCAGTGGATGTACATCATCGAGGGCATGGCCTCGGTGCTGCTGTGCTTTTTCGTGTGGTTCTGGCTCGATTCCAAACCCCACGATGCCAAATGGCTCAGCCGCGAGGAACAGGACGCGCTGGTGGGCGAGATCGACCGTGAGCAACGCGAGCGCGACGCCGTCAACACGGTCAAGCCAAGCCTGGGCACCCTGCTCAAGGACCGTCAGATCATGCTGTTCTGCGCCTTGTATTTCTGCATCCAGCTGACCATCTACGCCGCTACCTTCTGGCTGCCGAGCATCATCAAGAAGATGGGCGACCTGAGCGACATCCAGGTGGGTTTCTACAACTCGATTCCGTGGCTGATCTCGATCATCGCGATGTACTCGTTCGCGGCGCTGGCCGGCAAGTACAAGCACCAGCAAGCCTGGGTGGCCACGGCGCTGTTGATTGCCGCCGCAGGCATGTTCTGTTCCACCACCGGCGGGCCGGTTTTTGCCTTCATCGCCATCTGCTTTGCCGCCATCGGCTTCAAGTCGGCGTCGTCGTTGTTCTGGCCGATTCCCCAGGGCTACCTGGATGCGCGCATCGCGGCGGCAGTGATTGCGTTGATCAACTCAATCGGCAACCTCGGCGGGTTTGTCGCGCCCACCACCTTCGGCTTTCTGGAACAGACCACCGGGTCTATCCAGGGCGGCCTGTACGGGCTGGCCGGGACGTCGATCCTCGCGGCCATCCTGGTGTTTTTCGCCAAGACCCGCCCCGGCGCCCACACCGCCAGCGTGCTGCACCCCGCCCCTGCCCTGAGCAAATAAGGAACGTCTCTTCATGAACACAGAACATCAGCACCACGCCAGCAACGCCCCAGTGGTCACCAGCCTGCAAGTGATCCCGGTGGCCGGCCACGACAGCATGCTGCTCAACCTCAGCGGCGCCCACGGACCGTTCTTTACGCGCAACATCGTGATCCTGCAAGACAGCGCCGGGCATATCGGCGTAGGTGAAGTGCCGGGCGGCGAGCGTATCCGCGAGACCCTGGAAGAGGCACGCAGCCTGGTGATCGGCAAACCCATCGGCCAATACCAGAGCATCCTCAATGCCATGCGCCGCACCTTTGCCGCCCGCGACAGCGGCGGACGCGGCCTGCAGACATTCGACCTGCGCATCACCATCCATGCCGTGACCGCCATGGAAGCTGCGCTGCTCGACCTGCTCGGCCAGTTCCTCGATGTGCCGGTGGCCGCCCTGCTCGGCGAAGGCCAGCAGCGCGACGCAGTTAAGATGCTCGGCTACCTGTTCTATATCGGCGACCGCAACCGCACCGACCTCGCCTACCGCAGCGAAGCCGACGCCGACGACTGGTTCCGCCTGCGTCACGAGCAGGCCATGACCCCGGACGCCATCGTGCGCCTGGCCGAAGCCGCCAAGGCCAAATACGGGTTCAACGACTTCAAGCTCAAGGGCGGTGTACTGCGCGGCGCAGAGGAAATCGACGCGGTGACCGCACTGGCCGAACGCTTCCCCGATGCGCGCATCACCCTGGACCCGAATGGCGCCTGGTCGCTCAAGGAAGCCATCGCCCTGTGCCGCGACCAGCATCACGTGCTGGCCTACGCCGAAGACCCTTGCGGTGCGGAAAACGGCTATTCAGGCCGCGAAGTCATGGCCGAATTCCGCCGCGCCACCGGCCTGCCGACCGCCACCAACATGATCGCCACCGACTGGCGCGAAATGGGCCATGCCATCCAGCTGCAATCGGTGGACATTCCCTTGGCCGACCCGCACTTCTGGACCATGCAGGGCTCGGTGCGCGTGGCGCAGATGTGCCACGAGTGGGGCCTCACCTGGGGCTCGCACTCCAACAACCACTTTGATATTTCCCTGGCGATGTTTACCCAGGTGGCGGCGGCGGCGCCGGGCGACATCACCGCGATCGATACCCACTGGATCTGGCAGGATGGCCAGCGTCTGACCAAGGCGCCGTTGCAGATTGTCGACGGCCACATCAAGGTGCCGACCAAGCCGGGCCTGGGAGTGGAGATCGACATGGACGCCGTGGCCCAGGCCCACGAACTCTACCAAGGCATGGGCCTGGGTGCGCGCAATGACAGCGTGGCCATGCAGTTCCTGATCCCCGGCTGGAGCTTCGATAACAAGCGCCCGTGTCTGGTGCGCTGAACCCTCGTTGAAAGAGGCCTATGGGGCCTGGGTGACAATATCCCCAAGCCCCATCACCCGGCCGTCCTCCGACACGATCTCGACCTTGCGCAACGGCTTGAGCAGACGTGCATCCAGTAACTGCGTACCGACGTCTGCGGGCTCGGTATGCGCCTCCCCCCATTGGGCCAACGTGACCAGCACCGGCATCAGCGCGCGGCCTTTGTCCGTGAGTTGATAGTCGCTGCGCGCGCCGACGTCGCGGGTCTCCAACAGCCCTTGTTCGACCATGTCCTTGAGGCGCGTGGCGAGGATATTTTTCGCCACGCCCAGGTGTTTCTGGAAATCACCGAAGCGCGTGACACCGGCGAATGCATCGCGAATGATCAGCAACGTCCACCAGTCGCCCACCACATCAAGCGCGCGCGCCACCGGGCAGCCGTTCCCTTCCAGGCATTTGCGTTTCATCGTATCCCTCCGCCTGCGTGAAAAATATGGTTGCATTATAGGACCAAAACCCACAGGATAAAACCGGTTTCATTATTAAACCTAACTGTCGCGTGGAGCATCTCATGGATATTCGTGGAAAAGTGGTCCTGGTGACCGGGGCCAATCGTGGCCTGGGCAAGGCATTCGTCAGTGCGCTGCTGGCGGCAGGCGCGGCCAAGGTATACGCCGGCGCGCGGGACGCGGGCAGTGTCGATATTCCCGGCAGCACGCCGATTGCGCTGGACATTACCGACCCAGCCAGCGTGCAGCGCGCCGCCGAGCAATGCGGCGACGTCAGTGTGCTGATCAATAATGCGGGCCTCTTGAAGTACGGTTCTTTGCTCGCTGAAGACAGCGTCGACAACCTGCAACAGCATTTTGAGGTGAACACCCTCGGCACCCTGCGCATGAGCCGCGCGTTTGCGCCGATCCTGGCCAGGCAAGGCGGCGGCGCCCTGATCAATATCCTGTCGGTCCTGAGCTGGCTGAGCCCGCCCGGCTCCGGCGGCTACAGCAGCTCAAAATCCGCGCAGTGGGGCCTCACCAACGGCCTGCGCGGCGAGCTGCGTGGGCAGAACACGCTGGTGATCGGCGTTCACCCGGCCTACATCGACACCGACATGGTGGCTGATGTACAGGCGCCAAAAAGCACGCCGGCCGAAGTGGTCGCGGTCACGCTGCAAGCCCTCAGTGAAGACCGCCAGGAAGCGCTGGTCAGCGATACCGCGCACGGGGTCAAGGCCTCGCTGTCCACCGCCAGCCCGGTCTACCTGACGCTTTGATGCAGCACAATGGCGCTGTCGGTTCGCGACAGCGCCGTTACAGGCCGCGTTTACGCAACCACTGCAAGAAGCCCTTCTTCACCGGCACTACCGGCGCGTCCTCGGTCAGCACCTGCGCGGCGTGCAAACGAAAATCCAGCAGCGCCTTCATGGCTTCGCCGATGTCGTGACGCGCATCCAGGCACGGTTTGAGGTATTCGTTTTCGATGCGGTACAGGGTGCAAAACGTCTTGGCGGTAAAGTCCGCCAGCGCCGCCTGATCGGACAGAATCCCTGCCTCGCCGATAACCTCTCCCGGCCCCATGCGTCCGGCTTCGAAGGTATGCCCGGCCTTGGTGAGCATCACCGACACAACGCCGGACTCGACGATAAACAAATGATCACTGACCTCCCCCGCCGGCAGGATCATCTCGCCGGCGCGGTAGGTGTGCAGGGTCATGTTCTGGCTGAAGGTTTCTTTCTCTTCCTGGCGCAGCGTGGAAAAAATCGACGAACGCTCCAGCAACGCACGCGCACCGGACATCTCGGCCGGCGCGCTGCTCTCGGTCGACGAGAGCAGGCCCACGCCCGCCGCCTGCAAATGCCGGAACGCCAGGTCGTAAAGCTGGTTGCGCACTTCGCGCTTGAGGGTCATGGCCGGCACGAACCCGCTGATTTCATACTCCACGCCGCCACTGGCGGAAGCCTTGAACGCCACGCTCGGCGCGGGCCTGGCCAGTAACGGTCGACACCCCTGCATGGCGCGCTCCAGCGCATCGATCACGGTTTGCGGGCGCGCATGGGGACTGACCTGAAGGCTGACCGTCAGGCCGAACATGTCCGCCGGACGCGAGAAGTTGATGATCTTGGCCTTGGCCGCCAGCGAGTTGGGAATCACCGCCAGGCTGCCTTGGGAAGTCTGCAACCGTGTGGCGCGCCAGTCGATATCGGTGACACGGCCTTCGGTGCCGTCGATGGAAATCCAGTCATCGAGTTGATAGGGCTTGGTGGTATTGAGCACAATCCCGGAAAACACATCGCTCAAGGTGCTCTGAAGCGCCAGGCCGACAATGATCGCCACCGCGCCGGACGTGGCCAGCACGCCCTTGACCGGCAGGTCGAGCACATAGGCCATGGCGGCAATGATCGCGATCAGAAAAATCACCGCGCCCATCAAGTCCTGCAACAACCGCCCGGTGTGCCCGACCCGCTGCATCATCAACGCGCCGAGCAGCACCGTGAGCGTGCGCGCCGCGAACAGCCACCAGCCGATCTGCAAAGCAGTGGCGGCCATGTGCAGCGCGGTGTCGTCGGCATAGGGCGCCACCAGCATCGGATTCATGCCATCGTTGAACAGCACGGCGCTGAACACCGCGAAAATAACCACCCGCGCCGCCAGCTTCCAATTGGCCAGGTCGGCGGAAATCAGACGCCACACGGCGATGTCGATCAGGATCAGGACCAGTGCGCACAGCATCGGGTGATCGGCGATAAATGAGGGCATCCAGGCGACTCCAGTGGCAATGACGGGAAGATCGCATGAAATGAAGATGGCGGGTATAGCGCAGCAAAAAATGTAGAACGTTGCGCCAAACCTGTGGCGAGCGGGCTTGCCCCAATGCCGTTCAGCTAAGCGCAGATCCCCTGTGGCGAGCAGGCTTGTCCTGCGTTGGGCTGCGCAGCAGCTCCAATACCAGGCGCTGAGCCGTATCAGGTACACCGCGTTTTGCTGGATTGGGGGCGCTTCGCACCCCAACGCGGGGCAAGCCCGCTCGCCACAGGGATGTGGTTGCCTTCTATGTGGCTGCGCTACCGCCCATGCATCTGGCCGAATTTACCGGCCTGGAAATCGGCAAACGCCTGATGAATCTCCTGCTCGGTGTTCATCACGAATGGCCCGTGCCCGACGATGGGCTCGTCAATCGGCTCACCGCTGAGCAGCAGCACCATGGCGTCATCGTCCGAGGCCAGTGAAAGCTGCTGGCCGTCACGCTCGAACAGCGCCAGTTGCCCTTGACGCGCCACTTCTTCGCCATTGATCCGCACCGTACCGCGCAGGATCACCAGCGCGGTATTGCGCCCCGCGTGCAGGTCCAGGGTGACGGCCTTGCCGGCATTCAGGCGCAGGTCCCACACGTCGATGGGCGTGAAGGTGCGCGCAGGGCCTTGAGTACCGGCGAACTCACCGGCGATCAGGCGCAGCTTGCCGGCATCGTTGGCCAGCGGCAGCACGGGAATGTCGCCGTCGACGATGGTCTGGTAACCGGCGTCGGCCATTTTGTCCCTGGCCGGCAGGTTGACCCACAGTTGCACCATCTCCAGCGCCCCGCCGCTGCGGGCGAAGGCATCGGAGTGGAATTCCTCGTGAAGAATGCCCCTGGCCGCCGTCATCCACTGCACATCGCCAGGGCCGATTTTGCCACCGGCGCCGGTGGAGTCACGGTGTTCGACTTCGCCGTCGTACACGATGGTCACGGTTTCAAAACCGCGATGAGGGTGCTGACCGACGCCGCGCCGCTGATCGGTCGGCGTGAAATCGGCCGGGCCCGCATGGTCCAGCAGCAAGAACGGGCTGATGTGCTTGCCCAAGTTGTCGTAGGAAAACAGCGTGCGCACCGGGAAGCCATCGCCGACCCAATGGCCGCGAGGGCTGGTGTAAAGACCGATAAGCTTTTTCATGATGTACCTCCAAAGTGCATACACCTTAAAACCGATAGCAATTGCGCGCTAGACGGTGAAAACAGCGTTGATCGTCCTATGTATGGAACGAAACTTCGGCGCGACCCGTTGTGGACCGTAGTCCGGGAGGCACGCTCTACTGAAACATCCCACAGCGCTGCCGGATAACCTCTACTCCCCTCCTACTCCGACCTCTGCAAAGTCCTTCGCCTGATCACACAGTGCGAGGGACTGCAGATGGATTTGCTGGCTAAGGCCCCCGGTTACGGGGCCGTTTCATGATTCCGGTCATTGCCAAGCTGGTGCTAACGCCAATGGACGCCACGGCACCGGACGTCGAAAGCGTTTTTCGTGACTTTCGCGATTGCCTGAACACCTTCGACACCTGGGCCGAGCGTTTTTGGAGCGGCTCGGCGCTGGAGCTTGAACAAGTCTTCAACGTCGGCGAAGACGTCACGCTGAGTGCGCCGGTGTCTTCGCGCACGCCAAGCGCTGTTGTCGCGACCTGCCCGGCCCAGGGTTCGCTGACCCTGTTGCATCTGTTCGAAAGCACGCGCCTTGTGCCCATCGGTAATACCCCCGTGAGGGTGCAGGCCATCGCCACGGATGGCAGCGCTCTCGGTGCCCCGCTCCATCGCACAATAGATGCCAGCGGCCGGCTTGAAATCCCGGAATGCACCCGCAGCCAGCCGTATCACATCACCTTCTACCCCAACGTTTCCAAAGACCACGTCAAGGCGCTGTATGCGTCTTATCAGTCGCTGATCGCCGGGCTGGAAACTCGCCTGCGCGAGGAATGGAAAGACACCTTCCAAGCGCAGTGGACTGAGTTTGCCAAAGCGCCACCCTTAAAGCGCAGCGCCCTGCAGGGCGCCGCCTTCGCGGGCGGCTTGGCCAAAGCCCTCTACAACCTGTGGGACAACATCACGCAACTGTACGACCTGATCGCCAACCTCAAGGCCAACAGCGAGCAGTGGTTGCGCTATGTCTCCCAGCGCGAGCTGGATGAGCTGCTCAAACTGGGCAAGGACGCCATTGCCCATGGCCTGCTGGTGCTCAGTGATGAGCCGCTGCTGTTTATCTATCTGTCAGCAATGATCGGCTGGATCCGCCTGCTGCCGCCACCGCAGATGGTTGAGCTGGTGGGCGAAATCACCGGCGAGGTGCTGATCAACCTGTTGCTGATCTGGGCCACGCGGGGCATGGGCGTGAAGATTCGCCTGGGCGTGCAGGTGGTGGGGCACATCAAGTCCGGGCAGGTACGCCGCTGGCTGGAGATGCTCGCCGAGCAGTTGGCGCAGCCGGGGTTGGCACAGCATGTCGAGACGGCCAGGCCGTTACTGCTGTGGAGCGCGGCCACGCCAATCAAGGCGGTGGCGCCGCTGAAGGTGGGCGAGGCACTGGTGCCGAACGCGGTGCCGGCGGTGCGGAAGAAGACGCAGCGCACGGCACTCGTGCACGAATCGCCCGTTGATGACGTGCCGGTGTCGGCAAAAAACCCGGCGGGGGATGCGGCCGCCTCTTCCGATAAAACCGTCACCCACGGCTGCCCGGTGTCGATGGTCACCGGCGAGGAATTGCTCACCCTCACCGACGGCATCCTGGATGGGATTTTGCCATTCGAGTGGACACGGGTTTATCGCACCAGTGCGGTGGAAATCGATGTCGGGCTGGGGTTTGGCTGGAGCCATGCCCTCGCCCAGCGGCTGGTGGTGTCCGGCGATTCGGTGGTGTGGACGGACCATGAGAATCGCTCGACCGCCCTGCCCTTGCCGACGATTGCTCGCCCGGCGATCACCAACAGCCTGGCGGAAGCGGCGATCTTTTTGGGGGACTTGCCCGATGAGCTGGTGCTGGCCCAGGCGTCGCGGTTTTATCACTTTCGCGATGGCGTGCTGGTGGCGATCAGCGATGCGTATGACAACCGGCTGCGCATTTCCCGCGACGTGCTGGGGCGCATTGAGCGGCTGGACAATGGCGCCGGACGCTCGCTGTGGTTGCGCTATGCGCAGGGTCGAATTGCGGCGGTGGACTATCAGGTTCATCGCGCCAAGGGCCGTGAGCCTTACGAGTGGGTGACTGAACAGACGGTGGTGTCCTACGCCTACGACGACGCAGGCCAACTGGTGTCGGCGACCAATGCCGTAGGTGAATGCGAGATTTACCGGTACGACGAGCAGCACGTGATTCTGGAACGTGGGCTGGCCGGTGGGGCGAGTTTCTTCTGGGCGTGGGAACGGTCCGGCAAGGCGGCGCGCTGTGTACGGCATTGGGCCAGTTTTGCGCAGATGGACACGCGCTATGTGTGGGGCGATGACGGGCGCGTCACCGTGCATAACGCCGATGGCAGCCAGGAAGTGTACGTCCACGATCAGCGGGCACGGCTGGTGCAGCGGGTGGATCCGGATGGCGCTCAGCACTTCAAATCCTACGACGCAAAGGGCCGGCTGACGGTTGAGCAGGACCCGCTGGGCGCGGTGACGGCGTATCAGTACGACGACGCGGGGCGCTTGGTGGCGCTGTTTCCCGGGGACGATGAGCCGACGTCCTACGAGCATGACAACGGGTTCGTACGGGTGGTGCGCCGGGGTGAGGCGGTTTGGAAATACGAGCGTAATGAACAAGGCGACGTAACGCGCAAGACCGATCCGGACGGCCATGTCACCGACTACAGCTACAACAAACAGGGGCAACTGATTGGCGTCTGGTATCCCGATCACAACTGCCAACGGCTGGTGTGGAATGAGCGCGGGCAACGGGTTGAGGAGCAGTTGCCCAATGGCGGGATCAGGCGCTATCGCTATGACGACCTGGGGCGGCAGATTGCCCTTGAGGATGAGCATGGCGCGCTGACCCAATACCAATGGGACAGCGTGGGCCGCCTGACTCGCCTGATATTGCCGGGCGGTGCATGCAGGGAATACAGCTACAACGCCTACGGAAAAATCACCGCTGAACGCGATGAACTGGGGCACGTCACCCGTTACGAGTACGCCGACGGGCTGCACCTGATCAGTCGGCGACTCAATGCTGATGGCACTCAGGTCCAGTATCGCTACGACAACGCGCGGTTATTGCTGACCGAGATTGAAAACGAGGTCGGCGAGACCTACCGGCTTGCCTACCATCCCAACGGGTTGATCCAGCAGGAAATCGGCTTTGATGGCCAGCGCACCGCCTACGTTTATGACCTCAACGGCCATCTTCAGGAAAAGACCGAACATGGCGACGATGGCAGTCAGCTCATCACCCGTTATGAGCGAGACGCTGCCGGGCGCCTTGTCAGAAAAACCCTGCCGGATGGCAATAAGGTGGATTACGCCTACGACCGCCAGGGCAATCTCCTCAGCGTCGAAGACGGCCACTGGGCGCTGGCCTACGAATACGATCGACAAAACCGCCTCACCGCCGAGCATCAAGGCTGGGGCACCTTGCGCTATGGCTATGACGCCTGCGGTCAACTCCAGCACCTGCGCCTGCCGGACAACAACCGCGTCACGTTTAACCACGATAAAGGCGGCCACCTTGCGACTGTTCAGCTCAACGGTGAAGTACTCACCTCCCACCTGTTCAAAGCGGGCAAGGAGCACCAGCGCCAGCAAGGCGACCTACTCAGCCACTACCACTACGACGACCAACACCGCCTCCACGCCCACGCCATCACGCAACAGGAAAACCGCCACTACCGCCGCCAATACGACTACGACAAATCCGGCAACCTCGCCCGCATTCTCGATACGCGCAAAGGCGAACACCACTACGCCTACGACCCGCTCCACCGCCTGACCCGCGCCGATCACTCGCAGGATCTACAGGAACGCTTCGGTCACAACCCGGCCGGCAACCTGCTGATGCACGACCGCCCCGGCCCGGACATCGTCGCCGGCAATCGCCTGATGATCCAGGGCGACCGGCATTACGACCACGACGCCTTCGGCAACCTGATCCGCGAACGCCGGGGAAAAGGCCAGGCACTGGTCAGCGAATACCGCTACGACTGCCAGCACCGCCTGATCGCCGTCAAGAAACCCAACGGCCAAACCGCCCACTACCGCTACGACCCCTTTGGCCGGCGCATCAGCAAAATCGTGGATGACAAAACCACGGAGTTTTTCTGGCAAGGCGACAAACTGATCGCCGAACACCACGCCGACCGCCACCGCAGCTACCTCTACGAACCCGACAGCTTCCGCCCTTTAGCGCTACTGGATGGTTTCGGCCCCGACGCCACTAAACCCTACCACTACCAACTCGACCACCTCGGCACCCCGCAGGAACTCACCGCCGCAGACGGCGAAATCGTCTGGTCCGCGCACTACCGCGCCTACGGCCACATCAGCCGCCTCGACGTGGGCAAAATCGACAACCCGCTGCGTTTCCAGGGTCAATACTTCGACCCGGAAAGCGGCCTGCACTACAACCGTCATCGCTACTACAATCCGGATGTTGGACGCTACCTGACGCCGGACCCGGTGAAGCTGGCGGGTGGGATCAATGCGTACCAGTACGTGCCGAATCCAACGGGGTGGGTCGACCCGCGAGGTCTAAGCGCTGAGTGTCCTGGTAACAAAAAAAGCAAAAAATCTTGCAATAACTCACCAGAACCTGAAGATCCCATCCATTCCCGTACCGGCGCTTTTAGACAAGCGAAGTCAGATGCAAAAGTGCCAATGAGCCAGCATCCAAACACAGTATTCAACGCCGAAATTGGGGCCTACGGTCAATTCAGGTATATAAGAATGAAAGATAAGCAAGGTCAAGAGATACGAAAAATCGATGGAAAACCGATTATCACAAGAGAGTACGAGTTTACCCGGGAGAATGGCTCGACAGTGGTTATCCAAGAGCACAGCGCAGGGCATAAATTTGGAGCACCAGGAGGCGTGGGTGATCAAGGAGCCCATTTCAACCTACGTCCCGTGGGAAACACACGTACTGGCAACGTAGCTGGAGCAAAAGATCATTATTATTTTGAGGTAAAGAAATGAAATTCTGGAATGATTTTGAAAGGAGTATTTTTTTTAACCATGTATTCACTACGCCAATCCTGATAGGAAAAATAACCCTTTTTTCCTTCAACATAGACAACAACAGATCCCATATAAACATGGAATTTGATATACCTGAAATACCAGACAGACCGCCTGAAAAATGGATTGCAGAAGGCTTTAATACTTGCCGAATAGGGCTTAGCTGCGGCGGAATCACTGACCTCATCATAAAAAACTTACCCACATTGGACACGTTCAACATGTCAGTACACAAACACGAAAATTTCTTTTCTGTAAGAGCAGAATCTGCAGGATCATTAATTGAGTTTAGAACTAAATATCCTTCTCTTAGCGGACCATCTGTATACATGAATGATCCAGACTCAGCTTGTTACTGAACAAAGGAAAAATACGAACTAAAGCACCCATCTGCGGCAACACGCCATCCAACTCACAGGGATCAATTAAACTCGATACATCGTGCACAGCTAATATTTAGAAAAACATGGAAATGTTGCATCCATGAAGCCTATGGATGTGGGGAAAATCATTGGCGAGGGATATTCGAAAGAGCTGGAACATAGTCAACAGCGCAAAGCAAGGGGAATACGTGACAACCATGGAAAACCTAAAACTGCCTATACCGAGCAATGAACATGAATAAAAAACCGAGTATATCGATCATACGTGGACTGCTATTCACTTACGACATTGAAAATACGGATGACCTAGAACGGGAAGAATTCATTTCTTCGAAGGACATAAACAACGAACAAGAGCTCATCGCGCTTTTCGAAAAACTGACAAAGCCAGAGTTTTTAGACTATACAAAACCAGAACAAGAGTGGTTCGTCAGTTCGATTGAGCACTATCTATCGACCAACGACAATTTCGATGCCGTATTTAAAAACATGGCAACCCATTTCAGCGAACCTGTTGCAGATCAACGGAAGTTCATGCAAATCCTGGTCAACTGTTTAAAACAGTACACAAGTCTTCAGAGATCAAAGTGAATACATTAACGATTGCGCCTCTATTTGCAGAGTGTAATAAACAGCACCCCAAAAAAACAGGCTCACTCAACACCGAGTGAGCCCCCACTCACCGCTTCGAAAGCTCCATAATCATCCGACTCAACAAATACACCCGCGGCACCACACTCTCCACCTCCGCATATTCCTCAGGCGTATGAATATTGCCCCCCACAATCCCGAACCCGTCCAGCGTCGGCGTGCCCACTCCGGCCGACAAACTGGCATCCGCCGCGCCGCCGCTGCCTTCAATGGTCAACTGCTTGCCCAACTCCCCATAAATGCCCTGGGCAATCGCCACCAACTTGTCGGACTCTGCCGTCTGCGGCATGGGTGGCAGACCGCGTTTGAGGCGGGTGGTCACTTCGGTGTCCGGAATCAGCTTGTTGGCTGATACGCGCACCAAGTCCTTTTCGATCCGATCAAACTCTTCCGGCAATGCTGCACGTACGTCAGCCTTGGCAGTGGCGTGGTCGGGGATAACGTTGGTGCGGTCGCCGGCGTTGATCACGGTGAAGTTGATGGTGGTTTTCTTGTCCTCGTCGCCCAGCTTGCCCAGTTGCAGGATCTGATGCGCGGCCTCCATCGCGGCGTTGCGTCCCAGTTCCGGGGCGACACCGGCGTGGGCGGCTTTGCCTTTGACGTCGACCACGGCGGTGGCGCTGCCTTTGCGCCACACCACCAGGCCATCGGCGGGTCGGCCGGGTTCCAGGTTGAGGGTGACGTCGTGGCCCTTGGCGGTTTTGCGGATCAGGTCGGACGCGATATCGGAGCCGGTCTCTTCGCTGGCATCGAGCAGAAAGGTGATTGTCGCGTAGTCCTTGAAGCCCTGGTTTTTCAGAACTTTGAGCGCGTAGATGCCGGCAACGATGCCACCCTTGTCATCCATCACGCCGGGGCCATAGGCGCGTCCGTCCTTGATGTGAAACGGGCGCTCGGCGGCCGAGCCTTCCTTGAATACCGTGTCCATATGCGCCATCAGCAGGATGTTGGCCTTGCCGCTGCCCTTGAGCGTGGCGATCACATGGCTGCTGTTGGCGGCGGCATCCGGGACGCGTTCGATGCTGAAACCAAGCTGCTTCAACTCATCGACCGCGATGTCACTGACTTGTGTCAGCCCTGGCCCGTAGCCGGAGCCCGAATCAATGTTCACCAGGCGCTCCAGCAGTTTCAGCGCTGGGCCTTTGTATTGCTCGGCATCCGCCTGAATCTGTTTATGGGGCTCGGCGCTATAGGCCGGGAGTGAGAAGGACAGCGCCAGCGTGGCGGCCAGAAGAGTACGCGGGAAGGTGAAAAGCATAAACCGATCCTTGTTAAGTGCTGGTAGGAAAAGTCACACCCTACCCCACTAAACGGACCGCAACCAACTGCCCTGTATGCAACTGACGCGGTTGCGCCCGCCGCTTTTGGCCTTGTATAGCGCGAGGTCGGCATCGTTGAGCCAACGCGTGCAATCGGCATGCTCCGCTTGATACGGCGCCAGGCCGATGCTCAAGCTGGCGCGCAAGGTCGGGTCCTGGTCATAGACCAGCGCGTTGAAACAATCACGCAGGGTATCCATCACGTCGGTGGCACGATTGAGCGGCATGCCCGGCATGATGATGCAGAACTCATCACCCCCGTAACGCCCGGCCAGATCGGTGATACGCAAGTTCTGGCGCAACACTTTGCCCAACTGACGCAGGACGATATCACCGGTGACATGGCCCTAGGTGTCGTTGATGAGTTTGAAAGGGTCGATGTCAATCAGCGCAATCACCGCGCCCTGTTGCTCGCGGCGACAGCGTTGAAATTCGATCTCCAGATGATCCTTCCACGCGCCATGGTTGAGCAAGCCGGACAGGCTGTCGGTACGGCTCAAGGCCAGCAGTTCGCGCTTATGCCGGGCCAGGGTTCGGGCCTGTCGATAGCAGATCCAGCCAAGCGCCAGCGAGTACAGCATCAGGATCGGCAGGCAGCCATAAAGCTGGGCCTGGGTCCACGCCCACACCCACGCCGATGGATCGAGGGGGTACATGCCAAACAACACGCACACAAAACCGAGCGCCAGCCCCAGCGCGCGGGATTTATACAAACGGGTAGCGAGCGGAACTCCGTTTCCTTCTGGGGCAGCCATGGTCGGGTGTGATCCTGGATGAATGACTGGAGTCTGTCAGGGCAACGGCCATTAGCCACTAATGCTTATTGGCCGGTCGCTGGCATGGGCACCGAAGGTCGAACTGGAGCCTCTGTGGCGAGCGGGCTTGCCCCGCGTTGGGGTGCGCAGCGCCCCCACTCCAGCAAAACGCGGTGTACCTGATACGGATCGGCGCCTGGTTTTGGGGCTGCTGCGCAGCCCAACGCAGGACAAGCCTGCTCGCCACAGGGAATCTGCACTTAACTGAACGGCATTAGGACAAGCCCGCTCGCCACAGGGGTAACTGGTCCATCCCCCCTGTCAGCAGCCACCCGCCAAACGCTCACGCAAAAACTCAACCAGCGCCTGCACCGGCCTGGAGCTTTGTCGATGCTGCGGGTACACCGCCGACAACGTCAGGGCCTCGGGAGCGAAATCGTCCAGCACCGTCACCAGACGGCCGTCCCGCAACGCTTCACCAACGATGAACGTCGGCAAATAGGTAACGCCCAAACCGGCGATGGCCGCGTCGCGCAGCAGGTCGCCGTTGTTCACGCGCATGCGTCCGCTGACATTCAACGCCTGCACTTTGCCTTTGAACCGCCATTGCACCTGGCGGCCATGACCATAAGGCAGGCAGTCGTGCTCGGCGAGGTCGTCGGGCTTTTGCGGCGTGCCGCGCAGGGCCAGATAGTCGGGGCTGGCGCAATACACACGGGGGATACTGGCGATGCGGCGGGCAATCAGGGTGGAGTCTTCCAGGGTGCCGATACGCAACACCAGGTCGTAGCCTTCGCCAATCAGGTCGACGGGCCGATCGCTCAAGTCGACCTCCACCGCAACGTGCGGGCAGCGCTGTAAAAACAACGGCAACAGGCAGCCCAGGTGCGCCATGGCAAACGACAATGGCGCACTCAGGCGCAGGGTGCCGCGCGGTTCGCTGTTCTGGCCGGCGATGCCCTGCTCCACTTGCTCGACATCGCTGAGCAGGCGCAGGGCCGATTCGTAGTAACTCTGGCCCAGTGGTGTGACATCCAGGCGGCGCGTGGAACGGTTGAGCAAGCGCACACCGAGGCGGTCTTCGAGCTGGATCAGGCGGCGGCTGACGAACTGCTTGGACAGGCCCAGTTGCTCGGCGGCGGCGGTGAAGCTGCCAGACTCCATCACCTGGCAGAACAGGCGCATGTCTTCAAACGGGTTCATTGTCGCTTCTCGGTAGACAGTTGGCAGGTTTATAGCGGTTAACCAGGCACACCACAAAACAAGTTGTGGGAGGGGGGCTTGTCCTCTCCCACAGGGAGCATCGGCGCGTCCAAAAACCGGTTACTTGGCAGTAAACGCCGAGTAGCTGTTCATCAGGTTGCGGTAGTTGGGGATGCGCGGCGACAGCAGGTTGGCCAGGCCTTCCATGTCGTTGCGCCAGTCAACCTGCAGCTCGCAGGCCACGCAGAACCAGTTCACCAGTTGTGCTCCGGCGGCGCTCATGCGTGCCCAGGCCGCTTGTTGCACGGTTTCGTTGAAGGTACCGGAAGCGTCAGTGACCACAAACACGTCGAAACCTTCAGCGAGAGCGCACAGCGTCGGGAACGCCACGCACACATCCGTGACCACGCCCGCGATGATGATCTGCTTGCGCCCGGTGGCCTTCACGGCGTTGACGAAATCCTCGTTGTTCCACGCGTTGATCTGGCCTGGACGCGCGATGTACGGCGCATCCGGGAACAGCGCCTTGAGCTCCGGCACCAGCGGGCCGTTGGGGCCGGCTTCGAAGCTGGTGGTGAGGATGGTCGGCAAGTTGAAGAATTTGGCGACGTCGGCCAGGGCCAGCACGTTGTTCTTGAACTCGTTGGGCGAAAAATCCTGCACCAGGGAGATCAAGCCCGTCTGGTGATCCACCAGCAGTACCACGGCATCGTCTTTGTTCAAGCGCTTGTAGGTCATGGGTTAGCTCCTTCAGGGGATTAAAAGGCAAAGCACGAGCAGCCGAACGCACCCCAGAAACCCTGGAAGTCGCTGACCGGTACGCTGGAAAGCCGCGCTGTTTCATGGCGGTGGGCATGCACGCCACAGGGGCCGCTGCACTGGTGAACCTGAGCCTGCATCGGCGCACCCGGGCGCCAATGGCCGGGCACCTTGACCACCGGCGACCAGTCCGGCAGCACCGGCACACGCGGCGGCGCGAAATCCTCGAAGTCGCCAGCGCCGTACACCACCTTGCCGCCGACCACGGTAAGCACCGACTCGATCCACTTGATGGCTTCTTCGTCGACACTGAAGAAGTCCGCCGACAAGGCGGCGACATCCGCCAACTGGCCAACCTTGATCTGGCCCTTCTTGCCCTGCTCCGACGAAAACCAGGCGCTGCCATGGGTGAACAGTTCCAGCGCAGTGAGGCGCGGCAGGCCTTCGGCGTGCAGCGCCAGGCCGCCCACGGTGCGGCCGCTGACCATCCAGTACAGCGAGGTCCATGGGTTGTAGCTCGATACGCGCGTGGCATCGGTGCCCGCCCCCACTGGCACGCCTTCGGCGAGCATGCGCTGGATCGGCGGCGTGGCTTCGGCAGCCTTGGCGCCGTAGCGCTCAACGAAGTACTCGCCCTGGAAGGCCATCCGGTCCTGGATCGCGATGCCACCGCCGAGGGCACGCACGCGCTCGATGTTTTGCGGGGTGATGGTTTCGGCGTGGTCGAAGAACCATGGCAAGCCGTTGAACGGGATGTCGCGGTTGACCTTCTCGAACACGTCGAGCATGCGCGAGATGGATTCGTCATAGGTAGCATGCAGGCGGAACGGCCAGCGCTGCTCGACCAGATGGCGCACCACTGGCTCCAGTTCCTGCTCCATGGTCAGCGGCAGGTCGGGGCGCGGTTCGAGGAAGTCTTCGAAGTCGGCCGCCGAGAACACCAGCATTTCGCCGGCGCCGTTATGGCGCAGGTAGTCATCGCCCTGGTGCAGCGTGACGCTGCCGGTCCAGTGTTTGAAGTCGCTGAGTTCTTCCTTGGGCTTCTGGGTGAACAGGTTGTAGGCGATGCGCACCGTCAGTTGCTCGTCCCTGGCCAATTGCTCGATCACCGCGTAGTCGTCGGGGTAGTTCTGGAAACCGCCACCGGCGTCGATGGCGCTGGTGAGACCCAAGCGATTGAGTTCACGCATGAACTGGCGGGTGGAGTTGACCTGATACTCCAGGGGCAGCTTCGGGCCCTTGGCCAGGGTCGCGTACAAAATCATCGCATTGGGCCGCGCTACCAGCATGCCGGTGGGGTTGCCGTGGCTGTCGCGCACAATCTCGCCGCCCGGCGGGTTCGGCGTGTCTTTGGTGTAGCCGGCCACGCGCAGGGCCGCGCGGTTGAGCAAGGCGCGGTCGTACAGGTGCAGCACGAACACCGGCGTGTCCGGCGCGGCCTGGTTCAACTCGTCCAGGGTAGGCATGCGTTTTTCGGCGAACTGGAACTCGTTCCAGCCACCGACCACGCGCACCCACTGCGGAGTGGGCGTGCGATCGGCCTGGTCCTTGAGCATGCGCAAGGCATCGGCCAGGGACGGCACGCCTTCCCAGCGCAGTTCGAGGTTGTAGTTGAGCCCGCCGCGAATCAGGTGCAGGTGCGAGTCGTTGAGACCCGGGATCACTGTGCGACCCTTGAGGTCGATGACCTGGGTGCCGCTGCCGCGCAGGGCCATGGCCTCGCCGTCGGTGCCCACCGCGACAAAGCGGCCCTCGTGGATGGCGACGGCGGTGGCGCGTGGGTTTTCACGGTCGACGGTGTGGAACTGGCCATTGAACAGGATCAGATCAGCGTTCATAGGGTTTCCTTGACAGAGGCTTCAAGCCAGGGCGCGAACATGCGGGTGGCCGCCGGCATCAACAAGTACACCACCAGTAGCACAATGGTCAGGGTGACCAGAAAGGTGGAGACCACATAATTGGACAGGAACGGGTGCAGGCGCAGAATCGGCCCCCATATAAACGGCAGGATCAAGGTCTGCGGCAGGATCACGCACAGGCTCACCACTGCCTGCTTCCAGCGCGGCGGCTTGGCCGCGCTGTCGGCAAGGGGGGTGAACCAGAACTCGTTGGCGCCGCCGACTTCGGTGTTGTCGCCGTCGGCGAGCATCGGCGCGGCTTCGTCGATCAACAGCTTGCGCTGCGCGGAGTCGAGCCACACTTCAAGGTCGTGGGTGGAGCGGTAGCGCAATACGCAGGTGAACAACGCCTGGCCGTTCTGCGTGCCACGCACCACGTCGACGCCAAGGTGGCCGGGGCGCTCGCCGGCGATGCGCACGATGCGTCGCAGCCAGGCTTCGTAGTCGGCCTCGCGACCGCGCTTGATCAGATGTTTGACCACCAGGGTAACCACTTCGTCGGGGCCGGTGCCGGATGTTGCGTCCATGGTGTTGATTCCCCTGCAGCGTTGAGCGATGGGGGAATTCTGCCGGTATTGGCCGGGCGGGAATTGGATGTATGTGCTGTAACGAGCGCTCAGTTCATCCCGTCGTCTGCTGTCGACGTCATAAGCGAGTCGCGAGCAGCGTCCCTTCAATCAGCGTGAAAAATGACACCCAGTCATTGCTGATCAACAGGTCGACTAATTGCGCTTTTTTCCATGCCATTCAATCCATTGGGCAAAGTTGGTACGCGCCGTGCAAACGTTTGCGCTACGAACCTGCCAGGCAGGTTTACGTTTACCCGACCAATCGGGTCTCAACCGCGCAGGAATAGGGATTTTCAATGCACTTGAACACAAGGCCCCGGGCCTGCTTTGGCGTTTCCATGCTCCTGGCCGCCGTTACGGGAGTACTCAGTGCACCCAGTTTGGCGCAGGAAAAACCCACCGATGACTCAGCACAGGGCGAAACCCTGAGCCCTGAAGCCAGCCCTGCGACGAAAAAGGGCGTTTATCTGTCGCAATGGTTCAACCAGGACCTGACCCTGATCGGCAGCAAAGACATCAGCTTTGGCCCCCGGCCGCAGGATGATGTGTATCTGGAATACGAATACTTCGGCCGCAAGGGCCCGTTCGAGCTGTACGGCTATGTCGACGTGCCGAAAATTCTCACCATCGGCAACAGTAACGACAAGGGCGTGTGGGACCACGGGTCGCCGGTGTTCATGGAGCATGAACCGCGCATCTCCATTGACTACCTGGCCGGCCGTAGCCTGGCCGTCGGCCCGTTCAAGGAATGGTACGTGGCGTTCGACTGGATCTACGACCACGGCAGCAACAAGGAAAACCGTGCCAACACTCTCTACAGCGGCCTGGGCACCGATATCGACACGCACTCACGGGTCAACCTCTCGGCCAACTTCTATGGCCGTTACCAGTGGGAAAACTACGGCGCCAGCAATGAATACTCGTGGGACGGCTACCGTGCGCAGATGAAGTACATCGTGCCCATCGGAACATTCGACAACGGTGCCTCGCTGACCTACATCGGCTTTACCAATTACGACTTCGGCTCGGACCTGCACAAGGACAACCCGGCGCGAACCGCCAACTCACTGGTGGCGACCAACGTTCTGCTTTACTCGTTCACGCACCTGCGTTTCACCCTGGTCGGCCGTTACTTTCACAACGGCGGCAACTGGGAAGATGGCAGCGAGCTGAATTTCGGCGAAGGCAACTTTCGCGCACGCTCGGACGGCTGGGGTTACTACGCCGGCGTGGGCTATCAATTCTGATCAAGGAGTTTTGGATGAAAGCGTTTACCCGTGTGTCGATCGCCATGAGCCTCGCGCTGCTGCCATCTGTGGTGCTGGCACAGACCGCACCGATCAAACCCAAGGTGATGCTGATCACCATGTTCGCTCCAGAGGCGCAAACCTGGATCGATCGCCTGGCACTCAAGCAAGAAGTCCGGGTGCCCGGCCTGTCCGCCGAATACCCGGTGATTCGCTGCAACACCCAGGACGTGTGCCTGTTGGTGACCGGCATGGGCCAGACCAACGCGGCAGCGTCGACGCTGGCACTGGCGTTGTCGCCCAAGTTCGACCTGCGCCAGAGTTACTTCCTGATCGCCGGAATCGCCGGCATCAGCCCCAAACACGGCACCCTCGGCACGGCGGCCTGGGCCCATTATCTGGTGGAGTTCGGCACCCAGTGGGAGCTGGATTCGCGGGACGTGCCCAAGGACTGGCCCACCGGTTATATCGGCATTAACACCAAGGGGCCCAACGAAAAACCACCGTTGGACTACAAGACCGAAGTGTTCGAGCTGAACCCCAAGCTGCAGGCCAAGGCCTTTGCGCTGTCGCACAAGGTCACGCTTTCCGAAAGCAAGGAATCGGCGGCCTGGCGCCAGCACTACCCCGCCGCTCCCGCCAACCAGCCGCCGCAGGTGACCCGTTGCGACACCCTGGCGGGCAACACCTGGTTTTCCGGCACGCGCCTGAGCGAGCGCGCCGAGGTGTGGACCAAGCTGCTCACCGACAACAAAGGCGAGTACTGCACCACGCAACAGGAAGACAACTCCACTTACGAAGCCTTGCTGCGCGCCAGCCGTGAAGGCCTGGTAGACATCCAGCGCCTGGCCGTGGTGCGCGCGGGGTCGGACTTTGACCGCCCGTATCCGGGCTACAGCGAGGTGGACAACCTGCTCAAATACGCCGACCAGGGCGGCTTTGTGCCGGCGCTGGAAAACCTCTATCGCACCGGTAACCCGCTGGTGCAGGCGATCCTAAACAACTGGTCGGCGTGGGAAAAAGGCGTACCCGAGGCCGAGTAATCTACAACGCTTCCAGCCCCCCCGAATGCCCCTGTGGCGAGCGGGTTTACTGTGGTGAGTGGGCTTACTCTGGTGAGTGGGCTTACTGTGGCGAGCGGGCTTGCCCCGCGTTGGGGTGCGAAGCGCCCCCAATTAAGTCGCATGCGGTGTACCTGACACTGCTCAGCGCCTGGTTGTGGGGCTGCTGCGCAGCCCAACGCAGGACAAGCCTGATTGCCACAGGGAATCTGCGCTTAACTGAACGGCGTTAAGGCTAGCCCGCTCGCCACAAAATGCGCTGTCTATTGAGATTAGTGAATTTTTAACCTCCATGAAGATCACTTGCTTACATCACAAACCTGGCAATGGCGCCACTCGGATGCGCCCCCAGGCTTGATCAAGGAGAAAAATCATGGACTTATCAGCACAGGTCAACGGCAAGGCGCAGATTGACTACACCCAGGACACGTTGTTCGGGCCGCTGGCCAAACATGCGGAATGCCAGGTCAGCGTGCAGCAAGAATCCGACTGCCTGATACTCAAGGTGCTCCAACCCCTGCCCGACGACCTGCATCACGCGCAGACGGTGGTGTTCGCACTGGAGGGCAAGCGCACCAGCGCCGTGGTCAAGCACCGCAAGCGCCTGTCCGATCACAGCTTGCGTCTGGAGCTGGAAACCCAGTAGCCAAGCTGAATGCAATCGCAATTGTGGGAGGGGCCAAGCCCCTCCCACATTTTGAATAGAGCCAGCCAGGAAAACGTCGGTCGATTCAAGACCGACGCGCTCCGAAGCTGGCGAGCATTCAGCCATGGGCCGACTTGGCACACTCACAATTAGCCGACGCAGCACACGGCTCACCATGGGCGTGATGCTGGGCACAGCCCTCACAGCAGTAGCCCTTACCGTCTTTCATTACCGCATCGACACCCAACACGCACTTGCAGTGTGGGCAGGCACAGGTTTGATCTGGCATGGTCAGACTCCTTCTTCATGGTCGTCATGGCGCGGCGAACGCCGCCACCTTAAGCAGTGACTGTGGCCCGCCGCGGATGGTTCAAACCATCACTCGCTGCGCGCATTGCTGCGATACATGAACACCAGCGCCAGCGCCAGGCAGACCATCGCCACGATGCGGCTGCCCGACAATTCAATGGCCGGATTCCCCAGCCAGCCGAAGTTGTCGATCAGCATGCCCATCGCCAATTGCCCGGTGATCACCGCCACTGTGGCGACGGCCGTGCCGACCACCGGCACCGCGCCCACCATCACAATCATATAAACCACGCCGAACAGCGCGCCGGTGAGTTGCCATTTCGGAACGTCCAACAGGCTCACGGCGTGCGCCGGTTCGAAGAAGAAAATCAGCAACGCCGTTACCAGTGCGCCGATGCCAAAGGTCACCAGACTGCTGCGCAGCACGCCGACCGTCTGTCCCAGGCGTCCGTTGATCGCCGCCTGCACGCTCAAAACCGCGCCTGCGGCAACCACGACCACCAGTAATAAAATCAGATTCATCGCCTCAACCCCGCGCAATCAAAACAAGTGCCACCACAATCAACGCCAGGGCAATCCAGCGTTCACCATTGACCCGCTTGCGGGCCGTGCCGAACCAGCCAAAGTGGTCGATCAACACGCTCTTGCCCACCTGACCCGAGAGAATCGCGATCATGGTCATGGCAATCCCGATGTGCGGCGTGGCCAGGGTCAGCACCACCACGTAGATCGGCCCCAAAAAACCACCGATCAACTGCCAGCGCGGCAGCTCGCTCAACGCCGGGCCCTTGCGCGCGCCGCTGAAAAACAGCAGCAGAAACAGCAGCGCCGAACCCACCCCGAAAATGCTCAAGGTCGCCCACAGATGCCCCACCTGCTCACCCAGCGGGCCGAGCAAACCCGCCTCCATCGACAGCCCCATGCCCGCCAGAATCACCAGCGGCAACAGCAGCAGCTTCAAAATGTTTCGTTTTGGCTTGACCTGCGCCACGCCCTCGACAGAACTTGCCTGCATACATCACCTGCGCTTCAACAAAAAGTGGATGGCGCGCATTATCCAGTGGCCGCCCTGTGCGATAAATGGGAGCATGCGGACAACACCTTTGCGCAATACGCACAACCAGGAGACCGGATGCAGGGTTTGAATGAGCTGAGCTTCAAGGCGCTGCGCCTGTTCGTCGCCGTGCTGGACCATGGCAGTTTTTCTGAAGTGGCCCGCCGCGAAGGCCTTGCGCCCTCCTCCATTTCCCGACAGGTCCAGTTGATGGAGCAGGCCCTCGGCCAGCAATTGCTCTACCGGCACACCCGCGCGGTGAGCCCCACCGAGGCCGGGCGCCTGCTCGGGCGGCATGCACGCTTGATGCTGGAACAACTGGAAGCCGCCGGCCAGGCCCTGCAGGAACAGGAAAGCGAACCCAGCGGCCTGGTGCGCATCAATGCCCCGATGGTGTTCGGCCAGCGTCACCTGTCGCCCTGGCTGGGCGAGCTGTGCCGGCGTTACCCCAAGCTGCAACTGGACATCCAGCAAACCGACACCTTTGTCGACCCGCTGCAGGATGGCACCGACCTGCTGTTTCGCATCGGCGTACTCAACGACTCCGGCATGCAGGCACGCATCTTCGCGCCCCAGCGGTTTCGTCTCGCTGCCAGCCCCGCTTATCTGGCGCAGCACGGCACGCCCAGCCACCCCGATGAACTGCTCAACCACCACTGCCTGGCCTACAAGGGCGTCACCGGCCAGCAACGCTGGTTCTTCCGCCGCGCCCAGGGCGAATGGACGCCCTACAGCGTCAAAGGCCCGATCACCGGCAACCACGCCGACACCCTCACCCACGCCGCAGAACAGGGCCTGGGATTCGTGGTATTTCCATCATGGCTGATCGGCGAGAGCCTGCGCGCCGGAACCTTGCAGGCGGTGCTGAGCGACTACGAGGTGGCCACCACCCTCGAACCGCAACAGATCGCCGCGCTGTGGCCGGGTAGCCGACGGTTGTCGCTGAAGGTGCGTACGGTGATCGATTACTTTGCGGCGTGTTTTGGGACGGTGCCGTATTGGGATCGTTGAGCGTTCAGGCGACGCGGGCGTTATGCGTGAGGAAATTTCCTAGTAGGAAAAGTAGTCCGGGTCCGATTTTACGGGCCACTATTTATGACACCCGTCTTCAAGAGGCAGACTCCAGCAACGTCCTTCTTCGGAGAGTTGCCATGAGTGTCCTGTACTACAAAAAAATACGATCTGGCCGGTCTGACAGCTGTCTACCCGTCTTTGATAGCTCAACTGGTTTTGGCTATATTTGGCCAAAACATGGAGAGAACTCTATGGTTACCGTACCGCTGGGCGAAGCAAAGAATAATCTGTCAAAACTGGTTGATGAGGCCGCCGCTGGCAACATCATCACCATCGCCAAGCATGGGCGCGCAATGGCCCAACTCGTTCCGATGACCAAGCCCAAAGGCAAGAGGGTTGGCGCAATGAAGGGGAAACTCGCCATCCCGGACGACTTTGACGCTCCCCTACCGGACGATCTGCTGGATTCGTTTCACGGCAAGGCGTCATGAGGGTCCTGTTGGACACTCACATCCTGCTTTGGGCACTCAGTGGCGATCCCAAACTGTCCAGCAAAGCACGAAAGCTCATCGAAAATGCAGCCGACGTTTACATCAGCGCGGCGACATTCTGGGAGATGGCAATCAAGGTAAGCCTGGGAAAGCTCCATGTCGATCTGGACGAAATTCGTGGGTACTGCCTGGAGAGCGGTGTCGTCGAATTAGCCATCACCTCCGAGCATGCCATCGCGGTAAAGGATCTGAAGCATCATCACAAAGACCCTTTCGATCGACTTATCGTTGCAACCGCCATCAGCGAACCGATGAGACTATTGACCACCGATCCGCAGGTTGCTCAGTACACATCGCTGGCGATCCTCGTCTAGATCACCCCGACACTCGGATACTCAGATCAAAACAACCATTGCCCAATCAACCACGCATTCGCCCCGCTGATCACCGCAAACAGGAACCACGCCAGCAACCGCGTGGGCAGGCGATTGACGAACGGGCCCATCAGTTGCTTGTCACCTGTCATGCGAATCAACGGGTACAGCGCAAACGGCAACTGCAGGCTGAGCACCACCTGGCTGAGAATCAGCAGTTTGCCGATGGCATCGTCGCCCATCAGCCACACCCCGAGGAATGCAGGGATCAACGCCAGGCCGCGGGTGATCAGGCGTCGTTGCCAGCAAGGAATACGCAGGTTCAGGTAGCCCTCCATGATCACCTGCCCGGCGATGGTGCCGGTAAAGGTGGAGCTTTGCCCGGAGGCGAGCAACGCGATGCCGAACAGGATGCTGGCAAACGCGCCGCCCACCAGTGGGTCGAGCAGATGGTAAGCGTCCTGGATTTCCACAACACCGGTGTGGCCGGTCTTGTGGAAAGCGGCGGCGGCCAGTACCAGGATCGCGGCATTGACCAGCAGCGCCAGCGCCAGCGAGCCAATGGTGTCGATACGTGCCAGCTTGACCGCGTCCTGCTTGCTGGCCAGGTCCTTGCCGATCATCCGGGTCTGCACGATCGAGCTGTGCAGGTAGAGGTTATGGGGCATGACCGTGGCGCCAAGGATGCCGATGGCCAGGTACAACGGCGCCGCATCGCTGATGGCCGAGAGCGACGGGGTGAACCCGCTCAACACATCCGGCCAGTATGGTTTGATCAGCACCAGCTCGATAAAGAAACACACGCCGATGGTTGCAACCAGCGCCAGCATGATCGCTTCCAGGCGGCGAAAACCACGATTTTGCAGGGCCAGGATCAGCAAGGTGTCGAAGGCGGTGATGACAATACCGGTGGTCAGCGACACCCCAAGCAGCAGGTGAAACGCCAGCGCGCAGCCGAGCACTTCGGCGAGGTCGGTGGCAATGATGGAGATTTCGGCCAATACCCACTGAGTGCGGGCCGAACGTTTGCTGTAGCGCTCACGGCACAGCTGCGCCAGGTCCTTGCCGGTGGCAATGCCGAGCCGCGAGCACAGGCACTGCACCGCCATCCCCGCGAGGCTGGCCAGCAGCACCACAAACAGCAGGTTGTAGCCGTAACGCGAACCGGCCTCGATGGCCGTGGCCCAGTTGCCCGGGTCCATATAGCCGATGGAGATGAGCAGGCCAGGTCCAGCGAACATCAGCGCGCGCTTGAAGAACGACGCCTTGGGGTCAACGGCAACGGAGCCGGCCACTTCCGGCGGGCAGAACGGGGCGGTAGCGATTTTGGGCAGGCTGAATTTCACGCGCGATTCCAGGTAAACACACAAGACAGGCACGCAGCTTAGCAGTCAGACACAACCGTGCGCATCACCGTGTCCCGGGGCAGATCGAACGCTTCGACCACCTGCACCACCAGGTCCAGCTCCTGGTTCAAGGCTTCGCGCTCCATGCGCTGGCGAATCACCCCCACCACCAACACCGCAAGGGTGGTGATGGAGTACGCAGGGCCTGAGAATGCCCGCACGCCACTGACCAGCAACACCGCCGCCGCAAGCGCCTGGCCCACCACCGGAATCGCCGAAGCGGCGCCGCGTCGCAGCATGAACCCGCTCAGCCCCGCCAGCGCAGTGCCGCTCAAGGCGGCAGTGGCCGAGCGGCCGACGGCGAAGCGACTGAACAGGCCCTGCTCCTTTTGCGCCGCGGCCCGCAGTTCGGCGTCGAACAGCTGACGGTCAGCCTGACTGAGTTTGTCCTTGTACTGCTCGATCAGTTTCTCGGCGACCTGCGCTTCAAGGTCGGCAAGCGCAACGCTGGCGATCGGCTCGTCGCCTTTGATCCCGAGCCGCCCCGCCACGTCCTGGGCAATCTGGCGATAATTCACGCCATGCCCGCGGGCAATGTTCATCAGGCTGTCGCCGCCCATGCGCTGCAGTTCAATGGCGAGCCTGCGGGGGTCGCGCACCGAGGCGTCAATCGAGGCACTGCGCTTTTGCGACATCAGCTCGGCCAAAAACTTCAACTCATCCGGACGGGCCTGCATCAGCACGGGGAACAGGTCGATATCCTCTTCGGCAAACCGCACTTGGCTGCTGCGCGGGTCAAAGCGCATCATGCCGCGCCGCTCCTGCAACAGATCGGTGTACTGCACCACTGTCTTCAACTGCGGCCAATACGCCGCATGGTCGAAGCTGGCCAGGTGCACATTGGTCAACTTGGTCTTGAGCGCAGGCGTGACGGGGATGGCATAGCGGCCAATACAGCGCTCGGTGTCGGGCTTCATCGCCAGAGCCCAGTCCTTGCTGGAGTGGCAATTGATGACACGCCCGGTCAATGGCGCCGCCACTTGCTCCCAGGGGCTGGATGTACAGATTGCGCCGCCCATCAGCAGCACATTGTTCAGCGGCAGCTCGCGCGCGGTTTCAGGGCTGGCGAGCAGGCTTTTGACAAGAATGCGCGCGCCCAGGGAATGACCGATCAGGTTGATGCGGCGCACCGTCAGTGATTCGCGGTGGAGGTAGTTGGCCAGCTCCGGCAGCAAGCTTTTGGCGACCTCATCCACTCGCGTCTCGACGCTTTTATAGTGGTCGAGAAAATACGCAATCGCCTTGCCCAGCCCAACGGTTGCCGCGCCCAGGCCACCACCGCCGAGCATCGAAGCGATCACGTCCTTGAACGGCGCAAACAGGTTTTCCAGAAAATGTCCGGCCGGCCAGAACAGCATCAGGTTGGTGGAGCCTTCGATACCTGCCAGTTGCTGCTTGAAGTGACCCAACTGCTGCTGGTTGAAGAAGGCTGAATAACCGTGGACATAGAGATTGAGCACATCGCCCTGAGGCTCGCCACACAATACAAACGTGGGCTTGCGGGTACGGTGCATTTCATCCCACTGCTGCTGCATGGGGCGGTGACTCCTGGCGACGATGGAGGGCGATGGTAACAAAGGGCAGCCAGGGGCAATGTGAAAAAAACATGGATATTGCGGCCTTCAGCAAGCGAAGTTGTCGATCTTCACCTGCCCGTCGGGAAACGTCGCGATGATTTCTAGTTCACCTCCCATGGCGCGTATGTAGTTACGCAAGGTGCTGATATACATGTCCGTGCGACGCTCCATTTTGGAGACCGCAGCCTGGTTGACCTTCAATGCCTTGGCCATGCTCTCCTGGCTCAACTGCTGGGCTTTGCGCAGCTCATGCAACGGCATTTCTCTCAGATGCTGCCTGAATATCTGCTCGGCCTCAGCCCGCGATTCGGGTGACATGCGAGCTTGAAGTTCAGCGAATTTCCTAGCCATGGTTACGGCCCTCTTTACGCAGTGTTTCCAAATGAACGTCATACAACTTATCAGCCACGGGGACGTGCTCTTCGTACCATCGATGCCGCGCTGCTTTATTGCCACCAAACAACAGCAATGCGCAACGGAGGGGATCGAATGCATACAGCACCCTATATGGGCGACCAGCGTGCTGCGCCCTCAGTTCGCGCAGGTTACCGTGTCGAGATCCCTTGACATCGCTGCTGTGGGGAAAGCGCAAATCTGGCCCGAACAGCCCCAGCAGATCAACGCTGGCAGATACCGAGGATTGCTCTCCTGTATCCAGATCAGCCCACCAGTCTCCGAATTCGTCCGTGTATTCTATGTCCCAGCTCATGCAAATATGCCACCCATGGAATATAAACTCAAGGGCATAACTCTAGACCGTGAGATTTGCCTCGCCAGCGGCAAATTATTTGTACGTACTACAACTCTTGGCCGATGCGCAGGCGCGGCAAAAATACAATTCTCAGTCGGCAAAAAGCGCTCTAATAGCGCCCTGTTGACTGGCTTTGAAGATTCTGGAGTTCGCAATGCCCCATGAAGGCAACCTGTTGCAAGCAGCCGTGGTATTTCTGCTCGCCGCCGTGCTCACCGTGCCGCTGGCCAAGCGCCTGCAACTGGGCGCGGTGCTCGGCTATTTGTTCGCCGGGGTGATCATTGGGCCCTCGGTGTTGGGCCTGGTGCGTAACCCCCAAAGCGTCGCGCAGTTCTCCGAACTGGGCGTGGTGTTGCTGCTGTTCATCATCGGCCTGGAGCTGTCGCCCAAGCGTTTATGGGTGATGCGCAAGGCCGTGTTCGGCGTCGGCCTGGCGCAGGTGCTGCTCACCGCCCTGGTGATGGGCGCGGTGGCGCTGTGGCTGTTCGGCCAGGCCTGGAACAGCGCGATTGTGCTGGGCCTGGGCCTGGCGCTGTCGTCCACGGCGTTCGGCCTGCAAAGCCTGGCCGAGCGCAAGGAACTCAACCAGCCCCACGGTCGCATGGCCTTTGCGATCCTGTTGTTCCAGGATATCGCTGCCATCCCGCTGATCGCCATGGTGCCGTTGCTGGCCGGCGGCAGCCACCCCACCACCGAGTCCGAAGGCCTGCAGCATGGCTTGCAGGTGCTGGGCAGTATCGCCGTGGTGATCATTGGCGGGCGTTACCTGTTGCGCCCGGTGTTTCGCATCGTGGCCAAGACCGGCCTGCGCGAAGTGTCTACCGCCACCGCGCTGCTGGTAGTGATCGGCACGGCCTGGTTGATGGAGCTGGTCGGTGTGTCCATGGCCCTCGGTGCCTTCCTCGCCGGCCTGCTGCTGGCGGACTCGGAATACCGCCACGAACTGGAATCCCAGATCGAACCGTTCAAGGGCCTGCTGCTCGGGCTGTTCTTTATCAGCGTGGGCATGGGCGCCAACCTCAGCCTGCTGCTCAGTTCGCCGCTGGTGGTCATCGGCCTGACCCTGCTGCTGATCGGCCTCAAGCTGCCGATCCTGTATGCCGTGGGCCGAATGGCCGGTGATCTCAACCGCGAAAGCGCCCTGCGCCTGGGCGTGGTGCTGGCGGCCGGCGGTGAATTTGCTTTTGTGGTGTTCAAGATCGGCCGCGATCAGGGCCTGTTCGAACCGCAGTTGTACGACATTCTGGTGCTGACCATCACCCTGTCCATGGCCATCACGCCGCTGTTGCTGCTGATCTGCCCGAAGCTGTTCAAGCGCAAGAGCAAGCCGGTGGAAGTGCCCGAGGAATACCGCGCCATCGAAGGCGACGCGCCGCGCGTGGTGATCGCCGGCATGGGTCGCATGGGGCAGATCGTCGCGCGGATCCTGCGTGCGCAGAACATTTCGTTCATCGCCCTCGACACCTCGGTGGAAACCATCGAGCTGACCCGCAGCTTTGGCGGCATGCCGGTGTTCTACGGCGATCCGCAACGTCCGGAAATCCTGCACGCGGCCAAGGTCGACCAGGCAGAATTCTTCGTGATCGCCATGGACGACCCGGAAATCAACATCAAGACCGCCGAACTGGTGCGAAACCTCTACCCGCACATGAAGATCATCGCCCGCGCACGTAACCGTCAGCACGTGCACCGCCTGGTGGACCTCGACGCCTCGCCGATTCGCGAGACCTTTTACTCCAGCCTGGAAATGAGCCGCCGCACCCTGGTCGGCCTGGGGTTGAGCCAGGCCCAGGCCGATGCGCGCATCAACCGCTTCAGGAACCACGACCTGCAAGTGCTCGCCGCCCAGCATGCGGTGTACGACGACGCGGCCAAGGTGATGCAGACCGCCCAGGAAGCGCGCGCCGAACTGGCGCGGCTGTTTGAGATGGATCGACTTGAGGAAGAGTCCGACAAGGTGTGAGGCTGGAGAGGAACGATCTTGCGAATTTTCTGACAGAATAAGGCGCAATTTCGTTTTTTAACCGGAGTGCTTCATGGCCACTTTTACCAAGACCGCCGTCCTGCTTGCCCTCGCACTGACCGCCGGCAGCGCGCTCGCTGCCACCAAGCCAAGCACACAAACCATCTCCACCCTGGGCGGCAAGTTCACCTTCAGCCTGCCCAAGGCCTACGTCGCCGACACGTTGCCGGCCGGCAAGGCCGAGGACGGCACCGGCGACACCCAGGGCACGATGTACGCCAATCAGACCACGAAAAGTGTGGTGATCGTCGCCGAAACCGTGCGCAAGGACGGGGTAAAGATCGAGGACAACGACCCGAAGTTCCTTGACGGCGCCGTCGCCGGTTTCATCAAGGACCAGAGCGCCGCCTTGCCCGACTTCAAGAAACAGAGCGAGAAAAAACTCAACTTCAAAGGCCTGGGCATGCGTCAGGTGGACAGCACCGCCACCCAGGGCGGCGGCAAGACCTTGAACTCCACGTTCTTGAGCGGCTCGGGTAACCAGTTGCTGGTGATCCAGGCCATTTCCCGGGCCGACGATGTGAAGGGGCATGCCGAGTTGGTGAAACAGATCACCGGCAAATAACCTACTTCCACAACCAATACAAAAGCCCTTGTGAGAGGGAGCTTGCTCCCTCCCACATCGCAACTGTGTTCACTTTAGATTCGATTCAAGCCAGGCCTTGAGGTCCTGTACCTCCGCCGCGCTGATCGTGTGGTTCATGCCTTCATACGTATGAAACTGCGGCTTCAACCCCAGGCCCACCAGCGCCTCATTCGCCCGCGTCGCCGACGCATACGGCAGCGCCTGGTCCAACGTGCCATGGCCGATAAAGATCGCCAGCTTGCCCAGCGCCTCATCGGGCTTGAGCTCGGCCTTGAGTACCGGCAGCACGCTGCCGCTCAGCGCCGCGATGCCACGCAGCAACTCCGGCTGACGCAAGCCCACCTCATAGGACATGATCGCACCCTGGCTGAACCCTACCAGGAACACGCGATCGCTCTGGGTGTGGTACTTGGCCGTGGCCTTGCGCACGAAGTCTTCAATCAGCGCGGCGCTGCGCTGCAAGTCGGCAGTTTCGCCGTTGTAGTCACGCTCGCCGGTGGTCTTGGTGAACCAGCGATAACCATGGGGGTCCACCGGCGTCGGCGCGCGAGCCGACAGGTAGGTCCAGGTCGAAGGCAATGCGTCCTTGATCCCGAACAGGTCTTGCTCGTCGCTGCCGAACCCGTGCAGAAAGATCACCAGCGGCTGGTTGCGTGCATCGCCCTGGGTCTGCTCCAGGTAGGACAACGGCAAATCGGTGTGCAGGTTCGAGTCGGCGTGAGCGGCACCGGCCACCAGGGTCAGTGCCAGGGCAAACAGTTTGAGCATGGGAAATCACCTCAGGGTTTGCGTAACAGATAAGTGTCCATGATCCAGCCATTTTCCAGGCGCGCGGCCTTGCGCACCCGTTCGATTTCTTCAGCCACTTCACTGACCTTGCCGCTGATCAGGATTTCATCCGGCGTGCCCAGGTAGGCCCCCCAATAGATATCAAATCCCTGGTCAGCCACGCTGCGGTAGGAGTCCTCGGCATCGAGCATCACCACCAGCGTATCTGCATCGCTGGCCTGCCCTGCCGCCAACCGGCGCCCGGTGGTGATCTCGACGGACTTGCCGATGCGGTTCAACGCCACTTTATGTTGCGCGGCCAGGGCCTGCACGCTGGTGATGCCGGGGATCACTTCGAATTCGAATTCGCACTGCCCTGCGGCCAGAATCGCCTGCAGGATGCGAATGGTGCTGTCGTACAGCGCCGGGTCGCCCCAGGCCAGGAACGCACCGACCTCGCCGTCGGCCATGTGCTCATTGATCAGGCGCTCGAAGGTGGCTTGCTTGTCACGATTAAGGCCCTGCACCGCCGTGGTGTAGTCGATTTCACCGCGCACGCGCTCCGGGCAATCGGCCTCGACGAAGCGGTAGCCGGGCTCGGTGATGTAGGTGTCGCAGATCTCGCGGCGCAGGTCGATCAGCTTGTCCTTGCTCTGGCCCTTGTCCATCAGGAAGAACACGTCGGTGCGGTTCAGCGCCTTCACGGCCTGCATCGTGATGTAGTCAGGGTTGCCGGCGCCAATGCCGATGATCAGGATGCGTTTCATGGGGTGCTCTCAATGCGGGGCATGGATGTTGCCATGTTCGGGAAGCCAGGGGTGAGTATCCAGGCGCAGACGCCACACGCCGGTAAAGCGCAGCTCGATGCAGGACAGCGGCGCGACGTCGATCCGATAAATCATTTCGACCGGCATGTGCAGCACCTGCAGCATCACCGCGCGGATCACGAACGGATGGGTCACGGCCAGCACATGGCCGGGTTGGGTTTGCAGTTGCTTGAGCCACTGCGCGGTCCGCTCGCACAACCCGTCCACCGACTCGCCACCGTGGGGCGCGCCGGCGCTGTCGGCGAGCCAGGCCCTGACTGCGTGGGGGTCGAGCTGGTCAATCGCCTGGCCTTTCCAGCGGCCCATGTCGAGATCGCGCAAGGCGGGTTCCAGCGTGGCCTCGTTGCCGAAGAGGCTGGCGGTCTGGCGGGTTCGCAACTCGGGGCCGCACACCATCTGCGGGGGTTTGTTGAAGCGACCGGCCAGGGATAACGCGTCACGCTGCCAATCCAACACCACCGATTCGTCATCGGCAAATCGCGCGTATTTCTGCGCCGGCGTGGCGGCGTGGCAGACAAGGGTCAACCGGGTGGGTTGCATCGCGGGTTCACTCTGGGTGGGTGCAGTTCACCTGGAACGGCGAAGTTGTATTCATATGTTACAACAAACCTGGAAAAGCCCGCTGGACGCTGGGCCAACGCCCACAGCGTGCGGCCTTGAGCCGAATTTTTCACATTGGATCCCCTTCCTGTGGCGAGGCTGTACTAGCATACGTGCTGACGGGGCGGACTATCACTGTGGGTTATTCGTATTGGCACCTCAACCCCGTCGCTGCAAGGCCGAATACCCGCACCTGACTCATGGACGATTGGATGAACGCTCAGCTGTTTCCCCATATAGGCAAAGTCATTGCCAGCACCGGAAGCCGACATTTCCCACGCATGCTGCACGACCTGATCCTCACCCAACTGGCGGTGGACGCCACCCATATCACCCAACTGCGGGTGAGCCCCGAGGGGCACACGCGGCGCAAGATCAGCCCGGTCTACACCGATTCGATGGCAACGCTGGGCGAAGAGCAACCTGCCGCGCAACTGCATCTGACGCGGCGCAAGGACGATGTGCGCTACATCCTCTCGGTGTACCGCTCACACCAGTCCGAAAGCTTTTCGCCGCAGGAGCGCAACATGCTGGAAGAGTTTTCCACGCTGTTGCTGCCCATGGTGGAAAAACACATCACGGCAATCCAGCCCTGTGGCGAGAGCGAACCGCTGGCGGCGCAGCATCAGGGCATCGAGACCCTGCGCCGGCGCATCGAGGAACGCCTGGTGCAATCGGGGCTGACCTTGTCCAACCGCGAACTGGAAGTGTGCGTCGGCCTGCTGGCCGGAAAAACCGCACCGGAGCTGGCCGAACAACTGGCGTTGAAGGTCAACACCATCGAAAGCTACCTCAAGCGCGCGTCGATCAAACTGGGCATCAGCGGGCGGCATTCGCTGTTGCGGTGGATGTACGCCACCGAGAACAACACCGGTCTTTAAGCCAACCTCGATCAAAGGGTGGGAGGGGCTTGCGCCCTCCCACATTCATCAATCTCTGGCCAGCGCCTCGATCGGATCCAGCCGCGCCGCATTCCTTGCCGGCACAAACCCGAACACGATACCGATCAGGGTGGAACACGCAAACGCGGTCACCACCGAGCCCACCGAAAACACCATCTCCCACTCTTTTACAAACAGCGAAAACAGGTAGCCGATGGCGTAGGACAGCGAGATCCCGATGATCCCGCCGATCAGACACACCATCACCGCCTCCACCAGAAACTGCTGACGAATATCCGACTGCCGCGCGCCCACCGCCATGCGGATGCCGATCTCGCGGGTCCGCTCGGTGACCGACACCAGCATGATATTCATCACGCCGATTCCACCCACCAGCAGCGAAATCACCGCGATCAGCGACAGCAGCAAGGCCAGGGAACGGCTGGTGTTCTGCACCGTCTGCATGATGCTGTCGAGGTTGTTGGTGAAAAAATCCTTGGTGCCGTGACGTTGCAGCATCAGCTTGTTGACGTTCTCTTCCACCACCTTGCTCGGCTGGCCATCCTTGATGCGCACGGTGATGCTGTCCAGATGACGCTGGCCCAGCACGCGCCCTGCCGCCGTCTCGTAAGGCACCCACACATTGAGCGACTTGCTGGCGGCGAACATGTTTTTATTCTCGGCCGTCACCCCGATCACCGTGCACGGCAGGTTGCCCACCAGAATCACCTGGCCGAGCGGGTCGACATGGGCGCCGAACAGGCGCTGGCGGGTGTTGTGGTCGATCACCACCACCTGGGCCTGTCGCCGCGCATCGTTCTCGCTGAAGGCAATACCGGCTTCGAGCTTGAGGCCCTTGACCTTGAAGTAGCGCTCGCTCACCCCATTGACCTGCGCATCCAGGTCGATATTGCCAAAGCGCAGCAGCAGGTTGCGGCCCACCACCGGCGTGGCACTGTCGACGTAATACAGTTGGTTCAACGCGTCCACATCCGAAGGCATCAGCGTCTCGATGGCCGAGGCGCGGCTGTCGCCGAAACTGGTGCCGGAAAAGATATCGATGGTATTGCTGCCGATGGCCTGGATGTCCTTGAGCACATAGCGCTTGGCCCCTTCGCCGATGGCCGAGATCGACACCACCGAGGTGATGCCGATGACGATGCCGAGCATGGTCAGCAGGGTGCGCATGCGATGGGACACCAGCGCGACCCAGGCCATGTTGAACGCTTCCTTGAACAACCCCAGGCTCGCCACCAGCCGCCGCGCACCGCTGCGGCGGGACTCGATTGGCGTCTCGCCGGGTAACTCGAGGCCGACACTGGCGTTGGCCTTGTCGCTGACGATCTCGCCATCGCACACCTCGACGATGCGCTGGGCATTGGCCGCCACCTTGGGGTCATGGGTGACGATGATCACCGTATGCCCGGCCGCGTGCAGCTCGGCAAGAATGCGCATCACCTCCTTGCCGCTGTGGGTGTCCAGCGCCCCGGTGGGCTCGTCGGCAAGGATCACGTCGCCGCCGTTCATCAAGGCTCGGGCGATACTCACCCGCTGCTGCTGCCCCCCGGACAACTGGCTGGGCCGGTGGCTGGTGTGCCCGGCCAGGCCCAGCCGCGTCAGCAGCTCCTGGGCGCGGCTGTGGCGCTGCGTCTGCGGGGTACCGGCGTAGATCGCCGGCATTTCCACGTTGTGCAACGCGCTCAGGTGCGCCAACAAGTGATAGCGCTGGAAGATAAACCCGAAGTAATCGCGGCGCAGCTCCGCCAGTTGCTCATCACCCAGGGAGCGGGTCTCGATGCCGTTGATTTTGTAGCTGCCGGCGGTGGCGTAATCCAGACCGCCGAGGATGTTCATCAAGGTGGACTTGCCCGAGCCTGAGGCGCCGATGATCGCGACCATTTCCCCCGCCTGGATGGTCAGGTCGATGCCCTTGAGCGCAATGAATTCACGCTCGCCGGCCATGAAACTGCGGGTGATGCCCTTGAGTTCCAACAGTGGCTGGGTCATGACTCAGTTCCCCGCCACGGCAGGCGTGGTATCGCCGATCACCACCTTGTCGCCCTCGACCAGGCCGTCGAGGATCTGCACCTTGACGTTATTGTTGATGCCGGTCTTCACATTGCGCGCCAGCACCTTGCCCTTGGCATCCAGTACCCGCAGCGCATAGCTGCCATCGTTGTTGCGCGCGCCCAGCGCCGCCACCGGCACCATCAGCGCCCCCTGGGCGGTGTCGAGCACGATGCGCACCTGAGCGGTCATCGCGATGCGCAGGCGATGGTCGGGGTTGGGCACGTCGAACAGCGCGTTATAGAACACTGCCGTGTTCTGCTTGGGCGTGCCGGCACTCTGGGTTTCGAGGAAGTTCTGCGGCGCCGGCTCCGTGCCGCGCAACTTGGCGTAGTAGCGCTTGTCGGCCTCGCCGAGAATGGTGAAATACACCTGCTGGCCGGGGCTGATATGAATCACATCGGCCTCGGACACCTGGGCCTTGACGGTCATGGTGTCCAGGTCCGCCAGCTTGAGCAGCACCGGCGCCAGCTGGTTGGCGATCACGGTCTGGCCTTCCTGGGTGACGATACCCACCACATCGCCGTCGATGGGCGCATTGATACGGGTGTAGGTCAGGTTGACCTTGGCGGTGTCGATCTGGATATGCGCGCTCTTGATCTGCGCATCCAGCGACAACAGGTTGGCCTGCTGCACCAGATAGGTGGACTCGGCGTCTTCGAAGTCCTGACGGGACACCGACTCGTCGATCTGCAGGCCCTTGTAGCGCTCGTACACCGACCTGGCCTGCTTGACCTGGGCCGCCGTGGCGCGGCGTTGGGCCTGAAGGTTTTCTTCGTCGACCTGGGCCTTGCGCAGGGTGTTTTGCAGAATCAGAGGGTCGATTTCGGCGAGCCATTGGCCCTTCTTTACCTTGTCGCCGACTTTGACCTTGAGGGACTTTAACTGGCCGGAGACCTGGGCGCCGACGTCGACTTGTTTGATGCCTTCGAGCAGGCCGGTGGCCAGGACGGCGTTTTCAATATCGCCGCGTTCAGCGGTGGCTGTCAGATATTGGGGGGCGTCGGCCGGGGCCTTTACGGTGTAGATGATCAGGCCGATGGCGATGGCCAACAGGGTGAATAAGCCGATTTTGCGGAATTTAGACGTTTGCATAAATGACCATTGAGAGGTTTTTTTGGTTGAGTGCATATCCGTTGCTGCAGTAACGGCCACCTATGGTTCCGCTCTTACAGCGGGTCACTTTTGGATAAGAGCCCGGAATGCCGGCCCAGCCAAAAGTAACCAAAAGGGCTCTTGCCCCAACACTCGGCACCTCGCCCAGGCTCGGTGTGCCCGAGATCAAAAGCAAGATCAAAGGCCAAAGCCAAAGCCAAAGCCAAAGCCGAGCAGGTCAAAAGCAGTTTCTTCCACTTGAACCTGCTTTTCTGTGGGAGCTGGCTTGCCTGCGATGCAGACACCTCGGTGCATCAGGAAAACCCGGTCGATGCCATCGCAGGCAAGCCAGCTCCCACACCCAGACCGGCGCAAACCCGTCACGACACCACCTCCCCAACCACCAAACCTTCCAGCCACCAAGCCGCCAGCCCCTGCACATTGGGCGCCTTGAGCAACGTAAAGTGGTTCCCGCCGCCATACCAAACCTCAAGCCCACTCCCCTGCCCACGCCACCCCTCAATCATCCCCTCCTGCTCCCGCAGATTGCCCACCGCATCCAGCGCAGGATCCTGCGCCAACACCAACCTCACCACCCCGCCATACCGCCGCCCAGGCCGATACACCGTGCGCAACGCCGCCGCATACGTGCGCGCCGGACCCACCATCGCGTCCGAAGATGCACGCCCCGGCAGCAACCCGACCGACACCATTCCCGCATGCAACGCGTGCCGCTGCGCCACCTCATCGGTCCCGGCAAATCCCACCGGATCAATCCCCAGCGACCGGCCCGCCGACAACTGCATCGCCTCAATCAACCGCACCAACGCCGCCGTCGACGTATAAGGTCGCCCGACCACGCCATTGCCGCCCGGCGCCTCACTGTCGATCACCGTCAACGACGCCACCTCCCGCCCGGCTGCCTGCAAGCGCAACGCCATCTCCAGCGCCACCCAGCCGCCAAACGAATGCCCGATCAAATGCACCGGCCCCTGGGGGCATTCGTGTTCAAGCGCCGTGAGGTAACACTGCGCCGCCGCCTCGACCTGGCTGTGAGGCACCGCCTCGCCGTCCAGCCCGCGTGGTTGCAGACCGAACAGCGGCCAGTCACGCCCGAGCGCTTCGCCCAAGCCCACAAACCCGGTCACGCTGTCGCCCGCCCCCGGCACGCAGAACACCGGCGCAAACCCCGGACGCCCGCTTTGAATACGCAGCAGCGGCTGATGGGCGGCCGGCATCACCGGTAGCGAGGCGGCCAGGGCCGCCGACATCGCAGCCCCCAGCTCGCGGATATGCGGTGCCTTCATCATGCTCTGGTGCGTGCCCGGCACTTCGATCTGGCGCAATTGCCCCGGCGCCAGCGCGTCGCTCCAGCCCAGGGAATCACTGCGCCGCGACAGATCGGTGAGCCGCTCCTGCGCACTGAACAAATGCACCGCCACCGGCAGCGGGAACAGGCTGTAATGGGCCAGCGCGTGCCCGTGGCCGACCTCGCGCTCGATGAAGCTGATCAAGTCGGCGTCTTCGGCCGCCGCCATTTGCGGGTGCAACAAACCTTCATCGCGACAACATTGCAGCAGACCAGCAAGGTCCAGCTGTTGAGTGTCTGCTTCCAGTTGCGCCAGTCTTGCCACTTCATCAACACCTCCCTGTACAGTCCAATGGGCAGTGCACTGCAGCAGCAGATGCCGCTTGAGCGCCTGCGGTCCTTCCCAGCGCGCCTTGCCCTGGTCGGTCATGCGTGGCACGAAACTGTCGATCAAGCCGAGAAACGCTACCGGTTCATCCAGCCCCAGCAACTGCATCGCCACTTCATAGGCGAGCACCCCACCGAACGACCAGCCCGCGACCCGGTAAGGACCGTGGGGCTGAATCTCGCGGATCAGGCCGACCATGCGCGCCGCCAGGCCTTCCATGGTGTTCAGGTGCGACTCGCCCAGCGCCAGGCCCGGCAAGCCGTAGATCGGGTAGTCGCCGGCCAGATGCTGGCCCAGCGCCGGGAAATACACGTCCATGCCACTGAACTCGTGCACCAGGAACAACGGCGGCTGCGTGCCGCTGCTGCGCACGGTGATCACCGTGGTATCGCGCACCGTCTGCGCATTGCGCTGACGCAGCATCGACGCCACGTTCGCCACGCTGGCGTGCTCGAACAGCTCGGCCAGGCTCACCGCAAGCCCCGCCTCCTCCATCAGGCTGACCAGACGGATCGCGAGCAGTGAATGCCCGCCCAGTTCGAAAAAACTGTCATCACGGCCCACTTGTTCCAGCATGAGTACCTCGCTCCACAGGCGCGCCAGGGTCTGTTCCAGGGCATCGCGCGGCGCTTCGAACACGGCACCGGCCAGGGCCTGCGCGGCAGGAACCGGCAAGGCCTTGCGGTCGATCTTGCCGTTGCCGGTCAGCGGCAGGCGCTCCAGCGGCAAGTAGGCCGAGGGCACCATGTAGTCCGGCAGTTGCGCCTGCAGATGGGCGCGCAGGCTGTCGCTGCCGACGGGCTCGCCCGCCCAGGTGAAGTAGGCCACCAGCCGCTTGTCGCCCGGCACGTCTTCACGGGCCAGCACCACCACGTCCTGAATAGCCGCATGGGTCGCCAGGCGCGCTTCGATCTCGCCCAGTTCGATGCGGAAACCGCGGATTTTCACCTGATCGTCGTTGCGCCCGATGCACTCCAGCAGGCCGTCCGCCGTCCAGCGACCCAGGTCGCCGGTGCGGTACATCAGCGCCCCGCTGTGGAACGGGTCCCGCACGAACTGCTGCGCACTCAATGGCGCACGGTTCAGATAGCCCAGGGCCACGCCGTCGCCGCCAATGCAGATTTCTCCGCTCACGCCCACCGGCACCGGCTGCAACTGCGCATCCAGCACGTAGACCTGAGTATTGGAAATCGGCCGGCCAATCGGCACGCTGTCGGCGTCCTCGGCCAGGGCGCGCACTTCGTACGTGGTGGCGTAGGTGGTGGTTTCCGTCGGTCCGTAGCAATGCACCAGACGCAAGGCCGGTGCCCGCGCCAACAGGCTGCGGAACGCCGCCGGGTCGGCACGCTCGCCGCCACACAACAGAATGCGCAACCCCGCCAGCGCCTCGGGTATCAGCTGCACGTACTGGTTGAACAAGGCTGTGGTGACGAACAGCACCGTCGCCCCCTCCAGCGCGGCGCCAAATGCGGCCGGGTCGAGCAAGGTGGCGTGGTCGATGACCTGCACCTGACCGCCATTGAGCAGCGGCGCCCACACATCCATGGTGCTTGCGTCGAACGCCGGGTTGGAGGCGAACGCCACGCGGTCACCGGCATTGAAGTCGGCGTAGCCATTGTTGATGACCAGCCGGGTGATGCCACGGTGGGGCACCCGCACGCCCTTCGGCGTGCCGGTGGAACCCGAGGTGTACATGACGTAGGCCACGCTGTCCGACGCTTGCGACAGTTCCGGGTTGTGCGCCGGTTGCGGGTCAAACACCTGAGTGTCGAGGTCCAGACGCGCCGCCGGGTAGTCCACGGCGATGTCGCTGCGGGTCAGCAGCCGCACCGCGCCGCTGTCCTGCACCATGAAACCCTGGCGTTCGGCGGGCGCGTTGATGTCCAGCGGCACATAGGCGGCGGCACACTTCAATACGGCCAACTGGCCGACAACCAAGTCAACGCTGCGCGGCAGCAGAATCGCCACGCTGTCGCCGGCACACACCCCCAGGCCAAGCAGATGATGGGCCAGGCGGTTGGCGCGGGCGTTCAACTCGCCGTAGCTCAAGCGCTGCTCGCCATGCACCAGCGCCAACGCGCCGGGACGCGCCTGCGCCTGGGCCTCGAACAGACGTTGCACCGTGTGCGCACGGGGGAACTCCCGCTCCGTGGCATTGAATGCCTCGATCAATTGGCGGCGCTCGCCGGCCGGCAGGATCGACACACCACTGATGGCGCTGTCGGCGTTGTGCTCGAGCGCCTCCACCAGATGCTCAAGCGCCGTCTGCAGGTAACCGCACAAACGCTGCGCGCCCTGCCCCATGGCCGTCAGGCTGAAACCCTCGCCCAGGTCGTCGACGCTCATCGACAGGCCGTAGCTGGAACGCTCCTGGGCCTCCAGCAGATGGATACCCTGCCAGGCCGTGGCGGCCTCGGCGCTCATTACAGCTGCCGCCCCGGCACTGTGGCGATAGTTGAACAGCACGTTGAACAATGGCGTGTTCGCCGGCACGCTGCTGCAGCGTTGGGCCAGAGCCAGCGGCGCGTGTTCATGCCGCAGCAGGCGCGACAGGCGCGCGTGGGTATCGCGCAGCGCGCTGCGGACCGAGTGTTCGCCGAGGTCGACGCGCAGCGGCAAGGTATTGATGAACACCCCCATCGCGCGCTCGGCGCCTTCGCCGCCCTGCAGGCGACCCAGCATCACGCTGCCGAACACCACAGTGTCGCGGCCAGCCACCTTGCCCATCACGTGGGCCCAGCCCAGGTGCATCAGGCTGGCGGCACTCACCCCGGCGCGGCGGGCCTGGGCGCGCAGGCGCTGGCTCAGCGCGCTGTCGAGCAGGCGTTGCGCCTTTTCATCGGGGCCCAGCGGGCACAGCACGGTCGGCTCATCGACCTGATCCAGCATGTCGCAAAAGAACGCTTCGTGCTCCTGCTCGGTGACGCCCAGCCGGGTCTGCGCCACATAGTTGCGATAAGGCACCGCCGCACCCAGCGCAGCGCCCTCGCCACTGAGCACCGCCTGCATGTCGTGCTTGAGAATCTCCAGGGTGATGTGGTCCATCACCAGGTGGTGAAACAGCAAGGTCGCCACCACGCCTTGTGCTTGTTCGGTGTAGACCAGGCGCATCACCGGCGCCTGGGCCAGGTCCAGGCGCTGCGGCAACGGCCCGCTTTCGACGCGCAGCGCTGCGGTACGCCACACCACTTGCACCGGTTCCTCCAGGCCGTCCCAATGGAACGACGAACGCAAGATGTCATGACGCTGGATCACCGCCTGCAACGCCTCGGCAAAGGCCTGCAGCCGCACAACGTTGTCGAACGCAAATTGCGCCTGCAGCACATACACATCGCCCTCCTGCACCGCGCGGTGGTGATAAAGAATCCCCGCCTGCAAGGGTGCCAGCGGGTAAATGTCCTGCACATTCGCCGCGCCGCCGGGGATGGCCGCAACCACCCGGTCGATGGCCGGCTGGTTCAGGGTCACCAGCGTCAGCATGTCCGGGGTGATCGCGCGGCAATCGGCGGCGATGCCGTTGGCCGGCACGGCCACTTCGCGACTGCCGCCCAGGGTCGCCGCCAGCGCAGCCAGCGTCGGCTGGCTGAACAGCACGTTCACATCCGCCGACAAACCAAGGCGCCGCAGGCGCCCCATCAGGCTCACGGCCATCAGCGAGTGCCCGCCCAACTCGAAGAAGTTGTCGTGACGCCCTACGCGCTCCACCTCCAGCAGCTCGGCCCACAGGCTGGCCAGGGCGATTTCGGTATCGCCTTCGGGCGCCTCATAGTCGCGCGCCAGTACCGCTTCGGTGCCCGGCGCTGGCAGGGCCTTGCGGTCAAGCTTGCCGTTGGGGCTCAGCGGCAGCGCGTCCAGGTGCACAAACGCGACCGGCACCATGAACGCCGGCAAGTGCTGCGCCAGATGACTGCGCAGCACATCGATGTCGCTCTGCTCGCCGGTGTAGTAAGCGATCAGGCGCTGTTCGCGGGCCAGCACCACGGCTTCGTTGACCGCTGGGTGTTCGGTCAGCCGCGCCTGGATTTCACCCAGCTCGATACGCAGGCCATGGATTTTCACCTGATCGTCATTGCGCCCCAGGTATTCGAGGGTGCCGTCAGCCAGGTAACGGCCGACATCGCCGGTACGGTACAGACGACCACCGGTAAACGGATCGTCGAGGAAGCGCTCGGCAGAAAGTTCGGGCCGGTTCAGGTAACCGCGAGCCACCTGTACGCCGCCGATGTACAGCTCGCCGACCACGCCAAGAGGCACCGGCTGCATGCGCGCATCCAGCACGTACAGGCGGGTATTGGCGATCGGTTTGCCGATGGGTGTGTTATCCGGCATCTCGGCGCGTATGCAGCGCCACGCCGTCACATCCACCGCCGCTTCGGTGGGGCCATACAGGTTGTACAGGTCGATCCCCGGCAGTTGCTGTTTGAAGCGTCGCACCAGGCTGCCCGGCAGCGCTTCACCGCTGCACATCACCTGCCGCAGTCCCGCCGCCTGGCTGACATCGCCATGGGCGAGGAACACATCGAGCATCGACGGCACAAAGTGCAGCGTGGTGATTGCTTCGGCTTCGATGATTTCGCACAGGTAGGCCGGATCCTTGTGCCCGCCGGGACGCGCCATTACCAGTCGCGCACCGGTAAACAGCGGCCAGAAGAACTCCCACACCGACACGTCGAAGCTGAACGGGGTTTTCTGCAGCACCGCATCGGCGGCCGTCAGGGCGTATTCGTCCTGCATCCACAGCAGGCGGTTGACCACACCGCCGTGGTCGTTGATCACGCCCTTGGGCTGGCCGGTGGAGCCGGAGGTGTAGATCACATAGGCACTTGCCGCGCTCACGTTCGGGTTAGCCACCGGCAGGTGCTGCCAGCACGGCTGGTCCAACTCGACCACCGGCACCTCGCCGAGCAGGCCACGGGTCCCGACCTGGGCCAGCACCACCTGCGGCGCGCTGTCCTGCAGCATGTAGGCAAGGCGCTCCTGGGGATACGCCGGGTCCAGCGGCACATAGGCGGCACCCGCCTTGAGCACCGCGTACAGGGCGATGACCATGTCCAGGCCGCGCTCGGCGCACACCGCCACTCGCGCGTCCGGTTGCACTCCCAGCGCCAGCAGGTGATGGGCCAACTGGTTGGCCCGGGCATTGAGTTCGGCGTAGGTCAATTGCTGCGTGCCGGCCTTGACCGCCAGCGCATGGGGCGTGCGCTCAACCTGCGCTTCGAACAGGCCGTGTACGGTCTGCTCCAGGTTGTAGTCGACGGCGGTTGCGTTGAATTCGAACAGCAACTGCTGGCGCTCCCGCGCGCTCACCAACGGCACGTGTTCGAGCACCGCCTGGTCGTCATCGACCATCGCCTGCAGCACGCAGGTGAGGTAACCGACGTAACGCTGCGCCGTCGCCTCGTCGAACAAGGCCACCGCGTATTCCAGGGTGCCGAGAATGCTGCCGCCGACTTCGCCCAGGCTCAGGGCCAGGTCGAACTTGGCAAAGTGACTCTCCTCGACAATCGCTTCCAGCGCCAGGTCGCCCAGGCGCAGGGCCGGCGCGCTGCTGTCCTGCCAGGTGAGCAGCGCCTGGAAGATCGGGCTGTGGGACAGGCTGCGCAGCGGCCGCACAATTTCCACGACTTTTTCGAACGGCAGATCCTGATGCGACTGCGCGGCCAGGGTCACCGCCCTCACCCGCGCCAGCAGCGCCTCGGTGCTCGGCTCGCCGCTGGTGTCGATGCGCACCGCCAGGGTGTTGACGAACAGACCGATCAGCCCTTCCACCTCGCTACGCGTGCGGTTGGCAACCGGCGAGCCGATCACCAGATCCTGCTGACCGGACAGCCGCGCGAGCAAGGAGGCCCAGGCACTCATCACGGTCATGTACAACGTCACGCCGTGACGTTGACTCAAGGCCTTGAGCCCCGCGCTCAAACGGTCATCCAGACGCACTTCGACGGTATTGCCGGCATAGTTCTGCTGCGCCGGACGCGGGCGGTCGGTAGGCAGGGTCAGCAACGGTGGCGCACCGGCCAACGCCTGCTGCCAGTAGGTGCTTTGGCGGTGCAGCACTTCACCGCTCAACCACAGGCGTTGCCACACGGCAAAGTCGGCGTACTGAATGGCTAGCGGCGCCAGCGGGTCGGGCTGACCGTGGCTGAAGGCCTGGTACAGCGCCATCAGCTCACGGGTCAACACGCCCATGGACCAGCCATCGGAGACGATGTGGTGCAGGGTCAGCAGCAGCACATGGTGATCGTCGGCCAGCACCACCAGCCGTCCGCGCAGCAGCGGGCCGCGTTCCAGGTCGAACGGTGCCGAGGCTTCACCGTGGATCAACGCGTCCAGCGCCTGCTGCGGCTGCGGATGGCGACGCAGGTCCTGCACCTGCAGCGGCAGCACATCTTGCGGCGCGTCAATCAGCACCTGGGCATCGTCACCGTGCTGGGTAAAGCGGCTGCGCAGGGTTTCGTGCCGCGCGACAATGCGCGCGAGGGCGCGTTGCAGCGCCTGCACATGCAACTGGCCACGCAAGCGCAGGCCAATCGGAATGTTATAGGCGGTGTTGGCGCCTTCCAGCAGCGCCAGGAACCACAGGCGCTGCTGGGCGAACGAGAGCGGCACGTCCTGGTCACGGTTGGCCGGCAGAATGTCCGGCAACACGCTGCGCCCCGCCAGGGCCAGCACGCCGGCAACTGCGGCCAGTTCGGCATTGGCAAACAGGTCGGCCAGCAGCAGCTCCACCCCCAGGCGCTGCCGCACCTGGGACACCATGCGCATGGCCAGCAGCGAGTGCCCGCCCAGCTCGAAGAAGTGATCGCGACGGCCCACCTGCGCCACCTGCAACACGTCGGCCCAGATCTGCGCGAGTACGCTTTCGATCTCACCCTGCGGCGCTTCATAGTCGCGGATAAACAGCGCAGCCAGGTCCGGCGCCGGCAGGGCCTGGCGATCCAGCTTGCCGTTGGCGGTCAGCGGCAGCGCGTCGAGCCGCACGTAAGCGGCCGGGACCATGTAGTCCGGCAGATGCGCGACCAGATGGGCGCGAATGTCACCTGCGGCCAGGCTGGCGGCCGACGGTTGCTCGGTGAAATACGCCACCAGCCGATCGTCACTCACCAGCACCACCGCTTCCTGGATGCCCGGCAGCTGGTTGAGGCGAGTCTCGATTTCGCCGAGTTCGATACGCACGCCACGGATTTTCACCTGGTCGTCGTTGCGGCCCAGGTATTCAAGGGTGCCGTCGGGCAGCCAGCGTACCAGGTCACCGGTGCGGTACATGCGCCCCTGGTTGAACGGGTCGCGCAGGAAGCGTTCGGCGGTCAGGTCCGGGCGGCTCAGGTAACCGCGCGCCACGCCGGTGCCGCCCACGTACAACTCGCCGGCCACGCCCAGAGGCACCGGACGTTGCTGTTCGTCCAGCACGTACACCTGGGCATTGGCCACCGGCTTGCCGATATGCAGCGGCTGGCCGACATCGAGCAGGCCGGAGGTCGCGACCACCGTGGCTTCGGTGGGGCCGTAGTTATTGACCAGCGCAAAGGACTGCGCATGGCTGAACTGGCGCAAGCGGTCGCCGCCGATCAGCAGGGTGCGCAGGGTCGGGTGTTCGATGTGCTGGCTGAAGGCATATTCGGCCACCGGCGTGGGCAAGAAGCACACGTCCAAGGGTTGCGCGCACCACCAGGCCAGCAGCGCGTCGATGTCTTCGGCGCCCTCATGGGCCGGCGGCAGGTGCAGGGTCGCGCCCACGCACAGCGCCGGCCAGACTTCCCAGGCCATCGCGTCAAAGCCAAAACCGGCAACGCTGGCGGTGTGGCTTCCAGCGTGCAGGTCGAAGGCGCGGCAATGCCAATCCACCAGGTTGACCACGCTGTGGTGTTCCACCATCACACCTTTGGGCAGGCCGGTGGAGCCGGAGGTGTAGATCACGTAAGCCAGGTTCGACGGCGCGACCGCAACCGCCGGATGTGCCGGCTGATCCCAGACGCTGCCCTCGAGTTCGATCACCGGCACGTCCACGGCGGGCAGGCGTTCGAGCAGCGCATGCTGGGTGAGCACCGCCACCGGCGCGCAGTCGCTGAGCAGGTAGGCCAGGCGTTCGGCCGGGTGCGACGGGTCGACCGGCACATAACAGGCGCCGGCCTTGAGAATCGCCAGCAGCCCGACCAGCGTATCCAGGCCCCGCCGGGCAACGATGGCCACGCGGTCGTCGGGCTGCACACCCAGGCCCAGCAGGTGGTGAGCCAGGCCGTTGGCATGGCGGTCAAGTTCGGCGTAGGTCAACTGCCGCTCACCCGCCTGCGCCGCAATCGCGTGGGGCGTGCGCGCCGCCTGGGCAGCGAACCGGCCGTGCACAGTCTGCTCGTCGCGGGGAGGCATCGCCGTCGCATTGAAGTCCACCAGCACCTGCTGACGCTCACGCGCATCCAGCAGCACCGCATGGGCCAGCACCGCCTGATCGTCCGCGACCATCGCCTGCAAAACGCGGGTGAAATAACCGACGTAACGGCTCGCCGTTGATTCATCGAACAGCGCCGCGGCGTATTGCAACGCCCCCCTGATGCTGCCCTGAACATCACCCAGGTCCAGGGTCAGGTCGAACTTGGCAAACAGGCTCTGCTGGGCCACGCCTTCCAGGGTCAGATCCCCCAGCGCCAGGGCCGGCGCGCTGCTGTCCTGCCACGCCAGCAGGGTCTGGAACAGCGGCGTATGGGCCAGGCTGCGCACTGGCCGGGCGATTTCCACCACCTGCTCGAACGGCAGGTCCTGATGGGCCTGGGCCGCCAGGGTCTGCGCCCTGACCCGCGCCAGCAGCGCCTCGGTGCTCGGCTCGCCGCTGGTGTCGATGCGCACCGCCAGGGTGTTGACGAACAAGCCGATCAGCCCTTCCACCTCGCTGCGTGTGCGGTTGGCCACGGGCGAGCCGATCACCAGGTCGTGCTGGCCGGACAAGCGCGCCAGCAGCGCCGCCCAGGCACCCATCAACGTCATGTACAGCGTCACGCCATGGCGCTGACTCAAGGCCTTGAGCCCGGCGGTCAAGCGTTCGTCCAGGCGCACCTCGACGCTGCCGCCGCTGTAGTCCTGTTGCGCCGGACGCACGCGGTCAGTGGGCAAGGTAAGCAAGGCCGGCGCACCGGCCAGGGCCTGCTGCCAATAGTCGCTCTGACGCTGCAACACTTCACCGCTCAACCACAGGCGTTGCCACACGGCAAAGTCGCCGTACTGGATCGCCAGCGGCGCCAGCGGGTCGGGCTGACCGTGGCTGAACGCCTGATACAGCGTCATCAACTCGCGGGTGAGCACGCCCATCGACCAGCCATCGGAGACAATGTGATGCAGGGTCAGCAGCAGCACGTGATGATCGTCAGCCAGCACCACCAGGCGCCCACGCAGCAGCGGACCACGCTCCAGGTCGAACGGCGCCGAGGCCTCGTGGTGAATCAATGCCTGCAGGGCTTGTTGCGGTTCGGCGTGATGGCGCAGGTCCTGCACCGTCAGCAGCGCGCCCTCCTCGACCGGCACGGTCAGCACCTGGGTGTCGTCGCCGTACTGCACAAACCGGCTGCGCAGGGTGTGATGGCGCACCACGATGCGCGCCAGCGCCTGTTCCAGGGCATCGGCCTGCAAGGGCCCACGCATGCCCAGGGCAATGGGGATGTTGTAGGCGCTGTTGCCGCCGTCCATGCGCGCCAGAAACCACAGGCGCTGCTGGGCGAACGAGAGCGGCACGTCGCTGTTGCCGCTGCTCGGCAGAATAGCCGGCAAGGTGCTGCGCCCGGCCTGGGCCAGCACCTGAGCGACCGCCGCCAGTTCGGCATTGGCAAACAGATCGGCCAGCAGCAGCTCGACGCCCAGGCGCTGGCGAATCTGCGAGACCATGCGCATCGCCAGCAGCGAATGACCGCCCAATTCAAAGAAATGGTCGCGACGGCCCACGCGTTCCACCTGCAACACGTCGGCCCAGATCTGCGCCAGCAGCGTCTCGATCTCGCCCTCGGGCGCCTCGTAGTCACGGCTGAACACGGCGGCGCTGTCCGGCGCCGGCAGGGCCTTGCGGTCGAGCTTGCCGTTGGCGGTCAGCGGCAGCACGTCGAGTTTCATGTAGGCGACCGGCACCATGTAGTCCGGCAAATGCGCCACCAGGTGCGCTCGGATTGCGCCGACATCCAGGGGCTCGAGTTGTGGGTTCTCGGTGAAGTACGCCACCAGCCGCTCTTCGCGCACCAGCACCACCGCTTCCTGGATGCTCGGCAACTGGTTGAGCCGGGTTTCGATTTCGCCGAGTTCAATGCGCATGCCGCGAATCTTCACCTGGTCGTCGTTGCGCCCCAGGTACTCGAGATTGCCGTCGGGCAGCCAACGCGCCAAGTCGCCGGTGCGGTACAGGCGACCCTGGCTGAACGGGTCCCGCAGGAAGCGTTCGGCGGTCATCTCGGGCCGGTTGAGGTATCCGCGCGCCACGCCACTGCCGCCCACATACAATTCACCGGCCACGCCCAACGGCACCGGGCGCTGTTGTGCGTCGAGCAGGTACACCCGCGCATTGGCGATGGGTTTGCCGATGTGCAAGGCGCCGCCCGCCTCGACCTTGCCAGAGGTGGCGACCACTGTGGCTTCGGTAGGACCGTAGTTGTTGATCACCTCGAAGGTTTGCCCACGGTTGAACGCACGCAAGCGGTCACCGCCGATCAACAGGGTGCGCAGGGTCGGGTGTTCGATGTGCTGGCTGAAGGCGTATTCGGCCACCGGCGTGGGCAGGAAGCACACGTCCAGAGGTTGCGCGCACCACCAGGCCAGCAGCGCGTCGATGTCTTCGGCGCCGTCGTTGGCTGGCGGCAGGTGCAGGGTCGCGCCCACGCACAGCGCCGGCCAGACTTCCCAGGCCATCGCGTCAAAGCCGAAGCCGGCGACGCTGGCGGTGTGGCGTCCGGCGCACAGGTCGAAGGCGCGGCAATGCCAGTCCACCAGGTTGGCGACGGTGTGGTGCTCGACCATCACGCCCTTGGGCAGGCCGGTGGAACCGGAGGTGTAGATCACATACGCAAGGTTCGACGGCGTGACCGCGACCTGCGGATTGCTTGCCGAGTGGTGCTGCCAGGTGTAGCGGTCCAGGTTGATCACCGGCATGTCCAGCGCGGGCAGGCGCTCGAGCAACGCATGCTGGGTGAGCACCGCCACCGGTGCGCTGTCGCTGAGCAGGTAGGCCAGGCGTTCGGCCGGGTGCGAGGGGTCGACGGGCACGTAGCAGGCGCCGGACTTGAGGATCGCCAGCAAGCCGGCCAGGGTGTCCAGGCCACGGCGGGCGACGATGGCCACGCGGTCATCCGGTTTCACCCCCAGCGCCAGCAGGTGATGGGCCAGCAGGTTGGCCTGCTGGTTCAGTTCGGCATAGGTCAGCTGGCGACCTTGATGCACGGCGGCGATCGCATCCGGCGTCAGCGCGGCCTGGGCCTCGATGCGGCCATGCAGGGTGGTGCCCTGGGGGAAATCGGCGGCGGTCGCGTTGAGTGTTTCCAGCAACAGGTATTGCTCGGCAGCGGGCACCACTGGCAGTTGATCGAGCGCGGTGTGCGGCGCTTGCTCAAGCGCCGTCACCAGGTTTTCCAGAGCGGTTTGCAGGTAGGCGCACACGCGTTGCGGGTCGACCTGCGTGCTGGCCAGCAGGCTCAGGCCGAAGCCGACGCCCAGGTCATCGACGCTCAGCGTCAGTGGGTAGTTGGTGCGTTCCTCGGCGCGCAGCGCAGCGATGCCCTGCCAGGCAGTGACCGTTTCGGCGCTCGCTGCCGGGGCACTGTGGCGATAGTTGAGCAGCGCGCTGAACAACGGCGTGGGCGCGGTCACGCCGCTGCAACGCTGAGCCAGGGCCAGCGCTGCATGCTCGTGGCGCAGCAAGGTGGTCAGCCGCGCGTGGGTGGCCTTGACCCCGGCGCGTACCTCCTGGCCGTCCACATCGACGCGAAACGGCAGGGTATTGATGAAAATACCCAGGGCGCGATCCGTGGCGTGACTGCCCTGCATACGCCCCATCAGCACGGTGCCGAACACCACCTGTTGCTTGCCGGCCAGCACGCCCAGCACCTGGGCCCAGCCCATGTGAAACAGGCTTGCGGCGCTCACGCCCAACAACCGCGCCTGCGTACGCAGCCGCTGGCACAGCTCGGCCGCCAGCGGCAGGCTGATCTCGGCAATGCCGCGCGCATCGCCCTGCACATCCTGCAGGCCAAATGGCAGCGTCGGCTCGCTGATATCGCCAAGCATCTGCCGGAAGAAGCTTTCGTGCTCCTGCTCGCTGATGCCCAGACGGGCCTGCGCCACATAGTTGCGAAACGGCACGGCCTGCCCCAGCAAAGCGCCCTGCCCCAACAGGCATGCCTGCATTTCGTGGCACACCACCTCGAGGGCGCTGTGATCCAGGGCCATGTGATGGAACAGCAAGGTCGCGACAAGGCGCCGGTTGGCCAGGTCCTCGGCGTATATCAGGCGCAGCAGCGGGGCCTGGGTCACATCCAGCCGGTAATGACGGGCGTCGAAGCGCGCGTGCAGTTGAGCGGCGATATCACCGTCGGCCGGGTCCAGCTCAAGGGCCTGCACCGGCAGACGCGCCTGGCGCCACACCACTTGCGAGGGCTGTTGCAGACCGTCCCACACCACGCCGGTGCGCAGAATATCGTGGCGGTCCATGACGCTTTGCAGCGCCTGGGCAAACGCTTCGAAACGCTCGAGGCTGTCGAAGGCGAATTGCGATTGCATCACATAGGGGTCGCCCTGTTCGGCGCTGACGTGGTGAAACAGAATGCCTTCCTGCAGCGGCGCCAGCGGGTAGATGTCCTGGATATTCGCCACGCCGCCGTCGACGCTTGCGACAATGCGCTCGATCTCTTCCTGGCTCAGGGTGGACAGGGTCAGCATGTCCGGGGTGATGCGTGTTGCACCAGCGGGGATGCCATTGGCCGGCACTTGCACCTCGCCGGCTTTGGTCGCCGTGTAGTCGCCGGCCTTGATCAGCTCGATCAGCGCCGGTTTGTGCTCGCGCAGCGCGGCGAGTATCGCCGGCTCGCTCAATGCCTGTTTGTTGCCTTGCACCGACAACTGTTCGCCCTTGAGGGCCAGTTGGATGTCCTTGGTTTTCAGCGTCGCCAGCAGTTGATTGAGGCTCATAGGACGATCTCCATTCGTTCGGTTATAGCGGCGTAGCCGGCCAGGGTCGGCTGTTCGAACAGCGCCCGCACATCGGCTTCCATGCCTTCCTGGCGCAAGCGCCCGATCAAGCTCACGGCGAGCAGCGAATGCCCGCCCAGTTCAAAGAAATTGTCATGACGCCCTACCCGCTCCACCTTCAGTAGCTCGGCCCACAAAGTGGCCATCAGGGTTTCGGTGTCGCCTTCGGGCGTTGCGTACTCACGCACGCTCAGCGCCTGCAGGCCGGGTTCGGGCAGTGCCTTGCGGTCGAGCTTGCCGTTGGGGCTCAGGGGCAAGGCGTCCAGGTGCATGAACAGCGCGGGCACCATGAAGTCCGGCAGGTGCTGCAGCAAGTGCGCACGCAGGCTGTCGATCTCGGCCGGTGCGCCGGTGTAATAGGCGACCAGGCGTTCGTCGCGGGCCACCACCACCGCGTCCTTGAGCGCCGGATGCTCGATCAGCCGCGCCTGGATCTCGCCCAGCTCGATGCGCAGGCCACGGATCTTCACCTGGTCATCGTTGCGCCCCAGGTATTCGATATTGCCGTCGGGCAGGTGGCGGCCAATGTCGCCGGTGCGGTACATCCGGCCGCCGTTGAACGGGTCATCGAGGAAGCGTTCGGCGCTGAGGTCCGCGCGGTTGAGATAACCGCGTGCCACCTGCACGCCGCCGATGAACAGCTCACCCACCACCCCCAGGGGCACCGGTTGCAGTTGCGCATCCAGCACGTACATGCGGGTGTTGGCGATGGGTTTGCCGATGGGCGTGTTGTCCGGAACGTCAGGGCGTGCGCAATTCCACGCGGTGACGTCCACCGCCGCCTCGGTCGGGCCATACAGGTTGTACAAACCAATGTTTGGCAACTGCTGCTGGAAGCGTCGCACCAGGCTGCCCGGCAACGCCTCGCCGCTGCACATCACCTGCCGCAGCCCCGCCGCCTGGCTGACATCGCCGTGAGCGAGGAACACATCGAGCATCGACGGTACAAAGTGCAGCGTGGTGATGCGCTCGGCCTGGATCACCTCGCACAGGTACGCCGGCTCCTTGTGCCCGCCGGGACGCGCCATCACCAGACGCGCGCCGGTAAACAGCGGCCAGAAGAACTCCCACACCGACACGTCGAAGCTGAACGGGGTTTTCTGCAACACCGTATCGTCGGCGTTGAGGCCGTAGGCGTCCTGCATCCACAGCAGGCGGTTGACCACGCCGGCATGCTCGTTGATCACGCCCTTGGGCTGGCCGGTGGAGCCGGAGGTGTAGATCACGTAGGCCTGGTGCCGTGCCGTCAGCGCCGGCACCTCGGGGTTGGTTGCGGGCTGGTGCTGCCAGGTGCCGTGGTCGAGGTCGATCACCGGCACATCCCCGAGCAGTGCACGCGTCGCGGATTGCGCCAGCACCACCACCGGCGCGCTGTCGTGCAGCATGTAGGCGATGCGCTCCTGGGGATAGGCCGGGTCGAGCGGCACATAACCGCCGCCGGCCTTGAGGATCGCGAACAGGCCTACCACCATGTCCAGGCCACGTTCCACGCAAATGCCCACCCGCGTGTCCGGTTGCACGCCGAGGTCACGCAGGTGATGGGCCAGGCGGTTGGCGCGCTCGTTGAGTTGCCGGTAGGTCAGCTGTTGACTGTCGGCTTTCACCGCCACCGCGTTTGGCGTACGCACCACCTGGGCCTCGAACAGGCCGTGCAGGGTCTGGTCGAGGTCGTAGTCCACTTCGGTCGCGTTGAAACCATACAACACGTGTCGGCGTTCGTGCTCTCCCAGAATCGACAGTTGATTGACTGGCTGCTGCGGCGCCTGCTCCAGCGCTTCGACCAGGCGGGTCAATGCCGTCTGCATGTAACCGCATACCCGTTGTGCGTCGATGCGGGCCAGCGCGGTTATATCGTAACCGTCGCCGAGATCGTCCACATTCAGGCTGAGCGGGTAGTTGGTGCGCCCATTGTTGGTGAGTGTCTGCATGCCCTGCCAGGCCTGCTGTGCGCCAGCCGAGCGGGTGGCAACGCCGCGGTGGCGGTAGTTGAGCATCGAGCTGAACAGCGGCGCCGGTGCCGCCACGCCGCTGCAACGTTGGGCCAGCGCCAGGGAGGCATGCTCATGCCCAAGCAATGCGCTGAGTCGGTCATGGGTGGCGCGCACTGCCGTCTTGACGCCCTGACCATCGATATCCAGACGCAACGGCAAGGTATTGATAAACACCCCCAGCGCGCGGTCGGCGCCGTCGCCACCTTGCAAGCGGCCCACCAGCACGGTGCCGAATACCACGTCGTGTCGCCCGGATGTCGCGGCCAACACCTGGGCCCAGGCCAGATGGAACAGGCTCGCGGTGCTCACACCGAGTAAACGTGCCTGAGCGCGCAGGCCGCGATTCAATGGCGCGTCCAGACGCAGGCTGTATTCTTCGATTTGATTGCCGTCGCCCCGCACGTCCTGCCAACCGAACGGCAACGTCGGCTCATCAATGTCGCCGAGCATGTCGCGGAAAAATGCCTCGTGCTCCTGCTCGCTGACGCCCAACAGCGCCTGGGCCACGTAGTTGCGATACGGCATCGGCGCTGCCATGGGCGCACCGTGGCCGAGCAGATGGCCCTGCATTTCGCGCAGCACCACGTCGAATGCAGTGTGGTCCAGGGCGATATGGTGATAGAGCAACACCACCGCGATGCGCCCGTTGGCCGGATCCTGGGCATAGTTCACGCGGATCAGCGGCGCCTGGCTGATGTCCAGACGAAAGCGCCGCGCATCGAAGCGTTCATGCAGTCCTGCAAGTACGTCGCCTTGCAGGTGCAGTTCCATCATGCTCAGTCGGGCCTCGCGCCACACCACTTGCAGGGGTTGCGCCAGGCCTTCCCATACCACCCCGGTACGCAAAATATCGTGACGGTCAATGACCTGTTGCAGCGCCTGAGCAAAAGCGTCCAGACGCTCGAGGCTGTCAAAGGCCAGGTGCGATTGCAGCAAGTACGGGTCGCCCTGTTCGGCGCTGATGTGATGGTAAAGGATGCCTTCCTGCAACGGTGCCAGCGGGTAAATGTCCTGCACATTGGCCGCGCCACCCGGCACCTGCGCGACTACCTGGTCGATCGTCGATTGATCGAGGCTGACCAGAGACAGCATGTCCGGAGTGATGCGCTGGCAACCGGCGGCAATCCGATTGGCCGGCACCTGCACTTCGCGACCGCTGCCCACGGCGGCGGCCAGCGCGGCCAGGGTCGGCTGACTGAACAGCACGCGCACATCGGCGCTCAGGCCGACCTGGCGCATGCGCTCGATCAGGTTCACGGCCAGCAACGAATGCCCGCCCAGCTCGAAGAAGTGGTCATGGCGCCCCACCTGCTCCACCTGCAAGACCTCGGCCCAGATGCCTGCCAGGGTGGTTTCGACCTCACCTTGCGGGGCTTCGTAGGCGTGGCTGAGCAAGGCGGATTGATCCGGCTCCGGCAGTGCCTTGCGGTCCAGTTTGCCGTTGGCGGTCAGCGGCAGCGCATCCAGGCGCATATAGGCGACTGGCACCAGCGCCTCGGGCAACTGCGCTTGCAGGTGCGCACGCAGGCCCTCGATATCCAACGCGCGTTGCTCGGTGAACCAGGCCAGCAGGCGGCCTTCGCGCACCAGCACCACGGCTTCGCGAATGCCATCCAGTGTCGCCAGGCGGCTTTCGATTTCACCGAGTTCCACGCGCACGCCGCGCACTTTGACCTGGTCGTCATTGCGGCCCAAGTATTCAAGGTTGCCGTCGGGCAGCCAGCGCACCAGGTCGCCGGTGCGGTACAGGCGGCCAGCGCTGAACGGGTCCTGCAGGAAGCGCTCGGCGGTGAGGTCCGCGCGGTTCAGGTAACCACGCGCCACGCCGCTGCCGCCCACATATAACTCACCGACCACGCCCACGGGCACCGGCCTCAGTTGGGCATCCAGCACGTAGCTGGTGGCGTTGGCCACGGGTCGACCAATATGCAAGGCCTGCCCGGCGTGCACCCGCCCGGAGGTGGCAACCACCGTGCCTTCGGTGGGGCCGTAGTTGTTGATGACCGCAAAGCGCTGCTCCCGGGTGAACTGGCGCAAGCGATCACCGCCGATCAGCAGCACGCGCAAGGTCGGGTGCTGCTGCGGCTGGCTGAACGCATATTCGGCCACTGGCGTGGGCAAAAAGCTCACATCCAAAGGCTGCGCCAGCCACCAGGTCAGCAGTTCGTCGATGTTTTCATTGCCCACGTGGGCGGGCGGCAGGTGCAGGGTCGCGCCCACGCACAACGCCGGCCAGACCTCCCAGGCCATCGCGTCAAAACCGAAACCAGCCAGGCTGCTGGTGTGCCCTGAAGCGTTCAGGTCAAACGCATCGCAGTGCCAGTGCACAAGGTTTTCCACGCTGTGGTGTTCCACCATCACGCCCTTGGGCTGGCCGGTGGAGCCGGAGGTGTAGATGACGTAGGCCAGGTGCGCCGGGGTCAGGTTGGGCAATTGTGGATTGCTGACGGGATGCTGCTGCAAGCAGGGGTCATGCAAGTCGACGCTGTTGACCGCGCCCAGCAGCCCGCGGGTGCTGGCTTCGGCCAGCACCGCCACCGGCGCGCTGTCCTGCAACAGGTAGGCGATGCGTTCGACCGGGTACGCCGGGTCGATGGGCACGTAGCCGGCGCCGGCCTTGAGAATACCGAGCAGGCCCACCAGCATCTGCGGGCCACGCCGGCAGCAGATCGCCACGCGGTCGTCCGGTTGCACGCCCAGCACCAGCAGGTGATGAGCCAGTTGGTTGGCGCGTTGATTGAGTTGCTGATAGGTCAGTGATGCGCCGTCCTGCTGCACGGCAACCGCCTGGGGTTGGCGCTCGGCCTGGACTTCGAAGGCGCCATGCAGGGTCTGGCCGCGCGGGAAGTCGCGGGCGGTGGCATTGAACGCGCGCAGCAGAGTGTCGCGTTCGCCCGGCGGCAAAACAGGCAGCTGGTTCAGCGCGGTTCTCGGGCTGTTTTCCAGGGCGCCGACCAGTTGCTCCACGGCGTTGTGCATGTAGCCACACAGCCGCTGCGCGCCGATCTGCGGCACGGCCAGCACGCTAAGGCCGAAGCCTGCGCCCAGGTCATCGACGCTCAACACCAGCGGGTAGTTACTGCGTTCTTCGCCGCCCAACAGTTGCACACCTTCCCAGATGCCCTGGCCGTCGCGGGCCATTTCCCCGGGAGTGCTGTGACGGTAATTGAGCAACGCGCTGAACAGCGGCGTCGAATTGGCCACGCCGCTGCAACGCTGGGCCAGGGCCAGCGACGCGTGTTCATGGCCGAGCAACGCGCTCAAGCGGGTGTGGGTGGCCTTGACCGCCACCGCCGCGCTCGCGGCCACATCGACGCGCAACGGCAGGGTGTTGATGAACATGCCCAGCGCGCGGTCGGCGCCGTCGCCGGCCTGCATGCGGCCCATCAGCACGGTGCCGAACACCACGTCGTCGCGCCCCGCCACCAGCCCCAGCACCTGGGCCCACGCCAGGTGCATCAGGCTGGCGGCACTGACGCCCAGTTGCCGCGACTGCTCACGCACGCGCTGAGCCAGCGCGGCGTCGAGGGGCAACTCGGCCTCTTCGATAGCGCGCCCGTCGCCCTGCACGTCCTGCACGCCAAACGGCAAGGTCGGCTCATCGATGTCGGCGAGCATTTCGCGGAAGAACTGCTCATGCTCGGCGGTGCTCACGCCCAGGCGCGCCTGGGCCACGTAGTTGCGAAATGGCGCAGGCTCGGGCAGCGCATCGGCCTGGTCGAACAGGAACGCCCGCATTTCCTGGCTCACCACTTCCATGGCGGTGTGGTCCAGCGCCAGGTGATGGAACAGCAGGATCGCCGCCACGCGGTTATTGGCCGGGTCCTCGGCGTAGACCATGCGCAGCAGCGGCGCCTGGGTAATGTCCAGGCGGTAATGCCGTGCATCGAATCGCCCGTGCAACTGCGCGATGATGTCGCCGTCCGCCGGGTCCAGACGCACATGCTGCACCACCAGCTGCGCCTCGCGCCACACCACTTGCACCGGGTTGTCCAGACCTTCCCAGACCACCGCGGTGCGCAGGATATCGTGGCGCGCGACGACCTGTTGCAAAGCGCCCATGAAGCTGTGCAAACGCTCAAGGCTGTCGAACGCCATGCGCGATTGCAGCAGGTACGGATCGCCCTGCTCGGCGCTGATGTGGTGGTAGAGAATGCCTTCCTGCAACGGCGCCAACGGGTAGATATCCTGCACATTCGCCGCACCGCCGGGAACGCTTGCGACGATGCGCTCGATGGCCGCCGGGTCGAGCTGCACCAGGCTGAGCATCGACGGTGTGATCTGCGTGCAGCCCGCCGCGATGCCATTGGCCGGCACCACGATTTCCCTTCCACTGCCCACGGCGGCAGCCAGCGCGGCCAAAGTCGGCTGGCTGAACAGCACGCGCACATCGGCACTCAGGCCCACCTGGCGCATGCGCTCGATCAGGCTCACGGCCAGCAACGAATGCCCGCCCAGCTCGAAGAAGTGGTCATGGCGACCGACCTGGGCCACCTGTAACACCTCGGCCCAGATGCCCGCCAGGGTGGTTTCAACCTCACCCTGAGGGGCTTCGTAGGCATGGCTGAGCAAGGCACAGTGATCCGGCTCCGGCAGTGCCTTGCGGTCCAGCTTGCCGTTGGCCGTCAGTGGCATGGCATCGAGTTTCACGTAGGCCACCGGCACCAGCACCTCGGGCAACTGCTGTTGCAGTTGCGCGCGCAGGGTGCCGATGGCCAGGGGGCGGTGTTCGGTAAACCACGCCACCAGACGCCCTTCGCGCACCAGCACCACGGCTTCGCCGATGCCGTCCAGGGCCACCAGACGGCTTTCGATCTCGCCCAGTTCCACGCGCACTCCGCGCACTTTGACCTGATCGTCATTGCGGCCCAGGTAGTCGAGATTGCCATCGGGCAGCCAGCGCGCCAAGTCGCCGGTGCGGTACATGCGGCCAGCGTTGAACGGGTCTTGCAGGAAGCGTTCAGCGGTCATCTCAGGCTGGTTGAGGTAACCGCGCGCCACGCCGCTGCCGCCCACATACAGCTCGCCCACCACGCCCAGCGGCACCGGCCGCAAGTGCGCGTCGAGCACGTACACGCAGGCGTTCGCAACAGGCCGACCGATATGCAGCGGCTGCCCCACCTGCATGCGACCGGAGGTGGCAACCACCGTGGCTTCGGTGGGGCCGTAGTTATTGATCACCGCAAAACGCTGCGCCTGACTGAACTGACGCAGGCGATCACCACCGATCAGCAGCGTGCGCAGGCTCGGGTGTTGCAGCTGCCGGCTGAATGCGTATTCGGCCACTGGCGTGGGCAAAAAGCTCACATCCAGAGGTTGCGCCAGCCACCAGGCCAGCAGTTCGTCGATGTTTTCATTGCCCACGTGGGCGGGCGGCAGGTGCAGGGTCGCGCCCACGCACAACGCCGGCCAGACCTCCCAGGCCATCGCGTCAAAACCGAAACCAGCCAGGCTGCTGGTGTGCCCTGAAGCGTTCAGGTCAAACGCATCGCAGTGCCAGTGCACAAGGTTTTCCACGCTGTGGTGTTCCACCATCACGCCCTTGGGCTGGCCGGTGGAGCCGGAGGTGTAGATGACGTAGGCCAGGTGCGCCGGGGTCAGGTTGGGCAATTGTGGATTGCTGACGGGATGCTGCTGCAAGCAGGGGTCATGCAGGTCGACGCTGTTGACCGCGCCCAGCAGCCCGCGGGTGCTGGCTTCGGCCAGCACCGCCACCGGCGCGCTGTCCTGCAACAGGTAGGCAATGCGTTCGGCCGGGTACGCCGGGTCGATGGGCACGTAGCCGGCGCCGGCCTTGAGAATACCGAGCAGGCCCACCAGCATCTGCGGGCCGCGTCGGCAGCAGATGGCGACGCGGTCGTCGGGTTGCACGCCCAGCGCCAGCAGGTGATGAGCCAGTTGGTTGGCGCGTTGATTGAGTTGCTGATAGGTCAGTGATGCGCCGTCCTGCTGCACGGCAACCGCCTGGGGTTGGCGCTCGGCCTGGACTTCGAAGGCGCCATGCAGGGTCTGGCCGCGCGGGAAGTCGCGGACGGTGGCATTGAACTCACGCAGCAGGGTGTCGCGTTCGCCCGGCGGCAGAATCGACACCGCCTGCAACGCTGTGGTCGGCGCCTGTTGCAGCGCACTCAGCAGGTTGCGCAATGCGGTGAGCATGTAATCGCCAACGCGCTGTACATCCACGGCCGCCACGCCCTGCACCGCCAACGCAAAGCCCGTGCCCAGGTCATCAACACTCAGCACCAGCGGGTAGTTGCTGCGCTCTTCGGAACTGAGAATATCGATACCGAAGCCCGCGAACGGGCGGGAGCCCGGCGCCTCATCCGGCGCGCTGTGACGGTAGTTGAGCAAGGTGCTGAACAACGGCAGCGAGGCCGGCACGCCGCTGCAACGCTGGGCCAGGGACAGCGAAGCGTGCTCATGGCCGAGCAATTGCGCCAGGCGCGCGTGGGTGGCGCGCACGCCGGCCTGCACGCCAACGGTGCCGAGGCTGACCCGCAGCGGCAAGGTGTTGATGAACATGCCCAGCGCGCGGTCGGCACCCTCGCCGCCCTGCAGGCGCCCCAGCAACACGGTGCCGAACACCACGTCCTGCTGGCCGGACACCTGGCCCAATACCTGTGCCCAGGCCAAATGCATCAGGCTGGCCGGGCTCACGCCCAGCTGCCGCGCCTGCTCACGCAGACCCAGGCTCAGCGCCGGTTCCAGCGGCAGATGAACCTCGGCGATGCCGCTGCCGTCACCGTTCACATCCTGCAGCCCGAAGGCCAGCGTCGGTTCGTCGATATCGCCGAGCATCTCGCTGAAGAACGCTTCGTGCTGGGCCTGGCTGACGCCGAGACGGGCCTGGGCCACGTAGTTGCGGTACTGCACCGCGTCGGGCAACTGCGCGCTGCGACCGGACAGGCTGGCGCTCATTTCCTCCACCAGCACTTGCAGCGCGGTGTGGTCGAGCAGGATGTGGTGCAACAGCAGGATGCCGACGAAGCCACCCCGCTCCTCGGCATAGGCCAGGCGCATCAGCGAAGCGCGGGACAGGTCGAGACGATAGTGACGGGGGTCAAAGCGCTGTTGCAGCTGCGCCAGTCCATCACTGCCCTGACACTCAATGCGCTCCACGGCCAGCGGCGCCTCGCGCAGGACCACCTGCACCGGTTCATCCAGGCCTTCCCAGAGGATCGCGGTGCGCAGGATGTCATTGCGCGCGATCACGCTGTGCAGCGCATCAACGAAGGCGTCCAGCGCCGCCTGGTGGTCGAAGCGCAACTGCACCTGCAACACGTAGGGATCGCCCTCGGTGGTTGCCAGGTGATGGTAGAGAATGCCGGCCTGCAACGGTGCCAGGGCATAGATATCCTGCACGTTGGCGACGGGCACGGCACGCAGGATGTGGTCGATGGCCGCCTGATCGAGGTCGATCAGCGGCAGCATGTCCGGGGTGATGCGTTCGCTGCCGGCGCTGATCAGGTTGGCCGGCACCTGCACTTCGTGCTGCCCGCCCACCGCCGCGGCCAGGGCCGCCAGCGTGGGCTGCCCGAACAGCACGCGCACATCGGCGCTGAGGTCGACCTGGCGCATGCGTTCGATCAGCTTGACCGCCAGCAGGGAATGCCCGCCCAGCTCGAAGAAGTTATCGTCGCGCCCCACCCGGTCGAGCTTGAGCAGCTCCTGCCAGATGCCCGCGAGGGTGCTTTCCACGGCGCCCTGGGGCGCTGCGTAGCCACGGCGGGCCACGGCATCGGCGTTGGGGGCAGGCAAGGCCTTGCGGTCGAGCTTGCCGTTGGTGGTCAGCGGGAACTGGTCGAGCACCACGAAGGCGGCCGGCACCATATGCTCGGCCAGGCTCAGCAGCAGGTGGTCGCGCAGCCCGGCGATATCGGGCGTGCCGTCGGCAATCACGTAGGCCACCAGGCGTTTGTCGCCCGGCTCGTCTTCGCGGGCGACAACCACCGCGTCCCGCACGCCCGGTGCGGTGGCCAGGCGCGCCTGGATTTCGCCCAGCTCGATGCGGAAGCCGCGAATCTTCACCTGGTCATCGTTGCGCCCCAGGTACTCGACGCTGCCATCGGCCAGCAGGCGGCCGAGGTCGCCGGTGCGGTACATGCGCAGGCCGGTGGCCGGGTCAGCCAGGAAGCGCTCGGCGTTCAGTTCATCGCGGTTCAGGTAGCCCCGCGCAACGCCGGCGCCGCCCACGTACAGCTCGCCGACCACGCCCATGGGCAGCGGCTGGCGCTGGGCGTCCAGCACGTAAAGTTGCAGGTCGGGAATGCGCACGCCAATCGGGCTGACGCCGACCAAACGCGCGTCCGCCGCCTCCAGGGCACGGTAGGTCACGTGCACGGTGGTCTCGGTGATGCCATACATGTTCACCAGTTGCGTTCCGGCGTTGATGGCGCGGGCATACCAGGGTTTGAGCATGCCCGGCTCCAGCGCTTCACCGCCGAAAATCACCTGGCGCAGGGAATGCGCTTCGCTGCTGTGGCCCTGGGCCGCAATCAATTGGCGGAACGCGCTCGGCGTCTGGTTGAGGATGCTTACGCCGGCCTCGCAGAGCAGCGCATAGCAGGCATCCGGCGAACGGCTGACCAGTTGCGGCACGATCAGCAACTGGCCGCCGTGCATCAACGCGCCCCAGATTTCCCACACGGAAAAATCGAAGGCGAACGAGTGGAACAGCGCCCACACATCGGTGTGATTGAAACCGAACCAGTGCTCGGTGGCAGTGAACAGGCGCGCGACCTGACGATGCTCGATCATCACGCCCTTGGGCAGGCCGGTGGAACCGGAGGTGTAGATCACGTAGGCCAGGTTCGCCGGACTGAGCGGCACGCGCGGGTTGACGATGGACTCACCGCGCAGGTTGTTCAAGTCGATCTGCGCCAGGTCGCCCACCCGATCACGGGTATTGGCCTGCACCAGCACGGCCAGCGGTGCGCTGTCGGCCAGGGTGTAAACGATGCGTTCCTGCGGGTAGGCCGGGTCGATTGGCACATAGCCGGCGCCGGCCTTGAGAATGCCGAGCAGGCCGATGATCATTTCAACGCCGCGCTCCACGCAGATCGCCACGCGGTCGTCGGGGCGGATGCCCTGGGCAAGCAAACGGTGCGCGACCTGGTTGGCGCGTTCGTTGAGCTGGCGGTAGGTCAGGCGCTGCTGGTCGTGGCGCAACGCGATGGCGTCGGGATGGGCGGCGGCGCGGGCTTCGACCTGCTGATGGATCAGCGCGGTGTCGGCATACGGCGTGGGGCTGTGGTTGAGCGTGTTCAGCAGGTGCTGGCGCTCGGTGTCAGGCAGGATGTTCAGGCCGCAAAGCGGCATGTCCGGTCGCTCGTGCAGGGCGTCGGCCAGGCTGTGCAGGGCGACGTGCAGGTAGTCGGCCACGCGCTGCGCGCCGATGGACGCGTCGACCATTACCGTCAGTGCAAAGTCTTCGCCCAGGTCGTCGACGTTGACCGTGAGCGGGTAGTTGGTGCGTTCTTGGGCACCGAGCACCTGGATGCCCTCGGCGATGTCGATCACCTGGGCCATGTCCGTCGCCGCGCTGTGGCGGTAATTGAGCATCGCGCTGAACAATGGCGTGGGTGCCGTCACGCCGCTGCAGCGCTGGGCCAGGGCGAGGGATGCGTGCTCATGCTCGAGCAAGGCGGTCAGGCGCGCATGGGTCGCCTTGACCTCGGCGCGCACGCCCTGCCCGCCCACATCCACGCGCAGCGGCAACGTGTTGATGAACATGCCCAGCGCCCGTTCACCGCCTTCACCGGCGCCCATGCGGCCCAGCATCACGGTGCCGAACACCACCGCGTCGCGGCCGGACACCACGCCCAGCACACGGGCAAAGGCCACGTGCATCAAGCTTGCCACGCTCACCCCCAGTGGCCGTGCCAGGCTGCGCAGACGGCGGCTCAGGTCGCTGTCGACGGGGACGCGCGCCTCGTCGATGCCCTGGCCGTCGCCCTGCACGTCCTGCAGGCCGAACGGCAGCGTCGGCTCATCGATATCCGCCAGCATCGCGCGAAAGAAGGCTTCATGGGCCTGCTCGCTGACGCCATGGCGCACCTGGGCGATGTAACTGCGAAACGCCACCGGCTCAGCGGCCAGCGCTTGCTGGCCAGCCAGGTATAGCTGGATTTCATGGCGCACGAGGTCGAGGGCGGTGTGATCGAGAATGGTGTGGTGGAACAGCAGCATCGCCACCACGCGCTGGCTGGCCGGGTCGTTGGCGAACACCAGACGCAGCAGCGGCGCCTGGCCCAGGTCCATGCGATAGCTGCGCGGGTCGTGACGCGCGACGAGTTGCGCGAGGACATCGCTGCCGGTGAAACGGGCCTCTTCGCAGACCAGGGTTGCCTTGCGCCACACCACTTGCAGCGGCTCGTCCAGGCGCTCCCACACCAGCGAGGTGCGCAGGATGTCGTGGCGGTCGATCACCCATTGCAGCGCCTGGGCGAAAGCGTCCAGGCGGGTGCGGCTGTCGAATACGAATTGCGCGTGCAGCACGTAGGGGTCGCCCTGCTGCGCCGAGAGGTGGTGGTAGAGCATGCCCTCCTGCAGCGGCGCCAGCGGGTAGATGTCCTGCACGTTCGCCGCGCCACCGGGGATGGCCGAAACAATGCGGTCAATGGCGTCCTGGCCGAGGCTGACCAGCGCCAGCATCTGCGGCGTGATGCGATAGGCCGGGCTGAGCCAGTCGCCGCCATGCTCGGCCACCAGTTCGAGGAGCCGCGGTTTGTGGGCGATCAGTTGATCCCATAACGCGTCATCCAGGGCCTCGTCGTCACCGAGGATGATCAGGTCGCCTTCTTCCAGTTGCAGACGGATCGCGTGGGTGGAAATCGCTGCCAATAATTCGCTGAACTGCATGGGAGTAACCTGCCTGATAAGTCACGGGGGAGAAGAAAGTCCGTTTTCAGCTGCCGTTTGCATCGGGCGTGCTGGGTGCCTGGAAATAGCAGGCGCAGCCGGAGGCCTGGAGAGGCTTCCGGCAGGCTTGGAAAATTAAGGGATTTGGCGGGCGGGAGGTGACATGGGAAGCGGGGACAAGTGGGAGGGGAAAAGGTTTCACTTGAGGTTTGTTGTGGAGAGCGGGCTTGCCCTGATGCCAGTCAGTTAAGCGAACGCTATGCTCATAGCGACGAAAATCAAATGTGGGAGCGGGCTTGCCCGCGAAGGCGTTGGCCCAGCAAACATTGACGCTGGCTGACCCACCGCTTTCGCGGGCAAGCCCGCTCCCACAGGGGGACCTGCGCTTAACTGCCTGCATTAGGGCAAGCCCCGCCCCCACAGGGCCTGCTCGCCACAGGTTGAAACGGCTTACACAGGATGCTCTGCAGCACTACCTGGCATCGATATGCTGATAATCCAGATTCAATCCGTCTGCCAGCTGTTGCGCCCTTCCCAGCCTGATCGGGCCGCGTTCGATATCCACCAGCAAGCCTGGGCAGTCGAGTTGGGGCAGTTGATCGATGGCCTTGAGTCGGCCGTCGGTGATGATCAACAGGCGTTGCTGCTCGGTGGGGTGACGTTTGCGTCGCGCCTGCAGCCACTGCGCGGCCTCGCTCAATGCCGCGAGCAGCGGCGTGCCGCCGCCGGCGCCCAGTTGCGCGAGCCAGTCGGCCAGGCCCTTGGCGGCTTTCAGGCCTTGTACCTGCCACTGCGGCGATTGCCCGCTGGCGGTCAGCAAGGCCAGGCGTGCGCGTTGCCGGTAGGCATCATCGAACAGTTGAGCGAGCAGGCCCTTGGCGTCGGTCAGTGCGCTGTGCCGCCGAGTGGAGGCCGAGGCGTCGACGATCACCAGCCACAGCTCATGGGCCGCGCGATTGCGCTGCTGGAAGCGTAAATCTTCACGCGACTGCGGGCGCCCGCCGAGCAAGGTGCCCGGCCAGTTGACCGTGCCTTGCTCTGCGCCGCGCGCCTTGCCGTGCCTGCCGCTGTCAAGCCGCCCCGCCTGGGGCCGTGCATCCGCCCCCTCGTCAGGTCGAGGGCGGATGCCTAGGGCTTTTTTGGCCAGGCGGGCACTTCGCGGCGCGCGCCGGTGGGCAGTGCCGGTGCGGGCAGGTCACCCCATTGGCCCTGGCCCGGCGAGGTGTCCGATGGTTGCGCGGACTGACCTTGATTGGGCGGGCTCGCCGGTGGGGATGGCTCCTGGCGGCGATGACGCAGGGCAAATTCGGCCACGGCCTGGATGTCTTCTTCGGCGATGGCATCGGCGCCGCGCCAGGCTGCGTGGGCACGGGCGCCACGTAACCAGACCAGGTCGGCGCGCAGGCCATCGACCCCGGCGGCAAAACAGCGCTCGGTGATCTGCGCCAGCGCATCGTCATCCATGGCAATAAGCTCGAGCCGCTCGCGCGCCTGGGTGCAGCGCGCACGCAAGGCGGCCTGGGGCTCGGCCCATTGCGCACAGAAAGCATCAGGGTCGCTGTCGAAATCCAGACGGCGGCGGATGACCTGCCCACGCTCGGTCGGCAAGGTGTGGCCGCTCAGCGCCACATTGAAGCCGAAGCGGTCGAGCAGCTGCGGGCGCAACTCGCCCTCCTCCGGGTTCATGGTGCCAATCAACACAAAGCGCGCCGCGTGCCGGTGGGAAATACCGTCGCGCTCGATCAGGTTGGTGCCGCTGGCGGCCACGTCCAGCAGCAGGTCGACCAGATGGTCGGGCAGCAAATTGACTTCATCTACATACAACACGCCGCCGTCGGCCTTGGCCAATACGCCGGGGGAAAACTGCGCACGGCCTTCGCCCAGCGCCGCATCCAGGTCGAGGGTGCCGACCAGTCGCTCTTCGGTGGCGCCCAGGGGCAAGGTGACAAATTGCCCGCTGGCGAGCAGGTCCGCCAGGCCACGGGCCAGGGTGGACTTGGCCATGCCGCGCGGACCTTCGATCAGCACGCCGCCAATCTTCGGGTCGATGGCGGCCAGGCACAGTGCGAGTTTCAGCGCGTCGGCACCGACGACAGCAGACAGCGGGAAATGTGGAATATCGGTCATACCGGCTCTCTTTAAATTCTGCTACTTATTGTGGCGAGCGGGCTTGCCCCGCGTTGGGCTGCGAAGCAGCCCTAAAACCAAACGCCACGTTCTTTCAGGCAGACCAGGTTGAATTTATTGGGGCTGCCACGCAGCCCAACGCGGGGCGAACCACGATGCCGTTCAGTTAAGCGCAGATTCCCTGTGGCGAGCAGGCTTGTCCTGCGTTGGGCTGCGCAGCAGCCCCGAAACCAGGCGCTGAGCCGTATCAGGCACACCGCGTTTTGCTGGATTGGGGGCGCTTCGCGCCCCAACGCGGGGCAAGCCCGCTCGCCACAATAAGCCCACACATGTTCCTTAACTGAACGGTATTACGGCTTGCCCCAGTGTTGGTGCGGTCGCTCATCAGCTGTCTTCTTCTATATCGAGCAACAGGTTTTCCAAGTATTGGGGCTGCCACGCAGCCCAACGCGGGGCGAACCACGATGCCGTTCAGTTAAGCGCAGATTCCCTGTGGCGAGCAGGCTTGTCCTGCGTTGGGCTGCGCAGCAGCCCAACAACCAGGCGCTGAGCCGTATCAGGTACTCCGCGTTTTGCTGGATTGGGGGCGCTTCGCACCCCAACGCGGGGCAAGCCCGCTCGCCACAATAAGCCCACACATGTTCCTTAACTGAACGGCATTACGGCTTGCCACAGTGTTGGTGCGGTCGCTCATCAGCTGTCTTCTTCTATATCGAGCAACAGGTTTTCCAAGGCTTCACGGTAGGCGCCCGGCTCTTGCCACTGGCCGCGCTGCTGGGCTTCGAGCATGCGTTCGGTCATGTCACGCAATGCCGCCGGGTTGTGCTGTTGCACGAAGGCGCGGGTGTCCGGGTCGAGCAGGTAGGCGTCGGCCAGCAAGGCGTATTGGTGATCGTCGATCAGCTCGGTCGTGGCGTCGAAGGCGAACAGATTGTCCACGGTCGCGGCCATCTCGAACGCGCCTTTGTAGCCATGACGCTTCACGCCGTCGATCCACTTGGGGTTGGCCGCACGGGCGCGAATCACCCGGTTGAGTTCTTCCTTCAGGGTGCGGATTTTCGGCAGGTCCGGCTGGCTGTGGTCGCCGTGGTAGCTGGCGGCCTTGTCGCCGCTCAGGGTTTCCACGGCGGCGAGCATGCCGCCCTGAAACTGGTAGTAGTCGTTGGAATCGAGCAGGTCGTGCTCGCGGTTGTCCTGGTTCTGCACCACCGCCTGCACCTGGCTCAAACGCCGGGCGAAGGGCTCGCGGGCCTCGGTGCCTTCATCGGCACCGCCGTAGGCGTAGCCACCCCAATTGAGGTAGACCTCGGCCAGGTCCTCGCGGCTCTGCCACAGCCGCCCGTCGATGGCGCCCTGCACGCCGGCACCGTAGGCGCCCGGCTTGGCGCCGAAGATGCGCCAGCCCGCCTGTTTCGCCGCCGCGTCTTCGTCCAGGCCGGCCACGCGCAGGGCCTCGCGCTCACTGCGCACCTTGGCTGCCAGCGGGTTCATGTCGTCTGGCTCATCCAGCGCCGCCACCGCCTGCACCGCCGCGTCGAACAGGCGGATCAGGTTGGCGAACGCGTCGCGAAAGAACCCGGATACGCGCAGCGTCACGTCCACGCGCGGGCGGTCGAGCAGGCTGATCGGCAGGATCTCGAAGTCGTCGACGCGCTGGCTGCCGGTGGCCCACACCGGGCGCACGCCCATCAGCGCCATGGCCTGGGCGATGTCATCGCCGCCGGTGCGCATGGTGGCGGTGCCCCACACCGACAGGCCGAGCTGGCGCAGGTGGTCGCCATGGTCCTGCAAGTGCCGCTCGAGGATCAGGTTGGCCGACTGAAAGCCGATGCGCCAGGCGGTGGTGGTGGGCAGGTTGCGCACGTCCACGCTGAAAAAGTTACGCCCGGTAGGCAGCACGTCGAGGCGCCCACGGCTGGGCGCACCACTTGGCCCCGCCGGCACGAAGCGGCCACTCAAGGCGTCCAGCAAACCGCGCATTTCCGCCGGGCCGCAGGCATCCAGGCGCGGTGCGACGATGATGCGCAAATGCTCGATCACCGCTTTCACGTCTTCCCAGCCGGGAGCCTCAAGCTGCTCCAGCGGGCCTTGCAACGCCTGCTCGATCAAACGCCCCGCGTACAGCTCCAGACGCTCGCGGGTGTCACCGGCGGTGCGCCAATGCTGTGGATCGATGCGCTGCAACACGTCGGGGCGTGGGCCGCTCCAGGGCTCGGCCAGCGCGCAGTCCAGCGGATCGAAGCCCAGCGCGAAGGCCTTGGCCAGCACCCGCAGCAGGCTCGATTGCGCGCCACGGCCGTCGTCACGCGGGATACGCAGCAAGGCCAGCAAAGTGTCGATGCGCAAGCGGCCTTGGGGAGACTCACCAAAGATATGCAGGCCGTCGCGGATCTGCGACTCCTTGAGATCGCACAGGTAAGTATCCAGACGCGGCAGCCACACAGACGCATCGGCGTCATTGTCCAACGCCAGTTCCTGGTCGATACGAGTCTCGCGCACCAGCGCCAGGATGTCCTTTTGCAGCGCCAGCGCGCGCCGTGGGTCGAGCAACTGCGCGTCGTAATACTCGTCCGCCAGCAGCTCGAGGTTGCGCAGCGGGCCGTAGGATTCGGCGCGGGTGAGCGGCGGCATCAGGTGGTCGATGATCACCGCCTGGGTACGCCGCTTGGCCTGGGCGCCCTCGCCCGGATCGTTGACGATGAACGGATAGATATTCGGCAACGGCCCGAGCAGTGCGTCCGGCCAGCAGTGTTGCGAAAGCCCCACCCCCTTGCCCGGCAGCCATTCGAGGTTGCCGTGCTTGCCGACGTGAATCACGCCGTGGGCGCCATAGGTGTGGCGTAGCCAGAAGTAGAACGCCAGGTAGCCGTGGGGCGGCACCAGATCAGGATCGTGATACACCGCGCTGGCGTCCACCTGATAACCCCGCGCCGGCTGGATGCCGACGAAGGTCTGGCCCAGGCGCAACCCGGCGATCATCAGGCGTCCATCGCGGCACATCGGGTCTTGCTGCGGCGCGCCCCAGCGTTCCAGCACCGCCTGTTGATTGGCGGCGGGCAGGCGCGCAAACATTGTCGCGTAGTCGTCCAGGCTAAGGCTTTGGTGGCAGGGGCGCAGGTCGAGACTGTCGAGGTCGTTGGTGACGCCGCCGAGCAGCTCGTGGATCAGCGCAGTGCCGCTTTCGGGCAGCACGTGCGGCAGCGGATAACCTTCGGCCTGCAAGGCACGCAGGATATTCAGCGCGGCGGCCGGGGTGTCCAGGCCCACGCCATTGCCGATGCGGCCGTCGCGGGTCGGGTAGTTGGCGAGAATCAGCGCAATGCGCTTGTCGCCGTTGGGCACTCGCGCCAGTTCGACCCAGCGCCGCGCCAGCTCGGCGACGAAGTCCATGCGCTCGGGCGCGGCGCGGTAACACACCACGTCCGACTGGCTGCGCTCGCTGCGCCAGGCCAGGTCCTTGAAGCTGATCGGCCGGCTGATGATGCGCCCGTCCAATTCCGGCAAGGCAATGTGCATCGCCAGGTCGCGAGGGCCGAGGCCTTGTGCGCTGGCTTCCCAACCGGGTTGGTTGTCTTGCGCACAGATCGCCTGAATCACCGGGATATTGCGGCGAAACGGGCGCAGATGCGGGGCTTCGGGGCTGGACTGGGCAAAGCCGGTGGTGTTGAGGATCACCGCCGCCTGCACTGCGTCGAGCAGGTCTTCGACCACCGTGAGGCAGCCGGGCTCTTTGAGACTGGCCACCGCTATCGGCAACGGGTTGAGGCCCGCCGCCTGCAGGCGCTGGCAGAACACGTCGATAAAACCGGTGTTGGCCGCCTGCAAATGCGAGCGGTAAAACAGCACCGCCGCGACCGGCAGATCGGCGCGCCACTCTGTCTGCCAGTTCTGCAGCGTGGCATTGGCGTGGTGCGGATGATAAATGGCCGTGCGCGGCAGGGTCTGCGGCTCGGCCCACGAATAGTCGCGACCCAGATAGCCGGAGGCCAGGCAGTGATAGAAATTCAACGCATTGCCCAGGCCGCCCTGGCGCAGGAAGTGCCACAGACGGTCGCGTTCCTGCACCCCGACGGTGCTCAGGCTGCCCAGTTCCGGGTCCGGGCGGTCGCACCCCGGCACCAGAATCAGTTGCACGCCGCGCTCGGCCAATGCCACCAGGCGCTCGACGCCATAGCGCCAATAGCCGATGCCGCCATGCAGCGAGATCAGGATCACCTTGGCGTGACGCAGCACCTGGTCCACGTAGAGGTCGACCGAGGCGTGGTTCTGCACCTGCATCGGGTTGGCAAGGCGCAGGCTGGGGTAGTCGTCGGGCAACTGCCGCGCCGCTTCGGCCAGCAGCGCCAGGCTCGAGTCGCCGCTGCACAGGATCACCAGTTCAGCGGGGGTCTGTCCAAGGTCGGCAATATTGTCGTCCGAGACAAAACCACCGGGTTGGGTCCTGAGCAGGTGCATGGCTTAAACGCTGAGCGCGGCGCGCAGTTGCGCTTCGAGGCCTGCGGCGTCCAGCTCCTGACCGATCAGCACCAGGCGGGTGATGCGCGCTTCGTCGGCGCCCCAGGCGCGGTCGAAGTGCTTGTCGAAGCGGGTGCCCACGCCCTGGATCAGCAGGCGCATGGGTTTGTTGGGGATGGCGGCAAACCCTTTGATACGCAGGATGCCGTGCTGCACCACCAACTGGGTCAGCGCGTCGAGCAGCAGGGCTTCGTCGGCTTGCGGCAGGTCGATGGAGATCGAATCGAAGGCGTCGTGATCGTGGTCGTCTTCACCTTCGTGGTGCGCATCGTGATGGCTGTGGCGGGCGTCGATGTGTTCTTCGGAGCCGGCGCCCAGGCCGATCAGCACGTTCAACGGCACGCGGCCGCTGCTGGCTTCAATGACCTTGACCGCCGGCGGCAGCTCTTCGGCGACTTCCAGGCGCACGCGGGCCAGGTCTTCGGGGCTGATCAGGTCGGCCTTGTTGAGGATCACCAGGTCGGCGCTGGCCAGTTGGTCGGCGAACAGTTCGTGCAGCGGTGATTCGTGGTCCAGGTTCGGGTCGAGTTTGCGCTGGGCGTCGACCTGGTCCGGGAAGGCGGCGAACGTGCCGGCGGCCACGGCCGGGCTGTCGACCACGGTGATTACGGCGTCCACTGTGCAGGCGCTGCGGATTTCCGGCCACTGGAAGGCCTGCACCAAGGGTTTTGGCAGGGCCAGGCCCGAGGTTTCAATGAGGATATGGTCGAGGTCGCCGCGACGGGCCACCAGTTCGCGCATCACCGGGAAGAATTCTTCCTGCACGGTGCAGCACAGGCAGCCGTTGGCCAGTTCGTACACACGGCCGTTGGCTTCTTCCTCGGTGCACCCGATGGAGCACTGCTTGAGGATTTCCCCGTCGATGCCCAACTCGCCGAACTCGTTGACGATTACCGCGATACGGCGGCCCTGGGCGTTGTCGAGCATGTGGCGCAACAGGGTGGTCTTGCCCGAGCCGAGAAAGCCGGTGACGATGGTGACGGGAAGTTTGGCCAGTGTTTTCATCGGATGCCCCTTTGGGCGGGCATACGGGACGAGTGGCCCTGCGGCGGCGCGCAGCAGCGGATTTCGTCACCGGATCACCCCGCCCGGTTGAAGTGGAAAATCGGTTGCGAGGCAGGTCTCCTGGCTTGGGGCTTGCGGGTCTTGCGACCGGCGCCAACTGCGCCTTCCCGCCGGATCGGCAGTGGCGTGGCAGTCAGCAGAACCCTTCACAGTTGCGGGGGCAGCCGCGGCTTGAACCGCGTTCCCTTCTTAGCTTCGGCCTGGGCCGAAGAACCTCGAACCCGCAAGGCTACGCAGTGCGTGGCGAGCGGTCAACGTCGCAAACCCGGGACACGGGCGACTGATCTACACATAGCGATGCTTGATGGGCACATCCGTCACGATGTCGGCGAGCGCTATGCGCCCCTGGCTTTCCAGGTAGAAATCAATTTCGCCATCGCCTGTGAGGTCAAGCACCAGCCACGACTCGTTTTTTTGCGGATCGTAGCCCAGCCCTGCCTCACCGGGCCGGCCGGAGAGCCGGTTGACGAAGGTGAGGTCATGAAGACCCTGCTTGCGCAACAAGGCGGATATATCGATTTTGTCCTGGCCGGTGACGAAGTCGGTCAACAGGTCGGGGCTGCGTAATGTCGAATCGGTGACGGTGTCGTACACGAAGGTATCGCGGCCTGCCCCGCCCTCCAGCCGATCAGCGCCGCCACCGCCCTTGAGCCGGTTGTCGGCTGCGTTGCCGGTCAACACATCATTGCCGGAACCGCCGATGGCGTTCTCCAGGGTAACGTCCTTGGCGATGGAGACATTGCCCTTCTTGCCACCGACGTCGGAGAAGGTTTCAGCGTTCAGGTTGATCACCTGGTTCTGGTAATAGCCGGAGAAATCCAGCGTATCGTTTCCGCCGCCGTCCCAGACACAGAACACGGCGCCGTCCCGTGGGGACACCAGTGAAAGATCGTCTCGCCGGGTATTGGAGTGGAAGCCGTAGGTGGTATCCGTGTTACGGGTCCGGTAATTGGCGCCGTAGGCCTTTTGGGCCCAGGCGATGTCGGTCATCAGCGGTGCCGACGCATACTCGCCCTGGTGATCCTGGCCGGTATCGCTCGCGTCGAAATAGCTCATGACCGAGTAGGCCCGGCTGTCCTGGGCGAAGATGGCATGCTCGTCGTAGTTGCTCGGCCCACGCGCCGCGTCGTATTCACCGGTGTGCGCGGCGCCCAGCAAGTGGCCGATTTCGTGGGTCAGTGTATGGCGACCAAAGCCGTTCACGGCTGGCGCACGGTTGGCCCAATAGTTCGGGTTCACGCGCACCCGCCCCGCTTTTTCGGAAAATGTGGCATCGGCGAAGTTTATCGCCCTGCTGTTGACGAACCGTAACTGGCCTTCCGGCGCAGCGGCTTCTTCCTTGAACTCGATATTCGCAACATCCGACCAGGACTGCATTGAAAGACGGGCCTGCTCCTGCTGGGTTTGATTAAAGCGGGTCTCCGCTGGTGCAACTTCGCGAAACGTATAACCCACACGCACTGTTTTATCTTTATCGCGGTCTTGCAGCCGGCGCTGTCTTCGATCGATCTGGTTGGCGGCTTGACGGGTGGACCAGGACGGCTTGCCGGACCCTGCACGATAATACGGATCGCCAGCCTGCTGGGCCTTGTACTGCGGGCCAGCGGCTTCAACATTCGGATCTACAATATTTTGATTAACAAAGGGTGTGTTAAAACTGGCGCGAGATATAACAGACATAAAAAAGCCTTATTTACTTAATGGGCAACATCAACTTCAGCGCGCCTACCATCCAATAATCGATACTGAAAAAAAAGTGCATCAGGCCTATAAACTAATTAAGGGTATTACTTGGCAAAAACGCCAGTACGCATGTCCTTCACAAATATTCGTTATCGCCCGCCTCAATTGACGCCCGGTCATGCTCGTGTTTTCCTGTACATCTTGTTTCGGGTGCCCTTCACAGGGTGAAACGGGAAACCGGTGAGTCAGGGCCTGCAATGCCAGGGTATGACAAGGCCGGTGCTGCCCCCGCAACGGTAAGCGAGTGAAGCGTCAGATCCACTGTGCCAGCAGGCATGGGAAGGCGATGCTTTTTGACCCAGCGTCCCTCGCAAGCCCGGAGACCGGCCCGAAAAATCAGATAACAAACCCGCGGTGGGCGGGCGCTGTTCGAACCCCGCGCGCCCGGCTCGCGGGGTTTTGCATGCGCTCGTTTCGCCCAGACACTTGATAGGGACGCGCCATGTCGATCATCAGCAGCACCTCGCCCACCGCCCGCCACACCACCACGCTGAGCCAACGCCTCACCGCCGCCATCGGTGCATCGATACTCGGCGCATGCCTGGTGTATTTCGCCGGGTTCTCGCATATCGAGGCGGTGCACAATGCTGCCCACGATACCCGCCACAGCGCCGCGTTCCCGTGCCACTAAGGTCTGACGACATGATCAAGCGTATTGCGCAAACCGCTGGCTTTACCGGCCTGCTGGCCGCCCTGCTGCTGACTCTGCTGCAAAGCTTCTGGGTCGCCCCGTTGATTCTGCAGGCCGAAACGTTCGAGAAAGCGCCGATTGCGACCGAGGTGGCGCATGAACACGCCGCCCATATGCACGATGCCCAGGCCTGGGAGCCGGAAGATGGCTGGCAGCGGGTGCTGTCGACCACCGGCAGCAACCTGGTGGTGGCGGTGGGTTTCGCGCTGATGCTGGCCGGTCTCTACACCCTGCGCGCGCCGACTCGTACGGCCCAGGGCCTGCTGTGGGGACTGGCTGGCTACGCCACTTTTGTGCTCGCGCCCACCCTAGGCCTGCCGCCGGAGTTGCCCGGCACCGCCGCCGCCGACCTGGCGCTGCGCCAGACCTGGTGGATCGGCACCGCCGCGTCCACGGCCGCCGGTATTGCGCTGATCGTGTTCGGCCACAACTGGCTGCTCAAAGTCCTCGGCGTGGCGATCCTGGCGGTGCCCCATGTGATCGGCGCGCCACAGCCCGAAGTGCATGCAATGCTCGCACCCGAGGCCCTCGAAGCGCAGTTCAAGATCGCCTCGCAGTTGACCAACGTCGCGTTCTGGCTGGCCCTGGGTCTGATCAGCGCCTGGCTGTTCCGTCGCAACCGCGACGGTCAATACTCGGCATGATTCTGGCTGCGGGACTGGGATGTCAGCGCGGGTGTGATGTTCACACCCTGCTGACGCTGCTTGACGGCGCCCTCGCCGAAGCGGGCATAGAGCGCCAGCGGTTAAGCGCGCTGGCCAGCATTGATCGCAAACGGGAGGAGCCGGGGTTGATCGCCCTGGCCCACCTGCTGCAATTGCCGTTGCTGTGTTTCAGCGCCGCGCAACTGGCGAGTTATGAGGACCGCCTGAGCCACAAATCAGCGGCCGCCTTTGCCCACACCGGTTGCCATGGGATTGCCGAAAGTGCCGCGCTCGCTCTGGCCGAACAGCTCGCGGGCGCCCCTGCCCGCTTGTTGATCAGCCGCAGAAAAAACGCCAAGGCGACCTTTGCGTTGGCCTGCGCTGGCTGAAACCCCGATAATCGCCTTGCTCGATCATGAGCATTTTTCATGCTCGCCCTACCCCCACAGGAACTCCCATGACCGTTTACTTTATCGGCGCAGGCCCAGGCGATCCGGAATTGATCACCGTCAAGGGCCAGCGGCTGATCCGCAGTTGCCCGGTGATCATCTACGCCGGCTCGCTGGTGCCAGCGGCGGTGCTGGAAGGCCATCAGGCGCATCAGGTGGTCAACAGCGCCGAGCTGCACCTGGAACAAATCATTGAGTTGATCAAGGTCGCCCACGCCAGCGGCCAGGATGTGGCCCGCGTGCACTCCGGCGATCCAAGCCTGTACGGGGCGATTGGCGAACAGATCCGGCATTTGCGCGAGCTGAACATTCCTTTCCAGATCATCCCGGGCGTCACGGCGGTAGCCGCCTGCGCCGCGCTGCTGGAAACCGAACTGACCCTGCCGGACATCGCCCAGAGCGTCATCCTGACCCGTTACGCCGACAAGACCCGCATGCCGGACGGCGAAGACTTCGACAGCCTGGCGCGGCATGGCACCACAATGGCGATCCATCTTGGGGTCAATCACCTGGAAAAGATCGTCGCCCAACTGCTGCCGCACTATGGCGCTGACTGCCCGATTGCGGTGGTGCACCGTGCAACGTGGCCGGATCAGGATTGGGTGGTGGGCACGCTCAGTGATATTGCCGGCAAAGTCGCGGCCAAGGGCTTTCGGCGTACGGCGTTGATTGTGGTGGGCCGAGTGCTGGCCAGTGACAGCTTTGGTGATTCATCGCTGTACCGCGCCGGGCATGCTCACCTCTACCGTCCTTGAATGAACAAAATGATCTGATTTGTTAGATACCTGATGTAAACGCATGAATTAAAAGCATAAAAAACGGCGCTCACGGGCGCCGTTTTTTGTTCGCAGTGAACGCCTTACTCAGTAGTAGGCGTTTTCTTTCTGCGTGTGGTCGGTCACATCGCGAACGCCCTTGAGCTCCGGAATGCGCTCGAGCAGGGTGCGCTCGATGCCTTCGCGCAGCGTCACGTCCGCCTGGCCGCAACCTTGGCAACCGCCGCCGAACTTGAGTACGGCAATGCCGTCGTCAACCACATCGATCAGGCTGACCTGACCGCCGTGGCTGGCCAGCCCCGGGTTGATCTCGGTTTGCAGGTAATAGTTGATGCGCTCGTTGACCGGGCTGTCGGCGTTGACATTCGGCACCTTGGCGTTGGGCGCCTTGATGGTCAACTGGCCGCCCATGCGGTCGGTGGCATAGTCGACCACGGCATCGTCCAGAAAGGCTTCGCTGAAGGCGTCGATGTACGCGGTGAAGCTTTTGAGCCCCAGGGCGGTGTCTTCAGGTTTCTCTTCGCCAGGCTTGCAGTAGGCAATGCAAGTCTCGGCGTACTGGGTGCCGGGCTGGGTAATAAAGACGCGGATGCCGATACCTGGGGTGTTCTGCTTGGACAGCAGGTCAGCCAGGTAATCGTGGGCGGCGTCGGTAATGGTTATGGCAGTCATGGAAACTCCTCACAGGCTTGGGGGGAGTTTACGCCAAATTATTACGCAGGTACAAAGTCCGAGTGTTTTTGTCGGGATAGCGGCGAAGCCACAACGCGCTCACAGATTCTCATAGCGATTCATGTCCAGTACGCCCTCTTCCACCGGCGTGGTTTCCCGCAGGTACTGCGACAAATCGTGAAAGTACTGCCAGAACAGCGGATGGCTACGGCGTATACCCCAGTGGTCGACGATTTTTTCAAAGCCCGCGGCATCCGTGACCTGCTCCATCTGGGCCACGAACTCGGGCACTTCCTGCGCCTTGAGCGCGAACATGAAGTTGGGGTAGCTGCTGAGTACGCCGGGGTAGACCGTCAAGGTGTCCAGGCCCGGCTGATAGCGATAGGCCTCACCCAAGAGAAACGCGACGTTGCTGTGGGCGCGATTGCGCAAGAGGCTGTAAACCTCGCGCTTGCCGCTGGCGGTTTCGATACGCAGCATCGTCGCTTCGGGCAACTGCTCGATGACCTTGAGCCCGGCGGCCGGGCGCGAGGTCAGGCGGCTCAGCGCCTGTTCTGCATTCTGCAATGCAGGCCCGATGCCGTCGCGCGAACAATAGGCGCCCGAACAGCGGTTGATCGGATCGGGACTCGCATTCAACGCGGCATAACGCGTCAGCAACTGCCGGGCAAAATCGCGTCTGGGGTGCTTTTCATCCAGATGCAGGCCGCTGGGCGTGGTGTCATCAATGGCTTCGTAATCCAGCCACATCTTGAGCTTGCCGCTGTTCTGGTACCAGTCATCGAGGAGCGACTCACGGCTATCGGCCGGCATCAGGCGCAGAAAATTCTGCTCGGCGCCATTGCGGATCAAGTCGAAATACAGTCGGGTCTGGGCCTGATGTGCGACGTTGCCAAACACGTCGAAATTCACCGCCAACTGGTAATAAGTGCGCTCGAGCAGCGGGTAATCGAACAGCCACATCGTCTGCGGCACTTCACCGATCAGGCCTTTGGTCACGGACGCGCTGTCGAAGTGGCGGAAGATGCTCAGCAAGGCATTGTCATTACCCGCCCACAACGTTGACCACGCCGGAGGCGGCAGGTCGGCGTAGCTGTCTCGACGCAGCGCTTCGTATTGGTTGCGCTTGTCGCGGTAGCTCAGCCACAGCCCCAGCACGCTGCCCACCTCATCGTTCTGCCCGGGCATCGCGAGCAGCGGCGTGGCCTGGCCGCGATAGCGCGCATCGGTGATGTACAGGTCGTGCTCAGGGTCCTGGAACAAGGTCCAGAAGTTGTCGCGAATCACGTCCGTGGCGATCTGTCCACGGCATACGGGCCCACGAATGAAGGTGCGCACGAAATACTCGGCGTTATCGAGCATGAACTGGTAGCGCGCCTTGGCCGGGATGGCCTCGAAGGTCTCGAACGGGTTGGCACGACGACCAGGACCGTAGCCGGGCAAGGCGCTGACCTGCCAGTCACCGGCGTAGAAGAGCTGCCGGATGCGCGCCATCTTCGCGGCGCTGAACGGGTAAGTGATGTGGGTTTTATGCACGATCACCCCCTGCACCGGCCATAGGCGGTAGTACACCTGGGTGCCCGGGTCATCGTTAGGGCGACGCGTAGCGATCAGGTCGATGGGCTGCCCACTCGGGGTGCGCGAGCGCACCCACTGGAAGAAATGCCCCGGCTCGCCGTTCTCGAAGTGGATATGCGCCAGATACAGATGCTCGAACAGCCAACGGGCCACCAGGCTCTCGCGGGCGCCGGGCTGGTTGAACAGGTTCTCCCACTGTTGCACCTGCAGCGCCTCCCTGGCACTCGGCGCCAGGCCTTGCTCGTCGATCGGTGCACCGGACGCCAGCCAGCGCTGCAAAGTCTGGTATTGCTGGTCGGTCAGGCCGGTCACCGCCAGCGGCATGCCTTCCCTGGGATGGGCGCCCGAGTAGCCATTGAATTCGGCAGGGGTTGCGCACATGTTTGCGCGATTGAGGCCCAGCACAATATCGTCAGGCAGCTTGGCATTGGCTTGCAGCGGCGCGTTGTGCCCCAACTCCAGCATGCGCGCCATCAGGGCGGCCTGGCTGCCCTGGGCGTCCAGCACCGAATAGAAGCCCTTTTGCTGCCACGCCTGCTTGCCGAACGCGTCGTAGAACAAACGCGTGGTCGGTGCCGCCTGGCTGCGCTCACCGTCATACACCGGCATTTTGCTCGCGCCCCGCGCCGCGCCCTCGGCGCTGCCCAGGTTGAGCTGGCACGCAGAGTCGTAGCAGGCATGGCAGGCCACGCACTTCTCGGTAAAGATCGGTTGAATGTCGCGGGTATAGGAGATCGCCGGGGCGGGACCTTCTGCGTAAGCGCTGCCGGCGATCAAGGCCAGGGCGGCGCTGACGATAAGACGAAGTGACATGTATCCGGTCCCGATTCAATGCGTGCGATGTAAAGTGCGGCGATTCTACCGGGCCAGTAGCGACACCAACATGAACGATATTCATGAAAAACCGCACACGCTCAAAATCGGCACAGGTTTGCTATGATTCACGCCCTCCGTAATGCCTGACCCAGAGTAGTCCCATGTCCGATCGTAGCGCTCGCCTGCAAGCCCTTCACCAAGCCCTCAAGGACCGTATCCTGATCCTCGATGGCGGCATGGGCACGATGATCCAGAGCTACAAGCTCGAAGAGCAGGATTATCGCGGCAAGCGCTTCGCCGACTGGCCGAGCGACGTCAAGGGCAACAACGACTTGCTGGTGATCACCCGTCCGGACGTGATCGGCGGTATCGAGAAGGCCTATCTGGACGCCGGTGCCGACATTCTGGAAACCAACACCTTCAACGCCACGCGCATCTCCATGGCCGACTACGGCATGGAAGAGCTGGCCTATGAATTGAACGTGGAAGGCGCACGTCTGGCGCGCCAGGTGGCCGACGCCAAGACCCTCGAAAACCCGGCCAAGCCGCGCTTCGTCGCCGGGGTGCTTGGCCCTACCAGCCGCACCTGCTCGCTGTCACCGGACGTGAACAACCCTGGCTACCGCAACGTGACCTTCGATGAACTGGTGGACAACTACACCGAGGCCACCAAGGGCCTGATCGAAGGCGGCGCCGATCTGATCCTGATCGAGACCATCTTCGACACCCTCAACGCCAAAGCGGCGATCTTCGCCGTACAGGGCGTGTTCGAGGCGCTGGGCGTCGAACTGCCGATCATGATTTCCGGCACCATTACCGACGCCTCCGGCCGCACCCTGTCGGGCCAGACCACCGAAGCGTTCTGGAACTCCGTGGCCCACGCCAAGCCGATTTCCGTCGGCCTGAACTGCGCCCTCGGCGCCAGCGACCTGCGCCCGTACCTGGAAGAGCTGTCGAACAAGGCCAACACCCATGTGTCCGCACACCCCAACGCCGGCCTGCCCAACGAATTCGGCGAGTACGATGAACTGCCGTCGCAAACCGCCAAGGTCATCGAAGAGTTCGCCCAAAGTGGCTTCCTCAATATTGTCGGCGGCTGCTGCGGCACCACCCCCGGCCACATTGAAGCCATCGCCAATGCCGTCGCGGGTTATGCGCCGCGCGCGATCCCGGACATTCCCAAGGCCTGCCGCCTGTCGGGGCTGGAGCCGTTCACCATCGATCGCAGCTCGCTGTTCGTCAACGTCGGCGAGCGCACCAACATCACCGGTTCCGCGCGCTTTGCCCGGTTGATCCGTGAAGACAACTACATCGAAGCCCTGGAAGTCGCCCTGCAGCAGGTGGAAGCCGGCGCGCAGGTAATCGACATCAACATGGACGAGGGCATGCTCGATTCGAAGAAGGCCATGGTGACCTTCCTCAATCTGATTGCCGGCGAGCCGGACATCTCCCGCGTGCCGATCATGATCGACTCCTCCAAGTGGGAGGTGATCGAAGCCGGCCTCAAGTGCATCCAGGGCAAAGGCATCGTCAACTCCATCAGCATGAAGGAAGGCGTGGAGCAGTTCATTCATCACGCCAAACTGTGCAAGCGCTATGGCGCAGCCGTGGTGGTCATGGCGTTCGACGAAGCCGGCCAGGCCGACACCGAAGCGCGCAAGAAGGAAATCTGCAAACGCTCCTACGACATTCTGGTGAATGAAGTCGGCTTCCCGCCGGAAGACATTATCTTCGACCCGAACATCTTCGCGGTCGCCACCGGTATCGAGGAGCACAACAACTACGCCGTCGACTTCATCAACGCCTGCGCCTACATCCGCGACGAGCTGCCGTATGCACTGACCTCAGGCGGCGTGTCCAACGTGTCGTTCTCGTTCCGCGGCAACAACCCGGTGCGCGAAGCGATCCACTCGGTGTTCCTGTTGTATGCGATCCGCAACGGCCTGAGCATGGGCATCGTCAACGCCGGCCAACTGGAGATCTACGATCAGATTCCCGCCGAGCTGCGCGATGCGGTGGAAGACGTGGTGCTCAACCGCACTCCGGAAGGCACCGACGCCCTGCTCGCCATCGCCGACAAGTACAAGGGCGACGGCAGCGTCAAGGAAGCAGAGACCGAAGAATGGCGCGGCTGGCCGGTGAACAAGCGCCTGGAACACGCGTTGGTCAAGGGCATCACCACGCACATCGTTGAAGACACCGAAGAATCGCGCCAGTCGTTCGCGCGCCCGATCGAGGTGATCGAAGGCCCGCTGATGTCGGGCATGAACATCGTTGGCGACCTGTTTGGCGCCGGCAAGATGTTCCTGCCCCAGGTGGTTAAATCCGCGCGAGTGATGAAGCAGGCGGTCGCCCACCTGATTCCGTTCATCGAGCTGGAAAAAGGCGACAAGCCAGAAGCCAAGGGCAAGATCCTGATGGCCACGGTGAAGGGCGATGTGCATGACATCGGCAAGAACATCGTTGGCGTGGTGCTCGGTTGCAATGGCTATGACATTGTCGATTTGGGCGTGATGGTGCCCGCCGAGAAGATCCTGCAGGTAGCCAAAGAGCAGAAGTGCGACATCATCGGCCTGTCCGGCCTGATCACGCCTTCCCTGGACGAGATGGTGCACGTGGCCCGCGAGATGCAGCGCCAGGACTTCCACCTGCCGTTGATGATCGGCGGCGCGACCACCTCCAAGGCGCACACGGCGGTGAAGATCGAGCCCAAATACAGCAATGACGCGGTGATCTACGTCACCGACGCTTCCCGTGCGGTGGGTGTGGCCACGCAGCTGCTGTCCAGGGAGCTGAAGGCCGGTTTCGTCGAGAAAACCCGCCTGGAATACATTGATGTGCGCGAGCGCACCTCCAACCGCAGCGCCCGCACCGAGCGCCTGAGCTACCCGGCGGCGATCGCCAAGAAGCCGCAGTTCGACTGGGGCAGCTATACCCCGGTGGTGCCGACGTTTACTGGCGCCAGGGTGCTGGACAATATCGACCTCAAGGTTCTGGCTGACTATATCGACTGGACGCCGTTCTTTATCTCCTGGGATCTGGCCGGCAAGTTCCCGCGCATCCTCGAAGACGAGGTGGTCGGCGAAGCCGCGACCGCGCTGTACGCCGATGCCCAGGAAATGCTGAAAAAGCTGATCGACGAAAAACTCATCAGCGCCCGCGCGGTGTTCGGTTTCTGGCCGACCAACCAGGTGCAGGACGACGATTTGGAAGTCTACGGCGACGACGGCCAGCCGATTGCGCGGCTGCATCACCTGCGCCAGCAGATCATCAAGACCGACGGCAAGCCGAACTTCTCCCTGGCCGACTTCGTCGCGCCCAAGTCCAGCGGCGTGACCGACTATATCGGCGGTTTCATCACCACCGCCGGCATCGGCGCCGAGGAAGTGGCCAAGGCGTATCAGGACGCGGGCGACGACTACAACTCAATCATGGTCAAAGCCTTGGCCGACCGCCTGGCCGAAGCCTGCGCCGAGTGGCTGCACCAGCAGGTGCGCAAGGAACACTGGGGTTATGCCAGGGACGAGCAACTGGACAACGAGGCGTTGATCAAGGAGCAATACAGCGGCATCCGCCCTGCCCCCGGCTACCCGGCGTGCCCGGATCACACCGAGAAAGCCCAGTTGTTCCAACTGCTGGATCCCGAGGCCCGTGAAATGCATGCCGGGCGCAGCGGCGTGTTCCTCACCGAGCACTATGCGATGTTCCCGGCGGCGGCGGTCAGCGGCTGGTATTTCGCGCACCCGCAGGCGCAGTACTTTGCCGTGGGCAAGGTCGACAAGGATCAAGTGAACAGCTACACCGCGCGAAAGGGCCAGGACCTGGCCGTGACCGAGCGCTGGCTGGCGCCGAATCTGGGTTACGACAACTAGATAGAAGGGTCGGGGCGACGTTTAACGCAGCAGCAGTTGCAGGCTGAACGGATAACGATAGGACGCGGGCTTGCCCACCGCCGACAATGCGCGAAAATCCACCGCCGTCGGCGGCCCCAGCAAATGCCGGGCCTGGTTGGCATCGATCAGTTGAAACAAGGCTGCCTGGCGATCGCGGCCGCCGTGGGCGTCGAGGTCCACGCCCTTGGCGTCGTCATTGATCAACACCATCGCCCAGCCTCCCAGCGTGAAATGTCCGGCCACCAGGGTGGTCAGCCGTCCATCCAGGCGCGCCTGCAGAATTTCCGGTGAGCTGTTAACCGCGCTGAACAACACATCCTTGCCCGGCGTCCGCCCGCTCGCTTGCACGGCCTGCATCGCGCCCAGCGCCATCTCATCGTTGGCTGCCCACACCAGCGCGGTCTGCGGGTTGCGCTTGAACAACTGCGTGGCCTGCTCAAAGGCGCGTTGGCGGTTCCATTCGCCATAGACCAACTGGCGCAGACGCACTTCGGGATGCTCGGCCAGCGCCCGGTGCAAGCCACGCTCACGCAACTGCGCAGCCGGGGTGGTCTTGGTGCCGGAGAATGCCAGCAGATCAATGGACGCCCCAGGCGCAACCGGGCCGTACTGGTGCAGCAGGTCGATGAGCATCAGGTAGCCGGCCTGCTCGTCATCAGCCACCAGGCTGGCGATCCAGTCAGGATGCTGGTGTGTGCCCAGCATCTGAGCCTGATCGGCCGTGAGCGCGTTGTTCACGATCAACAACTTGACCCCGCTGCCCTCGGCCATGCGCAGGATCTGCGGGGCGACGTACTGCTCATTCACCAATACCAGGTAATCCGGCCGCGCACTGCCCTGCAGCGCCTCTCGGGCCTGGGCCAACGTCGTGTCGGAAACACGCTCGGAATAGCGCACGCGCAAATCCAGACCGAGGTCAGTGGCGGCAGCCTGCATGAATTGCGCGTAATTGACCCAAAAGGTTTCCGTCGACATGCCCGGATTGAGAAACACCACCGACGACGCATGGGCCATTGCCGCGCACGTCGATCCGAGCAGCCACACACACACAATCAGAACCTTCAACATGGTTGTCCGAGCCTTGAATATTGACCGCCATCATAGTGGCAATGCGACAGGCAATCGAGACGCCTTTGAAAATCCCGTCAGGGGTGACCCGCCCAGAAAAGAGCAGCGCCAGCCACCAGCACAACCAGGAATAGAATGGCCCAGGCATCCACGGTAATGCCGGGTTTACGGTTTTTTGTAGAATCGCTCATCGCATCGCCTCTTGTCGGTTTTATAGGTGATTGCATCAAGACTCGATCACAGTAAAGTTCATGCTTGCCCCTATGACAAATGTGGTTATGGCGATAACCATTCTTATTAGTCATTTTGGTTATTTGCATATACTCAAACATCACTTTTGCGCATAAACGCAACCTGTTATCGTGCGCCGGCTCCGTTGGGAGTGCGCGGCCGTGCGCGCAGATTTGCCGAGAACAGGACCTATATGTACGTATACGACGAATACGATCAGCGCATCATCGAGGACCGCGTCAAGCAGTTCCGTGATCAGACCCGACGCTATCTGGCAGGCGAACTGAGCGAAGAAGAGTTCCGCCCTCTGCGCCTGCAAAATGGCCTTTATGTTCAGCGCTTTGCGCCCATGCTGCGGGTGGCCGTGCCCTACGGCCAACTGACCTCGCGCCAGACGCGCATGATGGCCAGGATTGCCCGTGACTTCGACAAGGGCTACGCCCACATCAGCACGCGCCAGAACGTACAGTTCAACTGGCCGGCGCTGGAAGACGTGCCGGACATCCTCGCCGAACTGGCTACCGTGCAGATGCACGCCATTCAGACCAGCGGCAACTGCCTGCGCAACGTCACCACCGACCAGTTTGCCGGCGTGGCCGCCGACGAGTTGATCGATCCGCGTCCCTGGTGCGAAATCGTGCGTCAGTGGACCACCTTCCACCCCGAATTCGCCTACCTGCCACGCAAGTTCAAGATCGCCATCAACGGCTCGACCTCGGACCGCGCCGCCATCGAAGTGCACGATATTGGCCTCGAACCGGTGCACAACGCTGCAGGCGAACTGGGTTTCCGCGTACTGGTGGGCGGCGGCCTGGGCCGTACCCCGGTGGTCGGCGCCTTCATCAATGAGTTCCTGCCGTGGCAGGACCTGCTTAGCTACCTCGACGCCATCCTGCGCGTGTACAACCGCTACGGCCGTCGTGACAACAAGTACAAGGCCCGGATCAAAATCCTGGTCAAGGCGCTGACCCCTGAGGTGTTCGCGCAGAAAGTCGATGCCGAGATGGAACACCTGCGCGGCGGCCAGACCACTCTGACTGACGCCGAAGTGCATCGCGTGGCCAAACACTTCGTCGATCCGGATTACAAAGCCCTGAGCAATCAGGACGCTGAGCTCGCAGCCCTCGACCATCAGCACCCGGGCTTTGCGCGCTGGCGCACCCGCAACACCCTGGCGCACAAACAGCCGGGCTACGTGGCCGTGACCCTGTCGCTCAAACCCACCGGCGTCGCGCCGGGCGATATCACCGACAAGCAGCTGGACGCCGTCGCCGACCTGGCCGAGCGCTACAGCTTCGGCCAACTGCGCACCTCCCACGAGCAGAACATCATTCTCGCGGACGTCGAGCAGAGCCAGTTGTTCACCCTGTGGGGCGAGCTGCGCGAAGGCGGTTTCGCCACGCCGAACATTGGCCTGTTGACCGACATCATCTGCTGCCCGGGCGGCGACTTCTGCTCCCTGGCCAACGCCAAGTCGATCCCGATTGCCGAATCGATCCAGCGCCGTTTCGATGACCTGGACTACCTGTTCGACATCGGCGAGCTGGACCTGAACATCTCCGGTTGCATGAACGCCTGTGGTCACCACCACGTCGGCCACATCGGCATCCTGGGCGTGGACAAGAAAGGCGAAGAATTCTACCAAGTGTCCCTGGGCGGCAGCGCCAGCCGCGATGCGAGCCTGGGCAAGATCCTCGGCCCGTCTTTCGCCCAGGAAGCCATGCCCGAGGTGATCGGCAAGTTGATCGACGTGTACGTCGAACAACGCACCGAAGATGAGCGTTTCATCGACACCTACCAGCGCATCGGCATTGACCTGTTCAAGGAGCGCGTCTATGCAGCGAATCATTAAGAACAACGAAGTCCTCGACGAAACCTGGCACCTGCTGCCCAAGGACGCGAGCTTCGACGGCATCTCCAACTGCGACGACCTGATCGTGCCGTTGGCGTTGTGGCGCGAACACGGCCACGCCCTCAAGGCCCGCGACGGCGGCCTGGGTGTATGGCTGGACGCCGACGAAGAAGCCGAAGAGATCGGCGCCGACGTGGAACACTTCCAGGTCATCGCCCTGAACTTCCCGGCCTTTACCGACGGGCGCAACTACTCCAACGCACGCCTGCTGCGTGACCGCTACGGTTACAAGGGCGAGCTGCGCGCGATTGGCGACGTCCTGCGCGACCAACTGTTCTACCTGCGCCGCTGCGGCTTCGATGCCTTCGCCCTGCGCGCTGACAAAGACCCGTACGAAGCACTGGAAAGCCTGAAGGACTTTTCGGTGACGTATCAGGCTGCCACTGACGAGCCGCTGCCGCTGTTTCGGCGGCGCTGAGTTCACGGAAAGCCGCAGGACCAAATGTGGGAGGGGGCTTGCCCCCTCCCACATTTGGTCCTGTGCATACTCAGGACTGTTTGATCGACGCCAGCACCTGCTGCTGCCCCATCGAACACGGCACGCCTTCTGGCTGCGCCCGCACCGCCTCGATAACACCCAGCAACTGTGCTTTGCTATGCGCCAGTTGCGCCTGCATCACCTCGATCTGCGCGACCTTGCGCTCCAAGCCCTCGATCAGCTCTTCTCGCTTGTACTCGCCCGGTGCGGGCATCAACGCCTTGAGCTCCTGTAAGGTAAACCCGGCCTCCTGCGCACTCTGAATCAACTGCAAAGTCTGCAGCGCATCCGGCCCATAGCGCCTGTACCCGTTGGCTTGGCGCCCCACCTGATTGATCAGACCTTGAGCCTCGTAAAAACGGATACGTGACGCCGCCAGTCCGCTCTGTTTTGCCAGCTCACCAATATTCATCAGAACGCCCGCTTGACATTAAAGTTAACTTTAAGCTTAGCCTGAGGCCTCCCCCGCTCAGGAGTCAACCCATGTCACCTTTTGAAGCCTTGCAATTGCCTAACGGCCAGGTCATCGCTAACCGTATCGCCAAAGCGGCCATGGAAGAGAACATGGCCGATGCCCAGCAAGCACCTTCTCGTCAGTTGAAGCAGTTGTATAAAGCTTGGGCAGATGGCGAGCCCGGCCTCCTGTTGACCGGCAATGTGATGATCGACCGTCACGCCATGACCGGCCCCGGCGGCGTCGCCCTGGAAGACGAACAGCATTTGGACAGCTTTCGTGAATGGGCGGATGTGGCCCGCGCCAAAGGCGTCCATTTTTGGGTACAGCTCAGCCACCCTGGTCGGCAGACCATGGCCAACCTCGGGCAGCAGGCGCTGGCACCGTCCGCCATCGCTTTGGATCTGGGCAGTTTTTCCAAGCTGTTCGCCAAGCCCAGGGCGATGACGGAAGAGGATATCCAGGACGTGATCAAGCGCTTCGCCACCAGCGCACGCCTGGCCGAAAAAGCCGGATTTACCGGGGTGCAGATCCACGGCGCCCACGGTTATCTGATCAGCCAGTTTCTCTCGCCCTTAAGCAACCACCGCACCGACCGCTGGGGTGGCTCGCTAGAGAACCGCGCGCGTCTGTTGCTGGAGGTGGTGCATGCGGTGCGAGCGGCAGTCAGTCCGTCATTCTGCGTTGCGGTCAAACTCAACTCGGCGGACTTCCAGCGTGGCGGGTTTGATGACGCCGATGCTCGTGCGGTGGTAGAGATGCTCAACCCACTGCCCATCGACTTGCTTGAGTTGTCCGGCGGTAGCTACGAAGCCCCGGCCATGCAAGGCGAGGCGCGCGACGGGCGCACCCTGGCGCGTGAGGCGTACTTCCTTGAGTTCGCCAAGGAGCTGGCAATCATCGCGAAGATGCCGCTGATGGTCACCGGTGGTATTCGCCGCCTGCCGGTGGTGCAGCAAGTGCTTGACAGCGGTATCGCCATGGCTGGCATCGCAACCGCCCTGACCCTGGAGCCACTGCTGCTCAAGCACTGGCGCGAAGGCCGCGATCTCAATCCGCAGCTACGGCCCATCAGCTGGAAACGCAAGCCCCTGGCCGCCCTCGCCACTCTCGCCGTAGTACGCTACCAGATGCGCCGCCTGAGCATTGGCCGCCTGCCCAATGCCAAGACGGCACCGTGGCTGGCATTGCTGCGCGATCAATGGTTTATCGCCCGACGCGCGCGACAATACCGTGCAGCCATGACGCAATCTTCACGTTAAAAACGCAGCATTCGTCGTGATCGAACTGTCCCCTATTGATCAGACATTTTTCATCTCACTGACGATTGGAGTTCTTCATGGCGAAAATCAACCTGGCCCAGCAATTGGCGACCACCCTTGAACAGGCGGGCATCAAGCGCATCTGGGGCCTGACCGGCGACAGCCTCAATGGCCTCACCGACGCCCTGCGCACCATGGACAGCATCGAGTGGATGCATGTGCGCCACGAAGAAGTCGCCGCGTTCGCCGCCGGTGCCGAAGCCGCCGCCACGGGTGAACTGACGGTGTGCGCCGGCAGTTGCGGACCGGGTAACCTGCACTTGATCAACGGCCTGTTCGACTGCCATCGCAACCATGTGCCGGTGCTGGCGATTGCCGCGCAAATTCCGTCGTCGGAGATCGGCCTGAACTACTTTCAGGAAACCCATCCCCAGGAGCTGTTCAAGGAGTGCAGCCATTTTATCGAGCTGGTCAGCAACCCCGAACAGATGCCCCAGGTGCTGCACCGCGCCATGCGCTCGGCGATCCTCAACCGTGGCGTGGCGGTGGTAGTGATTCCGGGGGATGTGTCGCTGTTGGAGGTGGATGCCAAACTCAAGCCGTGGCCGGCCCTGCACGCGCCGCGCACTTTGCCGGCCGAGCCGGACCTGCAGCGCCTCACCGAGATCCTGCAGAGCAGCCAGAAAGTCACTCTGTTGTGCGGCAGCGGCTGCGCCGGCGCCCATGACCAGGTGGTGGCGCTGGCCGACATGCTCGGCGCGCCGGTGGTGCATGCCCTGCGCGGCAAGGAGCATGTGGAATGGGATAACCCGTTCGATGTGGGCATGACCGGTCTGATTGGTTTCAGCTCGGGCTACCACGCGATGCTCGACTGCGACACGCTGATCATGCTCGGCACCGACTTTCCATACCGCCAGTTCTACCCGACCGACGCGACGATCATTCAGGTCGACCGCGACCCGCAGGCTCTGGGCCGTCGTGCCACGCTGGACCTGGGCATCGCCGCCGATGTCGGGGAAACCATCGCCGCGTTGCTGCCACGCCTGACGCGAAAATCTGATCGCAGCTTCCTCGACACCTCCCTGAAGCATTACCAAAAAGCGCGCCAGGGCCTGGATGACCTCGCGCAGCCGTCAAAGGCCGACCGGCCGATCCACCCGCAATATGTTGCGCGCCTGCTCAGCGAACTGGCCGACGACGATGCGATCTTTACCGCCGACGTCGGCTCGCCCACCGTGTGGGCGGCGCGCTATCTGAAGATGAACGGCAAACGCCGCCTGATCGGTTCGTTCAACCACGGCTCCATGGCCAACGCCATGCCCCAGGCGATTGGTGCACAGGCGGCGTTCCCTGGCCGGCAGGTGATTTCGATGTCCGGCGACGGTGGTTTCGCCATGTTGATGGGGGATTTCATCTCGCTGGCGCAACTGAACCTGCCGGTGAAAGTCATCGTGTTCGATAACGCCTCCCTGGGCTTTGTCGCCATGGAGATGAAAGCGGCCGGCTATCTGGACACGGGCACCGAGCTGAAGAATCCGGACTTCGCTGCCATGTCCAACGCCATGGGCATCCTCGGAATTCGCGTGGAGCAATCCGAAGACCTGGAGCCGGCACTGCGCCGCGCCCTGGCCCACGATGGCCCGGTGCTGGTGGACGTGGTCACCGCCACTCAGGAATTGGTGATGCCGCCGACCATCAAGCTGGAACAGGCCAAGGGGTTCAGCCTGTACATGCTCAAGGCAGTGATGAGTGGCCGTGGGGATGAGGTGATTGAATTGGCCAGGACCAATTTGCTGCGCTGATTTGAACTGAGTACAGCGTCCAAGGTGGGAGAAGGCTTGCTCCCACCCTTGGCTATCATCGTTCGCTCAACCGTTGTGTTTTTTTACCCACTGACCAAAGGCATCGATAAATGCCTGCAGGAACGGCCGGGTTTTTTCCGACACCTTCCCCGACTCATCAAACACATTCCCTGCCCCACCAAGATAGGCTTCCGGCTGCTGCATGCACCACACGTCCAGAAACACCAGGGACTGGCGCAGGTGATGGTTGGCGCCAAACCCGCCGATTGCGCCGGGCGACACGCTGATGATCGCGCCGGGCTTGGCGCTGAAGGCGCTTTTGCCATACGGGCGGGAGCCTACGTCAATCGCGTTTTTCAACGGTGCCGGCACCGAACGGTTGTATTCCGGGGTCACGAACAGCACCGCGTCGGATGAACCCACCTGACTGCGGAAAGTGCTGTAGGCTGCCGGCGGTGATGCACCGTCAATGTCTTCGTTGTAGAGCGGCAGATCGCCAATTTCGACAATGTTCAACTTGAGGTTGGCAGGAGCCAGTTCGGCCAGTGCCAACGCGACTTTGCGGTTGATCGATTCTTTTCTCAAGCTGCCAACCAGGACGGCAATCGTGTAGACCTTGCTCATTGAGGTTTCCCGACGTCTGACTAAAGGAGCCTGTAGTTATAAAGTCTTCGCTGCGTGTTCACCAGAAGCTTTTGAGATTCACGCCGGGTTTGCATCGCAGCACCCTGCGTAGGAAGCGTCTGAATTTGCCAGCGAATAGTATTTTTTTTCCATAGGTAAACTACCCGGCTTTATGACGGTCTACAGCACCGCAAATCGAGTGTTTATCTCCAGAGGTTCTAAGCAGATGGCAGCAGTACTTGTCGGACAGTTTCATGCCAGAGACGCGGAAGGTCGCGTGTATTCCGTGCATGAGTTCCAGGAATCCAACCCGGCGCAAGGCGACCTGGCTGGCTCGGCGCCCACCACTACCTACAAGCTGGCCATTGGCGACCGTGTAGAGAAACTGGAAGGCGATGAATTCAGACTGATTCAGTCGGGCACGGTTATCGTCCGCGAATCGCAGACCACCCTCGCGTCATAAGATCTCGCCTCACCTACCCGCTCAGTCCTGGCCATTGATGGCATTGACTGGGCCGGGGCCGCTCAGGGACGACGGATCTCCGTCAGCTCTATACCCTCCTCTCCCTTGATCTGCTTGAGCGTCACCATCAGGCTGCCACGCTCTCCCTCGACAGCAAACAATGAGCGCAGATAACCCGGCGAATCGGCCACCGGATAGGCCTCGACCTGTCTGACCAGCCTGATCCCCAGAATGGCGCCCACCTGCTCGTCCACCTGTTCCTGGGCACGGATATAGCGTTCCAGTACCGAATGTTCCGGGATGATTTCGTCTTGATTGTGCAGGAGATAAGCAGTCGCACACCCCACGGTCACCAGGACCAGGAGCTGTTTGACCGTTACCCCGCGAAACAGCGAGGGCATGCGCATTTGAGACCAGACCTGTTTTTGTTGTAAGTACCGGCGGGCCGGCAGTGGTCGTTGATGATCAGCAGCGTCATTCTAGTGGGGTCATGGCCCAGCGCCATAGGCATGGCCGACACCGACTGTCTTTTTTGCGCACAACGGCCTGCGCCATTGAATCCCCGTGGCGCTGCACATAGACTCCGGCCATGCGTTTACGTCATATCGAAGTGATTCAGGCCATTTTGCAAACCGGGCACCTCGGCACGGCCGCCGAGTGGTTGCAACTGCCCGTGGACGATGTGGAAGTCTCGCTCAAGGATGCCGAGCAGCAACTGGGCTTCATGCTGTTTGCCAGTGTGCGCGGACGCTTGCAAGCGACGCGCGAAACCCTCGAGTTACAGGCGCACATCGCTCAACTTTATGAGGCGCTGGAGCCGGTGCAACGCCTGGCCAGCCGTTTGAAACACCATCAAGCGCCTACGCTGCGCGCCCTCTGCACCCCGCCCCTGGCCAATCAACTGCTGCCGCAAAGCATTGCCGCACTGCGTCGCCGCTTTCAGGACACGCCGTGCAGCCTGTCGAGCCAACCGACGCGCGAGATCGTCAGGAGCCTGTTGCTTCACGAAGCCCAGGTGGGCCTGAGTCTGCATGATCCGCAACATCCGCAGATCCAGAGCACGCCTGTAGCCCAAGGCAAATTGCAATTGCTCGCGCCCCGTGGCTGGCTCAAGCCCCGGCAAAAGTATATTGCGCTGCAAGACCTGGCCGGGCAGTCGTTGATCGGGCTTGAAGGGCATGACCCCTTGAGCCGGCTGCTGGACGCCAAACTGCAAGCCCTGCGCCCGCTTCCGGTGGTGCAGACGCGGGTACAGACCTACCAGATGATGCGCAGCATGGTGGAGGCCGGCGAAGGCCTGGCGATAGTCGACCCGTTTACGGCAGCCGGCGCGCAAGAGGCCGGGCTCGATGCCTGCCCGCTGTCGCCGCCTATCACGGTGGTCCTTTATGCATTGGTGCTGAAAAGCGCTGAACCGATGCCGGCGTTGAGCGCGCTGCTGGAAATCGTCGCGCACAAGGCCGAGGCCCTGCTGGCGGGCACTTCGCCCCAAACGCCTGTCGCGTAATATGCGCTCAAGGCCCCAGCCCCGGTTCGATTCATGACTGCGCTTTCAGTACCGCCTCGGACTTGAACAACCGATACCAGAAAATCGCCACTTCGCGGGTTTGCGGGTCAATGCCGCGATAACGCAGGTGGTCGATACCGCCCATCACATAGCCGCAACGCTCATACAACCGGCACGCACCCAGGTTGTTGTTCTGGGTTTCGAGCATCATGCCCGGCAGGTTTTTCTTGCGACTCCAGAACTGCGCCACATCCAGCAACGCCTTGGCCACGCCGTGACGCCGCGCCGGCAGGATGACCGCCAGTTCATCGACATGGGCAAACCCGTTCCAATTGGTGCTGACCACGACGTGTCCCACCGGGCAATCATCCAGATAAGCCATGAAGATCGCACTGTCGGGCGCATCGCGAAAACTGGCGAACTCCTCGGGATCGATGCCATAACATTTGCGGTACGGCAGGATGCGCTCCACCTGCCATTGATCAACGCGCTTGCCCATCTCCGGCACGCCATAGGCACTGACTTCAAAGCTGAAATCGTTGCCCCACACATAGGCATCAAAGCCTGCATCGGCGACCCGCACACTGAGCCCTGGATACTTCGGGTTCATGACAGCTTGCATAACGTTCCTCAACCCTTGACGCAATCGACGGTGTAACAACGACTCCTGCCGTCATCCTCGTTTTGTACCCCGTGCAGATCGGCATCCATTGATACCGCCTCCACTTCGCAGCGCGCAGAGTTCGGCAAGGGCGCGGCGAAAAAGAACATTTCCTGCCACAAGGTTAGAAGCGGGAAGCGGATGTGGCGAATGAAGATTCACCCCATTCAAGACAATCAGCTGGGAGGGGGCTTGCTCCCGATCGCAGTGTATCAGCCGAACATCTATCAATTGACCCGACGCTATCGGGAGCAAGTCCACTCCCCACACGTTGGATCGCCTTTCAGTTCACGTCATTGTTGAGTCAGTTGAGTCCACAGCGCCGGCGCACCCGCCGCCTTGGCAATCGCTTCCAGTCGTGCCACATGCTCGGCCAGATCCTGCTCACTGGCGCGGATGATCGCCGTAGGTGTGCGATCGGCCGGAAGGCGACGGATTTCCGAAGGGCGGTTGCCAGAGCCTTCCGCCGAACCGCTGCCGTCGGACGCGTTACCGGCCAGGGAAAGGCTGGTCTGCCCGCCGGTCATGGTCAGGTAAACGTCGGCAAGAATCTCGGAGTCGAGCAAGGCGCCGTGCAGTTCACGGTTGGAGTTGTCGACACCATAACGCTTGCACAACGCATCGAGGCTGTTGCGCTGGCCCGGGTGCCGCTCACGGGCCATCATCAGGGTGTCGAGGATCGAACAGTGCCGGGAAATATCAGCGCGGTCCGTCTGCCCCATCAGGGCGAATTCGTTGTTGATGAAGCCGATATCGAACGCCGCGTTGTGGATGATCAACTGCGCGCCATTGATGAATTCGAAGAACTCGTCGGCCACCTCGGCGAAACGCGGCTTGCCCTTGAGGAACTCATCGGTGATGCCGTGTACGCCAATCGCGCCTTCGTCACTTTCCCGGTCCGGCTGCAGGTAGACGTGGAAGTGACGTCCGGTGAGGCGACGACCCATCAGCTCAACACAGCCGATTTCGATGATCCGGTGGCCGTCGGTCACCGGCATGCCGGTGGTTTCGGTATCGAGTACAACAGATCGGATGGCCATCAGGGTTCAGCTCTCAACGGTGTGGTGAAGGGTGTAAAGGGCGCGATGTTAACACGGCGGCCGGCCTCAGCTCTGCTTGTAGCCGCGCACCTCATCCACGCCACGGTTGGCCAGTTGGTCGGCGCGTTCGTTGCCTGGATGGCCGATATGCCCACGCACCCATTTCCAGGTGATGTTGTGGCGATTGCATTGTTCATCGAGCAGTTGCCAGAGGTCGGCGTTCTTGACCGGCTCTTTGGCCGCCGTCTTCCAGCCGCGCTTCTTCCAGTTGACCATCCACTCGTTGATGCCCTTCATCACGTATTGCGAGTCGGTCACCAGCAGCACGTCGCAGCGCCGCTTGAGTTCCTCCAAGCCGCGAATCGCGCCCATCAGTTCCATGCGGTTGTTGGTGGTGTTGGCTTCGCCGCCCCACAGCTCCTTCTCCACGCCCTTGCACACCAGCAATGCGCCCCAGCCGCCAGGGCCGGGGTTGCCCTTGCAGGCGCCATCGGTGAAGAGTTCTACGGTATCGGTCATCGTTTGCTCGGTCTTGAATCAAAAAGAGGGGTTTATGGTTCGCTTTGCCTGCGATTGACCTTGGCCATCGGCATCGGCACCAGCTTGGCCATGGGCTGGCGTGCTGCCTGCCGTACCGGTCGCAGGCCGACCACGATCTTGCGCGCCACCAATAGATAGAAGCCGCCACCCGCCAGTTGCCAGGTACCCGCGCGGCGTTCCCAACCGGCGAGGCGGCCCTGCCACCGGGTCGACGCGAGCGGCGGACGATAGCATCCGAAGCGGCGTTTCTCCAGCGCGAAGCCCAGCAGGTTCAGCCAGTCCCCCACCCGGGAAGGCGCAATGCAACGTGCCTGACGCAGACCGTCATGGGCAAACACATGGCGCAGTCCCCAGGTGCTCCAGGGGTTGATGCCGATGATCAGCAAATGACCGCCGGGGCGCACGCTGCTCGCCGCTTCGCGCAACAGGCCGTGGGGCGACAGGCAGAAATCCAGGCCGTGCTGCAGCACCACCACATCGGCGGCATGCTCGCTCAACGGCCAGGCCTGTTCCTCGCACACAATTTCCACGCCAGGCAATGGCGCGCCCAGACGTACATTGCGCTGCACCTGCGGCGCGGCGGGCGGCGTCTGCGCCGACGGGCCGTAATGCACCAGGTAGCCACCAAAGAACCGGCCCAGCTCGTCTTCGAGCATGCGCCGTTCTTCTTCCAGCAAAAATTGCCCGATGGGCCCGGACAGCCATTCGCGGGCTGCGCCGATGAGGGCGAGCCATTCAGGATCGGCCTGGGCGAACGCTTTATCAGTCATTGCATTCTCCTACTCGCCTGGACGTTCTAAGATGCACCAATGTGTTCAGCTTGGCGAATCGAAGAATGATACAGATCAGTGCCCTGCCCGCCTTCACCGATAACTACATCTGGTTGTTACAGGACCCGCACACCCGCCGCTGCGCCGCAGTCGACCCCGGCGACGCCGCGCCGGTGCTGGCCTGGCTCGGGCAAAACCCGGAGTGGACCCTCAGCGACATCCTGGTCACCCACCATCACCACGACCATGTGGGCGGTGTTGCGCAGCTCAAGGACGTGACCGGCGCCAGGGTCTACGGCCCGGCCAGCGAGAAAATCCCGGCGCGGGACGTGGCCCTGCACGACAACGATCGCATCAACGTGCTGGGCTGGGACTTTGACGTCTACAGCGTCCCCGGCCACACCCTCGGTCATATCGCGTTTTATCACCCGGGCGTGCTGCTGTGCGGCGACACCCTGTTCGCCGCCGGTTGCGGCCGCCTGTTCGAAGGCACGCCCCAGCAGATGTACGCCTCGCTGCAACGCCTGGCCGCCCTGCCCGGCGACACGCAGGTGTATTGCACTCACGAATACACACAAAGCAACCTGAAATTCGCCCAGGCGGTGGAACCGCACAATGCCGATATCGCCGAACGGGTGGAAAACGTCCGCCAATTAAGGGCTCGCGGCGAAATGACGCTGCCCTCCAACCTGGCCCTTGAAAAGCGCACCAACCCCTTTTTGCGCACCTCTGAAACATCCGTTAAACAAAAAGCGGACGAACGGGATGGCCGTGACAACCGTGCTGGGGCCGAGGTGTTTGCCAGCTTGAGGGCATGGAAAGATACGTTCTAAGCCCACGTATTCTGATACGTAATTTCTGAATGGTTGACCGGAACCAAAGCGCTTTCTAGAATCGCCCGACATTTTTGCCCGGAACTTACTTCCAGCCAATGTCGTCATCTATTCGTAAATCCATCTCTTCAGACGCATTGACCCGCCTGGCTCAAGCCGTGGCGGTGGCTGTGTCCGCCACGCTGGCGGGCTGCCAATCCACACAATATGCTGCACAAACCACCGTGCAACCCAAACCGAATCTTGCCGCCAAGATCAAGCAAAAACCCATCTGGCTTTCAGAGAAGCCCAGCCCCGAAGTGCCTCAGGATGTCTGGGAACGCATGCGTCGGGGCTTTCAGTTACAGGACGGCGTGGGCGTCAACCCGCGCATCGAGCAACAGCGCCTTTGGTTCGCCAGCAACCCATCCTTTCTGGAAAACGCCGGCGAACGCGGCAGTCTCTACATTCACTACATCGTCGAACGCCTTGAAGAACGCAACATGCCGCTGGAACTGGCGCTGCTGCCAGTGATTGAAAGCGCCTACAACCCGATGGCCTACTCACGCAGCGATGCGGTCGGCCTGTGGCAGTTCATTCCCTCCACCGGACGTTACTTCAACCTGCGACAAACCCGCGCCTACGATGGCCGCCGTGATATCACCGCGTCCACCACCGCCGCCCTGGATTACCTGACGCGCCTGCATGACATGTTCAACGGTGACTGGCTGCTGGCCCTGGCGGCCTACAACGCCGGCGAAGGCACGGTGAGCCGCGCCATCGAGCGCAATGAAAAACTTGGCCTGCCCACCGACTACTGGAACCTGCCCCTGCCCCAGGAAACCCAGGACTATGTGCCAAAGTTTCTCGCGCTGTCCCAGGTGGTGCTGGCGCCTGAAGCCTATGGCGTCAACCTGAGCCCAATTGCCAACACGCCGTACTTCCAAGTGGTTGAGGTAAAGCAGAGCATGGACCTGTCACGGGTCGCAGCGCTGGCGGAAATCGACGAAGACGAACTGTTCCAGCTCAACCCCGCCCTCAAGCAACGCACCACCCTCGATGGCCCCCAGCATCTGCTCGTACCCTGCTCCAAGGCGCAGCTGCTGACCAGCACGCTGTCGACGATGAAGCCCGAAGAACTGCTGGCCATGCGCCCGAAAAAGCAGGTGTTCGACGAAGTCGAAACCGCGCGCGTGGCCGGGCGCACCCGCAACTACAAAGTGCGCAGTGGGGACAACCTGACGCTGATCGCCAAGGCCAACAAGGTCGACGTGCATGACCTGCAGCGCTGGAACAAGCTCAATGGCCAGGCACTCAAGGTCGGCCAGACCCTGGTGATGCAGGACACCCGCCGCGCCGTGGCCAGTGCCAAAAAGCCGGTGCAGTACAAAGTCAAGAAAGGCGACTCGCTGTATATCGTCGCCAAGCGCTTCAATGTCGAGATGCAACATCTCAAGCGCTGGAACCCACGCACGGGTCAAGCGCTGAAGCCTGGGCAGATGCTGGTGGTTTCCGCACCACGCTGAACCGTCGACAATAACGAAATAAATGTGGGAGGTGGCTTGCTCCCGATGGCGGTGTGCCGGCCAGCTCATGTACTGACTGACACACACCCCTCGGGAGCAAGCCCCCTCCCACATTGGTTCTCCATCATCTAAACCGGCTTTTTCCAACCGGAACAAGCTGTTACTGTACCGATCATAAAGCCCAAGCCGCCTGGATCGGATCTCTGACTTGAAGCGTCCCCTCCTTCTACTAATAAGTCTGGCCTTGAGCTTTGGTGCGCACGCGACGATAACCGAGAGCCACGGTTACACGCAGTTCGGCACGCTCAAGTACCCGGCCAAATTCACCCATTTCGATTGGGTAAACCCTGCAGCGCCGAAAGGCGGCACCCTGCGGGTGATGGCGTTTGGCACCTTCGATACCCTCAACCCTTACACCTTCAAGGGCTCAAGCCCGGTATCCACACCCAATTTCCTGCAATACGGCGTCAACGAACTGAACGAACCGTTGATGGTCGGCACCGGCCAGTACGCGCCGTCCGGCGACGAGCCCACGTCCAGCTATGGCCTGATTGCGCAGTCGGTGGAATACAGTGAGGACCGCAGTTGGGTGGTGTTCAACCTGCGTCCGCAAGCGCGCTTTCACGATGGCAAACCAATCACCGCCTACGATGTGGCGTTTTCCTATCGCACCCTGCTCACCGAAGGTCACCCGCAATACCGTACCAACCTGCAGGAAGTGGCGCGGGTGGACATTCTCAACCGCCATCGCATCCGATTTGTGTTCAAGCGTGCGGGCAACCCGTTGCTGATCCTGCGCCTGGGCGAACTGCCAGTGCTGCCCCAGCACTACTGGAAGAACCGCGACTTCAAGGCCACCACCTTCGAACCGCCCCTGGGCAGTGGCCCGTACCGCATCAGCAAGGTCATTCCGGGCCGGCAACTGGTGTTCGAGCGGGTCAAGGACTACTGGGGCAAGGACCTGCCGGTCAACCGGGGCTTTTATAACTACAACAAGGTCGAAGTCGAGTTCTACCGCGACAGCGATGTGGCGTTCGAAGCGTTCAAGGCCGGCGAGTTCGACATTTATATCGAGCACCAGGCCAAGAACTGGGCCAATGGCTACAACTTCCCGGCGGTCAACCGTGGCGAAGTGATCAAGGCGCAGATCGCCCACCAGATCCCTACCCAGAGCCAGGGCCTGTTCATGAACACCCGGCGACCCACCTTCAGCCAGACCAAGGTGCGCGAAGCCCTGGGGCTGATGTTCGATTTCGAGTGGACCAACAGTGCCCTGTTCAGCAACGCTTACAAACGTACCCTCAGCTATTACCCCAACAGCGAGTTTGCCGCGACCGACGTACCGGTCGGCCATGAATGGCTGATGCTCTCGCCTTACCGCGACCAGTTACCACCCAATCTGTTGACCCAGCCCTTCAGTCTGCCGCAGACCGACGGGCGCGGTATCCCTCGCGAAACCCTGCGTCGTGCCCTGGGCCTGCTCGGCGAAGCCGGCTGGAAACTGTCGGGCCAGCGTCTGCTGAACAAGGACGGGCAACCGCTGCGCTTCGAGATCCTGCTGGTCAACCCGAACCTGGAGCGCATTCTGCAGCCCTACGTCGAGAACCTGATCAGCATCGGCATCGACGCCCGCCTGCGCACCGTCGATCGCGCGCAATACAAGCAGCGTCTGGATCAGTTCGACTTCGACATGATCCTGATCACGCTCAACCAGACCCTCAGCCCAGGCCTGGAACAGTGGCAGTACTTCCACTCCAGCCAGGCCGCGATCAAGGGCAGCAAGAATTTCGCCGGCATTGCCAACCCGGTGGTCGATCACCTGCTGGACCAACTGCTCGCGGCAAAGACCCGCGAAGAACAACTGGCCGCCGGCCGCGCCCTGGACCGTGTGCTGCTGTGGCAGCATTACAGCATTCCCAACTGGTACCTCAACTATCATCGCCTGGCCTACCGCAACCGGTTCGCCTTTGTCACCACTCCGCCCTACAGCCTGGGCCTGAGTGCGTGGTGGCTGAAAGCTTCGGAGAACGCCCAATGACGTCTTTGCGCAACGCCCTGCTGGGCAGCCTGTTGCTGTGCAGCGCCGCCCAGGCAGCGCCGCAGCATGCGCTGACCCTGTACAACGAGCCACCCAAGTACCCGGCCGATTTCAAGCACACCGATTACGTCAATCCGGACGCGCCCAAAGGCGGCACGTTTCGCGAGTCCAGCCTTACCGGTTTCGACAGCTTCAACCCATTCATCAGCAAAGGCGTGCCCGCCGATAATATCGGCCTGATCTACGACACCCTGGCCACCCAGAGCCTGGATGAGCCCTTCACCGAATACGGCCTGGTGGCCGGCAAGATCGAAAAGGCCCCGGACAACAGTTGGGTGCGCTTCTACCTGCGCCCCGAGGCGCGCTTCCACGACGGCCACCCCATTCGCGCCGAAGACGTGATCTTCAGTTTCCAGACCCTGATCAAGGACGGCACCCCGCTCTATCGCACCTACTACGCCGATGTCGACGAAGTGATCGCCGAAGACCCGTTGCGCGTGCTGTTCAAGTTCAAGCGCACCAACAACCGCGAGCTGCCGCTGATCCTCGGCCAACTGCCGGTGCTGCCCAAACACTGGTGGGCCAGCCGCGATTTCAACAAGGGCAACCTCGAGTTCCCCCTCGGCAGCGGCCCTTATCAAGTGGCTGAAGTGAAAGCCGGGCGTTCCGTGCGCTATGAGCGGGTCAAGGACTACTGGGGCAAGGACCTGCCGATCAACAAGGGCCTGTACAACTTCGACAACCGCATCACCGACTATTACCGCGATGCCACCGTGGCCCTCGAGGCGCTCAAGGCCGGACAGTTCGATTACTGGTCCGAGTTCAGCGCCAAGAACTGGGCGAATGCCTACAACGTACCGGCAGTTACCCAGGGCCGGCTGATCAAGGAAGAAATCCCCAACGGCAACCCCACCGGCATGCAGGGTTTTGTGTTCAATATCCGCAAGCCGATGTTCCAGGACGTGCGGGTGCGCAAGGCCATCAGCCTGTTGCTGGACTTCGAGTGGAGCAACAAACAGCTGTTCAACGGTGCCTACACCCGCACCCGCAGCTATTTTGAGAACTCCGACATGGCCGCCACCGGCCTGCCCGGCCCCGATGAGCTGAACATTCTCGAGCCGTTGCGCGACAAAATCCCGCCCGAGGTATTCACCCAGGCCTTCGAACCGTCCAAAACCGACGGCAGCGGCATGATCCGCGCCCAGCAGCGCGAGGCCTACCAGTTGCTGCAACAGGCCGGCTGGAAGATCGTTGACGACAAGATGGTCGACGCCACCGGCACACCGGTGACCATCGAGTTCCTGCTGGCCCAGACCGAGTTCGAACGTATCCTGCTGCCGTTCAAACGCAACCTGGCGGACCTGGGCATCAACCTGGTGATTCGCCGGGTTGACGTATCCCAGTTCATCACCCGCCTGCGCTCACGGGATTTCGACATGGTAGTGGGCAGCTTCCCGCAGTCTTCCTCGCCGGGTAACGAACAACGCGAGTTCTGGAAGTCCACCAGCGCCGAAAAGCCTGGCAGCCGCAACTACATCGGCCTCAAGGACCCGGCCATCGACCAACTGGTGGAGCAACTGATCGATTCGAACTCGCGCACCAGCCTGATCGCCCACGCCAAGGCCCTGGACCGAGTGCTGCAATTTGGCTACTACGTGATTCCCAACTGGCACATCAAGACCTTCCGCGTGGCCTACTGGAACAACCTCGGCCACCCGAAAGTGTCGCCGCTGTACGACGTCGGCACCGCCACCTGGTGGGCCAAACCCAATGTGCCGCCAGTGACAGCCGCAGGCGCCCAGGCTGACGCCGATCCGGCGAAGGGAGGCGATTGAATGCTGGCCTATATCGTTCGTCGCCTGTTGCTGATCATCCCCACGCTGTTCGGGATTCTGCTGATCAATTTCGTCATCATCCAGGCTGCCCCCGGCGGCCCGGTGGAACAGATGATCGCCAAACTGGAAGGTTTCGAAGGCGCCACCAGCCGCATCGCCGGCGGCGGAGCCGAGGTGGCCGTGGCCGGCTCCAGCTACCGTGGCGCCCAGGGCCTGGACCCGGCGCTGATTCAGGAAATCGAGAAAATGTACGGCTTCGATAAATCGGCGCCGGAACGCTTGTGGATCATGGTCAAGAACTACGCCCGGCTGGATTTTGGCGACAGTTTCTTCCGTGACGCCAAGGTCATCGACCTGATCAAGGAAAAGATGCCGGTGTCCATCTCCCTCGGGTTATGGAGCACGCTGATCATGTACCTGGTGTCGATCCCCCTGGGGATCGCCAAGGCCACGCGACACGGCAGTCATTTCGACGTGTGGACCAGCTCGGCGATCATCGTCGGCTATGCGATCCCGGCGTTCCTGTTCGCCATCCTGCTGATCGTGGTGTTTGCCGGCGGCAGTTACCTGGACTGGTTCCCCCTGCGCGGACTCACCTCCAACAACTTCGACGAACTGAGCGTGAGCGGCAAAATCCTTGATTACTTCTGGCACCTGGCGCTGCCCGTCACCGCGCTGGTGATCGGCAACTTCGCGACCATGACCCTGCTCACCAAGAACAGCTTTCTCGACGAGATCAACAAGCAATATGTGGTCACCGCCAAAGCCAAGGGTCTGACCAACCACCGCGTGCTCTACGGCCATGTGTTCCGCAACGCCATGCTGCTGGTGATCGCCGGCTTCCCCTCGGCGTTCATCGGCATCTTCTTTACCGGCTCGCTGCTGGTGGAAGTGATCTTCTCCCTCGACGGCCTGGGCCTGATGAGTTTTGAAGCAGCCATCAACCGCGATTACCCGGTGGTGTTCGGCACGCTGTTCATCTTCACCCTGCTGGGGCTGGTGGTGAAACTGATCGGCGACCTCACCTACACCCTGGTCGATCCGCGCATCGACTTCGCCAGCCGGGAGCATTGAGATGAACCTGTCCCCCCTCAATCGCCGCCGATTCGAGCGGTTCAAGGCGAACAAGCGTGGCTGGTGGTCGCTGTGGCTGTTCCTGATCCTGTTTGGCCTGAGCCTGGGCGCCGAGCTGATCGCCAATGACAAGCCGCTGGCCGTACATTACGACGGCGACTGGTATTTTCCGGCGCTCAAGCGCTACCCGGAGACCACCTTCGGCGGCGAATTCCCGCTGGAAGCCAACTACAAGAGCCCGTATATCCGCGAACTGCTCAAGGCCAAGGACGCCTGGACCTTGTGGGCACCGATCCCGTTCAGCTACCAGAGCATCAACTACGACCTCAAGGTTCCGGCACCGGCACCGCCGTCCAGCGTCAACCTGCTGGGCACCGATGACCAGGGGCGCGACGTGCTGGCGCGAGTGATCTACGGGTTTCGCGTGTCGGTGCTGTTTGCGCTGACGCTGACCGTGCTCAGCTCCATCATCGGCGTGATCGCCGGGGCGTTGCAGGGTTTCTACGGCGGCTGGGTGGACCTCGCTGGGCAGCGTTTCCTGGAAATATGGTCCGGGCTGCCGGTGCTGTACTTGCTGATCATCCTCGCCAGTTTCGTGCAGCCCAACTTCTGGTGGCTGCTGGGAATCATGCTGCTGTTCTCGTGGATGAGCCTGGTGGACGTGGTGCGCGCCGAGTTCCTGCGCGGGCGCAACCTTGAATACGTGCGCGCGGCCCGGGCACTGGGCATGCAGAACGGCGCAATCATGTTCCGCCATATCCTGCCCAATGCCATGGTCTCCACCATGACGTTCATGCCGTTCATCCTCACCGGTGCCATCGGCACCCTCACCGCCCTGGACTTTCTCGGCTTCGGCCTGCCGGCCGGTTCTCCGTCCCTGGGCGAGCTGGTGGCCCAGGGCAAATCCAACCTGCAGGCGCCGTGGCTGGGCATCAGTGCCTTTGCCGTGCTGGCGATCATGCTGAGTCTGCTGGTGTTTATCGGCGAGTCCGCTCGCGATGCCTTCGACCCGAGGAAATGAGATGAATCAGGACAATCTGATCGAAGTCCGCGACCTCTCCGTCGAGTTCGTCACGGGCGAGCACCACCACCGCGTGGTCAACAACCTCAGCTTCGACATCAAGCGCGGCGAAACCCTCGCGCTGGTCGGCGAAAGCGGGTCCGGCAAATCGGTCACCGCCCATTCGATCCTGCGCCTGCTGCCCTACCCGCTGGCGCGGCACCCGAGCGGCACCATCGGCTACGCCGGGCAAGACCTGCTGACGCTCAAGGAAAAGACCCTGCGACATATTCGCGGCAACCGCATCGCGATGATCTTCCAGGAGCCGATGACCTCATTGAACCCGCTGCACAGCATCGAAAAGCAGATCAACGAAGTGCTCGGCCTGCACAAGGGCCTCACCGGCAAGGTCGCCACCCGGCGAACCCTTGAACTGCTCGAACTGGTGGGCATTCCCGAGCCACACAAGCGCCTCAAGGCCCTGCCTCACGAACTGTCAGGCGGCCAGCGCCAGCGCGTGATGATCGCCATGGCACTGGCCAACGAGCCGGAACTGCTGATCGCCGACGAGCCGACTACCGCCCTTGACGTCACCGTGCAACTGAAAATTCTGGAGCTGCTCAAGGAATTGCAGGCGCGGCTGGGCATGGCGCTGCTGTTGATCAGCCACGACTTGAACCTGGTGCGCCGTATTGCCCACAGGGTGTGCGTGATGCAACAGGGTTGCATCGTTGAACAGGCCGACTGCGAGACCTTGTTCCAGTCGCCCCAACACCCCTACACCCAGGAACTGCTGGCGGCGGAGCCCAGCGGTGGGCCGGCCACCAATGAAGTTGGGCCGCCATTACTGGAAGTCGACGACCTGAAGGTCTGGTTCCCGATCAAGAAGGGCTTTTTGCGTAACACGGTTGATTACGTCAAGGCGGTGGACGGCATCAACTTCAGCCTGCCCCAAGGCCAGACCCTGGGCATCGTCGGCGAGAGCGGTTCGGGTAAATCCACCCTTGGCCTGGCGATCCTGCGGCTGATCGCGAGCAAGGGCGGTATTCGTTTCGAGGGTCAGCCACTGGATCAACTCACTCAGCAACAGGTGCGGCCATTGCGTCGCGAGATGCAGGTGGTGTTCCAGGACCCGTTCGGCAGCTTGAGCCCGCGGATGTGCGTCAGTGAAATCGTCGGTGAAGGCCTGCGCATTCACAAGATGGGTACAGCCGCCGAGCAGGAAGCGGCAATTATTGCGGCGCTCAAGGAAGTGGGGCTGGACCCGCAGTCGCGGCACCGCTACCCCCACGAGTTTTCCGGCGGGCAACGCCAGCGTATTGCGATTGCACGGGCGCTGGTGCTCAAGCCCAGGCTGATTTTGCTGGACGAGCCGACTTCAGCCCTGGATCGCACGGTGCAGCGCCAGGTGGTGGAGTTGCTGCGCGGGTTGCAGGCCAAGTACAACCTGACCTACCTGTTCATCAGCCATGATCTGGCGGTGGTCAAGGCATTGAGTCATCAACTGATGGTGGTGAAACAGGGGCAAGTGGTGGAACAGGGCGATGCGGCGGCGATCTTTGCTGATCCGCAGCATGGGTATACCCGTCAGTTGCTGGAGGCCGCTTTTCTGGTGCCTGCTGCAAGGGTGTGACTTCGGTATTCATCACCAAATAAATGAACTTTCTGCTCTGGATCAATCCCTAATCCTGCCTAATCGTTATCATCGGTGACGCTTTCCGGCACGGTGGCCTACTCAACCACCGTCGCCTGAGAGGAAGTCATGCACCGCAGAGGTAAGCTCGGGATGCAACATAAACTGTCAAACAACCTGCAACCATTGCTGTTCAAAGCCTTGCTGTGGCTGGGCGGGGTCGCCCTGCTGTTCGCGATCAAGGACGTCGTCGAGATATTTTCAGACGAACCGGTCGCCGGAACCTGGGTGGACCTGACGTTGGTACTGACGGCCTACCTGATGTTTTTTCTGTTGCAGCCGATCAGTTCCAGAATCGATCGTCGTCTGCGCAAACGCGCCCGACGCAACCTGCAGACCGACCTCTGAGACCTTGCAAAGGAGCACGCCCTTGTCCGAACCCGGCGATAACCATCAACTGGCGCTGGATCGCTTCCTGAGCGATCACCCGGAACTTGCAACCGAACTGGACACCCTGAACCCGCTCGCTGCCCAAGCCAAGGGGGAAACCCCAGCCAAATACCGCGCCGAGCGCCTGAACGAAGCCTTTGAAGCCGAAGCTGAGCGTCAGGGCCTGTTCGCCTGGGAGTTGACGCTCAAACTCACCGCCGATTCGCCCGAAACTTTCGCCGCCCAGCGCCTTGAAGTGCACAAGGAAGTCGCGCAAATGGCCGGCCTGAGTTGGGCTGAATATTGCGAGCTGTATGAGGTCGCCGAGTAATCCATCGCTAGGCAAGCCAGCGCCATGAGCGGCCAGCCAGCGCCTCGCGCACTTCGGCGACCGTGATCGTTCGCTGCGCCGGGTCCATCGCCAGCGCCGTGCGCAAGGCTGGCCAGCAATGGCGCGGCAGCTGGCGGGGTCGGTTGAGCACATGAGTGGGATTGCGCTCGCCCGGACGCCGCCCTTGTGCCATCTGATACAACACGCATGCTGCGCCATAAACATCTGCCGACGCTGACAGCTCTGCCCCCTCCAACAGCTCTGGCGCGACATAAGCAGGCGTCCAGGCGCTGATGCGATGACGGTCCATACCGGGCAGCCCTGTCATTGCCTGCGACTGGCCCAGGCCGAAATCGAACAGACGTATCCCCGCCTCCCCCACCATGACATTGCCCGGCTTCACGTCACCATGCAGCACGCCCTGCCCATGGGCATAAGCCAATGCGTCCAGCAGTTGCAGGGCCATTGGCTGCCACTCGTGCCAGCCGAAGCCGGCGGGACGCTCCAGCAGGAGTCGATCCAGGGTCATGCCGTGCATCAATTCCATGGTGAAAAACGCCAACTGCCGGCGGGTGTCGACATCGAAGCCGAACATGCGCACCACCCCCGGGTGCAAAAGGCTGCGTGTCAGGGAGAACTCGCTGTACAGCAGCACATGGGCATCCGGGCATTCGGAAAAACACTCGCCGAGTACTTTCAACGCAACGCTGGACCGAGGTTCACCGAACTGCTCATGCAACAGGTCGCGGGCGCGGTAGACCACGCCCATACCTCCGATGCCCAGCACGCGCTCGAGCTGATAGCGACCCGCGAGCAGGTCGCCGGGGCACAGAGGCGCTGTCATCGCTGGATTACCACGGCCGTGAGGTCGTCCCGCGCCGCGCCGCGCAATACCGACTCAAACACGCGATCCAGCATGTGTTGCGGCGTATCCAGGCTCAGTGCCCGGCCCAGTTCGCCATGGTCGAGTGTCTGGTAGACACCGTCGCTGCACAGCAGAAATACATCGCCAGGGCATGTACCGAGTTCCAGCACCTCAAGATGCAAGCGCTCGTGCGCGCCAACCGCACGGGTCAGGGCCCTGGCATCCGGCTGGGCGCCGGCCTGCTGCGCGTTCATCCGGTGCTCTTCCATCAGTTGCCGCATCCGCGAATGATCCCGGGACAGTTGGTAAAGACTCTGCCCACGCCACAGATAGCAGCGGCTGTCCCCCGCCCAGACACATGCCGCGCGATCACCTTCCAGCAGCAGGGCTACAACGGTGCTGCCAATAACGTCCTGCGGACCCTGCGCCGTATTTAGCAGTTGCCGGTTGACCTCTTGCAGGCAGCGCCGGACAGCGCCCACGCGCTGATCAAGGTCGCCATGGCCAGCCATTGACGCCAGGCTGCTCACCACAGACTGGCTGGCCACGTCCCCGGCGCGATGTCCCCCCATGCCGTCCGCGACCGCCCAGCACCCCCGCTCGGGGCAGTCGAGCAATGCGTCCTCATTGCGTGAACGATCCTTGCCGCGTCGCGTATGACCGGCACTGCGCCAGCGCGCAGCTGCCTGGCTCACAGTTGCTCCGGCAACCGGAAGGTGCGCCAGTCCGCCATCTGGAACGGGCTGGGCGTGCGCTGACTGGTCAACAGGTAATTGGCGCGCAAGCCTGCGAGGTCGGACTTCAGCAATTGCGCATCCCGACCGCTTGCGGGCTCGCTTTGCATCAGGTCAAACAGCCTGAACACCGACCAGGCCCCGGCATTCTTCTCGATACCCAACGGCCGCTCGGCGCCCCGCTCCAGTACCAAGCTGCTGCGACCATTGTCACTCTCCACAGGCCACTGGAACACCATGGGGACGATGGGCCCATGGCGATACTCCAACTGCTGAGTGCCCAGGCGCAGAATCGCGCGATTGACCGCCTGATCCAGGCTGTAGGGCGCCAGACTGAAGCGCACCGACAACTCGCCCTGCTCACTGAAAAAACTGCGCCGGATGAGTTGCACCTTGCTCAGTTGATCCAGCAGCGAGCGCGACACAGGCAAACTGCGACCGTCGATGCCCCGCAAACGGTGTCGGCTGCCATCAGCGCTGATAAAAGGCCGCAGGTAAGTCTCCTGGAACCTTGCCAGCACGCCCTGGGGCCCGAAGAATTCCTGAAAGTCACTGAGAGCGACATCGCTACCCGCGCTGGCATTGAACGGGTACCGCTGGCGAATGGCCTTGGCGTAAACGCTGTACACCTCACTCTGATAACGCTGGTTCACGTGTACGTAGGCCTCCTCCAGCAGGCGTTGCCAGGTGTCATCCGCAATCGCGCCGAACCACGTGGACAGCGGCAGTGGCAGCCGGGCGGCGCTTTCGCGCAAATCACCAAGCAGGTCCTGTTGGCCATCCATGCGGCGCTTGACCCTGTTGAACACCGCCTGCTCCGACGAACTTTCCCGAGTCAGCGTCCCCAGTTGCAACTGCAACTGATCGGACAGTTGCAACACATGGCTCACCGCAGTGCCAGGGTTGTGCTGCTCATCGAGCAACTGGTGCAAGGGCTCAAAACGTCGTTGCAATGCGCGTCGAGCGGTATCCGCCTGGGTAAGCCCCTGCAATGGGCTGGTCAACATCGCGCCTGCCGCCTCGACCTTCGCGCCGAGCGCCCCGACCTGAGCGGCGACCTCACCAAGGCGCTCGCTCGCGGGCGACAACCGGGTATTTTCCCTGACCTGTTGCAACATCTGCACCAGTGGCGACTGCGCCGATGTGAGGCTGGCAAATTGCTCGGCAGCGCTTTTGAGGCTATCGATCTCCTGTAGCCGAATACGCCCCAGCGCCTCGCTCCAGACGTCGGCGTACTCGCTGAAGTAGCGTTGTTCCAGTTCGAGCATCAGCCGGCGCAGGTCCATGGCGCTGAGGTCGCTCGCCTCACCGAGTACCCAGTTATCCTGAGCGATGGCGTTCACCAGGCGCGCACCCTGCGCCTCGAAATACTGCCAGTATTTTTTGCTGTAGAACCCCGGTATTGGCTGATCGATCGCAGCGAACACACTGCCCTCGGCAAGCCGCAAAGGCTCCAGATTGCGCGCCTGCTCTCGCAGCGTCCGATAAACCACATCGGTCAGGGACTCACCGCGCAAGGCCTGGCGCGCCTGTGCCACCAGATCATCGTCAAGCGGCGCCACGAAGTCTTGCCCCAGCAAGCTTGCCAGGTGCAGGTTCAAGCGCTTCTGCGCCGAACCATCGGCGGCGTGGCGTGCAGACCATAGCGCGGCCATATGCTGCGCCAGCCACGGGTTGTCACGACGTTGCGGCAGCGCCAGCATCAGGTAGGCGCGCAGGTTGTCCAGCAAGCGCTCACGGTCACCGAGAGTGTTACGCACCTGCTCTTCAAGCAACGCAGCCACGCGGGGCAATAATTGCCGTTGCAGGGATTGCGCGTAGGCATCGATCAGCGTCGGCCGGCTCGCCGCGCCCTGATACAGCCCAGCACGCTCCACCCAACCGACCTCCTGCGCTGGAGGAAAAACCCCGGTTGCCGCAAGGCGCGCGTCCAATAGCGGCAACGCCTCCAGCGTACCGTCCGTCACCGGTGGTTCTACGGTCAGTGCCTGCAACTGCGTCAGACGCTGCTGATTGAGCGTGTAACTGTTTGCCCACAACCCTCCCGCCGCACCGATAACCAGCGACGCGGCCAGCGCCCCTGCCCACTGGCGCCGGCGAATGCGCCGTTGCTCCTGGCCCTGGAGAACGGCCAGACCGGCCTCGGCAAAAATCACCCGGTTGAACAGGCCCTGAATAAAACCGGCACGCGGCTCGGCAGCGCTGGTCAGGTAGAAGCCGCGCAACCCATTGATGCGCTGGTAGCGATGCGCGGAAAACCCCAATTCGATAAACGCACACAGGCGCTCGCCCAGTTGCGCAGCGTGCTGGGCAAAATCCAGCATCGGCCCGCGATGCTGCAGGTTACGCTGCTGATGCAGACGCGGGATCAGCTCACCACTCAAGCGCTGCAACAAGGCTTCGAACGCTTTGCGCACCTGAGCTATCTCGACCCCCGCCGCGTTTTCAACCAGGCGCTCCCCCAGTACCGCTGCGGCAGCATCACCTTGAGTTGAATCGAAATATTCGGCAAAACCCGTCAGTCGGTCGGCCTGGGTCAGGACCAGATACACAGGCAAGTCCACACGCAGGGTTCGCTGGATGTCCTGCAGCCGCGTATGCACATGCCGCGCGTGATGGTCCAGATCGTGATCATTCAGGCCGAGCAGCGCTTCCACCGACAGGGTCACCACGACGCCATTGAGCGGGCGTGCATGCCGGCGTGTCCTCAGCAGTCGCAACAGCGTCGTCCAGCCCGCCGCGTCCACCGTCCGGTCGGCCTGGGTCAGGTAGCGGCCGGCGGTGTCGACCAGTACCGCGTTGTCGGCAAAATACCAATCGCAATAAGGCGTCTGCCCGGTCGACGTCGGCTCGAGCCGGTCGAGCGGAAATTGCAGGCCACTGGCGGCCAGCAGACGCGTCTTGCCACTTTGCGGCGCGCCGATCAGCAGGTACCAGGGCAAATCGTCACGCCAGCGCTGGCTGCGCTCGCCATATCGGCTGGAGGTCTTCAGGGTGTGCAATGCTTCCTTGAAGCGACCTCGCACCTGTTTCTGCTCGTTTTCAATGCGCTCGTATTGCGTCTGGTCGGCCTGGTGCTCAGGCGTTCGAAGGCGCGCTGCACGCCGCGCGCCGGCCACCACCATGGCCAGCCCCCAAAGCAGAAACAACACGCTGATGGTCAACAGGCGAGCGGTCGACGACGCCCAGAACCGGTAATCATCCACCGCCAGCAAAGGCCCCACGAACCAGATCAACAGTGCGCCTGAAAGCGCCAGCAGCAGGCTCCACACCCATATTTGAGCCAGCACCGCGCTCGCGTTCCTTACGAATGCGTTCATTCATTGCTCCAGCGTTACAGGGGCGTCCGAGTCAGGTCCGGCGCCGAATATTGAAAGGGTTGCAGCACCTTCGTGCGCTCGGTGGCCAACATCCAGGCAAAACCCGAGTACATTGCCAGCAGGCTGAGCAGGCACACTGCCCCCGCCCAGGGTGCGGAGATCAGCACCCGCCTTTTGCGGCGTACCGGCTCCGTTGTCGACGGCAAAACCAGCACCGGAGGCGGGTCTCCCCTGACCTGTCGGATCTGTCGATACACACCGTCGCGTACCGCTTCAAGCTGCACCACGCCGCGCTCCATCACCCGGTATTTGCCCTCGAAGCCCAACGACAGGCACAGGTACAGCAGTTCAAGCAATGCGAGGTGCTTGAGCGGATCGCGGGACAGTCGCTCCAGCAACTGGAAGACCTTTTCGCCCCCGAAGGTTTCGTTATGAAAGCGACTGAGCAGGCTCATCTTTGACCAGTCTCCGGCGGTGCCCCATGAGGTGGTGACCACGGCTTCGTCCAGCACACTGCAGATCACATAGCGCGCCGACATGACCGCGGCGTGATCCACGCCTTCATGCAGGGCGCGTGTCTCGAACTGCGTAATCCCAGCCGACAGCCGTTCATTGAGGGTATGCAAACTCTCGCGGCCGACGCTGGCACTGAGCCGATGCGGCTGCGACAGCAGTTCCCACGCTGCGGACAACAAGGGATTGAGCCCTGCATTGAACATCTGCAGACCCTGCGCCTGAGCGGCGTAGATCATCCGGTCTTCCAGTTGTTCGAAACGCGGCGGCGTGGGGAAATCCGTCATCGGCCCCTGGACTGGTCCCAGACCGTCGCGGTCGAGCAGGACGGTTTTCTCGTCCTGAGGATAATCACTGTCCCTGTTCATGATGTTCAGTTCCTGATAGCCCAGAAGTTGAGTTCGAGCGCGGTAAACTCGCCGCCGACATGGAAGGCAAACCCACCTGACTGCTCCAGTTGCGTGATATCCCGAGCAGTGAGCTCGAGCATGAAATAGGTTTTTCCGGCATGAAACGGCAGTTGGCGCGGCGCCACCGGCAACGGCTTGACCTTGATGCCAGCCAGGTGCAGGTTGACCAGCTCGCGTATACGCTCCACTGGTCCAACCTTGAGGTGGGCCGGCAATCGCTGGCGCAGTTGCTCCGAGTCACAGTGCGCGCTGGCCGCTAGCACGAAGGTCGCGCTGCCCAGCAACTTGAGGTCGCGCACCGGGCAGACCAGCACGCCGTACTGGCGCGGATGCAACACCAGTTCCATGGCATGCTGCTCCAGCACCATGGATAGCGCGGTTCGCAGCCCGTCCATCAAGCCACGAAAACTGGCGCCCTGGTCGTGGTGTCGATAAAGCACGTCCCACTGCGCCCGTCGGGTGTCATGGGCAAAGGTCGACAATTCACCGAGGATGCCCAGCAACTCTCGGTACAGCGCTTGCGGACGAACCTGGGCCTGACTCAGGTAATGACGCAGTACCAGTTCGCCCCGATTGATCAACTGCAGCATCAGAAAGTCCGCAATGTGCGTCCCCGAAGCCGCACCATTGCCCTGAACGCGCTCGGCAATGGCGTCCCCGCGACAAGCCAGCAGACTGATCACTTCCTTGAGACACGCGCCCACATAACCCGAGCCCTGGAGGTAGATGAAGGTGGGTACGAAATCCGCATCCAGGCTCACGCCGTCGTCCTTCGTGGCGTCCAGTACCTGAGCGACCTGAAGCGTCACGAAGGTCTGGTCGCTGTGCTGCTCGCCCAGCAACAGACGCAGATCCGGGCGTCCACAGCTGATCTGGCAGCGCGAGTCGCTCCCCGCATTCGAATCGCCGACCTCCGTGGTGGAGCTGACATAGCGAGCCACCACATCGACCTGCTCGGGTTTACGGGCTTCGATCTGATTGCCGATCGCCAACGGTAATGCCAGGTAGATACCCTGTCTGCCGGCGTTGGCCGGCACCTGCAGCACCAGCGGTTCCATGGCGCTGCTCAGCTCGAACAGGCTGCCGTCGGGCAGCACGCCACTGGCCTGGGTCACGACAAACTTGCCCAGCTTGAGGTACTGCACATCCACTTCAAGGCTGAGAAACCCCCAGGCATCACTGCCCAACAAACGGGTGCGATTGAGTTGCTGGTTGTAATAGCGGTCCTGATGCTGCAGGTGCTGGGGCCGCAACAGCATGCCTTCCTGCCAGATGACATTATGAGCCTGCATGTCAATTCTCCAGCGCATCGGCGGACAGGTTGGCCAGACGTATGCCGTCCTCGTCCAGCATCAGGTCGGCGCGGGTCAGTCGGCCAGGCGTCACGGGCACTAACAACCGCCACTGCACGTGAGGCAAGTCGCGATAGGCTGCGAGCACTCCCACATAGCGACTGTGCGGCCCGACGCTGAGCTTGAGCGCCAGGCGTTCGCCGGGGCGCATTTCCAGTTCCTCGCCGCTTACCCAGTCCTTGGGCAGCGTCTGCTCGGCACGCCCATACAGGCTGAAGAAGTCCGCGTTTTCGAACGCTGCGGGGTGGCGCAGCTCGATCAGTTGCATGACCACCGGAGAGGGACGACCGTGCAGATCGGGATTGACCCGCTCATTGGCCGTCACTGTCAGGTCAACTTTGGTCAGGGTCGAAAAAGGCGACAGTGCGCTGCACCCGGCCAACACGCCGAGTAACACCAGCATTGATACAAGGTTGGCTCTGTACATGCATATCATCCCGGGCAAGCCGCATGAAGGGTGGAAATCAGGCGAACCTGCTCTTCGTAGGCATTGGCAAAGTCATTGCCCAACAGGCGCTCGCTCAACGGTTCTTCCTCGATCAGGCGTTGATAATGGCGTTGGTAGGCGCGCCAGTGCGCCCCGTCGGCATTGAACCAGGGAGCTTTTTCCTGGCGCTCGAAGCACAACATCAAGTGGCTGGGCGCGAATACCCGGTACCCATTGCGCAGTGCGGTGCGACACGCTGTCAGCAGGGCTACCTGATGGGATTGCAGATCCCGGTGGGCCTGGACCAGGGCGGCCTCGGCCGGCAATTGCCCCCACTCGTTCATACCCAGCAACGCCGCCAATGCCGCTTTACCGTCGGAGCAATGGCGCAGGGGGTTGGCACTGCGCAGGCGGGCTTCGGAAGGCGCAAGGTTCGATTCGTTTTTCAGCTCGTCGCAGGTGCGCAGGCTTTGCTGCAAGCCCTCGATACCCTGCTTGAGCAAACTGGCGACTTTGATTGCCAACGCCTCGCGCCGTGGGGTGTCGACACCGTTGAGGTCAAGTCCGAGTGCCGCCGAAAACTGCGCCCAGAACGACGCGTGCAAAGCCGGTGTCCTTTCGAGATCTTCAAGCGGTGGTCCATCAGGAACAGGCTCGACCCGGCGTGGCAGGCTCATATAGTCCCTGTCTGGCGCTTGCTGATAAACCCGTTGCGCGGGTTCGTCGCTGGTAGCGAGGATGTCGTCCGGTGGCAGCGAGGCCTGATCCATTGCCCGGCTCGGATCCAGCCCCAGGAAAGCATCGTCGGGAATCTGCCCACCCGCCGCGCGCTGCAGTTCGCCCTGCGGGGCCGGTGATGCGACCAGCCGCGCCCGAATGAACAGTGCGCCCAGCTGGAATACATCGCCATCTTCGACCAGGCGTGCCTGCCCTTTGCACAGCCGCTCACCGCTGCCCGCCACACAGATTCCATTGCTGCTGATGTCGGTCAGAAAATACTGACCTTCGCGAAAACTCACCAACCCATGGTGACTGGACAGCAGCCGACTGGAGTCGGCAATGACCCAATCGCAACCGGCGCCACGCCCAATCACGCCACCGGCCTCGGTGAACAGTTTAGGGGCCATAGACGCGGGATCTGCGCCTGCGCTTTCATACACTTCAAACATCAGTTGCATGGTCACACCTCCCTTTGCTGGCCACGCGTGCCGGCCTGCGGATCGCCCAGCGGACGGTAATCGGCATCGTCAAACACGTAGTTGGCGTTGCAGCCGCTGAGCAAGCACAGCGCAAGCACCAGGACCTGCCACGGACGATCAAGCATCAGGTATCTCCCAGAAAGTGACGCGGCGCGGCCCGAGTAGAAAGGGCGCCGGAAATACGAAAAAATAGTCAGCATTCACCCTTGGCCTCGCCGCAAGGAATATTCAAACGAGCGAGGCGGTAGAGCAGCGTGCGCCGCGCCACCCCCAACTCACGCGCGGTGCGGGTGCGGTTGCCGCGATTCCTGTGCAGGCAATCGATCAGCACCGTGCGCTCAACACGCTCCAGACGCTTGCGCAACGTGGTGTCCACGACAGTGACCGGGCTGGGGGCCAACGCGAGGTGAACCGGCAGGATCACGTCTTCGTCACACATCAGCACGGCACGCTCCACCAAGCATTTGAGTTCGCGCACATTGCCGGGGAAGTCATGATTCGTCAGTTGGTCCAGGGCGTCACTGGACCAGCCGACGGCCTCCCTTCCAAGTGCCACGCAGGCCTTTTCCGCGAAATGTCGGGCGAGCAACAGCATGTCGCCGTCTCGGTCACGCAGCGCCGGCAGCTCGATCGGAAATTGTGCCAACCGGTAATACAGATCCTCACGGAAACTGCCTTCGGCGACCATTGCCGCCAGATCGCGGTGCGTAGCGGCAATGATTCGCACGTCGACCTTGTGCGAGGCAACGGCCCCCAGCGGTCGAATCTCGCCCTCCTGCAACACACGCAGCAACTTGGCCTGCAACGACAGCGGCATATCGCCGATTTCATCCAACAGCAACGTGCCGCCATCGGCGGCGTCGAATAACCCCGCGTAGTCACGCAGCGCACCGGTGAACGCACCTTTGCGATAACCGAACAGTTCGCTCTCCAGCAGCCCCTCTGGAAACGCCGCACAGTTCTGCACCACAAAGGCTTTGTGACTTCTTTGGCCTGCGGCGTGGATGGCGCGCGCCGCGACTTCCTTGCCGGTGCCGGTTTCGCCACGCAACAGCACCGTATAGGGCGTGCGCAAAACCTTGCTGATCAGGCGACAAGTCGCCTCCATCGCCGTGCTGATGCCAATCAGGCCGAACGCTCCCGCCAGCGAAGCGCCAGACTTCAGCACGCTCACCTCAGGCGCGATGCGCGATGCCTTGGCCAGTTGCCCCAAGGCAAAACTGCCCAATTGCGCCAATGACGCTACATAGCCCTGCAACGCGACCGGACGCTGACTGGCACACAGCAGGACGCCGCTGACGGTGTCGCCGGGGCCACGCAATGGGATACCGCAAAGGGAGCGCCAGGATGTGGTCGCCTCGGGTAAAAAACCGCAGTCGTACACACACCGGCTCAGGTCATCCAAAGTGATGGTTTGCCCCTGGGCCAGGACGTATTGCAACAGTTGCTCATCCTGCGCTCCGTGGCCCAAAGCCGGGTCGCTCGTCATCCAGCCTCCGTGCAAATGCTGGGCAATCAGCGCGAGCCTGCCGGTAGCCTGATCAAGCCGGTACAACTGGCAGAGTTCGCACTGGCTCAGTTGTGCAACGCCAGCCACGCAAAGGTTTGCCAAGGTCTTTTCATCAGCCCCACGGCCGAGCCGGCAGAACCAGCCCATCAAGGTTTCGGCGTAGACCAGGGGCTGTGGCAATCGAGTAAACATCTCATCGGTCATTGGCTGAACTCACACGCCGGCCGGCCGGTACTGTCCAGCGACGCATGGGCCAACGAGAGAGACTCGCCCGCGGCCGTTGCCGCGAGCAGGCGGTCCACGATCTGTGGCAGCAGGTCGGTCTCGATCCATTGATCGATGTAGCGTGCGCCGCTGTCACCATGGGCACAGCGTTGGGCCATGTGCGCAAGCAATTGCGGCGTATAGGTGAACGCCAGCTTGCGCCGGGCCAGCCGCTGCCCGAGACGGTCGAGCTTGAGCCTGACCACCTCACCCAGCACCTCAGCGGAAATCGGGTAATAGGGCACCACGCGCATCCGCGCCAGCAATGCGGGCTTGAACCAGGCGCGCAACGACGGAAGAATCGCCTCGTGCAAAACCTCGAGCTTGGGGCGCTGGCCATCGGCACACAAGGCGCTGATGCTGTCGCTGCCGAGGTTGGAGGTCATCAGGATCAGGGTGTTGCGAAAGTCGATCTCACGACCTTCACCATCATTGGCCAGGCCCTTGTCGAACACCTGGTAGAACAGGTTCAGCACCTGGGGGTCAGCCTTCTCCACCTCGTCGAGCAATACCACCGAATACGGGCGCTGACGTACCGCTTCGGTGAGGACGCCGCCTTCGCCATAGCCGACATAACCGGGCGGTGCACCGATCAATCGGGACAGTGAATGTTGCTCCTGGTATTCCGACATATTGAGAGTGGTGACAAACCGTCGGCCGCCGTACAGCAGGTCCGCCAGCGCCAGTGCCGTTTCGGTCTTGCCCACGCCGCTCGGTCCGACCAGCAGAAACACACCCACCGGCGCATCAGGCTCGTTCAGCCCTGCCGCCATGGCGCGCAGGCAACGGTCGAGCGCCTGCACCGCGTGATCCTGGCCAAGAATGCGTGCGCGCAGCGCATCGGCAAAACCCAGGACCTTGTCGCTGTGTTCAAGCACCAGTTGCTCGGCGGGAATGCCGGTCCATGCGCTGATGACCTGAGCCACCAGGCGTGGGCAAACCTCGGGCTGTTCGGGTGATTGCTCACGTTGTGCAAGCCAGGTCTGTTCCAGCGCCTGGTGCTCGCACTCAACAGCCTTGAGCCGCGATTGCAGTGCTTGCAGCACGGATCCGTCGACGGGCAAACCGGCATCAGCGTCGCGGCGCAACGCATGCTGGTGCTGACGGCCTTCGGCCAGTTCGGCGCTTGCACGCTGCAACGTTTCAGGGGGCACGGCCAGATGTGTACGCGCCCGTGCACAGGCGGTGTCCAATACATCCACCGCTTTGTCCGGTAGCTGCCGCCCCGCCAGGTAACGCGCGCTCATGTGTGCCGCCGCGACGACGGCATCGTCGCGTACGTATACACCGTGGCTGGCCTCGTAGACTGGGACCAGCCCGCGCAGGATAGAGACGGCTTGCTCGACACCGGGCTCGCCCACCCGTATCGGTTGAAAGCGTCGCGCCAGCGCCGGGTCTTTCTCGATATATTTTTTGTATTCCGACCACGTGGTGGCGGCGATGGTACGCAGCTCGCCACGGGCCAGAGCTGGCTTGAGCAGGTTCGCCGAGTCGGACGCACCGCCCTGCCCGCCCGTGCCCACCAGAGTATGGGCCTCATCGATAAACAGGATCACTCGCTGGGGCGACGCGTTGACCTCGTCGATCACCCCCTTGAGGCGGCGCTCGAACTCACCCTTGATCCCCGCCCCTGCTTGCAACAGGCCCAGATCCAGAGTGAGTACGCGCACCTGCTGAAGCGACGGCGGCACCCGAGATGCGACGACTTGCAGGGCAAAGCCTTCGACAATTGCGGTTTTCCCAACACCGGCCTCTCCGATCAGAATCGGGTTGTTCTTGCGCCGGCGGGTAAGGATGTCGACCAACTGTCGAATTTCGGCATCACGACACAGCACCGGGTCAATCAGACCTTCACGTGCCTGGTGTGTGAGGTCATGGGTGAAGCGCTGCAACAACGAGTCCGCTGCCGGGGTATGCGCCTGCGGCGGATTGCTTTGCAGAAAGCTGCGCACGCGCTCGATATCCAGACGACTCAGCACCTTCTGGTACGCGCTGCCCGCATGTTCCAGAGGATGACGCAGCAGCGCCAGCAACAAGGCGCCCTGATCGACCTCCGGCTGCCCCAATTCGACGTGCGCAACCATCAGTCCCTGTTGCAACCAGTGGACCAGCGTCGTCGCGAAAACCGGGTTGCGGGTTGCACTGTGTTCGCTCTTTGGATAAAGCGTCGACTCGAGTTCCGACAATTGCACGCCCGCATCCGCCAGAGCCTGCACCAGTAAGCCGTCGGCGTGTTCCAGCAACGCCAGCAGCAGGTCCTCCACCAGCACCTCGCGACCACCGCGTGCAACACAGCGCTCGGCTGATCGCTCGAGGTCGTATCGGGTCTGCGCGGCCAGGGTGCGGATAAGTTGTTGCAGATCTACATTGATCATAATCATCGATCCCTAATCAGAGTGGCCGGCGAGCGTGAGCGCTCCATCAGCACGTTCATGGGCCAGCCAGCTGGTCCAGCCAAGGCGACAGACATTGCGCTCGCCGATGTGCAGCGCGCGTATTTCGCCCTCTGCCAGTACCAGGCGCAGGTCGAACGCAAGCGGCGCGCGTGCCGTTAGCTGCACCAGGGAACACAAGGGCAGGAACGCCTTTCCGGTGGGCAGAAACGCGTGAAAGCGCTGCCAGCTGAGCTCCATCAGGTGCACCTTGAACTTGCCGCAGCGATCCGCTACTTGCTGCCCCAGCACCAGGTCGTGGCCGAGCGCATGGTGGATAACGCCCAGCCGGTTGCGCTGCTGCCGGTCGATGCAGACACGGCGCTCCACCCACTGCTCGATGAACACCCGGCTGTGCTTGAAGTAGTGGCGCAACACTGTCTCGATCATCGACGCCGAATGTGCCCGCAGACCCAACAAGCCCAGGTAAGGCAGCAGGCGTCGGCAATCCAGACGTGCCGCTGAGCGAACTTCCCGGCTTCCCAGGCCGATCAGGGCGAACATCTGTGCCGAAAAACCATCGCTGGCCCCGTTTCGAAAGCGCGCTCGATAGCGGTACTTGCGCCAGATCGGCAACATCAGCCGTTGCAGGCGATGGTGAAAGACGTTCAGGAAGTCTCGTGTGACGTTGACCCCCATGGGTTCTGCACACGCCTGCTCGCCATAGAACGCCGGCAGCGGCGAACCCGCGCCAAACAGCCCCAGGACATTGAGGCGCAACCGCGCGCGTAATTGACCCTGTTCCACAAAAAACTCCACTTGGTCTATGTCATGCCCCGGAAAGCCAAGACTGGGATTGGCCTGGAATTCCAGTTGGTCATACAACGCATCCTCGTCCAGCAACGGATGAGCCTCACGCAGGCGTTCGATCACCAGAAGCACCGCCTGGAACAGCGAATATTCGCGAACGCACCGCGACAGTTCAGTTAAAGCAAGGGCTGCAGGCCCAAACGGGGTGGCCATAGGTACACATCTCCTTGTGTGCTGATAACGCGCAGTTCGTGGTACGAATTGAGATTGACGTACAGGGCAAAAAACTCGTTGAGCACGGAGGCAAAGACAAAGACGTCGCCTTGCCCGAGGAAGCCTTGGGGATCGATCGTAAGGTCCACCCGCACCCCGCGAAGCGGTAGGCCGTGGTGCAAGCGGTCGACCGCTTTGTGGCTGACGGCCTGCAGTGCGCCGAGCCTCTTCAGGCTGACCTGCTGCGCTTGCCGGCCGTGGTAACGCGGCAGGTCATAGGTTTCGAGAATCACTTTCAAAGCGTTGATATCGGTCAGCGACAGATAGTTGAGCGACAGGTTACTGATCAGTCGCCACAGGAAATCCTGGTCCAGAGGCGGCGCGAAACTCGCGGTAGGCACCGTGATATTGCCAAACGTCAGGAATTCCGGAGTGTGCTCGCCAGGTTGGTTGATCTCACCAATGGCCAGTTGCTGCGCAAGGTTCTGGTTGGTGCACGTCAGCTCGATCGAGAGTGTTTCCTGCTCACCTCTGTGGCTGCTACCGAATGCCATCCAGGTGTCGAGCCCGGCATGCTGCCCAGATGGGCGCTGACGAATGCTGAAGCTGGGCGGCGCAGTTGATGCCCCGGCATCGGCGTCATGCTCGAAGGACTCGAACGGCACAAACGCCCGGTGGCCAAGCCCGCCTGGGCGCCAACCCGTCACGCGATCCACGCAAAAGACGCCTGCGTGGCCCCGGGTGTATTCACCAGGCACGAGCAGGTATTCATCCTGCTTGCCGTCCAGGCGGATCGGCACCGCGTCATGGTTGAACAGGTTGACGATGGGCGTGCAATACAGCTTTACGTTATCCAGCCCAGGCCACTGGGGTTCATGCGCCTGGATACGCAGTTCGAAGCGCATCACCATGCCGCGCACCTGTTTGAGCTGCGCGTGGGGAACCCCGTGCAGGGCGTCGAGGCCAGCGACATCGACGAACAAGTACTTGTCGGGAAAGGCAAAGTACTCCTGCAGATGGCGATAGCCACTGAAGGTATTGGGCGGATAAGGGATCAATGCCTGGTCTTCGCCGAACCCGACCGGCTGTACCTGGCTGGCAGCCAGCCGCAGCGACGTCGGCTGTCCATCAGGACCGTCAACGGAGCGTCCATTTTCGTCCAGCAGCAACAGCTCAATGCCTTCAAGATGACGTAGCAGGCTCAAATAAAGACCCTGGCTGACATAACGATCGCCTGCCAGGTGCAAGCGCAGAGGCTCGAACACCAATTCGGTGAAATTGCCAGGCGCACTCATGTCCAGGTGCAGATCCAGCAAAGCGCGCTCACCCTGGAATACGTAGTCCACACGATTGAGTTGCAACGGCATCACCTGGGTGAGATAGCAGGTGCGAAAACGGCAACGCTCGCCATTGATCGCCACGCTTTCCACTGCGGTATCGCGCTCCACCCGGATAGCCGGCCCCGCACGTTTGAGCGGGTCGAACTGCAGGATGCTGAACGAGGGCAACGGCCGCATGTAGTTGGGCCACAGCAATTGCATCAGCGAATGGGTCAGCTCCGGCAACTCGTCATCGAGCTTCTGACGCAAGCGCCCAGTGAGAAACGCGAAACCTTCCAGTAACCGCTCCACATCCGGGTCCTGCCCGCCTGTGGCCAGGAACGGTGCCAACGCCGGATTACGCTCCGAGAAACGTCGCCCAAGCTGACGCAGGGCGCTGAGTTCACTCTGGTAATAGCGATTAAAGGTCATCCGGCGCGACCTCCACCTGCCCGCCGCCGCCCAGGTGCGCGCTGAAAGCCACGGCCCGGGCCTCACCGTCAATCACAAGCATCGCTGCTATGGAAAATGCCAGGACCAGGGGATCGCGGTCACGCGGCAGCGCCCTGACACGAACATTCGTCAGGCGTGGTTCGTAGGCCTGGATAAAGCGCTCGATCGAGAGGCGCGACTGGCTCAAGGACTCATGCAGGCTCTGGCGCATGTCATTGAGATCCGGCAGGCCATAATCGCCTGCAGTCTGGACACTGCCGGCGCGCGTGCTGAGCATTTTCCCCAAGTGGGCAGCCACCGAGGCCATGCCGCCCGACCGAGCGGATGTGTGGCCTTCGAGGCGCTCGAAAAGGCTGTGGTGACAGGTCATCCCCGGGTGCCTGTTCATTCTTTGTCGAGCTTGCCGACAAGGGAAAGCGTGAAGTCCGCCCCCATATATTTGAAGTGAGGCCGCACACTCAGATTGACGCGATACCAGCCGGGCTCACCGTCAACATCGCTGACAACGATGCGTGCCGCACGCAGGGGTCGACGACCACGCACCTCGGCACTGGGGTTTTCCTGGTCTGCGACGTACTGACGAATCCATTTATTGAGTTCAAGTTCCAGGTCGGTGCGTTCCTTCCACGACCCCAACTGCTCGCGCTGCAACACTTTCAGGTAATGAGCCAGTCGGTTGACCACCATCATGTACGGCAACTGAGTGCCCAGCCGGTAATTCAACTCCGCTTCCCGCCCCTCGACACTGGTGCCGAAATACTTGGGCTTCTGCACCGAACTTGCGGAGAAAAATGCCGCATTGTCACTGCCTTTGCGCATGGTCAACGCGATGAACCCCTCCTGGGCCAGTTCATATTCGCGTCGATCGGAGACCAGCACCTCAGTGGGGATCTTCGTTTCGATTTCACCCATGCTGTGAAAGTGGTGCAAGGGCAGGTCTTCCACCGCCCCGCCGCTTTGCGGACCAATGATGTTGGGACACCAACGAAACCTGGCGAAGCTGTCGGTCAAGCGTGTGGCAAATGCATAAGCCGTATTCCCCCACAGATAGTGCTCGTGACTGTTGACCACGTTTTCCTGATAGGCAAAGGTCTTGACCGGAGATTCAAGGGGATCGTAAGGCGTGCGCAGCAAAAAGCGCGGTACGGTGAGGCCGATGTAGCGCGCGTCTTCGCTCTGACGAAAGCTCTGCCATTTGGCAAATTGCGGGCCTTCGAAATGATCCTTGAGGTCCTTCAGGTCAGGCAGACCGGTAAAGCTTTCCAGGCCAAAAAAGGCTGGCCCGGCCGCTGCGATAAAAGGCGCGTGAGCCACGCAAGCGACAGTCGAAACGTACTGCATGAGCTTTACGTCGGGCGCACTGGGTGAAAGGAAATAGTTGGCGATGATGGCGCCCACGGGCTGACCACCGAACTGGCCGTACTCGGCACTGTAGATATGCTTGTAGAGCCCGGACTGGTTGACTTCCGGCGAGTCCTCGAAGTCATCGAGCAAGTCCGCTCGGGATACATTCAGCAGTTCGATCTTGATGTTTTCACGGAAATTGGTTCGCTCGATCAGCAACTGCAAACCTCGCCAGGCAGCTTCCAGTGCCTGGAACTGCGGGTGATGGAGAATTTCGTCCATCTGCCTGCTGAGCTTGCTGTCGATCTCGGCGATCATCCGGTCCACCAGGCGTTTTTTGACCGGTTCTGCGCTGTTGTGCGGCTTGACCAACTCTTCGATAAACGCCGAGACACCGCGCTTGGCGATACCGTAGGCCTCGTCATCCGCCGTCAGCAGGGTCTGCGCAATGATGTTGTCGAGGATGCTCGACTCGTCTGCCCTGGGAGCAGCCAGTGAGGTGGCTTGAGTGTTCATGGGATCAGTGTCCTTTTACTGAAAATCATAGGGAGGGCCGGGCCAGCCCCAATTCGGCGAGTACACGCGTGCGCGACTCGTCGTCGGCCAGGGCCTGCTCGATAGCCTTGCGAAAGCTCGGCGTGTTACCCAGCGGGCCCTTCAATGCCATCAATGCGTCACGCAGGGTCATCAGCTTTTTCAGTTCGGGAATCTGCTCGACCAGGCTTGCGGGATTGAAGTCCTGCATTGAATTGATGTTCACCTGAATACCCAGCTCCTCTGGCTCGGCGTCGTCCTGGAGACGATTGGGTACGCTGAGCGTCAAGCTCAGTGCCTGCTTGGCCAGCACCTCATCCAGGGTGTTCTTGTCGATCGCCACAGGTTTGCGGTCTTCGAGCTTGCGCAGGTCCTCGCGCTGGATGAAGTCTCCCAGCACCAGCAGTTTCAACGGCAGTTCTACTTCTTCCTGCGCACCACCCACTGCAGGTTTGAACGTGATATTGATGCGTTCCTTCGGTGCTACAGACCCCTCTTTGGGCATGGTTTTTTCTCCTTTTTTGCGTGCGGCTCTGCAGCCTATTCAAGTACCGCTTCAAGATCGAAGTGGCACAACCTGCGATGGGTTTGCTCTTTGCGCTCACGCGCTGCCTGGTCTTGCGGCAGCAGTTCACAGCAGCGAAACAAGAGCTGCGCGACTTGCAGCGCCAGGTCTGGTTCCCAGCGCTCCAGCCCTGCGTGCTGCAGGTGGTCATCCAGCTGTTCGAGCAGGATCTTCGCCAACTCGTGTTTGCCTGCCAGCACACACAGGCGGGCCTGAGCCAGGCGCCAATGGAAACGGTCGCGCTCGCTTCGCGCGGCTTGCAGGCCCTGCGTAAACTCGCCGACAACAGCCTTGAGCCCGTCCTTGCGCAGCTTGGGCAGCCCTTCCTGCAATGCCGTCTCCCACAGTTCGGCACCGATGTTTTTGCCCAGCGCCAGGGGTTGGTTTGTTTGCAGATGGCGCGCCACGTGAAGCGCAATCCAGTCCCGGGTGCTGGCATCGGCAAACGGCATGCCGTCGTAAAAGCGATACTCAGGCAGGTCCGGCAGGCGCTGCAGCAACAGCGCAAAACTCACCTCCAGCTCGGTCTTCGCCAGGTTGGCCTGCAGTGCGTCAAGGCACTCCCACTGCATGCGCAGTCCGTCAAACCAGAACATTGCGCTGCTCAGGCTTGCGTCGAGCTCAAGTATCAGATCGGCGTAATGACCCTGGGCAAGACGCTCCTGGCACCGCTTGAGCTTGTCGCCTGCGGGGCCACGCAAGGTCGTGGTTCTCTGGTTATCTGCGTCCGGGTAACGGGTCAGTGAGAGCCAGGCCAGTGTTCGACTCAGGCGCAAGGCGCGCAGGTCTGCAGCGCCCTGGCGCAACCACCAGTTGCACAAGGGGCGTGCCTGGTCCTGCAGGGTGCGCAGCCATTTGTTCGCATCCCTTTCGTTTTCGATTGCGGGCTCGGGCTTGAGCAATTGAGCCGCCACCTGTTTGACATTGGGCATGATGTGCGGCAACGCCGCTGGAGATGGATTGCCGTGTGCGGTCGGTTCAAGGCGCTCCGACAGTTGTCTGCGAATCGACAACAACAATGGAGCATCGTGACCCAGATGCTGGCTCCAGCATTCATCAAGGCGCGCAAGATGTTCGTGGAGCAGATGAAATACCGCCTGCTGGCCTGCAACTGACACGCTCTTGGCGAATACGGGGTCAAGGCGCAATACCAGCCAGCCAAAAGCCGCACGGCGGGTGCGCAGCTTGAGCGGGTAGACAACTGCCCAATGCTGCTCGCAGAGATGCAGCAGGAGACCTATTCCGGCCAACAGACCAGCAAACGACTCACGCTGGTAAAGCGCCCAGACCAGCCATACCGCGACACGCAGATCCTTGGAATGCTCGCCCAACACACACTCGCTGGTTTCAATGACTTTTTGCCAATCCGGCTGGCTTTCACTGTGTATCGATTGCATTTTCGCCAGCTCGGCCTCCAGGGCATCGTATTCACTGGAAAAGCGCACTTCATTACCAGCGAAACTTGCATCCGAGCAAGGCCGCCGTGCCAATTCCAGATAACTCTCACAAAGCGAGTTCAAATAATCCATTTTGATCCAGGCACAACTATTCACCTCAAAAGACGCACTAACAACAAACAAAAAGAACATTAAAACTCTACTGTTCCAGCGATGAGCCCCCCATAAGATTTGCAAACACTAGCCATGACACGACGATTCATCAAGCGAAAAATTCAACTTGAGACTTATCCTACAACCCCCGAAAAACAAGGCCTGCGCAGATATTTGCGCAACAGTTATCGCAAAACAGTCCAAATATCATGTATTCGACCCACCGCCACCCACGCACAGAAACGGCAAATAATTGCGCACTTATGCGCAAGCAAACTCAATAAATTTACGCAGTAATGCATAACAAGTTATCGAAAGACGCTCACACACTAATCCACCCTCCATATTTCATTAGGGCTCACACTTTCCGGCACGCTTTTTGTTAAGGGAACAGCACCATCGGATTTAAATATCGGATGGCGTCCCTATCAATCAGGCAAGGAAACCCGTCATGCCAACACCCGCGTATCTCTCCATCACTGGCGTCAAGCAAGGTTTGATTACGGCAGGCACTTTTACTCAGGACTCGGTAGGCAATATTTACCAGGAAGGGCACGAGGACCAGATTCTCGTCCAGGCGTTTGCGCACCAGGTCATCATCCCGCGCGATCCGCAATCCGGTCAGCCAACCGGACAGCGGGTGCACAAGCCGTTGATGATCAGCAAGGTGTTCGACAAGTCATCGCCCCTGCTCTTCAGCGCACTCACCAGCGGTGAGGAGGTGAAGTGCCGGCTGGAGTGGCTGCGCACTTCATCGGCCGGCACCCAGGAGCATTACTTCACCATCGAACTCGAGGGGGCGACCATCGTCGATATCCAGTCGCGCATGCCCAATTGCCAGGACCCGGACAACGCGCACTTCACCCATCTGGAAGACGTGTATTTCACGTATCGCAAGATTGTCTGGACCCACGAAGTGTCTGGCACTTCGGGCTCGGACGATTGGCGCAGCCCGGTGTCCAGCTGATGTAGCGTGATGCGCAAACGACGCCCAGGGACGGGCGCCGTTTTATCAGGATCCGTTGATATCGGGGCTAGACCATCGCCAGCGGATGCTTGCGCTTGGGCGCGCCAAATACCCGATCGATCGCGTCCAGGTCATGTTCATCCAGCACCAGGTTCGCAGCACGGGCATTGAGCCGCACATGTTCCGGCGTAACGGCCTTGGGGATGGCGATCACGCCGTCCTGACGCAATACCCACGCCAGGGAGACCTGAGCGGGCGTTGCCTCGTGGCGCTGGGCGATCTGTTTGAGCGTTGGGCTGGATAACAACTTGCCACCCTGGGCGATGGGACAGTAGGCCATCAGCGGCAAATGATGTTGTTGCCACCAGGGCAACAGGTCGAACTCGATGCCCCGCTCCTCAATGTTGTAAAGCACCTGATTGGTGGCACAGGCTGGTGAAGCAAGCTCCTGCAGGTCGGCTACGTCAAAATTGGAAACACCCCAACGGCCGATCTTGCCGGCTTCGCGCAAACGCTCGAATGCGTCGACCGTTTCTTCAAGGGGATACTGGCCGCGCCAGTGCAACAGGTACAGATCGATATAGTCGGTGCCGAGGCGTTGCAAACTGGCTTCACAGGCGCGAGGAATGCCCGTTCGACTGGCATTGTGCGGGTAGACCTTGCTCACCAGGAACACCTGGTCGCGCTTGCCGCGTATGGCTTCGCCGACCACGGACTCGGCGCCTCCTTCGCCGTACATTTCGGCGGTATCGATCAGGGTCATGCCCTCGTCGATCCCCAGTTGCAATGCCGCCACTTCAGCGCGGTGCTGGTCGGGGTCTTCACCCATGCGCCAGGTGCCCTGGCCAATGACAGGGACCGGTACGCCGGCCAGATCGATGGTGCGCATGACAACCTCCTGATGAATTCGTGAGTAAACAGTGGGGCATTGACCGGACAAAAGGGTTCAATCGAAGTATGGTTGCCCCCTGCCAAGTCGCCAGGAAGAACCTGCAATGCTGTTTGTCGTGATGCTCGGGGGCAAGCACCCCCGGGCGAGGATCGAAGTTCATGATGTGGTATTCGCGGTGGCGGATACCCTGCAAGCCACTTACCCGCAATTGCGCGAAAACTGGTTTGGCAGCGCCAAGGGCGTGCACATCGACGCCTGGATGGCGGTGGATGGCGTCGATGGCTGGAAAGTCGAGTTCAGCCCGTTGGCCCCGCAAGCCGGAGCGCCGCGCCTGTATTTCATCAACCTTGGCGGGTATGACACCCACAGCTTCGGCGAGGCCCATCATTACCTGCTGGTCGTCGCGCACAACAAGCAGGAGGCCAGAGCGCTGGGCAAACGCCAGATGCTGCGCGGTTGGTCCCAGGCGCATACCGATGCCGTGATGGATGTGGATGACTGCCTGCCCATCGACCTGGTGGACGGTCGTTATGTGCATCTCGTTCAGGGCCCGCACACCCCCATCGTGCAACGCAATGACTACATCGTATTGTCCTGAGAGTGTGCGTCACCAACTGCCGGACGCACCGCCGCCGCCACTGGACCCGCCGCCACCGGACGAACTGCTGCTGGAGCGCGAGCTGCCGGAGCTTGAACTCGAACGGCTGCTCGACCCCGAGTCCGAACGGGAGATGCTCTGCACGAACAGGATAAACGCCGCAATCGTGGCTACCGGTATTGCCATCACCCAGCCTTGAGCACCGTGCCCCAGCAGCAGGCCCGCCGCAGTATAAATTGCGACGACCGCCAGTACGCGTGCAAGGAAGAAACGCGGGCTGCTTTTCCACGATGCCTTGATCAGGAAGAACAACCCCACGTACAGGCCCAGTACCACTGCCGCGCCCAAGGGCCACAGCAGCCAGTGGATAAGGCTGAGTTCGACAAACCGATCCGCTGCCAGCACCCCGACGATATACGCCAGCACGGCCATCACGCAGTAGAACACTGCGCGCGCCAGCCACAGCGCGCCAAACGTGGCGCCGCCGATCAGTATCGTCAGCGGTAATATCAGCAGGTACACCGACCATTCACGACCACCGACGTACAGCGCCAGCAGCAGGGTCACCCCGGCGGTGGCAATCAAGGCACGGCGCCAATGCAAGCGGCCGGCGGCCATCAACACACCACCGACGCTGCCAGCGATCAGTGCCAGCAGTACCGCTATAGCCGGGGGACTGGCGCCTGGGACGGCCATTGGCGGCAAATCGCCACCCTCAACCAGCACAACGAGGTCGTTCACACCCAGGCTGACGCCACCGGCAAAATCGCCTTGGCGAAACGCCGGGGTGATGTGCTCTTCGATAATCCGGTGGGCCAGTAGATCGGTGACGATGCCTTCCAGACCGTATCCGACTTCGATACGCACCTTGCGGTCGTCCTTGGCCACCACCAGCAAGATGCCGTCGTTGACGTCCTTGCGCCCCAGTTGCCAGGCGCGGAACAGCTGAGTGGTGTACTCCTCGATACTGACCCCGCCGGTACTGGGTAAAAGCAACACGGCAACCTGGGAACCTTTGCGCTGTTCGAGGTCAGCCAGCCGGCTTTTCAGACGGGCGGTGGTGTCGGCATCGAGGGTGTTGGTGAGGTCGATAACCCGCTGGTCGAGGGCCACGCCAAGCGGCGAAACATCAGCCTGGGCGGCAGTAAACGGGCTCATGCACAACAGCGTCAGCAGACTCAAGACGGACAGCCGTATCCACCGCATCATATTTGTTACCTGAAGTTTCTTCCTGAAAGGCGCTGACTGTAACCTATCGGCGCTATAACGCGTGACCCAAGGGCCTTGACTATCTAAACTGCGCCTCACATAGCAATACGCCATAATTTTGAGACCTCCATGGATCTACGCCACCGTAACAATGTAAATGTGATGGGCGACGGCATGGCGACCCTGGTGTTCTCCCATGGCTTCGGCTGCAATCAGGCCATGTGGAATTATCTGGCGCCGCACTTTACCGAGCGCTTTCGGGTGGTGATGTATGACTTGGTGGGGGCCGGCCTGTCGGACCTCGTTGCCTTCGACAAAACCAAGTACGGCACCCTTGACGGTTACGCCCATGACTTGAACGAGATCATCGACGCCTATGCTCAGGGCCCGGTGATTCTGGTGGGCCACTCGGTCAGCGCGATGATCGGTGCCCTCGCCGACCGCCTGCGGCCCGGGCGTATTGCCGCCCATGTGATGATCGGCCCGTCGCCGCGCTATATCGACGATGCTGGCTATATCGGCGGCTTCAAGCGCAACGACATCGATGACCTGCTCGACACCCTCGACAGCAATTACCTCGGCTGGTCCAGTACCATGGCCCCGGTGATCATGGGCGCGCCCGGGCAACCGGAACTCAGCGACGCGCTGACCGAGAGTTTCTGCCGCACCGAGCCGGACATTGCCAGGCAATTCGCACGCGTGACCTTCCTGTCGGACAACCGTGAGGATGTGATCGGCCTCACCGCCCCGGTGCTGATCCTGCAATCGAGCGACGACCTGATTGCCCCGGTCGTGGTGGGTGAATACCTGCATCGCGTCGTACCCAACAGCACGTATTGCCTGATCGACAACGTCGGCCATTGCCCGCACATGAGCGCGCCAGTCGCGTGCGCGACGGCGATGCACAGCTTCCTGGCACCGTGGTCAGTCGCCCATGCCGACTGACCTGTTCGACAGCGCCGCCTGTGCGCTGGCCGTGACCGCCGAAGACGGCACGATCCTGCAGGTCAATGCACGCTTCACCGACTGGCTGGGGTTCAGCGTCCAGGAGCTGTGTGGCCGGCGCTTCCAGGACCTGCTGACGATGGGCGGGCGAATTTTCCATCAGACGCACCTGGCGCCGATGCTGCGCATGCATGGCAGCGTCACCGAGGTGAAGCTCGACACCGTGCACCGCGACGGCCAGAAAGTGACGGTGCTACTCAATGGCAATCGACGCCAACTCGACGACGCCGTGGTGTACGACCTGGCGTTGTTCGGCACCACAGACCGCGACAAGTACGAACGCGAGCTGTTGAACGCGCGCAAGCTGGCCGAAGCCCTGCTGCAGGAGAAAACCGCCACCGAAGTCGCCCTGCATCAGGCACAGGCAGAACTCAAGCAAGCCTATGCCATCTCCCAGCGGCGCGCGATGTTCGCCGAGCAGATGGTGGCAATTGTCAGCCATGACCTGAAAAACCCGCTCACGGCCATCCGCATGGCTTCGGATTTTCTCGGCCGTGGTGAACGCACGCCCAAGGAGCGCCAACTGCTCGGGCACATTGACCAGTCATCCGAGCGCGCCCAGCGCATGATCGCCGACCTGCTCGACTTCACCCAGGCCCGGGTCGGGCACGGTATCGTTATCCGCGCCGCGCCACTGGATTTTCATGCAGTCGTTCACCACGCCGTCGAGGAACTGCGAGTCGCCTTCCCCAAGGCAACGCTGGTGCACCATACCGAGGGCGATGGCCATGCGAGCCTGGACGCCGACCGCGTGCAACAGATCATCGGTAACCTGGTGGCCAACAGCGCGGCGTATGGCGACCCGCAACGCGACATCTGCATCACCTCGCGGCTTGCCAACAACGCGTGCGAAGTCGCCGTGCACAACCATGGCAAAGCGATTCCCGAGGCCCTGCTCGCCAATCTGTTCGAACCCATGACCCGCGGCACCGATCAAGCCAGCCAGGTGCGCAGCGTGGGCCTTGGCCTGTATATCGTGCGCGAACTGGCCAAGGTGCATGGCGGTGATGTGGCGGTGAGTTCATCGGCAGCGGCTGGCACAACCTTCACCGTGACATTGCCTGCCACCCATTAATCCGTTTCGGATTTCGCACTCAACGCCAGCGCCAGGACACCCCGGTATAGATTCCCCGCCCATCGGCCGGGGTCGAGCGCGCGACGTCCAACCCCTTGTCGTCATACCCCGGCGTGACCGTATTGGCATAGCGCCGGTTGGTGAGATTGCGCAGGTCGACCCACGCCTGCCAGTCCTGCTTCGGTGCATCGTAGCCAAACGTTGCGCCCAGTAGTGTGTATGCCGCGGCGTAATAGGAATTGGCATAGTCCACCGCTACCCGCGAAGCGTGCTCGGTGTTGAGGCTGGTATAAAAGCCGCTCGGGTGGCTGTAGCGCACCTGCGCCTGGTAGTAGTGCCTGGGGATGCCCGGCAGCGTGTTGCTACCAAAGCGGTCATCGTCACGGTAGTGGAAGTCGCTGAAGGTGTAGGCCTGACGCAGCTCGAGCCTGCCGTCGCGGCCGCCGTCCCACAGCGGGCTGAGCAGGCTCAGTTCCATGCCTTGATGCACGGTGGGGCTGGCGTTGGACTCGGCAATCACGGCGTTGCTGGTGGAAGTCTGCGCCTGGGTTTCCACGGCCAGCAGTTCGTGACGCACTTCGGAGCGGTACAGTGCCAGGTCCCAGGCGCCAAGCCAGGCCTCACCACGCCCGCCGACTTCAAGGGTGGTGGCGGTCTGGTTTTTCAGGCTCACGCCTTCGCGCGCCAGCCCATTGGCCGGGCCGCTGGTGAAGAATTTGTTGGAACCCCAGATCATCGACCACGCATGCGGCGGCTCGACCGAGCGACTGAGGTTGCCGTACACCTGCAATTGCGGATTGAAGTCATAACGCAGGCCGATGCGCGGTGCGTAATCCCAGTCATGCTGACTGAGCGGTGCCTGGCCTTGCGGGTAGGTAACCTGGGTCTCGCGGCGGGTGTAAATGGCGGCCAGGCCGGTGGTCAGCCACAGGTCCGGCAGCAGTTCCAGGTCATTGCCGATATGCAGCACGGTGTCGGAACCCAGATAGGAGTAATCACGGGTCTTGGTGCCCGGCGCATAGATGGCGGTATTGCCGGCAGGCACACGTACATATTCCGACGCGCCATTGTTGGGCATCGCCTGGGTGGTGCGCAGACCGAGGGTGGTTTTGCTGTCATGGCCGAACAGGCTGTCCTGACGGATGTAGTTCAGTGTGCCGCTGATGTCGGTGTAGGCGACTTTCAGGCGGTTGGTGCCTTCGCGCAGGTCCATGGGATAGTCGTGATAGGCGAGGCTGACCTCGACCTTTGAGCGGTCATCCAACTGCAGGGTGGTCTTGTTGGCAATCCAGGTGGAGCCCGGCTGCAGGCGTTTGGAATCGCGGGCGGCGTTCAGGCTGTTGGCGGCACGCGGGTCATGGCTGATCTGGTAGCGCGTGAGCTTGCCGGGGGTGTCGTTGGCGGTTTGGCGGTAACGAAAATAGAAGCGGGTTTCCAGGTCGGGGTTGAAACGATAGCCGAAGTTGGCGGCAACGCCCTTGCCGCTGCCCGCGCTCTGTTGCTGATAACCGTCAGACGCGGAGTCCGTCAGGCTGATGTAGTAGTCGGCGTCGCCCAGCACCTGGCCGGAACTGATTTCACGCTGGGCATAACCGCGACTGCCCGCTTCATAGCGCAGTTGCAAGGCGGGCGCGTCATGACCGGTACGGGTGACGTAGTTGACCGCGCCACCCAGCGCCAGCGCGCCCCGATCAAAACCGTTGGCGCCGCGCAACACTTCAACCCGGCTGTGCCACAGCGGGTCCTTGAGTTCATAGGGCGTGCCGCCGGGCCCGGTGAGCGGCAGACCGTCAAGCATCTCGAACAGGCCGGACGCATGGGCGCCGGGGCCGCGGTTCAGGCCCGAGCCACGGATGGACAGCTTCACCCCTTCATTATTCGCAGCCTTGGCATACACCCCGGCTTGATACTTGAACACATCTTCATTGGTGCTGACCCGCCCCTGCTGCACGCTGTCCATGTCGACGTAATTGGTAGCGCCGGGCACGCTTTTAAGCTGCGCCTGGGCCACTTCACCGGCACTGGCGGGCGCCGTGGTGACGTCGACCGGTGCCAACTGCAGCGTTTCGGCGTGCAACGGCGAACCGAGGGTCAGGGCGGCAAACACAAGCGGAGATTGACGCAACAACATGAGGCAGGTCCTTGGCGGTGGGAAGCGTAAGAAGCCCGGCGGCTTCGCCGGGTCACGCCTTGCAAACGAATCATTTCCTTTGCATGACAGGCTCCAGCGCTTGCATGAAGTCATCGGCCTCCGACCCCGGCGCAAACCTGAAACCGTACATTTCATCTGTGGCCAGAATCGCGTCCAGGGTGTTGCGCAACTGTGCTTCGGTCGGCGAGTCCTGGAGCAGTTTCTGCGCCGGTAATAAAAGCTCTGCCGCGACGCCCTGAGCGCTCGCGGTGTCGATCACTGCAAACAGGATGAAGCGCAAACGAATGTCGCGATCCGTGAGCCAAACCGTTTTTCGCTTACCCAAGGTAGGCCTCGATTTTTAGGAAAAGTCCGAGGCTATTGCCGGTAGAGGGGCGTTTCAAGCGGCCCTTCGCAAGATCGGCCGTGTCCTACATGAGAAAGCGAAACACCGCACTTCCCCGTCGAAGGGTCACTGCACCGGCAGAAAATTCATCAACAACAGGCTTTGCGCATAGTTGAGACCGATGCGGCGGTAGCGCTCGTCGAGGATCTGGGTAAGCAGGTCCAGGCGCGCGACGATCTTGCCGAATTCCACGGCAAAACTGAGGTTGCTGCCCTCCTCCGAGATCTCGTTGGAAAACAGCAGCAACACGCCATTGGCGTCCTGGCGCTGGCCAAGCAGCCAGGTGGCCTTTTCGATGTTGCGCGCGGCATTGCTGACGAATTGCGGGTTGATCGAATCGGTCACGTAAAACTGGGTGCGCCCGCCGTGGGCGGTGACCAGCATGCTGCCGATGGCGTAGATGAATGCGCCGACGCGGTCGCCGCGAAACTCCGGGCTCAGCGAGTAACTCAAGGCTGCCAGGTCGCGGCGCTCGCCCAGCGCTGGCAACGGCTGACGGTTTTCGATGGCCTGGCGGATTGTCCGCGCGGCGGTCACGGCATCCGGGTAACCCGACTGACGCCACTGGCTCGGGTTGCGCAGATAGAGCTTGTTCATCAGCAGATAGAGGCTCTGCAGGTTATCGCGCATGCCCAGCGTGGCCATGCGGTCCACGCTGGTCTGGAAGAACTCGTCAGGCTTGCCTTCGCTGAACTGCCGGGCCATGTCGCGGCCCTGCTGCTGGCTGCACGCCGTGGCACCGAGCGCCAGCAGCGCCGCGAGCAACAGCGGCCAGCGTCGGGTTAAACAAGGTGAAAGAGGGTTCATCCGCATCCGGTCGGGTCCTGCTGCCTGCGCGCTGAATGCGCGCGTTCGTGACAGGAATAGAGCAGAAGAATGAAAAAAAGTGCAGCCATGCCCGGCAGATCAGCAGAGGACTACACCCCTGCACTAACGCATTCCTGTTGAATACTTGCCTGATCCTACGGACTTGCCGGCGATTGGATAGATAGCCCAGGCCCCGTGGTCTAGAGTGCAACGATGGGCGACTTGCGTCGCACCTCTTATAAGAACTCAGCTACACCGACCGATGATCAGCAGGTGAACCCGCCATGGAATTACGCATCAACCAAAAAGCCTATCAAGTGGAGGCTGACGCCGACACGCCCCTGTTGTGGGTGATCCGCGACGACCTGGGCATGACCGGCACCAAGTACGGCTGCGGCCTGGCCCAGTGCGGCGCCTGCTCGGTGCTGGTGGACGGCAACGTGGTGCGCGCCTGCGTCACGCCGGTAGCCGCCGTGGCGGGCCGCGAGATCACAACCATCGAGGCCATCGAAGCCGATGACGTGGGCAAGCGCGTGGTCGCCGCCTGGGTCGAGCATCAAGTGGCGCAATGCGGATATTGCCAGTCCGGGCAGGTGATGGCGGCCACTGCGCTGCTCAAGCACACCCCCGCACCCACCCCGGCGCAGATCGACGCGGCCATGGTCAACCTGTGCCGCTGCGGCACTTACAACGCTATCCACACCGCCATGGATGACCTGGCCAAGCAGGAGCGCGCCTGATGAATACGCCTCTGCCCTTGTCTGACGTGCCTCTGGGTGAGCCGGTCAACCTGTCGCGCCGACGCTTTCTGGCCAGCACCGCCGTGGGCGCGCTGGTGATCGGCTTCGGCCTGCCGATGGGCTCGGCCCGTGTGCAGGCGGCCACGACCAACGCCGCAGAGCGCGGCACCCAGGTGCCGGCGTTTCTGGAAATTCGCCCGGACGGCAGCGTAAGACTGCTCAGCCCCTTCATGGAAGGCGGCCAGGGCACCCACACCGCCATGGCGCAGATCGTCGGCGAAGAGCTGGACGCCGACCCCGCCACCTTCGTGGTCGAGGCTGCCCCACCGGGTGAGGCCTATGTGGTGATGGAAAACGGCATGCGCATCACCGGTGGCAGCATGTCGGTGCGCATGAGCTACCCGACCATGCGCCGCCTTGGCGCCCTCGCGCGCGCCATGCTGCTGCAAGCCGCAGCCCAACAGCTCGGCGTACCGCTCACCGAACTCACCACCCAGCCTGGCCGCGTGGTGCACGCAGCGTCCGGCCGTTCACTGGGCTACGGCGAATTGGCCGGGCGCGCCCTGGACATGCCGGTGCCCGACCCGGCCAGTATCACCCTGCGCGACCCGAGCCAATTCCGCTGGATCGGCAAACCGGTGAAACGCCTGGACGCCTATGACAAATCCACCGGCAAGGCGCTGTATACCATCGACCTGAAAGTCGACGACATGCTCCACGCCGCCGTCCAGCACGCGCCCCGCCTGGGCATGACCGTGGGCAGCCTGCGCAATCAGGCGCAGGTCCAAGCCATGAAAGGCGTGCATTCGGTGCACACCCTGCCCGGCGCCGTGGCGGTGGTGGCCGAACGCTGGTGGCACGCCAAACGCGCCGTCGAAGCGATCCAGGTGGATTGGCTGGAAGCGGCCGCCGATTCGACGTTGCGCGCAATGCCCGCAGACTTTTCCACCGACAAGCACCGCGACTTCCTCGCCGCCCAGCAAGGCACGGCCCGCGACGACGAGAACGAAGGCGACGTGGCCGGCGCGCTGAAAAACGCCAAAACCCGGGTCGAAGCCACTTACCACAACCAATACCTCAACCATGCCCAGCTGGAGCCGCCGTCGGCCCTGGCGCGCTTCAACCCCGATGGCTCGCTGGAGGTGTGGCTGCCCAACCAGGCACCGGACATGTTCCGCGCCGACATCGCCAAGCGCACCGGCCTTGACCCGGCGAACATCACCCTGCACTCGCCGCTGCTGGGTGGTTTTTTCGGTCGGCATTTCCTCTATGAGTCGGCCAATCCCTACCCGCAGGCCATCGCACTGGCCAAGGCCGTGGGCCGCCCGGTCAAACTGATCTGGAGCCGCGAGGAAGAGTTCCTGCGTGACGTATTGCGCCCGCTGGCAGTGGTCAAGTTCCGCGCTGCGCTGGATGACAAAGGCCTGCCGGTCGCCATCGAAGCGGTCAGCGCTACCGAAGGCCCGACTGAAGCCCTGGCCGGCAAACAGGGCGACAAGATCGACCCCACGGCCATCGAAGGGCTATCGGGCAAAAGCTACGCCATCCCCAATAAGCGCATCGCGCAGATCTACGTCAAAGGCCCGGCGATGCTCGGTTACTGGCGTTCGGTGGGCAATTCGCTCAACGACTTTTTCTACGAGGCGTTCCTTGATGAACTGGCGGACAAGGGCGGTCACGACCCGTATGAGTTGCGTCTGCACCTGCTGCGCGACAACCCGCGACTGACCACCTTGCTCAAGGCTGCGGCGCAGTTGTCCGGCGGCTGGAAGCGCGGCCCCTACACCGCTGAAGACGGCAGTCGCCGAGCCCGTGGCGTGGCAATGGCGTCGCCGTTCGGTTCCCATGCGGCGGTGGTCGCTGAAGTGTCGATCGAGCACGGTCAGGTCAAGGTGCATCACATCTGGGAAGCGATCGATCCCGGCAGCATCGTCAACCCGGCGATTGTGCAGGCGCAGGTGGCCGGCGCCGTGGCGTTGGGCCTGTCGCAAACGCTGCTGGAAGAAGCGGTGTACGTGGACGGCAAACCACGGGCGCGCAACTACGACCTGTACCCGATCCTGCCGCCTTCACGCATGGCGCAGGTGCACGTCAAGATCATCGAGAGCGGCGAAAAAATGGGCGGTATCGGCGAACCACCGCTGCCCGCAGTGGCGCCGGCCGTGGCTAACGCGGTGGCGCAGTTGACCGGCCAGCGCATCCGCAGCTTGCCATTGAGCCGATACACCTTCAGCTAAGGACAGGGAACGCCCATGAACACCCGACGATTCGCCCGAACCGCAGGCTGGCTTGCCCTGCCCTGCCTGATCGCCGCCGGCCTGCTGGCCTGGTATGTCACCCGTGAGCCTGCCTCGCCGTTCGAGCAGGAACAGGCCACAACCTTCGACCCTGCCCTGGTCAGCCGTGGCGAGTATGTCGCGCGCCTCGGCGACTGCGTGGCCTGCCACAGCCTTGCTGGCAAGGCGCCCTTTGCCGGCGGCCTGGAGATGGCTACCCCGCTGGGGGCGATCCACGCCACCAATATCACCCCGGATCCAGACGTCGGCATTGGTGCCTACAGTCTGGCAGACTTCGACCGCGCGGTACGCCAGGGCGTGGCGCCGGGCGGCCGCCGACTCTACCCGGCCATGCCCTACCCGTCTTATGTGAAGCTCAGCGACGATGACGTGCGCGCGCTGTACGCGTTCTTCATGAAAGGCGTGCAACCGGCCAGCGAGCCCAATATTCCCAGCGCCATCCCCTGGCCGCTGAATATGCGCTGGCCCATCGCTCTGTGGAACGGCGTGTTCGCCCCCACGGCTACCTACGCCGCCAAACCGGGGCAGGATGCGCTGTGGAACCGGGGTGCCTATATCGTTCAGGGCCCGGGCCATTGCGGCAGTTGCCACACGCCGCGCGGCTTGGCCTTCAACGAGAAAGCCCTGGATGAGACCGGCGCGCCGTTCCTCGCCGGCGCGCTGCTCGACGGCTGGTACGCGCCGAGTCTGCGCCAGGACCACAACACCGGCCTGGGCCGCTGGAGCGAGCCGCAGATCGTGCAATTCCTCAAGACCGGGCGCAACCAGCATGCAGTGGTTTACGGCTCGATGACCGAAGCGTTCAACAACTCCACGCAGTTCATGGCCGACGACGACCTGGCCGCCATCGCCCGCTACCTCAAGTCACTGCCCGGCGATCCGCAGCGCGACGGCGCGCCCTGGCAGTACCAGACAGCCGCCACCGACGCACGCCCCGGCGCCCACCTGTACGCGACACGCTGCGCCTCCTGCCACGGCCTGGACGGCAAGGGCCAGCCTGACTGGATGCCACCCCTGGCCGGCGCCACCTCGGCGTTGGCCAAGGAAGCCGCCTCGGCCATCAACATCACCCTCAACGGCTCCCAACGCATCGTCGCCGCCGGCGTACCCGACGCCTACCGCATGCCGGCGTTCCGCGAGCAACTCTCCGACACGGAAATTGCCCAGGTGCTGACCTACATGCGCAGCACCTGGGGCAACGCCGGCGGCGCAGTGGACGCCAAGGACGTCAGCAAACTGCGCGGCCACACCGACCCGGCCAGCAGCAGCCCGATCATTTTGCATATGAGGTAAGAGCGCGGCAGCCTGAGAGCCGACCGGGATTGTCTGCCGATGAAGGAGGGTCAGTCAGCTTAGGTATAGCTGACACACTGCCATCGGGGGCAAGCCCTAATGCCGTTCAGTTAAGCGCAGATTCCCTGTGGCGAGCAGGCTTGTCCTGCGTTGGGCTGCGCAGCAGCCCCAATACCAGGCGCTGAGCCGTATCAGGTACACCGCGTTTTGCTGGATTGGGGGGCGCTTCGCACCCCAACGCGGGGCAAGCCCGCTCGCCACAATAAGCCCACACATTTCCTTAACTGAACGGCATTTCCGTGGGTCGCCGCAAGGGGCGGCCCCCCTCTCAGCCGCCACCGCAGCAATGGATATGCCCCCCATCCCCAACATTTTTTGGCAATATCCCCCCTCTCCATCATTTCTCCACAAACCCTCCCACAAAAGCGCATGGTAATTGCGCACAATCTCCCCGCCCTCACGGCAACCACACCGAGCTCAACATGAACGACCTGCCCAACACCCACCGGGAAACCCAGGCGCTGGTACTGATCGCCGAGGACGAACCGGAAATCGCCGACATCCTCATCGCCTACCTCAAACGCGCCGGGTTTCGCACCGCCCACGCGCTCGACGGCCGACGTGCGCTGGAGCTGCACCAGACGCTCAAGCCGGACCTGCTGCTGCTCGATGTGCTGATGCCTCACGTGGACGGCTGGAAGGTGCTGGCCGAAGTCCGCCATCGCGGCAACACGCCCGTGATCATGCTGACCGCACAGGATCAGGACCTGGACAAACTGATGGGCCTGCGCATCGGCGCCGACGACTACATCGTCAAACCGTTCAACCCGGCCGAAGTGGTGGCGCGTACTCAGGCCGTGCTGCGCCGCACCAGCGACTATAAATACGTGTCGGCCAGCAGCGTGCTGCGTGTGGATGCGTTCGAGATCGATATTGAAAGCCACGAAGTCACCGTGCGCACGGCAGGCGAGGCATTGACGCTGCCGCTGACCGCGACCGAATTCAAATTGCTCGCGCAACTGGCCAAGGCGCCCAAGCGCGTGTTCAGCCGCGCCGAACTGCTGGCGCTGTGCTCGCCGGAAAGCGACAGCCTGGAGCGCACGGTGGACAGCCATATCAGCAAGCTGCGCCGCAAGATCGAAGACCTCGGCCTGCAAGGTGTGCCCGAAAGTATCCGCGGCGTGGGCTACCGGTTTGGGAGTGTGACGTGAAAATCCTCAACGGCTTGAGCCGCCAGATCATTGTGTCGATGTCGGCTGTGGTGCTGTACGTCATCGCCCTCGCCGTGGTCGGCTCCTACGTGTTCTATTCGCTGTTGTGGGCCTATTGGCCACCGTCCGAAGAAGACGCCAACACCTGGATGCCGTCCAATATCGAGTGGGCCTGGATGGGGCTGATCACGCTGGTGAGCCTGGCCGTGGGCGCGGTGGTGGCGTTGAAGTTGTCGCGGCGGATCCTGATGCCCTTGAACTCGGTCGCCGAGAACCTGCGCAAACTGGCCGACGGGGACCTGGAAGCGCAAGCCCTGGCCGGCGAGCAGCCCATCGCAGAGGCAGCGATACTGGTGGATGACTTCAACAGCATGGCCCAGCGCCTTAAACGCATGGCCCAGGAGCAGGCGTTCTGGAATGCGGCGATTGCCCATGAGCTGCGCACGCCCCTGACCATCCTGCGCGGTCGCCTGCAAGGCTTGGCCGAAGGGGTGTTCGAGCCGGACAACGCACAATTCTACAGCCTGCTGGGCCAGGTCGAAGGGCTGACGCGGCTGATCGAAGACTTGCGGGTGGTCGGGCTGGCCGACAGCGGCTACCTGGAACTGCATCTGCAGAACGCCGACCTGGCCACCGGGATTGAAGACGATGTGCGGCTGTTCGAACCGAGCCTCACGGCCGCCGGTTTTGTGCTGCACCTGGACCTGCAACGGCGTTTGATGCGCTGCGATCCCGGGCGGATCCGCCAGGCTTTGCTCGCCCTGTTGGACAATATCCGCCGCCACGCCACGCCGGGGAACGTCAACATCCACCTGAGCACCCGCGACGCAATCCATTATTTGCGGGTACGCGATGACGGCCCCGGCATCGACGCAGAATTTGCCGTGCACCTGTTCGAGGCTTTTCAGCGCGGCGAAAACTCGCGCTCCCGGGCCCAAGGCGGCAGCGGCCTGGGCCTGGCGGTGGTGCGTGCGATTGCCCTCGCCCACGGCGGCGCGGTGAGCTGCCGGCGCATGGAAAACGGCGGCACCCTGTTCGAATTCAGCTGGCCCGTTTGATCAACCGGATACCGCGATGCGCGTCTTTGCCTGGCTGTTCAGCTCCACACCCGACTATCGGGACTTTGCTTTACTGGATAGCCACGGTGTGTGTATTGCCTTCAAACGCTGTACCGCCCAGCCCGCCAACGGGGACTGGGTCGCCGTCAAAGAGGTCAATCTGAGCTGGCTGGGCAGACCGCTGCCTGGCAAAGCCCGAACCGTTTAACAACCTTCGTCCTGTACGCAGTGGCCTACTCTTATGTCGAACACGTATCTGTCCAAGCTTGAAGATTCACTGAGACTGCACACCACCCGCCTGAAAAAGTTGCAGCGGCTGTGGGTGCCCTTGCAGCAGCGCGCACCAAAATGGGTCCTGGGACTGTGGATTCTTGGGGTGTTCTTCTCGTTGATCACTGAGTTTTATGCGCACTGGATGGTGACCGCGCCATTGATTCTTGCGTTGATCGTCGCCGAAATCGTGATCGATGAGCGGCAAATGACACTGTCCTTGCAAGCCGACAAGCTGCGCGACCTGCTCAGGACCGCCAGGCATCGCTATGCCTGCCCCTGAGGGTTATGTGCCTGGCGCATGACCCATTCTTAAACGTCATAACGCTGATTTCATCTGCGTGGTAGGCTCGCTGGTTTATAAACAGGCATTGATCGTGCATTAGACGATGGCCAGAACCAGGAAAGATCATGCCAAAAATTTCCCACTCAGCGCTTCGCTGCAATTTTCGTGAGTTGCTTGCCGCACCCCAGTGCGTCGAAACAGCTTCTGTGTTTGACCCGATGTCCGCTCGCATTGCGGCCGACCTGGGGTTTGAGGTCGGCATCCTGGGCGGCTCGGTCGCCTCATTGCAGGTGCTGGCGGCGCCCGATTTTGCGCTGATCACCCTCAGCGAATTCGTCGAACAGGCCACGCGCATCGGCCGCGTCGCCCAGCTCCCCTTTATCGCTGATGCCGACCATGGTTATGGCAATGCCCTGAACGTGATGCGCACCGTCGAAGAACTCGAACGCGCCGGCGTCGCCGCGCTGACCATCGAAGACACCCTGCTGCCTGCGCAATTCGGACGCAAATCCACCGACCTGATTTCCATCGACGAAGGCATCGGCAAGGTCCGGGCCGCCCTCGAAGCCCGGGTCGATCCGGCGCTGTCGATCATCGCGCGCACCAACGCCGGCGTGCTGCCCACAGAGGATGTGATCAAGCGCACCAAGGCCTACGAAAAGGCCGGTGCCGACGGCATCTGCATGGTCGGCGTCAAGGACTTCGAGCACCTGGAGCAGATCGCCGAGAACCTCAGCGTTCCGCTGATGCTGGTGACCTACGCCAATCCCGCGCTCAACGACGCAGAGCGCCTGGCCAGCCTCGGCGTGCGCGTGGTGGTGGCCGGACATGGCGCCTACTTTGCGGCCATCAAGGCCACTTACGACAGCCTGCGCGCGCAGCGCCAACTGACCCACCGCACCTCCAACCTCAGCGCCACCGAACTCACCCACACCTACACGTTGCCTGCCAGTTACATGGCGTGGGCCGAAGAGTTCATGGACGTCAAAGAGTAAGGCTGACAGGCATGCTCCAGCACCACTTCCAACGGGTGGCGCAGGTGCTTGCCGGCTTGACGCTTGACCTGGCTGCGGCAGGAATACCCCGTGGCCAGCGCTTCACCAGGCTGGTCCAGCTTGCCGGCCCATGACTGCTCGAAAATAGTCTTCGACGTGTGCTGATTGCGCGCCTCATGGCCGTAGGTGCCGGACATGCCGCAGCAGCCACTCGCCTCGCTGAGCAGTGTGAGGCCCACTCGGGCAAACACGGCTTGCCACTGCGCGGTACTTGCCGGCACGTTGGTCTTTTCGGTGCAGTGCGCCAGCAGCCGGAAGGTCTGCGGGCGTTGGGACGCGCGGTCCGGGAGCGCATCGAGCAGCCATTCCTGAGGCAGCAGCACCGTGGGGCATTCGCCTATTCCCGGCACCTTGCGGTACTCCTGGCGATACACCAGCGTCATCGCCGGATCCAGGCCCACCAGCGGCACGCCACAGTCGGCCAGCGCCTTGAGCTGCGCGGCATTGCGGATCGCCGCTTTCGCAAAGGCGCCGAGAAAGCCCTGCACATGCAAGGGCTTGCCGTTGGCGCTGTAGGGTGCAAGAAACACCCGATAGCCCAACTGATGAGCCAGTTGGATAAAGCTCGCCAGCACTGGCGTTTCGAAGTAACGGGTGAACGCATCCTGCACCAGTACCACACTGCGCTCACGCTGCGCGGGCGTCAGCTCGCGCAGGGTCGGCACGCTGGCGACCTTGACCTTGCACGCGTTGAGCACGGCCTGCAAATCGTGGCGGTGGATCAGCGGGCTGTCGAGCATGCCGACGTGGCGCGCCAGCAGTCGACTCATCCAGCCCGCACCCATGATCGCGTTGTACAGGCCCGGCGCGTAAGCCAGGTAGGGAATGGTGAACTCCAGCGAACCGATCAAGTAGTCGCGCAGCGGACGTTGATAGCGACCGTGATACAACTCAAGGAACCGCGAGCGAAACTCCGGCACATTGACCTTGATCGGGCACTGGCCCGCGCAGGATTTACACGCCAGGCAGCCCGCCATGGCGTCATACACCTCATGGGAAAAGTCCGCCTCACCGCGCGAGCGCGCCAGGTTGTTGCGCAGCCGCGCGGGTAACCCGCCCAACCAGGCCAGCCGGCCGCGGGCGACGGCCAGAACGTCGATATTGGCCGCGCCCTGCAGGCGCAACCACTCGCGGATCAACGACGCCCTGCCCTTGGGCGAATGCTGACGCTCGCGGGTGGCTTTCCACGAGGGGCACATGGCGTCGTCGGGATCGTAGTTGTAGCAGGCGCCATTGCCGTTGCAATGCATGGCAGTGCCGAAGCTCTGCCACACGCGTTCGTCGATATGCCGGTCAAGGTCGCCGCGCAGTGTCACCTCGTCGACCTTGAGCAACCCCTGGGCGGCATTCGGTGGCGTGCAGATCTTGCCGGGGTTGAGCTGGTTGTGCGGGTCAAAGGCGCCCTTGAGCGCTTGCAAGGCCGGGTACAGCTCGCCGAAAAAAGCGGGCACGTATTCAGAGCGCAAGCCCTTGCCGTGCTCGCCCCACAACAATCCGCCGTAACGCTGGGTCAGAGCGGCCACGGCGTCGGAGATCGGTTTGACCAGGGCGGCCTGGGCCGGGTCTTTCATGTCCAGCGCCGGGCGTACGTGCAGCACCCCGGCATCGACATGGCCGAACATGCCGTAGGCCAGACCAAAGCTGTCGAGCAGGGCCCGAAACTCGGTGATGTAATCGGCCAGACGCTCCGGCGGCACGGCGGTGTCTTCGACAAAGGGCTGCGGACGAATCTCACCGTCGACGTTACCCAGCAGTCCCACCGAACGTTTGCGCATGGCATAGACGCGGGTCACCGCTTCGGCGCCCTGGGCCAGGGTGTGGCCCAGCCGCTCAAGGGTGGTGTCACTCTGCAAGTGCGCCACAAAGGCCGCCACCCGTGCGTTGACCTGCGCCACATCGTCGCCGCTGAATTCCACCAGGTTGATGCCCAGCGTCGGGCGCGCCGCATCGGTGGGGAAGTATTCGGCGACGCTGTGCCAGACAATGTCTTTCATCGCCAGCAGCAACACTTTGGAGTCCACGGTTTCGATGGACAGCGGCGCATGCGCAAGCAAGGCGTTGGCGTCGCGCAGTGCGTCCATGAAGCTGGCGTAGCGCACATTGACCAGCACCGAATAGCGCGGAATCGGCAGCACATTGAGCCGGGCTTCGACCACGTAGCCAAGCGAGCCTTCCGCGCCGCACAGCACGCTGTTCAGGTTGAAACGCCCCTGCTCGTCACGCAGGTGCGCCAGATCGTAACCGGTGAGGCAGCGATTGAGCTTGGGAAACACCGAGGCGATCAGCTCCGACTGGGTGTCGTGGATCTGCCGCGCAGTACGGTACACCTCACCAATGCGCCCGCTCTGCGCACACGCCGCCTCAAGCTCGCCGTCGGAAAGCGGCCGGCTGTGCAGGTGCTCGCCGCCGAGCAACACGCTGTGCAGTTCAAGGACATGGTCACGGGTCTTGCCGTAGGTGCAACTGCCCTGGCCGCTGGCGTCGGTGTTGATCATGCCGCCCACGGTGGCGCGATTGGAGGTGGACAGCTCCGGGGCGAAGAACAGCCCGTGGGGTTTCAACGCGGCATTGAGCTGGTCCTTGACCACGCCCGCCTGCACCCGTACCCAGCGCTCGGCCACATTGATCTCAAGGATCGCGTTCATGTGGCGCGACAGATCGACCACGATGCCGTCGGTCAGCGACTGGCCGTTGGTGCCAGTGCCACCGCCACGCGGGGTCAGTTTGATCTGGCGAAAGCGCGGTTCGGCCATCAGGGTGGCGATGCGTGCTATATCGTCGGCATCCAGGGGGAATACCGCCGCCTGGGGCAGGCGCTGATAGATCGAGTTATCGGTGGCCAAGACGGTGCGGGTGGCGTAGTCGGCGCTGAGCTGGCCGCGAAAGCCGCTGATCTGCAAGGCCTGCAGAAACTCCGGGTACTGTGGCGCAGGTGCAGAGGTGGGCAACGGGGCGATCATCGCGGGCAGGTCTCAATTCACGGAAAGTCGAAATACTTGTCGCCTGGGCATTAATAGGTCAGCCTCAGGTCATTGGTTTGGCCCATGATCCTGCAGGTTAGGGCGTGCTACAAACGTATAATCCTGCCGCTATCGATGACTTTTACGAATGAATTACCGTCACCTCACCCCTTCGATGTCGCTGCTGCTGGCGTTTGAAGCCGCTGCGCGGCATGAAAGCTATACCCGCGCGGCCGTGGAGCTGTCCCTGACCCAAAGCGCGGTGAGTCGGCAGGTTCAGGCGCTGGAACAGCAATTGGGCCTGACGCTGTTTCGCCGCGAAGGCCGGCAAGTGCAGCTGACCGATGTGGGCAGGCTGTATCAGCGCGAAATGAGCCACGCGCTCGGGCTGATCCGCGCCGCCACGTTGCAGGCCCTGGCCTACCAGTCGGGCAGCGGCACTCTGCGCCTGGCCACCTTGCCGACCTTTGGCTCAAAGTGGCTGTTGCCGCGCCTGCATGATTTTTACAAAAGCCATCCCGGCATGCTGGTGCACATCCATTCGCGGATCGACGCCATAGACTTCGAAACCGGCGGTATCGACGCCGCCATCGTCGTGGGCAGTGCCGATCTGCCGGGGCTGATCAGCCATCGCCTGCACATGGAGGAACTGCTGGTGATCATGTCGCCTGAAGCCGCCCTGGCCCATCAAGACTGGCCAGCGCAGCACCTGGCGCAGCAGACGCTGTTGAATGTGGCGAACAATGCCACCGTGTGGGGCGAGTGGTTCAGTCACCACGGTTTGCCCCATCGCCTGATGCGCCTGGGGCCGAGCTTTGAGCTGACCTCGCACTTGATCCAGGCCGTGCGCGCAGGTATCGGCATCGGCCTGGTGCCGCGCATTCTGGTGAGCGACGAACTGGCAAATGGCGAACTGATCAGCCTGGGGCAGCCGTTCGCCAGTCAGCGCAGTTATTACCTGGCTTATCCACCGCGCAATGAAAGGCTGCCTTCGTTGATTGCTTTTCGCACCTGGTTGTTGGAGCAGCTGTGAGTGAGGCCGGGAAGGACCTCTGTGGCGAGCGGGCTTGCCCCAATGCCGTTCAGTTAAGCGCAGATTCCCTGTGGCGAGCAGGCTTGTCCTGCGTTGGGCTGCGTAGCAGCCCCAAAACCAAGCGCTGAGCCGTATCAGGTACACCGCGTTTTGCTGGATTGGGGGCGCTTAGCACCCCAACGCGGGGCAAGCCCGCTCGCCACGGAAACCCGCTCAACCACGACAAGTCCGCTTGCCACACAGAAGCTGGGGTTGCTTCCGGACAGCGCCAAGTCAGTTTATCTGGAGCAATTGGCGTTGCTGCAGGAATTCCCGGGATACGTTTTCGATGGATTCACGGCCCACTTCAATACGGGCATTGAGCGCAGCGATGGTGGCGTCATCCAGCGTGGACGACAGCGCGTTGAGTAACTGGCCAACCTTCGGGTTGGCCTTCAGTACCTCGGTGCGGATGACGGGGGTGAGTGCGTAACTGGGAAAGAATCCCTTGTCGTCCTTCAGGGCAATAAACCCGAACGCGGACATGCGTCCGTCAGTCGACATCACGAGCGCGACGTTCGCCTGGTTGTCGCGCAGGGCCTGGTACGTCAGGCCGCCGTCCATTCGAATCACGTTTTTACGCCCGAACTCGAACCCGTAGGCTTGCTGCAACGGGCGCAGCCCGTCAGAACGCGAGAAAAATTCGGCATTGGAGGCAAATGTGTAGGCCTTGCCGTCACCGATGTTCCTGGCCAGGTCGCTGATCGAGGCAATGCCGTCCTTGTCCGCCTGCTCCTTGCGCATGGCTAGTGCGTAGGTGTTGTTGGCGCCGGACGGATTCAGCCAGGTAATGCCCTTCTGCGCGTCAAGGGCGCTGACCTTGTTGTAAGCCGCTTCGGCATCCAGCTTTTCGTTGATCTTGTTGTGAACAATCAGGGCAGTGCCGGTGTATTCCCAGTACACATCGACCTGGCCGTTCTCCTGCGCCGCACGCAGGATCGAAGAACCGAGGTCCGGGCGTTTATCCACCCGGTAGCCGTTGGCGCGCAACAACTGGGTGGTGAGTTCGGCCACCAATTGTTGCTCGGTGAATTTCTTGCCGCCGACGACGATAGTGTCGCTGGCAAACACACCGCCTGCCAGGCACAGCGCAAACATCAGACTGACCAACGCTCGATATATCATCCCGCACCTCGTTTAAGTGTTGTGTGCCGACAGGTTTCAAACGCGCCCGGCCAAACGTAACCCCCGAGAAACGCTGAGGTTCTGGACCAGACCGCACGCCAGGTCGACCGCGATGGCCAGCAGTGCGGTGGACACGGCACCGGCCAGCATCATGTCGAAATCGTTCAGGTCGATACCGGTAAAAATCAGCTCACCCAGCCCGCCCCCGCCAACCAGGAAGGCCAGCGGCGCGGTCCCCACGTTGATGGCCAGCGCCGTGCGAATGCCGGCAAAGATCACGTTCATCGCATTCGGTATTTCGACCTTCCATAGCACTTGCGCAGGCGTCATGCCCATGGCCTCGGCCGCTTCGATCAAGTGCCGGGGCACCGCGCGCAAACCTTCGCAGGTGTTTACCGCCACTGGCAGCAGGGTTGCCACCCACAAGGCGAAGATGGCCGCGCCACTGCCCACGCCGACAAAACTCATGGCCAGCGCCAGCAAGGCAAGCTTGGGAATGGCTTGCCCCACATTGAGAAACTGCATGCACGCCATGGCATGGCGCTGGCTCGCCGCGCGGCTCATCCAAACGCCCAGGGGCAGCGCCACCAGCAAGGCCAGGACCGCGCTGATGGCGACGATTTGCAGGTGCTGAACGCTCAGGTAGCTGATATCGCCCCAATAGCGCTCGAGCCCGACGCTCAGTCGGCTGATGAACTCAGGCATCGTCAGTGCACCCTCGGCGTCGTGTGGTCTGCCAATCGCGCGAGGATATCGGCCTGGTGCACGTAGCCGACAAAACGTCCCTCGCTGTCATTGCACAGCGCCCAGTCCTGACCGCACCCCAGCAGTTGCGAAAGCACCTGACGCAGATCATCCCCAGGCTTGACCACCAGTTGCGCGGGGGAACCGCCCTGCCGAGGCGGTACCTGGCTTGCCACGTCCACCGAGCGCATCAGGCGCAAGCGCTTCATGACGCGGTCACCGCCCATGAAGCTGGCCACGAACTCGCTGGCAGGCTGTGCCAGCAGGTCGTCGGGTGTGCCGAACTGCTCGATGCGGCCATCGTGGAACAACGCGACACAGTCGGCCATCTTCATCGCCTCGTCGATGTCGTGGCTGACAAACAGCACGGTCTTGCCGACCTGACGCTGGATACGCATGAATTCGTCCTGGATCACCTCGCGATTGATTGGATCGATGGCGCCGAACGGCTCGTCCATCAACATCACCGGTGGGTCCGCCGCCAGCGCACGGGCCACGCCGACCCGCTGCTGCTGGCCGCCCGAGAGTTCACAGGGGTAGCGTTGGAGAAACATCGCCGGGTCCAGCGCCACCACTTCCAGCAGCTCCGCGGCGCGCTTGCGGCTTTTGGTCTTGTCCCATCCCAGCAGATTGGGCACCACGCAGATGTTGTCCTCGACGGTCATGTTGGGGAACAGGCCGACTTGTTGAATCACGTAGCCGATGGAGCGTTTGAGGGTGACGCTGTCCAGTTCGGCGGTATCGCGTCCGGCAATCCTGATGGTGCCGGAGGTCGGCGCAATCAGCCGGTTGATCATTTTCAAGGTGGTGGTTTTACCGCAGCCCGAGGGGCCGAGCAGGATGCAGATCTGCCCCTCGGCGACGCTCAACGAGACGTCTTCTACCGCAGTGATGGCGCCAAAGGTCTTGCTCAGGTGCTCAATCTGGATCATGTCGTTGCCTCTTCAAGTCGGCGGGCTATCAGCGTGCTGGTGTTCAGGCCGCGGGGTGTCAGCAGCCGCTGCAGGGCGTACAGCGCATAGTCGGCCGCGATGGCGATCACGCTGATGACCAGGGCACCGGCCAGCAATTGCCGGGTATCGGTTTGCGTGATGCCGCGAATGATCAGGCTGCCCAAGCCGCCGGCGCCGATGTAGGCTGCAATGGCGGCAATGCCGATATTGATCACCGTGGCCATCCTGACGCCCGCCATGATCAGCGGCACCGCCAGCGGCAGCTCGACCTTGCGCAGTCGCTGCCAGGTGGACATGCCCATGCCGATGGCCGCTTCGCGCAAGGCGGGGTCGATGTTGGAAATCGCGGTGCTGGTGTTGCGGATGATCGGCAACTGCGAATACAGGAACAGCGCAATGACCGCCGGCACCACGCCGATTCCGTAGCCCACCACGGACAGCACGGGAATCATCAGCCCGAACAACGCGGCCGAAGGAATGGTCATCAGCACGGCGGCGAAGGCGAGCACCCAGCGACGCAATCCGGCGTGCTGGGAGATCGCGATGCCAATGGGCACGCCGGTGAGGATCGCCAGCCCGACGGCAAGCGCGACGATGAACAGGTGCTGACCCAGCAGCAGGCTGATCAGGCCGTGGTTGTCCAGAATGAAGCGCAGGGTTTCCATGGTTGCTTGGCCTTCTTCAGGTCATTGTTGTTGTGGTCGGGAGCAGCGCCAGACAGCGCGCTGAACCTGCATGAACCTTACCGCGCCGGCGCACGGCAACTGCGCCGTATGCCCGACGAGTTCTATCAAAAAATCGACGTTTCCAAGTGCGCCAGCGTCGATACGAAGCGGTGGCAAAAGATTAGCGCTGCAGGGTCACGTCCTGACATCAGGAATGGGTTTCATCAAATTTCCGCCGCTCTTCGCCGGGCGTGCAGCCCCAGGTGCGCCGGTAGACGTCGCCCAGATGCGAGGCTGAAACGAAGCCGCAACGGTGGGCGATATGGGCGATAGGCTGGGCGCTTTCACGCAGCAGGCGGCGCGCTTCGTTAAGCCGCAGTTCCAGGTAGAATTTTTTCGGGGTTTTACCGAAGTGCTGTTGCCACAGGCGCTCCAACTGACGATGGGACAGGTTGCAGCGCTCGGCGATCACGTCGATGCCAACCAGGTGCTCGAGGTTGTTTTCCATGGTGGCAATCGCCGCCGTTAGGCGCCGGTCATGAACCCCGAAACGCCATTGGATCGACATGCGCTGATGTTCTTCCGGCGCCCTGATACGGGCATGCAGGAATTGCTCGGCGACACTAGCCGCCAGTGGGTTGCCGAAATCCAGCGCTATCTGCGCCAGCATCAGGTCGATGGCCGCCGTGCCACCGGCGCAGGTCCAGCGGTTGTCATGGTTGACGTAGAGATCGCGCGTCACTTCGATCAAGGGGAACTCTTCGGCAAACTGGCCGATGCATTCCCAGTGCAAGGTGCAGCGTTTTCCATCGAGCAACCCGGCGCGAGCAAGAATGAAGGTGCCCGTGCTCAAAGCGCCTACCGTCGTGCCTCGGGCCGCCGCGCGTTGCAGATAGCGCAGCATCTTCGGCGGTTTCTGTGTCTCGATGTCCAGGCTGGCCAGCACGAACACGCGGTCCAGCGCGGGGGCGTGCTCGATCGCCACCGTCTGCAGCTCGAAGCCGCTGCTGGAGCATACCGGCCCTCCGGTTTCGCTCAGCAGCGTCCACTCATACAAGCGCGTGCCGCTAAGCCGATTCGCCGCCCGCAGCGGCTCGCTGGCGCCAGCGAGCGCCATCATTGAGAACTGGGGAAGCATGAGCAAACCAATGTGCCTGGGAGTCGTCATCGCAGGATTCTCGAATGGGCGGCCACCCAGGGAAACGTGATTGAAACAGCCCTGTGGCGAGCGGGCTTGCCACAGGGTTGGGGTGCGAAGCGCCCCCCTTCCAGCAAAACGCGGTGTACCTGATACGGCTCAGCGCCTGGTGTTGGGGCTGCTGCGCAGCCCAACGCAGGACAAGCCTGCTCGCCACAGGGAATCTGCGCTTAACTGAACGGCATTAGGGCTTGCCACAGGGTTGATGCTCAGCAAGTCCTCAACGGCTGACGGCCTGTTCAGCCGCGCGCACGAATCGCTTCATCGATGCTGTGGATCATGGCCCGGAACAGCGGATTGTTCGCCTGGTTCTGCTGGCCGTGTTGCATCAGCGGGATAATCAGCGCGCCTTCGCCGGCGTCACCGGGGTAGTGCCGATACAGGCGCTCGGATTCGGACGGCCTGTGCAGAGTATTGTCGGCGCCGTGGATAATCAATGCAGGCGCAAAGCCTGTTGCGCCTTCGATACCGTGCTCCGGGTCATAGGCGACGCAGGCTTTGTAGGACTTCGCCGTTACATGGCTGCAACCCGGCCAGCGATCAGCGCCACCCGCCTCGGTATAGCCGCCCAACTGCTGATCTACATAGGCTTGGGTCTGGGGATCCAGTGGGTAAAAGCCCAGACGGGTCGATTCGGTGCCGATATCGAACGGCGGAATCGGTGCGTCATCCGGCAACTGGTGGATCGCTGCATCGGCCGCCTGACTGTCGGTACGCAAGGCTTGCAATTGACGGGTGCCGGTATAGCTCATCGGCACCCAGAAGCGGATCTGCTCGCCCCCCGCTGCCGCCAATTGAGCCATGGCGCCAAGGCTTGCCACAGCCCCCAGCGCCCAGGACGCCACCACCGGCATTTCACCCAGAGTCTCGCGTACCCAGGCGACGGCGCCGAGGACTTCGTCCCGCTGGTCTTCGAGGATCACCTGGGTGATTTCGATCCCCCCGGCCTTGAGCGTGTTGCGTACGTATTTATTGGAAAAGAAACCCGCCACGTCATAGGTCATCACGCGATAACCCCGCGCCGCCAGCGCACGCCCGAACAGTTGGCCATACATGCTGACGCCGCCGGTGAAGCCTGAGTTGAAGACGATTGGTGGCAGTCGGTCGCAAGCAGGCAGATCGGGCTCGAACAGCCAGCCCTTGAGGTTTAGCGTTGCATCGCCGTAGTGGACGGCGAAGGTGATTTCTTTGCTACGGATACTGGTCATCAATGGATATCCCGGACGGTACAAAGGAAGGATCAGCAAGCGCCTCGCAGCAACTGGCTGACCGGCAGGCGAGTCGCCTCACACACATGCCGCGCAACAGCGTCGACAAACTCAAAGGCACGGGTCACATCAAACTCGCGGGCATACGGCACACCCTGGTGGTCGACCCCCACATGCGGCGCATCGCTGGCTTGCAGCAGCAGCCTGTCGGCACCGAGGGTCCGCACAATCTGCGTGACGAATTGGGCAACCGTGTGCGGGTCGACCGCGGTGCGATAGCCCGGCCCCTTGAACCACACGGTGCCGCGCCGTTGCGCTTCAGCGAGCAGCGCAAGATAGGCAGGCTCCGTCGCACCGCGTTCACCGTGGCAACTACCCAGGTGATCGATGATGACCCGCACGGATTCCGGCACCTGACGCAGCACGCGCAGCGTGGTCGCGGCTTCTTTTGCATAAATATGCACGTGCTGGTGCGGCAGCAGCCGAGCGTAGAAGGCCAACCACTGCGCGGTGCAAAAACGCGTCCCGTGCACGCTTTCAGGCGGCGCATCGTGCAGCACGATACGCGCGCCGATGACCTGCGGATGGGCAAGGCGTTCGTGAGTGGCGTAGACCGGGTGCGCCTTGATCGTGCCGACCAGCCTGACGCCGCCATACCGCCGGGGGTTGGCGGCCTGAAGCACCTTCAACTCGTCGAAAGAGGCGAACACATTGTGCGAGTCCGGCAGGATGCTCAGGTGAACATGGTTGATGACGGCGGGGAGCATCCCGACATCGATCAGCCTGTCCAGGTACGCCGTCAGCGGATGCGGTGTCGGCAAGCTGTAGGGCAGCGGGCCCGACACTCGCCGAAGGTCGGCTGACGTGTAGAAGTGAACGTGGTTATCGTAGCGACTGACGATGCTCGGGGGCGGCTGCATGGTGATCGTTCCTGCAAAGGTGCGGGAACAATAATCGTCGCAGAGGCCTGGCCGCTCCCGGCAATTCGACGGGGCGTATCAGATTCTCGCCATGCAAGGGAGCCCGCTCCCCGTCACCCACCCACCTTGTCGGCGTAAGCCTCAAAGAACCAATCAGCAACATCTTCCGTGTGATATTGAAGCTGAACACCGGATGTAATTTCTGCAAGCAAGACCGAGCGATCTGCGGAGTTGTCAAAAATGAAGGCACGATCACTTGCAGCAATTGCTCCAGGCAATAGGTCGAGCGACTTGTAGTATCGCTCGCGAACCTTTTCAGGCTCGACGGGATGCCCACCCTCTTTAACGCGAATTTCCACTCGATCTATATTGATTGCGGGGTTTTCTGTCGATACGAAATAAAGATAGGTGCGGTAGCCCCGCGCTTGGGCCAATTGCATGAACTCAACTTTGCCGGGATGTGACATCACCGTTTCAAACGTAAAGCTCGCCCTTTTTTCCAACAAGCGCTGACGAATGAAGTCAGAAATCACGGACGCAAAATAGGAGTCGACCAGAATAGCTCGATAATCAATCCGGGCGCCTTGCAAACCAAGCTTACTGACATGATCAGTCAGGCTCTTATTAATGAGTAGATGGTGTTCGGCATGAAACCTGAGCAACTCATCCAATGTGGTCGCGATATCAAAAACCGATAAATCAATAAAGCCAGTTGCCCTGGCCTCTTTTTCCAATTCATCCGCATTGACATACAACTTGGTTAACGCCGGATCCAACTCACCCTTGATTGTGCTTTTACCGGACCCGTTGGGTCCCGCAAAAATACGCAGCCTAGGCACGCCCACCTACCGTTTGCTCTTCAACTCGACGCACGGTAATGACCTCTCCAGTCTTGACCTTGCGACGAGGCTTCCCTTGAGCAACCAGTGTTTTACTGCCGTCCTGCGAAACACGCACCAGACTACCTTCATCCATGCACAGCACGCCGCGCTGGCTCACCGATAATGCACGAAAATAAGCAGACAGCGTGGCCTTGCGCGCCTGGGCAGGCACTAATAGTTCCAAGGCGTCGATCTCGCGGTCTGAAACTTGCTTATCTGCACTTTTCATTGAAGCGCTCCTGATTTTTGCTCATGTTCATCGGATCATAGCCCTGAGGCTGCGTTTACAAAAGACCCGCGCATCGTGCCTCGGCATTTCAGCGCGTGCCACCCGAAACATGTCATGACCTGTGTCCTCAGACCATTAGGCTCTTCAGGCGGCGCGCCATGGTTGAGCCAGTTCTCAATCACTTGCCCCCCTCCCCCTTCCCCTCCTGCATCTGCACCGACGACTTGCTCCCATCGGTATTGCCTTTGGTGTTGTTGTCGGCATTGTCGAAGCACCCCTGCAGCATGAACACACTGCAAAGGCCCAGGCACATCGAAAGCTTTTTCATGATTATCTCCAGGCGGATTAAAAGTCGGGCCGGCAGCCCTTGTTGTATGTGGCTCGAACACCCCCGCGCCTGTTCAACAAATCGTCTGCCTGGCTGACAAGCGGTTAAGGCGAGGGCTAGGAAAAAATCTGAATCATTCACCCAGGCGACCCTCTGTGTTTTAAACGAAGTGATGATTGAGGATGTCGGCTTGAGTGATGTGGATTGGGTGCAATGGCCTGCCATGGCTGTCACGGTACTGGCGGCCTGGCTGATCGGGTCTCAGCGCCCGGCGAGGCGGATGGCGGGGTTTTTCTGTTTCATACTGAGCAATATTCTGTGGGTCATCTGGGGCGTCCATGCCCATGCGTATGCGCTGATCGTGCTACAGGTATGCCTGTGTCTGATGAACCTGCGCGGTTTCAAAAAGAACGTGCGAAATCGCTGAGCGCGATCATCCGGCATTGCGCTGCGCGCGCAGATTCTTTGTGAAGCCCCGCGCATTCATGCCCAGTAGAACGCACTCGAGCACGATCAAACCGTAGGCATTGGTGTGCCAGCCCCAGGCCACCCATAACGTATTGCTGAGGATGAACCCCCAAAACGCGAGCATGCGCCGACGCGGGCGCTGCGAACCGATGAACCATGCCGAGAGCACGGTCACGGCCATGGCGGGCCATTGCACCCAGTCAACCAGGTCCACGGTTACTCGACGCCGAGCGCAGCGCCCGCCCCCAGGCACGCGTCTACGCCAAGACGGCCGGGCACCAGCGTGGCCAGGTATTCGCCGAACCCGCCGCGACACTTGTAGTCGCGGCGCGCACTGGTGATCACCGGATTGGTGGCGGTCCAGACGATGCGCGCACCGGTCCTTTCCAAGTCTGCCACCAACCGCACATCCTCGTGAGCCGCCAAATGCTGAAAGCCGCCAGCGGTGCGATAGGCCTCAGCGCTCAGGCCCATGTTGGCGCCATGGATATGCCGATGGTTTTCAATGAACTGGTACAGCGACAGATACCGCGAACGCACGGCGTCGTCGTGTTCACTCCAGCCATCCACGTCGACGGTGCCGCACACCGCGTCGGCACCAAATCCGATCTGCCGCGCCAGCCAGTCTGGTGGCACCACTGTGTCGGCATCCGTGAAGGCCAGCCAGCGAGCGCCGCGCTTCAATAGCTGTTCAGCACCTGTGGCCCTGGCCTGGCCGACATTGCGAAAGCACACGTCCAGCCGCTGTACCTGCGTGGCCGACACCAACGCCGGCGTGCCATCCGAACAGTCGTCCAGCACCACCAGCACCTCCAGCGTTTGACCCTTGAGGGCCGGGTGTTCAGTGGCGCGCAACACGGAGTCGAGGCATTCGCCGATGTAGCGCTCTTCGTTATGGGCAGGTATCACGATCCCTATCATTACATTCCCTCCGACGTGTCCTGAGCAATCGACACTGCGCACGCGCAGAAGGTTTAAAGTATCTGGGCCATCCTTTAGCCACGCTCCCCTGCCACTGCTCGCTGGTGAAAATGCGGCAACCATTGCAAGGCGTGGACAGAGGCCGCCAGTTGAACCTGCTCGCGCGACCCGCTGAAATGCTCCTTGCGACTGAACACGCTGACAACCTGCCCGATACGAAAGGCCCAGGCAAAACAGACGGTGCCCGGCGGTATGCCGTCGAGGGCGTCCGGACCCAGCAGCCCGGTGGTGGCGACCGCCACATTGGCCGGGCTATCGTGCAGCGCGCCGTGGACCATCTCTCGTGCAACCTCGCAACTGGTGAGATTGAAGGTCTCTATCGTATAGGCGCGCACGTTCAGCAAACGCTGTTTGGCATGCGGCGAATACACCACGTAACCGCTTTCGATGCATGCACCGCCGCCGTCGACCTGCGAGAGCAAGGTGATGATCTTGCCGGCCGTGCAAGACTCGGCCGTGGTGATTTTCAGTTGATGGTGCTTAAGGTAATCAAGGGTTGAAGCGGCAACCGACATGATGAGGACTCCCTGCGCATGCGTTGTTTTCCACTCGATTCTTATGACGAGCCCCGAGCTTTTTCAATACCAAAGAGATTTTGAACGCGCACGCCCTCAGGTTTTCAAAACTTCGAAGGGCTGAAGACGGCGTTGACGCTCCAGCCTGCCCCCCCCACAGGAAGGATTCTCTGATGACTGACACCGCCCCCCACCGCACGGCCAAGGCATTGTCCCTGGCAACCGCCTTCGCCCTGCTAGGCGCCTGCGCCGGCAATGACTCGCCCTCCAATGTCGAGGCGCCCGGCAAGACCAAGGCCGCGAGCACACGGGCACTCGACACCGGCGCCGCGTTGCTCCAGTCACGCCCGCCGATAGATGCGCTGAACGCCTACCTGGATGGCTTCCACTTCTACAACGGCCACCCCGATGTACAGATGGAAGCGCACCACTACTGCGCCATCCTCAACGAAGAGGTGATCCAGTGCGTGATCTATGACGGCAATCGCAAGGAGGCAAAGCTGATGGGCGTGGAATACATCATCAGCGAGCAGCTGTTCAACGCACTGCCGCCCGCGGAAAAAGCGCTGTGGCACAGCCATGTGCACGAGGTGAAGTCGGGACAGCTGGTGGCGCCCGGTATTCCCGAGGTGGCCGAGCACGCGCTGATGGAGAAGCTGGTGCACACCTATGGCAAGACCTGGCATACCTGGCACACCGACCTCGACAAGCGGCTGCCCCTGGGCGTGCCCCAACTGATGATGGGCTTCACCGCCGATGGCCAGGCCGACCCGCGCATGGTCGCCGAACGCGATCAGCGGCTGGGAATCGACAGCAACAAAAAGAAAGCCGCACGGGCCGACATTCCCGCGCCAGCGGTTGCCCCCGGTGCGGATGCGTGGCAGCAGGGCGAGATCATCCAGATCGGCGATCCCACGGCAACGCCCCATCGGCACTGACAGCGCCGCTCGTTCATTTGCATTGAACGATCGTTTACGCCCAGGGCTCTACCGCACTGCAAGTTTGTCCCCCATCACCTGAGGTAACTCCGCATGTCTTACGACTATCAAGGTCCTGCCAGTGTGATCACCGCTCGCCGCCACCTCGGTACAGAGCCCGAGGAAGTCTTGAATGAATCGGTGGATATCAAGATGACCAGCAGCGGTAAACCAACCATCGTGAGCCTGAATTTCCAGACACCGCTGCAATGGCCCGGTCACCCCAACTACGTCACCGTGAATCTGCCCGATGGCACTTCAGTCAGCGGCGTGACGGTTGAAGTTGAACGGCCAAGTGAGGGGCCAGGCTTTGTCAGGTTTACCGTCGACGATTGAAGCCTCAACTTTTTTGAATCTTTTTTGACGTCAATTATCTGTTACTCATGAGCATAGGGAGGTCTCATGAAACGCAACGATTTATTCACTATTCACTACCAGCTGCACGGTGAACCCAAGTCCTTCATCGTGCGTGCACCCCAGATGAACAATGCCGAAGCCTGGCATTGGGCGAGCTGCGATGCCGGCGTGGCAGTGATCCCCAAATTCGGGCAACAGAACCTCAAGCGTGTCTCCAGACCCATGGCCGAGAAATACGGCATTACCGATGTGCAGTGGAGCAGCGCGACAGAGATAAAGTGGGCGGAGAGCGTTACATCATGAACAGTCGCACATTCGATTACAGCACCGACCCCAGCCATACCTGGGATGACGAGATCGCCCGCAATACCGCCATGTTCTTCGAGGCTGATCGACTGGACGCCCTGGCGTATCAACTGATCGAGTCCTACAGCGGCGATCCCGTGACCTGGACGCGCTTTACCGAAGCGAAGAAGCTCGCCGATACGCAGCGCACTGCGGCGTATCGCGAGTGGATGCGCATTCAGCGTGCGATGCGTAAATAAAGCGCGAGTCTTGCGCTGAACGGGAACCTTGATCGGTTCCAACCGATGCCTGGGAGTGACGGATGCTTATCTACCCCAAAAGCCATTTCCAGCCCTACACCCACGCCAGTGGCGGATGGGGTTCAGCACAGTCGGTGATGCGCATCCTGTGGCGCGAACAGGCGCTAGGCAAAGCGCCAGCGGCCCTGCTCAAACAGAACAAGCCGGATGGCTTTGCCTGCGTGAGTTGCGCCTGGGCCAAACCCGGCCGACCCCATGCGCTGGAATTTTGCGAGAACGGCGCCAAGGCGACCGCCTGGGAACTCACCTCACTCAAAACCGACCCGGCCTTTTTCGCCGAGCATAGTCTCAGCGAGCTGCGCGAATGGTCGGACTATGCGCTGGAACAACAGGGTCGTCTGACCCACCCGATGCGCTACGACCCCGTCACGGACCGCTACCGTGAAACCTCCTGGGCAGAGGCCTACCGCGACATCGGTGCACAGCTCAACGCCATGGACCCGGACAGTGTGGTCTTTTACGCCTCGGGGCGCGCGTCGCTGGAAACCTCGTTCATGTACCAGCTGTTCGCCCGCGCTTATGGCAGCAACAACCTGCCCGACAGCTCCAACATGTGCCACGAAAGTACCTCGGTGGGCCTGCAGGAAAGCATTGGCGTGCCGGTCGGCACCGTGACCCTGGACGACTTCGAACACACCGATTGCCTGTTTTTCTTCGGCCAGAATGTGGGCAGCAACAGCCCGCGCATGCTCCACCAATTGCAGGAAGTGCGTCGACGCGACGTGCCGATCATCACCTTCAACCCCTTGCGCGAACGCGGGCTGGAGCGCTTCGTCAACCCGCAGTCGCCCAAGGAGATGCTCACGCCCGAGTCGACGCTGATCAGCACTCAATACCACCAGGTCGCCATTGGTGGCGATACCGCCGCCATCACCGGCATCGCCAAGGCATTGCTGGACCTGGATGACCAGGCCACCGAGCATGGCACGCCCGCGGTGCTGGACTACGACTTTATCGCCAGCCACACCGACGGCTTCGAAGCGTTCACCACTTACGTACGCGGCTGCGACTGGACGCAACTGGAACGCCAGAGCGGACTGAGCCGCAGTGCGCTGGAAGCCGCCGCCACCGTGTATGCGCGCAGCCAGCGCGTGATGCTGGTGTATGGCATGGGCATTACCCAGCATCGCCAGGGCGTGGCGAACGTGCAGATGCTGGTCAACCTGCTGCTGATGCGCGGCAATATTGGCAAGCCGGGCGCGGGGATCTGCCCGGTACGCGGCCATTCCAATGTGCAGGGCCAGCGTACCGTGGGCATTACCGAAGATCCGAAGAAAGTGCCGGCGGACCTGATCCAACAGCACTTCGGCTTCACGGTGCCGCCGCACATGGGCCTGTGCACCGTGGATGCCTGTGAGGGCATTCTCGACGGCCGCGTACGCGGCTTCATCGGCCTGGGCGGTAATTTCCTGCGCGCGGTTCCTGACACCTCACGCATGGAGCCGGCCTGGCAAAATCTGCAGTTGAACGTGCAGGTGGCAACCAAGCTCAACCGCACTCACCTGCTGCCCGCACGCGCCATGTGGCTGTTGCCCTGCCTGGGCCGCATCGAAATCGATCGGCAGAATGGCGTGCCGCAGATGTACACCACCGAGGACAGCACCGGCTGCATCCACGGCTGGCGCGGTAGCGCGGAACCGGTCGGCCCGCACGTGCGCGCCGAAGCCAGCATCGTCGCCGGGCTGGCCATGGCCACCCTCTCCGACAGCTGCACCATCGATTGGCAGGCCTGGAGCGATGACTACTCCAGGGTCAGGACGGCCATCGGCACGATCTACCCGAAGATTTTCCACCACATGGAAACCCGCATGGCCGAGCCAGGCGGCTTCCATCGCCCGATTGCCGCCGCGCAGCGCCAGTGGGAAACGCCCAGTGGCAAGGCGCAGTTCGTCACGCCCGTGACCCTGGCCGAGGACGATAACGTCAACCTCGCCGAACCTCCCCGCGACGTGCTGCAACTGATGACGCTGCGCAGCAACGATCAGTTCAACACCACCATCTATGGATTCGATGACCGTTTTCGGGGCGTGAGCGGCACGCGCGAGGTGATTTTCATGCACGGTAACGACATCGTGCGCCTGGGTTTTGCGCCGGGCCAGCAGGTCATGCTGACCACGGCCATCGAGCCCGCGGTGACACGCCAGGTGGGCCCGTTCGAGATCATCGCCTACGACATTCCCGAAGGCTGCGCAGCCGCGTATTACCCCGAGTGCAACCCGCTGCTGCCGCTATGGCACCACGCCGAACGCAGCAAGGTGCCTGCCGCCAAATCGGTGCCGGTACGGCTCAGCGCAGGCTCCGCGTGGCCATTCGTCGGTCTGGATAAACCTTCTTCAGGCTGAGTGCCTCAACCGCACATGCAGTCCAGAAATGACCGGTGGGTTTCGAGGCATTCTGTTACAGGTAACTTTTCAGTTATATTTCGTTTCCCGTTCAACGCTTCCCCTCGATCGAATGCGTGCCCTGCACACGTTCCTTTCGTGCGCAGTTAACCAAGGTTGGTATTTATGAAGTCTGCCTCCCCGCGGTCGCCCGACGTTCCGCAACGCAAGGATGTGTCCCCCAGTCATCTGACTTTCCCGGTGGTGGGTATCGGTGCGTCGGCAGGCGGACTGCAAGCGGTAAAGGCGTTTTTCGAGCACACGCCCAAGGACAGCGGCATGGCATTCGTGGTGATCCTGCACCTGTCCCCCGATCACCAAAGCGTGGCGGACACCATCATCCAGACCTCCACCGGCATGCCGGTCAAGCAGGTCACCGATGCCACCCCCATCGAAAAAAATCACGTCTATGTGATTTCGCCCGCCCAGCATTTGCTGATGAATGATGGCTACCTGAGAGTCTCGCCATCCGCGCGCGAAGGCGGAACGCATACGGCCATCGACCTGTTTTTCCGCGATCTGGCCGACGCGCATAAAGCCCGTGCGTTTTGCCTGATCCTGTCGGGTACCGGCTCGGACGGCGCGGTGGGGCTTTCGCGAATCAAGGAACAAGGGGGCATCACGCTGGTGCAAACCCCGGAAGATGCCGAGTTCGACGGCATGCCCCTGGCAGCGATCGAAACGCAGATGGTCGACCTGGTGCTGCCGGTGGTGGAGATGCCGCAAAAGCTGTTGGACCTGTGGCAGAACGCGCAGTCGATCACCCTGCCCATCCATGATCTTGAGATTCCTGCCGTCCCGCCGGCGACGGAGCGCGATGCCGCCGTGGCGGAACAGGTGCTGCTGGACATTCTGGTGCAACTGCGTGCCAGTACCGGGCACGACTTCAAACATTACAAGCGCGCCACCGTGTTGCGGCGTATCGAGCGGCGCCTGCAGGTCACAGCCCAACCGGACCTGACCAGCTACTACGCATTTCTCCAGTCACACCCGGAAGAAACCAAGGCCTTGCTCGGCGACATGCTGATCGGCGTCACCAACTTCTTTCGTGACCGCGAAGCGTTCGAGGCGCTTGAGCGTGACGTGATTCCCAACCTGGTCAAGTCTCTGGAAGACAGTGTGCCCCATCGCCAGGAAGTGCGCGTGTGGTCCGCCGGCTGCTCCACCGGCGAGGAAGCCTACAGCCTGGCGATGCTGGTCAATGAACAGCTGGCGCTGGATGCCAGCGGCGCCAAGATGCAGGTGTTCGCCACCGATATCGATGAGCGCGCAATCACCCACGGCCGCAACGGTGTATACCCCGAAGCGATCATCACTGACGTGCCGCCGTCACGCCTGCGCCAGTACTTCGCCAAGGAAAAAAACCAGCACTATCGGGTGCGCAAGGAAATCCGCGAGAAGGTGCTGTTCGCCAAGCACAGCCTGCTCACCGACCCGCCGTTTTCCCAGATAGACCTGATCGTATGCCGCAACCTGCTGATCTACCTCGACCGCGAGGTGCAGCGCGACATCCTGCAAATGTTCCACTTCGCCCTGCGCCCCGGCGGTTATCTGTTTTTGGGCTCATCCGAATCGGCTGACGGCTGCCTGGACCTGTTTGTACCGGTGGACAAGCGCAACCGCATCTTCCGTGTGCGCGCCGGTTCCTCCGCAGCGCGCCGCGCGCCCACCATGCCGCGCAGCGGCTTCCTGCGCCCGAGCACCCCGCAAGCGGTGAGTGAAAGCAAGGCGCCGAACAAGATTTCGTTCGCGGATATTCACCTGCGTGCCCTCGAAAAAGCCGCCCCGCCCAGCGTCATTGTGGATATACAGGGCGATATCCTGCACATCAGCGAAGGCGCGGGACGTTTCCTGCGCTACGTGGCCGGTAATGTCACCCATAACCTGCTGGCACTGGTGCATCCCGACCTGCGCCTGGACATCCGCACCACCGTGTTCCAGGTCCAGCAATCGAATACCGCCGTGACCTCGCGCAAGGTGCAGATCCAGCGCGACAACGGCCGCTTCCTGGTGGACATCACCGCCCAGCCCTATCGCGACGACGCCACCGAAAGCGACTACGTGCTGGTGATTTTCCAGGAAACCGCCGCCGACCCGCAGTACGCCGACGCAAGCGCTGTGAACCAGGCCGAGCATGCCATCCTGAGCAACCTGGAGCGAGAGCTGCAACGCACCAAGCTGCACCTGCAGGACACCATCGAACAGGCGGAAGTCTCCAGTGAGGAACTCAAGGCCTCCAACGAGGAGATGCAGGCGGTCAACGAGGAACTGCGGTCAGCCACCGAGGAGCTGGAAACCAGCAAGGAAGAGCTGCAATCGATCAATGAAGAATTGTTGACGGTCAATTACGAACTCAAGACCAAGGTCGAGGAAACCGACAAGGTCAACGACTACCTGACCAACCTGATTGCCTCCACCGACATTGCCACGGTGTTTGTCGACCGCAACATGCGCATCCGCTGGTTCACCCCGCGCGCCACCGATATTTTCAGCATGCTGCCGGTGGACACCGGACGCTCGCTGATGGATATCACGCACCGCCTCGACTACCCGCAGATCACCGAGGACGCCACGACGGTATTTGAGTCCCTCAGCCTGATCGAGCGGGAGGTCAGCAGTAACGACCAGCGCTGGTACATCGCGCGGTTGCTGCCCTACCGCTCCAGCGAGGATCACATCGACGGCACGGTGCTGACGTTTATCGACATCACCAAGCGACGCCAGGCCGAGGATGAACTGCGCATGGGCGAAGAGCGCATGCGTCTGGTGGCCGAAAGCACTCATGACTTTGCCATCATCATTCTGGATAACCATGGCGCCATCACCGACTGGAACACCGGTGCCGAGCTGATCTTCGGCTACGCCAAGGATGAAGTGCTCGGCGCTTATTACGACCTGATCTTTTCGCCGGAGGACCGCACCACCGGTGTGCCGGAAGATGAGCTGCGTGCCGCTCGCGAACACGGGCGCGGCGAGGACGAGCGCTGGCATGTGCGCAAGGATGGCAGCCGGTTTTATTGCAGCGGTGAAGTCACCCTGCTCAAGAGCGCCAGCCTGCAGGGCTACGTCAAGATTGCCCGCGACCTGACCGGCCACAAGCGTACTCAGGATGAGCAGAGCCAGCGGCTGATGGAAACCCAGACCAGCAGTCACCTCAAGGATGAGTTCTTCGCGGTGATGTCCCACGAGCTCAAGCACCCGTTGAACCTGATCCAGCTGCACGCCGAGCTGTTGCGGCGCCTCCCCGCGACCAAGGCCGCAGCGCCGGCAATCAAGGCGGTGAACACCATCTGCGAGGCGGTATCGAGCCAGGCGCGCATCATCGACGACCTGCTGGACGTAGCCAGGGTGCGCACCGGCAAGCTCAAACTGAAAAAACAACGGATCGACCTGATCCGCACGCTTGAGGATATTCACCGGGTGATCGTGGCCGACGGGCATCATTGCCAGGTCACCCTGCAACTGCCGACGCCGGCCGAGCCACTGTTCGTCGACGCTGACCCTACACGCATCGAGCAGGTGATCTGGAACCTGGTCAACAACGCGCTCAAGTTCACCTCGCAGGACGGGCAGGTGCAGCTGGTGATCAGCCGCACGGACCGGTGCGTGCAGTTGGATGTGATCGACAGCGGCGCGGGGCTCGCCGAAGACAGCCTGGAGAAAATCTTCGATCTGTTCGGGCAAGCCGACAACCAGCATCAGGCCCATCAGCGCGAAGGTCTGGGCATTGGCTTGTCTCTGGTTCGTCAGTTGGTGGAGGCCCACGGCGGTTCGGTCAATGTGCACTCCCCAGGCTTGGGCCTTGGCTGCACCTTCTCGATTATGCTGCCGCTGTGCGAAGAGCAGGCGCCACTGCCGAACCCTGCCGCCGGCCAGAGCGAGAACGAGCGCCTCAACGGCATCAAGGTGCTGCTGGTGGATGACTCCGAGGAAGTGCTTGAAGTGCTGAACATGCTGCTGGACATGGAAGGTGCCCAGGTCAGCGCGTTCAGTGAGCCGCTGGTCGCCCTGGAAACGGCGCGCGACACCCGTTACGACCTGATCATTTCAGACATCGGCATGCCGAAGATGAATGGCCATGAGCTGATGCAAAAGCTGCGCACGATCGGCCATCTGCGGCGGGTGCCAGCCATCGCCCTGACCGGCTACGGTGCCGGCAACGATCAGAAGAAAACCGCCGAGTCGGGCTTTGATACCCATGTCAGCAAACCGGTGGCCCACGACGCGCTGATCAAGGTAATTGAAAAGCTGTGTCGCTCGCATCGATAGCGTTATTCATAGGGGATCACCGACAGTTTGCCATTGCGCTCAAGAATGGCGAACTTGATCTGCCTGATCTCAACGATGCCCTGGGCGGAACGCGCGGCTTCCAGAATATCGCCTTCGTCCAGGCGCGCCCGCTTGAGCCGTTCGTGCAGCAGTTGACCGTTCTCGACCACGATGGTCGGCCCGCCATCAAGCAACCGCGAAAACCACCGCGAGCGTTGCTTGATCAGGGACAACCCGATGTCGATGGTGATTAACGTGGCGATGACCAGCAGTGCATTGGTCAGCGAAAAATCATCGCCCAGCAGCGCCTGCTGGGTGGCTTCGCCGATGACCATCAGCAGCACCAGGTCAAAGGTGGTGAGTTCGGCCAGCGAGCGCCTGCCGGCGATCTTGAACAGCACCATCAACACCAGGTAGATCGCGGCTGCGCGCAGCACCGAATCCATGATGCCCCCTCAGGGATAAATAAATTGTGAGAACTGCACCGACGCGCCGTTCGCCAATGTCACGCGTGTGGCAAAACGGCCCACGCCGTCGCTGCGCAGGGTCACATGCAGCGCGGCCCGCCCATCGGTGTCGCTGAGCGCCCACAGCCTGACGCCCTCGCCCGCCGTGCTGGCCTTGAGCGGTTGAGGCTGCAGCATTTCAACGTTGAAACCGTTGAGCAGCTCCCCCTCGATCGCCACTTCAAGGGGCTTACCGGGTTTGCCCTGCAGGTGGATGATCAGCGCATCGGAGGCGCCATTGCGCATGAAGCGCTGGTATTCGACCCACAGGTGCCCATCGGCACTGCGTGCCTGGGCATTGCTCAAGGGGCCCTTGGAAAACAGGCCGGCCAAGCTCAGGCCGATCAACAGCAACAGCGCGTACCAGCCGATGCGCTCAAAGCGCCAGACCCGGCGTTGCAGGGCCATGTCTTCCTCGACCGGGTAGTGGCGGTTGTGCAGGTCGCTGTGGTCGGGCCGCGCCATGGGGTCAGCCCTTGCTGTGTTCCGACGAGGACGGCGCCTTGGCCACGCCGCGCGGGCCGGCGACGCCCCAGATGGCCGCGCCGACGAATGGCAGCAGCACCACCAACGCCGTCCAGCCGGCCTTGCTGCCCGACGCCTTGTCGCTGCGCCAGACGCTGTTGATCACCCACAGGTCGAGCAACAGCGCGATAACGGCCAGGAAAATCCACAGATAGGTGTTTTGCATGGTGCACCTCCTTCAGGTCATGTTCATTTAGGTTCTGAAGGACGCGCGGGGGTTCATTTTTTTCGGTTGGAAGGTCACTGAACGATCAAGCCGCTTGCCTGCCAGGCGCAGGCAAGCGGCCTGCGGCCTTAGCTCAGTACGACATCGCGCATCGGCGGAATATAGCCGTAGTCATAGGCCTCGCGCACAAACGAGCGGTCGCCGTGCAGCTCGATTCTGACCGTGGGCGCTTCGGTGCCGCCGATGCGGAAGTCGCCGTTCTCGGTGGGCACGCTGTCGATGAACGAGGTCACCAGACCATTGGGCATCACGCAATGTGAGTAAGTCTGAAACGGCTGCGCGGGTGGATTGCCCAGCACCAGCCCGGAGGCGTTCATCGGACGGTACGGGCCGAACAGGTGTTCGCTGACAAAGCCGTACACGCCATCCGGGCCGGTCACGCCGTCGGCGTAGGTGAACTTGTGGCTGATGGTGAACAGGTAATATTTATTGTCCTGAAACACATAGTGCGGGCGCTCGGTCTGGTCATTGACGCCGACGGCCGTCACCAGGGGCGGCAGTATTTCCCATTCCTCGCCGCTCAGGTCCTTGGCCACGGCGATGCCGATGCAGCCCACTTGATAACGCGCGCCGCCGACATCTTCGTGCCCTGGCGGGACCAGACCCACTTCTTCCGGGCCGACCGCATGGGTACCGCGCTCGCCCGCGACATTACCCTCGAACACCATATATAACTTGCCGTCGTTGGGATCGATAAACGGGCTGGGGTCACGAAAGTTCCAGGTCGCATTTTGTGATTCGGTTTGATAGTAAGTGCCGTCCGCCGAAAATAACGACGTCACTGTATTGAAGTTTATAAGTTGCACGCCGTCTTCACTTGTCACGATCTGGCCCTTTACCTTGGCAATCGTCGCGCCGGGCGTAACGCAGGTGTAATACAGATCGATATCACCGTTGTTATTTAACAGAATAGGCGTGCCTGCCCATTCTCGCGTGGTGGGCGACACGCCTTCAGCCATCACACGGCCGCCGAAAATCCAGTCCTTGCCGGTGCGTGAATACCAGTAGCAGATGCGCGCGTGCCCGTGTCGATCCTCCCAGTCACGCTTGATGTCATAGCGCCCGTCGGCATTGATGAACTGCGGGTCGTGGGGGCGGCGGTCAGCGGTAAGCGTGAAGATCACCGACCAGCCATCGACGGAAACCACCGCGCCGTCGAGGTCGCGCAGGGGCATGGTGTCCCAGATAAACACGGTGTCACTCATGACGGGGAAGTCAGGCCGCACTAACGGTTGCGTGGTAGTCGGGTCATTTTCATTGACTTTCAGCGCATCAGCCCGGGTCCAGCGTGTGGGTGTGTGATTCGCAGGTTTCATGTTGATGTCCTTTTACTGACGCTTAAGTGACAAGCGATAAGTGAATTCAAGTCGCACGTGCACTTCGAATGATAAATGGCATTCAGGCGAAGAGCGTTACTAGTGCGAAACAAGGTTTAACACAGAACTTGAAACTTGGATTATGAATAATTATTTAAGGAGTCAAAGGCCACCACTTAATACATGGCAAGTTGATGGCCTTGAGCAACTACGCATAATCATCCGTATATAACGCGCGTTATAACTCATCATTAAGTCATCCAAAGAGCACGGCCAAACCCCAACGCCCTGCGGCCGATTTGGCTACAATCACCCAGGTTTTTTCCAAGGTGTCGTTGCATGGATATTTCGTTATTTCGCGGGCGCTTCACGCACTTGAACAAACGCTTGCGCCAGCAAGCGCAGAATCATCCCGAGACGTGGTCGCAGATGTTGGTGTTGAGCGCAATCGATCACATGGACGGCATGGCCACGCCCTCGAAAATCGCCGAGGCGGAAAATATACGCTCGTCCAACCTGGCGGCCCTGCTGAAGGATCTTGAGGCGCGGGACCTGATCACCCGCACACCCGACACCGAGGACCGCAGACGCAGCTGGATCGGCTTGTCGGCAGCAGGTCGCGAGGTGTTGCAGGCCAGCCGTGCACGCCGGGACGAATGGCTGGCCGAGGCGGTGCAAGCCTGCCTGAGCGTCAGTGAACGCGAGCAGTTGGAGGCCGCCGGGCTGCTGATGGAAAAGCTCAGCCGTTACAGCGGTTCCGCGCAGTCCTGAATCAATCGCTGCGCCAGCATGCTCGCCCCGGTGTCAGTGCGCTCGAACCGCAACGGTGTGGCGGTGATATGCCTGGCCACATGCTCGAACGTTTCCGTGCCCGGCGCATCGGCTTCGGCATGCCGTTGCAGTTGTAGCCAGTGGTATTGCAGGCCGCGCGGGTCATGGGCCGAGCGCACACTCAAGCCTTGCAGACGGCCCCTGCCCTGACGGGTGATTTTCAGCGGCAGCACCGCCTCGGGCGCGCAGCCGGGGAAATTCACGTTCAGGCACACCTCGCGCGGCCATCCCATGGCCATCAGTTGCGCAATCACCTGCGGCCCATGGTGGAGCGCGTTGTCCCACGGCACCGCGCTGCGGTCGGTGAAGCCTTGGCTCAAGGCGATGGACGGAATGCCGAACAACAGAGCCGTCATCGCTGCGCCAACGGTGCCGGAGAATACGGTTTCCGTGCCCAGGTTGGCCCCTCGATTGACGCCTGACAGGATCAGGTCCGGCTTGTCGTGGCTGAGCAGATGCCCCAGCGCCAGCGCAATGCAATCACCCGGCGTGCCGGTGACAGCGAACCGCCGCACGCCGTGGGAGCTCATGCGCAACGGCGCGTGCAGACTCACGGAGTGGGAAGTGCCGCTCTGGTCGAGCAATGGCGCGACCACCCAGACTTCATCCGCCAGTTGCCAGGCGATACGCTCCAGCACCTTGAGGCCGGGGGCATCGATGCCGTCGTCATTGGTGAGAAGAATGCGCTGCAGTCGTTGATGTTCATTCGCCATGCCCGTGCTCCGTCGATGCTGCGCAGGCGCTCGGATGAGCGCCACCGACGGTATATTTACCTATATTTAAATAGTTATCTACACATAGATAGATGTCGCTCGCTACAGCACAAACTCCGCCCTGATCAGCGTGCCGCCCCCATCGCGGTGGCTGGCGGTGATCGACCCGCGATGGGCCTGGCAGATCGCGCGGGCGATGGACAGGCCCAGCCCGCTGCCGCCCGAGTAACGTGCGCGGGAGTGCTCCGCGCGCCAGAATCGATCGAATACGCTGTCCAGGTGCTCGGCTTCGATGCCCGGCCCTCGATCTCCGATCTCGATCACGATGTGCGCCTGGACCTGCCGCGCGGTGATGGTCAACTCGCCGCCACTGGCCGCGTAGCGCAGCAGGTTGTCGATGAGGATATTGAGCACCTGGCCCAGACGGTCGCGATCGGCGTTGATCGACAGCGCCCGGGCAATGTTGACCTGGGTCGCGATGGCGGCCTCGTCCAGTTGCGGCTGGAACCACGCCAGGCGTTCGCTCACCAGCGCCGCCAGCGAGAAATCGCTGCGTTCGAGCACCAACCGGCCGGCCCTGGCCATCGACAACAGGTGCAGGTCATCCACCAGTTTGCGCAATTGATCGAGCTGGCGCTTGACCATGCTCAGTTGCACCGCATCGCTGGGGAACACTTCATCGAGCATGCCCTGGACACGGCCCATGGCGGCGTTCAGCGGGGTGCGCAGTTCGTGGGCGATCACCGCGCTGGACTCGCGCACATCGCGCTCGTAGCGCTGCAACTGGGTGGTCATGCTGTTGAAGTCGCCGATCAGGCGCCGCAGCTCGTCCGGCGTGTGCGGCTGGATCGGCAGGCGCGTCAGAAAATCCCCACCGGCGACCCGTTGCGCCCCCTGGGCAATCGCCGAGAACTGGCTGGACAAGGGCCGCGAAAACCACAGCCCAAAGAAAATGATCACCGGAATGGTCGCCAGCACCAGGCCGGCAAGAATCAACCAGTCGCGATTGGCGATGTCCGGCTGGAAGAACTCCACCGGGTAATATTCAGCCACCAGCTGACGCAAGCGCACCTCGTTGAGTTGCGGCTCGGCGCGCAGTTGCAGCAACTCCTCGCGCGCGTCGGGCGGCAGGTGCTGGATAAAATACCAGTCCGACACCCAGAAGTTGATCCACATGCACAGCGCAATCACCACCACAGCGCCAATCGCCAGCAGGCTCATGCGCATGCCCACCCAGCGCCACAGGGGCTTGTCGTTGACGCGAGAGGTCTGGGTCATGGCGATTACCGGAACCGATAGCCAATGGCGCGCACCGTCACCAGCACGCCGGCGATGCCATGGCTTTCCAGCTTGCGCCGCAGGTTATGCACGTGGGCATCGACCACGCGGGCCAGCGCCTCGCTGTCGGGCAGGCAGATTTCCAGCAGCTCGTCGCGGGTGAAGGCCTTGGATGGGGTCTTGAGCAGGGTCGCCAGCAACTTGAATTCGGTGGGCGTCAGGTCCAGCCACTGTGGCGGCGCATCGCGCTGTTCTATCGCGGCGGTGAAGGCGCCCAGGTCCACCCGCAGGTTCTGATGGCGCAACACCTGCTCCAGCGGCTGGCTGGCGCCGGTACGGCGCAGCACCGCATGCACCCGCGCCACCACCTCGCGCGGGCTGTAGGGCTTGACCACGTAGTCGTCGGCGCCATAGCGCAGGGCGCCGAGTTTTTCCGGTTCGTCGCCCATGGCCGTGACCATGATCACCGGCGTGTCGCTGCTGCGGCGCACGGCGGACAACACGTCGGTGCCGCTCAGGTACGGCAGCATCACGTCGAGCAGTATCAGGTCCGGTTGCCAGCTTTTGTGCAGTTCGAGCGCGCGTCGACCATCCTCGGCCAGGGCCACTTCAAAGCCGTCGCGGCGCAGGTAGGCTTCGAGAATATTGGCGCTGTCGGCGTCGTCTTCGACAATGAGGATACGTTTTCCTGACACAAAGAAGCCTCTTGATGAAACCTTGATAATTCACGAACGGTTTATTGAAAGTCCGCTGTCAGTATCGCCCTACACCGACTTTCGCGAACCGATGCTATGCCGACCACCGCACCGCTGTCCAAGCCTATCAAGCTGCCTGAACGCCTCTGTGCGGTTTTGCTGCTGAGCAGCGTGCTGAGCGGCTGTTCACTGGCGCCCGCGTATCAGACGCCGGCGCTGCCGGTGCCGGGCAGTTGGACACACACACCGGTAGCAGCCTCGGCGCCCACCGCGCAAACCGCCGTGGAGCCGCTGTCCGACGAAGAAACACAGCTGCTGGCCGGACTGGATGCGTCGGCGCAGTTGCCCTATCGGGTTGAGCAAGCGCTGGCCTACAACCGCGACCTGCGCCTGGCGATCTTGCGCGTCGAACAGGCGCGCGCCGAATACGGCATGTCCCGAGCAGCGCGCCTGCCCACCGTCGGCCTGGGGCTGCAACGCAACCGCCAGCACCTGCACGACGAGGCCGCCGACGAGCGCTACGGGCAGGACATCGCGGTGGCGTCCGTGGGCATTTCGGACTTCGAACTAGACTTTTTCGGCCGTGTCCGCAACCTGTCCGACGCGGCCCGGCATGATTACCTGGCCACACGCTACGGCGCCCTGGCCGCGCGCAAGGCCTTGATCGTTGAGGTGGCGCGGTTGTATTTGCAGGAACGTTTGCAGGCCGGCATCCAGCTCGACACCCAGTCCATCCTCGATCACCAGAACCAGCTGCTGCACCTGCTCGACGGGCAGCAACAGGCAGGCTTGGTGGCCCAGGCCACGGTCGACACGCAGCGCCTGCAGGTGCACCGCGCCGTGCTGCAAGCGCAGGATGCGCGCGCCGAGCATGAACGCGCGGTGCAGGCGCTGTCGTGGGTCAGCGGCTATCAGGTTGCACCTTCGACGCAGGCCACCCTCGATCCCTCGGTGGACCTGGGCACCCCGCCGTGGCTGGTCGACTTGCCCTCGCAACGGCTGTTGCAGCGCCTGGATGTGCGCCAATGCGAAGAGGCGCTGCGCGCCGCCAATGCGAACATCGGTGCCGCGCGTGCGGCGTTCTTTCCGTCGATCACCCTGAGCACCGGTGCCGGCATCGCCAGCCCGCACTTGAGCAGCCTGTTCGCCTCCGGCAGTGGCGCCTGGCTGTTCACGCCGCAACTGAATCTGCCGCTGTTCGACGGCGGGCGCAACCAGGCCAACCTTGACTTGGCCCAGGTGCGCCAACAAGCGGCCGTCGCCCAGTACGAAAAAACCGTGCAAGACGCCTTCCGCGACATCGCCGACCTGTTGAGCCAGCGTCGACAAGCGCTGGCCGATGCCGCCACGCAGGTCGAGCTGGCGGCCCTGACGGCAGCGCAGGCAAGGCGTGTCGAGCAGCAGATTGCCGTCGGCGCGGCCGCGCAGATGGAGCAGCCGGTCGCCGCGATTCGCCTAGCCGAGTCCACGCTCCAGCTGCGCAGCGCCGCCTACTCCGTGTCGTTCAACCGCCTGGCGCTGTATCGCGCGCTGTCGGGCGCACCGTTGGCCTCCTCCGCAAACAGGGTTTCCCCATGAACGTGATCACCTCCCCGCTTCGCCTCTGGGGCCATTACCTGTTGCTGGGCCTGACCTGCCTGGCAATGGCGGCCTGTTCACGGGAAGAACCGCTGCCGGAGCCAGCCTTGAGGTCGGTGAAAGTCGCTCGCGTGCAGGCAGCAGACGCCGACGGCCTGCCGCTGACCGGCGTGGTGCGCCAGCGCCAGCGCGCCGAGCTGGCCTTCGAAAGCGCGGGACGCCTGGTGGCGTTGAATGCCGACGTGGGCGATGCCGTGAAACAGGGCCAGGTCCTGGCGAGCCTGGACAGCACGGTGGTGCAACTGCGCCTGAAACAGGCCCAGGCCACCCTGTTCGCCAGCGTCGCGCAGACCGGCGAACGCAAGCGCAACCGGCTGCGCCAGCAACAGCTGTTTGCCCAGGGCAGCGTCGCGGCCAGCGCCGTGGAGCAAGCCAAAACGGCCTGGCAAGCGGCCGTCGCGCAACAGGCGGCGGATGAAACGGCGCTGGATCTGCTGCGCCGCGATCAGCGCCAGGGCCAGCTCATTGCGCCGTTCAACGGTCGCATCGTGGCGCGCACGGCGCAGTTGTACAGCGAGCTGTCGCCGGGCCAGGTGGTGATGGAGCTGGAGGCCACCGATGCCGCGCAGGTCATCGTACCCATCCCGGTGGAACAGGCCATCGGCCTCAAACCGGGAGACCGCGCCGTCGCCACCGACCCGAGTGCGCCCGGCTCCAGCCTGCCGCTGGTGCTGGAGGGCCTGTCGATGCGCGCGCAGAACGGTGTGGTGCAAAGCGCACGCTTTCGCCTGCTCGCCAGCGACCTCGCGCTGCCCAGCGGCGTGAACCTCACGGTGAAGTTGGTCAGCGGCGCCCCGCAGCCGCTGAGCATTGCGACCCAGGCGCTGCGCATCGGCGCCGACCCCGGGCGGGTGCAGGTATTCGTGTATGACGCAGCCCACGGCAAGGTCGCGCTGCGCGACATCCGCATCGGCCTGATCGACCAGGGTCGCGTTGCCATCGACGCGGGCCTTGCGGAAGGCGAACAGGTGGTGACCACCGGCGTTGCATTTCTCGATGACGGCCAGCCCGTCAACCTGCTGCAATCTTCCAGCCGCTTGAGCGTCACCCAATGAGCAACCTGACCCTGCATGCCTTGAATGGCAGCCGCCTGACGTTATTCAGCGCCCTGCTGATTCTGCTGGCGGGGGTGGCCACTTTCCTCGGTTTCCCCACCCAGGAGGAACCGTCGGTGACCATCCGCGATGCGCTGGTGAGCATCCAGTTTCCCGGGCTGCCCAGCGAGCGCGTGGAAGAACTGCTGGCGCGGCCCACCGAAGAAAAACTGCGTGAATTGCCGCAGATCAAAACCATCGTCACCACGATCCACCCCGGCAGCGTGGTCATCCAGGTGACCGCCCGCGACGACATCAAGGACCTCGGCGTGCTGTGGCAGCAGGTGCGCAACAAGGCGAGCGAGGCCGGCGCGGGTTTTCCGCCCGGCACCCAGGGCCCCTTTGTGGATGACAATTTCGGCCGCGTCGCCGTGGCCTCCATTGCCGTCACCGCGCCCGGCTACAGCATGAGCGAGATGCGCGGGCCGCTCAAACGCCTGCGCGACCAATTGGGCGGCTTGCCCGGCATCGGCCAGGTGACATTGCACGGCGTGCAAGAGCAGCAACTGTCCATCGACTTCAACCCGCAGCGCCTTGCGGGGTTGGGCCTGTCGCCGCAGCAGCTGTTCCAGCAGTTGCAGCAACAGAACGTGCTGGCGCCCGGCGGCGTCGCCGAGATCGGCGGGCAGAGCACCACCCTCACGGTCACTGGCGAACTGCTCGGCGTGGAGCAACTGCGCCAGTTGCCGATCCAGTTGCCGGGCGCCGCCGGCAGTACGCGGTCGGTCGCGCTGGGCACCATCGCCCAGGTGTCGGTGATGGCCGTCGACCCGCCGCAGACTGCCGCGATCTATCAGGGCCAGGACGCGGTGGTGCTGGCGGTGTCCATGGCTGCCGGGCAGAACATCCAGCAGTTCGGCGCCGCGCTGCGCAGTCGCCTGGCCCAACTGGAACAGCAATTGCCGCTGGGGTTCGCCACCCACGTGGTGACGTTCCAGGCGGATGTGGTCGCTCAGCAGATGAGCAAGATGAAACACGTGATGATCGAGACAGTGGTCATCGTAATGGCGGTGGTGATGCTGTTTCTCGGCTGGCGCACCGGGCTGGTGGTGGGCGCCATTGTGCCGTTGACCATTCTCGGCACCTTGATTGCCATGCGCCTGCTCGGGGTCGAACTGCAGACGGTGTCGATGGCGGCCATCATCCTCGCCCTCGGTTTGCTGGTGGACAACGGCATCGTGATCGCCGAGGACATCGAACGCCGCCTGCATGCCGGCGAGGCGCGGCGTCAGACCTGCGTGGAGGCCGGGCGCACCCTGACGATTCCGTTGCTGACGTCCTCGCTGGTGATCGTGCTGGCGTTCTCGCCGTTCTTTCTGGGCCAGACCAGCACCAACGAATACCTGCGCTCGCTGGCCATCGTGCTGGCGCTGACGCTGCTCGGCTCGTGGCTGCTGAGCATCACGGTAACGCCGCTGCTGTGCCTGTATTTCAGCAGGGCCGCGCACGACGAGGCCGCGGACGCGGCTTACGACAGCGGCTTTTACCGTGGCTATCGCGCCGTGATCAGCCGGGTGTTGCGGCACAAGCTGCTGTTCCTGATGGCAATGCTGGTGCTGCTGGCCGCCGCTGTGTTCGAGCTGATGCGCGTGCCCTATGACTTTTTGCCGCCGTCGGACCGCTTGCAGTTTCAGGTGCCGATCACCCTGGAGCCGGGCAGCGGTTCGCGCAACACCTTGCAAAGCGTGCGCGAGATCAGCCTGTGGCTGAGCAAGGAGCCGGCGGTGGTCGACAGCATCGGCTACGTCGGCGACGGCGGGCCGCGCATCGTGCTGGGCCTCAACCCACCGCTGCCAGCGCCGGAAACCGCGTACTTCACCGTCAGCGTCAAGGCCGGCAGCGACATCGACGCGGTGATCGCCAACGTGCGCCGCTACCTGCTCAAGCAACACCCGGAGCTGCGCGCCGAGCCCAAGCGATTCTCCCTGGGCACCACCGAGGCTGGCGTGGCGATCTATCGCATCATCGGCCCGGATGAAAACGTATTGCGTACCCTCGCCGCGCAGATCGAAGCCGCCCTGCGGCAGGTGCCGGGCACCCTGGACGTGCGCAACGACTGGAGCACGCGGCTCACACGCTACACCGTCGAGGTCGATCAGCCCGGCGCGCGTCGTGCTGGCGTGGACACCCAGGCCATCGCCCAGGCCCTGCAGCTGCACTTTGGCGGCCTCCAGGTTTCGTCCCTGCAGGACGGTGAAACCCGCGTGCCGCTGGTGGTGCGCGAGCCGGCGCCGGTGGGCGGGGCCGCGCCCGACCTGCGCGGCATTCTGGTGTATCCGGCCGATGGCTCGACGCCCGTGCCGTTGACGGCGATTGCACAGATTCGTGCGTCCAGCGAGCCGTCTACCCTGGTGCGTCGCAATCAGGAGCGGGCAATCACCGTGGTCGGGCAGAACCCTGGCTTGACGGCCACCTCCCTCGTCGAACGGCTTGCGCCGCAAGTGGCCGCCCTGCGCCTGCCGCCCGGCTACCGGATTGAGCTGGGCGGTGAGATTGAAGATTCGGCGGAGGCCAACCAGGCGCTCCTGCAATACCTGCCCCATGCGCTGGTGGCCATGCTGTTGCTGTTTGTCTGGCAATTCAATTCGCTGCGCAAAGTGCTGATCGTGGTGTCGGCGATCCCCTTCGTGCTGATCGGCATGGCGGTCGCGTTGCTGATTACCGGCTACCCGTTCGGCTTCATGGCCACCTTCGGTCTGCTGTCACTGGCGGGGATTATCGTGAACAACGCGGTGCTGCTGCTCGAACGCATCGAAGCGGAACTGCATGACGGCCTGGCGGTGCACGACGCGGTGGTGAATGCCGCCGTCAAACGCCTGCGCCCCATCGTCATGACCAAACTGACCTGCATCATCGGGCTCGTCCCGCTGATGCTGTTTGCCGGGCCGCTATGGGAAGGCATGGCAATCACCCTGATGGGCGGCCTGGCGCTCGGCACCCTGGTCACGCTGGGACTGATCCCGGTGCTTTACGTAGCGCTGTTCACACAGCGCAGCATTCCAACCACGGAGACGACAACACGATGAACGTTCTGCTCAAGGCAACGCGCGGTATCCAGCAATTATCCAAAGGGGCCGTGCTGCTCGGCGCGCTGTCGGTGAGTCTCGGCGCCCCCGCCTCCACCCTCCACACCGGCGCGTTCGTGCATCCAGGCCTGCTGCAAACCCAGCAGGACTTCATGCGCATCCGCGAAAAAATCGTCAACCGTAACCATCCCTGGCTGGAGGGCTGGCAGAAGTTGATCGACAACAAGCATGCCTCACTGACCTGGCAAGCCAACCCGGTGCCGGTGGTTTATCGCACGGCGAACGGCCCGAACAACTACAACAAACTGTTCAACGATGCCGCCGCGGCCTATGCCCTGGCCCTGCGCTGGCAGATCTCGGGTGATACGGCCTATGCCGCCAAGGCCGTGAGTATCCTCGACCAGTGGGCGTCCACCCTCACCGGCATCGAGGGCGAAAACGGCAGGTCCCTGGCGGCAGGCTTGTACGGTTACCAGTTGGCCAATGCGGGGGAAATCCTGCGCGGCTACCCGAAGTGGAAGGCTGAAGACTTTCATCGGTTCCAACACATGATGCTCACGGTGTTCTACCCCATCAACCATGACTTCCTGGTGCACCAGGACGGCATGCTGCCGGATCACCACTGGGCCAACTGGGACCTGGCCAACATGAACTCGATCCTGGCCATCGGCGTGCTGACCGACCGGCGCGATCTCTATAACGAAGCCGTCGACTACTTCAAGCACGGGGCCGGCAACGGCGCCATCGAACACGCGGTGTGGAAGCTCTACCCCGAGGGCCTGGGCCAGGTCCAGGAAAGCGGCCGCGACCAGGCCCACACCATGCTCGACATCGCCCTGCTCGGCAGCTTCTGCCAGATGGCCTGGAGCCAGGGCGACGACCTGTTCGGCTACCAGAACAACCGCGTGCTGCAAGGCGCCGAGTATGTGGCCAAGTACAACCTGAACCATGAGGTGCCGTTCACCACGTTTACCAACAGCGCGTTCAAGCAGAAGGTGATCTCGCCCGACAAGCGTGGCGAAGTCCGTCCGATCTGGGAATTGCTCTACAACCACTACGTGGTGCTCAAGGGCCTGAATGCCCCCTATGTGAAAGCGTTCGTGCAAAAGGTCCAGCCCGAGGGCGGTGGCGGCGATTATGGCCCCAACAGCGGCGGGTACGATCAGTTGGGGTATGGGACCCTGCTGTATTCGCTGGGGGAGTATGGTTTGAGCAAGGCTGAACTGGTGCCGTGAGGCGGGCGTTGTGGCAATCGGGCTGTTGTAGGGAGCAGGCTTTTTGTGGCGAGCGGGCTTGGTGTGGCGAGCGGGCTTGCCCCGCGTTGGGGTGCGAAGCGCCCCCAGTCAAGGAACATGCGGTGTACCTGACACCGCGCGGAGTGCGGTTTTGGGGCTGCTGCGCAGCCCAACGCAGGACAAGCCTGCTCGCCACAGGGAATCTGCGCTTAACTGAACGGCATTGGGCAAGCCTGCTCGCCACGACAAGTCTGTTCAGCACAAAAAACCCGCTCGCCACAGCGCCAGTTTGCCCGCAACTGAACAACAGCTGAAGAACATCGCAATCGGTTTCAAACCATTTGATAAATCCCCCCGGGTATTTGGATGATGGCCGGCCTGCGGTAGGCCACTCAGGAACATGCCGATGATGCGTCGAAATTCGTTTGTGCTCTGCCTGTGTTTGCTGGCGGTGCCGCTGTGCCACGCCGCTGCGACGCCTCAGGGTTTTGCCCAAGGAGTCAGCGGCGGCGGACAGGCTGTCGCCGTGCACCCCGCCACCCCGGCCGAGTTGAAAAACGCTCTGTGTGACCGCTTCGATGCGCGAGGCAACTGCACCGACACCACGCCGCGCGTGATCGCCCTTGACCATACTTTCGATTTTCGCGGCTCAGTGGTCACCGATGGCAGCGCCCGGGTAACCGAGGCCGGCTGCATGGCCAACGCCTGCCCCAAAGGCGGCGGCCAGTGGGCCATCGACGGCGCCAACCATTTTTGCCAGTCCAAACCGCCGGCCACGGTGAGCTATGACAAGGCCGGCCTGCAGCGTCTGAAGGTCGGCTCGAACAAAACGCTGCTGGGCGTGGGCGCCCATGCCGGGATCCAGGGCATGGGCTTGTTGATTGGCGGCGGCGCGCACAATGTCATCGTGCGTAACCTGACGCTTTCGGACATCAACCCGCGAGTGGTCTGGGGCGGTGATGCGCTGACGCTGGACGATGCCGATGGCGTGTGGATCGACCACGACACCTTCGCGCGGATCGGCCGGCAGATGATCGTGAGCGGCTGGGGCAGCGCCACCCATGTGACGATTTCCAACAACGAATTCGACGGCCGCACGCCCTATTCGGCGACCTGTGACGGTCACCACTACTGGGTCTGGCTGTTTCTCGGTCACCACGACACCCTGACGCTGGCGGGCAACTACGTGCACGACACCTCGGGGCGTGCGCCTCATGCCGGCGGCATGGGCGGTGCCGAGGTGCGTGCGCAGCTGGTCAACAATGTGTTCGCCCACCTGACGTATCAGGGCGCGATCATGTCGCGCACCACCAGCGCCCATCTGCTGGTGGAAGGCAATGTCTTCGATGACGTGTCCCACCCGCTGTTCAACGACACCCGCCAGCCCGGCACCGCCTTCGCCCTCTTCGCCCCCGCCGCCGATAACACTTGCCAGGCCGCCATCGGCCGGCCCTGTGTGCCGAACCAGCAGTGCCAGAGTGGCGATGATTATCGCCCTCAGGACGCGGCGGCCCTGCAAGCGTTCAGTCAATACCGCCAGTACCTTGTGGCGCCGCAGCCGCCCGACAGGGTACGCCTGCAGGTGCCCCGCGATGCCGGCGCCGGCCATATGACTCTGGAGAAAAGCTGATGCGACGTCTCATGCTGATCGTGCTGTGCACCCTGGCGATTCAGGCTCACGCCGCCGGTTTCGGCTTTACCCGCAGTGACGCGCGCATCGTGGTCGACACCGACGCCAACCTGGTTTTCAGCGTGGACACGCGCAACGGCGACCTGGTCTCGATGCGCTATCGCGGCAACGAACTGCAGACCACCGAACCCAAGGCCTCGCAGATTGCTTCTGGACTCGGCAGCGCACAGGTGGAGGCGCACACCGTGGGCGATGTGATTGTGATCAGCGCGCGGGCGGGTGAGCTGATCCACTACTACCTGGCCAAAAAAGGACGCGCGGCGATCTACATGGCGACCTATGCGCCGGCCTTGCTGCCGGTGGGCGAGCTGCGCTTTGTGGCGCGGCTGAATGTCAACAAGCTGCCCAAGGCCGAGCGTGGCACCGATTCCAATGTCGGCACGGCCATCGAAGGCAAGGATGTGTTTTTGCTCGCCGATGGGCGCACCAGTTCCAAGTTCTATTCGGCGCAAGCGATGATCGATGACCCGCTGCACGGCGTCAAAGGCCCGGGGGTGGCGGTGTACATGATGATGGGCAACCGCGAGCTGAGCGCGGGCGGCCCGTTCTTCAAGGACATCGCCACGCAGAAAACCCCGATCACCCACGAGCTGTACAACTACATGTTCTCCAACCATACCCAGACCGAGCCTTATCGCGGCGGCCTGCACGGTGTCTACGGGCTGCTGTTCACCGACGGTGACGCGCCCGACGCGGCATTGACCGACCTGGGGTTCGTCGACAACCGTCTGGGGCTGGCCGGCTTTGTGGGTAGCACAGAACGCGGCGCCGTTGTCGGCCAGGTGGGCGGCGTGGCCTATGGACTGCCAGCGGTGGTGGGCTTGAGCAATGCCAACGCCCAATACTGGGCGCGGGCCGACGGCAGCGGGCGGTTTGCGTTGACGGGGGTTCGGCCGGGGCATTACCGCCTGACGCTTTATCAGGGTGAGCTTGAGGTGGCGCAGAGCACGGTGGATATCAACGCGGGCGCAACCACGCGCGCGCGCGTGCAGGCTCATGCTCTGGCCGGCCAGGTGAAATGGCAGATCGGCACACCCGATGGCACACCTGCCGGGTTTCTCAATGCCCATCTGCTGGCCTCTGCGCACCCCAGCGATACACGCATGACGCCATGGGCGCCCGTCACCTACAGCGTCGGCACCAGCAGGCCCGACGCCTTCCCCGCCACGCAGTGGCGCGACGTCAACAGCCCCACGCGCATCCAGTTCGTACTGGCCGCCAACGAGCTGCGCGCCTACCGCCTGCGCCTGTTCATCTCACTGGCCCAAGCTGGCGGGCGTCCCACGGTGAGCGTCAACCAGCAGTGGACAGCGCCTGTGCCCCAGGCATCCAGCCAGCCTGACAGCCGTGGCATTACCCGTGGGACTTATCGGGGCAACAACACGGTGTTCGACGTCAGTGTTCCGGCGGCGGCGTTGCATGCGGGGCTCAATACACTGGAGATTGGCGTTGCATCAGGCAAAACCGGCCAGGGTTTTCTGAGCCCGGGCTTTGTGTTTGACAGCGTGCAATGGGTGCAGGAATGACGCCGGGGAATACCGAAACAATTGGACATCTAATTATTATTGACTAATTAAAAATATAAACTAACGAAACTATAATTGCGTGAGTACGTAAAGTTTCGAACAACCGTGTCGATATTAATTCCACGGGTGCAAGCGCCCACACCTGAGGAATTAACATGTTTTTACGTAAACTAAATCTCGCGCCGCGTTCGGCTGTTTGTTTCGGTTTTTTCTGCTTGATCATTATTGCGATGGGAGTACTCGCTCTCAGGCAGGCCGGGCTGCTTAAAACAGCAGAGAAGTATGTCGAAACCAACGTATTGCCCAGCGTACAACTATTGGGCCAACTGGATCGCGAGTTTGTCACCATCCGGGGCAACAACGCCAGGGTTCGCAATCCGATCGAGCCTCAGGAGCGGCGTACCAAGGCCATCAGCGATATCCAGCAATCGCGGCAGTTGATCGATCAATATTCACAATCCCTGAAAAACTTTATTGTCACGCCTCGAGGTCAGGAAGCGTTTGCAAGGTTGCGCGAGTTTCAAGTTGATTACTTTAAAACCCAGGACAATTACCTCTCTTTAGTTAGCGCACAACAATTGGAAGGTGCAGTCGCCATCTCCAACGGGCCCATGAAAGAAGCGGCAGACAAAGTCGAAACCGCGCTGAAAAACCTTATCAGCATTAACCAGGACAAGGCGAAAAAAGCCGGACAAGACGCCGATGACGTTTATCAGCAAACACTGCTGATCGTCGGCGTGTTCATGCTCCTGTCGGTAACCGCGTCATTACTGTTGGCCTGGCTTTATACCCGCAGCCTCACAGCGCCGATCAATCAATCCCTGCTGATGGCCCAACGCATCGCCGCCAATGACTTAAGCCAGCGCATTGATGTGGAGGGCTCCGACGAAGCGGCGCAGCTGTCAAAAGCCATTGCCACCATGCAGTCCAATCTGCGTGATGCCCTGGCGCTGATCGGCGACTCCTCCACGCAACTGGCGGCCACTTCCGAAGAAATGCATGCCGTGACCGAGGGCGCTTCGCGCACGATCCAGCGGCAGAACCATGAAATCGAAATGGCGGCCACCGCGGTGACCGAAATGACCGCCGCCGTGGAAGAAGTCGCCGGCAACGCGGCCACCACCTCCGAGCTGACCGCGCACTCCAGCTCGGCCGCCATCGCCGGGCGTAATCAGGTAAACGACACCGTCGCTGCCATTAATCTGATGGTCGCCAACGTGCAGTCCACCTCCGGTGAAGTGCAAGCGCTGGCAACCATGGCCAATGACATCAGCAAGGTGCTGGACGTGATCCGGGCGATTGCCGAGCAAACCAACTTGCTGGCCTTGAACGCCGCCATTGAAGCCGCGCGCGCCGGTGAAGCCGGTCGTGGCTTCGCGGTGGTGGCCGATGAAGTCAGGGCGCTGGCCCATCGCACGCAGAAATCCACCCAGGAAATCGAGCAGATGGTCAGCTCGATCCAAGCGGGCACGGGCAATGCGGTGTCGTCGATGAACCAGACCAGCGCTCAGGCCAGTCAAACCCTGGAAATGGCCAACGGTGCCGGTAAAGTGCTGGGCGACATCACCGACTCGCTGAGCCAGATCAACGAGCGCAACATGATGATCGCCACCGCCGCCGAGGAACAGGCCCAGGTCGCGCGGGAAGTGGATCGCAACCTGGTGAGTATCCGCGACCTGTCCAGCGAAGCTTCCGAAGGTTCGAACCAGACGGCGATTGCCACGGCCGAGCTGACCAAGCTGGCGACCGACCTCAATCAGTTGACCCGCCAGTTCAAGCTTTAGGCCGGGCCGCCAGCCGGTTGCAGCCGTACAACAGCATGCCCAACAGCAGCAGCGCCCCGCCCCGCAACCAGGTGTCGAGGCTCTGCTGGCTGAGCAGAAGCAGGCACGACACGATCGCCAACACCGGCACCCAGGTGGGCACGCGGAAGTGGTCGACGTCGAGGGTGTCACGGCGCAGCACCAGCACCGCCAGATTAGTGCTCAGAAACACAAAGAGCAGCAACAGCACCACCGTCTGCGCCAGCGCCGCCAGGGTGCCGGTCAACGTCAGTGCGATAGCCACCAGGCTGCTGGCGATGATTGCCACCCACGGCGTACGCCGCTTGGGCAGCACCCGCGACAGCGGTTCGGGCAGCAGGCCCAGGCGCGCCATGCCGTAGGTCAGGCGGCTGGCCATGATCATGGTCAACAGCGCGCCGTTGGCCACCGCCACCAGGGCAATGAACGCAAACAGTTTGGGCGGGATGTTCAAGCCTGACGCGCGCACCACTTCCAGCAACGGCGCCGAGGTTGCCATCAGCCTGTCCATCGGCAGCACGGTGGACGCGGCGACACCTACCGCCATGTAAACGATGCCGGCCGTCATCAGCGCGCCGAACAGCGCACGCGGATAGACCTTGCGCACGTCACGGATTTCTTCGGCGAGGTTGGCCGATGTCTCAAAGCCAACGAACGAGTAGAACGCCAGCAGCGCCGCGCCAAGCACGGCAAGCATCGGGTTGATGCCGGGCTTGAACTCGAAGGCGCGGCCCAGGTTGGCTTCGCCCGACTGGAAACACCAGGCGGCCGCGACCACCACCAGCAATAGCCCGGACAGTTCAATCGCCGTCATGAGCATGTTGGCGCCCAGCGACTCCTTGATGCCGCGCGCATTGAGCAACGCAATCACCAGCAGAAAAATCAACGCAGCCAGATGCGGCGAGATATTGATGAACGCTGCCAGGTAGTCGCCGGCAAACGCCAGCGAAAGCCCGGCGGCGCTGGTCACCGCTGCGGCGAGCATGCTGAAGCCCACCAGAAAGGAAATCAGCGGCGACTTGAAGGCCTTCTCGGCGAACACCGACGCGGCGCCCGCGTGCGGGTACTTGGTCACCAGTTCCGCGTAGGAGCCGGCCGTGAGCATGGCAAAAAACAGCGCCACCAGCAGCGGCACCCAGATCGCCCCGCCCACCTCCCCCGCAATGGTGCCGGCCAGCGCATAGACACCGGCGCCGAGCACGTCACCCAGGATGAACAGAAACAGCATCGGACCGGTAATGGCCCGGCGCAGGGACGGTTTGGAGCGACTGGGGGATTGGGTCATGGGCGGCTCTGGCGGCGGGTTGTGAAGTATTCCCTGTGGAGGACGGTTGCACCGTTGAAGTTCCGTCAGCGTGCCAGTGTTGCGGGCAACTGCGGCTCATCCGTGCAGTTCGTCGCCTCACCTCGCGCGATGACCACACTACGACTACTGTATGAATGAACAGTAAAAAACACCTCACTTAAGGATAAGTATCATGACCGACGATCTGAAGCAGTCAGGCTCCAGCACCACATCGCAGACCACCGTCTCACTGGAACAGGCCAAGGCCGGCAGGGTGCTGGAGTTCACCTGGGCCCCCAACGCCAACACCACCACCACCATCCTCTCGGCGGACTGTGTCGACTATCGGGTCGACACCTCCCAGGGCAGCCCGACGGGCAACAGCCACTCCATTGCGCGGCTTACCTATGTGCAGGGCAACGGCGGCGGCCAGATCGGTACGCTGTATCTCGAAGAACTGCGCACGGGCGTACGCACCAACACCCAGATCGGGCTGATGGTCGGTCGCAAATGGGTGTTTGACTCCGATGCCGATACCGCCGGCAGCATCGGCACCTATGTGGTCGAACAATTTGATGACATGCGCGCCAGCGTCAATTACGTGGGCGCCTTCGCCCGCGTGTTCGCCGACCCCAGGATGGTGACCTACCACGCCGGTGGCCACGTGCACACCAATACCTCGATCACCGGCAGCCGCTCCCTGACCATGGCCGATTCAGGCAAATCGATTCTGGTCATCAGCAACACCGACGTCACCCTGACGATAGGTGAGGAAGTGACCGAAGGGTTCAAGGTGACGCTGATCCAGGCCGCCGCCGGCAAGATAAACCTCGCCGCCGCGGGCGATCATACGCTTTACAGCAATGCCGGCAGCCGTATGAACACGCTCAATCCGCTGGACGAACTGGAAATCAGCACCTTCCCTGCAGGCCCGGTGTTTCTGGCCTTTCGGGTCAGGCCTGCTGCTTAGCGGTCGATAGAGCGCTGGCAAGGAGGGCAACAGGCGCTAATCTTCGCGCAGCAGACAACGGCCCACATAAGCGCCGTTGTGCTGCTTGCGATCAAAGCCTGACCCAATTCAGATCCACTGCCCCATGGATCCCGTCAACCTGCCCTTTGCTGCTGTGCTGCCACCACTGCCAGCTCTTGCCCTGCTTGCTCCATGTTGGCGGAACTGTAGGTTCGGCGACGTTCCAGTTGGCGATCCACAGCGGGCATTCGCTAAAGTCGTATCTGTGCCAGGCCACGTGGTTGTTCCAGATGTTGGGCGAGGCATAAATATGCGGATAAGCTCCCTCCAGCAGCGAAACCCGAACAAGCGTAACCAACTGGTACAGGGCATCTGCCATCTGATCCGCAGTGGCGCCTTCGTTGCGATTGGTCTCGACATCAATGGCCAAAATGTCCTGCCCGAGCTTGAAGTCCACCTCGGCAAGGCGCGCCTTGATATTGGCCAGTTGCTCACAGGGCGTGCTGCTCAACGCACGGAAATAGTGGTAAATCCCGGCCTTCAAGCCGTTCGCCTTCATTCCCTGGAAGTTCTCGACAAATTTGGGATCGGTGTAGTCGCCGCCCTCGGTCATTTTCGCTATCGCATGGGTGATACCGGCGCCCGCCACACGCCCCCAGTCGACGTTGCCCTGCCAGCGCGAGACATCAATGCCGCGTGCATTTTCCCGATTGTTCGACTCTTCACAACTCATCTCTGCGCTCCATAGTGGGTATCTGGTCGGCGCATCTTTTCATGCTCGATCAGCCCAGATGCACTATCGGATTACCGCTTCCTGGACGGCGCCGAGTCGACGTTCAGGGTCACGCCCGCAGCCATCTCAATCGCCACAGGCGATCACGCACAGCGGTTATACAGATATCGCTGCCGCGATCAGGCATCCAGCCAGACTTGCTCGGCGAACATATAGCCCATGAAGCCGCCCAGCGGATTGGCGCCATAGCCTTTGACGCGCTGGTCGACACCGTCAATGTTGCTGATGAACACCGGTACGCCAATGCCGCAATGATCGTGCACCAGTGTCTGCATGTCCGCGTACATGTTGCCGCGTTTGGCGTCGTCGGTTTCGGCACGGGCCAGCAGCAGTAACTGGTCGAATTGCTCGTTCTTCCAGGCGGACTCGTTCCATGGGGCGTTCGACTTGAAGAACTGCGAAAACATCACGTCGGCGTTCGGCCGTGGGTTGATGTTGCCGAACGTCAGCGGGTGCTTGGCCCAGTGGTTGCTCCAGTAACCATCACTTGGCATGCGGTTGACGTCGAGCTTGAGCCCGGCCTGTTTCGCCGACTGTTGCAGCAGCACCGCCATCTCTACCGAGCCGGTGGCTGCGGGCGATGCGAACAGCGGCATGGTGATGCTCTCCATGCCGGCTTTCTTCAGCAGGAATTTGGCTTTTTCCGGGTCGTAGGCGCGTTGCGGCAGCGCGGTATTGAAGTAACGCGCGCCGGGCGCAATCGGATGATCGTTGCCGACCACGGCGAAGCCCCTGAACACGGCGGATACGACCTGCTCTCGGTCCAGCAGGTATTTCATCGCCAGGGTGAAGTCCGGATTCTGACCTGGCAGTTGATCCTGCCGGATGATCAGGTCGGTGTAGTTGCCCGACGGTGATGAAATGACTTTATGCGTGTTGCTGGCCTTGATGCGTACGGTGGAGCGCGGGTCGACTTCGTTGGTGATATGCACATCGCCCGAAAGCAACGCGTTGATCCTTGAAGGCTCGTCGGCAATGCCGATGAATTCGATTTCATCCAGGTAGGGCAAACCCGGTTTCCAGTATTGGGTATTGCGCACGGCAATCGAGCGCACGCCGGGCTTGAACTCCTTGACCTTGAACGGCCCCGTGCCGATCCCCAGGTTAAAGTCGGTGGTGCCTTCGGGCACGATCAGGAAGTGCGACACCGCAAGAATCGACATCAGCTCGGCGTTCGGGCCACTGAGGCGGATCTGCACTTCGTTCTGACCGACCGCCTTGATCTCGCTGAACTGCTCTGCCAGCGACAAAACTTTGGAGCCCGAGATAGGGTCTTTGTGCCGCAACAACGAAAACACCACGTCGGCCGCGGTAAGAGGCTTGCCGTTGTGGAAGGTCACCTCTTTTCTCAGGGTGATCACCCAGAGCGTGGCATCGGTTGTCTCAAAGCGCTCGGCCAACTCCAGCTGCGGCACCATGTGGCTGTCGAAACGCGTCAGCCCGTTATAGAACATGTAATGGCGCGTGTAGTCGGTAGAGCCGGAGCCCTTGGCGGGGTCGAGGGTGTCGGCGGTGGAGCTGTTCATGCCGGCGACGCGGATCCGTCCACCGGGCTTGCCTTTGACCGGGGCTGCTGCCTCATCGGCGAACAGCTTGCCGGCGGCGCCGAACAGGCTACCGGCCCCGGCGGCGGCGACACCGGCGAGTCCCAGCATCTGCAGCGTTCTGCGTCGAGAGACATCACGATTCAGACTTTCGAAGACGCGCAGACTTTCCTGGCCACTGATCAGTTGGGAGTCGATTTCGGTGTCGGTCATTACAGTTGTACCTGTCGAAAAATGAGAAAAACGGCGTGTTCCGACGGAGCGGAACGTCCTTTCAAACGCGAACGACGGTGATGCCAACATCAATGTAACTAGCGTGCAGCGTGCAACAATCCAGGTCGCGGCTTAGCGCACCAGATCCTGAAACCGGTAATAGGCCCCCACCAAGGGCAGAAACCATGGGTTGCCGAAGTGACCGGGAATGGCAGGCCAGTTGAAGTCCCGCCATGGATTGAGGTCGGCGCGGCCATCGAGCACCTCGGCCATGATCGCGCCCATGTAGGTCGCCATATGCGTGCCGTGGCCGCTGTAACCCATGGAATAGAACAACCCGTCGTGCTCACCGGCGCGGGGCAGCCGGTCGCGGGTCATGTCCACCATGCCTCCCCAGCAGTAGTCAATGCGCGTACCGCTCAGCTCAGGGAAGATATCGATCAGCGCTTTTTGCAGGATGACGCCGCTTTTCGCATCGGAGGCAGGGTTGGACGTGGCAAAGCGCGCACGTCCACCGAACAACAAACGATTGTCGGGCGTGATGCGAAAGTAGTTAACGAAGTTTTTCGTATCGGTGTACATGCGCCGGCTCGGCACCAGGCGGTCGAGCAACTCGGCGGACAAGGGCTCGGTGACAATGATAAAAGCCCCCACCGGCACAATGCGTCGGCGAAACCAGGAAAGCGGCCCCACCGCCGACGTGCCGGTCGCCAGCAGCACCTGCTTGGCACGCACCTCGCCGCGTGGCGTCTTCACCTGATGCACGGTGCCTGTCTGACGCGACAGGCCAAGCACCGGCGCCTGCTCGTAGATGCGCACGCCACGCAGGGCGGCAGCCTCGGCGAGCCCCTGACCATAGCGACCCACATGCATGCCGGCACTTTTACCGAAGAGCAGGCCGCCAAAATAACGGTCGGTACCGACTTCGCCGCTCAACTGCTCGCGCGTCAGCATGGAGGTATCGGGGTCGCACTCCTGTTCCATGAGCGCCTGGGATCGGGCCAGCTTGTCGAAGTGCTCAGGCTTTGCCGCCAGTTTTAGCTTGCCGACGCGCTTGAAGCTGCAGTCAATGTTCTCCTCTGTGATCAGTGACTCCACTTTACTGACGCCGGCGTCAAAGGCGCGGTACAGCAGGTTCGCGCGCTCGCGGCCAATAGCGGTCGATAACGCATGGTAGTCCTGCGCAAAGCCGTTGTTACACATCCCGCCATTGCGTCCGGAGGCTGCGTTGCCGACCAGACCGGCCTCGAACACCGCAACTTTTGCGCCCTTTTTGGCCAGCGCGATAGCAGCAGACAGGCCGGTAAACCCGGCACCAACGATTGCCACGTCAACCTCACCACTGGGCGCGTCACGTTCACCCGCGGCAAACCTGGGAGCGGTATCCAGCCAATAGGGCATCATCTTCATACGCAACATCCATCCTCTGAGGGTAAGTGAGCCATTCGCGCCATGCAGGCTTTGCAGCAGTTACCGGGGTCAGCCAATCGACTGGTTGGACAGGGCAAACAAATGCGCATCCGTTTCAGCCGTGTTCGGGAAAGTGTGCGTGGTGCGCACCATGGGTTTCGCATGACCCACGCAGGGCAAGCCGTTTTCGCTCAACCAGGGTGACAAGCCGCTGTCTTCGGTCACGTCGATGCGAATGAAACGATCTCGATGAGCCTGCGCGAGTGCGGCGATTAGCGCTTTGGCATCCGGCACTGCCGCTGGCCCACTGGCGATCACCGGACCGATCACCACGCCACGGCCCCATTCGCGCGCGCAGGCATAAGCCGCCACGCCATCACCGTAATCAACGACGAGGAGGATGCCGATGTCGAACAAGTGACTTAACAATGCGCTGCGATCCCTGCCGGTGGCAGCCCGGTCCAGCTGTCGCACCGACGGCTCATCCTCGACCTGCATGACCCTGACATGCGCGCCATCATGGGCGGCAAACTGAGACGCCTGCTCCAGCAACGCCTGATGCTGATAAATCTGCCCATGGGCGATGAACCCCAGCCGGGTATACAGCGCCAGGCCCTCTTGAGTGGAGTTGAGTATCAGCGTTCGCTCACCGGTGCGCTGCAGCAGACCGTCCATCAGCGCGCGCCCAATGCCCTTGCCCTGCATGGCTGACGACACAATGATCATGCCTACCGTGGCGTGGCTTTCGCCTTGCGGCCACCACAGTGCAGTGCCCACCAGTCGGCCCTCGGCCTCCACGGCGAGACCGGCGCCGAGCTCAAAGGCAAAGCGCCAGTCAGCCTCACGGTACGGCCACGCCAAGGCGCGTGACAGATCGACCGCCTGCGGCAGATGATCTGCGCGCAAGGGCATCAATTGAGGGTCCGCTGATGCGGCATGCAGGGTTTTCATGGGCTAGAGTCCGACCAGGCCAGGCAGCCCGCCAATATCCGGGATCTGGTGGTAGCCAAAGGCAGCGTTCGCCGGCTGTTCATGGCCACGGGCAACGAATGCCTTGTGCTTGATCTTCATGTCATGGGCAGACATCAGGTCGTAGCGAAAACTCGAGGACACATGCAACACGTCCTCCGGCCCGCAGCCCAAGTTATCGAGCATGAATTCGAATGCAGCCAGGCGTGGCTTATAGGCCTGCGCCTGCTGGGCGGTAAAGACCTTATGGAAGGGGGCACCGAGTTTGTCGACGTTGTGCATGATCTGCTCGTCCATGGCGTTGGAAAAAATCACCAAGGGGATCTTGTCGGCAATCTTGGCCAGCCCTGCGGGTACGTCGGCGTGTGGGCCCCAGGTCGGCACGGCGTCGTAGTACAGCTGGCCTTCGTCGCGATATTCAATGCCCCAGCGCTTGCACGTGTGCGCCAGGGCCGTCTTGAGAATCTCGTCATAGGGACGCCAGTCGCCCATCACCTGGTCCAGCCGATGGGCAGCGAAGTCTTTGATGAACTGATCCATCCGCTCGATGGGGACGCGATCGGCGAAAAACTCGCGGGTCAAGGCGGCGGTTTTGAAATTGGTCAACGTGCCGTAGCAGTCGAAAGTAATGTACTTGGGGCGAAGAAAGCTCATGAATGCAGTCCTGAATGAGTAATGAGGTCGCAACGGGTCAAGCCTTTACTCGGTGCACACGGCGGTTTGTGATGGATTTATTGGAACACCACGACGCCCTGCAAACCGATTGAAAGTAACGTTTAACTGGTACAAAACACTGTTTGAGAGGCCTGCTCCGGCAGACTTTGCCGAGGCAGCCGGCGTGCGCTTTTTACAACGCAGCGAACGCGCTCTCCAGAGCGTCAAGCAGCCGCCCCACCTCCCTGTCAGTCCAGATCAGGGGTGGGCGAATTTTGAGGATGCTGGCGTCGGGTCCCGTGGCGGAGATGAGCACACGCTTTTCACGTAAATGGTTGACCAGCCGCAGTGCGGTTTTCATATCGGGGGTTTTGCTGCTCCGGTCTGTGACCAACTCAACGGCGAAGTACATGCCCGTGCCGCGTACATCGCCAATCTGCTCATAGCGCGCGGCCAGGTCTCTGAGACCTGCCAGGATCAGTCCGCCGATGCGGTTGGCGTTGAGCATGAGCTGCTCTTGCTGGATGACGTCGAGGGTGGCCTGGGCGGCGGCAATGGCCACGCTGTTACCGCCAAAGGTGTTGAAATAACGCATGTCACGCCCAAAGCTTTCAACCACCTGCGGGCGCACCATCAACCCGGCAACGGGGTAGCCGTTACCCATGGGTTTGCCCATGGTGATGATGTCCGGTGCCACGCCGTGGCGCTGATGGCCCCAAAAATGCGTGCCGCTACGACCAAATCCCGACTGAACCTCATCGGCGATAAACAGGCCGCCGGCCTTGCGCACCACGTCGGCAATCGGCCCGAACACGTCCACCGGGTCACAGAACAGGCCATCGGACGAAAACAGGCAGTCGGCAATGAAGGCAGCGACCCCGCCGCCATGGCGCTGAATATCCTGAATCTGTGCACTGACCTGGTCGGCCATATAACGACCCAATGCTTCACGCGGGATACGGTAGGAATCCGGTGCGGGCACGCGTCGCACATAGGGGTCGAGTTTGGCATTGGCCCCCAGCGACGGCGAAAAGGCGGCCACTGTTGCCGAATTGCCGTGGTACGCCTCGGAGGTGACGATGACCCCGGTATGCCCGGTGTGATGGCGTGCAATGCGGATGGCCAGATCGTTGGCTTCCGAACCGCTGCAGGTAAACATCATCTGACCGTCGGCCGCCATCTCGCCGCCTGCGGTAGCGCGCAGCTGCTCGGCATAATCAAGAATCCCTTCCTGCATGTACCGGGTGTGGCTGCACAAGGTCGTCATTTGCTGGGTGATTGCAGCGACAACGCGCGGATGGCAATGCCCTACCGACACCACATTATTGTAGGCGTCCAGGTACTCGTTACCGTCCTTGTCGTAAAGGTAGGCACCCTTGGCGCGGACAACGCCTACCGGCTCGTTATAGAACAACCGATAGCCCGGCCCCAGCAGGTTGGAGCGCCGCTGTATATGCTCACGCGCCGCAGCGTCCAGGTGTTCGGTATGGGCCGGGTTGAAGCCATTGGGCATATCACCACGGACAGCCTCGATTTTTGAATTACTCATTTGAATCCTCACTCACAAGGACGAATCAATCGGCGAAGGACAGCAGAAGCTCTGACAGGTGTGACGGTGAATGGCGAAGTATCCAGTCAAGCTGAGCCAGGCCTGGCGCAGCATTCCTGAGGATGTAGGCGCTGTTGTGCGGAAAAAGCTGCGATCTCCAGGTCGTCAGTAACGCCCTGGTGACCAGGCGCGCCATGACCAGATGGGGGATAAGGGAGAGTTCTTCGGCGGTCAGATCGGCGACACGCAGATACCCTCTCAGCACATCGTTTGCCGGGGCGAAGATATCCACGTCGTTGCCTGCGCCCACCACGCCCAGCTGGTTCATCATTGCGGTGGAAACATCAATGGCAATGGCCGTTTTGACGGTGTCACCGAAATCGATAATGCCGCTGACAGACTTCGGGTTGTGCGGATCAATGACGATGTTTGAGGCATTGAAGTCGTTATGCAGCACCTGCTTGCGACAACCGCCAATCAGGCCCTCGATGTCCAGGAACCGATTGAGTGCGTTTCCCAGCAACTGCCGAAGCGCGAGCTCGGGCACGTAGCGCATCAAGGGCTCAAGCGTGCCCAGATGCTGAACATCCCAGCACACTGTTCGCGACTCGCCCGGGTGGGCAAAGCCGGCAGTGGCCAACCTGAGGCGTGCAAGCATTTCGCCGATGTGCTCGCGAACTTCAGCGTTCGCACAGGTTTTATCCAGGGGCATGCCCGGCAGAAAACTCATCAGCCTCACGTGCCGGACATCGCCATTGGCCGCCGCAATGGGCGTCAGGTACTCCCCCTGCAACGACTGATGCACCCTGGGAACCGGAAGCTCAGGAGCCACATACCCTATGTGACGCATGACTTCGATTTGCAGCGAGAGCTCAACCGGCACTTCCCGGGGGTTGGAGATTTTAAGAACGCAGGATGTTCCGTCAGCCGTGTCACAGCGGAATGTGTCGTCTTTTTCGGTCGAAAAGCGCGTCAGAGCGGCGTTGATCCCGAAATGATCCTGCAGAATCCGGCCGCCCTCCTCTAACGAAATCGGGGTAAAAGGGGCCGCCAGATCGCTCTGCAATGCCGCAAGGCCGTCCGTATCCACACCCTTTCGCATCTTTTGCATCGCTGAACTCCAGGCCTTGGAAGGCGATGTGCAGCAGCCTTCGATGGAGCAATATTGTGCTACAACTTTTTAATTTTAAAGGGGTAAAAATACGAATGCCCTGAAATAACGACTCGCAAAACCTATAACTAATTGTATTTAAACAGAAATAATTAAATTAATATTTTTATGGATTTAGTAATTGTTGAACAATTATCCGATCCGCCCATGACCTCACTGGTGCGCTATCCCCATCACGTATTAGAATCGCCTTCAGCCGAGCCTCCACCCTGGTCTTGCATAAAATGAATTTTCTTAACACGCACATCGAAACGTCCACCGCCACCCTGTCGGCGGTAGAGGTGTTGGCTGCCAAGCTCAAAGCCAGGATCCTGAACGGTGATTTCGAGCCAGGTGAGTTTCTGCGGGACATCAAAATGGCGGAGGAATACGAAGTCGCCCGCAACACGTTCCGCAGCGCTGCCCAGTTGCTTGTGTCATTCGGCTTGCTGCTGAAGGTACCGCATCGCGGCTTTTGCATACCCGAGTTCGGGCCAAACGAAATCGTGGACATCGCCAGGTTGCGGGGAGTGCTGGAAACCGAAGCGGTGCGCATGATTATTCTGAGCGGCGTGATCCCACCCGACGCACTGGATGCCGTGGAAAAGTTGCGGCAAACCTCGGCGGATGCACCCCGTTCAGAAGTGGTAATGGCCGATGGCGACTTTCACCGGGCAATTATCCGTGCCAGCGGCAGCCCGCGATTGCAGCGAAGCTACGCCATGCTGGAGAGCGAAATCGAATTGCTGCTGGTGCTGCAACAACCCTGCTATGAAGACCCCAAGGATATCGTCGCCGACCACGAGCACTTGATAGAGTGCTTGCGCAGCCGGGATTTCGAGACGGCTCGGGCAGCCTTCGTCGAGCACTGGGAGGATTTGAGTACGAAGCTGTTACGCGCGAATTTCGAGAGTCGGCGGTGAGCGTTATCTTGACCATCGCCGACGCGGGATTGGTGTTCTCAGCCAGCGGCTGCAGCGCTTCATCGTGTTCATGAGACCGCTATCGTCCGCCATGGCGCCCATGGCTCACAGCGCTTTTCCCGCATTACCACAACGATCAACCTCCAGTGCCTCCTGGAAAACCAATTGAACAAAACGCCCCTCCATAAAGATTCAGAAAATTCCTTCACTGCGCGTAGGACAAGCATACAAACCGCTCTATGACTGAGCATCGCGCCTGTAAATGCCCACCAGCATTTTCCTGGATGCCACAAACACCTTGAAAGAATAAACATTCCGTAACCCATCAGATCCGCGCCTCACGCAAGCTGACTTGCGGATAGGTGCCCAACGACATGCGCTTTTGTTTGCCGCCCCAGCAATAACGGAAGTGCCACGAACGCCCGCCCGAGGCCGTCACCGCCAGGGACAGGCCGTCAATATCGCCGAGGGTGTAGTCTTTGCCGGTGGGCTTGGCCTGCCGGACGGCAGCATCTGAAAGAGCCATGCTTCTAGCCTCCTGAAGGTGAAATTCAGGGCTAGATGTTCAGCAAATGACTCGTCGGGCTCCTGCAACAATCCGATCTCGAAGCCCGCCATGTTCATGGACTAGATTCTGGACTAAAAACGTCCGGATACCCGTGGCTTCCGGTGGATGCTGGCGGAACGAAAAAAGACGCCGAAGCGTCTATTTTCAATGACTTACAGACTTCCATGGAACTCTGTAGATCGATATATGGAGCGGGAAACGAGACTCGAACTCGCGACCCCGACCTTGGCAAGGTCGTGCTCTACCAACTGAGCTATTCCCGCTTGGTGACGCGCATTCTATAGAATCCTCGGCGATCGTCAACACCTTGATTCAAAAAAGTTTTATTTCTTTTCGACGGTAGTGCGCAGATGCGGCCAGGCGGCGCGCAGGTATTGGAGCATGGACCACAGGGTCAGACCGGCGGCGATCAGCAGCAAGGCGTAGCCTGTCAGAACCCAGAAGGAGAAGTCCGACGGGTTGGCGAGCAGGATGACCAGCGCAAGCATCTGGGCAGCGGTTTTCCACTTGCCCATATTGGAAACGGCAACATGAGCGCGGGCGCCGATTTCGGCCATCCACTCGCGCAGGGCCGATACCACGATCTCGCGACCGATGATGACCGCAGCCGGCAGCGTCAGCCACAGGTTGCCGTGTTCCTGCACCAGCAATACCAGGGCAACGGCTACCATGAGCTTGTCGGCCACAGGGTCGAGAAACGCGCCGAACGGCGTGCTCTGCTCCAGCCGACGGGCCAGGTAGCCGTCGAGCCAGTCGGTGGCGGCGGCGAAAGCGAACACGGAACTCGATGCCGCATAGCTCCATTCGTAGGGCAAATAGAACAATAAAATGAAAATCGGGATAAGCAGGACGCGTAGTACGGTGATCAGATTAGGGATATTCATCGGCACAACTGGCTACGAGGTGGAAAGGCATTCTATTCGCTGTGCAGGTTTGCATAAATCAGCTCAGCGAGCTTTTTACTGATACCGGGTGCTTTGGCTATTTCGTCAATGCTGGCACGGGACAGCTCCTGCAAGCCACCAAAATGTTTAAGCAGGTCGCGTCGGCGCGTCGGACCTACCCCTGCCACCCCTTCCAGGGTTGAGGTTCGCCGGGTTTTACCGCGACGAGCGCGGTGGCCGGTAATGGCGAATCGGTGGGCTTCGTCGCGGATCTGCTGAATCAGATGCAGTGCTGGTGAATCGCCCTTCAAGGTGAACTCGTGGGCGGCGTCATTCAAGTACAGCGTCTCGAAACCGGCCTTGCGCGTCGTCCCCTTCGCTACACCGAGCAGAATCAGGTCCGGCACCGCCAGTTCGTTGAGCACATCGCGGGCCATGGACAGCTGGCCCTTGCCGCCGTCCACCAAGAGGATATCAGGCAGCTTGCCCTCGCCTTCCTTCAACTTGCTGAAGCGGCGCATGAGGGCCTGGTGCATGGCTGCGTAGTCATCGCCGGCCGTCACGCCTTCAATGTTGTAGCGTCGATAATCGGATTTGATCGGCCCTTCCGGCCCGAAGACCACGCAAGAGGCCACGGTGGCTTCGCCGCTGGAGTGACTGATGTCGTAGCATTCCAGGCGCTGCGGTGGTTCCTCGAGCTTGAGCACTTCGGCCAGCGCTTCAAACCGTGCGGCGACGTGCTGTCGATTGGCAAGGCGCGCGCTGAGTGCCTGTTCGGCGTTGGTCACAGCCAATTGCTGCCAGCGGGCACGGGTGCCGCGTACGCGGTGGCTGATGTCCAGCTCGCGACCGCGCAGCTCGTGAATTGCTTCGATCAGCGTGGGGAAGTCTTCGTGCACCACGTTGACGATCAGCTCCGAGGGCAGATCCCGCTCGGGGCTGCTCACGTAATACTGGCCCAGAAATGCGGCCATGACTTCGGCCACGTCTTCGTCGATACCGGTTTGCGGAAAGAAGTTCTTGCTGCCCAGCACCCGGCCACCGCGAACGTTGATTAAGTGCACACAAGCGCCGCCGGGGTTGACGAAGGCGGCGATCACATCGACATCGCCGGTGCCACCTTCCATGCTTTGCTGGTCCTGCACGCGACGCAACAGCGAAATCTGGTCGCGCAGTTCCGCGGCCTTCTCAAAATCCAGGGTGCTGGCCGCCTGCTCCATGGCGCCGGAGAGTTCATCGGTGAGGGCATTGCTGCGCCCTTCGAGGAACATCACTGAGTGGCGCACATCCTCAGCGTATTCCGCAGGCTCGACCAGGCTCACACAAGGCGCCTTGCAACGCTTGATCTGAAATTGCAGGCACGGCCGGGTACGGTTCCTGTAAAAACTGTCTTCGCACTGGCGCACAAAAAAGGTCTTTTGCAAGAGGCTCAGGCTTTCACGAATTGCGCCGGCGCTGGGATAGGGCCCGAAGTACTTGCCCTTTTGCTTCTTGGCCCCACGGTGAATGCTCAGGCGCGGAAAGGCGCCGTCGGATAAAAATACGTAGGGGTAGGATTTATCGTCACGCAGCAGGATGTTGTAGGGCGGCCGCCATTCCTTGATTAGCGTCTGCTCAAGCAGTAGCGCCTCGGTTTCATTGGCGGTAATGGTGGTTTCGACCTGGGCGATACGCGCCACCAGCGCGGCGGTCTTGGTCGCCAGGCCGGTCTTGCGAAAATAACTCGACAGACGGTTCTTCAGGTTCTTGGCTTTGCCCACATACAGCAGGCGCGCCTCGCTGTCGAACATGCGGTACACGCCGGGGCGGCCACTGCAGGTCGAGAGGAAGGCACTGGCATCAAACGGTGTGGTCATGTCAGGCGCTGGCGTCCACCATGCCGTGACGCACCGCAAGCAGGGTCAATTCAACATCACTGCTGATGGCGAGCTTCTCGAAAATGCGATAACGGTAGGTGTTGACGGTCTTGGGTGAGAGGCACAGCTTGTCCGAAATCGTCTGTACCTTCTGGCAGCCGACGATCATCAGGGCAATCTGGATTTCCCGCTCCGAGAGCGCATCGAAGGGCGAATCACTGGTGGGCTGAAAAGACTTGATGGCCAACTGCTGGGCAATCTGCGGGCTGATATAGCGTTGCCCGGCAAAGACCAGGCGAATGGCCTGTACCATTTCAGCCAAGCCTGCGCCCTTGGTCAGGTAACCGGCGGCACCGGCCTGCAACAGGCGGGTGGGAAACGGATCTTCCTCGCACACGGTGACCACCACGACCTTGATGTCCGGATGGCTGCGCAGCAGTTTGGTGGTGGCGCCAAGCCCGCCGATTCCGGGCATCTTGACGTCCATCAACACCACATCGGGTTTCAACTCCCGCGCCTTGATCAGGGATTCTTCTCCTGACTCGGCCTGACCAACTACTTGCAGGCCGTCGATGTCAGCCAGCATTCGTGTAATGCCTGTACGAACGAGATCATGGTCATCGACTACTAGCACCCTAATCAAGCAGACACCTCGCGAAATGGTCTTTATACATTGCTGGACACCTTAGCAAAAAACCAAGGCACAGACCTAGTTGCTCGTGTCATAGATGATTTTTTGGTGCAGCAGGTCCGTTCGTCTCATGACGAACGGCGCATTTTCTGGGTAAACAGTCAGGAATCCTGAATCGGCGGCCTGGATTTACCTTTCACTGCAATGGAGTGCTCGGCCAGGGTAGACGTGAGGCGGCGGATCGCATCCTGGTCCTCCTTCAACATCGCGCGGTAGTCGCCCAGCACTTTTTCCTCAATGTGACTCAGGTTTTCCAGTTGAATCGGCGTCGCGATGCCAGTAAGCACGTACAGCACATCTACGCCTTTTTCGGCCACACGAGACAGATAGTCGGCCTTGGGTGCTCGACCGCCACTCTCATATTTGCCTTGTGCATTGGCCTCCACGCCGCCGATTTCACCAAAAATTTTTTGCGACAGGCCAAGTCGCTCTCTTTCTTGCCTTAAACGCGAACCGATTCCACTCATTTGGATGTATTATCCTAATCTGGCACACCCCAAGAGGTGACACACTCATCTCTTCGTTAAACAAACTTGAACGGTTTTAAACTATGCCCGGAATCCGCACTGCTGCACAAGCCAAGGCCTGGCTGGAACATCAAGGAAAGTCTGTGCAAGCCTTCGCCCGCGAACATGGCGTGGACCCGGCAACCACCTATCAAGTGCTCGCTGGGCGCAAAAAAGGGCGGCGTGGAGAAGCCCATAAGGTAGCGGTCCTTTTGGGCATGAAGGAAGGGATCATCCTTGCTGAGGCTGATGGCCAGAACGAAGATCAGGAAGTCGGCTCCTGAGGCCAGTATGCGCTTATTAGAATTTGACGCATGGTTAGCTTGCGCTGCAGACCTGCTCCATTCGCCAGAAACAATTCTCCTCACCGACAATGCTGAAGCCCATGCGCTGATAGAGCCTGCTCGCCGGGTTGGTCTTGAACACGGTCAACCGCAACAGACCTGACGCCTGCGCTTTTAACGCCATCTGTTGCAGCACCCAGCTTCCCGCACCCAGCCCGCGACAGCCCTCGGTCATATGCAGCTCGCGGATATAGAGCGCTCGGCTATCGCGGCTCAGGCTGATAAAACCCAGAACATCGGCGTCCCGGCAAATGAGCCAGTTTTCCCGGTCGGCCCAAGCCGTATCGAAGCCTCTGTCAGACCACAGCAAGCCGTATTGCTGGTAGTAATCGCTCATGGCTTCGTGGGTCAGCGTGCGGGCAAAGGCCAAATCCTGCTGCGTGGCTGCTCGGAGATAAAAGGCCATTTACAGCGCCACCACACGGCCAGTCCACTGGGCGCCATCGCGATGGGCAATTACCAGTGCCTCGCCGATGCCAGTCGCAGCCGCCAGTAAGCTGCCATCCGCTATCCAGACTGCGCTGCGCCCGGCACAGGCCCAGCCACCCGAAGGGCCGCCATGGTTGGCCATCAACACCAGCAGTTTGTATTTGCGGGCATAGCCCTGAAGCAGAGCACTGTCACCCGCGTACCCTCTTTCGCTGATCAGCACACTGGCGGCATATACATTGGCGCCTGACTGCGCTGCAGCAAGCGGATGACTGGCGTGGGAAAAGTCTGCGCATACCGCCAGCGCGACTCGGTCGTTCCCCCGTTCCAGAGCGGCACCACCCTGCCCTGCAACAAAAGCCACATCTTCGCCTGGGTGTAGGTGCTGCTTGGTGTAGAGCGCAAGGCCCCCATCAGCGCCCAGCACCAGCGCGCCGATCAACACACCTCCATGCGGGGTCAATCGAATCGGCATGCCCACCACCGCCGTTATCTGAAGTTCACGCGCCATTTCGCGCAACGGTGACAGCAATGCGTCTTCCGGAGCAATTGCCAGTCCGGCCGCCAACGAAGGCTCATATCCGGTCAACGACAGTTCGGGAAATACCAGCAATTGCACGCCTTGTTCAGCCGCCTCGCGCATGAAAGCCACATGCCGTTGGATATTCTCGGGCACATCGCCAGCAACGGAAATGAATTGAGCAGCAGCAAGAGTAAGGACAGTCATGGTCGCATCCGATCAATCATCAACAGGTGACCAGCATATCGGCACTCACCCCATAGCCGTAAGTACCTACGGGCAATAGAAATTACTGATTGAATCTGTCGGGGCGCCTCTAGTAAGCTCGGCACCATCATTCTGGAGAGCAACCATGCTGCCACTCACCCACATTCAGGTCTGCCCTGCCGCCAGCGCCCAGCGCTCGGTCGTGGCTGCCCGCGTGAACGGTTTGAGCGCACGGGTCAGCTTTTATTTTGGGTATTGGTTCAGCCACTGGCGCGCCTGATACCTGAAATCGGCGCCCACTGTTCAAGGGGTCGCCTGCCAGAGAAATCTAACCCCCGGTCGGCTCCCCGACCGGGGGTTTTGTTTTTTCAGCCCTTACCAACTTTGCAAGCACACACAAGGAATCAAGCCATGAACCACGCCACTTATTACCGTTACGACACTTGCACTGCATGGCGATTTAGCCAGCTCCGCTCGGGACAGCCTGCCGCCTCCGATCGGTCACCCGCTGGTGGCAAATCCACACACGTAGCCAATCCGGCCAATTGTCGAACACCCCAGTAGGCCAAGTGCGCGGGAATAGCCCGCCGCTTGCCCAGGAAGCCCTGAATATGAACTCCTCCGTCGCCGCCCTGCCCCTCCACGCCTTGACCTGCGCCAATGAAACCCTGATCCGACGCCTGCCCAGCGCACTTGAGCTCAAGCACCAGTTGCCCCTCAGCCCGTTCCTGAATGAACAGATCCACGCCCATCGCCAAGCCGTGCGCGCCATCCTCAATGGCGAAGACTCACGCTTGCTGGTGATTGTCGGCCCTTGTTCGATCCACGATCCGGAATCGGCCATGGAATACGCCCGCAACCTGAAGAAGCTTGCGCTGGATGTCAGCGATCAGATGCTGCTGGTGATCCGCGCCTACGTCGAGAAACCCCGCACCACCATCGGCTGGAAAGGCCTGGCCTATGACCCGCATCTGGACGGCAGCGATGACATGGCGGCCGGCCTCACGCTGTCGCGCGAGCTGATGCGCGAGATGCTGCGCCTGGGCCTGCCGGTCGCGACCGAGCTACTGCAGCCCATGGCGGCCGGCTACTTCGATGACCTGCTCAGTTGGGTCGCAATTGGAGCGCGCACCACCGAATCGCAGATCCATCGCGAAATGGCCAGCGGCCTGGGCATGCCCGTGGGTTTCAAGAATGGCACCGACGGCGGCGTCGCCATTGCCTGTGACGCGATGCGTTCAGCCGCCCACCCTCATCGCCACTTCGGTGTGGACAGCCAGGGCCACCCGGCGATCATCCAGACGCCGGGCAACCCCGACACCCATCTGGTGTTGCGCGGCGGTCACCGCGGGCCGAACTACGATGCGCAGAATGTGCAACAGGTAAAGCGAGACCTCGCCAACGCCAAGGTGGCCGCGCGGATCATGGTCGATTGCAGCCATGCCAACAGCGGCAAGGACCCGCTGCGTCAGCCGGCCGTGTTCAACGAGGTGCTGGAGCAACGCTTGCAGGGCGACACGTCGCTGATCGGCATGATGCTCGAAAGCCATTTGTTCGAGGGCTGCCAGCCGTTGAGCGCGTCGATGAAATACGGCGTCTCGGTCACCGACGGCTGCCTGGGCTGGACCGCCACCGAGCAGTTGCTGCGCAATGCGGCCGAGCGCTTGCGGGTACCCCGCACACTCGCCTGATCGACAAAGATCGAAGTGCAGGAGGGGCTTGCCCCTCCTGCCGTTGATCGAGCCGCCCCACCATTCGTGACGCTCGCTCAACAGTCCTTTGCGGCATCGGCGGTTTTTCCAACGGAACGACGCGCGGATACTCGACTCCATTGTCCACACCCGTTCAGGAGTCTCTAATGTCCCTCCCTACCCAAAAAGTCCCTGCCTTCGGCCTCGGCACCTTCCGTTTGAAAGGCCAGGTGGTGATCGACTCGGTCAGCACTGGTCTGGAACTGGGCTACCGCGCCATCGACACCGCGCAGATCTACGAGAATGAAGCCGAGGTTGGCCAAGCCATTGCCGACAGCGGCGTGCCGCGTGACGAGCTGTTCATCACCAGCAAGATCTGGGTGTCCAACTTCGCCCAGGGCCACTTGATTCCCAGCCTGCAGGAAAGCCTGCGCAAACTCAAAACCGATTACCTGGACCTGACGCTGATCCACTGGCCGTCACCGGAAAACCAGGTGCCCTTCGCCGAGTTCATGGGCCAGCTGCTGGAAGCCAAGCGCCTGGGCCTGACGCGCCAGATCGGCATCTCCAACTTCACGGTCGACCTGATGAAACAGGCGATTGCCGCCGTGGGCGCGGAAAATATCGCCACCAACCAGATCGAGCTGCACCCCTACCTGCAAAACCGCAAGGTGGTGGAATTCGCCCACGCCAACGATATCCAGATCACCTCGTACATGACCCTGGCCTATGGCGAAGTGCTCAAGGACCCGGTACTCGAGCAAATAGCCGAACGCCATCAAGCCACCCCGGCGCAGGTCGCTTTGGCATGGGCCATGCAACTGGGCCATGCGGTGATTCCATCGTCAACCAAGCGCGCCAACCTGGAGAGCAACCTGAAAGCCCTGCAGTTGACCTTGAGCGCGGACGACATGGCGCAAATTGCCAACCTGGAACGGGGCCATCGCTTGACCAGCCCCAAGAGCATCGCACCCGAGTGGGACTGAACTCAGGCAGCCGGCTTGCGGGACAACTCCCGCAGCCACGGCAACACCCGCAGGCCCCGAGAGGCGCCGGGCGGGTCAATGATGTCCATGAAGTGTTCGAGATTGACCGTGTCCGGCGCACCCGGCAAACGAACCAGCAATGTCGGCGTGGTGCCGGCGGCTGATGCCACGTCCAGATGGTCGTACACCAACACATGACGGGCCTGGGGGTGCGGCCCCCTCGCCTGGGCCGCCAGCCCTGCATTGATGATCAATACATCGAAGGGCTCGGCCGGAATGGCCGTCAGGATCTGGACTTCTTCGAAGGTTTGCACCGGCAGGATGCGGTGATACCCCAACTGATTGAGCATTTTCTCGATGTGCAGTCGTTGCAGGTGCTGTTCATCGGCAATCAGGATGGTCAGTGCTTTATTCGGCATGTCGGGTACCTGCGCAGGCGGAGCTCGTCAGTGAGCAGCGCCCATTTTCCAGACATATCCCGCAGACAAAATCAGGCTTGTTCCCCCTTCGCGTAGGAGTTGTCCCAAACTTACCGAATGGCCATCAAACGCCGTCAAGGCTGATTGCAATAACCACTCAAGCCTCGGTACAGATCGTCAATCGCCACGCCTACCGCCTGTACGGCCGCATCCAGGGCGCTGCGCTCCTGGCTCAGGCAAGCCGTCTCCAACGTGTCGCAGTGCGCGATCAGCACCTGGGCCCTGACCATGCGCGCGCCGCCTTTGACGCGGTGAGCCAGATCATGCAATGCGTGAAAGTCGCGCTCAGTGTGCAGCATCGAAAGCAGCGCGCGGTCAGCCTGCAGGCTGTCGAGCAACGGTGCCAGAAGTTCCAGAAGCGCGGCGCGATCATCCCCGGTCAGCGAGACCAGAGCGCTCAGATCCACCACGAGGTCCGGTTCAGCAGCCGACGGTTGATCGGTGAGCGTGGCCAACGCCGACCGCAAGTCTTCGAGGCCCGCCGGCTTGAACAGGCAACCGTCCATGCCGGCCTGGCGACAGCGTTCGGTTTCTTCAGGTTGCGCATTGGCGGTAAACCCAAGCAGCAGGCATGGCGCCCGGCCGTGTTCGCGTTCATACGCACGAATATCACGCGCCAGTGCGTAACCGTTCTTGAGCGGCATGTTGCAATCGGTGATGACCACATCCGGGGGCGCGGCTTTCCACAGCTCGAACCCTTGGTTGCCTTCCTCGGCAGTGCTGATCCGATGCCCCAGAAAGCTCAATTGCCGCGCCAGCAGCGCGCGGTTGGCCGGATAGTCATCCACCACCAGAATGTCCAATGCCCGAAACGGTTGCGCGCGCGCGACCATCGCCGGGTGCTCGGCGGGCGATATCGCGGTACGGGCCAGCGTCACGAGCAAGTCCACCCGCGTGCCCTTGCCGAGCACGCTGCTCAGGTGCAGTTTGCCCCCCATCATTTCACACAGGTTGCGACTGATCACCAGCCCCAGCCCGGACCCACTGCGCGGCGACTGCTCGCTGTTGCTGCCTTGGATAAATGGGTTGAACAGCCGCTGCTGGTCTTCTGCGCTGATACCGATACCGGCGTCTTCGACCCACAACTTGAACTCCAGTTGGTCTGCATCGCAGGCCGGCGAAACGCTTCCTCCCAACCGCACCAGGCCCTGAGACGTGAACTTGATCGCGTTGCTCAACAGGTTGGAGACCACCTGTTTAAAGCGCAACGGATCAACCAGCACCGGGCAATCCATCAACGGATCCAATTCCACCTGCAGCGCCAGCCCCTTGGAGCGCGCAAGCCCTTCGAACACCCGCGCCACTGACAGCAGCAGTTCATGCACGTTGGCGGGCTCCTGCGCCAGCGAAAGATGCCCGGACTCGATTCTCGCAATGTCCAGAATATCGCCGATCAACTCCAGCATGCCGCGTGATGCCACCGACGCCACCTGCAGGGCATCGCGGTCGGGGCGGCCCTGCTCGGCGTTCGCCAGGGCCAGCTCAATCATGCCAATCACCGCGTTCATGGGCGTGCGAATCTCGTGACTCATGGTCGCCAGAAACGTGGTCTTGGCACGGTTGGCGGCGTCCGCATCTTCCTTGGCCTCCTGCAACTGACCGAGCAAGCGCTGCCGTTCGCTTACATCCACCCAGCCGGCAATCATGCCCACCACATTGTCATCGCCATCGCGGTACGGCAGCATCCATTGGTAAATGGTCAGGACCTTGTCGCCCGGCACCTTGAGGATTCTGTCTTGAATCTGCGGTACGCCGCTGGCCATCAGGCGCATGTAATCCTCATGGAACAGTTGCGCCTGAGGCGGGTTGCCGGTGTCAGTTTCCACGGCGGTCTTGCCGATCACCTCTTCGAGCCTGAAGCCGAACACATCCAGGTACGCGTTGTTGCACGCCATCAATCGTCCCTGGCGATCACGCACGTAAATCGGGTGCGGCGTGCCGTCGATCAATACGCTCATAAAGCGCATCTGGTCGCTCAAGGCACGCTCGGCCTGCACACGCTTGCGGATGAGGCTGCGCAGATAAATCGCCCAGCCCAGGGTGATCACCAGCAGCAGCGCGGCCAGGCCAAATCCCTGCATGATCACATTGCGATGACGCAGCCAGTAACTGTCCTCGATGATGACCTCGTTGCGCCAGTGGCTGATGATTTCATCCATTTCCTGCGGCGTGATACTCAGCAGCGCTTTATCGAGGATCGAAAACAGCTCCAACTGGCTGCGGTTGACCCCAAAGGCGATACGCACCGGGTCCGAGCCGATTGTGCTGGTGACGCGCAAACTGTCGCGGTAAGACCGGGCGATCATAAAGCGCGCACTGAGCAGCGAGTTGACCGCGCCCTCTGCGCCGCCATTGGCCACCAGCGCCAGCGCCTGTTCCGGATTTTCGACGTCCACGAACCGAATCCCCGGGAAATTCTGTGCAATCGTATCGTGCAGGCCACTGCCGCCGATCAGCGCCAGCCGTTTACCCACCATGTCCTCCAACGTCAGCGGGCTGCGCTCTTCGCCACGGGTCACCAGCACCAGCGGGTTGGTCAGGTAGGGCCGGGTGAAACGCACCTTTTCGGCACCCTCGACACTGGGCGTCACCACCGCCAGCATGTCCGCCCCGCCCGCGCTCACCTGGTCGATCTGGCGCGGTATCGAGCGGCCCGGCACCGCATCGAATTTCAGCCCGGTGCGCAAGCTGATACGGGACAGCAACTCGGCGCTCAACCCTTCGAACTGTCCCTGATCATCGATCAGGGACAGCGGCATGAACTGCTCGGGCACCGCGATCTTGACCCGTGGATTTTTCTCCAGCCAACGCTGCTCACTGGCACTCAATTGCAATCGCTCGGCGCCGACGATCCCCAGGTTACCGCCACTCCAGCGGCGCAGGATCTCCATTTGTTCACTGGCCGGTATCGCCGCCAGCGCTGCGTTGATAATCGGCAGCAACTGCTTGTTGTCCCGCGTCAGAGCAAAGGCAAACGGGTTGACTTCCAGGGTGGAAAAGTCCGCCATGCGCACGTTGTTCAAGTGGTTGCGATTGATCAGGTAATTGGTGCTGATGGCATCCCCCAGGTACACATCGGCGCGGCCGAACGCCACCGCGCCGATCGCCTCGAACGTCGAGGAAAACAGCTCCAACCGCGCATCGGGGTAAAAACCGCGCACCCTCTCGGGAGGCAAGTAGTGATAAAGCATCGCCACGCGCTTTCCCGCAAGATCGCTGCTCATCGCCTGGCTCTCACCCGTGCGGGTGACCAGGGTCGGCTGGTCGTTGGCGTAGGCGCGCGACATCACCAGTTGCGGGTCTGCAGCTTCATAGCCATTGGCGGAACCAATGAAGTCCACGGTGCCCTGCTTGAGGGCTTCAATCACTTCATCGCGGGTTTCGTAGGATCGGACCTCGATGGTCACGTTCAGGGCCTGGCTGATCAGCGCCGCAAAATCAGCAGTGATCCCCTGGAACTCACCGTTGTTGTTTGTCAGGTCAAACGGGGCGTAATCGGGGGCGGAAATTCCCATCAGCAACGTGCGCCGCTCACGCAGCCAGCGCCAGTCAGATTCTTTCAATACCGGGGATGGACCATGAAAACTGGAATGCGCCAACAAGCGCAGGGGGGGTGGTTCGTCAGCTGCCGTCGCCGCTATTGGCGGCCAACCCACCAACAGGGTCATGATAAAGGGGCGAATCCTGACGAACCTCATGGGCAGTCAAATCAGTTGATTGCGCTGGGCGAATTTTGCAATGTGCACCACCGATGACATACGCAGCTTCTCCTTGAGGCGCGTTTTGTAGGTACTGATAGTCTTGTGGCTCAACAGCATCTGCTCGGCAATCTGGTTGTTGCCCAGCCCCAGCGCGAGCATGCGCAAAACTTCCAGCTCGCGATCCGACAGCGACTCCACCAGTTGCAGCTCGGTGGATTGCAAGTCGTCACGCCGTACCGAACTGCTCGACAAGCTGGGAAAGCAGCTGTAATTGGACATCACAGCCTTGATTGCCTTTTGCAGCTCGTCCAACTCACCGGTCTTGGCCACAAACCCCATGGCGCCGGCGCGCATGCAGCGGGCAGAAAAAAACTCCGCAAGGGATGCGGTCAATACCAGCATCTTGCACGGCAAGCCCAGTGCCTTGACCCGACTGATCACCTCCAGCCCACCCAGTTTCGGAATGGCCAGGTCGAGGATCATCAAGTCCGGACGACCTTCCCGAGCCTTTTGTACCGCGTCCGCGCCATTGCCCGCCTCGTCGATTTCGGTAAAGCCTTCCTGCTTGAGCAGGAACCGGACGGTTTGGCGGATAAACGGGTGATCATCAACGATTAACGCTTTACTCATAACACTCCCCTGAGACGCAAGTACACTCACACATCACACGGGACGCAGGTACCTGTGAGAAATGACAGTCCCGACCAGCGGCACTGCGCATACTCAACACGGGGTCAAGCCTGGTCCCTTCGATTGAAAGCATTTTCGGATATGCACAGCCGAATCTTCGCTGCCGGATAGCAGTGAGGGCGCAACCTTAGCAACGTAATAACGCCTGGATCGAAGGGATATTCCTGACCAGGCGTAGGACTTATCCTCGCAACGCCTGATGAGGTGGCAATCTGAACGCGCGTTGCGCGCGCCCCGTCAGTCGGTGGTACTCGGGCTCCAGAACGCCTGCACCACCAGGGTCGAGCCGGAAATACGCGCCACCAGCGCGTCCAGCTCGTCACCGTCCACCGAGGTCGCGGCCAGGGTGGCCTCGATCTCCACTTCCTCGCTGCCGAATGGCCGCACATCGATGTCACTGGCCGGGTAGTTGCAGCGCGCCAGCTCGGCTTCCAGCAACACCATCACCGCCTGTTGCTGGCTGCGTCGCGCGATCACGTAGAGGATATTGGTCACCTCGGCGGACACCACATCCAACGGTTGGCGGTTGATGTTATTGACGATCGGCCGCAGCAAGGTATTGGCTGCCAGCACGAACAGGGTTCCCAACAGCGCTTCCAGGATCAGGTCGGCGCCGGCACAGGCGCCCACCGCGGCCGAGCCCCACAGCGTGGCCGCCGTGTTGAGCCCGCGCACATTGCCTTCTTCGCGCATGATCACGCCGGCCCCGAGAAAGCCGATGCCCGAGACCACATAGGCAACCACGCGCACCGCCGCCTGCGCACCACCAAGCCGGCTGGCCATGTCGACAAAAATCGCCGCACCCACCGCCACCAGCACATTGGTACGCAGGCCCGCCGTACGCTGGCGGTACTGGCGTTCAAAGCCAATCAGGCCGCCGAAGATGAACGCCGCCGTCAGACTGACCAGGGTATCGATCAGCGAGTCGAGGTTGATGTTATGGATTGCCTGCATAAAAAATCTCCCTGTCTGCAGCCACAGATTGAAACCGCCCTGCCCCGGTGAGAACGAACTCCCACAGGGGCAGGCAGTGCTGCCAATAAAGTCTTACTGCCAGCCAAACTTGCGGATGTAATAGCCCTTCACTGCCTGGGTCAGCGCCATGTACGCCAGCAGAATCACCGGCAGGAACACGAAGTACAGCGACGGAAGCGCCTGCAGCTTGAAGTAATGTGCCAACGGCCCCATCGGCAGGAAAATCCCCACTGCCATGATCACCACGGTCATCACCATCAACGGCATCGCCGCACGGCTTTGCAGGAACGGAATTTTCGGGGTACGGATCATGTGCACGATCAGCGTCTGGGTCAGCAACCCCACCACGAACCAGCCGGACTGGAACAGGGTCTGGTGATCCGGTGTGTTGGCATCGAACACGTACCACATGAGGGCGAACGTGGTGATGTCGAAGATCGAACTGATCGGCCCGAAGAACAGCATGAAACGCCCCACGTCCCCCGGCTGCCAGCGTTGCGGTTTGGCGAGCATTTCCTCGTCGACGTTATCGAACGGAATTGCGATCTGCGAAATATCGTAGAGCAGGTTCTGTACCAGCAGGTGCATGGGCAGCATCGGCAGGAACGGGATAAACGCGCTGGCCACCAGCACCGAGAACACGTTGCCGAAGTTGGAACTGGCGGTCATCTTGATGTACTTGAGCATGTTGGCGAAGGTACGACGGCCTTCGAGCACGCCCTCCTCGAGGATCATCAGGCTCTTTTCCAGCAGAATGATGTCGGCCGCTTCCTTGGCAATGTCCACCGCGCTGTCCACCGAAATCCCGATATCGGCGGTACGCAGCGCCGGCGCGTCATTGATGCCGTCGCCCATGAACCCGACCACATGCCCGTTGGCCTTGAGCAGGCGCACGATGCGCTCCTTGTGGCTGGGTGTGAGCCGGGCAAATACATTGGTGGTTTCAACCGCCTTGGCCAGCTCGGCGTCGGTCATGTCTTCGATGTCATTGCCCATCAGCAGGCCTTGCTGTTCCAGGCCCACTTCGCGGCAGATCTTGGCGGTGACCAATTCGTTGTCACCGGTGAGCACTTTGACCGCGACGCCGTGGGCCTTGAGCGCCTTCAGCGCAGGCGCTGTGCTTTCCTTGGGTGGATCGAGGAACGCGACATAACCGATCAGGGTCAGGTTGCTTTCATCCGCCAGGCTGTAGGTATCGCGACCCGACGCCATCGGTTGCGCGGCAACCGCCACCACACGCAGGCCTTCTTCGTTGAATGCCGCAGTCACCTGCCGAATGCGTGCCAGCAGCTCGTCGGTCAGCGCTTCGTTAACCTCACCGTGACGCACACTGGTGCACACCGACAGGATCTCCTCCACGGCGCCCTTGCAGATCAACAGGTGCGGCAAGCCTTGCTCGGCGACCACCACCGACATGCGCCGGCGATTGAAGTCGAACGGAATTTCATCGACCTTGTGGAAGGCCGTGCCCACGTTCAACTCGCGGTGCACGTCGACGTGCTCCAGCACCGCCACGTCCAGCAGGTTTTTCAGGCCGGTCTGGTAGTAGCTGTTGAGGTAGGCCATTTCCAGTACGTCGTCGGAATCCTGGCCCCACACATCAACATGGCGCGCCAGGAAAATCTTGTCCTGGGTGAGCGTGCCGGTCTTGTCGGTGCACAGCACGTCCATGGCGCCGAAGTTCTGGATCGCATCCAGGCGCTTGACGATGACCTTCTTGCGCGACAGAAACACCGCCCCTTTGGCCAGGGTGGAGGTGACGATCATCGGCAGCATTTCCGGGGTCAGTCCCACGGCAATCGACAGCGCGAACAACAGCGCTTCGGTCCAGTCGCCCTTAGTGAAACCATTGATGAACAGCACCGCCGGCGCCATCACGAACATGAAGCGGATCAGCAGCCAGCTGACCTTGTTCACGCCATGCTGGAACGATGTGGTAGCACGGTCGGTCGCCGTCACGCGTTGGGCCAGCGCGCCAAAATAGGTGCTGTTGCCGGTCGCCAGGATCACAGCGGTGGCGGCGCCGGACACCACGTTGGTGCCCATGAACAGGATGTTTTCCAGGTCCAGCGGATTGCGCGTCGCGGCGTCCTGCTGCTGCACGAACTTCTCCACCGGCATCGATTCACCGGTCATCGCCGCCTGGCTGACGAACAGGTCCTTGGCCGTGAGCACGCGGCAGTCGGCCGGGATCATGTCGCCGGCCGACAGCACGATAAGGTCGCCCGGCACCAGTTGCTTGATCGGCAGTTCAATACGCTTGGGGGCGTCTCGGCGCAGCACAGTCGCGGTATTGCTCACCATTGCCTTGAGCGCGTCAGCGGCCTTGTTCGACTTGGCCTCCTGCCAGAAGCGCAGCAGGGTCGAGAGCACCACCATGGAGAAGATCACCGTGGCGGCTTTCATGTCCTCGGTCAGCCACGAGATCACCGCCAGCAGGGTCAGCAGCAGGTTGAACGGGTTTTTGTAGCAGTGCCACAGATGCACCCACCATGGCAGCGGCTGCTCATGCTCGACTTCATTGAGGCCGTATTGCACGCGCAGAGCGTCGGCGTCCTGGCTGCTCAGGCCTTCGGCATGGCTGCCCAGCGTGCCGAGCAATTGCGCGGCGTCACTGTTGGCGGCGGCCACCAGGGTTTGCGCCAGGGTCGGCGGGACTTCACGGCTGACGCTGGCGTCGGTCACGGTTTCGAGCATGGCCAGGCGGCGAAAATGCCGGGCGATATGGCGGGTCCGCAGAAAGCCTGCGAAGAACTCTTTGAGCAGAGTGAGTTTCATGGTGTTACTCCTGCGCGAGGTAAAAACCCGTCGTGCAGGTACTGCCCTCTGCACCGCGCCCGTATCACAGGCACAGACAGACGTGGCCCGCCTGCCGTAACAGGCAGGCGCGTCCGTAGCCTCCCACGGTAATGGGTGGCTGGTCAGCGTCGATGAGAGAGGATCGAGGCACGACCAGAACTGGCCGCTACCGGGATGCCGCTTCTCGCTTTTTTGGCGAGACAACGGCATCGAAAAAGAATGCGCGTTACCTTGCCAAGTACGTGCCGGTTAACAAGACCGGCCGACAACTGTCACTCGAACAAGTACCCACTTAGGGTCTCCGCTATTGATGAAAACGCGCGAAGCTTACGCCCCGGTGCCAGCAGAGTAAACCGCAGAAAAGTGTCGAATGGGTGAATACGAAGATTCTTCAGGATGGGTTCAGGAACCGATTTTCAAGCCCCTGATCAATGAAAGCCCTCGCTGACTCCCCGACCTGGCGCTGTGGCGAGCGGGCTTGCCCCGCGTTGGGGTGCGAAGCGCCCCCAATCCAGCAAAACGCGGTGTACCTGATACGGCTGGCGCCTGGTTATGGGGCTGCTGCGCAGCCCAACGCAGGGCAAGCCTGCTCGCCACAGGGAATCCGCGCTTAACTGAAGAGCATTGGCAAGACCTACGCGAGAACACGACATTCCCTATCCAACAATCATTCCCGGCTTATTCCCGTCCAGCAGCGCCCGCCCTCACCCTTCAGCAGCGACTCACTACTGAACAGGGAATATCAGAATGACCATCGGCTCCAACTTCAATTACCCAGCAGACATCGCCTCGCAGTCCCATCGAAAAAAACGCTCCGCAGATAATAAGTGGCGAGCAACCTTCCCGGGCCCGCCGGATTTGTGCTTTGACTATCGCGCCTTGGTAGAGCAGGAAAACGGTGTCGCTCAAGCAACGGACACTCAACATAAAATCTGCATCATCGGTGCAGGCATCACCGGTCTGACAACCGCACGAGAATTACATCGATGCGGTTTTACGAACATCACTGTGATTGAAAAATCCCAACGCATCGGCGGCAGACACCTTACCGCTTTTGGGAAAAACAACACACGCACCTATGGCCGTCCCCCGTTTGAAATGGGGGCAATGAGAATGCCATTCTTCAACACCTCAGATGCCCCCCCTAAAAAGGGTCGCTCGCTCATGGCCTATTACGCTGACGCCTTCGAATTAGTGCATTCAGACTTCCCAAATCCGGGCAGCCCGGCAGTTCGATCAACGGGCATCTACCTCAGGGAAGGCAGCGTTGAAGGGTGTGACGAGCCAACCCTCCTTATATGGAAGAACACCGATGGAAAAACACCGCCCCCTGGAACAGCCTTAAGCACGGTTTTCGCAAAATGGAAAATGTTTGCTGAGCGCATGACCTTAACAGTGTCCGAGCATTATGGCGCAGAACGCTGGGATGACATGTGGGCTGCCATTGTCAAAAAATATGAAGGTATTTCATTCCGGGATTTGGTGAAAATGCCCGCCATCGATACATGGAGGCAAGGTGACCCCGGCAACTTTGGCGGGATGGGTATGAACGCTCAGGAGTCGGCAATTTTTTATGCCATCGGTATTGGTGATGGCAGCTGGGGAGCGTTTTACGACGTCTGTTCGCTTTACCCGCTTCGCACCGCAATATTCGGTTTCAGCAGTCATCTACAGCTGATCCATGGTCGCGTGAATGAGGACGGCACCGCGAAAGATTCCCCTTATTTGAATGCCTTGAAGACCGTCGATTCAAGAGGCCTGCCGTTCAGTAAACCCAGCTATATCGGCCTTGGGGCCCTGGCAGAATCATTACTGTTCATAAAGCCTGGCGAGACTCGGCAATCGCTGTACGAGCATTTGATCGACCATCGGCAAGGCTTACTGACCAGCAGCTCAGTGACAAAACTAAAAAAGTTGAACAGCGGAAAAATACGGGTTTACTACGATTGGAACGTCGCCGATCCAGAGAGGGTGAAAAAAGAATTCATCGACGTTGACTCCGCCGTCATGACACTGCCCTCCTGGCTAATAGAAACACAAATAACACTTGAAAATTTCAATCAGAAAATGCTTCCCTTCGAAATAATATCAGCCTACAAAACGGCTCACTGGGAAACCAGCTGCAAGGTTTATGCGCCGCTTAAAAAATCATTTCTTTCGCAGAATACAACTATCCCGCAAACCATCGTAACCGACAGCCTGATACACGATATATACACTTACCGCTATAACAACAACTACACTTATGATTGCATTTTACTCAGCTACACCTGGGAAGACGACGCCACGAAATTATTATTTTTCAGCGATGAAGAGCTGGTTGAAAAGTGCATAGATGAGCTGGACAGAATCCTTCTGAAATCGACCAACATAAAACAAAAAATTTCTCCTTATATAGCGCGTGAACAGGCTGTCGTTCAGCGCTGGATGAACGACAAGCACTCACTTGGCTGCGCAAAGCTTTATCGCGCGGGCACTTACTACGATGCGGTGAGCCTGATGAAATACAACAGGGATTACTCGCACGCTTCAGGGCTCTACCTGTGCGGTGAGTCGTTTTCGGTAGATGCTGGCTGGACGGAGCCGTGCTTCAGGGGGGCGATAGACACGGTGATCAACCTATGCGCAAAGACCCAAGCGTCCTTCAACGGCGGCTTCACCCTGCAGGATTATCCTGAGTATCGGGTTGAGCGTTAAATCGAAAGAAACGAGCCACAACTCGATAGGAATTGTCTGACTTTTATATAAACACATTGTCGCCTCTTATAAACGCCCAACCATTCCGGTTGTATAACAATAAGAGGCAACACCCATGAGCGAAGCAGCAAGCCCCGCCCGCGTAGCAGTGATCCAGTTTGCCCCCCAGGTCGGCACCGCCAACCACGCCAACAACCTGCGTCAGACCCTGACGTTGGCCACCGAAGCCGCCAATGGTGGCGCCAATCTGATTGTGCTGCCAGAGCTGTCCAATTGTGGCTATTTCTTCACCAGCCGCCAGGACGCCTTCGATCACGCCGAGGCAGTCCCGGAAGGTGCCAGTGTCAAGGCCTGGATGGATTTTGCCAGTCGATATCAGGTGTATCTGGTCGCCGGATTGAGCGAAATAGACGGTACGCAGCTGTTCAATACTGCGGTGCTGCTTGGCCCGGATGGGTTCATCGGTAAATACCGCAAAGCCCATTTATGGAACAGGGAAAAGCTGTGGTTCACCCCAGGCAATACGGGCTTTCCCGTATTTGAAACGCCCATCGGACGCATCGGCTTGCTGATCTGCTGGGATATCTGGTTTCCCGAGGTGCCGCGTATTCTCAGCCAGCAAGGCGCCGACATCATTTGCAGCCTGAACAACTGAGTGTGGACCCCGCCGCCGCTGTTCGATGAGGCGGGCAAATGCATGGCGTCGTACCTGACGATGACAGCCGCCCATGTCAATAACGTATTTATCGCGGCCGCCAGCCGCATTGGCGAAGAACGGGACGCCCGTTACCTCGGCTGCTCGCTGATTGCCGGCACCAATGGCTGGCCGATCGGTGCCATAGCCTCGGCCAATCGCCAGGAAATACTGTTTGCCGACATCGATATCACCAGCGCCCGCAGTGCGCCGATCTGGAACAGCCTCAATGACCTGCAGCGCGACCGACGCTGCGACCTCTACGGTCAGATGCTCGGGTATGCCCAACACCCTGCCCTTCCACGCTGATCGGAGGGCACAGCATGGAGACGTTATCAACCAAGTCCAGGGCCGCTCGCTTACGGGCCGATACCGTGGCGCTCAGCCTGTTTTTCATCAGCGCATTGCTCGTGCTATGGGTCGCCATCCGCTACGGCGGCTCGTGGCCAGACTACAGCGATATGACGCAAAGCCTTCCTCACCCGATTGCCTGGCTACGCTGGGTGCTGGGAGATATCAGTGAAGTCGCCTTCTACAAGCATGAGCTGGCCTCCCTTGGCCTGCTGGCCGGCGCGTACCTGGCCTGGTGGGCAAGTACGCGCGATAAGGCCTGGCAAGGCTTTTCGATTTGCTACGGCAGCGGAGTATGGCCCTGGCTGGTGACCAGCTCACTGCTCGGCCTGCTGCTGAGCAATCTTCTATGGGGCTGGAGCGTCACGGCGCAGACGTGGCAACCGACATTCGCAGCGTTTGTTTCATTACCGGCCGCCATGGTGCTGATGTTTGGCGGCGGCTGGAAAGTGACGATCAATGGGGCGGTAATGGGAGCATTACTGGTAACGCCGATGTGCCTGTTGATCGTGAACTTCATGTGTGTGCCGCTGGGCCTGCCCGCGGTGATCGGCAACGTGCTGGGCATGGCGCTGGGCAGTGTGGTGGCGTTTGTACTTTGCCGTCACCTGCCCTCGCTGGTGCGCTCGGACTACCTCGCGCCGACCCGACCAACCCCTGCCAAACCGCCCACCTACGGCGTGGTCTGGAGCGCGCGTCGGGTATTGGCGGATTTTTCCGAAGCGCCGTTCTTCGGCAATGAGTGGGCCAGCCTTGGGCTGATTGCGGGCGTGTTGCTGGCTTATGCACTGAACCCAGTCAGCCCGGCCTATGGCTCGGGCCTGGTTCTGCCACTGCTTGGCGCGCAAGCCCTGACATCGTCGCTGGGCGTGCTGATCTGGAGGCAGCAGTGGATCAAGCGCGGCTGGTTCCCCACCTATGTACCACTGGTATCGGTAGTGCCCGCGGCCGTGTTGACCCATGGCGGCAGCTGGATGGTCATCGGCTCCAGCGCGCTGTTGGGCGCGCTGATCGCACCGCCATTGGCCTGTGCAATTGCAGCGCGATTGCCGACACATTTTCATCCGTATATTGGCAATGTGATTTCAATGGCACTGAGTACGCTCCTGGTGGTGCCGCTGGTGGGCTGGTTAAACGAAATGTAAAGACAGCACCACCGAATCCGACATCAACCGCAGACCTCTGTGGCGAGCAGGCTTGTCCCAATGCCGTTCAGTTAAGCGCAGATTCCCTGTGGCGAGCAGGCTTGTCCTGCGTTGGGCTGCGCAGCAGCCCCAAAACCAGGCGCTGAGCGGTGTCAGGTACACCGCGTTTTGCTGGATTGGGGGCGCTTCGCAGCCCAACGCAGGACAAGCCTGCTCGCCACAACCGCTGTCACAGCCAACCGACCTCAATCGTCGCGCGTCAACACTTCCAGCAACTCGATCTCAAAGCGCAGGTTGCTGTTGGGCTTGATGTGCGCGCCCATCGACCGTTCGCCATACGCCAGATGCGCAGGCACGAACAAGGTGCGCACGCCGCCCACCTGCATGCCCATCAGGCCCTGGTCCCAGCCCTTGATCACACGCCCGGTGCCGATGACGCACTGGAATGGCTTGCCCCGCTGCCAGGACGAATCGAACACCGTGCCGTCTTCCAGGGTGCCGGTGTATTGGGTAGTGATCAGCGCGCCCTTGACCACGGCTTTGCCGGTGCCCGGTCGTGTGTCGGTAATCTGCAATTGGTCGTTGTTCATGGGGTCCTCATTGACGAATACGTGTGACGAGTACGCCAGCACCGGCGTGGGAACGATCAAGCCATCCGCCTATAACCACCGCCAGAATCGGCTCCACCACCCCCGCCCCAGGTCATCCTTGCACCCGGCGTACTGTCGCGCATACATCTGCGAACGCGCCTGCACCTTGCCCGCCACCGGCAGCAGCCACGGCTTGCCCGCGTAGGTGCGCTGACGGTAGCCGCCCCACCCTTCGTGGTAGTTCAAGTATTGGCCGTAGGCGTCGTATTTGTAGACGCCATTGATGGTGTAGGTCTTGTCCATGTACCAGCCGACGAAGTCGATGGCATCGTCGAAGTCTTCACGATCGGCGCCGCTGCGGCCGGTGCTTTTGCGGTAGTCGTTCCACACTTCATCCTTGGCCTGGGAGTAGCCGGACGCGGTGGAGACGCGGCCCCAGGGGATGATCCACAGCAGGTATTTACGCGGGGTCTTGGCGTCGTGGCGAAAGCCCGACTCCTGATACATGATGGCGAACGGTATTTCGATGGGCACGCCCCAGCGCTTTTGCGTGACCTTGGCGGCGTCGTACCAGTCGTCCTTTTCGCGAAAGATGGCACACAGGTCGTTGGGACTGCGCGGCGGTGAAGTGCCGCACGCGGCCAGTAGGGAGGTGAGGACCAACAGTCCGGCAGCTTTGCCTGCGCTCAAGGGGCACCTTTGCGTGATATGCGAAAGGCGCCCATTTTACGCACTCATTGACGCGAATGCCGACTGCTCATCGCGCCTCCAGCGCCCGCGCCACAAACGTGGAGCGGGCGCTGGCTGGATCAGGCCAGTGGCACGCGACGGCTGGTCAGCGCGAAACGGCCCACGAAGAAGCTCAAGGCAGCGCCCAGCAACAGCATCGCCAAGGTGCTCCAGGCAGCGCGCGACAGTTGCTTGGCGGCCACTTCACCGGCTTCGCGAGCTTTCTGTTCGGCTTGCTGCTTCAACTGCTCAACCTTCTGCATGGCTTGCTGATAAGCCTGGGCATAGTTGTCGACGATCTGGGTGGCTTCTGCCTTGCTCTTGCCAGTGCGCGCGGCAACGATATTGACCAGTGCTTCCTTGTCGGCAGCGTTCAGTGCAGGTTCGCCCGACGCTTTGACGCGTTCGAACCACTGCTTCAACTCATCGCCTGCCTGGGCAGGATTGTTCGCGGCATCGGTTGCAGACTGCTTGCCATCAGCGGCGGCCTGGTCGGTTTTCTGCTCGACGTTGGACGGGTCCAACTCAGGCTTGCCGGTTTGCTTGAGCAAGGTATCGAGTTGACCCTGCAGGCTATTCCAGTCCAGTTGGATGCCTTGCTCGTTCAGTTGCTGCTTGATGCTGTCACCGATGCCCGGTGCGGCGGCGGCGATACCGCTACCGGCAGCCGACAGGCCTTTGCCCACTACATTGCCAGCGGTGCCGACCACGCTCGAGGCCAGGCCTGCCAGCAACCAGGTGGTGAACAGGGTGGTGAGGGTCCAGGTCAGCACGCCGTGCAGACCGCCGCGATCCGGCGCGGTACGCCCGGCCACGAATGCGCCAACAGCGATGGCCACCAGCGTCGAAACAAACAGCCAGATCCCGGCACCGGTGCCGAAACCACTCAGCGGATTACCCGCTTCCATCGGGTTGACGGCGCTGGCGCCGATTGCGGTGCCGAGCACGCTCAAGACCAGATAGGTCACCAGTGCAATTGCACTACCGGCCAATACCGAGCTCCAGGACACGCGAAACAACGAACGGTTGGTTTCATAGACAGTGGTCATACAAGAGGTCCTTCACAGGTTATAGGAGCAAGGCAATGTGCCTTGATGTTGTGAGTGTGGCGAAACGACATACGTTCAGTCCCGGCCCATCTGCACTAGATTGACTGGTGCATTCGCACCTGCACGGGATGATTTTTTCTGCACGTTCGCGAACCTCCCCTGTCGTAGTTTCATGCACTTAAACATCGGAGAGCCCATGACACAGGACGTTCTTGCCAAAGAAACCAACCGCCGCCAATTGCAGCAGATCATCTCGGGATTGTCCGATGGCGTGATCCTGGCCGAGGTCGACCAAACCATTCTGTGGGCCAACGAAGCCGCATTGGTCATGCACGGCGTCAGCGATGTGATGGGGCTGGGTAGCGACGGCCTGCAATACGCCGAACGCTTTGCCCTGCGCTATCGAAACAATCACCCGCTGCAGGCGGACAACTACCCCCTCGCCCGCGCCGCCGCAGGCGATGAATTCAGCGACGTGGTGGTCGAAGTCACGTCCACCGCCGACCCGGACAAAACCTGGGTGCACCGCCTGCGCAGCCTGGTGATCGCCGATGCCAAGGGTGAGCCGGAACTGCTGGTGCTGATTCTCAGCGACGCCACCGAGTGGGCCAGCGCCGAGCAGCGCTTCGAAAAAACCTTCAACGCCAACCCGGCGCCCGCCGTGATCTGCCGCCTGAGCGACCTGCGCTACATCAAGGTCAACCAGGGCTTTCTGGAAATGACCGGCTACACCCGCGACCAGGTCATCGGCAAGTCCGTGTATGAACTGGACGTGCTGGAGCAGGCCGAGCGCAAGGACCTGGCGATCCAACGCCTGGGGGAAGGCGCGACCATCCCGCAGATGCAGGCCGAACTCAAACTGCCCGAAGGCGGCAGCAAACTGGTAGTCGTCGCCGGGCAGCCGCTGGACATGAACGAGGAAGACTGCATGCTGTTTTCCTTCATGGACCTGGAGCCACGGCGCAAGGCAGAAATCGCCCTGCGCCAGAGCGAGGAACGCTTCGCCAAATCCTTCCGCCTCACGCCCGTGCCGACACTGGTGTGCAACGCCGACAACCGCCAGGTGGTGGACGTCAACGAAGCGTTCATGAACATCACCGGCTACATCAGCGAAGAGCTGATCGGCAAAGCCATAGAAGAGATCGACTTTATCGACAGCGCCTCGGCCGGCGCGCAGTTGTTCGCCACCTTGGAAAAAGCCGGCAACCTCGACGGGCAAGAGTTGAAAGTGCGCAAAAAGGGCAATGAAGTGATCGACTGCGTGGTGTCCGCCGACACCGTGAGTATCGAAAACGTGCCCTGCTACCTGCTGGTATTGATGAACATCACTGAACGCAAACGCTCGGAGCTGGAACTGGTGGCGGCCATCGAAGAGGTCATGCAGGATGCCTCGTGGTTCAGTCAGACCCTGATCGAGAAGCTGGCCAACGCCAAAAGCGTCAACAGTCCCAATCAGCCGAACGTGGCCTTCACCGACCTCACCGCGCGCGAACGCGATGTGCTGGGGCTGATCTGCGAAGGCCTGGCCGACAAGGAAATCGCCTCGCGCCTGAAGCTGGCACCCAACACGGTGCGCAACCACGTGGCCACGGTGTATTCCAAACTGGGGGTACACAGCCGCAGCGCGGCGATCGTCTGGGCCCGTGAGCGCGGGCTGTTTGCCGGAGAATTGCGCCTGAAAAACAAGCCTTAGGCATGCAAATGCACTAGTGCTACTAGTGCGAATTCGCCTTCTGGCGCAGGGGCGCGATCAATAACCTTGAAGGGACCGCATTGAATGCCCTGAAGGAAACTGCATGCTCACCGTCTCTCAATTGCGCAATTGCATCGAGGAAGGCCTGTTGCCGTTAACCTGTGAGTTCACCCTGTGCCGGGATGCGTCTCTGACGCTCAAGGTCTACGACGCCGAAACCGGCCGCGTGGACCTGGTGGTCACCGGGATTACCACCAACCGGCTGCACACCCCGGAGGAAGTGGCCAGGATGGTTGAAGAGTTGCGTTACGAACTGCAAAGCAACAACGTGGGCAAGCTCACGCTGGACGATTGGCCCTCACTCACGCCCCGATAACCCCCCCTCTCCCGACGATAAACCCCCTCATCTGTACGAAGGTAACGCGACCCTGCCGGCCGGTTACCTTGATGCAGAACGCTGCGCGCGATTATTTCTTCGCTGGGGTGATCTCAAGAATGGTGCCGTTGGTGGTCTTGAGCAGCACATACTTGTCGGCTGCCTTTGCCCACTGGTTGTCTTCACCTGGGTTCTTGAGGCCACGTTTTTCCCAGTCTTTTATGGCCGACTCCTTGCGCATAAGGATATCCGGCGCACGGTCGCCCTCTTTCAAGTCACGGGCATTGATGCTGGAAGGCTGCACGGTTTCCTGGGGGGTATCACCGGCCTGGGCGACAAAGCTGGCGGTGGACAGGCTTGCAGCAACGAGAACACAGGCAACTAGGGATCTGGACTTCATGGGGGTACTCCTTCAATTAATGACGCGTACCTAGATTCGGACCTCAGCCGCGTGGAATCATTCAGGCCATGTTCTTGCGGCAAGCCCAGCCCTGATACCGTTCAGTTAAACGCAGATTCCCTGTGGCGAGCAGGCTTGTTGTGGCGAGCAGGCTTGTCCTGCGTTGGGGTGCGAAGCGCCCCCAATCCAGCAAAACGCGGTGTACCTGATACGGCTCAGCGCCTGGTTTTGGGGCTGCTGCCCAGCCCAACGCAGGACAAGCCTGCTCGCCACAGGATGGTATTGATCCCTGGTACTTGTTGCCCGCATGAAATTTATCCTGTAATTTTTCATGAATTTTATCGACATTAATTTCATGAACCAACAAGAAGAACTCGCCACCCTCGCCGCCCTGATCCACGACCTGCGCAAACACAAGAAACTCACCCTTGTGCAGCTGGCGCAAAAGATCGAGCGCTCCGTGGGCTTTCTGTCCCAGGTTGAACGCGGCCTGTCACGCCCAACCGTGGCCGACCTCACCGCCATCAGCCATGCCCTCGACGTGCCCACCACCTATTTCTACAGCCTGCCCAAGCCCAAGGCGGTGGACTGGGTCACGCGCCCCAATGAGCGGCGCACGGTGTATTACGCCAATGGCATCACCGACATCCTCGTCTCGCCGAGCATGAACGGCGCCTTCTCCATGCTCGACAGCCTGCTGGCGCCCGGCGCCAACAGCGGTGAACAGACCATGAGCGACCGCGCCGAGCAGGCCGGCTTCGTGCTCGAAGGCGAGCTGACGCTGTGGGTGGAGGGCGAGGCCGACAGCGTCACCCTCGGCCCGGGCGACAGTTTCCATCTGGCCAGTTTCGCCCACTGCCGCTACGCCAACCTTACCGATGTGCCTGCCCGCGTGCTGTGGGTGTACAACTAGGAGCAACCCCTGTGAAAACCCCGCCCTGTGCGTTGCTGGCCGAAGTCCGCACGTTTCGCCAGAACCACCCCGATGTGCGCTATGTCGACCTGATCGCCCTGGACATTCCCGGGCATTTCTACGGCAAGCGCTACCCCGTGGAGATGCTCGAAAAAGTCGCTGCCGGCAGCCCCTTGAAGCTGCCGCAGAACGCTGTGCTGCTGGGGGTTCAGGGCGGGCTGTTCAAGATCGGCGATTACTGTTTCAACGACGGCGACCCGGATGCCAATCGCCGCCTCGTGCCGGGCACGCTCAAGCCGGTGAGCTGGGAGTCGCAGCCCCTGGGGCAAATGCTGATCACCTCCGACGGCACCGACGCGCCCATCGAGTTCGAGCCCCGCGAGGTGCTGGCCAGGGTGCTGCAGCGCTTGCAGCACAAGGGCATTCACCCGATGGTGGCGTTCGAGCTGGAGTTTTACCTGTTTGATAAAAAGCTCGCCAACGGCCTCCCGCAATTCCCCCGTGATCCGCTGAGCGATGATGCAGACGACCAGCCCAATCTGCACATCGAGCGGCTGTCGCGCTTCGGCGCCGTGCTCGACGACATGGCGCAAACCGCCAGGGATCAGGGCATCGACAGCACGGTGATCACCGCCGAGTTAGGTCCCGGCCAGTTCGAGATCAATTTCGGCCACTCGGACGACGCCCTGCGCGCCGCCGACTGGGCTGCCCTGTTCTGCCGCAGCACCCGCGGCGTGGCGCTCAAGCATGGCTACCGCGCCAGTTTCATGGCCAAGCCCTACCTGCAATTTCCCGGCAGCGGCATGCATGTGCACATCAGCCTGTACGACGGTGCGGGCAACAACCTGCTGGCGGCGCACCAGCAACAACCACTGCGCCACGCGGTGGCCGGCTGCCTGCAATTGCTGCCCCACTGCATGCCGATCTTCGCCCCCAACCACAACGCCTTGCGCCGCCTGGGCGGCACGGTCAACGCCGCCACCCGCGCCAGCTGGGGCTTCGAAGATCGCGACGCGTGCGTGCGCATCCCCGAGTCCGACCCGCGCAACCTGCGCATCGAACACCGCCTGGCCAGCGCCGACGCCAACCCCTACCTGGTGCTGGCGGCGATCCTGGCCGGACTCGAACACGGGCTTGAAACCCGGCAAGAGCCCATCGCCCCGCTGAACGACGACCGCAGCAGCGGTACCGACTTCCCCGTGGAGATGCTCGATGCCGTCCGCGCCATGCAGCATCACAGGGTCGTGCGCGACACGCTGGGCGCGGAGTTTGTTGACGTGTACTGCGAGAACAAGCGCCAGGATCATCTGGCGTTTCAGCAGGAGATTCATGCGCGGGAGTATCGCTGGTTCCTCTGAACCTGGCGTTGTTCTTCAGGGACGAAAATCACCTTTTCAAGCGATTACAGGCTTGTGGCGAGCAGGCTTGCCCTAACGCCGTTCAATTAAGCGCAAATTCCCTGTGGCGAGCAGGCTTGTCCTGCGTTGGGCTGCGCAGCAGCCCCAAAACCAGGCGCTGAGCCATATGAGGTACACCGCATTTTGCTGGATTGGGGGCGCTTCGCACCCCAACGCGGGGCAAGCCCGCTCGCCACGAGAAATGTGATCGCCACAGAGGCTGCAACTGGCTGCACGACAGCGCCAAGCTTCCCGCATTTTTTACCGGTTTAGTCAGTAGACGCGCCGAGCAACAGCGCTTGCTCCCGTGCGCACAGTTCCACCACGTAATCCCACAACAGCCGCAGCCGCACCGATTTATGCAGTTCCCGGCGTGAGCTGATCCAGTAGCTGCGCTGAATGCCTTCCTCCGGCAGCAGCGCGACCAGGTCCGGGTCGTCGGCGGCCATGAAGCAGGGCAGGACGGCGATGCCCAATCCCGAACGCGCCGCCTGATGCTGGGCGATAACGCTGGTGCTGTGAAACACCACTTTGGGGGTGCGGCAGAAGCTGCTGAGGAACTTGAGTTCCTGGCTGAACAGCAAGTCGTCGACGTAATCGATCCAGGCATGGGCCGCGAGGTCTTCGCGCTTTTCAATCGGCGGGTGGCGGTCCAGGTAAGCGCGGCTGGCGTAAAGCGCCAGGCGGTAGTCGGTGAGTTTGCGGGTGACCAGTTGGTCGACGCTGGGGCGCTCCAGATGGATGCTGATCTCCGCCTCGCGGTTGAGGATGCTGACGAAGCGCGGCACCGCCACCAGTTCCACTTCCAGACCTGGATAACGCTCAAACAAGCCGCCCATGCGCCCGGCGAGGAACATCACGCCCAGCCCTTCCGCCACGCCCAGGCGAATCTTGCCCAGGGGCGCGGCGGCATGGGTGAGTTCGTCTTCGGCCAGCAACGCAAGGTTTTCCATGGCTTCGGCGTGCTTGAGCAACGCTTCGCCGGCAGGCGTCAGTTCATAGCCCTGGGCATGCTGCACAAACAATGCGGTGCCGAGGCTCTTCTCAATCGCTTCGATATGCCGGGCCACCGTGGCGTGCGTGGTTTTCAGGCGCTGCGCGGCGGTGAGCAGGCGGCCGCTGCGCTGCAACTCAAGAAAAAACCGCAGGTCGTTCCAGTCGAACATGTCGCCTCCATTGCGTGGCATCGGGCAGCACTGTTTAAAAACGCACAGCAGCTGGGCAAAAACTAACATTTTTAAGACGAAAACTAACAACTAGGATGGAACCAATAAGAAAAACAAGCGAGACCCCAGATGCCTCTTGCAACTGCGCAATACGATTACGTGGTGGTCGGTGCCGGCCCCGCAGGCTGTTTGCTGGCCAATCGACTGTCCGCCAACCCAGCGCACCGCGTGCTGCTGCTGGAAGCCGGCGGCCGCGACAATTATCCCTGGATTCACATTCCCGTCGGCTACCTGTTCTGCATCGGTAACCCACGCACCGACTGGTGCTTCAAGACCGAAGCCCAGGCAGGCCTGCAAGGCCGTGCACTGAGTTATCCACGGGGCAAGGTGCTGGGCGGCTGCTCGTCGATCAACGGCATGATCTATATGCGCGGCCAGGCCCGGGACTACGACGGCTGGGCGGCCGCAGGCAATCCCGGCTGGGCCTGGAAGGACGTACTGCCGCTGTTCAAGCACAGCGAAAACCATTTTGCCGGTGGCTCTGAGTTCCACAATGACGGCGGCGAATGGCGCGTCGAGCAACAGCGTTTGCACTGGCCGATCCTCGATGCCTTCCGTGATGCGGCGGCGCAGAGCGGCATCGCACCGGTCAGCGATTTCAACCAGGGCGATAACGAAGGCTGCGGGTATTTCCAGGTCAACCAGAAGGCCGGGGTGCGCTGGAACGCGGCCAAAGCATTTCTCAAACCCGTCCGCCAGCGGCCCAACCTCACCGTATTGACCGACGTGGAAGTTGATCGCGTGGTACTGGAAAACGGTCGTGCGTCAGCCGTGGTCGGCCGTCAACATGGCCAGCAGATCACCTGGAAAGCGCACAAGGAAATCGTGTTGTGCGCAGGTGCCGTGGGCTCGCCGGGCATCCTGCAGCGCTCGGGCATTGGCCCCTCCAGCGTGCTCAAGCCGTTGGGCATCGAGGTACTGCATGAGCTGCCGGGCGTCGGCGGCAACCTGCAGGACCACCTGCAACTGCGGCTGATCTACAAACTGGAAAACGCCCGCACCCTCAACCAGATCGCCGGCACCGTGTGGGGCAAGATGGGCATGGGCCTTCAATACCTGTATGACCGCAGCGGCCCGCTGTCGATGGCGCCCAGTCAGCTCGGCGCGTTTGCCCGCTCGGGGCCGGAGCAGACCTCGGCCAACCTGGAATATCACGTGCAGCCGCTGTCCCTGGAGCGCTTCGGTGAGCCTTTGCATGGGTTCCCGGCGTTTACCGCATCGGTCTGCGACCTGCGCCCGCAGAGCCGCGGGCGTATCGATATTCGCTCGGCCAACCCGGCGGACGCGCCGCTGATTCAGCCCAACTACCTGAGCCATCCCGAGGACCTGCGCGTGGCCGCCGACGCCATACGTCTCACCCGACGCATCGTCGCCGCACCGGCGCTGAGCCAGTTCAAACCGGTGGAATACCTGCCGGGCGATGTGTTGCAGACCGAAGAACAACTGCACGAAGCCGCCGCCCGTATCGGCACGACGATTTTCCACCCAGTGGGCACCTGCCGCATGGGCAGCGACAAAGACGCCGTAGTCGACGCACAACTGCGGGTGCACGGCGTACCAGGGCTGCGCATTGCCGACGCCTCGATCATGCCGCGCATCACCTCCGGCAACACCTGCTCACCCACGCTGATGATTGCCGAGAAGGCCGCGCATCTGATCCTTTCACCGCCCACAAGGAGCCTCGCCCCGGAGAAAGAACGGGTTTACGCAATCTGAACAGCGGCGTCGCCTTTGACGCCGACAGTGGAACAACAATAAATAATCACTGTGAGGACTACCCGATGTCAGACCATGCTCAACCGCTCGGCGCCGCACTGCCTGCCAGCGCCGGCAACGACTCCAGAAAAGTCATCTTCGCCTCCTCCCTCGGCACGGTGTTCGAGTGGTATGACTTTTTCCTCTACGGCGCCCTGGCGGCCGTGATCAGCAAGCAGTTCTTTGCCGGGGTCAACGACACAACGGCGTTTATCTTTGCCTTGATGGCGTTCGCAGCGGGCTTTGTGGTACGCCCGTTCGGCGCGTTGGTGTTCGGCCGCCTGGGCGACATGATCGGGCGCAAATACACGTTTCTCGTCACCATTATTCTGATGGGCGTGGCCACGTTCTGCGTCGGGCTGTTACCGACGTACGCCAGCATCGGCATCGCGGCGCCGATCATCCTGATCCTGCTGCGCATGCTGCAAGGCCTGGCACTGGGCGGCGAATACGGCGGCGCCGCAACCTACGTGGCCGAGCACGCACCCGCAGGCAAACGCGGCCTGCACACCAGCTGGATCCAGTCCACCGCCACCCTCGGCCTGCTGCTGTCGCTGCTGGTGGTGCTGGCCTGCCGTTACTTCACCGGCGATCAATTCGAAGTGTGGGGCTGGCGCATTCCGTTCCTGTTCTCCATCGTGCTGCTGGGCATTTCCACCTGGATCCGCATGAGCCTGCATGAGTCGCCTGCGTTTCTGAAGATGAAGGAGGAAGGCAAGGCCAGCAAGGCGCCGATCCGTGAGTCGTTCGGCAAATGGGAAAACCTCAAGGTGGTGCTGATCGCCCTGTTCAGCATCAACGGCGGGCAAGCGGTGACTTTCTACGCGGCGCAGTTCTATGTGCTGTTCTTCCTGACCCAGTTCCTGAAAATGGACCCGGCCCTGGCCAACATGCTGCTGATCATCAGCGTGGTGATCGGTGCACCGTTCTTTATCTTCTTTGGCTGGCTCTCGGACAAGGTCGGGCGCAAACCCGTGCTGATGCTCGGCCTGCTGCTGGCCACTGTGCTGTACTTTCCGATTTTCAAAAGCCTGGCGCACTACACCAACCCGGCGATGGACCAGGCCAGCCGACAGGCGCCGATCACCGTACTGGCCGACCCTGCCACCTGCACCTTCCAGTTCGACCCGGTGGGCAAGGCGCGGTTTGACAGCCCCTGCGACAAGGTCAAGACCTTCCTCGTCAAGCAGGGCCTGCCCTACACCAGCGCCGCCGCACCCGCCGGCAGCCCGGTGCAGGTGAGCGTGGGTGACGTGCGTATCGATGGCTTCGACGAAGCCGCCCTGCGCGGCGCGGTAACCCTGGCCGGCTACCCGAGTTCGGCGGATGTGGCCCAGGTGAACAAGGTGATGGTGGTGGTGCTGATCGTCGCGCTCATCCTGATCGCGGCCATGTGCTACGGCCCGCTGGCGGCGCTGATGGTGGAGCTGTTCCCGACGCGCATCCGCTACACCTCGATGTCCCTGCCGTATCACATCGGTAACGGCTGGTTTGGCGGGTTCCTGCCGACAGTGTCGTTCGCGCTGGTGGTCTACACAGGGGATATTTTCTACGGGCTGTGGTACCCGGTGGTGGTGACGGGTGTGAGCCTGATTGTCGGGATGTTCTGCCTCAAGGAAACGCGCCACGTGGACATCGATAGTAATTAGGAGCTGCATGGGGCGAGCGGCAAGCGGCAAGCAAGAGCGGATCGGTGTTGTCTGTGCTTGCAGCTTGAAACTTAAAGCTGTACATCCATACAGATAATGGTTGCTCAATTGCTCTCGACTCAGCATCCTGCAAGGCATCAATCCGATCTGATGTGATGACCATGCGGCTGTACCTCTGTGAAAAACCCTCTCAGGCCAAGGATATAGCGGCCGTGCTCGGCGCCAGTCGCCGCGGCGACGGTTGCTGGCTGGGCAACGGGGTTACCGTCACCTGGTGCATCGGCCATTTGCTGGAAACCGCCCCGCCCGACACTTACGACGCTAAATACAAACGCTGGGTACTGGCCGACCTGCCGATCGTCCCGCAAAAATGGAAAATGCTGGTCAAGCCCAAGACCGCCAGTCAGTTCAAGGCGGTCAAGCGCCTGCTGGGGGAAGCTCAAGAGCTGATCATTGCCACCGACGCCGACCGTGAAGGCGAGATGATTGCGCGTGAGTTGGTGGAGCATTGTCGTTATCGCGGGCCGATCCAGCGGCTATGGCTGTCGGCCCTGGACGACGCCTCCATCCGCAAGGCCCTTGCCGCGCTCAAGCCCGGCGCTGAAACCTTCAGCCTGTACCACTCGGCCCTGGGTCGCTCGCGTGCCGACTGGCTGATCGGCATGAACATGAGCCGCCTGTTTACCTTGCTCGGCCGTCAATCCGGTTACCAGGGCGTACTGCCGGTCGGTCGCGTACAAACCCCGACCCTGCGCCTGGTAGTGGACCGCGACCGCAGCATCGCCGATTTCGTACCGGTGGCTTACTGGGCCATTGATGTCGACCTGCGCCACGACGCCATCACCTTCACAGCTCAGTGGCGCGCCGCTGAAGATGCCTGTGACGACCAGGGCCGCTGCCTCAACCCGCAACTGGCCCGTGACGCCGCCCAAGCCATGACCCAGGCTGCCAGTGCGCGGCTGGTGAAGCTGCGCACCGAGCGCATGCGTGAGGTAGCCCCCCTGCCCTTTGACCTCGGCACCCTGCAGGAAGTCTGCTCGAAGAAGCTCGGCCTGGGCGCCCAGGAAACCCTGGATATCGCCCAATCCCTCTACGAGACGCACAAGGTCATCACCTACCCGCGCAGCGACTGCGGCTACCTGCCGTTGAGCCAGCACAGCGACGCGCCGAAGATTCTCGCGGCGCTGGGCCGGGCGGATGCCGCAGTGAACGAACTGATGCCCCATATCGACCCCCAGCGCCGCTCGCGGGCCTGGAACGACGCCAAGGTCAGCGCCCACCACGGCATCATTCCCACCGGGGCCGGCAAGGATCTCGGGCAACTCGCCGGCAAGCAGCGAGCGGTGTACACGCTGATTCGTGCGCGCTACCTGGCGCAGTTCCTGCCCAATCATGAATATGATCGCACCCAGGCCGATTTCGACTGCGCCGGCCAGGCGTTGCGCGCGGTGGGCAAGGTGGTGATCGAGCCGGGATGGAAGCGCGCACTGCCCGAAGCACTGGCCCCCGCCAAAGGCCGCGAAGCCCCTGCGCCCCAGGCGTTGCCGACGCTGGCGCAAGGTCGGGACTACGTGGTGGCCAGGGTCAACCTCAAGGACCTGTGGACCCAGCCGCCCAAGCCGTTCACCGAAGGCGATTTGATCAAGGCGATGAAGAACGTCGCCAAACTGGTGCAAGACCCACTGCTCAAGCAAAAACTCAAGGACACCACTGGCATCGGCACCGAAGCCACCCGCGCCGGAATTATCCAGGGCCTGCTGGACCGCGGTTACCTGGTTAAGAATGGCAAGGCGCTGTCGGCCACGCCGGCGGCGTTCAGCCTGATCGACGCGGTGCCCCGCGCCATCGCCGACCCCGGCACCACCGCCATCTGGGAGCAGGCGCTGGACATGGTGCAAAGCGGCGAGATGAGCCTGGAGGAATTCGTCGCCAAACAAGCGGCCTGGATGAGCAAGCAGGTGGCCCGCTGCAACGGCATGCGCATGACCATCACCGGCCCGGCCAGCCCGGCAGGCCGGGGCGCCGCTCCCTGGAAAAACAAACGCAAGAGCGCCCCGCGCAAGTCGGGCACCCACGTCAAACGCGCGAAAAAGCCACCCACTGCGGGGTAAAACACAAAAAAATCCGGCGAATGACGTTTTTCGACGGGTTTAACGCCGCTTTGGACCTTGCCCGGTTGCGGGCCGTCTAGGATTCTGTAGGACCCTGACTAAACAACAACGATATCGGAGTGGCCGCCATGAAAACCGTTGCACAACTGCTCAAAGCCAAGGACCAGAAGCATCACGACGTGCATACCATTCAGTGGGACCACACCGTGTTCGAAGCACTGGTACGCATGTCGGAAAAAAACGTCGGGGCCTTGCCGGTCGTCAAGGACGGTGCGGTGGTGGGGATCATCAGCGAACGTGACTACGCACGCAAACTCATCCTCAAAGGCCTGTCCTCGGTGACCACACGGGTCGATCAGGTCATGAGCTCGCCGGTCATCACCGTTGAGCCCCATAAAAGTGTCGATGAGTGCATGAACATCATGACCGACAGTCACCTGCGCCACTTGCCGGTGGTAGAAGATGGCAAGCTGCTGGGCTTGCTGTCCATTGGCGACCTGGTCAAGGAAGCCATTGCCGAACAGACAGACCTGATCAGGCAACTGGAGCAGTACATTCGCGGCGAATAGGGGAACCCATGCTCGACACGCTGGAACATCTTGCCGATCAACTCGACACCCTGCACCGGGCGATGAGCGAACGGCGCTTTCTGGTACTGACCGGCGCAGGCATCAGCACCTCATCGGGCATTCCCGACTATCGCGACAGCGAAGGCGTGCGTCGGGGCAAGGCGCCGATGATGTACCAGGAATTCCTCGCCACACCCCAGGCGCGCCGTCGCTACTGGGCACGGGCGATGCTGGGCTGGCCGAAGGTGCACATCGCGCAGCCCAACGCGGCCCACCTGGCACTGGCCACCCTGCAACACCGCCAGCGCATCAGCGGGCTGATTACGCAAAATGTCGACACCCTGCACGATCAGGCCGGCAGCCAGGATGTGATTGAGCTGCATGGCAGCCTGCATCGTGTGCTGTGCCTGGATTGCCAGCAGCGCAGCCCACGCGATGGAATCCAGCGCCAGATGGAGATCGACAATCCCTACCTCGCCCAGGTACACGCCGTGCAGTTACCGGATGGCGATACAATGCTCGACCCCACATTCGAAGAACGCTTCCAGGTGCCTCGATGCCCCCGTTGCAATGGCGAGCGGCTCAAGCCCGACGTGGTGTTTTTTGGCGAGAATGTGGCACCGGTTACAGCCGCCAGGGCCATGACGGCGGTGGAGCATGCCGATGGGCTGTTGGTGGTGGGGTCGTCGTTGATGGCCTATTCGGCGTTTCGCCTGTGCAAGGCGATGGTTGAACAGGGCAAGCCGGTGATCGCCATCAACCTGGGCAAGACCCGCGGCGATGAGCTGTTGCAGGTGAAGATTGAAGCGTCCTGTGAACATTTACTGCCCTTGCTTGCCGAGCAATTGAGCTAGCAAAAACACCCACCAAAAATGCCCTGTGGCGAGCAGGCATTGTCCCAATGCCGCTCAGTTAAGCGCAGATTCCCTGTGGCGAGCAGGCTTGTCCTGCGTTGGGCTGCGCAGCAGCCCCAAAACCAGGCGCTGAGCCGTATCAGGCACACCGCGTTTTGCTGGATTGGGGGCGCTTCGCACCCCAACGCGGGGCAAGCCCGCTCGCCACAAAATGGGCTTGCCACCGAGGCGACCCGCCACTCCAAAAGTGACGCCCAGGTCACGTTTTTACGCATTCTCCCGTCGCCAAAGCATTTTATGTAGTGATCAAAAATAATCACTACATAATCGTTGACGCAGCGTTTTTGTCCTTGCATGATCTAGACGTCTCCCGCATCGGGAGCGTTGGTAACACGCGTTTTGAGAGCACTCGTCTGACCGCCGAGCTGTTTTTTCCGGATGTGCACTGCCCACAAGGCAGATTGATGAAGCTGACCTGCCCCGAAAGGGATGGGTACAGGCGCTCAAATGCTGCCTGTCTTCGTTATGAATGCATTGCGTAGCAGTTCATCAGCAAGACTACATGCATCAGTTTCAAGACCCTGCCCGTACTTGGCAGACCGTCACTGACGCCCGGTTTTCGAGCCGGAGACAACTAAGCAGTTTTAACGGAATTAACGGATAGATCACCAACTGGTCAAGGGGCTTACACATGAATCTGAACAACCAACCCACTATCGATGAATTGGCTGAGATGTTCGCCGCGCAAAAAGACACACTCGACGACCATATCCTGTGGGTGGAAAAGTCGGGCGAAGTGAAAATTGATCGTCTGGCGCCTCACTCCGAAGAAGCCGAGTTCGACCGCAACCACCGTGAACTGGCGGCGCGCCTGAAGATGTACCGCCGCGGCCAGGGTTATGTCGGCAAGAAAGCCGCCGCCGATCGCAACTTTATCGAACAGGTATTCGACACGATCAACAATGCCTGGCGCTCTTTCAAAGACAGCTCGCAAGTTAAAGTCATTGATCGTTACTACTAACTAAGTGCAACTTCAGGGCGCCGGTTTGCCTGCTCCCTGAAGTTATTGTGCAGTCACTCAGACCGTTGGGAACCTTCCCTTCCCCGCCTCGTCCCGAAAAATATCAAACAGTACTTGCGCCGCCGCCGACAGCTCATGCCCCGGTTTGGTCAGCACACCGATCGGCCGCTTGATCACCGGGCCGGTCAAGGTGATGCACCGCGCTCCCGCCTCCTCCATCTGCCCTCTGCATAACGCAGGCACGGCGCTCACGCCCAAGCCACTGGCGACCATCTTGCCCACCGTCGCCAGTTGATGGCTTTCCAGTGCCACCGGCAGCTTCATCTGCAAAGCACCCAGATGTTCTTCCAGCATCACCCGCACCGTGGAGGGTCGCTGCAAAGTAATGAACGGGTGTGCGAGCATGGTTTGCCAGTTGATGGATGTTTGGCGCGCCAAGGGTGAGTCGCCCGGCACCACGGCAACGAAACGGTCCAGATACAGGGGCGTAAATGACAACGCCGAACCTTCGCCAGGCTCGAACGCCACGCCCAGCTCCACCTGGCGCTCGCGGACCATCTCCAGCACCTGCTCATTTATCAGGTCATGCACGGTTACGTTCACTTGAGGGTAACGCGCGCGGAATATCTTCAGGATCGGCGGCAACAGGTTGCCGGCAAACGATGGCATGGCCGCTACCGTCACCCGTCCGCGCTGCAAGGTGAAACGCTGACGCAGTTCGTCTTCGGCATTGTCCCAGTCGGCGATCAATCGGCGTGCCAGTGGCAAGAGTGATTCGCCCTCCGGGGTGAGCGCCACATTGCGCGTGGTGCGGCTGAACAGACGCCCCCCCAGGCCTTCCTCCAACCCTTTGATAGTGAGGCTGAGCGCCGACTGGGACAGGTGCAGGCGCTCACACGCGGCGGCGAAACTCAGGCTTTGGGCCACGGCCAGGAATGCGCGTATCTGTTTGACGGTCATGGAAAGCTCCAGGCTGCAAGTTGGAAGCTGCAAGTGATAGCGCCGCCGAACGCAGCTTTGAGCGTGCGGCTTGAGGCCGATTATGCTGTTTTTCAAACCAATCAACCTTAAAAAACAACTTAACAAATCAATCCGCCAGCGCAACACTCGGCTCATTGGCTGGCCCACACATAATAAAAGAGGTGCGTATGGCAGGTTTCGATAAACGCGTGGCGTCCTACGAGGAAGCCCTGGCAGGCCTGGAAGACGGCATGACCGTCCTCGCCGGGGGGTTTGGCCTGTGCGGCATTCCGGAAAACCTCATCAATGAGATCAAGCGCAAGGGCACCCGCGACCTGACCGTGGTCTCCAACAACTGCGGTGTTGACGGTTTCGGTCTGGGCGTGCTGCTGGAAGAAAAGCAGATCAGCAAAGTGATCGCATCCTACGTGGGTGAAAACGCCCTGTTCGAGAAGCAACTGCTCAGCGGCGAAATCGAAGTGGTGCTGACCCCACAAGGCACCCTCGCGGAAAAAATGCGCGCAGGCGGCGCCGGTATTCCAGCGTTTTTCACCGCTACCGGCGTCGGCACCCCGGTGGCCGAAGGCAAGGAAACCCGTGAATTCAACGGTCGCCCGTACCTGATGGAAGAGTCCATCACCGGCGACTTCGCCATCGTCAAAGGCTGGAAAGCCGACCACTTCGGCAATGTCATCTACCGCCACACCGCGCAGAACTTCAACCCGCTGGCGGCCACCGCCGGCAAAATCACCGTGGTGGAAGTCGAGGAAATCGTCGAGCCGGGCGCGCTGGATCCGGCGCAGATCCACACCCCTGGCATCTACGTCGACCGGATCATCTGCGGCACTTTTGAAAAGCGCATCGAACAGCGCACCGTCCGCAAATAATCCGCCCCCAGGCCCTGACAACAAGGACTCATAAAATGGCGCTTACCCGCGAACAAATGGCTCAACGTGTCGCCCGCGAAATGCAGGACGGTTTCTACGTGAACCTCGGCATCGGCATTCCAACCCTGGTGGCCAACTACATCCCCCACGGCATGGAAGTGATGCTGCAATCGGAAAACGGCCTGCTGGGCATGGGCCCGTTTCCTACCGAAGAGACGCTTGATGCCGACATGATCAACGCCGGCAAACAGACCGTGACCGCGCGCATCGGCGCCTCGATCTTTTCCTCCGCCGAGTCCTTCGCGATGATTCGTGGCGGCCACGTCGACCTCACCGTGCTCGGCGCGTTTGAAGTCGACGTGCAGGGCAACATCGCTTCGTGGATGATCCCCGGCAAGATGGTCAAGGGCATGGGCGGCGCCATGGACTTGGTGGCCGGCGCGGAAAACATCATCGTGATCATGACCCATGCGTCCAAGGACGGTGAATCGAAGTTGCTCAGCCAATGCAATCTGCCGCTGACCGGTGCCCACTGCATCAAACGTGTGCTCACGGACCTGGCTTACCTGGAAATCGACAATGGCGCGTTTATCCTCAAGGAACGCGCACCTGGTGTCAGCGTTGAAGAGATTGTGAGCAAGACCGCCGGTAAACTCATCGTCCCGGACCATGTTCCGGAAATGCATTTTCAGTGAGGACCGCTTCCATGCAAGACGTCGTGATTGTTGCTGCCACCCGCACCGCCGTGGGCAGCTTTCAGGGTTCGCTGGCGAATATTCCAGCACCGGAACTTGGCGCCGCCGTGATCCGCCGCTTGCTGGAGCAGACCGGCCTGGACCCGGCCCAGGTGGACGAAGTGATCCTCGGCCAGGTGCTCACCGCAGGTTCGGGTCAGAACCCGGCGCGCCAGGCCTCGATCCTTGCCGGCTTGCCCCACGCCGTGCCGGCCCTGACCTTGAACAAAGTCTGCGGCTCGGGCCTCAAGGCCCTGCACCTCGGCGCGCAGGCGATTCGCTGCGGCGATGCCGAGGTGATTGTCGCCGGCGGTATGGAAAACATGAGCCTGGCCCCCTATGTTTTGCCGGCTGCGCGCACCGGTTTGCGCATGGGTCACGCCACTATGATCGACAGCATGATCACTGACGGCCTGTGGGATGCGTTCAACGACTACCACATGGGCATCACCGCCGAGAACCTGGTGGACAAGTACGGCATCAGCCGTGAAGCCCAGGATGCCTTCGCCGCCGCGTCCCAGCAAAAAGCCGCCGCGGCTATTGAAACCGGGCGATTTGTCGATGAGATCACGCCGATCCTAATACCCCAGCGCAAGGGCGACCCCGTGGCCTTCACCGTGGATGAGCAACCGCGCGCCGGCACCACCGCTGAGTCCCTGGGCAAGCTCAAACCCGCGTTCAAGAAAGACGGCAGCGTCACCGCCGGCAACGCTTCCAGCCTCAATGACGGCGCTGCCGCGGTGTTGCTGATGAGTGCGGACAAGGCCAAGGCGCTCGGGCTGCCAGTACTGGCGCGTATCGCCAGCTACGCCAACGCCGGTGTCGACCCGGCCATCATGGGCATCGGCCCGGTGTCGGCGACCCGCCGCTGCCTGGACAAGGCCGGTTGGACACTTGCCGATTTGGACCTGATCGAAGCCAACGAAGCCTTCGCCGCGCAGGCGTTGGCGGTGGGCAAGGAGCTGGAGTGGGACGCCGACAAGGTCAACGTCAACGGAGGCGCCATCGCCATCGGCCACCCGATCGGCGCCTCAGGCTGCCGCGTGCTGGTGACCCTGCTGCATGAAATGATCAAGCGCGATGCCAAAAAAGGCCTGGCCACCCTGTGCATCGGCGGCGGTCAAGGCGTAGCCCTGGCCCTCGAACGCAACTGATCTAAATGGCCAACACAGTCCAACTGTGGGAGCAAGCCCCCTCCCACATGTTGATGTTCATCATGGCTCGAAAGCTCAGCGCTTCATGCAACGCTGATAACGCTCATCCACCCGTTTGGCAAACCACGCCGTGGTGAGGTTACGGGTGATCTTCGGGCTCTTGAGCACGATGCCCGGCAGTACGGCACGCGGCAGCGGTTTGCCGGCAGCCTTGTCGGCCAGGGCAAAAACGCGTTTGTAGAGGGTCGTGTCCTCGAAATCCAGTTGCTCACCCTGTTCCAGCTGGCTGCGGATGCTGGGATTGCGCATGTCCAGTTTCGCGCCCAGCGAGCGCACCGCCAGCTCGGTGGTGCCGGGCAGCAACGAGCCGTAACGGATCAAATCCCCATCCAACGCCAACTCAGTGCCGGAGACGCGGCTGACCGCCGCCTGGAACGCGGCATTGCGGCTTGCGTACCAACCCGCATTGAAATCGGCAAAGCGATAAAGCGGCTGGTCATAATTGACCGGATAACCCAGCAAATGAGCGATGCCGAAATACATGCCGCCACGGCGGGTGAACACTTCGCGGCGAATCGTGCCATCCACCGTGTAGGGATAATCGCGCGCCTGCTTCTGCGCAAACTCGATGCTGACCTGCATCGGGCCTGCGGTGTGCACCGGGTTGAAGCCGCCGAACAGCGTGTTGCCCAGGGGCACCATGCTGATGAAATCGTCAAAGATGCCACTGAGGTCCTTCTCGGTACGCGCAGCATTGAGGCGCTCGGCGTAGGTCTTGCCGCCAGGCGAGCGCACCTGCAAGGCGCTGCGCACCACAAACGCAGGCACATGCACCTTGCCGGCACGGCGCAGGATTTCATCCTGGGCGATCTTGCCCATATTCGGTACGGGCGGGTCGACCTGGTAGGTGGATTCCTGCTCGGTCACCGCCAGCACGGCGCAGATATTTTCGGTGCTGGGGTAGATGTGCTGGGTGTCGAACGCGGTGTAGATGTCCTGGGCCCAACCATTGCGATCGGCGACTTTGGCGGGCAGCAGGCGCACGATCTGCGCCTTTACGTCGGCCTCGCTGCGTTCCGGCTGCTGCGGGCCGCGTGAAGTTGAGCAGCCGGCCAGCACCAGCAACGTCGTGAGGCTGAGGATCAAGCGTGTTGAGTACATGGAGCTTCCTTGGATAACAACGGGCCAGGCAGTGCGGATATCGACAGGCAAGTCTAACGCGGGTTCGCCACTCTGCCCTGCGCCATTTGAAAGCGGATGCATCCTGCTGAAATCTCCCACATGAGCCTCGGATAACCTCTACTCCCCTCCTACTCCGACCTCGGCAAAGTCCTTCGCCTGATCACACAGTGCGAGGGATTGCAGATGGATTTGTTCGTTAAGGCCCTGATCGCCGGGGCTGTCTCATGATCAACCCTACCAGCCAGGCCATTGGCTTTCTGGTGCTGGCCGCCATGGACGCGAAGACGCGGGACGTCGAATCCGTTCTCGGCGATTTCCGGCGCTGCCTCAATTCCTACGATCTCTGGGCACAAAGCTATTTCAGCTTTTCGGCGCTCGATATCGAACAGGTATTCAAGGTCGGCGACCAGGTGGTGGTCGCGCCGATCGACCGTTCCCTCTTCCCCAGCAGCACCGTCGCCGCCTGCCCCGCGGACGGCACGCTGACGCTGGTGCATATGTTCGAGAGTTCACGCTTTGTGCCCATTGGCAATACGCCGGTGGTGTTGCAGCGGATTGACCCGAACGGCGGACCGCTGGGCGAGCCCATCCATCACACCATCGGGCCCAGCGGCATTCTTGAGGTCAAGGAGTGTGATCGCAACCAGCGTTACCGCATCAGTTTTTACCCCAACGTTTCCAAGGACCATTTCAAGGCGCTGTACGCCTCCTATCAGTCGGTGATCGCGCCCCTCGAACTGTGGCTGCGCGGTGAATGGCGCGACACATTCGAACCCTTGTGGAAGGGCTATGCCGAGGCGAATTTTCTCAAGCGCTATCTCTCGTTGGATCAAGCCTATGCCCGGGGCTTCAGCGAAGCGCTCTATTCATTGTGGGACGACATCAAGCAACTGTTCGAATGGCTTTCAGCTCCGCTGGCAAATGCTGAAAAGCTGCTGCATTACCTCTCTCAGGCAGAACTTGAACAGTTAATGGCGTTGAGTGCCGAGACCCTGGCCAAGGGGTTGCTGGTGCTCAGTGATGAGCCCTTGCTGTTCGTGTATCTGGCGGCGCTGGTCAGTTGGATGCGCCTGCTGCCGCCGCCGTACATGAACGAAATGTTGGGAGAGATCGGCGCAGAAATACTGATCAACTTGTTGCTGGGGATAGCTACGAGCGGGATGGGAATGGCGGTGCGCATGAGTACGAAAGTGCTCGGCCGCATCAAGTCTCACCGTACACGCCAGTGGTTGCAGCAGATAGCCAGTCAGTTTGGCAAGGCGCATCTGGACGAGCATACAGAGACGCTGAAGCCGGTGTTGTTAGCCAGCGCGGCCACGCCAATCAAGGCGGTGGCGCCGCTGAAGGTGGGCGAGGAGTTGGTGCCGAACGCGGTGCCGACGGTGCGAAAAAAGACGCAGCGCACGGCACTCGTGCACGAATCGCCTGTGGATGATGTGCCGGTGTCGGCAAAAAACCCGGCGGGGGATGCGGCCGCCTCTTCCGATAAAACCGTCACCAATGGCTGCCCGGTGTCGATGGTCACCGGCGAGGAATTGCTCACCCTCACCGACGGCATCCTGGATGGGATTTTGCCATTCGAGTGGACGCGGGTATATCGCACCAGTGCGGTGGAAATCGATATCGGGCTGGGGTTTGGCTGGAGCCATGCCCTGGCCCAGCGGCTGGTGGTGGCGGGCGATTCGGTGGTGTGGACGGACCATGAAAATCGCTCGACCGCGTTTCCGCTGCCGACCGTTTCGCGACCGGCAATCACCAACAGCCTGGCGGAAGCGGCGATCTTTTTGGGGGACTTGCCGGATGAGCTGGTGCTGGCCCAGGCGTCGCGGCTTTATCACTTTCGCGATGGCGTGCTGGTGGCGATCAGCGATGCGTATGACAACCGGCTGCGCATTTCCCGCGACGTGCTGGGGCGCATTGAGCGGCTGGACAATGGCGCCGGACGCTCGCTGTGGTTGCGCTATGCGCAGGGTCGAATTGCGGCGGTGGACTATCAGGTTCATCGCGCCAAGGGCCGTGAGCCTTACGAGTGGGTGACTGAACAGACGGTGGTGTCCTACGCCTACGACGACGCAGGCCAACTGGTGTCGGCGACCAATGCCGTAGGTGAATGCGAGATTTACCGGTACGACGAGCAGCACGTGATTCTGGAACGTGGGCTGGCCGGTGGCGCGAGTTTCTTCTGGGCGTGGGAACGGTCCGGCAAGGCGGCGCGCTGTGTGCGGCACTGGGCCAGTTTTGCGCAGATGGACACGCGCTATGTGTGGGGCGATGACGGGCGCGTCACCGTGCATAACGCCGATGGTAGCCAGGAAGTGTATGTGCATGACCAGCGGGCACGCCTGGTGCAGCGGGTGGATCCGGATGGCGCTCAGCACTTCAAATCCTACGACGCAAAGGGCCGGCTGACGGTTGAGCAGGACCCGTTGGGCGCGGTGACGGCGTATCAGTACGACGACGCGGGGCGCTTGGTGGCGCTGTTTCCCGGGGACGATGAGCCGACGTCCTACGAGCATGACAACGGGTTCGTACGGGTGGTGCGCCGGGGTGAGGCGGTTTGGAAGTACGAGCGTAATGAACAAGGCGACGTAACGCGCAGGACCGATCCTGACGGCCATGTCACCGACTACAGCTACAACAAACAGGGGCAACTGATTGGGGTGTGGTATCCCGATCACAGCTGCCAACGGCTGGTGTGGAATGAGCGCGGGCAACTGCTTGAGGAACAGTTGCCCAATGGCGGGATCAGGCGCTATCGCTATGACGACCTCGGGCGACAGGTGGCCCGCGAGGATGAGCATGGGGCGCTGACCGAGTATCAATGGGACAGCGTGGGCCGGTTGGTTCGCCTGATATTGCCGGGCGGTGCGACGCGGGAATACAGCTACAACGCCTACGGAAAAATCACCGCTGAACGCGATGAACTGGGGCACGTCACCCGTTACGAGTACGCCGACGGGCTGCACCTGATCAGTCGGCGACTCAATGCTGATGGCACTCAGGTCCAGTATCGCTACGACAACGCGCGGTTATTGCTGACCGAGATCGAAAACGAGGTCGGCGAGACCTACCGGCTTGCCTACCATCCCAACGGGTTGATCCAGCAGGAAATCGGCTTTGATGGCCAGCGCACCGCCTACGTTTATGACCTCAACGGCCATCTTCAGGAAAAGACCGAACATGGCGACGATGGCAGTCAGCTCATCACCCGTTATGAGCGAGACGCTGCCGGGCGCCTTGTCAGAAAAACCCTGCCGGATGGCAATAAGGTGGATTACGCCTACGACCGCCAGGGCAATCTCCTCAGCGTCGAAGACGGCCACTGGGCGCTGGCCTACGAATACGATCGACAAAACCGCCTCACCGCCGAGCATCAAGGCTGGGGCACCTTGCGCTATGGCTATGACGCCTGCGGTCAACTCCAGCACCTGCGCCTGCCGGACAACAACCGCGTCACGTTTAACCACGATAAAGGCGGCCACCTTGCGACTGTTCAGCTCAACGGTGAAGTACTCACCTCCCACCTGTTCAAAGCGGGCAAGGAGCACCAGCGCCAGCAAGGCGACCTACTCAGCCACTACCACTACGACGACCAACACCGCCTCCACGCCCACGCCATCACGCAACAGGAAAACCGCCACTACCGCCGCCAATACGACTACGACAAATCCGGCAACCTCGCCCGCATTCTCGATACGCGCAAAGGCGAACACCACTACGCCTACGACCCGCTCCACCGCCTGACCCGCGCCGATCACTCGCAGGATCTACAGGAACGCTTCGGTCACAACCCGGCCGGCAACCTGCTGATGCACGACCGCCCCGGCCCGGACATCGTCGCCGGCAATCGCCTGATGATCCAGGGCGACCGGCATTACGACCACGACGCCTTCGGCAACCTGATCCGCGAACGCCGGGGAAAAGGCCAGGCAGTGGTCACCGAATACCGCTACGACTGCCAGCATCGACTGATCGCCGTCAAAAAACCCAATGGCCAAACCGCCCGCTATCGCTACGACCCCTTTGGCCGGCGCATCAGCAAAATCGTGGATGACAAAACCACGGAGTTTTTCTGGCAAGGCGACAAACTGATCGCCGAACACCACGCCGACCGCCACCGCAGCTACCTCTACGAACCCGACAGCTTCCGCCCTTTAGCGCTGCTGGAAGGCTTCGGCCCCAACGCCACCAGCCCCTACCACTACCAACTCGACCACCTCGGCACCCCACAGGAACTCACCGCCCCAGAAGGCGAAATCGTCTGGTCCGCCCACTACCGCGCCTACGGCCACATCAGCCGCCTCGACGTCGACAAAATCGACAACCCGCTGCGCTTTCAAGGCCAATACTTCGACGAAGAAAGCGGCCTGCACTACAACCGACATCGCTACTACAATCCGGATGTTGGGCGCTATCTGACGCCGGACCCGGTGAAGCTGGCGGGCGGGATCAATGCTTACCAGTACGTGCCGAATCCTACCGGGTGGGTAGACCCACTAGGCCTAAGTTGTAAGATTGGAAAATGCCCTGGATCAGAAGCTGATCCCGACCAAAGAATTGCGGCCGACGGTGTAGTTGTTACTCATGAAAAAGCAGGGGGGCACCTGATTATGAAACACGTGGGCCAAACCGATACCCAGTTATCTGAACGACTTAAGGCTGAGCCAAATATACCGGCAGCCTCCACATTCAAATCCTTGGAAGACGCAGAATCACTAGTTTCTAAAAGTTTAGCCTCTCGTCAGCAGGAAATAACCAACTTCCTGCTGGGAACAAAGAAAAAGCATATTATTAGAGAGCAGTCGAACCAAGCTGTAGGATTGAGTTTTTTGAGAGACGCATCTGAAGCAGTACCCGTTAATAAATTTCTTCTCGTCTTGATCCGAAAACCTGAAATGCCAGATGGCTACTTATTGCTTACAGGATTCCCAATAAAAACATGAACGAGCAATTAACTGAACTTCAACAATTTTTTGGCGCCTATTTCCACCAGGATTGGATGGAAGAACATGCTACAGCGGATGAAGTAATTGATAGTTTCTTACTGGACTCATCTAAAGATACGATCATGACTGTGAGAGAAGAGATATTGCAGCTAGCGAAATCATTCACAACTGAGTCAGAGTTTCAGCAGAACCTATTTTACAAACAGTATTGCAATTATTACTACCCCAACCAGTGGCCATCGGGGCTGATATGGCTGAATTATGTAGTGGAAAAGTTCGACCACTGTTTACTCAAAAAAATAAATAGCTAGAACATTCTAAAACATAAAAACTGGTGAACATGAGCTGTGGGCTGCTACGCAGCCCAACGCGACCAAGCTCGCTCGCACAAGAGGTAATGGATGCCTCAAATCCCCGCCAACGCCAACTCCATCGCAAAATACGTAAAAATCAAATCCGCCCCTGCCCGTTTAATCGATCCCAACGTTTCCCGCACAACCCGATCTTCGTCAATCGCACCCGCCTGGGCACCGAACTTGATCATCGCGTATTCACCACTGACCTGATACGCCGCCACCGGCAAACGCGAGGCTTCGCGTATGTCGCGGATGATGTCGAGGTAGGCGCCCGCTGGCTTGACCATCAATGCATCCGCGCCTTCCTGTTCATCCAGCAACGATTCACGCACGGCTTCGCGGCGGTTCATCGGGTTCATCTGGTAGCTTTTGCGGTCGCCTTTGAGGGCGCTGCCGCCGGCTTCGCGGAAGGGGCCGTAGAGAGCCGAGGCGAATTTGGTGGAGTAGGCCATGATCGGGATGTGGGTGAAGCCGGCGTCATCCAGGGCGCGGCGGATGGCCTGGACCTGGCCGTCCATCGCGGCTGACGGGGCGATCACGTCGGCGCCGGCGCGGGCGGCGACCACGGCCTGTTTGCCGAGGTTGATCAGGGTCGCGTCATTGTCGACGTGGGCGCCATGCATCACACCGCAGTGACCGTGGTCGGTGTACTCGCAAAAACAGGTGTCGGACATCACGATCATGTCCGGCACGGCGTCCTTGATGATCGACGACATGCGCGAGACCAGACCGCGTTCCTGCCAGGTGTCGCTACCGTTCGCGTCCAGGTGATGGGACACGCCGAAGGTCATCACCGACTTGATGCCGGCGCGGGCATATCGCTCGATTTCACCGGCAAGTTTCTTCTCGGGGATACGCTGCACGCCCGGCATGCTGGTGATCGGCACGAAGTCGTCGATTTCTTCCTCGACGAAGATCGGCAGCACCAGATCGTTGAGGGTGAATTCGGTTTCCTGGAACAAGCCACGCAACTGGGGTGAGCGGCGCAGGCGGCGGGGACGGGACTCGGGGAACTGGCTGGTCATGGAATTCCTGAGAAATGGCAAAAACAATGGGGCAAAAGCTTATGCCCCTTGATTGCCAGGAACAAACGCTCAAGGCCCAATAGTCTGTTGCATGGCCTGTAACAATGCGTTTTTCTAAAGCTGCAGACGTCCGTCGATACACACCGCAACGGCACCACCGACCCAGATTTCATCGCCCCGACGTTCGACGCGGATGCGCCCTGCCCTGCCCATCGCCGTGCCCTGGCTGACCACGTAGCGATCAGGCGCCAGCCCCTCACTGAGCAGCCATTGCGCGACACCCGCGTTCAGACTGCCGGTGGCTGGATCTTCCGGAGCGCCATCGCCCGCGACAAAGGCGCGCACCTCAAACTGAGCGTCGCCCGTGTCGCACGGCGCAATCACGCCGACCGCCAGGCCGAGCAATTGCGCGTAATCGGGCCGCAGGTCCAGCACGGTCTGGCGGTCGGCCAGCATCACTGCCAGCCAACCGGCGCCATTGTCGACCCACTGGCTGCGCAGGATGGCACCCGGTGCCAGGCCCAACCCCAGGCGAACGCGCTCCAATAATGAAGCCTCCACCTCGCCGGCACGCAACAACGGCGGCGCGATAAACGCCAGCTCGTCGCCCTGGCGCCGGATACGCACCAGACCGATTTCACATTCCTGAATGATCTGTTCGCCCTTCGGCACGCCACCCGCCTGCAGCCACGCATGACAGCTGCCCAGGGTCGGGTGCCCGGCGAACGGCAGTTCCTGCAGGGTGGTGAAGATGCGAACCCGGTAGTCCGCCCGTGGATCGCGCGGCGTCAGCAAAAACGTGGTTTCGCTGAGGTTGGTCCACTTGGCGAAATCGGCCATCTGCTGGTCGGTCAGGCTGTCAGCGCCCAGTACCACCGCCAGCGGGTTGCCCTTGAGCGGCACACTGCTGAATACATCCAGTTGCTTGAAATCGAAAGTCGGCATGGGTCAGCTCGGAATGCTCAGGCCACGGATTACCGCTGGCCGGGCGACGAAGCCATCCAGCGCGCGCAGTACATTGGGGAAGTCGGCGATGCCCACCACGTCGCCGGATTCATAGAAGCCGATGAGGTTGCGAATCCAGGGGAAGGTCGCGATGTCGGCGATACTGTAGTCGTCGCCCATGATCCAGGTGCGGCCCAGCAGGCGTTTTTCCAGCACCTCGAGCAGGCGCCGCGATTCAGCGGCGTAGCGGTCGCGGGGACGCTTGTCTTCGTAAGCCTTGCCGGCGAACTTGTTGAAGAACCCGAGCTGACCGAACATCGGGCCGATGCCGCCCATCTGGAACATCAACCATTGCAGGGTTTCGTAACGCGTGGCCGGGTCTTCGGAGAGCAACTGGCTGGTTTTTTCCGCCAGATAGATAAGGATCGCGCCCGACTCGAACAACGCCAGCGGCTGGCCGCTGGGGCCATTGGGATCGATGATCGCGGGAATCTTGTTGTTGGGATTGAGCGACAGGAACTCGGGGGAAAGCTGGTCCTGGGTGTCGAAACTGACCTTGTGCGCCTCATAGGGCAGGCCCAGCTCCTCCAGCATGATCGAGACTTTGACACCGTTGGGCGTGGGCAACGAATACAGCTGCAGACGCTCGGGGTGCTGGGCGGGCCATTTGGCGTTGATCGGGAAGGCAGCGAGTGGATTCATCGGGAAACCCTTGGGCAGAAACTCACCATCATAGTCATCTGACCGCCTGAGTGCATGGGTCATCATTGCGCAACATTGGTGCGCTAATCTGCCGCAAGCGCGAACCAAAGTGCCCATATGCACTCTTAAGTGCGCCCTCATGGGTGAATGGAGGCACCTTGCTATATCGACAAGGAACACCGCAGCAGGCGCCAAGCGCCACTGTGGCCGGGCCTGTCGGCCTTAACCTGACGCACGAAGACTCGAACCTATCATGAAGATCAAGCCTCTGCGCCTAGTGCAACGTTTCAAGCGCTATTCATACATTATGTTACCGATGCTGCTGGTGAGCGGCGCCATGGTCGCCGCTCTCGATGCCCGCGAAAGCCGCGCGCAGCCGGTGGACGGCGTGCAAACCCTGGTGTTTCTGCGCCACGGCGAAAAACCTGCAGGCGGCCTCGGCCAACTCAATTGCCAAGGCCTGAACCGAGCGATGAACCTGGCCACGGTGCTGCCGGAAAAATTCGGCAAGGCCAACTACGTATTTGCGGCCAACCCGACGCGCAATATCGAAGAAGGCGAGAAGGACAATTCGTACAGCTACATTCGCCCGCTGATGACCATCAGTCCCAGCGCGATCAAGCTCGGCCTTCCGGTCAATATCAAGTTTTCGGCCAACGACACCAGCGCCCTGGCCGACGAGTTGGTGGAAGACAAGTACCACAACGCGACTATCTACACCGCCTGGTCCCACGGCTATCTGCCGGAGCTGATCAACAAGGTGGCCAGCGAGGCGGTGGGCGAGAAGCACACCATCACCGAAGACTGGTCCGGCAGCGATTACGACACCCTGTACGTGCTCACGCTGACCTGGCACAACGGCAAGGCGTCGTTGTTGAGTCGCAACTATAAGCAGGGCCTGAACAACGGCGAGGAAAACTGCCCGGAAGCGACGCAGGTCAGCGCAGATATCTGAAGGTTGGGCGGCGGGGGCGTATGATGCTGCGCTATCGACTCCTCTGCGGATTATCAGCATGTCCAACCTCATCTCCACCCAGCCCTACCGGGGCTGGTCCTTCTGGTGGAAGCCGGCGCTGTTTCTACTGGTGGCCTGCGTCGGCCTCTACTATGTGAAGTGGTCGCCCTACTACTTCAAGGCATTTGTCGCGGCCGACAGCCACAGCATTGGCGCCTCGATTATCAATGACCAGCAAAGCTCGCCCCTGGCGGCAGCGCTGGCCTATGCGCAGGTGTATTTCCTGGCGATCTGGAAAGCGGCCGTGCTGGCGGTGATTCTTGGCTCATTGCTGCAAGTGCTGATCCCCCGTGACTGGTTGCTGCGCCTGTTCGGCCGTGCCGGGCTCGGCTCGACCCTGCGCGGCGGGCTGTTCGCCTTGCCGGGGATGATGTGCAGTTGCTGCGCCGCGCCTGTCGCGGCGGGCATGCGCCGTCAGCAGGTCTCGGTGGGCGCGGCGCTGGCGTTCTGGATCGCCAACCCGGTGCTTAACCCGGCCACGCTGGTGTTCATGGGCTTTGTGCTGGGCTGGGGCTTTACCGCGTTGCGGCTGGTGGCAGGGATTGTGCTGGTGGTGGGCGTGTCCCTTGTGGCGCAGCGTATCGCACGGCCCGAACAGGTGCCGGAAGCCGCGCTGGAGGCTGTGGCCGATGCGAGCACAGTGGATGCGCAACCGTTTCTCGGCCGCTGGCTGCGTACCCTGTGGCAGCTGTTCTGGAGCACCATCCCGGTGTACATCCTGGCGGTGCTGGTACTGGGCGCGGCGCGGGTGTGGCTGTTCCCACACGTGGACGGCGCAATGGCCAACAGCCTGGTGTGGCTGGTGCCGCTGGCCATTGTCGGCACGTTGTTCGTGATTCCTACGGCGGCGGAGATTCCTATCGTACAAACCATGATGGCCCTGGGCATGGGCACCGGGCCGGCGGTAGCGCTGCTGATGACCCTGCCCAGCGTGAGCCTGCCGTCGCTGTTGATGCTGCGCAAGGATTTCGACGCGCGGGTGCTGGTGACAGTGGCCGGGTTGACCATGCTGGTGGGGGTGGTGTGTGGTTTGATCGGGGCTTTGATTCTCTAGGGGCTGGGTGAGGCTGAGGGCCTCATCGCAGGCAAGCCAGCTCCCACATTTGACTGTATTCACCGTTCAAAATGTGGGAGCTGGCGTGCCTGCGATAGCGGTCACATGCTCAACCCCTCAGCTCAGCCTGGTCAACCTTTCGCGCAGATACTCAACCACAGCCCCCTGCTCCCCCGCAAACTCGATACGCGCGCCCTTGCTCTCGCGCTGGAAGGCATACATCGGGTCGTAGTATTCGCGCAGTAACCCCTCAATCCATACCCGGTGCAAGTGCACCACGCCACTGCGCGCCTGTTCCGCCAGGGCGTCCTGCAAAATCGCCTGCAACCGCTGGAAGCGTTCGCCGCCCAGGCGTTTGTGGATATTGGCCAGGCTCTGGGTCAGGCGTTCGGCAAACAGCGCCTGGCCCTGCTCGCCAAACAGCGCAATGAACTCGGCACACAGGTCCACCACGTAGTCGCGCAGGATCCGCTCCACGCGCCATTCCACGCTGTCTTCCAGCCACACCATCGCAAAACTCTGCATGCCTTTGTGCAACGCCAGCGGCAGCGCACAGCTGCCGATCATGCGGCTCTCGTCCTCGACCACGAATTGCTCGACGCCGGCAGCGCGTTTTTTCAGCAGGTCCACCGCCAGGCGGTTCTCGAAGTCGATGTTGGACGGTTGCGCCGTGGCACGCTTGCCGAAGCTGGAACCGCGATGGTTGGCGTGGCCTTCCAGGTCGAGGGCGTTGCGCAACTGGCCGAGCACTTCGGTCTTGCCGGTGCCGGTCATGCCGCCGAGCAGCACGAAATCACACTGGACGGTTGCCTGCTCAATGGTGTCCACCAGAAACGTGCGCATGGCCTTGTAGCCACCGCCAACGCGGGGGTATTCGATGCCGGCTTCGCTCTTCAGCCATTGCTGGACGATCTGCGAGCGCAGCCCGCCGCGAAAGCAATACAGGTAGCCATGGGGATTGGCCTCGGCGAAGTGCGCCCATTGCTCGATACGCTGAGCCTTGATCGCACCGGACACCAACTCGTGGCCCAGAACGATTGCGGCTTGCTGGCCCTGCTGCTTGTAACAGGTGCCGACCCGCTGGCGCTCGTGGTCGGTCATCAGCGGCAGGTTGATCACGCCGGGGAACGCGCCCTTGGTGAATTCGACCGGCGCGCGCGTGTCCATCATCGGCCGGTCGTTCAGGAAAATGTCGCGGTAATCGGTGATGTCGGCCGCCATCAAATCACCTCGACCGCGTTGGTCTGTCGCTCAAGCAGTTCACCGATTGGCGCAAGGCTCAGGCCCAGCTCCGCCGCCACGGCATGGAACTCGGCGTCGCCTTCAGGCGTGACGGCGATCAGCAGGCCCCCGCTGGTTTGCGGGTCGCACAAGACGCGCTTGTGCAGCTCCTGCACGCGCCCCAGCTTTTTGGCGTAGCTGTCGAAATTGCGCAAGGTGCCGCCGGGCACGCAGCCTTGATCGAGGTAGTATTCAACCCCTGGCAGGCGTGGGACCTTTTCGTATTCGATGCGCGCCGTGAGACCACTGCCGTCGGCCATTTCCACCAGATGGCCCAGCAGGCCGAAACCGGTGACGTCGGTCATGGCGGTCACCCCGGCCAACTTGCCGAAGCGGCTGCCCGGTTTGTTGAGGGTGCACATCCAGTCCCGGGCCAGCCCGATATCCGCTTCGCGCAGCTTGCCTTTCTTTTCCGCCGTGGTGAGGATGCCGATGCCCAGCGGCTTGGTCAGGTACAACCGGCACCCGGCGGTGGCAGTGTCGTTACGCTTCATGTGGCGCTTGTGCACCAGGCCCGTGACGGCCAGACCGAAGATCGGCTCGGGCGCGTCGATCGAATGCCCGCCCGCCAAAGGAATGCCGGCGTCGTCGCACACCGAGCGGCCGCCACGGATGACTTCGCGAGCCACCTCCGGTGCCAGCACATTGACCGGCCAGCCAAGGATCGCGATGGCCATCAGCGGATCGCCGCCCATGGCGTAGATGTCGCTGATGGCATTGGTGGCGGCGATGCGGCCGAAGTCGAAAGGGTCGTCGACAATCGGCATGAAAAAGTCAGTGGTGGAGACCACGCCACGCTCGTCATCGATGGCATACACCGCCGCATCGTCGCGCGAGGCATTGCCCACCCACAGGTTGGGGTCGAGGTTCTGCGCGCCGCTGCCGGCAAGGATCACTTCCAGCACCTGGGGCGAAATCTTGCAGCCACATCCCGCGCCGTGGCTGTACTGGGTAAGGCGAATCGGCTCGTTCATGGGAAACCTCAAGCTATCAAGTGGGGCGATTCTAGCAGACAGCAAAAGGCCGGCTGGGCTCTTGTGAGCACAGCCGGCCTGTTTGTGTCAGCGCTTACTGGCGGGCAGCGAGCAAACGCTTGTGGCGGTTACGCCGGGCGATGTTCAGGCATTCGATCACCGCCGAGAACGCCATGGCCGCATACACGTAGCCTTTGGGCACATGGGCACCGAAGCCTTCGGCGATCAGCGTCATGCCGATCATGATCAAAAAGCCCAGGGCCAGCATCACCACGGTCGGGTTGTCGTTGATGAACTTGGCCAGGGGTTCGGCCGCCACCAGCATCACGATGACCGAGGTCACCACGGCAATGATCATGATCGGCAAGTGTTCGGTCATGCCCACCGCGGTGATGATGCTGTCGATGGAGAACACCAGGTCCAGCAGCAGGATCTGGCCGATGGCCGCGGCAAAACCGATGGTAATGGTGTTGCCGGCGCTGGTCTTCTCTTCCGGCTCCGGGTCCATGCTGTGATGGATCTCGGTGGTCGCCTTCCACACCAGAAACAGACCACCGGCGATCAGGATCATGTCTTTCCACGAAAACGCCTGACCGAAGATTTCAAACACCGGCGCCGTCAGTTGCACGATGAACGCGATGGTGCTCAACAGGCCCAGACGCAGGATCAGCGCCATGCTGATACCGATGCGGCGCGCCTTGGCCCGATGTTTCTCGGGCAGTTTGTTGGTAAGGATCGAGATGAAGATCAGGTTGTCGATGCCCAGCACGATTTCCATGACGATCAGCGTCGCCAGGGCGATCCACGCGGTGGGGCTGGCGGCCAGTTGTAAAAGGTAGTCCATAGGTCAGTCCTGAGGTTGTGCCGGGAAGTTAGGTGTCTTGGGTAGTGGAGTCTGACTCGTTTTTCTCCTGATCATCCTTTTTTTGCGGGCTGATCAGGCCTTGTGTCGCTTCACTCAATGCCTGTTCGGCGGCCTTGTGGGTGTCATCGATGGCCTGCTTGGCCGACTCGGTGGCTTTGCCCAACACCTGCTGCGCACTTTTCTCGACCTGATCACACCCGCTGATCATCACCAATGAAAGCGCTAGCAAGGACGCCGCGCCCAGGGAATTGAGTTTCATCATGCCTTCCTCGTTAGAACCAATGGGTCCAGATAGTGGCCCCGCGATAGCGAGGCATTCTATGCAGGCGAACAGTTCAGTAAAATTCGTATTTTTCTCACGTATACTTCGGTTTTCACGAAGTGTAGGTTGCCATGCTCAATTACCGACAGCTGCATTACTTCTGGGTGGTGGCCAAGACCGGCAGCATCGTGCGCGCCTGCGAGCAACTGAACCTCACGCCCCAGACCATCAGCGGGCAGATCAGCCTGCTCGAACATACCTATGGCATCGCATTGTTTCAGCGGGTAGGACGTCAGTTGGAACTCACCGAGGCCGGGCGCAAGGCCCTGCCCTACGCCGAGCACATGTTCCAGACCGGCAATGAACTGGAGGCGATGCTGCGCGCGCAACCGGATGAACAGCAGATCCTGTTCCGGGTCGGGGTGGCCGATGTGGTGCCCAAGTCCATCGTTTACCGGCTGATCGCGCCCACCATGGAGCTGAGCGAACCGCTGCGCATCACCTGCCGCGAAGATAAACTCGAACGGTTACTGGCAGACTTGGCGATCCAGCGTCTGGACCTGGTGATCTCCGACAGCCCGATGCCGACGCACCTCGACATCAAGGGCTACAGCCAGAAACTGGGCGAATGCGGCATCAGTTTTTTCGCCACACAGGCCTTGGCGGACCGGTATCCCGGCGCTTTCCCGCAGTGCCTGCAGGGTGCGCCGTTGCTGATTCCGGGCGCGGAGACAGTGGTGCGCAGCCGTTTGCAGCGCTGGTTCTCCGAGCAGCACATTCAGCCGAAGATCATCGGCGAGTTCGACGACAGTGCCCTGATGCAGGCATTCGGCCAATCCGGTAGCGGCATATTCATCGCCCCCAGCGTGATAGCGGACGAGGTGGTGGGCCAATACGGCGTGGCATTGATTGGCCAGACGGATGCGGTGACCGAGTCGTTTTACGCGATTTCGGTGGAGCGCAAGGTCAAGCACCCCGGCATCGTGGCGATTACCGAAGGCGCGAGGCGCGAGTTGTTTACCGCCCTGCCCTGATGAGCGCGGGTGACGCAACGCCGCAGCCATCAAGACACTTCCTGCAGCGTGCTAGACTTCGCGCCTGCTTCCTACAGCCTTTTCCACCTGCACTATGCGCCCTACTAAAAAAATCAGAGACAACCCTTCATGACTGCCGCTCCTTCCCCCCTGCAACGACTTTTGCGCATCAGCCTGGTCACTCAAATTGTCATCGGCCTGGTCGCCGGCATCCTGCTGGCGTTGGTGTGGCCCGAGGCTGCACGGACTGCCGGTTTTATCGGCAAGGTGTTTGTCACGGCGCTAAAGGCGGTCGCGCCGATCCTGGTGTTCGTGCTGGTGATGGCTTCCATCGCCAACCATAAACACGGCCAGCAAACCCATATCAAGCCGATTCTGTTTCTGTATTTACTGGGTACATTTGCAGCCGCCGTGGTTGCCGTGATTGCAAGCACGCTGTTTCCGTCATTCCTGGTGCTCGCCACCCACGACGCTGCAGTGACAGCGCCCGGCGGCATCGGCGAGGTGCTGCAAAGCCTGGTACTCAGCGTGGTGGACAACCCGGTCAGCGCACTGATGAACGCCAACTTCATTGGCATCCTGGCCTGGGCCATCGGTATGGGCGTCGCGATCCGACGCGCGGGTGAAACCACGCGCACGGTGGTGAACGACCTGTCCAACGGTGTGACGCTGATCGTGCGCGTGGTGATCCGCTTCGCGCCGCTGGGGATCTTCGGCCTGGTCGCATCGACCCTGGCCACGTCGGGTTTCGACGCGCTGCTCGGCTATGCGCACCTGCTGTTGGTGCTGATCGGTTGCATGCTGTTTGTGGCGCTGGTGATCAACCCCGCCATCGTGTTCTGGAAACTACGCCGCAATCCTTATCCGCTGGTGTTGATGTGCCTGCGCGAAAGCGGCATCACCGCGTTTTTTACCCGCAGCTCGGCGGCCAATATTCCGGTGAACCTGGCGTTGAGCAAGCGTCTGGGGCTGCATGAGGACACGTACTCGGTGTCGATCCCACTCGGGGCCACCATCAATATGGCCGGTGCGGCGATTACCATTACCGTGCTGACCCTGGCCGCAGTGCACACTCTGGGTATCGCCGTGGACCTGCCCACCGCCGTGTTGCTCAGCGTGGTCGCGGCGATCTGCGCCTGCGGCGCCTCGGGCGTGGCCGGTGGCTCGCTGTTACTGATTCCGCTGGCGTGCAGCCTGTTCGGCATCCCGAGTGAAATCGCCATGCAGGTAGTGGCGGTAGGCTTCATCATCGGGGTGCTGCAGGACTCGGCGGAAACTGCGCTCAATTCGTCGACGGATGTGTTGTTTACAGCGGCGGCGTGCCTGGGCCAGGAAGAACAGAGCGCCTGATACGGCGGACACAAAAAACCGGGGTGGTTCATTGAAGAACCACCCCGGTTTTTTTGTACTGGGGGTGCTTAGAACGCGCCCATGTAATCGCGCTTGCCCACTTCCACGCCGTTATGACGCAACAACGCGTAGGCAGTGGTGACGTGGAAGAAGAACTGCGGCAGGCCGTAGGTCAGCAGATAGGACTGGCCCGTGAAGCGTTTCTCTTTCGGTGTGCCTGGGCGGGTGATGATCTCGATGCCTTCCTTGCCGTCGATCTGCTCGGGCTTGAGGGTGTCGATGAAGGCCAGCACCTTGGTGATCAGCGCTTGCAGGTCGGCAAAGGTGACTTCGTTGTCTTCGTACTTGGGCACGTCGATCTCAGCCAGGCGCGCCGAGACGCCCTTGGCGAAGTCGACGGCGATCTGCACCTGGCGCACCAGTGCGAACATGTCCGGGAACAGGCGCGCCTGCAGCAGCGCGTTAGGCTCGATATTTTTGGCGGTGGCATGGGCTTCGGCCTTGTTCAGCACATCGCTCAGGGCGTTGAGCATTTGCTTGAAGACCGGAATTGAGGCGGCGTACAGGGAAATAGTCATGACAGTCTCACGGTTATGGCAGGGTTTGAACCAGCGGCGATTATAGGCATGCCAGCCGCTTGTCTTTTATTTTTTCCGGCATAGGCTAGTGCGCTCACTGCATAGGGAAAGCGCGATGACCGCCGAGCACGACACCGACACCCCCGAGCCGCGCCTGAACAGCACGGAAATCCGCCTCCTGGGCTGCTTGATCGAAAAACAGGCGACCCATCCGGAAACCTACCCCCTGACCCTCAACGCACTGGTGCTGGCCTGCAACCAGAAGACCAGCCGCGAGCCGGTGATGAACCTGAGCCCGGGTCAGGTCGGCCAAAGCCTGCGCGTGCTCGAAGGCCAGGGGTTTACCCGGCTGGTGATGGGCAGCCGCGCCGACCGGTGGGAGCACCGCGTGGAAAAGGCCCTGGAACTGGTGCCGGCCCAGGTGATTCTTATCGGCCTGCTGTTTTTGCGCGGGCCGCAGACGGTCAACGAGTTGCTGACCCGCAGCGGGCGCATGCATGCCTTCGAGGACGCCGAGCAAGTGGTGCATCAGTTGGAGCGTCTGATTGCGCGCGGGCTGGCCGTGCTGGTGCCGCGCCAGGCGGGGCAGCGGGAAGACCGTTATACCCATGCACTGGGCGATCCGGCGGATATCGAGGCGATTATCGCGGCGCGGGGGAACCCCGTGGAGCGCGGGTCGGCCGGGGTTTCCATGGACCGTATTGAAGAACTGGAAGCGCGGATTGCGGCGCTGGAAGAGCGCCTGGCGCAGCTGGAACAAGCCTGACACGAGCAAACACTGTGGGAGCGGGCTCGCTCGCAAATGAGGTGGTTCAGCAAACTATCGGGTGGCTGACACACCGCCTTCGCGAGCAAGCCCGCTCCCACATTTGGGGGCTGTACACATTTCTAGCTTCGGGCGAAGGCCACAGCCGCCTGAAACTGCTCCTGCGTCGGCCGCACGCCGGTATACAGCACAAACTGCTCCAGCGCCTGGATCGCAATCACCTCCAACCCCGTAATCACCCGCTTGCCCTGGGCACGGCCTCGTACGATCAACGGTGTTTCGGCGGGGATCGCCACCACATCGAATACAGTTTCCGCGTTATCCACGGTATCCGGGTTGAACGCCAACTGGTCTGCTTCCGCGCCGCCTGTCATGCCGATTGGCGTCACGTTAACCAGCATCTGCGGGCGCAACGCGCCCAAGTCCGCTTGCCATTCATACCCCAAATTGCTCGCCAGCGCCCTGCCCGCCTTTTCATTGCGCGCCAGGATCACGCCATTGGCATAGCCGCCATCACGCAAGGCACTGGCCACAGCCTTGGCCATGCCGCCGCTGCCACGCAGGGCAAACGTGAAGTCCTTGGGCACGGCGTGCTTTTTCAGCAGCTGCTCGATGGCGATGTAGTCGGTGTTGTAGGCTTTGAGATGGCCATCGGTGTTGACGATGGTGTTGAGGGAGTCGATGGCTTGAACCGACTCGTCAAGTTCGTCCACCAAGGCAATGGCGGCCTCCTTGAACGGCATGGACACCCCGCAACCGCGCACGCCCAGCGCACGTATGCCGCCGATCGCGCCGGGCAGATCGCGGCTGCTGAAGGCCTTATAGTAGAAATTCAGGCCCAACTGCTCGTACAGATGGTTATGGAAACGCAGGCCGAAATTTCCGGGACGCGCCGACAGTGACATGCACAGCTGGGTGTCCTTGTTGGGGTGCATCTGCATGGGTAGCTCCTTGAAGGTAAGCAAATCGGTACAGACCTTACACAACCTTTACCTGGCGGCTGTGCTGTTTTTCAGAAATACGTTGTCTTAAAAGTATCCCCGCGACATTACTTGAGTCTATTGATTGCAGACCACAAGCGCAGGGGCTAACCGAGGAATGACCATGATGCGTAAACTCCCCAGGATCGCCTTGCTAATCGGCGCACTCGCAATGGCCGGCCAAGCCTCCGCCCACGGTGGTGGATGGGGTGGCCCTGCCGTCTTGGGTGCGCTGGTCGGCGCCGCCGTAGTAGGCTCCGTGGTGGCCAACCAGCCCCGTGAAGTCTATGTGCAGCAGCAGCCGGTGTACGTGCAACCGCAGCCGGTCTATGCGGCTCCGCCACCGGTGTACTACGCTCCGCCGCCACCGGTGTATGTGCAGCGCGAGGTCTACTACCGCCCGGCGCCGGTCTATTACGGCCCACCGCGCGGCTACTACGGACCTGCCCACTACTACGGCCCTCCCCATGGCTATTACGGCCGTGGCTGGTAAGCGTCAGCACGTTGCATGAACAGGCCCCGCCCACACGCGGGGCCTTTTTTTGCGCGCAATTCACAGGGCCCCGTCCGATTCAGTCGCGCAAGGGTCGCTCTGAGGACAGCGACCAAGGCGTAATCCCACATCATGGAGATCAAAAGTCCACTTGCTTGACCGGGGCCGGCGCTGGCATGTTGGTGCCCACTCACACGCTCATCACTGCGCCTGTCCACCCAATAACAACATAGGACGACTGACCATGCCCACGCAGAACCCCCATCGCACCGCCGGCTTGTGCACATCCAGCAAGGTCTACAACGCATTGACCGAACTCAAGCACCTGGAAGGCCACCGCAACGCGAAGTTCCTGGCGTTACTGGCGGAAAACCTGGTGCGCAAAGGCGTGCTCAGTGAAGCGGAAGTGGTGCATATGCTTGATCAGGTAGTGGACTGACGCCTGACGTTGATGACGACTATCGAGACAGATGATTTTTCCCGTTCCATCACACGCCTTAAGGTAGCGCCATCACGTTTGGAGGTACTTATGCCCACAATTCAAATCATGTCCGTCGTCGGCACCGCCGTTCCCGCCCCCCTGCGCAACCTGGGTTTGCTGGCCTGCTGGTACCTGGTCAGCGATGGCGAGCCCATCAGTGGCCCGCTCATGTCATTGTCCGACGCAAAACAGCAACTGCAAAAAACGTCGCTTCACGCTTAAGGCAACGGCAACTTGACCCGCGGCTTGGTCTCCACGAACAGCGCCCAGCTGGACATGAACAGCGCCGCCACCAGTGGCCCGATCACAAAGCCATTGAGGCCAAACACCGACAGACCGCCCAAGGTAGAGATCAGGATCAGGTAGTCCGGCATCTTGGTGTCCTTGCCGACCAGAATCGGGCGTAGCACGTTGTCCACCAGGCCGATCACGAACACGCCGAACAGGCCCAGCACCACGCCCTGCCAGATCGCCCCACTCAGCAGGAAGTAAACCGCTACAGGCGCCCAGACAATCCCCGCGCCAACCGCCGGCAACAATGACAGAAACGCCATCAGCACGGCCCAGAGCAGCGAGCTGGGAATGTCGAGAAACCAGAAAATCAAGCCGCCCAGCGCGCCCTGAGTCACCGCCACCAGCACGTTGCCCTTGACCGTCGCCCGCACCACCCGGTTGAACTTCAATTGCAGGCGACGCTTTTGCGGCTCGGCCAGCGGCACCGCGGTGCGCACCTTGCGCACCAGCTCCGGGCCATCGCGCAGCAGGAAAAACAGCAGATACAGCATGATGAAAAAACTCACCAGAAAATCAAACGTGCCCTGGCCGAAGCTGAACGCCTGGGACGCAAAAAACTGGCTGCCCTGCATCGCGCCCTTGACGATCTTTTCGCGCAGGCCTTCCAGATTGCCCATGCCAAAACGGTCAAGCAGATGCTGGAAGTAAGGCGGCAGGAAGTTCTTGAACTGCTCGATATAACCGGCCACATCCAGCTTGCCGCTTTCAATATTCTTGTACAGCGTGGCGCCCTCCTGCACGAGCAAGGCGCTGGTGATAATCACCGGCAGGATCGCGATCACCAGACACGCCGTCAACGTGGTCAGGGACGTGAGGTTGCGGTTCCAGCCGAATTTCGCCTGCACGCGGCGCTGCATGGGCGCAAAGATGATGCCAAGGATCACTGCCCAGAACACCGCGCCGTAGAACGGCAGCAATATCCAGATAAACGCTACGGTCACCAGGACCAGCATCAGCAGCAGGGTTTTGAATTGAAGGTTGGTCGCGTTCATGTCCGGTCCGTGTGAAAAAAGCGGGGTGCATCCTGCTGCTTAGTCCGCAGCGAATCCTGCGAGTGCCATCTTTGTTGCGCTGAGCGTAGCCGTTGTAAAACGGTAGAGAGCGGCGTTCGTCTCAGAGGGTCATCGCCGCGACCCAGCCAAAGGCCAGCAACGGGATGTTGTAGTGCAGAAAAGTCGGCACCACGGTGTCCCAGATATGGTGATGCTGGCCGTCGATGTTCAGGCCCGAGGTTGGGCCGAGGGTAGAATCGGAGGCCGGCGAACCGGCATCGCCCAGCGCCCCAGCCGTGCCGACGATGCACACGATAGCCAGCGGGCTGAAGCCCAGCTGCACGCACAGCGGCACGAAGATCGCCGCGAGAATCGGCACCGTGGAAAACGACGAACCGATGCCCATGGTCACCAGCAGGCCCACCAGCAGCATCAACAACGCTCCCACGCCACGGCTGTGGCCAATGAACGCCGCCGAAGCTTCCACCAGCGAGCGCACGTCACCGGTGGCCTTGAGAACTTCGGCAAAGCCCGACGAGGCGATCATGATGAAGCCGATCATTGCCATCATCTTCATGCCTTCGGTGAACAGATCATCGGTTTCGCGCCAGCGCACGATGCCCGATACCGAGAAAATCAGGAACCCGGCCAACGCGCCGATGATCATCGAGTCCAGCCACAACTGAATGATGAACGCCGAGGCAATCGCCAGCCCGGCCACCAGCAGGGTCAGCGGGTTGTACTGCACGGCCACCTGCTCGACGCGCTCGATTTTCTTGAGATCGTACACGCGCTTTTTGCGGTAGCTGACAAACACCGCCACCAGCAGGCCGACCACCATGCCCATTGCCGGCAGGCCCATGGCGTGGGTGACGTTGACCTGGCTTATGTCCACGCCGCTCTTGGCCACATTGGCAAGCAGGATCTGGTTGAGGAAAATATTGCCGAAGCCCACCGGCAGGAACATGTACGGCGTGATCAGGCCGAAGGTCATCACGCAGGCGATCAGGCGGCGGTCCAGTTGCAGCTTGGTCAGCACGTACAGCAACGGAGGAACCAACAACGGAATGAACGCGATATGGATCGGCAGGATGTTCTGCGAGGCAATCGCCACCCCCCACAGCAGGCCGATCAGCAACCATTTGACGTGGCTGCCACCGGTGGCGTCCTGGCGGTCGACCAGCATCAGCGCCTTGTCCGCCAGCGCATGGGCCAGGCCGGATTTGGCAATCGCCACCGCGAAAGCGCCGAGCAAAGCGTAGGACAAGGCCACGGTCGCACCGCCACCCAAACCGCCGTTGAACGCCTGAAGCGTGGCCTCGATGCCCAGGCCACCGGTCAAGCCACCCACCAGGGCGCCAATGATGATGGCGATGACCACATGCACGCGGGACAGGCTGAGCACCAGCATTGTGCCGACCGCGGCGATGACTGCGTTAATCATGGTTACCTCAGGCAGAAACATAAAAAGACAGGCATGCCCGCGCGCGCAGCCAATGAATAGGGCGGCCGGCGAACAGGCGTCAAGGAGGTCTTGTTAGAGGCCGCGCACTTTGCAGCAGGCGGAGCCGCATGTCAAAAAACGGCGCCGTTTTCAGGTTTTGATTGATCGATTGAATAAAGAAGCGCTCACCGCAGCCGACACAGTAGTTCTCTGTGCCTTTCGGTTAAGGATGCTTTTTGATGTCCCTTAGACAGTTGTCCATTCAATGGAAAATCACCCTGCTCGCCGGCTTGTGCCTGCTGGGCATCGTCACCCTGCTCGTGGGCCTGTCGCTGTATCGCATGGAACACAGTTCGGCACAGGTCAAGGCTGCCAGCATGCAAATGCTCGACGAGGCGGCCCAGGCTCGCATCGAGGCTCAGGGTGAAGGGCAGGCACTGAGCATTCGTCGGCAGTTCATGGACGCCTATCAGTACGGCCACGGTTTCGCGCGTCAGGTGTTGTTCTTGCGCGAGCAGGCCGAAAAACGTTTTCTCGACGCCTTTGATACCCGCGAAGACCTGACCCGCCAGGTCAAGGCCGCATTGCAGGCCAACCCCGATCTGCTCGGCCTGTCCCTGGTGTTCGAGAGCAATGCACTGGATGGCAAGGATGAGCTCTTCGCCAACCAGGCCGAACTGGGCAGCAATGAAAAGGGACGTTTCGCGCTGTACTGGTCGCAACCGACGCCGGGCAAGATCACCTCGATGGCGCTACCTGAAAGCGACATGGCCGACGTTTCCGTCGGTCCCAGCGGGGAGAACGCCAACGCCTGGTTCACATGCCCACGCGCCACCCTTAAACCTTGCGTGATCGAGCCGTATTTTTATGTGATCGACGGGCAGAATGTGCTGATGACCAGCATCGTGTTCCCGCTGCTGGTCGATGGCAAGGTCGTCGCTTCACTGTCGGTGGACATCAACCTCAACAGCCTGCAGGCGGTGAGCCAGCAGGCCAGCCAGAAGCTGTATGACGGCCAGACCCAGGTCAGCATCCTCAGCGCCACCGGTTTGCTCGCCGGCTACAGCGCGGATGCGAGCAAACTCAGCCAGCGTCTGGACCAGGTCGACCGTACCAGCGGCGCGCAACTGATCAGCGCACTCGCCGGTAGCACCCGGGTGCAGAGCCTGCGCGCCGACCATCAACTGAAAGTGCTCGCGCCGTTCACCCCCATTCCAGACGGCAAACCCTGGGGCGTGTTGCTGGATGTGCCGGAAAAAATCCTGATGGGCCCGGCCGAAGCGCTGAAGGCACAGTTGGATGCCGACAACGCCCGCGGCACCTGGCTGGAGCTGAGCCTGGGCCTGCTGGCCGCCATACTCGGCTTGATGCTGGTGTGGCTGATGGCTCGCAGCGTGACGCGGCCGATCCTCGGCGTGGCACGCATGCTGGAGGATATCGCCAGCGGCGAAGGCGACCTGACCCGCCGCCTCGCCTACGCCAAACACGATGAGCTGGGGCAACTGGCCGGCTGGTTCAATCGTTTCCTCGACAAGCTGCAACCGATTATTGCCGAGGTCAAACGCTCGGTGCAGGACGCTCGCGGCACCGCTGATCAATCCGCCGCGATTGCCACCCAGACCAGCGCCGGTATGGAGCAGCAGTATCGCCAGGTCGACCAGGTGGCCACCGCCTCCCATGAGATGAGCGCCACCGCGCAGGACGTGGCCAGCAGCGCCGCCCAGGCTGCGCAAGCTGCACGCGATGCCGACCAGGCGACCCGCGATGGCTTGACGGTGATCGACCGCACCACGCGCAATATCGGTGAGCTTGCCGCCGGCATGAGCGCCACGATGACTCAGGTCGAAGGCTTGGCCGTCAATAGCGAAAAAATCGGTTCAGTGCTGGAAGTGATTCGCGCCATTGCCGAGCAGACCAACCTGCTGGCGCTGAACGCAGCCATCGAGGCCGCCCGCGCCGGTGAGGCCGGTCGCGGCTTTGCAGTGGTGGCCGATGAAGTGCGCAACCTGGCGCGACGCACTCAGGAGTCGGTGGAGGAAACCCGCCAGGTGATCGAACAGTTGCAAGACGGCACTGAAACCGTGGTGGGCGCCATGGGCAGCAGCTATCGCCAGGCCCAAGGCAGCGTCGAACAGGTCGGCCAGGCAGTGACCGCGTTGCGTCAGATTGGCGAGGCGGTCACGGTGATCAGCGACATGAACCTGCAGATCGCCAGCGCCGCAGAAGAACAAAGCGCGGTGGCCGAGGAGATCAACAGCAACGTGGCAACGATCCGGGATGTGACCGAATCCTTGTCGGAGCAGGCCAATGAGTCGGCCCGAGTGAGCCAGGCGTTGAACAGCCTGGCTAATCAGCAGCAGGGGTTGATGGATCAATTCAGGGTGTAAGCCTCAGGAAGTGGCGGCTGCACCAGCAGCCTCCGCGGCAAGCCCGCTTGCCCCAATGCCGTTCAGTTAAGCGCAGATTCCCTGTGGCGAGCAGGCTTGTCCTGCGTTGGGCTGCGCAGCAGCCCCAAATCCAGGCGCTGAGCCGTATCAGGTACACCGCGTTTTGCTGGATTGGGGGCGCTTCGCACCCCAACGCGGGGCAAGCCCGCTCGCCACAACAAGCCCGCTCGCCACAGGGATGAGGTCGCCTGAAATAACGCGTACGCAGTCAATACTTCGGGGTGAAAGCTTGTTCCCTCACCCACATATTGGTTTTCGACCGCTCAGGCATGGCGTTTGGGCAGCTCGATCAATACCTTCAGGCCACCCAATTCGGATTCCTGCAACTGCAGCATCCCGCCCCACACCTCGGCGATGTCACGCACGATGCCCAACCCCAGGCCGTGGCCGTCAATCTGTTCGTCCAGGCGAGTGCCACGGCTCAGCACTTGCTGGCGCTGGTCCTCGGGAATGCCTGGACCGTCATCTTCCACTGCCAGCAGGTACGTCTTTTCAGTCTCGCTGATCGTCAGCCGTACGTCGGCATCCGCCCACTTGCAGGCGTTGTCCAGCAGGTTGCCGAGCAGCTCCAGCAAATCTTCGCGGTCCCACGGCAGTTGCAGGCCGGGGGCGACGTGATAACTCAGGTCCAGGTGTTCGCCGTGGATCATGTTCAAGGTGGCGAGCAGGCCCGGCAGCTCTTGTTCACAGTCAAACAACGCCCCCGGCAGGGTCTCGCCGGCCAACCGAGCGCGGTTGAGTTCACGGTTGAGGCGTTGTTGCACCTGTTCGAGCTGGTCGCGCAGCAGCCTGCTTAACTGCGGGTGCTCCTTGAGCGCCTCGCTCGACGCCGCACTCAGCATCACGGCCAACGGTGTTTTCAACGCGTGGCCAAGGTTGCCCAGGGCATTGCGTGAGCGCTTGAGGCTGTCTTCAGTGTGGGCCAGCAGGTGGTTGATCTGCGCCACCAGCGGCTCCAGCTCCAGCGGCACATGGGTGTCCAGTTGCGAGCGCTGGCCCTGTTGCAACTGGGCGATCTGGTTGCGTGCGGTTTCCAGCGGCCGCAAGGCGCGACGCACCGTGACTCGCTGCAGCACCAGCACCAGCAACAAGGCTGCCAGCCCCATTACAAGACCAATCTGACGCATCAGGCGAAAGCTTTCGCGTACCGGCGTGTAATCCTGGGCCACGCTGATGGAAATCGACTGGCCAAAACGTTTGTAATCCGAACGCAACACCAGCAGTTGCTGACCTTCCGGACCCAGTTGCAAGTTGCCCTTGAGACCGGCTTCGGGCAGCCTGGGCAGTTCCTGATCCCACAGTGACCGGGAGCGCCAGTGGGTGTCGGCAAAATCGATACGGAAATAATGCCCCGAAAACGGCCGCTGGTAGGCCGGCGACAAGCGCTGTTCATCGAGTTGCACACCGCCCGGCCCGCGTACCAGCGCCACTAGCAGGTTCTCGCTGTCGTTGCGCAGACCGGCTTCCAGGTAGCGCTGCAATCCGGCCTCGAACAACCACAGGCTGGTTTGCGCCAGCACCACGCCGACGATCACCATCACGCTGATCAACCCCAGGCTCAGGCGCCGCTGGATCGACCTCATGCAGGGCTGGCGCCAAACCGGTAACCCTGGCCGCGCCGGGTTTCGATCACGCTGCGTCCCAGTTTGCGTCGCAGATGATTGACATGCACTTCCAGCACGTTGGAGTCGCGCTCCGTCTCACCGTCGTACAGATGCTCGGCCAGATGGCTTTTCGACAGGATCTGCTCCGGGTGCAGCATGAAATAGCGCAGCAGACGAAATTCCGCAGCGGTCAGCTGGATTTCCTCGCCGTCGCGCAGCACGCACTGGCGTCCTTCATCCAGGTGCAGACCGGCCGCTTGCAGGGTCGGCTGGTTCGCGTGCCCATGGGAGCGGCGCAACAGCGCCTGGATGCGCAGGTGCAGTTCTTCGGGGTGAAAGGGTTTGCTCAGGTAATCGTCGGCGCCGGCCTTGAGCCCTTCGATACGTTCGGCCCAGGAGTCGCGGGCGGTGAGAATCAGCACTGGGGTGGCCAGCGTCGCTGCGCGCCATTGCGCCAATACGTCGAGCCCGGGCAGGCCCGGCAGGCCAAGGTCGAGGATGATCAGGTCGTAAGGTTCGCTGCGGCCTTGATACACGGCGTCGCGCCCATCGGCTAGCCAATCGACCGCGTAACCCTGACGCTGCAGGCCGGCGAGCAGCTCATCGGCCAGCGGTACGTTGTCTTCCACCAATAGCAGGCGCATCAGTCTTCCTTATCCTTGATCAGCACACCGGTGGTGGCGTCGAGTTTGATTTCGCGCACCACGCCTTCTGTCGTCACCAGTTCGACTTCATATGCGTACTCGCCGTGCTTTTTCTCAAGCTCCGCTTCAAGCAGCCTGGACCCGGGATGCCGCGCCATGGCCTGCTGCAGCAGTTGCTCCAGCGGCAGGATCACTCCCTGCTGGCGCAGCGCCAAGGCTTCGTCCTGGTTGAGGTCGCGGGCGGCCAGGCTTGAGCAGAAGGCCAGGAGCACCAGCACTGCCAGACTCGCGACGCGTCGATATACCGTCATTACGTATCCTGATGATTCTTGAGAACATGCCCGGAGAGCGCGTCCAGTTCAACGTCCCACTCGACGCCATGGGCATCCTCGAGCTCGACCTCATAGATGTACCTGCCGTAGTGCTCGTCCAGGTCGGTGTCCAGCAGGGTCGAACCCGGATGCAAAGCCAGCGCCGTGGCCTCGAGCTGATCGAAGGCGACAATGGTAACAGCGCCGGGCACATTCGGTGGTTTGTCGGGGTTCACTGCCCACGCCTGCACCGCAAACGCAGCGATGATACCGGCGGCGACCAGCGCTGTGAGGCGCTTCATGATGAGTCTCCGTTTCAGGATGTTTTTCCTACATCTGCGAAGGTACGCGCCGCAACTTAACTCAAACTGAATTGCCACCATGGCAATTTTCAATAAGAAAATTCCTGTTGATACTCTGTTTATTCCTCATACACGCGTTATCGTTGACGTTTTTCTCGAGCGAACCCGCTCCTTCAGTTTGAGACGTGTATGGCCGCTATTCATGTCAAGTTTTGCGCCCTGACCCTCAAGGCCGGCAAACGTGCGTTCACCCGTATTCGTGAGCAAGGCCTCGCGCCTGCCGAGGTCGGCATTCTGCCGGGCGCGGCTGGCGGCCCCAAGGCCCTGGGCATCCAGGGCCTGGACCTGGCGCTGTTCGGCGACTGGCTGCGCCGTGCACCCCGTGAGCGCGCACTGATCGGCGCGTCCATCGGTTCCTGGCGGTTTGCCAGTGCCTGCTTGCCCGACCCGGTGCAAGGCCTGCTCGACCTCGGCCGCCTGTATAACGAACAACGCTTTGCCAAAGGCGTGACCATGGCCGAGGTCACCCGCAGTTGCCAGCGCATGCTCGACGACCTGCTGGCCGGCCGCGATGCCCAGGTGCTGGACAACCCCGACTATCGGCTGAACATCATGGTGGTCAAGAGCCACGGCCTGCTCGTCGATGACCACCGGGGACGGCTGGGTCTGGGCCTGTCGTCGGTGATTGCCGACAACCTGCGCGCTCGCGCACGGCTGTCGCGGCATTTCGAGCGGCTGATCATTCACGACCCGCGCCAGGCGCCGCCGGTGCATGCCTTGAAGGATTTCCCGTCGCGCTTCATTGAGCTGGATGTGGGCAACCTGCGCCAGGCCCTGCTCGCCTCTGGCTCGATTCCCATGGTAATGCAAGGTGTGCGCGACCTGCCCGGCGCCGGTGCAGGCACCTACCGTGACGGCGGCCTGCTGGATTACCACCTCGACCTGCCCTACCACGGCGATGACATCGTGCTGTACCCGCACTTCACCGACCGAGTCATTCCCGGCTGGTTCGACAAGGGCCTGCCATGGCGCCGCAGCAGTCAACAAGGTTTGCAGGATGTGTTGCTGCTGGCCCCCTCAAAGGACTATCTCGCTCGCCTGCCCCACGGCAAGCTACCGGACCGCAGCGACTTCAAGCGCTTCCTGGGGGATGACGCGAGCCGCCACAAATACTGGCAAACCGCGATGAGCGAGAGCCGGCGGCTGGGGGATGAGTTTCTGGAATTGGCGGATAACGGCAGGTTGGGCGAGCGGCTGTTGGCTCTCTAATGCGCTACTGCACGAGGGACGGTGTGCGCAGTGCGGGGTCAAGCTGTTAAACTCGCCGCCTGCCAGATACCTGACCGAGCTGAAAATACCGTGGAAATCTTCAAAGAGTTTACGTTCGAATCCGCCCACCGCCTGCCCCATGTCCCCGAAGGCCACAAATGCGGGCGCCTGCATGGGCATTCGTTCAAGGTGGCGATCCATCTGAGCGGCGACCTGGATCCCCATACCGGCTGGATTCGTGACTTCTCGGAGATCAAGGCGATTTTCAAGCCGCTCTACGAACGCCTCGACCACAACTACCTCAACGATATTCCCGGTCTGGAAAACCCCACCAGCGAAGTGCTGGCCAAGTGGATCTGGACCGAACTCAAACCCCTGCTGCCGGAACTCAGCGCGATCCGCATCCATGAGACCTGCACCAGCGGTTGCATCTATCGCGGCGAGTGAGCGGTTGATGAAAGCAAAGCCACCTGCGGGTGGCTTTTTTGTGCACGACCACATGCGACTCATTTTTCGACGGAGCCCGCAACAATGATACGCACCGCTACCGCCCACGATGTCGCTGCCATTGAGCTGATTGTCCAGGCCGCCTACGCGCCTTACATAGAGCGCATCGGTCGTAAACCCGGCCCGATGCTGGAGGACTATCACCAACGGGTTGCCTGCGGCGGAGTGCATGTGCTGGACAATGCCGGGCGGGTTCAGGGTTTTATCATCCTCGTCGCGGCCAGTAATGCGCTCTTGCTGGATAACCTCGCCGTCGACCCGAACGCCCAGGGCCTCGGATTCGGGCGGCAGTTGATGGACTTTGCCGAGCAGCAGGCTGTTGACTCGAGCTATTCGAACATCATCCTCTACACCAATGAAGCCATGACCGAGAATATCGCGCTCTACACTCGCAGAGGCTATGTAAAAACCCATCATTGCGTCGAGAACGGTCTGCGCAGGGTGTATATGAGCAAACAACTCTGACTCGCCGAGCGATCCAATTTGTCTCACCGCTGCACCGCTTTCGCGCTGGGTGAGTACAGGCTCTCTCAGATGGCTAAAAGTGCGGTGCAGTGATCATTGACCGCCTGCAGGTTTGGCACGCGCGGTGCAACAACCCCGGCGTCAACCATCAGGGAGCAAGGCACATGACGCAGCACGAACCGGGCAACGATTACCCTCTCAGCGAAGTCCCTCTGCATGCGCGCAAGGGCCTGGCGTCCACCGCAATGGTGCTGCTGGGGTTCACCTTTTTTACGGCGACCATGTTTGCCGGCGGCAAGCTGGGTGTGGCGTTCAGCTTCGTCGATATGCTCGGTGTCGTGGCGCTGGGTAACCTGCTGTTGGGCATCTACGCCGCAGGCCTGGGTTACATCGCGTTCAAGAGCGGCTTGAACTCGGTGCTGATGGGCCGCTTCTGCTTCGGCGAGATGGGCAGCAAGCTCAGCGACCTGATCCTTGGTTTTACCCAGATCGGCTGGTATGCCTGGGGTACCGCCACGGCAGCCGTGGTACTGGGCAAATATTTCGCATTGAGCCAGGGCAGCGTGCTGGGTCTGATGGTGCTGTTTGGACTGATGTTCTGCGCGACGGCATACGTGGGGTATCGCGGCCTTGAGATCCTGTCGTATATCGCGGTGCCGGCGATGGGCATTCTGTTGTGCCTGTCGATGTGGGTGGCAACAGAAAAAGTCGGCGGGCTCGATGGCCTGCTGGCGGTGGTGCCGACGGGTGAGTTGAACCTGTCCACGGCGATCACCCTGGTGTTTGGTACCTTTGTCAGCGGGGCGACCCAGGCCACCAACTGGACGCGATTTTCCCGCTCGGCCAGAGTCGCGGTGCTGGCCAGCCTGATCGGATTTTTTGTCGGCAATGGCTTGATGGTATTGATCGGCGCTTACGGCGCCATCGTCTATCAACAACCTGACGTGGTGGAAGTGTTGCTGCTGCAAGGCTTTGCCATGGCAGCGATGGCCATGTTGCTGCTCAACATCTGGAGCACTCAGGACAACACCATTTACAACTTCGCCGTGGCCGGTTGCAACCTGTTACGCACTCGCCGCCGCAAGACCGTGACCCTGACGGGCGCAGTGATCGGCACCCTGCTGGCCTTGCTGGGCATGTATGACATGCTGGTCCCGTACCTGATTCTGCTGGGCACCGTGATCCCCCCAATAGGCGGCGTGATCATGGCGGATTTCTTCTACCGCTATCGTGGACGTTACCCGCGCCTGGCCGTTGCACGCCTGCCCGCCTTCAACTGGCCGGGATTGACGGCCTATGTCGTCGGCACAGTGCTTGCGTTCAGCTCGCCATGGGTGGCGCCACTGGTGGGGATAGTCGCCGCTTCCCTGACCTACATGCTGCTCACTGCCGTACTGCGCGTGCGCGAACCATTGGCTGACGCACAGGCATGAGCCCTACCCTCGCCGATGGTAATCTGTCGACCGCCTGATTGTTTTTAGCCAAGAGGAACTTGCCCATGCACATCATCAATGCCCGCCTGCGAAACCGTGAAGGCCTGCATGATCTGCACCTGGAAAATGGCCGGATTGCCAGCATCACTGCACAGACCGCCGTGCCTGCGTTGATGGCTGACGACCTGGACGCCGCCGGTCATCTGGTGATACCGCCCTTTGTCGAACCGCATATCCATCTCGATGCCACCCTCACGGCCGGCGAGCCACGCTGGAACATGAGCGGCACGCTGTTCGAAGGCATCGAGTGCTGGGGCGAACGCAAGGCCACCATTACCGAGGAAGACACCCGCACCCGCGCCCACAAGACCATCCAGGCCCTGGCCGCCCACGGCATCCAGCATGTGCGCACTCATGTCGATGTCACCGATCCGGATCTCACCGCGCTCAAGGCCATGTTGCAGGTGCGCGAGGAAAGCGCGCATTTGATCGACCTGCAAATCGTCGCCTTTCCCCAGGAAGGCATCGAGTCCTACCGCAACGGCCGCGAGCTGATGGAAGAAGCCATTCGCCTGGGGGCCGATGTGATCGGCGGCATACCGCACTTCGAGTACACCCGTGACCAAGGCGTAAGCTCGGTGAAATTTCTCATGGACCTGGCCGAGCGCACTGGCTGCCTGGTGGACGTGCATTGCGACGAAACCGACGACCCCCACTCGCGCTTTCTCGAAGTGCTCGCCGAAGAAGCGCGCAGCCGCGACATGGGTGCCCGTGTCACCGCCAGCCACACCACGGCCATGGGCTCCTACGACAATGCCTACTGCGCCAAGCTGTTCCGCCTGCTGGGGCATTCAGGTATCAGCTTCGTATCCTGCCCCACCGAGAGCATCCACCTGCAAGGGCGCTTCGACAGTTTCCCGAAACGCCGTGGCGTCACGCGCGTCAACGAACTGCTGGAGGCCGGCATGAACGTGTGCTTCGGCCAGGACTCCATCGTCGATCCGTGGTACCCGCTGGGCAACGGCAACATCCTGCGCGTACTGGAAGCGGGTCTGCATATCTGCCATATGCTCGGCTACCGCAACCTGCAAAGTGCCCTCGACCTGGTCACCGACAACAGTGCCAAAGCCATGGCCCTGGGTGACCGGTACGGCCTCGCGCCTGGGCGACCGGCCAACCTGCTGATTCTTTCGGCAGACAGCGACTATGAGGTGATTCGCAGCCAGGGCCTGCCGCTGTACTCGATCCGCAATGGCAAGGTGCTTATGAAGCGCCAACCCGCGCAGGTGGAGTTTTTTGCACGCTGAGGGCTAGACGATTGAATCGATATCCAGCGTGTGCGCCCTCCCTCGATCGTCGAGAGTGGGCGGCGGAATGCTGGCAACCTGGGACAATTCGCGGTTCTCGCGATGGCTGAACCAACGTTTGAGGCTGGCTTGCAGGTGCGGCGCGTCGGCATGGCTGCCATAGACGTCGCGCGCATCCAGGCGGCGCCAGCGCAAGCTCTGGAGGCGCTCGCGGCTGGTGCGCAACCGGTCGATCTCGGCACTCAAGGCCTGGCTGTGCGAGTGCGCGTGACTGCGCTGGTTGGTTGGCCGACGCCGATCAAGTTCGCGATTCTTGTCACGCAGTTGCTGGCCCATACGCTCAAGTGCTCGGTCGATCCATTCGAACTCTCTTGGCGTAACCAACGTACCCTGGCTTTCCAGGGTCTGCTGCCAGCGACGCAAGGTGGCCCAGGCAGCCGGTATGTAGCTGGCAGTCATGAAGTGCTGGCTGGCTTGGAATAGCTGTTTCAACAAGTTGTCACGAGCGGGCATGTCGCCTTGCAGCTGCAGGGCGCGATTGCAGGCTGCCTCCTGAATGGACTCACAACCGGGCTTCCACAACACCGAAGACTGCGTGCCATCCGGCAGCTTGATCGGCATGAAATGCCGTTGCTCACCATGATGCTGATAGGGGTTGCCGCCCACGCGCACCAGCCCGGCAGCGAACAACAAACCGCCGGGGCCGGGGGCACTGAACAATGCGACGGCACCAGGAATCCACAGCTTGGCGGTGGTGTTCATCCATGTCGCCGGGACGCTGGGCACGGGGTCGTTGTGGTTGACGATGCGGTGGTGCACCAGGCTGGACGCACCGGCGACGAATTCGGAGTCGGCGGCACGGGGGGCGCCGTAGGTGTAGAGGAGTGGGTTGTAATCGCGGTCGGCATTGCGGCGCAAGGCTTCGGCCAGTAACAGGGCAATTGCGCCACCAAGACTGTGGCCACAGATGACAATGCGCTGGTCTTTGTGAAATCGGAATAGATAGTCCAGTACATGGTTATGCATGGCTTGAAATGCTTGATGAAACCCTTGGTGAGCTTTTCCAACCCCTTCGACAAATGGCACTTGATGAGCATCTGCATCGCGCAAAGCATCCGCGCCGCTGGCCGTGCCACGCACTGCGACAAGCACTACTTCATCGTGATGACAGATAAAAGCTTGGGTGTCAGTGCCGAACTCAGCATCGTTGAAAAAGTGAAGCCGCTGCGGATTTTCACCAGCGGAGTGATTCCGCTCATACAGCTTCGGATCAAAAGGCAAGATCTCAAAACGTCTGGAGTACGCCACGTTTTCATACATTGGATAAAACCGCTGCACTTGCACCGAGTCGAACTTCCAGGCTTCTCGGTAGCAGGACAGATGCTCTACAAACACATTTCCAATACTGGGGGTGAGCGGGAAGCTGACCGTTTCTTCTGAACCGGATGGAGGGTCCTGACCAAACTCGCAATAGCTTAATGTCGCCATTAGCGCTAACTGGTAAAGGTTCAGCGCGCAAAATTGATCAGCCGTAGAAATGACAGGCCGTAGCGCTCGCAGAGGGCGAACCTCCAACACTGTAAGTTTCTTTGGAAACAGCACCAACCCGTCAAGGAACAATTCTGGCGGGCCAAAACCCAGCTGTTCCATCATTTTGAGCGCATGCCGCATCGGACGATTGGCACTCCCCGATATTGGCGGCAGGTGAGCACTGTGCCGTACCAAGTCACTGACTTCGACCTGATAGAAATGATCCGCTTTTTTTCGCGCGGGGCTAGGTTCGACAAGGAGATTTTCTTGATCAGGAAACAGTGCCTGCTCTGCTCGCACTTGAAGCTCGGTGATAGGCAGTGCGTAATCGGCTCGCGTCATAAGCCGTTGATAGGGCATTGCATTACCTGAATAAGAGTCCTCCAGCATCAAGACTACAGGGCCACAGAAAAAACCCTCAACTCTGGCAAAGCCTTCTCCATTCAAACGACCTTGATGTTGCCTACCGGCACTGTCGTTGATGGTATAGGCCAACCCACCGTAACTTTTCCCATTCCCCGCCGTATCAACCAGGCAGAAAGTCAACCAGTCTCCGCTCAATGCACAAGCGGGCATCTGATCATTGAAGAATTGCTGCTTCCATGCATCCTGTCCCATGAGTGTTCTCCTTGATCAATAACAAGTCGGATAAACGCTGCAAAATCGTCCATCAGGCATTTTGAACGTCTTGAAGTCAGTAACATTGCCGCGACAAAAGCCGAACACGTCATCTTGGTTTTTCCCCATACACCGCTTCCAACCGCCCGGGACGCTGATCCAGCTATCACCTTCAGCGGGTGATTCCTCCTCGCTGAGTGCCAATTTCATCCTCAACGTCCGGCCGGCTAATGTGTCGCGCGTTACATATCCACCTGGCCGCTTAGTTGTGATTTCGCCGCCTCCATCCAATGATCTGCAACGCAGCCCCTTGATCAAGGCATGCGCAGAGCCGACCGTTCGAAATACCCACTGGCATTGCCCAGGAAGCTCCTGCACTCCCGACTCAGGCATCTGAGATGTCCAGGGCTCATCGTTATCGCGGAAATAAATGATTGCGTAATCCCGTCCAATATCCGACCAACGCATTCCCCAACTGGCATTGAGTGCGAAAACAAGCTCGCGCACTACCAGGGCACAACCATCCACGCTCTCCGTCAGCGGCACATCGAAACTCACTCTATTTGGCACCGACTTGCTGGCGGCCTTGAATACTTTCAACTCAGGCCGCTTACCCGTTCTTTTGGGCAGCTTGCAGGTTTCACCCGGTGCAGGTGTATAAATAGCGTCCCCTAGAGCAGAAAATCCGGCCGGCAAATCCACCTCCAACGTAAACCGCTCCGCCGCCCTCCCCGCACACCCATAGAGCCCTGTCATCACACAGACAAATAACGTCACCCCCAACCACTTACTCATCCCTGCGCCCCGCCCTGTGCCACTGCCCCGCTAGCCGTTCAAAATGCTCTTGCGGCGCCTCGCCTGTCATCGGTTGCCAATGAACAACGCTGCCTCGGGTCGCTTCCTCAAGCCTGCGCACCACCAGAAACTCCAACTGTTCCGTGCCCCGCCATTGCCAGGCACGTGCCTGTTCCAGTACTTGCGTCAGCCAGATTCTGGGGTCCTGGAATTCAAACAGCGCAACGAGGTTTTCGCTGTGTTCGGCCAACAGATAGCGCAGGATGTTGGCGTGCAGGATCGCCTCAGCCTGTGGGTTTGGGACGGCCAGCCACGGGGCCGGGTCAGGCACCGGATATTCTCCAGGGGCGGGGTTCTCAGCTTGGCGCCAAGTGCCCTCATGCCAGTAGCACACGCTGATCAGAGGACCGAGAAAGGGCGGCCAGTGCGTTTTCGGCAGACAAGCCAGGGCACGGGCGAAGGTGCGATTGTCATGGAAGCGGTAAAGCGCCTGACTCCCCGCCGGTCCCATGAGCAAACGCTCGCGCCAATGTCGCGTCACGCTGGTCAGGTCTTCATCGGGCAGGCTGCCCAGCCAGCCCCAATGAGCCTCGGGACGTTGCAGCAGGTCGACCAGAGCGGGCTCGTTCAAATGCTCCAACAGCAGGATCACGGGACCTGCGTTCGCCAGTTCCGCCGCAGCGGTATCGCTGTAAAGGCAGCGATAGTTCAGCGGTTCACGCACGGCCAGCAGTGGCCGACGCGCACAGTTGTTTCCTTCGAGCATCAGGCACAGACGCCGCCCCGCCTGTTGTTGGCGGGCCATCCATTCACTGGGCAGGTTTTCCATCAGGCGGCCCTCATGTCGCACAGGCCTTCGCTGCAGCGCTCGCACAGTGGGCAGAAATCCGCGTCCAGTTTTCGAGCAAGGCGCATGATCTGATCCTGTGCCGGGGAGATGCTCGGAGCAGTTGTCGGCGCAGCACTGATCGAGCGTGTGACGGACGGCGCCCCGCCCGCAGTGATGGGCCGGCTGCTGAAAATACCCCCAGCCTGGATCACCAGGTGCTCTCCCCCCGCCTTCAGGCTCAGTTGCGCACCCGCATCGATCACCAGGCTGGCTCCGGCCTTGAGGTGCAGTTGCTGCCCGGCCTCGACCACCAGGGTCTGGCCAACATGGGTCAGGCTGTCGCCATGTACCTTGAGGTGGTCGTGCGCCTCCAGCACCACCTTGCGATCACCAACGACATGGCGATGGTCCTCGTCTTCCAGGCGCACCGTGTTTACTCCGCGAATGACTTCATGCCGCTCTCCGGCCACCTCAAGCCGACTGTCGTGACCGACCTGTTGCTCCAGATCACGTTGAGCGCGCAGGAAGATCAGTTCTTCGCCGCGCCGGTCTTCGAGGTGCAACTCGTTGGCGCCGTCACCGCCGGGTGAACTGCAACTGCGCAATACGCTGCGCGTTTTGTGTTGTGGCAACGGATAGGTGGGCAGGTGCGACGCATTGGGCAGGCATCCATTGACAAGTGGCCGGTCTGGATCGCCCTCGAGGAACGTCACCAGCACTTCCATTCCCACCCGTGGAATCATCATTGCGCCGAAGCCATTACCTGCCCATCCCGATGCCACCCTCACCCAGCAACTGCTCTTGTCGTCGCTCTTTTCCAGGCGATCCCAATGAAAGCGGACTTTTACCCGACCATAGGCATCGCAATGCACATCCTCCCCGGCAGGCCCGGTCACCGTTGCGGTCTGACTGCCGTTGATGGTTGGCTTGGGGTGTTTGAGGGCCGGTCGGTGTACGGCGCGCCAGGGTGTCGCGGTGAAGCGGTTGCGATAGCCACGGAACTTGCCTGCTTCGAATACCGCCTCCTCCAGCACCTGCGGTTGGTAACCTTCATGGTGCACGGACGTGAGCAACCACAGATCGTTGCAATCCGGGTCGGAGTGATCCTGCAACGGGAGGAAGTGACCACTGCGCAGCGCAGGCTGATCGCTTTTGCCAAGTGCGCGATGCCGATCGCTTTGATGGCGCTCCAGGCCACGTCGCGCCAGTTGCAAACCCCGTACACGGCTGGTGAAACCTGCGGGGTAGTGATAATCCTGATGGGGTTGTGCACCCGCGTCCCCGGCGGTGTTCTGCAGGCACAACGAAGGGTGCTCGAAGTCATGATCACGGCGTACGGTTTGCCGGCTGCGTGTCGCCAGCCGCCGGTCGAAACGCTGGACCACTCGAGCGCCCTGAGGCAGCGGGTCGGCTGACGCGCTGTAACGCTGTGCGGGCAGGTGCTGGAACACCGTCTGGTCATCACCGAACACCAATAGGTGATTGTCCGCAGTGTGGCGAAAGTGGAAGTGGATGCCCTCTTCTTCGCACAGCCTCTGGATAAAATGCAGGTCTGTTTCCGCGTATTGCACGCAGAACGTGCGCGGCGGATACACCACCGGCCCAAGTTCGAACGCGTAGGCGTCGGCGAGGATGCCGTGGTGTTCGAGCACCGCTGCAATGATCTGCGGCACGCTGCGCTGCTGGAAAATGCGCTGGTCGCAGCGATGGGCCAGGCACGCCAGGCGCGGTGCCAGGGTGAGGCGGTAGCGCGTGAGACGCGTACCCCGGTCATCGCGCCCGATGCTGTAGACCTGCCCATGCAGCCCTTCATCGACTTCGCCCAGGAAAAGGAAGACGGGTTGGTGAAGCAAGGCCTCCAGGTCAATCGAGGGATTTTCGCTGACTAACTGCACCTCAATGAAGTACGGCTGATCAATGGCCTCACTGCCCTTGAACGCCGCTACTTGAAAGTCTGTATCCAGACTTGAAAAGATTAATTTAAACCGTGAAGAAACAAACGCATCAGCCATCGTAGGTAACCGCCAGTCAACTTCCTGATAGAAAATACTTCCCCTCACCACTGCTCGCTGGGTGGCGAAAAAAAGTGCCTGAACGCCCTGAAGCTTAGCGATTTCAGGAAAAATTCGGCCTTTCAGAAATAAAAAAGAAGTTTCGTACGGCGAGGATGGAAGTGTCTTTTACAAAACAATTAATAAGCTCAGAAGAGCTGACTGGCTCCAACAAGAAATTTCGTACGGTAGTTCGTAGGCACATAACTAAAAAGTTGTAGGCACTGTTCACAAAACTATTGGCTGATTACAAAAAGTCGACCCCATGGTTGGCAGACTGGAAGAGGTAACTCCCTGCAAGAAATCCGGGGTTCAACCTTTCTCGCAGGGACCGCACACCTTCCAGGCTCCCTCCCACAGGCTCGATGGCTTGTCTGTGGTCAGTGATGCGCCGAGCGTTCCCGCATGTGTAAAAATAATATTCACGACCGGCGCTTTTTGCCTTGAACGGTGACGCAACCGCGCTCGCTCGGCACGGCCTGATGTGCAAGGATGTCGCGCAGGACATCGTTAGCTGAACGCCAAACCAAGGACTCTGCATGACTGCCATCCCCACCCCAGCCTCCGTGATTCCCGGACGGCTGGAGCAAATGTCGACACGCATCGCCTTTTTTATCGCCGGTTTTGGCATCGCGGCCTGGGCCCCCCTGGTGCCCTATGCCAAGGCGCGGGCGAACCTCAATGAAGGCACGCTGGGACTGCTGCTGTTGTGCCTGGGGGTCGGGTCGATCCTCGCCATGCCGGTGGCGGGCTTGCTGGCATCGCGCTATGGCTGCCGACGCGTACTGACTGCCGGCACTGTCATGATCTGTCTGGCGCTGCCCCTGCTCGCTACGGTCAGTTCGATTCCGCTGCTGATGGCTGGGTTATTTCTCTTCGGCGCGGGTCTGGGCACAGTGGATTCAACGGTCAACCTGCAGGCGGTGATCGTCGAACGCGCCAGTGGCAAAACCATGATGTCGGGTTTTCATGGGTTGTTCAGCCTGGGCGGTATTGTCGGCGCGGCGGGTGTCGCGGGCCTGCTGGGGCTCGGTTGCTCGCCACTGCAGGCGATGCTGGTAGTGATTGTGATCATGGTCGTGGCACTGCTCAAGGCCGGACCGCACCTGTTGCCTTACGGCAGTGAGAGCTCGGGCCCCGCGTTTGCGATTCCCCATGGCGTGGTGCTGTTTATCGGCTGTCTGTGTTTTATCGTGTTCCTGGCCGAAGGCGCGGTGCTGGACTGGAGCGCGGTGTTCCTCAGCGACGAGCGCGGCCTGGATGAAGCCTATGCGGGCCTGGGCTACGCGGCCTTTGCCCTGACCATGACTGCCGGGCGCCTGACCGGTGACGCCATTGTGCGCCGCATGGGCGCAACTCGTGTGATCGTGGTCGGCGGCGCGCTGGCGGCGGCCGGCATATTCCTCGCGACACTCTCCCCTGCCTGGGAAATGGCATTGCTCGGTTATGCACTGGTGGGCGCCGGTTGTTCAAACATTGTCCCGGTGCTCTATACCGCGGTTGGCAAGCAGACCGTGATGCCGGAACACATTGCCGTGCCGGCCATCACTACCCTGGGCTATGCAGGGATTCTGGCAGGCCCCGCCCTGATCGGCTTCATAGCCCACGGCAGCAGCCTGGCGACCGCCTTCATGCTGATCGGTGTCCTGCTGGCAGCGGTGGCGGTCAGCGGAAAAATACTGCGCGCATGATCAGGCGCGACGGGACAAAAGGTTCCTGATGCTGGCGAGCAGTGAACCCGCGGAGCCGGACCCAGGCTCTTGCGCCTGTGTTTTCGACCCTTTATCAAAGTCCTCGGCCGTAGGCGCCTTGAAGCTGAATTTAGGCGTGGAGGTAAGGTTGAGACCCTGCGGCAGCGGCGTGTCATGCTTCTGGCCCTCGCATGCAGCAGAAGGCAGGGGCGTTAAGGTGTACTGGGCTTGACGAGATTCGAAAGATGGCGAGTTCATGATCCAGACCTGTTCCAGTAAATGAAAACACCCACGGGCAAACAACGGCCGATGGATGTCTTGTTCGTGGTAAACCGTCGAAAAATGGTTCCCGCATGATCCGATCGCTTGCCAGACAAGAGTCTTCATCAGCGCGCCTTTCGCGCTACGTCCTGCTCAAGCCAAAGATCAAGACACAAGTTGCCAAGATAGCCCGGCGGACAAAACCTGCCCAACAGCTGCATGGAGTTGGCAAGGCGCAGTGAAGAAAGCAAGCCCGGTCTGTTAATGAGATTGATGGCTGTGTATACACAGTGCTCGCTGTATTCAGGCATCAGCATGCCGGTAGACGGTTCCGCCACCGGCTTGCCATTGTTATCGAGCTTATAAGGATCCCGCATGACGTCTCTGAGCTTTGCGATTTCCACGTACTGAAGCTCCCAAAACAGAAACTTGAGATCCTTGGTCGGGTCCCGCAAACCTGCGAACTCTTCTTTAAAGCTCAGCACCACCTCGTGATTACCTTTGCCATGAAACGTGTCCAGGCTGAATAACGACGGAGAACTGCTGCCCTGCATTACCGAAGCGGCAGCTCTAAGGCTGTCGCGGGTAATGTAACCATCGGGCATCGAGATCGCATCCACCAGTCGCGGGCGTTTAAGGATTTCACCGACTATCTGGATCAAGCGGTTACGTTTCTCGCAATCACCCTGGGGTTGAGCAGCAAACTGGCGTAATGCTGACAGGGGTAAGCGGCCCATCTTCAAAAGGGCCATAACAGATGAAAGTGTTCTTCCAGCGACGCTGCCAACTTGCTATCGGTGGTCGTCGCGTCAACCTTGAGCAAGCTTGCTCGTCCAGAGGCAGGATTCTGCAATGCTCGGTGATGCAACCCTGGCGGCGATCCACGCAACCGGGAGGGCTGGCGAGGGATCTGGGCTGCGGTCGCGAGCTGGTTTTCGCGCCAGGCTTCAGGGGGAGACAACGGCTTTGGCGCGACTGACCGCGTAGCCGTGGTGTCCAGCGCGGGAGGTCGTGCGTAAGGTAATACACCCTCGATACTCATGAGCTTTCTCCAACTCTTTCAAATAGAGGCCTGCCTGGAGAGCGTCAACTTGATGACCCCGGTCATCAAGCAAACTCAGGTCAGGCAAACACCTGATATGTGGCCGGATGAGGGTGCCAGTTCCGAGCGTTCGGGAAATACCAATGACAGCATGTAAAAACCCGTGCGCCATGGCGGGCAGCCAACCCATTACCCAGGCGCCACGCAGGGTGGGTGGCGCCCGGGCAGTTGTCAGCGAGACAAGTGGTAGAGCGCTGACAGGCTGATAATGTCGCCGTTGGACCCGAGTTGAAAGTCATCAATATTTTCCAGCAACCAAGTACGCTTGAGGATTTCACGGGCCATCTGAATCAAGTCATCCTGATCACCTTTGCCCATCAGAGGTGCGGCCGCCCACCTGGCCAGATCGCTGATCCGCAGGTCCTGCGCACCGGGCGTTTTGAGTTGGTTGAAGTGCTGGAATATCGATCCGACCAGCTCCTTATCGCTCCTGTACTTGAAGAGGGTGTCGCCCCGACTGACAGCGGCCAGGTTTTGCCAACTGATCAGGCCATCCTGCGCGCCCGTTGCTCCATGCTGATCGAGACCTCTCATGAGCGCCGGGCGCTTGAGCATCTCTCTGGCCAGGAGGATGTTCTGGTTCATGACCGGATCGCTGGTCCACGCTTTTTTCGCCATCGTTCGAATACTATCGAGGCTGACATAATTGGGCCTCTTGGGGTCTCTGAAGGCGTCGAAATTATTGAGCAGCATCTGCGCCAACTGTTCGTTGCTCTTCGTCGACAAGCCCGTCAGCATCGGTGGCCGGGCGAACCCTAACAGGCTCATCAAGTTATTGACCATTGCCAGCAACCCCCACATCGAGGGCGCAGGGCGCTGCGGCTCGGCGTGCTGATGCTGATGGGGCGCTGTGGTTTGCGGTTGCCCGAAAACCGGTCCAGCGTGATCTTGATGAAAATGAAAGCTCACATTGGCCGTTTTTTGCCCGTTGACGGGGGACGCAGCAGGCGAAGAGCGTTGGGCGGCTTCATCAGGCCGGGTATTCGCGTGCGAGTGGCCATGGAAGGATGAAGTGGATACGGATGGATCAGTCGTCGATACCGACATGGGGTTCTCCAGTGAACGGGGCGGTCTGCAGTCGAGAGAGGCGACCTGCGGTCGAAACGCATCAACTGACCACCTGTGTGGCGCATCCGTCGTGATCAGTTCCTGGCAGGCAATCAGGCATGGCCCTGAACTTCCGGCGCTGCCCGTCAGTCAGCACAAGGGACGTTCAACAATCAACGGGTGGGCCATGCAGATCACATTGCAGCAACAAGTAGCGCTGGTCACCGGTGCCAGCTCCGGCATCGGCGCAGGTGCCGCCAAGGCCCTGGCCGACGCCGGCGCGGCGGTAGTGCTCAATTACAATTCCCAGGCGGCGCCGGCCGAAGCCCTGGCCGCGCAGATCAATGCGAGCGGCGGCCGCGCCATTGCCATCGGCGGCGACGTGTCCAAAGAGGCTGACGTGGAGCGTCTGTTTGCCCAGACCCTCGATGCGTTCGGCCACCTGGATATTCTGGTCGCCAACTCCGGCCTGCAAAAAGACGCCAATCTGGTCGACATGACACTCGACGACTGGAACACCGTAATCGGCGTCAACCTCACCGGGCAGTTCCTCTGCGCTCGTGCAGCGGTGCGCATTTTCAACCGCCAGGGACTGCGCGAAGGTGTTTCCCGCGCAGCCGGCAAGATCATCCACATGAGTTCGGTGCACCAGTTGATTCCCTGGGCCGGCCATGTGAACTACGCAGCCTCCAAAGGCGGTGTGGACATGCTGATGCGCACGTTGGCCCAGGAGGTCAGCGAACAACGCATTCGCATCAATGGCATCGCGCCGGGGGCGATTCGCACCGCGATTAATCGCGCAGCCACCGAAGGCGCGGCGGAAAAAGAGCTGCTCAAGCTGATTCCCTACGGCCGGGTCGGCGATGTGGAAGACGTGGCCAATGCGGTGGTGTGGCTGGCCAGTGATGCATCCGATTACGTGGTGGGCAGCACGTTGTTCATCGACGGCGGCATGAGCCTTTATCCGGAGTTCCGTGGCAATGGTTGATTTCAAAAACGAACCCCAGAGCGCGATCGATGCTCACGGCATCATCGGCGACATGCGCAGCGCTGCGTTAGTGAACGACAAGGGCAGCATCGATTTTTTCTGCTGGCCGGAATTCGACAGTCCGTCGATCTTCTGCGCGCTGCTCGACACCCCCGACGCCGGTACTTTCCAGCTCACCCCCGACCTACCCAACGCCCGTCGCGAGCAGATCTACCTGCCCGACACCAATGTGCTGCAAACCCGTTGGTTGAGTGACGAGGCCGTGGTGGAGATCACCGATTTGCTCACGGTCAGTGAAAACGTCGATGACCTGCCGCTGTTGATTCGTCGCGTGCGTGTGGTCAGCGGCAAGGCGACCATTCATCTGCGCTGCGCCGTGCGCCATGATTATGCGCGGGCCACCACCCGCGCCGAGATTGCCAATGCAGGCGTGGTGTTCAGCGCCGCCGACCAGCCCGGCCTGCGCCTGATCGGCAGCCATCCGCTGACCCTCGAAGACGATGCCGCCGTCGCCAGCTTCAGCCTGGCCCAGGACGAAGGCGCCGAATTCGTGCTCGGCGGTGAGGATGATCCGCGCGTCACCAACGCCTGCACTGACCTCTACCTGGAACGCACGTTGAAGTTCTGGCGCGGCTGGATCAGCCAATCCAACTACCGAGGCCGCTGGCGCGAGATGGTCAATCGCTCGGCCCTGGCGCTGAAACTGCTGACCTCGCGCAAACACGGCGCAATCATCGCCGCCGCCACCTTCGGCCTGCCGGAAACCCCTGGCGGCGAGCGCAACTGGGATTATCGTTACACCTGGATCCGCGACGCGTCGTTCACCGTCTACGCGTTCATGCGCCTGGGTTTCGTCGAAGAAGCCAACAGCTACATGCGCTGGCTAAAAGGACGGGTGAGCGACTGCTGCGGCCAGTCGATCAAGATCAATATTCTCTACGGCATCGACGGTCGCCAGGAGTTGCCGGAAGCCACCTTGGACCACTTGAGCGGCCACGGCGGCGCCACGCCGGTGCGAGTGGGCAACGAAGCGTTCGATCAGATCCAGTTGGACATCTACGGCGAGCTGATGGACGCGGTTTACCTGGTGAACAAATACGGTGAAGCCATTTCCCATGAGGGTTGGAAACACACGGTGGACGTGGCGAATCAGGTCTGCGAAATCTGGGACACCAAAGATGTGGGCATCTGGGAAATGCGCGGCGAACAGCATCACTTCCTGCACTCGCGGCTGATGTGCTGGGTGGCCCTGGACCGCGCGATTCGCCTGGCCTCAAAACGTTCGCTGCCGGCCCCGTTCGCCCGCTGGGACCAGACGCGCCAGGCGATCTACGCCGACATTTGGGAAAATTTCTGGAACGAGGAACGCGGCCATTTCGTGCAGCACATTGGTAGTACCGCCCTCGACGGCTCAATGCTGCTGATGCCGCTGGTTCGCTTCGTCGCCGCCACCGACCCGCGCTGGCTGTCGACCCTGGCCGCGATCCAGAAAAGCCTGGTGCGCGACGGCATGGTCTACCGCTACCGCAACGACGACAGCCAGATCGACGGCCTGCAAGGCACCGAAGGCGCCTTCGCGGCCTGCTCGTTCTGGTACGTCGAATGCCTGGCCCGCGCCGGCCAGTTGGAAAAGGCCCACCTGGAATTCGAACAGCTGCTGCGCTACGCCAACCCGCTGGGCTTGTACGCCGAGGAATTCGACACCCAGGCACGGCACTTGGGCAACACGCCCCAGGCGCTGAGCCATCTGGCGTTGATCAGCGCGGCGTCGTTTCTGGACAGGAAGTTGAGTGGGGAGAAGACGGTGTGGCAACCGTGAAGACAAGGTGTAACCTTTGACGCGTCGATAGGAGCCCACAATGAACCGCCCTGCCCCGCTGCTTTACGTGCGTACCTCCATGCTCGACGTGGCGTATGAAGCCCACGGCCCCGACAACGGCGAACCGGTGATTCTGCTGCACGGTTTTCCTTATGACCCGCGCAGCTATGATGGAATTGCGCCGGCCCTGGGCGAGCTGGGTTATCGGGTGTTGGTGCCCTACCTGCGCGGCTACGGGCCGACGCGGTTTATCAATGCGCAGGTGATGCGCTCGGGTCAGCAAGCGGCGCTGGCCAGGGACTTGCTGGACTTCATGGATGTGCTGTCCATTGCGCAAGCGACGCTGGCCGGTTACGACTGGGGCGGGCGCGCGGCCTGTATCGTCGCGGCGCTGTGGCCAGAACGGGTGCGTGGACTGGTCACCGGGGATGGCTACAACATTCAGGACATTGCCCACGCCCACGAGCCTCAAGCGCCTGCGACGGAGCATCGATTGTGGTACCAGTACTATTTTCACACTCCACGCGGCGTGGCGGGGTTGACGGCCAACCGCCGCGAACTCTGCCAGTTGCTGTGGGCGCTTTGGTCGCCATCGTGGGCAGCGGGACCGCGCCTGTATGAGCAGACCGCGCGTTCATTCGATAACCCGGACTTTGTCGAGGTGGTGATTCACTCCTATCGCCATCGATTCATGTATGCGCCGGGTGATCCTGCCCTGGAGCCCATTGAACAGGCGCTGGCGCAACAGCCCCCCATCTCAGTGCCGAGTATTTCGTTGTGCGGTGCCGACGACGGCGTCGGGCCTGCGTCGGAAGAAGATGACGACCTCGCGCATTTCAGCGGATTTTATCGACGCCAGGTCTTACCCGGTGTGGGCCACAATATTCCTCAGGAAGCACCGCGAGAAACCCTGGCTGCGCTGCTGGAATTGCTGCGCCGATAACAGCGTCATGCCCCGCCGGATAAGGTTTGCGATACGGGCATTGCGGTCCGGCAGGCACACCGCAGTGATCCCATCGCAGCCTCGCTGAAGCTCGACAGCTCCCACAGGAGCCACCTGTTATGGCTGTGCGGGCGCAAAGCGCTCTCGGTATGCCTGAGGTGTCACCGATACTGCGCGAAGAAAGCTGCGACGCAGAGTTTCTTCGCAACCAAATCCACACTGCACGGCAATGCGCTTGATCGACGCTGCGCTGTCCGCCAGTTGCCGGCGGGCGGTTTCGACGCGGATCCGTTCAACGGCGCGGGCCGGGGTCTGGCCGGTTTCGGCGCGGTAGTGGCGCACGAAGCTGCGCTCGCTCATGCCGGCCTGGGCTGCCAGGGTGGCAATGCTCAGGTCCAGCGTCAGGTTCTCCGCGATCCAGGCATGCAGTTCGGCGAAACGGCTGCCGCCGTTCTGCAGCGACAGGGTGACGCTGAATTGCGACTGACCGCCTGGGCGTTTGAGGAACACCACCAGGTGTCGCGCCACCTCCAGGGCCACGGCGCGGCCGAGATCTTCCTCGACGAGCGCCAGGCACAGGTCGATACCGGCGGTCACACCGGCCGACGTCCACACGGCGCCCTGCTGGATGAAGATCGGGTTGGGCTCCACCGTCAACGCGGGAAACTTGCGCGCCAGTTCCTCGCAACGTGTCCAGTGGGTGGCGACGCGGCAACCGTCGAGCAGGCCGCTGGCTGCCAGCAGAAAAGCACCGGTGCACACCGAGGCCATGCGCCGCGTGTGCCGGGCTTTTGCGCGTATCCACTGCACCAGCGTCGGGTCCTCGGCGGCACCGTAGACGCCCCAGCCACCGGCGATGACCAGGGTGTCGCACGGTGTGTCGACCGTCGGCAACGGCTCGGCCACCAGCGCCAGACCGGCCGAAGTCATGACCGGCTCGGCCTGGGCCGCAACCACCGAAACGCTGTACGGCAACGGCTGGCCGCGCTGACGGGCCAGGTCATTGGCCGATGCGAACACCTGCAACGGCCCCGTTACATCGAGCACTTGGGCGTTATCAAAAGCGAGTACGTGAATAATCTTGGGCATGATTGGCGCGATTTGTGGGCTCAATGGCGTATACGCCAGAGCCTAGGCTTTTACAGTGCAGTCGTCTACCTCTTCAGAGCGGAGTTTCATTCATGACCTTGCAGATCGGTTTCCTGCTGTTCCCCGGCATTCAACAACTGGACCTCACGGGGCCTTACGACGTACTGGGCTCGCTGCCGGAGGTGAAATTACATCTGGTGTGGAAGGACCTCGCACCGGTCACCTCCAGCACTGGCCTGGTGATCACACCGACCATGACCTACGCTGACTGCCCCAACCTGGATGTGCTCTGCGTACCCGGCGGGGCCGGCGTCGGTGCGCTGATGGAAGATGTCGACACCCTCGACTTCCTCAAGGCCCAGTCCCTCACCGCGCGTTACGTCACCTCGGTGTGCACCGGCTCGCTGGTACTCGGCGCAGCGGGTTTGCTGCGCGGTCGCAAGGCCACCACCCATTGGGCCTACCACGACATGCTCGCCCCGCTCGGGGCAATCCCGGTGCAGGAACGCGTGGTGCGCGACGGCAACCTCTTCACCGGCGGCGGCATTACTGCGGGGATCGACTTTGCGCTGGTGCTGGCAGCGGAGCTGTACAGCGAAGCGGCAGCGCAACTGGTGCAGTTACAGATCGAATACGCGCCCGCGCCACCCTTCGACGCCGGGCGCCCGGACACTGCGCCGCAGCAGGTGCTGGACGAAGCCCGCAAGCGCACCGCCGAGTCACGCAGAGTGCGGGGTGAAATCACCGCACGCGCCGCCGCGCGATTAGGCTGACATCGCAGGATCCATGTGGGAGCGGGCTTGCTCGCGAAGGTGGTGTGGCATTCGCTGAATCCGGTGACTGGCACAGCGCTTTCGCGAGCAAGCCCGCTCCCCATTTCTTACCGAGTGATGCCCCGCCCCGTCGGGAACAAGCACCACTCTTCAAACTGGTCGCTATCGACCTTCGAATAACTTTTTTTCATTTATTTTTGAAGTTAAAAAGACAACTTCCACGCCATTAAAACCCCGCAGCCACGGCACTTAGTCGTAACTTCGACCTTGTCCCTGTCCCCCTTTCCCACCGCCTTTTGAAAAACCTTCGCTGTTGAGCAGGAAAAATTTCACTTTTGTTCCTACACTCAAAAACACACCCTCCTCTAACCAAGTATCTGGACAAGGAATGTCAATAAAATGCCTCAGAAAACCTTGCTTAACACCTTTAGAACGCTGCATCCGCACCATCGTCAATTCGTTGACTAAGCAACCATGAGGAACACTTCCTTTAGCCACTGCCCCGCAAGGTCCCTTCAAATGGATTTGTTGCATTTGGATTGATTAGTTGCGATTTATCCAGCGTAGCCGAGTTTAATGCACTACTAACGCATACCGGCTAAAGCGCATGGAGTGCAATGAGGGATGTTTTATGCGAGAAAAGTCATCAGTCGATAGCTTGTTTTTAACGCGTGCCGGTTTTGTTGAGTTTTTTGTTGTTTTTGTCAAATTCATCCATGGTTTAAGTGCGATATTACCCCCGCTGTTACTGGTTTTTTTCATCGATCCGATGAACCCAGAGATGCGTTCGCACTTCCTTGGTCTGCTCGTATTTTTTGCGTTTCTGACCATCATTTTGTTTCAGGCATTGGGCATTTATTCGGAGGAATTGTTCAGCAACCGTCTCCGCTTGAAAACCAAGGTCAAGGCCTGGTCAGCCGCTTTCTGCATCCTGCTGTTCATGTATCAGATATTGCAATTTTTTCCACAATTGACGCCACGTAACCTGTTGACCTGGTACTTCGCCAGCCTTGGGCTGTTTTGTCTCGAACGTTTGTTGATGCTGCGCCTTTACAGCAGTTTGATGCGCAAGGGTAAGTACCTGCAGCGCACGGTGATCCTTGGGTTTACCGACACCGCCGTGCACGTTGCCGACCATCTGCAACGCAACGGCGATATCCGCTCCGGTCTGATCGGCTTCATTGATGATCGCACCGAGCGGATCCCCAAGGAGTTGAGCAATCTGCCGTTGCTGGGTAACACCCGCGACCTGGAAAAGCTCATCCGCGCCGAACAGGTCAACCAGGTGATGATCTGCCTGCCCTGGGCTGCGGAGCAGCGCATCCATGGGTTGGTCAATCGTCTGCGACAGTTGTCGGTGAACGTGATGCTGGTGCCGGACATGGCCGCGCTGCGCTATGGCCATAGCAAGATCACCGACGTGGGCGGCATCCTGATGTTCAACACGTCGCAGTTACCGCTGCGCGGCTGGTCGCCGGTGATCAAACGTCTTGAGGATTGTTTGCTGGCGAGCCTGGCGCTGGTGGCGCTGTCGCCTGTGATGATCATCACGGCCATCGCCATCAAACTCGACTCCAGGGGCCCGGTGTTGTTTCGCCAGAACCGCTTTGGCTATAACGACAATGAAATACGGGTGTTCAAGTTTCGCTCGATGTACACCGACCAGAGCGATTTCACCGCGCAGCAACAAACCACCCGGCACGACCCGCGCATCACCCGCGTCGGGCGCATCATCCGCAAGACCAGCATCGATGAGCTGCCGCAGCTGTTCAACGTGCTGCTGGGCAACATGTCGATGGTCGGCCCGCGCCCGCACGCCACTGCCACCAAGGCTGCCGGCGTGCCCTTCGAGGTGGCGGTCAGCGAGTACAGCTCAAGGCACCGGGTCAAACCGGGTATTACCGGCTGGGCGCAGATCAATGGTTACCGGGGTGAAACCGACACTCTGTTCAAGATCCAGAAACGTGTCGAGTACGACCTGGAATACATCTCCAAGTGGTCGGTGTGGTTTGACTTGTACATCGTCTTCATGACGGTTCCCGCCGTTCTATCCACCAAGGAAGTCTATTGATGAATACCCTCAACGGATTAATTCCCTGCATCATTTCCGGTGGGTCGGGCACGCGGCTGTGGCCGGTGTCACGCCAGAACATGCCCAAGCCGTTCATGCGCATGCGTGATGGCCAGAGCCTGTTGCAGAAAACCTTCCAGCGTGCCGCGCACCTGCCCGGTGTGGAGAGCGTGCTGACGGTGACCAACCGCGAGATGCTGTTTCGCACCCTCGATGACTACCGGCTGGTCAACCCGTCACGCCTGCCCCTGGACCTGCTGCTGGAGCCATTCGGTCGCAACACAGCCGCCGCCATTGCCGTCGCGGCGCTGCATGTGCAGGAACATTTTGGCGACGACGCACAACTGCTGGTAATGCCCGCCGACCACTTGATCCACAACGAGACCGCGTTCGCCGCCGCCGTGACTCAGGCCCGCGACCTGGCCGAAGCCGGCTTTCTGGTGACCTTCGGCATCCAGCCCGACCACCCGGAAACCGGCTTTGGCTATATCGAAAAAGGCGAGGCGCTGAGCACCGGCAACCGCGTGCAGCGCTTTGTCGAGAAACCGGACCTGGCCACCGCGCAAGCCTACCTCGACGGCGGCAAGCATTTGTGGAACGCCGGCATGTTCTGCTTCAAGGCCAAAACCCTGGTGGACGAACTGACCACTTACGCGCCCGAGGTACTGCAGGCGGCCCGCGCCGCCCTGGAACACAGCCAGCACCTGCAGAACAAAACCTCGCGCCAGCGTGAACTGGATTCGGAGGCCTTCGGCAGCGCGCCGGACGTGTCCATCGACGTGGCGCTGATGGAGAAGTCCACGCAGGTGGCCGTGGTGCCCTGCGATATCGGCTGGAGTGACATCGGCTCGTGGGAAGCGCTGCGCCAGCTCACGCCGAGCGATGCCCATGGCAATCAGGTCAACGGCGAAGCCATTTTGCATGACGTGCACAACTGCTACATCGACTCGCCCAAACGCGTGCTTGGCGCCGTGGGCGTGCGCGACCTGATCATCGTCGACACCCCTGATGCCCTGCTGATTGCCGACGCTCACCGCAGCCAGGATGTGCGCTACATCGTCGCCGAACTCAAGCGCCAGAACCATCCGGCGTACAGCCTGCACCGCACCGTTACCCGGCCTTGGGGCACCTACACCGTGCTGGAGGAAAGCAGCCGGTTCAAGATCAAGCGCATCGTGGTCAAGCCCCAGGCGTCGTTGTCGTTGCAGATGCACCACCACCGCAGCGAACACTGGGTGGTGGTCAGCGGCGCCGCGCAGATCACCAATGGCGAGCGCGATTTTCTGATCAACGCCAACGAGTCCACTTACATTCCCGCTGGGCACAAGCATCGCCTGACCAACCCCGGCATCATCGACCTGGTGATGATCGAGGTGCAGAGCGGCGAGTACCTGGGCGAGGACGATATCGTGCGCTTTGACGACATCTACGGGCGCGCGCCTGCCGACGTGAAGAAGTGACATGCGCACCTCGCTGATCATCCCCACCCGCAACGCCGCCGGCCATCTGGCGCGGCTGTTGCCTGCGCTGAAGATGCAGACCCTGCAACCGGACGAGATGCTGGTGGTGGACAGCGCCTCCAGCGATGACACGGTGACGCGCTTTCGCGAGTTCGGCGCCCGGGTCGAGGTGATCGACGCCCGCGATTTCAACCACGGCGGGACGCGGCGCTGGGCCAGCGAACAGGTGAGCGGCGACGCCCTGATCGTGATGACCCAGGACGCAATTCCCGCCGACCCCGAGACGTTCGCCCACCTGCTCGAAGAGCTGCAGCAGGACCCGCTCAACGGCGTGGCCTACGGTCGCCAATTGCCGCACCCGGACGCCGGCGTACTCGGCGCGCAGTCGCGGCATTTCAATTACCCGGCCCAAAGCCGCAGCAAAAGCCTGGCCGACGCCCCGCAACTGGGGATCAAGACCTGCTTCAGTTCCGATTCGTTTTCGGTGTACCGGCGCAGCGCATTGCACGCCGTGGGTGGCTTCCCCGCCGATGTCATCGGCAGCGAGGACGCCTACGTCGCCGCGCGGATGCTGCTCGACGGCTACAAGGTGCGCTACGCCGCCTCGGCGCGGGTGTACCACTCCCACGATTACCGTGTCATGGATGAATTTCACCGCTACTTCGACATTGGCGTGTTCTACGGTCGCGAACCTTGGATCCGCCAGGCCTTTGGCGATGCCGGCGGTGAAGGTAAACGTTACGTGCTGGCAGAGTTGGTGGCGCTGCGCAAGGCCGGTGCAGTGCACCGCATACCGGAAGTGCTGGTGCGCAGTGCGTTCAAGTTGCTCGGTTATCGCCTGGGCCACCTGGAGCGCCGCCTCCCCGTTGCCCTCAAGCGTCGCATCAGCATGTTCCCCGGCTATTGGAAGTGAGCATCATGACCTACAGGAAGTCACCTATGATGAAACGAATCTTGCTTGTTGTGGCGATGCTCGCCCTGGCCGCGTGCAACACACCGGCCCGTATTGTTGCGCCGGATGACCAGGCGGTGGAGGAAGGCAAACGCGCCCTCGACCAGTTGGCCCAATTGCCACCGGCGGTGGAGCGCATCCGCGTCGGTGACCAGTTGCGTATCGTGCGCGATGCGGGCGAGATGCCGACGCTGTCGGCGTTCAACGTCAGCACCATCTACGAGCTGACGCTGTACACGGTGCAGACCGACGGCAAGATCAACTACCCGTTCCTGGGGCCGCTGCAGGTCGCGGGGCGACAGCCCTCGGAGCTGGCGGCCGAATTGAGCAACAAGCTGGCCCCGGTCTACCGCGAACCGCGGGTGACGGTGAATATCAACCAGGCACCGAGCAACTCGGTGATCGTCGGCGGCGCGGTGAATAACCCGACCTCGGTGCAGATCGGTATCGCCAACACGCTTGAGCAGGCGATTGTAGGCGCCGGCGGCGTGAACCCCGCGGGCAACGCAAGCATGGTTGCGTTGCTGCGCGAAGATGCCGAGGGCACCTACCGCGCCTACTTCCTGGACTTCAGCCAATACCTCAAGACCGGCCCCAACGGCCGCAAACCGGTGCGACTGCAACGCGGTGACGTGGTGTTCGTACCCAAATCCAACGTGGGCGAGCGTATCCAGGGAGTGGACACCTACTTGAACCAGCTGATTCCGTTCACCAAGTCCATCGGGGTTGGCTACAACTACTCCCGAACCAGCGGCGGCACCAACTAAAGGAGCGACATCCCATGATCGAGATCCGTTCTTTTCGTGATCTTCTGCGCCTGTTTTTCATCTTCCGCCACGAGTTCAAACTGGCGGCCATCGCTGCGCTGGTCATTATCCTGCTGGGGGCGTTCCTGCTGCCGGCCAAGTATGAATCCACCGCGCGCCTGCTGGTGAAACCGGGGCGTGATTCGACGCTGCCCATCGAGATCAGCAACCGTCAGGCGCTGGTGATGCCCAGCACCCAGCGCGACCCGATTGTCGACGAAGAGCGCCTGCTGACGGGGCGTCCGATTGTGCGGGCGGTCGCCGAGCGCTACCTGGAAGTGATGGCCAACCAGCCGCCGCCGGAGGGCATCTGGAAGTTGGGCAAATACCATGTCAAAAATGCGACCGGCGCGATCTCCGACGCCGTGCGCATAGTGTTCGAATCCCTGGGCGTGATTGAAAAAACCACCCCGGTCGAGCGCCTGGCCGCAGGGCTGGAGCAAAGCTTCGAAGTCAGCCACGCCGCCGGTTCCACGGTGATGGACATCACCTTCAAGTGGGGCGACCCGCAGATTGCCCAGGCCGTGGTCAAGAGCTGGGTCGAGATATATATCAACGAGCGCACCCAGGCGCTGGGGCGTAAAAGCCTCTACGCATTCTATGAGGGCCAGGTGTCCAACAGCGCCACCGAGATCAAGAGCTACAAGGAGCAGATCCTCACGCACTTGAACGAAATCGGCGCGGCCAGCATCACTGATCGTCTGGAAGATCTGTCCGAGCGCATCAACGTGCTGCGCGGCGAAACCTTCAACACCACCCGCCTGATCGCTTCCTCCGACAGCGCCATCGAGAGCACCCGCACCCAGCTCAAGAGCCAGCCCAAGGAAGTGACCACGGTGCGTCAGATTGCGCTCAATCCGCAGCAGCAGGATCTGCGCCGCCTGCTCAACCAGAAGTTGCTGGAACGCGCCGACATGATGCGTACCTACACCGATAACGCGCCGCCGGTCAAAGCCCTCGACGCGTCGATCCGTGCCATGCAGGTGCAGGTGGCGGCTGAAAGCAACACCGTGCAGAGCTCGGAGAACCGTGCACCGAACACCCTGGAAATTCACTTGCAACGGGTGCTGCTGGATGAGTCCAGCAATAACCTGGCGTTGCGTACCCAACTGATTCAGCAGCAGAAACAACTGGTCAACCTGGAAGCCCAGCGCAAGCAGGCGCTGGAGATTGAACCGGAGTTGACGCGCCTGTCCCGCGAGCTGAGCGCCACCGAGCGCAACTACGCGCTGTATGTGGACAACCTGGAAAAATCGCGCATCGACCGTGAACTGGACAACAGCCAGATCAGCAACATCGCCGTGATCGAAGAAGCCACCCTGAACCCGGGGCGCATCTTTCCGAAAACGCTGGTGATGCTGACGCTGGCGATCCCGTTCGCCATCGTCGTCGGCCTGCTGGTGGTGTACCTGTGCTACCTGCTCGACCAGCGCATCCACGATGGGGGCCTGGTGGAACGCAAGTTCGGCCTGCCGTTGTGGACGACCCTGCCGGAGCTGGACACCAGCACCGCGCAGAGCACCAACGCATTCAATGCCAGCATCTATCGACTCTATGGTTTGCTTGAGCCCGAGCGCATAACCGAGCAAGGCATGACCCTCGGCCTGACCTCGGCGCGCCACGGCGAAGGGGTGAGTTTTGTGGTGGGGCAATTACGACAACTGCTTCAGGAAAATGGCATCACGGTCCGCGTCGGAGGTGCGCGGACGGCCTCGCCGGGAGAAGTGGTGCTGCTCGATGCCTCAGCGCTGCTGGATAACCGCGATGCCTTTGTCAGCCTCAGGCGGGCCGATCTGATCGCATTGGTGGTGGAGGCCCAGAAAAGCACGGTACCGGTGGTGGAACATGCGCTGTCGATCCTCAATACGGCCTTTGGCAAGGTGGACGGCATCATTATCAACCGACGAAAATTCGAGGTACCGGCCAAAGTGCTCAAGACCATTGCCAAATATCGGGGGGTGTTCTGATGCGCATTGCCCTGCTGGCTCCCTTGCCACCCGAGAAAAACGGCATCGCCGACTACGCGAACCATTTCAAGCTGGCGCTGGAACAGTTGGGGGTGACGGTGCTGACACCGTTGAGCGGCGTCGAGGGATCGAGCGCGGCGATCAAGCGGGCCATCGGCACGTTCGACTGGCACAGCGTGGACCTGGTCCATGGCGAGCTGGGCGGCGGACGGCTGGGGGAATTTCTGGCCCTGCGTGAACTGCACAAGGCCTACCCTGCCCTGCCGCTGACCGCCACGGTGCACGACCCGGAGCGCATGGTGTGGCGCCGCGAACGCCTGCCGTTTCCACTGCAACTGCTGGAGCGATTGCCCAGCCCGTTGCCGCAGGCGGCGGTGGTGTTGGCAGATCCGCTGACGTTGCGCGAAGAGCGCCAGGTCGCCGCCGGTTTGACCCGGCTGGTCACCCTGACGCGCCTGGGGGCCGAGTGCCTGAGCCAACGCATGCGCCTGGCGGCCGGCAAAGTCGCGGTGATCAACCACGCCAACCTGGCGATTGCACCGGCGCCGTTGCCACCGCTGGACACGCTGCGCCTGCTTTACTTCGGGTTCATATACCGGGGCAAAGGCATCGAGGACCTGCTGCAGGCACTGGCCGACGTGTTCAGGCAAGCGCCCGAGTTGCGTGGCCGCGTGCGGTTGACATTGGCCGGTGGCACGGCTGCGGAAATGGCGTTCGGCGCCGGGGGGAATTACCTCGACCAGTTGCACAGCCAGATCGCCGACCTCGACCTGGCCGACGCTATCGACTGGCGGTTGAACCTGCCGGCTGATGAGATTGCCGGGACGATCCAGGCCCATCATGTGATGGTGTTGCCCTACCGCGAGTCGAAAAAACTCGGCCTGCTGGGGCGCCAGCGTGGCACCAGTGGAGCGTTGTCGTGGGCGGCGGCGTGCGGGCGTGGGGCGATCACTTCGGATGCGCGGGCGTTCGCCGAAGAGGTCGCCAGTGGCAACGGCGCGATCTATCCCCAGGGCGATGTGGCCGCCCTGAGTGCGCAACTGCTACGCCTGGCCCGTACACCGACATTGGCGCGGGATTGGGCCGAGCGCGCCGGGGAAATCGGGCGCGAACGTTTGTGGCCGTCGACCGCGCAGCAGTTCAAGCAACTTTTCAAGCAGGCAATGATGGGAGGTCCCCATGGTGCGTAGGGGCGCGTACGTTTTGACGCTTGTGCTGGTTGCGGCGCTGGGCCTGGGTGCCGTGCTGTGGGGGCGTCAGGCCGATGCCGAGAGCCATGTGCTCAAGGGCAGCAAGGTGCTGGTGTGGAAGGATTTCCTGGGCGTTAACGCGCAGTTCCTGTGGTTCAGCCCCGAGCGCTACCAGAAGCAGATCGACCGTCTCAAGGCGCTGGGCCTGGAGTGGGTGCGCCTGGATCTGCACTGGGATCAGCTGGAGCCGGTACAGGGCCACTACCAGGTGGCAACCCTCGACCAGTTGGTGAACAAGCTGCAGGACAACCAGATCAAGTCGGTGTTCTACCTGGTCGGTTCGGCGCCCTTCGCTACCACTGCGCCGACGGGCATGCCGTATCAGGACCAATACCCGCCCAAGGACCCGCACGTGTTCGCCAACCGCATGGCACTGCTGGCCGAGCGATACCCCAGCGTGGATGCCTGGCAGGTGTGGAACGAGCCTAACCTGCTCGGCTTCTGGCGCCCGGTGGCCGACCCGGCAGGTTACGCCACCCTGTTGACCACTACCGCCGCCGCGCTGCGCGCCATGCGCCCGGACAAACCGGTGGTGGCCGCCGGCATGGCGTTCTTCAGTGAGATGCCCAACGGTCAGACCATGTTCGACGCCCTGGGCGCACTGGGTATCGCCAGCCTCAATACGGTGATTGCCTACCACCCCTACACCCAACTGCCTGAAGGCAACGACCCGGCCAACCTGGACTTTATCGCCAAGACCACCGCGCTCAACCAGTCCCTGCGTGCAGGCGGCGTGCAAACGCTGTGGACCACCGAGTGGGGCTGGTCCACCTACACCGGCCCCAAGGACGCTCAGGACATCATTTCCCTGCAAGGCCAGGCCGACTATGTGGTGCGGCGTCTGGCGCTGATGAGCGCGCTGGATTACGACCGCACGTTCCTGTTCACCTTGAGCGACCTCGACCAGCGCGCCAGCGTGCGCGACCAGTCCTATGGCCTGCTCGATATAGACGCCAACCCCAAGCCTGTCTACACCGCCTTGAAGTATTTTCTCGACGTGAGCGGGCCGAGCCTCACCCCCGGCGACCCACCCAGCGCCGACCAAGTGCCCGACGGCCTGTTCAGCATCGGCTGGACCCGCGCTGATGGGCGCAAGTTGTGGTTTTTCTGGTCAGCTCAGGGCGGCAACGCGCACTTGCCGGGCCTGGCCAGCGCGACGCTGTACGACCCACTGCGCGGCACGCAAACCCCGGTCAGCGGCACCGGTGGCTTGACCGTGCCGGTCAAATCCAACCTGCAAATTCTGCTATGGGATTGAAGCCTGCCATGCGCATTTTATGGATCCTGCCCTATTCGCCCTGGCCGGCCACCAGCGGCGGCAAGACGCGTCAGTTCCACCTGCTGCGCAGCCTCGCGGCGCGCGGGCACCGGATCACTCTGCTGCTGCATGACAAGCACCCGGTGTCGCCCGCTGATCGCCAGGTGTTGGAGACTTTTCTTGAACGCCTGATCGTGCTGCCACGCCGCCCACTGCGCAGCCTGAAAACCCTGCTGGCCGGGCTGTTTGCGCCCTACCCGCTGCTGACCAGCGTGAATGGTCTGTCCGCGCCCTTGCAGACACGTTTCAACCAACTGCTCAACGAACACTGGGACGTGGTGCAGATCGAACATACCTACAGCTTCCAGCCCTACGAAGATGCGCTGGCGCGCACGGCCCAGCCCTTCGTGCTCACCGAACACAACGTGGAATCGGCCCTCGGCGCCGCCACATACGATCGCCTGCCGAACTGGGCGCTGCCGTTTATTCGCTACGACCAATGGCGCTACGGCCGTTGGGAACACCGGGTGATGCGCCAGGCGACGCAGGTGGTGGCGGTCACCGACAGCGACGCGCAAACCTTGGCAAAGATCGCCGGCAAGCCGGTGCCGGTGGTGGTCAACGGGGTGGACTGCGACCACTTTGCCGGCGCCCGCCCGGACGCGTCGAGCCGCCGCGTGCTGTTTTTGGGCAACTATGAATATGCGCCAAATGTGGACGCCATCGAATGGGCGCTGGATGAGATCCTGCCCAAGGTCTGGGAGCGCTGCCCGCAGGCGCGCATGAGCGTGTGCGGCTTCGGCATGCCCGACAGTTGGCGTACGCGCTGGCCGGACCCGCGTATCGAGTGGCAGGGTTTCGTGCCTGACCTGCTGAGCCTGCAATCGAGCTGTTCAGTGTTTCTGGCGCCGTTGCGCCACGGTGGCGGCTCCAAGCTCAAGGTACTCGAGGCGCTGGCAGCCGGCCTGCCGCTGGCGAGCACTGAACAGGGCGTGTCCGGCCTGGACCTGGTGGAAGGCCTGGATTACCTCGGCGCCCAGAGTTCTACCGGCCTGGCCGATGCCGTGGTGCGCCTGCTGCAGTTTCCCGATGCCGCCACGCCCATGGGTGAAGCCGGCCGCGCCTATGTGCGCCGCGCCCATGACTGGAGCGTCGCCGCCAGCCAGTTGGAGCGCGTGTACGCCAGCCTTTCGCAGCTCACCGAAAAGGAACCCGCATGCGTGTAGGCCTTGATTACCGCACCGTCGGCACCTCGCCGCAATCGGGCATCAGCCGCCAGGTGTACGCGCTGGAAAGCGCCTTGCACACCTTGCCGGGCATTGCGCTCGAACGCTTTACCGTGGCGCCGCTGGGGGACGAAACGCGTCTGCAGGCGCACTGCCCTGCCTGGGGCTGCGCGAAAACGGCGATGCACCAGCCGCACAATCGCCTGCGCTTCGAAGCCGGCTTTTTGCCACGGGCGCTGCGCGAGCAGCATATCGATTTGTACATCAGCACCTTCAACATGGGCTTGCCGTTGCCGCCCAGGCCCAAGGGATTGCGCACCGTGGTGCTGCTGCATGACCTGTTCCAGATCACCCTGAACAACTACCACGCCAACCGCCTGAAAGCGTTGATCTACAAGACCAGCGATCGCCTGTCGATTGCCTACGCGGTGCACAGCGCCGACCGCGTGTGGACGCCGTCGCAGTACAGCGCCGATGAAACCGTGCGCCTGTTTCCCAAAGCGGCGGGCAAGGTTCGCGTACTGCCCAACCAGGTGGACAGCTTTATCGAACTGGCGGCGGACCTCACGGCGCGGCAGTTGCCCGAGCGATATTGGCTGCTGGTGGGCACTCGCGAGTTGCGCAAGAACGTGCCGTTTCTGGTGCAGGCCTGGCAGGAGGCGCGTCGGCTGTGCCCCGCCGTGCCGGAACTGGTGCTGGTGGGCAGCCTGGATCATCTGCCCGAGGCCCAGCGCACCGTGCCGGGGATTCGTGCCCTGAGCGGGGTGTCGGATGCCGAGCTGCATGCCCTGTACCGCCGCGCCGCGCGCCTGTGGCAGCCGTCATATGCCGAAGGGTTCGGCTTGCCGGTGATCGAGTCGCTGAGTGTCGGTACGCCGGTGGCCGTGGCCAGCGGCACGTCGTTGGATGAAATCACCCCGCCCTCGGCGCCGCGTTTTTCGCCCACCGATGGGCCGGCGCTGGTGCAACTGATGGTAAACCTGAGCGAGCGGCCGGACGAAGAATCACCCGAGCTACGCCGGCAGTGGGCGCAGCGTTTCAACCATCAGGCCTACCGCCAGCGTCTGGCGCAACTGATCGAGGAATTGCGATGAGAGACTCCTTGGGCGCCCCTGTCGCGATCCTGTTCGGCCTGTTGTTCGGCGTGATGGCGCTGGCGCTGTCACCGGCCAAGGCGTTGCTTGGCGTGGTTGGCCTGGCGGCGGCGGTGACCATCCTGCGCTTTCCGCTGTGGGGCTTGTTGCTGTTCGCCCTGATCGCGACGTTCATGCCGTATTCCACCATCAACCTGGGAATTCGCAGCACGGTCAGCGAGGCGATCCTGGCGCTGACCTGGGGCGCGGTGCTGTGGCAGACGTTTCTCTCGCGTCTGCCGGCGGCGCCAAGTCTGTGGCGCCGACCCACCGACCAGATGCTGCTGTGGCTGATGCTGTTCAGCGTGTTCCCGTTCATTGTCGGCCAAGTGATCGTCGCCGATGTCGAAACCAGCGGCGTGGCCAACTGGTTGCGCTGGTTGCTGAGCCTGTCGGCGGTGTTTCTGTGCGCCAAACTGCTGGTGGAGCCCAAACAGCGGGAGTCGCTGGTGGTGGCCCTGCTGCTGGGCACGCTGGCAATGCTGGTGATGTCGATTGCGGTGTTCGTGCGCACGCGGTCCGGAGCAGGCATTGCACCGATCCTGGCGCTGCTCAATTACGGCAACTTCGACATGCTCAAATTCGGTCTGGAAGCGATGTCTTCGCGCATGGGCTCGCCGTGGATGCACCCGAATGCCATCGGCGGGATCATGGCGCTGCTCCTGCCGTTGGCGTTCTGTTTCGGCATGACCGAGCGCGGCTGGAGACGCGCGCTTGGGCTGGGCGTGGCCTGCCTGGGCGCGGCGGCGCTGCTGCTGGCCAGCAGCCGTGGCGCGATGGTCAGCCTGGCGCTGGTGCTGATGTGGATGGCCACACGCCGCGTGCCGTACACCGGACGCCTGCTGATGATCGGCGCGGCGCTGACCGTGGCGCTGGTGCTGGCGTATCCACCGTTGCAGGAGCGGCTGGCGACGATATTTTCGTCGGACAACGCCAGTACCGAAATCCGGTTCGACGAATACCGCATGTTTCCCCAGGCGGTGGCGGCGTACCCGTTCGGCATCGGCTTCAAGGTTGACCCACCGGTGCCAGGCACACAGTTTCTGGGGATCTCCAATCTGTGGCTGAACTTCATCTACAAGACCGGCATTGTCGGCATGCTGCTGTTCGTCGCGGTGACCGTGCGTTGGTGGCGTGAGGCACGCCCGGAGCGCGGCCCGATCCGTCTGACCAAGGACAATGCGCTGTGGCTGGGCAGTACCGCCGGGATCCTGGCGGCGCTGGTCAGCGGGCTGTTCGACCACTACTTCAGCTTTGCGGTGGTGATGGTCGCGCTGTTCTGGCTGATGGTGGGGCTCAATGTGCTGGAAGCGCGCCGCCTGTTTGCGGCGCGCGTGCCGCAGATCAAGACCGCGGCGTATCGCAAACCGCTGCCTGATGGCGCGCGTCCCTGATGCTCGGCTCTGCCGCCTGGCTGACGCTGGCGACCCTGCTGGGCCTGTGCCTGGGGTTCGCGCGTGAATGGCTGCTGGTAGCGGCCTGGGGCGCGGGCGAACGCAGTGATGCATTCCTGATCGCGCTGTTTTTGCCGGAGGCGCTGCGCATGTCGTTGGCCGGTGGCGTGCTGAGTGCCGCAGCGTTGCCGCTGTATCTGCAACGCAAGGACGCTGAACGACTGGGCTGGCTGGCCGTGTTGTTCCCTGCCTTGATGGCGATTGCGCTGGTTACCAGCCTGCTGCTGACACTGTTGGCACCGTGGTTGGTGCAACTGCTGGGGCCGGGGTTGGCGGACAGCGCCACCGCACTCGCCGCCGGCAATCTGCAGGTGGTCGCCTGGTGCGTGCCGGGCTTGATGCTGCACGCGCTGTTCAGCATTCCGTTGCAGGCCAGTGAGCGTTTTGTGCTGGCGGGGCTGGGCTCGTTGCTGTTCAACCTGCCGCCGGTGACCTACCTCGCCCTGGCCGGAACCGCGACCACGCCGCACACCCTGGCCCTGGCGTGCCTGGCCGGCAGTGCGCTGATGCCGCTGGCGATGTTGCCGTCGATCTGGCGCCAGGGCTGGCGACCGTGGCGCTGGGAGTGGTCGGCGGCGCCGTTGCGGGAGCTGGGCCAGCGCATCGGTCCCCTGTTGCTGAGCAACGTTGCAAGCCAGGGCCTGGCGTTGATCGAACGACTGGTGGCGTCGCTGTTGGGCGAAGGCGCGGTGACTTGGGTCAACCTTGCACGCAAGCTGATGAATCTGCCGCTGATTGCGCTGATGAGCCTCAATCAGGTGTTGCTGGGCATGATGAGCCGTCGCGAGGGCGATGCGCGTCTGGCCCTGCTCAAGCGCGGCCTGGACACCGCGAGCATGCTGACCCTGCCCGCCGGCGTCGGCCTGGTGGCGGCGGCGCCGAGTCTGGTGGCGTTGCTGTTGCCCCGGCAGTCGGCGGACTCACCGCTGCCGCTGCTACTGGCGTGGTTCGCGGTGCCACTGGTGTTCGGCGCCTGGAACGCGTTGCTGGCGCGTTATGCCTATGCGGCCGGTGACACGCGCCAGCCCCTGCGCTGCGAGCTGCTCGGCAGCCTGGTCAATGTGCTGTTGCTGGGCGCCCTGCCCTTTGCGTTTGGCCTGGCCGGTATTCCATTGGCGGCGCTGGCAGGGGTGATCTGTACGGCGCTGTTGTTGATGCAGCGTCAGGCGCTGCTGGGCGCGCTCCCCTGGGCCAGACAGTGGCTGCTGAGCGCAGCACTGATGCTGCTGGCGGCGGTGCTGTTATTTGCAATTGACGGCGTATGGCTGCAACTGGGGCTCAGCACCCTGGCCGGAGCTGTGGTGTTGCTGGGCATGGGGCTGTGGCTCAAGCCGTGGCGCAAGGCATGAATGATCGATCGGGAAGAAGCGTATGAAACATCGTTGGATTCAAATGGATATTGCCAAAGGCATCGGCATCCTGGTGATCGTGTTCGCCCACAGCTGGTTCGTCGCCAACTCCCGGGAACTGATGTATCCGATACTGGCTTCGTTCGTCATACCGCTGTTCTTCTTTTTGTCAGGGGTGTTTTTCAAGCCGGAGCAGCCGTTTGTGGAAATGGCCGTGCGCAAGGCCGATGGTCTTCTCAAACCGTTTTTTTTCACTTTGCTGCTGTATGTCAGCCTGCGTGCGCTGCTGCGCGACCAACCCTTGCTGCCGGACATCGGCGGCGTGCTTTATGCCTCGGTGGACACCATTCCGTGGCAGGCCATGTGGTTTCTGCCGCACATGTGGGTGGCGATTCTGTTCAGTTGGGTGATGCTGCGCCTGATCCTGCGGCTGAACCTTGCGCCGTGGGCCAGTGGCCTGCTGCTCACCGTGCAGTTGCTGCTGGGGATCTGGATGTTGCCGCTGTTCTGGCAACTGCCGGTGACACTCGGCGAGCACACCTGGGTACTGCCGGGGCTGCCGTTCAGCCTGGATATCACCTTGATCAGCAGCGCCTGTTTCGTCGCCGGCTACCTGCTGCGCGACTGGCTGCGCACGCACCCTGGCAGTTGGCTGACGCTGTTGATCGCGGTGGTGTCGTTCGCGGTGGTATTCGACTTGACCTGGGACACCATGGACCTGGCGCAACGGCGCTATGACCACTGGCTGTGGACCAGCCTGCTGGCAGTGATTGGCATGTATGCAAGCTGGGCGCTGGCGAAAGTGTTGACTGTCTCGGCGCTGGTGACGCGGGCCATGACTTACATCGGTCAGTCCACGCTGATCCTGCTGATTTTTCACGGGGAGATCCAGCACAAGACCTTCGACCTGATGCAGCGCCTGGGACTGCACGCGTTCCTGGCGGCGAGTGTCGGACTGGTGGTGGCGGTGGTGGGGCCGTTGCTGATCGGGGAAGTGATCAAGCGGGTGGCGGCTCTGCGGTTTTTCTATTTCCCGTTTCCGGTAGCAAGGCAACGCTGAATTGCCTGGTGGGGCGGCCTGCTCGCGAAGGTGGTGGGTCAGCTTGCTTGTGTACCAGCTGATCTACCGCTATCGCGGGCAAGCCCGCTCCCACAGGGAGTGGTGAGTTAGTCGTCGAGTTGTTGTGGAGCGGCTTTAGCGCCCGGCTTGCCGGGTTTGCCCTTGGCCGGCGCGGGTTCGGCTGGCGCGGCCTCTGCGGCGGCGGCAGCCTCTTTTTCGGCCATGGGCATCTGGTCGATGGCGCTGAAGAACTCCTTCAGGTCGAGGGTATCCGGAGGCACGGTCTTCTCGAGTTTCTTCTCTCCGTCCTTGCCGATCAGGATCACCTTGGTGCCGCTGCCGGCGCCCAGCTTGAGGGCACGGATCAGCGCGTTGGTTTCAGGCGGCGTGAGCTTTTTGTTGTCCTTGGCCTCCTTGGCGAATTTTTCCCCTTCGGCGCCGATGCTGCCGAACTTGACGGTGTAGAACACCATGTTGCGCTCTTCGAAAGACTGCTTGTTGGCAGGCTCCTCCAGCTGCTTCTGCAGCGTGGACAATGTGGCGTTACCGGAATCGAGCTCCACCACCACCAGCGGACGGGCTTTGCCCATGTCCTGCTTGAGCGGGTTGATATCATCCGCGGCCAACAGCGGCCCCGTAAAAGCCATCAAGGTAGCCAGGGTCAGCGACCGGATGAGCATGCGCACCTCCTTTGAATTGCGTGCAGGTTCTTGAGTTTCATGTGTGCGACCGTCAATTTCAAGGATGATTCCTACGCCGGGTTCTGAAAGCGTAGGTGATGACGCCCGCCGCGCAAGGGATCAGGGTGGCTGGGCGGTGATTGTTTCTTCTGATTGCACAAACCTCAGAGGCCATTCCAGTGTGGCCAATGCCGAGCAAATACGGGGGCCACGATCGGGTCAGCATCCACCTGCGCCAGGGTGTGGGCAAAACCGGGGGCCAATGCGCTCAACGCTTCCCGCGCACCGTCCCAGCGCGACACCGCCGCCGCCATGATGCCTAAAGCGTTCGGCATATGATTGGGCGTGAACAACTGGTCGGCAAACTGCTCGGCGAACACCACCCAGGCCTGGTGCAGGTAGCGCCGTGTGCCGGTGACCAGGTGCGCCTGCAGCGCCTGATCGGCATCGCCCAGCCAGCGTTGCGGGTAGTCGATGATGCCGATGGCCGAGTAGCAATTGGCGGCGATGTACAGCAGGCCGCGCAGGATCTTCCCACGGTTGCCTGCCAGCAGACCCGCGTCGGGAAACTCCAGGCCCAGGTGGATCAGAATGGCCGCGCTCTCGGTGAGGACCTGACCATCGGGTGTCACAACAGTGGGGATCTGTTTGAGCGGATTGATCCGCGCAAGCGCTTCGCTGCCCTCGCCCTCATGACAGGAACTGGCGTCCACGCGGTGCCACGGCACGGCGCAACGTTGCAGGGCAATTTCGATCATGCACGAGCCGGATTCGTCGGTGCCGTAGAGCGTGTACATGGTATTGCCTCCTGTTAAAACAGCCCCATTTGCCCGCCAACGAGGGTGCTGAAGTCGTCATTCACGAACGGCAGGATCGCGTCCGCCACCGGCTGCAATTGTCGCGTCACGTAGTGGTCATAGTCGATCGGCGCCTGCCGCACTTCCAGCGGCTCCGGGCCGTTGACGCTGATGACGTAGCTGATCCAGCCGCCACGCTGGTACTGGCGCGGGCGGCCGAGGCGGTCGTTGTAGTCATCGGCCAGGCGCGCGGCGCGCACATGGGGCGGCACGTTGCGCTCGTAGTCGTCCAGGCGTCGACGCAGGCGTTTGCGGTAGATCAGGAGTTCATCGAACTCGCCGCTCAAGGTGCGTCGCACGTAGTCGCGAATGTAATCCTGGTGGGGCTGGCGGTGGAAGACGCGCTGGTAGAGTTCCTGCTGGAACCGTCGGGCCAGGGGCGACCAGTCGCTGCGCACGGTTTCAAGGCCTTTGTAGACCATCTCTTCGCTGCCGTCGGTGCGCACCACCAGCCCGGCGTAGCGTTTCTTGCTGCCCTCCTCCGCGCCGCGGATGGTCGGCATCAGAAAGCGTGTGAAGTGGGTCTCGAATTGCAACTCCAGCGCACTGTGCAGGCCGAACGCCGTCTGCAGGTGCGCACGCCACCACTCGTTGACGTGCGCCACCAGCGCCTGGCCGATGCGGCTGGCGTCCTCCTGGGACTGGGCGCTGCCGAGCCAGACGAAGGTGGAGTCGGTGTCGCCGTAGATCACTTCATAGCCCTGGGCTTCGACCAGCGCGCGGGTCTGGCGCATGATTTCATGGCCACGCAAGGTGATCGACGAGGCCAGCCGCGTGTCGAAGAACCGGCAACCGCTGGAGCCAAGGACGCCGTAGAAGGCGTTCATGATGATTTTCAGCGCCTGGGACAGCGGCGCGTTGCGCTCACGCTTGGCCACTTCGCGGCCTTCGGAAACCCGCGCGACGATGGCGGGCAGGCAGTGCCGGGTGCGGGAAAAACGCGCACCGCGAAAGCCTTCCACCGAGTCGCTGTCGTCAGGGTGCTTGAGGCCTTCGACCAGGCCCACCGGGTCGATCAGGAAACTGCGGATGATCGACGGGTAGAGGCTTTTGTAGTCCAGCACCAGCACCGATTCATACAGGCCAGGGCGTGAATCCATGACAAAGCCGCCGGGGCTGGCCTGGGGTGGTTTGTCGCCCAGGTTCGGCGCGACGAAGCCCTGACGGTGCATCAGCGGCAGGTACAGGTGTGTAAAGGCGGCGACCGAACCACCGTTGCGGTCGGCCGGTAACCCGGTGACGCTGGCCCGCTCCAGCAGGAACTTGAGCAGCTCGGTTTTGGCGAAAATCCGCGTGACCAATTCGCAGTCCTTGAGGTTGTAGCGCGCCAGGGCGGGCTTGTCCTCGGCGAACATACGGTTGATTTCGTCCATGCGCTGGTACGGCGTGGAGATGTCCTTGCCTTCGCCGAGCAGGGTTTGCGCGACGTTTTCCAGGCTGAAGGACTCGAAACTCCAGGTCGCCGAGCGCAGGGCTTCGATGCCGTCGATGATCAGGCGCCCTGCGGCGGCGGCAAAGTAATGATTGCGGCTGCCATGTTCGCGCCAAGCCATCGGTTCATCGCCACGGCCAAGCATCAGCGGCACGTTGAGGCGCTGGGCATGTTCGTGGAGCACGCGCAGGTCGAACTGCACCACATTCCAGCCGATGATCGCATCGGGGTCATGGGTGGCGAGCCAGAGGTTGAGGGCTTCGATCAGTTGGGCGCGGGTGTCGCAGTAATCAAGCTTGAAGTCCACCGCGCAGGTGTTGTTCGGCGGGCCGAGCATGTACACCTGGCGCTCGCCGCAGCCTTGCAGGCCAATGCAATAGAGATCGCCCTGGGCAGTGGTTTCAATGTCCAGGGACACCAGCTTGAGCGGCGGGCGGTAGTCGGGGGCGGGTTTCATCTGCGCGTCGAGCAAGGTGCCGTCGGCATCGGGTGTGCCACCGAACCACACCGGCGCGGTGATGAAGCGCTCCATCATGTAGCGCTCGGGCGGGCGCACGTCGCCTTCGTAGACGTCGACGCCGGCGGTGCGCAGGCGCTTTTCCAGGTCCATCGCCTGGCGGTGCTGGCGTGTATACAGGCCAAGGACGGGGCGGTGATGAAAATCGCACAACTGCAACGGCCGCAGCTCGATCTCGCGCTCGTCCTTGAGCAGCCAATCGAGCGGCTTGCGATGGGCTTCGGGGATGAACATCACTGAGGTCTGCACGGGCAAGCGGATGAACCTGGGCCCCTGGTCGGTGGCCAGCCAGAAGCTGACCTGCGTGCCTTCCGGGGTGTCGCGCCAATGCCGGGTCAGGACAAAACCCTGCTGTAAATCCACCGTACCGCACCTCAGCCGTTGCCTTGAGCGTGTGATTCTACCCGGCATCCGCTCAGGTGCGGCAGGTTAACGCTCGCGCGGACCTTAATCTGACAAATTTGTTGCAATACGCTAATAACAATTACTATCATTTGCATCGGAGTCGTATCCGCGCAGTGAGGACGCGCAACGCTGTTGCCCTTTTTCCTCACATTGACGGTTCTTCCGTCAGGATCGACCATGCCCACCCGTAACCGAATCGCAGTGCCGTTGCGCCCTACCCTGCTCGCTCTTTGCTGCTCCCTGAGCCTTACCACCCATGCCGCCACCCCGGCCGATACGAGTACGCGCCAGGACGGCAGCACGCTGGAGCTAGGCGCTACCAACATCAGCGCTGACGCCCTCGCACCAAACACACTGCCGCCGGCGTACAGCGGCGGCCAGGTGGCCCGCGGTGGCCAATTGGGTGTGCTGGGCAACCAGGACATCATGGATGTGCCGTTCAGCATGGCGTCCTATACCGAGCAATTGATCCGCGACCAGCAGGCCGAAACGGTGGCGGATGTGTTGCTCAACGATTCATCCGTGCGTCAGGCGTCGGGGTATGCGAATCAGGCACAGGTCTTTGTGATTCGCGGCCTGCAACTTAATGGCGACGACATTTCCTTCAACGGCCTGTACGGCATCCTGCCGCGCCAGATCATGTCCACCGACGCGCTGGAGCGTGTGGAAGTGTTCAAGGGCCCCAATGCCTTTATCAACGGCGTCACGCCAGGCGGCTCGGGAATTGGTGGCGGTGTGAACCTGCAACCCAAGCGCGCCGATGATGTGCCGCTGCGCCGTTTCAGTACCGATATCAACAGTGATGGTCGGGTTGGCGAACATCTGGATGTTGGCCAGCGGTTTGGTCAGGACAACCGGTTTGGCGCGCGGGTGAATATTTCCCAGCGCGAAGGCGATACCGGCATCGATGACGAGAACCAGCGCGCCAAGCTGTTCGCCGTCGGCCTGGATTACCGTGGCGATGCCCTGCGTTTATCGGGTGATTTCGTTTATCAGAAACAGCGCGTCAACGGCGGCCGTAACTCGGTGTTCCTCGGCACCGGCGTCACCCGCATTCCGGATGCGCCCTCGGCCGACACCAACTACGCGCCGAGCTGGAACGCAACCGATATCGAGGACACGCTGGGCATGCTGCGCGGCGAATACGACCTCAACGACACCTGGACCGCCTACCTTGCCGCCGGCGCCAAACACACTAATGAAAGCGGGCGCTATTCGTCGGTAACCCTGACCGATAACCTCGGCACGGCCAGGGTGACGGGTTCGCGCATCGCCCATCAGGAAGACAACACCAGCCTGATGACCGGCCTCAATGGCAAGTTCCAGACCGGTGCGGTCAGCCACCAACTGAACGTCGGTCTGACCGGCACCTGGACGCAGGCGCGCAATGCCTACGAGTTCGACTTCACGCCCAATGCCAGCAATATTTACCACCCTTCGAGCGACATTGCGCAACCCGTGCGGGGCACGGTGAACGGTGGTGACCTGGGCGACCCCGGCATCACCGCCAAGACCTTCGTGCGCAGTGCGGCCATCTCTGACACCTTCGGCTTCCTGGACGACCGTCTGCTGTTCACCGCAGGGCTGCGCCATCAGGAAATGGTCATGCAGAACTATGCGTATGGTTCCGGCCCGCGCAGTTCCAATTACACAGCATCAATCAATACGCCGGTTTACGGCATCGTGTTCAAACCCTGGGAACATGTGTCGCTGTATGCCAACCACATCGAAGGCTTGGCCCAGGGGCCAACGGCACCGGTGTCGTCCGGCGGCCTGACGGTGACCAATGGCGCACAAGCCTACGCGCCCGCCCGCTCGAAGCAGACTGAAGCGGGGATCAAGCTGGACATGGGCACCTACGGCGCAACGCTGGGCGTGTACCGTATCGAGCAACCGAGTGATGGCTACTCGATCCAGACCGGCGCAACCACCGCGACCTATGTGCGAGAAGGTCAGCAAATCAACCAGGGGGTGGAACTGAACGTCTTCGGTGAGCCGGTGAGTGGTGTGCGTTTGCTCGGCGGCGTAACGGTGATGAAGACCGAACTCAAGGACACGCTCAATGGCGCCAACGACGGCAATCGCCCTATCGGTGTGCCTTCATTCCAGCTCAACGCAGGGGTGGATTGGGATGTGCCGGGGCTGCAGGGCGCGACCCTCAGCGGTCGCATGCTGCGCACCGGCGGCCAGTACGCCGATGCGGCCAACAACCTGAGTCTGCCGGCCTGGAATCGCTTCGACCTGGGTGCGCGCTACACCTTCAAGGTGGATCAACGCGATGTGACGCTCGGCGCCAATGTGGAGAACGTCGCCAATGAAAAATACTGGGAGTCGGCGTTGGGGGGCTACCTGAGTCAGGGTGAACCGCGCGTTGCCAAGTTGTCGGCGACCATTGATTTTTAATCGCTTCGAAACCGGGCATCGTTATCGATGCCCGTTTGCGTCACGCCTGGCGAGCGGCGCCGAGGTAGCTTTCGATGTTGCCCATCTGGTCGTCCCAGCCACGGGAGTTCATCTTGAACGCTTTCTGACGCCGGGCTTCAGGGACCTTGTCGAAACCGGATTCGACAACCCTCAGCAGGATGCCCGGCGCACGGTCCTCAATGGTAAATTCCACAAGCGTCGGCGTTTCGCTGTCGTAGTCCACGCCCTCCAGCACCGCGAAGGGATGCCAATGGAAGGAGAACAGGGTTTGCGGCAGGATGCGTTCAATTCTGGCTTTCCAGACCACGTGTTCGTAGCCCGGATAAGTAATCGGCGCTTCGACGGTTTCCCCCTCGACAAAGCGCTTGCCTTTGAGAGCAACGCCAAACCAGGCGCCAAACTGCTCGGCGTCGGTGAGCGCTTCCCACACCTTTTTACGTGAAGCGTTGAGCAGAATTTTCCGCTCGATGCGATCCAATACGTGCATAAGTCACCTCCTCCATTGACCTTAGGTGACATCGACAGATGCGCAACCTGGGTTGCGCGCGCTGATGCCCCGTCCTTGACCAAGCCAATGGTTATGACTGATCCGTTGCAGGGAAGTTGCTTTTGTAATTGGCGCGCTAACGGCTTGATCTAGACATGCGGGTCGCCTGGCGCTTTGCTCGGTGTCGCGTACTGCGGCTTCAGATGGCCGTCCTGGTCGAGTAACCAGGCGTCCATTATTTGCCTGACCACCGGGCCAGCCACTCGCCCCCCGGCCTCGCCGTTTTCAATCATCACCGAGATGACGATTTTCGGATGCTCGGCGGGCGCGAAGCCAACGAACAAGGCGTTGTCGCGATGGCGCTCCAGGGTTTTGTCGCGGTTGTAACGCTCGCCCTGCTTGATCGCTACCACCTGCGCCGTACCACTCTTGCCGGCGATGCGGTATTGCGCACCTTGCGCGGCTGCTCGGGCGATGCCGCGCGGGTCGTGCATTACCAGTTGCATGCCGTGGTTGACTTGCTCCCAGTCACGCGGGTCCTTGAGGACGACATTGGGCATCGGATTTTCATCCACCGGCGGCACACCATTGATGGTCTTGGCCAGATGCGGTCGATTCCACACACCTTTGTTGGCGATCAACGCCGTGGCCTGCGCCAATTGCAACGGCGTGACCTGCATATAGCCTTGACCGATGCCGAGGATCACGGTTTCGCCGGGGAACCAGGGCTGGCGTCTGGTAGCGCGCTTCCAGGCCTGGGATGGCATGAGACCTGCGGACTCCTCAAACATGTCCAGCGAGACTTTCTGGCCAAGGCCGAATTCGGCCAGGTAGTCATGCAGGCGGTCGATGCCAAGCTTGTGGGCGAGGTCGTAGAAATAGGTATCGTTGGAGCGCATGATCGCCGCGTCCATGTCCACCCAGCCGTCACCGCTGTGGTTCCAGTTGCGGTATTTGTGATCGAAATCCGGCAGTTGGTAGTAACCCGGATCGAACACACGGGTTTGTGGGGTGACGACTCCGCTGTCGAGGCCGGCGATGGCCACTTCCGGCTTGATGGTTGAACCCGGGGCGTACAAGCCCCTGAGGACGCGGTTGAACAGCGGTCGGTCAATGGAATCGTGCAGTGCGGCGTATTCCTTGAAACTGATGCCAGTGACGAACAGGTTAGGATCGAAACTGGGTTTGCTGACCATGGCGAGCACTTCGCCCGTTTGCGGATCGAGAGCGACCACCGAACCACGACGGTCGCCCAGGGCCTCTTCGGCGGCTTCCTGAAGATGAACGTCGAGGCTCAGGACAATGTTTTTACCGGGAATCGGATCGGTGTGCTTGAGCACTCGTAATACGCGGCCTTGGGCATTGGTCTCAACTTCTTCATAGCCGACATGACCATGCAGCTCGGATTCGTAGAAGCGTTCAATGCCGGTTTTACCGATGGACTGGGTGCCGCGGTATTCCACCGAGTCCAGGGCCTTGGATTCTTTCTCGTTGATACGACCCACGTAGCCGATGGAGTGCGCGAAGTGCGCTCCGAGCGGGTAATGCCGGACGAACTGCGGCTCGACGTCGACCCCGGGCAGACGGAATTCGTTAACCGCAAACAGAGCGATCTGTTCTTCCGTCAGCTCGTAAAACAATGTGACAGGGACGAACGGATGGCGTGCCTGCTTTAGTGCCTTGTCGAATACCGCGCGGTCCTCGGCGGGCAAGTGAAGCAGGCTGACGATGGCGTCCAGTTCACCCTTGAGGTCAGTAGCGCGTTCACGGGTGATGGTGAGGTTGTAACTGGGCCGGTTGTCAGCCAGCACCACGCCATTGCGATCATAGATCAGGCCGCGGGTTGGGGTGATAGGCAGAACATGGACACGGTTATTTTCAGAGATCGTGGAGTGGTAATCGAACTGCACCACCTGCAGGAAATACAAGCGGCCCACCAGTGCACAGGTGATGCCGATCACCAGCAGGGCGCAGGCCAGCAGGCGCTTGTTGACCAGGCTGTTTTCTTTTTCGTGATCTTTGATCGGTATGGGTCCGGGCATTTCTACAGCATCTCGTTGAAGAAGGTCGACGCCGCGTCCTGCGGTAAGAGATCAATCCTTTGGAAAAGGTGCTGCACCATACCAAAAATGCGGAAACACTTTGCATCGATTTCCCGAACGGCAGGCTGGCATTGGTCATCAGGCGATGACCGAGACGGTAAGCGATTTTTAAAACTTTCCGATCGCCCAAAACAAAACCCCATCTGCTTTCGCAAATGGGGTTTCGGAATTTAATCTTGACGATGACCTACTCTCACATGGGGAAACCCCACACTACCATCGGCGATGCATCGTTTCACTGCTGAGTTCGGGATGGGATCAGGTGGTTCCAATGCTCTATGGTCGTCAAGAAATTCGGGTACTGAGTCGTGACCAGATGGCCTCGCTTCAGCAAATTGGGTATGTGACAGCTGTCGGTGCTTTGTGAGCGTCGAACTTTCGGTTCATCTCGTCTTCACACACCGCAATCTGGCCTTTCGACGCAAATTGCTTGGGTGTTATATGGTCAAGCCTCACGGGCAATTAGTATTGGTTAGCTCAACGCCTCACAGCGCTTACACACCCAACCTATCAACGTCGTAGTCTTCGACGGCCCTTCAGGGAACTCAAGGTTCCAGTGAGATCTCATCTTGAGGCTAGTTTCCCGCTTAGATGCTTTCAGCGGTTATCTATTCCGAACATAGCTACCCGGCAATGCCACTGGCGTGACAACCGGAACACCAGAGGTTCGTCCACTCCGGTCCTCTCGTACTAGGAGCAGCCCCTCTCAAATCTCAAACGTCCACGGCAGATAGGGACCGAACTGTCTCACGACGTTCTAAACCCAGCTCGCGTACCACTTTAAATGGCGAACAGCCATACCCTTGGGACCGGCTTCAGCCCCAGGATGTGATGAGCCGACATCGAGGTGCCAAACACCGCCGTCGATATGAACTCTTGGGCGGTATCAGCCTGTTATCCCCGGAGTACCTTTTATCCGTTGAGCGATGGCCCTTCCATACAGAACCACCGGATCACTAAGACCTACTTTCGTACCTGCTCGACGTGTCTGTCTCGCAGTCAAGCGCGCTTTTGCCTTTATACTCTACGACCGATTTCCGACCGGTCTGAGCGCACCTTCGTACTCCTCCGTTACTCTTTAGGAGGAGACCGCCCCAGTCAAACTACCCACCATACACTGTCCTCGATCCGGATAACGGACCTGAGTTAGAACCTCAAAGTTGCCAGGGTGGTATTTCAAGGTTGGCTCCACGCAGACTGGCGTCCACGCTTCAAAGCCTCCCACCTATCCTACACAAGCAAATTCAAAGTCCAGTGCAAAGCTATAGTAAAGGTTCACGGGGTCTTTCCGTCTAGCCGCGGATACACTGCATCTTCACAGCGATTTCAATTTCACTGAGTCTCGGGTGGAGACAGCGCCGCCATCGTTACGCCATTCGTGCAGGTCGGAACTTACCCGACAAGGAATTTCGCTACCTTAGGACCGTTATAGTTACGGCCGCCGTTTACCGGGGCTTCGATCAAGAGCTTCGCGTTAGCTAACCCCATCAATTAACCTTCCGGCACCGGGCAGGCGTCACACCCTATACGTCCACTTTCGTGTTTGCAGAGTGCTGTGTTTTTAATAAACAGTCGCAGCGGCCTGGTATCTTCGACCGGCATGAGCTTACGGAGCAAGTCCTTCACCCTCACCGGCGCACCTTCTCCCGAAGTTACGGTGCCATTTTGCCTAGTTCCTTCACCCGAGTTCTCTCAAGCGCCTTGGTATTCTCTACCCAACCACCTGTGTCGGTTTGGGGTACGGTTCCTGGTTACCTGAAGCTTAGAAGCTTTTCTTGGAAGCATGGCATCAACCACTTCGTGTTCTAAAAGAACACTCGTCATCAGCTCTCGGCCTTAAGATCCCGGATTTACCTAAGATCTCAGCCTACCACCTTAAACTTGGACAACCAACGCCAAGCTGGCCTAGCCTTCTCCGTCCCTCCATCGCAATAACCAGAAGTACAGGAATATTAACCTGTTTTCCATCGACTACGCTTTTCAGCCTCGCCTTAGGGACCGACTAACCCTGCGTCGATTAACGTTGCGCAGGAAACCTTGGTCTTTCGGCGTGGGTGTTTTTCACACCCATTGTCGTTACTCATGTCAGCATTCGCACTTCTGATACCTCCAGCAAGCTTCTCAACTCACCTTCACAGGCTTACAGAACGCTCCTCTACCGCATCACATACGTGATACCCGTAGCTTCGGTGTATGGTTTGAGCCCCGTTACATCTTCCGCGCAGGCCGACTCGACTAGTGAGCTATTACGCTTTCTTTAAAGGGTGGCTGCTTCTAAGCCAACCTCCTAGCTGTCTAAGCCTTCCCACATCGTTTCCCACTTAACCATAACTTTGGGACCTTAGCTGACGGTCTGGGTTGTTTCCCTTTTCACGACGGACGTTAGCACCCGCCGTGTGTCTCCCATGCTCGGCACTTGTAGGTATTCGGAGTTTGCATCGGTTTGGTAAGTCGGGATGACCCCCTAGCCGAAACAGTGCTCTACCCCCTACAGTGATACATGAGGCGCTACCTAAATAGCTTTCGAGGAGAACCAGCTATCTCCGAGCTTGATTAGCCTTTCACTCCGATCCACAGGTCATCCGCTAACTTTTCAACGGTAGTCGGTTCGGTCCTCCAGTTAGTGTTACCCAACCTTCAACCTGCCCATGGATAGATCGCCCGGTTTCGGGTCTATTCCCAGCGACTAGACGCCCTATTAAGACTCGCTTTCGCTACGCCTCCCCTATTCGGTTAAGCTCGCCACTGAAAATAAGTCGCTGACCCATTATACAAAAGGTACGCAGTCACCTAACAAAGTAGGCTCCCACTGCTTGTACGCATACGGTTTCAGGATCTATTTCACTCCCCTCTCCGGGGTTCTTTTCGCCTTTCCCTCACGGTACTAGTTCACTATCGGTCAGTCAGTAGTATTTAGCCTTGGAGGATGGTCCCCCCATATTCAGACAAAGTTTCTCGTGCTCCGTCCTACTCGATTTCATGACTAAGAGATTTTCGCGTACAGGGCTATCACCCACTATGGCCGCACTTTCCAGAGCGTTCCGCTAATCTCAAAGCCACTTAAGGGCTAGTCCCCGTTCGCTCGCCACTACTAAGGGAATCTCGGTTGATTTCTTTTCCTCAGGGTACTTAGATGTTTCAGTTCCCCTGGTTCGCCTCTTACGCCTATGTATTCAGCGTAAGATAACCATCTTATGATGGCTGGGTTCCCCCATTCAGACATCTCCGGATCAAAGTCTGTTTGCCGACTCCCCGAAGCTTTTCGCAGGCTACCACGTCTTTCATCGCCTCTGACTGCCAAGGCATCCACCGTATGCGCTTCTTCACTTGACCATATAACCCCAAGCAATCTGGTTATACTGTGAAGACAACATTCGCCGAAAATTCGAATTTCTCAATTAAGAGAACTCACAAATTTTACCTTAGCCTGATCCGTTACCAGTGAAAGTAACGTTCAGTCTATCTTTCTATCACATACCCAAATTTTTAAAGAACGATCTAATCAAAGACTAGAAATCAACATTCACCATCATCACAATGGAATGCTCATTTCTAAGCTTTCATACAACAGAAGCAGTAGTGGTGGAGCCAAACGGGATCGAACCGTTGACCTCCTGCGTGCAAGGCAGGCGCTCTCCCAGCTGAGCTATGGCCCCGTATTTCTACAGGCGTTTCCCACACAAAATTGGTGGGTCTGGGCAGATTCGAACTGCCGACCTCACCCTTATCAGGGGTGCGCTCTAACCAACTGAGCTACAGACCCAATTTCGGGCTGCTTCTTATCGTCTTCTTCAATGAATCAAGCAATTCGTGTGGGAACTTATGGAGCAGCTGATGTCGTCGATTAAGGAGGTGATCCAGCCGCAGGTTCCCCTACGGCTACCTTGTTACGACTTCACCCCAGTCATGAATCACACCGTGGTAACCGTCCTCCCGAAGGTTAGACTAGCTACTTCTGGTGCAACCCACTCCCATGGTGTGACGGGCGGTGTGTACAAGGCCCGGGAACGTATTCACCGCGACATTCTGATTCGCGATTACTAGCGATTCCGACTTCACGCAGTCGAGTTGCAGACTGCGATCCGGACTACGATCGGTTTTATGGGATTAGCTCCACCTCGCGGCTTGGCAACCCTCTGTACCGACCATTGTAGCACGTGTGTAGCCCAGGCCGTAAGGGCCATGATGACTTGACGTCATCCCCACCTTCCTCCGGTTTGTCACCGGCAGTCTCCTTAGAGTGCCCACCATGACGTGCTGGTAACTAAGGACAAGGGTTGCGCTCGTTACGGGACTTAACCCAACATCTCACGACACGAGCTGACGACAGCCATGCAGCACCTGTCTCAATGTTCCCGAAGGCACCAATCTATCTCTAGAAAGTTCATTGGATGTCAAGGCCTGGTAAGGTTCTTCGCGTTGCTTCGAATTAAACCACATGCTCCACCGCTTGTGCGGGCCCCCGTCAATTCATTTGAGTTTTAACCTTGCGGCCGTACTCCCCAGGCGGTCAACTTAATGCGTTAGCTGCGCCACTAAAAGCTCAAGGCTTCCAACGGCTAGTTGACATCGTTTACGGCGTGGACTACCAGGGTATCTAATCCTGTTTGCTCCCCACGCTTTCGCACCTCAGTGTCAGTATTAGTCCAGGTGGTCGCCTTCGCCACTGGTGTTCCTTCCTATATCTACGCATTTCACCGCTACACAGGAAATTCCACCACCCTCTACCATACTCTAGTCAGTCAGTTTTGAATGCAGTTCCCAGGTTGAGCCCGGGGATTTCACATCCAACTTAACAAACCACCTACGCGCGCTTTACGCCCAGTAATTCCGATTAACGCTTGCACCCTCTGTATTACCGCGGCTGCTGGCACAGAGTTAGCCGGTGCTTATTCTGTCGGTAACGTCAAAACAATCACGTATTAGGTAACTGCCCTTCCTCCCAACTTAAAGTGCTTTACAATCCGAAGACCTTCTTCACACACGCGGCATGGCTGGATCAGGCTTTCGCCCATTGTCCAATATTCCCCACTGCTGCCTCCCGTAGGAGTCTGGACCGTGTCTCAGTTCCAGTGTGACTGATCATCCTCTCAGACCAGTTACGGATCGTCGCCTTGGTGAGCCATTACCCCACCAACTAGCTAATCCGACCTAGGCTCATCTGATAGCGCAAGGCCCGAAGGTCCCCTGCTTTCTCCCGTAGGACGTATGCGGTATTAGCGTCCGTTTCCGAACGTTATCCCCCACTACCAGGCAGATTCCTAGGCATTACTCACCCGTCCGCCGCTCTCAAGAGAAGCAAGCTTCTCTCTACCGCTCGACTTGCATGTGTTAGGCCTGCCGCCAGCGTTCAATCTGAGCCATGATCAAACTCTTCAGTTCAAACATCTTTGGGTTTTTAAGAAACCCTAAACTTGGCTCAGCAATCGTTGGTTATTCTTTGATTTCTCGCGGAGTAACTTGTGATGCTGATAATCTTGTTGACTATCAGTCTGACTCCACAAGCACCCACACGAATTGCTTGATTCAGTTGTTAAAGAGCGGTTGGTTAAGATCTTTCGTCTCAACCGAGGCGCGCATTCTACAGCAGCCTCATTTGCTGTCAAGTGATTATTTTCAGAAGCTTTCGAAGAATTCTTCAACAACTTCAACCACTTGCGCTTCCGATCTCTCGTCAGCGGGAGGCGAATTCTACAGCGTTACACGCTGCTGTCAACACCTCTTTTTCTCCGCTTTCGATCGAGAAGATCGAAACGTTAATAGCGCCAAACAACACTGCACTATCAACTCCTTCTGGGCTTCGATGACCTGAAGCAACTCGCTGCCGAATTCTGCTTAACTACTTGTTTACCAAGGAGTTTTCCGTTTCGACTGCGCCGGAAGTGGGGCGAATTATAGACGTCCAGAATCTGCCGTCAACCCCTAATTTTGTATTCCCTGCCAATTCATCTCAAATTCTGCAGACCAGCCCTACGACTCCAGCAATGAGCAATATATTGCTCATTGCGCCACCTTTAAGCATCATAGCGGCCTCTGCCTTTATAACTTCGGACAAGCACCCTTAATGAGCACCCCACCCCGCAGCCTGGCATCGGCCCTCTTTCCGGTAGGCCTGCTTTTAATAGCCATGGCCTCTATCCAAACCGGTGCGTCGCTGGCCAAGAGCATGTTCCCGATCGTTGGCGCACAAGGCACCACCACTTTGCGCCTGATTTTCGCCAGTATCATCATGTTGCTTATATTACGACCGTGGCGCGCCACGTTTACCGCAAGATCCCTGCGCACCGTGTTCATCTACGGGATAGCACTGGGCGGCATGAACTTCCTCTTCTATATGTCGCTGCGCACCGTACCACTGGGTATTGCGGTCGCCCTTGAGTTCACCGGTCCTCTCGCTGTCGCAATCTACGCCTCGCGCAGGGCAATAGACTTTCTGTGGATCGCACTGGCGATCATCGGCCTGCTCCTGCTTATACCGACCGGCGAAACCAGCAGTGGCATTGACCTGACAGGTGCTGCCTACGCGCTGAGCGCAGGCGCGTGCTGGGCGCTCTACATACTGTTCGGGCAAAAGGCTGGTAACGACAATGGCGTACAGACCGCCGCCCTGGGCGTCATGATAGCCGCGGTGTTCATAGCGCCGATCGGCATCGTGCACGCCGGCACCGCATTGTTGACGCCAGCCCTGATCCCGGTCGCCATTGGCGTCGCTATTCTCTCAACGGCCCTGCCCTACACCCTTGAGATGGTCGCGCTCACCCGGCTTCCTGCCCGCACATTCGGCACGCTGATGAGCATCGAACCTGCATTCGGCGCGCTTTCGGGTATGTTTTTTCTGCACGAGCATCTTTCCCTTGCGCAATGGATGGCAATCACCTGCATCATCCTGGCCTCCGTAGGCGCCACCCTGACAATGCGCAACCAATCCAAACCGCTGGTGCCCGTAGACTGATCATCTTTCAAAACCAGGTATGGTATTTGCCGCTTTTTTAGGCCATGTTTAGGCCGTAAACAGATGTCACTCATGGAGAATTCGACAAGGACAGCGCGAACGCAATCGAGAGCGAACACGGCCTGCTTCAAGCATTTTCGCCAGGCGGCTATTTAAGGATAGGAATGAAGCGAATTTTGATACTGTTAATGATCGTGGCCGTTTCAGGCTGTGCTGCGACCACCAAGACAGAAGTTAAGCGGGGCAAAAAAGGACTGCATATCAACTGTTCCGGCCTGTCCTCATCCTGGGACCAGTGCTACACCAGTGCAGTCAATGCATGCGGCGCCAAGGGCTATCGGATTATCGCAAAGTCCGGTGAAAACTCCGAAGAGCCGGGGGATTATCCGTTCGGCCTCAACCCTGCCGGTTACACCAGCCGCAGCATGATCGTTATCTGCAAGTAATTGCCCGAGCAGTCCGCCCATGACTGCTCTTGCATATCCCGCCTGCTCGACCATCGCAGCAGCAGCGCCCTGCCCCGGACGCCCCCACTGCAACTCATCAGATAGCTACAGTACGCACCTGTAACCACTCCAACGCGGCGCCATTGAGCAATGGACTCAAGCGTTCACGCACCTCGGCATGGTAAGCATTGAGCCACACTCGCTCATTGACCGTCAGCAACGACGGCTCCAGGCAACGCGTATCAATAGGACACAGGGTCAGGGTTTCAAACCTCAGGAATTCACCAAACTCGGTTTTACCCGCCTCGCGGTTCAACACCAGGTTCTCGATACGCACCCCCCAACGACCCGGACGATACGTGCCTGGCTCAATCGACGTAATCATCCCCGCCTGCATCGCGGTCTGTGGCGCGGCAGCCGCCTGATAGGCAATCACCTGCGGGCCTTCGTGCACATTGAGGAAATAGCCCACACCGTGACCGGTGCCATGGCCATAATCCACGCCTTCAGCCCAGATCGGCGCACGTGCTATTGCATCCAGCAACGGCGACAGAATGCCCTTGGGGAAATGCGCCTGCGACAAGGCAATCACGCCCTTGAGCACCCGCGTGCAGTCGCGCTTCTGCTCTTCGCTCGGTGTACCGATGGGCACCATCCGCGTGATATCCGTGGTGCCCCCCAGGTATTGGCCACCTGAGTCAATCAGCAGCAGGCCATCACCCTCGATCAACGCGTGCTCTTCTTCAGTCGCGTGATAGTGCGGCATTGCGCCATTGGCGTTGAACGCAGCAATGGTGTTGAAACTCAGCGACACATAACCCGGTCGACGTGTTCGAGCAGCTGTCAGGTGTTCATCAATCGTCAGCTCGGTAATACGCTCGCGCCCAAGAGCGCTGTCCAGCCAGGCGAAAAATTCGCACAAGGCCGCACCATCCTGCTCCATCGCCTGACGGATATGTTCCGCATCGGCCAGACTCTTGCGGGACTTGGCAAGCGTGGTCGGGTTGAGGCCTTCGATCAGTTTGACGCCAGCATCGAGATTTTCCAGCAAACCCGCCGTTACCCGCGCCGGATCAATCTGCAAGCTGGCGCCCGACGGCACCGCACGCAGCGCATCGGCCACTTCGCTGTAATCGCGCAAGGTCACGCCATCCTGCTCGAGCACGGCACGCAGCTCGGCGTCGACTTTGCTCAGAGCCACAAACAGGGTGGCATGCTGCTGGCTGATCAAGGCAAAGGACACAAACACCGGGTTGAACGACACATCAGCGCCGCGCAGGTTGAACAACCAGGCAATGTCATCCAGGGTCGCGATGAAATGCCAGGCGGCTCCCTTTTCTGCCAGGCTGGCGCGCAGGGCCGCGAGTTTCTCGCCACGGCTGACGGTCGCCTGCGGCGGCAAATGCTGATAAATCGGCTGGTTCGGCAGCGTCGGTCGGTCCTGCCAGACACTACCGAGCACATCGATATCGGTGCGTAAACGCGCGCCCCGCTCGGCCAGCTTGCCGCCCAGGGTTCGCGCCGAGGCCACGGCCATTACCGCACCATCCACCGCCACCACAGCGCCTTCGGGAGTCTGTTCGGCCAGCCATTCGAGCGGGCCGGGTTGACCCGGTTGCAGCTTGACCAACTCGATGCCGCTGCCCTTCAGCTCCTTGGTCGCTTGTTCCCAGTAGCGGCTGTCTGCCCACACACCGGCAAAATCGGCGGTAACAACCAACGTCCCAACCGAGCCATGGAACCCCGATAACCACTGACGGCCCTGCCAGTAACCCGGCAGGTATTCGGACAAATGCGGGTCGGCCGACGGCACCAGCAAGGCATGAATGCCCTCGCGGCTCATCAATTCACGGGTGAGTGCCAGGCGACGGGGAACCGTGCCATGGGTCAAAGGCTGCGTACTCATTGTGTCTCCTGCTAATCACTCATCATTATTATGTGTGCGAATCAAAACTCAGACGGCCCAGAACGCCGGTGCACTGGCGACTGCGGCCTTGATCAGTTGCACGGCCTCGTCGATATCCTGCTCGGTGGTAAACCGACCGAGGCTCAAGCGAATGGTACGACCGGCAGCACGCGCATCATGTCCCAGCGCCAAAAGGACGTGCGATGGCGCGTTGCTTGCCGAGTTGCACGCCGACGTCGCTGAAAACGCAATGCCTGCACTCAGTGCGGCGGCATTGAATTCGCCTTCACTGAACGTGAGGCTCAACGTGTGGGGAACACGCTGCGTGGGGCTGCCGTTGAGGCGCATGCCGGCAATCGACTGCAATTGATCCAGCAAGCGCTGACGCAAGGCTGCAATCTGCGCCTTCTCCTCGGCAAAGGACTGCGCCGCCAGGGCGAATGCCGTGCCCATGCCGGCAATCTGGTGCGTGGCCAAGGTGCCGGAACGCAGTCCACCCTCGTGACCACCGCCGTGAATCTGCGCCAGCACCTTCTGCTGCGCACGAGGCCCGACATACAACGCACCAATCCCCTTGGGACCGTAAAGCTTGTGAGCGGAAAACGACATCAGATCCACTGGCCATTGCGCCAGGTCGATCACCACCTTGCCCGCCCCCTGCGCCGCGTCCACATGAAACAACGCGCCATGGGCTCGCACGCGCGCGCCAATGGCCGGGATATCGGTGAGGGTGCCGAGTTCGTTGTTCACCAGCATCAGCGAGACCAGAAAAGTGTCATCGCGCAATGCTTCGCTGACCGCATCGGCACTGATCAGGCCATCGGCGTCCGGCACCAGGTAGGTCACCGCCACACCGGCTTCCTGCAACTGCCGTGCGGTGTCCAGCGTGGCCTTGTGCTCGATCTGGCTGGTAATGACATGCCCACCCGCCACACCGCGTGCCTGAGCCACGCCCTTGATCGCGAGGTTGCTGGACTCGGTAGCGCCGGAAGTCCAGACGATCTGCTCAGGCAGGGCCCCCACCAACTCGGCTACCTGCCCACGTGCCTGTTCAACCGTGTGCCGGGCCGCCTGCCCAAACGCATGGGAGCTGGACGCGGGGTTACCGAAATTGGCATTGAAGCCCAGGCACTCGACCATTACCTGGATCACCCGCGCATCCACCGGGGTGGTGGCGGCGTAGTCGAAATACAACGGACGTTTATTCATGACGTTAAAAACTCGCAGAGCGTATTACCGAGAGCAACATCCCGGGGCATTGACCAGAACAGAAGTCGTCAGGTTTAACCGATCAAATGCCATTGAAAAAGGGCCACTGTATGTAAATGTGCGTAGGAACGCTCCTGAAATTCAGCTTAACAGGCTGAAGTGATCCCATGGCAAACAAAAAGCCCGATGTTCCTCCTGGAAAACCTCGGGCTTTTTGCCGCCTGCTGCAAGCTCAACTGGGACGGCCCAGCAACTTGATGCTGCGCTCTGCATTCATCTCGCCCTGGCGATCAAAACCAATCGGCTTGGACGACTGCCGGGTCAATGCGGCGCGCTGCTGTTGGTATTCATCAAACGATAAGCCGCGACGGCTCAGCGCTTCCAAGGCCAATTGGCGGGTTTCTTCAGCGGTGTACGGACGCAATTGCGGCGCCGGATGCGTCGCACATCCGGCCAATACAGAGGTAACGAGCAGTAGCAAAACAGCGAGTGAACGGTTCATGGCGATGGCCCTGGGAAGTCGGTTGCGAGTCAATGAACACAGGCTACTCCTGGGCTCGCAAGGTGAAAAATCACCGCCCGTGATAGTCGCTATCAACCGTTTCACCCCACTCGACAGCAAGACCTTAATATTCAGTTATGATCTATAAATAGAGAAATACGTTCATTTACGGAATAAACCTAACCTCCTATAAAGGGTAAGGAAACCCGCCCCTGGAAGACGCAACGATGCCCTGCCCACCAACGCCTCAGATCTTCTTCAAACAAGGAGTGAGCAAACCATGCAGCTTTTGACCCTACCGCCCTCACCCGCCCTGGCCACCTCGATACGCGCCACGGCCCAAGTGTTTGAAGACCCCAAATCCCAGGCGCTGCTCGACCACATTCAGCAAGTGGCGCCCAGCGAAGCCAGCGTGCTGATCATCGGCGAGACCGGCACCGGTAAAGAGCTGGTGGCGCGTCATATCCACAACCTCAGCGCGCGGCGAAACCGGCCGTTTGTGGCGGTCAACTGCGGCGCGTTTTCAGAATCACTGGTGGAAGCCGAACTGTTCGGCCAGGAAAAAGGCGCGTTCACCGGCGCCCTTGGCGCCAAGGCCGGCTGGTTCGAGGAGGCGGATGGCGGCACGCTGTTTCTGGATGAGATCGGCGATTTGCCAATGGCCATCCAGGTCAAGTTATTACGCGTATTGCAAGAGCGCGAAGTGGTGCGGCTGGGGTCGCGCAAGAGCATCCCTATCGATGTGCGCGTGCTCGCGGCCACCAATGTACAACTGGAAAAAGCCATCAACGCCGGACATTTTCGCGAGGATCTTTATTACCGACTGGACGTGGTCAGCCTGGAACTCAGCCCGTTGCGCGAGCGCCCCGGCGACATCATGCCGCTGGTGCGACACTTTATCGAAGCCTACAGCCGGCGCCTGGGCTACGGCTCGATCAGCATCAGCCGCGAGGCCGAACAGAAACTTCAAGGCTATAGCTGGCCGGGCAATATCCGCGAGCTGGAAAACGTCATCCACCACACCCTGCTGATCTGCCGTAACCGCGTGATTGAACGCGACGACCTGCGTCTGTCAAACCTGCGCATCGAACGCCAGGACGACAGCCCGCACATCGACAACAGTGCCGAAGCCCTGCTCGCCCGTGCGTTTCAAAAACTGTTCGAAGAACAGGCCGGCGCCCTGCATGAAAAAGTCGAAGACGCGCTGCTGCGCGCCGCCTACCGCTTCAGCCATTACAACCAGGTGCATACGGCCAATCTGCTGGGCCTGAGCCGTAATGTAACGCGCACACGCCTGATCAAGATCGGCGAGCTGGCGGTAAACAAACGGCGGCCCGGCGCAAACATGCAAGGCGAGCGTGTACTGCACCTATCCGTTTAGGCGGCAGTGCAAGGCATCGTCATGGCTACGCTCAAAACTGCGCAGCACCTGGAATGAACCAAAGGTCACAGCCCGAGCCTGGTGCGCACGGATCAGCGCCCAGAAGCTCTCTTCGCCCTGCTCAAAACGCTGGAACGCCGCTTCTCCCTCCTCGCGGGTCCGCCATTGCAGGCAGTTGAGCACGCGCCGACCATCGTCACTTACCTGCACGCTGGCACTCAAAAAACCACCATGGGCCTCGGCCAGGCGCTCGCTTTGAGTACACAGAGCGGCCACCAGCGGCCCCTGCTGCCGGGGCTCGATCTGAAACTCGATCAGTTGAGTGAAGCTGCGATTTTTCTCTAATACCTGCATGAACACTCCCCTCTCTCTGTAGGCAGAATCTTGCGATTCAATGCCATGCAGGTTAAAACCTCGAGTTAAGTCAAGGTCAAGCCTCATCCAGGGAGTTTTTTCATGCTCAACAAGGCACTCACCGTCGGCCAACTTGCCGCCCGCAGCGGCGTAGCGGTCACGGCTCTGCATTTCTACGAGACCAAGGGGCTGATCCAGAGCAATCGCAATGCTGGCAACCAGCGGCGTTACCCGCGGGATGTGCTGCGGCGCGTGGTGGTGATCAAGATTGCCCAGCGCCTGGGCATTCCACTGGCGGCCATCGGCGAGGCATTGCAGGCGCTGCCGGACGGCCGCACGCCGGATGCCCGGGATTGGGAGCGCCTGTCGGCGCAATGGCGGGAAGACCTGGATGAACGCATCAATAAGCTGACGCTGCTGCGCGACAAGCTCAACGGCTGCATCGGCTGCGGATGCCTGTCGCTGGAGGCGTGTCCGCTGCGCAACCAGAACGATGAACTCGGTGAGCGCGGGCCGGGGGCGCAGTTGCTGGAACCCACCCCACCCCCCTGATACGGCGCTCGTTCGATCTACGAGAACTCATTTGGGAGCAGGCTTGCCGCTCCCACAAGAGCACGATACGACCACCTGAAACATTTTCTTTCATTTGCGCCTTGGGGATTTCTCATCCTCATCCGTCTTAACTTAGATACAGCCTGTCGCGTCAGCAAAAGCTACGACCGGCCTTTCCCGGGCCTGCAGCGCCCTCTCCCATCAAGACCCGCATTGACATGTCGAAGAAGTCACGCTCAAAACTCTGGTTTCTCGTACACAGCTGGCTGGCGTTGCCCATCTGGTTCTTCGTGCTGATCGTCTGCGTCACCGGCACCCTGGCAGTGGTCAGCCAGGAAATCGTGTGGCTGGCCAACCCGGATATCCGCGCGAGCAAACCGTCGGATGATGCCGAACCGCTGAGCTTCGACCAGGTGATCGCCGCCATCAGGCGCGACGAGCCCAAGGCAATCGTGCGATCGATCATCCGTCCCGATGAATCACACTTTGCCCTGACCGTCGGCCTCAGCTACCCCGATGGCCGCACGGTTGAGGCCTACGCCAACCCTTATACCGGCGCCATCCAGGGCATCAGTCCGTCGTTCAACTTCCAGCAATTCACCCGCGCCCTTCACGGCTGGTGGCTGGTGCCGTTCACCAATGGCTACAGTTGGGGCTGGTACCTGGTGTCGCTGCTAGGTCTGCCGCTGCTGGCATCGTTGGTCACCGGGTTGGTTGTGTACAAACGCTTCTGGAAAGGCTTCCTGCGTCCGACCCTGCGCATCCGCCACGGCGCGCGCATTTTCTGGGGCGACTTTCACCGCCTGAGCGGGATCTGGTCGATCTGGTTCATCGCCGTGATTTCCATCACCGGCACCTGGTTCCTGATCCAGGCGATTCTGGGCGACAACCAGATCTCCATCTCCAGCGAGCCCATCGTGCCGGTGATAGCCCGCGACAAGGTGCCGTTGTCGGCCCCTGGCGTGCCGGCGCCCATGATTGCGCTGGACGAGGCGATCGAAATCGCCACCCAGCGCATTCCCGGGCTGGACGCCACCTTCGCCTTCCTGCCGCTCAATGCCTACAGCCATCTGCAGATCGGCGGCCGGGGCTGGTACCCGTTGATGTTCCAGACCGCGCAACTGAACCCCTATAACGGTGAAATCGCCGTGTCGCACCTGTTGTCCGACCGCAGCACGCTGGAGTTCGTCACCGAATCCATGCGTCCACTGCACACCGGTGATTTTGGCGGGCTGTGGATCAAGCTGATCTGGGCCTTCTTCGGCCTGGTGCTGAGCATGATGGTGTTGAGCGGCCTGTTGATCTGGACCAAGCGCACGGCGCTGGCCACGCTCAATGCCCTCAAGCGCGAAGCCAAAGTTCAGCGGGCGCCGATTGCGAAACTGGCCGAGACCTCGGAGGCCCACTCATGAGCAAGGTTGCCGCTGTACCGGCGTCGCCACTGCGCGCCTTCTGGCGCAAATGGCGCTTTCATATCAATGTCCTGCTGCTGTTGATCCCCCTGGGTTTCATGCCCAAATACTTTGCCGACGCCGCGCTGTTTCGCGGTGACACCGGCCTGGGCGAGCGGGTGGCCGGCCAGGTGCAGGTCGGGCCCTGGAGCCTGACCCTCGCTGAATTTCGCAACGAAGGTCCAAGCCCCGACCCGGCGGGCCCGATGAAGTTTTTCAACGCCGCCCTGTGCGACAGCTGCACCGAACAGGTCAAGGCCACCTACCTGCGTATCGGCAAACCCCGCAGCCTGCGCGCCGCCGGGGTGATCTTCTTCGGTACACCGTATCGCATGGGCGCCGCCCTGCCCGTGCCGGAACGCACGCCGGCCGACGCCGAACTGTGGGTCACCATGGAAGGCTGGGACGGCACGATGCACCAGGGTTCCATCCCGCTGAGCCAGGCCTCGCCTGCCACCATTGCCTGGCTGAACAAGCAAGGAGTCAAACCATGAACATGATGCGCCTGACCCGAGTCGCCGCAGCCCTGCTGCTGTGCGCCGGCCTCAGTACCCCAGCGCTGGCCCACAACCCGATGTGCGAATGCAAGGAAATCCCCGGCGAGCAGATCCAGTGCAAGGGCGGCTTTTCCGACGGCAGCGGCGCACCCGGCGTGACCCTCGACGTGATCGGCTACGACGAGACCATCCTGGTGCCAGGCAAGCTTGGCGAGGATTCGACCCTGACCTTCAAGAAGCCTTCGGCCGAGTTCTACGTGCTGTTCGATGCGGGCCCTGGCCATGTGGTGGAAATCGACCAAGCGGATATCCAGCCGCAATGAGTACCCCACAGGTTGTACGCCCTGCCGGGGCCGGCCACGAAACCCTCTACGTGTTGCTGCTGTGCCTGATCATCCTCGCGGTAGCGGGCAGCGTGGTGGCGTTGCACGGTGAATCCCGGGAAGTGGCCGCCGTGCCCAGCCATCAGTTGGACGCCCGCCGCGATCTGAGCGCCGCCGAGCAAGGCATCTACGCCGACCTGCGGGTGACGCTGGATGAAATCCATCTGCTGCAGCAGGAACAAAACGCGTTGCCAACGCCTGAGCAACTGGCCGCAGAAGGGTTCGCGCCATTTGCCCAGGACGCCAGCTCGGTCAGCCGTGGCGACCATCGTTGGCAATTGCTGGCGCCGGCGACCTACCTGGGCCTGAGCCAGGCACCGGCCACCAGCGGTTCACTACTGATGCGCGTGCAGGGCAGCGAGCCGGATATCTGGCTCAACCGCAGCGCCCATGTCGCCGCCCCCTCCGACCTTACTGACCAGGCACTGATGGCCGCCGGCTGGCGGCAGGTAGTCGCGCAATTCGATGCCGGCGTCACCCGCCAGCACCGTCACTGAACGAGAAGACCGATTGCTTATGCCCATTTCATCTCCCCTGTTGCGCCTGTTACTGGTTGGCCTGCTCAGCCTGCTACTGGCTCCCCTCGCCAACGCCGAGGCGGCCAAACGCCTGCGCATCGGTATCACCCTGCACCCTTATTACAGCTACGTGGCCAACATTGTCGGCGACAAGGCCGACGTGGTGCCGTTGATCCCGGCCGGCTTCAACCCCCACGCCTACGAACCGCGCGCCGAAGACATCAAACGCATCGGCACCCTCGACGTGATCGTGCTCAACGGCGTCGGCCATGACGACTTCGCCGACCGCATGATCGCCACCAGCGAGCGCCCGGACATACCTGTGATCGAAGCCAACGCCAACGTGCCACTGCTGGCCGCCACCGGCAATGCCGCGCGCGGTGCGGGCAAAGTGGTCAACCCGCACACGTTCCTGTCGATCAGCGCGTCGATAGCCCAGGTCAACAACATTGCCCGCGAACTGGGCAAGCTCGACCCGGACAACGCCAGTGCCTACACCCGCAACGCCCGCGCCTACGGCAAGCGCCTGCGCCAGATGCGCGCCGACGCTCTGGCCAAGCTCACCCGCGCGCCCAACCCGGACTTGCGCGTGGCCACTGTGCACGCAGCCTACGACTACCTGCTGCGCGAGTTCGGCCTGGAAGTCACCGCCGTGGTCGAACCGGCCCATGGGATCGAACCGAGCCCCAGCCAGTTGAAGAAGACCATCGATGAGCTGCGTGCACTGGACGTGAAGGTGATCTTCTCGGAGATGGATTTCCCGTCCACCTATGTCGACACCATCCAGCGTGAGTCAGGCGTCAAGCTGTACCCGCTGTCGCACATTTCCTACGGTGACTACAGCGCTGAAAAGTATGAAGTGGAAATGACCGGCAACCTCAACACGGTCGTGCGCGCAATTCAGGAGTCGGGGGCATGACGGCGGCTCAACACCTCAACCTCGCCAGCGTCGGCCCGACCATCGACTTCGACAAGGTGTCTCTCACCCTGGGCCGCACGCTGATTCTGGACAGCGTGGGTTTCCAGGTACAGCCAGGCAGCATCCATGCCCTGGTGGGTCCCAACGGCGGCGGCAAAAGTTCGTTGATCAAGACCCTGCTGGGGCAGACGCCACACCAGGGCCGCTTGAGCCTGACATGGCCGCACAGCCCCGGCACCATCGGCTATGTGCCCCAGGCGCTGGAATTCGACCGTGGCCTGCCGATGACGGTGGACGATTTCATGGCCGCCATGTGCCAGCGCCGTCCGGCATTTCTCGGCCTGTCGCGGCATTACGCGGCAGCGATTGGCGAGGCGCTGGCACGTGTCGGCATGCAGGACAAACGCAAGCGCCGCATGGGCGCGCTGTCCGGTGGTGAACGCCAACGCGTGCTGCTGGCCCAGGGCCTGATCCCGGCCCCGCATTTGCTGGTGCTGGACGAACCGATGTCGGCCCTCGATGAGGCGGGTATCCAGGTGTTCGAGCGATTGCTGCACGACTGGCGCGCGTCCGGCATCACCGTGCTGTGGATCGAGCACGACCTGGAAGCCGTCGGCCGCCTGGCAGACCGCGTCACCGGCCTGAACCGCCGCGTGCTGTTCGACGCCACCCCGAAAGAAGCGCTCACCCCGGATCGCCTGCTGACCCTGTTCTCCACCCACCCTCGGAGCCCGGCGCAATGAGTTATGAAGCGTTTCGCCTGATGGTCCAGGGCTGGGCCTCGTCTGGTTATTTGCCAGAAGCACTGGCCTACGGTTTTGTGGTCAACGCCCTGCTCGCCGGCCTGCTGATCGGTCCGGTGCTGGGCGGCCTGGGCACGCTGGTGGTGGTCAAGCGCTTTGCGTTTTTCTCCGAGGCGGTCGGTCACGCCGCGCTGACCGGCGTGGCCATGGGCATCCTGCTCGGCGAGCCCTACACCGGCCCCTATGGCAGCCTGTTCGGCTACTGCCTGTTGTTCGGCATCCTGCTCAACTACCTGCGCAACCGCACCGGTCTGGCGCCGGACACCTTGATCGGCGTGTTCCTGTCGGTGTCACTGGCGCTGGGGGCGAGCCTGCTGCTGATCCTGGCCGGCAAAATCAACGTGCACATCCTCGAGAACGTGCTGTTCGGCTCGGTGCTGACCGTCAACGGCAATGATCTGCTGGTGCTGGCGATTGTCGGTGCGCTGGTGATGGCCCTCGCGTTGCCGCTGTACAACCGCATCATGCTGGCCAGCTTCAACCCGCAGCTGGCGGTGGTGCGCGGGGTGGCGGTGAAGAGCCTGGATTACCTGTTCGTGATTCTGGTGACGCTGATCACCGTGGCGGCGGTCAAGGTGATCGGTGCCATTCTGGTGGGTGCTCTGCTGGTGATTCCGGCGGCGGCGGCGCGCCTGTTGAGCCAGTCGCTCAAGGGCTTTTTTTGGATCTCGGTGCTGATCGCCACCGTCAGTACCCTGTGCGGGATTCTGCTGCCAATCATCTTCGACCTGCCTGTTCCGTCCGGCGCCGCGATCATACTGGTAGCCGGCATCGCTTTCGCCGTGGCCGCCATCGCGCGCGGCACCGTGCCCAGCCTCAAAGGGAATCTTGGATAATGCGCCCTGTATGTCGCCCATTGGCTCTGACCATCGCTTGCTTGCTCAGTACACCGGCGCTGGCCGTGGTGGATGGTTTCCACACAAAGGATTTCGTCGCCAATCACGGGCTCGGCCATGCCGCGCTGATCAAGGCCAAATCCGTCAAGCCGATCAAGGTGCTGGCTTCGCTGCCCATCACCTACGGCCTGGCCGAGGTGCTGCTCAACGGCACCGATGTGCTATTGGAACGCGCCGCGCCGGCCAACCTGCCCGGCTCGCGGCAGGTGTCCTACTTCACCGGGCGCGGCGCCCAGGCGCTGGGTACCCTGGCCCAGGACGCCGACGCGGCCATCGGGCTGCGCTCACTGTGGCCGGACGACCCGCTTTATCCAGTGGCGCGCCGCAGCAACATCCGCATCGTTGAGGTCGATGCAGCGCGCCCGGTGGATGGAGGCTTGCCGGGCATCGCCCTGCAGCCAGGCGCCGCCGATGGGCTGAACAGCCAGCCGTGGCAGTCCAGCAACAACATGGGACGCATGGCCGATGTGATGGCCGCCGACCTCAGTCGCCTGGCGCCCGGCGCCAAGGTGAAGATCGACGCCAATCTGGCCGCACTCAAACACCGCCTGCTCAACCTCAGCGCCGACAGCGAGGCACGGCTGGCCAAGGCGGACAACCTGAGCGTGGTGAGCCTGAGCGATCACTTCGCTTATCTGGTCAGCAGCCTGAACCTGGAAGCATTGCGCACAGACGCCCGCCCTGACGCCCAGTGGACGCCCGAGGATTTGCAAAAGCTCAGTGCTGAGCTGAAGGAAAACGATGTGGCGGTGGTGCTGCATCATCGCCAGCCGAGTGAGGCGGTCAAGGCAGCCATCACCGAAGCCGGCGCGAAGCTGCTGGTGCTTAACGTCGACGGTGCCGACCCGGTGGCAGAGCTGGAAACCAACGTGGATCAGGTGATCAAGGCCCTCGCCACTGACTGACACTCAGCCTGTGGGAGCATCCCCCCTCCCACACGTTGTTTCTCACACCACATCAACCCCGACATGAATCGCATCATGTCGCCAGAACTCCAGGTCGCAGTCGATCAACCGCTGGTGCTGGTCATAATTGACCCGGGCAATCCGCAAGCCCGGGCTGCCCGCCGACACGCGCAATGCAGCGGCGGCCTCGACCGGCAGTGAGGTCGGCACAATCTCGAAGCGCACGCGACCGTAATGCAGGTCGTAAATGCGCGCATACAACTCGGTCATCGATTGATTCAGGTCGCACTCAAGAATCCCCGGAAAGTACTGCGGGTTCAGGTAGTGCTCCACGTACAGCACCAGCCGGCCATCGATCCGCCGGCTGCGGCAAATCTGGATCACGCTGGACAACGCCGGCAATTGCAACCACGCGCACACCGCCGCCGATGCCGGTTGCAGCCGTGCGCAAATCACTTCGGTGGAGGCTACCCGCCCCTGCTCGGCCACCATCGCGTGAAAGTGGCTGCGCTGTATGAGGTTGTAGGCCAATCGTGGCGGCGAGACAAACCAGCCACGGCGCTCCTCGCGGTAAATCTGCCCTTGCGCCTCCAGTTGCAACAAGGCTTCGCGCACCGTGATGCGCGTGGTGCCGAACAGCTCGCTGAGCTTGCGCTCGGCCGGCAGTTTGCTCGCCGGCGCCAGCAGCCCGTGGTTGATCTGCTCCTGCAGCGCCAAGCCAATGGAGGTTACCGCCTTGATTGCCTCATCCCGCATCAACGTTACCTATCTGGACTAGACCAGCACCATTGGAGGGCACAAAACCCTGCATAACCGCTCCTGTTTCTTGCCGTGTCAGCCTAGGCAGTACAGATGACCGACAGATGACAGCCGCTGCCCGACTCACGCGAAAACCTTGCAATACATCGGCCAAGTCCCTGGCCTGCGGGCACTTGAGCATGGTCTACGCTAAGTCAGCGCCAGACGACATTGGCGTTTCAAAAACGACATCGACACGAAACTGTCATCCACCGCGTCTAGATTGGCTCAGGTATTGCTCTGACCTAGACCAACAACACAGCCCGCTAAAACGCCGCGTTGAAAACGCCCAAAGGAGCTTCGGATGAAACAGCTTTTCCTGGCATCACTGTTAGGCTCGACCATTGCCCTGTGCACTACCGCCATGGCCGCTGATACCGATTTGAAAACCCTTGAAGCGGCCGCCAGGAGTGAAGGCGCCGTCAACAGCCTCGGCATGCCCGACGATTGGGCCAACTGGGGAGGCATCTGGGCGGACATGACCCGGCTCTACGGCCTCAAGCACATCGACACCGACATGAGCTCGGCCCAGGAAATTGCCAAGTTCAAAGCCGAAAAAGACAACGCCAGCGGGGATATAGGCGACGTGGGCGCAGCCTTCGGCCCGCTCGCGGTCAAGCAGGGCGTGACGCAGCCGTACAAGCCGTCCAACTGGGCTTCGATACCGGATTGGGCGAAGGACAAGGACGGTCACTGGGCTTTGGCCTACACCGGCACCATCGCGTTTGTCGTCAACAAAAAACTGCTGCACGGCTCCGAAGTGCCGACCCGTTGGTCAGACCTGCAAACCGGCAAGTACAAGGTGTCGGTGGGTGACGTGAGCACGGCGGCCCAGGCCTCCAACGCCGTACTGGCCGCTGCCATCGCCAACAAGGGCGATGAAAAGAACATCGCACCCGGTCTGCAGTTCTTCACCAAGATTGCCCAGCAAGGTCGCCTGTCACTGTCCAACCCGACCATCGCCACCATGGAAAAGGGCGAAGTCGAAGTGGGCATCGTCTGGGACTTCAACGGTCTGAGCTACAAAGCCAAGATGGCCAACCCGGATGACTACGTGGTGCTGATCCCGTCGGACGGCTCGGTGAAGTCCGGCTACACCACCATCATCAACAAATACGCCAAGCACCCCAACGCCGCCAAGCTGACCCGCGAATACGTGTTCAGCGATGCCGGCCAACTGGCCCTGGCCAAGGGTAATGCGCGTCCGATCCGTGCCGAAACCGACCTGAAACTGCCGGCCGACATCGCCAAGAACCTGGTCCCTGCCGAGCAGTACACCAAGGCCAACCCGCAGCCGATCAAGGACGCGGATGCCTGGGAAGCAACCTCCAAGAAGCTGCCGCAACTGTGGAACGAGCAGGTCATCGTAGAGATGAAGTAATCGCAGTTTCTGCCAGAAATACAGCCAGTGTGGGAGCTGGCTTGCCTGCTCCCACAGTTGATCCAGTTTCAATTCAGTATCGAGTCAACCCCTCTGTTGCGGAGCGCCAGCCCCCATGAAGCACACTGTCATCCTTGTCGTGCTCGACGGCCTGAACTTCGAGGTTGCGAGACACGCCATGGGACACTTGCAGGCCTATGTCGGCGCAGGACGCGCAGCCCTCTACACAGTGGAATGTGAACTGCCCGCCCTGTCCCGCCCGCTGTATGAATGCATCCTCACCGGTGTGCCGCCGATCCAGAGCGGCATCGTGCACAACCAGGTCGCGCGCCTGTCCAACCAGCGCAGCATTTTCCACTATGCCACCGACGCCGGCCTGACCACGGCTGCGGCGGCTTATCACTGGATCAGCGAACTGTATAACCGCACGCCCTTCCTCGCCGCCCGCGACCGCCACACCGATGACGAGACGCTGGCGATCCAGCACGGGCATTTCTACTGGAATGACCACTACCCCGATTCCCACCTGTTCGCCGACGCAGAGAGCCTGCGGCTCAAGCACACACCGGACTTTCTGCTGATACACCCGATGAACATCGACGACGCCGGCCACAAGCACGGCCTCGACACCGCGCAATACCGCAACAGCGCGCGCTCGGCCGACATCATCCTGGCCGATTATCTGCAAGGCTGGCTCGACGCGGGCTACCAGGTGCTGGTCACCGCCGATCACGGCATGAACAATGACCGTTCCCACAACGGCCTGCTGCCGGAAGAGCGCGAAGTGCCGCTGTTTGTCCTCGGCAATGCCTTCAGCCTCAACCCTGACGCTGCGCCAAAGCAGACCGAACTGTGCGGCACGGTCTGCGAACTGCTCGGCGTGCCCCACGACAAACCGGTGTGCCGGGAGTTGCTCACGTGAACTCAATGACCCGCGGCAAATGGCTGGCCCTGCTCTGCCTGGTGCCCTTCGCGTTGTTCTTCATGGTGTTTGAGATCGCCCCACTGGTGTGGGTGCTGATCAACAGCGTGCAAACCGAAGACGCCGGCTGGAGCCTGGAAAATTTCACACGGATCTTCAGCTCGAAGTTTTACTTGCAAGCGATCCAGCTCAGCCTGGAAATCAGCTTCTACTCCAGCGTGTTCGGCATCCTCATCGCCACCCTGGGCAGCTACTCGTTGCGCCGGGTGGACTCGCCGCTGCGCAACTTCGTCACCGCCTTCACCAATATGACCAGCAACTTCGCCGGCGTGCCCCTGGCCTTCGCGTTCATCATCCTGCTCGGTTTCAACGGCAGCATCACCATCATGCTCAAGCAGGCCGGGATCATTCAGGATTTCAACCTCTACTCCAAGACCGGCCTGATCATCCTCTATACCTACTTCCAGATTCCTCTGGGCGTGCTGCTGCTGTACCCGGCCTTCGATGCATTGCGCGAAGACTGGCGTGAATCGGCGGCGCTGCTGGGGGCCAATGGCTGGCAGTTCTGGCGGCATATCGGCCTGCCGGTGCTCACGCCCGCGCTGCTCGGCACCTTCGTGATCCTGCTGGCCAACGCCCTCGGTGCATACGCCACGGTCTACGCGCTGACCACTGGCAACTTCAACGTGCTGCCCATCCGCATTGCAGGCCTGGTGTCCGGTGATGTTTCACTCGACCCGAACATGGCCAGTGCCCTGGCCGTGGTGCTGGTGGCACTGATGACCGTGGTCACGGCGGTCCATCAACTGCTGCTCAAGAGGAGCTACCATGTCTCGCGCTGAAGCCGGCCCGGCCTCCCTCTACCACCGCGCAGTGGTGTATCTGCTGTTTGCGATCCTGGTGCTGCCGCTGCTCGGCACCTTTGTCTATTCCATTGCCAGCAGTTGGTCGGCAACCATCCTGCCCGCCGGCTTTACCCTGAAATGGTACGTGCAACTGTGGAGTGACCCGCGCTTTCTGATGGCCTTCGGGCAGTCGCTGCTGGTGTGCGTGGGCGCGCTGGTGCTGTCGGTGGTGCTGATTCTGCCGCTGCTGTTTGTGGTGCACTACCACTTCCCACGGCTCGATGCGCTGATGAACATTCTGATCCTGCTGCCCTTCGCGGTGCCGCCGGTGGTGTCGTCGGTGGGGCTGTTGCAACTCTACGGCTCCGGGCCGCTGGCGATGGTGGGCACGCCGTGGATCCTGATCGGCTGCTACTTCACCGTGGCGCTGCCGTTCATGTACCGCGCGATCACCAACAACCTGCAGGCCATCAACCTGCGCGACCTGATGGACGCCTCGCAACTGCTCGGCGCCAGCACCTGGCAGGCGGCGATCCTGGTGGTGCTGCCCAACCTGCGCAAGGGCCTGATGGTGGCGTTGCTGCTGTCGTTCTCGTTCCTGTTTGGCGAGTTCGTGTTCGCCAATATCCTCGTCGGCACTCAATACGAAACCCTGCAGGTGTACCTGAACAACATGCGCAACAGCAGCGGCCACTTCACCAGCGCCATCGTCATTTCCTACTTTTTCTTTGTGCTGGTGCTCACCTGGGCCGCCAATATCTTGAACAAGGACAAAAGCCAATGAGCTTCGTCAGCGTCCAACATCTGCAAAAAGGCTATTCCGGTACGCCGGTGTTCAGCGACATCAGCTGCGACATCGCCAAGGGTGAATTCGTCACCCTGCTGGGTCCTTCCGGCTGCGGCAAATCCACCCTGCTGCGCTGCATCGCCGGCCTGACCTCGGTGGACAGTGGGAAAATCCTGCTGGATGGCCAGGACATCGTCCCGCTGAGCCCGCAGAAACGTCACATCGGCATGGTGTTCCAGAGCTACGCGCTGTTCCCCAACATGACCGTGGAACAGAACGTCGCGTTCGGCCTGCGCATGCAGAAGGTCAACGCCGACGACAGCCACCGGCGCGTGCAGGACGTGCTGCAACTGGTGGAGCTGCGCGATTTTGCCGGGCGCTACCCGCATCAGTTGTCCGGCGGCCAGTGCCAGCGCGTTGCTCTGGCCCGCTCCCTGGTCACCCGTCCGCGCCTGTTGCTGCTGGACGAGCCGCTGTCGGCACTGGATGCGCGGATTCGCAAGCACCTGCGCGAACAGATCCGCCAGATCCAGCGCGAACTGGGGCTGACCACAATTTTCGTGACCCACGACCAAGAGGAAGCGCTGACCATGTCCGACCGCATCTTCCTGATGAACCAGGGCAGGATTGTGCAGAGCGGCGACGCCGAGACCCTCTACACCGCGCCGGTCGATGCCTTTGCCGCCGGCTTCATCGGCAACTACAACCTGCTCGACGCAGGCAAAGCCAGCCAGCTGTTGCAGCGGCCGATCCACGGGCGCATCGCGATCCGCCCCGAGGCCATCGAACTGAGCCGCAGCGGCGAACTCGACGCACTGGTGCGCAGCCACAGCCTGCTGGGCAACGTCATCCGTTACCGCATCGAAGCACGCGGCGTGGAGCTGGTGGTGGACGTGCTCAACCGCTCGGCCCACGACCTGTACCCGGACGGTCAGCGCCTGGCACTTTCCATCGACCCCGCCGCGCTGTGTGAAGTAGCCTGACCGGCACTGACTGACGAAAGAGAGAGCATTACGGATGGCATTGGTAATTTTTGATCTGGATGACACCCTGATCCACGGCGACTGCGCCACCCTGTGGAGCGAGCAGATGGGCCGCCTGGGCTGGGTCGACCCCGAGTCATTCATGCGTCGGAACACCGAGCTGATGGACGCCTACAGCCGTGGCGAGTTGCGCATGGAAGACTTCATGGACTTCAGCCTGGAGCCGATGATCGGGCGCACTTCGGCTGAAATCGAACACCTGGTCGAACCCTGGGTCGAGGACGTGATCGAGCCGCTGATCTACAGCGACGCGACCAAAACCATCGCCCGCCACCGTGCGAACGGCGACCGGATTCTGGTGATATCCGCGTCGGGCACGCATTTGGTTACGCCGATTGCGGCGCGTATCGGCATTGATGAAGTGCTGGGGATCGAGCTGGACGTGAGCCATGGCGTGTACAGCGGCCAGACCCTGGGGGTGCTGACCTATCGCGAAGGCAAGATCACACGATTGATGCAATGGCTCGAACAGACAGGTGAAACGCTGGAAGGTGCGCACTTCTATTCGGACTCGCGCAATGACCTGCCGCTGCTGCTGAAGGTCGATCATCCACAGGTGGTGAACCCTGATCCGGTATTGCGTGCCCACGCCGAACAGGCCGGCTGGCCGATCCATCACTGGGTCTGACATTAAGCAAATGTGGGAGGGGCCTTGCTCCCGATGGCGGTGTATCAGTGAAGTTTCTTTCATCTGACCCACCGCCATCGGGAGCAAGCCCCCTCCCACACTCCCAGCATTTCAATCCGGGATCGGGTCGGGCGCCATTGGATCTGGCCTACACAGGGTGTAGGACCGGGTTGTTCCAAGCCCCCACATCACCGTCAACGCCTTGCAATGCTCTCACAGTGCCTCCATAGTGAGTCCGGACTGAGCCCGTAGCAGTAGCGCCGGGCTTTTTGCATTATGCGACCGGACCATATGGAACCGGCTCCCTCAAAGACGGCCTAATATGCGTTATCAATTGCCCCCGCGTCGAATCAGCATGAAGCATCTGTTCCCCAGCACCGCCCTCGCTCTTTTCATTGGTCTCGGCCTCGCGTCGATGTCGACCAATACGTTCGCAGCCAACAGCTGGGACAACCTTCAGCCTGATCGCGATGAGGTGATTGCCAGCCTTAACGTCGTCGAGTTGCTCAAGCGTCATCACTACAGCAAGCCGCCGCTGGACGACGCGCGCTCGGTGATCATCTACGACAGCTACCTCAAGCTGCTGGATCCGTCGCGCAGCTATTTCCTGGCCAGCGATATCGCTGAGTTCGACAAGTGGAAGACGCAGTTCGACGACTTCCTCAAGAGCGGCGACCTGCAGCCCGGCTTCACCATCTACAAGCGCTACCTGGACCGCGTCAAAGCGCGTCTGGACTTCGCCCTCGGTGAGCTGAACAAGGGCGTCGACAAGCTCGACTTCACCCAGAAGGAAACTCTTCTGGTGGACCGCAAGGACGCCCCTTGGCTGACCAGCACCGCTGCTCTGGACGACCTGTGGCGCAAACGCGTCAAGGACGAAGTGCTGCGCCTGAAGATCGCTGGCAAAGAACCCAAGGCCATTCAGGAGCTGCTGACCAAGCGCTACAAGAATCAGCTGGCACGTCTGGACCAGACCCGTGCCGAAGATATCTTCCAGGCTTACATCAACACCTTCGCGATGTCCTACGACCCGCACACCAATTATCTGTCGCCGGATAACGCGGAAAATTTCGATATCAACATGAGTCTATCGCTGGAAGGCATCGGTGCCGTCCTGCAAAGCGACAATGACCAGGTCAAGATCGTGCGTCTGGTGCCGGCAGGTCCGGCGGACAAGACCAAGCAGGTCGCCCCGGCGGACAAGATCATCGGCGTGGCCCAGGCTGACAAAGAGATGGTCGACGTGGTCGGCTGGCGTCTGGACGAAGTGGTCAAGCTGATCCGTGGCCCCAAGGGCAGCGTAGTGCGCCTGGAAGTGATTCCGCACACCAACGCACCGAACGACCAGACCAGCAAGATCGTGTCCATCACCCGTGAAGCGGTGAAGCTCGAAGACCAGGCCGTGCAGAAGAAAGTCCTCAACCTCAAGCAGGATGGCAAGGACTACAAGCTGGGCGTGATTGAAATCCCGGCCTTTTACCTCGACTTCAAGGCGTTCCGTGCCGGTGACCCGGACTACAAGTCCACCACCCGTGACGTGAAGAAAATCCTCACCGAACTGCAGAAAGAAAAAGTCGACGGCGTGGTCATTGACCTGCGCAACAACGGCGGCGGTTCCCTGCAGGAAGCCACCGAGCTGACCAGCCTGTTCATCGACAAGGGCCCAACCGTGCTGGTGCGCAATGCCGACGGCCGTGTCGACGTACTGGAAGACGAGAACCCGGGCGCCTTCTACAAAGGCCCGATGGCCTTGCTGGTCAACCGCCTCTCGGCCTCGGCCTCGGAGATTTTCGCCGGCGCCATGCAGGACTACCACCGTGCGTTGATCGTCGGCGGCCAGACCTTCGGCAAAGGCACCGTGCAGACCATCCAGCCGCTCAACCATGGCGAACTGAAGCTGACCCTGGCCAAGTTCTACCGGGTTTCCGGGCAGAGCACCCAGCATCAGGGCGTACTGCCGGACATTGATTTCCCGTCGATCATCGACACCAAGGAAATCGGCGAGAGCGCCCTGCCCGAGGCCATGCCGTGGGACACCATCCGTCCTGCGATCAAGCCCGCCTCGGACCCGTTCAAACCGTTCCTGGCGCAATTGAAGGCTGACCACGACACCCGCTCCGCCAAGGATGCCGAGTTCGTGTTCATCCGCGACAAGCTGGCCCTGGCCAAGAAGCTGATGGAAGAGAAAACCGTCAGCCTCAACGAAGTGGACCGTCGCAAGCAGCACGCCGATATCGAGAGCCAGCAACTGGCCCTGGAGAATGTGCGCCGCAAGGCCAAGGGCGAAGATCCGCTCAAGGAACTGAAGAAAGAAGACGAAGACGCGTTGCCGACCGAGGCGGAAAAAACCAAGCCGGAAGACGACGCTTACCTGGCCGAAACGGGCCGGATCCTGCTGGATTACCTGAAGATCACCAAACAGGTGGCCAAGCAGTAAAGGATGGCGATTTAAGATGATCGCTCCTCGGAGTGTCATCATATAGACATCATTCTGTCGTGAAATGAAGGACTGCATGCTCACCGCATGCGGTCCTTTTTTTTCGACCGAGATCGCCATGACCATGACCGAACAGCTGAATGCACTGGGCGCTATCCTGGCTCAAGGCAGTTTGCACAGCTTGTTCCAACCGATTGTCTGCCTCTCCGAACGGCGCATCCTCGGCTATGAAGCCTTGAGCCGTGGCCCGTCCAACAGCACGCTGCACTCCCCTGTTGCCCTGTTCGCCGTGGCCGGCCAGGCCGGACGCCTCAGCGAGCTGGAAATGGCCTGCCGATCAAGTGCATGCCGGCGCTTCAGCGAGCAGAAATTGCCGGGCAAGCTGTTCCTGAATATCTCACCGCACTCGCTGATGGAAACATCCCACCAGCCGGGGCGCACCCTGCAACTGTTGCGCGAATTCGGTATCCCGCCAAGCCAGGTGGTGATCGAACTCACCGAACAGACGCCCACCGACGACTTCGAGTTGTTGCAGAAGGCGCTGCACCATTATCGCGACATGGGCTTTGCCATTGCGCTCGATGACCTCGGCGCCGGCTATTCCAGCCTGCGCCTGTGGTCTGAACTGCGCCCGGACTACGTGAAGATCGACCGGCACTTTATCGACGGCATTCACCAGGATGCGCTCAAGCGCGAGTTTGTCGGCTCGATATTGCAGATCGCCAGAGCGTCGCGTGCCCAGGTGATTGCCGAGGGCATTGAACTGCCGGAAGAATTGGCGGTGCTGACGGAGATGGGCGTCGACCTGGTGCAGGGCTACCTGCTGTGCCGGCCGCAGGAACATCCGCCGCAGGAAGCGCGCCTGATGCTGCCCAAGCCGGACACCGCCAACGTCGCCCTCAGTGAAGAGGCCGGCGACCTCAGCGCGCTGCTCAACGAGCAACCGGCCGTGCATCAGGACACCGCGACCGCAAAGGTGTTGGAGGCCTTTCGCCGCCAGGCCAACCTCAACTCCCTGGCCGTGCTCAATGGGCTGGGTCACCCGGTTGGCATCGTGCACCGGCATTTGTTGTCGGATGCACTGCTCAAGCCATTTGCTACCGACCTGTTCGCACGCAAGCCGATCAGCCGGCTGATGAGCACGGACTTTCTGGCGGTGGAACTGAGCCAGTCGCTGCAGCAGGTCAGTCGCCTGCTCACCAGCCGCGCGCGGCAACGCATCGAAGAAGATTTCATCATCACCCTGAACGGCGACTACCTGGGCCTGGGTCGGGTGATCGATGTGCTCAAGCTGATCACCGAGCTGAAAATCCAGCAGGCACGGCACGCCAACCCGCTGACCCTGCTGCCCGGCAATGTACCGATCCAGCAATGCCTGACGCGGTTGCTGCATCAGCAGCGTGAGTCAGTGATCTGCTACGTGGATATCGACAGCTTCAAGCCGTTCAACGATATCTACGGCTATGGGCGCGGGGATGAAGTGCTGCTGTGCCTGGCGCAGTGTCTCAACGACCGGGTCGACCCCAGCCGCGACTTTGTCGGGCATATCGGCGGCGATGATTTTTTGCTGGTGCTGGGCCCGCAGGACTGGCGCAAACGGCTCAATCAACTGCTGGATGACTTCCACACCCAGTGCCGGCGCTTTTACCGCGCCGAACATCTCGATGCCGGCTGCTTCGTGGCCCTCAACCGCCAAGGCGTGCGTCAGGAGTTCGGGCTGTTGTCGCTGTCCATCGGCGTGGTGCACCTACATCCGCAGGCCTGTGCGCAACTGGATGCGAGCCGGTTGGCGGAACTGGCGTCCCAGGCCAAGCACCACGCCAAGGACGTGGCCGGCTACACCATTCACGTGATCAACAGCCTGGACGCGCTGACGCAGACGCCTCAGGCCTCGGCGGATTGCGGGTATTGATATTCGAATACCCGCACCACTTCCGAGGCATGCCAGGAAGCAGCCGCCACGCCATCGGAGGGACCGCTGAAACGCCCCAGGCGCTCGGCACACTCGAAAAACCCGGTGCGCGGCAGACGGCTGGCGCCCTGGCTGATCACGAGGGAACTGCGCAATGGCTGATCGGCCTTGGCGTCCAGGGCCGCCAAATGCTCCAGAGCGGCGGCCAGGGTCTGCATGGCCGGCGAGGGAAATTGCAGGCGCTCCAGCAGCGCACGGTAGGTGAGCAGGTGACGCTGGCGGCGCGCCTGATCAAGTTCGTTGAGTAACCCGTCCCAGTGCTGACGGCTGATACGCAGACTCACGACGCATCCCTCCAGCCGGCAACGCCCAGTTCCCAGGCGAGGCTGCGCCGGATCGCGGCATCGGGCTGGCGCTCGCCGCTTTCGATCAAACCCAGGTAGGACGGGCTGATGCCCACGGTGCGCGCCAGGCTTTCAATGGCCAGGCCCTTGGCTTCGCGCAGCGCGCGCAGGTCGGCAAGTGGGCGCAGGTCCTGGGCGGCAGCGGCTTGAGGATTGGACGAAAGAGGTGCCGGGATGGGCTGCTGCAAACCGGCGGCTTTTAACAGCGCCTGGTACTGATCCCAAGGCAAGACCGCATATTCGGGCTCGCCATCGCGTGAAATAATCTGAATATCCATGACTGCCCCGTAGGATAACAACACTTACCAGGTAAGCACTTTCCTTAAGTACCTTCCCGGGAAGTGTAATCCTAACAGCCGTAAAGGTCGCCGGGGGATCACCGCTTTAGGCGTTTTTTTGCGGCTGTTCTCGGGCCAGCAGCTCAGCTGTCGCCGGAAGCCGCTCAACCACTGCGAGCTTTTCCGGACGCTGGGCGTCACGCCAGGCGCGAAAGGCGCTCAGTTCGCCGTCCAGGGTCTTCATGACCCAGGCCAGCACGGCAATGTCATCGAACATGCCGAACATCGGGATAAAGTCCGGGATCGCATCAATCGGGCTGAGAAAGTACATCAGCCCCGCCACCACCGAGATCAACGCCTTGGGGCTGATTGCGCGGTACTCGCCGCGCCAGTACGCCAGGCACAGGCCCTGCAGCAGTTTCAGGTCATCCTTGAGCTTGCCCAGGCGATTGCCCTGGCTTGAGCCTTTGGCGGCGACGGCAAACAACAGGGTGGGCAGACGACCACGGCCGAGCAGCCGCGCCGCGATGGGCAAGAAACGGGTGAAGTTGAACGGTGGTCTCATGTGTCACTCCAGTTCCGTGCGAATGAAAGGTTATCCACACAAATTGTGGATAACCTTGTGAACAGAGCCTTTTTTCGCGGCTCAAAGCCACGCCCCGCAAGGCTTGCAGTCAAATCGGGCGTTTTTTGCGCACATAAAAAACCCCAAGATTTCATTGACTTGGTGGTGATGTGCCGTTACCCACGCTTGGGTCTTACGTGTGACTGTGCGCCAGGGCCCGGGTTCGATCGGATTTACCGCCGCGCCATTTTCCAAACGGCAGAAACAACAACGCCCCGTCGAAACGGGGCGTTGTGTGTTCAGACGCCGATTACTTCTTGGCGGCAGGTGCAGCAGGTGCAGCAGGCGCTTCAGCCTTGGCCGGGTCCTTGATGCCCAGTAGTTCCAGGTCGAATACCAGCACCGAGTTGGCCGGAATGGCCGGGCTCGGGCTCTGGGCGCCGTAGGCCAGGTCGGACGGGATGTACAGCTCGACCTTCTCGCCAACGTGCATCAGTTGCAGGCCTTCGACCCAACCCGGGATCACGCCGCTGACCGGCAGGTCAATCGGGCTGCCGCGATCCACGGAGCTGTCAAAGGTGGTGCCGTTGGTGAGCTTGCCGGTGTAGTGCACAGTCACCACGTCGGTCGGCTTGGGCTGAGGGCCGTCGGCCTTCTTCACGACCTTGTACTGCAGGCCGGAAGCGGTGGTGACCACGCCGTCTTTCTTGGCGTTTTCTTCGAGGAATTTTTTGCCGGCGGTTGCCGACTCTTCGCTCATCTTGGTCATGCGTTCTTCAGCACGCTTTTGCAGGGCGGCAAACGCTTCAACCAGTTCGTCATCCTTCAGCTTCTGCTCTTTCTTGCCGACGGCATCTTCGATGCCCTGGGCTACGGCTTTGGAATCCAGGTCATCCATGCCTTCCTGGGCAAGACTCTTGCCCATGTTAAGGCCGATGCCGTAGGAAGCTTTCTGCGCCGGGGTTTTCAGCTCTACGCTGGTCTGCGAATCACAACCCGCAAGTACCAGGCTTACCAGGGCCACCGCCGCCGCCAACCGATGCTGTTTCATGCTATTTCCTTGTTCATGCGCCAATAGGGCATTTGAATAAAGTCGCGAGCTTATCAGCCGGCCACGACCAATGGCTACCGGCATGTGAGCGGGAAACGTCCGATAAGTTCACGTGTTTAAAAGCATTTTCATTCATGATGCAGACCCGCGAAGGATCGCGGACCACCCTGAAGCGCACTCATGGCCACTTGCCGCACCTTTGGCGTAGTGGCATAACAGCGCTACCGTTCGACAAGACCGAGACAAGGATAGCCCTCTTGCGCATTTTCTACCGTGCATTACTCCTGCTTCTTATCGCCCTGGGCCTGCTCCTGGCCGTGGTGCTCTACTACATCGTCAACCCCAGGCTGCCCGATTACGTGCCCGTGGAACAGGTGCGCTACCAGGACCAATGGAGCGCCGCCGACCGCCAGACCTACTACTTCACGCCCCAGGGCACCCAGGTCAAGGGCCTGCATTACGACTGGTTCACCGCCCTCGAACTGCCGTTCTCCGAACAGCGCTTTGCCGCCCCCGAGTACCTGGCACGCTTCGGCTTTCTGGTGGACCCCAAACAAGTGCCCACGGCGCAAAACCCCGGCAACCTGCCGGTCGGTTTCGCCCGCCATAAAAACGCCGACAGCAATGTTGAATACCTGGACATCACCTGCGCCGCCTGCCACACCGGCGAGCTGCATTTCAAAGGCCAGGCCCTGCGCATCGACGGCGGCTCGGCCCAGCACGTGTTGCCCTCCAGCGTGCCCACCCTGCGCGGCGGCAGTTTCGGCCAGGCCCTGGTGGCGAGCCTCGCGGCCACCTATTACAACCCATGGAAATTCGAACGCTTCGCCCGCCAGGTGCTGGGAGATCGCTACGAAGCCGAGCACGGCCCACTGCGCGAAGCCTTCAAAGCGTCCCTCGACCGCTTTATCAAGGTGGCCTGGAACGACACCCATCGCGGCCTCTACCCCACCCAGGAAGGCCCCGGCCGTACCGATGCATTCGGCCGCATCGCCAATGCCAGCTTTGGCGATGCGATTTCCCCGGACAACTATCGCATCGCCAATGCGCCTGTGGACTACCCGCAGCTGTGGGACATCTGGACCTTCGACTGGGTGCAATGGAACGGCTCGGCCCAACAACCCATGGCGCGCAATATCGGCGAAGCCCTGGGCGTCGGCGCCACCCTGGATTTTTTCGACAGCGCCGGCCAACCCCTGCAGGGCCAGGCCCGTTACCCGTCCAGCGTGCGCGTGCGCGACCTGCACCTGATCGAACAAACCCTGCAACGCCTCAAGCCGCCCACCTGGCCGGAAGACCTGTTCGGCGCCATCGACAAACCGCTCGCCGCTCAGGGCCGCGCACTCTTTGCCGAAAACTGCGCCGCCTGCCACGTGCCCACCGTCACCCAGGAACCGGGCCGGGCGGTGCAGCACCTGCAGATGCGCACGGTCGACTACATGGGCACCGACCCCACCGCCGCCACTAACATCGCCGATCAGCGCTACGACCTCAGCGCGCTGAAATGGGACGCCACGGAACTGGCCGCACTCAATGTGCAATTGCACCCCAAGTCGAGTGAACCGCTGGACCTGAAGAGCCTGTCGGTGGCCAAGGGCCTGGCTTACGTTACCGCCTACGTCGAAGACCACGCCTACCGCGCCGCCGGCGTCACCCCGGCCGAGCGCCCGACGCTGGATGGCTTCGATCAACCCATCGGCGTGCTCGAACTGCGCGTCTACAAGGCGCGGCCCCTGGACGGCGTGTGGGCCACCCCGCCGTTCCTGCACAACGGCTCGGTGCCCACGCTCTACCAACTGCTCTCGCCCCAGGACGAGCGCAGCACCACCTTCTATAAAGGCACCTTCAACTACGACCCGCGCCACCTGGGTTTTGAAACCGGTGCCTTCAAGAACGCTTTTCTGTTCGATACCCACATCACCGGCAACCACAACAGCGGCCACGAATTTCGTGACGGCAAGCGTGGCGAAGGCGTTATCGGCCGTGGCCTGCTGCCGCAGGAACGCTGGGCGCTGCTGGAATACCTGAAAGTGCTGGGCGGCCCGCTGGAGCAACAACTGCCATGATTATCCGATCGCAATACAACCAACGTTCGCTGCTCGCCCGCCTCTGGCTGCGCCTGGGCGCCTGGCTCGGCAAAACCCTGCTGTGGCTGGTGGGGCTGGGGCTGCTGGGCTGGCTGGCAGCGACCGGCTGGTACGCCTGGCAGCACAGCGGCCCGGTGTCACCGAACGAGCAGATTCCGCCCGGCGAGGCGGCGATGACCCAGGGCATCATCCAGACCGCCGTGCGCATCGTCGACCAGCATCGCGAAGGCACACGCTACCTGCGCGACGCCCATGCCAAGGCCCATGGCTGCGTCAAGGCCGAAGTCAGCGTGCCGGCCGACCTCGACCCGGCCCTGCGCCAGGGCGTGTTCGCCGAGCCGGGCAAAACCTGGCAGGCACTGATGCGGCTGTCCAACGGTAACGCCTACCCGCAGTTCGACAGCATCCGCGACGCGCGCGGCATGGCCATCAAGCTGCTGGACGTGCCGGGCAAGCAACTGATGGCCGATCAGCAGACGCGCACGGAACAGGACTTCGTGATGTTCAGCCATCCGAATTTCTTTGTCAGCGACGTGGCCGAATACGCGCAGAATATCGGCGCCCAGGCAGACGGCAAAAAAGTCCAGGCGTTCTTCCCCAGCCTCGATCCGCGCAGTTGGCAGGTGCGACACCTGTTCATCGCCCTGGCAACCCTGGCCCCCGCGCCGGCGAGCCCCACGCAGACCACCTACTTCTCCGTTTCACCGTATAAATTCGGCGCGGCCAACGCCAAATTTCGTGTGGCGCCCGACCCGCAAAGTTGCCCGCAATACACCCTGCCCAAACAGAACGAGGACCTGCCGAACTTCCTGCGCAGCGCCCTCAATCAGCAGCTGTCCACCGACCGCGTGGCGGCCTGTTTCGTGTTGCAGATCCAGCGGCAGAATCCGCAGAAGTTCATGCCGATCGAGGACACCAGCATCGAGTGGAAGGAAAGCGACGCGCCCTACGAGACCGTGGCCAGGGTGCGGATTCCCGCGCAGGATTTCGACACCCCGGCGTTGAATCTGGCGTGCGACAACCAGTCGTTCAACCCCTGGTTCGGCGTGGAAGCCCACCGCCCCATCGGCGGCATCAACCGGCTGCGCAAAGCCGTGTATGAGGCGGTCAGCGATTACCGCCACAGCCGCAACACTTCACCTTGACATCGGTGCCTGCCGCGCCGTGCGCAGCCACTGCTGAAAACTGCGCGCCGCCGGCGGCGGGTTGCGATGCAGGGGCTGCATCAGGTGCAAGCGCCCCTGGCTGGGCAACGCATGGGGCAAGGCCATCTGCAGGCGGCCGGCGGCAAATTCGCCGTCCAGCAGGCTCTTCCAGCCGAGCGCCACGCCGTGCCCCATCACTGCCGACTGCATCACCAACTGATAGCTGTTGGTACGCAGCCCATGGCGCGGGGCGCAGTAGTCGGCGCCGAGGCCGGCAAACCAGTCGGTCCAGGTCAGCCAGTCGTGGTGATGGTCTTCCACGATCAGCAAGGTGTGAGCGTGCAGCAAATGGTGCAGGTCGCGAATCGGACCGTGGCGCGCAAGGTAAGCGCCGCTGCACACGGCGATCACCTCTTCGCTGTCGAACACCGGCGAGAGCTCCAGGCCATGGGGCGCCGGCAGCTCGTCGAGGTGGTAGAACAGGCCCAGGTCGTACTCGCTCACATCCAGATGCTGCGGGCTTTCGCTGCACAGAATGCGGATCTCCAGATCAGGGTATTCGCGCTGAAAGTCCGGCAATAAACCCGCCAGCCAGATGGAGCTGATGGTGGGCGTGCTGGCCAGGGTCAGTTGGCGATCGGCGCCGCGACGGCGCAACTCGGCGGACTCGCGATCGAGTTCACGCAACAGGCGCTGGACGGTACGAAAGTAGCGCACCCCGGCGGGGGTCAGACTCAAGCCCTGGGCCAACCGATAAAACAGGGGGCGGGCCAGGTCTTCTTCGAGGCGCTTGACCTGGCGGCTCACCGCGCTCTGGGTCAGGTTCAGTTCATGGGCGGCCTGGGTAAAGCTCAGATGACGCGCAGCCGCTTCGAAGGTCTGCAGGCAATTGAGCGGAGGAAGATCGACGTTTCGGCGCGGCATGGGCAGGTCCGTAAGCAGATGAGGCGGCAACTACGAGGCCAGGGTTCGCCCCGGCCCGCAGTCATCACGCAGGCATGCATCATGCCAGCTGCTCACTTACAGCGTGACCCTGGCCACGCGTTTGCTCCATTGCCGACGGTGTTCCAGCCGGCCATTTTCCCAGGCCGTCTGCTCGGCGTCGACGTAGAACCACTCGGCGTCGGCATGCACGCTCAACCGGCTTTCCACGTGCACCTCCCAATCGTCACGGCCGACGCGGTAATGCCATTCAATATCGGCACGCGTCGACAGTGGGTCCCAGGGCAAGGTGCGATAGCGCTCGGTGCAGCGCTGGTCCACCGCCAGACCATGGTCGGTAAACCGCACCGCGCCCAGGTCATCTTCGATCTTCACGCACACTTCGCCAGTGCCCACGTCTTCGATCAGGGTGCGTTTCGGCGCCGCGGCGCGCAGCACCTCCAGGGCCGCCGGCCGCGCCGATTGAGGCGCCTCGAACGGGCACGCCACCGCGTCGCCGCTGAACACCGGCAGTTGCAGGCGTTGCACAGCGGGCAGCAGGGTCAGGGTGGTCAGTTCGCGGCTCGGCCACAACAGCGGGAAACTGGCGGTGCTCAAGGCCAGGCGCAAACGGTAACCGGCCGGCAGGCGCATGCCGATGTGGTCCAGGCTCAGTTGCACGTCCATCGGTTCGCCCGGGACTACCGGGGTCACACGGGAAAAGTCTTCGCGAAGCGTGAGATTGAGCACGCCATAACTGATCTGTGTGACTTGCCCGTCCGGTGCCACAGCGTTAAGCCGCGCGACCAATTGCCCGCAGTCCGTGTCGCTGGCCAGGCGCAAGGTGAGTCGGGCATCGCCCAGCAACGCCAGAGGCTCGAGCAGCGGCGGCGAGTCGAAGCACAGCGACTGGGCGTCATCGCGGCGCTGGTCGGTCGGCCCGTCGGGGCCGAACCAGATGGCGCAATACTCGCCCTGGTGCAGGCCGGTGGTCAGCGGTGAACAGACGCCGCGCGGGGCTGCCAGCGCCTGCGCGCCAGCACTCAAGCCCTGTTCATCAAGGCAGAAATCCGTCCATTGCACGTGCGGGTCCGGCCAGCCTGCCGTCTGCACCCAGATGCCCGGCCGCTCGGCGTAACTGCCCTTCGGCGGCAGAATGTCCTGCAAGAAAAAGGCGCAGGCCGGGTCATCCATCACCCCGTTATCGATGCCCTTGAGCCAGTAATCCCACCAGCGTCTGGCCTCTTGCAGAAAACCCACGGCCGGGTTGGGCACGGCAAAATGCGGGTATTTATGGATCCACGGGCCGAGCATCGCCTTCTTCGGCCCCGGCAGGTGTTCCATCAGCCGCGACACGGTGTTGCGGTAGGCATCGCCCCATCCGCCCACCGCGTACACCGCCGCCTGGATCTGCGTGTAATCCTCACACACCGAGCCATGGCGCCAGTAGTCATCACGGGTCTGGTGTTGCAACCAGGTTTCGGCGAGCAATGGCATGGCGTCCAGACGTTGGTGCCACAGGGTTTTCCAGGCGTCGCCCACCAGCAAGGGGTCCGGCACCGCCGCGCTGAAGTTGAGCATGGTGGCGGCCCAGCCGAAGTTTTCCAGCAGCAGGTTGCCGCCCTTGTAATGGATGTCGTCGGCAAAGCGGTCATCGGTGGAGCACAGCGTGATGATCGCTTTCAGCGCCTGGGGCTGGCGCGCCGCGACCTGCAAGCCGTTGAAGCCGCCCCAGGAGATGCCCATCATGCCCACGTTGCCATCGCACCAGGGCTGCTGGCACAGCCAGTCGATCACCTCAAGGGCGTCTTCCTGCTCCTGCAACAGGTACTCGTCGGCCATCAACCCCTGGGACTCGCCGTTGCCGCGCATGTCAACGCGCACGCAGACATAGCCCTGCCCGGCCATCCATGGATGGGTCAACGCGTCGCGAACCGCCGTGCCGTCACGCTTGCGATACGGCAGGTATTCGAGGATCGCCGGGAAGGCCTGCGCGTGGCCGGCGTCCTGCGGCAGCCAGATGCGCGCGGCCAGTTGGGTGCCGTCTTTGAGCGGGATCAGGCAGTGCTCGATCTCGCGCACGGGGTAAGTAAATTCAGTGACGATTTCCATCAGTAACTCCAGCAACGGTTCAATCGATCAGCGCCCGAAATCCACCACAGGGCTGGCGCCGCGCAATGGCGTCTCGGGGCTTGGTTGCAGGCGTTTTACATCCAGCAATGCTGGATTTTTCAGCCAGAAGACCAGCGAGGTGCTGGCCAGCAGCACCAGAATCATGCCGGGCAGGCCGCCGAGGTTGGAGAGCATCTTCACCCCATCGATGCCGACAAACGCGACCATCACCCATGACACCGTGCCGATGATCAGGCCCCAGACGATCTTCAGCAGCGGGTTGCCGTCCAGGTCCGAGTCGGCAGTCACGCCCTTGCTGCACAGGTTGGCGATCACGTCGGTGCTGGAGTCTGCCGCCGTTACAAAGGAGATGAACGCCACAAACAGCAGGAACGCGATCATCAGGCCGCTGGCCGGCAACTGTTGGAACATCTGGTAGAGCACGTGCTCCACGCCCTGCTCGTTGAGCACGCGGTTGAGGCTGCCGTCGCCCAGCGCATCGAAGTAGAGGCTGGTGCCGGAGAAAATACAGATCCACAGTGCCGTGAACAGCGCCGGATAGAGCATGTTGATCTGGATGAACTCGCGCACCGTGTAGCCACGCCCGATCTTGCCCAGAAACAGCGCGCTCACCGGTGCCCAGGCAAACCAGACCGACCAGTAGAACACCGTCCAGCTCTGCGGCCAGCTGTCACCGCTGGCCGCGCCGGTGAACAGGCTGCGGCTGAAGAAGGTGTCGAGGTAGACGCCGAGTGACTCGACGCCAAGGCTGAACAAATAAAGGGTTGGCCCGCACAACAGCACGAACAGTCCCAGGGCGAGCATGATCCAGGTGTTGAACGACGACAGCATCACAATGCCGCGCTGCAAGCCGCTGGCCGCCGAGGCGACAAAGGTGATCACAATGAGCGCGATGATGATGGCCAGGCGCAACGGCGTGGTGTCGCCGCCGATGTACTGGCTCAGGCCGCCCGCCAGGGTCAGCGCGCCGGTGCCCAGGGACGAAGCCATGCCAGCCACCAGGGCGAACATCGCCAGGGTGTCGATCAGCCCGGCGTAACGCGTGACCCGTGTTGGGCCCAGCAGCGGCTCGAGCATGGCGCCGATGGAGAAACGACTGCGGCGGTTATGGAACACCAGCGCGAACACCAGCGAGGGCACCAGGTAAATGGCGTAGGGGGTGATTGTCCAGTGCAGGAACATCGTCGACATGGCAAAGCTTTTGGCCGCCGCACTGCCCGCTTCGATCGCCAGGCTGGTGGGTGGGGCGTACAGGTGATAGAGCGGCTCGGCGGTGGTCCAGAACAGCACGCCCACCGCCAGCGTGGTGCACAGCGCCACCATGAACCAGCGCCATTTGCTCAACAACGGCCGCGCGTCTTCACCGCCGATACGCACCTTGCCCAGCGCGGAGCAATACACCACCGCCGTGAGCACCACCATGGCAAACGAGCCGGCGCTGAACAGCCATGAGAAGTTATTCAGGATCACGCCATTGAGCTGTTTGCTCACCGCCAGGAATGCTTGGAGGTCGATGTAGCTGGCGATCACCGCCGCCAGCAGGATCAGAAAGGTTGGCCAGAACACCAACGCACGCAGTGGATATTTCATCTGGAGCCATTCCCCTTGCCGACTGTTTTTATGTAGGAGAGCGGACACCGCAGCATCCTGCCGCCGGTGACTCGCCTGGAAGTCTTCGCGTGGGTCATAGCTAAACGTTTAAGCGGCGCGGGGCGCAATCAACCAATGGGCATGGGGGTATTCCGCCACGGCATGACGCACCCGCAGCGGTCAGGGCGAGCATGCCGTGCACGCTGGCAAGGCACAGTAAGGTCAAGTCGCAAGCGCAAAAGCCCCACCCACACAGGCATTTACCGGTGCCACCCTCTGGCGCCACGGCTGCGCTTGCTCCAGTTGCGCGGCCAGCGCCAGCAAGGTCGCGTCCTCGCCAAAACGCGCGGCAAAATGCGCGCCCATGGGCAGGCCGTTCGCGCTCCAGTACAGCGGCACCGACATCGCCGGTTGGCCGCTGGCATTGAACAAGGCGGTAAAGGGCGAGTAGCTGTGGAAGCGCTCGATCAGCTCGTCGAGGCGCAGGCTGTCGTCCTGCAGGTCCAGCTCGCCGATGGGCGCCGGCTCGCGGGTCAGGGTCGGGCTGAGGATCACGTCATGGTCGCGCATGAACAACGCCATTTGCCGGCCGAAGGCATGGATCCACTCCACGGCGGCGGCGTACTGCGCGCCGCTGACCGCGCCCTTGTCACGCAGAATGATGCGGGTGCGCGCCTCCAGCTCTCCAGGCTGCACCGGCGTGCCGCGCAACTGGCCGAGCAGGTCCAGGTAGTTGCGGGTGCTGGCACCGATGATGGTGAACACCTGGTCGAGAAACGCCGGCAACACCACCGGCAGCTGCGCAGGCGTTACCCGATGGCCCAGGGACTCGCACAATCGCGCGGCCTGGCGCACCGCCTCCAGGCTTTGGCTGGACGTCGGCCACGGCCCCACCTGCTCGACCAGCGCAATGCGCAACGGGCGTGGCGCCTGTTGCAGCGCCTGCGCATAAGACTGCGCCGCCATCGGCGCGGCGTAGGGTGCGCCCAACTCCATGCCGGCGGTGGCATCGAGCAACCCCGCACTGTCGCGCACCGACAGGGTGATGCAGTGGTGGGTGGACATGCCCGCCCACCCTTCCCCCACCATCGGCCCCGAGGGCAACAAGCCACGGCTGGGCTTGAGCCCGAACACGCCGCAGCAGGAGGCCGGCACACGCAGGGAACCACCGCCGTCGTTGCCATGGGCAAACGGCACCACCCGCGCCGCCACCAACGCCGCCGCACCGCCACTCGATCCGCCGGCGCTGTGCCCCGTGTTCCAGGGGTTGCGGGTGGCGCCAAAGCGGTTCGACTCGGTGGAATACGAGGTGCCGAATTCCGGCGCCGTGGTGGTGCCGACGAACACGCAGCCGGCGCGACGCAGGCGCGTCACCACCTCGGCATCCATGTCCGCGCGGGCGTCGCCCAGGGCGAAAGAACCATTGGTCATGGCCGCGCCCGTCACCGGGGCGAACAGATCCTTGATCAAGGTGGGCACGCCGGCAAATACCCCTTGCGCGGCATCGGCGCCCAGTGCGGCCTCCCGCGCCTGCTCGTACAGGCGTTCGGCAACGGCGTTGAGCTGTGGCTCGACCTGCTCCAGACGCGCGATCACGGCCTCCACCAACTCCAACGGCTGCACCTCGCCACGCCGCACCCAAGCGGCCAGGCCGGTGGCGTCTTGCTCGTCGATCAACTGCTGAATATCACGCATACCCGCTACTCCCGATCCATTTCAGTGAAAAACCCGCACGCGGCTCAAGGCGCCGAACGTCGGTGCGCTACAGCCGCCATGCCCCACAGCAACGCCGCAACCACGCTGGCAACTGCCAACACTTGCAGGGCGTGGCGCAAATCGCCCGCCCAGGCCACCAGTGCCGCGACCACCAGCGGGCTGACAAACTGCCCCAGGTACATGCATGCGGTCAGCCCGCCCAGGCCGCGCCCACGGGTGCGCGGCGTAAGGGCCTGCATCACCGGCGCCATCACGTTCGGCACCAGCAGGCCAGCGCCCAGGCCGTGAATCAGCATGGCCAGCGCCACCTCGCGGTAACTTTGCGCATGGTTGAGCAACCACAGCCCGGCCGCGAACAGTAGCAACAACACCGCGTTGGTCCCCGCCCCCTTCAGCGTGCGCAGCATCAGCGGCCAGGCCAGGGACCCGCCCAGGGTGGCGAGCAGGCTCAGCCCGGCGCAAAGTCCAATCAGCGTGCTGGACGTGACACCCATTTCCACCAGCACAACCGGCACCTGCACCGGCGCAATAAAGGTCAGCACCATGCCGCCGAAAATCAGCAGGTAACCCAGCACCACCGGCACCAGCGCCACCCGCTCAGGGCCTGGCGCCTGTGCCCCCGGCCGCTCACGGGTCGGTTCCCACAGCACGGTCAGCATCGCCGGCACCAACAGCAACGGCAGCAGGTACAACAGGAACGGCAAGCGCCAGGAATATTCGCCCAGCGCACCGCCCAGCACGAAAAACAGCGCGCCCACCAGACCGATGGTGACCATCTGCCGATTGATGTAGCGCAGCCTTTCGCCGCCGTGCCAGTAATCGGCGATCAGTGCCGAACAGCAGGTCATCACCGCCGCTTCCGCCGCGCCGAACAGCAGCCGCACGATGACGATAGCGTGCAAGTCGCCGAGCAAGGCCGGCATCACACCCAACAACGCATAGAGCACGGTGGCGACCACCAGCAACGCCTTGCGCCCGACGCGGTCGGCCAGCCAGCCGGCCAGCGGCGCGCATAACGCAATGGCCAGCGCAGGCCCGGTCACGGCCAGGGGCACCAGCAAATCGGCATGGGCGGTGACCGGGCCGAACTCGGCGCCGAGCTTGGGCAGCACGGGCGCGATCATCACGGCGCCCATGATGGTCAGGCTGCTGCCGAGGATCAGCACCCGCCCTTCGCGGCGGCCATTGGCCTGGCGCGCGTCGCCGGATGAAACGGTTGAAACAGGACTGACAGTGCTCATGATCCGGCCCTCAAAAACTGTGGGAAACACGCAGGGCCACGGTGTAGCCCTCGGCGCGGTTGCGTGCATCGAACTCCTTGTAGAGGTGCAGCCACACGGGCGGCAGTCCTGGCGCGATGTAGCTGAGCGCCGGACCGAGGGCCATCACCCGCGCGCGGTTGCCGCGAGTCAGGTCAGGCGCATCGTCGTCGCTGAGCTGGCGGTAGTAATAGCCACCGATGCCCGCCGTCCAGGGGCCGAAGTGCTGACCCACGGCGAATTCATGGCGGTACTCCACGCCGTTGCGGTAATGGGTGTCGGGGTTGCGCGTGTTGATGTCCAACTGCACGCTCGACGACAGCTCAAAGCCTGTGTCGCTGATATAAGTGGCGTTGACGGCCGGGGACACTGTCCAGTGATTGAGCCCCGGCGACACCAGGCGTTTGCGCTCGTAGTCACCGGTCGGCGCCTGAATCTGCAACTGGGTGTTGATGAACAGGTTGGGTGACAGGCTCCACTGCAGGATCAGCGGAATGACCTGCGCATCGGCCAGCCGGAACGGGTCGGCCGACAGCTGCAACGGACCGTTGGGGGTGGGCACCTGCAGCGAGGCATCCATCCTGAAGAAGGGTACAACCGCGCCGAAACCGTATTGCGCGCCCAGCAGCTGGTAGTCCGTCATGCGCAGGTAAGCCAGGCCGATGGACAGCACGTCCAGCGATAAATGATTGTCCACCGCCCTGCCCTGACTGTTTCTTTGCACGTTGGCGCTATAGAACCCCGTGCGCAGGCCGAGGGTGCCGTTCGCCGTGGCGGGCGGCATCATGCCGGCGCCAAAGTCGTAGACCCCGACCGCCGTGGTCGGCGCGCCGTTTTCCGTGGCCTGTGCGCCGGCACACAGCGCCAGCAGCCCCAGGCTGAAACCTGTGACGCGGCGCATGCTGCTTTTGTTGTTGTTCATCGAATGCCCCTCCCGACCCTTGGTGTGGGGGCATCCTATGCAGCGCACGGCGTAGCGGGTTAGCCGTTTTCAGCACAGTTAGCGGCGGTGCAGGGTCTGCGAGGGCGACTCGCCGAACAGGGTGCGGTAATCGCTGGCAAACCGGCTCAAGTGCCAGAACCCCCAACGCGCCGCCACCTGCTGAACGCCATGGACGGCGGCGTGCGCGCACAGCTCGCGACGCACCGCATTGAGGCGCAGCGCGCGCAGATAGGCCACCGGGTTGATGCCCAGGGTTTCCTGAAAACAGTACTGAAGCTTGCGGCGACTGGCGCCGATGTGATTGCACAGGTCGAGGATCGACAGCGGCTCATCCAGATGCCCCAAGGCATATTCCCTGGCGCGGTCCACCATACGCTTGCGCGCGGTCGGGCTGAGCGCTGCGGCCTGATCCGGCGCGATCAACTCGAGCAACTGCACCATCACCGCGTCGCGAATACCGTGGCGAACCGCTTCGTGGCGCAGCAGGCTGCCCGGCCCTTGATCGGCGGTGGCCAGGCCATCGAACAGCCTGGCCAGCTGCACCTGCATCGACGTCGCGGCCAAACGGTAACAGGTGGGAAGATCGGTAATTCGAAAACCCACGCCCTGGCGTTGCAACACACGTTCCAGGGCCTGGGCGTCGACGGCGACACTCAGCAGGTCGAGCTGCGCCGGAACGCGCAAATCCGGCAGGTGCTCGCCATGGGCCACCAACAAGTGCTGCTCCTGAAGCGGATGCCCGGCACAAAACAGCGGCCCACTCGGGCTGAGCGGCACACTGAACGTGATCGCACCTTTCCACGCGCGGCCGCTCTTGAGCATCGACTGATTGGCGCGGTCGCGCACCAGTTGCATCCAGCCGGCACTCAATGCGGTCAGCTCGCCATCGAAGCGACCCGGGGTCAACTGGTCATAACGCACCTGCCAGCCGTGCATGTTGCGCGCGTGCTGGTCGATGTCGTGGGTGCGATAGCGCTGCAGCACGCCAGGGTCGTTCGGTGCAGGGCACGTCGGGGGTCCCCATGAATTATTGTTGTTCATCGACTGTTTTCCTGTTGAGCCTGCCAGCCTGGTCAAGCACGCAATTTCCATTCCCCCTGGCGCGCCTGTGGGCAAGCTGTGCCGAAATCGGCTAGTGCATCCGCAAAAAATGAGCGCTTTAAAGTTTTTACTCCGTAAAGTATTTTCACCACACTGCCGGGGCCGACTGCCCTGCTCTTTTCCCGACAAGGATCTTGCGTGAGCGGACTGCGTGAACGGCAACGGCTGGAACGCCGCCAAGCCATCAGTACAGCGGCGATCGAACTGTTCGAACGCCAGGGTTACCAGAACACCACCATCGAACAGATCGCCAACCAGGCGGGCGTTTCGGCGCCCACGGTGTTCAAGTACTTCGGCAACAAGCAGGAAATCATCCTGGAAATCCTGCACGAAGCCGACCGCCGCGCCCTGCACGACACGCGTCGCCTGATGCCGGCGATGGACGACCCGGTGGACGCACTCTGCTATCTGGAGAAACTGCTCACCGACTATGCGCTCGAGGTCATGCACCCCAACCTGTGGCGTGAGCTGCTGCCGTTGATTCTGTTCGGCGGCGAAAGCGATTTGCCCGCCGGCTACCGCGCCATGAACGAGGCGTTGCGCGCGCAAATCAGCGGCCTGCTGCGCGAGTTGCAACAGGCCGGCAAGCTGCGCGCCGACCTGGACGTGGACCTCGCCGCATTCCTGCTCAACGACTACGCGCACCTGCAGCTGTTGCGCCTGGTCAGCCAGACCCCGCCGGACATCGAATCCCACTCCAGTCAGGTGCGCCGCATCACCGCCCTGCTGTTCCAGGGCATGCGCACCTGAGCCCGTCGCCACCTCGGGCTTCAGGCCGCAGCAGTGCTCAGCGGTTGCTCTTGACGGTGGTCCATACGCGGGTGCGGATGCGCTCAATGGCCGCCGGCATCGGCTGCAAGGGGAACAGGGTTTTGCGCGCGGCGTCGGAAATGTACATGTTCGGGTTGTTGCGGATCTCCGGTTTGACCATCTCGGTCGAGTCCTTGTTGGGGTTCGGGTAACCGATGCGGTTGCTGATCAGCGCGATCACGTCGGGGCGCAGGATGTAATTGATGAACGCGTGGGCCTCGGCCGTATGCGGCGCATTTTTCGGCACCACCATCACGTCCGACCACATGGGTGCGCCCTCTTTGGGCAGCGCCATCGCCACCTTGACGCCCTTGCCTGCCGCGTCCGCCAGTTGCTTGGCCAAGGCCACGCCGCCGGACCAGCCGACCGCCACGCAGATCTCGTCATTGGCCAGGTCCATGCCGTAGCGCGAGGAGTTGAAGTAGGTGACATAGGGGCGGATCTTGAGCATCAACTGCTGCGCCTGGGTGTAGTCCTCACGCTTCTGGCTGTTGGGATCCAGACCCAGATAGTGCAAGGCGATGGGCAGGATCTCATTGCCTGCGTCGAGGAAGCCGACGCCGCAGCCGGTCATTTTTTTCAGGTTCTCTTCCTTGAAGATCATGTCCCAGGTGTTCATCTGCACATCCGCGCCGAAGATTTTCTGAATCTTGTCGACGTTGTAACCAATCAGCGTGGTGCCCCACAGGTAAGGCGCGGCGTAGCGGTTGCCGGGATCACCCACAGCTTCCAGAGAGGTCATGAATTGCGGGTCGAGGTGTTTCCAGTTGGGCAACTGGCTGCGGTCCAGCGGCTCGATGGCGCCGGCGGTGATCAGATTACTGATGAAGGAGCTGCCGGGAAATACCACGTCGTAGCCGGAGTTGCCGGTCAGCAATTTGGCTTGCAGCGTCTCGACACTGTCGAACACATCGTAGATCGGATGAATGCCGGTCTCTTGTTCGAAGTTCTTGAGGATTTCAGGCGGCAGGTACTCGATCCAGTTATAGATGCGCACCGTGCGCTCCTCGGCCACGCACCAGCCGCTGCACAACCAGGCGATGGCGACGCCCAGCAAGGTATTACGCAAAGACTTGTTCATGCACACACACTCCTGCGCGGCCGCAATGGCTCGCGGCGCTCAATAACGGTAGGTGAAGTAGAGTTCCAGGGCACTGAATTTCTGGTCATTGCCGAACACTTGCCTGGCCGCCGCCAGGGGCTTGACCCAGTTGTAGGACAGCGAGCTGTAGAACGACGGCGTGGGCGTCCAGTCGAGAAACACCACGCTTTCATCGGCAAAGCGCCGGTCGTTGACCGCCGCGCCCATGTAGTTTTTCTCGTCGAGCCAGAACTGATAGTGGATCGCACCCAGGGTGAAGGTCTGGCTCAGGTGCGTCTTGAGCGAGAACTGCTGGACGTTTTCGTTGCTGTTGAACAACAGGTAGTTGCCGACCACATCGCCCACCAGCCAGGTGCTCCAGTCGATGAAGCCCTTGCTCAACGGGTCCCAGGCCTTCTGCCGGTTGTCGCTCAGGTTGTCGTCACCGGAAAAGCTCGCGTAGCGATAGCCGAGGATCGGCGTCAGCGGCAGGTCGCCAAAGGCATAGTCGGCCTGGGCATACCAGGCGTTGGCCGCGTAGTCGACGCCCTCGCCGCTGCCACGTTCCACCGCGTATTCGGCGTTCAGGGTCAGCGGCGCGATGCCCGGCACCCTGGCATTCAGCGCGCGCAGGTTGTACACCTGCATGCCGTCGCGGCGGCGTGGCAAGGTGCTGCCCCGGGGGCCGAGGGCGTTGACCTTGAGCGCCATCGCGCCGAGGGTCACCTGGTCGTCGAGGTTGTAGTCGAGGTTGACCCCGGTCATGCGAAAGTCACCCAGGTCGTCGTCCGTGCGCAGGCTGAACACCTGGCTCTTCAGCGCGCCATGGTCCCAGGCGAGGATCGCCGAGTCCTTGAACGCGGTGCGCGGGCTGAGCCAATAGGCGCCGTCCTTGAACTGATCGAGGTTGCCATCCATCACGATGAAACCGGTGCCGACCTTGTAGTTCTGGCGCCCGGCGGTGAACGTCCATTCGCCGACTCGCACCCCGGCGAACAGCTCTTCGGTGGCCACCCGTCCATCGGAGCTGCGGGTAAAGCCGCCGGCATCGCCATCGCCAAAGGTTGTGGCGGCTACCACCGACGCGCCGCCGAGCAGGCTGACGTCGGGGTTCAGCGCGTAGTTGAACGTGATACCAGGCTTGACATAGAACTCCTGCCAGCCAATCGAACGGCCGCCATTGCGACCGTTGCGCTGGTCGACCCGGCCGCTGCCGAAGTTGACGTTGCGCGTGGTGATGCTGGCGCCGCCGGCGGTGAGATTGACCTCGCCCTTGAGGTCGCCGTCCTCGAAGGTGTAGCCCGCCAAAGCGACCTGAGCGCTCAGCGGCAGACTCACCGCCACCAGCACACGGGTAAAACGCGTCGTGAAAGACATCGTGAAGCTCCTGCGTAGTTATTGTTGTACAGGGCAGTTGCAGGCGGCGCAGTACGCCGCCAACACCTGGGCGAGCCAGGTGGAATCCGGACGCGGATCTTTATTGTTGAAAATGGCGTCAGCGCGTCAGGTGCGCCGCGATGGCGCGCAGCATGCGCACGCTGTCGGCATCGAACGGGCCGACGGCCTCGGGCAGCGATGACTGCTTGACGATCACCACGCGGGACGGTTTATCGATGAACAGGTATTGGCCATGAATGCCGCCCGCCATCAGCGCCTGGCTGTGGTCATTGAACACGTACCACTGGCTGCGGTAGGACGCGCCGGGGGCCCACTCGGAGAAGTCCGGGTTGGCCGCGTAGATCGCAGGGTCCGCGCCCCTGGCGATGCGCGCGATGGCCTCGCTTGGCAGCAGTTGCTCGGCGCCGTGGCGGCCGTCATTGGCCAGCAGTCGGCCGAAGCGCGCCATGTCGCGCAGGGTCGCGCTGAAGCCGGCGCCGGCCACGCTGCGGCCCCAGGGGTCGGCCATGAAGTAGCCGTCGCGCTCACACCCCAGCTGGCTCCAGACCCTCTGCAACAGCTGCGCGCAGGGCACGCCGGAGGCGCGCTCCATGACCCAGGCCAGCGCCTCGGTGGCGGCGGTCACGTAATGGAAGAATCCGCCGTGCTCACCGCGTTTGCGCAGCGACGGCAGATATTGGTAGAGGGATTCGAAGTCGCAATATTGGCTCGGCGCCGGGTTGAAGCCGCAGGCGTAGCCGTATTGCGAACTCTCGGACGTCGGGTCGTCGTACACCTCGCGGTAGTCGATGCCCACTGCCATGTCGAATAGCTGGCGCACCGTCGCATCGCCAAAGGCGCTGCCCGCAAGCTCCGGCACGTAGCTGGCGACCAGACGCGTCGGGTCGAGCACCGTCTCGCTGACCAGTTGTTCGCCGAGCACGCCGATCAGCGACTTGGTCACCGAAAACATGATGTGGCGATCGTCCGGCCGCTGGCCGTTGAAATAACGCTCGAACAGCACCTGATCGCCCTGCAGCACCAGCAGGCCGTCGGTGTGACTGGCCTTGAGGTGGTCGAGCACGCTGATGCTCAGGCCGCAGACGCTGTCAAAGTGCAACTCATCCAGCGCCTGGGGCGCGTCCACCAGCGGCGCGCACGGGCCACGCCCGGCCTGCACATCAATGGAGGGACGCAACTGCGCCAGGTGACGAAAGCCCCAGCGGTTGAACGGCGGGCGCATCCAGTTATCCCAGGTCACGCGCTGCTCCGGCGCGGCGGGAAACCCCTGCATCAGGCGCGGTGCGGTTGGCTCCAGCGGTGAAGATTCATTGGCCTCGACATACAGCCTGACGAGTAAGGGGACGGCGTTCTGGCTCATCTCTGTGATCCTGGAAATGACTCTGCGTGAGAGCAGATGCAGGAAAATAATTACGCTTATTAATTATTTTAGTCAATAAAATATTTAACAGATATTTCAGAAAATCTTAAGAATTATGGATCCAATAATTCATAAAAAAGCGGCCGATAATCGCCCATATTTTCCATGAAACCTGAAAATACTGAATTGACCGCATAACCCCGCGCGCCTCTAATGGATCCATTAAATAAGAATAACGATCAGCCTGGAGAACCGTCATGTATCCGAAAAACACGTGGTACGTCGCCTGCACCCCCGATGAACTGGCGCACAAACCCCTGGGTCGACAGATTTGCGGGGAAAAGCTGGTGTTTTATCGAGACCACACGGATCAGGTCAGAGCCCTTGAAGACTTCTGCCCTCATCGCGGGGCACCGCTGTCCCTGGGCTATGTCGAAAACGGAAACCTGGTGTGCGGCTATCACGGCCTGGTGATGGGTGGCGATGGCAAGACCGTGGAGATGCCCGGCCAGCGGGTACGCGGGTTTCCGTGCAACAAGGCTTTCGCCGCTGTCGAGCGTCACGGCTTTATCTGGGTGTGGCCCGGCGATCAGGCGCAGGCCGACCCCGCGCTGATTCCGCACCTGGAATGGGCCGACAGCGAGCACTGGGCTTACGGCGGCGGGCTGTTCGACATCCAGTGCGATTACCGCCTGATGATCGACAACCTGATGGACCTGACCCACGAAACCTACGTGCACGCCTCCAGCATCGGCCAAAAAGAAATCGACGAAGCACCGCCCGTGACCACGGTGGAAGGCGATGAGGTGGTGACCGCCCGGCACATGCAGAACATCATGGCGCCGCCCTTCTGGCGCATGGCGCTGCGCGGCAACCAACTGGCCGACGATGTGCCGGTGGACCGCTGGCAGATCTGCCGCTTCAGCCCGCCCAGTCACGTGATGATCGAAGTCGGCGTGGCCCACGCCGGCAAAGGCGGCTACCACGCCGCGCCGGAACACAAGGCGGCGAGCATCGTGGTGGATTTCATCACCCCGCAGACCGACACCTCGATCTGGTATTTCTGGGGCATGGCGCGCAATTTCCAGCCGCAGGACGAGGCGCTGACCGCCAGTATTCGTGAAGGTCAGGGCAAGATTTTCAGCGAAGACCTGGAGATGCTCGAACGTCAGCAACAGAACCTGCTGGCACACCCCACGCGCAACCTGCTCAAGCTGAATATCGATGCCGGGGGTGTGCAGTCGCGCAAGATTCTCGAACGCCTGATCGCCAGGGAACGCGCCGGAGAGCCAACATGATCGAGGTCGTGGTGACGTGCCGCAACGACGAGGCGCTGGATATTTGCAGCTATGAGCTGACCAGCGTCGACGGCACGCCGCTGCCGGCGTTCAGCGCCGGATCACACATCGACGTGCACGTGCCGGATGGGCTGCTGCGTCAGTATTCACTGTGCAATCACCCCAAAGAGCGCCATCGCTATCTGATCGGCGTGCTCAAGGACCCGGCCACGCGCGGCGGCTCGCGCAGCCTGCACGAACAGGTGCAGATGGGCACGCGCCTGAGCATCAGCGAGCCGCGCAACCTGTTCCCCCTCGCCCCGCAGGCACGACGCAGCCTGCTGTTTGCCGGCGGCATCGGCATCACCCCGATCCTGTGCATGGCCGAGCACCTGGCCGAGGCCGGCGCCGACTTCGAACTGCATTACTGCGCCCGCGCCAGTGAGCGCGCAGCGTTTGTGCAGCGGCTCGAGGCATCGGCGTTTGCCGAGCGGGTGTTCCTGCATTTTGACGCGCAACCGCACACCGCCCTCAACGCCGCCGAGGTCCTGGCTGCTCCGGCGGCCGACGTGCACCTGTACGTGTGCGGCCCCGGCGGTTTCATGCAGCATGTGCTCGACAGCGCACGCGCTCAGGGCTGGCAGGAGGATTGCCTGCACCGCGAGTACTTCTCGGCGCCGACGGTGGACGCAAGTGTTGATGGGGCGTTCTCGGTGCAGGTCGCCAGCAGCGGTGAGGTGTTCGATATCCCCGCCGACAAGAGCGTGGTGCAGGTCTTGCAGAGCCACGGCATCGAGATTGCCGTGTCGTGCGAGCAAGGCATCTGCGGCACCTGCCTGACCCGTGTGCTCGACGGCATTCCCGAGCACCGCGACCTGTTTCTCACCGAACAGGAGCAGGCGCTCAACGATCAGTTCACGCCGTGCTGTTCGCGTGCGAAAAGCGCGCGGCTGGTGCTGGATATCTGACCCGCCTCAAGACGCCGGCACAATGACCTTGATCCGCTCGCGGGCGGTGGCGGCGCTGAAAATTTCGGCATAGCGCAAGGTCGCGTTGGCATGCTCGCGCATGATCGCCTCGGCCCGCGCGCCCTGGCGATTGACCAGCGCATCGAACACCGAGTGATGCTGCAGGTGGGCATAGTTGAAACGCCGGTACTCGCGCGCCATGTCCTCGCGGTCGATGGCCAGCGCGGTGACGGAAGCGAACGGCAGGTGATCGTTGCGTGCCAGCGCGTCGGTGATTGCCGGGTTGTGGCTGCCGGCGACGATGACCTGATGAAAACGCATGTTCAGGTCGTGGTAGACCTCCAGGTCGTCCTCGGTGACATAGCCCTTTTCGAACAGTTGATCGCCCTCCACCAGGCAACGCTCCAGCGCGCGCCGCGCCTCGTCGGACAGCCCATGCTCGGCGGCCTGACGCGCCGCCAGCCCTTCGAGCACGCCACGCACTTCGACCGCGCCGGCGATATCGCTGGGGCTGACCGAGCGCACCTGATACCCGCGCCCGCCAAACGGCACCAGCAGGCCTTCCTGTTCGAGGGTACGGAAGGCCATGCGCACCGGCATGCGCGACACACCGAAGCGCTGCGCGGTGGGCACTTCCAGCAGCCGCTCGCCCGCCGCCAGCTCTCCGCTGGCAATCATCTTGCGCAGTGCAACCAGCACCAATTGACCGGGCTTGCTCATCCAGGCAGCTTCCAGAAAAACAGGGGGCTGCCATAGTACCGCAGCGCAGTACCGCAGCGCGCGTCAGGCGCGCAGCACTGTGGGGTCTTCGCCGCGATACAGCGCCTCGACCCGCGCCGCGCGCCATTGCAGCACCGCGCGCTGGTTGATCGAGCCCTTGTCGGTGATCTCCCCACGGTCGATGGACGCCGGCTCGTCGAGCAAGGCGATCCACTCCACGCGGCTGGCATTGCCGGTCGCGTCACGATTGAGCCGCTGCAGCCAGTCGCCGAACCACTGGCGCACCGGCGCGCTGGCAAGCACCTGGGCGTCGCTGGCGTCGGCGTGCAGGCCAGCCAGCCGCCGGCACTCATAGAGTCTGGGGAAGACCAGCGCGCCGAGGCACTCGCGGTCCGGCGCGGTGATCACCAGGTCCTGCACATAGGGCGAGCCTTCGAGCACCGCGCGGTTGCGCAACGGCCCGACGCTGACGAACACCCCGGAGGACAGCTTGAAGTCCTCGGCGATGCGCCCGTCGAACATCAACCCCAACTGCGGCTGCTGCGCATCGGCGAGCTTGATCGCGTCCCCCGAACAGTAGAAGCCTCGCTCGTCGAACACCTCGGCGGTCTGCTCCGGCGCGCGCCAGTAGCCCGGCATGATATGAGGCCCGCGAAAGCGCCCTTCCAGCTTGCCGTCCACCGGCACCAGGCACACTTCGCAGCCCGGCGCGGGCAAACCGATGTAGCCGGCCATGGACAGCGGCCCGGTGGTGAAGGTGCAGGACGGCGCGGCTTCGGTCATGCCCAGCCCGGCCATCATGCGGATGCGCTCGCCGCAGTGTTGTTCGGCCACGCGGTCGAGGCGGTCCCAGATACTTTGCGAAAGGCCGGCGGCGGCAAAGAAGAACAGTTTCATGCGCGCAAAAAACCGCTCGCGCAGTTCGCCGTCCTGCTCCAGGGCATTGACCAGTTCTTCCCAGCCCTTGGGCACGGTGAGGTAGGCCGTGGGCGACACTTCCTTGAGGTTGCGCAGGGTCTGGGCGAAACCCTGGGCCGTGGGTTTGCCGTCATCGAGGTAAAAGGTGCCACCGTTGTAGAGCACGATGCCCACGTTGTGGCTGCCGCCAAAGGTGTGGTTCCACGGCAGCCAGTCCACCAGCACCGGCGGCTCCTCGCCGAACACCGGAAAGGTCTGCAAAAGCATTTGCTGGTTGGCGCAGAGCATGCGCTGGGTGGTGACCACTGCCTTGGGCAGCTTGGTGGAGCCGGAGGTGAACAGGAACTTGGCGATGCTGTCCGGTCCCGTGGCCTCGAACGCCGCCTCGGCCGCCTGGCCGCCAGGGGTTTGCAGCAGGCTGGCGAACGGTATGCAGGTACGCCCCGGCACCTCGCCGCGCACCGTGATCAGCGGTGTTGTAGCCGGCAATACCGCCTCGATCGCGCACTGGTAAGCGGCGCCATCGCTGACGAACACCAACCCCGGTTGTAGCAGATCGCACACGTGCCGCAGCTTGGCGAAATCCTGGGACAACAATGCATATGCCGGCGACACCGGGCTGTAGGGAATGCCGGCGTACATCGCGCCGAGCGCCATCTGCAGGTGCTCGATGTCGTTGCCCGAGAGCAACGCCAGCGGCCTGTGCGCCGACAGCCCGTAACCGAGCAGGCTTTGGGCAATCGCGCGCACGCTGTCGAGCATGTCCTTGTAGCTGACGTGGCGCCAGTCACCGTCGGCCTGGCGCGCTGCGATAAAGGTCTGCGCGGGCCGCACCTGCGCCCAGTGCACCAGCCGGTCCAGCAGGCGCGGCGGCAACGGCGCCAGGGGTTCCAGGGAGCGCATGTGCAGCACGCCCTCTTCTTCAGTGATTGCCACCGGCGCTTGGCCAATGGACACGTTGCGGTAGCGCGGGGCGGGCTGGGGTTGCGATCTGAATTCGGAACTCACGGGGGATGTCCTCTGCCGTTTTTGAAGGTACGGGGCCACCGCGACGCGGCGGCGCCGGCTCAGATCGGGTAATGTCCAGCGGCGTCAAACAGACGGGAACCAGGCGCGTTGGGCACCAGCGCGGTACACGCGCAGAACAGGGTTACGTCCAGCATGGTGATTCCTCTTGTTGTCTTTATCGGGAACACGTTCAAGCGGGGTTGCAAGGAGCGGCCGATGGCCGCTGCGCTCAGCGTTTGTAGGTCTGCAGGCCAGGCTTGATGCTCTTGTCGTCGAGGAACTGTTTCATGCCCTGCTCGCGGCCGCCTTCGGTGTCGAGCAAACGCGACTGATCGAGCTTGGCGTAGAGGTAATCCTCGTTCTGCTCCCAGGTCAGTTCGCGGCAACGCTTGAAACCATGCTTGGCCGCACGCAGTACCACCGGGTTTTTCTCCAGCAGGTTGCGCGCCAGCTCGAGGGTGACTTCCCGCAGTTGCGCCAAGGGCACGCTCTCGTTGACCAGGCCCATTTCGGCGGCTTTTTGCCCGCCGAAGGTCTTGCCGGTCATGATGTAGTACAGCGATTGACGATGGCCCACGGTGTCGGCCATGGCTTTGCTCACCAGGTTGCCCGGCGGGATGCCCCAGTTGATTTCCGAGAGACCGAAGGTGGCTTCATCGGCGCAGATCGCCAGATCACAGGCCACCAGCGGGCTGAAGCCACCGCCGAAGCACCAGCCGTTGACCATGGCGATGGTGGGTTTGGCGTACATGCGCAGCAATTTCCACTGCCATTGCGACGCTTCGCGGCGGATTTTTTCCTGGAGGATTTCCGGGCCGGCATCCACTTCGCGAAAATATTCCTTGAGGTCCATGCCTGCGGTCCAGGCCTCACCGGCACCGGTCAGCACCAACACGCCGGCGTCCGGGTCCTGCTCCAGGGTTTCCAGCACGTCGATCATTTCGCGGTTGAGGGTGGGGCTCATCGCGTTGCGTTTTTCCGGACGGTTGAGGATGACCCAGGCGATGCCTTGCTCGATCTCAACCTTGACAGTGCTCCAACGACCTTCGTAATTGCTCATGGCGATACGCTCTTGTTCTGGGGAGTGAAGATGCTTCGAAACTAAACCGCAAATATAGTTATGTCAATTAACCATTAACCCGAATTTCCCTTGTTTTACTGACTTTGTACGAAGCTGGCATAGCCACGGAGCGTCAACCCCGGCAAACTGCATAGCCTTCATAACCACCCTTTGAGGATTGCATCGTAATGGCCAAGCCTTCCCCTATCACCGACATGCCGCCGCCGCTGGATTCGGCGCTGGATGACCTGATCGGCTACGCCATGCGCCGCGCCCAGCTCAAGCTGTTCCAGAACCTGATCGGCCGGTTGGCCGAACACGACCTGCGTCCCGCGCAGTTCTCGGCCCTGGCGATCATCGAACAGAACCCCGGCCTGATGCAGACCGACCTGGCCCGCGCCCTGGCCATCGAGCCGCCGCAGGTGGTGCCGCTGCTCAACAAACTGGAAAGCCGTGCCCTCGCCGTGCGCCTGCGCTGCAAGCCGGACAAGCGCTCCTATGGCATCTTCCTCAGCAAGAGCGGCGAAACCCTGCTCAAGACACTCAAGGACATCGCCGCCCAGAGCGACCTGGACGCCACCGCCGCGCTGGACAGCGAGGAACGCGCCACCCTGCTGCGCCTGCTGAAGAAGGTTTACCAGGACTGAGCGGCCCTAGAACTTGTGCAGCCAGTTGAGCACCAGCTTGTTGCCCTGGGTGCGGTTCTCGGCCTGCTGCTCGAAGTAGGCGTTCACCGACAGCACGTTCTCCTTGTTGAACCCGTAGGCCAGCCCCGGGCCGATGGCCCAGACCTTTTCCCGCCGCCCGCTGACGGCGTGGCCGTCCACCTCGGTGTCAGTGATCTGCTTCAACCAGTAACCGTTGAGGCCCACGCTCAGTTGCTCGTTCACGGCATATTGCAGGGTCAGGTTGGCATGCAGCGCCTGGCCGGCCTGGGTGTTGGAGACGTCACCGAAGCCCGCCTGCGGCTCGTCGTTCCTGCCGTTCCACAAGTACATGAAACGCCCGCTGGCCGACCACTTGGGGCTGAACCAGTAGGTCGCCGCGTAATACGGGTTGAATGACCAGAAGTTGCTGCCCGGGTTGATCGAGCGCGTGCGGTCATAAGCACCCACCGGTATCGACACATCGGCCTCCACGCGCTGGGTCAGCAAGGGGCTGCCATCGGCCCGGCTGAGGGTCGGCAGTTGCAGAAACGCCCCCACCGTCAGGTCGCCAAAACCCGCCCGCGAACTCAGCGCCGCATTGTTCAGACCATCGTCGACATCGGCGTGAGCCAGGGAGGTGTTGATCAGGGTGAATCCAGGCATCGCGCCGTTGGCCAGGGGCTGGCCGACGTAGATGATCTGCGTGGTCGGCGCCAGCACTTCCACGTCCTGTCGCGGCAGGGCCAGCTTGTTGCCGTTGGTGTCATTGAAGCGACTGGCGCGGGCGTACGTCAGGTATTCCTCCAGGTACCAGCCCGGGCCCGCCGGGGCCGGTGAGCCGTCGTAGAAACTGGTGCTGCCCAGGTTGAGCCCGGGCAAGTCATAGGCATGGGCCGTGGACGACACGGCGATGAACGTCACGGCCGCAGCCGTCCGCAAGATAGGCTTGAGCATCTTGTATGTCCTGTATTTTTGTTGTTGTTCAAGACCCCCGGTGCAGGGCTCCACACCGGGGTTGCGTGTGCTTACACGTAGGTGGCCGCCAGCCCGCCGTCCACCGGCAGATTGACCCCGTTGACCCAGCGCGAAGCATCCGAGCAGAGGAAGGCAATCACCGCCGCCACCTCATCGGCCAGGGCCGGACGGGTCATGCGCTGGCTGTCGCGGGCCACGCGTTCCGGCCCGAGCATGCTGACGAAATCGCCAAGGATCGGCGTAAACACCGGCCCCGGCGCCACGCAGTTGATGCGCACCCCATGATCGCGAAACCAGCCTTGGGCCTGCTGGTAACTCCAGACAATCAGCGCTTCCTTGAAATACTGATAACAGGTGGCCTGTTCCACCGGATTGGCCGCCAGCCACTGCTGCCCGGCGGCGAAGCTGTCGGTCGCGGCCAGCGACTTGTGCTGCTCCAGGCGCTGCGGCCATTGCGCGCCGAGGATCGAGGCGACATTGACCACACTGGCGCCCGCCGGCATGCGCGGCAGCAGCGTCTGGGTGAGGTGACGCACACCCAGATAGTTGACCTGCGCCACCGTGTGCGCCGGCGCCGTACCGGGTACGCCGGCAATGTTGCACAGTGCGTCGACCCGCGCCGGCAAGCGCGCCACCAGCGCGTCGATACTCTGCGCATCGCCGAGGTCGGCGTGCAGGAAGCCATCCAGGGTCAGGTGCGGTTCAGCGCGATCGACACCGATCACCGTCGCGCCCTGGAACCGCGCCAGCCGCGCCACTTCGGCGCCAATGCCGGAGGCGACGCCCGTGACAATCAAGGTTTTGTTATGCAGGTTCATCATCAGCCCTCTTGTTTTTGTATAGGCGTGCGTGTTTCAACCCCTGAGCCAGGGCTCAGAAGGGATAGGTCGGTGGCGTGTTTTTTACCGTGACCCACTGCCACTGGGTGTACTCGTCCCAGTCGGCCGGCCCGCCCACGTTGCCGCCATTGCCGGAGGCGCCGCGCCCGCCGAACGGGTTGATGCATTCGTCGGCCACGGTCTGGTCATTGATGTGCAGCAGGCCGCAGTCAAGCCGCTCGCCGATGGCCATGGCGCGGCCGACCGACGGCGAGATGATGGCGGCGCTGAGGCCGTACTCGCTGCGGTTGGCCAATTCGATGGCCTCCTCGTCCGTGGCAAAACTGACCACCGTGGCCACCGGCCCGAACACTTCCTCCTCGAACACGCGCATGCCAGGGCGCACGCCGCTGAGCACGGTGGGCTGGTAGAACAAGCGGTCGTATTCACCCCCTGCCTCCAGCCGCGCGCCGGCCTGCAGGCTGTCACTGACGATGGCATGCACGCGCTGCAATTGCCGTTCATTGATCAACGGACCCAGTGCGGCCTCGCCCCGGGCGGCATTGCCCACGGTCAGCGCGCGGGCCTTGTCCACCAGTTTGCGCGTGAGGCTGGCGGCGATGGACTCGTGGGCCAGAATCAAGCCGGTCGCCATGCAGATCTGCCCCTGGTGCAGCCACGCGCCCCAGGCCGCATTGCTTGCGGCCAGGTCCAGGTCGGCGTCTTCAAGAATGATCAGCGCGTTCTTGCCGCCCAGTTCCAGCGCGACTTTTTTCAGGTGCCGCCCGGCCACTTCGGCAACCTTGCGCCCCGCCGCCGTGGAGCCGGTGAAGGCGATCATGCGCACATTGGGGTCGCGGCACAGCGCTTCGCCCGCCGGCGCCGCACCTGGCAGCACGTGCAGCAAGCCTTTGGGCAGGCCCGCTTCTTCGAACAGCCGCGCGATGAGGAAACCGCCACTGACCGGGGTTTGCGGGTCGGGCTTGAGCACCACCGCATTGCCGGCGGCCAGGGCCGGCGCCACCGAGCGCATCGACAGCACCAAGGGGAAATTGAACGGTGAGATCACCCCCACCACGCCATGGGGCTGGCGCCGCGCATAGGACAACCGCCCGGCCTCACTGGGCAGTACCACCCCGTGGGGTTGGGACAACAGGCCCGCCGCCTGATGCAACAGCACTATCGCCTCGCGCACCTCGTGCTCGCCCTTGTACAGCGCGCCGCCGGTTTCGCGGGCAACGTACAGCGCCAGTTCGGCGAACGACCGCTGCGCCACCTCCGCGGCCTTGCGAAACACTTCGGCGCGTTGCCGTGGGCCAAGCGCGGCCCAAGCTGGCTGAGCCAGGGCCGCGCTGCGAGAGGCGACGGCAACGTCGGCCGGGCTGGCCATGGCGCATTGCATCAGCGGTTCGCCGGTGGCCGGCTCAATCACCGGGAGCGCAGCCCCCGAGGCTTGGATCCAGTCGCCGTCGAACAGGCACTCGGACTCGATGGCACGCTGCAACAGGTGGGTGGTTTCAGACACTGACATGGTGACTCCCGGTTCTTGTAGTTGTCATCGTCTGCACAAGGGCAGACGCCGCCTCTAGCCTTGAGCAAGGGCTGTGCCGTTTAAAGGCCACGGCGCTGACATAACGCCTCGAAGGCTCTGCGTCGGGGCTTGCCGTTCACGTCTCAGGCACATGCGCAGGACCGTCTGCAAAAACCGCCTCGCTGCCACTTGTTCAATTGATAAGGTTATGTTTAATAACTATCTCAGCGGTTACTCATATCGATCACACGCTTTGCAGGGGCATAACAACAACGCCGTCCAGTTAAGCGCAGATTCCCTGTGGCGAGCAGGCTTGTCCTGCGTTGGGCTGCGCAGCAGCCCCAAAACCAGGCGCTGAGCCATATCAGGTACACCGCGTTTTGCTGGATGGGGGGCGCTTCGCACCCCAACGCGGGGCAAGCCCGCTCGCCACACTAAGCCCACACATTTTCCTTAACTGAACGGCATTAGGGCATAACAATGACTCATCCTTTCAGCGCACACCCCGGCCTTCACGCGGCAACCACGCCTTTTCATCCGCGTGGCGACAGTCGCCAGCTCAGTGACAGCAGCTCGCCCACCCCGGCGGAGCTTGCCGACTGCCTGTTTTTTTCGCCCGAAGACGGACGCATCTGGCTCAACGACCAACGCATGGTGCTGCTGCACGGCTCGTCATTCGGCGCGCTGCGGGCAGAGATCATCGAGCGCCTGGGGCTGGAGCAGGCACGCGGCCTGTTCACCCGCACCGGCTTCGCCTCGGGCGCACGGGATGCGCGCCTGATCCGCGAGCGCTGGCCCCACGCCGATGCCGCCGCCGTGTTTCGCGCCGGCACCCACCTGCACACGCTGGAAGGCATGACCAAGGTCGAGCCCCTGCATTTCAAGTTCGACGCCGACTCCGGGTTCTACGAAGGCGAATTTCTCTGGCACCACTCATGCGAGGCCGATGAGCATGTGAATGCCTACGGCATCGGCCAGGACCCGGTGTGCTGGACCGAAACCGGCTACGCCATGGGGTTCGTCAGCGGGCTCTTCGGGCAGATGGTGATTTTTCGTGAGGTCGAATGCCGCGGCATGGGTCACGGCAGTTGCCGCGTAGTGGGCAAGACCGCCGCGCAGTGGGGTGACGCCGAGCAGGACCTGCGCTACCTGAATGCGTCGCCGACGCCCGGCACTGCGCCGCTCGCACCCACGCCCGCCAGCCCCCCGGGCAGCACCGCCAGGGACACGCTGATTGGCGCCAGCGCCACCTTCAACGCCGCCACCCAAGCCCTGGCACGGGTCGCATCAACCCCGGCGACGGTGCTGATCAGCGGCGAATCCGGCGTGGGCAAAGAGATGTTCGCCCGCCAGTTGCACCAGCTCAGCCCACGCCGTGACGGCGCGTTCGTGGCGCTCAATTGCGCGGCCATCCCGGACAACCTGATCGAATCCGAACTGTTTGGTGTCGAGCGCGGCGCCTACACCGGCGCCACCCATTCACGCCCCGGACGGTTCGAACGCGCCCAGGGCGGCACGCTGTTCCTGGATGAGATCACCAGCCTCAGCCTGGCCGGGCAAAGCAAGCTGCTGCGCGCACTGCAGGAGCGGGAAATCGAACGGGTCGGCGGCGTGCGCGCTGTGCAGGTGGATGTGCGGGTGGTGGCGGCCACCAATATCGATCTGCGCAAGGCCGTCGCCGACGGCACGTTTCGCGAAGACCTGTTTTACCGGCTCAACGTCTACCCCATCGCGCTGCCGCCCCTGCGCGAACGCCGCGACGACATTCCGTTGCTGATCAACGCATTCCTCACGCGCTTCTGCCAGGACTATGGTCGCACGCCCGCCGGTCTGACCATGCGCGCGCTCAAGGTGCTGCTGCGCTACGACTTCGCCGGCAATGTGCGCGAGCTGCAAAACCTGATCGAACGCGGCCTGATCGCCAGCGACGAAGGCCAGGCCATCGACCTGGTGCACCTGTTTCGCAATGAACCCATGCCGGCGGACCCGTACAGTCTGGATGAACAAGGCAGCCTGTCGAATGCCGCAGCCGTGGTGCACCCTGCCCTGCTCGACACCCTTGGCCAACTGGACCAGGGCTTTTCCATCGACGGCCTTGAAGCGCGCCTGATCAATGAAGCGCTGCAACGCAACGCCGGCAACCTGGCCGCCGCCGCCAGGCTGGTGGGGCTGAGTCGCGCGCAATTTGCCTACCGGCTGAAGAAACACCAGCGGCAACCGGGCTGAGGCACGGGACCCGGCGATTGGCTTGGAGAAATCTTGAACGACCGGGTCACCGCCTGGATCACACCCTTCTTGAAGAACGTATTGAAGGAAGCCCGTGATGATCCAGCTGAACAGCTACACCACCGTGAAACGTCGCGAACGCGTGCCCCACGACATCTTCGCCACCTACTGGCGCGATGTGCACGGGCCGCTGTGCTCGCGCTTGCCGGGGCTCGGTTTGTACATCCAGCATCACTTCGACCGAAACCAGGATGCACACCTGTGGCCATTGGCCGATGGCATCAGCGAGATCGAACATTATGAGCTGGACGGTGGGGTCGAGATTGGCTTCGCCAACGCTGATGACCAGAAGCTGTTCCAGGAGGCCGCCTCACTGCTGTTTTCCGACGAGCAAAACATGTTCGAGGAAACCCTCGCCTACGACCTGCCGCACGGCTCGCAAAAACGCGTCAATCGCTTGCACGACAGCACCTTCAACGGCGCGGACAGCGTCGACCGCCTGCATGTGCATGTCAGCCCGCGCGGCAGCCTCGCCGAACTGCACGACTACCTCAGCCAGGAGCTGGCCGCCGTGCTCGGCAGCGCCGATGACGTGCTGAAACTCACGCTGCACCTGACGTCGCGCTTCGACAATGACGGCATGCACCCGCCGGCGCCGAATGTCGCGCACCATGCCAGCCCCGCGCGGGAAGAACTGGCAATCATGGAAATTGCCTTCGCCAGCCCGCTGACGCGACGCGCATTCTTTGCCAGCGATACCTTCCAGCGCACCCTGGCGGGTCAGGCCCACCACATCGCCCAGCTCAAGGCCTTCGCGGTGTCCGGCCTCTACACCTACGTCAACGACAAAACGCTGACCACCGCCGGGCTGCGCGGCAGCAGGGCGGCGCAGTTGATCGAGTACCTGGGGGCCAACAACCAGCTCAACCCCGAGGTCGAGCAGTTGTTCCTGCGCGGTTGAACCCGCGCGGTCATTTGGCCGGACGCAGCAGTTGCATCTGCTGGCGGTAATCATCGGTCACCTGCCGTGCCTGGCTGCTGCTGGTGATTACCCGCGGCGTGATCAGCACGATCAACTCGGTGCGGTCCTTGGACTTGCTGGTGTTACCGAACAACCAGCGCAACCCGGGGATGCGGCCCAGATACGGCACGGCGCTGACGCTTTCGGCGTTGTCCTGTTTGATCAGGCCACCGAGCAACACGGTCTGCCCGCTTTGCACGGCCACCTGGGTGGACACCGAGCGCGTGGAGATACGCGGGTTGTTTTGCGAATCGTTGTTGGACGACTGGTCCTGGGCATCGCTGACTTGCTGCTGAATGTCCATGTACACAAGGCCCCCCGGATTGATGCGCGGCACCACGTCGAGGATCACCCCGGTCTGGACGTATTCGACACTGCTTAAGGTGGTGTCGGAGGCGCCAGTGTTAACGGTGGTCTGGCTGATGGGAATGTTGTCGCCCACCTGGATCTGCGCCGGCTGGTTGTTCATCACCACCAGCGACGGCGCCGACAGCACCTGGGTGCGGCCGTTGGTTTCCAGGGCGTGCAGCGCCACTTGCAGGTTGGTGCTGACGAACGAATAGAACAACGAATCCGCGCCCAGGCCAGCGCCGCCGCCACCCAATGCGCCCTGGCTGCCAGCGGCATTGGCCACGGTGGTGCTATTGGAATTACCCGCCAGGCGGCCCAGGTACCACTGCACGCCCAGGTCCAGTTCGCCGGTGAGCTTGACCTCCAGAATGCGCGTTTCGATCTGCACCTGCAGTGGCGGATTGTCGAGGCGCTTGATCGCCGATTCGATCTCTTTCCACTGCACCGGCCGCGTGCGCACCAGCAACTGGTTACTGCTTTTTTGCGCGGTGATGCGCGTGCCGGCGTCGAGGCTTTTGGCCGGTGCGCCTTGTTCTTCGCCAGCGCCCTGCTCGGCGCTCTCGCTGCCCTGATCGGCTTGCGCGTCGGGCTCCTGCTCCTCCTGCTCGGCAGAGGCGATCTGGTTATTGCCCATGCCGTTGCCGTTGCCATTGAGCCCACCGGGCATGCTGCCGGAGGTGCTGTTGGTGCCGGGCGATGACAAGGTTGCGGTGCGCAGACCGGGGGCCACCTTGGCCGGGGCGTCGTCCTTGATCGCGCCACTGCCGTAGATCTGCCGCAGGTATTTGGCCAGGTCAGTGGCCTTCATGTTGCGCACGTCGTAGACGTACATCTGCGGCTCGTTGCCGCCACCTTCGTCGATGGTGTGTATCCAGTCGCCGACTTCGCTGAGGTACTGCGGCTGGGACGAGATCGCGACCACCGAGTTGGTCCGCTCGATGGGCAAAAAGCGCACCATGCCCGCCAGGGGCATGCCGCTGTCGGGGCCGAACATCTTTTGCAGCTCGGGCATCAGCTCGGCCACGGACGCGCGTTGCAGGCCGAACACGCCCACCGACATGCCCTTGAGCCAGTCCACATCGAAGGTGTCGATGGTGTCCTGATAGTTGGCCAATTCCTCGGGCGTGCCGGCCAGACTCAGCACGTTGCGCGCCGGGTCCACCAGCAGGAATGCATTTTCCCGGGCGAACGGCTTGAGCAGTTTCTGCATCTCGGTGGCCGAGATATAGCGCAACGGAAACAGGCGCGCCGACAGGCCGCTGGACGGTTGCGACACGCGCATCTGCGGCACCAGCTTGCCCGATACCGCCTGGTTGGCCGGCAGGATCACGTAGCGGTTGCCCTGCTTGATCATGGCGTTGTCGGTCCACGACAACAGGGTTTCGAGAATCGACAGCGCCTGCTGCTTGTTCACCGGCTTGGAGGTGGAAAAGCTGACGTTGCCCTTCACGCCCTGGGCGATGCTGTAGCTCTCGTGCAGCAGGTCGCCCATCACGCTGTTGATGACCGCCTCTATGGGCTGGTCGGCGAAGTTGAACACGATGTCACCGCCGGCCTCCTCCTTGCCGGCGCGGGACGCGGCTGGCTGACGAACGAACTGCTGGTTACCGCGAATCAACTGGCGTTGCGGCGGCGTGTTCGCCTGGGGCTGGCTGCTGCTGGTCGACGCCTGTTCACTGGCCGGGTCCACGGCCGGACGCTGCGAGCCGGTGCCCTGTAGCGCCTCATGCAGCAGGGACTCGTCAGGCGCAGGGTGCTTGGGGAATGACCCGCAGCCGCCAAGGGCAACGGCGGTGGCCAGGCAAAACACGGTGGTGCGCAAGGCGCCGGGGTAGGTATCGATCAAGGGGATGACTCGTGAGGAAGGGTAATCGGAGGTGTGCTGGACGGCGGTGGCAAACGCAGCGCCCGCAGGCTCAAGGTTTGCGTGCGGCCGTCAAGCACGAAACGGGCGGTACGGGCGTCGAGGTGCTCCAGCACCCAGCCATTGGGCAGGGTCTGGCCCTGGCGGACTTTCAGCGCAGGGCCGTCGGCACGCTTGAGCAGCGCCACGCGCAGGTCGCCGTCAAGCACGATGCCGGTCAGCGTCAGGCTCGACAGGCTGGACGTCTGGGCCTGGCCGACGGCGCGGTCGGGGCTGCGGTCGGGGCTGAACAAAGGCGCCTGCCAAGTGCCGGCCAGGCTGTCCAGAGTCGCGCTCGGCGCCACCAGCACAGTGGCCGAGGCGTTGGCCCGAGCATCCGGCGCGGGCGGCGGCAACCACTCTGGCGCATCGCCGAGGTTGCTGAGAATGCCGACCATCAGCACACCCAGCAGCGCGGCCACGCCGAGCAAACCCCACTCCAGGGGACGCAATGGATTGATCATCGGCGCACCTGAGCGGCAGCGGCCGGTTGCAGGTAGCCGCGCACCAGCAGGTGCACCACCAGTTTGCCGGCGGCGCCGCTGGCGGGCGCATTCGGGCTCCGGCGAATGCTCATTTCATCGACGAACAGAAACGGACGCTGATATTCCAGCTCATGCAGGATCGCCGTCAGCGGTTCAATCGCGCAATTAAGGGTCAGGCTGACCTTGACCTGGCGATACGGTTCGGCCTCGTCCTGCTCCGGGGTGATGGGCATGCGCTGGGTCAGGCTGCAGCCGCCGCCGACGCTGGCGCGGCTGTTGATCAGGTCGGCGAGGCGCTGCATCAGGTCCGCGGCCACCGCGCTGGGGTCGTCTCCCGGCAGCAGGCTGGTGCTGCTCGCCGGGTCCTGGCGCGCCTGCTCCAGCTGTTCGCGCAGGCTGTCGCGCTGGCGCAACACGCCGGCGTAACGCTGCTGCTGTTCGCGCAGTTGTTCGGCCTGCTCGCCCATGGCGCGCAGCGGCCCGGCGAACCAGCTGTCGATCAACAGCCAGTACGCCGCGCCGAGCACCAGCGCGAGGGCGATCAAGGCCGCGCCACGGCGTTCACGGGGTGTCAGTGGACGGCGCATCGGCAGCCTCCTGGTGCAGGTGGGCGCGCAAGGAAAACTGATCCTTGCCGGTTTGCGCATCGGGCTGAATCACCCCTTCGAACTGAGCATTTTCCAGGCTGCGGCAGGCCTTGATGCGGGTGATCAAGGCACTGGCCTTGGCGCTTTGCCCGGAGAATGAAACGTCGGCACCGTCGTTGACTTCCAACTGGTCGATCCAGGTGTCGGACGGCAGGCACGCGGTGAGTTCATTGAGCAGCGCCGCCAGGGGCGGTTGCGCCATTTTGCGGCGGATCAGGTACTGCGCGGCACCACGGGTATTGAGCAATTGCTGACGCAGCGCTTGCACCTGCGCCACCTCGGCTTTTTGCTCGCGCACACTGTGGTGCATGGCATCGAGCACGCGCTGGCGGTCGTTGAGCCACAACAGCATGGCCGCGATCAGCAGGGCACCGCACAGCCACGGCAGGCTGCGCTGCAACCCCTTGCCGGCGGGGCGCTGGCGTGGACGCAGCGGCGCCGGCAGCAGATCGACACCCATCAACTGCCCCGCGCCATCGTCCACATCCACGGCGTGGGGACGCAGACCGAGGGCGGCGCACTCTTCAAGAATCCGGTCCAGACGCTCGCGCAGGATCGCCACCAGCGTCACATGCACATGGGTCGCCGTGCGGCGCTCCTGGCGCGCGACGAAGTACACGCTCGCCGCGTCGAACGGCGTAAAGCGGTCAAGTTCATAACCGACCACCGTCGACAGGTTACGCGCGGCGGCCAGCGGCAACTGCAGGCTCTGGCGCAGCACCGCGTCGCTGCCCAGCAGCAGCACCTGGCGCGTATCACCCGCGAGTGTTTGCACCGGCGCGGTCAGCGGCCAGCGGTAAACCTGCTCGGCGGCATCTTGCACCAGCAGCCATGCCGGCACGCAGCCGCGCAGCTCTTTGAGCCACAGCCGCCATCCCTGTTGCAGGACGCTGCCGCGCCAACGCCGCGTGACCGGTTCGCTCAGCACCTGCAGGCGGGCGGCCAGGTGTTCATTCATTCTTGCCAACGTAGGACTCGATAAGGTTGTGCGCTGCCTTGCGCGGGACTCAATAAAACCGTGACTTGCAACTGTGCGTGGTAACCGCCGGGACGTTGTGCGCGGCTGTCGATCACCAGCACATCACCGGCGTTGGCGCCCACCGCGCTTTGACGCGGCAGGTTCAGCGCCCGGCGCATCAACGCGCTGGCGAACGCCGGGTCGGGCCGGTCCAGCCCGCTCCACAGGCTGATCTCCGGCACCATTTCGCTATACAGCGCGCCGCTCATGCCCGGCAACTGGCGCAGCTCCTCGACCACGCGAAACGGCGCATGACCCTGGTTGCGTCGCACCTCCAGAGCCCTGGCGAGCTGGTCGGCCTGGGCCTGGTTGGCGCCGCAGGCCAGGGCCAGGCGCGCAAAATCACCCACGTCGGCGCTGTTGAGGTAGAGCTTGCCGAGGTCGCTGCGAACGCTGACGCGCAACTGTGCATCATCGAACGTCAGCGGCACCTCACGGCCGTCGGCCACCCACTGCTTGCGCTGCGTCGGATCAGCCAGGGCCTGCAGGGTCAATGCCACGCCCGCCTCCGCGGCCAGCAGCGCCTGGGTGTGCTGGCGATGCCAGGCGGCCTGGCGGGTCTGCAGTTGCACCCAGCCGGCCAGCCCGCCCAGCAGCAGACTGAGCAAGGCCAGCACCCACAGCACCAGTAACAGCGCGACACCGCGTTGCTGCCTGATCATTCCGGCGCTCCGCCCGACAGGTTCAGGCGCAGCGCAACCACCTGGGTGACCCACGGCACCGGCCCGTTCACCCGGGCGTCGATGCGCACCGCATACGGCAGGCGTTTGCTCCACGGCCACTCGCTGATCCAGCCGGTGGCCTGGCCCTTGGGCGACACGCCGCGATAGCTGAACTGCAAGTCCTCAACGCCTTTGAGCAGCACCTGCGGTTCGCCGCGCGAAGCCGGTACGCTGACCTGCGCCGCCGACTCGAACCGCGCGAACGCCACCTGCAATTCGCGCGCGGCCTCGGGGCCGCTCAGTTGCAGGGTAAAACGCTGGATGCCGCCGCCCAGCACACCGGGCAAGGTCGCGACAAACTGCATGCGTTGCGCCGTGCCGCTGAAAAAGCCGTCGGCCTGGCTGTCGTCCTCGGTCACGTCCAGCGGCAGCGCCTCGCTGATGGCGGTGCGCAAAAACTGCTGGGCGGCGCGCATTTCATCCAGGCTGACCGTGTAGCGCTGGGCCTTGAGCACCGCGCGATTGGCGCCGAGCAAGGCGCCGCCCACCAGGGTCAGCAACACGCCGAGCAGGCTGAGCACGATCATGATTTCAAGCAGGGTGAAGCCCTGCTGCCGGCGCGTCACAAACCGGCCCCGGCGGCGCGCAGTTTCAAGGTGTTGAAGTGCGCCTGGTGCGTGCCTTCGCTGACACTCAGGTCGAGGCGAAACAGATGGGGCTGGCCCGTGCGGGTCGGTTGCTGGGCGATGTTCAGTTGCCAATGGATGCCATCGAACTCGCCCTGGCGCACCTCGCTGGCCAACGGCCCCATGGTTTCCTCGTCCAGCACGCTCTGCGCCGCGAGGGTCAGGCGATCACTGTGATTGACCTGCAACAACGAGCGCGCGCTCTGGCCGAAAGCGACCAGCAACACCGTGCTGCAGATGGCCATGAGCGTCAGCGCGGCGAGCATTTCCAGCAGGGTAAAACCGCGCTGTCGCTTCATGGCAAGGCCCTGGACTGCACGCTGCCGGTCAGCCAGCCAATGTCGATGCGCCAGCGCCGCGTACCGTTGGCCAACAGCAGGTTGCCACCGGTGGAACTGCCGTCTGGGTAAAACTCCACGGTGGAACCTGCCTGTTCGGCGGTGTGCAGGGTGACCTGCAGAGCGGCCGGCCAGTATTTTGTCGGCCGTCCTGGCGCGGCGAAGCTCAGCCTGCGCAGGTCGAACACGGTGTGTTGCGCGGTGCCGCTGACGATTGCCCGCGCCCGCGTGCTGCGCAGCGCTTCGACCATCTGCCCCACCACCTGACGTTCTTTCGCCGCGCGCAGGCCTTGTTGCAGGCCAAACCCCACCAGGCCGGCCGCGATGCTGATCAGCACGATCACCACCAGCATTTCGAGCAAGGTAAAGCCGCGTTGGAGGTTGGGCATGGGCGCAGGTTTATTCCCAGTTGCCCAGGTCGGCGCTGTAGCCTTCGCCGCCGGGCTGGCCGTCCTGACCGTAGAAAATCAGGTCGAACGCGCCGTGCTCGCCGGGGAAGCGATAGCCGAAGGCATGGCCGAACGGGTCCTTGAGGTCCGACTGCTTGGCGTACGGACCGGCCCAACCGGCGGTGTTGCCCGGTTTTTCGACCAGTTGCTGCAGGGATTTGGGCGGCGAGCCGACGTCCAGCCCGTAGCTTTCGATCTTCATGCCCAGGCTGGCCAACTGTGCCTTGCCGGCGCCGTACTTGCCCTTGTCGACGTTACCGCCAACCTGGCGCACCACGATGGTGGCGACGATGCCCAGCAGCACGATCACTGCGAGCATTTCCAGCAGGGTAAAACCGCCCTGGCGGCGGGCAGGCTTGAATCGGGTGTGACGCATGGGTTGCTTCCTCAAGGGTTCATATATTGCTGGTCAGGCTCATCAACGGCAGCATGATCGCCAGCATGATCACCGCCACCAGCACCGCCATGACCACGGTCAGGGACGGCACCAGGGCGGCCAGCAGGCGGTCGATGCCGCGTTTGGCCTCCACGTCGAACACGTCGGCGACCTTGAGCAGCATGCTGTCGAGTTCGCCGGCCTGTTCGCCGACTTCAATCATTTGCAGAGCCAGGTCCGGCAGCAGCGGTTGCGCGCCAAAGGCGCTGGCCAGGGTGCCGCCGCCCTTGACCGAGTCGGCGGCGTCGGCGACCTGCGCCTGCAGCGCGCGGTTGGTGCAGACCTGCCGCGCGATGACCAGCGCTTGCAGCAGCGCCACGCCATTGCTGAGCAAGGTGCCCAGGGTGCGCGTCAAGCGGGCCGCCTCGACGCGTTGCAGCAACGGGCCGATCACGCGGATGCCGAGCAGGCGCCGGTCATAACGTTCACGCCGCTGCGGGTCGCGCAGGCGCGCGGCCAGTGTCCAGCAGATCACGATCAGGCCGGCCAGCACGGCCAGCCCGTACGCACCCAGAAACTGCCCGAGGCCCAGGATCACTTCGGTGATCAACGGGATCGGCACGCCCAGGTCCTTGAAGATCGGCACGAACTGCGGCACCACGTACGCCAGCAGAAGGGCCAGCGAACCGAGCACGCCGACCACCAGAAATGCGGGGTAGATCAGCGCGTTGATGACCTCCCCTCTTAACAGCTGGCTGCGTTCCAGGTAATCACTGAGCTGGCGCAGGGTGTTCTCCAGGGCGCCACCGGCCTCGCCGGCGCGCACCATGCTCAGGTACAGCGGCGAGAACTGGCTGCCCTCCTCCTCCAGCGCCTTGGATAACGGCTGGCCGGCCTTGACGTGTTCGCGAATGCGCTCGATCAGCGCGCGGGTCTGCGGCTGTCCGGGCTGTTTGAGCAGAATGCCCAGGGAGCGTTCCAGGGGTTGGCCGGCACCCAGCAAGGTTGCCAGTTGCTGGGTGAAACTGACCAGCGCCGCGCCGTTCAATTGGCCACGGCCGAAGGCCTTGCGCAGGCCCTGGGCGCCGGCCACATCGATGTGCAGCAACAGCAGGCCGCGCTTGTGCAGCGCGGCGACGGCGGCGTCCTGGTCCCGGGCTTCGAGGGTGCCGTTTTGCGGCTGGCCCTGGCTGTCGAGGGCGCGGTATTTGAACAGGCTCACGCGCCGTCTCCACGGGTGACCCGCAGCACTTCTTCCAGCGAGGTGACACCCGCCACGGCCTGGCGCAGGCCCTCTTCGTGCAAGGTGCGCAGGCCACCACGGCGGGCGGCCTGTTCGAGGGTGGCGGCGTCGGCCTGGCGCATCAGCAGGCTACGCAGTTCGTCGTTCATCACCAGCAATTCGGTGATTGCGCTGCGCCCATGATAGCCACCGCCCGGCGCGTCGGCGCGGGGTCGGTAAAGCAGAATCGGACGCTGCTCGGTGAAGCGATCGAGGCCGTGTTCGGCGATCAGTTCCGGCGGCGCTTCGAAGGCTTCACGGGTGGCCGGGTCGAGACGGCGCACCAGGCGCTGGGCGAGGATGCCGTTGACCGTCGAGGCGATCAGGTAGCTTTCGACGCCCATGTCCAACAGGCGCGTGATACTCGCCGCGGCGCTGTTGGTGTGCAGGGTCGAGAGCACCAGGTGGCCGGTCAGCGAAGACTGGATGGCGATGCGGCAGGTTTCGAGGTCGCGGATTTCACCGATCATGATCACGTCCGGGTCCTGCCGCACGATGGAGCGCAGCGCGCCGGCAAAGTCCAGGCCGATGGCCGGCTTGACCTGGATCTGGTTGATGCCTTCGAGCTGGTATTCCACCGGGTCTTCAACGGTGATGATCTTGCGCTCGGCGGTATTGAGCCGCGACAGCGCGGTGTACAGCGTGGTGGTCTTGCCCGAGCCGGTGGGGCCGGTGACCAGCAGGATGCCGTGGGGCCGTTCCAGCACTTCAAGGAAGGTTTCCAGGCGCTGGCCGTCGAAGCCCAGGCTCTGGAAATCGAACTGCACGGTCTGCCGATCGAGCAGGCGCATCACCACCGATTCGCCAAAACTGGTGGGTACGGTGGACACCCGCAAGTCGAGTTCCTTGCCCTGGATGCGCAGCATGATGCGGCCATCCTGGGGCAGGCGCCGCTCGGCGATGTCCAGGCGCGCCATGATCTTTACCCGCGAAATCACCGCCGCCGATGAGCTCGATGGCGGCGCTTCGGCTTCGTGCAGCACGCCATCGATGCGGTAGCGCACCTTGAGCTGGTTTTCAAAAGGTTCGATATGGATGTCGGAGGCGCGATGTTCCACCGCGCGCTGCAGGATCAGGTTGACCAGGCGAATCACCGGCGCTTCGGAGGCCATGTCCTTGAGGTGTTCGATGTCTTCCAGCGTGCCGCCCTGCTCGTCGAGGTTTTCGATCAGGGTGCCCATGGCCGAGCGGCCCTGGCCGTAGTACCGCTCGATCAGGGTTTCGACCTCATTGCGCGGGCCCACCGCCAGCCACACCGGTACGTCGCAGGCATAAGCCATGGCCTGGAACGGATAGACCTGGGCGGGGTTGGCGGCCAGCACGCGCAAACCGCCCTGGCTCCAGCCCACGGGCACCACCTGGTAATGGCGCATGAAGCGCTCGGTCAGTACCGGCAAGGGATCGAGCAACGGCGGTGCGGCATCGGCCAGCACCAACGGGGCGCCGAGCAGGTCGGCCCAGGCGCGGGCCAGCTCCAGTTCCGAGACCAGCCCCAGGCGAGTGAGCAGGCCCAGCAATTCGGTGTCGTCGGATTCCTGTGACAGGCGCCGGGCGCGCTCCAGGTCAACGGTTTTCAACCCGGCCTGTCGCATCAGCCACGCGCATACCTGATCGGTATCCGGGATGTGCATCTGGCAGGCATTGAGGGGTGTTGACGGGCTGGGCATGGGCGACTGTCTGAGAGGAGTAGTTTGCAGGAGCCAGGGGGGCGCTCCTGCAAAGGGCTGTGCTTAGTTGGACGTTTTCGACGTGCCCGAATTGTTCTGCGGACGACCGCCCTTGGTGGTTTCTGCCTTCTGTTTTTTGGCTGCCTTGGCGTCGTGGGCCTGGGTCAGCACGGTGGAATCGGTGGCGCCGGACGTGGCGTCGGCATCGGTGGATTCAGCGGCCATGGCTGCGCCACTCAGTGCAACGCCCAGCACAACACCGGCACTCAACAGGGAAATCTTCATCAACTTTCTCCAGATCAACAACAGATCGACAACAGCGATTAGCTCGAGTGGCGTCTTGAACTCGCTCAAGACCCTACACCAAAGCCGTGTATATGACAGCCTGTTTAGGGCATGGCCTTTTAGAACTATCTGGCAGAGCCACTAGTTCGCCACCCCGGCTGACATTTTCTTAAACCAATCGACCAGTAGGTTTAATATTGGTTCCAAAACGTAATGAAATATTTCTTATTTCGCGCAAAAAATAGCTTTTGTTTGACTTATTACCGCAAGAATTGCCTTAATTATCGGGTTTTTGCGATTCAAAATGCCATCGCATGATATCGCATAGACATTACTTACAAGAATAACTCACACATTTTTAACACTCTTAAAACAGTGAAATTCGCCAAGTAATCGCAATTAGCCATCGGCTAAAAATTGCGTTCATGGCCAACTATTGCCTGTGAAAAAGTGACGAGCGTGTGCGCTGGAACACACTTGTTGCAGCGCCATGTTCAATAAAACAGTAACTGGAGAGCCCCATGAGTAAACGCAAGATGATCGGTGCGCAGTCGGCTTTTGCCCTGCTGGCACTGGCGGTATCCCAGGTGCACGCGGCGACCAACCCGGCACTGGATGAAGGTCGCGTGAACCGCGCGGAAAAGGCAGCGGATAAAACCCTGGCCAAGATGACCATGGAAGAAAAACTCGCCTACATCGGCGGCACCGGTGGTTGGGACGTCAAGCCGCTGAGCCAGTATGGTATCCCGCAGATTCACGGCGCTGATGGCGGCGTGGGCGTGCGCTACACCAGCGAGGGTAATGCCCAGGGCGTGGTGTACCCCTCCGGCCCGAACCTGGCGGCCAGCTGGAACCCGCGCCGCGCCATCGACGTGGGTCGTGCCCTGGGCTACGACACCGCCAGCGGTGGTTACCAGTTCGTCACCGGCCCCGGCATGAACCTGTACCGCATGCCCTACAGCGGCCGTGCTTTCGAATACCTGTCCGGTGAAGACCCGTTCCTCGGCGCCAGCCTGGGCCCGGCACTGATCAACGGCATCCAGTCACGTGGGGTGTGGGCCAACGCCAAGCACTACGCGGCCAACGACCAGGAAAGCAACCGCTTCCACCTCAACGAAACCATCAGCGAGCGCGTGCTGCGCGAGATGACCCTGCCGCCCTTCGAGTCCGCTTCGAAGAACAGCAAGGTGGCGATGATGATGTGTGCATTCCAGAAGGTGAACGGCGAATTCGCCTGTGAAAACTCGCACCTGATCCACGACATCCTGAAAACCGAATGGGGCTATCCAGGCTTCGTCCAGAGCGACTACAACGCCGTGGTCAACGGCCTGCCCGCCGCGCAGGCCGGCACCGACCTGGACATGATGGGCTACCAGATGAACAGCACGGTGCTCAAACCGTTTCTGGACAGTGGCGAACTGAGCAGCGCGACCATCGATGACAAGGTGCGCCGCATCCTCAAGCAGATTTACCTGTACAAGTTCGACAGCAAGGCGCCGTTGACCAGCCACAACATGAACAGCGCCACCAGCAACCGCGTGGCGCTGAACGCGGCGCGCGAAGGTATCGTGCTGCTGAAAAACCAGAACAACCTGCTGCCGCTGGATGCGAAAAAGGTCAAGACCATTGCTGTGGTGGGCAACCTGGCCAAGTACGCACCGCCGACCGGTTTCGGCAGCGCGAACGTGATGGCCGCCAACTACGTCAGCGAGCTGAGCGGCCTGCAGCAACTGGCGCCGGGCGCCAAGGTCGAGTTCATCGACGGCCTGTCCCTGGACCCGACCACCTCGAACTGGACTCACCAGGACGGCAACGGCAACAGCGTCAAAGGCGTGAAGACCGAATTCTTCAGCAACACCAACTGGTCCGGCGACCCGGCGGCCAGCCGTACCGACCAGCACGTTGACCTGGACTGGTCGACCGACAGCCTGCCGGTGAACGGCGACACGGCCGCCACGTCGATCCGCTACAGCGGCCAGATCACCCCGACTGTCAGCGGCGAACAGGTGTTCAAGGTCCGCGCCGACGGTGCGGTGCGCCTCTACGTCAACGGCAAGAAAGTGCTCGACAACGGCGACGGCAAGCCGCTGCCGAACAACAGCATCCCGCCGACCATTCCTGTGTTCGCCAAGGTCAACCTGGAAGCCGGCAAGCCGGTGGACATCAAGCTTGAATATTCGCGCCGTAACGGCTACCTCTCGACCATGGGCGGCCTGGTAGGCGTGCAGATGAGCTGGGCGTCGCTGGTTGCTCCGCAGGATCTGGCCAAGTACGACGCCGTGCTGGTAGCGGCCGGCAACAGCAGTGAATACGAAGGCGAAGGCTTCGACCACAGCTTCGACTTGCCGGAGTTCCAGGGCCAACTGATCCAGAGCATCGCCAAGGTCAACCCGAACACCGTGGTGACCCTGCACGGCGGCACCGGGCTGAAAATGAGCGACTGGATCGACCAGGTGCCGGCCGCGTTGCACGCGTTCTACCCTGGGCAGAACGGCGGTCAGGCCCTGGCGGAAATCCTGCTGGGCAAGGTCAATCCGTCGGCCAAGCTGCCGATCAGTATTGAACGCAACATCGAAGACAACCCGATCTACGCGACCTTCCCCAAGTTCGACAACCAGGAAACCCTGGCCGAGATGAGCTACAAGGATGACCTGTTCGTCGGCTATCGCGGTTACGAGAAAAAAGGCATAAAGCCGCTCTACCCGTTCGGCTATGGCCTGTCCTACACCACCTTCGGTTACAGCAACATCAGCGTGACCCCCGGGGTCGCGGTGGCCGGCGCACCGATCAAGGTATCGTTCGACCTGGCCAACACCGGCAAGGTCGCCGGTGCCGAGGTGGCCGAGCTGTATGTGGGGCAGAACAATCCCAAGGTTGAACGTGCGCCCAAAGAGCTCAAGGGCTACAAGAAAGTGTTCCTCAAGCCGGGCGAAAGCAAGCGCGTGACCATCGAGCTGAACGATCGCTCGCTTGCCTACTTTGACGAGGCCAGCAAGCAGTGGGTGGTCGATGCCGACAGCTTCAACCTGTCGGTGGGTGGGTCGTCCCAGGACATCCGCCTGAACGCCAAACTGGTCAACTCGTTCCGCCAGGAACTGTCGACCACCAGCAGCAACCCGCTGCCACGTTCGGCACTCAATTCGACGCTGCGTGAAGCGCCAAAGGTGAAGACCGGTGGCGTGCTCAAGCAGAACGAAAATGCCGACAGCGACACCAGCGAAGGTGATGGCTACGACATGTCCGATGACAGCAGCCAGGGCAGCGCAGCCGGCAATTGATCGGTTGATTCAGGGATAGATCACGGTTCAGGGACGAACCCTGATGGCTGCATCGACCCGCGCGATGTAAGTATCAAACCGCGCCACCAGGTCCACCTGCTCGGGAAAGCGCAGCCACTGGATCTGCAGGCCGTCCATCATGGCCAGGATTTCTTCGGTCAGCCCGGCAAGGTCCACATCCCCGCGCACCTCCCCCATCGCCACCAGATCAGCAAACTGCCCATGCAGGCGTTGTTGAATGCCCGCATAGCGCTCCTGGAACCAGGTCCAGGCGGGTTGCGTGTCGAGCAGATTTTCTGCATTCAAAATCGTGAACGCCCGCACTACGCCTGGCGCACTGGCGTTGGAGCGATTGATCGCGCGCAGGCTGCCAAGCAACCCGGACAGTGATTTCTCCGCCCGCACCTCGTCGGCAATCCGTTGATTCACCTCGTCGCGGCGCTGCAGCACGCCCATCAACAGGGAAATCTTGCTGGGAAAGTGATGCAGCAGGCCGGCCACCGAGATGCCGGCAATCGCCGCCACCCGGGCCACGGAAGCGCCGCTGTAGCCGTCCAGGGAAAACACCTGCAAGGCTGCGTCGAGCAGCTCTTCGCGGCGTTTTTCACCTTTGGGCGCGCGGCGGGTCTTGGGTGCAGGCTTGATCATGGGGACGTCCTTGTGGGCAGGCGTGCACCGTATCCAAATTGCGGGCGGGTCGCAAATAAAGCGCGAGGTGCCGAAACGCGTGCGCAATTAACGGGGTGCGATTCAAGTCTCAGCATTCGATCCTGGCCAGGTTGCCTTTGCAATACACATGAAATTATTGCCGTAGATCGCTTGGATATCCGCATCCGAATAATTACCGAAACCACCTGGAGGCGTGCTATTGCATTGCTGGAGAAGGTGAAGTCGAAGACATGCAAGGCACCGTATTTCCGATCCGCCTGGGGATGTCTATGTGCTTGATCAGCATGATCGGCATTTCTTGCGCGCAGGCAAGGGACAGGACCTAATTCTGGTTAGCGTCTTCAATCCGCCACTGCGTGGTGATGAGAGACATAATCTCAATGACCGCTCGGGATCGGCTTACTGATGTTTCTTCTGACCGCTATGCTGCTTCGCTTACTCAAAGGAGTTCCCTATGCGTAAGGATTACCTCGCCTTTTTCATCTCCCTCTTTCTATCAAGGCTGGCGGATCAGATCCTGTTATTTATTGTGCCGCTGGTGGTATTCCAGACCACCAACAGCGCTTCGTGGGCAGGGCTGGCGTTTTTCGTCGAATCACTACCGCGATTTCTCGTGCTCCCCTTGTGCGGCGCCCTGTGCGACAAATACTCGCCTATCAAGATCCTGCATATCAGTCAGGTCTACCGGGCATTGCTCTGTGTGCTGGCGATGGCGCTTTACGGAATCTTTGGTGGTATCGGCTGGGTGATGGTCCTGTCGGCACTGTGCGGAGTGCTAACCACGCAAGGCATCATGGCTCGTGAAGTGCTTATGCCGCCTATCTTCCGGCACTACAGCTACACCAAAACCTTGTCCTATTCCCAGATAGCCGATCAGACAGGACTGGTACTCGGACCTCTGGTGGCGGCATTGATGCTCGAAGTTTGGGCTTGGCACTGGGTAGTGCTTTGGATCGCCGGATTATTTCTGCTGGCAGACATAAGCATGCTGGCGTGGCAACGTCTTAGCCGTATTACGCTAGAGGTGTTCGAGCAGCATCAAGACATCTGGCTGCAGCCCTTGAGGATCGCTTTTGGGCATATCCGTAGCCTGGCGGAATTAAAAAAGATCATCACTCTGGCGGTAGGCGTCAACCTGATCGTCGGCGTCACCTTGGCGACCTCGGCGGCCATGGTCATCGGCCAATACAGCGCCGGCAAGGATAGCTATGCAGCACTGCAAGCGGGAGGTGCAGTGACAACAATCTTGATCCTTTTTCTCCTCGCTCGGGTTGTGGTGCCTCTGCGGGTCCTAGGGTGGGTCGGATATTCAATGATCGCAACTGGGGCATTCATCAGCGCCCTGAGTCCGAATCTATTCGGCTATGTGCTGGGTTTCCTGTTAATCGTCGGCTTTGACAAAATGTTCAACGTCTACATGCGCACTATCCGGCAGCGGGTAATACCGCCTCAGGACTTCGGCAAGACGGTAGGCGTGATCACGCTGCTGAACAACATATCCCAGCCCCTGGCAGGTTTACTGGTAGCTTTGTTAGCTTCGCCCTTGGGCACCCAGAACGTAATCCTGATTCTGGCCGTGTTGACCACCATTCTTGGCGCATTTGCTATGTGGTGGTTCAACGGTTCGCGGCCCAGTCCCGAGCTTGACTCTCGAGTCTGACCAAGAAGCCGGAAAATGAAAGTATGGCTGAATTCACTTCCTTGGAATCGGGCTGAAAGTAAAGGCGAACGTAGCGCCTCGTACTCACATGAGCGCGGCGCTATAAGCGGGACCCATCAACCTTCTGACCGTCCCAGCCATCCTGCAGCCAGCATTTGAGTGCCGAAACCTCGTTAGCGCATTCCAACGCATAGGCGCATTGGAATGCTTCAGTGCTCTGCTGAGCATGGAAGCGGATAGGTTGCTTGGCGCCTGGACGGTAGATTTTCCCGAGTGGCTTGCCCACGAACGATTCAAAATATTGTTTCTGAAAACCGTTGGAAGTCGAAATCAGCATCAAGATAGGGAATACAACCCAGCGGTAGACGAACCAATATAAAAATTGATGCGCAACAAATCGCAAAAGACAGTGCCAGCGGTGGACTTGAAATCCGTGACTGGAGAGGAGTTTCAATGGAACTCAGAAACGAAAAAAGCGGCGCAAGGCCGATATTTCCGTGGCTTCCAGGCGCTCAATTGGCCTTGGCGGAAGCAAATATGGCGCAGCGGACGGGACTCGAACCCGCGACCCCCGGCGTGACAGGCCGGTATTCTAACCGACTGAACTACCGCTGCGCGTAACACATGAAGCGAATGGTGGGTGATGACGGGATCGAACCGCCGACCCTCTGCTTGTAAGGCAGATGCTCTCCCAGCTGAGCTAATCACCCTTCGTTTCGGTGTGGGCGCATCATACACCAAAAAATCGTAATGTCTTGATTTAAATGCACTTTATTTAAAAAAGATCAGCTCACGACTGTTTGCCATATTTTGGACAATAAAAAGCCCGCGATTAAGCGGGCTTTCCGTGGTGACCTGGCGTTCAGCGTTCCAGATAACCGAATATGGCGCAGCGGACGGGACTCGAACCCGCGACCCCCGGCGTGACAGGCCGGTATTCTAACCGACTGAACTACCGCTGCGCGTAACACGTGAAGCGAATGGTGGGTGATGACGGGATCGAACCGCCGACCCTCTGCTTGTAAGGCAGATGCTCTCCCAGCTGAGCTAATCACCCTTCGTTTCGGTGTGGCGCGCATTCTACGGAGCGACCCTGGGTCTGGCAAGTACTTTCTTAAATCTTTTTTTTCAGCCCTTCCAATGGCTTACGCAGGGTTGGCCTGCGCCCGTATCAAGAGAATAATGCCCCCCTTTGTATAGAGGAGAGACTCACCCCATGTGGTTCAAGAACCTGCTTATCTATCGCCTGACCCAAGATCTGCCTGTTGATGCCGAGGCGTTGGAAGCGGCCATGGCCACCAAACTGGCGCGCCCGTGTGCGAGCCAGGAGCTGACCACTTACGGTTTTGTCGCCCCTTTCGGTAAAGGTGAGGACGCGCCGCTGGTTCACGTCAGCGGCGACTTCCTGCTGATTGCCGCGCGCAAGGAAGAACGTATCCTGCCGGGCAGCGTGGTGCGTGATGCGGTCAAGGAGAAAGTCGACGAGATCGAGGCCGAGCAGATGCGCAAGGTCTATAAAAAGGAACGCGATCAGATCAAGGATGAAATCATCCAGGCGTTCCTGCCGCGTGCGTTTATTCGTCGCTCGTCGACGTTCGCCGCCATCGCGCCGAAACAAGGCTTGATACTGGTCAACTCGGCCAGCCCGAAACGCGCCGAAGACCTGCTGTCGACCCTGCGCGAAGTGATCGGCACCCTGCCAGTACGCCCGCTCACCGTGAAAACCGCACCGACCGCAATCATGACCGACTGGGTCACCACCCAGAAGCCGGCCGACGATTTCTTCGTCCTCGACGAATGCGAACTGCGCGACACCCACGAAGACGGTGGCATCGTGCGTTGCAAGCGCCAGGACCTGACCGGGGAAGAAATCCAGCTGCACCTGACCACCGGCAAGGTCGTGACCCAGTTGTCGCTGGCCTGGCAGGACAAGCTGTCGTTCATGCTCGACGACAAGATGACCGTCAAGCGCCTGAAATTCGAAGACCTGCTGCAGGACCAGGCTGAACAGGACGGCGGCGACGAAGCCCTGGGCCAACTGGACGCCAGCTTTACCCTGATGATGCTGACCTTTGGCGATTTCCTGCCAGCGTTGGTGGAAGCACTGGGCGGCGAAGAAAACCCACAGGGCATCTAACGCCATGTGAAGATCAAAATGTGGGAGCGGGCTTGCTCACTCCCACATTTGATCTGTGTTTACACTTCAAGAATCCAATAAAAAGGACATCCCCATGCGCGCACTCGCCGCACTGAGCCGCTTCGTTGGTAATACCTTCGCTTACTGGGTGTTGATCTTCGCGGTGCTCGCCTTCCTCGAACCCGGCTGGTTCCTTGGCCTGAAAAGCGCCATCGTCCCGCTGCTGGGCCTGGTGATGTTCGGCATGGGGCTGACCCTCAAACTTGAAGACTTCGCAGAGGTCGCCCGCCACCCGTGGCGTGTGGCCCTGGGCGTGGTCGCGCACTTCGTGATCATGCCGGGGGTTGCCTGGTTGCTGTGCCGGGCCTTCAACCTGCCGCCGGAAATTGCAGTGGGCGTTATCCTGGTCGGCTGCTGTCCGAGCGGCACTTCGTCCAACGTGATGACCTGGCTGGCCCGAGGCGACCTGGCCCTGTCGGTGGCGATTGCCGCCGTCACCACCCTCCTCGCCCCGCTGCTCACGCCAGCATTGATCTGGCTGCTGGCCTCGGCCTGGCTGCCGGTGTCGTTCATGGAGCTGTTCTGGTCGATCCTGCAGGTGGTGTTGCTGCCGATCGTACTCGGCGTGGTGGCGCAACGCGTGCTTGGCGCGCGGGTGCGCCATGCGGTGGACGTGCTGCCGCTGGTGTCGGTGATAAGCATCGTGATCATCGTCGCCGCGGTGGTGGCTGCCAGCCAGGCGAAAATCGCCGAGTCGGGCCTGCTGATCATGGCCGTGGTGATGCTGCACAACAGCTTCGGCTACCTGCTGGGCTACTTCACCGGACGGGTGTTCAAGCTGCCGCTGGCTCAGCGCAAATCGCTCGCGCTGGAAGTGGGCATGCAGAATTCCGGGCTGGGCGCGGCATTGGCCAGCGCGCACTTCTCGCCCCTGGCGGCGGTGCCGAGCGCGTTGTTCAGCGTCTGGCACAATATTTCCGGGGCGCTGCTGTCGACGTACTTCCGGCGCATGAGCGAGAAAGAAGACCGTCGCTTGCTGGAGGACGCGCCGCAAACTTGATCGTTCGATCAATCTTCGGCACTCTACCGAGCCTCGCGGGGACGACCTCGCGACGCTGTCAAAGCGCCAAACCCGGGGACGACCCCGCCTGAGAAAGCGAGGTCATCATGTCCTGGATCATTCTGTTTTTTGCCGGTCTGTTTGAAGTCGGCTGGGCCGTCGGTTTGAAGTACACAGACGGTTTCAGCAAGCCGCTGCCCACCGCGCTGACGATTGCCGCCATGGCGATAAGCCTCGGCCTGCTGGGCCTGGCCATGAAGGAACTGCCGCTGGGCACCGCCTATGCCATCTGGACTGGCGTGGGCGCGGTGGGCACGGTGATTGCCGGGATTGTTCTGTTTGGGGAATCCATGGCGCTGTTCCGATTGGCGAGTGTGGCGTTGATTATCTGCGGACTCATTGGCCTCAAGATCAGCACCTAATTCCGTACCGCTATCGCAGGCAAGCCAGCTCCGACATTTGGAATGCATTTCAAATGTGGGAGCTGGCTTGCCTGCGATGAGGCCCTCACTGCCGACACAAACCTACCTGATACTGGCGCGCAACCCACCCACCACCGCCTGCAAATGAGCAGGCGTCGCCGACTCGACCGATACCGGCTCGCCCGCCACCAGCACCACCCTCGACCAGATGCGATGAAAGAATCCCTTGTGCGGATCGCGGCTGAAAAAACTGCCCCACAATCCCTGTAGCGCCATCGGAATCACTGGCACCGGCGTCTCCTCGAGAATGCGCGTCAGACCACCGCGAAACTCATTCATCTCGCCGTCAGCTGTCAACTTGCCCTCGGGGAAGATGCACACCAGTTCGCCCTCTTGCAGATACCGGGCAATACGCGTGAATGCCTTCTCGTAGATGTGAATATCCTCATGCCGCCCGGCAATCGGAATCGCCCCGGCGGTACGAAAGATGAAGTTCAGCACCGGCAGACGGTAGATCTTGTAATACATCACGAAGCGGATTGGCCGACGCACCGCGCCGCCGATCAACAGCGCGTCGACAAACGACACGTGGTTGCACACCAGCAAGGCGGCACCCTCGTCGGGGATCTGCTCCAGGTTGCGGTGCTCCACGCGGTACATGGAATGGCTGAGCAGCCAGATCATGAAGCGCATGGTGAACTCGGGGACGATCCTGAAAATGTAGGTGTTGACCGCGATATTGAGCAGCGACACCACCAGGAACAATTCCGGGATCGACAGCTTGGCCACGCTCAGCAGCAGGATCGACACGATGGCCGATACCACCATGAACAATGCGTTGAGAATGTTGTTGGCGGCGATCACCCGCGCACGTTCGTTTTCGGCGGTGCGCGACTGGATCAACGCGTACAGCGGCACGATGTAGAAACCGCCAAACACGCCCAGGCCGAGAATATCCAACAACACCCACCACGCCTGGCCGTAACCGAGCACGGCCAGCCAGTCGTTGGGCTGGACGTTCTGCACGAAGCCGCCGGAATGCCACCACAGCAGCAGGCCGAACACCGTCAAACCGAACGAGCCGAACGGCACCAGGCCGATCTCCACCTTACGCCCGGAGAGTTTTTCGCAGAGCATTGAGCCCAGCGCAATGCCCACCGAGAACACCGTGAGGATCAGCGTCACCACGGTTTCGTCGCCGTACAGCCACTCCTTGGCGTAGGCCGGGATCTGCGTGAGGTAAATCGCCCCGACAAACCAGAACCATGAGTTACCGACGATCGAACGCGACACCGCAGGCGTCTGCCCCAGGCCCATGCGCAAGGTAGCCCACGACTGGGTGAAAATATTCCAGTCCAGGCGCAAGTGCGGGGTGGACGCCGCTGCCCGCGGAATGCTGCGGCTGGCCAGGTAGCCCAGCACCGCCACGCCGACAATTGCGGTGGCCACCCAGGGCGCGTAATGGACGGATGACATCATGATCCCCGCGCCAATGGTGCCGGCCAGGATCGCGAGGAACGTGCCCATCTCCACCAGACCGTTGCCACCCACCAGCTCATCGTCATGCAAGGCCTGGGGCATGATCGAATACTTCACCGGGCCGAACAGCGCCGAGTGCGTGCCCATGGCAAACAGCGCCAGCAACATCAGCTCCAGGTGATGGGTCAGCAAGCCGGTGGCGCCCACGGCCATGATCACGATTTCGCCGATCTTGATCGCGCGGATCAACGCATCCTTGTTGAATTTCTCGCCAAACTGCCCGGCCAGCGCCGAGAACAGGAAGAACGGCAGGATAAACAGCAAGGCGCAGAGGTTGACCCAGATCGAGCGATCACCGTCGAGGGTCAGCTTGTAGAGAATCGCCAGGATCAGCGATTGCTTGAAAATGTTGTCGTTGAACGCGCCCAGCAACTGGGTGATGAAAAACGGCAGGAAACGCCGGGTGCGCAGCAAGGTGAATTGTGAGGGGTGGCTCATCGTCCGTGTTCCTGCGTGGCCTGTTATTGATTCAGGCCACGACTTTACCTAACTCCGCCTACTTATTCGCTAACCCAGCAATGCAAGGTGAAACAAAAAGCTCACCTTTATAGGCACCCTGCACCGTGCGCCTGGCCACAATCAGCCACATCAGCGCCAACGCCGCCACCAGCACGCTACCGAACACACTGAAAAAACCCAGGTGCAGCAGATTCGCCAGCTTCAACGTCGCCAGCGCATACACCCCCAATGGAAAGGTAAAGCCCCACCAACCGAGGTTGAACGGAATACCGACGCGCAGGTAACGCAGGGTGATCAACACGGCGATCAGCATCCACCATAAACCGAAGCCCCACAGCGTGATGCCCGCCACCAGGCCCAGGCCGTTGGCCATCTCGCCGACCCCAGGCAAGCCGTTGGCGGCAAAAATGGCCGGCGCATCGCCGCCGAGCAGCAACATGCCCAGGGCGCCCGTGCCGATGGGACCAAGCGCCAGCCAGCTCGATGCGGCCATGTTGGCGGGAGGCAGTTTATGCAGGGCCATGCGCAGCATCAAAATGGTCAGGATGCTGAACGCCACCGGCAGGGAAAACGCCCACAATACATAGCTGGTCACCAGCATGATCAGTTGCCCGTGAGCATCGGCCAGGTGCGGCGCCAACAGCCCACCGCTCGCCGCCGCGACTTCGGCGGCGACCACCGGCAGCAGCCAGACGGCCGTCATCTGGTCGATGCTGTGCTCCTGGCGGGTGAACATCATGAACGGGATCAACACGCCACAGGCCAGGGCCATCGCCACATCGATCCACCAGATGACTTCGGCCACCGCGATCACATCGCCGCCCCAGCGCGGCAGGCCGAACAGCAGTAAACCGTTGAGAATCGTGGCCAGTCCCATGGGAATGGTGCCGAAGAACATCGACACCGTGGAGTGCCCGAAAATGCGCCGCGCCTCGTGGAAAAACATCACCCAGCGCGCGGCATACAACACGCTGAACAGGATGAACAGGCCGACGGTGAACAGCCATAACCCTTCACCCAGCGTGCGCAGCACGGGCAGGTTGACCGGCAATTGGGCCAGGGCCAGCGCGAGCACGCCGGTGCCCATGGTGGCGGCGAACCAGTTGGGGGTGAACTGGCGGATCACTTCCCGGGGACGGGTCAGGTGGCTGAACGGCTTGTAACTGATGGTATTTGGGCAGGTCATGCGGGCAATCCTCTTCCTCGTATGAGGTTGAGGCCATCATAGAACCTGATCGAATATCTATATAACGGGTAATATCTCTAACTGTTATCTATTTTACCAATATGCACCGGCTGCCGGCCTTGCCACATCAGCGCAGCCAGGGCACCAGACGCCAGCAGGATCAGCACCGCGCCATAACCGTCGGTGGTCGCGATCAAGCCAAAACTTCGAATCAGGTTGCCCGCCAATAACGACGGCAAACAGAACGCCAAGTAACTCAGCACATAAAATGCCGACATCAAGCCCGCTCGCTCATGGGGCAAGGCCAGCGGTACCACACTGCGCAAGGCGCCCAGAAAGCCTGCGCCAAAGCCGCTGCCGGCGATCAGGGTGGCAATGAAAAACAGTGGAAGGCTGGCGCTATGCACCGCCGTAAGAATCAGGGCCACGCCGATGGCCAGCAACCCGGCGCCCAGGCGCAGCACCTTGTCCGCGGGTCGATTGCGCAGGGTGAGGATCATCAGCGCGCCACTCAAGGTCAGCACCGCCACCAGGCCGCCACCGATCAGGTTGGACGTCGAGCCGGTGGCCGCCCGCACCAGCGACGGCGCCAGGGAGAGATAGAACCCGCCCATCGCCCACACCGCCACATCCACCGGCAACGACAGCCACAACGCCCGGCGTGCCTGAGGCGGCACATGCAGGGTCGGACGCAACGAGGCCAATGCACCCGGGATACGGCTGACGCTTTCCGGCAGACGCCACACATACACGGCCTGCAATAACATCAGCAGCAACAATGTGCAGTAGATCAACTGGGTCGGCAGCGGCGCGAACTCCACCAGCAAACTGCTGCCCATCGCCCCACACGCCATGCCCAGCAGCGGCGCCACACTGTTGACCAACGGGCCCTGCTGGCGGTCGCTGTCGAGCAGCGCCGCGCCCAACACCGCAGTGGCCATGCCGGTGGCAAACCCTTGCAGGGTGCGCGCAGCAATCAGCCAGGCCACACTGCCTTCATTGATAAACAGCAACATCGCCAGCATATTCAGGACCAGTGCGGCAAAAATCACCGGCTTGCGCCCGAGGTGGTCCGACAACGAACCCACTGTCAGCAACGCTGCCAGCAGGCTCATGGCGTACACCCCGAAGATCAGCGTGAGCATGCCCGCCGAAAAATGCAGACCTTCCTGATAGAGGTGATACAGCGGCGTCGGCGCGCTGGAAGCGGCCAGGAACGTCAGCAAGGTGATCGCGAGGAACACCAGGCTGGGACGATGAGAAGTGGTACTGGACATGGGCACGCTCCGCTAAAGCTAATATTTTGCTTTTGCGAAGTGTGCTACCGGCTGGCTCTTAAAGCAAATTCTTTGTGTTAAGGTCGCAACCATGGCGATAAAAGAAGGCCTCCGCCCGGGGGGCCGTAGTGCCCGGGTACAAGAATCCGTACATTCGGCGGCGCGTGAACTGCTGGAAACCCATGAGCGTTCCAGTGTTACGGTGCCAATGATTGCCGCACGTGCGGGTGTCACGCCCTCGACCATCTACCGGCGTTGGGGTGACCTTGGCGTGTTGCTCGCGGATGTGGCCCTGGCCCGCATGCGCCCGGACAGTGAGCCGGCCAACACCGGCAGCCTGCGCGGCGATTTGCAGGCCTGGGCCGAGCAGTATCTGGATGAGATGAGCTCCGAGCCAGGGCGCAACATGATGCGCGACCTGCAATGCAGCGTGACCCCGGGCTACTGCGTAAGCATCCTCAGCGGGCAGCTTCAAGCGATTGTTGATCGCTATCCCGACAGCAACCCACCGAGCGTGGCCCACTTGATCAATCTGATCGCGGCGCCGACGGTGTTTCGGATTCTGTTTTCAACTGTGCCGCTGACCGTGCAGGAACTGCACGCACTGATCGAACTGGCCCTGCAAGAGTAAAGGCAATACCCAAATCCAAACGTGGGAGAGAGCAAGCCCCCTCCCACACTTTTTCCGGCTTAGGTGCGCATCCCGCGCCCGCTCACCAGCAACCGTGCACAGCCGAAGTACAAGACAACAGTGGCCACGATCATGAAAGTGATCGCCACGCTGATCTTGATATCCGACACGCCCAGGATACCGTAGCGAAAGGCGTTGACCATATGCAGCACCGGGTTGGCCAGCGACACGGTCTGCCAGAACGGCGGCAGCAGGGTAATGGAGTAGAACACGCCACCCAGGTAGGTCAGCGGCGTCAGCACGAAGGTCGGGATGATCGAAATATCATCGAAATTGCGTGCAAACACCGCGTTGATAAACCCCAACAGCGAAAAGATCGTCGCCGTCAGTACCACCACCAGAATGGTGACGCCCAGGTGGTGAACCTGTAGGTGGGTGAAGAACAGCGACAGCAGGGTCACGATCACTCCGACCATCAAACCACGCAGCACGCCGCCTGCGGTGTAGCCGATCAGGATGGTGTGCGGCGACACCGGTGACACCATCAACTCTTCGATGGAGCGCTGGAATTTGCTGCCGAAGAAGCTGGAAACCACGTTGCCGTAGGAGTTGGTGATCACCGACATCATGATCAGGCCCGGCACGATGTATTCCATGTAGGTAAAACAACCCATGTCACCGATCTGCCGACCGATCAGGTTACCGAAGATCACGAAATACAGGACCATGGTAATGGCCGGCGGCAGCAGCGTCTGCGGCCAGATCCGGGTGAAGCGCTTCACTTCGCGGTAGACGATGGTTTGCAGCGCGACGAGGTTGGGTTGCAGTTCTGAATTCATACCGCCACCTTCGCCAGATTTTTCTCCACCAGGGACACAAACAACTCCTCAAGGCGATTGGTTTTGTTACGCAGGCTCAATACTTCGATGTTCTGGGTCGCCAACTGGGTGAACAGCGCGGTGATACCCATGGCCTTGTCCACCTGGACTTCCAGGGTGCGACTGTCCACCAGGCGACTCGGGTAGCCCAGCAGCTGCGGCGGCGCCGACAGCGTGTTCTTCAGATCGAGCAGGAACGTTTCCACGTGCAGTTGGCCCAGCAGATTACGCATGCTGGTGTTCTCGACGATGGTGCCGTGGTCGATGATGCCGATGTTGCGGCACAGCTGCTCGGCCTCTTCAAGATAGTGGGTGGTGAGAATGATGGTGATGCCCTTCTCGTTCAGCTCGGTGAGGAAGGTCCACATGGAGCGGCGCAGTTCGATATCCACGCCGGCAGTGGGCTCGTCGAGGATCAGCAGGCGCGGCTCATGCACCAGTGCGCGGGCAATCATCAGACGGCGCTTCATGCCGCCGGACAGCGAGCGCGAAGGCACGTCACGCTTGTCCCACAGGCCCAGTTGGGTCAGGTACTGCTCGGCGCGCTCCTTGGCGACCTTCGAAGGAATGCCGTAGTAGCCGGCCTGGGTCACGACGATGTCGAAGGTCTTTTCGAACTGGTTGAAGTTGAATTCCTGAGGCACCACGCCGATGGAACGCTTGAGCGCAGCCGGAGACTTGTCGAGGTCGTGGCCGAAGATATTCACCGTGCCGCTGGTCTTGTTGACCAGGGTGGAAAGAATACCGATGGTGGTGGATTTGCCGGCACCGTTGGGGCCGAGCAAGGCGAAAAAATCACCTTCGGCAACGTCCAGATCGATACCACTCAAGGCCTGGAAACCGTTGCCGTAGGTTTTGGTTAGCTGCCGGATGGACAGAGCGGAACTCATATCGGAATACGCACCAAAAGAAGGGAATGGAAAGGGTAGATGAAGGCGCAGCGCAGGTAGTTCAACCTGGGTGCATGGCGGGCATGGTGAGTGCCCGGGTCGCACAAGTACAGTCAACCGCATTAATAATGGGTATTAAGTCAACGCGGTCATCACTGCCTTGCGGAAGGCCGGACGCTGTTGCAGGCGCTGGTACCAGGCCTCCAGGTGCGGCATTGCCGGGCGCTCGATGGGCATTTCGAACCAGGCGTAGATGAAGCAGCCCAACGGGATATCGCCCATGCCGAACGCGTTGCCGGACAGATAAGGTTGCCGGGCGAGCGCCTGCTCAACGGTGTTCAGTGCATCGACACAGGCCTGACGTCCGGCATCGATGCTGTCCCAGTCCTGTTTTTCCGGCGGGGTTCGCACGATGCCCCAGAACACCGCTTTGAACGGATCAGCGAGGGTCGAGGTGGTCCAGTCCATCCACTTTTCCGCGTTGGCGCGGGCTTGCAGGTCAGCCGGGTAAAAGTCTGACGCGTGTTTGGCGCAGAGGTAGCGCACGATGGTGTTCGATTCCCACAGCACAAAGTCGCCATCTTCGATCATCGGCACCCGACCGTTGGGGTTCAATGCACGGTATTGCGGCGTATCGACGACCCCGAATGCCCCGCCTGCATCAATCGCCTCATAGTCCAGGCCGAGTTCTTCGGCGCACCACAGCGCTTTTCTGACGTTCGACGAATTTTTACGACCCCAGATTTTCAGCATGACCGCTCCCTGGATGGGTGAATGCACAACGTGTTGTGATGGAAACCGCAGCATACGATGCCTGAGTGGAAAACCGGTACTGGATGACTGGCAGGTCAGATAAATCCGCACGAGTTCCGGTACATTCTCATACGAACTCCCCCCTCATGGGACGGTCACTACCCAGTAAGCGACTGGAACTGTCTTGAACACGTGGTAACACCTTGATCACCGCGCTTGCTCGCATGCCGACTAAGCTCCCTGGTGGTTTCGCCCCTGGTTTCACGGAGGACTGAATATGCTGTTGTTGTGGATACTGGTGCTGGTGGTCGGCATTGCCTACCTGGCACACCGCCGCGTCGCCCCCCTGCCCGCCCTCGGCGTGGTTGCCGTTTACCTGCTGGCGATGGGCGCCTGGAGCCATGCACCGGGTTGGCTGCTGCTGATCTTCTGGGTGTTGGTCGCTCTGGTGGCCGTGCCCTTGCTGCTGCCCGACCTGCGCCGCCAATACTTCACGAAGCCGCTGTTCAGCTGGTTTCAGAAAGTCTTGCCGCCAATGTCCGAAACCGAGCGTGACGCCATCGACGCGGGCACGGTGTGGTGGGACGGCGAACTGTTCAGCGGTCGCCCCGACTGGGACAAGTTGCTGGCCTACCCCAAGGTAAAACTCACCGAAGAAGAACAGGCGTTTATCGACGGCCCCACCGAAGCGCTCTGCGCCATGGTCAGCGACTGGGAAATCGGCCAGGCCATGGACCTGCCGCCCGAAGCCTGGGAGCACATCAAGACTCACGGCTTCTTCGCGCTGATCATTCCCAAGGAATACGGCGGCAAGGGCTTCTCCGCCTACGCGCACTCCCAGGTGGCGATGAAACTCGCCACCCGCAGCGGCGACCTGGCGTCCACCGTGATGGTGCCCAACTCACTGGGCCCGGCCGAACTGTTGCTGCACTATGGCACTGATGAACAACGCAACCATTACCTGCCGCGCCTGGCGCGTGGCGATGACATCCCGTGCTTCGCCCTCACCGGCCCGCTGGCCGGCTCCGATGCGGGCGCCATGCCCGACACCGGCGTGATCTGCAAAGGCGAATGGGAAGGCAAGGAAACCCTCGGCCTGCGCCTGAACTGGGAGAAACGCTACATCACCCTCGGCCCGGTCGCGACCCTGCTGGGCCTGGCCTTCAAGGCCCATGACCCGGATCACCTGCTGGGTGAAGAAGAAGACCTCGGCATCAGCCTCGCGCTGATTCCCACCGATACTCCCGGTGTGGAGATCGGTCGTCGCCATCTGCCACTGGGGGCTGCGTTCATGAACGGGCCCAACTCGGGCAAGGACGTGTTCATCCCACTGCAATACCTCATCGGTGGCCAGGAGATGCTCGGCAAGGGCTGGATGATGCTGATGAACTGCCTGTCCGTGGGCCGCTCGATCTCCTTGCCCGCCGTCGGCACCGGGGCCGCCAAGTTCACCAGTCTGGTCACCGGCCAGTACGCCCAGGTGCGCGAACAGTTCAATGTGCCGCTGGCGGCGTTCGAAGGCATCCAGGAATCCCTGGCACGCATCGGCGGTAACGCCTGGCTGATGGACAGCGCAAGGATGCTCACCGCCAACGCCGTCGACCTGGGGGAAAAACCCTCGGTGCTGTCGGCGATCCTCAAGTACCACCTGACCGAACGTGGTCGCGAGTGCATCACCCATGCCATGGATGTGCACGGCGGCAAGGGCATCATCATGGGCCCCAACAACTACTTGGGCCGCAGTTGGCAAGGCGCGCCGATTTTCATCACGGTGGAAGGCGCCAACATCCTCTCGCGCAACCTGATGATCTTCGGCCAGGGCGCGATTCGCTGCCATCCGTTCGTGCTCAAGGAAATGGCGCTGGCAGGACGTGAAGACCGTGACCAGGCACTCAAGGAGTTCGACGGCCTGCTGATGCAGCACATCGGTTTCGCCGTCAGCAACGCCGCCAGCACCCTGGTGCTGAACCTGGGCCTTGGCCACTTCGAGAAAGCCCCCGGCAACCGTCTGAGCCAGGGTTATTTCCGCGCCTTGAACCGTCAGGCGGCCGCCTTCGCATTGCTTGCCGACTTGAGCATGATGCTGCTCGGCGGCGAGCTCAAACGCCGCGAACGCCTGTCGGCGCGCCTGGGCGACGTGCTGAGCCATATGTACCTGGCCTCGGCAGCGCTCAAGCGTTACCACGACCTGGATTCGCCGGACCACCTGGAACCCTTGTTCGCCTGGGCCATGGAAGAGAGCCTCGGCGAGTCGGAGCGTGCGCTGGATGAATTGCTGAGCAACTTCCCGAACAAGGTGCTGGGCTGCCTGTTGCGGGTCATCGTGTTTCCATTCGGACGGCGCCATACCGGGCCGTCCGATGCACTGGATGCCGAAGTGGCCGCAGTGATTGGCCGCGCCAAGGGCGACCCGACTCTCGAAGAGTTGCTGGCCGGCTGCTACCGCCCGCAATCGGCGCAGGATCCGGTCGGCGCGCTGCAACATGCCTATGACCTGCTTGGCGCCAGCCATCCACTGCAAAAGAAACTGCACAGCGCGTTGAAAAGCGGCCAGGTCAAACCGACTGCCGGCGAACACGCCATCGACGCCGCCCTGCAAGCGGGCGTGCTGCAACCGGCCGAGGCGCAGACCCTGCGTGACGCCGAAGCAGCGCGACGCAAGGTGATCGACGTGGATGATTTCAGCAAGGAAGAGCTGACCCAGGCTGAGGGCAAAGTCCGCTGATACCTGCGGTCATATAATTACGGGCGCGTGAGCTATATACTCTCGCGCCCGTTTTTGCTTTAGAGGACTTATCTCGTGTCCAACGTCGTTGCTGATCATCTCGTCTTGCTCGACCACCTGCGCAGCATCCTGGTTGCCGTCGGCGAAGCCGAACAAGTGCACGAGGAAAGCCACACCCTGTTCCTGGAGCGCTTCGACGAACTGCGCGCCCTGCTGCCTATCGACCCGATCGAAAGTCAGTATCTGGGCCAGGACCTGATGAGCCAGGTCATCCTGCGCTACCCGCAAATCGCCCACCTGGTGCCACGCGACCTGCTCTGGTTCTTCGGCGGCGACTGCCTGCACTTCATGCCCGACGAAGAACTGGATTTGTACCAGGCGCTGGAAGAACGTCGTCATGAAGCCGAGCTCAATGACGAACCGTTCGACTGGGACCAGGAAAAGCAGCTGCTGGCTATGCCGGATGATCAGAGCAAGCACTGAAAAGTAAGAGCTATTTGAGGCCTGCACATCCCCGTGACCACAATAAACCAGCGGGCAATATTCGCCTTTCCTACACCTCAATCGCCCCCGCCCGCCCCGGCTCCACTGCAAACGACTTGAGGGTTGACAGCGCCGCCGCAGGATCACGGGGGTCGGTAATCACGCGAAAATGCGTCAGCATCTTTTGCGCGTCCACCTCTACCGACACATAACCGCGCTGGCGACTGTCGAAAAACTTCACGTGAGGATTGAGCGGCAAAATCTGCGTGAAGGCGTCAAACGGCGGACCATCCGAGGTCACCGAGGTACCGACGAACTCGGTGGCGACCACGGGTGAGTCCATGTCATTGGCGTCGGCGTGCAGGTCGGTGGTCCAGAACGAATGGATATCGCCGCCCCAGAACACCGGATTTTTCAGGCGTCGGTGCTCGATGGACGCCAACATCCTTGATCGATTGGCCATGTAGCCGTCCCAGCCATCGGTCCAGCGGCCAGGCTTGTGGTTCGTCAGGTCACGCTGGAAAATCGGCGCGACCAGCAGGTCCTGGGCAATCACATTCCATTGCGCCGTTGACTCGGCAAAACCACGGTCGAGCCAGGCCTCCTGCTGCCAGCCGAGCATGGTGCGCCGAGGGTCGCGCAAGTCGGAACAGGTGTTGGAAGCGATATGCCCTTGATGGCTGCCATTGGCCAGAATACAGGGCTGCTCGGAACGGTATTGTCGACCGTCCAGCACATGGAAACGTACGAGTGCGCCATAGTCCAGATGCCGATAAATGCGCATGTCCGGACCTTTGGGCAGGCTGCTGGCACGTAGCGGCATATGTTCGTAAAACGCTTGATAGGCCGCCGCGCGTTGCTTGAGAAACTGCGCCACGGACTCCTTCGGGTCCTGGGACCAGCGGTTGGCGTAGTCATTCTGAACTTCGTGATCGTCCCACGTTGCGACACTGGGTGCCGCGGCATGCAGCGCCTGCAGGTCAGGGTCGGTTTTGTAAAGCGCGTAACGGTTGCGGTAGTCACTCAAGGTCGAAGCGTCGCCGCTTCCATGGGCACGAATAATCTTGCCTGAGTCCGCCGCGTAGGAACTGTCGTAGATGTAGTCGCCCAGAAAAAACACAAGGTCAGGTTGCTCCGCAGCCAGATGGCGATAGGCACTGAAGTAGCCACGCTCCCAGTGGGAGCACGACACAAAACCCAGACGTGCCGCCGCCATGGCGTGCGCTGGCGGCGTTGTGCGCGCCTGACCCACCGGGCTCTGTGCACCCAGTCCGTCGAACTGATACCAATACGGTCTGCCCGGATCAAGCCCGCCGACCTCGACATGCACCGAATGGGCGAAAGTGCCGGTCGCCATCACCTCGCCTTGCCGGACGATGCGCGTCATCGCCGCATCGCTGGCCACCCGCCAACGCACCGGCACCGGCCGACTCAACCCACCGCGTCCATCGACGGCATTGAAGACCGGTGCAAGGCGCGTCCAGATCACAAAGCCATCGGGCAACGGATCACCCGATGCCACGCCGAGGGTAAATGGATAATCCACCCCGGCGCTGCGCGCAAACGGGCTGAGGAGTGAAAACGCCGTCGCGACGGCCAGTCCGCCGAGTACCCGCCTGCGGTCGTGGTTCACTGCATCGTTCACAGGCCGTTCTCCCAGTCATCACGCACGCTGGCGAACGTCAGTAAATCCTCATATAGGCCATTCTTTAAAAAGGCCTGGCGCGAACAGCCCTCAAAGCGCAGGCCGATTTTTTCCATCACTCGGGCCGACTCCTCGTTGCGGGCAAAACATTGACTGCCCACACGCTGCAACCGCAACTCAGTGAAACCAAAGTGCATCAGGGCGCTTGCCGCTTCTGCGGCATATCCCTGGTTGCGAGCGTGCGCCGCGACCCAACCGCCCAGATGACCATAATGATGACGCGCGCTGAGCCGAAGGCTGACGATGCCGATCAACTCACTGGTTTCGCGCACATGCATGCCCAGATTCAGCAACTCGCCGGCGTGGAATTTTTCGCCAAGGCCCGCAATAAAATCCTGCGCAGTCTCCAGGGTATAGGGCGAGGGAAGATTGGCGGTGTTGTCAGCAATGTTCGGTCCGTTGGCGAGTCTGAAAAGCGTTTCCGCCTGATCGCTTTCCAGCGCTCGTAGCAGCAGTCGCGAGGTGGTCAATCGAGGTAATTCGGACGGCATGGCGGTTGGCTCTGGAAGAAAATCGTCCAAGCCTGTACGCGCAATGTGTCAGTTTTAGTACGTCATAAAAACGTAAGGAAAACCCTCTGAAAGTGCCGTGACAGAGCCTTCAAACGGTCAATTAAAGTTAACCAATCGGTCATTTTTGGTTGCTAGCGTATCGCCCCTAATTCTATGACGGGGTAAAGGAATGAGAACCTGGGATGAACCCAAGAAACGCAAGGCGCACATCGAACTGATCCCGATGATCGACGTGATGATGTTTCTCCTGGTGTTCTTTGTACTGGTGAGCCTGAACGTCATTCCGGCACTCGGCATGAAGACCCAGTTGCCCAGCGCCAGCAGTTCGCAGCAGCTCAAACCGCAGAACAAATTCATCCTGACCCTGGGTCTGGAGGGTCAGCTGCAACTCGATGGAAAAGACCTCACAGTCGACGCTCTGGTGCCGGCGCTGAAGGCGGCCGAAAAGCCGGATAGCAAATCGACGATCATCGTCAACAGTGACAAGGGCGTTGAAGTCTCGCGCCTGGTGGAAGTGATGGACACCCTGCGCCTGGGTGGCTTCACTTCCGTGTCCATCGCCACGCGCAAGTCCTGATCATGTACGGCCTGTTTCGTGTGCGGCAGCTGCTGGGAAGCGTCCCGGCCGTGATCGCCCTGGTGTTGATTGCGATGGGCATCCAGTCTCAGACCTTGAAAGTCGAACCGGTGTACGACGAGTCGGCGGTCGAGCTGGCGTTGGTCGAGCCGGAGCCGCAAGTGATCCCGGAACCTGTGGTAGAGCCACCGCCGCCGCCGCCCGTGATCGAGGATGAAGAGGCAGAACCTGCGCCACCGCCACCTCCCCCTAAGCCCGCGCCAAAACCCGAGCCCAAACCCAAGCCTGTGCCCAAGCCGGTCGTGGCCGCCAAGCCGACTCAGGCGCCGTCCCCTGCACCCGCCAAGCCCGCTGCACCGGCCGTGATCAAACCGACACCTGCCGCAGTCGCCCCGACACCCGCGCCACCGGCACCGGCACCGGCACCGGCACCGGCACCGGCACCGCCAAAGGTCGACGGCCAGGCCCTGGAAGGCGGTTATCTCAAGGGCTTACGCAACGATCTGGACACCTACAAGCAGTACCCCACAGGGCGCCAGGCGTCACTCGAACGTCCCAGCGGTGAGGTGGTGGTGTGGTTGCTGGTCGACCGCCAGGGCCGGGTGCTGGATTCAGGCCTGCAAACCCAAGCGTCGAGCATGTTGCTCAACCGCGCCGCCACCAACAGCCTGCGGCGCATCAAGCAAGTCAAACCGTTCCCCGAGCAAGCTTTCGGGGGGCGCAATGAGCAGCGCTTTACCGCCACCTTCAACTACAGCGTGCAATGAGCACCGACACCAGGACGACAGTGATGAGATTCACACGGATTCATCTGGCACTCGTTGCCGCAAGCATGGGCCAGGGCATGGTCATGGCAGATACCCGCGACAGTGACGTCGGCACGATTGGCGTGCAAGGCAAGGCTACTGCGGGTGGCGGCTACATGGTGCAGGAAGAAAGCATCAAGGGTCGTTCGACGGTCACCAAGGAAGCGCTGGATAAACAAACGGCAACCGGCAACGCGATCGACAAACTCAAGTACACACCAGGCCTGAATATCTCCAGCGAAGACAACACTGGTCTGTCGGGCTTTCGCTTCACCATGCGCGGGCTTAACTCCGACCAGGTGGGCACGTCGGTCGACGGCATGCCGATCAACGATTCGGGCAACTACGCGCTGTACTCCAACCTGCTGGGCGATCCGGAAAACATCGACCAGATCTTCGTCACCCAAGGCGCGTCGGAAGCCGACGGCCCGCACATCGGCTCCAGCGGCGGCAACATCGGCATCGTGACGGTACGTCCGACCAAGGAAACCGGGGCGTTCGTCAAACAGATCGTAGGCAGCAACGCCACCCGCAAGACCTTCGCACGGCTCAATACCGGCGAGGTCAACGGCCTGAGCAACTGGCTGTCTGCCTCTCATACCGAGGGGCAAATGTGGCGCGGCTCGGGCGCCGTGCGCGCCGACAAGGTCGAGTGGAACAGCTTCTTCGACGCAGGCAACGGCAACACCGCGAACCTGATCCTCAAGTACCACGAGCAGGACAACAACAGTTACAGCCAGTTGACCAAAGGCCAGTTCCAGCAAAATGGCCGCAAATATGATCCCTACCCCGCCACACCGACCGTGGGCAGCAACGGCAAGCTCAACAGCTACTACGCCCTGGCGCAGAACCCGTTCCAGACCTTTACCGGCGTGCTCAACACCCAATTCAAACTGGCCGACAACCTGGCCCTGTCGGTGATCCCATATTACTTCTGGGGCAACGGCAGCGGCGTCAACGCTTCGAGTTACGCACTCAACCGTGGCTCGAACACCGGCGGCGTGTTCGACCTGGGCAATCTGCCTACGGCCGCGCAATACAACGCCGACGGGTCTTCAACCACGGGCGTTTACTACCGTCCTTCCCGCACCCAGACCTGGCGCCCCGGCATCACCACCAAACTCAACTGGGACCTGGGCGACCACAGCCTGCAGTTCGGCTACTGGTACGAGCGCGCACGTCAAAGCCAGACCCAGCCGTTTATTGGCCTTAAAAACAGCGGCAAACCGACCGACACCTGGCCGGACGGCGATTCGGTAGTCGATGCCAACGGCAACACCGTGCAGGGCCGCGACCGTTTCACTATTACTCCGGCGCAGAAGGTCTGGGCTCAGGACACCTGGTACATCAACCCGGACTGGACCCTCGTGGCCGGCCTTGCCTACATGAACGTCAAGCGTGATGGCACCAACAACGGCAGCCTCACCGAGCAGCCGGAAAAACGTAATCAGAGCTACACCAAGCTGCTGCCCAATGCGGGCCTCAAATATCAGTTGGATGAGCGTGATCAGTTGTTCTACAGCCTGTCGCGCAATATGCGAATTCCGCAGAACTACGTGCTGTACGACCAAGGCGCAGGTTCCATCGATGCCAAGCCGGAAACCAGCTGGAACCACGAACTGGGCTGGCGCTTCACTGGAGAAGACATGACGGTGGCGGCCACCTTGTTCTACATGCAGTTCAAGGATCGCCAGGTGTCATCCAAAAACGTCAACGGTGATTTCGCCGACATCAACGCAGGCTCCGTCAATAACCGCGGCCTGGAGCTGGAGTGGAGCGGCCTGCTGCCCAATCACTTCAACTACTACACCTCCTACACCTACACCAGGGCCGAGCAGCAGGATGACTTCACCGCCTTCAACGCGGGCCGGGCAATTGTATTGCCCACCAGTGGCAAGCAGTTCCCCAACGTACCCAAAAATATGCTGGCGGCCAATATCGGCTACGACGACGGGCATTTCTACGGCACGTTCGGCGGCAAGTACACCAGCCAGCTTTTCGGCGATTTAACCAACGACGAAGCGATTTCCGGGCGCACCGTGTTCAACCTCGGCGCCGGCATTTACCTGCCGGTGGACAAAAAAGTCGTCAAGGACGCCACCTTGCGCCTGAACGTCGACAACCTGTTCGACAAGAAGTACCTGGACGGCGTGTACACCACCAAGACCAACTCGGGCACCTACAGCGGCTTCAAGGACGGCGACCCTGCGTACATCGTCGGCCTGGACCGCACCGTCACCGTTTCCCTGGAAGCCAATTTCTAATTGCGAGGTCATCCACCATGGACATGAATCTGCTTCACGACATCACCTTCTATGTGATGTATGCCGCGATGGCCATCGCCATCTTCATCGCCATCGAGCGCGGCATCTACTTCGCCTACGTGCGCCGCCAGGCCCGCACCTTGACCGATGCGTTGGGCGCCAGCGTGCACAGCGAGCGTGACTTGCCGGAGAATCTGACGCACCGCCCCAGCTTGCCGTTGAACATGGTGCTGCCGGTGCTCGCGCAAAAGGCGTCCCAGGGTTCGCGCAAGGACCTGGACGATGAAATCGAAACCCAGTACCTCAAAACCCGGGCGCCGCTGGCGCGCAGTTTGTGGATCATCGAAACCATCACCACCGCCGCTCCGCTGCTGGGTTTGCTGGGCACCATTCTCGGCATCATCGACACCTTCAAGGCCCTGGCCTCGGCGGGCGTGTCCGATCCGGGGCAGATTTCCGGTGGCATCGGCACGGCCCTGTTCGCGACGGGCCTGGGGATCGCCATCGCGCTGTTCTGCGTGGTGTTCCACAACTTTTTTCAGGACAGCCTGGAGCGTATCAATGATCAACTGAAGATCCTGCTGATTCGCGCCGCCACCGGTGCACGCGTGCAAAGTGATGTGCCGCATCGAGTGCCCACTCCACTGCACAGCCGCACGGCCTGACCTTTAAAGCGGGCGCGTGCTGTGCCCGCTGCTTTTTTATCGTGATGAGACCCCCATGCATCTATCGATCACGCTGCGTATGGCCGGCCTCGCCGGCTTGCTTCTGAGTCCGCTGGCCCAGGCGGACTTTGCCATTCCAGGCTTTGAACTGGTGCACACCGTACCGGTTGACACTGAACTCGCCACGCCCGACGTGCGCCAGCCGGGACCGGTGTGGATCGAGCTGTTCGATGGCGCGCAAACCCGCATCGATATCGGCCAGTTCTACGCCGCCAATCATCCGGGCTCGGTCATGGACACGGTGATCGAACACCTGGAAGCCGCCGGCAAACGGGGTGTGAAGATTCGGTTTTTGCTGGAGGAGAAAGGCCTCAAGTTGTCTCAGGCATCCACCTTGGAGCGCTTGCGTGCGATCCCCAACCTGACCTTGCGCGTGTTGCCCTACGGGCAACTGAGCGGCGGCATCATCCACGCCAAGTACATGGTGGTGGATGGCAAGCAGGCGTTTGTCGGCAGTCAGAACTTCGACTGGCGCTCCCTGGAACATATCCACGAAACCGGGCTGCGCATCAGTGACGCAAACGTGGTCGGCCAGGTGCAGGCGATTTTCGATCAGGACTGGCAAGCCCAGGCGGCGCTGGGCGCACACGCTCCCGTGCCGCTGCCGGTTGCGGGTGAGGCGCCTGCGCGCACCGGCAATTATCTGGTCGCCAGCCCGCAACGCTATAACCCGCCGGGCGTGGGAGATTCCGAGCTGGAACTGCCGCGTCTGCTGGGAGAGGCGAAAAACGAGGTGCGTGTGCAACTGCTGGACTACGCGCCGCTGTCCTACGGGCCTGACAAAACCCGTCCGTACTATGCAGTGATCGACAACGCGGTGCGCGCTGCTGCCGCACGCGGGGTGTCGATCAAGCTGATGGTGTCTGACTGGAACACCGACGCACTGGAGCTGCCCTACCTGAAAAGTCTGGCGGTATTGCCCAACGTGGAAGTCAAAATCGTCACCCTGCCCCAGGCCAAACAGGGGTTTATCCCTTATGCACGGGTGATTCACAGCAAGACCATGGAGATCGACGGACACGTCGCCTGGGTTGGCACCAGCAACTGGCTCGGCGGCTACCTGGATAACTCGCGCAATCTCGAGGTGGTGATGCGCAGCGATGCAATGGCCAGGCGTATCGGCGAGCTGCATGCGCAGCTGTGGGACGGGCCTTATGCCAGGGCATTGGAGGTAACGGCTCACTACCCGCAGCCGCATCCCGGCACGCCTTGAATATCGAGGTACGTGCACAGTGGGTGGTGTGAGCGCTGACATTTGCGCCTGACCCTGGACGCGGGTGATGGTAGTGTGTGGAAATGTTTCTGACTTAATGATCAGAAATTCATGACTCACTACCTGCAAAGGAATGCTTTCAACAATGCACTTTTCACTGAAAAAAATCGTCGCAGCCAGCCTGTTCGCCGCGAGCCTTTCGGCTATCTCCAGCCCTGTCTTTGCCAACCTCACCGAGCAACAAAGTGCGGCCATCGCCAAAAGCCTCAACGATACCCCGATCAGCGATTTCCGCGGTTTTCTCGGCACACTGACCCAGGGCGATATGGCGAAGACCGCTGATGTTACCCCGGCCATTGACGCCTTCCTGGTCGGCAAAACACTGAGCGCCGACCAGCAGAACCAAATCAATCGCCTGCTGGGCATCTACACCCGCGTGAAATACGGCAAGGCCGCCCTCGAAACCCTGCGCGAGCTGGTCGAGATTCCAACCTTCAACGTCGACGGCGTGCCGCAGTATAAAAACCCGGAATTTCTCAGGATCGCCGACAAGATCCAGGCGCTGGCCAAGTCGTTCAACCTCACTTTCCGTAACGTTGACAACCGCGTGTACGAGATATCCCTGGAAGGCCGCGGCGACGAAGTAGTGGGTATCCACGCCCACGCCGATGTAGTGCCAGTGACGCCGGAGAACTGGGTGCTCAAGGACGGCACCAGGCTTGACCCGTTCAAGGTCACGCTGATCGGTGACCGCATGTACGGCCGAGGTACCGAGGATGACAAAAACGGCATCGTGGTGGCGATGTATGCGATGAAGGTGATCAAGGAAGAAAACCTGCCGCTGGCGCGCACCTTCAAATTGCTGGTGGACACCACCGAAGAAACCGCCGGCGATGCCATCCCCTACTACTTCGCACGCAACCCGGTGCCGCAATACAACCTGGCACTGGATGGTGGCTACCCGGTGGTGATTGCCGAGAAGGGCTCGGGCACCGTCATGGCCACGTTCCCCGTGCGCAAGGGCGAAGGCAACGGCGCAGAAATCATTTCGATGACCGGCGGCAAGGCCACCAATCAGATTCCCTCAGCGTCGGTGGCCATGCTGGTCAGTGATACACCTGCAGAATTGGCCGCCGCTCTGCAGCAGGCCGGCACTGAATACGCCAAGCGCAACGGCGATGATTTCCAGGTGAGCGCCAAGGTCGACGGCAAGGAGGTCAAGCTTACCGTCACGGGTGTGTCTGCCCATTCCTCGGCGCCACAGTCCGGGGTCAATCCGGTGGCGCGCATGCTGGAACTGATCAACAGCGTCGACGGCAAGATCGCGCTCAAGCACAACCACATCACTGACGCTGCGCGCTACGCCGCCGACAACTGGGGCCTGGATTACCTGGGCGGCAAGCTGGGTATAGGCTTTTCCGATCAGTTCATGGGGCCGCTGACCACCTCGCTGACCTTCGTCAGCCAGGACGACGAGGCTTTCAAGCTGGCGGTGAATCTGCGCGCTCCGAAAGGCAAATCACCGGAGGCGATCAAGGCGCAGATCGAGCAGAAACTGAACGCGTGGAACACTCATGCCAAGGTCGACGTGACCTTCACCTGCTCGCTCGACACGCCGATGTACCGCAACCCGGAAGGTGAATGGGTGAAGGCCTTGCTGGCGGTGTCCACCGAAAACCTCGGCATGCCGCACACATTCGGCACCTCGGCCGGCGCCACCTCCGTGCACGACCTGCCCAATGGCGTGCAATTTGGTCTGGCGCGCCCGGAAACCAAGTACACCGGGCACACCGACGGCGAATTCAAGACCGTCGACCAGTTCCTGCTGGACTTGCAGATCGTCACTGAAATGATGGGCCGCATAGGCCAGTTGCCGAAGCTCTGACCCAATAAAAAACGCCGATCACTCATGATCGGCGTTTTTGTCAGCGCAGCAGTGCGAGGCCCCTCACCCGCCCGTGCCCAGAAACGGCAGCGCCAGGTACAGCTTGATCACCAACGCGTTGGTAATATCGATGAAAAACGCGCCCACCATCGGCACTACCAGAAAGGCGATCTGCGAGGGCCCGAAGCGTTGCGTCACGGCCTGCATATTGGCGATCGCAGTGGGCGTGGCGCCCAGGCCGAACCCGCAGTGCCCCGCTGCCAACACCGCCGCGTCGTAATTGCTGCCCATCACGCGGAAGGTCACGAATATCGCGAACAGCGCCATCAACAGCGCCTGGGCCGCCAGCAGAATCACAATCGGCAAGGCCAGGGCCGCCAGATCCCACAGCTTGAGCGACATCAAGGCAATCGCCAGGAACAACGACAGGCTGACATTGCCCAGCAGCGACACCTCGCGCTCGAACACCTGGTGCCAACCCAGCGCCGACAGACCGTTACGCAACACAACACCCACGAACAGCACACAGACGAAGGTCGGCAACTCGAACGCCGTACCCTGGATCAAACCGTTGAGGAACATACCGACCTGCAGGCTTATCGCCAGCAGCGCCAGGGTTTCGATAAACGAGGACGAGGTAATCATGCGTTCCCGGTGGGGTTGCTCAAACCCCTTGGGCAGGCGCGGCAATGCCTGCTCGACCCCAGGCACCTGCACCCGCTTGATCAGCAGCCTCGCCACCGGCCCGCCGATCAAACCGCCCAGTACCAGGCCAAAAGTCGCCGACGCAATCGCAAGCTCAGAGGCCGAGGCAACGCCGTACTTGGCGCTGAAGACTCCGCCCCAGGCGGCACCGGTGCCGTGCCCACCGGACAGGGTAATGGAACCGGCCAGCAAGCCCATCAGCGGATCGAGCCCGAGCATCCTGGCCAACGCGATGCCCATGGCATTTTGCAGCACCAGCAGGCCTGTCACCACCAACAGGAAAATGCCGAGTAGGCGTCCACCTGCCTTCAGGCTGGCGAAATCGGCATTCAGGCCAATGGTGGCGAAAAACGCCAGCATCAAAGGCGTTTGCAGCGATGCATCGAAGCGAACTTCAACACCCGCCATTAGACGCAACACCACCAATAGCGCGGCCACCAACAAACCACCGGCCACCGGCTCGGGAATGCTGTAAGTGCGTAGGAAGCCCATACGGGCCACCAGCCAGCGTCCCAGCAACAGCACCAGGGAAGCGGCGACCAGGGTTGAATAAAAGTCGAGTTGAAGCATGGGCAGTCCGCTGAAGGATGATGGGCTGGCCAGAGTAGAGACAGAGGCACCTGTGCACAGCTACCCAAAGAGAAATGCAGAACCTTCCCGCACACTTCACAAAAAAACCTACGCGCAGGGTAAATTTTTCGCGTTTAGCTCATCAGAACGGCAGGCGGAATGTATCCGATCAAAAAAAGCACAAACAAAAACGCCGATCATCTCTGATCGGCGTTTTTGTTGAATATGGAGCGGGAAACGAGACTCGAACTCGCGACCCCGACCTTGGCAAGGTCGTGCTCTACCAACTGAGCTATTCCCGCAAATGGCGTCCCCTAGGGGACTCGAACCCCTGTTACCGCCGTGAAAGGGCGGTGTCCTAGGCCACTAGACGAAGGGGACACGCTACTGAAACACATGGTGTGTATTTCAGTGCCCAGAGGCCGCGTCCGAAGACGTGGTCCTGGTTTCACTCAGTGCCGCCCGAGAGCAGCACTGCTTAAAAACTGGAGCGGGAAACGAGACTCGAACTCGCGACCCCGACCTTGGCAAGGTCGTGCTCTACCAACTGAGCTATTCCCGCATATGGCGTCCCCTAGGGGACTCGAACCCCTGTTACCGCCGTGAAAGGGCGGTGTCCTAGGCCACTAGACGAAGGGGACACACGTACAACATTCACTCCCTACCGCGTTTCGCTGTGTGCTTTACGCTGTAAGTGGCGCGCATTCTATGGATGGATTGAAAGGTCGTCAACCCCCAAGGATAAATTTATTTAAATCAATGACTTCCCCCGTGTTTACGCGCCCATACGGGCGTTGCGCCGCCGTGTAACCCGGCGCCTATATTCCGGCGCCCGACAAGGCGCTATAGTTCGCTCCAACAGATGATGGCAATGTGCGCTCATTCATCCAACGCTATACCTATATAGAAGAAGGTACCTGGGCAACTGGTCGAACAGCCCTATCCGCCAGATGGCCCAGTCACTACACTCCACAGCAAACCCTATTAAGAGGTCACGCCGGTGACACCACTCATGATCACCCTGCTGGTAGTAGTCGGGATCGTAATATTGATCGCCATTGGCTACATGAACCACGTGGTGGAAAACAACAAGCTGGAAAAGAAACGCACCGAGATCGAACTCAACGACCGGCTGCGTCGCTGCGGCGAAATCACCGAGACCTTCCCCGGCCAGTTGATGACCCCGGCGCTCAAGCTGTTGCTCACCCGCCTGGAACTCAACGTCAACCAGCGCCTGCTCAACCTCAACAAATCCAGCGCGGCGCTCAAGGCGCGGATTGGCGAACTCGATACGCTGATCGCCCAGGGCGAATCGATCCCCGTCGCCAACCCGCCCGCCCCGATTCAGACCGAAGCCAAGGCCAAGGACGTGCGCTTCCTGCTCGAAGCCCTGCACGGCCAGGTCACCCGCGCCGCTCAGGACGGCTTCCTGCCGGCCAACGAAGCCAAGCACTGGATCCGCGAAATTCGTCACATCCTGGTGCTGCTGCATATCGAGTTCTTCAACAACCTCGGCCAGCACGCCTTGCAGCAAGGCCAACCAGGCCAGGCACGCCTGGCCTTCGAGCGTGGCGTGCAGTACCTGCGCAAACAACCGGAACCGGTGTTCTACAACACCCAACTGAAAATGCTCGAATCCCAACTGGCCCGCGCCAACTCCACCGTCCTGACCAACAGCCAGCCCGCCGAAGACGAAATCAACGAACTGACCGAAGGCCTGAAAACCGACGACGCTGATGCAGCGTGGAAGAAGAAGGCAATCTACGACTGATCGACCATCGCCGATCCGCTCAAGCCCGAGTGGTGAGGCGAAGGCCCAGGGTTACTTTTGTGCCGTTACAAAAGTGACCCGCTGTAAAAGCGGCCCCCCAAGCCGCCATTACTGCGTCAACGGATATGTGCGCAGTATGCCGCCATCGGGAGCAAGCCCCTCCCACATTGGACCGCGCCCCACAAAAGCTCCCCCTCATAAAAGCCCCAGCAGTGCCATCACTTTGCACCTATCCCCCCGCCCCCGACTAGCGTAAAAAAGTCCCCTAACTCCCGCCAGCCCGAGGCCCCACATGCCTGTCGCCATAATTGATGGACAACCCCTCCACTACCTCGACCAGGGCGCCGGCCCAGTCGTCCTGCTGGGCTCAAGCTACCTCTGGGACCACACCATGTGGGCACCGCAGATCGAAGCCCTGTCGCAGCAATATCGCGTCATAGTCCCCGAGCTGTGGGGCCACGGCGAATCGGGCACGCAGCCCCCTCAAACCCAGTCCCTCGATGACTTGGCACGCCAGACCCTGGCCCTGCTGGACCAGTTGGAGATCCCCCAGGTCAACCTGGTCGGCTTGTCGGTCGGCGGCATGTGGGGCGCACGCCTGGCATTGCGCGCACCGGAGCGCATCAACAGCGTGGTGCTCATGGACACCTACCTCGGTGCCGAACCGGAAGCCACGCGCCAGTACTATTTCTCACTGTTCCAGATGATCGAAGACGCCGGCGCCATTCCCCAGCCGTTGCTGGATGTGGTCGCGCCGATCTTCTTTCGCGCCGATATCGACCGCGACTGCGCGCTCTATCAGGATTTTCGCAGCGCCCTGCAGGCCTTCTCCAAAGAACGCCTGATACACAGCATCGTGCCCCTGGGCCGCTTGATCTTCAGCCGTGAAGACATCCTGCAACAGCTGCCGCGCCTGGATGCCGATACCACCCTGGTGATGTGCGGCGAGCAGGACAAGCCGCGCCCGCCGGCCGAGTCTGCCGAGATGGCCGAGTTGATCGGCTGCGCCCTGACGCTGATCCCCGAGGCCGGGCATATTTCCAGCCGGGAGAACGCGGATTTCGTCAATGAAGCGCTGCTGACGTTCCTTGCCAACCACGCTTGACTGCCCTCGCTCTTTGATCGCTGTATTACGCGGCGATCAAAGGCGGAAGTGCCCTACCATGCCTTTGAGTTCAGTCCCCAACTGCGCCAGCTGGATGCTCGACGCAGCGTTGCCCTGCATGCTCAATGCCGAATGATCGGCACTCGCGCGGATGCTGGTGACGCTGCGGTTGATCTCTTCAGCCACCGAGCTTTGCTCCTCGGCGGCAGCGGCAATCTGCTGGTTCATCTGCTGGATCAAGGACACGGCCGTCGCGATGCTGCCCAGGGCACTTTCGGTCTCCAGCGCATCACTGACCGCCAGCTTCACCAGTTCACCACTCTGCTGGATCTGCTGCACCGACGACTGCGCCGCATTGCGCAAGGTGCTGACCAGCCGCTCGATTTCTTCCGTCGATTGCTGGGTCCGTTTGGCCAACGCTCGCACCTCGTCGGCCACCACCGCGAAGCCACGGCCCTGCTCACCGGCGCGGGCGGCTTCAATGGCGGCGTTCAGGGCCAGCAGGTTGGTCTGCTCGGCCACGCTCTTGATCACGCCTAGAACCGTGCCGATGTGCTGGATCTCGGCACTTAGGCTTTCGATACTGGCGCTGGCACTGGTGCTCGAGGTGGCAAGCAATTCGATGCGTTGCAGACTCAGGCGTACCACCTGTTGACCGCTGTCGACCTTCTCATCCGCAGTCTGCGCGGCGTGCGCAGCCTCTTCGGCATTGCGCGCCACGTCGTGCACGGTGGCGGTCATCTGGTTCATCGCGGTGGCGACCTGCTCGGTCTCCTCCTTCTGACTGCTGACTTCAAGGTTGGTCTGCTCGGTAACGCTGGACAACGACTGCGCCGCACCGGCCAACTGCTCGATGCCGGCCTGCAGCCCGCTGACCATCTGGCTCAGGCCATTACCCATCTGCTGCATCGCCTGCATCAACTGGCCGATTTCATCTCGGCGGCTGACGTCCATGCGCCCGGTCAGGTCGCCGTCCGCAATCTGCCTGGCCACCGCAATCACGCTGCGCAGCGGCGCGACGATCAAACGGGTAATCAGCCACGCTGCCATCAGCCCCACCAGCAATGCCAGCGCGGACGAGCCAATGATCAGCAGCGTGCTGTTGACCAACTGCGCCTGCATCGACTGGTCTTCGGCGTCATACGCCTGATTGACGCGGCTGACCACCTGATCGGCGCGCTCACGCAATTGTTGGTAGACCACTTTTTCCTGGGCCAGCAGGTCGGTGTATTCACCGAGCTTTTCGCTGAACGCGGCGATATGCCCGGAGACTTCATTGAGTACGGTCTGATAGCCGGCGTCCTTGACCGACGTTTTCAACTGCTCGACCTGTGCCAGCGCCTGGTCGGCCTGTTCGATCTTGCCCTGCTCGGCGTCCTCGGCATCCGCCCTGCGGCTCTGGTCCAGACGTAACCGGGCTTCGTTCATCGCCTGCAGCATCAAGCGCGATACCTGGCTGATCTGCCCCGCCTGCTCGATCAGCTCCGCGCCTTCCCGGCCCTGACTCTCCTTGAGACCTTCGGCGCCGTCGTCCGCCAGGCCGGACTGCAACACATCGAGGTTATTGGCCACGCTGGACACCGACCAACTGGCCATTTCCAGCGCCAGGTCCTTGGCCTGGGTCAGTTCCACAAACCCGTCGAATGCCTTGCGATAGGCATCGAGGGCTTGCTCGACATCGGTCATCACCGGCCCATTGGCGGCTGACTGCGCCTTGAGACTGGCCGCCAGAGCGGCCAGGGCATCGACACGTTCATGCAGCGCATCCACCGCCTTGGGGTCGGCGTGCAGCGCGTAGTCCTGCTCGATCAGGCGCACCTTGAGCAAGCCGTCATTGAGCGACGACATGCGCTTGAGCCCATCGAAACGCTGACCAACCGTGTGCAGGGACCACACGCCAATCGCAGCCACCAGCGCCGTCAGCAGCAATACCAGCGCAAAACCCAAGCCCAGCTTCTTCGCCATACCGAGGTTGGCGAAACGTCGTTGCACGCCCGAAATCATTGCACTTGCCCCTCCAGCAATGGCGGATGCCACACGCCCGGTTTTATCAGCAGCGAGATTGGCAACCACAAGGCCCTGAACACAAGTCGTTGACGCCACAATAATGGCAAAAAGCTACGTGCTGGTCGTTTTCAGAATGGTCGAGGTCGATCTGGCCGGCCCCATCGCGCGAAATAACGCCAGCGCCCGCTCATCACCGGCATAGGCGACATTGATGCGCAGCCAATCGCTGGGTTCACCCACCGGGTTGAACAGCGCGCCTGGCGTCAACAATACCCCCAGTCGCCGGGCACAGGCCTGCACATGCGATGGGTCGCCAAGCCCCGGCCGCGCCCACAGGAACATGCCGCCGGCGGGCACGGTAAACACCTGCCATTCTTCGTCTTCCAGCACTTGCACCGTGGCGGCCATTTGCGCGTTCAGGCGCTTGCGCAGGCGTTGCGCCCACTTGCGGTAAGTGCCGTTGGCCAGCAGCGTCGCCACGACGGCTTCGGCAAAACGCGAGGTGCCGATGCCCGTCAGCGTCTTGAGGTGGGCCAGTTGCGCAATGAGCGAAGCGCCCGCGCTCAAATAGCCCACGCGCAAGGCGCTGCTCAGGGTCTTGGAAAAGCTCGATATATAGATGACACGTTCCGCATGGGCCAGTGCCGCCAGCCGTATGCAACTGGCAGGTTGCAGGTCGCCGTAGACATCCTCCTCAATGATCAGAAAGTCGTTGCAGCACGCAAGCGCCAGCAAGCGTTCGGCCACGTCGCGGCTCAAGCTGGACCCGGTGGGGTTGTGGTAGAGGCTGCTGGTGAACAGGCACTTGGGCCGATGACGTTGCAGCAGCGCTTCCAGCGCCGCAATATCCGGGCCGCAACCGGTGCGGGGTACCTCCAGCCGCGTGACGCCGTGAAACGCCAATTGACGGTAAAGGTTGCCATAGCCCGGCGTCTCGACCACCACCGTATCCCCGGCCTTGAGCAGCGTGCGAATGAGCAGGTCCTGGGCATGACTGGCACCGTGGGTGGTGAGAATGCACTCCAGGTTGCTGCTCACCTGAATCTGGTTCAGACGCTTGAGCAATTGCTCGCGCAATGCCGGCAACCCCAGGGGCGTGCTGTAGTTGAACAGGCCGGCGGTGTCGGTACGGCTGACTTCGCGGATCGCATAACTGAGGTCATCGCTTTCGCGCCAGTCGTCTGGCAACCAGCCGCACCCCAGTTTCAGCTCACCCAGGGGGCTGTCGGTGAAGGCGCCCCACTCGCGTTCCGCACCTTCATGCCAAGGCGGTTCGTGAAACACGGGCGCAGGTGCCACCACAAACCCGGAGCCCTTGCTGGAGGCCAGTAGCCCCTGGGCGACCAGCCGCTCCAGAGCCTCGACCACGTTTGACTGGCTGAGCAGGTTGTCGAGGGCCAATTGCCGGATGGAGGGCAGGCGCGTGCCGGGGCTTACTCCGTTACTGCGGATCCACTCGGCCACCGCGCTGACGATTTGCTGCACCACCGGTACAAGGGCTTGTCGATCGATCCCTAAATCCATGAGCCACTCACTTGAACTGTCAGTTATTCAACCCGAGCAGTTAAGCACAGAAGCCCCTTCAGGCCCTTTTTGAATTCTTATTAAAGTATTGATTTTATTGAATTATTTACCTGATGACACACATTCGAAGAAGCGTTCGTCCGTTCTGGAAACGCCCCACAACCACCCCCGGCCTTTTCGAATGGCGGGCGGCATCGCGTCCTAGATCGCCGTCGCACCACCATCCACCGCCAGGGCCTGGCCCGTGGTGAAGGCCGCGCCATCACTGCACAAGTACAACACAGCGCTGGCAATTTCCTCGACCTTACCGATACGCCCCACCGGGTGCATGGCTGCGGCAAATTCGGCTTTACGCGGATCGGCTTCCCAGGCACGGCGGAACATGTCGGTGTCGATCACCGCCGGGCACACTGCGTTGACGCGGATTTTCTTTTTCGCGTACTCAATTGCCGCCGACTTCGTCAGGCCGATCACTGCGTGCTTGGAGGCCGCATAAATGCTCATCTTCGGCGCCGCGCCCAGCCCGGCCACCGACGCGGTATTGACGATCGCCCCGCCGCCCTGGGCCAGCAGCAACGGCAACTGGTGCTTCATGCACAGCCACACGCCCTTGACGTTGACCCCCATGATCGCGTCGAACTCATCCAGGCTACCGTCCGCCAGCTTGCCCTTCTCGATTTCGATGCCGGCATTATTGAAGGCGTAATCCAGGCGGCCATAAGCGGCGATGGTGTGCGCCATCAACTGCTGCACATCCTCTTCGAGGGTGACGTTGCAGCGCACGAACACTGCTTCACCGCCGGCCTGCCGGATCAGCGCGACGGTACCCTCGCCGCCCGCCACATCCAGATCAGCGACCACCACCTGCAAGCCTTCGGCGGCAAACGCCAACGCGGTGGCGCGGCCGATACCGGCGGCGGCGCCCGTCACCAGGGCGACCTGGCCGGAAAATGTCATGCTCATGGGGAAGGTCCTGTGGGAGAAATAACTGTGGGCGAGTCTAGCCAAGGCCAGGTCTGGCGCGTCAGCACTATCAAAAGCCCGGTTGTGGCTGCATGAATCGCAGTGATAAGTGCACCGGCAGCACTATCATTCCTGTCTATCGGCGAGCATTCGCACGTCTGGCGAACACTTGCATTCACGCCACCGCAGGTCTATCACTCGGGGTTCATTTCTCAAGAGTCCCTGCCATGACTGACCAGACCAACCGCCAGTTCCTGCTCGCCAAACGCCCGGTCGGCGCGGCCACGCGTGACACCTTCACCTATCAGGAAGTCCCGGTAGGCGTGCCTGGCGACGGGCAAGTGCTGGTGCACAACGAATACCTATCCCTGGACCCGGCGATGCGTGGCTGGATGAACGAGGGCAAGTCCTACATCCCGCCGGTCGGCATTGGTGAAGTGATGCGCGCGTTGGGCGTAGGCAAGGTGATTGCGTCGAACAACCCGACGTTTAAGGTCGGCGATTATGTGAACGGCGCGCTGGGCGTGCAGGACTACTTCGTCGGCGAGCCGCGAGGCTTCTATAAAGTCGACCCGACACTGGCGCCTTTACCGCGTTACCTGTCGGCCCTGGGCATGACCGGCATGACCGCCTACTTCGCGCTGCTGGACACCGGCGCGCCCAAGGCCGGCGAAACCGTGGTGATCTCCGGCGCCGCCGGCGCGGTGGGCAGCATTGCCGGGCAGATCGCCAAGCTCAAGGGCTGCCGCGTGATCGGTATTGCCGGAGGCGCCGACAAGTGCAAGTTTCTGGTGGACGAACTCGGTTTCGACGCAGCCATCGACTACAAGAGCGAGGACGTGCCCGCCGCCCTCAAGCGCGAATGCCCCAAAGGCGTGGACGTGTATTTCGATAATGTCGGCGGCGATATTCTCGATGCCGTTCTCAGCCGCCTGGCGCTGAAGGCGCGGGTGGTGATTTGCGGGGCCATCAGCCAGTACAACAACAAAGAAGCGGTGAAAGGCCCGGCCAACTACCTGTCATTGCTGGTCAATCGCGCACGCATGGAAGGCTTCGTGGTGATGGACCATGCCGCCAACTTCGCCGCTGCCGGGCAGGAAATGGCCGGCTGGATGGCCCAGGGCAAGCTCAAGAGCAAAGAAGATATTGTCGACGGGCTGGAAACATTCCCCGAGACCTTGATGAAGCTGTTCAATGGCGAGAACTTCGGCAAGCTGGTGCTCAAAGTCAGCTGACGCAGTCTCTCAGGACACCCACATACACATGTGGGAGGGGGCTTGCTCCCGATAGCGGTGGATCAATCGATGCCTATGTCGACTGTCACACTGCAATCGGGAGTAAGCCCCCTCCCACTTTTGTGTTTGCCTTGGGTATCAGGCGATTTCAGCGACGACCGCCGCCAGCGCCTTGGCCGGGTCGGCGGCCTGGCTGATCGGACGCCCGATGACCAGGTAGTCCGAGCCCGCGTCCAACGCCTGGCGCGGGGTAAGGATACGCCGCTGGTCGTCTTGCGCGCTGCCCGCCGGACGAATCCCCGGCGTCACCAGTTGCAGCGACGGGTGCGCCGTTTTCAGCGCCTGGGCTTCCAGGGCCGAGCAGACCAAACCGTCGAGTCCGGCCTTCTGCGCCAGGGCCGCGAGGCGCAACACTTGCTCCTGGGGCTCGATATCCAGGCCGATGCCAGCCAGGTCTTCACGTTCCATGCTGGTGAGGACGGTCACGCCGATCAACAGCGGTTTGGCGCCGTTGCGTTGTTCCAGCACTTCACGGCAGGCGCTCATCATGCGCAGGCCACCGGAGCAGTGCACATTGACCATCCACACGCCCATCTCGGCCGCCGCCTTGACCGCCATGGCGGTGGTGTTGGGAATGTCATGGAATTTAAGGTCGAGGAACACCTCGAAACCCTTGTCGCGCAGGGTGCCGACGATGTCTGCCGCGCAACTGGTGAACAGCTCCTTGCCGACCTTGACCCGGCAAAGCGCAGGGTCCAACTGGTCGGCCAGCTGCAGTGCGGCTTCACGGGTAGGGTAATCCAGGGCGACGATGATAGGCGTCTGGCAGACGGACATTGGCATGGGCTCTCAGGCAAGTCGAAATCGGCGCGGATTGTAGCGCAAGCGGCGCCATTGCGGGATCCGGTGATCGGTAAATACCGACGGTCCGGGTTTTATGGCATTTGTGTCGGCATCGATACATTCACGACATGCCCTCAACACGCCCCGGCGCTAGCCTCGCGTCCACGACCGACCGTCCAGCACTTCCAGCCATGGGGCTGGGCGCCTATGCTGAGCGTATCCACCAGGCAGATAACCGCATTATGCAGACCCCCTCCACCGTAAACGACGAGCCCAAAGACGCGGTAATTGCCGACGACAAGCGCTGGAACACCCGTGCCCTGATTGTCGATGACGATGTGCCGATCCGTGAACTGCTGATCGATTACCTGGCGCGCTTCAATATTCTCGCCACCGGCGTCAACGACGGCGCCGCGATGCGCGTGGCCATGCAGGCCGGCACCTTCGATGTGGTGGTGCTCGACCTGATGCTGCCGGGCGAGGACGGCCTGTCGCTGTGTCGCTGGCTGCGCGCCGAGTCGGACATTCCTATCCTGATGCTGACCGCACGCTGCGAGCCCACAGACCGCATCATCGGCCTCGAGCTGGGCGCCGACGATTACATGTCCAAGCCGTTCGAACCCCGTGAACTGGTGGCGCGTATCCAGACCATCCTGCGCCGGGTGCGCGATGACCGCACCGAGCAGCGCGCGAATATCCGCTTCGACAACTGGCGCCTCAACAGCGTCCTGCGCCAGTTGGTGGCCGACGACGGGCTGGTGGTGCCGCTTTCCAACGCCGAGTTCCGCCTGCTGTGGGTGTTTATCGAGCGCCCTCGCCGCGTGCTCAGTCGCGAGCAATTGCTGGACGCTGCGCGCGGTCGCTCCATCGAGGCGTTCGACCGCAGCATCGACCTGCTGGTGTCGCGTCTGCGCCAGAAACTGGGCGACGACCCGAAAGCGCCGCAGTTGATCAAGACCGTGCGTGGCGAAGGCTACCTGTTCGACGCACGGGATATCGGCTGATGCGCAACGCTTTCAACACGCTGTTCGGGCGGCTGTTCGGCGTGTTGCTGGTGGCCATTGTGCTGGCCCACGGGCTGACGATCTTCTGGTTTCACCACTACGGCCCGCCCCCGCCTCCCTCCGGCGACCTGTATGTGCAGAGCGCCGATGGCAGTTTCACGCCCGTGCACCAGAAGCACCAGCGCCCATGGTTTGGCGGCCCGGTCGTGCCGCTGACGTTCCAGGTCATCACGCTGATCATTGCCGCGTGGTACGGCGCCAAACTGCTGAGCCGACCGATCCAGCGCCTGAGCGAAGCGGCCGAGCGTCTGAGCCTGGACCTCGACAGCCCGCCGCTCAACGAGTCCGGCCCCCGCGAGGCGCGACAAGCGGCCTCGACCTTCAACCTCATGCAACGGCGCATTCGCGAGCAGGTCAGCCAGCGCGCGCGCATGCTCGGCGCCGTGTCCCATGACCTGCGCACGCCGCTGTCGCGCCTCAAGTTGCGCCTGGAACAGATCGACGACACCCGCCTGCAAGGCCAGATGCGCCAGGACCTGGACGACATGATCGGCATGCTCGACGCCACCCTGAGCTACCTGCACGAACAGCGCACCAGCGAAACCCGGCACTGGCTCGATGTGCAGGCGCTGGTGGAGTCTTTGAGCGAAAACGCCCAGGACCAGGGGTGTGACGTGCAATATGCGGGTTCATGCACACCGCTGCAGGTGCAGCCGATGGCCCTGCGTTCGGGCCTCAATAACCTGATCGATAACGCGCTGCGCTATGCCGGCAGCGCACGCGTTGAACTGACGGATAACCCCGAAGCCCTGGTGATTCGTGTCATCGACCACGGCCCGGGGATTGCGGCGGATCAGCGCGAAGCCGTGTTCGAGCCGTTCTTTCGCCTGGAAGGCTCACGCAACCGCAATTCCGGCGGCGTCGGCCTGGGCATGACGATCGCCAGGGAAGCCGTCGAACGACTTGGCGGCCGCCTGAGCCTGGAAGAAACACCGGGGGGTGGGCTGACAGCGGTGATGTGGTTGCCTCGGGCTTGAATCCTGGCAGGAAAACGGGAGCCTCTGTGCCGGGCCGCTCTGTTGTTTAGGGGCTGCTGCGCAGCCCTTCGCAGGCAAGCCAGCTCCCACATTTGATCTTCGTTACTCTGAGCATCGCGTTCAGTTAAGGAAAACTTGTGGGCTTATTGTGGCGAGCGGGCTTGCCCCGCGTTGGGGTGCGCAGCGCCCCCAATCCAGCAAAACGCGGCGTACCTGATATGGCTCAGCGCCTGGTTTAGGGCTGCTGCGCAGCCCAACGCAGGACAAGCCTGCTCGCCACAGGGAATCTGCGCTTAACTGAAGGGCATTGAGGCTTGCCCGCTCGCTACAACAAGCCCGCTCACCACGCCCACCCACATTGTAATTTGCAGACCTATGTTTCCCGCCGCCCCTGGGCCTGGCTCGCGCTCCAGTCCATCAACAGGCTGTACGCCACCGCCAGCAAGGTCGGGCCGATGAACAGGCCGATAAAGCCGAAGGCGATCAGGCCGCCGAACACGCCAAGCAACACGATCACCAACGGCAGGTTGCCGCCGCGGCTGATCAGGTAGGGTTTGAGCACGTTGTCCACGCCGCTGATGATGAACGTGCCCCAGACGCCAAGGAAGATCGCGTGGCTGTAGTCGCCTTTCCACGCCAGCCAGGCCGTGGCCGGGATCCACACTAGCGGCGGGCCCATGGGAATCAGGCTGAGCAGGAAGGTGACGATGCCCAGCACCAGTGCACCGGGCACGCCGGCGATGAGGAAGCCGATCAATGCCAGCAAGGCCTGGGCGGCGGCGGTGCCGATCACGCCATTGACCACCCGTTGCACGGTGCCGGCCACCAGTTCGATGTAGTACCCGGCCCGGTCGCCGATCAGGCGTTCCAGCAGACGGTGGGCGAACATCGCCAGGCGCGGCCCGTCGCGGTAGAAAAAGAACACGAAGACCAGGCTCAAGGTCAGTTCGAGGATGCCACCGCCAATCTGCGCACTGCGCGCCAGCAGCCAGTTACCCACCTGGCCAAGGTAGGGCTTGATGCTGATCATCAGCGCGGCGCCCTGCTCGTCAATGCTGTCCCACATGCCCACCAGCCGCTCGCCCACCAGCGGGATCGAACCCAGCCAGGTGGGCGCTTCGGGCAGGCCATCGACCTGAATGTCCTTGATCAATACCGTGGCATCGCGCACATGGTCGGCCAGGTTGAAGCCCAGCCACACCAGTGGCACCGCCACCAACAGCATCCAGCCCAGGGTCAGGATGCCGGCAGCCAGCGACTCGCGCCCGCCCAGTGCACGGGTCAGCAGGCGCATCAGCGGCCAGCTGGCAAAGGCCAGCACCGCGCCCCAGAACAGCGCCGACCAGAACGGCGCCATCACCCAGAAGCTGGCACCAAACAGCACCAGCAGCAGGATTTGCACCAGCAGGCGATCATTATTGGGCATGGAAAATCTCGAAAGGAAGGTCTCAGGAACGTAGCTTAGGCGAACGGCACGGGTCCGTTCGCCCGGGGATGCTCAGCGTATCAGATGCAGGTGCAAGCCTTTAGCGTCACCGGTACCGGTTTCCAGGCGGGCTGCGCGCACGCCGTTATCAACCAGCGCCTGGCGCCAGGCCTCGGCCGAAGGGCCGCTCACGCTGACGCGCAGGTTGGTGTCGAGGTTCAGTCCCCGGGAAATCAGGGTCAGCCAGGTGGCATCCGGCTCGGCGGCCAATGCGGGAAAGTCCAGTTCGCCGGTGCTTTTAAGCTCACGCAGCAACGTCGCGGAAGTGGGCAGCAGTGTGCCCAGGGGCGTGCCGGCATCGAGTTGCTCAACGTGAAGATAGGCGCGGCGATTGCCTCGTGTGATGCCGTACAGCGCCACCAGGGAATTGTCCTGCGGGGCCGCCAGGCGCAACAGCAGGTATTCCTGCTGACCGTCGGCGCCCACCAGTTTGGCGTTGCCGAACACCTCATTGGCCCACAGGCTGCTCTCGCCGCAATCACGGGCCTGGCACCAGAACAGCAATTGCGCGCCGTTGGCCTGCAACGCTTCGCGCGTGGCGGTAAACGCGGCGCTCGATGTGTGTTCGGCGGGCAGTTCATAGGTGATGGCGGTGGCTTGCCCACGGATGGTGGCCTGGCTTTCGGAACGCAGCTGGCCGCTGATCCTGCGGATCGCCCCCATGGGGTAGATGCGTTCTTTCTCTTGCGCCGGGCGGTAATCGACGATCTGCGCGTCGACCTGACGGGCGACGGCGGGCAGATCCTGACTACCCGGCACATCGGCGGCGAATACCAGCGGGCTGAATATACCCAGCCCCAGAACACGGAAACATCTTTTACCCAGGCTCATTGGATCGGTGAGCCTGGGCCAGTGCAAGCAGGCGTTATGTTTGAATTGTTCATGGTGGACTCCCTTTCAATCCGCCCAGCCTCGGCAGTTGACCGCACCAAGTCAAGGCGCGGAGAAGAACCGATTGAAACAGTCTGCAACAAGAACTGCGCCGGACTCATCATTCAGGTGTAAATGATGGCCGCCCGGCAGCGTGGTCGCCGCAAAAGGCAGTTGGGAAAGCAATTCGGGATGTTTCGCCAGCATGCCATCTGCCGCCACGATCAACTGCGCAGGACAACCGACGCGATGCACGAACGCCATTGCCTGCTCATCAGTCAGACGCATCGGCGAAGCCAGGGTCAGGCGACTGTCGGTGCGCCAGGTGTAACCGCCGGGCACCGGCATCAGGCCGCGCTGGGCCAGCAGTTCGGCGGCTTCGCGGCTGACTGCCACCAGGCCTTTCATGCGCGCCTCAACCGCACGGTCGAGGGTGGTGTAGACCGGCTTGCGCTTGTCCTTCAGGCTCAGTTGCGCCTGCAACGCCATGCCGAGGCGCTCGGCGGCATGCTCGCCGTTGGCGGTCGGCGGGATCACGCCGTCGATCAAGCCCAAATGCGTAACCCTGTCCGGCAAGGCACCGGCCAGGGCGGTGGACACGACGGCGCCGAGGGAGTGACCAAGTAATGCAAAACGTTTCCAGCCCAGCTGTTCGGCCACTTGCAGCACATCGAACACGTAATCCCACAGGGCGTAACCGGCGCCCGTCGGGCGATGCGCCGAGTGACCATGGCCGGCCATATCCACCGCGACGATGCGCAACCCGGTCAGTTTCGGCGCCAGGCGCGCAAAGCTGTTGGCGTTGTCCAGCCAGCCATGCAGGGCGATCACCGGCAAGCCGTCCTCGGGGCCGAACAGGTGGGCGGCCAATTCGATATGCGGCAGGCTCAGGCGCACTTCTTCGACGGGCGTGCTCATGCGCAACTGCGCTCACGGCTTTCCCAACGGGCGAACAGGGTCTTGATCAAGGCAGCGGTGTCCTGTGGGTGTTCGAGGGGGAACATGTGGCCACCGGGCACGGTGAGCGTTTCGCCCATGGGCAGTCGGTCGACGCCGCTGGCATGGTGACGCATCACCACCCGGCTCTGGCGACCGCGCACCATGGCCAGCGGCACCCGTAACTGGCGCACCTGTCCCGGACTGGTATGGGGCACGCCGCGGTAGATGCTGATTTCGGTGGCCGGGTCGAAGCGCAGCCGCAGGCGATCGCCCACCGGACAGAGGCCATGTTGCAGGTACGCCTCGAAACAGTCCGGGTCGAACCCGCGAAACAGCGCCTTGGTGGCAAAGTAACTGCGCGCAGCGGCCAGGTCGGTGAATTCTTCGCGGCGGCCGAGGGTGCGCCCGGCTGGCGTGAGACGGTCGATGAAACCAAAGCGCTTGGCGGCGCGGATCACCCAGCGGTCGGCGCGAGTGAGTACCGGCGAGTCAAGCATCACCACGCCGCGATACAGCTGCGGGCAGCGCATGGCCGCATGCAGGTGCAGCACGCCACCCAGGGAATGGCCTACGCCCCACACCGGCGTGGGCTGTTGCTCAAGATGATGGATCAGCTCATCCACCAGGTTCTGCCAGTTGTCATCCACCGGAAACCTGGGATCGTGACCGTGCTGCGGCAAATGAGCCACTTCGTATTCCGGGGCCAGGCCGGCAAACAACTTGCCATAGGTGGCCGAAGGGAAACCATTGGCGTGGGCAAAAAACACGTGCTGCGACATACCGGACCCTCTGCACAGACAGTGGAGCGATTGTCACCACGCACGGCCTGCACGGCAATGACCGTAACTGCCAGGAATGATGGCACTCACGCCACGCCTATCGCGCCGGCGGGTTCTCGCCCAAGGGCACGACGGCCATGGTCAGGCGCGATACACAACTGGCCTTGCCCTCGTCGCTGGTCAGGCGAATGTCCCATACCTGGGTGGTACGGCCGATATGAATCGCGGTGGCGACCGCCGTCACCCGCCCGCTGCGCACACCGCGCAGATGGTTGGCGTTGACCTCGAGGCCCACGCAATAGAACTTGCTGGCATCGATGCACAGGTAGGCGGCCATGGAGCCGACGCTTTCGGCCAGCACCACCGACGCCCCACCGTGCAGCAGGCCGTAGGGCTGATGGGTGCGGTGGTCGACCGCCATGCTCGCCGTCAGGGAGTGCTCATCGAAGCTTTCGAAACGGATGTCCAGCACTTCACCGATGGTGTTTTTCTGCAGGGTATTGAGGTGCTCGATGTTCGGTTGGGTGCGCCACAGGCTCATGGGAGTGTCCTTTCTATTGTTATCAGGAGGGCCTACGGGTTTTTCACGCTGACCAGGCTCATCAGCCCCGCCAGCGGAAAATCGCCTTCCAGTTCCGCGAGGCTCGCGGTGTGCATCGGCTGCGACTGGCGCAGATGGCCGTGCTGCAAAAAGCTGATCAGGCTGCCCACCAGAGGCTGATGGCTGACCAGCAGCACGTTGTCATCGGTTTCGAGGTTTTGCAGCACCTGGGGCGGATTACCGTCCGGCGTCAACCACGGTACCGTGCGGATCTCAGCCTGAAAACCGAGGGCCTCGCGTACCAGCTGCGCGGTTTGCTGCGCCCGTACGTAAGGGCTGGCAATGATGGCGCTGATGGGCTGGCCGATCAGCTGCGCAGCACTGCGCAACACTTCACCACGGCCGTGCTCGGTGAGGTGACGCTCGGCGTCGCTGCGCGCGTGGGGTTCGGCCTCGCCGTGGCGCAGAATCCACAGCTTCACAGCTTGGGCTCCTCATCGCGCACCGGGTGCGGCGCCGGTGGCACGCTGTGGGCGGCTTCGCCTTCGGGCGCACGCGGGGTCGGCCAATCGGCGAAGGGCCAGGGCTTCTGCTCGGTATGGAAACTGCCGAAGCGGCCGATCTGCGCCAGGAACTGGCTGAGGCTGTCGCCGAAGTTCATCAGGCCCAGGTTCGGCGCGCCGTAGATCAAACGGTATACCAACTGCACCACCACCAGCGCGCCGAGCAGGAACTGCGCGACCTGCCACACCAGGGCGAACACCAGCATCCAAAGGATGCGCAGCACAATGGATTCATACTTGGGGGCTGCTTTGGGATCGTTCATGACGCGTTCCTCAGTTGAAACCGCTGGTGGAAATAAAGTCGACATCGGTTTTCGGCTCGGCGCGCATCAGCAGCTCGATCACCTGCTCCAGGGTACGCCCCTCGAACAGGATCGCATGCAAGCCGGCCACCAGCGGCATATAGACGCCCACTTCCTGAGCCTTGGCCTTGAGCACCTTGAGGGTGTTGACCCCTTCCGCCACTTCGCCCAGGCGCGTCACCGCTTCGTCCAGGCTCAAACCCTGACCCAGCGCAAAGCCGACCTGATAGTTACGGCTTTTGGGCGAGGAGCAGGTAACGATCAGGTCGCCGACGCCCGCCAGCCCCAGAAAGGTCATCGGATTGGCGCCCTGGTTGACCGCAAAGCGGGTCATTTCCGCCAGGGCGCGGGTGATCAGCATGCTCTTGGTGTTTTCGCCCATGCCCAGGGCCACGGCCATGCCGGCGATGATGGCGTAGACGTTCTTCAGCGCGCCACCCAGTTCGACGCCAAACCTGTCGGCGCTGGCATAAACGCGAAACGTGCGGCCATGCAGCACGGCCTGGACGCGCTCACACAGTTGCTCGTCTTCGCTGGCGACCACGGTGGCGGTCAGCGCATGCTCGGCCACTTCCCGTGCCAGGTTCGGCCCGGACAGCACGCCAATACGTGCCTGCGGGGCGATCTCCTGGAGAATTTCGCTCATCAGCTTGAAGGTTTGCGCCTCGATGCCCTTGGTCAGGCTGACCAGCAGCTTGCCGGCCAGACGTTCGGCGTGAGGGGCCAGCACCGAGCGCAACGCACTGGAGGGCAGCGCAACAAAGCACAGGTCGCAGGCATTCAGGGTGGCCAGCAGGTCGGTGACAGGCTCGACCGCCTCATGAATTTTGATGCCTTTAAGGTAACGGGGATTTTCCCGGTGCACGCGAATGGCCTCGGCCTGCTCGGGGTCACGCATCCACTGGCGCACCACGTGGCCATTCTCAGCCAGCAGGTTAGCCACGGCGGTACCAAAACTTCCGCCTCCCAGTACCGCAATAGGGCGCTGTTCAGTCATATGCAATCCGTTTATCCATACCAGTGGCAATCGCCGCATTATACGGAGCGCCTCAATTGCAGCCAGCCCCCGCGTCAATTCGTACGCTCGTCGGAAAATGCCACAATTGGATGAACCTATTGCAACTCCAACGACTGGCATAAACCGTCACCTCAGTTACCATGGGCGGCTATCCGCAATGATCAAGGCCGTGCCGTGTATTTGGGCCCTCCTCCCCGCTCATCCCTGTTGTTGATGCTGTTGTGCAGCGCTGCCGCCTGCGCCGATGACCTGTTCCTCGACAGCCAGCCGCTGCCGCAGGTGCTCACCGCCACGCGCCTCAAACAATCGGCCGCCGCCGTGCCCGGCAGCATGACGGTAATCGACAGCGAATTGATCAAGGCCAGCGGCGCGCGGGATATTGCCGAATTGCTGCGGCTGGTGCCGGGGATGATGGTCGGCTACACCATCGGCAATCAGGCCGCCGTGAACTATCACGGCACCAGCGCCAGCGATGCGCGCCGCATGCAGGTGCTGATCGACGGCCGTTCGGTGTACCGCGCGGGCCTGGCCACCGTCGACTGGAGCGATATCCCGGTGGCTATGGAAGATATCGAGCGCATCGAAGTGTTTCGCGGTCCCAACACCGTCAGCTATGGCGCCAATGCGCTGATGGCGGTGGTCAACATCCTCACGCGCTCACCGGCCAACAGCCAGGGCACGCGGGTAAAGGTGCAGCGCGGCGAACGCGGCATCAATGATGTCTACGCCAGCCAGGGCCTGGGCTGGGAAACCGGCGATTTGCGCCTGTCGATGTCCGGCCAGCAGGACGATGGCTTCGACAGCGACGCCGTGGGTGCCGACCGTCGCGACAGTCGCCGCCTGAGCCGCTTCAGCCTGGCCGTGAGCCAGACGCTGAATGCGCAACAAAGCCTCGACTGGCAGTTGAATGCCAAGGAAGGCACCAACCAGCGTCCCTACACCTACGCACCAGTCTTCGCCGGGATTACCGAAGGTGGCAATAACTCCGACGTCAACGCCAGGGACTACGCAGGCTCACTGCGCTGGAACATCGATTTCAATCCCGACCACAGCCTCTATATCCAGGGCTCGGCCCAGCAATGGGACCGCCGCCAGGTCTGGAAGGCTTGCGACGCGAAAGTCTCGTTCAGCCCGGAGCTGACCCGCCTGTGGCAACTGAACCCCAACTACGCCGAACGGCTCGCGCGGCACATGGACACCTACAGCCAGGGCAGCGCCCCGCCGGGCAGCGCCGCCGAACAGACGCTGGGCAATCAGGTGCTCGACCAATGGCGCAACGGTGCCAGCCAGAACGTGTGCGGCGACATCGACCAGAGCACCCGCGAAAGCCGCTACGATCTGGAGATTCAGGACACCCTCAGCCTGTCCGACAGCCTGCGCCTGGTCAGCGGCATGAACTATCGCTACGACCGCGCCGACTCGGACACCTACTTCAACGGCACCCTCGACGACGTCACCTGGCGCCTGTTCGGCCAGCTCGAATGGCGTGCCAGCGAACACTGGCTGCTGCAGGGCGGCGCCATGTATGAAGACACGCGCCTGAGCGGTCACTCACTGACGCCCCGGGTAGCGCTGAACTACCTGATCAACCCGCGCCACGGCCTGCGCGCGGTGTACTCCGAAGCCATCCGCTCGCCGGACATGTTCGAGAACAACGTCAACTGGAGCTACCGCGTCAACAATCTCAGCTCGCCGGCCTATGGGCAGAACGCCGGGCAATACTTTGTGGTGACACGGGGCCCGGGCAACCTCGATAAAGAGCTGATGAAATCGCGGGAACTGGGCTATAACGGCTTCTTTGCCGACCTCGGGCTGAACCTGGACGTGAAGCTGTTCTATGACGAAATCACTGACATGATCAGCTCGCCGCTACGCAACAACCAATACATCGCCAGCAACGGCAACAGCTCGCGATTTGTCGGCGCCGAGTCGCAACTGGACTGGCGCCTGAGTGACGCCGACCGTCTGCGGTTCACCTACGCCTACGTCGACGCCACCGCGAGCAACCCGCTGGACAAGGCCCAGACCGCCCGCAACAGCGGCTCGGCCGGCTGGTTGCGTGAATGGGGTGACGGCTGGTCCAGCGCGCTGTTCTACTACGGCGACGACGCGCTCAACCAATATCGCTTCGAACGGGTCGACCTGCGGGTGGCCAAGCGCATTGCCGTGGGCAACGCCAACGTGGAGCTGGCGGGCATGCTGCAACAACGCCTCGACAACCAGCCGACCACCTGGGCCGACAATATTTATGATCATCGTCATGTCCTCTACTTCAGCGCGGCGCTGGAGTTCTGACATGGCCAATCAGTCACGGACGACCCTCCTCTCTTTCGCCAGGCTGTGGCAGCGCGCCCTGCTGCTGATCGGCCTGCTGATGACCGCGCCGGCGTGGAGCGCCAACATCCTGCTGACTGCAGCCGAAGACAGCGCAGGCGTGCAGGACTTCGCCCAGGCACTGGCCCGGCAGCGCCCCGCAGACCACGTCACCTTCACTCCGCTCAAGGACCTGCCGGCGCCGCGCCAATTGCCAGCCGACACGCGCCTGATCCTGCTCGACCTGCCAGGCCTCGACTGGCGCCTGCAAGACGCCGAAGGGCCGCCGACCCTGGTGCTGCGCATCAGCCGCCTGCAAGCACGCCAGCGTCTGGGCACCCACTTGCCGGCGCACATCAGCCTGCTGTGGAGCGACCCGCCGCTGGACCGCCAGTTACGCCTGATCACCGGCATCCTGCCGCAGGCCCGGCGCATCGGCGTGCTCTATGGCAACGACAGTGAATTCCTGCTGCGCGAGCTGAGCCAATACGCCGCGCCCCTGGGCCTGGAAATCGTGCCGCAATTGTGGAACAACATTAACGACAGTCGCCCGCTGCAAAGCCTGTTCAGGACCAGCGACGTGCTGCTCGGCCTCGACGATCCGCAACTGTACAACCCCAAGACCGCAAAGAACCTGCTGTTGAGCAGCTACGCCCAACAACTGCCGCTGGTGGGCCCCAACGCCGGCTTCGTCAAGGCCGGCAGTCTGGCCAGCACCTACAGCGACCAGACCGACTGGCTGGGCGTGCTCGACCGTTTGCTTGACCGCCCGCCGGCCAGCTGGCCGCGCACGTTGTACCCACAACACTTCAAAGTCGTGGGCAACCCGCAGGTCGCGCGCTCACTGGGTATCGAACACGTCGATGAAAGCAACGTCGCCGCGCGGCTCGCCGAAGGAGAAAAACGCCCATGACCTTGCGTCGTCGTTGGGATATCAACACCCGCACCCAGCTCATCACCCTGGGCCCGGCGCTGTTGCTCACGTTGCTGTTGATCAGCTTCTTTACCTTCGTGCGTATCCAGGACTTGCGCCAGGAGCTGGACCATACCGGCCAGCTGATTGCCAACCAACTGGCGCCCGCCACCGAGTACGGCGTCATTTCCGGCAACAACGATGTGCTCGACAGCCTGCTGCGCGCCACGCTGGCCACGCCCCATGTGCGCTTTCTGGAGATTCAGGACGCCGCCGAAAACATTCTGGTGTATGTCGAGCAACCGTCGGAAAAGCACGATCGCTCGTTGTCGGTAAAGGTGTTTCAGGCACCGATCCGCCTGCAGCATATCCAGTTGGGCAGCGATTTTTTCCAGGACAACCTCAACGAATCCAAGGCGCCGCGCGCGGATTACCTGGGGCGCGTGATCGTCGGCATGTCCAACGATGCCTTCAGCCAGCGCCAGCAGGAGATTCTGTTCAAGGCCGGCATCCTCGCACTGTTCGCCCTGCTGTTTACCTTCCTGCTGGCGCGGCGCCTGGCGGCCAGCCTGTCGCAGCCGATCAGCGCGATGGGCCATGCGGTGAAGGCCATCCAGCAAGGCGAATACAAGACTGCGCTGCCGATCGTGGATGACTCGGAACTGGGCGACCTGTCACGTCACATCAACAACCTGGCCGCCGGCCTGCAACAGGCCAGCCGCGAACAGCAACAGGCCATGGCGCAGCTGATCCAGACCCGCGAGGAAGCCGAGCGGGCCAACAATGCCAAATCGGACTTTTTGGCGATGATGAGCCACGAGCTGCGCACGCCGATGAATGGGGTGTTGGGCATGCTGCAGTTGCTGGAAACCACCGAGATGACCGAAGAGCAGACCGAATACGCGGCGCTGGCCTCCGAGTCCACCGAGCATCTGCTGAAGGTCATCAATGACATCCTCGATTTCTCGCGCATCGAGCGCGCGGCCCTGGAGCTGGAGCATATCGCGTTCAACCTCGCCGACCTGGTCAACAGCAGCGCCCACGCCTTCCGGCACAGCGCCCAGCAGCGCGGGCTGACGCTCAACCTGCCGATGCCGCCGGGCCTCGATACGCTGCGGGTCAAGGGCGACCCCACGCGTATCCGCCAAATCCTGGTGAACCTGATCGGCAATGCACTCAAGTTCACCGAGCATGGCAGCGTGAGTGTCGAGCCCCACTGGCAACCCCTCGACCATGAGCTGGTGTGGTTCACTTGCAGCGTGCGCGACAGCGGCATCGGTATCGGTGCCGAACACCTGGAGTCGATGTTCGACGCGTTCCAGCAGGCTGACAGCTCGATTTCCAGACGCTATGGCGGCACCGGATTGGGACTGCCCATCGCGCGCACCCTGGCCGAACGCATGGGCGGTACCCTGCGCGCGCAAAGCGAAGAAGGCCGTGGCTCGGTGTTTACCCTGGAAATCCCCCTGGCCATCGATCAGCAGAGCCTGCCGGCGATTGCCCAGGATGCCCAAAGCAAGCACGGCGCGGGCGATGGCCGCCATGTGTTGCTGGTGGAGGACAACCCGGTCAATCGCACGGTAGTGGAAGCCATGTTGCGCAGCCTCGGCTTTGAAGTCAGCCTGGCCACCGACGGCGCCGAGGCGATCCGTAGCGCAGAAAGCCTGATGTTCACCGCGATCCTGATGGATTGCCGGCTGCCAGTGATCGATGGCTACGAGGCAACCCGGCAGATTCGCCAGCTGCCCGGCTGCGCCGATCTGCCGATCATTGCGCTCACCGCCAACGCCTTGCAGGGCGACCGTGAAGCGTGCCTCGCAGCCGGAATGAACGATTACCTGGCCAAGCCGTTCAAACGTACGGATTTGCAGCAGATCCTGCAGCGCTGGGTGCAATAGCGCGGCGCCATCAGGCATCTGCGACTGGCGTGAAACACTAAATTGCGGCAGTCTTAGGCACCCAAACGGGCAGATAAACAGGCCCGGTTTAAAATTTCAGTGAACAAGTGTACATTGAGTGCCTTGACGCTGTGACTTTCACTACAACGCAATAGTCTACGTGTAGGCTGCCGGCATGAGGCATGAACGCTTCATTCGGTTCGGGAAGATTTGCCCTGCCCCGCCGCATGGGATTATTGAGGAGCTCGCATGACCAAACAAAACGCCTTTACTCGGGAAGACCTGCTGCGCTGCAGTCGCGGTGAGCTGTTCGGCCCAGGTAACGCGCAACTGCCCGCCCCGAACATGCTGATGGTGGATCGCATCACTCATATCAGCGAAGAGGGTGGCAAGTACGGCAAAGGTGAATTGGTCGCCGAGCTGGATATCACTCCGGACCTGTGGTTCTTCGCCTGCCATTTCGAAGGCGATCCGGTGATGCCAGGCTGCCTGGGCCTCGACGCCATGTGGCAACTGGTCGGCTTTTACCTGGGCTGGCAGGGTCTGCCAGGCCGCGGTCGCGCCCTGGGTTCCGGCGAAGTGAAGTTCTTCGGCCAGGTCCTGCCGACCGCCAAGAAAGTCACCTACAACATTCAAATCAAGCGCGTCCTCAAGGGCAAGCTGAACCTGGCCATTGCCGATGGTTCGGTGACTGTCGACGGTCGCGAGATTTATACTGCCGAAGGCCTTCGGGTCGGCGTATTCACTTCCACTGACAACTTTTAAGGGTTATCCGCATGCGCCGCGTCGTTATCACTGGTCTGGGCATCGTTTCTTGCCTGGGCAATGACAAAGAGACCGTCACCGCTAACCTGCGTGCAAGTCGCCCTGGCATCCGCTTCAACCCGGAATATGCCGAAATGGGTCTGCGTAGCCAGGTTTCCGGCTCCATCGACCTGCCCCTCGAAGAACTGATCGATCGCAAGATCTATCGCTTCGTCGGCCACGCTGCCGCCTACGCCTACCTGGCCATGAAAGACGCGATCGCCGATTCAGGCCTGAGCGAAGACCAGGTATCGAACGTACGCACCGGTTTGATCGCCGGTTCCGGCGGCGCATCCACCCTCAACCAGATGGAAGCGCTGGACATCCTGCGCGAGAAAGGCGTGAAGCGCGTCGGCCCGTACCGTGTAACGCGGACCATGGGCAGCACCGTGTCGGCCTGCCTGGCCACGCCGTTTGCCATCAAGGGCGTCAACTACTCGATCTCCTCGGCCTGCGCCACCAGCGCCCACTGCATCGGGACTGCCGTTGAGCAGATACAGCTGGGCAAGCAGGACATCGTGTTCGCCGGCGGCGGTGAAGAAGAGCATTGGAGCCAGTCGTTCCTGTTCGACGCCATGGGCGCCCTCTCCACCCAGTACAACGAAACCCCGGAAAAGGCCTCCCGCGCCTACGACGCCAAGCGTGACGGTTTCGTCATCGCCGGCGGTGGCGGCATGGTGGTGGTCGAGGAGCTGGAACACGCTCTGGCCCGTGGCGCGAAGATCTACGCGGAAATCGTCGGCTACGGCGCCACTTCCGACGGCTACGACATGGTTGCGCCAAGCGGCGAAGGCGCCATCCGTTGCATGCAGATGGCAATGTCCACCGTTGACACCCAGATCGACTACCTGAACACCCACGGCACCTCCACTCCGGTCGGCGACGCCAAGGAAATGGAAGGCGTGCGTGCGGTATTCGGCGACAAGGCGCCGGCCATCAGCTCCACCAAGAGCCTGTCGGGTCACTCCCTGGGCGCCGCTGGCGTTCACGAAGCGATCTACTGCCTGCTGATGATGGAAGGCAACTTCATGGCCGGTTCGGCCAACATCGACGAGATTGATCCGGTTGTGGCAGATATGCCAATCCTGACCAAGACCGTTGAAAACGCCACCATCAATACCGTGATGAGCAACAGCTTCGGCTTTGGCGGCACCAACGCGACGCTGGTACTCAAGCGCTGGCAGGGCAAGTAAGGCCTGCAGCTTGACCCCACAAAAAAGCCCCGACTGGTTCGGGGCTTTTTTGTGGGTGATCACCAGATATCAAAAATCAACATGTGGGAGGGAGCAAGCCCCTCCCACATTGGATACTGCGCTCAGCGAGAGGTCTTGGGCAGCACGGCCAGGAAATTGTCCCGCGCAACCTTGCGGGCCACGTCCTCGGGCAGCGCATCGAGGAAGGGGTCAAAGCGGCGCATTTCCTTACCCAGCTTGTTGAAGCGACCTACCACATCAGAGCCGAGCATGAAGCGCTCCGGGAAGCGCTCCACCAGCTTTACCCACTCAAGCCTGGGTTTGCCCGCCTCGTCCAGCAGATAAGGCGTGAGCATGCTCCAGGAGAGGTCGATGTACAGATTGGGGTAGGCCTCCAGCAGGCGCGTCAAGGTGGGCAGCAAAAAGTCCATCTGCACTTGATGACGGTGGATCTCCAGGCTGGTACCGGCATGCGCCCAGATAAACCGCGTGTGCGGGTGATTGCGCAGCGGCTCTTCGACCTCTGCCAGATACAACGGGTTGCGCTCGCGCTTGGAGGTGATGTTGGAATGCAGCATCACCGGCAAATCGTTTTCGGCCGCCAGGTGGTAAATACGCGTCATGGCCTCGTTGTTGGCGCGCGGGGTGTCCCCCGCCGTCAGGGCTGTCAGGTCGTCATGGCGGGTGAACACTTCACCGATGCCCTGCCACAGGCCGGGATTGAGGTCGAGCGTGCGCTGGATATGCGCAGCGGAATTCTTGTCATTGGGGTTGAAGCCGGACAGAAAAGGATGAAAGCGCAGGCGCTGTTCAGGCGTGAGCTTATCGACCGCCGCCGCGACGATCACGTCGGTGGCGCTGTACCAGTAGGCATCGGCATCGTCACCGGCGTAATAGCGCGGACGCTTGGGCTCGTCTTCGTGCCATTTTTTCGCCACGGGAATGCCGGAAATCATCACCTGCTCGATGCGATTGTCCGCCATGGCCTTGAGCAGCTTGTCCATGCCGGCGGTTTCCTGAAAGAAATCCACGTAATGCAGGTGGGCATCGCTGTAGGCATAGTCGCGGGCTTGTGCGGCGAGGCTGGCGAAGGTGAGCAACAAGGCGAGGCTCAGGCGAGTCCAGGGCACGGGGGGGCGATCTCCATCGAGGTGATTCAGGGGAATGGGGTTGCCTGCCAGATAGCTATCGGGAGCAAGCCCCCTCCCACATTCAGATCGGTGAACACGATCACGATGTGAGAGGAAGCTTGCTCCCGATGAGGCCCGAACAGACGCCGAAGCATCAGCCCTTGAACACTTCATCCAGCAAGTTATGCATGGACTGGAACGCGCGTGCAGAGGTCTTCGCGTCATACATCATCTTGCCCGGCACGTTCGCATGGGGGTCGGTGAAGGAGTGCACCGCGCCGCCGTAGCTCAGCAGTTGCCAATCCACACCGGCCGCGTTCATTTCATCTTCGAACGCCGGCAATTGCTCCTTGGGCACCAACGGGTCGGAGGCGCCGTGCAGCACCAGCACCGAGCCCTTTATGTTCTTCGCGTCCGCCGGGTTGGGCGTATCGAGGGTGCCATGGAACGACACGGCGGCTTTCACAGGCGCGCCGGTGCGCGCCAGCTCCAGGGAACAGCAACCGCCGAAGCAGAAACCAAAGGTCGCAAGTTTCGAGGTATCCACTGCCGCTTCGGTCTGGCCTTGCAGTTGCTCGAACGCCACCTGCATGCGCGTGTTGAGCAAGGGGCGGTCGTTCTTCAACGGCATCATCGCCGCGCCGGCTTCATCGCCGTTCGACGGGCGCACGGTTTGTCCGTAGAGGTCGGCAATCAGCACCACGTAGCCCTTGGCGGCGACGCTCTTGGCAATTTCTTCGGCCCCTGCACTCACGCCCATCCAGTTCGGCGCCATCAGCAGGCCCGGCAGCGGCCCCTTGTGGCTGGCGTCGAACGCCAGGCGGCTTTCATAAGACTGGCCATCGATCTGATAGACCACGGAACGCACGGTGACTTGGCTCATGATTTACTCCAGTTGAGGTGCACTAAAATGAAAAAACCCGCCGAAGCGGGTTTTTCCTGCAGCGGTGTTAAACCGACAGTTCAACCAACAGCTTGTTCAGTCGGCGCACATAGGCGGCCGGGTCTTTCAGGCTGTCGCCAGCGGCCAGGGCTGCCTGGTCGAAGAGGATGTGCGACAGGTCGCCAAAACGCTCTTCGCTCTGCTCGCCATCGAGTTTCTCGATCAGCGGGTGCGCCGGGTTGAATTCGAAGATCGGCTTGGAATCCGGAACCTTCTGCCCGCTGGCTTCGAGGATCTGACGCATCTGCATGCCCAGGTCCTGCTCGCCGATGGCCAGGATCGCCGGAGAGTCGGTCAGGCGGTGGGAAACCCGCACTTCGCTGACAGCCTCGCCCAGGGATGCCTTGATCCGCTCAACCAGGCCCTCTTTGGACTTGGCGACCTCTTCGGCTTCCTTCTTCTCTTCTTCAGAGTCAAGGTTACCCAGGTCCAGATCACCACGGGCCACATCGACGAACGATTTGCCGTCGAACTCGGTGAGGTAGCTCATCAGCCACTCATCAATACGGTCGGTCAGCAGCAGCACTTCGATGCCTTTCTTGCGGAAGACTTCCAGGTGCGGACTGTTCTTGACCTGCGCGTAGGTTTCACCGGTGAGGTAGTAGATCTTGTCCTGACCTTCCTTGGCGCGCGCCAGGTAGTCGGCCAGCGACACAATCTGCTCGCCGTCTTCGCCCTGGGTGGAGGCAAAGCGCAGCAGGCCGGCAATTTTTTCCTTGTTGGCGAAATCTTCAGCCGGGCCTTCTTTCATGACCTGACCGAAGTTTTTCCAGAAACCCTTGTATTGCTCAGGCTCGTTCTTCGCCAGCTTCTCCAGCATGTCGAGTACGCGCTTGGTCAGCGCCGACTTCATGGAGTCGATGATCGGATCTTTCTGCAGGATTTCCCGCGACACGTTCAGCGACAGGTCATTGGAATCGACCACGCCCTTGATGAAGCGCAGGTACAGCGGCAGGAAGGACTCCGCCTGGTCCATCACGAACACGCGCTGCACGTAGAGCTTCAGGCCTTTGGGGGCTTCGCGCTGGTACAGGTCGAACGGGGCGCGGGCCGGCACGTACAGCAGCGAGCTGTACTCGAGCTTGCCCTCAACCTTGTTGTGGCTCCAGCTCAGCGGGTTTTCGTAGTCGTGACCGATGTGCTTGTAGAACTCCTGGTATTCCTCGTCCTTGATCTCGGTACGCGGACGGGTCCACAAGGCGCTGGCGCGGTTGACAGTTTCCCACTCCTCGGCAGGCTTCTCTTCGCCTTCAGCCGCGGTCTGCTCCTTGGGCAACTCGATCGGCAATGCGATGTGGTCGGAGTATTTCTTGATGATGTTGCGCAGGCGCCAGCCATCGGCGAATTCGTCTTCACCGGATTTGAGGTGCAGCACGATACGGGTACCACGGTCGGCCTTGTCGATCGTGGCGATTTCAAACTCGCCCTCGCCTTTGGACGCCCAGTGCACCCCTTCGCTGGCCGCGAGACCGGCACGGCGGCTGAACACTTCAACCTTGTCGGCGACGATGAAGGCCGAGTAGAAGCCCACACCGAACTGACCGATCAGGTGCGAATCTTTTTTCTGATCGCCCGACAGGTTCTTCATGAAATCTGCGGTGCCGGATTTTGCGATGGTCCCCAGGTGGGTGATCGCATCGTCACGGCTCATGCCGATACCGTTGTCTTCGAGCGTGACGGTTTTCGCGTCCTTGTCGTAGCTCACACGGATTTTCAGCTCAGCGCCACCTTCCAGCAACTCAGGCTTGGACAGGGCTTCGAAGCGTAATTTGTCGACAGCGTCAGAGGCGTTCGAGATCAATTCGCGAAGGAAAATTTCCTTGTTGGAATACAGCGAATGGATCATGAGGTGCAGCAGTTGCTTCACCTCGGTCTGGAAGCCCAGGGTTTCCTTTTGAGTTTCCACACTCATGGTCATCAAACTCCAATTGGATGGCAATGGCCGCGCCCGAAAGGGTTGGCGGCGGGTTGTCATCAAAGTTGGGGGCTAACGGGAGGATTTCAAGGGCCGCAAGGTGCCTCGATTTTGAAATGCGCACGAGCGGTGGCAATCGGTTCTGCCGCCGCGCTTTGCCAGGCGGTGACCGAAACGTTGGCCACCCGCCGGCCCTGACGCCATACCTGGCAGGTGGCGTAGGTGTCGCGAAACTGCCCGGCACGCAGGTAATCCAGGGAAAAATCGATGATTTTCGGCAGGCCCGGCGCGCCGGTGGACACCAGCAAGTGCAGCGCTGCCGACAGCTCCATGAAACCGGCAATCACTCCGCCATGCAGCGCCGGCAATATGGGGTTACCAATGTTGTCCTTGTTGGCCGGCAGGCGGAACAGCAATTCATCGCCCTGGCGCGTGCATTGGATGCCGATCAGGTTGGCGTAAGGGATGAGTTCGAGCAGCGCTGTGTAATCGCCGCGCGCGTGGGCTTGCTCAAGGCGAGTGTTGAAACGGTGCGTCATGCCTGATCTCCGTCGAGCGTGGCACTCAGGCCCTGTGCGCCTTTGAGCAGCTTGCCCATGCGCATGAACGTTCCCACCACATGGGCGATGGGTTGCTGCGGATCATCCTGGTAGGCAAAGCCCCGCGTGAAGATAACGTCGGCGGTGACCCGGTAACACTGGGCAAACCCATAGACTGGCTGGTGCGGTGCGGCCGGGTGCATATAGTCGATGCGCAGGTCCAGGGTCGGGCACACCTCGAACTCGGGCAATACACAGAGGGTGGCCATGCCGCAGGCGGTGTCCATCAGCGAGGTAAGCGCGCCACCATGGATGACGCCGGTCTCGGGGTCGCCCACGATACCTGCCGCATAGGGCAGCAGCAGCGTCATGCCCCTATCGCTGGCTTCATGCACGGTAATGCCCAGCACCTGGCAATGGCGCAAAGCGCAAACAAAGCGTGTTGCACGTTCCAGCAACGAGTTTTCGGTCATTGGGTCTAGACTCTTTTTGGCAGTGATCCGCGGAACAGGCAGTGCGGGTTTAAGTTCCTTGGCAACCTTTGTTTATATATCTGCGCAATAAAAGGAACTAATGCTGAACCCTCAGGCTCGAAAGGCCAGAAGATATCTTCAATAAGGAGAAACACCCCATGCGCAAGACTTTAGCTGTTTCCATGATGTTGGCTGCTGCCCTTGGCCTCGCTGCCTGCGACAAGAAATCCGAAGACAAAGCCCAAGACGCCGCTTCGCACTCTGAGCAAGCTCAGAAAGACATGGCGAAGGCTCAGGATAAAGTGAACGATGCTGCAAAAGAAAACGCCGAAGCTGCCAAAGCTCAGGCCGAATCGAACGCAGCCGCTGCAAAAGAAGCCACGCCTTCGACCGGTTCCTGATACCGCGGTCTGATGTAGCCTGGTTGTAAAAGAGAGCCCGCTTAATAGCGGGCTTTTCTTTGTCTGGCGTTTTTAATGCGACATGCCTCTAACTAAACCGCGTCCTTGACCGCCTCGGGCGAAGGCGTGTCTGTCTGCGTATACACCATCACTTGCAGTACATCGGAGTGAAACTCACGGCGATACAACACCACCACGACTCCGGCACTCATCAACATGAACAGCCAGGGGCTGACAAACCACGCCAGCATGGTCATGCCAAAGTAATAGGCCCGCAGGCCGAAGTTGAACTGGTTGGCAGCCATGGAGATGACGCGCGCCGCCCGTAGCGCAAACGCCTTGCGCTCTTGCTCGGACACTTGGCGCTCACCGATCATCGGCGCTGATCCCACCAGCACCGCCGCGAAGTTGTACTGGCGCATGCACCAACTGAACGTAAAAAACGCGTAGACGAACACCAGCGCCAGACACAGCAATTTGATTTCCGACATGCCCTGGGACGCCTGCTGCACCATGGGAATGTCCGCCAGCAGCGATACGGCGCGCTCCGAGGCGCCCAGCACGGTAAGGATGTCGGCGAGGATGATCAGCGTGCTGGAGGCGAAAAACGAGGCGTTGCGCTCCAGATTACCGATCACGCTGGCGTCGGCGATGCGGTTGTCGCGCAGCAGCATGCGGCGCATCCAGTCTTCGCGATACAGGTGCAGCACGCTGGCCAGGCAGGCGGTGTCGCCGGCTTTCCAGAGGGCATAACGGGTGTAACCGCCCCAGCACAGCACGAACCACAGGGCGGCGAGCACGTGGACTTGGTTGGTTTCGATGAACGACATAGGGCTCCTGATAAACAAGAAAATATGGACACACAGTCAACATGTGAGAGCGAGCAAGCCCGCTCCCCTACTGACCGCGTTGCAACTCTAGAACCTTGTCGACAAGCAGGCATAAAAAATGCCCCGTATCGATTGATACGAGGCATTTCTGTGCAGCCGTGCCACCGTGTCAGGCGATCGCTTCGCTGCGCTTGCCAAGCATGCGATCCACCACCACCGCCACGACCAGTGTCATCACAGAGGGCACCAGCCAGGCCAGGCCCTGCTCGCTTAATGGCAAATGCGTCAGCTGTGCGGGCATCCAATTGGCGAGGCCGGCGCCCTTGAGCGCGTCGATGCCGCCAAAAATGAATGACACCAACATCACCGGACCGACGATACGGCCCTGCTCCTGCCAGAAGTCTTTGCAGAAGCTCAGCGCCACCAGCACGATGCACGGCGGGTAGATGGCGGTGAGGACCGGGATGGAGAACGCAATCAGCTTGGTCAGGCCCAGGTTGGACACGAACAGCGAGAACAACGCCAGGATCACCACCAGTGTCTTGTAGGACAGCGGCAGGATTTTGCTGAAGTACTCGGCGCAGGCGCAGGTCAGGCCCACGGCCGTCACCAGGCATGCCAGGGAGATCAGCACGGCCAGAAAGCCACTGCCCAGGGAGCCGAAGGTGCTTTGCACGTAAGCATGCAGCACGGCCGCGCCGTTGCTGGCGCCCGCCGCCACGGCATGACTGCCAGAGCCCAGGCGGAACAGGCTGATATACACCAGCGCCAGGCCCACGCCCGCGATCAGCCCGGCGATAATCGCGTAGCGGGTGATCAGCTTGGGCGATTCGACGCCGCGGGAGCGGATTGCGTTGACGATGACGATGCCGAACACCAGCGCACCCAGGGTATCCATGGTCAGGTAGCCATTGATAAAGCCTTGGGAGAACGGCGCGGCGACGTATTCCGGCGTGGCGACGCCCACTTCACCGGCCGGCAGGGCAAACGCAGCGATACCGAGGATCGCCAGTGCGATGATCTTCAACGGCGCAAGGAAACGGCCGACGGTATCCAGCAGGCGCCCTGGGTACAGGGACACGAAGAACACCACCAAAAAATACACCGAGCTATAGAGGAACAGCGCCAGCGGGCTTTCGCCGGTCAGCGGCGCCAGGCCGACTTCAAACGAAACGGTCGCGGTACGCGGGGTGGCGAACAGCGGGCCTACCGCCAGATAAGCCGCTGCCGCGAGCAGGCCGCCGGCGACTTTGCCGATCGGGCTGCTCAATGCATCCATGCCGCCGCCGACCTTGGCCAGGGCGATCACGGTGACCACCGGCAAACCGACTGCGGTGATGAGGAAGCCCAGCGCCGCCATCCAGACATGAGGCCCGGACTGCAAACCAACGATAGGCGGGAAGATGATGTTGCCGGCGCCCACAAACAGCGCGAACGTCATGAAGCCCAGCGCCAGGATGTCCTGGCTTTTCAACACTTTCATTCGAGGAAATACCACACTACTGAATCGGAATTTAGAGAGGGCTTCCCTGTGGATGAGGGAAATGCTGTCGGCCCTGGTGGGGGCCGACCGGTCCAGCGCTCGGCTTCCTTTTGGGATGCCGGCGCGTAAAGAGGCGGCTAGGGTACAGAAATAGGCTGACAAACGCACTGTTGCGGGGCGCACTGTCCGATAAGCGACATTTTAATGTCGCGTTTTTACACTTTTTGCAGAGCAATGCGACAACCTGTGGGAGCTGGCTTGCCTGCGATGCAGGCACCTCGGTGCATCAGCCAAACCGAGTCGATGCTTTCGCAGGCAAGCCAGCTCCCACACTGGAATGAGCTCAGCTCAAGAAACAGGAATACCCGGAATGCACAAAGGCCACCCGAAGGTGGCCTTTGTGGGGTGAAGCGTCAGTTAAGCGTGAGGCTTACTTGACGGCCCAACCGGTCAGCTCGGCCAGGGCCTTGCCGATGTCTGCCAGCGAACGCACGGTTTTAACGCCTGCGTCCTGCAGTGCAGCGAATTTCTCGTCTGCAGTGCCTTTGCCGCCGGAGATGATTGCGCCCGCATGGCCCATGCGCTTGCCCGCAGGGGCAGTCACACCAGCGATGTAGGAAACAACCGGCTTGGTCACGTGGGCCTTGATGTAGGCCGCTGCTTCTTCTTCAGCCGAACCGCCGATCTCACCGATCATCACGATCGCTTCGGTCTTCGGGTCTTCCTGGAACAGCTTCAGGATGTCGATGAAGTTCGAACCCGGGATCGGGTCACCGCCGATGCCGACGCAAGTCGACTGACCGAAACCGGCGTCAGTGGTCTGCTTCACAGCTTCGTAGGTCAGGGTGCCGGAACGGGAAACGATACCGACCTTGCCTGGCAAGTGAATGTGACCTGGCATGATGCCGATCTTGCATTCGCCTGGGGTGATCACGCCTGGGCAGTTAGGGCCGATCAGGACCACGCCCAGCTCGTCGCACTTAACCTTGGCGTCCAGCATGTCCAGGGTAGGAATGCCTTCGGTGATGCAGACGATCAGCTTGATGCCGCCGAATGCCGCTTCCAGGATGGAGTCCTTGCAGAAAGGTGCTGGAACGTAGATCACGCTGGCGGTGGCGCCAGTTTTTTCTACAGCATCTTTCACGGTGTTGAACACTGGCAGACCCAGGTGCTCGGTGCCGCCTTTGCCTGGCGTTACGCCGCCAACCATCTTGGTGCCGTATTCGATGGCTTGCTGGGTGTGGAAGCTACCTTGCGAACCGGTAATACCCTGGCAGATAACTTTGGTGTCTTTATTGATCAGGACGCTCATTACTTGCCCTCCGCAGCTTTGACAACTTGTTGAGCAGCGTCGGTCAGGCTGGTAGCCGCGATGATGTTCAAACCGCTTTCTGCCAGTACTTTGGCGCCCAGTTCAGCGTTGTTACCTTCAAGGCGAACAACAACCGGGATTTTAACGCCGACTTCTTTCACTGCACCGATGATGCCTTCGGCAATCATGTCGCAACGAACGATGCCGCCGAAGATGTTGACCAGTACTGCTGCGACATTGGAGTCGGACAGGATGATCTTGAACGCTTCGGTAACGCGTTCCTTGGTGGCACCGCCGCCTACGTCGAGGAAGTTGGCTGGCTTGCCGCCATGCAGGTTGACGATGTCCATGGTACCCATGGCCAGACCGGCACCGTTGACCATGCAGCCAATGTTACCTTCCAGGGCTACGTAGTTCAGTTCGAACTTGGCAGCGTGCGCTTCGCGCGGATCGTCCTGGGACGGATCGTGGAAAGTCTTCAGCTTGGGCTGACGGTACATGGCGTTGGCGTCGATGTTGATCTTGGCGTCGAGGCAGTGCAGATCGCCGTCAGCCTTGATCACCAGCGGGTTAACTTCCAGCAGGGCCAGATCGTGATCCTGGAACAGCTTGGCCAGACCTACGAAGATCTTGGCGAACTGGGCAACTTGCTTGCCTTCCAGGCCCAGCTGGAAAGCCAGCTCGCGACCCTGGAATGGCTGAGCGCCAACCAGTGGATCGATGGTGGCTTTCAGAATTTTTTCTGGGGTTTCGTGAGCGATTTTCTCGATGTCCACGCCACCTTCGGTGGAAGCCATGAACACGATGCGACGGCTCGAACGGTCAACGACAGCGCCCAGGTACAGCTCTTTAGCGATATCAGTGCACGATTCAACCAGGATCTTGGTGACTGGCTGGCCATTGGCATCAGTCTGGTAAGTCACCAGACGCTTGCCCAGCCACTGCTGTGCGAAGGCCTTGGCGTCTTCTTTGCTGCGAACCAGCTTGACGCCGCCCGCTTTACCGCGACCACCAGCGTGGACCTGGGCTTTGACCACCCACTCGGTGCCGCCGATCTTGTCGCAAGCTTCTGCTGCTGCTTCCGGGGTGTCTACTGCGTAGCCCTTGGATACTGGCAGGCCGTATTCAGCGAACAGCTGCTTACCCTGATACTCGTGAAGATTCATGCTTTTTACCGTCTTCGTTAGGTACTGCGCATTCGGCGCTGCGCTCATTATGAGTGCCGCGCCACCTGTGACTGCTGCTTGCGCAACCTGCGGGGCTTATGGCCCGTAAAGCTGCACAAGGCTGCGTCCAGCGGATATTCCGCGGTGAGTCCTGCGCGCAAGACTCACGACGGGCAACTCCGCCGTGGTTTCTTATTATCTCGCTTAGCGCTTCTTGCGGTTGGCGATGTGGATGGCGCCGCCATTCACAGCCAACGCTGCTTCGTGCAACGCTTCGGACAGGGTCGGATGGGAGAAGACCATCATGCCCAGGTCCTCGGCACTGGTGCCGAATTCCATACCGATAGCGCCTTGCTGAACCAGTTCTGCAGCGCTCGGGCCAATCACGTGGACGCCCAATACGCGGTCAGTCTTGGCATCAGCGATGATTTTGACAAAACCACCGGTGTCGTTGGCTGCCATGGCACGGCCGGAAGCGGCAAACGGGAAGGTGCCGACGTTAACTTCTACGCCTTCAGCTTTCAACTGCTGTTCGTTCTTGCCGACCCATGCAATTTCCGGGTGGGTGTAGATAACCGATGGCACGAGGTCGTAGTTCATCTGGGTTTTGTGACCCTTGATGCGCTCGACAACCATGATGCCTTCTTCGGAAGCCTTATGCGCCAGCATCATGCCGCGCACCACGTCGCCGATGGCGTAAACGCCAGGCACGGTAGTCGCGCAGTGATCGTCAACGTGGATGAAACCACGCTCGTCGATGTTCACGCCGCTATCGGAAGCCAGCAGGTCGGTGGTCACCGGACGACGGCCCACGGCCACGATCAGCTTGTCGAAGGTGATGGTCTGCTCGCCGTCTTTATCGGTGTAGGTCACCACGACTTCTTCGCCGTTGACCTTGGAACCGGTCACGCGGGCACCCAGCTTGATGTCCAGACCCTGTTTGGTCAGGGTCTTGTAGGCTTCCTTGGACACGGCGGTGTCGGCAGCCAGCAGGAACGTGTCCAGGGCTTCCAGCACAGTGACTTCGGAACCCAGACGGGACCAGACCGAACCCAGCTCCAGGCCGATCACGCCAGCGCCGATTACGCCCAGGCGTTTTGGAATGGCCTGGAACTCCAGCGCGCCGGTCGAATCAACGATCACGTTCTGGTCAACCGGTGCCGGTGGAATGTCGATAGGACGCGAGCCTGGGGCCAGGATCACGTTCTCGGCTTCGATGACTTCTACCGAGCCGTCCGGCTTGGTGATTTCAACCTGCTTGCCGGCCAGCAATTTGCCGTGACCTTGCAGGGAGGTGACGCCGTTAGCCTTGAACAGCGTGGCAACGCCGGAGGTCAGGCCTTTGACGATGTTGGCCTTGCGGCCGATCATCGCCGGCACGTCCATGGTCACGCCGGCATGGTTGATGCCGTGGATCGCGAAACCGTCCTGGGCTTCATGGAATTTCCAGGAGCTGTCCAGCAGCGCCTTGGAAGGAATGCAACCAACGTTCAGGCAAGTACCGCCCAGCGCCAGTTTGCCTTCCTTGTCGGTGTATTTTTCGATGCAAGCAGTCGAGAGGCCCAGTTGTGCGGCCTTGATGGCGGCAACATAGCCGCCAGGACCTGCACCAATCACTACAACGTCAAATTTCTGCGACATGAAAATAGATCCTCTATTTAGCGACAAGCTTCAAGCAACAAGTTGCAAGCCAAGCTGATTTTTCCTGCAGCTTGCAGCTCGCAACTTGAAGCTGCTTTTATCAGATATCCAGCAGCAGACGCGCCGGGTCTTCCAGCAGGTTCTTGATGGTCACCAGGAAAGTCACGGCTTCTTTACCATCGATCAGGCGGTGATCGTACGACAGCGCCAGGTACATCATCGGGCGGATCACGACCTGGCCGTTGATGGCCATCGGACGCTGGATGATGTTGTGCATGCCCAGGATCGCGGCTTGCGGTGGGTTGACGATCGGCGTCGACATCATGGAACCGAAGGTACCACCGTTGGTGATGGTGAAGGTACCACCGGTCATCTCGTCGATGGTCAGCTTGCCGTCACGGGCTTTCTTGCCGAAGCCGGCGATGCCGCCTTCGATTTCAGCCAGGCTCATCAGCTCGGCGTTACGCAGTACCGGCACTACCAGGCCACGGTCGCTGGACACGGCAACGCCGACGTCTGCATAGCCATGGTAGACGATATCGGTGCCATCGATGGAAGCGTTGACTGCCGGGTAGCGCTTGAGCGCTTCGGTAGCCGCTTTCACGAAGAACGACATGAAGCCCAGGCGCACGCCGTTGTGGCTCTTCTCGAACAGGTCCTTGTACTTCGAACGCAGGGCCATGACTTCGGTCATGTCGACTTCGTTGAAGGTGGTCAGCATCGCCATGTTCGACTGTGCTTCAACCAGGCGCTTGGCCACGGTGGCACGCACACGGGTCATCGGCACGCGCTTCTCGGTACGGTCGCCGGCGGCGAACACTGGCGCAGCAGCAGCCGGGGCGGCAGCCTTGGCCGGTGCGGCAGCAGGTGCGTTCTTCTTGGCTTCAACGGCGGCAACCACGTCTTCCTTGGTCACACGGCCATCTTTGCCGGTGCCCTTGACGGACGCCAGGTTGATGCCGTTTTCTTCCGCCAATTGACGCGCAGCCGGGGCGGCGATTGGATCTTCGCCACCTGCAGCCGGTGCGGCGGCAGGTGCAGCAGCAGCCGGTGCAGCAGCGGCAGCAGGCGCCGGAGCGGCAGCGCCGCCCTCTTCGATCGAGCCCAGCACCTGGTTCGACAGAACGGTAGCGCCTTCTTCGGCAACGATCGCGCCCAGTACGCCGTCGGCTTCGGCCAACACTTCCAGCACGACTTTGTCAGTCTCGATGTCGACGATCAGGTCGTCACGCTTGACGGCCTCGCCCGGTTTCTTGTGCCAGGTGGCAACGGTGCCATCGGCAACCGATTCCGGGAATGACGGGGCTTTGATTTCGATAGCCATTATCTGTAGGTCCTTAAAATTCGGTTTCAGTCAGCGCGAAGGCGTTAAACAGTGAAAGCATCTTGCAGCAGTTTTTCCTGCTGCTCGGCGTGCATCGACGCATAACCACACGCAGGTGCAGCAGAAGCATCACGACCGGCATATTCCAGGTTCAGCGCCCGGTTGTGGTTGCCGATACTGCGACGCAAATGATGCTGGCTGCTGTACCAGGCGCCCTGGTTCATCGGTTCTTCCTGACACCACACCACGTTCGTGAGCTGGGTGTAAGGCGCGATGATCTCCATGAGGTCATCTTCCGGGAACGGGTAAAGCTGCTCGATACGCACGATGGCGATGTCTTCGCGGCCTTCGGCGCGGCGTTTTTCCAGCAGGTCGTAGTAGACCTTGCCGCTGCACAGGATCAGGCGCGTGACCTTGGCCGGATCGAGTGTGTCGATTTCTGGAATAACGGTCTGGAACGAACCTTCGGCCAGGTCTTCCAGGGTCGAAATGGCCAGCTTGTGACGCAACAGTGATTTCGGCGTCAGCACGATCAACGGCTTGCGCAGCGGACGGATCACCTGACGACGCAGCAAGTGGTAGATCTGTGCCGGGGTTGTCGGCACGCATACCTGGATGTTGTGCTCGGCGCACAGTTGCAGGTAACGCTCCAGACGCGCCGAAGAGTGCTCCGGACCCTGGCCTTCATAACCGTGCGGCAGCAGCATGGTCAGACCGCACAGGCGGCCCCACTTGTGCTCGCCGCTGGTGATGAACTGGTCGATCACCACCTGGGCACCGTTGGCGAAGTCGCCGAACTGGGCTTCCCAGATCACCAGCGCCTGCGGCGTGGTGGTGGAGTAACCGTATTCGAACGCCAGCACGGCTTCTTCCGACAGGAACGAGTCGTACAGGTCGAAACGCGGCTGGCCTTCATACAGGTTCTGCAGCGGAACGTAGGTGCCCGCGTCTTTCTGGTTGTGCAGCACGGCATGACGGTGCGAGAACGTACCACGGCCGATGTCCTGGCCGGTCATGCGGATCGGGTGACCTTCGAACGCCAGGGTCGCGTACGCCATGGTTTCGGCGTAACCCCAGTTGATCGGCAGGCCGCCGACCTGCATCTTCTGACGGTCTTCGTAGATCTTCGACACTTGGCGCTGTACGACGAAGCCATCCGGAATTTCCAGCAGCTTGGCGGACAGTTCCTGCAGGGTCTTGAGGTCGAACGAGGTGTCGTGACGCGCGGTCCAGGTGTGACCCAGGTACGGACGCCAGTCGACGAACAGCTCTTTGTTCGGTTCCTTGACCAGGCTTTTTACCACATGCAGGCCGTTGTCCAGCGCGTTGCGGTATTCGTCGATCTTCGCCTGCACACGGGCTTCGTCAACGATGCCGGCCTTGGTCAGGCTTTCGGCATACAGTTCACGGGTGGTGCGCTGCTTGGTGATCTGCTGGTACATCAACGGCTGGGTGCCGCTTGGCTCATCCGCTTCGTTGTGACCGCGACGGCGGTAGCACACGAGGTCGATCACCACGTCACGCTTGAACTGCATGCGGTAGTCGACGGCCAGTTGGGTGACGAACAGCACAGCTTCCGGATCATCGCCATTCACATGGAGAATCGGCGCCTGGATCATCTTGGCAACGTCGGTGGCGTACTCGGTAGAGCGCGCGTCCAGCGGGTTGCTGATGGTGAAACCGACCTGGTTGTTGATAACGATGTGGACCGTGCCGCCCGTCTTGAAGCCACGGGTCTGCGACATCTGGAAGGTTTCCAGCACCACGCCTTGACCGGCGAATGCCGCGTCACCGTGGATGGAAATCGGCAGCACTTTCTCACCGGTGGCGTCGTTGCGACGGTCCTGGCGAGCACGCACCGAACCCTCGACCACTGGAGAAACGATTTCCAGGTGGGAGGGGTTGAACGCCATGGCCAGGTGAACTTCGCCGCCCGAGGTCATGACGTTGGACGAGAAGCCCTGGTGGTATTTGACGTCACCGGAACCCAGCTCGACCTTTTTCTTGCCTTCGAACTCGTCGAACAGCTCGCGCGGGTTCTTGCCGAAGGTATTGACCAGCACGTTCAGGCGACCACGGTGGGCCATGCCGATCACGACTTCCTTGGTGCCGTAGGAACCGGAACGCTGGATCAGCTCGTCGAGCATCGGAATCAGACTTTCGCCGCCTTCCAGGCCGAAACGCTTGGTGCCCGGGTATTTGGTGCCCAGGTATTTTTCCAGGCCCTCAGCGGCGGTTACGCGCTCGAGCAGGTGGCTGCGTACATCGGCGGACAACACCGGACGGCCACGCACGCCTTCCAGGCGATGCTGGAACCAGTGACGTTGCTCGGAATCGGTGATGTGCGTGAATTCAGCGCCGATGGTGCGGCAATATGTCTGCTGCAACGCTTCGTGAATTTCGCGTAGGCTCGCTTCCTCTTTGCCGATGAACAGGTCGCCGGCACGGAAGGTCGTATCAAGATCGGCATTGGTCAAGCCGTAATGATTGATCGACAGGTCAGCGGGTGCAGGACGCTTCCAGAGCCCCAGCGGGTCAAGCTGGGCCGCCTGGTGGCCACGCATCCGGTAAGCCTGGATCAGTCGCAGTACTTCAACTTGCTTCTTCTCGTGCTCACTGCTCACGCTGCCGGCGGAAACCGGTTGGGCGCGGCGCTGGTTCTTGGCCAGCAACACGAACTGATCGCGAATTGTTGCGTGCGATACATCGGTGGCAGCGTTGCCGCCTGAAGACAACGTCTGAAATTTGGTGCGCCATTCTTCTGGCACAGCGTTAGGGTCGTGCAGGTAGAGCTCATAAAGCTCTTCCACATAGGCAGCGTTACCACCTGAAAGATAGCCGCTGTTCCACATGCGCTGCATCACGCTTTCTTGCATGCTTGGTCACCCTCGATTTGGGGACACCACCGGCGAAAACACCGAGTTTGCTTGCAAAAGGCCAAGTGCAGCGACCAAAACAAGCCACTTAGGATCACGCTGATAGTTCGGGTACCAACCCGAATGCCCCTGCTTGTCTCATTTCTTCAAAATAAGAGCTGCGGCTTTGTAAGTCGCTGCTCAAGTTAAAACTACGGCGCCGGTTGAAGCCTGCGCCGCAGCATTTACGGGCACAACGGTCCTGCCTTGTTACAACGCCGGTTACACGCCGCTTTGCAGCAGCATGTTGCGGATGTGACCAATGGCCTTAGTCGGGTTCAGGCCTTTGGGACATACGTTGACGCAGTTCATGATCCCGCGGCAGCGGAATACGCTGAACGGGTCATCCAGCGAAGCCAGACGCTCGGATGTCTTGGTGTCACGGCTGTCTGCCAGGAAGCGGTACGCTTGCAGCAGAGCGGCTGGACCCAGGAACTTGTCCGGGTTCCACCAGAAGGACGGGCACGAGGTCGAGCAGCAGGCGCACAGAATGCACTCGTACAGACCGTCGAGCTTTTCACGCTCTTCAGGGGACTGCAGACGCTCGATGGCCGGAGCCGGCGTGTCGTTCTGCAGGAACGGCTTAACTTTCTCGTATTGCTTGTAGAAGATGCTCATATCGACAACCAGGTCACGGATAACCGGCAAACCTGGCAGTGGACGAACGATCAGCTTGTTGCCTTTAACCACGGCCGACAGCGGCGTGATGCACGCCAGACCGTTTTTGCCGTTGATGTTCATGCCGTCGGAACCGCACACACCTTCGCGGCAAGAGCGACGATAGGAGAAACCCTCGTCCTGCTCTTTGATCAGTGCCAGCACGTCCAGCACCATCAGGTCCTTACCACCGGTATCGACCTGGAATTCCTGCATGAACGGCGCAGCGTCCTGATCAGGGTTGTAGCGGTAAACACTGACTTTCAACATGGCAGCCACCCTTAGTAAGTCCGAATTTTCGGTTCAAACGTCGGAACAGTCTTCGGCGAGAAGTTCACGGCACGCTTGGTTACGCGCTTGTCACCCGGGAAGTACAGGGTGTGGCACAACCAGTTTTCGTCGTCGCGGTCTTCAAAGTCTTCACGGGCATGAGCACCACGGGATTCTTTACGAACCTCGGCGGCGATCGCCGTCGCTTCAGCCACTTCCAACAGGTTTTGCAGCTCAAGGGCTTCGATACGAGCGGTGTTGAATGCCTGGCTCTTATCGTTGATCTTGACGTTGCCGATGCGCTGGCGCAGATCCGCCAGCTGGGCGATACCCTTCTGCATGTATTCGCCGGTACGGAACACACCGAAGTAGTTCTGCATGCAGCTTTGCAGCTCGCGACGCAAGGTAGCCACGTCTTCGCCATCTGTGCGCTCGTTCAGCGCGTTCAGGCGGGCCAGGGCCGCTTCAATGTTGGCGTCGGTGGCGTCATCGTATTCGATGCCGTCGGTCAACGCTTTTTCCAGATGCAGGCCGGCCGCGCGGCCGAATACCACCAGGTCGAGCAGCGAGTTGCCGCCCAGACGGTTGGCACCGTGTACCGACACGCAAGCCACTTCGCCTACGGCGAACAGGCCATGGATGATTTCGTCCACGCCTTCGGCGTTCTGGGTGATCGCCTGGCCATGAATGTTGGTCGGCACGCCGCCCATCATGTAGTGGCAGGTTGGAACAACCGGCACCGGCGCAACCACAGGGTCAACGTGGGCGAAGGTCTTGGACAGCTCGCAGATACCTGGCAGACGGCTGTGCAGCACTTCTTCGCCCAGGTGATCGAGCTTGAGCAGTACGTGGTCGCCGTTAGGGCCACAGCCGTTGCCGGCAATGATCTCTTTAACCATGGAACGGGCCACGACGTCACGACCGGCAAGGTCCTTGGCGTTCGGCGCATAACGCTCCATGAAACGCTCGCCGTTCTTGTTGATCAGGTAACCACCTTCACCACGGCAGCCTTCGGTAACCAGTACACCGGCGCCGGCGATGCCGGTTGGGTGGAACTGCCACATTTCGATGTCCTGCACCGGCACGCCGGCACGCAGGGCCATGCCAACGCCGTCACCGGTGTTGATCAGGGCGTTGGTGGTGGAGGCGTAGATACGGCCTGCACCGCCAGTCGCCAATACAGTGGCCTTGGCGCGGATGTAGGAGGTTTCACCGGTTTCAATGCAGATGGCGATCACACCGACGAATGCGCCGTCGGCGTTCTTCACCAGGTCCACCGCGTAGTACTCGTTCAGGAACGTGGTACCGGCTTTCAGGTTGCCCTGATAGAGGGTGTGCAGCAGCGCGTGACCGGTACGGTCGGATGCTGCGCAGGTACGGGCAGCCTGCCCGCCCTTACCGTAATCCTTCGACTGGCCGCCGAATGGACGCTGGTAGATACGGCCTTGCTCGGTACGGGAGAACGGCAGACCCATGTGGTCCAGCTCGAACACTGCAGCCGGGCCTTCCTGACACATGTATTCGATAGCGTCCTGGTCACCGATATAGTCGGAACCCTTGACAGTATCGTACATGTGCCAGCGCCAGTCATCGTTCGGATCGGCGGAAGCGATGGCGCAGGTGATGCCACCCTGGGCGGATACGGTGTGCGAACGGGTCGGGAACACCTTGGTGATCACGGCAGTCTTGTGACCACCCTGGGCCAGCTGCAGCGCAGCGCGCATGCCGGCACCGCCGCCACCAATAATGATGGCGTCGAAGGAAATAGTTGGAATGTTAGCCATGAATCAGATACCCCAAAGAATCTGCACACCCCAGACGAAGTAAGCGAACATCGCGATGCCGCAGACTGCCTGAAAGAGAAAACGGACTGCGGTCGCGGACTTGCCCAGCGCCATCGGCGTCAGGTAGTCGGTTGCGATGGTCCACATGCCGACCCAGGCGTGAGCGCCCAGGGCCACAAGGGCCAGCAGACTGAAGATTCGCATCGCATTGTGGGCGAACAGGCCGTGCCATTGTTCGTAGCCGATGCCCGGGTTTGCGACGAGGTATCCGATCAGGAAAATGAAATAAGCCGCGAGAACGACCGCAGACACACGCTGTGCCATCCAGTCATAGAGGCCTGAACGGGACAGATTCGTTACGCTGGTTACCATATCCAAACTCCTGCCAGAACGATCAGCACCACGGAAATGGCGATGATGATTTTCGAGCCCCGGCGGCCGCCTTCCAGCGTCTCACCGATGCCTGCATCCATGATCAAGTGGCGCACGCCGGCTACCAGGTGATACAGCAGAGCGGACAGAAGGCCCCATGCTACGAACTTGGCCAGCGGGCTGGTCAAGTATGCCTTCACCTCGGCGTAACCTTCCGCGGACTCCAGGGATTTGCTCAATGCGTAAAGCATGATGCCCAGGCCGAGGAACAGGATGATGCCGGAAACACGGTGCAGGAACGACGTAACGCCGGTGATGGGGAGTTTGATGGTCCTTAGGTCTAGGTTTACAGGTCGTTGGCTATTCACGGCTTTTTTTCACACTGAAGAGCCCCTAACAATCAGGGCAAAGTTGTTGGGGAGTGCGACTGGTCAGGTAAGCACCACCCAGGGAGTGCGACCCCCAATGAAAGCAAGCCCAAAAGCCCTTGGCGGTCGGTGGCCGAGTATAGACAGTTAGGCTACTAATGACAACGCGCACTCCTCACCCTAATAGTGGATTGCGCTGGCGCTATAAAAGGCGTAAACGGCAGTCAATTTCGACGAAAAAGTACGGTTAAAGCCTTCTGGAGCAAGACTTTAGGCAAATTGACATCTGAATTTATCTCACTATAGTGGTGCGGGCCCTGCGTGGGGGGCTGTCTGATGATTTGAAGCATAAATAGGAGGCCACATGGCTGACAAAAAAGCGCAGTTGATCATCGAGGGCGCAGCCCCCGTCGAGCTGCCCATTTTAACCGGCACCGTTGGTCCCGATGTAATCGACGTACGGGGCCTGACGGCCACGGGCCGTTTCACTTTCGACCCAGGCTTCATGTCGACCGCCTCATGCGAGTCGAAGATCACCTATATCGATGGCGATAATGGCATTCTGCTGCACCGCGGCTATCCGATCGAGCAACTCGCCGAACAGTCGGACTACCTGGAAACCTGCTACCTGCTGCTAAATGGCGAACTGCCAACAGCCGAGCAAAAGGCCCAGTTCGTCAGCACTGTGAAGAACCACACCATGGTTCACGAGCAGTTGAAGACCTTCTTCAACGGCTTCCGTCGCGACGCCCACCCAATGGCCGTCATGTGCGGCGTGGTCGGCGCCCTGTCGGCCTTCTATCACGACTCCCTGGACATCAATAACCCGCAGCATCGCGAAATCTCCGCGATCCGCCTGGTTGCCAAGATGCCGACCCTGGCCGCGATGGTCTACAAGTACTCCATGGGCCAGCCCATGATGTACCCGCGCAACGACCTGACGTACGCAGAAAACTTCCTGCACATGATGTTCAACACGCCGTGCGAGATCAAACCGATCAGCCCGGTGCTCGCCAAGGCCATGGACCGGATCTTCATCCTCCATGCCGACCACGAGCAGAACGCCTCGACCTCCACCGTGCGCCTGGCAGGCTCCTCGGGTGCCAACCCGTTCGCCTGTATTGCCGCCGGCATTGCCGCACTCTGGGGCCCTGCCCACGGCGGTGCGAACGAAGCCGTGTTGACCATGCTCGATGAAATCGGCGATGTTTCGAACATCGACACATTCATCGCCAAGGCCAAGGACAAGAACGATCCGTTCAAGTTGATGGGCTTCGGTCACCGGGTCTACAAGAACCGCGACCCACGCGCCACCGTGATGAAGCAGACCTGCGACGAAGTGTTAAAGGAGCTGGGCATCAAGAACGATCCGCAACTCGAACTGGCCATGCGCCTGGAAGAGATCGCCCTGACCGACCCGTACTTCATCGAACGCTCGCTGTACCCGAACGTCGACTTCTACTCGGGGATCATCCTCAAGGCCATCGGCATTCCAACCAGCATGTTCACCGTGATCTTCGCCCTGGCGCGGACCGTGGGCTGGATCTCCCACTGGAAGGAAATGCTCTCCAGCCCGTACAAGATTGGCCGCCCGCGCCAGCTGTACACCGGCTACGAGTCGCGTGACATTACCAAGTTGGAAGATCGCAAGTAAGCACTTAGCTTAGTTGTACTGAGAACGGCCTCCCTTAGTGGAGGCCGTTTTTGTTTGTGCCGACTGGTCTACCGCTATCGCAGGCAAGCCAGCTCCCACATTTAACTGCATTCCAAAGGGTGTACCCGGTCGGATGTGGGAGCTGGCTTGCCTGCGATAGCAATGGCCCAGACAGCACCGAACCCCAGGCAAAAAAATACCCCGGCCTTTCGACCGGGGCATTTCCTATCCCGCTACAACCTTAGTGATTAACCGCCCCACTCGCCCCCAGGCCAGTCTGCGAACGCACAAACTGCGGGAAGTACAACGCACGCTCTTTCTCTGCCGCCGCCGACTTGTCGGTAATGGAGAAGAACCAGATACCCACGAACGCGATGATCATCGAGAACAGCGCCGGGTATTCGTACGGGAAAATCGCTTTTTCATGATGCAGGATCGAGACCCAGATGGTCGGGCCCAGGATCATCAGGCCCACGGCACTGATCAGACCGAGCCAGCCGCCGATCATGGCGCCACGGGTGGTGAGGTTTTTCCAGTACATGGAAAGCAGCAGCACCGGGAAGTTACAGCTGGCGGCAATCGAGAACGCCAGGCCCACCATGAACGCAATGTTCTGGCTTTCGAACAGGATGCCCAGGCCGATTGCCAACGCGCCAAGGGCCACGGTGGTGATCTTCGAGACGCGAATCTCATCCTTGTCGTTGGTCTTGCCTTTCTTGATCACGCTGGCATATAGGTCATGGGACACCGCCGAGGCACCGGCCAGGGTCAGGCCGGCAACCACCGCAAGGATGGTGGCGAACGCCACGGCCGAGATGAAGCCCAGGAAAATACTGCCACCCACCGCGTCGGCCAGATGCACCGCTGCCATGTTGTTACCGCCCAGCAAGGCGCCGGCCGCGTCCTTGAACGCAGGGTTGGTGCTGACCAGCAGGATCGCGCCAAACCCGATTATGAAGGTCAGGATGTAGAAGTAGCCGATGAAACCGGTGGCATACAGGACGCTCTTGCGCGCTTCCTTGGCGTCGCTCACGGTGAAGAAGCGCATCAGGATGTGCGGCAGGCCGGCGGTACCGAACATCAGCGCCAGACCCAACGAGAATGCCGAAATCGGATCCTTCACCAGACCACCAGGGCTCATGATCGCTTCACCTTTGGGGTGAACCTTGATCGCCTCGGAGAACAGCATGTTGAAGTCGAAGTTGACATGCTTCATCACCATCAGTGCCATGAACGAAGCACCGGACAGCAACAGCACCGCCTTGATGATCTGCACCCAGGTGGTCGCCAGCATGCCGCCGAACAGCACGTACATGCACATCAGGATGCCGACCAGGATCACCGCGACGTGATAGTCCAGGCCGAACAGCAGTTGGATCAACTTGCCAGCGCCAACCATCTGCGCGATCAGGTAGAACGCCACCACCACCAGTGAGCCACAGGCCGACAGGCTGCGGATCTGGGTTTGCCCCAGACGATAGGACGCCACATCGGCGAAGGTGTACTTGCCCAGGTTGCGCAGGCGCTCGGCGATCAGGAACAGAATGATCGGCCAGCCCACCAGAAAGCCGATCGAATAGATCAAGCCGTCGTAGCCGGAGGTGTAAACCAGTGCGGATATGCCCAGGAAAGACGCCGCAGACATGTAGTCACCGGCAATCGCCAGGCCGTTCTGGAAACCGGTGATCTTGCCGCCCGCCGCATAATAGTCGGCGGCAGACTTGTTACGCTTGGAAGCCCAGTAGGTGATGCACAAGGTGGCCCCCACAAACGCAACGAACATCACGATCGCCGAGATGTTCAGCGGTTGCTTTTGCACGGCACCGGTCAATGCGTCAGCCGCCCAGACAGCCGGAGCAAACAGCGAAGCGCCGAATATAGCCAATAGACGCCGGATCATTGCGCAGCCTCCTTGAGAATCGCATTGTTCAGGTCGTCAAATTCGCCATTGGCCCGGCGCACGTAGATGCCGGTCAGGACAAAGGCCGACACAATCAGGCCGACGCCCAGGGGAATGCCCCAGGTAATCGACGCACCGGGGCTGATCTTGGCCCCCAGCACTTGTGGCCCATAGGCGATCAACAGGATGAAAGCGGAGTACAGCCCGAGCATGATCGCCGAGAGAATCCAGGCGAACCTTTCCCTTTTTCTCACCAGCTCCTTGAAGCGCGGGCTGTTTTGAATCGAGAGGTAAATGCTGTCGTTCATTATTTTTATCCTCGCAGCACAGCTTTTTTATTATTGGAACATAGGCACTGTATGCGGCTCTGGAACAGGTTCCAGACGACCTTAGTAGTAGAGGGAGTGTAGCGAGGGATTGGGAGGGTGCAGAAACATTTGCGGGGGACGAAAATAATGTGGGAGGGGACTTGCTCCCGATGGCGATGGGTCAGTCAAAATACCTGTGACTGGCATGCCGCCATCGGGAGCAAGCCCCCTTTCACAAGGGGTTGCATCAAGGCTGGGGTTACTTAGCAGTCCATTCGGCTACGCGCTCAGGGTGCTTGGCCACCCAGTCCTTGGCTGCTGCATCAGGCTTGGCGCCTTCTTGAATGGCCAGCATGACTTCGCCGATTTCATCCTTGGAGGCCCACTGGAATTTTTTCAGGAAGGCCGCGACTTCCGGCGCTTTCTTCTCCAGGCCCTTGCTGCCGATGCTGTTGACGGTTTCAGCAGCACCATAAATCCCTTTTGGATCGTCCAGGAAACGCAGTTTCCACTTGGCGAACATCCAGTGTGGCACCCAACCGGTGACCGCAATGGATTCCTGCTTGTCTTCGGCGCGGGTCAGTTCGGCGATCATTGCGGCGCCGGAGCTGGCCTGCAGCTTGTAATCGAGGCCGTACTGCTTGATCGCTTCGTCGGTCTTGAGCATCACGCCTGAACCGGCGTCGATGCCGACGATCTTGTTCTTGAAGGTGGTATCGGTCTTGAGGTCTTCGATGGACTTGGCCTTGACGTACTCCGGCACGATCAGGCCGATCTTCGCATCCTTGAAGTTGGGGCCGTAGTCGACCACCTTGTCCTTGTTCTTGGTCCAGTATTCACCGTGGGTCACCGGCAGCCAGGCGGAGAGCATGGCGTCGAGTTTGCCGGTGGCAACGCCCTGCCACATGATCCCGGTAGCGACCGCTTGCAGTTTTACGTCGTAGCCGAGCTTCTGCTTGATCACCTCTGCCGCCACGTGAGTGGTGGCAACGCTGTCGGACCACCCATCCACGTAGCCGATGCTCAGGGTCTTGCTGTCGGCGCTGGCCAGTGTGGAGCCCATCGCAACTACCAGAGTGGCAGCTGCGCCCAAGAGTCGTCGCATCTTCATAGTCTTCCCCGAAAGTGCTGCGCCCGGCGGATGCCGAGCGACGTCAACCTGTTGTTATAGGGTGCACCGCGCCCCCATCACGCGCGTCGATCACGGTGGTACGTCATCAGTGGAGTGCTGACGCTTGGATCATCAACCTGAGCGGGCATTCGACCTGCTCTGTCAGCGACCTCGGTTAAGCAAGAAACGACACCACATAGCCAGTAGGACGATTTGTAGGATTTGTCGCCAAAATCCCGCCCGAACTTTGCATGTCAAAAGTATGCAGCCCCACTGGGACGCGACAAATCCGGGTAAGATGCGCGCCTTTGCTCCCCCCAGAAAAGCCGACCATGCCCGCGACCGCCCGCTTCCCTGCCCTGCCCTATGTCCTAGCCTTGCTCCTCAGCGTGTTGGCCCTCGTCGGCTATTGGTACGGCCTGGGCCGTTCCGTGGTGCTGCCGGACGTCGCCAGCGCCAGCCACAAGCTGCAATGCGCGTCCTATACGCCGTTCGACAAGGACCAATCGCCCTATGACCAGCCGTTCACCCTGCGCCCCGAGCGCATGGACGCCGACCTGGCCCTGCTGGCCACGCGATTTGAGTGCATCCGCACTTATTCGATGTACGGCCTTGAGGCCATGCCGGCGCTGGCCCGCAAGCACGGCTTGAAGTTGATGATTGGGGCCTGGGTCAGCAGTGATCCGATCGCCACCAAAAAGGAAGTCGAGCTGCTGATCGTCGCTGCCAACGCCAACCCCGATGTGGTGACGTCAGTGATCGTCGGCAACGAAGCGCTGCTGCGCAAGGAAGTCACCGCCGCGCAACTGGTGAAGCTCATCCAGACCGTCAAAAGCCAGATCAAACAGCCGGTAACCTACGCCGATGTGTGGGAGTTCTGGCTGCAGCACCCGGAAATCGCTCCGGCTGTGGACTTCCTGACCATTCACCTGCTGCCGTACTGGGAAGATGACCCGTCCGGCATCGACCAGGCCCTCCAGCATGTGGGCGATGTGCGCCAGACCTTCGGCCACAGGTTCCCTGACAAGGACATTCTGATCGGTGAAACCGGCTGGCCCAGCCAGGGCCGCCAGCGCGAGACGGCTGTGCCGAGTCGGGTCAACCAGGCGAAGTTCATGCGCGGCTTCGTTGCCATGGCCGAAGCCAATGGCTGGCACTACAACCTGATCGAAGCCTTTGACCAGCCGTGGAAACGCATCAATGAAGGCGCAGTGGGCGGCTATTGGGGGCTGTTCGATGCTGATCGTCAGGAAAAGGGCATCCTCGCCGGACCGGTGAGCAATGTGCCCTACTGGCAGGTGTGGCTGGGCGCCGGCGCAGTCATTCTATTGACTGTGTTGGTGCTGGGCGGCCGCGTACGCAGCACGCGCAACGCCCTGGCGCTGCCGCTGTTGGGCGCCGTCGCCGCGGCTTCCATCGGCACCTGGGCCGAGCTGGCCCGCGTAACGGCTCGCTCCACGGATGAATGGGCCTGGGCCGCTGTGCTGGTGATGTTGAACCTGCTGATACTGGCTCACGCGGCTCTCGCCCTGAGTACCCGTGAGGGTTGGCGTGAGCGGGCATTCGCCTGGATGGAGCGGCGGGCGGGCTGGCTGGTGGGGATGGCCGGGTTCGCAGGCGCGGTGATGATGCTCGCCATGGTGTTCGACCCGCGTTATCGCAGCTTTCCCAGCGCGGCGCTGGTGTTGCCGGCATTGGTGTACCTGCTGCGCCCGGTCAGCGGGCCGCGTCGGGAGCTGGTGCTGCTGACCGTGATCATCGGTGCGGGCATTGCGCCGCAGCTGTATCAGGAAGGATTGCACAATCAACAGGCATGGGGTTGGGCGGTGGTCAGCCTGTTCATGGCTTTGGCATTATGGCGGTGCCTGAGGGTGCGCAAGGTCTGAAACCGCTATCGCAGGCAAGCCAGCTCCCACATTTTAACCGCGTTCACAGTGAGCAATATGTGAACCCAATCAACTGTGGGAGCGGGCTTGCCCGCGATGAGGCCTTTCAGGCGGCGCGCGGCGTTCTGACCAACCGCAACCCCGCAATCACCAACGCAAACACCGCAAAATTGGCGTTGTACAACACCAGCGCCGGCACCCCAAACAGCAAGGCCAACAGCGCCAACCCGAGTCCCGCGCGCCCTGGCACAAAGAACGCCAGCACAGCCGGTACCAACGTCAGCCAGCCCAGCATCTGGAAGTGAATCATCAACCCCAGGTTCGAACGCACCTGGCATTCCCAGCGGCTGGCCTCGTCGGCGCAAAGGCCAACCCACTGCGCATCTTCCACAAAACCATAGCGCGCGCCATAACTGGCAGCCAGCCATAACGACAGGGCAATCAGCAGCAAAATCAAGGAGAAGCGGCGAGACATGGGGCACTCCGATAGGCAAAAACGGCGCTCAGCTTAATGCCCCGCCGGCCGATGGCAAGGGACATACACACAATTAGTGTTCACCAATGCGTGGCAAAGTGTATCTTCTGCCTGCTATAGCCCAATTCTGATGTAATTTTCCGACATTTTAGTGCCGAGTGATGGCACTTCGGCGATTACGTGGTGGTCATAGCCTGCGAACTTCATTCAGCACCTTTTCCTCTTAGGGATCCAGTCATGCTCCGTTCCTTGCGCTGCGCTGCCTTGCTGGGCAGCCTATTTTTGAGTGCGTCAGCACTGGCGGTCGATATCGACCAGGCCAGCTATGGCTACCCTTTGACCAACCCGTTCGAAGCGACCATCGCAACCACCCCGCCTGACCTTCGGCCGACCCTGCCGACCGACGACGAGATCAACCAGTCCGACCACACCCTGAACATGCGCCCCGAGCGCGAGTTCAGCCTGCCGGACAACTTCTGGGCAGTGAAGAAACTCACCTATCGCATCGCCAAACAGGACCACGCCGCGCCGCTGATCTTCCTCATCGCCGGCACCGGCGCGCGGTTCGACAGCAGCATCAACGAATACCTGAAAAAGCTGTATTACCAGGCCGGCTACCACGTGGTGCAACTCTCGTCGCCCACCAGCTTCGACTTCATCAGCGCCGCCTCGCGCTTCGCCACCCCGGGCATCACCCAGGAAGACGCCGAAGACATGTACCGCGTGATGCAGGCCGTGCGTGCGCAGAATGCCTCGCTGCCGGTGACCGACTTTTACCTCACCGGTTACAGCCTGGGTGCGCTGGATGCAGCCTTCGTCAGCAAGCTCGACGAGACCCGCCGCAGCTTCAATTTCAAGAAAGTGCTGCTGCTCAACCCGCCAGTGAACCTGTACACCTCGATCACCAACCTCGACAAACTGGTGCAGACCGAGGTCAAGGGCATCAACAACACCACCACCTTCTATGAGCTGGTACTGAACAAGCTGACCCGTTACTTCCAGCAAAAGGGCTACATCGACCTCAACGACGCCCTGCTCTACGACTTCCAGCAATCCAAGCAGCACCTGACCAACGAACAGATGGCCATGCTGATCGGCACCTCGTTCCGCTTCTCGGCTGCCGACATTGCCTTTACCTCGGACCTGATCAACCGTCGCGGCCTGATCATTCCACCCAAATATCCGATCACCGAAGGCACCAGCCTCACGCCGTTCCTCAAGCGTGCGCTGCAGTGCGACTTCGACTGCTACCTCACCGAGCAAGTCATTCCGATGTGGCGTGCGCGCTCCGATGGCGGCAGCCTGCTGCAACTGGTCGACCAGGTGAGCCTGTATGCGTTGAAGGACTACCTGCACGCCAGCTCTAAAATCGCGGTGATGCACAACGCCGATGACGTGATCCTCGGCCCTGGCGACCTGGGCTTCCTGCGTAAAACCTTCGGCGATCGCTTGACCGTCTATCCACTGGGCGGCCACTGCGGCAACCTCAATTACCGCGTCAACGCCGACGCCATGCTGGAGTTCTTCCGTGGCTAAATATCTTCTGCTGCTTGCCGCTCTGATGTGCGCAGGCGTGGCCAATGCCGACAACAGCAAGGCCCATGAGCCGATCAAGGTCGACGCCGATGGCTTCAAGGAACCGCTGACCAAGCTCAAGTTCAACCCGGGCCTGGACCAGCGCGAGTTCGAGCGTTCGTCCCTCACCGCGCTCAACGTGTACGACCCGCTGGAATCGTGGAACCGCCGCGTGTATCACTTCAACTACCGCTTCGACCAATGGGTGTTCCTGCCGGTGGTCGACGGCTATCGCTACGTCACGCCCAGTTTCCTGCGCACCGGCGTGAGCAACTTCTTCAACAACCTGGGCGACGTGCCCAACCTGCTCAACAGCCTGCTGCAGCTCAAGGGCCACCGCTCGCTGGAAACCACCGGGCGCCTGCTGGTCAACACCACCATCGGCATCGCCGGCCTGTGGGACCCCGCCACCGCCATGGGCCTGCCGCGCCAGAGCGAAGACTTCGGTCAGACACTGGGCTTCTACGGCGTCCCGGGCGGCGCCTACGTGGTGCTGCCGATCTTCGGCCCCTCCAACCTGCGCGACACCGCGGGCCTGCTGGTGGACTACACCGCCGAGAACCAGATCAACTTCCTGAACGTGGCCGAAGTCAGCTCCAACCACCCGGAGATCTGGGCGTTGCGTGCCGTAGACCGGCGCTATCAGACCAGCTTCCGTTACGGTCAGATGAACTCGCCATTCGAGTATGAGAAGGTGCGGTATATCTATACCGAATCGCGCAAGTTGCAGATTGCCGAGTAAACCGCGTCGATATAAAAAGGCCATTCAACCGAATGGCCTTTTTTATTGCCTTTAACCAGACAAAACCCAATTAACTATTTCGGCACAGACTGCGGCGCCATGCTTTACGGGCACATTGTTGAGGCTCGCGGATGGCCGGTGCTACCATGCGCAACCGCCTGTCCTGGCAAGGAAACCTCTGGTTTATGAGCACCATTCGCGAGCGCAATAAAGAAAAAATCCTGCGGGCGGCGAGCGAGGAGTTTGCCGACAAGGGCTTCGCCGCGACCAAAACCAGCGACATAGCCGCCAAGGCCGGGCTGCCCAAGCCCAACGTCTACTATTACTTCAAGTCCAAGGACAATCTCTACCGCGAGGTGCTCGAAAGCATCATCGAGCCGATATTGGCCGCCTCCACGCCGTTCAATCCCCAGGGCGACCCCAAGGACGTACTGAGCAACTACATCCGCTCGAAAATCCGCATCTCCCGCGACCTGCCCTTCGCTTCCAAAGTATTCGCCAGCGAAATCATGCACGGCGCGCCGCACTTGAGCGGCGAACAGGTCGAACAACTCAATGCCCAGGCCAGACACAATATCGACTGCATCCAGAGCTGGGTGGATCGCGGGTTGATCGCGGCGATTGATCCTCATCACTTGATGTTCAGCATTTGGGCGGCCACCCAGACCTATGCCGATTTCGACTGGCAGATTTCAGCGGTGACCGGCAAGGCCAAGCTGGATGAGGCGGACTATGAAGCGGCGGCGCAGACGATTATTCGGTTGGTATTGAAAGGGTGTGAGCCGGACTGATGGATCGGGGTGAAACCATCGCGGGCAATCCCGCTCCCACCTTGCTCTGCGTCGTACACAACATGTATTAACAACCCAAATCCCCTGTGGGAGCGGGCTCGCCCGCGATAGCGTCCTTCCAGACACATCCTGCCAAAAGCCTATCGATCAGCATTGGCAGCCGAGATCTAGCCTCTCAGAACTCCATCTGAACGAAGGCAAAGGAATGTCCGATCTCCCCGCTTCAAAGCGTCTGCGCATAGGTCGTTGTGACGAACTCAATCGTATCTACCTGCTGACCAGCAATACCCTGGGCCGTGAGCCCATCTTCAGTGACTTCAAACTCGGTCGTCTGGTCGTACAGCAATTGCGGATTGCCCAGAATCAAGGTCTGGCTACTTCACTGGCCTGGGTCGTGATGCCAGACCATTTCCACTGGCTGATATCACTGGAGAAAGGATCGTTGGCCGATCTGATGCGCCAAGTCAAATCCAGAAGCACTCGCGTTGTGAATGCAGTTGCCCGGCGCCAAGGACGCCTTTGGCAACCAGGCTTCCATGATCATGCATTGCGTAGGGAAGAAAGCCTTCAAGGGGTGGCCCGATATATTGTGGCCAACCCCTTGAGGGCTGGCCTGGTGAAGAAATTTGGCGACTATCCACTGTGGGATGCCATTTGGCTTTGACTTGGGACCGAGTCGCTGCCATCGCAGGCAAGCCAGCTCCCACAGGATTACACCGTCCAATGTGGGAGCTGGCTTGCCTGCGATGGGGCCCTAAAGATAATCCAATCAATCTGGCACCCCCGCATCCGCCAGCAACCCCATCCCCTCAACCGCCGTAATCGCGCATTGCTCATCAATATCCGACGTATCTCCGCTGATCCCGATCGCCCCCAGCACCGCGCCCGCCTCGTCCCGAATCAACACCCCGCCCGGTGCCGGCACCACGCTGCCGTGTCCCAGGCTGTTCAACGCGGCGATAAAAGCGGGGCGCTGTTGTGCGTCCAGCGCCAGCAGGCGTGAGCCCTTGCCCATTGCAATAGCCCCCCAAGCCTTGCCGATGGCGATCTGCGGGCGCAGCAGGCTGGCGCCGTCTTCACGTTGAAGGGTGATCAGATGGCCACCGCTGTCGAGCACCGCGATGCTCAGGGGCGCGGCGGACATTGCGCGGCCAGCAGTGATGGCGTGGCAGGTCAATTGAGTGGCGAGTTTCAAGGTTAACGCGCTCATGGTGCCGTCCTTCTTCTTTTTATTAGAATGCGCTGGAGGGTGTTCAGCCAGACAAAAAGAATACATTCAACAATTATTTTGTATACAAAATAAATAACAGATAGCGTTGATTCATCGAAAAATCCGTTTCGACTGAGGAAAAAGCTCCTTATCGGAAAGACATTGACCTGCGCAGCACGCCGTGAATAAACTCCGACCAAGAAAAAATTGTATACAATTAAAACAATACGAGGCGCCAAAATGAGCAGAATGAGAGCAATCGAAGCCGCCGTGCTGGTGATGCGTCGCGAGGGCGTTAACACCGCCTTCGGCATCCCGGGCGCCGCGATCAACCCGCTGTATTCGGCCTTGCAGAAGATCGGCGGCATTGATCACATCCTCGCTCGCCACGTTGAAGGCGCCTCGCACATGGCTGAGGGCTACACCCGCGCACGGGCCGGCAATATCGGTGTGTGCATCGGCACCTCGGGGCCTGCGGGCACCGACATGGTCACGGGCCTCTACAGCGCGTCGGCCGACTCGATTCCAATCCTGTGCATCACCGGCCAGGCACCTCGTGCCCGCCTGCACAAGGAAGACTTCCAGGCCGTGGACATCACCAGCATCGTCAAGCCGGTGACCAAATGGGCGACCACCGTGCTGGAGCCGGGCCAGGTGCCCTACGCGTTCCAGAAAGCCTTTTATGAAATGCGCTCCGGCCGCCCTGGCCCGGTGCTGATCGACCTGCCGTTCGATGTACAGATGGCCGAGATCGAATTCGACATCGACGCCTACCAACCGCTGCTCCCGGCCAAACCGCTGGCCACCCGTACTCAGATAGAAAAGGCCCTGGCCCTGCTCGATGCGGCCGAACGCCCGTTGCTGGTGAGCGGCGGCGGCGTGATCAATGCCGACGCCAGCGACTTGCTGGTGGCATTCGCCGAGCTGACCGGCATTCCGGTGATCCCGACCCTGATGGGCTGGGGCACCATTCCCGATGATCACCCGCAGATGGTGGGCATGGTCGGCCTGCAAACCTCGCACCGTTACGGCAACGCGACCCTGCTCGAATCAGACCTGGTGCTGGGCATCGGCAACCGCTGGGCCAACCGCCATACCGGCTCGGTGGAGGTGTACACCGAGGGGCGCATGTTCATCCATGTCGACATCGAGCCGATGCAGATCGGCCGCGTATTCACCCCAGACCTGGGCATTGTGTCCGACGCCGGTGCCGCACTGACGATGTTCATCGAGGTGGCCCGCGAATGGAAAGCCGCCGGCAAACTCAAGGACCGCAGCGCCTGGCTGCATGACTGCCGGCAGCGCAAGGCCACCCTGCAGCGCAAGACCCACTTCGATAATGTGCCGGTCAAGCCGCAGCGGGTATACGAAGAGATGAACCAGGTATTCGGCAAAGACACCTGCTACGTCAGCACCATCGGCCTGTCGCAGATTGCCGGCGCACAATTCCTGCACGTCTATAAACCCCGCCACTGGATCAACTGCGGCCAGGCCGGGCCCCTGGGCTGGACCATTGCGGCGGCCCTCGGCGTGGTCAAGGCCGATCCGAGCCGCACGGTGGTGGCGCTGTCGGGCGACTATGACTTTCAGTTCATGATCGAAGAGCTGGCGGTGGGCGCGCAGTTCAAGCTGCCGTACATCCATGTGGTGGTGAACAATGCCTACCTGGGCTTGATACGCCAGGCCCAGCGCGGCTTCGACATGGACTACTGCGTACAGCTGTCCTTCGACAACCTCAACGCGCCGCAGTTGAACGGCTATGGCGTCGACCATGTGGCCGTCGCCGAGGGCCTGGGTTGCAAGGCCCTGCGGGTGTTCGAGCCGGGCCAGATCCAGCCCGCGTTGCGCAAGGCCCAGGCAATGATCGAGGCATTCCAGGTGCCGGTGATCGTTGAGATCATTCTGGAACGGGTGACCAATATTTCCATGGGCACCGAGATCAACGCTGTCAATGAGTTCGAGGACCTGGCCCTGGTCGGCCACGATGCGCCGACAGCCATTGCCCTGCTCGATTAAGGAGAACCCTATGCCACGCTTTGCCGCCAACCTGTCCATGCTGTTTACCGAACAGGACTTTCTCGCCCGCTTCAAGGCGGCCGCCGACGCCGGTTTCGCCGGCGTCGAATACCTGTTCCCGTACGAATTCAGCGCCACCGAAATCAAGGCGCAGCTCAAGGCCAACGGCCTGACCCAGGTGCTGTTCAACTTGCCGGCCGGTGACTGGGCCAAGGGCGAGCGCGGCCTGGCGTGCCACCCGGAGCGGGTCGAGGAGTTCCGCGCCGGTGTCACGCTCGCCATCGCCTACGCCCAGGTGCTGGGCAATACCCAGGTGAACTGCCTGGCGGGCATTCGCCCCGAAGGGGTCGACGATAAAACCGTGGAGCAGACCTTTGTCGCCAACCTCAAATACGCCGCCGAACATCTGAAGGCGGCCGACCTCCGGTTGGTGATGGAAATGATCAACACCCGCGATATCCCGGGGTTTTACCTGAACAACACCGCGCAGGCCCTGGCGATCCGCGAGCAGGTGGCCAGTGACAATCTGTTCCTGCAATACGACATCTACCACATGCAGATCATGGAGGGCGACCTGGCCCGGACCATGGCCACTCACCTGGATGTGATCAACCACATCCAACTGGCCGACAACCCAGGGCGTAACGAGCCAGGCACCGGCGAGATCAACTACCGCTTCCTGTTCGAACACTTGGACCGCATCGGGTACCCGGGTTGGGTCGGCTGTGAATACAAGCCGCTGACCACCACCGAAGCAGGGCTTGGCTGGCTGAAAAGCCATAACGCCATCTAATAAAAAGAGGCTTTCATCATGGCTAACATCGGATTTATCGGCACCGGCATCATGGGCATGCCCATGGCTGCGAACCTGCAGAAAGCAGGTCACCAACTGTTCCTCTCCGAACATCACGGCAAGGCGCCGGCCGAATTGATCAGCACCGGCGCCGTGGCCCTGGCCACCCCGCAACAAGTTGCCCGGGAAGCCGAATTCATCATCGTCATGGTGCCCGACACCCCGCAGGTCGAGGATGTGCTGTTCGGTGCCGAGGGCGTGGCCGCCGGGCTGTCGCCGGACAACGTGGTGATCGACATGAGTTCGATCTCTCCCACCGCCACCAAGGCCTTTGCGGCAAAGATCAACGAGAGCGGCGCCCACTACCTCGATGCACCGGTGTCCGGCGGTGAAGTCGGCGCCAGGGCCGGCAGCCTGAGCATCATGGTCGGTGGCCAGCCGCGGGTCTTCGAGCGCGCCCTGCCGCTGCTGCAGAGCATGGGCAAGAACATCACGCTGGTTGGCGGCAATGGCGATGGCCAGACAGCCAAGGTGGCCAACCAGATCATCGTGGCACTGAACATCCAGGCGGTGGCCGAAGCGCTGCTGTTCGCGGCAAAGAACGGCGCCGATCCGGCCAGGGTGCGTGACGCGCTGATGGGTGGCTTTGCCGCCTCCCGAATCCTCGAAGTGCACGGCGAGCGCATGATCAACGGCACCTTCGATCCCGGCTTTCGTATCAACCTGCACCAAAAGGATTTGAACCTGGCGCTGGCCGGGGCAAAAGAGCTGGGGATCAACCTGCCCAATACCGCCTCCACCCAGCAGGTGTTCAGCACCTGCACGGCACTCGGGGGCGGCAACTGGGACCATTCGGCACTGATCAAGGGCCTGGAGCACATGGCGAACTTCTCGATTCGCGAACAGTAAATGCGATCCCTGTGGGCGGGGGCTTGCGCCCGATGGGTTCACCACGGTCTCGCTGACTCACCCAAAATCCGCCCCCACATGGACAGCCCCTTCGAATCCCCCTAGGCTTGCCCGATCTTCGATTCGGGCGTTCTTTATGCACAGTAATAACGATTGGCGTCAGCAGCTCTACGTCATGGTTTTCCAGAGCGACACCGTCGCCGGGCGGCGCTTTGACGGCATCCTGCTGCTGATCATCCTCGCCAGCCTGGTGATCGTGATGCTCGACAGCATCGACCAGGTCCACCAGAACTACGCCGATGTGCTGGCCTATATCGAGTGGGGCTTCACCCTGATCTTCGCCGTCGAGTACTGCCTGCGCCTGTATTGCTCGCCCAAGCCATTGCGTTATGCCTTCAGCTTTTACGGGCTGGTGGACCTGCTGGCCATCGTGCCCGGCATCCTCGCGCTGTATTACAGCGACGCCCAGTACCTGTTGATCATCCGCATCATCCGCATGCTGCGGATTTTCCGTGTGCTCAAGCTCAGCCCCTACCTCAAGCAGGCCAACTACCTGATGGCGGCGCTGCGCGGCAGCAAGCAGAAGATCGTGGTATTCCTGGTCAGCGTGTGCACCCTGGTGACCGTGTTCGGCACCTTGATGTATGTGATCGAAGGCCCGGAGCACGGTTTTACCAGCATTCCCAAGGGCATCTATTGGGCGATCGTGACCCTGACCACCGTGGGCTTTGGCGACATCGTGCCCAAAACCCCGTTGGGCCAGGTGATTTCGTCACTGGTGATGATCACCGGCTACTCGATCATCGCAGTGCCCACCGGGATCTTCACCGCTGAACTGGCCAGCGCCATGCGCGGTGAACAGCTGCAAACCGACTGCCCGGTGTGCAACAAAAACAGCCATGAGCCCAATGCGGCGTTCTGTTCGCGCTGTGGCAGTAATCTTTTCAGGAAAGTGGAATAAGCAAAGTTCTTTTTAATCTTTAAGGCGCCAGGCGGGTGCCGCTATAGTCGCTGGCACAGTGCCTCCCCTCTTCTCGCACAACAAGGAATGAGCAGTGAAAAAACTCGTCAGCGCCTCTCTCCTGGCCGCCGGCCTTGCCCTCGCAGGCGCCGTGCAGGCCGCACCGGTCACACTGCTCAACGTCTCCTACGACGTGATGCGCGATTTCTACAAGGACTACAACACAGCCTTCCAGAAGCACTGGGACAGCGAGCACCCGAACGACAAGCTGACCCTGCAGATGTCCTTCGGCGGTTCCAGCAAACAGGCGCGCTCGGTCATCGATGGCCTTCCGGCCGACGTGATTACCATGAACATGGCCACCGACATCAATGCGCTGGCCGATAACGGCAAACTGGTGCCGGACAACTGGGTCACCCGCCTGCCGAACAACAGCGCGCCGTTCACTTCGGCCACCGTGTTCATCGTGCGCAAGGGCAACCCGAAAGCCCTGAAAGACTGGCCGGACCTGTTGAAAGACGGCGTGCAAGTGATCGTGCCCAACCCCAAAACCTCCGGTAATGGCCGCTACACCTACCTGTCAGCCTGGGGTTATGTGCTCAAGAACGGTGGCGACGAAGACAAGGCCAAGGCCTTTGTCGGCAAGCTGTTCAAGCAGGCGCCGGTGCTGGACACCGGTGGCCGCGCCGCGACCACCACGTTCATGACCAACCAGATCGGCGACGTGCTGGTGACCTTCGAGAACGAAGCGGAAATGATCGCCCGTGAATTCGGTCGCGATCAGTTCGAGGTGATCTACCCAAGCGTTTCCGCCGAAGCCGAACCGCCGGTGTCGGTGGTCGACAAGGTCGTCGACAAGAAAGGTACTCGCGCAGCCGCCGAAGACTACCTCAAGTACCTGTGGTCGCCCGAAGGCCAGGAAATCGCCGCCAACAACTACCTGCGGCCACGTGACCCGGCGGTGCTGGCCAAGTACACCGACCGCTTCCCGAAAGTCGACTTCCTGTCGGTGGAGAAGACCTTTGGCGACTGGCGCACCGTGCAGAAGACCCACTTCAATGATGGTGGCGTGTTCGACCAGATCTACTCCGGTCAATAATCAAACGCGGTCAGAACCTGTGGGAGCGGGCTTGCCCGATCCCACATTGGTTTTGCATTCGCCAACTATATCGGCGGTGTAACGCCATCTTTTCCGGCAGAGATGGCCTGGGCAGTGACTTTTCCGCCCGCCCCCTGGGACGCGAACAACACCACCTTCACGCCCGGCTTGAGCAACGTGCGATCCCCAGGCTCCAGATTGACGATCGGCACATCCTCCGGCACCACGATCTTCTGCTCGCCGCCCTTGTATTTGACGGTCAACGTACGCCCTTTGCTGACCACCAGATCCCCGACGGTACCGTTGGTCATGCTGCTGCCTTCTTTTAAATCGAATGCTCGATGCCCTTCGCCCGTGCCGGCCATGGCCGGGGGGAATACGTGGACTTCAAGAGCGGTCAGCGTGCCGTCAGCATTGGGCATGGCGGCCGAGCCGATGTAGCTGCCCGGCTTGATCTGGTCAATTTTGGTCAGGGTAACGGCGCGCACCTGGGTCGAGGGAGTGAGGTGCACGACCACGTCTTCGCCGCTGTTGACCTTGACGTGCATGGCATCCCCGTCCATCGCGGTGATGGCGCCGCGTACGCCAACGCGCGGTGCCTCGGCCGCGTGCGCCAGGCCAACCGCCATGGCAGCGGCAAGGGTTGAGGCCACAATCATCTTGTTCAACGTGATCTTCATCGCAGTGGATTTCCTGTTTCGGCAATTGTGACTGAATGTATCATTGCCCGGCATAAGTGATATCACGCCAAACAGCCTACTCGTCCCAGAGCGTTGCCTCTACTCTCGCTCGCCATCCTCCCTTGCTTTATGAGAACACCATGAACGCTAAGTCCCACGCTGCACCCACCATGACCCGCGCGATGGTGATGCTGTTTGCGTTTTGCTGCGGTGCCATCGTCGCCAACATCTACTACGCGCAGCCGATCATCGAAATGATCGCACCGGACATCGGCCTGACGCCCGCCATGGCGAGCCTGATCGTCTCCCTCACGCAAATCGGTTATGCCCTGGGCCTGTTCTTTCTGGTGCCGCTGGGTGACCTGCTGGAAAACCGCAAGCTGATGATCACCACCACCGTGGTGGCCATTGCCAGCCTGCTGGGCGCCGCGTTTACCGAGCAGCCGAACCTGTTCCTGCTGGTGTCGCTGCTGATCGGCTTCAGTTCGGTGTCGGTGCAGATCCTGATCCCGCTCGCCGCGCACCTGGCACCCGCCGAATCCCGTGGCCGGGTGGTGGGCAGCATCATGGGCGGCCTGCTACTGGGCATCTTGCTCGCACGGCCGGTGTCCAGCCTGGTGACGGACCACTTCGGCTGGCGCGCGATGTTCATGGCGGCCGCCGCGTTGATGGCGTTTATCAGCGTGGTGCTGATGCTGACCATTCCCAAGCGTCAACCCGATCACAGTGCCAGCTACGGGCAGTTGCTGCGCTCGCTGGGCACCCTGCTGCGTGAGCAACCGCTATTGCGCCAGCGCGCGTTTTACCAGGGCTGCCTGTTCGCCACCTTCAGCCTGTTCTGGACCGCCGCGCCGCTGGAGCTGGTGCGCAGCCACGGTCTGAGCCAAACACAAATCGCACTCTTCGCCCTGGTGGGCGCCATCGGCGCCATCGCTGCGCCCATCGCCGGCCGTCTGGCCGACGCAGGCCACACGCACCGCGCCTCGCTGCTGGCGATGCTGTTTGCCGCGTTGAGCTTCCTGCCGGCCCTGGTGCACCCGTTGTACAGCGTCATCGGCCTGGCCGTGACCGGCGTGGTGCTGGACTTCTGCGTGCAGATGAACATGGTGCTCGGCCAACGTGCCATTTACGCCCTCGACGCCAACAGCCGCAGCCGCCTGAACGCGTTGTACATGACCAGCATCTTCATCGGCGGCGCCTTCGGCTCGGCGATTGCCAGCAGTGTGTATGAACACGGCGGCTGGCTGGGCGTGCTGCTGGTGGGCAGCGCATTCCCGCTGCTGGCGTTGTTGCGCTTTCTGAGTGCATCACGGCACGCGGCGGTCGCATCCGCTTAGGAACGCACCAACTTCTCCAGTGCCGCGTCCGCCAGAAATGACGAGCGGCTTTTGACCTTGTGCTCGCGCACATAGCGGTCGATGCGCTGGATGACATAACCGGGCAAGGTCACATTGACCTTCTCGGTACGGCCCAGATAGGGCGAGATGTCCAGCTCAAGCATCCCCCAGCCCATGCCGGCGTACGCCTCGTCGGCGTGATGATTGGCCACCGACGTTGGCATCGGAATCACCCCCCCTCTGCGGCAATCTCCTGCAGCAGGATGTGCGCGACTTCCACCGCCGCGTTGTACGCCTCTTCAAAACTGTCTCCGGCGGTGACAGCGCCGGGAATATCGGGGATCTGGATGCCAGTGGCGGTGAAGTCATCACCCCATTCGATACAGATTGGGTATTGCATGCATGCTCTCCTTAAAACTGAAACAGCCCGGCGCGTTTCCTGATGCTTCTCACCGTGCCCAGCAGCAAATCCTTTTTGGATGGGGCACCGGGATCGTGTACGGGTTATAGCGGTGGGTAAAAATATGATGGCTGCCCGTGACGCGATCCAGCACCCAACCGGCTTCCTGCAGTTCCTTGATCAACAACCTGCTTTGCACCTCAGCCTCCTTGGCTTGGCCCGATTAAAAACAACCCTAGAGTTATCTTTACTCAAGCACAAATTTCAGTTGGGTGACTGCCGGTTATGTGACGGGATATTGGGATTGCGAATGACTATGCAGAATACAGTGCCACTGAAAGGAGCTGCTCGACGGTATCTTCCAGGGCGCCGGAATTGTCCAGCACCAACACCCCTGCGCCGTTGCGGGCAATCAACTGCGCCGTGAACTGCGCATTGCGCGCCAGACGCTCTTCGATATCGGCCAGGGATTCACGCCCACGCGCGATCAGGCGCTGGCGCAACACGGCCTGATCCACCGTCAACAGCAGCACCTGCGCTTGCGGATAACGCTCGCGGGTTTGCGCCAGATGCGCACGGGAGCCGTTGACCAGCACGTCTTCCCCGGCCGCCAGCCAGTCGTCGATCTCGCGCGGGATGCCATAGGACAACCCATTGGCGTGCCAACTGAGGGCAAACGCACCTTGAGCCTGCAGCGCGGCAAATTGTTGCGCACTCACCCCCTGCGCCGCTTCGCCCACCGCTTCCGCCGAACGCGTGATAACGCGGCGCACGATACGACAACCGCGCTCGACCAAACGTGAGCGCGCGGCGTCCAACAGGCTGTCTTTGCCCGAACCCGATGGCCCGATGAGATAGATCAACCTGCCAGCCATCACTACACCCTGTTTGCTTGTTTTCCAGACATGGGGGCTACCTTACCGGAGCGCGGACCGCCATACACCCATTGGTATGCGGAGTCGGGCATAGCCCGCGGCCTGATAGCTAAATAAATCTCCCACAGTGTTTTGCAAGATCGAAAAAAGGCGACCCGAAGGTCGCCTTTTGTCATTGCGCGTACTGCTTGCTCAACCCCGGCGGCACGCCCTGCACGTCGGTGTCTTCCCATGGCCCATTCGGGCTGATGGAACGGCTCCAGCCGTTGCTCCAGCGGTAGTAGGTGCGCTGGCGATAGAAGGTGTCGGGCTGCTCTTCGAGCACGTACACCTGCATCTTGCCGTCCCAGTGGCTGGCGGCGCCTGGTGGCGGGGCGAAGGTGGGCGATTTGCTGGGCACAGGCTTGGGCTGCGGGGTGACCGGGCCGGAAGGCTGCGTGCTCGGCTGCGTCGACGGGCCTGACGGCGGGATGGTCGGGCCGGTCGGGGCTGGAGGTGGGCGGTGGACCGCACAAGCGCTCAGCCCAAGTACCAGGCTGAGCAAGGTGATACGTGCAAATGCGGTCATAGGCGTTTCCTCGATTTACTTGTCCGGACTGTCGATGGTCAGCGGCTGCAATGCCGTGATGCTGCTGGCCAGGGGTTGGCTGCGGCCGATCCACTCGCCGGCGGTTGGAATGCCTGCCCGGGATATGCGCGCAACCAGTTGGACTTCAGGGAAGTTGGACAGTTTCAACGACGGCATCATCGCGTCTGCATCGCCCAGTTCGACTGTGATGGGCAGTTCGGCGACAGTCACGCGCTTGACCGCCAGCGGCGCGGGCGGGCCCTTTACCGCGCGGGCGAAGATGAACACGCTGTCGGTGGGCAGGACGTTGGCCTTGACCGCGGCGGACAGGTCCACGCGCACCGTCATCACGGTTTTTTGCGCCACTGCGCCGCCGCTTTCCTCGAGTTTCTGCGTCGCGCGGTCAATACCACCCTGCAGCGCGGCGCGGGAGTTGTCTTCGGCCGGCAGCAGCGCCAACAGGCGGTTCCAGTAATCGATGGCTGCCTGATAGCGCTGGCCCTCGAACGCGGCGATGCCGAGCAGGCCGAGGCTGGTGACTTCGTTGGGGTCAAGCTTCAATGCTTCGTCCGTGAGTGCCTGAATCCTGGGCGACCAGTGTTTGTTGTCGGCAAAATACTGCGCCTGCGCCCACTGCCCGAGCAGTTCCGGCCGGCGCCCGGCCAGGGCCACGGTGCGTTCGAATACCTGCGCAGCATCGGCGGAGCGGCCCTGGGCCATATAGGCTCGGCCGAGAAAGTACAAGCCTTCGGCCGAGTCGGGCTGGGCCGCAGCAGCGCGCTCCAGACGGTGGGTCATGTCCTCCATGGACACCGGCGGCCGCGAGAATTCACGGGTCAGCTCAACCTTGTCGCTGGCGCCGTAATGCAAGTACAGCGCAACGCCCAGCACCGGGACCAGAAACGCCGCCAACAATGGCAGCGGTTTGCCCAGGCGCGACTCGCGGGGCGGTTGCACCCCTTCGGTATCGGCCAATAATTCGCGCGCCGCTTCCGCACGGCCCGTCTCGAGTTGCGCAACGTTGAGTACGCCTTCCTGCTGCTGCACCTGCAGCTCGGCGACGCGCTCCTGATACAGCGCCACGTTCAGTGCGGTGCGATCCTCTTCACGCTGGACGCGCCTTGCACGCAACACGGGGATCAACAGAAAACTCAGGGCGGTCAGCAGCAGCAAGCCGGCGGCGAGCCAGAAATCAATCATCGGTCTTGGCTTCCAGCAAGTGGTCGAGGCGTTTGCGCTCTTCAGGGGACAGCGCGTCGGATCCATCGGTGGGCGCAGCGCGCCGACGGCGCACGATCACCGCCATGACGACCAACCCGGTCAGCAACAGCCCGGCAGGCCCGAACCAGAGCAGCGCGGTTTTAGCATTGAGGGCCGGTTTGTAGCGCACGAAATCACCGTAGCGGTCGACCATGAAGTCGATGATCTGCTGGTCGTCCTTGCCCTCCCCCAGCAGGCGGAAGATCTCCTTGCGCAGGTCGGCGGCGATGGGCGCGTTGGAGTCGGCGATGTCCTGGTTCTGGCACTTGGGGCAGCGCAGTTCCTGGGTCAATTCGCGAAACCGCGCGCGCTCGGCGTCGTTGGCGAACACGTAGGTGTCGATGGCGGCGTGGGCCACACCGGCCAATCCCAGGGCCAGTACGGCAGCGGCAAGCAGACGCTTCATGGCCTGGCCTCATCGATCAGCGCCTGATACCTGGCGGCCAGTTGCTCGCGCCAGACCGCTTCGTCAATCACGCCGACGTACTTGTCGCGGATCACGCCTTTGGCATCGATGAAGAAGGTTTCCGGAGCGCCGTACACGCCAAGGTTCAGCCCGAGATTGCCGTCGTCATCACGAATATTCAGCTGATAAGGGTTGTGAAACTCGGCCAGCCATTTCAGCGCGGCGGCGTTGTCGTCCTTGTAGTCGATGCCGTAGATCAGCACGCCCTGCTCGGCCAGTTTGTTCAGCACCGGGTGCTCGACGCGGCAGGAGATGCACCAGGTGCCCCACACGTTGACCAGCGCCGGCTTGCCCAGCAGGTCGGCGCGGGTCAGGGTTTTATCGCCCTGGACGCTTGGCAATGAGAACTCGGGAAACGGCTTGCCGATCATGGCCGACGGCAGCTCGGCGGGGTTCAGGTACAACCCGCGATAGAGAAACACCACCACCAGCAGAAACAGCGCCAATGGCACCAGCATCAACCCACGCCTCATACCGCAGCTCCTTGCAGGCCGAGGGCTTCGCGCACCCGGCTTTTCACTTTGACGCGATAGCGCCGGTCCAGCGCAGCCAGCAAACCACCTGCGCCGGTGAGCAGCCCGCCGAACCAGATCCAGCGCACGAACGGTTTGACGTGCACGCGCACCGCCCAGGCGCCCTCGCCCAGCGGTTCGCCCAGGGCGACATACAGGTCACGGGTAAACCCGGCGTCGATGCCCGCTTCGGTCATCATTGAACTCTGCACCGTGTACAAACGTTTTTCCGGGTGCAACACGGCTACTTCCTCGCCGTTGCGGATGACGCGCACGGTGCCTCTGTCGGAGGTGAAGTTCTGCCCTTCGAAGTGCCTGGCGCCGTCGAAAACAAAGTGGTAACCGGCCAGGTCCATGGACTCGCCTGGCGCCAGGCGCAGGTCGCGCTCGGCGCTGTTCTGGCTGGACAACACCACGCCCAGCGCACACACCGCGATGCCCAGGTGCGCAATCTGCATGCCCCAGTAGCTGCGGGTCAGGCCGGGCAGGCCTTTGATCAAGCCTTTGTGGCGCGTCTTGTCGACGATGTCGCGCATACCGGCGAGCAATACCCAGCCGGCCAGCAGGAAGGTGGCGAGCACCGCCCAGTTGAAGTCGCCATAGGCAATGCCTGCGATCACCGCCAGGACCACGCTGCCCAGCAGCACCGGCATCAGCATGCCGGCCAGCCATTTCAGCGGGGTGTCTTTCCAGCGCACCAGCATGCCGACCGCCATCACCGCCATCAACAGGCCCATCAACGGAACGAACATCGCGTTGAAATACGGCGGGCCCACTGACAGCTTGGCGCCGCTCAGGGCATCCAGCACCAGCGGATACAGCGTGCCGAGCAGGATCATCGAGGCGGCCACCACCAGCACCAGGTTATTGCCCAGCAGCAGGGTTTCCCGCGACCACAGGTTGAAGCCCACCTGGCTCTTGACCACCGGTGCGCGCAAGGCGAACAGGGTCAGCGAGCCGCCGACCACGAACAGCAGGAAGATCAGGATGAACACGCCCCGTGCAGGGTCGGACGCGAACGCGTGCACCGACGTCAGCACGCCCGAACGCACAAGAAACGTGCCGAGCAGGCTGAGGGAAAACGCGGCAATCGCCAGCAACACCGTCCAGCTTTTGAACACGCCGCGTTTTTCCGTGACCGCCAGCGAGTGAATCAGCGCAGTGCCCACCAGCCAGGGCATGAACGAGGCGTTTTCCACTGGGTCCCAGAACCACCAGCCCCCCCAGCCGAGCTCGTAGTAGGCCCACCACGAACCCAGAGTGATGCCAATGCCAAGGAAGGCCCAGGCGACGATGGTCCACGGCCGCGACCAGCGTGCCCAGGCCGCGTCGAGTCGCCCGCCGAGCAATGCAGCGATGGCAAAAGCGAAGGCCACGGAAAAACCGACATAGCCCATATAGAGCATCGGCGGGTGCACGATCAGGCCGATGTCCTGCAGCAATGGGTTGAGGTCGCGCCCGTCCACCGGAATCTGCGGCAGGATGCGGGTGAACGGGTTGGAGGTCATGATCAGGAATAGCAGAAAACCGATGCTGATCATGCCCATCACCGCCAGCACGCGGGCCAGCATCACCTGTGGCAATTGGCGCGAGAACACTGACACGGCGAACGTCCAGCCGCCGAGGATCAAGGCCCACAGCAACAGCGAACCTTCGTGGGCACCCCACACGGCGCTGAACTTGTAGTACCAGGGCAAGGCGCTGTTGGAGTTATTGGCGACATAGGCGACGGAAAAATCGTCGGTCATGAAGGCGTAGGTCAGGCAACCGAACGCGAACAGCAGGAAGGCAAACTGGCCCCAGGCGGCCGGCTGGGCCAGGCTCATCCATAGCCGGTCGCCGCGCCAGGCGCCGAGCAACGGCAGCACGGCCTGCACGACGGCGAAGCACAGGGCGAGGATCATCGCCAACTGGCCAAGCTCCGGAATAAACAGTACGGACGTCATGGCTTGGCCTCCCTGGCCGGGGTTGGCGCGGATTGGCCGCTATCTTTAAGGGCTTTGGTCACCTCGGGCGGCATGTATTTCTCGTCGTGCTTGGCGAGCACTTCATCGGCCACCACCACGCCGTTGGCGTTGAGCTTGCCCAAGGCGACGATGCCTTGGCCTTCGCGGAACAGGTCCGGGAGGATGCCGCGATAGCTGATGGTCACGGCCTTGTTGAAATCGGTGACCACGAAGGTCACGTCCAGCGAGTCGCCGGAGCGTTTCAGCGAGCCCTTTTCCACCATGCCGCCGGCGCGGATCCGGGTGTCGACCGGCGCTTCGCCGCTGGCGATCTGGGTCGGCGTGTAAAAGAGGTTGATGTTCTGCTGCAGCGCACTCAAGGCCAGGCCCACGGCAATGCCGACGCCGGCCATGATGGCGAGGATGATCAACAGGCGCTTTCTACGCAGCGGATTCACTTTTCGGTCTCCCGGCGCACACGACGCGCCTCTTGTTGCAGGTAACGCTTGCGGGCCAGGATCGGCGCGGCGACGTTGAGGGCCAGCACCGCCAGGCAGATGCCGTAGGCCGTCCACACATACAGGCCGTGGTGGCCCATCGCGAGGAAATCACTGAACGACGCAAAACTCACGGACGTACTCCCAGGCAGCGCCGTACTTCAGCCTTGACCCAACTGGCGCGGGCATCACGCTTGAGCACTTCGAGGCGCATGCGCAGCAGCAGCACGGCGCCGAAGAAGCAGTAGAAGCCCAGCACCATCAGCAGCAGTGGCGCCCACATTTCCACCGGCATGGCCGGTTTTTCGGTGAGGGTGAACGTGGCGCCCTGGTGCAGGGTGTTCCACCACTCGACCGAGTATTTGATGATCGGGATGTTGATCACGCCGACGATGGCCAGCACAGCGCAGGCCTTGGCCGCGCTGTCACGGTTGCTGATCGCGTTGCCCAGGGCAATCAGGCCGAAATACAGGAACAGCAGAATCAGCATCGAAGTCAGGCGCGCATCCCACACCCACCACGAACCCCAGGTGGGTTTGCCCCAGATCGCGCCCGTCACCAGCGCCACGGCGGTCATCCACGCACCGATGGGCGCGGCGCATTGCAGGGCCACGTCGGCCAGTTTCATCTTCCACACCAGGCCGACGATGCCGCACACCGCGAGCATCACGTAGCAGGATTGCGCCAGCATGGCGGCGGGCACGTGGATGTAGATGATGCGAAAACTGTTGCCTTGCTGATAGTCCGGCGGCGCGAACGCCAGGCCCCAGACCAGACCGATGCCAATCAGCAGCAGTGCGGCGATGCTCAACCCCGGCAGCAGCTTGCCGCTGATGCCGTAAAACCATTTGGGCGAGCCGAGCTTGTGAAACCAGGTCCAGTTCATTGCTGTTTCTCACGGTTGCGTCTTGCCGTGGCAGGACGCGTAGGGTCTTTACTGGCCGAGCCAGACCTCATTATTCGCCGACACTGATTTTCAGGCCGGCGGCTATGGCAAAGGGTGTCAGGGTTACCGCCAGGACGGTCAGGCTGCCCAGCCACAACAGGTAACCGCTTGCAGGCAGGCCCATGAGCGCGGCCTGCAACGCGCCGCTGCCGAGGATCAACACCGGGATGTACAACGGCAGGATCAACAGGGCCAGCAGCAGGCCGCCGCGCTTCAAACCAACGGTCAACGCGGCGCCCACCGCCCCCAGCAGGCTGAGCACCGGCGTACCGAGCAACAACGACAGTAACAACACCGGCAGACACTCAACGGGCAAGCCCAGCATCATCGCCAGCAGCGGCGCGAGCAACACCAGTGCCAGGCCGGAAAACACCCAGTGTGCCAGCACTTTGGCCAATACCAGAAGCGGCAACGGGTGCGGCGAAAGGACCCACTGTTCCAGGGAGCCGTCTTCGAAATCACTGCGAAACAGCCCGTCCAGCGAGAGCAGCACAGATAACAGCGCGGCCACCCACACCAGGCCTGGGGACAAGCGTTGCAACAGCCCAGTTTCGGGACCGACGGCCAACGGGAACAGCGCGATGACGATGGCAAAGAATACCAGGGGGTTGGCCAACTCGGCCGGGCGGCGGCACAACAGCCGCGCTTCGCGGGCGACCAACAGGGCGAACACACTCATGCCGGCCACCGGTTCAGGTTCAGTTCGCGGTAACCGGCGGGCGTGCGCGCGAGGGTGTGGTGAGTGGTGAGCACCACGCTGCCGCCCTCTTCGCAGTGCCTGGCCAGGTGCGTTTCGAGTTGGGCGACGCCTTGCGAGTCCAGGGCGGTAAACGGCTCGTCGAGGATCCACAACAGCGGGCCGGGCAGATACAGGCGCGCCAGGGCCACACGGCGTTGCTGGCCGGCGGACAGGGTGTGGCAGGGCACGTCCTCAAAGCCCTTGAGGCCGACAGCGGCCAAGGCCCGCCAGATCGCGTCGCGACTGGCCGGGCGATGCAGCGCACAGAGCCAACTGAGGTTTTCTTCAGCGCTGAGCACGTCCTTGATTCCGGCGGCATGGCCGATCCAGATCAGGTTGCGTGCAAGCTCGCTGCGTTGCTCGTCCAGGGGCTTGCCATTGAGCCGCACAACGCCTGCGGTCGGCTGCATCAAGCCGGCCAACAGGCGCAGCAGACTGGTCTTGCCGCTGCCGTTGGGGCCGCTGACCTGCACCATGTCGCCCGCCGCGATCCGCAATTCGAGGTGTTCGAACAGCAAGCGCAGGTCGCGTTCACAGGCAAGCGCTATGGCTTCAAGAAGAGGGCTGGTCAAAAGATCGCGGGCCTTTACGGTTCAAGTCGACGGTGCGGCGGCCGTTATAGAGAGCAGCACAATAACGGCTTTGGCGACTGATTTAGAGAGCTGGATCAAATGGTTGTGAGGTTTTTAGCGCTCTCTTTGCGCACGGGCGGCATTATACATGCGATGCCCTACGCTAAAGAGGGCAATTTCCCCAGAGATGGCGCGCACGATGACCGGTGAAATCAACCTTCCCACGCTTGCTCCCGCCCCCGCGGCAGGGCCCAGTGCTGCGCCCGCGGCAGGTCAGTTGCTGAAACTGCTGGAGCCACAGGTCGGGCTGATCGACGCGGGAAAAACGGCGAATGCCGAAGTCATCGCGCTCAAACAAGGCGGTGAGGCGTTTCAGTTGCTGCTCAAGCTGACGCTCGACGGCGGCCGCCAGACGCTGGTGCAGGCCAGCAGCCCGCAACCGCTGCCGTTGGGCAGTAACGTCGCGGTCAGCCAGACGCAGGCGGGCAACCTGACCTTGAGTTTGCAGCAGGCCATGAGCGCCAACGTCGCCGCCCTGACCAGCCTGGACACCGACCAGTTGCCAGTGGGCACGCTGTTGCAGGCCAAGGTGCTGACCACCCAGGTGCTGCCCCAGGGCACCACGCAACCGGCGGTCTATCGCTCGCTGGTCACGGTGCTCAATAATGCGCTGGCCGGCGCCACCCTGACGGTGGAGAGCCCGCAGCCGTTGCGGGTGGGCAGCTTGCTCAGCGCTGTGGTGCAGAATGCGCAAACCCTCAATTTTGTACCGCTGAGCGGGCTCAAGGATCAACTGGCCGTCACCCAGCAGCTCGCGACCCAGCAAAGTCGCCAGGGCTCGCTGGATGCGGTGTTCACTGCCCTGCAGAACCTGCCCCGGGGCGACAGCACCTCAGCCGACCTGCGCGCGGCGGCCGATCGCTTATTGGCGGCGTTGCCGGACCTGGCCCAGGTGAGCAATCCCAAGGTGCTGGCGCAGGTGATCCAGAACAGTGGCGCGTTTCTTGAAGCCAAATTACTGGTCGGGCAAAACCCGCAGATTCCGCCACTGGATATGAAAGGCGCGTTGCTGCGCCTGGTCGCCGATCTGTTGCCTGCCCTGCCTGCCTCCACCAATCTGCACGCCATTCTTGCCGCCAACACGCTGGCCCAGGCCATGCCGAACTTCGTGCGTAGCCCGCTGGGCACGCTGGGTCAGGTCGGTGCGCGTCAAGCGCCCGCAGGCTTCCCGCTGCCCGAGCGGCTGATGGCGAAACTGGAAGGCGAAGGCGACCTGGAAAACCTGCTGCGCCTGGCGGCCGGAGCGATTTCCCGGCTACAGAGCCACCAACTGTCGAGCCTGGAGCAAACCGGTCTCACCGCCGATGGCCGTCTGCAAACCACTTGGCAGATGGAAATCCCCATGCGCAACCTGCAGGACATCGTGCCGTTGCAGGTGAAGTTCCAGCGCGAGGAACCTTCGCCGGACAAGGATGAGCCCGAACGCAAAACCAATAAGGACCCCAAGCAGATGCTCTGGCGCGTCGAGTTGGCGTTTGACATGGAGCCGCTGGGGCCGTTGCAGGTCCAGGCGCAGTTGAGCCAGGGCAAACTGTCCAGCCAGTTGTGGGCAACACGCCCGTTTACGGCCAGCCTGATCGAAAGCCATCTGAGCACGTTGCGCGAACGCCTGGTGACGTCCGGCATCAATGTCGGCGACCTGGATTGCCATTTGGGCACACCGCCACGGGGCCCCAAAACCGGACTGGAACAACGTTGGGTGGATGAAACCGCATGAATGACGCTCACTCACCCCGCCAGGCGATTGCCCTCAAGTACGACGGCCAGCAGGCGCCGACCCTCACGGCCAAGGGCGACGACGCCCTGGCTGAAGCCATTCTCAAGCTGGCCCGGGAAAACGAGGTGCCCATTTATGAGAATGCCGAGTTGGTGAAGCTGCTGGCGCGCATGGAACTGGGCGACAGCATTCCCGAAGAGTTGTACCGCACCATCGCGGAGATCATCGCGTTTGCATGGACGCTGAAAGGTAAGTTCCCGGTGGGCTATGACCCGGATGCCGGGCCGGTGGAGCGCGACATTACCGAGCGTGGCGACGATTACTGAACCCACCCAGGATTCAATGGCCTCTGTGGCGAACGGGTTCATTGTGGCGAGCGGGCTTGCCCCGCGTTGGGGTGCGAAGCGCCCCCATTAAAGAGCACGCGTTGTACCTGACACTGCTCAGCGCATGGTTTTGGGGCTGCTGCGCAGCCCAACGCGGGGCAAGCCCGCTCGCCACAGAGATTTGGTCGCCTGAAATTTTCAGGCTTTAAAATCAACAGGTTATTTTTTGCTTGATACAAGAGAGGGCTTACCCTCGCCCGCAGTGGGATCGGTGGTCAGTTCAAGACTTCGCTCAAGGGGATGAAGCTGACCCGGTCACCCATGGCCAGTGTGGTGCCCTCCAGCACTTCCACAAACCCCTCGGCCCACGCCGCACTGCGCAGCACGCCGGAGCTCTGGTTGCGGTAGATGATCGCCCGGCCCTGTTCGATGCGCCCGCGCAGGTATTCGCGGCGATTGCCCGGCTTTGGCCAGACGAATCCCGCCGGTACGTCAAAACGCAGCGGCTCGACGTCGGGCACGCCCTGGCGGCGCAACAGGTAAGGCCGAGCGAGCAACGCAAAGGTCACCAGGGTGGACGCCGGATTGCCGGGCAGGCCGATCACCGGCACGCCACGAAAATGTCCGAACGTCAGCGGCTTGCCGGGTTTGATCGCGAGCTTCCACAGGGCCAGTTCGCCCTCTTCACGCAGCGCGATGCCGAGGAAGTCCGCTTCGCCCACGGAGACCCCGCCGGTGGAGAGGATGAGGTCGACGCTGCCAAGGCCCGCCAGGCGTTCGCGGGTCTGTTCCAGATCGTCCGGCAGGATGCCGGTGTCGATCACTTCGCAGCCCATGCGCGTCAGCCAACTGCACAATACGCGGCGGTTGCTGTTGTAGATCTGGCCAGGGCCGAGGGGCAGCCCGGGTTCGATCAACTCATCGCCGGTCGACAGCACGGCCACGCGCACGCGGCGCACCACGTCCAGGCGATCACGCCCAAGCGAGGCAGCCAGCCCAAGTTCTATCGGGCTCAGGCGCGTGCCGGCGGCCAGCACCTGCTCACCGACAGTGGTTTCCTGGCCCTGGGGCCGGATGTTCTGCTGCACTTGCAACGGCTCGCTGAAGCTCACGCGTTCATCGAGGTGAACAACCGCGTTCTCCTGCATTTCGACGCAGTCGGCGCCCTCGGGCACCGGCGCCCCCGTGAAGATCCGTGCACAGGTGCCTGCCGCCAGCGGCGCCGGCGCCTGACCGGCGAAGATGCGCTGGCTCACCGCCAATGGCTCGCCGTTCCAGTCACTCAGGCGCAGCGCGTAGCCGTCCATGGCGCTGTTGGGCCAGGGTGGCAGGTCGAGGGTGGACACCAAGTCCTGCGCCAGCACGCGGCCATCGCAGTCAGCAAGCGCCAGCACTTCGCGCTCGGTGATGCGCGCTGCGTCAGCCATGTCCAGCAAGCGTTGCAGGGCGTCTTCCACCGGCATCAGCGCACCGGTCTTGCCAGGCTTACCCACGTGATTCACAGGGCTCGGCCTGCTTCAAATGGGGCACGAAGTTGCAGGGGCGATGGCGGTTATCCAGTTGCTCGGCGAGGATGCCGTCCCAGCCGGTGCGCACGGCATTAGTGGAGCCCGGCAAGCAGCACACCAGAGTGCCATTGGCCAGACCAGCCAGGGCGCGGGACTGCACGGTGGAGGTGCCGATATCGACCACGGAAATCTGGCGGAACAGTTCGCCAAAGCCATCGACCTGCTTGTCGAGCAGGCAGCTTACGGCTTCGGGCGTGCTGTCGCGGCCAGTGAAGCCAGTGCCGCCGGTGATCAACACGACTTGCACGACGTCTTCGGCGATCCAGTGGGCCACCTGAGCGCGAATTTTATAGAGGTCGTCCTTGAGCAATACGCGTTCGGCCAGACGATGGCCGGCGGCGGTTAAACGGTCGACGAAGACCTGGCCCGAAGTGTCGGTCTCCAGGGTACGAGTGTCACTGACGGTCAGTACGGCAATATTGAGGGGTACGAAAGGCGCATCAGCCTTGGCTTTCATGGCTCGGTCCGGTTGTCGAGGGAACAGCCCGGTGTTATATCACAGGCCCCTGTTTAGCTGCCGCTGCGGAGCCACCATGTCTGTTGATTCTTCCCCCCTGCCCTGCTCGGTCCTGCTGCTGTCCGGAGGCCGCGGCCAGCGCATGGGCGGTCAGGACAAGGGCTTGCTGGACTGGCGCGGCCTGCCCCTGATCGCCCACTTGCAGCGCCTGGTGCGTCCGCTCACCGATGATCTGATCATCTCGTGCAACCGCAACCAGGAACGGTACGCGCCGTATGCCGATCAATTGGTGAGCGATGACAGCGCTGATTTTGCCGGGCCCTTGGCCGGAATCCGCGTAGGACTGGCCGCCGCACGTCACGGGCATTTGCTGATACTGCCGTGCGACGCTCCGCAGATCGATGCGCATTTACTTGCCGACCTGCGTCAGATTGCGCAACGCAATCCCAACCTTCCGGTCATGGTTCGTCACGGCGAGTTCTGGGAACCCTTGATCAGCATCATTCCCACGACCCTCAGGGCCGAGGTGGAGCGGGCCTGGGACAGCGGTGAGCGCAGCCCGCGCAGAGTCTTCCTGCAATGCGGTGCGACCGGCCTGCAATGCCCGGCCGATGACCCGCGCCTGGCCAACCTGAATACGCCGGACCTGTTGCTCCCGAGCCCCGGCGTGTCAGAATGAAGCTCGCACAAGGAACTTGCAGGCGTAGTACACGTCTCAAGGTCAGCCATTAAGAAGCAGTATTCTCTCGGAGACAAACTCATGACTCAACGGACCATCGCCGCTCTCATGCTTGCACTGGGCCTTGCCACCCTCGCCGGTTGCGCCTCGCCGACAGTGATCACCCTGAATGACGGTCGCGAAATCCAGGCCGTCGATACCCCGTCGTTCGACAAGTCTTCGGGCTTCTACGAGTTCGAACAACTGGACGGCAAGCGCACCCGCCTGAATAAAGATCAGGTTCGCACCGTTAAAGAGCTGTAAGCCACGGCTTGCACACAAGGCCCGCCTCGCGCGGGCCTTTTCGTATGCGCGGGTTACCAGTCGAGGGTGATATCGCTGCGAAAGCTGCGAAGTTGCCCGCTGACCGGGTCGATAAACCGTACGCCCTGGGCCAGCAGCTTGAGAGGGTTGGCGTAGTCGTCCTCGGCATCCTTGACCACGTCTGGATAGAACGGATCATTGCAGATACTCGCGCCGAGCGCGGTCATGTGTACGCGCAGCTGGTGCTTCTTGCCGGTGACGGGAAACAGGCCGTAACGCCATAACCCGGCATTCTTTTCGCGCACTTGCACCGACGTTTCGGTATTGCTGACGCCAGGCCCTTCCTGCATGCGAAAGAACGGTTCGCCCTCCACGAGACGACTTTTGTGCACCAGAGGAAAGACGAGATTCGGTAAGGCAGGGGCGATGGCTTCGTAGAATTTGTCGATGCGCCGCGTGGGAAACAGTTGCTGATAGGCCGAGCGACTCTGAGGGTTGGCAGAAAACAGCACCAGCCCGGCGGTGTGTCGGTCAATCCGATGCAAGGGCACCAGCGACGGGTTGTCCAGGCGGTGAATCAGACGGCGTAACAGGGTCTGTTCGACGTACTCACCGGCGGGCGTCACCGGCAAAAAATGCGGTTTGTCGGCGACCACCAGATGCTCGTCGGCGTAGAGGATGGTTTCCTGCACCGGAATCACTTTCTCGTTGGGTACTTCACGAAAGTAATGGATGCACAGCCCTTCCCTGTATGGCAGTTGCGTGTCGATCGGCTTGCCATTGCTGTCCAGCACCCGGCCACGGGCAATGCGGTCAAGCCATTGCTCACGGCTGATCGCCGGGAAATGCGCGCACAGGCATTCGAGCACCGTCGGCCAACGGCCGGGGGGCAAATACAAGGTACTGGCTTGGTGCCGGGAAGCAGAAAAACCTGAAGTGGACATGCGTAAGAGGCCTTGACTGAAACAGCTGGCATTATCCCGCATGGAGCGGGATTGAGCCTAGGGCAGATCTCAGGCCTTGGCCAACTGCGCACGCAGAACCGGTGAAGCACTGGCCGCCTCGGTGAATTCCTTGAGCCAGCGCAACACGTCCACCGCTTCCCAGCGGCCAGGATCGTAGAGCGCATATAACAAGCCTTGGTAACCCACCACATCCAGCTGCTTGTGATAACCGGCGCGCTGAAACAGTGCCTCGATTTCCGCAAAGCAGGTGTTGAAATGCACTTTGTTAAACGGCGTCTTGCCTTCCGTGACCAAGCCATCCAGGCGCAGCTCGTTCACCGCATCGCGCACGATGTCGGCGGACATGCGATTGACGCTGCTTTTCAATTGTTCAACATTCACCACGGGCGTTCCCTCAATTCAATCGCTGTACAAACATACAGTAAAGTAATATTCGGAAATCCGCCATGGGCTGCATGTCAGCCAAGGAAGGCAACCACTTGGGCGGTGTCGAACGGCCAATCCAGTTCGGCGCCCGTGTCCACCCGGCGAAGTACCGGAATCCTTAGGCCGTAAAGGTCGGTAAGGTCCTGGGGAGCGGTGATATCCACTCGTTCCACCCACAACCCATGTTCGACCAACGGTATGATTTGGGCCTCGGCTATCTCACACAGGTGGCAACCCAGGGTGCCGAACAGCTGGCATTCAGGCAGCATGGTGCAGGGGACCTGATCGAAAAACAGGCGATCATTTTAAGCGTTTCAGTCATTCAGCACAGCCTTGCAAAGTTCACAGCCAGCCCGCCCACATTCAGCGCAACCGCGAAGCCTGCGCACCAAGGTACGGCAAAAGCTTCAGCAGACAATTACACTGAACCTTCGGCAACGCCCGCGACTCGAAACCACACGTACCGATCAGCCAATCACGGAGATAACCATGGCCAGAAAAACAGCACAGACCGCCCAAGAGATCCTCATGGCGGATTTTCAAACCCTGGTGAGCGATACCGAAAAGTTGCTGGACGACACCGCAATCCTCGCCGGCGACCAGGCTGATGAGCTGCGCAGCAAGATTCACGAGAGCCTGCTCAAGGCACGCGAAACCCTGCAAGCCACCGAGGACTCCCTTCGCGAGCGCGGGCAGGCGGCCGTTACCGCGACTGAGGATTACGTGCAGGCCAACCCTTGGCAGTCTGTCGGCATTGCTGCCGGCGTTGGCTTTTTGATCGGTCTGCTGGCTACAAGGCGCTAAATCATGGCTATCGGCGAAAGCGGCTCGTCCACGGGCCAAGGTTCGACTTCACGACGTCTGGGCGCAGCCGTACTGGGCTTACTGCACAGTCACGTCGAGTTGTTCGGCATCGAATTGCAGGAACAGAAAGCCCGTACCGTCAGCCTGCTGCTGTTCGCCGGTCTGGCGCTGGTGTTTGCGCTGCTGTTACTGGTGGGGTTGTCGACGCTGGTGATGATCCTGGTGTGGGACACGGGTTATCGCCTGACCGGCATCATCTGCCTGTGTGTGTTCTACAGCCTGGCTGCAGTCTTCTGCGGGGTGCGTTTGAAAGCGGCGGTATTCGATGAATCCACGCCGTTCCACGCCACCCTCGAAGAGCTGGCCAATGATCGGGAGCGCCTGTTGCCATGAGCCGCAATGAAGTTGTAAACACCGACTCCCGCCGCGACATGCGCAAGGCATTGATTCGCCTGCGCATGGAAATGCACCGGCAGGAGATTCGCCACGAATCCCAGCAATTGATGGCGCCCCTGCACAAGATGCGCGACATGCGCCACAACTGGCAGGACAGCCTGGGCGTGAAACATGCGCCACTGTGGGGTATGGCAGCCGTCACCCTCATGGGGTTCTTCACCGGCAAGGGCGCTAAAAGCGGCAGCATCAGCAGCGTGACGCGCCTGGTGCGACTGGGCGCCGGCCTGATCCCGCTGATAAAACTGGCGATGGCGGGTGCTTCACGCAAACGCTGAGCGCTGCTGGCTGCATTCTTGCAAGCATCGTCAGAGATAGAAACGGCCCGGCCTCGATATCGAGAGCCGGGCCTTTTTTTGCCCACGTGCTAAGGAGGCCCCGTGATCGACGGGCAACCGCTCGCCTGTTTCCAACCGTTTATCGATACCGCCACCGGACGCATTGCCGGCGTCGAAGCCCTGGGCCGCCTGCGCCAGGCTGACGGGAGCCTGCAATCGGTGGGCCCGCTGTTTGCCGACCCACGCACGCCGGGGGCGGCCTTGCGTCGCCTGGACCGGCGGATCCGCGACAACGCCCTGAGCCGCCTGCATGAAGCGCCGCAGGACTGGTTCCTGAGCCTGAATATCTCGCCACGCTGGATCAATCGCCTGCGCCCAGGCCAGGCGCTGCCGAGTCTGAAACAGCTGCAGAGCCACGCTGTCGACCCACGACGCATCGTGTTCGAGATCACCGAGCTGGGCGGCGATATCCAGCGCCTGGCCGATGTAGTGGTGCGTTACCGCGAGGCCGGTGCGCGTATCGCCATTGATGACTTTGGCGCCGGCTATTCCCAGCTCGACCGGGTGCTGGCGTTGCAACCGGACATCCTCAAGCTGGACATGCGGCTGTTCCAGGCGGCGGCCGAAGGCGGGCCAAGCAGCGATGTGGTGCGGGCACTGGCGCAGATGGCGGAAAAAACCGGCTGCTGGATCATCGCCGAAGGCGTGGAAACCGAAGCCCAGTTGAGCTTCGCTCTGGAATGCGGCTCGCGCTATGTGCAAGGCTACCTGTTCGCCCAGGCGCAGCTGGACTGGTTCGCCACCGACACCTTCGTGCCGCGCTTTGCCCACCTGCGCAACGCGTACGTGCGGCAGAAGCTGGCAGAACGCGGGCGCGTCATGCACCTGCGCGAGCAATTGACGCAACTGATGAGCATCCTGCAGAGCTGGGCCCAGGGCCAGGCGCCGCTGGACCAATTACCGCCCATGGCGGCGTTCCCCTGGCTGTTGCGGTTCTACCAGTGCGACCGCCATGGCACCCAGCTGACACCCAATATCGAATGGCGCGAGTCTGCCTGGCAGGGCGACAGCCGCTACCTGGGCCACAACTGGTCATGGCGTCCGTACTTCTACCACTTGCTTGCCGAAGGCTGGGAAGAGCGGCGCCTGATCCTTTCGTCGACCTACCGCGACGCCACCACCAACCAATACTGCCTCACGGCCGGACAATTCTTCGACAACGGTCAGCGCTTGCTGTTAATCGACATCGATGCGGCCGGCCTGTAGATTTTTGCTTGCCCCGCCAGGGCGGAAACGGGAAGCTGGGCGGGTCATTCACCGCACGGAGAGTAACCGCCTTGGATTGGCCCACCCTGCTGACCCGCGAACGTCTTGGAAAACCCCTGCACAGCCCGGAAGAACTAGGCCGCAGCCCGTTTCACAAAGACCACGACCGCATCATTTTCTCCGGCGCATTTCGCCGCCTGGGCCGCAAAACCCAGGTGCACCCCGTGTCGAGTAACGACCACATCCACACGCGCCTGACCCACTCCCTGGAAGTCAGTTGCGTGGGCCGCTCCCTGGGCATGCGCGTGGGCGAAACCCTGCGCAGCGCCCTGCCCGACTGGTGCGACCCGAGCGACCTGGGCATGGTGGTGCAATCGGCCTGCCTGGCTCACGACATCGGCAACCCGCCATTTGGCCATTCCGGCGAAGATGCCATCCGCCACTGGTTCCAGCAGGCCGCAGGCCGCGGCTGGCTGGACGATATGAGCGGCGCCGAGCGCAACGATTTCCTCAATTTCGAAGGCAATGCCCAGGGCTTTCGCGTACTCACCCAGTTGGAATATCACCAGTTCGACGGTGGCACTCGCCTGACCTACGCCACCTTGGGCACCTACCTGAAATACCCCTGGACCGCACGTCACGCCGACGCCCTGGGCTATAAAAAGCACAAGTTCGGTTGTTACCAGAGCGAGTTGCCGATTCTGGAACAGATCGCCCACAAGCTCGGTCTGCCGCAACTTGAGGAACAACGCTGGGCTCGCCACCCGCTGGTTTACCTGATGGAGGCCGCCGACGACATCTGCTACGCCTTGATCGACCTCGAAGACGGCCTGGAAATGGAGCTGCTGGAATACGCCGAGGTCGAGTCATTGCTGCTCGACCTGGTGGGCGACGACCTGCCGCAGACCTACCGGCAGCTGGGTGCCGAGGATTCGCGGCGGCGCAAGCTGGCAATCCTGCGTGGCAAGGCCATCGAACATCTCACCAACGCTGCGGCGCGCGCCTTCGTTGAGCAGCAGGACGCCTTGTTGGCCGGTACCCTGCCGGGCGATCTGGTGGAGCACATGCACGGCCCGGCCAAGCGCTGCGTACTGGATGCCAAGGACATGGCGCGCAAGAAAATATTCCAGGACAAGCGCAAGACCCTGCATGAAATCGGCGCCTACACCACGCTGGAAATCCTGCTGAACGCTTTTTGCGGTGCCGCACTGGAGCAGCATGGCGGACGCACGCCGTCGTTCAAGAACCGGCGCATCCTTGACCTGCTGGGCAACAGCGCGCCGGACCCGGCCTGGTCGCTGCACGCTTCTTTCCTGCGAATGATCGACTTTATCGCCGGCATGACCGACAGCTACGCCACGCAAATGGCACGGGAGATGACTGGGCGTTCGAGTCCGAAGTGACCCTGGGATCAAGCCGCCTGTTGTGTGAGCAGAAATTGCCTACAGAGCTAACAGAGCGGCCTGATCGAATTCGCGCAGTTATCCAAAGAATAATTGCGCAAGCTTCTGGCCGACTCAGCGAGTCATTCCCAAGCCCCCTATCGACGATTGACTTCCCCGTGTGCCTTCCATGCCCGCTCGCACCGTTCGCATCCTGTTGGTGGAGGATCATCCCTTTCAACTCCTGGCCACCCAATGTCTGCTCAAAAGCTTCGGCTTCGAGCACCTGACCCTCGCAGAAAACGCTGAACAAGCCATCCATTCGATGTGCGCGGCCAACGCCCCTTTCGATCTCATGCTCTGCGACCAATGCCTGCCTGACCTGCCGGGGCTGGAGCTGGTGGAAATTGCCAGCCGCCAGCATTTCATTACCTCAGCCATTCTTCTGAGCGGGCTACCGGCAGTGGAGCTATCGAGCCTTACCGTACAGGCTTTGCAACGCGGCCTGCCCATCCTGGGTTACTTGCCCAAGCCATTAAATAAAGACGAACTTTCCATTCTGATGGCGCCGCTACTTCAACGCTGAATGTAGGACTTTAAACATCAAGCTGCGCGAACCCATGAGTTGAAAAACTAACGACCTCATCTCGCACTGCCAGTGATGTTCTCTAATCATAATTTGCTTACACCAGACACTACAACGCCTTACCGCTGCGTAGGTTGCCACCTCTTTTTATGTAGGAATTTTCCTGTTTTATACCTGTCGCCCCCAAGGCTCATGCTCCCCCCTCATCTTCTGAGCTAATGTGCCCGCTTTATTTGCACTCGCATGGAATGAGATTATGAACACCGTTTTTATCATTGATGATCATCCCGTTATCAGGCTGGCGATTCGAATGTTGCTGGAGCATGAAGGTTATAAAGTCGTCGGTGAAACGGATAATGGCTGCGACGCCATACAGATGGTGCGCGAATGCATGCCCGACCTGATCATTCTGGATATCAGTATCCCGAAACTGGATGGCCTGGAAGTGCTCTGCCGTTTCAACGCCATGAACACGTCGATGAAGACCCTGATCCTCACGGCCCAGTGCCCGACCCTGTTCGCCACACGCTGCATGCGCTCAGGTGCCGACGGCTATGTGTGCAAAGAGGGTGACCTGAGTGAACTGCTGAGCGCCATCCGTGCCGTGCTGTCCGGTTACAACTACTTTCCCAGCCAGGCATTGAACGCCGGCAACGTGGACGGCAACGACATCGAGGAACTTGAATTATTTAAAATGGTAAATGACCGGGAACTGATGGTCTTGCAACTTTTTGCACAGGGTCGCACTAACAAGGAAATAGCTAAAGGTATGTTTTTAAGTAATAAAACCGTAAGCACTTACAAAAAACGACTCATGCAAAAATTGAAAGCGAAGTCCTTGGTAGAACTTATCGAGATGGCAAAACGAAACGCGCTAGTGTGAGAAAGCGGATGCCCAGCCGTATAAAGGATTATTTGGTTATATTAATTGCCGGCGTATGCTTCAGCACGACCGCGCCCGCCGATCATCAAACCGGCCCGGAACACTTCACCTTACTGAGCCGTGCGGGTGCCGTTCAACTGGAGTCTCGACTGGACAAGACTCAGCGTCAGTGGTTGCAGAACAAACGCGAACTGGTGCTGGGGACTGCTGCGCCCGATTACCCGCCCTTCGACCTCACCTCCAGCGGTTACGACTACGAGGGGTGGACCGCCGATTACGCAGGGTTGCTGGCCAATGCCCTGAACCTGCCTATCTCCGTGTTGCGCTATCCCACACGCGAGGCCGCAATCCGCGCCCTCGAATCGGGCGACATAGACCTGCTGGGCTCCTCCAACGGTTTTGAGGCTGCCAACCCGAACCTTATCCTGTCGCAGCCGTACGCGGTGGACCAACCCGTGCTGGTGACCCGCGAGGAAGAAACCCGCAGCCTGAACGATAACCTGGCCGGGCTGCGCTTGAGCCTGGTGTATCACTACCTGCCGCTGGAAGAAGTGGAAAAGCTGTACCCGCAAGCGCACATCAGTACCTATCCCTCTTATCAGAACGCGTTGAACGCGGTGGCGTTCGACCAGGCCGACGTGTTCCTGGGCGATACCATCTCCACCCACTACATGATCAACAAGGGCTACCTGAAAAACGTGCGCATGGCCAATTTCGGCAAACATGAAGCCTACGGTTTCAGCTTTGCGTTACGCCAGGACCAGCGCGTTCTGCTGTCCCTTGTCGATTCGGTACTGGCCGCAGTGCCCATCAACGAACGGGACAGTATTGCCAAACGCTGGAGCGCCGGCAGCGACATCCTGCTCACCGACAAGAAACTGCACCTCACCCCGCGCGAAGAACGTTGGCTGCAGGACCATCCGGTAGTCAGCGTGCTGGTCAATGAAACCTTCGCACCGCTGACGTTTTTCGACGCTGACGGCAACTTCCGCGGCATCACGGCCGACTTGCTGGAACTGATTCGGCTGCGCACCGGCCTGCGCTTCGAGATTCGGCGATCACGCGAAGTCAGCTCGATGATCGAGGAGGTCAGCGCGGGGAAAGCCGATATCATCGGGGCCATTATTCCCAGCGATGAACGCGAGGACCAACTCAACTTCAGCCGCCCCTATCTGGAAAACTCCTACGTACTGTTGACGCGAAAGGAGCCGCAAGCCCCCTTGAACCTGGAGCAGATGGCGGGCAAGCGCCTGGCGATCACCCAAGGCAATCCACTGATAAACATGCTCGCCCAGGACTTCCCGCAGATTCAACTGGTGGAGGCCGGCAATACCTTCAAGGCCTCTGAAATGCTGGTCCAGGGACAGGTGGATGGCGCAGTGAATTCTCTGGTGATTGCCAATTACCTGCTTTCTTCCCAGGCGTTTCAGGACAAGTTGCAGATCAGCACCAGCATCGGCACCCTTTCAGCCACTTTTGCCCTGGCCACATCGCGCAAGGCCACCGAGCTGAGTTCGATCCTCGACAAGGCGTTGCTCAGCATTGCCCCGGACGAGCTGGGCGTCATCAACAGTCGCTGGCGGGGATACTCCGCGGCCTCCGACAGCTACTGGCGCAACTACCACCGCCTGATCACGCAGATCATCATCGGCGCCGGGCTGCTACTGCTGATTTCCCTGACCTGGAACGCCTACATGCGCCGCCAGATCACCCAGCGAAAACTGGCTGAGCGAGCGCTTAACGACCAGTTCGAGTTCATGCGTGCACTGGTCAACGAAACCCCACATCCGATCTATGTGCGAGACCGCAAGGGCTTGCTGCAAACCTGTAACGACAGTTACCTGCAAGTGTTCGGCGTCAAGCGAGAAGACGTGATCGGCAAAAGCGTGATCCAGATGAACATGGCCATCGAGGCCGAGGCCGCGCAATACCACGCTGATTACCAGCGCGTCGTAGCACAGGGCAACCCGCTGATTCTGGATCGCACCCTGCATATCCAGGGTAAAAAAATGACCATCTACCATTGGATTCTTCCCTATCGCGACTCGGTCGGGGAGGTCCAGGGCATCATCGGTGGCTGGATCGATATCAGTGATCGCCGCCAACTGTTCGACGAGCTGCGCGCCGCCAAGGAGCGCGCCGACGAAGCCAATCGGGCAAAAAGCACCTTCCTCGCGACCATGAGTCATGAAATCCGCACGCCGATGAACGCAGTGATCGGCATGCTCGAGCTGACACTCAAGCGCGCCGACCAGGGCCACCTCGATCGCCCGGCCATCGAGGTGGCCTACAACTCGGCCAAGGACTTGCTGGAGTTGATTGGCGATATCCTCGACATTGCGCGCATCGAGTCCGGCCGTTTGAGCCTGGCACCGGAGCGGGTGAACCTGCGGGAAGTGATTGAATCGGTGGTGCGCGTATTCGACGGCCTTGCGCGGCAGAAAACCCTCAGCCTGCTGCTTGAGTTCAAGCCGGAGCTGGACGCCACCGAAGTGCTGATCGACCCGCTGCGCTTCAAACAGGTACTGTCGAACCTGGTCAGCAACGCCATCAAGTTCACCGAACACGGGCAGGTAAAGATCAAGGTGGACGTGCAACCCACCGACCAGCCGCAGCAGGTCGAGATGAAACTGGTAGTCGAGGATACCGGCATCGGCATCAGCCGGGACGACCAGATGCGCCTGTTCGAACCCTTCGCCCAGGCCGACAATTCCGGACACCTGGCCAGGAGCGGCGCAGGACTGGGGCTGGTGATATGTCGCAGCCTGTGCGCCATGATGGGCGGTCAACTGAGTCTGAGCAGTGTGCCGATGGTCGGCACCCAAGTGCATGTCCATTTGAAAATGCCCAGCCTGCAGCCGGTCGAGCGGATGGACGAGCCAAAACCGGCCGACCCCGCCCCTGCGCCGGTACTCAACGTGCTGGTGGTGGATGACCACCCCGCCAACCGCCTGCTGATGTGCCAGCAACTGGGTTACCTGGGTCATCAGTTCACCGCCGCTCCACACGGTGCGGCCGGATTCCAGGCGTGGCGCCAGGAACATTTCGACCTGGTCATCGCGGACTGCAACATGCCCATCATGAACGGCTACGAGTTGAGCCGCTCGATCCGCGAGTATGAACAGCGCGAGCAACTGCCGCCCTGCGTGGTGCTGGGTTTTACCGCCAACGCCCAGCCGGAGGAGAAACTGCGCTGCAAGGAGGCTGGCATGGACGACTGCCTGTTCAAGCCGATCAGCCTAACGGTGCTGGAGCGACAACTGGCGCAGGTGGAGCGCCAATCGCGTGGCACACCCCTGGACCTTGCCAGCCTCGACCACTTGACGGGAGGAGACGCCCAATTAAGTCGTCGCCTGCTGGAAGAGTTATTGAGCAGCAGCCGTGATGACCGTCAGGAGTTGATGGCCCTCACGACGCGGCGCGCGCAGCTTCAAGAGTTCATCGAGCAGGCGCATAAAATCAAGGGCGCCGCACGCATCGTCCAGGCCGGCGCCCTGGCCGCTCAGTGCGAGGCCGTGGAACAGGCCTGTGCCCGGGAAGATGATTGGCCTGCAATCGAAGCCGCGATCAAGGTCCTGGAAAAAGGCATGCTCGAGCTGGAAAGAACGCTGCACATACAACTCAACAGCCTGAAGGCGCAAGACTGATCAGCAATCCGTCAAACGCAGAAAAATGGCCGCCAGTTGTTCGATACCCGCCTGGTCCTGCTCGGTAAAACGGGCCAGCGACGGGCTGTCGAGATCGAGTACGCCAATCAGTTGGTCATTCTTGATCAGCGGCACCACCAGCTCGCTGTTCGAAGCGCTGTCACAGGCGATATGCCCGGCAAATGCGTGAACATCTTCAACCCGCTGGGTTTGCCGCGAGGCCGCCGCCGCGCCGCATACACCGCGACCAAACGGAATGCGCACACAGGCAATCTGGCCCTGGAACGGGCCAAGCACCAGCTCATCGTCACGATTGAGGTAGAAACCGGCCCAGTTAAGGTCGTCCAACTGGTTGAACAGAAACGCGGAAAACTGTGCACTGTTGGCGATGAAATCACGTTCATCCGCCAGCAGCGACTCCAACTGCGCGCATAACATGGCGTAGCCGTCCAGGCCGGTGCCCGCGTGTTGTAAATCGATCATGGTTGACGCTCCAGCAATTTGAGACCCACCCAATAGCGGGCGAATTGATACGCACAGCGGCCGTTACGGTTGCCGCGCCCGGTGGCCCAGCGCACGGCGAGGATGTCGAGGGCTTCATCGCGCTGCCACTGCAGCCCGGCCTTGCTTGCCAACTCGCCGATCCAGTGTTCGACCACATCGAGGAAATGTTCCTGGCTAAACGGATAGAACGACAGCCACAAGCCAAATCGGTCGGACAGGGCAATCTTGTCTTCCACCGCTTCGCTGGGGTGCAGTTCGCCGTCCACGTGCTTCCAGTTGTCATTGTCGCTCTGGTGTTCCGGAACCAGGTGACGGCGGTTGGAGGTGGCATACAACAGCACATTATCCGGCGCCTGCTCCAGGGAGCCGTCCAGCACACTCTTGAGGATGCGGTAGTCGCCCTCACCGGCCTCGAACGAAAGGTCATCGCAGAACAGGATGAAACGCTGCGGCAGCTTGAGCAGCTGCTCGACCACACGTGGCAGATCAGCCAGGTGGTCACGCTCGATCTCGATCAGGCGCAAGCCGGCCTTGGCATGCTGAGCCAGCAAGGCGCGCACCATGGACGATTTGCCGGTGCCACGCGAGCCCCACAGCAACGCATGGTTGGCGGGCAGGCCGTCAAGGAACTGCTGGGTGTTGCGTGCCAGTTGCTCGCGCTGTTTGTCTACGCCGATCAGGTCGGACAGGCGCATGTCGAGGCTGACTTCCAGCGGCAGCAGGAAGCCACTGCGGCCTTCGCGCTGCCAGCGAGCGGCCAGGCACTGGTGCCAGTCGATGGCTTGGCGTGGCGCGGGTAACAAGGGTTCCAGCCGCGCGAGTACCGCGTCGGCACGCTCAAGAAAAGCGTTCAATCGAGAGTCCACGTCTGTTCCTCTGGCAAGTTCCTGAAAAAGATGGCGTATTGGCAGCTGTGCTGCTGGCCGCAGCAGGCTGCACCTGTAAAAATAACCGATTCGTGCCGGGCGAGCCTTGGCCTCTGGATGTTCAGCTATGCTTGCCGGGCGAAAGGAAACGTGAAGTGGTTCAACACTCGATGGATATCAGGTTCGCCCACCGCTTGTCTTATAAACAAGCCAGATTGACTGTGCTGGTAGGTTTCATCCTGGGAACCTTGCTCAGCCTTGGGCAAATTGGCATTGATTATGCCAGCGAAGACGCCTCCATCAACCGTGAAATTCGCTCGCTGATCGAAATCAGCCATAACCCTGCGTCACGCATCGCCTACAACATCGACGCTGAACTGGCCAAGGAACTGACCCTCGGCCTGCTGCATTCCCCCGCCATTATTCGCGCGCAAGTGGTCGATAACAACGGCGTCATACTGGCCGACGTCAATCGTCCGCGCAGCGAAGGCACCTATAGGCCCATCAGTGATTTCCTGTTTGGCGCCAATCGCCAATTCGAAGACCGTCTGTTCCTCAGCCACATGCCCGACGAGTCACTCGGCGTGCTGTACCTGGACGTTGACACTTATGCCTTCGGCAGCCGCTTCCTGCGCCGCGCCGAGATCACGCTGCTCAACGGGTTCGTGCGCAGCCTGCTGCTGAGCGGAATTCTGCTGGGCCTGTTCTACGTGATGCTGACGCAGCCGCTGGTGCGCATCATCCGCGAGTTGAGCACCCGCAAGCAGGCGCGCCTGGACTGCCCGCCAGGGCATGAACAGGATGAGATCGGTGTACTGGTCAACATGGCCAACCAGCAATTCGACAATATGCAGACCGAAATCCAGCAGCGCCGCCACGCCGAAGACCGACTCACCGAGTACCTGGGGCAGCTGGAAGATATCGTTTCGGCGCGCACTCTGGAGCTCAAGGCCAGCAACCAGCGCCTGAGCCAATCGAACGATGAGCTGGAGGCAGCGAAGATGAACGCCCTGGGCATGGCCCAGGCGCGGGCGGCGTTCCTGGCCAACATGAGCCACGAGATCCGTACACCACTCAATGGCTTGCTCGGCATGATCGCGCTGTCCCTGGACAGCCCGCTGAACGCCGAACAGCGTCAGCAACTGTCGATCGCCCACGACTCCGGCAAGGTGCTGGTGGACTTGCTCAACGATATTCTCGACCTCTCCAAGTTCGACGCGGGCCAGTTGGAGCTGGAGCGCATCCCGTTCGACCTGGGCTCCATGGTGGAGGACACCGCCAACCTGCTGTCGCAAAACGCGGCGCCGAGCGTCGAGCTGACCTGCCTGATCGACCCGCATTTTCCGGCACAGGTGCTCGGTGACCCGACGCGGGTACGGCAGATCGTCAGCAACCTGCTCTCCAACGCGTTGAAGTTCACGCGTTTCGGCCGTGTGGACGTACGGCTCAGCGCCCAGGACGGTCAGGTAAAAATCGAGGTCTGCGACACTGGCATCGGCATCGCCCAGGACGCGCAGGTGAAAATCTTCCAGCCGTTCACCCAGGCAGGCGCCGGCATCACTCGCCAGTTTGGCGGCACCGGGCTGGGCCTGGCGCTCACCCATAACCTGTGCGAAGCCATGCACGGACGGTTGAGCATCAGTTCCGAAGTGGGCTTTGGCAGCCAGTTCTGCGCCGAACTGCCGCTGCCCACCCACCTGCCCGCCAGCCGACAAGCACCACTCAAAGGTGAAGTGCTGGTGATCACCCACGCAGGCAGCGGGCTGACGGAGCTGCTCACGTCCCTGTTGCCGCACTGGGGACTGAGCACGCGCTGTGTGACGATGGATGACGACATGACCGGGCAAGCGCCCGACCTGCTGATCACCGACTGCCCGGAATGCCTGTTCCGCATCCGCCCGGGCATTTGCGCGCCGATACTTGTGGTCACCGCCTACGGTAATTTCATGCCCAGCGAAGAGGTCGCCACGTTCGCGCCCTTGCAGCAACAGGCGCGTCCGTTGAGCCGCAATGCGTTGTACCAGATCCTGCAGCGCAACCTGCGCAGCGACACGCAATTGGCGCTCGATACCGTGCAGCGGGAAACCGCGCCGACGGCACACAGGGCGCGCATCCTGCTGGTGGAGGACAACCCGGTCAACCAATTGGTGGCCAAAGGCATGCTCGCCAAGCTGGGTTGTGAGGTGATCGTGGCGGCCCATGGCGGCGAAGCGCTCAGGTTTCTCGAGGAACAGCGTTTTGACATGGTGTTGATGGACTGCAACATGCCGGTGATGGACGGCTACGAAGCCAGCCGCCAGATCCGCCGCAGTGGCCGCTGGCCGGATCTGCCGATTGTCGCCTTGACGGCCAATGCGCTGTCCGAAGAGCGCGAGCGCTGCCGAGCGGCGGGGATGGACGATTACCTGGCCAAACCGTTCCGCCGCGAGGAACTCAATGCCCTGCTGGACCTGTGGGTACCTGAAGCGCCAGCGCGTTGAGCTGCGCAAAACAACACGGTAGTCGCATCGCTCATTTGAGCAGAGCTTCGATCTCCCGGGTCAGGTCCTGCGGCTTGGTGGTCGGGCCAAACCGCTTGACCTGCCGGCCGTCGCGGCCGATCAGGAACTTGGTGAAGTTCCACTTGATGCCCTTGGAACCCAACAGGCCGGGCGCCTGTTTTTTCAACTGCACAAACAAGGGGTGAGCATCGCTGCCGTTGACATCGACTTTCTTGAACAACGGGAAGCTGACGCCGAAGTTCAGCTCGCAGAACTCTGAAATCGCGCCCTCATCGCCCGGTTCCTGTTTACCGAACTGATTGCACGGGAACCCCAGCACCACCAGGCCCTGGTCCTTGTACTCCTGCCAGAGTTGCTCCAGGCCCTTGTACTGCGGGGTGAAGCCGCATTTGCTGGCGGTGTTGACCACCAGAATGGCCTTGCCGGCGAAATCGGCCAGGGTCTTCTGCTCACCCTTGATGGTGGTGCAGGGGATGCTCAGCAGCGTGTCGGCCATGGCAGCGTCTCGATCAGTGAAAGGGCTTGAAGATAGTCGGCCCTTCAATCCTGTGCAATTTGCATAGATGGCGCTGATGGCGCGCAATCAGGGCGTGGGAGGGGCTCGCCCCCATTGGATCTCAGCGCGGGACGAGGTCCAGGCAAACCGAGTTGATGCAGTAACGCAGGCCGGTCGGCGGCGGGCCATCAGGGAACACATGACCCAGGTGCGCATCGCATTTGGCACAGGTCACTTCGGTGCGGATCATGCCGTGGCTGACGTCGCGAATCTCGATCATCGCGCTGTCGGCAATCGGCGCGTAAAAGCTGGGCCAGCCGCAACCGGAATCGAATTTGGTGGTGGAGTCGAACAGCGGTTCATTGCAGCAGATGCAGTGATAGACGCCGTCGGTTCTGGTGTCGTTGTACTTGCCGCTGAACGGGCGCTCCGTGCCTTTGAGACGGCATACGTTGTACTGCTCCGGATCAAGCATCGCTTTCCATTCATCAACGGTTTTCTGCAACTTATCCATGGGTACACCTCGGTCACTGAAAAACCCTGATCTGTGTCTTTTCCACGGATCAGGCGGCACGTATGATTGCGCCTCTTCAAAACGCCAGTCTGGCACCCGCGCCACCGCCATTCAAACGTATTTACAGGTGCGGACCGCGCAGGATTCACAGTACGGTAGTGTCTTCACCGTCTGGATCGTTCATTTTCAGGATCACATCGCCATGCAGGTCAGCAAATCGAACAAGCTCGCCAACGTCTGCTACGACATTCGCGGCCCGGTGCTCAAGCACGCCAAGCGCCTGGAAGAGGAAGGCCATCGCATCCTCAAGCTGAACATCGGCAACCCGGCGCCCTTTGGTTTCGAAGCGCCGGAGGAAATCCTCCAGGATGTGATCCGCAACCTGCCCACCGCCCAGGGCTACAGTGACTCCAAAGGCCTGTTCAGCGCGCGCAAGGCGGTGATGCAGTACTACCAGCAGAAGCAGGTCGACGGTGTCGGTATCGAGGACATTTACCTGGGCAACGGGGTGTCCGAGCTGATCGTGATGTCCATGCAGGCCCTGCTCAACAACGGTGACGAAGTGCTGGTGCCTGCGCCGGACTATCCGCTGTGGACCGCCGCCGTGACCCTCGCCGGTGGCCATCCGGTGCATTACCTGTGCGATGAGGGCGCCGACTGGTTCCCGGACCTGGCCGACATCAAGGCCAAGATCACGCCCAATACCAAAGCGCTGGTGATCATCAACCCGAACAACCCCACCGGCGCGGTGTACTCGAGGGAAGTCCTGCTGGGCATGCTCGAACTGGCGCGCCAGCACAACCTGGTGGTGTTCTCCGACGAGATCTACGACAAGATCCTCTACGACGACGCCGTGCACATCTGCACCGGCTCCCTGGCGCCGGACCTGTTGTGCCTGACGTTCAACGGCCTGTCCAAGTCTTATCGGGTGGCGGGGTTCCGCTCCGGCTGGATCGCGATTTCCGGGCCCAAGCACAATGCTCAAAGCTACATCGAAGGCATCGACATGCTGGCCAACATGCGCCTGTGTGCCAATGTGCCGAGCCAGCACGCGATCCAGACCGCCCTCGGCGGCTACCAGAGCATCAACGACCTGGTATTGCCCCAGGGACGCCTGCTGGAGCAGCGCAACCGCACCTGGGAGCTGCTCAACGACATTCCCGGCGTGAGCTGCGTCAAACCCATGGGCGCGCTGTATGCCTTCCCGCGCATTGACCCGAAGGTGTGCCCGATCCTCAATGACGAAAAGTTCGTGCTCGACCTGCTGCTGTCGGAAAAGCTGCTGGTGGTACAGGGCACTGCGTTCAACTGGCCGTGGCCGGATCACTTCCGCGTGGTGACCCTGCCGCGTGTGGATGACTTGGAAATGGCCATTGGTCGTATCGGCAATTTCCTCAAGTCTTATCGCCAGTAATGAAAATGACACGGTACTGCCAGCTTTTGGCCGTACCGTGATTATCTGGCAACACTTCTCTGCCCTGCCCTGCTGCGTACTCGACGCCTGGCCTGCCTGTAGCCGTCAGGCCCCGTAATTGCGAGGCGGCAAGGCCATGGGAGAGAGGTCAGGACAGGTTTCTCAGGTGGGAAAATCCCTTCAAGGGTTTACATAAAGTCTGTAGGACACAGTTTGAAATAGTCGCCCGGTTGAATCACCCCAGGCTGCACCTTATATACCCCGCAGTAAGCGACATATTAAGCATGAGGAGAACTCTACAACCATGATGCGCATTCTGCTGTTCTTGGCCACTAACCTGGCGGTCGTGCTGATTGCCAGCATCACCCTGAGCCTGTTTGGCTTCAACGGGTTCATGGCGGCCAACGGGGTTGACCTGAACCTCAATCAGCTGCTGGTTTTCTGTGCGGTCTTTGGTTTTGCCGGCTCGCTGTTTTCGCTGTTCATCTCCAAATGGATGGCGAAAATGAGCACCAGCACCCAGGTCATCACCCAGCCTCGTACCCGGCATGAGCAATGGTTGCTGCAGACCGTCGAGCAATTGTCCCGCGAGGCCGGCATCAAGATGCCCGAAGTCGGGATTTTCCCGGCCTATGAAGCGAACGCCTTCGCCACCGGCTGGAACAAGAACGACGCGCTCGTTGCGGTCAGCCAGGGGATGCTGGAACGCTTTTCCTACGATGAAGTGAAAGCGGTCCTGGCCCACGAGATCGGCCATGTGGCCAATGGCGACATGGTCACCCTGGCGCTGGTGCAGGGCGTGGTGAACACCTTCGTGATGTTCTTCGCGCGGATCATCGGCAACTTTGTCGACAAGGTGATCTTCAAGAACGAAGAGGGTCGCGGCATTGCCTACTTCGTGGCAACTATCTTTGCGGAACTGGTGCTGGGCTTCCTGGCCAGCGCGATCACCATGTGGTTCTCGCGCAAACGCGAATTCCGCGCAGACGAAGCCGGTGCGCGTCTGGCGGGTACAGCGGCGATGATTGCAGCCTTGCAGCACCTGCGCTCCGAACAAGGCCTGCCTGTGCACATGCCCGATAGCCTGACCGCCTTTGGCATCAACGGCGGCATCAAACAAGGCATGGCGCGCTTGTTCATGAGCCATCCACCGCTGGAAGAACGAATAGACGCACTGCGCCGTCGCGGCTGACAGCCTAGTGACATTGAAAGGGGCGACTTGATCGCTCCTTTTTTGTGGGTACTTGAAGCGTCATCGCGGGCAAGCCCCGCTCCCACAGAGATATCAAAAAGACAGTAAACGACTCGGTCAATGTGGGAGCGGCGGTGCGACGATTCGACTTGCCCGCGATAGCGTTGCCATGAACGGCGCAGACCTCAGCGCCGCTCCAGCCGATAGGCGCGCTCTTCAAGTCGCGTGACGCCGTCCTGCACAAACTTCCAGCTCTCGCCCAGGATGTCCTGCTCTTGCAGCACTTCCATGCTCCAGCGCTCACGCAACAACATTCGCACTTCGTCGTCATTCACCGCAAACGGCGGGCCGGCCTTTTGCACTTGGTCGTAGTCGAGGGCGACCAGCAGTCCTCTTGTGCCAACCCCCAGCAACGCAGTGAGATGCTCGGCATACCGCGCGCGCATCAACGGCGGCAACGCGATCAGCGCCGCACGGTCATACAGACCACTGCAATCGCCCACCGCCTGCGCATCCAGGGCGAAGAAATCACCGCACCACACCTCGATCAGCCCCGACTGATAAACCTTGAAGACGCCCTTCTCAACCACCTGTGGCGTGAGGCCCTGCTCACTGAAGAACGCCTCTGCCGCCAGCTGCGACAGCTCCACGCCCATCACGCGATACCCCTGCGCGGCCAGCCAGATCAAATCCAGGCTTTTGCCGCACAACGGCACCAGTATTTTTGCAGCCTCGGCCACGCCCAGTGTAGGCCAGTGGCGTTGCAGGTACGGGTTGACCTCAGGCAGGTGAAAGCCGATCTGATTGCGCGCCCAACGCGCTTGCCAAAATTCAGGCTGCATACATCCCCCGGGAAATTCGATCAAAAGGCGCTAAAACTTATATTGGATTTAGATCAATGATCTGACTAAAGATGGCAGCATCTTAACCCTCAGGACCCTACGCATGTTGCCCAGCCTGTTTATCTCCCACGGTTCGCCCATGCTCGCCATGCAACCGGGCGCCAGCGGCCCTGCCCTGCAGCGACTGGCAGCAGCACTGCCCAAGCCCAAGGCGATCGTGGTGGTCTCGGCGCATTGGGAAAGCGCCGAGCTGCTGGTCAGCGGCAGCCCCGCACCGCAAACCTGGCACGACTTCGGCGGCTTCCCCCGCGAATTGTTCGCGGTGCAGTACCCCGCGCCAGGCGATCCGCAGTTGGCGAACGCCATTGTCCAGTTGCTTCGAGCAGACGGCCTGGAGGCACAGATCGACGAGCGCCGCCCATTCGACCACGGCACTTGGGTGCCCCTTTCGTTGATGTACCCGACGGCGGATATCCCGGTGGTGCAAATCTCACTGCCCAGCCGCATAGGCCCCGCCCTGCAAACCCGGGTCGGACGTGCGCTGGCTGATCTGCGCGAGCAAGGTGTGCTGTTGATCGGTTCCGGCAGCATCACCCATAACCTGGGTGAACTGGATTGGCGCGCTGGGCCGAACAGCATCGAGCCCTGGGCCAGGGAGTTTCGTGACTGGATGGTGAACACCCTCGCCGCCGATGATGAGGCAACCCTGCACGACTATCGACGCCTGGCGCCAAATGCGCAGCGCAGCCATCCCAGTGATGAACATTTGCTGCCGCTGTATTTCGCGCGCGGCGCGGGTGGCCGTTTCAGCATCGAGCATCAGGGCTTCACCTTGGGCGCGCTTGGAATGGACATCTACCGCTTCGGCTGACACGGAGCTTGCTCCCACTCAGCAATTCAGGTGGTGACGGTTGCACCGCTATCGGAGCGAGCCCTCGCCCACGCTCGATTGGGGACTTATCCGAAAAAGATCAGGCAAAAAAAATCCCCGAACCAGTCGGGGATTTTTTATGTGCGATCAATCAGCCCGAGGGCGGATCAATCTTCGCGGTAGCGACGCAGCTTCAGCTGCTTACCGGCAACGCGTGTGTCTTTCAACTTGGTCAGCAGTTTTTCCAGACCGTCTTCCGGCAGTTCCACCAGGGAGAAGCTGTCACGCACCTGGATGCGACCGATGGCTTCACGTGCCAGGCCACCCTCGTTGAGGATAGCGCCCAGCAGGTTCTTGGCAGCGATACCGTCACGCGCGCCCAGCGCGGTGCGGCAACGAGCACGGCCTTCGGCCAATGGAACCGGAGCGCGACGCTCACGATCACCACGGTCCGGACGGTCGCCAGTACGCTCTGGACGATCACCGCGCGGGGCGTTGTTCGGCACCAGTGGGCGTTCTTTCTCGATGGCTGCCAAGGTCAGGGCCTGACCATTGGTAGCCTTGCGCAGCAGGGCAGCAGCGAGGGCGCGTGGGGTGCAACCGATATCGGCGGTCAAGCGATCGAGCAGATCGCCATGGGTCGATTCAGCGTCAGCCACCAGCGGCGCCAGGCTGTTGGTCAGTTTCTTGATGCGCGCATCGAGAACAGCCTGGGCATCCGGCAGGCGGACTTCGGCAACTTTCTGACCGGTTACACGCTCGATCACTTGCAGCATGCGGCGCTCACGCGGCGTCACCAGCAGCAGTGCACGACCTTCGCGACCGGCACGGCCGGTACGGCCGATACGGTGAACGTAGGACTCTGGATCGTAAGGCATGTCAACGTTGAACACGTGGGTGATACGTGGAACGTCGAGGCCACGGGCGGCAACGTCGGTCGCCACAACGATGTCCAGACGGCCATCCTTGAGGGAGTCGATCACGCGCTCACGCTGGTTCTGGGCAATGTCACCGTTCAGCGCAGCGGCTTTGTAGCCTTTGGCTTCCAGGGCACTGGCCAGGTCCAGGGTTGCTTGCTTGGTGCGCACGAACATGATCAGCGCGTCGAAGTCTTCGACTTCCAGCAGGCTCAATACAGCCGAGGTCTTCTGGTCAGCGTGAACCAACAGGTGAGCCTGTTCGATCGCGGTAACGGTCTGGGTCTTGGTCTGGATTTTCACGTGTTGCGGATCGCGCAGGTGGCGTTCGGCAATGGCACGGATAGACTGCGGCAGGGTAGCCGAGAACAGTACGGTCTGACGGGTTGGTGGCAGTGCCTTGAAGATGACTTCCAGGTCATCCATGAAGCCCAGCTTCAACATTTCGTCAGCTTCGTCCAGCACCAGATGATTCACGGTGGACAGGACTTTCTCGTCGCGACGCAGGTGGTCGCACAGACGGCCTGGGGTGGCGACAACGATCTGTGCGCCGTTACGAATGGCTTTCAGCTGTGGGCCCATGGGCGCGCCGCCGTAAACGGCCACAACGGTAACGCCTGGCATTTGCTTGGCGTAGGTTTCGAAAGCGGTTGCTACTTGCAGCGCCAACTCACGGGTTGGCGCCAGGATCAGGGCTTGCGGTTCGCGCTTGGCAGGATCGATGCAGTGCAGGATAGGCAGGGCGAACGCGGCGGTTTTACCGGTACCGGTTTGCGCCTGGCCAATCATGTCCTGGCCGGCCATGATGATCGGGATCGATTGCTGCTGAATAGCCGAAGGTTCTTCGTAGCCGGTCGCGATGACGGCAGCAAGAATGTTCGGGTTAAGATTAAAAGCGGCGAAGCCGCCGGTTTCCTGGGTCATGGGTCTGCCTCTAAGTGCATCCGCAAAGACCCATGCTCCAAAGCTGCGCATGCCGTGTTGAGACTCAAGAGTCGCCCTGGCTGCTTTGTCGGCGGGGATTTGCGAAAACGAATGAATGAAAAAGATTCGTCAAGGAAGAGTCCGCTGGGCGGACGTGCAGCCGAAGCTGGCTTCGGGGAATTGCGCTACCTGAACGCGGCCCGGTTAAAGGCCGGCGCGCACTATACCGGAAATACCTGAAAAAGGGAGCTTTTTTTCATGCAACGCATTGATATACCGCGCTGCGTCACAGGTTCTGCACAGACCCGCAGCAAGGTCTGTTTTGCAAACGCCCGGCCCTGCTGGGCATAACGCTTAAACGATTCACCCATTGGATCGGACCTTCGGTCCGAAACCTTAACTTCGCGCCCGAGGGCACACCGATGAATCAAGCCAGCAGTAGCCGCGTCAGCCGTGAACTCCGGGGCCATGTCCTGCTGTTGGGCCTGGACCGGGTGGCCAAGCGCAACGCCTTCGACCTCGATTTGCTCAATGACCTGAGCCTGGCGTATGGCGAATTTGATCGAAACGAAGACGCGCGAGTGGCTGTGGTATTCGCCCATGGCGACCATTTTACCGCCGGGCTGGACCTGGCCAATGTCAGCGGCGTGATGGCCGGCGGCTGGCAACCGCCGCCGGGAGGCTGCGATCCCTGGGGCGTGTTTGCCGGGCCACGTGTCACCAAGCCTGTGATCATCGCGGCCCAGGGGTATTGCCTGACCATCGGCATCGAGCTGATGCTGGCGGCGGACATCAACCTCTGCGCCAGCAATACCCGCTTTGCGCAAATGGAAGTGCAGCGCGGGATCCTTCCCTTCGGTGGCGCGACGTTGCGCTTTCACCAGCTCGCCGGCTGGGGCAACGCCATGCGCTGGCTACTCACCGGCGACGAGTTCGACGCCCATGAAGCCCTGCGCCGGGGGCTGGTGCAGGAGGTCATGGCCAGCGAAGACCTGTTGCCGCGCGCCATCGAACTGGCCAGCCGCATTGCCCGCCAGGCGCCGCTCGGTGTTCAGGCCACATTGACCTCGGCACGCCTGGCGCGCATGGAAGGCGAAACCGTGGCGGCCGCCGCACTGCCTGCTGTAGTGGATCAATTGCTTAACAGTGAGGATGCCAAGGAAGGCGTGCGGGCGATGATCGAGAAGCGGCCGGGGGTTTTCAAGGGGATTTGATGGCGACAGTGAGGGCCTCATCAGCGGCAAGCCACCTCCCACACTGGAATATGTTCACAGATCAAAGGTGGGAGGGGCTTGCCCCCGATGAGGCCCTGACAGCCACCTAAGTCGCCGGCCGAATGACCTTGATCAACGCCTGCAACGAATACCCCAATCGTGGCGCCAGCGCTTCGGCTCGAGCCGAGAGCGCGTCCATGTCCAGTTCCTGATCCAGCTCCGAAGGCACCAGCAAAATCACATTGCCCTCCTTCACCGGCAACTCCCAGTAATGCCGGTGATACAGCCCGCGCAACAGCGCCGCGCCCAAGGGTTTGCCATCGTCGGTGGCCCATTGGTTGATCACCAGCCAACCGCCCGGGTTGAGTTTTTTCTGGCAGTTTTCCAGAAATGTCCAAGCCAGGTGCCCGACGCCGGGGCCGACATCCGTATAGAGGTCGACGAAGATCAGGTCAGCCGGCTCAGCGCTGTCGAGCAACTGCAAGGCATCGCCGATACGGATGTACAAGCGCGGATCATCATCCAGCCCCAGGTATTCGATAGCCAGACGCGGCACATCTGGCCGCAGCTCAATGGCTTCGACGTCTTCCAGCGGCAGGAACTTGAGACACGCCTGGGTCAGGGTGCCTGCGCCCAGACCGAGGAACAGCGCGCTGTCCGGCTGTTCATGGCACAACGCGCCAATCAGCATCGCGCGGGTGTAGTCGTACTCCAGCCAGCTCGGGTCGGCGGTGAACACGCAGCTTTGCTCAATGGCATCGCCAAATTCGAGAAAGCGGTAATCGGCCACTTCCAGCACACGGATCATGCCGAAGTCATCATGGACCTCGGCCAGCAGGCGCTCGACACGCTCCTCGGTCATCACTACTCCTAAAGGCTTTTACTGCACAGCAAAGGCGCGATTGTCGGCCAACCGGCGGCAACAGGTCACGCACTAATTGCTGATAACATTGGCGCCCGACCGTCAACCAACCAATCGAGTTCACGATGAGCCAACCCTGGAGCCCCGACAGCTGGCGCGCCCTGCCTATCCAGCAGCAACCCCGGTACCCTGACGCCGCACATTTGCTGCAAGTGGAGCAGAACCTGGCCAGCTACCCCCCGCTGGTGTTTGCCGGGGAAGCCCGCGAGTTGCGCCGTCAGTTTGCCGAAGTCACCGAGGGCCGCGCGTTCCTGCTGCAAGGCGGCGACTGCGCCGAAAGCTTTGCCGAGTTCTCCGCCGCCAAAATCCGCGACACGTTCAAGGTGCTGTTGCAGATGGCGATCGTGATGACCTTCGCCGCCGGCTGCCCGGTGGTGAAAGTCGGGCGCATGGCCGGCCAGTTCGCCAAGCCGCGCTCGTCCAACGATGAAACCATCGACGGTATCACCCTGCCCGCCTACCGCGGCGATATCGTCAATGGCATCGGCTTCGACGAAAAAAGCCGCGCGCCCGACCCGGACCGCCTGCTGCAGTCCTATCACCAGTCCACCGCCACGCTCAACTTGCTGCGCGCGTTTGCCCAGGGCGGTTTCGCCGACCTGCACCAGGTGCACAAGTGGAACCTGGATTTCATCGCCAACTCTGCCCTGGCTGAAAAATACAGCCAACTGGCAGACCGCATCGACGAAACCCTGGCCTTCATGCGCGCCTGTGGCATGGACAGCTCGCCGCAACTGCGCGAGACCAGTTTCTTCACCGCCCACGAGGCGCTGCTGCTCAACTACGAGCAAGCCTTTGTGCGTCGCGACAGCCTGACCAACGACTACTACGACTGCTCGGCCCACATGCTGTGGATCGGCGACCGCACCCGGCAGCTCGATGGTGCCCACGTCGAGTTCCTGCGCGGGGTGAACAATCCGATTGGCGTCAAGGTCGGCCCAAGCATGAACCCCGACGACCTGATCCGCCTGATCGACATTCTCAACCCGGATAACGATCCCGGCCGTCTCAACCTGATCGCGCGCATGGGCGCAGGCAAGGTCGGCGATCACCTGCCCCACCTGATCCGCGCCGTGCAGCGTGAAGGCAAGCAGGTGCTGTGGAGTTCGGACCCCATGCATGGCAATACCATCAAGGCCAGCAGCGGCTACAAGACCCGCGACTTCGCGCAGATCCTGGGCGAAGTTAAGGAGTTCTTCCAGGTGCACCAGGCCGAAGGCAGCTATGCCGGCGGGATTCATATCGAGATGACCGGGCAGAACGTCACCGAATGCATCGGCGGCGCGCGACCGATTACCGAAGACGGTTTATCGGACCGCTATCACACCCACTGCGATCCACGGATGAATGCCGATCAGTCGCTTGAACTGGCGTTCCTGATTGCCGAGACCTTGAAGCAGGTCAAGCGTTAAGGCCGTGGCTGGAAATGCATGCTGACGGACTGTCTGTGGCGAGCAGGCTTGTCCTGCGTTGGGCTGCGCAGCAGCCCCAAAACCAGGCGCTGAGCCGTAACAGGTACACCGCGCTTTGCTGGATTGGGGGCGCTGCGCACCCCAACGCGGGGCAAGCCCGCTCGCCACAATCAAGCACAATCACGCCCTCTAGCCAAAACCCGAGTTACTTTCGCAACGGATCATCCCAAAAGTGCCGTTGGCTTTCCTGCTCCACGTCGGCGCGGCTGAGCCCAATGTCCTTGAGCGCATCGTCGTTCAGGGTCTCCAATAACCGGCGCTCACGATACACAGCGTGCCAACGCGCAATGCCGTGAAACAGCCCGGCCAAAGGCCGCTTGGCGACCAACACAAACCCTTTCTGCCCTTTCATCTTCTCGCCCTCCCTTGGGGATGACGAAAGTGTGTGCCTGGCCTTATGATCAATCCAACGAATGTTTCTTATGAAATACATCTCGGAGATTGATCAATTGTCCGGCTACCCGAGCATCGACACTGACGTGCTGCGCACCTTCGTCGCCATCGCCGACCAAGGCGGCTTTACCCGCGCCGCCGAACGGGTGAATCGCACCCAATCGGCGGTGAGCATGCAGATGAAACGTCTGGAAGAGGACGTGCTGCAACGCAAGCTGTTCGAGCGTGACGGACGCCAGGTGCGCCTGACGCCCGAGGGCCAGGTGCTGCTGGGCTACGCGCGGCGCATCCTGAAACTGCACAGTGAAGTGTTCAATACGCTGCGCGAGCCGCATATGGTCGGGCTGGTGCGCATCGGCACGCCGGATGACTACGTGATGCGCTTTCTACCGGGGATTCTCACGCGGTTTTCCAAGGCTTATCCGCTGATCCAGATCGAGATGCACTGCGAAGCATCCACGGTGTTGATGCAACGCCGTGACCTGGCCTTGACGGTGATCAGCCGCCAGCCCGGTGACGACGTCGGTGAACTGCTGCGCACCGAGCGAATGGTGTGGGCCGCCGCCACATGTTTTTGCGTGGACGAGCACGACACCTTGCCCCTGGCGGTGTCCGGCGTCGAGTGCTTCGGCACTCACTGGAGCCAGGCCGCACTGGACAGCGTCGGGCTTGATTACCGGCTGGCCTATCACAGTTCCAATGTGGCGGCGATCCAGGCCGTGGTCAGCGCGGGCCTGGCGGTGATGGTCAGCATGGAAAGCCTGATGACCGACGACCTGCGCATACTCGGCAGCGAGGACGGTTTTCCGCCACTGCCGTCGATGAACCTGAGGCTGCTGCGTAACCCATCGATGGCCTCGCCCATTACCGAATGCCTGGCGGATTACATCCTCGAAGGCTTCAGACTTTAAAGGTCAGCATCACCGCGCACACCACCAGAAAGCCGCAGAACAACCCGCGCAGCACGCGCTCGGGCAGCGCATGGGCGACTTTCACGCCCCAGCTGATGCTCAGCAGGCCGCCGACGGCCAGGGGCACGCCGATTGCCCAGTCCACCTCGTGGTGCCAGGCGTAGGTCACCAGGGTCACGCCGGTGCTGGGCAATGCCAAAGCCAGCGACAGACCTTGCGCGACCACCTGGGTGGTGCCGAACACACTGGTCAGGACCGGCGTGGCAACCACCGCGCCACCGACGCCAAACAACCCCCCCATGGCGCCGGACGCTGCGCCCAGTACGCCCAACCAAGGCCAGGCATAGCGTATCTGCGCCGTCGGCGGCGCGTTACGCGTGAACATGCGCACTCCGTTGTAGGCCGCCAGCACCACCAGAAACACGATAAAACCGATACGCATCGCAGCGGCATCCAGGCCCACCGCCCAGATCGACCCGAGCCAGGCAAAACTGAACCCCATCACCCCGAGCGGCAGCGCGTGGCGCAATTCGATGCGGTTGCGCTGGTGGTAGCGCCACAGGGCAAGCATCACATTAGGCACCACCATCACCAGCGCGGTGCCTTGAGCAATCTGTTGATCGAGCCCGAACAAAACACCGAGCACAGGGATGGCTATCAGCCCGCCACCAATGCCAAACACACCGCCCACCGTGCCCAGGGCCGCGCCCAGTAGCAGATACATCAGCAAATCCCACACCGCATGTCACTCCACAGATCCCAAGCCGTGCATGCTACGCAGTGCACCCTTGGGTGGCAAAGCAGGTTCGCTTGAGATAAACCACGGCGCAGGGCTTTGTCGCCTGCCAGGCGCCCACAAAAAAGCCCGACGCAAGGTCGGGCTTGTTACAGCGGCGGGGCCGGAATTACTTCTTGGCGCGGCCTTTGTACGAACCACCTTCACGGGTGTCGATCTCGATCAGGTCGTCGATTTCGATGAAGTCAGCTACTTGCAGCTCGGTACCGTTGGCCAGCTTGGCGGGCTTCATCACCTTGCCGGAAGTGTCGCCGCGAGCGGAACCTTCGGTGTAAGCGACTTTACGCACGATGGTGGTCGGCAGCTCTACGGAAACCAGGCGCTCTTCGAAGAAGATGGCTTCGCAGACGTCGTCCATGCCTTCTTCCACGAACGGCAGAACGGCTTCGATGTCTTCAGCGTTCAGCTCGTACATGGTGTAGTCGGTGGTGTCCATGAACGTGTAGGTGTCGCCGCTGATGAACGACAGGGTCGCTTCCTTGCGGTCGAGGATCACGTCGTCCAGTTTGTCATCGGCGCTGTAGACGATCTCGGTCTTGTAACCGGTCAGCAGGTTCTTCAGCTTGGTCTTCATGATGGCGCTGTTACGACCAGACTTGGTGAACTCAGCTTTCTGAACCAGCCAAGGGTCGTTTTCGAGACGGATCACTGTACCGGGTTTCAGTTCTTTACCAGTTTTCATTGCATATATCCGAAATTTGGATGGGATTTACAAAATTCAAGGTGGCGTATCATATCCAACTTTCATAAAACTGTACCAGCGCCGTCGCAAGATCGGCCTGCAAGCCTTGTTCCAGACACCAGGATTCGGCATGCCGGCTGACTTCAGGCCAGTGTTCCAACAGTTTTTTCCATGCCTGGGCCATATCACCCTCGGTGTTCCAGACTTGCCACAATGTAATCAATGCAGCCCTGGCGGCCGGTGACAACGCGGCGGTGTACAGCGCAAGGAAGGCATCGAGCTTGTCGAGGTGAATGTCATCATCCTGACGGTAGATGTGCCACAACAACGGGCGCCCGGCCCATTGCGCACGCACGAACGAGTCCTCGCCGCGCACCGCATTGAAGTCGCAGCACCACAGCAGCCGGTCGTAGTGCGCCTGGGGCACGAACGGCAACACTTGCACGGTCAGCGCGCCGCGTTGATGCACAGCACCCACTGCCAGGCCCTCCACGCCGAGCCAGCGCTGCACATCGCCAAGGATGCGCCCTTGCGGCACCAACAGATGGGTGGCACGCCCGTCCGTCGACAACACGTCGAGCCAACCGGCCAGCCCGGCGTTTTCATAGGCGAACAGCGAGATCAATCGTGCATCAGCGGCGGCAAATACGCCCATATCCTGCAGGAAGCTTTCCCGGGCAGCGGCATCCTGCTGAAACGCCTGACGCTGGACCAGCAACCCGGCCTCACGCAAAAGGCCACCAGTGCCCGGACGAAAGCCGGGGAAAAAGAAGTACTTCTGCACGCCTTTGAACTTCACCGAAGGCAGCCGATGACACCCCACCACCCAGTCTTCGGCGCTCAGGTAATCCAGATTCATCCACAACGGCGTGCGTGCGCAGGCGGCCATGGCCTCCATATAGTCCGGCGGCAATTGACAGGCGAACGCGGCAATCACCACATCCGCTGCCGACGTTTCCGGCCAGTCGGCCGGCCAATGGCGCACGTCCACGCCCGCTTGCCATTGCTGGCTCAGTTGCACGTCAACCTCGGGGCACATGCGCTCGAAGGCGCGCAAGTCGTCGACCCACAGGCGCACATCACACCCATGTTCGGCCACCAACTGTCGGGCCAGGCGCCAGGTCACGCCGATGTCGCCGTAGTTGTCGACAACACTGCAAAAAATATCCCAGCGGGCTTTCATTCCGGGCTCCAGGGCTCAAAGGCTCGATTGTCCGCATAAATGCCCGGATGCAGAAGGCTTGATCGCGATTATTCTGCACAGTGGCTGTGCGACAATCGCCACTACGCCGTCAATGCCCGCCGGGAGGCCACCATGACTGATCGTCCGTTGTCGCTGCTCAAGCTCTGTATCGCCATTGCCCTGGGCGTGTGGCTGGGGTTCATCGCCATTGTGCTGACTACCTGGCTGGCGTCCCGCTACCTGTTTCCGCAGAGCCTCGCGCCTGTGGCCCAGGCGGTCCAACAGTTGGGCAAACCGGCGGCCGCTGCGCCGGAGCCGCCCAACCGCATGTTCGAGCAGTACCAGCAGAATCTGCAGAGACAGGAACAACAACAGACCCTGGAACAGGCGCGCAGCAACCCGCGCAACCTGTCCAACCCCAAATGCCAGTTCTGGCTGCAACAGGACCAGAATGCGCCCACTGAAAAGACCCGCGCCAATGTGCTGCAACTCTGCGACTGATCACCATGAATAAACACGCCGTGCTCCAGCTGATTCTGGACAAACTCGCCGTCGACCTGGATATCGCCCAGCGCGCCGCGCAGACCGCCTACGAAACCGCGACCCACGAAGAAAATATCGCCGAGAACAAGTACGACACCCTGGGTCTGGAGGCGTCCTATCTGGCGGCCGGACAAGCCCGGCGGGTCGAGGAAATCAAACAATCGCTGGCGCTGTGCCAGAACCTGCCATTGCGGCCCTACGATGATCAGCGGGGGGTGGAGGTCGGCGCGCTGCTGGGCCTGGAAGACGAGAACGGGCGCCAGCAATGGCTGTTTCTCGCACCGGATGCGGCGGGCTTGAAAGTGGATGTGGTCGGGCAACCGGTGACCGTCATCACCCCGCGCTCACCCCTGGGCAAAAGCCTGCTGGGCAAGTTCGAAGGGGATGAGGTGGAGATTCTGGTAGCAGGCGCCCGGCAACACTTCACAGTTACCGAGGCCAGATAAACGCTTTAATGGACCGGCAGTTCAACGCCGTCGAACAGCGCTTCCAGTTCCTGTTTGTTGTGGCACTGAATGGCCTTGGCCATGACTTCACGGGTGAGATGCGGCGCAAACTTCTCGATAAAGTCGCACATGAAACCGCGCAGGAAGGTGCCACGGCGAAAGCCGATTTTGGTCACGCTGGACTCGAACAACTCGCTGGCATCAAGCACCACCAGGTCTTTGTCGAGCTGAGTGTCGACCGCCATTTTTGCCACGATCCCCACGCCCAGGCCAAGGCGCACGTATGTCTTGATCACGTCGGCATCGGCGGCGGTGAAGACCACCTTTGGCGTGAGGCCGCGATGGCTGAAGGCCTCGTCGAGCTTGGAGCGGCCGGTGAAACCGAACACGTAGGTCACGATCGGGTATTCGGCCAGGGCTTCGAGGGTCAACTTCGGCAGCTTGGCCAATGGATGGCCCTGGGGCACCACGACGCAACGGTTCCAGCGGTAGCACGGCATCATCACCAGGTCGCCGAACAGTTCCAGCGCTTCGGTGGCAATCGCGAAATCAACGGTGCCGTCAGCGGCCATCTCGGCGATCTGCATCGGCGAGCCCTGGTGCATGTGCAGCGAGACGTCCGGGTACTGCTTGATAAAGTCGCGGATCACCGGCGGCAAGGCATAGCGTGCCTGAGTATGGGTCGTGGCGATGGACAGCGTGCCCTTCTTCTCGTTGGAGAACTCCTGAGCGATCTGCTTGATGCTTTCGACTTTGCGCAGGATCTCGCCGGCGGTGGTGATGATGCGCTCGCCGGCGGGAGTGACGCGGGTCAGGTGCTTGCCGCTGCGTGCGAACACTTCCACGCCCAGCTCGTCTTCGAGCAGGCGGATCTGCTTGCTGATACCCGGTTGCGAGGTGTAAAGACTTTGAGCGGTAGCGGAAACGTTGAGGTCGTGGTGCGCCACTTCCCAGATGTAGCGCAGTTGTTGGAGCTTCATATGTGTCCCTCAAAGCAGATAGACGCCACGGGTATCAGCGACGTTATATAACTATATTAAAGGTCAGACAGATAAATCTAGAACTTTTTATTAACTTGAAGCGATCACATTTCTTCGCGGCTTCGGCGCCGCAGCGACGGCACCATGTAAACGGGAACCGTCGACAGCTGCAATACCCGGGTCGCGGTGCGTCCCAGAGGCGTCGCCGCTGTTGTTGCATGGCTGTGACTGCCCAGGATGAGCAGGTCGACGGACAGTTTGCGCAGTTGGTCGAGTATCACGTCGCAGGGATCACCCTGGATCACCTTGACCGAGCGGATGACCTTCAAGTCCTGCTCCCCGTCCCCCAACTCCTCGCGAAAACTGTCCAGCACACGCTGCTCAATGGTAGCCATCACCTTGGTCAGCCCCTGGTTCTGCCACTCACTCAGGGCTTGCTCGTCCAGGTAGCTTTGCAACACCGACTCGGCGAACAACCCGATGGGCTCGACCACATGGATCACATACAGGTCAGCCTTGAACGTCTGCGCCAACGTCAGCGCATGTTGCATCACGTAAGGCGCGTAAAGGCCGAGGTCCGTGGCGTACAGCATCGAACGAATCATAGAACCTCCTGGGCTGCCAGGATGGCGAAGATTGACTCAGCTTAGCAGCGGCGCGGAGTTCGGCCGGGTCACACCTTGATCTCGTTGCTGATGCCGTGTGGCACGTGCCCGGTGGCCACCACCTCCCTTGCCCTCTCACAATGACCGGCCTGGTCATCGAAAAACACATCGGCGGCGAACGCTTCGAGGAACGCTGCTTTTTCCAAACCACCCAGAAACAACGACTCGTCCAGGCGAATATCCCATTCACGCAGGGTGCGAATCACCCGCTCGTGGGAAGGCGCCGAACGCGCGGTGACCAGCGCGGTGCGGATCGGACAGGCTTCGTCAGGAAACTCGCGCTGCAATAAATTGAGTGCCGCCAGAAACCCCTTGAACGGGCCGCCAGGCAACGGCTGGCGCGCCGACTCGCGCTCATTGGCCTGGAACGCCGCCAACCCGCCGGTCTGGTAGACCCGCTCGGACTCATCGGAAAACAGCACCGCGTCGCCGTCGAAGGCGATGCGCAGCTCCTCGCTCATGGCCCGACGCGGGCCGCCCGACAGGATCGTCGCCGCGGCGAACCCGGCATCGAGGGCACTGCGCACATCTTCAGCGTGGGTGGATAGAAACAGATGGCAACCAAAGGCGGCCAGATAAGGATAGGGACTACGCCCGCCTGCGAAAGCGGCGCGGGAAATGTCCAGACCGTAATGCTGGATCGAATTGAATACCCGCAGACCAGTGTCGGCACTGTTGCGCGACACCAGCACCACCTCAACCCGGGCCCGGCCCAGGCTGGCATTGAGGCTGAGCAACTTGTTCACCAGCGGGAAAGCATCGCCGGGTTCGAGGATTTCCTCCTCGTGCTCGATCTGGTACTTGCGGTAAGGCTCAACCCCCTCCGCGAGGTACACCTTGTGGCTCTCGCTCAGGTCGAACAGCGCGCGCGATGAAATCGCCAGCACCAGTTTGTCGCCCAATCCCTTCGTCATAGGCTCTTCTCCCGAATCAGCGGTTATGCCGATCAATAAAACTCAAGGCCTGGTACAACGCCTGCATGCGCGGCAGCTCGCAGCCAGCAGCCCTGGCGGCCGCCAGTGGTCGGGCATAGATCGCCGCCAGCTCCAGTGGGCGCTTGTGCAGGTGGTCGTGGTACATGCTGGGCAAGTAATCGTCCATGGTTTCGGTCATGGCGAACATCTGCCCGGCATAACTGGCCGGGATATCGTGACCACAGGCATGGGCGCCCCTGATCACTTCGACCATCAGGGCCTGAATCAGCTCGCGGCTGGACTCATCCGCCATCAGCGCCGTGGTGCCGGTGCCCAGCAACACCGAAAGACCGTTGAACGGCACGTTCCACACCAGTTTGTGCCAGCGCGCCAGGTGCACACTGGCCATGGCCTGGGACTCGATACCCGCCTGGTGGAACAGCGCGGCGCCCTCCTCCACGATCACTTGCTGAAGGGCCTCGTTATTGGCCGCCGTGCCACTGTGATAACCCAGGTTGACCCGGCCCAGCGCCTGATGCTCGATTACACCAGGGGCGGAGCGGTACACACCGATGTAACACAGGCCGCCGAGCAGATGCAGTGAGGCCGGCAAGTGTTCGCGCAGGCTGTCTTCCACATCGAGGCCATTTTGCAGCAGCACCACCTTCGCGCCTGGCGCCGCCACCTGCGCCAGGGTGGGCGCCAGCTCGACATTGCCCGTGGATTTGGTGCCCACCAGCAGCCAGTCGCAGGGCGGCATGTCGGCGGGATTGGCGTAGGCCTGCACGGGGTGCAGTTTCAATGCTCCATGGAGGCTGCTGTTGACGTGCAGTCCACGGTCTCTGACGGCGGCGTATTCGCTGCGCAGCAAAAAGTGCACATCGAACCCGGCGCGGGCCAGCATCAGGCCGTAAAAACCGCCGATGGCGCCGGTGCCGATAATGCCTATACGTGGCGACTGTGCTGTCATGGCAAATCCTCCGGAGTGCGAGTGAGCGCTGTTGTGACGGCTTCGCTGATGTCGGCGGGCGCAAGACGGGCATGAATCTGCCCAAGGAACTGACCGTCGCACACCACGAACAGCGCGGGCAAATGAAAGATCTGGTAGCGCTCGACCGCGCCACCGTTGTGCCCGGCGTCGACCCAGCATAACCGTGCCACAGGCAGAGGCCAGCCCGGCAACTGCTGGCGCGCCCAGCGGCAACTGGAGCAGCCGGCGCCGGTGAATATCAGCAGCGACGCACCCGGCAGCGTCAGCAATTGACGATCAATATCGAAATCGGACAGCTGCAACTCTTCCACACAATCTCCAGTTGGGGGGCGTCGACCAGGCCATACACTATCAGGACGGCCCGCGCGGCGCACAATTGCCCATTGTCGCGCAGCCCGGTTACGCGCTAAGGTTCCTCCCCCCTTGCATCCAAATCATGCTGTGCTCCGCCGCACGGGGATGGCTGGCGGCCGGCACCCGTGACCCTGACGAGTAACACGATGGCTGATTTACCGATCAACGACCTGAACGTCGAATCCAACGAGACCCTGATCACGCCCGATCAGCTCAAGCGCGAAATCCCCCTGAGCGACGCTGCCCTGCAGACCGTCACCAAGGGTCGCGAAGTCATCCGTGACATTCTCGACGGCACCGACCACCGCCTCTTCGTGGTGATCGGCCCCTGCTCGATCCACGACCTCAAGGCTGCCCACGAATACGCCGAGCGCCTCAAGGTGCTGGCGGCAGAGGTGTCCGACACCCTGTATCTGGTAATGCGCGTGTATTTCGAGAAGCCGCGTACCACCGTCGGCTGGAAAGGCTTGATCAACGATCCATACCTGGACGACTCGTTCAAGATCCAGGACGGCTTGCACATCGGTCGCCAGTTGCTGCTGGACCTGGCCGAAATGGGCCTGCCTACCGCGACCGAAGCGCTGGACCCGATCTCGCCGCAGTACCTGCAGGACCTGATCAGCTGGTCGGCCATTGGCGCGCGGACCACCGAATCCCAGACCCACCGGGAAATGGCGTCCGGCCTGTCTTCGGCCGTGGGCTTCAAAAACGGCACCGATGGCGGCCTGACCGTGGCGATCAACGCACTGCAGTCGGTGTCCAGCCCGCACCGTTTCCTGGGCATCAACCAGGAAGGTGGCGTGTCCATCGTCACCACCAAGGGCAATGCCTACGGTCACGTGGTGCTGCGCGGCGGCAACGGCAAGCCCAACTATGATTCGGTCAGCGTTGCACTGTGCGAGCAGGCGCTGAACAAGGCCAAGATCAAGCCGAACATCATGGTTGACTGCAGCCACGCCAACTCCAACAAGGACCCGGCCCTGCAACCGCTGGTGATGGAGAACGTCGCCAACCAGATCCTCGAGGGCAACCAGTCGATCATCGGCCTGATGGTCGAAAGCCATCTGAACTGGGGTTGCCAGGCGATTCCAAAAGACCTGGCCGACCTGCAATACGGCGTGTCGATTACCGACGCCTGCATCGACTGGTCTGCCACCGAGACCACTCTGCGCAGCATGCATGCCAAGCTCAAGGACGTATTGCCCCAGCGCAAACGCACCTGAACCTGAACTGCGCACACAAAAACGCCGGGCTTGTCCCGGCGTTTTTTATGCGGCTCGCTCAGAGTTTGGCGGCGTGGCGCTGGTGGCGTTCCATGTAGCGCTCCACATAGGAACACGATGGGATCACGGTGTAACCGGACTCTTCGGCGAACTTCAGGGCCTCTTCAGTCAACGCTGCCGCGATGCCACGACCACGAAGCGCGTTGGGCACGAAGGTGCGATAGATATCCAGGGTCTGCTTCCCGAGATCCATGTAGGTCAGGTAGGCACGATGACCGTCCACATTGGTCTCGAACTGATGACCAGCCTGGTCATGGTGGATGGACAACGCCTCGCTCATCACTACTCCTCGCGGGTCTTTGATTCTGACCCCTACCTTACCGATGTTTTTCCGGCGAAGAAACATCTACGCCATCCCCTGCCGATTTCGACAACGAGAAAACCTCTGGCGCTCATACCCTGCACCTGGGAATAGTAGGCACCCAACCTGCATCGCTCAAGGCGCGCTCGTCATCCCCTGCCCTGGGCGGATATAGAATGGGCTTCGATACCTGCGACCGAAAGCCCGAACAACGCCGGCAGTTGAACCTTAAGACGAACTGCTGCTCTTAAAGTCACCTCTACATGAGAGAAAGATGCTGCCGACGGTAAAGGCAGGCTGCACGAAAGTGCCAGGCTCGATATATAAAATTTCATCTATGTACCTGGCTCGAAGCATGCGGGCCGGCCCTTCCAGGCTGGATCCAATGTTAAGAGGATTGTAAAACAGCGAACATTTGTTATACGAACCGCCCCCTGACCCGCCAGAACAGATTCCGCGCAAGAATTTTTTCTGCTTCTTGCGCAACGTCAGTTTACTTACTACAAGTAATGGGTAGTATGTACGCCGGCTATTAGCTCACTCTGAGACAGTAGTCATTTAATAGAAAGTCCTTGAAGGGGAACACGATGAACAACGTTCTGAAATTCTCTGCTCTGGCTCTGGCCGCAGTTCTGGCTACCGGTTGCAGCAGCGTCTCCAAAGAAACCGAAGCTCGTCTGACTGCAACTGAAGACGCAGCAGCTCGCTCCCAGGCTCGTGCAGACGAAGCCTACCGTAAAGCTGATGAAGCGCTGGCTGCTGCTCAAAAAGCACAACAGACTGCTGACGAAGCTAACGAGCGCGCTCTGCGCATGCTTGAAAAAGCAAGCCGCAAGTAATAACCCTTCGGGGTTGTTATCAAGCCGATCCATGTTTGGGTCGGCTTTTTTATTGCCCGGATTTTCTGTGTAAGGCTCTGGACGTACACCGGCCCCCATGTGGGAGGGGGCTTGCTCCCGATGGTGGGTATCAGGCACTGCATTGGGTGGCTGATCCAGCGCTATAGAGAGCAAGCCCAATCTCACATGGTTTTTTTTACTGCTGCAGGTCGATGGGCGCACTCGACGCCACCGGTGCCCCGCCTGGCACACCGATCTCGGTCGGCAGGCCGTCCTCTGCGGCAACCACGTCACGCACCTGATCCCAGTTCACCCGCAACGTATTGGCCAAGTCTTCGCGCTTGAGCAGGGCATTGATCACGGCCGTATGCTTGTCGACCACCGACGGCGTGCCGTCATCGTTGAGCGGCGTATGCGCCTCGAGATAGACCTTGCCGCCGCTGCTGCCGAACTTGTAGGCATCGTTGATGATGCGCACTGACGTGCCCACCGGCACCATGTCTGCCATTTCCAGCACATTGTTGTTGAACATGCGGAAGCAGCCATGGCTGGTGCGCGTGCCAATGCCGAACTTCATGTTGGAGCCGTGGATCAGGTAACCGGGAGTGCCGAGGGTGAACTTGAACGGCCCGAGGGGGTTGTCCGGCCCCGCTGGCACTACGTTGGGCAACGGATCACCATTGGCGGCGTGCTCGGCCTTGATCGACGCGGGCGGCGTCCAGGTCGGATTTGGCGTCTTGGCGATGATACTGGTGTGGGCAATCGGCGAGCCCCAGCCTTCACGTCCAATCCCCAACGGGAAGGTGTAGACCACGTTCTGGCCCTTGGGGAAGTAGTAGAGACGGTACTCCGCCAGGTTGATCACAATACCTTCGCGAGGTCCCGGCGGCAGGATAAAGCGGGTCGGCAGCACGATTTCGGTGCCCGCTCCCGGCAACCACGCATCCACCCCTGGGTTGGCGGCGACCATCTCCGAGTAACCCAGGTCGTAGGTGGTGCCGAGATCGGCGAAGGTATCTTCATACTTGGCCTTGATCACCTGGACCTGGCCGACAATGTCTTCGCCTGGCGGCGGCAAGGGCAACTGCAACGCCGCTGCGGAACCGGCCGCGCAGAGGGCAGCAAGAGACAGGCAGCAGGTGACGACGGAGAGGCGCGACAACATCCGGTAAATCCTTCGCAGAACGACGGGGAGGTTTCAGAAGCAGCTTCAAGCCATAAGTTGCAAAGCTTCAGCCGCTAGCTTACAGCTTATAGCTCGCAGCTTGCAGCTGCTTCTATAACTCAAAACGCAGCTCGGGCCAGATCGGCGGCGTGCCGCGCTTCTGCGATTCGAGGATCGCCCGACACAGGGGGCACAGGCGCTGGTCCTGAAAAACCGTCCGATCCACCGATGACCAGCGCGGTTGCGCAGGCAACAAGGTGCCGCACAGCGTGCGATCGATCGAGCCGCCCAACTCCAATTGACGCGCCACCAGATGCACCCGCACTTCCTGGCAGGCAAACAGGTCCAGCTGCTCGTCCGGCTCGATCAGTTGGTAGTTAAACAGGGACCAGGCAGGACGCGACATCGGGGGCTCCAGATCAGGGGGGCGCCACCTTAGCCGAAAGCCTGCCGGTAGAAAAGCGTCAAAGCAGCGGTTTGAGCGTCGGCCAGACATTTTCCAGTAACTTGCCCTGGGCGGCGACCGCCGGGTGCAGTTGGTCGGCCTGCATCAGCTCGGGATGACCACCCACCCCTTCAAGGAAAAACGGCACCAGCGGGATGTCTTTTTCCTTGGCCAGCGTGCCATAGACTTCGGCAAACGCCGTGGTGTATCGCGGGCCGTAATTGGGCGGCAACTGCATGCCCAGCAGCAGCACCTTGGCACCGCCGGCCCTGGACTGCTCGATCATCGACGCAAGATTTTGTTTCAATTGCGCTGGCGGCTGTCCGCGCAGGCCATCGTTGCCACCAAGCTCGATCACCACCACGTCCGGCTTATGCTCTGCAAGCGCCGCCGGCAGCCGCGCCAGGCCTCCGGCACTGGTGTCGCCGCTGATGGAAGCGTTGACCACTTTATCGTCGAAACCCTCCTGCTTGAGCCGCTGCTCCAGCAGGGCCACCCACCCTTTGCGGGTATCCAGCCCGAAACCGGCACTGATACTATCGCCAACGATCAGGACTGTACCCGCCGCTGCGTTCTGGGCCATGCACATCAAGGCCAGGCCAGCACTCAAAAACCACATTCGCATCGGATTCTCCATGGGCGCAAGCATTCTCACCGCGCGGAACCTCAGCAAAGTGGTTCCCAGCGCGGAAGGTGATCTGACTATCCTGCACGAACTGAGCCTGGAACTGAACAAGGGCGATAGCCTGGCTATCGTCGGCAGCTCCGGTTCGGGCAAATCCACCCTGCTGGGTCTGCTGGCCGGCCTCGACCTGCCCAGCAGTGGCGAAGTCACCCTCGCAGGGCAGGCCCTGAGCACGCTGGACGAAGACCAGCGCGCGCGCATCCGCGCCGAGCACGTGGGCTTCGTATTCCAATCCTTCCAGTTGCTCGACAGCCTCAATGCTCTGGAAAACGTGATGCTGCCGCTGGAGCTGGACGGCCGCAAGGACGCCCGCGAGCGCGCCAGGCATTTGCTTGAGCGGGTCGGCCTGGGCCAGCGACTTACTCACTCGCCGCGCCAGTTGTCCGGTGGCGAGCAGCAACGCGTTGCGATTGCACGGGCATTCGCCGCAGAACCGGACGTGCTGTTTGCCGACGAGCCCACCGGCAACCTCGACAGCCACACCGGCGAGCGCATCAGCGACCTGCTGTTCGAACTCAATAAGGAGAGCGGCACGACCCTGGTGCTGGTCACCCACGACGAACGCCTGGCCCACCGTTGCCGGCGCCTGATCCGCCTTGAAGCCGGCCTGATGGTCGCGCCCCTGGAGCCTTGATGGCACGTTTGCCGCTGTTGCGTCTGTTCAGCCTTGCCATGCGTCAATTACTGCGCGATGCCCGCGCCGGTGAGTTACGCGTGTTGTTCTTCGCCCTGTTGGTGGCCGTGGCTGCGAGTACAGCCATCGGCTACTTCGGCGCACGCCTCAATAGCGCGATGCTGCTGCGTGCCACCGAGTTTCTCGGCGCCGACCTGGTGCTTGAGGGCAGCTCACCCGCACGCGAGGAGCAAATCCGTTCCGGCACCGAACTGGGCCTGGATCACGCGCGCATCGTGGAGTTCTCCAGCGTCATCGCCACCGACAACGGTATCCAGCTCTCCAGCATCAAGGCGGTCAACGAGCAGTACCCGTTGCGCGGCCAACTCAAAAGCGCTGCCGTGCCCTTCGGTGATGAAACCTCCGGGGGCGAGCCGAAGCCTGGTGAAGCCTGGGTGGAGGCGCGGCTGCTGACCGCGCTGGACCTGAAAGTAGGCGACAGCATCGACGTGGGCATGAAAACCCTGCGCCTGAGCCGCATCCTGACCTACGAGCCAGACCGCGCCGGCAATTTCTACAGCCTCACGCCGCGAGTAATGATCAACCTGGCCGATCTGGACGCCACGGGCGTGGTTCAGCCCGGAAGCCGCGTGAGCTACCGCGAACTGTGGCGCGCACCACAAGGCAGCACGGCGCTGCAAACCTATCGCGACCTGATCAAGCCCGGCCTTGCGGCCAATCAGCGTCTGCAGGATTCGCGCGACGGTAACCAGCAGATCGGCGGCGCGCTGGGTAAGGCCGAGCGCTACCTGAACATGGCCAGCCTGGTCGCCGTGCTGCTGGCGGGCGTGGCGGTAGCGCTGTCGGCCAACCGCTTTGCCAGTCGCCGTTTCGATGCCAGCGCGCTGCTGCGCTGTCTCGGGCTGTCACGTCGCGAAGCGATGCTGCTGTTCAGCCTGCAACTGAGCGTGCTGGGCCTGTTGGCCAGCCTGACCGGCGCCTTGCTGGGCTGGTTGGCGCAGTTTGGCCTGTTCTACTTCCTGCACGACCTGCTGCCGGCCGATGTGCCGCCCGGCGGGCTGCTGCCGGCCGTGGCCGGTATCGGCACCGGGCTAGTCGCCCTCGCCGGCTTCGCCCTGCCTCCCCTGGCGGCGCTGGGCCGCGTGCCACCGCTGCGGGTATTGCGGCGCGACCTGCTGCCGATTCCTTCCAGCACCTGGATGGTGTACGGCGCCGCCTTGTTTGCCCTTGGCCTGATCATGTGGCGCCTGAGCCTGGACCTGGTACTCACCTTCGCCCTGCTCGGCGGCGGTGTCGTCGCTGCGCTGATCCTCGGCGGTCTGCTCCTGCTGTTATTGCAAAGCCTGCGTCGCCTTCTGGCCCGCGCCTCCCTGCCCTGGCGCCTGGGCCTGGGCCAATTGTTGCGCCACCCGCTGGCGGCGGCGGGCCAGTCGCTGGCGTTCGGGTTGATCCTGCTGTCCATGGGCTTGATCGCCCTGTTGCGCGGCGAGCTGCTCGACACCTGGCAAAACCAGTTGCCCAAGGACGCGCCCAATTATTTTGCGTTGAACATTCTGCCCGCCGACAAGGAAGCCTTCAGCGCCCGCCTTATGGAGGTGCAGGCGCAATCGGCGCCATTGTATCCGGTGGTGCCCGGCCGCTTGATCAGCATCAATGGCGAGGCGGTGCAGGATATTGTCAGCAAGGACTCCAGTGGCGACCGCGCCGTGCAGCGTGACCTCAGCCTGACCTGGGCCGCCGACCTCCCGCCGGGCAATACCCTGACGGCGGGCGCCTGGTGGTCGTCGCAACCCACGGATGACGTGCCGGGGGTATCGGTGGAAGCCAAGGTCGCTGAAAGCCTGAAGCTCAAGCTCGATGACCATCTGGTGTTTACCATTGCCGGGGAAAACCGTGAAGCGCGGGTTACCAGCCTGCGCACCATCAACTGGGATAATTTCCAGCCCAACTTCTTCATGATTTTCCAGCCTGGCACTCTGAAGGACCTACCTGCAACCTACCTGACCAGCTTCTACCTGGCGCCCGGCCACGACCAGCAGGTCGTCGACCTGTCTCGGGCCTTCCCGGCCGTCTCTATCCTGCAAGTCGAAGCCCTGCTGGAACAGCTGCGCAGCATCCTCGCCCAGGTCACCCTGGCCGTCGAATACGTATTGCTGTTTGTGTTGGCGGCGGGAATGGCGGTGCTGTTTTCCGGCTTGCAGGCCACCCTCGATGAGCGGATTCGCCAGGGGGCGTTGCTGCGTGCGCTGGGGGCGGAACGCAAGTTGCTAGTGAAGGCGCGGCGCATCGAGTTCGGTTTGCTGGGGGCGGTCAGTGGAGTGCTGGCGGCGCTGGGCACCGAACTGGTTACCTGGGTGCTGTATCGCTACGCCTTTGACCTGGCCTGGCAACCGCACCCATGGTTGTTGCTGCTGCCGGTGATCGGCGCGGTTCTAATCGGCGGCGCCGGCGTATTCGGCACACGCCGGGCGCTGAATGCCAGCCCATTGACGGTATTGCGCGAAGGTTGAAAACTCGATGGCCCGCCGTCCTTACAGACGGCGGGCCATCAATGCCTACTTCATGTATTCGATCGCGGTAATCCACCAGCAGACTTCGCCGCCCGGGGTTTGCACGATGGCCTCGTCATCGACTTGCTTGCGCAACAATGCACGGGCCATGGGTGAGTCGATGGAGATATAGTCCATCCGCTCATAAATCTCGTCATAGCCCACAATACGAAAACGCTTGGTCTCGCCCTGCTCGTTCTCGATCTCGACCCACGCGCCGAAAAATACCCGCCCTTCCTGTTCAGGCATGTACTCGACCACGCGCATGTCTTCCAGGCGTTTGCGTAAATAGCGCACCCGTCGGTCAATCTCACGCAGCAGTTTCTTGTTGTACTGGTAATCCGCGTTCTCGCTGCGATCCCCCAAGGAAGCAGCCCAGGTCACCTTGCGTGTGGTGTCCGGGCGCTTTTCCCGCCAGAGGTAATCCAGCTCTTTCTTCAGCGCTTCGTGGCCTTCTTTGGTAATCAGCTTGGTACTCAAACCCTTGCATCCCCAGGCAATGTCCAATGGTGCCGATATGCCACAGCTTCATGCCCTGGCATCGACCGGCAAGGGCAGATGATAAATGAACCGTGGAAAGCACGTGAGAGAACATCCTGGCTCCGGGCTAGCTGTCCAGGGACCGGTCCAACTCAAGGAGCACATCCTGCAGGTGCTGTCGCATGTCCGACACCTGTGCTGTCGCCTGCGAGAGTCGTCCGGCCTTCTGGTCAACCTGCAGATTTCGCTGGTGCAGTTGTGTTTCGCGCTGCTCCAGATCACGGTTTTTTTCATCATGCGCGGCCTGCGCCTGTTGCAGTCGAGCTTCCCACTGCTCAAGCATCTGCTCTCGCTCGACAACGGCGAGCTGCTTCTGCGCCAGCTCCTGAGCGACCTTGGCCAGATTGGTCAGCGTATTGTCCACCTCAACCAGCGTGGCGTGTTCCGACTGCACAGGAGGTTGGCGCGACGCCGACTCATCAGGCTCAAATTGAGCAACCGGTGTGGGCTCAACCTGGGTCGAGACTTGCGCCAGTGCGGGGGTAGCCTGCAACGGCAGGTTAACGGCAGGCTCGCTCAACGGCTCTGCTGCCTGCCTGGACGGTTTTGCAATTCTGGGAGGCGAGACCATTTGCGACGAGAAGCGAATGGACGGCACGATCAATGAAGCATTTTCTATCGCCGGCAACACTGGCGCAGAAATACCCAGGGTAATGACCTTCATCACCAGAGCCTTCTTGATGATCATCGAGTGATGATCCTCGGGCCTGGCGGGAGGCAGCTTGCAACCTTTCATATCAATGAAATGATACGGGACCGTGCTCTCAACAGACGCGGCCTTGGTTGCAGAGGCCGCTGCCGTCATCAGAATTTGTTTGAACACCTGCATAGCCACTTGCAGGTCGTCAGTGGACTCGACGCCACTCAGGAAGTGACGGTCAGCTTTTTTACGCAACGCTGCAATATAGACTCTGGAATTTCCGGGCTCCACCTCTTCGTCGAGACTGTAGACCAGGAAGTTGGATTGAATCTGCGCCACGGCAAACCCACACAGGAGTGCGCCGTTGACCGGCCCTCCCTGCTCGCCATGTTCAAGAACAAGGGTACGTAACAGCATCATGATAATCAGGCCTCACTGAAAAAGAGCAAACCTTATATAAGTAAACACCAGACAGATATCCGGTCATTGACGAGCCAACAGTCAATTTATTGTTTCAGTTAGCCAGGCAGCCGGACGTAGGACTTATCTTATTGATTCACCCCCACGTTCCCAAGCATCAGGTTTAACCGTACCCTTTTTCAGGCGCTGAACGATGCCAGAACGGCATCACCTATATCAGATTCTGTAAAACTATTCGGTAAGAACATGCTCGAGATAGACGGTATTACAAAGTACTTGGGCAAAAGAAAACTGATTCATAACCTTTCGTTTTGCGCTCAACGCCAGGAATGCATTGGTCTGTTCGGGGAAAGTGGTGCGGGAAAGACGACACTGTTGAATTTGATCGCCAGCTTGTCGACTCCGTCGGGCGGGCGAATCAGCGTTGCAGGTTTCAATGCTCAAACTCATCCGTATCAAGTCCGGGAAGCTGTCGGCTATCAACTTCAGGGTGACCTCAATCATCACCGTATGTCGGTCAAAAGCGTCCTCAACTTCATTGCTGCCGTTCGCGGTTTCAGCGGCGCGGAAAAGCGCGAGCGGATAAATAAAGCCGCCACGCGACTGGAATTATTTCCTGTGATGGACGCCCCACTGGCCGTACTGCCCATGCCATGGAAGCGCAAAGTTGCCATCGCCCAGGCCGTCCTGCATACACCTCACCTGTTGCTGCTGGATGAGCCGACTGAGGGCATGTCACCCGAGCAATTGCTCCAATTCAAAATGCTCATCAAATCCTTGAGCGACGAGATGACCATCATGATTGCCTCTCGCCGCTACGACGAACTGTCCACACTCTGCACGCGCGCACTGGTTATGGCAGACGGCCAACTGGTGGCTGACACACCGCTGCCCGAGTTGCAGCGCAACTCCCGGCACTACCATGCGGTAACCCTGGCTGCGCAAACACCGCTGGACTTACTGGCGCTCGCCGTTTTACCCGGTGTTGCAGGCATCGAAGAAGACCAGCATGCGCCCGGTACGGTAACTGTGCTCGCCCTGCCGGGACAAACCATCTATCCCCATATCAACGCCCTCATTGCCAGCCGCGGCTGGCATATCACCTCGCTGAGCCTGGAGCAGGGTCGCCTGAATGATGTCGTTCACCACCTGAGTCAGGAGGTGCGTCCTTGAAACAGATTCCGGTTATTTTCATGCATCAGCTCACCCGGTATGGGTGCTCGCCCAGCACTTACCTGAGTGCTGCGGTTTTTCTGGTGCTGTGCGCGACACTGGGGTTGCACGTGGGCCAGTGGCTTGAGCGGGACAGCAGCGACTTGCAGGTCTTTTTCCAGTTGCATCCCTGGCTGTACCTGATACTGACTCCAGCGCTATCGATCCAGCTATGGTCGGACGAACACGATCCAGGCTTTCACACGCTGCTAAAAACCCTGCCCATTACTCCATTCGAGTGTGTGTTCGGCAAATTCCTGGCCGCCTGGTTCGTGTGCGGCATTGTCCTGATGCTGATGTTTCCCATCGTGCTCATCGCCAATCACCTGGGCGCGCCGGACAACAGCGTTATCCGCTCACAATTTCTGTCGAGCTGGTTGCTGGCAGGAAGTTATTTATCCGCAGCCTGTTTCATATGTACGCTGGTCCGCCAACAGGTGGTTATTTTCCTGTTAACCCTAGGATTACTACTTTCCGTCAGCTGCATTTATTCGGCAATTGAGGCGCTTGAACATCAAATGCCGATCTGGGTCATTGACAGTTTAATCTCGCTTGATCCGCTCTCACGCTTCGACACTATTGATAATGGAAAACTGACACTGAGTGACAGTTTATTCTTTATTAGCATGATCCTTGCCTTTGTATCGGCATCTACGGTCACGCTCACTTATAAAAGCCGTTGAGAAGCGAAGTAACGTATGCGATCCGCTCTTCGTACAGGTATGACGCTTATCGTCATATCATTGCTGTTTCTGGCCTTTAATCTGGTGTGGGTCAAATACATCCCCGATATCCGCTGGGACGCCTCTCAACAAAAAATCCACACCTTATCGCTACCCGCTCGGCAGTTGCTCGCCACACTGGAAAGCCCGATCGACCTGTATTATTTCAACTCAAGAAATGACCCGAGAAGAAGCCAGGTATTGAACCGTTATGGCGAACGCGTGGAAGACCTGCTCAAGCAGTACGAAAAGGCGGCGAAAGGCATGCTCAATCTGCACATCATTGACCCGCCTCCTTATTCGGAAGACGCTTACAAAGCCGCGTTGTACGGCCTTGACGACCAACAGGGTTTTCTCGGACTCATCGCCGCCCGCGAGGGCATCGGCACTCAGCGTATCAATACATTCAGCCCTGAGCACGAGGCATTGCTTGAATATGAGGTCGGCCACTTGATCCACACATTGACGCGCTCCGAACCGCCGACCGTTGGCGTGCTGTCAGGGTTGAAACTTCAAACCATTGCCGGACAGTTGCTTGAGCAGATGCACAAGCATTTCAAGCTGATGGAGTTGTCGCCAACTACCGATCAGATTCCGTCCTCCATCGAGACACTGATGGTGGCGCACCCCCGTTTGCTGCCCGAGGGCGCGCTCTATGCGATTGAACAATTTGTTCTGCGGGGCGGCAAGCTGATGATTTTTCTTGATCCGTTAAGCGAGACGGCATCGGCTCCAGCACCGGCGAACTCCGCGCTAGATGAAATGCTTACTGCCTGGGGCATTCAGATGCCCAGCGACCAGTTACTGATCGATAACGTCTATGCCTCGTCCACCTTAACAAACACGGTACGACAGGCCGCCCGCTTGAACGTGCTCCGCCAGGGCATGAACCCCCGTGACACAAGCAGCTGGAATCTAAGCTCAGTGACCGTGTCGAGCAGCGGCGCACTGTCCCTTATCCGCAAAAGCCATGCGACGTTGACACCGCTGCTGCAGAGTTCAGAGCGCTCAATATTGCTGAATACCCGGCGCTTTGATTCCGCGCTTGCGCTGGAACCACTCGATGAAGCGAATGCTCCCATGCAGTCCCAAGTGATCGCTGCCCGCATCGAAGGGCCCGCCTACTCGGTATTTCCCAGCGGCATCAAGGGTCAGCCCGCCGGCCTGCAAGACGCAGCGCGGATCCAGGTCGCGGTGGTCGCGGACACCGATCTGCTCTCAGACACCGTCGTCAGTGCAACGCCCAACAGTAACCTGCAGTTTGTCTTGAATACGCTGGACAGCCTGGCTGCACCCACTGCACTTGCGAACATTCGTTCGCGCGCAAGGAAGAGCCCGACGCCCCCTCTGCTGACGCAAATGCGCGAGGCCGCCGCACAAATCTATTTACAGAAAGCCGGCGAACTTGAACGAAGGTTTGCGCGCACGGATCAGGCGTGGCGACAACAAAATCCGCGTACTGACGGCGTTATCACCCAAGCGGTGGATACCACCGTCCAACTGCAAGCACTCAATAAAGAACGCCTGCGCCTACCCTTTGAAATGCACACATTGAAGGTCGACGCCTACGCGCAGGTCGTGCGATTGGAGCGAGAGCTGGTATTACTTATGGTCCTGGCGGTGCCGCTACCGCTATGCCTGATTGCCTGGGCACTTTCGCTGCACCAGCGTCGACGCCGTTCAGCCCACGCAGCGGCCGCTTACTGATCAGTCAGCGACGCGCAATCAATCCTTGCCTGGCAATACGTGTCAACTGGCGAATCACTTCAGGAGCGTCATCCGCACTAGGTGCTTGAATAACCGCCAGGTCAAAGCTGTTGTTCGCAAACCGCGAGAGGGGATCGCCATCTTCCACAAACTGGATGAGGAACGCCGAAGGCCGCCCCGTACGACGCGGCCAGCCGTCCAGGTAACGAAGGAGCGTTGGCTGATGCTTGCCGCCGAGGAGAATTTTCGGATTGCGCTGGGTCAGGTCCGCAGTAATCGGAGCCAGGCGTATAAGGGGGCGTGGTGCATTCATCGTGTCGTGTCTCTGCCTCAAAAGTCTGCGGGCAGGTGAGAGGCAACACCGAACCAGCGCTTTAGCGGTATTTCGAACCCTGGTGCTGATGAGTGCAAGGTTCTGTCGGACTGCATTCAGTCCAGTGGCGCCCCGCAATTAGCTGTTTAAATCGGCGCATGAGCAGCATCCTAGAGAAGCCGATGGGGCAGTGTCAAGAATCCCGAGCAACCAAAAGGCCCGCACATGGCGGGCCTTTTGAAAGGGCTAAAGCAGGCCTCAGCGGGTGATGGCGCGGTCAGCGGACAGCTTGCCCGCCCCTTCCAACAACACCGCGAGCGCGCCGCCAAGCAAGGCCAGGGCAAACTCATAACCGTTGTTGGCCATGAACAGGCCGTTATGGATGTGTACCGAGAAAATCGCCACCAGCGTCAGAACGCTCAGGCCCAATGCTGCGGGGCGTGCCAGCAGACCGATGATCAACGCCAGGCCGCCAAAGAACTCGGTGCCACCCGACAGGAGGGCCATCAGCGTGCCAGGTGCCAGGCCGACGCTCTCCATGAACTGCGCCGTACCCGCCAGACCACCGCCGCCAAACCAACCGAAGAGTTTCTGCGAGCCATGCGCCGCAAAAACGATGCCGACAAAGACGCGCAGAATCGTCAGGCCGTAGCCGGCGCGGGTAGACAGAACGCGTGTGATCAGTGGGCTCATGGGAGGAATCCTTTTATGGGTAGGAGGGGTTGGCCGCTATATTAATCAGTTTAAAGAATGTTAAAAGTCGAAAAAACCCACTCTAATAATCTATAAAATCGATTATTTGCGTGAGGCGACTTTCGCCGCGCGCGGCTCCAGTGACTCCCGTTCTCGATCAAACGCCAGGTAATATTTGTTGACGCTATTCACATAGCTGACGCCGCCCATCCCCACCTGCTCCATGGCAATGCGTTCTACCTGAAAAAACCACTGATTAGGATTCAGCCCACGGCGTTTCGCCTCGGTGCGCATGCCCTGCACACGCTCCGGCCCCATGTTGTAGGCCGCCAGCACAAAGGCCATGCGCTCACGCTCGTTGAGCTTGGGGCTGGAGAAGAACTTGCGGCGGATCATCGCCAGGTAACGCGCGCCCGCCTGCACATTGCTATCCAGGCTCTCGATATTATTCACGCCCACCCGCTGCGCCGCCGATGGCGTGATCTGCATAAGGCCGGTAGGGCCACCGCTGCTGCGCGCGCCGGGGTCCAGCGCTGATTCCTTGAACGCCAGCGCGGCAAGGTTCAACCAATCCATGCCTTGTTCCTGCGCATGCTTTTGCAGGATCGGACGCAGTTTCTCCAGGCGCTGGCGGTCGGCACGCGCCAATGGATTACGCGCCTGGTAGAGACGACGATAGATGCGCTGGAACGCCACGTCCTGATCGGCCGGGGTTCGGTAGGTCTTGAGAAAGCGGTCAATACTGGCGCGCAGCATGGATGCATCCTGACGGACGAACCAGTACTCGTCGCCGGGTTCACTGATGACCACCTGTTTATCGAAACGCAACCGGGGCAGGATTTTCGACCAGCGTTCGGCAATCGGTTTTTCCACGACGGTCAGGTGGAAGATCCCGGCCTGAACCATTTCCAGTACATCTTCCACGGCCAGGCTCGGATCGACCCATTCCACCTTGATCGGCGCCTGCTTGTGCAGGGCCAGTTTCTGGTTGACCTGGCTGATCGCGTCCGCCGCCGCGCTGCCGGTGGTGAGCGTCAAGGTGCGGCCGGACAACTGCTCAAGCCGGGTAAAGCGTCGTTCACCCTTGACCCCGACCAGCCACAACGGCACATCGCTGACAATCGGGTCGCTGGTACTGATCTTGTGCGCGGCCTTCACGTCCAGCAGTTCGCCGGGCGCTACCAGATCGCCTTCACCACGGGCCAGCGCGCCGAGCAGTTGGTCCTTGGCCTTGGGAATGATCTTGAGGTTGATTTCCTGGCCATCACGGGCGTGGCCATTGAGGTATTGCTCGAAGGCGCGCAGGCGATGATATTCAACGCCAATGGCCTGCCCCTGCACCTCGCCGGAGCTGTTACGACTCTGGTTGACCAGCACGCGCAGCGTGCGACTGGAACGAATTTGCGCGAGGTCTCGCACCTTGCCGGGCTTGATCACTTCCACCGGCCCATCCAGACGCGCGGCGGCCGCCAATGGCATCAGCAACGTCAAGCACATCACAAGCATTGCCGAGGGTCGGATCATCCGCTCTCCGGAAAGAATACTGGCCAGCGCCGGTATGAAAGCGCGGTGCTGGAGGTCAGAAACAGAGCGCTTTATGCGCAGGCTTTGCACGCAATGGCGACAGGATGAGAGGCGGCGCGCCCATCACAATGTCGCGAGTGACGTTCAAAGACAGCTATAACCTGTTGTAGTTCTTAGATTTTCTTATAAATCTACAGCTCTGATATGCTTTCCGGCCAAAGGCGGAGATAGCACCATGCAACTCATTGATATCGGCGTCAACCTGACCAACCCAAGTTTCGACGGGAAGCATCAGGCCGTTCTTGAGCGCGCCTATGCTTCCGGCGTGCAGCAATTGGTGCTGACAGGCACCAGCGTCGAGGGCAGCGAACAGGCGCTGGAGCTGTGCGAGACACTCGACGAAAGCGGGCAACACCTGTTCAGCACCGCAGGTCTTCATCCCCACTCCGCCAACGACTGGAACGGCGACAGCGCCCAGCGTTTGCGCGGGTTGCTCGGCCAACCGCGCGTGCGTGCCGTGGGTGAATGCGGGCTGGACTTCAACCGGGACTTCTCCCCTCGCCCGCAGCAGGAAAAAGTCTTCGAGGAACACCTGGCACTGGCCGTGGAGCTGAAACTGCCAGTGTTTTTGCACGAGCGTGACGCCAACACGCGCCTGCTGGAGATCCTCAAGGATTACCGCGACCACCTCACCGCTGCCGTGGTGCATTGCTTTACCGGCGAACAGGCGGCGCTGTTCAGCTACCTCGACCTCGACTTGCACATTGGCATCACCGGCTGGATCTGCGACGAACGCCGTGGGACGCACCTGCATCCGCTGGTCAGGGAAATTCCCCGTGGCCGTCTGATGCTGGAAAGCGACGCGCCCTACCTGCTGCCACGCACGCTGCGGCCCAAGCCGAAAAACGGGCGCAATGAACCAGCTTATCTGCCGGAGGTGCTGCGCGAAGTCGCCCTGCACCGTAACGAAAGCGCTGAAGACCTGGCCCGACACAGCACCGCCTGCGCCCGCGCCTTTTTTGGATTACCCGTCGTGGCGTGATACAGCGCATTGACCCATATCAACAAAGGCGTTGCTGAGTAGCGGCACAATAATGGCACCTTGCCAATACTGTTCCCGCTATCAGAGAAAACCTTCCATGGGTGCCTGGCTTAGCAACATCTCGCTGAAATACAAATTCTGGGCGGTCAACGCGGTCGCCTTCATCACCACCCTGCTGCTGGTGCTGTACGCCGTGCAGTTGGAGCAACAGGCGCGCAGCCAGGCGTCCCAGGCTTCGGCGCAGGCGCAAGGTCGCTTGCTCAGCGCCTGGCCTGCCGATAAGCCGCTGCCTTCCGGCGAGTCATGGCTGACGTTTACCGACGATCAAATCCCACAGGATCTGTCAGCCTTGAAAGGCGCCAGCGGCTGGGTCGAACTGAAACATGAGCCGCTGTTCGGCGAAAACCCGCTGACCGGCGCTGAAGTGATCAACCGCGTCGATGGCCAACACATAGCCATTCTGGCCCATGCACCCAGCCTGAGCCAGGTGCTGAGCGAACGCTTCACCCGCTACGCCGCGGCGGTGGCGATTCTGATGCTGGCGATGCTGGGCGCCTCGCAACTGTTGATCCGCTTCCTGCTCAGCCAGCTCAACACCCTCAAGGACATCATGTTGCACGTGGAGAAAACCGGCGACCTGTCGGCGCGCGTGCCGCTGGCATGCAAGGACGAAGTCGGGCAGATGGCCAGTGCCTTTAACGCCATGCAGGCTGGCTATCAAAGGGTGGTGAATACCGTCGCGAACACCGCCCGGCAACTGGACGAAGGCGCCGCACGACTGGCCAGCAGCATGAATGAAGTGCAGCACGGCATGCTCGGTCAGCAGAGCGAAACCGACCAGGCCGCCACCGCGATCAATGAAATGACGACCACCGTTCACCATATCGCCCAGCACGCCGGCGCCACACGCGACCTGTCGCAGGCCGCCGACACCCTCGCCGGCAGCGGCCAGGCCGTGGTCACCCGTGTGCAGCATTCGATTGCCGGGCTGTCCACCGGCGTGCAGCAAACCGCCGAAATGATCCAGAAACTTGCCGAAGACAGTCACAAGATCAACAGCGTGGTCGGGGTCATTCACAGCATCGCCGAACAAACCAACCTGCTGGCGCTGAATGCGGCCATCGAAGCCGCCCGCGCCGGAGAAATGGGCCGTGGCTTTGCCGTGGTCGCCGACGAAGTACGCAACTTGGCCAAACGCGTGCAAAGCTCCACCGACGAAATCACCGGCATGGTGTCAGCCCTGCAAGCCGGCACTCGCGACGCGGTGGACTTCATGCAGGAAAGCTCGTTCAAGGCCGACGACTGCGTACAGCAAGCACAGGAAGCGGGCGCCGCACTGGCCGACATCACCCGCGCCGTGGCGCAGATGCGCGAGAGCAACACGCAGATCGCCGTCGCCGCCGAGCAGCAAAGCCACGTCGCCGAAGAAATGAACCGCGCGGTGGTGAGCATTCGCGATGTGACCGAAAACACCGTGCGGCAGACGGTGGGTTCGGCCACGACCAGCAGTGAGCTGGCGACGCTGGCAGGTGAGCTGAGCAAGGCGATTGGGCAATTGAAGCTGTAAGGCTATTCAACCCGTAATCCGGTTCCTACAACCGGGCCTCAGTTACCTTGAAGCTTTGGCGAAATTTCCTAGCTATCCCCACGAATAACGCCGACTTCTTTTATCTCCCAACCTCTGCAAAGTCCTTCGCCTGATCACACAGTGCGAGGGACTGCAGATGGATTTGCTGGCTAAAGCCCCCGGTTACGGGGCTGTTTCATGATTCCGGTCATTGCCAAGCTGGTGCTGACACCAATGGACGCCACGGCACCAGACGTCGAAAGCGTTTTTCGTGACTTTCGCGATTGCCTGAACACCTTCGACACCTGGGCCGAGCGTTTTTGGAGCGGCTCGGCGCTGGAGCTTGAACAAGTCTTCAACGTCGGCGAAGACGTCACACTGAGTGCGCCGGTGTCTTCGCGCACGCCAAGCGCTGTTGTCGCGACCTGCCCGGCCCAGGGTTCGCTGACCCTGGTGCATCTGTTCGAAAGCACGCGCCTTGTGCCCATCGGTAATACCCCCGTGAGGGTGCAGGCCATCGCCACGGATGGCAGCGCTCTCGGTGCCCCGCTCCATCGCACAATAGATGCCAGCGGCCGGCTTGAAATCCCGGAATGCACCCGCAGCCAGCCGTATCACATCACCTTCTACCCCAACGTTTCCAAAGACCACGTCAAGGCGCTGTATGCGTCTTATCAGTCGCTGATCGCCGGGCTGGAAACTCGCCTGCGCGAGGAATGGAAAGACACCTTTCAAACGCAGTGGGCTGAGTTCGCCAAAGCCCCTCCCCTGAAGCGCAGCGCCCTGCAGGGCACCGCCTTCGCGGGCGGCTTGGCCAAAGCCCTCTACAACCTGTGGGACAACATCACGCAACTGTACGACCTGATCGCCAACCTCAAGGCCAACAGCGAGCAGTGGTTGCGCTATGTCTCCCAGCGCGAGCTGGATGAGCTGCTCAAACTGGGCAAGGACGCCATTGCCCATGGCCTGCTGGTGCTCAGTGATGAGCCGCTGCTGTTTATCTATCTGTCAGCAATGATCGGCTGGATCCGCCTGCTGCCGCCACCGCAGATGGTTGAGCTGGTGGGCGAAATCACCGGCGAGGTGCTGATCAACCTGTTGCTGATCTGGGCCACGCGGGGCATGGGCGTGAAGATTCGCCTGGGTGTGCAGGTGGTGGGTCATATCAAGTCCGGGCGGGTGCGCCGCTGGCTGGAGATGCTCGCCGAGCAGTTGGCCCATCCGGGGTTGGCACAGCATGTCGAGACGGCCAAGCCGTTGCTGTTGGGCAGTGCGGCCACGCCGATCAAGGCGGTGGCGCCGCTGAAGGTGGGCGAGGAGTTGGTGCCGAACGCGGTGCCGACGGTGCGAAAAAAGACGCAGCGCACGGCACTCGTGCACGAATCGCCCGTGGATGACGTGCCGGTGTCGGCAAAAAACCCGGCGGGGGAAGCGGCCGCCTCTTCCGATAAAACCGTCACCAATGGCTGCCCGGTGTCGATGGTCACTGGCGAGGAATTACTCACCCTCACCGACGGCACCCTCGACGGCATTTTGCCGTTCGAGTGGACGCGGGTGTATCGCACCAGTGCGGTGGAAATCGATGTCGGGCTGGGGTTTGGCTGGAGCCATGCCCTCGCCCAGCGGCTGGAGATGTCCGGCGATTCGGTGGTGTGGACGGACCATGAAAATCGCTCGACCACCCTGCCCTTGCCCACCGTTTCGCGACCGGCAATCACCAACAGCCTGGCGGAAGCGGCGATCTTTTTGGGGGACTTGCCGGATGAGCTGGTGCTGGCCCAGGCGTCGCGGTTTTATCACTTTCGCGATGGCGTGCTGGTGGCGATCAGCGATGCGTACGACAACCGGCTGCGCATTTCCCGTGATGTGCTGGGGCGCATTGAGCGGCTGGACAATGGCGCCGGGCGCTCGCTGTGGTTGCGCTATGCGCAGGGCCGGATTGGCGCGGTGGACTATCAGGTTCATCGCGCCAAGGGCCGTGAGCCTTACGAGTGGGTGACTGAGCAGACGGTTGTGTCCTACGCCTACGACGACGCGGGCCGACTGGTGTCGGCGACCAATGCCGTAGGTGAACGCGAGGTTTACCGGTACGACGAGCAGCACGTGATTCTGGAACGTGGGCTGGCCGGTGGCGCGCGTTTCTTCTGGGCGTGGGAACGGTCCGGCAAGGCGGCGCGCTGTGTACGGCATTGGGCCAGTTTTGCGCAGATGGACACGCGCTATGTGTGGGGCGATGACGGGCGCGTCACCGTGCATAACGCCGATGGCAGCCAGGAAGTGTATGTGCATGACCAGCGGGCACGCCTGGTGCAGCGGGTGGATCCGGATGGCGCTCAGCACTTCAAATCCTACGATGAACAAGGCCGACTGACGGTTGAGCAGGACCCGTTGGGCGCGGTGACGGCGTATCAGTACGACGACGCAGGGCGGTTAGTGGCGCTGTTTCCGGGGGACGATGAGCCGACGTCCTACGAGCATGACAACGGGTTCGTACGGGTGGTGCGTCGGGGTGAGGCGGTTTGGAAGTACGAGCGTAATGAACAAGGCGACGTAACGCGCAGGACCGATCCAGACGGCCATATCACTGACTACAGCTACAACAAATACGGGCAACTGATTGGGGTGTGGTATCCCGATCACAGCTGCCAACGGCTGGTTTGGAATGAGCGCGGGCAACTGCTTGAGGAACAGTTGCCCAATGGCGGGATCAGGCGCTATCGCTATGACGACCTGGGGCGACAGGTGGCCCGCGAGGATGAGCATGGCGCGCTGACCCAATACCAATGGGACAGCGTGGGGCGGTTGGTTCGCCTGATATTGCCGGGCGGTGCATGCAGGGAATACAGCTACAACGCTTACGGAAAAATCACCGCTGAACGCGATGAACTGGGCAACGTTACGCGCTACGAGTATGCCGACGGGCTGCACTTGATCAGTCGGCGACTCAATGCCGACGGCACGCAGGTCCAGTATCGCTACGACAACGCGCGGTTATTGCTGACCGAGATCGAAAACGAGGTGGGCGAGACCTACCGGCTTGCCTACCATCCCAACGGGTTGATCCAGCAGGAAATCGGCTTTGACGGCCAGCGCACCGCCTACGTTTATGACCTCAACGGCAATCTGCAGGAAAAGACCGAACATGGCGACGATGGCAGTCAGCTCATCACCCGTTATGAGCGAGACGCTGCCGGGCGCCTTGTCAGAAAAACCCTGCCAGACGGCAATAAGGTGGATTACGCCTACGACCGCCAGGGCAACCTCCTCAGCGTCGAAGACGGCCGCTGGGCGCTGGCCTACGAATACGATCGACAAAACCGCCTCACCGCCGAGCATCAAGGCTGGGGCACCTTGCGTTATGGCTATGACGCCTGCGGACAACTGCAGCGCCTGCGCCTGCCGGATAACAACCGCGTCACGTTTAACCACGATAAAGGTGGCCACCTTGGCACCGTCGAACTGAACGGTGAAGTGCTCACCTCGCATCTATTCAAAGCGGGCAAGGAGCAGCAACGACAGCAAGGCCAACTGCTCAGCCATTACCACTACGACGACCAACACCGCCTCCACGCCCACGCCATCACGCAACAGGAAAACCGCTACTACCGCCGCCAATACGACTACGACAAATCCGGCAACCTCGCCCGCATTCTCGATACGCGCAAAGGCGAACATCACTACGCCTACGACCCGCTTCACCGCCTGACCCGCGCCGATCACTCGCAGGACTTACAGGAACGCTTCGGCCACAACCCGGCCGGCAACCTGCTGATGCACGACCGCCCCGGCCCGGACATCGTCGCCGGCAATCGCCTGATGATCCAGGGCGACCGGCATTACGACCACGACGCCTTCGGCAACCTGATCCGCGAGCGCCGGGGCAAAGGCCAGGCACTGGTCAGCGAATACCGCTACGACTGCCAGCACCGCCTGATCGCCGTCAAGAAACCCAACGGCCAAACCGCCCACTACCGCTACGATCCCTTTGGCCGGCGCATCAGTAAAACCGTGGATGACAAAACCACCGAATTCTTCTGGCAAGGCGACAAACTGATCGCCGAACACCACGCCGACCGCCACCGCAGCTACCTCTACGAACCCGACAGCTTCCGCCCTTTAGCGCTGCTGGATGGTTTCGGCCCCGACGCCACCAACCCCTACCACTACCAACTCGACCACCTCGGCACGCCACAGGAACTCACCGCACCAGACGGCGAAATCGTCTGGTCCGCCCACTACCGCGCCTACGGCCACATCAGCCGCCTCGACGTCGGCAAAATCGACAACCCGCTGCGCTTTCAAGGCCAATACTTCGACGAAGAAAGCGGCCTGCACTACAACCGACATCGCTACTACAATCCGGATGTTGGACGCTATCTGACGCCGGATCCAGTGAAGCTGGCGGGCGGGATCAATGCTTACCAGTACGTACCGAATCCTACGGGGTGGGTCGATCCACTGGGGCTGGCATGTACGCGGGGTAATTGCGCGGGACAACAAAGCCAAACCTCTCCCATACACGGAGAAGAAACGCCAAAGGTAGGGAACTCAACTCATTACTCCACTTATGAGCAAGCATTGAACAAAGCGCTTGAGTGGCTACTGGAGAATGACTTTCGGGCGGAAAAACCAAAATTAGGAAAATTCGGCGAACGCAAAGGCCAGCCCATCGGCATGCAAACAACTGACGCGAGGACAGGTTATCGTGTTGAACATGACGAGAGGAATGGCGCCCACATTAATGTCTGGACTCACAAAAAAAAAGGCTCTCATTACACGTTTGAAGGCACGGCAAAAACTGTATTCCAACTCACCAAGAGGTTCGCAAAAAAATGAGCTATCTTGACGACGAAATAGTCAAAAATTTTAACCAACTGAATATCGAATTCGAAGTCTTGCCAGAAGCCGAGCACGATTTAATTGTTGAAAACATAAATGCAAACGTTCCTTTCTTTGGAAACCAGATAGCTTGGAGCCAATTCAACGAAAACACTCATATTGGTCCGTTTCCATCACAGGCTACGCTAGAACTATTAGAGAAAAAAATAAAAGCAGCCACTAAACACAATGCAATTTTTATTGGTGACGCCACCGACAATGCCTATTCAATTTCAGCCAGAGACCTTATGCAATCACTGCAAATTTTTTCAAAAATACCCCAACATACGTACATACTTCAAAAACAGTTGGATTGGATTGCTTGCATTTCATTTGAGGGCGATATTGATTTCGCAAATTTTTAGCTCGGCCCTATAGATAACCAACATCGCTTGAAAAGTAACATATCTGATGCAGTCACAAACCACCACATCAAATACTAAAAATTGAAAAAAAATTGGGAAAGATGATAAGCGGAGACGCCAATAAAAAGACCATCAGACCTTACAGTAAATAAACACAAAAAAGCTTTGGTGATAGCGCTCAACGATTACATTGGCGATGACGTTACTTTACTCCTCGAAGGGACACTCATAAATTGCTTTATCAGCTACTGCACTTATGAAATAGAGATAGGAAAAACCTATGATGTCGAGCTAACGATAAATCTCACCATCGAGCTTCGGCGGCGAGACAAACACATACGCTAGTTACTATAAAGCTGATCGAAAAGATAGGCCTCCATAAGAGTTCGTACAACAGTAAGGAAGAACTCATAGATGCCTCGAAAGCAGTTGGGCTCGATAGATTGGAAAGGCCAAGACGATGAATACGCGAACGCTATGACCCCCATAGCCAACCCCAATTCGCCGCCCCCTACCCTGCCCACCTAAACTCTGCCCATGTTGTTTAAACGGACAGAGGATTTACCATCATGGGCAAACGTCATCCTGATTTCCCCGCCTGGCAATGGCGCAACTTCCCGCAAAACCAGCAACACGCCACTCACCAAGCGTTGCAATTGATCGCTGTGCCGCTGTTTATCACCGGCTTTCTGCTGATCGCTTCGGGCGTGTTCAGCACCAGCCTGGCCAGTGTTGCCGTAGGTGTAGTAGGCATTCTAGCAGGCATGGGGCTGCAGCGTCGCTGAGGGTCAGGCGAATACGGTCACCGTCTGGCGGCTGATAGCGATCAGTGCGCCGCTCGGGCTCCAAAAGGCGGCGGCAATATGACCATAGCCGTCGCGGGCGTGTTCGATGGTGACATGGTACTGACACCAGTCGAGGGTGGTTAGGTCCTGCAAGGGCTGAATGAACTCGATGGTCCAGGTCAGTGAACTGCCTGGCGCCGGTTGGCTCAGGTGCGAGAGCAAGGCCGGCGGCCAGGCGTCGACCAGCGCGAGGATATGCGCTTCGGTCAGCGGCTCCTCCTTCACATCGCCACGCAGACGAATCCAGCCGCCCATGGTGCGGGATTTCTGACCGCTGAACGGCAGGCCGCCCACGGTCCAGCGCATCGACAAATGCCGCATGAACTCCGGCGTGACGCCCTTGATATAAGGCACATCCTGCCCCTCGTCCCAATGCTTGAACACCGGCGCCGGTTCGCTGACCACTTCAATTTCCGATGCGCGGGAAGCGCCGAAGCTGGCCTGCACCAAGGTGGCGACTTCGCCGTTCTGCACCACGCGACCGAGCAATTGGCTGACGGCCTTGCCTTCGCGCAACACTTCGACCTGATAGCTGGCCGATACATCCGGCGCCACAGGCCCCACAAAGGTGATCGCCAGGGAGCGCAGTGGCCGCCCGGCGGGCACTTGGGCAATCATGGTTTCATACAAAAGGGCGGCGACCAGACCGCCAAAGCTGGCGCGGCCCTGGCCCCATTCGGCCGGTATGGTGACATCCTGCGGGTTGCGCCGAACAGCGTCGAGTAAGTCACTAAAGCGCATGGCAGCCTCATATCCAGAAAATCGATCGACGCATCTTAACCATCACGCCTTCAAGGTACAGCGCCTGTTCCCGCCAAAAACCGGACCGGCGTCAGCGGGCACGATACGGTTCAGAAACAATCGGCGCGCAGTTTATCCAGCACGCGATCCGCCTGCACCTCGGCCTTTGTCATGGTCGTACGCCAGACCGGCACGCAGGGAAGCAGGTCGAGTTGTTGTTCGGACTGGGCCAGCCATTGCCAACAGTCATGCCAGTCACCCAGGGCGCCCTGGGCTTTTTTCAGACGCGGTACTGCCTTGGCAGGCAGCTTGTCCAGATTCGGATAAGCCTCGGCAGCATAACGAACACGCTTGATCAACAACCGCAAGCGGTGGCGATCGTGGCTCGGATCGTTCAGCGCATCACCCAGCTTGCGCCATTGTTTGGCAAGACGCTTTTCGATACGCGCCCGTAATCCCTTGAGTAATTTCTGGCGCTGGGCGGCACGAATGAACCGAGGGAATGCATCGAGAATCTGTAGCAGGTGCGCCAGCTCAGGACTTTGCGCCACTTGGCGATAGACGTCCGGCTGCAGCTGCAGGCGACGTTGCGCGGCCACCTGATAACCCTGCTCAAGCAAATACGCCGCCAGCACCTCGCGGTCGCGTAGCGGCGTGGTCAAACGGCCCACCGTGCCGGCCGCCAATTCAAGCTGCTCGACACCTGGCAATTCACGCAAAGGGCGCAACAGACTGCGCAGGCGGCGCACGCTGGTGCGCAGGTCGTGCAAGGCTTCATCATCGGTGACGGCGGCAAGGCGAGCCTGGCAGCTCAGCAACCCTACTTCCAGGCCAATGACCTGAGCGACCAACTGATCAACCAACGCTGACATCCTGTCCTCCCGTTTCGATGAAAACCCCGTTTAACCGATCAACGACCGGCGCGCGACTCACGAATATAGAACCGCGCCTTTTCGGCCTTGTTGGAGCAGCCCTCGAACGCCTCGAACTGCTGCTGGGTCTTGGCGCCCGTCAACAGCGACAACGCCTTGGAATAACTGACGGTGCCGGCAAAACCTTCGGCCTTGGCCAGGTCCAGCTCTTTCCAGGCGGCGTCCAATTGCGATCCGCAGCTGTCGCGGTAGGCGGTTTTCCCGGCGCAACCGGCCAGGGCCAACAGGATCACGGGCACACACATCCAGGCTTTCATCGATGACACCTCAAAATAAGAAAAACAGTCGTACGCTGTAGACGGTGCCTACGAAGAAAAGTGCCTTGTAGGACAGCCTGTAACCGAAGCGCTGATTGCCGAAGCATACCCTAGCCCCGTCGTTATTCTGGAGAACTATTGTGAAGCCGCCGCGGCGATTGAAGCGGCCCCCTCAATGGGTGCATTGTGGGCACCTGTTTTGCGTAGGGCAGGAACTATGAAGAAACGTGTTGCCTTGGTGTTGGGGTCCGGCGGGGCCCGGGGTTACGCCCATATCGGCGTGATCGAGGAAATCGAACGGCGCGGTTATGACATCGCCTGTATCGCCGGTTGCTCCATGGGCGCGGTGGTGGGCGGGATCTACGCCGCCGGCAAGCTGGACGACTATCGCAACTGGATCGAAAGCCTCGACTACCTCGATGTGTTGCGCCTGGTGGACGTGAGCTTTCGCCTGGGGGCGATTCGTGGCGAGAAAGTGTTCGGGCAGATCCGCAAGATCGTCGGCGAGATCAATATCGAAGACCTGCGCATCCCCTACACCGCCGTCGCCACCGACCTGACCAACCAGCAGGAAATCTGGTTCCAGGAAGGCTGCCTGCACCAGGCCATGCGCGCCTCGGCGGCGATTCCCAGCCTGTTCACGCCGGTGATGCAAGGCAACCGCATGCTGGTGGACGGTGGGTTGCTCAACCCGTTGCCGATCGTGCCGGTGGTGTCGAGCCATTGCGACCTGATCATCGCGGTCAACCTAAACGCCACCCACCAGAAGCACTACCATTTGCCGGTGATCCAGCGCCCGCCGGCGTTCAAGAGCCGCTTCAACAGCCTGGCCAAATCACTCGGCTCGCACCTGCCGTTTCGCCGCAAGCAGGCCGAACAGTTGATGAAGCTCGAGCAGGAAGCCCTGCAGGCCCATGCGGCGGAAATCAACCCGTGGCTGGAGTCGGCCGAGCCCGACTCCCAGCAGCCCGCCGCCGCGCCGGAAAAACCCGGCGCGCCGAAGTCGGCCACCGGTTCGTTCATTATCGACAACGTCGGGCCAGCGTCGCTGCTGGACTTGATCAATCAGAGTTTCGAGGTGATGCAAACATCGCTGGCGCAGTACAAGATCGCCGGGTACCCGCCGGATGTGCTGATCAATGTGCCCAAGCGGGTATGTCGGTTTTTCGAGTTTTACAAGGCGCCGGAATTGATCGCGCTGGGGCGGGAGATTGCCAGTGATACGCTGGATCGGTATGAGAGTGAGCAGAGTTGATATTTAGCGGTGTACCGATGGCCTCTTCGCGGGCAAGCCCGCTCCCACATTGGAACGCGATCAACCTGTGGGAGCGGGCTTGCCCGCGATGAGGCCAGTCCAGACCCAACTGCACTCAGCTACTCAGCAACCGATACCCAACCCCCGGCTCCGTCAGGATAAACCGCGGCTGAGTCGGATCATCCGCCAGCTTCTGCCGCAGGTGGCCCACCACGATACGCAGATAGTGGCTGTCCTCGGTGTGGGTCGGCCCCCAAATGTCCTTGAGCAGTTGTTGCTGGGTGATCACCCGCCCCGGATGGCGCGCCAGTTGCGCCAGCACCGCGTACTCCTTGCGGGTCAACGCCACTTCGGCGCCGTCGAGCAATACCCGGCGATAGGCCAGGTCCACGGTGAGCGGGCCGAAGCGCAGCGCGGCCTCCTGAGCCTCGCCCGCCGGCGCCTGACGCAACAACGCGCGAATACGCGCGAGGAACTCCTGAATGCCGAACGGCTTGGTCACATAATCGTTGGCGCCACCGTCCAGCGCTTCGACTTTCTGCCCTTCGCTGGCGCGGACCGACAGCACCAGCACCGGTACCGTGGACCATTCGCGAAACTCGCGCAGCACCTGCTGGCCGTCCATGTCCGGCAGGCCCAGGTCGAGCACCAGCAAGTCCGGCTTGTTCAGCGCGGCCTGGGCCAGGCCTTCGGTGCCGGTCCCGGCCTCGATCACTTTGTAGCCCTGGGAAGCCAGGCTGATGCGCAGAAACTTGCGGATCTGCGGCTCATCATCAATGACCAAAATCGTCGCGGTCTGGCTCATGGTGTCCAATCATAAATCGTCAAGAACACAGGGTATCTCACGCCTCACGCTCCAGGCCAGGTTGTGCCGGCAAAGGCAAAAATAAGGTGATGCAAGTGCCGCGCCCGTCGATGCCATCGGCCACACGGATATGCCCACCGTGCGCGCCGACCATGCCCTGGCAGATGGCGAGACCCAGGCCCGTGCCCTGCCCGCCCCGGTCACCGCGTGCAGCGGTGTAGAACATGTCGAAAATCTTCGCGCGTTCGTCTTCGGGAATCCCCGGCCCCTCGTCGGCCACGGCGAAAAACAGCTGGTCGTCCGCGACGCCGGCGCTCAACTGCAAGCGGCCGTGAACCGGTGAAAAGCGCGCGGCGTTTTCCAGCACGTTGACCAGCGCCTGCTCGATCAGCGCCGCGTGCACGTACAGCAACGGCAGTTCCGCTGGCACATCGGTGGTCACCTGCAAAGGCGCCAGCACCGCGCGCAGACGGCCGAGGGCGCTGCCGACGATATCGCCGGGCGACACCCAGTCGCGCGCCAGCTTGAGTGCGCCATGGCCCAGGCGGGTCATGTCGAGCAAGTTCTGGATGTAGCGGTCCAGGCGCTCGGCTTCGTCGCGAGTGCCTTCCAGCAGTTCACGGCGGTCGTCCAGGGGAATCGCTTCGCCGAGCGCCAGCAGGCTGTCGATGCTGCCACGCATGGAGGTCAACGGCGTGCGCAGGTCATGGGACACCGAGGCGAGCAAGGCACTGCGCAGTTGCTCGGTTTCGCCATGCAACCGTGCGGACTCAAGCTCCTGCGCCAACTGCGCGCGGGCCAGGGCCTGCGCCAGCGGTTGGCTCAAGGCCGTGAGCAACCGTCGACGCTGGCCGCTCAGTTCCAGGCCCGGCTTGGCGCTCACACCGAGCAAGCCCAATGGGCCCTCTTCGCCCGACAGCGGCCACCACCACCAGCGCCCGAACGGCAAGGTGCCAGTGCCCCTGCCTGCCGGCTGGTCATGCTGCCAGGACCAGTCGGCGGCGGCGCGCTCGGCTTCGGTGAACGTCAACGGGCCACCGGTTTCGACCATCCAGCCGCCCTGCCCGTCGCGGTTGACCAGGCACAGGTCGAGGTCGCTCCAACCTTGCAGGTGCAGCGTCGCCGCGCTGATCACTGCCTGGCGATCGGTGGCGGCAGTCAGCTTGCGAGACAGGTCCAGCAGCTCGCTGGTTTCCTCCTGGGTATCGCGCAACGCTTGCAGTTGCTGGCGCTGCCGCGCGGCCAGGTTGCCGGTGAGCGCCGCCATCAGCAGGAAGAACAACAGAGTGAGCACGTCCTCTTCGCGCTGAATGGCGAAAGAAAAATTCGGCGGGATAAACAGAAAGTCGTAGGCCATGAACGAGAGCGCGGCACACACCAGCGACGGGCCGAGGCTGCTGCGCACTGCCACCAGCAACACGGCGGCAAGAAACACCAGCGAGATGTTCGGCAACGGCATCACACTGGACACCCCCCACGCCACGGCAGCCGCCACCAGTGTGGCCACCACCGCAAGGGCGTAATCGAACCAGCGCAGCCCCATCACCTGCGGCAAGCGCGGCGGCGCGGGCAACTCGTCGCTGTCGAGCACGTTGATTTCCAGCCCCCGCGCCTGGCGCAACAGGCGTGCGGCCAGACCGCCCCCCAGCAGCCGGCGGCGCCAGCGCATCCGCGACTGTCCCACCAGCAACAGGCTGGCTCGGCGTTCGGCGGCATGCTGAATCAACGTCCTGGCCACCTCGCCAGCGCGCAACAGCACCACTTCGCCACCCAGGCGCTCAGCCAGTTGCTGGGCGTTTTGCAGGCGCAGGCGCGATTGCTCATCCCGCGCCCGGCCGTTATCAATATGCACCAGGCTCCACGGCAAATGCCGGCGCTGGGCCACGCGACTGGCATGGCGCACCAGCCGCTCGGCCTGCGCATCGCCGTCCACCCCCACCAGCAAACGGCCACGCACCGCCGGCGCGGCCTGGCCGAGTTGGCGATAGCCCTGGGCGAGGTCATCGTCGACATGGGCGGCGGCGGTTTGCATCGCCAGCTCGCGCAGGGCCATCAGGTTGGTCTGGGTAAAAAACGCATCGATGGCAGCGCGGGCCTGTTCCGGCACATAAACCTTGCCGTCGCGTAGGCGCTCGAGCAACTCACGGGACGGCAGGTCGATCAGCAGCAGTTCGTCGGCCTCCTGCAGCACCCAGTCCGGCAGGGTTTCACGCACATGCACGCCGGTGATACCGCGCACCTGATCATTAAGGCTTTCCAGGTGCTGGACGTTGACCGTGGTGAACACGTCGATACCGGCCGCCAGCAACTCCTGAATATCCTGCCAACGCTTTTCGTGGCGACTGCCGGGCGCATTGCTGTGGGCCAGTTCGTCCACCAGCACCAATCCGGGCCGGGCAGCGAGCAAGCCGTCGAGATCCATTTCCTCAAGCATCACGCCGCGGTATTCGCTGCGCAGCAACGGTAGTTGCGGCAGGCCGCCGAGCAAGGCTTCAGTCTCGGCGCGGCCGTGGGTTTCGACCACGCCGGCGATCAGCCGCATGCCCTGGCGCAATTGGGTATGAGCAGCCTGGAGCATCGCGTAGGTCTTGCCCACACCGGGCGCGGCGCCGAGGAAAACTTTGAGGCGGCCACGGCCATCCCGGGGCAGATCGGCTAACAGGGCGTCGGCGCGGCCGGAGTCGCTCATGCTTCAGGGTTCCTTCAGGTGTTTATGGAGGGGCTTTTATGGCCTCATCGCGGGCAAGCCCTAATGCCGTTCAGTTAAGCGCAGATTCCCTGTGGCGAGCAGGCTTGTCCTGCGTTGGGCTGCGCAGCAGCCCCAAAACCAGGCGCTGAGCCGTATCAGGTACACCGCGTTTTGCTGGAGTGGGGGCGCTTCGCACCCCAACGCGGGGCAAGCCCGCTCGCCACAATAAGCGCACACATTTTCCTTAACTGAATGGCATTAGGGCTTGCCCGCGATGATGGCGACGCGGCCTACAATTTTTCCAGGGCCATGTTCAGCGCCAGAACGTTTACCACCGGCGGGCCCACCAAGGGGCTTTCGATGTGTTCATCCAGCAAGCGTTGCAAGGTCGCCACCGGCACATTTCGCGCCGCGGCCACCCGCGCCAGTTGATAGGCAATCGCCGGCGGTGGCAAGTGCGGATCCAGGCCGCTGCCGGAGGTGGTCAGCGAGGCCAGCGGCACCGGGCCCTGGCCTGGCACCTGCTGCCTGGTTGCATCGTCGAACACGCGAGTGGCCAGCGCCGGGTTGCTTGGCCCCAGGTTACTGGCGCTGCTGGATACGGTGGCGAACGCACCGGCCGAAGGTCGCGGGTGAAACCAGCCGTCGCCGGTAAAGTCCTGGGCGATCAGGCTGGAGCCGCGCACCTTGCCGCTGGCATCGCGCACCAGGCTGCCGTTGGCCTGGGCAGGGAATGCCACCTGGGCCACGCCGGTGACCACCAATGGATAGGCAACGCCAGTGATCAGGGTCATCAGAACCAGCAGGCTCAGGGCCGGGCGGATCATGTTAGTCATGGTCAAATCCTCACTAAGTCGGGAAAGCGAGCGTTACACCAGGTGCAGCGCCGTCAGCAGCATGTCGATCGCCTTGATGCCCACGAACGGCACCAACAGGCCACCCAGGCCGTAGATCAACAGGTTGCGCCGCAGCAACGCCGCCGCACTCGCCGCCTGCACGCGCACACCGCGCAAAGCCAGGGGAATCAGCACCACGATGATCAGCGCGTTGAACACAATCGCCGAAAGGATCGCGCTCTGCGGGCTCTGCAGGTGCATCACGTTAAGCACGCCCAACTGCGGGTAGATCGCGGCGAACAGCGCGGGCAGGATGGCGAAGTACTTGGCCACGTCGTTGGCGATCGAGAACGTCGTCAGCGCGCCTCGGGTCACCAGCAATTCCTTGCCGATCTGCACCACGTCCAATAGCTTGGTGGGATCGCTGTCGAGGTCGACCATGTTGGCCGCTTCACGCGCGGCCTGGGTGCCGTCGTTCATCGCCATGCCTACGTCAGCCTGGGCCAGCGCCGGGGCGTCGTTGGCGCCGTCGCCGCACATGGCAACCAGCCGCCCGTCATTTTGCTCATGGCGAATGCGGGCGAGTTTTTTCTCCGGAGTGGCCTCGGCCAGTACGTCGTCCACGCCGGCTTCGGCGGCAATCGCGGCGGCGGTCAGCGGGTTGTCGCCGGTGACCATCACGGTGCGGATGCCCAGCTTGCGCAGCTCGGCAAAACGCTCGCGGATGCCGGGCTTGACCACGTCCTTGAGGTGGATCGCGCCGAGCAATTTGCCGTCGGCGCACACCAGCAACGGCGTGCCGCCGCTTTGCGCGATCTTGTCGATTTCCCGCGACAGTGCCGGTAACAGGTCACTGCGTTGCAAACCGATAAACGCCAGCAGCGAGTCCACTGCGCCTTTGCGAAATACGCGGCCCTGATAGTCGACACCGGACAGACGGGTTTCGGCACTGAACGGCACGGCAGTCAACTCATCCAGCGACGGCTCGGCCTGAGGATGCAAGGCGCGCAGATACTCGACGATGGATTTGCCCTCCGCCGTGTCATCCGCCAGGGACGCGAACAAGGCACCTTCGGCCACCTCGCGACCACTGACACCTGGCGCGGCGACCACCGCCGAGCAACGGCGGTTGCCAAACGTGATGGTGCCGGTCTTGTCCAGCAACAACACGTGCACGTCCCCCGCCGCTTCCACGGCGCGGCCGGACTTGGCGATCACATTGAGGCGCACCAGCCGGTCCATGCCGGCGATACCGATGGCCGACAACAAGCCGCCAATGGTGGTAGGAATCAGCGTCACCAACAGTGCGACAAGGAACACCAGAGGCAAGCTGCCATTGGCAAAGTGGGCGAACGGCTGCAGGGTGACCACCACCATCAGGAAGATCAACGTCAGGCCGATCAGCAGGATGTCCAGCGCCACCTCGTTAGGGGTTTTCTGACGCTTGGCGCCTTCCACCAGCGCGATCATGCGGTCCAGGGTGGACTCGCCGGGGTTGGCGGTGATGCGCACCAGCAGCCAGTCGGACACCAGCCGCGTATTGCCGGTGACGGCCGAGCGATCGCCGCCGGATTCGCGAATGACCGGGGCGGATTCGCCCGTGATCGCCGCTTCGTTGACCGCCGCGATCCCTTCGATGACTTCGCCATCACCGGGGATCATTTCGCCGACGACCACGCGTACCACGTCGCCCTTGCGCAGGCTGGCGGCCGGAACCACCTTGAAGGTGCCGTCGGCCTCCTTGCGCCGTGCGCTGAGGCCTTCACTGCCCGCCTTGAGACTGTCGGCGCGGGCTTTGCCACGGCCTTCGGCCAGCGCTTCGGCAAAGTTTGCGAACAGCACGGTGAACCACAGCCACACGGCGATCTGCGCGGCCACAAAGGTGGGCACGGCGGTATCAGGGACGAAACACAGCACGGTGGTAAGGATGGCCGTCAACTCGACCACCAGCATCACCGGCGAGCGTTGCAACTGACGGGGGTCGAGCTTGACGAAGGCCTGGACCAGCGCCGGGCGCCACAGCGCGGAGATTGCGGTTTTGGCGGGTTCCTGGGGTTTGACCGGGGCCGCGTTGTTTGCAGGCATATTCATTTTCATATCCCTCAGAAGCCCATGCTCAAGTGTTCAGCGATAGGGCCCAATGCCAGCGTCGGCAGGAACGTCAGGCCGCCTACCAGCAAAATGGTCACGGTCAACAGGGTCACGAACAGCGGGCCGTGGGTGGGAAAGCTGTTCTGGCCAATCGGCGCGGTCTTCTTCATCGCCAGGCTGCCGGCCAGGGCCAGGACCGGGAGGATGTAGCCGAAGCGACCGATCAACATGCCCAGGCTCAGCATCAGATTGTGGAACGTCGTATTGCCACTGAAGCCGCCGAACGCCGAGCCGTTGTTGGCACTGGCCGAGGTGTAGGCGTAGAGCAACTGGCTGAAACCATGGGGGCCGGGGTTGCTGATGGCGCCGGCCGGGCCTGGCAGGCTGGCGGCGATGGCGCCCAGCACCAGCACGCCAACCGGCATCACCAACAGGGTCACCACGAGCAGTTGCACTTCCTTGGCCTGGAGTTTCTTGCCCAGGTATTCAGGGGTGCGGCCGATCATCAGGCCGGCGAGGAACACCGCGATCAGCACGTTGAGCAGCATGCCGTACATACCGGCGCCAACGCCGCCGAAGATCACTTCGCCGACCATCATGTTGACCAGCGCCACCATGCCGCTCAGTGGATTGAGGCTGTCCTGCATGCCGTTGACCGAGCCGTTGGACGCCGCCGTGGTAGCCACCGACCAGAGCACGGTGCCGGTGGTGCCGAAGCGCGCTTCCTTGCCTTCCAGCGGCGCGGCCTGCTCCACGGCAGTGTTGTTCAGGGTCGGGTTGGGCTGGTATTCGGCCCACAGCGAGGTCGCGCCACCAATCAGGAACAACGCGAGCATGCAGCCCAGGATCGCGCGGCTCTGGCGCAGGTCCTTGACGTAGTGACCGAAGGTGAACACCAGCGCCACGGGGATCAGGATGATCGCCGCCAACTCGAACAGATTGGACCAGGCGGTCGGGTCCTCGAACGGATGCGCCGAGTTGACGCCGAAGAAACCGCCGCCGTTGGTGCCCAGTTGCTTGATCGCAATCTGGCTGGCCGCAGGACCGAGGGGGATCACTTGATCCACGCCCTGCAGCGTCACGGCATCGACGTAATGGGCAAAGGTTTGTGGCACGCCCTGCCACACCAGGAACAGCGCGAACACCAAGCACAACGGCAGCAAGCCGTAGAGGGTGGCGCGGGTCATGTCGACCCAGAAGTTACCCAATGTCGCGGCGGATTTGCGACCGATCCCACGGCACAGCGCGACCAGGACTGCGAGCCCCGTGGCCGCACTGACAAAGTTCTGCACGGTCAGGCCGGCCATCTGGCTGAGGTAACTGAGGGACGCCTCCCCGCTGTAGGACTGCCAGTTGGTGTTGGTCATGAAACTGACGGCCGTGTTGAAAGCCAGCGTCCATTCCTGACCCGGCAGCTTCTGCGGATTGAGCGGCAGGTAGTTCTGGAACAGCAGGATCGCGAACAACAGCAGGAAACCCGCGAGGTTGAACGCGAGCAACGCCAGCGCGTATTTCTGCCAGCTCTGTTCCTGTTGTTCATCCACGCCGGACAGGCGATAGCAGGCTCTTTCCACCGGCCCCAGTACGGGGGTCAGCCAGGTGCGCTGGCCTTCCATCACCTTGTAATAAAAACGCCCGAGCAAGGGTGCAGGTACCAGCACCACGGCAAAGAAGGCAATGATCAGCCAATAGTCATAACTGTGCATGCCCAACTCCTAGTTCCGATCCGCGCGTAACAGCGCAACCAGCAGATAAATGAACAGCGCCACGGCCAATAGCAGTGACACCCCGTCCAGAACGCTCATGGAAGTCTCTCCGTTGTGCGGCGAGTGCCGCGTGTGGGGCAATTGTCCGCAGGAGTGGTGTAAAGGAACGAGAGCGAGGCCGTGGGTGGGGCGTAAAGACGGCGTAAAGAGTGGGTTTATGCAGGGTTTACACCGAAGGTTTGCATTGCTTGAACGGGCCCCATCGCCGGCAAGCCCGACTTCCACATTGGAATGCGGTTACCTGTGGGAGCCGGGCTTGCCCGCGATGGCGGCGGCCAGGGGCAGCACTGCACCTGCCTGGTGCAGTGGTGGGGATGTTCAGACACCAAACCGTCCCCGATACGACGGATGCGCCACTTTACGACTATGATTTTCATGCTGGCATGCCCGCTGCAACACCTTGAATCATTCCAAACCGTTCAAGGAGCGCAGCACAATGAGCACACACCTCAAACCCACTTTGGGCACCCTGCATTTATGGGGTATCGCCGTCGGGCTGGTGATCTCCGGGGAATACTTCGGCTGGAGCTATGGCTGGGGCGTGGCCGGCACCCTCGGGTTCCTGGTGACGTCATTGATGGTCGCCGCGATGTACACCTGCTTCATTTTCAGTTTCACCGAGCTCACTACCGCGATTCCTCACGCAGGGGGCCCCTTTGCCTACAGCCGCCGCGCCTTTGGTGAAAAAGGCGGCTTGATCGCCGGCCTCGCAACCCTGATCGAATTCGTGTTCGCTCCGCCCGCCATCGCACTGGCCATCGGCGCCTACCTGAACGTGCAGTTCCCGGCCCTCGACCCTAAACATGCGGCGGTTGGCGCCTACGTCGTGTTCATGGGGCTGAATATTCTCGGCGTAAAACTCGCCGCCACCTTCGAACTGGTGGTGTGCGTACTCGCCGTCGCCGAGCTGCTGGTGTTCATGGGCGTGGTCGCACCCGCGTTCAGCTTCAGCCACTTCGCCCTCAATGGCTGGGCCGGGTCAGATACCTTTGGCGCGCCGGCGATTGCCGGGATGTTCGCAGCGATTCCCTTCGCCATCTGGTTCTTCCTCGCCATCGAGGGCGCGGCCATGGCGGCCGAAGAAGCGAAAGATCCCAAGCGCACCATTCCAAAAGCCTACATCAGCGGCATCCTCACCCTGGTGATTCTGGCCATGGGCGTGATGTTCTTCGCCGGCGGCGTAGGTGACTGGCGCACCCTGGCAAACATCAACGATCCGCTGCCCCAAGCCATGAAAACCGTGGTAGGCGACAACTCCGGCTGGTTGCACATGCTGGTGTGGATCGGCCTGTTCGGCCTGGTGGCAAGCTTCCACGGCATTATCCTCGGCTACTCGCGGCAGTTCTTCGCCCTGGCACGCGCCGGCTACCTGCCCTCCTTCCTCGCCAAACTGTCGCGTTTTCAGACACCGCACCGCGCAATCATCGCTGGCGGTGTAGTCGGCATCGCGGCCATCTACAGCGATGGCCTGATCAACCTCGGCGGCATGACCCTGACCGCCGCGATGATCACCATGGCCGTGTTTGGCGCCATCGTCATGTACATCATGAGCATGCTCAGCCTGTTCAAACTGCGTAAAACCGAGCCGCTGCTGGAACGCACCTTCCGCGCGCCCGGCTATCCCCTCGTACCCGGCATCGCACTCGTACTGGCCGTGGTGTGCCTGGTGGCGATGGCCTGGTTCAACACCTTGATCGGTCTGATCTTCCTGGGTTTCATGGCCGTCGGCTTCGTGTACTTCCAATTGACCGCACAAGACCGCGCTGATGCGCCGGCGGATGCCATGCTGACCGGGCTATAAGACGTGCGAGGCAGAACGGGCCTACACTGAACTACTCAGAAAGCCCGTCACTCAAAGCAGTTATTACCGTGGGAAAATTCTCCCACGGCGATCTGCCTCAAGGAGAGCGTTATGCCGTGGTATGCGTGGTTGATTATGGTAGTAGCGATCGGGTCGATCGTCGGTGGCCTCATGATGCTGCGTGACAGCGCCAACAAGGTCGAACTCACCGACGAACAACGCAAGCGCGTGGCCCAGCGCAATGCGCAAGCGGATGCCAAGGACGCGCAGGAGCGCTGAACCGGGTTTACTTCACTTCTGCGCTGGCAATATGCAAACCGTGCTGGCCTTTATAGGCGGCACGTTGAGGCTGGCTCCAGCCGGTCAGCAGCTTATCCTTCAGCCTGTAGATCTCGACGCCTAACGGGTGACATACCGTCAGCGGGTCCTGTGCCTGCGGGCCTCATATCGGCAACTATAAATCCCAACGGGGCACGTCGACGGCGCGCGCAGTTGCACGGGTCGATTTTAGGTGGAGGATGGAAAGAAGCTGAGAGTTTGCGCGTTGGTGTTATTCGACCGTATTCAGGATCCCACTCTGGCGGATCGGCTTATGGAAGTTGCACTCGATAAATTCGAAGGCTAGATTTATGAGAAGGAAGAAGCCGATCAATGACCGGCCTCCTTCTGTACTTCGCTTAGTTGATCACCAACCGTTCGCGGTTCTTCTCCAACAAAGCCTTGCCGATACCTTTGACCTCCAATAACTCATCAATCGCCGTGAAGGGACCATTGGTATCGCGATAGGCGACGATTGCCTTAGCCTTTGCCGCGCCAATTCCGAAGAGGTCACGACGAAGAGTTTCGGCGTCGGCGGCATTGAGATTGACCTTGGCGGATTGCTCTGCCTTCATCATCTGGGCAGAGATGGGGGTTGGAGGCTCGGGTTTGATGGACGGGGCTGCGGTGGTCGCGGCCGAGAGGCTGGTGAGGAGAGCGAAGACTAGGGAGGAGATGTAAGTGTTTTTCATTGTTGACGCTCCATGACATCGGTTAGAGAGAAGCAGCTTTTCCGAAGCTGCTTTTCTAAGGTAGGCGATGTTTGGAGGGCGTCAAAAGTACTTGAGTTACAGGGTGTGAACGCTGAAAAAATGGCGCATAGGAAAGCATAGAAAAAGGCTCAGTTGAAAAGCCGGATTGAAACGCAGCCCCAGGTCACCGCTCAGAGTGCCTTGGGCAAAGCCATCAGTTACCTCGCAATTAACTGGAGCAAGTTGGAACGATACGTCGAGGAAGGTTACCTGCCGATCGACAACAACGCCTCTTCCAACGGCCGAGAGTCCTATGCGTGGATGCTACATGCCTGCCAACCTCGACGCCGTCAGCCTGGTCCACGCAACCCGTCGAGCTTAACTTGAACCAGCGCATGCGCAAAAAAATTGTCGCGATCGCCAATGACGGAGATAACGCGGTAATTGCCTTACGTGCGTGCCAAGCGTATGTCAGAGCAATCAAAATGACTCACCGATGGGGTGCTGAGGAGCCCTTTCGTTTAAAATGCAGAGCGAGTAAAAAAGATATCATGATAAGATTGAATGGTAAAAATACAATAGGGAATAAAAACAGTGGAAATAATCGGCGTACTTTTCGCCTTTTTGGCGATGCTTATAGCTTTGTTGTCGACGTATTTTATTTCTAGCAGACTATCTGTTTCGGATAATGCTCATCGATTTATTACTATTGATGGGCTAAGAGGCTATTTAGCTTTTTTTGTTTTTCTCCATCACTCTTGTATATGGTTTTTTTATTTGAAGACTGGCAGCTGGACCAATCCTCCAATTAGGGTTTTCGTAAATTTTGGACAGGTCGGAGTTTCGCTGTTTTTTATGATAACGGGATTTTTGTTTTTTTCTAAATTGCTTGACTCTCGTAACTCTGGAGTTGATTGGCTCAGGCTATATGTGTCTAGATTTTTAAGGCTAGTACCTCTTTATTTTTTTTCAATGGGGTTACTGTTTTTAGTTGTTTTTATAATTACCAGGAATAATCCGCCAGCTGAACTCAGTGAAATAATTTTGAGTATCTCAAAATGGCTGTTTTTTACCATTCAATATGGTTCCCCTGATATAAATGGCCTAGCGAACACAAATCTAATTAATGCTAGTGTTGCATGGAGCCTCCCATATGAGTGGACTTTTTACTTCGCACTCCCTTTAATATTTTTGGCCATTGGCGGCAAGTCATCAATCAAATATCTTTTATTGAGTGCGCTATGCATGTATGGGTTCGGCAGCCTGTATTTTGTAAATGGTTTGTATTGGTTGTTCGTCGGCGGTATGTTCGCGGCCATTGTTGTAAGATTAGAGCTCTTTAAGGCTTTCTCCAAATCTAAACGCTCTTCTATAATTATATTGTTATTGCTGATTTTGGTCTTTATAGGTTTTCCTTCAGTATATGAAAGCTCGCTGGCGAAAATGTTATTGGTAGCTGCTTTCTGTCTGATTGCAGGTGGCAACAGTGTTTTTGGCTTATTTAAAAGCAAAGTCTCGCGAACAATGGGAGAGCTGGCTTACAGCATGTATCTCCTGCACGGCATTCTATTGTATGTGATGTTTAAGTTAGTTTTTGAGAGCACAATAATTAGTCAGATAAGTGCACTTAAATACTGCTTTTTCATTCTGGCGCTCACCCCGATTTTGGTTTTTATATGTGGCCTAACGTTCTCCCTTATTGAGCGACCCACGATGAAAAAAGTTGCCGTTATCACAGATTGGCTTAGAGGGGAAAAATCAACTCAAGTAAAGCTCTAGGTGAAGCTGGGGAACAGCGAAAAAACGCTGGGCGAGTGTTTTGATCGAGTGCGTGCACCTTCAAGATTCCAGATTGCTCTCCAGCGGGGAACTCTATGAGGGAAGTCTCAAGAAAATGCTCATCGTACAGCGACGCGTCTGTTGGCCCGTTCAACGCAGCAGAGAGCGTCGTCGAAGCTATCGATAAAGACTATGAAGAAGAAGTCGTAGCCTCTGCCAAGCGCCGTGGTAAGCGCAAGCCTCTGCCCGCCGTTCTGCCGCGCATCGAAGTAATTCACGAACTGCCCGAGCATGAATTGACCTGCGCCTGCCGTTGCCGCAAACACGCCATTGGCGAGGAAATCAGCAAACAACTTGAAATCGTCCCGATGCAGATACGGGTGATCAAAGACGTTCGTAAAATCCACGGTTGCCGCGACTGCGAGAGTGCGCTGGTCACTGCGGACAAACCGGCTCAGGTGATTGAGAAAAACATGGCCAGCCCCAGCGTTCTGACAATGCTGCTGAATACTAAAATATGTGGACGGTTTCCCTGCACCGCTTTGAAAAAGTAATGGGTCGCCACGCACTCGAACACTTGCTAAGGGAGACATCAATTGAAGATTACGAAGCCTTGCTACCGTGAAACTGCTTGCTCACGCCGTATAGCAGAGCGCGCAATCATTTAAGGTGGGCTTTATGGAGCGCATACCATATTCTTCGACAGCGCCATTGATAGTAATGATTTCTTATGTTTAAGGTTACTATCTGCTAATTCAAGAAAGGGAGTAACTAATCAGCCCCCTCTGTCCGTTTACCCGAACAAGAGACCCCATAATTAATGGGAGCTGTCAAGACCACTAGGAAATCTTAGAAACTTCACACATTGATATTTTAGAACACTCTGCAATGAATGGTTAGCCAGTCTTGTTTGTAACGTTGAGTTTGAGCAATGACCTTATGTTGAAAACGGATAAACAGGTGCCTGACACTGCCAGATTTCATCTGTAGAATTGCCAAACCTACGAGATAATTCAGATGAATCATGAGGAACGGATATGAAAATTTACGCAATTGTAGGAGCAGGCGGTTTTGGGCGTGAGGTTATACCTCTGGTCAGCCAGATGCTAGGTACAACATCTCAGGAAAATCTCAAAATTATTTTCGTGGACGATAATGCTCAGGAAGACAGTCTCAACGGCTACCGCCTAGTAAATGTTGAGTCTTTTCTTAGGATGGAAGGAGAGAAATTTTTTAACATTACTATCGCCAATAGCAAGGTCAGACAGAAAATTTCTGAGCGCCTCATATCAGAAGGCGCATCATCGTTTACAGTTTCAGCGCTAAGTGCTGTCAACCTCAGCCATAATACAATTGGCGAGGGAGCTGTTTTTTGCCCATTCACGACGGTTACCGCAAACGCGAAAATCGGAAAATTTTTCCATGCGAACATTTATTCTTATGTAGCCCATGATTGCGTCATCGGCGATTTTGTGACCTTCGCTCCTAACGTTCAATGCAATGGCAGTGTAGTTATTGAAGACCATGCCTATATCGGTACCGGAGCAATGATTCGTCAGGGTACGCCGGAAAGGCCCATTGTAATTGGTGAGGGAGCGGTTGTTGGGATGGGTTCAGTCGTGACTAAAAGCGTAGCCCCCTATACTACGGTGTTTGGCAATCCCGCAAAGCCACTTCGTTCAGCTTCCCAGTAAGGACTAAACACTACATGAAAGAGATAAAAGTTGCCGTCATCGGCTCAGGAACCATGGGAAAAGGGATCGTTCAATTACTTGCGCAGAGCGAGGTAACCTCCTCTATCGTATGGATAGGTCGCTCCGAGACCGGTTGCAAAGCGGCTTACGAAAGCCTCAAGTTCAGCTGGGAGCGTATGGTTAACAAAAAAAGATTGTCTACTAAAGATGCAATATCTTTTTCAGAAAAAGTAATTGTCTCCAATGAGTATGAAGCAATCAAAAACACTGATTTAATTATTGAGGCAGTATCTGAAGATATGCTTATCAAGCATAAGATATTTCGCGATATAGCGTCCTATGCAAAAGATTCCTCAATAATAGCATCGAACACATCTTCACTATCCATCACTGAACTGGCAAGCCTCACAAAAAATCCAGAAAATGTAGTAGGCATGCACTTTTTTAATCCGGCCCCCGTGATGAAGCTGGTGGAAATCATTGTAGGTTTCTCGACCTCGAAACACACAGCCTCTTGGGCCTTCGACTTCGCCAAGACACTGCACAAAGAGCCGGTATTAGTGAATGAAGCCCCGGGCTTCATCGTCAATCGAATGTTGATTCCAATGATAAATGAAGCAATAGGAATCTTGGCTGAGGGTGTCGCGAGCGCGGAAGAAATAGACAGAGCGATGAAGTTTGGCGCCAATCATCCTATCGGGCCGCTAGCGCTGGCAGATTTGATCGGCAACGACGTCAATCTTTCAATCATGGAAACACTGCATAATGAGACCGGAGACCCGAAATATAGGGCTCATCCCTTGCTGAGAAAAATGGTAAGAGCTAATAAGCTAGGAAGAAAATCCGGCTCAGGTTTTTACAGCTACTAGGGAATCGGACTGCACAGTCCGATCATCCTCCCAGCCTTCAATAACCTGCTACGTGAACTGTAGGCCTAAGGTTCCAACCTGCGTTGCTGATAGATCCAGTCAACGATCTCACCGTCCGGCGTATAACCACTTACAGTGTCACGAAGCAGCTGCCGTACACGAGCATAGTCATCTCTCTTGACTGCGTCCAACAGCTCAGTCAACTTGGACTTCAGTACTTCCCATTCAATATGGTCCTCGTTCGCACTCATGATCATTGGGTGCTGTGTGGCAACCACATTGTCACCGATCAGAAGCTCCTCATACAGCTTCTCTCCAGGTCGAAGCCCTGTGAACTCAATAGCAATATCACCATGAGGATTTTTTTCGGAACGCAGACTGAGACCCGACAGATGAACCATTTTTTCAGCTAACTCGACTATCCGGACCGGCTCACCCATATCGAGCACAAATACATCGCCCCCCTGCCCCATAGACCCCGCCTGAATCACTAACTGAGCTGCTTCAGGGATGGTCATGAAATACCGGGTAATTTTCGGGTGTGTGACTGTTAATGGTCCCCCCAACTTGATTTGTTTATGAAACAAAGGAATCACAGAGCCCGACGACCCAAGCACATTGCCAAAACGAACCATGGTAAAACGAGTTTTGTTGACCTTGGGAGCATTAGACTCGTCTCCGAACAAAACCGGTGCGACCTCCAAACTGAGCGCTTGCAAAGTCAATTCCGCCAATCGCTTAGTACTACCCATGACATTGGTCGGACGCACAGCTTTATCAGTGGAAATCAGTACAAAGTTTGAAACTCCCGCCTGCAATGCAGCTTGCGCGGTATTCAAAGTTCCAATAACGTTATTTAAGACACCTTCAGCAATATTGTGCTCTACGATGGGTACATGCTTATAGGCCGCAGCATGATAAACGGTATCGACACGCCATGTCTTCATTACATCAATCAACTGTTCCTGATTGCGAACTGAGCCAAGGATGGGCAACACTCGAATCGGCAGCGACTCACGCACAATACGCTGCTCAATCTCTGACAAAATACAGTAAAGATTGAACTCACTGTGCTCAAACAATAGAAGAGTCTTGGGATGGAGGGCCAAGATCTGCCGACACAGCTCTGAGCCGATGGAGCCACCTGCTCCGGTCACTAAGACGTTCTGTTCAAGGATACAGCGTTCGAGCAGTTCGCCTTGGGCAGGTACCGAGTCGCGCCCTAATAGATCAGCGATATCCACCTCCTGGATATCGTCGACCTTGACGCGCCCACTTGCCAAGTCCATGAACCCCGGAATACTGCGCACGTGTAAAGGATAGCCCTCAAGAAAGCCAAGAATTTCACGGCGCCTTGCTCGATTGGCTGAGGGAATAGCCAAGAGAATCTCCTGAGCGCTTGTTGCATCAATCATCCGTTGGATATGTTTGGACTTATAAACCTGCAATCCTGCAATTACTCGATCAGAAATGCTGTCATCATCATCAATGAAGGCAACTGGCCGCATGACACGCCCCATGCGCAAAGCAGCAACTAACTGATTTCCAGCGGCGCCTGCACCATAGATAGCCACACGTGGCAAACCATCCTCACGGCTGGTGAATGGTACGTGTTGAGCCGCCGCGAACCAATCGCCAAGAAAATACTGCCTCATTGCGAGGCGCAAGCCGCCCAACATGATAAGGCTCAACCACCAGTAGTTGAATATAATGGATCGAGGGACTACATTTTGATGGTTGCTGTACCAGTATACGACCACACCAAGCACCAACGCTGAGAGACTCACCGCTTTAACAATTGCAATAAGAGCATCATTGCCGAAATACCGCATTACCGCCCTATACATACCAAATCGAATGAACAAGGGAACAGAAACTACCGGTGCGCAAATAAATAGCCATAAGTGCATCTTAACTGGATTGATCATTTCGTCCATTCCCAGACGAACTAAAAAAGCCAGCCACAGCGCAACCCAGACTAAAATAACGTCCGTAAGCACCTGCAGTATGCGTTTCTGTCGGCGAGGAAGGCTCAACAAATACGCACGTATACGATCTATAAATCCCTTGTACACTTTTTGCTCCCAGCCAAGCTTTTATTGCCAAATAACGCAGTATTATAACGAAGGAGCTACTAAACAGAAGCCTGTTGCATTACATCAGTCAGTACCTTACACGTCAGCTCAATCTCACTATTTTCTAAGGTCGGGTGCACTAAAAACATCATACTCGTTTCACCCAGCTCCCTGGCGTTCGGCAAGCGGAATGGCGGCCGTAAACCGGTATCATCAAACGCTTTCTCAAGATATACCTCCGAGCAAGAGCCGGAGAATGCAGGCACCCCGCGCGAGACTATTTCGCTGAGGATTCGATCACGGGACCATCCCTCCTTCAAGCATTCAGGCCGAACGAATACATAGCATTTATAAGCGGCGTGCACATCCCCTTTAGGGAAATCCGGCACCCTCAAGGCTGGCAAGAGACGGGCAGAATTCCATATAGCTTCAAGATTGTTCGCGCGGCTAGCTTGCCAGTCCTTCATTCTGGCCAATTGAATGCGACCAATGACAGCCTGAACCTCCATCATTCTCCAGTTGGTGCCGAAACTTTCGTGCAGCCAGCGAAAACCCGGAGGATGAGAGCTTTCATAAACAGCCTTCCAGCTCTTTCCATGGTCTTTATATGCCCACATGCGTGCCCAAAGCTCCTTGTCATTAGTCGTAACCATGCCACCCTCACCACCGGTAGTCATGATTTTGTCCTGGCAAAAGGACCAAGCCCCTATATGACCGATGGAGCCGACAGGCCTCCCTCTATAGTGAGCACCGTGAGCTTGTGCGCAGTCTTCGATTACTTTTAGACCCCGCTGCAGAGCAAGGTCCATGATTGGATCCATGTCGCAGGGCCAACCGGCTAGATGCACACAGATCAACGCCCGGGTACGAGGCGTCAAGACCGCTTCAATGGAATGAGCGGTGAAGTTCTGGGAGTCCAGATCTACGTCAGCGAATATTGGAATGGCGCCAGCGTTAACGATACTGGATACTGAAGCCAGGAAGGTTCGAGACGTTACTATTACTTCATCGCCCTTGCCTATTCCCAGTGCCTTGAGCGCAAGATCTAAGGCGACCGTGCCATTGGCAAGCGCAACCGCGTATTTGGTACCAGCCCAGACCGCGAACTCAACCTCGAATTGGCGGGATTCTTGGCCGGTCCAATAATTTACCTTATTTGAAAGGATAACATCGCGAACAGCGTTGCCCTCTTCTTCACTGAAGGAAGGCCAAGCAGAAAATGTTGTACCCAACATACACAGAATCCTAATTTTTATGCCGAAAAGGACATATTACTATAAAGTTCAATCTCATAAAAATTCATCACTATTTATTCAGGCTCCTTTGAGCCCGTAAACCGCTGCATTGTTGCTTCACCACTTGCATTAATACCTTCCCTGGCCACGACTTTCTTCAGCGTCAAAAAAACCACTCTAATGTCAAGCCAAAGGTTCCGGTTGTCAACATACCATACGTCTAGTTTAAATTTCTCCTCCCAGCTCAAAGAGTTCCTGCCATTCACCTGAGCCCATCCCGTCACACCAGGCCTGACATGATGACGGCGATATTGCTCGGCGCTATAAAGAGGGAGGTACTCCATAAGAAGCGGCCTGGGTCCAACAAGGCTCATGTCCCCTTTGAGTACATTAAAGAGGCCAGGAAGTTCATCCATACTACTGGAGCGTAGAAAGGTGCCGAACCGAGTCATGCGCATTGAGTCGGGCAAAGGTTTGCCATCACTGCCAACCGCATCACGCATCGTCCGAAACTTTAGCATCGTGAATGGCTTCGCGTTCAGCCCCGGTCTGACTTGACTAAAAAGGACGGGCGAACCAAGCTTCCGCTTGACCAACCAAGCGATTACGACCATGACCGGGGCCAATAAAAGCAGAGCACACAACGAAACTAAAAAATCTAATGAACGCTTCAACATTATCCACCTGACATATATTATACAAGCAACAATTAAAATATATTTATGAACCAGACGCTTCTACTTTTTAGAGAATAACGTGTAGCTGAAACGGGAAATCATAATTAAATCTCCATGCCTTGCAACATCGCTGCATTGACTTTTTTAACATCGTACTTAAGTTCTGCCAGCTCACGAGACTTCCTACCCAGCGTAGAAACAAGATGCGGGTTCTCAGCAAATTTCAACATGGCCGCAGTAAGCTTATCGACATTCTTGACCGGAATCAGGAACCCGTTCACACCATCAACCACAGTTTCCCGACATCCAGGAGCATCAGTTGTAATTACTGCCCGTCCCATGGCCATAGCCTCCAGAACAGTTCGAGGCGTACCCTCCCTATAAGAGGGCAGAACATAAACACTTGAGCTTGCAATGGCGGACCTTACATCTTTCAGCCGACCCAGATATTCAACTGTGCCCTCTGCAATCCACGCATCGAGTTCCTCGCGGAGAATAGCGTTAGGATTTTCATCAATCCATCCCACGATCCTGAACATCACATCTGCGCGTGTAGATTTCACCTCACGCGCTGCGCTGACAAACTCTCGGATACCCTTATCGCCCAGTAGTCGAGCAATCAGGAGAAAACTGAGATGCTCTGGAAAGGACGCAACGTTGAAATCGTTAACGTCGACACCCGAACCATTTACAATAGTCGATGGTGTATCAACCGAGATCAAGTGCAAATACCTGAAAAGAGCTTCGTCGTCCGGGTTCTGAAAGAAAACCCGTGTTGCGAAGCTCAGAGCAAGTGCGTACAGGCGTTGAACGAGTATCTTAAGCATTCCTCGAGAGCTAACAGCCTGGTTATCCTCTGACTGAAACGCATAACCCAAACCCGTAATCAGCGCGAAACGGCGCTTTATCTTCATGATCCGCGCGGCTAACAAACCATAGATAACCGGTTTGACTGTATAGGCTAATACCGAATCAGGCTTGATATCCCGCATCAGCTTACAAAGTGCAAAAAGAGTCATTAGATCGGAAAATGGGTTCATACCCACTCGTCTTAGAGGTATCTCGTGCACCACTACGCCCTTCTGCTCGAGGTGCACGCGAACATCTGAGCCAAAAGGCATATCCGGAGCGGCAACGTGAACCTCCTGTCCCTGTGCACGTAACGCATCAACTAAAGGACCACGAAAATTTATCAGTGAGTCAGCATAACTTGCGATTAAAAAAAATTTCATTTTATTGCTCAGCCAGCCATGCTTGAAACATTAGGATATCCCAGAGGTGGTGCTGCCAATTTTTTTTGCCACTCAAATGCTCCGCCCATTTATGCCTGATAGGCTCTGCATGAAAATATCCTTCGCTACGCAGCCGATCCTCGCTTAAAAGCTCCTCCGCCCAATCCCGTAGAGGCCCTCGAAGCCAGCTGTCCAGAGGAATGCCAAATCCTTGCTTCGGGCGTTCGATAAGTTCCTTGGGAACATGTCGATACAACACCTCACGCAGCAACCACTTGCCTTGCCCATTGCGAATTTTCAGATCAAGCGGCATACGCCAAGCCAGTTCGACGATTCTATGGTCAAGCAACGGCACACGCCCCTCGATGCTAGCCGCCATGGTTGCACGATCAAGCTTAACCATGATGTCATCCGACATATAGGTTTGCGCATCCATTGCCATCATCCAATGTTCAAAGCTATTGGTTTGCGGCCAGCGTGAAGAATCAGTGAAAATGGTTTTGGGCTCTTTACCATCGATCACGACGCTAGCAGGATCGGCCCAGTGACTGTTCAACCGGTGGTAGAACTCGTGACCGTCGGCGAGCTTAAGAACCTCAGACAATTTATGCGCCTTATCACCTGGCGTACTAAGATGTAAACGCCGAGGCAACAATGGCTTGAAGATATGGAACAGAGTATCCCAGCTAGAGGGCGAAAGTGACCGTAACAGCTCGGCGCTTAATTGACGGGCAAATGGCGGCAACTGCTGCATTTTCGACCAGACCTTCTTGGCGGTGAGGTACCGGTTATAACCGCCGAAGAGCTCGTCTCCCCCGTCACCACTTAATACAACCTTCAGATGCTTGCTGGCCATTTGGCTGACCAGAAACGTAGGAATCTGCGAGCTATCGCTGAACGGCTCGCAATACATCGAGGGTAGACGCGCAATCATCGCTAATGCGTCCTCAGGACGCACGTACAACTCTGTATGTTGCGTACCCAAGTGCCGGGCGACAGCCTTGGCATGTGTAGCTTCGTCATAACCGCCTTCGTCAAATCCTATAGTGAACGTAAGAACCGGCTGAGTACTTTGTGCCTGCATCATAGCTACGATTGTGCTGCTATCAACACCGCCGCTCAGAAACGCCCCCAAAGGCACATCTGCAAGCATTTGCTGGCCAATAGTGGAACGTAGTTGTGCCTCTAGTAAATCCGTCGCTTGTTCGGGGGTTCCCTGGAAGGGATTGGCGATGCCATTCGCAACTGCGTCATTGAAACGCCAATAAGCCTGAGGGACTGCGGCTTTCGCGGCAGGGAGATTGTTCAGTGCAAGCATTACGTAGTGACCAGGCTCAAGCTTCGCGATGCCTTTGTAAATACTGTAAGGCGCCGGAATGCAGTTGTGACGAAGCAACAACGCCAAAGCGTTGCGATCCACTTCCCAGATGAACTGCGGGAAAGCCTTGATAGCCTTAAGCTCTGAACCCAAAAGCAGAGTGTCGTCCTGCCAGCCATAATACAAAGGCTTTTCACCCATCCGGTCACGCGCAAGTGTCAATACTTGTTCTTGCCTATCCCACAGCGCGAAGGCAAACATCCCCACCGAAGCTTGTAAGGTCTTTTCGACTCCCCAGCGAGCAAGGCCTGTAACCAGTACCTCGGTATCAGAATTACCTCGCCATACCGGCGGCGACAACCCCTCAATGTCCAACTTCCGCCGGAGTTCGGCGTGGTTATAGATCTCGCCATTGAAAGCAATTACAAATCGTCCGCAACTGGAATACATAGGCTGGTGACCAGCCTCCGACAACTCGACAATTGCCAAGCGTCGATGCCCGAGGGCCAACCCCACATTATCGTCGACCCACACTCCACGATCGTCGGGGCCACGATGCGTAAGGGCATCGTTCATCCGGGTAATGACAGAGACCAAATCATCATTACCGGCTTGGAAAATCCCGCTAAAACCACACATCAATGAATGTCCTGATTTGAGTAAAGACTGTCATAGATTGCTTTAAATTTATGCTCTGCACATTTCATCGTGAAATTTTCAACGATCCGCTTATAGGCCCCCTGTCCCATCGCTGAGCGTTCGTCGGCAGTCAACACTGCAATCTTCGCCAAGGCCTCAGACAATGCCAGAGGGTCTTGTACTGGCACGACAAGTCCATTTTCACCCAGCAGAAAAGCAGCATCTCCGGCATCTGTCGTCACGCAAGGCAACGCCATACTCATGGCTTCGCCTAAAACATTGGGAAAGCCTTCGGTGAGAGAGTGCAGGCAAAATATATCCATCGCCTTAAAACATGCAGGGACATCACGACGCTCACCCAGAAGCACGAACCGATCAGCGTATCCAGTTGCCATAATTTCGGCCATTAGCGCCTCGTTGGCGCGATCCACGTCACGACCTACCATCAGGAACTTGACATGTGCAAATCGGGCGGCAACAAACCCGGCTGCCTTGACGAAACTGGAGTGGTCTTTAACTTTGTTATAACGTCCGAGACTACCAATAACCAAATCATCCTCATCGATACCGTGGGTCGATCGAATTGCTTCACGTTCTTGAGGTACAGCAACCAGGCGGTCCAGGTCAAACCCATTGGGAATGACAGTCATTCTGCCTGGGGAGTAGCCTACCGCGACATGCGACGCTCTCGACGCTTGCGCAGCACAGACGATGACGCTAGGCACTCTCGACGAAAACCACGCACAAAGTCTGCGAATAACGATTGTCGCCTTTCCTCCCCCTCTACTAACGTCCGTGGTTCTGATCCCCCAGATAACCGCCTTTATACCGACCCGACGTGCAGCGAGCCCGCCCAGCAAATCAGCGTGATACATCCAAGTTTGTACCACGTCAGGCTTAGTAGACCGTAAAAAACGCACAAGCTTGCTGAATGCGCTAAAAACGTCCCAGGCACCTCGCATGCCTAAGGTATCAACGGTAACACCCTGAGCACGCAACAATGAACCGACTTCGCCCAGATCCGTTAAAGAAATGACACTGTGTTCGTCATCGAAATTGGAGTTGAAAGACTCACAGAGTCGACGCAGCATTAACTCAGCGCCACCGATATTAAGACCAACAATAATATGGGTAACTTTCACCGGCCCTGCTCCTCCAGCCACGCCTGGAACATCAAAACGCTCCACAGCTTGCTTGAATAATCCGAACGTCCAGCAAGGTGCTGCGTCCAGATATACCGGATAGGCGCTGGGTGAAAATAACCTTCCTGACGTAGTCGGCTTTCGCTCAACAGATTTTCCGCCCACTCACGCAATGGTCCACGCAACCAAGAAGCGATAGGAATGGAAAATCCTTTTTTGGGACGTTCAATCAACTGCCGAGGAACATGCCGATAGAGCACTTCTCTTAATACCCACTTGCCTACACCCTGACGAATTTTCAAATGCAAGGGAATACGCCAAGCGAATTCGACAACACGATGATCTAAGAGTGGAACACGTGTTTCAAGACTATTGGCCATCGCGGCGCGATCAACCTTTACCAAGATATCGTCGACCATATAGGTTTGCGCATCCATCGCCATCATCCACTCTTCATACCTACACTTAACCAAGGGCCAGCTGGGGGGTGTATCCAACAGCGTTGCAGGCTCTTTCGCACCTCTTACCGCGATAAGGGGGTCCTTCCAGTGGCTGATCATCTGCCGATAAAAATCTTCTCGGGTAGAGGTGTGCATAATATCCACCAGCTTTTCGATCCTACCTTCCAACGGCAGAACTTTCAGGGATGACGCCGCCAACCGCCGTAAAGAGACCGGCAATTTACTGATGTAATTCCACGCCCGCGGTGTGAATTGATAAGGATTATAGCCGCCGAACAGCTCATCGCCAGCGTCACCGCTCAGAGCAACCGTGACTTGCTGTTTTGCAAGCTGGCTAACCAAAAACGTTGGAATCTGTGAGCTATCGGCAAATGGCTCACAATAAATTTCCGGCAAGTGAGGAATAACATCCAAAGCGTCTTTAGGCTGAATGTATATTTCCGTATGCTCGGTACCCAGGTGGCGGGAAACAGCCAAGGCATGTTCCGCCTCGTTAAAGCCAGCCTCACTGAAACCGATGGTGAAAGTTTTGACTGGCCGCTGACTTTGTTTCTGCATCAGCCCAACAATTAGGCTGCTGTCGACGCCGCCGCTTAAAAACGCGCCTAGTGGCACATCGGATAGCATTTGCATTCCGACACTTTCATCTAGCTGAAATTCAAGAGCGTTTACAATGGAAGTTTCGCTGCCAATCAGGGGCTGATCCAACCCCCTTACAACAGCTTCATTGTACGTCCAAAAATATGCTGGTTTAACCGACTTTCTGTTTTGGCCCAAGGCAATACTGACATATTGACCAGGCATGAGTTTTTCTATACCTTTATATATACTATAAGGGGCCGGTACATAATTATGGCGGAGGTATAAAGCTAACGCGTCCCTATCAATAGCTGCTTCGAAATCGGGATGTTGTTTAAGCGCTTTAAGCTCAGACCCGAAAACCAGAATATCACCCAACCACCCCCAATAAAGCGGCTTTTCACCCAGTCGGTCACGTGCAAGCACAAGCTTATTTTCTACACGATCCCACAAAGCGATAGCAAACATTCCCACTGTAGCTTGAAGCGTTTTCTCGACCCCCCAGCTGTTGAAGCATGCTAAAAGAGTCTCCGTGTCTGAGTGCCCGCGCCAAACAGGCGCCTCGGAATGGATTTCGAGTGATTTTCGGAGGGTCCGATGATTGTAAATTTCGCCGTTGAACGCGATCACATAACGGCCATTCGCGCTTTGCATCGGCTGATGGCCTGCGGGTGAGAGGTCCTGAATAGCCAGACGAGCATGACCTAATACAACCTGGGCATTATCAGTCCATGTTCCAGAACCGTCGGGGCCACGCTTATTTATGGCCTTAACCATCTGAACGACATGACGATCAGTTATATAGGACGGCTTCGAATGAAAGTAACCGGCTATTCCACACACTACGAAACCCTTCCCTAATTAATTTTTCAGGCAAACAGTATAAATTTACTTCTTCATTAGCGGCTTTTTTCAGCAGTCTCTCTGATCACTCTCTCCCATTCATTAAAAGCCTGATATTGGGAATATTTTTTTACAACGATATCTCTGGCATGCTGACCCGCAAGATCTCTGTCTAGCGGACTATTAATCAATGCGTTTAAAGAGCTATACCATTCAGCAGGCGTAATGGCTCCATAACCGACAAACCCATTTTTTAAAATTTCGCTATTCATACCAAAGTCAGATACAACGACCGGAACACCGCAAGCCATATAAAGTAACATCTTATAGCTGCACTTGCCTCGCGACCATTCAGTATCATCCAGTGGCATCAGCCCAATATCCATAGTGGCGATTGAGTTGACTTCATTCTCCACTGCCCACTGTACAAACTCAACCGACTCATCAGGTATTTTGTTGAAGCGCGGGTACTGATCAGAAACAATGCGCAACCTCCAACCTTGATTATCCTTAAGCACCTGAGCCAGGACATCTTCTATATCATATAAAAACTTGAAACCTCCGGACGTTCCAGACCATCCAATTATCTTGGCAACGCAATCTTTTTTTAAAGGAAAAAACCTATCAATATTAACCGGAGTGGAAATAACAGTTATTGGCTTGCCAAACCTACGAAAATAGTCGGCGATATAAGTATTTCCACAAACTATATGATCAACGTGTTTCGCAATCGCATTGGCCGCCCATCCATCTCGGCGTACCCAAATTGCGTCATCAACATCTAAAATTCGTGGTTTTTTGGTAAACCTCTCCAGAGTAGGTATCGTCGAAATCATCTCCCTCTGCAATATAACCACATCAAATTTGAAACTTTTGCAGACACCAAAAAGCCTGGAGCAAAACTCTTTGATAGCCCAAAGCAATCTTTGCTTACGCTCACTGGGCGGATAAGCACTTTCATAAGCGTTAGAGATATTGATTTTTATTTTTTTTTCTTTTAATCCACATTTTAAATAGTCCACTCTAAACCGTGTACTTGGCACCTTTTCGCCCTGCGTGAATGCCATAACCGAAATTTCTTTTTTCATAAATTTAACCCTAGCCCTTGTGAAATTGGTTTTTTGAAAAAAATAACAAAACAAAAATCACAATCACAAAGACCTTAATAAAGAACCATAACGAAGGCAAAAAATTATCCGAAAACAATGACAGGACAATCGCCGAATATAAGTAAGCCGAAATAACCATGTAGAAAACGTGGCCTTGCTTAGCCTTCAAATAAGCATAGGTTGAAGCTGCGGAATATAGTGCTATGAAAAAAACTACACCCATAACACCAAATCCAGGAAAAATGGAGAAATACAAACTATAAACATTACCATCTAATCCATCACCGTACAAATTAAACTCGGCGTGCATGGCTGAAGGCGTGCATAACTGAAACATGGACAGTAAGTGACAAACCGATATAAAGGGGCTCCAATTTTCGAAGACTTGAACGGCACCATCAAAATACAGTGAAAACAGGATTGGCCCTTGCAGGGCATAACTTGCTACATGCTTTAGCATTATAAAAATAATTTCGCCCAAACTTTCATCTGAGCTAACATTAATTTTATTTGTTGCGATAGCGCCAACAAATAAAATTATCAAAAGCAACAACCCCAAGTACACCATTATCTTAATAGGAAGTTTTTTATTTACAACTCGATAAATAAATACCAAGCCTAACAACATCTGAACCAACCCAGCCCTGCCGCTACCAACTAAGATTAGAGCACACCATGGTAAAGCGATTACAAGATACTTCAGCCATCCTATTCTTCTCTGAGCCAAGGCTATTGTGAATAACGGAATTATTACCAGCCCTAGAAGCAGATAGTTTGCTGTTAGACGGCCAAATATTGACTCTCCAGCGACCGTCATTGCCCTTGCGTTATATGATATTTGCTCAAAGTCAGAACCGAGCGCAGATAAATCACTGTAAGCAACCGGTAAAACCAGAAGATGCGAAAAAGCAAAAAGGAAAAATAAACCATTAAAATTAAGTGTGCGATAAAAAAAACCTTCGTACACGAAATTCTTGGCAAAAAAGGTTATACAAATAGAGACCGCACTAAATATCATACCACCCAAAATAAAAATCAGCAGCGCCTCAGACTCAACGGCATAAAAACCTAATAAAGGAGTGAAGGCTATTAAGCATAATCCAACACCCCAAATAGCAGGAAATATAAAAGATGGATGGAACGCATCTTTTATAGTTACACGCGATATAGTTGCGACTATCAATAGAGTAAAGCCTGCTATAAAGCTATACATATCGCCTCAACCTCTGATAAACAGTCGACAAAACCCCACAACCTGACACCTACTTCTTCACTCGATAGGAATCAACAAGATAAAAAACAAAGCCCACGGGCAGCGCACAAATCATCAACAGCGAGGACTTATAACTTGGAAAAATTATTTCCACTTTTTTTGTCCTTAGGGCAAATCGAACGTAATTAATAGCCGACTTAAACCTATAAACGAGCCCCCTCAGCACCTTAAACTCTTCAAGGTACACCATGCTGGTGCCACGAGGATTGTTAACTCTGACTCGCACCGAGGACTGCGTAAGCCCGTCACTGCGATAAACCTTTACGCATAACTTTTCATTAACAAATCTAGCAGAATAGGCAAGTGATATTCTATTCCAAACGATGCTTTCCGCAATAAATCGCTCACCTTCGATGATTGGAAATTTATATTGCTTCAATATATCTGTGACATTAACGCCCCACTTATCTCCAGTGGAACGGTATTGCCGCTGCAGGTCAGGATCAGCAACATCACATATATAATTTGGATACTCGTGACCTAAAACATTATGATTATCGTCCATGCATAAAACTGAAAGCGTTGAGAACTGCTCTCTCTGCAATGGGCTAATATCCTCCCAATAAAACTTCAATCGTTCCAGAGCTGTGCTAACGCACCTATCATCAGAATCAAAAACCAAAAACAAATAGCCTTTTGCATTCTCGACCGCATTATTATGCGCCGCGTGCTTACCTTTGTTATTTTGATAAATGTAACGAATATTTAACTTTTTCTCTTGCATCCATTCTTCGACAAGTAATCGCGTTCCATCGGTGGAACCATCATCTATAATAAGCCACTCGAAATCTTGAAAGGTTTGAGCCTTAAGCGACTCATACACATGACTCAAAATATACGCTCTATTATATGTCGGCGTAAACACTGTAAAATATGGCAAAATCCCCCCTAACACTCAGTGATTATTTTTTTAAAAATACTGGAACATTGGCAATCAAATATCGCGCATTAAACACTAGTAACACAGCTATATAGGCCGCACCACCCAAAATGACCTTTAAGAAAAAGGAAAATAAAGAAAGCTCAAGATTAATGCTACTTACAATTACAGCCATAACGACCACAGCAAGTATGACTTGCGCCGCATTTTTATAGGGGAGGCGCGGCATGGCAAATACATGCAACCCTAGAATCCAGCTTAGTATCAAGGAAACAAGAAAAGCGATCACCGTCGAAATCGCTGCGCCTGTAGCACCATACGCAGCAATTAAGAAGTAGTTGAAGACAACATTCACGATCGCACTTACGAACACAATACCCATCTGCATTCGAGTAGATCCTGACAACTGAAATGCATAATCGAAGTAATATGATTTCATTGTACTTAAAAACATAGCCAACGCGATCCAAGGTATGATTACAGTAGCGCCCACTCTAAACTTATCTCCGAGTATAGAATATGCTATATCAGGGGCGGTCAACGCCATCCCTGCCGACAATGGTACAGCAACCGCAAAAACTAATGAAAAAGTCTGTCGTAGTTTTAAACCCGCCGCCAGCAAGCCTTCTTTAGCCAATGCATTTATCACCAATGGCAGGGCAGCCAAATGGACGACGGATGTCAGCATGCCGATTGAATACTGGCTCAGCTCATACGATGCTGAATATACGCCAACAGCCTCAACACCCACCATGCGCTCGATAAAAAACCTATCAGATGCATCAATGATAAATATCAGGAGGTAAGTAACCGTTAACGGAGCGCCGTAAGCGAATAATTTACCCAAGTAACCCCTGTCAATATAAAACCAAGGTAAGCCATTCCATATCTGCCTGCTGATTATGCAAGCCATCATTGAACCCACTATAATAGAGACCAATATACCTGCGACACCAAAGCCCAGGTAAGCTGCAAGCACAGATAAAAAAAAGCCAACCGCACTTTTTACAATGAGTACCTTCCCATAATCAAAAGGTTTTAATGACGTATTTAAAATTTTTAAGTTAAGTTCATGCCAACCTTGAACCGCAAATAAAAAACCGACAACCCAGAATATTATTGAAAATTTTGAAAACCCACCTAGGGCTGCGCAACCAAGTGACAAAACAATAACAACAACAAAAACAGTAAATGAAATCGATTTTGCAGTCGTTAGCAGCCTATTTTCATCCTCTTTGTCACCTGCGGCAGGAAGATACCTGCCGACGCCCAAGCTTAACCATTGTAGTAATACCGCATTACCGACACCAGCAACCAAGATAGTGAGCGAATAAACTCCGTACTCAGCAGGCGTCAAAATACGCGTAAAAATCACCAACCCCGAAAGAGACAATATTGCTGGTATCAACTTTACGACCAGATAAGCGGCCCCGTGTTTTGCTAGCAACTTGTTGCCCCCTATCTACCATTTATACGTACATATAGTCAAAAATAACTTTAACTCAAAAACTGTACGTACCATGGCATAGCTTTTTCAACACCCTCAACGATGTTAAAATGCGGCTCATACTGAAGTTTATTTTTTATTTTGCTGATATCTGCTTGCGAATGGCGAACGTCCCCCGCTCGAAAATCCCGATACACTGGTGGCTTATCATATTTAATCCCATTTTTCGCCAATGCGTCACGTAGAGAAGTAAACAGCATATTTAGATCTGTTCGACCGCTGACTGCAACGTTGTAAACCTGATTACGTGAGGTCGAATCTGTAGTGGTGGCAGCTAACAAGTTAGCTTGGACGGTATTTTCGATAAAACAAAAATCCCGACTCGTTTGGCCATCGCCATTGATAAAAACGTCTTCGTCATTGATCATGGAGGCAGCCCATTTGGGTATCACTGCTGCATATGCTCCCTCAGGGTCTTGACGCTTACCGAAAACATTAAAATACCGAAGACCAATAGTATCAAAGCCATAACACTTTGCGAAAACATCAGCGTAGAGCTCGTTGACATATTTGGTAACTGCGTATGGGGAGAGTGGTTTGCCAATAACGTCTTCCACTTTCGGCAAACCCGGGTGATCTCCGTAAGTAGAACTACTGGCAGCGTAAGTGAAACTTTTTACTTGCGCATCCCTGGCCGCCACCAACATGTTAAGGAAGCCATCAATATTGGTAGCATTTGTAGCGATTGGGTCATTGAGGGAACGTGGTACCGACCCAAGCGCCGCCTGGTGCAATACGTAATCCACCCCTCCACATGCGCGCTGACAGTCATCCAATACCTTGATATCACCTTCGATGAAGCTAAAACGAGCCCACTGCTGCGCAGCGACCGTACCTTTAACCTCATCGAGATTGCGCTGATGGCCCGTCGCAAAGTTGTCAAGGCCGACAACAACTTGATTCAGACCAAGCAAGGTCTCCAATAAATTGGAGCCAATAAATCCAGCCACCCCAGTGATCAACCACGTTTTAGGTGAGGTCTTGAGTGTTTCCAGGAGCGTTTCATAGCGGGACATAAATTGGCTCTTCGTTTATTGAAAAATAGAACACATAAATAAAATTACAAACGAATATCAGACTCTTCACGACTCAGCAGATATTTTAGATCGTAAAGAACATGCTCAGACTTACCAAACTTGCGAATTTTTTCAGCGCCCAGTGCCTTGAATTCATTATGTGCAACGGCCAGCACAATACCGTCATAGACATCAGTGCCCGGTTCGGCAATAGGCGTTATGCCATATTCACGGTTGGCCTCTTCAGGGCTGACCCATGGATCATAAATATCCACTGCAATATTGTACTCTTTCAACTCATTGACAATATCCACGATTCGCGTGTTACGCAGGTCCGGGCAGTTCTCCTTGAACGCCAGGCCCATAATCAGTACACGAGCGCCATCGACATGAATACGGCGCTTAACCATCGTTTTTACCAACTGGGAGACCACATACGCGCCCATTCCGTCATTGAGACGACGACCCGCGAGAATGATTTCGGGGTGATAGCCGATGGACTGAGCCTTGTGAGTCAAGTAGTAGGGGTCGACGCCGATGCAGTGACCGCCCACCAAGCCAGGCCGAAATGGCAGGAAATTCCATTTCGTACCCGCAGCCTGGAGCACTGACTCCGTATCAATACCCATTTTATTGAAAATAATGGCCAATTCATTGATTAGAGCGATGTTTAAGTCGCGCTGTGTGTTTTCAATAACCTTTGCAGCTTCGGCAACTTTAATGCTGCTTGCCTTGTGCGTGCCCGCAATAATGATCTGGTTGTAAAGAGCATCCACTAGGTCAGCGATCTCAGGTGTAGATCCGGAAGTCACCTTCTTGATCGTAGTGACACGATGCTCCTTGTCTCCCGGATTAATACGCTCAGGGCTGTATCCGGCAAAAAAATCGACGTTGAATTTTAATCCTGAAAACTTCTCAAGTATGGGCACACAGTCTTCTTCGGTTGCGCCGGGATAGACGGTCGACTCATAAATAACCAAGTCGCCTTTCTTCAGTACCTTACCGATACTTTCTGACGCTTTGATCAGTGGAGTAAGGTCTGGCTGGTTGTACTCATCAATCGGCGTAGGCACTGTCACGACGAACGTATTGCAGCTGGACAATTCGTCCAGATTAAAACTGAAGCTGAGCTTACCGGCCTGCTTCAACTCCTCATCGCTCACTTCCAACGTGGCGTCGTGCCCTGCTCTCAGGGCCTCGATACGCGGCTGGTTGATGTCAAACCCAACCACCGTCCGATGCTTGCCAAACTCCACCGCAAGGGGCAAGCCAACATATCCAAGACCTATAATGGCGAGCTTAATATCTTCCAGTTTTTGCATAATCAAAGCCTAATAAAAAATAAAATTTCACTGAACCATCTTCAGCACTGAATACTTCAACATCCTGTGAATCAAGACCTCTGACAACAGGCTTCGCAGGCCTATCTCACCCATCGGCGAGAAATCCCAACGACTTGCTGACACTCTTTGCGCGCCAGCTGGGCGTCACGGCAACATCGTGAACGCCACAGCTAATATCACTATGCCATGCCCGCACCCGGACGGTTTCGTCGAGTTTAGCCTTTCAAGTGCAATTCGCTGCAAAAAACTTCGTAATTGCTCCATACGCCAGAGCGAAGACGCGTGGCAAGCATACTACGAGATGACTCACCAAATAAGCGTTGGCGCTACATTAACTTCACCATATGAATCCGCCAAAGCCAGATCTGCTACCAGCGGCCCGAATGCGTGATCGTTTTGGTCTCAGATCAGCAAGTCAACGCCTTGAGCCAGAGCGCGTGATAGCCCTGATGCCAGCTCACCGCTCAATTTTTGCTGGCTCTGCGATCACGGCATGCTGTGAGTGCGCCGCTCTATCAACTGCGGCATTGCGCCTAATTAACAGCAGTGAACGCGCCAGGGCGATCAAAACACCGAGGACTCCACCCAAAATCAGACCGGACAGCAGAATAAGAACTTTTTTCGGTTTAATCGGCTTAATCGGCTCGAGCGCCAGCTTATCTATGACGACCAATTTCAACTGCGCCATATCAAGATTCAGACTACGGAGCCGGGCCTGCTCACCCCGAAGAGGCGCAACATTACTTAAAAACAGATCTTCGTTCTTACGATTATTCAGCAACTCAATCTCGCGATTAGACTGCAGCAATTGAAGGTCCTTGGCGATTTGCGCGATACGGACATCGGTAAAGTCATCACTCTTGCGCTGTAGCAGAGCGCTACGCTCTGCCTCCAGCGCCTCGACCCCCATGAAGTACAGAGGGACTTGCTGATTATTGATTTCGGTACGAATCACGTTGGATGACCGATTATTGGTTTTATCACCTAATGACGAAAGCGTAGATGGTTTTTGTATTCCAAGTGATTTAGCAATTGCAATGGACTCACCCAACAAAGCCAGTCGATCGCTACGAACGGCCGTTAGCTGAGCGCGCAACGCCTTGAGCTCATCTTGCAATTGAGCACGATGAAGCACATCTTTCTCGGCCAACTTTGCAATCTTGGCCTCTTTATCCATTTCGTAACTTGAGCGAGCCGCGCTTAACTTTCCTTCAATTTCCGTTAATCGATTTTTAACAATCACACTCAAGTCAGCAGCAATCTGTTGCCGCTCCGCATTAATTGCGTATTCGATAAACCCATTGAGAATAGAGACCCCGTCTACTCCCTTGGGATAGGTCATTTCAAGCTTAATGTAGTTGCTTAGTGCGTCCGCTTTCTTGGGATCCGGAACTTCAAGATTTATTGAATTTTTGTTGAATTCCTCAAAACTCTGCTCCAATGTTCTCCCTGGGCGCGAGAAAGCCTTGAACAGATTTTGATGCGAGCGAAAGAAACCAAGACGAATATCGTAAGACTCAAGCGCCTCCCCCACTTTAATCAACGCTTGCGCCGGTGGAAGCGTATAAACTTCAGACCTATTCAAAGCGTCCAACTCGTTAATTGCGGCAGGGCGCAGCATGCTGGTCACTTGATACTCTGGCGTAACTAAAAAGGCGTAAACGGCCGACAGAGCGCCGACAAGCACAACGACAGCAAAAATTAGAACCTTATTTTGCCACAGCCCCTGAAAAAGCATTTCAAGGCCAAATTTTCCCGCAAGATGCACCGGGGTGACGCGAAGACTACTACTCACAACAAAAACCTGCCTTCAAGAAGAAACTGCGGGCTCGTTATGCAGACAAAATGTGTTTTTTCTAATTGGATGATCGCCTGAACCGAGCGTCTCTGCCAAATTCCGAGCGCACAAACTGCCTGTTATCGAGAACAGATTTCATTTTGCCATCTCTTTGGTTTATTACAAGCCTTGACATGTCTGTAGGTCTTTACTTACAAAGCCGGGCAAATCTCTATCAGTTATGCTGAGCGACAAGGAGGCGTAGGGAAAATTTCAGATCTGAAGATGGCAACCAATGATTTAACGGAATGCCAGCCATTGAAGCACTCTCAATTAGAAAAAAGACTGAGCACTTGAGCATTTCCACGAGCGACATTTTCTGACAGACGGTCCTAAAATCCTTTACTCAGACCAGCCCAAAGAAGCGAGAGTACGCTTCAGCTTCGCCTCTCTGCGACAGAGACACGATCACGACGACCTACCACAACACCCAGCAACGGCCCTACCAACATCCCTACAATCAACGCCACCACCACAAACACCGAAACCGGCAGCTCCCCAGTAGCCTGCCCCAGAAACGAAAGCGATACGCCCTGCTGATTTTCCAATACAAACGCCAGCACTACCAAAGCAACAATCAGCACTGCAAACACCGCAACAACGCGTTTAACCCCACGCATAACCTTCTCCTACTCCAAAAACACTCAGACGCCCTCTTCCTCTTCTTCGTTCACCCGGTCGCGCAACTCTTTGCCCGGCTTGAAGTGAGGGACGAATTTACCGTCAAGGCTGACGGATTGGCCTGTCTTTGGATTGCGGCCAACGCGGGGGGCACGGTAGTGCAGGGAGAAACTGCCGAAGCCACGGATCTCGATGCGATCTCCGGTAGCCAGGCACTGGGACATTTGCTCAAGCATGGTCTTGATAGCCAGCTCAACATCCTTGGATGAGAGCAGCCCCTGATGGGTGACAATTCGTTCGATCAACTCCGACTTCGTCATATTTTTCCCTTCTTTTTCAAGCAGCTAGGAAAAGCGCTTCGAAGGTTTTAGCATGACTTGATGAATTTGAACAGCCTATACAATAACTTATGTGCAGGTTAATCCGAGACCACACGTGAGCTTATTTACAGATCACCAGCATGGTTCGAGTGACTGCACCGGCAGGATTCCAACCGAACAAGTAATCGCCCTCCTCATCCTTAGCATCGCTGGACCGCGTGACCACCTTATAGCCCTGCATCTTGCATTCGCGAGCAGCGCGCTTCTCGCACTTCTCCCAATTACCGCCAAGGCCAGAGCAGTCGATCTCTATCCCACTCACGCCGCGCTTGACGTGCGTTTTTGCGCTGGTGACGGAACATCCTGACAGCACCACCAATACGAGCACCACAATAAGCTTGTTCATTCAAGTCCTTACTGAAACAAAACGCCGAGAGCGCTTTTACAATGACTATAGCCAGTTCTGACAACGACCTGTAGACCAGAGCCCTCCAAGGATGATTCAACGAATTTCAGGCACAAAAAAGGGCGACCGAAGTCGCCCCTTTTCTATGGTCTGACAGAACTTAGTTCTGTTTTTCCATTTGTGCACGCAACAGGTCGCCCAGAGTGGTAGGACCAGCAGCGATGCTATCCGAAGGCTTGTCTTTCAAGCTCTGGATGGCTTCTTTCTCTTCAGCATCGTCTTTCGACTTGATGGAGAGCTGGATTACACGGCTCTTGCGGTCAACGCTGATTATCTTGGCTTCTACTTCCTGGCCTTCTTTCAGAACGTTGCGCGCGTCTTCAACGCGGTCACGGCTGATTTCGGAGGCTTTCAGAGTCGCTTCAATATCGTCGGCCAACGTGATGATGGCGCCTTTAGCGTCAACTTCTTTCACGATGCCTTTAACGATGGCGCCTTTGTCGTTGTCCTGAACGAATTCAGAGAACGGATCGCTTTCCAGTTGCTTGATACCCAGGGAGATGCGCTCGCGCTCTGGATCAACCGACAGGATAACGGTGTCCAGCTCGTCGCCCTTCTTGAAACGACGAACAGCTTCTTCGCCGACTTCGTTCCAGGAGATGTCGGACAGGTGAACAAGGCCGTCGATGCCGCCGTCCAGACCAATGAAGATACCGAAATCGGTGATCGACTTGATGGTGCCGGAGATTTTATCGCCCTTGTTGAACTGGCCGGAGAAATCTTCCCATGGGTTGGATTTGCACTGCTTGATACCCAGGGAGATACGACGACGCTCTTCGTCGATGTCCAGAACCATAACTTCCACTTCGTCGCCGACTTGTACGACTTTCGAAGGGTGGATGTTCTTGTTGGTCCAGTCCATTTCGGAAACGTGTACCAGGCCTTCCACGCCTTCTTCCAGCTCAGCGAAGCAGCCGTAGTCGGTCAGGTTGGTTACACGCGCGGTAACGCGAGTGCTTTCCGGGTAACGAGCTTTGATAGCAACCCATGGATCTTCACCCAGTTGCTTCAGGCCCAGGGAAACACGGTTGCGTTCGCGATCGTATTTCAGAACCTTGACATCGATCTCGTCGCCAACGTTGACGATTTCGGAAGGATGCTTGATACGCTTCCAGGCCATGTCGGTAATGTGCAGCAAGCCATCGACGCCACCCAGATCGACGAATGCGCCGTAATCGGTGAGGTTTTTGACGATACCTTTGACTTGTTGGCCTTCCTGCAGGGATTCCAGCAGAGCTTCACGCTCGGCGGAGTTCTCTGCTTCCAGGACGCTACGACGGGAAACGACAACGTTGTTGCGCTTCTGATCGAGCTTGATGACCTTGAATTCGAGTTCCTTGCCTTCCAGGTGCGTGGTGTCGCGCACTGGACGGACGTCGACCAAAGAACCTGGCAGGAACGCACGGATGCCGTTAACGTCGACAGTGAAGCCGCCTTTAACCTTACCGTTGATAACGCCCTTGACCACTTCTTCAGCTGCGAAGGCTGCTTCGAGAACAATCCAGCATTCAGCGCGCTTGGCTTTTTCACGGGACAGCTTGGTTTCACCGAAACCGTCTTCAACCGAGTCCAGAGCAACGTGAACTTCGTCACCGACGTTGATGTTCAGCTCGCCAGCATCGTTGTAGAACTGTTCCAGCGGGATCAGAGCTTCAGACTTCAGACCAGCGTGAACGGTTACCCAACGAGCTTGGTAATCGATATCAACGATAACACCGGTGATGATGGAGCCTGCCTGAAGGTTCAGGGTTTTTAGGCTTTCTTCAAAGAGTTCCGCAAAGCTTTCGCTCATTTTAATTCCTGTTGATAAGGGCGAAGAATACGCCCATCTCCACACCCCAGACGGTGTGGGTCAGTTTCATTTAGAAGAAGCACCGCAGGACTTTGACTGGTCCCCTGCAGCCTTCTTGGTCATCCGGCAATATCGCGAATGGCGATTTCACTCATGATGCGTTCCAGCACCTGCTCGATGGAAAGCTCCGTTGAATCCAGCTGTATGGCGTCAGCCGCCGGCTTGAGCGGGGCTACCGCACGCTGGGTATCACGCTCATCGCGTGCACGGATCTCATCTAGCAGACTCGACAGACTAACACCATCGACTTTGCCCTTCAACTGCAAGTAACGGCGGCGCGCTCGCTCCTCGGCACTGGCTGTCAGAAAAATCTTCAGCGGCGCTTCAGGAAACACAACGGTGCCCATGTCGCGGCCATCCGCCACCAAGCCTGGCGGCTCCTGAAAAGCACGCTGGCGCTGCAGCAAGGCATCACGCACCGCCGGCAGCGCGGCGACCTGGGACGCCCACGAGCCCACCTGCTCGTTACGCAGGTCGTCGGTCACATCATCGCCTTCGAGGATGATGCGCTGCGGATGACCCTCGGTTGCGCCGACGAACTGCACATCCAGATGCGCCGCCAGCAGCGTCAGGGACTCTTCGTTGGTGAGGTCGACGCCATGGTTGCGTGCGGCAAACGCCAGCAGGCGATACAGCGCGCCGGAGTCCAGCAGGCACCAGCCCAGGCGCTTGGCCAGGATGCCGGCAATCGTGCCTTTGCCCGAGCCGCTTGGTCCGTCGATGGTAATCACCGGTGCTTTGATATTCACAATTGAGCCTCTTGGGCAACGCGCATGCCGACGTGGGCACACAGGGTAAGAAAATTCGGAAAAGACGTCGCTACGTTGGCACAGTCATGGATACGAATCGGCGCAGCAGCCCGCAGACCAGCCACGCTGAAGGCCATGGCAATCCGGTGGTCGCCATGGGCCTGCACCTCACCGCCGCTTAACGCACCGCCGTCGATAATAATCCCATCGGGGGTCGGTTCACACTTCACCCCAAGCATCAGCAGACCATCGGCCATGACCTGGATGCGGTCGGATTCCTTCACGCGCAGCTCCTGAGCACCGCGCAGCACCGTTCTACCCTCAGCACAGGCGGCAGCCACGAATAGCACCGGAAACTCATCAATCGCCAACGGCACCAGTGCCTCAGGAATTTCAATCCCCTTCAACGCAGCCGAACGCACCCGCAGATCCGCGACAGGCTCACCGCCCACCTCACGCTGGTTTTCAAGGCCTATATCAGCCCCCATCAACCGCAGGATATCAATCACGCCAGTGCGCGTCGGGTTGATGCCGACATGCTCCAGCAGCAACTCGGAGCCTTCGACAATCGAAGCCGCCACCAGGAAAAACGCCGCCGAGGAAATGTCCCCGGGCACTTCTATATGCGCTGCACTCAGTCCATGACCCGACTCCACCGAAGCTGTCGCGCCCTCCACCGCCACCGGGCAACCAAAACCGCGCAACATGCGCTCGGTATGGTCGCGGGTCGGCGCAGGCTCGGTCACGGCCGTTTTACCCTCAGCGTACAACCCCGCCAACAGCAGGCTGGACTTCACTTGGGCGCTGGCCATCGGCAGCGTGTAATTCAACCCTTTCAGCGATTGCCCGCCACGGATACTCAACGGCGGATGCCCTTCAGGCCCTGTCTCGATCACCGCGCCCATCTCCCGCAGCGGCTGGGCCACGCGGTTCATCGGGCGCCGGGACAGCGAGGCGTCGCCGGTCAGTACGCTGTCAAAGCGCTGCGCCGCGAGCAGCCCGGCGAGCAGGCGCATCGAGGTGCCGGAGTTGCCGAGGTAGATCGGACCCGGTGGCGCCTTCAGCCCCTGCAGGCCAACGCCATGGATTGTCACGCGCCCATGATGCGGCCCCTCGATCACAACGCCCATGTCGCGAAAAGCCTGCAAGGTCGCCAGGGCATCTTCGCCCTCTAGAAAGCCTTCAACTTCGGTGACCCCTTCGGCCAACGAGCCCAGCATGATCGAGCGATGGGAGATCGACTTGTCGCCCGGCACACGGATGCGCCCGCTCAAGCGGCCACCCGGGCTGGCCACGAAGACCAACGCTTCAGCGCTCACCGCGGTTTCCATATAGGCCCGGCGCGCCAGGATCTTGCTGAAATGCTCGCGCGCCACCCGCGCACGGGTGAACACGCCCAATAACTGATGACCATCTCCGGCATCGACCGCGTCGCGCAAGGCGTCGAGATCACTGCGAAAGGTATCCAGGGTGCGCAACACCGCTTCGCGATTGGCGAGAAAGATGTCGTGCCACATCACCGGGTCGCTGCCGGCAATCCGTGTGAAATCACGAAAGCCGCCAGCGGCGTAGCGGAAGATCTCCAGGTTTTCATTGCGCTTGGCCAGAGAATCCACCAGACCAAACGCCAACAAATGCGGCAGGTGGCTGGTCGCCGCCAGCACTTCATCGTGACGTTCGACCTGCATGTGCTCCACATCCGCCCCCAGCTCGCGCCACAAACGATCAACCACCGCCAGCGCGGCCGGATCGGTTTGCGCCAGCGGCGTCAGAATCACTTTATGCCGACGAAACAACTGTGCATTGGAGGCTTCCACCCCGCTCTGCTCGGAGCCGGCAATCGGGTGGCCCGGCACAAAGCGCGCCGGCATGCCGCCAAACGCCTGCTGCGCCGCGCGCACCACATTGCCCTTGGCACTGCCCACGTCGGTGAGAATCGCGTGGCCCAGGTCCATGCCGGCCAATACCCCAAGCAGTTTTTCCATGGCGAGGATCGGCACCGCCAGCTGGATCACATCCGCGCCCTGGCAAGCCACTGCAAGGTCCGCTTCACAGCGGTCGACCACGCCCAGTTCGACCGCCAACCTGCGCGATTGCGGATCCAGATCCACACCGACCACTTCGCCGCACAGCCCGCTTTCACGCAGGCCTTTGGCAAAGGAGCCGCCGATCAACCCCAGGCCGACCACCACCAGGCGACCGATCATAGGCACAGCAGGTTGCAATGCAGTGACATCAACCACGGGCCAGAACCTTGGCCAGCGCCTCAAGGAAGCGACCGTTCTCGGCCGGCAGGCCGATGGTGATACGCAGGTGGTTCGGCATGCCATAGTTGGCCACCGGGCGCACGATCACGCCTTCGCGCAGCAGGCCCTGGAATACCGGCGCCGCAACCTGGCCGAGATCGACACAGATGAAATTGCCCCTGGACGGAATCCAGCCCAGGCCCAGCTCACGGAAACCGTCCTGCAGTTGCAGCATGCCGCGCTCATTGATGCGACGGCCTTCTTCCAGGTACTCAGTGTCCTTCACCGCGGCGCAGGCTGCCGCCAGGGCGAGGCTGTTGACGTTGAAGGGCTGGCGCACGCGATTCAGCACATCCGCAACCACCGCCGTGGACAAACCGTAGCCAACGCGCAGCGACGCCAGGCCATAAGCCTTGGAGAAGGTGCGCGACACCAACAGGTTCGGGTAGGCGGCAAGAAAGTCGAGGCCATTTGGCAGCTCGCCGCCTTCGGCGTACTCGATATAGGCCTCGTCGAGCACCACCAGCACGTGCTCGGGCACGTCTTGCAGGAAGTCGTTCAACGCCTTCGCATCGAACCAGGTGCCAGTCGGATTGTTCGGGTTGGCGATAAACACCACGCGCGTCTGCGCGTCGATGGCCGCCAGCATTGCCGGCAGGTCATGGCCCCAATCCCTGGCCGGAATGATCCGCGCATCTGCACCAACGGCTTGGGTCACGATGGGGTAGACCGCAAATGCATGCTCGCTGAACACCGCATTCAGGCCGGGGGCCAGGTAGGCACGGCCGACCAGCTCAAGAATGTCGTTGGAGCCGTTGCCCAAGGTCACTTGGTCGAGCGCCACACCGCAGTTTTGCGCCAGCAGCGACTTCAGCGCAAAACCGTTGCCATCCGGGTAACGGGTCAGCTCGGTCAGTTCTTCACGAATCGCCGCCAGCACCTTGGGGCTCGGGCCCAGCGGGTTCTCGTTGCTCGCCAGTTTGACGATCTTCGAGGGGTCCAGATTCAACTCTCGCGCCAGTTCGTCCACAGGCTTGCCCGGCACATAAGGCGAGAGTTGTTGCACGCCCGGCTGCGCCAGGGCGAGGAAGTTGCCACTCATGTCAAAGCCTCACAAAACCGCTTTCGGGTAAGAGCCGAGCACCTTGAGTGCCACGGCTTCCTGACTGATCTGCTCGAGCACGCCCTTGACCAGTGGGTCGCGGTGGTGGCCGATGAAGTCGATAAAGAACACGTAGGTCCATTTACCGCTGCGCGAAGGACGCGTCTCGATGCGCGTCAGGTCAATCCCGTTGTCGTGGAACGGCACCAGCAGTTCATGCAGGGCGCCTGGCTTGTTGCTCATGGACACGATGATCGAGGTCTTGTCGTCGCCGGTCGGCGGTACTTCCTGACTGCCGATCATCAGGAACCGCGTGGAGTTGTCCGGGCGGTCTTCGATCTTTTCGGCCAGGCGCGTCAGCCCGTACAGGCCTGCCGCCATGTCACCGGCAATCGCCGCCGAATTCCACTCACCCTTGACCCGCTTGGCCGCCTCGGCGTTGCTGGACACCGCCACGCGCTCGACATTCGGGTAATGGGCGTCCAGCCACTTGCGGCACTGGGCCAGGGACTGGGCGTGAGAGTAGATACGGCTGATGCTGTCGGTCTTGGTGTTTTCGCCCACCAGCAGGTGATGGTGGATGCGCAGCTCGACTTCACCGCAGATCACCATGTCGTGCTCAAGGAAGCTGTCGAGGGTGTGGTTGACCGCGCCTTCGGTGGAGTTTTCCACCGGTACCACGCCAAAGTTCACCGCGCCGGCCGCCACTTCACGAAACACTTCGTCGATGACCGCCATCGGCTTGCTGATCACGGCGTGGCCGAAGTGTTTCATGGCCGCCGCCTGGGTAAAGGTGCCTTCGGGGCCGAGGTAAGCCACTTTCAGCGGCTGCTCGAGGGCCAGGCACGAAGACATGATTTCGCGGAACAACCGCGCCATCTCCTCGTTGCCCAGTGGGCCCCTGTTGCGCTCCATCACACGCTTGAGCACCGCCGCTTCACGCTCGGGCCGATAGAACACCGGCACCTCGCCTTCGGCCAGGTTCGCCATCTTCACCCGAGCCACTTCCTGGGCGCAACGCGCGCGCTCACTGATCAGTTCCAGGACTTTTTCGTCCAGGCTGTCGATGCGGACCCGCAGGGCCTTGAGTTCTTGCTCAGACATTAGCCGTGTTCCTTTTCGAACTCTGCCATGTAGGCAACCAGCGCGTTGATCGCGTGGATGTCGACAGCGTTGTAGATGGAGGCGCGCATGCCACCCACCGAGCGGTGGCCCTTGAGGTTCAGCAGCCCGCGTGCGTCGGCACCGGCCAGGAATGGTTTGTCCAGGCGGTCGTCAGCCAGGCGGAACGGCACGTTCATCCACGAGCGGTTGCTGAGGTTGATCGGGTTGCTGTACAGGCCGCTGGCGTCGATGAAGTCGTACAGGACGCGCTTTTTCTCTTCGTTGAGCTTGCCCATGGCGGCGACACCGCCCTGCTCTTTGAGCCATTCGAACACCAGCCCCGAGAGGTACCAGGCGAACGCCGGCGGCGTGTTGTACATTGAGCCGTTGTCGGCCGCGACCTTGTAGTTGAGCATGGTCGGGCACAGGGCACGGGCGCGGCCCAGCAGGTCTTCGCGGATGATGTTGACCAGGATGCCGCTCGGGCCGATGTTCTTCTGCGCACCGGCGTAGATCATACCGTAGCGCGATACATCGATCGGACGCGAAAGAATGTCCGAGGACATGTCGCACACCAGCGGGACGTCGCCCACGTCAGGCACCCAGTCGAACTGCAGGCCACCGATGGTTTCGTTGGCCACGTAATGCACGTAGGCCGCGTCTTTCGACAATTTCCATTCGTTCTGACCTGGAATGGCGAAGTAATCGTAGGGCTTGGCGGTGCCGGCCACATTCACGTTGCCGTAGCGGGAGGCCTCTTCAATGGCCTTCTGCCCCCAGATACCGGTGTCGATGTAGTCGGCCGTACCGCCCTCGGGCAGCAGGTTCAGCGGGATCTGGGCAAACTGCTGGCTGGCGCCGCCCTGCAGGAACAGCACCTTGTAGTTTGAAGGGATGTTCAGCAGGTCGCGCAGGTCCTGCTCGGCCTTGGTGGCGATGGAGACGAACTCATCGCTGCGATGGCTCATTTCCATCACGGAGAGGCCTTTTCCATGCCAGTCGAGGAGTTCACCCTGCGCGCGTTGCAGGACTGCTTCAGGAAGCGCCGCGGGACCGGCACAGAAGTTATAGGCTCTCTTGCTCACATCCAATCTCACTCTGATCTGGTTGGGGCTGCAATCATGTTCGGCAACGGCCTTGAGCTGGAGCGAGCCCTTGTGGGAGCTGGCTTGCCTGCGATACAGGCACCGCGGTAGCTGCAGTGATACCGAGGTGATGCTATCGCAGGCAAGCCAGCTCCCACAGGGATCGAAGCCAGACCAAGGACATGTATTTCAAAGGGGACACAAACAACAAGGGGGCGAATCTTCATCCGCCCCCTGTATGTCCGCTTATTCCTGCGGTTCTTCTTCGTCTGCGGCAGCATCAAGGGTTGGCTCGTCGATGTTGTCATCGCCGGTTGCGATCACCTCACCGTCAAACTCTTCTCCTTCCAGCTCTTCGCCTTCAATTTCCGACGGTTCCTGCACGCGCTCAAGACCTACCAGCTTCTCGTCCTTGGCCAGCTTGATCAAGGTTACGCCCTGGGTGTTACGGCCCAGGCTCGAGACTTCGGCCACACGAGTCCGCACCAGTGTGCCCTGGTCGGAAATCAGCATGATTTCCTCGCCGTCGAGCACCTGCACCGCGCCAACCAGACGGCCGTTGCGGTCGTTGCTGACCATGGCGATCACGCCCTGGCCGCCACGCTTGTACTCGGGGAACTCGCTGATGGCCGTGCGCTTGCCGTAACCACGCGCGGATGCGGTGAGGATCTGGCTACCTTCTTCCGGGATCAGCATCGAAATCAGCTTCTGCCCTTCCGGCAGACGCATGCCACGCACACCACGGGCGGTACGGCCCATGGCACGCACGTCGGATTCCTTGAAGCGCGTCACCTTGCCGCCATCGGAGAACAGCATCACTTCACGCGCGCCATCAGTAATGGCAGCGGAGATCAGTACGTCACCTTCATCCAGCTCCAGGGCGATCAGGCCGACGCTGCGCTGACGGCTGAAGGATTCCAGCGGGGTCTTCTTGACGGTGCCTTTGGCGGTCGCCATGAAAATGAAGTGACCTTCGGTATAGTCGTCGACCGGCAACATGGTGGTGATGTATTCATCACTGTCCAGCGGCAGCAGGTTGACCAGCGGACGACCACGGGCAGCGCGGGAGGCTTCCGGGATTTCGTAGGTTTTGAGCCAGTACACCTTGCCCTTGCTGGAGAACAGCAGCAGCGTGGTGTGGCTGTTGGCGACCAGCAGGTGAGCGATGTAGTCCTCATCCTTCACGCCAGTAGCCGATTTGCCTTTACCGCCACGACGCTGGGCCTGGTAAGCCGCCAGCGGCTGGGTCTTGGCATAGCCGCCGTGGGAGATGGTCACCACGCGGTCTTCTTCCGGAATCATGTCGCCCAGGGTCAGGTCGAGGCGGGCATCGAGGATTTCGGTGCGGCGCACATCGCCGTATTCGGCGCGGATCACTTCCAGCTCTTCGCGGATCACTTCCATCAGGCGCACGGCGCTGTTGAGGATGCGGATCAGCTCGCCGATCTGGTTGAGGATCTCCTGGTACTCGGCCAGCAGCTTCTCGTGCTCGAGGCCGGTGAGGCGGTGCAGGCGCAACTCGAGGATGGCCTGGGCCTGCTCCGGCGACAGGAAGTACTTGCCGTCACGCAGACCGTATTGCGGGTCGAGGGTCTCGGGACGGCAGGAGTCGGCGCCAGCGCGTTCAACCATCGCCACAACGGCGCTGGATTCCCACGGCATCTTGATCAGCGCTTCCTTGGCTTCCGACGGCGTCGGCGAAGCCTTGATCAGCGCGATCACCGGGTCGATGTTCGACAGCGCAACCGCCTGGCCTTCCAGGATGTGACCGCGCTCGCGGGCCTTGCGCAGTTCGAACACGGTACGGCGGGTGACCACTTCGCGGCGGTGGCGCACGAAGGCTTCCAGCAGGTCCTTGAGGTTAAGGATGCGTGGGCGGCCGTCGATCAGTGCAACCACGTTGATACCAAACACGCTTTGCAGCTGAGTCTGGGCATAGAGGTTGTTGAGGATCACCTCGGGCACTTCGCCACGACGCAGCTCGATCACCACGCGCATGCCGTCTTTGTCGGACTCGTCGCGCAGCTCGGTGATGCCTTCCAGCTTCTTCTCTTTAACCAGCTCGGCGATCTTCTCGATCAGACGCGCCTTGTTCAGCTGGTAAGGCAGCTCGGTGATGACGATCTGCTGGCGACCACCGACCTTGTCGATGTCTTCGATGATCGAGCGGGCGCGCATGTAAATGCGGCCGCGGCCGGTGCGGTAGGCTTCGATGATGCCGGCGCGACCGTTGATGATCGCGGCGGTCGGGAAGTCCGGACCGGGGATGTATTGCATCAGCTCATCGACGGTCAGCTCGGGATTGTCGATGAGGGCCAGGCAACCGTCGATGACTTCACCGAGGTTGTGCGGCGGGATGTTGGTGGCCATGCCCACGGCGATACCGCTGGAGCCATTGACCAACAGGTTGGGAATACGGGTGGGCATGACGGCCGGGATCATTTCGGTGCCGTCGTAGTTCGGCACCCAGTCCACGGTTTCCTTGTGCAGGTCGGCCAGCAGCTCGTGCGCCAGCTTGGTCATGCGCACTTCGGTGTATCGCATGGCCGCGGCGTTGTCGCCGTCGACCGAACCGAAGTTGCCCTGGCCGTCTACCAGCAGGTAGCGCAGGGAAAATGGCTGGGCCATTCGAACGATGGTGTCGTACACCGCGGTGTCGCCGTGAGGGTGATACTTACCGATCACGTCACCGACAACACGGGCAGATTTCTTGTACGGCTTGTTCCAGTCGTTACCCAGCTCGCTCATCGCGAACAGCACACGCCGGTGCACGGGCTTCAAGCCATCGCGCGCATCAGGCAGTGCCCGACCCACGATTACGCTCATTGCGTAGTCGAGGTAGGACTGTTTCAGCTCGTCTTCGATATTGACCGGGAGGATTTCTTTGGCCAGTTCGCCCATGAGAAGCCTGATTCCTTTTTCGGGTGAAACCTCGTCACATCCATTCGGGATGAACGAAGCTCGCCGCTGCCGGCAGGGTGCCTGGCAACGACTTACGACAAATCAACGAGTTATGACACGGATCTGCACGTTACAGGCAACCCCTTTGGGCGGCCCTGGAAACCGCCGGATGTTATCACAATCGCCGCCACGCACCTATCCCCCTGATGCGCATGGAGGCTAGTAATTTGACGGATGACAGGCTTGAGGGGGACGACAGGGGCTCAGACGCGAAGGCCAGGCATATTCACCGGCGATAAATCGACATTCCAGCCGATAAAATAGCCGCTACCCGTCGTCGTACTTCAAGGACCGAACGTCACGTACCCCCACGCGTCGCTCAGGGCATGCCCGACGCGAAATTAAGCCGAATATCAGACAATCTGCCGTCCGCCCCTCTTGCCTTGGGAATCGTGATGCCGACCGGCCAATCAGGGCCGACAGTGCGAATCCGCACACCGAGCGTCCCCGTCAACTCGGCCAGACCGGCGACTCCCTCCGTCGTATTCATATGGGCCGCGCCCACCAGCGCCACCCACTTCCCGCCATCTTTGGGGTGATGCCGCTCGATTTGCCTGAACGCAAAATAGTTCATCTCCTTGAGTCGCTTGGAAAGATCCACGATTCCAGTGCCCTTTTTTGGATTCAGGTGGTAGGTCAAGAGATCGTCGTCCAGACCTCGAACCTTGAGATCGAGTGCCTGCGCAGCCTCCATCACCTGATGAACCGGTTCTTTGCTTGCAGCCCGTACGCGCCTCAAGGGCGTGTCTGCTGCATTGAGTCCCTCGACGTAAATCGTGCGAACTCCATGGTCTTTCAATACCTGCATTTTCTCCTTGAGAAACAGCTTGCTGGCCAACTCATTGTGCGCCTCCCCCAGCACGAGGCCATTTGACTGCTTGAGCACTTTCTCAATCAACTCATCCACTGTCGTATTACTGTCGATCAAAACCGGCGTTGGCCTGGGCGGCAGTGCCAGGCGCTTGAAGAAGCGAGATTTGTCCCGATTGAACCACTGCTGGTAGAAACGCCTTTCAAACGACGAAAGCATCGCCAACTGGTGCTCCCGGCGATGGAACGCCGGGGTTTGGAGAAATTCATAATCGGGCAAGCCACTCAATGACGAACTGGCCCCTCCCCCACCTTTGAGCGCTTGCGGCTTCCAACCGCCACGATAGCCACGCACCAACGCCCCAACTTCAATACCGCTGCGCGCGTCAACGACCTGGACGACGAGATCCTCGCGCCCATAGAGCTTGAAATCGCCCTTGATTCTGTAAACCCGTGAATGTCCCTGCGCACTTTCAGGGCGTATCAGGTACTCCCCGGCGGAGGTACGGTAGATTCCACGACTATTGGGCTCAAGCCCCCTGATCAACGTCTTGGCTTCAAGTGCCGGCACCGCCGAAACTTCCCATGCCGGAGGAATAAATGAGCTGACCCTTGTTGAAGGAGAGACGTGCAGGGCAAATTCAGAGGCGGTGGTGACTTGCCGGGATTTCAAAACCTGAGTAGCCAATGGTTTGACTCCCAATGCGGTACCTTTAGGTGCGGCACCGGACGCCATTTCCACTGTCAGTATCCTGCCGACAGCGCCATCGCGCACGATCAAGCCAGGGATATTTTGCCCCCGCGTACTAAAGGTTCGCACGGCTGTTTTGGACAGGCGCGCCCATCGCGTCAGCGTGCGAGACAACCAGTGCTCAGCCCACGGCATCATGTCCAGCAAATGCCCCGCCACCTCAATGCCAAACAGCACTTTGTTGATCGTGGAGCGACGGTTCAGTTGCGCGTTGCTTACCGCGCCTCGCTCTACGTGCAGACTCATGCGGGCGACCATCAAGCGGTACATTTCCGGCAGTATCGGCGTTTCGCAGGGCACCAGCCGTATGACCATCCGCTGGGGCAACGGCAGCACGCGCTTGATGACCAGAGGATCATTGGTCGCCAGTTGTTTCCCGAGATACTGTTGCCATTGCGGCTTCACCAATAGCTTGCGCAACTGAGCCTGATTGAGAATCTCGCGAATATCACGTCCATCGGGCGCACCTGACGCATAAAGAACCATCTCCGCCCGCCCCTGCACCCCAACGATGAAAACACCCTGCACCAACTGACTGCCACCCTCCAGAGGCGGCACGCCCAACTTGCCCAACGCCAGGTGGCTGACGCCGACCGTGTCGCCATCCACCTTTGCCCTGCGGGCTGGGTCCGGTGTGTCCAGTACGGCTGACAGCCATTGCGCGCCGCGTTTCTTGCCAGCATCGCTGGTCGACGGCGTCCTGTACGCAATAGGACTCAACGCCGCCTGCTGCGCTTCGTACTTCAGCGTTGCCGCCTGGGCCTCCAACCAGACTTCCCTTAAATGGCGGGCCTGCCCCGGGCTGTCCGACAGATCGAATGCCGGCTGGAAAACGTCTTTTTTGTAACGTTGGCCGATATCCAGCGCCTTGACCCATTGCTCCAGCACTTCCCGCGTAAGCTTGACGGCCTGCCCCTCACTGTCGATCACTTGCCGACCATCCGCGTAAGTCAGCGTGGCGTCGAGGCTGTCCCTTGAAACCCATGAGAGCGACTTCTCCCAAGGGGTGAGGTTTTTCAGGGCCAGCTCGGTCAGGCTGTACACGACGGTTCTGGTTCTTTCCTGAACAGGCGTCAGCCCCGGAGCCGGCACGTAATTGATTCTGACCCACTCACTTTTAACAACGTTGACGGTGTCTGGATCAATATCGGCCTGCGAAACGCTGTACAAGCGTTTATCGTCCAGAAACTCACGCAATTTGCCACGCAGCTTGTCCTTCGTATAACTGCCGAGGGTGGGAATGGCCTCAAGCAGCGACCCCAACAGTTGATTCTTCTCTTGGGCAATTTCTTCAAGCGCCTGCAACTGCCCGCGGTCCACAGCGCTCAACGCATTAATCCAGTCATGTGTGTTCAAACGCTCCAACTGCCGGTTACGCGCCATGAACGCATGGGCAACGTCCAGTTGCGCCGCCAGGTCTATCGCCTGCGCCAGTGCCTGGGCGTCCAATGCTTTGTCACTGCCAAGCACGGCAGACAGATCTCGCTGTTGCTTGGCCAGCAACTCACTCACCCCCTCGAACACAAAATCATCGCTGACCGCGTGCACTGTCAGTTCACGCTGCCCAGCCCACATGCCTGCTTGCTGCTCCACGACAGCACTGGGCAGGCTTGCGGCCAGTAAACGCCCGGGCTGGGCGCCTGCGTCAAGCCGCGCCGTCAATGCAGCAAGTAGTTCGGCCAGACGGGAAAACACCTCGAACCCCTCACCCTGGGTGTAAAGCACCCAGGAACCCGTGGCATCGCTCACGCTGTCGGGGCCTACGACAAACACGCCGGCCAATGGCGTACCGTCTGCCATGGACAACCTGTAAACCTGGGGACAAGGCTCGGCGGGAAACGCCAACGCGCGCGCCGCCCTGGTCGGGTAGCGCAGCACACTGTCAATGGCCGCACGGCTGGAAGCCTGCAACGTACCATCCACACTGCCCAACGCCGCCAAGGTGGCCATGACGCTCTTGCGCAGTCGAACCAGTAACTCACGCTGCGGACCTTGGCCTGCCTGTATCGAGCTCCAGAATACCTGGACCTCGCCGGCGAACGTTTTTTTCACGGCGTGCGCCAGGTCATTCACAGAACCGACGTGCGGCAGCTGCCACTCTTCGTTCAGCGTGAGGGCCTCGCGGAAAAACGCCCAGTCAAGTGGTGCGCCATCCTGCTCATTGCCTGGCTCAGTGGACGCCAGCAATGCCAGCAGCACCGAGCCCAATGCCTTGGACGACACCAATTGCTTGCGCCCGGTCTCATCGACACGGTAATGGGTGAGGTAAATACCGTCGGGATCGATCGGCGTATTGAGCGAGGGGAACATCAGCGCCAGCCGCCGCTGGAAAAACCCGTTGAATTCAGGCATTGCCCTGAGCAGGTTGGCGGTCAACGCATTGAGCGCGTCGAGTTTTTCCATGAGGTAAATCTGCTGATCACCCAGAGCCAGGTCCGCAGGCGGCACAACCGGCAGAGTATCGGCACGCAGAGGCCGGGCAACGAGGTCGGCAGGCAATCCGCCGGCAAGCGCCAGGACCTCGGGCACGCGGTCGAGAACCCCCGCCCTGAACGGTAAAAATGCGCTGTAGAGGTTAGCCCTCTGCAACACCAGTTGCTCGTCCAGCACCCGGCCCAGCAAAGATCCACCAGCATCAGCAAGTAACTGAGCAGTCACCCATCGCCCGCGCCCTGCCTTGAGCAACTGCGCCACCGCCTCACGGTCGGCGACAGGCACGTTAAGCAAAATTTCATCGCAGTCACCGTTCGCACCGCGCAAACCCAGCGCATCGAGCAACGCCGAATAGCCCGAGAACGCTTCAAGACCTCGCTGCGGCGTATAGAGCAGCACGGGCTGAACGCTGCCCAAACCACCCTCCGGCGCTATCGCGAAGGCTCCGGCAAGTCCCACATCGCGATCCTTGACGGTCACGCTCAAACGGTACAGAACTGGCACCACCGGGGCGGCGACTGCCGCACCGATCACACCCAGCACCAGCGCAAGCCCTTGTTCACCGATCCCTTGTGTCGGATCTATCACATTGTCAGCCCGGCGCAGGTTGGCCTCTGCCGCCAATTGATTGCGGCGAAAGTGGAGCATCGCATCGCGTGCAATTAAATTGCCGGTAAATGGCCCCGGGCTGTTCCAAAAGCGCGTCAAGGCCCGTTCGTAATGCCCGAAAAGCAACTGTGCGTGACGCAGCACCACTTGCACGAAGGCTTGCGCAGTCATGTCCACGCGTCGTGCACCGCCCCCCGCACTGGAACTGCGAAAAAATCCGTGTAGTGGCGGATCGACAGTGACCCGTCCGCTGGCCAGCATGTCCTGCATCACCGATGTCAAAGACCGCACTGATGCCCCGGCAGCGTCTGCGTGGATGAATATCTGGTCAGGGTCCAGGTCAATGCCCTTGAATTGCTGCTCGAGCGCCTGCCGGAAGACGTCTTTGCTGACCTGCGCCGCATCGGGTTGATAACCCAGAAAGCGCTGAGCCAGGACCGCGACGTCCTGCAGATTCTTGAGCAACGATGCCTGACTGACAGGTGCAAGCCCGCCGACCAGGTCGGGACTGGCCGTGGATGATGAGGTCACAGAAACCATGTAGAGATCCCCTGAAGATGGTCGCTCTGCCATGAAATCCGACGCACGAGCGCCGATTGCAGAAGCGATAGAGGCTCAACTCTGCAAAATGACGTCGTTCACATGGCAGTACATATAGCGAATCAAGGGTTACATCGAAGGCGCTTGAACCTCAGTGCAGGCGCTTGCGGCACATTAACCTGGCCAGCTTGGCGGTATCGGGTCGCTCTACCACGCCTTTCTCAGTGACGATCACATCAATCAGGTCGGCGGGCGTCACATCGAACGCCGGATTCAACGCCTGCACTTCCAGGCGCTGACCGCCAATCTCCAGCAACTCCTCCACATCGCGCTGTTCCAGCGTCACGTCTTCACCGGTGGCCATCATCAAGTCGACCGTCGAACTCGGCGCCACCACCATGAAGCGCACGCCATGGTGCATGGCGCACACGGCCAACTGATAAGTGCCGATAGTGCCGATCACATCACCATTGGCCGCAATACAGTCGGCGCCGACCACCACCCAGGTCACGCCTTTGGTCTTGAGGATATGCGCGCCGGCAGAATCGGCATTCACCGTGACCGGCACCCCATCGCCTGCCAGCTCCCAGGCGGTCAGTCGCGAGCCCTGCAGCCAGGGCCGGGTCTCGTTGGCATACACCTGCTCGACCAGGCCCTCCAGGAAGGCCGCGCGAATGACCCCCAGTGCAGTGCCGACGCCGCCCGTCGCCAGGGCGCCTGCGTTGCCGTGGGTGAGGATCGCCTGGAGGTTGCCCTGATGCTTGCGAATCCGCTCCATGCCCAATTGGGCCATGACGACATTGGCTTCACGGTCGCTCTCATGGATCGTGATCGCTTCAGCTTCCAGCGCGGCCAGGGGCTCGGCGTGCTGCTTGAGGCGGTCCAGGCGGTCACGCATGCGCTTGAGCGCCCAGAACAGGTTGGCGGTAGTCGGACGGGTTTCGGCCAGCAGCGCGTAGTCTTCCTCCCACGCCGCCTGCCAGTCACCGCCTTCGGCGATACGCGTGCGGGCGGCCAGCACCAGGCCGTAGGCGGCGCTGATGCCGATGGCGGACGCCCCACGCACCACCCTTGCGCGAATGGCCGTGGCCACTTCCTCTACCGTCGAGCAGACCACCCAGCTTTGCCGGGCCGGCAAGATACGCTGATCGAGCAGGAACAGTGCGCCATCACGCCACTCGATGGCCTTCACTTTCTCTGCAGCCAACAGTCGGTCGCGCATGCCTAACCCCGCACTCATGAACAAAAGCCGCCGATTATAGCGATCCGCCAGCCAGGACGCTCGGGTATACTTCGCCCTTCTTTTATAGCTGCCAGGGAACAAGCCTGCGATGACCGCTACCGCCGCCCCGCTCGACTTATTGCTGCTGCCGACCTGGCTGGTACCTGTCGAACCCGCCGGCGTGGTGCTCAAGGAGCACGCACTGGGCATTCGCGATGGCTGCATTGCGTTTATCGGGCCACGGGCGGCCGCGCTGAAGCTTTCGGCCAACGAAGTACGCGAGCTGCCGGGCATGCTGCTCAGCCCGGGCCTGATCAACGCCCACGGGCACGCGGCGATGAGCCTGTTTCGCGGCCTCGCCGACGACCTGCCGCTGATGACCTGGCTGGAAAAACACATCTGGCCCGCCGAAGCCAAGTGGGTCGACGAGGCCTTCGTACGCGACGGCACCGACCTGGCCATCGCCGAGCAACTCATGGGCGGCATCACCTGCTTTGCCGACATGTACTTCCACCCCAAGGTCGCCAGCGACTGCGTACACAACAGCGGCATGCGCGCGCAGATCGCGATCCCGATCCTCGACTTCCCGATCCCCGGCGCCAGCACCGCCGATGAGGCGATCCGCCAGGGCATCGAACTGTTCGGCGACCTCAAGCACCACCCGCGCATCAAGATCGCCTTCGGCCCGCACGCCCCCTACACGGTGTGCGACGCCAACCTGGAAAAGGTCCGGGTCATCGCCGAAGAGCTGGACGCCGCGATCCAGATGCATGTGCATGAAACGGCGTCGGAGGTGCAGCAGGCCGTCGAGCAGACCGGCGAGCGCCCCCTGGCGCGCCTGGGCCGCCTCGGTTTGCTCGGCCCGCGCTTCCAGGCCGTACACATGACGCAGATCAGCGAGGACGACCTGGCCTTGCTGGTTGAAAGCAACACCAGCCTCATCCACTGCCCCGAATCCAACCTGAAACTGGCCAGCGGCTTTTGTCCGGTGGAGCGCCTGTGGCAGGCCGGGGTCAATGTGGCCATCGGTACCGACGGCGCCGCCAGTAATAATGACCTCGACCTGCTCGGCGAAACCCGCACCGCCGCGCTGCTGGCCAAGGCTGTAGCTGGCTCGGCCACCGCGCTGGATGCCCACCGCGCCTTGCGCATGGCCACCCTCAACGGCGCGCGGGCCATGGGCCTGGAAAACCAGATCGGCTCGCTGGAAGTGGGCAAGGCCGCCGACATGGTCGCCTTCGATCTTTCAGGCCTGGCGCAACAACCGATCTATGATCCGGTCTCACAACTTATCTATGCCACCGGGCGCGAGTGCGTGAAACACCTGTGGGTCGCCGGCAAGCAGTTGCTCGACGACCGGCGACTGACCCGCATGGATGAACGACAGTTGACCGCCAGGGCCATCGCCTGGGGCCAACGCATCAGCGGGCATAACGAATAACGAAGGGGCCGGACCACACGTTCAGCACCGACACACCGATTATCAGATTCAGAGGATTGACCATGAGCAACGTCGACCACGCCGAAATCGCCAAATTCGAAGCCCTGGCCCATCGCTGGTGGGACCGCGAGAGCGAATTCAAACCCCTGCACGATATCAATCCGCTGCGGGTCAACTGGATTGATGAACGCGTCAACCTGGCCGGCAAGAAGGTGCTGGACGTGGGCTGCGGCGGCGGCATCCTCAGTGAAGCCATGGCCCTGCGCGGCGCCACCGTGACCGGCATCGACATGGGCGAGGCGCCGCTGGCCGTGGCCCAACTGCACCAGCTGGAATCGGGCGTGAGCGTCGAATACCGCCAGATCACCGCCGAAGCCCTGGCCGAAGAGATGCCCGAGCAATTCGACGTGGTCACCTGCCTTGAAATGCTGGAGCACGTGCCGGACCCGTCTTCGGTGATCCGCGCCTGTTTCCGCATGGTCAAGCCCGGCGGCCAGGTGTTCTTCTCCACCATCAACCGCAACCCCAAGGCCTACCTGTTCGCGATCATCGGCGCCGAATACATCATGAAGCTGCTGCCGCGCGGCACCCATGATTTCAAGAAATTCATCCGCCCGAGCGAGCTGGGTGCCTGGAGCCGCCAGGCCGGCCTGACCGTCAAGGACATCATCGGCCTGACCTACAACCCGCTGACCAAGCACTACAAGCTGGCCAACGATGTTGACGTCAACTACATGATGCAGACCCTGCGCGAGGAGTGAGCCTGTGAAGCTGCGAGCAGTTCTCTTCGATATGGACGGTACCCTGCTGGACACCGCGCCGGACTTTATCGCCATCTGCCAGGCCATGCGCGCCGACCGCGGCCTGGCGCCGATCAACCCCGACCATGTGCGCGATGAAATTTCCGGCGGCGCACGGGCGATGGTCGCGGTGACCTTCTCCATGGACCCGGAGTCACCAGGCTTTGAAGACCTGCGCCAGGAATTCCTCGAACGCTACCTCAAAGGCTGCGCCATCCACAGCACATTGTTCGATGGCATGGAGCAACTGCTGCAGGACATCGAGAAGTCCAAGCTGATCTGGGGCGTGGTCACCAACAAGCCGCTGCGCTTCGCCGAGCCGATCATGCAGCAACTGGGCCTGGCCGAGCGCTCGGCCTTGCTGATCTGCCCTGACCACGTGAAAAACAGCAAGCCGGACCCGGAGCCGCTGATCCTTGCGTGCAAGATGCTCGACCTCGACCCGGCCAGCGTGCTGTTCGTGGGCGATGACCTGCGCGACATCGAATCCGGCCGTGATGCCGGCACGCGTACGGCCGCAGTCACCTATGGCTATATCCACCCGGACGACAACCCGCGTCACTGGGGCGCGGATGTGGTGGTGGACCACCCGCTGGAGCTGCGCAAGGTGCTGGATAACGCACTGTGCAGTTGCTGAGCGTTGCAAGGCCTTGTTATCCCATGAACATCCCCTCCCACAAGGGATCGTCAGTGTTTTTCAACGTCGAGGTTGTTTATGTTTGATTACTCCGCACGCCCGGAACTGCTCAAAGGCCGGGTGATTCTGGTGACCGGTGCCGGTCGCGGGATTGGCGCTGCGGCGGCGAAAACCTATGCCGCCCATGGCGCCACCGTCCTGTTGCTGGGCAAGACCGAAGCCAACCTGGGCGAGGTGTATGACCACATCGAGGCCGCCGGCCAGCCACAACCGGTGGTGATCCCGCTCAACCTGGAGACCGCCCTGCCCCATCAGTACGATGAGCTGGCCGTGATGATCGAAAAAGCCTTCGGCCGCCTCGACGGCCTGTTGCACAACGCGTCCATCATCGGCCCGCGCACGCCGCTCGAGCAATTGTCCGGCGAGCAGTTCATGCAGGTGATGCAGGTGAACGTCAACGCGATGTTCATGCTGACTCGCGCCATGTTGCCACTGCTCAAGCTGTCCCAGGACGCGTCGGTGGTGTTCACCTCCAGCAGCGTCGGGCGCAAGGGCCGGGCCCATTGGGGCGCCTATGGGGTATCGAAGTTCGCCACCGAAGGCTTGATGCAAACCCTGGCCGATGAGCTGGAAGACGTGGCGGCGGTGCGCGCCAACAGCATCAACCCGGGCGGCACCCGCACCAGCATGCGTGCCCAGGCGTACCCGGGGGAAAACCCGATGGACAGGCCGGCACCGGAAGACATCATGCCGGTGTATCTGTACCTGATGGGTCCGGACAGTGCCGGGGTGAGCGGGCAGGCATTCGACGCGCAGTAATCCAGTTTGGGAGGGGCTTTGTGGCGAGCAGGCTTGTCCTGCGTTGGGCTGCGCAGCAGCCCCAAAACCAGGCGCTGAGCCGTATCAGGCACACCGCGGTTTGCTGGATTGGGGGCGCTTCGCACCCCAACGCGGGGCAAGCCCGCTCGCCACAATAAGCCCATACATTTTCCTTAACTGAACGGCATTAGGGCTTGCCCGCTCGCCACAGGTACCCTGTTACATCGGGTTTGCAAGGTCAGTTCTTCACCACTTCTTCGAGGGTGAAGCGGCCCAGCGGGTTCTGCAGGAAGTTGCTCACATTCTTGCGCGAGATATTGATGTACGGGCTGTAGTACAGGTCGATCCAGTTCACGTCCTGCTTGGCCAACTTCTGCAACTCCACATACATCTGTTCGCGCTTGACCGGGTCAGCTTCGATCCGCGCGGCGGCCACCAACTCCCTGACCTTGTCGTTCTTGTAGCGGGTCATGTAGTTCTGGTTGGTGTCGTGGCCCAGCACGAAGGTGGTCTTCTGGTCCGGGTCGAGGATGTCGTTGGTCCAGTACATCACCGAAATATCGTACTCACCGTCCACCAGCATCTGCCAGCTCTGGGTCGGGTCGACCTTCTGCAGGTTGGCGGTGACGCCGACCTTGGCCAACTGGTCCTTGATGATCACCGCAATCTGCTCGTCGGCTTCGTTGCCGGCGTTGACCACATAGTTGAGCTTCAAGTCCTTGGCACCGGCCGCTTCCAGCAGCTTTTTCGCGGCGGTCGGGTCGTACGGGCGTTGCAGGTTGTCGGCGTAGTGGTACAGCGAACCTTTCGGAATGTAGGAATAGGCCACAGTGCCCTGACCGTAGGTGGCGGCCTTCACCAGCGATTGTTTGTCGATGGCCATGTCCAGCGCTTCACGTACTTGCTGTTTGGCCAGCAGGCCGTGGGCGTGGTTGATCAACAAGTGATCCTCACGGGTGGATGGGTCGGCGTGGATTACGACGTTCTTGTCTTTCTTCAGCTCTTCAACCCGTGAAAACGGGACGAAGATCGCCGTATCCAACTCGTTGTTCTGCACCATGCGCATGCGCGTGTTGTCATCGGTCACCGACACCCATTCCACGCCATCGAGGCTGACGTTTTTGGCCTGCCAGAAGTTCGGGTTCTTTTTCAGGATCACACGGTCGCCCTTGCGCCATTCATCCACCGTGAACGCACCGGAGGTCACCGGGTTTTCCGAGTAGGCGTCTTCGCCCATTTCGGTCATGGCTTTTTCCGACAGGATCGAGACGGTTGGCGACGCCAGTTGCGAGAGGAAGGCCACGGCCGGGGTCTTCAAGGTGACAACCAGGGTCTTCGCGTCGGCGGCCTTGGCAGTGTTGATCAGGTTGAACGGGTCAGCCCACAGCGAGGCTTTGTTGTCACGGATGCGCAGCAGGCTGAAAGCCGCATCGGCGGCGGTGATTATCGAGCCGTCGGAGAATTTCGCATCACGCAACTTGAAGGTGTAGGTCAGGCCGTCCTTGGAAATCTCCCAGCTTTCGGCCAGGCCAGGTTCCATTTTGGTGCCCTGGTTATCCACGCGCACCAGGGTGTCGTAGACGTTGGCGAACACCCAGGTGTCACGGTTCTGCGCGCTCTTGATCGGGTCGAACGTGGTGCTGTCCTCGCGACAGCCGATGGTCAGCACCCCGGCGGCCTGGACCAGCCCGGCGGTGAGGGACCAGGCGGTCAATGTGGCGGCGGCAAGCAACTTCAAGTGGCGTGATGGCATGTCATAACTCCTTGTCTATGAATGGCAGGGGGGTCAAAGCAAAGGTTCTTCAAGCACGCAACTGTACCGATGCTCGTGCAGGAAATGGGTAGGCGGCAACACCACGGAACACATGGTCCGCGCATGCCGGCAACGCGGGTGAAACGCGCAGCCTTCGGGCAGGTTCAGCGGGCTTGGCGGCTCGCCCGGCAGCGGCTCGGCAGGTAACGGCCGGTGAGGATCGATCTCCGGGATCGCCTGGATCAGCGCCGCCGTGTACGGATGACGGGGCGCGGTGAACACAGCTTCCACCGGCCCCTCTTCGACGATCTTGCCCAGGTACATCACTGCCACGCGGTCGCACAGGCGGCGCACGATGGCGAGGTCGTGGGCGATAAACAGAATCGCCAGGTTCATGCGTTCTTGCAGTTCCAGCAGCAGGTTGATGATCTGGCCCTGGATCGACACATCCAGCGCCGCCACGCATTCATCGGCGATGATCAGGCGCGGCTCCACCGCCAGCGCACGGGCGATGCCGACGCGCTGGCACTGCCCGCCACTGAGGGCGCCAGGCTTGCGCGACGCCAACTCGGGGCGCAGGCCGACCAGATCGAGCAATTGATTCACGCGCGCCGGGATCTGCTGCGGCGCAACTTTGCGCTGCACCCGCAACACTTCGGCAATGGTTTCGCCGATGGTGTGGCGCGGGTTCAACGCCGCGTACGGGTCCTGGAAGATCATTGCGGTTTCATGGCGCAGGCGGGCGATGTCGATGGCGCTGCCGTGGGCCATGTCGATGCCATCGAACAGCACCTGACCGGCACTGATGGGGCTCAGGTGCAGGATCGCGCGGCCGAGGGTGCTTTTGCCGCTGCCGGACTCGCCCACCAACCCGAGGGTTTGCCCCGCCGCCAGGTTCAGCGACACCCCGTTCACCGCCCTCACCCACTGTTTATTCAAGCCGAACACGCCCGTGCCGGACGCGGCAAACTTCACCTCCAGATCCTTGATCTGCAGCAGGCTCATGGGCGTTCTCCCAACGGATAGTGGCACGCCACCCGCGCGCCCTCGGGCAGCACCTCGGTGCACAACGCGCCCACCTGCGGGCAGCGTGGATTGAAACGGCAACCGGGCGGCAGCGCATCCAGCAATGGCGGCTGGCCGGCAATGGTGCGCAGCAAGGCGTGGCCACTGCTGTGGGCAGGCTGGCAGTCGATCAGGCCGGCGGTGTAGGGATGCTGCGGATTAGCCAGCACCGCGTATTTGCTGCCGTGCTCGCACAGGCGCCCGGCGTACATCACCACGATGGAATCACAGGTTTGCGCGACCACGCCGAGGTCGTGGGTGATCATGATGATCGACAGGCCGCGCGTGTCACGCAGCTCCAGCAACAGGCGCAGGATCTGCGCCTGCACCGTCACGTCCAGCGCGGTGGTCGGCTCGTCGGCGATCAGCACCTGCGGGTTGCAGCCCAGGGCCACGGCGATCATCGCGCGCTGGCGCATGCCACCGGAAAACTCATGGGGATAATTATCGACCCGCGCCTGCGGGTCAGGGATGCCCACTTGGCGCAACACCTCGATGGCCTGCTGGCGCGCCTCCTTTTTCGAAGCGCCTTGATGCAGGCGGATGCCTTCGGCGATCTGCTCGCCGATGCGCATCAACGGGTCAAGGTGACTGCTGGGATTCTGGAAGATCATGCCCAACTGCCCACCACGTACCGCACGCATGCCGGCCTCATCAAGCGCCAGCAAGTCCTGGCCGGCCAGCCGCACGGCGCCGCCCTGCACCCGCAGGTTCGGCGACGGCAGCAAACGTATCAGGCCACGACAGGCCATGGTCTTGCCCGAGCCGCTCTCGCCCACCAAGCCGAGGATTTCGCCTTCGGCCAGGTCGAAGGACACGCGGTCGACCAGCGTGACATCGCGCCCGGCGTTGTTGGCGATCACGCTCAGGTCACGCACCTGCAGCAGGCTCATGTGCGGTCCCCCAATACCTGCGCCACGCCGTCGGCCAGCAGGCTGAAGCCCATGGCCAGAGTCACGATGGCCAGCCCTGGAAAAGTGCAGATCCACCAGGCCGTGGTGATGAATGCCTGCCCCTCCGCCACCATGGTGCCCCACTCAGCTGTCGGTGGCTGCACACCCAGGCCCAGGTAACTCACGGCGGCGCCGTTGAGCAGCACAAGCACCGCATCCGACATGGAAAACACAATCGAGCCAAACATCGCGTTGGGCAGCAAATGGCGGAACAGGATGCGCCCATGACCAAAGCCCAGGCTCTTGGCGGCCAGGGCGAACTCGCTTTCCTTGAGCACCAGAATCTGCGAGCGGATCAGCCGCGCGTAAGACACCCAGCCCACCAGCGCCATGGCGATATAAAAGCTCTTCAGGCCAGGGCCGAGGATGGCCATGATCGCCAGCATCAGCACCAGGAACGGGAACGCCAGGATCACGTCGATCACCCGCATGCACACGCTGTCGAAGCGCCCGCCGATATAACCGGACACCGCGCCGACGAAGGTGCCGATCATGAACGGAAAGATCACCCCAATAATGGCCAGTTGCAGGTCAATCCGCGCGCCCCAGATCACTCGGGACAAGATGTCGCGCCCATAGTTGTCGGTGCCGAACGGGTGCGCCAGGCTCGGCGCCAGCAGACTGAACTCGGTGTTCTGCGCAATCGGGTCATAGGGCGCGATCCAGGGCGCAAACAGCGCCAGGGCCAGCCACACCAGAAGCATCAACAGCCCCCACGCAGCGGTCAGCCGGCCATTACGAAAACCCAGACGCAGGCGCAGGCGCCATGGCGCAATCATCGGGCGGCTGGTCATTGCATCTTCACCCGTGGGTCGAGGGTCACGGTCACTATGTCCGCGATGAAGTTGACCAGCACCGTCGCACACGCCAGCACCATCGCCACGCCCTGCACCACCATGTAGTCGCGGGTAAAAATGCCGCGTACCAACAGTTGGCCGATACCGGGAATGGCGAACAGGCTTTCAATGACCACTGTGCCGCTGATCAACCAGCCGATATTCACCGCCAGCAGGTTGACCGCCGGCACCAGGGAATTGGGCAGCACATGCCGACGAAACACCGCCGCTTCCGACAGCCCACGGGCACGGGCGGCAGTGACATGGTCGGCCTGCAACTCCATCAACATGCTCGCCCGCAGGTTGCGCACCAGCACCGCCGAGAGCGCCAGGGCAATGGTCAGGCATGGCAGCACCATGTGGTGGGCCTTGTCCAGCCAGGTCCGACCGTAACCGGACACCGGGAACAGGCCCCATTGCACGCTCAGCACAAGAATCAGCATCAGGCCCAGCCAGAACGCCGGCATGCCCAGGCCGAAGGTGGTGAACACGCGGATCAGGTTATCTGCCCAGCCACCTTTGCGGCGTGCCGCCACCGTGGCCAGCGGCACCGCGATCAGCAGCGCCAGCAGCACGCTGCCGAGCACCAGCACCAGGGTCGGCTCGATGCGGGTCACGATCAGCTTCAGGGCGTCAACCTTGTACAGCAGCGACTGGCCAAGGTCGCCCTTGAGCAGGTTCTTCAGGAAGTAGAAATATTGCAGCCACAGCGGCTGGTCGAGGCCGAATTGCGCGCGAATCTTCAGCAACGCATCCGGCGTGCTGCGCGAACCGAGCAAGGCCCGCGCCGGGTCGCCGGGAATCGAGCGCACCAGCACAAAGGTGATCAGGCTGATGCCAAACAGCACCGGCAGCAATTGCAGCGGCCGGGACAGCACGAAACGGTAGCGCGCAAGGTTCATTCGTCAGCCTCGATGACGCGCGAGAAAGTCCAGCAGCACCGGAAAATACGCCTGGGGTTCTTCGTAGAACGGCATATGGCTGCTGTTGGGGAACACATGCAACTCGGCGTGCCGGGCCGCGAGTTTCATGCGCAGTGCGCAGGCCGGCGTGAGTTCGTCGTGCTGGCCGGTGGTGATCAGAATCGGCATGCTGAACGCGGCCATCTCCTCAAGACGGTTCCAGTCCTTGAGGTTGCCGATGTAGAGGAATTCATTGGGGCCCTGCATGGTTTCGTAGGGCCCCATGTTCCAGTCGCCGAGGGAGCGTTTGACCGGCTCCGGCCACTCGTCCAGGCGACACAGATGGCGATAGTTGAGCAAGGTGATTGCGGCCTGGTATTGCGGATGGTCCAGGGTGCCCATGGCTTCGTGGCGCTGCATCATCGCCACAGTCTCACTGCCCAGGGCGCCACGCAGGCGTTGCAGCTCCTGGGACAGGTGCGGGATGTCGCCGACGGTATTGTCCAGGATCAGGCTTTTCAGCGCGTGCGGGTAATGAATGGCGTATTCGATGCCGAGCCAACCGCCCCAGGAATGGCCGAGCAGATGCACGCGGCCCAGGCCCAGGGCTTGGCGTACGGTTTCAACTTCTTCGACATAACGGCCGATTTCCCACAAGGAGACGTCGGTGGGTCTGGCAGAAGCGCCCGTACCAAGCTGGTCGAATGCAACCACTCGCAGGTTATGGTCCTTGAGCCAGCCATGGGCGTCGCGCAAGTAGTCACATGGCAGGCCCGGGCCGCCGTTGAGGCACAGCAACACCTCATCGCCTTCGCCGAAGCTGTAGACCACGAGGTTGTGGCCGTCGACTTGCACGTTGTACTGCTGGTCGGGGGCAATTTCACGCCACATGCGTACATTCCTTGTGTGGTATCGGCCTGGCTGGCAGTGGCCGCTGATCAGGCCAACACTACCGAGGATGCCGCGTGTCCATAACCTAGTATTTCTTATAGGTTTGGTCTGGCAGTCCTTCGCCGGGGCGTGGCATTCTACTTGCCGCAAGTCGAGATTCAAATGAATTCGGGAGCAGAACGGATGCTGGCCAAGCTAACTGCCTTCAACAATCGTCTGATGCCGGGCAGGAGCCTGGATGAGCAGATGGACAATACGTTTGTTCTTGCTCAGCAATTGGGTTTCGATGCGCTGGTGTACGACTACACCCCGGTGCCGATCGATCACGACGGCAGCCTGATCACTCCCTCGGTGCTGGAGCTGCGCAACACACCGCCCGACTGGCATGCCTTGTGGTGCGGCGAAGGGTTTTACCAGATCGATCCAGTGCAGCACCTGGCCTTGCGCACGGTGTCGCCGTTTGTCTGGTCCTACGAAGCCAAGGCCGAAACCGCACTGCAAACCATCATCGATCCCTGCCACGCCCCGGTATCCTCCTACCTGCACGACCAGCAACTGACCTGCGGCGTCAGCGTGCCCATCCACTTGCCGCGCGGCGGCTTCGCTTCGCTGACCGGCCTGCGCACCGGCAAGGCCGGCGCGGTGCTGCAGGATGCACGGCAGACGCTGCCGGACTTCAGCCTCATTACCCACGCCTTGCAGGAAGCGGCCTACCCGCTGTTCAGCAAAGAACTGCGCACCTACCCGCATATTCACCTGACCAAACGCGAACGCGAGTGCCTCAAATGGGCCGCCGAGGGCATGACCGCCGCCGAAATCGCTGCGCAATTGAGCCGCTCGCTGGCGGTGGTCACCCTGCACCTGGCCTCGGCGATGCACAAGCTGGGGGCCAGGAACCGCGTGCAGGCGGTGGTGCGTGCCAGCCATTACCGGCTACTGGAAGACTGAAACTCGGCAAAACCTAGCTGTTTTGCTAGTTACCTGAATCGCCCAGGCCAATTATCGTAGCCCTGATCCTTTTTTTCAGAGCAGGGTACGAAATGGAATTCATCGACAAAATCCGCGAAGGCTACGCGGCCTTCGGCGCCTACCAGACCTGGTACCGCGTCACCGGCGACCTGAGCACCGGGCGCACGCCGCTGGTTATCATTCACGGCGGTCCCGGCTGCACCCATGATTACGTCGACGCGTTCAAGGACGTCGCCGCCAGCGGCCACGCCGTCATCCACTACGACCAGCTGGGCAACGGCCGCTCCACCCACCTGCCCGACAAACCCGCCGCCTTCTGGACCGTCGGCCTGTTCCTCGACGAGTTGAACAACCTGCTGGACCACCTGCAAATCAGCAATGACTACGCAATCCTCGGGCAATCCTGGGGCGGTATGCTCGGCAGCGAACACGCCATTGCGCAACCCAAGGGCCTGCGCGCCTTCATCCCGGCCAACTCGCCCACCTGCATGCGCACCTGGGTCAGCGAAGCCAACCGCCTGCGCAAATTATTGCCCGAAGGCGTCGATGAAACCCTGCTCAAGCACGAAGCAGCCGGCACCTATCAGGACCCGGAATACCTCGCCGCTTCGCGAATTTTCTATGACCAGCATGTGTGCCGGGTCAACCCGTGGCCCGAAGAAGTGGCACGCACCTTCGCCCAGGTCGACGCCGATCCAACGGTGTACCACGCCATGAGCGGCCCGACCGAGTTCCATGTGATCGGCAGCTTGAAGGACTGGAATGTGATCGGTCGGCTGTCGGCGATCAACGTGCCGACGCTGGTGATCTCCGGACGGCACGATGAGGCCACACCGCTGGTGGTCAAGCCGTTCCTGGATGAGATCGCCGATGTGCGCTGGGCACTGTTTGAAGACTCCAGCCACATGCCCCATGTAGAAGAACGCCAGGCGTGCATGGGCACGGTGGTGAAGTTTCTGGATGAGGTGTGTTCGGTACGGCACGGTGAACTCAAGGCCGGTTGAACAGGTGATGCGAGGGGGGCAATGGCAATCCCCCTCTCACATTCAGACCTTAGTGACTTCAGGCTTCGCTGTTTTCCCTGGAATGTCGGCCAACAACGGAACCTCCTTCCCCTCGGCATCAAACAGTTTGCCGCCGCGAAAATAATCGCCATCACGCAACGCCGCCACATCGTGAAAGCACAGCCTGCGCTCGGTGCCGGCCACGAACACTGACTGCTGGTCCGAGTTGCCGACGGTGAAGTGATTGAACGCCAGGTTCAGCACGATCGCCATGATCGCCGACGAGCTTATCCCTGAATGGAAAATGGTTGCGAACCAACCGGGAAACTGGTCGTAGAAACTCGGCGCGGCAATCGGAATCATGCCGAAACCGATGGAAGTGGCGACGATGATCAGGTTCATGTTGTTGCGGTAATCCACCTTCGACAACGTGCGAATACCGCTGGCCGCCACGGTGCCGAACAACACGATGCCCGCGCCGCCCAGCACCGACGTGGGCACGGCGGCAATCACCCGGCCCATGAACGGCAGCAGGCCAAGAATCACCAGGAACGCCCCACCCGTGGCCACCACAAACCGGCTCTTCACTCCGGTGACGGCCACCAGCCCGACATTCTGGGCGAACGCGCTTTGGGTGAACGAGCCAAAGATCGGCGCGAACAGGCTTGACAGCATATCGGCGCGCAACCCATTACCCAGGCGTTTTGAGTCGACCCGGGTGTCGATGATCTCACCCACCGCCAGGATGTCCGCCGACGTTTCCACCAGCGTCACCATCACCACGATGCACATGGAAATGATCGCGGCCACCTGGAAAGTGGGCATGCCGAAGTGCAAGGGGGCGGGAAAACCGAACATCGGCCCTTGGGTAACGCCGGAAAAGTCCGCCATGCCGAGCACCACTGCGATCACGGTACCGATCACCATTGCCAGCAGGATCGACAACCGTGAGAGGGCCGCGCTGCCGATCTTGCTAAGCAGCAGCACCAATACCAGCGTGAGCGCGGCCAGTCCGATATTCGATACGCTGCCAAAATCCGCCGCATGACTGTTGCCGCCCATGGCCCAGCGCGCAGCCACGGGCATCAAGGTCAGGCCGATGGTGGTGATCACGATGCCGGTCACCAGCGGCGGGAAAAAACGGGTGATCCGCGAGAATACGGGGGTGATCAGCAGGCCGATAAATGACGCGGCCATCACCGCCCCGAGAACTGCCGGCAGCCCCGCCGCACCGTCGTCGCCGACAATCGCCACCATGGTTGCCACGCCCGCGAACGACACGCCCTGCACCAGTGGCAACTGGCAGCCGAAAAACGGCACGCCAAGGGTCTGCAACAGGGTCGCCAAGCCACCGGCAAACAGAGATGCGGCGATCAGCAGGCCGATCTGTGCCGGCGCCAACCCGGCCGCCTGGCCGACGATCAGCGGCACGGCAACGATGCCGCCATACATGGTCAACACATGCTGCAGGCCGTAAGCCAGGTTGGCGGCAACGCCCAGATTCTCATCTTCTGGCCGCTGCGGTGATGCCTTCGGGGTAGTCATGGTGAGAAGGTCTCTGTTTTTGTTGTGAGACCACTGTATGCAATGTAAAGGTTATATGTCCATAGAGTTGTATACAATCAGTCGGACATCTCACTCGCCAGCGTGCCGCACTCAGCCCTCGGCCGCGCCAGCCAATAACCCAACACCGCCACCGGTGCGGTTGCCAGCATCACGCCTACGGTGATCATGAGCGGCTGGTCGAGCCTCGACGACACCAGCAGGCTGCCGAGAAAGCACAACCCCAACTGCAACGTGTTTTGCAGCGCTGCTGCTTTGCCGGAGTTTTCCGCGAACGGCATGAGCGCATTCGCCACTACGATGGGGTAGCTCGCACCGTTGACCAACGCCATGAGGCAAAAGGGAATCAGCAAGGTGGTGAGGGTCGGGGCGGTAAAGGTGGCAACCAGGTACAGCGCCATCATGCTGATGCAGTACGCCACCAGCAGCCACGGCAGCAACGCCTTGCCCTCAACATGCCGCAGGGCACTGCGGCAACTGTAGCCGCCGATCAGGAAGGCCAGCGTCGGCACCACATAGCTCAGGCCAATATCGCTGGGGCTGTAGCCCATGCCCCCGAGGATGAACGGCGAAGCGGTGAGCCAGGCGAAGAAGCTCGCAGAGCACGCGGCAAAAATCATCACATTGCCGGTGAACACTCGCGAGGTGAGCAACTGCCCGTAGCTGAGGCGTGCTGCCGGTTTGTCTGCAGGGGGGTTCGGCAAGCTGCGCAGGAACAAGGTGGGCAGCAGCAGCAACAGCGACACCCCGAGCAACACGGCGAAAATCGCCTGCCAGCCGAAGTGGTTCAACACCATCGCCCCCAACAGCGGCGCGAGGGCCGGCGACAGCGACATCAGCGGCATGATGCTGGCGAACACACGATGGGCCTTGGCGGCCGGGTAGCGGTCGATCACCAGCGCCTGCCAGCTCACGGCCGCGGCACACACGCCAATCGCCTGAATGAAACGCAAGGCCAGCAACTGCGGCGCAGTTTCGACCCAGAACATCCCGGCACAACCCAGCACGAACAGGCTCAGGCCTGCCAGCAGGATCGGCTTGCGCCCCAGGCGGTCCGACAGCGGCCCCCACAGCAACTGGCCCACGGCAAAACCTGCGAGAAAAACACTCAGGCTGGCGCCCACTGCGCCCGCGCCGATCTGCAGCTGCTCGCCCATGGCGCCAAACGCCGGCAAGTACATGTCCATGGCGAGATAACCGAGCATGCTCAGCCCCGCCAAATAGCCGATAAAACCAAACGAATTTTTCATTGAAGCCTTTTTAACCTTGCCATCAAACTATTTGCTGGATAGCACCCATTATGAGGCTGACAAATCCTGTGTGAAGCGAGAATAATTGGATACTCCTATCAACTATTTTGAAGGCAGTCACTCATGTGGTCCGAATATTCGCTGGATGTGGTGGATGCCGTGGCGCGCCATGGCAGTTTCAGTGCCGCTGCCCAAGAGCTGCACCGTGTGCCATCGGCTATCAGCTACACCGTGCGCCAGCTTGAAGAATGGCTGGCGGTGCCGCTGTTCATCCGCCGCCACCGGGATGTGGAGCTGACTCCCGCAGGCCGTCTGTTTATCGATGAAGCCCGTGGCGTGATGAAAAAAATGCTCGGCACCCGGCGCCTGTGCCAGCAGGTGGCCAATGGCTGGAGCGGTCAGTTGAAGGTGGCGGTGGACTCCATCGTCAAACCGCAGCGCTGTCGGCAGTTGGTCGTGGATTTCTACCGGCAGTTTCCCGAGGTGGAGTTGCTGCTGGAATACGAGGTGTACAACGGCGTGTGGGACGCCCTCGCCGATGAGCGCACCGATCTTGTGATCGGCGCGACCAGCGCGGTGCCGGTGGCCAGCCATTTCACCTTTCGTGACATGGGCCTCATGAGCTGGCTGTGCGTGGTCAGTGCCAGGCATCCGTTGGCGGCGGTGGACGGCTTGCTCAGCGACGATCAACTGCGCCCGTTCGCCTCGCTGTGCATGACCGATACCTCTCGCAACCTGCCCAAGCGCGACACATGGACCCTGGACAACCAACGGCGGCTGGTGGTGCCCAACTGGGCCTCGGCCATCGACTGCCTGCGCGACGGTCTGTGCGTGGGCATGGCACCGGCACATCAGGTGTTGCCGTGGATCGAGCGTGGCGAGTTGATGGCGCTGCACCTGCACCGGCCCTTCCCCGCCAGCCCGTCGTGTGTGGCCTGGGCGCAGAACAGAGTGTCGCCGGCCATGACGTGGTTGCTGGAGTACCTGGGAGACACCGACACGCTGAATCAGGAGTGGCTCAATGGCGCCGACCTTTGAGCATCACGCTGCTCCCCTGTGGGAGGGGAATTGCTGCCTCCCACAGTGAGACTGCATTTTTTCAGTTCAGCAGTCGGGTGATGGCCCGCACGATCATTTCCACTTCCTTGCCGTCCAGGGTCAACGGAGGCAACAGACGGATGATCTTGCCCCGGGTCACGTTGATCAGCAGCCCATGTTCATGAGCGGCGCGCCGGGCCAGGTCACGATAGGGACTGGCCAGTTCGATACCGATCATCAAGCCTTTACCGCGAATTGCCACCACCTGCGGGCACTCGTCCAACTCCATACGTAACCGAGCCAGCAGGTGTTCGCCCTGGCGCGCCGCGTTGTGCAGCAGACCTTGCTCTTCGATGATGTCCAGCACCGTGCACCCCACACGGCACGCCAGCGGGTTGCCACCAAAGGTGCTGCCGTGACTGCCAGGCGTGAACAATTGAGCGACCGAGGCCTTGGCCAGGCAGGCGCCGATGGGCACGCCATTGCCCAGGCCCTTGGCCAGAGTCATCACGTCCGGCACGATGCCTTCATGCTCAAAGGCAAACCAGGTGCCGGTGCGGCCGATGCCGGTCTGGATCTCGTCGAGCATCATCAGCCAGCCGTGGCGTGTGCAGTGGTCGCGCAGGGCTTTCAGATAACCCGGCGGCGCTATCAGCACACCGCTTTCGCCCTGGATCGGTTCCAGCAAAACCGCCGCGATGCGCGTGCCCCATTGCGCGGTGATCGCATCCAGGGCGTGCAGGTCACCAAAGCCGACCTTGATGAAATCTCCCGGCAGACGCTGAAACCCCAGGCGCACGGAAGGTCCGTCACTGGCCGCCATGGTGCCGAGGGTGCGGCCGTGAAAGGCGTTTTCCATCACCACCACCAACGGCTGCTCGATGCCTTTTTTCCAGCCATGCAGGCGGGCAAGCTTGAGTGCCGTCTCGTTGGCCTCGGCACCGGAGTTGTTGAAAAACGCCCGGTCCAAACCGGACAACTGCGTCAGCCGCAGGGCCAAACGCTGTTGCCAGTCGATGCTGTAGAGGTTGGAGGTGTGCAACAACAGCCCTGCCTGTTCGCTGATGGCGCTCACCAGTTTGGGATGGGAGTGCCCGACATTGGTCACCGCCACGCCCGCCACTGCGTCCAGGTATTCACGGCCCTGCTGATCCCACAGGCGTGTGCCAAGGCCACGGGTGAAGCTCAGGGCCAGGGGTTGATAAGTGCTCATCAGGCAGGCGGCGGTCATGGTAGCGGGCTCCAGTGTCTTGTTGGGGTGGCTTGAAGTATCGTTAGCCACCTCAGCTGGATAAACTCCGCTTTTGTGCAATGACTTTAAAGCAAGGCTTGATAATGGATGTGTTCCAGGCAATGTCGGTGTACGTGAAGGTGGTCGAAAGCGGCAGCATGACCGCCGCCGCCCAGGCGTGCGGCCTGTCGACCACCATGGTCGGCAACCACCTGCGCGCGTTGGAACAGCGCCTGGGCGTGAGCCTGCTCAAGCGCACCACGCGCAAGCAAAGCCTCACGGAGTTCGGCGGCCAGTATTACCAGCGCTGCCTGGAAGTGCTGGGGCTGGTGGCCGACTCCGAGCACCTGGCCGAACAGGCCCACAGCGAGATTCCCAAGGGCACCTTGCGCATCACCGCACCGCCGGCCTTTGGCACCGAGCGCCTCGCGCCGGCGCTGAGTGAGTTCTCCCGCCGCTACCCGCTGATCAAGCTGTATATGGTGCTCAGCAATGAGCGTATGGACCTGATCGACAGCGGCTTCGACGTCGCCATCCGCCTGGGTGAACTGGAAACACCCGGCCTCATCGCTCGCCCATTGCAGGACTACACCATCACCCTGTGCGCATCACCGGATTACCTGGCACGCCAGGGCACCCCGCAGACACCCGAAGACCTGCGGCAACACGACTGCCTCGCCTTCGCCTACCCCGCCACTGACGATTGGCGCAACGCCGACAAACTCTGGCGCATGACCGGCGCCGAAGGGGAAATCGAGGTCGAGGTGTCCGGCTCGCTGACCCTCAACAGCTCACAAGGCCTGCGTCAGGCGGCCGTACACGGCATGGGGATCGTCATGTTGCCCGATGCGCTGGTGCGGCCGGACCTGGAAGCCGGCAAGCTGGTGGCCTTGCTGCCCACCTACCAACTGCCCAGCCGCCCCATGCACCTGGTGTATCGCCAGGACCGCTACCGCTTGCCGAAGCTGCGTGCCTTCGTCGACTTCGTAATGGAACAGTTCGCCCGCTAAAAGCCCACACCCAACCCACGCAACTGCGCGGCAGTGCGCTCGGCTGACACATGATGAATACCCTGCCAGCCCAGCGCGATGGCGGCCTCGACATTGCCTGCCACGTCATCGATAAACACCACTTCCCCTGCCTGGATATCCGGCAGATGGGCGCGCACCTGGTCGAGGCTGGCCTGATAGATCGCGGGATCGGGCTTGATCAGCTTCAACTCGCCGGACACGACAATATCGCGCAGACATTGCAGGAACGGGTAGTTGGCGCGGGCGTAGGGGAAGGTTTCAGCGGACCAGTTGGTAAGCCCGAACAGCGGCATATTGACGGCGTGCAAGGCGTTGAGAATCGCCACACCTTCGGGCAATGGGCCACGCAGCATTTCGTGCCAGCGGTCGTAGTAAGCGCGGATCAGGGTTTCATGGTGCGGGTATTGGTCAACCAGTGTGCGGGTGGCCTCGGCCAGGGGGCGGCCAGCGTCCTGCTCGGTGTTCCAGGCCTGGGTGCAGATGTTGTCCAGGAACCACTGGCGCTCATGGTCGTCGGCAATCAGCTTGCGGTACAGGTGCAGCGGGCTCCAGTCGAACAGGACACCGCCGAAATCGAAAACTACTGCACGAATCGTCATCAGATCCTCCGTTGGCATGGCGTGATAGCCCAAGGAGTCTGGCAGAGTTTGTCAGGCGGGAGCTGCGCGTCGGCACGTAGGATGTTTCTGAAAAACACCCGCAACGCAAATGAAGAAGGGGCTTGCTCCCGATGGCGGAGTGTCAGTCAATTTATCTTTGGCTGACACATCGCTATCGGGAGCAAGCCCCCTCCCAAATTGTTTTAAACCGTGTCTCAGGCCTGGATCAGGCCGTTGATCTTCACGGTCGGGTTCACGTCGGCATCGTAGTCCACGCCATCGACTTCAAAACCGAACAAGCGCAGGAACTCAGCCTTGTAGCCAGCAAAATCGCTGATCTCGTTGACGTTGTCGTCGGTCACCTGGTTCCACAGCGCGGCCACGGCGTCCTGGACCTTGGGTTCCAGCTCGGCCAGGTCAGCGCGCAGACGGCCGTCGGCATCCAGCTTAGGCTCGCTGCCGTAGAGGCTGTCCTTGAACAGGCCATAGACCTGCTCGATGCAGCCTTCGTGGGTGCCCTGCTCTTTCATCACCTTGAACAGCAGCGACAGGTACAGCGGCATGATCGGGATCGCCGAGCTGGCCTGGGTGACCACGGCCTTGAGCACCGACACACGGGCGTCGCCCTTGAGTGCCGCGAGGTTGTCGCGCAAGGTCAGCACTTTTTTATCGAGGTCTTTCTTGGCTTCACCGATGGAACCGTTCCAGTAGATGTCCTGGGTCAGTTTCTCGCCGAGGTAGGTGAACGCGGTGGTCTTGGCGCCTTCGGCCAGTACGTCGGCGTCGCGCAGGGCGTCGATCCACAGCTGCCAGTCTTCGCCGCCCATGACTTTCACGGTGCCGTCGATTTCTTCCTGGGTGGCCGGCTCAAGGGTGGTGTCGACCACGACGCCCTTGTCGGTGTTGATGCCGCGCAGGGTCACGGCCTTGCCGATCGGCTTGAGGGTGGAGGTGTGCACCACGCCCTGCGGGTCGGTACGGCGCGGCGCGGCCAGGCTGTAGACCACGAGGTCGATCTTGCCCAGGTCTTTTTTGATGGTGTCGATGGTCAGGCGCTTGATCTCGTCGGAGAATGCGTCGCCGTTGATGCTCTTGGCGTACAGGCCTTTCTCGACGGCAAACTTCTCGAACGCAGCGCTGTTGTACCAACCGGCGGAACTGAGTTTGCCCTCTTCGCCTTCTTTCTCAAAAAACACGCCCAGGGTGTCGGCGCCACAGCCAAACGCAGCACTGATGCGCGCGGCCAGGCCGTAGCCAGTGGAAGCGCCGAGTACCAGCACCTTCTTGGCACCGCCCTCGATGACGCCGTGTTGAGTCACGTAGTCGATCTGCTCTTTGACGTTCGCTTCACAGCCAACAGGGTGAGCGGTCACACAGATAAAGCCACGAACCCGCGGTTTGATGATCATAAAAATTCTGCCTCTTCCAAGGTGCCGAAGGCCAATGGTGGCCATTCAACTTAATCGTACCGGTCTATGACGCCCAAAAAACCGAAGCGTCACGATAGTCGCAAATCTTCCGTTTACAAAATCCAATCCGCACGGCCTGCCAAGTACGGCTAGGGTTAAATCCTGAACGGGATCGTCACAATTCCCCTCTATTTAAAACGCCCCTAATCGGTAGAACGCCTTTATCATGAACGGATTGTTTCAATATGTTTCAAAATCCACCACTCGCAGCCAGGGATCCGGACCTGTCGAATGGCGTCCAGCTGGAGCTGAGTTTGATGAGCAAGTCCGTTTTACGTAAAAGAGCCGTGTCGCTCGCCTGGGTGGCAGGCGTGCTGCTGATCATTGGTCTGTTCCCGCTGACCTCGGCGGTGTTCCTTGGGCTGGTGCTGGTGTGCGGTGTGTATGACTTCCTGCGCAACGGCCTGTACGACCGCGACACCATCAAGAAATATTTCATCGGAAACGGACGCAACACCTGGGTGCTGGCACCGTTCAACACCCTGCTCGACCTGCTGAGCCGCCGTAACCGTCATGTTTATACGATGCATGACCTGCCGCTGGCGTGGCGCGATGACCTGCAACAGGTGATCGACGACGCCATGGCCCACAAGGATGAAATCATCGGCTACCTGGATACGCGCATGGCCGAGAAAAAGCGCGGCATGCTGTTTTTCCAGTGGTACGGCCGCCCGATCGAAACCACGCTGGATATTCCGCAACTGCGCAAGAAGCTGCCGTTCGTGAAAACCATCGGCGTATCGGTGTTCAACGAAAACCGCTCCACCTCGTTTCACTTCGGCCCGCTGCGCATGATGTTTCGCGTGCTCTACAACATGGCGCCGGCACCGCACCACGAAGGCGTGTACATCCAGGTCGGCAAACACAAACACTATTGGCACGACGACCCACTGTTCATTTTCGATGACACGCTGATGCACGCCTCCTTCAACAAGAACGACGCAAAGCGTTACTGCCTGTTTATCGACATTGTGCGACCGACCTTGCTGCCTTCGGTGCTTAACGCCGTGATCGCCGGTTTTGCCGGCCTCGTCTTTACCCTGCGTCGGGTTTTCTACAAAAACTGGAAGCTGATTCAGTAGGTTCTGCGGCATGATGGAGGCGGACGGTATTTGCGCTTGGCCTTGCGCCTGAGGTAAATATTCGGCTCGCGCGCCTTCAACGGCGCCCACCCTTCTCAAGCCATCGCTTCCCACAGGATGCGGTGGCTGTGCTTTCAAGGAATCAGAATGCCCCAACGTCACGTCATCAACGCCTCCGTCAGCCCCAAGGGCAGCCTCGAAACCCTCTCCCAACGTGAAGTCCAGCAACTGAGCGCCGCCGGCACCGGCAGCATCTACACCCTGTTCCGCCAGTGCGCCCTGGCCATCCTCAACACCGGCGCGCACATCGACAACGCCAAGACCATTCTCGACGCGTACAAAGACTTTGAAGTGCGTATCCATCAGCAGGACCGCGGCGTGCGCCTCGAATTGTTGAACGCGCCTGCGGATGCATTCGTCGACGGCGAAATGATCGCCAGCACCCGCGAGATGCTGTTCAGCGCCTTGCGCGACATCGTCTACACCGAGAACGAACTCGACAGCCAGCGCATCGACCTGAGCGACTCCCAAGGCATCACCGACTACGTGTTCCACCTGCTGCGCAACGCCCGTACGCTGCGCCCGGGCGTCGAGCCGAAAATCGTGGTGTGCTGGGGCGGGCACTCGATCAACACCGAAGAATACAAATACACCAAGAAAGTCGGCCACGAACTGGGCCTGCGCAGCCTCGACGTATGCACCGGCTGCGGCCCCGGCGTAATGAAAGGGCCGATGAAGGGCGCGACCATTTCCCACGCCAAACAACGCATCACCGGCGGGCGCTACCTGGGCTTGACGGAGCCTGGCATCATCGCCGCCGAGGCACCCAACCCCATCGTCAACGAACTGGTGATCCTGCCGGACATCGAAAAGCGCCTGGAAGCCTTCGTCCGCGTGGGCCACGGCATCATCATCTTCCCGGGCGGCGCGGGCACGGCCGAAGAGTTCCTGTACCTGCTGGGTATTCTGATGCACCCGGACAACCGTGACGTGCCGTTCCCGGTAGTACTGACCGGGCCCAAACACGCGGCGCCTTATCTGGAACAACTGCATGCGTTCGTCGGCGCCACCCTGGGTGAAGCGGCGCAACAGCACTACCAGATCATCATCGACGATCCGGCCGAAGTGGCGCGCCAGATGACCGCCGGCCTCAAGGCGGTGAAGCAGTTCCGTCGCGAGCGCAACGATGCATTTCACTTCAACTGGCTGCTCAAGATTGACGAGGGGTTCCAGCGTCCGTTCGATCCCACCCACGAAAACATGGCCAGCCTGCAGTTGAGCCATGCGCTGGCCCCCCATGAGTTGGCGGCCAACCTGCGTCGTGCGTTCTCGGGGATCGTGGCGGGCAACGTGAAGGACAAGGGCATTCGCCTGATCGAGGAAAACGGTCCTTACGAAATTCATGGCGACCCGGCGATCATGAAACCGCTGGATGAGCTGTTGAAGGCATTCGTGGCCCAGCACCGGATGAAACTGCCGGGCGGCGCAGCCTATGTGCCGTGTTATCGCGTGGTGCAATAAATCCCGGGTGGGCGGTTGGTCATAGTTTGTAGCGCTTTGGTGCATGGGCGAGCGTGTGAGGATCGTGCGTTCGGACTAGGGTTTTCCTATTCCAACTCACTTTTGCGAGCATTCTATGGACCAACGGATCTTGTCCTTCAGCACTCCTTACCCTAGGGTAAGGAGCATTATGTTGGAGGTATTAACCATGGCAACCGCCACACTTACGTCGAAAGGGCAAATCACCATTCCTGTCCAGGTCAGGACGGCTCTGGGTCTGGAAACGGGCGACCGGGTGGAATTCGTCGAACTGGAGGACGGCAAGTTTTCCATGATTGCCGCGAGCAAAACCGTCAAGGACCTCAAGGGATTGATCCGCAAGCCTGCCAGAGCGGTGTCCATCGAGGACATGAACCAGGCCATCGCGGACCGGGGAGCAAAAGCGCGATGATCGGTCTGGATACCAATGTGCTGGTGCGCTACGTCACCCAGGACGATGCGGTTCAATCGGCCAGGGCATCGCACCTGATCGAATCGCTGACTGCTGCGTCGCCGGGTTTTGTCAGCGTGGTGTCCATCGTCGAATTGGTGTGGGTCCTGCAGTCCTGCTACCAATCGGCCGAGGCTGACGTGGTGCTGGTGCTGGAAACCCTGCTGCACACCCGTGAACTGACCATCGAACACGCCGATATCGTATGGAAGGCACTGCGCAAGTTCATCGCCAGCAAGGCCGACTTCGCGGACTGCCTGATCGAGCGTTGCGCCCACGCAGCCGGCTGCGAATACACCGCCACCTTCGACCTCGACGCCGCCAAAACGACGGGCATGAAACGACTGGGCTGAGCCACGGCGTTGCGGCTGACGGCAAAGCTTTGGTAAAAATCGACTGCCCTTTTGATCAAGAGAACACCGAACGTGCGCACATTTTTGCTCACAGCCATGACCCTACTGCCTGCACTCGCCTTGGGTGATGCCATCGCTTGGCCCGACCTGCCGCAGAGCTGCTTCGTCAGCGGCCGCCCGGCCACCAGTGAGGATGTGGACAGTGGGTGCGCGGCGTTCCTGATCAACGTGAAGGGCAAGGCGGCAGGTACGCCGATAGAGCTGAAAATTCCGCAGTACGCGATGCATGTGGACGAAGCATCGGGCAAGGAAACACCGGTGATCATCATCCAGGCGGAGGAAAACGGCGAGATCAAGGCGGTGGGATATCGGGAATTGGGCACCGATCAACTCGGTGCGGCTTTGCTGCGAGAGATTCGGCTCCTGGGCACCCAAAAGCCGATTTAACCAGGCTCAGCGTACCCAGCCACCCACTTGCCAATGGAAACCATCGCTGTGTTGCACCCAATGGGGATGCACATAGCGATAACCCTCGCGAACCGGCTCCCAGTGGCCGTGCACCGCGACATACCGCCCGCCCGCCCAACGCCAGTAACCGCGCGACCATACATAGCCATAACGTGGCGCCGGCTCGACCTCGATCACCTGCACCGGAGGCGGTTGTGGCGCGACCACTTCAACGTAGTCACGCTGCATCGGAACACGCTCATGCACCACGCGCTCCTGCACACATCCAGACGCCGCGACGACCACTGCCGCCAATGCCGCATAACGTAACAACATACGAAACCCTCGGGTGCTTGCACCCTGCAATGGTAAAAATCCCCCTTTGCTGCAACCACGCTCCTGCATGGCCCTGGGTATTTTTTAACAGGATGTGTCTGTCAGCTTGCTGAACCCGCGCGCCTTACGAGGTGCATGCGACTGCCGGTCGTTTCACACGCACCAGCAGTAAACCCGCGACGACCACGGCCATACCCGCATAGGTCGCCCCATGGATCACGTCGCCGAACATCAATGCTGCCCACACCAGCGTCACCGGTGGTTCCAGATAGACCAGCGCCGCCACCCGGGTTGCGCTCATCACACGCAACAGCATCCACAAGCTCAGGTAAGCGACAAAGGTGGAGAACACGGTCAGCCAGACAATCGAGATCAGCACATTCGGGTCGCGGGGAATGCTCAGGGTGTCTGTGTAGAGCACCGCGCCAGTGAAACCGATCAAGGTCAGCAGCGATTGGATAAACAGCGGCAACACCAGGCCCGCGTCGTTTTTTTGCAGCGAGCGGCGCTCATAGAGTGTGGCCAGTGTCAGCCCCAGTGCCGCCGCCAATGGCAACAGATACATGACCAGGCCAACGCCTTGCCCACTCTGGCCGTACTGCCCGGCGATCACGATCGCCACGCCGACAAAACTGATCAACAGCCCAAGCCACTGCCAGCCGCCACTACGCTCAACAGCGCTGCCAGTGGACAGCGCCGCCGTCATCAGCGGCTGCAGCGCGGCGATGATGGCCGCAATGCCGGGTGGCAAGCCATTCTGGATCGCCACGTAGAGGCAGCTCAGGTAAGCAAACTGGGAAAGGAAACCGATCACCGCGTAATGGCGAATCTGCGCCCAGGAAACGCTCATCAACCTGACATTCAGAAACAACCCCAGGCACACCGACACCAACAAGAAGCGCCAGAACAGCAGGTTGAACGCCCCGCCGCCCTGCGTGCCCAGCTTGGCGCCGATGTAGCCTGAGCTCCACGACAGAACAAACGCGCCTTGTAACAACAGCAGGCCCAAGGGTGAGCGCTTCATATAGCCTCCAGCATCTGTGCATTGACGCCAAGGCTATGAGCCACCAATGATTGTGTATATTGAAATTAACCGCACAACTAATCCTTAAAAGACGAATTATGCCCAGACAATTGAACATCGAGCTGTTGCGCACCTTTCACGCTGTGGCCCGTTTTCGTCGCTTCAACGAGGCGGCCGAACATGTGCACCGCAGTGCCTCAACCGTGACCACACAGATTCAGAAGCTGGAGGACCAGGTGGGCCAACGCCTGTTCAGTCGCAATAATCAGGGCGTGGAACTGACGCTGTACGGCACAAAACTGCTGGGCGACACCACCGAGTTTCTCAAGAGCCATGACCGCCTGTTGATCTCGCTGATGCCACAGCGCATGCAGGGCAAGATCCGCCTTGGCGTGCCGGACACCTATGCCAGCGCATTCATCCAGGCATTCCTGCCGCGCTTGATCGCCGACAACCCCTTGCTCGAACTGGAGATCGAGGCTCGCACCAGCGGCGAACTGCTGAATCTGTTCATGGCCAATCAGCTGGACCTGGCGATCACCGTCAGCGCTCAGCCCCTGGCCCAGGGTGAACGCCTGGGCGAGGTTCAGCCATTGTGGGTTGCCGCTCAGCACTTCAATTGCCCGGCCAACGCGCCGCTGCCCGTGACCGTTCCCATCGCCGGCTGCCCTTATCGCGCGGCCGCCTTGCAGGCGCTGAAGGACCACGGAATTTACCATCGACTGCTGCTGGAAAGCCCCAATTCATCGGCGGTCGAGGCCTGTGTACGCAGTGGCGTGGCCGTGGGCCTGATGGAGGCCAGTCGCATGGGCGATGGGCTGATGCAGATGACGGACCTGCCCGTCCTTGCACTGCAGCATCTTTACCTGCTGTGCGACACCGGCAATGCACTGGCCTTGCACGTGCATGAGCAGGTCAGGCATTTCAAGGTGTGAACGTCACCCACAAAAAAGCCCACTGACCGTCACCGGTTCAGCGGGCTTTTTCTTTAGCGGTGCGTGTGGCTGAGCAGCTTACAGCGCCAGGTCAGACGCTGGCTTGCTCGGCTCGGCCGCAGGCTTGGCAGCCTCGGTGGCCTTTGGCGCTGCCAGTTGCGGAATCGCTGGCGGTGGCGTCAGTTGCAGGACACCGGCGGTGTAGGCCCATTCCTTGGCAACCGCTTCAGGGCTGTCGTTCAGCTTGGTGCCGTAGCTCGGTACGATCTGGTGCAGTTTGGCCTGCCACTCAGGAGTGGCCACCTTGTCCTTGAACACTTTTTGCAGCACGGTCAGCATGATCGGAGCCGCGGTGGACGCGCCTGGCGATGCACCCAACAGGCCTGCGATGGTGTTGTCGGCGGAGCTGACCACTTCGGTGCCGAGTTTCAGGACGCCGCCCTGCTCTTCGTCACGCTTGATGATCTGCACGCGCTGACCGGCTTGCCACAGGCGCCAGTCGGACTGCTTGGCGTTCGGGAAGTATTCCTGCAGCGCCTTGAAGCGGTCGTCGTCCGACAGCATCAGTTGGCCGGCAAGGTACTCGACCAGCGGGTATTCACGAATACCGACTTTGGTCATTGGCCAGATGTTGTGGGTGGTGGTGCTGGTCAGCAGGTCCAGGTACGAGCCTTCCTTCAGGAACTTGGTGGAGAAGGTCGCGAATGGGCCAAACAGGATCACGCGCTTGCCGTCCAGCACGCGGGTGTCCAGGTGCGGAACCGACATCGGCGGTGCGCCAACCGAAGCTTTACCGTAGGCCTTGGCCATGTGCTGTTCAGCGATGGCCGGGTTATCGGTCACCAGGAACGAGCCGCCAACCGGGAAGCCTGCGTATTCCTTGGCTTCAGGAATGCCCGACTTCTGCAGCAGGTGCAGTGCACCGCCGCCCGCGCCGATGAACACGAACTTGGCGTCGGTTTCGGTCTTGGTGCCGTCTTTCAGGTTTTTGTAGCTCACACGCCACGAGCCGTCGGCGTTCTTGGTGATGTCCTGCACTTCGCTCGACAGTTTCAGGTCGAACTTCGGCGTGGTTTGCAGGTGGGCAACGAACTGGCGGGTGATCTCGCCAAAGTTCACGTCGGTGCCGATCGGAGTCCAGGTGGCCGCGATTTTCTGACTCGGGTCACGCCCTTGCATCATCAGCGGAACCCACTTGGCGATCTGCGCCGGGTCTTCGGAGTACTGCATGCCGGCAAACAGCGGGCTCGCCTTCAGGGCTTCGTAGCGTTTTTTCAGGAACTTGATGTTGTCATCGCCCCACACAAAGCTCATGTGCGGAGTGGAATTGATAAACGAGCGCGGGTTCTTCAGCACGCCCTGCTGGACCTGCCAGGACCAGAACTGACGGGAGATCTGGAACGCTTCGTTGATCTCGACCGCTTTCGGGATCTCAACGTTGCCGTTCTTGTCTTCCGGGGTGTAGTTCAGCTCGGCCAGGGCCGAGTGACCGGTGCCGGCGTTGTTCCAGCCGTTGGAGCTTTCTTCGGCCACGCCATCGAGGCGCTCGACCATCTCCATCGACCAGTCCGGCTGCAGCTCGTTGAGCCACACACCCAGGGTCGCACTCATGATGCCGCCGCCGATCAGCAGCACATCGACTTTCTTTGCCTCTTCCGCGTGAACGGACGTGATCCCCATCGACAAAGCCAGCCCCAGCAGGGCAGTGTTTACTTTCTTAAACATCAGTAGCACCTATGATAAAACGCCATCCGCCCTACCGCCCTGACTCTTCAGATCTTCAGACCGTAGGGTGGGCACACAAGGCCGACGTATCGACCTCACTTTTGTCCCTTCTGCGCTGACTTTTTATCATTATTGGCTTCAGCTATCTGGGCGACAGCCCACCGCCGGGACGTATACGGATGTACGACCAGGGTGAGACCTGTCCAGAACGGCGCGCAGAATATCACGCCAAACAGCGTTTATGGGTCGTTTGGCCAATTGACAGCATCAAATCACGGCTTTTATTGCCCGGGTGTCAAGGCTGGCAGGCGCGACCTGAAGTCACAGGCCTGGAACTCTCGGACAAGCGGCTGTTCTAGACACCTTCACGGTCGCATGCGTAGCATCGGCGACTGTCTTTCGTGCACCCATTCAAGCAGAGCCATCCATGTCTATCCAGCAAACACCCGGGCACCTGCTGCCCGCGCGCAGTGCCGCCAAAATGGAAGCGGCCATGGCCGTGGGCGCTTTCGCAATCGGCACTGGCGAATTCGCCATCATGGGCCTGATGCCCGACATCGCCCAAAACCTCAACCTGAGCGAGCCCCAGGTTGGCCACGCCATCAGCGCCTACGCTCTGGGCGTGATGGTCGGCGCCCCGCTGCTGGCGATCCTCGGCGCCAAACTGCTGCGTAAACACATGCTGCTGTTATTGATGGCGCTCTACGCCTTGGGCAACCTCGCCACCGCCTTCACCCCGAGCTTCAGTTCACTGGTGGCTTTCCGTTTCATCAGCGGCCTGCCCCACGGCGCCTATTTCGGCATCGCCGCCGTGGTCGCCTCGAGCATGGTGCCCTCGGATAAACGCGCCGGCGCCGTCGCCCGCGTAATGGTGGGCCTGACCCTCGCGATGCTGCTGGGCAACCCGATCGCCACCTTCCTCGGCCAACACCTGGGCTGGCGCTCGGCCTTCGCCCTGGTCAGCGTGATCGCCCTATGCACCATCGCCCTGGTGTGGCAATTCGTCCCCCACCGCCATGACGAAGAACGCAGCGACCCGCGCAAGGAAATGCGTGCCTTCACCAAACCCCAAGTGTGGATGGCCCTGTCCATCGGCGCGATTGGCTTTGCCGGGATGTTCTGCGTATTCAGCTACCTGGCGCCGACCATGCTGGAAGTGACCAAAGTGTCGCCACAGTGGATTCCCTTTGGCCTCGCGGCGTTTGGTGTCGGCGGGATCATCGGCAACATCGCAGGCGGCAAACTGTTTGATCGTATGCAATTTCGCGCTGTGGGGCTGATATTGGTGTGGTCGATAGCCGTGCTGCTGTTCTTTCCGTTCGCGGCATCGTCGCTGTGGGGCGTGCTGCTGAGCATGGGGCTGGTCGGCACCATGGTGTCGCTGGCGGCGCCGTTGCAGATCCGCCTGATGGATATCGCCCACGAAGCCCCGAGCCTGGCGGCCGCGTCCAACCACGCGGCGTTCAACCTGGCGAACGCGCTGGGCCCGTGGTTTGGCGGGATGGCGATTACCGCCGGATTTGGTTGGACAAGCACCGGTTACATCGGCGCCGCGACAGCACTGCTTGGCCTGGGCCTTTACCTCATCGCCCGACGCATGAAAGGCGGGCACTAACCCGCCAACCTGCGCAGCTCGGGCTTGCTCCCGATAGCAATGGGTCAGTCACCACAAAACTGGCTGGCCCAGTGCCGCATCAATCATCATGCAACAACCCCGAACCATACTCTCCATAACTGCTACCCAGCCCGCTGCCGCCAAAACTCATTTTGGCGGCTTTACTCGGGCTATGGTCGCCAAACGCCTGGCATCCGCCCGAGAAGCATGGGTCGCTGCTGACGCTCCCGCCCGAGGAGCAGGCGCTCAATAGCAATGTGCCGCTGATCAGCAACAGTTTGATGAGGTTTGAGGTCATTTCCTGGGTTCTCTGCAGGCTGGAGGCGTTGGGCCTCTCTTGCAGAGAATCGTAAACCTCAACACTGCAGAGAATGATGAAATGTTGCTTGGGACAGGCTGTATCCAGAGCGCCGACTTGGAAAACGCCTACATCCGCTGTAACACGTAGCTGTTCTCAAAGCCATGCACGCTCCCCAGCACGTTGAAGTCTCTGAAGAACCCCGTAGCCCTGAGCAGATCGACCGCAGGACCCACCTCAGGCGAGTGTTTAAAGTCGCGATAATCGTCCAGCACGATAAACCCGCCCGGCACCACACTCGGCGAATACAGCAGGAAATCCAGCAACACGTTGCGCATGGTGTGGCCGCCATCGATATGCAACAGCGCAACTCTGGGCGCCAGATTGTAGAAACGCTCGGCACTGAGTTCCGAGAAGCCGCGAATCACCACCGCATCAGGCAGCATCAACGCCTGATAGTGACTGAACTCCTCAAACTGGTTCGGCAACTCAAACGGGTCGATACCGATGACACGCCGCTCGCCATTGCACACCTCATTCATCAGCACCAGCGACTTGCCCTTCCACACGCCAATCTCCACCACGTCACCCGGCAGCTCGGCCACCAAAAGCGACAGGTAGCCCAGCAGGCGTACGTGATCATGGAACGACAACTCACGACGCTCCATCGCCTGCTCAGGCAGCAGGCTGGCCTGGGCCTGTTCGAAATGCTGGCCGATCAATTCCCAGACCTGGGCGATGCTGCCAGTCAATTCCGGGTTGCTGGTGAATTCGTTGAGTTCCTGGATAGTTATCATTGTTTTCTGATCACTCCAAACGGCTAGAGGGGCATGCGCTGAAAAACACGCCTTTTCAACAGTCTGGATCGTCTCCTGCAAGTTCACAAGGCCATCGGCCAGCACGCCAGACCGTAACTCCGCCTTTGAATTCTCACATCAGCCTCACAGGATCACTTCCAGATACATCTCTCACGACGACCTGTCGATTCGACCCAGCAATCCAGGGTGTAAGCGGCCAAAAATTGTCCACCATCAAGGTTGCCATGACTGGGCTACTTCTAGACCTGCCGAAAGATCTGTCCAACTCTCTTGCCGCACTGGCCAAACCAACGGCCAAACGGCGAGCTATCTGGCAATGGACGTTCTTCGTGAATACGTAGAGCAGGAAAAATGCTGAGAGCCCAAATCAAGCGCGCAGTCAGAGAGGCCGATCAGGGCAATTTCGCCACCGATGACCAGGGCAGCGATAGCTGACCCTACATTTTCCGCACGGACTTCTCCCTGAAAAAAGCTCGTTATAGGTCTTTGAACTCTTCCTTTAATAGTTCTGAAAACTTATCCTTTGCACGATGAAACTCAATATGCTTATTCCATATAAAATAATTCCGCACGGGAACCAAATCACTAAACACATGCCCACAGATGCCTCCGATCAGTCTAAACTGTTCAAAGACGCCCTTGGGAACTAACGAAACTCCCGCCCCTGAACTCACGCAGCCAAGAATAGTGCCATAACTTGCTATACTGATTATAGAACTCGATACCTTATGAAGATCCAACCAATTCACCAACGACTTTCTGTAAGGGCATCCTTCAGGCCACATGAAAATGTCCAAGCCTCCAAGATCCTGCGGATCACGTATCACTCCCGCAGCTGGAGAGGCTATCAGTACTAATTCTTCCTTGTAAATTTCAGCACACTCAATATCTTCATGCTTAATTTCAACAGCAACAATCGCCCCGTCCAATTCATGACTGACCACACCCTTTAATAACTGCGACCACTCTCCAGTACTAAACTGCATGTGCACAGAGGGATAAAGACAGTGGTATTTTGACAGTAGTTTGGGCAACCTGCCTGTAGCGGACGACTCTATGGCACCGATCTTTAAGGTCCCCGATGGCGCAGCGGTAGGATCGAGAGCTCTTTTTGATTCTTGGCATAAAGACAAGATCTTGTTAGCGTAACTGAGAAACCTCTTCCCAGACGGACTGATAACCAGCCCACGCCCCTTCCTTACAAACAACGAAACACCTAACTCTTTTTCCAATATTTTAATTCTGTTCGTTATATTTGATGGAACACAATGCAACAGTTCAGCAGCGCGAACAATACTACCTTGATCGGCAACCGCTTTGAACATAGCCAGCTGTGAGAGCTCCATTCCATTACTCACTAAAAGTGAACGACAAACTCACTATAAGTCACTTGTCACAAGCGATCAAGTCGTTTACGTTTTGGACTCTAACTTCGCATAAAAGCTATAAATCGGAACCATTCCACCGACTCATCAAGAAGAGAGACACTTTATGAGCTCAGCATCGCCGAAAATTTTTTTCGAAACCTTTGAAAAAAAATCAATGCAGGAGTTTGGTGAAACTTTTATTGAAGCGCTACCGAAGCATATACGAAGTTTAAAAATTCCCGGACGAATTATATTTGAAAACCACCGCAGAGAGCCCGTATCAGCGCAACTCCTGAAAATACCCGAAACACAGAATGCTTTGCTCGAAGTCCTTCGCCATCCAATCACGCAAGAAGCTCAGTTTCACACAGAGGGTGCTTTCAGGGTCTTCCTTAAAAAACAAACTGTAGATTCTGCTGTTCTTAAGTTTTTCAATGGCTGGAATGAAACCCATAAAACAACTAGCCTGGTCTCAGCTAAAATCATCATGCGCCTATCAGCGGATGCGATATCGGTACCGGCCGAACAACGAATTAGCTACCACAACGTCATGGCGCACATGCATGAAGTGGCTAAAGATGATTTTGGACTTGGCCACCCAGGGCATGATGGTATGTATAGTTATATGACCACAGCCTTTGGCGCGACGGATTGGGTTGGGGACCAATACACACCGAAAGAATGCACCGAGTTCTCCCAGTTCTTATACAATACCGGCGTAGCGCAGCATAAGTCAGCCTTGAACTCAGCCGACCATAAAAACTCAATCATGGATGCCATGATGGTTGCTATCGCATCAGAGCTATGGAATGGTCGTGAATACAACTTCATCGCTCAGTTCATAGAGGATAAATTGATTGCAATCGATCCCTCACTGAAGGCAAACGCTCAAAAATTACGTAGCGCCAAAGGTTATATAACAGCCCATTCCGGCGACGTTGAAAACAAGCATGGATTACATGCTTTAGCTGCCGCGCAATCATATGGTCGAACGGTAGATACAAGCTTCAAGCTGGGGCGACTGAAGGGAATTATGCTTAACTACAATGAGCGAGTAGGAAAAGCTTTTGCGGCGATGCACAGAGCCCTAAGCTCATAAAAGCAAGGCTCAACACTGTTTAGAGCATATGAAGGGATCCCCTGTATGAGTTTTGACCACGCTCTCATCGTCTTGGGCTTTTTCGCCTTTTGCGGCGGATTGATAGACGCGGCGGTAGGCGGTGGTGGGCTTGTACAAATTCCAGCACTTTTACATGCCCTGCCTCAGCAATCACTTGCTACTGTTTTTGGCACTAACAAATTAGCTGTCTTGGCGGGAAACCTATCCTCAATATTTAGATACCTAAAAAGGATTAAAATAGTTTGGAGACTGATGCTACCCACCATGCTTTCAGCATTCTTATTTGCATTTCTTGGCGCCGCATCAGTATCCATCGTGCCAAAACAGATGATGGAATTTGTTGTTTTTTTATCCTTATAGCAATGGCCATTTATACTTTTACGGAAAAAAACCTGGGTTTATTCAGTCACGCCATACACTGCGGAACAAAGCAGATTATATTAGGCATTTTTTTTGGCGGCCTCATTGGTTTTTATGATGGCGTTTTTGGACCGGGCAGCGGAAGCCTTCTGCTTTTTGTTTTTGTCAAATTTTTTGGTTTCGACTTTTTAAACGCATCAGCCTCTGCAAAGCTCGTTAATTTGGGAACATTTAGTGCGGCCCTTATCTTTTTTGTCCCATCTGGCAATGTCTTATGGACAGTAGGCGGCGTGGTAGCGGCTTGCAATATCGTAGGCTCACTCACTGGGGTTTTCTTAGCGCTGCGCTATGGAAGCGGCTTCATCAGGATATTTTTCCTGATTTTGCTCGTATTTTTAATAGGGAGAATGGGACTGACGATATCTAGTAACTACCTAATTAATTAACTAAGACGGAGTACTTGTTAATAGAAATTGAGTTTTGGCTTTGATCAGACGCGGCGGATCCTTTCGCACTCATCCAGGTACCGCTCAATCACCTTCTTGATCGTCCAACCGTCAAATTCGACCGTTCATAAGCCAGTTCCGTCCCCCGACGCTGATCCAGGCTTGGGCGACCTGCTTACGGTCGAAGGTTTGGCTTTCCTGATAAACTGTCTTGCCATCCCGATTGATCCGTATCTGCGCCGTGTAGGCTGTCGAGTTGTCCTCGCGCTTATGTGCTGTGATCGTGCCCATTTTCAGTTGCTACGTTGCCGAATTCGATCGCTACAACGTAGCAACCGATTTCAGAAAAAAGGGGAAACGGGTAAAAACCGCTGTATTAAAGATCAGTATCAATGAATTCCGAAAAAGTCTCAGCACCAGTAAAATCAAGCCTTTCACGGTCCGAGCCCTCCCGCCGCTTCTCCGTCGCCCCCATGATGGATTGGACCGATCGCCACTGCCGCTACTTCCTGCGGCTGCTCTCCAAACACGCCCTGCTCTACACCGAGATGGTCACCACCGGGGCGATTCTCCATGGTGATCACGAGCGCTTCCTGCGCCACAGCGAAGCCGAGCACCCTCTGGCGCTCCAGCTGGGTGGCAGCGTTCCCGCCGACCTGGCCGCGTGTGCTCGCATGGCCGAGGCTGCCGGTTACGATGAGGTGAACCTGAACGTCGGTTGCCCCAGTGATCGGGTGCAAAACAACATGATCGGGGCGATTCTGATGGCGCATCCCGCGCTGGTGGCCGATTGTGTGAAAGCGATGCGTGATGCGGTGTCGATTCCGGTGACCGTCAAGCACCGTATCGGCATCAATGGCCGGGACAGTTACGCTCAGCTGTGTGATTTCGTCGGGCAGGTAAAGGATGCGGGCTGCACGAGCTTTACCGTGCATGCGCGGATCGCGATTCTGGAGGGGTTGTCGCCCAAGGAGAATCGTGACATTCCGCCGTTGCGCTATGACGTGGCGGCACAGTTGAAGCAGGACTTTCCCGAGCTGGAGATTATTCTCAACGGCGGGATCAAGACACTGGAACAGTGCGAGAAACATTTGCAGACGTTTGATGGGGTGATGCTCGGCCGCGAGGCGTATCACAATCCCTATGTGCTGGCCGAGGTGGATCAGCGCTTGTTTGGAAGTGAGGCGCCGGTGATCAGTCGGGCACAGGTGTTGGTGCTGTTGCGGCCTTATATTGCCGAGCATCTGGCGAGTGGTGGGACGATGCATCACATTACTCGGCATGTGCTGGGATTGGGTACCGGCTTTCCGGGGGCTCGCAAGTTTCGGCAATTGTTGTCGGTGGATATCCATAAAGCCGCGGATCCGTTGGCGTTGCTGGATCAGGCAGGGGAGCTGCTGGAAGGTCGTTGATCGTTAATGTGCAGTGGCTGGGTTGGCGCTATCGGGAGCAAGCCTCCTCTCACATTTTGATCGGGGGTGGCATCTGATAATCGGGTTGAACCTGACATGGATTACGGCCTCCAAACCTCTAGCAGGACCCGCCATTCAAACGGCTGTTTTCAGGTTGTTGCCCTCGCAAACGATCGAACGCATTTGCGCCCTTGAGCGCCTGCAGGCGCTCGGGTAATGTCATCAGACCCATAGGACAGAGCACGCTCATGACTTCCAAGCTGGAACAACTCAAGCAATTCACCACCGTGGTAGCCGATACCGGCGATTTCTCCACCCTCGCCAAGCTCAAGCCGCAGGACGCCACCACCAACCCTTCCCTGCTGCTCAAGGCCGCGTCGATCCCGGGCTACGCCAAGCTGCTGGACGAATGTGTGCAGGACTGCAACGGCGATGTCGGCCTGGCCAGTGACCGTTTTGCGGTAGCGGTGGGTCAAGAGATTCTCAAAGTGGTGCCGGGCCGTATTTCCACCGAGGTGGACGCCCGTCTGTCATTTGACACTGATGCCGTGCTCAAGCGCGCGCACCGTATCATCGATCTGTACGACAAAGCCGGCGTTGGCCGCGACCGAGTGCTGATCAAGATTGCCTCTACCTGGGAAGGCATTCGCGCCGCCGAGCAGTTGGAAAAAGAAGGCATCCAGACCAACCTGACGCTGCTGTTCTCGTTTGCTCAGGCCGTGGCCTGCGCCGAGGCCGGGGTGTTCCTGATTTCGCCGTTCGTGGGTCGTATCTACGATTGGTACAAGAAGGCCAATGGCAACGACTACACCGGCTCCGATGACCCGGGCGTGCAGTCGGTCACGCGCATCTACAACTATTACAAGGCCAATGGCTACAAGACCGTAGTGATGGGCGCAAGCTTCCGTAATCTGAGCCAGATCGAAGAGCTGGCAGGGTGTGATCGCCTAACCATCAGCCCGGACCTGCTGGAGAAGTTGGCGGCCGATGAAGGCAAGCTTGAGCGTAAGCTGTCGCCAGGGCACGCCGGGGAAGCGCGGGTGCACATGACTGAAGCGCAGTTCCGTTGGGAGTCCAACGAAGATGCGATGGCGACTGAGAAGCTGGCGGAGGGGATTCGTCAGTTTGCTCGCGACCAGGAGAAGCTGGAAGCGTTGTTGACGGCCAAGCTGTAAAAACGGGCGTCAGCAAAAAGGGCGGCACCTGTGAGGGTGCCGCCCTTTTTTGTGATCGCTGATTCCAAGCCGAACTGCCACCGTTGGATTGGGTTTCAGCGCTGGGGCTTAGTGGCGTTCCAGCGCGTTGACCAGGTCGTGGAAGGCTTCGCGGTTGGACTCGTTGAGCCCCATCAGGATCTTGTGCGCTTCCAGCACTTTGACCCGCACGATCTCTTCGGACTGGTCCTGGGACGGCAGATCGGTGAGGCATTCCGGGCAAGGGATTGGGCGGTCGACGATGTTGAACACCTGGTCGAAGCCCATGGACTGCAGCAGCCGGGTGATATCGTCGTGGGTAGTGACGACAGTGGGCAACAGGCCAACCTTCTGCCGCGACAGAATGGACAGCTTGGCCAACAGCCCTAGCGTAGTGCTGTCGATGCTGCGGGTTTCGGTCAGATCGATCACGATCGCCGAGAAGTTCAGCGCAGTGAAGATCCGCTCAATCGTCGCATCCAGCGCTGAACACAAGGTCAGGCGCACTTCACCGACAAATTTGAGGACGAAGGTTCCGTCCTGCTCGGCGAATTGGATTCTTCCGGTACTCATCAAAGATTCCTGCTCAACACCAGTAGGGCGATATCATCCGGCATCTCCCCCAGCGTGGCCAATCCAAAAACCTGCCGCAGGCCATCCAGGCTGCCGCCCGCTGACTTGACCTTCTGGGGCAAGGCAGCTTCTTTCTCTTTGAGTGTAGGCTCTGGAAGAAGATCCAGGATGCCGTCGGACATCAGCGTGAGGCTGAATGTCGGCGGCAGTTCCAGGATGTGGTCTTCGTAGGTGGCTTCATTGAACAAGCCCACCGGCAGACCACGGCCTTCCAGGTAACGCACACTGTCTGGAGTATATAGAACAGGCATCGGCAGGTGACCGCCAATACTGTAGGTCAAAAGACCGGTTTCTTCATCGATCACGCCGCCCACCATCGTCACGTGCTTGCCCAGCTTGCAGCTGATCAGGCCTCGATTGATGTGACCCAGCACCTGCGACGGGGTGAACTCCGGCAGCGTGCCATTGCGCTTGGACTCGAACAACAGCCGTGTAGTCATGAACTTCAACAACACGGTGACAAACGCAGAGGAAGCCCCGTGGCCGGAAACGTCGGCCAGGTAGAACGCCACACGCCGCTCATCTACACGAAAATAGTCGACGAAATCCCCCGACAGGTACAGCGAGGGGATGATCTGGTGGGCGAACTGAAAGTCGTCGATGGTCCAGGGGCTCACCGGCAGCATGTTCATCTGCACCTGGCGACCGGCGTTCTGATCTTCCTGGAGCAGGTTCAGGCTGGCTTCGAGTTCGCGGTTGGCGGTTTCGAGCTTTTCGCGGTAGCGCAGGTTTTCCTGCAGCAGGCGCGCACGGTCGAGGGCGCGGCGCACCGAGTGCTCCAGCACGGCCAGATCTTCCAGGGGCTTGATCAGGTAATCAGCGGCGCCCAGCCGCAAGGCCTCGACGGCGTCGTTCATCACACCGGCGCCGGATACTACGATCACTGGCGTCTGCGGCGCGCGCTCGGACACCTGGCGAATCAGCTCGAGGCCGCCCATCTGGGGCATGCGCAGGTCGCAGATCACGAGGTCGGGCTGGTCGCGCTCGAACACCTGGAGACCCTGTTGGCCATTGCTGGCCTGCAGGACGCTGAAGCCACTGTCTTCCAAATAGGCCGCGAGGCTCGCGCGCACTACTTCGTCGTCATCGATTATCAGCAGCGTGGCACTGGTTTTTTGCATGTGGGCAAACGGCGCCAGAATTAGGTTGGCGTAGGCAGCGCGACAATGGCCGGGCTCACACTACTGGATTCGCTTTCTAGCCTCTCTGTCCTACAAAGCACGGGCGTTTTGCCCACGCACAACTGTAAAGCAGAGGTGCCCTTCTAAGGCGCAGACGGTACTCCCATCCGTCAGGGGTTTCAAGCTCACGCCGATGGTCGCCGAGCCTCTTTACACCGCAAATCACCGGGAGTTATAAGAACAGCTACCACCACAACACAAAGTAAGGATGGAAGCTGTGAGCGAACACAAGCGCGACTACGCTGAAAAACGCGATTTCATCCGCATGCGAGTGGATGCCGATGTGTCGTTGATCCACGCCGGGCAGGAAATTGCCGGGGTTTGCGTGGACCTCTCCAGTTCCGGCATGCAGGTGCAGGCACCTCCCCAGTTCAATGTCGGTGACCAACTGACCGTACGCATCGACTCGGAGCACGCCGCCCTCAAGGGCCTGGAGGCCGATACCGAAGTGGTATGGGCCAAGACGGAAGGCGAGGAACAGCAACTGGGGCTCAAGATCCTGAAGATGCGCTAAACCGTTGCGCACAAAAAAGGCGACCATCTGGTCGCCTTTTTCGTTTCAAAACGTCTCGACTTAGAAGTCGTCGACCACCTTGCCGTCCTTGACCTTGAACTCGCGGTTCTGCAGGTAAGCGTTACGAATAAAGGTGTATTTGTCGCCGGTGATCAGCTTTTCGCTGTCGAGCAGGCTGGCGCGGGTATCGACCAGGTTCAAGCCAAAGACGCTGTTGCGCCAGTCGATGTCATTCATGTAGCGGTACGGCGAGGTGTAGCTGTCGACGTATTTGGACGGCGCATCACGCAAGGTGCTCGGGCCGAGCAGTGGCAGCATCACGTAAGGACCGCTGCCCACGCCCCAGTAACCGAGGGTCTGGCCGAAGTCTTCATCGCTGCGCTGCAGGCCCATTTTGGTGCCGACGTCGACGAAGCCCAGCACGCCGAAGGTGGTGTTGACCAGCAACCGGGCGGTGTCCACGCCGGCGTTGTGCGGCTTGAGCTGCAGCACGTTGTTGGCGAGGTTGCCAACATCGCCGATGTTGCGGAAGAAGTTGTGCACGCCGTCCTGCACGAATTGTGGAGTGATGAACTGATAGCCTTGGGCGATTGGCCTGAGGGCGTAGGTATCAACGGTGTCGTTGAAGGTGAAGATGGGGCGGTTGACGCTTTCCCATGGATCATCTTCCGATGCAGCCTGTGCAGCAAACGGTACGAATAGTACGGTGGCACATACCGACAGCTGAGCGAAGTACTGGCTCCAGCGCATAGCTTTTGCTCCTTGAATGATCTGTCATGGGCGCTATGCCCTGAATTTGGCCGTCAGTATATGACGGAAGTGCCGATTTAGGCAGCTACATGGAAACGTCTTACAAAAAATGCGTAAATTTCTCACAATCAGCCTTGGTGTCATTTACTTGTCATGCCGACTCGATAGCGTCAGAGCTATTTCAGGGATGTTCTGATGCCACATGCCGAGATTGCCGTCGCCGCCGCCCCGTCATTGACTGCCGTGCTATTTGGTCTGAGTGGGTGCCTGGTGGACTTCGGTTCCCAGGCGCGCAGCGACGCGCCGGCTTCCGATTCCCAAGCCACCCCCGGCGCACTGAACAGTCTGCGCAGCCTGAAGGAACAAGGCGTGCCCTGCGCCTGGCTGGATGAACTGCCACCCGCAGTGACCGCTCCCCTGGCGGCCACGCTGCCCGCCTGGCTGAAGGCCACATCGCCCTCCTCCATTCGCTGGCCCGCGCCCCATGCGTGCTGGCAAGCCTTGATGGAGCTGAACATCGAACGCCTGGAAGGCTGCGTGCTGGTCAGCGGCGAGCCGCGCCTGCTGCAATCGGGCCTCAACGCTGGCCTGTGGACCATCGGGCTGGCCTCCTGTGGCTCACTGTGCGGCCTGGCGCCCGCGCAGTGGCAGGCACTCACCGAGCAGCAACGTGAACAAAAGCGCGGCAAGGCCACCATGGCCCTGTATGGGCTGGGTGTGCACTCGGTAATCGACCACCTCGGTGAACTCGGCACCTGCCTGGCAGACATCAGCCTGCGCCGGCTCAAAGGCGAGAAGCCCTGATGGAGAGCATGCACGGCGGGCCGCAGTGGATTAATCTACCGATCAGCCCGTAGACCTTTCGCGGCGCGCCGCGGTCTATGCCAGTGCCTATCGATAAAAGGAAGAACACCATGCCTGCCCGCGAAAAACTGCAAGAACAGGTCAACATTCTGCGCGAGCAACTGGAACAGGATCCGCCACTGCCGGCCGAAAAGCGTGAAGCGCTGGAAGCCCTGCTTGCCAAGTTTGAAACGCAACTTGAACTGGAGCCGGCCACCCAGACGCCGAGCATTTCCGACGACGTGAATCAGGCGGCCATCGAGTTCGACGCCGATCACCCGGTTATTTCCGGGACCCTGCGCAACATCATGATCACCCTGGGCAACATCGGCATCTGATTCAGACACAACACCCTCTGTGAGAGGGGCTTGCCCCCTCCCACATTTGACTCTACTGACGCGCCAGGCGCACGTTCTGGAACGCCACCTCCTCAGTGCTGCGATACGGGTTGATATCCAGCCCGCCACGGCGCACGTAGCGCGCGTACACCGTCAACCTCTCAGGCTTGAGCAAGCGCTGCAGGTCCAGGAAAATCCGCTCCACGCACTGCTCATGAAAGTCCGAATGCTGGCGAAAGCTCACCAGGTATTCCAGCAGACTGGCGTGATCGAGCGCTGCACCGCGATAGTCCACCACCACGCTGCCCCAGTCCGGCTGGCTTGTAACCGGGCAATTGGATTTGAGCAGGTGGCTGTGCACGCTCTCCTCCACCACGCGCGAATCGTCGCAGCGCAGCAGTTCCGGGCGCGGATGCTCGTAGCTGCTGACGCTGATATCCAGCGCGTCGATGCACACGCCCGGCAACGCCATTACACCTTCGGCCTCGACCTCGGCCAGGCTGCGGATCCGCACGCTCACCGGTTTGCCGGCGGCAAAGCTCAGGTCGTTGTGCAGCGTGGCTTGCAGGTCCTGAGTGTCGGCGAATGCGGTCTGGTTCAACGAGTTGAGGTACAGCTTGAAGGATTTGGATTCGATGATGTTCGGCGAGTCGGCCGGGATGCTGAATTCGCCGATGGCCACCACCGGCTTGCCCGACGGCAACAACCAGGACAGTTCGAAACAGTTCCAGAAGTCCACGCCCTTGTACGGCAGCGTCTCGGCGCTCAGGCCCAGCTCGGCCCACTTGGCGGCGCGCGGAATCGGAAACAGCAATGAAGGGGTGTAGGTGCTGATGTATTCACTGGACTTGCCCAGCGGTGAGTGTTCGGCGGCGGGATGCATGACGGAAACCTGGCTAAATAAACCGCGCCAGTCTACCAGCCTTTGCGCCCGCCCTTAATCATCGCCTCACTCAACGGTCAGCTTGCCGACCATGCCCGCCTGATAGTGACCCGGCAGGTTGCAGGCGAACTCAAGGCCGGTGGCCTTGGCGAAGGTCCAGGTCAGCTCGGCGGTTTTACCCGGCTCCACCAGCACGCTGTTGGGGTCATCGTGTTTCATCGCGCCATGGCCCATGGCAGCATGATCCATCTTGGCCATACCCGTGGACGTGAGCATGCCGCTGGCCAGCATCTGCAACATTTCCTTCTGATGCTCGGCATGCATCGCCGCGTCGCCCAGGTTGAATTCGTGGAGCAAGTGGCCTTTGTTGACCAGCACAAAGCGCACGGTCTCACCGGCCTTCACATCCAGGGACTTGGGCGCGAAGGCGATGTCCTGCAGGGTCACTTCGACACTGCGCGTGGCCTTATCTGCCGCAGCCGGATGACCAAAGGCGTAGCCGTGCGCCGCGTCGGCCAGCGCTTCGACACTCAACGCCATCAGGCAGCCCGCCAATAACAAGGATGTACGCAAGCTCATTTCAACGCTCCCATCATGATCGAATCAGGAATACCTCAAGGCATGCGCCGGCTCGATTTTCGCCGCCCGGTACGCCGGGTACAGCGTCGCCAAAAAGCTCAACACAAACCCCGCCGTGCAAATCAGCAGCACGTCCCCACCTTGCAGCTCCGAGGGCAGGTTGCTGACGAAATACACATCAGAACTGAAGATATGCTGCCCGCTCACTCGCTCCAGCCAGCCCACCAGCGCGCTCACATTGAGCGCGGCAATCACCCCCAACACGCCGCCGATCAGGGTGCCGACAATTCCGATCACCGTGCCCTGCACCATGAAGATCGCCATGATCTGCCGTGGCGTGGCGCCGATGGTGCGCAAAATCGCAATATCCGCGCCCTTGTCGTTCACTACCATGATCAGGGTGGCAATGATATTGAACGCCGCCACGGCGACGATCATCAGCAACAACAGGCCGATCATGGTCTTTTCCATCTTCATCGCGCTGAACAGGCTGCCCTGGGTGTGGGTCCAGTCATCCGGCTTGTAGCCCGAGCCGAGGCTGGCGACGATATCGGCCGAGACGTTGGGCGCTGCGTAAAGATCCTTCACTGCCAGGCGCACGCTCTGCACCTGATTGGGTTGCCAATGCTGGATCTCGGCGGCGTCGGCCATATGGATCAACGCCATGGAGCCATCCAGCTCGGCGCCGACCTTGAAGATACCCACCACGTTCAAGCGTTGCATGCGCGGGGTGATGCCGCCGGGGGCGGTGCTGATTTCCGGCACGATCAGGGTCAGTTTGTCGCCCACGTTCAAGCGAAAGCGCCGCGCGGTGATGTCGCCGATCACCACGCCGAACTCGCCGGCCTTCAAGTCGTCCAGCTTGCCGCGCACGATGTGCTGGGCCACGATCGACACCTTGCCTTCCTGTGCCGGGTCGACGCCGCTGATCTCGATCGGCTGCATGGCGCCCTTGTAGGAAAACATGCCGTCCATCTGGGTGAAAGGTACGGCAGCGGTCACTTCAGGGTTCTTCATCGCCGCCGCCGCCACCGGCCGCCAATCGTCCATCGGCTTCACGCCGACGATGGTAGCGTGGGGCACCATGCCGAGGATGCGTGAACTCATTTCACGCTGGAAACCATTCATCACCGAGAGCACCACGATCATTGCCAGCACACCCAGGGCGAGGCCGATCATCGAGGTCATCGAGATAAACGAGACAAAACGGTTGCGGCGCTTGGCGCGGGTATAGCGCGTGCCGATGAAAATCGATAACGGTCTGAACATTAGCGGGCACCGTCTGAAAAAATGAAAAAGCCCGGTACGTGAAGCACCGGGCCTGAAACAGGTCAGATGGCGACCAGATGACCTTCCTGCAGGTGCAGCACGCGGTCCATCTGACGGGCCATGCTCATGTCATGGGTCACCACCAGGAATGCGGTGCGCATCTGGGTGCTCAGTTCCAGCATCAGGTCCTTGATGCCCTGGGCGGTGTGGGAGTCGAGGTTGCCGGTAGGCTCGTCGAGCATCACCAGGCCCGGGTTGTTGACCAGCGCGCGGGCAATCGCCACACGCTGGCGCTCACCGCCGGACAGCTCGGCAGGCTTGTGCTCCAGGCGATGGCCGAGGCCGACGCGCTCAAGCAACGCCTTGGCGCGCTGGCGTGCTTCGGGAATCGCGGTCTTGCCGATCAGCAGCGGCATGCACACGTTCTCCAGCGCGGTGAATTCCGGCAGCAGGTGGTGGAACTGGTACACAAAGCCCAGCGAGCGGTTGCGCAACTGGCCACGGGCCTTTTCGCCGAGGGCCGACAGTTCTTCACCCGCCAGCCAAACGCTGCCTTTGGACGGCGTATCGAGGCCGCCCAGCAGGTTGAGCAAGGTACTTTTGCCGGAGCCGGAACTGCCGACGATCGCCACGCGCTCGCCCGGGTGCAGTTCAAGCTGCAGGTTGGACAGCACCACCACCGACTCCGGGCCTTCCTCGTAGGATTTGCCCAGGTTGCGGCAGCTCAGGATTGCTTTTTCACTCATGCCCGATTCACTCATAACGTAAGGCCTGTGCTGGCTGGGTACGTGCCGCGCGCCAGGCTGGATACAGGGTGGCAAGGAAACTCAGGACCAACGCGGCGCCGCCCACCATCAACACGTCCTGGGCCTGAATCTGCGACGGCAGGTAGTCGATAAAGTAGACGTCGGCGTTGAGGAACTTGTGACCGAGCACTTTTTCCAGCGCGGCAATCGCGGCGCTGACATTGAGTGCGGCCAGGATCCCGACCGCCGTGCCGATCAGGGTGCCAACGACGCCGATCACGGTGCCCTGCACCATGAAGATCGCCATGATCTGCCCCGGCGTGGCGCCGAGCGTACGCAGGATCGCGATATCACCCTTCTTGTCGTTCACCACCATCACCAGGGTGGAGATGATATTGAACGCGGCCACGGCGACGATCAGCAGCAACAGCAGGCCGATCATGGCTTTTTCCATGCGGATGGCCTGGTACAGGTTGCCGTGGGTGCGAGTCCAGTCGCGGGCGTAGTACTCGGACTCACCCAGGTGCTGGGCGATTTCCCAGGCGCCGCGCGGTGCGTCGAACAGGTCGTTGAACTTGAGGCGCAGGCCTTGTACCTGATCCGGCTGCCAGCGATGCAGGCGTGCAAGATCGGTGAGGTTGGTGAGGCCCAGGTAACCGTCAATCTCGCCGGCGCCGACGTGGAAGGTGCCGATCACGGTAAAGCGCTTCATGCGCGGAAACATGCCGGCCGGGGTCACGGTCACTTCCGGCGCGACGAAGGTCAGCTTGTCACCGACACCCACACCGAGCTTGGCCGCAGCCTTGTCGCCGATCACGATGCCGAAACTGCCGGGGGCCAGGTCGTCAAGTTTGCCCTGCAACATGAACTTGTCGATGATCGACACGTTGCGTTCCTGGGCAGGGTCGACGCCATTGAGCAGGATTTTCTGTACCTTGCCGTCATGGGTCAGCAAACCCTGCATCTGCGTAAAGGGCGCTACGGCCAGCACCTTGGGGTTCTGCTTGACCTTGGCGGCCAGGCTTTGCCAGTCGCTGATCGGCGCGTCGCCCTCGATGGTGGCGTGGGGCACCATGCCCAGCACGCGGGTGCGCATCTCATGATCGAAGCCGTTCATGACCGACAACACCACGATCATCACGACCACGCCCAGGGCGAGACCGATCATCGAGGTCAGGGAAATGAACGACACAAAATGATTGCGACGCTTTGCACGGGTATAACGCGTGCCGATAAATACGAAGAGAGGTCTGAACATGTCGGGGCTTGTTCGGAGGAAAAGAAGACGTCCCGGTGGCGGGGGCTGGTCAGCAGCTTTACACTCAGACCATTGCCGCTAACTGGGGTTCGCCATGTCGACATTAGATGAAGAAGAGCGCCGCGAATACTACCGTATCGACGACATGATCGCACTTCAAATCAAAACCTTGTCGGCCCCCGAAGCGGCGGGCAAGGAAGTGTTGCTGGATGATTCACCGCTGTTCAATCTGCTCAGCGAACTGCACCTCAGCGAATTCGAAGCCCAGCACCTGCTGCGCCAGCTGAGCGAGAAGGATCGCACCCTCGCCGCCTTCCTGCGAGTGCAGAACAAACGCCTGGACCTGCTCAGCCAGATCATGGCGCGCGGCCTGCTCGATGAAGTCGGCGCGCCGCAGCCGGTGATCATCTCCGAAGGCGGCATCGACTTCCATCACCCTGCCCCCCTGACAACCGATTCGCACCTGGCGGTCAAGCTGGTGCTGATGCCCCAGGCGCTCGGCCTGCTGCTGCGTGCGCGGGTCACCCACTGCACGCCACAGGGCGACGGCTTTGAGGTGGTCACGGAATTCGAATCCATGACCGATGCCCAACGCCAACTGCTGGCGCGCTACATCCTGCAGAAACAGGCCCAGGAACGCCGCCTGGCGCGAGAACAAAGCGACGACTTCTGAATGCGTATTCACACCGTCAGCAACGCTGGCGCAAAGGAGCAACTGTGACCCTGATTTACGGCCATCGCGGTGCCAAAGGCGAAGCACCGGAAAACACCCTGACCAGCTTTCAGGAATGCCTCAAGCACGGCGTACGTCGCTGTGAACTGGACCTGCACCTGTCCATGGACGGCGAGCTGATGGTCATCCACGACCCGACGCTCAAGCGCACCACCGACCGGCGCGGCAAGGTGGTCGAGTATTCAGCGGCGGATCTCATGAAAATGGACGCGCGCAAAGGCGGACCCGGCTGGGTGAAGCCATGCCCGATCCCGCGCCTGGAGCAATTGTTCGAACAGTGCGACTTCGATCACTGGCAACTGGAAGTCAAAAGCGCCTCGCGCACCCGCGCCGCGACCACGGTACTGGCAATCCGCGAGATGGCGGTACGTTTCGGCTTGATGGACAAGGTCACTGTCACCTCAAGCTCGCGGGAGGTGTTGAAAGCAGCAGTGGACCTCACCCCGGACCTGTCACGCGGGCTGGTGGCCGAGTACGCCTGGCTCGACCCGTTGAAGGTCGCGCACAACTACGGCTGTGAGTACCTGGCCTTGAACTGGACGCTGTGCACCCCCGAGCGGCTGGAAAAAGCCCAGCGCCAGGGTTTGCACGTGTCGGTGTGGACGGTCAACGAACCTGCGCTGATGCGCAGGCTCGCCGACTTCGGCGTAGATAGCCTGATTACAGACTTTCCCGGTTTGGCCACTGCCACCCTCGGGAATTACTGAAATCGGTCTCCCCGGCCGGCTCAGGCCACCGGCCGGAGCCGCTCAAAAAAGCCGATTGAGGCCGTCGTAGGCCGCTACGCGATAGGCTTCAGCCATGGTCGGGTAGTTGAACGTGGTGTTCACGAAATACTTGAGGGTATTTTGCTCACCCGGCTGACTCATGATGGCCTGGCCGATGTGCACGATCTCCGAGGCCTGGTAGCCGAAGCAATGCACGCCGAGCACCTCCAGCGTCTCGCGATGAAACAAAATCTTCAGCATGCCCTGAGGCTCACCGGCAATCTGCGCCCGCGCCATGCTCTTGAAGAACGCCTTGCCCACTTCGTAAGGCACCTTGGCCTTGGTCAGCTCGTGCTCATTCTTGCCGATCGAGCTGATCTCGGGAATCGTGTAGATCCCGGTCGGCACGTCGTTCACATAGCGCCAGCTGCCGTTGTCGATAATGCTGCCGGCGGCCGAACGACCCTGGTCGTGCGCCGCACTGGCCAGGCTCGGCCAACCGATCACGTCACCGGCGCCGTAGATGTTGGGCACGCAGGTGCGGTAGTTCTCGTCCACTTCGATCTGACCACGGCTGTTGACCTTGACCCCGATGTTTTCCATGCCCAGCTTGTCGGTGTTGCCGGTACGGCCGTTGCACCACAGCAAGGCGTCGGCCTTGATCTTCTTGCCGGACTTGAGGTGCAGGATCACCCCATTGTCCAGGCCTTCGACCCGCTCGTACTCTTCGTTGTGACGCACGGTGATGTTGTTGTTGCTGAAGTGGTAGCTCAACGCCTGGGAGATTTCCGAGTCGAGGAAGCTGAGCAACTGGTCACGGTTGTCCACCAACTCGACCAGCACACCCAGGCCGCTGAAGATCGAGGCGTATTCACAGCCGATCACGCCGGCGCCATAGATGATCAGCTTGCGCGGGGTATGGCCCAGGCTCAGGATGGTGTCGCTATCGTAGATACGCGGGTGGTGGAAATCGATGTCCGCCGGGCGATACGGGCGCGAACCGGTGGCGATGATGATGTGCTTGGCCACCAGTTTTTCGACCACGCCATTGGCGCAGACCACTTCGACGGTCTGCTCGTCGGCGAAGCTGCCGGTGCCGAAGAACAGGTCGACGCGGTTACGCGCATAGAAGCCGGTACGCGAGGCCACTTGTTTGGCAATGACTTTTTCGGCGCTTTTCAACACGTCCGGAAAAGAGAACCAGCGCGGTTCGCCAATCGCCCGAAACATCGGGTTGGTGTTGAACTGCATGATCTGGCGGACCGAGTGACGCAAGGCCTTGGACGGGATGGTGCCCAGGTGGGTGCAGTTGCCGCCGACCTGGCGACGGCTGTCGACCATCGCCACCTTGCGCCCCGCTTTCGCGGCGTTCATTGCCGCGCCTTCTCCAGCCGGGCCGGAACCCAGTACCACCACGTCGTAGTTGTAGACAGCCATGCGTACTCCTCAGAACAGGCCAGGCGTACGATTGGACGCCTGGCTAAATCATGCCGCGGCCAGCGGTCATGAAGGACAATTTGGCTCAAGTGTGTGAACCGGGGCACAGTCTATAGAAGGCTCACCGCCGCGCACATTAACCCTTGGTCGCGTCGTAGGCCAGTCTTGCCATACTACAGCACCCACATCAGCGCTGAATTCAGGAAAGGCCATTATGCGACAACTCTTTATCTGCTTGATGCTCATGCTGTCGATCACCGCGCACGCCAACGACGCCGACCGGCTCAGGCAAGCGGCTTTCCCGCCGCAGGTCGAGGGGCTGGCACTGAAAAACCAGACGGTGCTCAATTATCTCTGGGCGGATGTGTATGCGGCGGCGCTGTATGCCTCACCGGACTCAAGCGCCAGACAAGCCTGGGACCAGCAGAAAGCGCTGCGCCTGGAGCTGTATTACTTTCGCGACATTGACCGAAATGATGTGATCAAGGCAGCCACGGCTACGCTGGAGCGCCAGCAGGCCAGCACCCGGTTAAAACCGGAGCTTGATAAGTTGCACGCCAGTTTTCGGAATATTCGCAGCGGTGATCGCTATGCACTGGATGTTCGACCGGGACGGGGATTGAACCTGGAGATCAATGGCAAGGTGGTGTTCAGCAGTCGCGATGAGGAGTTGGCGAAGGCCTACCTGGGCATCTGGCTGGGGCCCAAGGGGTTGTCCGACAGTCTGCGTAGCAAGCTGCTGCTTTGAAGGCCTCATCGCAGGCAAGCCAGCTCCCACACTTGAATGCATTCACCCATCAATAGGTGGGAAGGGGCTTGCTCCCGATGAGGCCCTCACAGGCAACACAAAACCCACAGCCATAAAAAAGCCCCGAACCAGTCGGGGCTTTTTCATCTACTGCTAATGCTTAACGCGGAAATGCCGGCGGGTTAACCCCAGCCATGTCTTCCATCACGCGCACCACCTGGCAGCTGTAGCCAAACTCGTTGTCGTACCACACGTACAGCACAACACGGTTGTCCTGACTGATGGTCGCCTCGGCATCCACCACACCGGCGTGGCGCGAGCCGACGAAGTCGGTGGACACCACTTCCTGGGAGTTGACGTAGTCGATCTGCTTGTGAAGATCGGAGTGCAGCGCCATGTAGCGCAGGTACTCGTTCATTTCTTCACGGCTGGCGGCAGTCTCAAGGTTGAGGTTGAGAATGGCCATCGACACGTTCGGCGTCGGCACGCGGATCGCGTTGCCGGTCAGCTTGCCGGCCAGCTCAGGCAGTGCCTTGGCTGCAGCGGTGGCGGCGCCGGTTTCGGTGATGACCATGTTCAGCGCAGCGCTGCGGCCACGGCGGTCGCCCTTGTGGAAGTTGTCGATCAGGTTCTGGTCGTTGGTGTACGAGTGAACGGTCTCGACGTGACCATTGACGATGCCGAACTTGTCGTTCACCGCCTTGAGTACCGGCACGATGGCGTTGGTGGTGCAGGACGCAGCGGAGACAATCTTGTCGTCAGCAGTGATCTCACCATGGTTGATGCCGTGCACGATGTTCTTCAGCTTGCCCTTGCCGGGCGCCGTCAACACAACGCGGTCGACACCCGGGCAGGCCAGATGCTGGCCCAGGCCTTCGGCATCACGCCATACGCCGGTGTTGTCCACCAGCAGGGCGTCCTTGATGCCGTACTGGGTGTAATCCACCTCGGACGGGTTCTTCGCGTAGATCACCTGGATCAGGTTACCGTTGGCGGTGATGGTGCTGTTTTCTTCGTCGATGACGATGGTGCCGTTGAACGGACCGTGTACCGAATCACGACGCAGCAGGCTGGCGCGCTTGGTCAGGTCGTTGTCGGCACCTTTGCGCACCACGATGGCCCGCAGGCGCAGGCCGTCGCCGCCGCCGGTTTTTTCGATGAGGATGCGCGCCAGCAGGCGGCCGATCCGACCGAAACCGTACAACACCACATCGGTGCCCTTGCGGGCGGCAGCGCTTTGCTGGCCGACCACGTCGGCCATTTCTTCACGCACGAACTGCTCGGCGCTGCGGCCGGCGCCTTCCTTGCGGAATTTGTAGGCCAGTTTGCCCAGGTCAACCGAGGCGGCGCCGAGCTTGAGCTCGCTCATGGCCTTGAGCAGCGGGAATGTTTCGTGGACGGAGAGTTCGCTGTCGTCGGCGGAACGGTGACGCGCAAAGCGGTGGGCTTTGAGAATCGCGATGACAGACTGGTTGATCAGGCTGCGGCCATAGATCGAGCTCACCACATTGTTATTGCGGTACAGCTGACCGATAAGCGGGATCATCGCTTCTGCGAGTGCTTCACGGTCGATCCATTCACCAAGACACTGGTCGGGCTTCTGAGTCACGGGAACCTTCCACATGTAGGGGCTGAAAAAAGGGGCTACATTATGTCGTCCGAGTGCGCGATGAGCAATGCGCCAGGGCGAACAAAAACCCCTTGCAAAAAACCATCGCCCCGCTACAGCCCTTGAAATACGCGGGTTTCAGAAGGCCACCAGTCGCGCATCAGCGCTGACTTGTCCGTAACTCTCCGAAATATCCTTGGTTTTCGGCACTACATATTGAGTCAAAACCGAGCATTGTTTGTCTTAGCCACTACATTTCCCGAAAACCGCATCAGGCACAGTCAGCAACTGACAGGCGGCACCTCTGGCCGTTACAATTACCGACTTTGTCGCAACGCTTGGAGCTCAACCTTCCGTGCCCGTCCTGCGTCTACCGCTCCTCCCTGCCGCGGCAGGTAAACAGCACTGGGGTAACCTGCCCGGTGCCGCCCTGAGCCTGGCCATTGCCGAGGCTGCCAGCGCAGCCAAGCGCTTTACCTTGCTGCTCACCGCCGACAGCCAAAGCGCCGAACGGCTGGAGCAGGAGCTGAGCTTCTTCGCGCCGGATTTGCCGGTGCTGCATTTTCCCGACTGGGAAACCCTGCCCTACGATTTGTTTTCGCCGCATCAGGACATCATTTCCCAGCGCATCGCCAGCCTGTACCGCCTGCCGGAGCTGGCCCACGGCGTGCTGGTGGTGCCGATCACCACCGCCCTGCACCGCCTGGCGCCGACCAAGTTTCTGTTGGGCAGCAGCCTGGTGCTGGACATCGGCCAGAAGCTCGACGTGGAACAGATGCGCACGCGCCTGGAAGCCAGCGGCTATCGTTGCGTCGACACGGTATACGAGCACGGTGAATTCGCCGTGCGCGGCGCACTGATCGACCTGTTCCCCATGGGCAGCAAGTTGCCGTACCGCATCGACCTGTTCGATGACGAAATCGAGACCCTGCGCACCTTCGATCCGGAAAACCAGCGCTCCATCGATAAGGTCGACTCGGTCAAACTGTTGCCGGCCCGGGAATTTCCGCTGCAAAAAGACGCGGTCACGCGCTTCAAGGCGCGCTTTCGCGAACGCTTCGACGTCGACTTCCGCCGCTGCCCGATCTTCCAGGACCTGAGCAGCGGGATTACCCCGGCAGGTATCGAGTACTACCTGCCGCTGTTCTTCGACGAAACCTCCACACTGTTCGACTACCTGCCCCAGGACACCCAGGTGTTCTCGCTGCCGGGTATCGAGCAGGCGGCGGAAAACTTCTGGAACGACGTGCGCAACCGCTATGAAGAGCGCCGCGTCGACCCGTCCCGCCCGCTATTGCCGCCCGCCGAGCTGTTCCTGCCGGTGGAAGACTGCTTCGCCCGCCTGAAAAACTGGCCGCGCGTAGTCGCCAGCCAACAGGACGTGGACGCCGGCAGTGGCCGCGAGCGTTTCCCGGCCGCGACCCTACCGGACCTGTCCATCCAGGCCAAGGCCACGCAACCTTTGGAAGCGCTGTCCAACTTCCTCGGCGACTTCCCGGGCCGCGTGCTGTTTACCGCCGAGTCCGCCGGGCGCCGCGAAGTGCTGCTGGAGCTGCTGGAGCGCCTCAAGCTGCGGCCGAAAACCGTCGACAGCTGGCCGGACTTCGTCAACAGCCAGGAACGCCTGGCGATCACCATTGCGCCGCTGGATGAAGGCTTGCTGCTGGACGACCCGGCGCTGGCGCTGATCGCCGAAAGCCCGCTGTTCGGCCAGCGCGTGATGCAGCGTCGCCGCCGCGAAAAACGCGCCGACCACAACAACGACGCGGTGATCAAGAACCTCACCGAGTTGCGCGAAGGCGCGCCGGTGGTGCATATCGACCACGGCGTGGGCCGCTACCTCGGCCTGCAGACCCTGGAGATCGACAACCAGGCCGCCGAATTCCTCACCATGGAATACGCCGAAGGCGCCAAGCTCTATGTGCCGGTGGCCAGCCTGCACTTGATCGCCCGCTACACCGGCAGCGACGACGCGCTGGCGCCGCTGCACCGCCTCGGCTCCGAGACCTGGCAGAAAGCCAAGCGCAAGGCCGCCGAACAGGTGCGCGACGTGGCCGCCGAACTGCTCGATATCTATGCCCGGCGTGCCGCGCGCGAGGGCTATGCGTTCGCCGATCCCAAGGCCGACTACGCCACCTTCAGCGCCGGCTTCGCCTTCGAAGAAACCCCGGACCAGCAAACCACCATCGAAGCCGTGCGCGCCGACATGCTCGCGCCCAAGCCGATGGACCGGCTGGTGTGCGGCGACGTGGGCTTCGGCAAGACCGAAGTGGCAATGCGCGCAGCCTTCATTGCCGTGCACGGCGGTCGTCAGGTGGCCATCCTGGTGCCGACCACCCTGCTCGCCCAGCAGCACTACAACAGCTTTCGCGACCGCTTTGCCGACTGGCCGGTGAGCGTGGAAGTGATGAGCCGCTTCAAGTCGGCCAAGGAAGTCAACGCCGCCATCGCCGACCTGGCCGAGGGCAAAATCGATATCGTCATCGGGACGCACAAGCTGCTGTCGGACGACGTGAAGATCAAGAACCTTGGCTTGGTAATCATCGACGAAGAACACCGCTTCGGCGTGCGTCAGAAAGAACAGCTCAAGGCCCTGCGCAGTGAAGTCGACATTCTCACCCTCACCGCCACGCCGATTCCGCGCACGTTGAACATGGCGGTGTCGGGCATGCGCGACCTGTCGATCATCGCCACGCCGCCGGCGCGCCGGCTGTCGGTGCGCACCTTCGTGATGGAGCAGAACAAAAGCACGGTCAAGGAAGCGCTGCTGCGTGAACTGCTGCGCGGCGGGCAGGTGTACTACCTGCACAACGACGTGAAGACCATCGAGAAATGCGCCGCCGACCTCGCCGAACTGGTGCCGGAAGCGCGCATCGCCATCGGCCACGGGCAGATGCGCGAACGCGAACTCGAACAGGTGATGAGCGACTTCTATCACAAGCGCTTCAACGTGCTGATCGCCTCCACCATCATCGAGACCGGCATCGATGTGCCGAGCGCCAACACCATAATCATCGAGCGCGCCGATAAATTCGGCCTGGCGCAGTTGCACCAGTTGCGTGGCCGTGTCGGCCGTAGCCACCACCAGGCCTACGCCTACCTGCTCACGCCGCCACGCCAGCAGATCACCTCCGACGCCGAAAAGCGCCTGGAAGCCATCGCCAACACTCAGGACCTGGGCGCAGGCTTTGTGCTGGCCACCAACGACCTCGAAATCCGAGGCGCCGGCGAGTTGCTGGGGGACGGCCAGAGCGGGCAGATCCAGGCCGTGGGCTTCACCCTCTATATGGAGATGCTGGAGCGCGCGGTCAAAGCCATCCGCAAGGGCGAGCAACCCAACCTCGATCAACCGTTGGGCGGCGGTCCGGAGATCAACCTGCGCCTGCCGGCATTGATTCCCGAAGACTACCTGCCGGATGTGCACGCGCGGCTGATCCTGTACAAGCGCATCGCCTCGGCCACCGACGAAGAAGGCCTCAAGGACCTGCAGGTAGAGATGATCGACCGCTTCGGCCTGCTGCCCGACCCGACCAAGAACCTGGTGCGTCTGACCCTGCTCAAATTGCAGGCCGAACAGTTGGGCATCAAGAAGGTCGACGCCGGGCCGCAGGGTGGGCGCATCGAGTTTGAAGCGCAGACGCCGGTGGACCCGCTGGTGCTGATCAAACTGATCCAGGGCCAGCCCAATCGCTACAAGTTCGAAGGGGCTACGCTGTTCAAATTCATGGTGCCGATGGAACGCCCGGAAGAACGCTTCAATACCCTGGAGGCGCTGTTTGAGCGCCTCATTCCGAAATCCGCTTGAAGGACGCCCCCATGCGCCTGTTCCGCTTCTTGAGCCTGTTACTGGTAGTCGTGGCGCCTGCGGCATTTGCCGACAGCCCCTACCAGGTGGAAATGATCCTGGTGCGCCAGAACGCCGAACCTGTGATCAACAGCCGCCCCGCCCCGGAAGACTGGGATGCCGGCGCACCACGCCTGGGCGAGCGGATGAGCCCGCCGCGCCTGGGCACTGTCGTCGACAAGCTGCGCGCCGATTCAAGCTACACGGTGCTGGCGCACAAGGCCTGGGAACAGAACCTCGGTGAACAGCCGGTAAACATTGCGGTCACTGACGGCGCCGAACAGTTCGGCCAGTTCCCCCTCCAGGGCGTGTTGCGCTTGCAACTGGGGCGCTTTACCGATATCGATGCGGACTTCTGGATCAACCAGTTCGACGCCAATGGCAGCGTGATCGCCAGCGAACACCTGGCCCAGAAAGACGTGCGCACCAAGAACAACCAGCTCAACTACCTGGACGGCGGCCATCTGGCGCTGCTGATCAAGATCACTTCGCTGACCGCCAAGCCTCCCAGTGCACCGCCGCCGGGCCTTCAGGACTGATCCTGCGCCATGTCCCTGACGCCGTCTTTGACCAAACCCCTGGCCCCGTCTTGGGCCAACCGCTTCAAGGAGCAAAGCCTGGAGCGCGGGCGGCGGTATGCACTGGAAAACCGCGTGCGCATCGTCGAATCCGGCGACAGCACCATCATCGCCAGTTGCGAGGGCTCGGGCAGCAACGTCTATCGCCAGACCATCTCGTTGCGCGAGTCGGCCAAGGGCATGCTGATCCTGGTGGACAGCCGCTGCACCTGCCCGGTCCATACCAACTGCAAACACATCGCCGCGGTGCTGCTCAAGGTACAGGAAACCCTGGCCTACCCGGCGGCGGCGCAGGATGCCGAGCTGTTGGGCAAATTGCAGGCCGTACTCGACAACCGCGTGGTGCTGTCACAGGTGGTGATGGAGGATGTGCTGCCGGTACCGCGCCTGTGGCTGGCCAGTGTCGAGTTCAGCGCGTTCGAACCGCGCAATGGCAAGATGCAGCGCTATATCCAGCACCGTGCGGCGTTGTCGTTCAACTACCTGGGCAACTATGTGAGTGGGCAGAAGAACGCCGACATCATCGTGCGCCAGGAAACCCAGAGCCTGCGCATCAAACGCCACCCCGAGCTTGAGCAACCGTATCGCGAGCACTTGCGCCTGCTCGGTTTCAAGATCGCCACGCGCCAGAGCAAGGCGCTGCCGGAGAGCGCCGGCGAGCTGTTCGAGATGGTCAACGACAGCGCCTGGCTGAACTTCACCCTCAATGCATCGCCAAGCCTGCGCGCCGAGGGCTGGGAGCTGCAGATCGATGAGGATTTCGGCTTCGACCTGAGCCCGGTGGATGACTGGTACGCCAACGTCGACGAAGCGCCCGAGCGCGATTGGTTTGACCTGGAGCTCGGCATCATCGTCAACGGCGAACGCCTGAGCCTGTTGCCGATTCTGCTGAACCTGATGCGCTCCCACACCGAAATTCTCAACCCGGAGAAACTGGCCCGGCGCCGCGACGAAGAGCTCATCCTGGTGAATATCCCCGGCCTGCCCAACGGCCACGGCCCGCTGCAGGTGGCGCTGCCGTACGGTCGGCTCAAACCGGTACTGGCCACCCTCGGCGAATTCTATTTGCAGGAGCCGGGCACCACCACGCTGCGCCTGGCCAAGGCCGACGCGATTCGCTTGAACCCACTGCAGGACCTGCCGCTGCAATGGGAGGGCGGCGAGAAGATCCGCAATTTTGCCCAGCGCCTGCGTGACATCAAAGACTTCACCTGCGTCGCACCCCAGGGCTTGAATGCGACGCTGCGCCCGTACCAGCTCGAAGGCCTGAGCTGGATGCAGTCGCTGCGCCAGCTGGACGTGGGCGGGATTCTGGCGGATGACATGGGTCTGGGCAAAACCCTGCAAACACTGGCGCACATCCTCACGGAGAAAGCCGCCGGGCGTCTGGACCGGCCCTGCATGGTGGTGATGCCGACCAGCCTGATTCCCAACTGGCTCGACGAAGCGGCGCATTTCACGCCGCAACTCAAGGTGCTGGCGCTTTACGGCGCCGGGCGCAAGAAACACTTTGCGCCCTCGAAGGATCAGAGCCTGCAGGACTACGACCTGCTGCTGACCACTTACGCGCTGCTGCCCAAGGACATCGAACAGCTCGCCGCCCTGCCCTTGCACGTGCTGATCCTCGATGAGGCGCAATACATCAAGAACCCCAACAGCAAGGCGGCCCAGGCGGCACGCGAGTTGAATGCGCGCCAGCGCCTGTGCCTGAGCGGTACGCCGTTGGAAAATCACCTGGGCGAGTTGTGGTCGTTGTTCCACTTCCTGCTGCCGGGCTGGCTGGGGGACGTCAAAAGCTTCAACCGCGACTACCGTGTGCCGATCGAAAAACGTGCCAGTGAGGTGCGATTGCAGCACCTCAACGGACGGATCAAACCCTTCCTGTTGCGACGCACCAAGGAACAGGTGGCCACCGAATTACCGCCCAAGACCGAGATCATTCATTGGGTCGACCTCAACGAGGCGCAGCGTGACGTGTACGAAACCATGCGCCTGGCCATGGACAAGAAAGTCCGTGACGAGATCACCCGCAAGGGCGTGGCGCGCAGCCAGATCATCATCCTTGAAGCCCTGCTGAAGTTGCGCCAGGTGTGCTGCGACCTGCGGCTGGTCAACGATGCCAGCCTGCCCGCCCATGGCAGCAGCTCGGGCAAGCTCGACAGCCTGATGCAGATGCTGGATGAGTTGTTTGCCGAGGGGCGCCGGGTTCTGCTGTTCTCGCAATTCACCTCGATGCTGAGCCTGATCGAAGTGGAGCTGCAACAACGCGGGATTGCCTACGCCTTGCTCACCGGCCAGACGCGGGACCGGCGTACGCCGGTCAAGGACTTCCAGAGCGGCAAGCTGAAGATATTTTTGATCAGCCTCAAGGCCGGCGGCGTGGGTTTGAACCTGACCGAGGCCGACACGGTGATCCATTACGACCCATGGTGGAACCCGGCCACTGAAAACCAGGCCACCGACCGCGCGTACCGCATCGGGCAAGAGAAGCCGGTCTTCGTCTACAAGATGATTGCGCGGGGCACGGTGGAGGAGAAAATCCAGCACCTGCAGAAGGAAAAATCGGATCTGGCGGCGGGCGTGCTGGACGGTCGCACCACTGGAGACTGGCAGTTGGGCAATGAGGATATTGAGGCGTTGTTTGCGCCGTTGCCCAATAAGCAGGAAAAGCGTTGACCGGATAGAGCGGTTCTGTGTCGAGCGGGCAAGCCCTAATAATGCCGTTCAGTTAAGCGCAGATGCCCTGTGGCGAGCAGGCTTGTCCTGCGTTGGGCTGCGCAGCAGCCCCAATACCAGGCGCTGAGCCGTATCAGGTACACCGCGTTTTGCTGGAGTGGGGGCGCTTCGCACCCCAACGCGGGGCAAGCCCGCTCGCCACAACAAGCGGGCTTGCCCCAGAGGTATTCGGTGCTCAACCTGGCAGGGGCGCAAACAGCGCCTTGATGCTTACCATTAAGCGAGATGCTTCCTACAGCTGAAGCCATGGCCAAACACTTTTGTCACTCGATCAACTGCGCGTCCCGCAGCGCGCCCATCGCCAGCATCCAACGCGGATCCTGCTTGTAATCCGTCGAGGCAATCGCCTGGCCGCGCATCCGTGCGATGCGCGCAGAGGGTGTGACCTTCATCCGTTGCGCGGCGGTGAGTGCAAGCTCGGCAGCCGCGCGATCGTTGCACACCAGCCCCATGTCGCAGCCAGCGCTCAGCGCTGCTTCGATACGACTGGCGGCGTCGCCGACCACATGGGCGCCGGCCATGGACAAGTCATCGCTGAAAATCACGCCGTCAAATTGCAACTCGCCGCGCAGGATGTCCTGCAACCAACGACGCGAGAAGCCGGCCGGCTGGGCGTCAACCTGTGGGTAGATAACGTGCGCCGGCATCACCGCCGCCAATTGCCGACTCAGGCGCGCGAAAGGCACCAGGTCGTTGGCGCGAATCTGCTCCAGGCTGCGTTCGTCATTGGGAATGGCGACGTGGGAGTCCGCCTCGGCCCAACCGTGGCCGGGGAAGTGTTTGCCGGTGGCGGCCATGCCTGCACTGTTCATGCCGCGAATAAAGGCCCCCGCGAGTACGGCGGCGCGTTCGGGGTCGCCTTCGAACGCACGGGTGCCCACCACGGCGCTGCGCTGGTAATCCAGGTCCAGCACCGGGGCGAAGCTCAGGTCCAGGCCAACCGCCAGCACTTCGGTGGCCATGATCCAGCCGCACTGCTCGGCCAGGTATTCAGCGTTGGGGTTGTCCGCCAGCGCACGCATGGCCGGCAGGCGCACAAACCCCTGGCGCAGGCGCTGTACGCGGCCGCCTTCCTGATCAACCGCCAAAAGCAGGTCCGGGCGCACCGCGCGTATCGCCGCGCTCAGCTCGCGCACCTGACGTGGGTGCTCGATATTGCGCGCAAAAATGATCAGACCGCCCACCTCAGGCTGGCGCAACACGTGGCGATCCTCGGCCGTCAGCCATGTGCCGGCAACGTCGACCATCAAAGAACCCTGCAGGGCAGCAGTCATAAACCTTCCTTTAATAACGCACACAACCCGTCGCCCTCACCCGTGACAGTGAGCACAACAGGTCGTGAATAAATAGCTGAAATCGGCATGGCGGCTACTTTAGCGGATGCAAGCGGCCACGCACACCCACAGCGGTCAAACCTTGGCGGGCACTGGCACCGTTTTGCTGCGTGGGCGCAACTGGGCATCAGCCATGGCAGGGTCGGTGACGCCGGTCTCGGCGCGCATGCCGGCGGCCAGGAACGGCACCATCAGGCGCATCACTTGCTCGATGGAGGTGTTGACGCCGAAATCGGTCTCGGCAATTGCGCGAAGCGCCTTGATGCCGGACATGCTGAACGCGGCCGCGCCCAGCATGAAATGCACGCGCCAGAACAGTTCGATGGGCGGAATGCGCGGAGCGGCTTCGTTGACCAGCAACATGTAGCGACGGAACACCTTGCCGTACATATCTTCCAGATAACGACGCAGGTGGCCCTGGCTCTGGCTGAACGCCAAGCCCAGCAAACGCATGAAGATCGACAGATCGTTTCCGCTGCGCGGCTGAACCACCAAGGCCTGCTCGACGAGCATCTCCAGCAGGTCTTCCAGGCTCGGCTTATGGTCGGCCTTGGCCTGGCGGCGCTCCAGCTCGCGGTCGAGGCTGGCGCAGAACGGACCCAGAAAGCGCGAAAAAACCGCCTGGATCAAGGCTTTTTTCGAGCCGAAATGGTAGTTCACCGCAGCCAGGTTGACCCCGGCCTTACTGGTGATCAGGCGCAATGAAGTTTCGGCGAATCCTTTCTCCGCGAACAATTGCTCGGCGGCATCGAGAATGCGTTCAACGGTTTCCGACTGGGCCATGGCTACTCCGCCTGACAAACACTTGTTTGAAACATACGTTTCAAGGTGTGTCTTGTCAAGCCTGAGAGTTCGTTTTCCGGCCGGGCAGTCACCTTTCTCATCGGTATTTAATCACATCTCTGACGGGGCGTAGGCAGCGCTGTCTCTCGCTTATGGGAAGCCTGCGGAATGACCGTCCAGCGGAGGCGTGGAAAAGGATGATTGCCAAGCGCAGTTCACTGTATATAATCCCAGTCACTGTATAAAAAGACAGAGCGATCAACATGCTAAAACTGACGCCACGCCAAGCTGAGATTCTGGCTTTTATCAAGCGCTGCCTCGATGACAACGGCTACCCGCCGACCCGAGCGGAAATTGCGCTGGAGCTGGGATTCAAATCCCCCAATGCCGCTGAAGAACACCTCAAGGCCCTCGCCCGCAAAGGCGCCATCGAGATGACCCCAGGCGCTTCACGGGGTATTCGCATCCCCGGCTTTGAAGCCAAGGCGGACGAGTCGACCCTGCCAATCATTGGCCGAGTCGCTGCCGGTGCGCCGATCCTTGCGCAACAGCACGTCGAAGAATCCTGCAACATCAATCCGACGTTCTTTCACCCTCGCGCCGACTACCTGCTGCGGGTACATGGCATGAGCATGAAGGACGTGGGCATCTTCGACGGCGACCTGCTGGCCGTTCACACCACCCGCGAAGCGCGTAACGGTCAGATCGTCGTTGCCCGTATCGGCGATGAGGTGACGGTCAAGCGCTTCAAGCGTGAAGGCAGCAAAGTCTGGCTGCTGGCCGAGAACCCTGAGTTCGCCCCGATTGAAGTGAACCTGAAAGACCAGGACCTGGTGATCGAAGGCTTGAGTGTCGGCGTCATACGCCGTTAGGAGGCATCATGCAGTTCATGCACACACCACAACAGGCACAACTGTCGCTCTTTGAGGCCTTCATGGCTCAACCACTTGCGCCGCTGCTCAAGGAAACGGTCGAGGCCCCGTGGGAGTCCGAAGCCGAGGCGTTCAGTGAATTGTCGTTGCGTGGTGCTGCCGGGAACTGCCTGAACCTGCTGGCGCCTATTCTTCGGGAATTAAGCGACGAGCAGGACGCGCGCTGGTTGACGTTGATCGCCCCGCCCGCCAGCCTTACCCAGGCTTGGCTGCGGGACGCCGGCCTTAACCGCGAGCGTATCCTGTTACTGCAGCCACGCGGCCTGCAAAGCGCACAGCAGTTAACCTGCGAAGCGTTACGCCTGGGCCGTAGCCATACGGTGGTGAGCTGGTTGAATCCTTTGAACGCGACGGCCAAGCAGCAACTGATCAGTGCTGCTCGCACGGGAGATGCGCAGAGTTTGAATATTCGACTGGGATAAACAGGGCTCTGTGGCAAGCGGGATTGTCACAAAAAATCCCTTAACCTTGGCAATGATTCAGTGAAGCACCTTCGGGCCATCGTCTTTCTCCGGCTCGCCTTCAGCCAGGCGACCGGCCATCTGCACACCTACGCTCAACATGGCTTTCGCCACTTCCACGTGCTGACCTTGCAGGAACGCCTTGGCGTCCTCGGAAAAGTCCAGAATAACCAGAGAACCCTCGTCCTCAGCCCGGCGCAACTCGATGCGGCCGTCAGGCAGTTCAACAATTTCCAGAAAGGACGTCGGCATAAAAGTTTGTTCTCCACGAAAGGCCGCGATTATATCAGTCATCCACTCGACATCGCTGTGGATCTGAAGAGGTTTCTTTACGGCTTGATGAATGGCGCTTTAGTGCAAAAGCATGAGCTATTTCAGGCAACTACACATCTGTGGCGAGCGGGCTTGCCCCGCGCTGGGCTGCGCAGCAGCCCCAAAACCAGGCGCTGAGCCGTATCAGGTACACCGCGTTTTGCAGGATTGGGGGCGCTTCGCACCCCAACGCGGGGCAAGCCCGCTCGCCACAAAAAGCCCGCTAGACACAAAAAAAACCCTAGCCACAGAGACTCCAGTTTGCTGCGCGACGGCGCTGGAATCTCCCACAGCGTTGATCTGTAAGCATCAGTGACGCCGTTTCAGCACTCGTTCAACCCTTCGCGAAAGCGCAACGCCAGCTTCTTCAACTCCTGGCGCCAGCTTTCCAACTCCTCGCGGCTCAACGGCTTGGGCTCATCGTCTTCCAGCGAAACCGCCACAATCAAAGGCTGTGTCACATCCCCCTTGGGCACGTGAGGCACACGCGGCGACTGGAACATATCGGCATGGGCCTTGAGCAAGCGTGCTATCCAGCTGTCCGGGCTCTGGGCCATTTCCACCAGCTCGGCCAGCTCGGGAATAGCCATGCTCTCCAGCACTTCTCGGGTCATGATCAGTTCAGCACGGGGCGCACCGGCCTGTGGCAGGCGGTAGTACCCGGCTATTTCATGGCACAGCCCCAGCAAAGCACCATACAGATGAAACAAGGCGGCTTCCCGCCCCGCCTGGACCAGCGCGATAGCATTCATCTCCTTGCCTTGCTCGGCACGGCCGAGGGCCTCCAGAGACAAACCCGCGAAGTAAATTTTCTGGTTGGTACGGGTATAGAGTTCGTTGGCCATGACGGCAATCTCCACAACGAATAGGCCTGACGCTGACAGTGCGGGAGCAAACGCGCTCCTATAAAAAGCAAAAGCCGTCTAAACAGACGGCTTTCAACCTTAACAGACTAGCGAATCAAGCGCCCTGGCGCTTGTCTTCCACCTTCCACTTGCCGCCGTCGTAGAAGGCTTTCCAGCCAGTCGGCTTGCCGTCCACTTCGGTCTGCACGTACTGTTCCTTGGTTTTGCGGCTGTAGCGGATCACGGCTGGGCGACCATCCGGGTCCTTCTTCGGCGCTTCACACAGGAAGTGGTACTTGGGATCGATTTCGTCCTTGTGCGGCACGATTTCCAGCACCAGCGGTGCACGGGTCTCGCGGTTTTTCGGGAACTGGCTCGCAGCCAGGAACAGCCCCGACGCACCGTCGCGCAGAATATAGGTGTCGTTGACCTTCTCGCACTTGAGCTCGGGCATCTTCACCGGGTCCATCTTCGGTGGCGCGGCATCACCGCTTTTGAGCAGCTTGCGGGTGTTCTTGCAGGTTGGATTGGTGCAACCGAAGAACTTGCCGAAACGGCCGGTCTTGAGCTGCATTTCACTGCCGCACTTGTCGCATTCCAGGCTTGGCCCTTCATAGCCTTTGATGCGGTAAGTACCCTCTTCGATCTCGTAACCGTTGCAGTCCGGGTTGTTACCGCAGATGTGCAACTTGTGCTTCTCATCCAGCAGGTAAGCGTCCATTGCGGTGCTGCAAATCGGGCAGCGATGCTTGCCACGCAGTACCAGCGACTCGGATTCACCCTCGTCATCGGCGGCGATTTCATCGCCCGGCACCAGGTTGACGGTGGCCTTGCAGCGCTCTTTGGGCGGCAGGCTGTAGCCCGAGCAGCCAAGGAACACGCCAGTGGACGCCGTACGAATCTGCATCGGCCGGCCGCAGGTCAGGCACGGAATATCGGTCATCACTGGCTGATTGGCGCGCATGCCGGTGTCTGGGCTTTCGGCCACCTCGAGCTTCTTCTTGAAGTCGCCGTAGAACTCGTCCAGCACGTTCTTCCAGTCGCGCTCGCCCTGGGCCACGTCATCGAGGTTCTCTTCCATGCCGGCGGTGAAGCCGTAGTCCATGAGGTTGGAGAAGCTCTCGGACAGACGCTCGGTGACGATGTCGCCCATCTTTTCCGAATAGAAACGACGGTTGTGCAGCGCCACGTAACCACGGTCCTGGATGGTGGAGATGATTGCCGCATAGGTCGAAGGACGGCCGATGCCACGTTTTTCCATCTCCTTGACCAGGCTGGCTTCCGAATAACGGGCCGGTGGCTTGGTGAAGTGCTGGGACGGGTCGAGCTTGATCAGCTTCAGCGTGTCGCCCTGAGCCATGTCCGGCAGTACATCGTCATCGCCGGGCTTGGCGATTTGCGGCATCACGCGGGTGTAGCCGTCAAACTTGAGGATACGGCCCTTGGCACGCAGCTCGAAGTCGCCAGCACCCACGCTCACGGTGGTGGACAAGTACTGCGCCGGCAGCATCTGGCACGCCAGGAACTGACGCCAGATCAGCTCGTACAGACGCTCGGCGTCGCGTTCCATGCCGCTCAGCTTGCTTGGCTCAGTGTTGGCGTCGGAAGGACGAATCGCTTCGTGAGCCTCCTGGGCGCCTTCCTTGCTGCTGTAGACGTTCGGTTTCTCCGGCAGGTAGTTCTTGCCGAATTCGCTCTCGATATAAGTACGTGCCATTGCCACCGCGTCCTGGGACAGGTTGGTGGAGTCGGTACGCATGTAGGTGATGTAGCCGGCTTCGTACAAACGCTGGGCCATCATCATGGTTTTCTTCACACCGAAGCCCAGGCGGTTGCTCGCGGCCTGCTGCAGGGTGGAAGTGATGAACGGCGCGGACGGCTTGCTACTGGTCGGCTTGTCTTCACGTTTGACGATGCTGTAGCTGGAAGCCTTGAGCTTCTCCAGCGCGGCCATGGCCTGGGCTTCGTTCAGCGGCTTGAACGCCTCGCCTTTTTCACGGGCGACTTCAAAGCGCACAGTGTTGCCCTTGGCGGTGCCGAGGTCCGCGTGAACTTCCCAGTACTCTTCGGGGTTGAACGCACGAATCTCGCGCTCACGCTCCACCACCAGCTTGACCGCTACCGATTGCACCCGCCCAGCGGACAGACCACGGGCAATCTTCGCCCACAGCAGCGGCGAAACCATGTAACCCACCACACGATCGAGGAAACGACGCGCCTGCTGGGCGTTGACGCGGTCAATGTCCAGCTCGCCCGGCCTGGAAAACGCTTCCTGGATGGCTTTCTTGGTGATTTCGTTGAACACCACTCGCTTGTAGCGGCTGTCGTCACCGCCGATGGCTTCGCGCAGGTGCCAGGCAATGGCCTCCCCTTCGCGGTCCAAGTCCGTCGCGAGATAGATGGTGTCAGCATCCTTGGCGAGCCGACGCAGCTCTTCGATGACCTTTTCCTTGCCCGGAAGGATTTCGTACTTGGCCTTCCAGCCATGATCCGGGTCAACACCCATGCGCGAGACCAGCTGCTTGCGCGCTTTCTCTTTTGGCGTGAGTACCGGACCTTCGCCCGCGGCGGCCTTGCCGCGCTTGGCGGCAGGCTCCTTGCTGGCGCTAGCCGAACCGCTGGTGGGCAGGTCTCGGATATGGCCGATACTCGACTTCACCACGTACTCGTTGCCCAAGTACTTGTTGATGGTCTTGGCCTTAGCCGGGGATTCCACAATGACCAGCGATTTGCCCATGGATCGGAAAATTCCTGAATTCGAGAAGTGAAAGGCAGTTGGCGCCTGACGCGGCAACGCTATATATAGTGGCGACAAGGTGAGGTCAAGCGCAGCATTCTGCGCGACCTGCCGTTATTGCCCTGAAAAAAGACTGGGTTCGGCCTGCACCAAAGCAAAGCGCGGGACCTGCTCGCCGTCAACCTCGACGGACTCCAGGAACATGCTCAAGGGACGCACCCAAAAGCCGTAATCGCCATACAGTGCTTGGTAAAACACCACTTGCTCTTCGGTTTCGGAGTGGCACGCCACGCTGAAAACCCGGTATTGCGGACCTTTATAATGCTGGTAGAGCCCTGGCTCGACTTTCATGCTGCGGCCCCCTCACAAAATTCGTTAAAAAAAATATTACAAAACGCCAAAAAACAAAAACCGGGGCACTGGGCCCCGGCGTTCCGCCAAGCAACGCTTAGACGCGTTCGAAGACGGTGGAGATGCCTTGGCCAAGACCAATGCACATGGTTGCAACGCCCAGGTTGCCGCCATTCTGCTTCATCACGTTAAGCAAAGTACCGGAGATACGTGCACCGGAGCAACCAAACGGGTGACCCAGGGCAATTGCGCCGCCGTGCAGGTTAACCTTCTCGTTCATCTTGTCGAGTACTTTCAAATCTTTCAGCACCGGCAGGGCCTGTGCAGCGAAAGCTTCGTTGAGCTCGAAGAAGTCGATATCGGCGATGGTCAGGCCTGCACGCTTCAGGGCTTTTTGCGTGGCCGGAACCGGACCATAGCCCATGATCGCAGGGTCCACGCCCGCTACAGCCATCGAGCGAATCACCGCCATCGGCTGAATACCCAGGTCCTGGGCACGCTGCGCGGACATCACGATCATGCACGAAGCACCATCGGTGATTTGCGACGAGGTACCGGCCGTCACGGTGCCGCCCTTGGGATTGAACGCCGGCTTCAAGGCCGCCAGGCTTTCCAGGGTGGTATCCGGACGGATGGTTTCGTCGTAGTCGAACAGTTTGAGGAAACCGTTCTCGTCGTAGCCGTTCATCGGGATGATTTCATCCTTGAACTTACCTTCCACGGTCGCCTTGTGGGCGAGTTGGTGGGAACGCAGGCCGAACGCATCCTGGGCTTCGCGAGTGATGCCGTGCATCTTGCCGAGCATTTCTGCGGTGAGACCCATCATGCCCGATGCTTTTGCCGCGTACAGCGACATGTGCGGGTTGGGATCGACGCCGTGCATCATGCTCACGTGGCCCATGTGCTCAACGCCGCCGACCACGAACACATCACCGTTGCCGGTCATGATCGCCTGCGCGGCGGTGTGCAGCGCGCTCATCGACGAACCGCACAGGCGGCTCACGGTCTGGCCCGCTGCTGTGTGCGGGATCTGGGTCATCAACGAGGCCATGCGCGCGATGTTCCAGCCCTGCTCCAGGGTCTGGTTGACGCAGCCCCAGATCACGTCTTCGACTTCGTTCGGATCAACCTTGACGTTGCGTTCCAGCAATTTGCTGATCAGGTGCGCCGACATGTCCTCGGCGCGGGTGTTGCGGTGCATGCCGCCCTTGGAGCGGCCCATCGGGGTGCGACCGAAGTCGACAATCACGACGTCTCTTGGATTCAAGCTCATAAATAGTCTCGCTCTAGTGTCCGGGGCGCTTAACCGAAGAAGCTCTGGCCATTTTTGGCCATCTCACGCAGCTTCGCGGTCGGGTGGTACAGCGGGCCCAGCTCAGCGTATTTGTCAGCCAGGGCAACGAACTCGGCCACACCGATCGAGTCGATGTAACGCAACGCACCGCCACGGAACGGAGGGAAACCAATGCCGTACACCAGGCCCATGTCGGCTTCGGCGGCGGTTTCGACGATGCCGTCTTCCAGGCAACGCACGGTTTCCAGGCACAGGGCGATCATCATCCAGTTGACGATGTCCTCGTCGGACACCTCACGCTGCTCGTAGATGACCGGCGCCAGCACTTCGTGCACCGACGGGTCGGCCACTTTCTTCTGCTTGCCCTTCTTGTCGGCCTCGTAGGCGTAGAAGCCCTTGCCGTTCTTCTGGCCCAGGCGCTTGGCCTCGTAGAGCGCGTCGATCGCCGAACGGCGGTCGTCTTTCATGCGGTCCGGGAAGCCTTCAGCCATCACGTCGCGACCGTGGTGGCCGGTGTCGATGCCGACCACGTCCATCAGGTACGCAGGGCCCATGGGCCAGCCGAATTTTTCCATCACCTTGTCGATACGCACAAAGTCCACGCCAGCGCTGACCAGCTTGGCGAAACCACCGAAGTACGGGAACAGCACGCGGTTGACCAGGAAGCCCGGGCAGTCATTGACCACAATCGGATTCTTGCCCATTTTCTTGGCGTAGGCCACGGTGGTGGCAACCGCCAGTTCGCTGGACTTTTCGCCACGAATCACTTCCACCAGCGGCATCATGTGCACCGGGTTGAAGAAGTGCATGCCGACGAAGTTTTCCGGACGCTTGAGGGCCTGAGCCAGTAGCGAGATGGAAATGGTCGAGGTGTTGGAGGCCAGGATCGTGTCGTCCTTGACCTGAGCTTCCACTTCGGCCAGTACGGCCTGCTTGACCTTCGGATTTTCAACGACGGCTTCGACCACCAGATCGACGTGACCGAAGTCACCGTAGGACAGCGTAGGACGAATGCCGTTAAGCACTTCAGCCATTTTCGCGGCGGTCATGCGACCTTTGTCCACGCGGCCGACCAGCAGCTTGGCGGCTTCCGCCAGGCCTTGCTCGATACCGTGTTCGTTGATGTCTTTCATCAGGATCGGCGTGCCCTTGGACGCCGACTGATAGGCGATACCGCCGCCCATGATCCCGGCGCCGAGCACAGCAGCCTGTTTCACGTCCTTGGCGATCTCGTCGTAGGCCTTGGCCTTTTTCTTCAGTTCCTGATCGTTCAGGAACAGGCCGATCAGGCTCTGGGCAGCGGAGGTTTTCGCCAGTTTGACGAAACCGGCCGCTTCCACTTCCAGAGCTTTGTCGCGACCGAAGTTCGCGGCTTTCTGGATGGTCTTGATCGCTTCAACCGGTGCCGGGTAGTTCGGGCCGGCCTGACCTGCCACGAAACCTTTGGCGGTTTCGAACGACATCATTTGCTCGATGGCGTTGAGCTTGAGTTTTTCCAGCTTCGGCTGACGCTTGGCCTTATAGTCAAATTCGCCGCTGATGGCGCCCTTGATCAGGCTCAGTGCAGCTTCAGCCAGCTTGTCCGGGGCAACCACGGCATCGACGGCACCGACTTTCAGGGCGTCTTCAGCATTGTTTTCCTTGCCGGCGGCGATCCACTCGATGGCGTTGTCGGCACCGATCAGGCGCGGCAGGCGCACGGTGCCACCGAAGCCTGGGTAGATGCCCAGCTTGACTTCGGGCAGGCCGACTTTGGCGGTGGCCGACATCACGCGAAAATCTGCCGCCAGGCACATTTCCAGGCCGCCGCCCAGCGCAATGCCATTAATCGCGGCAACGGTGGGTACGTTGAGGTCTTCGAAATCGCTGAAAATCTTGTTGGCTTCGAGGTTGCCGGCCACAAGCTCCGCATCGGGCAGCTTGAAGTTGTCGACGAATTCGGTGATGTCAGCGCCGACGATAAACACGTCCTTGCCGCTGGAGACGATCACGCCCTTGACCGAAGCATCCGCTTTGAGGGTGTCTACGGCCTGACGCAGTTCATTCAGGGTTAGACGGTTGAACTTGTTGACGGACTCACCCTTGAGGTCGAATTTCAATTCGACGATGCCACTTTCAAGAGCCTTAACCGTGATGGCTTTACCTTCGTAAATCATCAACTGATCTCCACGATATGGAAGCTGAACAGTACACACTGGACGCTGGCCTAGGGTTGGACATTGAGGCTTTGCTCAATGTTCACGCCCATCCGCCAGGCACACCCGCCAATGCGATAGTCGGGGTTATGTATGAAGCATCTGACAGACAAACACTCAATTCATACGCCCGTTTGATTTGGGTACGCCACCTTCATCCAATTCCGGGCAATTGTCAATCGCTCCAAAGGCTAGGAAAAACGCGACTTTCCAGTCATTTCAGAACCACAACCCTAGCCCTGCTCAGAGGGAATATTCAATTATTCACTGAATCAATAAGACAGAGATCACGGGAAAGGGCTGTACAGAATCAGATAGCCCGCTAGGCTAGCGAGTACCTTACTGCGTCAGGATGAATATCCGACGCGACAAACGAAATTACCGGCCTGCCTGGCCAACTCCAGCCCGATGATGACTGTCGGGCTTTTTATTGCGCGGGTTTCAGGCCAGCGCCTTGAGCAGCGCGTCAATGTCCTTGAGTACGCTCGCCTCGCCCTTCTCGCCCCAGTAAACGGCGATCATCTGCTTGTCGGCCTCGACCTTGTAGACATTGGCCGGCAGCTTTGCAAAGTGCGCCAGCAAGGCCTCATCCCCGCACACCTCGCGCCATTGGTTGACCCACACGCCGGGTTCGAGCTGCCAGTAGCTCCATGCTGCCTGCGCACCGGCGCGTCGTGGCCGGCAATATTGTGCGCAAGGGCTTGGCGGCTCGTGCTTGAGCCAGTGCGGCCACGCCTGCGGCGCCAGTTGCATGGCCAGGCCGATGCGTCGCGCCTCCATGCGCAGGGCCATGCGCCCGCTCTGCTGACGCGACGGGCGCAGCCATGCCAGGGGGCTAAGAACCACCAGAAGGATTGACACCACTATCCAGACCGTCATATGAAGTACCCCCGAATTTCCAGATGAGCGGATTTGACCTGACGCAACCGCATCCGCCTGAAAGCAGCCATACTGAACTTATCGCAGTCCCCTGGAGGAACGCCCCATGTCCTACGAACATATCCTGGTCGCCGTCGACCTGACCGAAGAGTGCGATCCAGTCATCAAGCGCGCCCGCGCATTCGCCGTCGCCAGCAATGCCAAACTGTCACTGGTGCACATCGTCGAGCCCATGGCCATGGCCTTTGGTGGCGACGTGCCGATGGACTTGTCCCAGCTGCAACAACAACAGTTCGACCAAGCCAAGGAGCGCCTTGAGCGATTGATCCTCAAGTACCCTGAGGTAACCAAGGAAAACTCCCACCTCACCTACGGCCAGCCGCGCCAGGAAATCCACCACCTGGCCAAGGAACACAACTGTGACCTGATCGTGGTGGGCAGTCATGGTCGTCATGGGTTGGCGTTGCTGCTGGGCTCTACCGCCAATGATGTGCTGCACGGTGCGCCTTGCGACGTATTGGCCGTGAAATTGGTAAAAAGCGCTTAGGAACACTGAAGATCCACTGTATTCCCATATACGAAAAACCCGGTATTCATCAGATGAACACCGGGTTTTTTAGTGCCTGCCGATCAATCAGGCATCCAGCTCGGCCCAACGCTCGACCAGCACTTCCAGCTCCTGGTTCAACGTCTCCAGGGAGGCGATGACCTTGGCGGTCTCTGCTGCCGGGCGCAGGTAGAAACCCGCGTCAGCCATGTCTGCCTCGACTGCGGCGATCTGTTGTTCCTTGGCCTCGATCTCCCCCGGCAAGGCTTCCAGCTCGCGCTGCAGCTTGTAGCTGAGTTTCTTCTTGGCCGCTGGTGCTGCGTCCTGGGCGGGCGCAGGTGCAGCCGCCACCGGCGCAACCACGGCGGAGGTCAGGTCGGCCTTGCCGGACTTGCTCTCGGTCACGCCGAGCAAACGCGGCGAACCGCCCTGGCGCAGCCAGTCCTGGTAACCACCGACGTATTCACGCACCTTGCCTTCACCTTCGAAAACCAGGGTGCTGGTGACCACGTTGTCGAGGAAGGCCCGGTCGTGGCTGACCATCAGCACGGTACCGTTGAAGGTCAGCAGCACTTCTTCCAGCAGTTCGAGGGTTTCCACGTCGAGGTCGTTGGTCGGTTCGTCGAGCACCAGCAGGTTGGCCGGCTTGCTGAACAGCTTGGCCAGCAACAGGCGGGCACGCTCACCACCGGACAAGGCCTTGACCGGCGTGCGCGCACGCTGGGGGCTGAACAGGAAATCGCCGAGGTAGCTCAGCACGTGGCGACTCTGGCCGTCGATGTCGATAAAGTCGCGGCCTTCGGCAACGTTGTCGATCACGGTTTTTTCCAGGTCCAACTGGTGGCGCAACTGATCGAAGTAGGCCACGTCGATACGCGTGCCCTCTTCCACCTTGCCGCTGGTCGGCTGCAGGCCATTGAGCATCAGCTTGAGCAGGGTGGTTTTGCCGGTACCGTTGGCGCCCAGCAGACCAATGCGGTCGCCGCGTGCCAGTACCATGGAGAAGTCCTTGATCAGCAGCGGACCCTCCGGGTGATGGAAACTGACGTTCTCCAGCACCATGACCTGCTTGCCCGACTTGTCGGCGGTGTCCAGCTGGATATTCGCCTTGCCGGTGCGCTCGCGACGCTCGCTGCGCTCAACGCGCAAGGCTTTGAGTGCGCGTACACGGCCCTCGTTACGGGTGCGGCGCGCCTTGATACCCTGGCGGATCCAGACTTCTTCCTGAGCCAGTTTCTTGTCGAACAGCGCGTTCGCGGTTTCTTCAGCAGCCAGCGCAGCCTCTTTGTGCACCAGGAAGCTGGCGTAGTCGCCGTTCCAGTCGATCAGACCACCACGGTCCAGCTCGAGGATGCGCGTGGCCAGACTCTGCAGGAACGCCCGGTCGTGCGTGATGAACAGCACGGCGCCCTGGAAGTCCTTGATGGCTTCTTCAAGCCAGGCGATAGCGCCGATGTCCAGGTGGTTGGTCGGTTCGTCGAGCAGCAGCAGGTCCGGCTCGGACACCAGCGCCTGGGCCAGCAGCACCCGACGACGCCAGCCGCCGGACAATTCGGCGAGGGTCTTGTCGGCCGGCAGTTGCAGGCGGCTGAGGGTGCTGTCGACCAGTTGCTGCAAGCGCCAGCCGTCACGGGCTTCCAGCGCCTGCTGCACGTGCATCAGCTTGTCCAGGTCTTCTTCGGTGACGCAGTTCTGCGCCAGGTGATGGTATTGCGCGAGCAACTCGCCCACGCCATCGAGGCCTTCGGCGACCACGTCGAACACTGTCCGTCCGTCGGCCACCGGCAATTCCTGCGGCAATTCGCCGATCTTGAGGCCCGGAGCGCGCCAGACAGAGCCGTCATCGGGCTTCTGATCGCCTTTTACCAGCTTCATCATGCTGGACTTGCCGGTACCATTGCGGCCGATGATGCACACCCGCTCACCACGGGCGATCTGCCAGGACACCTTGTCCAACAACGGCATAGCGCCGAAAGCAAGGGACACATCGCTGAATTTGAGCAGGGTCATACACTTCTCCAAAAACCGGGCGCGCATTCTACCTGAGTTGAGGGTGGGATGCGGCCGGCTTTTTCGATGCGGACACGTTCTGTAGGACATTTCCGTCGAACTTGAACGAACCTCCCGGCAAAGCTTTCGCCGGTCGCTGGCAAAAGGCTAAGCTAGGGGCAATCAGTGTCGGCGGTGCCGGTGCTAGTCGTGATTTCTCTGCACGGACGTCTCATGCGCAGTCGCCTTTTCAACTTTTTATCCTGTCTGCTTCTTTCCGCCACCGCCGCCCAATCCGCCCAGGCCGTGGACCTCACCACCCAACGTCAATACTACGATGAAGCCAAACGTGCGCTGGCCAAGGGCGATACCGGCCCGTACATGCAATACAGCCAGGCGCTGGCCGACTATCCGCTGACGCCCTACCTGGCCTATGACGAACTGACCGCGCGCCTCAAGAGCGCGAGCAACGAGGAAATCGAGCAGTTCCTCGCCAAAAACGGCGACCTGCCCCAGGCCAACTGGATGAAACTGCGCTGGTTGCGCTGGCTGGCCGAGCGTGGCGACTGGCAGACGTTTGAAAAGTACTACGACACCAAGCTCAATTTCGTTGAGCTGGACTGTCTGCACGGCCAATACCAGCTCACCCACAACTTGAAGGCCGAAGGTTACAAGACCGCCGAAAAGCTGTGGATGACCGGCAAATCCCAGCCCACCGCCTGTGATGTCACGTTCGGCCAGTGGGCGGCTGCCGGGCAGCTCACCGAACAGAAAATCTGGGACCGCACCAAGCTCGCCGCCGAAGCGCGCAACTACGCACTGGCCAACAGCCTGGTGAAAACCCTGCCCACCCTTGGTGTCCAGGGCCGCCTGATGGTGGACGTGGCGCAAAAGCCCGACATGCTCAGCGACCCGTCACGCTTCCTGCCGGCCAACGAGGCCATGTCCGATGCCGTAGGCCTGGGCCTGCGTCGTCTGGCGCGCCAGGACCCGGACAAGGCCATGGCCCTGCTTGACGGCTACGCCAGCAGCATGCACTTCTCCCGTGACGAAAAAGTGTCGATCGCCCGCGAAATCGGCCTGACCCTGGCCCGCCGCTACGACCCGCGCGCGCTCGACGTGATGACCCAGTACGACCCCGAACTGCGCGACAACACGGTGTCGGAGTGGCGCCTGCGTCTGCTGCTGCGCCTGGCACGCTGGGAAGATGCCTACCAGCTCACGCGCAAACTGCCACAGGATTTGGCCACCACCAACCGCTGGCGCTACTGGCAGGCTCGCAGTCTGGAACTGGCCGAACCGAAAAATCCGCAAGCCATGGTGCTGTACAAAAACGTCGCCAAGGAACGGGATTTCTACGGCTTTCTCGCCGCCGATCGCTCGAAGTCGCCGTACCAGCTCACCAACAAACCGCTGGTCATGAGCCAGGCGCTGATGAACAAGGTGCGCAACACGCCGGGCGTGCGCCGTGCAATGGAGTTCTATGCCCGTGGCCAGATCGTCGACGGGCGCCGCGAGTGGTATCACATCAGCCGTCACTTCAATCGCGACGAAATGGTCGCCCAGGCCAGGCTGGCCTACGACATGAAGTGGTACTTCCCGGCGATCCGCACCATCAGCCAGGCGCAGTACTGGGATGACCTGGACATCCGCTTCCCCATGGCTCACCGCGACACCCTGGTGCGCGAAGCCAAGGTGCGTGGGTTGCATTCGAGTTGGGTGTTCGCCATCACCCGCCAGGAAAGCGCGTTCATGGACGATGCGCGTTCAGGCGTCGGCGCCAGCGGCCTGATGCAACTGATGCCGGGCACCGCCAAGGAGACCGCGCGCAAATTCAGCATCCCCCTGGCCTCCCCGGCCCAGGTGCTGGACCCGGACAAGAACATCCAGCTCGGCGCCGCCTACCTGAGCCAGGTGCACAGCCAGTTCAACGGCAACCGCGTACTCGCCTCCGCCGCCTACAACGCCGGCCCCGGCCGCGTACGCCAGTGGCTGCGCGGCGCCGACCACTTGAGCTTCGACGTGTGGGTGGAAAGTATCCCCTTCGACGAAACCCGCCAGTATGTGCAGAACGTGCTGTCTTATTCGGTGATCTACGGACAGAAACTCAATTCACCACAGCCGCTGGTGGATTGGCATGAGCGCTATTTCGACGATCAGTAATAGCCAAATGTGAGTGCGGGCTTATTGTGGCTGCCTGGAACTCCGGGCTTTCACACTGGATTTTCAGTGTATCCACAAGCGTGGCGCTACTTGTCCGCACTGAATTGCAACGCCGCCAACCGTGCATACAGCGCATTGCTCGCAATCAACTGCTGATGCGTGCCCACAGCTACCAGCTTGCCCTGGTCCATCACCGCAATCCGGTCTGCATTCTTCACTGTCGCCAGCCGATGGGCGATCACCAGGGTGGTGCGCCCGTGCATCAGTTGTGGCAGGGCTTGCTGGATCAGGTGCTCGCTCTGGGCGTCGAGGGCGCTGGTGGCTTCATCCAGCAGCAGGATCGGTGCATCCACCAGCAGCGCGCGGGCGATGGCCAGGCGTTGGCGCTGGCCGCCGGACAGGCCCAGGCCGCTTTCGCCCAGAGGTGTCTGATAGCCGCCGGGCATCTGCAGAATGAAGTCGTGGGCATGGGCGATACGCGCTGCGGCTTCGACCTGTTCGCGGGTGGCGGACGGGTTGCCGTAGCGGATGTTGTCTTCGACGCTGCCGAAAAACAGCGCCGGGTTCTGTGAGACAAGCGCGAAGTGGCGGCGCAGGTCCTGGGGGTCGAGTTCGGTCAGCGCATGACCTTCAAGCGAAATACGACCGTGCTGCGGGTCGTAGAAACGCAGCAGCAGGTCGAACAGCGTCGACTTGCCCGCGCCGGACGGGCCGACCAGCGCCAGGGTTTCGCCGGGATTGATGGTCAGGCTCAAGCCGTCTATGGCGTAAGTGTCCGGCCGCGACGGGTAGGCAAAGCGCAGGTCCTGCAGCTCCATGCGCCCGCTGACGCGCGGCGGCAAGCGCACCGTGCCCGCCAACGGAGCCTGGATCTCGTTGCTCGACTGTAGCAACTCACCGATGCGCTCGGCCGCGCCGGCGGCACGCTGCAGCTCACCGAGCACTTCGCTCAGGGTGCCGACGGCGCTGCCGACGATCAGGCTGTAAAACACGAACGCCGCCAGCTCGCCCCCGGAAATACGCCCGTTGATCACGTCCATGCCGCCCACCCACAGCATGACGCCCACGGCGCCGAGCACCAGCATGATCACCAAGGTAATCAGCCAGGCACGCTGGGCGATGCGTTTGCGTGCGGTGGCGAAGGCCTCTTCCACGGTCACGGCGAAGCGCTGCTCGTCCTGCAACTGGTGGTTGTAGGCCTGCACGGTCTTGATCTGGCCAAGAGTCTCGGACACGTAGCTGCCCACATCGGCAATGCGATCCTGGCTCTGGCGCGAGAGGCTGCGCACCCGTCGCCCGAAAATCAGGATCGGCGCCAGCACCAGCGGCAGCGCCACCACCACGATGCTGGTGAGCTTGGGGTTGGTGACAAACAGCAGCACGATGCCGCCGATGACCATCAGCGCATTGCGCAAAAACAGCGAGAGCGACGAGCCGATCACCGACTGTAGCAAGGTGGTATCGGTGGTCAGCCGCGACTGGATTTCCGAGCTGCGGTTGTTCTCATAGAAGCCCGGGTGCAGGTAGATCAGGTGGTTGAACACCTGCCGGCGAATGTCCGCCACCACCCGCTCGCCGATCCACGACACCAGGTAGAACCGCGCAAAGGTGCCCACCGCCAGGCCCAGCACCAGCAGCATGAACAGGCCGATGGACTGATTGAGCAAGTGCGGGGACTGAGTCATGAAGCCCTGGTCCACCAGCAGCCGAATGCCCTGCCCCATGGACAAGGTGATGCCGGCCGTGACGATCAGCGCCAGCAAGGCACCGAGCGCCTGCCAGCGATAGGGCGCGATAAAGCGGCTGGCCAGGCGAATTGCGCGACGTTGACGGACTGAGAACATACAGGCATTACCGATGGGGAACCTGTACTCAACATTGGGGGAACTTGGGCAAATAACAATGAGTCAGGTTAATTATGCCCACCGACCCAGACTCCTAGAGGCTATCGGTCTAACGCGCGACTGGAAATCCTGGGTGGTTTCTGGTGCACTTGGCGTTCGAACCGGTGGCCCTGCAGGGAGTTGTCACAGCGTGGTCACGCGGGGGTCTTAGAATAGGGACACAACCTGATGAGGAGACAGGCCATGACCTTGCAAAACAGCAGCGATGCCAAGATTGAAGTGATCCGCCAACCGCAGCAGTTGCCTTGCTCGTATATCGACGCCAAGGGCCGCGAAGTACAGATTACCGAAGAGATGATCCAGCAAGCCTGCAGCGAACTGGAGCAGCGATTGGTCAAGCCCGCCCAGTGAGGCGAGCGCCAGCGCTCTTGTAAACCCGGCCTGGATGGCCGGGTTTTTTGTGGGCGTTTAAACGACCTCGGCGCCCAATGCGCACACGATGGCCGACAACGCCGGCGACTCCCCATTGATCCGCACCTTCAATCCATCGATTTCACGACGCTCGGGGTAATGCTTGCGCAGCAGGTCGAACGCCTTGCGCTGCGCTTGCACGGTGCCCACCAGGCTGCGGCGGAAATCCGCATCGTCGCGGCGCGGGTCGTACACGCTGCGGCACAGCGTCGCCAGTGCCCAGGCCGGGTCGGTGGATGCATTCAACTGCATCTCGGCCAGCCACGGCTGCGGCAGCAAGTCACTCAGGGCAATGCCGGGCGCCTGGCCCAGATGCGCGCACAACGCCTGATAGATCTGCGCCGTGCCGCGCTGCTTGCCGTCCAGGCTGTAGCCGGCGATATGCGGCGTGGCCAGTACACACAGGTCGGCCAGGTCGACGTCCACTTCAGGCTCGCCCTCCCACACGTCCAGCACCGCCTGCAGGTCTTCCCGCTCCAGCAGCACTTCGCGCAGGGCGGCGTTATGCACCACCGGGCCGCGGCTGGCATTGATCAGCCAGGTGCCGGGCTTGAGCTGCTGCAGACGCTCGCGATCGAACAGGCGCCAGGTGGCGCCATTGCCGGACTTGATCAGCGGCGTGTGCAGGCTGATCACGTCGCACTGCTCGATGATCTGCGCCAGGCTCACATAGTCTGCGTCTTCGGCGATCTGCCGTGGCGGGTCGCACACCAGCACCTTCCAACCCAGGCCCTTGAGCACCTTGAGCAACCGGCCACCCACTTCACCGGCACCGACGATGCCATAGGTGCGCTGGGCGAGGTCGGCGCCTTCGATTTCAGCCAGGGTGTGCAGGCTGCCGAGCACATAGTCCACCACCCCGCGTGCGTTGCAGCCGGGGGCGCTGGACCAGTGAATGCCGGCCTGCTGGAGGTAGTCGAGGTCCAGGTGATCGGTGCCGATGGTGCAAGTGCCGACGAACTTGACGCTGCTGCCCTCAAGCAAAGCCCGATTGACGTTAGTCACCGAGCGCACCAGCAGCACGTCGGCCTGTTCGACGGTGGCGCGGTCGATGGCGCGACCGGGCACGCGGCGGATTTCACCGAAGCCCTGGAAAAATTCATCGAGCAGCGGAATATTCTCGTCGGCAACAATCAGCATGGCGGGGGCTCCTTTGGCGGACCGGCAGTGTACAGCCTTGCGATCCGACTAACACGGAAGAACCCTGTGGGACACGGTGTCTGGGAACTGTTTACAAATCGCCAACACAGGTTTTTTCCTGACCATGGCGTCAACGCGTAGAATTCGCGGTCCTTGTGCCTTGCTTTGATTGGACATCTGTACGTGAACACTGCCACCGCTCCCCTCACCCGCCCTGCCCGCATCCGCCGGGAAGTGCGCAGCCTGCTGACACTTGCCCTGCCGATCATGATCGGTCAACTGGCCACCACCGCGATGAGCTTCGTCGATGCGGTGATGGCCGGGCGGGTCAGTCCTCAGGACCTGGCGGCGGTGGGCCTGGGTAACTCGATCTGGATCCCGGTGTACCTGCTGATGACCGGGACCCTGCTGGCCACCACGCCCAAAGTCGCCCAGCGCTACGGCGCGGGCCAGTTCAGCGAGATCGGGCCGCTGGTGCGTCAGGCATTGTGGCTGGCGGTGGTGGTCGGTCTGTGCGGTGCGCTGTTGCTGCTGTGCGCCGAGCCGGTGCTGTGGGCGATGAAGGTCGAGCCCGACCTGATCGCGCCGTCCATGGGCTATCTGCAGGGGATCGCCGCCGGCATGCCGGCGGTGGCGCTGTATTACGTGCTGCGCTGTTTCAGCGATGGCCTGGGCCGCACCCGGCCGAGCATGGTCATGGGCCTGTGCGGCCTGGCGCTGAACATTCCGCTGAACTACATCTTCATTTACGGCCACTTCGGCGTGCCGGCCATGGGCGGCGTGGGCTGCGGCTGGGCCACGGCGATTGCGATGTGGGTGATGATGCTCGGGCTGGCCGTATGGACCCGCTGGGGCCCGGCCTACCAGAGCAGTGAACTGTTCAAGCGTTTCGACTGGCCGCAATGGGCAGTGATCAAGCGCGTGCTGGGCGTTGGCCTGCCGATTGGCGTGGCGATTTTTGCCGAGTCGAGCATTTTTGCGGTGATCGCCCTGTTGCTCGGCAGTCTCGGCGCCACGGTGGTGTCAGGCCATCAGATCGCGCTGAATGTCAGCTCGCTGGTGTTCATGATTCCCTATTCCCTGAGCATGGCCGTGACCGTGCGCGTCGGCCAGGCCCTGGGTCGTGGCGAACCCCGTGAGGCGCGCTTTGCCGCCGGGGTCGGCATGGGCACCGCGCTGGCCTATGCCTGTCTGTCCTGCAGCCTGATGCTGCTGTTTCGCGAGCAGATAGCGGCGATCTACACGCCGGACCCGGTGGTGATCCACCTCGCCTCCACGCTGATCGTGTTTTCCGCGCTGTTCCAGTTTTCGGACTCGATCCAGGTCACCGCCGCCGGCGCGCTGCGCGGTTATCAGGACACCCGGGTGACCATGGTACTGACCTTGGTCGCCTATTGGGGCGTGGGCCTGCCGGTGGGCTATGCCCTCGGGCTGACCGACTGGCTGGGCGCAGCCAGCGGCCCGAGCGGCTTGTGGCAGGGGCTGATCGTCGGCTTGAGTTGCGCGGCAGGCATGTTGCTGGTGCGCCTGGCGCGCAGTGCACGCCGGCGTATTCACGCAGGTAAGGCGCGGGTTTAATCGGCTTTCTTGCGAATCCAGTACAGGTAGGTGCCGGCCTCTTCTTTCTGTTCAACCAGTTCGTGGTCCAGAAACACACAGAACTTGGGAATATCGCGACGGGTGGAAGGGTCGGTCGCGATCACCTTGAGCAGGCCGCCAGGCGCCAGGTCCCGGATGTGCTGATGCAGCATCATCACCGGCTCCGGGCAGTTAAGGCCGGTGGCGTCGAGGGTGCCGTCAATGGGTAATTCACTCATACATCACTCCTGAAACACACCCGCTCCAGTGTGGGGCCGGGCTTGCCCGCGATGACGGGGGCACATTCAACATAATTTCGACAGTTATACCGCTATCGCAGGCAAGCCCGCTCCCACAGGGGCGGTCAGTGTCTCTTGGGTTTCTTTGCAGACTCCAGCCGACGCAGGTGGCACGTTACCTCTTCACGGTCGTGGTACAGCTGTTTGCAGCCAATCTCCACCCGAATACCGCGCGCCTTGAAGCCTTCTTCGATCCGTTCCAGCAGGCGCTTCACTTCGGCGTAGCGCTGCTTCATCGGCAATTTCAGGTTCACGACGGCTTCGCGACAATGCCCCTCGCCGATCCAGGTTTCCAGCAGCGCGGCATTGCGTGCCGGTTTCTCGACGATGTCACACACCATCCAGTCCACCGGCTGTTTTGGCACGAAGGTGAAACCGTCGGCCATCAAGTGTTGCACCAGGCCGGTGTCCATCAGGCTTTCGGCCATGGGGCCGTTGTCGATGGCGGTCACCAGCATGCCCCGGTTGACCAGTTGCCAGGTCCAGCCGCCGGGCGCGGCGCCGAGGTCGACGCCGGTCATGTCGCCGTGCAGGCGCTCGTCCCACTGGTCGCGAGGGATGAAGTGGTGCCAGGCCTCCTCCAGTTTCAGAGTCGAACGGCTGGGCGCGTCACGCGGGAATTTCAGGCGGGGGATGCCCATCGGCCACATTGCCGAGTTGTTCGACTCGGCCAGGCCCATGAACACTTCGCGGCCACTCTTGAAGGTCAGCAGCAGACGCGGCTTGCTCGGGTCGTCCACCAGCTTGCCGGCATTGAGCAGGGCCTTGCGCAGGTGCACTTCGAATTTCTTGCAGAAGTTCGACAGCTCCTTGCCGTCGTTGGTGTCAACCATCTCTAGCCACAGGCTGCCGCACAGCGGGAATTCACGCAGGTGCGCAAGGATCACGCTGATGCGGTCGGTTTCCGGCAGGTCGATGAACACCCCGCGCGCCCACTGCCGGGGGAAGATCAATTGGGCGAAACGCTGACCCTGCATCAGGCGCTGGGCGCCGTCTTCCTCGGTGCAGACGAATTCGGCGCAGGCGCTGCCGGTCTTGGCCTTGGCGTAACCGGAAACGTTCAGGCGCGCGGCGTGCTCGGCGATCTCGGAGCAGACTTCGCCCTCGAAACCCGGACGGCAGTGCATAAAAAGGGTGTTCATTGAATCTCCTGGCACCGGCTTGCTGTCGTGCAAGGCCTGTCATGAAAACGCGCGCATGATAGCCGAGTTCGGAACCTTGGACTTACCCCGGCAGTCCAGTTATTAGCCTGCCAATCAAAACAGCGCTAAGTTTAAGGCTCTGTTTGTCCCGCCAGGTCCGTAGCCGTGCGGACCAAAAGGAGTTGTGTCATGTCATCCCTTGATAGCCTGAGAACCCTCAAGACCTTGGAAATCGACAACAAGACCTACCACTATTTCAGCCTGCCCGAAGCCGCCAAGAGCCTGGGCGACTTGGACAAGCTGCCGATGTCGCTCAAAGTGCTGCTGGAAAACCTGCTGCGCTGGGAAGACGACAAGACCGTCACCGGCACCGACCTCAAAGCCATCGCCGCCTGGCTCAAAGAACGGCAGTCCGATCGCGAGATCCAGTACCGCCCCGCCCGCGTGCTGATGCAGGACTTTACCGGCGTGCCCGCTGTGGTCGACCTCGCCGCCATGCGCGCCGCCGTGGCCAAGGCCGGTGGCGACCCGCAGCGCATCAACCCGCTGTCCCCCGTGGACCTGGTGATCGACCACTCGGTAATGGTCGACAAATTCGGCAACGCCGACGCCTTCGAGCAGAACGTCGATATCGAGATGCAACGCAACGGCGAGCGCTATGCCTTCCTGCGTTGGGGCCAGAGCGCCTTCGACAACTTCAGCGTGGTGCCGCCGGGCACCGGCATCTGCCACCAGGTCAACCTCGAATACCTGGGCCGCACCGTGTGGACCAAGGACGAAGACGGCCGCACCTATGCGTTCCCCGACACCCTGGTGGGCACCGACTCCCACACCACCATGATCAACGGCCTGGGCGTACTCGGCTGGGGCGTGGGCGGTATCGAAGCGGAAGCAGCGATGCTCGGCCAGCCGGTGTCGATGCTGATCCCGGAAGTGATCGGCTTCAAGCTCACCGGCAAATTGAAAGAAGGCATCACCGCCACCGACCTGGTGCTGACCGTCACCCAGATGCTGCGAAAAAAAGGCGTGGTGGGCAAGTTCGTCGAGTTTTACGGCGACGGCCTGGCCGACTTGCCGCTGGCCGACCGCGCCACTATCGCCAACATGGCCCCGGAATACGGCGCCACCTGCGGGTTTTTCCCGGTGGACGAGGTGACGCTGGACTACCTGCGCCTGTCCGGTCGCCCCACCGAAACCGTGAAACTGGTGGAGGCCTATACCAAAGCGCAGGGCCTGTGGCGCAACGCGGGGCAAGCGCCTGTGTTCACCGACAGCCTGGCGCTGGACATGGGCAGCGTCGAAGCCAGCCTGGCCGGGCCGAAACGCCCGCAGGACCGCGTGGCGCTGCCGAATGTGGGCCAGGCGTTCAGTGATTTTCTCGACCTGCAATTCAAGCCGACCAACAAGGAAGAAGGCCGCCTGGAAAGCGAAGGCGGCGGTGGTGTGGCCGTGGGCAACGCAGACCTGGTGGGCGAAGCCGACTACGAATACGAAGGCAATACCTATCGCCTGAAAAACGGCGCGGTGGTGATTGCCGCCATCACGTCCTGCACCAACACGTCCAACCCAAGCGTGATGATGGCCGCCGGACTGGTGGCGAAAAAGGCCGTGGAGAAGGGCCTGACCCGCAAGCCGTGGGTCAAGACCTCCCTGGCGCCGGGCTCCAAGGTGGTCACCGACTATTACCACGCCGCAGGCCTCACCCAGTACCTGGACACACTCGGTTTCGACCTGGTGGGCTACGGCTGCACCACCTGCATCGGCAACTCCGGGCCGCTGCCCGAGCCGATCGAAAAAGCCATCCAGAGCGCCGACCTCGCCGTAGCCTCGGTGCTGTCGGGCAACCGCAACTTCGAAGGTCGCGTGCACCCGCTGGTCAAAACCAACTGGCTGGCCTCGCCGCCCCTGGTGGTGGCGTATGCGCTGGCCGGCACCGTGCGTATCGATATCAGCAGCGAGCCGCTGGGTAACGATAAAGACGGCGAGCCGGTGTACCTGAAAGACATCTGGCCAAGCAGCAAAGAAATTGCCGACGCCGTTGCGCAAGTCACCACGGGCATGTTCCACAAGGAATACGCCGAGGTGTTCGCGGGTGACGAGCAATGGCAGGCGATTGAAGTGCCCCAGGCCGCCACCTATGTGTGGCAGCAGAACTCCACCTATATTCAGCACCCGCCATTCTTCGACGACATTGCCGGCCCGTTGCCAGTGATCAAGGACGTCACAGGCGCCAACGTGCTGGCGCTGCTGGGCGACTCGGTGACCACCGACCATATCTCCCCCGCCGGCAATATCAAGATCGACAGCCCTGCCGGGCGTTACCTGCAAGAACAAGGCGTGGAACCGCGCGACTTCAACTCCTACGGTTCACGCCGGGGCAACCATGAAGTGATGATGCGCGGCACCTTCGCCAATATCCGCATCCGCAATGAAATGCTCGGCGGCGAGGAAGGCGGCAATACGCTGTACATCCCCACCGGCGAACGCATGGCGATCTATGACGCGGCGATGAAATACCAGGCTGCGGGCACGCCGCTGGTGGTGATTGCGGGCCAGGAATACGGCACCGGCTCCAGCCGCGACTGGGCGGCCAAGGGCACCAACCTGTTGGGCGTCAAGGCAGTGATCGCCGAAAGTTTCGAGCGGATTCACCGCTCCAACCTGGTGGGCATGGGTGTGTTGCCGTTGCAGTTCAAGCTAGATCAGAACCGCAAGTCGCTCAAGCTCACCGGCAAGGAGACAATCGATATCCTCGGCCTCACCCACGTGGAGATCATGCCGCGCATGACCCTGACGCTGGTGATTACGCGGGAGGATGGCAGCAGCGAGAAAGTGGAAGTGCTGTGCCGGATCGATACGCTCAATGAAGTGGAATACTTCAAGGCGGGCGGGATTCTGCACTACGTGCTGCGCCAGTTGATCGCCTCTTAAGCAACACTGGAGATCGAAGGTGGGAGGGGGCTTGCTCCCTCCCACAGGTTTGACCGTAATCCCAATCAGCCGAACAACCACTTCCAGAGCAGTACCAGAACCACCACCGCCAACACCGGCCGCGCAATGCGGTACGCCTGGGGATGCTTGCGCTTGAACTGTTTGACCCGACCGCTGAACCTGTCGCTGAACGTCTTGCTCCACGCGTAAGCCTGGTTAATCCCGCCCACCCGCTCGTCATCCAGGTTCTGCGGCGCAGTGGCACGCCCAAGTTGCTTGCTGACCCAGCGATTGAGACGGGTCATCAGGCGGTTGCTCAGTGGGCGTTCAATGTCGCAGAACAGAATGACCCGGGTCTGCTCGGTTTCGTTCTTGACCCAGTGCACGTAGGTTTCGTCAAACATCACGTCTTCCCCATCGCGCCAGGCGTAGACCTGGCCGTCGACGAAGATGCGGCAGTCGTCGGAGTTGGGCGTGGACAGTCCCAGGTGATAACGCAGGGACCCGGCAAACGGGTCGCGGTGCGGGTTGAGGTGGCTGCCGCCCGGCAACAGCGCGAACATCGCGCCCTTGACGTTGGGAATGCTGCTTACCAGCGCCACAGTCTTCGGGCACAGGGCCTCGGCCGACGGCAGCGGTTTGTCGTACCACTTGAGGTAGAAACGCTTCCAGCCCTTCTTGAAGAACGAACCGAAACCGGCGTCGTTGTTCTTTTCGGCGGCGCGGATATACCCCTCGTCGAACAGGTGCATGGCCTCTTCGCGGATGACTTCCCAGTTGTCCTTGAGCACGTCCAGCTCCGGGAACTTGCTGCGGTCCAGGTAAGGTTTGGACGGCACCGCGGAGAACAGGTACATCAAAGCGTTATAGGGGGCGAACAGCGCCGAATGGTTGACGAACTGGCGCAACATCGGCAAACGGGCCTTGCCGCGCAGGTGCACATACAGCGTACTGCCGATAAACAGCAGCAACACCGACAGCTTGGCGGCCAAAGAAAAGGTCATGCAGCAACTCCTGAAAATAAGCGCCTGGCCAACAGCAGACGTAGCAGCCGGCCATGATAAACAGTTGGGCCAGTATGCAGAAGGCCCCGGCTGACCGGCTGACACAAATCAAACCCGGTGATAATTGGGACAGGTGAACATCAAGCCTGGTTTTCCTGGTCGGTAAACAAATCACTGAACAACATGCTCGACAGGTAACGCTCACCGGAGTCCGGCAGGATCACCACGATGGTCTTGCCCTGCATCTCCGGTTTCTCGGCCAGACGCACGGCCACGGCCATCGCCGCGCCGCAGGAGATACCGCACAGGATGCCCTCCTCCTGCATCAGGCGCCGGGCCATGGCCTTGGATTCCTCGTCGGTCACCAGCTCAACGCGGTCGACCATCGACAGGTCGAGGTTTTTGGGCACGAAACCGGCGCCGATCCCCTGGATCTTGTGCGGACTCGGCTTGATCTCCTCACCGGCCAGCGCCTGGGTGATCACTGGCGACGCCATCGGTTCGACCGCCACCGACAGAATCGGCTTGCCCGCCGTGTGTTTGATGTAGCGCGACACCCCAGTGAGGGTGCCACCGGTGCCCACGCCCGCCACCAGCACATCTACCGCGCCGTCGGTGTCGTTCCAGATTTCCGGGCCGGTGGTTTTCTCGTGGATGGCAGGGTTGGCCGGGTTTTCGAACTGGGCCGGCATGAAGTAAGTGGCCGGGGCGCTGGCGACGATGTCAGCGGCCTTGTCGATGGCGCCTTTCATGCCTTTGGCCGGTTCGGTCAGCACCAGTTCGGCGCCCAGGGCCTTGAGCACCTTGCGCCGCTCGATGCTCATGGACGCCGGCATGGTCAGCAGCAGCTTGTAGCCACGGGCGGCGGCGACAAAGGCCAGGCCGATACCGGTATTACCGGACGTGGGTTCGACAATGGTCATGCCTGCCTTGAGCTTGCCGCTGCCTTCAGCATCCCAGATCATGTTCGCGCCAATGCGGCACTTCACCGAATAGCCTGGGTTGCGCCCCTCGATCTTCGCCAGGATGGTCACGCCACGCGGCGCAATGCGATTGATCTGAACAAGAGGCGTGTTACCGATGGAGTGCGCGTTGTCTGCAAAAATGCGGCTCATGACGGGTCCTTTGGGCAATGTGAACAAGGCCACAAGGGTATGCCCCAGGCTTTGAGGCGTCCAGTCGGCGGAACGTTGCGCCTGCTGCGGCAGTCCACACCCTATCTGCACGGAGGAGCCTTTCATGAAACGTCGCTACAGCTGGCCGCTTTGGACCATCGCCGCCCTGGTGGTTTTCCTGGTGGCCGTGAACATTGCCCTGCCCTACCTGGTGCGCAACTACCTGAACGAAAAGCTCGCCAATATGGGTGATTACCGTGGCGAGATTGCCGACGTGGACCTGGCCCTGTGGCGCGGCGCCTACCGGATCAACGGCCTGCAGATCGTCAAGGTGGACGGCAAGGTGCCGGTGCCCTTCGTCAAGGCGCCGCTGATCGAGTTCGCGGTGAGCTGGCATTCGCTGTGGTACGACCATGCGGTGGTCGCCGAGGGGCATTTTGTGCGTCCGCAAATCAACTTCGTCGACGGTGGCGCCAACAAGGCCGCGTCCCAGACCGGTAAGGGCACCGACTGGCAGGAACAGCTGAGCAAGCTGCTGCCGATCACCCTCAACGAAATGCGCATCGAAGACGGCAAGATCGCGTTCCATAACTTCACGTCCAAACCACAGGTCAATATCAATGCCACCGGGGTCAACGCCAGCTTCTACAACCTGACCAACGTCGTCGACGTGGAAGGCAAACGCGACGCACGGTTTGAAGGCAAGGCGCTGCTGCAAGGCCAGGCCCCACTGGAAGCCAACGCCACCTTCGACCCGCTCAGCGACTTCGAGGAGTTCGAGTTCCGCTTCCGCGCCCGCGACCTGCAACTGACGCGCATGAATGACTTCGCCTCGGCCTATGGCAAGTTCGACTTCAAGGCCGGCACCGGCGATGTGGTGATCGAAGCCCAGGCCGAAAAAGGCCAGTTGCGCGGCTATATAAAGCCGCTGCTGCGCGATGTGGAAGTGTTCGACTGGCAGCAGGATGTCGAAAACAAGGACAAGAATATCTTCCGTTCGATCTGGGAAGCCGTGGTCGGCGCCAGCGAGACGGTGCTCAAGAACCAGCGTGAAAATCAGTTCGCCACCCGTGTGGAATTGAGCGGCAGCGTGCATCAGCAGAATATCAGCGCGTTTGGCGCAGTCATCGCGATTCTGCGCAACGGCTTCATCCAGGCCTTCAATGCACGTTACGAACAACCCAAGCCCAGCGCAGATTGAAAAAGGCAGGAGGTGTGACCGCCCATTCAGAGACTGAATAACCCGTCTGCGTTCACAGTCGCCGGGGCCGCGCGGTATAGTCCGGGCATTGATGAATCCGAGGACACACCGATGAAGTTCGAAGGCACCCAGGCCTATGTGGCTACCGATGACCTGAAACTGGCCGTCAACGCCGCGATCACCCTGGAGCGGCCGCTGCTGGTCAAGGGCGAACCGGGCACCGGCAAAACCATGCTCGCCGAACAACTGGCCGAATCCTTCGGTGCCAAGCTGATCACCTGGCACATCAAGTCCACCACCAAGGCCCACCAGGGCCTGTACGAGTACGACGCGGTCAGCCGCCTGCGCGACTCGCAGCTAGGCGTGGACAAGGTGCATGACGTACGCAACTACCTGAAGAAGGGCAAGCTGTGGGAGGCCTTCGAGGCCGAAGAGCGGGTGATCCTGCTGATCGATGAAATCGACAAGGCCGACATCGAATTCCCCAACGACCTGTTGCAGGAACTCGACAAGATGGAGTTCTACGTCTACGAAATCGACGAGACCATCAAGGCGAAGAAACGCCCGATCATCATCATTACGTCCAACAATGAAAAAGAGCTGCCGGACGCGTTTCTGCGCCGCTGCTTCTTCCATTACATCGCCTTCCCCGACCGTACCACCCTGCAGAAAATCGTCGATGTGCACTACCCCGACATCAAGAAGGACCTGGTCAGCGAAGCGCTGGACGTGTTCTTCGACGTGCGCAAAGTGCCCGGGCTGAAGAAGAAGCCCTCCACTTCCGAACTGGTCGACTGGCTCAAGCTGTTGATGGCCGACAATATCGGCGAAGCGGTGCTGCGCGAGCGTGATCCGACCAAGGCCATTCCGCCCCTGGCCGGCGCGCTGGTCAAGAACGAGCAGGACGTGCAGTTGCTGGAACGGCTGGCTTTCATGAGCCGTCGCGGTAATCGCTGATGCTGCTCAACCTGTTCAATGAAATGCGCGCCGCCAAGGTGCCGGTGTCGGTGCGCGAGCTGCTCGACCTGATCAACGCACTCAAACAGCGCGTGACCTTCGCCGACATGGACGAGTTCTACTACCTGGCGCGGGCGATTCTGGTCAAGGACGAGCGGCATTTCGACAAGTTCGACCGTGCCTTCGGCGCCTATTTCAACGGTCTGGAAAAGCTTGACGACCACTTGCAGGCGCTGATCCCTGAAGAGTGGCTGCGCAAGGAGTTCGAACGGTCGTTGAGCGATGAGGAGCGCGCGCAGATCCAGTCCCTCGGTGGCCTCGACAAACTCATCGAGGAATTCAAGAAACGCCTGGAAGAACAGAAAGAACGCCACGCTGGCGGCAACAAGTGGATCGGCACCGGTGGCACCAGCCCGTTCGGCTCCGGCGGCTATAACCCGGAAGGCATTCGCGTGGGCGATGCCGGCGAGCGCAAGGGCAAGGCCGTGAAAGTGTGGGACCAGCGCGAGTACAAGAACCTCGACGATCAGGTGGAGTTGGGCACGCGCAACATCAAGGTTGCCCTGCGCCGCCTGCGCAAGTTCGCGCGCCAGGGTGCGGCCGAAGAGCTGGACATCGACGGCACCATCGACCACACCGCCCGCGACGCAGGCCTGCTGAACATCCAGATGCGCCCGGAGCGGCGCAACACCATCAAGCTGTTGCTGCTGTTCGATATCGGCGGCTCGATGGACGCCCATGTGAAGATCTGCGAAGAGCTGTTCTCCGCGTGCAAGACCGAGTTCAAGCACTTGGAGTACTTCTACTTCCATAACTTCGTGTATGAGTCGGTGTGGAAGAACAACCAGCGCCGCACTTCGGAGCGCACCGCCACCCAGGATCTGCTGCACAAATACGGCGCCGACTACAAAGTGATCTTTATCGGCGATGCGTCGATGGCGCCGTACGAAATCACCCAGGCTGGCGGCAGCGTCGAACACTGGAACGAGGAGCCGGGCTATGTGTGGATGCAGCGCTTCATGGCCAAGTACAAGAAGCTGATCTGGATCAATCCGTACCCCAAGGACACCTGGGGCTATACGGCGTCGACGGCGATTGTGCGGGAGTTGGTGGAAGACCAGATGTACCCGCTGACGCTGCGCGGGTTGGAAGAAGGCATGCGCTTTCTATCCAAATAACGGTGGGAGTCCCCACTACCTCTTCGACGTAGCGCTGTCGCGCAGCAAACTGGGGCCTTTGTGGCGAGCGGGCTTGCCCCAATGCCGTTCAGTTAAGCGTAAACCCCTGTGGGAGCGGCGCTGCGACTTGCCGGCGAAAGCGCTGGGTCAGTTAGCCTCAATATTTGCTGGACTACCGCCTTCGCAGGCAAGCCAGCTCCCACATTTTGTACAGCGTTCGGCAAACCATTTCGGTCGGCTCTCAGGCCGCCGCGCTCTTGATCTTGATCTTAGGCGCCCCGTCAAACACGCTGGCCGAACGCAGGCTTTGGAGCGTGGGTAACCCGGCAGGACGCCGGGTTAGCCGCGCTGGGGCGCAGCGCCCCCGATCAAGGAAAACGCGGTGTACCTGACACTGCCCGGAGCACGGTTTTGGGGCTGCTGCGCAGCCCAACGCAGGACAAGCCTGCTCGCCACAGGAAACTGGATGCGTGAAATTTCAGGTTTTAAATCCAAAAGTTATTTTGTATTTGATAAGAGGGGGCTTGCTCCCACAGTGGGCCGAGCCGCTATTTAAAGGCCTTTGAGGTCACGCTCTTCAATCGGCCGGCTCTGGCGCAGACGCTTGCCGCCCAGCACCACCCAGTCGATCAGGCGAAACAGGCATTCGATGCCGAACGACAACAGCATCGCCCCACCCAACCCCCAGCCCATCGCTTCGGGCGTCAGCAGGATCTGATAACTGTAGCCATTCCAGGTCTCCTGGCGAATGTCCGGGTCGGCGGCTACCGCCACTTGCAAGGCACGGATGTACCAGGGGCCTTGCATGGCCTGGAACTGCTTGTCCAACGCAAGCTGGCGGTCAAGCATGGCGCCCAGGCTGTTGGCATCGCTCTGGAACACCGGGTCATCACTGGCCCGGTAATGGGCCACCAGCGCCTGCAAGTCGCCCTTGAAAAACTGCTGCGCTGTAGTCTCGAACCCGCGCAGGCCGGTCTGGGCTTCGATCAGGTGGGCCTCAACGCGCTTGGCATAGTCGTTGATGAACCCGGGCACCTGCACACCGACCAACAGGCCAATGGCAAACAGCACCAACCGCAGATAGCTGAGCAACATGGTCGATATCCTTACTCGGTAACGCCCTGACTGACGCATTCACCGCGTCGCCACAGGCTCCATTGGCCCGGTTCGTAGCGGGTCCAGTTTTCATTGTCGGTCAAGGGTTCGGTGGCGATCACCGTCACCACATCATTGGGCGTGGTTTCGGCCTGAAAATCGACAATCACGTCGACATCCTTCAAACGTGCAGGGCCAAAGGGTGCGCGTCGGGTGATCTGCGCCAATTTAGTCGTGCAATAGCAAAACAGCCAGTCGCCGTCGCTGAGCAGGCAGTTGAACACACCCTTGCTGCGGTATTCGGTGCAGGCGGCAATCAGGTCGGGCAACACCTGCTCGATGTCCACCGGCTCCGGGAAGGCTTCGCGCACACGGTTGAGCAGATCACAGAAGGCCGCTTCGCTGTCGGTGTCGCCCACCGGGCGGTAAAAGGTGGCGCGCGGGTTGAACTGCGCCAGTTGACCGTTGTGAGCGAAACACCAGTTGCGTCCCCACAGTTCGCGCACGAACGGGTGGGTATTGGCCAGGCTGACCTTGCCGACATTGGCCTGGCGGATATGCCCGATCACCACTTCGCTCTTGATGGGATAACGCTGCACCAGCAGTGCGACTTCCGACTCGCTGCTCGCCGCCGGGTCCTGGAACAGGCGCAGACCACGGCCTTCGTAAAAGGCGATGCCCCAACCGTCGCGGTGCGGGCCGGTGCGCCCGCCGCGCTGCATCAGCCCGGTAAAGCTGAACACGATATCGGTGGGGACGTTGGCACTCATGCCCAATAATTCACACATGCCAGGGCTCTCGCTGCAACGTTAAAGGCGCGGTTCGACCCGCGTGCCGCTGGCGGGTGCCGGACGGTGGAAAGGCTCGTCGTCTTCGGCCGGCTCCTGCGCCAGCGCCGCATCGAACGCGGCCTTGCGCTCGCGACGCGCGTTGGCGGCGCGCTCCATGGGCCAGCGGATCAACACGATGACGATATACACGGCAAAGACGATCATCGTGTACATGAACAGATCGGAAATCGCCCGCCAGGCGTTGTTGCCGACCTTGAGCACCAGGTCCAGGGCGGTGATGGCCACGGCTGGCGCGAACTGGGTCTTGACCGGGTCGACGATGGTCGGGCTGAACAGCAGCACCGCCATCAGCAATTGCAGCGGCTCGCGCAGCCAGCGCCAGATCCAGCGGGTCATGCGCCACCACACCAACAGGCAGCCCAATGCGGCGAAGGCGTAAAGGCCCCAGGCAATCAGATAATCGTTCTCGGTCATGGTGTCCATGGCAAGGCTGGCAAAGAGGCGGCTATGATAACGGCTTTTGCGTGTCGCGGCTGCAATGCCTGCCACCGTCCGCCAGACAGAGAGTGATCCATGTCCCTATCCAACGCTCCGATCGCCCGCAAGGCCCCAGGTCCAGACCCGTACGCCTGGTTGCAGGAACGCGACAACGCAGACGTCCTCGACTACCTCAAGGCCGAAAACACCTGGCAGGAAACCCAGCTCGCCGACCAGCAGGCGCTGCGCGACACGCTGTTCGAGGAAATCAAGGGCCGCATCCTCGAGACCGACCTGTCGCTGCCCTCCCCGTGGGGCCCGTATCTGTATTACACGCGCACCACCGCCGGCGACGAATACGCCCGCCACTACCGCTGCCGCCGTCCCGTCGACGACAGCCATCAGGTGGATGAAAGCAGCGAAGAACTGCTGCTGGACCCGAACGCGCTGGCCGGTGGCGGCTTTTTCTCGTTGGGCGCCTTCAGCATCAGCCCCGACCATCAGCGCCTGGCCTACAGCCTCGACACCAGTGGCGAAGAGGTCTTTACCCTGTATGTGAAGGAATTGTCCTCAGGCAAGGTCAGCGAACTGGAATTCCAGGACTGCGACGGCAGCATGACCTGGGCCAATGACAGCCTGACCCTGTTCTTCGGCGAACTGGACGACACTCACCGCCCGCACAAACTCTATCGCTATCGCCTGGATGGCACGGCGGCGCAGGAAGTGTTCCACGAGCCTGACGGCCGATTCTTCCTGCATTGCTACCGTTCCAGCTCTGAACGCCAGTTGCTGCTGGCCTTGGGCAGCAAGACCACCAGCGAAATCTGGGCGCTGGACGCCGACCAGCCACACCTGGATTTCACCTGCCTGGCGCCACGGGTCGAGGACCATGAATACGATGTCGATCACGGCCAACTGAATGGCGCGTGGACCTGGTTCATCCGCAGCAACCGTGACGGCATCAACTACGCACTGTTCGTGGCGACCGACATTGGCGACGTGCCGACCGAAAGCGAGTGGCAGAACCTGATCCCCCACAGCGATGAGGTGATGCTCGACGGCGTGAGCTTGAATGCCAGTGCCATGACCCTGAGCCTGCGCATCGGCGGACTGCCGGTGATCGAAGTGCACCCGCAGGGCCTGCCCGCCTATCGCGTGGAATTACCCGACGCCGCCTACAGCCTCTACGTACAGAACAGCCTGGAATTCCCCAGCGACAGGATCCGCCTGCGCTATGAAGCCCTCAACCGCCCGGCCCAGGTGCGTCAGCTGGAACTGGCCAGCGGCGCGCAGCAGGTACTCAAGGAAACCCCGGTACTCGGTGTGTTCAATGCCGACGACTACGTCAGCCAGCGCCTGTGGGCCACCTCGGCCGATGGCACCCAGGTGCCGATCAGCCTGGTGGTCAAGCACGACCAACTGGGCAAGCCGACCCCGCTGTACCTCTACGGTTACGGCGCCTACGGCCAGAGCCTCGACCCGTGGTTCTCCCACGCGCGCCTGAGCCTGCTGGACCGTGGCGTGGCGTTCGCCATTGCCCACGTGCGCGGCGGCGGCGAGCTGGGGGAGGCCTGGTACCGCAACGGCAAGCAGGCACACAAGCAGAACACCTTCAGCGACTTTATCGCCTGCGCCGAACACCTGATTGCCGAGGGCCTGACCACCTCACGGCAACTGGCGATCAGCGGCGGCAGTGCCGGCGGTCTGTTGATTGGCGCGGTGCTCAACCAGCGCCCGGAGCTGTTCCAGGCGGCGATTGCAGAAGTGCCGTTTGTGGATGTGCTCAACACCATGCTCGACCCGGAGCTGCCGCTGACCATCACCGAGTACGACGAATGGGGCAACCCCGAAGAGCCCGAGGTGTATGCGCGCATCAAGGCGTATGCGCCCTACGAAAACGTCAGCGCCCAGGCCTACCCGGCGCTGCTGGTGATCGCCGGCTACAACGACAGTCGCGTGCAGTATTGGGAAGCGGCCAAATGGGTGGCCAAACTGCGCGACACCAAGACTGATGACAACCTGCTGCTGCTCAAGACCGAACTGGGCGCCGGCCACGGCGGGATGAGCGGTCGCTACCAGGGGCTACGCGATGTGGCGCTGGAATACGCGTTTGTGTTCAAGGCGCTGGCACTCGACGCTTAACCACCGGGGGTCTTTGGTTTGCTGTCGTTTTGCTGCAGGCCAGGCACCGTCTGGTCCTTGGGCGGCGTCGGCAACACGATCGGCACCAGCGCCGGCGAGCCGTCGGCGTTGGCCTTGGGCAACGCCGGTGGCGTCACCTGCGGGTACAGCGTCGGCGTCGGAGTGCCCGGCGCGCCTGGGGTTGACGCGGGGGCGGCCGGTACGCTTTGCGCCTCTTGCGCCTGCGCGGCACCCAATGTGAGCGCACCGAGCACAATGACCGTTAGAATGCTGCACTTCATCGATGGCTCCATGGCCTGACCGGAATGCCTCAAGGCTACTCCCAACCGCGCAAGAATGCCCTTCCCAATGAGATTTCCATGAAACGTTTCATTCTGCTCGACACCACCCCGATCCCTGACAACGGCGGCGCCTTGTGCCTGTTCGAATACGGCGAGGATTTTGTCATCAAGATCCAGGGCGGTGACGGCGGCCAGCTGATGAACACCCGCATGCACGGCTCCGAGGACGCCCTGGCGGAGATTCCCTGCCGCAAGGTGGCCGGTCGTCCCGGTTCGCGGGTATTGATCGGCGGGCTGGGCATGGGGTTCACCCTGGCCTCGGCGCTCAAGCACCTGGGCAAGACCGCCGAAGTGGTGGTGGCCGAGCTGGTGCCGGGCGTGGTGGAGTGGAACCGCGGGCCGCTGGGCGAAAAATCCGGCCGCCCGCTGCTGGACCCGCGCACCGTGATCCGCCAGGAAGACGTGGCCAAGGTGCTGCAGGCCGAACCCCAGGGCTTTGACGCGATCATGCTCGACGTCGACAACGGCCCCGAAGGCCTCACGCAAAAAGCCAACAGCTGGCTCTACTCCGCCGGCGGCCTGGCCGCGTGTGCCAAGGCCCTGCGACCCAAGGGCGTGCTGGCCGTGTGGTCGGCCAGCGCCGACAGACTGTTCAGCGACAAACTGCGCAAGGCCGGTTTCAAGGCCGAGGAGGTGCAGGTATTTGCCCATGGCAACAAAGGCACCCGGCACACCATCTGGATCGCCGAAAAACTGAAAGCCTGACGCCAGGCACCTCAAGCGCCTCTTATCAAAAGTATGGGTTGTGCATGAGCTATTTCAGGCAACCCTACCCCTGTGGCGAGCAGGCTTGCCCTGCGTTGGGCTGCGCAGCCGCCCCATACCAGGCGCTGAGCCGTATCAGGTATACCGCATGCGCCTTAATTGGGGGCGCTTCGCACCCCAACGCGGGGCAAGCCCGCTCGCCACAAAAGTCCCTGTCTGATCTGTTTCAGCGCAGGGATTTACGGTAGTCAAAAACATACGGCACCTTGTTGTCGAAGGTCTTCTCCAGCGCCTTGCGGTCCAGCGCCGTCTTGCCGCCCAACTGATGGGCGGTAAACCCGCTGTCACCCACCTTCGAGCCCGGCGCCAGGCTGACCATGCGTTTGGCCACGGCTTCGATTGCATCCTTGTAGCCGCCCTTGCTGTCCAGGTCGTACTGGCCCAGATCAACCTGGGTGCGCAGCCAGTCGCCCCAGTAAAACTCGAGAAATTCCGGCGCAATCTCGCCAGCGTCCGGCTTGCCATAGGCGGCCTTGCGGGTGAAATACACCAGGCTGCGAAAGGTGTCGTTCTGCAAGTGCTTGAAGCCCAACTGCGCTGGCAACTGCTCAGGCGCCAGGGTGCGGCCTTGACTGTCCTTGAGCCAGACCTTGCGCGCCGCCGCCATGCGTTGCCAGAAGGTGGTCATGTCCGGGCTGCTGCTGAAATCGTCAGTCACCCGAACCCACATTTTCAGCCGGGCACCGCCGCCGGGGACTTCCCACAGGGTGGTGAAGCTGTGGTGACCGTCGGTCAGGTACAACTGGCCGCCGGGGCCAATCACCACGGTTTTCATCTCTTCCGGGTGGGCGCCTACCGGGTCCTGGCAGGTAAAGCTTTCGGGGTGCTGCAGATCGGCCTGCTTCGGTACCTTTTTCGCTTCGCCCTGGCCGTTGGTTTCGCAGTACTCGTCGAACACCCTGGCCGGTTTGTCGGAGAACAAGCCGAGGCTGTAATAGATCTGGTCAAACCCCACCACGGCCTGGGTAGGATGCAGTTGTTCGAGGGCCACTTCGATAACTTGCCCCGGCCTGGGCGCAGAAACGGCGTGGGCAGTCACCCCACACAGCAGCAATGCAGCGATCCATGAATGCAGACGCATGAAGTTCAATCCTTATGGCTAAAGTGAAGCGGTTATTTAGCGCGCGAGCGGCTAGAATCCACGGTATCCGTGAACCCTCAAATAGCCAGGAGCCATGATGAGCTCGACCAACCCGCCCTCCCACACCGCCAAGCTGGACCGCATTCTCGCCGATGCCCAGCGCGACCGGGAAATGGGCTATCGCGACAAAGCCCTGAAAATGTACCCCCACGTGTGCGGCCGCTGCGCCCGTGAGTTTGCCGGCAAGCGCCTGAGCGAACTGACCGTACACCACCGCAACCACAACCATGATGACAATCCCCAGGATGGCTCCAACTGGGAGTTGCTGTGCCTGTATTGCCATGACAACGAGCACTCGCGCTATACCGACCAGCAGTATTTCGGCGAAGGCTCCACCAGCAGCCCGACGATTGCCAAGGCCACGCACAACCCGTTTGCGGCGTTGGCGGGGCTGATGAAGAAAGACAGCTGAACATCGTCATCGCCTGTACCGGCCCCATCGGGGGCAAGCCCCCTCCCACACTGCAATGCGTTCCAACGGTGGGAGGGGCTTGCTCCCAATAGCGATCGTGCAAGCACCGCATCACTTCAAGGCCGTATAATCGCGCTTTTTCGTCAAGGCACCCTTCCCCGTGGGCAATAAACGCTACAGCTGCATCGGTCTGTATAACCCCAAATCCCCCGAAAACGTCGGCTCGGTGATGCGCGCCGCCGGTTGCTACGGCGTGGCCTCGGTGTTCTACACCGGCGTGCGTTACGAGCGCGCGCGGGATTTCATCACCGACACCAAGAAGGTCCACCACGACATCCCGCTGATCGGCATCGATGACTTGAAGAAAATCCTGCCGCTGGGCTGCATCCCGGTTGCCGTGGAGCTGGTGGAAGGCGCTCGCCCGCTGCCCGAATACACCCATCCCGACCGCGCGCTGTATATCTTCGGCCCGGAAGACGGCTCGCTGGATAAAGAGATTCGCGACTGGTGCGAAGACGTGGTGTACATCCCGACCACTGGCTGCATGAACCTTGCCGCCACCGTCAACGTGGTGCTCTACGACCGCCTGGCCAAGGGCAACAACACCCGCTCGGGGCCCAAGTACTGATTTTTCGGGAACATCCGGCGCCGGCCAGCAGTCAGCTAGTTACACTAGCCCTTGTTGGAGACGGATCATGAGCGACAGCACACACCTGCGACCTATCATCGAGCACCTGCAGCCGGCCCCGCAGCACGAGCAAAACGTGCACGGCTGGGAACGCATCGGCTCGGTGGCCGGTGGTTTCATCATGCTGGGCAAAGGCCTGCGCCGTGGCGGTTTTCTCGGTCTGATCCAGGTGGCAATCGGCGGCGTGGCGCTCAAGCGCGGCTTTACCGGCCACAGTTCGCTCAAGGACAAACTTGAGCAGGGTCGCCAGGAGATGAACAGCCTGCGGACCAAGATCGAGCGCGCCGGCGAAGAGCTGAATAACCTTAAGACCAAAGCCGAAGTGGCGGCCGAGAAAGCGGTAAAAACCACCGGCTGATCAAGCTTGCAAGGCTGTTGAACATCCAAATGTGGGAGGGGACTTGCTCCCTCCCACATTTGTGTGTGCTTCCAGATCAGTGCAGCAGCTTGGAATCGAGCACCGTTGATGGCTCACCCATAATGCTCTCGGCCAGTTGCACAAATTGCGCGGTATTGACGCTGTCAGCCCGCATCACCGCCTGCGCCAGATCATCCAGGGACCGCTTGTTATGGGTCTTCACGCGGATCTCGCGGTCCAGCTCCTGCAGCACCAGCACCGCCCGCGCCACCGTGGCGCCGCTGACGTGCTCGCCGCGCAGGCTGGTCACGTCCTTGCCTTGCTTGCCCAGCCGCGCCTGTATCGCTGCGTAGCGCTCATCGGTAATGCCGCCGGCGCGGCGCATCAGTTCAATGGCATAAAATTCGCCGAACCCTTCGCTGATCCAGTCGCTGGTGTCGTGGTCATTGAAGCGCCCGATGGCCTGCACCACTTCACGCAGCAACGGGCTGCTGCCGCTCTCGCTCACCAACGGCGTGCGGCTGTTGAGGTAGATCGAGTCGCGCGCCGCAAACGCGCCGCGGCGCATCGGGTCGCTGGCGCCCACCACCAGCAGCTTGGCCGGGTGACGCGGGAACGCGGCTTCCACCTGGGGCCAGACGAAGGTCAGCAAGGTCAGCACATCCATCCGGCGCATGGCCTGGCCCTTGGGCGAGGCCACGGTGACGTCGGTATCCCCCAGGCGCACGCGGCGACTGCCGAGGGTGCCGGCGAGCATCCAGCCGGTGGGCCGGTCGAACAGGCGCGACACGTTGTCGATGCGGAACTTGTGCTTGCCGATACGCGGCCACGCGGTCTCGACGCTTTTCCAGCCGGGCGGCAGCTCGAACACCAGGCGCGAGACCAGTTCGACACCGTCCTGCTGGTCCAGGTGCGCGGTCGGCACCAGGTCTTCACCGCGAAACAGCGCCCAGCTCGGTGTCATCCGCGCCTCATAGGTGCCCGGCTTGCGCGCATGGCTCAGGCGCACGCGGTAGGTGAGGCTCGCCTTGTCGGCGTCGGGTTGCCACAGGCCACGGCTGCCAGTGATCTTCCACTGGCCGTCGGCCTTGAAGTCGCTGTAGTCACCCGCATGGCCCAGGTCGAAATTCAGGCTGCGCACCGCCGCACCATGGGACAGGCTCACGCGCACTTCGGCTTGATCGCTCTGGGGCAGCAGCTTGACGTGATAGTCCAGGTCGACTTTTTTCGCACACCAGGCCGAGCTGCTCATTGCCAGCAGCGCCAGGGTGGCCGTCAGCTTGATCACTTCCCTCATACCCACTCCTGGTTCAGCCCGCGCGGAAAATCAGGTGATCCTCCCAGTCGTCCTCGGGCACGCTGCCTTCGCTGAGCATGCGCCCGGACTGGGAAATGCGTTCGTGGTGCACAGCATCGCGGTCGCCACAGACCAGGTGGTGCCACAGCGGCAGGTCCTTGCGCTCGCTGACCAGCCGGTAGCCGCAGGTGGGCGGCAGCCATTTGAACTGGTCAGCCTGGCCCGGTGTGAGCTGGATGCAATCGGGCACCGAAGCCCGGCGGTTGGGGTAATCGGTGCACTGGCAGGTGTTCAGGTCGAGCAGTTTGCAGGCGATGCGCGTGTAATAGACGCTGTTGTCGTCTTCATCTTCAAGCTTTTGCAGGCAGCACAGGCCGCAACCGTCGCACAACGACTCCCATTCCTCCTGGTCGAGGTGTTCGAGGGTTTTGCGTATCCAGAAGGGTTCGACTTTGGCGGCCATGGCTCTGCATCGGTATCGGTAGGTGAAAAGGCCGCCAGTCTAGTGCCCAAGACGCCCGGAACCAAGCGCTGGCGACTGGCGGTGCTACAAGACTAATAACCGCGTTCGAAGTCCACTTCACCGCGCAGGGTTTCCCGAGCCTGATACGCGCGCAGGTTCTGCACGAACAAATCCACCATCATCGACGGCGAGGTCGGTGCCGAGCTGTGACCGGTCAGCAGCAGGCCCCAGGCGGTCCAGAACGGATGGCGCTGCGGCAACGGTTCCTGACGGCACACATCGATCACCGCGCCGGCCAGGTGCCCTTCTTTGAGCGCCTCGACCAGATCGGCGTCGACCACCGCCACACCGCGCCCGACGTTCATGAACACGCCCGTGGCCTTGAACTGCTTGAACAGCGCCGCGTTGTAGAGGTCGTGGGTTTCCGGTGTGTTGGGCAGCAGGTTGATCACGTAGTCCGCCTCCCCCACCAGCCGCTCCAGTTGATCGAGCGCGGCCACTTCAACGAACGGCGTCTGTTCCCGCGCGGTGCTGGCGATGCCGTACAGCTTCACGCCAAACGGCACCAGGAACTCGGCAACACGCTGGCCGATATCACCGGTGCCGACGATCAGCGCCGTGCGCCCCGCCAGGCTCTGGCCGGTGCGATTGTCCCACTTGCGCTCCACCTGGCTGACCAGACGCGCCAGCACTTCACGCTCATGGCCCAGCATGTAGGTGAGCACGAACTCGGCCATGACCTGGCCAAAAATGCCCACCGCCCGGGTCAGGCGATAGCCGCGCGGCAGGCCGTCGGCCAGCAGCGGCGTGATGCCGGCCCAGGTCGATTGCAGCCACTGCGGTTGATGGCCCTGGCGCAGCAGGGTCGCCAGCAGGTCCGGCTGGCCCAGCCACACCGGGCAATCGGCGGCCAGGCGCGAGAGTTCGGCCGAGTCGCCGCTGGTCAGCACCTCAAGGTCCGGCGCGGCGTCGCGCAGCAGTTGGGCGTAGAGCGGGTGATCCTGTTCAGCAATCAGAACACGCATGCTTAAAACCTTTCAAAAACAGTGCAGACGGCCGCCCGCGTCCTTGCGGCCACCGCCCACTCATTACGATTGCGTTGAAGAAAGTGCCCCAGGCAGGGCACCCACCGATTACATCGGGTCGTTGCGGCGCAGCAGCTCTTCGGGCAAGTGTTCGATGTACTCGTCCTCGGCCGGCGGCATTTGCAGGTGGTAACCCTGAGAATCGAGGTTTTCCAGCACCACCAGAATGTCTTCGCGCGACAGCTTGCGCTCCGGGGTCAGCACCATGTCGAAGGCGTGGTGCGGCTTGCCGAAGGCGGCCATCAGGGGCTCGGGCACACGCTCGAGGGCATCGCTTTTGAGCACGTAGAGGTACATGCCGTCTTTTTTCAGGCTGCGGTAGATGGAGCAAATACGTTTCAAGGCTGTTCTCCGGCAGAGGCCAGGCTGTCGAGCAGCGCCTGGCCCATCAACGCGCGGCGCCAGCCACGCAGCGAGTCGGGCAATGTATAGGGCCCATCGGGGTAGCCACTTTTGACCAGGGCTTCGAGGGTTTTCTTGCGCAGCATCAGCTCCGGCGCCATGTCCAGGCGCTCGGCTTCGGCCTGGCCGAGGGCGCGCAACTGCTTGATCAGCGTGGCGGCGTCTACCGGCAGCGGCTCGGCCACGGCCGGTGGCCATTGGTCCATGGGCACACTGGCGGCGCGCTTGATCAGGTCGAGCAGGAACGGGCCGTCCTGGCGCACGGTGCGCGGGTGCATGTCTTCGATCTTGCCCAGGGCAACCAGGTTGTCCGGCTGGGATTTGGCCAACGGCCACAGCGAGTGTTCGCGGATGATGCGGTTGCGCGGCAAATCGCGCGCCCGGGCCTGCTGCTCGCGCCAGGCGCACAGTTCACGCAGCACCGCCAGTTGCGCGCGGGACAGTTTCCACGCCAGCTTGGCGTCACGGTACAACTCGTAGGGGTCGATCTCGCGGCGCAGGTTGGCCACCAGTTCAGCGCCGTCTTCCAGCACCCAGGCGTATTTATCGTCGGACAGCTGCGGCCGCAGGCGGATGTAGACCTCGGCCAGGTGCACCGCATCTTCGGCAGCGTAGCTCACCTGGGTGTCGGACAACGGCCGCTGCAGCCAGTCCGAGCGGGTCTCGCCCTTGGGCAGTTCGATATCGAGCACGGCCTGCACCAGGCGCGAATAGCCCATGGAGAAGCCGAGGTTCAGGTAGGCAGCCGCCAATTGGGTGTCGAACAACGGCACCGGCAGGCTGCCAGTCAGGCGCAGCAATACTTCCAGGTCTTCGCTGCAGGCGTGCACCACCTTGATCACCGCCGGATTTTCCAGCAGGGCGGCCAGGGGTTGCCAGTTGTCGATGGTCAGGGGGTCGATCAGGTAAGCGCGCACGCCATCACCGATCTGGATCAGCCCGGCGATGGGATAAAAGGTGTCGACCCGCATGAATTCGGTGTCGAGGGCGACGAATGGCAACTGCTGCCATTCGGCGCAATGCTGGCCGAGGCTATCGTTGTCGCAGATCCAGTGAATATCGATGGCCACACGGCTCTCCCTTGAAGAATGGCGCGCAGTATATATCGCGAAAGGGCCTTGCGAGCATTCGCAGTGCACAGGCAATCATGAAAACTCGGACAGGCACTGAAGAATAGTCCGACAGGCGGGAGTTATCCCCTCTTACGCAGCACGTAAACCCGCCAGAGCCGGGAGCCCGGCATGAATTCCTGATGATTCAGGACCTTGAAGCCCGCCTGGCGAAATTCGCCTTCGACAGCGGTACGTGAGGGCACGGAGACAATCACGGTGTCGCGGCTGACCCGGTGAAACTCGCGCAGCAGCGCCAGCCGGCCTTCTGCGCTGGGCACATGGCGAAACAACTCCAGGCAGAAAATGCAGTCCACCGCATTCGCCGACAAGCCGATGGAAAACGCCGATCCCTGGAAGGTCTTGACCCGCTTGAGCAACGCCGCCGGGTGGTGGGTGAGCGCGTGGTCGAGCATGTCCTGGGAGTTGTCCGAGGCGAGGATCACGCGGTTGATGTGTTCGCCCAGCACCGGCCAGAAACGCCCCGACCCGCAGGCCAGATCGAGGATCAGGCCTGGCTCGCCGGCCACTTTCAGCGCCTGGCGCACCAGCCATTCGTCGCGCCACATCGCCAGGCGCCGCCGCAGTCTGGGCGGACGCGGGTCGCCGCAGACCCGCGCGTGTTCGCGGTCATAGCGCTGGGCGAAGTCAATCTCGATGGAGGATGGAGGTTGTGGCGACATCATGGGCTCATCAGGGTGGAACGGGAGTGAACGACCTTGATGGGCAGCTTAACCCGCGCAACGTGAAAAAAAGGTTGAAAGCCGCAGGCGGCGCGTCAATGCTCGCGCCTACAAAAAAACTGCCCCAAGGACCCGACCCCATGAAAGCTTCCCTGGCCCTGTGTGTACTGGCGTGCTCGGCCACCGCCGCCCTCGCCGACCCCGCCCCGTCACGCCTCGATGAGGTGATCCAGCGCGGCACGCTCAGCGTGTGCACCACCGGCGACTACAAGCCCTACAGCTCATTGCGCGCCGATGGCAGCTATGAAGGCATCGACATCGCCATGGCCGAGTCCCTGGCAAAGAGCCTCAACGCGAAGATCACCTGGGTACCCACCACCTGGAAAACCCTGATGCCGGACTTTCTCGCGCAACGCTGCGACATCGCCGTGGGCGGTATTTCGGTATCGCTGGAGCGCCAGAAAAAAGCCTTCTTCAGCGAATCCCTCGGCGTTGACGGCAAGATCCCGCTGGTGCGGTGCGCCGATGTGCAGCGCTACCAGACCGTGGAGCAGATCAACCAGCCGCAAGTGCGGGTGATCGAACCGGCAGGCGGCACCAACGAGGTGTTTGCCCGTGCTCACCTGGCCCAGGCGCAGATCCGCCTGCATGACAACGTGACGATTTTTGACGAACTGCTCGCAGGCAAGGCCGACGTGATGATCACCGACGCCAGTGAGGCGCGCTACCAGCAAAAGCTCAAGCCCGGGCTGTGCGCGGTCAACCCCGAGCGGCAGATGCAATACAGCCAGAAAGCCTTCCTGCTGCCGCGCGATGACGTGGCGTGGAAAAGCTACGTCGACCAATGGCTGCACCTGAGCGTGGCAACCGGGGTCTACGACGGCATCGTCAACCAATGGCTGGCGGCGCCCTGAGCCAAGTCCGACTACGCTCCTGTCACATCAATAATAATGAGGGATGAACCATGAAGGCATTGCTGCGAATCACCTGGCTGCTGCTGGTGTGTGCCAGCCAGGTGCATGCCGCGACGGCGCAGGAAGAAGACGCCGAGGCGGCCAAGGCGTTGCTGCAAAAAGCCCTGGCCTACTATCAGAGCAATGGTGACAAGGCCCTCGCGGCATTCAGCCGCCAAGGGGAGTTCGTCGACCATGACCGCTACGTGTTCGTGGTCGACACCCAGGGTGTGCTGCTGGCCAGTGGCGGCCCGTCCTCGGCCTTGATTGGCCGTGATGTATCCGAAGTGCTGGGCCCGGAGTTGCGCCAGTCGTTCAAGGACGCGCTCAAAGTGCCGGAAAACCAGGGAATGCAGCAGGCCGACTACCGTTGGCAGAACTGGAACGATGGCAAGGTCGAGCACAAGCATGTGTTTTATCAGCGGGTCGGCGAGCGCATTCTGGCGGTCGGCTATTACCTGCCACGGGCCACCCCGGAGCAGGCGCGGGCGTTGCGCAACAAGGCGGTGAACGCACTGGTGAAGGATGAGGCGGGCACGCTCAAGTCAATCAACTCGTTGCAAGGCGGGTTCCTGCAGGACGACCTCTACGTGTTCGTGGTCGACCTCGACACCCGGCGCTACGTGGCCCATGGCACCACGCTGCGGATGATCAACACCGACTTCAGCAAGGTCAAAGACCCGGATGGCAGACCCGTGGGCGAGCCGATCCTCAAAATGATGACCGAGCAGGACCAGGGCGAATACAAATACCGCTGGCAGAACCCGGTGACCGGCAAGGTCGAGAACAAGCATGCCTACGTGCGCAAGAGCGGGCATTTCATGGTGGCGGTGGGTTATTACAGCCCTTGATCCGAATTTGAAGGGCACTCCCCCATTTGGACCTTCGCGGGTCAGTCAGCCGGCTTTGTCTTCACGGCCGCGCAGCACAGCGTTAGGCATCGCAATGGCCGCCGCCAGGCCCAGCAACGACACCGCCGCACTCACCATCAGCAAATGCCGGAAGGTCACCGCCAGCTCCGCGCGCAGGGCATCCTGCGCGGGGCCGGGGGCGGCGTTGAGGCCGTCGAGCAGCACGCTGCCGGAACGGCCTTCAGCCGCCAGTGCGCCACTGGCCAGATGGGCGAAGCTGGAATCCTGCAACAGCGCCAGCAGCAGCGCCGACATGCACGCCACCCCCACCGCTCCGCCGAGGGAGCGGAACAGGTTGGTGGTGCTGGTGGCCACGCCAATGTCGCGTTGCGCCACCGAATTCTGCGTGCCCACCAGCGAGGTCGGAAACTGCATGCCGGCGGCGATCCCGCACAGCACCATGAACAGCGCCGTCAGCCCGACCGCCTGCGGCGCGCTCAAGGCCATGCCCAGGATCGCAAAGGGGCTCAACAGCGCGCCGCCAAGGATCATCGGCTTGTAGCGGCCGGTCACCGAGGTCAAGCGCCCGGCACAATAAGCGCCCATCGGCAGGCCCATCGCCAGCGGCAGCAGGTGCAGGGCCGCGCTGTCGGCACCCGAGCCAGTCACGGTCTGGTAACGCAGGGGCATCAGCACGGTCAGGGAAATCGCCTGGAAGCTGGTGATGAAAATCGTGCACCAGCACAGCACCGCGCTGCGGTTGGCAAACAGGTGCATCGGCAGCAACGGCTCGCGGGCACGGCGCTCGTGCCACACGAACACCGACAGCGCCACCAGCGCACAGGCCAGCAGGCCCAGCACCTCGGGGTCACGCCAGGCATGGCCCTGGCCGATTTCGGTGATGCCCAGCAGCAACGCGGTGAGACCGATGATCATCAACACGGTGCCCAGGTAATCGATGATCGGCTTGCGCTGCGGCGCCGGCAGCCCGCGCAGGGTGCGATGGGCCACGTACCAGGCGCCGGCGCCCAATGGCAGGTTGATCAGGAACACCCAGCGCCACGACAGGTACTCGGTCATCACACCGCCCAGCACCGGGCCGGCCACGCTGGCCACCGCATACATGCTGCTGAAATAGCCCTGGTAGCGCCCACGCTCGCGCGGCGCAATGATGTCGCCGATGATCGCCTGGCTCACCGAGATCATGCCGCCGGCGCCGATGCCCTGGAGAATCCGCGCCAGCACCAGTTGTTCCATGCTTTGCGCCATGCCACAGAACAGCGACGCCACGGTGAACAGGCCCATGCCGATCAGCATCATCGGCCGGCGCCCGTACAGGTCGCCGAGCTTGCCGTAGATCGGCACCGCCACCGTCATCGCCACCATGTAGCCGGAGATCACCCAGGCCAGCAGGTCGACGTCGTGGAACCGCGCGGAAATGGCCGGCATGGATACCGCGACAATGGTCTGGTCGAGCGCGCCGAGAAAGATCGCCAGCATCAGCGCGATGAGGATGCTGCGCACGGCGGGTACCGGTGGAACGGGCTGATTGAGCTGAGTCACGGCAGAACCTTCGAGCAGGGCCCGCAGGAAGAACGGCCTGCGGGAATGCTCGATACGATAGCAGGCTATTCGATAGCCTCGTAAGGAAGTCCGACGTAATTTTCCGCGATGGTCTGGCGGCCCGCGCGGGAGTGAATGAAGTACTCCAGCTCACTCTCGGCGATGCGTTGAGTGAAGCGGTCAGCCTCGGGAAACTGGTGCAGCATCGAGGTCATCCACCAGGAAAACCGCTCGGCCTTCCAGACCCGGCGCAGACAGATAGCCGAATACTGCTCCAGCAAGTCCACGCGCCCTTCGCCATACACCTTAAGCAGAATGCGATACAGCGTGCTCACATCGCTGGCCGCCAGGTTCAGGCCCTTGGCCCCGGTAGGCGGGACGATATGCGCGGCGTCACCCAGCAGAAACAGGCGGCCGTACTGCATCGGTTCCACCACGAAGCTGCGCAGCGGCGCGACGCTTTTTTCGAGGGAAGGACCGGTGACCAACGTTTCGGCCAGTTCAGTGGGCAGGCGTTTTTTCAATTCCGCCCAGAAGCGTTCGTCCGACCAGTCGCTGACCGGCTCGTCGGCGGGTACTTGCAGGTAATAACGGCTGCGCGTTGCTGAACGCATGCTGCACAGCGCAAAACCGCGTGGGTGCCGGGCGTACACCAGCTCCGGATGCACCGGCGGCGTGTCGCAGAGCATGCCCAGCCAGCCGAATGGATACACCCGTTCGAACACTTGCAGCGATTCGGCCGGGATCGACTGTCGTGCCACCCCGTGGAAACCGTCGCAGCCGGCGATGTAGTCGCAGTCCAGACGATACGTTTCGCCCTGATGCTCGAAGCTCAGCCAGGGTCGCTCGGTTTTCAGGTCATGGGGCTGCACCTCACGTGCCTCGTACAGCGTGGTGGCGCCGACGGCGGCGCGGGCAGCCATGAGGTCGCGGGTGACTTCGGTCTGGCCGTAGACCATCACCGACTGGCCGCCGGTGAGGTCCTTGAGGTCGATATGGGTCAGTCGGCCATTGAGTGCGAGTTCGAAGCCATCATGCACCAGGCCTTCGGCGTCCATGCGCTGGCTCACGCCGGCCTGGCGCAGCAGGTCGACCATGCCCTGTTCCAGCACCCCGGCACGGATGCGGCCCTGCACGTAATCGGCGCTCTGGCGCTCAAGAATCAGGGTCTGGATACCGGCGTTGTGCAGCAATTGGCCGAGCAGCAGCCCCGAAGGACCGGCGCCAATGATGGCGACTTGGGTTTTCAGCGTCTTCATTGTTTTTATCGCCTGCAAGTTCCACCACGAACGGATCGGGTGAAAGCGTTGTCATTGATCGTGCTGCTGACATTTTTCACTTGAGTGGCCGCAACAAGAAGGTGAAAACTGCGCCAAAGTCTGCGCTTTTTGCCAATCGGGGCGATTACCGCACCACTATCCTGAGTATCGGATTGAAACCATGAGCCAAACCGCGATTCCAGTCTTCAAGCTGTACGGGGAAAGCCAGCAATGGCCGACCCCCGATTTGCTGCACTGCGAAACCATTTCCCGGCGCAGTCGGGAATACCAGTGGGAGATCTCGCCCCACCGGCACGCGGACCTGTGCCAGTTGCTCTACGTGCACAAAGGCCAGGCGCATCTGGAAATCGAAGGGCAGCGCACCACCCTCAGCGAAGCGACCCTGCAGGTGCTGCCGCCGTTGTGTGTGCACGGGTTTCGGTTTGCCGAGGATGTGGAAGGTTACGTCGTGACCTTGTCCGCGCCGCTGATCAGCCATTTGCAGGGACAATTGGGCGCGACGGTCGACGGCTTGCAGACCCTGGGCAGCTATCCGGCCGGCAAGGACAGCGACTACCTCAATAGCCTGTTCGTACGTCTGCAAGATGAATACGTAAGCGAGCAGCCGGCTCGCGACATGATGATGCACGCCGTGGTCAGCGTGCTGCTGGTGTGGGTCAGCCGCCAGGCCATCCAGCGTCGCCACCCGCGTGCGCCCCGTGGGCGCGAGTATTTTCGGCGTTTTACCCAGTTGGTCGAGCAACATTATCGCGAGCATCCCAGAATCGAGGACCTGGCCCACAAGCTGGGGATCTCGGTGTCACACCTGAACGGCACCTGCCGCGAACTGGGCGGGCAGCCGGCGCTGCAGATCATGCACGACCGTCAGTTGCTGGAAGCCAAGCGCCTGCTGACCTATACCAGCATGACGATCAACGAAATGTCGGAGGTGCTGGGGTTTTCCGACCCGACAAACTTCTCGCGGCTGTTTCGTCGGCGGGTGGGGTTTTCACCGAAGGCGTTTCGCGAGCAACTCAAGTCGGAGTGACTTGCCACTGCATCACATGTGGAAGGGGGCAAACCTCCTCCCACAGGTTGCATCTTCGGTGTCTGGCTATCAGCGCAAGGCACTGAAACTGCCGGTGTGCGGCACGCATTGATCCTGGTGGCAGGTGATCGCGAAGCTTGGCTGCATGCGCGTTTGCTCGACACGGTAGGCCGCCGTGCCGTACAGCGCACTGGCCAGGGCGCAAAGGGCGAAAATCGTCAGGTACTTTCTGGTTTTGAGGGTCATGGCGCAGACCTCTGGATGACTGTTTGAAGCATAGGTCAGCCAGGGCGAGTTGCCATTATTGGGCGATATTCAAACCGTTTATGTCGACTTACAGACCGATGTCCCAGATCGGCTCCGCCGGAAACCGTTCCACCAGAAAATCCAGCAGGCTGCGCAGTGCCGACGGCATGTGTTTGCGCGAGGCATACACCGCGTAAATGTTCATTTGGCGGGGCTCGGCGTCGGGCAGCAGGCGCACCAGTTCACCGCGACGAATGCAGTCGCCGGCCTGGTAGCTGGGCAGCATCGCCACGCCGGCGCCGGCCAGCGTCACGCGCAGCAGGGTGCTGGCCTCGTTGGAGGTGATCGTGCCGGTGATGGGCACCGAGACGTGCTCCCCGCCTTCCTCGAAATGCCACAGGCTTTTGCCGAAGTAGGAATGGGTCAGGCAGTTGTGCCGGGCCAGGTCTTCGACTTTCTGCGGTGCCGGGTGTTCACGCAGGTAGGCCGGCGTGGCACACACCACCGAGCGGCAGACGGTGAGGCGCCGGGCGATCAGGTTGGGGTCCAGGTCATTGCTGGTGCGAATGGCCAGGTCGATGCGTTCGTCCACCAGGTTCACCGTGCGGTCGAGCATTTGCAGGTCGACGGTCACCAGGGGGTAGCGCTTGACGTAGGCGGCGATGGCGTCGGCCAATTGCGCCTGGCCGAACGAGGTACTCACGCTCAGGCGCAGCAGCCCGCGCGGGGCGTCATCCGGCGTGCCGACGGCGGCCTGCATGTCGCTGCACAGCTCCAGCAATTGCCGGCAACGCGGCAGGGTTTCGCTGCCGGCGGCGGTGAGGCTGAGCTTGCGCGTGGTGCGGTGCAGCAGACGCGCGCCGACGAAGTCTTCGAGTTCTGCCAGGTAGCGCGACACCACCGGGCGCGACAGGTCCAGGTGATCGGCGGCCGCCGACTGGCTGCCCAGCTCCACCACGCTCACAAACACCCGCATTGCTTGAAGACGATCCATGATCTGCCCGCTTTTAGAAACAAACTATGTCCCAGCATGGCATTTTTTGTGACGTTTCAGGCAACTAAGCTGTGCGCATTCCCTATCGAATGCAGGAGCTGCCCAATGTTCTCGACCTTCAAGCGCTTGACCCTGATGACCACCGCCCTGGCCTTCACCGCCCATGCCGCAGCGGCCGAGCTGAAACTCGACGTATACAACCCCGGTGAAGCGGCGATTTTCCCGGTGAGCTCGGTGCTGGTCAGCGGCGCCAAGGACGCAATCCTGATAGACGCCCAATTCGGCAAACGCCAGGCCGAACAGTTGGTGCAGAAGATCCGCGCCAGCGGCAAGCACCTGACCACCATCTACATCAGCCACGGTGACCCGGATTACTACTTCGGCCTCGATACCCTCACCGCTGCGTTCCCCGATGCCAAGGTGCTGGCGCCGCAGCCGGTGGTCGACCATATCAAGGCGACCGTGGACGGCAAGCTGGCGTTCTGGGGTCCGAAAATGGGCGCCGACAAGCCGGGCAAGACCCTCGTGCCGCAGGTGCTTGAGGGCAATAGCCTGACGCTTGAAGGCCAGCCGCTGCAGGTGATCGGCCTCGACGGCTCGCAGCCGGACCGCAGCTTTGTGTGGATTCCTTCGATCAAGGCCGTGGTAGGCGGTGTGGTCGTCTCCGAAAACATTCACCTGTGGATGGCCGACACCCAGGGCGCGCAGTCCCACAAGGATTGGCTGACCACCCTGCAGCGCATTCAGGCCCTGAAGCCGAACACCGTGGTCCCGGGTCATTACCTGGGTACGCCATCGCTGGCCTCCGTGGCGTTTACCGCTGACTACATCAAGGCATTCGACCTCGAAACCGCCAAGGCCAAGGACGCTGCCGCGCTGATCGCAGCCATGAAAAAACGTTACCCCGACCTTGCCGACGAAAGCTCGCTGGAACTGAGCGCCAAAGTCGCCAAGGGCGAAATGAAGTGGTGAAGCGTTTCTACCCTTAACCGAACTGGAGAACATCATGAGCAAGATCGCAATCATCGGGGCCACGGGCCGTGCGGGCAGTCAATTGCTGGAAGAGGCGTTGCGGCGCGGGCACAGCGTGGTGGCCATTGCGCGCAACACCGAGAAACTCGTCCCCCGGGCAGACGTCACCGTCAAACAAGTGGACGCACTCGACGCGCACGCCTTGCAACAAGCCGTCAGCGGCAGCGACGTGGTGATCAGCGCCGCGCACTTCGCCACCCTGCCCGCCAGCGCCGTGATCGGGCCGGTGAAACAGGCTGGGGTGCAACGCCTGCTGGTGGTCGGCGGCGCCGGATCGCTGCTGCTGCCAGGCGGTGGCCGGGTGATCGATAGCGCCGGTTTCCCTGACGAATACCGCGCCGAAGCCAGTGCAGGGGCTGAGTTTCTGGAAGCGCTGCGTCAGGAGAAGGAACTGGACTGGACCTTTTTGTCGCCGTCGGCGGAATTCGTCGAGACCGAGCGCACAGGTACATTCCGTCTGGGTCAGGATGAGTTGCTGGTCAGTGCCGAAGGGCGCAGTTGGATCAGCTTCGCCGACTACGCCATCGCCTTGCTCGATGAAGTGCAAACCCCAAGGCACTCGCGCCAACGCTTCACCGTCGGCTACTGATACACCACCGTCAAAAAATGTGGGAGGGGCTTGCTCTCTCCCACACTTTGATTGGCTGTGTGTCAGACCGCAGTTTTTCAATAGCTCCAGCGATTTTCTGATTTGCTGCCCTCCCCCGCACGTGGCCTGATTCGCTCTGGTTCATTCAAGGCAGGCTCATGCAAAACATTCAGACAAAACCCTCCAGCGCCGTATGGCTGATGATCAGTGTGGTCCTGGTCGCCCTCAACCTGCGCCCGTCGATGGCCGCCGTGGGCCCGTTGCTGGCGTCGATTCGCGCCGATGTGCCATTGGGCTTCAGCAGCGCGGCGCTACTGACCCTGCTGCCGGTGATGACCATGGGCCTGGCGATGTTCGTGGGCATGGGCGTGGTCAGGCGCGTTGGCGAGCACCGCAGCGTTATCGCGTCGTTGCTGCTGATTGGCCTGGCGACGCTGTCGCGGCTGGTCCTCGACTCGGCGCTGGAGCTGATTGTGAGTGCGATGGCCGCCGGTGTCGGGATTGCGCTGATCCAGGCGCTGATGCCGGTGCTGATCAAGTCGCGGTTCAGCGCGAATGTCTCGCTGTTCATGGGCTTGTACGTCACCGCCATCATGGGCGGCGCGGCGCTGGCGGCGTCGCTTTCGCCCTTCGTGCAACTGCACACCGGCAGCTGGCGCGCGGGCCTGGCAGTCTGGGCGGTTCTCGCGCTGCTGGCGCTGTTGGCCTGGTGTACACAACGCGCGACATTACCCGCACTGCCCCAGGCAGATGCCGACACGCAGCGAGGCTTTTTCGGCAACGCCCGCGCCTGGCTGCTGGCGCTGTTTTTCGGCCTCGGTACCGCGTCCTACACCTGTGTGCTGGCGTGGCTCGCGCCTTACTACGTCGAGCAGGGCTGGAGCGAACAGCACGCCGGGCTGCTCCTGGGTTGGCTGACTGCCATGGAAGTGGTGTCCGGTCTGATCACCCCGGCCATCGCCAATCGTCGCAATGATAAACGTGGCGTGGTCGCCGTGTTGCTGGTGCTGATCCTCCTCGGTTTCTGCGGCCTGACCCTCACGCCCCAGCACCTGAGTCTGTTATGGCCTTGCCTGCTCGGTCTGGGCATCGGCGGGCTGTTCCCGATGAGCCTGATCCTCGCCATGGACCACCTCGACCACCCGCGCCGTGCCGGCAGCCTCACCGCCTTCGTGCAGGGCATCGGCTACCTGATCGCCGGCCTGTCGCCGCTGCTCGCGGGGATGATCCGCGAACGCTCAGGCAGCTTCACAGGGGCCTGGTGGTCGCTGACGGCAGTGGTGGTGGTGATGTTGCTGATAGTCACGCGTTTCAATCCACGGCACTACGCCCGGCATATTCGCTGAGGTCGTGTTGTGGACATTATTTGTCCCACGACAAACATAGAAATGCCCTACAGAACTTTCTATTGGCACGACCGTTCCGTTAAGCTTTTGCACTGTCGTGTACTGAGTTCGGTACCGAAGGTTTGCGGACGGAACCGATGCTAAACAGTAACTTGCTCAGAAAACTCGATATGCAGGACCTGATGGTGTTTATCGCCGTCTACGACCAGAGCAGCGTTACCGACGTGTCTGAAACGCTGTTCGTCAGCCAGTCCACCGTGAGCTACAGCCTGAAGAAACTGCGCACCAGTTTTGAAGATGAGCTGTTTATCAACACCCGCGCGGGGATGCGTCCTACGTCCAAGGCCACGACCATGTACGGCCATGTGCAGAGGATCCTCGAAAGCATCAACCTGTGCCACGCCGGCGACCAGCCGTTCGACCCTGCGCAGAAGGCCGTGACGTTCAACGTGTGCGCCCCGGAATACTTCGAGCAATTGATCCTGCCGCACCTGCTCAAGAATTTCGACCGTGCCGACCTGCCGGTCATCGTCAACGTACAGCGGCTTGAAACCGACATCCCCGCCGACGACCTGCGTGATGGGCGCCTGGACCTGGTGATCTGCTTCGGCCCGCACTTTCACCGCGCACACAAGGACTTCAAAACGCAGATGCTGTTGGAAGACGACCTGGTGTGCGTCTTCGACAAACGCGCGGCGCCGCCAGAGCCTGTGTTCAACCTGCACGCCTTCGTGGCCCGGCGCCACGTGTTCCCCACGCCGTGGACCTCGGCCACCAACATGATCGACGGCTGGCTCGCGCGCCAGGCCCACAAGCGCCAGGTGGTCGCGCGCGCCAACAGTTACAGCGCCGCGTTGAAAATGATCACCGGCACCGACTTCATCGTCACCCTGCCACGCCGCGTGCAGAAGCTGCTGGCTCCCGCCACGGTGTTCGGCCACTGCGAGGCGCCGAGCGGTTTGCCGGGGTTCACCCTGGATATGCAATGGAAGGAAGCCGGCGCGCAGGACAGCGCCAACAGCTGGTTTCGCGAGCAAGTGGTCAAGGCCTGCGCCGATCAGGGCTTGCTCTAGAGCGGCGCGGTCAGCCCGCGATCGCTCATGAACGCCTCCAACCGCGAACGCACCCAACGCTCGGCCGGATCGGTGTCCACGTGGCTGAGCCAGACCATGGACAGGTCCAGGGTTGGCGTCTGGAACGGAAACGGTTCGCAAAACAACTTGCCCGACACCGCCATGGCTTCGGCGGTGTAGTCCGGCAGGCTGGCGATCAGGTCGGTGCCCGCCAGCAGCGCCGGCAGTGCGCTGTATTGCGGTACCGACAACACCACCTGGCGCTTGCGGCCGATTTCCGCCAGCCACTCATCGGCAAACCCGGCCACGTTGGCGGTATGGGACACCAGCACGTGGGGACGCGCGCAATATTCATCGAGGGTCAGCGGTGTTTGTGAGGCATCGGCACGCAGGATGCGCGGGTGGATATGGCGCAGCAGCTTGCGCTTGGCGTTGGCCGGCAGGCCACGGGTCTGGGTGATGCCGACGGTGATGTCGCCGGACGCGAGCAGGTCGGGAATGCGCCAGTAGTCGACGTGCTGCACCACAAACACCACCTGCGGTGCCTCCTGGCGCAGGCTGCGCAGCAATGGCGGCAACAGGCCGAACTCGACGTCATCGGACAGGCCGATGCGAAAGGTCATGGTGCTGATGGACGGGTCGAAATCGTGGGTCAGGCTCAAGGCCGACGACAAGGAGTCCAGGGCTGGCGACAGGTGTTGGATGATTTCTTCGGCACGGGCAGTGGGCTCCATGCGGTGGCCCACGCGAATGAACAGTGGGTCGTTGAACAAGGTGCGCAAGCGGTTGAGCGCCGAACTGATGGTCGGCTGGCCGAGAAACAGTTTCTCGGCCACCCGTGTCACGTTGCGTTCGAGCATCAACGCTTCGAAGACCACCATCAGGTTGATATCGGCCTTGCGTAATTCATTGCGATTCATCGGCGCCTGCCCCCTTCCCCACGACAAGCCGCAGTGTAGAAAGCGCGGGGGCCGGCGTCTATGTAAGCGGCGCATTCAGCCCGGATCAAGTGTCGCCGATGATCAGGGTGAGGTGTTGGCAAAGTAGAACGCGCCGAAAGCTCCCATCAAGGCAGGAACGAACTTTATAGGGGAGCGGGCCCGTTCGCTCTCATAGTTGTAATGGGATGGCGCTGCGGATTGATAGCAAGCACACATCAATCTATCCAAATTTGTCACTTATCATTTCTAAATGTGTCAGCCACTATCTCGGGTCTTAAGCGAAACAAGCACTTTAAAAAGAACGCTGGAGACACAAAACCATGACAAGCCCTTCCCGGCCCGCCTCTGCCTCCTCGAAAGTTGGCGCGGTTTTTCGCGTTACTTCGGGTAACTTCCTCGAACAGTTCGACTTCTTTCTGTTCGGCTTCTACGCCACCTACATCGCTGCCGCGTTCTTCCCCTCCGCCAATGAGTTCGCCTCATTAATGATGACCTTCGCCGTATTCGGCGCCGGCTTCCTGATGCGCCCGCTCGGTGCGATTATTTTGGGTGCTTATATCGATGATGTGGGTCGTCGCAAAGGCTTGATCCTGACCCTCTCGATCATGGCCAGCGGCACGCTGTTGATCGTGCTGGTACCGGGTTACCAGACCATCGGTCTGTGGGCGCCGCTGCTGGTGCTGTTGGGTCGTCTGCTGCAAGGCTTTTCGGCCGGTGCGGAACTGGGCGGTGTGTCGGTTTACCTGTCGGAAATGGCAACGCCGGGCCGCAAGGGTTTCTACACCAGCTGGCAGTCGGGCAGCCAACAGATCTCCATCGTGGTCGCCGCTGCATTGGGTTACGGCCTTAATGTGTGGATGGAACCTGCAGTGGTGGCCGATTGGGGCTGGCGCATCCCGTTCGCCGTGGGCTGCGTGATCATCCCATTCATCTTCATCCTGCGTCGCAACCTGCAGGAAACCGAAGAGTTCGCCAACCGTACGCATCGTCCGACCATGCGTGAAGTGATGGCGACCCTGGTGAAGAACTGGACCGTGGTTATCGGCGGCATGCTGATGGTGGCCATGACCACCACCGCGTTCTACCTGATCACGGTGTACGCGCCAACGTTCGGCAAGACCGTGTTGCAACTGAGCACCTCGGACGCCCTGCTGGTGACCTTGCTGGTGGCGATCTCCAACTTTATCTGGCTGCCGATCGGCGGCACCTTGAGCGACCGCTTCGGCCGCAAGCCGGTGCTGATGGCCATGACGTTGCTGACCGTGCTTACCGCTTACCCGGCGCTGTCCTACGTGGTCAACGCACCGAGCTTTGCGCACATGCTGGAAACCCTGCTGTGGTTCTCCTTCCTCTACGGCATGTACAACGGCGCGATGATTCCGGCGCTGACCGAAATCATGCCGGTGGAAGTGCGCGTGGCGGGCTTCTCCCTGGCCTATAGCCTGGCGACCGCGATCTTCGGCGGGTTCACCCCGGCGATTTCCACCTGGTTCATCCATATCACTGGTGACAAGGCCTCGCCGGCCTACTGGATGATGTTTGCCGCGCTGTGTGCGCTGTGCTCGACCCTGGCGCTCTATCGTCGCGCCAATGCCCGCGGGCAAGTGATGCAGGGAGCGGTGTAATGACGTTTCTCTCTAAAACCCTGACCGCCCTGGCCCTCAGTGCACTGGCGCTGACGGCCCAGGCCGAACAACTCAAGGTGATGACCTCCGGTGGCTTCACCGCCGCCTACAAATTGCTCGGCCCGCAATACGCCAAGCAAAGCGGCGACACCCTCGACACCATCCTCGGCCCGTCCATGGGCAAGGCGCCGGAAGCGATTCCCAACCGCCTGGCCCGTGGCGAACACGCCGACGTGGTGATCATGGTCGGCTACGCGCTCGATGAGCTGATCAAACAGGGCAAGGTTGACCCGGCCTCCCGCGTGGAGCTGGCGGACTCGCGCATCGGCCTGGTGGTCAAGGAAGGCGCGGCCAAGCCGGTGATCAACACCGATGCGGACCTGAAGGCCGTGCTGAGCAAGGCCAAGTCCGTGGCCTACTCGGACAGCGCCAGCGGCGTGTATGTCGAGAAAGAGCTGTTCAAGAAACTCGGCATGCCGGCCAAGGGCACGATGATCGAACGCGCGCCAGTGGCTGAACAGGTGGCCAAGGGTGATTACGAAGTGGGCTTGCAGCAGGTGGCCGAATTGTTGCCGGTCAAGGGCGTGACCTTTGTCGGCAAGCTGCCGGAAGACGTGCAGTCGGTCACGCGCTTTGCCGCTGGCATTCCGGTCAACGCCGAACACAAGGACGAGGCCAAGGCGCTGCTCAAATTCCTCGCCTCCCCCGAGGCGCAACCGGTGGTGCAATCCACCGGCCTGGACTCGGTGTCACGCTGACCGAAACGGCATCTCCCGTACCAACCGTTCCAACTCCAGCGCCGCGGGCGGCAATGTCCGCCCGCGGCGTTTTATCAAGCCCACGTTGCGCATCACCTGCGGCTCCACCAGCGGCACGCTCACCAGAATCGGGTGCTCGCATGCCGGCATCGCAATCGATGGCACCATCGCCACGCCCAACCCCGCCTCCACCAGCCCGATCATCGTGGTCACGTGGTGGGTCTCGCAGATGCTCGGTTTTTTCACCCGCACTCCACGCAGGGCCTGGTCCAGCAGGAAGCGGTTGCCCGAGGTCTTGTCCACCGTGATGTAGTCGTGCTCGTAGGCTTCGGCCCAGCTTACGCTGTCGCGCTCGGCCAACGGGTGATCACGCCGGCAGGCCAGCACATAGCGCTCCTGCAGCAACAGTTCGAACTCGACCTCATCGGCCAGGCTGCCGCTGAAACTCACGCCAAAATCCGCCTCGCCGCTTTCCACCGCATTGCACACCTCGCCGGCACTGGCATCGAGCACACGCAGGCGAATCTTGGGGTACAGCTTGTGGAATTCGGAGATCACGTGAGGCATGAAGTAGTACGCCGTGGACGGCACGCAGGCGATGGTCACGTTGCCCATGCGGGTGGAGGCCACATTACTGATGCCCATGAGCGCGATGTCGAGGTCGTCGAGCATGCGCTCGACCTGCGGCAGGAACGCGCGACCGACCATGGTCAGGCTGACGCGGCGCGTGGTGCGCTCGAACAGCTTGACCGCCAGCGCCGACTCGAGTTTTTCGATGCGCCGGCTGAGGGCCGGTTGCGAGATACGGATGGCCTCGGCGGCGCCGCGAAAGCTGCCCTTGTCCACCACGGCGCGGAAGGCTTGTAGGTCGTTGAGGTCGAAGTTGATGATCACGGGTCGGCTGCTGGTTCAAAGTGAACCGCGATACTACCTTACAGGCACGGTTCACGCGCAGTCAGCCCGGCCGGGGCGTTGCTGTCAGATTCGCTGAAAAAGGTTCCGAGCGATGCAATTTAGTATAAATTGCCATCACTTTATTCATGGCTTAAAGGAGATTACCCGTGGCAACTCTGCAGGCAAAAACAGTCCAGGCATTGCAAGACAATCGCATTGACCTGCTCAACGAATGGACGCACAGCCTGGAGGCCACGGGCGCCACACGCAACCTCAAAGGGGACGACGTCAAGCAACAGACGGGCGACTTCCTCAACCTGCTCGTCGACGCCCTGCATAACGGCGGCTCGCAAAACATCAATCACGAAAACTGGGCGCAGACCCGGCTGTTCCTGGAGAAACTGTCCCACAGCCGCGCACTGGTCGGCCAGGATTCCCAGCAGACCGCCAGCTTCATTTTCGCCCTCAAGGGCCCGGTGTTCGACCTGCTGCAGCGCGAATACGCCAACGACGGCGCGCAACTGGCCGAGCAATTGTGGGAAGTGTCCGAACTGCTCGACGGCCTGGGCATGCACACCATCCGCACCTTCCAGAAATCCCGTGAGGCGGTGATCAAGCGCCAGCAGGAAGAACTGCTCGAGCTGTCCACTCCGGTGGTCAAGTTGTGGGACGGCGTGCTGGCCCTGCCGATGATCGGCACCCTGGATTCGCAACGCACCCAGGTGGTGATGGAATCGCTGCTGCAGCGCATCGTCGACACCGGTTCGGAAATCGCCATTATCGACATCACTGGCGTGCCGACCGTGGACACCCTGGTGGCCCAGCACCTGCTCAAGACCGTTACCGCGATCCGCCTGATGGGCGCCGACTGCATCATCAGCGGCGTGCGTCCGCAAATTGCCCAGACCATCGTGCACCTGGGGCTCGACCTGCAAGGCGTCGTCACCAAGGCCAACCTGGCCGACGCTCTGGCGCTGGCCCTCAAGCGTCTGGGCGTCAACATCAGCAAGGCAGTCTGAGCATGGAACGCATCCCTATTTTGCAGATGGGCGAGTTTCTGCTCGTGACCATCCAGGTGGACATGCACGACCAACTCGCGCTGACCCTGCAGGACGACCTGTCGGAACGCATCAGCCGCACCTCGGCGCGCGGTGTGTTGATCGATATTTCGGCGCTGGACATGGTCGACTCGTTCATCGGCCGCATGATCGGCACCATCTCGGGCCTGTCGCGCATCATGGACGCCCAGACGGTGCTGGTGGGCATGCAGCCGGCCGTGGCCATCACCCTGGTGGAACTGGGCATGAACCTGCCGGGCGTGGCCACCGCATTGAATGTGGAGCGCGGCATGAAATTGCTGCGCGACCGGGTTGAACACTCATGACCGAAGCCAGCAGCGGCACGCATCCCGTGCTGATCGAACAGGACGTTGTGCTGGCGCGACAATTGGTACGCAAGCTGGCCCAGGAATGCGGCATGCGCCTGATCGATCTGACCAAGCTGGTCACGGCCGTCAGCGAGCTGGCGCGTAACACCGTGGTGTACGGCGGTGGCGGCTATATGGATTGGGAGGTGCTGGAAAAAGACCTGCGCCCCGGCGTGCGGCTGACCTTTCGTGACGAAGGCCCGGGCATTCCCGACCTCAAGCTGGCGATGACCGATGGCTGGACCTCCGGTGGCGGTCTGGGCCTGGGGCTGACCGGTGCCAAGCGCCTGGTGGATGAATTCGAACTGGAGACCGCGCCGGGTAAAGGCACCCGCGTGACGATCACCCGATGGTCCTGAATATTCACAGTGCACTGACCCAGGTGCTAGGGGTCGAGGACGTCAGTCAGGTGGGCTACGCGCGCCGCACGGCGCAGCTGCTGGCCGAGCAACTGGGCTTTGACGAAACCGACGCCGGGCGCGTGGCGCTGGTGGCCACCGAGCTTGCCAGCAACATCCTCAAGCATGCCAATCACGGCCAGTTGCACCTGCGCGCCACCGGCAACGGCGGCGTGGAGATGATCGCCGTGGACCGCGGTCAGGGCTTCGACCTGGATAACTGCCTGGTGGACGGTTTTTCCACCAGCGGCACCCAGGGCATCGGCATGGGCGCGATTTCGCGCCTGGCCCAGGTGTTCGATGTACATGCCGATTCGCGTGGCACGGCGATGCTCGCGCGCCTGTATCCACGAGCCTCGACGGCTCGCGACATCCGTTACGGGGTCAGCCAGCATTCGTTGCACGACGACCCGCATTGCGGCGATGCCTGGCACCTGATGGTCGAGCCGGGACGCTTCAGCGTGATGGTGGCTGATGGCCTGGGCCATGGCATCGATGCCGAGCGCGCCGCGCAGGCCGGTGAGGCGGTGTTCGCGCAGGATGCGTTTCTCGACCCGACCGTGCTGATGAACGACCTGCATGTGGGCATGAGCGGCACCCGCGGCGGCGCCATGGCGATTGCTCAATACGATGCCTCGGCCGACACCCTGCGCTTCACCGGCATCGGCAACATCGGCGCCAGCCTGATCGGCCATGGCAAGCCTCGGGGGCTGGCCTCGCACCCCGGGATCGTCGGCGTGCAATTTCGCAAGGCCCAGCCCTTCGACTACGCTCAAGTGACCGGACAGTTGCTGATTCTGTACAGCGACGGCTTGCAGTCACGCTGGAACCTTGCCGATTACCCGGGCCTGGTGCACCGCCATCCGGCCCTGATCGCCGCCATTCTGCACCGTGATTTCTGTCGCGGCCGGGATGACGTTACCGTGTTCGTGATTGCCCTGGAGGCCATCAATGGCTGAAACCACTGCCTCCCTCGCCGATGAAGTCAAACGCCTGCGCCTGGAAGGCGACGCCCTGCGCGCCGAACTGGAAGAGACCAACCAGGGCGTGCTGGCGCTGTATGCCGAGCTGGACATGCAGGCCGACCAACTGCGCCAGGCATCGGACCTCAAGAGCCGCTTCCTGTCGTATATGAGCCATGAATTTCGCACACCCCTGGGTTCGATCCTGAGCATCACCAGCCTGCTGGTGGATGAACTCGATGGCCCGCTGAGCCCTGAGCAACACACTCAGGTCGGGTTCATTCGCAGCTCCGCCAGCGAGCTGCGGGAAATGGTCGATGACCTGCTGGACCTGGCCAAGATCGAGGCCGGGCGTATTTCCATCTCGCCGGCGTGGTTCGACATGTTCGATCTGTTCTCGGCGCTGCGCGGAATGTTCCGGCCCATCGTCGATGCCTCGTCGGTGGACCTGATCTTTGAAGAGCCCGCCGGCTTGCCCAAGCTGTATACCGATGACAAGAAGCTGGCGCAGATCCTGCGCAACTTCATCTCCAACGCGCTCAAATTCACCCTGCAAGGCGAGGTGCGGGTGTCGGCCCGCATGGAGAACGACCGCGAGATGCGCTTTGCGGTGCTGGACACGGGCCTGGGCATTCCCGCCGAGCTGCACAACAACCTGTTCGAAGACTTTTCGCAGATCGACTCGCCGCTGCAAAAACGCCTGCGCGGCACCGGCCTGGGCCTGTCGCTGTGCAAGCGTTTCGCTGAACTGCTGGGCGGACGCGTGGGCGTGGAAAGTACGCCCGGCGTGGGCTCGCTGTTCTACGTGATCATTCCTCTGTCCATCGAAAACGAGACTGTCGATGAAGCGTGACATTCGATTACTGATCGTCGACGACAACGCCGCCACGCGCTATGCCCTGCGCCGCCGCCTGGAGCGTCACTATGGCCATGTGCTGGAAGCCGGCACTGGCCAGGACGGGCTGGACCTTATCGCGCGCGAAAAAATCGACGCGCTGATTCTGGACGTCAACCTGCCGGACATGAGTGGCTTCGATATCGTGCGCCGCCTGCGCGCCGACCCGTCCACCGCGTTGCTGCCGGTGGTGCATGTGTCGGCGGCGTCCATCGAGACCGGCGACATCATCACCGGCCTGGACGCGGGGGCCGATGCCTACCTCATCCACCCGGTGGACCCGGATGTGCTGCTGGCGACCCTGCGCACCCTGCTGCGGGTGCGTGACACCGAATATGCGCTGCGCGAAAGCGAGGCGCGCTTTCGCGAGATTTTTTTCAATATCAGCGCGCCGATTGCAGTAATGGATGCGCAGCTCAAAGTCCACGAATGCAACCACGCCTTCGCGCAGTTGATTCACGACAACCTCAACCCCGACGCCCTGCTCGAATGCTTTGCCGACGGCCAGCGTGCCGTCATCGGCGAACTGTGCCAGCGCCTGTCAGCCGGCGAGCGCTGGAAAGGCACCCTGCAGTTGAACGTGAATGGCGAATTGCGCGAGACCGAGTGGCAGATTTCACCGTACAACCGTGTCGAGCTGAGCCTGGTGTTCGTGGAGGACGTGACCGAGCACCGCCACCGCGAGCGCCATCAGCAGGCCGAACTGGCCAATGCCGCGCGCCAACTGGCGCGCACCGAGGCGCAACTGTTGCAGGCGCAGAAGATGGACGCCCTGGGCAAGCTCACCGGGGGCATCGCCCACGACTTCAACAACCTGCTCACCGGGATCATCACCAGCCTGGAGCTGATCAAAAAACGCATCGAGAGCCAGCGCACCGAGAAGGTCCTGGGCTACGCCGATGCGGCGCTAAGTTCGGCCCTCAGCGCGGCCGGCTTGACCAATCGACTGCTGGCCTTTGCCCGCCAGCAGCCGTTGGACACGCGCCCTATCGATATCAATGCGCACATCCGCTCACTCGAAGAGCTGCTGGTGCGCACCATTGGCGAACACATCGCCCTGAAGCTGGAGCTGACCAGCAACCCGGCGGTGGCGCTGGTGGACCCGATCCAGCTGGAGAGCGCGGTGCTCAACCTGGTGATCAATGCCCGCGATGCCCTGCCCCAGGGCGGCATCATCTGGGTCACCACTTACCCAGCGTATTCCAATGGCAACCTCGAGCTGGAAAACGGTCCCTATATTGCGCTGTCGGTACGCGATAACGGCGTGGGTATCGACCACAGCGTGATCGACAAGGTGTTCGACCCTTTCTTCACCACCAAGCCGGTGGGCCAGGGCACAGGCTTGGGTCTGTCGACCATCTACGGTTTCGCACGCCAGTCCGGCGGCGATGCGCAGATCCGCAGCGTCACCCGCCAGGGCACCGAAGTCACCATCATGCTGCCCGCCGCCGAAGGCCCGGCCACGCTGGCCACAAAGCTGGTGGCGGTACCTGGGGTGAGCAAGGGCGAGCACATTCTGATCGTGGAGGACATGCCGTCGGTGCGCAGCTTCGTCGCCGAAGTGCTGGTGGATGCCGGCTACCAGTGCAGTCTGGCCGCCGACGGCGACGAGGCCATGGTGATCCTGCAGGCCGACCCGAGCATCGACCTGTTGCTGACCGATTACGGCCTGCCGTATATGACCGGCCGTGAACTGGCCGACCATGCGCGCGTGCTGCGCACTGACTTGCCGATTTTGTTCATGACCGGCTATGCGGAAAATGCGGCCAATCGTCAGAGCTTTCTGGGCGAACGCATGGACTTGATCACCAAGCCGTTTCACATCGATGAACTGCTGGAGAAAATTCGCCAGGGGATGGAGCGTCGGGTCTAGGCCGACGCTCCCCAGGCACTACAGGCGAAACCGCGCCACGGCGTCGTTGAGCGCTACCGCCAAGCGTGCCAGCTCCTGGCTCGAACCGCTGACCTGCCCGGCGCCCGAGGACGACTGCGCCGACAGGTCACGGATATTCACGATGTTGCGGTCGACTTCTTTGGCCACCTGGGCCTGCTCCTCGGCCGCACTGGCGATCACCAGGTTGCGCTGGTGAATCTCATCGATCGAATCAGTGATCCGACTCAAGGCACCACCAGCGCCCTCGGCCAGGCTCAAGGTCTCGGTGGCGCGCTGGGTGCTTGACTGCATCGACGCCAGCGCATCATTGGAGCCCGTGCGCATGGCGGTCACCATCTGGTCGATCTCCAGGGTCGATTGCTGGGTGCGATGGGCCAGCGCCCGCACTTCATCGGCCACCACCGCGAAGCCACGCCCTGATTCGCCGGCACGCGCCGCCTCGATAGCGGCGTTAAGGGCCAGCAGGTTGGTCTGCTCGGCGATGGAGCGAATCACGTCGAGCACCTTGCCGATGTCCCGCGATTGCTCGGCCAGGTTCTGCACCAGGTTCGAGGTTTCGCCGATGTTGCTACTCAGGGCCTGAATCGCGCTGACTGTTTCGCCGACGCGGTGCTGGCCTTCGCGCGCGGTTTCATTGGAGAGCCTGGTGGATTCGGAAGTAGAAACCGCGTTGCGCGCCACCTCGTCGGCGGCCGAGGTCATCTCGTTGACCGCCGTGGCTGCCTGCTCGATCTCTGCCGTTTGCTGTTGCAGGCTGCGGCTGCTCTGGTCGGTGATGCCATTGAGGTCGGTGGCCGAGGCGGACACTTGTACCGCAGACTGGCGAATCAGCTGCAAGGTATCGCGCAGGTTGCCTTGCATCGATTGCAACGCGACGAGCAAGCGGGTCACCTCGTCGTCGCCGCTGACTTCGACGGTCTGCGTCAGATCGCCGCGTGCAACGTTTTCCGCAGCACGCATGGCCTGTCCCAATGGGCCGACAATACTGCGCGTCAACAACCAGGCCAGGGCCACCGTGCTCACCCCCGCCAGGATCACAAAACCGAACACCATGGTGAGCGAGCGGCTGTATTGCGCCTCTGCCGCCTGGCCCAGCTGGTTGATCTGGCTGTTGTAATAGTCGCTGAGTGCGTTGAGCTGGGCCCCGGAGCCATCGACCACTGTTTTCATGTCCACCAGCAGCAACTTGTTGAGTTCAGCGCCCTGTTGCTTGTCGGCCAGCACGAACGACTGCGACAGCCCTTGCTGGTACTGGCGCAGCGAGACCTGGAACTGATCGTAAAGCGCGCGCACTTCAGGCGTGTCGACCAACGCGTCGAGCTCGGCCAGCTTCTTGGTCAGGTCCTGGCTGCGGGTGTCCATCTGACCGCGGTACATCGCAAGGTTCGCCGGGTTGGTGTCCAACGCCATGCGCAACGAAATCGTGCGGATACGCAGCATGATTTCGCGAATATCGGCCACCAGCCGCATCTTCGGCACCAGCCCACGCTCCACCTGCACCGCCCGGGCGCGAATACTCGCCATGTTCGACAGCGCGAAAAAGCCCAGCAGGGCCACAAGCAAGGCAATCAAGGCAAAACCCAGACCGGCACGGCGGGCGATGGACAGGCTGCGAAGGGACATTTTGAGGGCTCTCATGGGGAGGGATACGACATCGTATGACAGCGTTTCGGCCTGACAGGCTTGGACTTGAGGGAAAAAAACGGAAATAAAGAGTCCTGATATCCAAGGTAGAATTCGTGCTCAAAGCATCACATCGATCACACTGATGATGACTATCGAAACAAGCGCCTGCCGATTTGTCGGCGGTCATCTCTATAATCCCCTCCCGCAGCCCTCCCCCCGCCTGACTAAAGGCGACATTCATCCTTGGAACCCGACACCATGCCAAGTGCCAGCCAGGCCTCCAGCGGCCTTCCCGAACATAATCAACAGAGCGTCAAACAGCAGTGGCTGGCGATTCTGTCGGTTGCCGTGGGCGCATTCGCCCTGGTGACCAGTGAGTTTCTCCCGGTGGGCGTGCTCAACGACGTCGCCAGCGACCTGGGCATCACGGCCGGCCACGCAGGGCTGATGGTGACCCTGCCCGGCATCATGGCTGCCCTCGCAGCGCCGTTTCTGTCAGTGAGCATCGGCGCGATGGACCGTCGCTATCTGCTGATCAGCCTGACGCTGATCATGATTGTCGCCAACGGCATCGTGGCGTTTGCCAGTGATTTCAACGTGCTGTTGTTTGGGCGTGTATTACTGGGCATCAGCATCGGCGGCTTCTGGGCCACGGCCATCGCCCTCAGTGGCCGCCTGGCGCCCAAGGGCGTCGACGTGGCGAAAGCTACGTCGATCATCATGATGGGCGTGACCCTGGCCACCGTGCTGGGCGTGCCGGTGGGCACCTGGCTCAGCGGCCTGATGGGCTGGCGCATGACCTTTCTGGTGACCGCACTGATGGGCGTACCGGTGCTGCTGGCGCAGGTGCTTCTGCTGCCACGGCTCAATCCGGAAAAAGCGATTCGTGTCAGTGACCTGCCGGCGTTGTTTTACAACCCGCAGGCGCGGGTGGGCCTGATTGCGGTACTGCTGATCGGGCTGGCGCACTTTGCTGCCTACACTTATGTCGCGCCGTTTTTCAAATACAGTGCCGGCTTTGATGGGCAGACCATCAGCTCGTTGCTGCTGCTGTTTGGTGTGGCCGGGGTGGCGGGCAATGTGTTCGCTGGTTTCGCCGCCAATCGCAGCGTGCGCAATACCCTGCTGCTGGTCGCGCTGATGATCGGCACCAGCACCGCGCTGTTCCCCCACTTCGCCACCGGCATGACCGGCGCCGCGCTACTGATCGCGCTGTGGGGCTTCGCGTTCGGCGCGTTCCCGGCGTGCTCCAGCATCTGGATGTTCGTGGTGGCGCCCAAGGATGTGGAGCGCGGCATGCCGCTGTTTGTCGCGCTGTTTCAGGTGATCATTGCCCTGGGCTCGTTCTTTGGCGGGCAGATCGTTGATCAGATGGGCAGCTCGGTGTTGTTGAGTCTTGCCACGGTACTGGTGGGCTTCGGGTTTGTGACGGTGCTGGTGCTGGGGAGGAATGTCAGCAACCGACTGGTCGCGCAGCCAGCCTGACCGCTAGCTTTTGCAGAGGCCTGCCAGGCGATGAGTTTGGCGGGCCTTTTTTGTTTTAGCCGCAGACGTATTCGATCTGGAAAAACCTGGTAAAGAGAATGCCCGCCCTGAAACTTGCGCGCGCAAGGCTGCGAGCTAGCCTCAAACCTGTCGCCGCTGTGGCGACCTACTGTCAGGGAGCTTTATATGCCAACACGCTATCGTGATGCAGTTACAGGGGAATACGTGACGGAAGCTGAGGCGAAGAAAAGGCCAAGGGAGACGGTGAGGGAAACGGATAAAAAACCGTCGACAAAATCGAAGGGTAAAAAGTAGCGTTATTGTTTTAGCTCGGGCCGTGCAGATCTGCGGTTACCTTTTTCGGAATAACACGCCATGACGCTGTTTGAAATCAATGCATTCATCGAACAATGGCCCACCCTGGGCCTGATGCCCGCTGAGGCCGTAAATATCGAGGCCGGTGCGATCATTGCCAATTACCGCAACGAACTGAACGGGGCGCAAATCAAAATCCGTTATCTGGATAAAGTGATCGAGACGGGAGTGAACACATTCGGTGCCCTGGTGGGAGACGGTTGCAAGATTGGTGCAAACGCCGTCATTGACCCTGGCGCGCTGTTGCGGCCCGATACTCATGTGCCTCGCTTGGGATTGATTGACCAGTTCGCTTACGATTGAACGCCTCGGCGCTGGTCATATTCAAACGGCAGGAACGAAAAAGCCCCTGAAATGTTCAACCATTTCAGGGGCTTTGTCTTGTTCGATAATGGCGGAGAGATAGGGATTCGAACCCTAGGTACCGGTGAAGGTACAACGGATTTCGAATCCGTCCCATTCGGCCACTCTGGCATCTCTCCAACGGCGCGCATCATAACAGCATGGTTCGTGGATGCAAAGCGCCGAGGCGATTTTTTTCCGTGCTATCAGATGCTTGCGTCGATTACAGCGGTACGCCGAGGCGATTGGCGACTTCTTCGTAGGCTTCGATGACGTCACCGAGGCCCTGGCGGAAGCGGTCCTTGTCCATCTTCTTGCGGGTGTCCTTGTCCCACAGGCGGCAGCCGTCCGGGCTGAACTCGTCGCCCAGGACGATGGAGCCATCGTGGAACACGCCAAACTCCAGCTTGAAGTCCACCAGCAGCAGGCCTGCATCGTCGAACAGCTTGCTCAGCACGTCGTTGACCTTGAGGGACAGTTCCTTCATGCGCGCCAGTTGCTCAGCGGTGCCCCAGCCGAATGCCACCACGTGGGATTCGTTGATGAACGGGTCGCCCTTTGCGTCGTCCTTGAGGAACAGTTCGAAGGTGTAAGGGTTGAGCTTGAGGCCCTCCTCCACGCCCAGACGCTTGACCAGGCTGCCAGCGGCGTAGTTACGCACGACGCATTCCACCGGGATCATGTCGAGCTTCTTCACCAGGCACTCGTTGTCGCCCAGCAGTTTGTCGAATTGAGTCGGAATACCGGCCGCTTCGAGCTTCTGCATGATGAAGGCGTTGAACTTGTTGTTCACCATACCCTTGCGATCAAGTTGCTCGATGCGCTTGCCGTCGAACGCCGAGGTGTCGTTGCGAAACAGCAGGATCAGGCGGTTGGCGTCGTCGGTTTTGTACACCGACTTGGCTTTGCCGCGGTAGAGTTCTTCACGTTTTTCCATGATGGGCTCCGCTTTGAGTGAGGTGGGCTAGGCGATGTGGCGCCAGTCGAGCCCTGAATCTTGATCGGCCATTTGCAGCCAGTCCGGGTCGCACCCAAGGGTGTCGACGAAACATTGCCGGGCAAGCTGCGGCAGGTTGTTCTTGCTGCTCAGGTGGGCCAGGACCAGGTGCTGCAGGTCTTGCCAGCCCAACTCATACACCAGGTACGCCGCCTGATGGTTGTTCAAATGCCCGAGTTCGCCGCCCACCCGCTGCTTGAGAAAGTAGGGGTAATGACCGCGCGCCAGCAGGTCCCGACAGTGGTTGGACTCGATCATCAAGGCATCGAGATCGCGGTAACCGTCCAGCACCCTGGCGCAGTAGGAACCCAGGTCGGTCAGTACGCCGAAGCGCCGCTGGCCGTCACTGAAAACATACTGCGTCGGTTCCTGAGCGTCGTGGGCGACTGCGATCACATCGATGCTCAAGGCGCCGACCTGCAGTTGCTCGCCGCCGGCCAGGAAACCTGCAGGCTCAATGGGTTTGCGCATCCCGCGCAGAGTGCCGCGACTGAGGTACACCGGAAGATTGTAGCGCCGAGACAGCAAACCCACGCCATGCACATGATCGGCATGTTCGTGGGTCACCAGAATCGCACTCAGCTGCGCGGGATGCACCCCAAGGCGCAGCAGCCGCCGCTCGGTTTCCCTCAGCGAGAAACCGCAATCGACCAGTACGTACGTGTCGTCATGAGCGACCAGCGTGCCGTTCCCTTGGCTACCGCTGCCGAGAACGGCAAAACGCATCGGATCAGCCCAGGTTGTCCTGAATCACGCCCAACACTTTGCGCGCTGTTTCAGCGGGCGCCACGGTGTTGATGTTCTTCTCGACGGTCACCTGCACGCTCTCGCCTACCTTGCTCAGACGGACCTGATAGCGCTCGGCACGGGTTTCGACTTCTTCCTTGGTCGGCGTGCTGCCGAACAGTTTGCCGAAGAACCCTGGCTCGTCGTCTTTCTTCACGGCCTTTTCAGCCACATTGATGTAGTACAGGCCAAGGCTGCGGTTGATGTCTTCAACGCGCCAAGGGCCTTGCTCCAACGCACGACCGACACTGGCCCAGGCACGATCCAGGTCTTCACCCAGGTTCAGCACCACGTTGCCGCTGCCGTCTTCGGTGAGGCTGACGCGGCTCGGGGTGTCGTAATCCCGTGCGGCGAGCAGGGAAACGGAACCGCCCTTCTCGGAGATACGACTCATGCTGGCCAGCATCTCGTCGACCAAGGCAGCGTCGACGCCGGTATTGACCGAGCGATTGGTGAACTCGACATTGGCAGTGCTGCCTGCGGGACGCTCGGCGCTGACCACGTAGACTTCACTGGTATTGCGTTGCACACCCGGCTCGATGCGCACGCGCACACGGGTCTCGCCGTCGGCGGCTACGCCACTCGACTGCAGACGTTTGGCCATGCTGGCGGACAGTTCGCTGCCGTGCTGCCACGCAGTGGTGAATTCACCGGTCTGCGGACGCTGCTCGTCAATGCGGAACCCATTGTCTTGGAAGAACTGCACCGCCACCGGCCAGACTTCGGCAGGTGGACGCTGAGCCACAACCCAACGCGAGTCGCCGCTCTTCTGCAGGCTGTAGTCGCTGGCGTCCGCCACGGCTGCAATCGGCTGCGGGCGTGGCACGACGTACTCACCTTTGGTGGTGTCGTCGGCAACGTTGCGCGGAATCGGCAGCAACGGGTCAAGGCGCTTGGCGACATTGACGTCCGGTGGCAGTTGCATCGGTTTGGTTGCTTGTGCTTCCAGGTAATCGCTGCCGCGGTCACGGAAGTAGCCTTCCGGGCCCCAGATCCAACCGCAGCCACTGGTGCTGGAGATAATCAAGGCAAGTGCGGAAAGTCCGGCCAATCGCTTCATGCGTAGTGCTTCCTCAATTAAACCAGGACGCCGGACTGGCGCAGGGCCTGTCGCAGCGGTTCGTGAAAGGCTTGGCTGAGCGGGGTGAGCGGCAGACGTATACCGTCCGGCATCAGGCCCATCTCGACCAGCGCCCATTTCACGGGGATAGGGTTGGATTCGACAAACAGTGTCTTGTTGAGCGGCATCAGTTTTTCGTGGATCGCACGCGCTGTTACGGCATCGCCGGCAATGGCAGCGGCGCAGAGGTCACTCATGGCACGCGGGGCAACGTTGGCGGTCACGGAGATGTTGCCCTTGCCGCCCAGCAGCATCAGTTCGACCGCCGTGGCGTCGTCACCCGAATACAGCAAAAAGTCGCTGCTCACGCCGGCCAGGATGTCCCTGGCGCGTTGCAGGTCTCCGGTGGCTTCCTTGATACCGATGATGTTCGGCACGGTGGACAGACGGATCACCGTCTCGGCTTTCATGTCACAGGCAGTGCGGCCGGGAACGTTGTAGAGGATCTGCGGGATGTCGACGGCTTCGGCGATCGCCTTGAAGTGCTGGTACAGGCCTTCCTGGGTCGGCTTGTTGTAGTACGGGGTAACCAGCAGGCAGGCATCGGCGCCGGATTTTTTGGCGTTTTTGGTCAGTTCGATCGCTTCACGCGTGGAGTTGGCACCGGTACCGGCAATCACCGCGATACGGCCCGCCACACGCTTGACCACGAATTCGATGACCTGGATGTGCTCTTCCACATCAAGGGTGGCCGACTCACCAGTGGTGCCGACCGCCACGATGGCATTGGTGCCTTCTTGCAGGTGGAAGTCCACCAGTTTGCCAAGGCTGTCCCAGTCGAGATGACCTTGTGCATCCATGGGTGTGACCAGTGCCACCATACTGCCCGCAATCATGCAACCGCTCCTGCCGGAAAAAGAGAGCCGTAATGGTACTGGCGCCAAGATGCTTGTACAAGCGAAGTACCGCGTGAGGATGCGTTCTAGCGCAACTAAACGACGGGCAATGCCATCATTGGGCAAAAGCGCTGCTACAAGCAGGCCATTCACACAATGAAAACGCCACCTCCTATCCCTTCGCGATGCTTTTCGCTACCCTTGATCCTTTGATCGATACAGCCCTCACGGTATCGACCGCTCATCGTTTTAGGAAGGCTGCATGTCCACCCCCACAGTTCGCGAACAATTCCTTGTTATCAGTGCCCTCGGCGCCAACCCCATGGAGCTGACCAACGTCCTGTGCCGCGCCAGCCATGAAAACCGCTGCGCCGTCGTAACCTCGCGCCTGACCCGTCACGGCGAATGCAGCGCGCTGGTGCTGCAGATCTCCGGCACCTGGGACGCCCTGGCGCGCCTGGAAACCGGCCTGCCGGGCCTTGCCAAGAAGCATGACTTCACCGTCAATGTGGTGCGCAGCGCCGCGCTGGAAAACCGCCCGCAGGCCTTGCCTTATGTGGCGTATGTCAGCTCGGCGTACCGCTCGGACATCGTCAACGAGCTGTGCCAGTTCTTTATCGACCATAACGTCGAGCTGGAAAATCTTACCTGCGATACCTACCAGGCGCCGCAAACCGGCGGCACCATGCTTAACGCCACGTTCACCGTGACCCTGCCAGCCGGCGTGCAGATCAGTTGGCTGCGTGATCAGTTCCTGGACTTTGCCGATGCGCTGAACCTGGACGCATTGATCGAGCCGTGGCGCCCACAGAACCCAATGTAAGGAAGTTATTCATGGCGGTAGTCATCGATACAGCGGTCACTGATTTCGAAGCCCCGGCCACCAGTGGTCAGACCTTCAGCCTTGCCGCCCTGAAGGGCAAGCAAGTGGTGATCTACTTTTACCCCAAGGACAGCACGCCGGGCTGTACCACTCAGGGCCAGGGTTTTCGTGATCAGCATGAAGCGTTCAAGGCAGCCAACACCGAGGTGTTTGGCGTGTCGCGCGACAGCCTCAAATCCCATGAGAACTTCAAGGCCAAGCAGGCATTCCCCTTCGAGCTGATCAGCGACAAGGACGAAGCGGTTTGCCAACTGTTTGACGTGATCAAGCTCAAAAAGCTATACGGCAAGGAATACTTGGGAGTGGATCGCAGCACTTTCCTGATCGACAAGGACGGTGTTCTGCGTCAGGAATGGCGTGGCGTGAAAGTACCGGGCCATGTGGATGCGGTGTTGGCGGCGGCGCAGGCGTTGAACAAGGCTTGAGCGCGGTTCAGGCCTTGCGCAACCAATAACGGTAAACACCTGCTTCATCCTCTTCGCGCTCCAGCGTGTGGCCGGCCAACTTGGCGAAGGTGCGGAAATCACGCTGGGAGCCCGCATCCGTCGCGGTCACCTTGAGCACCGCGCCGCTGGCCATTCGATTGAGTTCCAGCTTGGCCTTGAGCAAGGGCAACGGGCAGTTGAGGCCGCTGGCATCGAGTTCGGCATCAAAAGCTACAGCGTCGGTCATGGTTTTACTCCGGGCAAGCGTTGGGGTGCTTAGAATATCTGGTCCGAAGCTCAGTGTCCGGCTACAGTAAGCTCTTTGCCCAAAAGGCTTTGTGCATGACTTTTTTGCGCCCCACCCTGCTGATGCTGGCCTGCCTGCTGGCCTCTCCAGGCTTCGCTGACGACCTGCCGTCACTTGGCGACGCCAGTTCTGCCATTGTCTCTCCACAACAGGAATACCAGCTGGGCCGTGCATGGCTGGCGTATCTGCGCGGGCAGGTTTCGCAACTGAATGATCCGCAACTCAAGGATTATGTGGAAACCAGCGTGTACAAGCTGGTTGAGACAAGCCAGGTGAACGACCGGCGGCTGGAATTCATCCTGATCAACAGTCCGCAGCTCAATGCCTTTGCCGCACCGGGCGGGATCGTCGGCGTGAACGGCGGGCTGTTTCTCAACGCCCAGACCGAAGGCGAGTATGCGTCGGTGATGGCCCACGAATTGGCTCACCTGTCTCAACGCCATTTCGCACGAGGCGTTGAAGCGCAACAGCGTATGCAATTACCCATGATGGCTGCGTTGCTCGGCGGCATCATTGCGGCTGCAGCGGGCGCAGGCGACGCAGGTATCGCCGCCATCGCGGGCACCCAGGCCGCAGCGATCCAGGAGCAGCGACGCTTCTCCCGCCAGAACGAGCAGGAGGCTGACCGCATCGGCATCCTCAATCTGGAGAAGGCCGGCTATGACCCACGCTCGATGCCGACCATGTTCGAGCGGCTGATGCGCCAATACCGTTTTGATGCCAAGCCCCCCGAGTTTCTGTTGACACACCCGGTGACCGAATCCCGGATTGCCGACACCCGCAACCGCGCCGAACAATCCAAACAGGGCGGCAAGGAAGACAGCCTGCGGTATCAGTTGATCCGCGCGCGGGTGCAGTTGAAGTATGAGGACACGCCTGGCCTCGCTGCCAAGCGATTCCAGGCGCAACTGGACGAGAACCCGAAAAACGATGTCGCCCGTTATGGCCTGGCGATCGCTCAGATAAAGGGCTCCCAGCTCAAGGAAGCTCGGGAAAACCTGGCGCCATTGCTGGCCAAAGCCCCAAATGACATCACTTACAACCTGGCGCAGATCGAGCTGGACATTATCAACAATCGCATGCCGGACGCCCAACAGCGCACCGACCGCATGCTGAGCCAGTACCCCAGCAATTACCCGCTGAACCAGGTTCGGGTGGATCTGCTGCTTAAACAGAACCGCACCGCCGACGCGGAGAAAGCCCTGGATGGCTTGCTCAAGTCTCGTCCGGACGATCCGGATGTCTGGTATCAGGTTGCAGAGACACGCGGACTGTCAGGCAATATCATCGGCCTGCATCAAGCGCGCGCCGAGTACTTCGCACTGGTGGGCGACTTCCAGCAAGCGATCCAGCAACTGGACTTCGCCAAACGTCGGGCCGGCAGCAACTTCCCGCTTTCGTCGCGCATCGACGCGCGTCAGCGTGAATTGATCGAACAGGAACGCTTGGTGAAAGGGATGATGAGCTAAACCCACAAAAAGCCCCGCCATCGTAAACCGACGGAGGGGCTTTTTATTGGGCTAGCGGATTACTCGGCCAGCTTGAAGGTGATGAAACTGGCTCGGCCCTGACGCAGGACGCGCATCGACACCGTGCGATTCTTCGGCAGTGCCTTGGCAATGTCGGTGAATTCCTTGGTGTTGTTGATCGCCTGATTGTTCAGGTGGGTAATCACGTCGCCTGGCTGCAAGCCGATCAGGGAGGCAGGGCCATCCTGAACTTCCTTGATCACGACGCCGCTCTTGAGGTCGAAGGTTTTCTTCTGCTCTTCGGTCAGCTCGGCCACGGCAATGCCCAGGCGATTGCTGCTGCGCTCGGCGCCGGGTTTGGCGTTGCCCAGCGCATCCAGGGCCGCGCCCTCTTCCGGTATGGCACCTACGGTCAGCTCCACGTTCTGGCGCTTGCCTTCACGAATCACTTCCAGCTTGGCCTTGCTGCCGGCCTTGAGTGCACCCACCAGGTGTGGCAAGTCTGCAGACATGACGATCGGCTGGCCGTTCATGCTCAGAATCACGTCGCCAACCTGCAGGCCGCCTTTGGCAGCCGGACCGCCGTCCTGGATCTGCGCCACCAGCGCGCCGGCCGGCTTGTCGAGGCCGAAGGACTCAGCCAGGTCCTTGTTCACTTCCTGGATGACCACGCCCAACCAGCCGCGACTGACCTTGCCGCCGCTCTTCAACTGATTGGAAACATCCATGGCCACATCGATCGGGATCGCAAAGGACACACCCATGAAACCACCGGAACGGGTGTAGATCTGCGAGTTGATCCCCACCACTTCACCGGCCAGGTTGAACAGCGGGCCACCGGAGTTGCCCGGGTTGATCGGCACGTCGGTCTGGATGAACGGCACATAGTTTTCGTTCGGCAGGCTACGGCCAATGGCGCTCACGATGCCTTGCGTAACCGTATGATCAAAGCCAAACGGCGAACCGATAGCAACCACCCACTGGCCGGCCTTGAGGTCTTGGGACTTGCCCAGCTTGAGCACGGGCAGGTCCTTGCCTTCGATCTTCAGCAACGCAACGTCGGAGCGTGGATCAGTGCCCACCAGCTTGGCTTTGAGTTCGCTGCGGTCGGCGAGGCGGACGAGGATTTCGTCGGCATCGGCAATGACATGGTTATTGGTGAGAATGTAGCCATCCGGCGAAATGATGAATCCAGAACCCAGAGACTGCGCCTCACGCTGACCACCACCGCCGCCACGGGGAGCGCGCGGCTGGGGCATACCGCGTTCGAAAAACTCGCGCAGCATAGGCGGCAGGCCTTCCAGATCAGGCATCTGCTGGTTCGAAACTTTGCGATCCGGCAGCTTTTGCGTGGTGCTGATGTTCACCACGGCAGGCGAGGCCTGCTCGACCAACTGGGTGAAATCAGGCAGCTCGGCGGCTTGCGCAGGCAAGGCCTGGCCCAGCACCAATACCGTGGCGACTATGGATAGGTAAGACTTCAAACGTGGTATCGACATACAGCTCCCGTTACGACGAGCAGGGTTGAGCGACAGGGTTCAATAAACGCCGGAAGTTGCGACCGACGTCTTTGTTCCGCGAACAAATCAAGGTCAGCGCTGACAAGCCCTGACCTATAAAAAACATGGAGATTTTTTGCAAGTGAAAATGCTGATCCAGACATTTCATGGTCTCGGCAGCCAACCTGGCATGGGCTTCAGACTGAAAGGTCAGGATGAACATAGGATTAACGGATCACGGCTGGTTAGTAGCCGTTTTTTCACTGCGTACGGACAGAGCGATGCGCTCGGCAGTGCCAATGGGGATTTCGCCGACAACGGTCACCATCCTTTCGCCGTCCACGGTATTCAAGCGCCGAGAAACCGCAACCGTAGGACCAATTTGCGTGCGGGTTTGCGGCGCGCTGACCTCGCTGATGGGCTCGAGAAACACCGAGAACCGCGCAAGCCCGTCTTCATACATCAGGCTTTCGACCGTTACTTTGGTCTGCATATCTTTGCGCGCACTGCTATTGATCAACTGAAAGCCAGGTGGCACCCATTCAAGATGCCATACCTCAGAGGGCTCGACCTCTGGCGCCTGCTCCTCAACGCCAGCGAGAGGTTTGCACTCACCTGACGGTTGCAAGTCGCGATCACTTGGGATGGAAGACGTGTCCAGCTGCGTGAATTGAAAGCGCTCCAGCAGTTGCCCTTGATCATTTAAAAGCAGGGACTTGAGCGGCAATGCGGTTTCGCGATCCAGGTGTAGCTCAAACCCGAAGCGATATTGATCACGGGGCGTAATTGAGACGATCACTGCGTTACGACCGGCAACACGGGATTTACCGATAACTGCCAGCTCATAGAATTGAGTAAGTTTCTTTGGGTCAAGTGCACGTGATGGGGATTCACGCGAATTACCAAGGCCTGCGACAAGGACGCCGCTGACGCATTGCGTACGTCCATCTACACGCACGACTTCCTGGGCAGATCCATCAAGCTGCAATAGCCGCTCGCGGACATGACCTTTCTGGACTCGATGCCAGATGTCGTGGGTAGAGAAACTACCGTTACGCTCGTATACGAACGTACCCTGAAAACTTTGCTGTTGCTCTGCACGCCCAAGTCGAGTCAGCCAGTTTTGAGCTTCATCGGCATGGGCGGGGGGTGCAGACCAACCACTGAGCAAAAGCGTAAGGAGCGATATGGCGCGCATAGAGCTCCTTAAAGGTTCAGCGGTTTTCCAGGCTTGCAGCACGAGCGTATGGCAGAGCGCTTTCAGTGCCTTTCAAGGCAGATTCCTGTGCGTGTTGGCGCAGGTAGCCTGGTAGACGCTGATCCTGCCAGCCGGATTGGCCTTGAAGCACACCGTTGGCCATAGGGCCTGTGGCATCAGAGCTTTCCTTGTAGCCGGCCAGCACTGCTGGGCCCTTGACCTGTGGACCGGCCATGACCGGTTGCTGGGTCTGTTGGGCCAGTTCGGCACCGGCGATTTCGTCCTGGTTGTACAGGCGAACACCGGCCAGAACGGCAACAGTCACCGAGGCAGCTACTGCCAGACGCCCCAGGCTACGCCATGGGCCACGTACAGCTTTTGCCGGAACGGCTTCGTCAGCCAGCGCAGCAGAAACGGCCGCAGCAATATCCAGACGAGGGATTAGAAGATCCTTGTGCATCACCGCCCGAGCGACTTGGTAACGAGACCAGGTATCACGGGTTTCGGCATCATCAAATGCATTAAGCACTCGACGAAGTTCCAGTTCATCCGCTTCGTTATCCATCACTGCGGACAGCGATTCCTGCAGGGCATCACGACTCATGGCGGTTCCTCTCTTGGCTGTCGCCGCTGTCTTTAGTTTTCCTGCAACAAAGGTTGCAAGGCTTTGTCGATGGCTTCCCGGGCCCGGAAAATCCGTGACCTTACAGTCCCCACCGGACACTGCATGACGCTCGCAATGTCTTCGTAACTCAGACCATCGAATTCACGTAAAGTTAACGCCGTACGTAAATCTTCTGGCAGTTGCTGAATAGTGCGATGGACGGTGCCTTCAATCTCGTCGCGCAGCAATGCACGCTCCGGAGACTCGAGATCCTTGAGACCATGATCACCATCGTAAAATTCAGCGTCTTCTGAACTGACATCACTATCCGGTGGGCGGCGTCCGCGAGACACCAGATAGTTCTTCGCCGTGTTAATGGCGATGCGGTACAACCACGTATAAAACGCACTGTCACCGCGAAAATTGCCCAGTGCACGATATGCCTTGATAAAGGCTTCCTGTGCAACGTCCTGCGCTTCATGGGTGTCGTGCACAAACCGCACGATCAACCCGAGAATTTTGTGCTGGTATTTCAGCACTAGCAGATCAAATGCTCGCTTATCGCCGCGTTGAACGCGCTCGACAAGCTGCTGATCCTCTTCCTGGGTTAGCATGAACACTCCTCGTGGTGCTTGAAGGAGGCTTGCATAACTAAACGATCAGGCTTGCAAACATAGACTCGGTCTTTTCGCAAAAGTTCTCCCCCCTTTCAAGCAAGTTTCCGGCATGCACTGATTTGGCACACACGAAAAACGCAGCACGGTCCAAGCCGACTGCGCGAATAATCTTGTCGCCGGTTTGATGACGCGTCCAATGCTCCCGACGGGCCAATAAACTCAACTTTTTCCAGGTTTTGGGCAACCGGCTATTGAGTCGGGACTCATGCAAAAAGTTCCCGCCTTGAATAACCGGCCAAGTGAGGTCGGAACCGCGCTCCGTAATCTCACATTGCCACAAACGCCCGGCTATTGTGCCGCGCGCCCCCTCTATATACTAGTGGCCCGTGTACCCCTTTGATTCGCCGATCCAGGCGTTCCTGTTTGCGCCAGCCCTGTGGATCGCTTTTTGCGGAATCCTATTAATGAGCCAACAGTTTCAACACGATGTCCTGGTGATCGGCAGCGGCGCGGCCGGCTTGAGCCTCGCACTGACCCTCCCCGGCCACTTGCGCATCGCGGTGCTGAGCAAGGGAGACCTGGCCAACGGCTCGACATTCTGGGCTCAAGGCGGCGTTGCGGCTGTGCTGGACGAACACGACACGGTGCAATCCCACGTCGAAGACACCCTCAACGCCGGCGGCGGTCTGTGCGACGAAGACGCGGTACGCTTCACCGTGGAGCACAGTCGCGAAGCCATTCAATGGCTCATCGATCAAGGCGTACCCTTCACCCGTGACGAGCATACGGGCAGCGACGATGGAGGGTTCGAGTTCCACCTCACCCGTGAAGGCGGCCACAGCCAACGGCGCATCATCCACGCGGCCGATGCCACCGGCGCCGCCATCTTCAAGACCCTGCTCGAGCAGGCGCGCCAGCGTCCCAACATCGAGTTGCTGGAGCAACGCGTCGCCGTCGATCTGATCACCGAAAAACGTCTGGGTCTGGACGGCGCACGGTGCCTGGGCGCCTACGTGCTCAACCGCGTCAGCGGCGAAGTCGACACCTACGGCGCGCGCTTCACCATTCTCGCCTCGGGCGGCGCAGCCAAGGTCTACCTCTATACCAGCAATCCGGACGGCGCCTGCGGCGATGGCATCGCCATGGCCTGGCGCTCGGGCTGCCGGGTGGCCAACCTGGAATTCAACCAGTTCCACCCCACCTGCCTGTATCACCCGCAGGCCAAAAGCTTCCTGATCACCGAAGCCCTGCGCGGTGAAGGCGCGCACCTGAAACTGCCCAATGGCGAACGCTTCATGCAACGCTTCGACCCGCGCGCCGAGCTGGCGCCGCGAGATATCGTCGCCCGCGCCATCGACCATGAAATGAAGCGCCTGGGCATCGACTGCGTTTACCTGGACATCAGCCACAAACCCGCAGACTTCATCAAGACCCATTTCCCCACCGTCTACGAGCGCTGCCTGGCCTTCAATATCGACATTACCCAAGGCCCGATCCCCGTCGTGCCGGCCGCGCACTACACCTGCGGCGGCGTGATGGTCGATCAGCATGGTCGCACCGATGTACCCGGCCTGTACGCGATTGGCGAAACCAGCTTCACCGGCCTGCACGGCGCCAACCGCATGGCCAGCAATTCGCTGCTCGAATGCTTCGTCTATGCGCGTTCAGCGGCGGCGGACATTCTCGAGCAATTGCCAAACATCGCGATACCCGCCGCCCTGCCCCGCTGGGACGCAAGCCAAGTCACGGACTCGGACGAAGACGTGATCATCGCCCACAACTGGGACGAGCTGCGCCGCTTCATGTGGGACTACGTGGGGATCGTGCGCACCAACAAGCGCCTGCAACGGGCCCAACACCGTGTGCGCCTGCTGCTGGACGAGATCGACGAGTTCTACAGCAATTACAAAGTCAGCCGCGACCTGATCGAATTGCGCAACCTCGCCCAGGTAGCCGAGCTGATGATCCGTTCAGCCATGGAACGCAAGGAAAGCCGCGGCCTGCATTACACCCTCGACTATCCGCAGATGCTGCCCGAGGCCCGCAACACTATTCTGGTGCCAACCACCTACGGCGACTGAATTTCAGGCGAGTGCGCAGACGCCGGTGCACATCGGCGACCTGCGAATCCCTGGGCACGCAGATCGAACGCACCCGCCATTGCCCCGGCAATCGATAGCGCAGCACCACGATCAACGGCAACGCCAGGCTATCGGGACGCAGCTGCACACTGTGCCAACCGCGCTCGGCGCTGAATAATTGCCAGCCGTCTTCATCACGGCGCAAGCCAACAATCGACGAACGGTGAGTCAGCAGAATCTGGCGCGGCAGCACCCAGCCGGCATGGGCCACGCACGCAAGCATGCCAAAGGCGGCAAAAGGCACGTCGAGCACCAGCAAGGCGCCCAGCGCGAACAGCTGGGCAAGAGCATAGGCCGCCAGCAACAGCCGCGAGGCCTGCCAGCGACATTCAAAGCGATTACTTGGGCTGGACACGGTCCAGGATCATCCGAACCATGCGCTGCAGCTCCGGGTCCTCCGATTCGGCGCGCTCCATGAACCAGCCGAACATGTCCTGGTCCTCGCATTCCAGCAACCGCACGTACAGGTCACGGTCTACCTTATCGAGCGTCGCATACACCTCTTTGGTGAACGGCACGAGCAACACATCCAGCTCAAGCATGCCGCGGCGGCTGTGCCAGTAGAGGCGATTGATTTCTACGTCTTCGACCATGTAACGCTCCTCAAATAGCGCGCAAGTATACAGGCCCGACGGCACCCGAACAGCCAGCGTTGGTCGCGTCCCGAGGAAACTATCCATTTGCCGGGCGCCCCTCTATGATGCACGCATGACTTTTTGACCTGCGATGACCCATGGCCGACTCTGCTTTCTTCTGCCCCCTGCCCCACGAAGGCGTTCTCGCCGTCCGTGGCACCGATGCCGCCAAATTTCTGCAGGGCCAACTTACCTGCAACCTTAACTACCTGAGTGACACCCAGGCCAGCCTTGGCGCGCGCTGCACGCAAAAAGGCCGCATGCAATCGAGCTTTCGCATTGTGTTGCACGGTGACGGCGTGCTCATGGCCATGGCCACCGAGCTACTGGAGCCGCAACTGGCGGACCTGAAGAAATACGCAGTGTTTTCCAAATCCAGGCTCACCGACGAAAGCGCCGCCTGGGTACGTTTCGGTCTTTCCAATGCTGATAAGGCGCTGAGCAGCCTGGGCCTCGAACTGCCGGCCGACACCGACAGCGTCGCGCGCACCGATGCGCTGATCGCCATTCGCGTCTCCCCTGACCGCGCCGAGCTCTGGGCACCTGCCGAACACGCCGAAGTCGTACGCGGCCAGTTGGCCGCGCAGCTTGACGAAGCGGGCTTGAACGAATGGATGCTGGGCCAGATCCGCGCCGGGATCGGCCAGGTGATGCCACAGACCCGCGAACTGTTCATTCCGCAGATGCTCAACCTGCAGGCCGTGGGCGGTGTCAGCTTCAAAAAGGGCTGCTACACCGGCCAGGAGATCGTCGCGCGCATGCAATACCTGGGCAAACTCAAGCGTCGGCTGTATCGCCTGAGTCTTGATGCCGCCCACCTGCCGGAGCCTGGCACTGCGCTGTTCTCCCCCAGCCACGGCAGCTCGATTGGCGAGGTGGTGATTGCAGCAAAAGCTGACCTGTCGATTGAACTTCTGGCCGTGTTGCAAGCCGAAGCTGCCGATAATGGCGACGTGCATCTAGGCTCGCTGGAAGGGCCCGCCTTGCAACTGCTCGACCTGCCCTATCAACTTGATCGAGATCGAGAGATTCAACGCTGATCACCGTACTTTTTTGCAGCACCTTGAGAGCATGAATGAACAAACTGGCGGATAAAGTCCAACAGGCTTTGGTAAAGGCCATCGACAACGATGACCTGGTTCTGCCGACATTGCCGGAGGTGGCCCTGAACATTCGTCAGGCCGCCGAAAACCCGGATATCAGCATCAGCCACTTGAGCAAAGTGATCGGTCGCGACACCGCGCTGTCCGCACGCCTGATCAAAGTGGTGAACAGCCCGTTGCTGCGCGCTACCCAGGAAGTCACCAACCTGCACACCGCCATTACCCGACTGGGCACCAACTACAGCAGCAACCTGGCCATCGGCCTGGTGATGGAGCAGATCTTCCACGCCCGCTCTGAAGTGGTTGAACAGAAGATGCGGGATGTGTGGCGCCGCAGCCTGGAAGTGGCGGGCGTCAGTTATGCCCTGTGCCGCAGCCACTCACAGCTCAAGCCGGACCAGGCCGCGCTGGGCGGGCTGGTGCACCAGATCGGCGTGCTGCCGATCCTCACCTACGCTGAAGACCACTACCAGTTGCTGTCTGATCCGGTCAGCCTCAACCACGTAATCGACAGCATCCATCCCATACTGGGCGACAAACTGCTTAGCGTCTGGGACTTTCCGGAAATGCTCGCCAAGCTGCCCGGCCAATACCTGAACCTGGAGCGCGATTCCCCCAGGCTCGACTACATCGATATCGTCCAGGCAGCGGTGCTGTATTGCCATCACGGCACCGATCATCCGCTGGCCAACGTGCCCGTGGCCGATGTGCCGTCGATCATCAAGCTGCGCATTGACCCCGACAGCGAGGCCCTGCGCGCGCAGCTGGATGAAGCGCGCTCCATGTTCTATTGATCAACCGGCGATAAAACTTACCCGCACCTTCAATCCCGCCAACTCGCCATCGTGCAGGCTGATCTGCGCCAGATGCGCGCGACAGATTTCACCGACAATCGCCAGCCCCAGGCCAGCCCCCAGACCCTGCTGACTGCGCCGATAGAAGCGCTCGAACACCCGGTCGCGCTCGTCCAGCGGGATCCCGGGGCCATCGTCCTCGACTTCAAGCATCGCCGGCGCCATGACCCGCAGGATCACATTGCCGCCCGGCGGTGTATGCGCCAGGGCGTTATCCACCAGGTTGCTCAAAAGCTCGTTCAGCAGCGTCGGTTCGCCGCGCAGCCACACCGGCTCATCGGCCTCCAGCGCCAGGGCTACGCCGCGCGCGTGGGCCAGCGGCGCCATGGCCATGCCCAGCTCACGGGCCAACTGGCTCAGATCAAGCAACTGCGCGCCGCCTTCGGCAATCGCGCGAGCGCCGTTCTCGATGCGCGCCAGGGACAAAAGCTGATTGGCCAGATGGGTCAGGCGGTCGGTGCCTTGGGCGGCGGTCTCGAGGGTGCTGCGCCACGTGGCGGGCGCCTCGCTACGCAGGCCCAGTTCGAGCCGGGCCTTGAGCGCCGCCAGCGGTGTGCGCAATTCGTGGGCGGCGTCGGCAATGAACTGCGCCTGCCGCTCGAACTGGCCGCGCAGACGCTCAGTGAAATGGTTGAGGGACCGCACCAGCGGGCCGAACTCATGCTGCACTTCCACCAGCGGCAGCGGACGCAGGTCGTCGGGCTGGCGCTCTTCCACGGCCGTGCGCAGGCGCTCCAGCGGGCGCAGCGCCGCGCTCACAGCGAACCACACCAGCAGCAGCGCACCGACGCCCAGCATGCCCAGGCGCAACAAGGTATCGGCCGCCAGGCTGCGGGCCATGCTGACGCGCGCTTCATCGGTCTCGGCCACGCGAATTTCCGCCATGCCGTTCATGTTCGGCTCGGAGACGGCCTTGAGCAGGCTGACCACCCGCACTTCCTGCCCTTGATACACCGCGTTGTAGAAACGCGCCAAGGCCGGATAGTCGTCGGTTCGCGGCGTGCCCGGCGGCGGGCCGGGAAGGTGCTCGTAGCCGGAGATAAGTTTCTGATCAATATCGTTGACCTGGTAATAAATGCGCCCGGCGCTGTCGTAGGCGAAGGTGTCCAGTGCCACGTACGGCACATTGGCGCTGAGGGTGCCATCGACCTGAGTCAGGCCGGCAGCGATGGTGCGCGCCGAGGCCAGCAGGGTGCGGTCATACGCCGTGTCGGCTGCCTCACGACCATTCCAGTAAGCACTCAGGCCGCTGGCGATCATCAACACCACCAGCAACAGCGCGAGGTTCCACAGCAGGCGCCAGCGCAGGCTGCTGGGCTTATGCATCGCGGGCTTCCAGCAGGTAGCCCAGGCCACGGAAGGTCACGATGGCAATCGGCTGACCGTCGAGCTTCTTGCGCAGGCGGTGCACATAGATTTCGATGGCATCGGGGCTGGCTTCCTCATCCAGTCCGAAGACCTGCGAGGCGAGCTGTTCCTTGCTCATTACCCGACCAGGCCGTGCGATCAGTGCTTCGAGCACGGCCTGCTCGCGGGACGTCAGGGTCATCAGCTCACCGCCGACGGTAAAGCGCCGCGTGTCGAGGTCGTAGACCAGCGCACCGCAGGCCTGCTGGCGCTCGCCGCCGAGCACGCTGCGCCGCAGTAGCGCCTTGACCCGCGCCTCGAGTTCCGTCAGCTCGAATGGTTTGGCGAGATAGTCGTCGGCGCCCAGGTTCAGGCCATGCACACGGTCTTTCACATCACTGCGTGCGGTCAGCATCAGCACCGGCAGATTTTTTCCACGGGCGCGCAAACGTGCCAATACCTCAAAACCATCCATGCGCGGCAGCCCCACGTCGAGGATCGCCACCGCGTAATCCTCGCTGTTCAAGGCCAGGTCGGCGGCCACCCCATCGTGCAGCACGTCGACGGTCAATCCCGTGCTCTTGAGCGCCTGGGCGACACTTTCGGCGAGCTGCAAATGGTCTTCAACCAAGAGGACACGCATGGATTTCTACCTCATTCAGGAGTGGTCGATGCCACGCTTCGCCGGGCAGTTTACAGGCGCCGCCTGGCCTGTGAAGCCCGAAAACATTGAAAGGAGACTGAAAGGTTAGTGAAAGCTTCGCCCTTTAGGATCCAAACACGGTGGTTCAAGCCCGCCGAGCGACCTGACCGTCGCGCACGAAAAACGCCTCGAAGCGTTTTCGCCAAAAATAAGAACAATAACGGAGTGCACAATGATGCTGTCGACACAGCCCCAGGCTCGCCCGCCTGTTCGTTTTCCCCGCATGACCCACACTGCCCTTGCCAGTGCCGCTGCCCTTACCGGTTTTTCACCGCTCGGCCAGGCTGCCTTCTTCGAAGACAGCAGCGCGACCCTGGAAACCCGCAACATGTACTTCAACCGCGACTTTCGCGACGGCACCAGCGCCCAGCAATCCAAGCGCGACGAATGGGCCCAGGGTTTCATGCTCAACCTGCAGTCGGGCTACACCGACGGCACCATCGGCTTTGGCGTGGATGCGCTGGGCATGCTTGGGGTCAAGCTCGACTCAAGCCCCGACCGCACCGGCACCGGCCTCTTGCCTACCCACGATGATGGCCGCGCTGCCAACGAATATTCCAAACTGGGCCTGACCGGCAAGGTCAAGGTGTCCGCCACCGAGCTCAAAATCGGTGCGCTGATCCCCGAACTGCCGATCCTCAAGCCCAACGACGGGCGCATCCTGCCGCAGACCTTCAACGGCGGATTGATCACTTCCAGAGAATTCAAGAACCTGACCTTCACCGGTGGCCGCCTGGACAAGGCCAAGGACCGCGACGACAGCAACTATGAGGACATCGCCCTCAACAACAAGAACAGCCGCTTCCTCAGCGGCGCCACCGGCAAGCACTTCAACTTCGGTGGCGTGGACTATAAATTCGCCGACAAGATCACCGGCAGCTACCACTTCGCCCAGCTCGACGATGTGTACCGCCAGCACTTTCTCGGCCTGGTGGCCGCCCGTCCCATGGGCCCCGGCACTTTCGGCGCCGACCTGCGGCTGGCAATCAGCGACGACACCGGCGCCGCCCGTGGTGGCAAGATCGACAACACCTCCCTCAGCGGCCTGTTCAGCTACGCCCTCAACGGCCACAAGCTCAGCGCCGGTTACCAGCACATGTCCGGCGACAGCGCGTTTCCCTATGTGGATGGCAGCGACCCGTACCTGGTCAACTTCGTGCAGATCAACGACTTTGCCGGCGCCGAAGAACGCTCCTGGCAGGCCCGTTACGATTACGACTTCGCCAAACTTGGCATTCCCGGCCTGAGCTTCATGAGCCGTTACCTGTCGGGTGACAATATCCGACTCAGGAACGGCGAGACGGGCAAGGAATGGGAACGCAACAGCGAGATCAAGTACGTGGTGCAAAGCGGCACGTTCAAGGATGTGGCGGTGCGCCTGCGCAACGCCACCTATCGCTCCAACTATTCAGCCCGTGATGCGGATGAAATGCGCGTGCTGGTGAGCTACAGCGTCGCACTCTGGTAAGCCACTCATAACAACAATGACGGAGAAACCCATGACCCTTTCCCTGCGTAAACTGGCCCTCGCCGCCGGCTGCATGCTGTTCGCCGGCCAACTGCTGGCCGCCGACGAGCCCAAGCGCCCGGAGTGCATCGCCCCGGCCTCCCCCGGTGGTGGTTTTGACCTGACCTGCAAGCTGGCGCAAAGCGCGCTGGTCAACCAGAAGTTGCTGAGTAAGCCGATGCGCGTGACCTACATGCCCGGCGGTGTCGGCGCGGTAGCCTACAACGCCGTGGTCGCCCAGCGCCCAGGGGATGCGGGCACGCTGGTTGCCTGGTCCAGCGGTTCGCTGTTGAACCTGGCCCAAGGCAAGTTCGGTCGCTTCGATGAAAGCGCCGTGCGCTGGCTGGCGGCGGTAGGCACCAGCTACGGGGCCATCGCGGTAAAAGCAGACTCGCCCTACAAGAACCTCGATGATCTCGTAAAAGCCCTGAAGAAAGATCCGGGCAGCGTGGTGATCGGTTCCGGCGGCACCGTGGGCAGCCAGGACTGGATGCAAACCGCACTGATCGCCAAGGCCGCCGGGATCAACCCGCGCGAGTTGCGCTACGTGGCCCTCGAAGGCGGCGGTGAAATCGCCACCGCCCTGCTCGGCGGTCACATCCAGGTGGGCAGCACCGACATCTCCGACTCCATGCCGCACATCCTCAGCGGCGACATGCGCCTGCTGGCGGTGTTCTCCGAGCAACGCTTGGATGAGCCGGAAATGAAGAATATTCCTACGGCCAAAGAGCAAGGCTACGACATCGTCTGGCCGGTGGTGCGCGGCTTCTATCTCGGGCCAAAAGTCAGCGACGCCGACTACGCCTGGTGGAAAGAAGCCTTCGACAAACTGCTGGCCTCCGAGGAGTTCGCCAAACTGCGCGACCAGCGCGAGCTGTTCCCGTTTGCCATGACCGGCCCGGAACTGGACACCTACGTGAAGAAACAGGTGGCTGACTACAAAGTGCTGGCCAAAGAGTTCGGCCTGATTCAGTAAACGCCCCCCTGTCGCGCGGCCACGCCTGTTGAAAAAAGGGCGTGGCCCAGGAGTTCTACATGCTCTTACAACGCATATTTGCCGCCGTGCTGCTGCTGGCCTGCGCCGGTTTGGCGCTGATGGCCTGGCCTTACCAGGCCGCGTTTTCCTACGAACCGGTAGGGCCTCGCGCTTTCCCGCTGCTGATGCTCGGGCTGATGAGCCTGGCGCTGATCTACATGCTGTTTCGCCCGCAGCCCACCAAGCACACAGAGGAAGAACCGGCGCTGGACCGCGAAACCCTGATCAAGATCGCTATCTGCGTCGCACTGTTGATCGTGTTCGCGACCACCTTCGAATCCTTGGGCTTCATCCTCAGCAGCATGCTGATCGGCATCCCGATGGCGCGCCTGTACGGCGGTCGCTGGCTGCCCAGCGTGGTGATCGTGACCTTGATGGCCATCGGCCTTTACCTGTTGTTCGATAAAGCCATGGATGTGCCGCTGCCCCTCGGCCTGCTCGACGTTCTGGAGAACTGATATGGATACTTTTGGCTATTTGGGCCAGGGTTTCGGCGTCGCGCTGAGCCCCTACAACCTGGTCACCGCGCTGTGCGGCACCTTGATCGGCACCGTGGTCGGCCTGTTGCCGGGCCTGGGGCCGATCAACGGCGTGGCACTGCTGATCCCCATCGCCTTCGCCCTGGGCCTGCCGCCGGAGTCGGCGTTGATCCTGCTGGCTGCGGTGTACCTGGGTTGCGAATACGGCGGCCGTATCAGTTCGATCCTGCTGAACATCCCGGGCGAAGCCTCCACCGTGATGACCACCCTCGACGGTTACCCGATGGCCCGTAAAGGCTTGGCCGGCGTAGCCCTGTCGTTGTCGGCATGGAGTTCGTTCATCGGCGCGTTCATCGCCACCTGCGGCATGGTGCTGTTTGCGCCGCTGCTGGCCAAATGGGCGATTGCCTTCGGCCCCGCGGAATATTTCGTCCTGATGGTGTTCGCGATTGTCTGCCTGGGCGGCATGGCCGGCGACAAACCGCTGAAGACCTTCGTGGCGGCGTTGATCGGTCTGTTCCTGTCGGCGGTGGGTATCGACGCCAACAGTGGCGTGTACCGGTTTACCGGCGACAATATCCACCTCACCGACGGTATCCAGTTTGTCGTGCTGGTGCTGGGCCTGTTCTCGATCAGTGAGATCCTGTTGCTGCTGGAAAAAACCCACCGTGGCCAGGAAGCGGTGAAGGCGACCGGACGCATGATGTTCAACCTGAAGGAAGCCGGTGCGGTCTTCGTCGTCAACATCCGTTGCGGCCTGCTGGGCTTCATCATGGGCGTGTTGCCGGGTGCGGGCGCCACCCTGGCCTCGGCGGTTGCCTACATGACCGAGAAACGTATCGCGGGTGCCAGCGGCAAATTCGGCCAGGGTGACATGCGCGGCCTGGCAGCACCGGAAACCGCCATCGGCGCCTCCGCCTGCGGCGCCCTGGTGCCGATGCTGACCCTTGGCGTACCCGGTTCGGGCACCACGGCGGTGATGATCGGCGCCCTGTCGCTGTACAACATCACCCCTGGCCCGCTGCTGTTCCAACAGCAACCGGATATCGTCTGGGGCCTGATCGCTTCGCTGTTCATCGCCAACATCATGCTGGTGATCCTCAACATCCCGATGATCCGTATCTTCACACGCATCCTCGCCGTGCCGAACTGGGCGCTGGTGCCGGTGATCGCCATCATCACCGCGATCGGCGTGTACGCGGTTCACGCCACCACCTTCGACCTGTTCCTGATGGTGGGCATCGGTATCTTCGGCTACATCCTGCGCAAGCTGGACTTCCCGTTGTCGCCCGTGCTGCTGGGCTTCATCCTTGGCGGTTTGATGGAGCAGAACCTGCGTCGTGCGCTGTCGATCTCCAACGGTGCGCTGGAGATCCTCTGGTCGAGCCCGATCACCTTGGGTGTATGGGTACTGACCGTGTTCATGCTGATATTCCCGCTGATCCGCATCTACCGTAAACGTGCCCTGCAGCGTCGCGCCTTGACCGATGTCTGACGTCACCTTCAAGCAATGGTGGGCAACACCGCTGGTCGGCCTGGCCGGCGGTTACCTGGCCAGCCTCGTCGGCTGGCCTTTGCCGTACATGGTCGGCTCGCTGCTGGCGATCATCCTGGTGCGCTGCCTCACGCCCTGGCAGCTGGGGGAGATTCCCGGCGGGCGCAAATGCGGCCAATGGGTGGTGGGCATCGGCATCGGCCTGCACTTCACTCCGCTGGTAATCGAGCAGGTGATGAGCCACTTCGGGCTGATCTTCTTCGGTGCCTTGATCACCAGCCTGTCGAGCGTGGTCGGGGTGTGGTTGATGCGGCGCAGCGGTGAAGACCGCGCCACCGCGTTTTTCTCCAGCATGCCGGGCGGTTCCGGTGAGATGGTCAACCTCGGCGCGCGCAATGGCGCCGTGCTCAGCCGGGTGGCCGCCGGGCAAAGTCTGCGCGTGCTGGTGGTGGTGCTGTGCATCCCGGCGATCTTCAAGTACTTGCTGGGCGGCGGTGCGCCGCAGTTTCATCCGGCGCCCGTCGACTGGACCTGGCTGGCCCTGTTGTTTCCACTGGGCGCGCTGGTCGCCTGGGGCTGGCAGCGCTTGCGTCAGCCGAACCCCTGGCTGTTCGGACCGCTGCTGGTAAGCGCTATCGCCAGCGTGACCTGGGACCTGCACATCGGCCTGCCCGACGGCGGCAGTCAGATGGGCCAGTGGCTCATCGGCAGCGGTTTGGGCTGCCACTTCAACCGTCAGTTTTTCCGCCGCGCGCCCTCCTTCATGGCTCGCACCCTGCTCGGCACGGCCTTGACCATGGCGCTGGCGACACTGGCGGCGGTAGCGCTGAGCGCCTTGACCCAACTGGACCTGCGCTCACTGACCCTGGGCATGATGCCCGGCGGCATTGCGGAAATGAGCCTCACGGCAGAGACCTTGCAACTGTCGGTGCCGCTGGTAACGGCGATGCAGGTGATGCGCTTGTTGTTCGTGCTGTTTTTAGCCGAACCCTTGTTTCGTCGCTGGGACCGCCAGCCCGACAAAACCTGAAACCACCCACCTTTTCCTGCCGCCGGCTTCAGATCGGCGGCAACCGCCAGTCAATCGGCGCCTCGCCATTCTGCTCAAGAAACTTGTTGGTGCGGCTGAAGTGCCCGCAGCCCAGAAACCCGCGATACGCCGACAAGGGCGACGGGTGCACCGAGGTCAGCACAAGGTGCTTGGTGGCATCGATCAGCTTCTGCTTGCCCTGCGCATGGGCGCCCCACAGCAGAAACACCAGATGCGGCTGATGCTCACTGACCACTTCGATAATCCGATCGGTGAAGAACTGCCAGCCCTTGCCCGCATGGGCATTGGCGTTGGCACGCTCCACCGTCATGGTGGTATTGAGCATCAGCACGCCCTGGTCAGCCCAGCTTTGCAGGTAGCCGTGATTGGGAATGTCGATGTTCAGGTCGCGCTTGAGTTCTTTGTAGATGTTGACCAGCGACGGCGGCGCCGGCACGCCCGGCTGCACCGAAAAGCACAGGCCGTGGGCCTGGCCGGGACCGTGATAAGGGTCCTGGCCGAGAATCACGACCTTGACCTTGTCCAGCGGCGTGGAGTTGAGCGCGTTGAAAATCAGCGGGCCCGGTGGATAGATTTCCTTGCCAGCGGCATGCTCCTGTCGCAGAAACTCGCGCAACTGCGCCATGTAGGGCTTGTCGAATTCCTCTCGCAGGGCGTGCTTCCAGCTGGGTTCGAGTTTGATACGGTCGCCGTCGGTCATGGTGGGTTCATCGTGCAGAAAAAGAATGGGCGAACCCTAGGAAACGTGCCCCCGCTTGTCAATTGATCTGACACACCACCGGCACTTTCCCAAGGAGCGATCATACTGATCCTTCACCTTCTCGATTTGAGGTCACGATGAATCTGCACTTCGAAGAGCTGACCGGCAGCGGCGGCGCCCGTATCGGCATCGCCAGCCTGGACGCTGAAAAATCCCTCAACGCCCTTTCCCTGCCCATGATCCTGGGCCTCGGCGAACGCCTGGAAGCCTGGGCCAAAGACCCGAATATCGTTTGCGTGCTGCTGCGCGGCAGCGGGCCCAAGGCCTTTTGCGCCGGTGGCGAAGTGCGCAGCCTGGCCCAAGCGTGCCTTGAGCAACCCGGCGAGGTACCGGCCCTGGCCGCACAGTTTTTCGCCGCCGAGTACCGCCTTGACTACCGTCTGCACACTTACCCCAAGCCGGTGATTTGCTGGGGCCACGGCTACGTGTTGGGCGGCGGCATGGGCCTGCTGCAAAGTGCCTCAGTGCGCATCGTCACGCCCGGCAGCCGCCTGGCCATGCCGGAGATCAGCATCGGCCTGTACCCGGATGTGGGCGCCAGCAGCTTCCTGTCGCGCCTGCCCGGCAAACTCGGCTTGTTCCTGGGCCTGACCGGCGCGCATATCAATGGCCGCGACGCCCTGGACCTGGGCCTGGCCGACCGTTTCCTGCGCGACGACCAGCAAGACGAACTGCTCGAAGGCCTGCTGCAACTCAATTGGCAGGAACAGAGCGCGATGCAACTCAACAGCCTGCTCAAGGCCCTGGCCCGAGAGGCCGTCGACCAGCAGCCCGAAGCGCAATGGCTGCCACGCCGTGCGCAAATCGACGAGTGGCTGGACGTGGGCGATGTGCGCTGTGCGTGGCGCGCCTTGAGCCAGCTAGATGATCACGCCGACCCGCTGCTGAGCCGCGCCGGCCAGACCCTCAGCGAAGGCTGCCCGCTGACCGCGCACCTGGTGTGGGAACAGTTCCAGCGCGCGCGCCATCTGTCGCTGGCCGAGCTGTTCCAGATGGAATACACCATGACGCTCAACTGCTGCCGTCATCCGGAATTCAGTGAGGGGGTTCGCGCGCGATTGATCGACAAGGATCAGAAACCGCGTTGGCACTGGCCCGATATCAATACAGTGCCTGAAGCCGTGGTGCAGGCGCATTTCCATAAGGCGTGGGAGGGACGGCATCCGCTGGCGGATTTTTCCTACTTCTGACAGTCATAGTCGCGGTTTGGCGATCGTGAACGAGCAATTGTCGGGCTGATTGTCCGTGCAGACATACACCTCTTGTTCAAGCGGGTCTTTGGCGATCTTCCAATGCAAGGTACCTGTCAACGAAATTTCTTCTACAGCGCCCGTTCTTACTGGGCGCAATTCGATTCTTCGGCCCTTGAGGGTACTGTAAACGCATTTATCCAGAAGACCGTTTTCGCGCTCCTGATCCTTCTCCGGTATGAAAATTGCGCCAATGAATCGGTCAACGAACCGGTCAACGAGATCAATGCTCTTGAACTTCGAACTGCGCCATTGAAACCGCATATCAGATGGCAGGAAGAAGCCGTCAACGTATCTGATCGTTGATGGATAGGGACAGCCAAACGCTTCATGGGCTTGGGCCAAGCTGCCAGCCATCAAGAAATACAGACAAACCAACTTTTTGATCATTTCCAGAGTTCCATCTATTCCCTGATTACTTCGAGGGCACAACGGCCGACGTCAGTGAAATACATTTGAACCCGATAAGATACCTGTTAATTCTGACAGTACCGACGAACGGTACCCACAAAAAAACGGCGCATTGTGCGCCGTTTTTATTGTTCAACATTTAACGATGGCCGCCGCGGCCTCCCCCGTGGTCACCACCACGCCCGCGTCCGCCGTTATGCCAACGGTCACCCCATCCCTGGTTCGGATAAGGTCGGTACCCGGCGCGCGGCCCGTAATAGCGCGGAGCCGGTTGGTAATAACGCGGCGCCGGGTAGTAACGCGGCGCCGGCGTGTAATAGCGAGGGGCCGGATAGTAATCGCGCCGGTACTGATACGTCGGGCCGCCGCCGTAGTAATACACCGGCGCCGGTTCGGTGTAGACCTCGGAGCGATAGTAAGTGGTGGTGCCCTCGTAATAGGGCACGCAGCCGGAAAGAGTCAGGCCGAGCAATGCAGCAAGCAGCAGTCGTCGATACATGGCGGCCTCCTGGACCGCGGAAGAGCACCTCCAGCGACGCTGGAGAGCGGCATTCAGCCTTCGCTAAATGACGAAATATCTGACATCAAAAACTGAATACGGTGCGTTTTGGTAATAACTTGATACAAGCTCCCTGAATGCATGTCTGGCCTGACTATTGCTTTACCGACGGTAGAGCCAACCCGTGAATTCACGGACCATTTCTGCACACGATGAAACTTTAAACAAATCGATCATGTCACTATGCCATCGCACAACGGCACGGAGGCTCTAGCGCGAGCACCCTACTCTTATATCCCCGGATTTCCGCCATGAAGATTTCAACCAAGCTGCTGCTCTCATTCGTACTGTGCGCGTTCATTACCCTGGGCGTCGGCGCACTGGGCATCAAAGGCGTGATCCGTCTGGCTTCGGCCCTCGATTTAACGTTTTCCAACAATCTGGTCTCGGTCAGCAACACCGCGGCGACCCTCAATGGCCTGGTTGCCCACAACCGCGGCTTGTACCGGTTGCTGGATGCCAGTCATGGCGATGTGGCCCAGCAAGACCGTGAACGCGTGCGCCAGGACATTGCCGCCCAACTCAAGGCCGGCCTGAGCGCTTACGCCAGCTATCGCACCACCCCCCTCGAAGATGACGAACGCGCTGCAGGGGACAAGTTTGATCAATTAATGCCCGGCTACATCAGCAGTTCCGAAGGCATCATTGCACTGCTCGATGCAGGGCAGACAGAACAGGCAAGAGTACAGCTCAACACCACCAACAACGAAATGTTCAGGCAGGCCCGCGAACTGATCCGCGCGATTATCGATTCCAACAGCCGGCAGATCAAAGAAGGCTCGATCGAGGCCGATGAACTGCGCAGCAGCGCCATGAACTGGATGATTGGCGGCATCGTGCTGGCCTTCATCATCGCTATCACGGTCGGCCTGCTGATCACCCGCCTGATCACGCGCCCCATCGCCCAGGCCGTGGCAAGCGCCCAACGGATTGCCCAGGGCGACCTGACTCACGCGATTCTCACCGATCGCACCGATGAAGCCGGGCAACTGCTGATGGCGATTTCGGATATGCAGGGCGGTCTGAAAACCACACTGCTGGAAATCGCCAACGCTTCGGACCAACTGGCGTCCGCTGCTGAAGAACTGAGTGCGGTGACCGACGAGAGCACACGCAGCCTCACCCGCCAGAACGACGAAATCCAGCAAGCCGCCACCGCCGTCAACCAGATGACCGCAGCCGTCGACGAAGTGGCCGGCAACGCCGTGTCAACCTCCGAGGCCTCGAACCAGGCCACCACGGAAGCCGAAGAAGGCCAGCAGCAAGTGGAACAGGCCGTTTCCGGCATGAGCTCGATGGTGGTGGAAATCAACGATTCGACGCAATCGGTCGCCGACCTCGCCAATCAGGTTCGCGAAATCGGCAAGGTGATCGATGTGATTCGCGGCATCGCCGACCAGACCAACCTGCTGGCGCTCAATGCGGCCATCGAAGCGGCCCGCGCGGGCGAGCAAGGCCGCGGTTTTGCGGTGGTCGCCGACGAGGTGCGCGCATTGGCCCATCGCACCCAGACCTCCACCGTGGACATTGAAAAAATGATCGGCGAAGTCCAGGCCGGTGCAGACGATGCCGTGGCCGCGATGAACAAGAGCCTCACCTGGGCCAATAACACCCAGACCCTGGCACAGAACGCCGGGCATGCCCTGCAGCGGATTACCAGCAGCGTGGCGAAGATCAACGAACGCAACCTGGTGATCGCCTCCGCGTCCGAAGAACAGGCTCAAGTGGCCCGCGAAGTCGACCGCAACCTGCTGAACATCCAGGACCTGTCGACCCAGACAGCCGCCGCTGCCAACCAGACCAACGCCTCCAGTCAGGACCTGTCGCGCCTGGCGACCTCGTTCAATGTGCTGGTCAGCAAGTTCAAGCTGTAAGTAGCCTGGCGTGGGTGCGCGCTGTATCGTGCAAGGCAACCTTGCTCGATACCGCCAGCCCCATGACCACGCCCACCCTTTGCCCCGCCTGCGGCGCCCCCAATGATTGCACCCTCGCCGACCCGCGCACTGCAGGCATGGCCTGCTGGTGCTTCAGCGTCAGCATCGACCCGGCGCTGCTCCAGGCCCTTCCCGATGAGCTACGCAACAAGGCCTGCCTGTGCCCCCGTTGCGCCCAGGTGGACGAACACTTGCGCAACCCAGATGCGCGTTGATCGCTTGCTCAGCAACCTGCCGCGCTTCAATCGCAAGCAGGTACGCGTGTTATTGGTGGAACGGCGAGTGAGCGTCGATGGGGTGGCGGTCAGCGATCCGCATCATGACGTGCGCGAATTCAGCCGGGTATGCGTGGACGATGAGGTGGTGCAAGCCGGTAAACCGGCGCGCTATTTCATGCTGCACAAACCCCGGGGCTGCGTGAGCGCCACAGCGGACCCGCAACACCCCACAGTCCTGGACCTGCTGGATGAACCGGACAAGCACGAGTTGCATATCGCCGGTCGCCTGGACTTCAACACCACCGGCCTGCTGCTGATCACCAACGACGGTCAGTGGTCACGGCGCCTGACGCAACCAACGACCAAGCTGCCCAAGGTCTACCGGGTTGAAACCGAGCAGGATATCGGCAACGAGTACGCGGCGACATTCAAGGCGGGCCTGTACTTTGCCTTCGAAGACCTCACCACCCAACCGGCCGAGCTTCAATTGCTGGGCCCGAGAACCGCGCGACTGAGCATCATCGAAGGCCGTTATCACCAGGTAAAACGCATGTTCGGGCATTTCGACAACAAGGTGCTGGCCTTGCACCGCGAGCGCATGGGGCCGCTTGATTTGGATAGCGGGCTGGCGCCCGGCGAGTATCGCGCGTTGCGCCCGCAAGAGATCCAGCAAGTCTGAGGCCCATCGGCATTGCCTGCCTGTCATAAAGCGAGTGCAGAGTGGTTTGCGCGCTCTACCCGCTTGCCAGGAGTCTTACGACATGACGCCAGAAATCGCTGTGTTGGATATGCAGGGTCAGTACCGGGTTTACACGGAGTTATACCGCGCGGACGCGGCTGAAAAGACCATCGTCCTGGTCAACGGCTCGATGGCCACCACGGCTTCCTTCGCCCAGACCGTGAAAAGCCTGCACCCGCAATTCAATGTGGTTCTGTACGACCAGCCCTACGCCGGCCGTTCCAGAATCCACAACCGCCATGAGCACATGCTCACCAAGGAGGTCGAAGGCCAGCTCCTGCTGGACCTCATCGACCACTTCGCCGCCGAGCATGTGCTGTCCTTCTCCTGGGGCGGCACGGCGGCGCTGGTGGCCTTGTCCCAGCGGCCCCGGCGCGTGGAAAAGGCGGTGATCAGCTCGTTCTCCCCGGTGATCAATGCGCCCATGCGTGACTATCTTGAACGGGGCGCCGATTACCTCGGCAACCGCGACCGCCACCGCGTCGGCCATCTGGTCAACAGCACCCTCGGCAAGCACCTGCCGTCGTTGTTCAAACGCTTCAACTACAAACACGTCAGCGGCCTGGCCGAGCACGAATACGGGCAGATGCATTTTCACATCAGCCAGATGCTGGACGGTGATCGACAGTACTACCTCAAGGCAGCCAAGGCCATCGACGTACCGGTGCTGTTCATCAACGGCGAATGGGACGAATACACCTGCCCCCAGGATGCCCGGTTGTTCGGGCAGCATGTGGCGCACAGCAGCTTCAGCACCATTCAGGCAACCGGGCATTTCCTCGACATGGAACACAAGGCAGCCTGCCGCGACAGCCGGGAGGCGGTGGTGGGATTCTTGAAGGGGCAACGGCCGTTGAGCCGGTTGAGATGTCAGCAGGGACGGACGCAGCAGGCATTCGCACTCTGAAATGCCATTGCTGCGGAAGCGACAGCAGACTCATCGATTTTTGAAGAAAAACTTCAAATTGCGGCGAACATCTGGTACAAAGTCAGCCGCTTTGAGCGGGTATAGTTTAGTGGCAAAACGAAAGCTTCCCAAGCTTTAGTTGAGGGTTCGATTCCCTCTACCCGCTCCACTCTTTTTGGGTCCGACGTCGCAGTTTTTTTGACGGAAGATGCATGAAAAACCGGTCCGAATGGCCGGTTTTTTTATGGCTGCCATTTGAGTCAGGCATCAGACGATGCACTCAAGACCTGTACAAACCAATAATTCTGTACAACTATCTACCCTTGAGCGCCGGCAAGACGCTGCGCGCGATCAAGGAGCCAGGCCATGCCACGCCTTCTGGTTTCACTGTTGCTGATACTCAGCTTGGGTGGCTGCGCCCATGTGGGCGTCGAGCACTATGCCAATCAGCAACCGCAATTGGATCTGCAGCGTTTCTTCAGCAAGCCCGTCAAGGCCTGGGGGATATTCGAAAAACGCTCGGGCGAAGTGGCCAAGCGTTTCGAGGTGGACATCACCAGCCGGCGCGAGGGCAATGCGCTGATTCTCGATGAGCGATTTCTATACAGCGATGGCACGCGCCAGCAGCGGGTGTGGACGCTCACCCCCGATGGCCCCGGGCGCTGGCGTGGGCGCGCCGGTGATGTCGTGGGCGAGGCCATCGGCGAAGTGGCCGGCAATGCGCTGCGCTGGCGCTACCGGCTCAACCTGCCGGTGGATGGTTCTGTGTACGAAGTCAGTTTTGACGACTGGATGTACCTGATGGATGAAGACACGCTGATCAACCGTTCGAGCATGTCCAAGTTCGGCGTTGAGTGGGGCCAGGTCACGTTGTTCTTTCGTCGCCAATAAACCTGAACGCGAGGGTGAATCATGAATGTGCAAATGTTGACCGAACTGGCCGAGAAAGGCGCAATACGTGAGCTGGAACTGCTGTCGCTGGAGGGTGGCTTTTACATTGCTCGCGTGAAACTCGACGACGGCGAACTGACCTTGCTGGACGAGTATGGCAAGACCCTGCGCCTGCGTTCCACTACCCATCTGCGCGACCTGTTGCAACGCGTTCCGCCATTTCCCTGTGTGCTGGTGCAGCAGTGCGTGCATGACGAAATGTGCGGCACGCGTGCAGGACCTATCGGTGCCTTGCGCATTCCGTTTTCGCTCGCGGCGACGCACTAGGCGCTTCGCCTGCGTCGCAAAACCTCGCAATACCTCTCTCCGGCGTCGTTCCCAGGCGCTCATACACTGCAGTGACCACTCACCGAAATACCGCTCATCAATTACCGGTGGGTAGAGTGTTGATATTTTATTTTCTGTGGTTATAGTCGCCACCAACACACACCACAAGGAGGTGTTGTGGATAGTCGGTATTTGATAGGTCATATCGTTGCGGATGGCTGGTACCTGGTGCGTATCAGAGGCAGTCATCACCACTACAAACACCCGACCAAGCCCGGACTGGTGACGATTCCTCATCCAAAAAAGGATCTGTTGGACAAGACTGCCAAAAGCATTTTGAAACAGGCTCTGCTGAGTTGAACGTCTGTGGAGGACAAACCCATGCTGTACCCCATCGCAATTTCAACCGGTGACAAAGACCACGCCTGGGGCGTGGAAGTCCCGGATATTCCTGGCTGCCATTCGGCCGGCGACGACCTGGACGACGCCATGGCCATGGCCCGCGAAGCCATCGAAGGACACTTCGAAATCCTTGCCGAAGACGGCTCGCCGATTCCCGGCGCGCAAAAAGTCACGGTGCATGCCGCCAACCCCCAATACGCCGGCTGTACCTGGGCAGTGGTGGACATCGATGTCACCCGCTATCTGGGCAAGGCGCAAAAACTCAACATCACCTTGCCTGGCTATCTGCTTAATCGCATTGATGACTATGTGCTACACCACCCGGAAGAAAAAAGCCGTTCAGGTTTTCTGGCATCGGCAGCACTCAAGGTACTGCAGAACGGCCACTGACCCAGGAACGCGCTCATGCCCCACGAATACACCCTCATGCCCTCCCCCGTCGGCCAGCTCACCCTGGTGGCACGCGCCGGCAAGCTCGCGGCCATCCTGTGGGAAACGGAGCGCGCCAACCGTGTTCGCCTGGGTGATTTGATCGAGACCGGCGATAACCCGGTGCTGCTGGAAACCGAACGCCAGTTGACCGAATATTTCGCCGGAACGCGCAACCATTTCGAGCTGGAGCTGGATTTTGTCGGCACCGACTTTCAGACGCAGGTCTGGCAAGCGCTGTTGACCATTCCCTTCGGCGAAACCCGCAGCTACAGCCAGATTGCCTCGCAGATCGGCAACCCCACCGCCGTTCGCGCAGTGGGCGCCGCCAACGGTCGCAACCCCATCTCGATCATTGCGCCGTGTCATCGCGTCATTGGCGCATCGGGCACCTTGACCGGGTTTGCCGGGGGGCTTGAGGCCAAGCAGTACCTGTTGACGCTGGAAAACCGCAACCAAGCCAACCTGATGTTCTGATTACACCTGTGCAACCGGGCCCCGCACAAAGGTCTGATAATCGAACAAGCGCTCGAAACCCAGGCTTTGATAGAGCGACGTAGCCCCCGTAGTCGCCTCAAGAAAACAGAGCAGCCCGCCCAGGCGCCAGGCATGAAGCAGGACGGTCTGGATCAATCGAGTGCCATAGCCCTTACCGCGAAGACCCGCGACGGTACCAAAATCGTTGATGCGCGCCGCCCCGTCACACATCGACAACGTCAACGAAGAAGCCACCTGGCCCTCGACAGACAAAACGAAGTGGTACAACGCCTCACCCGCCTCAAGAGCCCGCTCATGCCGCAGCTGATAATGCGCGACCTCTGCGGGAGCCGACGAGAACGCGCTGGCAAGCGGGACGGCCCACTGTGTGAGGTCGCGGGTCAGGCTGATCTGCGCAGCCGCCGCACTGGGCGATGGCGTCAACGACACCCATCGAAGGGCCATTGCGGTGGTCATTTCGGCCGCCTGAAAATCGAGGTCCGTGAGCAGCTCACGCAACGCCTCAACCTTTTGCTCGTGAATGACCAGGCGCACAGGCAGCGGGGTACGGCGGATCAAATCCAGCGCAGCGGCCAGCTCATCGCCCGACGGCACGCACCCCAGCCGAATGATGAGCAGGTTCTGCGGACCACCGTCTTCATCAATGACATAAGCGCTGACGCATGAACCGTAGCGGCGATACGGCAAGCAGGTCGTGGAATAAAAATGTTCGTCGGTTTTTTGATAGAGCGCGCTCAGCTCACAGGCGCTGTCATTGGGCATGGGCAACATCCAGGCAAAAACCCAGTCTTGGAGGTGACGCAGCTACGTGCTGTAGGCCGACTCCTAAAAGAGGATCAAAAAAGCGTCGCCTGGCTTGGGAAGTTAACTGTAAAAAGAAATTTCACAGGCCAGCCACGGTCGATATGGTCATCACCCACTTCAAAGGAAAAAGGTCATGAAATTCGCCGCCATCTCGCAATCCCTGTCCCGCTGGGCAGGCAGTGCCCGGACGTTCTATGCCGCCGTCGCATTGATTTGCTTGTGGAGCCTGAGCGGGCCGTACTTTCACTACAACGACACTTGGCAATTGATCATCAACACCTCGACCACCATCATCACGTTTCTGATGGTGTTCCTGATCCAGAACACGCAAAACCGCGACAATGACATCCTGCACATCAAGATCGATGAACTGCTGCGCGTCTCCAAGGATGCGCAGAATGCGGTGCTGAGTCTGGATGGGCTCGACCGTAAAGAACTCGAAAAACTACGCCAGGAATACCGCAGCATCGGCAAAACCGGCACCGTCAGTTTGCACAGCAGTTGCGGCATCGCTGCCGACGATGCCGAACAAGTCAGGACCGACCTGAACCAGGCATGAAAAAACGGCGGTTGGATCTGATCCAACCGCCGTTTTTCATTTCAGGCCAGCCTCTCAACCGTCGCCTTGATGGCCTTTGCCATAGGTCGATGCCAGCGCACGGGCCTTTTGCAAACGCTCCTCCAGCTTGGGCAGCGTCTCATCCACCAGGGCCTTTATTTCCGGCACGCTGGAAGCCGCACCCTCGCGCTTGAACAGGGCGATGGCGTCTTCGTTTTCCTTGACCTGCTGCGCCGTATAGGCGGCGTCGAACGAGTCGCCATCCTTGAGCTCGGGCATCAGGGTTTCGGCCTTGTCGACAATTTTCTCGCGCGGCGCCACGGGCAGCTCGAGCTTCTTGGCGATGGCCGCCAGGTGCTGGTTGGCCAGCGTGCGCTCGTTGATCACCTCAATGGTGTAGTCCTTGATTTCCTGGGACGAGGTCTTGGAATGGGCCATGCGACTGGTTTCGATATCGGCCATGCCTTTGGCCGAGGCCTGCTCAATGAATTCGGCAGGCGACTGGGCGAAGGCATTGCTGGCGCCGAGGCCCAGCAGCATCGCGAAACTGGCGGTGCGTAACCGGATAGCCATGCGGCTCATGATGGGTTCCTCCAGGGCAAAAATAGGTGCGAGGACATACACCTCGCCCTGAATTCGAATTTTCAGGGCGGTAAAGGTTTAGAAAAAACTTTTCAGTGCGACGAACGGTCGCCGCTGCTTCAGGCAGGCTTGCTGCCGAACAGGCCCGGCAACGCGTGGGCCAGGGCATTGATAGCGAAGCCGATGAACATCACGCCGCACAGCCGGGTGATCAGGATTTCGTGGCGCTGATACACCATGCGCACGCGCTGGGCGCCGACCACGCCGATCAGAATCGTATAGGCCAGCAGGCCGCCTATAAAGCTCAGGAAAATCAGCGACGGCAGCATCGCCCAGGCCAGCAATTCGGCGCGGCTGGAAAGTAATGCCGTGAATGTCGCAACCGCCACCGGGTACGCCTTGGGATTGGTCAGGCCAAACAGGATGCCGTGCCAGAACGGATGCCGCGCCGCGCCCTGAGGTGCATCACTGTTGCGACGCTGGGTGCGAATCGCGCGCCAGCCGAGCCAGAACAGATACAGCCCGCTGAGCACGCCGAGCACGTCGAATGCCGTGCTGCCGACCTCGCGCGCGCCCACAATCGCAATCAGCGCGGTGCTGCACCACAGCACGTCCCCCAGCAAATGCCCGCACAAAAATCCCGCGCCGGCACGGCGGCCACGGGAAGCACCAATGCCGAACACCGCCAGCACGCCCGGACCTGGCGTAATACCGTAGATGAAGCCTGAAGCAAGGACGGCGAGCAGCAGGGATGGGGTCATGGGCGTGACTCTGAAGGATGGTTGAGGTGTACGGATTCTGCACGTTCCGGCGTCATGGGTAAAACTTCATGCCTGTGTAAGGTTTGTCACGACAGGCTTGCAGACGCGACGCCAGATCGCCAACGTGGACCTCGAGCTTGTGCCCATCAGGGTCGAGAAAATAGTAGGAAGCGCCCTCACTGCGGTTATCACGCCATTCCTGCACACCCGCGGCCCTGAGGCGCTCTACCAATGCATCAAAATCACGCGGATGCGTGCTGAATGCGTAGTGGGTGTAATCAACCGCCAGCGTCGGGTCGCGCAGCGGGTCGAGGGACAAACAGAGCCACAACCCAGGCAGCGAGAGGTAAGCGCCGTTGTCCCAGGTTGCATCGAGCTGCAAGCGCAACAGCTCGTGGTAGAAGCGCAGGCTGCGTTGCACATCGGCGACGGCCAGCGTGAGGTGATTGAGTCCCGAAAGCATACTGTCGTTTTCCTGTTATCAACGGCCTTCGCACAATACACCCCGCACCTGCCCACTCAACCACTGCAACCCTGCATCTCCACCCCGCCGCGCATGCCACGCCAATTCAAAAGCAAACGTGGGGATATGAAACGGCGGCGGCACGGCCAGCAGTTGCTCTTGATCAATGGCCAGGACTCCCCGCGATGACACTGTGAGGATCAGATCCGTGCCCTCAATCAACCGCGGCGCGACGCCCCAGTGGGGCAGGCTGATCGCCACATGCCGCCGCTCCCGAATCGCTTTCAAGGCGCGTTCGATTTCCGGGGTGCCGCTGCCGCGCATCTCCAGCAGTACATGAGGCCGCGACAGGTAAGTCGGCAAGTCGAGCACGCCGCTGTCCGGCAGGCTGTTGCGGTCCACCAGGCAGGTGTAGTGCTCTTCGAACAGCGGCGTAGTGCGCAGTTCGGCCTGCGTGTCCGGGAAGACGCCGGCGGCCAGGTCCAGATCACCATTGAGCACACCGTCGATCATGCCTTCCCGGCTGGTCTGGACGATCTGCAAGTCGATACCCGGCGCCTCCCGGCGCAACGCGCGCACCAGCTGCGGCAAAAAAATCGCCGCGCCGTAGTCCGACATCGCCACGCGGAACCGACGCTTGGCGGTCGCCGGATCAAACCGGTTCGGCGCCAGCAATGCCTGCACCTGGGCCAGGGCTTCGGCCAAGGGAGTGGTCAGCTCCAGCGCGCGGGCAGTAGCAACCAGCGCACCGCCCTGCCGCACCAGCAATGGGTCGCCGAGCAGGTCGCGCAGGCGTGCCAGTGCATGGCTCACCGCCGGCTGGCTCAGGTGCAGGCGCTCGGCGGCACGGGTGACGTGTTGCTCACTGAGCAAGGCGTCGAGAATGACCAACAGGTTGAGGTCGATGCTTCGCAGATCATTCATCAGCTGCATGCCAGCCATACGTAATTGGAATTTAAATTTGCGCGACGAATACCCTAGAGTCCAGCAAAACCTCTGGGAGATTCGACATGACGACGTTGCAATGGGCCGGGTTATTGCTCTTGGCCGTAATCGCCGGGGCGGTGGTGCCGTTTCAAAGTGCGATCAACGCCAGCCTCGGGCGCGGGCTCGGCCACCCGCTCTGGGCCACGCTGGCATCATTGCTGGTGAGCATCATTGTGCTGCTGCCGGTAATCCTTGCCCTGCGCCTGCCGTTGCCAAGCCTGGCATTTATCACCCAGGCCCCACTGTGGATGTGGGCCGGTGGCGCGTTCGGCGTGTGCTTTATTTCGCTGGCGCTGATGCTGCTGCCCAAACTCGGTGCCTCGGGGTTTATCGCCCTGGCCATGGCAGGGCAGATTCTCGCATCGCTGCTGCTCGACCACTTCGGCCTGTTCGGCCTGGCCGAACGCCAACTGACCGCGCCCAGGGTAGTGGGCGCGCTGTTGTTGATGGGCGGCGTGGTAATGATCCAATTCAGCAGCACACCTGCACGGGCGCTGGGGGCGGCGGGTTGATCAGCGGCGGTGGCGCCAAATAACAGCACGCTCAAAAGATCGACTGCGTGGTTACAAAACCAGTACTGCACAATGCAGACAAACGCACTATCAGCTTGTAGCTTACCCTCCAAAAAAAAAGGATAAGCCAGCCCTTGAAAAACACCACCACACTCATCCTCGCCTGCAGCGCCGCCTTCCTTGCTCAAGCCGGCATCAGCAGCTACTTGCCGGCAGTCCCGGCCATCGCCCACTCCCTGACAGCCGCAGAAGAGCTGGTGGCAATGGCCATTGCGGTGTATCTGGTGGGCATGGCACTGCCGATGTTGCTATGGGGCAGCCTGGGCGAGCGATTTGGCAGAAAGCCGGTATTGCTTGCAGCGCTGGCGTTGTACGCACTGCCGAGTGCGGCAATTGCGTTGGCGGGCAATGTCGAATTCTTCCTGGCAATGCGGCTGATTCAGGGCCTTGGCGCGGGTGGCGTTTCGGTGATGGCGCGCGTGCTGGTCCGCGACAATTTCAGCGGTGCATTGCTGGCCAAGGGGTTGTCATGGTTGGGGATGACCTTCGTGATTGCCTTGGGCCTGAGCCAGTTCGCAGGCTCGCTGTTGCAGATGGCATTCGGCTGGGAAGCGATCTTTTATACCTTGGCGCTGGGGGCCAGCGTGCTGATGGTGGTGGTGCAACGCATGATAGTTACGACGCGTATGAAGGCCGCCCCTTTGCTCTGCGCATGGCGTGTCTACACACAGATCGTACGACATCCACCTTTCTTGTACGCGGCACTCGCCGGCGGGCTGGGCTATGGCGTGATCATCGTGTTCAACACATGTGCACCGCTGATTCTGCAAGGCCGCTTTGGGTGGAGCGCGGCGCAATATGGCTGGCTGGGCTGGCCGATCAGCGGCGCATATCTGACAGGGGCGTTGCTGGTCAATCGCGTCGTCGCGCGCGTGGGGCGGTTGACCATGATGAGCGTCGGCAGTGCGCTGGTGTTGCTGGGCACGGCGATCATGCTGTTAGGCAGTGTATTTGCCGGCGCACTGGCGGTGCTGCTGTGGATGCCCTATTGCCTGGCATTGGTGGGGCAGTCGATGAGCTATCCCATCAGCTTATCCATGGCCAATGATCAGTCTCCGGTCAGTGGCGCTTACGCCATGGCCTTGAGCGGGTTCATTCATCAATTGATCGCGGCGCTGATCGGCGGCGTGGCGAGCCTGCTGGTGAGTGAGCAGGCATGGCCCTTTACGCTGCTGTGCGTGGTGCTGGCGAGTACTGCCTGCGCCTGTGTGGCTCGCTGCCGGGCGATCTAAAACGCATTGCGAAAAACCTCCTCAATCTGCCGCTGATCCGCCCGACGAGGGTTGGTCAGCCCGCACGCGTCCTTCAACGCATTGCTGGCCAGCAGTGGAATGTCCTGCAACTTGGCGCCGAGTTCGCGCAGGCCAGCGGGGATTTCCACGTCGTGGGACAGTTTGCGGATCGCGGCGATGGCGGCCTGGGCGCCCTCTTCGGCAGTAATGCCGGTGATATCGGCCCCCAATGCGCGCGCCACGTCACTCAGGCGCCTGGCGCAGACACTGGCGTTGAAGCTTTGCACGTGGGGCAGCAAGACCGCGTTGCATACGCCGTGGGGCAAGTCATAAAAGCCGCCCAACTGGTGCGCCATGGCATGCACGAAACCCAGTGACGCATTGTTGAAGGCCATCCCGGCGAGGAACTGCGCATACGCCATGTTCTCCCGGGCGCCTTTGTCGCTGCCGTCGTGCACCGCCAGGCGCAGGTTGGCGCTGATCAGCTCGATGGCCTTGATCGCGCAGGCATCGGTAATCGGCGTGGCGGCGGTGGACACGTAGGCTTCGATGGCATGGGTCAGGGCGTCCATGCCGGTGGCGGCGGTGAGGCCCTTGGGCATGCCGACCATCAGCGCAGGATCGTTGACCGACAACAACGGCGTGACGTTGCGGTCCACGATGGCCATTTTCACGTGGCGGGTTTCGTCAGTGATGATGCAGAAGCGGGTCATCTCGCTGGCGGTGCCGGCGGTAGTATTGATGGCCACCAGCGGCAGTTGCGGCTTGCTCGACCGGTCGACGCCTTCGTAGTCGCCGATACGCCCGCCATTGGTGGCGCACAACGCGATGCCCTTGGCGCAGTCATGGGGCGAGCCGCCGCCCAGGGACACCACGAAATCACAGGCGCTCTGCTGCAGCAGCGCCAGGCCTTTCTCGACGTTGTCCACGTTGGGGTTGGGCCTGGCACCGTCGTAGATCACCGAGTCGATGTCCTGCAGCGCCAGCTTCTCGGCAATCATGCCGGCCACGCCCGCCTTGGCCAGGCCCGCGTCGGTCACGATCAGCGCCTTGCGAAAAGCGTAGTTGCGAATGGCGAGCATGGCGTCGTCCAGGCAGTCGGCGCCCATGATGTTGACGGCGGGAATGAAGAAGGTGCTGCTCATGGTCAATCCTCGGAGGCGTTAGGCCGACAGGATCAACCCTTGCCGCACGGCGCATGTTGATCAGGATCAATGCCCGCTCGTGATAAAGTCACCGTCCAGCCGATTTTGAGTAGACCCACCGCAATGAAGGATTTCCAGGATATTGACGCCCACCTTGAAGACTGGACCGCGCTGCGTGCTGCCCTCGACTTCAGTGGGATTCTGATCGGCAATGGCGCCAGCCGCACGATTTGGGAAGACTTTGCCTACGACTCGCTGTTTGAAAACGCGCGCACCGTCGAAGAAAAGCCCTTGGGCGCATCCGAACTCAGCGTATTCGACGCCCTGCAAACCCGCAGTTTCGAGCAGGCCCTGGGCGCACTGAAAACCACCAGCCGGGTCAACAAGGCACTGGCGGTCAGCTCGGCGGCGCCGCGCAACCGCTATTACGCGATCAAGGAAGCGCTGATCAACACCATCCACGCCGTGCATATCCCGTGGCGACTGGTGCAGCCGTCGACACTGGCGACGATCAACCATGAATTGCAGCGTTACGCGACGGTGTTCACCAGCAACTACGACTTGCTCAATTACTGGGCGATCCTGCACACGCCAGGCATCGACGACCTGTTCCGCAGCGCCGACGCCCACTTCGACCTGCGCGACACCCGCACCGACGCCACGCGCATTCTGTACCTGCACGGCGGCCTGCACCTGGTGCGTAACCTCGACGGCACCGCGCGCAAACTGGCGTCCACCGACAGCACCCTGCTCAGCAGTTTTGCGATCAACAATACGATCAAGACCCTCGACGACGTGCCGCTGTTCGTCAGCGAAGGCACGGTACAAGAGAAGCTCAAGACCATCCGCAGCTCGGATTACCTGTCGTTCTGCTATGAACAGTTGCTCAGCCACGAGGGCGCGCTGTGCATCTTCGGGCATGACCTGGGGCCCCAGGATCAACACCTGGTGGATGCCATTCGCCAAGCGGATGTGAGCAACCTGGCGATCGCGGTGTCGGGGCGCAGTGAGGGGTTTATCCGCCAGCAGAAAAGGCGCTATTCGCAGTTGTTTGACGGCACGGGCGTGGCACTGAGGTTCTTTGCCGCACGTACCCATCCACTGGGCAACCCGGCATTGTCCGTCCCGGTTGAGCGTTGATCAAACGGTGGGAGGCTGCGCCAGGTCTTGCAGTAGCCATGTGGCGAGCAGGCTTGTCCTGCGTTGGGCTGCGCAGCAGCCCCAATACCAGGCGCTAAGCCGTATCAGGTACACCGCGCTTTCCTTAAATTGTGGGCGCTTCGCACCCCAACGCGGGGCAAGCCCGCTCGCCACAAAAGGCCCGCTCACCATAGGGATGTGGTTGCCGCAGTCAGTACGCCAGGGTCAATAGCCGCCGCGCCGCGCCTGCAACGCCTGGAACACTTGAAAGAAGTCCTCGCCGAACCCTCGCCCCGCAGGCAAGAAGCCCTTATGCTGCACCGCTTCGAAGGCCTGGACGCAGCTCGCCCTGCTGCATTGCAAAAGGCATCTTCAATCCGCCCCCGGCACGGAGCAGCCAGAATGAACCGCCTGAGCGACACCGACGCCCTCGACAACGAAGCACGCGACGCCATCGATGCCCAGGCCGCCAGCTGGTTTGCACGCAACCGCAACCACCTGAGCCGCACCGAGCGCAAAGCCTTTGCCGCCTGGCAGTCGGTGCCTGCGCATGCGCAGGCCTACGCCGAATTCGAACAGCTGTGGGCCGACCTCGCCCAACTCCAACAACTGAACAAACCCGTGGTGTTGATAGCACGCAAAGCGTCCTTCTGGCGCTCGGCCCTGGCCGTGGCGGCCGGCGTGCTCTGCGCCGTGCTGGCCACGCACCTGGGCGCGCCCCGCGAGCCTTATCAGGGCCAGTTGGCGGCCCACGCCAAGGGCATGCGCAATCTCGACCTGCCCGATGGCAGCACCCTGTATGTAAACGCCAACACCCACATCCGTGTGGACTTCACCGCGCATCAACGCATTCTTCACCTGGACCAGGGCCAACTGTACATCGACGTCGCCGCCGACAAGGAACGCCCCCTGTACGTGCAGGCCGGCACCGCGACTGTGCGGGCGGTGGGCACGGGTTTCGATGTGCGCCGCAGCCAGCAGCAACTGGTGGTCAGCGTCGCCCATGGCCAGGTGGCGTTCGAGCCGGACGCGAACACACCCGTCGCTCTGCTTGGCGCCCGGCAACGCGCGATTTACAGCTACGCCCAAGGCGCGTTGCAACAGCAATCCCTCACCGCCGAAGAGGTGGCCGACTGGCGCAGCGGCCACTTGTCGTTTCGCAATCAGGAACTGGCCAGCCTGATCGACGAGCTGAGCCTGTATCGCCCTCAGGCGCCGCTGCAGGTCAACAAGGCAGTTGCAGCGCTCAAGGTGTCGGGCAACCTGGATGTGAATGATCCCGACGCCCTGCTCAATGCCCTGCCCGCGCTGCTGCCGGTGAAAACCGTAGCCTCGGCGGACGGTGTCCTGCGGATCGAACCAAGCCAATAGCTCCACGCATGAAAATATTTTCCGGCGCTGAGCCGCGACCATTGGACCGCGTTCAGCTCAAGAAACCATCCGCGCGCAGCAGGGTTTCCAGGCAGTGCTCAGTGATGTGATAGAACGCCTTCAGCGCCTGGATTTTCGCCAGCAACTGCGCATTGTCCAACGGCTGCGAGCGCTTCACCGCGAGGATCATCTTGTTCTTGTTGGTGTGTTCCAACGAAATGAACTCGAACACCTTGGTCTCATAGCCACAGGCCTCAAGGAACAGCGCACGCAGACTGTCCGTGACCATTTCCGCCTGCTGGCCCAGGTGCAGACCGTATTGCAGCATCGGCTTGAGCAACGCCGGGCTCTGGATCTGCAGCCGAATCTGTTTGTGGCAGCACGGCGAGCACATGATGATCGATGCGCCGGAGCGGATGCCGGTGTGGATCGCGTAGTCGGTGGCGACATCGCAGGCATGCAGGGCGATCATCACGTCCAGTTCGCTCGGCGCCACGCTGCGCACGTCCCCGCATTTGAACACCAGCCCAGGGTGTTCCAGACGAGCGGCGGCGGCGTTGCACAGGCTCACCATGTCTTCGCGCAGCTCTACGCCAGTGACCTCGCCTTCGGCCTTGAGGGTGTTGCGCAGGTAATCGTGAATCGCAAACGTGAGGTAACCCTTGCCCGAGCCGAAATCGGCAACACGCACTGGTTGGTCGAGTTTGAGGGGCGACGAGGTCAGTGCATGGCTGAACACTTCGATGAACTTGTTGATCTGCTTCCACTTGCGCGACATCGACGGGATCAGCGCCTGCCTGGCGTCGGTCACGCCCAGGTCGGCGAGGAACGGTCGGCTCAGGTCGAGGTAGCGGTTCTTCTCACGGTTATGCTCGGCAGACGGTGCTTCGCGCAGTTGTTGCGGTTTGCTTTTGAACAGCGAACTTTTGTTCTTCTTGCTGTACTCCAGCTGGACTTCATCGGTCAGCGACAGCAAGTGCGCGTTCTTGAATGACGCAGGCAACAGCTCGGCAATCGCCGCCACGCCCTCGGCCAAGGGGAAATTCCTGGTGATATCGCGGGTCTTGTAGCGATAGACGAAGGACAGGCACGGCTGGTCCTTGACGGTGACCGGCTTGATGATCAGGCGCTGCAGGTCGGCTTCCTCACCGACGTACTTGGCCAGCACCAGCTTGATAAAAGCGTTCTGCGCAAGGCTTGCGTTCAGCAGCTCAATGAACTGGGCATGATGATCCGACGCGGGGCTTGCGGGTTTAGCGGTGACGGACATGAACAAAAACGCCTCGGGCAGGGAATGTCGGGCATTTTAGGGGGGATGGCGGTTGGGGGCACGGAGTTATTTGATCAACGGTCACCACAACATACCACTGTGGGAGCAAGCCCCCTCCCACAGTTGGCATGCGGTTGCCCGGACTATTCGAGCACGACCAGTCGGTTAGGCAACTCATTGCGCGTCTGCGTCACCGGCACATGCACCTTGAGCAACTCGCCGCACGCCTCGATGCACGCAATAAACCCGGCGAGCGTCTGCCCCTGTTTCACTTGCTGGGTAAATGCCTTGACGATGGCGTCCCAACTGCTGTCATCCAGGCGTGTGGAAATGCCGTCGTCGACAAGGATCTCCACATAACGCTCCGCCTCGCTGACAAAAATCAGCACCCCGGTGCTGCCCAGCGTGTGGTGCAGGTTCTGCTCCAGGAACTGGCGCCGCGCCAAATTGGACGCGCGCCAATGACGCACCGAACGCGGGATCAGGCGGGTGGTGACCCAAGGCAGACGAAACAGCAGGCACAGCACGATGAACGTCGCCCATTGCGCCAGCAGCAACGTGTACATGGTCATGTAGCCCGACAGGTAATGCACGATACCCGGCACCACCAACGCGATCAGGCTGGCCCACAACAGCGGGATGTAGGCGTAGTCGTCGGCACGCGCCGCCAGCACGGTCACCAGCTCCGCGTCGGTCTGTTGCTCGACCCGCGCAATCGCTTCGGCGACCTGGCGTTGTTCGTGTTCAGTCAGTAATGCCATGGTTGTACATGCCCATTTTTAGTTGTTGTCATCACCAGCCACCTGAAGCACCGCCGCCGCCAAACCCACCGCCGCCGCCCCGGAATCCACCACCGCCACCGCCTCCCCCGCCGCCGCGACCGCTGCTGCTGAGGATCGCCAGCAGGATTGCCCCCACCGGCAGGCCCATGCGATTGCACAGCCACAGCACGCCGATCAGCAGCACAAACAGGCCGATGGAAAACCCGGGGTTATCCACAGCGAAATTCGCATCCGCCACATGGGCCGGCACGGCCAACGGCTCACCGCCCACCACCTGGATCATCGCCGCCACGCCGTCGCTGATGCCCTGGCTGAAATGGCCGGCCTTGAACTTGGGCGCGATCACCTGATTGATGATCACCCAGGACTGCGCATCGGTCAGCACACCTTCCAGGCCATAGCCGACTTCGATGCGCAATTTGCGCTCATCGCGGGCGACGATCAACAGCGCGCCGTTGTCCTTGCCCTTCTGCCCGATGCCCCAGGCGCGGCCCAATTGATAACCGAAGTCTTCAATGGGCACGCCCTGCAGGTCCGGCACGGTGACCACCACGATCTGGTCGCCCGAGGTTTGCTCCAGCGCCTGCAACTGCCGGGTCAACTGCTCGCGCACCGCCGGGTCGATCATCTGGGCGTTATCCACCACCCGCCCGGTCAGTGCCGGGAAGTTCAGCGCCGCCTGGGCTGCGCCCACGCAGGCCAACAGCCACAGCGCCAGACCTATCCGTAATAAACGCATCGCCACCTCAGGAAAGTCTTACTTGAACTTCACTTGCGGCGCTTTATCGGCATCGGCACTGGTGGCTTCAAACGAGGCGCGTACCGGCAGATCGCTGTACATCACGCTGTGCCACAGACGGCCGGGGAAGGTACGGATTTCGGTGTTGTAGGCCTGCACGGCCTGGATGAAATCGCGACGCGCCACGGCGATACGGTTTTCGGTGCCTTCGAGTTGCGATTGCAGGGCCAGAAAGTTCTGGTTGGCCTTCAAGTCCGGGTAGCGCTCGGACACCACCATCAAACGGCTGAGTGCACCGCTGAGGCCATCCTGGGCTTGCTGGAACTGCTTGAGTTTTTCCGGGTTGTCGAGGGTGCTGGCATCCACCTGGATCGAGGTGGCCTTGGCCCGCGCTTCAATCACGGCGGTGAGGGTGTCCTGCTCATGGGCAGCGTAGCCCTTGACCACTTCTACCAGGTTGGGGATCAGGTCGGCGCGGCGCTGGTACTGGTTCTGCACCTGGCCCCAGGCGGCCTTGGCCTGCTCGTCCAGCGTGGGAATGGTGTTGATGCCGCAACCGCTGAGCAGCGTGCTGATCAATAGCAATGCTGCGGCCTTCAAGCCCCAGCGATAAGGATGTGCTGCTTGCATGGTGTTTCTCCTGACGAACCTTGATGGAATGTGACGACTCATCCCACAAGCAACACGCTTGGGGCATAATCCGCCACCACTGGCATGCATCGAGCCAATCAGCTACAAAGATGCCCAGCGCGAAAAAGAGTTCAGAGTGTGCTGCATTTATCTGAACAACACCCGAACAACAATAGACATTCCCCACATTTTGGCCGACGGCATGCTCTTTCAATGCCGCGCAGTAGCCGAAAAAGGATATTCATGAAGAAGCTGTGTTTGCTCGGCCTTGTTGCCACTCTGGCCAGTCATCCCGTATGGGCAGAAACAAAGCCTGCTGCGCTCAAGGACAAGGACGCCTTCGTCAGCGACCTGCTCAGGCAGATGACCCTGGACGAAAAGATCGGCCAGTTGCGCCTGATCAGCATCGGCCCGGAAATGCCCCGCGAGCTGATCCGCAAGGAAATCGCCGCCGGCCGTATCGGCGGCACGTTCAACTCCATCACCCGCCCGGAAAACCGTCCGATGCAGGACGCGGCCATGCAAAGCCGCCTGAAGATCCCGATGTTCTTCGCCTACGACGTGATCCACGGCCACCGCACCATTTTCCCGATCAGCCTGGCACTGGCCTCCAGCTGGGACATGGACGCCATCGGCCGCTCCGGACGCATCGCCGCCCAGGAAGCCGCCGCCGACAGCCTCGACATCACCTTTGCGCCGATGGTCGATATCTCCCGCGACCCGCGCTGGGGCCGCACTTCCGAAGGCTTCGGTGAAGACACCTACCTGACCTCGCGCATTGCCGGCGTGATGGTCAAGGCGTTCCAGGGCACAAGCCCGGCCAATGCCGACAGCCTCATGGCCAGCGTCAAGCACTTCGCCCTGTACGGTGCGGTGGAAGGCGGGCGCGACTACAACGTGGTCGACATGAGCCCGGTCAAGATGTACCAGGACTACCTGCCGCCTTACCACGCGGCGATCAAGGCCGGCGCCGGCAGCGTGATGGTGGCGCTCAACTCGATCAACGGCGTGCCCGCCACCGCCAATACCTGGCTGATGAACGACCTGCTGCGCAAGGACTGGGGCTTCAAGGGCCTGGCCGTGAGCGACCACGGCGCGATCTTCGAACTGATCAAGCACGGCGTGGCCAAGGACGGGCGTGAAGCCGCCAAACTTGCGATCAAGGCCGGCATCGACATGAGCATGAACGACTCGCTCTACGCCAAGGAATTGCCGGGACTGCTCAAGTCCGGCGAGATCGAACAGAGCGACATCGACAATGCCGTGCGCGAAGTGCTCGCTGCCAAATACGACATGGGCCTGTTCAAGGATCCGTACCTGCGCATCGGCAAGGCCGAGGACGACCCGGTCGACACCTACGCCGAAAGCCGCCTGCACCGCAGCGACGCACGCGATATCGCGCGCCGCAGCCTGGTGTTGCTGAAAAACCAGAACGACACCCTGCCGCTGAAAAAATCCGCCACCATCGCCCTGGTGGGCCCGCTGGCCAAAGCGCCGATCGACATGATGGGCAGTTGGGCCGCCGCCGGCAAACCCGAGCAATCGGTGACCCTGCTCGACGGCATGAATGCAGTGATCGGCGAAAAAGGCAAGATCATCTACGCCCGTGGCGCCAACATCACCAACGACAAGGCCGTGGTCGACTACCTCAACTTCCTCAACTTCGATGCCCCGGAAGTGGTGGATGACGCCCGCCCTGCCCAGGAAATGATCGACGAAGCGGTCAAGGCCGCCAAAGACGCCGATGTCGTGGTCGCCGCCGTGGGCGAGTCCCGTGGCATGTCCCACGAGTCGTCCAGCCGCACCGACCTGAACATCCCGCAAAGCCAGCGCGACCTGATCAAGGCCCTCAAGGCCACCGGCAAGCCGCTGGTGCTGGTGCTGATGAACGGCCGTCCGCTGTCGATCGTCGACGAGAACAAGCAAGCCGACGCGATTCTGGAAACCTGGTTCGCCGGCACCGAAGGCGGTCATGCAATTGCCGACGTGCTGTTCGGTGACTACAACCCGTCGGGCAAGCTGCCGATCACGTTCCCGCGTTCGGTGGGGCAGATTCCCACCTACTACAACCACCTGAGCGTCGGCCGGCCGTTCACCCCGGGCAAGCCGGGCAACTACACCTCGCAGTATTTCGATGACACCACCGGCCCCTTGTTTCCATTCGGCTATGGCTTGAGCTACACACGATTCAGCCTGTCGGACATGGCGCTGTCCTCCACCACCCTGAACAAGACCGGCAAGCTCGACGCCAGCGTCACGGTGAAAAACACCGGCAAGGTGGATGGCGAAACAGTGGTGCAGCTGTATATCCAGGACGTGGCCGGCTCGATGATCCGCCCGGTCAAGGAGCTGAAAAATTTCCAGAAAATCATGCTCAAGGCCGGCGAAGAGCGCACCTTGCACTTCACCATCACCGAGGAAGACTTGAAGTTCTACAACACCCAGCTCAAGTTCGCGGCGGAACCGGGTGAGTTCAACGTGCAAATCGGGCTGGATTCCCAGGATGTGCAGCAGCAGAGTTTCGAGCTGCTCTGATACCGCGCGTACGATGCAAAACAATATGGGAGGGGGCTTGCCCCCTCCCACATTTGATTACAGTGAACCGGCTAGTTGCGTCGGTCCAGCAGATTGACCACCAGCCGATCAACCCACCCCCATACCCGCTGCTTCACACGCCGCCATAGCGGCCGCGCTTTCCACGCCTGCAGACTCACTGCCTGACTCAGGGCAAAATCGCGTTCGAAACTGCCGGCCACGGCCAGTGCCAGGTCCGGGTCCAGCGCTTCGAGGTTAGCCTCCAGATTGAAGCGCAAATTCCAGTGATCGAAATTGCATGAACCAATGCTTACCCAATCGTCCACCAGCACCATTTTCAGGTGCAGGAAACACGGCTGGTATTCAAAAATCTGCACGCCCGCGCGCAACAGACGCGGGTAATAACGGTGCCCGGCGTATCGCACCGACGGGTGATCGGTGCGCGGGCCGGTTAGCAACAGACGCACATCCACGCCTCGCCCCGCCGCCCGACGCAACGCGCGGCGCACGCTCCAGGTGGGCAGAAAGTAAGGCGTGGCCAGCCAGATGCGCTGCCGGCTGCTGTTTAAAGCGCGAATCAGCGACTGCAAAATGTCGCGATGCTGACGGGCGTCGGCATACGCGACCCGGCCCAGCCCGGGTCCGGTCGCTGGCACTTTGGGCAGGCGCGGCAAACCGAAATGGGTAGCCGGCTTCCACGCGCGGCGCGCCGCATTGGCATGCCATTGGCGGTCGAACAGCGCCTGCCAATCCAGCACCAACGGGCCGTTGATCTGCACCATCACTTCATGCCAGTCCGCCGTGTCCTGCCCAGGCGTCCAGAATTCATCGGTGACGCCCGTGCCGCCGACCACAGCGGTTGCCTGGTCGATCAGCAGCAGCTTGCGGTGGTCGCGGTACAGGTTGCGCACCCAGCGGCGCCAGCTCAGGCGATTGTAGAACCGCAGCTGCACACCTGCGTCGGTCAGGCGCTTGCGCAGCGCGAGGGTGAACGCCAGGCTGCCGTAATCATCGAACAGGCAGCGCACCCGCACGCCACGTTCGGCGGCATGCACCAGCGCCTGCACCATCGCTTCGGCACACGCCCCCGCCTCCACCAGATACAGCTCCAGGTCAACCTGATGCTCGGCGCGGGCGATACCCACCAGCATCTGCGGAAAAAAACGCGGTCCGTCGATCAACAACTCGAAACGGTTGGCGCTGCGCCACGGGAACACCGCGCCACTCACGTCAGCGCGCCGTAAAAATCAGCACGGCACCCACCGGCACCGACAAACTGATCGACGCAAGCCCGGCCGCCTTGCGCAAAGCCGCGACGCCCGGCATCAGGTCGAAATCCTCGGCATGCAACACCACCGGTTCCAGGGTCACCACCTGGAAGCGCCGATCATCCAGACGCGTGGCCAGCAACTCGGCGCTGTAGGTCTGGGTCTTGCCATGCAGGGTGACGCTTATCGGCAGGCGCAGCTCGATTTGCGCGCCTGGCGCCAGGTCGTTGATCGGCTGCAGATTGATCTGCGCACTGATCAGCGCCTCGGGGAATGTGTTGATCTGGAACAGCTCGTTGCGCATACGCTCATCACGCAGCGGGACGGCACTGTTGACCGACTCCAGCTCCACCTGCAACTGCGCCGCGCCCTTGCCGTCGACCTTGCCGTGCAGCACCAGAAAGCGCTGCACTTCGGCGATCTCGGTGTTTTTGGTGGTGACGAAAGACAGGCGTGAGGATTCGTTATCCAGATACCAGGCGGCGTGCGCGGGCAAAGCGGCACAGGCCAGCAGGGCGAGGGCCAGGGGTTTGACAGAGAACATAGGGACTCATGGGGCAGGAAACCTGCGCGAACCTTAAGCGCAATCTCACAACCTGCGCAAATCCATTGTCTCAGGGAGTCAAGCGACAGCCCTGGCGTTCGCCCATCCAGCGTGCGCTGTGCGTGCGCCCCAACCCACTCGCCGTCACCTCACTGCGCTCCGGGTTATCCCTGAACGCGCTGGTGGGCACGTATTGTTTCACGTAGCCCCGGCAATACTCTGCGGGGTTATTCGCCACATAGCGGCACGAGCAATATTCCTTGGCCGTGTACGCCGCGATGATGTCGGGGAAGGCCTGCAGATTGACGCGTTCGTGCCATACCCAGCCAAGCAGGGCGAGCAGCAGCACGGCAAAGAGGCTCAGAATCGGATGACGACGGATCATGGCTGCACCGCCGCGAGCACGCGCTTGAGCAGTTCGTTGTGGCTGTACGTGCCGTCGCGGTCGTCGCCGTAGCGCACGATCACCAAGTGTTCGTCGGGCAGCACGAACAGGGCCTGGCCCCAATGGCCCAGTGCGGCAAAGGTATCGGCAGGGGCATCAGGCCAGGGGCGCGGCGCGCCCTGATTGAGCCACCACTGACCGCCCGGTACGGCTTCATCCTGGCCGGCTTTATAGCCGTCGAACGGTTTTCGGTTGAACGCCACCCAGTCCTTGGGCAGCAGTTGTTCATCGCCCCAACGCCCCTCGCGCGCCATCAGCAGGCCAACCCGCGCCAGATCCCGAGCGGTGAGGTAGGCATAGGACGAGGCAACGAAAGTTTCATCGGCGTCGGTTTCCCAGATGGCCGAGCGGATGCCCAGTGGCTCGAACAACGCATCCCACGGGTAACTGACGTACGCCTTGTGGCCGAGCATGCCTCTGAGCGCGGCGGACAGGATATTGCTGTCGCCGCTGGAGTACCGAAAGGCCTTGCCGGGCGCCACGGCGGCATCGGTGTCGGCGGCGAACTCGGCCATGTCGCCATGGCCACGGGTATAGAGCATCGCCACCACCGAGGACTTCAGCGGGGCGTATTCGTAGTCTTCCTGCCAATCCAGACCCGAGGCCCAGTGCAGCAAATCGGCCATGGTCACCTTGGGGTGCTGTTTCATCGGCGGGTAAAAACGTGCGGCGGGGTCGCTCAGTTTGAAGCGATTTTGCCCGTAGGCCACGCCGAGCACGGTGGCCATCAGGCTTTTGCTGATGGACCAGGTCAGGTGCGGCGTGCTGGCGCTGGTAGGCGCGGCGTAGCGTTCATAGACGATCTGGCCGTCGCGGATCACCAGCAGCGCGTCGGTGCGAATGCCCTGGCGGGTGGCGTCGTCGCGCGCGGGAAACGCGTAGGCATTCAGCGCCTCGACGGCGGGGCCAGCCAACGGCGCGCCCTCGGCCCACTCCTTGCCGGGCCAGGTTTCAGCGTGGGCGGCGGCGGTGACTAACAACAGGGCAACACACAACAGGCCTCTGACCATGGACGCAGACTCAAGGGGGGCATTCAAGCCCGCGAGCCTAGCCCAGGCCCATGACAGTTTGGCGACACAGGGCGTGTCACCCAACCGTCACCGTAGCTTCATGGAGATGACACCGAGCCTACCTAGCCTGAGTTTGGACAAACAAGTCGACCGGCCGAAACGTGGCTGGCACTCGGAGATTCGCCATGACTCAGATCGCCCGCATCAGCGACACCGGCAATGAACGCCGTCTGCAAGCCGAACGCCTGGTTGGCGCACAGGCTCTGCAGGAAGCACAGGCCCTGCGGTTCAACGTGTTCAGCGGCGAATTCAACGCCAAGCTGAAAGGCGCGGAACTGGGCCTGGACATGGATGACTATGATGTTCACTGCAGCCACATCGGCGTGCGGGATTTGAACAGTGGTCGACTGGTCGCCACCACCCGCCTGCTCGATCACCAGGCCGCCAGCACACTGGGCCGGTTCTACAGTGAAGAAGAGTTCAGCCTGCATGGCCTGCTGCACCTGCAGGGCCCGATCCTGGAAATCGGTCGCACCTGCGTCGACCCGGCCTACCGCAACGGAGGCACCATCGCCGTGCTCTGGGGCGAGTTGGCCGAAGTACTCAACCAGGGCGGCTACAGCTACCTGATGGGCTGCGCGAGCATTCCGATGCACGACGGCGGCATCCAGGCACACGCCATCATGCAGCGCCTGCGCGAACGCTACCTGTGCAACGAACACCTGCGCGCCGAACCGAAAAAACCGCTGCCAGCGCTGGACCTGCCGTCCAACGTCATCGCCGAGATGCCGCCGCTGCTCAAGGCCTACATGCGCCTGGGCGCGAAGATCTGCGGCGAACCGTGCTGGGATGAAGACTTCCAGGTGGCCGACGTGTTCATCCTGCTCAAGCGCGACAATCTCTGCCCGCGTTACGCGCGCCACTTCAAGGCGGCTGTGTAATGGGCCGCCTGCGGGTGTACGGGCGCATTGCCCGGGTGCTGCTGGTGGTGGCGCTGGGTTTGAGCATGGCCAGTGTGTTCGGCCTGTTCGAGCGCCTGGGCGTGGCCAACTCGATGATGCGGCGCCAGCGTTGGTCGCGGTTCTTCATGGCGCGTCTGAGCAACGCCCTGCCCTTTCGCGTGACGGTGCACGGCGAGCTGCCGCGTACGCCGATGCTGTGGGTGAGCAATCACGTGTCCTGGACCGATATTCCGCTGCTGGGCATGGTCACGCCCCTGTCGTTTTTGTCCAAGGCCGAAGTGCGTACCTGGCCGGTGGCAGGCTGGCTGGCAGCCAAGGCCGGCAGTCTGTTCATTCGCCGGGGCTCGGGCGACAGTCAGTTGATTCGCAAGCAGATGACTCGTCATCTTGAGCAACAGCACCCGCTGCTGATGTTCCCCGAAGGCACTACCACCGACGGGCGCAGCCTGCGCACGTTCCACGGGCGTTTGCTGGCCAGTGCGATTGATGCTGACGTGTCGCTGCAACCGGTGGCCATTCGTTACCTGCGCGACGGTCAGGTCGACGCGCTGGCGCCGTTTATTGGCGATGATGATTTGCTGTCGCACCTGATGCGCCTGTTTGCCAATGACCAGGGCGACGTCGAGATTCATGTACTCAAACCGATTGCCTGCGCCGGGCAGGAACGCGCGGCACTCGCCTTCCAGGCGCAGCAGGCGGTGCAGAAGGCATTGTTCGGGCCGTTGCCGGAGTCGGAGCATGTGTCGGTTCGGCCGGCTTTTGCAGCCTGAGATGTGAACACAGTGCAAATGTGGGAGGGGGCTTGCCCTAATGCCGTTCAGTTAAGGAAAGTTTGTGGGCTTATTGTGGCGAGCGGGCTTGCCCCGCGTTGGGGTGCGAAGCGCCCCCAATCCAGCAAAACGCGGTGTACCTGATACGGCTCAGCGCCTGGCTTTGGGGCTGCTGCGCAGCCCAACGCAGGACAAGCCTGCTCGCCACAGGGAATCTGCGTTTAACTGAACGGCATGAGGGCTTGCCCCCTCTCACCTTTAGCTTTGTATTGTCAGGTGGTTATGCGCGAAGGCTTGCAGTTCGGGGTAGAAGATCCGGAAGTCTTCACTCAACGGCTCATACAATTCACGCAATTCCTGCATCGCAAACCCTAATGCCTGGGGTTGCGTGAGCCGCCGCGAAATCCCGCGCAACACCTGCTCCATCACCGCAAACTCGCGGTAAGACCCCAGCCAATCATCGGCCGCCATATACGGTGCAATCTGTGCCAGGCGCCCCGGCAACTGCGGCTCAGCCGCCAATACGCGATACACCTGCGAGGTAAAGCGTTCCAGCGGCTGGTCGGCATACCGCGCCCAATCCCGCGCCAGGCAGTGATCGAAAAACACATCGAGGACGATCCCGGCATAACGCCGGCGGGTGAGGCTGAAGCGCGACAACGCCTCTCCTATCAAGGGATGGCTATCGGTGAATCGGTCAATGGAACGATGCAGCTGGATCGCCGCTTCGATTTGCGGGCTGTACTGGCCCTGCAGGCGGCCTTTGACAAAGTCGCCATAGAGACTGCCCAGCAGTTGCGCAGGGAGTTGGCCGCCCAGGTGCAGATGTGCGAGATAATTCATGGCGCGCAGTCTAGCACTGCCGCCAACGTATCGTTATAATCCGATATATCGATTTGAGCTGACCTCAGAGCAAAATCATATTGGTATATCGGGTTATAACGATTTAAGGTTCGCCTCATCGCGATATAACGCTACACGAAACCGAGCACCTGCCATGTCCATCGACCTCGACGAAATAATAAAAGCCCTGGCGCACCCAGTACGACGAGACATCCTCACCTGGCTCAAAGACCCGAAGGCGCAGTTCCCCGAGCAACTGCACAACCACGAATACGGCATCTGTGCCGGGCAGATCGACCAGCGCTGCGGCTTGTCCCAGTCGACCGTGTCGGCCCACCTGGCCACCTTGCAACGGGCGGGTCTGATCAGCAGCCAGAAGGCAGGTCAGTGGCACTTTTTCAAACGCAACGAGGAAGTGATCCAGGCTTTCCTCACAGCGCTCATCGCTGAACTCAGCGCAGCGCACTAACCAAGGACACCCCAATGCCCCTCTCGCTACTCATCCTGGCCCTGAGCGCCTTCGCCATCGGCACCACCGAATTCGTCATCATGGGCCTTCTGCCCGACGTGGCGGCCGACCTTGGTGTGTCGATCCCCGGCGCCGGCTGGCTGGTGACCGGCTACGCCCTCGGCGTGGCCATCGGCGCACCGTTCATGGCGCTGGCCACCGCCAGGCTGCCACGCAAGGCGGCGCTGGTGGCGTTGATGGGTATTTTCATCGTGGGCAACCTGCTCTGCGCCCTGGCCAGCGACTACAACGTGCTGATGTTCGCCCGGGTGGTCACGGCGTTGTGCCACGGTGCGTTTTTCGGCATCGGCTCGGTGGTGGCAGCCAACCTGGTACCGGCCAACAAGCGCGCTTCGGCGGTGGCCCTGATGTTTACCGGCCTGACCCTGGCCAACGTGCTCGGCGTGCCGCTGGGCACCGCGCTGGGTCAGCAGGCCGGCTGGCGCTCGACCTTCTGGGCGGTGACGGTGATCGGCGTGGTGGCGTTGATCGGCCTGATCCGCTTCCTGCCGGCCAAGCGTGACGAAGAAAAACTCGACATGCGCGCCGAACTGGCCGCCCTCAAGGGTGCCGGCATCTGGTTGTCGTTGAGCATGACCGCACTGTTCGCCGCCTCCATGTTTACCCTCTTTACCTACGTTGCCCCGTTGCTCGGTGATGTCACCGGCGTCTCGCCCCACGGCGTGACCTGGACCCTGCTGCTGATCGGCCTGGGCCTGACCCTGGGCAACATCATCGGCGGCAAGCTGGCGGACAAGCGTCTGGCGGCCACTCTGATCGGCGTGTTCATCAGCATGGCGGTGATCTCCACGGTGCTGACCTGGACCAGCGTCGCGCTGATCCCGACCGAAATCACCCTGTTCCTGTGGGCCACCGCCTCATTTGCCGCAGTGCCCGCATTGCAGATCAACGTGGTGACATTCGGCAAGGCTGCGCCCAACCTGGTGTCCACCCTCAACATCGGCGCCTTCAACATTGGCAACGCCCTCGGCGCCTGGGTCGGCGGCAGCGTGATCGCCCACGGCTTCGGCCTCACCAGCGTGCCGCTGGCGGCTGCGGCCCTGGCGATCTTCGCCCTGCTGGTGACCCTGCTCACTTTCCGTCAGCGCGGCGATGCCGATCTGGCCCCTGCGACTCACTGATCCACTTGAACAGACTGATCCACTTAAACAGAAAGGTATTTTCCCGATGACGACTATTTTCGATCCGATCAAACTGGGCGACCTGGAACTGTCGAACCGCATCATCATGGCGCCGCTGACACGCTGCCGCGCCGATGAAGGCCGCGTGCCCAACGCGATGATGGCCGAGTACTACGTACAGCGCGCCTCCGCCGGGCTGATCCTCAGCGAGGCGACGTCGGTGACGCCCATGGGCGTGGGTTATCCAGACACCCCGGGTATCTGGTCCAGCGACCAGGTGCGCGGCTGGGCCAATGTGACCAAGGCGGTTCACGGCGCAGGCGGCAAGATCTTCCTGCAACTGTGGCACGTCGGCCGCATCTCCCACCCGTCCTACCTGAACGGCGAAGCCCCGGTAGCACCGAGCGCGGTGCAGGCAGCAGGCCACGTCAGCCTGGTGCGCCCGCTGGCCGACTACCCGACCCCGCGCGCCCTGGAAACCGCTGAAATCGCCGACATCGTCGAGGCCTACCGCACCGGCGCCGAAAACGCCAAGGCCGCAGGGTTTGACGGCGTCGAAATCCACGGCGCCAACGGCTACCTGCTCGACCAGTTCCTGCAGAGCAGCACCAATCAGCGCACCGACCAGTACGGCGGTTCCCTGGAAAACCGCGCCCGCCTGCTGCTTGAAGTGACCGACGCTGCCATCGACGTCTGGGGCGCCGGCCGCGTGGGCGTACACCTGGCGCCACGCGCCGACGCCCACGACATGGGCGACGACAACCCTGCCGAGACCTTCACTTATGTGGCTCGCGAATTGGGCAAGCGTGGCATTGCGTTCATCTGCTCGCGTGAAAAAGAAGCCGGCGACAGCCTCGGTCCGCGCCTGAAGGAAGCCTTCGGCGGCATGTACATCGCCAACGAACGCTTCACCAAAGAGAGCGCCAATGCCTGGCTGGCAGCGGGCAAGGCCGACGCGGTGGCATTCGGCGTCCCATTCATCGCCAACCCTGACCTGCCGGCGCGCCTGAAAACCGACGCACCGCTCAATGAAGCGCACCCGGAAACCTTCTACGCCAAGGGCCCGGTCGGCTATATCGATTACCCAACCCTGGCGCTGTAAGCAACATGGGAGGGGGCTTGCTTGCGATAGCCGTGTGTCAGTCAGTTGATTTACTGACGGGCACACCGCCATCGGGAGCAAGCCCCCTCCCACGTTTTTTACCTGATGTATCCCTTTGGAAACAATGCTTCACAGAACCGCAACAATAACGCTACAAAATACTTAGCCGGCTACCTATCAACTGCGCGCCAGCCCGTATATAAAGTCATCCCACGAATCAGGCAGAGGGACGATTGACCGCCCCTGGGCTTTACTGTTGACACAACCTGATGCAATTACGCATTTTGTCTCAATTGCGCAGGCTGGGGCTCAGGCGCAGCATGTCCAGCCCTGCATCGACCCAACGCTCGGCGTCCTGATGCAATTGAAAACTGTCGGGCACCAACAGCCATTGACCGATCAAGCCGTGAATGTAGGCGTGGATGCACACCGCGCCCCGCACCGTGTCGAGGTTTTCCGGGAGCTGCCCGCGATGCACCGCATTACGCAATGTGAGCCCGATGCGCAGGTTGCATTCGAGCGTGTGCGTCTGGCGCTGGCGGCGCATGTCGCACATCTCATCGGTGAACTCGCACTTATGAAACAGGATTTCGTTGATACGCCGGGTTTTCGGGTCCAGAGCCACTTGATGATAGAGACGAATCAGCAACTTGCGCATGCAGCCCAGCGGGTCAAGCTCATCCTCGCTTTCACTGGCGCGGGCCAAGTCATCAAGGGGCTCGTGCAGCGTGTCGAGCAGCGCCTGCAACAGATCGGACTTGTTGCTGAAATGCCAGTAAATGGCGCCCCGCGTGACGCCCGCCAACGACGCAATATCGGCCAGCGTGGTACGCGCCACGCCTCGCTCATAAAAGGCGTGCTCGGCGGCATCGAGAATCTGGCTGCGGGTTTCCTGAGCTTCCTCTTTGGTGCGACGAACCATGGCAGTAAAACCTCAATCAGGACACTTGGGATGATTGTTAACGCAACGTTAATAGCCGCGAACGATCATCCGTCTATTTTTGGGACGACACCGTCATGGGCGCCGAACGTAAGAAAATCGAGGCTTCGGGCGTTGCTTTGTCAACATTGCGCGAAGTCTGTCAAGAGTTTACAAACAACCATGAACGTAAGTATATTGCGTAGCAAGCTACTTATCTACTCACTTGTTTTCCACCCTTCCACACTTCTTGTGCGCACTTTGCGCGCCTGACCCGAGGATCTTCATGCAACTTAAGCCAGCTGTTACCGCTCTGGTCACTGCCGTCGCCCTGGCATCGCTGCTCAGCGGATGTAAAAAGGAAGAGGCGGCGCCGCCCGCTCAAACCCCTCAGGTCGGTGTGGTCACCCTTCAACCGCAAGCCTTCACCTTGACCACCGAACTGCCAGGCCGCACCACGGCCTACCGCATTGCGGAAGTTCGCCCACAGGTCAACGGCATCATTCTCAAGCGCCTGTTCAAGGAAGGCGCGGACGTGAAGGAAGGCCAGCAGCTTTATCAGATCGACCCGTCAGTGTATGAGGCCACGCTCAAAAGCGCCCAGGCCAAGCTGACCCAGACCAGGTCGATCACCGACCGCTACAAGCAGCTGGTCGATGAGCAAGCCGTCAGCCGCCAGGAGTACGACACCGCCCTGGCCAACCGCATGACGGCTGAAGCCGATATGCAAACCGCGCAGATCAACGTGCGCTACACCAAAGTGCTCGCGCCGATCTCCGGGCGCATTGGCCGTTCCTCGGTCACCGAAGGCGCACTGGTCAGCAATGGCCAGGCCGATGCCATGGCCGTGATCCAGCAACTGGACCCGATCTACGTCGACGTCACCCAGTCTTCGGCCGAAATGCTGAAACTGCGCCGCGACCTGGAAAGCGGCCAGCTGGAAAAAGCCGGTGCCAACGCCGCCAAGGTCAAGCTGACCCTCGAAGACGGCAGCGACTACGGCCATGATGGCAAGCTGGAATTCTCCGAAGTATCGGTCGACCAGACCACCGGTTCCGTGACCCTGCGCGCCGTGTTCCCCAACCCTGACCACACCCTGCTGCCCGGCATGTTCGTGCACGCCCAGTTGCAGGCCGGTGTGAACAGCAAGGCCATCCTCGCGCCGCAACAAGGCGTGACCCGTGACCTCAAGGGCATCCCGACCGCGCTGATCGTGAACAAGGACAACAAGGTCGAGCAACGCACCCTGGTCGCCAACCGCACCGCCGGCGCCTACTGGCTGGTGGAAAAAGGCCTCGACGCCGGTGACCGTGTGATCACCGAAGGCCTGCAGTACGTCAAGCCGGGTGCCGAGGTGAAGGTCAAGGAGGCTGACAACGCCAAGCCTGCTGGCGCTGCTGCTCCTGCCGCCGCAGCCGGCAAAGGGGAGTAATCCATGTCGAAATTTTTTATCGACCGTCCCATTTTCGCCTGGGTAATCGCCCTGGTGATCATGCTGGTCGGGACATTGTCGATCCTGAAGCTGCCCATCAACCAATACCCGGCCATCGCGCCAACCGCCATCGACATCCAGGTGACCTACCCGGGCGCGTCCGCGCAAACCGTGCAGGACACCGTGGTGCAGGTCATCGAGCAACAGCTCAACGGTATCGACAACCTGCGCTATGTGGCCTCGGACAGTAACTCCGACGGCAGCATGACCATCACCGCGACGTTCAACCAGGGTACCAACCCGGACATCGCCCAGGTGCAGGTGCAGAACAAGCTGAACCTGGCGACTCCACTGCTGCCGCAGGAAGTGCAGCAGCAGGGTATCCGCGTGACCAAGTCGGTGAAGAACTTCCTGATGGTGATCGGTCTGGTGTCCGAAGACGGCAGCATGACCAAGGACGACCTCTCCAACTACATCGTGTCCAACATCCAGGACCCGATTTCGCGTACCTCGGGCGTCGGTGACTTCCAGGTATTCGGCTCGCAATACGCGATGCGCATCTGGCTGGACCCGGCCAAGCTGAACAACTTCCAGCTCACCCCGGTCGACGTCAGCAACGCCATCGCCGCGCAGAACGTGCAGGTGGCCACCGGCCAACTGGGCGGCCTGCCTGCCCTGCCCGGCACCCAACTGAACGCGACGATCATCGGCAAGACCCGTCTGCAAAACGCCGAGCAGTTCGGCAATATCCTGATGAAGGTGAATCCCGACGGTTCCCAGGTTCGCCTGCATGACGTGGCCCGCATCGAACTGGGCGGCCAGAACTACAGCATCAGTGCGCAGTTCAACGGCAACCCGGCTTCCGGCATGGCGATCAAACTCGCCTCGGGCGCCAACGCCCTGGACACCGCCAAGGCCATCCGCGCCACGGTGGCGTCGCTGGAACCGTTCTTCCCGCCAGGCATGAAGGCGGTGGTGCCGTATGACACCACGCCCGTGGTCACCGAATCGATCTCCGGGGTGGTACACACCCTGATCGAAGCGATCGTGCTGGTGTTCCTGGTGATGTTCCTGTTCCTGCAGAACTTCCGCGCCACCATCATCACCACCATGACCGTACCGGTGGTATTGCTGGGCACCTTCGGCATCCTCGCGGCGTTCGGTTTCACCATCAACACCCTGACCATGTTCGGCATGATCCTGGCCATCGGCTTGCTGGTGGACGATGCCATCGTGGTGGTGGAAAACGTCGAGCGGGTGATGGCCGAGGAACACCTGTCGCCCAAGGAGGCGACGGTCAAGTCCATGGGCCAGATCCAGGGCGCCCTGGTGGGTATTGCCCTGGTGCTCTCGGCGGTACTGCTGCCGATGGCATTCTTCGGCGGCTCCACCGGTGTGATCTACAAACAGTTCTCCATCACCATCGTTTCGGCCATGGCGCTGTCGGTACTGGTTGCGCTGATCTTCACCCCGGCGCTGTGCGCCACCATGCTCAAACCGATCGATCCTGAGAAGCACGGCCAACCCAAGCGCGGTTTCTTCGGCTGGTTCAACCGCACCTTCGACCGTGGCGTACTGAGCTACGAGCGCGGCGTGGGCAACATGATCAAGCACAAGATCCCGGCGTTTTTGGTGTACGCACTGATCTTCGCCGGCATGATCTGGCTGTTCATGCGCATCCCGGCAGCCTTCCTGCCCGACGAAGACCAGGGCGTGATCTTTGCCCAGGTGCAGACGCCAGTGGGCTCCACCGCCGAGCGCACGCAAAAAGTCATCGACGACATGCGTATCTACCTGCTCAACACCAAGGAAGGCGAGCCGGGCGAAGGCAAGGGCGTGAAATCGGTATTTACCGTGAACGGCTTCAACTTCGCCGGTCGCGGCCAAAGCTCGGGCCTGGCCTTCGTGATGCTCAAGCCGTGGGATGAGCGTGACGATTCCACCTCGGTGTTCGCGATCGCCAAGCGTGCCCAGGGTTACTTCATGCAGACGTTCCAGGACGCCATGGTGTTTGCCATCGTGCCGCCGTCAGTCCTGGAGCTGGGCAACGCCACCGGTTTCGACGTGTTCCTGCAGGACCAGGGCGGTGTCGGCCATGAGAAGCTGATGGCCGCGCGCAACCAGTTCCTCGGCATGGCCGCCCAGAGCAAGATCCTTGCCGGTGTGCGCCCCAACGGCGTGAACGATGAGCCGCAGTACGAGCTCACCGTCGACGACGAGAAGGCCAGTGCCCAGGGGATCACGCTGTCGAACATCAACCAGACCCTGGCGATTGCCTTGGGTGGCAGCTACGTCAACGACTTCATCGACCGTGGCCGTGTGAAGAAGGTGTACGTGCAAGGTGAAGCGGCCAGCCGCATGTCGCCTGAAGACCTGAACAAATGGTACGTGCGCAGCGACTCCGGGAAGATGGTGCCGTTGTCGGCCATCGCTTCGGGCAAGTGGATCTACGGCTCGCCAAAACTGTCGCGCTATAACGGTGTGGCGGCGATGGAAATCCTCGGCACCCCGGCACCGGGCTACAGCACCGGCGACGCGATGGCCGAAGTCGAGCGCATCGCCAAGCAGTTGCCGGCCGGTATCGGCTACGCCTGGACGGGCCTGTCGTATGAGGAACGCCTGTCCGGCTCCCAGGCGCCTGCGCTGTACGCGCTGTCGCTGCTGGTGGTGTTCCTGTGCCTGGCGGCGCTGTACGAAAGCTGGTCGATTCCGATCGCGGTGGTGCTCGTGGTGCCGCTGGGCGTGGTGGGGGCGTTGATCGCCACCAGCATGCGCGGCTTGTCCAACGACGTGTTCTTCCAGGTGGGCTTGCTGGTAACGGTGGGCCTGGCGGCGAAAAACGCCATCCTGATCGTGGAGTTCGCCAAGGAACTCCACGAACAGGGCAAGGGCATCGTCGAGGCGGCCATCGAGGCGTCCCGCATGCGTCTGCGCCCGATCATCATGACCTCCATGGCGTTCATCCTCGGCGTACTGCCGCTGGCGATCTCCTCGGGCGCAGGTTCAGGCAGCCAACATGCCATCGGTACCGGCGTGATCGGCGGTATGATCACCGCCACCGTGCTGGCGATCTTCTGGGTGCCACTGTTCTTCGCAACCGTGTCGGCCATCGGCAAGCGCAAAAAGACTGAAACCACGCAAACTTCTAACGAGGCTGGCCAATGAGCAAGTCGCTACTTTCCCTAGCCGTCACCGCCTTCGTGCTCAGTGGCTGCTCGCTGATACCTGACTATCAGCGCCCCGAAGCGCCGGTGGCCGCGCAGTACCCGCAGGGGCCGGCGTATTCGTCGGCCCAGGCGCCGGGCCAGGCCGCTGCCGAACAGGGCTGGAAGCAGTTTTTCCATGACCCTGCCCTGCAGCAGCTGATCCAGACCGCACTGGTGAACAACCGCGACCTGCGCGTCGCGGCGCTGAACATCGACGCGTACGCCGCGCAGTACCGCATCCAGCGTGCCGACCTGTTCCCGGCCGTGTCGGCCAACGGCGCCGGCAGCCGCCAGCGCACCCCGGCACGCATGTCGCAGACCGGTCAATCGGGCATCACCAGCCAGTACTCGGCCACCCTCGGGATCAGTTCCTACGAGCTGGACCTGTTCGGCCGTGTGCGCAGCCTGAGTGAAGAGGCCCTGCAAAAGTACTTCGCCACCGAAGAAGCACGGCGCAGTACGCAGATCAGCCTGGTGGCCAGCGTGGCCAACGCCTACCTGACCTGGCAGGCCGACAAGGAACTGCTCAAGCTCACTCAGGACACTCTGGGCGCGTTCGAACAGAGCTTCAAGCTCACCTCGCGCAGCAGCGAAGTCGGCGTGGCCTCGGCCCTCGACCTGAGCCAGGCACGCACCTCGGTGGAAAATGCCCGGGTGCAGCTGGCGCGCTACACACGCCAGGTGGCCCAGGACGAAAACAGCCTGACCCTGCTGCTGGGCACCGGCCTGCCGGCGAATATCGCCAGCAAGCCACTGTCTGATGACCTGCTCGCCGAAGTGCCGGCCGGGTTGCCCTCCGACCTGCTGCAACGACGTCCCGACATCGTGCAGGCCGAGTACAACCTCAAGGCGGCCAACGCCAATATCGGCGCCGCCCGCGCGGCGTTTTTCCCGAGCATCAGTCTGACGGCCAATGCCGGCACCCTGAGCCCGGACCTGGGTGGCCTGTTCAAGGGCGGCTCGGGCAGTTGGTCGTTTGCCCCGCAGATCAACATCCCGATCTTCAATGCCGGCAGCCTGCGCGCCAGCCTGGACTACTCGAAGATCCAGAAAGAAATCAACGTGGCCAACTACGAGAAGGCTATCCAGACCGGCTTCCAGGAAGTTTCCGACGGCCTCGCCGCGCGTGAAACCTACAAGCAGCAACTGGACGCCCAGCGCGGCTTCGTCGCGGCCAACCAGGATTACTACCGCCTGGCCGAACGTCGCTACCGCATTGGCGTAGACAGCAACCTGACCTTCCTCGACGCCCAGCGCCAACTGTTCAGTGCCCAGCAATCGCTGATCACCGACCGCCTGGCGCAGCTCACCAGCGAGGTCAACCTGTACAAGGCCCTCGGCGGTGGCTGGAATGCGCAGACTGCGCAGAACGAGCCGGTGAAAGAAGACGCGCCGAAGTTGAAGTTGTTCTGACAGCCTGGGTGTAAATCAAAAACCGCTTCCGTCACCGGAAGCGGTTTTTTTATGCGCGCAATGTGCTGGCGGCAAATCCGGCGTCTTGCGTTCCGTTCAACCTTTCGGGGTAAAATCTGTCACAGATTCTTACAGACCACAGAGGGAGCTTGTCGTAATGATCGTAGGAATCGACCTGGGCACCACCAACAGCCTCGCCGCCGTCTGGCGCGGCGATGCCACCGAGCTGGTACCCAACGCCCTGGGCCAACTGCTGACACCCAGTGTGGTCGGGCTCGATGACCAGGGCCGCGTGCTGGTCGGCCAGGCCGCCAGGGAGCGCCTGCACACGCACCCGCACCTGACCACATCGCTGTTCAAGCGCTACATGGGCAGTGCCACCGAGGTACGCCTCGGTGACCGCACCTTTCGACCCGAAGAACTCTCGGCGCTGGTGCTCAAAAGCCTCAAGGAAGACATCGAGCGCAGCTACGGTGAAGCCGTCACCGACGCGGTGATCAGCGTGCCCGCCTACTTCAGCGACGGCCAGCGCAAAGCCACGCGCATCGCCGGGGAACTGGCGGGCCTCAACGTTGAAAAACTGATCAATGAACCCACCGCTGCCGCTCTGGCTTATGGCCTGCACCAGCGCGACAAGGAAACCTCGTTCCTGGTGTTCGACCTCGGCGGCGGCACGTTCGACGTGTCGATCATCGAGCTGTTTGACGGCGTGATGGAAGTGCGCGCCAGCGCCGGTGACAATTTTTTGGGCGGCGAGGACTTCGACACCCTGCTGCTGGATCACTTCGTCGACAGCCAGCGCAATGCCGAGGATTTCCCGCCCACCAGCAGCGTGCTGCACGCACTGCGCCGCGAAGCCGAGCGTGTGCGCAAAGCCCTCGGCCAGGACGACAGCGCCGACTTCACCCTGCGCGTCGACGGCCGGCAATGGGTAACAACCATCACCCAGGCCGAACTCGCCAGGCTCTATGCACCGCTGCTCGAACGCCTGCGCGCGCCGATTGAACGTGCCCTGCGCGACGCACGCATTCGGGTGGGTGACCTGGATGAGATTCTGCTGGTCGGCGGCACCACGCGCATGCCGCTGGTGCGCAAACTCGCCGCGGGGCTGTTCGGCCGCTTCCCTTCCATCAGCCTCGATCCTGACCAGGTGGTCGCCCATGGTGCGGCGATCCAGGCAGCGCTCAAGGCGCGTTCGGCGGCCCTGGAAGAAGTGGTGCTGACTGACGTGTGCCCTTACACCCTGGGGATCGAGACAGCCAACCAATATGGCAACCACATCGAGAACGGCCACTACCTGCCGTTGATCGAACGCAACAGCAGCGTGCCGGTGAGTCGGGTCAAAAGCGTGTTTACGCTCTCCGACGACCAGACTCGCGTGCTGCTGAAAATCTACCAGGGCGAAAGCCGCCTGGTGAAAGACAACATCGAGTTGGGCCAGCTGGAAATTCCGGTGCCCAAGCGCAAAGCGGGCGAAGTCTCGCTGGACGTGCGTTTTACCTACGACAACAACGGGTTGCTCGAAGCCCAGGTGAACATCCCGCTCACCGGTGAACAACACTCGCTGGTGATCGAGAACAACCCCGGTGTGCTCAGCCCCCAGGAGATCCAGCAACGCCTGCAGGCGCTGGCCCTGTTGAAGATTCACCCGCGCGACCAGCAGGTCAATACCGTGCTCACGGCCCGCCTCGAACGCCTCTATCAGGAAAGCCTCGGCGAGCTGCGTGAGCAACTGGGACACTGGGCGGCGCAGTTCCAGCAGGTGCTCGACAGTCAGGACGAACGCAGCATCCGTGAGGCGCGCAGCGAACTGACCCGTCAACTTGAACAGCTCGATAACGGGTTCTGGCGCTGAGGACGATTGCACATGGACGGCTGGACACTATTGCAACTGGCGGACGACGCCGACGAACGCACGATCAAGCGCACCTACGCGCGGCTGCTCAAGGGGTGCCGTCCGGACGATGACCCCGAGGGCTTTCAGCGCCTGCGCGAAGCCTATGAACACTGCCTGAATGAAGCGCGCTGGCGGGCCGATCACGAAGACGACAGCCCCGCCGCCGCTATGCCCGTGACCGAGGCCATCAGCGCCAGCCTCGACGCCCCGGCTGAGTGGATGCAGGTGCGACCGCTTGAACCTGCACCCTTCGACCCGCCCGCGCCAAACCCGGCGCTGGCACTGGTCGCGGGCCTGAACGCCGACAATCTCGATGAACGCTGGGCCAAAGCTCAACAGCATCTGTGCACCGAGGCATTCCAGGCCGCCCTGCTGCGTCATTGCTTTGAAGCCCCGGGCGAACGCACCGCAATCGCGCGTTGGGCCGTGCAGCACCTGGAATGGCTGACACCCTGGCAACAGGTAGCCATGACGTCATGGCAGCACGAAGCGCTCAGCAACGAGTTGCTGCAAGCCTACCGCATGGCCCTGGAGGAACAGCTGGAGCAAAAGGCCGAGCGTGAATTCGTCACCCAGCTGAGGCAGTTCAACAGCCAGGCATGGCTGCAGGTGTTCGACCTGCAGCAGCACTGGCAACGCATGATCCTCCAGTTGCTTTACAACACCCAGTGGAGCGTGCCGATGTTCGAGCGCGTGTGCCAGACCTTCGGCTGGGATGACCAGAAAGGTGTGTTTCCGGAACCGGCGTGGATGTGGCGTAGCCTGGTGTCGCGTTGTGAACAGGAGACTTTTTACGAGCATCTGCAAGACAAGGCCCAGGATAAGCGGCGCATGTCAGCCGATGCCCTGGCCGCCCGATTGTTGCTCACGCCGATGACGGCGACGCAACACAAACGCATGATCGACGGGTTTGGCGAAAACGAATGGAACGCCTGTCAGCACCTGGCAGACACCCTGACCTGGCGCTATCCGCAACTGGTCGAACGCCTGCATCAAAACGACCTGTATTTCTGGCGAAAATTCGTGCCACGGCCGATCTACACCCAGGTGTTTATCCGGCTATGGGCAGTCTTCGCACTGGGCATCGGCCTGAGCATTGCCCACGACACACCGAACACGTTGGACTTGATGTCCGTGTTCATCCTCCTGTTGATGTCGTTGGCACCGGCCATTATTGGATTTCGCGTCACCCAATTCTGGGCGAGCATGAGTTCGGTATACAGGGTGCAGGATATATGGCTGACCCAGTACCTGATTCCCAAGCGATTCAACCCCAACGACTACTGGCTGGTGATACGCCATGGTGTGCCGCAGGTGATCATGCTCATAGCCTGCGGCCTGATGCTCGGCGTGCTGGGAGCGGTCACCTATGCCGGCTCGCTACTGATCAACCTGCTGCACAAAAAACGCATCGGCCAAATGAGCCAACGATTCAGCGAAGGCTGGCCCTGGCTGAACGGTCTGCACTGGGCATTCTGGAACCCGTTGCAAGTGGGGTTTCTAGTGGCGATGGTAGCGCTGATCATTGCCGCCCAGCATTACCTGCCGGCGGTGCCCTGGACCCACTTCAACCCGCCCAAGCCTTAATCGCAAAAGCCGGGCCTGGCGCCCGGCAACTTGCGTTCGATCATCGCCCACAACCCGCCCTGCCCCACTTTCATCGCTCCCGCCCCGCCCCGCACCATGCGCGCACCTGCATAACCCCAATAACAACAGGTCCTACCCCATGAGCACATTTCGCCCGCGCCAGCTATTGCTGGCAACCGCTGTCGCAAGTCTTGCCCTGCCCGTCTGCGCCGAGGAGCACGGCTTTTTCGAAGACGCCAGCGCCAACCTCAACGTGCGCAATTTTTTCTTCAACCGCAATTTCACCAACCCGACCAAGGCCCAGGGCGGCGCGCAGGAGTGGACGCAGAGTTTCATCCTCGACGCCCGCTCCGGCTTTACCCAGGGCACGGTAGGCTTTGGCGTGGATGTGCTGGGCCTGTACTCGCTCAAGCTCGATGGCGGCCGCGGTACTGGTGGCACCCAGTTGCTGCCGCTGGACCGTGATGGCCGTCCGGCGGACGACTTCGGGCGCCTGGGCGTGGCGTTCAAGGCGCGCATTTCCAAAACCGAACTGAAGGTCGGCGAATGGATGCCGGTGCTGCCGATCCTGCGCGCCGACGATGGCCGCTCCCTGCCGCAGACCCTGCGCGGCGGGCAGATCACCTCCAAGGAAATCGACGGCCTGACCCTGTATGGCGGCCAGTTCCGCGCCAACAGCCCGCGTGACGACAGCAGCATGACTGACCTGTCGATGGTCGGCAGAACCGCGTTCACCTCCGACCGCTTCAACTTCCAGGGCGGCGAATACGCCTTCAACGACAAACGCACCCAGGTCGGCCTGTGGAATGCCCAGCTCAAGGACATCTACAGCCAGCAGTTCATCAACCTGATCCACAGCCAGCCCTTGGGCGACTGGACCCTGGGCGCCAACCTCGGGTTCTTCTACGGCACCGACGACGGCAGCGCCCGCGCCGGCAAGCTGGACAACAAGACCTGGTCCGGCCTGTTTTCCGCACGCTACGGCGGCAACACTTTCTATGTGGGCCTGCAAAAACTCAGCGGCAACAGCCAATGGATGCGCGTCAACGGCACCAGCGGCGGCACCCTGGCCAACGACAGCTACAACTCGAGCTACGACAACGCCGAGGAAAAATCCTGGCAGGTGCGCCACGACTACAACTTTGCCGCCCTCGGCGTGCCAGGGCTGACCTTGATGAACCGCTATATCAGCGGCAGCAATGTGCACACCGGCAGCGTGACGGATGGCAAGGAATGGGGCCGGGAAAGCGAACTGGGCTACACCGTGCAAAGCGGCAGCCTGAAAAACCTGACGATGCGCTGGCGCAACTCCAGCATGCGGCGCGACTACAGCAACAATGAGTTCGACGAAAACCGCTTGATTGTCAGCTACCCCATCAGCCTGTTGTAACGCCCCCGGCAACAGCCACGAGCCGATGGGTCGTGGCTGTTTTTGTAGCAACTTGGCTCATTTAAGGCATGAACGTTTCCCTGCGCTGGCACGACTGAAGAGCAGGCGTCGTAAGGCGGCGCTGCACATCACCTTATCCGACATACAGGTACAGGCCATGACTACAGTCACTTCTGCTCACAACCACGCCATGGCGCCCGGACAACCGCCGTCCGGCCCCCCGCCTGTTCAGACCCGCACCAAGGTGCTGGTGGATGATGGAAATCTGCGCGCCAGTCAGGCACTCACCCAGGGCCTGAAAAACCCTGGGCGTCCAGAGACACTGGCGAATGTTCTGTTCCTCGAAACAGGTAAACGCGCCGACCGGATTCATATCAGCCAACGCCCTGATGGCCAGCTGTACGCTCAGGTAAATGGTCGTGACTACGTCCTCGACACTCCAGACGGCCGCTCAAATATCCCGACTCTGCTTCACCTGAAGTCCGGAGCGGGCGACGACCGTATTACCGTCGCCCCCAACGTCAACCTGCGTATCGAAATCGACGCTGAAGACGGCAATGACGTGATTCAGGCGGGCGGCGGCAAAACCAGCGTATATGGCGGCCGTGGCGATGATGACATTACCCTCGGCAGCGACACCGGCTACGCCGAAGGCAATGACGGCAACGACATACTCAAAGGGGGCCGGGGCCACGCGGTGATGTACGGCAATGCTGGCAATGATCGCTTGTACGCAGGCAGCGGGCCGGCCAACAAACAGAGCCACCTCGATGGCGGTGCCGGCAACGACCAGCTGTACGCAGGCAACGGGCACACGGTGCTCAACGGCGGCCTGGGTGACGACCTGCTGGTGGGCCATGACCGCACCACGTTTTACTCAGGGCAAGGGCGCAACACCCTGCGCGCGAATGCGATCAAGGCGCGCATCCATGCACAGGCGACAGATCGCCTGATCGGCACACAAGGCTCAACGCTCACCCCCATGACGCTGACCGACGCGGGCCGAAAAGCCTTCAGCATCCAGGGGCCACCCGACTTCATTGCGCGAGTCGAAGACGATCTGACCTTGCTTCGCACATCGCCACAAGGGCAAAAAATGCTGAAAGCGCTCGATGAGATGGCCGTGAAAAATGGCGGCCCTGTTCTCATCGTGCCCAGTAATCGTGGCAACTCCTATCGCTTCTGGAGCACCGAGCTGCAACACCTTGAGCAGAACAATCAGGTTCCAGCTGAACGCACCGACCCCAAGTGGGGCTACCTGAAGGATGGGGTACCGGGTTCACGGGCCGACAAAGGCACGATTTTCTACAACCCGGCCGCGGTTTACGGGACGGATCCTCTGTTCTTGCCGCTCAACCAGCTTTTCCATGAAATGGCGCACGCCTGGAATGGCGCCAACGGCACCTTCCTGCCAGGTGCGAGCGTGCCGACCCGCGATCAACCCGAGCGCCCAGGCCCACCCAACAGTGAACTGCAAGCGGTCGGCCTGGTGAGCAACGCGCCGCCCTTCGACTTCGACAACGACCCCAACACCCCTCCCACTTCAACCAACCCCGCGCCGTTTACCGAAAACACACTGAATGCAGAAATGGGCCTGCCCCTGCGAACCCGTTACGCCTGAATCTGACTCGCCCCGCCAGACGGCCATTTATACCGGTGATCGCGGCGTGTGCATGCTGTATCGTGCACGCGCCCTCACCCGGCACATGGACCTCAACGACACGGACGCCTACCTCTTCGAAGGCCGCCATGAAATACCTCATTGTCCTTTTGTCGGTTGTGCTCAGCGGCTGTATCGGCCAGCCCATCGCCTTGACGCCACAGACCGCGCAGCGTTTGCAGGCCCAGGCGCCGATCCGCTTTTTAATCACTTTCGATGACGGTCCCAGCGCCTCGGGCTACAACAACCCGAGCCGTTCAGTGCTGGCTGATCTGGCGCATAACCCGATTTTGCCGGGCATCAAGGCGGTGTTTTTCGTGCAGACCGAAGGGGCGCGTTCCGGCGGCAGTGCCCGCGGGCGCAAAACCATGGTGCGTGAATTTGCCGCCGGGCATCTATTGGGTTTCCACACCGCCACCGCGTTTCACACCAACCACCGCTGGCTGAGCGATGCCGAACTGGAACGCACCCTCACCCTGGGTGCAGCAGACATCGCCGGGATCACCGGCGCACCGCCCGTGCTGGTGCGCCCGCCGTTCTGGAACTACGACAAACGTACCTTTGCCGCCTACCAGCGCCATGGCATGGGCGTCTTGCTCACCGACCTGAGCGCCAATGACGGCAAGATCTGGGGCTTCAACGCCAGCCCCCGGCGTCGCGCCAACCTCTATCGGCAACTGTCGGTGGTGCGCGAACACATTGCCCTGGGCGAGCTGCCGACGGTGGATGGGGTGATTCCAGTGGTGGTGACCTTCCATGACATCAACCGCTACACGGCGCGGCACATGCAGGAATATCTGCAGATCCTGCTCGACAGCGCGCGCATCAACGGCATGAACACCGCCGCCGAGCCGTTCTACACCGACACCGCCGCCCTGCAACGCGCGGCGCTGAGGCGCACGATCAAGGATGTGAATGCGCCGGTGCACCTGCCAGGTGTGTGGAATTGGGTGTGGGATGCCGACTCACACTGACCTTGCAAACACAGGAGGTCTCCTGTGGGAGCTGGCTTGCCTGCGATGCAGACACCTTGTTACATCAGGCACACCGAGTGGATGCCATCGCAGGCAAGCCAGCTCCCAGATTTTGTCGGTATTTCAGACTCAGGCTTGCTGACGTGACTCAACCCCCAACTCATCCCACACCGATTCGGCCAGGTGGAACGTCGCATTCGCCGCCGGAATCCCGCAGTAGATCGCGCTCTGCATCAGCACTTCCTTGATCTCGGCACGGGTCACGCCATTGCTCGCGGCGGCCCGCAGGTGCAGCTTCAGCTCTTCGCTGCGGTTCATGCCGATCAGCATGGCGATGGTGATCAGGCTGCGGGTATGCCGAGGCAGGCCCGGGCGGGTCCAGATATCGCCCCAGGCGTGACGGGTGATCATCTCCTGAAACTCGCCGTTGAACTCGGTCAGGGCGTTGAGGCTGCGATCGACATGGGCATCGCCCAGCACTTCGCGGCGCACCTTGAGGCCCTCGGCATAACGTTGTTTCTCGTCCACAAACAGCTCCTCTAAACAGCAAATGTAGCGAGCGTTTTTTTTGTGGCAAGCCCTAATGCCGTTCAGTTAAGCGCAGATTCCCTGTGGCGAGCAGGCTTGTCCTGCGTTGGGCTGCGCAGCAGCCCCAAAACCAGGCGCTGAGCCGTATCAGGTACACCGCGTTTTGCTGGAGTGGGGGCGCTTCGCACCCCAACGCGGGGCAAGCCCGCTCGCCACAATAAACCCACACATTTCTTAACTGAACGGCATTAGGGCAAGCCCGCTCGCCACTGCAAGGCCAGCCATCACTGGGTCAGTGGGCCAGCAGAAATTCGATAACGCGGTCGCTGAACGCGGCGCCCGCTTGCACGTTGGACAGGTGCGCCGCATAGAACTCGGCGTACTCGGCGCCCTTCACATGGTTCTGGATAAAGTGGCCGCCGGCCGGCGGTGTCACGGCGTCTTCCGTGCCGGCGATCACCAGGGTCGGCACCTTGATCGAGGCCAGTTGCGCGCGAAAATCCGCGTCGCGCACGGCGGCGCAGTTGGCGGCGTAGCCCTCGGGCGATGTGTTGGCGAGCATGTCGGTGATCTGTTGCGCCTGGTGCGGATTGGCCGCCGCAAAGTCAGCGGTGAACCAGCGGGCAATCGACGCATCGCGCAGCGCGACCATCGCCGCCGCGCCGTCACGCAGCACGGTCTCGATGCGTGGGTCCCACACCTCGGGGGTGCCGATCTTCGCGGCGGTGTTGCACACCACCAGGCGCTGCAGGCGCGCGCTGGCGTTGATGCCCAGCCATTGGCCGATCAGCCCGCCCATGGACAACCCGCAGAAATGCGCACGGTGAATACCCAGCGCATCCAGCAGCGCCAGCACGTCGCGGCCCAGTTGCTCGATGCTGTAGGGCCCCGGCGTGACCAGGGACTTGCCATGGCCACGGGTGTCGCAGCGCAGCACGCGAAAATGCCGGGTGAAGGCCGGTATCTGGATATCCCACATATGCAGGTCGGTGCCCAGGGAGTTGGACAGCACCAGCACTGGTGCATCGGCAGGCCCGTCGAGTTGGTAATGCAGTTCGCCGTCGGCGAGTTGGACAAAGGGCACGGCAGCCTCCTCAGGCGGTCAAGGCAAAATGTTCGGTAACGGCGCGGGTGACCCAGGTGTGGGCCTGACCCAGGTAGTGCGCCGGGTCGAGCAGACGGTCCAGTTCGGTGGCTGACAGCTCGGCAGTGATCTGCGCTTCATCGGCCAGCACCGCGCGCAAATGCCGCCCCTCGGCGACCGCGCGCTTGCAGCATTGCTCCAGCAGATGGTGCGCGGTTTCGCGGCCCAGCCGTTGGGCGAGCACGATACTGACCGCTTCAGCCAACACCAGGCCCTGAGTGAGGTCCAGGTTACGCGCCATGCGTTCAGCATCGATCTCCAGGCCTTCACTCACCAGCAACGCCTGCTTGAGCGCACCCGACACCAGCCGGCAGATGTCCGGCAGGGTTTCCCATTCGGCGTGCCACAAACCCAGGCTGCGTTCGTGCTCCTGGGGCATGGCGCTGAACATGGTCGCCACCAGCCCCGGCACCCGAGTGGCGGCGCTGATCAGCACGGCGGCGCCCACCGGGTTGCGTTTGTGCGGCATGGTGGATGAACCGCCCTTGCCCGGCGCCGACGGTTCGAAGACTTCAGCGGCTTCGGTCTGCATCAGCAGGCTAATATCGCGACCCAGCTTGCCGAGGCTGCCGGCGATCAGGCCAAGCACCGCAGCGAACTCCACCAGACGGTCACGCTGGGTATGCCAGGGTTGTTCGGGCAGGCCCAATTGCAACTCTGCCGCCAGCGCCTCGGCCACCGGCATGGCGTGTTCACCCAGTGCCGCCAGGGTGCCGGACGCGCCGCCGAACTGCAGCACCAGCAAGCGCGGTTTCAACTGTGCCAGACGCTGCCGATTGCGGGTCACTGCGCCCAGCCAACCGGCGATTTTCATCCCCAGGGTGACCGGCGTGGCGTGTTGCAGCCAGGTGCGCCCGGCCAGTGGCACCGTTGCGTAGCGCTGGGCCTGGGCGGCAAGCACGTCACCCAGGCGCGCCAGGTCCGCGTCGATCAAAGCCAGCGCCTGGCGCACCTGCAGCACCAGGCCAGTGTCCATCACGTCCTGGCTGGTCGCGCCCAAATGCACATAGCGTTCGGCCCCGGCGTCTTCACTGGCAATCAACTTGCCCAGCGCCTTGACCAGCGGAATCGCCGAGTTGCCCGCCGTGGCAATCGCCACCCCCAGGGCGTCGACGTCGTACAGCGAGGCCAGGCAGGCCTGGGCAATCGGCGCGACGGCGGCCTGCGGGATCAACCCGACCCGGGCCTGCGCACGGGCCAGCGCCGCCTCGAAATCCAGCATGCCCTGCACGCGGCCCTGGTCGCAAAACACCTCGGCCATGCCGTCGGCGGTGAAGTAGGCGTCGAACAATTGGTTGCTCGTGCGCAGCGTCATAACGGATCCCTTACAAATCGTGGTGCAGGTACTCTGCCTGTTTCGGCAGGCGCAGGCTGAACAGGAACGCCACCGCCATCATGCCGGTGACATACCAATAGAAGGTGTTTTCCATGCCCATGGACTTGAGGCCCAGCGCCACGTACTCCGCCGAACCGCCGAAGATCGCGTTGGCCACGGCGTAGGCCAGGCCCACGCCAAGGGCGCGCACATGGGGCGGGAACATCTCGGCTTTGACCAACCCGCTGATCGAGGTATAGAAGCTGACGATAGCAAGCGCCAGGGCGATCAACACAAACGCCAGAAACGGGCTTGTCACGGTTTTCAGGGTCAGCAGGATCGGCACCGTGCACAGGGTGCCGAGGGCGCCAAACCAGAGCATCGAATTGCGCCGGCCGATCCGGTCCGAAAGCATGCCGAACAGCGGCTGCATGCACATGTACACGAACAGTGCGCCAGTCATGATGTAGCTGGCGGTTTTGGCGTGCATGCCAGCGGTGTTCACCAAGTATTTCTGCATGTAGGTGGTAAAGGTGTAGAAAATCAGCGAGCCGCCGGCGGTGTAGCCCAGCACAGTGAGGAACGCCGCTTTATGGTGACGGAACAACGCGGCGATGCTGCCGGCGTCCTTGTCCTGGCGCGTTTGCTTGCTGGTGGTTTCCTTGAGCGTGCGGCGCAGCAGCAGGGAGATCACTGCGGCAATGGCGCCGATCACGAAGGGAATCCGCCAGCCCCAGGCGCGCAACTCTTCTTCGCTGAGAAGCTGTTGCAGGACCACCAGCACCAGCACCGCCAGCAGTTGCCCGCCGATCAGGGTCACGTACTGGAACGAAGCAAAGAAACCGCGCTGGCCCTTGAGCGCGACTTCACTCATGTAAGTCGCGGTGGCGCCGTATTCCCCCCCCACCGACAAGCCCTGGAACAGCCGCGCCATCAGCAGCAGCGCCGGCGCCCAGGCACCGATGTCCTTGTAGGTGGGCAGGAAGGCAATCACCAGCGAGCCGGCGCACATCATCAGCACCGAAATCATCATCGAGCTCTTGCGCCCGTGTTTATCGGCCACCCGGCCAAACAGCCAGCCGCCGATGGGCCGCATCAGGAACCCTGCAGCGAACACACCGGCGGTGTTGGCCAGTTGCACCGTGGGGTTGTCGGACGGGAAAAATGCCGGGGCGAAGTAAATGGAGCAGAAGGCGTAAACGTAAAAATCGAACCATTCGACCAGGTTGCCGGTAGATGCACCGACAATCGCGAAGATCCGTTTGCTGCGTTCTTCTCCCGTGTAGTGACTCGTTTTTGTTGTCATGGTTTTTGACTCAGTGGAAAGGGTTATAGCCTAGACATACTTTGCAACAACCATGTTCCGCAAGCAGACTTTTGGGTAGGTGTGCCTGGACAGGCCTCATCGGGCGCAAGCCCCCCTCCCGCACTTGACTGTAGTCACCCTTCAAATGTGGGAGAGGGCTTGCTCCCGATGGAGCCCTCAAGCCTTACTCAATAATCAAAAAACACCGTCTCCTTATCCGTCCCCTGCAAAATCACATTCCACTGATAAACCCCCTCAGCATCCTGCTCGGCAATCAATGTCCCACGCCGCTCGGCCGGCACACAGGCCAGCAACGGGTCATCCCCATTCAACGCGTCACCGGCAAAATAAATCCGCGTGAGCAAGTGCTTCACCAGGCCTCGCGCGAATACCAGCACCACCAGGTGCGGTGCCTGGATGGAGCCCTTGAGCCCCGGCACGCTGCCCGGCTTGATCGTGGTAAAGCGAAACCGCCCCTCGGCATCCACCGGCACGCGGCCAAAGCCTTCGAAGTTCGGGTCGACGGGTTTGGCCTGATCATCCTCCGGGTGGTCATACTTGCCGACGGCGTTGGCCTGCCAGACCTCAAGCATGGCGTCATTGACGACATCACCGTTGCCGTCCACCACTTGCCCGCTGATCGCCACGCGGTCGCCCAGGGTGGCGGCGACGGTCAAGTCTTCGCGGTTCAGCCAGGTCAGGCCGATGTGGTAGTAAGGCCCCACCGTGTGGGACGTGGTTGCATACAGGCTCATCTCATTTCTCCATCGGCGTGGCGTCGCGGCCGCGCAGGACGATGTCCCAGCGGTAGCCGAGGGCATAGGAAGGAATGGTTTTTTCCAGGTCGAAGCTGGCGATCAGACGCTGCTTGGCCGAGGTGTCCGGCACGCAGTTGTAGATCGGGTCGTATTCCAGCAGCGGGTCGCCGGGGAAATACATCTGCGTCACCAACCGGGTCAGCACGCTCGGCCCGAACAGCGAGAAGTGGATATGCGCCGGGCGCCATGCGTTGTGGTGGTTGCCCCACGGGTAGGCGCCGGGCTTGATGGTCTGGAACTGATACCAGCCATCGGCGTCGGTAACGGTGCGCCCGGTGCCGGTGAAGTTGGGGTCCAGCGGCGCGTCGTGCAGGTCACGCTCGTGGTGGTAGCGCCCGGCGGCGTTGGCCTGCCAGATTTCCACCAGGATGCCCGGCACCGGCAGACCGTTTTCATCCAGCACACGCCCGTGAATGATGATGCGCTCGCCTTGCGGCTCGCCGTCATGCTGGGCGGTGAGGTCGTGGTCCTTCTCGTTGATCCGCTCGGCACCGAGGGTGGGGCCGGTGATTTCCGACAAGGAATGGGGCAGGAACACCAACGGCTGGGACGGCGAACGCAGGTTCGTCGATTGATAGGCCGGGTGCAGGTAATCAGGTTGAGTGCCCGCGTGCGGGCGCCGATAACCGGGCTTGTCACTCATGGAGCCATCCTCTCTTGTTAGACGCGTTCAATCGCCAGGGCCAACCCTTGGCCGACGCCCACGCACATGGTGGCCAGGCCTTTACGGCCACCGGTTTTTTCCAACTGATGCAGGGCCGTCAGTACCAACCGCGCACCGCTCATGCCCAACGGGTGTCCAAGGGCGATGGCGCCGCCGTTCGGATTGACCTGAGGCGCGTCGTCGGCAATCCCCAGCTCACGCAGCACCGCCAGGCCCTGGCTGGCGAAAGCTTCATTGAGTTCGATCACATCGAAGTCGCTGACGGCCAGGCCAAGGCGCTCCACCAGCTTGCGCACCGCCGGCACCGGGCCGATGCCCATCACACGCGGCGCGACACCGGCGCTGGCCATGCCCAAAACGCGGGCGCGGGCCGTGAGGCCGTGTTTCTTCACCGCGTCGGCGGATGCCAGAATCAGCGCCGCCGCACCGTCGTTCACACCGGACGCGTTGCCGGCAGTGACCGTCTTGTCAGGGCCATTGACCGGCTTGAGTTTGGCCAGGGCCTCAAGGGTGGTGTCCCGTGGATGCTCGTCGTGTTCCACCAGGGTTTCGCCTTTTTTATGGGCAACCCGCACCGGCACGATTTCTTCGGCAAAGAACCCGGCAGCCTGGGCAGCCGCTGTGCGTTGTTGGCTGCGCAGGGCAAAGGCATCCTGGTCGGCGCGGGACACACCGTAATCATCGGCGACGTTGTCGGCGGTCTGCGGCATTGCGTCCACGCCGTACTGGGCCTTCATCAACGGGTTGATAAAACGCCAGCCGATGGTGGTGTCTTCAAGCTTCATGTTGCGCGAAAACGCGGCGTCGGCCTTGCCCATCACGAACGGCGCACGGGACATCGACTCGACGCCACCGGCAATCGCCAGCTCCATTTCGCCGCTGGCGATAGCGCGAAACGCGGTGCCGATGGCGTCCATGCCCGAGGCGCACAAACGGTTGAGGGTCACGCCGGGAATGCTCTGCGGCAGGCCCGCCAGCAACAGCGCCATGCGCGCGACGTTGCGGTTGTCTTCGCCGGCCTGGTTGGCGCAGCCGAGGAACACCTCGTCCACCGCGCTCCAGTCCACCGACGGGTTGCGCTCCATCAGCGCTTTGATCGGCAGCGCCGCCAGGTCATCGGCGCGCACCGTGGACAGGCCACCGCCAAAGCGGCCGATGGGGGTGCGGATGGCATCACAGATAAAGACGTCACGCATCAGGCTTCTCCAGGCGCTTGGCCATGGGCGGCGGCCGTGCGGGCTTCAAGGTCACGCAGGGCGGTCAGCTCCACCTCAGTCGGTTCGGCAGTGGTGTCGACCTGCTCGGCAAAGCGAATCGCCCAACCGGTGGCGGCCACCACTTGCTCGCGAGTTACCCCAGGGTGCAGCGCGGTGACCACGAACTCATGGCTGCCCTCTTCCGGCTCCATGATGCACAGGTCGGTAATAATGCCGACGGGCCCGGCGCCCGGCAGGCCCAGGCGCTTGCGTGAATCGCCGCCCTCGCCGTGGCCGACGGAGGTGATGAAGTCCAGCTTGTCGACAAACGAGCGTGCCGACTGCTTGAGGATGATCAGCACACTCTTGGCGGAACCGGCGATTTCCGGCGCGCCACCGGCACCCGGCAGGCGCACTTTGGGCTGGTGATAGTCACCGACCACGGTGGTGTTGATATTGCCGAAACGGTCGACCTGGGCCGCACCGAGAAAGCCGACGTCGATGCGCCCGCCTTGCAGCCAGTAGCGAAAAATCTCGCCGGTGGGCACCACGGTGTCGGCGGTTTCCGCCAGTTCGCCATCGCCGATGGACAGCGGCAACACGGAAGGCTTGGCGCCAATCGGGCCGGACTCGTAGATCAGCACCACGTCGGGCGACGAGGTCAGGCGTGCCAGGTTGGCGGCCTTGGATGGCAGGCCGATGCCGACGAAGCACACCGAGCCGTTCTTGAGGCGGCGCGCGGCGGCGACGGTCATCATTTCGTTGGTCGAGTAAGCCATTACTTGGCCTCCTGCGCGGCGGCCAGCCTGGCCTGGAATTCACTGAAATCGGCAGTGCCGTGGATGTATTCGTCGATCCATGCGGTAAAGGTCCCACGGTCGCGGGCAATCGGGTCCCACGCCTGATAGAAACGGTTGTCGCGCTCGTTGTAGCCGTGGGCGTAGGACGGATGTGCGCCGCCTGGTACATGGCACACGGCGGTCAGGGCCCAGGTCGGCAGCACGCAGCTGTTCATCGGCGCGTTCAGGTCATCGACGATTTCCTCGACGGTCACGATGCAGCGCTTGGCCGCCAGGGCAGCTTCCTTCTGCACGCCGAGAATGCCCCAGAGCAGCACGTTACCCTTGCGGTCGGCTTTCTGCGCGTGGATCACGGTGATGTCCGGACGCACCGACGGCACCGCCGCCAGCACTTCGCCGGTAAACGGACAGGTCACGGTTTTGATCAGCGGGTTGACCTTGGGCAAGTCGGAACCGGCGTAGGCGCGCAGCACCGCGAACGGCAGCCCGGAGGCGCCAGCGACGTAGGCATTGGCCAGGTCGGCATGGCTGTGTTCTTCAATCTCCAGCGGCTGCGGCCAGTGTTTTTCCACCGCATCACGCAGTCGATGCAGGGAGCCCACCCCCGGATTGCCGCCCCACGAGAAAATCAGCTTGCGCACGCAGCCGGCACCGATCAACTGGTCGTAGATCAGGTCGGGCGTCATGCGCACCAGCGTCAGGTCTTTCTTGCCCTGACGAATGATTTCATGGCCTGCGGCCGTAGGGATCAGGTGGGTGAAGCCTTCGAGAGCGACGGTGTCACCGTCGTTCACGAAGCGCTTGACCGCATCACGCAGGGTGAGAATGTCAGCCATGGGGTGGAGCTCCCGGTGCGGATCGAAAAAGGCGCTGAGGTGGCGCCGAAGTGCCTGAAGATTAAGCCGAGGGCATGGCGCCAAACAATCCGATAATCGACTAAACGTTCGATAATCGAACATTTGTTGGTAAGTTGACTCGGTCCAATATGGAAGGGGACCGGCTCCCGATAGCAGTGTGTCAGCCCCGGATGTGCTGATTGATCCGCCGCAATCGGGAGCAAGCCCTCTCCCACCTGTTTAAACGCCACCAGCCCTCAGGTGGCATCCGCATGGCTGACCATGCCTTTGATGAGCACGGCCGCAGTGGCCAGTGTCGCCGGGATCACCAGCGCGGTGAGCACCTGCTCGAAGTTCCAGCCCAAGCCCAGCAACGTGGCGCCCATCCACGCGCCAAGGATCGCGCCGAACCGACCAATGCCAAGCATCCACGACACACCCGTGGCGCGGCCCTGGGTCGGGTAGAAACGCGCGGCCAGGGACGGCATCGCCGATTGCGCGCCGTTGACGCACATCCCCGCAATCAGCACCAACGTCGCCAGCAAGGTGATATTGCCCAGGCTCTGCCCCACTGCGTAGGCAAACACCCCCGCCAGCAGGTAGAACGTGCCGATGACTTTGTGCGGATTGAAGCGGTCCATCGCCCAGCCCACACCGACCGCACTCAACACGCCGCCAAACTGGAACAGCGCGCCGATAAAGGCGGCCTGTTCCATGCTGGCGCCACTGTCGCGCATCAGGGTCGGCAGCCAGCTGGTGAGCAGGTACACAATCACCAGGCCCATGAAGTAAGTGAGCCAAAGCAGCAAGGTGCCGGCGCGGTAGGTGCCGGAGAAGATCACCGCGAACACGTTGCGGGCCTTGACGGTTTTCTGCTCGGGCACACTGAAGGCGCTGGCCTGGGCGATTATGGCGGGCGCGATGGGGGACAGCGCTTCGCGCACCCTGTGGGTGCCGCGATTGCGCACCACCAGGTAGCGTGCCGACTCGGGCAGCCACAGCATCAGCACCACCACCAGAATCAACGGCAGGATGCCGCCGATCATCAACAAGGCGTGCCAGCCGAATGCCGGAATCAGCTTGGCCGAGATAAATCCGCCACCGGCCATGCCCAGATTGAAGCCGCAGAACATGCTGGTCACCAGCAGTGACTTGTGGCGCTCAGGGGTGTATTCGGACAACAGCGTGGTGGCATTCGGCATGCCGGCGCCCAGGCCCAGCCCGGTGAGAAAGCGCAGCACCAGCAATTGGTCGACATTCGAGCTGTAGGCCGACGCCAGGCTGAAGGCGCCGAACACCAGCACCGCACTCACCAGCACCACCTTGCGGCCGAAGCGATCCGCCAGCGGCCCGGAGCCCAGAGCGCCGAACACCATGCCGATCAACGCGGCGCTCATCACCGGGCCGAGGCTGGCGCGGTCGATGCCCCAGTCCTGGGACAGTGCCGGCGCGATAAAGCCCATGGCGGCCGTGTCGAGGCCATCGAGGAAGACAATCAGGAAACACAGGATCACCACACGCCACTGATAGCGTGACAGTGGCTGGGCATTGATGAAGGACTGGACGTCCAGAGGGGTGCCGACAGAAGGTTGCGTCATTATTGTTATTTCCACACCGATGGCGGGACAACGACCTGAGGTCGTCATTATTGTTGGATGCGCCCGAGAGCGCTGCCGCACATTAATAAGCGCGGGCAAACACCGTCAATTCATCCCGCGCGGATCTGTGCGGTCATCGAACAGCTTAGGCAAACAGTTGCGTACTTAATTCGCGACTGGCCGTGAGCATGCTCGGCAGGAAACGCTGCTCCAGCTCACTGCGGCTGACACGCCCGGCATGGGTGCTGACATTGAGCGCGGCCAATACCTGGCCGGAGGCGTCGTACACCGGCACGGCGATGGAACGCAGGCCTTGCTCGAGTTCCTGATCGACGATGCACCAGCCTTGCTGGCGTACCTGTTGCAGGCATTCGAACAGCGCTTGGGGGGTGGTCAGGGTGCGACTGGTCTTGGTGGGCAGGTCGGCATGGTCGAGGTAATCCTGCAGCGAGGCGTCGTCCAGCGCCGCCAGGAGGATGCGGCCCATGGAGGTGCAGTAGGCCGGCAAGCGCCCGCCCACCGACAGGTCTACCGAAATCAGGCGCTGCGTGGTGGCGGAGCGGGCGATGTAGAGGATGTCGTCGCCTTCGAGCGTGGCCATGTTGCAGGCTTCGTGCAGTTGCTCGCTCATGCGGTCCAGGTACGGCTGGGCGGACACGGCCAGCGGGGTCGACGACAAATAGGCGTGGCCCAGGGTCAGCACTTTGGGCAACAGCGAATAGGTGCGCCCATCGGTGGTGGCGTAGCCGAGCTTGATCAGCGTGTGCAGACACCGGCGCACGGCGGCGCGGGGGATTTCGGTGCGGTGGCTGATCTGGGCGATGGTCAGATGGCGTTTGCGCTCCTGGAATGCCTGCACCACCGCAAGCCCCCGGGCCAGGGAGGTCATGAAGTCCGGATCGCCAGTGAACGCCTGGATGCGCTTGGCCGGTGAAGCCACGATGGGCGGCGCCACCGATGCGAAGGCGTTACGCAATTGGTCATTCATTTCGGATCCTTTCTCTTATTCTGCAAGCGCAGGGAGGGCTGCTGGCTATTACAAACCGCACCGCCACGGCAGACAAGGCGAGGCCGGCGTCATTGGGCGATTATCGGACGAGCAGTCGATTATCGCAATTTGCCTGACGATGGCATCTTAATTCAAGCCATCTTCCACGGCGGCAACAACAATTAGTTATGAAGTCGGCTTTTTAGCCACTACCGACTCGCGCGTAACAAAAGTCTCACACGAAGTTGCGGGTTTTTAACTTTATGCCGGTAGTGTTATTCAAATGCACCGCTATAATGCTGCCTGTGCAGAGGTCAACCCGGTACCCGTATCGGCTTTGGAGCTCGCCAGGCAGCGCCCACGACGTGCATTGCCTGTTCTAGCAAGGTTTTAAACGAAGTCTTATCGCGCATTAATGTTCAAGGTGAACGGTTCAACTGTTCAATTTGGCATCGTTGCGCGAGTTTCTGCCTTAGTGCTGCACGCTAATTAAACTCAACTCAATCAGGTAATAAATGTGACGAAAGACGAACTGCGCGCGGAACTTGAGCGCCAGGAACAACGTTACAAGGACGTTTACGGCGGGGAAGTCACCACCTACGCCGCGCAGCCCGAGCCAGAGCGCAAGCCTTGGCGCAAGCGCGCCAGCTTGCTTGATCAGGCATTTGCCCAGGAAATCGAAAAGATCGAACAGGAACTCAAGGCCGAAGAGTCATAAGGCCTTCGGCGTGAGTGGTCAGGGTGTTGCAGTCTTTGTCGGTCGAGTGTCGGCTGAGAACACCTGTCTTTTCCTACATTTGAGCTAGCGACCTACGGCGCGCTGGGAATTTTCATACAAATGTTTCAGAAGTGACGATTTTGTGACAAAACCGCGCCGTTGCAGCCCCGCGCGTTATAAATCAACGACTTGTCAAAGCCCCGGAAACGCTGGGATGCGTGCGCTTCCCACAGATTTTTTCCGGGAAGATTGCTACCGATGAGCAGCTAGTGCATCGATTACCGAGGTTTTCTGGCATAATCGCGCCCCCTTACGACCGGGTCAGAAAACCTTCATGATCGATTTATTCAGCGGACTGGATGCGTGGGTTCTAGTGAGCCTGTTGCTCGCCCTGGCCTTTGTCCTCGCCTTCGAGTTCATCAATGGCTTTCATGACACCGCTAACGCGGTGGCCACAGTCATCTATACCAAAGCCATGCCGCCGCACCTGGCCGTGTTCTTCTCCGGGGTGTTCAACTTCCTCGGCGTGCTGCTCGGCGGTGTGGGTGTCGCCTACGCCATCGTGCATCTGCTGCCGGTGGAGTTGCTGATCAATGTGAACACCGGCCACGGTCTGGCGATGGTCTTCTCATTACTTGCGGCGGCGATCACCTGGAACCTGGGCACCTGGTACTTCGGTATTCCGGCCTCCAGCTCGCACACGCTGATCGGTTCGATCCTCGGCGTCGGCCTGGCCAACGCCCTGATCAACGATATTCCGCTGGCGGACGGTGTGAACTGGCAGAAGGCGGTCGATATCGGCGCCTCGCTGGTGTTCTCGCCAATGGCCGGCTTCATCGTCGCCGCCCTGGTGCTGATCGGCCTGAAGTGGTGGCGTCCGCTGTCGAAGATGCACAAGACTCCGGACCAGCGCCGCAAACTCGACGACAAGAAACACCCGCCGTTCTGGAACCGCCTCGTGCTGGTGATCTCGGCCATGGCCGTGAGCTTCGTGCACGGCTCCAACGATGGGCAAAAAGGTATCGGCCTGATCATGCTGGTGCTGATCGGCATCGTGCCGGCGCAGTTCGTTCTCGACCTGGGCAGCACCACCTATCAGATCGAACGCACCCGCGACGCCACCGTGCATTTGAGCCAGTTCTACCAGCGCAACAACGCCACCCTGGGCGAGTTCCTGGCCTTGGGCAAAAGCGTGAAGGACGACCTGCCGGGCAAGTTCCAGTGCAACCCGCAACAGACCGAGCCGACCATCAATGCGCTGGTGGACACCTTGAAAGGCGTGTCCGACTACCATTCGCTGAGTGCCGACCAGCGCATCGAAGTGCGTCGCTACCTGCTCTGCCTGGACGACACCGCGAAGAAAGTCGGCAAGCTGCCGGGCCTGGATGCGCGCGAGAAGTCCGACCTCGACAAGCTGCGCAAAGACCTGACCGCCACCACCGAATACGCGCCGTTCTGGGTGATTCTGGCGGTCGCCCTGGCCCTGGGCCTGGGCACCATGGTGGGCTGGAAGCGGGTGGTGCTGACCATCGGCGAGAAGATCGGCAAGCAGGGCATGACCTACGCCCAGGGCATGTCGGCGCAGATCACCACCGCCACCATGATCGGTTTCGCCAACATCTTCGCCTTGCCGGTGTCGACCACCCACGTGCTGTCGTCCGGTGTGGCGGGCACCATGGTCGCCAATAAAAGCGGCCTGCAAGGTGGCACGGTCAAGACCATCCTGATGGCCTGGGTGCTGACCCTTCCCGCTACCGTGGCACTGTCGGCCGGATTGTTCTGGCTGGCGTCCAAGGCGCTGGGCAGCTGATAAAAAGCCTGCAGTAAAAAAGGTGCGATCCGCGAGGGTCGCACCTTTTTTTATGGGCTGAACTGGGTCCCACACCCTCCAGCGGCGCACAAAAAAAAGGCGACCGAAGTCGCCCAAAATGCCTTGCGTGCCCTGTAATCCGCAAAGACCTGTGCGGATAAACCAGGGCTACATTAACGAAGAAGGTGAAGCGGGGAATTGACCAGGGTCAATGGATGCACATTGCTCAGCGCTTTTTCGGCTTGCTCTTGGTTTTTTTCTTCGGCTTTGCCAGCGGCATTGCCTGTTCAAACGCCTGGCGCACTTCATTCAAGCGCTTGTCATTGAGGTCATGCACACGCTTGGCACGTTCGGCATTCAGGTCGATCAGCTTGTCATCGTCACTCATGGCTTGGCTTACGTTGTGGCGGGGGGATGGCGCAATAATGCGGCCTGCCCCGCGTGACCGCAAATACACCTTCACACCTCGACGTCCACCCACAGCCCCTGGCGTGGCTCATCTTCGATCAGCGGGATGACGGGCACAGTGTTATCGGCATTGAGCACATCGCCTGGAATCGCGAGGTGCTGTTCCGGGTCCTGGTCCGCTTCTCGACGGCGTTTCTGTTGTTCCTGCTGACGGCGTTGTTCCTCGCGCAGCAAAAAAGTCGACTGTTCGGCATCGCCCTTCTTCAGGTCGATGGTGCTTTCATTGGAACCCGCTTGCACTGGCACCACGGGCGGTATATCCGGCTTGGGCCTTACCGGGTCGAGTTGCGACGTGACCGGTACGACGCTGACGGGCAGCATGGGTGGCAGCATAATAGTTACTCTCCTGATCTTCAGGCTGTCGGCGCGCTGCACACCGACTTGAGCGCAGCATCGCCAACCTGTGACTCAGTCGACACTCACAAGTGCCCGCCACCCGTCGATTCACAGCGCGCACGCTCACTCAAACGGAGTAGTTTTCGTCAGAGTCCTTGGGGGTCGGACCTTGTTCCGTTAAGATAGTCGGCTTTTTCACGGCGGGAGTCAGGCAGCATGGCGCAGCAGTATCAACCGGGGCAACGCTGGATTAGTGACAGCGAAGCGGAGCTGGGGCTAGGCACCGTTCTGGCACAGGACGGGCGCTTGTTGACCGTGCTCTATCCGGCCACTGGCGACACACGCCAGTATGCGCTACGGAATGCGCCCCTCACCCGCGTGAGGTTTTCGCCGGGTGACTCCATCACCCATTTCGAAGGCTGGAAAATGACCGTGCAGGAAGTCGACGACGTCGACGGCCTGCTGGTGTACCACGGTCTCAATGGACAGAACGAGCAGGTCACCCTGCCGGAAACCCAACTGTCCAACTTCATCCAGTTCCGCCTCGCCAGCGACCGCCTGTTCGCCGGCCAGATCGACCCGCTGGCCTGGTTCTCGCTGCGCTACCACACCCTGGAACACACCAGCCGCCAATTGCAGTCCTCGCTATGGGGCCTGGGCGGCGTGCGCGCGCAACCCATCGCGCACCAATTGCACATTGCCCGTGAAGTTGCCGACCGCATCGCGCCACGGGTATTGCTGGCCGACGAAGTGGGCCTGGGCAAGACCATCGAAGCGGGCCTCGTCATCCATCGCCAGTTGTTGTCGGGCCGCGCCAGCCGCGTGCTGATCCTGGTACCGGAGAACCTGCAGCACCAGTGGCTGGTGGAAATGCGCCGCCGCTTCAACCTGCAGGTTGCGCTGTTCGACGAAGAACGCTTTATCGAAAGTGATGCCACCAACCCGTTCGAAGACACCCAGCTCGCGCTGGTGGCGCTGGAGTGGCTGGTGGACGACGAGAAGGCCCAGGACGCGCTGTTCGCCGCCGGCTGGGACCTGCTGGTGGTCGACGAAGCGCACCACCTGGTCTGGCACGAAGAAAAGGCCAGCCAGGAATATTCGCTGGTCGAACAACTCGCGCAAGTGATCCCGGGCGTGCTGCTGCTCACCGCTACCCCGGAACAACTGGGCCAGGACAGCCACTTCGCGCGCCTGCGCCTGCTGGACCCGAACCGCTTCCACGACCTGCATGCCTTCCGCGCCGAGAGCGAGAACTATCGCCCAGTGGCCGAAGCCGTGCAGGAGTTGCTCGACAAGGGTCGCCTGTCACCCAAGGCGCACCAGACCATTCAGGGTTTCCTCGGCAATGAAGGCGAAGCGCTGCTCACCGCCGTCAACGATGGCGACAGCGAAGCCAGCGCGCGCCTGGTGCGTGAACTGCTCGACCGTCACGGCACCGGCCGCGTGCTGTTTCGCAACACTCGCGCCGCCGTGCAGGGCTTCCCGGAACGCAAGCTGCACGCTTACCCGCTGCCCAACCCGGACGAATACATGGAGCTGCCGCTGGGCGAACACGCCGAGCTGTACCCGGAGGTCAGCTTCCAGTCGCAGCCGGATGTCGAGGAGGAACACCGCTGGTGGCGCTTCGACCCGCGCGTCGAATGGCTGATCGACCAGCTCAAAATGCTCAAGCGCACCAAGGTCCTGGTGATCTGCGCCCACGCAGAAACCGCCATGGACCTGGAAGACGCCCTGCGCGTGCGCTCCGGCATTCCGGCCACGGTGTTCCACGAGGGCATGAACATCCTTGAGCGCGACCGCGCCGCCGCCTACTTCGCCGATGAAGAATTCGGCGCCCAGGTGCTGATCTGCTCGGAAATCGGCAGTGAAGGCCGCAACTTCCAGTTCGCCCACCACCTGGTGCTGTTCGACCTGCCGTCCCATCCCGACCTGCTGGAGCAGCGCATCGGCCGTCTGGACCGGATCGGTCAGAAGCATGTGATCGAACTGCACGTGCCGTACCTGGAAACCAGCCCGCAAGAGCGCCTGTTCCAGTGGTACCACGAAGCGTTGAACGCCTTCCTCAACACCTGCCCGACCGGCAACGCCTTGCAGCATCAGTTCGGCCCGCGCCTGCTGCCGCTGCTGGAGAGCGCCGACGACAGCGAGTGGCAAGCCCTGATCGACGAGGCCCGTGCCGAGCGCGAGCGCCTGGAACAGGAACTGCACACCGGTCGCGACCGCCTGCTGGAACTCAACTCCGGCGGCGCGGGTGAAGGCGATGCGCTGGTTGAGGACATCCTTGAGCAAGACGACCAGTTCGCCCTGCCGATTTACATGGAAACCCTGTTCGACGCGTTCGGCATCGACAGCGAAGACCATTCGGAAAACGCGCTGATCCTCAAGCCCAGCGAAAAAATGCTCGACGCCAGCTTCCCCCTGGGCGACGACGAAGGTGTGACCATCACCTACGACCGTAACCAGGCGCTGTCGCGCGAAGACATGCAGTTCATCACCTGGGAGCACCCGATGGTGCAGGGCGGCATGGACCTGGTGTTGTCGGGCTCGATGGGCAACACCGCAGTGGCGCTGATCAAGAACAAGGCACTCAAGCCGGGCACCGTGCTGCTGGAGCTGCTCTATGTGAGTGAAGTGGTCGCGCCGCGTGCGCTGCAACTGGGTCGCTACCTGCCGCCGGCGGCGCTGCGCTGCCTGCTGGATGCCAACGGCAACGACCTGTCCGGGCGCGTGTCGTTCGAAACCCTCAACGATCAGCTCGAAAGCGTGCCACGGGCCAGCGCCAACAAGTTCATCCAGGCTCAGCGTGATCAACTCACCCCGCGCATCAACGCCGGCGAAGAGAAGATCACCCCGCGTCATGCCGAGCGTGTGGCCGAAGCCAAACGTCGCCTGGCGGCAGACACCGACGAAGAGCTGGGGCGTCTGACGGCGCTGCAGGCGGTCAACCCGACGGTGCGTGACAGCGAGCTGGTGGCGCTGCGTAATCAGCGCGAGCAAGGCCTGGCGATGCTGGACAAGGCGGCGCTGCGACTCGAAGCGATTCGGGTGCTGGTGGCGGGTTGATTGCCACCCTGCCCTGCTGACAATACGGGCCTTTTGTATGGGCCTTGAGGGCCTCATCGCGGGCAAGCCCGCTCCCACATGTTGGGTGCAGTTCACTTTGATTGGTGAACCCATTCAAGTGTGGGAGCTGGCTTGCCTGCGATAGCCTCACCTCGGTCTCAAGCCACCGCAACACCTGGCACCTCCACCGCCACCAACCCCTCCTTCATCCGCCTGGCATCGCGTACAAAACTGCGCGAGGCCTGGAACAGAAACAGCAGGGTCAGAAACAGCGCCACCGGAATCAGGTACATGGCGTCGTGCAACCCGACCGCCTTGTAAGCCTCGGTCATCTGCTGCGCCCCCGCCGCATACATCGCCGAATGCGCAAAGTGATCGGACAGGCCACCCACCACAATCGGCCCCATACCGCCGCCCAACAGGTACAGGCCGGCAAAAAACAACGCCATCGCGGTGGCGCGCAAACGGGGCTCCACCACGTCCTGGATCGCCGTGTACACACAGGTGTAGAAGTTATACGCAAACAGCCAGCCCACACTGAACAACGACACGAACACACCAATCTCGATACGCCCGGCGTGCAACGCCCAGGCAGTGGTGACGGTGGAAATGACCAGGCTGAAAGCAGCGAACAACAGCCGCCCATTGGCGACCCGCTGGTGAATCTTGTCGGCCACCCACCCCCCCAGCGTCAGGCCCACCAGCCCCGTCAGGCCGACGATCACACCGGTGGCCACCGCCGCCTCCTGCAGCGGCAGCAGAAAATAGCGCTGCAGCATCGGCACCAGAAACGAGTTGCACGCATAAGTGGCAAAGTTAAAGCACAGCCCGGCCAGCACCAGCCATAGAAAGGTCGGCACCGCCAGCACGCGGCGAATCGGGCGATCGACGCGTTCCTGGGCGACCTGCACGGTTTCCGCCGCGCCGCGTTTGGGTTCCTTGATGTAGAACATGAACACCGCGAGGATCATCCCCGGTACTGCCGCGATAAAGAACGGTGCGCGCCAGCTGTCGAACGCCTTGACCATCCAGCCGATGGTAAAAAAGGCCAGCAACAGGCCCAGCGGCAAGCCGAGCATGAAAATGCCCATGGCCCGCGCACGGCGGTGCGCCGGAAACAGGTCACCGATCAGCGAGTTGGCGGCCGGAGCATAACTGGCTTCGCCAATCCCGATGCCCATGCGCACCAGCAGGAAGGTCCAGAAACTGCCGACCAGGCCGTTGACGGCGGTCAGCCCGCTCCAGGCAAACAGGCCCCAGCCCATCAGTTTGCTGCGCGAACCGGTGTCGGCCAGGCGCCCGAGCGGCAGGCCGGCGATGGCATACACCAGCGTGAACGCGGTGCCGATGATGCCAAGCTGGAAGTCGCTGAGGTGCCATTCCATGCGGATGGGCTCGATGATGATCGCCGGAATGGTGCGATCGAAGAAGTTGAACAGGTTGGCCAGGAACAGCAGGAACAGAATGCGCCAGGCATTCGCCGCTTGGGTCGAGTTCTGCATGGGTCCGTCTCTTTTTATTGTTATGAGCGCTGCGATGCCCGGTGCATCCTGCTCAGGTCACTGCAACATAGTCAGGCGAGCGGCGCTTGTCTGTAATGATTCGTAAAGCTGATAGGGCATGATTTGACCCGGCATTACGGGACTTTTCCTACAAAAAATATAAGTGCGCGCCCCTCTTCCCAACGGCCACGGCCCGGATAGAATGGTGAGCCTTCCCGTTGTACCTCCCCCTTACCTTTCTTATCGATGACGCCCATGTCCGAAGCCAGTCCGTGTCTGAATTGCGGTGCCTGCTGTTCATACTTTCGTGTGTCTTTCTTCTGGGGCGAGTGCGCCTCATCCGGCGGCACGGTGCCCGACGACCTGGTGGTACAGATCAACCCGACCCGCGTGGCGATGATCGGCACCGACCAGAAACCCGCGCGTTGCTGCAGCCTGGAGGGCGAAGTGGGCAAAGGCACCAGCTGTTCGATTTATGAACTGCGCTCGAGCCCGTGTCGCGAGTTTGACGCGTCATGGAGCCAGGGCGAGCAAAACGTCGATTGCGATGCCGCCCGCGCAGCGTTCGGCCTGCTGCCGCTGGAAGCGCCCGCCTTCGAACTGGCGCTGCCTATCAGCGCTTAGCATCAAACGCTATGCCCGGCATGCCAAAATCAAAGACAGCAATGTGCCATTACGCCTTGCGAATTCTGTAAGCCTTCTATACTCGTCCCCATAGGTCATCGCCGTAGGCCGTGACGTAACTACGCAATGACGGGACATGCTATGGAATGGCTGGGTCTGCACTTTTTCACCGACCTTCCGCACAACGGGCACTTATTACTCAACTGCAGTCATAACCCGTTTCTCGTGCTATTGGCCTACCTGGTCGCCTGTGCGGCCGGTTTCGGCACGCTGGACATGGCCGAACGCGTCGGCCACGTCGAAGACCCCACCGCGCGCCGCCACTGGCGCTGGCTGGGCGCCGGATGCCTGGCGGGCGGCATCTGGTCCACCCACTTCATCAGCATGCTGGCGTTCCAGGTGCCAATCGCCATTCACTATGAATTGATCATGACGTTCGTCTCGTTGCTGATCGCCCTGATTGCGTCGCTGTTTGCCATGAAAACCCTCAGTCACGCGACCCTGCGCTTCGATCAGTACCTGCTGGCGTCGCTGTGGATGGGCGTGGGCATTGCGCTGATGCACTACGTGGGGATGGCGGCCATGCGCTCCCAGGCCCAGGTGTACTTTGGCGCAGGGCTGTTCATGGCCTCGGTGGCCATTGCCATCGGCGCCAGCCTCGCGGCCCTGTTGCTGTCCAGTTACCTGCGCAACGGCGCGGGGGTGTTTCACCAGTTGCTCAAATATGCCGCCAGCCTGGTGCTTGGCGCCGGCATCATCAGCATGCATTTCACCGGCATGGCCGCCATGCAGATGGTGGTGCCTACCGGCGCAGACCTGTCCTCACCGTCGAACACCAATCCGATCCAGCTGGGGCTCTCGGTGGCCGTGATCACGCTGCTGGTAATCGGCAGCAGCATCAGCGCCGCCCTGGCCGACAAAAAGCTGCAGCACAAGGAGCGTGACCTGCGCCGCGTCAATGCGCTGCTCAGCGAACTGGACCAGGCGCGCGCCTCCCTGCAGCAGGTGGCGCACTACGACGCACTGACCAGCCTGCTCAACCGTCGCGGCTTCAACCAGATCTTCGTGGAGAAGCTCGCGGAAAAGACCGCGTCAAAGGGCATGATGGCGGTGATCTTTCTCGATATTGACCACTTCAAGCGGATCAACGACAGCCTCGGACACGACGCCGGCGACCAGTTGCTGACCGTGCTGGCCAGCCACATCAAGAGCTCGGTGCGCAGCCATGCCGACGTGGTCGCGCGCTTTGGCGGCGACGAATTCTGCATCCTGATCAGCATCCACCACCGTGACGAAGCGCGGCATCTGGCCCAACGCATCATGCAGCAGATGAAAGAACCCATCGAACTGGCTGGGCGGCGCATGGTGATGACCACCAGCATTGGTATCAGCCTGTTTCCCGATGACGGCGTAACCTGCGAAGAACTGCTGAAAACCGCAGACCTGGCGCTCTACCAGTCCAAGGATGCGGGGCGCAACAGCTTGAATTTCTTCAGCGCCAACCTGAAAACCCGCGCCTTCCTCGAGCTGCAACTGGAGGAAGAGTTACGCGCAGCCTTGCGCGAGCGCACCGGGCTGGTGCTGTTCTATCAACCGATCTTCGACATGAAACTGGGCAAGGTCACCCGCCTGGAGGCACTGGTGCGCTGGCAGCATCCGCAACACGGGCTGCTAGCGCCCGACCGCTTCATCGGGATCGCCGAAAGCAACGGGCTGATCGCCGAACTGGACAACTGGGTGTTGCGCCAGGCGTGTCACGACTTGAGCGTTTTGTCCGACAAGGGCTACGGCGACCTGAACATGACCGTCAACTGCTCGGCGTTGAACCTGGCACGCGATGAGTTGGCCGATGAAGTCGAAGAGGCACTGCGCTTCAGCGGGATCGCGGCTGCCCGCCTGGAACTGGAAGTCACGGAAAATGCGCTGATGGGCAATATCAGCAGCACGCTGGCGTTGCTGCGGCACATTCGTGCACTGGGGGTATCGCTGGCCATCGATGACTTCGGCACCGGTTATTCGTCCCTGGCCTACCTCAAGCGACTGCCGCTCAACACGTTGAAGATTGACCGCTCGTTTATCCAGGACCTGCCCAAATCCGCCGCCGACATCGAGATTGTCCAGGCCATTATCGGGATGGCGCACACGCTGCATCTGAATGTGGTGACCGAGGGCGTGGAAACCCAGGCACAGTTCGACTTACTGCATAAACACGGTTGCGACTTCATCCAGGGCTACCTGCTGAGCCCTGCGGTGCCTGCAAGTGAGGTGATTGGGGTCATTCAGGGGATTCACCTGCGTAATCCGCTGGCGGCCGAGGCTTCAGCGGTCAAGGAGCCGGCGCAGAGCCAGCCGGGACCTGCAGCGGTTGTCAGACCGATCCGGTGACGCTGTGAATATTCAATGAACCACGCAGCCACATTTAGAAACAATCTCTGCCGACTGGCCTGCCGCTTAAAACTGTTCCCGTGACGTTAACGTCACCCTGCCTGTGACCTTTCACCACGGCAAGGTGCCATCACGGCAGCAGCGGTTACTCCGCTACACACATTAGCGCTGGAAAATAACGCACATTTTTAGTGCGCTCATTTATTGAGCCGCCCTTTCCTGGATCAGAATCCACGGCGAGACCACCACCGCCCACAGGCCAGGGTCACGCGCCACCAAGTCCAGCGCCCGCGTCGCAGACACTTCGCCAAGGCGGCCTTCGGCCAGCCAGGCGGCGACTTTATCGCGTTCATCCTCGGCCATTCCCTCGGCAGCTTCGATCAAATCCAGATCAGCATCGACCCACAATAGGGCACCCTTGGCGAAGAACGGCTCAAGCTCCTTCCAGGATATTTCGGCGGTTTCACCGAGCAGCTTGGCATAGAGGGTGCTAGGTTCTTGCGTCATGGGAATTCACCTGAAGAAAAAATCGGCGCAATCATAACGTTGAGCTTCAGTCAGAAAAACCCAGTTGCAAATGTGTAACCGAAAGAAAGTGTCAGGAAAGCCAAGGATTGCCCGGAACACTGGCATGACCCCGCCGCAATTCTGTCTTTTACTTTCATTTAAGCGACACCCCCTGGATTTGCCCCCAGCACCCAGCTTTTCAAGCGATCAACCGGCGCTCTACACTGTACCGGTACAGTTGCCAGGGCACCGCCGGGGGGATATCCGCATATCCGATCCGGTTCTGCAGCCCACAAGGCCGCTGGAACTATAAAAAATACAACAGCATGAGTGGAGCACTATGAATAAGGCTACTAAGCAGATTTCCAAACTGTTTGCCGCTATGGTCCTGGCTGGGGTTGCCGGCCATTCGTTCGCAGCCGACACCATCAAGATCGGCATCGCCGGTCCCAAGACCGGTCCTGTGACGCAGTACGGTGACATGCAATTCATGGGTGCCAAGCAGGCAATCGCCGACATCAACGCCAAGGGCGGCGTCGATGGCAAAATGCTTGAGGCCAAGGAATACGATGACGCCTGCGACCCTAAACAGGCCGTGGCGGTCGCCAACAAAGTGGTCAACGACGGCGTCAAGTTCGTGGTCGGTCACCTGTGCTCCAGCTCCACTCAGCCGGCATCGGACATCTATGAAGACGAAGGCGTCATCATGATTACCCCGGCCGCCACCAGCCCGGAAATCACCGCCCGTGGCTACAAGCTGATCTTCCGCACCATCGGCCTGGACAGCGCCCAGGGCCCGGCCGCCGGCAACTACATTGCCGACCACGTAAAACCGAAAATCGTCGCCGTATTGCACGACAAGCAGCAGTACGGTGAAGGCATCGCCACCGCCGTTAAACAGACCCTCGAGAAGAAAGGCGTGAAAGTGGCGGTCTTCGAAGGCCTGAACGCCGGCGACAAGGACTTCTCCTCGGTCATCCAGAAGCTCAAGCAAGCCAACGTCGACTTCGTCTACTACGGCGGCTACCACCCGGAGCTGGGCCTGATCCTGCGTCAGTCCAAAGAAAAAGGCCTGAACGCGAAATTCATGGGCCCGGAAGGCGTCGGCAACGACTCCATCTCGCAGATCGCCCAGGGCGCCTCCGAAGGCCTGCTGGTAACCCTGCCGAAATCCTTCGACACCGACCCTGCCAACAAGGCCATCGTTGAAGAGTTCACCAAGAACAAGCAGGACCCGACCGGTCCGTTCGTGTTCCCGGCCTACTCGGCGGTTGAAGTGATTGCCGGCGGCATCGCCGCTGCAAAAAGCGAAGACACCGCCAAAGTGGCCGAAGCCATCCACGCGGGCACCTTCAAGACCCCTACCGGCGATCTGAGCTTTGACGCCAAGGGCGACCTGAAGGACTTCAAGTTCGTGGTCTACGAATGGCACTTCGGCAAACCAAAAACCGAAGCTTCCCCTCAGTAAGCCAGGCGTTACTGCCCAACAAGCCCACTGTGAGAGCAGTGGGCTTTGTTTTACGAGGTTTATGGGCCTGTCACCCGCGATCCGGGCGCTGGCTCACCTGAAAATCTTAAAACCGTCACCAGCGGTTCGCTGGCAAACGCTTTGTGCAAATGTGCTCACAGAACACAGCGCAAGGCCGGAACATGACTCCACCAGTGAAATGCGTATCGGGTTTTTAGGAGCGCTGTAATGCCTGAGATCTATCATTTTTTCCAACAGCTGGTTAATGGCCTGACCATTGGCAGCACCTATGCCTTGATAGCCATTGGTTACACCATGGTTTACGGCATCATTGGAATGATCAACTTCGCCCATGGCGAGGTGTACATGATTGGTTCCTACGTGGCCTTCATCGCCCTTGCCGGGCTGGCCATGATGGGTATCCACTCACTGCCGCTGTTGATGACCGCTGCATTCCTCGCATCGATCGTCGTGACCAGTGCCTATGGCTACAGTATCGAGCGCGTTGCCTACCGTCCCTTGCGTGGCAGCAACCGTCTGATCCCGCTGATTTCCGCCATCGGCATGTCGATTTTCCTGCAGAACACCGTATTGCTGTCTCAGGACTCCAAGGACAAGTCCATCCCCAACCTGATCCCGGGGAGCTTTTCCTTCGGCCCAGGTGGCGCACAGGAAGTGCTGATTTCCTACATGCAGATCCTGGTTTTCGTCGTCACCCTGGTGGCCATGCTGGGTCTCACGCTGTTTATCTCCCGCTCCCGTCTGGGGCGCGCCTGCCGGGCCTGCGCCGAAGACATCAAGATGGCCAACCTGCTGGGCATCAACACCAATAACATTATCGCCCTCACCTTCGTGATCGGCGCCGCACTGGCGGCTGTCGCGGCGGTACTGCTGAGCATGCAGTACGGCGTGATCAACCCCAACGCCGGTTTCCTGGTAGGCCTCAAGGCCTTTACCGCAGCGGTATTGGGCGGCATCGGCAGCATTCCGGGCGCGATGCTCGGCGGGCTGGTGCTGGGTGTGGCCGAAGCGTTTGGCGCCGACATCTTCGGCGATCAGTACAAGGACGTCGTGGCGTTCGGCCTGTTGGTTCTGGTGCTGTTGTTCCGTCCGACCGGCATTCTGGGCCGTCCGGAGGTTGAGAAAGTATGAGCAGATATCTTAAATCGGCGTTTTTCAGCGCCTTGCTGGTGTGGGCCGTGGCCTTTCCGGTGCTGGGTCTCAAGCTGAGCATCGTCGGCATCAGCCTGGAAGTGCATGGCACCGGTCCCGTGACCTTGACCATCATCGCCCTGTGTTCGGTGCTGATGTTCCTGCGCGTGCTGTTCACGCAGCAGGTCGGCGCCTTGTTCAAGGGCAACCGTGGCCCGTTGGTGTCGCCCAAGGTCAGCCAGTTCCTGACCCTGCCGCGTACCCAGCGCTACATCATCATCGGCCTGATCGTGGCGGCGTTGATCTGGCCGTTCTTCGGCTCGCGCGGCGCGGTCGACATCGCCACCCTGATCCTGATCTACGTGTTGCTGGGCCTGGGCCTGAACATCGTGGTCGGCCTCGCCGGCCTGCTCGATCTGGGTTATGTGGGCTTCTACGCCGTGGGTGCCTACACCTACGCACTGCTCTCGCACTATTTGGGTTGGAGCTTCTGGATCTGCCTGCCGCTGGCGGGCATGGCGGCAGCCACGTTCGGCTTCTTGCTGGGCTTCCCGGTGTTGCGCCTGCGCGGTGACTACCTGGCGATCGTGACCCTGGGTTTCGGGGAAATCATCCGCCTGTTCCTGCGTAACCTCACGGACATCACTGGCGGTCCCAACGGCATCAGCAGCATTCCCAAGCCAACGTTCTTCGGACTGTCGTTCGACCGTACCGCGGCCGAAGGCATGCAGACCTTCCACGAGTACTTCGGGATCGCCTACAACCCGGTAAGCAAGGTGGTCTTCCTCTACCTGGTGGCGCTGTTGCTGGCACTGGCCGCCCTGTTCGTGATCAACCGCCTGCTGCGCATGCCAATCGGCCGTGCGTGGGAAGCGCTGCGCGAGGATGAGATCGCCTGCCGTGCGCTGGGTCTGAACCCGACCATCATCAAACTCTCCGCCTTTACCCTGGGTGCTGCGTTCGCCGGTTTCGCCGGCAGCTTCTTCGCTGCGCGCCAAGGCCTGGTGACGCCGGAATCCTTCACCTTCATCGAGTCGGCGATCATCCTCGCCATCGTGGTACTGGGTGGCATGGGCTCGCAGTTGGGCGTGATCCTGGCCGCGATCGTGATGATCCTGCTGCCGGAAATGATGCGTGAGTTCAGCGAGTACCGCATGTTGATGTTCGGCGCCATGATGGTGCTGATGATGATCTGGCGCCCGCAAGGCCTGCTGCCCATGCAACGTCCACACATGGAGCTGCGCAAATGAGCCGCGAGATCCTGAAAGTCGAAAATCTGAGCATGCGCTTTGGCGGTTTGCTGGCGGTCAACGGCGTGGCCCTGACCGTGAAAGAGAAACAGGTGGTTGCGTTGATCGGCCCCAACGGCGCCGGCAAGACCACGGTGTTCAACTGCCTCACCGGTTTCTACAAGCCAAGTGGCGGCAGCATCCTGCTGGACGGCCAGCCGATCCAGGGCCTGGCCGGTCACGAAATCGCCCGCAAGGGCGTGGTGCGCACCTTTCAGAACGTGCGGTTGTTCAAGGACATGACGGCGGTCGAGAACCTGCTGATTGCCCAGCACCGTCACCTGAACACCAACTTCTTTGCCGGCCTGTTCAAGACCCCGGCGTTTCGCAAGAGCGAGCGCGAGGCCATGGAATACGCCGAGTACTGGCTGGACAAGGTCAACCTCACCGAGTTTGCCAACCGTCCTGCCGGCACCCTGGCCTATGGTCAGCAACGTCGCCTGGAAATCGCCCGCTGCATGATGACCCGCCCGCGGATCCTGATGCTCGACGAACCCGCCGCCGGCCTGAACCCAAAGGAAACCGAGGACCTCAAGGCGCTGATCAGCGTGCTGCGTGAGGAACACAACGCCACGGTGCTGCTGATCGAACACGACATGAAACTGGTCATGAGCATTTCCGACCACATCGTCGTGATCAACCAGGGCACGCCGCTGGCCAACGGCACGCCGGAGCAGATCCGCGACAATCCTGAAGTGATCAAAGCCTATCTGGGGGAAGCGTAAAATGCTGCAATTCGAAAACGTTTCCACTTTCTACGGCAAGATCCAGGCCCTGCACAGCGTCAACGTGGAAGTGCGCCAGGGTGAAATCGTCACGCTGATCGGTGCCAACGGCGCGGGCAAGTCGACCCTGCTGATGACCCTGTGCGGATCGCCCCAGGCCCACAGCGGCAGCATCCGCTACCTGGGTGAAGAGCTGGTGGGTCAGGAGTCGTCGCACATCATGCGCAAGAGCATCGCGGTGGTGCCCGAAGGCCGCCGCGTGTTCTCACGCCTGACCGTCGAAGAGAACCTCGCCATGGGCGGGTTCTTCACCGACAAGGGCGACTACCAGGAACAGATGGACAAGGTGCTGCACCTGTTCCCCCGGCTCAAGGAGCGTTTCAGCCAGCGCGGCGGCACCATGTCCGGCGGCGAACAGCAAATGCTCGCCATCGGCCGCGCGCTGATGAGCAAACCCAAGCTGTTGCTGCTGGACGAACCCTCCCTGGGACTGGCGCCGATCATCATCCAGCAGATCTTCGACATCATCGAACAGCTGCGCAAGGACGGGGTGACGGTGTTTCTGGTGGAGCAGAACGCCAACCAGGCGCTGAAAATCGCCGACCGCGCCTACGTGTTGGAAAACGGCCGGGTGGTGATGCAGGGCACCGGTGAGCAGTTGCTCACCGATCCAAAAGTGCGTGAAGCGTACCTGGGCGGCTAAAACCGGCGCTGAAATGTGGGAGGGGGCGGTTCGACTTGCTCCCTCCCACATGCCTTGTGACAGGCAGTTTTTTCGAATGCCCTTGTAACGAATATCCCCCTACTGCCTCTAGTGGTGCAGGCAGGCAATCGAGCCTGCTACTTCAACCCACTGCTGGAGTCACACCATGACCACAAAACTGTCTGCCACCTCTCTTATCCTGGCTCTGAGCCTGTCCGCCCTCACCGCCCCTGCCTTTGCCGCCGACGACATGCAGAAATGCTTCGGCGTTGCTGAAGCCGGCAAGAACGATTGCAGCGCAGGCGCCGGCACAACCTGCGCCGGCACCTCCAAAACCAAGGACCAGGCCAACGCCTGGAAACTGGTCCCAGCCGGCACCTGCGGCCAACTCCCCAGCACCACATCGCCAACCGGCTTCGGCCAGGAAAAGGCCTTTACCGCCAAATCCTGATCCCCGCCAACCGAGTGCCGATGATGACGCATTTACCCCACCACAGGGTCTCACCGGCTCAGGTGCCCGGCCTCCCCTTGCGGGCCGGGCTGGGACTGAAAAGCGAGCACTTCATTGAAGTACTCGAAACCCGTCCTGACCTCGGATTTTTTGAAGTGCACGCCGAAAACTTCATGGTGGCCGGCGGGCCTTTTCATCACTACCTGGGTTTGATTCGCGAGCAGTATCCCCTGTCGCTGCATGGCGTAGGCCTGTCCATCGGCGGCGAAGGCCCGCTCAATGGCGCGCACCTGGCTCGCCTGGCCACGCTGATCGAACGCTATCAACCCCAGGCCTTTTCCGAACACCTGGCCTGGTCCAGCCATGGCCCGGTATTCCTCAATGACTTGCTGCCCCTGGCTTACGACGCCACTACCCTGAACCGGGTGTGCGCGCACATCGATCAGGTACAAAGCACGCTCAAGCGGCCAATGCTGCTGGAAAACCCGTCGACCTACCTGTTGTTCCAACGTTCCACCCTGGACGAGACCGACTTCATCAGCGAGATCATCCGCCGCACCGGTTGCGGCCTGCTGCTGGACGTCAACAATGTCTACGTGTCTTGCATCAATCACCAACGCGACCCGCTGGCTTATATCAACGCGCTCCCCCTGCATGCAGTGGGCGAGATTCATCTGGCCGGTTTTGCCGAAGACTCTGACAGCCTCGGCGACCGGCTGCTGATCGATGATCACGGCGCGCCCATCGATAACGCGGTGTGGCAGTTGTACGAGCAGGTCCTGGCGCGCACGGGCCCGGTCGCAACGTTGATCGAGCGCGATAACCAGGTACCAGCCTTCAGCGTGCTGCAGGCCGAGGCGCAACAGGCCGAACGGCACTTGTTGCAGGTGATGGCATGAGTACCCAGCACGCGTTCTGCGCGGCCCTGCTCGCTCACGAACCGAGCTGCCCCGAGGGTGTGTTCAGCAGCAACGGCGCCGACCCGGCCAGCCGTTTTGCGGTGTATCGCAATAATGTGCACAGCGCGTTGATCAATGCGCTGGCGACCAGTTACCCGGTGACGCGGCAGTTGGTCGGCGATGAATTCTTCCATGCCATGGCCGGCCTCTACGTGCAGGCATACCCGCCCGAAAGCCCGTTGCTCAGCGAGTACGGCAGCACGCTGGCCGACTTTATCCAGGCATTCGAGCCGGCCCAGAGCGTGCCCTATCTGGCGGATGTCGCGAGACTGGAGCGCCTGCGCGTGCGCGCCTATCACGCAGCTGACATCCCGGCGCTGGATCAACCACGCGTTCTCGAGCAACTGAACGGCCAGTCGCGCCTGCACCTGCACCCGTGCGTCGCCACGCTGCACTCGCCCTACGCGACCGTGACGATATGGGCCGCCCACCAGACCGAGGGCGCCATCGCCAGCGTAAACCCCTGGCAAGCGCAAGGCGCACTCGTGCTGCGCCATGGGCTGGCGGTCAAGGTCTTCGGTATCGACAGCGGTTCGGTGGCCTTTATCAACAGCCTTGGCCGAAGCGAGGCGCTTGAAACGGCCGTGGAACATGCCCTCGAAGCCTCAAGCGAATTCGACCTGCATCAATGCCTCGGGCTGCTGATCAGCCACGACGCCATCACTCATCTGGAACAGAAGGTATCGCCATGAACACGTCTGCACCCTGCCAGGTAAACCGGGCCATTGCCCTGTTCGAAAAAATCCCCTACAGCCTGCTCGCGTTCCTCGCGCGTTTCTCGATCGCGGCAGTGTTCTGGAAGTCCGGGCAAACCAAGGTCGAAGGCTTTGCCATCGACCTGATCAGCGGCACCTTCGAACTGGGCATGCCCAAACTGGCCGCTTCCACCGTACCGCTGTTTCGCAGTGAATATGCGGTGCCTCTGCTGTCGCCGGAAGTGGCCGCCTATATGGCGGCCTTTGCCGAGCACTTCTTCCCCGCATTGATTCTGGTGGGGCTAGCCACGCGCTTTTCGGCCCTGGCGCTGATCGGGATGACGCTGACCATTCAATTGTTCGTCTACCCCGACGCCTACCCCACCCACGGCACCTGGATCGCAGTGTTGTTGCTGCTGGTTGCCAAGGGCCCGGGCTGGCTCTCCATCGATCACTTGATCGCCCATCGCTGCCGTTAAAGGCGATTCAACACCTCGCCACTGCGCCTGAACCAGTCCACGAGATAATCGGCCAATACCTGGGTGCGTCGTGGCAAGCCGCCCTGGTAAGGGTGAACCAGGTACATCGGCATGCTCCGCGTCTGATAATCACGCAGGAGCCAGCGCAGTCGTCCGTCAGCCAGTTCCGTTGGCAAGGCGTAGGACGGCAGACGGGCGATACCGGCGCCGACCAGCGCGGCCTTCTTCAGCAGGTTGTAATGGTTGGAGGCAAACGTGCCGCTCACGCGCACCCGCAATAATTCGTGCTGCTGGTGGTACAGCCACTCCTCGCGGCCGCGGTAGTGGCTGTTCAGCAAACAGGTGTGGGCGGCCAGATCCGCCGGGGTCTGCGGTTCACCGTGCTGTTCGAGGTAGGCGGGGCTGGCGCAGGTCATCTCGTGCCAGGCCAGCAAGGGCCTGGCCACGAGCCGCTCATGTTCGATGTCGCCCGCGCGCACCCCCAGGTCAAACCCGTCCCGCGCCAGATCGCGGTAGCTGTTGTTAAGCTCCAACTCGACCTGCACCTGCGGGTATTGCCTGGAAAAGTCCAGCAACAGGCCGTCGAAGAAGGTTTCACCCAATGAAACCGGAACCGTCATGCGCACCGGCCCGGCCACATCGTCCTTGAGCCGCGCCAATGCCTGACGCGCGCATTCCATCTGCACCACCAACGCCTGCGCCTGGGGCAACAAGGCTACACCTGCGGCGGTGAGGCTCAGTTTGCGCGTGGTACGGTGCAGCAGCACCACATCAAACTGTGCTTCCAACTGGCTGATGCGCTTTGACAACTGCCCCTTGCTACAGCCCAGACGCGCAGCCGCCACGGTAAAACTGCCCGCTTCGATCAACACGGCAAAGGCCGCCAGATCATCCATCTCGCTCATGGATTGTTTCCAATTGAAAACCAAAGGTTGCCTATTAGCGCGTTTATCCGCCTCCAAAGCCAGCCTAGACTGAGCTTCCCAACGTTTATTTCGACTCAGAGGAACAGCGCGATGAAAATCCTATTGATAGGCGCCAGCGGCACAATCGGCTCGGCGGTCAAGGCAGAGTTAGCGCAACGCCACGAAGTGATCAGCATCGGCCGCGACAGTGGCGACTTCCAGGCTAATATCAGCGACAGCGCCTCGATCCGTCGGCTGTTTGAACAAACCGGCAAGTTCGACGCACTGATCTGCGCGGCCGGCAGCGTGAATTTTGTCGCGCTGGGCGACATGCGCGACAGCGATTTTGACCTGGGCCTGCGCGACAAATTGATGGGCCAGGTCAATCTGCTGCTGATCGGTCGTGAATACGCCAACGACGGCGCCTCGTTCACCTTCACCAGCGGCATCCTCAACCGCGACCCGATCCGCACCGGCGCCTCGGCTGCGCTGGTCAATGGCGCGCTTGATGCGTTTGTGAAAGCGGCGGCAATCGAGTTGCCACGGGGTCTGCGCATCAACTCGGTCAGCCCGACGGTATTGCTGGAAGCCATGGACAGCTACGCGCCGTATTTTCGCGGTTACAAGCCGGTCAGCGCTGCCGATGTGGCGTTGGCCTACGCCAAGAGCGTGGAAGGCTTGCAGACGGGTCAGACCTACATCGTGGGCTGAGACTCAGGGGTGTTACCTGAAAATCGAGTCATCCACTCAATTGCCAGTGCGCGGGGAGCCAAAAACCTGAGTTCTGCGCCCAACACGCTGTGAACCCTGGACGTGCTGATCTGATAACCGTCCACCTGAAGCCTCACGTATTTCTGGTAAGCCAGCAATGTGGTGGACCTTGCCCGTGCACTGGCGTCGGGACTCAACGTGACAGTCACTTCCACATTGGCCGGATCAGGGCCTCCGGCCTTTTTAAGCTGGAGCGAAACGTCCGTGAAATCCGTCACTGAAGAAAAGACAAGCCGCGCGGGCTCATCCGCCCCGGCGACACTTGCCCAAAGCAGAACAATACCGAGGCTCAATTTGATGTTCATTGCCGTATCCGCTTCAAAAAAGATGCCGACGCTCCCACGATTTTCTAACTCTAGACGATAGGACGCGTCCGAATCCTCCATGCGCCATTTCCCATAGGGTGTGCCGCACTTGTGATGCACCGCCAGTCTGCGTAACGTGGCGGCACTTGTCAGGAGACCCGAAAATGCGTGCCGCCCGTACCCTTGCTCTGTGTGCCTTGCTTCCCCTGTTCGCTGCCTGCCAGATGTTCGAGAGAGAGCCTGCCAAACCGTCCACCGTCGGGATGACCCGTATGCAAGGCGAACTCACGGCGGTGGGCGGCAAGCTGTTGTTCCAGCCATGTCGCGACCAGCGTAACTACATGGTCAAGGACACCGGCGGCACCAGCATCCTGCAGGAGGCCGCGTCGCTCGCCGGCCAGCAAGGCGCCCTGTTTGCCGACTTGCGTGGCAAATTTTCCGGGGTGGCCACCGGCACTCAGGGCGAGGTCGAGCTGCAACAGCTGTACCGCGTCGAGCGTTCAACCTCGGCCTGCGATGACCCTGATTTCAAGCGCATGATCCTGCGCGCCAATGGCCACAAGCCGGCCTGGGCACTCAACGTCACCGCCAAGGGCATGGTGCTGGAACGCGAAGGCCAGCCGCCGCTGCCGGTGCCCTATGTTGAAGAGCAACTGGGTGATGGCCGTTTCAACCTGATGACCGAGGCCAATAACCAGCACATCGAATTGTGGGTGGCCCCGCAACGCTGCGTCGACCCGGTCAGCGGCAGCCTGCAACACATGACCGCCGAATTGCGGATCAACGGTCAAGTCCAGCGTGGCTGCGCCGCTTTCGGTGGTTCGCGGGACGACTGATTGGCCCCTGCGCTGTTTTAGCATGACGGGAAACCGTGGTTGGGGCTTATAATCGCCGGTTTGCAAAACAGCCGGCCTGTTTGCCCGCCGCCTACCGGATCCTGTCATGTTACGAATCACCGAACTCAAGCTGCCCATCGACCATCCCGAAGAAGACCTGCGGCCCGCCATCGTGCAGCGCCTGGGGATTGCCAGTGATGACCTGCTCGATTTCACCCTGTTCAAGCGCAGCTACGATGCCCGCAAGAAAACCTCGGAGCTGTGCTTCATCTACACCATCGACCTGAACGTGGTGGGCGAAGCCGCCCTGCTGCTCAAGTTTGCCGATGACCGCAACGTCAACCCGGCACCGGACATCAGCTACAAGGTGGTGGGCCAGGCGCCGCAGGGTTTGACCGAGCGGCCGGTTGTGGTCGGCTTTGGCCCGTGCGGCATTTTTGCCGGTCTGTTGCTGGCGCAGATGGGCTTCAAGCCGATCATCCTCGAGCGCGGCAAGGAAGTGCGCCAGCGCACCAAGGACACCTGGGGCCTGTGGCGCAAAAACGTGCTCAACCCCGAGTCCAACGTGCAGTTTGGCGAAGGCGGCGCTGGCACCTTTTCCGACGGCAAGCTCTACAGCCAGATCAAGGACCCGAAATTCCTCGGCCGCAAGGTTCTGCACGAATTCGTCAAGGCCGGCGCTCCGGAAGAAATCCTGTACGTCAGCAAACCGCATATCGGCACCTTTCGCCTGACCGGCGTGGTGGAAAACATGCGCCAGCAGATCATTGCGCTGGGCGGTGAAGTGCGTTTCGAGCAGCGCGTGACCGACGTGCTGATCGACGACGGTCAGTTGCACGGCGTGGTCATTGACGGCGGCGAGCAGATCCTCTCAAAGCATGTGATCCTCGCCCTGGGCCACAGCGCCCGCGACACGTTCCGCATGCTGCATGGCCGTGGCGTGTTCATGGAAGCCAAGCCGTTCTCTGTGGGCTTTCGGATCGAACACCCGCAATCGCTGATCGATGCCGCGCGCCTGGGCAAGTACGCCGGGCACCCGAAACTCGGTGCCGCCGACTACAAGCTGGTGTACCACGCCAAAAACGGCCGTTCGGTCTACAGCTTCTGCATGTGCCCAGGTGGCACGGTGGTTGCGGCCACTTCCGAGCCCAATCGCGTGGTCACCAACGGCATGAGCCAATACTCGCGTAACGAGCGCAACGCCAACTCCGGCATTGTGGTCGGCATCACGCCGGACGTGGATTACCCGGGTGGCCCGCTGGCGGGCATCGAGTTGCAGGAGCGCCTGGAATCCCATGCCTATGTGCTCGGCGGCAGCAACTACGAAGCACCGGCGCAATTGGTGGGCGACTTCATCGCGGGCAGACCGTCTACCGCCATCGGCAGCGTGGAACCGTCCTACAAACCCGGCGTATCGCTGGGCGATCTGGCCCTGGCCCTGCCTGAGTTTGCCATCGAGGCCATTCGCGAAGCGTTGCCGGCGTTTGAAAAGCAGATCAAGGGCTATTCGCTGCACGATGCCGTGCTGACCGGGATCGAAACGCGCACCTCTTCGCCACTGCGCATTACCCGTGACGATTCGCTGCAAAGCCTGAATGTGAAAGGCCTGTTCCCTGCCGGCGAAGGTGCCGGTTATGCCGGCGGCATCCTGTCGGCGGGCGTTGACGGGATTCGGATTGCCGAGGCGCTGGCGCGGGATATCTTGGGTATCGAGGCCTGACTGTGTTGTGGTGAGCGGGCTTGTTGTGGCAGGCGGGCTTGCTGTGGCGAGCGGGCTTGCCCCGCGTTGGGGTGCGAAGCGCCCCCAATCCAGCAAAACGCTGTGTACCTGATACGGCTCAGCGCCTGGTTTGGGGCTGCTGCGCACCCCAACGCAGGGCAAGCCTGCTCGCCACAACAAGCGCGCTCGCCACAGGGATGTAGTTGCCTGCGCAGATTGTGGGATGGTGTCAGACATTGGCGCGCCGAATGCTGTCCGGTAACGGCTCGCCCTGTTCCACACTGGCCGCCACCATCGCGATCAGACCTTCCAGCGCATACCCCTGGGCCGCCAACCAAGTCTCGTCGTAATAGGTTGTGGCGTAACGCTCGCCACCATCACATAAAATAGCCACGATCGAGCCCGACTCTCCCGCCGCTTTCATCTGCTGCGCGGCCATCAGTGCGCCAACCAGGTTAGTCCCGCTGGACCCGCCCACGCGGCGCCCAAGCCGCCCCGCCAGGTAGTGCATGGCCGCCAGCGACAGCGCGTCTGGCACCTTGACCATCGCATCAATCACGTTGGGCAGAAACGACGCTTCGACCCTTGGCCGGCCGATGCCTTCGATCCGTGAACCGCAGTCCAGGCGCAAGCCCGCATCGCCGCTCAGGTAATAGTCGAAAAATACTGAACGCTCGGCATCGGCGCACAACACCCGGGTGCAATGCTGGCGATAACGCACGTAACGCCCCAGGGTCGCGGTGGTGCCACCGGTGCCGGGGCTGGAAATCAACCAGCTCGGCTCCGGGTGTTGCTCAAAGCGCATCTGCTGGAAAATCGATTCGGCGATGTTGTTGTTGGCACGCCAGTCGGTAGCCCGCTCGGCGAAAGTGAACTGGTCCATGAAGTGCCCGCCGCTTTCCTGCGCCAGCCGTTCGGACTCGGTATAGATCTGCATCGGATCGTCTACCAGATGGCTCTGGCCACCATAAAAGGCAATCTGGGCAATCTTTTCCCGCGATGTTGTGCTGGGCATCACCGCAATAAACGGCAGCCCGAGCAGGCGCGCAAAATAGGCCTCCGACACTGCGGTCGAACCGCTGGACGCCTCGATCACCGGGGCGCCAGGCTTGAGCCAGCCGTTGCACAGCGCATACAGAAACAGTGAACGCGCCAGCCGGTGTTTGAGGCTGCCCGTGGGGTGGCTGGACTCATCCTTGAAGTACAACTCGATACCCGGCAGGCCAGGTAATGGCAGAGGGATCAGGTGCGTGTCGGCGCTGCGCTGGAAGTCCGCTTCAATGATACGAATAGCTTCGCGGGCCCAGGTACGGTTGTCGCTCATCAGGAGACTCTCACAGGATGTCAGCCTTGATATTAGGGGGTTTCCTACGTATCACACAGATACAGTGACGACTCAATTGGACACACAATTGCTAGGCTCAAGTGCGAGCCTGACTTAGCCCCTCGCTTATAACAAATAAGAATATAACTTTTGTTTTAACAACTAACGGTACGGGTTAGGGTAGCCGCCTATTGACTCTGGATTGGAGAGCCTCCCCTTGCCTCTGCGTAGCTCGTTTACCCGTTTCTTCCAGTTGGAAGCCGCCAGCGGCCTGTTGCTGATCGCGGCCGCCGCGTTGGCGTTGATTGTCAACAACTCACCGTTGTCGCACCTGTACACCGCGTTTCTCGATGTACCGGTGGTGGCGCAGATCGGTGCGCTGAAAATCGCCAAACCGGCCCTGTTGTGGATCAACGACGGCCTGATGGCGCTGTTCTTTTTGCTGATCGGGCTGGAGGTCAAGCGCGAACTGCTTGATGGCCACCTATCCAAACCGTCCCAAGTGGTGCTGCCGGGTGCAGCCGCCATTGGCGGCATGGTGGTGCCGGCGATGATCTACTGGGCGATCAACAAGGACTACCCCGCCGCGCTTTCCGGCTGGGCGATCCCCATGGCCACCGACATTGCCTTCGCACTGGGCGTGCTGGCGCTGCTGGGCAAGCGCGTGCCGGTGTCGCTGAAACTGTTTCTGATGACCCTGGCCATCATCGATGACCTGGGGGCAATTATCGTCATCGCATTGTTCTATTCGGCCGAGCTGTCCAGCGCTGCCCTGGCCGGTGCGGCCGCCTGCCTCGTGGCCCTGATCGCGATGAATCGGCTGGGCGTAGTCAAGCTTGCGCCTTACCTGATCATCGGTTTGATCCTGTGGATCTGTGTGCTCAAGAGCGGCGTGCACGCCACACTGGCGGGCGTGACCCTGGCGTTCTGCATCCCGATGCGCACCCGGAACGCCGAACCCTCACCGCTGCTCACCCTCGAACACGCCCTGCACCCCTGGGTGGCCTACGGCATACTGCCGCTGTTCGCGTTCGCCAACGCCGGCGTATCCCTCACCGGCGTGAGCCTGGAAAGCTTCACCCACCACGTCCCCATGGGCATCGCGGCCGGCTTGCTGATCGGCAAGACTGTCGGCGTCTTCGGCCTCACCTGGCTGGCCATCAAGACCGGCATCGCCGCCCTGCCCGCCGGTGCCAACTGGGGCCAGGTCTTTGGCGTGGCGATCCTGTGCGGCATCGGCTTCACCATGAGCCTCTTTGTCGGCTCTCTGGCATTTGTACCGGGCGCGAGCGAGTTTGCCGGGGAGGATCGAATGGGGATCCTCACCGGGTCAATACTGGCCGCGTGTATTGGTTATGGCGTGACGGCGCTGGCAAGTCGCAAGAAGGCCTGACCCTTATTAGCAGGAGCCGGTGAGCCGGCTCCTGCTTCATCCAATGCCTTCTTCTTTCGCAGTTCCTTCCTTGCATCCACCCTCCTCGGCTTGCTCTAACGTCAGCACCCGGCCTCTACGCCGGATCTCGTTAAGCACCGCGCCAGGAGGGCACAATGGCAAGCAACAAGGACGTAGTTCAAGTCTGGCGATCCTACGGCACCGGGACCGGCGGGTATCGACGACTTGAGCCCATGAGTGAAGCTCAGTTAGCGGCCCGGACGGCCATCCAGCAACGCGCTCATGGAGAAATGATCGACCGGCAGATTGCTGAAGAAGCGTATTTTCGGGTGAAGCCACCACCGCCTCAGGCCCCCAAGGTGGGTTGCGTATTTGCCAAGTCATGCAACTTGCCGGACGCACTCATCGATTACCACGATCCGACCGGTTATGTGCCTCTGGATCAACTCAAGGATTACGGCGGGTACGTGCTGCTGGGAGCGCTGGAAGCTGACGCCACTGGCCGTTTGCCCTTGCGAAAAGTCAGCGGCGCGGCAATACCTGCCGGGCTGGGGGCATTGGCACTAGGCGGCACCGCACATATGGGTATATCCGCCGACCGAAAAAGCCGCGACGATTATTGTCGACCCGATTTACCCGCCTGAGTACAGGGACTTCATTCTCGTCTTCCCCGCCGACTCCGGGGTCAGGCCCCTGTATATCGTCGTAAGCTGGAAGTATGAGGACGCGCCTTATCACAGCAAGAAGGGAAACTCAGTTAAAAGTAAAAGGCCTGAAAACGGATTGGATTCACTCAATGAGTCGATAGAAGTAAATCCACCCAACTCGCGTAGACGTATAGCAATTGATCCCCACACCAAGGAGTTTGTGGTGATAGATCGCACAGCTGAAGGCTCCTATCACGCGCACGTAAGGCCTTGGAGTGGCTTACGGCAAGAGATGAAAAACGCCTTAATCAAAGCCGGAAAGACCAACCGCAAGGGAAAAATATTGGGAGATACCAAATGACTATGCGATACCACGACCCATTATTGGATCACGATGAAGCAGTACGTTATTTAGCAACGACAGATAGAAGCAAGGTAACAGAGGCATTAATCTCAATTGGGCTGAATGAAATGGACGGCGCGTGGGCACAAAACACATGCCTTCAGTTTATCGGGCACCCTGACGATGACATCGCAGCAGCAGCTATCGTAGCTATAGGTCACATCGCACGTCGATTCGGAGAGATAGATATGACGAAAATCATCCCGGCGTTCGAACAAGCAAGAAGAAGGGGCACCGCCTTATCCGCATCCGTGAATGATGCGATGGATGACATAGAGATGTTTACCTGACGCCCGAAAATAAACGCCGCGAAAAGCATCAGAAACGAAAAAACCCCAACCGGTCACCCGGTTGGGGTTTATGTTTCCACGACCTGCGTTTAGCGCGTAACGCGGCTGGTGCCATCAACCGTCATGATGCGCACGCGGTCACCGATGCGGAAGATTTCATTTTCCTGCACGGCCTGTACATAAGCGCGGGTGCTGCCGTCGTCTTCGCGAACGGTAATTTCCACGCCCTGGGTGCGGGTCAGGCCTTCTTCGGTGGCCGAACCCAGCAGGCCGCCGGCGACGGCGCCGATGACGGCGGTGACAATGCTGCCACGGCCACCACCGATGGCGCTGCCGCCCACGCCGCCAATGACTGCGCCTGCAGCGCCGCCGATTGGGGTTTTGGTGCCTTCGATTTTCACCGGACGCAGGGATTCGATGGTGCCCATGCGAACGGTCTGCACACGACGTGCTTCGTCACGGGAGTACGAGTCGCCGGTCAGACTCGAGGCGCAGCCACCCAGCAATAAGGACAGGGTGGTAAAGCAGGCAACCAGTAAAACGGACTTACGCATAGCATCAACTCCAAAGGACAGGTATTCATTAGACGCTGCCACTTGCCGCCTGTCACGGCACGAACGGCAGAAAATTGCTTTCATTCAGCCAGAGTACAGACTGCCATCACCCGAAAACTCGACGAACGGTTTTCCGCTCCCAACGGATCACACTGCAACAGCGCTCTCCACCAGTGTAGTCGCATAGCCGAAAACGCCCGCAGTCCGTTGAGTCAAGACTCCAACGCAGCAGGCATCATTCAAGTGACATGACGAAAGGTGAAACTCAGGGCGCAAGGCGCTCGCGTGTCCAGTCTGTGCCCTGCAGGCGGTAGTTAAGCCGATCATGCAGGCGGCTGGAGCGGCCTTGCCAGAACTCGATGCGCTCCGGCAGCAAGCGATAGCCTCCCCAGTGCTCGGGGCAGTGGGGTTGTGTATCGCTGAAGCGCTGTTCGGTAGCCTTGAGCAGTTCCTGCAGTTCTTCACGGTCACGAATGACCTTGCTCTGCGGAGACGCCCAGGCACCCAGCCGGCTGCCAAGGGGGCGGACCTCATAATAGGCATCCGACTCTTCGGGAGTGACCTTGACCACCCGCCCCTCGATGCGCACCTGGCGCTCCAGGGTCGGCCAGAAAAAGGTCATGGCGGCGAACGGACGCGCCGCAAGCTGCTCGCCCTTGGCACTCTGATAGTTGGTGAAGAAGGTAAAGCCCTGTGCATCCAGGCCCTTGAGCAACAGAATGCGGCAATGCGGGCGACCGTCCTGGTCGACCGTGGCCAGCGTCATGGCATTGGCCTCGACCGGTGCCTGCTCGGTGCTCACCGCATCGGCAAACCACTGGCGGAACAAGGCAAACGGTTCGCTCGGGGCCTGAGCCTCATTCAAACCGTCCCGTGTGTAATCACGGCGCATATCGGCCAGTGCCTGGGTCATGCGGCTTTATCCTTCTGGTTCAACGACTCAGTTTTTCGCCTGATCAGCCGCAGCGGGCGCATCGGTCTTGGCCTTGGCCGGAGCAGCTTTCTTCGCAGCCGGTTTGGCCGGGGCCTTTTTGGCGGCTGGCTTGGCGGCGGCTTTTTTGGTTGCAGCCTTTTTCGCCGGAGCCTTGGCCGCAGCTTTTGCAGCCGGTACCGGTGCCGGTGCAGGCACATTCTGCACGGCAACCATTTCCACAGGCGGGGTCTTGCCCGAGTTGTACTTGCTCAGCAGTGCCAACATGGTTGTACGCTGCGTGAACATGATTTCCATGCGACGGTTCAGCGCACGGCCCTGGTTGCTGTCGTTGGCAGCACGCGGCATCAGGTCGCCCATGCCGCGCAGCATCAGGCGGTCCTGCTTAAGGCCGCTGAGGCTGAAGATCGACGCGATGGACTGTGCACGTTCCTTGGTCAGTGCCTGGCTCGCCGGGGCAGTGCCGGTGGCATCAACGTGACCGAGCACCAGTACGGCGGTTTTTGGGTCGGATTCAACGGCCTTGGCCACCCGAGTGAACGGGCCCAGAGTCACCGGCAGCAACATGGCCGGACGCTTGGGGTTGTAGGAGCCGTCAACCGGGGCAATCACCACCAGTACATTGTCGCGACGTTCCAGCTGCAGGTTGCTGTCCTTGATCGCTTCACGCAGGCGTGGCTCATAGTCGTCCAGCCAGGCCTGGGTAATTTTCGGGTCAGGCATCTGCACATTGCTGACGTCGACCTTGGCCAATGGCTTTGGCTTGCTTTCGAACGGCCACCACCAGTGGGTTTCGGTGTCGGTCTTGGCGACGGCAGGCGCAGCGTCCGAAGCCGGGGTGGCGGCTTTGACGTCGGCTTTCAGATCAGCCTTGTCGGCAGCGGCCTTGTCGTCGGCGCGCTTTGAGCCGAATGGCCACCAGTTGAAGCCGCTGTCGGCTTTAGCCGCTGGCGCAGGGGCGGCAGCGGTGGCAGGTGCCGGTGCGGCAGCAGCGGCAGCAGCCGCAGCGGCTGGCTTGGCGCCCGCAGCTGGCTTGGCGTCCGGCTTGGCGTCGGTTTGGGTCACTGCGTCCATGGTAGCAGCCTTGTCAGATCCAAATGACCACCAGTGCCCTCCTTCGGCATCATTTTGTGGCGTTTGCGCGCAACCTGTAATAGTGAGGCACAGCGCCAGTGCCAAGGACTTGTTCGATAACATGAGATATCCACACAATGAGAAAAACCGAGGGTCAGGCTGACCCGTTAAACCGACGCATACAGAACATTGAAATTACATTATTCCGTCAGCGTCTTCTTATAGTCGCATTTGTAACAAAAAATTGTGAAACGGCAAGCGGTTTACAGACAATCGGCCAATATTCCGACCAACTTCTGTGCACGTGGGTCCATAAGTACGTAGGGACCCAATGTATTAGTCACAAAACCAAATGCAACATCATGCTCCGGGTCGGCAAATCCCACCGAACCACCCGCGCCAGGATGCCCGAACGCACGCGGGCCAAGGCCGAACGTCGCGTTGGGCAGTTGTGGTTGATCCAGCATGCAGCCCAGGCCGAAGCGGGTTTGAGTCAATAATGTTTTATCGGGCCCGATACTGTGTTCACGGGTCAATTCTTCGAGCATGTCGGCTTCCAGCAAACTACCGTCGAGCAAGCCACTATAAAAACCCGCCAGACTGCGCGCATTACCGTGACCATTAGCCGCCGGCTGCTGCATGCGTCGCCACTCGGGTTTATTAGTGCTGGTCAGAATGGAGGGCGGATTGGCAAATGCGCGCGTTGTCATGGCCGCCGGTTCACGCATCATTACATGCAATAAACGTTGTGCGGCCTCGTCGCCCATAGTGCCTTTACTGCGCGCTATATGGGCAACACGATAAAACTCTTCATCCGCCAGGCCCACATGAAAGTCCAGGCCCAATGGCCGTGCAACCCTCGCCACGATGGACTCCCCCGGCCCACGCCCATCGGCGCGACGCAGCAGCTCACCGACCAGCCAGCCATAGGTAATCGCCTCATAGCCATGACCCTGGCCCGGAATCCACCACGGAGCCTCGGCCGCCAGCGTGTCGACCATCAGTTGCCAGTCATAGAGCGCCTCGGCAGGCAGCATCTCGCGGATTGCCGGCAACCCGGCCTGATGGCAGAGCAACTGGCGCAGGGTGACGGCTTGCTTTCCAGCGGCGGCAAATTCAGGCCAGTAATTGGCCACTGGCGCATCCAGTTGCAGCTTGCCTTCGGCCACCAGTTGCAGGGCCGTGACCGCTGTAAAGGTCTTGGTGCAGGAGAACAGGTTGACGAGGGTGTCGCTGTGCCAGGCCTCGGCCCCGTCCTTGTCGGCGGTGCCGGCCCACAGGTCGACCACCGTTTCGCCACCGATCTGGATACAGAGCCCGGCACCACGCTCCTGCGGGTTATCGAACAACGCGGCAAACGCTTCGCGCACGGCTTCAAACTGGAGCGTGTAATGACCCTGAACCTGCACCGAAGTCCCCTCGGAAAACACCGTAAAAAGTGGCGGACATTGTTCCAGCCCCTGTAGGATTTGTGAACCCATCAGCGCGGAATCAATGGCCATTCCCGGAATGCCCACCGGCGTGCCCGGCGCCCTTCCCTGCACCCTCGCCAGCCGGACCGGCCTTGCCGCCTTCATGCTCACGCAACGCGCCGGCCGCACTGGCTTGTTCGGCCGCGTTGCCCAGTTGCTTGACCGCCGCCAGGTTGCTCTTGCGCACGTTGTCGACAAAGCCCTGGAACGGCACATCGGTTATACCCACCAGCCCAAAGTGTCCGTTTTCGCCATCCAGCAAGCGACCGGTCACCGGCTGGTCCAGGTATTGAAACCAGTGCACGCCAACAATCGACGGTTCCGCCATGGCCTGCTTGAGGAAGGTGGCATACGCCGAACTACGGTCCTCTTCCCGTTCCAATTGCGTCACACCGCCCCAGAAAGGGCCACGGTCGGCGGAGCCGAAGTTGAATTCAGTGATCAGCACCGGCTTGTCCAGCGCGTGCAACGCGGCGAAGTCATAGCCGTCCTGAGGCTTGAGCGTATACATGTTGAAACTCAGCACATCGCAATACTGCGCGCACGAGGCCACGGCCTCCGGCGTGCTCACCGCATAGCGCCCGCCCAGCAGTAACTGGTTGGGCGCATGCCATTTCAGCGAATCGGAAATGGTCTTGAAGTAGGCATCGGCGAAGGTCTTTTGGAAGTACTTGAAGTCGGCCTCGATTTCCGGATGCTCAGGATTGGGCATCGGCGGTTCAAAGCCCGGATCTTCCATCAATTCCCAACCCGCCAGTTGAACACCCCACGCCTTGGAAAGGCCTTCTTCGTTGCGGTACTTGTCGCGCAGCTGCTTGAGGAACGCGCGCTTGGCCGGGACGTCGGTGGTCATGCGCAAGGTGCCGTAGGCCAGGGCGTAGCGGGATTTGGGGTCATCACCGGGACCGGCCCAGGCCAGTTCGTTGTCGGCAAAATAGCCGATCAGCCAGGGGTCGTCGCGATGGTCGCGGGCCGCAATGGCCACGGCGCGCTCGGTGGCCATGGCGAAGCGCGGGTCGAACGGATCGGGCATGCCACCCCACCAGTCGGTGCCGGTGCTGATGCTGGCGTAATCGCCGACGATCGACAGCGGCAAGGTGTAAGGCACGCGCTCGGCGTCAGCCAGACCCTCGTCGCTCCAATTACCGACGGTGTTGAAACCCCAGGCTTGCAGGCGGTCGAGGGTGTGATTGACCCAGCGCTGGTGGTCAAAATGTTCGGTGCCGTAGGTACGTTGCAGGTTGGCACCGTAGAAATCGTACCAGCGGCCCGAGGCAAAGTGGCGGCCTTCGCCTGAGCCGTTGCCGGTGCGATGGTCACTGCTGCCATAGTATTTGTCGAAGGGTTCACCGGCTTTGGGCAACGCGGCGAACATCCATTCGCGGCCGCCCACGTAGGTCTGGTTGTTGTCCGGGGCGACGGTGTTGACGCCCAGCGAGTAGAAGGGATGACCCTGCGGCGTCACCAGGTACCAGCGCCCGTCGCGCTTCTCGGTGCGGAAAAAACCGCTGGCCTCGAAGGCCGGCCCCTTGTTCCAGCCACCGAAGGTGTCCAGTGAGGAGTTGTCGCGCTCAGCCAGCCAGCCCTTGAGCTGTTGTTGCTCCCGGGCGGCGGCAGCCTTGAGTTGCTCGTCACTGCTGACCTTTTCCGGCCAGCGCGCACGGGTGGACTGCCCATAGGCATCGACCAGTTCGCCGTACGCTGCCCTGATGGCCGGTTCGACATCCTGCACGCCAAAGCGCTCCAGCAGAATACTTTGGGCGGCATTGGGCTTGAGCATCGACAAGGTCACCGACACCACCTGGCTGCGGTCGATTTCTCCGCTGCTGGCAGCGAGCAATACGCGCTGACCGTCGAGACTGATCGGCATCGGCGGGCCGGCCTTCATGCCCTGGCTCAAGGGCGAGTTGGCCTGCAGCGGAACCAGCAAGGTCTGCGCCGGGCCGGCCGGCAGGTCGATGCGGCTGACCAGGGTCTTGCCGTCGCTGCTCTGCACCTTGACGTAGAGGGTCAAGGCCCAGTCCATGGCGCTCTGGATGCGCAGGCTCATGGCACCGGACTGCGACCAGTCCCAGGTGCCGCTCTGAGGGCTGAGCACCAGGCTCGGCTCGTCCGCAGGGCTGAAGGTGATACGGCGCAGCACCTCGCCTTCGGCCGTTTGCTCGGCGTTGTATTGCGGCAGGCTGGCGTCATGGGTCGCCACGTTGACCACATCGGCGGGGCGCACGAAGTTGAACAGCGTTTGTTGCCCGGCCGGCGCGGCCAACAAGGGCGCGGCAAACAGCAGGGCAAAAAGAGCGGGCAGCGTGCGAATCATACGAGCAAGGTTCTCCAGACGGCCGGTGAATGGCCTGATGAAATACGTCGATAACAGTGACCACGAAGTGGGCGAATTCGCCCACTGTGTCTTAGGAAATTTCACGCCTGAACGGCGGCAGGGCATTAAGGATTGCCTTGCCATAGCGCTGGGTGACCAGGCGCCGATCAAGCAGCGTGATAGTGCCCCGGTCTTCCTCGGTACGCAGCAGGCGACCACAGGCCTGCACGAGCTTGAGCGAAGCATCCGGCACCGAGATTTCCATGAACGGGTTGCCGCCGCGCGCTTCGATCCACTCGGCCAGCGCCGCCTCGACCGGGTCGTCCGGCACCGAAAACGGGATCTTGGCGATCACCACGTGTTCGCAGTAGGCACCCGGCAAGTCCACACCCTCGGCAAAACTGGCCAGGCCGAACAGTACGCTGGAATCACCGCCATCGACCCGCGCCTTGTGCTTGTTCAGGGTTTCCTGCTTGGACAGGTTGCCCTGAATGAACACTTGCTTGCGCCAGTCACGGTCCAGACCGTCGAACACGTCCTGCATCTGTTTGCGCGAGGAGAACAACACCAGGGTACCGCGCGACCCTTCAACCAGGCCTGGCAGGTCACGGATGATCGCGGCGGTATGGGCCGGCGCATCGCGTGGATCGGCCTTGAGGTCCGGCACGCGCAGCACACCGGCGTCGGCATGATGGAAGGGGCTTGGCACCACGGCGGTGACCGCCTTTTTCGGCAGGCCCGCACGCATGCGAAAACGCTCGAAAGTGCCCAGGGCCGTCAGCGTGGCCGAGGTAACCAGGCAGCCGTACGCCACGTTCCACAGGTTGCGGCGCAGCATTTCGGCGGCGAGGATCGGACTGGCATTGACCTCGATATCAAACAGCGCGCCGCTTTCCGACAGGGTCAGCCAACGGGCCATCGGCGGGTTGTCTTCCGGGTCTTCAACGGTAAAGGCGGTCCACAGCTCCCAATTGCCCTGGGAGCGGGACAACAGACTGCCGAACAGCGGATACCATTCCTCGGCCTGATTACTCGCGATGCCGATATTGACCTCGCCGTCCATGCCTTCCTTGAGCAGATCGGTCAGGCGCGTGAACAGGTCGGTCAGGCGCGAAAAGCCTTTCTTCAGTTCAATCCCCATTTCGCGCATGTGCTCGGGAATCAGCCCACCCACAAAACGGTGGCGCGGACGCTCACGGCCTTCCACGTCTTCGCCAGGCTTGAAATCGGCCACCTGCTCACAGGCGCTGAACATGAACTGCTGCTGAGTCTTGATCTCGCGCGCCAGCTCCGGCACCTGTTCGATCAGCTTGCCCAGGTCGCCCGGCAGCGGGTGCTGGGCGAGCAACTTGGTGAGGTTCTTGGCGGTGGTTTCCAGCCAGTCGGCGGTGGACCGCAGGCGTGTGTAATGGGCGAAGTGGCCGATGGCCTTGTCCGGCAGGTGGTGGCCTTCGTCGAATACGTAGAGGGTGTCGCGCGGGTCCGGCAGCACGGCGCCGCCCCCCAGGGCCAGGTCGGCCAGCACCATGTCGTGGTTGGTGACGATCACGTCGACCTTGCCCATGCCTTCACGCGCCTTGTAGAAGGCGCACTGACCGAAGTTGGGACAATGACGGTTGGTGCACTGGCTGTGGTCGGTGGTCAGGCGTGCCCAGTCGGCATCTTCCAGAGCAGTGGGCCAGCTGTCGCGGTCGCCGTCCCATTTATTGCCGGCCAGTTTCTCGATCATGCTGGTGAACAGTTTCTGACTGACTTCATCAACTTCGATCTTGAAGCCTTCTTCTTCGAACAACGAGGCGGTGGCGGTTTGCGCATGGCCTTCCTGCAGCAGCACGTCGAGCTTGGACAGGCACATGTAGCGGCCTCGCCCCTTGGCCAGGGCGAAGGTGAAATTCAGGCCGCTGTTGCGCATCAGGTCCGGCAGATCCTTGTAGACGATCTGCTCCTGCAGGGCGACGGTGGCGGTGGCGATCACCAGGCGCTTGCCGGCGGCCTTGGCCGTGGGAATCGCAGCCAGGCTGTAGGCTACGGTCTTGCCGGTACCGGTGCCGGCTTCAACGGCCACGACCGCAGGGTCGCCCTCGCGGCGCCCTTCGTCGTCGGTGTCGATATCCCCAAGGACTTTCGCCACTTCGGCGATCATCAGGCGCTGGCCATAGCGCGGTTTCAAGCGCTTGGCTTCGAGAAAACGCGAGTAGGCGCCCTGGATCGTGGTTTTGAGTTCAGTGCTGATCATGGATAGTCGGGCGCAAAAAACGCTGGATAAATTTTCAGTGGTTCGGATCGGCCGCTATCATACCCCGCTAATTAATCCCGCGCAGAACGGAGTACCACAATGACCGTCTTCAGCCTCGCTTACACCCTGCATATACTGGCCGTCCTGGTATGGGTCGGCGGCATGTTTTTCGCCTGGATGATCCTGCGCCCCGCTGCTGTGGCGGCACTTGAGGGCCCTGCCCGGCTCAGGTTGTGGGCAAATGTGTTTCAACGTTTTTTCGTGTGGGTATGGGTGGCGGTGCTGATTTTGCCGATCAGCGGTGTGGGGCTGCTGCAACTGCGCTTCAGCGGCTTTGAAACGGCGCCGCGTTATGTGCAGGTCATGATGGGCTTGTATCTGGTGATGACGGCGTTGTTTATCCGCATCCAGGCGTTGAAGTTCCCGCAATTGCGCACGGCGGTAGCGGCCGAAGACTGGCCGGCGGGCGCTGCTGCGCTGGGGCAGATTCGCCGGTTGGTGGGGATCAATTTGATTGTGGGGTTGGGGGTGGTTGCAGTTGCTTCGGCTCGGCCGATGTTCTGAAGCGGCCTTTAATCCGCTATAGGGAGCAAGCCCCCTATAGCGTCAAGCCAGGCAACTCAAAGCCGCTGGATGGTCACAGACCCCGCAGGCCCGGCCGCCCCTGGCTGCCCTTCCAGACCTGGACGGCCCTTATCGCCGCCATCGGCGCGGTACACCACGCACCCCTTCGATTGTCCGCCCTTGCCAGGTTTGCCTGCAGTACCGGCCAAACCTCCAGGCCCGCCATCGACCCAGACCTTGATGTTTTCAGCGGGAAAGTCCTGTGGCAGTTCAACCCGCACCGTCGCTCCTGCAGCCCCCGGCAAACCGTCGCCGCCGTTATCGCCGTTGAAACCGCGACCGGCCGAACCCCAGGTACACCCCGGGTCTTCACCGTTGGCGCCATCGAGCCCGGCATACCCCTGGGCACCGGCGCCGCCACGGGCGTCCAGCGACAATGCTTCAGCCGTCAGCGAATGGATCCGCAACGTGAGATCGCGCCCTGCCCTGGCCGGTTTTTCATGGGTGCCCGGGGCGCCGCGCGAGGTGATCTGGCTGCCGTGTTCCAGTTGAGCCTGGCGCACCTGCAATTGCAGCGCGGTGTTGCCCGGCACAATGGCGATACGTGCTTCGCGGCCCAGGTGCAGTTCATCCACCGTCACTTGGCTGATGGTTGCCGGAATCAGCAAGGTACCGTAATCCGCCACATCCAGGCGCTCGAGTTGCAACACGCTGGTGCTGCTGGGCAGGCGCATCAATGAGTGGGTTTCGACACTGACGCTCTGGGCCAGGGCAATGGGGCTGACCAACAGGGCCAACAGAAAAACCTTACGCATCATGGGGCTCCTGACTCTTTTCAAACTGTTATCCGGGTCACATTAACGACTTCTGCAGGCGATTTGCCAGTGACGTATCAAAAAACTTCAGCAGCGCAGGTTCAGGGCTTTTTCTGTCGCGCTTGCTCTAGGCCCGCAGGCGCAGCCGCGCTAGTCTCTACGGCTCTGATGTGAGGATTTGCGATGACCGCCGGTATTTCTGCCCCTACCCCCCAGCAAGCCTTGGCTGCCCTGCTCGACCTGCATCGGCCCAAACGCCTGCTGCTGTTGGGCGCCAGCCGCTTTCCGGCGCTGGAGGCATTCAAACAGGCACACCCCGACACGTTTATCGCCGTCGCCGAACCCGGTCCGTTGCCTGCGCACCTGGCGGCGCAGCGGTTTGACCTGGCGCTGGCGGTCGATTGCCTGGAACACCTTTCAAAGCCACAGGGCCTGACGCTGCTTGGCGGTATTCGCAACCTCAACGCCAGTCGCATCGCGGTGCTGGCAGACCTCGATGCCTGCGGCTGGAAAGACACCGACTTCTTCTCCCTGGCCCTGCAGGCCGGCGAGCGTTTCCAGCGCGACGAGCAGGTGCTGACGCTGTTCACCTACGATCTGCTTGACTATAAACAGGTGCCGGACTGGCTCAACGCCCGTTTCTGGGCCAATCCGGAAAACTTCGGAAAGTATTGGTGGTAACCCATGAGCACACCCATTTGCCCCTGCGGCAGTGGCAACCTGCTGGATGCCTGCTGCGGCCATTATCACAACGGCCACCCGGCTCCCTGCGCCAGCGCGCTGATGCGCTCGCGTTACAGCGCCTATGTGCTGGGCCTGGTGGATTACCTGGTGGCGACCACGTTGCCGGCCCAGCAACCCGGCCTCGACCGCGCCGCCATCGCTGCCTGGAGCGCACAGAGCACCTGGCTCGGGCTTGAGGTGGAGAGTTCGGAAGTGTTCGGTGGCCAGCCGGAACATGCCTTTGTGACCTTCACCGCTCGCTGGCATGACAACACGGGTGAACATAGTCACCGCGAACAGTCCTCTTTCGTACAGAATGAGGGGCGCTGGTACTTCATCGACCCTACCGTTGAGGTGAAGGTCGGGCGCAATGATCCGTGCCTGTGCGGCAGCGGGCAAAAATTCAAGAAATGTTGCGCGGGCTTCCGCTGACACCACCTGCAAAGGGATTACGCCATGCTTCGGATATTCAGCTTGATGCTGGCGTTGACCCTGGGTCTTACCGGCTGCGCCTCCTGGTTCGAGGATGATTCGCCGCCGCCCCATGTGTCGCTGGTCAAGGTCGAAGTGGTACGCGCCAAGTTGCTCGAACAGAAATTCAGGCTGTATTTCCGCGTCGACAATCGCGACGACGCCGACCTGACCGTGCGCGGCCTGATCTACAAGGTCAGCCTGGGCGACTTCGTGTTGACCGAAGGCGAGTCCAATGAATGGCTCACCGTGGCGCCGCGCGGCCATGCGGTGTTCCGGGTGTCGGTGCGCACCAATCTCTGGCCGCAGATCCGCGAGGTGGTGCATATGCTGAAAAACCCCGACCGGCCCGTGCCCTATCGCCTGGAGGGCGAGCTGAAAACCGGCTTGTTCATCGGTAATGACGTGCAGGTGGCCCACAATGGCGAGATAATCCCCGACGATTTTATTCCGGAGCGACATCGATGACTCAGCAACCCCATGTCCATGGTCCTGACTGCAACCACGATCACGAGCACCATGATCACGACCACGGTCATGTCCACGGCCCCAACTGCGGCCACGCTCATCAGGAGCCGGTACGCAATGCATTGAAGGACGTTGGCCGCAACGATCCCTGCCCTTGCGGCAGCGAGAAAAAATTCAAGAAGTGCCACGGGGTCTAAGCCACCCTGACGATGTAAAGCTGGGAGGGGGCTTGCTCCCGAGGGCGGTGGACCAGTCAACAGATGCAGCGACTGGCACTCAGCCCTCGGGAGCAAGCCCCCTCCCACATTGATGTGCGATGTTTTACCTAAAACTACCCCCGCAGGAGCTTTGCCATGGCCTCGCCAGCCCTCTCACGTTTTCTTCCCCGGTTCGGCGTTGCCGCGGCAGTGGCCAGTGCGTTAAGCCTGGCCGGTTGCCAGCTCCAGAACACTCAGGACACCCTGCCGCCCGTTGCCGGCGTGCAGCCCCTCAAAGGCCTGGCCCAGAATGTGTCGATACGCCGCAATGCCCAGGGCATGCCGCTGATCGAGAGCAATACCTTCCACGACGCCCTGTTCAGCCTGGGCTACGTGCACGCCAGCGACCGCATCACCCAGATGGTCACGCTGCGCCTGCTGGCCCAGGGCCGTCTGGCGGAAATGTCCGGCCCTGACGTGCTGGATGTCGACCGCTTGATGCGCGCCGTCAACCTGAAAAAAAGCGCCGGCGAGCTGTATAACGCATCGAGCCCGCGCCTCAAGCGCTTCTTCGAAGTGTACGCGCGCGGGGTCAATGCCTACCTGTTCCGCTACCGCGACAAACTGCCGCCGGACCTCGCCCAGACCGGCTACAAGCCCGAATACTGGAAGCCGGAAGATTCGGCGCTGTTGTTCTGCCTGCTCAACTTCAGTGAGTCGGCCAACCTGCAGCAAGAGCTGTCTTCGCTGGTACTGGCGCAAAAAGTCGGCGTCGACAAACTTGCCTGGCTCACTCCCAGCGCGCCGGACGAACCCATCCCGCTGGCCGAGGCAGAGAAGCTCAAAGGCGTGAACCTTGGCCAGATCACCGGTCTCGCCGGGCTGGATACGGTCAGCCAGCAGTTGAGCACGCTCAATGCGTTGGCGGTGACCACCTCGAGCAACTGGGCGATTGGCCCGCAACGCAGCCGCAGCGGCAAGAGCCTGCTGGCCAACGACCTTGCCGCCCGGCCGCAAGCGCCGTCGCCGTGGAGCTACGTGCAGATCCGCGCGCCGAAATACCAGGCCGCGGGTGCCTCGATAGCCGGCCTGCCGACCTTGTTGTCCGGTTTCAACGGCAAGGTGGCGTGGAGCATGAGCACGGTCAAGGGCGACACCCAGGACCTGTTCCTGGAAAAGGTCAAACGCCAGGGCAATGCGTTGTACTACGAGAATAACGGCAAGTGGCTACCGGCCGGCGTGCGTAACGAAACGTTCTTCGTCAAGGGGCGTGGCTCGATTCGCGAAGTGGTGTACGAAACCCGCCACGGTGCCCTGCTCAACAGCAGCCAGGCCCTCACCAGTGGTTTTGGCCTGGCCCTGCAAACCGCCGACCTCAAGGACGACAAGAGCCTGGATGCGTTCTTCGACCTGTCCCGTGCGCAAAGCGCCGGCAAGGCCTCGGACGCCACCCGCGAAATCCGTGCAATTGCGCTGAACATGGTGTTCGCCGACACCGGCAGCATTGGCTGGCAGGTCACCGGCCGCTTCCCCAACCGCCGCGAAGGCGAAGGCCTGCTGCCCTCGCCGGGCTGGGACACGCGCTTTGACTGGGACGGCTATGCCGACGCGATGCTGCACCCTTATGATCAGGACCCGGCCCAAGGCTGGATCGGCACCGCCAACCAGCGCACCGCGCCACGTGGTTATGGCATGCAACTGTCCAACGCCTGGGACGCGCCGGAGCGCAGCGAGCGCCTGGCGCAACTGGCCAGCGCCGGCAAGCATGACAGCCGCAGCATGATCGCCATGCAGTACGACCAGACCACCACATTTGCCGCCAAGCTGAAAACCATGTTCCAGGCGCCAGGCATGGCCCAGCCCTTGAAACAGGCGATTGCTGCGCTGCCTGCGGCCGAACAGGCCAAGGCGCGTGAAGCCCTGGGGCGCCTGATGGCGTTCGATGGCCGCCTCGCGCCATCCTCCGCCGACGCGGCGATCTACGAGCTGTTCCTGCAGGAAAGCACGCGGCAGATCTTCCTCGACGAACTGGGTCCGGAAACCAGCGCCAGTTGGAAAGCCTTTGTCAGCAATGCCAACCTCTCCTACTCGGCCAACGCCGACCACCTGCTGGGCCGCGAAGACAGCCCGTTCTGGGACGATGTGCGTACTGCGCAAAAAGAAGACAAACCCACCATTCTTGCCCGCAGCCTCGCAGCCGCGATCAGCGCCGGTGACAGCCAGTTGGGCGCCGATCACAAGGCCTGGCAGTGGGGCAAACTGCACAGCACCACCTGGAAGAGCGCCAGCGGGCAGGTCATCCGTGGCCCACTTGCCAGCGGTGGCGACCACAACACCCTGAACCCGGCGCCGTACAGTTGGGGGCAGAGTTTCGACACCACGCAGGTGCCGGCACTGCGAATGATTGTCGACTTCGGTCAGGTGGAACCGATGATGGGCCAGGGCGGCAGCGGCCAGTCCGGCAACCCGGCCAGTCCCGACTATGCCAATGGCATCGACCCGGCGCTCAAGGCGCAATACCTGAGCTTCCCGATGCAGCCGCAGAACTTCGAAAAGGCGTATGGCAAAAACCGGCTGACCCTCACGCCTGGCAAGTAAATCGGGTTCTTATTGAAGAACCCGGATCAATATGTGGGAGGGGGCTTGCTCCCGATAGCAAAGTGTCAGTCACTGCATTTATGACTGATTCACCGCCATCGGGAGCAAGCCCCCTCCCACATTCGGGCCCCATGCATTCAGATAGAACTTACACACTCGCCCCCGCCTCAAAATAGACAAGCCCACCTCCCCGGTCACCCCATGGACCTTGTCATCGCCCGCCCCGAAGGTCTCTATTGCCCCGCCGGAGATTTCTACATCGATCCCTGGCGCCCAGTGGAACGCTCCGTCATCACCCACGCCCATGGCGACCACGCCCGCAACGGCAACCAGCATTATCTGGCGGCGGCGCCCGGCGAAGGCATTCTGCGTTCGCGCCTGGGCCAGGACATAAACCTGCAAACCCTGGCCTACGGCGAGCGGCTGGTGCACCACGGCGTCACCTTGAGTTTTCATCCGGCCGGGCACGTCCTCGGCTCGGCCCAGGTGCGCCTCGAATACCAGGGCGAAGTCTGGGTCGCATCCGGCGATTACAAGGTCGAGCCCGATGGCACCTGCGCGCCGTTCGAGCCGGTGCGCTGTCACACGTTCATCACCGAATCCACCTTCGGTCTGCCGATTTACCGCTGGCAGCCCCAGGCGCAAATTTTTGCCGGCATCAATGAGTGGTGGCAGGCCAACGTCGCCGCCGGCAAGGCCAGCGTGCTGTTCTGTTATTCCTTCGGCAAGGCCCAGCGCATCTTGCACGGCATTGACGCGAGCATCGGCCCGATCCTCAGCCATGGCGCCGTCGAGCCCTTGAACCGGGTGTACCGCGAGGCCGGCATTTACATTCCAGAAACCCTCTACGCGGGGGACTTCAAAAAAACCGACCCGCTGTTGCGCAAGGCATTGATCATCGCTCCGCCATCGGCTGGCGGCAGCAGTTGGATCAAACGCTTTGGCGACTACAGCGACGCCTTCGCCAGCGGCTGGATGCGCCTGCGCGGCACACGGCGGCGGCGCGGAGTGGACCGAGGATTTGTGCTGTCCGACCACGCCGATTGGCCGGGCTTGCTGTGGGCCATCGAGCAAACCGGCGCCGAACGGGTGATGGTCACCCATGGGTCTGTCGGTGTATTGGTGCGCCACCTGCGGGAAAAAGGCCTGGATGCCCAGGGCTTCACCACCGAATACGGTGATGACGAAGAAGAGGCCACTGCATGAAGGCCTTCGCCGAGCTGTACGCCAACCTCGACGCCACCACTTCCAGCAACGCCAAGCTGGCCGCATTGCAAGCCTACTTCCTGCAGGCGCCGCCAGAGGATGCCGCCTGGGCGGTGTACTTTCTGTCCGGCGGCCGGCCACGACAACTGGTGCCGACGCGCCTTTTAAGGGACATGGCCACGCAAGCGTCAGGCATCGAAGCCTGGCTGTTCGAAGAGAGCTACCAGTCGGTCGGTGACCTCGCCGAGACCATTTCCCTGCTCTTGCCCGAATCCACCTACACCTCAGAGGATGGCCTGGCCGTTTGGCTGGAAGAAAAACTGTTGCCCCTGCGCGGCCTGTCGCCCCTGGATCTGGCCGAACGCCTGCCCGCGCTGTGGGCGCAGCTGGATCAACCCAGCCTGATGGTGTGCATCAAGCTGATCACCGGCAGCTTTCGCGTCGGCGTGTCCAAGCTACTGGTCACCCGTGCCCTCGCCGCCATGGCCGATCTGGACAGCAAGCGCGTGGCACAGCGGCTGGTGGGCTACACAGATTTGTCCAATCGCCCTACGGCCGAAGGCTACCTCAAGCTGATTGCACCTGAATCAACCGACGAACACGCGCAACGTGGCGGGCAGCCCTATCCGTTTTTTCTGGCCCATGGCCTGTCGCAGCCGGTCGAGCAGTTCGACACCCTGCTCGGCGCGCCGACTGACTGGCAAGTGGAATGGAAGTGGGACGGTATCCGCGCACAACTGGTCAAGCGCGAGGGCCGTTTGTGGATCTGGTCGCGAGGTGAAGAGCTGGTGACCGAGCGCTTCCCCGAGCTGCACAGCCTGGTGAGCGGCCTGCCGGACGGCACGGTGATCGACGGCGAGATTGTGGTGTGGAACGGCGCGGTGCAACCCTTTGCCCTGCTGCAACAGCGTATTGGCCGCAAAACGTTGAGCAAAAAAGTCCTGGAGGACGCGCCGGTCGCGGTACTTGCCTACGACCTGCTGGAATATCAGGGCGAAGACTGGCGCAACCATGTCCAGGCAGAACGCCGCGCGCAGCTCGAACAGGTCATCACCGCGTGCGACCAGCCCGTGCTGCTGCCCTCGCCGTTGTTGCAGGCCGACACCTGGGAAGCGCTGGCCGAGCAGCGCGAAGCCTCGCGCAGCCTTGGCGTGGAAGGCATGATGCTCAAGGATCGCAACGGCCTTTACGGCGTTGGCCGCACCAAGGATATGGGCCTGTGGTGGAAGTGGAAGGTCGACCCGTTCAGCGTCGATGCGGTTTTGATCTACGCCCAACGCGGCCATGGCCGCCGTGCCAGTCTGTACAGCGACTACACCTTCGCCGTGTGGGACGGCCCGCCCGGCACCGAGCGCACGCTGGTGCCGTTTGCCAAGGCTTATTCGGGATTGACCGACGAAGAAATGCGCAAGGTCGACGCCATCGTGCGCAAGACCACCGTGGAAAAATTCGGCCCTGTCAGCAGCGTGACGCCGAGCATGGTGTTTGAGCTGGGGTTTGAAGGGATCGCGCTATCCAAGCGGCACAAGAGCGGGATTGCCGTGAGATTTCCACGCATGCTGCGCTGGCGCCAGGACAAGGCGGTGGATGAAGCCGACAACCTGGCTACCCTGCAGGACCTGCTGGCCTGACACAAATCCTTGTGGGAGCAAGCCCCTCCCACAACTTGGTCATCGCTAATGGTCCGAAACAGTGCGCGCCATTTCCAATGCCCATTTTTGGGCATCGCCTACACGTCCAACGTCCTCGCGCTGCCTTTTAAAACGCTCATTCGGAACTATGGTGCAGAAATTGCTACTTGAGAGCCGTCTGACACCGTTCAGTAACAGTCCTAAACGCGCCACAAGCGCTTATCTTGGTTTCCAGGGATTACCTAATGAAAAAAGCATTGCTGACCCTTTCTGCACTGGCCCTGTGCATGGCCGCCGGTGTAGCCACGGCCAAGGAATACAAGGAATTGCGTTTTGGTGTGGATCCCTCCTACGCGCCGTTTGAATCCAAAGCGGCCGACGGCAGCCTGGTGGGCTTCGATATCGACCTGGGCAACGCGATCTGCGCGGAGCTGAAGGTCAAGTGCAAATGGGTCGAAAGCGATTTCGACGGCATGATCCCGGGCCTCAACGCCAACAAGTTCGATGGCGTGATTTCGTCGATGACCGTGACTGCAGCCCGCGAAAAGGCGATCGACTTCTCCAATGAGCTGTTCTCGGGCCCGACTTCTCTGGTGTTCAAGAAGGGCGCAGGGTTCTCTACGCCGGAATCCCTCAAGGGCAAATCCGTGGGCTACGAGCAAGGCACTATCCAGGAAGCCTACGCGAAGGCCGTACTCGATAAGGCTGGTGTGACCACCAAGGCCTACGCCAACCAGGACCAGGTGTACGCCGACCTGACCTCCGGTCGTCTGGACGCATCGGTGCAGGACATGCTGCAAGCCGAACTGGGCTTTCTGAAGTCGCCGGCCGGCGCCGGTTACGAAGTCAGCGCAGCCATCGACGACCCGTTGCTGCCGTCGAAAACCGCGATCGGTATCAAAAAAGGTAACAAAGACCTCAAGGCCCTGCTCGATAAAGGTATCAAAGCGTTACACGATGATGGCACCTACGCCACCATCCAGAAGAAACACTTCGGCGACCTGAACCTGTACAGCGGTAAATAACACGCTGGCGCCCATCGCTTTGCGGTGGGCGCTTTTTTATCGCCATAGGTCCTGAATTCATGTTTGAAGATCTTCTGAACACCCTGGGGCTGAGTGCCTTCAGCCTGAAAGGGTTCGGCCCGCTGTTGCTGCAAGGTACGTGGATGACCATCAAATTGTCAGTCGCGTCCCTGGCCGTCAGCGTCCTGCTGGGCCTGCTCGGTGCCAGCGCCAAATTGTCCAGCCTGCGCCTGCTGCGCATTCCCGCCCAGCTCTACACCACCCTGATTCGCGGCGTGCCCGACCTGGTGCTAATGCTGCTGATTTTCTACAGCCTGCAAATCTGGCTGACCGGCCTTACCGATTTCATGGAATGGGACTACATCGAGATCGACCCATTCAGCGCCGGGGTCATCACCCTGGGCTTTATCTACGGTGCGTACTTCACCGAGACGTTTCGCGGCGCAATCCTCGCCGTGCCCCGTGGCCAACTGGAAGCCGCGACCGCCTACGGGCTCAAGCGCGGGCAACGCTTTCGCTACGTGACCTTCCCGCAGATGATGCGCTTTGCCCTGCCAGGCATCGGCAATAACTGGATGGTGATGCTCAAGGCCACCGCGCTGGTGTCGATCATCGGCCTGGCCGACCTGGTCAAGGCCGCTCAGGATGCGGGCAAGAGCACATATCAACTGTTCTATTTCCTGGTCATCGCCGCGTTGATCTACCTGCTGATCACCAGCGCGTCCAACTTCGTCCTGCGTCGTCTTGAACGGCGCTACTCGGCAGGCTCACGGGAGGCAGTGCGATGATCGAGCTCCTGCAGGAATACTGGCGCCCCTTCCTTTATAGCGACGGCCAGCACATCACCGGACTGGCCATGACCCTGTGGCTGCTGAGCGCAGCGCTGGTCATCGGTTTTATCGTGTCGATTCCGTTGTCCATCGCGCGGGTATCACCCAGACGCCGCGTGCGCTGGCCGGTGCAGTTCTACACCTACCTGTTTCGTGGCACGCCGCTGTATATCCAGTTACTGATTTGCTACACCGGCATCTACAGCATCGCGGCGGTACGCGAGCAGCCATTGCTGGGGGCATTCTTTCGCGATGCGATGAACTGCACCATCCTCGCCTTCGCGCTCAATACCTGCGCATACACCACCGAGATTTTCGCCGGGGCCATTCGCAGCATGGCCCACGGTGAAGTCGAGGCCGCCAAGGCCTACGGCCTCAGCGGCTGGAAGTTGTATGCCTATGTGATCATGCCGTCGGCCCTGCGCCGTTCGCTGCCTTACTACAGCAACGAAGTGATTTTGATGCTGCACTCGACCACCGTGGCGTTTACCGCAACAGTGCCGGACATTCTCAAAGTCGCACGGGACGCCAACTCGGCCACCTACATGACCTTTCAATCGTTCGGCATCGCTGCGCTGATCTATCTGACGGTGACCTTCGCCCTGGTCGGTCTGTTTCGATTGGCCGAGCGTCGCTGGCTGGCCTTCCTCGGGCCGAGCCGCTAAGGAGTGTTCATGCGTCATCAGGTACACGATCTGATCGCGCCGATGCCCGGCACGGCGCGGCAGATTCACAGTTTTCACTTCGGCCCGGAACAGGCCGGCGGCAAAATCTATATCCAGTCCTCGCTGCACGCCGACGAGCTGCCGGGCATGCTGGTGGCCTGGCATCTGAAACGGCGTCTGGCCGAGCTGGCGGCGGCCGGGCGCCTGCGCAGCGAAATCGTGCTGGTGCCCATCGCCAATCCGGTCGGCCTGGAACAGGTGGTGATGGACACCCCGCTGGGACGCTACGAACTGGAAAGCGGACAAAACTTCAATCGCCATTTTGTCGACCTCAGTGCGCAGGTTGGTGATCTGATCGAGGCGCTGCTGGACGACGATCCCCGGCGCAATGTGGAGCGGGTGCGCACTGCGCTGTTAAATGCCCTGGCCGAGCAAACCGCTGACACTCAGTTGCAGTCCCAACGCCTGGTGTTGCAACGTTTGGCCTGCGATGCCGACATGGTGCTGGACCTGCATTGCGATTTCGAAGCCGTGGCACACCTGTACACCACGCCCGAGGCCTGGCCGCAGGTGGAGCCGCTGGCACGCTATATAGGCAGCGAAGCCAACCTGCTGGCCACCGACTCGGGCGGGCAGTCCTTCGACGAGTGTTTCACCCTGGTGTGGTGGCAATTGCAGCAACGCTTCGGCGAGCGCTTCCCGCTGCCCATGGGCAGCTTTGCGGTCACCGTCGAGCTGCGCGGCCAGGGTGATGTCAACCATGGCCTGGCCAGCCTCGACTGCCAGGCGATCATCGACTACCTGATGCACTTCGGCGCGATTGCCGGCCAGGCGCCACCGCTGCCCGAGCTACCTTACCCGGCGACTCCGCTGGCGGGCGTGGAACCGGTGGCCACGCCCGTGGGCGGCTTGCTGGTGTACAGCACCCTGCCGGGGGAATACCTGCACGCCGGGCAACTGATCGCCGAGATCATCGACCCCATTACCGACCGCGTAACGCCCGTGCACTGCCGGCACGCTGGCCTGCTTTACGCCCGTTCGCTGCGCCGCATGGCCACCGCCGGGATGGTCATCGGCCATGTCGCAGGCTCCGAGGCCTACCGCAGCGGCTATCTACTTTCGCCTTGAGGATGCACGCCCCATGTACAAACTGACCGTTGAAGGCCTGCATAAAAGCTATGGCGACAATCAAGTGCTCAAAGGCGTCACGCTCAAGGCCAATACCGGTGACGTGATCAGCCTGATCGGCGCCAGCGGCTCGGGCAAGAGCACGTTTTTGCGCTGCATCAACTTTCTGGAAACCCCCGACGACGGCGCCATGACCCTGGACGGCAAGGCGATCCGCATGGTCAGTGACCGTCACGGCATGCGCGTGGCCGACGATGCCGAGTTACAGCGCCTGCGCACGCGGCTGGCGATGGTGTTCCAGCACTTCAACCTGTGGAGCCACATGAGCGTGCTGGAAAACATCACCATGGCCCCGCGCCGGGTGCTGGGTTGCAGCAAAAAGGACGCCGAAGAGCGCGCCCGCCGTTACCTGGACAAGGTCGGCCTGCCGGCGCGGGTGGCCGATCAATACCCGGCCTTTCTCTCCGGCGGCCAGCAACAGCGGGTGGCCATCGCCCGCGCCCTGGCCATGGAGCCGGAAGTGATGCTGTTCGACGAACCCACCTCGGCCCTCGACCCCGAGCTGGTGGGCGAAGTGCTGAAGGTGATCCAGGGCCTGGCCGAGGAAGGCCGCACCATGATCATGGTGACCCACGAGATGAGTTTTGCGCGCAAGGTGTCGAGCCAGGTGCTGTTCCTGCATCAAGGCCGGGTGGAAGAGGAAGGCGCGCCTGACGCAGTACTGGGCAATCCACAGAGCGAGCGCCTGCAGCAATTTTTGAGTGGCAACTTGAAGTAAACCTTTATGCCGCGCGAAGGGTCTGTGCAATAGACCCTTCAGGACGTCAGCTGCCGCATGGCAAAACCCCACGACTTCGCCAGGCAATGGTTCGCCGCCAAGGGTTGGAAGCCCTTCGCGTTTCAGAAAGACGTATGGGCGGCGGTCAAGCAGGGCCGGTCCGGCCTGTTGCACGCCAGCACCGGTGCCGGCAAGACCTACGCGTTGTGGTTTGCCGCGCTTAACCGCCTGGCCATTACCCGCCCGCCCGCCACTGGTAAACGCAAGCCGCCGGCGCAACCCCTGAGCGTGCTGTGGATCACCCCCATGCGTGCGCTCGCCGCTGACACGGCCCGCGCCCTCGAGGCACCGCTGGCCGCCTTGCAGATTCCCTGGAGCGTCGGCCTGCGCACCGGCGACACCAGCAACAGCGAACGCGCCCGCCAGACCCGCCGCCAGCCCACCGCGCTGGTCACCACTCCGGAAAGCCTGACCCTGATGCTCGCCCGCGCCGACAGCGAGACAAGTCTGGGGCACCTGCGCATGGTGATCGTGGATGAGTGGCATGAACTGATCGGCAACAAACGCGGCGTGCAGTTGCAACTGGCGCTGGCCCGCCTGCGGCGCTGGCACCCTGACTTGATCGTATGGGGCATTTCCGCGACTTTGGGCAACCAGGCCCACGCGCTGGAGGTATTGGTCCCACAGGGCGATGGGATCAATGTGCAGGGGCAGACCGCCAAACAGTTGATCATCGACACCCTGTTGCCACCCGTCACCGAACGCTTCCCATGGGCCGGGCATATTGGCTTGAAGATGCTGCCGCAAGTGGTGGCCGAAGTGGACTCGAGCAGCAGTTGTCTGGTGTTCACCAATACCCGCGCGCAATCGGAGATCTGGTACCAGGCCTTGCTGGACGCCCGGCCGGACTGGGCCGGCCTGATCGCCCTGCACCACGGTTCGCTGTCGCGAGAGACGCGTGACTGGGTGGAGCGCGCCTTGAAAGACGGACAGCTCAAGGCCGTGGTGTGTACGTCGAGCCTGGACCTGGGCGTGGATTTTTTACCGGTGGAGCGCGTGCTGCAAATCGGTTCGGCCAAAGGCGTGGCGCGCCTCATGCAGCGTGCCGGGCGCTCCGGCCATGCGCCGGGGCGGCCGTCACGGGTGACGCTGGTGCCGACCCATAGCCTGGAACTGGTCGAGGCCGCAGCGGCGCAAGATGCAATCGCCGCGCGGCGCATCGAAGCGCGGGAATCGCCCCACAAGCCACTGGATGTGCTCGTACAACACTTGGTGAGCATGGCCCTGGGCGGCGGCTTCCTGCCCGATGCCCTGCTCGCGGAAGTCCGTGGCGCCTGGGCGTATCGCGAGCTCACGCAGGAGGACTGGGCCTGGGCGCTAGGCTTTGTGCGCCACGGCGGCCTGTCACTGACCGCCTACCCGGATTACCGCCGCGTGGAGCCGGACGAACAGGGCATCTGGCGCGTGCCCGATGCGCGCCTGGCGCGGCGTCATCGCATGAGCGTGGGCACTATCGTCAGCGATGCGAGTATCCATCTCAAATACTGGAGCAAGGGCGGCGGCGGCAAGAACCTGGGCAGTGTCGAGGAAGGTTTTATAGCGCGACTCAAGCCGGGCGACGGGTTTCTGTTTGCCGGGCGTTTGCTGGAACTGGTGCGCGTGGAGAACATGACCGCCTACGTGCGCCGCAGCAGCGCAAAAAAGGCCGCCGTGCCGCGCTGGAATGGCGGCCGCATGCCGCTTTCCAACGAGCTGGCGAAGGCGGTGGTCGAACGCTTTGACGCCGCGGCACACGGGCGCTTTGACGGCCCCGAGATGCAGGCGGTGCAACCGTTGCTGCAGACCCAATTGCGTTGGTCGGGCCTGCCCACTCACGATCACCTGCTGGCCGAAGCCCTGAAGTCGCGCGAGGGCTGGCATCTGTTTCTTTACCCCTTCGCCGGCCGTCAGGTGCACCTGGGTTTGGCGAGCCTGTTGGCGTGGCGGGTCAGCCAGCAACAGCCGGTGACGTTTTCAATTGCCGTGAACGATTACGGGCTGGAGCTGCTCAGTGCCACCCAAGTGCACTGGCCACGCCTATTGAACGAGGCGCTGCTCAGCCCGGAGAATCTGCTGGCGGACGTAGCTGCAAGCTTGAACGCCGGAGAACTGGCGCTACGCCGCTTTCGCGAAATCGCGCGTATCGCCGGTCTGGTGTTTGCCGGGTATCCGGGGGCGCCAAAAAGCACCCGTCAGGTGCAGGCGTCCAGTGGTTTGTTTTTTGAGGTATTCAAGCAATACGATCCGCATAACTTGCTGCTGACCCAGGCCGGGGAAGAAGTCCTGCGTGATGAGTTGGACATTCGGCGGCTGGAAGAGACGTTGCTGCATTTGTCGTCACTCAAACGCGACCTGCATGTGATCGAGCGGCCTACTCCGCTGGCCTTTCCGCTGCTGGTGGAACGGATGCGCGAGAGCATGAGTTCGGAAAAACTGTCGGAGCGCATTGCGCGGATGGTCAAGGACCTGGAAAAAGTCGCGGATAACAGGAAAGGTTGATGTATTGCTCAGTGACGCTTGAGGGTGAGGAATTATGGTTGCTGGCGGACAAGGCGGTGTACTGGCCGGCCCGCCGTACCTTGCTGATTGCGGATGCGCATTTTGGCAAGGCGTCAGCCTATCGCAGCCTGGGGCAGCCGGTGCCCCAAGGGACCACCACGGCCAATTTGCAGAGGCTGGACCGCGTGCTGGATGGGTTTGCCTGCGAACAGGTGATCTTTCTGGGTGACTTCCTGCATGGTCCAGGCTCCCACGCCAGTGGAACACTGGGCGCGTTAAGGGCCTGGCGTGATCGCAAACCGGATCTGGCCATGACGCTGATCCGCGGCAATCACGATAAACGTGCGGGCGATCCACCTGTCGATCTACGCATTGAGGTGGTCACTGAACCGCTGCTGATGGGCCCCTTCGCTCTGCAACACGAGCCGGACGTCCATCCCAGCCACCACGTACTGGCAGGGCATGTGCACCCGGTGTATCGATTGCGCGGCAAGGGCCGGCAGAGCCTGCGCCTGCCGTGCTTTTTGCTGGGCACACAGGTCAGCCTTCTACCGGCGTTCGGCGCTTTTACTGGCGGTTATGCAGTCGATCATGACGTTGATCGCCGATTGTTTGTGATCGGCGATCATGAGGTATGGCCCGTTCAGTAAAGCACTGGCTGGCCGCGCATCTATCAGGCGACAGGTGCGGGCGGTGGCTCATCCGGGAGGACGGGCTCGCCTGGCTCGGTCGGCTGAGGATAATCAGGTTCAGGTTGGCCGGGAATACCACCCGCGTGAGCAGGGTTGGCCATCAGGGACCAGGCTAAAACGCCAATCTGGTTGGGTTCGAGCCGGGCAAGTTCAGCGCTGATTCGCGGGTCAATCTTCATAAGGTACTCCTCAAGCGTGGCTCGGCGCGCTTTACACGCACCGAGGCAGTACACCCAATAGAGTCGTTTCTTACAGACTAATTCCCTTAACGTGTAAGACCTTTCGATCAAGCGCGTGGGAGAGTGACACCACGCTGGCCCTGATACTTGCCGCCACGGTCCTTGTAGGACACTTCACAGGCCTCATCGGACTGCAGGAACAGCATCTGCGCGACACCCTCATTCGCGTAGATTTTCGCCGGCAGCGTGGTGGTGTTGGAGAACTCCAGGGTCACGTGCCCTTCCCATTCCGGCTCCAGCGGCGTCACGTTGACGATAATGCCGCAACGCGCGTAGGTGCTTTTGCCCAGGCAGATGGTCAATACGTCGCGGGGGATACGGAAGAACTCCACGGTGCGTGCCAGGGCGAAAGAGTTGGGCGGAATGATGCACACGTCGCTCTTGATATCGACGAAGCTCTTTTCGTCGAAGTTCTTTGGATCGACAGTGGCTGAATTGATGTTGGTGAACACCTTGAATTCATCGGCGCAACGCACGTCGTAGCCGTAGCTGGAAACACCGTACGAGATCACGCGGTCATTGCCTTCGCCACGGATCTGGCGCTCGACGAAGGGTTCGATCATGCCGTGTTCTTGCGCCATGCGGCGAATCCACTTGTCCGATTTGATGCTCATGGCGGGTGTCCTGAATAGCGAGGTAGAAAAAATGCTGTGGGGCATCTTACCGGGGCCGACGACGGGGTTCAAAGGGCGCGGGGCATTTCTTCGCGGATGTGCGCGTCGCTGCAAGCCACAGCCAGTGGGGCTGGGGCCGGGCCACCGTGCGAGGGCGCTGAAAATAGCGCCGCCAGTCACGAATTTATAGAAACCTGTGGAAATACCATTGGCACGTTCCGGAAAAACGGTTAAGGTGGCGTCACTGTGTTGCTTGTGTCACTGAGAATCTCTACACGATATGTTGAATTTCGATCCAACCATCTCCAAGAATTTTTCCTGCTCTTTGCACTCAGTCTCGGCCAGGGCTTTTCCTGAGTCGCAGTTAACTTTGTTCAAGGAGTTACACCATGTCTAATCGCCAAACTGGTACCGTTAAGTGGTTCAACGATGAAAAAGGCTTCGGCTTCATCACTCCACAATCCGGTGACGACCTGTTCGTTCACTTCAAAGCTATCCAATCCGACGGCTTCAAAAGCCTGAAAGAAGGCCAACAGGTTTCTTTCATCGCTACCCGCGGTCAGAAAGGCATGCAAGCTGAAGAAGTTCAAGTTATCTAACTTGTACTGACTCAGTCGAAAAAACCCCGCCCTTAAAAGCGGGGTTTTTTTATGCCCGCAATTTGACCTTTACCTCATGAATACCGCGCACAAAAAAATGTGGGAGGAAGCTCACTCCCGATAGCGGTGGCACAGTCGGTACATCCGGTGACTGACTCACTGCAATCGGGAGCAAGCCCCCTCCCACATCTTGTATTGCGTTACTACTGGAACAACGACTCACTCGACAAGCCGTTCTTCTCCAGGATCTCACGCAAGCGCTTGAGGCCCTCCACCTGGATCTGCCGCACCCGCTCGCGCGTCAGGCCAATCTCCAGGCCCACGTCTTCCAGGGTGCTGCTCTCATGGCCACGCAGACCAAAGCGGCGAATCACCACCTCACGCTGCTTGTCCGTAAGCTCGGACAGCCACTGATCGATGCTTTGCGAAAGATCATCGTCCTGCAACAGCTCGCAGGGATCTGTCGGACGGTCATCGGTCAGGGTATCCAGCAGGGTTTTATCCGAATCCGGACCCAGCGAGACATCGACCGAAGACACCCGCTCATTGAGGCCCAGCATGCGCTTGACCTCCGCCACCGGCTTCTCGAGCAGATTGGCGATTTCTTCAGGCGAAGGTTCATGATCGAGTTTTTGCGTCAGCTCACGCGCCGCCCGCAGGTAGACGTTGAGTTCCTTGACCACATGGATCGGCAAACGGATTGTACGGGTCTGATTCATGATCGCCCGTTCGATGGTCTGGCGAATCCACCAGGTGGCATAGGTGGAAAAACGAAAGCCCCGCTCGGGGTCGAACTTCTCCACCGCGCGAATCAGGCCGAGGTTGCCCTCCTCGATCAGATCCAACAACGACAGCCCACGATTGACATAACGTCGGGCGATTTTCACCACCAGTCGCAGGTTGCTTTCAATCATGCGCTTGCGCCCGGCCGGATCACCTTTTTGCGACAAGCGCGCAAAGTGAACTTCTTCTTCGGGGGTCAACAGAGGGGAAAAGCCGATTTCATTGAGGTACAGCTGCGTCGCATCGAGCGCCCGCGTGTAGTCAATGTACTTGTGTTGCTTTAATGCGGAGGAGTTCTTGGATTTGGTACGAACTGAAGGTGTTGCAGGTCCCTCATTCGACATCGATTCCATAGCGATATCGGTCTCCATCAGGAGAACCTCATCGTCGATGTCAAACTCCGGCGCTTCTTTACTGAGAGCCATTGTTATAGTCCTTTGGTGAGTTCGACCTCAAGCTCAAGCGGCGCCTTTATCCTTGGCAACGCTGGAGCCTGTTCCTTCTACGCGAGGGAACAGGCTGGTAACACATCAACGACGGGGTAGGAATTGCAGCGGATCGACGGGCTTCCCTTGACGGCGAATCTCAAAATGCAGTTTCACCCGGTCTGTCCCCGTTGACCCCATTTCAGCAATCGTCTGTCCCACCTTGACCTGCTGCCCCTCCCGAACCAACAGCCTGCGGTTGTGACCGTAAGCACTGACGTAGGTGTCACTGTGCTTGATGATGACCAGCTCGCCGTAGCCCCGCAAACCACTCCCGGCGTAAACCACTGTCCCATCAGACGCAGCTAAAACAGGCTGTCCCAAATCCCCGGCGATATCAATGCCTTTATTCAAACTACCGTTTGAAGAGAATTTTCCAATTAACACCCCGTTTGAGGGCCATCCCCAGCCCTTCGGAGCGGGGCCCGCCGGGGGCAGTGGCGCGGGTGCAGGCCTGTTTGCGACAGTCGGTGCCGCAGTGCCGGCAGGTCGGGTGGTAACGGTGGTCCTGCTGGAGGAGGACGCCGAAGAACCACTGCTTGTCACCACGGACACGGGCGCGGAACCGCTGCGGCCATCGAAGCGAATCGTCTGTCCCGGATGAATGGTATAGGGCACGGGAATATTGTTACGAGCTGCGAGTGCCTTGTAATCCCAGCCATAACGGAAGGCGATGGAGAACATCGTATCGCCCTTTCGCACCACATATTGCCCGGTGGTAACCGTAGGTTTCTGCGGCACCGCCTTGGTACGATCAACGACACGTGCGCCGCCGCTTGGCGTGCTGGAGCAGGCTGCCAGTAACGAACTCAAGACAAGGCCAAGCACCAGTCGCTGAAAGCTAGTTTTACTCATACGCTGCGCAAGACCTGTGAGACTCACCCGCCGCTCCCTTTGATGGTGGCTGAACATGAATGCCTGTATCAGGCTTGAAAGATGCCGCAAGTATAACTGGGCATTGGTGTTTTACCGCCAACGCCTGATCATCGTGATTCGATGGACCCCGCCGTAAGACACATCCCATGCAATGGAATTCACTGACCGTCAATAAATGATCAGGCCAGCGGGCCATTGAGCAGCGGCACAAAGCGCACCGCCCCAAGCACGTGCCGGGAAAAGCCGTCGTCCTCACGGATAATCAGCATCAATTGCTGTACTTCACCGGCCCCCACCGGGATCACCAGACGGCCACCGGGGGCCAGTTGATCAAGCAATGCCTGCGGAATATCCGTGGCTACGGCCGTAACGATAATGCCGTTGTAAGGCGCCAACGCAGGCCAGCCTTCCCAGCCGTCGCCCCAGCGAAACACCACGTTGCGCAGATTCAACTCAACCAGACGCTCCTTGGCACGGTCCTGCAACACCTTGATGCGCTCCACCGAGAACACTCGCTCCACCAGCTGCGACAGCACGGCAGTCTGGTAGCCCGAACCAGTGCCGATCTCCAGCACCTTGTCCAGCGGGCCCGCCGCCAGCAACAGCTCGCTCATGCGCGCAACCATGTAAGGCTGGGAAATGGTCTGGTTATGGCCGATCGGCAACGCGGTGTCTTCGTACGCGCGGTGTGCCAGGGCCTCATCGACAAACAAATGACGAGGTGTGCGTCGAATCACTTCCAGCACCTGGGCGTTGGACAGGCCTTCTTCATACAGGCGCTGGATCAAACGCTCGCGGGTGCGCTGGGAGGTCATCCCGATGCCGCGACGCAGCAGGTCGTCCTGTTCACGAGCCATCAGCGCAACCCCTCCAGCCAGCCATCGAGACGACTGAAGGCATCACTGAAGGTGCGATCAAATTGCAACGGGGTAATCGAAACATAACCTTGCATCACCGCATGAAAGTCCGTGCCTTCGCCACCGTCTTCGGCATCGCCGGCTGCGGCAATCCAGTAACCTTCCTTGCCACGCGGATCGACCACCTTCAGCGGCGCTGCGGCGCGGGCTCGATGGCCCAGTCGCGTGAGTCGGATACCGCGGATATGGTCGAGGGGCAAGTTGGGAATATTGACATTGAGCACCGTGCGCGGCGGCAGGTCGAGGCAAGCGTGCGCCTCGACCAGCTTGCGCGCGAAATGGGCGGCCGTGGGCAGGTTGTCCAGTTGGCGCGACGCCAGGGAGAACGCAAATGAGGTTCGCCCGAGGAAACGCCCCTCGAGCGCCGCGCCGACGGTGCCGGAATACAGCACATCGTCACCCAGGTTGGCGCCCAGGTTGATGCCCGACACGATCAGGTCCGGCTGCTGCTGCAGCAGGCTGTTGATCGCCAGGTGCACGCAATCGGTGGGCGTACCGTTCACGCTGATAAAGCCATTGGCGAGGACGTGCGGGTGCAGCGGACGGTCAAGTGTCAGCGAACAGCTGGCACCACTTTTGTCCTGGTCGGGGGCAACCACCACGCACTCGGCGTAATCCGCCAGCGCAGCATGAAGCGCGGCGAGGCCGGGTGCGGTGGCACCGTCATCGTTTGATATCAGAATACGCATGGGCTGTCCGTCTGCCCCACCGGCACCAGATCAACAAGCTCGCGCACCAAGACAGTGGCGAAGCATCCGGCCGGCAGGACGAATTCCAATTGCAGAATGTCAGGCCGGGGATAATGCCACGTCAACCCGCCAATGGGCAGCCGCAGAATGCGACGTTCCTGGCTCATTCCGGCATTCACCAGCCAATCACGCAGGTCAGCTTCGCCGGCGGCGACAGATTGTTCCAGCTCATAAGTAAGACCTTTCGCCGGAGAGTCACCCTCGCCCCACTGCGGGCCGGTGGGGTGCAGGTCCAGGATGGCCAGGCGCGGGTCGCTGCATTCAGCCTCCCCCGCCGGAAAAAAACTGCGACTGTCGGTAAACGCGAGCAAGTCGCCAACCTGCGCACGCTGCCAGGAACCGTCCGCCACGCGGGCGGCCAGCACTTTGTTGAAGAGAAAACTGCGGGCAGTGGAGAGCAACCGCGAGCGCACAGCGCGTTGCTCAGGAAGGGCCTTGCGCGCAGCCCATTCACGAGCATCCACGACGTTGCCGCCGTTGTGGCCAAAGCGCTGGGTGCCGAAATAATTGGGAATACCGTGCCGGGAAATCAGTTGCAGCCGCGCGTCGATGGCGGCGGTGTCACCGGCCAGTTGCGTCAGGCGCAGGGTAAAACCGTTGGCCGAATGGGCACCGCGCTGCAATTTGCGCTTGTGGCGTTTCATTTCCAGGATCTTGAGGGTTTCATTTTGCGCACCGCTCATGTCCGGGTCGGCCTTGCCGGGCAGCTGCACGCTGAACCATTGGCGGGTAAGCGCCTGGCGGTCCTTGAGCCCGGCGTAGCTGACAGTGCGCAGCGGCACACCCGCCGCCTTGGCGATGCGCCGCGCCGCCTCTTCGGTATTCAGGCCGCGTTTTTCCACCCACAACCACAGGTGTTCGCCGTCGCCGCTCAGCGGAATATCCAGCACCTCATCGACCTGGAAGTCTTCGGCAGTGGCCTTCAGGACCGCGCTGCCCAGCGCCTCACCATAAGCACGCGGGCCCAACAATTGCAGTTCATTCATGCGCGCAGCAACAAGGCGACAGAGTGCACCGCAATGCCCTCTTCACGACCGGTAAACCCGAGCTTTTCGGTGGTGGTGGCTTTCACGTTCACTTGATCCAGTTCTATGTGCAGGTCGGCGGCGATCAGCGCGCGCATCGATTCGATGTGGGGTGCCATTTTCGGTGCCTGGGCCACGATGGTGTTGTCGACATTGCCGACCTTCCAGCCTCTGGCGTGGATAAGTCCCACCACATGGCGCAGCAACACACGACTGTCCGCGCCCTTGAAGGTCGGGTCGGTGTCCGGAAAGTGCTTGCCGATATCGCCCAGTGCCGCCGCGCCGAGCAAAGCATCGCTCAGGGCATGCAACAGCACATCGCCGTCGGAATGGGCCAGCAACCCGTGGTGATGTGCAATTTGCACGCCGCCCAGGGTGATGAACTCGCCTTCAGCGAAACGGTGCACATCGTAGCCGTGGCCAATACGCATAAAAAAACGCCCCGATTTAATTCAGGGCGTGATTCTACCTACTTTTGCCGCAGATTAACCGAGCAAAGCGCGTCCGTGATGGCGCAAGTGATCTTCGATGAAACTGGCGATAAAGAAGTAGCTGTGGTCGTAACCCGGTTGCAGACGCAGTTCCAGTGGATGGTTGGCCGCTCTGGCCGCCTGCTGCAAGGCTTCGGGCTTGAGCTGATCGGCGAGGAAGTCGTCGCGGTCGCCCTGGTCTACCAATAGCGGCAGCTTTTCCGACGCTTCGCTGATCAGCACGCAGGCATCCCACTCGCGCCACTTGGCGCGCTCTTCGCCCAGGTAACGGGAGAAGGCTTTTTGCCCCCAGGGGCAATCCATCGGGTTGTTGATCGGCGAAAACGCCGACACCGATTGGTAACGACCGGGGTTGCGCAGTGCGCACACCAGCGCACCGTGTCCGCCCATGGAGTGACCGCTGATGCTGCGCTTGTCCGAAGCCGGGAAATGCGCCTCGACCAATGCCGGCAATTCCTGCACCACGTAGTCATGCATCCGATAATGCCGGGCCCAGGGCTGCTGGGTGGCATTCAGGTAGAAACCGGCGCCCAGGCCGAAATCCCAGGCATTCTCCGGATCATCCGGCACGCCCGGCCCACGCGGGCTGGTGTCGGGCGCGACGATGATCAAACCCAGCTCGGCCGCCATGCGCTGGGCGCCGGCCTTTTGCATGAAGTTCTCGTCGGTGCAGGTCAGGCCGGACAGCCAGTACAGCACCGGCAGCTTGCCGCCCTGCTCCGCCTGCGGTGGCAGGTAGACGGCAAAGGTCATGTCGCAATCGAGCACAGCCGAATGATGCTTGTAGCGTTTATGCCAGCCGCCGAAGCTCTTCTGGCAGGACAGGTTTTCCAGACTCATGGCCGACCTCAGAAGTGGATGACGGTACGAATGCTCTTGCCTTCATGCATCAGATCAAACGCTTTGTTGATGTCTTCCAGGCCCATGGTGTGGGTGATGAACGTATCCAGCGGGATCTCGCCGGTCTGGGCCATTTCCACATAGCTTGGCAACTCGCTGCGCCCACGCACGCCGCCGAACGCCGAACCACGCCAGACGCGACCGGTCACCAGTTGAAACGGGCGCGTGGCGATTTCCTGGCCCGCACCGGCCACACCGATGATCACCGACTCACCCCAGCCTTTGTGGCAGCATTCGAGAGCGGCGCGCATCAGTTGCACATTGCCGATGCACTCGAAGGAGAAGTCGACGCCGCCGTCGGTCAAGTCGACAATCACGTCCTGGATCGGGCGGTCGTAGTCTTTCGGGTTGATGCACTCGGTGGCGCCCAGTTGCTTGGCGATTTCAAACTTGGCCGGGTTGATGTCGATGGCGATGATGCGCCCGGCCTTGGCCTTGGCCGCGCCGATGACCGCCGACAAGCCAATGCCGCCCAGACCAAAGATGGCCACGGTGTCGCCCGGCTTGACCTTGGCGGTGTTGAGTACGGCGCCAATACCGGTGGTCACGCCACAGCCCAGCAGGCAGACTTTTTCCAGCGGCGCTTCTTTAGGAATTTTCGCGACAGAGATTTCCGGCAGCACGGTGTACTCGGAGAACGTCGAGGTGCCCATGTAGTGGAAAATCTGCTGACCCTTGTAGGAAAAACGCGTGGTGCCATCGGGCATCAGGCCCTTGCCCTGGGTGGAACGAATGGCCTGGCACAGGTTGGTCTTGCCCGACTTGCAGAATTTGCACTGGCCGCATTCCGGGGTGTACAGCGGGATCACGTGATCGCCCACGGCCACCGAGGTCACGCCTTCGCCAATGGCTTCAACCACCGCACCGCCTTCATGGCCGAGGATCGACGGGAAGATGCCTTCCGGGTCCGCGCCCGACAGGGTGTAAGCGTCGGTGTGGCACACGCCGGAGGCGACCACCCGCAACAGCACTTCGCCAGCCTTGGGCATGGCGACATCCACTTCAACGATCTCCAGGGGTTTGTTGGCTTCGAAGGCTACGGCGGCGCGGGATTTGATCATCCGGGTTTCTCCAAGGGATTTAAAACTAAGGCAGTGAGTGTAAATCATGGTTCTTTGATTAATAATCCGGACCAAAGCAAAACTTTATTGCTGCACAGGGATAATCAAATGCTGGAGAACCGCTGGGAAGGTATCGACGAGTTCGTGGCGGTGGCCGAGTGCAGCCAGTTCACGGCGGCGGCCGAGCGGCTGGGCGTGTCCTCATCCCATATAAGCAGGCAAGTGGCGCGCCTGGAAGAGCGCCTGCAAACGCGGTTGCTGTACCGCAGTACGCGCAAGGTGACCCTGACCGAAGCTGGCCAGACCTTCCTGCAGCATTGCCAGCGCCTGCAAGACGGTCGCGAGGAAGCTCTGCGCGCGGTCGGCGATCTGGCCAGCGAACCCAAGGGCATGCTGCGCATGACCTGCGCGGTGGCCTATGGCGAGCGGTTTATCGTGCCGCTGGTGACGCGCTTCATGGGCCTGTATCCGCAGTTGCGCGTGGATATCGAACTGAGCAACCGACAGCTGGACCTGGTGCATGAAGGCATGGACCTGGCGATCCGTCTCGGCCGCCTGCAGGACTCGCGCATGGTCGCCAGCCGCCTGGCACCGCGACGCATGTATGTATGCGCATCACCGTCCTACCTCGCGCGGTATGGTCGGCCACACAGCTTGTCGGAATTGAGTCGGCATAACTGCCTGATCGGCAGTTCGGACATCTGGCAACTGGCCCAGGACGGGCGCGAATTTTCCCAACGGGTTCAGGGAAACTGGCGCTGCAACAGTGGGCAGGCGGTGCTGGACGCAGCGTTGCAGGGGGTGGGGTTGTGTCAGTTGCCGGATTATTACGTGCTCGAGCACTTGTACAGCGGCGCGCTGGTGTCGCTGCTTGAGGCACATCAGCCACCCAATACGGCGGTGTGGGGGCTGTATCCGCAGCAGCGGCATTTGTCGCCCAAGGTGCGCAAGCTGGTGGATTTCTTGAAGGAGGGGCTGGCGGGGAGGCCGGAATACAGCCAGTGAGTCTGCGTTGACTGCACCGTCCTCATCGCAGGCAAGCCAGCTCCCACGCTTGATCGCAGTCATTGCAGGCACCTCGGTCAAATGTGGGAGCTGGCTTGCCTGCGATAAAGGCGACTCGGTTTAACTGCTATCTACGATTGGCCCATCGCAACCTGAGCCACTCCAGATCCTCTGGCCGAGTCACCTTGATATTGTCCGAGCGCCCCTCGATCAATCGCGGTGCCTGACCCGACCATTCCATCGCCGACGCTTCATCGGTAATCACCGCATCCGCCACCAGACTGTCAGCCAGGGCACGATGCAAAGCGCCCAGGCGGAACATCTGCGGCGTGTACGCCTGCCAGATCAGGCTGCGATCGACGGTCTCCACCACCCGCCCCTGCTTGTCTGCGCGCTTGAGGGTATCGCGCGCGGGCACCGCCAGCAGGCCGCCCACCGGGTCATCCGCCAGCTCGGCCAGTAACGTATCGAGGTCGTCGCGGCTGAGGTTGGGCCTTGCCGCATCGTGCACCAGCACCCAATCCTCATCGCCGGCCCCCAGGGCATTGAGTTGCAGCAACGCATTGAGCACCGAACCGGAGCGCTCCGAACCACCGTCCGCACGCTGGATACGCGGGTCGGCAGCGCAGGCAAGGCCAGGCCAATAAGGATCATCAGGAGCAAGACTGACCACCAGGCCTTTGAGCATCGGGTGATCGAGAAAACAGCCGAGGCTGTGTTCGAGAATAGTGCGTCCGCCCAGTTGCAAGTATTGCTTGGGACGGTCCGCAGCCATACGGGCACCAACGCCCGCAGCGGGGATCACGGCCCAGAAGGCCGGCAAACGCTGAGTCATTGGGCCAGCTGGTAGAGGGTCTCGCCCTCCTTGACCATACCCAATTCATGACGAGCCCGTTCTTCAACGGTCTCCGTGCCTTTTTTCAGCTCGAGCACTTCGGCATCGAGGACGCGATTGCGCTCCAGCAGGATTTCGTTTTCGGCGTGCTGTGCAGCAATTTGCTCAGTCAGGTCTTTTACCTGCGCAAAGCTGCCATTACCCACCCATAGGCGGTACTGCAGGCCAGCCAGCAACAAGAGCAAGACGAGGAACAACCAATTGGGACTGCGCATCGAATATCGGGTATCCAGTGAAAAAAGACCGCCATGCAAAACTTTTGCAGCAACTGACAGCACGAAGCCTGGAAAAACCAGGCTTGTGCTAGATGGCCAACAGATTAACGTCGAAATTCACTTTGTCGTGAGTTTTCCGACGCAATCCGTCGACTTTTTACTATTTTTAACCCGTTAACGGTCAGCCGCGAAACTCGCCGCGACCGTTGTACTTGGCTTTACCTGCCAGTTGCTCTTCGATACGCAGCAATTGGTTGTACTTGGAAACACGGTCGGAACGGCACAGGGAGCCGGTCTTGATCTGGCCAGCCGAGGTGCCCACGGCCAGATCGGCAATGGTCGAATCTTCGGTTTCGCCGGAGCGGTGAGAGATCACGGCGGTGTAGCCCGCAGCCTTGGCCATCTGGATGGCTTCCAGGGTTTCGGTCAGGGTGCCGATCTGGTTGAACTTGATCAGGATCGAGTTGGCAATCTTCTTGTCGATGCCCTCTTTCAGGATCTTGGTGTTGGTCACGAACAAATCGTCGCCCACCAACTGGACTTTCTCGCCGATCTTGTCGGTGAGGATCTTCCAGCCGTCCCAGTCGGACTCGTCCAGGCCGTCTTCGATGGAGATGATCGGGTAGCGCTGGGTCAGGCCCTTGAGGTAGTCAGCAAAACCTTCGGAGTTGAAGACCTGGCCTTCGCCCGACAGGTTGTACTTGCCGTCTTCATAGAATTCGCTGGCGGCGCAGTCCAGAGCCAGGGTCACGTCGGTGCCCAGGGTGTAACCGGCGTTGGCCACGGCTTCGGAGATCACTTTCAGTGCATCTTCGTTGGACGCCAGGTTCGGCGCGAAACCACCTTCGTCACCCACTGCGGTGCTCAGGCCACGGGCCTTCAGTACAGCCTTGAGGTGGTGGAAAATTTCGGTGCCCATGCGCAGGCCTTCGGAGAAGGTCTTGGCGCCAACCGGCTGCACCATGAATTCCTGGATGTCGACGTTGTTGTCCGCGTGCTCGCCGCCGTTGATGATGTTCATCATCGGCACCGGCATGGAGTACACACCCGGGGTGCCGTTCAGGTTGGCGATGTGGGCGTACAACGGCAGGTCCTGGTCCTGGGCAGCGGCCTTGGCGGCGGCCAGGGATACAGCGAGGATGGCGTTGGCACCCAGGCTGCCTTTGTTTTCGGTGCCGTCGAGCTGGATCATCGCGTGGTCCAAGGCTTTCTGGTCCAGCGGATCCTTGCTCAGCAGCAGATCACGGATCGGGCCATTGATGTTGGCTACCGCCTTGAGTACACCCTTGCCAAGGTAACGGCTCTTGTCGCCATCGCGCAGTTCCAGCGCTTCGCGCGAACCGGTAGAAGCACCGGACGGCGCGCAGGCGCTGCCGATGATGCCGTTATCGAGAAGCACGTCGGCTTCGACGGTGGGGTTGCCACGGGAGTCGAGAACTTCACGACCTTTGATGTCGACGATTTTTGCCATTGTTGTGAACACTCCAAAGTTGACGAAAACGACGCAGCTGAAGGAAATCTTTTGACCGACCGCAAGGGTGGAACAACAGGGCAGGCTTGCAGACGACAAGGCTCAGGCACGCATGCCTGAGCATAAAGCGTGGGAAAGTCTACCGGAGAAATGCCGCTTACGCGGTTTCTACCGTCGCAAATCCCTTGACCAGTTCGTCCAGTTGCTTGAGCTGAGCCAGGAACGGCTCCAGCTTGTCCAGGCGCAGGGCACAGGGGCCATCGCACTTGGCGTTGTCAGGATCCGGATGAGCTTCCAGGAACAGGCCGGCCAGGGACTGGCTGATGCCTGCCTTGGCCAGGTCCAGCACCTGGGCACGTCGTCCGCCAGCGGAATCGGCGCGACCACCGGGCATTTGCAGCGCGTGGGTCACGTCGAAAAACACTGGGTATTCGAACTGTTTCATGATGCCGAAACCGAGCATGTCCACCACGAGGTTGTTGTAGCCGAAGCTCGAACCGCGCTCGCAGAGGATCAACTGGTCGTTACCCGCTTCGACGCACTTGTTCAGGATGTGTTTCATTTCCTGGGGAGCGAGGAATTGGGCTTTCTTGATATTGATCACGGCGCCGGTCTTGGCCATGGCGACCACCAGGTCGGTCTGGCGCGACAGGAAAGCCGGCAACTGGATGATGTCGCACACCTCGGCGACCACGGCAGCTTGTTCAGGCTCGTGAACGTCGGTGATGATCGGCACGCCGAAGGCTTGCTTGATGTCCTGGAAGATCCGCATACCTTCTTCAAGGCCCGGGCCGCGATAGGAGGTCACCGACGAACGGTTGGCCTTGTCGAAGCTGGCCTTGAACACGTAAGGGATGCCGAGTTTCTGGGTGACCTTTACGTACTCTTCACAGACCTGCATCGCCATGTCACGGCTTTCGAGCACGTTCATGCCGCCGAACAGCACCATGGGCTTGTCGTTGGCAATTTCGATATCGCCTACGCGGATGATCTTCTGGGCCATCAGGGTTACGCCTTCTTCTGATGTTGCGTCAGTGCGGCTTTGACGAAACCGCTGAACAATGGGTGACCATCGCGGGGTGTCGAGGTGAACTCGGGGTGGAACTGGCACGCCACGAACCACGGATGATCCGGCGCCTCGACCACTTCAACCAGCTTGCCGTCACCGGAGCGACCGGAGATTTTCAGGCCGGCCTCTTTGATTTGCGGCAGCAGGTTGTTGTTCACTTCGTAGCGGTGACGGTGACGCTCGACGATCACATCCTTGCCGTAGCAATCGTGAACCAGCGAACCGGCTTCCAACAGGCAGTCCTGCGCACCGAGGCGCATGGTGCCGCCCAGGTCGGAAGTTTCGGTACGGGTTTCGACAGCGCCGGTGGCATCTTCCCACTCGGTGATCAGGCCCACGACCGGATGGCCGCTGGTGTGATCGAACTCGGTGGAGTTGGCGTCTTTCCAGCCCAGCACGTTACGGGCGAACTCGATAACGGCCACCTGCATGCCCAGGCAGATGCCCAGGTATGGCACCTTGTTTTCGCGCGCGTATTGCACGGCGGTGATCTTGCCTTCCACGCCACGCAGACCGAAGCCCCCAGGGACGAGGATCGCGTCGACCCCTTCGAGCAGCGCAGTGCCCTGGTTCTCGATGTCTTCGGAGTCGATGTAGCGCAGGTTGACCTTGGTACGGTTGCTGATACCGGCGTGGCTCATCGCTTCGATCAGCGACTTGTACGCGTCCAGCAGCTCCATGTACTTGCCGACCATGGCGATGGTGACTTCGTGCTCAGGGTTGAGCTTGGCGTCGACCACCGCGCCCCACTCGGAGAGGTCCGCGCCATTGCACTGCAGGCCGAAACGCTCGACCACAAAATCGTCCAGGCCCTGCGAGTGCAGGATGCCCGGGATCTTGTAGATGGTGTCGGCGTCTTCCAGGGCAATGACCGCACGTTCTTCAACGTTGGTGAATTGCGCGATCTTGCGACGCGAGGAAATGTCGATCGGGTGATCGGAGCGGCAGACCAGCACGTCCGGCTGCAGGCCGATGGAACGCAGTTCCTTGACCGAGTGCTGGGTAGGCTTGGTTTTGGTTTCGCCGGCAGTGGCGATGTACGGCACCAATGTGAGGTGCATCAGCATCGCGCGCTTGGCGCCGACTTCGAAACGCAACTGGCGGATGGCTTCGAGGAACGGTTGGGATTCGATGTCACCCACGGTGCCGCCGATCTCGACCATCGCCACGTCGGCATCGCCTGCGCCCTTGATGATGCGGCGCTTGATTTCGTCGGTGATGTGCGGGATGACCTGGATGGTTGCACCCAGATAGTCACCACGGCGCTCCTTGCGCAGCACGTGCTCGTAGACGCGGCCGGTGGTGAAGTTGTTGTTCTGGGTCATGGTCGTGCGGATGAACCGCTCGTAGTGGCCCAGGTCCAGATCGGTTTCGGCGCCGTCGTGAGTGACGAACACTTCACCGTGCTGGAACGGGCTCATGGTGCCCGGGTCGACGTTGATGTACGGGTCCAGCTTGAGCATGGTGACTTTAAGCCCCCGCGCCTCCAGGATGGCCGCCAATGAAGCGGAGGCAATGCCTTTCCCCAATGAAGAAACAACACCGCCCGTGACGAATATGTAGCGCGTCATGAAAAACCCTAGAAGTCTGCGTTAAAGCGGTCCGAGCCGCCGGGGAAAGCGAAGAGAGGCCGAAGCCCCCGATCACCTGCATTAATCACAGTGCACCTTTCAAAAAAACCGCCGCGTGGTGACAGACCAGCAATGGAACACCGGTACGTTGATCGCTACACATTTTTTGGAATCGCCCAGCAAAGACTGCTTGGTAATCGGCAACCGCTGCGATTCAGGCGAATCCACAGAAGTTGTATCAAGAAGGGAGCGTAGTCTACCGGAAAGGCTCTATCAGCTCAAACCTTGATCGCAGCTCTGTGGCACCCAATGCAGTTGCCAGTTATCCGGCGAACTTGCCCATAGCCCGGTCAGGGCGGGGACAGCCAGCAATCGCCCTCCTTGATACAGCAGCGGCAATCTGCCACGCATGAACCCCGGCAACCCACTTTCATTGAGCAAGCGCTTGAGGTCACGCCTGCCTCGACCTGGCACTTCCATGACTTCACCGCCCTGGCGATAGCGGATTTCCAGCGGTCCCTCTGGCGGGGTGCCCTCACACCACACACGGCCATTACCGGGTAACTCTAGTGGGTTCTGCGGGAGTGGCCAGCTAAACGGCGCGTCGGAAAATTCCGAATAAGTGGAAGGCAGCCACCATATGCGCTCGCCACAGCGGTGCAACTCACCGTCGGCCAGCCGCCAAAGCGGCTGTGCGTCGCCTTTGGCGTCGCGCAGGGAATTCCACCCCGCCCAATGGTCGCTGTCGGGCAAGCGAGTGAGCGGAGCGAGCCAGTGACGCAGGGCGTTGCGCTGGCGCGCATCGGAAAGCGCCTGCAAGGGGCCAAGCACCAGCGATGGCAGTGGCAGCCAGGTAAAGGGTGAAGTGCCACCGGCGGCTTGCAGGTCGATCTGCGCCAATTCATCCAGCAAGCCCTGGGCTTCGCCCAATTGCTCGCCGCTGCGGGCCAGGCTTGAAACCGCTTGTGGCCAACGCTGCGTCAGCGCCGGGAAGACTTGGTGGCGCAGGTAATTGCGCGAAAAGCGTGGATCGGCATTGGAAGGGTCTTCGATCCACCTCAATTGATGCTCGGCTGCGTAGGCTTCCAGCTCGGCGCGTGAGACATCCAGCAGCGGCCGCACCAGACAGCCTCGTGCCAATGGACGATAAGCGGGCATGGCAGCAAGCCCTCGCACACCGGCGCCGCGCAGCAACCGGAACAACAGGGTTTCGGCCTGATCGTCACGGTGCTGGCCGGTCACCAACACCTCCCCGGCCCCGAGTACCCCGCCGAACGCCTGATAGCGTGCATCCCGCGCCGCGCGCTCAAGGCTTGCGCCGGGTTGAACCTGCACGCGGATCACTCGCAAGGGCACGCCCAGGCTGTCGCAGACCGACTGACAATGACTCGGCCAGGCATCAGCAACAACTTGCAGACCATGGTGAACATGAATTGCGTGCAGGGAGGGCAAGGTTTGGTGTTTTGCGAGGGAGGCCAGCAGGTGCAGCAGAACGCTAGAATCAAGCCCGCCGGAGAAAGCGATGTGCCAGGCCGGGGCGTTGCGCCAGGGGGCGAGGGTTTGCAGGAGTTTGGCGATCAAGGTGGGCTCCCCTCTGGAATGCGAGATCCCAGCATACACAAAGCAAATGTGGGAGAGGACTTGCTCCCGATGGCTGAGTGTCAGTCACCGCATAGGGTGACTGAACCACTGCTATCGGGAGCGAGCCCCCTCCCACATTTGGTATTGCTGCGACTTAGAGACCGTAGCTCATCAGCCGCTCATAGCGACGAGCCAGCAGCGCTTCATTATCCAGCTTCTTGAGCATCGCCAGTTGCGAACCCAATTCAGCGCGAATGGTCGCAGCGGCTGCAGCCGGGTCGCGGTGCGCGCCGCCCAATGGCTCGGCGATCACTTTGTCGACGATACCCAAGCCCTTGAGGCGATCGGCAGTGATGCCCATGGCTTCAGCGGCGTCCGGTGCCTTTTCGGCGGTTTTCCACAGAATCGAGGCGCAACCTTCCGGCGAGATCACCGCATAGGTCGAATACTGCAGCATGTTCAACTGGTCGCACACGCCAATGGCCAATGCGCCGCCAGAACCGCCTTCACCAATCACGGTGGCGATAATCGGGGTTTTCAAACGGGACATGACGCGCAGGTTCCAGGCAATCGCTTCGCTCTGGTTGCGCTCTTCGGCGTCGATGCCAGGGTAAGCGCCCGGCGTGTCGATGAAGGTCAGGATCGGCATCTTGAAACGCTCGGCCATTTCCATCAGGCGGCAGGCCTTGCGGTAGCCTTCGGGACGCGGCATGCCGAAGTTGCGGCGCACTTTCTCGCGCACTTCACGCCCTTTCTGGTGACCGATCACCATCACCGGCTGGTCGTCCAGGCGCGCAATGCCGCCCACGATAGCGGCGTCATCGGAGAAGTGACGGTCGCCATGCAGTTCGTCGAACTCGGTGAAGATGTGCTGGATGTAATCCAGGGTGTACGGACGGCGCGGGTGGCGGGCCAGGCGCGCGATCTGCCAGCTGGTCAGCTTGCCGAAGATATCTTCGGTGAGCGTGCTGCTCTTGTCTTGCAGGCGAGCGATTTCATCGCCGATGTTCAGCGAATTGTCATTGCCGACCAGGCGCAGTTCTTCGATCTTGGCTTGCAGGTCAGCGATCGGCTGTTCGAAATCAAGAAAATTCGGGTTCATAAGCGTCCGTCTTGGGTCGACGGCCAGGGCGTGCCTGGCCAGCCGGTTGTCTGTTCGCGCCCTACCTTAAGGGAGAGGCGCGTCCAGGTCGAGATTAAATGTTTCGTCGAGTTCAGGAGATTCTTTTGATGAAAAAGAAAACTGCCTGGCCGTCAACGGTATTGGAGGAAGACGTTGTCACGGCCGAACTGGTCACGCAATGCTTGAATCAAGCCGTCAGCCGGATCAATTCGCCAGGTCTCGCCGAACTGCAGCATGGCCTTGGCGTCATTGCCGGTGTACTCCATGGTCACCGGGCAGGCGCCACGGTGGCGTTTGAGCAGGTCACCCAGCCAGCGTAGCTGATCGCCCTTGAGGGCTTCGGTTTTCACCTTCAAACGCAGGCTTTCGGCCAGGTTGGTGCGCGCGTCCTCCATGCTCATCACCCGCTTGATGCGCAGGCGCAGGCCGCCGGAAAAGTCGTCGTTGCTGACCTCCCCTTCCACCACCACCATGGCGTCGGTCTGCAAAAGCGACTGGGCGGAGTGAAACGCGTCGGCAAACAGCGATGCTTCGATCCGGCCCGAGCGGTCGTCGAGGGTGATGAAGCCCATCTTGTCGCCCTTTTTGTTTTTCATCACTCGCAGGGCGATGATCATGCCGGCCACGGTCTGGGTATCGCGCGCCGGCTTCAGGTCGATGATGCGCTGACGGGCGAAACGACGAATCTCGCCTTCGTACTCGTCGATAGGGTGACCGGTGAGGTACAGGCCCAGGGTGTCTTTTTCACCCTTGAGGCGTTCCTTGAGGGTCAGGTCCTTGGCCTTGCGGTGGTTGGCGTAGACATCCGCGTCTTCTTCGACGAACAGACCGCCAAACAGGTCGGCGTGGCCGCTGTCATGGGTGCGCGCGGTCTGCTCGGCGGCCTTGATCGCTTCTTCCATGGCGGTGAGCAACACGGCACGGTTGCGGTCGATATTGGCCTGATAGGCCTTGGGCTCATCATGGAAGTGCGGGCCCAGGCGGTCGAGGGCGCCGCTGCGGATCAGGCCGTCCAGGGTGCGCTTGTTGATGCGTTTGAGGTCGACACGCGCGCAGAAATCGAACAGGTCCTTGAACGGCCCGTCCTGGCGCGCTTCGGTGATCGCCTCGACCGGGCCTTCACCCACGCCCTTGATCGCGCCCAGGCCATAGATGATGCGGCCTTCGTCGTTCACCGTGAACTTGAATTCCGAGGCGTTCACGTCCGGCGCGTCGAGGCGCAGCTTCATGGTGCGCACTTCCTCGATCAAGGTCACGACCTTGTCGGTGTTGTGCATGTCCGCCGAGAGTACCGCAGCCATGAACGGCGCCGGGTAGTGGGCCTTGAGCCAGGCAGTCTGGTACGACACCAGCCCGTAGGCGGCGGAGTGGGACTTGTTGAAACCGTAACCGGCGAATTTTTCCACCAGGTCAAAGATGTTACCGGCCAGGTCGGCATCGATATTGTTGGTCGCGCAACCTTCAATGAAACCGCCGCGCTGCTTGGCCATTTCCTCGGGTTTCTTTTTACCCATGGCGCGACGCAGCATGTCCGCGCCGCCAAGGGTGTAGCCGGCCATGACCTGGGCAATCTGCATCACCTGTTCCTGATACAGGATGATGCCGTAGGTCGGTGCCAATACCGGCTTGAGACCTTCGTACTGGTAGTCGGAGTGCGGGTAGGCCAGTTCGGCGCGGCCGTGCTTGCGGTTGATAAAGTCGTCAACCATGCCCGATTGCAACGGGCCCGGACGGAACAGGGCCACCAGTGCGATCAGGTCTTCCAGGCAGTCGGGCTTGAGCTTTTTGATCAGCTCTTTCATGCCGCGCGACTCGAGCTGGAACACGGCGGTGGTTTCGGCCTTTTGCAGCAACTGGTAAGTCGGCTTGTCGTCCAGCGGAATAAACGCGATATCCAGCGGCGCTTCGTCGACCTTGGCGCGCTCGCGGTTGATGGTCTTGAGCGCCCAGTCGATGATCGTCAGGGTGCGCAGGCCGAGGAAGTCGAACTTCACCAGGCCGGCCGCTTCCACGTCATCCTTGTCGAACTGGGTTACCAGGCCATCGCCTTCTTCGTCGCAATAAATAGGCGAAAAGTCAGTGAGTTTTGTAGGCGCGATCACCACACCACCGGCGTGCTTACCGACGTTACGCACCACGCCTTCGAGCTTGCGTGCCATGTCCCAGATTTCGGCGGCTTCTTCATCGACCTTGATGAAGTCGCGCAGGATTTCTTCCTGCTCGTAGGCTTTTTCCAGGGTCATGCCGACTTCGAACGGGATCATCTTCGACAGACGATCGGCCAAGCCGTAGGACTTACCCTGCACTCGCGCCACATCGCGGATCACCGCTTTGGCCGCCATGGAACCAAAGGTGATGATCTGGCTGACCGCGTTGCGGCCGTACTTCTCGGCCACGTATTCGATCACGCGGTCGCGACCGTCCATGCAGAAGTCGACGTCGAAGTCGGGCATGGAGACCCGTTCCGGGTTCAGGAAACGTTCGAACAGCAGGTCATATTCCAGCGGGTCGAGGTCGGTGATCTTCTGCACATAGGCCACCAGCGACCCGGCACCCGAACCCCGGCCCGGCCCTACCGGCACGCCGTTGCTTTTAGCCCACTGGATAAAGTCCATTACGATCAGGAAGTAACCGGGGAAGCCCATCTGGATGATGATATCCAGCTCGAAATTCAGCCGGTCCACGTAGACCTGACGCTTGGCCTCGTAGTCCTCGGTGGTGTCCCTGGGCAGCAGCACGCTGAGGCGTTCTTCCAGGCCATCGAAGGACACCTTGCGGAAATACTCATCGATGGTCATGCCATCGGGAATCGGGAAGTTGGGCAGGAAGTGCTTGCCCAGCTTCACTTCGATATTGCAGCGTTTCGCGATTTCGACGGAGTTTTCCAGGGCCTCGGGGAGATCGCTGAACAGCTCGGCCATCTCGTCGGCGCTTTTGAGGTATTGCTCCTCACTGTAGTTTTTCGAGCGGCGCGGGTCGTCAAGGGCGCGGCCTTCGCCGATGCACACGCGGGTTTCGTGGGCTTCGAAATCTTCCTTTTTGATAAAACGAACATCGTTGGTCGCCACCAGCGGCGCGCCCAGCTTGTCGGCCAGGGCCACGGCAGCGTGCAGATGCTCTTCGTCATTGGGGCGATTGGTACGCTGCACTTCAATATAGAAGCGATCAGGAAAAACCTGCATCCATTCGCGCGCCAGCACTTCGGCTTCCTGCGGATTGCCACCCAGCAACGCGATACCGATCTCACCCTCTTTGGCCGCCGAGAGCATGATCACGCCCTCGCTAGCCTGGGCCACCCACTCGCGCTCGATGATGATCGAGCCGTTACGCTGGCCGTCGATAAAACCACGGGAAATCAGTTCGGTGAGGTTGCGATAACCCACGCCGTTCATCGCCAACAGGCTGATGCGGCTCAGCGGGTTATCCGGGTCCTTGTTGGACAGCCACAGGTCGACGCCACAGATCGGCTTGATCCCGGCACCCATGGCGTTCTTGTAGAACTTGACCAGGGAACACATGTTGTTCTGATCGGTAACCGCTACCGCGGGCATGTTCATGCCCACCAGCGTCTTGACCAGCGGCTTGATGCGTACCAGGCCGTCGACCAGAGAGTATTCAGTGTGCAGGCGCAGGTGAACGAATGAAGCCGGCATAGTGATCCTGTCCAAACATGGAAACAACAAGGCCCGGGATTGTACCGGGCCTTGGCAAAAACATCAGCCTTGGGACTAAACCTCGATCAGGCTCTCGCGCAGCTCATAGGCCTGGCGCACCGGGGCGAACGAGCGTCTATGAATGGGCGTGGGGCCCAGCCGCGCCAGCGCTTCCAGATGAACGGGCGTCGGGTAGCCTTTATGGCCACCCATGCCGTAACCGGGATAGATCAACTCGAACGCTGCCATCTCGCGATCCCGGCTGACCTTGGCCAGGATCGAGGCCGCCGCAATCGCCGGCACCTTGCTGTCGCCCTTGACCACTGCTTCGGCCGGCATCGTCAATCGGGGGCAGCGGTTGCCATCGATCATCGCCATTTTTGGCGTGATGTGCAGGCCTTCTACCGCACGCTGCATGGCGAGCATGGTGGCATGCAGGATGTTCAGCGTGTCGATTTCTTCGACTTCGGCCCGGGCGATATGCCAGCTCAACGCCTTTTCACAGATCTCGTCGTAGAGTTTTTCACGGCGTGCTTCGGTAAGTTTTTTCGAGTCATTCAGGCCCAGGATCGGCCGACTCGGGTCGAGAATCACGGCAGCCGTCACGACTGCGCCACACAGCGGGCCGCGCCCTACTTCATCAACACCGGCCACCAGCTCGTGGGCGTGCGCAACCAGGCTGAAATCCAGACCCATTTGCTTGCTCATAAGGCCTCCTGTGTATGACCGATCAGATTCAGCACCGCATCGGCCGCCTGGTTCGAGGCATCCCGACGCAGGGTGCGGTGGATGTCGTCAAAACCACGGGTCTGCTCTTCGCCGCCATCGATCAAGGGTAGTAGGGTTTGCGCAAGGGCGGCGGGCGTTGCGTCGTCCTGCAACAACTCCGGCACCAGCAGGCGCTGGGCCAGCAGGTTAGGCAGTGAAATATAAGGGCTCTTGACCATGCGCTTGAGAATCCAGAACGTCAGCGGCGCGAGGCGATAGGCCACGACCATCGGGCGTTTGTACAGCAGAGCCTCCAGGGTCGCGGTGCCCGAGGCGATGAGCACCGCGTCGCAGGCAGCCAGGGCCAGGTGTGACTGGCCGTCGAGCAAGGTCAGCGGCAGGTTGCGCCCTTCTAGCAGCGTCTCGATCTGCGCACGGCGTTGCGGACTGGCACAGGGCAGCACGAAGCGAATACCCGGCCTGAGGGCAAGCAGGCGCTCGGCGGCATCAAAAAACAGTGCGCCCAGGCGCCCGACTTCGCCACCGCGGCTGCCCGGCATCAGCGCAACCAACGGGCCATCAGGCAATCCCAGCTCGGCACGCGCCGCAGCGCGGTCAGCCTGCAAGGGAATTGCGTCGGCCAGCGTATGGCCGACAAACCGTACCGGCACGCCCTGCTCCTCGTAGAACCGGGCCTCGAAGGGCAGCAGCGTCAGCATCAGGTCGCAGCCTTCGCGGATTTTCAACACGCGCTTCTGGCGCCACGCCCACACGGAGGGGCTGACGTAATGCACGGTCTTGATCCCGGCCTGACGCAGCTTGAGTTCGATATTAAGGGTGAAGTCCGGCGCGTCGATGCCGATAAAAACGTCGGGCTTTTCTTCGATCAGGGTCTGAATCAGCAGCTTGCGCCGTGCAAGCAATTCACGCAGCCGGCCCAGTACTTCCACCAGGCCCATGACCGACAGGCGTTCCATGGGGAAGTAGGGCGTGAGTCCTTCGGCCTGCATGAGAGGACCGCCAACGCCGATGAATTCGACTGCTGGGTGGCGGGCTTTGAGGGCCCGCATCAGGCCTGCGCCCAGAATATCGCCGGACGCTTCTCCGGCCACCAGCGCAATACGCACAGTGGCCATGATCAGCGGGTGATGCCGCGAGTCGACGCCTGGATCGAGTCACGGAACACCGCGACTTCCGGGAACAGCGTTGCCGGCTCGGTCAGTTCAGTCAGCGCCTGCTCTACCGTCAGGCCCTGGCGGTAGACCGTCTTGTAGGCGCGGCGCAAGGCATGGATGGCGTCTTCGCTGAAACCACGGCGACGCATGCCTTCAAAATTCATGCTGCGGGCTTCGGCCGGGTTGCCGAAGACCGTGACAAATGCCGGAACATCCTTGCCGATGGCGGTGCCCATGCCGGAAAAGCTGTGAGCGCCTATATGGCAGTACTGATGAACCAGCGTAAAGCCGGACAGAATCGCCCAATCGTCAACGTGCACATGGCCAGCCAACGCGGTGTTATTGACCAGGATGCAATGGTTGCCGATGACGCTGTCGTGCCCGATGTGCGCGTAGGCCATCACCAGGTTGTGATCACCCAGTGTGGTCTCGGCACGATCTTGAACGGTGCCACGGTGAATGGTCACGCCTTCACGAATGATGTTGTGATCACCGATTACCAGGCGTGTTTCCTCACCCTTGTACTTCATGTCCGGGGTGTCTTCGCCTACCGATGAAAACTGGTAGATGCGATTGTGTTTGCCAATACGGGTCGGCCCCTTGAGGATCACGTGCGGCCCGATGACAGTACCCTCGCCGATTTCCACACCTGCGCCGACGATCGACCAGGGGCCGACCTCTACGCCTGCGGCCAGTACGGCCGACGGATCGATGATTGCGCGAGGGTCAATCAAACTCATAGTTTGCGTTCCGCACAGATGATCTCGGCGGAGCACACCGGCTTGCCATCGACCGAAGCCTGGCATTCGAACTTCCAGATCTGGCGCTTGCAGCTGATGAACCTGGCTTCCAGGATCAACTGGTCACCGGGAGTGACCGGGTTGCGAAAACGCAGCTTGTCGGAACCCACGAAATAGTAAAGCGTGCCGTCGGCAGGCTTGAGGTCGAGCATTTTGAAACCAAGGATACCGGCAGCCTGGGCCATCGCTTCGATGATCAACACGCCTGGCATGATGGGATGCGCAGGAAAGTGACCGTTGAAGAATGGCTCGTTGATGCTGACATTCTTGTAGGCACGAATGCGCTTTTCCTCAATGTTCAGGTCCACTACGCGGTCTACCAGCAGGAACGGGTAACGGTGAGGCAGGTATTCGCGAATCTCGTTGATGTCCATCATTTCGGGGGGAAGCCTGTAATAAATTGGGGGCGGGCGGACTAAAAGCACGCCCCGCTAGCAAATCAAGGAGGCAGTCTTGCGGCTGTGCACACTTGATATGGAAATGGTATCAGCCTTGTGATGAAGCATTACCGTCAGGGGTCACGTCCCCGACGCGCTTTTCCAGCTGCTTGAGACGTCGGGCCATGTCGTCGAGCTGTCTCAAGCGTGCTGCACTCTTGCGCCATTCAGCTGCGGGCTGCATGGCGGTGCCGGAAGAATAGGCACCCGGCTCGGTAATCGAGTGGGTCACCATGGTCATGCCGGTAATGAACACGTTGTCACAGATATCGATATGCCCCACCAGCCCAACACCACCGGCGAGCATGCAATGCTTGCCGATTTTGGTACTGCCGGAAATGCCCACGCAGGCGGCCATGGCGGTGTGATCGCCAATCTGCACGTTGTGGGCAATCTGAATCTGGTTGTCGAGCTTCACGCCATTACCGATCACGGTATCGGCCAAGGCGCCGCGATCGACAGCGGTGTTGACGCCGATTTCAACGTCGTCGCCGATCAATACGCCGCCGACCTGGGCAATCTTGTGCCAGATACCTTTGGCATTGGCAAAACCGAAGCCTTCACCACCGATCACCGCGCCCGACTGGATCACCACACGCTGGCCGATACGCACATCGTGATACAGGGTCACCCGGGGAGCCAGCCAGCCATCGGCACCGATTTCACAGCGTGCACCGATAAAGCAATGCGCGCCGACGGTGACGCCAGCGCCAATACGCGCACCGCTCTCGATCACCGCAAAGGCGCCGATACTGGCCGCAGGATCAACCTGGGCATCCTCGGCGATCACCGCCGACGGATGAATGCCACCGGCAGCCCTGGGCTTTGGATCGAACAAGTGCGAGGCTTTGGCGTACGACAGGTACGGGTCGACCACCACCAGCGCATCCCCAACGTAACCCTCGGCGTCCGCGGCCTTCAACAACACGGCTGCGGCCTGACAGCCGACCAGGTATTTACGGTATTGGGGATTTGCGAGGAAGCTCAACTGAGCTGGGCCAGCCTCCTGCAAGGTGGCTAGCCCAGTGATTTCCTTCTCCGGGGAGCCACACAAGGTGGCGCCCAGGAACTCGGCCAACTCGCCGAGCCTGATAGTCGCGGTCATGGCTTACTTCAGCTGGTTCATGCGCTCGATCACCTGACGGGTGATGTCGTATTGAGGTTTGACGTCAATCACGGCGCCGCGCTCGAACACCAGGTCAAAGGCACCTTTCTTGATGACTTCTTCCACAGCGCTGTCGAGTTTGGGCTTGAGCTGCTTGAGCATTTCACGGTCGGCAACAGCCTTGGCTTCGTTCAGTTCCTTGGACTGGAACTGATAGTCACGGGCCTTTTGCTTGAATTCAAGCTCCAGGCGCTCGCGCTCGCCCTGCTGCATCTTGTCGCCGCCAGCAACCAGACGGTCCTGGATACCCTTGGCGCTGCTTTCCAGAGTCTTGAGTTTGGTCAGTTGCGGACCGAATTTTTTCTCGGCATCCACGGCGTAACGCTTGGCCGCGTCGGATTCAAGCAAAGCCATCTGATAGTTCAGCACGGCGATTTTCATTTCGGCGAAGGCCGGGGTGGTTACCAGCACGGTGGCCAGCAGGACCAATTGAGTCAACTTACGCACGATGTACTCCTACAGAATCCGTTGTCGTTATCTTGGGTCAGACGCTTAGAACGTCTGGCCGAGGGAGAATTGGAAAATCTGGGTTTCAGCGTTATCCGGCTTCTTGATCGGCATGGCCAGAGCGAAGCTCAACGGACCAAGCGCGGTCACCCAGGTCACACCCACACCCACGGAGCTCGCCAGATTGCTGAGGCTCACGTCGTTGCACTGGGTATTGGACTTCACGCCACTCGGGTTGGTGATCTGGTCACATTTGGAATCGAACACGTTACCCACGTCCCAGAAGACCGACGTGCGCAGGGACCGCTGGTCTTTCACGAACGGCAGCGGGAACAGGACTTCCGCGCCACCCTGGATCAACACGTTGCCACCGAACGGCAGTGGATCGTTGTCCGAGTCCACCTGCGTGCCCTGGTTACCGGTAAATGCCTGACCACGGCTTGGCGTACCACGAGGACCCAGCGTGCTGTCCTTGAAACCACGTACCGAGTTGAAACCACCTGCGTAGTAGTTCTCATAGAACGGCAGGCCATTGGTCGAACCGTAACCGTCGCCATAGCCCAGCTCAGTGTGCAGGCGCAGGGTGTAGTTGTCGGTCAACGGCTGGAACAACTGGCCGCGGTAATCAAGCTTGAAGAACGACAGGTCGCTGCCCGGCGTGGTGACTTCCGCAGTCAGGCTCTGGGAGTGGCCACGGGTCGCCAGCACACCTTTGTTCAGGGTCGATTCGGACCAGCCGGCAGACGCCTTGAAGTTCAGGAACTTGTCGCCTTCACGACGGGTGAAGTCAAAGATTTCGTCCACGGTGAACACACCGGTCTTGATCTCGTCCTGCTGCGCGGTGAGGCCGAAAGTCAGACGCGAAGTCTCACTGATCGGATAACCGATGTTGACGCCGGCACCCAGGCTGTCGATCGCGTAGCTTGCCACGTCGACGTCGAGGTCTTTGTAGTCGGTGGTGCGGTAGAAGGCGTTGTAGCCCAGGCTCACACCGTCAGCAGTCCAGTAGGGGTCGGTATAACCGAAGTTATAGCGGCTCTGGTATTCGCTTCGGGTCAGGCCGATAGACACACGGTTACCGGTACCGAGGAAGTTGTTCTGGGTGATCGAACCACCAAGGATGAGGCCGGCACTCTGTGCAAAACCGACGCTGGCGGTGATCGAACCCGAGGCTTGTTCCTCGACGGCGTAGTTCACGTCAACCTGGTCGTCCACACCCGGTACGGCCGGGGTTTCGACGTTGACTTCCTTGAAGAAGCCCAGGCGCTCAAGACGGGTCTTGGACTGGTCGATGAGGTAAGTCGACGCCCAGCCGCCTTCCATCTGGCGCATTTCACGGCGCAGCACTTCGTCGGCAGACTTGGTGTTGCCACGGAAGTTGATGCGGTTGACGTAGGCACGCTTGCCGGGATCGACCACGAAAGTGATGTCCACGGTGTGATCTTCGTCATGGGGGGTCGGCACGCCGTTGACGTTGGCGAAGGTATAGCCTTCGTTACCCAGGCGACGGGTGATCAGCTCGGACGTGGTGGTCATCAGCTTGCGCGAGAACACCTGGTCTTTCTGCACCAGCAACAGGGACTTGACCTGGTCTTCAGGGACTTTCAGGTCGCCGCTCAGCTTGACGTCACGCACCTTGTACTTCTCACCCTCATTGACGTTGACGGTGATGTACACATGCTTCTTGTCAGGGGTGATGGACACCTGGGTCGAAGCGATATCCATGTTGATATAGCCACGGTCCAGGTAGAACGAACGCAGACGCTCCAGGTCACCGGAGAGTTTTTCACGGGCGTACTTGTCATCGTTCTTGAAGAACGACAACCAGTTGGTGGTCTTGAGTTCGAACAGGCCGACCAGTTCGTCATCATCGAACTTGGTGTTGCCCACCACGTTGATGTGCTGAATGGCGGCCACGGTGCCTTCGTTGATGTTGACCTTGAGGCCGACACGGTTGCGCGGCTGCGGCACCACTTCGGTCTCGACGCTGGCCGAGTAGCGACCCTGGGCAACGTACTGACGTTGCAGCTCGTTACGCACACCTTCAAGCGTGGCACGCTGGAAGATCTCGCCCTCGGCCAGGCCCGATTGCTTGAGGCCCTTCATCAGGTCTTCAGTAGAGATCGCCTTGTTGCCTTCGATCTCGATACTGGCGACGGAAGGTCGCTCGACGACGGTGATGACCAGGACGTTACCTTCGCGACCCAGTTGGATGTCTTGAAAGAAACCGGTTTTGAACAGCGCACGAGTGGATTCCACCAGGCGACGATCATCCGCCTGTTCCCCGACGTTCAACGGCAAGGCACCAAAGACGCTACCTGCGGAAACCCGCTGGAGGCCGTTGACGCGAATATCGGAGATAGTGAAGGACTCGGCGTGAACTTCGGCGATCATCAATACGGTGAGAACCGCAGTTAGCAGCAGACGTTTCATGAAGTCCTTTCTTATTCCAACTGGCAATAAACAAACTGCCGCAAAATGCGGCAGATTCGCAATTCAGCGAAGCGTTACAGACGACCCAGATCGTTAACCAGGGCTAACAACATCACCCCGACCACCAAACTGATACCGATCTGTATCCCCCAACCCTGCACCCGATCCGACAAGGGGCGACCACGCACCCACTCGACCAGATAAAACAACAGATGCCCCCCATCCAATACAGGAATGGGCAGCAAATTCAGAACTCCAAGGCTGATACTGAGATAAGCCAGGAAATTCAGGAAATCCGCGACACCCGACTGGGCAGAAGCGCCCGCCACTTTAGCAATGGTTATCGGTCCACTCAAGTTTTTTACCGAGAGCTCGCCGAACAACATTTTCTTGAGGGACTCCAGGGTCAGCACACTCATGGTCCAGGTGCGTTTAGCACCCTCGCCGATCGCGTCCAACGGCCCGAAGCTGACCTCACGCACCATCGACGGCGGCCACTCCGGGCTTTTCACTCCGGCACCCAGGTAACCCCCGGCCGCCTTGGCTTCGCCACGAGCCGACAAGGTTACGGGGACGTCGATTTGCGCGGCATCGCGCTCGACTTTCAGCACAATTTTGCTGTCAGGCCGTACACGCACCAGGTCGACCACCTGTTGCCAGTCATTCAGCGGCTGGCCATCGAGGGCCAGCAGACGGTCGCCGGTTTTCAGACCTGCGGCCTGCGCCGGACCTTTCGGATCCAGCTCGGCGAGCACTGGCGGCAACGATGGGCGCCATGGCCGGATACCCAGGGATTTGATCGGATCAGGCTCGTCGGCACCCTTGAGCCAATGGTCCAGTGCCAATGCACGCGGAGTTTCGGCGCTGGAATCCTGCTCGCGCACCACCACATTGACGGTGCCGCTCTCACCCAGACGGCGCACCAGCTGCAAATTGACCGCGCCCCAACCCGTGGTCGGCTCGCCATCAATGGAAACTATTTCCTGCCCCGCAGTCAGACCGGCCTCGGCCGCAATACTGTCCGCCTCGACCGCGCCGATGACCGGACGCACCTGCTGGCTGCCCAGCATGGCCAACACCCAGAAGAACACCATGGCCAGCAGGAAGTTGGCGATCGGTCCGGCGGCGACAATGGCGATACGCTGACCAACGGTCTTGCGATTGAAGGACTGGTCCAACTGGTCAACCGGCACTTCGCCTTCGCGCTCATCGAGCATCTTGACGTAGCCCCCCAGCGGGATGGCTGCGATCACGAATTCGGTGCCCTGGCGATCATGCCAACGCACCAGCGGCATACCGAAGCCGACGGAAAAGCGCAGCACCTTCACGCCACAGCGGCGTGCCACCCAGAAGTGGCCGAATTCGTGAAAGGTAACCAGCACCCCCAGAGCAACCAGGGTGCCGACAATCATGTAGAGCGCACTCATCTAATTTCTCCGCATTCCAATCCAGTGCCCGCAGGCCACACATGCCCGCCGACTAACGCGCGTTGCGGTTCAGCCATTGTTCGGCCAGGACCCGGGCCTTTGTATCAGCCTCGAACACCGCCGCCAACTCATTCACGACCACTACCGGCTCAAGACTCAGGACGTCGTCGATGATACTCGCGATCTGCGGAAAGCGGATGCGCCGTTCGAGAAACGCCGCCACGGCCACTTCATTGGCCGCATTGAGCATCGCCGGTGCGCTGTTGCCCGCCTCGGCCGCCTGACGCGCCAGACGCAGACAAGGAAAACGCTGCTCATCCGGCGCTTCGAAGTCCAGGCGGGCAATGGCAAACAGGTCCAGAGGCGCGACCCCGGAATCAATGCGCTCCGGCCAGGCCAGGGCATTGGCGATGGGCGTGCGCATGTCGGGATTGCCCAACTGCGCCAGCACCGAACCGTCCACATAGTCGACCAGGGAATGAATCACACTTTGCGGGTGAATCACCACCTCGACCTGCTCCGGCCGCGCATCGAACAGCCAGCAGGCTTCTATCAGCTCCAGGCCCTTGTTCATCATGCTGGCCGAGTCGACGGAAATCTTGCGGCCCATGGACCAGTTCGGATGAGCGCAGGCCTGCTCCGGCGATACATGCTCCAGCTGCGCCAGCGGCGTTTGCCGGAAGGGCCCACCGGAGGCAGTCAAAAGAATCCGGCGCACACCCACCTGGCTCAGGCCACGCGCGAAATCACCGGGCATGCACTGAAAAATAGCGTTATGTTCGCTGTCCAGAGGCAGCAGCACGGCGCCGCTCTTGCGCACCGCCTGCATAAATAGCGCGCCGGACATCACCAGCGCCTCTTTATTGGCCAGCAGAATTTTCTTGCCGGCATCGACTGCGGCCAACGTCGGACGCAGACCGGCAGCACCGACGATGGCAGCCACCACCGTGTCGACCTCGGCGTCCGCCGACACCTGACACAACCCCTCCTCGCCCACCAGCACCCGAGTGGCCAGCCCGGCAGCGCGCAGATCATCCTGCAAGCCTCGCGCAGCCGCCGCCTCAGGCACCACGGCAAAGCGCGGCACATGGCGCACGCACAGCGCCAGCAATTCCTTCACGCGCGAAAAGCCCGTGAGGGCGAATACCTGATAACGCTCAGGATGCCGCGCAATTACATCGAGGGTGCTCAGCCCTATCGAGCCCGTAGCACCCAGCACTGTCACCTGTTGCGCACGACTCACGAAGCGATCATCCACAACAGCACGGCAAAGATCGGGATGGCGGCGGTGAGACTGTCGATACGGTCCAGCACGCCGCCATGACCCGGCAGCAGATTACTGCTGTCCTTGATCCCGGCCTGGCGCTTGAACATGCTTTCGGTAAGGTCACCCACCACCGAAATAAACACGACGATCGCCGTGCCCACCAGGCCCAGGAGAATTTCCTTCAGCGACCAGTCGCGCACTATCCCGACTATCAGCGTGATCACCAGCGTCAAGGCAAGGCCGCCGTAGACGCCTTCCCAGCTTTTACCCGGACTGACAGCCGGAGCGAGCTTGCGCTTGCCGAAGGCACGGCCGGAAAAGTACGCGCCAATATCGGCACCCCAAACCAGCACCATCACTGCCAGGATCAATTGATTACCAATCGGGAAGCGCTTGATCTCCACCAGCCCTTGCCAGGCCGGCAGCAGAATAAGCAGGCCGATCACCAATTTGCAGGCGACGCTGGACCAGTGGCCGCTGGTGCGCGGGTAGGTCAGCACGAGAAAGGTCGCCATCGCCCACCACAGCACCGCCGCGCCCAGCACCCAGGGTGCGACGTCCGGCAGGATGTACATCAGGAACAGCAGCACTGCCACCACAGCGGCGTAGACCACACGTGGCAGCTGGCTGGTGAAACCCGACAGACGCGCCCATTCCCAGGCACCCAGCGTCACGACCAGGCCGATAAACAGTGCAAAACCGGAACCGTCGAGCAGGAAAAACCCGCAAAGCGCGATGGGCAGCAGGATCAGTGCCGTGATGATTCGTTGTTTAAGCATTTAAACCCGGGCTCCAGCTTCGATCTGCTCGCTCGTTTTACCGAAGCGACGCTGACGGGAAGCGAAATCAGCCAGCGCTTTGCGCATGGCATCGTGTTTGAAGTCCGGCCAGAACAGGTCGGAGAAATACAGCTCGGTATAAGCCAGCTGCCACAGCAGGAAATTGCTGATGCGGTGTTCGCCACCGGTGCGAATGCACAAGTCCGGCAACGGCAGGTCGCCGGTCACCAGGCAGGTTTGCAACAACTCGGGCGTGATGTCTTCCGGCTGCAAGTGACCGGCCTGCACTTCTCTGGCCAGTCGCTGCGCTGCCTGGGCGATATCCCACTGACCGCCATAGTTGGCGGCGATCTGCAGCACAAAACGGTCGGCCCCGGCGGTGATCGCCTCGGCCTCGCGCATGGCGGCCTGCAGTTCCGGATGGAAGCGCGAGCGATCACCAATGATGCGCAGGCAGATGTTGTTGTCATTGAGGCGCTTGGCTTCACGACGCAGGGCCTTGAAGAACAGGTCCATCAAGGCACTGACTTCGTCGGCCGGGCGCTGCCAGTTCTCACTGGAGAAGGCAAACAGCGTGAGCACCTCGACCTTGGCCTCGGCGCACACTTCAATCACAGCCCGTACCGCGTCGACACCCGCTTTATGCCCGGCCACGCCCGGCATAAAGCGCTTCTTCGCCCAGCGATTATTCCCATCCATGATGATCGCGACATGGCGCGGCACCACGGAGGGCACAGTCTGCTTGGTCTTTTCCATGAAGGCGTCCTGACCCCTTATACGGCCATCAGGTCCTTTTCTTTCTCGTCGGTTGCCTTGGTGATCTGCGCCTCGGCATCCTTGGTCAGCTTGTCGATGTCGGCGACGGCGCGACGCTCTTCGTCTTCGCTGATTTCCTTGTCCTTGACCAGCTTCTTCAGGTCACCCAAGGCATCGCGACGGATGTTACGCACGGCAACACGCGCATCTTCAGCCGCGCTACGCGCCTGCTTGGTGAAGCCCTTGCGGGTCTCTTCGGTCAGCGCCGGCATGGAGATCAGCAGCAACTCGCCCAGGTTGGTCGGGTTGAGGTTCAGACCGGCGCTCTGGATGGCCTTGTCGACGGCGCCGAGCATGTTGCGCTCAAATGCCACGACCTGCAGGGTGCGCGAGTCCTTTACGGTGATGTTGGCCACCTGAGTGATGGAGGTGTCTGCGCCGTAGTACGGCACCATCACGCTGCCCAGAATGCTTGGGTGAGCCTTGCCCGTACGAATCTGACCAAATGCATGGTTCAGGGAGTCCAGGGATTTCTGCATACGCTCTTGAGCGTCTTTCTTGATTTCGTTGATCATTGTTGGCCTTCCTCGATCAGAGTCCCTTCCGCGCCGCCGTGTACGATGTTCAGCAGGGCACCGGGCTTGTTCATGTTAAATACGCGCAGCGGCATTTTGTGGTCGCGGCACAGACAAATAGCCGTCAGGTCCATCACGCCCAGCTTGCGATCCAGCACTTCATCGTAGGTCAGATGATCGAACTTCTCGGCATGCGGGTCTTTGAATGGGTCTGCGGTGTACACACCATCCACCTTGGTGGCCTTGAGCACCACGTCGGCATCGATCTCGATGGCACGCAGGCACGCCGCCGAATCCGTGGTGAAGAACGGGTTACCGGTGCCGGCGGCAAAAATCACCACCTCTTTGGAATTGAGATGGCGCATGGCTTTGCGGCGATCATAGTGATCGGTCACGCCCACCATGGAAATAGCCGACATCACGATGGCCGAGATATTGGCACGCTCCAGCGCGTCACGCATGGCCAGGGCGTTCATCACAGTGGCCAGCATGCCCATGTGGTCGCCGGTCACGCGATCCATGCCGGCCGCGCTCAGCGCCGCACCGCGGAACAGGTTGCCGCCGCCGATCACCAGGCCGACCTGCACACCGATGCCAACCAGTTGGCCGACTTCCAGCGCCATGCGGTCGAGCACTTTGGGATCGATCCCGAACTCTTCCGAGCCCATCAGGGCCTCGCCGCTGAGCTTGAGTAGAATGCGTTTATAGCGAGCCTGATAACCACTGCCCTGCTGAGCCATTGCGAATCTCTCCTGCGGCGTATTTTTTAAAAATTCTTGGCGAGCCGTTTACGGCTTGCGTTCACTCTAGCTGGACGCTGTCACAGCGCCATCGGAACACGGCTTTGTAAGCCAGTTCCGAGGGGAAGCCAAATTAAATCGGCCTGCCCATTTGAAAAGAGGCTGCGCGCGTGAGCGGGCAGCCTCTTTCGGGCGACAGTTGAAAACTGTCTTATTGCTTGGCGGCAGCCAGCTGGGCAGCAACTTCTTCAGCGAAGTTGTCGACCGGCTTCTCGATGCCTTCGCCTACTTTGAAGTAAGTGAAGGAAACGATTTCGGCACCGGCTTTCTTGGCCAGCTCGCCAACCTTGATTTCAGGGTTCTTGACGAACGCCTGCTCAACCAGGCTTGCTTCTGCCAGGAACTTGCTGATACGGCCTTTGACCATGTTCTCAACAATGTTTTCTGGCTTGCCTTTGATTTTTTCTTCGTTCAGCTGCAGGAACACAGCTTTTTCACGCTCGATGGCTTCGGCAGAAACTTCCGAAGGCAGCAGGAACTCAGGGTTGCTGGCCGCTACGTGCATAGCGATGTCCTTGGCCAGTTCAACGTTGCCGCCTTTGAGTACAACGGCAACACCGATCTTGTTGCCGTGCAGGTAACCACCAACAACATCACCTTCAACGCGAACCAGGCGACGGATGTTGACGTTTTCGCCAACCTTGCCGACCAGTACCAGGCGATCCGCTTCCTGAGCTTCGATCAGCGGAGCGACGTCAGTCAGCTTGTCGGCGAACGCTTTTTCAACGCTGGCAGCAACAAAGGCTTTGAAGTCGTCCTGCAGGGCCAGGAAGTCGGTCTGCGAGTTCACTTCCAGCAAAACGGCAGATTTGCCGTCTTCCTTCAGAGCGATCGCGCCTTCAGCAGCGACGTTGCCTGCTTTCTTGGCAGCCTTGATCGCGCCGGAAGCACGCATGTCATCAATGGCTTTTTCGATGTCGCCGTCAGCCTTTTCCAGGGCTTTCTTGCAATCCATCATGCCTTCGCCAGTACGCTCACGCAGTTCTTTAACCAACGCTGCAGTAATTGCTGCCATTTTCAAATTCCTCTTGGATAGGTTTTCAACCATTCCACCCGATCGAACGGGGGATCAATTCTTCCCGAATCACCGTTGCGGGCCGCTGCACGTTACAAAAAAGTAGCTGCGCTGCCGACAAACGGTTTCCGAGGGGGCAAAAAGGGGGCCAAGCCCCCTTTTTGCTTACTGAGTCAACGCCAGGGCGTCAATTACTCAGCTGCGGCTACCGGAGCTTCTTCAACGAACTGCTCGGTGCCACCAGCAACGTGGTTGCGACCACGGATGACAGCGTCAGCCATCGAACCCATGTACAGCTGGATAGCGCGGATTGCGTCATCGTTGCCTGGGATGATGTAGTCAACGCCTTCCGGGCTGCTGTTGGTATCGACAACGCCGATAACCGGGATGCCCAGCTTGTTGGCTTCGGTGATCGCGATGCGCTCGTGATCAACGTCGATCACGAACAGTGCGTCAGGCAGGCCGCCCATGTCCTTGATACCACCCAGGGAACGATCGAGCTTTTCCAGGTCACGGGAGCGCATCAGCGCTTCTTTCTTGGTCAGCTTGGCGAAAGTACCGTCTTCGGCTTGCACTTCAAGGTCACGCAGACGCTTGATGGAAGCACGGATGGTTTTGAAGTTGGTCAGCATGCCGCCCAACCAGCGGTGATCGACGTACGGCGAACCGCAACGTGCTGCTTCTTCAGCAACGATCTTGCCAGCGGAACGCTTGGTGCCGACGAACAGAATCTTGTTTTTGCCCTGGGCCAGGCGCTCTACGAAGGTCAGTGCTTCGTTGAACATCGGCAGGGTTTTTTCAAGGTTGATGATGTGAATCTTGTTACGTGCGCCGAAAATGTACTTGCCCATTTTCGGGTTCCAGTAACGGGTCTGGTGACCGAAGTGCACACCGGCCTTCAGCATATCGCGCATGTTGACTTGGGACATGATAGTTCCTTGATAAGTCGGGTTTGGCCTCCACGTATCCCAATGACCAACCAGCGGCATCAAGGCCTCCGGCACCCAGGTCATCGTGTCGACACGTGTGTGGATTTAAGCTTTGCGGGGTATCCCCGGAAAGCGGCGCATTTTATACCACGGCGAAGACGAAAACGGAACTCGAAATCACATCCGGCCTGCGCAACCCGAATGTAACCCTTTGAATAGAGCCCATTTAGCCCCACCTTATAGACAGAAGCGATCATCAGGGGCTCATGATTTGCCGCCCGCGTCTGATAGAATCGCGTTTTTTGCGGCCTGTGCGAATTCTGTAACCTTTTATCGCACGCCCTCGAACCGTATTGATTTCAGCGCATTGCGCTAAAGAGAGCCTGTATGACCGTTAGTTTGAAAACCGCCGAAGACATCGCCGGTATGCGTATCGCCGGCAAGCTGGCAGCGGACGTGCTGGAAATGATCGCCGAGCACGTCAAGCCCGGCGTCACCACCGAAACTCTGAACCAGATCTGCCACGACTACATCGTCAATGTGCAGGGCGCCATCCCCGCGCCGCTCAACTACAAGGGCTTCCCCAAGTCGATCTGCACCTCGGTCAACCATGTGGTATGCCATGGCATCCCCGGCGACAAACCGTTGAAGGACGGCGACACCCTGAACATCGACGTCACGGTGATCAAGGACCGCTACTTCGGCGACACCAGCCGCATGTTCCATGTCGGCAACGTGCCGGTCTGGGCCGAGCGCCTGTCCGAGGTGACCCAGGAATGCATGTACAAGGCCATTGAAATCGTAAAGCCTGGCTGCCGCCTGGGCGACATCGGCGAAGTGATCCAGAAGCACGCCGAAAAGAACGGTTTCTCGGTGGTCCGCGAATTCTGCGGCCACGGCATCGGCACGGTGTTCCACGAAGAGCCGCAGATCCTGCACTACGGCCGTGCCGGCACCGGCATGGAGCTCAAGGCAGGCATGACCTTCACCATCGAGCCGATGATCAATCAGGGCAAAGCCGACACCAAGGTGCTGGGCGACGGCTGGACCGCCATCACCAAGGACCGCAAGCTTTCAGCCCAGTGGGAACACACCCTGCTCGTCACGGAGACCGGCTACGAAATCTTCACCCTGCGCGCCGACGACACGATTGCACGCGTCTCGCCATAAGGCTTGCGCTGGTTTTCCCACGTTGCGTGCAACTCAATAGATAGAAAGGAAAGCCGATCGATGCCCCAGGTGGATCCCGAACTCTTCGACCGTGGCCAGTTCCAGGCCGAACTGGCCCTGAAGGCGAGCCCCATCGCCGCGTTCAAGAAGGCCATCCGCCAAGCCCGCGAAGTGCTCGATGCGCGCTTTCGCAGCGGCCGGGACATTCGTCGGCTGATCGAGGACCGCGCCTGGTTCGTCGACAACATCCTGCAAAAGGCCTGGGAGCAGTTCAGCTGGAGCCGCGAGGCGGATATTGCGCTGGTGGCAGTTGGCGGCTACGGGCGCGGCGAACTGCACCCCTACTCCGACATCGACCTGCTGATTCTGCTGGACAGCGACGATCATGAGATCTTTCGCGATTCCATTGAGCGCTTTCTCACATTGCTGTGGGACATTGGCCTGGAAGTCGGTCAGAGCGTGCGTTCGGTCGCCGAATGCGCCGAAGAGGCCCGCGCCGACCTGACGGTTATCACCAACCTGATGGAAAGCCGCACCATCGCCGGCCCCGAGCGCCTGCGCCAACGCATGCTGGACGTCACCAGCACCGCGCATATGTGGCCGAGCAAGGAGTTCTTCCTGGCAAAGCGCGCCGAGCAGAAAGCCCGGCACCACAAGTACAACGACACCGAATACAACCTTGAGCCCAACGTCAAAGGCTCGCCGGGCGGGTTGCGGGATATCCAGACGATTTTGTGGGTAGCGCGGCGCCAGTACGGCACCCTGAACCTGCGCGCGCTGGCGGGCGAAGGCTTCCTGGTAGAGAGCGAAAACGCCTTGCTGGCGTCGTCCCAGGAATTTTTGTGGAAGGTGCGCTACGCGCTGCACATGCTCGCCGGTCGTTCGGAAGACCGCCTGCTGTTCGACCATCAGCGCTCCATCGCCACACTGCTCGGCTTCGAGGGCGAAGACGCGAAGACCAGCATCGAAAGCTTCATGCAGCAGTACTATCGGGTGGTGATGAGCATCGCCCAGCTCAGCGACCTGATCATCCAGCATTTCGAAGAAGTGATTCTGGCGCCCGAGGACGAAGCGCCGCCGCAGCCCATCAACTCGCGCTTCCAGTTGCACGATGGCTACATCGAGGCACGCAACGACAACGTGTTTAGCCGCACCCCGTTCGCCATGCTCGAAATCTTCGTGTTGATGGCCCAGCAGCCGGAAATCAAAGGCGTGCGCGCCGACACGATTCGCCTGCTGCGGGAAAACCGTCACCTGATCGATGACGAGTTTCGCAACGACATTCGCAACACCAGCCTGTTCATCGAACTGTTCAAGTGCAGGATCGGCATCCACCGCAACCTGCGGCGGATGAACCGTTACGGCATCCTCGGGCGCTACCTGCCGGAGTTCGGCTTTATCGTCGGGCAGATGCAGCACGACCTGTTCCACATCTACACCGTCGACGCCCACACCCTCAACCTGATCAAGCACCTGCGCAAGTTGCAATACACCCAGGTGTCGGAAAAATTTCCGCTGGCCAGCAAACTCATGGCCAAGCTGCCCAAGCCGGAACTGATCTACCTCGCCGGCCTGTACCACGACATCGGCAAGGGCCGCCATGGCGATCACTCGGAGATCGGCGCGGTCGACGCCGAAGCATTCTGCCAGCGCCACCAACTGCCGCTGTGGGACAGCCGCCTCATCGTGTGGCTGGTGCAGAACCACCTGGTGATGTCGACCACCGCCCAACGCAAGGACCTGTCCGACCCGCAGGTGATCCACGACTTTGCGCAGATCGTCGGCGATGAAACCCACCTCGACTACCTGTACGTGTTGACCGTTTCCGACATCAACGCCACCAACCCGACGCTGTGGAACTCCTGGCGCGCCAGCCTGCTGCGCCAGTTGTACACCGAGACCAAGCGTGCCCTGCGCCGCGGCCTGGAAAACCCGGTGGACCGTGAAGAGCAGATCCGTCGCACGCAGAGCGCGGCCCTGGATATTCTGGTGCGCGGCGGCAACGACCCGGATGACGTCGAGCAACTGTGGTCGCAACTGGGCGACGATTACTTCCTGCGCCACACTGCCGGCGATGTGGCCTGGCACACCGATGCGATCCTGCAGCAGCCGGCCGATGGCGGCCCGCTGGTGCTGATCAAGGAAACCACCCAGCGCGAATTCGAGGGCGGCACACAGATTTTCATCTATGCGCCCGACCAGCACGACTTCTTCGCGGTGACCGTGGCGGCCATGGACCAGCTCAACCTGAACATTCATGACGCCCGGGTGATCACCTCCAGCAGCCAGTTCACCCTCGACACCTATATCGTGCTCGACACCGAAGGCGAATCCATCGGCGACAACCCGGCGCGGGTGAAGAAAATCCGCGACGGCCTGACCGACGCGCTGCGCAACCCGGACGATTATCCGACCATCATCCAGCGCCGGGTGCCGCGCCAGCTCAAGCATTTTGCCTTTGCGCCTCAGGTCACCATCTCCAACGATGCCCAGCGCCCGGTCACCGTACTGGAACTCAGCGCGCCCGACCGCCCCGGCCTGCTGGCACGCATCGGCGGGATTTTCCTGGAATTCGATCTGTCATTGCAAAATGCCAAAATCGCAACGCTCGGCGAGCGCGTGGAAGACGTGTTCTTTATTACTGACGCCGACAACCAGCCGCTGTCCGACCCCGAGCTGTGCCGGCGCCTGCAGGCGGCGATCGTGCAGCAATTGAGCGTGACCCAGGAGCCCGTGACCCGCCTGACTATTTGAGCCATGCCGGGGCCCCTCCCACATTGGATGTTCCCCGGCAACCAGACCGCGTGCCGACAACTGAATTTGACGAGACTTGTAATGAACAACGCCCTGAACCAGCTGCAGCCCTACCCGTTCGAGAAACTGCGCGCGCTGCTCGGCAGCGTCACGCCAAACCCGGACAAGCGTCCGATTGCCCTGTCCATCGGCGAACCCAAGCACACCTCGCCCGCCTTCGTCGCCGAGGCACTGAGCAATAACCTCGACCAGATGGCGGTGTACCCAACCACCCTGGGCATCCCGGCGCTGCGCGAAGCCATCGGTGCCTGGTGCGAACGTCGCTTCACTGTGCCCAAGGGCTGGCTGGATCCGGCGCGCAATATTCTGCCGGTCAACGGCACCCGCGAGGCGCTGTTCGCCTTTACCCAGACCGTGGTCAATCGCAGCGACGATGCCCTGGTGGTCAGCCCGAACCCGTTCTACCAGATCTACGAAGGCGCTGCGTTCCTCGCCGGAGCCAAGCCGCATTACCTGCCGTGCCTGGATGAAAACGGCTTCAACCCGGATTTCGATGCGGTGTCACCGGACATCTGGAAACGCTGCCAGATCCTCTTCCTGTGCTCCCCCGGCAACCCAACCGGCGCACTCATCCCGGTCGACACCCTGAAAAAACTCATCGCCCTGGCCGACGAGTACGACTTCGTCATCGCCGCCGACGAGTGCTACAGCGAACTCTACTTCGACGAACACACCCCGCCACCGGGTCTGCTCAGCGCCTGCGTCGAGTTGGGCCGTCAGGATTTCAAGCGTTGCGTGGTGTTCCACAGCCTGTCCAAGCGCTCCAACCTGCCGGGCCTGCGCTCCGGGTTCGTGGCGGGCGACGCCGATATCCTCAAGGCCTTTCTGCTGTACCGCACCTACCACGGCTGCGCGATGCCAGTGCAGACCCAACTGGCCAGCATTGCGGCCTGGCAGGATGAAGCCCATGTGCAGGCCAACCGTGACCTGTATCGCGAGAAATTCGACGCCGTGCTGGCCATCCTCGAGCCGGTACTGGACGTGCAACACCCGGATGGCGGCTTCTACCTGTGGCCGAATGTGCAGGGTGACGATGCCGCGTTCTGCCGCGACTTGTTTGTGCAAGAGCATGTGACCGTGGTGCCGGGCTCATACCTGTCGCGGGAAGTGGACGGCGTAAACCCTGGCGCCGGCCGCGTACGCCTGGCGCTGGTTGCGCCGCTGGCCGAGTGCGTGGAAGCGGCGGAGCGGATTCGCGACTTCGTTCAGCGCGCCCGCTAATTCGTTCAAATCCCGCACTGTGCAACGCAGTGCGGTTTCAATTTGCTCAGGGAACCAATTAAATCCTGCTCTCCACTACTCGGTACCTTATTCCGAGAGTAGAAAGCATGAGTTCCCCCATTCACGTATCGACCTTTATTCCTCGCCCATCTGACATACCGGGAGAAACTTCGGCTTCCAACCCTGTCTCTCGAACCAAAAGAGGGATTGCGGACACCAGTAAAAGGTGGCCGGACGGCATTGTTAATATCGCATTGGACCTGAGAGATAACAGAAGTAAAGCGCTGGTAATCGACGCACTCAGGGAATGGGCTCATCACACCCCCGCGCTGCGCTTCAACGTTGTCGATGGCAAGGACGGCGATATTAGAATCACCGATGACGAGGGCTTCCAGGGCAGTTGGTCGGCTGTAGGAATCGATGCGAAAGACATGCCGTTGGACGAGCCGACGATGCACCTGGACAGGAATGACGACTCGGCAGTGTTCCGCACGACGGCCCTGCATGAAATCGGACATGCCCTGGGAATGGAACATGAACACCAGCACCCGGCCAACACGATCAACTGGGACAAGGACTACGTCTATAGGTCCATGAATGAAAGTCAAGGCTGGGATAGAGACATGATTGATCTTAATATATTTAGTACTTATACCGGCCCCAATGTACTTCAAACCCCCTACGACACCCGCTCTATCATGCACTACGCTACGTATGCCGACGAAACCATCGATGGACAGGAAGTGCCGCAAAACTACTCTTTATCCAAAGGGGACCAGACCATTATTCGCACACTTTATACGCCCAGGCGGTTTAAGGGCGGCGACGCCGATTCAAGCGCCAACCCGTAAACAGTTCAGCTATCCGGGCCTCATCGTCCCCAGATTCGCCTCACTCATGTCCAGCTCCGCCAAGACCTCCCTCAACACGTCATCGCCAATCTGGTGATGACGGCTCAGGCTGTAGAGTTCAAGGCGTTGCGCACGCAGGGCCTTGAGCCGCAGCTTGCGCTCAAGCTGGTCCATCTGCTGCGCCAGAGCCTGGGCTTCGGCGGAGTCATTGAACACCTCCAACTGATGGCGATACTCCGACATCAACCGCGCTCTCAGCTCGGTCGCCAGGGCCGCCTTGGCCGCATCCGCAGGGTCCGCTTCGGCGGGCTCCTCGGCTTCCAGGGCATGGATCGCGGCTTCCGCGGTTTTCCTCCAGGCCTCGCGCACTTCGTTCTGGCGCTTTTCATCCGGGCTTTTTTCAAGGCCGCGCAACAGCAGGGGCAAGGCGATACAGGCCGCCACCAGCGACAACAGAATCACCCCGGCCGCGATGAAGATCAGCAGGTCGCGCTCGGGAAAATTCTGCCCCGGCGCCAGCAGCAAAGGCACCGACATGACGCCAGCCAGGGTCACGGCGCCACGCACTCCGCCAAAGGTCAACAGCCAGCACGAACGCGCGGTCGGCACCTGGGTCAGCTCACCTTTCCCACGTAGACGTCGGAGCAAGACTGACAGGCGCCAGATGCTCTGCACCCAGATAAAGCGCAACACCACCAGCACCAGGAAAATCACAACCACGTCCAGGCAGCGATAAAACAGGGTGGGCCATACCGTCGGCTCATGGCTGACCACGGCCTTGATGATGTCCGGCAGTTGCAGGCCCAGCAGTAGAAAAATCAGGCCGTTGAACGCGAACTCCAGCAGCGACCAGACACTGCGATTGAGCAGACGCGTGCTGGTCTGACGCGGCAGCAGATCGAGCCAGCTTTGCATCATGCCCGCCGCCACCGCCGAGAGGATGCCTGACGCGCCCAAGCGCTCGGCCACTACATACGCGGCAAACGGCAGCAGCAACATGAACACCACGTGAGTGGCCGGATCGTCCCAGCCGCGCGCGATCATCCAGGCACGCAGGCGGCCGACCAGCCAGCTCAATGCCACTCCCACTGCCAGGCCGCCCACCGCCACCAACACAAACGTCAGGCTGGCGTCCGCGAGGGAAAACACCCCCGTCAGCGCCGCCGCCAGGGCGAACTTGAAGGTCACCAGACCTGACGCGTCATTCATCAACGCCTCGCCCTGCAGCATGTGCATAAGCGGCTTGGGCAAACGATTCTGGGAAATGGCCGACACGGCTACCGCGTCCGTCGGTGATAACACCGCCGCCAGCGCGAAGGCCGCCGGCAGCGGGATCGCAGGCAGCAGCCAGTGAATGAAATAACCGGCACCCACCACGGTGAACAGCACCAGCCCTACGGCCAACGTCAGGATAGGCCCGCGCAAGCGCCACAACTCGCGCTTGGGCATCCGCCAGCCATCGGAGAACAACAGCGGCGGCAGAAACAGAAACAGAAACAGCTCCGGGTCCAGCGCCACATGCAGCCCCAGCGTCGGCCAGGCCAGCAAGGCGCCGGCGGCAATCTGCACCAGGGGCAACGGCAGGGGGACGACACGTCCGACCAGACGCGAAACGCTGACCAACATCAGCAGGATAAGCACGGTGTAAGCGGTTTGCATAAAGCGGGGTTCCCGGACAATCGACTTGCAATGACACACATCAGGCAACAATTGGCCGTTGAAGTGCCATATTAGCCGCCTATGCTGCCCTGGCTTGTACACAAAAGTCCTACAACACCCAAATCCGCTGGGCATGGCATAATCCGCGATCCTTCGGTTTCATTAGTCCAAAAGGGGGCAGTTCCTTGACCGATTCAAGCAAAACGTTGCACCTTTTCGGCATCAAAGCCTGCGACACCATGAAAAAGGCGCGCACCTGGCTCGAAGAGCACGGCGTCGCCTATCAGTTCCACGATTACAAAACGGCCGGTATCGACCGCGAACATTTGACCCAATGGTGCGATGAGCACGGTTGGCAAGTGGTGTTGAACCGTGCGGGCACCACCTTTCGCAAACTCGAAGACGAACGCAAAGCCGATCTCGATCAGTCGAAAGCCATTGAATTGATGCTCGCACAACCCTCGATGATCAAGCGCCCGGTGCTCGATCTCGGCGACAGAACCCTGATTGGCTTCAAGCCAGAAAGTTATTCGGCGGCCCTCAAGTAGGCCAGCCTTCCATCTTTGTAGAGGTAACAGCATGTCCCATTCCCTGTTCAGCCTTGGCTTCGGCGTTGGCACTCAGAACCGCCAGGGTGCCTGGCTGGAAGTGTTTTACGCACAACCCCTGCTCAACCCATCGGCTGAAATCGTCGCGGCCATCGCGCCGATCCTCGGTTACACCGACGGCAACCAGGCCATCACCTTCACCGTGTCCCAGGCCCTGCAACTGGCCGACGCGCTTAAAGGCGTCGACACGGCCCAGGCCGCGCTGCTCAGCCGCCTGGCCGAGAGCCACACGCCGCTGGTCGCCACCCTGCTGGCCGAAGACGCTGCACTCACGTCCACGCCTGAGGCCTACCTCAAGCTGCACCTGCTGTCCCACCGCCTGGTCAAGCCCCACGGCCTGAGCCTGGCCGGTGTGTTCCCGCAGTTGCCGAACGTGGCGTGGACCAGCCAGGGCGCGATCGACATCAATGAACTGGCCGAGCGCCAACTGGAAGCGCGCCTGCGTGGTGATCTGCTGGAAGTGTTCTCGGTGGACAAGTTCCCGAAAATGACCGATTACGTGGTCCCCGCCGGCGTGCGTATCGCTGACGCCGCGCGTATCCGCCTGGGTGCGTATGTGGGCGAAGGCACCACGGTGATGCACGAAGGTTTCGTCAACTTCAATGCCGGCACCGAAGGCCCGGGCATGATCGAAGGCCGTGTCTCGGCAGGCGTATTCGTCGGCAAGGGCTCGGACCTGGGTGGCGGCTGCTCCACCATGGGCACCCTGTCGGGCGGCGGCAATATCGTGATCAAGGTCGGTGAAGGCTGCCTGGTCGGCGCCAACGCCGGTATCGGTATCCCCTTGGGCGACCGCAATACCGTGGAATCGGGCCTGTACGTGACCGCCGGCACCAAGGTGGCGCTACTGGACGAGCAGAACCAACTGGTCAAGGTGGTCAAGGCGCGCGAACTGGCTGGCCAGCCCGACCTGCTGTTCCGTCGTAATTCCGAGACCGGTGCCGTGGAGTGCAAAACCCACAAATCGGCCATCGAACTGAACGAAGCGCTGCACGCTCACAACTAAGCAGCCACTCGATGCCACTGGCGGGCCGCGCCCTCGGGGTGCGGTTCGCTTATACGAGTCTTGACCACCATGCTTGTGCCCTCCCCCTGGCGCGCCGATTTCCCGGCCATTGCCACCCTGCAACGGCAGGACCAGACCTACCTGGACAACGCCGCCACCACCCAAAAACCCCAGGCCTTGCTGGATGCGATCAGCCATTACTACGCCAATGGCGCCGCCAATGTGCACCGTGCCCAGCATCTGCCGGGGGCCCATGCCACCCAGGCGTTCGAAGACAGCCGTGTAAAGGTCGCGCAGTGGCTCAACGCAGGCGACAGCGGGCAAATCGTGTTCACTCACGGCGCCACCTCGGCGCTGAACCTTCTGGCCTATGGCCTTGAGCACTTGTTCAATGCGGGCGATGAGCTGGTCATCAGCGCCCTGGAGCACCACGCCAACCTGCTGCCCTGGCAGCAACTGGCCAAACGCCGCGCGCTGAAACTGGTGGTATTGCCGCTCGATGCGGCCGGTCTGATCGACCTCGACGCCGCCGCCGAACTGATCGGCCCGCGTACGCGTCTGCTGGCGGTGAGCCAATTGTCCAATGTGCTCGGCACCTGGCAACCCCTGCATCCCTTACTGGCGTTGGCCCGCGCGCGGGGAGCCCTGAGCGTGGTCGACGGCGCCCAAGGCATCGTGCACGGTCGCCACGACCTGCAAACCCTGGACTGCGACTTCTATGTATTTTCCAGCCACAAACTCTACGGTCCGGACGGTATCGGCGTGCTGTTTGGCCGCAACGAAGCCCTGCATCACCTGCGTCACTGGCAATTCGGCGGCGAGATGGTGCAACAGGCCGACTACCACGCGGCGAGCTTTCGCCCCGCGCCACTGGGTTTCGAGGCCGGCACACCGCCGATTGCCGGCGTGATCGGCCTGGGCGCCAGCCTGGATTACCTGAGTTCACTGGACCCGCAAACCGTCATGGCCCATGAAGCGGCCCTGCATGACTACCTGCTGCGCGGCCTGAACGCGCGCAACGGCGTGCGCGTTTTGGGCAAGCCACAGGCCGCGCTGGTCAGCTTCGTGGTCGAGGGCGTGCACAATGCCGACCTGGCTCACCTGCTGACCGAACAGGGCATTGCCATCCGTGCCGGTCACCATTGCGCGATGCCGCTGCTCAAGGCCATGCAGTTGCCCGGGGCAATCCGCGTATCGCTGGCGCTGTACAACGACTCGGATGACCTGGAGCGATTCTTCGCGGCGCTGGATCAGGCCCTGGATATGTTGCGATGAGCCAACTGCCAGTGGATGCAGTGGCCGCATTGCAGGCGTTCCAGGCCGTAGGCAGCTGGGAGCAGCGCGCGCGCATGCTGATGAAATGGGGCGAGCGGCTGCCGGTACTGGCGGAGGAAGACAAGGTCGAGGCCAACCTGGTGCAGGGCTGCGAAAGCCAGGTGTGGTTGGTGGGCCGCCTGCAGGACGGGCACTGGCAGTTTGCGGCCAGCAGCGAGGCGCGGATGATTCGCGGGTTGGTGGCCCTGTTGTTGGCGCGGGTTAATGGGCTGTCGGTGGCTGAGCTGCAGGCGGTGGATTTGTCTGATTGGTTCAATCAACTGGGGTTGTCCCGGCAGTTGTCGCCTTCGCGCAGTAATGGGTTGAATGCGGTTTTGCAGCGCATGCGGGGCTTGGCGCGCATGCAAAATTGATGGGGCTGGGTGCCTGTCCGTTGCTGCGCTAACGGCTGCTCTTGCCCCAACACTTGGTGCCTCGCCTAGACTCGGGGCGCCTCAGATCAAAAGCAAAAGCGCGGCGGCCTGAGAGCCGACCGGGATCCTCTGCCAGACACTGGACAAGCCCCCTCCCACATTAGGATCTCCATTTGCCTGCTGGATATCACATTGCTTTTGATCTGCTTTGTTTTGGCTTTTGATCTTGATCTTAGGCGCCCCGTCAACCACGCTGGCCGAACGCAGGTTTGAATCCGTGGGTAACCCGGCAGGACGCCGGGTTAGCCGCACTGGGCCAGGGATGGCCCATTGCGGCGGCCCACGGATTCAAGCCTGCGTGCGGGCACACCGAGCCTAAGCGAGGTGCCAAGTGGTGGGGCGAAGCGTTTTTGGTTACTTTTTGCGCTCTTCAAAAAGTGACCCGCCGTAAGGGCGGAACCCCTATCAGTCGTTACCGCAGCAACGGATATGTACCCCACCCCCCACCTAATTCGCCTTAACCCGCTCCGAAGGCCTGCGCACCCCAGCCACAATCTTATCCACCGCCTTGGTCGCCGCCACCATCCCAAACGTCGCAGTCACCATCATCACCGCACCAAACCCACCCGCGCAGTCAAGCTTCACGCCATCCCCGACAAAACTCTTCTGCAAACAGATGCTGCCATCCGGCTTCGGATAGCGCAGTTGCTCACTGGAAAACACACAAGGCACGCTGTAATGGCGCGTCACCGTACGCGAAAAACCATAGTCGCGACGCAGGGTCGAGCGTACTTTCGAGGCCAGTGGGTCGTTGAACGTGCGGTTCAGGTCGCACACCTGAATCAGCGTCGGATCAATTTGCCCGCCCGCGCCGCCGGTGGTGATGATCTGGATCTTGCGGCGCTTGCACCAGGCAATCAGCGCGGCCTTGGCGTTGACCGCGTCAATGCAGTCGATCACGCAGTCGATGTTCGGCGTGATGTATTCAGCCATGGTGTCGCGGGTCACGAAATCCGCCACCGCATGCACCGTGCACGCTGGGTTGATGCCGCGCAGACGCTCAGCCATGACCTCGACCTTGGGTTTGCCCACGGTGCTGTCCAGCGCATGCAACTGGCGATTGCTGTTGCTGACGCAGACATCGTCCAGGTCAAACAGCGAAATCTCGCCCACCCCGCAACGGGCCATGGCCTCCGCCGCCCAGGAGCCGACGCCGCCGACGCCGACGATCGCCACATGGGCCGCTTTCAAGCGCTCAAGGCCTTCAATGCCATACAAGCGAGCGACGCCTGCAAACCGTGGATCTTCTGTGCTCATAACCATTACCCCAAAAACCGGCGTGCATTATGGGCTACGCAGCGGCAAGTTTTAAGCGACAACTGACAGGTGAAGAACTTAGCGAGCGTTTCGCTGCCCAACGTCAGGTTTTTCCTGGCTTGCTGTACGCTCAGGGAAAGGCCGGTGTAGGATGCGCGCCGTTCGGCGTAGGCCGACGCCTCTTTTCGTTCCACACCCTTTGGAACCCGAAATCGCCATGTCATCGCGTAAATTTGGACTCAACCTGGTGGTGGTGCTGGCAATTGCCGCGCTGTTCACCGGTTTCTGGGCGCTGATCAACCGCCCGGTCACCACTCCCAACTGGCCGGAACAGATCTCGGGGTTCTCCTACTCGCCATTCCAGCAGGGCCAGTACCCGCAGAAAAACCAATACCCGAGCGACGACCAGATGCGTCGCGACCTCGAAATCATGAGCAAGCTGACGGACAACATCCGTACCTACTCGGTCGACGGCACCCTGGGTGATATCCCCAAGCTGGCCGAAGAGTTCGGCCTGCGCGTGACCCTGGGTATCTGGATCAGCCCGGACCTGGAACGCAACGAGCGTGAAGTCCAGCGCGCCATCGAAATCGCCAACAGCTCGCGCAGCGTGGTGCGCGTGGTGGTGGGCAACGAAGCGCTGTTCCGTGAAGAAATCACCCCCGAAGCGCTGATCGTGCTGCTGGACCGGGTGCGCGCCGCCGTGAAAGTGCCGGTGACCACCTCCGAGCAATGGCACATATGGGAAAAGAACCCGCAACTGGCCAAACACGTCGACCTGATCGCCGCGCACATCCTGCCGTTCTGGGAATTTATCCCGATGGACAAGGCCGGCCAGTACGTACTCGACCGTGCCCGGGACCTGAAGAAACTGTTCCCGAAAAAACCGCTGTTGCTGTCTGAAGTCGGCTGGCCGAGCAACGGGCGCATGCGCGGCGGCAATGAATCATCCCCGGCCGACCAGGCGATCTACCTGCGCACGCTGGTCAACAAGCTCAATCGCCAGGGCTTCAACTATTTCGTGATCGAGGCGTTCGACCAGCCGTGGAAGGTCAGCGACGAAGGCTCGGCGGGCGCCTATTGGGGCGTGTTCAACGCGGCACGCCAGCAGAAATTCAACTTTGAAGGGCCGGTGGTCGCGATCCCGCAATGGCGGGTGCTGGCGATCGGTTCGGTGGTGCTGGCCCTGCTCTCGCTGACCCTGCTGATGATCGATGGCTCGGCGCTGCGTCAGCGCGGTCGCACCTTCCTGACCTTTATCGCGTTTCTGTGCGGGTCGGTGCTGGTGTGGATCGGCTACGACTACAGCCAGCAGTACAGCACCTGGTTCAGCCTGACCGTCGGATTCCTGCTGGCACTGGGTGCGATGGGCGTGTTCATCGTGTTGCTGACCGAAGCCCACGAGCTGGCCGAAGCGGTGTGGACGCACAAGCGCCGCCGTGAATTCCTGCCGGTGGAAGGTGATTCGGACTACCGTCCGAAAGTGTCGATCCATGTGCCGTGTTACAACGAGCCGCCGGAGATGGTCAAACAGACCCTCGATGCCCTGGCCGCCCTCGATTACCCGGACTATGAAGTCCTGATCATCGACAACAACACCAAAGACCCGGCGGTGTGGGAACCGGTGCGCGACTACTGCGAAACCCTCGGTCCACGCTTCAAGTTTTTCCACGTCTCGCCCCTGGCCGGTTTCAAGGGTGGCGCGCTGAACTACCTGATCCCGCACACCGCAGCGGACGCCGAAGTGATCGCGGTGATCGACTCGGACTACTGCGTGTCGCCCAACTGGCTCAAGCACATGGTGCCGCACTTCGCCGACCCGAAAATCGCCGTGGTGCAATCGCCCCAGGATTATCGCGACCAGAACGAAAGCACCTTCAAAAAGCTCTGCTACGCCGAATACAAGGGCTTCTTCCACATCGGCATGGTCACCCGCAACGACCGCGACGCGATCATCCAGCACGGCACCATGACCATGACGCGTCGCTCGGTGCTCGAAGAACTCGGCTGGGCTGACTGGTGCATCTGCGAAGACGCCGAACTGGGCCTGCGGGTATTCGAGAAAGGCCTGTCGGCTGCGTATTACCACGACAGCTACGGCAAAGGGCTGATGCCCGACACCTTCATCGACTTCAAGAAGCAGCGTTTCCGCTGGGCCTATGGCGCGATCCAGATCATCAAGCGCCACACCGCGAGTCTGTTGCGCGGCAAGGACACCGAGCTGACCCGTGGCCAGCGCTACCACTTCCTTGCGGGCTGGCTGCCGTGGGTGGCGGACGGCATGAACATCTTCTTTACCGTCGGCGCGCTGTTGTGGTCGGCGGCGATGATCATCGTGCCAGCGCGGGTCGACCCGCCGCTGCTGATTTTCGCGATCCCGCCACTGGCGCTGTTCGTGTTCAAGGTGGGCAAGATCATCTTCCTGTACCGCCGCGCCGTCGGCGTGAACCTCAAGGACGCATTCTGCGCGGCCCTGGCCGGGCTGGCGTTGTCGCACACCATCGCCAAGGCGGTGCTGTATGGCTTTTTCACCACCAGTATTCCGTTCTTTCGTACGCCGAAAAACGCCGATAACCACGGCTTCTGGGTGGCGATTTCCGAAGCCCGCGAAGAGATGTTCATCATGCTGCTGTTGTGGGGCGCCGCGCTGGGGATCTACCTGGTGCAGGGCCTGCCGAGCAATGACATGCGCTTCTGGGTGGTGATGCTGCTGGTGCAGTCGCTGCCGTATGTGGCAGCGCTGATCATGGCGTTCCTGTCGTCACTGCCCAAACCGGCAGCGGCGCCCGAGCCCGCGCCTGCGGCGTAAAAACTTGCGCAATGCACTAAACGGCGGCCTCTGGTCGCCGTTTTGCTATAAGATAACGGCCGTTTTGTGAGTCTTGGGCTGGCCCTGCTCTCTGTGGGAGCTGGCTTGCCTGCGATGCAGACGCCGCGGTCTGACAGTTACACCGCGGTGATGCGATCGCAGGCAAGCCAGCTCCCACATTTGTCCTGCGCCGTTTCAAGTTCTGTATTCCACATTCGTCCTGCGCCCACCACACGCATTCCGGAGTTTTCCCATGACGGCCCATGCCGACCTTTCGCCGACCCTTCAACTTGCCATCGACCTGATCCGTCGCCCCTCGGTGACGCCGATTGACGCCGATTGCCAGAAGCTGATGATGCAGCGCTTGGGCGACGCCGGCTTTGCCCTGGAGCCGATGCGCATCGAGGACGTGGACAACTTCTGGGCCACCCACGGCCAGCATGAAGGCCCGGTGCTGTGCTTTGCCGGCCACACCGACGTGGTGCCGACCGGCCCGCTGCAGGCCTGGCAGAACGACCCGTTCGACGCGCTGATCGACGAACACGGCATGCTCTGCGGGCGCGGCGCGGCCGACATGAAAGGCAGCCTGGCGGCCATGCTGGTGGCGGCGGAGCGCTTTGTGCAGGACTACCCGGACCACCGTGGCTCGGTCGCCTTCCTGATCACCAGCGATGAAGAAGGCCCGGCGCACCACGGCACCAAGGCCGTGATCGAACGCCTGGCTGCGCGCAAGGAACGCCTGGACTGGTGCATCGTCGGCGAACCGTCGAGCACCACGCTGGTGGGCGACGTGGTCAAGAACGGCCGTCGCGGTTCTCTCGGCGCCACCCTCACCGTGCGCGGCGTACAGGGCCATGTGGCCTACCCGCACCTGGCAAGGAACCCGATTCACCTGGCCGCGCCAGCCCTGGCGGAACTGGCCGCCGAGCACTGGGACGATGGCAACACGTTCTTCCCGCCGACCAGCTTCCAGATCTCCAACCTCAATTCCGGCACCGGCGCCACCAACGTGATCCCCGGAGACCTGACGGCGGTGTTCAACTTCCGCTTCTCCACCGAATCCACCGTGGAAGGCCTGCAACAGCGCGTTGCGCAGATTCTCGACAAACACGGTCTGGACTGGCACGTGGACTGGGCACTGTCCGGCCTGCCGTTTTTGACCGAGCCGGGCGCGCTGCTCGATGCGGTATCGGCCAGCATCAAGGCGATCACTGGGCGCGAAACCCAGGCTTCGACCAGCGGCGGTACGTCGGACGGGCGCTTCATAGCGACCCTTGGCACTCAGGTGGTCGAGCTGGGCCCGGTGAATGCGACGATCCACCAGGTCAATGAACGCATCCTGGCCAGCGACCTCGACGTGCTCACCGAGATCTACTACCAGACCCTGATCAAGTTGCTCGCCTGATGCTCGCCTGCCCCCTTTGCAGCGCCCCGCTCAACCCGGTGGACAACGGTGTGGCGTGCCCGGCCGGGCACCGTTTCGACCGCGCACGCCAGGGTTACCTGAACCTGCTGCCGGTGCAGCACAAAAACAGCCGCGACCCGGGCGACAACCTGGCGATGGTCGAGGCGCGTCGTGACTTTCTCAACGCCGGGCACTATGCGCCGGTGGCCAGGCGCCTGGCAGAACTGGCCGCCGAGCGCGCGCCGCAGCGCTGGGTCGACATCGGTTGCGGCGAGGGTTACTACACCGCGCAGATCGCCGCCGCCCTGCCCCACGCCGATGGCTATGCGCTGGATATTTCCAGGGAGGCGGTCAAGCGTGCCTGCAAACGCAACCCGGCGCTGACCTGGTTGATCGCCAGCATGGCCCGTGTGCCATTGGCCGACGCCAGCTGCCAGTTCCTGGCCAGCGTGTTCAGCCCGCTGGACTGGGAAGAGGCCAAGCGCCTGCTCAGCCCGGGCGGCGGTTTGATGAAGGTCGGCCCCACCAGCGGCCACCTGATGGAGTTGCGCGAGCGCCTGTACGACGAAGTGCGCGAGTACACCGATGACAAGCACCTGGCACTGGTGCCGGACGGCATGAGCCTGGCGCACAGCGAGATGCTTGAATTCAGCCTGAGCCTGGCCGAGCCCGGAGATCGCGCCAACCTGCTGGCGATGACGCCCCACGGCTGGCGCGCCAGCGCCGAGCGCCGTGCCCGGGTGATCGAAGCGGCCGAGCCGCTGCAGGTCACCGTGTCGATGCGCTACGATTATTTCGTGCTTCAATAACCAACCTTTTCAGCACCGCGAATGGATTTTTAAAATCCCGCAACGAGGAATATCCATGCGCCAACCCGATATCGAGATTTACCTGAAAGACGCCGACGTCGACCACAAGGCCATCGCCGCCTGGCTGGGCGCTGCCCTGGGCGCCTGCTCGGACTGGGTCCAGAAAGGCCAGACCTACAAGTGCACGGCCGGCAACGTTCCCGTCACCTGGCTGCCCAAGGCCGTCGGCAAATGGAACAGCCTGTACCTGGAAAGCGACCAGACCCCCTGGGAAGACGACATCGCCTGCGCCCGCGCCGCCTTTGCCGCACTGAATGTGGAAGTGCGCTGCGCGCCGGGTACGTGGGTCGAGGAAGAAGGAGAGGAAAGCGCCGACACCTGGATTCGCATCAGCGCCGACGGTGAAGAACAGATCACATGGAGAACGGCTTAGGGCGGCAAGCTACACGCCGCAAACACCCACTCCAAAACTTGCAGCTTGCAGCTAGAAGCTTGAAGCTGCCCCATCTCCCCTTCAAGCAGCTCGCCTATGACCCGCTCCCCGTTCCGCCGTCTGGTGTTCGGCACCTTGCGCCGACTGTTGTACCTCTGGGTTCGCTCGGAGACGATCAACCAGTCGTCCCTGACCCTCAACCTCGACCGCAGCCGGCCGGTGTTCTACGTCCTGCAATCGCCCTCCCTCACCGAACTGGCGGTGGTCGATGCCGAGTGCACCAAGGCCGGCCTGCCGCGCCCGGTGCTGCCGGTAGCGGTGGGCCCGCTGATGGAGGCGGCCGCGTTCTTCTACCTCACGCCAGACCCGGACTGGCTGGGTCGCCAGGACAAGCGCGGTGCACCGCCGGCCCTGACGCGCCTGGTCAACACCCTCAGCGAACACGCTGAAGAAAATGCACAAATCATTCCGGTCAGCGTGTTCTGGGGCCAGTCCCCCGAGAGCGAGTCCAGCCCGTGGAAGCTGCTGTTTGCCGACAGCTGGGCCGTCACCGGACGCCTGCGCCGCCTGTTGAGCATCCTGATCCTGGGCCGCAAGACCCGGGTGCAATTCTCCGCGCCGATCAACCTGCGCGAATTGATCGAGCACAATAAAGGCCACGAACGCACCGTGCGCATGGCCCAACGCATCCTGCGCGTGCATTTTCGTAACCTGAAGACGGCGGTGATCGGCCCCGACCTGTCCCACCGACGCAACCTGGTCAAGGGCCTGGTGAATATGCCCTTGGTACGCCAGGCCATCCTGGAGGAGGCCGAACGGGAAAAGATCACCCCGGAAAAAGCCAAGGCCCTGGCCCTGCGCTATGGCAACGAAATTGCCTCGGACTACACCTACACCGCGATCCGTTTCCTCGAAGTGGTGCTGAGCTGGTTCTGGAACAAGATCTACGACGGCATCAAGGTCAACAATATCGAAGGTGTGCAACAGGTCGCCCAGGGCTACGAGGTGATCTACGTGCCTTGCCACCGCAGCCATATCGACTACCTGCTGCTGTCCTACCTGCTGTTCAAGAACGGCCTGACCCCGCCGCACATCGCTGCTGGCATCAACCTGAACATGCCGGTGATCGGCAGCCTGCTGCGCCGTGGCGGTGCGTTTTTCATGCGCCGCACCTTCAAGGGCAATCCGCTGTACACCTCGGTGTTCAACGAATACCTGCACACCCTGTTCACCAAGGGGTTCCCGGTGGAGTACTTCGTCGAAGGCGGGCGTTCGCGCACCGGGCGCATGCTGCAGCCCAAGACCGGCATGCTGGCGATCACACTGCGCAGTTTCCTGCGCTCTTCGCGCATGCCTATCGTGTTCGTGCCGGTGTACATCGGCTATGAACGCGTGCTCGAAGGTCGCACCTACCTTGGCGAACTGCGCGGCGCGAGCAAGAAGAAAGAGTCGATCTTCGATATTTTCAAAGTGGTCGGCGCGCTCAAGCAGCGCTTTGGTCAGGTCGCGGTCAACTTCGGCGAGCCGATCAAACTGGCCGAGTTCCTCGACAGCGAGCAACCGGACTGGCGCTCCCAGGAACTGGCTCCGAACTACAAGCCGCAGTGGCTGCATGAAACCACCCATCGCCTTGGCGAACAGGTGGCGCGCCACTTGAACGAAGCGGCGGCGGTCAACCCGTTGAACCTGGTGGCCCTCGCCTTGCTCTCGACCACGCGCCTGGCCCTGGACGAACAGGCCATGGCCCGCCAGCTCGACCTGTACCTGACGCTGCTGCGCCGTGTGCCCTACTCGCCGCACACCACCGTGCCCGAGGGTGATGGCCTGGCACTGATCAAGCACGTCAAGGACATGGACCTGCTGTCGGAACAAAGCGATGCCCTGGGCAAGATCCTTTACCTGGACGAGCAGAACGCCGTCCTGATGACCTACTACCGCAATAACGTTCTGCACATCTTCGCCCTGCCGGCCCTGCTGGCGAGCTTCTTCCAGAGCAGCTCGCGCATGAGCCGCGAGCAGATGCTGCGCTACACCCACGCGCTTTACCCGTACCTGCAATCAGAGCTGTTTATCCGCTGGTCCCTGGACGACCTCGACGCCGTGGTCGACCAGTGGCTGCAAGCGTTTGTCGAGCAGGGCCTGTTGCGCTTCGAAAACGAGGTGTACCTGCGCCCGGCACCGAGTTCGCGGCATTTCGTGCTGCTGACCTTGTTGTCCAAGAGCATCGCCCAGACCCTGCAACGCTTCTATATGGCGATCTCGCTGCTGCTCAACAGCGGCCAGAGCAGCATCAGCGCCGAAGAGCTGGAAGACCTGTGCACGATCATGGCCCAGCGCCTGTCGATCCTGCATGGCCTCAATGCCCCGGAATTCTTCGACAAGAGTCTTTTCCGACATTTCATCCAGACGCTGCTGGAGCAAGATGTGCTGCGCCGCGACGACGCCGGCAAATTGAGCTATCACGATTTGCTCGGCGAGCTGGCCGAAGGCGCCGCCAAACGCGTATTGCCCGCCGACATTCGCCTGTCGATCCGCCAGGTGGCGCTGCACCGTGTCGATGGCGCGGCCGAAGCGCCGGTGGAACCTGCACAAAGCCGCTAGATTGAATGATCAACCTCTGAATATAAGGAAGCCCTCATGCTCCGTAACACGCTTCGCCTGACTGCCCTGTGTGCCGGCCTGCTGCTCGGTGCCAACGCCATGGCCCTGGACCTTGGCAGCCTGTCCCAGGGCGACGCCAGTGGCGGCCTCAAGGATGCGCTGACCCAGGGCGCACAGATTGCCGTGAAACAACTCGGTACGCCCGGCGGTTTCAGCAACAACCCCGAGGTAAAAATCGGCCTGCCGGGCAAGCTCGGTAAAGTCGCCGACAAGCTCAAAATGTTCGGCATGGGTGAACAGGTCACCCAGCTGGAAACCAGCATGAACAAAGCGGCCGAAACGGCGGTGACCCAAGCTCAGCCGATTCTGGTCAACGCCGTGAAAAACATGAGCGTCACCGACGCCAAGGGCATCCTCAGCGGTGGTCAGGACTCGGCCACGCAGTACCTGAACAAGAGCAGCCGCGAGCAGATCCGCGCCAAATTCCTGCCGATCGTCAAGGCGGCGACCGACAAGGTTGGCGTGGCCCAGCAGTACAACGCCCTGGCCGGCAAGGCGGCCGCTTTCGGCGCGGTGGATGCCAAGAGCGCGAATGTGGAAAGCTACGTGACCGAACAAGCGCTGGACGGTCTGTTCAAGATGATTGCGCAGCAGGAAGAAACTATTCGCAAGAATCCGGCAGCTGCAGCGACGAGCCTGGCCAAAAAAGTGTTTGGTGCACTCTGAGCCGTGCGCTGAAGCCGTAATGACGCATGAAAAAAGCCCTGACAGTGTCAGGGCTTTTTTCATGCTCAACCAAGTGCCTGGCATCCTCGCCAGACCACTTAGTAACTGATGCGGCCTACCGACGAACTGCTGGTGTTCTGCGAGAACGACATCGTCGAATTTTCGTTGCTGTTATTGATGTTGATATTGATATCCAGCTTGTTGTTGCCTTGACCTTTATCCTTGTCATGGCGATGTTCCTGGTCCTGGTTTCGACCGTTCCCCCCTAACATCGCATTCAACAGCGGCATCAACATTGGCACTGGTATTGGCAAGATCATAAACATTCCTTCTCATTGAATTCACATCGGAACCCAAACCGCCGCATTGTTCGTACGACGGCACCTACCGGTCGGGTAATCCCTATGTGGTATCCACAAAAGAATGGTTCCGGGGACTACGTGTTCTTCCTTACCCGGAACCACGCCGCATACAGCGCCGGCAGGAACAACAGCGTCAACGCCGTCGCCACAATCAGCCCGCCCATGATGGCGACGGCCATCGGCCCGAAAAACACACTGCGAGACAGGGGAATCATCGCCAGCACTGCCGCCAGCGCCGTCAGCACAATCGGACGAAAGCGTCGCACCGTGGCTTCGATGATTGCCTGCCAGGGCGCAAGGCCGGCCTTGATGTCCTGTTCGATCTGGTCCACCAGAATCACCGAGTTGCGCATGATCATTCCCGACAGGGCGATGGTGCCGAGCATGGCCACAAAGCCGAACGGCTGGCGGAATACCAGCAGGAACAGCGTCACGCCGATCAGGCCCAACGGTGCGGTCAGAAAAACCATGGCCGTGCGCGAGAAGCTGCGCAGTTGCAGCATCAGCAACGTCAGCACCACCACGATAAACAACGGCACGCCGGCCTTCACCGAGTTCTGTCCACGGGCGGCATCTTCGACGGTGCCGCCCACCTCGAGCAGGTAGCCATCCGGCAACTCGGCGCGCACATCCGCCAGGGTCGGCAGGATCTGCTGCACGAGCGTCGCCGGTTGCTCCTTGCCGTAGATATCGGCGCGCACCGTCACCGTCGGCAGGCGATTGCGGTGCCAGATGATGCCTTCCTCGAAGCCGTATTCAAGGGTAGCGATCTGCGACAACGCCACGCTCTTGCCGTTGTCGGTGGGCACCGCCAGGCTTGGCAGCAGCGACAACTGCGTACGTTCCTGAACGGTGCCGCGCAGCAGGATTTCGATCAACTCGTTGTCCTCCCGGTATTGGCTGACGCTGGCGCCGGTCAACGAACGCTGGAGGAATCGCGACAGGTTGGCGGTGCTTACGCCGAGGGCGCGGGCGCGGTCCTGATCGATATTGAGGTAGACGATCTTGCTCGGTTCTTCCCAGTCCAGGTGCACGTTGACCACATGGGCGTTTTCGCGAACCCTGGCCGCCACTTTGCGCGCCAGGGCGCGCACTTCGTCGATGTGCTCGCCGGTCACCCGAAACTGCACCGGGTAGCCCACGGGCGGGCCGTTCTCCAGGCGCGTGACGCGGGAGCGCAAGTCGGGGAATTGTTCGTTGAGGGTTTCGATCAGCCAGGTGCGCAGGTTTTCGCGCGCCTCGATGGAGCTCGCCAGCACCACCACCTGCGCAAAGCTGGTGGCGGGCAGTTGCTGGTCCAGCGGCAGGTAAAAACGCGGCGAACCGGTGCCCACGTAGGCCACATAGTTATCGATCCCCACATGCTCCTTGAGCAAGCCTTCAAGGCGCTTGACCTGGTCGGCGGTGTTGCTCAGGGACGCGCCTTCGGCCAGTTTCAGATCGACCATCAACTCCAGACGACCCGAGGCCGGGAAGAACTGTTGCGGCACAAAGCGAAACAACACCACCGACCCGACAAACAGCAACAGGGTCAGCACAATCACGGTTTTGCGTCGGCGTACGCACCATTCAACCACACGCCTGACACGTTGATAGAACGCAGTGCCGTAGGGATCAGGCCCACTGGAGCCGTGTTTGGCCGCGTGAATCTTCGCCAGATCCGGCAGGAGTTTTTCCCCCAGGAATGGCACAAACACCACGGCCGCCACCCATGACGCCAGCAGCGCAATGGTCACCACCTGAAAGATCGAGCGGGTGTATTCGCCGGTGCTCGATTGCGCCGTGGCAATCGGCAGGAAGCCTGCCGCGGTGATCAGCGTGCCGGTGAGCATCGGAAAGGCGGTGCTGGTCCAGGCAAAACTGGCGGCCTTGAGGCGGTCGTAGCCCTGCTCCATTTTGATCGCCATCATTTCCACGGCGATGATGGCGTCGTCCACCAGCAAGCCCAGGGCCAGCACCAGGGCGCCGAGGGAGATCTTGTGCAGGCCGATACCGAGGTAATACATGCTGGCGAAGGTCATGGCCAGCACCAGCGGAATCGCCAGGGCCACCACCATGCCGGTGCGTACCCCCAGGGAGAAGAAACTCACCAGCAACACAATGGCCAGTGCTTCAGCGAGCACCTGAACGAATTCGCCGACACTGGTTTTCACCGCCGCCGGCTGATCCGATACCTTGCGCAGTTCCATGCCGGCCGGAAGATTCTTTTGCAGACGTGCGAATTCGCCTTCGAGGGCCTTGCCCAGCACCAGAATGTCGCCACCCTCGCGCATCGCCACGGCCAGCCCGATGGCATCGGCGCCCATGAAGCGCATGCGCGGTGACGGCGGATCGCTGAAGCCACGCTGAATCTCGGCCACATCGCTGATACGCAGGGTTCGCTCGCCCACGCGAATCGGGAAGTTGCGAATCTGCTCCACGCTTTTGAAATTACCCGACACGCGCAATTGCACGCGCTCGGTCGGGGTCTCGAAGAAGCCGGCGGTAGAGACCGCATTCTGCTCCTGCAACGCCTGCTGCACCGCCGCGAGGGGCAGGCCGAGGGTGGCAAGCTTGAGGTTGGACAGTTGAATCCAGATTTTCTCGTCCTGCAGGCCGAGCAACTCGACCTTGCCCACATCCGCTACCCGCTGCAGCTGGATCTGAATACGGTCGGCGTAATCCTTGAGCACGGCGTAGTCGAAGCCGTCACCGGTCAAGGCGTAGATATTGCCGAAGGTGGTGCCGAATTCATCATTGAAAAACGGACCCTGAATATCCGGCGGCAAGGTTTGGCGAATGTCGCTGATTTTCTTGCGCACCTGGTACCACAACTCGGGGATCTGCGCCGAGTGCATGGCGTCGCGGGCAATGAAGGTGACCTGGGATTCACCTGGCCGGGAGAACGACACGATGCGCTCGTAATCGCCGGTCTCCATGAGTTTTTTCTCGATGCGCTCGGTGACCTGGCGCGAGACTTCCTCGGCCGTGGCGCCTGGCCAGTTGGTTTTGATCACCATGGCCTTGAACGTAAACGGCGGGTCTTCGCTTTGCCCCAGCTTGGTGTAGGACAACGTACCGACTACCGCCAGCAGGATCATCAGGAACAACACGATCTGGCGATTACGCAACGCCCATTCGGAAAGATTGAAACCCATGGGGACTACTCCTTGGCCGCCAGATTCACCACGCGATTGGCGCGATCCACCGCGCGCACCTGCTGGCCGTCGTGGAGCACATGCACGCCGGCGGCAATCACCCAATCCGTGGGGTCAAGGCCTTCCAGCACCGGCACGCTGTGCTCACCGAAGGCACCGATACGCACCGGGACACGTTCCAGGGTGCTGTCCGGTCGCACGCGCCACACGTAGGACGCGCCATTCTCCGCACTGAGGGCAGACAGCGGTACAGACAGCGGAATCACCCCATCGGCCTGTATGAATACGCGTGCGCTCTGCCCCAGTACCGCAGGGACCTTGCCGCCCGTGAACGCAACGCGCGCGGCAAAGGTGCGTGATTTGGGATCGGCCGCCGGCGACAGCTCGCGAATATGCCCGGTAAAGCGCTGATCCGGCTGGTTCCACAGCTCCACCGACACCGGCTGACCGATTTTGAAACGGGCAAAGCCCTGCTCCGGCAGGCTGATCGCCACTTCCCGCTCGCCATCGGTGGCCAGGGTGAACACGGTCTGCCCGGCGGACACCACCTGGCCGACTTCCACTGCACGCCGGGCCACCACGCCGTCCTGCGGCGCGCGCAGCACGGCGTAGCCGGCCTGGTTGCCGGCCACGGTGAATTCCGCCTTGATCTGTCTGAGCCGTGCTTCACCCGCCCGGTAGAGGTTTTCGGCATTGTCGTACTGCGAGCGGCTGACCATCTGCCGGTCCATCAGCGTCTTGTAGCGATCCCGCTCGGCGCGCACCAGGTTCAGGTTGGCCTCGGCGGCGGCCACCTGGGCGCGCAAGGCGTCCAGCTGCAGGCGCACATCCTGCGGATCAAGCTCGGCCAGTGGCTGATTGGCCCGGACCCGCTCCCCCTCCTCCACCAGGCGCTTGCTGACTTTGCCGCCGATGCGAAAGGCCAGGTCCGGCTCGTAGCGGGCACGTACCTCACCGGTGTAGCTGTCCGTCGCCTGCGCCGAAGGCTGCGGTTGCACCACCATGGCCGGGCGCACGCTGGTTTGGACCGCTTCTTCGTGGCCACAGGCGGCCAACAGGAAGACCAGACTGACAGGCAACGCAAGGGGCAGGAAAGTGCTGCGCATGCTGAAGGACCTTTCGCAAATGGAGCTAGGAATAATTATACTGACCGGTATGTTATTAATACCAAACTCACCAGTCCAGTATTAAAGGTAAAATGTCCTACAATCGTGGAAACACCAGCAGCCCTGGGCGTCCCAAGGACATGGCAAAACGCCAGGCAATCCTCGAAGCAGCGAAGGTGCTGTTTTTGAGTAATGGTTACGCCAGCACCAGCATGGATGCGGTGGCCCTTGAGGCCGGTGTGTCGAAACTCACCGTGTACAGTCACTTCACCGACAAGGAGACCCTGTTCACTGCCGCTGTTGCCGCCACCTGCGAGGAACAGTTGCCGGTGATGTACTTCGAGCTGCCAACAGGCGTCCCCGTGGAAACAGTGCTGCTGAACATCGCGCGGCGCTTTCATCGGTTGATCAACAGTGAAGAGTCAGTGAACCTGCATCGCCTGATGATGACCACGGGCAATCAGGACGTGAAACTCTCGCAAATCTTCTTCGAGGCGGGCCCCATGCGCATGCTGCAAGGCATGGAGCGCCTGCTGGGCAAGATCGACCAGAGCGGCGCATTGAGCATCGACAAACCGTTTACGGCGGCCGAACACTTCTTCTGCCTGCTCAAGGGCACGGCGAACTTTCGCCTGCTGTATGGCTGCGGCGGGCAGCTGAGTGAGCAGGCCGCCGAGGCCCATGTGCAGGATGTGGTGGGGTTGTTTATGCGGGCTTATCGCACAGAGGTCCGTGTTCCTAAGGCTTGAGCGCTTTTTTAGGATAAATGTCATACCGGCTGGACTTGCCATCCAGCGCATGGCTGGGCTTGGGCCCGTCAATGCAGGGTGCCTTGCGTGGGCGCTTGACCACCACGCGGTGGCTGGCCAGGGCCAGGGCGGCCGCGAGCAGGGCGGGGGCGTCCGGGTCATCGCCCACCAGGGGCCGGAACAGGCGCATTTCTTTCTTCACCAGCGCTGTTTTCTCACGGTGCGGGAACATCGGGTCGAGGTAGATGACCTGGGGCGGCTCGCCTTGCCAGTTGAGCATCAGGTCGATGGCGTTGCCTTTGAGCAGGTGCATGCGCGCGACAATCGGCGCCACCTCAAAATCATCAGCCCCACGCGCAAGGCCGTCTTCGAGCAAGGCGCCGATCAGCGGCTGGCGCTCGATCAGGCACATCTCGCAACCCAGGCTTGCCAGCACGAAAGCGTCCTTGCCCAGGCCTGCGGTGGCATCGAGTACCCGTGGCCGTACGCCTTGAGCAACCCCCACTGCCTTGGCGATCATCTGCCCACTGCCGCCGCCGTATAGCCGTCGGTGCGCGGCGCCGCCTTCAACAAAGTCAACGCGCACCGGCCCCGGCGCGTCAGGCCCAAGCTGTTGCAGTTGCAGGCCATGCTCGCCCACTTGCAGGGAAAAATCCGCCGCTTCGAGTTGCACCGGCAAGCCGAGCAGCGCCGCCCAATGCTCGGCGCGATCCTTGAATCCGTCGGCCATGGCTTCGACCCGAATGCGGCTGGCCGCTGGTTGTTCGCTCATCAATCGCTACGCTCAAAAATATTAAGGATCGGCCAATAACGGCCGATAAAACCAACAGTCAGGTATTTTGCCAGAGCTGAGCGTCGACCGAGAAAAATGTCAGACATTCTCCCCCTAACCATCGGTGTACTGCCGACCCATAACCACTACGGCCTGCGCAATACTCAAGCGCTGGCCGGGGTGAGTCATGTGTGGCAGGACTTCTTCGCCCGCGCGCTGGCCGAGCAGTTGGGCGGGACAGCGGATGCGCAAGCGGCTCAGGCTCCAGCCGTGGCGGACCCGGCGATCGAGCCCAGCGCCGGCGCCGACCTGCTGTCGCAGATCCTCACCCAGCGCGAATGCAACGTCACTGACACCCCGATCGCCCCGCCTGAACCCCTGTTCTTGCCGATTGCCGAATTCGAGACCGACCTGCTGCCACCGGCTGCGACACCGTTCCCCGAGGAAGAACGGGTCGCTCAACAGCGCCAGCAGAACTTCGAAAGCGGCTGGGTGCGCCCTCTGGTGCTGACCGCCGGCCAGCAGCCGCCCGCGCCAGGCCCGGCGCCGCAACCACGCCCGCTGCACCTGCCGATTGCCGAATTCGAACTGGACCTGCTGCCGGCGCCTGCCGAGCCGTATCCAAGCGAAGCGCTGGTGGCGCAGCAAAAGGCTCTGGACTTCGACGCTTACTGGGCGCGCCCGCTGGTGGCGCACAACCTGCGCCTGGCTGCTTAACGGCACACCCACCCACGCCCCATGTCCAGATGGAAATGATTGCGGTGCGCCGCGTTGTAGTCCGGGCTCAACACCACGTTGAAATCATCACAGGCGCTGTCGCGCACCTGGCGCAGAAATCGCGCACTGTCGCCCTCCCCCGGCCAATCCTTGAGCACACTGATGCGGCGCCCGTCCGCCAGGCGAAAGCCTGCGATATCCAATGCATTGGCCGACGCATGCTGGCTGAGCCGCCCGTCGGCGCGGTTATAGACATTACGGCAGGCAAAGCTGCCCAGGTGATCGACACGCGCCACCGCCTGGCCAAACACCGCCTGGGCCGCCGGTTGCAGGCTGTGGCGCTCGAACAGGGCAAACGCCACCGCCAGCGGGCAACTGGCGAGAAAGCTGCTGCTCAAGGTCACTTGCGCGCCTTGCACGCGCAGCACATCGCGCAACGGGCAAGCGGCATCGGCCGACGAATCGGCCTGATGGCTGACGCGCAAGCCCGACGTCTGCAGCACCTGGTCGCACAGGGCCGGGTCATCCTGTAAGCGTCCCAGTTTGAAACGCGTCAACAGGTTAGGCGTGGCACGCACATCCAGCGGCGCCCAGGGGTTCCATTGATTCGGCACGGGCAGCCAGCCGCGCCAGACGCCCAGTGCGAGGGCGCCCGCGAGCAATAGCAGCGAGCCGGTGACGTTAAGGCCGCGCACCGCTTATGCCTTGAAGAATTGGCTGGCCTGGCTGTAGGGCATCGAACGTTCGGTAAAGGTAAAAGTACCCAACCCGTACACCTCCTGCGCCGCCCGATAAAACTCGCCATACGCCGCCAGCGCCATGGCCGAGCCCACGCTGATGCGCTTGACGCCCATGTCGCTCAACTGCGCCACACTGAGTTTGAGGGCACCGGACATCAACACGTTCACAGGTTTGGGTGCGACGGCCTTGACCACCGCCATGACCTCTTCGGCATTGCGCAGGCCCGGCGCGTAGAGCACGTCGGCACCGACCTCGGCGTAGGCCTGCAACCGCCGCAGGGTGTCAGGCAAATCCAGGCGACCGTGCAGGAGATTTTCCGCGCGAGCCGTCAGCATGAACGGGAACGGCAGGCTGCGCGCTGCAGCCACTGCGGCTTCCACACGCTCGACCGACAGGTCGAAGGCGTAGATCGGGTCAGCAGCAATCCCCGTGGCGTCTTCGATGGAGCCCCCGACCATGCCCACTGCGGCGGCACGCAGAATGGTCCGGGCGCAGCCTTCAGGGGTGTCGCTGAAGCCGTTTTCCAGGTCGGCCGCCACCGGCAAGGCCGTGGCCTTTGCAATCATGCCGGCGTTGACCAGAGTGTCCTCCAGGGACAACGCCCCTTCGGCATCCGGACGCCCCAGGCTGAAGGCATAACCGGCGCTGGTGGTGGCCAGGGCTTCAAAGCCGAGATGGGCAAGCATGATGGCGGAACCCGCGTCCCACGGATTGGGCATCACGAATGCGCGATCACGGGTGTGCAGGGCCTGGAAGGTTTCGGCGCGAAGGGTTTGGGCATCCATGACTGACTCCTGGCGGGAAAGGGAGCCCTAGAGTAACCCCAGTTGCTCCGCGGCGGGCTCGCGGTGCAAGGTCGGTAGCGCCAGCAGGCCGGGCAGACGCGCCATCAGTTTGGCGTGAAACCGCAAAGCCAGTTGCGCCGCGAGACGGTTGTCGGAGGTGTGCAGGAACACGTAAGGGGTACGGCCCTCTTCAATCCAGCCGGCGACTTTTTCCACCCAGGGTGTCAGGAAAGGATCGTTGGCCTCCAGTTCCGGATGGCCAATAAAACGCACCTGGGGCCATTGCGTCAGCGCTGCCGGGCGCGGCGGCACCTTGGGCTTTTTCGATTGGGCGTGCAGCACCGCAGGCGTTGTGGAGGTACAACTGAACAGCGCGCGCGGATCGAGGCAGATGCGCTCCACGCCACGGTCGCGCAACAGGCGGTTGAGACTGCGCTCGGCCTCGCCCTTGGCGAAAAACGCCTGATGACGCACCTCAACCGCCAACGGGCGTTCCACTCCATCGATAAACCCGGCCAGCTCGCTCAGGCGTTGCGGCGAAAAGGCTGCGGGCAATTGCAGCCACAGCGGCGACACACGTTCGCCCAGCGGGCTCATCAAACCGACAAAACTTTGCGCCGCAGGCAATTGTTCGCGCAGGTCGCCGCCGTGGCTGATGTCACCGGGAAACTTGGCAGTGAAGCGAAAATCATCAGGCATGATCTCGGCCCAGCGCTGCACCGTGGCGGCCGAGGGTCGAGCATAAAAGGTAGTGTTGCCTTCAACAGCATTGAAGACCTGTGAATACAGCGCCAGGTAATCGCTGGAACGCGCATCGACCGGATACAGGTACTCGCGCCAGGCGTTTTCACTCCAGGACGGACAACCGATGTAGTAAGGCAGCCGCATCAAATGTGAACGTCGAGGCCCAGCACTTCCATGTCCCATTCGACAAAACCGGCGGTGGTCAGGTAACTGGCCAGGGCGGTGGCGACGCTTTTGCTCATGGAGCGAGGGAAGACCATGTCTTGCTGACGGGCCGGCAGGCCGCTGATGCGCGCACCTGCGCCGCTTTGCGCATTGGCGTGGGATTCGGCGTGGACTTCAATGAAGTCGGGCGAATCCTCGACGGCATCGTCCACCCGAACGTTCGCCTTACGCGGCTTGCGCTTGATGGGGTAGGACTGTGAGGAAAAGCCGTCTATACGCATGGATGCGAGCTCGCTATCAATGATGGCACTTTACTGGCGCTTTCCGTGGCGCGCAAATGCTCTGGTGATAACTAGAACACATATTTTGAAAAATGTTTCAAAGCAGGGTCAGATTCTGACGATTGGCGCAGAATTTAGAGTCCAGGCCATCTTCAACAGAGTCCTGTGGCGAGCGGGCTTGCCCCGCGTTGGGGTGCGAAGGCCCCCAATCCAGCAAACCGCGGTGTACCTGATACGACTCAGCGCCTGGTTGTGGGGCTGCTGCGCAGCCCAAGGCAGGACAAGCCTGCTCGCCACAGGGAATCTGCGCTTAACTGAACGGCATTAGGGCAAGCGCGCTTGCCACAGGAGCCTGATCGTTTGCGTTTGAATGAATCAGAGGCCGCGCTCGGCCTTGGTCTGAGCGACCTTATCGCGCAGGTAAACCGGGGCGGCCTGATCGGCGGGGATCGCCTCGCCACGCTCGAACGCGAAGCGTGCCAGGGTCAGCAGGTCTTCGGCATGGGGCAACATCGTGGCGTCCTGGCCAGCAAGCGGCACATCAATGCGCTCGCCATATCCCCAACCGGTGCCAGCGCCGAACCAGTCACCGCTGGCATCATCAGGCAACCCCGAGGACTCGGGCGGCTGTACGGCTTCCACACCCACCAGGCGCATTTCACCCGCCGCCTCGCGGTAGCAGCCCCAATACACTTCATCCATGCGCGCATCAATCGCTGCCGCTACCTGCGTTGCACCGTGCTCTCGCAGCGCCCGCTGGGCCAGCACGGCGAGGTTGGACACCGGCAACACCGGGCGATCCAGCGCAAACGCCAGGCCCTGCACCACGCCGATGGCGATACGCACGCCGGTAAAGGCGCCGGGGCCGCGACCGAAGGCGATGGCATCGACGGCAGACAAGGCGATGCCGGCGTCTTCAAGCAGTTGCTTGATCATCGGCAGCAGCTTTTGCGCATGCAGGCGCGGGATCACCTCGTAGTGGCTGGTTACCTTGCCATCGTGCAGCAAGGCAACGGAGCAAGCTTCGGTCGCGGTGTCCAGGGCCAGCAGGGTGCTCATCGGTGTGGGTGTCCAGGTTGGAAAAAAGTGCGCCAGTATAAACAACAACGGCCCGCAAGCGGGCCGTTGTAAACAATCGAGGCGCGATCAGCTCAGTGCCTGCAGCACCTTGGCTGTGATCGCTTCCACAGAGCCCACGCCAGGGATGTGGCTGTATTTCGGCTTGCCGTGTGCGGCGGACAGCTTCTGGTAGAAGTCCACCAGCGGCTTGGTCTGGGAATGGTAGACCGACAGGCGATGACGCACGGTTTCTTCCGTGTCGTCCTTGCGCTGCACCAGGTCTTCACCGGTGATGTCGTCCTTGCCTGCCACTTTTGGCGGGTTGTAGACGATGTGGTACACGCGGCCCGAGCCTTCGTGAACGCGACGACCGGCAATGCGCTGGACGATTTCTTCATCTTCAACGGCGATTTCGACCACGGCATCCAGCTCGACGCCGGCCTTCACCAGGGCTTCAGCCTGGGGAATGGTGCGAGGGAAACCGTCGAACAGGAAACCGTTCTTGCAATCGTCCTGGCTGATGCGTTCCTTGACCAGGTTGATGATCAGGTCATCGGAGACCAGGCCGCCGCTGTCCATCACACTCTTGGCGATCAGGCCCAGTTCGGTGCCAGCCTTGACGGCAGCGCGCAGCATGTCGCCGGTGGAGATTTGTGGAATGCCGAATTTTTCAGTGATGAACTTTGCCTGAGTACCTTTACCGGCCCCGGGAGCTCCCAGCAGAATGACGCGCATCGATGTGCTCCTCAATTTTTTATAGAGATGACGCTCGGATTCGCCACGTGGGGCCAATCTCGTAAAAATAGGGTTGGAGGCCGACCAAACGGCCAAAGGCTGATCAAGATACACAGCAGGCCCTAACCACACAAGCCGCCGAAAGTCGCAGTCAATTGCGCTGCGCATGCGCTGCAGGCCGGGGGTGCCTGAGTACGCCCCGAGCGCCTGAACAACGACCGCCCTGTTTTGGGCGGTCGCCGCTGTTTAACTGCAAGCCTTTGAGAACACGCAAAAAACCCTAGCCGGTGTTGCGCAAACCGGCGGCAATACCGGCCACTGACACCAGCAGCGCCTGTTCCAGAGGGCTGTCCTGGGCCGCTTCCTGCGCCCGCGAACGGGCGAGCAGTTCGGCCTGCAACAGATGCAAGGGGTCCAGGTAGGTATTGCGCAGGCGAATGAACTCCAGGGTGTCCGGGCTATGGGCCAGCAGTTGCGACTGCCCTGTCAGGCCCAGCACCACCGCGCAGGCCTGCGACAATAGGTCGCGCAAATGCTCGCCCAGGGGCAACAGTTCCGACTGCACAAGGCGCTCGTCGTACAAGCGGGCGATATCGGCATCGGCCTTGGCCAGCACCATCTCCAGCATATCGATGCGGGTGCGGAAGAACGGCCACTGCTCGCGCATCTGCCCCAGCAGATCACCCTCACCACGCGCCAACGCCTTGCTCAACGCGTCTTCCCAGCCCAGCCAGGCAGGCAGCATCAGGCGCGTCTGGGTCCAGCCGAAAATCCACGGAATCGCGCGCAGACTCTCGATGCCGCCGGCACGGCGCTTGGCCGGGCGGCTGCCCAGGGGCAAGCGACCGAGTTCCTGCTCCGGGGTGGACTGGCGGAAGTACTCGACGAACTGCGGATTTTCCCGCACCACCGCGCGGTAAGCGCTGACGCCGTCGGCCGCCAATTCATCCATCAAATGGCGCCAGGCCGGTTCGGGCGGCGGCGGCGGCAACAGCGTCGCTTCCAGCACGGCGGCCAGATACAGGTTGAGGTTCTGCTCGGCGATATCCGGCAGGCCGAACTTGAAGCGGATCATCTCGCCCTGCTCGGTGGTGCGGAAACGCCCCGCCACCGAACCGGGTGGCTGCGACAGGATCGCCGCGTGAGCCGGGCCGCCGCCACGCCCCACGGTGCCACCGCGACCGTGGAACAACAGCAGTTCCACCTGTTGCTCGCGGCAGATATCCACCAGGCGTTCTTGCGCCCGGTATTGCGCCCAGGCGGCGGCGGTGGTGCCGGCGTCCTTGGCCGAATCCGAATAGCCGATCATCACTTCCTGCGGGCCGTACAGGCGCGCGCGATAGCCCGGCAAGAGCAACAGTTGCTCGATCACAGGACCTGCGTTATCCAGGTCGGCCAGGGTTTCGAACAGCGGCACAACGCGCATCGGCCGCTGCACGCCCGACTCTTTAAGCAGCAATTGCACCGCCAGCACATCCGACGCCGCGCCGGCCATGGAGATGACATACGAGCCGAGCGAAGCCTCAGGCGCGGCGGCAATTTCCTTACAGGTATTGAGCACTTCGGCGGTATCGGCCGAGGGCTTGAAATAGGCCGGCAGCAGCGGTCGACGATTGGCCAGCTCCTGCATCAGGAAGCGAATGCGCGCGTCTTCGTCCCATTCTTCATAGCGACCCAGGCCGAGGTAATCGGTGATCTCGCTCATGGCCGCGCAGTGGCGGGTGGAGTCCTGGCGCACATCCAGCCGCACCAGGAAGAGGCCGAAGGTCACCGCGCGGCGCAGGCAGTCGAGCAGCGGACCGTCAGCGATCACTCCCATGCCGCACTCATGCAGCGACTGGTAGCACAGCTGCAGCGGCTCCAGCAGGTCACGGTTGTCCTGTAACACTTCGGCAGACGCCGGGGTGCTGCTGCTGAGCGCGGAATGCGCCCACTGGCGCGTGGCGCGCAGGCGCTCACGCAACTGCTTGAGCACGGCACGATAAGGCTCAACGCTGTCGCCGACCTTGGCCTGCAATGCGGCGCTGGCCTTTTGCATCGACAGCTCGGCCGCCAATTGATCGACATCGCGCAGGTACAAATCAGCCGCCATCCAGCGCGCCAGCAGCAGGACCTCGCGGGTGACCGGTGCCGTTACGTTGGGGTTGCCATCACGGTCGCCACCCATCCACGAGGCAAAACGAATCGGCGCCGCCTCCAGGGGCAGGTGCAGGCCGGTGGCGGCATGCAGGGCCTGGTCGGCCTTGCGCAGGTAATTGGGAATGGCGTGCCACAGCGAATGCTCAATCACCGCAAAGCCCCATTTGGCCTCGTCCACCGGCGTGGGCCGGGTGCGGCGGATTTCTTCGGTGTGCCAGGCCTCGGCAATCAGGCGTTGCAGGCGCTCGCGGATCTGCTCGCGCTCGGCAGTGGTGAGGTCGCGGTGATCCTGCAGCGCCAGTTGCGCGGCAATCGCATCGTATTTCTGGATCAGGGTACGCCGGGCCACTTCGGTGGGGTGAGCGGTGAGGACCAGCTCAATCTCCAGGCGCCCGAGTTGGCGGGCCAGGGATTCATCGCTATGGCCTTCGGCCTGCAGACGCGCCAGCAGCTCAGGCAACACGCGAGACTCGAACGGCGCGGGTTGCGACTCGTCGCGCCGGTGAATCAGCTGGTACTGCTCGGCGATATTGGCCAGGTTGAGGAACTGGTTGAAGGCCCGGGCCACGGGTAGCAGCTCGTCTTCCTGCAACTGATTCAGCCGGCTACTCAGCTCATCGCCGGCGCCACGCCGGTCAGCCTTGGCGCCTTTGCGGATCTGCTCGATCTTGTCGAGAAAGGCATCGCCGTACTGCTCTCGAATGGTATTACCCAACAATTCACCCAGCAGGTGAACATCCTCACGCAAGCGTGCATCGATATCACTCATCAGCCACTCTCCAGCCAGAATTTGCGGGACGCGCAGGTTTTGCAGAGTGCCGCTCGCGCCGGTTTCTGACAAGACACTTTAAACCTTGGCGCTCGCCGCGAGTCTCAAGCCATGAGTCGCCGGGTTTACTCACGCCGTCGGCTGGACGCCCATCACCGCCTGCAAACACAGGCTTTATTGAGGTAGCCATGAAAATTCGAGATCTGGCCCAGCATTGGGAAGAAACCGCCACAGGCCGATTGACCAAGACCGAGTATGCGATTCACCTGGACGTGGAGGCTGCGGCAAGACTCTCGGCCATCGCTGAAATGTACCCCAAGCGCCAAACCGAGGAATTGCTCGGCGAATTGATCGGCGCAGCCCTCGAAGAACTGGAAGCGAGCTTTCCCTACGTCAAGGGCCAGCACGTGGTTGCCACTGACGAGGAAGGCGACCCGTTGTACGAAGACGTCGGCCCCACGCCACGCTTTCTCGAGCTGTCGCGTCGTTTTCTGCATGATCTATCCGCCGACGGCGATCAATCGAAGCCCTCCTGAATTGGAAGAAAACCCTGGTATTCCGGGCCTCAAGCAGGCCCTGAGTACCACTGCGCGCCGTCAAAGTTCCAAGTTTTCAGGGTTGACCATTCAGTCAGATATTTTTTTAGGCAAATCGCCATCTCCGCTGAACTTTTAAAAAAAGCCTCCGGTCACAACCAGTAAGCCATCACTTGGAACGGTCGTTTTAAAGGGCATGTCGATTTTTCACCGCAGGCCCCTACCGCTGAACCAGTGAACCGGATTTTGATATTTTTCAGGAGTTATCCAATGGAGTTGAAGACCATGAAGACCAGCACTGCCAAATCCTCGTTTAACCCTCTGCGCGGGCTGAAGTTGGCCGCGCTGGCAATCGGCACCAGCTTCGTTCTGGCGGGCTGCGCCGGCAACCCTCCGACCGAGCAGTACGCGGTGACCCAATCTGCGGTGAACAGCGCTGTCAGCGCCGGCGGCACCGAGTTTGCGGCCGTGGAAATGAAAGCGGCCCAAGACAAGCTCAAAGAAGCTGAAATCGCCATGCACGACAAGAACTACGACAAGGCGCGTCAGTTGGCTGAGCAAGCCGAATGGGATGCCCGCGTCGCCGAGCGTAAGGCTCAGGCTGCCAAAGCTGAACAGGCTGTGAAGGATTCCCAGAAGGCGGTTGACGATCTGCGCCGAGAAGGCATGCGCCCGGCTGTTATCCAGCAGAAGTAAGCCATTGCTACTCACTGCATTGCACCTGTTATCGAATTGAAAGGACGACACGATTATGCGTAAACAAATGATGATCCCTGCCCTGCTGGCGATGAGCGTTGCTCTGGCGGCCTGCTCCACCCCGCCGAACGCGAACCTGGAAAACGCACGGACCAACTTCACGGCCCTGCAAACCAATCCGCAAGCGACCAAGCTGGCCGCGCTTGAAACCAAAGACGCCAGCGAATGGCTGGACAAGGCTGACAAGGCGTACCGCGACAAGGAAGACGAGAAGAAAGTCGACCAGCTGGCCTACCTGACCAACCAGCGTGTTGAAGTGGCCAAAGACACCATTTCCCTGCGTGAATCCGAAGCCAAGCTGAAAAACGCTGGCGACGACCGTGCCCGTGCTCTGCTGGATGCGCGTGATGCACAGATCAAGCAGTTGCAGGACAGCCTGAATGCCAAGCAAACCGACCGTGGCACGCTGGTGACCTTCGGTGACGTGCTGTTCGCCACCAACAAGTCCGACCTGAAATCCACCGGCCTGGTCAACATCACCAAGCTGGCGCAGTTCCTGCGCGACAACCCGGACCGTAAAGTCATCGTCGAAGGCTACACCGACAGCACCGGTTCGGACTCGTACAACCAGAGCCTGTCCGAGCGCCGCGCGGCTTCCGTACAGCGTGCACTGGCTCAGCAAGGCGTGGACATCTCGCGCATCGTGACCCAGGGTTACGGCAAGGAATACCCGGTTGCCGATAACGGCAGCGCATCGGGCCGCGCCATGAACCGTCGTGTTGAAGTGACCATCTCCAACGACAACCAGCCGGTCAAGCCACGTTCTTCCATGGCTAACTGATCGACTGACGCTGCAAAAAAACCCACCTTTCGGTGGGTTTTTTTATTGATCAGACTTCGATCTTACGACCGTTGTCGCTCTCCGGCATCATCGCCTCCATGCCTTGGCGACCGGCCATCATTTTATCGAGCATCTCCTGGTCCATCTGGCCGCCTTCAGCGCCTCCAGAGCCACCGCCCTGCGCACCGCCCATTGCCTTGGACAGTATCTCCATGAGCATTTTCATTGGGTCCTGTTTCGCCTGGCCACCTTGCGCACCACCCTGACCCAGCTTTTCTGCGCCCTGGGCCAGTTCCATCATCTTGGCGATCGCGCCAATTCCGTCCATTCCACCAATCATGTTCACGCTCCCAGAATCGATATACGTAAGTTGTCTGCCAGCAACACTGACACGTCACTCAGTGGCGTCTTACGCAATACCGTTCCAGATATTTCTGGAATCGGGCAATTTAGGTGAAGAGCACTTACTCGCGCATTGTCGGTGTTTCCTGGCCCATGCAACGAACAGCCTGCTTTTTGTTGTTCACCAATACGCCACTCAAGCCTTTGTGCTCAGTATCAAACATCACCAGCACACCCTCGACGCACTGCGCCACCTGGGCAGCCGGCGTCAGTGACACCTTATAGTCCTCGCCGGGTACGGTCTTGAGCAGCGTGAAGTCACTGAGCAGTAACGCGTCCTCGGGCTTGGCGAAGTGCAGGTAGCCGTAATACCACAGGCAGCCGACCGTACCGATGATGGTGCCGATGCCCGTGAGAATCAGCGGGATCAGGTTGCGTTCCTCGCTCATTGCGGCGTCTCTGACGAATCGACTTGAGGGACAGGGTAGTTCGGAATTTCACCCAGCCGGCGCAGGCCATTGAAGTGCTGCGGGTCGTCCAGATAACGCAGCATCACGGTTTGCCAGGTCTTGTCGGCAAAGGTCTGCACATGCCCCCCACGGGTCAATTGCAACACCCTGGGCGCCGGAGCCGCCTGATACAGGCGGATACCATTGGCTACCGGCACAATCGGGTCGTCCAGGCTGTGAAACAGCAGTTTGGGCACGCCGGTAAGCCCAGGCATGGCCGTGATCGCACTGTCAGCATCCGGCACCAGCCAGGACAACGGCACCTGAAGCGGCCAGGTTAACCAGGACGTGCTCAGGGCGAATTGCCCTACGTCACGGTAACTGGCGGGCACGCCGTCCAACACAAGGGCCTTGAGTTGAGACTGGCGCTGCGGATGCGCGGCCAGGTAGTGCACCGCCAGCGCACCGCCGAGGCTCTGACCGAGGACGATCAGTGGCCGTCCCTGAACCTCGGGAGCCTGGTCGAGCCAGTTGAAGGCGGCATCCACATCCTGATAGACCGCCGGTAACGAGGGCTTGCCCTGCGACAGCCCGTATCCACGGTAGTCCAGCAGCAGCACCTGATAACCCTGCTCGGGCAGCCACCAACTGCCCCCCAGGTGCCAGGCCAGGTTGCCGCCGTTGCCATGCAGATGCAGCACCGTGCCCTTGAGCGGCACACCCGCCTTGGCCGGCAGCCACCAGGCGTGCAGCTTCACGCCGTCGGCGGTGGTAAGGGTGACATCGCGGTACCGCAGATGGGCTTTTTCCGGCGTGAACGGCAGGCCGGGTTCGGGGTAGAACAGCAGAGAACTGCAGCCGCTCAAGGTGAGCAGCAGGCACAGGATGCCGAGGATTCTCATCCGTTGAAACCTCTTGATTTGGCTGAAATTTATCGATTTCTTCAGGGTTCGGTCACAGGATATTGGAGTAATCCGCTTCGATCCGGTCCAGGCTCAGGTGGTTAAGAAAGTTGGAAAAGCACATCCACGCCGCCAGGGCGTTCATGTCACGAAATTGCTCGGGCAGGTACTTGGGTGGCACCACCAGGCCTTCGTCCACCAGTTGGCGCAGGGTGCGCATGTCTTCCAGGGTGGTCTTGCCGCAGAACAGCAGCGGCACCTGCTCCAGCTTGCCCTTGCGCACGGCGAGCTGGATGTAGTTGTAGACCATGATGAAGCCCTTGAGGTAGGACAGGTCCTTGGTGAACGGCAGGCCGTTCGGCACTGAGCCACGGAACACCCGGCTGGCGTTGCCATAGCTGTCGGCGATCTCGAAGCCTTGCTCGCGGAAGAACTCGAACACCTGCAAAAAGTCCGCGCCCTCCTCCACCATGTGGATGGCACGGGTGCGGTTGGTCAGTTTGCGCAAGCGACTGGGGTAGGAGGCGAACGTGATGATCTCCATCAGGATCGCCAGGCCTTCCTGGGTCACGGTGGACGACGGCGGGCCCTTGGACAGGAAGGTGCAGATCGGCTGGTTCTGGCCATTGAGGGTCGTGCCCACGTGCACCAGGCCTTCGTGTACTTCCAGGGCGCGTACATCACGCTCGTTGAACATCGCGTCGGCGCGGATCTTGATGTAGTCGGCGCCCGCTGCGGCGTCGGCGACGATGCCATCGGACTCGAACACGCGAATGGTCTCTTCGGCCTCGCCAAACACTTTGTTCAAGCGGGTTTGCAGCAGGGCCACCGCGTCCTTGGCGGTGAGGGTCTTGGCTTCGTCCTTGAGGTCGCCGCGCCCGTCGATATTGTTCAGGTAGTCGGAGAGCATCAGGCCCAGATCGGCCAGGGTGGGGTCGCCGGCGTGGAAGGCATCGGAGGCGGCACCGTAGAGCTCCTGGGAGATCAAGCCGAAGTCCTCGGTGCCGCGCGCTTCCAGCATGCGCACCACCATGCGGTATTCGCGGCACATGCGACGCATGATCTGCCCCACCGGGCTGAACTGGCCGAGGCGGCGAGTGATGTCGCGTTCGATGTTCTGGAACTCCAGCTTGACCGCGCTGGAATCGAACGCCAATGGCCGGTTCAGGTAATAGTCGCGGTTAACAGCGGGCATCTCCTTGCCCTGGGCCTTGAGAAATCCCTGGCGAATGTTCTCGTCCCACTTCACGGCATCGAGCACGCGAATCGGTGTTTGCGCCAGCACAATGCGATCGGACAACGTGCGTATCGTCTGCTGGTAATCGTCCACCCGGTGCTTCCTCTTTAAACGTTATTTGCCCGCGCGCCGGTAGCGCACGGCTTGCACGAATACATCGGCGTTGGCCGGGTCATCCAGGTAGGCAAACACCTGGTCAATGGGGCTGTCGATCAGCACGCCGTCACCCTCGACGGTTTGCACGGCAGTGCCTTGCAGCGTCTTTTGTTCCATCGCCTGATGGATCTGCTCAAGGTCGAGGTTGTAGACCACCAATTCGTGCTTTTCGTTGAACTCGAAGCCGGCCAGGATGAAATGCCCGCCCAGCTTGGCCGGCAGCGGCGCCGACAAGTACCAGCGATTGCCATGGCGCGACACGCTGAACAGGTATTCATCACGCTGCCCCGGCTTGGCCGAAGGATAGCTCACGGCTTTGTAACGCTGTTCACCGGCGCGGGTAATCTGCAGGTTCAGCGGCTCACCCCAGGCATTCTTGCTCACCCATTTGCCCAGCAGCTCGTTGGGCGCCGTCTCGCGCGTGGGCAGCGGGCTTTTGAAGGTCACCAGGCAACCGCTGAGCAGCAGGAACGACAAGGCAATTACCGCGACACGCCAGGCTTTCATTGCGTACTCCATCAAGGGTGGGAGTTGGCTTGCCTGCGACAGCATCACCGCAGTTTGCCTGAATGACGCGGGACTCTGCATCGCAGGCAAGCCAGCGCCCACATAAAGCGGATCGCACATGGGCATGGCTACACCGAGGCCAGCACCAAATGCATGTAACGCTTTAGTATCTCAAGCATCTCGTCACCGGTCAGCGGCTCTGCGCCGCCCAACAGGCCCTGATATTCCATCCGACTGATAATCGCCGTCAACACCTTGGCATCCTGCTGCGGCTCGCGGGAGCCTAATACCTGGAAAAACTGCCCGGTGCCTTGCAACAGGATCTGCTGGTGGGAACGCACCAGCTCGGCCAGCCGCGGGTTTAACAGCGCTTCCTGGCGAAACGCCTGCTCGGCCATCAAATAGTCGCGCCGGTTGCTCAGTTGGCGCTGCACATAGTCCGCCGTCAGCCGCGCAATGTCATCGGCCAGTTGCGAGCGTGATGCCGGGCTGCCGTCACCATAGGCGACCATCTCGCGCAGCAGTCCTTCGTTGCGCACCCACAGCTTGCCCATGAACGCGGCGCTGCGTTCGACGTATTGGGCGAAGGTGTCGGTGAGCAGGTCATCGATGTCCTTGAAATAGTAGGTGGTGGCTGACAGCGGCACGCCCGCCTCCGCTGCCACGGCGCGATGGCGCACGGCCCGCACGCCTTCACGCACGACGATGCGCATGGCCGCATCGAGAATCTCCTGCCGGCGCTGTTCGCTGCCTCGACGACTGGCCTTGCGGCCCTGGTACTGGACACTTTCAGCCACGGCAGCAGCAATGCCGGCGGCGCCTTCTTGAGCCATTACACGGTTCACCACACACATCCTTGGATTTGATTAAAACCTGGCGCTGTTTGCTTGACGCTTATAAACGCCACATAAAAAAGCCGCCTTATAAAAGGCGGCTCAGGATTTCACTTCGGTCAGGCTTGCGGCCGCATGTGAGGGAACAGGATCACATCGCGGATCGACGGCGAGTTGGTCAACAGCATCACCAGACGGTCGATGCCGATACCTTCACCGGCGGTGGGCGGCATACCGTATTCCAGGGCACGCACGAAGTCGGCGTCGTAGTGCATGGCCTCGTCGTCACCAGCGTCCTTGTCGGCCACCTGGGCCATGAAGCGCTCGGCCTGGTCTTCCGCGTCGTTAAGCTCGGAGTAGGCGTTGGCGATTTCGCGGCCGCCGATGAACAGCTCGAAACGGTCGGTCACGTTCGGGTTGTCATCATTGCGACGGGCCAGCGGCGACACTTCGAACGGGTACTGCGTAATGAAGTGCGGCTGCTCCAGCTTGTGCTCCACCAGCTCTTCGAAAATCATCACCTGCAGCTTGCCCAGGCCTTCGAACCCCAGCACCTTGGCGCCGGCTTTTTTGGCGATGGCGCGAGCCTTGTCGATGTCGTTGAGGTCGGCGGCGGTCAGCTCGGGGTTGTACTTGAGGATCGAGTCGAACACCGACAGGCGCACGAACGGCTCGCCGAAGTGGAACAGCTTGTCGCCGTACGGCACGTCGGTGCTGCCCAGTACCAGCTGCGCCAGCTCGCGGAACAGTTCTTCGGTGAGGTCCATGTTGTCTTCGTAGTCGGCGTAGGCCTGGTAGAACTCCAACATGGTGAATTCAGGGTTGTGACGGGTCGAGACGCCTTCGTTACGGAAGTTGCGGTTGATCTCGAACACTTTCTCAAAGCCACCGACCACCAGACGCTTGAGGTACAGCTCAGGCGCGATGCGCAGGAACATCGGCAGGTCCAGCGCGTTGTGGTGCGTCTCGAACGGCTTGGCTGCGGCGCCCCCGGGAATGGTCTGCAGCATCGGGGTTTCGACTTCGAGGAAGTCACGCTTGGCAAGGAAACTGCGGATGTGGGCGATCACCTGCGAGCGCACGCGGAAGGTCTGGCGCACATCTTCGTTGACGATCAGGTCAACGTAGCGCTGGCGATAACGCTGCTCGGTGTCGGTGAGGCCGTGGTGCTTGTCCGGCAGCGGGCGCAGGGATTTGGTCAGCAGACGCACGCTGGTCATTTCGACGTACAGGTCGCCCTTGCCGGAACGGGCCAGGGTGCCTTCGGCGGCAATGATGTCGCCCATGTCCCAGGTTTTTACCGAAGCCAGGGTTTCTTCAGGCAGGGTCTTGCGGTTGACGTAGACCTGGATACGCCCGGTCATGTCCTGGATCACCATGAACGAGCCACGGTTGAGCATGATGCGACCTGCCACCTTGACCGGGATCGCAGCCTCTGCCAGCTCTTCCTTGGTCTTGTCCACGTACTGCTTCTGCAGGGCATCGCAGTAGTCGTCGCGGCGGAAGTCGTTGGGGAAGGCATTGCCCTTGGCGCGCTCGGCAGCAAGCTTTTCCTTGCGCAGGGCGATCAGGGAGTTTTCTTCCTGTTGCAGGGCTTGCGGGTCGAGTTCTTGGTCGCTCATGTCTTTAAAATTTCCATCACAGGTTCGTTGCCCCGAGGCCTGCGGCCTGGGGATCGCGGGGCAAGGACCAGGCGTCCTCCCCGCTCCCACACAGGGTGTTACAGGCCGGATTTCAGGCTGGCTTCCAGGTATTCGTCGATATCACCGTCGAGCACCTTGTCGCAGTCGCTGCGTTCGATATTGGTGCGCAGATCCTTGATCCGCGACGCGTCGAGCACATAGGAGCGGATCTGATGACCCCAGCCGATATCCGACTTGGTGTCTTCCAGCGCCTGGGAAGCGGCGTTGCGCTTCTGCATTTCCTGCTCGTACAACCTGGCCCGCAGCATTTTCATGGCGGTGTCCTTGTTGGCGTGCTGGGAACGCTCGTTCTGGCAGCTGACCACGGTGTTGGTCGGTACGTGGGTGATCCGTACGGCCGAGTCGGTGGTGTTTACGTGCTGACCACCGGCACCGGAGGAACGGTAGGTATCGATGCGCAGGTCGGCCGGGTTGATCTCGATTTCCACCTTGTCATCGATCTCCGGCGAGACGAACACCGCCGAGAACGAGGTATGACGGCGGTTGCCAGAGTCGAACGGGCTCTTGCGCACCAGACGGTGCACGCCGATCTCGGTGCGCAACCAGCCAAAGGCGTATTCACCCTTGATGTGCACGGTGGCGCCCTTGATACCGGCAACTTCACCGGCGGACAGCTCCATGATGGTCGCGTCGAAACCGCGCTTGTCGGCCCAACGCAGGTACATGCGCAGCAGGATGTTGGCCCAGTCCTGGGCCTCGGTGCCACCGGAGCCGGCCTGGATGTCCAGGTAGGCGTTGTTCGGGTCCATTTCATGGCTGAACATGCGGCGAAATTCAAGCTTGGCGAGGTTTTCCTCGAGACGGGCCAGCTCGGCGACGACATCGCCCACTGCGCCTTCGTCGTCTTCCTCGACGGCCATGTCCAGCAGGTCACGGCAATCGCCCAGGCCGGTGTTCAGTTCGTCGAGGGTGTCGACGATCTGCGCCAGCGCCGAGCGCTCGCGGCCCAGCTCCTGGGCGTATTCAGGTTTGTTCCAGACACTCGGATCTTCAAGCTCGCGATTGACCTCGGTCAGACGCTCATGCTTTTGATCGTAGTCAAAGATACCCCCGAATAGTTTCGGAGCGCTCGGACAGGTCCTTGATGGTGTTAAGGATCGGGTTGATTTCCATGGCGGGCAGCACTCGTTGGCGAACTTTTGAAAGCCGGCGAGTATAACGGCAAACGGGGGTGAACGGCAGCCCGCTTGGCGAAAAGGCAGGGTTCCATTAAGCGCACGCAATGCTCAAAGCGACGAAGATCAAATGTGGGAGCTGGCTTGCCTGCGAAGACGGTAGTTCAGCAAGCATTGATACTGACTGACCCACCGCCTTCGCGGGCAAGCCCGCTCCCACAAGGGATCTGCGCTTAACTGACTGGCATTAGAGCAAGTTCCCTCCCACACTTTGATTTGCGGCGCACTCAGATCATTCGATCCCCACCTGATTACGCCCATTATGCTTGGCCATGTACAACCCCTTGTCCGCCGCCATGATCAACTGCCGGCAATCGGTGCCTTGCACCGGTGTGAGGGTGGACAGGCCGATGCTGATGGTCAGGCTCGAGCCTTCAGTGGGCGCGATGTGCGGAATTTTCAATGCGGCGACAGCCATGCGCAGCTTTTCAGCCACCAGCCGTGCGCCGCCCGGCGAAGTGTTCGGCAGCACCAGGGCGAACTCTTCACCGCCGTAGCGCGCCGGCAGGTCCGAAGGACGGCTGCTGGCATCGCGGATGGTGGCGGCGACCTTGCGCAGGGCCTCGTCACCCTCGACATGGCCGAAGCTGTCGTTGTAGGTCTTGAAGAAATCCACGTCGATCATCAGTAACGACAGTTGGGTCTGATCGCGCATGGCGCGGCGCCACTCCAGCTCCAGGTATTCGTCGAAATGCCGGCGATTGGACAACCCGGTGAGGCCGTCGGAGTTCATCAGGCGTTGCAGCACCAGGTTGGTGTCCAGCAGCTGTTGCTGACTGACGCGCAACGCGCGATAGGCAGCATCGCGCTGCAACAGGGTCATGTAGGAACGTGAGTGATAGCGAATACGCGCGACCAGCTCAATGTTATCCGGCAGCTTGACCAGGTAATCGTTGGCCCCTGCGGCAAACGCGGCGCTCTTGATCAACGGGTCTTCCTTGGTGGAAAGCACGATGATCGGGATGTTCGCCGTGGCCGGGTGGTTGCGGTATTCGCGCACCAGGGTCAAACCGTCCAGGCCCGGCATCACCAGGTCCTGCAAAATCACCGTCGGCTTGATGCGGATCGCCTGGGCAATCGCCTCGTGCGGGTCGGCGCAGAAATGGAAGTCGATGTTCTCTTCATGGGCCAGACCGCGGCGCACGGCTTCGCCAATCATGGCCTGGTCGTCGACCAGCAACACCATGGCGGCGTTTTCGTCGGTCTTGATGTCGTCGATCTGTAATTCATTCATATGCAGTTACCTGAATTACCACCTGCAGGCCGGTGTTGACTGGGGCATTGATCATTTTGCGAAGACCTCCAGCAACCGGGGCGCAATCCTGTCCAGTGGGCGAATTTCAACAGCGGCTTCAATCGCCGCCGCCGCTTTGGGCATGCCGTACACCGCCGAACTCTGCTGGTCTTGGGCGATGGTCAAATAGCCTTGTTCACGCATTGATTTAAGTCCCTGTGCGCCGTCGCGCCCCATGCCGGTCAGCAATACGCCGACGGCATCGCCACTCCAGTGGCTGGCCACGCTTTCAAAAAATACATCGATGGATGGCCGGTAAATCTCGTTCACCGGCTCTGCCGTATAGGCCAGTGTGCCGTTCTTCAACAGACGAATGTGATGGTTGGTACCAGCCAGCAGCACCACGCCGCTTTGTGGCGGCTCGCCTTCCCGGGCCAGGCGCACCGGCAGGCCGGAGGAGCTGCTTAGCCATTCGGCCATGCCGGCGGCGAATACCTGATCCACATGCTGCACCAGCACGATGGCGGCGGGAAAGTCCTGCGGCAATCCCTTGAGCAGGCTTTCCAGGGCAGCCGGGCCGCCGGCCGAGGAGCCGATGGCCACCAGGCTGTGGGGTTTGCCGATGGTGCGCTGGGGCACGGTTTCGGCGCGCACGCGGCTGCCCCGCTGACCGATCAGCCAGCCGATATTGAGGATCTTGCGCAGCAACGGCGCGGCTGCGTCCCTGGGGTTGCCCACGCCCAGCGCAGGGGTGTCCACCACGTCCAGGGCGCCATGGCCCATCGCTTCGAACACGCGGCTCATGTTGGCCTGGCGGTCGACGGTCACCAGCAGAATCGCGCAGGGGTTGTCGGCCATGATCAGCCGGGTGGCTTCCACACCGTCCATCACCGGCATGATCAGGTCCATCAGGATCAGGTCCGGGGTCAGTTCGGCGCAGCGTTGCACCGCCTGCAGCCCATTGCCGGCCACCCACACCACCTGGTGCGCCGGCTCGAAACTCAGGGCGCGGCGCAGGGCTTCGACGGCGAGCGGCATGTCGTTGACGATGGCAATCTTCATGCCCGGGCGCCCCCGATCAGTTCGACCACGGCGTCAAGCAGGGCGTCATCATGGAAACTGGCCTTGGCCAGGTAATAGTCGGCGCCGGCGTCGAGTCCTCGACGTCGGTCTTCTTCGCGGTCCTTGTAGGACACCACCATCACCGGCAACGATTGCAGGCGCGTGTCTCGGCGCAGGAGTGTGACCAATTCGATACCGTCCATACGAGGCATATCAATGTCTGTGATCAGCAGGTCGAAGTCTTCGGAACGCAAGGCGTTCCACCCGTCCATGCCGTCGACCGCCACGGCCACTTCATAGCCACGATTCAGCAGCAGTTTGCGTTGCAGCTCACGCACGGTAAGCGAGTCATCGACCACCAGCACGCGCTTGCGCGGCGCCTCGGTGGCCTGTTGGCTGCGCCGGGCGATGCGTTCCAGGCGACCGGTGTTGAGCAGTTTGTCCACCGAGCGCAGCATGTCTTCCACATCGACAATCAGCACCACCGAGCCATCGTCGAGCAAGGCGCCAGCGGAAATATCCTGGACCTTGCCGAGGCGATCATCCAGCGGCAGTACCACCAGCGTGCGTTCACCAATAAAGCGCTCCACGGCAATCCCGTACACCGCGTCGCGCTCGCGGATCACCACGACTTTAAGCGTTTCGTCGTTATTCTGCCCCGGCGGGCGCTGCAGCAACTGGCTGGCGGCGACCAGGCCGACATGCCGGCCCTCGTGCCAGAAGTGCTGGCGACCTTCCAGTTGCACAATATCGTCGGGGGCCAGGTCGCACATGCGTTCGATGTGGGCCAGCGGAAACGCGTAGGCCTCTTCGCCGACTTCAACCACCAGGCTGCGTACCACTGACAGGGTCAACGGCACTTCCAGGTGGAAGCGACTGCCCTGCCCCGCGGTCTGCTCAAGCACCACCGCGCCGCGCAGTTGCCGCACCATATGCTGCACCGCATCCAGGCCGACCCCGCGCCCGGACACTTCGGTGACCTTGTCGCGCAGGCTGAAGCCCGGCAGGAACAGGAACGTCAGCAGCTCCTCCTCACTCAGGCGCAACGCGGTTTCCAGCGGCGACAGGTGACGATCGACGATGCTGCCACGCAGGCGCTCCAGGTCGACGCCATTGCCATCGTCGCTCAGCTCCAGCACCAGCAAACCGGCCTGATGAGACGCGCGCAGGCGGATCAGGCCCTCGGCGGGCTTGCCGGCGAGCACGCGCTGCTCGGGCATTTCAATGCCATGGTCGACGGCATTGCGCAGTAAATGAGTGAGCGGCGCTTCGAGCTTTTCCAGCACGTCGCGGTCGACCTGGGTCTTTTCGCCCTCGATCTCCAGACGCACCCGCTTGCCCAGGGTTCGGCCAAGATCGCGGACCATGCGCGCCTGCCCCGTCAACACATCGGCAAAGGGGCGCATGCGGCAGGCCAGCGCGGTGTCATAAAGCACCTGGGCGCGCTGCCCGGCCTGCCAGCCGAACTCGTCCAGCTCGGCGGTTTTTTCCGCCAGCAGGGCCTGGGCTTCGCTCAGCAGGCGACGGGTATCGGCCAGGGCTTCCTGGGCTTCGAGGTTCAGACTCAGGGTCTTGAGCTGACCGTCCAGGGAGTCGAGCGCCCGCACGCCCTGGCTTTGGATGCGCTTCAGACGCTGCAGGCTGGCCAGGTACGGCTTGAGCCGCTGGGTTTCCACCAGGGATTTGCTGGACAGGTCCAGCAGGCTGTTCAAGCGCTCGGCGGTGACACGCAGCACGCGTTCGCCGCCTTCGGTCATGCGCTTGCCCTGGCGCGCGGGCTCGCTGACAGCGGGCGGTGCAGGCTCAGGCTCGGGCGGCAAGGTTTCCACCACGGGCATCGGAGGCGGAGCTGGCTCGGATGGCGCTGCGATTTTCGCCGAGGGTTGCGACGGATCCAGCAACCGCTCCATCAACGCCACATAGGCTGCGATATCGGCAGGCGAAACGTCGTTGCCCGGCGTGGCGATGCGCATCAGCAGGTCGGTGCCCTGCAGCAGCGCGTCAATGTGTTCGGGTTGCAGGTACAGGCGCGCTTCCTGGGCACTGACCAGGCAGTCTTCCATCACGTGGGCCACGCTGACCCCGGCGTCCACCCCGACGATGCGCGCGGCGCCCTTGAGCGAGTGCGCGGCGCGCATGCAGGCTTCGAGCTGGTCGGCCTGGGTGGGGTTGCGTTCCAGGGCCAGCAGGCCTGCGCTGAGCACCTGGGTCTGCGCATCGGCTTCCAGGCTGAACAGTTCCAGCAGCGAGGCGTCGCGCATCTGGTCGGGGGTCATGTGAGGCTCCGGGTCACGGCGGACAACAATTGTGCCTCGTCCAGCCAGCGCAGGCTGCGGCCCTTCCACTGCAGAACACCCTGGGTGAAGCGTCCGCTGGCCTGGGTGCCGGAAGCCGATGCCGCTTTCAACGTGCGCTCATCGACCGCATGAATACCGTCGACCTCATCCACCGGCACCACCACCGGGCCATCCTGCGCGGCGATGATCAGCATGCGCGGCATGATCCGCCCGCCTGTCGCCCCGGCGCTGGTGGCATCCAGGCCGAGCAGTTCGACCAACGACAGGCACGCCACCAGCGCGCCACGCACATTGGCCACGCCGAGCAACGCACGGGAGCGCTGGTGCGGCAGGGAATGGATCGGCTGCAGCGGTGCCACCTCCACCAGACAGCGGGTGGCAATGCCCAGCCATTCCTCGCCGAGACGGAACATCAGCAGGGAACGGGTGACGACATCTTCATCGACCTCGGCCGCAGCCACCGGCCGGCGGTCCTCCTGTTGCAGGGCGTAACGGTCCAGCAACCGCGTGGCGGCGGCCGAATACACCGAGCAATTGCGGCAGTGAATGTGCTCCGCCAGCAGCGGGCAGGACTTGTCGCCATGGACGCCGATGCGGTTCCAGCAATCGTCGATGGCCTGGGTATCGGCCAGGGTCAGGTCCAGGCCGGCGGTGTCGAGCGCCTTGGTGCTACTCATCGTTTGGACTCACTGTCAGCTCGCTCGCTGCGCGCGGCACGTGCCTGCAGGCGCCGCGCACCCGCGCTGTCGCCCTGGGACTCGAGCAACGCGGCCAGGTGCATCAGGGCCTGCGGGTGCTGGGGTTCAAGGTACAAGGCTTTGCGGTAATAACCCTGGGCTTCCAGGGCGCTGCCGGCCACATCGCTGAGCAGCCCCAGCCAATAGAACACCTGGGCGGCCGGCGGGTGGTTGCTTAAGTAGCGTTCGCAGGCGGCGCGGGCTTCGGCGCTCTTGCCAGCGTTGGCCAGGGTGGCGATCTGGCTGAGCAAGTCGGCCGTGTCGGAGGGCGGTGCCTTGATCGGCACCACCTGAGCGCTGGCCGTGCTGAACGGTCGCGGCTTGATCGGCATCGGCACCGGCATCGGAGCGGCGCTGCGTGCAAGCACGGGAGGCGGCGTGGGTGTAAATGCTGGCGCAGGCTTGACCGGTTCCGAGTGGCGGCTGAAGGCAAACGACTGCGGCACGCCAATCGAACGCATGCCGTGGCGCCCCAGCAGGCTGCCCTCGGCCGGGCCGATGAACAGCACCCCGTCCAGGTGGGTCAAGCCCTTGAGCACATCGAACACTTGCTGCTGCGTCGGCTGGTCGAAGTAGATCAGCAGGTTGCGGCAGAACACGAAATCATAGGCTGACTCATTGGCGAGCAGGGCCGGGTCGAGCAGGTTGCCGACTTGCAGGCGCACCTGTTCGCGCACGCGGTCTGCTATGTGGTAACCATCGGCCTGTTCGCTGAAGTGGCGGTCGCGAAAATCGATGTCACCGCCGCGAAACGAATTCTTGCCGTACACGCCGCGCCGGGCGCGTTCCACCGACAGCGGGCTGACATCCATGCCCTGCACCTTGAACTGATGCGGCGCAAGGCCTGCATCGAGCAAAGCCATGGCGATCGAATAGGGCTCCTCGCCGGTGGAGCATGGCAGGCTCAGAATGCGCAAGGCGCGCAACTGATTGAGCTCGTCCAGACGCGCCTTGGCCAACCGCGCAAGGGTCGCAAAGGATTCGGGATAGCGAAAGAACCAGGTCTCGGGGACGATCACCGCTTCGATCAGCGCCTGCTGTTCGTCGTGGGAGCGTTGCAGGTGCTGCCAGTAATCATCCGCCGTCTGCGCCTGCACCGCCTGGCTGCGCTGGCGCACGGCACGCTCGATAATGGCTTCGCCCACCGAGGCAACGTCCAGGCCGATGCGTTCTTTCAAATAGGCAAAAAAGCGCGGGTCGTTGCTCATAGGCTCAACTCGGCAGAGAACAGCAAGGCACGCACGTCTTCGGTCAGCAGATCATTCACGCCAATCCATTGCGTCAAGCCCGCCGCATCTTCGCGTACCGGCCCCAGGTAGGGCGCCTGGCGGTTGTCCAGGCCATAGGGCTGAAATTCGGCGGGGTCGCAGCGCAGCGTGTCGGTGGCCTGTTCGAGAATCAACCCCAGCCGGCGCGGTTCGGCCCAGGGTTGCGGCTGGTAATTGACCAGCACCAGCCGCGTGCTGGTGCGGGCCTGGGCGGCGGTGCCGAAGGTCAGCGCACTCAGGTCGATGACCGGCACCAGCGCGCCGCGATGGGCGAAAATGCCGGGCACCCAGACGGGCGCGTGGGCGATGGGCTTGAGTGGCAGGCGCGGCAATACCTCGGCCACTTCGGTGGCCTTGAGGGCAAAGCGTTCACTGCCGATGTGGAACAGCAGGAACAACGCCTTTTTCGCTGCCGTAACGGCGCCGCGTTTAGCCGCGAGGTCGCTCATCAGACTTTGAAACGCGACACGCCGCTGCGCAGACCCACCGCAACCTGGCTCAATTCATCAATGGCAAAGCTGGCCTGACGCAGGGACTCCACGGTCTGGCTGCTGGCGTCGCCGAGCTGCACCAGCGCGTGGTTGATCTGCTCGGCGCCGGTGGCCTGGGCCTGCATGCCCTCGTTGACCATCAACACCCGCGGCGCCAGCGCCTGTACCTGATGGATGATCTGGGAAAGTTGCTCGCCTACCTGCTGCACTTCGAACATGCCGCGGCGCACTTCTTCGGAGAACTTGTCCATGCCCATCACGCCAGCGGACACCGCCGACTGGATCTCGCGCACCATCTGCTCGATGTCGTAGGTGGCCACGGCGGTCTGGTCGGCCAGGCGTCGTACTTCGGTGGCTACGACGGCAAAGCCGCGCCCGTATTCGCCCGCCTTCTCGGCCTCGATGGCTGCATTGAGCGACAGCAGGTTGGTCTGGTCGGCGACCTTGACGATGGTCACCACCACCTGGTTGATGTTGCCAGCCTTCTCATTGAGGATCGCCAGCTTGGCGTTCACCAGGTCAGCGGCGCCCATCACCGAGTGCATGGTTTCTTCCATGCGCGCCAGGCCCTGCTGGCCGGAGCCGGCAGCCACCGAGGCCTGATCGGCGGCGGTGGAGACTTCGGTCATGGTGCGCACCAGATCCTTGGACGTGGCGGCGATTTCCCGCGACGTGGCGCCAATTTCGGTGGTGGTGGCAGCGGTTTCGGTGGCGGTGGCCTGCTGCTGCTTGGAGGTGGCGGCAATCTCGGTCACCGAGGTGGTCACCTGCACCGAGGAGCGCTGGGCCTGGGACACCAGGGCGGTCAGCTCGGTCATCATGTCGTTGAAGCCGGTTTCCACCGCGTTGAATTCGTCCTTGCGTTCCAGGTTCAAGCGCATGCTCAGGTCACCCGTGCGCATGGTTTCGAGGATCTCGACGATGCGCTTCATCGGCGCCATGATTGCGCGCATCAGCAGCAGGCCACACAACCCAGCCGCAAGGACGGCGATGATCAGCGACACCACCATGCTGATCTTGGCTGACATCACGGACTCATCAATGGCGGCCGTGGCGCGGTCGGCCACGTTCTTGTTTTCAGTGATGATGTCGTTGAGCTTCATGCGCCCTTCGGTCCAGATGGGCGTCAATTGCTCTTCGAGCAACACGCTGGCAGCGGGCAGGTCGTTGGCTTCAACGCGTTCCAGCACCTGGTCCAGCACTTTGTTGTAATTGATGTGCGCGGCCTTGAAGTTGTCGAACTCCATGCGGTCAGCCTGTTCATGCACGGTTTTTTCATAGTTGGCCATCTGCTGCTCGATACGCGCTTCGAAGGACTTGTAGTCGTTCTTGTCGGTATTGGTGAGGGTCTTTTCCTCGCGCAGGCCGATGATGTCAATCGTCAGCAAATAGCTGTCGACCCAAGCGCTGCGGATCATCGAGCTTAAGTAGACCCCGGGCACCGCATCATCCCTGACGGCTTCCTGGCTGGCTTCGATCTTCAGCAACCGTGAGTAGGACACCACGACCATCAACAACATGATCGCGATAATGACCGCAAAGCTCGCCAAAATCCGTTGGCGCAAGGTCCAGTTCTTCACAGTAATTCCTCGAAGGGCCGTTCAAATGGAGGGGAGTATAGCTGAGCGGAATGTGCGAGGGGGGTTGCTTGCGATGCCGGTGTGTTTGTATCAAAGGTACTGACTGACTGGCTCAGGCAACCTCATTGCTGTGGCGAACGGGCTTGACCTAATACCGTTCAGTCACGCGCAGATTCCCTGTGGCGAGCAGGCTTGTCCTGCGTTGGGCTGCGCAGCAGCCCCAAAACCAGCCTCCGCGTAGTATCAGGTATACCTAGGGTTTCTTGATTGGGGGCGCTTCGCACCCCAACGCGGGGCAAGCCCGCTCGCCACAAGAAACCGGGCCTCCTATATCTTGATTTGCGTACCGCCTGTATTTACTGGGCCAGACGCACCTGTTTCTCCAGTTCGGACTTCAGGCCGGGCTCCAGCCGGAGCTGGCGGGCCAGTTCGTCGAGGTATGACTTTTCCATGAAGTTTTCCTCGTCCACCAGCATCACGCTGGCGATGTACATCTCGGCGGCCATTTCTGGAGTACCTGCGGCGCGGGCTACATCGGCGGGGTCCAGGGGTTTGTTGAGTTCGGCGTGCAGCCAGCTTTGCAGCTCGAAGTCGTTGTCCAGCTTGGTGAACTCGCCTTCGATCAGCGCGCGCTCGCGCTCATCCACATGCCCATCGGCCTTGGCGGCGGCGACCAGTGCCTTGAGGATGCCCTGGCTATGCTGCTCGACCTGGGCCGGCGGCAGGCGGTCGATGGTCTGCGGTTCGCTCTGCGGCGCGCTGGCCTGCTGCGCCTGCCAGTTGCCATACGCCTTGTAGGCGATGACGCCCAAGGCAGCCAGCCCGCCGTAGGTCAGCGCCTTGCCGCCAAATTTGCGCGCCTTCTTGTTACCCATCAGCAGGCCCATGGCGCCCGCCGCCAACGCGCCACCGCCGGCCCCGCCGAGCAAGCTGCCAAGGCCGCCACTGCCGAGCAGGCCATCCAGGGCGCCCTTTTCATCCGACTTGCGCTGACCGCCCGCCTTTTTCTGCAACATGTCCTGACCAGACTTAAGCAACTGATCGAGCAATCCACGGGTATTCATAAATAGCCTCCAGGCACTAGGGGGTACACAGGACAAACAGACCCCAGCGTAAAACCAAGCGCCAAATTTATTGCCCGCTAGAGTGCTTCCAGATGTAACACCCCACTTGTACTTTGAAGCTTTACAGTCGCCCGCCTGCTAACTTGGAAATGTCTTGTCGCACATGCGAAGCAGGCACAGTGCCATCCATCAATTTTCCTTGTTCATCGAACCGCTTAAGCTATCCGGCGTCTGTTTAATGTCCGTTGCGTTTGGCCGAAGGCATGTCCGAACCGTTATTTCTGATCCATTACGTGCCAGGAACGGCGCGGGATTTGCTCACGACAGGTTGTCTCTATGCATCGCAGGAATTTGCTCAAAGCGTCCATGGCCATTGCGGCTTACACCGGTTTGTCGGCCAGTGGCCTGCTGGCCGCTCAGGCCTGGGCCGGTAACCGTGCCGCCGATGGCAAGGCCGTGGCATTCGATTTTGAAACGCTCAAGGCCCAGGCTAAACAGCTCGCGGGCTCTGCCTACAAAGACACCCGGCAGGTGCTGCCGCCCACGCTGGCGACCATGACCCCGCAAAATTTCAACGCGATTGGCTACGACGGCAATCATTCGCTCTGGAAAGAACTGAACGGCCAGTTGGATGTGCAGTTCTTCCACGTTGGCATGGGCTTCAAGACGCCGGTGCGCATGCACAGCGTCGACCCCAAGACCCGCGAAGCTCGTGAGGTGCATTTCCGCCCCTCACTGTTCAACTATGAAAAGACCACGGTGGACACCAAACAACTGACCGGTGACCTGGGGTTTTCCGGCTTCAAGCTGTTCAAGGCGCCGGAGCTGGACCGTCATGACGTGTTGTCGTTTTTGGGCGCCAGCTATTTCCGCGCGGTGGACTCCACCGGCCAGTACGGCCTTTCGGCACGCGGCCTGGCAATTGATACCTACGCGAAAAAGCGCGAGGAATTCCCCGACTTCACCCAGTTCTGGTTCGAGACCCCGGAGAAGAACGCCACGCGCTTCGTGGTCTACGCCCTGCTCGACTCGCCGAGCGCCACCGGTGCCTATCGCTTCGATATCGACTGTCAGGCCAACCAGGTGGTGATGGCGATCGACGCGCATATCAACGCGCGTACCGCCATCGAACAACTGGGCATCGCGGCGATGACCAGCATGTTCAGCTGTGGTACCCATGAACGGCGCATGTGCGACACCATTCACCCGCAAATCCACGACTCGGACCGCCTGGCGATGTGGCGCGGTAACGGCGAGTGGGTGTGCCGCCCGCTGAACAACCCGGCCAAGCTGCAATTCAACGCATTCGCCGACACCGACCCAAAAGGGTTTGGCCTGGTGCAGACCGACCACGAGTTCGCCAGCTATCAGGACACCGTGGACTGGTACAGCAAGCGTCCAAGCCTGTGGGTGGAACCGACCACCGCCTGGGGCGAAGGCTCGATCGACCTGCTGGAAATCCCCACCACCGGAGAGACCCTGGACAATATCGTGGCCTTCTGGACCCCGAAAAAGCCCGTCGCTGCCGGTGACTCCCTCAATTATGGCTACAAACTGTACTGGAGCGCCCTGCCCCCGGTCAGCACGCCGTTGGCGCAGGTCGACGCCACCCGTTCCGGCATGGGCGGCTTTACCGAAGGCTGGGCACCCGGCGAGCATTACCCCGAAGTGTGGGCGCGGCGCTTTGCAGTGGACTTCAAGGGCGGCGGCCTGGACCGCCTGCCGGCCGGCACCGGCATCGAGCCAGTGGTGACCTGCTCCCATGGTGAGGTGAAGGATTTCAGCGTGCTGGTGCTCGACAACATCAAGGGTTACCGCATCCTGTTCGACTGGTACCCCACCAGCGACAGCGTGGAGCCGGTGGAGCTGCGCCTGTTTATCCGCACCCAGGACCGCACCTTGAGTGAAACATGGCTGTACCAGTACTTCCCGCCTGCGCCGGACAAACGCAAGTACACGTGAGGCGCCGATTATAAACAGGGGAGCGGGTTTGCCCGCGATAGCGATGAGTCAGTCGTTCATGTAGCAACTGGTCTACCGTCATCGCGGGCAAGTCGAATCGTCGCACCGCCGCTCCCACATTTGATTTTCGCTGGTTTTAAAAGCGCGACACACTCTTCATTGCCCCAACCAGATACCGCATCGCCACCTGATCGTTTTCGGTCAGGGCGCGATACTGCGCCAGCAATTCAGCCTCGTCCGAACTCAACCTGTGACCACGCTGGGACATTCTGCGGGTCAGATAAGACGCCACCGCACCCGCTACACCATAGGACTTGGCCATGACCTGATTCTCCTGATAACGATCAAATACTCCTTGTGCCCATTTTTTGTCTGCCATGAAGTGCAATCCCTTCGCGGGCAAACCGACTGACTTCTCGGGCCAGAAACCAGACTTACCCTAAGCGTAGAAACAATCTCGTCATGTGTGGGATTTTTTTAGAGTATTCACTTAAAAAAATGCTTCGGTAACAAATACCTACAGCCACATCCCACATTCCAGGCACAAAAAAACCCACCGGGTCAGGGTGGGTTTCGGTGCCGTCTGCGTGGAATCAATCGCGCAGATCAGATTCATGGATCGGCTGGTCGCGATGGGTCGCGCGTTGATACTGCGCCGGCCAGGTCGCCTTGCGTCCGCCCAGGTCGTCATCGGCATGCAGCGGCCAGTACGGGTCGCGCAGCAGTTCACGGGCGAGGAAGATCAGGTCGGCCTGGCAGGTGCGCAGGATATGCTCGGCCTGGGCCGGCTCGGTGATCATGCCAACGGTGCCGGTGGCAATCCCGGACTCCTTGCGCACACGCTCGGCAAAACGCGTCTGGTAGCCGGGGCCCGTAGGGATTTCAGCGTTGGCGGCGGTGCCGCCGGAGGAGACGTCAATCAGGTCGACGCCCAGGTCCTTCAGGCGCCGCGCCAGCTCCACGGTTTCATCGGGGTTCCAGCCGTCCTCCACCCAGTCGGTGGCCGACACGCGCACAAACAGCGGTAGTTCTTGAGGCCAGACCTCGCGTACCGCGCGGGTCACTTCGAGCACCAGGCGGATACGGTTTTCGAAGGAGCCGCCGTACTGGTCGCGCCGCTGGTTACTGATGGGCGAGAGAAACTGGTGCAGCAGGTAGCCGTGGGCGGCGTGGATTTCCACCACCTCGAAACCCGCCGTCAACGCGCGCCTGGCGGCTGCCACGAAATCGGCGATCACTTGCTGGATCTGCCCTTCGTCCAGCGGCGTGGGTTGGGTGTGCTGAGGGTCGAACGCGATCGGCGAGGGCCCCACCGGCACCCAGCCGCCGTCTTCCGGCTTGACGCTGCCATGCTTGCCGATCCACGGGCGGTGAGTGCTGGCCTTGCGTCCGGCATGGCCCAGCTGGATACCGGCCACCGCGCCCTGGGCCGCAATGAACCGGGTGATGCGCTGCAGCGGCTCGATCTGTGCGTCGTTCCACAGTCCCAAATCCTGGGCGGTGATACGGCCATCGGCGGTAACGGCGGTGGATTCGGTAAAGATCAGCCCGGCGCCGCCCACCGCGCGACTGCCGAGGTGAACCAGATGCCAGTCGTTGGCCAGGCCATCGGCGCTGGAGTACTGGCACATCGGCGAGACCACGATGCGATTGAGCAGGGTCAGTTGGCGCAGGGTATAGGGTTCGAGCAATTGACTCATGGCGCACCTCTTGCGGGATCTGTGGGCACATCAACGGTGCCTGGAGCCTAGTCGACAACCGCCCGTCACACAGGGTTCAGAAGGAAAACCGGGAGCCGATCGCCGGCTCCCGGGGTGCGGCGGTCTACATTTCGACCTGGGTGCCCAGCTCGATCACGCGATTGACCGGGAGTTTGAAGAAGCGCAGGTTGCCGTTGGCGTTCTTCAACATGAAGGCGAACAGCGCTTCGCGCCAACGCGCCATGCCCTTGATGCGCGAGGCGATCACGGTTTCGCGGCTGAGAAAATACGTGGTGCGCATCGGGCTGAAATCCAGCTCTTCCAGATGACAAAGCTTCAGCGCCTGGGGCACATCCGGCTCGTCGGTAAAACCAAAGTGCAGGATCACCCGGAAGAAACCTTCACCGTAGGCATCCACCTCGAAGCGCCGGGCGGCAGGTACGCGCGGAATGTCCTCGTAGACCACCGTCAGCAACACCACCTGCTCATGCAGCACCTGGTTGTGCAGCAGGTTGTGCAGCAGCGCATGGGGCGTTGCGTCCGGCCGCGCGGTAAGAAACACCGCCGTGCCCTGCACGCGGTGAGGCGGTTGCACGCGAATGCTGTTGATAAAGATCGGCAGCGGCAGGCCACCCTCGTCGAGGCGCTCCACCAGCAACTGCTTGCCGCGCTTCCACGTCGTCATCAATACGAACAGCACGATCCCCGCGAGCACCGGGAAGGCGCCGCCCTGGATGATCTTCGGCACGTTGGCGGCAAAATACAGCCCGTCCACCAACAGGCAGCAGAGCAATACCGGCACGGCCAGTATCGGTGGCCATTTCCACAGCAGCAGCATCACCGCCGACACGAGGATGGTGGTCATCAGCATGGTGCCGGTCACGGCCACTCCGTAGGCCGAGGCCAACGCGTTGGAGGATTCGAAGCCCAGCACCAGCAGGATCACACCGACCATCAGCGACCAGTTCACCGCACCGATATAAATCTGGCCCTGCTCGGCACTGGAGGTGTGCTGGATGTGCATGCGCGGGATGTAACCCAGCTGGATCGCCTGGCGCGTCAACGAGAACGCGCCGGAAATTACCGCCTGGGAGGCAATCACCGTGGCCAGGGTGGACAGCACCACCAGCGGGATCAGCGCCCAGCTCGGCGCCAGCAGGTAGAACGGGTTGCGCGCGGCTTCAGGGTCGCCGAGCAGCATGGCACCCTGGCCGAAATAATTGAGCACCAGCGCCGGCAGCACCAAGATGAACCAGGCGCGGGCGATGGGCTTGCGCCCAAAGTGGCCCATGTCGGCGTACAGCGCTTCGGCACCGGTCAACGCCAGCACCACTGCGCCCAGAATCGCCACGCCGATTCCGGGGTGCGCCTCGAAGAAACGTACGGCCCACATCGGGTTCAACGCACTGAGCACTTCCGGGTGCAGGGTGATGCCATACACACCAAGGCCGCCGAGCACCAGAAACCAGGTCACCATCACCGGCCCGAACAGCTTGCCGATGCGGTCGGTGCCGTGTTTCTGGATCAGGAACAGCGCCACCAGCACCACCAGCGCAATGGGCACCACCCACTTATCCACGCCGTCGAACGCCAGCTCCAGGCCTTCCACGGCCGACAGCACCGAGATCGCCGGAGTGATCATGCTGTCGCCATAGAACAGCGCCGCACCGCACAGGCCACAGACCACGAGGAAACTGCGCAACTTCTTGCGCTCCCCCGCCGCGCGTCGCGCCAGCGCGGTCAGGGCCATGATGCCGCCCTCGCCCTGGTTGTCGGCGCGCAGCACGAACAGCATGTACTTGATCGACACGACCCAGATCAGCGACCAGAAAATCAGCGCCAGGATCCCCAATACGCCGTCATGGTTGACCTGCACCCCATAACCGCCAGTGAATACTTCCTTGAGGGTATAAAGTGGACTAGTCCCGATATCGCCATAAACCACCCCGACCGCCGCCACCAGCATGCCTATCGGCTTGGTGTTTGAATGCTCGGCACCCGCCGCCTGACTACTTGCCTGACCCATCAACCACTCCTGCCCTTAGACCTGCGGCCATTTATAAACAACGCACCTGAGCGGACCCTAGCATGCGCCGTTTAACTTCTCGTAACAGACGTTTTATTGACTCACGGGACCGGCCCGTGAGTAGAGGCGCGAAGCATAGCGCAGCACTCGTCGCATTTCCCCGCATAAAGCTGGTCAACTGCGCCGCCCATCGCTAGAATTGCGCACTTTTTGATCAGAGGCACACCAAGTGCCCGGCAACCGCCTTGTCGTGCCCGACCGGCGGCGTCATTCAATACCGAGGTTAGACATGTCCACCACCATCGCAAAGGCCAACCCCAAGGTTGGCTTTGTTTCCCTGGGTTGCCCGAAGGCTCTGGTCGACTCCGAACGCATCCTCACGCAACTGCGCATGGAAGGCTATGACGTGGTGTCCACCTATCAGGACGCTGACGTGGTGGTGGTCAACACCTGCGGTTTCATCGATTCGGCCAAGGCGGAGTCGCTGGAAGTGATTGGCGAGGCCATCAAGGAAAACGGCAAGGTCATCGTGACCGGCTGCATGGGCGTGGAAGAAGGCAATATCCGCAACGTGCACCCCAGCGTGCTGGCGGTGACCGGTCCGCAGCAGTATGAGCAGGTGGTCAACGCCGTGCACGAGGTGGTGCCGCCGCGTCAGGACCATAACCCGCTGATCGACCTGGTGCCGCCTCAAGGCATCAAGCTGACGCCGCGTCACTATGCGTACCTGAAGATTTCCGAAGGCTGCAACCACAGCTGCAGCTTCTGCATCATCCCGTCGATGCGCGGCAAGCTGGTCAGCCGTCCGGTGGGCGATGTTCTCGACGAGGCCCAGCGCCTGGTCAAATCCGGCGTCAAAGAGCTGTTGGTGATCTCCCAGGACACCAGCGCCTACGGCGTCGATGTGAAATACCGCACCGGTTTCTGGAACGGCGCGCCGGTGAAAACCCGCATGACCGAACTGTGCGAAGCCCTCAGCAGCCTGGGTGTGTGGGTTCGCCTGCACTACGTCTACCCTTACCCGCACGTGGACGAGCTGATTCCGTTGATGGCCGCCGGCAAGATCCTGCCGTACCTGGACATTCCGTTCCAGCACGCCAGCCCCAAGGTGCTCAAGGCGATGAAACGCCCGGCGTTCGAAGACAAGACCCTGGCGCGTATCAAGAACTGGCGCGAGATCTGCCCGGAACTGATCATCCGGTCGACCTTCATCGTTGGCTTCCCCGGCGAAACCGAGGAAGACTTCCAGTACCTGCTGGACTGGCTGACTGAAGCGCAGCTGGACCGCGTCGGCTGCTTCCAGTATTCGCCGGTGGAAGGTGCTCCGGCCAATCTGCTGGACCTGGCCGTGGTGCCGGACGACGTCAAGCAAGACCGTTGGGAGCGTTTCATGGCGCACCAGCAGGCGATCAGCTCGGCGCGCCTGCAACTGCGCATCGGCAAGGAAATCGAAGTGCTGATCGACGAAGTCGACGAGCAAGGCGCAGTTGGCCGCTGCTTCTTCGATGCGCCGGAAATCGACGGTAACGTGTTTATCGACGACGCCAGCGGCCTTAAGCCGGGCGACAAGGTCTGGTGCACCGTGACCGATGCCGACGAGTACGACCTGTGGGCCGAAAAGCGCGACTAATTCTGTAAAGAAATACAAAAGCCCCGCCTCTGAACAAGAGGCGGGGCTTTTTTGGGTCTATTGTTTTGCCCATAAAGGGCAGAGAGAGGCAAGGAGCAGCGGACATGCGTGAGCATTCGGTCATCCATACACCCAACACCACTGACTACGTGGAGTTGACGCGCATCTGGGAAGACTCCGTGCGGGCCACCCACGATTTTCTGCCGGACAGTTACATTGTGCTGCTGAAAAACCTGGTGCTCACCCGCTACCTCGATGCGGTGATGCTGGTGTGCACCCGAGACACCCGCCAGCGCATCACCGGGTTTGCCGGCGTGGCGGCGGGCAAGGTCGAAATGCTGTTTATCGACCCGCAACACCGAGGCCAGGGTCTGGGCCGTCAATTGCTGCGTTACGCAATCGAGCATTTGAATGCCCAAGCGCTTGATGTGAATGAGCAAAACCCCGAGGCACTCGGGTTTTACCTCAAGCAGGGTTTTGAGGTGGTCGGCCGCACGGCCCATGACGGCCTGGGCCAGCCCTACCCGTTGCTGCATCTGCGTTTGCGTGAGCGACCCATGGCAAGCCCGCCGCCACATTTTCAAGCGCGCTGAAATGGGACCGGGATTAACCGGCGCCAGGCAGGTACAATAGGCGCCCCATTTTGTTACGGCCCTTGTCATGACCGACCCCATACGCCTCTCCAAACGCCTTATCGAACTGGTCGGCTGCTCCCGTCGGGAGGCTGAGCTGTTTATCGAAGGCGGTTGGGTCTCGGTGGACGGTGAAGTGATCGACGAGCCGCAGTTCAAGGTCACTACGCAAAAAGTCGAACTGGACCCGGACGCCAAGGCCACCGTGCCGGAGCCGGTGACCATTCTGCTGCACGCGCCAGCCGGCGTGGATGCCGAAACGGCGATGGCCTCGATCAGCGCCGAGACGCTGTCCGAAGAACACCGTTTCAGCAAGCGCCCGCTCAAGGGCCACTTCCTGCGCCTGACCGCCAGCGCTGACCTGCAAGCCAAAGCCAGTGGCCTGCTGGTGTTCACCCAGGACTGGAAGATCCTGCGCAAGCTGACCGCCGATGCCGCCAAGATCGAGCAGGAGTATGTGGTGGAGGTCGAAGGCGACATGGTTGCCCACGGCCTCAACCGTCTGAACCACGGCCTGACCTACAAGGGCAAGGAATTGCCGCCGGTCAAGGCCAGTTGGCAGAACGAAAACCGCCTGCGCTTTGCGATGAAAAATCCGCAACCGGGCGTGATCGCGCTGTTCTGCGAAGCCGTTGGCCTGAAGGTTGTCGCCATTCGCCGCATCCGCATCGGCGGCGTGTCCATCGGCAAGGTGCCGGTAGGCCAGTGGCGCTACCTGTCCGGCAAAGAGAAGTTCTAAAACGCCGTTCCCCTTTTCTCGACACCGCCTGATGGGCGGTGTCCTCAGTTGAATACCAGGATTGCCCACCATGATTCACAACGACGTACTGCGCAGCGTGCGCTACATGCTCGACATCAGCGACAACAAGATGGTCGAGATTATCAAGATCGGCGGCATGGACGTGACCAAGGAAGACCTGCTGACCTACCTCAAGAAAGACGAGGAAGAAGGCTTTGTATTCTGCCCGGACGACGTCATGGCGCACTTCCTCGATGGTTTGGTGATCTTCAAGCGTGGCAAGGACGAAAGCCGTCCACCGCAACCGATCGAAACGCCGGTCACCAATAACATCATCCTCAAGAAGCTGCGCGTGGCCTTCGAACTCAAGGAAGACGACATGCACGCCATCCTCAAGGCCGCCGAGTTTCCGGTGTCCAAGCCGGAGCTGAGCGCACTGTTTCGCAAGTTCGGGCACACCAACTATCGCCCGTGCGGCGACCAGCTGCTGCGCAATTTCCTCAAGGGCCTGACGCTGCGGGTTCGTGCGTAAGCCATGACTTACAACGTCTCGCCTGTCGGCTTCGTGCGCTCCTGCTTCAAGGAGAAGTTCGCCATTCCGCGCCAACCGCAATTGGCGCCTGCGGCACGGGGCGTGCTGGAACTGGTGGCGCCGTTCGACAAGGGTGAGGCGGTGCAGGGCCTGGAGCAGGTCAGCCATGTGTGGTTGCTGTTTGTGTTCCATCAAGCACTGGAAGACAAGCCGCGCCTCAAAGTGCGGCCGCCGCGCCTGGGCGGCAACGCGTCCATGGGCGTGTTCGCCACCCGCGCCACCCATCGGCCCAATGGCATCGGCCAGTCGGTGGTGAAGCTGGACAAGGTGGAAGCGGGCCGGCTGTGGATTTCCGGGATCGATCTGCTCGACGGCACGCCAGTGCTGGATATCAAGCCGTATGTGCCGTATGCCGACATCATCGACACCGCCACCAACAACGTCGCCAGCGCTGCGCCGCAGCTGATTGGCGTGCAGTGGCTCAAGACTGCGTTGCAACAGGCGCAAGGCCATGCCCAGCGCCTGGACGAACCGTTGGTGGAACTGGTTGAGCAGTGTCTGGCGCAGGACCCGAGGCCGGCGTATCAGGTGCCAACGTCAGAGCGCGAATATGGGGCGCAGTTCTGGGATGTGGATGTGCGTTGGCACTACCCGGAGCCCGGGATGATCTGCGTGCTGGAAGTGCTGCCGGCTCAATAGAACGCAAACCAGATGTGGGAGGGGGCTTGCTCCCGATCGCGGCGTGTCAGTCACTGTCTCGGTTGACTGACCTACCGTAATCGGGAGCAAGCCCCCTCCCACATTTTTGGTTGTGCGTTTGTCAGTGGCGCGGAATTACTTTTCGACGAACGCGCGTTCGATCAGGTAATCACCCGGCTCACGCATGCGTGGCGAAACCTTCAGACCGAAGCTGTTCAGCACTTCGCTGGTTTCGTCCAACATGCTCGGACTGCCGCACAGCATGGCGCGGTCGTCCTCGGGGTTGATCGGCGGCAGGCCGATGTCGGTGAACAGCTTGCCGCTGCGCATCAGGTCAGTCAGGCGGCCTTCGTTTTCGAATGGCTCGCGGGTCACCGTCGGGTAGTAGATCAACTTGTCACGCAGGGCCTCGCCGAAGAATTCGTTCTGCGGCAGATGCTCGGTGATGAATTCGCGGTAGGCGACTTCGTTGACGTAACGCACGCCGTGGCACAGGATCACTTTTTCGAAACGCTCGTAGGTTTCCGGGTCCTGGATCACGCTCATGAAGGGCGCCAGGCCAGTACCGGTGCTGAGCAGGTACAGGTGTTTGCCAGGCTTCAGATCGTCAAGCACCAGGGTGCCCGTCGGTTTCTTGCTGATGATGATCTCGTCGCCTTCCTTCAAGTGCTGCAATTGGGAAGTCAGCGGGCCATCGGGCACCTTGATGCTGAAGAACTCCAGATGCTCTTCCCAGTTCGGGCTGGCAATGGAGTAAGCGCGCATGAGCGGGCGGCCGTTGGGCTGTTGCAGGCCGATCATCACGAACTGACCGTTCTCGAAGCGCAGGCCCGGATCGCGGGTGCACTTGAAGCTGAACAGAGTGTCGTTCCAGTGATGAACACTGAGGACACGCTCGTGGTTCATGTTGCTCATGTACGGGGGACTCCTGGAGATGGGTCTGCGCCAAAGGTGTGGATGCGCAATTGCACAGCATTCTAATGGCGGCGACAATATCTGTTAACTGGATTATTAAGATAAGGGTTATCGGTTATATCGATATGCGATTTACTCTCCGTCAACTGCAAGTTTTCGTCGCCGTCGCCCAGCAGGAAAGCGTTTCGCGCGCTGCTGGCCTTCTGGCCTTATCGCAATCCGCCGCCAGCACTTCGATCACTGAGCTGGAGCGTCAATCCAGCTGCCAATTGTTCGACCGCGCTGGCAAACGCCTGAGCCTCAATGCGCTCGGCCATCAACTGTTGCCCCAGGCAGTGGCGCTGCTGGACCAGGCCAAGGAGATTGAGGACCTGCTCAACGGCAAGTCCGGCTTCGGCTCCCTGGCGGTCGGCGCGACCCTGACCATCGGTAACTACCTGGCTACCCTGCTGATCGGCAGCTTCATGCAGCAGCACCCCGAGAGTCAGGTGAAGCTGCATGTGCAGAACACGGCCAACATCGTGCATCAGGTGGCGCACTACGAAATTGACCTGGGTCTGATCGAAGGCGACTGCAGCCACCCTGATATCGAAGTGCAAACCTGGGTGGAGGATGAGCTGGTGGTGTTTTGCGCGCCGCAACATCACCTGGCCAAACGGGGCACGGCAAGCCTGGATGAGCTGACCCGCGAGGCGTGGATTCTGCGCGAACAAGGCTCTGGCACGCGCCTGACCTTCGACCAAGCCATGCGCCATCACCGCAGCACGTTGAATATTCGCCTGGAGCTGGAACACACCGAAGCGATCAAACGCGCGGTGGAGTCGGGTTTGGGGATTGGCTGTATCTCGCGCCTGGCGCTGCGCGACGCGTTTCGCCGCGGCAGCCTGGTGCCGGTGGAAACACCGGATCTGGACCTGGCCCGGCAGTTCTATTTCATCTGGCATAAACAGAAATACCAGACCTCGGCGATGCGCGAGTTTCTGGAGCTGTGCCGCGCGTTCACCGCAGGCGTCCAGCGCAGCGACGAGATCGTGCTGCCGAGCATCGCCTGAGGGTCAGACGAGGATCACGGCCCACACCAGCGCGATCATCGTCAGCGCCACAAATTGCGCGGCGCTGCCCATGTCCTTGGCGTTTTTCGACAGGGGATGGAGGTCCAGGGAAATACGGTCGATGGCCGCTTCAACCGCCGAATTGAGCAACTCGACGATCAAAGCCAGCAAGCACACGGCAATCATCAGCGCCCGCTCGACCCGGCTGACATTCAGGAAAAAGCTCAGTGGCACCAGAACGACGTTGAGTAGCACCAACTGACGAAAGGCTGCCTCACCGGTGAAGGCTGCGCGCAGGCCATCCAGGGAATAACCCCCAGCGTTGAAGATACGTTTGATACCGGTTTGACCCTTGAAAGGCGACATAGATATAGGCAACTGAACCAAAGAAGTGGGGAAGCTAGATCACGCAAAGTCAAAAAAGCGTGAAGCGGTAACAGCTTAATGCTGAGAAATTGACTCAAGTTGTTGCAAGAGCAACGCCGCCTGGGTTCGCGTACGCACCCCAAGTTTGCGAAAGATCGCCGTGACGTGGGCCTTGATCGTCGCTTCCGACACGCTCAGCTCGTAGGCAATCTGCTTGTTCAGCAGACCTTCGCAGACCATGGTCAATACGCGGAACTGCTGGGGCGTCAGGCTCGCCAGACCATCGCGGGCAGCCTTGGCTTCGTCGGACACGTTGATTTCTTCAAACGCTTGCGGCGGCCACGACACATCACCGTCCAATACCGTGCGCACAGCCTGCTGAATGTCTTCCATCGCGCTGGACTTGGGTATGAAGCCGCTGGCACCGAACTCCTTGGAGCGCACCACCACATCGGCGTCCTCCTGAGCCGAGACCATCACCACGGGGATCTGCGGATACTGGCCACGCAGCAGCACCAGCCCCGAAAAGCCATAGGCGCCCGGCATGTTCAGGTCGAGCAGCACCAGGTCCCAGTCGGCTTTTTCGGTGAGGCGCGCCTCCAGTTCGGCAATGCTGGCCACTTCGACCAGGCGAACATCAGGACCCAGGCCCAGAGTGACGGCCTGATGCAGCGCACTGCGAAACAGCGGATGGTCATCGGCTATCAGGATTTCGTATGTGGCCATTGATTAAATGATCCTGTTTTTATGGGGCCCCTGATCGGCGCCCGGCTTGCCCAGCGCTGCCTGGAGGGTCAAGCACTACGCCGCCGGCATTTTAGCGGGTTGTAGCGTTACCTTGCCATCATGGCTTTGCCATCGGTACAAAGGGCGCAAGGCGCGTGTGGGCGTCGTCGGTCGGGTCCAGTGGCAAGTGGAATTTGGCGGCTAGGTAATGGGTGCTGAACACGTCGAGGTAGGCGTCGAGCACTTCGCTGGCGGCCAGGTCGTCGGCCAGCTCCAGGCACAGGGCTGCGACTTCGGCCGTGCAGAAATGATCATCACGCTTGGAACGCCGCAGCTTGTAGCGCGACAGTTGTTCCGGCGCCAGGCTCAGTACCGGCAGATGCTCCAGATAGGGGCTCTTGCGAAACATCTTGCGCGCCTCGCTCCAGGTGCCGTCCAGCAGGATGAACAACGGGCGCTTGCCCTCCTCCACGCGAACTTCGCTGACCACACGCTCAGGCGTCACGAACTCACCGGGAAACACGATGTAGGGTTGCCACTGCGGGTCGGCCAACAAGGTGAGCAAACCCGGATCAACCTCGGTGCGCGACCAGGCGAATGCTGTGGTGTCGCGAATGACATCCGCAATCAGCCAGCCAGTGTTGCTGGGTTTCATCGGTTCAACATCGTGCATCAACAGGCACATGGCCGACCGGGCCTGGACCTCTGGTCGCCAGGCACACAGACAATACTCGGGAATCACACGGCAGTTGGGGCAACGTTCAGCGCGCGAACCACGGTTGAGGAAGGGTCGCACGGCTCGCGCCAGGCGCTCGGTGCGCAGGCGGAAAACGGCGTGGCTCATCGGGTGCGCCACAAAATCGGGTCAATCGACACGGGAAAAACTCGTGGAAGGCAAAAGTGGCCGCAGTTTACCAGCGATACGCCTGGCTGTAGTGGCCAGGGCTCACCTATAATCGCGCGCCACTGAACGCACGGCCCTGTGGCGGGTCTATGCACCAGTAACCGAATCAGGAGAGTTTCATGCTGCGTTCCATGCTGCGCCTTGCTGCCCCGTCCATCGCCCTCGCGCTGGTGCTGCCTGTTGGCGCCCAGGCGGCCTCGCTGCTGGAGGCCCAAATGAACAGGAAGCTGCAAAGCGTCGCGGCCGAAAGCAACAAGGACCTGCCCCGGGAAATTGACGAAAAAACCCTGGAAGTGGCCTACACCGTTGAAGGCATGCAGTTGATCGATCACCTCAGCGTACTGCCTGACCGCGCCGAACAGATGCGCGCCAACCCCAAGGCTGTGTATTTCCAGCTGGGCCAGAGCGTGTGCCTCAATCGGGGTTACCGCGAACTGATGGCCAAGGGCGCCGTCATGCGCTACGAGATTACCGAGAACAAGACCAACCGCCCTGTGGCGTCGGTCAAGTTCGTGGAAGCGGATTGCCCGGCACCGACTGCCGCTAAAAAGAAAAAGTAAGCCCTGCTTGCTCTCCTCGTGCCCAGGTCCCTGGGCGCGTGACTCCCCGAGTCAGTTTCTCCCGCCCAGCCAGACACTTGTCTGACCGCCAATAAGCGGTTGCCAGCCAAGGGTTTTTCGGCCCATGATCAAGCCATCCCATCCTTTCGCTCGCAGCAGTCTCACTGTTGTTCTGTCATATTTTCAGGGCAAAAAAGGAGAAGTTGAATGCCTTATGAATCGAATGAGCTTCTATTACGGCACTTTGAAGAAAACGGGACCGATCTCACGCAACAGGTCGACGCGCAGCTCCAACTGATCGCCCCCAACAGCCAGAATATTGCGCTGTATCGCGACATGATTCTTACTGTGCTGCGCATGGCACAAGACGACCGGGACCGCTGGAACGCCAAAATCACCCTGCGCGCTATCAGGGAGCTGGATCACGCCTTTCGCGTGCTGGAACAGTTCAAAGGCCGGCGCAAGGTGACAGTGTTCGGCTCAGCCCGTACGCCGATGGAAAGTCCGTTGTACGCACTTGCTCGGGAAGTCGGCGCCGCGCTGGCGCGCTCGGACCTGATGGTCATCACCGGCGGCGGTGGCGGCATCATGGCCGCGGCACATGAAGGCGCAGGCCTGGAGCACAGCCTGGGGTTCAACATTACCCTGCCGTTTGAACAGCACGCCAATCCGACCATCGATGGCACCGATAACCTGCTGTCCTTCCATTTCTTTTTTACCCGCAAACTGTTCTTCGTCAAGGAGGCCGATGCGCTGGTACTGTGCCCAGGTGGGTTCGGCACGCTGGATGAAGCGCTGGAGGTGTTGACCCTGATCCAGACCGGCAAAAGCCCGCTGGTACCCGTGGTGCTGCTGGATGCGCCGGGGGGCGGTTTCTGGCAAGGCGCCCTGGACTTTATCCGCAGCCAGCTGGAAGCCAACCGCTATATCCTGCCCACAGACCTCAAGCTGTTGCGGTTGGTGTACAGCGCAGAAGAAGCCGTGGAAGAAATCAATCAGTTCTATGCCAACTTCCATTCCACACGCTGGCTGAAGCGGGAATTTGTGTTGCGCATGCATCACGCCCTCAGCGAACGCGCAATGACTCACCTGCAGGATGAGTTCGCCAGTCTGCGCTTGAGCGGCGAATTCCAGCAACATGCCTACACCGGGGAAGATCATGATGAGCCGAAGTTCAGCCATCTGACGCGACTGGTGTTCAACTTCAACGGCCGTGATCAAGGCCGTTTGCGTGAGCTGGTGGATTACATCAATTTGCCGGAGAACTGGGCAGAGGCCCAGGGCACGACGCAGCAGAGAGCGGCGCCGGAGCCTGCGTGATTTTTGAGCAAAAAAAAAGGCCCACTATTTTCATAGTGGGCCTTTTCTGAATGACGCTTTAAATGGCGCCAAGTGTGTTCAAAGTGAAAACGGACTCACCGCCCTCAATATGCTTGTGTGCTATCTAATCGTCCATATCCCGACCGCTTAACAAGCGACTGATCATGTCCATCGAAAAACCGCGATAACTCAAAAAACGCCCTTGCTTCGCACGCTCTCTGGCATCAATCGGCAAATGACCAGAGAACTTGCGACGCCAGGTGTCTTCCAGCTGCGTCTGCCAACTGATACCGCACTCGCGCAGGGCAAGGTCGATATCGGCACGTTGCAGACCACGCTGGCTCAGTTCTTCACGAATTCGCGCAGGACCGTAACCGGAGCGCGCTCGATAAGACACGAAACTTTCGAGATAACGGAATTCAGACAGCAGCCCCTCTTCCGTCAAACGGTCCAGGGCTGTTTCGATCATTTCGGGCTCTGCGCCGCGCTGACGCAATTTACGCGTCAGCTCGACCCGACCATGCTCGCGGCGAGCGAGCAGGTCCATTGCAGTGCGCCGAACGGCGACGAGTGTATCCAGTACAACGGTCATCGTTTGCTTCAGATATCAGTGTCAGCTTCTTCAACTTCTTCAACCGGCTCACGGTTGGCTGCAGCCTTCACATCCGGCGCGGCGGTGAGCAGCTTGTCGCGAATCTGCTTCTCAAGTGTGGCCGCGATATCCGGGTTCTCCGCCAGGAACTTGGCCGAGTTGGCCTTGCCTTGGCCGATCTTGCTGCCGTTGTAGGCATACCAGGCACCGGACTTCTCGACGAAACCGTGCAGCACGCCCAGGTCGATCATCTCGCCGTTCAGGTAGATACCCTTGCCGTAGAGAATCTGGAACTCGGCCTGACGGAACGGCGGAGCAACCTTGTTCTTCACGACTTTAACGCGGGTTTCGCTACCTACTACTTCGTCACCTTCTTTCACCGCGCCAGTACGGCGGATATCCAGACGGACCGAAGCGTAGAACTTCAGCGCGTTACCACCGGTGGTGGTTTCCGGGCTGCCGAACATCACGCCGATCTTCATGCGGATTTGGTTGATGAAGATCACCAAGCAGTTGGCGTTCTTGATGTTACCGGTGATTTTACGCAGCGCCTGGGACATCAGACGGGCTTGCAGGCCCACGTGCATGTCACCCATTTCGCCTTCGATTTCAGCCTTGGGTACCAGGGCTGCCACGGAGTCGACCACGATCACATCGATGGCGTTGGAGCGCACCAGCATGTCGGTGATTTCCAGGGCCTGCTCGCCGGTATCCGGCTGGGAAACCAGCAGGTCGTCAACGTTGACGCCCAGCTTGCCGGCGTACTCAGGGTCGAGGGCGTGCTCGGCATCGACGAACGCGCAGGTGGCGCCCATCTTTTGTGCCTGGGCAATCACCGACAGGGTCAAGGTGGTTTTACCGGAAGATTCAGGACCGTAGATTTCGACGATACGGCCTTTTGGCAGGCCGCCAATGCCGAGCGCGATGTCCAGACCCAGAGAGCCAGTGGAAATAGCCGGGATCGCCTGACGGTCGTGATCGCCCATACGCATTACGGCACCCTTGCCGAATTGACGTTCGATCTGACCCAGGGCCGCAGCCAAGGCTTTCTTCTTGTTGTCGTCCATTAAAGTCCTCACGTAATCAATAAGGCCTGACGGCCAACACCTGTATAAGTAGACAGTATTGTTCCACAAAGATCAGAGATCGCCTACCCCTGATTTTCCATTTCTGCTGCAGCTCGTCGCAACAAGCCCTCCAGCGCGGCCTTTACCGTTTGTCGGCGGACCTCATCACGGTTGCCGGGAAAGTGCGCAAGCTGCGCCGAAACCTCATCGCCTACCCCCCACGCCAGCCAGACGGTGCCCACCGGTTTGTCCGGTGAGCCGCCATCCGGCCCCGCCACGCCACTGACCGCCACGGCAAAGCGCGACAGGCTTTTCTCCTGCGCGCCACGCACCATCGCTTCCACCACGTACTGGCTGACGGCCCCGACGCTGTCGAACAGTTGCTCCGGCACATTCAATTGCCGAGTCTTCTGCCGATTGGAATAGGTGACATAACCCGCCTCGAACCAGGCCGAGCTGCCGGGGATGCGCGTGATGGCCTCGGCAATGCCACCGCCCGTACACGACTCAGCCGTCGTGACATGGGCATTGAGCACCTGCAGACGGCGGCCAAGTTCAGCGGCAAGCTGGGTGATTTCGTTCACGGTCGTCTCCGGGAGTGGGCGGGCGTTTGCCTACCCTACAGGAGCCGTTCAACCATGCAAGTTGCAGAGTGCATCAAGACGCTAACGCACAATCGCTCGCACATAGGCCTGGCAAGCACGCAAGGCGATCAGGGCGTTATCACCGTCGTCGGTGATGCCGATAATTCGCTGAGCATGCGCCGGGTCAAGTCGGGCTCGCGGGGCTGCATAAACCACGCTGCCGGTGGCGGTGGAGGCAGGCACTGCAGCGCAACCGCTGGCGTCGGTGGCGTCGAGAAGGACTGACAACCGCACATCAGCAGTGGCCAGGCGGTCACGCAGAGCAGTCTGGTTACGTTGGGCATCGCTCAACTCCTGTGCATGTTGTTTGTCGCTGGCGCTGAGCTGTTGCTCAAGGGCCAGGCGTTTATCCTGTTCTGCCTGTTGCCGCCGCAAGGCCGCCTGACTTTGCTGACTGAGCGCCTGCGCATGGGCCGCCGACTGCCGTTCGATCTGCGCACCCAGACGCCAGGCCTGGACCTGCCACACCACGGCAATCAACAGGCCCAGACCGATCAGTCGATACGCCCCTAGGAAGCGCATAACACCGCCTTCGCCCGCGCCCATAATTGCAAACGATCCTCCAGGCCATTAAGTCCGCCATTGATGCGCCGGGTGATGGTGGTGAACTGGCCTTTATCAGCCAGCTCGTTCAGGCCATTGCTCAGCCAGAACCATGCCGCAGAGGCACATGCCCATTGCGGCTGTTCCAAAAGTTCAGGTTGTTGCAGCAGCCGGTCATCACCGAACAAGGCCTGGCTGCAGGCCAGGTAGTTGCGCCGCCCGGTGACCTGGATCAGTCCCCTGCCCCGATACTTCTGGCCGTCGCCATCGGCTTGCGGAGTATTGCCCAGGCGCGCGGCCAGGGTGCCGGTGTCGTATTTGCTGAGGTAGTGATCGCTGCCCAGTTCGCGCACATAGCGCAGTTGGCCGGACTCATGACCGATCTGTGCGAGGAACGCCGCCCAGCGTTTTGCAGTATTGATCTCATAACGGGCGCTGGCTTCATTCAAAGCCGTTAAAAAAAAGCCCGCTCTGGGGCGGGACAAGGGCATGACATTAATAAGCTGCGCGAGTGATATCACCATGGTCGTTACTCTGGAAAAAGCCTATGTCGACAAACCGCCTGCAATGATGGAACTGCGATACCCCGTGGCCGGGTCCCCCACGTGCGTCACCTTGTTGATGGACCAGCGTCCCTGCATGTAGGACGGCCAGGACTCATCCAACAGCAACAGCCCTTCGGCAGCCAGCAGCGGGTTACCCGGACAATCGATCATCAAGGTCAGGCCCTCACGACCGACACGGCGCAGTTCCGCCTCAGCAACGGACTGCGCTTCGGCCTGGTTCTGATAGCGCTGGCGCAGGGTCTTGAATGGCGCCACACCAACCTGAGCCACACGTTGCTTGCCCGCTGCGGCATCCCACCAGGCAACACGACTGCCCATGTACTTCGAGCGCGATTTTTCGTCGAGCGTGGCGGTGATGAAGGCCGGCTCACCGGGTCGATTGTCGCGGGTCACCGACAACGTGACGTCCGGCAACAGCTGACCGGAAAGCGACTTGACTCGCCCAGCTTCAGCCAGCACATACAGCTCGTTGATCGGCTTGGTCACCGCACGATAGCGCTTGGCCAAACGGGTGATGAATGCCATGTCGCTTTCGTTGGATTGGTCAATGTGCGCAATCGCGATCCCGTCCAGCTCGGGCGCCACACGCGGTGAGTACCCGTGACGACTGACCAGTTGGCGAAACAATGCGCCCAGGGTAGTCGGCCCGTAACTCGCGGAGCGGCGCTGGCGATAGCCACTGGCGTCCTGCACGCTGAAGGGTGCCGCAGTGGCGACGATCATCAAGCGCATGGGAAACAGCACTGGCGTTCTTTGGGTAACCACGAACTCACCTTTTTCCACCAGTCCGGTCTCCTCATAACCGACCCGCAGGCCGATCTTGCCACTCAGACTGGGCAGGCCTTCCAAGCCCTCGATATTGAGGGTCAGTTCCAGCCGATCGGCTTCAATGCCCGCCGCATCAGTATGACTCCAATGCATCAAGCGTTGATTGAGCAGCGCCGCATTCGCGCCGTAAAACTCCACGCTGGGAGTAAATCCCTGTGCCATGCCGCCTCCTTAATCCCAGGCCAAAACGGGACGCACGGCAGCAGGCCGCGACGTCAGCTCGGGCACAATGACCCACACGCCTGCCGGCAGCACCGGGCCGTACTCGGCAAGCTCGGGGTTCAGACGCCAAAGCGTTTCCTCCGCGCTATCGTCGCAACGGCCCAGCTCTCGGTAGAGCAGCAGGTTGACCGAATCGCCGGCGATGCTTCGCACTCTACGCATTGACGAATTCCTCCAGTTCAAGGGTCCAGGTCATGACCATGGCGGTGCCGTCATCGATCACGTTGCTTTGGGCTTCCGTCACCGAATTGATCCGCCACAGGCCCCAATTACGGCCGATACCGTCGACCAGCGGCAGCGGCGCACGGGCGTTCTGCAAGGCGCGCAGTTCGTCGAGGCGCTGCATGCCCACGGCGTACATTGCGGTACCGCCGAAGGTCAGCTTTTCCAGCTTTTGGCCGTTCTGTCGCGACTGCGGCTTGCTGGCGATAATCGCCAGGTCCTGCCAGCCGCCGTCGCTGGCGCGGGACAGCGTGGAATAGGCGAACCCTCGGGACAGGCCGAAAATAAAGTCGCCGAGCACCATTTGTTGTCGCATCAATCACCTCCTGATGGATCGGCCAGTGCCGCGTTACGTCGGATGCCCAAGGTGTCGGTCACCATCGGCAGGCATTGGAACTGCAAAGCCTGGATCACCTGATTGACCACCTGCTGGGCATCCGCCGGGTTCACGCCGGTGATCTGGATGCTCGGTGAAATCGTGACCTGGACGTTATCCGAGCTGGCGCGGGTGAGTTCCTTGCTCAGTGCAGCGGGCGCGGGCAGACGGTCGCTTGAGCCAAACACTTTGTCCCCGAGCCAGGCGCCCGCTTCACTGCCGAGCAAGCCGCCAATGGCCCCGCCGATGGCGGTACCGACACCCGGGAAGACCAGCGTGCCGAGCGCGGCGCCAGCCGACGCACCGGCCCAGGCGCCACCGGCAGTGCTCAAGCCGGCGCCGACGGCATTGACGTCACCATTGCGTACGCCCTGCACCACATCGATGGCCGTGTCGACATACTTCAATGGGCCCAGGCGCCGGGCAACGCCGGACTCCAGCTTGGCCAACGTGCCGGACAGACCTGCCGTCAGGCCCTTTTCGCTGCTGCGAGCCAACGGCCGGAGGGATGCCGGCACAACAGGGGCGGCAAACGCGTTGCCGGGAACCTGGGGCGACGGCGGGGTCACACGGGCCGCGTCGAACGGCACTGGCGGTTGGCTCATTGCACTGAGTGCAGGGCCAGGCCTGATCACCGGCGCTGGACGCAATGGTTGGAGCTGCGCGGATTGCTGGGAGCCGGATGTCCGGGGTTGGCGTTGCACCGATTGCCGTGGGCCGGCTGCAAGGGGCTGGCGCGCAACCGGTTGGCCCGGCCTGGGAAGCCCGACGCGCCGCTTCTTGTTCGCGGCGGGTCTGGTTTTGTCTTTCTTGCGTACCGTATCGCCAACACTCTCGGGCATCTGCGCCGCAGATCCGCCCAACGCACCCGGAGCACCAAGGGACAATGGACCGGCGCAGCAACAGTGCGCGTCCTTGCCCTTTTCGCCATCAAAACCGCCGTCCTTGAACAGCTTGCCAATGCCGGGGAGCTTGCCGAGGGTGGCATCGACCACATTGCCTGCAACCCGGCTTTTAATCGTTTCTCCCAAGCCTGAAAGGACTTCGGAAATCATCGGCGTCACCGTGGTCGACACCACGGCCTGCGCCGTTTTGACCGCACTGGCCAAAGCCGGCGAACCTTCAACGGCGCCATTGGCGCTCTCTGTCAGCCCGGTCCTGGCCTTCAACCACAGCGCTTCGCCCCACACCGGTGCGGCATCCAGGGTCGTGGAAAAGCGCTTTTCACTGTCAGTGGACGATTCACGCAGCACGCTGATCGACTGTTCCGAGCGGGCTGTTTTATCAAGCGTCAGGTGGCTACCCGACTGCTGCAGCGCACTGGCCAGATCGATGATCTGCGCGCTGCCCAGCATCAGGGCCTCGCGAGTTTGCCGCTGATCCACAGACGTGCTCGAAGTGGACTCAGACAGCGTTGTTGATTCTGTCCGCTCATCCCTGCGCACAGGCTGCCGATCAAGGGTTCTCAACGATGACAAGACGGTGTCGAGCGAGTCCACACCCTCGCGCAAGGTGCCCAGCGACTGCGCCAGTTCATCAAGCTTCAGATTCGCGTTGGTCAGCGCAGCCACTGTTTCGGACAGCGCAGGCAAGCCCGCCAGTTGGCCTGAACGGTCAGCTGACAGGGCGCCCGGACTGGCAATATCGGCATCATTGGCGCCCTCTGCGCGACCGAAAACGCCCTGGCCATCCCTGGCCACGGCATAGGCGAGCGAATAGGTATTCTGCATCCCGCTTACTCCTGTTTGACGCCAAGGCGAGTGATCGCTATGTCGTAGCGGCGCAACGCTTTTGCAGCATCCCAATCGAGGATGTCCGCTTCATTGACCGAGTAAACCAGCGGTACCACATCAAGGATCACTTCGATGTCGCGCTGCGAAAGAAGTCCGCCGGTTGATTTAAAAAATCGTCGATGCGCTCTTGCAATTGCGTCCAGTCGGGCACGGTCAAGTCGCCCAGGTCAGGGATCATCAGGCCGGTGCAGTGAGCGGTGATGAACTCGGCGCGCTCTTTGTTGGTGGCGAGTTTTTTCATCACCTTGGTGGCACGCAGGGCGGGCATTTCCAGTGGGAGTTCGGTCAGCGTGCGGCCAGCGGCATTGAGGGGCAGCAGCAACTGGACGGGCTGGTCATGGCGGTTTTCTTCTTGCGCTTGCAGGAAGAACGATGCCGGGCGAGTCGACATTTCATGCACGTATTGCGCGATGCTCACGTAGTCCGGGCGTTTGAGTTGGTCGAGCTCTTTTTCCGACAGGCCAGTGGCGAGTTTCGCCAGTTCGAAAAACTGGTCGTCCTCGTCATCACCGGCCCGGGCCAGCGCATCTTTCTGCGCGGCGTAGAACAGCGGTTTGAGTTGCACCTGCTCGATCACAGCGCCGGTGTCGGCAGTGATCGGAGACAGCAGGTGGTGCAGCGGCGGCATCCAGGCCATGGGTTATTCCTTGATGAAGGTGGGATAAAAGCACCGCAACCGTGAAGCCGGGCGCGGTCAATGTGGGAGCCGGGCTTGCCCGCGATGCAGGCGACTCGGGGTATCTGTTGAACCGAGGTGATGCCATCGCAGGCAAGCCAGCTCCCACATGGACCGTGCGTGCTTCAGGTTGCCGGCGTGCTTAAGGCATCAGCACCGCGCGGCGCGCATCGCCCAGAATATCGACGCCATTGAGCACGAACTTCTGGGTGCGCACGTCGATATCGATCACCGAAATGCCGTTATCCAGACGGTTGTAGGTGCGGCAGGACAGCTCCAGCGTAGTCGTGGCCTTGTCGCCCATTTTCAATTTGGCTTCCGACAGGGATTTGAGCTTGCCGCCGACGGTGTGGTAGGTGAAATAGGTCTTGCCGTCCTGATCCTGGCCGGCTTCACGCACGTTCAGCAGGATGTCGTCACCCGTGCGTACGCCCAGGGCCAGCATGATTTCGGGGCCGGCACCTTGCAGCACCAGTGTGGCGCCCAGCACCTTGCCGCTCTTGGCCATTTCCTCGGCAATGAAGCGGCCACCGGACATGGCTTCCATCTCGAATTCGATCTTCGGCGGGGTGAATTCCTCAACGGTCGCGGACAACGGCAGGCCTTGAAGGGTGGCCGCAATGGCCTGTCTGACTCGGTTGGTAAACATTAGAGAACGTCCTCCAGGAACTGCTCGATGATTTCATCGCGGGCGTTGAGTTGATAAACCATGTGTTCGTTCGGCGCGTAGCGGCCGTAGTCGATGACGATGAACCAGGTGCCGTTCTTGTACTTCTCGACGCTGTTCAATTCCGGGTGCAGGTACACGCTGCCGCCGGGGATGGTTTCGTCGGCGACCAGGGTTTGCAGCCAGTCGTTGATGCGCTTGACCTCCTGGTCCATGAAGGACTTGGTGAGGTTCTTGGCCATGGCCTTCTGCCCGGCTTTGACCAGCTTGCGGCTGATGGCATCTTCCAGGCCGACGTAGCTGATGAACTTGCCGGTGAGGGAACGGTTACCCAGCAGCGAGAAGCCGCCGAGGATGGTGCGGGCGTAGTAGCTCACGCCATAGCGATTGAGCAGGTCGCCCTCGGTGGAGGTGTCGAGGATGTTGTACTCGACCACGCGGGAAACGTCTTCGGCGAAGGTCACCTGATTGCCTGGACTTTCCCACTGTTTGACCTTGGCCAGTGCGGCGATGGCCAGGGAGGACGGCGACAGGAACACGTTTTTCTTCGCCGCCTTGGAGTACACAGACGGCATGTTGTGCACCAGCAGGCAGCGGTCGAAGCCCAAGTCTGCACCGCCCAACTCGCCGCTGTAGGTCACTTGGTCGGCCACCGAAGCGTCCTTGCCATCCAGTACCACACGGGCCTTGATGCGCTTGCCGAAGGAGGCAAACTCACCGGCTACGGCTTTGGTGCCAGTAAAACCTGGAGCGCCGATGATGGTCAGGTCTTCAGGGACGCTGCTCAGGGCCGCCAGGCCCAGTTTGCGACCGGTGACCGGGTCGTTGCCGCCGATCACATTGTTGATTGTATCGGCCGGGGTGGCGCCCTCCTCCACGATTACCACGTAAACCGGCACCTTCACCACTTTGAGGATCTGGTACACCGCTTGAAACAGCGTGCCCGATTCAGTACCGGTGGGGTCCAGCAGCGCCTGGGTGGTGAAGCTGTTGATACGGAACGGCGCGTTTTTTGGAATCGACGCATGGGCGTTCGGCGCGGTGCCGACCAGGCCGATCACGTTATCGCCCAGGCCACCCATGGCCTCGGGGGATTCGGTGGCGTTGACGGTGATGCCGTTGTGCTCGAAGTTCAAAACCTCAGCCATGATTAGTCAGCCTTCTTGGGGGTGGAGTTGAGGGCGCTGGTCAGTTCCAGACGGCCGGCGGTGCGCAGGGCGGATGCTTCGACGTCGAGCAGTTCCAGCTCCTCGCCGGCGGTGGACCAGTGGCCCCCTCCGATGGGGAATGGGATGAGGACGGTGTAGGTTTGGCGGGTGGGCATGGTGTAACTCTCCAGGTGATAAACGCCAAAGCCCCTGTGGGAGGGGCTTTGGGGAGGCGAAAAAAAACCGCTTTCGCGGTTATCAGTTATTTCAGGAAATCGGGTTTGGATGGCCAGAGAACTGCGTCTGGATCTTCTCCCTGATCTGGAATATCACGCAGTTTCTGACGATACTCAGCGAATATAAGTTTATGGGTGTCTAGCATCGGATAGTCTGGCATTGCTGCATAATCACTCGCCGACAAGTCTTGATCCCTTGCGTTACGAACCATTTCCCACTTGATAATCGGATGAAGTTCAGCAGGTATAAATAGTGGTTTCATATTCTCTCCTCAGCCTAGAGCCAACATCGTTCCCCAATCACCTGGGTTGGTTACAACACCTGTGCAAGCCCCTGCCAGCATTACCTCAACAACGCCAGTTGATGAGGTGCGCATCGGGTGCAGATGGTAATAAGTTCCAAACAATTCTGTAGGAGAAATAACACTGGAACACCAACGCCACTTGCCCTTTTCAACGCCATTGCTCCATGCTCCAGAAACGCTACCTTCCAAAAGACGCACGAATGCGCCTACGGTCAGGTAGGAGTTCTGCGGTACTGCACCAGAGCCATTCGCGAGCGCCATATCTACCGTGTAAGGGAACGCGAGCCAAGGACTAACTCCTGACACCGACCACTTCATTTGCCACAGATATACAAACGTACGCCAATAGTCGCTCGCCCTGATGTCAAAATTTGGATATTTCTCACGCACATCTGCCTGCACCTGAAGCAAGAAATCCACATCAGTTTGGGGGCGTCCGGCCGCTTGTGACACAGGGGTTATTGCTCGCAGTTTAGTGGGCGTCACTTCAGCATGAATCCCCCAATTTTCAATTAGTGTTCCGTCAGCATTGGGTGAAAGATTAAAATTCTTACTGACCGCTAATCTTGGGAGTCTATTTTTCAACTCTGCCAATTGAGCGTCATACGCCAAGCGGGCATCCGCTATCGCCTTATCAATTTCCCCGACTTTTCCGGTAACAACTTTAGTCAAGTTATTTGCCGCGCTAACGACGGCAGAAAGTTGCTGCTCAGTACTCAAATTAATGCTCCTAAACGCTTAGAAAGCGTCATTTAAAATCAATAAAAACGCTTTATTTTTTTTCGACTTCCATTACTCGAAATAGAACCCCTACGCCGCGTGCCATATTGTCTATACTCGCGGCCGACAAGGCCGCAATCTCATCAGTCAATAGCACATTCAAATTCTCATTCCCCACCACAATCGTCACGCTGTCCGTCGGCAACGGCGAAACATCCAACGTAAACTTCTGCAGCACTCGCGCCGCCGCCGCTTTATACGTCAGCAATTTCCCAGCCACGGAATACACCGCCAGCAAGGTTCCACTGGCGAGATAAAATCCGAACTCGCCAATTTCATACTCGCCATCGCCGTCAAACAGCGCGGCCATCCTGAGTTGGTGCTCGCCCAGGTCTTCGTAATCCACAATGGCAACCCGCTGTCGCTCATCGCGCAAGGCAACTTCAGTGCCGTCAGGGGAGTAGCGGCCGGTGCCGGCGCCGATGTGGGTGATTTCGCCTTTCAAGCCCTGGTTCTTTGCCTGCAGCACTTCATCCAATCCCTTGGAGGTGAAGCGCACCAGGCGCGTGATGTCATCTGTCATGGCTGCGCCCTGAGGTCATAGTCGTTAATGGTGTAGTGCCGGGTCACCCCGGTACTGTTAAGCCGGGCAGTCAGCGCCCACTCCGGCAACGCGCCGTCCAGATACAACTCTCCGTCGCTTAACGGAGCATCGAGAACTTGCGTGAGCGCAAGCTGACCTTCGGTCTCGTGAACAAGGGTGATCGTGGCCTGGTCCCGCTCGCTTTTCGCGGCGTTGATGCGGCGGATCAGCCGATTGTGATCGCCACTGGACCAACTGCGCCCAATGATCGCCTGCACATCGAAGGTATACGGCGTGCCGCTTGGTCGCTGCTGATACCAGGCCCTGATGTCGGGGGTAAAACCCAGTGACTCCACCGCATGGCTCAGCGCCTTGGGGGTGCCGGCCTGACGCTGGATCTGCCAGGACAGAGCCACGGTGAGTCGCTTTTCAGACTCGCTGGCGTCGGCATCCCATTCGCTGACACCGCGATCGGCAGCCAGATAAGGAAGAAATTCGCTCGGGGTGTGCAGCGGGTTCATCAGCGCCGGAAACGGGGGCATGACCCGGTCGAGCAATACCCCAAAACCCAAATCCAGCGCCTTTTCCAGCGGTGAACTGTTGGCCGGCAACAAACTCGCGTTGAGGTCACTCATAGCGTGCGCACCTCCACCTCGACACCCGTGCAGTACGGAGCCTCGAACGCCGAGCTGACAATCGGCTCCAGCGGTTCAAGGATCTGCAATTGCGCCGCGCCAGCACTGTGAATGGCATAGTCGATCCAGCTCGGGTCCACCCGCCCTTCCAGGCGATGGCAGGACTCGGCGTATGCCTGCAGCAGTTTTTGCGCGGCGACCTGGGTGAGTCCGGAATCCGGTCCGGCATTGATCTTGGCGACCACGCGGATTTTGTACGGCAGGATGTGTGCGCCTTGCACACTGACCAGGTCGGTTTCCGGACGGACATCCGGCCGTGCGAAATGTCGTCGCACGCCGTCCAGCAAGTCGGCAGACGGCGTGCCATCGCCCTCCCGCGCCAGGACGGTGACCATGACCTCGCCAGGTGCGGTTCGTCGCCCATTGCCATCCTTGACCCGCACCGCATAACCGTCCGGGTCGAAGGTATACGTGACCGTGACCACGCCCGGCGTCGCGCTCTGCACATTCACCGCCGGCCGTTCGCCGAGGGTGAACACTTCGCGGCGGTACTGCATGCGCGAGCCGGCAGCCGGGGCGTGGGGAGCGAGGTAGTAGCGCAACCGGGCATCCTCGTCGCTTTCCAGGGTCGGCGGCACCGGCGGGAATGCGGCGGAGTCGCCGGGGTCCAGCACCTGGCGCTCCAGGCCCATATCGGCCAGGCGCGCATCCAGATTGCTGCCGGTGGCCCACCACGCCAGCATCTGCTTGATGCGGGCGTTGTATTGGCGCTCATGGGTTTGCAGACGCACGCAAAAGGCTTCCAGGGCCAGGGTCAGCAGTTCGCTTTCGTTGTCGAGGCTGACCTTGAGTTTGGCCGCGCTTTGCGGCGCGCGGGTGGCAACGTAGTCCACCACGAACGCCTTGAATTCGGCCAGCAAGGGTTCGAACTCGTCCACCGCAATGATGGCCGGTTCCGCCAGCTGGTTCTGGCCGGGGATCAACATGCTCATGTCACGACCTCGAAGGTTTGTTGGCGGTTTTTCCAAGTGCCGGAGAACCGCAGCAACAAGCCGGCCCCCTGGCGAGTGGCGACGATGACCTGGGGTTGAAAGTCGCCGATGCCGTTCTGCGCGTTGTAGAACGCCTGGGCGGCGTGGCTCTGCGCAAGAATCAGCAGATCATCGCCAAGGTTCTGGCCCAGCAGTTGCGGGACCCGCGAGCCGTACAACGGACGCTTCTGGCGAGTGCCCAGAGGAGTGGTGAGCGCTCGGGTGGCGCGCTGCACGAATTGCAGCCAGTCATCGACGGCTGCCCCGCTGTTTCGGTCGATACCGATCATGGGATGTCCTTATCGGGGGCTGATGAGACGCCCTTGGTGGTCAACCACCGGGCCGCTGAAATGGGCGCCGCCGGCGTCGAGCAACAACGCGGTGCCGCCGATTTGCAGGGTGATGCCCTGGGCGTTGAGGATCAGGCCGCTGGCGCCGACCCTGGCCTCGATCTGCTCGCGCGAGCCGCTAAACGTGGTCGGGCCGTTGACCCAGTTGAATGTGTGGCTGGCGTCGTCGTAGTCGCTCTGCGTACCGTCCTGATGACGGCGCCGGGTTAACGACGCAACGCTGGAGACCGGCGGAAACAGGCTGCTGTTGAGCCCAAACAAGGCCACCGACTGCGCGCCGCCTTCGCCACCGCCATAGTTGAGCAACAGGCACTGCTCACCCACCGATGGAATGCGCGTTTCGGTTTGCGCACCAGCGCTGGGATTGAAAAAACGGATCGCCGGCGTGAGCAGATCGCCATGGCTGACCTTGCAGGTATTGGCGGCGGCGTCGACCTGCTGGCAAACACCGATTCGGCAAAAGCTCTCGGCGCGTCGATACAGGTCTTCGAGCTGGCTTTCCATTTCTGCCAGGCGCTCGACAATCGGCCCCAGTTGCATGCGTAAGAGCGCGTCGAACATAAATTACTCCGCCAGTGGCTTGTATTGGTCAGGGTCATTGATGTTCATGACTTCCCAAGTGCGGGCAAACAGAGGTTGGCCTGTAGGGTCGTTGAGCAACACCGGCCCGATGTAGAGGGTTTGGGTGAAGGAAACAGCCCAGGTGTCGTAGTCCGTTTCTGCCGCAGCCCGCGAAGCAGGAGCGGCAACGATATTCGTCGGCAAATCGCACTGTGCCTGGGGCAGGTTCCAGCGGTTGTCCAGCACCAGGTCCATCAGTTGACTGGCCAGGTCGCAGGCGTCGAACGGCAAGGCACCCGGTGCAACCATGGCCTTGAGCGAAATGGTCAGCGCGTGTGCCTTGCGCCCTTCTGGCGAGCGAACGCCGGGGCCGTTGCCCTCGACCGTGACCAGCACGCCGGTGTTTACGCCGCCGCCCTGAAAGTCCTGATGGCTGCCGATCTTCAGGTCGGGGAAGGCAGCGTGCAGCGCCTGGCCGATGGCTTGCGGCAATTGGGAGGGTTTTTCGATGAGCATCATGTCAGTGGCTTCCTTGCAGCAATTAACGCGGATCCTGGCGCGGGCCTTCGTTGATCCCGATACGTTTGGCCGCCCAGCGCTCGTAGAGCCCGATGGCTGCGTCGGCGCCGGCCATGGCGGTCAGGCATCCGATGGCGCCGGCCGTCCAGATCGACATGCCGGCGGCGTAACACAGCATCAAGGCTGAAACGCCGCAGACCATGCAGGCCCCGGAGCGCAGCGCCAGGCGCCGAATCAGCGACCAGCCGCGGGCGCCTTCCTTGTCGGCACGCCACATTTCGCCGGACACGCCGCCGATCACCGCCAATATGATGACCAGCCAGATAGGCATTTCCGCTAACGCCTGTTGTTCGTTTGTCATGTCACGCCTCCTGGCTGAGCACTGAATAGTCCGTTTTTCATTTGCAAATAATTCGATAGGTAGGCATTCCAAAAAGCCCGGTCGCCCGGGCTTTTCAGTAATGCTGTCCGCGGACTTTCGGCGCTACTGGCGCGGTACGGTCCTTTCCTCAATGTTTTTCCGACCACGATCCCTGTCTGCCGGATAACTGCTTCTGGTGCTTTACGCTGCACACCCGGGTCAGTTGCCAACCCTCTGAACCGTTAAGGCCGGTTCATCGCTGCCTGTTTTTGAAGCGGTACCACTAAAGAGCGTCGGCATCCTTGCCGGTGTTGCCTGGCATCCCTGCCATCGCGTCGATGGCATCCTTGCCGATGTTGCGTGCCTTCCTTGTCTTCCCTGGCAGCATCCTTGCTGCCTCCACCAGACCTTGTTGGCTGGCTTGAGATGAAGAATATGCATGCATGCATATACAGTCAATGCGTAAATGCATTTATTTTTCGCGGTTAAATGCACGAATGCATTTTCACGCAGGCAGGCGTGGGGATTGAGGCGTTTTGCAGGCGAAAAAAAACCTGCTCGCTGGCAGGTTTTTTCTTACAGAGCAAGGTTAGCGAGCGTACATGCCCCACCAGAAAACATGGCCGAGGATGCTGATCTGCTCGTCCTGAATATCCTGGAAGCTGTAGTCCTCGTCCGGGTGCTCATCGCGGTTGAAGCTGCGCAGGCGAATCCCGGAAGGCAGGCGATAGAGCTGTTTAACCCGCAATTGCCCGTTGTGATTGATTGCATACAGGTCGCCATCAACGATATCGCCAATGCCGCTCTTGCCCGCATTCACCCCGACCGTTGCGCCATCACGCAACACCGGCAACATGCTGTTGCCGCGCACCGTCACACACTTGGCCTGGTCGAACTGCACACCGTTATGCCGCAGGCTGCGCTTGCCGAACCGCAGGCTGGCCTTCTCGCTTTCCTCGATGACGAATCTTCCTGATCCAGCAGCCAATTCAACCTCGCGCAGAAAGGGGATCGACACCTCGTCGTCATTCACGGGGGTGTCGTCGTCCCACAGGCTTATGTCCTTGAGTTCCGAATGCATCGGGTCGCGTTCTTCATCTCGCAGAGCACCTATGGCCGCGCGCCCGCGCAACTGATCGGTGCTGACGCGAAAGTACTCGGCAATGCGGGAGATGTGCTTGTCCGACGGGTCCACGATCTTGCCGTTGAGGATCCGGGACAGGGTGGATTGAGGCACGCCGGTGCGCCGATGAAGCTCCGTGGGGGAGATCCGGTCGCGGTCCAGCAGCTCTTTGAGGACGATTGAAACGTTGCGTTTTTGCATAACGGGAGATAGTGCCGGGAGATCGGGGGCTTGGCAAATGCTAATTTGCATATTTTATGCGTTACGGCCGCATCCTGATCTGTAGTCCGCTAATGCTGCGGGTGCGAAAGCGGTTATCGCCACTTTAATTTGACCCGAGGCCAGAGACCGAGAAGGTCCATTCCCAGCCTCGCCGGTTTAGCGCGCTCATTGCGCTTGGTCTGGAAGTGAATACTGCTTCCAAACCGAGCGCCACTCCTGCCCTTGGCCAGGCATGAACATCTATTAACGAACGTTGACGTCCAGAAACTCACGAATCACCGGAATGATTTCCCGGCTGTGGGTTTCCAGCGCGAAGTGCCCGGTGTCGTAAAAGCGAATATCCGCCTTGGGCAGATCGCGCTTCCACGCCTGCGCCCCGGCCGGCAGGAAGAACGGATCGTTTTTTCCCCACACTGCCAGCAGTGGCGGCTGGTACTGGCGAAAGTACGCCTGGAACGCGGGGTACATGGCGACGTTCGAGGCGTAATCCAGCAGCAGGTCAAGCTGGATCTGCGCATTGCCCGGCTTCACGATCTGCAGCCCTTCCAGCGTGTAGGCGTCTGGCGAAACCGTGCTCTTGTCGGCAACCCCTTCAAGGTATTGCCACTTGATCGAAGCCGGTGTCGGGAAGTCGTACAGCGCCTCGCGGTTCTGTTGCGTCGGTGCACGCCAGTATTTCTGGATAGGCGCCCAGCTGTCGCCCAGGCCTTCCTCATACGCGTTGCCGTTTTGCGAAATGATCGCCGTGACCCGCTCCGGATGGGCGACCGCCAGACGCCATCCCACCGGCGCGCCGTAGTCGTGAACCATCAGCGTGTATTTCTGGAGCTTGAGCTGTTCAGTGAACTGGCCGACGGTCTTCGCCAGTTGGCTGAACGTGTAGGGGTAGTCGCCCCGCGCAGGCGCTTCGGTGAAGCCAAACGCCGGCAGGTCCGGAGCAATCACGTGATAGCGATCGGCGAGTTCGGGAATCAGGTCGCGGAACATGAACGATGAGCCGGCAAAACCATGAAGCAGCAGCACCGTCGGTGCCGTGGGGTTGCCAGCCTCCCGGTAGAACACTTTCACATCACCCACTTGTTCGTAGCGATAGTGAACCTGGCGCTCTGCATCTGCAGCTTGCGCGCCACCTACCAGCAAAGAAGCCGCAAGCCCGGCGGCGGCGATGGGTTTGGAAGCAGTCATAGCGATTTCCTTGTAACCGTTATATTTGATGCTTGAAGGTTACGTATAATTTTGGTAACCTGTCAAACATATTTTATGAGTTACAGAACATCATGACATCGACCAATACCGCTTCCGGCGCCCTCTTCCTCGCTGACAACCTCGCCCTCGACTTCATCAACAGCCAGTACGGCGTGGGTGAGCAACTGCATGACTGTCTCAGCGATGATCAAAGCGTGATGAATTGGCTCAAAACGGCTGGGCTGTTGCCGCAGAACGCTGAACTGCAAGCATTCGAGGGCTTGCTCGCCGAAGCACGCCAACTGCGTGACGCGGCAAGGGCGCTGGTGAACGCTGCAATGAATGGCGTTGCGGTGGATCTTGGCGTGATCAACCAGGTGCTTGAGGCGGGTCGCCCGGTCAACAGACTGGAATGGGAGAGCCAGGCGCAGGGATATCGGCTGACCGTTCACCGAACGGACAGCACCCCGGCAAGCTTGCTCTGGCCGATAGCCGATGCGTTGGTAAATGTGGTGACGGGCGACAAGTTCGAATTCGTGCGTCAATGCGAGGCGCATGACTGCATTCTGCTCTTCCACGACTTGAGCAAATCCCACCGTCGCCGCTGGTGCAGCATGGCGACCTGCGGCAATCGCATGAAAGTGGCGGCATTTCGGTCCAGGCAGAAACCGGACTAAGCGGCAAAAAAGGGAGCGGCGCAGTTGAACAAGTGCGCCGTCTTCCTTTTGTGTTTTACCTGGCCGTTTGCAACCTGCGAACCCCCGACCTCGCGTGTTAACCTTGCGCCCATCGCAATAAATGCTGGGCCAAGCGCCCCTTTGCCCCACCACTTTCAACGAATTTGCCTACTATCCAATGAGTAAAAACAGCTCCGATCTGTCTTCCCACACCCCAATGATGCAGCAGTACTGGCGCCTGAAAAACCAGCACCCTGATCAGTTGATGTTCTATCGCATGGGCGACTTCTACGAGATTTTCTACGAAGACGCGAAGAAGGCCGCCAAGCTGCTGGACATCACGCTGACCGCCCGCGGGCAGTCGGCGGGGCAGTCGATTCCGATGTGCGGGATTCCTTACCATTCGTTGGAAGGTTATCTGGTCAAGTTGGTCAAGCTGGGCGAGTCGGTGGTGATTTGCGAGCAGATCGGCGATCCGGCCACCAGTAAAGGCCCGGTGGAACGCCAGGTAGTGCGCATTATTACGCCGGGCACGGTGAGTGATGAGGCGCTGCTGGATGAGCGGCGCGATAACCTGATCGCTGCGGTGCTGGGTGACGAGCGTCTGTTCGGGCTTTCGGTACTGGATATCACCAGCGGCAATTTCAGCGTGCTGGAGATCAAGGGCTGGGAGAACCTTCTGGCGGAGCTTGAGCGTATCAATCCGGTGGAGTTGCTGATCCCGGATGATTGGCCCAAAGACTTGCCAGCGGAAAAGCGCCGTGGGACCAAGCGTCGCGCGCCGTGGGATTTTGAGCGTGACTCGGCGCTGAAAAGCCTGTGCCAGCAATTCTCGGTGCAGGACCTTAAAGGCTTCGGCTGTGAAACCCTGACCCTCGCCATTGGTGCGGCCGGCTGTCTGCTCAGCTACGCCAAAGAAACCCAGCGCACTGCCCTGCCGCACTTGCGCAGCCTGCGTCATGAGCGGCTGGACGATACCGTGGTGCTCGATGGCGCCAGCCGTCGCAACCTTGAACTGGACACCAACCTCAGCGGCGGACGTGACAACACCCTGCAATCGGTGGTCGACCGTTGCCAGACCGCCATGGGCAGCCGCTTGCTGACCCGCTGGTTGAACCGTCCGCTGCGGGATTTGGGCGTGCTGCAAGCGCGGCAGACGTCCATCACCTGCCTGCTGGACGGTTATCGCTTCGAAAAGCTGCAGCCGCAACTCAAGGAAATCGGAGATATCGAGCGCATTCTGGCGCGGATCGGCCTGCGTAATGCGCGGCCCCGTGACCTGGCTCGACTGCGTGACGCCTTGGGCGCGCTGCCGCAGTTGCAAGAGGCGATGACTGAACTGGACACGCCGCACCTGCAACAGTTGGCGGTGACGGCCGGTACGTACCCGGATCTGGCCGCGTTGCTGGAAAAGGCCATCATCGACAACCCGCCCGCCATCATCCGTGACGGTGGCGTACTCAAGACCGGCTACGACAGCGAGCTGGACGAGCTGCAATCCTTGAGCGAAAACGCCGGTCAGTTCCTGATCGATCTGGAGGCCCGCGAAAAAGCGCGCACGGGCCTGGCCAACCTGAAAGTCGGCTACAACCGTGTGCACGGCTACTTTATCGAGTTGCCAAGCAAGCAGGCCGAGTCGGCCCCCATCGACTATCAGCGTCGCCAGACCCTTAAAGGGGCCGAGCGCTTTATCACGCCTGAGCTCAAGGAATTCGAAGACAAGGCACTGTCGGCCAAGAGCCGCGCCCTGGCACGGGAAAAGATGCTTTATGAAGCCCTGCTCGAAGACCTGATCAGCCGCCTGGCGCCCCTGCAAGACACTGCGGCCGCCCTGGCGGAGCTGGATGTGCTGAGCAACCTGGCCGAGCGTGCGCTGAACCTGGATTTGAACTGCCCGCGTTTTGTCAGCGAGCCGTGCATGCGCATCGTGCAGGGTCGCCATCCGGTGGTGGAGCAGGTGTTGACCACGCCATTCGTGGCCAACGATCTGGCGCTGGACGACGATACCCGTATGCTGGTGATCACCGGTCCCAACATGGGTGGTAAATCCACCTACATGCGTCAGACCGCGTTGATTGTATTGCTGGCGCATATCGGCAGCTTTGTGCCGGCGGCCAGTTGCGAGCTGTCCCTGGTGGACCGTATTTTCACGCGAATCGGTTCCAGCGACGACCTGGCCGGTGGCCGTTCGACCTTTATGGTGGAAATGAGCGAAACGGCGAACATTCTGCATAACGCCACCGAGCGCAGCCTGGTGCTGATGGACGAAGTGGGTCGCGGCACGAGCACCTTCGACGGCCTGTCCCTGGCCTGGGCGGCGGCCGAGCGTCTGGCGCACCTGCGGGCGTATACGCTGTTTGCCACCCACTATTTCGAGCTGACGGTATTGCCGGAAAGCGAGCCGTTGGTGGCCAACGTGCATCTGAATGCCACCGAGCACAATGAGCGCATCGTGTTCCTGCACCATGTGCTGCCTGGCCCCGCCAGCCAGAGTTATGGCCTGGCCGTGGCGCAACTGGCCGGCGTGCCGGGCGACGTGATCACCCGGGCCCGCGAGCACCTCAGTCGCCTGGAAACCACGGCGCTGCCCCACGAAAACGTGGTGGTCAGCCCCGCCAAAGCCAGCAAAAAGCCCTCTGCGCCGCATCAGAGCGACATGTTCGCCAGTCTGCCCCACCCGGTGCTGGACGAACTGGCCAAGATGGACCTGGATGATCTGACGCCGCGCAAAGCGCTCGAAATGTTATATGCACTGAAGACTCGGATATAACGCAGACGCTTGCAAGCTGGTAGACTCTCGCGCGGTTTGGGATGCTGCAGGCTCTTAGCCTGGCCTGCAGACTATCGCTCCCGAACCTCGCGAGCCCCGCCACAAGGGGTTTCGCTGCCGCCGCCTGAGGAGAGAATTAGAAATGACCTTCGTCGTCACCGACAACTGCATCAAGTGCAAGTACACCGACTGCGTAGAAGTGTGTCCGGTGGACTGCTTCTACGAAGGCCCGAACTTCCTGGTCATCCACCCGGACGAGTGCATCGACTGCGCCCTGTGCGAGCCTGAATGCCCGGCCGTGGCGATTTTCTCCGAGGATGAAATTCCGGCAGGTATGGAAAACTTCATTCAGTTGAACGTCGAGCTGGCGGAAGTCTGGCCAAACATCACCGAAAAGAAAGACTCGTTGCCGGACGCGGCCGAGTGGGATGGCAAGACAGGCAAGATCGAATTCCTGGAGCGCTGAAACGCGCCGCTGCCCCAATAGAAAAGGCCCTTCGCGGGCCTTTTTTGCATTCCAGGGAAAGGTATTTCACTTTTCTGCAGGCGAAAAAAAGGGGCGGTATGACCCGCCCACATTTCTTCCCTGTCCCTGTATTCCTTTTTCATCGTCCTGATGAATCGCATCCTGCGACGTTCCTTCAAACCACCGTTCCTTGATGGCCGTGTCATTCCGTGGACACAGGGCTGATGTTAAAGAGTTCCAAGGGATGTTCAACTGGATGCTACGAAGACACTGGCAGCCCCCTGAACGTTCGCCGCCATAAATAATTGTTATATTTCAACAGGATAGAAAGATCCTGCAGCGATTCGAGCCGTACGCGTCGAGCTAAAAAACCAAACACTTACGGAAAAGTAAGCCAATGCTTACATCAGCCATTGCGTAAAAGCGTAACGGTCGGCTTGAAGCGCAATGTTGCAGGCGCAAGCATGCCCTCAGTCGTCGCTGACCGTAATGGTCGGCATCGCCGGCGCTGCCGCTTCCTGCAATACGATGCGCGCACCGACGTGGCGCGCCAGCTCCTGATAAACCATGGCAATCTGGCCATCGGGTTCAGCCGCCACGGTGGGTTTGCCGCCGTCGGCCTGCTCGCGAATGCTCATCGACAGCGGCAACGAGGCCAGCAATTCGACGCCGTATTGGCTCGCCAGTTTCTCACCGCCGCCCTCGCCAAACAGATGCTCGGCATGCCCGCAGTTGGAACAGATGTGCACGGCCATGTTTTCCACCACACCCAGTACCGGGATATTGACCTTGCGGAACATCTCCACGCCCTTCCTGGCGTCAAGCAGCGCCAGGTCTTGGGGCGTGGTGACGATGACCGAGCCGGCCACCGGGACTTTCTGCGCCAGGGTCAACTGGATATCGCCGGTGCCGGGCGGCATGTCGATCACGAGGTAATCCAGGTCGCCCCAGGCGGTCTGGGTGACCAGTTGCAACAGCGCGCCGGACACCATCGGCCCGCGCCACACCATCGGCGTGTTGTCGTCGGTGAGAAACGCCATGGACATGACTTCCACCCCCAGGGACTCGATCGGCACGAACCATTTCTGGTCCTTGACCTTCGGCCGCGTGCCTTCGGCGATGCCGAACATCACGCCCTGGCTGGGGCCATAGATATCGGCATCAAGAATGCCCACTCGAGCCCCCTCGCGCGCCAGTGCCAGCGCCAGGTTGGCGGCCGTGGTGGACTTGCCCACACCGCCCTTGCCGGACGCCACCGCGATCACATTCTTGACGTTTGCCAGACCGGGGATCTGCGCCTGGGCCTTGTGCGCTGCAATCACGCACTGAATATCGACCGTTGCCGAGCGCACGCCGTCCAAACCTTCGATGGCCATTTGCAGCATCTGCGCCCAGCCGCGCTTGAACAGGCCTGCGGCATAGCCCAATTCCAACTGGACGGTGACCTGGGCACCCTGGACCTCGATGGCGCGTACGCATCCGGCACTCACCGGGTCCTGGTTCAAGTAGGGGTCGGTGTACTGGCGAAGAACGGCTTCCACCGCTGCGCGATTGACGGCGCTCATGGGCAACTCCCGAAAAAAGACTGACTGAAACAGGCGGCTATCCTAACCGTTCCGGCCGCTCAGGGCATGCTTTCGGCTGCGCACAAAACACTGAAACGGCGCCACGGGGTGAAATAAATTGCCCGGCGCTTTATAGTGGCCGACCTCCGTTTCATCAAGTAGCCGAGCCCCATGTCCGAGCCACGCAAGATCCTCGTCACCAGCGCCCTGCCCTATGCCAATGGTTCCATCCATCTTGGCCATATGCTTGAGTACATCCAGACCGATATGTGGGTGCGCTTCCAGAAGCATCGCGGCAATCAATGCATTTATGTCTGCGCGGACGACGCCCATGGTTCGGCCATCATGTTGCGCGCCGAAAAGGAAGGGATCACCCCGGAACAACTGATTGCCAACGTACAGGCTGAACACAGCGCCGACTTTGCCGAGTTCCTGGTCGATTTCGACAACTTCCACTCGACCCACTCCGAAGAAAACCGTGAGCTGTCGAGCCAGATCTACACGCGGCTGCGTGATGCCGGGCACATTGATACGCGCTCGATCACCCAGTATTTCGACCCGGAAAAGAAAATGTTCCTGGCCGACCGCTTCATCAAGGGCACCTGCCCCAAATGCGGCACCGACGACCAGTACGGTGACAACTGCGAGAAGTGCGGCGCCACCTATGCACCGACTGACCTGAAGAATCCGAAGTCGGCCATCTCCGGCGCCACGCCGGTGCTCAAGGACTCGCAACACTTCTTCTTCAAGCTCCCGGATTTCCAGCAGATGCTGCAGACCTGGACGCGCAGCGGCACCCTGCAGGATGCCGTCGCCAACAAGATCGCCGAATGGCTGGATGCAGGCCTGCAGCAGTGGGACATTTCCCGCGATGCGCCGTATTTCGGTTTCGAGATTCCGGGCGAACCGGGCAAGTATTTCTACGTGTGGCTGGACGCGCCAATTGGCTACATGGCCAGCTTCAAGAACCTGTGCGACCGTACGCCCGGGCTGGACTTCGATGCCTTCTGGGCCAAGGATTCCACCGCCGAGTTGTACCACTTCATCGGCAAGGACATCGTCAACTTCCACGCCCTCTTCTGGCCGGCGATGCTCGAAGGCTCGGGCTACCGCAAGCCGACCGGCATTGCCGTGCACGGCTACCTGACGGTAAATGGCCAGAAAATGTCCAAATCCCGTGGCACCTTTATCAAGGCGCGTACCTACCTGGACCACCTGTCGCCGGAATACCTGCGCTATTACTACGCCTCCAAACTGGGCCGTGGCGTCGACGACCTCGACTTGAACCTGGAAGACTTCGTACAGAAGGTCAACTCCGACCTGGTAGGCAAAGTCGTCAACATCGCCAGCCGCTGCGCCGGGTTCATCCACAAGGGCAACGCCGGTGTCATGGTGGCAGACAATGCCGCGCCGGAGCTGACCGAGGCTTTCCTGGCCGCTGCGCCAGGCATCGCCGACGCTTATGAAGCCCGCGACTTCGCCCGCGCCATGCGCGAAATCATGGGCCTGGCCGACCGCGCCAATGCGTGGATCGCCGACAAGGCGCCGTGGTCGCTGAACAAGCAGGAAGGCAAGGAAGCCGAGGTGCAGGCGATCTGCGCCACCGGCGTCAACCTGTTCCGCCAGTTGGTGATCTTCCTCAAGCCGGTGCTGCCATTGCTGGCGGCCGACGCCGAGGCGTTCCTCAACGTCGCTCCGTTGACCTGGAACGATCACGCCACACTGCTTGTTAATCATCAGTTGAACGCGTTCAAGCCGCTGATGATTCGCATCGATCCGGTGAAGGTCCAGGCCATGACCGACGCCTCGAAGGAAGACCTCATCGCCAGCCAGACCGATACCGGAGCCGCAGCGCCTGCCGGCAACGGCGAGCTGACCAAAGACCCGCTGTCGCCGGAAATCGACTTCGACACCTTTGCCGCCGTGGACCTGCGTGTGGCGCTGATTATCAAGGCCGAAGCCGTGGAAGGCGCCGACAAACTGCTGCGCCTGACACTGGACCTGGGTGGCGAACAGCGCAACGTGTTCTCCGGCATCAAGAGCGCGTACCCGGACCCGTCCAAGCTGGATGGACGCCTGACCATGATGATCGCCAACCTCAAGCCGCGAAAAATGAAGTTCGGCATCTCGGAAGGCATGGTGATGGCTGCCGGTCCTGGCGGTGAGGAAATCTACCTGCTGAGCCCTGACAGCGGCGCCAAGCCGGGTCAGCGCATCAAGTAGTGGCAACTGTAGAGCAGCCGTAACCAACCGGGTTTCAACGCATGAGCCTGATTCAACGTATCGACGCGCTGTTACCGCAGACCCAATGCGGCAAGTGCGGACACCCGGGCTGCAAGCCTTACGCCGAGGGCATCGCCTTGGGCGAGGCGATCAACAAATGCCCGCCCGGCGGGCAGGAGACCGTCGTCGGGCTGGCGCAGCTGCTGAATGTGCCAGTGCTGGATCTGGACACGACACGTGGCGAGGCACCTGCACAGGTTGCCTACATCCGCGAAGCCGAGTGCATCGGGTGTACCAAGTGCATTCAGGCGTGCCCGGTGGATGCCATTGTCGGCGCCGCAAAGCTGATGCACAGCGTGATCATCGATGAGTGCACAGGCTGCGACCTGTGCGTTGCGCCCTGCCCGGTCGATTGCATTGAAATGCGTCCCTTGACCACCGCGCTGCCGATTGTCGGCGACCTCGCCGCCAACGATCATCAACGCCATCTGCGTAGCATCAAGCGCGACCGAGCGCGGCGTCGCTTTGAACAACGCAACGCACGCCTGAAGCGCGAAGACACACACAGGATTGCCGAGCGCCTGGCGCGAGTCCAGCGGCCACTCCCGGCCGCCCCCAAACCGATCGATGCCGCTGAAGCGGCCGTCAAGAAAGCCAAAGTGGGCGTCGCCATGAGTCGCGCGCAGCTGCATAAATCCCTTAAGGCGTTCGGTCACCCGCCGACGTTTGAACAGCAGTCACAACTGATCATCCTGCAGCAGCAATTCGAGGCGGCGGAACGCGTACTGGCCGCACTGCTTGAACCCACCTCAACCTCACGCTGATCCGAGCAAGGAACACCCGCCCGATGAACGCCGCCAAACGCCTGGAAATTTTCCGCAGGCTTCACGAAGACAACCCGGAACCCAAGACCGAACTGGCCTACTCATCGCCATTCGAGTTGCTGATTGCGGTGATTCTCTCGGCGCAGTCCACGGACGTCGGCGTCAACAAGGCCACGGCCAGGCTGTATCCCGTCGCGAACACGCCGGCAGCGATTCATGCGCTGGGTGTTGAAGGTTTGTCCGAATACATCAAGACCATTGGCTTGTACAACAGCAAGGCAAAAAACGTCATTGAGACCTGTCGGATGCTGATGGAGCTGCATGGCGGTGAAGTGCCACAAACCCGCGAGGCCCTGGAGGCCCTGCCCGGCGTGGGACGCAAGACTGCCAACGTGGTACTGAACACCGCGTTCCGGCAACTGACCATGGCGGTGGATACGCATATTTTTCGGGTCAGCAACCGCACTGGCATTGCCCGCGGGAAAAACGTGGTGGAAGTGGAAAAGCAGTTGATGAAGTTTGTGCCCAGGCAGTATCTGCTCGATTCTCATCACTGGCTGATCCTGCACGGTCGCTATGTCTGCCAGGCACGCAAGCCCCGTTGCGGCAGCTGTCGCATCGAAGACCTGTGTGAGTACAAAGAAAAAACCTCCGACGATTGAGCAATCATTGCTTTTATCGATTCGACGATTGAAAAAATCTTTTTTACCCGCCCGTGGATTATCGTTATAAGGAGCGCCAACGGCAGTCTTAGCCCGGAGTTAACTTTATGAGCACTGGCAAAGAACAACTGGAAGTGGACGACGACCTTGTTGAGTCGGATGACGACGTGGCAGAGACGCCTGTGGTTGAGGTGGCCAAGACCAATTTGAGCAAACGCCGCACCATCGACAACCTCCTGGAAGAGCGACGCTTGCAAAAACAGTTGGCCGACTACGACTTCGACCTCTGATACAACCGGAAACGGCCAGAAGCCTCCCTTACGGAGGCTTTTTTCTGCCGGTATAGCGGGGGGCAATGCGTGCCTCAGACCAGCCCGTTGCGCTGGGCCAGTTCGATCAGGTCCACCAGTGAGCGCGCGTTGAGCTTTAGCAGCAGCCGCGTTTTGTAGGTACTGACGGTCTTGTTGCTGAGGAACATGCCGTCTGCGATTTCCTTGTTGGTCTTGCCCCGGGCCAATTGTTGCAACACCATCATTTCGCGCCCGGACAGGCGTTCGACCATGTCCGCCTCACTGGCGTTGCCGATGGTGGAGCGCACCGAGTTCAATGCCTGGTTCGGGAAGTAGCTGTAGCCGGAAAGCACCGCTTTGATGGCACTCAGCAGTTCGGTAAGGTCCTGCTGCTTGCACACGTAGCCCGCCGCCCCAGCCTGCATGCAGCGCATGGAGAAATGGCCAGGCGCCTGCGAGGTGAGCACCAGCACCTTGAACGGCGATGGCTGTTTGCTGGAGGACAGTCGGCAAATAACTTCCAGCCCGTCGAGCTGGGGAATTCCAATATCCAGTATCACAATGTCGGGCATATGCTCGCGCGCAAGTTGCAACGCATCGACACCGTTATCGGTCTCTGCAACGACCTCATAACCATGACGTTCCATCAGCATGCGCACAGCAAGACGAATCACGGGATGATCATCCACGATCAGCACTTTATTCATAAGAAAGTCCAATTTCGCTGTTCGAATTATCCAGAGCAAACACAATAGCCTAGTCGTTTCCTAGTTGGCATAGTGTTCCCCCCCGAGCAACAGCAAGCAGAGACCCAAGCCACAAAGATATCGGAATCAGCCTACAAAAAAACAACAATGAGGATGCATTCGATTTTATGCAGGCTTTCAGACCTTTCCGCACCGGTACATATCTTGAGTGAAATAAGCACCGGCCAAAGGGCGGTCCGTAAACGTGGCGTACAGGACTTTCAGGAAATGCCCCTTGTTTGCGCCGTTTAAAAGAATGGGCAGGTGAAAACATTCCCTTTGATTCAGTTCCATTTAACATAAGTGTTTACACCGTAAAATCCCTACAGAAATTTCAGCGCACTACATCCACGCCGTGCTTCTTTGAGTGATTTTTCTGTAGGAGATAGTTCCTGCCAGGGTGTAAACATTTCATTGCGTTCGTGACACTTCAGCACAAAAAAACACATCAAGAATCTTATGATGAGTAACAAACAAGTTTTAAACACATTGCTCGCTATATATTCATTGCGTTCAAAAAAAAGACCCCTTGAATAAGGGGCCTTTTTTTCAGATCACCTGGAACATTCAGAACAGCTTGCGACCTTTATTGGCCGCAATGCGCATGCGCAGTGCGTTCAACTTGATGAAGCCCGCCGCGTCTGCCTGGTTATAGGCGCCGCCGTCTTCTTCGAAGGTGGCGATGTTGGCGTCGAACAGCGACTCATCGGACTTGCGCCCGGTGACGATCACGTTGCCCTTGTACAGCTTCAGGCGCACAACGCCGTTCACATGGGCCTGGGAGGCGTCGATCATTTGTTGCAGCATCACACGCTCAGGGCTCCACCAGTAACCGGTGTAGATCAGGCTGGCGTACTTGGGCATCAGCTCGTCTTTGAGGTGAGCCACTTCGCGGTCCAGGGTGATGGACTCGATGGCGCGATGCGCACGCAGCATGATGGTGCCGCCCGGGGTCTCGTAGCAGCCACGGGACTTCATGCCCACGTAACGGTTCTCGACGATGTCGAGACGGCCGATACCGTGCTCGCCGCCAATACGGTTGAGGGTCGCCAGCACGGTGGCCGGGGTCATCTCGACGCCGTCCAGCGCGACGATATCGCCGTTGCGGTAGGTCAGTTCCAAATACTGCGGCTTGTCTGGAGCGTTCTCCGGGGAGACGGTCCATTTCCACATATCTTCTTCGTGCTCGGTCCAGGTGTCTTCCAGCACGCCGCCTTCATAGGAGATGTGCAGCAGGTTGGCGTCCATCGAGTACGGAGACTTCTTCTTGCCGTGGCGTTCGATCGGGATGGCGTGCTTTTCAGCGTAATCCATCAGTTTTTCACGGGACAGCAGGTCCCATTCACGCCACGGTGCAATCACTTTCACGCCTGGCTTGAGGGCGTAGGCGCCCAGTTCAAAGCGCACCTGGTCGTTGCCCTTGCCGGTCGCGCCATGGGAAATGGCATCGGCGCCGGTTTCGTTGGCGATTTCGATCAAGCGCTTGGCGATCAGCGGACGTGCGATGGAGGTACCCAGCAGGTACTCGCCTTCGTAGACGGTGTTGGCGCGAAACATCGGGAAGACGAAATCGCGGACGAACTCTTCGCGCAGGTCGTCAATGTAGATCTCTTTCACGCCCATGGCTTGCGCCTTGGCGCGTGCAGGTTCGACTTCTTCGCCCTGACCCAGGTCAGCGGTGAAGGTCACCACTTCACAGTTATAAGTATCCTGCAGCCACTTGAGGATCACCGAAGTGTCCAGGCCGCCGGAATACGCGAGAACGACCTTGTTTACGTCGGCCATGCCATCACTCCACGGGGTTGTACGGAAAGGCGACGATTCTACCGTTCAAAACCGTGAATTTACAGGGGCGCGACAGCAAATGAAGATAAAGCGACAGATTATGTCGACGGCGCGACCGGGGGTCGCACCTTACGAGGTGTGTGCCGGATTGCCCGGAGCGGCGGCCTGCGGTGCCGGTTTCTCGGGGGCAGCCACGCGCTCAAGCTGAATGTTCACGCGACGGTTGCGCGCGCGGTTGGCCGCATTGGTGTTGGGCGCCAAGGGATAGCTTTCACCATGGAATCGCAGGGTGATCTGCGACTCCGCAATGCCATTGGCCTTGAAGTAGTCCATCACCGCCAGGGCGCGGCGGCGCGAAACATCGCGATTGGTCAGGCGGTTGCCGCTGTTGTCGGAGTGACCGTTCAACTCCATATGGTTAACCGTGGGATCGGCCTTCAGGTACGCCAGAATCACTGACAGCTTCTGCTTGGCGGCGGCATCCAGCTCAACGCCACCGCCGGGGAAGCCGACTTCGGTCTGTTTGACCTGATCGTAATTCATCGGCAACAGCTTGGCGGTGCACAGCTGATAGTCGTTGAAAGCCTTGTTGAATTTCACCGGCAACAGGCGAACTTCCGAGTAACCGCCCTCGCGCCCGTAATGGCGCACCGTGGGGCTGCGCCCTTCCAGAAGACCCGTGAACAGACGCCCGGCCTGTGCCTGGGAGCTGTTGAACAGCACATCGCCGCTGCCAACCCGCACCGCGCCCAGATTGATATCGCCGCGCCCCGGCTGCCACGGTGCAGCGGCCGCCAGCAGCGTCGCCGAGCCTGCGCCAAGTGCACCGTTATAGGCCTTGAGGCGAAACGTCGCCTGCTCGCCGGCCCGGCGCACGAACTCACCCGAGCCGAAATCGGTGATCGGCTGGGTCAGACGGCACTCGAACTGATCGCCTTCCACCTTCCACTCAATGTTCTCCAGACGGGTCTGGAACGTGAGGGCCATTGCAGGCAGGCTGGCGAACACACTGAGCAGGGCTAGATAATGCTGGCGCACGGGCGGCTCCACTGGTTTCTACAACACATCAAGGCGTCATACGTCGTTAAGGCATACCCCCTGCTATCGGTCGTATCCTGCAAAACTTGATAGCGAGTGCCTGCAACAGTCTTTTCCGGTAGCATTCCCACCAGATTGACCCGCCTGGAATCCCCAATGTCCGACCGCCTGACCCTGCTGCGTCCCGACGACTGGCATATTCATCTTCGCGATGGTGCTGCGTTACCCCACACCGTGGCCGATGTAGCGCGCACGTTTGGCCGTGCCATCATCATGCCCAACCTGGTACCTCCGGTGCGCAATGCCGCGCAAGCCGATGCCTATCGCCAGCGCATCCTCGCCGTGCGACCGGCTGGCAGCCGCTTCGAACCGTTGATGGTGCTCTACCTCACCGACCGCACCCTGCCTGAAGAAATTCGCGAAGCCCATGCCAGCGGCTTTGTGTACGCCGCCAAGCTGTACCCGGCGGGCGCCACCACCAACTCCGACTCCGGCGTGACCAGCATCGACAAGATCCTGCCGGCCATCGAAGCCATGGCGGATGTCGGCATGCCGTTGTTGATCCACGGTGAGGTCACCCGTGGCGACGTGGATGTGTTCGACCGCGAGAAGATCTTCATCGACGAGCACATGCGTCGCGTGGTCGAGCTGTTCCCGACGCTCAAGGTGGTGTTCGAGCACATCACCACTGCTGATGCCGTGCAGTTCGTCACCGAAGCCTCGGAAAACGTCGGCGCGACCATCACCGCTCATCACCTGCTGTACAACCGCAACCACATGCTGGTGGGCGGGATTCGGCCGCATTTTTACTGCCTGCCGATCCTCAAGCGCAACACCCACCAGGTGGCTTTGCTGGACGCAGCCACCAGCGGCAGCCCGAAGTTCTTCCTCGGCACCGACTCGGCACCCCACGCCCAGCACGCCAAGGAGGCCGCCTGCGGATGCGCAGGTTGCTACACCGCGTTTGCTGCCATCGAGCTGTACGCCGAAGCGTTTGAACAACGCAATGCGCTGGATAAGCTTGAAGCTTTTGCCAGCCTCAACGGGCCGCGCTTCTACGGCCTGCCGGCTAATACCGACCGCATCACCCTGGTCCGCGAAGACTGGACCGCCCCCGCCAGCCTGCCGTTCGGCGAGCTGACCGTCATCCCGCTGCGCGCCGGTGAAACACTGCGCTGGCGCCTGCTGGAGGAAAGCAAGTGAGTGAAGACCATTACGACGACGAACACGAGCACAGCGGTGGCGGCTCCCGTCATCCGATGGCCGAGCGGTTTCGTGGCTATCTGCCGGTTGTCATCGACGTAGAAACCGGTGGTTTCAACTGCGCCACCGACGCTTTGCTGGAAATCGCCGCCACCACCATCGGTATGGACGAGCAGGGATTCGTGTTTGCCGAACACACGCATTTCTTCCGCGTAGAGCCGTTCGAAGGCGCGAATATCGAAGCCGCCGCCCTGGAATTCACCGGCATCAAGCTCGATCACCCCCTGCGCATGGCGGTAAGTGAAGAAGCGGCGCTGACCGATATCTTCCGTGGCGTACGCAAGGCATTGAAAGCCAATGGCTGCAAACGCGCGATCCTGGTTGGCCACAACAGCAGCTTCGACCTGGGCTTCCTGAACGCCGCCGTGGCGCGCCTGGACATGAAGCGCAACCCGTTTCATCCCTTCTCCAGCTTCGATACCGCTACCCTCGCCGGCCTGGCTTACGGTCAAACGGTATTGGCCAAGGCCTGCCAGGCCGCCGGTATCGACTTTGACGGCCGCGAAGCCCACTCGGCGCGTTACGACACCGAGAAAACCGCAGAGCTGTTCTGCGGCATCGTCAACCGGTGGAAGCAGATGGGCGGCTGGGAAGATTTCGGCGACTGAGACTCTTCCGGGCGTTCCTCCCACAAAAAAAACCGGCCCTCACAGGCCGGTTTTTTTGTACCTGGAATCAGGCTTACAGCTTGCCAGCGTTCTCGGTCAGGTAAGCCGCAACACCTTCGGTGGAAGCGGTCATGCCCTTGTCGCCTTTTTTCCAGTTGGCAGGGCAGACTTCACCGTGCTCTTCGTGGAACTGCAGCGCGTCGACCAGACGGATCAGCTCTTCCATGTTACGGCCCAGCGGCAGGTCGTTGATGATCTGCGAGCGCACAACGCCCTTGTCGTCGATCAGGAACGCGCCACGGAACGCTACACCGCCTTCGGACTCAACGTCGTAGGCCTTGGCGATCTCGTGCTTCATGTCGGCAGCCATGGTGTATTTGACTTTGCCGATGCCGCCATCGTTGATGGCCGTGTTGCGCCACGCGTTGTGGGTGAAATGGGAGTCGATGGACACGGCAACCACTTCAACGTTGCGGGCCTTGAAGTCGTCCATGCGGTGGTCCAGAGCGATCAGCTCGGACGGGCAGACGAAAGTGAAGTCCAGCGGGTAGAAGAACACCAGGCCGTATTTGCCTTTGATGGCTTCAGACAGCTTGAAGCTGTCTACGATTTCGCCATTGCCGAGCACTGCAGGTACGTCGAAATCCGGGGCTTGTTTGCCGACGAGTACGCTCATTGGGTATCTCCTGATGTAAGGGTGAAGATTGAAGTAACAGGACCGGTGTTGAGTCTGCCGTATTTAAGCGACAGGCCTGTGACGCAGTCACGCTTCGTGAAGACCGGCCATCATACACTGAAAAAACCGTTCGTCAGCGCGAGGCCCGTGCCGGTGAAATACCCAGCGAATGTACTTTGACAATCATTCTCGTTAACATTAAGATCCAATGCATTCAAGCCTCACACCGCGATGGTTCTCCCTATGTATGTGTGCCTTTGTACTGGCGTCACCGACGGACAAATCCGCGAAGCAATCTATGAAGGTTGCTGCAGCTACAAGGAAGTGCGCGAAACCACGGGCGTTGCCAGCCAGTGTGGTAAATGTGCCTGCCTCGCCAAGCAAGTGGTACGGGAAACCATGACGCAACTGCAAACAGCGCAGAGCGCGCTCCCCTACTCAACAGAATTTACACACGCTTAAATAAGCGTGTTTTAAAGAACCGGACCTGGAGTCCGGTTTTTTTATGTCTGTAATTCAATCAGTTAGCGCCGAGACGCGGAACACAAACATTCTTATTCCGATTAATTTTCATTTATTATTCAACAACTTAGGTTTGACACTAAGGTTTCCGCCGCTCAAACTCCGCCCTATACACAGCTATTACAGGGCAGGACCCCAGTCATGAAAGGCGACATCTCAGTCATCCAGCAGCTCAACAAAATCCTTGCCAATGAACTGGTCGCGATCAATCAGTACTTTCTGCATGCACGCATGTACGACGATTGGGGCCTGGAAAAGCTCGGCAAGCGCGAATACAAAGAGTCGATCAAGGCCATGAAAGATGCCGATGCGCTGATCAAGCGCATCCTGTTCCTGGAAGGCCTGCCGAACGTGCAGGACCTGGGCAAGCTGAACATCGGCGAACACACTCAGGAAATGCTCAACAGCGACCTGGGCTTTGAACGCAAGAGCCACAGCGACCTCAAGGCCGCCATTGCCCACTGCGAAACCCACGGTGACTTCGGTAGCCGCGAGCTTCTGGAAGATATTCTGGAAGATCAGGAAGAACACATCGACTGGCTCGAAACCCAACTGGGCCTGATCGTCAAAGTCAGCCTGGAGAATTACCTGCAGTCGCAGATGGGCGAATAACCCACAGCACGCCGGTATAAAAAAGCCCCGCTCTCTTTCGAGAAGCGGGGCTTTTTAATGCAGGCCAATCAAGCGTCGGTCTTGGCCGCTGCACTGGCTGCTGCATCTTTGACCAGCGCCTGCAACGAACCATCCGCTGCCATTTCAGTGATGATGTCACTGCCGCCGACCAGTTCGCCGGCTACCCACAATTGCGGGAAGGTCGGCCAGTTGGCGTACTTTGGCAAATTGGCGCGGATTTCAGGATTCTGCAGAATATCCACGTAGGCGAATTTTTCACCGCACGCCATGATGGCCTGGGATGCCTTTGCGGAGAAACCGCACTGAGGCGCGTTCGGTGCGCCCTTCATGTAAAGCAGAATGGTGTTGTTGGCAATCTGCTCTTTGATCGTTTCGATGATATCCATGGAACACCTCGGCTGGAACTTTGCGACTCACAGGTCGGCACGGTGGCGCATTGTAACGCAAAATCCCGGCACAATGCTCTGGCTCCTTATGCGGCCGAAACCTGCACCGGCACCCCGTTCAACGCGGCGTTGCCGGACAATTCGTCCAACTGCCGCTCGTCAGTCAAGTCGTTGGCGCTCGCTCCGGGCTGGCTGCTGGCGATTGTCATCCGCACGCCAGGGCGGCCATGACCCCAACCGTGGGGCAGGCTGACCACGCCGGGCATCATCTCCAGACTGGCGACTACCTCAACTTCGATCATGCCGATACGCGAGCTGACGCGCACGCGCTGCCCATCGCCCAACTGCCGGCTCGCCAGGTCATCGGGGTGCATATGCAACTGGTGCCGTGGCTTGCCTTTCACCAGCCGGTGATAGTTATGCATCCACGAATTGTTGCTGCGCACATGGCGACGGCCGATCAGTAGCAGCTCGTCAACCACAGGCGCCGGCTGCGCCGCAAAACGCACCAAGTCCGCAAGAATCACCGCCGGTGCGGCCTGCACCTTGCCATCTGCGGTTTTCAAACGCGCAGCAAGATTGGCCGACAGCGGCCCCAGGTCCAGGCCATGGGGATGTTCCGCCAGCATTGCCACCGACAGCTTGTGAGCGGAGGCATCACCATAAGTCCCGGCGCGCAGGCCGGCATCGATCATCTGCGCCGGCGCCATCGTCGGCTTCAGCGCAACGCCCGTCTGCGCGGCAAAGGCCTTGGCCAAACCGACGAAAATCTCCCAGTCGTGCAACGCACCCGCAGGCTTTGGCAGGATCGCGCGATTGAAACGGGTAACGTTGCGCACCGCGAACATATTGAACGTGGTGTCGTAATGATCATTCTCCAGCGCCGAAGTGGAAGGCAGGATCAAGTCGGCATAGCGCGTGGTCTCGTTGATGTACAGGTCGACGCTGACCATGAACTCAAGCCCCTCCAGCGCCTGTTCCAACTGGCGACCATTGGGCGTGGACAGCACCGGATTGCCGGCCACCGTCACCAGCGCGCGGATTTGCCCGTCGCCGGCGGTGAGCATTTCTTCAGCCAGGGCCGACACCGGCAATTCCCCCCCGTATTCCGGACGCCCGGAAACCCGACTCTGCCAGCGATTGAAATGCCCGCCACCGGTGGACGCCACCAGGTCCACGGCCGGCGTGGTGCACAGCGCGCCACCCACCCGATCGAGATTGCCGGTCACCAGGTTGATCAACTGCACCAGCCAATGACACAGCGTGCCGAACGCCTGGGTCGACACCCCCATGCGCCCGTAGCACACCGCTTTGTCCGCAGCGGCAAAATCACGCGCCAACTGGCGGATCTGCTCAGAGGGCACGGCACATTGGCTGCTCATGGCCTCGGCGGTGAACCCGGCGATGGCGTGGCGCACCGCTTCAAGGCCTTCAACCGGCAAATGGCTGGTACGGGTCAGATTCTCCGTAAACAGGGTGTTGAGCAGACCGAACAGCAACGCCGCGTCCCCCCCAGGCCGTACGAACAGATGCTGGTCGGCTATCGCCGCCGTCTCGCTGCGCCGAGGGTCGACCACCACCACTTTGCCACCCCGCGTCTGAATGGCCTTCAAGCGTTTTTCCACATCCGGCACGGTCATAATGCTGCCATTGGAGGCCAGCGGATTGCCGCCGAGTATCAGCATGAAATCGGTGTGGTCGATGTCCGGGATCGGCAGCAACAGACCATGGCCGTACATCAGGTGGCTGGTGAGGTGATGGGGCAGTTGATCCACTGAGGTTGCGGAAAACCGATTGCGCGTCTTCAACAACCCCAGAAAATAGTTGCTGTGGGTCATCAGCCCATAATTGTGCACGCTGGGGTTGCCCTGGTAGACCGCCACCGCATTCTGCCCATGACGCGCCTGAATGCCCGACAGACGTTCAGCCACCAGCGCGAAGGCATCTTCCCAAGGGATGGGTTGCCATTGGCTGCCGACGCGCAGCATGGGCTGATGCAGGCGGTCCGGGTCATTCTGGATATCCTGCAACGCCACGGCCTTGGGGCAGATGTGCCCACGGCTGAAGCTGTCCAGGGCGTCGCCCTTGATGGACGTGATCGCCAGGCTGCCGTCGTGGGCCTGGGTGGTTTCCAGGGTCAGGCCGCAAATGGCTTCACACAGATGGCAAGCACGGTGGTGGAGAGTCTTGGTCATGGCCAGTCTCTTTATAGGGGCATTGGGCCAACTATGGGCCGCCGTGGCCCGGTGCACCAGCAACCTTCGCGGCATGAATCGACTGGCATCAGGCCAGGCCATGGCCAAGAGCGTGAGCAAATGTTTCAAAGGTGCGCGCATCGTCGCGGGAAACCGACACAGCCTGGCCTGCCCCTAATGCCGTCCAGTTAAGGAAAATGTGTGGGCTTATTGTGGCGAGCGGGCTTGCCCCGCGTTGGGGTGCGAAGCGCCCCTAATCCAGCAAAACGCGGTGTACCTGATACGGCTCAGCGCCTAATTGTGGGGCTGCTGCGCAGCCCAACGCAGGACAAGCCTGCTCGCCACAGGGAATCTGCGCTTGACTGAACGGCATTAGGCCTGGCCCCGCCGCCGCGCATTGCAAAAGGTTGCGGCGCCAGTGTACAAATGGCCCGCTGCTGTCAGGAAGTTGTTTTCAAACGCGCTTTGCCGCCCCGCTGAACACCCTTAAAAACCGTAGCCCTATTGGTAAGACGCGACATTTAATTATAAGATCGCGCCTTCCCCTATTTCGTCGCCCCGTGCGGCTTTCGCCGCAGGTCTCGCCCGTTGTCACAATAAACAAGGCTTTGAGTATCTGCGGTCTGTTGCAAAAGGTAGTTAATGATGAGCGCTAGGCACTTTCTCTCCCTGATGGATTGCACGCCCGAAGAGCTGGTCGGCGTGATCCGTCGAGGCATTGAGCTTAAAGACCTGCGTAACCGCGGCGTACTGTTCGAGCCTTTGAAAAACCGCGTGCTCGGGATGATTTTCGAAAAGTCATCGACCCGCACCCGCGTGTCGTTCGAAGCCGGCATGATTCAACTGGGTGGCCAGGCCATCTTTCTGTCTTCGCGCGATACGCAACTGGGCCGGGGCGAGACCGTCGCCGACAGCGCCATCGTCATGTCGAGCATGCTTGACGCCGTGATGATCCGGACCTTTGCCCACAGCACCGTGACCGAATTTTCCGCCAACTCGCGGGTGCCGGTGATCAACGGCCTGTCCGATGACCTGCACCCCTGCCAGCTGCTGGCCGACATGCAAACCTTCCTTGAACATCGCGGCTCTATCCAGGGCAAGACCGTGGCCTGGATCGGCGATGGCAACAACATGTGCAACAGCTATATAGAAGCGGCGATCCAGTTCGACTTCCAGCTGCGTGTTGCCTGCCCTGAAGGTTACGAGCCTGATGCGCGCTTCCTCGAACAAGCCGGCAGCCGCGTCACCCTCGTGCGCGACCCGCGTGAAGCCGTCGCCGGCGCGCACCTGGTGAGTACCGACGTGTGGACCTCAATGGGCCAGGAAGAAGAAACCGCCAAGCGCCTGGCCCGTTTCGCGCCGTACCAGGTGACCCGCGCCCTGCTCGACCTGGCCGCGCCCGACGTGCTGTTCATGCATTGCCTGCCGGCGCACCGGGGTGAAGAAATCAGTCTCGACCTGCTCGACGACCAGCGCTCGGTGGCATGGGACCAGGCCGAAAACCGCCTGCACGCGCAAAAGGCCCTGCTCGAATTTCTTGTTCCGCCGTCGTACCACCACGCATGAGCCAGCCCTTACTGCTGAACCTGCGCAATCTGGCATGCGGTTATCACGATCAACGGGTGGTACAGAACCTCAATCTGCACCTCAATGCCGGTGATATCGGTTGCCTGCTCGGCTCTTCCGGCTGCGGCAAGACCACCACGCTGCGGGCGATTGCCGGGTTCGAACCGGTGCACGAAGGTGAAATCAGCCTGGCCGGCGAAGTCATCTCCAGCGCCGGTTTCACCCTGGCACCGGAGAAACGTCGTATTGGCATGGTGTTTCAGGACTACGCCCTGTTTCCCCACCTCAGCGTGGCCGACAACATCGCATTCGGCATTCGCAAGCACCCGCACAAAGACCGCGTGGTTACCGAACTGCTGGAACTGGTCAACCTCAAGAACCTGGGCAAGCGCTTCCCCCACGAATTGTCCGGTGGTCAGCAACAACGCGTCGCTCTTGCCCGCGCCCTGGCGCCGGAGCCGCAACTGCTGTTGCTGGATGAGCCCTTCTCCAACCTCGATGGCGAACTGCGGCGCAAGCTCAGCCATGAAGTGCGCGAGATTCTCAAGGCGCGCGGTACCAGTGCGATCCTGGTCACCCATGATCAGGAAGAAGCCTTTGCCGTGAGCGATCAGGTGGGCGTGTTCAAGGAAGGCCGCCTGGAACAGTGGGATACGCCCTACAACCTTTATCACGAACCGCAAACGCCCTACGTCGCCAGTTTTATTGGCCAGGGCTACTTTATCCGCGGCCAATTGAGCTCGCCGGAGTCCGTGCGCACCGAACTGGGTGAGCTGCGCGGCAACCGCGCTTACACCTGGCCTGCCGGAGGCGCGGTGGACGTGCTGCTGCGCCCGGACGACATCGTCCATGCGCCGGACAGCGCCCTCAAAGCGCGAATCGTCGGCAAGACCTTCCTCGGCGCCTCGACGCTCTACCGCCTGCAGTTGCCGACCGGCGCGCAGCTGGAGTCGATTTTCCCAAGCCATGCGGACCATCAAGTGGGTGTGGATGTGGGCATCCGGGTTGCGGCAGAACATCTGGTGCTGTTTCAGGCAGCACGCTGAATGGGGGGGCTTGCGCCCTCCCCTAGTGGATTTTCATTGGCTCGAAATCACATCCTGCCAATCGGCGCGAAGGTGGCCTGGGTGTTTTCGGCCAGCGCCAAAGCTGTCAATTCCACTTCCAGCCCTCGCCTTCCCGCACTCACAAAAATCGTCGCAAGTGGCTGCGCCGTCACATCGATAAACGTGCGCAAACGCTTTTTCTGCCCCAAAGGACTGATTCCCCCCAGCAAATAACCGGTGGAGCGCTGCGCCGCCGCCGGGTCGGCCATTTCGACTTTTTTCACTCCCGCCGCCTGCGCCAGGGCCTTGAGGTCCAGACTTCCGACGACCGGCACCACCGCCACCAGCAACTCGCCCTTTTCACTGCTGGCCAGCAGGGTTTTGAACACCCGCGCCGGATCGAGGCCCAATTTCTCTGCGGCCTCCAGACCATATGAAGCCGACTTGGGATCGTGCTGGTAACTGTGGATGCGATGTTCGGCGCGAACTTTTTTCAACAGATCCAATGCGGGGGTCATGATGTCTCCGGTCGGGGCAAACAGAGAGTCGATTTTAAGCCAAGCCCCTGTAAAACGCTCTAGTGCGGCCCCCGCGTGCGCGGATAATTTCTGCTGCAAGCGTGATCATTCATCAGACCAATAGTTGGAAAATGACTGACAGTTCACTTTCGACCTTTGACAGCCGTCATTCTTGTCTATATTTTTTCGTTTCCGAATACTGTAGGAATGGTTTCCGCAGTATCGCAGCAGTAAGCCATGGCGTGGATGGGGATCCTCGTTATTGGTGAAAATCGCGCAAGGCCCAACGAGGCCGTACGCCAGACAAGAACAACAAATGAGGTTTTCCATGACAACTGCTCTTCAACAGCCTTCACTTTCGAGCCAATGCATGGCCGAATTCCTCGGCACCGCGCTGCTCATCTTCTTCGGTACCGGTTGCGTTGCTGCGCTCAAGGTCGCGGGTGCCACCTTCGGCTTATGGGAAATCAGCATCATCTGGGGGATCGGCGTCAGCATGGCGATCTATCTGAGCGCCGGTATTTCCGGGGCGCACCTCAACCCGGCGGTCAGTATCGCCCTGTGCCTGTTTGCCGATTTCGAAAAGCGCAAACTGCCTTTCTACATCCTCGCTCAAGTCGCCGGCGCCTTCTGCGCTGCGGCGCTGGTGTACACGCTGTACAGCAACCTGTTTTTCGATTACGAACAAACACACCACCTGGTACGCGGCACCCAAGCCAGCCTGGAATTGGCTTCGGTATTCTCCACCTACCCCCATGCGCTGTTGAGCACGGCCCAGGCATTCCTGGTGGAAATGGTCATCACCGCCATCCTGATGGGCGTGATCATGGCCTTGACCGACGACAACAACGGCCTGCCACGCGGCCCGCTGGCGCCACTGCTGATCGGTCTGCTGATTGCGGTCATCGGCAGTGCCATGGGCCCGCTGACCGGCTTTGCGATGAACCCGGCGCGGGATTTCGGGCCCAAGCTGATGACCTTTTTCGCTGGCTGGGGTGAAATAGCCTTCACTGGCGGTCGCGACATCCCCTATTTCCTGGTGCCGATTTTCGCGCCGATTGTCGGCGCTTGCCTGGGTGCTGCGGCCTACCGTGGGCTGATCGCCCGTCATTTGCCAAGCGCCGCCCCTGCTGTAGCTGAAACACCTGACACGGCTGTCAACGGCAACACGCGTATTTCCTGAAAGCGCCGGCCTGGTCCCCTGCCCATTGCGGCCCAGGCTGACTTCCGACTTCCCTCTTTCGTACAAGGCAATTGACATGACCGACATTCAGAATAAGAACTACATCATTGCCCTCGACCAGGGCACCACCAGTTCGCGAGCGATCATCTTCGATCGTGACGCCAACGTGGTGTGCACCGCCCAACGCGAGTTCACCCAGCATTACCCGCAAGCCGGCTGGGTCGAGCATGACCCGATGGAAATCTTCGCCACCCAGAGCGCAGTGATGGTCGAAGCGCTGGCACAGGCCGGCCTGCACCATGACCAGGTCGCCGCCATCGGTATCACCAACCAGCGTGAAACCACCGTGGTATGGGACAAGAACACCGGTCGCCCAATCTACAACGCGATCGTCTGGCAGTGCCGCCGCAGCACCGAGATCTGCCAGCAGCTCAAGCGCGATGGTCATGAGCAATACATCAACGACGCCACCGGCCTGGTCACCGACCCATACTTCTCCGGCACCAAGCTCAAGTGGATCCTCGATAACGTCGAAGGCAGCCGCGAGCGTGCGCGCAACGGCGAACTGCTGTTCGGCACCATCGACAGCTGGTTGATCTGGAAATTTACCGGCGGCAAGACTCACGTCACCGACTACACCAACGCCTCGCGCACCATGCTCTTCAACATCCACACCCTGGAGTGGGACGCGAAGATGCTGGAGATTCTCGACGTGCCGCGCGAAATGCTGCCCGAAGTCAAATCCTCATCGGAAATCTACGGCCGCACCAAAAGCGGCATTGCCATCGGCGGCATCGCCGGTGACCAGCAAGCGGCGCTGTTCGGCCAGATGTGCGTAGAGCCCGGCCAGGCCAAGAACACCTACGGCACCGGCTGCTTCCTGCTGATGAACACCGGTGACAAGGCGGTCAAATCCAAGCACGGCATGCTCACCACCATCGCGTGCGGTCCCCGTGGCGAAGTGGCTTACGCCCTCGAAGGCGCCGTGTTCAACGGCGGCTCGACGGTGCAATGGCTGCGCGACGAACTCAAAATCATCGCCGACGCCACCGACACCGAATACTTCGCCGGCAAGGTCAAGGACAGCAATGGCGTATACCTGGTGCCGGCCTTCACCGGTCTGGGCGCGCCGTACTGGGACCCGTATGCCCGTGGCGCACTGTTCGGCCTGACCCGTGGCGTACGCGTGGACCACATCATTCGTGCAGCCCTCGAGTCGATTGCCTACCAGACCCGCGACGTGCTCGACGCCATGCAGCAGGACTCGGGCGAACGCCTGAAGGCCCTGCGCGTGGACGGTGGCGCGGTGGCCAACAACTTCCTGATGCAGTTCCAGGCCGACATCCTCGGCACCCAGGTAGAGCGCCCGCAAATGCGCGAAACCACAGCGTTGGGCGCCGCTTACCTGGCGGGCCTTGCCTGCGGTTTCTGGAGCAGCCTGGACGAACTGCGTGGCAAGGCGGTGATAGAGCGCGAATTCGAACCGCAACTGGACGAAGCGGCCAAGGAGAAGCTCTACGCCGGCTGGCAAAAAGCGGTGAGCCGTACCCGCGACTGGGAACCGCACGAAGGCGCTGAATAAGCCATAGGCGGGACCCTGCCGGGGTTCCAACTGGTCGGGAGCAGATTCCTGCGGCATCATGGGCCACTTTTGTACGGCAGCCCGAAGGACGCCCCATGAATCTGCCTCCCCGCCAGCAACACATCCTCGAACTGGTCCGCGAACGCGGCTATGTCAGTATCGAGGAAATGGCGCAGTTGTTCGTTGTCACCCCACAAACCATCCGCCGCGATATCAATCAATTGGCGGATGCCAATCTGTTGCGCCGCTACCACGGCGGCGCAGCCTATGATTCCAGCGTCGAAAACACCGCCTACGCCATGCGAGCCGACCAGATGCGCGACGAGAAACAGCGCATCGGCGAAGCCATCGCCGCGCAAATCCCCGATCACGCCTCGCTGTTCATCAACATCGGCACCACCACCGAATCCATCGCCCGTGCGCTGCTCAATCACAACCACCTGAAAATCATCACCAATAACCTCAACGTCGCCACCATGCTGAGTGCCAAGGACGACTTCGACGTGCTGTTGACCGGCGGCAACGTGCGCCGTGACGGCGGCGTGGTGGGCCAGGCCAGCGTGGATTTCATCAACCAGTTCAAGGTCGACTTCGCGCTGGTGGGTATCAGCGGGATTGACGAGGACGGCAGCCTGCTGGATTTCGACTACCAGGAAGTGCGCGTGTCACAGGCGATCATTGCGAACGCCCGCCAGGTGATTCTGGCGGCGGACTCCAGCAAATTCGGGCGCAATGCCATGATTCGCCTGGGGCCGATCAGTCTGGTGGATTGCCTGGTAACCGATCAACAACCGGTGCCGGCATTGGTGCAGTTGTTAAATGAGCACAAGGTCAGGCTGGAAGTGGTGTAGCGCCTGTACCGCCGCCTTCGCGGGCATGCCCGCTCCCACATTTGACCGAGTTCCCTCATGAGAACGCGGGTTAAGGTGGGAGCGGGCTTGCCCGCGAAGGCGGTCTATGCAAAAACCTTCCTCAAGCCCACGTTCACAAATTTCCCCTCGCCTGCCCTTCGATGAATTTTTTCAATCGAAGTCGACTGGCTGTGCCCGCGTTTATCAGCTACCATTTTCGCAAATGAACATTAATGTTCGAATTCCAATACAAAATGATTGCGAGGCCAGCCGATGAACCCTTCTACCTTGCCTGCTCCACCCCTTGCCGAAGTCTATGACATTGCCGTAATCGGTGGCGGGATCAATGGCGTCGGGATCGCAGCAGACGCAGCCGGGCGCGGTTTGTCGGTATTCCTTTGCGAAAAGGACGACCTGGCCAGCCACACCTCTTCAGCCAGCAGCAAGTTGATCCACGGTGGCCTGCGCTACCTGGAACACTACGAGTTCCGCCTCGTGCGCGAAGCGCTGGCCGAACGTGAAGTGCTGCTGGCCAAGGCACCGCACATCGTCAAGCAGATGCGCTTCGTGCTGCCGCACCGTCCTCACCTGCGCCCTGCGTGGATGATTCGCGCCGGTCTGTTCCTTTACGACAACCTGGGCAAGCGCGAGAAACTCGCTGGCTCCAAGAGCCTCACCTTCGGCGCCGACAGCCCGCTGAAAAGCGAAATCACCAAAGGCTTCGAATATTCCGACTGCTGGGTCGACGATGCCCGCCTGGTGGTGCTCAACGCCATGGCCGCACGTGAGAAAGGTGCGCACATTCACACCCAGACCCGCTGCGTCAGCGCGCACCGCAGCCAGGGCGTGTGGGAAATGAACATGGAGCGCGCCGACGGCAGCCTGTTTTCGATTCGTGCCAAGGCGCTGGTGAATGCCGCCGGCCCATGGGTCGCCAAGTTCATTCGCGACGACCTCAAGCTGGATTCGCCTTATGGCATCCGCCTGATCCAGGGCAGCCACCTGATCGTGCCGAAACTCTACGAAGGCGCTCACGCACACATCCTGCAAAACGAAGATCAGCGCATCGTCTTCACGATTCCGTACCTGAACGATCTGACCATCATCGGCACCACCGACCGTGAATACGACGGCGACCCGGCCAAGGTGGCAGTCACCGAAGGCGAAACCGACTACATGCTCAACGTGGTCAACGCGCACTTCAAAAAACAGCTGAGCCGCGACGACATCGTCCACACCTATTCGGGCGTGCGCCCGCTGTGCAACGACGAGTCGGACAACCCATCGGCCATCACCCGCGATTACACCCTGTCGCTGTCCGGCGGCACGGGCGAGGCGCCTATCCTGTCGGTGTTCGGCGGCAAGCTGACCACCTATCGCAAGCTGGCCGAGTCGGCCATGGCTCAACTGGCCCCCTACTTCGCGCAGATGCGCCCAAGCTGGACTGCCACCGCCAGCCTGCCGGGCGGTGAGGACATGACCACGCCGCAAGCGCTGGCCGACACCATTGGCAAAAAATTCGACTGGGTGCCAGGTGAACTCGCGCGCCGTTGGTCCGTGACCTACGGCAGCCGCACCTGGCGTTTGCTGGAAGGCGTGCAATCGCTGGCAGACCTGGGCGAGCACCTGGGTGGCGGCCTGTATACCCGCGAGGTCGATTACCTGTGCGCCGAAGAATGGGTGACCCAGCCCCAGGATGTGCTGTGGCGCCGGACCAAACTTGGCCTCTCCACCACCCCGGAAGAACAGGAAAACCTGCAGCGTTATCTGTCCAAGGTCGAGCAAAACCGCAAGATCGAAGCCGCCTGACCTGTGCGGGAGCGAGCGCACTCGCTCCCGCACCATTCGGTTTTCCGAACGCCCGCCCCTTCCCCATTCGGTTTGCCGTACTTGCCCGCAGCAAATCCGCTGTCACATAAAGTTAATTCCTATATAAATCAGCGCCTTAATCTTCTACCGCCGGTCTGGCACGACTCATGCTCTACACTTCCCAACGATTGCCCAGGGCCTCCCAGCAGCCGTTATGGGCATTCGCCGTACAAGAGAGCCGCCTATCCGGCTTCATAAAAAAAACAAATGTCGAGGAAGTATTGATGCGCATCGTTCCCCATATCCTGGGCGCAGCTATCGCTGCTGCTCTGATCAGCACTCCAGTGTTCGCCGCCGAACTCACCGGCACGCTGAAGAAAATCAACGACTCCGGCACCATCACTCTCGCGCACCGCGACAGCTCCATTCCGTTTTCCTACATCGCGGATGGTTCGGGCAAACCTGTGGGCTACTCCCACGACATTCAGCTGGCTATCGTTGAAGCCCTGAAAAAAGACCTGAACAAGCCCGACCTGAAGACCAAGTACAACCTGGTCACCTCGCAAACCCGCATCCCGCTGATCCAGAATGGCACCGCGGACCTGGAATGCGGCTCCACCACCAACAATGCCGAACGCGCCCAACAGGTCGACTTCACCACCAACATCTTCGAAATCGGCACCCGCTTGCTGGTCAAGAAAGACAAGGATGGCAAGCCGTCCTACGGTGATTTCGCCGACCTCAAAGGCAAGAACGTCGTGACCACCGCCGGCACCACGTCCGAGCGCATCATCAAAGCGATGAACGCCGACAAGCAGATGGGCATGAACGTCATCTCCGCCAAAGACCATGGCGAATCCTTCCAGATGCTCGAAAGCGGCCGCGCCGTAGCATTCATGATGGACGACGCCCTGCTGGCCGGTGAAGAAGCCAAGGCCAAGAAGCCGGACGACTGGGTCATCACCGGTACGCCACAATCCTTCGAGGCGTATGCCTGCATGGTTCGCAAGGACGACCCGGCCTTCAAGAAAGCCGTGGATGACGCTATCGTCGGCCTGTTCAAATCCGGCGAGATCAACAAGATCTACAGCAAGTGGTTCGAAAGCCCGATTCCACCCAAAGGCCTGAACCTTAACTTCCCGATGAGTGACAAGGTTAAAGAGCTGATCGCCAACCCAAGCGACAAGCCGGCGCCCGACGTAAAAATCTGACACCGAACTAACCTTATCGCCTGAGGGAGCCCACCCTCCCTCAGGCATCTGTTACTACCTGCTGGCTGTATTTTTGGAACACTCGACCTGGCGGTTTCCGAGCCGATCGCGTGTGCCTGGCATTCAATGTCGGGCGGGAATGGACTTTCCCCAAGCGGGTGCTTGTACATCGATCGATTTCGAGGGGAGACCCTAATGAATTACAACTGGGACTGGGGCGTGTTCTTCAAGTCCACCGGCGTTGGCAGCGAGACCTATCTCGACTGGTACATCGCCGGCCTGGGCTGGACCATTGCCATCGCCGTCGTGGCATGGATTATCGCCTTGCTGCTGGGGTCCATTCTGGGCGTCATGCGCACCGTGCCAAATCGCCTCGTGGCGGGCATTGCGACCTGCTACGTCGAACTGTTTCGCAACGTGCCGCTGCTGGTTCAGCTGTTCATCTGGTATTTCCTGATACCCGACCTGCTGCCCCAAGGCCTGCAGGACTGGTACAAACAGGACCTCAACCCGACCACCTCGGCCTACCTCAGCGTCGTCGTGTGCCTGGGCCTGTTCACCGCCGCTCGTGTTTGCGAGCAAGTGCGCACCGGTATCCAGGCGCTGCCACGCGGCCAGGAATCCGCAGCACGCGCCATGGGCTTCAAGCTGCCGCAGATCTACTGGAACGTGCTGTTGCCCCAGGCCTACCGCATCATCATTCCGCCGCTCACCTCCGAATTCCTCAACGTCTTCAAGAACTCCTCCGTGGCGTCCCTGATCGGCCTGATGGAACTGCTGGCGCAAACCAAACAGACCGCCGAATTTTCGGCCAACCTGTTTGAAGCCTTCACCTTGGCCACACTGATCTACTTCACCCTGAACATGAGCCTGATGCTGCTGATGCGCGTGGTCGAGAAGAAAGTCGCCGTGCCCGGCCTGATCTCTGTGGGGGGCAAATAATGGAACTTGATTTCAGCGGTATCATCCCCGCCATCCCGGGCCTGTGGAACGGCATGGTCATGACCTTGCAGTTGATGGTCATGGGCGTCATCGGCGGCATCGCACTGGGCACGGTACTGGCGCTGATGCGCCTGTCGTCAAGCAAACTGCTCTCGCGTGTGGCCGGCGCCTATGTGAACTACTTCCGCTCGATCCCGCTGCTGCTGGTGATCATCTGGTTCTACCTGGCGGTGCCGTTCGTGTTGCGCTGGATCACCGGCGAAGACACACCCATTGGTGCGTTCACCTCCTGCGTCGTGGCCTTCATGATGTTCGAAGCCGCCTACTTCTGCGAAATCGTGCGGGCAGGCGTGCAGTCGATCCCCAAGGGCCAGATGGCCGCCGCACAAGCGATGGGCATGACCTACGGCCAGACCATGCGCCTGATCATCCTGCCCCAGGCGTTCCGCAAGATGACCCCGTTGCTGCTGCAACAGTCGATCATCCTGTTCCAGGACACCTCGCTGGTCTACACCGTGGGCCTGGTGGACTTCCTCAACTCCGCCCGCTCCAACGGCGACATCATCGGTCGTTCCAATGAGTTCCTGATCTTCGCCGGTGTCGTCTACTTCATCATCAGCTTTTCCGCCTCGCTGCTGGTCAAGCGTCTGCAAAAAAGGTTTGCCGTATGATCTCTATCAAGAACATCAACAAGTGGTATGGCGACTTCCAGGTGCTGACCGATTGCAGCACCGAGGTTAAAAAAGGCGAAGTGATCGTGGTGTGCGGGCCGTCCGGCTCGGGCAAATCCACCCTGATCAAATGCGTGAACGCGCTGGAACCGTTCCAGAAGGGTGACGTAGTCGTCGACGGCACCTCCATCGCCGACCCGAAGACCAACCTGCCCAAACTACGCTCGCGGGTGGGCATGGTGTTCCAGCACTTCGAGCTGTTCCCGCACCTCACCATCACCGAAAACCTGACCATCGCGCAGATCAAGGTACTGGGCCGCAGCAAGGAAGAGGCCACCCAAAAGGGCCTGCAACTGCTTGAGCGGGTTGGCCTGTCGGCCCACGCTCACAAGCACCCCGGCCAACTGTCCGGCGGACAGCAGCAACGTGTTGCCATTGCCCGTGCATTGGCCATGGACCCGATCGTCATGCTGTTCGACGAACCGACTTCGGCCCTCGACCCGGAAATGGTCAACGAGGTGCTCGACGTGATGGTGCAACTGGCGCAGGAAGGCATGACCATGATGTGCGTGACCCACGAAATGGGTTTTGCGCGCAAAGTGGCCGACCGCGTGATCTTCATGGACGCCGGCAAGATCATCGAAGACTGCCCGAAAGAGGAATTCTTCGGCGACATCAGCGCCCGCTCCGAACGCGCACAGCACTTCCTCGAGAAAATCCTGCAGCACTGAGTCTTGCATCACTTTGTAGGTGTGGCTATTTGTTGTGAGCACACCTGTTGTGGCGAGCGGGCTTGCCCCGCGTTGGGGTGCGGAGCGCCCCCAATCCAGCAAAGCGCGGTGTACCTGATACGGCTCAGCGCCTGGTTTAGGGGCTGCTGCGCAGCCCAACGCAGGACAAGCCTGCTCGCCACAGGGAATCTGCGCTTAACTGGACGGCATTAGGGCTTGCCCGCTCGCCACAACAAGCCCGCTCGCCAACGGGCAAGCACCGTAAGCACAACTGGTTGACCCAAGGCATCTGTGATGAAATGCGACCCCAACCAATTTCGCGCCGCACCGCCATCACTTGCCGTGAAAACTCGCCTGATACGCCAACTGTTCCTGCCGCCACTGGTCGTCGCCCTGATGATCGGCCTGGGTTTCATCGGCTTCTGGATCAGTGAGTACTACGGCATCCGCACCCTCAGCGACACCGGTGAACGCCAGCTTGAACTGCATGCGCGCACGGTCGAAAGCGAACTGGGCAAATACACCTACCTGCCCAGCCTGCTGGAGCTGGAATCCAGCGTGTCCAAACTGCTGGCCGAGCCGAATCAGGAAACCCGCAAAACCGTCAACGATTACCTCGAAGGCCTGAACCGACGCAGTCGCAGTCGGGCCATCTACGTGATGGACACCACCGGCCGCGTGCTGGCCACCAGTAACTGGCGCGATGCCGACAGTTACCAGGGCGAAGACCTGTCCTTTCGTGCCTACTTCCAGAATGCCGTGCGCGGTCAGCCGGGGCGCTTCTACGGCATCGGCAGCACCAACGGCGAACCCGGCTACTACCTGGCCCATGGCCTGGAAGAGCACGGCAAGATCATCGGCGTGGCCGTGGTCAAGGTGCGCCTCGAAGCCCTGGAAGAACGCTGGCAACGCGCGCGCCTCGAAGCGTTCGTCAGTGACGAGAATGGCATCATCATCCTCTCCAGCGACCCGGCCCGGCGCCTCAAGGCCGTGCGTCCACTGAGCGACGACACCCGCGACCGCCTGGCCCACAGCCTGCAATATTACTGGGCGACGCTGAACGAACTCGAACCCCTGGCCCGCGAACGCCTCAATGAGGTCAGCGAAACACTGACGTTCCCGGCCAACAGCGAAGTGGTCAACGATGCCCACGAGGTGAGCTACCTGGCACAAACCCGCCCGCTGCTCGATACGCCGTGGCATTTCACACTGCTCACCCCGCTCAACGATCTGCGCCGCGCTGCAATCAACCAGGGCATCCTGGTGGCCGTCGCCTTTGGGCTGGTGGCGTTCTTGCTGATCGCCTGGAACGAGCGGCGCAAAGTGATCGCCACCCGCCTCGCCGCACGGGAAGCCTTGCAGGAAGCCAACAGCCAGCTGGAACGGCGGATCGCCGAGCGCACCAGCGACCTGCGCGCCAGCAACGAACGGCTCAAGGGCCAGATTCGCGAGCGCCGCCAGGCCGAAGAAACCCTGCGCCGCGCTCAGGATGAACTGGTGCAGGCCGGCAAGCTGGCGGCCATCGGCCAGATGTCCACCAGCATCGCCCACGAACTGAACCAGCCGCTGGCCGCGCTGCGTACCTTGTCCGGCAACACCGTGCGCTTCCTCGAACGCGGCGCGCTGGACACCGCCAGCGCCAACCTCAAGACCATCAACGAACTGATCGACCGCATGGGCCGCATCACCGCCAGCCTGCGCTCGTTTGCGCGGCGCGGCGATGACCAGAGCCAGGCCAGCCTCACCAAAGCGGTGGACGCCGCGTTTCAGGTGCTCGGTGCACGCGTGGACAGCCAGCCACTGAGCGTGCATAGCGATTTCGCCACCGTGCAGCTGCAGATTGACCAGACACGCCTGGAGCAGATACTGGTCAACCTGATCGGCAACGCCCTGGATGCCATGCAAGACCAACCGTCGCCGGAACTGTGGCTGGAAGGCAGCAGCAGCGAAGGCAAATATCGCCTGCGGGTGCGCGACAACGGCCACGGCGTTGACGCCGAGGCGCGCAAACATTTGTTCGAACCGTTCTTCACCACCAAGCCCGGCGAGCAAGGCCTGGGACTTGGCCTGACACTGTCGGCCAGCCTGGCGGCAGCCACCGGCGGCAACCTTGCCGTGGAACACCCGGCCAGTGGTGGTACGGCCTTCGTCCTGAGCCTGCCGCTGGCGGGCACTCAACCCACTGAGTCGACATGAATATCACGCCCCAAGACCTCACCGTGCTGATCGTCGAAGACGACCCCCATGTGCTGCTCGGCTGCCAGCAGGCCCTGGCGCTGGAAGACATTGCCAGTGTCGGCGTGGGCAGCGCCGAAGAGGCGCTCAAGCGCGTCGACGAGCACTTCGCCGGCATCGTCATCAGCGACATTCGCCTGCCGGGTATTGATGGGCTGGAACTGCTGACCCGCCTCAAGGCTCTGGATAAAAGCCTGCCGGTCGTGCTGATCACCGGCCATGGCGACATCGCCATGGCGGTCGGCGCCATGCGCAACGGCGCCTATGACTTCATGGAGAAACCCTTTTCTCCCGAACGCCTGGTCGACGTCGCCCGTCGTGCCCTGGAGCAGCGCGCTCTGGCGCGCGAGGTCTGGGCGCTGCGTCGCCAACTGGCCGAGCGCGACTCGCTGGAAGGCCGCATCATCGGGCGTTCGCAGGCGATGCAGAACCTGCGCGACCTGATCGCCAACGTCGCCGACACTTCGGCCAACGTGCTGATCGAAGGCGAGACCGGCACCGGCAAGGAGTTGGTCGCGCGTTGCCTGCATGATTTCAGCCGCCGCCATTCCCACCCGTTCGTCGCGCTCAACTGCGGTGGCCTGCCGGAGAACCTGTTCGAAAGCGAGATTTTCGGCCACGAAGCCAATGCCTTCACCGGCGCGGGCAAGCGCCGCATCGGCAAGATCGAACACGCCCATCAAGGCACGCTGTTTCTCGATGAAGTGGAAAGCATGCCGATCAATCTGCAGATCAAGCTGCTGCGGGTGTTGCAGGAACGCACCCTGGAACGCCTGGGCTCGAACCAGAGCGTGGCGGTGGATTGCCGAGTGATCGCCGCCACCAAGTCCGACCTCGATGAACTGAGCCGCGCCGGCCAGTTCCGCAGCGACCTGTACTACCGGCTCAACGTGGTCACCCTGGAACTGCCGCCGCTGCGCGAGCGTCGCGAAGACATTCTGCAACTGTTCGAACACTTTTTGCAGCAATCATCCCTGCGCTTCGATCGCAGCGTGCCGGACCTGGACAACCAGACGTTGTCGAGCCTGATGAGCCACGATTGGCCGGGCAACGTGCGCGAACTGCGCAACGTCGCCGAACGCTTCGCCCTGGGCCTGCCGGCCTTCAAAAAGCCCGGCGCGGGAGGCAGCAACCACGGCCTGGCCTTCACCGAAGCGGTGGAAGCCTTCGAACGCAACCTGCTCAACGACGCGCTGCAACGCAGCGGCGGCAACCTGACCCAGGCCAGCCAGGAACTGGGAATGGCCAAGACCACGCTGTTCGACAAGGTCAAAAAATACGGGTTGGGCCATTGATGGATCTATTGTTGAAGGCCGCCCTCGGCGCGGCGGTGGTGGTGATACTTGCCGCACTGGCCAAGACCCGAAACTATTACATCGCCGGCCTGGTGCCGCTGTTCCCGACCTTTGCGCTGATCGCCCATTACATCGTCGGCAAGGGCCGTTCGGTGGAGGATTTGAAGACCACCATCCTGTTCGGGATGTGGTCGATCATTCCGTATTTTGTGTATCTGGCGACACTGTATGTGATGGTCGACCGGATGCGGCTGGAAGCCTCACTGGCCGTCGCCACCGTCGCCTGGCTGATCGCCGCGACGCTGCTGGTGAGCGTATGGGTCAGGGTTCACACCTGACACACTGCCGTCAACCATGTGGGAAATCCCTCTCAGCGCACTATCTTGTCCACCTGAATCCCCAGCTTCTTCAGCCGATACCAGAAGCTTCTCTCGGAAATCCCGATCTTCGCCGCCGCTGCAGCCTGCACGCCATTGCTCTCCTGCAGCGCCGCCAGAATGTAGCCCTTCTCCACATCCGCCAGCGCCGCATCCAAATCCTGGGGCACGTCCGGACCGTCGCTGCGCAGCACCGTCTCGGTGGGCCTGGAGGCATACAGGTAACCCGGCAGGTCGATATCTTCGATCACCGGCGATGCCGCTACAATCGTCGCCCGCTCGACGCAGTTCTGCAGCTCACGAATATTGCCCGGCCAGTGATACGCCGCCATCGCCTGCAACGCCTCGGGGCTGAAGCCGGTGATGCGTTTGCCGGCCGTCGCGCTGATGGTGTGGGCGAAGTGGCGGGCCAGGGGCACGATATCTTCCGCGCGCTCACGCAGCGCCGGCAGCGGAATCGGGAACACATTGAGGCGGTAATACAGGTCTTCGCGAAACTCCTTTCTGGCCACTGCCTCCAGCAGGTTTTTATTGGTGGCGGCGATCACCCGCACGTCCACCTTGCGCTCGCGCGGATCACCCACCGGCTCGATCACCCGCTCCTGCAAGGCACGCAGGATCTTGGCCTGCAAGGCCAAAGGCATATCCCCCACTTCGTCGAGAAACAGCGTGCCTTTGTCAGCCTGCATGAAGCGCCCGACCCGGTCCGCCACGGCGCCGGTGAAAGCGCCCTTGCGATGGCCGAACATTTCGCTTTCCAGCAGGCCTTCGGGAATGGCCGCGCAGTTGACTGCCACGAACGGTTTGTCCGCGCGGCTGCCGTGCTTGTGGATGGCACGGGCGACCATTTCCTTGCCGGTGCCGCTTTCGCCGGTCAGCAGGATGGTCGCGGTGCTGTCGCGCACCGAATCCACCGCGTGCAGCACCTGGCGAAACGCCGGGCTGTCGCCCACCAGGCTGTCGAATTGGGCGTGTTCGTCCAGCTCGGCGCGCAAGCGCGCATTGTCGCGAGTGATGTCACGAAACTGCAGCGCCTTGGCCACGGTGATGTCCAGCTCGTCGATATCGAACGGCTTGGCGATGTAGTCGTAGGCGCCGTTGCGCATCGACTGCACGGCGTTTTTGACGGTGCTGTAGGCGGTCATCACGATCACCGGCACCTGCGGGTAGCGCACGCGGATCTCGGCCAGCAGTGCCGGCCCGTCCATGCCCGGCATGCGCCAGTCACTGATCACCAGGTCAATGTCTTCCTGCTCCAATACCTTGAGCGCGTGCAGGCCGTTGCCCGCGGTAAACACCTGGATACCGCTCTGGCTCAGGGCGGACGACAGCAGGTCGCAGAGCTTGGGCTCGTCGTCGACCACCAATACGTTATGCGTCATGACCTTCCTCATCGTCGCCGTCGTCTTCACCGTCAGCCGGAATGTACAGGCTGAAGGTGGCGCCGGCATCTTTCTCGCTGGTGCACTCGATGCTGCCGTCGTGACTTTCCATGATCGAATAGACTTTGGCCAGGCCCAGGCCCGTGCCCGACGCCTTGGTGGTGACAAAGGGGGTGAAGATACGCTCGATCATATCCGCCGCAATGCCCTGGCCAGTGTCAGTGATGCTGATCACCGTATTGCCGCCCTGGCTGCGGATGCCCAGGGTCAGGCGGCCGCCTTCGGGCATCGCGTCGATGGCGTTGAGGATCAGGTTGAGGCAGGCCTGCTTGAGCTGCTTGGCATCGGCATACAAGGTCGCACCGGGCGCCTGATCGTCGATATGCGCATCGATGTTGTGGGTGGTCAGTTCCGGGCTGCAAAAGCCGAGGATTTCCTCCACCAGCGGGCGTGCCGCCTGCTGCACCCGCAGCGGCGGGTTGGGCTTGGCGAAATCGAGAAATTCAGTGATCAGCTCATTGATACGGCTGACTTCGTTGATCACGTATTCCAGGTGGCGCTTGTCGCTGTCCGGCAGATCGACGCGACGGTGCAGCAGTTGGGTGGCGGTCTTGATGATGCCCAGCGGGTTGCGGATTTCGTGGGCCAGGCCCATGGCAACCTCGCCCAGGGCGTGCAGCCGGTCGCGCCGACGCAACTGGGCTTCGAGGTGATGCAACTCGCCCAGGCGCTCGGTCATGTGGTTGAAGGTGCTGCTCAACTGCGCCAGTTCATCGCCGCCGCTGGTCCGCACCCGGTGCTGGTAATCCCCTGCGATCACCGCATCGACTCCCTCGGAGAGGTCGCGCAGCGGCCGGGTCAGGCGCCGCGACACCAGCACACCGGCGGCCAGCGACAGCGCCGAACTGAGCAGGAAAATCAGCAAGAACAAATTGCTCTGGTTGACCAGCCCCACCAGGCTGGTATGGCGCAGCAGGCCGCTGAAGATCACGCCCTGCAGTTCGCCGGCATCATTGAAGATCGGCCAGTACAGGCCGCTGTAATTGCTGGTGAACTGCTCGCTCGGCTGGCGGCTGGCACGCATGGCCGTTTCGATATTGGCCGGGATGCGCAACGGATGATCATCGAAGCGCTGGGTCGAGAATATCTCCGAAAAGCCCTCCGGATTGGCTAGATACAGGCGCAGATCAAGGGAATGCACATCGGCCACGCTGGTCAGGAAACTGCTGTCCAGATAGGTGGCCACCAGCAGTTGGTAATCGACGCCATCGCGGTTGGTTTCGAAGGTCGAGACCACCAGGCCCGTCATCACCCCCGCGACCTTGACGGTTTGCAGGACCGCTTTGCTGGTGAGGTTGATCTGCCTGACCACGTCTTCGGACGCCGTGCTGAACACCACCTTCTGGTCGCTGCTGCGGATCAGCGCGACCACATCGATATCGGTGGCGTCGGCGATGTCGGCGGTCAGCCGGTCGTGCCGCGCCGCCTGGGGGCTCGACGGCGGGCTGGTATAGCGCAGGAACAGTTTGGCCATGCGCGCATTGTCATGAAGGATATCGCCAATCTCGTCCTTGACGATCTTGGTCGACTCCTGCAGCCAGATGCGCACGTTGCTGTCGAAAATCTGCGACAGCGTGGTCGCGGCCAGTTCGGCGGCGATCATGGTTGGAATAACACTGACCAGCCAGAACGCCAGCACCAGCTTACGCTGGACACTCCAGCGCGAAATGGCAAATGGACGGGCTTTCTGGCGGGTCTTGTTGATCATCAGGTTTCGCTTATCACAGCAGCCATGGCAGGGTCGGAACGGTCCGGTCGCAGAAACGCTTTCACCAGGTTGAGCAGCACGTTGACCACCCGGTTGCGATGGCGAAAGAACAAATATCTGCCCTGGAACTCGCAACCCAGGCGCAGTTTACTGGCATAGCCTTCCTGACCGCACTCATAGAGCGGGATCCGGTGCGCAATACAATAGTCGACATTGGTCAGCCAACTGCGAAAGTACAGGTTGTACTCGCGCCCGAACGCGCTGTCATGCCCGAAAAACTTGTCGATCAGGCGATGTTCGTCCACCAGGATCAGGTTGAACGCCACCAGCTGTTCGCCCACCCAATACAAAACACACACCGCCCGCCCCTGCATCCGTTCGAGCAACCCGGTGAAGTAGCTGGCCGGCAGGCGCTCGAATTGCAGGTCGGCGCGGCTGAGCGTGGCCTCGTACAGGCGCATGACCTCGGGCAGCACATCATCGATGTTGCGCCGCCACTCCAGGCGCGGCCCCGGCGCCCGCAGTTTGCGGCGCAGGTCCTTGCGGGTCGACTTGCACAACGAGCCGAGGTAGGCGTCCACCGATCCGTAGGGCACCCTCAACACGCCGCCGGGCAAGCCTGGCATGCTTTTGAAACCTGCGCCGCGGCAACTGGCGGCCCACTGCGAATCCTGTGAGGCGACGTCCTTGACCGCCACCAGGTTGATGCCGAACTCACTGGCATCCTGGCGCGCGGCCTTGATCAACTGCTTGAGCAACAGCGGGCGCCGTGCCAGGGGCACGCTGCTGGCAATGCCTGCGTCACAGCGCTCGGCCATCGGCGAACCGATGGCGTACAGCGGCAACTGCAAAACACCCGGCCACAGGCGCTCCAGGCGTTCGGTAAACCGCTTGCCAGCGCCCGATACCGTGGTGTCGAGGCGATAACGGGTGATGAATGCAGACGCCACCGCCACCAGCGTGCCGTCCTCATAGACCGCCAGGTAGCGCCATGTGAAATCGGCGATGGCGGCGTTTTCCACCACGACGTAATAATCCCAATCCTCCAGCGCCCCCGGAAAACAGTCGTTCCAGGCACTGCGCTGGATGGCCCGGATGGTCGAGAAGGCTTGCGTGGTGATCACGGTTTTCCCTTATTTGTGTGGCGAGCACCGATCCCGTGTGGGAACTGGCTTGTCTGCGCTACAGGCACCTCGGTGGGTCAGGCGGACCGCAGTGAGGCAATCGCAGGCAAGCCAGCTCCCACATTGACCAAGGTGGTGTTTGTCGACGTGTGTTGCTCAACGAACCGGGCACTCAACTCGATCACCCGCCGGTATTGCAGGTCGACGGTGATCATGTGGTAGCAGTTGTCCAGCAGGATCTTGGTCACCGGGCCGCCGAGGTGACGCTCCACGTAGTCGGCGTTCCAGCGGCTGGTGATGTCGTCCTCGATGGAATGCAGCACCAGCGCCGGCACCTTGACTTCGCGCATGCGTTTTTTGACCACGGCGTTCATGCGGTGCAACTCGCGCACCGTGATGCCCTCCATGGTCAACAGGCCGGCCTCGCTGCTCTCCCCTTCTTTCATCTGGCGTTCGACGACAGCCCGCAGGCGCTCGTTCTTGATGCCGTAGGGCGGCTTTTCTTCGAAGCGGCAGACATGCACGCCGAACGGAATCTTCATCAGCAACGGCGACAGAAACGCCAGCTTGCTGATGCTCCAGCCGTCGTACTTCAGGGTCGTGGAATACATCAACAACCCGGCCACCTGCCCAGGGTGCTCAGCGGCGACGTACATCGACATCACCGCGCCCATGGACAGGCCGCCGACAAATACCTGTGCATGGCGCTGTTTGATTTGTACGAAGGCCTTGCGCACGCCTTCGTACCAGTCACGCCAGCCGGTGGCCTGCAGGTCGCTGTTGTCACCGCAGTGCCCGGCCAGGGTCGGCACGTACACCGTGCAGTTGCCTGCCTTGACCAGCCCCTTGGCGACCTGGCGCAATTCCGTCGGGGTGCCGGTCAGGCCGTGGATCAACAGGATCCCGACCGGACCTTCACCGAGAACGAAGCCGGCAGTACCTTCGCCGAGGTCGATCTCTGCGCCGTTCACCGCCGGGTTGCCCGCACCAGCAGTTGCTCGAGCAGCTTGAGGCCCAGGTCGATTTCCGGGTAGCTGATTTCCAGTGACGGTGCCAGGGTGATCACGTTCTTGTAGTAGCCGCCCACGTCGAGAATCAACCCGAGTTTGCGCCCGTCCACCACCATGTCGCCCTTCATGCCTTCCTCGACCATGTAGTCCAGGGTTGCCTTGTCCGGGGTGAAGCCGTCCGGGCCGCAGATTTCGCAGCGCAGCGCCAGGCCCAGGCCGTCCACGTCGCCGATGATCGGGAAGCGCTTCTGCAAATCCTGCAGGCCTTCGAGGAAGTACTTGCCCTTGTTCATGACCATGGCGCCGTAGTCGACTTCATTGGTCATCTTGAACATTTCCAGGCCCACCGCCGTGCCCAGCGGGTTGGAAGCGAAGGTGGAGTGAGTGGAGCCCGGCGGGAAGATTTTCGGGTTGATCAACTCTTCGCGGGCCCAGATGCCGCCCAGCGGGTTGAGGCCGTTGGTCAGCGCCTTGCCGAACACGATCACGTCCGGCTGCACGTCAAAGTGCTCGATGGACCACAGTTTGCCGGTGCGGTAGAAGCCCATCTGGATTTCGTCGGACACCATCAGGATGCCGTGTTGATCCAGCACATGCTTGAGCTCGCGGTAGAAGTTCATCGGCGGGATCACGTAGCCGCCGGTGCCCTGGATCGGCTCGACGTAGAACGCCGCATATTCGCACTGGTTGGTTTTCGGGTCCCAGACGCCGTTGTATTCGGTCTCGAACAAACGGGCGAATTGCTGCACGCAGTGGCTGCCGTACTCTTCCTTGGTCATGCCTTTGGGGCCACGGAAGTGGTACGGGAACGGGATGAAGTTGGCGCGCTCGCCAAAATGGCCGTAGCGGCGACGGTAGCGGAAGCTGGAGGTGATCGACGAGGCGCCGAGGGTACGCCCGTGGTAACCGCCTTCGAAGGCGAACATCAGGCTCTTGCCGTTGGAGGCGTTACGCACCACTTTCAACGAGTCTTCGATGGACTGCGAACCGCCGACGTTGAAGTGCACGCGACCGTCGAGGCCGAACTTCTTCTTGGCATCGACCGCGATCATTTCCGACAGCTCGATCTTGCCCTTGTGCAGGTACTGGCTGGCGATTTGCGGCAGGGTGTCGATCTGTTGCTTGAGCGCGTTGTTCAGGCGCGGGTTGGCGTAGCCGAAGTTCACCGCCGAGTACCACATCTGCAGGTCGAGGTAGGCCTGGTCTTCGGTGTCCCACACGTAGGAGCCTTCGCAACGGCTGAAAATGCGCGGTGGCTCGATGTAATGAACAGTGTCGCCGTAGGAGCAGTACTTGGCTTCTTTATCCAGAAGGATCTGGTCTTCGGCGGTGGCGATACGGATATCAGACATGGTGGAAGAGTTCCTGGTTGTCGGCAGCAGTAAAGGAGGTGGCGTTGGCCGCAATGCCCTGGGGCAATTGCGCGAGCAATGCAGTCACTTGGGCAAAGGTGTCGAAGCGCGCATGAGGAATCTGGTGGGCGACGCAGTAGTCGGCGAGGCTGCCCTTGGCAAACACGAAGTCGGCGGTGGCGGCCACGCACATGTCCGACTTGCCGTCACCGATCACCAGCACGCGCTTGTTGCCCGGCGTGGACTTGCATTTGCAGTTGCCGGCGGCGGCACGGCAGGCATCACTTGAGTAGGGAAAGTCGATGCGCCAGCTGTTCTGGTCGACCTGGCGCAGGCGGTTGGCAAGGATCGGCAGCAGGGTCACGTAATTGCGCGAGAGGATGCGCGCGATGCCTTGCTCGATGCCGTCGCTGACCACTTCGATGGTCGCGCCCAGGCCCATGACGTGATCGACGAAATCCGGGAAGTCCGGGTCGATCTCGACGCTGTCGAAGTACGCCAGCAGTTCGGCAGGCGTGGCCTTGATCAGCGCCAGTTGGCGGCTCAGGCATTCGCGTGAACCGATGTGCCCGTCCAGCCATTGCTGTTCGATGGTTTCCCACTCGGGCCCGGCGAAGCGTTGGAGGACGTTGTCGATGACATCGGTGGGAGTGATAGTCCCGTCGAAGTCACACACGATATGCCAGTGGATCATCTGCGTCGTACCTTGTGAGAGCGCGCTCTGTGCGCTTGCACCAGGGGTAGAGCAGGGAGTGTGCCAAGTGGACAAAGCCCAGCAGGGCCGGGCTTTTGGCGCACATTACCGAGGGATTGGCAGCGTGAAAGCTACAATTTTTGTAGCTTGCTACAAACAAGATGAGTGCTTGCGCCGGGGCCGCCCTTCGCGCGTGAATGCGCGCATGTTCCGATCAAGGAGTGCGCACCATGCGCCAGTTTTCGACGGCGGTACTTGCAGGATTATCGTGGGTGTTTTCCAGCGCGGTGCTGGCCGCCGGCATCAGCGGTGAAGTCGGCGCGGGTCTCGCCTATCAGCCCCACGACCCCAGCGGAAACCACTACGAAGCGCGTCCCATCCCCTACTTCGACCTGGACTGGGGCACGCTCAGCCTGGACACCGATGACGGCCTGACCTGGCGCGCACTCGACAGCCGGGGCATCAGCGCCGGCCCCTATGTCAATTACCTGCAGGGCCGGGAAAGCAACGGCCCGTTGCGCGGCCTGCGTGATGTGCCGGACATGGCCGAGGTCGGCGGGTTCGTCCAGTACGCCCCGGCCGATTTCTGGCGCGTGTATGCGCAGGTGGGCCAGGCCGTCGGCGGCGGGCGCGAGCAAGGTGGCGTGCTGGGCAAGCTTGGCGGCGAGCTGGGCTACCCACTGGGCGGCGTCATCGGCAGCACCGGCCTGATGGCGCACTTTGCCGACGCGCGCCAGACCCAGACCTTTTTTGGCGTGGATACCCGGGAGTCGGCCGCTTCTGGGATCCGCGCCTATAACGCCAGCGCGGGGTTCCAGAACCTCACGCTGACCCAAAGCTTCGAATTCCCCCTGGCCGCACACTGGTCGCTGCTGACCAGCGCCAGTTGGGTGCACCTCGTCGGTTCGGCGGCCAACAGCAGCCTCGTCAAGCAAGCCGGGCATGTGAACCAGGGCCAGTTGCAGACGGCGATCAGCTACAAATTCGACTGACCCGCCCAAAGGCTCAGCCTTTGGCTTCCTGGATGATCTGGCGAATCGCGCCGACGAAGGCTTCGGCCGGCTGGCCGCCGCTGACGGCGTACTGGTCGTTGAACACGATGGTCGGCACCGAGGTCACGCCACGGGAGATCCACAGCTGCTCCTGCTCACGCACTTGGGCGGCATATTCATCGCTGGCGAGAATCTCGGCGGCGCGCTGCACGTCCAGGCCGACGCTTTCGGCGATGATCGCCAGGGTGGCGTGGTCGGACGGGTCCTGGCCATCGCTGAAGTAGGCCTTGAACAGTGCTTCCTTGAGGTTGTACTGCAAACCTTCAAGACCGGCCCAATGCAGCAGGCGGTGAGCGTCGAAGGTGTTGTAGATACGGCTCTGCCCATCGGTGCGGAAGGCAAAGCCCAGCGCGGCGCCCATGTCGCGGATACGCGCGCGATTGGCCTGGGACTCTTCGGCGCTGGAGCCGTACTTTTCAGTGATGTGCTCGACGATGTTCTGCCCGATGGCGGGCATGTTCGGGTTGAGTTCGAACGGCTGGAAATGGATCTCGGCCTGCACCTCGGCGCCGAGCTGGTCCAGTGCTTCGGTCAGGCCGCGCAGGCCGATGATGCACCAGGGGCAGGACACGTCACTGACGAAATCGATTTTCAGGGGAGTACTCATGGCAGGCAACCTCGCAGGCAAATGTGTCGCAAAGGTTGCACGATACACCAATGTCACAGCACCTTCGAAGGCGCCACCGCATCGATCTGCGCCCAGTGCGCCGTATCTTCGCGATGGGCTTGCAGGTACGGCAGCACAGCCGCCAGCAGGGGCGCCTTGAACGCTTCCTGGAAACGATGGGCCAGGCCCGGAATCAGCTTCAACTGGCTGCCCTGAATATGCGCGGCCAGGTGGATGCCATGCATCACCGGCAACAGCGGGTCGGCGGTGCCGTGCACCACCAGCGTCGGCACGCGCAGCTGGTTGAGCAACGGCACGCGGCTCGGTTCGGCGAGGATGGCCATGATCTGGCGCTTCACGCCTTCGGGATTGAAGGCACGGTCGTAGGACAGCGCCGCCTGATGCAACAACATCTGGCGGTCATCCTTCACGTTCGGGCTGCCCAGGGCCGCGAGCAGATCTGCCTGCTGCTCCAGCGCCACTTCGCGGTTGGGCGCGCTGCGCCGCGCCAGCAATTGCACCAGCGCCGCGTTCGGAGCCGGCAGGCCTTCGGCGCCGGAGCTGGTCATGATCAGCGTCAGGCTTTCCACCCGTTGCGGCGCCATGGCGGCCAGGTGCTGGGCGATCATGCCGCCCATGCTCGCGCCAAGTACGTGAAATTGCTGGACGTGCAAGGCGTCCATCAAGCCCAGCGCGTCATCGGCCATGTCCGTCAGCGTATAGGGCGCCGACACCGGCAGCCCGAGCTTGTAGCGCAGCACCTCGAACGTCAGGTTGGCGCTGGCCGGCGCCTGGCGCCAGGTGGACAAGCCGACGTCACGGTTGTCATAGCGGATCACCCGAAAGCCTTGCTCGCACAGGGCGACCACCACTTCGTCAGGCCAGTGGATCAATTGCCCGCCCAGGCCCATCACCAACAGCAAGGCAGGGTCGGACGCACGGCCGATGCTCTGGTAGGCGATGCTCACCTGCGCCAGGTCGACGGTTTGGGTCGGGACATTGACATCGCATCGAGACGCCGCAAAACACGGCAGGCCGACTAAAAGAGCGGCCAGTAAAAGCAACACACGCATGGAAAACACCGAAACGCAGAACCCCAGTAGAGCGCGAGTCTGATGAAGTTTGTTCAAGCGCGCTGCCACACTTGCATGACAGTTTGATGAAGAGCGCCCAACGGTCATTTACGCCGGATGCTAGACAGGGATACCGCCTGGCGCATCGCGCACTCCCCTGTAATGACGACCTTGGCGCAGGCGCACCCCGCTCCTGCCGACGAGGCCATTGATCATGCCCCACGAACATCCCCCAACCACCCCGGCAATACGCCTGGACGATTTCAACTTCACCACCCGACTGGGACGCCTGTGGGTTGACGAAAGCCTGCTGCTTTCAGCCCTGCAACGATGGACAGACTGCCGTCAGGCGATGCTCGATCTCATGCGCGACATCCCCTCCCCCCAGAGTCTTGTGGCGCAACTGATCCTCGAAAAACTGGACCTCGACGGCAACACGGTCGGCCTGCGCAGCACGGATAAACCCTTCATCAACGTGAACAAAGCGCTTGCCCTGATGCAACAGCGCCCCGAAGTGCCGGACTCGATTGACCAGGACTTCATTGTGGTGGGCCTGCGCAGCCAGCATCCCTTGTTCGATCTGACGGCGGGCGAAATGCTTGAGCGCCTGGACTCGCTGGACCTGCAGGGCTTTATCAGCCAGGCCTGGAAACGCTACTGGGATGACCGCGCGCCGCACACGCCCGTGTCGCGCCGCACGCGCGCCAACCAGTTGTATAAAGGCCACTTCGAAGCCGCCGCCCAAGTGGCATTCGCCCTCGCCCAACTGAGCACCGAGCAACTCAAACCAGCGCTGGCGAAACTGGCCTTGCCGGAGAATTCCGACAGGGCCGTCTATGCAGAACGAATGAGTTTCAAGTGGACAGACGAGCACACCGTCCCCTGGCACGCCGCACTGGTGCTGACCATCGACACCGTCCCCCTCACCGCTCAGTTGCTTTACACGCCCTTCCGGCAACCCGTGTTCCAGATATTCAAGGAACGTAACGCGCTGGAAAGCTGGCTGCTGGGCGAACAGGGCCAACTGATTGCATCGAACCGCCAAAGCCTGGCGTCGGAAATCGACTATGAACTGATCGACAACCCCTTTACCGATGCAATGGATGCCTGGCTCGCCGATGCCGAGTCCCGCCTGCTGGCTGCGCTGAAACAAACCAGCGGCGCGGACTTCGCCACACGGGGCATGAATGCGTTGCAGGCTATCGATTCGCTTTACCAAAAGCTGAGCGGCAATGGACTATTTCCGGCGCCGCCTGACGCGCCGCTCACGACCGACGACCCCGACATCGCGCCCACACCCTTCGGTTTACTCAGCGCCGACCTGCCGCTGGCGACCCGCCTGGCCACGCTCAAGCAGCAGCGTGAGGCCCTGGAGGCGCTGATGGAGCCTGGACAGGCCGACCCACTGCACACACTCAAACCCCACCTCGATGACTTGACCGCAGCCCAACAATCGGCCGACAGCGCACTGACCACACTGCTGGAAAACAAGACAGGCTTGCAGTTGCAGGCCCTGCAAAAAACCGCCTCACGCGCCAAAAGCGACCTCTACGCCGCCCGCGTCAAAGGCTTGCGCGCAGAAGGCGAAATCCAACGGTTGCTCAAGCAGATCAGCAACGACGAATACCTGCGGTTGCAGGCCGTTCTGAACCATCCCAATCGCCAGAATCGCGCGTTGCCAGTGGCCGCTTGCCGCTTGCTCGTGAGCAGGCGCAGCACCAACGGTGAACATGGCCAGACCGTGGTGCAAAGCCAGGAGCTGCAAGGCCCGCTGGCGATCATCAATGCGGCGGACCTGCAAGACCCGCCAAGCGATGACGGCGTGCTGCTGTGGTGGCCAGGCCGCTCGGGCGGGCTGCAACGCTTCGCCTCGCGAGAGGCACTGCACACCGGGCTGTTCAACATCCAGGCGGATGATGCCGAGCTGAGCCTGCAACTGGCCGAGGTGCCGCAGGAAGCGCTCGATTACGGTCTGCAGTCGCAGATACAACAGTGCTCACAAAAGGCCGCGTTGTTGATGGAAAGCCACGCTGACCCGGTCGTGCTGAACGAACGCGCGGCCGAGCTGCGCGCACTGCCGGAACAATGCCGGCTCGAATGGCAGGTGCACCGCCATGCCGCACGGGACCTCGCCTGCGCGCAACTGGCTGAGCAACAGCGCAGCGTCACGCGCGCCGAACAGCAGCCGCAATGGGTCAGTGAACTGTCCGACGCGCAGACCGCCGAACTCAAGCCGATGATCACGGCCAGCGTGGACGCATTGCGTCGATCGCAGGTACTGGTGCAACGCGACCTTCCGTCTGCCCGCCGCTTCAGCCAGGGTCAGATCGAGCAGCGTCTGCGCCAGGATTTCTCGCTGCGCAAGCGCTTCACCCTCACGCTTGACCTCCCGGTAACGGTCGAAAAGCAAACGCTGCTGGGTTCAGGCGCTGCCGGCTCGTTTTCACCGCGCACCGTGAACAAAGCCAGCGCCGCACGCAGCACGCTCACGTTGCACGAACTGGCCCTGTTCACCGTTGAGGACACCCTCAAGGACCGTCTGGAGTTCATGAAAGTCCAGGTGATCGGCGACGACGAAACCGAGCGCCAGCGACTGCTCACCGGCATTACCGCGCCCTACGTCAAAAGGATCATCAGGGAACTGGACGTCGCGCAAAAATATGAAGACCTGATCACCCTCACGTTCCTGGGCAAGCCTGCGGCGACCACCTTCAGCGACGCCTACCAGCAGGAAACCCTGCTGGAAAACTGGCGCTTGCTGCTGCAACTGCAACGCAGCATTGCCAAGGTACGCGGGCACCTCAAGGACGACGCGCTGCAGATACTCGACATCGCCATCGATGCCAGCACTGAACAGGCCTGGCGCCAGGGCAACCGCCGAATCGTCCTCAAGCCGGCACACCTGACGGCCGGGGGCAGCGACACGCAAGACTTCAGTTCAACGCTGCTGGGCATAACCTTTATTCAGGAATTGAACAGCGGGGTGACTCTGCTGTACTTGCCCGACCGCCTCGACGGTCAGTTTTTCTACCGTTTCGACACCCTGGAAGCGGCTCGAAAAGCCCTGTTCAATTGGTGCTTTCGCGAAGAGATGCACCAATACCTGGCCGGCCGCGCACTGGGTGGTACAACCGAGCGACACGCCTACCGCATCAAGCAGGCCTTGCTCAAGCACTACGACGCCATTATCGGTGTGGGCGTCGCCTGGCCAGCCTCGACCTCTCTCGCGAAAAACTTGCTCAATGCCCATATGGGCCAGGTGCTGGACGCTCATCGCAACACGTCACGCTCCAACAGCGCACAGCGCCTGCGCGAATCGGCGAGCAAAGGTGCGCAGGCCATGTACTTCATCAAACTGGCGATGGGATTCGTGCCGTTTATCGGCACGGCTGTCGGCCTGTATGACGCGTGGGTGCAAGCGAACATGGCCGTTGCCGCGTTCCTGCGCGGCGATGTGCAGAGCGGAGTCGACGCCCTGGCGTCCAGTCTGCACGCGCTGATCAACGCCGGCGTCGACCTGGCCACCGGGATTGGCATCTCTGCCAACGCGACCCGCCCCAGGGTTCGCCTGCAGCAGCTGGAGCGGCTCGGCCGCAGCGCGGCTGCTCTATCGCCGCCGTCGTTGCGCAAGTCGTCAGCCATCGTCGAACGCTTCGCCGGGTACGAGTACGAACAACCGATTTCCCTGCATGGCCTGCAACCTCACAGCGAAGGGATCTACCGCAACGTCTACCGACACGCACAAGGGGACTTCATGCTCAGTCAGGGCCGTGTGTTCGAGGTCGAGCTGGACCACAACCTGCACACGTTGCGCTTGAAAGGGACGCGCACCAAAACCTACAAACAGCCCATCGTGCTTGACGAGGCCGGCGACTGGAATACCCACGGCGCGGTATACGGCACTCTGGTCAACGGTGGGCTCGCCGGCGGCGGCGGCGTGCTCGGGCATCTGGCAGACCGCCTCGATCCCGTCTGGCCTCTGGCGATCCGTGAACGCTTGCCCCGCTGGTGGACCGATCGCGCATGGCGCCAGCAACTGCGCCTGCACGATGAAGCCATGGCCCTCGGTCAGCGCGTCAGTCACCAGCTCACGCGAACAAAACGCCTGGAACTGCTCTACCTGAACGCCCAGGCTCCGGCCAAATCAACTGCGCTGACGGACTTGCGCCAGGCCCTGCGAGAATCCATCGAGCTTGCCCTGCAGCACGACCGCACACTGGCGCAACTGCCTCGCCCGGTCAGCCGTGAGGCCATCACCTTTCGTCAAGGCGTGCGCCGCGCGAATGCTGCCAGCATCGTCAGAAACAACATTGAGCTTGCCAACTATGCAAGACGGCAGATGCAGCCTCAGATCGAACAGTTCGCCGCGCTGAGCATTGAACGAATCCAGGCAAGCGACCTGATCAATCACGCCGTGCGACGTAAAGCCCTGAGCCTCAAGATTCGCGAAACGCTCGATGAAGTGGAACAGTGCGCACAGACGGCCAACACCTGGCATCAGAAAATCCTCCACGAACGGGACTTCACGTTCACCGAGACCGATCCCGGCGTCCTGAGTGCCTACAAGGCCCTGGACACCGACCTCACTGAGCTCAATACCCAGTTCGGCACCGATTATCGTCGTCACCTCACACTCAGTTTCAGTCTGGAGAGTTTCAATCGCTACGACGGCATCAGTGAGGTGTCGTGGTTCTATCTGTTCCAGCAAACCCTCAAGAGCCATGTCAATATTTCCCGCGCGCTCACCCTTCACTTCCTGCTGAACCGTTCTCCCGCCACTCGCGCTCAACGCCTGGCCATACTGGAGGCCTGCATTCAGGACTACCAGAGCTTCAGTCGCGATCTGACAACCTGGAACCTCGGTTACCCGCAGCATTTCGATCAGCCTCGTCTGGCCACACTGCTCGATGACGTGGAAAAAATGCTCGAGCTGGCGCGCAACGATATGGGTATCAAGCCCAGCGCTGCCCGAGACCCCAAACTCAAAGTCTTTACCACCGAAGAAAACCGATTGCTGGTGGGCACCGAAACGATCAACCCGCAGACCAGTGCCCGCCAATATATCGTCGAGGCACCCGCAGGCCCGGTTGAAACCTGGCAACTCGATGCACACTCCAATCGCGCCCGCCTTGCCGCCCCCGAGCAACCGACGCCGCCCCCCGAAGTCAGCCTTGCGCGCTCGACGCTGGTCAGTGAAGCCCAGACCCGGCTCGGTGCTGTGGACAACTACCAGAGCAAGGTGCAGAGCTATGCGCAGCAGAATATGAGCCCCGTGAACCTGGAACACATGCTGGTCAGCGAAGCCGCCGAGTTGAACGTGCGCGCCAATCGCATCGAGCGTGTGGCCCCTGATGAAGCCGTCATCGGCCAACTGCGCAGCAAGGCCGATGAGTTGACCGTGGCCGGCCGACAACTGCGCGTCCAACAGTCGATGAGCAGCAAACAGCCGACCGGTGGTTTCCTCGATTACCTGCTTTCGCCCCACAAGGATGATCGACCAGCGATCCGCCTGAGCAAACTGGGAGAGCGTGCCGTCAACGGGAAGCGCCAGGACGGTCGCAGCGATTTTTTCCAGGAGTACGCCGTACACGACCTGACCCAGCCCGGTGAACCGGTGCTGTGGTATGTCCATGCACATTACGACTCAGCCAAAGCGCCGTTCGACAGCGTGGTCAAAGCGCATTTGAAACTGCCGGAACAACGACGCCTGGGGCTGGAATGGCAAAAACAACAGCCCGGCCACACGCCGATCTGGCGCGGCGACATCAGCCGCGCACTGTTTCTCGAACATTTCAAAAACCTGTAAGCATGGCGCGGTCGACACCCATGAGAACATGAGACAAACTCACGCGATCTGATCGTGTCTCAAATTGTTTTCATGGAGAGCCCGTGCTCGAAATCCGTCATCTCAAGACCCTGCACGCCCTGCGTGAAGCCGACAGCCTGGTGGAAGCCGCCGAACGCCTGCACCTGACGCAATCGGCGCTGTCGCACCAGTTCAAGGAGTTGGAAGAGCGCCTGGGCATGCAGCTTTTTGTGCGCAAGACCAAGCCGCTGCGCTTCACCAGCGCCGGCCTGCGCCTGCTGCAATTGGCCGACGCCACCCTGCCGCTGTTGCGCGGCGCCGAACGCGATATCGCACGGTTGGCCGGTGGCACCGCCGGGCGCTTGCACATGGCCATCGAGTGCCACAGCTGTTTTCAGTGGCTGATGCCGACCATTGACCAATTCCGCGATGCATGGCCGGAAGTCGAGCTGGACCTGGCCTCGGGCTTTGCCTTCGCACCGCTGCCGGCGCTGGCCCGCGGTGACCTGGACCTGGTGGTGACGTCCGACCCGCTGGAGCTGCCGGGCATCACCTATGTGCCGCTGTTCACCTACGAAGCCATGCTGGCAGTGGCCAACCAGCACGCGTTGGCCGGCAAGTCGTACATCGTGCCCGACGACCTGCTCAGCGAAACCCTGATCACCTACCCGGTGGAGCGCGACCGGCTGGACATCTTCACGCGCTTTCTGGAACCCGCCGATGTAGAGCCTGCGCAAGTGCGCACCTCGGAGCTGACGGTGATGATGATGCAACTGGTCGCCAGCGGCCGTGGCGTATGCGGCATGCCCCATTGGGCACTGCATGAGTACAGCTCGCGCGGCTACGTGAAGGCCAAGCGCCTGGGCGAGAAAGGCCTGTTTGCCACGCTGTATGCGGGGGTGCGCACCGACATGCTGGACGCGCCGTATATGCGCGATTTTCTGCTGACGGCCAAGGACACGTCGTTTTCAACATTGGATGGCGTGAGCGCCGTGCGCTGAACCATCACATCGGCCACTGCCTCAGTCGGACTCGAGTTCGCGCCACATGTGGACCTTGTCGAAATACTCCACACCCACCCGCACCGCCAGCGGCTCCAGGCCGTACTGGATAAAGCCGCAGCGCTGGTATAACGCAAACGCTGCGTCATTGCCGGCGGTGACGGTCAGCTGGATCACCTTGAGACGCGGGTGCCGGCGCGCTTCGGCCAGCGCCGCCTCCACCAACTGACGGCCCAGGCCCTGCTGCTGATACGCCTCGGTGACGTACATGCCAAACAGGGTCGCCTTGTGCCGCGCCTTCTCCCGGGGCTCGAACGCCAGGCCGACGATGCCCGCGAGCGTGTCCCCGGCAAACGCGCCGAGCAGCCGATCCAGCGGGTTGTCGAGGCGTTTTTGCCACCAGCTCAGGGGCATCGCCGCACGCTCGGCAACACTGGAGGTAAATGCCTGGGGATAAGCGTCATACGCCTGCAGCATCAACGTGCGATAGGTCTCGGCGTCATGGGCCTGCAGCGGGCGCAGGATCATGCGGGACGCGCGGCGCGATAAAACGGCAGAATCAGGTCTCGGGTCAATGGCGCCAACTGCAGGCCACCATCGCCAGCCGGATCGATCCAGCGGATTTCCTCGATTTCCGCAGCGGGCGTTACGGCCACATCGATGTTTACTTGGAACAGCTCGGCCTCAACGGTGAAGCCCGGCTCGTTGGCGGCGGGTGCCGAGAAGTGACCAAGGTAGACGGCGGCGTCGGGATCGATGCGCAGGTTCAATTCTTCAAGCAGCTCCCGCGCCAGGGCCTGTGCGGGTTGTTCACCCGCGTCGATCTTGCCGCCCGGTTGCATGAAGGCCTGGGTGCCACGCTTGCGCACCAGCAGGGTCTGGCCGTCACTGCCGATCAGCAGGGCGGCGGCAATGCGAATGGTTGAGGTCATGGACAAGCTGCCTTGAATGCAAAGGCGCAAGGATCACATGGTCCAAGGCTTTATCGCAAATTCAGGGGGGCTTTCTGCCTGAGCGGGCTTGCCCCAATGCTGTTCAGTTAGGCGCAGATTCCCTGTGGCGAGCAGGCTTGCCCTGCGTTGGGCTGCGCAGCAGCCCCAAAACCAGGCGCTGAGCCGTATCAGGTACACCGCGTTTTGCTGGATTGGGGGCGCTTCGCACCCCAACGCGGGGCAAGCCCGCTCGCCACAATAAGCCCACACATTTTCCTTACCGGCCGCATTTCCTCAATCGGGCTCAGCCTTGATGAATACGCTGTACCGCGCACCCTCCATCGTCTCGAACGCAATCAACTTGTCCACCAACGGCAAATTGAGCGACTTGCCCGCATTGAGCAGCAACATGCCGTTGTCCGCATTGAGGTTGCGTGCCAGCACCATGCCCTCTTCCAGCTCGCGGGTGCCCAGCACCCTGACGCCGGGATCGCCCAGGGTCACGTCATTGAGGTAGGTGGCGCAGACCCGCACGAAGTCTTCCACCAGGTTCGGATCGTAGAGCCGCCCGGCGTATTTGCGGATGTACAGCAACGCTTCGTCACTGTTCATCTGGCGTTCCAGGATCAGGCCCTTTTGCAGTTCGATAAAGTCCACCGCCAGCTTGAGCAGGCGCGAACCTGCAGGGATCGCATCGCCCTTGAGGTGGTCGGGAAAGCCGCTGCCGTCCCAGCGTTCCTGATGATGGCGGATCAACCGCGCCGCATCTTTCATCGGCTCCAGGGTCATCAGCAGCGACTCGCTCTGGCCGGGATAGGCCCGATAGCGTTCGCGGTCGCTGCCGTGCAGCAGGTCCGAGGGCGCGGCGGTCATGCTGTCGCTCCAACTCAGCTTGCCGATGTTGTAGAGCGCGGCGGCCATGGTCAGGTCGCGGTTGCTGGCGCTGTCAACGCCGTGGGACACGCACCAGGTGCGCACCAGTTCGATGATCTGCCGGTTGGTCTGCTTGGCGCGCGGCAGGCGCAGGTTGGCCAGCAGCGAAAACACCTCGGTGCCGGTGGCGTAGCTGTGCTTGAGTTCTTCGTAGGCCAGGTCGAGCATGTCGGCGGTTTGCTGCAACTCACTGGTGCGCGCCGCCACGCGTTTTTCCAGGGAGGCGTTGAGCTGTTTGAGTTCGTCGTTCTGCTGCTGGATCAACTGCTCCAGGCGCGCGCGTTCACGCTCGGAATGCTGGTGGGCCAGGGATTGGCGCAGGGCCAGCAGCAGCTCTTCATCCTTCCAGGGTTTACTCAGGTAGCGGTAGATCTCGCCTTCGTTGATGGCTTTGACGATCAGGGTCAGGTCGGTTTCGCCGGTCAACAGGATACGCACGGTGTGCGGGTACGCCTGGTGGATATGCGCCAGCAATGAGGCGCCGTCCATGTCCGGCAGGCGCGCGGCGCTCATGACCAGGTCGACGGGATGGCGAGCGAGAATGGCCAGCGCCTCGACGGCACAGGTCGCGCTGTGCAGCAAAAACGGCTCAAGGCGCAGCAACTGCGTGAGGCGTTGCAGCACGTCGGGATGGGCATCGATCAACAGCACCACCGGGCGCTCGGCATCGGTGAACGTAACGGACTCTCCCATGGAATACCTCGGATCGTCGGTGTGCGCTCCTTACGGTCTGGGCAACTGCCTCCTGGCGGATATCAAGAGTTTAGTTGGGTTTTCCTGAAGCGAATCCAGCGAGGCGAAGCGCCTGAGACATTCAGTAATATCCAGACTTTGCAATTGCTTACAAATACCGCCAACCTGCGCCCGCCCGACGCACGGCGTGCACCACCCTGCCGCGCGCCTGCCCCTACAAACCATTTGTTCATAGAGCCCGCTGCCATGCTGAACGGACGCGACCCGCGCATCGATTTTTTTCGGGGCCTGGCGTTGATCTTCATTTTCTGGGATCACGTCCCCCACAATCCCCTCGGTCAAATCACCTTGCGCAACCTCGGCTTCAGCGACGCCGCCGAAGTGTTCGTGTTCCTTGCCGGCTATGCCTCGGTGCTGGCATACGGCAAGGTGCTGCAGCGCGAAGGTTACTGGATGGCTGCGTTGAAAATCCTGCGGCGCACCTGGGTGCTCTACGTGGTGCATATCTTTTTGCTGGCGATGCTGATGGGCATCGTGTTTTTTGCCAACAGCCATGTGGAAACCCGCGATCTGGTGGCGGAGATGGGCCTGACGCATTTCGTCACCCACCCGCAACAGGCGCTCACCGATGAATTGCTGCTGCGCTTCAAGCCCAACCTGATGGACCCGTTGCCGCTGTATATCGTGCTGCTGGCAGGCCTGTCGCTGGTGCTGCCGTTGTTGCTGCGCTACACCGGAGCGGTGGTCGCGGTGTCATTGACGGTGTACCTGTTGGCGCCCCACCTGGGCTGGAACCTGCGCGCGATCGCCGACGGCGTGTGGTACTTCAACCCGGTCACCTGGCAGTTGCTGTTTGTATTGGGCGGTGCCGCAGCGATTCATGCCAGCCGGCCGCGTCCAGTGCAAACCCGGACGCTGGCCAGACAACCGTTGTTCGTGTTGGCGGCGTTTTACACACTGGTCGCGGCGGTGATCACGCTCGCCTGGCGCTGGCCTGACCTCCATGATGCGTTGATGCCGGCGGCCCTCAGCGAACGGCTGTACCCGCTGAGCAAGACCGACCTTTCACCGGCGCGCCTGCTGCACTTCCTGGCACTTGCCTATGTCACCGCCAAACTGTTGCCGGGGGAGGCCTGGACGCATAACTGGCTGGCACAGCAGACCTGTCGCATGGGCCGGTATTCGCTGGAGGTGTTCTGCCTCGGCGTGCTGCTGGCGCCGTTGGCCGATATGGTCAATGCGCTGGCCGGCGATGCCGTGCACGTGCAGATTGGCAGCGCCCTGGCGGGGGCCGCCTTGATGGGCGCGCTCGCCGCCTGGCTGGAATTCAACAAGCGTTTGAGCCAGAGGCCCCAGTCGGTTCCCGCCTAACAAAAAAGCCCCGATCACGGGGCTTTTTGTTGTGCAAGGGTCGTCAGATGGCCGAGCGCATCGCCCTGCTGGTCGGTTGCAGCTTGAACACATAGAACAACACAGTCAGCACCACGAGAAATGCCGGGCCCACGTACAGTGCGATGCGCGTGTCCGGGAAGTACGCCATCAGGCCCACCACCAGCACCAGAAACGCCAGCGCCAGGTACGAGCTGAGCGGAAACAGCCACATGCGGTACTGGAGGCCGTCGCGCTCGGCAGGGCTCAGGCCCCGGCGAAACCTGAGCTGCGCCAGCAGAATCATCACCCAGGTCCAGATCGCGCCGAACGTGGCGATGGACGTCACCCACACAAACACTTTTTCCGGTACCAGGTAGTTGAGCAGCACGCCCAGCAGCAGCGCGCCAATCGACAACAGCAGCGCCTTGCGCGGCACGCCGTTGCTGGACGTGCTGGCAAAAGCCGCCGGGGCCTGGCCGTTCTGCGCCAGGCTGTAGAGCATGCGCCCGGTACTGAAAATGCCGCCGTTGCACGACGACAGCGCGGCGGTGATCACCACGAAGTTGATGATCCCGGCGGCGGTCTTGATGCCAAGACGCTCGAACGTCATCACGAACGGGCTGCCCTGGGTGCCGATTTCATTCCACGGGTAGATCGACAGGATCACGAACAGCGCGCCGACGTAAAACAGCAGAATGCGCCAGAACACCGAGCCGATGGCATTGGGGATGGTCTTTTGCGGGTTCTTCGCTTCACCGGCGGTAAGGCCGATCATCTCTACGCCCAGGTAGGCGAACATCACCATCTGCAACGACATCAACACGCCCTGCACGCCGTTGGGCAGGAAGCCGCCGTGGGCCCACAGGTTGGAGATCCCCAGCGCCACACCGTCATTGCCAAAGCCGAAGGCGATGATGCCGACGCCGCCGATCACCATGGCAATGATGGTGACGATCTTGATCAGCGCGAACCAGAACTCGAACTCGCCGAACGCCTTGACCGCGATCAGGTTGATGGTGCCCATGCTCACCAGCGCCGCCAGCGTCCAGATCCAGCGTGGCACGTCGGGAAACCACACGCCCATGTACACCGCCACCGCCGTGATCTCCGCCACGCAGGTCACCAGCCACAAAAACCAGTAGTTCCAGCCGGTGAGAAAACCCGCCAGCGGGCCGAGGTAGTCCTGGGCATACCGGCTGAACGAACCGGCGACGGGGTTGTGCACCGCCATTTCGCCAAGTGCGCGCATGATCACCAGGATCGCCAGGCCGCCGATGATGTAGGCCAGCATGATCGCCGGGCCGGCCATTTCGATGGCCTTGGCCGAGCCGAGAAACAGGCCGACACCGATGCAGGCACCGAGGGCCATCAGGCGAATGTGCCGTTCGCCCAGTTCACGTTTGAGCGGGCCGTCCGGGACGGTCTCGCCAGGGGGCAGGGGGTTGCCGACAGGCATAAAGGTACAACCTCATTTTGTTATTGGATTGAGCCAACGGGCGTTACACCGCAACACCGATGGGGGATGCAGTATAAAAACCCGAACGAAGGAATTTTCACTCTATAAGCGACAGAATTCAGCGATAAATCCGGATAAAAAAGCATTCTACGAGACAGAGTTACCTGTTTCAAAGCCTGAACCCTGTGCTCATGCCTTTTCGACCCGGCACGATGGCAAGCCCTGATGCCGTTCAGTCAAGGAAAATGTGTGGGCTTATTGTGGCGAGCGGGCTTGCCCCGCGTTGGGGTGCGAAGCGCCCTCAATCCAGCAAAACGCGGTGTACCTGATACGGCTCTGCGCCTGGTTTTAGGGCTGCTGCGCAGCCCAACGCAGGACAAGCCTGCTCGCCACAGGGAATCTGCGCTTGACTGAACGGCATTGGGGCAAGCCCGCCCGCCACAGAAGCAGGGCCTGCCAAAGAGTAATTTTTCACACCGCGCCACCAGCGACTACGCTTCATCCAAGTCCGATCAATCTGAGGGAATGGATCAATCGACCATGGGCGCGTTATGGCAAACCGATTCGAAAAAAGCTGCGGTACTCGACGACAGCACGGATCAGCCGCCATTGCCGAAAGGCCATCGTTCGCGCAAGCGATGGTGGTGGCTGGTGTTGTTGGCCGCACTGCTGGCAGTGTCTTGGGCCGCCGTCAGGGAGATGCACAGCTCGCGTCTGCAAGCGGCACACTTGAGCCCGTTCGCCGCCTCACTGAGCTATCGCGTGGAGCCCGGTGCCAGCGACGCGATGGTGTACCCCGGCGCCGGTCCGTTTGATCAGCGCCTGGGTTACAGCGCCCTCGACGAATTCCTGCCGCGCCTGCTCAAGCGCAACTACCTGATCGAGGCCCAGGCGCGTTTCTCGACGGCGTTGATGACGTATGCCCAACGTGGCTTTTATGTGCCCTACGCCGAGAAAGCACAGGCCGGCCTGAGCCTCACCGACTGCCGCGCGGCGCCGCTGTACAGCTTCAGCTACCCACAACAGTTGTATGAACGCTTTGGCGCGATCCCGCCGTTGATGGTGCACAGCCTGCTGTTTATCGAAGACCGCGACCTGCTCGACCCCGCACATCCCACCGCCAACCCGGCGGTGGACTGGCCGCGCTTTGCCAGGGCGGCCTGGTCACAGGTCGCCAGGCTGCTGCACCTGCCCGGGCAAACGGCCGGCGGCAGCACCCTCGCCACCCAGCTGGAAAAGTATCGCCACTCGCCCGACGGCCTCACCGCATCGGGCAGCGAGAAACTGCGCCAGATGCTGTCCGCCAGCGTCAGGGCCTACCAACCGGGGGCCGATACCCTGGGCAGCCGCCAGAACATCGTGCGCGACTACCTCAACACCGTGCCGCTCTCGGCCGTGCCGGGGCACGGTGAGGTGCACGGCATGGCGGAAGGATTGCGCGTGTGGTTCGGCGCCGATTTCAACCAAGTCAATGCGCTGCTGGCCGACGATGCGCCTCAAGACCTCGCGCCAAAAGGCGTGGCCCTGCGCCAGGTGCTGTCGCTGATGATTGCCCAACGGCGCCCGTCGTACTACCTGAACAAGGGCCGTGACGAACTGGCGCACTTGACCGACAGCCACCTGCGCCTGTTGGCACAGAGCCAGGTGATCGACCCGGCGCTGGCCGACGCCGCACTCGCAGGCGCTGTCACCTACCGCGACTGGCAACAGCAACCAACGCTGCAGCCAGTGGAAACCAACAAGGCCATCACCGTCGCGCGCAGCCGCCTGGCCAGTCTGCTCGACCGCCCGCTGTATGACCTGGACCGCCTCGACCTGGCCGCCACCAGCACCCTGCAATATGACCTGCAAACCCGGACCACCGACTACCTCAAGCGGCTGGCAGACCCGGCCTTCGCCGGGCAAATCGGCCTGCTCGGCCCGCGCCTGCTCACGGCCCAAAGCACGCCCCAGGTGCGCTACAGCTTTACCCTGTTCGAACTGACCCCAGGTGGCGCGCGCGTGCGCGTGCAGACCGACAACACCGACCAGCCCTTCGACATCAACCAGAGCAGCAAGCTGGAGCTGGGCTCCACCGCCAAGCTGCGGGTGCTGACCACCTACCTGCAGATCATCAGCCAATTGCACGAGCGCTATGCCGCACAACCGGCCGCGACGCTGAAAAAAGTCGCGGCCGCCGAACAGGATGTGTTGTCGCGCTGGGCCCTGGATTATCTGATACGCAACCCCGACCGCACGCTGTCGAAGATGCTCGACGCCGCGCTCGACCGCACCTATTCGGCCAACCCCGGCGAAGCGTTCTTCACTGGCGGCGGCCTGCACCGCTTTCACAATTTTCGCAGCGAAGACAACGGCCGCAACCCGACCCTGCGCGACGCTCTGCGCGAGTCGATCAACCTGCCGTTCATTCGCCTGATGCGCGACCTGGTGCGCTACACCACCTACGCCGGCGCCGACAACAGTGCGCGCCTGCTCAAGGACGACAGCGACCCGCGCCGCCAGGAATACCTGGCCCGCTTTGCCGACCGCGAAGGCAGCGCGTTCCTGCTCAAGTTCTGGAAAAAATACCGCAACAAGGATACCCAGGCGCGCCTCGACACCTTCATGGACAGCCTGCACCCCACCGCCATCCGCCTGGCCGCCGTGCACCGCTACCTGCTGCCCCGGGCCAGTCAGAGCAGCTTCAACAGCTTTGTGCGCGCGCACCTCAAAACCGGCGGCACCCTCAGCGACCAACGCCTGGCCAAGCTTTACCAGAGCTACGGCCCCGGCGCTTACGACCTGCCCGACCAGGGCTACATCGCCAAGGTGCACCCATTGGACCTGTGGCTGCTCGGTTACCTGCTCAACCACCCGGACGCAACCTTCAACGACGCGGTCAAGGCCAGCGAATTCGAGCGCCAGGAAGTTTACAGCTGGCTGTTCAAAAGCCGTCACCAGAGCGCCCGCGACAGCCGTATCCGCACCATGCTCGAGATCGAAGCCTTCCTGGAGATTCACCAGCGCTGGCAAGCCGTGGGCTACCCGTTCGATCATCTGGTGCCGTCGCTGGCCACCGCCATCGGCAGTTCCGGCGACCGCCCCGCCGCCCTCGCCGACCTGATGGGTATCATCCTCAACGACGGCATGCGCCTGCCGGTGGTGCGTATCGACAGCCTGACCTTTGCCGCCGACACCCCGTACGAAACACACCTGGTCAGCGACCCGAACCGCGCCCGGCGGGTACTGCCCAGTGAAGTCGCCACCGCCTTGCGCGGCGCGCTGTCGCAAGTGGTGGACGCCGGCACCGCCAAACGCGTGGCGGGCAGTTTCACATTGGCGGACGGCACGCCGCTGTCGATGGGCGGCAAGACCGGCACCGGCGATAACCGCCTCCAGGCCACGGGCTCGGGCGGGCGCCTGATCAGCTCCAAAGCCATCAACCGTACGGCGACGTTCGTGTTCTACATCGGCGAACACCACTTCGGCACGCTCACCGCCTTCGTGCCGGGCGCCTCGGCCGAGCGCTTCACCTTCACCTCGGCCTTGCCGGTGCAGGTGCTAAAAGGCATGGCACCGATCCTCACGCCGTACTTGCAACCCGGCGCGAACACGCTGTGTGCGGCGCGCTGAAAAAGGGTGGCATCCGGGTAGTGTTCAGCGCTGAATTATTGACCTTTAGGCACGCGTAACCGACTAATTTTCAAGCTTATTTCAGGCGCCTCGACTGCATAGACTCAAGGATTCCACTGGTCTATTCAGGTTCACATCATGCCTACTGATTTACCCGCCACGCCCTTCCAGGGCCGCCATGTCGAGCTGATCCAAAACGCTTTGCCCGATTGGATCAAGGGCACCACGCCGGCCCGCATTCAAGCCCTTCAGCGCGATGGCCTGGGAACGCCGGTGCCCTACCCCAGGGCCACGCCCGCGCAGCATCAAGCACTCAAGACCGCCGTTGCCGAGCATTGGCAGGCCCAGACGGCGCTGGATAAACGTCTCGGCCCGCTGAACGACCTGCGCGCCTTCGCCGAATCACTGCTCAAGGGCGCATTGCTGCCCCACTACGGCGACGTGGACATGCGCAACACCTCGCTGCGCGTCTATATGAACGCGCCGGTCGCCTGGTGGGCGATCAACCTCAAGGGCGGCGTACACAGCAAGACCCTGTCATTGCTGGACATGGCCCTGCATAACTTCGCCGCTGGCGACCGCTTCGTCGACCACGCCTTCATGGGGCCGGAAGATGCCCGGGGCCAGCGTCAGATCCTCTCGATCCGGCATCAGAGCACCGGGCAAAAACTCACGGTCGATCACTTCAAGGCGATCTGCCGCACCCTGGATATCGGCGGGCGTTACCAGGCCGAACTGAGGACTGTTCTGGGCTTCGATCAACCGGCAGTGGCCGGTGTGGTGCGCGCTGAAGTGGTCAGCCAGCTCAAGGCGGACCTGCGCAGCAGCGCGCACCTGGGCCTGCACAGCGAGCATTTGCCGGCCGATGCGCATCAAGCGCTTCTGGGCTTTATCGACAACCCGGTCAACCTCACACTCGATGGCCTGCGTTTGGGCTGCTACTCGCTGAGCGTGGCCGGCAGCCCACTGGCCGGGGTCATGCTGTTCACCACCGACCCGGAGCAGCGCCAAGCCCAAGGGCGCGTCATCGCCTGGGTGCCCCAGGACCCCGAACACCCGCTCAAGCAATACGCCTCGCCCAAGGCCTTTGTCGAAACGCTGACGCGCCAGTTACGCGATGGGCCTGACTACCTATTTTTCAGCCAATTCGTGGCACATGCCGAGCGCGGTGCCTTCTTTGCGCAGGTGAAAGCGGGTAGCAACCTGAAATTCAGCCTGCTGGACATCACCCAGGACACCGCCCACCGCGCGGACGACCCGAAGAAGGACACTCCCTGGCACTACCTGTACCGGGTCAAGCTGAACAAGATCGTCAATGACGCCCGCGAACTGGCGGTGTCGACTGCCTATGTCGACCGCCTGGCGCGTCGGGCCTGGTGGGACAACCTGGAAAAGATCCTCTCGGATGTGCTCAACGCGGCGCTGTTGGTGGTCACGCCGTTCGTGCCGGTGCTGGGCCAGATGATGATGGTGTACAGCGTGTATCAACTGTGTGACGAGGTCTTCGAGGGGTTGCTCGATTGGGCCCAGGGCCGTGGCACGCAAGCCGCCGAGCACTTGCTGGGGGTGGCGGAAAACCTGGCGCAGTTCGCGGTGTTCGCTGGCGCCGGCAAGGTCGGCGCAGTGCTGCGCCCCAAGCTCTCCGCGTTTGTCGAGGGCATGCACCCAATCGAGGCGCAAGACGGCGCGCGCAAGTTATGGAACCCGGACCTGCAACCCTATGCCCACCCGGCTGACCGGCAAGCCGAGGACCTGCGCCCGTTGCAGGACCGTCACTATAAAATCCGCCACGACCCCGCAACCGACGAGCATCGCCTGGTGCACCCCACGCGCCCGGACGCCTACCAGCCACGCGTCGTGCTCGCCGACGACGGCGCCTTCGTGCACGAAGGCGAACAGCCGCAGCGCTGGGACAGCCAGACCCTGATGCGGCGCCTGGGCCCGCGTGTGCAGGGCTTGAGCGACCCGCAGCTGCAAGCACTGCGCATCGCCAGCGGCACCGACGAAGGCACGCTGCGCAGCCTGTACCGCTACAACGAGCCCGTGCCGCCCCTGCTGGCCGCGAGTCTTGATCGCCTGCAAGCCCAGGTGTTTCCCGACGCTGTCAGCCGCAAGGTGCGTGCCGGTGAACCACTGCCAAACGGGCCCTCGACGGACTGGTTCCCACAGCTCCTCACCGAGCTGCCGGGTTGGCCCCGGGACAAGGCGCTCAGCGTGTACCTGGACAGCGACCCCGACGGGGCGGCGCTCACGTTCGGCCATGCGAACGCCGCCGAGGCCGATACGCTGACGCTCAGCCAGAGCGAGGCGCTGTCCGGCAAGCTGCCGGAGCACGCGCTCGCGTTCCTCGACGACAGCGCGACCCGCACCTTGCTGGGGGATGATGTGGCACCGGAACACCAGGTGCAGACCCTGCGTGACCAGTTGGCTGACCAGGTCATGCGCAACGCTCCCGAGATCAGCGACAAGGTGTACCAGACCCGGGAACTCACCGACGACCCCAGCCTTGCGACCTTGCGCGAACCTTTTGACTACCTGGATTCAAATGCTGCACGCACCCTGCTCGCCAGCGCCACCCAGGCCGAGCGCGAGGCCCTTGCCCAGCGGCAACTGCCACTGCGCTTGCGCAATCAGGCGCGGGAATTGGCCTTTGCCAACGAATCGGCGCTGGCCTACCAAGGGTTTGATCGGCCCTCGCCGTTGCCGCCGGCGTCCGAGCGACTGGCCCTCAATGCCCTCAAGGTCTACAGCGACACCTTTGGCAAGCTGCGCCTGGAGATTCGCGAACACTCCGCCAGCGGTGAGGTGTCGTGTGCGGTCGGGCCACTGTCGGCCGACACCACGCGCGTGCTGATTCGCAACGCCCGCGGTTATCTGTTCGTCGATCCCGCCAACCCGCACGCCGCCAGCCGTACCACGCTTTACCAGGCGATCCTGCAAGCACTGCCGGCCACGCAGCGCAACGCCCTGGGCTTTCAGTTGGGCGAAGGCGGTGCGCTCAAACAGTGGATCAAGCAACGCGTGGAGTCCCTGGCCGAGCGTCGCGTGGTACTTGCCGAACCACCGGTGCCGGTGATCCAGACGCGCGAAACCAGCCAGTTGTTGGGCGGCCCGGTGCTCAGTCGCTGCCCGGGCGCCACCGCGCTGACCCGGCTTGAATATGCGCGGCAAACCTTGCAGCTGCTGTTTCCGAGCATGACCGAAGAGCGCTTGACCCTGTTTCTGGAGGAGATCCCCGAGTTTGACCTGGTCGACACGCTCCAGGCCCTGGAGGCGGAGAAGCAACTGCTGCATGTCGAGCTGCAAAGCTGGAAGAACACAGTGACCATTGGCGGCGAGAGCGAGAACCCTTATCAGGACAACCGATACGCCAAAAAGCTCATCGCCCAATTGCTGGAACGCTGCTGGGCGGATCGATTCGCCGAGTACACCGACGGCTGGGGCCATGTGCAGCACGGCACCGTGCTGCGCTTCGACCTGTTGACCCGCGACCTGCTGAGCCTGCCGCCCAGGCAGCCCACCCTGAGTGCCAGCTTCGAGCACGTCACGGTGCTGGAGGCCACCGGTTGCGAGTTCGGCGATGCCCACAGTGACTTTCTCAAGCACCTGCCCTCCTTGCGCGGGCTCAACCTGGCCAACAACCGTCTCACACAGTTGCCCGAGGCGTTGCAGAACATGCGTTTCATGCGCGACCTGAAACTCTCGGGCAATCGCCTGGCGCTCAGCGGCAACGAGCTCGCGCAGCTGAAAACCCTCAAGCACCTCAAGAGCCTGGACCTGAGCAAAAACCCTTTGCAACAGGCGCCGGACGTCAGTTGGATGCCCGGGCTGCGCACGCTGCGCCTCGCGGGTACACAGGTGGACAGCTGGCCCGCCGGGCTGTTTGCGCAGCCGCGCACCGATGAGTTTCTTCTCGACCTGCGTGGCACGCGCATCAACCACCTGCCCGACGTCGCACAGGGTTCAGCCCACGCCAGGCTCGTGGCACGCACACGCCTTGACCGCGCCACCCTCACCGATGAGGCGCGCCAACGCTACGAAACCTACCGTACCGACGCCGGCCTGGACCCCAACCGCACCTATGAGCCGCGCGGTGCCAACGCCTTCTGGCTCGAAGGCCTGGAGGCCGCCAAACGCAGCGAGTCGGATGCCCTATGGAAAGCCCTGGAGCGCGAGCAGGGTTCCCAGGTTTTTTTCGAAGTGATCGATGCGTTGCAGATCAAGCGACCGTTCGCCAATGAAGCGGACCAAGGCCGCTACACCGCCAACCGCCCACTGCTCAACCAGCAGGTCTGGCGCATGCTGCTGGCAGCCTATGAAGACAGCGCATTACGCGAGCGGCTGTTCAAGATGGCCAGTTTCCCCGGCCTGTGCCCGGATGCCGGGGCGCAGATTTTCAATGAAATGGGCATCGAAGTGCTGGTCAGCGAAGCCTACCGCGACGCGCCCAACGGCGCCGAACTTGAAGCGCGCCTGGTCACCCTGGCCAGGGGCAGCGCGCGGCTCAAGCAACTGGCCAAAGTCGTCGGCCAGGACATCGCCTTGCGCCTGAAACCCAAGGCGCAAGGCGGCCAGGGCCAGCGGTTCAGCTCGGACGTGCTCAACGGCGAGCCCGGCGAGATCGATGAAGTGGATGTGCACCTCGCCTATCAGACGTCGCTGGCCGCGCGGCTCGACCTGCCCTGGTTGAGCGATCACATGCTGTATCGGGCAACCGCCAATGTCTCCTCCAAACGCATCGAAAAAGCCTTTACTGCCGTAACGGCGCTCGGCGAAGGCGACGGCCTGGTCAACCAGATGTTGCTTGAGCCTTGGTGGGAACAACACTTGCGCACTGCCTACGAAAGCCAATGCAGCGACAACGAGCACGAATTTGGCGAGCGCTTTCTGGCCCTGGATGACTTGCAGACCGAGCAGGCGCAATGGGCCAGCGCCGACACCCTGGAAGCCGCCGAACGCAATCGCCTGCGCGAGCGCCTCAAGACCCTGGCCGATGCCGCCCAAGTGCCCGAAAGCGTGGTGTTCGCCGACGCGCCCATGAGCGATGACGTGTACAACCGCTTGCTCAACGACCTGGGCTACAACCAACAGGAATGGATGCGCCGCCTCACGCGCACAGCGTTGACAGCAGCTGCCAACCGGACCAATCGCACGCGATGAGCGATCAGATCGCAGAGTCCCAGACCACCGTTACGTCACCGTTGTAGGTGCTGCCGGGTTGTTCGAGCATTTGCGCCACGCTGTCGGCCTGGACCTCGAAGTGCAGCGTGCTGGGCTTGCGGTCGATGTAGCGGCTGGGCTGGAACAACTCGGTGCCACTGCCGTCCAGGCGCAACGGCAAGCGATTGACCAAGCGCCCGCCAGCATCGCTCAAGCCCGGGGGCAAGGTCACCGCCACGTCCAGCGGCACTTGGTGGCCGGCCGCATTGCGCACGCTGCAGGTGTTGCCCATCGGCGCGCCGCATTCCAGGGTCATCTTGAATTGCGAGCTGGCCCACAGGTTGACGGTCTGGTCGCGGAACAGGCGCGTGGGTTTGCGCCCGTTCTGCAACCAGCCCTGCCAACCGCCCTGGGGTTCGAGTTGCACGCGGTTGCCGCCGGGGGGGACTTCGACCTTGAGAATATGGTCAACATCCAGGACAAAATTCAAGGTGACGGTGTTGCCAACGGGCAGTACTCGGTCACCGAAATCGAAGTCCAGTCCTGGACCAATGGTGTAGGTCTGGCTGCCCCGATAGATGCCGGCTGGCGTCGACAGCGGATTGGGCGGGCGCAATTCGTAACCGAATGATAGATAACGAAAGTGCAACTCAGGCAGGTCAAACTGGGCCTGCGTGGCGCAGGCACCTGCGTTCTCAGGTACCAACCAGAACCACACAACGTAGTAACTGGTGCCATTGAGGCCGCCCGTAGGAATGCACGGCGTTGGAGCATTATGCCAACGGCCGGTGTTCCACAACTCGTTGTAGCCCCCGCCCCCGGTGATGACCTGCACATCGCCGCCATGGTCCGCCCGACCGCCAATCCCCGAGATACGCACGTCCAATTGCGCACTGTCGCCCTGTTCATTGGTCACCGTGACGTTGCGCCATTCCGAGGGCACCTTCAAGTAAGCCCCCTGCCGAGGATCAGTGTGTTTGGCCGGAACGGGACCGCCTGTGGTTTGCGGCAAGCCAAACGGCAAAGACAGACTGAAAAAGCCTCGAGGATTACAGAATGCATGAAACCATTCGCAGTACCCCGTACTCGGCGTCGTATTCTTGAAACGATTGACCATTGGGTTCGTCGGATCGGGCCGAAACTCGGCGGTGACGTCGACAGTGTTCGCCTGTGCTACGCCGAAAAAACCCACAAGTACCGAACAACAAAGCAAGTGTTTCACGTCTAAAACTCCCATCAGAAGCTCCCCGATACCAGCGCATCGAACACCATATGCACCGTGCCGAAATAGCGCCCAGGCTGGTAGTCCTCTGGCGGCTTGACTGCCGCGATTTCCAGGCCTACCCGTATGCCTGGTTTGGCATCGATACTCGAGACAACTTGCGCCTGCTCCAGACTCAAGGGCACCTGATTGAACGTCACTTGCAAGTCGATTCGATCAGTACCGTTAGATAGAAAAGCCTCGCTGTCGAGACGCGCGGCAATGGCACCGCCGATGTTTTTCACCTCGAAGGGTGCCCTCAGGGAGCTCATTTGCGAAGTGACCGGGTTGTAAACCAAGTGTTGTTCGCGCTGGACCAACAGCGGGTCCACCGGCAACACATAAAAATCCGCAGTGGGAATCGTCACGAACACCTCGAATGTCTCGCGTTCGACCGCTGCCCAGGCCAGGGGCACGAACAGCAAGCAAACCGTGGATAAAGCGGTACAGGCCAGTGTTTTGAACATGGTGGTTTTCCTGTGCGGCGATTCAGCCTTCGATCTCAATGGTTTTTTTCGCGCTGCCTTCGATCAGGTTGAAGCGGTACACGCGACCCGGCTGTTTATCGAATGTGAAGGAGCGTCCGGCCATGATGTGGTGCTTGATCGTAGGCCGGCAGTCCTGGGGGTTGCCGACGGCGCAATCCTTGAACTCATCGACCACCACCACGCTGTTGCCCTGGTTGTGCAAGGCATAGCGCGTGGTGTCGTCCTGCACCTGGGTGTCGAAGCGGGTGTGAGTGGGCCGCACGAAAAACACCGTGCCGTAGCCCGCCAGCACCCGCACGCCCGCCGCCAGGCTGTCCTTGTAGTCCTGGCGCTCCTCCTCGCTGATGGCGAACTCATCCTCGGTCTGTGGCACCACCGGCACGAACCGCACGCGGAAGTAACGCTCCCTGTCGCGGTTGCCCATGAACAGCAAGCGGGTGCCCTGGGTGCCGTTGGCCGGCACGATCAGCCGTGCCGGGCTGGCCATCAGGCCATCACGCGCGCTGATGTCGGCGCTGGTTTTAACCGGCACTTCGCGGTAGCTGCCATCGGCGTCGTAGACCATTTCAAGGATGTTGACCTTGACGAAGGCGGTGGACGTGCCGCCATTGAACACCCGTTTCATGTAGGTGCTTTTGCCGGCCTCCAGGTAGTCGTACACCACCCCCACATTGATCTGCGGACCGGCATGGGCCACCTGTGCCAACAACAGCGCGGCGCATAGCGTCAGAAAACATTTCATTTAAAAACCTCATAACGTTAAAAAGCTTTCAACCCGCGCGTTGCGTGGCCTGCACGGCGTCGGCCAGGGTTTCGGGGGTGCAGCGCAGGTCGCCGATCATCAGCACATCGCTTTCCTGGCGCGCCGTATCGGGTTCCAAACGGAAGCGACAGAGCAACTGGTTGGCGTAGCGCACTTCCAGGGTCGGCACGCTGGTGTTCATTTCCATGGAGAAGAACCCGTCGACTTCGCTGACCCCACGGCTGGCGTGATTGATCAGGTGATGGCCCTTGAGCGGATGCCCTTGCGCGTCCAGCAGGCGACCGAGCACGGTGACGGTTTTCATCACGCTGATCTTGCGGTACTCGACCCCGCCCTTGTTCAGGTGATAGCGGGTGCGGGTCGGCTGGATACTCGCCGCCGGCGGATGGTTGCCCTCGAAATCGAACCCCAACGTGCTGTTCTTGTAGGCCGTGATCGGCACAAAGTTGCGCCCGGCCCGCAGGATGACGCTGCCGCCGGTGAGGTCATCGGCGCGCAGGCGGATGTCTTCCAGGTCGGTTTCCACGTCGACGATCATCCCGGCGCCACGCCCATGGTGCTGGCTGCTCAGGACCATCTTCTGCGCGCCCACCGCCAGGGTGCTGCCCAGGTTGAGCCCGCCGCTGAGGTTGTTATTGAAGGACGAGCGCTGCACGAAAGCATCGCCAAATACGGCGTCGGTCTGGAAGCTGCCCCGGCCGGAAAGGCCGACGCCGTAGGTGTCGGCCAATACCGTCGCGGCGACGCTTTGCAGCACGTGGCCCTGCAAGTCGCGGTGGTAGCTCAGCGAGCCGTTGTTGTCGCGGCTGCCATCGCGGGCGGTGCGCGTGCCAAGGCTGGCGGACCATTGTTCGCCCGGCGCGCCGAGGGCCAGGCTGAGGCTCAAGTCGACGCCGCGGTTGCGTTTGTCGCCGGTGCTGGCGGTGCCGGGACGATCGAATACCGATAGCCGCCAGTTGGCGTCGCTGCCCATCAACTTGCCGCGCTGGGCCCAACCGAGGTCGAGCCCCAGGCCGTTGAGATTGCCCTGGCTGTGCGCCAGCCTGGCGCTGACGGAACGTGTGTTGCTCAGGCGATGGTTGAGCGACAGCGACGAGCTGCTGGTCTGCCCGACAAAGGGCGTGCGTTGGCGCAGGCGGGTGCCGTCGGCGAGTATTTCGTAGGTGTCGCGGTTGTCCAGCCAACTGCGGTTGTGGCTGAGCACCACGCTGCCCTGGCCGTAGCTGTACAAGCCTTGCACGTCCATGCCGGTGCCATGCTGCTGAGTCTGGTAGACATTGGCGTAGAGGCTGGTGCTATTGGCCAGGCTCCAGTCGATGGAGGTGCCGGTCTGCAGCATGTCACGCACTTTACGGCTGGACAGGCCCAGGATCACGCGGGGGTGGGCCAGGTAATTGAGGCCCGCGCCGTAGGTGGGATTACCGGTCGCCTGTTGCTCCCAGTTGCTGAACAATTTGCTTTCACGCCCGATGAAGGTGCTGTAGCGCCACCGCTCATCGGCGTTGCGCCAGTTGTTGGGTTTGTAGACCAGCTCGGTGCTGCTGGCGCTGGTCTGGCCGTCTTCGATCAGACGCACTTGCACTTCATAGATGCCGCCGGGCAAGGGCCGGGTATCGAGGGTTTGCAGGCCCGCCGCGACCGGCTGGCTGTTGATCAACAGCCCATTGCGATAAATCTCCACCGACGCCTGGCGGCTGGCGGTGACATAGATCGGGTAGACGCTGGGCTTGGGGTTGTTGACCAGCAGGCTGTCCGAGCTGCCGAACATCACGCCCACGGCGGTATCCGGGTTGGCACCGAACGAGCGGATCTGGCGGTTCAGGCCATCGGAGCCGGGGGTAAAAAAGCCCAGGCGCAGGAAATCACCCTGCATTTCACGTTGGCTGTACAGCTCGTGCACAGCATGGCGCAGCGAAGTGTCGGTGCCGCCCAAGCGTGACACTTGCAGGTTCAGCGCCTGGGTCCAGTTGCCCAGACTGGCGCTGGCCTGCAAGCCGTAGCGGCCGCCGAGGTTTTCGTCCTGGCCGCCGGTGAGGTTCAGTTGGTTATCGACAATCAAGCCATGGCTGCCCGCTTCCGGGTGCTCGTAATAGCGTTGCAGGTCGGTGCCGCGCTCAACGTTTTCGGTAAGGATCGACACCAGCGAGCTGTCCAGGCTGTAGTGCAGCGCCAGCAATCTGGATGGGCAACTGCGCTCGCAACCGCCCAGCGCCATGCCGTTTTGCAGGATCTGTTGCCAGTTGTCGCGCTCGGTCGGGCTGATCTTGCTGTCGGCGGTGTCGGTGAATTCCAGCAGGGTAATGCGATCATCACGTCCCAGTACGATCATCGCTTCGCCCAAAAATTGCTGATCCAGCTCGACGCGCACCGCCAATGGCACATCAAAAAAGTGTTGCTCAAACTCCTTGGGAAGTTCTCGCGATTGCAGCAACAGGCTGCCCGGTGCAGCACCGGGCGACACAGGCGCAGCGATGGCACTGGCGCATGCCAATAGAAGCAACGCACCGGCAACAGGCGTCATCGAATACATGAACGGGGCTCTCGTCAGTACGAACTATCGGGACCATAAAAAACCGGGCCGGCGCAGAGGAGCAGACGCCGACCCTTCTAAAAACCCCGGGCGCATCGCGAGCCCAGGGCGTGACACGTCACGCGTTAACGCTTATGGCGTCGCGCGCGGCACGGCGTCGAAGATCACCGTGTAGTTGGCGGTGTAGAGACCGTTTTGCGTGTCGGCCGGCTTGGCTGGGGTGATGACCAGGTCGGCCTGGGTGCCAGGCGTGGATTGCGGATCATCCACCACTTCCTGCGGAGTGGCGGTGAGCACGACGCCGTTGAAGGTGTTGGTCAGCGCAATGCTGTCCGAGCCGTTGTACAGCGCTGCCGCGGTGGTGCCGCCTTCGATGTAGGCGTGAACCGAACCTTCGGTGTTCTTCACGTCATACGTGCCGCGCAGGGAACTCAGTTCACCGCTGACGGGGTTGTAGTTCATTCGTTCGTCTTTACCGAAGTTGGGGTCCCGTGGCAGCACGTGAAATTGCTTGGTGGGGATATCGGCAGTGATCTGAATGGAGGAACGTGCATCGTCGGCGGCAAACGCCATGGAAGAGCCCAGGGACACTGCAACTAAAGGTGCTGCGAGGGCGAGTTTTTTGAACATGACGGAGTACCTGTCTTTGATCAGAAGCTTTTAGCGTCACGGAACCGCCGACGCGGCAATTCCAATAAGTTGCATTGACCGCCAAGCACTCGTTCAATGCCGAACAAGTATCCGAGCCTATCAACGGCAAGTAAGCAGGCGATTTCCTTTAACCAAGTAGCCGAACAACCCATAACTCATCAGAAAAAAAATGGCCTTTTGCCAAAACTTTAATAACGCCTGTAAGACAAGGACTACCTGCAACTAACCGAGAACCGCTTAATTAGTCTGCCCGCTGTAAGAACCGTATTACAAAAGACGCTAACAATAACTAAACAACCCATTACCAATTATCAACACGCGTCGCGCGCGCCCTTCAAAAACGCAGAAGCGAGCCGGCTCGCGAAAAATCCGAGAACGCCGCGTACATCCAGGATGAGCGCGTCAGCGTTGACGATTTTCGCGAGCAAGCTCGCTCCTGCGGGAATTGGCGGTGCAGGGTGGCTCAGGGCACGCCCATCACCAGCACACCGCTGCCGCTGGTGGCACCGGCAGTCGGTACCGAACCGTTTCGCCGCACCAGCGCAAAGGTCACATCGTCGCCACCCACGCTGTTGGTGATGCGGGTCAGGAACGAGCCGTTCACCGGGACGGCAACACCTGCGCGGACCATGGCGGTGCCCACGTTCGGGTTACTCATCATCAACAGACGCGAATCGAACGAAGACGACGTGCCCTTGTAAGTGATGGTGATGGGCGAGTTCACCCCGCCATCCGGGCAGGCATAGGTGAGCCTGCGATTGCTGACGATCGTGGTGCTCAGGGGATCGGTGCCGATGGCACGCTGCGGGACATTGCCGAAGTTGATCTCGATCGGCGCGTTGTTGTTGATCGTGCAGGTGGACGGCGAAATATCGAAGTTGTTGGCGGCGGTGTAAGTGACGCTCAGTTGCGGCTGACTGCCATCCCAGTTGTTCGAACTGGTGAGACGCAACATGCCGAGGTTGTCGCCGACGCGCACATTGATCGGGTTGGCCGGAAAGGCCCGCACCAGAATATAGGGGGTGACGTTGATCGGGTAAGTCTGCTTGTCATTGGGCAGGGTCGCGATGAGGATGCCCGACGGGACCGGGGAGTTATAGAACCCGCCGTTGATGCGCAGCCCCGTGCCGTGGCCGGTGAACTTGGGGCCTGGGGTCCAGGGTGCGCCCGAAAAGTTGCCGGTCCTCCAGTAGTCCTGGCCCCAGGCGGGGCCCTGTCCTGGTGAATAGCGGCACTCCAGTCGTGCCCCTTCGAGCATGATGCGGGTGCGGTCGGCGCTCAGCGTGACCGTCACCGGCACCTGCATGTTCGGGTTACCCGTAAACCAGGCGCCGCCATTGATCCGACAATCGACGGCCTGCGCGGTGGTGCTGACGCCGACCAGCAGCAGAAGCCCGAAAGCTCCTTTAAGTTGTTTCATTTTCATCTCTCGTTGCTTGCTTAATGCGGCAGGGCCAGCACGAACAGTCCATGCGCGCGCTGCCCCTGCCGGACGAGGTGGGAATCCATGAGTTAACGTGTTTCAGGGCACGCCCATCACCAGTACACCGCTGCCGCTGATGGCGCCGGCGGTGGGTATCGCGTTGTTGCGGCGCACCAGCGAGAACGTTACGTCGTCACCGCCGACGCTGTTGGTGATGCGCGTCAGGAACGAGCCGTTCACCGGGACCGCAGCGCCCGCGCGGACCATCGCCGTGCCGACGTTGGGGTTGGTCATCATCAACAGACGTGAATCGAATGACGAAGAGGTGCCTTTGTAGGTGATCGTGATGGGCGTGGTGATCCCTGCGTCCGGGCAGGAATAAGTCAGCCTGCGGTTGCTCACGATAGAGCTGGTCAGCGGATCGGTGCCGATGGCGCGCTGCGGGACGTTGCCGAAGTTGATCTCGATAGGGTTGTTATTGTTGATCGTGCAGGACGACGGGGAATTCGCGAAGTTATTGGCGGCGGTGTACGTGAGACTGAGGCCTGTGCGCGAGGAGTCGTAGTTGTTTGTCTGGCTGAGACGCAGCACGCCAAGGACATCGCCTATTCGCACGTCAATCGGGTTGGTGGGGTTGTTGCGTATCAAAATATAGGGGGTTGCATCCACGGGCACACCCACGGCGTTGTTGGGCATGTTTGCGATACGGATGCCAAAGGGCACCGGCGTGTTGTAGTACCCCCCGTTAATCCGAAGACCCGTGCCCTGATTGATGAATTTTGGGCCGGGCGTCCAGGGCGCGCCTGCTAGAGCCGACGTAGACCAATGGTCCGTATACCAGGCTGGGAAACCGTAGGGCGTGAATCGGCAATCCAGTCGCGCGCCCTCAAGCAGAATACGCGAGGTGTCCGCCCCCACGCGGACGGTCACGGGCACCTGAAAGGTCAGGGTCCCGCCCGTGTCCACCTGTCGCCATGGCCCACCGTTCACACGGCATTGAGCGGCTTCAACGGTCGCCGCGCCGCTCATCAGCACAAGAAGCACCAAGGCTCCAGGCAGTCGGTTCATTTTCATCTCACATTGCTCCTCAACCAGACGCCGCTGGCGAACAGTCAGTGCACGCCATGCGGGGCGCGCCTGGAAGGTATTCGAGGTGGACCCGCACTAGGGATAATCGAGGGTGAACGTTGAGGTCACCGTGTACGCGCCATGCCCGATGGTCTGGTCGCTGATGGCCTTGGGTTCGCCCTGCACGTAGGCCTTGAGTTCGATCACATTGGCGCCGTTGGTCAGCACCTGCTCGTCGCTGGTGGCGTTGAGCGGCAATGGCTTGCTGCTCGGCGTCTCCAGGCCCACCCCGATACCCGACGCGCCGCTGCCGCTGTCCAGTGCGAGCAAGCCGGGCAGCTCGCGATTTTCGCGGCCGCCAAAGGTGATGGTGACGGTGTTGCCGACGCTGGTGTCGCAGTCCTCCAGATGCAGTTGGAAGCCCTTCCCCACCGAACGCGTGTTGAGGTAGAGGTACTTGCTGGTCAGGTCCCAGAGTTCCAGGGTGATCGCCTCGTCGCCGGGGCGGATCGTGCAGGCCTCTTCCACCAGGTTGCCCTTGAAGCTGAGGTTGTCCGCCGCATGGCCCACAGGCATCAAGCCGATGATGAGCAGCACGGCCCCTGCGGCTTTTTCAACAATTGGATGTCGCATAGACCCACTCCTACTCGTATTCGGCCAGCAGCGTGGCCACCGCCGTGAACCTGGCGGGCGCCAGAATCGCGCCGGGCTGCTGCACGGGCACCACTTCCAGGGTCGGCGGTGACGACAGGCTGATGTCCATCGGCGCATTCAGCGCGAACGGCTGGTTGTTCTGGAACACCCGAATGCCCAGGGCCGGCACGCTGGTCTGCACCGCCGCACCATCGAACCCGGTGGGGGTGCCCTTGATGCTCAAGCGCAGCTCCCAGGGCAGCGTGTCGGTGCCACAACTGATGGTGTAGCCGAGCCCTCGGCGATATTTCACGCCGTCGATGCGCTTGATGCCGACATCGCCGAAATCGACTTCGATGGTGTTGCCCGCGTCGATGGTGCAGGGCGGCGGTTCGTTGAGCGTTCCGCTGAACGTCAGGTTGGCCCAGGCGCCATTGCACAGGCCGAGGGTGCACAGGGCGAGCACGGCTCGCGGCGGCCAACCTGTCATTGATCGTTTCTCTTTTTGCGTTCTCATTGGTAATCCACCACCAGTGTTCCGGCGGCGTCGAATGCGCCGCCGGTGAGGCGGCTGCCCGCGCGCTTGACCGGCACTGCCTGCACCACAGGGAAGTTGGGATGGGTGAAGTTCACCCTTGTATTCAACGGCCAGTCCGCGCCATTGACGAACAGCTTGACGCCCAGGTCAGGCTTGCGCGTCGACAACACACGGCTGTCAAATGCCGCCCCGGTGCCCTTGAGTTCCAGCGTCAGCGCGTTGCTGAACGGCGAGTCGCAGGTGACGGTGTACGGCACGTTGCGACGGTAATTGACGCCGTCCACCCGGGAGGTTTGCAGGTCGTTGCCAAACGGCACATCCAGCGTGCCCCCGCCGTTGATCACGCACGGCGGCGGCGCAATGATCGTCGCGCGGATGATCAGGTTGGTGTCGGCTTGCACGCCCTGGCCGAGCGCCCACAACAGGCAGCCTCCCGCCAGCGTGGCACCAGCGCCGATTAACTTAGCCATTGTTCTGCCCTTACTCATAATTGAGCCTGAAATCCACCACGGCCTTGAAGGCCCCGCTGCTCAACGGCGCGGCGGTGCGCGTGGGTCGTACGTGCCAGGTCATTGTGCTTGACCCCATGGGCAACAGCAGCGGCTCGCCCCGTTGCCCCAGGTGCACATCGCGGCCCAGGGCGTCGGTGAGCTGCAGCCCCATGCCACTGATGCCCCGCACCTTGACCAGGCGCGGATCATCGGCATCGGCGGGCGCGACAAACGCCACCGACACCACCGGTTGATACGCACTCCAGGTCAGGTTGCCGGTGCGCTCACTGCGAATGCTGCCCGCCGTGCGCTGGCAATCCTGAAAGCGCAGTTGAAAGGCCTTGGCTTTGGCTTGATCGCCGGGCCGCTGCAATTGGCTGGTCGACACCGCACCCAGGTCGACCGTCTGGTGGATCGAGTTCATTTCAAGGCTGCATGGCGCCTCGTGCATGGACCCGAGAATGTTCAACACCCCGTTCATGCCTTCGACATCCTCGGCCTGCGCGCCCCCCGCAAAGGCCAGTAACAGCCCTGCCAGCACGTTCATACGTTGCGACTTCATGACGTTCTCCAGCAGCAGGCATTACTGAGTGGGCGTTGACGCTTGCACGTCGACCGTGCACGTGTCGCCAGTGCAGGTGAAGGCCAGCACGGGGCGGCCGCCGTAGTCATTCACGTAAGCCAGGTACGGCGTCTTGCCCAGCGCCTGGATGGTCGGCCCCAGGGTCAGCGCACCTTTGGGCGGCACCATCAGCGGCTCGAAGCCGGCCACGGTTTTACCCTCTTTGGTGCTGCGCGCGTCCACCAGAGTCACGTAGTACGGGGTCGGATTGTTGACCTTGTAGTGCTCGCCTTCGCGGGTCAGGGTCAGCTTCTGCTGCCAGGGGTTGGAAAAGTCCTGCTGGCTGGGCGTGATCGCCTGCGGGCGATAGAACAGCTTGATCCGGGTCTGCAAGGCGATCTGCAGGGTGTTGGCCTTTTCGCTGCGTGGCGGAATCTCGCGCAGGTTGAAGTAGTAAACCGTCTCGCGGTCCTGCGGCAGCGACTTGGCCGCCGGCAACGCCTGCACTTTCACCTGGCTCTGTTTGCCCGGCTCCAGGCGCTGCACCGGTGGCAGCACGATCAGCGGCGAGGTGATCTTTTTGCCGCTTTCATCTTCGATCCAGCCCTGGGCCAGGTACGGCAACTGGGTATTGTTGTTGGTGATATTGACGCTGGTGGCTTCCTTGCCGCCGTCGAAAATCACGCGGGTGCGGTCCAGGCCAACGGCGGCGTAGGCGCTGTCGCTCAGGGCCAGTAAAGCCAGGACCAGCAGGGTGAAACGCGTAGTGAGCATCATGTGGCGGTGTTCTCCATGTCGAGGGGCTTCCCGGGCAGCGCGGCTGGCTCGGGCGAGGATTGTTCAGCGGCTACCGGGCGGCAGCCGAGTTGCAGGGCATCGGTCAAACCATCGGCGGGCAGTACGGCAGGCAGCGTGAGGATGCAGCGCTCGCGTCCGCCCCAACTGACGATCATCACGTCGCCGGCCTGGATGCCACTGAGGTAAACGTTGCCGTCGTCATTGACGATGCCGGTGTCCTGTTGCTTGACGTTTTTCACCGTGGCGCCGAACGGCGGTGCGCTGCCGTCGGCCAGGCGCAGCACGGCCATGGCCTTGGCGCCGGCGATCACGTCCAGGGATCGGTAGCCGATAGCCCCTTCGGTGAGCGTCAATTGAGTGACCGACTGCGTGGCTTCGACGTTGCTCGGCAAGCGTTCGAGGTCGACGCTCGCCGCCGTGCGCTGGTAGCTGCTGATGTCGGAAATCACCGCTTTGCCGAACGCATTGCTGCGTGTCGGCGAGCCGTACCCGCGCACCGGTACATCGGGCACGCCACCGGTATCGACCATCAACCGCGTGCCGCCGGTGCTGCCGGTACGGTGCAGCGCCCCGCCCTGGGCCGTGAGCGTGCCACCGCCGCGAGCCGATACGCTGAGGGTGCGGTAATCGCCTTCCTGTGTGCTGGCGCTGAGGTCGATGTCGGCCTGATCGCCCATGTGACTCAAGTACGCACTGGCCGAACGGTTGCTGGCACTCAACTGGTAGCTGTTGCGCTCGTCGATGCGGTCGCTGTAGCGCGATGAAAAGGTGTTGTTGCCGCCGGCCCGATTGGCATCCAGCGCCAGGGTGCCGGTGCGCCCAAGCGGCAGGCTCACCGTGAGTGCCATGCCGTTGTCCAGGTGCTGGTATTCCTGGCTGCGGTACAGGTTCAGCGACAGGCTCATGTTCTTGACGCTGCCCACGTTGAAGTAGCGCGACAGCGACAGGTTCCAGCGCTGGGTGTCCGGCCGGTTCCAGTAGGTCTGTTTGTTGTAGCTGGCATAGACCGTGGCGCCAAGGTCACGAAACTGTTTGTTGACCGTGACCGTGTACAGCGCCTTGCTGCCGCCGATCGGCTTCCAGCTTTCGACGTACTCGCCGTGCTCGTTGAGCATGCCGCGCCCGCCCGCCCGCTCGCCGTTCAACCCGTAATGGCGGGCGTCCAGGTACTCGCTCATGCTCAGGAAGTTCTTCTCGGAGAAGCGGTAACCGGCGAACGTCACCTGGCTGTCGTACTCCTCAAAGTTCTTGGAGTATTGCAGGCGGTAGGATTTGCCCGTGAGGGTATCGCCCCAGAGTTGGGCGTGGGACTGGGTGACGTCGACCGACACGGCGCCGAAGGCCAGCAGATCGCGACCGGCCCCGACGGACAGGGCGCGATAGTTGTTGTCCGTCATGCCGCCGCCAAACAACGACCAACCGTTGCTGACACCCCAGGAGAATTCCCCGGTGCCGAACATGTTGCCGTCGCCGCCGTACTGCAGGTTGGACGGTCGCCCGGCCGCCAGCTTGTAACGCACCTGCCCAGGTCGCGTCAGGTAAGGCACGCCGGCGGTATCCACCTTGAAGCTGTGCACCGAACCGTCCTGTTCTTCGACCCGCACATCCAGCGAGCCCGTCACCGCGTCGTGCAGATCCTGGATACGAAACGGGCCGGCGGCCACCAGGGTTTCATAGAGCACGCGGCCCTTCTGGCTGATGATGACCTTGGCATTGGTCTTGGCCACGCCCACCACTTCGGGGGCGTAACCGCGCAGGTTGGGCGGCAACTGACTCTGATCGGAATTGAGCGAGGCACCGGTAAAGCGGAAGCTGTCGAACAGGTCCGAATACAGGTAGTCCTCGCCCACTACCAGGCGCGCCTTTAGTGCAGGAATGGCGCGGTACGCGTAGTAGCGGCTCCATTCGAGCTTCTGATTGCCGTAGGCGCCTTCGCTGGCGCGCTCGACCCGCCCCTGCCAATCGGCGCGCACGCGCCAGGCGCCGGCATTGGCGCCCACCGTGCCGTTGCCACTGAGGTTGTTGCGGGTGCCGTCGTTTCTTCGGTAGTTGGACTGCGCCGTCAGGTTGTAGTCGACCAGCAGCCCTGGCACGCCTTCGTCCCAACGCGCGGGCGGGTCCCAGTTGATGGCGCTGTACTCAAGGTAGGCGTGGGGCAAACTGATCGTCAGCGTGGAGGTGGCCAGGTCGCCAGTGACTTCCATGCCGGGCAGGCTTTGCGTGTCCAGGCACTCGCCGTCTCTCCACCAGGTGAACTTGGCCGCTGCGGCCGCTTTGATACCCAACTGCTCGACAAGGCTTGCGGATAAACAGGCCTGGCTCCCCTTCGGATCATCGTCAGGGGCGTAAAACGCCACCGATTGCTCAGGAATAGCCTGGCCATTCAACTGCACGACCATCGAGTAGGTGCCCGGCAGGATAAACCCGCTGCGCGCGAACCGAGACAAATCGATATTGGTGCGATCACTCAGATCAAGAACATCGGTATTGAACTCGATGTCTCCTGCCCCAAGCGCTGTTCCTGCCAGTGTCATCAACCCGCCAAAGAGACTGGGGCGAAGCGTATTTCTGACCTTCGACGTATTCCACATTCAAGCAACCCATCAATCTTCAAAAGTATTCCAACTTGAACCGCACAGCGGCACGATGAGGCCCGACAACCATCGGGCGTCCGTTACCCACCAGACGAAGCGTGAAGTGCAGGGTCATGTCACCCTCAACCAACGGTTTGCGCGGCAGCGGTTCACCTGGAACGCTGCCGTGACCGTCCGCATCGGTGATATCCAGCGCAACGCCCTGGGATTCGCCAAACAGCGCAAAGGCACGCCCACCCATGTCGCTGGCACCGTCGAACATCACGCGCAGGTGCTCCCAATCCGGCAGGCTCGCGCCAGGGCGGAATGGATCGGGACGGCTCAACGAGCAATTGACCAGGCGCAGCTCGAAGGGGTGAGCCTCCCCCTGCGTATTGCGCAACAGGCGGCCGACAGGCTCGGGCGGCATTTCGATGGTTTGGTCACGACTGGCCAGTTCCAGCCCGCAGGCCGAGTCCATCACCTGCCCTCCCAACGTGACGAGCCCTTCGCCCTGGGATGACGCGAGGCCAAGGCTGGTGAAGCTCATCAGGGAACAGGCGACAGCGAGACTTATGAATGTTTTCACCGTTATCTCCCGCCAGATTCCCCCCGCCGCACCCGGTGCGACGGGGGAAAGGACTTACTGGTAAGCCAGGGTGAAGTTGGTGACCGCGCTGAAATCACCTGGAATGATCGGGTCGGTGGCGGCGCCCTTCACGTAGGCACCGAATTCCAGGGTGTTGTCGCCGGTGCTGATGATCTGCGGCGCGGTCGGCTTGCCCAGTTCAACCAGGCTGCCGCCGTGACTCATCATGATGCCCACGCCACCGGCGCTGCCGACGGTGCCGATCGCACCCGGCACGACAGTCGACGGCGCTGCGGTGAAGGTGGTGGTCACGGTGTTGTCGGTGAGGCCGGACAAATCGCAGCCTTCGAGTTTGATCAGCACCGGCCGAGGGTTGGATTGGCCTCCGGACTGCAACTGATGCTTGGCAATGGCGCCCAGTGGAACGGTTTGATCGACGGACTCAGGCTTGATGGAGCAAGCGCCCGAATGCACTGAACCGGTGAACGTCACTGTTCCATCCGCCGCCTGAACAGACGCCGAACCTGCCAACACAGCGATAGCCAACAGCGCGGTTTTCATTTTGGTTTTCATATTGCCCATATCCATCTAATAAAAATGCCAGTAAGAGAGCCCGGCCCTCATCGCCCCTGAAACATCAGCGGGTGTTAAGGGCCAGTGACACGGAAACGCTTCCGTGTTTTTCCAACAAGTTGCATTGACAACAGGGCGCTCGATCAGCGCCGGAGAAGTATCCTGAGTTAGCCGTGGGAAGTAAGCAGGGTGTTTCGCTTACTCGATTAGTCGAACGTCAATACAACTTATGGGAAAAAACTGGCACTTTGCCAAAACTTATAATTTGACTGTAAGAAATGGACTACTTGGAGTTATCGAGCACTATTAGCGCACAACTGCGACTGTAAGAACGGTATTACAAGTTGCACTTACATGAACTAAACAACGCGTATCCAGATATGAACGTGGCCTGCGGGGCAACGTGACCGTCCGTCAGCACCGCTTGCTATTGCCTTAAGATATATCTTAAGTTGTATCTAACCATGACGGAGAGCAGAGACATGAAAGCGCATCATCATCCTCATCACGACAGCCCCGACGGCTTTGAGAGACGCCCAGGCCGCGAACGCGGGGGCCGAGGCCCACGGGTGTTTGCACCGGGTGACCTGAAATTGCTGCTACCGGCGCTGATCGCCGAGCAGCCATGCCATGGCTACGACCTGATCCGCCGCATCGAGGGCCTGTTCGACGGCGCCTACAGCCCCAGCCCTGGCGTGATCTACCCGACCCTGACCTTTCTCGAAGAAAGCGAATTGATCAGCGGCGACGCCGACGGCGGCAAAAAACGCTACACAATCACCGACGCCGGTCGTCTCTTCCTTGGCGAACAAGCGGTCGCCCTGGACGGCGTGCGCATGCGCATCGATGTGAGCAAGCGCTCGCTGCGCGGCCAGGACCGCCCGCCGCAGATCCATGAGGCGGTGCACAACGTGCGCCATGCCCTGCATTCGCACCACGGGCGCTGGAGCCCGGAAGAAATCGAACGTGTCGCGGCGCTGCTCAACCGCACCGCGCAAGCCATTGCTGACGGGAAGGACCAATGAATAACCAAGCCATTCATCGCGTGACCCATGAAATCAAACGTCGTCGCCTCGAGGTGCTGCGCGTGGTCGACATCACCCCGCGCATGCGCCGCGTCACTTTGGGCGGGCCGGAGCTGGCCGGTTTCGTGAGCCTGGGCAGCGACGACCACATCAAGTTGCTGTTCCCGCAGAACGCCGCCGAGCAAGCAGCCCTTGAAAGCCCCACGTTCAATATCAAAGGCGATGGCCCACAACCGGCCATGCGCGACTACACGCCACGGCGCTTTGACCTGGATGCGGGTGAATTGGATATCGACTTCGTGCTGCACGGAGACGGCCCCGCGTCCACTTGGGCCGAGCAGGTCAAGGTCGGCCAGCACCTGCACATCGGCGGGCCACGGGGTTCGATGATCGTGCCGGATATCTTCGACAGCTACCTGCTGATCGGTGACGAAACCGCGCTGCCGGCCATTGGCCGACGTCTTGAAGAACTGCCGGCCGGGCGCCAGGCGCTGGCGGTGATTGAAATCGAGAACACGGCGGAGAAACAGGCCCTGCGAAGTGCGGCCGATGTGCAGGTGATCTGGGTAGTGCGCGGCCAGGATGACCTGCTCGACACTGTGCAGAACCTGACCCTGCCCGGCGGTTCGCTGTACAGCTTTGTCGCCACCGAAACCAAGCTGTCGCGACAAGTGCGACGCGTACTGCTGGACACCCACTTGGTCAACGAAGAATTCCTCAAGGCCGCCGGCTACTGGCGCGCGCAAGGCAGCGACGAAGCCTGAGCCAGACCCTGTGAAAGACTCGACGCTGTAACTCCGTGGCGAGCAGGCTTGCCCTGCGTTGGGCTGCGCAGCAGCCCCAAAACCAGGCACTGAGCCGTATCAGGTACCCCGCGTTTTGCTGGACTGGGGCCGCTTCGCACCCCAACGCGGGGCAAGCCCGCTCGCCACAACAGGCCCGCATCAGTTCGCACGAGCCTTTGAATATTTGTCCAACCCCACCAGCGCCAACGCGATCAGCACGAACCCCAGCAGAATGCCCCCGGCATTCACAAACACCTGTGGATAACCCAACGTGCCCACGTCGATGAACGGGTACTGATACTGCCCCAGCAAATCCCCGCGCAGCATCGCATAGCCGAAGTACACCAGCGGGTAGATCACCCACCCCGCAATGTGCCTGAAACCCAAAACGCCCTTGGGTACGCAGCGCCACCAGTAAATGAAGAACAGCAGCGGCATCACATCGTGCAGCAGTTCATCGGCAATGAACTGGAAGCCTTGCGGGCTCCATAAATGCCGCAGCAGCAGGTTATAGGTCAGGCTGACGAAGACGATGCTCACGGCGATTGCACTGCTGACCCCGGGCGCCAGGAAAAACCGTTTGGCGGCACCCTCCCGTGGCACCAGCGCATAGCTGAGCACCACCGCCGCCAGGGTGTTGGTCAGCACCGTGAAGAAACTGAAAAAATTCACCAGCCCACCCAGCAGGCTGGCGCCCGTCTCCCAGCGTGACTGGAAAATCAGGTACTGCTGAATCGCCAATCCCACCCAGCCGGCCAGCGCCGCCGCCGCAATGAAACGCTTCATCGGCTCAGTCCAGCGGACGTTTGGTACGCATCAACTTGACGTACAACCCTTCGACTTTCTCCCGCGCCCATGGCGTTTTACGCAGGAACGTCAGGCTCGACTTGATGCTCGGGTCGCTCTTGAAACAGCGCACATCGATGCGTTCGGCAAGCCCCGACCATTCGTAGTGTTCCACCAGAGTGGTGAGGACGTGTTGCAGGGTCACGCCGTGGAGAGGGTCGTTGTGTGTTGCGGTCATGCAGGGCCTATCAAGGAAATGATCACGAAGGGGGCACACCTTACCACCGCGCCGATCCAGGTAAAAAGTTCCCCTTCTCGGCGAAAAAAGAGATGTTATATTGTAACTACAAATATCAAACGTTTTACCAAGGAATGTACGATGTCTCTTTGCTCTTTGTGGCGCCTGACTCCACTCGCTGCCGCCCTGTTGATCTGCTCCGAAGCCCACGCCCTTGAGCTGCAACCCCAGGTCATCACCGGCAACCCGTTGGGCAGCCAGCAGCTCGCCTCGCCCACCACCGTGCTCGAAGGCGACGACCTGACCCTGCAACAAAAAGGCAGCCTTGGCGAAACCCTGAACAAGCAGCCGGGCGTGTCGTCTTCGTACTTCGGCCCGGGCGCCAGTCGACCGATCATTCGCGGCCAGGACGGCGACCGCATTCGCATCCTGCGCAACGGCGTGGGAGCGCTGGATGCCTCATCGCTGTCCTACGACCACGCGGTGCCGCTGGACCCGGTCAACGTTGAGCGCGTCGAGATCGTGCGCGGCCCGGCAGCGCTGTTGTATGGCGGCAGCGCCATCGGCGGCGTGGTCAACACCTTTGACAATCGCATCCCCACCGAAGCCATCGAAGGCATCCATGGAGCCGGCGAGTTGCGCTACGGCGGCGCCGACACCACCCGCAGCAGCGCAGGCAAACTGGAAGCCGGCAATGGCGCCTTCGCCCTGCACCTGGACGCCAACGCGCGGGAATTCGACGACCTGAAAATCCCCGGTTTCGCACGCAGCCGCCATGCGCCGGTCAGCGAGGACGGCCCTGGCAAAGACGGGCGACTGGGCAACAGCGACGGACGCCAGGACGGCGGTGCCGTGGGCGGTTCCTACACCTGGGACGACGGTTATGCCGGGCTGTCCTACAGCACCTACGACGCCAACTACGGCTCGCCGGCCGAACAGGCGGTGCGTATCCGCATGAAGCAGGACCACTACGCCTTCGCCTCCGAGATCCGCAACCTGCAAGGCCCGTTTACCTCGGTAAAACTCGACGCGGGTTACACCGACTATGAACACCGCGAAATCGAGGGCGGCGAGACCGGCACAATCTTCAAGAACAAGGGCTACGAAGCCCGCGTTGAAGCGCGCCACCAGCCCATCGGCCCGCTCGACGGTGTGGTCGGCGCCCAGGTAACGCGCAACGAGTTCTCCGCCCTGGGTGAAGAAGCCTTCGTGCCACAGACCGACACCAATGCCGCCGCGCTGTTTATTCTTGAAGAAATGCAAGCCACCGAGCGCCTGAAACTCAGCCTCGGCGGGCGCCTGGAACACACCCGCGTCGACCCGGATGCCAAGGGCAACGCCCGCTTTGCCGCCGCCGACAACAGCAACGATTTCACCGCCGGCAGCCTGTCGTCGGGCGCGGTGTACACGCTGACACCGATCTGGTCCGTGGCTGCCACCCTGGGTTACACCGAGCGCGCGCCGACCTTTTACGAGCTGTATGCCAACGGCGCCCACGTCGCCACCGGCACCTATGAACAGGGCGACGCCAACCTGAAGAAAGAAAAAGCGGTGTCCAGCGACCTGGCGCTGCGTTTCGACAATGGCACCCACAAAGGCAGCTTCGGTGTGTTCTACAGCCACTTCTCCAATTACATCGGTCTGCTGGGCACCGGTCGCACCTTGAATGACGAAGGCGACGCCGACCCGAGTGGCATCCCCGAGTACACCTATTCCGGCGTGCGGGCCCGTTTCGCCGGCTTCGAAGCCCAGGATCACTGGAAACTCGGCGAAAGTGCCTACGGCAAGTTCGCTTTGGAACTGTCGGGCGATTACACCCGAGCCACCAACCTCGACACCGGCGAAGCCCTGCCGCGCATTGCGCCATTGCGCATGAGCAGCGGCCTGCTGTGGGAGCTGGACCGCTGGCAGGCACGCATCGACGTGGAACATGCCGCTGGCCAGGGCCGCGTGCCGGACAACGAAAGCGGCACCGACGGCTACACCACCCTGGGCGCCAGCGCCGGTTATCACTTCAACATGGGGGGCAGCCAATGGCTGGCATTCGTGAACGGTGAAAACCTGACCAACCAGACGGTGCGCTACGCCAGCTCGATCCTGCGCGACATCGCCCCGGCGCCGGGGCGTAGCGTGCAGGTTGGCGTGCGCACCACCTTCTAACCCCCGCACCGCAATGCCCCTGTGGAAGGGGGCTCTGTAGCGAGCGGGCTTGTTGTGGCGAGCGCGCTTGCCCCGCGCTGGGGTGCGAAGCGCCTCCAATCAAATAAAACGCGGTACACCTGAAACTACTCTTGGGTCTGCTGCGCAGCCCAACGCAGGGCAAGCCTGCTCGCCACAGGAGTTTGGACTCCCACATTGATCGTCGGCGTGCTCCCACATGAGCCTGTTTATCCCTTCAACTTTCGCCGCGACATTCAGTCACTGTTACCGAATCTGAAATGATGCATCTTGCGATTTACGCTTTCTCAAAACGGCCCACCGCATTATCCTTCGCAACAATCTGAAACGCTTCACCTCCCGTTCGTCCACATTCGCCGACAGTTCCCCACTATAAAGACAGCGCTGTCTTAAACCAGCCTGCGTCCGGGGAACCTATCGCCCGCCTGTGGATAAGCCTCGCGTTCCCCAGAAATAGCAAAAAAACCCTGAACCAAGCCCGCGTCGAATCGTCATCTACAGTGAAGCGCGGGGTTACATAACTATTCCAACGTGACGGAGAAACACACTATGAGCACTGATGGGGCTTCGAGCCCAAGCCGCCTGCTGCCCAGGCTGCTTGGCGTCTTGCTGCTGATCATGGGCCTGGCCTTGCTGGCCGGCGGCGTCAAGCTGAGCATGCTCGGCGGATCGCTGTACTACCTGCTGGCCGGTATCGGCCTCACCCTGACCGGCGTCCTGCTGCTGGCCACCCGCCGCGCGGCGCTGGGCCTTTACGCACTGGTGCTGTTCGCCAGCACCGTGTGGGCCCTGTGGGAAGTCGGCCTGGACTGGTGGCAGTTGGTGCCGCGCCTGGCGCTGCTGTTCGCCCTGGGCCTGGTCATGCTGCTGCCGTGGTTTCGCCGTCCGTTGCTGCGCGGTCAACCGGCGCCGCTGGGCACCGGCGCACTGAGCGTGGCCGTGGTGCTGGCGGGTGCCGCCGCACTGGCCAGCCAGTTCACCACCCCAGGTGAAATGGTCAAGAAGGGTCAGCTCGACCGCGACGCGGTGCCAGGCATGGCCAACGCCGCGCCCGCCCAGGCCGATGGTGACTGGAACTCCTACGGCCGTTCGGCGTTCGGTGATCGCTACTCGCCATTGGCGCAGATCACCCCGGCCAACGCGCACAAGCTGGTTCCGGCGTGGACCTTCCGCACCGGCGACATCCCGGGCGCCGGCGACCCGGGCGAGACCACCGCGGAAAACACCCCGCTCAAGGTCAACGGCATGCTCTACGTGTGCACCCCGCACAGCCAGGTGATTGCGCTGGACCCGGACACCGGCAAGGAAATCTGGCGTTTCGATCCGAAGATCAGCAGCCAGGGCGCCGAGAACTTCAAGGGTTGGGCGCACATGACCTGCCGTGGTGTGTCGTATCACGATGACGCCGCCTACGCTTCCGAGCAAAGCCCCACCGGCAGCGCCAGCCCGGCCGCCGCGCCGACTGCCTGCCCCAAGCGCATTTTCGTACCGACCGCCGACACCCGTCTGATCGCCCTGAATGCCGACACCGGCAAGATGTGTGAAGACTTCGGCGACAAAGGCCAGATCGACCTGCGCGCCAATATCGGCAGCTTCGCTCCGGGCGGTTACTACTCCACGTCGCCACCAGCGGTGACCAAAAACCTGGTGGTGATCGGCGGCCACGTCACCGACAACGTGTCGACCGACGAGCCAAGCGGCGTGATCCGCGCGTTCGACGTGCACACCGGCAAGCTGGTGTGGAACTGGGACAGCGGCAACCCGGACGACACCACCCCGTTGGCCGAGGGCCAGACCTACACGCGCAACTCGCCGAACATGTGGTCCATGTTCGCCGTGGATGAAAAACTCGGCATGCTGTACCTGCCGATGGGCAACCAGATGCCCGACCAGTACGGCGGCGACCGTACCGACGAATCCGAGAAATACGCTGCCGGCCTCACCGCCCTGGACATTGACAGTGGCCATGTGAAGTGGAGCTTCCAGTTCACTCACCATGACCTGTGGGACATGGACGTGGGCGGCCAGCCGTCGCTGATCGACATCAAGACCGAAGCCGGCGTCAAGCAGGCCGTGATGGCGTCGACCAAGCAAGGCAGCATCTACGTGCTGGACCGCGCAACCGGCCAGCCGGTAGTGCCGATCCACGAAGTGGCCGTACCGCAAGGCGCAGTGGCGGGTGATCGCACCTCCCCTACCCAGCCTAAATCCGAGCTGAACTTCATGCCGCCGCCGCTTAAAGAGCGCGACATGTGGGGTGTGACCCCGTTCGACCAGATGCTGTGCCGCATCGATTTCAAATCCATGCGCTACGACGGTCCGTTCACCCCGCCTTCGCTGCAGGGCTCGATCGTGTACCCGGGTAACTTCGGCGTGTTCGACTGGGGCGGCATTTCGGTCGACCCGGTGCGTCAGATTGCGTTTGTGAACCCGAGCTACATGGCGTTCAAATCCAAGCTGATCCCGGCCGCCGAGATCGCCAAGCAAGGCCCGCGCGTCAGCGAAACCGAAGGCGTGCAGCCCAACAAAGGCGCGCCGTACGGCGTGATCCTCGAAGCGCTGCTATCGCCTCTGGGCCTGCCGTGCCAGGCACCGGCGTGGGGTTATGTGGCAGCGGTCGACCTGACCAACCACCAGACCCTGTGGATGCACAAGAACGGCACCGTGCGTGACAGCTCGCCGGTTCCGATCCCGCTGACCATGGGCGTACCGAGCCTGGGCGGGACCTTCACCACCGCCGGCGGCGTCGCGTTCCTCAGCGGCACCCTCGACCAGTACCTGCGTGCCTATGACGTGAAAAACGGCAAGCAACTGTGGGAAGGCCGCCTGCCAGCCGGCGCGCAGACCACACCGATGACCTACACCGGCAAGGACGGCAAGCAATACGTGCTCGTCATGGCCGGCGGTCACGGCTCCCTGGGCACCAAGCAGGGTGACTACGTAATGGCGTTCAAACTGCCTGATTAAGCGGTACGGGCGGTAACAAAAAGGCGGCTACCCTCAACAGGTAGCCGCCTTTTTCATGGGCATAAACACATGCCGTTCAGTTAAGCGCAGATTCCCTGTGGCGAGCAGGCTTGTCCTGCGTCGGGCTGCGCAGCAGCCCCAAAACCAGGCGCTGAGCCGTATCAGGTACACCGCATTTTGCTGGATTGGGGGCGCTTCGCACCCCAACGCGGGGCAAGCCCGCTCGCCACAACAGGCCCGCTCGCCACAGTGTCTCCAGTTAGCGGTGCGACAGCGCAGGCTAGCGCTCGATCACCTCACCACGCAACGCCGCCAACCGCGCAATCAGGCGGTTCTGCACCGGTACGGCGATGCCTTCCTTATCCATCGAAGCAATCAGATCCTCCACCAGCGCGTTGAAGTCACTGCGGGTCACGTTCTGGCCCTTGTGAGTCTCGGCCATGCTGTCCCCGGTGTAGGTGCACGGTCCGCCCGCTTCCACGCAGAATTTCTCGATCAGCTTGTTGCGCAGGCGCTGGATATCCACGTGCCGAAAGTGTTCGACGATGCGCGGATCACGGGCCACGTTGAGCAGCATGCCTTCCACAATGCGGGTAATGCCGGGCATGGCGCCCAGGTCGCGGTACAGGCTGTCATCCCTGGGCGGTTGCTGGGCACAGGCGCTGAGCAGCACGGCCAGTACAACCAATAGAAAGCGCATCAGAAACTCCCTTGCACCGACAGGTAGGTGCCGTTCTGGTCAGCCAGCGTGGCGATTTCGCCGAGGCGCGCGTAGGCCAGCACCACCGATACGTGCTTGTTGGGAAAGTAGCCCACGAATACATCCGCCCAATCGCTTTCGCCGGCAAACGACAGGTTGTCCGGTTTTTCCCGGTATTCCACGCCGACCGCCCAGCGCGGGTTGAACAACACGGCCACCGAGCCCTCCTTGAGCAGGCTGCGACGGTCACGGCGGTCGCCGCCAAAACCGAGCAGGCCGGTTTCATTGGCGCGGCTGTAGCGCAGGTTGCCGTTGACCAGCACGTTGTAACCAAACGCCGCGCCCATGAACAAACGGCTGGCGGCGAGGTAGCCTTCCACATCGCTGTCGCGCCTGGCGCCGACCAGGCGGGGGATATCGAAGTTGCTCTGGTGTTTGTATTCCAGGCCCAGGGACACCTGGGGCAGACGGTCGTAAATCACGTCGCCGAACAAACGCACCTTCATCCCCAGCACATCCTGGCCAAGGTGGTCATCCGGCAGGTTGAGCCGGTGCACCAGGGTGCCGAGGTCAAAGCGTTGCCGGGCAAAAGACAGCTCGACGCGGTTGTCATAGGCCAACGCCAACCCTGCCACGTCCAGCCGATAATCCGGCAGGTTGACCGTGGTGGCGAACGCCGTGGCGCCCCATTCGTGCTGTTCGCCGTAACCGGCGAGTACCGCCCACGGCGTGATGCCACCGCCGGCCGCGCCCTCGAGGCTGCTGGCACCGCCGGTGGCGATCAGACGGCCGTTATCGGCGAGCGCGGTTTGCACAGTCAGGGCGGCCAGGCAGCCGATCAGGAAAAAACGCACGTCAGGCTACTCAATGAACCAGGGAAGTTTGTGCACTGAGCGGCAGCGCCACCCAGGCTTCGAATGCATCGGCGCTCAAGGGCCGGCTGATCAGGTAACCCTGGGCCGTGTCGCACTGCCAGCGCTCCAGCAGGCGCAGGCTGTGGGCGTACTCGACGCCCTCGGCGACCACCTTGAGGCCCAGGTTGTGGCTCATCTCGATGGTGGAACGCACGATCACCGCGTCCTCGCTGGTTTCATCGAGGTTGCGCACGAACGACTGATCGATCTTCAACTCCTGCACCGGCAGACGCTTGAGGTGGGCCAACGATGAATAGCCGGTGCCGAAGTCATCCACCGACAGGCTGATGCCGCAGTCGCGCAGCAGGTGCAAAACTTTCAGGGCTTTTTCCGGCTCGCGCATCACCGCGCTTTCGGTGATCTCGAACACCAACTGTTCGGCCGGCAAGGCATAGCGTCGCAGCAGCGCCGATACGCGATGGGCCAGCTCGTCGCCCTGCAGGTCTTCCGCCGAAATGTTCAGCGACAGTTGCAGGTAAAGGCCGCGCCGGTTCCATTCGCAAAGCTGGCGGATGCCCTCCTCGATCACCCACTGGGTCAGCAAGCGAATGCTGCCGGAGCGCTCGGCCAGCGGGATGAATTCCGCCGGCGAAATCATGCCGAACTGCGGATGTTGCCAGCGCAGCAAGGCTTCGGCCTGGCGCACGTGGCCCTGGCGAATGTCCAGTTTGGGCTGATAGTGCAACAGCAATTGACCCTGGCCGGGCGCGTGGCGCAGGTCGCGAATGAGGGTGATCTGGCGGCGATGGGCAAGGTCACTGCCCTGCTCGTAAACCTGCAGGCGCCCGGGGATTTTCGCCGCGTCCGTCATGGCAATCGCGGCGCGTTCGAGCAAGGTGTGCGCGGTTTCGCCATCGGCCGGGTAGGTCGCGATGCCCAGGCGGCAATCCAGCGCCAGATCATGGCCGTTGATGCTGTGGGGGCGCAGCAGCAATTGTTGGAGTTTGTCGGCCATGCCCACCGCCTCGTCGCTGCCGGCGCCTTCGAGCAACAGCAAGAACTCGTCGGCGATCAGGTGCGCCAGCGTGTCGCCGGGGCGCATTACCGCTTGCAGGCGACGACCGACGGTGGGCAGCAGTTGGTCCACGGCGCCCGGCCCGGCAGCTTCGCTGGCGGCACGCAGGTTATCGATGCCCAGGTGAATCAGCGCAATCGGCCGCTGCAGGGCAATCGCGCTGCCCAGACGCTCCATCGCCAGCGCGCGGTTAGGCAGGCCGGTGAGGCGGTCATGCAGCGCGTTGTGCGCCAACTGCTGCTCGCGCTCGGCAATGCCTTTTTGCATGGCATTGAGCGCGCCGGCCAGCAAACCCAATTCGTCGCTGCGGGTGAGGGTCACCGGCGTGAGGTAGTGGCCCTGCCCGATGCGCTCGGCCGCCGACGCCAGCGCCTGCACGGGCCGTGACACCGTGCGCGCCAGCAGCAATGCGCCAATCAACGAGGCCAACAGCGCCACCAGCGCAATGCCGAGGATCTTTTCATCGAGCGGCACGAATGCCTGCATCGCTGCATCCAGCGGACTTTGCAACAGCGCCAGCACTTTGCCGTCGTCGTCGCTGGCCAGCACCAGCGACTGGTTGAGAAAGCTGTGTTCCAGATGATCGGTGGTCGACACGCCCCGGCGGCTGGAATCGCCTTCCATCAGGTCCAGAATGCTGTCGCGCAGCGCCTGCGGCTGAGTGCTCACCAACTCGCCGGGCACGCCTTTATCGATCGCCAGGAACGACACCTGCAGGTTGCTCAACGAGTGCAACTCGTCGGCAAACGTGCCGTCCATGCTGAAGCCCATCACCACCCGCGCAATCGGCAACGGTGCCAGCACCGACGCTTCCACCAGCAGGTGCGGCCTGCCCTGCAGCGGCACGATCAGCGTGGCCTGATGCTTGCTTCTGGCTTCGCGCAGCGCCTGGTCGTAGCGGAAGATCGAGCCTTCAGGCACTTCGCTCAGGGTGCTGGACAGCACTTTGCCGTCCATGCCCAGCAAGATCATGTCGTTGGCATTGATGCGCTTGCCGTGGTTGAGCAGCACCGAGCGCATCGTTGCCGAATCGCCACTGGCCACCGCATCGCGAAAACCGAAATCGGTGGACAGCAGTTGCACAGCGTCGGCCAGGCGTCGGCTGCGTGCATCAAGCAGGCGTTCGAACACCCGCGAGCCCACCTCCAGCTGGGTCAGGGCCTGGCCGCGCACGGCTGAGCTAGTGGCGACTTTCACACTGAAATACAGCGCACCGATCACCACCAGCGACAGCAGGATCAATACCGAGGCGACCCGCGCCTGAAAGCTACTGCGCAGTTTCATGGGCGGCTCGATTGAAGGCATCGCCGAACGCCGATGGCGTGGGCGGCAGATCGGCGGACACCGGCTCCAGGGCCAGCACCACGCTGTGGCTCAGGCCCGTGACGGGAACGTGCAGGATGCCGCCGTCCAGCGGCTGCATGGCTTTGAGTTGCGGGTGCCACAGGGTGGCGTGGTAGTCGCCGGGCGGCAGTTGCTCTAGACGCACGCGGCCCTGGGCGTCGCTGGCGCCGAACACCGGATCGTCGGTGACATAAATGTAACCGAGCATCCAGTCATGGATATTGCAGCCCAGCACTACCACGCCGGCCTTGTCGAACAGCAGCGGTTCGCTCGGCGTGCCTTCATACAGGCGCAGCTCGAAGCGCTTGGCGGCAGAGAAGGAATACACCTGATGGCGGATGTTGTCGCTGTTGGGAAAGCGCACCTGGGTGCCCGTGTGCACGACCAGCACATGGGGCGCGAAACGCTGGCCGCGCTGGTCCATATCAGCCTTGAGCGGTCCCGTCGGCGCGTGGGCCGGGCCTTGCAGGGTGACGACCGCGTCCGCCACCGGGCTGCCATCAGCCTGATGCATGAGCACCTCGAGCGTGGCCGCCGTGAGGGGGCCTGCCGCCAGTAGCAGCACCGCGCAAGAAAACAGCTGAACAACTCGACCCATGGGAGATCCGCGAATGAGGGGAAAAAGCGGCCAGCCTTGGCAGAAATTGAAAGCAATGGCAGCTATGATGCCGTAAATAAGGCAAAGTGCCACCACTGAACAACGTCACACGCTTGACCGCTGGTCGGTAAAAAAACGATGCAATCGGTCAAGCTCATTGAGGTTATCGCCTGCCCGCGCAGAAACTATAGGCGTTATACCGGAACGCGTTGCTGGCCCATCCATTGCTCGAACGCCTTCGCCTCCAACGGCCGGCTGATCAGGTAGCCCTGGGCTGTGTCGCAGCGCCACAGTTTGAGCAACCTGAGGCTGGGTTCGAACTCCACCCCTTCGGCCACTACCCGCAGCCCCAGGTTGTGGCTCATTTCGATGGTCGAGCGCACGATCACGCCGTCGCCGGTGGCGCTGTCGAGGTTGCGCACGAAGGACTGGTCGATCTTCAACTCCTGTACTGGCAAGCGCTGCAGTTGTGCGAGCGACGAATAACCGGTGCCGAAGTCATCCACCGACAGGCTGATGCCGCAATCGCGCAGTTGCTCCAGCACGCGGAGGGCCTGCTGCGGGTTATGCATGATCGCGCTTTCGGTGATTTCGAAGATCAGTTGCCGGGCCGGCACGCCGTAGTGCGCCAGCAGGCCGGTGACACGCAGGGCCAGGTCATCGTCGGCCAGGTCATCCACGGAAATGTTCACCGACAGTTGGATCAGCAGGCCACGCTGGGCCCAGTCGGCGATCTGGCGGATGGCCTCTTCGATGACCCACGCAGTGAGCAAGCCCATGCTGCCGGTGCGCTCGGCCAGGGGAATGAATTCGGCCGGCGACACCAGACCCAGGGTCGGATGCTGCCAGCGCAACAAGGCTTCGGCCTGGCACACATGGCCGAGCCTGAGGTCCAGCTTGGGCTGGTAGCAGAGCAGCAATTGGCCTTCGGCAGCGGCGCGGCGCAAGTCGCGGATCAGCGTGATCTGCCGCTGGTGGGCCAGGTCGCGGTCCTGCTGGTAGATCTGCAGGTGGCCGGGCAGGCTCGCCGCATCATGCCGGGCGATGGCGGCGCGGCTGATCAACTCTTCCACCTGCTGACCATCGGCGGGGTAGGCCGCGATGCCGATGCTCACTTCATGGCGCACCTCATCTTCGCCGATGCGCCGGGGCTCGGTGAGCAACGCATGCAGGCGGTCGGCGCGGGCCACGGCGCGGTCGACCTGGGTGTTTTCCAGCAGCAACAGAAACTCGCTGCCGGCGATGCGCGCCGCCGTGTCGCTGGTCAGCAGGCTCATGGACAGGCAGCGGCTGGCTTCACGCAGCATGTCCTCGACGCCCTCCGGCCCGAAGCCCTCATTGATCACCCGGTAGTTTTCGATCCCCAGGTACAGCAACACCACCGGCCGTCGCGCGCTGATCGCACTGCCCAGGCGCTCCATCGCCAGCGCGCGATTGGGCAAGCCGGTGAGCGGATCATGCAGCGCGTTGTGGGCCAATTGCCGCTCACGCATGGCAATGCCGCTTTGCATGGCGTTGAACGCGCGGGCCAGCAGGCCGAACTCATCCTGGCTGCGCACCCGCACCGGCGTGCCGTAATCACCGGCCCCGATACGCGCGGCGGCATCCACCAAGGCACTGAGCGGGCGCGAAACCCGTCGCGCGAGGAACAACGCCCCGGCCAGCGACACCAGCAGCACCGCCAGGGCGATACCAATGAACTGTCGGTCGAGCGGTTCAAAGGATTCCAGCGCCTGGTCCAGCGGGGTTTGCAGCAGCACGCGCACCTCGCCGCCGTCGCCCGTGTTGGCCAGCGCCAGCACCTGGCTGAGCACGCGTTCGCCGTAAAACCGGGTGATCTGCGGCTCGGGGTTGAGCGGCGCCTCACGCAGCAGATTGACGACGCCGGCCTGCCAGGCCTCGGGCTGGCTGCTGAACAGCGGGCCGGCCTGATCAGCCTGCACACTGAGAAACGACACGTCCAGGTTGCTCATGGAGCGCAGTTCGCTGGCGAACTGCGTGTCCATCGGAAAGCCCATGACCACACGGGCGATGGGCAGCGGGTCGTAGACGTCTTTCTGCACCAGCAGGTAGGGCCGCCCTTCCATGGCGACGATCAGCATCTGCAACCCTTTGCGCCGCGCATGGCGCAGGGCGTCGCCAGGGGGAAACGGCTGCCCACGCGTGAACACCGGCAAGGTGCTGAGCACTACCTTGCCGTCGAGCCCCAGCACGAACACTTGGCTGGAACGAATACCCGTGCCGTGCCGACGCAGCGCCGCGAGGATCGCCTCGCTATTGCCCTCGGCCACGGCCTGTTTGAACGCGGCATCGGCGGTCAGCCAGTCGAGGCCGTAGTGCAGACGGCGACTGCGCAGGTCGAGCAGACGCTCGAACACCTCGCCGCCAGTTTTCATCTGCACATGCGCCTGGTTTTCCACGGCGCGGGTGGTGGCGGCCTTGACCGCGAAATAGGTGGCGGCGACGACAATGAGCAACAACAGCGAAAGGACCGTGGCAATGCGGGTCTGGAAGGTGTGGCGCCAGGTCATGGCTGAGCTCTCGGGTGAGGCCCGCCGTTCTTGACCGCTGGTGGCTGTGGGTGTGTGCATTCCTTGCGGCCTGATGTTGGGGTGTCAGGAAAATATCTATTTTGGGTAGAGTGATTGGTTTTAGCAGATTGCTAAGGGATGAGTCGGTTTTTTGGCGTTTGGTTGGGTGAATATTCATTTTCTGGGTGATGGCGGGGTATCGGCTCCGATCGACTTAGCGCTGTCGCGCGGCAAACTGGAACCCTGTGGCGAGCGGGCTTGCCCTGCGTTGGGCTGCGCAGCAGCCCCAAAGCCAGACGCTGAGCCGTATCAGGTACACCGCGCTTTGCTGGATTGGGGGCGCTTCGCACCCCAACGCGGGGCAAGCCCGCTCGCCACAGGGATGTGTCTTCCTGAAATTTAGTTATTTAAAATCAAGATGTTATTTTGTTTTTGATAAGAGCTGGCTTGTCTGCGCGGCAGACTGGAATCCTGTGGCGAGCAGGCTTGCCCTGCGTTGGGGTGCGCAGCAGCCCCAAAACCAGGCGCTGAGCCGTATCAGGTACACCGTGTTTCCCTTGATGGGGGGCGCTTCGCACCCCAACGCGGGGCAAGCCCGCTCGCCACAGGGATGTGGTTGCCTGAAATTTAGTGCTTTAAAATCAACAGGTTATTTTGTTTTTGATAAGAGCTGGCTTGTCTGCACGGCAGACTGGAACCCTGTGGCGAGCGGGCTTGCCCCGCGTTGGGCTGCGCAGCAGCCCCAAAACCAGGCGCTGAGCCGTATCAGGTACACCGCGTTTCCCTTGATCGGCTTCGCACCCCAACGCGGGGCAAGCCCGCTCGCCACAAGGATGTGCCTGCTTGAAATTTTTTCTTTAAAATCAAGAGGTTATTTTGTGTTTGATAAGAGCTGGCTTGTCTGCGTTCTGGGTTGCTTTCAAGCCAACCGAGCTCGCATCACGTCCCCCCACCGCCGCACCAGATAATTATGCTCATCCATCACCGAATTCCACACCGCAATATGCCCCATGCGCTGCTCGTACCCTCCCCCATCACGCACTTCCCCCACCTCGATCAGGGGTAACCCGTCGCTGCCCAACAACTCCTCCCGCGCAGGCTTGCCGGCGTACCAGTAGTCCCACTCCGCCGCGCTCAAATGATCACGACTGCGCGCCGGATTGCCAATGTAATACCCCTGCCGCGCCATCACTGCCCCCGGCCAGCCGGACAACCACCAATTGAGGTATGCATACGCCGCATCCAGCACCGGCCCCTGGGCGTGGCGCGACAGGGACAAGCCGCCGAACCATCCGCGATAGCCTTCGCGCGGCACCGCCAGCCGGTATTTCACGCCGGCGCGGTGCAGGCGCATCAGGGTCGGCGACCACAGGCTCTGGATATCCACGTTAGGGCTGAGCATCAGTTGCGCCGCTTCTTCGTCGTCCGACCAGAACGCCGCAAAGTGCCCCGCCTTCTGCTTGCCCACCAGGATGTCAGCCAGCACATCGATCTCTTCGATGCTCATATTGCCGATGTCCTTGAAGCGCGCCAGGCCCGCGCCCTGCACCGCCAGCGCCGCGTCCAGCGCACCGATGGCGGCATCGCTTTGCAGCGCGGTACGCGCGCCCCAGGCCGGGTCGAGCAGCCAGCCCCAGCTTTCATTGCCGTGACTGAACCCTTCGGGCACGCGCTCGGGGCGGTAAGCGAAACTGTCGGCATTGTGGGTCAGGGGCAGCATGCTGATGCGCTCGGTCACGCTGCTGCCCAGGCTGCCGTCGTGCTGCACGAACAGGCGCTCGCTGGGTACGCTGCCGCTGCCCAGACGATCATTGGGCGACAGGCGACCGCGCTTGGGCAGGTCATTGATCTCGTGCCACAGCGCAATGCGCCGCGTGTCGATGGGCTGGATCGCCCGCGCCGGCCACACAAAGTCGACGTTGTGAAACCACTGGTCATACAGGTCGTAGCTGTAGGGTTGCATCACCGCGATGCGCTGGGCCTGGGCAACGTCGTGCACCTGGTACACCAGGCGAATACCCAGCTCTTGCTCTGCCCTCACCCGCAGGCATTCGAGCAGGGTCACGGACGTGCCGAGCACGCGTAGCGTGATCATGCCGCGAAACGCCGCGAGAACACGTCGAAGGAGCGCCGCAGTTGCGCGGGGTCCAGGCCGCGCAGGATGAACACCAGCCGTGACTGGCGGTCGGTGCCCGGCCACGCGGGCAGGTGCACCGGGGCATGCAGGCAGTGCTGCACGCCATGAATGACGATGGGGGCCGAGCTTGCGTTCACGTTGAGCAGTCCTTTGACGCGAAGGATTCGTTCGCCGTGGCATCTTAGCAGCATCGATAACCACACCCCGAAGCCGACCCAGTCGAGCGGCTGCTCAAATGTGAGGCAGCACACTTGCGCGTCGCCGTGGGTGACAGTAGTGGCTTGATGCAGTTGCCAGCGGCGCACTTCCACCGCCGGTTCAGCGCTGCGCAGGCCTTCGCCGAGCAGCAACTGGTCGCCGCTGTGGATCGCGTGGGTGTCGAGGATCGGCGTGCCGGCATTGAGTGCCTGCAGGTGCGCGCGCAGCGCTGTGCAGTCGTCCATCAGGTCGGTCTTGCTCAGCAGCAGGCGATCGGCCGCCGCCACCTGGGCCAGCCATTCCGGGTGCAGGCGTTCCTGCAGCGCGGCGTGGCTGGCGTCGACCAGGGTGATCACCAGACCAATATGAAAACGCCCGCGCAGTTGCACGTCGTTGTTCAGGGTGGCGAGGATGGGCGCCGGGTCGGCCAGGCCCGTGGTTTCCAGGATCACCCGTTTGAACAGCGGAATGTCCCCGCGCTCGCGACGTTGCAGCAGGCCGAGCAGTGCGTCTTTCAACTCGCCACGAATCGAGCAGCACACGCAGCCACTGGGCAGCAGCACGGTGTCCGGCGCGACTTCTTCCACCAACAGGTGGTCGATGCCCACATCGCCGAATTCGTTGATCAGCAACGCGGTATCGCCCAGGCTTTCACCTTGCAGCAGGCGCGTGAGCAAGGTGGTCTTGCCGCTGCCGAGAAAGCCGGTGATGACGTTAAGGGGGATGCTCATGCTGACTCCAGATGGTCGAGCAAACGCGGATCAAGCGGGTCCAGCGGCCGCCCGAGCATGGTTTCGGCCGCTTGCCACAATTGATCCAACCCGCTCGCCAGCGCCTGTTTGCCGGTGGCCCCCAGCAGCAGGTACGACGCGCCCTGGAAGTCTTCGACCTTGAGCCGGAACACCGCCAGCACCTGGTTGATCGCCGCGATCCGGCGCAGGCGTTCGCGGCGCCGAGGCAGTTCATCGCCCAAGGGGTCGCTCCAGTGCAGGTCTTCGCCGAGCAGTCCGCAGAGTCCGCACATGGCTATACACCGCTCATGGCATGACGTCGCCGGAGTTCGGCCCGAGGGTCTGGCCGACGAACAGATTGCCACCCGGCTCGCTGGCCAGGAGCACGGCGGTGGGCGCCACTTCGTCGGCCAGGCCGAAGCGCCCCAACGGCAGTTCGGCAGCCTTGGCGCGCTTCCAGTCGGCGCTGATGCCGCCCACCAGCGGCGTTTCAATCGGCCCTGGAGCGATGGCGTTGACCAGCACGTTGTCCTTGGCCACTTCCAGCGCCAGGGACTTGGTGAAGCCGATCACCCCAGCCTTGGCCGCCGCGTAATGGGTCAACTCGGCGCCGCCCTTGATGCCCAACTGCGAGGCGATGTTGATAATCCGTCCCCAACGCTGCGCGAGCATGTGCGGCAAGGCGCGCTGGCTGGCGATGAACACGCTGGTGAGGTCGACGCGCAGCATGTCGTTCCACTGCTCGATGGACAGGTCGACGCAGCGCGCCTGGGTGAGCATGCCGGCGTTGTTGACCAGCACATCGATGCCGCCGAAGTGCTCGACGCAGCGATCAACGCTGGCCTGGGCACCTTCGACGGTGCCCACATCGGCCAGGCACTCGACCACTTCGGCGCCGAGGTTGCGGCAGGTGATCGCGGTTTCAGCGAGGCTGGCGGCGTTACGATCAGCCAGCAGCAGACGTGCGCCCTCGGCGGCATAAGCGCGCGCGATGGCGGCACCGATGCCGCTGCCGGCGCCGGTGATGACGGCGCGGCGGTGGGTGAGTTGGGTCATACAAACACTCCTGTTGAACACGGGCCCCTGTGGGAGCTGGCTTGCCTGCTCCCACATTTTTCAGACCCTATTACAGTCAGTCGGGCCAGCGTACGGTTAAACCGCCGTCGATGACGATGCTTTGCCCGGTCAAATAGCTCGACGCTTCACTGGTGAGAAACTGCACCAGCGACGCCACCTCATCCGCGCGACCGACCCGCCCCAGCGGAATTGCCCGCGCCGCCCTGGCCAGACCTTCCGGCCCCAGCGAGTTCTGCGCATCCAGCGACTGCGGTGTTTCGATCAACCCCGGAATCACCGCATTGCAGCGAATGCCCAGCGGCGCCAACTCCACCGCCAGCGACCGACACAACCCCGGCACACCCGCCTTGGCTGCGGCGTAATGGCTGTGTTCCTGCCAGCCATACACACCGCCGGCAATCGAGGAAATCGCCACCAGCGCGCCGCCTTCCTTCATGTGGCGGGTGGCCGCGCGAAAGGTGCGCATTACTCCGGTCAGGTCGACATTGAGCATCTCGTCCCACAGCGCATCGGTCATCTCCAACAAGGGTGCGCGACGCAGTAAACCGGCATTGGCCACCGCGTAGTCGAGGCGGCCGAAATGCTGCACCGCCTGCTCGGCCAGGGCGTCGACCGAAGCGGTGTCGCCCACGTCCAGCGGCAGCATCAGGCACTCGCCGCCCGCCTCTTCCACCTGCGACACAGTGATGCGCGGGTCGTGCGGATCGGCCGGGTAATACCCGCCGACCACCGCAACGCCGTGGCGCGCATAGGCCACCGCGAGCGCTTGGCCGATGCCGCTGGCGGCACCGGTAATCACAGCCACTTTGCGACTCATTGATCACTCCTTACTGAACGGTTTCCGGGCGCACATGGCGTGCGGCAAACATCAGCACACCGGACAAAAAGCACGGCACGGCGCCGAACCACAGCGCGGCGGTCTGCCAGTCGCTGCCGGCGGACAGCACCTGCGTGGCGCCGAACCCCGCGACCACTGCACCAATGGGCCCCATCGCGTGGATGATCGCGCCGCCGGTGGCGCGGATGCTGGTGGGAAAACTTTCACTGATAAAGAACAGCGCCGCCGAATATGGCCCGATCAGGAAGAACAGGCCCAGGCTGTACAGCCCCACCACGGTCGGCATATTGCTCGGGCCGTACAGCATGCCGGCGAACGACAGCCCGCCGAGCATCCAGCCGAGGCCGATCACGTTGCGCCGGCCAATTTTGTCGCCCATCCAACCGTGAGTCAGGTAGCCGCAGTAACCCACCAGATTCGACAGCACGAGGATGATCAGCGAGTTCTCGAACGACACCTTGTGCACGCTGACAATGACCGAGGTCCCCAGCACGCTGAACACCTGGATCGCGGCCCAGTTGAGCAGCAGCGCAGCGCCAATCACCAGCGTGGCGCGACGGGCCGGCCCCCGGAAGGCAGCTTTGAGACCGGCCTTGCTGTGTTCGTCGTAGTCCACGCCGTAGGTGACGGCGACGTTTTGCGCCTCGGTCACTTGGCCGCTTTTGCGCAACTGGCTGATGCGCTGGTGAATCTGGAACTGCGGGCTCTCCTTGAGCTTGCGCGCCATGATCGCGATCACCACCGCCGGGATCGCGGCAAAAATGAAGCAGCCCTGCCAGCCGATGATCGGCAGCAGCAGTGCGGTCAAACCCGCCGCGATCAATGCCCCGACCGGCCAGCCACCTTGTACCAGGCTGTAGATAAAGCCACGGCGTTTGGTCAGCTTCGGATCCTGTGAGGCGCCATACAGTTCGCTCAGGTAGGTGGCGTTGACGGTTTCCTCGGCATAGCCCAGGCCCGCCAGCGAACGGATCAGGATCAGCGGCGACTTGCCCCACGCCCCGCCGATGGCGGTGAGCGCCGAGCACAAGGCGGAGCCGGCGACGGTGAGGATGATGCCTTTGCGCCGCCCCAACTTGTCGACCACCGGGCCGACAGCAAAGGCCACCACCGCCGTGCCCACCGCCACCCAGGTCGCGATTCGCGCTTGCTCCACTTCACTCCAGCCAAAGTGCCGGCCGATCTCCGGCAACAAGGTGCCGAACAGGATGAAGTCATACACCGCAAACACCCAGGCGAAAAACGCAATCCAGGTGGCGAAACGTACTTCCTGGGACGACAGTTGCCGGGGTTTCCAGCCAGTCAGGTCAAGCTTGTTGTAGATGGACATGGGTCACGCCTCAAGGGTGGGGTGAAATCAGGTTCGGGGTTGGCGGCGGATAAAGTCGTCGGCGATTTCGTCGAAGGTGACGAAGCGAACGCCGGCATGGCTCTGGATGTGTTCGATCAGGCGCTCGAGCATCAACAGCACCTGCGGGCGACCGGACACGTCGGGGTGGATGGTCATGGTGAACACGGCGTGTTCATGTTCGCGGTAGACCCAGTCGAACTGGTCACGCCACATTTCTTCGAGGTGACGCGGGTTGACGAAACCGTGGCTGTTGGGGGCTTTCTTGATGAACATCATTGGCGGCAGGTCGTCGAGGTACCAGTTGGCGGGAATTTCCACCAGGTCGGTTTCCTCGCCGCGTACCAAAGGCTTCATCCAGGTGTCGGGGTGCTGGCTGTAATCGATCTTGGTCCAGCTGTCGCCCTTGCGCACGTAGTAGGGATGGAAGTCGTTGTGCATCAGGCTGTGGTCGTACTTGATGCCTTTTTTCAGCAGCAGCTCGTTGGTCACCTTGCTGAATTCCCACCACGGCGCCACGTAACCGGTCGGGCGTTTGCCGGTGACCTGGGTGATCAGCTCGATGGATTTATCCAGCACGATTTCTTCCTGCTCGGCGGTCATCGCGATGGGGTTTTCGTGGCTGTAGCCGTGCACGCCGATTTCATGGCCGGCGTCGGCCACGGCTTTCATCTGCTCGGGAAAGGTTTCCATCGAGTGGCCGGGAATGAACCAGGTGGTGCGCAGGCCGTAGCGCTCGAACAGCTTGAGCAGGCGCGGCGCGCCGATTTCGCCGGCGAACAGGCCGCGGGAGATGTCGTCCGGCGAGTCTTCACCGCCGTAGGACCCGAGCCAGCCGGCGACGGCATCCACGTCGACGCCAAATGCACAGAGGATGTCTTTAGCCATGGTGTGTCTCCTTAAACGTTCAGTACGGATTCAACGGATAACGCTGCGCGCAGCAGCCGCGCGTCTTCGCCGCTGGGGGCGCTGAGCAGCAGCCCGGTGGGCAGGCCCCGGGCATCGCGGCCGCTGGGCAAATTGACGCCTGGCATGTCGAGCAGGCTGCCGGGCATGGTCAGGCGCAAGGTGGCGAGGTTGGTGTCGACGAACAACGCCTCGTCGGCTTCCAGTGCTGCCAACGGCGGCGCGACGTGGGCCACGGTGGGGGTGATGAGGATGGCGCCGTCGAGGTCGTCGAGCAGTTGCTGTTGCAGTTGGCGGCGCGCGTCGGTCAGGTGGATCAATTGGCTGGCGGGCAATGCACGCGCAGCTTCCAGGCGACGGCGTACGCGGGGGTCGAGCTGTTCGGCGTCGGGGCTGTCGAGCAGCGCCTGGTGCAGGGCGAAGGCTTCGAAGGCGCCGAGCCAGCCGTGGTGTTTGATCAGGTTCAGCGCGGCCTGGAAGGTCGGGCATTCGCGCTCTTCGATCAGCGCGCCGCGAGCCTTGAGTTGCGCCACCGCACGCAGCAGGTTGTTGCCCACGGCCGGTTCAACGTCCTGTTGCGCCAACACAAAGCGCTGGCCCTTGAGGCTGCGGGCGTCATGCTGCTGAGTGCGGCCATGCAGTATGTCGTCGAGGGTCAGCGCATCGCGCACGCTGCGGGTGAGCGGGCCGAGGCTGTCGAGGGTATGTGCCAGCGGGAACACGCTGTCGCGGCTGTAGCGCCGGCTGCTGCTGCGGTAACCCACCACACCGTTGAGAGCGGCGGGAATGCGAATCGAGCCGGCGGTGTCGGTGCCCATGGCGATGGGCACGATACCGGCGGCGACGGCCACTCCCGAACCGGACGAGGAACCGCCGGGAATGCGCGCCTGATCAAGACCATGGGGGTTATGAGGGGTGCCGAAATGCGGGTTCAGGCCCAGGCCCGAATACGCCAGTTCGCTGAGGTTGGTCTTGCCCAGACTGACCATGCCGGCGCGGCATAACAGGCCGACCATCGGCGCATCGAGCAAAGCGGCCGGCGCATGACGGCGGTAGGCGGCGCCTGCCGTGGTGACGCTGCCGGCGACGTCGAACAGGTCTTTCCAGGCCAGCGGCACACCATCGAGCCGGCTCAAGGGCTGCCCGGCACGCCAGCGCGCGGCGGCGGCTTCGGCCTCGCGGCGGGCGCGCTCTGCGCTCAGACTGATAAACACCGAGGGCGAGTGGGCGGCTTTTTCGAGCGCCTGCTCGAGGGCTTGCACCGGGTCGTTACGGCCGCTGGCGAAATCCTCGGCCATTGAGGTGGCGTCTGACATCGGGATCAACCTCATAAAACGTACATATTAATAAAATGTACATTTTACAGAGGCAGCTTTCGTGCCAGTCTCTGCACCGGGTCTTGCGCTTTGCACGCATAACCACGGGCTAGATGCGTTGCATCGTCAAAAAAATACTGGCGGTGAGCGCCATCAAGGTCTTCAATGAAATAATGTATCTTTTAGTAAAAAATACATTTTGGTGCAGAAAGGTAACATCAGCCCCAAAACAGCGCCGCCGACGTGGCGCAGAGTGACAGCTGCATCTGTGAGAGAATCCGCCGCCCCCGTCCTACAAGGTCCTGAGAAACCGATGAAAGCAGTGTCCGCCCCGGCCTCCCGTTACGCGATGATTCACCAGGTATTGCGTGACTCGATCGTCAACGGCACCGCGCGTCATGGCCTGGTATTGCTCGAAGCGCCGCTGGCCGAACTGTTCGGCACCAGCCGCGTGCCGGTGCGCAAGGCGCTGGACCTGCTGCACGCCGAAGGGTTGATCTGCCGCTTCAACGGCCGGGGTTACCTGATCAACCCCGATAACCTCGCGATTGAGCCGCTACGCCTGCCCCTGAGCCATGCGCATCTGGGTCTCAACGGCGAGACTGAGCTGGTGGACACACGTCCGCTGGGTGAGCGCATCGTCGAGGACATCGGCGCGGCGCTGTCCACCTGCATCGCCTTCGGCCACTACCGCCTGGATGAACAGGCCGCCGCCGACCACTTCAAGGTCAGCCGCGCGGTGGTGCGCGAAGCACTGATGCGCCTGCGCGACCGTGGTCTGGTGGAAAAGGAGCCCTACTCCCAGTGGCTGGCCGGCCCGCTGACCGCGCGCGAAGTCACCGAAGACTACGAACTGCGCGCGTGCCTCGAACCCGAAGCCCTGCGACAGAGCGCGCCGAACCTCGACCGCGAGGAACTGCAGGCGATGTTGCAACGGGTGCTGACGGCCCAGGACAACCCACAGTGCAGCCTGCAAGCCATCGAGCAGATCGAGGAGGACTTGCACCAGCGCTGCCTCGCCGGTCTGCAGAACCGCAAGATGGCCGCGTTGATTCGCCAGGGCCAGAGCCCGATGATCATCAGCCGGATTTTCCATCGCCTGCTCGGCATCGGCGCCGACCCGGCGATGCTGGCCGAGCATCGTCTGATTCTGGAATTGTTGCTGCACGGCGCCGTGGATGCGGCGGCGCTGAACCTGCGCGAGCACCTGCAACGGGCCAGCCAGCGGATGTTGCAGCGCTTGAAAGTGTTGTCGGTACTGCCGGAACAGCCGATTCCGGCCTATCTGCACAAAATCAGCTGACGGCGTCACGCCGGTTATTTTATGCAATATGTTGCTATCGCCCCCCCGCCATTGAAACCCTCGCTGCCCCGCCCCATCTAAGCACCATACTTCCTTATGCAGGTGCCCCATGAGCGACCAGCAAGATTTCCCCGATTACGACATCAACGATTACGCCGACCCCGAAAACGCTGAATCCGCTTCGTCCAACACCGGGCTGGCGCTGCCTGGGCAAAACCTGCCGGACAAGGTCTACATCATCCCGATCCACAACCGCCCGTTCTTCCCGGCGCAAGTACTGCCGGTGATCGTCAACGAAGAGCCATGGGCCGAAACCCTGGAGCTGGTGAGCAAATCCGATCACCACTCCCTGGCCCTGTTCTTCATGGAAACCCCGCCGGAAGATCCGCGCCACTTCGACACCTCGGCGTTGCCGCTGTACGGCACGCTGGTCAAGGTGCACCACGCCAGCCGCGAGAACGGCAAGCTGCAGTTCGTCGCCCAGGGCCTGACCCGCGTACGCATCAAGACCTGGCTCAAACACCATCGTCCGCCCTATCTGGTGGAGGTCGAATACCCGCACCAGCCGAGCGAGCCGACCGATGAGGTCAAGGCCTACGGCATGGCGCTGATCAATGCGATCAAGGAACTGCTGCCGCTCAACCCGCTGTACAGCGAAGAATTGAAGAACTACCTCAACCGCTTCAGCCCCAACGACCCATCGCCGCTCACCGACTTTGCTGCCGCGCTCACCTCGGCCACCGGCAATGAGTTGCAGGAAGTGCTGGACTGCGTGCCCATGCTCAAGCGCATGGAAAAAGTGCTGCCGATGCTGCGCAAAGAGGTAGAAGTGGCGCGCCTGCAGAAAGAGCTGTCCGCCGAGGTGAACCGCAAGATCGGCGAGCACCAGCGCGAATTCTTCCTCAAGGAACAGCTCAAGGTCATCCAGCAGGAGCTGGGCCTGACCAAGGACGACCGCAGCGCGGACGTCGAGCAGTTCGAGCAGCGCCTGGAAGGCAAGGTGTTGCCCACCCAGGCCAAAAAACGCATCGATGAAGAACTGAACAAACTGTCGATCCTGGAAACCGGCTCGCCGGAATACGCGGTCACACGCAACTACCTCGACTGGGCCACTGCGGTGCCGTGGGGCGTGTACGGCAAGGACAAGCTCGACCTCAAGCACGCGCGCAAGGTGCTGGACAAACACCACGCCGGGCTTGATGACATCAAGAGCCGCATCCTCGAATTCCTGGCGGTGGGCGCCTATAAAGGCGAGGTCGCCGGTTCCATCGTGCTGCTGGTGGGCCCGCCGGGTGTGGGCAAGACCAGCGTCGGCAAGTCCATCGCCGAGTCCCTGGGCCGGCCGTTTTATCGCTTCAGCGTCGGCGGCATGCGCGACGAGGCCGAGATCAAGGGCCATCGCCGCACCTACATCGGTGCCCTGCCGGGCAAGCTGGTGCAGGCGCTCAAGGATGTGGAAGTGATGAACCCGGTGATCATGCTCGACGAGATCGACAAGATGGGCCAGAGCTTCCAGGGCGACCCGGCCTCGGCACTGCTGGAAACCCTCGACCCGGAGCAGAACGTCGAATTCCTCGACCATTACCTCGACCTGCGCCTGGACCTGTCCAAGGTGCTGTTCGTGTGCACCGCCAATACTCTGGACTCCATCCCCGGCCCGTTGCTGGACCGCATGGAAGTGATTCGCCTGTCGGGCTATATCACCGAAGAAAAAGTCGCCATCGCCAAGCGCCACCTGTGGCCCAAACAGCTGGAAAAAGCCGGCGTGGCGAAAAACAGCCTGACCATCAGCGACGGTGCCCTGCGCGCGTTGATCGACGGCTACGCCCGCGAAGCCGGGGTGCGCCAGTTGGAAAAGCAACTGGGCAAACTGGTGCGCAAGGCTGTGGTCAAGTTGCTGGATGCGCCGGACTCGGTGATCAAGATCGGCAACAAGGACCTCGAAAGCTCACTGGGCATGCCGGTGTTTCGCAACGAGCAAGTGCTGTCCGGTACCGGCGTGATTACCGGCCTGGCCTGGACCAGCATGGGCGGCGCCACACTGCCCATCGAGGCCACGCGCATCCACACGCTCAATCGCGGCTTCAAGCTCACCGGGCAGTTGGGCGAGGTGATGAAGGAGTCTGCTGAAATTGCCTACAGCTACATCAGCTCCAACCTGAAGTCGTTTGGCGGTGACCCGAAGTTCTTCGACGAAGCCTTCGTGCACTTGCACGTGCCGGAAGGTGCCACGCCGAAAGACGGCCCAAGCGCGGGCGTGACCATGGCCAGTGCGCTGCTGTCGCTGGCGCGCAACCAGGCGCCGAAAAAAGGCGTGGCCATGACTGGCGAGCTGACGCTGACCGGGCACGTGCTGCCGATTGGTGGCGTACGCGAGAAAGTGATCGCGGCGCGGCGCCAGAAGATCCACGAACTGATCCTGCCCGAGCCCAACCGTGGCAGTTTTGAAGAATTGCCGGAGTACCTGAAGGAAGGCATGACGGTGCACTTTGCCAAGCGCTTTGCGGATGTGGCCAAAGTGTTGTTCTGAGATTTATGTAGTACCCATTCAGGCCTCTTCGCGGGCAAGCCCGCTCCCACCTTTTGAAAGTATTCACAAATCAATAGGTGGGAGCGGGCTTGCCCGCGAAAGCGCCGGCCCAGTGACCGCAAAAGTCCCTGATACTCCATCTTCGGTTATGCTCGCCCTTCGTCGTGTACAACCGGAGCCCCCATGACCGTTGCCCGTCTGTTTCTTCCCCTGAGCCTTGCCTTGTTGTCCGCGTGCGCCAGCGCGCCGAAGCAAAACATCACCGTGGACGACCAGAGCGCTTGCCCGCTGCAGCTCAAATCCGGTCAGAACCTGATCCTCACCCTGCCGAGCAACCCCACCACCGGCTACCGCTGGGCCATCCAGGATTCGGCCGGCGGCGTATTGCGCGCGCTGAGCCCGGAGGTCTACAGCAGCACCGAGTCCGGCGTGATCGGCGGCGGCGGCCAGTCCACCTGGCGGTTCCAGGCATTCACTGCCGGGCAGGGCCGTTTGCGCCTGACCTCCCAGCAACCGTGGGAGCCGGAAGCCGAGCCCGTCGACACCTTCGACTGCGCCATTACGGTGAACTAGAGCACCCCATCAGACAACCCGCGCACCCGAGGGCCAAGTTGGCTAAAATGCCGGCCCTTCCCTTTCGTCGCCGGAACAACCGTGAGCAAAGAACCCGATCGCCTATTCGCCCAGCCCTTGCCCCAGGTGCCGGACTTCGCCTTTAACGAGGACGTGGTGCGCGTGTTCCCGGACATGATCAAGCGCTCGGTGCCGGGTTATCCGACCATCGTCGAAAACCTCGGCGTGCTCGCGGCGCAGTTCGCCCAGCCTGATAGCGTCCTGTATGACCTGGGCTCGTCCCTCGGCGCCGTCACACAGGCCCTGCGTCGTCATGTGCGCACGGACGGTTGCCGGGTGATCGCGGTGGATAATTCGGCGGCGATGGTCGAGCGTTGCCGTGAATACCTCAATGGCCAGGACTCGATGTTCCAGGAGTTGCTGCCGGTTGAGGTGATCGAGGGCGATATCCTTGCCTTGCAGTTCCAGCCGGCGTCGGTGGTTGCCCTGAACTTCACCCTGCAATTTATCGCCCCGGACGAGCGCCTGGCCTTGCTCTCGCGTATCCGCCAGGCACTGGTGCCAGGCGGTGCGCTGATCCTCTCGGAAAAGCTGCGCTTCAATGATGCGCAGGAACATGCGTTACTCACCAACCTGCATATCGCGTTCAAACGCGCCAACGGCTACAGCGAACTGGAAATCGCCCAGAAGCGCAGCGCCATCGAAAACGTCATGAAGCCCGACAGCCTCGAAGAACACCGCGAACGCCTGCTGGCGGCCGGGTTCTCGAGCGTGGTGCCGTGGTTCCAGTGTCTTAACTTTGCCTCGTTGATTGCCTTGCCATGATTGATCTGTCTCCCCTCGCCCGCCACTTGGTCGGCACTCCCCTGGCTGTGTGGGCCCAGGGCCTGCAAGCGCAGCTCGATAGCAAGATGGAAAAAGGCCACGGCGACCTGGAGCGCTGGCAAAGCGCGCTGGATGCGCTGCCGGCCATCCTGCCAAGCACCGTCGACCTGCTCAATGGCCTGACGCTGGACACCGACTGCGACGACCAGACCCGCGCGCAGATGCACACCGCGCTGATGGGCCTGAGCCCGTGGCGCAAAGGACCGTTCCACCTGTTCGGCGTGCACGTGGACACCGAATGGCGCTCGGACTGGAAGTGGTCACGGGTAGCGCCACACCTGAACTTGAAGGGTAAACGCATCCTCGATGTGGGCTGCGGCAACGGCTACTACATGTGGCGCATGCTCGGCGCGGGTGCCGACAGCGTGATCGGCGTGGACCCCAACTGGCTGTTTTTCTGCCAGTTCCAGGCGGTGCAACGCTACCTGTCCGAGCCACGGGCCTGGCACCTGCCGTTCCCGTTCGAAGACTTGCCGGCAAACCTGGAAGGCTTCGATACGGTATTTTCCATGGGTGTGTTCTATCACCGCCGCTCGCCCATCGAGCACCTGCTGGCGTTGAAAGACACCCTGGTCAAGGGCGGCGAACTGGTGCTGGAAACCCTGGTGGTGGAAGGCGATCAGCAACAGGTGCTGGTGCCGGAAGACCGCTACGCGCAGATGCGCAACGTGTGGTTCCTGCCCTCGGTGCCGGCCCTGATGCTATGGCTGCGCCGCGCCGGGTTCAGTGAAGTGCGCTGCGTGGATGTGAGCGTGACCACGGTGGAGGAACAACGCGGAACCGAGTGGATGAAGTATCAGTCGTTGAGTGACTTTCTTGATCCGCAAGATCACAGCAAGACTATCGAAGGGCTGCCGGCGCCGATGCGGGCGGTGATCATTGCCAGGAAGTAGCTCACAACGCCCCTGACTACATGAAGATCACCTGTGGGAGCTGGCTTGCCTGCTCCCACATTGGTTTCCCGGTGTCAGCTGGAAGAGGGTTTGGCTCGGCGGGCTTTGAAGAATTCGCTCAGAACGGCTCCGCATTCCTCGGCCAGCACCCCGCCTTCAAACAGCACACGGTGGTTGAGAAAGTCCTGGGTAAAAAACTGCCCCTGGCTCTGCACAATCCCGGCCTTGGGCTCCAGCGCGCCATACACCACCCGCGCAACCCGCGAATGCACGATCAACCCCGCGCACATGCTGCACGGCTCCAGGGTCACGTATAGAGTGCTGCCCACCAGTCGATAGTTGCTGATGGCCTGGGCTGCAGCGCGAATCGCGACCATCTCGGCATGGGCGCTGGGGTCGTTGCCGCTGATGGGGCAGTTGAAGCCTCGGCCGATGATTTCGCCGTTCTGCACCAGTACCGCGCCCACCGGCACTTCGCCGAGTGTCGCACCTTGTGCAGCGAGGGCCAGGGCTTCGCGCATGAAGTGCTGGTCGCGGCTGCGATCGATGATTGCGGCGGGGCGAATCTGGCGCATCACGCCACCTCGATGGCGGCCATCAGGCCGGTTTCCATGTGGTCGATCACATGGCAATGGAACATCCACACCCCGGGATTATCCGCCACCAAGGCCACGCGGGCGCGTTCGTTCTTGCCCAGCAGGTAAGTGTCGGTGAAGTACGGCACCACCTTGTGGCGGTTCGAGGCAATGACCTTGAAGCTCATGCCGTGCAAATGGATTGGGTGCTGGTACTGGGTCATGTTCTTCAGTTCGAAAATGTAGCTCTTGCCCTTTTCCAGTTTGGCAATCGGGCGGTCGGCGCAGGTCTTGTCGGTGATGTCCCAGGCCTTGCCGTTGATCTGCCACAGGCTCGGCGGCTTGCCGTCATCCACCGACACCGTGCCCACCCATTCAAAGTTGAAGTTGAGTTTCTCGGCATTGGCCAGGTCCGGCTCGCTGATCGGGTTGGCCGGCAACGCGGGCGGCCATTGGCTGGGCGCATCGGTGTTGGCTACCGAGCGGAAGGTGCCCAGGCGCACCGGCCCGTTGCGGATCGACAGTTCCTCACCCGCCGGCGGGGCCTTGATCGCCAGACAAATGCGCATGCCGGGCCCCAGCCAGTATTCCTTGCCCAGCGGGCGCGGCTCGATGGGGTTGCCGTCCAGTGCGTAGATCTGCGCTTCGACGTCCGGGATGTTGATGCGATAGGTCAGGGTGTTATCGAGGTTGAGCAGGCGCACGCGGGTGATCTGCCCGGCCGGCAGGTCAATCACTGCCTGGGACACGCCATTGATGGTGGACAGGCGCCCCGCCGTACCGCCGCGCGCCGCTTCGCGTGGGATGCTGAACGCGACGAACGCGCCGTCTTCGTCCACATGCCAGCTTTTGAGGCTGAGGGTGCGTTCGTGCTTGAAGCCGGTGGGTTCGCGCTCTTCGATGATCAGCGGGCCGACCAGGCCACGGCCGAGTTCTTCGCTGCTGTTCACATGGGGGTGGTACCAGTAGCTGCCAGCGTCGGGCACGCGGAATTTGTAGTCGAAGTATTCGCCGGGCAATACCGGCAGTTGCGAGACGTAGGGCACGCCGTCCATCTCCAGCGGCAGGCGGATGCCGTGCCAGTGGATGGTAGTGGCCACCGGCAAGTGATTGATGAAACGTACCCGCAGCCATTCGCCCTGGCGCACGCGAAGCTCGGTGCCGGGCGCCGAGGGGCCGAATGCCCAGGCCTGGGTGATGTGGCCGGGCACCAGTTCCACGTCCAGGGGCGCCGCGATCAACTCGTAATCGTGCCCCGCCTCGGACTCGGCGACTTTCCCCAGCCAGTAGCGATAGCCGCCCCCGGCGCCGACGCCTACAACGGCCAGGCCTGCAAGACCACCCAGGATCTGTCGACGGGAAAAGGATCGGGACACAACAACCTCACGTATCAACCGCAGGCACGGGACCTGCAAAGGGCGGATACGATACACCGCCATCGGCTAAACAGTAAGGCTTCGCATTGCCGCACGGTTGATTGCTGGAGCCTGATGGGGATCAAAATGTGGGAGCAAGCCCCCCTCTCACACTGGATTTTCTGCGTTCTTCAGGCCTTGGCGGCGGCGAGGATCAGGGCTTTCATTTCGGCGACCGCGCCTTTGAAGCCGACGAACAGTGCGTGGGCCACCAGCGCGTGGCCGATGTTCAACTCGTTGATGCCCTTGATCGCGGCCACGGCCTGCACGTTGTGGTAGTGCAGACCATGGCCGGCATTGACGATCAAGCCTTGCTGGAGACCGAACGTCACGCCGTCGATAACCCGTTGCAGCTCATCGGCGACTTCGCCAGGGGTGGTGGCGTCAGCGTAACGGCCGGTGTGCAGCTCAATGGCCGGCGCACCGACACGGCGCGAAGCTTCGATCTGGCGCTCGTCGGCGTCGATGAACAGCGAGACTTCGCTGCCGATCTGCGACAGGCGCTCCACGGCGGCCTTGATCCGCGCTTCCTGGCCGGCCACGTCGAGACCGCCTTCGGTGGTGAGTTCCTGGCGGGTTTCCGGCACCAGGCAGATGTGCGCCGGGCGGATGCGCTCGGCGAAGGCCATCATGGCTTCGGTGACGCCCATTTCGAAATTCATGCGGGTTTGCAGCACGTCTTTGAGCAGCAGCACGTCACGTTCCTGAATATGGCGACGGTCTTCGCGCAGATGCACGGTGATGCCATCGGCGCCCGCTTCTTCGGCGTCCAGCGCGGCCTTGACCGGGTCCGGGTAGCGAGTGCCCCGGGCCTGACGCAGGGTGGCAACGTGGTCGATGTTGACGCCAAGAAGAATACGATTGCTGGTGCTCACGGAAGCGCTCCTGAAAGGGGAAAGAATCGGTGCACAGCATACACGGGGATGTCAGGGCTTTCGAAACAACTCGCGACTGACCAGCGGCTTGCCACCCAAGTGCACCGCGAGAGCCTGGCGCATCAGGCGTTTGGCGGCCGACAGCGCGCCGGGCGCGGTCCAGTCCGCCTCGCTCATGGCCAGCAACTCGGCGCCCTGGAACAGCCCCGGTTGCAGCAGGTAGACGCGCTCAAGGCCGGCGTCGACCTGCAGGCGGTACATGCCGTCGGCGGCGACGGGCTCGCCATGCACGTCGTTGCTCAGTTCGAAGCCGTATCCCAGGTCGTCCAGCAGACGCCATTCGAACGCGCGCAACAACGGCTCCAGCGGGCGGCCTTCGGCGAGGGCGAGCAAGGTGGCAGCGTAGTGATCGAACACGCCGGGGTGCGGGTCTTCGGCGGGCAGCAGGCGGATCAGCAGTTCATTGAGGTAGAGGCCGCTGAACAGCGCATCGCCATTGAGCCAGGCGGAGGTGCCGACGCTTTCCAGGCGGCCGACGTTCTTCAACTCGCCCTTGCCCCGAAACTCGACGTCCAGCGCCACGAATGGCCGCGCCAACGTACCGGCCTTGCCGCGCGCGCTGCGCAATACCGCGCGCAGCCGGCCCTGGGGCGTGAGGAAGTCCACCAGCGCGCTGGTCTCGCGATAGGCGCGGCTGTGCAGCACGTAGGCGAGTTGGCTGGGGGGTGGGGATTGGGACATTGGGTTCTCGCTGCGCGAACACGGTCTGGAAAACAACGATTATCCAATGTGAAAGCGGGCTTGTGTGGGAGCTGGCTTGCCTGCGATGCAGGCACCTCGGTCGTTGAGCTGTACCGAGGTGATGCTATCGCAGGCAAGCCAGCTCCCACACAAGCCCCCCTCCCACATTTTTGCCCCGCGCTGTTCTGCGGGCCTGTTACAGGTCGCCGTAGCCCAGCGAGCGCAGTGCGCGCTCGTCATCGGACCAGCCACCCTTCACCTTCACCCACAGGTTGAGCATGATCTTGGAGTCGAACAGCAGCTCCATGTCCTTGCGCGCCTCGGTGCCAATGCGCTTGATGCGCTCGCCCTTGTCGCCAATGATGATTTTCTTCTGGCCATCACGTTCGACGAGGATCAGCGCATGGATGTGCAAGGTCTTGCCCTGCTGCTTGAATTCTTCGATTTCCACGGTGATCTGATACGGCAGCTCGGCGCCCATCTGGCGCATGATTTTCTCGCGCACCAGTTCAGCGGCGAGAAAGCGGCTGCTGCGGTCGGTGATCTGATCTTCCGGGAAGAAGTGTTCGTTTTCCGGCAGGTAGCCGGCGATCACGCGCTCGAGGGCTTCAAGGTTGTGGCCGTGCTGCGCCGAGATCGGCATGATCTGCGCGTTCGGCAGTTGCTCCTGCAGCCAGGTCAGGTGCGGCATCAGCTCGGCTTTGTCTTCGATGCGGTCGGTCTTGTTCAGTGCCACTATCAGCGGGCCGGTGACGTACTGCACACGCTCCAGGACCATCTGGTCTTCGTCGGTCCACTTGGTGCGGTCGACCACGAAGATCACCACGTCGACGTCTTTCAACGCCGCCGAGGCGGTCTTGTTCATGTAGCGGTTGAGGGCTTTTTCACCCCCCTTGTGCATGCCAGGAGTGTCGACGTACACCGCCTGCACACTGCCTTCGGTCTTGATGCCAAGCATGTTGTGCCGGGTGGTCTGCGGCTTGCGCGAGGTGATCGCAAGCTTCTGGCCGAGGATGTGGTTGAGCAGCGTGGACTTGCCCACGTTGGGGCGGCCGACGATGGCAACATAGCCACAGCGTGTTGCGGTTGAATCAGTCATGGCCATTCTCCACGCCCAGGGCAATCAGTGCTGCAGCGGCCGCTACCTGTTCGGCAATACGACGGCTCACACCCTGACCTCGGCTTTTTTCGTTCAATAAAGTGATTTCACATTCCACGAAGAACACGCGGCAATGGGGCTCACCCTGAATATCCACCACTTCGTAGCGTGGCAGTTCGCACCCGCGCGACTGCAGGTATTCCTGCAGGCGGGTCTTGGGATCCTTGTTGGTGTCGACCAGGGTCAGGCTTTCGATCTCCGATGCCAGCCAGGCGACCACACGCTCTTTGGCCGTCTCCATGCCTGCATCCAGGTAGATTGCGCCGATCAAGGCTTCCAGGGCATCGGCCAGGATCGACTCGCGACGAAAACCGCCGCTCTTCAATTCGCCGGACCCCAGGCGCAGGTATTCGCCCAGGCCAAAACCACGGGCCAGCACGGCCAGGGTCTCGCCTTTCACCAGCCGCGCACGCAGGCGTGAAAGCTGGCCTTCGCGCGCCTGGGGGAAGCGCTCGAACAACGCCTCACCGGCGGCGAAATTGAGGATGGCATCACCGAGGAATTCCAGGCGCTCGTTATTGCGCCCTGCAAAGCTGCGGTGTGTGAGGGCAAGGACCATCAATTCCTGATCCTTGAAGGTGTAGCCGAGCTGGCGCTCGAGACGACTCAGAGAAACGGTCACGGTTTATCCATATCTAGTTGGTGGCACCGGCGGCCATCGACGATTGACGCAGTGTTCAAATTCAAATCCTGATAGTTGCCGCGTGAGACCGGACATTGTCCAGGCCCCAGAAAAGCATTCGGCGCTGTGTTCACAGCGCCGCCTGTATTACTTGATCAGCCCGACCCGCGAGAAGTTCGGCAAGTGGCTGAGCTTGGGTTCCGGCCAGCTCATCCAGACCGCGAAGGCCTTGCCGACGATATTCTGGTCGGGGACCATGCCCAGCAGCTCTTTGGGAATGCTGGGATCATCCCAGTAGCGGCTGTCATTGGAGTTGTCGCGGTTGTCGCCCATCATGAAGTAGTGCCCGGCCGGCACTTTCCACTCGCCATCGGGCGTGGCGCGGTAACGGCTCATTTCCTTGCGGATCTGGTGCTCTACCGCACCGAGTTTTTCCTGATACAGCTCGGCGCTGCCCAGGGTGTTCGGCTCGGCGCCCAGCAGCTTCTCGGCCACCGATTCACCGTTGATGAACAGGCGCTTGTCGCTGGTGTAGCGAATCACGTCACCCGGCAGGCCGACCACACGCTTGATGTAGTTGACGTTCGGATCGCTCGGGTAGCGGAACACCATCACGTCGCCGCGCTGCGGGTCACCGACTTCGATGACCTTCTTGTCGACCACCGGCAGGCGAATCCCGTAGGAAAACTTGTTCACCAGAATGAAGTCGCCCACGTCCAGGGTAGGTTTCATCGACCCCGACGGGATCTGGAACGGCTCCACCAGAAACGAACGCAGCACCAGCACGATGAACAGCACCGGGAAGAACGACTTGCCGTATTCAACCAGCAACGGCTCCTTGTTCAGCTTCTCGATCACGACCGCATCGGGCTGGCTGACGCTGCCCTGATACGACGCGATAGCCGCGCGCCGACGTGGTGCGAAGAACACCAGATCGAGCAACGCCAGGAGGCCGCAGACGGCAACGGCAATGACCAGCAACAGCGGGAAATTTAGTGACATAGGACCTAACTATCCAACCTGAGCACCGCAAGGAAGGCTTCTTGTGGAATTTCCACGTTGCCCACTTGCTTCATGCGTTTTTTACCGGCCTTTTGCTTCTCAAGCAGCTTGCGCTTACGGCTTACGTCACCGCCGTAGCATTTGGCCAATACGTTCTTTCTGAGAGCCTTGACGGAGGTTCGCGCAATGATCTGCCCACCGATGGCGGCCTGGATCGCGACGTCGAACATCTGACGCGGAATCAGTTCTTTCATTTTTTCGGTCAACTGGCGACCTTTGTAGTGCGCGTTGTCCTTGTGCACGATCAGCGCAAGGGCATCCACTTTGTCGCCGTTGATCAGTACATCCAGTTTCACCAGATTGGCCGATTGGTAGCGGTCGAAATGGTAATCCAGCGAAGCATAGCCGCGACTGGTGGATTTGAGACGGTCGAAGAAGTCCAGAACCACTTCGTTCATCGGCAAATCGTAGGTCACTTGCACCTGGGTGCCGAGGAACAGCATGTCGTGCTGCACGCCACGCTTTTCGATACACAGGGTAATCACGTTGCCCAGGTGTTCCTGGGGCACCAGGATATTGGCGCGCACGATGGGTTCGCGCATGTCTTCGATGGAAGACAGGTCTGGAAGCTTGGAGGGGTTGTCGACGTAAATCGTTTCACCGGTTTTCAGCGCCAGCTCAAAAATAACGGTCGGCGCGGTGGTGATCAGGTCCAGGTCGTATTCACGCTCCAGGCGCTCCTGGATGATTTCCATGTGCAGCATGCCAAGGAACCCGCAGCGGAAGCCGAAGCCCAGGGCATCGGAGCTTTCCGGGGTGTACTGCAACGAAGAATCGTTGAGGGTCAGCTTTTGCAGGGCCTCGCGGAAGTCTTCGAAGTCGTCGGAGCTGACCGGGAACAGGCCGGCGTAGACCTGCGGCTGGATGCGCTTGAAGCCCGGCAGCACGTCGACATCCGGCGTGGAACTGAGGGTCAGGGTGTCACCCACCGGCGCACCGTGGATGTCCTTGATACCGGCAATGATGAAGCCTACTTCACCGGCTTTCAGGTCGGTGGTCGCAGTGTGCTTGGGGTTGAACACGCCGACGCTGTCCACCAGATGGATCTTGCCGGTGGACTTGACCAGGATCTTGTCGCCCTTCTTCACACGGCCGTGGCGCACGCGCACCAGGGAGACAACGCCCAGGTAGTTGTCGAACCAGGAGTCGATGATCAGCGCTTGCAGCGGATCTTCGTAGTTGCCGGTAGGCGCCGGGATGGTGTGGACCAGGCGCTCGAGCACTTCGTCCACGCCCAGGCCGGTCTTGGCGCTGCACTCGACGGCGTCGGTGGCGTCGATGCCGATGATCTTCTCGATTTCTTCCTTGACCCGGTCCGGATCGGCCTGGGGCAGGTCGATCTTGTTCAGCACCGGCATTACTTCCAGGCCTTGCTCGATGGCGGTGTAGCAGTTGGCTACGGACTGAGCTTCGACGCCCTGGCCCGCGTCCACTACCAGCAAAGCGCCTTCGCAGGCCGCCAGCGAACGGCTGACTTCGTAGGTGAAGTCAACGTGGCCAGGGGTGTCAATGAAGTTGAGCTGGTACCGGATACCGTCTTTGGCGGTGTAGTACAGGGTGACGCTGTGGGCCTTGATGGTGATCCCGCGCTCGCGTTCGAGGTCCATGGAATCCAGTACCTGGGCTTCCATTTCACGCTCGGCAAGGCCGCCGCACATCTGGATGAATCGATCGGCCAGCGTCGACTTACCATGGTCAATGTGGGCGATGATGGAGAAATTGCGGATATGACTCAAATCACTCACGGATCAACACTCAAAAAGGCTGCAGGCAGATTGCCCGCTGAAAAATAGCCGGGAATTGTACCTGATGCTCGGGCCAGACGTCATCTTTGCTGTCCAGAACGCAAAAGGCCCCGTCAATACGGGGCCTTTTCAACTGCAGGGGCATCCCCTACCCGGCGCGGCGCAGCAGCCAGAACCCGGCGAGGGCGCAGATGGCGGTCGGCACCAGCACCGCAAACAGCGGCGAGAAACCGAACACCAGGCTCGACGGCCCAAGCAGGTCCTGAGCAATGCGGAAGGTGAAGCCCACCAGCACACCGGTGAATACGCGCTGGCCGAGGGTAACCGAGCGCAGCGGGCCGAAGATGAACGAAATAGCCATCAACACCAGCGCGGCGGTAACCACCGGTTGCAACACCTTGACCCAAAATGCCAACCAGTAGCGGCCGTTATTCAGGCCCTGGTCCTTGAGGTAGTGGATATAGCTCCACAACCCGGAGATGGGCAGGCTTTCCGGGATCATCACCACGGTATTGAGCAGTTCCGGCTTCAGGGCGATGTCCCATTGCTCGGTCGGCACGTTGATCACTTCGGTGCTGGCCTTGGTGCCCTGCCCCGCGTTGCGGAAGAAAGTGGTGGTGACATCGGTCAATTGCCATTGATCGGCGCTGTACTGCGCGCGTTTGGCGAAACTGGACGACAACATGTGACGCTCATTATCGAAGGTGTAGCGCGTCACCCCAATCAGCAGGCCGCCCGGCTGCACGGCGTTGATGTGGATGAACTCCTCACCCTGGCGGTGCCACAGACCGTGCTTGGCGCTTTGCGCATCGCCCGAACCCTGGGCCAGGGCGCGATTGGCCTGGGCGGTGGTTTCGGCCGGCGGCGCGACGTACTCGCCGATCAGCACGCTGCAGGCCATCAGCAGCAACATGGGTTTCATCACCGCCCACACGATACGACCGACAGAAACCCCGGCGGCGCGCATGATGGTCAGTTCGCTGTTGCTGGCCAGGCTACCCAGGCCGATCAGGCAACCGATCAGCGCGGCCATGGGCATCATGTCGTAGAGACGGCGCGGCGCGGTGAGGGCCACATAGCTCAGCACGTCGGTCACCGTGTAGGTGTCGCTGACGTTGCTGACCTCATCGATAAAGGCGAACAACGAAGCCAGGCCGAGGATGATGCCCAATACCGCCAGGATGGCGACCAGTACACTTTTGCCAATGTAGCGATCGAGCTTAACCACGCGCCATCTCCTTCTGGCCACGACGGCTCTTCATTTTCAAGCGAATAGGTTCCCAGTACAGCAGCCCCAGGCCGATCACCAGGAAGATCCCGTGCACCCACCACAGGCCAAGGGTCGGCGACAGCTTGCCCTTCTCCAGGGAGCCGCGCGCGGAAATCAGGATGGTGAGGTAGGCCATGTACAGCAGGATCGCCGGCAGCAGCTTGAGGAAGCGGCCCTGGCGCGGGTTGACGCGCGACAGCGGCACGGCCATCAGGGTGACGATAAATACCAGCAGCGGCAGGGAAATACGCCATTGCAGCTCGGCGATGGAGCGCAGCTCGGTGCTGCCGAACAGCTCCTGAGTGGGGATTGCGTCGCGATCGGTGACTTCGTCGCTGACGTCCGGCCGCGCGAGCATCACACCGTAGGTGTCGTACTTGATGGCGCGGTAGTCGGCCTGACCGGGGCTGCCGTCATAGCGATAGCCGTTTTCCAGGATCAGGTAGCGGCTGCCGTCGGGACGGACTTCCTGTCGCCCGGCATCGGCGACCAGCACGGAGATGCCACGGTCCTTTTTGTCCTGGCCCAGGCGTTTTTCGGAGATGAACACCCCGCCGAGGTTGGCGCGGTCATCGGTCAGGGTTTCGGTGTAGGTCACCCGGGTGCCGTCGTTGAGCGCCTGGAAGCGGCCCGGCTCGAGGGTGTCGAACTCGGTCATGGCGTCCTGCTTGTTCAGCACCAGCTGAAATTGCATGGCGCCCTGAGGCGCCAGGCTGAGGCTCAGCCAGGCCACGATCAGCGCGACGCCGGCCGCCGGGATCATGGTCATGGCCAGCAGACGCTGCTGGCTCATGCCGGTCGCCGACAGCACGGTCATTTCGCTCTCAAGGTACAGCCGGCCATAAGCCAGCAGGATCCCGAGGAACAGGCCCAACGGCAGGATCAACTGCAAAAAACCCGGCAGGCGAAAGCCCATGATCAGGAACAGCGAGCCGGGGTCGAGAGCGCCGGAAGCCGCCTGGGCCAGGTATTTGACGAAACGACCACTCATGATGATGACCAGCAATACCGCACTCACGGCACTCAGGGTCAACAGGACTTCGCGGGATAGATAACGGAAGACGATCAAACCAGACACTCCAGGGTTGTCAGGCTAAGGCGGCCAAACAAGCAAGCATACCGAGCGACCCGTTTGCACGGGCCGGCTAAAAAGATGGCGCATTATCCTGTGATTGACAGCGCCTGTCACGGAGCAACCTCATGCGCGAGCACAAAGCGTGCACCGAGGGTTGTCAGGCTTCGCCTGCGAGGTTCAAACTGCGGCCCTTGTCGCGGGCGGTTTACACAACTGCCTCGCTTTAAGCCTGGCCACACAGACGCCAGGCTCACCGACCTTTATAAGGGACCCGAACATGGAACTGGTTGTAAAAAGCGTTAGCCCCGAAACGTTGAAGACCGCCACCCTCGTGGTCGCCATTGGCGAAGGCCGCACGCTGGGCGTCGCCGCCAGCCAACTCGACGAATTGAGCGGCGGCGCGATCAGCGCGATCCTCAAGCGCGGCGACCTGGCCGGCAAAGTGGGCCAAAGCCTGCTGCTGCAAAGCCTGCCCAACCTCAAGGCCGACCGCGTATTGCTGGTGGGCGTGGGCAAGGACGCCGAACTGGGCGACCGCCCGTTCCGCAAGATCATCAGCACCCTGCTCGCCACCCTCAAGGGCCTGGGCGGCACCGATGCCGTGCTGGCACTCGATGAAATCGTCGTCAAGGGCCGTGACAGCTACGGCAAGACCCGCCTGCTGGCCGAAAGCCTGGTGGACGGCGGTTATGTGTTCGATCAGTTCAAGAGCCAGAAGGCCGAACCGCGCGCGCTCAAGAAAATCACTCTGCTGACCATCAAGGCCGCCCAGGCCGAGGTGCAGCGCGCCGTGACCCACGCCACCGCGATCGCCAACGGCATGTCGTTCACCCGCGACCTGGGCAACCTGCCGCCGAACATCTGCCACCCGACGTACCTTGGCGAACAGGCCAAGGCGCTGGGCAAGGAGTTCAAGGGGCTGAAGGTTGAAGTGCTGGACGAGAAGAAGATCAAGGAACTGGGCATGGGCTCGTTCTACGCCGTGGGCCAGGGCAGCGACCAGCCTCCGCGCCTGATCGTGATGCACTACAACGGCGGCAAGAAGTCCGAGAAACCTTACGCCCTGGTGGGTAAAGGCATCACCTTCGACACCGGCGGCATCAGCCTCAAGCCAGGTGCCGGCATGGATGAGATGAAGTACGACATGGGCGGCGCCGCCAGTGTGTTCGGCACCCTGCGTGCGGTGCTGGAACTCAAGCTGCCGATCAATCTGGTGTGCATCCTGGCCTGCGCCGAGAACATGCCGAGCGGCGGCGCGACCCGTCCGGGCGACATCGTCACGACCCTGAGCGGCCAGACCGTCGAGATCCTCAACACCGACGCCGAAGGCCGCCTGGTGCTGTGCGACGCCCTCACCTATGCCGAGCGCTTCAAGCCACAGGCCGTGATCGACATCGCCACGCTGACCGGTGCCTGCGTGGTGGCCTTGGGCGCCCATACGTCGGGCCTTTTGGGCAACAACGACGAACTGATCGAGCAACTGCTGAGCGCCGGTAAAGCCGCCGACGACCGCGCCTGGCAATTGCCGCTGTTCGATGAGTACCAGGAACAGCTGGACAGCCCGTTCGCCGACATCGCCAACATCGGTGGCCCGAAAGCCGGCACCATCACCGCGGCCTGCTTCCTGTCGCGCTTTGCCAAGAACTTCAACTGGGCCCACCTTGATATCGCTGGCACCGCCTGGACCAGCGGCGGCAAGGACAAAGGCGCCACCGGTCGTCCGGTGCCCCTGCTGACCCAGTACCTGCTGGATCGCGCCAAGGCCTGAAACTGAAGACGCCGGGGCGGTGATCATTTCGCCGCCCCGGCCTCAGGAACCGCAATGACCCAAGTCGACTTCTATATATTGCCCAGCGCCGACCCGCTCGCGCGCCTGGACTTTGCCTGCAAACTCACCGAAAAAGCCTGGCGCATGGGCCACCGCATCTACCTGCATTGCAGCGATGCCGGCCAGCGCGACGAGCTGGACGCACGCCTGTGGCGGTTCAAGGGCGAAAGCTTCGTGCCCCACGGCCCCGCCGAATCCGAACCCGAGGGCCAGGTGGTATTGGGCCTGGCAGAGAGCTGCGGCGATCATCAGGACCTGCTGATCAACCTGGATCTGAAAGTCCCGGCATTTGCCAAGGCTTTCGCCCGCGTGGCGGAAGTGGTGGTGGAAGACCCGGCTATTCGTCAGGCCGCGCGGGAGAGTTTTCGTTTCTATCGTGAACAGGGCTATCCTCTGCAGGATCACCGGCTACAACGACTTTGAGTAGATGATGGACACACCAAACCCGATTAAAAAAGACGACCATTTGCTGGATGACCTTGAGTCGATCCGTCAGCTGCTGGGTGATGATGATCTGCAGCCACCGTTGCTGACCGAGGCGGTCATGGACGAGGCACAGATTGCCATGGCCTTCGACACGGCAGCCCCGCAACCGGCTGCCGCGCCAGTGGAAAAACCGCAGGACGCCCTGTTGCTGCACCTGGACAACGAACTGCGCGCCGCCGCGCAATTGATCATGCAGGACGTGATCGACGACTTCGCCCCGCACATCGAAACCGAAATCAAGCGCCGGCTGGATGCGCGGATGGAGCGGCTGCTCAGCCAATACCAGAACTGAACCCTGCACCGTTCCCACATTTGATTCAGCGCAGGCTCACCTCGCCCTGCGCCATATCCCCCGTTATACTTGCCGGCTTTCCCGAATAAATGCCAACTAGGGTCCCGCCGCGCATGGATAAGACCTATCAGCCCCACGCTATTGAAACTTCCTGGTACAACACCTGGGAGTCCGAGAACTATTTCGCCCCACAAGGTGCAGGCGACTCCTACACAATCATGATCCCGCCGCCGAACGTCACCGGCAGCCTGCACATGGGCCATGGCTTCAACAATGCGATCATGGACGCGTTGATCCGTTTCCGCCGCATGCAGGGCCGAGACACCCTGTGGCAGCCCGGTACCGACCACGCGGGCATCGCCACGCAGATGCTGGTGGAGCGCCAACTCGAAGCCACCGGGCAAAGCCGTCATGACCTGGGCCGCGAGAAATTCCTGGAAAAAATCTGGGAGTGGAAAGACCAGTCCGGCGGCAATATCAGCCGTCAGATCCGCCGCCTGGGTTCGTCCGTCGACTGGAGCCGCGAGCGCTTCACCATGGACGACGGCCTGTCGGATGCCGTGAAAGAAGCCTTCGTGCGCCTGCATGAAGACGGCCTGATCTACCGCGGCAAGCGCCTGGTCAACTGGGACACCAAGCTGCACACGGCAATCTCCGACCTCGAAGTGGAAAACCATGACGAGAAAGGCTTTCTGTGGAACCTCAAGTATCCACTGGCCGACGGTGCCAAAACCGCCGAAGGCAATGACTACCTGATCGTCGCCACCACCCGCCCGGAAACCATGCTCGGCGATGCCGCCGTCGCGGTTAACCCGAACGACGAGCGCTATCAGGCGCTGATTGGCAAATTCGTCGAGCTGCCGCTGGTCGGTCGCCGTATCCCGATCATTGCGGACGACTACTGCGATCCCGAATTCGGCACCGGCTGCGTGAAGATCACCCCGGCCCACGATTTCAACGACTATGAAGTCGGCAAGCGCCACAACCTGCCGCTGCTGAACATCTTCGATAAAAACGCCGCCGTCTTGCCGGCCTGCCAGGTGTTCAACCTGGACGGCACGCTCAACGACAGCATCGACGGCAAGGTCCCGCCCGAATACGCAGGCCTGGACCGCTTTGAAGCGCGCAAGCAGATTGTTGCCGCGTTCGATGCCGCCGGCCTGCTGGTGAGCGTGGACGACCACGGTCTGAAAGTGCCGAAGGGCGACCGCTCCGGCACCGTGATCGAACCGTGGTTGACCGACCAGTGGTATGTGTCCACCAAGCCGCTGGCCGAGCCTGCGATTGCCGCTGTCGAAGACGGCCGCATCCAGTTCGTGCCCAAGCAGTACGAAAACATGTACTTCTCGTGGATGCGTGACATCCAGGATTGGTGCATCAGCCGTCAACTGTGGTGGGGCCATCGCATTCCGGCCTGGTACGACGAGTCGGGCAAGGTCTACGTAGGCCGCGACGAAGCCGAAGTGCGGGCCAAACACAACCTGGGCGCGGACGTGGCGTTGCAGCAGGACAACGACGTACTGGACACCTGGTTCAGTTCGGGCCTGTGGACGTTCTCGACCCTCGGCTGGCCGCAGCAGACCGAATTCCTCAAGAAATTCCACTCCACCGATGTGCTGGTCACCGGCTTCGACATCATTTTCTTCTGGGTTGCCCGGATGATCATGCTCACCATGCACTTGGTGAAAAACGAGGACGGCACGCCGCAAGTGCCCTTCAAGACCGTGTACGTTCACGGCCTGGTGCGCGACGGCCAGGGACAGAAAATGTCCAAGTCCAAGGGCAACGTCCTGGACCCGCTGGACATCATCGACGGCATCGAACTCGAAGCGCTGGTAGAAAAGCGCACCTCGGGGATGATGCAGCCGAAACTGGCGAAGAAAATCGAGAAGCAGACCCGCGACGAGTTCGCCGACGGCATTGCCAGCTATGGCACCGACGCCCTGCGCTTTACCTTCTGCTCACTGGCCTCCACCGGTCGCGACATCAAGTTCGACATGGGCCGCGTCGAAGGCTATCGCAACTTCTGCAACAAGATCTGGAACGCCGCACGCTACGTGCTGGACAAGGGCGAGGACTGCGGTCAGAACGGCGAAGCCTATGAGCTGAGCCTGGCCGATCGCTGGATCATCTCGCAACTGCAACGCACCGAAGCCGAAGTGACCCGCCAGCTCGACCAGTTCCGTTTCGACCTGGCGGCACAAGCCTTGTACGAGTTCATCTGGAACCAGTATTGCGACTGGTACCTGGAGCTGTCCAAGCCAGTGCTGTGGGACGAAAATGCGCCGGTCGAACGCCAGCGCGGCACCCGACGCACCCTGGTGCGCGTGCTGGAAGTGGCGCTGCGCCTGGCGCATCCGTTCATGCCGTTCATCACCGAAGAAATCTGGCAGCGCCTCGCGCCGCTGGCCGGTATCGACGGCAAGACCATCATGCTGCAGCCGTGGCCGGTGGCCAATGAAGCCCGCATCGATGAGGCCGCCGAAAGCGATATCGAATGGCTCAAGACCCTGATGCTCGGCACGCGCAACATTCGCGCCGAAATGAACATCGGGCCGGGCAAGCCATTGGCGGTGTTTGTGAAGAACGCCAGTGCCGAGGATCAGCGTCGTCTCAATGAGAACGATGCGCTGCTCAAGAAGCTGGCGAAGCTGGAATCGATCACCGTGCTGGCCGATGGCGCAGAGGCACCTTTGTCCGCCACCGCACTGGTGGGCGACATGGAAGTGCTGGTGCCGATGGCCGGGCTGATCGACAAGGGCGCGGAATTGGCCCGTCTCGACAAGGAAATGCTGCGCTTGCAAGGCGAAGTGCAACGGGTGGGCGGCAAGCTGTCCAACGCCGCATTCGTCGACAAGGCGCCGGCCGAAGTGATCGACAAGGAACGCGCCAAACTGGCCGAGGCTGAGCAAGCCCTGGGCAAACTGGCGGAGCAGCATGCGCGGATTTCCAGCCTGTAAGGCTTGAACCGTGTGAGAAAAGAGACCTTCGGGTCTCTTTTTTTGCCCTGCAAACGCCCACATTTAACCCAGGCAGGCAGAGGGAATGTGTGACAATGCCCACCACTTTGAGCCAACACCGAATCAACATGACCGCCCCCACTACGCCCAAACCTCCGCGCAAGAAGCCCAAAACCGCCGCCACGGCCAAACCCGTCGCACCGCGCAAAGAGGCTACCCTGCACCCACGCAACCGCCACACGGGCCGTTACGACTTCCCGGCGCTGATCAAGACCACGCCGGAATTGGCGCAATTCTTGATCATCAATCCCTATGGCAAGGAAAGCATCGACTTCGCCAGCCCCGATGCGGTGCGCGTCTTCAACCGGGCGTTGCTCAAGTCGTTCTATGGCATCCAGCATTGGGACATTCCGGCTGATTACCTGTGCCCACCGGTACCGGGACGCGCCGACTACGTGCACTTCCTCGCCGACCTGCTGGCCAGCGGCAATGACGGCAAGATCCCGCGTGGCTCGATCGTCAAGGTGCTGGATATCGGCATGGGCGCCAACTGCGTCTACCCGCTGATTGGCTACATGGAATACCGCTGGAATTTCCTCGGCTCCGAGGTCGACCCTACCGCCGTCGCCGCTGCCAAGGCCATCGTGCAGTCCAACGACCTGAGCAAGGTCATCCAGTTGCGCCTGCAACCCAACCCGAAGCAGATCCTGCTGGGTCTGCTGGAGCCGGGCGAGCGTTTTGACCTGACCCTGTGCAACCCGCCCTTCCATGCGTCCATGGATGAAGCCACCAAGGGCAGTGAGCGCAAATGGCGGGCCTTGGGCAAGGCCGATCCGAAGCGCAAGCTGCCGGTGCTGAACTTCGGCGGCCAGTCGGCCGAACTGTGGTGTGAGGGCGGCGAAGCGCGCTTCGTGACGCAGTTGATCGCCGAGAGCGCGCATTTTGCGCACAAGGTGCTGTGGTTCAGCACCCTGGTGTCAAAAGCCTCCAACCTGCCGGCCATCGAAACCGCCCTGAAAAAAGCCGGTGTGCTGGAAAGCCAGGTGGTGGAGATGTCCCAGGGGCAAAAGCAGAGCCGGTTCGTGGCCTGGACATTCCAGACCAAAAACGAGCAGCAGATCTGGCGCCAGCGCTGGGTGCGCTAGAACCAAATCGCAGGCAACAAAAAACCGTGCCCGGATCGCTCCGGAGCACGGTTTTTTTTGCTGCGTCTTACTTGTTAACAGCGTCGGTCAGGCCTTTGGCCACAACCAGCTTGATAACTTTTTTGGCAGCGATTTCGATGGCAGCGCCAGTCGAAGGGTTACGGCCAGTACGGGCAGGACGCTCGGTCACTTTCAGTTTGCCAACGCCTGGCAGAGTGATTTCGCCGCCGTTTTCCAGCTGATCGGCAACAACCTGGCTCAGTTGGTCCAGCAGAGCGCGCACGGTGGTTTTCGGTGCGTCTACTGCTTCAGCCAGGTCAGCGATCAGTTGGTCTTTAGTAATAGCCATTGTGGTGTTCCTTCCCTATCAAATTCATATGGATTGCAGAGTGCAGTGTCAGCCATCGAGCCCGGCCATCTAGGCCTGGCACCCCTGGCTTATAACCGTCGGAGATCGGGGTTATAGATGCTCTAAACAGGGATTGGTTCGACCTGACAGATGCTGAATGCACGCTTAACGCCGAGACTTGGCGCAAGACCGGGCAAAACTAGCACAGCGACGGGGAAATATCCGCCTCTACCTACCCATTTGGTCAGCTTTATCGCTCTAAACCGTGAAAAAAAGGCATATGGCCTGTAAGCGGGCGTGCAAAACAGCTTCCAGGCGCGCCCTGGCCAATGGGTGCGGTACACTGGACGACTTTTTGGGGAGGCCCACCGCTCCCCCTCAACCAGCCGAGAAGCCTATGCCGATCCGTCATTGCATCGTCCACCTGATCGACAAAAAACCCGACGGCACACCTGCAGTTCTTCATGCGCGCGACTCGGAGCTGTCCGAATCGGCCGCCATCGAGAACATGCTGGCCGACCTCAACGAGAGCTACAACGCCAAACAAGGCAAGGCCTGGGGGTTTTTCCATGCCGAGTCCGGCGCGCACCCGTTCAGTGGCTGGTTGAAAGAGTATTTCGACGGTGGCCAGGACTTCACCACCTTCAGCCGTACAGCGGTCGAGCACCTGCAAAAGCTGATGGAGGAGTCCAACCTCTCTACCGGCGGCCACGTGCTGTTTGCCCATTACCAGCAAGGCATGACCGACTACCTGGCGATCGCCCTGCTGCACCACAGTGAAGGCGTGGCGGTGACCGACGAGCTGGACGTGACCCCGTCGCGCCATCTGGACCTTGGCCAGTTGCACCTGGCGGCGCGGATCAACGTGTCCGAGTGGCAGAACAACAAGCAGTCCAAGCAGTACATCTCGTTTATCAAGGGCAAGAACGGCAAGAAGGTTTCGGAGTATTTCCGCGACTTTATCGGCTGCCAGGAAGGCGTCGACGGCCCCGGCGAAACCCGCACGCTGCTCAAGGCGTTCAGCGACTTCGTGGAGAGCGAAGACCTGCCGGACGAGTCCGCCCGCGAAAAGACCAAAACCCTGGTGGACTACGCCAGCAGCCAGGCCAAGCTCGGCGAGCCCATGGGCCTGGAGGAACTGTCGGGCCTGATCGACGAAGATCGGCCCAAGGCGTTCTACGACCACATCCGCAATAAGGACTACGGCCTGTCGCCGGAGATTCCAGCCGATAAGCGCACCCTCAACCAGTTCCGCCGCTTTACCGGCCGCGCCGAAGGCCTCTCGATCAGCTTTGAAGCGCACCTGCTGGGCGACAAGATCGAGTACGACGAAGCCGCAGGCACGCTGATCATCAAAGGCCTGCCGACCCAACTGACCGACCAGCTCAAGCGCCGCAACTGATGCTCGGCGGGGTCTTTAAAAAAGTCCTGCTGGTGTTGCTGGTCGTGGTGGTGATCCAGAACTGGGGCAAGATCGAGCGGGTGTTCAACCCGTCCCAGGTGGTGCCTGAGCAGGTGCGCATGTCGGCACGCGTGGTGCTTTATGCGACCCAATGGTGTGGCTACTGCAAGCAGATCCGCCGCTTCCTGGACAAGAAAGGCATTCCATACCAGGCCTTCGATATAGAGAAAGACGCCAAGGCCCGCGCAGCGTACGAAGCGCTGGGCGGCGGCGGAATTCCGTTTGTGGACGTGAACGGGACATTGATCCGGGATTACAACCCGGACGCGATCATCGCGGCACTGAAATAATCAGCGCACCACGATCACCCGGCCCAGCAGGTTGTGTTGCTCAAACCCCAGAACAGCTTGCAAGGCAGCCAGCACGGCCACCGGGTCCTTGCTTGGAAAGCTGCCGCTCACGCGCCTGGCGCCCATCTTCTCATTGAGCAGCAGGATGCGCCCGGGGTAATAGCGGCCCAGGTCGTTGATCACATCGGCCAATGGCGCCTGGTAGTAGTTAAGCCAACCCTCGCGCCAGGCCAGGCGTGATTCGCTGTCGACCGCGTGCAAGGGTTCGGTCCGGCCATCGGCATAAGCCACTTGCTGGCCGGCCGTCAGGATCTGCTGCGGGCCCTGCTTCGACGCGGTGACACCGACCCGCCCGGACAACACCGTCACCTCGGCCCCCGCCGGTTGCAGACGCACTTCAAACTGCGTGCCCAACACCCGCGCCTCTCCACTGCCCGCCTCGACCACAAAGGGCTCGCCGGTGTGGTTCACGTTGAAAAAGCCGGCACCGCGACGCAGCCGGATATGCCGTTCACCGTGACGGAAATCCACGGCAATCGCGCTGTCCGCATCCAGGACGACGCTGGATTGGTCAGCGAGCGTAAAGGTCTTCACCTCCCCTGGCGCGGTCACGTAATCGGCGTCCAGGTCATCGAGCCAACGCGAGGGCTGCCAGCCGGCGCCCATCGATACCATCACCAGCAGACACGCGGCGATCGCCAGGGCGCCGAACCCGCGCGCCATTCGCGAGCGCTTCGTGGTGGTCATCGCGTTCAAATAGCCCTGCAACGCAAACGCCTCTTCATCTGCGAGGGTTCGCGCAGGCCCTTCGCTCAATTCCCACAAAACCTGAGCCTGGGCGTAGGCCTCGGCATGGGCAGGGTCGGCTCGCAGCCAGTGGCTGAACCTGAACTGGTCGCTACTGCCGGGCTGATCGTGCAGCAGGCTCAGCCAGGCGAGCGCGGCCTGTTGCTGAGCGGGGGTGGGTTGAGCGTTCACGGTGATTTCCCTGGCGTGCGTGGAGGCGGTGGCTCGCGAAGGCTGGCCTTGCAGGCTTCGAGGGCGCGCATCATATGTTTTTCCACGGCACTTTGGGACAGCCCCATGGCCTTGGCGATCTGTGCGTACTTGCGCCCGTGGATGCGGTTGAGCAGGAAGATCTGCCGGGTGCGCTCGGGCAGGCTGCGCAGGGCGGCTTCAACATGGCGCAGGTCATTGCCCGCTTCCAGCGCAGCCTGGGGCTCGGAGCCCTGATTGTCCTGTTGCTTGGGCAGCCAGCCCTCGCTGCTGCGCACGCGGGCGCCTTCGCTGCGCAGGTGGTCGATGGCGATATTGCCGGCGCAACGCAGCAGGTAGGTGCTGAGTTCTTCGACCTGCACCAACGGCCGGCGCCAGAAGCGCAGGAACAAATCCTGCACCAGGTCGGCCGCTGTCGCACGGCAACCGACGCGCCGGCTCACCAGGGCTTCCATCTGCGAACGCTGGGACAAAAACACCTGCAGAAAATGCGCGCGCCCGCACGCCGCATCAGTGGGCGGGCGCTCTTCGGAATCTGGTGGCGTGCTGATCATCATGGCGGCTCAGAGGGTCACAAACGCCGCAACGGGGCTGGCCAACAGCCCGGCACCCGCCAGGCTCAAGGCCAGCCTTGGCAGGTACGGCAACAGCAGCACCAGCAGCAGCGCGCTGAGCATCAGCACCGCGCACCACTCGACCAGGCCCTGGCTCCAGCCGGCCACGGCGACGGCTGGCCAGATCGAGCCGAGCAACAGCAGCCAGCCGCTCGCACGCCAGCCGAGGCGGCGCTGTGGCGATGGCTTGCTGCGTAGCAACTCGCCGTGGTGCCGATCGGTGGACAGGCACAGCGCGGTGAATCCGGCATAGCACAACAGCAGCGCAAGCAGCATGTCAGCGGGCCTCCCGCGTAAGGTTCAGCCCGAGGGCGCGTTCGGCCGTGGGCTGCGGCGCCATGCGGCACCGCATCTTCCACGCAGCCCACGCCAGGAAGACCCCGCTGCCCAGGCAGGTCAGGTCGAAACCGGCCATGGCCCAGTCGCCCCTGGCCAGTGACACGCCCAAGTGTTGTTCGGTGGTGATGGCATTCAACAGAGGCACGGCCCCAAGCAACAGCGCCGCGCAGCTCAGTTGCTCGATCCAGCCCCGGCGTCCGCGGCGCAGCGCGGCATGCAACAGGCTCAAGCCCCAGGCAATAAAGAACGCCTGCACCTCCCAGTCGGAACGCTCGGCGAAGCTCGCCGGCAGCAGGCGGTTGGCCCAGAAAAACGCGCCGATGGCGATCAACAGCCCGGACATGCTGGCGATGTTCAGCGTCTCCACCAGGCGCAATTCATATGGCATGACGCCGGTTCTGGCATGTTTGAGCTGGCGCTTGCCCAGCCACATCACCAGCCCGGTGCCGATCATCGCCGTGCCGGCCAGGCCACAGATGAAGTAAAGCCAGCGCAGCACCGGCGTGGCGAAATGGCCCATGTGCAGGCCGTAGAACGTGCCGCCGATCAGCGCCGGCAACGATTGCCCGCCACCCACCCGCAGCAATTCCCCTGTGGCACCGTTGAACGAGACCATGCTGCCAAAATCCTGCGCCACGCGATCGGAGCCCGCGCGGAATATATTCACCGACGCGTTCACATCGCCCGGGTTGTTCACCGCCAGCCGTCCGACCTGCCCGCCCGCCCATTGCGCACGTGCCTGCGTGTACATCGGCACCAGCGACTGCAACGGCGCCGGCTGACCGAGGGCCGGTGCGTTGTCGGTGGCGGGGAACATCTCGCTGAAGAAAGCGCGGGTGTCAGCGCCGTAGGACGCCATGATGGGCGCCGGCATGACCATGCTCATGAAAATCACCAGGCTGCTGTAGGTGATCATCAAGTGGAACGGCAGCACCAGCACCCCCACTGCGTTGTGCCCGTCGAGCCAGGAACGCTGGCCCTTGCGCGGGCGGAAGGTGAAGAAGTCCTTGAAGATTTTCTTGTGGGTGATGATGCCGGTGATCAGCGCCACGAACATCACCATGGCCGCAAGCGTCGACAGCCAGCGGCCCCACGGATGGGGCATTTGCAGCTGGAAATGGAAGCGATAGAAGAACTCGCCGCCCTTGCTGTCACGGGCCAGCACGGCTTCGCCGCTGACCGGGTCAACGACTTTCTGGACAAAATTACCGCGCTTGCCGGGGTCGAGCTTGTCTTGCCACATCACGGACAGGCCGGGATCGCGGCTGTTGGGCAACGTGATGAACCAGCGCGCGGCGTCGGGCGCGTGCTGCTGCAGATAGGCTTGGGCAACGGCGAGGCTGCGCGCGTCGTCCAGCGGATGCGCTTGCACTTCGGGCTGCATCCAGTGGGTGATCTCGTCCTTGAAATAGGCCAGGGTGCCGGTCAGAAAAATCGCAAACAGCAGCCAGCCAAAGATCAGTCCGACCCAGGTGTGCAACCAGGCCATGGCCTGACGAAAGCCCTCTTTCATGTGCGCGCCATCCACAAACCCACGCCCGCCAGGGTGGCAAACGCGGCAGTCGGCAGCATCACGCCAAACCAGGCCCGCCAGGCGGTGCGGCAGGCGAAGCACCAGAGCACCGCGAGCAGGTAGAACACGAATGAGCTCATCATGCCGGTCACCACCGCATCGGCGCGAGAGGTGGGCAGCCACAGCGCCATGCACACCGCGGCCAGGGACGCGATCAGATAACCGCCGAAAACAGCCGCCAGCGCGCGCGAGGTGACGGCGAGGCGGTAGGAGATGGGCAGTGTGGTTTTGCTTTTCATTGCGGCGGCGCCAGATTATTCAGCTGGCGATATTAATGATAAATATTCTCATAAGCAAAACCGAACGGATGAATCACCTGCCCTGCCGCATTGCCGAACCCGCTTGCGCACCCTACAATGCGAACAATTCTTGTTCTCTAAAGCTTGCTCATGCTTGCGGAGTGTTTGCGTTGAGCCCGTCCACCACCGTCGAAGTCTTGTATCAGGACCATCACCACTGGCTCAACGGCTGGTTGCGACGCAAGCTCGGCTGCGCGGAAAGTGCCGCGGACCTGGCGCAGGACACCTTCATGCGCGTGCTCACCGCGCCGCCAACACCCGCACTGATCGAGCCTCGCGCGTTCCTCACTACCGTCGCCAAGCGCGTACTGTTCAACTTCTACCGCCGCCAGGACCTGGAGCGCGCCTATCTCGACGCCCTCGCGCAGATGCCGGAACAGGTCGCGCCATCGGAAGAAGAACGCGCGATCATCCTGCAAACCCTGCTGGAACTTGACCAGTTGCTGGACGGCCTGCCCACCCCCGTGAAACGGGCGTTCCTGCTGGCCCAACTCGATGGCCTGACCTACGCGCAGATCGGTGCCGAACTGGGCATCTCCCTCGCCACCGTCAAGCGCCACCTGAACAAGGCGGCCATGCGCTGCTACTTCGCCCTATGAATTTCTCGACCCAGGTGGCCGAACAAGCCGTGCACTGGCTGATGGAAATGCAGCAAGGCGCGCTCAACCCGCGTCAGCAGGCCGCCTGGCAACAGTGGCTGAATGCCCACAGCGAACACCAGCGCGCCTGGGACCACATCCAGCGCGTCAACCAGCGTCTGCGCGGCATGCCTTCGCCCCTGGCCCATGCCGCGTTGAATGCGCCCGCCTCAAGCAGCCGACGCCAGGCACTCAAGTTACTGTTGATCCTCGGCGCCGGCTCGGCTGCGGCCTGGGGTCTGCGCCAGCAACATGTGTTGCCGCCGCTGAGCGCCGACTACCGAAGCCCCGTGGGTCAGCGCCGCACGGTGCAGCTGGCGGACGGCAGTCAGCTCAAACTCAACACCGGCAGTGCGGTGGATGTGCATTTCGATGGCCGGCAGCGCCTGATACGCCTGCTCGAAGGGGAAATCCTGCTGACCGCCCGCGCCGGCGACACACCGCTGCGCGTACTGACCGGCCAGGGCCTGTTGAGCAGCCAGGCAGCCCGCCTGAATGTGCGCCAGTTCAATGACCATACGCAATTGGCGGTCTTCGACGGCCATGCCGAGGTGATGCCCAACCGCTACAGCGGCCTGCCATTGACAGTGGACGCTACGCGTCAGGTCAATTTCACCCGCAAGGGTTGGGACACGCCACGGCCCACCGACGCCAACAGCGGTGCCTGGGCCGACGGCATGCTGATGGCCGCGCACATGCGCCTGGAGGATTTCCTCGGTGAGTTGAGCCGCTATCGACGCGGCCAGCTCAATTGCGATCCGCAGGTGGCCAATTTGCTGATCTCCGGCAGTTACCCGCTGGACGACAGCGAGCGCATTCTCGATCTGCTGGAAGTCAGCCTGCCAGTGAAAATTCGGCGGTTCACCCGCTATTGGGTCACCGTGCAGGCGCGCGCCTGAACATTATTTTCTTACCGAGTGAGCCGTTTTCCATACCTCGCGTGACAGAGAAGGAAAGCCCCCTTGATCCGCCTTCTCAGGACCGCGTCCCATGCCCCAGCAACCCACCCTGCTCGCCCGCACCCTGCGCCACTTGTTACTGGGCGCCAGTCTCAGTTTCACCCTGCTGCCACCGCTGATGGCAGCCGACGCCAAGCCCTTTCACATCGCCCCAAGCTCGCTGGAAACAGCGCTGAACCAATTTGGCCGTGAAGCCGGCGTGCTGATTTCCTTCGGTTCCGAGATGACGGCCGGCATGCAGAGCCGTGGTTTGACGGGCAATTACAGCGCCGCCGAAGGCCTGCGCAAACTGCTGGAAGGCACCGGCCTGCAAGCCCGCGCTGAAGGCAACAACGCCTTCAGTCTGCAACCGGCACAAGCGCCGGCCACGCTGGAGCTGGCCACGTCCAGCGTGGTCGGCGACTGGCTCGGCGATGCCGCGCAGACCAACGTCTTCGAACACCCCGGCGCCCGCGATGTGATCCGCCGCGAGGAATTCGAACGCCAGGGCGCCACCCAGGCCAAGGACGTGCTCAACCGCATCCCCGGCGTCAACGCCCCGGACAACAACGGCACCGGCAGCCATGACATGGCGCTGAACTTCGGCATTCGCGGCCTCAATCCGCGCCTGGCGTCGCGCTCCACCGTGCTGATGGACGGCATTCCGGTGCCGTTCGCGCCCTATGGCCAGCCGCAGTTGTCGTTCGCGCCCATCAGCATGGGCAACATGGACGCTGTCGACGTGGTGCGCGGCGGCGGTGCGGTGCGTTACGGGCCGCAGAACGTGGGCGGCGTGGTCAACTTCGTGACCCGCGCAATTCCCGATGCGCCCACCGTCAAGGGCGGCCTGCAGACCGAAACCAGCCCATCTTCCAGCCACGACGGCTTCAAGACCACCGGCAACCTGCTCGCCGGCGGCACCGCCGACAACGGCCTGGGCGGCGCCCTGCTGTACTCCGGCACCCGTGGCGGCGACTGGCGCGAAAACAGCGACACGCGCATCGACGACTTGATCCTCAAGGGCAAATACCAACTGGACGACGCCAACAGCTTCAACGCCATGGCGCAGTACTACGAAGGCCAGGCCGACATGCCCGGCGGTTTGAACGTGGCCGACTACAAGGCCGATCCGTACCAGTCCACCCGCGCCTACGACAAATTCTGGGGCCGCCGCACGATGTTCAACGTCGGCTACCGCTACGAGCAGGACCGCCGCGAATTCACGGTCAACAGTTTCTTCACCAAGACCCTGCGCAGCGGTTACCTGGACCAGGGCAGCTTCCTTTCACTGTCGCCACGCGAATACTGGGTACGCGGCATAGAGACCCGCTTCGCCCAGGGCTTCGACCTCGGCCCCACCAGTCATGAAGTGGGCGTGGGCTACCGCTACATCAACGAAGCCGGCCACGAACTGCGCTACCGCACACCGATCTCGGCCAATAACCAGCAGATGCCCACCACCAACAGTCGCAACGACCGCGACACCCGTGGCGGCACCGAAGCCAATGCGTTCTTTATCGATGACCGCATCGATATCGGCAAATGGACCATCACCCCCGGCATTCGCTACGAGATGATCGAGTCGCAGCAGACCAACAACCTCAGCAACGTCAAGTACAAGGGCGACTACAACACCGCGCTGCCGGCGCTGAACGTGCTCTATCACCTCACCGATGAGTGGAACCTCTACGCCAACACCGAAGGTTCGTTCGGCAGCGTGCAATACAGCCAGATGCCCAACCGCGTGAGCAGCGGCGAAGTGAAACCGGAGAAGGCCCGCACCTGGGAGCTGGGTACGCGCTATGACAACGGCAACCTGCGCGCGGAAATCGGCGCATTCCTGATCAACTTCGACAATCAATACGAAAGCAACCAGACCAACGACTCGGTGATCGCGCGCGGCGAGACGCGTCATCAGGGCATCGAGTCGAGCGTCAACTACGCCCTCGATGGCCTGAGCCCGGCGCTGGCTGGGTTTGATGTGTACGCCAGCTACGCCTACGTCGACGCCACCATTCGTGAAGACGGCCCGAACAAGGGCAACCGCGTGCCCTTCTCGTCCAAACACAAAGGCACCCTGGGCGTGGGCTACACCGAAGGCCACTGGAAACTTAATCTGGACAGCAGCTACCAGAGCAGCCAGTTCGCCGACAACGCCAATACCCGCGCCGAAAGCGCCGACGGTGCCAACGGGCGCATCCCCGGCTACATGCTGTTCAGCAGCCGCGTGGCCTACGATTTCGGCCCGCAACTGTCGGATTTGAACGTCGCGGTGGGCGTGAAGAACCTCTTCAACAAGCAGTACTACACCCGCTCGTTTGACGATAACAACAAAGGCAAATACGTCGGCGAGCCACGCACCGTGTACGTGCAGACCTCTATTGCGTTCTGATCGACACGTGAACGAAAACGGGCCTGCATGTGCAGGCCCGTTTTATCAGGGGGGGTGAAAAAACCGTCAGCTATTGATCGCGGCGTTTTCGTTTTCCAGGAATTCCTGTTCCAGCGCGTCTTCATTCACTTTATTGATCGGCTGGTTTTTCGTGGCAGCGCGGGGCTTGCCTTGCAGTTTGCCGAACAAGTGCTCCAGCGCGTGATCGAGCTTGGTGGCTGCACCGTCGATTGCCTGTTCCAGGGTATCGGCCTTGTGCAGGACCGACAGCGGCTGATGGCCCTTTGGCCGTGCTTCCAGGCGGCAACTTAAATCGTGGGGACCCGGCTTGTCGCCGTTCTCATCGCGCAGGTAAACCTCAACGCGGGTCAGGTCTTCTTCATAACGTTCGAGCGTGCTTTCGATGGTAGTACGTACCCACTCCTCCAGTCGGATGCTGCTTTCAATATGGTTATCGCTATTGACTTGGATTTGCATAGTTCTTCCCTTATTTCAGCTAGCTCGCCAGAGATCACAAACTGCAACACCGGGGTGGTGAAACCATGACCTCCTGCTTACACAATTGAGCACCCGCCGAAACAATTCAACCCCTTAACAAAGATAAATCCTACATTACAAATTTACCCTGACGACAAGCAGAAACGCTGTTAGGGTGGGGAGTTAGTTACATCTTCTTACGACCACATTTCCTCATGATTGCCCCTCGCCCGACGGGTGCAATGCGCGAAAAATCCCCGCCTCTTCCACCAGCCAGTCATGCACCGCCCGCACGCCCGGATGATTCAGCGCCCCCGGCGCGTACAGCAGCACGTAGCGTTTATGGTTGGGCACGGCCAAGCCGAATGGCACGATCAAGGTGCCGCGTTCCAGCTCATCGTTGAGCAAGGTGCGCCGCGCAATAGCCACACCCATGCCGGCGATGGCGGCCTCGATGGTCAGGTGGTTGCGGTTGAAGGTGTGTCCCCGGCGTACATCGGCGTGGTGATAGCCGATTTCATTCAGGTAGAACTCCCACTCCGCGTACTCATAACTCCCACGCCAGGCGGTGATGTCGTGCAGCAACGGAAAGTGCGCCAGGTCCGCCGGCCCGTGCAGCGGTGGGCGGCCACGCAACAGGCTGGGGGCGCACACCGGAAAAATCTGCTCATCCAGCAGGGCTGTGGATAACAGGCCAGGGTAGCTGCCGTCATTCAGGTCGATGGCCAGGTCGAAATCACCTTCGTGCAGGGCGACGCTGCTGTCTTCGGCGACCAGGCGCAGCTGGATGTCCGGAAAACGCTGCTGCAGCCGTGGCAGGCGTGGCGTTAGCCATTTGCCCAGAAACGACGGGATCGAGCGCAGCCGCAGGGTGCCGCTGATCATCCCCGCATCCAGCCGCTGCAGTTCGGCGTCGATGCTGCCGTACGCCTCCCCCACCGTGACCGCCAGCCGCTGCCCCTCGGCGCTGAGCTCAACACCACGGGCCCGGCGATGAAACAGACGAAAGCCCAGGCGCTCCTCCAATTGGCGGATTTGCTGACTGACCGCTCCCGGCGTGATGTGCAATTCCTCAGCGCAGCGGGTAAACGACAGGTGCCTCGCTGCGCAGGAAAACACGTGCAGCCACATGTAGGTCTGGCCATGAAGGGGACGCGGCATAGGGTTTAGTCCTGCTAAAGGGTGTCTTAGGATAATTCGTTGGTCAGCACCAATCCACAGGCTCAGTATCACGCCAATTGCGCTCGTCCCACAAAAGATGGCAGCGATTTCTGTTCCATTGCTTGTAAGGGTTTAGCATGGCTATCAGTGTTTTTGATCTATTCAAGGTGGGCATCGGCCCGTCCAGCTCCCATACCGTCGGCCCGATGCGAGCGGCGGCGACCTTTGCCCAGACGCTGATCGACCAGCAAGTGCTGGCTGCAACACGCCGCGTCGAAGTGCGCTTATACGGCTCGCTGTCCGCGACGGGTGTGGGTCATGCCACCGACCGCGCCTGTGTCATGGGCCTGATGGGCGAATGGCCGGATCAGATCGATCCCACCTCGATCAACCCGCGTATCCAGCAATTGCGCGAGTCCGGCCGGCTGTTGCTGGCAGGCCGGCAGGAAATCGCCTTCGACTGGCACACCGACCTCCTGCTGCTGGACGAAAGCCTGCCCTATCACCCCAACGCCATGTCCCTGCACGCCTACGGTGACAACGGGTTGTTGAGCGAACAAACCTACTACTCAGTCGGCGGCGGCTTCATCATCGACGCGGTTGAAGCAGACTCGGGCATTGCACCGACCAGCAATGTTGAATTGCCCTACGACTTTTCCAGCGCCGTTGAACTGCTCACCTTGTGCAACAAACACGGCCTGCGGGTTTCCGAATTGATGATGGCCAACGAGCGCGCCTGGCGCAGTGACGAGCAGATCCGCAGCGGCCTGCTGCATATCTGGTCGGTGATGCGCGAGTGCGTGGAGCAGGGCCTGCGCGATGAGGGCATTCTGCCCGGCGGCCTGGACGTGCCGCGTCGCGCGGCAAAACTGCATCGCAGCCTGCTGGAGATCGGCAAGCCCAACGTCATTACCTCGACGTTATCGGCCATGGAATGGGTCAACCTGTTCGCCCTCGCCGTCAACGAAGAAAACGCCGCCGGCGGGCGCATGGTCACCGCGCCGACCAATGGCGCGGCGGGTATCATCCCCGCGGTGCTGCATTACTACATGAAGTTCAACCCCGATGCGTCTGACGATGATGTGGTGAATTTCTTCCTGGCTGCTGCCGCCGTCGGCATCCTGTGCAAGAAAAACGCCTCGATTTCCGGTGCCGAAGTCGGCTGCCAGGGCGAAGTCGGCTCGGCCTGCGCCATGGCCGCCGCAGGCCTGGCCGACATCCTCGGTGCCACGCCCGAGCAGCTGGAAAACGCCGCCGAAATCGGCCTGGAACACAACCTCGGCCTCACCTGCGACCCGGTCGGCGGCCTGGTGCAAGTGCCGTGCATCGAGCGCAATGCCATCGCGGCGGTCAAGGCCATCAACGCCACGCAAATGGCCTTGCGTGGTGATGGCAAGCACTTCATCTCACTGGACCGGGTGATCCGCACCATGCGCGACACCGGTGCCGACATGCACGACAAATACAAGGAAACCTCACGCGGCGGCCTGGCGGTCAACTGGGTGGAGTGCTGAGTGCGCTGCAAGCGACCGTTTTATCGGCGCTGCCCTGAAACAGGTCACCCCTCTCCACCCCATCGCCGAATCCATGTGGGAAGGGGCTTGCTCCCGATAGCGGCGTGTCAGCCAAGTATCCATTGGCTGATAAACCGCTATCGGGAGCAAGCCCCCTCCCACAGTTGCATCTGCTTGTAACAGAGACCGTTGTACGGCACGCCCTTTGCTGTACAGCTATTGAGGAAAACGGACCTTGTGAACCCTCAGCGACGGAGTGACCGGTGGTCAGGCAATGCGAACCAATCCCGACACCGGTCGTCAATGACTGCATGTTCTTATCAGGCGGTAACGCACCATGGACAATCCTTTTCAGATCATCACCGACACCTTCAGCCCCCAATACCGCGTCAACCTGAGCATCCAACGGCTGGACGGCAGCATCATGCTCACCCTCTCCAATGAAGAAGGCGTGGTGGCCAAGCGCATGATCAGCGCCGAACAGCGCAACGATCCGCAAAGGCTCAAACGCCTGGTGCAGAGCATCCAGTTCGGCATCGCCATCGAGCAGGGCCACAGCGCCATGGATATCCTGACGGTGATGACCGATGGCGACAGCCACAAAATGCTGCAGCCACCGCCCCCACGTAACCAGCCCTTCAGCGCCGGGCTCTAGAGCTCGCCCTTCTCGGTTTCCAGGCTCGCCTCGCCTTTGCGACGCGGGCCTTCGATTTTCACAGACGGGAAAGCCGACGAGGCATAGCGCACCACCAGAATCGCGAACGCCAACAACAGAATGCCGCCACACAGGTAGATGATGCCCAGGTCCGGCGGGTTGTGATGGGACACGTTCGAGATCAACAGACGCGTGAGCGCGGTGATCGCCATGTAGATCAGAAAGCGCACCGGCATGTGGTTGGTCTTGACGACAGTGACTCCTATCTTAGCCCTAAGGAATACCGCGTAAACCTCATGGATATAGAGTGAAGTACGCCTTGATATTCGTAAGATAGGCGGAAAAATCTACCTGCGAGCACATGAGTGGCATGACTAGCCAAGGCAATTAGGCATGTTCCGAATTGCTCACGTCTGTGCGAAACGAGCTAACTTACTCATTAGAGCTTAAACTCGAAATTTAAGAGATTCAGCTATTGATGGAGTTCTCCAGACTTACGCAGTAGAAAATATTATACGGAAAACTTACCGCTTTTACACTTCTATAAACTTCAACTCAAACCCTCAACACAACAGAAATTGCGCAAAACTCGCAAACAAGATAACATACAACAAAAGCTTAAAAAGCTAAAACTGAAACTCGCAATACAATCCAACAAATACATACACAAATCGGACGTAAGGGACTATGCATCTAACAAAGATAGATATTCGCAACGTAGCAAACATAGACAGCCTACAGATCGAATTCAACAGACACATGAACATAATTTGCGGGCCAAATGGCATAGGAAAAACCACAATATTAGAGTGTATTGCACAAAGCTTCTCTGGCCAGTTTGTACCAATTCTAAAACGTCGCGCCGACTCTTCAGAGGGAGAAGTTCTCGCCTGGATAGATGATATATCCTCAACAGAATCTGCAGGATTTAAAGTAACTGAATTTTTGCCCGCTCGAGGTAACGCCTATACCCAACCTATTGAACACCGAGCCAAAAACTTACTATCCCTCAAGGTAGCCAGAACATTTAATTATCAGCCGCTGGATGCTGTAGCTAAAGACGTCCGTAAGGATACCGCTAAGATCTCAACTGAAAACATAAGCGGCCTTAATATTTCAGAGGTTAAAAACTGGTTCGTCAATCGGCACTTATATTCAGCACATTCAGACTCACTCACCGGCGCCCAGTTGCACAACATCAGCTTAGCCAAAGAATTTTTTGGAATATTAAACTCAAACTATAAATTCAGCAGAGTTGATGCAAGCTCTAACGAGATAATGGTCAGCACTCCTGCCGGTGAAATACTATATGAATACTTATCATCAGGCTTCAAATCTTGCCTTTCAATATTATTTGGCATCGTAAAAGAGTTAGAATTCAGATTTAAGGAACTGGAGGTAAAGGCCGATGAGTTCTCCGGAGTAATACTTATTGATGAAATCGAACTTCACTTACACCCAGACTGGCAAGCCAAAATAGCAAAAATCCTGACTATTGCGTTTCCGAAGTCACAATTTATTGTGTCGACCCACAGTCCTCATGTAATACAAGCAGCACAGTTAGATGAGGTAATTGCACTACAAACAGATAATGGTCATGTGTTTAGAAGGACCCTTCCAGAAACTCAGTATGGCTTTCAAGGGTGGACAATTGAAGAAGTTCTAAAAGATGTAATGGGCATGGAAGACACTCGTACTCTTATTTATCACAAAACTCTAAAAGAATTTGAAAAAGCCGTTGATGACGACAATTACAGTGACGCCAGCGCCGCTTATGAAAAACTCGACAGTTTACTACACCCAGAAAATCATTTAAGAAAGCTTCTTGCCTTTCAGTTAGGCGCACTGAAAGGATAAAGCCATGATAAAACTTGAAAGGATAAAAAAACCTACATTCCTCTCCAACGAAAAAGCCGCAGAGTTAACGAGGAAATTTAAAGAAACTGGCGATAGTGTCTGGAATCAAGAAGAAATAAAAAAGCCACTTTTACAATCCAGCCATGAAAAATGTGCTTACTGCGAATGCTGCGTCTCCGAAGAAAGCAAATACATGGAAGTTGAGCATTTCAAGTACAAAAACAAGTATCAAGACTTAGTCATCGAATGGCTTAATCTTCTCCCATCGTGCAAAAGATGCAACATCGCCAAAGGCGATCACGACGTCGAAGACGAACCATTAATAAACCCCTACGACATAAATCCAAGGGAGCATCTCAAGCTTAAACTCTATAAACTGAAGGGCGTCACTGAGCTTGGAAAGTCCACGATTGACGCAGCAGATCTAAACAACTCCGAACGGCTAGTTATAAAACGATTTGATATCGGACAACAACTACAAACATCAATCGAAACCGCTACAGAAAGACTAGAACTTTGGATCAACACCAAAACAACTCGTAGAAGAAACAAATTAGCCGGAATCGTTGAAACTATTCTTCTAGAATGTCAACCCTCTGCCATATACTCAGCAACTACAGCCACAATCGCATTAAACGACGACGACCTCTTGGAGGTTATCGAGAAGATGAAGAACCATAACATCTGGAGCCACCATCTTGACATTTTACTTAAATCCGCATCAACTCTAACATTAAGCACATAGAAAATTCGATTTAGAGGGAGTCAAAAACTCCCTCCCCCCTTTTCAAAAATCTTAAACCCCAACCCACATTAAATCTTCAATCAGTCTTTTCTTTTACTGATGGGTATTTTGAAGAAGAATACCTAACCACCAAAATCGACACAGCAAGTAGAAGCACACCACCACACACATAGAGAATTCCGGTATCCGGCGCATTGTGATGAGAAACGTCACTGATCAATAAACGAATCAGTGCCGTAACGCCAATGTATAGAAGAAAACGTAAGGGCATGTGATTAGTTCGAAAGTAAATGCCACTCATCGCTAGCAATTCAAGAAAAATGAAAAGCAGTAAGATATCATCTACAGAAATTTTAGGTTGTTGCAACATTCCTATAAAGGTAGAAATTCCCGCATAAACAGTCACTACCCCGATTCCAAACAAAGCGAGGTAATGAAACGCTTCTACAAACAAATTGCCGATTGAGTCAGCACCACCATGCAGTTTTTTGCGCAGGCTTTCAGCCCATTTCACTTCTTGCGTCATCGTACCCACCACTGTTCATAAATTAAGCAAATCAAGCCAACCACACGGCGTATCAGAAGCGGCTCATGCTCGCCATTGCCTCGCATTAGCGTGGTTTGCAAGCATCTGGTAGCCATGACTAAGAATGTTAGTAACGTATACCTTCGTCTTGAAATAAATCCCGACCATCGCGCCCAGCTCCAGGTAGATGAACAACAGCAAGATGTCATCGATCTTGATGTGCCCGTTCTCCAGCATCCCCAGAAACTCCATCACCGCTGCCCACGCGGTCACCGCACCAATGGCGAACAGCGCCAGATAGTGGAAGGTTTCGACAAACAGATTGCCCAGGGACTCGGCCAGCCCGTGGACCTGCCGGCGCAGCCTTTCGGCCCAGTTGATTTTCACGATAGTGCTTCCTTAGGTCGACTCGACCGGATAATGCGGGATGGACGTGACGGTTATTCTGCATGCAGAAAAAAGACCAGTGCTGGGAAGTGAGAGGGCGGCGGGGTGCGACGGGGCACGTCTGGGAATTGGAAAAGTGAATATTACGCTCATCCGAGAAGCAGTCGCTCATGGCTACCGTTGGCGGGCGTGTAAACCGAAAGGATCCTAGCCATCGGCCTGCTCTTCGTTGTCTGCGTGGGTACCAGAGGAAAAGGAAGTGTCCATTGAAGGCTCCGTTGTCGATGAGGAAGGAATCTAGCCGCTGGCCCTTTTACTGCCGTGCTCCAAGCGATGAAGTGAGTAACAGGAAAAATCCAGGCTTGCGCGACCTTTTTTTTGGCCGCCCCACTAGCGTGCGAACAGTCTGTAAGAGGCATCAGGCTGGCGCGACTTGCTCCAATACCCGTAGTAGCAAACCCGCATTTCCCCACTACATTAAAAACCTGCTATCCAAACCGCTGCGTTTGGCTTATGCTTTTCGCTGTATATAAATACAGTAGTCGCAAAAGACATCTATCGTGAAGGCATGTGAGGTGGTGAATGGCCGTCGAAGTGGTATACCGCAGCAGCCGAGATCTGGAGCGTTTGTTCTTGATTTTGCGGACTAGTGGACTGCCTAGATAGCCATTGGTCGGGGATAGGTGCCTCTAAAACTGCCGTGATATCAGTAGCCTACGCATCCAAATGGAGAGAGATCGTCCTTCGAAACCAATTACCCTGCCTAGTTTTCGCTTTTGCCACCCTGCCTAGTTAGCTCGTAGGGCTTTAGTGAAACAGTTCGCAAGATTCATCGGCCAGCATTTGCTTTGAACAATGCTTCCTCATACACACTGGACAAACAGACAGACGACGAGGCCAAAAATGGCAGTTGAGACTCTTTATCGCAGTACCCGAGACCTGGAGACTACTTTTGTGGACCGCAAACTCGCTGATGCGCATGATCAAATGCTTGAGCTGGCGGAGCTGCTCACGGACACACTGATGAAGCATGTACCGGGGATATCTGAGAAACACGCAGAAGATGTGAGCATCTACATGGCTAAAAATCGCTCAGTGTTCGCAGCAGCTTTCAAAAACAATGTCGGCGCTTTGAGCGAGCTTACTGAAGCCGCTGGGACTGAAGGATGAAATAGGTCTGGGCCTTCGAGCGGGCGTGATTGACCGTTTAGTAAGCGCTTGGAGCTTATGCAAACTAAGCTCCAGCGTAATGGGACTGTTTGGAATATTTCTAGGATTACAACCCCCTCGGGAGTGCTTGGTAGCTCATCGCTTAAGCCAATAACGGTCGACTGTGGCGCGACTGACACCCAGTCTACGCACGATCTCCATTTTTGCTAATCCTTCGGATTGCAAAGTCTGGATGGCCAAACGATTATCTTCTGCCCGCTTTCCACGTACCCCACGGCTCGCGCCATGATTGATAACACTACTCAGCAGGCCAGCTCCGAGCAGTCGGTTTAAATCACATTCTTGCTGATGCCGATAGGCTTCCAACTCGACCCCAACCATGCGCGCCTCTACAGCCATAAGCAAAAGGCTTTGGGAGATGCCCAGGCACTCGCATAAAGAATAGAATTTGAGAATGGAAATGGCCTGACGCCCTTGTTCGACCTTGGCAAGATGATCTCGATTTAGGACTTGTGCACAGCCCTCTCGACTGAGCCCAGCAGCAACCCGGACTTCCCTTATGACCTGCCCTAAAGCCTCCAAATAATCCATCTCTCTTCCGTGTACTCACAAAAGAGAGAATAAAGCCACGCTTTGACGCATCACATCGTGGGGGGTATACCATGCATATATAGCGCGAAAGCTTGGAATCCTCATCCTTCCAGGAACGTTCTACAAATCCTCAAACACTCACAACGCAGTCGAGATGCGTACTGCGATACCGAATGTTTTTTCACTGTGGGTGTACGAGCGGCACGGACTGAATCGGGAATGGGTTGGCAATTGATATATATACTTGACCCTGCAGAACGTAAAGTTTTCACCAGGACACACTGTGAGCTAGAGGGGGTGGGCTTTCTTATCACCATACCTCAGCCCAGACAGGGATGAGTGATCGCGCCGCGATGGTCAGCTGTGCGTATGAACTTCAGTACTATCTGAATGCTGCTCCTGACGTTGTGATCAGTCATGTGCAGATGCTATGCCCACCAGCCCTGACCCGCTCCGACAGATGGCGTTTGGAAGATCTGGACCAAATTATTTGCTTCCAAGGCATAGCAACTCAAGAAAGTGCCGTTTTATATCGCACTTCTCACGGTGTTTACAAAATGGGAGAGCTGGACCTTCGCAAAAAAAAGACATCACAGGTGTGGTTCTCGAAAAAGCGCTTGGAAAATCACCGGCCTCGGATTTCAGTGTCGGTTCCCAGATCAGCCAGTCACCAGATGTACGCTCCCCTCTACCTGAAGCGCAAGTCGACGAAAAGTCCCAAACTCGCTTAAGTGTTGGCGCCGGCCCCGAATTGACCCAGTTGCCGAGATATCACTGACCCGGGCAGACTCCTTGCGAACCACTCCTTTTACTGGATTTGTGTTGACTTGAGGGTAGGTTAATCCCCGTCAGCACGTAGGGCAATTCAGCGCTGGCGTTAACAACAGGACGATTAAAGCGCTAAAAAACACTATGCCATCATTCTTTCCACATGTTACCTTGATAACACGCAGGACAAAAATGATCGTCTAATAACACTCATAGTCTGATTTTTTATCCCTACTGCGGATTACTCATGGACAAGACCGGTTTCCTGGAAATGCTGGACAAGCGGTTTTCCGACCTCACGCCGACAGGTAAACGGATTGCCGGCTACCTGCTGGCCAACCCGCAAAAGTTGCCTTTCGAGACCGCCGACAGCATCGCCCAACAGACCGAAACCACAGGGATCTCGGTCGGGCGTTTCTTGCGCTCACTGGGTTACCGCAACATCGATGATGTGAAGAAAAGCCTGCGTGACGATGACGAAAGTGCCTGGGTCATCACCGACAGGCTGGGGGCGTTTCGCGAAGAAAAGATCCATGGCGATCCCCTCGAACGCTCGATGAAGCGCGAAGTCGAAGCCGTCCAGCGAGTGTATGCGCTGGCGCGTGGCACCACCTTCTCACAAATCGTCGACAGACTTTGCGCCGCGGATGCCGTGTTTATCGTAGGCATTCAGTCGACTCGCGGCATTCTGAATGCCTTCTTCAGCCATTTAGAATACATCCGGCCCAAGGTCTATTACGTGGACGGTTTGTCAGGGACTTATGCCGAGTCACTCAACTCCCGGTTCGACAATCCCTACGCGGTGATTGCCGATTTCCGTATGTACTCGGCCGTGGCGCGGACCTTCTGCGATGTGGCCCATCAGCAAAAACTGCCGCTGGCCTTCATTACCGATTTTCAATGCCCCTGGGCGCGAGACTACCCCCACGACCTGCTTCAACTGGATTCGGACGTGGGGCAGTTCTGGGACTCGCTGGCACCGCTTTCCTGCCTGCTCAACCTCATCGTTTCCGCGGTGGCTGAAAAACTAGGTAACCACCTTGATGAACGCCTGGCCAAGAACCGCGAATTGCAAAAACTGTTTGGTCAATTTGATTAAGGCATAGCCGTGCCACATTAATGCCTGTGTTGGAGCCGTGAAGTGAATAACAACCCCCTCATCGAAATCGATGCCCAAGCGTTGAAAATCGAGATCGATCTGATCTATGCCGGTGCCCATAATCTGGCGGGCAAGCGGATTTATCAGGACCCGCGCTGTCTGTTACACCCCGATGCGGAGGCCTGCCTGCGCAAGGCCTGCCAACTGGCCCACCAGGCCGGCTTGAGCCTGCGTATTCTCGATGCCTACAGGCCGCCGTACGCTCAATACCTGTTGTGGGCCGCCCTGCCCAATGCTGAATACGTTCGCGACCCGGCCCTGGGCTCGCACCATAGTCGAGGCGTGGCGGTCGATCTGACGCTGATCGACGCGAATGGCCAGGCATTGGATATGGGCACCGGCTTTGACGATATGCGCAAAAAATCACACCAGTTTTACCCTGATCTTCCACCGCAGGTGCAACGCAATAGATTGCTGCTGCTGGGCATCATGCTCGCCTCGGGGTTCACCTATATCGACAGCGAGTGGTGGCATTACGAACTGCCTGACGCGGAGCAATACCCACTGATCGATGATCAGTCCATTGCTCCCGCCCATTGATTCAATAAGCGTGACACCCGACCGGGACATCGATGAATCCCTGCTTAGAACACGTTGCCACTTCACGGATTAAAGTGGATAGCACGCCTGGGATGCCCTCCGGCCTCCCATTTTTACTGCCCGGTATAGCGCCAATAATAAACCTGGAAAAAATTCCATACATCGAACGATAAAGGAACCGGCATGAAATCAATCCTTGCACCTCGTCATCTGGCGATGGCTGTTTTCGTCACCGCCATGGGCCTCGGCACCTGGAAATCGGCAAGCGCGGCCTTGTCTCAGGACACGCTGATGATCGGCAAACCGTCCGATCCGCAGACGCTCGACCCGGCGGTGACCATCGATAATAACGATTGGGCAATCACCTACCCGGCTTATCAGCGCCTGGTGACCTACAAGACCGAGAACGGCAAAGGCAGCACCGAAGTCCAGGGTGAACTCGCCGCCAGTTGGTCGACCTCGCCGGACAATCTGACTTGGGAATTCAAGCTCAAGCCCGGCAACAAGTTCGATGACGGAACCGAGGTGAATGCCGAGGCGGTCAAGTTTTCCTTCGATCGCGTGATGAAACTCAAACAAGGGCCGTCGGGTGCATTCCCCGATGACATGGCCGTCAGCACGGTCGACCCGATGACCGTACGCTTTACCTTGAAAGCGCCGTACGCGCCGTTCTTGTCGACCCTGGCGCACAACGGCGCGGCCATCGTCAACCCGGCCGTGGCCAAAAAACCCGAAGGTGCCGAGACCTATTTGTCGACGCATACCGCCGGCTCCGGCGCGTTCAAACTGGTCAACTGGCAGAAAGGCCAGGCGCTGACCCTAGAGCAAAACAGCTACTACGCCGGCCCCAAACCGGCCCTGAACAAAGTGGTCGTCAAGATCATCGGCGAAGCCTCGGTACGCCGCCTGCAACTGGAACATGGCGACTTGGACATTATCGAAGACATGCCCGAAGACCAGCTCCAGGCCCTGGCGAAAAAGCCCGGAATCGTGATCGGCGATTACCCTTCGCTGCGCGTGACGATGCTTTACCTGAACACTCAAAAAGCCCCGATGAGCAACCCGGATGCGCGTCGCGCGATTATCGAGTCGGTCGACTACAACGGCATTATCCAGGGCATTTTGGGGGGCAAGGCAAAACCGCTGAACGGCCCGATCCCTCAAGGCATGTGGGCATATGACGAAACGCTGCCGGTGCTGAAACAGGACCTGGACAAAGCCAAGGCGGACCTGGCCAAGGTCTCGCCGAAGGTCAGCAACCTGACGTTCATGTATTCCGACAAAGACCCGAACTGGGAGCCCATCGGCTTGACCCTGCAAGCCGGCCTGCAGTCGTTCGGCGTCAACCTGAAGATGGAAAAACTGGCCAACGCCAGCATGCGCGAACGCCTGGGCTCAGGTGATTTCGACGTCGCCATCGGCTCATGGAGTCCGGACTTTGCCGACCCCTACATGTTCATGAATTTCTTTTTCGACTCCAAGCTCAAGGGCCTGGCGGGCAACCGTTCGATGTACGAAAACCCGGCGGTCGACAAGCTCATTCGTGAGTCGGCCACCACCAACGAGATAGCCAAGCGTGTTGAGCTGTATCAACAGGCGCAGAAGATCGTACTCAACGACAGCGTCTACGCGTACCTCTATCAGAAAGCCTACACCTTGCCGATGAGCGACAAGATCAAAGGGTATGTGTTCAACCCGATGCTTGAACAAGTCTTCAACATCGGCACGATCACCAAGTAAGGCCGTGTCGCTGGCAGCGGCCCCGCAACTAGCGCGGGGCCGCTGCAACGCCATGCGCGCAAGATCCTTTTTGCTCTGCCCATTCACCGTGTGACCGAGGTGCCCCATGGCCTTCCTGAATATCCTGCGAAAACGCCTCGGCGGCCTCCTCCTGGTGGTGTTCGGCGTTTCGCTGATCACCTTTTCGATTTCCCACCTGATCCCGGGCGATCCGGCACGCCTGATCGCGGGTGACCGGGCCACGGATGCGATTGTCGAGAATATTCGGCATCAATTAGGCCTGGATCTGCCGCTGTATCAGCAATACGGGCGCTACATGCTCGACCTGTTTCATGGCGACCTTGGCACCTCGATCCGGACCAGCCGCCCGGTGCTCGAGGATTTGCAGGCGTTCTTCCCCGCCACCCTGGAGCTGGCCTTCGCGGCGCTGACGTTGTCGATCCTGGTGGGCGTCCCGCTCGGCGTGTTGTCGGCGGTCTACCACAACCGCTTTATCGACCAGGTCGCGCGAACATTGGCGGTGACCGGTATCTCGACCCCGGCCTTCTGGCTCGGCCTGGGCCTGATCGTGATGTTCTACGGCCACCTGAACTGGCTCCCCGGCAGCGGACGGCTGGATGAAGGCATAACCCCGCCCCCCACGTTCAGCGGTTTCTACCTGATCGACGCGTTGATTGCCGGGGACACGGCACTGTTTTCCAATGCCGTCAAACACCTGATCCTGCCGGCAATCACCCTGGGGTTTGTCAACCTGGGGATCATCGCGCGGCAGATTCGCTCGGCGATGCTCGATCAGCTCGGCGAAGATTACATACGCACGGCACGCGCCTACGGGTTATCGAAATGGACCGTGATTCTGCGCCACGCGCTGCCCAATGCCCTGATTCCGTCGATCACTGTGCTGGGTTTGACCCTCGGCGATTTGCTGTATGGCGCCGTGCTGACCGAGACCGTCTTCGCCTGGCCGGGCATGGGCGCCTACGTGGTCAAATCGATTCAATCCCTGGATTTCCCCGCCGTCATGGGCTTCGCCATCCTGGTGTCGTTCATCTACGTGCTGCTCAACATGACGATCGATCTGCTGTATCGCTTGATCGACCCACGCATTGGCGAGGTCAACTGACCATGACTGACTCCCTGATGGCGCCCTCAGTGACGCCGTTGCCAAAAATGAACCGTTGGCAGGACAAACTTGCGTACCTGGCCCACCAGCTACGGCGCAGCCCTCTGACCATGGCCGGGCTGCTGATCACGCTGGCGGTACTGATGGTGATGCTGTTCGCGCCCTGGCTCGCGCCCCATGACCCCAACGCGTTGAACCTGGCGCAGCGGCTGGCGGCGCCTTCGGCGCAACACTGGTTCGGTACCGATGAAGTCGGCCGCGACCTGTTCAGCCGGGTCTTGTACGGCAGCCAGCAATCGGTGGGCGTTGGCCTGTTCGTGGCCTTTACCGCGTGCCTGGCAGGTGGCCTGCTCGGCTGTCTGTCCGGGATCATCGGCGGGCGCTTCGACAGCCTGATCATGCGCGTGATGGACATCATGCTTTCAGTGCCGTCACTGGTGCTGATCATGGCCCTGGCCGCGGCGCTGGGGCCCAGCCTGTTCAATGCGATGCTGGCGATTACCCTGGTGCGGATTCCGTTCTATGTGCGCCTGGCGCGCGGCCAGGCCCTGAGCATTCGGCAGATGGGTTATGTGAAAGCCGCCGAGACCTTCGGCGCGGGGCGCTGGCACATGGTGAGCTGGCATGTGGCTCGCAACGCGATGCCACCCCTGCTGGTGCAACTGAGCCTGGATATCGGCAGCGCGATATTGATGGCCTCCGCCTTGGGTTTCATCGGCCTCGGCGCCCAGCAGCCGACCGCCGAATGGGGCGCCATGGTCGCGACCGGGCGCAATTATATTCTTGACCAATGGTGGTATTCCACCTTTCCAGGGGTCGCAATCCTGATAACGGCGACCGGATTCAACTTGTTGGGCGACGGCGTACGCGACCTGCTCGACCCACGTCAACGGGGGAAATGAGCATGTCCATTCAATCACGCGTCATCGCTCCCTCGCCCGACTCCGTGCTGTCCATCGACAACCTGCACATCGAATTCCCGGCCTATCGCAGCACTGTGAAAGCGCTCAACGGTGTCTCCCTGGAAGTCAAGGCCGGCGAAATTGTCGGCGTGATCGGCGAGTCAGGCTCGGGGAAATCGGTGACCGCCATGCTGAGCATGCGTTTGCTGCCCGAGCGCGCCTATGAGGTAAAAAGCGGGGCGCTGCATATTCTCGGGCGCGACATGCTCTCCGCACCAGAAAAAGACCTGCTTAAGGTGCGTGGCAAACACGTAGCGATGATTTTTCAAGAACCGATGACGGCGCTCAACCCAACCCGGCGCATTGGCCGCCAGATGCTCGATGTGATCATCCATCACCAGCAACTGAGCAGGGCCGACGCCCGCGCGAAAGCCATCGCCCTGCTGCGGGATATGCACATTGCCGATCCCGAACAGGTCATGCACAGCTATCCCTTCGAACTGTCCGGCGGCATGCGTCAGCGGGTCATGATCGCGCTGGCGTTCTCCTGTGATCCGCAGTTGCTGATCGCCGACGAACCGACCACCGCGCTCGATGTAACCGTGCAGCGCCAGGTCTTGCTGCTGCTGCGCGAAAAGGCGCGCCAACGCGGCACTGCGATTCTGCTGATCACCCATGACATGGCCCTGGTTTCGCAGTTCTGCGACCGTGTGTATGTTATGTACACCGGCGCGGTGGTTGAGCAAGGCACGACCGCCCAGGTGATGGCTGACCCACGCCATCCCTATACGAAGGGTTTGCTCTGTGGCCTGCCCGAGCAGGTCGAGCCAGGCCAGGACCTGATGACCATCCCCGGCCAAGTGCCCAACCTATCCGCGCTGCCCGAGGGTTGCACGTTTCGCGACCGCTGCGGCCATGCAATGCCGCGTTGTGCCGAACGGCCGCCGATTCGCGCCCTTGATGCCGAGACAGGTCATCAAAGCGCTTGCTGGTTGGACCAAACGCCCCGGACCTCTTCCCTGGAGTTGCAGTCATGAATGATGTAACCGCGTCACCTCGCCCGGCCATCCTGGGGTTGCAGGACGTCAGGGTGCATTACCCGATGGGCACTGACTGGCTGGGCAGGCCCAAAGCGCTCGCCCACGCCCTCAATGGCATTGATCTGGATGTGCAGGCCGGTGAAACCTTGGGCATCGTGGGCGAGTCGGGCTGCGGCAAGAGCACCCTGGCGCAACTGTTGATGGGCTTGATCAAGCCCACAACCGGCAAGCTCGACTGGCTCTATGGCAGCGACAGCGAACGCAGCAGTCATGTGCAGATCGTGTTCCAAGACCCGCAATCGTCGCTGGACCCGCGCCTGCCGGTCTGGAAAATCATCGCTGAGCCGCTCTTCGTGCAGGGTCGCACGCCCCATCGCGACATGCGCGAGATCGCCGCGAAAGTCGCCACCCAAGTCGGCATCAGGACAGAGTACCTTGACCGCTACCCTCATCAGTTTTCCGGAGGACAACGCCAACGCATCGCGATCGCCCGCGCTCTGTCGTCGGATCCGGACATTATCGTGCTCGATGAACCCACCTCTGCCCTGGACATTTCCGTTCAGGCGCAAATCCTCAATCTGTTGAGAGAATTGCAGCGCACGCGGGGACTGACCTACATCCTGATTTCCCACAACGTCTCCGTGGTGCGCCACATGGTTGACCGGGTGGCCGTCATGTACCTGGGGCAGATTGTAGAGCTGGGCAGCGCGGCGCAAGTGCTGGAGCACCCGCGCCATCCCTATACGCAATTGCTGCTCGAGGCCGTGCCCCGCCTGGGAGTCAGCGTGGACGATGCGCATGCTTCCGCACCGACTGAGTTGCCCGGCAATCGCACCCTGCCCACCGGCTGTTTTTTCCGCGATCGTTGCCCGAAAGCGACCGTGGGCTGTGATCGGCCCCAGGCGCTGCTGCCGGCCAGAGCGTCCGGTGGCGCCGAGCATGTCCGGTGTCATCTGGAGGCGCAGGCATTGGACTTGCCCCTACCGAACCGGATACCTACTCCCCGTTAAATTGATGCTGCCGCCGAGCGCCTGAACTCCCTCGGCGAGCGAGTTTCAAAGCGCTGTCCGGATGCTGCTCGTTGTAGTGTTCGAAGGCAATCGCCAGGTTACGCAGCGCCGTTTGGTGATTATGAAGATACGCGATGAGCAGATCTGCGAGCGTGAAACGCTGAATTGCCGACGTTTCTGGGCCCGTTGTTTTGAGATTACCGTTATGAGGGTACACAGTTGAGAATGACCAACCTTGAAATCTTGCACAGAAGCATGCTCGGTCAGTTGAATCAGTATGGAGAGCCGATTGAGCACCAAAGCTTTCGCAGCCAACACGGCACTGTGGAGTTCGAGTGCATCTTTTCCACTGGCGAACGACCATACAAGCTCTCGATGGTCAGTCGTGGAACAGTGGCGCATCCTCAATCCGAATTTTTCCTATTTGACGTCAGTGAAACTTATGAGATCTCGAACTATTTCCCCACGGAGGATTACAAGCGACTCGCAAATTTGCTGAGAACACGTAACGGCGAAGCATTCAATCGCCTGAACCCTAACGAGTTCCTTGCACAGCTGAACAACAACACTCCAACGATCGCGACCCGTGCAGCGACACCGCACTTGGACGTCCGGCTAGAAGCCCGGCCGGACATCACAGAAGATCAGGACAAGCGCTACTTCAGCCATTGGCGGCGGCCCAACAGAAGAGACAATGGAACCCCTGGACAGGTGTCCCTAGAAAATCGTCGCAAGACTGCTATGATCAGCTCAGCCGCCCTCGCCTACAGCGACCAGATTGGAAAATCTTCCTGCTGGAGCCCGATCCCGACCCAAGCGAATTGGCGCGAACATGATTGAATCCGACTGATGAGTGATCTGCTCAACTTTCCACTCCCCAAAGAAAAAAACCTGCTCATTCCCTGCGTCGAATGTCTTTACCGTTGCTATGGGTCCACATCAGACATGGCAAGAGTCTCAGTGACCTACCCATGGCGAAAGGTTCTCGAGACCCTCTATGCGATATTTGAATATAAAGATCCTGAAACCTGGGCTGTCAGTCCTGCGCGAGGGATCCCTGACGAGGATGCGCTGTTCTTGACCATGGTTCAGTACAACCTAAAAACTGAGCTCGCCGCCAAGAACCTGTACGCGCAACTCGACAACGCCCGAGCCCGAGGGAAGAACGAAACGAGTCTGCAGGTGCAACCTTGATTTGAAGGATCCGCACGGCTAAAAATGCGCGGTCGCTGGATCAATAATGGTACGACGTTCCTCTGCCTTGAAGTTCTGGGGATGAGCGAGCCACTGCATCACTCCTACGATATTCGACGTGAAAGCCGTTCAAAAGAGGATCCTGAGGAAACGGATACAGCCATTCCGTTGGTAAAAACCACAGTCGATGTCGACAAGCCGCGGAAAAATAATGCGGGCAGTGCAAGACTTTACCGCAAGAATCAGCACTGCCGCCTCTTTGGTTTAAGCCAGCAGCCGTTCCTTCAGCGCTTGCGCAAATCGCAATGCACTGCCTTCACCGAACGGTAGATTCAAAGAGGGTTCGCAAATCTCCATTTCCATCACCATCGGCTTGCCGTTAACGTCGCGAATAAGATCGACGCGTCCGTAGAGCAACGGTTTTTCAAGGCCCAAATGCGATGCCGCCGCGTTGAGCGCAGCTAAAGCCACGGCGCGCTCTTCTTCGTTGGCTGTTCGTGCTTTGCGAAACTCGAGCGTAGGGACGTTCACCGTACCGTCCGGCATAAGCATAGCGCTCTTGCGGATAGCATGACTGTAGACGTTGTTGAAATAGATCAAGTCAGTTTCACCATATTGATCAATCGAGTCTATATAGGGTTGCAGTATCACATGGCAGCCCTTGCCGAGCAGTTTGGCGATATGTTCGGCCGCTTCAGCTTCCCGCGGTCGAGTGTAACGCTGGACCCCCCTAGAGTAGGAACCCACTGTGGGTTTAACTACAATCTCCTCGGTTCCGGGATAGGCTGTGAGAAAAGCCTTGAGCGCCAATGCAGGATCTGTCCCGGGTTCAACAAACTGGCTTGGAATAATGGGCACACCGCGAGCGGCAATATCAGCCAAGTAAAGTTTGTCCAGCCCCCAGCGCGCGACCGAGACAGAATTAAACAAATTGGTGACGGCAGCCACATGATCGCACCAGATCAGGAACTCAGGCAGTTGCTCGATGCAGTTCCAGGGAGAACGCAATAGAACTGCATCAAAACGAGACCAATCAATGTTTAGGTCCTCCCAGATACAGACCTCTGTATTAAAGCCGGTCGCCTGGCAGGCATCAAGCAACAGCGGCATGTCGTAATCAATTGGAAGACTGGCTTCATCGGTAACTAAGGCAAGGCTGATCATAGAGCGAATCCAACGTCGAAGAGGGGTGGGTGTTTATGGATCTGGTGTCAGATATTCAGTGTTGAATTACTAGACACAAAGGGAGGGCTAGCACATGGCAAACGCGGCAGCAATAATCACCATGCCACAGTGTCTCCCATGTGCACATAAGAGCCAGTTGGACCGTCGTCATCTAACAGAGCCATTCTGACGCTTGTTTTGGCACCGGTCGGGATATCGAGATCGCCTTCCCCTTCGTTCATATCAGTCTTGGTGTAGCCAGGATGCACCGCGTTGACCTTGACCGGTGTATCGCGTAATTCGTAAGCCAAGTGCACGGTCCAGGAGTTAACCGCGCTTTTGGAGGCGCTATAAGCCGGGAGGGACTTGAACATAGGACTATAGGCATACGAGTCCGGGTTGCTGTGTGTACTTAGCGACGCGAGCAGGCTGGAGATATTAACGATACGTCCTGCCGTGGACTTCCGAATCAGCGGGAGAAAAGCAATGCTGACCTCTACGACGCCAAACAGATTGGTGTCGAATGTTTCTCGCCATTGTTTCAACGGTTGCTCTGACGGCTGGTTCCCATATTGCTCAATGCGAATAGCCGCATTGTTGACCAGGATGTCCAAGCGTCCGTGCTTGGCAGCAACGTGCGCGGCGGCAGCAGAAATGCTGTCCGACTGCGTCACGTCGAGAGCGAGGGCCTCAACATCGAGACCGGCACTTTGCAATTTCGTCGCAGCTTCGACTGAGGCCTTGTAGTTGCGGCCGGTGAGAAACACGCTGACGCCGCTCTCGGCAAGCTGACGCACAATTTCGAATCCGATGCCACGATTGGCGCCGGTGACGAGGGCTATTTTTAATGGATGTGTGGACAAATCTTGTGCTCCATCTTGAAGGCAGGAGAAGGGCTGACACTCGAGGTTTATCAGGCAGGCTGTAACGCTGACAGGAAACTTGCCACTGGCGGACCAAAGCGGCCGGGATCAACCAAGAAGGCGTCGTGCCCCTCTGGTGACTCCAGCGATAGGAATTGCGCATCTGCACCGCCGGCACGCAAACCTTCGGCAATTTGCCGCTGTTGCTGTAACGGGAACAGGATGTCTGTCTGGACGCCGATCACCAGCGCCTTTTCAATGCGCAACCGAGACAGAGCTTCGTCAGCATTGCTACCGCAGGATTCGCCAAGATCAAACCAATCTATGCAGCGACTCAAGTAGAGATAGCTGTTGGGGTCAAAGGACCTGAAGAAGCGGTGTGCATGGCACTCCAGGTAACTTTCTACCTCAAATTCAGGCCCGAAAGGTTTCTCATCAAGGCGACAATCCGAGTCCATACACGCGCGGCCGAAACGAGTGTTCCATTCCAGTGCCGAGCGATAGGTGATGACACCGAGTTTGCGTGCCGTGACCATGCCACGTTGCGGATAATGCTCCTCGCAATATTGACCTTGCTTCCAATCTGGATCAAACCTGATGGCTTCGCGTTGCAGTGACCGGATGGCGATCGAAAAAGGTAGCGAATGCACCGCTCCGGAAATATTGATATGGCTACGTGCCAAATCAGGATGCCTATCCAACAGAGCCAGGGCGCTCATTCCCCCCATGGACGCGCCGATCACACAGGCCAGGCGTTCAAAACCCAACGTCCGCACCGCGACGACCGCAGCATCGGCGATGTCTTCTATAGACAACTCAGGAAACTCAAGCCGATATGGCTTGCCCGTATTTGGATCGACTGAGGCTGGCCCGGTTGAACCCTTGCAACTACCCAGCGAATTGACACAAATCACATGCCAGCGATTGGTGTCAATGGGCTTGCCTGGCCCCAACATGGCATCCCACCAGCCCGGGGTCGGGTCGTCCGCATGGGCGGCGGCGTGCGCATCTGGTGAGAGCCCCGTGAGGATCAGGATTACGTTATCGCGTGCGGCGTTTAACAGTCCGAACACTTCATAGGCGATGCGCGCACCGTGTAGCACACCGCCGCGCTTCATCTCAAAGCCATCGGGCAGGTCGATGAAACGTGTTGAAAGAGGAATGAATTCCCTCATACACCTACTCCCATTGTGCAATGGCTTTCTTCCAGGCGAAGAGAATGCGCAGCGACACCGTTGCTTGAGCATTCAGGAGGAGAATGTTTCATGTTCATGCGAAGCAAGGCGCGACGTCCAGCGAAGCAAGCCACTCATCGTCCGAGCCTTCGTTCATCCCTTCCAGCAAGAAAGTGGACAGGTAGCGTTCTCCGGTGTCCGGCAGCATGGCGAGCAATACCGAATCCTTCGGCGCGCTTTCTGCGATTTTCAGCGCGGTCGCCAAAGTAGCGCCAGCGGAAATGCCTGCGAATATGCCTTCTTCAGCGGCAAGACGGAGCGCGGTGTCTCTGCCCAATACTTCGTCAATCGGCACGAGCTCGTCGATTACGCTTTGATCGAGCACGCCAGGCACAAAGTCAGGGGCCCAGCCTTGAATCCGGTGCAGATTCCACGGCTGGCCCGACAACAGCGCGGCATTTGCAGGTTCGGCAGCGATGATCCGCACCTCAGGACGCGCGAGTTTCAACATCTGGCCGACGCCCGTCAGAGTGCCGCTCGTGCCGAAACCGGTAACGAAGTAATTCAATCGCTTGCCGGCAAAATCGCTGAGGATTTCTGCCGCTGTCGTTTCGCGGTGGTAGGCCGGGTTAGCCGGGTTTTCGAACTGATTGGCGCGGAACCAGCCATGTTTCCTGGCCAGGTCGTCCGCTATGCGATTGCCGCCGCTGCTGCCCAGTGCGCCAGGAAAGAGGATCACTTTGCCGCCGTAGGCACGAATCAGCTTGCGCCTCTCCAGCGAGTAAGCGTCGGACATCACGGCCACGAATTTATAGCCGCGCGCTGCGGCCACCATAGCCAGTGCGATGCCAACGTTGCCGGAGGTGCATTCGGCGATTGTGTCGCCGGGCTTCAGCAGCCCTTTCGCTTCGGCGTCAAGGACTACAGAGAGTGCGAGGCGGTCCTTCACTGAGCCGCCAGGATTGAACGACTCCACCTTCACGTAAACGGTTACATGCTTTGGTGCGAGACGGTGTAGTTTGACGATAGGCGTACGGCCGATCGTTTCAAGAATGTTATCGTAGAGAGGCATATAAGAATTCTCCTTCAAAGACGAAAGTGGCAGGGCCGGCCAACGTGATTTGTTCATTGGCGTCTGGCCAGTTGATGTGAAGCTCGCCGCCTGGCAGAGCAACCGTAACACTGCGATTAATGCGCCCCAGGCGCATCAGTGTCGCCGCTGCAGCGCAAGCACCGCTGCCGCAGGCCAGGGTCTCGCCTGCGCCAAATTCGTAAACGCGCAAATTAATGCGGTCGCGGGATACGATTTCAGTGAAGCCAACATTGACTGTTGGCGGAAGGAAGTCTGACTTCTGAAGGGCTTGGCCGATTTGAGCAACGGGAGCGAGCGCTATATTGTCTACTTCGATCACTGCATGTGGATTGCCCGTTGAAACAGCTGCGAAACGCGCGCTCAATCCGTCGCCGAGGTCAGTTTCATACTGGTCCTGTTCGCTATCAAAGCCGACCAAGGGAATCCGGTCTGGTGCGAACTGCGGTACGCCCATTGCGATCCGAAAAGATTGGCCCTCAAGCACCTCTACGTCGTGCGTGCCGCTTGGACTGTCAAGCGCGAACCGTGGGCCCCGCGCCAAGCCCGCGCGAAGGACCCAAGCAGCAATGCAACGAGCGCCGTTACCGCATTGTTGCGATAGAGAGCCATCCGCTGTCCAGATTTCGTAGGAGGCGACAGCGTTTGCACTCCGCGGGGCTTTGACACCGAGAATCATGTCGCCGCCAACGCCAGTATGGCGATCAGCTAGTGCGCGACACAGTTCTGCAGAGGGCGCTTGTGCATCGCGCAAATCCAACACAATCATGTCGTTGCCAGCGCCGTGCATTTTGCTGACATGTAGGGTTGATGAATGTTTGATAGCTGCTACTCCTGTTGAGCGGACGGCTGTAGCCGTTCAGGTTTAACTGACCAAAGAGGTTATATCTCACGCTCCAGGTCATACCTGCCCCCGCTACGCGAATCCTTCTATATTAAAGGGTGCGCTCGGCCGCCAACTTTTCGAAGACCGGAGCTACGATATCGAGAATGATTGAAAGCGCCTTGTTATTGCTGGCATCGTCAGTAGGTGCATTAAATTCGGCCAGTTCGATGCCCAGAATTTGCTTCAACGGAATAGCCTCAAACAGCGCCCGAAGTTGTGCCGGGAATACACCGTCAGGGACTTGGTAATCGGCGGGCACGAAGCCGGGTTCGAGTACATCCCAATCGATATGCACCCAGACTTGCGCGCCGTTAATGGCATTCAATACTGTTTGCGGCGTTACTTGCGCCGGGGGAATGATCCGCACCCCTGCTCTGTTGAGCAGTTCGCGCTCGCTTCGGTCTACGTCTCTTGCCCCGATCAGGATCACTTGCTCAGGGCGAAGCCCAGCACCATGACCGCTGTCCCAGAGTCCACACGCAGCGGAAACCACCATGCCGCCTAGGTAGCCTGTATCAGTCGTTTCGGGCGTATTGAAGTCACCGTGTGCGTCGATCCAGAGCACTACAGCGTCCGGGTACTCACGCGCTACAACAGGAAGTGTGGCGATGCTTGCCGGGCAGGTGTTAGACGCCAGGATTGTAAGGTTCCCCCGCTTGATGCTCGCAGAGACCGCTGCCCCCAAATCGATTAGGTTCTCCCTCGCCTGGGGAAGACTAACGCTCCAATCGTCAGTAGCAGCTGGAGCCGCTTTTCCAACCGCATTGCCCTTGATTTGGTAACGCTGTTCTAATGCTATTGCCGTGCGGACGGCGCCCACTACCGTGCGTGCCGTCTTGTCAGCGACACGGCCCTGAGAAACGATAAGGTCAATCATTAATTAAGCTCGCTTTTATTATTGGTAACGCGTTACAGGTTGATTAACGTTTCAAGTGAGTCGGCATGCGTAAATAACCGCACACATGAAGCTTCTGGGGTATAATGGCACTTGGCTATCATTCGGAGATAGAAAAAACTAGCTACCTTGTTTGTATAACTGCTAAGACTGATAAAATCAGCAGTACCCGCCTTAAAGGCTGGCATTCAATTAAATTTCCGGAGTGGAGCGTGCAAAAGAAGGCCCTTGTCGTATACAAAATTCTAGGATCGCGACTTTAAGAACATAAAGGGGCATTTATCTGTCCGTTCAACGTTTTTTTCAACGAGTCCGTACTGCCACCATTCGATGCCGCCTGCACCATAAGAACCCAATTGGGAGGCGTGGGGAGACTCATCGTAGCGTTCGATCCTACTGCGGATATTTGAGCGTACCTTACGACCACCCACGTTATCGCCGGCAAAAATATCGAACCGTTCGCGCGGGTTGATGACAAGGATGAAGTACTCGCCGAGGTTGCGACTCCGGCGAACTTGATGAGCTGGATTGCTCATATTAATGAAAAGAGGCATGCCATTAAAACACATGGACCAGTGTTGAGATTCAGGATCTTTCGCTATGTCCTCTGGCCAAGGCGCTGAATCGATTTCATGTAGCTTCTGTAGTACTTCCCAGCCGAAAGCATGATAGCTCTCGACCGTTTCAGCACTTATGGCATCCAATGAAAATGCCACGAGCAATGGATATGCCGTGTCTAAAGTACCGTCCCAGTGGTTAGAGATATCCACATATTCCTTAAGGCCTTCAGCTAAGTGTTGGATACCTCCACGCTCGATATTTTCGACGAGTATAAATTTTAGAAGTTGTTTGCGAAATGCATTCTTCGAGAATACACAGGGAAACCCGGAATCACGATCCAATCGTAATTCGAGATCATTTAAGACCGCACGATGCCAGTCCTTTCCCTCTTCACGGATGCGTTTTTGACAGATTAAATTTTTGAACGCCGGGCGCACGATTGAGTTATCCAACAAAGACATCCTTTCTTAAATGTAAGAAACGTTCTCTTGATGCGTAACTTTATGAAATATTACTATAGCCTCATCAGGCCAATTTTACGCTCTGTAAGGAGGGCTGTTTAATCCACAGCGTAAGAATCAGTGCCGTAATGCTGATCTGAACCGTTGCAAATATAGTCATTGCTGGCAGCAAGCCGAACAGGTCAGCTAGCGCTCCACTCGCAATGACTGGAAGCGAAAACCCAATGTAAGCGTAAACAAAAAGGCCTGCGGTAGCACGCGCACGATTATCTGGTGCTCTTGATGTAACTTCGAGTAAAGCTGCGAGGTAGGTAAAGCCGTAGTTAGAAGCACTCGTAATGCAGGTTCCCAGCAATATCACACCAATTGAACCTATCCAAGCACCTGCTACAACAACGAGGAAGCCAAGAGGAGTTAGAACAAATCCTATTACTAGTGACTTTGTGTTGCTCATCCGACGCGCAAAGGGTTGGCACAGAAAGCCGACAAAAATTGCCAAGAAAATAACGAGTCCTGTCCAGCCATCAAGACCTTGATTTTTTAGTTCAAGGGGTACTACAGCGATCACCATTCCACTCGTTGACCAAGCCAGGATCATGGCGATACCGAACACCCATGTTCCCCTGGGGAATACCGGAAGCCGGACGAGCGACACACGCTTGGGAACATCGACGGTTGGGAGTTTTAAGGCAAGAATTGCTAGCAACGGTGCCAATAGAAAGAGCAGGATGAAGCTGGCAGGCATTAAGGTTGGACCTTGTAGCCCAAGGCTTATGCTCGTTGCAAGGGCTCCGCCACCAAAGCCCAGGGTGGTGGCAGATGTAACGATCAGCGCGGCACGCCGGGCGTTATCCTCCCCCATGATTTCGGTCATGTAAGCTGTGCCTGCGGTCGTCACCAAACCTGTACCAATACCTAGCAGTATACGTGCGACAACCAAGCTTCCCCAGTTGGGCATCCAGACTAGCAGTGCAGTCGCTATTGCGCCGAGTAACAGCGCTATTGTTATGGGGAGTCGGCGACCGATCCGATCCGATAAACCTCCCAACAACAGCAGTGTCGGCATTAATCCAGCTGCATAAGCTGCAAAGGCGACGGTGACGGCGGTTGCGCCTACGTCGCTTTCAGCCGCATAAGCCGCATACAATGGAGTCTGGAGATTGACAGCGAAAGTCGCCGTGAATAAAGCCAGGGCAAGTAAAGCTGTCGAAAATGAATTAGCCATAGTCTGTGACGGTCCGTCGTAGCAGTTGTTGCTAGATAACATGGTATTTCAGCTCAGTGCAATTAATAAATTGTACTAATTACGGTGGATTCATGCCCAAAGCTCAGTACATAGAAATCGCTGCGGCACTCGCCGATGACATCCAAAATGGAAACTTGCCCCCAGGTACTCGGCTTGCGACGCATAGAGCGTTTGCCGAGCAACATGGTGTCGCCCTCGCAACGGCGACGCGAGCCTATCGAGAGCTAGAGCGCCGTGGCCTGATCGTCGGCGAAAAGGGGCGCGGTGTTTTTGTGCGTGACCTAGGACTGCCCTTGACACTGGGTATTGAGCAAACTGCCACCGAAGGGCTGCTCGATCTGGTTTTCAATATGCCCAGCGAATCAGGTGACTCGGAGATGTTGAGAGCAGGACTCAAACGTCTGGCGGCGGCTGGTGATCTTGACGCTATGCTCCGCTACCAGCCTCATGGCGGGAGGCCACACGAGCGGAAAATTATCGCGTCTTACCTCAACAAATTAGGTGTCATCACCTCAGAGCGGTTACTTATTACTTCGGGTGGGCAGCATGGCTTAGCAATCACGGTGCTGGGTCTTCTGAGGCGCGGAGATTCGGTCGGCACCGACGCACTGACCTACCCGGGCTTTAAATCTGTCGCCGCACTTCAAGGTCTGAATCTACTGGCCATCGGCGGTTTGGGCGGCTCTATGAACGCTGACGCGCTAGAACGCAAATGCAAAGAAGAAAAACTGCGTGCGATCTATTTGATGCCTACGGTTCATAATCCGCTGGGTTCGGTTATGGACGAGGCGACTCGCCGCGGACTTGTGGATGTGGCACGTCGTTATGATCTCTTGATTATCGAAGACAGCTCTTATGCCTTCCTAGAACCGGACCCACCACCCAGCTTGCTCGAACTGGCACCGGAACGGACGATCTACATCGGCGGATTCTCGAAAAGTCTCGCGACCGGACTACGGCTTGGTTATCTGATTGGGCCGGAACAGCATATCGGCAAGCTGTCACATGCCATCAGGGCGACTACATGGAATGCGCCAGCTCTCATTTCCGCGCTTGTAACCGGTTGGATTGAAGACGGTACGCTGGCAATCTCGGAAAAAAACCGACGCCGTGACGGCGCCCAAAGTCAGCGCTTGTGCCAAGAAATATTCAAGGACATGTCGATTATCTCTCACCCCAACGCAAGTTTTGCATGGTTGCCGCTGGCGAATGGTCAGCGCGCGGAACCCATTATAACCGCGCTTATTGCCCAGAGCATTGCCGTCTCCTCAGGTGAACCCTATGCGGTTACAGATGCGGCGCCGCAGGCTCTGCGAATTGCGTTTGGGGGTATCCCAATAGAACAACTACGCAATGCATTTCAAAACATTCGTGATCAGATCGCTGCTGCACCGTAAGCGCCTGGCAATCACGTCTTGCGAGCAGTTAATTGTCTGGGTCACTTCTCGGACGTACAGGTATCTGTTTGCGCACGGCATTGGACAGAACCAACGATGTCGTGACCGAACCATGGACAGCCAGCGCATCGACTATAGTCTCCAAATCAGCAGGCTGAGAAAACGCGCAACGGACTATGAAGCAGTCTTCTCCCGTGATCCTGTCAGCTTCTAGCACCTCAGGTATGTTGTTAAACAACTCCAGATAGCGCTTGATGTGCTGGTGAGTTGTGCGAATGCGCAGGATCGCCTGCAATCCCAACCCTACCTCACGCAAACTTACCCGCGCGCTGTAACCCTCTATGACACCCGCAGCTTCGAGTTTCTGAACTCGCTCACTCATAGCCGGTTGGGAAAGACCAATGCGCTTGCCCAAGGATGCCAGGCTTTGCCGTGCATTCTTTTGCAGTGCCTCCAGAATCTGCCAATCTTTGCTGTCCAGCTCCATGCTTTCCTCTACTGAGTAAACCGATGAATCATCGGTTGACGACGCTTCTTTCGGATGATTTGCCATCCAAGGTCGATGTGTCATTCGCTACATTCTGCGCACACCCCATCTGAGAAACAAGAAATGAACCCTTCTATATTGCTCCTCCCCGGCATTGGTAATTCCGGGCCAGGTCACTGGCAGACGATATGGGCACAGACCGACGCGTCCATGGAGAGCATTGGGGGGCAAGACTGGAATCGACCAGTTTGCACAAAGTGGGTCGAGAATCTGGAGGCCGCTATTAGCCGAGCGGGGCCCGACATCGTGTTGGTAGCCCACAGTCTTGGCTGCCTGCAAGTCGCCCACTGGGCGCAATGTAGTCGCACATTGGTTAGGGCCGCTTTGCTGGTTGCCGTACCAGACCCCGACCGCTCTACTTTTCCGAACGAGGCCCGAGGATTTAGTCCGCTTGGACTGAAGCGCTTTGCATTTCCAAGTACTGTTGTCGCAAGCTGCAACGATCCTTATGCAGATATGGATTATAGCCAGCGGTGTGCAGAAGCCTGGGGTAGCAGCTTGGTGAACATTGGGCACCAAGGGCACATCAATTCGGCCAGCAGACTTGGTGATTGGCCTCAGGGGAGAGCGTTGCTGGAAGCTCTCGTCGGAACGTCTGTAAGCCCCGTCCCAGATGTTCGCTCAACCGTTCACGACGCTAAAGAAAAGAATTCACTTCATTGTTTGCAAGGAAAGCCAAATGAATAACGCATCCAACGTCCCTGTTGTATTCATCAACGGCCTTATCGGTACGTTGAATGATCCTGAGATTCATAGGCAGTTCGGTAATCGACCTTTCCTTGCCCCTGACCTTTACGGCTATGGAGACCATCAACGTACGCCTGTAGGGAATATCAATATTGAGGGGCAGGTCGAACGAATACGCGAGGTACTCGAGGCCGAGTTCAGTGAATGTGCAGTGAATCTTGTTGGGCATTCGGTCGGTGGAGTGGTGGCCTATGCATTTGCCGACCGCTACCCAGAGCGCGTGAAGAGCCTTGTCAGCGTTGAAGGTAACTTCACCCTGAAGGATGCCTTCTGGTCATCGTCCGTCGCGAACATGTCAGTAGAGCAAGCAGATACCATGCTGGAGGGATTCCGAGCCGATCCCGAGGCCTGGCTTGAGCGATCAGGAATACTGGAGCCCGCTGGCAAAACAGAAACCGCGAAGACCTGGCTTGCTCACCAACCTGCTTCAACCTTGCAAGCGATGGCCCAATCGGTAGTGTCGGTCACGGGGCACCCAGAGTATCAAACAATCTTAAGGAGCGTGTTCGCTTCGGTACCGGTGCATTTATTGGCGGGTGAGCACTCAGTCGGAGGTTGGGATGTTCCTGACTGGGCAAATAAGGCAGCGACGAGTCTCACCATCATGCCAGACGTTGGACACCTAATGATGTTGCAACATCCCGCTGCGTTCGGTCGACTGGTTGCGGGCCTATTAGCCTGAGTGAGAGTTGATACACGCAAAAGCGTCTGCCGAAGGCACCATGCCTAAGCTAGGCACCCGTCCACTGATGCGGCAGCAATTGTCCGATCTCGCTTGCTCGTTGCGTCGGCAGGCGCGTGAGAACGTCCTTCAAATAGGCATACGGATCATGTCCATTCAGCCGCGCAGACTGGATCAGGCTCATGATCGCCGCTGCCCGTTTGCCGCTGCGCAGCGAACCAGCAAAGAGCCAGTTCTTACGCCCCAAAGCCCACGGTCGGATTTGGTTCTCACACCAATTGTTGTCAATGGGGACGGCCCCGTCATCGAGGTAGCGCGACAGCGCTGCCCAGCGTTTTAGGCTGTAATCGAGTGCTCTGCTGATGGCCGAACCTTCGGGCACCAGATCACGCTGAGCGATCATCCAGGCATGCAGTCTATCCATCACCGGTACGGCTTTTTCTTGCCGTATTCGGCACCGTAAATCCGGCTCCAGATCGCGTACTTCGCTCTCGATTTCGTACAGCAACTGGATGTAGCGCAGGGCCTGCTCGGCGAGCTGGCTCTTGTTGGTCGCGTGCAGTTCGAAGAACTTGCGCCGGGCATGGGCCATGCAGCCGATCTCGGTCACGCCGAGTGCGAAGCTGGCCTTGTAACCGCCAAAATCGTCGCAGACCAACTTACCTTTCCAGTCTTGCAGGAAGTTGCGAGCATGCTCACCGGCGCGGCTGGGGCTGAAGTCGTAGACCACAGCGGCTGTTTCGCAGAACTGGCTGGTGGCGTAAGCCCAAACATAAGAACGGTGGGTTTTCTTCAAACCCGGAGCGAGCATCTGCACGGGTGTTTCATCCGCGTGTACAACCTGCTGCCCGATCACTACGTCACGCAGGGCATCGACCAGGGGCTGCAAGTGAACTCCCGTAACGCCAACCCATTGAGCCAAAGTTGAACGTGGAATCGCCAAGCCGGCACGACCAAAAATCGATTCCTGACGGTAAAGCGGAAGATGGTCAGCGAACTTCGCGATCATGACATGGGCCAACAACCCGGCGGTTGGTATGCCTTTGTCGATGACCTGCGCCGGTACCGGTGCCTGGATTAGCGTTTCGCAGTCATCGCAAACCCACTTGCCACGAACATGGCGCTCAACGGTAAACACGCCCGGCGTGTAGTCCAGCTTTTCGCTGACATCTTCACCGATGCGCTTGAGTGCGCAGCCGCATGGGCAGTGAGTGTTGTCCGGTTCGTGATGGATCAAGGTGCGTGGAAACTCTGCCGGCAATGCCGTGCGCTTGGGCTTTTGCTTTTTTTCGGTCGTCGCTGGGGCTATTTGCAAGGCCTGAAGCTCGGCCTCAATCGCCGCGATGTCGGTATCGATCAGGTCATCAAGCAGGCTGGCCTGCTCAGGATTCATCTGCTCGCTGCACTTGGCAAACTTCAAACGCTTGAGCTGTGCGATCTCGTGGGTCAGCTTCTCGATGACTGTTTGATCGCGGTTGATCTTCTTGCCCATGGTGTCGACCTGCGACAGCAACTGCGCAGCAAATGCACGCAGTTGGTCGGGGGTCATTTGGTCGAGATTGGGCGAGGAAGTCATGCCGTGGATTTTACCAAAGCAGATCACTTGCGGCAGCAGGCCGGGGAGCAATTTACAGCGCTTTAAAGCAATGTGATTGCACCGCCGGCTCCGACTCGTTGCCACGGCAGGCCCAGCACCAAGGCCTGAAGCTGCTCGGCGTCCAACTCGAGTTCAGAGCCTTGGCGAACACCAGGCCAGTGGAATTTTCCTTCATTCAATCTGCGAGCAGCCAGCCAGATCCCGAAGCCGTCATGCACCAGGACTTTCATCCGAGTGGCTCGGCGGTTAGCGAATAGATAAGCACAGTGCGGCTTCGCCGCACCGAACACAGCGATCACCCTGGCCAGTGCGGTCTCGGTGCCAGCTCGCATGTCCATCGGTTCGGTGGCTAGCCAGATAGAATCGATGCGGATCACTGGGCAAGCCCACGGATAAATCTGGCGCACCCTTCGGGATCGGAAGCTGGCCATTTTACGGTGAGCGTCTGCTGGCCAAGCGGCAATTCAATGATCGCCAACGTTTCGGACTTACGTTTTGCCTCGACTTTCAAAGGAATGAATGCAGGCAGGGTGGCGGCCTGCTGATCGCGATAAAGCGGCAGCCACCGGCGAACGACATTCGCGTTGATACCGTGACTCATTGCAATAGCCGCCACAGAAACACCGGGCTGCTCACACTCTTGGACGACTTGGGCTTTGAAGGATTTCGGATAGGACTTACGTTGGCGCATGGTGATCCTGACGTTAAGGGTAATTGCGTCCGCTTAAAAATACGCGGACACAATCGCCCTTATCGACCGTGCTCGGAAGGTGTGTTCACCGGCCCCTTACGCTGCACCAAAGCTTTAAGGCAAATGTGTAGCTTCCATCAAGACATTCGCCTATGCGCCACAACAGCTCTACCGCAAGCCTACGCATATAACTGGGCGCGCTCGCGGACGCTCATCTATAAGCGTCCGGCCAAGTCAACTACCAAATTCCAGCATTAAGGGCGATGGTGTCCGCGTATTTTTAATACGGACGCGATCATCCTTATCGTCAGGATTTTCATGCGCCGACGAAGCTCTTACCCCAAACCATTCAAAGCCCAGGTCTTCCAGGAATGCCCGCATCCCGGATGCGATGATTTCCAGCTCAGCCATCCACCAGGGCATCAAACGACAGCATGATCCGCAGGTGGCTACCGATTTATGGGGATAATCGTCCACAACCCTGCCGTCTTTCGTTCAGGGAAAAAGGATACCAAGGCAAGCGACAGAAGAGATGGTGATCATCTCGCTTCCTCTGGGCGATAAATCCATTACAGTTAAATGGCCAACCTCTGAGCCGGACGGCTGCGCACGTTTTATTCGTCTAGGTCCGAAGATTCGGGTCGATGCCATTTGGCTCGCCACCGAGCCCATGGACACACGTGCCGACACTAAGACTACGTTTGCCAGATTAGTCGCGGCTTTCGGTGCGGCGAAGCCGCATTGCGCCCATTTTTCCAAACAGCCCCGCTACACCAATCGCATGAAAGTCCTGGTGCACGACGGCGTCGGTATCTGGCTGGCGCGCGGCGCTTAAACCAAGGAAAATTTCTATGGCCAGCTGTCTGTCGAGTGACGGAGGTCAAACTAGACCCGAACAATTTCACGCGGTAGAAGGCGAATCCAGGCAAAATGCCGCCATCCCAATAGGCATGCCGCGCTAATGAAGGACAGCAAAAAAACTTTTAACAATCAACAATTTAAAAAAATAATAACTTTATTTGAATTTTTTTCTTGAAATCGAAATGTTTTCGGTCTTAGATTTGTATCAGGATATGTTGGAGGTAAGCGATGGATCACTTATATTTAACCAATACCAAATGGACTCGACCTGATCTGCTGTCTGCCATGCTCAACTGGTGCTTGGTGGAACTGCTGCAAATAAGAGACTGGAGCGCATTTCTTAACCGTCTTCCAATCTCAAAGGCAGTACTTCGGCCCGTCACAGTGGCTGAACTAGCCTTGCCCCTTTGCAATGCAGATATTGATCATAAAAGCCATGAGAAAACTTATTATGGTTTTTCCAATACTCCAATCCAGTACCTATTTCTAACCGATCGCTACAACGAATTTTTACATGTAGCCACTGCCTCAGACGGCTGCAGCAGCCCGACATCAGCATTATATAGGCAACTATAACTCTCTGATCGATATCAATATTATCGGGCACAAACAATCGTCTGACAGGCAGAATAATAATCCTACTGCCCGCCAAGCAATCTTATTGTTTTCAAACAGCTGATAAAAAATCTAAAAACCCAGCATGCTACTCAACCAAAGGCAAAATAATTATTCATCTATAGCAGGCATCCTTGGTTATGACATATACAGTCGATACGCCTTAGGCTCGCTTTGATTTTTCAACTAACGACACTAGAAATCTTTATCGAGACATCAACACGACAATACTAATTGAGGTCATACCATGAGAAAGACAACAGCCTTGAAAAACATACTCCAGAAGAAAGAGCTTTCTTTTCTAATGGAAGCCCATAATGCAATGAGTGCAAAAATCGCTGAAGAAAGCGGCTTTGAGGGACTTTGGGCTTCCGGATTATCCATTTCCGCATCTATGGGGCTTAGCGACAGGAATGAAGCGTCTTGGACCCAGGTTATGGACGTTGTAGATTTCATGGTCGATAACACCGCTGTTCCTATTTTACTGGATGGCGATACTGGCTTTGGCAACTTTAACAATGTTCGCCGATTAGTAAAGAAGCTGTCTCAACGCGGTGTTGCCGGAGTATGTCTAGAAGATAAATTATTCCCCAAGATAAATTCTTTTATCGGTGCAGGGCAGGACTTGGCCTCAATCAGTGAGTTTTCGGGCAAAATAAAAGCGGCGAAAGACAGCCAGTTAGACAGTGATTTTTGCGTAGTTGCCCGTGTGGAAGCACTTATCAGCGGCTGCCCCATGGAAGAAGCGCTGAAGCGTGCTGATGCTTACGCAAGTGCGGGCGCCGATGCAATATTAATTCACTCCAAAAAGTCAGATGGCGCTGAAATCATAGAGTTTTGCCACCAGTGGAAAAACGATTGCCCAATTGTCATCGTACCGACAAAATACTATAACACCGCCACCGATGCATTCCGTGACGCAGGTATATCCACGGTTATATGGGCTAATCAGAGCCTGCGTGCGTCCATAGCCGCTATACGCGCCATCACCCAAAATATCCGACAACATAACAGTGTTGCACAAATTGAGAGCGACATTGCCTCTCTGGACGATATTTTCAGACTTACTAATGAATACGAAGTGCAACAAGCTGAACAAAAATACTTAACCCTGTAGCGCGGAAACTGCTCGTTTCTTCTATTCATTCGCAAGGTAATTATTAAATGATTAACGTCCGCGATTTTGTTAATGAACTGATCGAGCAAGGTACAAATCATTTTACCGGAGTCCCGTGCTCTTATTTAACACCTCTAATCAATGAAGTTATTGCTCGCAATGAAACCCACTACGTACTGGCCTCAAACGAGGGTGAGGCGCTGTCTCTGGCATCCGGGCTTTGGCTTGCAAGTAAAACGGCCGTTGTCCTCTGTCAGAACTCAGGTCTGGGCAACCTGATAAATCCACTGACTTCGCTTAACGAGCCGTTCTCCATTCCGGTATTGCTATTAGTGACTTGGCGTGGTCAGCCCGGCACCAGCGATGAACCACAGCACCGCCTGATGGGTGAGATCACTCCTCAATTGCTGAGTCTTGTTGGAGTCGAGTGGGCGTTGCTTCCCGATGATGCAACCGAAGCATTAGCAGCCCTTCGGCATGCCTGCAATTATATTCGTTCGGAGCAGCGTCCTTATGCTCTGGTACTGACAGGCAATCAATTCTGCACCTCTCAATCTCAGATGCCTTCGCCGCAACCGGTGTTTCCTAGTCGCGAAGAAGCGCTAGCGACGCTGCTGGCTCACGCAAAACCTGCTGGGGTGATTATCGCTACAACGGGTAAAACAAGCCGGGAGCTTTTTACGTTGTCTGACCGGCGTGAGCATTTTTATTGCGTAGGATCAATGGGCTATGCCAGCGCGATCGCTCACGGAGTTGCCTTGGGCTGCGCAGGGCTGCCGATCTACGTAATCGACGGTGACGGGGCCGCACTGATGCATCTGGGGAGTTTTGCCGGTATTGGAGCCAGTAAGCCTGACAATTTGATTCATATTATTTTGGATAATGGCAGCTACGACTCAACTGGGGCCCAACCCACTGCATCCCCTAGCGTGGATTTTGTAGCCATTGCCTACGCCGCTGGTTATGCCTACGCACAGCATTGCAACGATCTAGACAGCTTTGCGGAAGCTCTGCGCCAAACGGATATAGCAGGCCCCCGCCTGCTGCATGTCCCAATACGCATCGGTTCGATGGCGAAATTGGGCCGTCCAACGCTTTCGCCGCATGAGGTTGCGCGCCGCCTACGATCTCATCTAGGACGATAGCCGCTGCTTTACAGCTCACTGAACCCGTGACGACGCGCCCGCAACGTCACCTGGAACGCACTTATAACTCACCGACTGCAACGAGAACAGACTCATGAAAACTCATGAAACGACCCAACCAACCGCCCTTAATGCTGTTCTTATGGATATGGACATCTATGCTTCCAAAGCCATTTCGCTGAAAGCAAAAGCCAATCCTTCGATTGCAAACCTGAGTTTTGGCGAGCCGGTTTTCGGGCCACCTGAACATCTGTTGAAGGCGATAGAGGAGCAAGACTTGTCGTTATCAGCTTTTATGGACGGTTCAAAACGCTACGAGGACCCGCGGGGCAGCCTGGCGCTCCGTCAAGCTATTGCCACTTGGTATCGCGACCTCTACAGCCTGAATTTCGATCCTGAGTCTGAAATCATGGTGACGCATGGTGGCGTGGAAGCCATTACTCTGGCTCTCCTAGTGACAACATCGGCACAGGATAAAGTCGCCATCAGCGACCCCTCTTATATGCTTTATGCGCGCACGTTGAAGACGCTTGAACGCACTCCACTACGAATAGCGCGTCCTGCCGGCAACCATGAATATGCTCAAATGCTGGAACAGGACGGCTCGCTGGAGGGGGTTAAGGCGATGATTGTCAATTCCCCGGAAAACCCGACCGGATACGTGGCTAGCCCAGAGGATTGGGCCGTAATTGGAGAACGGGCTGCGCGCAGCGGTTGCTGGATAATCCATGACGAAGTGTACGACGCCATGCACTTTGAACGCTCTCACAAGCCAGCTCGATCCATCGAATCTCTTGCTGACAACTCAATTATTATCAACAGTTTTTCAAAAAAATTCGGACTGCCTGGCCTTCGGATCGGTTGGATGATAGCTCCGTCGCAGGTTATTGAACAAGCAGCCAAAGCGCATGACTACCTGTATCTGGGCGTCAATATCCAGTACGAGCGTATCGCACTCCGTCTGCTTAGTGATGATCGCAAATTTGCCTGGCTTGAGAAAATGTCATTGACCATCGCCCAGCGCTGCGAAACTGCGGTGAATACGCTGACGGAAGAGCGTGGATACCGATGGCCTCGTAAGCCGCTCGGTGCGATGTTTCTGTTCCCGGAAGTAAGCGGCGTCTATAAACAGATGCCTGAGAAATACCGGCAACCGGGCCAGCCTGTTGGCGACGCCGTTGCCAATTACCTTCTTGAAGAGCGTGGCGTTGCTGTTGTACCAGGCTCTGTTTATGGCCCGCAGGGCAACAGCCATATTCGGCTGGTGCTCTGTATGACGGACGAAGTTTTCAAACTTGCAATGGAACGTATGGTGTAACCCACCGCACGCGGTGACCGTCAACGCAGAAGGAGACTGTGATGAACGCCTCACGTACCCAGTTTCAACAGCAGGGCTTTGTCCATCTGGATAAAACGCGGGCCAATCTCAATCTGAGCCGTATTGAGTCCGCATTGGCTGAGATTACCCAACGCGCCCTATCAGACCAACCCGATATCATGCGAGGTCTAGTGGTGGTCACCGAAGCCAGCAACGCCGAACAACTGTGCCGTCTCGAGTACCTCGCGGGTAGCTCGCTTTATTATGCGCAAGAGCTAGTTCCCTGTCTGGCGCAATTGATAGAGCAGCATCTGGGTCACTCCGTCAATCTGTTCAAAGATAAATGTAACTTTAAACACCCTGGTGGTGGCGCGTTCACACCCCATCAGGATATTACGGCCTATCGTCATTTCGGCACGAATTACCAAGTGACCGCAGCTGTGCTGCTAGACGCCGCAGTGAAAGAAAATGGGGCGCTGGAAGTCGCCACTCACTGGGACATGACGCCAGAAGGCAGCCAATTGGTGAATACTCCAAGGGGCATTTTGCCCCAGTTACCTTGCTACCAGGGAGGTACGCGCAATGGGGATATCGACGATCTCCTCTGTGAAGGCATGAGCTGGCAGAGAATCGATGCTGCTCCGGGCGACGTGATTCTATTCGACTCCTATGTTCCCCACCGTTCCAGCGAAAACCGCTCCTCCTCTACCCGGCGCATTCTATTCTTTACGTTCAATCTGTCTAGCGAGGGCGACTTTTATCAGCATTACTACAATACCAAATGGGCTACACCGGACAATCCCATCTTTCACGTCTCCACGCCAACATTTCATAGTGCGCGGCAATACGAGCCGAATCAGTGCCACAATCCCACTGAAGGGTAACAATCATGCACTCAAAGGAGTTTCGCTTATTCACTCCAGGCCCGCTGAATACCTCGATGCAGGTGCGCGAGGCAGCGGGAAGAGATTTAGGGTCGCGAAGCCCTACCGCTATTCATTTGAGCGCGCAATTGCGTGAGGAAATAGTACATATCGCGGAATGCGACGAGAGTTGGAGCGCTGTGCCGTTATCCGGCAGTGGCACTTTTGCAGTCGAAGCAATGCTTTGCTCGCTGCTTTCTGCAGATGACCATTTGCTGATAATCGAAAATGGCGTTTATAGCGCACGCATGCTGGATATCTGTCACATCCATTCTATCTCGCATTCAGTATTGAAGTTGCCGCCACATCAGGGCTTTGACCTAGGGCTAATAGAACGAGCCATCAAACAAACACCTTTGGTAACCCATATCGCTGCCGTGCATTTTGAGACAGCGTTAGGCGTGATCAATGATATTGACGGGCTGACACAACTAGCTAACGCGTATGGCTGCCAGTTACTGATTGATGCTATCAGCACTTTTGGTGTACTCCCGTTGGACTATAGCGCTCCCTCACTTTGCGCCGTCGCGCTTTCGGCAAACAAGTGCCTGCATGGGCTGCCTGGCCTCGCGTTTGTATTAGCGCGAAAGGACGTGCTTGCAACCTACGTCCCCCCACGCACGCTCAGCCTGGATATCAAGGCGCATGCCAAAGCGCTGGATAGCCATGGGCAATGGCTTTTCACGCCGCCACTGCAGATCATGCTTGCGCTCAAACAAGCCATTGACGAGTACCACCAACAGGGGGGAAGGCATGCGCGTCACCATTTGTATACCCAACGTATGGCGCACCTGCTTAGCGGTATGGAGCGTTTGGGTTTCAGCCCGATGATAGAGCTGAAGTTCTGCGCGCCCTTGATTGTCACGCTGGCGCCCAATCCCGGAACGCAATGCGAAATTGACAAACTTAACGAGTTCTTATTTCAGCGAGGGTTGGTGATTTATCCAACCAAACACTGGGCGGTAAATTCATTCCGCATTGGGATTATGGGAGAGCTCAGTATCCAGGACATCGATGATTTGCTGGCGGCATTCGCTGAGTTTACCTCCCAGAGCGCGACCCCGCCCCTCCTAAAATTTTTTAGCTAAGGCTTATGCTATGAGTTACCACCTGTCTTGCAATCAACAATTTGCACAACTCGACGCCCAAGCCTATGCCGACCTGTGGGTCGCGTGCAAGCAGCCGGCTTTTTATCACCCTGCCCTGCTGAAGGCAGCCGAAATTCACCCTCTGCTGCCGATTTTAGCCACTTATTACTTGGGAGCATGGCAAGGAGAGCGCCTTCATGCTTTGTTAGTCGTCTATCAGCAATCGCAACCCGATCCCTTCGGTACCTTGTCGAAGAGTACCGGGGTTCATTTTTGCCCACCCATCGGCGGACTACTGGGACACATAGCGCATTGCTACGACACTCAAATCCTGCATCGCCCAGGTTCAGAAGACGCGGTGCATTGCTTGATGACCGAACTTGTAGCGCTGGCCAGCCGACAGGGAATTCCAGGATGTGGCTTGCTCAACCTCAGCGCCGGTCCATCATTAATAGCCGCGGAGCTGGCGGGTTACCGTTGTAATTTCATGCATGAGCGCTTTTTTATTGATTTGATGCCGTTCGAACGGTTCGATGATTATCTAACAGCTCTTCCACGCGATGGCCGCCAAGAAATGAAGCGTCAGTTGCGAAAATTTGATAATGATCGCGGAAGTTACCGCGTACTTTCAGGCCCGGATGCCGATCTTGCCGCTGCGGTCAAGCTATGCAATGCCACTAGCTCACGAAACGGCACACCTCATTATTATCCGATAGCAACATTTATAAATTTCCTGGAGACGTGCGGCGACCTGGTGACCGTGGTTCAAGTTGAACACGAAGGCCAATTGGTGGCAGCCGTCATCTGTCTGAACGATCCGCAATGTCTGCACCTATGGGCCGGCGGCGTTGACTATCGACTTACCAGTTTCAGCCCTTATACCGTCATGATCGCGGCCAGTGTGCAATATGCATTCACGCAAGGTATCCGTCGGGTTGAAACGGGAAGGACCAATGCCCGGATCAAAGCGCGTTTAGGTTGCCAATCCCAGCCGTTGTACTCGGCACTGTGCTCATCGGAGGCGGCTTGACATGCCTGTATCCCCTGGCGGCCCGTCTTTTGAGAAACGCTCGACGCTTGCGCGCGGGCAATTATTGACCTTGCTGTATATCGCCCTCACCTCGGCCTCACAGGTATTTTTAAGCCATGTCGGCCGAGGTATACCAATCCAAATCAGCCTTTTCTATATGGCTCTGGCAGCATGCGTAGTGTTTAACCTGTGGGAGTTCCGCCGCCTGCGGCTTAACCACAGCGCGATACGCCGCCATTGGCGTATGTGGCTTACTCTTTCCGTCACCTTTGTGTTGAACTGGATTTTTTCCTACTACAGCGTGACCCATGCCTCAGCAGATTTTTTCATCGGCGTATTTTTCCTTTCCTCGGCAATGTGCAGCTGCATTCGGGAAAAACGCTGGCTGAAGTCGCTGTTCATCGCGACGGCAATCCTTTGTATTCATGCGCTCTCTGCATTCTCTTTAACGGTGCTGTACACCTCAATTATCGCGGGAACCATGATGTACCTCTATTACGTCAGCTCATTGCGTTTTAGTCTGCAGAGCGGGCTCGGGCCTGTCTCAGTCGTATCTCTACGCTGTTATGTGTTGTTGGCCTTCAGCGCCGCCTACCTGTGTGCCAATAACGAGTTCGGCTCGTTATGGGTAGCCCCGGAAACCCTGCACAACTTGTTGATACTTATCATGGCCAATATGATTTTGCCTTCTTTTTTGTCACAGACATGCCTACAGTGGGTCGGTGTCACCGTGTTTACCTTTATGAATTCGTTGATACCCATGCTGGCTTTCGTGATGCAGTCTCTTGTCAGCGGGCAATGGCAGATCGGAATGCTGGTGGCTGTAACCCTGACTACGCTAATACTGAATTACGATCGTCTGATTCTGCTGGCGCGCGACCTTATCGCATTAAATCCTCGTTCAATGGATCAGAAATAAGAGGGATACAATGCCATCCATTAATGCGTATTTGGAACACCTGAACCCCCTGTCATCAAAGACAATTGCTCTGCGAGCGAAAGCGAACCCTGCGATCCTGAATCTCAGCATGGGGGAGCCCGATTTCGGTCCACCCGCTGCGTTGATTGACCTGATATGTAAAGAGGATCTAAATAGGGAGCGGTTCCTGGATGCGGTTAAGCGCTATGAACACTCATGCGGCTCGCTGTCGCTGCGCTGCGCGATAGCCGCGTGGTATAGACGCCGCTACGCTATTGATATCGATCCCGAAAGAGAAGTAATGGTGACCCATGGGGGGATTGAAGCACTCAACCTGGCACTGCAGACACTGACCAATCCGAAAGACAGCGTCCTAGTGGCGGCACCGGCCTATAGCCTCTATCAACGCGCCATTCAATTATTGAACCGTAAAAGCCTGCCACTGTGCCGTCCTGAAGGCGAAGACGAATATGTCGCTGCGCTGGCGGAGAATACCCATGCCTCGGCTAGAGCGATACTGATTAACTCCCCGGAGAACCCCACTGGTTACGTGATGAGTGATGCGGACTGGCAAGCGCTCTCTACTGAGTGTCACGACGGTGATCGCTGGGTCATTCATGATGAAGTCTACGACACCTTGGCATTCACTCGCCGACACATTAATGCGTGGTGTATTCCCGCCCTGCGCGAACGCAGCGTTCTGATTAATAGTTGCTCCAAAAAATTCGGCGTTCCCGGCTTGCGCATAGGCTGGCTGATTGGCCCGCCCAATGTAATTGAAGCCGCTAGCAGGGTCCACGAAAGCTTGTGTCTTGGCGTAAGTATTCTTAATGAGCCTATTGCCGAACGGCTACTAAGTACCCCTGAGGTGGACGCCTGGATGCAACAGCAGCAGGACATGCTGGCCGCACGCAACCATTACGCTCTCTCATTATTGGGCGAGAAGCAGGGCATGCGCTGGCCCAGGCGCCCGATGGGAGGCATGTTCCTGTTCCCTGACGTATCCGAACTCTATCGTGCATTGCCAGCCCAATGGCGTGGTTTCTCGTCTGATGCTGGCAGTGCAGTTGCGGAATATCTTCTGGAGGTACGGCATATTGCAACAGTACCGGGGATCATTTACGGCACCGAAAGCCGACACTATTTACGATTGACCAACTGTGCCAGCGAGCAGGTTTTTCATCAGGCAATTGCTCGTCTTTCATATGGGAGGTAAAGATGCCTAAAAACATGCTTGATCAGCAGGTTATGAATTTTTACTCAACGCAGGGGGGCGCCGAGAACGCAGATTTTTTTTCACAATCACTGCTTAAGGTACACCCAGGCGACTGGCGCGCATCATTCCCGCCAGCGGTTTTCCCTCCCGGCCACCTGACAAACATAGGTACTGACGCCGCACGGCTACTGTCTATTGTTTTCAGCCTCCCGGAGCGCCTATTCGGCGGGGACTATTCGTCTTTTCTGGCCTCGCAATGCCTGACGCATAAGCAACGTAAAGACATCCTGAGCTTTTGCAAACCCCATATGTTAGAGCGTGCGCGGATATTTGCCAGGCCGGACGCATTGCTAACGAACGAAGGCTTCAAAATAGTTGAAATGAACGTGACCCCTTCACTGGGTGGCCTGGGCATCTGCAATCGTTATGTCAGCACTTTAAAGGAGAATCCGCTTAGTGGTCAGCTCCAGGCTGCGGGAATTAAACTCTATGCGCCGGATATGGGTAGTCTATGGGCCGAAACATTGCACCACTACCGCACACCACTGACGGACGACCGCCCCCCGGTAATGTTGGAATTGCTAGACGATCCGGATGAGGTCGCGGAGGACAACTTCGGCTGGCCTGACTTTGGCAAGATAGCTCGAGAAGGCGGCTTTCGCCTATTGACCGGCAAACCGGCGGACGTCCATTTCACTCAAGCAGGCGTATATGCTTTTGGCGTAAAAATCGACATCATTTTCACTGATTTCGTATACGCCGAGCAGTTACAGTACAACCTCGAAAACACGTTCATTGCAGACTTGGTCGCGGCGGAAAACCAGGGACAAATAGACCTGTTCAGCGTCCCAGCCAGCTGCGCAGTTTACGACAACAAAGCAAACCTGTCCTTTCTCACCGACCCCGATTATGCCCACCTATTCACTGAGCAGGAACGCGCGCTCATCGATGCCCACATTCCTCATACCTTTATGTTGACACAGGCCAATGTGTCTAAAGCGATAAGCGAACAGAGAAACCTTGTTTTAAAACCGGGGTTGGGACTGTGCGGGCACCAGGTAATGTTTGGCAGACAAATGTCGGCTCTGCAATGGTGTGAGCAGTTGAAGCGGCTGCTTGCAGAAGGAGGTTCTTTTGTCTTGCAAGAAATGGTGGACGACATCTGGACCTACACCCTGCCGGATAAACAGGACAATCCAAGAATGTTATGCATTGGCCCGATCATTATCAATGGCCACTACGCTGGCACCTTTTCGCGTGATGAGGCTTATCACGGAGAGGCGGTCGTAGTAAACCATGCCCAAGGCGCAAGCTGGTCAACGGGACTGGAACGCGCTGAGTAGCTCCGGAGCGCTGCTCTACCGTTATTTAAAAGGAGATTGAAATGCGTCTTGTATGTTTAATGGCAGGTTCAAGCAGCAGGCTATTGCCACTGACCACATCCCAGCATAAGACCTGTTTGATGCTTGAAAAACGGCGAATACTGGATTATCAACTTGAGTCTTTTGAACGCGCAGGCATCGAGTCTAAAACATTTGTTCTAGGCCACGGTGCCACTCAAGTAGCGCAGATTCTATTTGAGTCATTGGCTGGCACTCATTTTACTATTTCGTACAATCCGGAGTTCAGATCGCGGAATCTGGACTGGAGCGCCTGGTTGGCTCTAAGTCAAAATTCTGGACCGGTTATTTACTATGAAGGCGACTTGCTAATACCACCCTCGTTGCTCAAGCAGGTAAAAAACAGCCCCGCCGAGATTTGCATTGCGGTAGACTCTGAAAGTAAAAATCCCAGTATTGATACGCTCGTTATTGCGCCCGATGGCAAAGTGAAACATCTGTTGTTTATTGAGCACGGCACAGCAGAAAGTCAACCCGGTGATGGTGCCATCGGTGAATTCATCTGCTTCGTCAAATTGGGCGAAGCGGCACGTAAGTTTGTTGTCGACGCGCTAAGTGTCTTGACATTTAAAGGAGAAATGCAGCTTTACAGAATTTTTGAACAGGCGTTCTCCCGGTTTACCACAGAGTATGTGGACGCTGACGGTCGCCCTTGGATTGAAGTGGACAACCCAAGCGATCTGCAACGTGCGTCCCCTCTGGCCGAGGAGATTTTAGCCTCATGAAAAAACATGAAAAATTGAGAGAGGTAAAACAGGCACATCTGAACAGTACGTTGTCCAGCATCAGTGTTTACGCCTCAAAAGCTATCTCGCAAGCCGCGCGTGAAAAGCCGGACATCATGAATATGAGCATCGGAGAGCCGGCTTTTGGTCCACCGGCGCATTTGCTGGCAGAGATCGCCCGAACTGATCTTTCTCAAGAAGCGTTTCTTTCCTCAGCTAAACGTTATGGTCACTCGTTGGGCTCGCTGGCGCTGCGTCAGGCAGTCGCTGACTGGTATTTACGTCGTTACAACCTTAAAGTTAATGCCGAGACCGAAGTATTGATCACCCACGGTGGTGTTGAAGCCGTCGCATTGGCAATCCTGTGTTGCTCCAATGCCGGGGACACGGTGGCAATCACCGATCCGTCCTATATGCTGTATGAACGGGCTTTGCTAACGCTCGGACGCCAACCTAAACGTTTTTCGCGCCCGATCCACGATGAGGAATTCATTAAACTGATCGATAATAATCCGGCTTTTCGAACCCACCTCGGTGGTGCAAAAGCGGTAATTGTCAATTCACCGGAAAATCCATCGGGCTACGTATTGTCCGCCGATGAATGGCAGCAGCTGATGTATTGTGCAGAACGCAGCGGCGCCTGGGTTATTCACGATGAAGTCTATGACAGCATGGTATTTGACCGTCCTCATTATCCTGCGCGAGCCTTTGATCCCCAGGCGAGCAGGACGGTTCTAGCTAACAGTTTCTCCAAGAAATTCGGCATTCCTGGCTTGCGTATTGGCTGGTTGGTCGGTAGTGCGCAATTTATTAGCGCTGCCTGCAAAACCCACGACTATCTGGTGCTTGGCGTTAATCGTCAATACGAACAAATTGCCTTGCGCATACTTCAAGATGCGAAGATTGACGAGTGGCTGGCGGAGCAGCAAGTGATGCTTCACTCACGTATTTATCTGGCCAAACAGCATTTAACGTCGGCGCTAGGGTTCAACTGGCCACGCTCACCGATGGGTGGAATGTTTTTGTTTCCCTGCGTCCGAGGGCTCTATCAACGCTTGCCCTTGGCGCAACAACAACGCTTTGCCACTGTGGGTGAAAGCGTTGCAGATTACTTATTGCAGGTTGCACGCGTAGCCACGGTACCCGGAATAATTTACGGAGAGGATTGCGCGGACCATATTAGGATCGTCCTGTGTTGCGATGAAGCGACATTCTATACAGCGCTTGAGCGAATGGCTAATTGCCAACACACCACAGTCACTAAAAATTAGGAATTACCAGCATGTTAAAAAATCATTACTGGTTTATGCCCAATAAATACATTGACGGCGCAAACTTTGTCACCGCCATCAATGTCCTGGTGGGATCCCTCGCGCTGATGCTGGTTTTGGCCAAACGTCCGGGCTTCGCAATTCTATTAGTGTTTATCGCTATCATGCTAGATCACCTTGATGGATATCTGGCCCGCCGTTTTTATGCACACCATCAGGAAAAACGCGCATTTGGCAAACAGTTTGATACACTGGCAGACATGCTGAACTTCAATGTGCTTACTGGCATATTGTTATTTCAGCAATTTGACTCTACGCCGGTTCTGGCCGGGCTTATTGCGGCCTCCATCGTTCTATTTGGCTGCGTGCGCCTGTCGCATTTTACTTTGCAGACAGGGTCGGGAGATGAGAGCGCTTATGGTCTGCAAACCCCTTACGCCGCTTTTGTAATTACCAATATATTGTTGTTAAATATGGCAGGCCATTTACCCAGTAGTCTGGTGCTGCTTATCGCAGCTATCAGTTCAATTTTGCAAATAACTTGCATCCCGATTCGCATGCCCAACTCCGCCGTCTGCGTCACAGGACTGACCGTACTGTTTTTTATCAACCTTCTTATCTGCGGTTTACCCAATTAGATCTTTTCATGCCCAAGGAGAAATACTGATGGCTCACGTTATCTTTATCGACAGCACACCGACCGGTTTGAACGCCTTTCGCAGCGCTCGACGGCTTGGTCATGAAGTCACCTTTATTCATCCGACTAAGTCTTCCAGCTTCGTCAGTATAATGTCAAAAGACCCTGCTAAACTGACTAGCCAGTTGGAGCATGTCGATCGTTACATCGAGGTCGACACCTTGGAAAACGAGCATATTTTTCCCGTCCTCAATGCTTTGATGAAAAAGAACCCGTTCGACACGGTTATCAGTTCGGCGGAAACCGGCATCATGGCGGCCGCCTATGCGGCTGAAAAATGGGGAACGCCCTATCCCAGTCCGCATGATCTAGGCAATGCAATATTTAAGAACCGTTTGCGTAACACGCTGAAGAACAACCGTATCAAATCACCGGATTTTGAAGTACTTAGTGAAGAAGAATTGTTACAAGGACCCAAAAAAATTGAGCTGCCATTTGTGGTAAAACCCATTCGCGGCTTCGCCAAACAATTTTCCGCCATTTGCCGTACCCGGAGCGATTTCGATAGTTATGTCCATAATCTGAAAATCGATCGAGCCAACAGCGCCCTGATTGATAGCGTGGTGTCGCATGAGTATATTGTCGAAGAGTACATCAACGGCACGCTGCATTCTGCCGAGGTCATCGTGCGCAACGGCAAGGTCATGTTTTACGCCACCACCACTCGTTATCGTGCACATTATTATGACTTGCTAGAACTGGCGGCGGTAATGCCCTCAGGTTTAGCGAAGCAGACACGTGAGGAGATGAAAACCTATCTGCAAGCAGTATTCAACGCCCTTAACATTCAGATTGGCTTGTATCACGTTGAGTTGCTGTTGACCGAAAGCGGCCCTATCTTGGTGGAAATCAATGCCCGGATGATGGGAAGCGTATCTCCGATCATGTATCAGATCCAGACGGGTCACGATCCTTTTGAATATTTGATACGCCTCCATCTTGGGGAACCAGTGAATGTAAACGACGACGAGTTTACAGATGCAGGAATCACTCTCGCTGTGGCCGCCAGATATGGAGGCACTGTCTGTTCTTCCTTCCGACCAGACCAGCTTGATGAACTTCTGGCTCGCTACGAGATCCCGCACAATACGCTGAACATCTATGCAGGCAGAGAGATCGGACGCTACGAGGGGAATTTCAGCATCATGGGACATGTCATTATTCTGGCGAAAACCCCAGATGAAGTTTCTAAAAAGGGACATCGTTTCCTTAACGAAATTGATGCGTTGATTGGTTTGGAAACGGCAAAATACTTTGCTTAGGATTTAGCGTATGGCCCGGCGAGTTAAGGAGGCGATCATATGACGACAGCGGGTTCGGTTTTTCATCATCCGGCATTCGTACGGTTCTGTCTGGGGGATATCGCCACTCAACTCGGCACCGCGATCGTCATTATCATAATCCCACTCATCGGTATAACTTTTCTTAACGCGACGCCGCTTGAGATTGGTATTCTCGCAGCCAGCGAACGATTGCCATTTATTATTTTCAGTCTTATCGCCGGTGTGTCCGCAGATAAGTGGGAACGCCGATTGATTCTGTTTTACGCCAACTTTCTGCGTTTCACTTTACTGTTAATAATAATGGTTATCGTTTGGTCCGATGCATTATCAGTGATGACTCTGGCGGCAATGGTTTTTATCGTCGGCATCGCCAATGTATATTTTGAGGTGGCTTACTGGACTTATATACCTGCGTTGGTTCCCGGCCAGTTGGTTTCGAAGGGCAACGGTGCCCTGGCGGCCATCGCAGGAGGGGCAGAGTTAATAGGGCCTGCAGCCGGCGGGCTACTATTAAAAATTGCCGGAACTCCGGGAGCTCTGTTATTGAACAGCATATTGTTTCTGATAGGCACTGGCATGATCCTGACGGTACCGAAGAATAACCCGGCGCCTCCTAAGGGGACTTCCCAGTCAAGCCTCAGCAAAATCAAACAAGGTATACATGCTTTATTCCACTCACCGCAGTTGCGTCGGTTGGTAATTATTGGTGCAGTGTGGAATATCTTTGCCTGCGCCGCGACCCCGCAAATCATGGTGTATCTCACCCGAACGCTGGGCTTTACCCCCACGCAAGTAGGCCTGATCCTGGGACTGCAAGGATTTGGTGGATTGATCGGAGCGCTCTGCGCCGGCAGGGCCAGCGAAAGGCTGGGACATGGAGGCAGCATAATGTTGGGCGGTATGATCTATGGCCTTTTTACTTTAGCCATTTGCACCGTGATGAAATCGACCGACCAAGATCAGCTATTAATCGGCGTATTCTTGTTTTGCGCAGGTTGGGGTTCATCAATTGGCGTGGTCAATATTATCAGCCTCCGGCAGTTGGTTAGCCCTGAATTCCTCCTTGGTAGGATCAATGCAAGCTTTCGCTTCATCACCTGGGGGATCATGCCGCCTGCTGCCCTATTGGGGGGGGCTCTTTCGCAATTGATTAACAGCAGATTTGTCATTATTTGTGCTTGTCTATCAGGGTTAGCTCTTATCTTGTATTCGCTCCGTAGTAACAGAGTTATACTTTGCCTTGATACTTCGCCTAGACACTTTAATCAAAACAGCTGATACCAATCCAACTTTGGATGGCGTGCCGGTATAAGACATGAAAGAGTCTTTTCTCTGTAAGAGTCTGGGCAACCCACCTTGTAAAGTCCGCGTTGAGGATGGGTACATTTCCTTCCAAATGCCAGTCTTACACGTAGTGGTGTAATCCAGTTCAGAACTCAGGATACGCAAGCCGATAACCTGTGTCCTACATGAGCAATCTTGAACCAGAACCAGAGGAGTTCGCATGTGACCGTACCACCGGACGATCTGCCAATTTATCGTATTCTCACTGGCCCTGACGATGCAGCTTTCTGCCACCGTGTGAGTGCTGCATTGCAGATGGGTTACCAGCTTTATGGTAGCCCTGCAGTCACCTTCAATGGGCAAAATGTGATAGTGGCGCAAGCAATCATTTGGGGCAGACCTACCCTTTTATCTGTTGGTTAATCAGCCTGTATCAATGATGATTAGAAGTATTCCACTCATCGAACGCAAGCATGGTGCACTGCGCAATGGCGCGCCATTTGCTCATCGGCCAAAACCGTTACGGCTTCTCAAAGGAGTACTGAGGCGTCATACCAACGGTGATCGAATCATGATGCAGGTACTGGCTGCTGTGCCAATTGCGGGTCTCGAACCTGTGCTGGTGGCGGTGGAGCTGGTACTTGAATCGGGAAGTCTGAGCGCAGATCACATCCTCAACGTCCTTGCCCGCCTGACCTCCACCGCACCACCTCCCTGTGTAGAAACCAGCCTGCAACTCAAGGTCGCGCCTGTTGCCAATACGGCGCGCTACGACCGGCTCCGTATGACCGATGAGGAGAATCGCAATGCGTGACTTGATGACTGAACTCAAAGAACTGCGCCTGCACGGCATGGCCAGTGCTTGGGAAGAACTGGTATCTCAAGGAACAGCGTCGACGGCTTCATCGAAATGGCTGTTGGAACATCTGCTTCAGCAGGAACATGCGGATCGCGCGGTGCGCTCGGTGAACCCATTGACAACAACTGGACAGAGAACCAGATCCGACCGTGGGCTCTTGGGCGCAAGAACTGGCTCTTTGCAGGGTCGTTGCGCAGCGGCAAACGGGCCGCATCGATCATGAGTTTGATCCAGTCGGCGCGACTGAATGGGCATGATCCGTATGCCTATTTAAAGGATGTTCTCAAGCGGCTGCCGACGCAGCAAGCAAGTGAGACCGGACAACTGCTGCCGTATCAGTGGACGGGGCCTAGCTTAGGCATGGTGCCTTCGGCAGACGCTTTTGCGTGTATCAATTCTAACTCAGGCTAATACGCCCGCAACCAACCGACCAAACGCAGCGGGATGTTGCAACATCATTAGGTGTCCAACGTCTGGCATGATGGTGAGACTCGTCGCTCCCTTATTTGCCCAGCCAGGAACATCCCAACCTCCGACTGAGTGCTCACCCGCCAACAAATGCACCGGTACCGAAGCGAACACGCTTCTTAAGATTGTTTGATAGTCAGGGGCCCCTGGATCTGTGCACTCGGCGCATAGTGGGCTGAGCACTGTCAGAAAGCCGGACGCCGCACTGGTGACCAAAGCGCTGGATATGGCCTATGAGCAGCGTGGCAGGCCTTCGGGTCTGCTATCCGCAATTCGGTGTTGCAGGAAACACATCATCCACTCGTGATCAATGGTGTCAAAGAACGCACGAATAGGTGGGGTTTATGGATCGCATACAAAGCATCTTCATTCAGGGCTTCAAGTTATACACGGACCACCCGGGTACCGAGCAAGCAATCACTCCAGTGGATTCTTCCATTGCGGGGAACTCCAAGTTCAGATCACGGGTGAATTCTACTGATTGCGATTAGTACCTCCGCACAATGGACAGTGACCGATCGATGCAAAAGGCAAATCGCCTTCTACCAGAACCGAAAGATTTCGAGCTTTCTTATAAAGCTTTTCAAACATTCGTACATGCTGAATCTGCAGCGAATATATTTGAGCTTTTAAATCAGCATTTTCATTTTTTAAATTACTGATACTGGCAACGGCTTGTTTCAGCCCCACTGAGCCGTTTGATAAACGACGGGAACTATCTAATTCAGCAATCAGCCCATCCAAGTGAAGCTGTTTGCTGCGAATCGTCTCTCTGGAAACGCCGGCATATTTCGCAAATGCCGCTTGTGTATACACCCATTTACGGCCACTCCCTTTGATTTCTCTACACCAATCGGCAAGAAGCGTACGAAGCTTATCCTCTAGTTTCTTTCCTCTATTCTGCTTGCGACCATGAGCTCTTGATTGTTCGTGATCAAAATCAGTTCTCATCGAACCCTCCGAATTTATTCGCATAAACGGCCTGCTGGACATCGTTTACATTGAACAGAATTTTTTCAAAGTGTCCGAACTGAGGAGAGTGCTCGCCACCCAAATTTTTTATATGGGAAATCATAAACTTTGCATTCTCAACAATTTTCTCTAATTGCTGTTCGGCCTGACGATCCTCGATATGAATCACGAGTTTCGAGCAACATTTACCAGTCTTGCCATCTACAAAACATGACAGATGATTCTGACATGGAGTTAGTACAATATTTAAAGAGCAACTTCTGTGAGGCATCCAACTCACGGTTTGAGTTGAAGCACTTAGATATTCTTCAGCTGCACTCTCACTACTCAAGCGTATTTTTTTAAATGTATCGGGAACTACACCAAACACTTTCCCTTCACGTATATCCTCACGCATTTGCGCCAGTCCGATAGACCTATCCTTAGCCAAAATTTGGTCATAGACAGCTGCATGTCTCGCTAACCTCCTCCCGGCAAGCATACTGGCCTGAATATCTGTCAACCCTCCTTTTAGGTAGATAGTCTGCATCCAATGACGAACATCATGCCACTTAAAGTTAGGAGTTAGCCCTGTCTTGGGATCAATAATTCCTCGGATTGAGAAAAGTGAAAACTCCCCTGTCATGGATGTGTTTAACCACTCTCTGAACATCCCATGAGTAATTAGTGAGTAATCGTTTAACCGAGTAACCTCAGTACTCAAGAGCGACCTAGGAACAATAAACAGGGCATGTTCCGGCTCCAAAATCGTCACACCATCGATAGCGACCACAGGTAAAATCATCTTTGAAAACTCATTTTCAAAGTAACTATCAAACTCCGGCAAGGGAATTTTTTGTCCCAGCAGCTGAGCCCTCAGCCCTTCATCTAAAATTTCACGAACAACCTCTTTGTAACCATACAAAGAATATTCTAACTTTCTCTCAAGAGCCTTAAGCGAGAGAGCTTTTGGATTAATTCTGACTTTCCGGCAATGGGATAAGTTGAACGGGTCACAAAAAAAGCGCTCGCTCTGGTTAATTAGCAACACCTTACCCTGTGTTAAGGCTACTTGCTTATCATACAGTTCCAAAAAGCTTTTGTAACTCAAACCACACTGTTCGGCTGCGCGGACTTTTGAGTACCGATTACATATCAAAAAATATTTAGGATCTATGAATTTTTTCTGGCTCTGACACCAAACTGAACTAGGGTCAAGCAAGTTATTTTCAATCACCCATTGTGAGACAGCTTTCTTCACATGATAGCGCAAAGCCGAGGGTTCCTTTACAATTCTACTCCAGTCCAAGGATTTGTCCTGCCGTAGCCTCTTCACTATTTCCCGACCCTCTTCAGTCGTCGACTTAAGAAACGTTAAGGATCGCTCTACAACCGGAAGTAACACTCGTGGAAATATCCTAAAATCTAGCAATCCACTCTTCTCTGAAAAAACCCTGAGCGCGCACATATCTTTATTAAGGCAGTCTACTGGCAAAGTAGCCAATTCATTGATACGCCCCTGAAGAACTACTTCCAACACAAAAGCGTTCAAATGAAATTTGTCTTTTAGTGCAAGATCTTCCTCGCCTGCCAAGGAAAAAATTGATGCTACAACCTCATCCGAAATTTTCTTAGCTTTTCGCCCCTCATCAGTGCCTTCGCGTCCATACGAGGCTCGTCTTGGATCCGGCGCCACATATGAAATAGATGGGTCAAAATTACTGGAGTACCAATTTGCAAATGATTGAAGAACCCTATAATAAGTAGTGTAACCATCTTTCCGAGTCTCTTTCCAAAATTGTTCCACACGACTAAAGTCATCAGAATCCATACTTGAAACTTTACGACCGGCCAACATATAATCCAAACTTAGAAGCGCATAATAATAGGACATTATAGCCTCTAAGGAAATCGCACCTCGCTGACGCTTATCCAAAATGCAAAGCTTAACTAAAAACTTTAAATCCTCATTTTTATAATCTAAAAAATTTAGAGATTTTGTGATAGCATTTCCAGGCCTGGAGCTCCACAAAATAAGCTCCCAATGGTCTTCAAGCATATCTTGCCCTGTGGGAAGAGTATAACGGAGCGAATCAAACATAACCTCAAGTGAGTCACCATACTCAACAGATGAGATAAATTTTTTAACCAGAACTATATCACTCACACCCTTCCCCTTTTTTTATTTCCTGAATAACTTGGGTGATCGCTGTATAAACACGTTCAAAGTCCTTTATTGACTTACTCCGATCATACCTTCCCTCAGCCGAACGCCATACATCTAGTTCACTTTGAACATAATCTAGCGCTTTTTTATGATCAGCCCCTCTCCATGCGATGAAATATCTACAACCATTATAACAACTAAAAAAAGGATGCTTACTGCACCCATTATTAGAGTTGCAACCACCTACAACCGCAGGAGTCTCCGAGGCCGGTATCAATATCGGCGTACCTTGTTTCGTCCCAATTCGCCCAAGAAAGTAAGCTTCAAGCAATCCAGAAAAAATCCCACCTAGTTTCCTGTCAACCTTTTCAACTAGAGGACATAACTCAGAACCGATTGCATCTATATAGACGTAACACGACTCAGGACTGTCGTGTTCCAAAATGTACTGGATTTGCGGAGCAGGCATGCCTCTTAGTGCAAGTGCCGTAGCGCCTGAATGCCTTATCCGCCTAGGACTTAAATGGATAAAATCACCGGTACGAGAGCTAATGATATTTCGCTGTTCGACCCAGCGATTAATGAAACCAGATAGATTATAGTTAGGTCTTCTAGGATTGGCATGAATACAAACTAGAAGACGGTTACAGGAAATTTGGTCTGCGTGAACGCTAGGTCTATTGCAAAACCTCTCGAGTTCGGCTGCAAGATCACAAGTAATCGGCCATTTTTCTGGTGGCCGACCTAGTTGACGCTTTGCTTTGGGAATAGTCAGAAAATAGGAACTACTGCCGTCTGAAGTAAATACTGTCGTCAACGCATCGGCGGTCATCTCAAGAATTTGGCCTGGCCGCTTTAGCGTTTCAATGCAGATCCATAGCAAAATCCTGATGTAATGATCATTTTGGCTTTCTTCGGAAGCGGCAGAAGAAACTGCTAACCGCACAAGCTCGAATTCACCTGAGATCATGGCGCCATACCGAGGATGCCATGCCAAAAGATCTCTATAATTTTTACGACCGCTAGTGCACCTCCAGCCTCTCATCCTTTTGTAAATCGCTGTTTCCGCACCGCACAAAGAATTATTTTCGCAATATTTATAGAATCGAACAAGCTCCTTTCTGAATTCCCTATTGCTCTCTGCCACTGCAGAGTTCCATATTTCTGTCACCATGAATAATGTGAGAGAACCAAAATCCACCCAAGATTCTTGCCAACAAATAGACAAATCTCTCAATAAAAACTTAACAGCATCTATCGAACCAGGACCAGTACTTCGCAATCTATAGCGAAGCGATGCTTTTGCTGCATCGATAATCGAGCTTGGTAAAGAATAGCTTGAGAAATCGATTTGACAACCTTTTCTCCAAGTACAAAACCACACGTCTCCTGATACAGATATCTTTACAGGTAATACGTTATTAATCTTGCAAAAAAAATGAACGCAATTGGCCATTACACCACCTTCTCAAGATTCAGAGCCTGAAGACCTTGTTTTGCCCTTTCCCTGGTAACACGCTTTATATATAGTTCCAAAGAGCGCTCGCTGGCCCAACCTCCGAAATACACTAAATCTCGAATATTTTCTTTTGGAAGCTTGCTATTAAGTGCGTCTTCATACGCCCGATTAAAAAAAGAGTGACGATTACGATGCCAGCGTAGATGGACACCAGACTTCTTCGAAATATTCTCCGCTACCTTTTGAGCACCGGACAAAGAGAGTGCATTGGCGGTAGAATCATGAGCAATAAACACGTAATTACGGGGTAAAAATTGAGTCAAAATCTTTTCATTTTTTACAAGCCGCCATGCTCGCCGGTGTTGACTCAGGTATATATCCAAGATTTCTGGCAAGTCGCTATTAGCGTTTATGTAACCCAATTCACGAGATTTTGTTTTTACTCTCGGTTGGTTTGGCGCTCGTGGATCTAGTTCAGTTCGATGATTTATTCGCACTATAGCGAGATACTTAAATCCACCCTCTTCACAGATGTCTTCTAAACGTAAAGCCAGAATTTCCCCAATACGCAGTCCAAACTCCCAAGCTAAACGCCAGAGAATATAATTTCGCAGCTCCAATGAAGTCATATATCCAAACTCCTTCACACCACGAAGCGCGCTTTCCACCTTTTCATATTCTTTATCCGAAAGATCATCAAAATCTCTATCACTTTCTTCATGCTGGCGATATTCTCTCCAGACATCTAAATGAGCGGATATTTCAATACTCTTATCAAGTGCACTAGCCATAGAACACCGCCTAATAAAGTAGATAATTAAATCTCTACAATTATCTATAATCTGATTAAGATATTCCGCATCCAAACATTTACCCTTATGTCGTCTTTGACCTAACCACTCGCAAAATTGTTGAACACAAAAGTCATCAACTCCTGAAGCGCTAAACAAAGCGTGCTCTAAATCATAGCGGTGAGCGTCTGCCCAGCTATACAAAAACGTAATATGACGCGCCTTTAGCCCAAACGTACCGCCCCTAGTACGATATTTCTGGGATAATCGAGCGATGTAAATAGAGGCGCTAATTGGAATAGTTAAATTTAATCGATGCATGACAATATGCTGAACAGAGTCCTCAACAACAAATGAGCACAGCTTATAAACCAGGCCACTTTTCAACATAGCTCTGCTCCCTTCCCACCCTCGGATAGGCAACCGGCAGTTAAGTCATTTTTTGTAAGGCAACAGCCGACAGGCCATAGATATGAGAACAGGTTGAGCGCCGAGCAGCACCACATATTTAATATGATGCTTTTCACATCCAATATATTTATCGGATGCCCATTCGGCAGCCACTCTTTCCTGCTATGAGAGAATGGTGACTCGTCAAAAATTGAGCTTGGCTTATTGCCTGCTATAGGGCGACAACTTTTTTCAGTGCAATGCATGGCTGTGCTCCCGACATTTGGGTCGTTTGCACAGCCATGTCGTGTCACGCGAAACGCAGTAACACGAAGTCAGTAGCTGTGGGAAATCAGGCTTCGCTGGCCACATGCTTAAACTATCGCACCGCTGCTCAGAGCTCAACCCTCACAGATTCACTCACACCCAATCTGGAGGTATCTAGGCAGTTTCCATGGAAGAAAATCATGGATAAAGCCGAAGCTGACCGTCATGACAAAATGCTTGAACTCGCTGAGTTGCTGGCAGAAGTGTTGCAAAAAGCCGTGCCGTCCCTGAGCGAGCAGCAAGTGGAGGAAGCCGGCATCTACATGGCGAAAAATCGCGATGTGTTTGCCAAGGCGTTCAAGAGCCAGCCGGACGCGTTGTCCGAGCTGCTGAACGCAGCGGCGGAATAAAGCCCGAATTGAACAGGCCCTGAATCATTGATTCAGGGCCTTTTTAATGCCCGGTCAGCGGTAGAGCAGACGTTCGGCCAGTTCGTCGGCCACCCGTGCGGGTGAGCGTTTTTCGGCCTGGGCATGGGCGAAAATTTCGGTCAGGCGCGTGCCGATATTGGACAGGTGCGCGGTAATGGTCGGCAATTGCGCGCCACTGTGCTTGAGGGCCACGTAGATCAGGCCCCCGGAGTTGATCACGTAGTCCGGTGCGTAGAGGATGCCGCGCCCTTCCAGTTGGTCGGCGATCTGCAGGTTGGTCAATTGTGCGCTGGCTGAACCGGCCACGGCGGCGCAGCGCAGTTGGGCGACGCTCTGGCGATTGAGCACGGCACCGACGCCGCAGGGCGCGAGGATGTCGCAGGGGGTGCTAAGCAAGGCGTCGTTGGCGATGGGGTGCGCGCCGAGCTGCTCCATGGCCAGTTGCACCTTGCCGTGGTCGATGTCGCTGACCAGCAGTTCGGCGCCGGCGGCGTGCAGTTGTTCGGCCAGCGCGTAACCCACATTGCCCAGGCCCTGGATCGCCACGCGCAAGCCTTCAAGGTTGTCACTGCCCAGGCGAGCCATGGCCGTGGTGCGAATACCGGCGAACACACCCATGGCCGCGTGGGGCGAGGGGTCGCCAGCGGCGCTGGTGCTGGTGACAAAACGGGTGTGCTGGGCGATGCAATCCATGTCGGCCACCGAGGTGCCGCTGTCGGTGGCGGTGATGTAGCGTCCGCCCAGTTGCTCGATGCAACGGCCAAAGGCTTCAAACAAACCCGCGCGGTTTTCCACGTGGGCAGGCCGCAGGATCACCGCCGTTGCGCCGCCCACCGGAAGCCCGGCCAGAGCCGCCTTGTAGCTCATGCCCTGGGCCAGGCGCGCAGCATCCGCCACGGCACTTTCGTCATCGGGATAGGCCAGGTAGCGACAGCCACCCAGGGCGGGGCCGAAGCGGCTGTTGTGAATAGCGATGATCGCCTTGAGGCCGGTCACCGGGTCGGTGCTCAGGTGCAGCGATTCAAGGCGGGTACTGTTCATGAGAGCAAACATCGTCAAGCTCCCGGATCACGTCTGGTCGTGGGCCAAGTATAGGCTCGCGGCAAAAATTCGCTTAAGCGTGCTGGAATAAGCAGGCAGATTTCGTAGGTGTTCCGACATAAGCACGTAGGATATTTTTCAAGACACTGGACGTATATTCGCAGCAAGGCTAAAACGGGGCATCTGCCGGAGAATGCAATGACTCCCCGCCAAGCCTTTTTCGCCTGTCTCCAACGCTCGCCCCCGGCGCTGTTCGAAGCCGCGCTGTGGATTGCCGCCGAGCATGACGCGGCCGTGCAGCCGTCAGCCATCCTGCGTGATCTCGCCTTGCTGCAGCAACAGGTCGGCCTGGCCATGCCGACATTGCCAATGGATGAACTCGGCCAGCCGCTGCTGCGACGCCTGAACGACTTGGGCTTCGCTCAGGACGACTTCACCCCTCTGCGCCCCGCCGCTGCCCTGTTGGACAAGGTACTGCAACGCAAGCGCGGGCAGCCACTGGCCATGGGGCTGATCGCGCTGGAACTGGCGCGGCGTCTGGAGATTCCCCTGCAGGGCGTGAATTTCCCTGGCCACTTCCTGCTGCGCGTGCCGGGGGCCGATCATCTGCTCGACCCCTGCGGCGGTCGACGCCTCTACCCCAACGACTGCCGCGAGCTGCTGCAACGTCAATACGGCCCCAACCTCGCGCTGAAATCCGAACACCTGCACACCGCCGAGCCGCGCTCGATCCTGCAAAGGCTGTCACGTAACCTGAGGCAGTTGCACCTGTCCAACGATGATTACCTGGCCGCCCTGGTCGACGCCGAACGCGTACTGGAACTGGGCAACGCCAGCGCCGCCGACTACCTGGCGCGGGCCAGCCTCTATCAGCGCCTGGACTGCCCCAACGCCGAGCGGTTTGACCTGGAACATGCGCTGCTGCTCAGCGAAGACCCGATCCAGCGTCTGCGCCTGGCCGAACGGCTGGGTCATCTACCCCCAAACTCGGTCGTGCACTGAACACTTGCATTCCTATGGCAAGAGGGCCTGTTGTGGCGAGCAGGCTTGCTCTAATGCAAGTCAGTTAAGCGCAGATTCCCTGTGGCGAGCAGGCTTTTCCTGCGTTGGGCGGCGCAGCAGCCCCAAAACCAGGCGCTGAGCCGTATCAGGTACACCGCGGTTTGCTGGATTGGGGGCCGCTTCGCCCCCCAACGCGGGGCAAGCCCGCTCGCCACAATAAGCCCGCTCGCCACAAAGCCTCCCGCATTTGAAACTAAGGCGCGTCAGCCTGACTGCCGGGATGTGCCCGGACAAACGCCGGATGCTGCGCCGCCAGCGCCGATACCCGCTGAATTCGCGGATACGCCTCCAACGACACCTTGAAGCGCTGCGCGGCATATACCTGCGGAATCAGAAACACATCCGCCAGCCCAGGCTGCTCGCCCAGACAATACCCTTCATCGCCAATCAACTGCTCCACCGCCGCCAATCCCTGGCTGACCCAATGGCCGATCCATTCCAGCAATTGCGCCTCATCGTGCCCCCACTGCCGCAGCAGGTTCTGGGTACTGGAGTTATGCAGCGGATGAATATCGCAGCCGATAATCGACGCCACCGCACGCGCGTGGGCACGGGTCGCCAGATTCGTGGACAGCAACGGCACCTGCGGATAGCGCTCCTCCAGGTACTCGATGATCGCCGGTGACTGAATCAGCAGTTCGCCGTCATCCGTGCGCAACGCCGGGACGCGCCCTTGCGGGTTGATCGCAAGGTACTCGGGCTGATGGTTCGCACCGCCCGGCGGCACCAGCAGATTGATCGGCACCGCATTGAACGTCAGGCCTTTGAGCGCCAACGCGATACGCACCCGGTAGGACGAGGTCGAACGGTAGTAAGTATAAAGTTGCATCGCCCTGCCCTCTCAGCGCGCCGCGATCACAGTACCCCGGCATTCACCGAACCCGATGGACGCAAACCCGTCACGGCGGCAGCGCGCGCGCAGGATGATTTCATCACCGTCTTCGAGGAATTTGCGCACCTCACCATTCGGCAACTCGACCACCTGCTTGCCGCCTTCGGTCATCTCCAGCAGGCTGCCGAACTGCCCTGCCTGGGGCCCGGACAAGGTGCCTGAACCGAACAGGTCACCGGCCTGCAACTGGCAACCGTTGACACTGTGGTGTGCCACCAACTGCGCCACGGTCCAGTACATGTGCAGGCTGTTGCTCAGGGCCAGGCGATGCGCCGGCAGATCCTGCTCGCGCATCGCCTGGGTGAGCAGCAGCACTTCGAGTTCGATATCCAGCGCCCCGGCGGCTTGATCGCGGGTGTCCAGCAGGTAGGACAGCGGTTGTGGGTCGCCTTCAGGCCGTGGCGGCTGCGCCTTGCGGAATGGCTCCAGCGCTTCCACCGTCACCACCCAGGGCGAAATCGTGGTGATGAAGCTTTTCGACAAAAACGGCCCCAGCGGCTGGTACTCCCAGGCCTGAATATCCCGCGCCGACCAGTCGTTGAGCAGGCAGAAACCGCCGATATGCTCGGCCGCATCGCCAATGGCAATCGCGTCGCCCATGGCATTGCCCTGGCCGATCCAGATGCCCAGCTCCAGTTCGTAATCGAGCCGCGCACAGGGGCCGAAAACCGGTTCGCTGTGGCCTGCCGGCAAGGTCTGGCCTTTGGGGCGACGCACCTCGGTGCCCGACGGGCGAATGGTCGACGCACGGCCGTGATAGCCGATAGGCACATACTTGTAATTGGGCATCAGTGGGCTGTCGGGACGGAACAGTTTGCCGACGTTCTGCGCGTGTTCGATGCCGACGTAGAAGTCGGTGTAGTCGTTGATCCTGGCCGGCACGTGCATCTGACAGTCGGCGGCGCGATGCAGCACCTGGGCTTCACGCGCCTGCAGCGAGCTGCCTTCGGCCAGCAGCGCCAGCAGGCGCTCACGCAGCGCCACACGCGGGCCACGGCCGAGTTCGAAAAAGGCATTCAACTGGCCGCCAGCGGTGGCCTCGACCGCGCGGCGGGCCTGGCCTTCGAAAGCATCCAGGGCGGCGTGCAGATCGAGAATGCAGTCACCAATCGCCACGCCACTGCGCGGGGCAGAACCGTTGATGCTGAACACGCCCAGGGGCAGGTTTTGCAACGGGAAATCAGGGTGACCGTTGGCGGAGGCGACCCAGCTACGGGTGAGGGTTGGCTGCGTCATGGTTATCTCCGATTCGGGTTGAAGGTGGCAGGCAGCGATGCCCAGCACGCGTCGTAAGAAGGTTGCAACTGCTCGCACTCAAGGGCGAACCGGGTGGGCCGCAGCACTTGGCTGGTCTCGAACATGAAGGCCATGGTGTTATCGATCTTGTGCGGCGCCAGGTCGGCATTGATCGCTTTGGTGCAGGTCTCGCCGTCCGGGCCATGGGCGCTCATGCAGCTGTGCAGCGATGCGCCGCCGGGCAGGAAGCCTTCAGCCTTGGCGTCATAGGCGCCCTGGATCAAGCCCATGTATTCGTTCATCAGGTTGCGGTGGAACCACGGCGGACGGAAGGTGTTTTCGGCCACCATCCAACGTGGCGGGAAGATCACGAAGTCGAGGTTGGCCAGGCCATGAGTGCTGGTGGGCGAGGTCAGGACGGTAAAGATCGACGGGTCGGGGTGATCGAAACTCACGGTGCCCAGGGTGTTGAAGCGGCGCAGATCATATTTGTACGGCACGTTGTTGCCGTGCCAGGCCACCACGTTCAGCGGCGAATGGTCGAGTTCGCAGGCCCAGAGTTCACCGAGGAACTTCTGCACCAGCGTTGTCGGTTTTTTCAGATCTTCGTAGTGCGCCACCGGGCTGAAAAAGTCGCGCGGGTTGGCCAGGCCATTACTGCCGATCGGGCCCAGGTCCGGCAGGCGCAGCGGCGCGCCATGGTTTTCGGCAACGTAGCCGCGGGCCTGTGCGTCGAGCAGTTCGATACGGAATTTGAGCCCGCGCGGCAGCACGACGATCTCCAGCGGCGCAACCTCCAGCACCCCGAGCTCGGTGGCGATGCGCAGGCGGCCCTGCTCGGGAACGATCAGCAGTTCGCCATCGGCGTTGAAGAACACACGCTCCATCGAGCGGTTGGCACGGTAGGTATGGATGCTGATGCCTGAGGGTTGCTCCGACGCGGCGTTGGCAACCATTCCCACAAGGCCGTCGATAAAGTCCGTCGGCTCATCCGGAATATCCAGCGGGTTCCAACGCAAGCGATTAGGCGTCACCGTGCCGAGCGGCCCGCCGGCCAACTGCCGTTCCAGTTTGACGAACGCGGGGTGATTGGCCGACGGCTGAATGCGGTACAGCCAGGTGCGCCGGGCTTCGCTGCGCGCCACGGTAAAAGCGGTGCCGGAGAACAGTTCGGTGTACAGCCCGTAGGGCGCTTTTTGCGGGGAGTTCTGGCCGACGGGCAAGGCGCCGGGCAAGGCTTCGCTGGTGAATTGATTGCCGAAGCCCGACAGGTAGTCCAGGTGCATGGATCGTCCTCTGCAAGGAAGTTGTTTTTATCGTAATCCAGTTACGCACAACGTAATTTGATCACTGTTGAGCGTCAAGCTATAAAGACGCCCACTCACCTCTCGGATTCTCGCCCCTCCATGGAAAAGCCCCGCGACACCGGTAAACAGAAAGTCCGCTCGGCCGAAGTGGGCACTGACATCCTCAAAGCCCTCGCCGAGCTGTCACCGGCCACTTCGCTGTCGCGCCTGGCCGAGCATGTGCAGATGCCGGCCAGCAAGGTGCACCGCTACCTCCAGGCGTTGATCGCCTCGGGGTTTGCCGAACAGAACGTCGCCACCAACCATTACGGCCTGGGCCGTGAAGCCCTGCGCGTGGGCCTCGCCGCGCTGGGCAGCATGGACGTGCTCAAGGTGGGTGCCCTGCCCCTGGCCGAACTGCGCGATGACCTGAATGAAACCTGCTTCCTGGCGGTATGGGGCAACCAGGGCGCGACCGTGGTGCAGATCGAACCGGCGGTGCGCGCGGTCACGGTGGTGACGCAACTGGGTTCGGTGCTGCCGCTGCTCAGCTCGTCCACCGGGCTGGTGTTCAGCGCCTACCTGCCTGCGCGGGAAACCGTGGACTTGCGCGAGCGTGAAATCCAGGCCGGCATCGCCCACGTACTGGCGGACGATCAGGTCTACGCCAGCACCTGCGCGCAGATCCGCAGCCGAGGCCTGCATTTTGTACATGGTTTGCTGATGCCCGGCGTGGATGCGTTGTCGGCGCCGGTGTTCGACGCGGTCGGGCAAGTGGCGGCGGTAATGACCGTGGTCGGCCCCACCTCGGTGTTCCATGCCGATGAAGACGGCCCAGCAGCGCAGCGCCTGCTGGCGGCAACCCGGGCCGTGAGTTGGCGCATGGGCTACCAGCCCTGAATCAGTCGTGCCACTGGCTCAGCGCCACGGCCAGGCGATTTTCCAGGGCGCGAATCGGCGCCGCATCGCTGACGTAGTTATTGCTGATCATCGAGAACACCAGGCGCCGCCCGCTGGCGTCGGTGATGTAGCCACTCAGTGACGACACCCCGGCCATCGAGCCGGTCTTGGCGTGCAGGTTGTTTTCGGCGGCGGTGCCCCGCAGGCGATAACGCAGGCTGCCGCCGGTGAGGCGGTCGGCATTGCCGGCAATCGGCAAGGCGTTGTACCAGGCGTCGAACCAGGGCTGTTTTGCCGTCGCCAGCAGCACGTCCGTGAGGTTCTGCGAAGACACCAGATTACGTCGCGACAGCCCCGAACCATCGACCTGACTCAACGTTGCCGGGTCCAAACCCTGGCGCGTCATGAACGCCGCCACCGCCGCCACACCGGCCTGCGCGGTGCCCGCATTGGCGGTCTTGCGCCCCATGGCCTTGAGCAGCGCTTCGGACATGTTGTTGTTCGAGAGTTTGAGCAGTGGCGTGATCAGTTCCTGCAACGGCGCCGATTGGTGCTCGGCCAACAGCAACGCGCTAGCCGGGCTGGCGCCACCGATCACCCGCCGGCCCAACACCTCAATGCCCTGCTGCGCCAAAGCCCGTTCAAACAGATTGGCCACCAGTTGCGTCGGTTCCCACACACTGACCCACTGCCGGCTCTGCTTGCCCGGCGCCAGCGCGCCGCTCAGTTGCAACAGGTTGGTGCCGTGCTGGCGGGTGATGCCGTAGGTGTTGCCCGGCCCGCTGATGGCGTGATTGCTCAGTTGCACGTAATCGGTGGCGGGGCTGATCTCCACGCTCACCGGCTGCCCGACCGCTGCAGGTGCCTTGGCGGTGACCAGCAAGGTGCCTGCATCAAAATCAGCATTCGGTGACACCGTCAGCGCCGAAATCTGCGCGCCGTAGTAGGTGGACTCATCGTCCTGGGCCCAGTCGACGCCCAGGCGCTCGGCGTCAAACCAGGTGTCGTCGACCACCAGGTCACCCTGCACCTGGCGCACACCCAGGCGCGCCAATTGCGCGGCCAAGGCCTGGTAATCGGCGAACTGCAGGGTGGGATCGCCCAGGCCACGCAGGTACAGGTTGCCCGTCAGGCGATCCCCCTGCTGCACGCCGTTGCTCAACAATTGCGTGGCAAAGCGGTACTGCGGCCCCAACACATCCATCGCCGCCGCCGTGGTGAGCAACTTGAGATTGGACGCGGGAATCAGCCGAGTGCGCGGGTTGTACTGGTACAGCGTGCTGCCGCTTTGGGCATCGCGCACCATCAGCGACACCGTGGCGCCGTTGAGCGCCGGGTCCGCCAGCAGTTGGTCCAGCGGTGCGGTGGACGTGTGCGAGACGCTCGCGCAACCGCCCAGTAACAGGCTCAGGCCCGCCAGCAGCGTGAAGGGGTGTAACCATCGTCCAAAAGACATCGCCAGTGTGTATCCGCAAAAAGTTGCGGCAACGCTACCAGCTCGCCCCCCTTGTGGCGAGCGGGCTTGCCCCGCGTTGGGGTGCGAAGCGCCCCCCAATCCAGCAAAACGCGGCGTACCTGATACGGCTCAGCGCCTGGTTTTGGGGCTGCCGCGCAGCCCAACGCAGGACAAGCCTGCTCGCCACAAGGAATCTGCGCTTAACTGACGGCATTGGGGCAAGCCCGCTCGCCACAACAGTCAACCCGCCAGCCCTTTTCGCAGCAAACCCGCCCAGCGCTAGAACGCCAGCGTACTGGACACCGACACCTGCCGCGCATCGCCCAGCGACACAAACAGACGGCTCGCCGCCGAGGTGTAGTAGGTGCGATCGAACAGGTTCTTCACGTTGAGCTGAAACTTGACCTTCTGCCCTTCGATGCGCGTGTCGTAGGTGGCGAACGCGTCGGCCACGGTGTAGCCCGGCAGATTGAAGCTGTTGTTCGCGTCGCCTTCGCGCTGGCCCACATAACGTGCGCCGGCACCCACGCGCAGGTCATCGCCGCCCATGACGCTGCCGAAGTCGTACACCGCCGACAGTGAGCCGGTGTGCTTGGCCACGTTCTGCAGGCGCTTGCCTTCCAGGGCCGGGTCCTTGGTGACTTCGGCGTCGGTGTAGGCATAGCTGCCAATCAGGCTCCAGTTGTCGCTGAGCTGGCCGGTGGCATCCAGTTCCAGGCCGCGCGAGCGCACTTGGCCGGCGACGCTGTAGACCGTGTCCAGCCCGGTCCCCACCGACACCAGCACATTGCGCTTGTGGATATCGAACAACGCAGCGCTGGCGGTGATGCGCCCCGGAATATCCAGCTTGGCGCCCAGCTCCCAGGCCTTGGACTCTTCCGGCGTGAGGCTGCCGCTCAGGGTGCTGCCATCGGCCAGCGCCGCGATGGTGGAGTTGGGTTTGAACGACTCGGTGTAGCTGCCGTAGAACGACAGCTCATCGGTGTAGCGATACACCAGACCGGCACGCGGCACCCACTTCTGGCCGTTGCCGTCGGTATTGGCCTTGAACGGCACGCCTTTGCCGGCGTACTGGTCGTACATCTGGTAGCGCGCGCCGCCCACCAGAATCCACTGATCGGTCAGGTGGATGGCGTCCTGGAAGAACAGCGAGTCGCTGCGCAGCAGGTCGGTCTGGGCGCTGTCCGGGGCGCTGACGGTAGAGCCCGCCACTTCGTTGCCATACACCGGATTAACGTAGCTGAAGAAACCGCGCGGCTTCTGCCGAATCAAGTCGGCGCGGTAGACCTTGCGGTACTCGTCATCCAGGCCGAACACCAGGTCATGTTGCAGGCCGCCGGCCTGCACCTTGCCTTCCAGGCTGGCGGTGGTGAAACGGTCGGTGGTGATCGCGCCCTGGGTGCCGTCCATGCTGCGGGTCAGGGTGCCGTTGGCGTTCACCGCGCTGACGCGCACTTGGCTGGCGTCGTAGGTCTCGCGGTTCCAGCTGTAGCCGAAGTGGGCTTTCCAGTCGTCGTTGAGGTCGTGGTCGACTTCCAGTCGGTACAGGTCGGAACGTCCTTGCATGTTGTTGAACGGCTCGTCCAGGCGACGGGTTGCGGGCAGGTTCAACGGGTGGTTGGTCTTGGGGTCAATGGCGGTGCCACGGTCGAACGGCGAGAGAAACTCTCGGTGCTCGTAGGCCAATACCACGCTGGTGGTGTCGCCGTACCAGGCCAGGGACGGTGCCACCAGCGTCTCGCGATGGGTGCCGAAATTGCGCCAGTAGTCTTCGTCTTCGTGGTCGACGATCAAGCGGTAGGCCAGGCCTGAGTCACCGATGGGTCCGGTGGTGTCGAGGCTCCCGCCGCTGCCGTTCTTGCCGTCGCCGAAGGTCGAGCCGCGGGCGGTCAGGGAGGTGGACTGCACCAGCGCGGGCTTTTTGCTGACGATGTTGACCACACCGCCCGGGTCCTGGATGCCATACAGCAGCGACGACGGGCCCTTGAGCACTTCGACGCGCTCGGCGGTGGCGTTCAGCGCACGGCCCTGCACCACGGGCATGCCGTCCTGCATGATCGAGCCATTACGGTTGTCGCCAAAACCGCGCAGCATCACCGCATCCTGGGTGCTGCCCAGGGTGTTGGCCTGAGTAATCCCGCTGATATTGGCCAGGGCATCGTCGAGGTTGCGCGGGGTCTGGTCGCGCAGCACCTGGGCAGGCACCACGTTGACGGTCTGCGGGGTCTCCAGCAGCAAGCCCTGGGAGCGCATCACCGAACTGGTGGGCGGCGGCTGATAGCTGTTGCTGTCCAGGGCAAGGCCGGCGCCACTGATGGTGGTGGCGCCGAGGTTGACCGCGCCACCAGTGGGCACGGGCTCCAGGGCCAAGGTACGGGCGTCGATCTGGCGGAAGGTAAAGCCGGAGTTGCCCAGCAGGCGTTGCAGCGCCTCGGTGGCGCTCATCTGCCCGCTGACCGCTGGCGCATTGAGGCCATAGGGCGCGTCGTCGGTGTAGATCACACTGAGCCCGGTCACCCGGCTGAAATCGCTCAGCGCCTGGGGCAGCGGTTTGGCTGCCAGGGCAAAGTTGAACCGCGCGCTCTGCTGCTCCTGCGCCTGCGCCACCGCCAGGGGCAGCAACGCCAGCCCCGAGACCGCCAATACCGAGGCTCCCAGCCACTGTTTAACCCAACTGCCCGCCGTCGACTTCATGCTCAAAGGAACCCGTATAGAAAAGCTGGTAATGCGAATAGCTCGCAGTTTCAAGCACTACACGGATGGGCAGCCGGTTTACCTCACATTTGTTTGCAACTATTTTTCAGTTATTGCGCCTGCAGGCGAAATCCCCAGCGCGGGAAATGCACATGCACGGTACCCGCGCGTTCATCCGTGCGGCGCAGAATCAGCGCTTCGCGCCCGGCAAACAGCAGCTCGCCCGCTACCGGGTCGACGCCATAGTCTATCGCGCTGACCGTGACCGCCTGCCCGGCGTGGAAGCCATTCAAGTCCTCGAACACCTCGTCCGGCAGCACGGCCGGCGTGGCATTGCGCGAAATCTCCAGCGCCTGTTCGGCAGTCATCGGCGTGGCAGTGCCGTGACCAAACTCAAGCACCCGCGCCAACCACGCAGTCACCACCGGATAAGCATCCACCAGCGGCGCGGTCACCGGCGTGGCCTTGAGAAACCACAGGCAATGGGCCAGGGCAAAGTCGGCAATCGAGGGTTGGCCGAACAGGAACTCCCCGGCGCCTGCGCGCAGTTGCTGCTCCAGACGCGCCATGATCGCCGGCCATTGGTGCTTGGCCAGTTCGGCTGGCAGCCTGCTCGCGGTGCCGCCACTGAACAGCGCGGCGCGGTCGGCGAGAAACGCCTTGACTGCATCCGGCGGCAATTTGCCGAAACGCACCGCCACTGACTCGGGCTGAAACACCAGGCTCACCGCATGGGCGAATACCACACTGTCGGCCCAGGTGGCGAAGGTTTGCGTGGTCATTTCCTGGCCGACGGGGAACAGCGCCGGCGCTGCTTTTTCCTGCTCCAGACGGCGAGCGATCAGAGCCGTATCGCAGTAGATATCCGCGCCAATTTGCAGCACCGGAGTCTTGCGATAACCACCGGTCAGCGCGGTCAGGTCGGGCTTGGGCATCACCGGCGAGATCTGCACGGAATGCCACGACAAGCCCTTGAAACCCAGCAGCAGCCGCGCTTTTTCTGCGAAAGGGGATGTCGGGTAGTGGTGCAGGATGAGCTCAGACATGCGGGAGTCCACTTGATAAATGAACCCGCAGCTTAACGCGCAAGACGCATGACGGGAGTGATGACGCCTTATCAGTCGGATCAATGGGTATCAGGGCAAGGGCACACCCTGCCTGCGCATATACGCCGCAAACAGTGAAACGGCAAAATCCTGACGTGAGCGGTGCGGTAGATCATGCCCGTGGCAATTATCGTTGCTCGGGTTGGCCCGAGTGAAGGTTTCGCTCAGGTCAACGCACCACTGCCCGCCAGACATTCCTTGGCGCTCTTTTTCAGTTTCTTGATCAAGCGCTCCTGACGCAACGCCTCGCCCTTGCTCGCGCATTGCTCGGTATACACCAGCGCCACTGCGGGGCTAGACAGAAAAAACCGCGCGCCCTTGCCGCTCTGGTGCATGGCAAAACGGCGCTGCGGGTCGTTGCTGATGCCGCAATAGAGTGAGCCATTGGCGGCACGCACCAGGTAGACGAACCAGGGCTTGGCTTCAGGGGGTGTGGTCACGGGTCGATTCGTTTTACGCGCAAAGCGCCAAGCTTATCAACGACCGGCCTGGAATGCCTGCAAGCCTTTGCGCGCCTGGGCACGCACGGCGTTTTTCAGCGCCGGCGACCAGCCCAGTAGCAACCCCTTGAAGCCCAGGGCCTGGCGTGACCAACGCCACAGGTCAAAGTGGTCGTGGTGTTCGCAGATTTTGCCGTCGCGAAACACGAACCGCGCGCCAATGTCGTTGACCACGGTATTGCCGGTGGCGCTGAACAGGTAGGTCGCCACCCAATGCGCACTGCCGGTGGTGTCATCGCTGCGCACGTGGTCGAAGGTCAGGGAGAAATCCTTGGCCCGTGTGGTGAGCATGCGCCACATATCACCGGCATCGCGCCCGCGCAGTTCGCCGAAGGCAGGATCGCTGAATACCACGTCTTCGGTGTAGCAAGCCGCCATGGCTTCAGCATCCAGCCGTTGGAAGGCCTCGTAGAAACGGGTGATCAACGCGGTATGGGCATCACTCATGTGCAGCTCCCTGAATCGTTATGGTCGACAGGAGCGCACGATAATCCGCGCAACGCTGGAAAGCCACGGGCATTCGCCAGAGACGGTGACTAAGGCACCATCCCCACATCACGCGCATAGGCGAACAAGTCCACATCAGTGGAAATACACAAGCGGTGCATGGCAGTACTTTTCTGTTTGCTGATCGTGGAAATACTGCGATTGACCCGCGCGGCGATCTGGCTGACGGTCATGCCACTGGCGAGCATTCTGACCACTTCCTGCTCCTTGCCGGACAACTGCGGCGTGCGCGTCGGTTGCGCGAGGCCGGCCTGATCGAGCTGCAGGCGCAGGGACTCACTGACAAAAGTGCGTCCCTGCACCACGGTCTGCAGGGCCTGGGGCAACTCGCGCGCCGACGCACTCTTGGCCACCACGGCCCGCGCACCGTGGGACAGCGCGGTGCGCAGGGTGGCGACATTGGCGAACATGGTCACCACGATCACCGGCACCCGCGGGAACTGGCGATGCAACAGGCCCAGCAAACCGTAACCATCGGCCTGCTGATCGCCCGGCATCGCGAAGTCCGTCACGATCACATCACAGGGGGTCTTGTTCACCAGCGCCAGCAGCTCGTCCGGGCCGTTGGCCTCGCCCACGACTTTGCATTTACCACTCGCCTCAATCACGACTTTTTGCCCGACGCGGACAATAGGGTGATCGTCAGCAATAATTATGCGAAGCATTGGTTGTTTCCATGATGGCAATTAGTTAGTAGCAAAATATCCCGACTGGTTGTAGGCAACAACCACCAATAACTGAGTGAAATCTGTGCCAACCAATGTTTTAAGTGCCATCAGTTAATACCCACATAAATAAAAGAAATTACATACAGAAAAGTACTACATAACAGAGTAAGAAATTCCTACAACAACTAAGCCTTACAGGCTGCTCAAGTACTGTAGGTAATTTTCCACCTCACGAAAAAAAACCTGCAGTGCCAGCACATTGTCCGAAACACCGGACTGGTTGACCTGTTCGATCAGGCGCACGGCCTGTGACTCAAGACCGGTGTTGCCCAAAAACGCGATGCTGCCCATCAGACGGTGCAGACGCTGAGTGGTCAGCACTCCATCCAGGCAGACCAGCGCCTGCCCCAGGGTGGTCAAGTCATGCTGAGCTTCCTGAATCAGGTTCACGAGCAGTGGCTCTGCGATGTCCCAGGACCCGAATGTGGCAATCAAGCTGGCGCGCGTGGGCCGACTCACAGGCAGGCCCGAGGCGCAATGCGCGACCGCGCGCCCCCGGGCCTGGGGCGCCGACAACCAGTAGCGCAGCACTTCCCGCAGTTTGCCCAGGCCGACCGGCTTGACCAGCCAGCCGTCCATGCCACAAGCCAGGCAGCGCTGGATGTCCAGCGGCCCGGGGCTTGCGGTCAAGGCCAACACGCAACAGGCAGGGCTGCCTGCGGCCCGTTCGCGGCGGCGCAGCTCACGGGTCATGGCGTACCCGTCCATCACCGGCATATGACAGTCGGTAATGACCACATCAAAAGGCTGCGCCACCATCGTGTCCAGCGCCTGCCGACCATCGCAGCAACACTGGTGCGCAATACCCAGCTTTCCCAACAATGAGCTCAGCAACAACCGATAGGTGCCATGGTCGTCCACCACCAGTACGCGAGTACCGCGTTTATCCCATGGCATGGCCGCGTCGGACTTTGCCTGGCATGAACTCCCTTCTGGAAACGTGCCCGGCATAAGCCCTCTCTAGAGAGCGAACAGCTCAGCCGGCATGACGGTGGCCACACGCGAGCCTTTCGCCCCAAGACGCTGTTTTGAACCTCAAAAATTGATGTTCAAAAAAATGTTCTTCGAGCCTTGAACATATCCGAACGGATGTAGCGCAGCGATACAACAACTACGAAAACCGCATAAAGCGTGGGCTATTTAATAAAGCAATACGACACCGCCTACTTGTCTTGTGAGACATCCGCTCAGTCTCGTATTAGTTGCATTCCACTACAGCCCCCCTCTCGCTAAATTGCGCGGTACCCCATCAAGAGGGACACCGCTGACTACTTAAAGGCGGTCGCTACTACATCTGCCCCACTTAAAACGGACACCGGAGCCGCATCACATGAAAAAGCCGCTAGTTGCCTGCTCGACCATTCTTCTCAGCGCATGCCTGGGCAACGCCTTCGCCGCCAGCAACATCGACCTGAGCGTCAAAGGCCTGATCACGCCCAGCGCCTGCACACCGGGACTGTCCAGCAACGGCGACGTGGATCTGGGCAAGATTTCGGCCAAGGACCTCAAGCAGGACACCTACACCTTGTTGCCCGAACGCACCTTGCAGATGAGCATCGATTGCGATGCCAGCACCTTGTTCGCCCTGCAGGGCACCGACAATCGCGCCTCGTCTTCCACCACCTCGACGGGCTACGGCCTGGGCCTGATCGACAACACGCAAAAGATCGGCCGCTACCACTTTCTGATGAGCAATTCCGTCGCGGACGAGGTGACCATTGCGGCACTGGAATCCCTCGACGGCGGCCAGACCTGGATGGAACTCGACGATGCCATGTGGCAACGCAAAAACCTTGCAGCCTTCGGGTCACGCACAAACGGCCAATGGGCGCCCGTTCCGATCAAGGCGCTGACGACTGACCTGATAGTCGCGCCCATCATCTCGCCGGCCAAGGACCTCAACCTGGCCAATGAAGTACAGATCGACGGTTCCGCCACCCTCGAAGTGAAGTACCTGTAGGCGGCTTAGCCTTCGACAGGTTGCCTCTCAACTCCCGCATGCATAGCCAGGACTGACCCAGGAGATCCCATGAAATCCCCCAATACTCTGCTCGCCGCGCTTTTGCTCTTGAGTGCCAGCAGCGCCATCGCAGCCTCCAGTGTGGACTTGAGCGTGCACGGGTTGATCACACCCAGCGCGTGCGAACCCGGACTCTCCAACGGCGGCAACGTAGACCTTGGCAAACTGTCCGCCAAGGATCTGAACGTGGAGACAACCACAAACTTGCAACACCACGTACTGCAACTGAACGTCAAATGCGAGGCGGCGACCCTCCTGGCGCTGGAGCCCCGGGACAACCGCGCAGGTTCGGGCCACGATGAAACGGCGGAGCGTTTCGGCCTTGGCTTGATCAACGACGACGAAAAACTCGGCGATATGGCCCTGGCTTTATTGAATGCAAACGCCGACGGTGCAGCATCGCGAACCATCACCTCCTGGGATAACGGTCTTACGTGGCATCCCAGCGTCTATTTCAGGCCCGGTGAGATCCTTTCCTTTGCGATGGATACCGTCAACGCACCAACGCCGGTCCGGCAGTTGTTCGCCGATTTTTATGTCATGCCAAGGATTGCTCCCGCCAAAGACCTGACCCTGGACAGCGAAGTCACCATCGACGGCTCCGTCACCCTGACCGTCAAGTACCTCTGACACGCATCCGCAGAATGCGGCCTCGCAATCAACAGCGTGGCCGCTATAAACCGACACCACCCTCAAAAACAAGCCGCCGACATCATTGCCACCGTGTCATTCGTATTAGTTGTATTTCCGTCCTCCCGCCCCGGCGCTAAATTTCCTCCCGCGCGCCCAGCAGCGCTTTAACGACGGCCTTGGGGACCTGCACCAGGGTGGTTTCACCCATGGATTTTTCTCAACACCCAAGGACGTATACCTATGGACAGAGTCACCCTCGCCTTCCTGCTTGCGGCCTGTGCGCCGGGCGCCTTCGCCGCCAGCACTGCCGACTTGAGCGTTTCCGGGGCGATTGTGCCCAGTTCCTGCACGCCCACCCTCACCAATGACGGGTTGATCGACCACGGCAAGATGACCGCCAAGGACTTGCAAGCCACCCGGCCCACGCTGCTGGCCCCTGCCGAGCTGCGCCTGGAAGTGCACTGCGACGGCGAGACTTTTTTCACCCTGACCACCATCGATAACCGCGCGGGCACCTCGGCTATCAACTGGCGCGACCACGGCCTGGGCCTGACCCCCAACGACGAAAAACTTGGCAGCGTGACGTTCACCCTGTTCGACCCGGTGGCCGATGAAAACGCAGTCAACGTGATCGTCTCGCGTAATGGCGGCAGCAGTTGGTCGGCATCGAACTACCTGGGCCACGAGGGGCTGACGTCGTTCGCCGCCATCGGCAGCAACACCCCTATGGCCCTCAAGGACCTGCACGCACGGCTGCGGGCGTTCTCGATCATCGTGCCAGCCAACGCACTCACGCTCATCGATGAAGTGCCCGTTGATGGCCAGGCAACGCTGCAGCTCAAGTACTTGTGAATCCGTTAACCCCTCTTCCCCTGTAGGAGCACCACCATGAAGTCCTTCAACACTCTGTTTGCCGCCTTGCTGCTTGCTGGCGCTGGCACCGCCGTCGCGGCCTCCAGCGTTGACTTGACCGTGCGCGGGCTGATCACCCCCAGCGCCTGTGAGCCCACCCTGCCCAATGGCGGAAACGTGGATATCGGCAAGATTTCCGCCAAGGATCTGAATACCGATAAACCGACATTTTTGCCCCATCAGGCGGTTCCACTGACCGTTACCTGTGACGCGGCAACCCTGATGGCACTGGAGCCGAAGGACAATCGCGCCGGTTCGGAGTACGAAAACGACGGCGGACTGTTCGGCCTGGGGCTAATCAATGAAAGCGAGAAGCTCGGCGGTATGGAACTGAGACTCTCTAATGCGACCGCCGATGGCGTTGCCTCGCGAACCATTGCATCGAGCAACAACGGCTCGACTTGGCGGGCCATGTCCTACTTTCAAAAGGGCGACATAATGTCGGTCACCACCACCGACATCAACACACCGACAGCCGTGCAAGTGATGACAGCGGACATGAGCATCCGTCCGATTATCGCCCCCGCCAGTAGCCTGACCCTGACCAACGAAGTGGCCATCGACGGCTCCGTCACCCTGACCGTCAAGTACCTCTAATGCACGGTTGCGCCATGCCGGTACGGCGTGGCGCGATTGCCACGGATGTCTCCTTCACTCACGGTTTCAAACCTGACCATGAACATCTTCTCGCGCCGTCTGCTGACGTTGTGCCTCTGCCTGCCCGCCACGCCCGCCCTGTGGGCTTCGTCCGTCGAAATGACGTTCACCGGGATCATCACGCCCAGCGCCTGCACGCCGTCTCTGTCTGCCGATGGCATCGTCGATCACGGACGGGTGCCAGCGCGCTCACTCAACCACTACGAATTCACCAAGCTGCCCACCCGCAACCTTGACCTGGAAGTGAGCTGCAACGAGCCGGTGCTGTTCGTGCTGGTGGGCGTGGACAACCGCGCCGCGTCGTCGGTTGGGCCAGGCTTTTATTACGGCCTGGGCAACAACATTCATGCACCGAGTGAACGCCTGGGCTCCGTCTCGCTGGCGATTCGCGAAGCCTTCGGCGACAACGTGCGCGCACTGGTGCTGGCGTCAAGCAACCAGGGCGAGACCTGGTTTCCCGAGTCCAATGCCTACCCGGACAACTTCATGGGCTTCGCCACACCCGGCACCCTGGTGCCCGAACCCCATCGCCGGATCACCGCCACCTTGCAGATCGACACGTCGATCAATGCCGCCGCCTTCCTGACCCTCGACCAGGAGGTGCCGCTGGACGGCTCCATCGTGCTCGACCTGAGGTACCTCTAACCATGTTTCCCATTCCGCGTTTTGCCCTGCTCTCACGGCTGTTCAACCTTGTTCGCTATACCGGGCTGTACCTCGCCGCTGTGGCCTTGACGTTGTGGGGCCCGACCCTGGTGCTGGCCGACGGCATGGTGCCGGACACCTCGGTGGTGATCGTCAATGAGGCCGACGGCGAAGCCTCGGTGTCCGTGACCAACACCGACTCAAAACTGGCGCTGCTGCACGTGACTCTCGAAGACATTCCGGAAGACACCGCGCCGCTGCTGTTTGTCACGCCGCCGCTGACGCGGGTCGAGCCATCCAGGAGCCAACTGATTCGCTTTATCCTGCAATCGTCGACGCCGCTGACCACCCAGCGGTTGAAACGCGTGATCTTCGAAGGCATGCCCCAGGGCCGCGCCGCCGCCGAGGCCGGCCATGCCCGAGTGGGCGTGACAGTGCGGCAGAACCTGCCGGTGATCCTGCATCCCAAAGGCCTGGCACCCAACCGCACCCCCTGGACCGGGCTGACCTGGAGCCTGCAAAACGGCCAACTGAGCGTGCATAACCCAACGCCGTACGTGGTGCGCCTGGCACAGGAGTTGAGGCTGCTGCCAGGCAGCGGTTCGGCGCTGCTGCCGCGTACCTATGTGCTGCCGGGTGAAACCCTGACAGTCACCGCCAGCCAGGCCCAGGCCAGCACCGTGCAATTGCAGCCGGCCACCGTTTACGGGTTTGCCGTGGGCCCCTACGAAGCACCGATCACCCTCTGATCACCGCGCCGCAGGGACGGGTTGCGGCGCCCTGACAATGAAGTGGCCTCCCATTGAAGGCCGCCGGGAGTCTGCCGCGTCAGGGAATGGCGTGGCGCTTCTCTCTTATGCGAGTACACCTTGTGAGCACAGCTAAGACTGACCGCTACGGCGCAGCCTTGCCCGGCGTTTCACCGCGCGCCATGCGCCGACTGCTGGCGGGCCTGGCGCTGAGCCTGGGCACCGCGGCGCTGAACGGCGACGCCCTGGCCGACGACAGCGCCGGTTCTTTCGACCCGCAAACCCTGTCCCAGCGCGGCATCGACCCGCAACTGGCCAACCTGCTGTTGCAGGCCCCGCGCTTCACCGCAGGGCGTCACGCCCTCAACCTCAACGTCAACGGCCAGCGGCGTGGCCGAGTGGACGTGGTGTTCGACGACCAGGGCGCGCTGTGCTTCAACCAGGCGCTGCTAAACGCGGGCAACTTGCGCGTGCCAGACGCCAACGCCGACTGCCACGGATTTCTCGACGCCTACCCGCAAACGGTCATCAAACAAGATCCGGCCAGCCTCAGCCTGTCGCTGGTGGTGCCCACCGATGCGCTGCGCCCGGCGATGCAGGACGTGTCCGGCTACCAGACCGGCGGGTTTGCCGGGCTGCTCAACTACGACCTCACCGGCCTGTACAACGAATACGGCGACGACAACAGCCGCTTCGGCTCGGCCAACACCGAGGTGGGCTTCAATGCCGGTGACTGGATCGTGCGCAGCCGCCAGGTGCGCACCTGGCAGGACAAGGTCTCGCGCACCACCCACCTGGACGCCTACGCCCAACGCACATTTGCCGAACAACAGGCGGTGTTCCAGGCGGGTCAGCTCAATCTCTACAACCCGGTGCTGGCCGGCGCGCAAATCACCGGTGCCCAGGTGCTGACCGAAACCGCGCTGCAGGACCAGAACCAGGGCGCGACCATCACCGGCATCGCCAACAGCCCGGCCCAGGTGGAAGTGCGCCAGAACGGCACGCTGATTCATTCCACCGTGGTGCCCGCCGGGCCGTTTTCGCTGACGGACGTGCGACGCCTCAACGGACGTTCGGATGTGGAAGTCACGATCAGGGAAACCACAGGTGAAGAACGCCGCTTCACGGTGCCCGCCGCCATGCTCGGCCTGGGTTTGCCGGCGCCGGGCTATTCGGTGGCCGCTGGCCGTGTGCGCAAGGTGGGTCGCGGTGAAGGCGCCGAACCCTGGGTGGTCAGCGGCGGCTGGAGCGGCGCGCTGCATCCGCAGATCACGATTGGCGCCGGTGTACTGGCCGCTGAAGATTACCGCGCCAGCGGCCTGAACCTGGGATGGCTGCCGTGGCAGGACAGCCAGTTTCAAGTCTCGACCCAGCTCGCCCAGGCCACTCGCCAGGGTAACGAACGCGGCGTGCAAACCGATTTTTCGTGGTCCCAGCGCGTGTCCGAACGCTGGTCGATCACCACCGCCGGTTCCTGGCGCAGCCTGGGTTACCGCGACCTGGAAGACTCCACTTACACCACCACGACCCGTGAACAACAACGCTCACGCTACCGCGACCAGCAAAGCGCCACAGCGTCCTGGTCGCACCCGCTGCTGGGCGCGTTCAGTGCCGGGGTCTCGCGGTCTTCCAACTTTACCGGCGACAGCAGCAGCCGCGCATTGGCGTCGTGGGGCATCAGCGTTGGCCGCGTGTCGGTGTCGGCCAGCGCCGAGTGGCAAGTCGGCGGGCGCCAGCAGAGCGATGACAGCGTGTACGTGAACATCAGCGTGCCATTGGGCGAAAACCGCAGGGCCCGTGCCTGGACCCGTAATGCCGGCGGCGAACAGCGCATCGGCGCCGGGCTCAACGAACAGCTCAACGACCAGTTGAGCTACCGCGTGGGGGTGGAGCGCGACAGTCGCGACCGCGAGGTGGAATCGTCCCTCGGCGTCTCGGCGCTGCCCTATTACAGCCAGCTGGACTTCAACTACACGCGCAACAACGCCGAGCGCTCCAGCTATCAGGGCGGCGCACGCGGTGGCGTGGTGCTGCACGGCGACGGCCTGACCTTTTCGCCTTACCCGGTGCGCGAAACCTTCGCGCTGATGTCGGTGGGCGATATGGCCGGCATCAAGGTCAGCACCCCCAGCGGCCCGGTGTGGACCGACTGGCAGGGCCAGGCCGTGGTGCCGCAACTGAGCGCGTATGGACGCAGCCCGGTGGAGGTGCAAACCCGTTCGCTGCCGCGCAATGCCGACATCAGCAATGGTCTGGCGGTGCTGTCCGCCGGGCGCGGCGCGGTGGATAAAGTCGAGTTCGGCGTGGCACTGACGCGCCGCGCGTTGCTCACCGTCAGCACCGCTGACGGCCGTCCGCTTGCGCGGGGAGCGGCCGTGAGTACCGACGACGGCGAATTCGTGACCCTGGTGCAGGAAGGCAGCCAGGTATTCCTGCCCGATGTACTCAACCGTCGCCCGCTGTGGATCAGCGCGCCGGGCCAGGCCCGCTGCCGCCTGGACTTCGCACTGCCCGAACGCGGCGACCCCGAGGTGTATTACGAAACCGCAGACGCGCGGTGCCAACCATGAGGACTCTCACCATGGGCATGAAACCTGCCTTGCTCGCCCTCGCCCTTCTGCAGGCTGCCAATGCCTGGGGCGCCGATGAGTGCCAGTTGCACCTGAGCGAACCGAGGGTGGATTTCGGCCAGATGAACCGCGCGCTCGCCCTCACGCCAGCCACCGAGCGTTCGTTGGGCGAACGGCGTTTGGGCCTGACCCTGAACTGTCCCAACCCCACCGACATGAGCCTGTTCTATCGCGCCATGGCAGCAGACCTTGAGCGCTTCGCGTTTACCCCTCGCGGCAGTTACAGCCTGCAGGTGAGCGATGCGCTGCTCGACGGTCAAGGCGTGGAATTGGGCCTGCTCGCCGGCAGCGGCCAGCCCCCGGTCCAGACCGCGACAAGCCTGCGCTGGCGTCCGGAACACGGCATCGTGCCGCTACGCGCCGGGGTAGCCGCGGGGGGTCGCAGCCTGTCAGTGCAGATCCAGATCAGCGCCTGGGCCAGCGAAGCAGCCTCGCAGGTCAACGACGCTGTCACCTGGGACACTCAAGGCGTGTTCGACGCAATCAACGCCGGCCGCTCGCGGGAACTGCGCCTGCAGGCACGCTTCGCCCCGGCGGCCTGCACGCCGAGCCTGTCCGGGGGCGGCACGGTGGACTTCGGCAAACTCTCGGTGATGGACCTGAACATGGACAAGGAGACCGCGCTGCCCGCACGTCCCTTGATCGTCAGCGTCGCCTGCGATGCGCCCAGCGCCTTCACCCTGCGCCTGGGGGACAACCGCCTCGGCTCGGCCACGGGGCCCGCGGACGACACTCTCTTCGGCCTGGGCCTGGACGCCCGGCAAAACAGGATTGGCCGCTACCGCCTGATATTCGATCCCACGCGCACCACCGCCGACAGCTGGCCGCAGCTGTATCGCACCGACTCGGCCACGGGCACCTCGGCCTGGAGCAGCGCCAGCGCCCTTCCCTTGGCGATAGGCGCCAGCCGTTACCTGGGTTTCAGCACCAGCGCCGGCAGTACCAGCGGCCCCGTGCCGATCAAACAACTCAGCGCCACTGCGAGCCTGGAAGCGGTGATCGCACCGCTGGGTTCCCTGGACCTGGGCAGCGAGGTGCAGCTGGATGGCGCGGCCACCCTCGAACTTCACTACCCCTAGGAGCACCGCCATGAACCCCCTGCTATTTGCTGTATTGCCTTTGCTGGCAGGCACCGCGCACGCCGCCTCCACGGTCGACCTGAGCGTCAAGGGCCTGATTACGCCGATGGCGTGCACGCCGTTGCTGTCGAGCGGCGGGCACGTGGACTTCGGCAAGATCTCGCGCAACGACCTCAACGAGGAGGTCGGCACGCGTCTGCCCCTCAAGTCCCTGACCCTGACGGTCAGCTGCAATGCCCCCGGCCGCTTCGCCCTGCGCATGCGCGATAACCGCGACGGCACGGCCCACGTCAACAGCGAAATTTTCTACGGCCTGGGGTTGGACACCAGCGGTAACAAGATCGGTGTGTACTCGGTGAGCGTTGACCCGAAACAAACCGTCGTCGACGACATGAGCGTGGTGTACGGCACCGAGTCCACCACCGGCGGGGTCGCCTGGCGCACCGCCAACCTCAACCCCATCGACATTGGCTCACGCAGCCTCTTGGGGTTCACCGACCTGATGGGCAGCGTAGCCGGGCCGTCGGCCATCCGCAGCCTGACCAGCACGCTGACACTGGAAGCCACGCTTAACGCGCGCAAAAACCTCGATCTGAGCGTGGAGACGCTGATGGACGGGTCGGCCACTCTTGAAGTGGTTTACCTGTAGTTTCAGCGCCGCGCGCTGCCGGCACCCACGTACAGCGCGCGGCCGGCGCCGAGGCCTGCGATGATGGCGGCCACGCCGATCACGCCAAACACCCAGCCGACCGCACTCCAGCCGCCGGTGACGTCGTGGATCACACCCACGGCCAACGGCCCCATTGACGCCAGGGTGTAGCCGATACCCTGGGCCATGCCCGACAAGCTGGCCGCCACGTGGGCGTCCCGCGAGCGCAACACGATCAGGGTCAGCGCCAGACTGAACGTACCGCCCTGCCCCAGGCCGAGCAAAACCGCCCAGCCCCAGAGGCCGTCGATCGGCGCGTACAGGCAGCCGAACAGCCCGCCGAGCGTCATGACCATCACCACCACAATTGCCAGGCGCTGATCCTTGCCACGCGTGGCCAGCCACGGCGCGGTCAGTGCACTGAGCAGTTGCACAATGATGGAACCGGACAGCGCCAAACCCGCGTCTGTGGCGCTCAGGCCCCGCCCCATCAGGATCGATGGCATCCAGCCAAACACGATGTACGACAGCGACGATTGCAGGCCCATGTACAAGGTCACTTGCCAGGCCAGCGGATCGCGCAGCAGGCCCTTGACCCGCGCGGTGACCTGGTGGGTCGCGTGTTTGCGCCGGGCCTGAGGCAGCCAGCACAACGCTGCGAACAGCGCCGGCAGCATCCAGAACCCCAGACCGAGCGACCAGTCGTCTGCAAAGTAATGGCTCAACGGCACCGTCGCCCCCGCCGCCAACGCCGCGCCGAGGCACAGCGCCATGGTGTACACGCCGGTCATCGCGCCGGCCTGCCTGGCGAAGTCGCGCTTGACGATGCCCGGCAACAACACGCCGATAACGCCGATGCTCGCCCCGGCGAGCAGGCTGCCACTAAACAGGCCCACTTCACCGAACGCACTGCGCAGGGTGATACCGGCGGCCAGCATCAGCAAAACGCCCAGCACCACGCGCTCGGCGCCAAACCGCCGCGCCAGGATCGGCGCCAGCGGCGCGAACAGGCCCAGGCACAACACCGGCAAGGTGGTCAGCAACCCGGCCCGAGCCGCCGATAACCCAAGGCTATCGGACACCTGGCTGAGCAGCGGTGCGAGGCTCGACAATGCCGGGCGCAGATTCAGCGCCACCAGGATCAGGCCCAGCAGCAACAGCCACGGGCGAGTCACAGGCGCAGGCGCCTGTTGCACCGCATCGTCGTCGGCTTCGGCGTCAATCAGGAGTGCTTCCAGGTCGGGCGTGCGTTGGGCTTGAGGGCTCATGGATCAACTGTAGGAAAAGAAAAAACAAGGTCTGACAGGTGCGTGGCGCAAATGACCGAGCAACTGGCGAATAGCCCTACAGCCTACAGGCAAAAATAAACCCGGCACCAGGCCGGGTTTATTCATTCAACCATCGATCAATGCAGAATCTGGCTCAAGAACAACTTGGTCCGATCGTTCTGCGGGTTGTCGAAGAAGTCGTTCGGCGCCGCCTGTTCCACGATTTCGCCCTTGTCCATGAAGATCACGCGGTTGGCCACGGTGCGCGCAAAACCCATTTCGTGGGTTACGCACAACATGGTCATGCCGTCTTCGGCCAGGCCGATCATGGTGTCCAGCACCTCTTTGACCATTTCCGGGTCGAGAGCCGAGGTCGGTTCGTCGAACAGCATGATCTTGGGTTTCATGCACAGCGCGCGGGCAATCGCCACACGCTGTTGCTGGCCGCCGGACAGTTGCCCCGGAAACTTGTGCGCCTGCTCCGGAATACGCACGCGCTCCAGGTAGTGCATGGCGATTTCCTCGGCCTTGCGCTTGGGCATCTTGCGCACCCACATCGGCGCCAGCGTGCAGTTCTGCAGGATGGTCAGATGCGGGAACAGGTTGAAGTGCTGGAACACCATGCCCACTTCACGGCGGATCGCTTCGATCTGCTTGAGGTCGTTGGTCAGTTCCACGCCATCGACCACGATGCGGCCCTGCTGGTGCTCTTCCAGACGGTTGAGGCAGCGGATGGTGGTGGACTTGCCCGAACCCGACGGACCGCACAGCACGATACGCTCGCCCTGTTTGACGTTGAGGTTGATGTCTTTCAACACGTGGAACTGGCCGTACCACTTGTTGACGCCCTGCATCTGGATAATGCCTTCAGGACTCACAGGCTGTTTGATCGCTTCGCTCATCACATCAACTCCTAACGCTTGTGGCCTGTGTCGAGCTTGTGTTCCAAATGAATGGAATAGCGCGACATACCAAAACAGAAAATCCAGAACACCAGGGCGGCGAACACGTAGCCCTCAGTGGCCATACCCAACCATTTCGGGTCGGCGGCAGCTTGCTTGACGCTGTTGAGCAGGTCGAACAGGCCGATGATGATCACAAGGCTGGTGTCCTTGAACAACGCGATAAACGTGTTGACGATGCCGGGAATCACCATCTTCAGGGCTTGCGGCAAAATCACCAGGCCCATGCTGCGCCAGTAACCCAGGCCCATCGCCGCAGCGGCTTCATACTGACCTTTAGGGATCGCTTGCAGACCGCCGCGCACCACCTCGGCCACGTAGGCCGACTGGAACAGGATCACGCCGATCAATGCCCGCAGCAGCTTGTCGATGCCCATGCCTTCAGGCAAAAACAACGGCAGCATCACCGAGGACATGAACAGCACCGTGATCAACGGCACGCCGCGCCAGAATTCGATGAAGGTCACGCAGACCACCCGAATCGCCGGCATGTTCGAGCGTCGGCCCAAGGCCAGCACGATGCCCAGCGGCAACGCGCCAGCAATGCCGACGGTGGCGATCACCAGGGTCAGCATCAGGCCGCCCCATTGGCTGGTTGCCACGTTGGTCAGGCCGAAAGCGCCGCCGTGCAGCAGGAAGAACGCGATGATCGGGTACAGCACCAGAAAGCCCAGGCCGTAGATCGCCTTGCGCGGAAAACGCGAGATGAACAACGGCGCCACGCCAACGATGGCCAGCCACACGGTGAGGTCCACACGCCAGCGCAGGTCGCCCGGGTAGTAGCCATACATGAACTGCCCGAAGCGCTGTTGGATGAACACCCAGCAGGCGCCCTCCTTTGTGCAATCGGCGCGAGTCGTACCCACCCAGTTGGCGTCAAGGATGGCCCAGTTCAGGATCGGCGGGACCACCAGATAGATCAGGTAAAACGCCAACAGGGTCAGCAGGGTATTGAGCCAGCTGGAGAACAGGTTGGCGCGCATCCATGCCATCGGCCCGAAGACTTTGTTCGGCGGCGGCATATCAGGTTTGAACGTATGCGAACTCATGCAGGTTTCCTCACCGCTCGATCAGCGCAATGCGCTTGTTGTACCAGTTCATCAGCAGGGAAATGCTGATGCTGATCGCCAGGTACACGCTCATGGTGATGGCAATGACTTCAATCGCCTGGCCAGTCTGGTTGAGTACCGTGCCGGCAAACAGCGAAACCATTTCCGGGTAACCGATTCCGGCGGCCAGTGACGAGTTTTTCGCCAGGTTCAGGTATTGGCTGGTCAGCGGCGGAATGATCACCCGCAGCGCCTGCGGAATGATGACCTTGCGCAGCGTCGGCCCAGGGCGCAGGCCCAGGGAGCGGGCGGCTTCGGTCTGGCCGTGGCTGACGGACTTGATGCCCGACCGCACGATCTCGGCGATGAACGCCGCCGTATAGACCGTCAGCGCCAACGTCAGCGCCAGCAGTTCGGGGATCAATACCCAGCCGCCAACGAAGTTGAAGCCTTGCAGTTTTGGCATTTCCCAGTGCAGCGGCGCGCCGAAGATCAAGGCGCACAACGCCGGGATCACGATGAACAGCGCAAGGCCGGCCCAGAACTTGTGGAACGGTACGCCCGTGGCCTCGAAGCGCTTGTTGGCCCAGCGCGCCATCAACACGATAGCAACGATGGCGAGCACCACACTGATCACGAACGGCCAGAACCCGTCGGCGGCCAGCGCCGCCGGCATGTTCAGGCCCCGGCTGCTGACGAAGAAGGTATCGCCGAAGTTATGGCTGTTGCGCGGCCCCGGCATGGTCAGGAACACCGCGAAGTACCAGAACAGGATCTGCAGCAACGGCGGGATGTTGCGGAACACTTCCACATACACCGTCGCCAGCTTGTTGATCATCCAGTTGGGCGACAGGCGCGCCACGCCGATGATGAAACCCAGCAGGGTCGCCAGGACCACACCGATCACAGTCACCAGCAAGGTGTTGAGCAAGCCGATCACAAACACCCGGGCATAGCTGTCCGATTCGGTGTAGTCGATCAGGTGCTGCGCGATGCCGAAGCCGGCACTGCGCTCAAGAAAGTCGAACCCCGAGGTGATGCCCCGGTGCTGAAGGTTGGTCTGGGTATTGTTGAAGAGGTACCAGCCCAGGGAGACCACCGCCACAATCGTGATGATCTGGAAGAGCCACGCACGCACTTTGGGATCGCTGAAGCTGAGCTTCTGCTTGGGTGCGCCGATTTGATTTTGCATGAAGTGCCCCGAAAAGAATGGAACAGAACATCACCCGGCGGTTGGCCCACCGGGTGACAGAACCATCAGCGATCAGCGCACAGGGGGCGCGTACTGGATACCGCCGTTGTTCCACAGTGCGTTCAGGCCGCGGTCGATTTCCAGCGGGGTGCTCTTGCCCAGGTTGCGCTCGAACACTTCGCCGTAGTTACCGACTTGCTTGACGATCTGCACGACCCAGTCTTTCTTCACTTTCAAGTCTTTGCCGTATTCGCCGTCGGCACCGAGCAGACGTGCAACGTCCGGGTTCTTGGTGGACTTGGCTTCAGCTTCAACGTTCTTCGAGGTGATGCCGGCTTCTTCAGCGTTGAGCATGGCGTAGCCAACCCAGCGCACGATGGCCAGCCACTCGTCGTCGCCGTTACGCACGACCGGGCCCAGCGGCTCCTTGGAAATGGTTTCCGGCAGAACCACGTAGTCCTTCGGCGAGGCCAGCTTGCTGCGCTGGGCGAACAGTTGGGACTTGTCGGAGGTCAGCACGTCGCAACGCCCGGATTCCAGCGACTTGGCGCTTTCATCGGAGGTGTCGAAGGTGATCGGGGTGTATTTCAGACCGTTGCCACGGAAGTAGTCGGAAACGTTCAGCTCGGTGGTGGTACCGGCCTGGATGCAGATGGTTGCACCGTCCAGTTCCTTGGCACTTTTAACGCCCAGCTTGTTGTTTACCAGAAAGCCGATGCCGTCGTAGTAGGTGATGAAGCCCGGGAATTTCAGGCCCATGCCCGCGTCGCGAGAGCTGGTCATGGTGGTGTTGCGCGACAGAATGTCCACTTCGCCCGATTGCAGCGCGGTGAAACGCTCCTTGGCATTCAACTGGCTGAACTTGACCTTGGTCGCGTCGCCAAACACGGCGGCGGCTACAGCACGGCAAACGTCAGCATCGATCCCGAGGATCTTGCCGCTGGCATCCGGTACCGAGAAACCCGGCAGGCCGTCACTCACGCCACATTGCACAAAGCCTTTCTTCTGCACGGCGTCCAGGGTGGCGCCGGCTTGGGCAAAACCACTGACACCCAATACAGCGGCCGCGGTCACGATGGCCAGGGTGGATTTCAATACCTTCATTCAAACCTCCAGTTTTGCTCTTGTTGTGTCGGAGCTCGAACCCCACCGCACCCTTTTGAGGCGACTTTGACCCGTGTTGGCTTTTTTTGGGGTCAAACGGTTTGAGGCTGTCGCTATAAGTCCAGTTGCTATCCCACAAGCGGCGTCACTGATAGTGTTACCGACGTGGAAGAGACCTGACATCGCTGTGTGCATAGCAAGCGCCGTACCAGAGTGACGACTGAGTCGATTCAGCACACGGTCAAGAGCAAAAGATTCAACCTTGCGACACTTTATTAACAAATCCACCCGTTACGCACCGTTCCGACGCACTCAATCGGAGCGCTCGCACATTTATGGAGCAGACATGACCGACCCCTTGATTCTTCAGCCCGCCAAGCCCGCAGACGCCTGCGTTATCTGGCTGCATGGCCTGGGCGCTGATCGCTACGACTTCATGCCGGTGGCCGAAGCGCTGCAGGAAACCCTGCTGTCGACCCGCTTTGTCCTGCCCCAGGCACCGACCCGTGCGGTGACGATCAACGGCGGTTACGCGATGCCCAGTTGGTACGACATCAAGGCCATGAGCCCGGCGCGCTCGATCAGCCTTGAAGAGCTGGACGCGTCCACGCACATGGTCACGGACCTCATCGAAGCGCAGAAGAGAACCGGAATAGACGCCTCGCGGATTTTTCTCGCAGGGTTTTCCCAGGGCGGCGCGGTGGTTTTTCACACCGCGTATCTGAACTGGCAGGGGCCGCTGGGTGGCGTGATCGCCCTCTCTACCTATGCGCCCACTTTCGACAATGAGCTGCAATTGTCTGCCAGCCAGCAGCGCATTCCGGCGCTGTGCCTGCACGGTCAGCACGATGAGGTGGTGCAGAACGCGATGGGCCGCAGCGCCTTCGAGCATTTAAAGAGCCGTGGTGTCACCGTGACATGGCAGGAATACCCAATGGGCCACGAAGTGTTACCTCAGGAGATCCACGACATCGGCGCCTGGTTGCTCGCACGACTGAGCTGAAACCGGCGTTTATGTAGCCGTATGACAGACGCACTACGCCGCGCCCGATTCTTGCATTACACTGGCCGGCGTACATTCCTTAACCCATTTAATGAGATCACCGTGCTCAAAGCACTCAAGAAGATGTTCGGCAAAAGCGAGGCTGAGCCGCTCGCGCCAGTTGCCAGTGCGCCTGCCCCTGCCGCCCCCCGCCGCACCGAGGCTCAGCAGCCAGCGCGTAGCGCACCGGCTGCCCGGCCGCCTGAACCTGCCGCACCGGTGGAACCCGTCGCCGCTGCCAGGCCACCTCGCGAACGTGCGCCCAAGCCCAAACCGGTAGTGATCCCCTGGAAACTCGAAGACTTCGTCGTCGAGCCCCAGGAAGGCAAGACCCGCTTCCACGACTTCAAGCTCGCTCCGGAACTGATGCACGCCATCCAGGACCTGGGCTTCCCGTACTGCACGCCGATCCAGGCACAAGTGCTGGGCTTTACCCTCGCCGGCAAGGACGCCATAGGCCGCGCCCAGACAGGCACCGGCAAGACCGCCGCGTTCCTCATTTCGATCATCACCCAGCTGTTGCAAACGCCGCCGCCCAAAGAACGCTACATGGGTGAACCGCGCGCGCTGATCATCGCCCCCACCCGCGAGCTGGTGGTGCAGATCGCCAAGGACGCCGCCGACCTGACCAAGTACACCGGCCTCAATGTCATGACGTTCGTGGGCGGCATGGACTTCGACAAGCAGCTCAAGCACCTCGAAGCGCGCCACTGCGACATCCTTGTGGCCACTCCAGGACGCCTGCTCGACTTCAACCAGCGCGGCGACGTGCACCTGGACATGGTCGAAGTGATGGTGCTGGACGAAGCCGACCGTATGCTCGACATGGGCTTCATCCCGCAAGTGCGGCAGATCATTCGCCAGACTCCGCCGAAAAACGAGCGCCAGACCCTGCTGTTCTCCGCGACCTTCACCGAAGACGTGATGAACCTCGCCAAGCAGTGGACCACTGACCCGTCCATCGTCGAGATCGAGGCGCTGAACGTCGCCAGCGAAAACGTCGAGCAGCACATCTACGCCGTGGCCGGTGCCGACAAGTACAAGCTGCTCTACAACCTGATCAACGACAACGGTTGGGAGCGCGTGATGGTGTTCGCCAACCGCAAGGATGAAGTGCGCCGCATCGAAGAGCGCCTGGTGCGCGATGGCGTCAACGCCGCGCAACTGTCGGGCGACGTGCCACAACACAAGCGCATCAAGACCCTGGAAGGCTTCCGCGAAGGCAAGATTCGCGTGCTGGTGGCCACCGATGTGGCCGGGCGCGGGATTCACATCGACGGCATCAGCCACGTGATCAACTTCACCCTGCCGGAAGTGCCGGACGACTACGTGCACCGCATTGGCCGAACCGGTCGTGCGGGTGCCGCAGGCGTGTCGATCAGCTTTGCCGGGGAAGACGACTCGTATCAGTTGCCGTCGATCGAAACGCTGCTGGGGCGCAAGATCAGCTGTGAAACGCCGTCGACGCATCTGTTGCGAGCCGTCGAGCGCAAGCGCCCTTAAGCCTTGGAATGCAGTCAAAAATGTGGGAGCGGGCTTGCTCGCGAATGCGGTCTGTCAGTTAAAAATGTACTGACTGATCTACCGCTTTCGCGAGCAAGCCCGCTCCCACATTTAGATATCCATTGACCTTGAACCATTTACTTCCAGCGATCAGCTGCCGCGTGATCACTGCTGCGCCCTTCCACCCAGCGTGGCCCGTCCGGCGTGTTTTCCTTCTTCCAGAATGGCGCCCGGGTCTTCAGGTAATCCATCACAAACGCACAGGCATCGAACGCGGCCTGGCGATGGGCACTGGCGGCCGCGACAAACACAATCGGCTCGCCCGGCTCCAGCGCGCCAATGCGGTGCAGCACTTCCAGCTTGAGCAACGGCCAGCGCTGCTCGGCCTCCACGGCGATTTTGGCCAGGGCCTTTTCGGTCATGCCGGGATAGTGCTCGAGAAACATCCCCGACACGTCGCGCCCATCATTGAAGTCGCGCACATAGCCGACAAAACTGACCACCGCGCCCACACCGGCATTGGCCGCGTGCATCGCATTGACTTCGGCGCCCGGATCAAAGGCGTTGGCCTGCACACGAATCGCCATGTTCAGCCTCCCGTCACGGGGGGGAAAAACGCCACTTCATCACCGGCCTGCACGGGCTCGTCCAGCGAGCAGAGCTCTTCGTTGCGCGCACACATCAGACTGGACTCATTGAGCACTGCAAACTCCGGGTCACTGGCCAACGCCAGGCGCACTGCATCGACGGTGGCGAAATCACCTTCCATCTCCAGCGAATCAAAGCCCACCGCTTCGGCGTAGCGCGCAAAAAACAGCACGTTGATACTCATTGCTCCTCCGCCTTGAAGTACCCGCTCTTGCCACCGAGCTTTTCCAGCAGGCGCACACTTTCGATGGTCATGCCGCGATCCACGGCCTTGCACATGTCGTAGATCGTCAACGCCGCGACACTCGCGGCGGTCAACGCTTCCATCTCCACGCCGGTCTGCCCGGAGAGCTTGCAGCGCGCCACGATCAGCACCGCGTCCGCACCTTCGGCGCTGAGTTCGACCTTGACGCCGGTGAGCATCAGCGGGTGGCACAAGGGGATCAAGTCACTGGTTTTTTTCGCCGCCTGGATCCCGGCGATGCGGGCCACGGCGAACACGTCGCCCTTGGGGTGGGCGCCGTTGACAATCATTTGCAGGGTGGCCGGCAGCATGCGCACCCGCGCTTGGGCCACCGCCTCACGGAACGTCACGGACTTGTCGGTGACGTCGACCATATGGGCGCGACCTTGGGAATCGAGATGAGTCAGCACAGCGTTACTCCTGAACAGGAGCACCGATTGTAAACCTTACACACAATAAATGTGGGAGCCGGCTTGTGTGGGAGCTGGCTTGCCTGCGATGCAGGCACCTCGGTGGATCAGGGAAACCGAGGTGTTGCTATCGCAGGCAAGCCAGCTCCCACAAAAAGCCAGCTCCCACATTGACCGCGTTTATAGGTGAGATTCGGCGTATTCCGCCAGAATCGACCGTGGTACCCCTTGCAGCGCAATATGCACGCCGTTCGGGAAGTCCTTGAAACGTTCCGTCAGGTAAGTCAGCCCGGAGCTGGTCGCGGACAGGTAAGGGGTGTCGATCTGTGCCAGGTTGCCCAGGCACACCACTTTGGAACCGGCGCCGGCACGGGTGATGATGGTTTTCATCTGATGCGGCGTGAGGTTCTGGCATTCATCGATCAGGATCAGGCTTTGCTGGAAGCTGCGACCTCGAATGTAGTTGAGGGATTTGAACTGCAACGGCACTTTGCTGAGGATGTAGTCGACGCTGCCATGGGTGTTTTCATCATCCATGTGCAAGGCTTCGAGGTTGTCGGTGATCGCCCCCAGCCACGGCTCCATTTTTTCCGCCTCGGTGCCGGGCAGAAAGCCGATCTCCTGGTCCAGGCCCTGCACACTGCGGGTCGCGATAATGCGGCGATAGCGCTTGGTGACCATCGTCTGTTCAATGGCCGCCGCCAGGGCGAGGATTGTTTTGCCCGAGCCCGCGGCGCCGGTCAGGTTGACCAGGTGGATGTCCGGGTCGAGCAACGCATACAGCGCCAGGCTCTGGTAGATGTCACGCGGTTTCAGGCCCCAGGCTTCCTGGTGCAACAGGGGCTCTTGATGCAGGTCGAGGATCAGCAGCTTGTCGACCTGGATCTCTTTGATCCAGCCCACAAAGCCCTGCTCGTCGACGATGAATTCGTTGATGTGCACGGAGGGCAGATTGTCGATCAACTGCACCTGGTGCCAGGTACGGCCATGATCCTGACGGGTCTCGACCTTGGCGACCAGGTCCCAGAACGAGCCCGGCACCGTGTGATACCCGCGCGAGAGCATCGAGACGTCGTCGACCAGTTGATCGGTGCTGTAATCCTCGGCCGCGATCCCGCATGCACGGGCCTTGAGGCGCATATTGATGTCTTTGGTCACCAGCACCAGACGCAGGTCCTTGTCGCGCGCGTGCAGGTCGATCAATTGATTGATGATCTTGTTGTCGTTGAGGTTTTCCGGCAGCAGGCTGTTGGGCTCGCCGCGTTTGCTCATCAGGATCGACAGCAGGCCCTTGGGTCCGCTTTTGCCACGCTGGATCGGCACGCCCACTTCAACGTCTTCAGGCGAAGCCTCGCCCAGCGTCTTGTCGATCAGGCGAATGGCCTGGCGGCATTCGGCGGCCACGCTGTGGTGCCCGCTTTTGAGTTTGTCGAGTTCCTCAAGCACGATCATGGGGATGGCGACGTGATGTTCTTCGAAGTTAAGCAGTGCGTTTGGATCGTGGATCAGTACGTTGGTATCAAGCACATAAAGGATTGGCTGGTCGGAAGAAGGGTTACGTCCATGATCATCCATACTCGGTCACCTTTGTGGGAGCCATTCGACGCAATACCTGAGCGGTGCTGCGCCTCGATTCGACCACCGCACACACCTGAGTGACGTCAAGTGCATTGCCCACAGGAGGAGTCTTGGAAGACGCCACCTGTGTTGCAGGGTTCGGCGGTCTGACTTCGTAATACCGCAAAACCCATGACAGAAAAAAGCACTTTGACGTTTTTTTGAAGTTTATTTTTCAGGATGACGAATAGCACTAGCCGAGTGCCACCTACCCCGCTAAAGTCGGAAGTCAGCCTGCCTTGAAATGCTTTGAAAAATCGCCCCAAAAACGCCTGATCCCCAACAGGGCCGGGCACTTGCGCTTTTCAGCGAAACGCCTCCCGACAGTCCTGCCAGCCCAGCCCGCTCTGCGCCGTTTCATGCAGCAACATCGGCAATGCCAGCCGCGCCCGGTCCTGGGTGTCGTGGAATACGATCACGCCTTTGCGCCATAACAGCATCAGGGTGAGCACCCGCTGCGCCGACTCATCGGCCTTGAGCTTGCCCGGCTCGTCCTGGGAATCGATATCCCACAACGCCACCTGCAAACCCTGTGACTGGAAAAACCCCTGGCTGTCGGCACGGCGCTGCCCATAGGGCGGCCGGAACTGCGGCACATAGTTTTCCGGCATCAGGTTCTGCGCCAGCGTGGCACTGCGGGTGATGGAGCTTTGCCAGTCAACCCAGTGGCTGTGGGAGCGGTACTGCCAACCCTGAGTCCCCACGCACTGCCCCTGATACAACGCCTGCACGTCGCTGGCCGAGCTGCGCTCCACACGGGTTTGCAGACTGCTGCCGAGCACGAAGAAGGTTGCGTTCATTTTCTGTTTGCGCAGGTAGTCGGCAAGCCAGTCGGTATTGCCGCCGACCGCAGCCGGCCCGCCATCGAAGGTGAGCAGGAACACGCGGTCGTTGAACTCGTCGCCGTTGCGTTCATGGTCGCCGAAGCGCGCAACTTCGCTGCTGATCTGCGGGAACAGGGCCGCCTTGCGCAGCAGCTCGTCCAGGTAACGCTCATGGAAGGCATGGCTCGGGGCGGCCCACCCTATATAGAAGGAGTCTTCGCTGAGCTCAAGCTTGCCGGCCTGCTCGCGCAGGTCGTCCATGCTCTCCACCAGGTAGCAGAACGAGGCATCTTCCTCGCAGCTCTGCTGGGCGAAGATGTAGTTTGCCAGCAGGCGCTTCCACAGTTGGCGGCGCAGGTCGTCGATGGCGGCCAGGTTGATGATCTTCAAGCCCAGGCGCTGTTTGAGCGAGGGTTCGTCAAGGGACTCGCTGGCCAGCAGGCTGCGGGAGAACATCAGGATTTCGGCGCGTGAGGCTACGTCGAACAGCGCCGGGCTGCCGAGCTTTTCGGGCCAGGTGCCGCGGTCCAGGCTGGCAACGTCAGCGGGGGCGGCTTGGGCGTTCAGGCATAGCAGGCATGCAGACAATAAAAGTGCTAATCGCACAGGGGGACTCCCTTCCTGAATGGTTGGGCACTATAGCTGATCGACTCGTGGGATTGGGGTGGGCAGGGCGCTTGAGATCAAGATCAAAAGCCAGAGCAAAAGCAGTGTGATATCCATCAGACAAGTGGAGATCCAAATGTGGGAGGGGGCTTGCTCCCGATGAGCTAGGTCAGTCAGCTTATTTGTAGCTGACCCACTGCTATCGGGAGCAAGCCCCCTCCCACATTTTGATAGCGTTCGGCAAACCATTCCGGTCGGCTTTAAGGCAGTCGCGCTCTTGATCTTGATCTGGGGCGCGCCGCAAGGGCGCAGCCCATATCAGCCATTACCGCAGCAACGGATATACCCCCAATCCCCTCAACCCCCTACAATCCTCCCAACGACTATAGGAGCCAACCCATGCTGACGGTCATTTCCCCCGCCAAAACCCTGGACTTCGAATCCCCCCCGGCCACCCAGCGATTCACGCAGCCGCAATACCTGGACCACTCCCAGGAGCTGATCGAGCAATTACGCGACCTGACCCCAGCGCAAATCAGCGAATTGATGCACGTCTCCGACAAGATCGGCGGTCTCAACGCCGCGCGCTTCGGCAGCTGGACGCCCTCCTTCACCCCCGAAAACGCCAAGCAGGCGCTGCTTGCGTTCAAGGGCGACGTCTACACCGGTCTCAACGCCGACACCTTGAGCGACGCCGATTTCAGCTACGCCCAGGACCACCTGCGCATGCTTTCAGGCCTCTACGGCCTGCTGCGTCCGCTCGACCTGATGATGCCGTACCGCCTGGAAATGGGCACTAAACTCGCCAACGCCCGTGGCAAGGACCTGTACGCTTTCTGGGGCACGCGCATCAGCGAGTGGCTCAACGAAGCGCTGGCCGCACAAGGTGATGACGTGCTGCTCAACCTGGCTTCCAACGAATACTTCTCTGCGGTCAAACGCACGGCTTTGAACGCCCGCATCATCAATACCGAGTTCAAGGACCTGAAGAACGGCCAGTACAAAATCATCAGCTTCTACGCGAAAAAAGCACGGGGCATGATGAGCCGCTTTGTCATCGAAGAACGCATCAACGATCCGGCCAAACTCAAGCAGTTCGAGATGCAGGGTTATCGCTTCAATGCGCAGCAGTCCAAGCCGGACACGCTGGTGTTCCTGCGCGATCATGCACCGGAATAAAGCCTGACACACATTGAGCGCTCAAAGACGGGAGCGGGTACCTTCCCGCCCTCCTCCCGCATCTCCCGCAGCAAAACGCCGTCTTTTTGACGTCAAAAAAAATTCACATGAAATCCTGAAAAATCTTTCACTCGACATTCGTCGATTTTTTTCGCAGTGGCACCCATTTTCCAAAACACTAGTGGCAAAAAACCATCTCCGCGCACCATCTCCCCACAATTACTGGCTTAAATAGCAAGTGCTATCAATATAATACCAGTGCCATCTTTTCTAATATTTCAAGAAATTTCCAGAAACAGGATGAGCGGCCAGGAACTTCATCTCAAAGCACCGCTCATACCACCGGTAACGAAATTCTATGTTTCTGTAGGAGATGACTTACATGGCAGACCAACGGAAGTAGCGAAGTTGTCTTAATAACTTTCGCTCAGGGGTCAGAATACCAACCCACTAGTTAAGAGCGGCGATAAGGATGCATTGCCACACACTATAAGGCCAAGGCCGAGCTTCCCCTGATGGGTCAGTGATACAACCCAAGCCATTGATAATTAAAGGCTTATAGCCACTATCAAGGTCTTGCGGCACTGGCGCCACGTCCTTCTCCCAGGAAGGCTGGCTGCATTTGAGGGCAAGCCCCAATAACAAGGCCACGTTGCGCACAACTTGAGTGCAATAGTTAGTCACTCGTTATTCAACATGCCTGCATGCGGCAAGTCGGCGTCTATTCGCCTAACTTTCGCGGCATTAGTGACGCTTGCAAACATGAACTCCGGCCATCCAATGGCAATGATTTAAATACAGAGGTAATTGCGATGCGCATCAGCATATTTGGTTTGGGTTACGTTGGCGCAGTCTGTGCCGGTTGCCTGTCTGCCCGTGGCCACGACGTGGTTGGCGTAGACATTTCCAAGGACAAGATCGACCTGATCAACGCTGGCAAATCGCCCATCGTTGAGCCTGGTCTGGGCGAGCTGTTGAGCCAGGGTATCCAAACCGGCCGACTGCGTGGCACCACCAACTTCGCCGAAGCGATTCGTGACACCGACCTGTCGATGATCTGCGTCGGCACGCCAAGCAAGAAAAACGGCGATCTGGAACTGGATTACATCGAAGCCGTGTGCCGTGAAATCGGTCTTGTGCTGCGTGACAAGACCACCCGTCATACCGTGGTGGTGCGCAGCACCGTATTGCCAGGCACCGTGGCCAATGTGGTTATCCCGATCCTGGAAGACTGCTCCGGCAAAAAGGCCGGTGTCGACTTCGGCGTCGCGGTCAACCCGGAATTCCTGCGTGAATCCACTGCCATCGCCGACTACGACCTGCCGCCGATGACCGTCATTGGCGAGTTCGACAAAGCCTCCGGCGATGTTCTGCAATCGCTGTACGAAGAGCTCGACGCACCGATCATCCGCAAGGACATCGCCGTTGCCGAAATGATCAAGTACACCTGCAACGTGTGGCACGCCACCAAAGTGACCTTCGCCAACGAGATCGGCAACATCGCCAAGGCCGTCGGTGTCGACGGTCGCGAAGTGATGGAAGTGGTGTGCCAGGACAAGACCCTCAACCTGTCCCAGTACTACATGCGCCCGGGCTTCGCGTTCGGCGGCTCGTGCCTGCCAAAGGACGTGCGCGCCCTGACGTACCGCGCAGGTTCCCTGGACGTGGAAGCGCCGCTGCTCAACTCGCTGATGCGCAGCAACGAATCCCAGGTGCAGAACGCTTTCGACATCGTTTCCAGCCACGACAAGCGCAAAGTCGCCCTGCTGGGCCTGAGCTTCAAGGCCGGCACCGACGACCTGCGTGAAAGCCCGCTGGTGGAGCTGGCCGAAATGCTGATCGGCAAGGGCTATGACCTGAGCATCTACGACAGCAACGTCGAGTACGCCCGTGTTCACGGTGCGAACAAGGACTACATCGAAGGCAAGATCCCGCACGTGTCGTCCCTGCTCAACTCGGACTTCGACGATGTGATCAACAACTCCGACGTGATCATTCTCGGCAATCGCGACGAGAAATTCCGCGCGCTGGCGCAGAACGCACCGCACGGCAAGCAAGTGATCGACCTGGTGGGCTTTATGTCCAAGGCGACCTGCACGACAGGTCGTACCGAAGGCATTTGCTGGTAACAGCAACGGCAAGTTCCGCGCTGCACCTGTCCTGCTCCCCCAGCAGGTGCAGCCGGAGCCTTCTTCACCTTCGGATGACGCTTATGTCCAAGTTAAAACACGTACTGCTCCAATCCGCCGGCTGGCTGTTCTTTCTGAGCCTGCTGATGGGTCTCGCCCTGCTGTTGCCGGCGAGTACGTTCGACTCCGAGTCGAAGAATTTTATTTTCCTGATTGGCGCCGTGGGTATCTGGCGCTACTCGATGGGTGCGACGCACTTCTTTCGCGGCATGCTGTTTCTGTACGTGGTGTACCCGCACCTGCGCCGCAAAGTGCGCAAGCTGGGCAAGGCTGCCGACCCGTCCCATGTGTTCCTGATGGTCACCAGTTTTCGTATCGATGCGCTGACCACCGCACAGGTCTACAGCTCGGTGATCCGCGAAGCCATCGAATGCGGCTTCCCCACCACCGTGGTGTGCTCGCTGGTGGAAATGTCCGATGAGCTGCTGGTCAAAAGCCTTTGGGAAAAGATGAACCCACCCGAGCATGTGAAGCTCGACTTCGTGCGCATCGCCGGCACCGGCAAGCGCGACGGCCTGGCCTTTGGTTTTCGCGCCATCTCCCGTCACCTGCCGGATGACCGCGCCGTGGTGGCCGTGATCGATGGCGACACCGTGCTGGCCGAAGGCGTGGTGCGCAAGACCGTGCCGTGGTTCCAGCTGTTCGGCAACGTTGGCGGCCTGACCACCAACGAATTCTGCGAAGTGCGCGGCGGCTACATCATGAGCGAATGGCACAAGCTGCGCTTCGCCCAACGCCACATCAACATGTGCTCCATGGCCCTGTCCAAGCGCGTACTGACCATGACCGGACGCATGTCGGTGTTCCGTGCCCGCGTGGTCACCGACCCGGGCTTTATCGCCGACGTGGAAAGCGACTCGCTGCAACACTGGCGCCTGGGCCGCTTCAAGTTCCTCACCGGTGATGACAAGTCCAGCTGGTTCAGCCTCATGCGCCTGGGCTACGACACCTTCTACGTGCCGGACGCCGCGATCAACACCGTGGAACACCCGCCGGAAAAGAGCTTCATCAAGGCCAGCCGCAAGCTGATGTTCCGCTGGTACGGCAACAACCTGCGCCAGAACTCCCGAGCCCTGGGCCTGGGTGTTCGCCGCCTGGGCCTGTTCACCAGCGTGGTGCTGTTCGACCAGCGCGTGTCGATGTGGACCTCCCTGCTCGGCCTGACCGTGGCAATCATCGCCACCTTCAAGTACGGCGGCGCCTTCATCCTCGCGTACCTGCTGTGGATCGGCATCACCCGCCTGATCCTCACCCTGCTGCTGTCGTGCTCCGGCCACACCATCGGCCCGGCTTACCCGGTGATTCTCTATTACAACCAGATCATGGGCGCGCTGGTGAAGATCTACGTGTTCTTCCGCCTTGATCAACAGTCCTGGACCCGCCAGGACACCAAACTGACCCGCGATTTGGCCAGCTTTCAACGTTGGTTCAACACCTGGTCGTCTCGGACCATGACCTTCTCCGCCGGCAGCATTTTCGTCGCCGTGCTCTTGATGATGGTCTGACCCTGCCAAGCCTGAATTAACCTAGGAATTACACCGATGAATAGCCAAGTAAACGCCAACGTTGTCCACGAATCCGAAGCCCAGCGCCAACATGCCCGGGTCAAGATCCCGGCCAAGCTGCGCTTTTTCAACACCGACCGCACCCAGACCGAAGCACGGGTGATCGACCTGTCCGCCGGCGGCCTGGCGTTCACCGCCACCCAGCCGTTGACCGTCGGTGAGGTGCACAAGGGCCGTCTGCAATTTGTGATCGACAACCTCGGCCTGGCGATGGACGTGGAGCTGCAGATCCGCTCCTACGACCGCCAGACCGGCCGCGCCGGTTGCCAGTTCCAGAACCTCGACGCCCAGGATATTTCCACCCTGCGCCACCTGATCACCTCGCACCTGTCCGGCGACATCGTGACCATGGGCGACGTGCTCGCCACCCTGCAGCGCGACAACTTCACCAAGGCGCGCAAGGTCAAGGACGGCGGCAGCGGCATGACCGCGTTCGGTCGCCTGCGCGCCGTGGTGTTCAGCGCCGGTATCTTCATCGTCGGCCTTGCTGCGTTCGGTTTCGTCTTCAAATCGGTGTACGGCATGTACTTCGTCAGCCACGCCCAGGCCGGCCTGGTCAGCGTGCCCGGCATGAACGTGACCATGCCGCGCGACGGCACTGTGCAGAGCCTGCTCAAAGGTGACGCTGTCGCCGCCAAAGGCGCGCCACTCGCCACCTTCAGCACCAGCATGCTCGACGTACTCAAGGGCCATCTGGACGAAGACCAGCTGCAACCGGCCAAGGTTGAGGAACTGTTCGGCAAGCAGATGACCGGCACCCTGACCTCGCCGTGCGATTGCGTGGTTGCCCAGCAAATGGTCGCCGACGGCCAGTACGCCAGCAAAGGCGATGTGATCTTCCAACTGGTGCCACGCGGTGCCCAGGCCAACGTGGAAGCGCGCTTCACCTATCGCCAGTTCGGCGACGTGCGCCCAGGCACCCCGGTGACGTTCCAGGTGGCCGATGAAGAACAGGTGCGCACCGGCACGATCGTCAGCAGCTCCAGCCTGAACAGCGCCGACCTGTCCTCCGACATCCGCGTGCAGATAAAGCCCGATGCACCGCTGGACAGCGCCTACGCCGGCCGCCCGGTGGAAGTCACCAGCGACCGTGGCCCGTCGCTGAACTGGCTGATCGACAAAGCCATGGCTCACGGTCTGTAAGCGAGGACATGCCTGTGAACCCTATCTCAATCACAACACCGACCCCTGTGGGAGCCGGGCTTGCCCGCGATGCAGGCAACTCGGTGTCCCTGACAAACCGTGCCGATGCCATCGCAGGCAAGCCAGCTCCCACACAAAGCAGATCCCATTCCACTTTGGCCTACTGCGCTCTGGCACTGGCTGTCAGCCTCGCCGGTTGCGCGGGCCTGCCCGACCAGCGCCTGGCCAACGAAGCCCTCAAGCGCGGCGACACCGCCACCGCACAGCAGAATTACCAGCAACTGGCCGACCTGGGTTACAGCGAGGCCCAGGTGGGTCTGGCTGATATCCAGGTGGGCACCCGGGATCCTGCGCAGATCAAACAGGCCGAAGCCACTTACCGGGCCGCGGCCGACACGTCGCCGCGCGCCCAGGCACGCCTTGGTCGCCTGCTGGTGGCCAAGCCCGGCGCAACCGAAGCCGAGCACCATGAAGCCGAAGGTCTGCTGAAAAAAGCCTTTGCCAATGGCGAAGGCAACACCCTGATCCCGCTGGCCATGCTGTACCTGCAATACCCTCACAGCTTCCCGAACGTGAACGCCCAACAACAGATCACACAATGGCAAGCCGCCGGTTACCCGGAAGCCGGCCTGGCCCAGGTGCTGCTGTACCGCACCCAGGACACTTATGACCAGCATTTGGATGACGTCGAGCGCATCTGCAAGGCCGCGCTCAACACCACCGACATCTGCTACGTCGAACTGGCCACCGTGTACCAGAAACAGGCCGCGCCGGAAAAACAGGCCGAGTTGCTCAAGCAGCTGGAAGCCGGCTACAGCCGTGGCACGGTCACTGCCCAGCGTGTCGACAGCGTCGCCCGCGTCCTCGGCGATGCCACCCTCGGCACCCCGGATGAAAAAACCGCCCAGGCGTTGCTGGAAAAAATCGCCCCCGGCTACCCGGCCTCCTGGGTCAGCCTGGCGCAACTGCTTTACGACTTCCCCGAACTGGGCGACGTCGACCAGATGATGCAGTACCTGGACAACGGCCGCGCCGCCGACCAGCCGCGTGCCGAACTGCTGCTGGGCAAGCTCTACTACGAAGGCAAGTGGGTGCCGGCGGACGCACAGGCCGCCGAAGCGCATTTCGAAAAAGCCGTGGGCAGGGAAGTCGCAGCCGACTACTACCTCGGCCAGATCTACCGCCGTGGCTACCTGGGCAAGGTCTACCCGCAAAAAGCCCTCGACCACCTGCTGACCGCTGCGCGCAACGGCCAGAACAGCGCCGACTTCGCCATCGCCCAACTGTTTTCCCAAGGCAAGGGCACCAAGCCCGACCCATTGAACGCCTATGTCTTCAGCCAGCTGGCCAAGGCCCAGGACACCCCGGAAGCCGTTGAGCTGGCCACCCAGCTCGAAGCACCGCTGACGCCTGAGCAACGCGCCGAAGGCCAACGCCTGGTGCAACAGGAACTGGCCGCTCGCGGCACCCTGGCCCAGAGCACGTTGCAATTGCACGCCCTGGATGAAGAAGACGACGGCGAGGAATCCCTATGAAGCTCAACCCATTCGTCAAGGCCGGTATCGGCCTGACCTTCGCCCTGCTGTGGTCGTGCCCGACCCTGGCCGCGCTCACCGAAGCGAAGAACTTCGGCCTGGAAGTCAAAGTCACCGGCCAGTCCGAGGATGACCGTGACCTGGGCACCCAGAAAGGCGGCGACGTCAACGGTATCGGCATCGACCTGCGCCCGTGGATCTACGGTGAAAGCGGCAACTGGAGCGCCTACGCCATGGGCCAGGCAGTGGCCTCCAGCGATATCATCGAGACCGACACCCTGCAACAGTCGGCCGATGACGAGAACCAGCAAACCAGCAACAGCGACCGCAAGACCAAAAAGAATTACCTGGCGATGCGCGAGTTCTGGGTGGCGTACGGCGGCTTCACGCCCTACCCCGGCGAGATCCTCAAGTTCGGTCGCCAACGCCTGCGCAATGACGACGGCCAATGGCGCGACACCAACATCGAAGCGCTGAACTGGACCTTCGACACCACCCTGCTCAAGGCCAATGTGGGCGCCGCCGAACGTTTCAGCGAATACCGCACCGACCTCAAGGAACTGTCCCCGCTCGACAAGGACCGCCAACACCTCTACGCCGACGCCGCCTACCAGTGGACGCCGGGGCAGTGGATCGGCCTGCGCGGCCACCACACCCATGACAACGGCAAGCTCGACTTCCCGGAACCGGGCGTGGCCACCGACTCGCTGGACAAGCGCGAAAACGGCGACCTCACCTGGCTCGGCATCGAAGCCAACAGCGACGCCTATAACTGGCGCAACACTAACACCGTCAACTACTGGGCCAGCGTCACCGGCATGAAAGGCGACCGCGACACAGTCAACGCCCTGAACGCCGACGGCAGCCGCCCTGCCACCGCCAAGCGCAGCGACAACATCAGCGGCTGGGCCACCGACCTGGGCGTGCGCCTGCGCCTGGACCCGCAGTGGCAAGTGGGCGCGGCGTATTCGCGTGCCAGCGCCGAGTACGAGCAGAACGGCCTGCAGAGCAACCGTTCGAACTGGACCGGCACCCAGTCCCGCGTGCACCGCTTCGGCGAAGCGTTTCGCGGTGAGATGAACAACATGCAGTCCATGAGCCTGTTCGGTTCCTGGCAACTGCGCGAGGACTACGACGCCAGCCTGGTGTACCACAAGTTCTGGCGTGTGGACGGCAACAAGCCGGTGGGCAGCAACGGCATCGACGCGGTGCAGAACAACACCGATGACGTGACCGGCGCGATCCTCTCCAGCACCTCGCTGCCTCTGGAAGACGGCAAGAAAGACCTGGGCCAGGAGATGGACCTGGTCGTCACCAAATACTTCAAGAAAGGCCTGCTGCCGGCCGCGCTCAGCCAGTCGATTGACGAGCCGTCAGCGCTGGTGCGCTTGCGTGCCGGTGTGTTCAAGCCGGGTGATGCCTATGGCAGCCAGGTCGACTCGTACATGCATCGCGCCTTTGTCGACGTGATCTGGAAGTTCTGATGGGAGCCTGCGCAATGAATGCTCAAAGCCTACTCGTCGCGGCAATGCTGATGGCCAGCGCCACGGCCTTTGCCGACACGGCGGCCAAGGCGCCGACCATCGCCAAGGAACTGCAACAGGCCAAGACCTACACCATTTCCAGCCCGCCCACCGCGCCGCTGGAAATGGCCAAGCCGGCGCTGCCCGACCTGTCGGGCTACACCGCAGCGGCGATGGAAAAGAAGATCGTGCGCAACAAGCCGGGCAAGGTCAGCATCCGCCGCATGATGCAGGAAGACGCGCTCAAGGACTTTATCGGCGGTGACAACAAGATGGCCGAATGGGTGGTGCGCCAGCACGGCATTCCCCAGGCGATCTTTGTCGACGACGGCTATATGAACCTCAAGGACCTGTTGGCCAAAGTGCCCAAACAGTACCTGAGCGAAACGTCACCGGGCGTATTCCTGGCCAAGCTGCCGATCGTGGTGGGCCGTCAGGGCATCCTTGAAATCGACGGCAAAACCCAGGAGCTGCGCCTGTCCCAGCAAGCCGGTTCGTTCCTGATCAACGACGGCCAGCTGTTTGTGCGCGACACGCGGATCACCGGTTGGGATGAGAAAGCCAACGGCCCGGCGCTGTTCAAGTCGCCCAAGGAATTTCGTCCGTTCCTGCTGGCCTGGGGCGGCACCCAGACCTACATCGCCAACAGCAAGATGGCCAGCTTCGGCTATGCCAACAGCAAATCGTACGGGGTGAGTATTTCCCAGTACACGCCGAACATGGCCAAGGTGCTCAAGCGCCCTGAACCGACCGGCTGGATCGTCGATTCCGAGTTCTCGGACATGTGGTACGGCTTCTACTGCTACGAGACCACGGGCTTCGTGATCAAGGGCAATACCTACAAGGACAACATCGTCTACGGCATTGACCCCCATGACCGTTCCCACGGCCTGATCATCGCGGACAACACCGTGTACGGCACGAAGAAGAAGCACGGCATCATCATTTCCCGGGAAGTGAACGACAGCTTCATCTTCAACAACCGCAGCTACGACAACAAGCTGTCGGGCCTGGTGATCGACCGTAACAGCGAGAACAACCTGATCGCCGACAACGAGATCTACCGCAACCACACCGACGGCATCACGCTCTATGAGAGCGGCGACAACCTGCTGTGGGGCAACAAGGTGATCGCCAACCGTCGCCACGGCATCCGCGTGCGTAACAGCGTGAACATCAAGCTGTACGAAAACACCTCGATGGCCAACGGCCTGACCGGCGTCTACGGCCACATCAAGGATCTGACCGACACCGACCGCGACATCGCCCTCGACCCTTTCGACGCCAAGGTGTCGCTGATCGTGGTCGGCGGTGAACTGGCAGGCAACGGCAGCGGGCCGCTGTCGATCGACTCGCCGTTGAGCATCGAGCTGTACCGCGTGTCGATGCTGGCACCGACCAAAACCAGTGGCATCAGCTTCTCCGGGATTCTCGGTGAACGCCAGGAAGAAATTCTCGACCTGCTGGTGCGCCAGCAGAAAGCCGTGCTGATCGACCCTGTCGAACGCCAGACCGAAATGCTGGACTGAGGATGACCCTTATGCACCCACACATGATCAAACTGCTGAGCCTTTCGGGTCTGACCCTCGGCCTGCTGGCGGCCAGCCAGGGCGTGCGCGCCGATGAAGTGAAGGCGCCGACCTTCACCGCCGAACCGTGCTGCAGCCTGTGCCCGGCCGCCCATGACGCGAAGAACTACACCACTCGCTACCAGCAGAACTTCACCACCCTGGTGCAAGCCCAGGGCGACTGGCTGTTCCGTACCCAGGAAGACCTGCGCACCGAATTCGACACCAGCCCCGCTGGTTACAAGCGTCTGCAACAACTGCACGATGCGTTCAAGGCCAAGGGCGTGGAACTGGTGCTGGTCTACCAGCCGACCCGTGGCCTGGTGAACCGCAACAAGCTCAACCCGGCAGAAAAAGCCTCGTTCGATTTCGACAAGGCGCTGGGCAATTACAAGACCATGCTCGGCCGCTTTGCCAAGATGGGCTACGTGGTGCCGGACCTGTCGCCGCTGACCAACGAGCAACTGCCGGATGAATTGCCGGCCCACGATTTCTACTTCCGCGGCGACCAACACTGGACCCCATACGGCGCCCAGCGCACCGCGAAGATCGTCGGCGCCAAGGTGCGCGCACTGCCCGAATTTGCCGATATTCCCCGCCAGGAATTCGAAACCAAGCGCTCCGGGCGCATGGGCAAGACCGGCACCCTGCACAACATGGCCGGCCAGCTGTGCGGCACCAGCTACGCGATCCAGTACATGGACCAGTTCACCACCGAGCCCAAGGGCGAAGCGGGCGACGGCGACCTGTTCGGCGATTCGGGCAACCCGCAGATCACCCTCGTGGGCACCAGCCACAGCGGCAAGAACTACAACTTCGCAGGCTTTTTGCAACAGGAAATCGGTGCCGACATCCTCAACGTCGCCTTCCCTGGCGGTGGCCTGGAAGGCTCGATGATCCAGTATCTGGGCAGCGAAGAATTCCAGAAAACCCCGCCGAAAATCCTCATCTGGGAATTCTCGCCGCTGTACCGCCTGGACCAGGAAACCATCTACCGCCAGATGATGGCGCTGCTCGACAACGGCTGCGAAGGCAAGCCCGCGCAGATGAGTGCCAGCACCACGCTCAAACCCGGCAAGAACGAACTGATGGTCAACAGTTCGAACAAGGACCTGCGTAACGTGAACCACCAGGTCGATATCCGCTTCGCCGATCCCTCGGTGAAAACCTTGCAAGCCACCCTCTGGTACATGAACGGGCGCCACGAGGACATCAAGATCGAGAAACCCGAAACATCCGATACAGACGGGCGTTTCGCCTTTGAACTGCGCACCGATGAAGACTGGGCCTCGCAGAACCTGCTGGCCGTGGAAGTGCAGGGCCCCGAAGCGGGCGCTGCTGCGCAGAAAGTCGAAGCGAAAATTTGCACACGCAACGTATTTCCAGGCGGTGGTCAGCAGACCGCCCAACTCGGGAAGTGAGGTTACTTATGCAAAAGTTATTGATTCCATCGTTGCTCGGCCTGGCGATCTTCGCCGGCGCTGCCAACGCCGCCGCGCCGCTGCGTCCGCCCCAGGGCTATTTCGCACCGATCGAAGCGTTCAAGACCGGCGACTTCAAGGAAAACTGCGACACCATGCCCGCTCCCTACACCGGCCCGTTGCAGTTTCGCAGCAAGTACGAAGGTTCGGACAAAGCACGCTCCACGCTGAACCTGCAGTCGGAAAAAGCCTTTCGCGACAGCACCGCCGACATCACCAAGCTGGAAAAAGACACCAGCAAACGCGTGATGCAGTTCATGCGCGACGGCCGTCCGCAGCAGCTTGAATGCACGCTGAACTGGCTGGTGTCGTGGGCCAAGGCCGACGCGTTGATGTCCAAGGACTTCAACCACACCGGCAAGTCCATGCGCAAATGGGCGCTGGGCAGCATGGCCTCGGCCTATGTGCGCCTGAAGTTCTCCGACTCGCACCCGTTGGCCAATCACCAGCAGGAATCGCAGTTGATCGAAGCCTGGTTCAACAAGCTGGCCGACCAGGTGGTGAGCGACTGGGACAACCTGCCGCTGGAAAAAACCAACAACCATTCCTACTGGGCCGCCTGGTCGGTGATGGCCACGTCCGTCGCCACCAACCGTCGCGACCTGTTTGATTGGGCGGTTAAGGAATACAAGGTCGGCGTGAACCAGGTCGACGACCAGGGCTTTTTGCCCAATGAATTGAAGCGCCAGCAACGTGCCCTGTCGTACCACAACTACGCCCTGCCGCCGCTGTCGATGATCGCCAGTTTCGCGCTGGTCAATGGCGTGGACCTGCGCCAGGAAAACAACAGCGCGCTCAAGCGCCTGGGCGACAAGGTGCTGGCCGGGGTCAAGGACCCGGAGATCTTCGAGCAGAAGAACGGCAAAGAGCAGGACATGAAGGACCTGAAAAAGGACATGAAATTCGCCTGGCTCGAACCCTTCTGCACCCTCTACACCTGCGCCCCGGACGTGATCGAGCGCAAGCACGGCATGCAACCGTTCAAGACGTTCCGCTTGGGGGGTGACCTGACCAAGGTCTACGACCCGGCGCATGAAAAAGGCAACAAAGGCAGCTGATACATAGCTCCCGGTTGGACTCGGTCCAACTGTGAGAGCTGGTTTTATGTGGGAGCTGGCTTGCCTGCGATGCAGACACCTCGGTGATTTAGACAATCCGAGTTGATCCCATCGCGGGCAAGCCCGGCTCCCACATAAGCCAGCTCCCACACTGAACGCGTACACCTTCCCGAAATCGTGGGGGGGTTTGGGGGGGCTTCGGCCCTTGACTGTTGGTTAAACATGGAGAGATCGGGATGGTTTTCTCGTCCAATGTGTTCCTGTTCCTGTTCTTGCCGATCTTTCTCGGCTTGTATTACTTGAGCGGGCAACGCTATCGCAACCTGCTGCTGCTGATTGCCAGCTATGTGTTCTACGCCTGGTGGCGAGTGGACTTCCTGGCGCTGTTCGCCGCCGTCACGCTGTGGAATTACTGGATCGGCCTGAAGGTCGGTGCCGCCGGCGTGCGCACCAAGCCGGCCCAGCGCTGGCTGCTGCTCGGCGTGGCTGTCGACCTGTGCATCCTCGGCTACTTCAAGTACGCCAACTTCGGCGTCGACAGCATCAACGTGATGATGAAGTCGGCGGGCCTGGAGCCGTTCATCCTCACCCACGTGCTGTTGCCGATTGGCATCTCGTTCTACATCTTCGAGTCCATCAGCTACATCATCGACGTGTATCGCGGCGACACCCCGGCCACGCGCAACCTGATCGACTTTGCCGCATTCGTGGCGATCTTCCCGCACCTGATCGCCGGCCCCGTGCTGCGTTTTCGCGACCTGGCCGACCAGTTCAACAACCGTACGCACACCCTCGATAAATTCTCCGAGGGCTGCACGCGGTTCATGCAGGGTTTCATCAAGAAGGTATTCATCGCCGACACCCTCGCGGTGGTGGCCGACCATTGCTTCGCCCTGCAAAACCCCACCACGGGTGACGCCTGGCTCGGCGCGCTGGCCTACACCGCGCAACTGTATTTCGACTTCTCCGGCTACAGCGACATGGCCATCGGCCTGGGCTTGATGATGGGTTTTCGCTTCATGGAAAACTTCAAGCAGCCGTACATCAGCCAGTCGATCACCGAGTTCTGGCGCCGCTGGCACATCAGCCTCTCCACTTGGCTGCGTGACTACCTCTACATCACCCTGGGCGGCAACCGTAAAGGCACACTGACCACCTATCGCAACCTGTTCCTGACCATGCTGCTCGGTGGTCTGTGGCACGGCGCGAACATCACCTACATCGTGTGGGGCGCCTGGCACGGCATGTGGCTGGCGATCGAAAAAGCCATCGGCCTCAACACCGCGCCGCGTAGCTTCAACGTGGTGCGCTGGGCCTTCACCTTCCTGCTGGTGGTGATGGGCTGGGTGATCTTCCGCGCCGAAAACCTGCACGTGGCCGGTCGTATGTACGGCGCCATGTTCAGCTTTGGCGAGTGGTCGCTGTCGGAACTCAACCGTTCCAGCCTCACCGGCCTGCAAGTGGCAACCCTGGTGGTGGCCTACGCAACCCTGGCGTTCTTCGGTCTGCGCGACTTCTACACCAACCGCCCTGCGGATAAAGCCAAACCGGCCGACCCGAGCCTGATCAAGGCCGTACCGGGCGACAACCCCGGCAGCATCCATCAGCCCGGTTTCAGCGTGGGTCGCGATGCGGCCGTGCAACCGGCCTACTGGACCGCTGACTGGCCACGCTACGCCATGCGTGCGGCGGTGCTGCTGCTGTTCGTGGCGTCGATTCTGAAACTGTCGGCGCAGAGTTTCTCGCCGTTCCTTTACTTCCAATTCTGAGGGAGCCGACCATGACCCGTTCATTACGCGTCCTCTATATCAGCCTGTTCCTGGCGCTGCTGCTGGCGCTGGGCGCCTGGTCGCTGCGCAGCTTCATGGGCTTTAGCACCAACGCCGACGCCACCGTGCTCAACGGTCGCTGGACCAAGGCCGTCGAGACCCATTACGACAAAGAGTTCCCGATCAAGCGCCTGGGCACCAACCTGTGGGCGGCGCTGGACTACAAGCTGTTCAACGAAGGCCGCACCGGCGTGGTACTGGGTCGCGATCACTGGCTGTACAGCGATGAGGAATTCAACGCCATCGCCAACCAGGACCAGAACCTGCAAGACAACTACGCGCTGGTCGAAGGCGTACGCCAGAAGCTCAAGGCCCGTGGCATCCAGTTGGTGATGGCGATTGTGCCGGCCAAGGTGCGCCTGTACCCGGAGCATCTGGACGAGGTGAAACCGGCGAGCATCCACGCCAACCTGTACCAGGACTTCCACGCCCGTGTCGCCGCCGACAAGATCGTCGCGCCGGACCTGCTGGGGCCGCTGCAACAGGCCAAGCTGACCGGCACGCAAGTGTTCCTGCGCACCGACACCCACTGGACCCCGGACGGTGCGGAAATCGCAGCCAAGCAATTGGCCAAAACCATCTCCGAGCAGACGCCATTGAGCGGCGAGCCGCAGCGCTTTGTCACCGAGGCGGAAAAAACCGAGCCGCACAAAGGTGACCTGCGCCTGTTCCTGCCGCTGGACCCGCTGTTCGAAAACCTGATGCCGCCCAAGGAGCCCCTGCAAAAACGCGTGACGCACCTGGCGCAGGACAAAGGCGAAGACGCCCTGTTCGCCGACAGCGAAACCCCGGTGGCATTGGTGGGCACCAGCTACAGCGCCAATCCCAACTGGAATTTTGTCGGCGCGCTCAAGCAGGCCCTGCACAGCGACGTCATCAACTACTCCGAAGACGGCCACGGCCCGATTCTGCCGATGCTCAGCTACCTGAAAAGCGATGACTTCAAGAACACCCCACCGCAAGTGCTGATCTGGGAGTTTCCTGAGCGTTATCTGCCTGTGAACAACGAAATCGGCGACGCCGACCCCGACTGGGTTGCGCAGCTCAAACAAGCCGGTATGCGCCAGCAAGACCTGGCGTCGAACAACCCCCTTAAAAAATCCGAGACGCCCGACCGGGCGCACAACTGAAAGAGAGGTAACTCACATGACTTTCACTACAACTGCGCGCCATCTCACCAAGACTCTGGCCATCGCTGCCGGCTTGAGCTTCGTATCGATGTCCGCCTTCGCCGGTGGTGACGCCGCCCTGTACGGCCCCACCGCGCCAAAAGGCTCAAGCTTTGTGCGTATCTACAACGCCAGCAACCAGGAAGTCAGCGCCACTGTGGGCAATACCAACCTCAATGAGGTTGCGCCACTGGCCAGCAGCGACTTCAGCTTCATGCCCGGCGGTGACTACAGCGCCAAAGTCGGCAGCCAGACCGTACCGGTCAAGCTGGCCGCCGACCACTACTACACCCTGGTCAACAGTGGCAGCGGCCAGCCGCAGCTGATCGAAGAGCCGCCGTTCAAGAACAAACAGAAAGCGCTGGTGCGTGTGCAGAACCTCAGCGACAAGGCCCTGACCCTGAAAACCGCCGATGGCAAGACCGATGTGGTCAAGTCGGTGGCCGCCAAGGGCCGTGGTGAGCGTGAAATCAACCCGGTGAAGGTAAGCCTGGCGTTGTATGACGGTGACAAGAAAGTCGGCGATGTGAAGCCGGTTGCGTTGGAACGTGGTGAAGCGGCGGTGCTGTATGTCACCGGTTCTGGTTCGAGCCTGTCGCCAGTGTGGGTGAAACGCCCCGTGTCGACCCGCTGACGATTTCCCTGAGTTGACACGCCCCCTTGTGGGAGCTGGCTTGCCTGCGATGGCGGTCTTGAAAACGCCATCGCAGGCAAGCCAGCTCCCACACTGAACGGGTTTCAGCTCAGGACCGAGACAAAAACAAGAGTGAAACGACAAACCTTCGTAGCTCTGACCCAAACTGATTCAAGGAGAAACACCCATGATCCCAGTAATCCTTTCCGGTGGTAGCGGCTCACGTCTTTGGCCGCTTTCCCGTAAACAGTTCCCCAAGCAGTTCCTGGCCCTGACTGGCGAGCACACCTTGTTCCAGCAGACCCTGGAGCGCCTGGTGTTCGAAGGCATGGACGCGCCGATTGTGGTGTGCAACAAGGACCACCGCTTCATCGTCAACGAGCAGTTGAGCGCTCGCAAGCTCGAGTGCCAGCGCATCCTGATGGAACCCTTCGGCCGCAACACAGCGCCGGCCGTGGCGCTGACCGCGATGATGCTGGTCAACGAAGGCCGTGACGACCTGATGCTGGTGCTGCCGGCCGACCACGTGATCGACGACCAGAAAGCCCTGCAACGCGCCCTGGCCCTGGCCACCGTGGCGGCCGAGCGCGGCGAGATGGTGCTGTTCGGCGTTCCGGCCACCCGCCCGGAAACCGGCTATGGCTACATCAAGTCCGCCAACGACTCGCTGCTGCCCGAAGGTGTCAGCCGCGTCGAACAGTTCGTGGAAAAACCCAACGAGAAGCGCGCCGTCGAGTTCGTCAAAAGCGGCGGCTATTTCTGGAACAGCGGCATGTTCCTGTTCCGCGCCAGCCGCTTCCTCGAAGAGCTGAAAAAGCACGATCCGGACATCTACGACACCTGCCTGCTGACCCTGGAGCGCAGCGAGCAGACCGCCGACACCGTGACCTTCGACGAAGCCACTTTCGCCTGCTGCCCGGACAACTCCATCGACTACGCCGTGATGGAAAAAACCCAGCGCGCCTGCGTGGTGCCGCTGAGCGCTGGCTGGAGCGACGTGGGCTGCTGGGCCTCGCTGTGGGCGGTCAACGATAAAGACGCCAATGGCAACGTGAGCAAGGGTGATGTGGTCATCCAGGACAGCCGCAACTGCATGGTCCACGGCAACGGCAAGCTGGTGTCGGTGATCGGCCTGGACAATATCGTGGTGGTGGAAACCAAGGACGCGATGATGATTGCCCACAAGGACAAGGTCCAGGGCGTCAAGCAGATGGTCAACACCCTCAACGAGCAGGGCCGCAGCGAAACCCAGAACCACTGCGAAGTCTATCGTCCGTGGGGTTCCTACGACTCGGTGGACATGGGCGGCCGCTTCCAGGTCAAGCACATCTCGGTCAAGCCGGGCGCGTGCCTGTCGCTGCAGATGCACCACCACCGCGCCGAACACTGGATCGTGGTGAGCGGCACCGCCGAAGTCACCTGTGACGAGAACGTGTTCCTGCTCTGCGAGAACCAGTCCACCTACATCCCGATCGCCTCGGTGCACCGCCTGCGCAACCCGGGCAAGATCCCGCTGGAGATCATCGAAGTGCAATCGGGCAGCTACCTGGGCGAAGACGACATCGAGCGCTTCGAAGACATCTACGGTCGCTCGACGCCGATTGAACGTGGCGTGTCGGTGAAAACTATCGCGCAGTAACACGGTCGTAGAACAAGCCCCCACCCGGCCCACTGCGTCCCCTATCCGCAGTGGGCCGGGTGGGGGCTTTTTTTCGGATGGTTGGTGGTGACTGTACGGGCCTCATCGCAGGCAAGCCAGCTCCCACAGTTGACCGCGCATCCACTTTAGAATGCGGTCGAACGTGGGAGCTGGCTCGCCTGCGATGGCGTCCGTGCGGCCCACACACTGCTCAAGGTAACCAATCCCACCTCAGCTTAAGTTAGGATGCTGGTTCCCTATTCGAGGTGGTCTCCATGTTCTTCGGCGTTCTCCTGATCATCACCTGGCTGATCCTGCTGCTGCGCTACCCGGCCAGGGCCTTGCCGGTGTCGCTGGCCGCCGCCGCAGGCCTGGGCCTGGTCGCGGTGTGGGTGGTGTGGCTCGACAACCGCGAAGCCTCGCAATTGGCGCGCCTTGAACTGCGCATCACCTACTCGCCTCAGGAATGCCCCGCCGACCGCCCACTCAAATTGACCCTGAACAACGGCAACGACGTCCCCCTCACCGAACTGCGCTGGCGCGTCGCCGCCTACGCACCGGGCGACAGCGTCAACCTGGCCGACAACGTCTACGCCGCCCCCCGCTATCGCGGCCCCGGCGAATTGCAGGCCGGTGCCACCTGGGACGATTGCCTGCCCACCCCGCCGCTGCGCCCCGGTTACCGCGCGCAAACCCTGGAATTTCGTGCCGAGCACCTGCAAGGCAGTTTCTCGGACTGACAAAGGATTGCCCCATGCCCAACGTACTCATCACTGGCTGCTCCAGCGGCATCGGCCGCGCCCTGGCTGACGCGTTTAAAGACGCAGGTTTCGACGTGTGGGCCAGCGCCCGCCGCGCGGACGATGTCGCCGCCCTCGCCGCCGCAGGCTTGCGGGCCGTGCAACTGGACGTCAACGACAGCGCCGCTCTGCAGCACCTGGCCGAGCAACTGGGCGAGCTGGATGTGCTGGTCAACAACGCCGGCTACGGCGGCATGGGGCCGCTGCTCGACGGCGGCACCGAGGCCATGCAGCGCCAGTTCGAAACCAACGTATTCTCCATCGTCGGCGTAACCCAGGCGCTGTTCCCCGCCTTGCGCCGCAGCAAGGGGCTGGTGGTAAACATTGGCAGCGTCTCCGGCGTGCTGGTCACGCCGTTTGCCGGTGCCTACTGCGCCTCCAAGGCCGCCGTGCACGCGCTGAGCGACGCCCTGCGCATGGAACTGGCGCCGTTCGGCATACGCGTGATGGAAGTGCAACCCGGCGCGATCGACACCCACTTCGCAAAAAATGCCGGCGCCCAGGCCGAACGCCTGATCCACGAACAATCACCCTGGTGGCCCCTGCGCGACGGCATCCGCGCCCGCACCCAGGCCTCACAGGACAAACCAACCTCCGCCAGCGTCTTCGCGGTGGATGTGCTCAAGGCCACGCAACGGCAAAAGCCCCCGCGCTTGCTGCGTTCGGGCAATGGCAGCCGGGCGTTGCCGCTGATGGCAGCGTTGTTGCCCAAGGGCTTGCTGGAGAAGGTGTTGAAGAAGCGTTTTGGCTTGAATGGGAGTTTATAAATGATCGACTACAGCGACTTTTTCGAAGAAGTGATCCAGACCCACATCGAGATCGAGCAATGGTTTGCCGGTGTGGCACCGGAAGGCATGCTGCAACAGTTGCTGGCGCGCTTTTCGCCGGAGTTCACCATGATCGCGCCGTCCACCGGCACGCGCATGAATGCGGCCGGGGTCAATTACCTGTTTACGCGGCTCGGCGGGCAGCGGCCGGGGTTGAAGATCACCTTGAGCGAGCTGACCGGCATTGATCGGCATGCGCGCGGGGCCATCGTCAGTTACCGCGAGCATCAGGTTGATGACAGCGGCACCCAGACAGACCGCCGTGCCACGGTGGTGTTCGAGAAGCTGGCCAGCGGCGCCCTGCTGTGGCGCCATTTGCACGAGACCTACTGCCAGGCCTGATCGGCCACCCCTCCCCATGGCAGACGACTGCGCGCGCGGTCGTCTGCCCCTTCATTTGCCCGCAATACAATTTCGCAACAGAACTGAACGGACGCTATGGGTACAGTCGCGCCCTGAATCCTGACTCAGCATCCTCAGACCCCTATCGCGTTTGTCGTTGATCGTAGTCCGCATCGATCCCATCACGCCCTGGGTGACCCCTATCAAGCTTTTCAGCAGATCGCGCTCGTGTCGTACGCTGTGCACCCTGTCCCTGGTGTTGGTCGCCGGCTGTTCGGTAGCCCCGCTGCCCGCCTTGAAACCGTCCACGCCGCAGGCATGGCGCAACACGCCGGCTGCCCTGGCGGCGCACAAGCCCGATTTGAATCAGTGGTGGCACGCCTTCAACGATCCCGAACTCGATGCCCTGGTGGTGCGCGCCCTGCACAACAATCTGGAGGTCGGCGCGGCCATCGAGCGGTTGCGGGCCACCCGTGTGCTCAGCCGCAGCGCGCAGGCGCCCTACCTGCCGTCGCTGGGCGTGAAGACCCACGATGCAATCAGCCCCGACACCAGCACCTCGTACTTTCTGATCGGCTTCGATGCGCAGTGGGAATTACCGCTGTTCGGCGCCCGGCAAAGCGCCGAGCGCCTGGCCCAGGGTCATGAAGCGCTGGTGCAGGCCGATGTGCGCAGCGTGCAGGTGTCACTGGTCGCAGAAGTTACCCGGCAGTGGCTGGAGCTGCGTTCGGCGCAACAGGCAGAGCTCAGCCTGACCCGCCTGCGCGACACCCAGCAGGAAAAACTGGCGCTGCTGCGGGTGCGCGAGCACCTCGCCCTGGCCTCGCCCGCCGAAGTCTGCGCCGCTGAAGCGGAACTGGCGCAGGCCGAGATGAGCCTGAGCGCGCCGCGTCAGTTGATCAACCGCCACGGGCAACAGTTGGCGCTGCTGGCGGGCCAATCCGAACCTGATCCGCGCTGGCTGCAACCGCGACCGCCGCCTACCCTGGGCCCGTGGCAGCTCGACACCCTGCCGGCGGACCTGTTGCGCACGCGCCCGGACATCGCCAGCGCCGAGGCCCAGGTGCTGGTCGCCGCCGGGGAGCTGGGCATGAGCCGCGCCGACCTGTACCCACGCCTGAGCCTGGGCGCGTCGTTGCAGTGGTCGGTGAACATCGCCAGCAACCGCAAACGCACGCCCAGCGGCAACGGCATTTTCTCGGCCGGGCCGGGCATCAGCATTCCGTTGTTCGACTGGGGCCAACGCGCCAGCGCCGCTCGCGCCAGCGACCACCAGCTACAAGCCGCCCTGCTGGATTATCGGCAGGCCGTTTTGCAAGGCGTCACCCAGGTGGAAACGGCGCTGGGGGATCTGCAACAAACACGGCTGCGTGAGCAGGCGGCCCGCCAGGCACAGGCGGCAACGCAAGCACGCCTGCACGCCTTGCGACAGCGCGCGCAACTGGGGTTGATAAGCACGCTGGCGCTGGCGGACGCCGAGATGCGCGCGCAACAGGCCCTGCAACAGGCCGACGCTGCCAGTACGGAACGAGGTATCGCCTACATTGCGCTGTACAAGGCGCTCGGTGGCGCACCGTTGCCAGCGGGCGCAATCAAGGAAGCTGACTGATGGTCGCCCTTGCCCGCCTGACCCTGATCCATGAATGGCGCCGCTTCCTGCCGGCAATCATTGCCGTGGGCTTCGCCGGGTTGCTGCAATTGCTGCAGGCTGCGCTCGTGCTGGGCATCTTTGGCAGCGCCAGCGTGTATATCACCGGCTCCACGGCCGACCTGTGGGTTGGCTACCCCGGCACCCAGAGCGTCAACCTCGGCAGGCCCATCGACGCCGGCGTGGAGATGCGTTTGCGCATGGACGCCGATGTGGTGCGGGTGGAACCGTTTCGCTGGGTCGACGCCGATTGGCGCGGCGCCCGGGACACTGGCGGCGTGTCGGTGTTTGTGTCGGGTATCGATGCCGGCCCGCAAGGCCTGATGTTTGAACGCGTGCTGCCGACCGCGCTGCGCGCACGCCTGGACGAACCCGGCGCAGTGATCGTCGACCGCGCCGACCTCGACAGCCTGGGCGTCAGCCTGGGGGACGCCGCGACCATCAACGGCCATCGCGTGCGCGTGGTCGGCATCACCAGCGGCCTGCGCGCGCTGGGCGGAGTGAACGTGCTGGCGTCGCTGACCACCGCGCGACAACTCGACACCACCGCGCCCGCAGACCGCATTACCTACCTGGTGGCCAAGGTGCGCGACCCCGCCCAGGCCGAGGCGGTTGCCGCGCGCCTGGGCGACGGCGCCGCGTTCGGCAGCTACGCGGTATGGACGGCACAACAGTTCGCCCAACGCTCGCAGCTGTACTGGATGTTCGACACGGGCGCCGGGGCCGGCGTGCTGTTTCTGGCGGCGATCGTGTTTCTGGTGGGCGCCGTGATCACCAGCCAGACGCTGGTGGCTGCAGTCGTTGGCTCGATCCGCGAATACGCGACCTTGAACGCCCTGGGCGTTGGCGTCACGGCCCTGCGTAAAGTGGTGATGGAGCAGGCGTTCTGGGTCGGGGCCCTGGGCCTGCTGGGGAGTTCGGTGCTGGCCGCGCTGTTCTTCGCGCTGGCCGGCTACTACAACGTGCCGTTGCAGCTCTCGCCCATCGCAGCGCTGGTGTGCCTGCTGCTGAGCATGACCCTGGCCCTGGTGTCAGGCCTGGCGGCCATCCGCACCCTACGTCACGCCGACCCGGCGAGTCTTTTGAGATGAACCGTCCATGAGCGTTCTGACCTCGGCATCACCCATCACCCTGCACGCCAGCGGGATCAGCAAAGCCTTCACTTCGGGACGGGTGGTAACCCCCGTGCTGCACGACATCACCCTGGCGATACGCCCTGGCGAACTGACCCTGATCTCCGGCCCGTCCGGCTGCGGCAAAAGCACCCTGCTCGCGATTCTCAGCGGCCTGCAACGGCCAGACCGGGGCAGCGCCTGCGCACTTGGGCAAGACCTGGGCAGCCTCGACGCGCGCGCTCTGGAGCAGTTTCGCCTGCGGCACACCGGCTTTGTGTTCCAGGGCTTCAACCTGTTTCCGGCGTTGACTGCGCTGCAACAGGTGGCGCTGCCCTTGAGCTACCTCGGGCTGCCGGCCAGGGAAATCCGGCAACGCGCCATCGAAGCGCTGGAAGAGGTCGGCCTGGGTGCGCGCCTGAAACTGCGCCCGGCCGAATTGTCCGGCGGCGAAAAGCAGCGCGTCGCGATTGCGCGGGCGGTGGCCAAGGCGCCCGAACTGCTGTTCGCCGACGAACCGACCAGTGCGCTGGACGCCGCCAACGGCCACATCGTGATCGACATCCTGCACCGCATCGCCCGCACCCGTGGCACCACGGTGCTGTGCGTCAGTCACGACCCGCGCTTGATCAGCAATGCCGACCGGGTGCTGACCATCGAAGACGGCCGCATCCTCAACGACACCCCTTTTCCCTTCCAGCCGGCGACAACCGCCGGTGCCCAGGAACCCTGCGCATGAACCCACGTCTGTTTCGCCCCTGGCTGTTGTTGAGCAGCGCACTGCTGGTGCTGAGTGCCTGCTCCCGTGAAGACGTCCCGGCCAGGCCCGCTGCGGCGCCCCCGACCTACCTCGCAGTGGCGCGCGGCCGCATTGACGTGGAAGGCGGTTTGCTCAGACTCGGTGTCACCCGTGACGGCGTGGTGGCCGAGATCAAGGTCAGTGAAGGCGAAACCGTCAAGCAGGGCCAACTGCTCGCCACACTGGACAGTGAACCGGCGCAACTGGCGGTGGCTGCCGCACTGGGTGAGCAACAGCAGGTGGAGGTTCAAGCCAGGCAACTGACCAGGCAGCTCACGTTCGCCGAGCAAACGGCCACGCGCCTGAGCACTGCCGCAGCCGCCGGTGCCGGCGATAACCAGAGCGCCGACGAGGCCCGCGAGAGCGCCGCGCGGTTACGCGACGCGCTGGAAAAAAATCAGGGCGACGCCCAGGCCGCCGCAAGAAAGCTGACGGCGGCCCGCTACGAACTGACCCGGCGCAGTCTGCGTGCACCCATCGACGCCGAGGTCGTGCGCCGCCTGATCCAGCCTGGCGCCGCCGTCTCCGCACAATCGGGCGCGGCATTCGTGTTGCTGCCCAACCAGCCACGCATCGTGCGTGCCGAGCTGAATGAGTCATTCACCGGCGTGGTCGTCCCGGGGATGAAAGCCGAGGTCACGGACGACAGCGTCAACGGCTCCATCCCGCTGATCGCCCACGTGGTGCGCATCAGCTCAGTGCTGGGCAGCAGCACCCTGGAAGACGACCCCCAGATCAGGGCCAATATGCGCACGGTCGAATGTATCCTCGCGTTCGACCAACCAACGCCAGCATCACTGCGGGTGGGGCAGCGCATGCTGGTGCGGTTTGGGCCGTAGCTATCGGCAAATGCTGCCCTGTGACAGGCAGGCTACTGTGGCAAGCCCGCTACTGTGGCGAGCAGGCTTGTCCTGCGTTGGGCTGCGCAGCAGCCCCAAAACCAGGCGCTGAGCCGTATCAGGTACACCGCATTTTGCTGGATTGGGGGCGCTTCGCACCCCAACGCGGTGCAAGCCCGCTCGCCACAAAAGCCCGCTCGTCACAGCCTGCTCGCCACAGGTGGCTTCACGATCACGGTGCAGGTGATGCCGGCCGCCAACAAAACACCTTCCGGTACCTGATCAATATGAATCCGCACCGGCACGCGCTGGGCCAGCCTCACCCAGTTGAAGGTCGGGTTCACATCCGCGATCAGCTCGCGACTTTCGGGGTTGTCGCGGTCATAGATGCCGCGCGAGATGCTTTCCACATGCCCCTTCAAGGTCTCGCCGCTCATCAATTGCATATCGGCGCTGTCGCCCACCTTCACATGGGGCAGCTTGGTTTCTTCAAAGAAGCCGTAGACCCAGAACGAGTTCATGTCCACCACGGCCATTTTGGCTTCGCCGATGCGCGCATAGTCGCCGCGATGCACGTTGAGGTTGGTGACGTAGCCGTCGACCGCCGCGAGCACTCGGGTGCGTTTGAGGTTGAGCTCGGCGGCGTCCAGTTGCGCCAGGGCGTGCTGGTAATCGGCCAGGGCCGCGTCGGCGATGTTGCTGGCGTCGTCGCGGTTTTCCCTGGAGATCACCAGCGCGTCGAGGTCGGCGCGGCGGTGGGCGTTGACGTTGCGCATGTCCCAGGTGGCTTTGCGTGAGGCCACCAGAGACTGCGCCTGCTTGACCGCAATGCGGTAATGCTCGGGGTCGATCTGCATCAGCAGGTCGCCTTTTTTGACCAACTGGTTATCGCGCACGGGCACCTCGACCACCTCGCCGGTCACGTCGGCCGCGACATTGATGACGTCGGCGCGCACACGACCGTCGCGAGTCCATGGCGTGTCCATGTAATGCACCCACAGCGTGCGGCCAATCCAGATCGCCAACGCCAATACCAGCAAGGTGGCGAAGAGGCTGAAAAACTTTTTCATCGGGGCATTCTCAACGGTAAATGCAGAGCGCCAGGGCGCCGAACAGGCAGACGAACAGGCTCAGGCGCAGCAACGCCGGGTGCCAGAAAAAACGGTACAGATCAAACCCTGCTATACAGCGATCCAGCGCCCAGGCAAGGGCCGCCGCGATCAGGAACATCAGGGTGATACTCGGCAGGTAGAGGCCGTGGAACGCGATTTCACGAGGCATGCAACGGTCCTTGCGGGTCGAGCAATGAGGTGCGGATAAAGTGCAGGTAGCTTTTGACCCGACGCAGGGCCGAGGTGTCGAAGTGCGGGGCGAAGGGTTCGTCGGTGGCCTGCACGCGGCTGATCGCGTGGTCGACGGCGATCAACCCGCGCTCCAGGTTGCCGGCGTTGGGTTGCAGAAACAGGCGCATCAGCGCGCGGCCCATCACGCGGATGGCCTGGCGCCACGGCTGGGACTCGGCGTAGGCCGGGTGCACCGGCAGCATTGCCTGCTCGTTGCGCAATTCGATGATCGCGTGGCCGACTTCCTGCACCTGCAGCATCCAGCGCAACAGGTCGCGCTGCACCTGCGGCTGGGCGACGGCGAGGCCGTAGGCCTGGTGCAGGAGATCGCGTGTACGGCTTTCAAACCGTGCGGTCAGGCCCTTGAGCTTGCCGCCGATGGCATACACCACTTGTTCGCGCAGGTCCTGCTCCAGGCGCCGCCACAGCCAGCGGCTGTTGGGCGGCAGGATGATCGCCCCGGCCGCCGCGCACACCAGCATGCCGATCACCATGGCCAGGTAGTCGTTGATAAAGGTGTAGGGGTTGTAGACCGTAAGGTTGTCCGGCACCGAGCCGGTGCCGAAGAAAATCAGCAGGCCAAGCCCCACCCCGGCGTACTGCGGGCGTGAAGCGAGGAAGGTGCCAAGGACGATCACCGGCGCAAGCATCACGCACAGCAACGGAAAACCGTCGATCCACGGGAAGATAAAGAACATCTCGACAAAGCCCACCAGCGCGCCGAGCAAGGTGCCGCAGGCCATCTGAAAGGCCATGCGTTTAGGGTTGGGCGTAGCCGCGCAAAGGCCGACCGTCGCGGCGGCGATCAGCGTCATGGTTGCGCCGCTGGGCCAGGCAGTGGCCACCCAGTAACTGCCCAGAACAATCAGGATGAACGCCGCGCGAATGCCTGACGCGGCGCAGGCCAGCCAGTTGGTTTTCGGCGTGTAGGGTTCGTTCCCCTGCTCCCGCGCATGGCGGTGATCGGCCAGGGACGCGTGGGTGCGCGCGTAGTTGTGCAGGTCGTCGACGAAGCGATAGAGCAGCTCGCAGGCGGTATGAAAATCCAGGTGCTCGGCGCCGCCGGGACTGCCCTGCTCAAAGTGCGCGCGCAGGCTGCGCAGTGTGCTGGGCAAGTCTTGCCTATAGGCGCTCAGTTGCTCGGCAAGGTGTGCGGCGTCAGCGCTGGTGAGGGCGCGGTTCGAGAAACCATCGAGCAATTCTGCGAGGTCCTGCAGCCCCGGTTTGATCGCATCCGCCCCCTCATTGGCACCGCCCGCACGCAGTCGCACCAGCAACTGATGCAGGGCGTTAAAGCGCGTGGTGAGGCTCATGAATTCGCTGTTGAGGCGGTTGAGTCGACCGCTGCGCCGGCGCATGTGTGGGTCTTCGAACACCGTGACGCTGCGCAGCCCTTCCAGGCCCACGGCTTCGGCCATAAAACGCACGTTGGCGGCTTCGAACCCCTCGCGTTGACTGCGCCCACGCAGGCCGTCGGTGACAAACAGCGCGAACACGCCAAAACGCTGATACAGCGCATTGCGCATCGCGGCGCTGGCGGTTTGCGGCAGGATCGCAGCGCTGACCAGCGTGGAACACACAATCCCCAGGGAGATTTCCAGCACGCGCCACACCGCCGCCATAAAGGCGCTGTCCGGGTGCGCCAGCGCCGGCAAGCCGACTATCGCCGCCGTGTAGCCGGCCAGCACACAACCATAGGCGCGAAAGTTGCGATAGCGCGTCGCGCCCGCCGTGCACAGGCCCACCCAGATTGCCAGCGCACCGAGGAACAATTCGGTGTTCTGCGCAAACAAGGCGATCAACAGCACCATCACCGCCGAGCCGGCCAGGGTGCCCAGCAAGCGGTAAAAACTTTTGGCCAATACCTGGCCGCTCTGCGGCTGCATCACGATAAACACGGTGATCATGGCGGTGCGCGGTTGCGGCAATTCCAGGCGCATGGCCAGCCACAGCGTGAGGAACGCGGCGATCAGCACCTTGAAGATATACACCCAGGTCACGCCGTCGCTGCGCGCCCAATCGAAGAAGCCCCGGCGCCATTCAAGGGACTGCAGGTATTTCATTGCGGCGCGTCCTGCCCGGCTTCGACGCCGCCGCCCAGTGCTGTCACCAGTTCGGCATGGGCACTCAGGCGTGCGGCCTGCACCTGCTGCTCGATCTGCTGTTGGCGAAACAGCAGCGTTTGCGTGCTCAGCACAGTGAGGTAGTCAGTGAGGCCGCGCTGGTAGGCGACGGTCGCGATGTCATGGGTTTTCTGCGCTGACGCCACGGACTGCGCGGCGAAAGAGGCTTGCTTGTCCATGGATGCGCGGCGGATCAACTGGTCGCTGATGCCCTTGAGTGCATTGACCAGAGTCTGGTTGTAGTGCGCCACGGCGATGTCATATCCGGCGCTGGCTTCACCCAGCTCGGCACGCAATCGCCCACCGTCGAAGATCGGCAAGCTGATCGCCGGCCCGACGTTGTAGTTGAATTTTTTGCCGGCCATGAAGGCCAGCAAGCCGCCGCCGGTGGCCATGTAGCCAAGGCCGCCGACCAGGTCGACATTGGGGTAAAAACCGGCTTGCGCGACATCGATGCCACGTGCCTGCGCCACGACCTGCCAGCGGCTGGCGACCACGTCCGGGCGCTGGCCGAGCAACTGCGCGGGCAGGCTCGATGGCAACTTCAGCGGCGCGGCGAGCGACAACGTCGGGCGCTGTAACTGCGCGCCCTCACCGGGTCCTTTACCGGCGAGCGCCGCCAATTGGTTGCGGCCCAGGGCGATGTCTTCGTCGAGCGCGTCCAGTTGGCGATGGGTTTCGGGCAATGAGCTTTCAGCCTGGCTGACCTCCAAATGCGTGCCGATGCCGGCGTCCAGTCGCTTATTGGCCAGGTCGAGCATTTGCTGTTGCTGGGCCAGCGTGGCCGCCACGATATCGCGATTGGCGTAGTGCAACGACCACTGGATATAGTCGCGCACCACGTTGTTTTGCAGCTCGAGTCGAGCTTGGCGCGCCTCGGCCGCGCGCACATGGGCCAGGTCGACGGCACGCTCGAAGGCCTTGCTTTCACGACCCCACAGGTCAAGGGGGTAGCTCAGGCTCAAGGATGAAGTGTTGTCCCAGGTGGTCGACCCGCTTAGCTCGCCGGGGCCATAGAACTGATCCTTCGGCCAATGGTGGCGCTTGAGAGTGGTGGCGCTGTTGATCTGCAGGGATTCGGCCGACTCGGCCATCCCGGCCAGCGCCCGAGCCTCACGCACCCTGGCGGCGGCCATGGCCATGCTCGGACTGCCTTGGGTGGCGAGCTCGACCCAGCGGTTGAGCTGCGGATCGCCATAGGCCTGCCACCATTGCGCGGTGGGCCAGTGCGCGTCCTGGGCGGCGTGCTGGATAGCCGCATCGGTGGCCAGGTTATTGGCATTCAAGGGCTGGCCTTGGGGGGCGATGCCGCCGGTTCCGATACAGCCGCTGATTGCTAACGATAAAGCCCAAACACTGAGAGTCTTCAGCTCTCTGCTGATGCGACGCGGCACGGCAAGCGAATTCCTGATGGGTAGGTGCGGGAGAGGCGGCGCAATTCTAGGCGGGGCGCTGGAGGAGGATAAGCTGGCATTCCTGTGAATCTTTGTTACCGTTCACGCGACAATCCGTTGGTAGGGATCACTGGACGGGGCCACTTTCTGTCACAATTTGTCATCTCCCCTGAGAACTCTCCATGGACACTTTGCAAAACATGCGCGCGTTCAGTTGCGTGGCCGAAGCCGGCAGCTTCACCGCCGCCGCCGTGCAACTGGACACCACCACCGCCAATGTCTCGCGCGCGGTCTCCAACCTCGAGGCCCACCTGCAAACCCGCTTGCTCAACCGCACCACTCGCCGCATCGCCCTCACCGAAGCCGGCAAACGCTACCTGCTGCGCTGCGAGCAGATCCTGGCCTATGTCGAGGAAGCCGAGGCCGAAGCCAGCGACGCCCATGCCCGCCCCGCCGGGCAACTGAAAGTGCACACCATGACCGGCATCGGCCAGCATTTCGTGATTGATGCCATCGCCCGCTACCGCCGCACGCACCCGGACGTGACCTTCGACCTGACCCTGGCCAACCGCGTGCCCGATCTGCTCGACGAGGGCTACGACGTGTCCATCGTGCTGGCCAGCGAGCTGCCGGACTCGGGCTTCGTCTCTCAGCGCCTGGGCATCACCTACAGCATTGCCTGTGCCTCGCCGGATTACGTCAAGGCCAAGGGCTGCGCCCATCGCCCCCACGACCTGCTCAACCACGCCTGCCTGCGCCTGGTCAGCCCGGTGATCCAGCTGGACAAATGGATCTTCAACGGCCCCGAAGGCCAGGAAAGCGTGGCGATCAACACCTCGCCGTTTCTGGTGAACTCGGCCGACGCGATGAAAACCGCCATCACCAGCGGCATGGGCATCGGCCTGCTGCCGGTGTATGCGGCCATCGAGGGCCTGCGCAACGGCACGCTGGTGCGGGTGATGCCCAACTACCGTTCCCAGGAGCTGAACCTGTACGCCATCTACCCATCGCGCCAATACCTGGATGCGAAGATCAAGACCTGGGTGGAATACCTGCGCGGTTCGTTGCCGGAGATTCTGGCGGCGCATCAGGCGGAGCTGGTGGCGTATGAGCTGAGCGGCAGCCTCAGCGGGGCGCGGCTGGCGAACTGAGCTGTCCGCTATTTCAGGTGACAAGATCGCTGTGGCATAAGGGCCTGTTGTGGCGAGCAGGCTTGTCCCAATGCCGTTCAGTTAAGCGCAGATTCCCTGTAGCGAGCAGGCTTGTCCTGCGTTGGGCTGCGCAGCAGCCCCTGAACCAGGCGCTGAGCCGTATCAGGTACACCGCGTTTTGCTGGATTGGGGGCGCTTCGCATCCCAACGCGGGGCAAGCCCGCTCGCCACAATAAACCCACACATTTTCCTTAACTGAACGGCATTGGGGCTTGCCACAACAAAGCCCGCTCGTGCTGGCTGCGCGGCCTGACAATTGTCAGTGGGGATGTTAGCGTGCCTGGCATTCTTCCGTAGTCGATGAGCCCGCCTGCCATGAAAAAGACTGTCCTCGCCTTCAGCCGTATCACCGCGCCCATGATCGAACGCCTGCAACAGGATTTCGACGTGATCGCACCCAATCCCAAGCTCGGTGACATCAACGCGCAGTTCAATGAAGCCCTGCCCCATGCTCACGGTTTGATCGGTGCGGGGCGCAAACTGGGCCGCGAGCAGTTGCGGGGCGCGAGCAAACTGGAGGTGGTGTCCAGCGTGTCGGTGGGCTACGACAACTACGACGTGGCGTACCTTGATGAGCGCGGGATCATGCTCACCAACACTCCGGATGTGCTGACCGAAAGCACCGCCGACCTCGCTTTTGCGCTGCTGATGAGCAGCGCACGTCGGGTCGCCGAGCTGGACGCCTGGACCAAGGCCGGGCAGTGGAAAGCCAGCGTCGGCGCAGCGTTGTTTGGCTGCGATGTGCACGGCAAGACCCTGGGCATCGTCGGCATGGGTAACATCGGCGCCGCCGTGGCCCGGCGTGGGCGCCTGGGTTTCAACATGCCGATCCTGTACAGCGGCAACAGTCGCAAGACCGCCCTCGAGCAGGAGCTGGGCGCGCAGTTTCGCAGCCTGGAGCAACTGCTGGCCGAGTCGGACTTCGTCTGCCTGGTGGTGCCGTTGAGCGACAAGACGCGTCATCTGATCAGCACCCGGGAGCTGGCGCTGATGAAGTCCAGTGCCATCCTGATCAACATATCCCGAGGCCCGGTGGTGGATGAACCGGCATTGATCCAGGCCTTGCAGAACCAGACCATTCGCGGCGCCGGGCTGGATGTGTACGAGAAGGAACCGCTGGCCGAGTCACCGCTGTTCCAGTTGAGCAATGCGGTGACGCTGCCGCACATTGGCTCGGCGACCGATGAAACCCGCGAAGCCATGGCCGACCGCGCCCTCGACAACCTGCGCAGCGCCCTGCTGGGCCAGCGCCCGCAGGATCTGGTGAACCCGCACGTGTGGAAGGGCTGACAGCACACCCTGTGGCAGGGGCTCCAGCAGACACAAAATCCGGTTAAAGCCTGGCTCTGCGAAGTCGATAACCTTCCATAGACTGTCTTCCCTGATCCACAGAAGGTTTTTATGCCCACCACCAAAGCCCGCGCAGACTCACTCTCGCTTCTGCTCTTTACCTTGCGCAGCGGCAAGCTGATGGCGATCAACCTGCTCAAGGTCAGCGAAATCATCCCCTGCCCGCCGCTGACCAAGCTGCCGGAGTCGCACCCGCACGTCAAAGGCATCGCCACGCTGCGCGGTAACTCGCTGGCGGTGATCGACCTGAGCCGGGCGCTGGGTGAAATGCCCTTGGCGGACCCCGACGGTGGCTGCCTGATCGTCACCGATGTAAGCCGTTCCAAGCAGGGCCTGCATGTGCAGGCGGTGAGCAAGATCGTGCATTGCCTGACCACCGACATCCGTCCGCCGCCCTACGGCTCGGGCGGCAATCGGGCGTTTATCACCGGGGTGACCCAGGTGGAAGGCGGCTTGGTACAGGTGCTGGATATCGAGAAGGTGATCCACGGCATCGCGCCGGCACCCATTGAAGCGGCGCCCACCGACTTGACCATGGACGAAGCCGAAGTGCTCGGCAACGCCCGCATCCTGGTGGTGGACGACAGCCAGGTGGCCCTGCAGCAATCGGTGCACACGCTGCGCAACCTCGGCCTGACCTGCCACACCGCGCGCAGCGCCAAGGAAGCCATTGATGTGCTGCTGGAACTGCAAGGCACCGCCGAGCAGATCAACGTGGTGGTGTCCGACATCGAAATGTCGGAAATGGACGGCTACGCCCTCACCCGCACCCTGCGTGAAACGCCGGACTTCCAGCAACTCTACGTGCTGCTGCACACCTCCCTGGACAGCGCGATGAACAGCGAAAAAGCCCGCCTGGCCGGAGCCGACGCGGTGTTGACCAAGTTCTCCTCGCCCGAGCTGACCAAGTGCCTGGTGATAGCCGCGCAGGCCGTGGCGCAAAAGGGCCTGTAAAGGGTGACCGAGTATTACCAGTTACTGCGGCGCGACCTCACGGGCAACCTGCCCGCGCCGCAGTGGCCACAGGCTATTCGGTTGGAGCCTTACCGCGACGAGCTGGCGCCGGACATTCATGCGCTGTTGCGCCTGACCGAAGACCAGGGCGGTGGTCGTGTCGCCAACCTGGCGCAATGGCGCCAGTCATTTTTCACCGATGCCGAGTTCGATCCTGCGTTGTGCCTGGTGGTCAGTCGCGCGGATTGCGTTCTCGGCGTGGCGCACTGCTGGACCAGCGCGTTTATCAAGAACCTGTCGGTGCATCCCGATGCTCAGGGGCAGGGGCTCGGTCGAGCGCTGTTACTGCACGCGTTTGCAGTGTTCAAGCAGCGCGGCGAACCCTGTGCCGATCTCAAGGTGCGCGAGAGTAACCAACGCGCCCGGAACCTGTATGAAAGCGTCGGAATGAGATTTGTCCTACGCGACGTGGTGCCTGACGTCTGACAATCACTGGCGCATAACTTGCTTTCAGAGAACCTAAACGCTGGGTAGCGGTAAAAAACCGCCGCCGTTCAAGAGCGCCCTCTGACCTTGCCTGGTGACAGATACGCCATGAACACTCACTTTTCCTGCGTCGGTTGCGGCAAATGCTGCAGCGACCATCATGTGCCCCTCACCCTCGCCGAGGCCCGCCAGTGGGCTGCCGACGGCGGCAATATCATCATTCTGGTGGAAGCTTTTCTCGGCAACGGCCTGGGCCTTCCCGTCAACCAGCGCGAGCATGCCGAACGCCGTTCGGTGGTGGTGCCCAGCGGCACGGCCGAGGCGTTCGTGGCGATCACCTTTGCCGCCTACAACGCCGGGCGCTGCCGGAATCTTGACGAAGACAACCGCTGCGGCATCTATGAGCGTCGTCCACTGGTGTGCCGCATCTACCCGATGGAAATCAACCCGCATATTCCGCTCAGCACCGCTACCAAGGACTGCCCGCCGGAATCCTGGGAACAGGGCCCGGCATTGATCGTCGGCGGTGAACTGGTGGATGCGCAATTGGCCGAGCTGATCAGGCGTTCACGCCAGGCAGACCGCGATGATGTGCAAACCAAGGAGGCGGTGTGCGCGCTGCTGGGCATCTGCACCACGGCGCTCAAAGGTGATGGATTTACCGCGTACCTGCCGGACATGAACGCCTTTGCTCAGGCGATCGAATTGGCGGTGCAGCAGCCGACAGCGAGCAACGAGTGGGTGTTTCATGTGTCTGCGATGGACGTTGCCGAACAAATGCTCGATGCCGGCGCCCGAATCGCCACCCAGGTGCCGGCCAATTACGCCTTTATTTCATTGCGCGCGTCCTAGCACGCCAGTTCACAGCCCGGCCAGGCATTCGATTTCTATGCGGGCATTGTCCAACAGCTTGCCGGCGGCGAACGTGGTACGCGCCGGCAGGCGGTCAGAAGGAAAATAGCGGGTATAAACGCTGTTCATCGCCGAAAAATCGTTGATGTCGGCAAGAATCACCGTGCATTTGGCCACCCTGTCCATTCCCACGCCTCTGCTCTTGAGCGTGTTGCGCAAGGTCTCAAGGGCCTGGGCCGTTTCTGCGCGGATGCCGCCGCGCACGAGCTTGCCACTTTCATCCTGCCCCAGCAGCCCGGAGAGGTAGAGCGTTTGCCCCAGTTGCACGGTTTGCGAAAACGGCAAACCAGCGCCTGCCGGAACGTGAACCATTGTGGCCGGCTGTGGCTCTGCGGCCACCGGCGCCAGGTACGACTGGGTAATCGCCGCGTACTTGCCATTGTCTTTCAGGCGTTGCAGGGCGCGGTTCAGGGCGGCCGTCAACGTGGGGTCGCTCTTGCGCGTGGCGATCGCAACGCCGCCGCCGAGTATTTCATCGACGATGCGGGGACCCGCAAAGGCAAATGCAGCGCCTTGCGGGGTGTTCAACAAGGCTTCGGTGATTTCGATGGTGTTCTGCAGGGTCGCGTCCAGCTCGCCTTTCAACAGGCTGGCGATCAGCTCTGCATTGAGGTTGAAACTGCGTATCACCACGCCCTGGGGCGCCCAGCGTGCCTTGGCAAAGGCTTCGCGGCTGGTGCCGGCCAACACGCCGACACGCTTGCCCTTGAGCGATTGCGCCTCGGGCAGCAGATTGGCCCCGGTGCGGGCAACCAGGCGGCTTTCCAACGGATAGAGCAGGTCGGTGAAGTCGAGGTTTTCGCGTCGAGCCGGGGTCGGCGTCATCGGCATGATTGCGTCAAAGCGCCCGCCCTGCAGCGCCTCGATATTGCTGGCATAGGGCTGATCGACCCACACGCAGCGCGCGTTGAGCTCGGCACACAGCGCGTTGCCCAGTTCGATATCCAGCCCTTTGAGCTCGCCTCGCTCATCCCGGTACTCAAATGGTTTTACATCGGCTTCGACGCCAAAACGTATCTCGCTCCACGACGCCGCAGGCGGCGGGGGAACCGCACACCCGCTCCCGGCAAACAATGCCAGGCTAAGCGCCAGTATTCGTCTAGTCATACAAACTGTCCTGTGCAAAGAGGGTGGGAGGCGTCCCGGCTCAATCACTCAGGCCCGAACGCACTCAACTTTCCAGCAGGCCACTTTTTAGCAGGCACTCGACCCTGTCTAAGCGCGACATGTCCGCTTGGCGCGTAGGTAATTTCCCAAAGGCACTGAACGGCATGGGGCGTTTATCACAGATCGGTCAGCCATCACTGCGGGGAGCGAGCGTATCCAGTCGGTAAGGCTGGACGATCCGCTGGTATTCGCCGTTGTGCATCAACTGCTCAAGCGCGCCATTAAGATCGCGCCGCAACGCGGTATCGGACTTGCGCACCGCGATCGCCACGCTGTCGCCAAGAAGGGGCGACGAGACGACTGGGCCGAGAAAATCGAAATCCTGGCCGACGGCGGTGTCGAGCAGCACGTCGCGAATTTCTACGGTGCCTTGCAATGTGGCGTCGATATCCCCCGCCACCAGTGCGCGAACCAGTTGATCGTTGAGCCAGTAGCTCTTGATCCGAACTCCCCTGGGAGCCCATTCGGCCAAGGCGAAGGCCTCGCGGTTGCTGCCCAGCAAGACGCCCACGCACTTGCCCCTGAGCGCGCGCGCGGTGGGCATCAGGCCGGAGTTTTTGCGCGCAACCAGGCGCGTGGTGAACGGATAGAGGTCGTCGGTGAAGCTCACCTCTCGGCGCCGCTGCGGTGTCGGGGCGATGCCCATGATCGCGTCGAATTGCCTGGCTTCAAGGCCCGAGAAATTTTCTGATAACACCTGGTCGACCCAGGTGCACCGCACATTGAGCTGCTGGCACAAGGCCCTACCCAGTTCAATATGCAGCCCGACCAACTGGTCCTGCTGATTGCGGCTTTGGAAAGGTGGAAATTGTGCGACGACGGCAAAACGGATTTCGTTTCGTGGCGAGTCATCCGCCAGGGCGAAGGGAAAAATACCAGTCGACAGCGCTAAGGCAAACACTACGCAGACGCGTATCTGGGCCACGGGAACGTCCTTTTCCAGAAAAATCGACATGGCCGACGGACCCTTTCAGAGGGGGCCGTGGGCGAATGCCGTGCAAGCTTTCAAGAAACGGACGTAGACCTACAAGCGGAAATATCAGCCAGCTTTGTAGGCAAAGGCCGATACAGCACTCAACTGAATACTCTCAACGTTTGCCCATTGACCGACGCGTACCCGGCGGCGCCATGCCCGGCGACTTGGTGTGACCGTTCCTGGCTCCGTTCTTGTACCAGGGCTGGGCAGTTTGCTTCGCGCCAGCCAGTTCACCCGGTTTGAACGGGAATTTGAACGCCGCAATCTCGGTTTTTTCAACGCCGTCAGCGCTGGCCGGATCGGCGAGATCAGTCGCCTCAACAGGGGGTTGTGTCGGGGAAGTCATGAAAGCTCCGGCGCTGCGATGGGTGTGAGGGCGCGAGTATAGCGGGGCCGGAGGGGCGAGCGGTAAGCTTCAAGCGGCAAGTTGCAAGCGCCAGCTGTCACGGCTATCAGTTTGACGTCACGCTGCTGACCGGATGCCACCGCTATAACGCTCACTATAACTATCCACTTGCAGCTTGCGGCGCCGCGCCCGCAACTGCGCTTCTGGCGCTCGCCCATGCTCATTCAACGCAAAACCGCTCTTATCGTTGGCGTCCTCGTGGTGCTGGCCGTTACCGCCTGGGCCTTGACCCGCCCGGCCAAAACCCGGCTGGCCGCGCCGAGCGCCATACCGGTGCGAGTGGTGAGCGTGGCGCAGCAGGACGTCCCGCGCTTTGTCAGCGGCATTGGCACAGTGCTGTCGTTGCACAGCGTGGTCATTCGCCCCCAGGTGGACGGCATTCTCACCCAATTACTGGTCAAGGAAGGCCAACGGGTCAAGGCCGGCGACCTGCTCGCCACCCTCGACGACCGCTCGATCCGCGCCAGCCTCGCCCAGGCCAGGGCGCAATTGGGCGAGAACCAGGCCCAGTTGCAAGTGGCGTTGATCAACCTCAAACGTTACAAGGAGCTGAGCATCGATAACGGCGTATCGAAGCAGACCTATGACCAGCAACAGGCCCTGGTCAACCAGCTCAAGGCCACCGCACAGGGCAACCAGGCCGCGATTGATGCGGCTCAGGTGCAGCTTTCGTACACGCAAATTCGTTCACCGGTCAGCGGTCGCGTAGGGATTCGTAGCGTCGACGAAGGCAACTTCCTGCGCACAAGCGACACCCAGGGGTTGTTCTCGGTCACCCAGATTGACCCGATTGCCGTCGAGTTTTCCCTGCCGCAACAGATGCTGCCAACCCTGCAGGGCCTGATCGCAGCCCCCGACAAAGCCAGTGTCGACGCGTATCTCGGTGCCGACACCGACGGCCAGACCGGTGACCTGCTCGGCGCGGGCCACTTGAGCCTGATCGACAACCAGATCAGCTCCACCACCGGCACCCTGCGCGCCAAGGCCGAGTTCGACAACGCTGCACAACGCCTGTGGCCGGGTCAACTGGTGACCATCAAGATCCAGACCGCCCTCGACAAAAATGCCCTGGTGGTGCCGCCCACCGTGGTGCAACGCGGGCTGGACACGCATTTCGTGTACCGGGTCAACGCGGGCAAGGTTGAAGTGGTGCCCGTGCAAGTCACCTATCAAGACAGCGACCTCACTATCATTCAGGGCGTGCAGGCCGGCGACGTGCTGGTGAGCGACGGCCAATCGCGGCTCAAGGCCGGTGCCCAGGTGGACGTACTCAAGGAACCGCCGCAGGTGATCCAGACCGTCGATGCCAAGGTGCAGCCATGAAGTCGCCTTCGGCCTGTTGCGTCGACCACCCGGTCGCCACCCTGCTGCTGACCTTCGCCCTGGTGCTGCTCGGGATCATTGCCTTCCCGCGCCTGGCCATCGCCCCACTGCCGGAGGCGGAATTTCCGACGATCCAGGTCACTGCCCAACTGCCCGGCGCCAGCCCCGACACCATGGCCTCATCGGTGGCGACGCCATTGGAGGTGCAGTTCAGCGCCATCCCCGGCATGACCCAGATGACCTCCAGCAGCGCATTGGGCTCAAGCCTGCTGACCTTGCAGTTCACCCTGAGCAAGAGCATCGACACCGCTGCCCAGGAAGTGCAGGCGGCGATCAATACCGCAGCCGGCAAGCTGCCCCGCGACATGCCCAACCTGCCGACCTGGAAAAAGGTCAATCCGGCCGACAGCCCGGTGCTGATTCTCAGCGTCAGCTCCGCCAGCATGCCCGGCACCGAACTGAGCGACTACGTGGAAACCCTGCTGGCGCGGCAGATCAGCCAGATCGACGGAGTCGGCCAGATCAACATCACCGGCCAGCAACGCCCGGCGATTCGCGTGCAGGCCTCGCCGGACAAACTCGCCGCCATCGGACTGACCCTGGCCGACGTGCGCCTGGCCATCCAGCAATCGAGCCTTAACCTGGCCAAGGGCGCAATCTACGGCAAGGACAGCGTGTCGACCCTGTCGACCAACGACCAGCTGTTTCAACCCGAGGACTACGCCCAGCTGATTGTGTCCTACAAAAACGGCGCACCGGTTCAACTGCGTGACATCGCCAAAGTGGTCAACGGCTCGGAAAACGCCTACGTGCAGGCTTGGTCCGGCGATACGCCCGGCGTCAACCTGGTGATCTCACGCCAGCCCGGCGCCAACATCGTGGACACCGTGGACCGCATCCAGGCCGAGCTGCCGCGTCTGGAGGCGATGTTGCCGGCGTCGGTGCAGGTCAGCGTGTTGACCGACCGCACCAGGACCATTCGCGCCTCGCTGCACGAAGTGGAAGTGACCCTGCTGATCGCCATCCTGCTGGTGGTGGCGGTGATGGCACTGTTCCTGCGCCAGCTGTCGGCCACACTGATTGTGTCCAGCGTGCTGGGGGTGTCGCTGATCGCCAGCTTCGCGCTGATGTACCTGATGGGGTTCAGCCTGAACAACCTCACGCTGGTGGCAATCGTGATCGCCGTGGGCTTTGTGGTGGACGATGCGATTGTGGTGGTGGAAAACATCCACCGTCACCTCGAAGCCGGGCTGGGCCAGCGCGAAGCGGCGATCAAGGGCGCCGGCGAGATCGGGTTTACCGTGGTTTCCATCAGCTTTTCGCTGGTGGCGGCGTTTATTCCGCTGTTGTTCATGGGCGGCGTGGTCGGACGGCTGTTCAAGGAGTTCGCGCTGACGGCGACCTCGACCATCCTGATTTCGGTGGTGGTCTCGCTGACCCTGGCGCCCACCCTCGCCGCGCTGTTCATGCGCGCGCCCACGCACGCGGCCCACGACAAACCCGGCTTCAGCGAACGCCTGCTGGCCGGTTACGCACGCAATCTGCGCCGCGCGCTGGCCCATCAGCGCAGCATAGCGGCACTCTTTCTGGTGACGCTGGCGCTGGCCGTGGTCGGCTACGTGTTTATCCCCAAGGGCTTTTTCCCGGTGCAGGACACCGGCTTTGTGCTCGGCACCAGCGAAGCAGCGGCCGACGTGTCGTACCCGGACATGGTCGCCAAGCACAAGGCCCTGGCCGAGATCGTCAAGGACGACCCGGCGGTGCTGGCGTTTTCCCATTCGGTGGGCGTCACCGGCAGTAACCAGACCATCGCCAACGGCCGCTTTTGGATCGCCTTGAAAGACCGGGGCGAGCGCGATGTGTCCGCCAGCCAGTTCATCGACCGTATCCGTCCGAAACTGGCGAAGGTGCCGGGCATCGTCCTGTACCTGCGCGCCGGGCAGGACATCAACCTCAGCTCCGGCCCCAGCCGCGCGCAGTACCAATACGTGCTCAAGAGCAACGACGGTGCGACGCTGAATACCTGGACCCAGCGCCTCACCGAAAAACTGCGCGGCAACCCGGCGTTTCGCGACCTGTCCAACGACCTGCAACTGGGCGGCAGCATCACTCACATCAGCATCGACCGCCAGGCCGCCGCGCGCTTCGGGCTCACCGCCACCGATGTCGATCAGGCGCTGTACGACGCGTTCGGCCAGCGCCAGATCAACGAGTTCCAGACCGAGACCAACCAGTACCAGGTGGTGCTCGAGCTGGACACCCGGCAACGCGGCAAGGCCGAGAGCCTGCACTATTTTTACCTGCGCTCGCCGCTGACCAACGAGATGGTGCCGCTGTCGGCGCTGGCCAGCGTCGACGCGCCCACCGTCGGGCCGTTGTCGATCAGCCATGACGGCATGTTCCCGGCCGCCAACTTGTCGTTCAACCTGGCGCCCGGCGTGGCCCTGGGCGACGCGGTAATCATGCTCGAGCAGGCCAAGAATGAAATCGGCATGCCGACCACGATCATCGGCAACTTCCAGGGCGCGGCCCAGGCCTTCCAGAGTTCGCTCGCCAGCCAGCCGTGGCTGATCCTCGCGGCGCTGGTGGCGGTCTACATCATCCTGGGGGTGTTGTACGAAAGCTTCGTGCACCCACTGACGATTATTTCCACCCTGCCGTCAGCCGGGCTGGGGGCGCTGATCATGCTGACGTTGATGGGCCAGGACTTTTCGATCATGGCGCTGATAGGCCTGGTGTTGCTGATCGGCATCGTCAAGAAGAATGGCATCCTGATGATCGATTTCGCCCTGGAGGCGCAGCGCGTGCGCGGCATGGCGCCGCACGATGCCATTTACGAGGCCTGTGTCACGCGGTTCCGGCCGATCATCATGACCACCCTCGCCGCCCTGCTCGGCGCCGTGCCGTTGATGCTGGGCGCCGGCCCTGGCGCCGAGTTGCGCCAGCCACTGGGTATCGCGGTGGTCGGCGGGTTGCTGGTGAGCCAGGCACTGACGCTGTTCACCACGCCGGTCATATACTTGTACCTCGAAAGGTTTTTCCACCGGCCCAAACCAGCTGCCGAGCTGGCGACCACACGCTGAGGCGGTGCCATGCGCGTCCTGATTATCGAAGATGAAGAAAAAACCGCAGACTACCTGCATCGCGGCCTCACCGAGCAAGGCTACACCGTCGACGTGGCGCGCGAGGGCGTCGAGGGGTTACACCTGGCGCTGGAGAACGACTACGCGGTGATCGTGCTCGATGTGATGCTGCCCGGCCTCGACGGCTTCGGCGTGCTGCGGGCGTTGCGCGCGCGCAAGCAGACGCCGGTCATCATGCTCACTGCCCGCGAACGCGTGGAAGACCGCATTCGCGGCCTGCGCGAAGGCGCCGATGATTACCTGGGCAAGCCGTTTTCATTTCTAGAGCTGGTTGCACGCCTGCAGGCGCTGACCCGGCGCAGCGGTGGTCACGAGCCGGTACAGGTGACGGTCGCCGACCTGTGGATCGACCTGATCAGCCGCAAGGCCAGCCGCAATGGCGTGCGCCTGGACCTTACCGCCAAGGAGTTTTCGCTGCTCAGCGTATTGGCCCGCCGCCAGGGCGAAATCCTCTCCAAGACGGCGATTGCCGAGATGGTCTGGGACATCAATTTCGACAGCGACGCCAACGTGGTCGAAGTGGCGATCAAACGTCTGCGCGCCAAGCTCGACGGGCCGTTCGAACACAAGCTGCTGCACACCATTCGCGGTATGGGGTACGTGTTGGAGAATCGCAGTGTCGGTTGACTCGATTGCCGTGCGTCTGAGCGGACTGTTCACCCTGGTGGCGGCGCTGATCTTCCTGTTGATCGGCGGCGTGCTGTACCAGCAGGTGGATCGCGGCCTGGGCCTGTTGCCGGGGGCGGAGCTGGATGCGCGTTACAGCGTGCTGGAGTCGTCGGTCAATCGTTTCGGTACGCCGGAGCATTGGGTGAAAATCCGCGCCAAGCTCAAGCTGCTGGGAGAGGAAGACAAGCGCATCCGCTTCTGGGTGGTCAGCAGCGACCCCAACTACGAGTACGGCGATCCGGACGCGCAGATTCGCGCATTCGCCCAGGGCCCGGTCGGTAAACGCGATTTGCGCCTGCCTGACCATGCCTATCCGTTCAAGGTGCTGGTGAGCCAGTTCGCGGCCAAGGATCAGCGCCCGCCCCTGCGTTTCATGATTGCCATCGATACCGAGAACTTCCGCGCCACCCAGCATCACCTGCTGGTGGCCCTGGTCAGTCTTGCGCTGGTCGGCGTGGTGCTGGCCTCGCTGCTGGGATTCTGGGTGGCGCGCATCGGCCTCAAACCGCTGGAAAGACTCTCCGGCGAAGCGCGCAAGCTGGCGCCGCCCAAGCTCTCCGGGCGCCTGCAACTGTCGCCGTTGCCGCCGGAACTGAGTCAGTTCGTCAACTCGTTCAACGCCACCCTCGACCGCGTCGAACAGGCCTATTCACGCCTGGAATCGTTCAATGCCGATGTGGCCCACGAACTGCGCTCGCCGCTGACCAACCTGATCGGTCAGACCCAGGTGGCCCTCACACGCGGGCGCTCGGCCGAGCATTACTTCGAGGTGCTGCAATCGAACCTGGAAGAACTCGAGCGCCTGCGCTCGATCATCAACGACATGCTGTTCCTGGCCAGCGCCGATCAGGGCAGCAAGGCCACCAAGCTGATCGAAAGCTCCCTGGCCGATGAAGTGGCGACCACGCTCGACTACCTGGACTTCATCCTCGAAGACGCCCAGGTCCAGGTGCGGGTACAGGGCGACGCCCAGGTGCAGATCGAAAAAGCCCACCTGCGCCGTGCACTGATCAACCTGCTGAGTAATGCGGTGCAACACACCGCGCCGGGGCAGATCATCGAGGTGACTATCGAGGTGCAACAGCAGCAAGTGGCGATTGCTGTGACCAACCCCGGCGAGGCGATTGCCGCCGAGCACCTGCCGCGGTTGTTCGAGCGCTTCTATCGGGTGGACGCGTCGCGCAGCAACAGCGGGGCCAATCACGGACTGGGACTGGCCATCGTCAAGGCGATTGCGTTGATGCATGCCGGCGATGTGTTCGTACGCAGCGAGGGTGGCGCGAATACCTTCGGCATTATCCTGCCGCGCTGACAACTGTTGCGGTTTTGGCAACAGTCATTATCTTGTTACACTCTTCGATTCTCAAAGCCGCCGATCATCAGCGGCTTTTTTTTGCCATCCATAAAGGAGCCACCGGTGCAGACCTCGCTCACCCCGTTATTCCTCGCCATTGCAGCAACGATCAGCCCCCTCGCCCACGCAGCCGACACCCCTCCCACCGACGGTTTCGTCGAAGGCTCCAGCCTCAAGCTCAATGCACGCAACTACTACATGAACCGCGACCGTCGCGACATTCACACCGATGACAGCAAGGAGTGGGGCCAGGGCTTTCTCGGCACGTTCGAATCGGGCTACACCCAGGGCCCCGTGGGTTTTGGCCTGGACGCCCACGCCATGCTCGGCCTCAAGCTCGACGGCGGTGGCGGCACTGACGGCTCCAGCATCCTTCCCTACGGCGGCGGCAACGGCAAGGCGCCCGGTGCGTTCTCGACCGCTGGCGGCACCCTGAAGATGCGCGCGTTCGACACCGAGCTTAAAGCCGGCGACCTGTTCCTCAACAACCCGGTGATCGCCGGCGGCATGACCCGCATGCTGCCCCAGACTTTCCGTGGCATCAGCCTGACCAACCACAGCATCGACGGCTGGCTGTTCGAAGGCGGCCAGGCCAGTTTCACCAAGCTCTACAACCAGAGTGGTCACCGGCGCATCGGCACCAGTTACGGCGCACTCCCACTCAATACCGACAGCCAGCACCTGAACTGGGCCGGTGTCTCGTTCAGCGCCATTCCCAGCGTGACCAGCAACCTCTACGCCTCCGAACTCAAGGACGTGTGGCAGCAGTACTACTACGACCTGGACTACACCTATGTGGTGAACGAGATGATCAGTCTCAATCCCGGCCTGCACTACTACCACACCCAGGACACAGGGCAGTCGCTGCTGGGGGCTATCGACAACAACACCTACAGCCTGCACTTCACCGTGGCGGCCGGCCATCACAGCGTCACTGCCGCGTACCAGCGGGTCAACGGCAACACCCCGTTTGACTACATTGCCCAGGGCGACAGCGTCTTCCTCGACAATTCCCAGCAATACTCGGACTTCAACGGGCCCAACGAACGCTCATGGAAACTCAAGTACGCCTATAACTTCGGCGGCCTGGGCCTGCCCGGCCTGACCTCGGCCGTGTCCTACATCAGCGGCCAGACTGACCTGACCAAAGTCGACCCGCAGAGCCGTGGCTACAGCGCGTGGTACAGCGCCGACGGCAAGGACGCCAGGCACTGGGAACGCGATATCGACTTGAAGTATGTGGTGCAGAGCGGCAAGGCCAAGGACCTCGCCGTGCGTCTGCAATGGGCGACCCACCGAGGCAGCAACGGCTACTCGGCGGTGGATCGGGACGTGGACGAGTACCGCATGATCCTCGACTATCCATTCGAAGTGTTCTGACGCGCCAAATCTTTCTTTTTAGCAGGGCATTCACTTTTCATCGGGTAGAACTAAACTGCCAGCATCTGCGCTGCTGAAGTCTGCCCGATGAATAAACGCTCTGGTCGCACCCCGCCTGCCCACCCGGAACTGTTGCTGATGCTGGGCAGCGGTCTCACCGTCGCACTGATTTTGATCATCGTCACGGCGCTGTTGATCCGTGAGCACGCCAGCACGCTGCTGGCAGCCACGCGCTCGACCACCAACATTGCCCAGTTGATCAATGCCGATGTGTTGCGCAACGTCGAGCTGTACGACCTGGCACTCACCGAGCTGATCGAGACCGGGCAACGTGAAAACTTGTCCGGGGTGGCTGCGGATATTCGCCATCGGCTGCAGTTTGATCTGTCCACCGCCGCGCCCTACAAGGGCGAAGTCCTGCTGCTGGACGCCAAGGGCGACGTGATTGCGGACTCTTCGGCCCTCAAACCCACGCCGCGTAATTTCGCCAACCGTGATTATTTCCAGGTGCACGCCAATAACGCACAGGCCGGGCTGTTCATCAGCCGGCCCTTCAGGATTCACTGCAACTGCGAGCAGGTCTGGCGCATGGCATTCAGCCGGCGTGTGTCGGGGCCCAACGGTGAGTTCGCCGGCGTCGCGGTAGCGACCATGCGCCTGGCGTACTTCGACCAGCTATTCAGCAGCCTGACCATCGGCAACGGCAGCAGCATCAACCTGTTGAGCAGCAAAGGCATCCTTTTGGCCCAGCAGCCGCTGCTGGAGCGCGAAATGATCGACAAGGACCTGAGCGACCGGCCCAACTTCAAGCGAATGCTGCGTGAGGGCATGGGCAGTTTTCAGGCGATTTCCGCCATCAGCGGCAAGGAGCGTCTGTATACCTTCACCAACGTCGGTGCACTGCCGCTGATTGTCGTGGTGGCGCTGTCCAGAGAGGATGTCTTCGCCCAATGGCACCGCGCCGCGCTGCTGACCGGCGGGGCCACCGGCATATTGTGCATTGGCGTGCTGTGGCTGAGCTGGATGCTGCGCCGCGAACTGCGCCGTCGTCATCGCGCCGAGCGCGTGCTGTCGGAACTGGCCGCCACCGATGCACTGACCGGCCTGCCCAACCGCCGCATCCTCGATGAGCGCCTGCGCCTGGAATGGGACCGCGCACAGCGCTCCACCGAGTCGCTCACGCTGCTGATGATTGATGTGGACCACTTCAAGGCCTTCAACGACCGGCATGGCCATAACGGCGGCGATGAGGCACTGCGCAACGTGGCTCAGGTGATCGGCAGCAACATACGCCGCCCCGCTGACCTGGCGGCGCGCTATGGCGGGGAAGAGTTTGCAGTGGTGCTGCCGCATACCGACGCCAACGGCGCCTGGGTGATTGCCGAGCACATCCGCAGTGGTGTGGAGCATTTGCCGAGGGTGGCCGAAGATGGTCGCCCCATCACCGTGAGCATCGGCTTGAGCACCTGGAACAAGCGCAGTCGAACCTCCCTGGAGGCGTTATTGCTCAGTGCGGACCAGGCGCTGTATGAAGCCAAGCACACGGGTCGCAACCGGATTGTGGATGCCGCAACCCTGGGTTGAGAAACGCCTGCCCATAAAGACAGGCGTGGTTTGGGCGTCAGCGTTCAAACCGTATAGCTAGCGTCCGCCGAGACCCTGACATAGGGCTGAGCCCCCACGGATGCGCTGAGACTGACAGGCCAGTCGCGAGGCAACAGCGACACGCCGATAGCGAAGGACCCGTCCAACCGAACGCCAGACGACACGGACACTTCGGTCTTGGGTGGCGTCTTGCTTGCGAGGTCAGTGCTCAATGTCACTTTGTACTTGACCGTGACACCCGGTAAGACACCGGCACCGGCACTGACAGTAAGCGGACCGGCCTGGGCATTCGCATTCACGGATGTGCGCGGCAGGAAGCTGTAACTGTTTGAGATGGACACCGTTTTATCGACGTTCTGCGTTATCGTCGGCTTTGAGCCAGGAATCATTTCGAACTTGACGCCGGGGCCGCCGAGTTTGAACTCTTGCTGCGTCTGATGCGTAAAAGCCTGATCCACCCCAGCACCGGCCCCCAATCCCGAAGATGAAACACGGCCCTGCAATCCACCATTCAAGCCAATACGCTGAGTGGTCGTCAGGGCAGGATTGAGATGGGCGCTTGCATTGAATGAAAGGTCCGGATTCAGATTGAAGCGGGCCTCTGGAGCATTGAACGTAAACCACTTGGACGCACTGCCACCGCCCCTGACACCAATGCCGGTCCCCAGGATATTGGGAATACCCGCCGTCAAATCGGCGTTCAGTTGGAGCTGCATCTTTGGCGTCACGCTGACATTGAGGCCGCCGGCGTCGTTAGGACGCAAGACGATATCGGGCAGGAACCGCGCGGTCGCGCTTGCACCCACACTCGGACCGCCAGGCAGCGGCGTGATTCTGGCCGCAATCGTGGCATGCGTAGCGGGCGTGAAGGTGACAGTGGGAATCGGTTGAAACTTGGCCTCACCGCCGAACACTTTGGCGGTATAGGGGGCAGTGAGGGCGCGCGGAGGCTGTCGTTTATTCACCTCATCGTTGTTTTGCGGTGGTGGGGTGGGCGAACGATACAGCGGATTTGCAGAAATCTGGCTCATAGCTAATACACTCGCTTTATAAGTTTCGTGCAGCGCTTCATGAATTGACGAATAAACCATTCGAACTTGGCTTCATCGATGCGAATATCGTCATTCAACGGCTTCACGCTGACTTTGTGGGACAGAGCGAAGTAACAGTTCCTACAAGTACGGCGTAGGTAGTTTCAACAAATGTCAGCGAAGGGAGGGTGTGCTCCCTTTCACTGACACGGCTGTTTCAACCATTAGAGGGTGTAGCGCCCACCACCGGACACGGACACGCCCGGATTGAAGCCGACCTCAGCCGATATATTCAAAGGTGATCCACTGGGAAGCAGGCTCACCCTGAAACCGAAAGAGCCATCGACACTTACGCCTGATCTGGCTGAAAACTCATGCCTTGGAGGCGCTTTCCTTGCAGGGTCGGTGTTGAAGATAACGTTGTGTTCTATGGTAAATGATGGCCCCGCTCCCAAACTCGCACGGGCATCTACCTGACCGGCACTGATTTGCCCATTCAAATTGGCCTTGGGCGAAAAGGTATAACTGTTCGAGATCGATACCGTTCTATCCCAGTTGGTGGATATCTTCGGCTGACCGGTGGAACTCAACTGAAACTGGACACCAGGCCCGCCCACTTTTATCTGCTGGCCAAGACTATGGGAAAAACTTTGATTCGCACCGACGCTGATGGCTCCCACACCAAATCCCGCGCCAATATTCGCGCTTACTGTTTGCTCACTGCCAAGCGTGGGATTTAAATCAGCATGGGCGTTGAATACGCCATTGGGTTCGAGATTGGCGCTGAATTGCGGCGCACCAAAGGTAAACTTCTGTGCACCACCCAGCCCCCCATTCACGCCCAGGCCAGTATTGAAGATATTCGTCAGGCCTGCGCGAACTGCGCCGCTTAATTCAACTTCCAGCCGTGGGGTGAAACCCACAGTGACGCCGCCAGTGTCCGTCGGGCTAACCCTGATCAACGGATCGAATCGTATAGTCTTGCTGGCGCCTGCGCTGACAAGACCAGGAATGAGATTGGCTGTCGCACTGAGCGTGAGATAAGTCTTCGGGCGAAACGCAAGCGTGGGGATTGGCTGAAATGAGGCCTGACCGCCCAACACATTGGCGGTATAGGCGGCAGTCAAAGCGCGCGGCCTTTGGACGCTATTGGGTTCTTGTTGCTGCTTTTCCATGCCACTCTGGCTTGGTGGCTGAATATCAACGGAACGATAAGTTTGAGCTGCAGATACGCCATTCATAGCAAAATCTCTTGAGAGTAATCAAATAGTTAGTTCTACATAAACCTTATCCAATATTCATACTCCGTTCGAACTTGCTCCCTACTCGCATATTGGAAACTCGACGAGCTTACCTCTAGCTTGTGGTGTACCTGGAAGCATCAGTTCCCACGACACAAACGTCGCCCGTTACAACACATGTCATTTGCGCCGAATTTTTGGCAAAAAAAAGGCTACCCGAAGGTAGCCTTTAAAAACTAAAGAAAGAGAGTTGTTACTTACACCGCCGCAACGGGACGCATGTAAGAGATCGGTGCGGTGCTGGCATCTTCGAAGGTCACGACTTCCCAAGCGTCTGTCTGCTCAATCAACTTGCGCAGCAGCTGGTTGTTAAGGGCATGGCCCGACTTGAAGCCTTTGAACTCGCCTATCAGGCTATTGCCCAGCAGGTAGAGGTCACCGATTGCATCGAGGATCTTGTGCTTCACGAATTCGTCTTCGTAGCGAAGGCCGTCTTCGTTCAGTACACCATCCGCGTCGACCACGATGGCGTTTTCAACGCTGCCGCCGAGTGCGAGGTTGTGCTTGCGCAGGTACTCGATGTCACTCATGAAACCAAAGGTACGGGCGCGGCTGACTTCTTTTACGAACGAAGTGCTGGAAAAATCCACGCTTGCACTTTGGGTGCGGTCACGGAATACCGGGTGATCGAAATCGATCTCAAAGCTCACTTTAAAGCCTTCGAACGGGACGAAGGTGGCGCGCTTGTCGCCGTCTTCTACTGTCACTTCCCGCAGAATGCGAATGAACTTCTTGGCTGCGTCCTGTTCTTCCAGGCCGGCAGATTGAATCAGGAATACGAAAGGTCCAGCGCTGCCATCCATGATCGGGACTTCGGACGCGGAGAGCTCGACGTAGGCGTTATCGATGCCCAGACCGGCCATGGCCGAGAGCAAGTGCTCCACCGTGTCCACCTTGACGTCACCGTTGACCAACGTGGTCGACATGGTTGTTTCGCCAACGTTTTCCGCGCGCGCAGGTATCTGCACGACAGGGTCCAGGTCGGCACGCACAAACACGATGCCGGTGTCGACAGGTGCAGGCTTGAGGGTCAGGTAGACCTTTTCCCCGGAGTGCAGACCTACACCTGTGGCACGAATAATATTCTTCAGAGTGCGTTGTTTAATCATGGCTTGGACCGCTTCAGCGCAAATTGCGAACTGGTATCAACAAAGGCTGGCGATAATAGCAGACCAGACCTTTGCTGAACACCAATCACCTTCATAGCCCTGATACATTCCATTAATCGGCCTGACGACGCAGGAATGCCGGGATGTCCAGGTAATCCAGGTCATCTTGCGGATTCGGGCTACGGGACGCAGCAGCACCGGCCTGAGCCTGGTTGCGCATCACGGTCGGACGATCCAGGTCACGGTAGTTCACCGACGGCAGTTCCTGGCGCGCAGGCGCTGGAGCGGCAGCCGACTGGCTCGCCTGGCTGTTGTGCAGGGTGTTGTCGATGACCTTCACAGGCTTCTCGATTTTGGCACCCAGGCCGGTAGCAACCACAGTCACGTGCAATTCGTCGCGCATGTCTGGATCGATAACGGTACCGACTTTGACCATCGCGTGCTCGGACGCGAAGGCTTCGATGATGCTACCCACGTCGGAGTACTCACCCAGGGACAGGTCAGGGCCGGCAGTGATGTTCACCAGAATGCCGCGTGCGCCTTGCAGGTTCACGTCTTCGAGCAACGGGTTGCGGATGGCCGCTTCGGTCGCTTCACGCGCACGGTTCGGACCGCTGGCGCAGCCAGTACCCATCATCGCCATGCCCATTTCGCTCATCACGGTACGCACGTCGGCAAAGTCGACGTTGATCATGCCTGGGCGCTTGATGATGTCGGAGATACCGCGCACGGCACCGGCCAGTACATCGTCAGCCTTGGCGAACGCGGACAGCAGGCTTGCGTCCTTGCCCAGGATGGTCAGCAGCTTCTCGTTGGGAATGGTGATCAACGAGTCGACGCTTTCAGACAGCAGACGGATACCTTCGTCGGCGATCTGCATACGCTTGCGGCCTTCGAACGGGAACGGACGCGTTACCACGGCAACGGTCAGAATCCCCATTTCCTTGGCCACTTCGGCAATGATCGGCGCTGCACCGGTACCGGTACCGCCGCCCATGCCGGTGGTGATGAACACCATGTTGGTGCCTTGCAGCACTTCAGCAATACGCTCGCGGTCTTCCAGCGCAGCTTGACGGCCGACTTCCGGGTTGGCGCCAGCGCCGAGGCCCTTGGTCACGGCTGTGCCCAATTGCAGGATGGTCCGCGCGCCGATGCTTTTCAGCGCCTGGGCATCCGTGTTGGCGCAGATGAATTCAACGCCTTCAATGTTGCTCTTGACCATATGGTTGACAGCGTTGCCGCCGCCACCGCCGACACCGATTACTTTGATAACCGGGCTAGCGGGGATGTTGTCTACGAGTTCGAACATGTTCCCTCTCCTTTCATTTTCTCTAGTTTTTTCGCCTACTGCTTGTTACGGGTGTTGCGGTGTCACGGTAAGTCTTTAGAAATTGCCTTTGACCCACGCCTGCAACCGCTCGAACAACGGCGCTTTCGCTTCGTCGTCGCTGCGGTAGCTGTCGCGAATACTCGGGCCCGACATGGAGATGCCGTCGGTCTGCTTTTGCAGCCCGTACAACAGCAAACCCACACCGGTGGAATAAATCGGGTTGCGCACGACATCGCCGAGGCCTTTGACGCCATGGGGCAAGCCCAAGCGCACTGGCATGTGGAAGATCTCCTCGGCCAGTTCGACCGCGCCTTCCATCTTCGAGGTGCCACCGGTCAGCACGATGCCGGCCGGGATCAGATCTTCGTAGCCGCTGCGACGCAGTTCAGCCTGGATCAGGGTGAACAGCTCGTCGTAGCGCGGCTCGACCACTTCGGCCAAGGCCTGGCGCGACAACTCGCGCGGTGGACGGTCGCCCACGCTCGGCACCTTGATGGTCTCGCCGGCACCGGCCAGCTTGGCCAGGGCACAGGCGTAGCGAATCTTGATTTCTTCGGCGTACTGGGTCGGTGTACGCAGCGCCATGGCGATGTCGTTGGTGACCTGATCGCCCGCAATCGGGATCACGGCGGTGTGACGAATCGCACCCTCGGTGAAGATCGCAATGTCTGTAGTGCCGCCGCCGATATCGACCAGGCACACGCCCAGTTCTTTCTCGTCGTCGGTGAGTACCGAATACGCCGACGCCAGTTGCTCCAGAATGATGTCGTCGATTTCCAGGCCGCAGCGGCGCACGCATTTTTCAATGTTCTGTGCAGCGTTGACGGCGCAGGTCACCACGTGAACCTTGGCTTCCAGACGCACGCCCGACATGCCCAGAGGCTCACGCACGCCTTCCTGGTTATCGATCACGTAGTCCTGCGGCAGGGTGTGCAGCACGCGCTGGTCCGCCGGAATTGCCACGGCCTGGGCGGCGTCGAGTACGCGCTCAAGGTCCGCCGAGCTGACTTCACGGTCGCGGATCGCCACGATGCCGTGGGAGTTCAGGCTGCGGATATGGTTGCCGGCCACGCCGACGAACGCCGAGTGAATTCGGCAACCGGCCATCAGCTGCGCTTCTTCGATGGCGCGCTGGATCGACTGCACAGTGGACTCGATGTTCACCACCACGCCCTTCTTCAGGCCCCGGGACGGATGCGTGCCAATACCGACGATCTCGATCACGCCGTCTTCCCCGACCTCGCCGACCAGCGCCACCACCTTGGAGGTGCCGATATCGAGACCGACGATCATTTTGCCGCTTTGCACGTTTGCCATGGGTCCTGCCTCTTCTTAATTCTTCGCGACAGCGGGTTTGTCTGTCGTCGGCGCAGCCGGTTCACGCCAGCCGACGGCCAGGCCGTTGGCGTAACGCAGGTCGACGCTCGCAATGTTCGTAATCTGTTCTTTCAAGGTCTTGTCGTAGATGGCAATGAAACGGCGCATCTTCTCCACCAAGCGGTCGCGTCCCAGCAACAACTCGATACCCGGGCCGGAACTGCCTGCCCCGGTCGTCAAAAACCAGCTGCCCCGCTCACGCAGTTCCAGGCGTGCAATGGAGAAGCCCAGCGGCCGCAGCATCTGGCTCAAGGCCTGGTACTGCTGCATCACTTGCTGCTGCGCCCGCTGCGGCCCGAACAGCTGCGGCAGGTGCTCATAGTTGGCCAGCTCACGCGGGGTGAACGCCTGGCCCTGGTTGTTCAACAGCGCCTCGTTACCCCAACGCGCTACCGGCAGTTGCTCTTCCAGGCGGATAGTCACCTGGTCCGGCCATACACGGCGCACCTCGGCGTGAGCGATCCACGGCATCTGTTCCAGCTCCGAGCGCATCCCGGCCAGGTCGATGGTGAAAAAGCTCGCCGCCAGGTAAGGGCCGATGCGCTGCTGTACCGCCTGCTGGCTGATGTAGCTCAAGTCACCCTGCACACTGATTTTGGTGATCGGCCGGTCGGCATACGGCAACAGCCGCTGCGCACCTTCATAAGTGCCAAAGCCCAACACCACCAGCAGCACCGGCCAGAACAGCGCCTTGAGGAAACCAAAATTGGCTTTCGGCAGGCGCGCCGACATCGGCTCTTTAGCCACCATGCGGCTGGCACCCCGTGGCACCGGCTTGCGGCTCGGTGCTTGGGAGGGCTGATGACGAAGCGATGCGCCTTTCATGTCTTAGCCTCTTGGCTCAATACTTTCGGCAAGAATCGCCAGCACCAACTGCTGAAAATCCAGACCGGCGGCACGGGCCGCCATGGGGACCAGGCTGTGGTCGGTCATGCCCGGCGCCGTGTTGACTTCCAGGAACCAGAAGTTGCCCTGGTCATCCTGCATCACGTCTGCCCGCGCCCAACCGGCGATACCCAGCGCCTCGCAGGCCTTGGCCGTGAGGTCCATCAATAGCTGTTCTTTGTCTGCGTCAAGGCCGCAAGGGATCCGGTACTGGGTATCGGAAGCCACGTACTTGGCGTCGTAGTCGTAAAAGGTGTGGGGCGTGCCCAATGCGATGGGCGGCAATACCTGGCCACGCAGGGTGGCGATGGTGTACTCGGGACCCTGGATCCACTGTTCAACCATCACTTGCGAATCGTAGGTACTGGCCGCTTTCCATGCGTCGATCAATTCGGCGGCCGAGTTCACTTTGGCCATGCCGATACTGGAGCCTTCATGGGCTGGTTTGACGATCAAAGGCAGGCCCAGTTCCTTGGCCGCCGAAATACAATCGTCTTCGCTGCGCAGCACACTGTGACGTGGCGTTGGAATGCCCAGGCTGTGCCACACCTGCTTGGTGCGCAGCTTGTCCATGGCCAGTGCGGACGCAAGGATCCCGCTGCCGGTGTAAGGAATGCCAGCGCATTCCAACAGGCCTTGCATGCTGCCGTCTTCACCGCCACGGCCGTGCAGGATGATGAAGGCACGGTCGATTTTTTCGGCCTGCAGACGCGCGAGAAAATCATCGCCGACGTCGATACCAAAAGCATTCACACCGGCGCTCTGCAGCGCTTGAAGCACCGCGTTGCCGGACTTGAGCGACACTTCGCGCTCGGCGCTCTTGCCGCCGAACAACACAGCCACACGGCCGAAGTCGGCAGGCGTGATGGTGGAGAACAGAGACGCGTAGTCGGTGATCATTTCGACACCCCCTTCTGCGCGGCAAACAGCGGACTGGCGAGCAACTTGGGTGCAAGGCCACCGATGTCACCGGCGCCCTGGCACAGCAGGATGTCGCCGGCACGCAGCAGCGGCTTGACGATCGGTGCCAGGTCCACGCCACGCTCGATGTAGATCGGGTCCAACTGCCCACGCTGGCGGATGCTGTTGCACAGCTTGCGGCTGTCGGCACCCGGAATCGGCTCTTCACCGGCTGGATAGACTTCCATCAACAACAGCACGTTGGCATCGGCCAAGACATTGACGAAATCGTCGTACAGATCGCGGGTGCGGCTGTAGCGATGCGGCTGGTAGACCATCACCAGGCGACGCTCCGGCCAACCACCGCGCACGGCCTTGATCACGGCGGCCACTTCGGTGGGGTGGTGACCGTAGTCGTCCACCAGCATCACGTCGCCGCCGTCCACCGGCAGTTGGCCGTAGACCTGGAAGCGACGCCCCACGCCGGCAAAGCGTGACAGGCCTTCGACGATGGCTTCATCGCTGACGCCTTCATCGGAGGCGATGCAGATGGTTGCCAGGGAATTGAGCACGTTGTGGTTGCCCGGCATGTTGACCGAGACATCCAGCGGCTCGCGGTCGGGACGCAGCACGGTGAAGTAGGTCTGCATGCCTTCCTGGCGCACGTTGATCGCCCGCACGTCGGCGTCTTCGCTGAAGCCGTAGGTCACGGTCGGGCGCTTGACCTGCGGCAGGATTTCACGAACCACCGGATCGTCCAGGCACAGCACCGCCAACCCGTAGAACGGCAGGTTGTGCAGGAACTCGACGAAGGTCTTCTTCAACTTGTTGAAGTCACCGTCGTAGGTGGCCATGTGGTCTTCGTCGATGTTGGTGACCACGGCGACCATCGGTTGCAGGTGCAGGAAGCTCGCATCGCTTTCATCGGCTTCGGCGATCAGGTAGCGACTGGTGCCGAGCTGGGCATTGGTGCCGGCTGCATTCAGGCGGCCACCGATGACGAAGGTCGGGTCCAGGCCACCGGCGGCGAACACCGAGGCGATCAGGCTGGTAGTGGTGGTTTTGCCATGGGTGCCGGCCACGGCGATGCCGTGACGGTAGCGCATCAGCTCGGCGAGCATTTCGGCGCGCGGCACCACCGGAATGCGACGCTCAAGGGCGGTGGCCACTTCCGGGTTGGAGGTGTTCACGGCGCTGGACACCACCAGCACGTCAGCCTCGGCGGCGTTCTCGGCACGGTGGCCGATAAAGATCTGTGCGCCGAAGGTCTTCAGGCGGTCGGTCACCGGCGACTCTTTCAAGTCCGAGCCGGACACCTGATAGCCCAGGTTCAGCAGCACTTCGGCAATACCGCACATGCCCACGCCGCCGATGCCGACGAAGTGGATGCGACGGATGCGGCGCATTTCGGGTTGTGGCATGGCTTTCTGATTCTCAACCATGGGCCACCTCCAGGCAGATATCGACCACGGTGCGAGTTGCGTCAGGTTTGGCCAGGCGGCTTGCGGTGCTCGCCATGCTGTTCAGTCGTTCCGGTTGCATCAAAACCTCGGTCAGGCGTGCGGCCAAATCGGCGGCGCCAGTCGTTCTTTGCGGCAGCAGGAAGGCAGCGCCCTCCCCGGCCAAATATTCGGCGTTGCGAGTCTGGTGATCGTCGATGGCATGGGGCAAAGGCACCAGCAAGGACGGCAGACCGGCGGCGGCCAGTTCACTGACAGTCAGCGCGCCAGCGCGGCAGACCACCAGGTCGGCCCAGCCATAGGCTTGGGCCATGTCTTTGATGAAGGGCTGCACATTGGCGTCCACACCGGCTTCGCGGTAACGCGTGGCGGTGACTTCATCGTGGTTCTTGCCGGCCTGGTGGAAGATCTCCGGGCGCAATTCCTCAGGGAGTTGCGCCACCGCTTCCGGCAGCAATTTGTTCAACGGCTCTGCGCCCAGGCTTCCGCCCAGGATCAGCAGGTGCGCCTTGCGCCCGGCCAGGGCCTGGCGCGCGATGTCCATAAACAGCTCGGTGCGCACCGGGTTGCCGGTGGTGCGGCGCTTGTCCGAGGCGGCAAACGTATTCGGGAAGGCTTCACACACCCGCGCGGCCAACGGCACCAGCAAGCGGTTGGCGGTGCCGGCGACGGCATTCTGTTCGTGCACGATCACCGGCACGCCGGCGAGTTTTGCCGCCACACCGCCAGGACCGGTCACATAGCCGCCAAAGCCGAGCACGCACACCGGCTGTAATTGACGGATAACCTTGCGCGCCTGCCACACTGCCTTGAGCAACACCAACGGTGCCTTGAGCAGGGACAATTTGCTCTTGCCGCGCAGGCCGGTGACGTTGATCAGATGCAGCGGCAAACCGGCGTTCGGCACCAGCTCGTTTTCGATGCCGCGCGGTGTACCCAGCCAGTGCACGCTGTAGCCACGGTTCTGGAATTCACGCGCACACGCCAGGGCCGGGAACACATGGCCCCCAGTGCCGCCCGCCATGATCAGCACATTAGCGCCCATGGGTCGGCTCCTCGGCGAAGTCGCTTTCGCTGAACTCCATCTCTTCGCTGCCCAGGTGGGTTCGACTTTCCCACTCGATGCGCAGCAACAAGCCCAGGCACGCACAGCAAATCACCAACGAACTGCCGCCGTAACTGAGGAACGGCAAGGTCAGGCCCTTGGTCGGCAGCAGGCCGACGTTCACGCCGATGTTGATCAGGAACTGGCCGATCCACAGGAACGACAGACCGTACGCCACATAAGCGGCGAAATATTGTTTGGCCTTCTCGGCCCACAAGCCGATGTACATGCCGCGCACACACACGAACACGAACAGCGCGACGGTGCACAACGAGCCGACCACGCCGAGTTCTTCGGCAAGCACCGAGAACACGAAGTCGGTGTGGGCTTCCGGCAGGTAGAACTGTTTCTGCACGCTGTTGCCCAGGCCCACGCCCAGCCACTCGCCGCGACCGAAGGCGATCAGCGCCTGGGTCAACTGGTAGCCGGAGCCGAATTGATCGGACCAGGGATCGGTAAAGGTAATCAGACGCGCCATCCGGTAGGGTTGCGCCTGCACCAGCACGGTGACCGCGGCCACCGCCAGCACCACCATCAAGGTAAAGCGAAACAGACCGACGCCGCCGAGAAACAGCATCGCCGCCGCCGCGCCCATCATCACCACGGTGGCGCCGAAGTCAGGCTCCATCAGCAACAGGCCGGCCATCGGCAGCAGCACGATGAACGGTTTGAAAAAGCCCATCCAGCTCTCGCGCACTTCTTTCTGACGACGCACCAGATAACCGGCGAGGTAGATGACCACGAACACCTTGGCGATTTCCGACGGCTGCACGTTGAACGCGCCGAAGCCGATCCAGCGCATCGAGCCGTTCACCTCGCGGCCGATGCCGGGCAGGATCACCATGATCAGCAGGCCAAATGCACCGATCAGCATCAGCCAGCCCAGGCGTTGCCAGGTGGCGATGGGAATCATCATGGTGACGATGCACGCGCCGAGGCCGATCACCAGGTACACCAGGTGACGGATCATCATGTAGAGGGTGTTGCCCGACTGCACGGCGGCCACTTCGGACGATGCCGAGGTGATCATCACCAGGCCCAGGCCCAGCAGCGCGAGGCAGCCGGCGAGCATCGGGAAATCAAGGTCAATGCCGCGCCCGGTGATGATCGGCGACGGATACGGCTTGATGATGTTTCTCAGATTGAGGCTCATGCCAAAGCCTCCACGGCGCGAGCGAACAACTGGCCGCGCTCTTCATAGTTCTTGAACATGTCGAAACTGGCGCACGCTGGCGACAGCAGCACCGCATCGCCCGGTTGGGCCAAGGCCTTGCACTGGGCAATCGCGTCGTCGAGGGAGGCGGCACGTACTTGCACCACGTCGTTACCGAGGGCAGCGGCGATCAGGTCCGAGTCACGGCCCATCAACACCACGGCGCGGCAATGGGCGGCGACTGGCGCCTTGAGGTCCTTGAAGTCGGCACCCTTGCCGTCGCCACCGGCGATCAGCACCAGCTTGCCGTCAATATCGGCGCCCAGGCCTTCGATGGCTGCCAATGCAGCGCCGACGTTGGTGGCCTTGGAATCGTTGTAATAGCTCACGCCGTCAAGGTCGCGAACCCATTGGCAGCGATGCTCGAGACCGCCGAAGGTGCGCAGGCTCGCCAGCATGGCGTCGAACGGCAGGCCCACGGCATGCCCCAGCGCCAGGGCCGCGAGGGCATTGGACTGGTTATGGGCGCCACGGATTTTCAGCTCGCGCACCGGCATCAGGTGTTCGAATTCGAAGGCCAGGTATTTCTCGCCGTTCTCTTCACGAATGCCGAAGCCCTTGAAGTCGGGTTTGCCCAGGCCGAAGGTCCAGCACGGCAGGCCTTCGCCCATCAACGGACGGCTCAGGGCATCCTGGCGGTTGACCACCACCTGCCGCGCACCGCGAAAGATCCGGTGCTTGGCCAGGTGATAAGCCGGCAGGCCGCTGTAGCGATCCATGTGGTCTTCACTCACGTTCAATACGGTGGCGACTTCGGCGCCGAGGTCGTGGGTGGTTTCCAGCTGGAAGCTCGACAACTCCATCACGTACAGCTCGACGTCGTCGCTGAGCAGGTCCAGCGCCGGTACGCCAAGGTTGCCGCCGACCGCCACGCGCTTGCCGGCCGCAGCCGCCATTTCGCCCACCAGGGTAGTCACGGTGCTTTTGGCGTTGGAACCGCTGATGGCCACGATGGGTGCCTTGGCATTGCGCGCAAACAAGTCGATATCGCCGGACAGCTTCACACCACGTGCCGCCGCTGCTTGCAGGGCGGGAGTCGCCAGGGCCAGGCCGGGGCTCACGTAGAGCTCATCGGCGCGGCACAGGAACTCGACGTCCAGCTCGCCACAACGCACTTCCACCTGCGGGTAGTCACGGCGCAGCGTGACCAGCTCCGGTGGATTTTCCCGCGTGTCGGCCACGGCAAACGACGTGCCCCGGTTCGCCAGGAAGCGAACCAGGGACATGCCGCTCTTGCCGAGGCCGACAACGATGCGGAAGTGGTCTGAAGCGATCAGGGACACTCGTTCTACCTCAGTTTCAGCGTGGCAAGGCCGACCAGGACCAGAATCACGGTGATGATCCAGAAACGGACGATCACGCGTGGCTCGGGCCAGCCTTTGAGTTCAAAGTGGTGGTGAATCGGCGCCATGCGAAACACGCGGCGCCCGGTCAGCTTGAAGGACGCCACCTGGATGACCACCGACAGGGTTTCCATCACGAACACACCGCCCATGATGAACAGCACGATTTCCTGGCGCACGATCACGGCGATGGTGCCCAGCGCGGCGCCCAGCGCCAGTGCGCCGACATCGCCCATGAAGACCTGCGCCGGGTAGGTGTTGAACCAGAGGAACCCCAGGCCCGCACCGATGAGGGCGCCGCAGAACACGATCAGCTCACCCGCGCCCGGTACGTAGGGAATCAGCAGGTATTCAGCGAATTTCACGTTACCCGACAGGTAGCAGAAGATGCCGAGCGCGCCGCCCACCATCACCGTCGGCATGATCGCCAGGCCGTCGAGGCCGTCGGTCAGGTTGACCGCGTTGCTGGAGCCGACGATCACGAAATAGGTCAGCACCACGAAGCCAATGCCCAGTGGAATGCTGGCGTCCTTGAGCATCGGGATAATCAGCGTGGTTTCCACAGCGCTTGGCGCGGTGGTGTACAGGAAGATCGCCGCGGCCAGGCCGAACACCGACTGCCAGAAGTACTTCCAGCGGCTCGGCAGGCCCTTGGAATTTTTCTCGATCACTTTGCGGTAGTCATCGACCCAGCCGATGGCACCGAACAACAGGGTCACCAGCAGCACCACCCACACGTAGCGGTTGTGCAGGTCAGCCCAGAGCAACGTGCTGATGCCGATGGACGACAGGATCAACGCGCCGCCCATGGTTGGCGTGCCGGATTTGGACAGGTGCGACTGCGGGCCGTCATTGCGCACCGATTGACCAATTTGCAGGTTCTGCAGGGTGCGGATCATCCACGGACCCAGAAACAGCGACAAGCACAACGCGGTCAGCACACCGAGAATCCCGCGCAGGGTCAGGTACTGAAAGACCGCGAAGCCTTTGTGAAACTGTTGCAGATACTCAGCCAGCAGCAGCAGCATTAATGTTTCTCCGTACTGGAACCGCACAAGGCTGCGACGACGTTTTCCATCACCGCGCTGCGCGACCCCTTGATCAAAAGGGTTGTCTGTGGATCTTGTTCAGCCGCCGTCAGGGCCTGGATCAGCTCGCCCTGGGTGGCGAAATGCTGCGCACCGTTGCCAAAGGCCGAGACCGCATGGGCCATGTTCGGGCCGACGGCGTAGAGGGCGTCGACTTTGCCGACGGCATACGCGCCGACTTCTCGATGGCCCTGCTCGGCCCAGTCGCCCAGCTCGCCGATATCGCCCAGCACCAGCACCTTGCGCCCGGCAAAACCTTTGAGCAGGTCGACAGCGGCATTGATGGAGGACGGGTTGGCGTTGTAGGTGTCATCGATCACGCGCATGCCGTTACCGGCCAGTTGCGCGACCGTGCGGCCCTTGACCGGCTGCACCGCGCCCAGGCCGCTGGCGATACCGGCCAGCGAGACGCCCAGGGCATGGGCGGCGGCGGCGGCGGCCAGGGCGTTGGCGACGTTATGGTTACCCAGCAGATTCAGTTGCACAGGCGCGCTGCCTTGTGGCGTGTGCAGGGTGAAGGACGGGCAGCCACGGGCGTCGACGGCGATGTGGGAGGCATGAAAATCCGCCGCGGCATTGAGCACCGCGAACGTCAACACCTTGCGACCGTCGGCGCGGATGCGCCAGGTCTCGAAAGCCTTGTCGTCGAGGTTCAACACGGCCGTGCCCGAAGCGTCCAGGCCTTCAAGGATTTCACCCTTGGCCTCGACGATCTTTTCCGGGCCGCCGAATTCGCCCACGTGGGCGGTGCCTGCGTTGTTGATTACGGCAACGTGGGGCTTGGTCAGCGCCACGGTATAGGCGATTTCGCCGACGCGCGAGGCGCCCAACTCGATCACGGCAGCGGTATGTTCCGGGGCCAGTTCGAGCAGGGTCAGCGGTGCACCGAAATCATTGTTGAGGTTGCCACGGGTGGCGAGCACCGGGCCGCGAGTACGCAGCACGCCGGCGAGCAACTCCTTGACCGTGGTCTTGCCGCTGGAGCCAGTGATGGCTGCCACGGGTTTATCGAATGCGCAACGGTTCAGCGCACCCAACTGGCCCAGGGCCAGACGAGTGTCGGCGACCAGCAGCTGCGGCAGGGCAGCGCCCGCCACTTCGCGCTCAACCAGGGCACCTGCGGCGCCCTTGGCGGCCACGTCGTTCAGGTAGTCATGGCCGTCGAAACGCGGGCCGGTCAACGCCACGAACAATTGCCCAGGCGTAATGTTGCGGCTGTCGATACTGACACCGTCGAATCGGCAATCGCCGGACAGCATGCGCGCCGACAGGGCCTGGGCCAGTTCGTTGAACGTCATGGCTTTAAGCATGGGCGGTCTCCCAGGCAGTCAGGGCACGATCGGCCTCGACCAGATCGGAGAAGGCATGGCGTTCGCCGTTGATTTCCTGATAGTCCTCATGACCTTTGCCCGCCAGTACCACCACGTCGTCCACGCTGGCACTGGCGATCAGTTGGGCAATGGCGGCGCCGCGCCCGGCGACGAAAGTCACGTTCGCGGTGTCTTTGAAGCCTTGGCGAATGTCGTCGAAAATCCGCGCGGGATCTTCGCTGCGCGGGTTGTCATCGGTCACCAGCACGCCGTCGGCCAGGCGCTCGACGATGCCGGCCATCAGCGGACGCTTGCCACGATCACGGTCACCGCCGCAGCCGAACAGGCACAGCAGCTTGCCCTTGGCATGCGGGCGCAGCGCCGACAGGACTTTTTCCAGCGCGTCTGGGGTGTGGGCGTAATCGACCACCACCAGCGGCTGCGCGCCGCCGCCCAGGCGCTGCATACGTCCGGCAGGGCCTTCGAGCATTGGCAGCACTTTGAGAATTTCGTCGAGGGCGTAATCCAGGCCGAGCAAGGCGCCGACAGCGGCGAGCACGTTGCTCAGGTTGAAACGGCCGAGCAAGGTGCTGCGCAGGTGGTGCTCGCCTTGCGGCGTCACCAGCGTGGCGCGCACGCCTTCGTCGTTGAATTGGGCCTGACGACAATAAAGGTAGGCGCTCGAATCTTCCAGGCTGTAGGTAATCAGGCGCGCTTCGCTGTGCTGAGCAGCCAGTTGCCGGCCGAAGTCGTCGTCCAGGTTGATCACGCGGCACTTGAGGTCGTTCCAGGCAAACAGCCTGGCCTTGGCGGCACCGTACGCCTCCATGGTGCCGTGGTAGTCGAGGTGGTCGCGAGACAGATTGGTCATCACAGCCACATCGAAGGCCAGCGCGGTGACGCGTCCCTGGTCGAGGCCGTGGGACGACACTTCCATGGCGACGGCTCTGGCCCCGGCCTTTTTCAGGTCGGCCAGGGTCGCCTGCACGGCGATCGGGTTCGGCGTGGTGTGCAGGCCGCTTTGCAGAGCGCCGTAAAAGCCGGTACCCAGGGTGCCGACGATGCCGCAGTGCTGGCCCAGCAGGTCAAGGGCCTGGGCGACCAGTTGGGTCACGCTGGTCTTGCCGTTGGTGCCCGTCACGCCGACGAGGTTGAGATGGCGGCTCGGCTCACCGTAAAAGCGCCCGGCGATATCCGACAGCTGCCTGGCCAGGCCCTTGACCGGAATCAGCGGCACATCGGTGATCGGCAGCACGGTGGCGCCTTCCACTTCATAGGCCACGGCTGCCGCACCGCGCTGCAAGGCATCGGCAATATGTTCACGGCCGTCGAACTTGCCACCCGGTACGGCCAGGAACAGGTCACCGGCTCGCACATTACGGCTGTCCAGGGTCAGCTCGCGAATCAGCAGATCGCGGCCGGCGTGAGCAAAAATCTTGTTCAGGCTAAGAGACATCAGCCGCGCCCTCCATTGGCTTTGACAGCAGCGGCCGGAGGTGCGGCGTTGGCTTGCTGGGTCGGCGGCAGGTTGTCCGGGGTGATGTTCATCAGGCGCAGGGTGCCGGACATGACTTTGCTGAACACCGGCGCCGAGACCAGGCCACCGAAGTAGCCAGCCTTGCTCGGTTCATCGATCACGACGACGATCGCGTAGCGTGGGTCACTCATCGGACCGAAGCCGGCGAACAGCGAGCGGTAGGAGTTCTCGGCATAGCCCTTGGTGCCCACCGACGTTTTACGCGCGGTACCGGACTTGCCGGCCACGTGATACGCCGGCACCTGGGCGCGGAATACACCGCGCGGCGCTTCGATCACCTGTTGCAGCATGCCCTGCATGGTCTTGGCCACTTTCTCCGGAATCACCTGGGTGGCTTTCGGTGCCTCGTCAACGTGAATCAGGCTCAACGGAACCATGCGGCCGTTGTTTGCCAATACAGAGAAAGCGTGTGCCAGCTGGATCGCGGTCACCGACAGGCCATAGCCATAGGACAGCGTGGCGGTCTCGGCTTTTTTCCAGTCGCGGTAGTTCGGCAGGTTCCCCACGCGCTCACCGGGGAAGTCGAGGCCGGTGGGTTGACCCAGGCCGATCTTCTGCGCCAGGTGATAAATGGTTTCGCCGCCGATATCAAAGGCGACCTTGCTCATGCCGACGTTACTGGAGTTGATCAGGATACCGGTCAGGTCCAGCACCGGGCCTTCGGTGCGAGATACGTCGCGAATGGTGTATTTGCCCAACTGCAAGGTGCCGGGGTACACCTCGACCTTGTCGCTGGGCTTCCAGCGTCCGGTCTCCAGAGCGGCACTCATGGAGATGGCTTTCATGGTCGAACCCGGTTCGAACACGTCGATCATTGCGCGGTTGCGCATCATCGCCGGTTGCAGGTTGCGACGGTTGTTGGGGTTGTAGGTGGGCTGGTTGACCATGGCGAGGATCTCACCGGTCTTCACGTCCATGATCACCAGGCTGCCGGCCTTGGCGCCGTTTTCGATGATCGCGTTACGTAGCTCGCGGTTGGCCAGGTATTGCAGGCGCAGGTCGATCGACAACGCCAGAGGCTTGCCGGCCTTGGCGTTCTTGGTGACCTGGACGTCCTTGATCAGACGCCCGCGACGGTCCTTGATGACCTGGCGCTTGCCCGGAACGCCCGCCAGCCATTCGTCGTAAGCCAACTCGACACCTTCGCGACCGTGGTCGTCGATGTCGGTAAAGCCGACCATGTGCGCAGTGGTTTCACCGGCCGGGTAGAAACGACGAAATTCCTCGATGCCATAGACACCGGGGACCTTGAGGTCGAGTACCTGCTGACCCTGCTCGGGCGTGAGGCCGCGCACCAGGTAGATGAATTCCTTGTTGGCCTGGGCTTCAAGCCGCTCAGCCAGGGCTTTTGGGTCCTGACCCAGGGCAGCGGCCAGTTGCGGCCACTTGTCCTTGGCCACCTGCAATTCCTTGGCGTTGGCCCACAGGGTGGTCACCGGCGTACTCACGGCCAGCGGCTCGCCGTTACGGTCGGTGATCAGGCCGCGGTGCGCTGGAATCGGGATATGTCGCAGGCTGCGCGCATCACCCTGGCCAATCAGGAAGTCACGGTCGACTACTTGGAGATCGATGATTCGCCAGGCGATAGCGCCCACCATCAAGGCCAGCAGGCCGAGCATCAGGCGGAAACGCCATGGGTAGAGTGCGCCCTCGAGCTTCATCATGGCGCCACCATGCGAACGTCAGCCGCGCCGGGAATGTGCATTTTCAGCTGTTCGGTGGCCAGCACTTCGATACGGCTGTGGGCCGTCCAGGTGCTTTGCTCCAGAATCAACCGGCCCCATTCAGCCTGCGCTTTATCACGCACGCTCAATTCCCCGTACAGGGTATTGAGCAATTGACGGTTGTAGTGGGCGCTGTAAGACACCGCAATGGCGGAAACCAGCACGCCGACAAACAGCAGCAACATAAAGAAGCTGCCGCCCGGCAGGGGTTTGGCGAAAAGCTTGCTCACCGCAACTTCTCCGCGACGCGCATGACGGCGCTACGGGAACGTGGGTTGGCCTTGAGTTCGGCTTCGGAGGCGAACTGCGCTTTGCCATGGATCTTGATTTTCGGCACGAAGGCCTCGAACCGCACCGGCAGGTTGCGCGGCAGGTTGTCGGACTCGCCCTTGACGAGGCGGCGCATGAACAGTTTGACGATGCGGTCTTCCAGCGAGTGGAAGCTGATCACCACCAGGCGACCGCCCACTTCCAGGGCGTCCAGGGCGGCTTCGAGGCCGGCTTCCAGGTCGCCCAATTCGTTGTTGACGTGAATGCGCAGGCCCTGGAACGCACGGGTCGCCGGGTTCTTGCCTTTTTCCCAGGCAGGGTTGGCGACTTTCAGCACTTCGGCAAGATCTGCGGTGCGCTCGAACGGCTGGATCTCCCGGCGTTCGACCACGGCACGTGCCATGCGGCCGGCGAAGCGCTCTTCACCGTATTCCTTGAACACGCGGGCGATTTCTTCCACCGGGGCGGTGGCGATGAACTGCGCGGCGCTGACGCCACGGGTAGGGTCCATGCGCATGTCGAGTGGGCCGTCGTTCATGAAACTGAAGCCGCGCTCCGGGTCATCGAGCTGCGGCGAAGACACGCCCAGGTCGAGCAAAACCCCGGCCACCTTGCCTGCCATGCCGCGCTCGGCCACTTCGGCACCCAGCTCGGCAAAGCTGCGCTGCACAACGACAAAGCGGCCGTCTTCGGCCGCTAGCGCTTGCCCGGTGGCAATCGCTTGAGGGTCTTTGTCGAACCCGAGGAGTTTACCGTCGGACCCGAGCTGGCTGAGTATCAGGCGGCTATGCCCGCCCCTGCCGAACGTGCCGTCCAGATAGCAGCCATCCGCGCGTACGGCGAGAGCCTCAACGGCTTCGTCAAGCAGTACGGTGATGTGGTTAAAGCCGCTATCAATAGTCACAGGATCAGATCACGCAGTTCGTCGGGCATGGCGCCCGGTTGTTGAATAGCCGCCAGGTCAGCTGCGGAAACAGCATCCCAGGCATCTTCGTCCCACAATTGGAACTTGTTCAGTTGGCCAACCAGCATTGCGCGCTTGTCGAGCCTGGCGTATTCGCGCAAACGCGGGGGCACCAGGAAACGACCACTGCCATCGAGTTCGAGGTCGACGGCATTACCAATCAGCAAACGCTGCAGACGGCGGTTTTCTTCACGCAATGAAGGCAAGGCACGCAGCTTGGTTTCGATCAACTCCCACTCATCGAGCGGGTAAACACACAAACAAGGATCTACGGCATCGATCGTGATGATTAATTGCCCGGAACTTCGCGAAATCAGCTCGTCACGATACCGGCTCGGCATAGCGAGACGGCCTTTTGCATCGAGACTGATTGCGTTAGCTCCGCGAAACACAGATGCGTTTCTCCAAATTTTAGCGTTTTACGTTCAAAAAACCCACTTTGTGCCACTTTCCGCCACTTGCGCACACTATAGGAATGCGCCCACCACACCGTCAAGGCGCGAATACACGGAAAAGCCTTACAGAACGGAGATTTACGAGCGTTAAGGGAGGAGAAATCAGAGTTTGACGGTACTTTTGGCTCATCAAGCGTAAATAGCTCAAAGAGCTATGGCTTAAAGTTAAAGTGATTTATTAAGAGTAAGATTTTTTTGGTATTACGAAGACGCATCTGCCAATGATTTGGCAGGGAGGGATTCTTGCGTTACTACCGGTTTTCTGTCCCGGAGTCGGACAGAAGGAAAAAGGTGGAGAGTCGATCTGTAAGCCGGGTTCTGTCTTGAACAGTCATTCGTCTACGATGGCCATCACTGGACATCTTTAGCAACCTACCCGGTCCCAGCGCGGGCCACGCCTTGGGACCCTATTTGGTCTTGCTCCAAGTGGGGTTTACCTAGCCACGAACTGTTGCCAGTCGTGCGGTGCGCTCTTACCGCACCTTTTCACCCTTACCGGCACCGAAGTGCTTAGGCGGTTATTTTCTGTGGCACTTTCCGTAGGCTCACGCCTCCCAGGCATTACCTGGCACTTCGCCCTATGGAGCCCGGACTTTCCTCCCCCCTCTAATTTTCATAGAGGGCAGCGACTGTCCAATCGACTCTCCGCCGAGAAGGTTAACGGCCCGGCGGCCTCAGGACAAGTATTAAAAGTGCAGCAATGCCATCACGTTCAGACGAAATGCCTGCTTACCCCCGGAACTATTCGGCCTTCTGTTTATCCAGCGCCACCTGATACAGGACATTCTTGCGCAGCCCGGTAATCTCTGCTGCCAGGGCTGCAGCCCGCTTGAGCGGCATCTCCTTGAGCAATAGATCGAGGATGCGCATGGCCTCGCTGCCGACCGCGTCTTCGCTCTCCGGTGCGGTCCAGCCCGCGACCAGCACCACGCACTCGCCGCGCTGCTGGTTACTATCGCCCTCAACAAACGCGCGCAACTCTTCGAGCGGCAAGCCCTTGAGGGTTTCGAAGGTCTTGGTCAGTTCGCGCGCCAGCAGCGCCAGACGATCACCGCCGAATACCAGCTCCATGTCCTGAAGGCATTCAAGGATGCGATGCGGCGCCTCATAGAAGATCAGGGTGCGCGGTTCTTCCTTTACCGCCTGAAGACGGGCACGACGCCCCACGGTCTTGGCCGGCAGAAAACCCTCGAAGATAAAGCGGTCCGATGGCAGGCCCGCAGCAGATAATGCAGCAATCAACGCGCACGCTCCAGGAACAGGCACTACAGTAATACCTGCGGCACGCGCCTGACGTACCAGGTGGTAACCCGGATCGGAAATCAGCGGCGTACCCGCGTCGGAGATCAGCGCAACATCATCACCCGCCAACAGTCGGGTGATAAACCGACTGCCTTCTTCACGTTCGTTATGCTCGTGGCACGCGGCTAGTGGCGTGCTGATACCAAAGTGCTGCATCAACCGCTGCGAGTGCCGCGTGTCTTCCGCCGCGATCAATTTGACCTCGCGCAGGATTTTCAGCGCCCGGGAACTGATGTCATCCAGGTTGCCAATAGGCGTCGCCACGACAAAAAGCGCGCCTGCAGTGGAATTCAAAGGACCTGGAGCAGTCAAAACGCACACCTCTATGATTGGCAAATGCGCATTGTAGCGCGTAGAGGCCTTGAAAATGTGCCATCACCGCGAGTGCTTGCTCAGACTCCAGAAGTGATGGAAACGCTTTGCACGACCTTATTCAATGCTTTAACGCCACTAACATCGCGCCTGGGCCAGTGCTTGGGTACACTTCCACGCTAATTTGATCGGTATCAGGACACTTACATGATCGCTTGCCTGCGGCTGCTCTCCGCCCTCTGCCTCGCCGCCTTATTGGCCGCGTGCGCCAGCTCGCCCTCGTCCAGCCTTGGCGACCTTCCACGGACCCCGGACGCCAGTATCGAGCAACTGCTCGAACAGGCCACCACCGCCAAAACGCCCGAACAGGCTGCGCTGCTGCGCCTGAGCGCGGCCGACCTGGCCTACAAGCAGAACAACCCCGGCCGCTCGGCGCAAATCCTCGCGCAGGTGCCTCTGGACGCCCTCAAACCAGCCCCGCAAGTCTTTGCCAGCACCCTGGCGGCCGAACTGGCCATGGCGCGCAATCAGCCCAAGGCTGCCTTGGCCGCCCTGAACCATCCAAGCCTGCAAAACCTCAAGCAGTTGCCCGCAGAGCAGCAGGTGCGTACCGGCACCGTGCATGCACGCGCTTATGAAGCCGACGGGCAAATCCTGGCCGCTGCGCGCGAGCGTGTGGCAATGGCGCCATTGCTCACAGGCGATGCCGCCAGCAGCAACCACGACGCAATATGGGCCCTGATTGCCGCGCTGCCGGCAGAACAGCTGCAAGCCACTGGCAATCCCACGCTGGACGGCTGGATCAGCCTGGCCAAGGCAGTCAAGGGCGCCGGCACCCTGGAGCAACAACAGGCGGCCATCGACACCTGGCGCGCGCAAAATCCTGGCCACCCAGCGGCCGTGCAGCTGCCGACGCCACTGACCAAGCTCAAGGAACTGGCCAGCCAACCCCTGAACAAAATCGCCGTGCTGCTGCCCCAGGATGGCCCTCTGGCCGCTGTCGGCAAGGCCCTGCGTGAAGGTTTCATGGCTGCGCACTACCAGGCTGAACAAGCCGGGCAAAAGCCACCGGTGATCGAGTTCTACGACAGCTCGCGCCTGACCTCCCTCGATGACTTCTACGCCAAGGCCCAGGCCGCCGGCGTGCAACTGGTGGTCGGCCCTCTCGAGAAGCCGCTGGTCAAGCAGCTCAGCGCGCGCCCCCAATTGCCAATTACCACCCTGGCGCTGAATTACAGCGAAACCGATCAAAACCCGGCGCAGTTGTTCCAGTTTGGCCTGGCGGCTGAAGATGAAGCCCGCGAAGTATCGCGCCGCGCCCGTGCAGACGGCCTGCATCGTGCTGCCGCAATGGTGCCCCGTGGCGAATGGGGCGAGCGTGTCTATAGAGCCTTCCGTCAGGATTGGGAAGCCAATGGCGGCACGGTGCTGGGTGTCGAGTACGTCGATCAGCCGGTCGCCCTCGCCCAGCAGATCGCCGACCTGTTCCAGTTGCGTAAAAGCGAAGGCCGCGCCAAGAGCCTGCAAAACGCTGTAGGCACTGACGTCGCAGCCCAGCCTTCGCGCCGCCAGGACATCGAGTTCATTTTCCTGGCCGTGCCGCCGCAACTGGCCCAGCAGATCAAGCCGACCCTGAACTTCCAGTACGCCGGCGATGTGCCTGTGTATGCCACGTCCCACGTGTTCAGCGCCAGCGGTGACAAAAACCAGTACCTGGACATGACCAACGTGATGTTCTGCGAAACGCCATGGCTGCTCAACACCACCGACCCCCTGCGCAACCAGGTGGCGGCGCAGTGGCCGCAAGCCAATGGCAGCCTCGGCCGTCTGTACGCGATGGGCGTCGATGCCTACCGCCTGGCGCCGCGTCTGGGCCAGCTCAAGGCACTGCCGGACAGCCGCATTGACGGCTTGTCGGGCAGCCTGGGCATCAGCACCAACCAACGCGTTGACCGCCAACTGCCATGGGCCAAGTTCGTCGGTGGCGAGGTCCAGCGCCTGCCCGATACCGCACGCTGATGCCTGAGCGGTCCAGCGCACAAAGCGGCAAGGATGCCGAACTGCAAGCTCTGAATTACCTGCAGCAACAGGGTCTGCGCCTGCTGGCGCAGAACTGGTTGTGTAAACGCGGCGAGCTTGATCTGGTCATGCTTGACGGCGATACAGTAGTATTCGTCGAAGTCCGCTACAGAAAACACGCACAATGGGGTGGCGCGCTCGCAAGTATCGACGGGCGCAAACGTCAGAAGCTGATACTCGCCGCGCAGTTTTTTCTGCTCAAGGAGCATCGCTGGTCCGACGCCCCCTGCCGTTTCGATGTGGTTGCCATAGAAAGCACACCGTCTGGCAAGGCTGATCTGAACTGGCTCAAAAGCGCCTTCGACAGCTGATTCGTCGGGCATCTTCACCCTACATTTTTGCTCTTTGCTTTGCGGGCTGCACATTTCTGTGCCAAACAGCCGCGCTACTTAAGGTCACACAGATGGACATGCAATCCCGAATTCGCCAGCTTTTCCAGGCCAGCATCGACACCAAGCAACAGGCGATGGACGTACTTGCACCGCACATCGAGCAAGCCAGTCAGGTCATGGTCAATGCCTTGCTCAACGAGGGCAAAATGCTTTCGTGCGGCAACGGCGGATCCGCCGGCGATGCCCAGCACTTCTCGTCCGAGCTGCTCAACCGCTTCGAGCGCGAGCGCCCGAGCCTGCCGGCCATTGCCCTGACCACCGATTCGTCGACGATCACCTCGATTGCCAACGACTACAGCTACAACGAAATCTTCTCCAAGCAAATTCGCGCCCTGGGCCAACCAGGTGACGTGCTGCTGGCGATTTCCACCAGCGGCAACTCGGCGAACATTATTCAAGCGATCCAAGCCGCACATGATCGCGAAATGATTGTCGTAGCATTGACCGGACGCGACGGTGGCGGCATGGCCTCGCTGTTGCTGCCCGAAGACGTCGAGATTCGCGTCCCGGCCAATGTCACCGCACGTATTCAAGAAGTCCACCTGTTGGCGATCCACTGCCTGTGCGATCTGATCGACAGTCAACTGTTCGGGAGTGAAGAATGACCGTTAAACGACTCAGCCTGGTGACTATTGCGCTGTGCCTCGGCATCAGCGGTTGCAGCACGGCCATCACCGCGACACGGGATACCCCCATCCAGGACGACAGGGGCACGCGTACCTTCGGCAGCACCATTGATGACTCGCTGATCGAAACCAAGGTCAAGGTCAACGTGGCAAAGGCCGCGACCGATCTGGGCAACGGCGCTTCGCGCATTGTAGTGACCAGCTTCAACGGCGTGGTACTGCTGGCAGGGCAAACGCCGCGCGCCGACCTCAAGGCCCAGGCCGAACAAGCTGCCTCGGCGGTGCAGCGGGTCAAGAAAGTACACAATGAGCTGCAGGTGATGGACCCGATCACGCTGCTGGCCATCAGCAACGACGCCCTGCTGACCACCAAGATCAAGGCGCAGATGCTCACCGACAACGCGGTGCCGGGCTCGCGGATCAAAGTGGTTACCGACAACGGTATCGTTTACCTGATGGGCCTGTTGACTCAGGCGGAAGCGACCCGCGCATCCAATCTGGTACAGGGCGTGTCCGGCGTGCAGAAGATCGTGAAGGTGTTCGAATACATCGACTAATCCAAACCACCGCCATAAAAAAAGGGCGCCGTGCATTGATTGCACTGCGCCCTTTTTAGTGGCCGGGGCTTATTGGTACTGCTGGTACGGGTTGCCCTGGAACTGGTTGTTTTGCTGTGGCGCCTGCTGCTGACCAGCCGGTTGGCCGTATTGCTGGCCAGGGATCGGGCCCAGGTTGACCTCGACGCGACGGTTTTGCGCACGGCCGTTCACGTCAGAGTTGCTGGCAATCGGGTTATCCGGGCCGGCACCGCGTGCGCTCAGGTTGGCTGGGCTGACGCCTTGGGAGGTCAGGTAGTTGGCCACGCTCTGGGCACGACGCTGGGACAGGTCCATGTTCAGTTGGCGGCTGCCAGTGCTGTCGGTGTAGCCAACGATCTGGATAGTGTTCTGGCTGAACTGCTTGAGCGAGCTGGCCAGGTTGTTCAGCGGCTGATAGAAGCTGCTGGCGATCGCGTCCGAGTTGGTGGCAAAGGTGATATTACCCGGCATGATCAGCTTGATCTGATCGCCCTGACGCTGCACTTCAACGCCGGTATTGGCCATGCTTTCACGCAGTTTCTTTTCCTGCTGGTCGGCGTAATAGCCATAGCCGGCAGCACCGGCACCGGCAACTGCCGCCCCAATCAGCGCGCCCTTGCCACGGTGGTTATGGTCGATGGCAGCGCCAGCCAGGGCACCGGCCAGGGCGCCAAGACCGCCGTATTTGGCGGTCTTGCTCATTCCGCCCTCGGAACCATTGCTGGCCTGCCCCTGATTGCCGCTGTAGGGATTGGGAGAAGCGCAGCCGGACAACAGGGCTACGGCGGTGGCGACAACAAGCAGACGACGCGGAGTGAACATGAAGAGAGCTCCTACTTTTGCATTTTGTGATGCAGAGGACATTGGCAACTGGCCTGTGCCGAGTTTTGAACGCGACAAATGGTAAAGATTCCGTGGTGGCTAACCGAGGGGCATCGAGGGCAAACCGTTCTTGTCGCTTTCAGACCGTAGCAGACCCAGGCTGAACGCGGCCTGCAGTTCCAGTGGAACGCTTCTCCAGACAGGACAGCCCGATTCCTCCAAGCCTCACCTATCCAACTGCGTGTTAACGGTGACATTGTGCTATTAAACTATAAGAAAGCGAGTTATTAAGCCAGAATAATTGCACTTTTAAACAGAGTTTAAGGTGCTATTATTCTTTCATCAAAACTCAGAAAATGCAGGAATACTGGCATGGCAAAAAAAGTTTCTCCCCTGTTGCCTGCTACTGAGCGTCTCCTCTCGGATTTCGGCGAACGCATAAGACTGGCGCGCATGCGGCGTAAAATTACCGCAAAACAGGCTGCTGAACGTGCAGGCATGTCGCAGATGACTTTGCGCGCGCTTGAGCGTGGCTCATCCGGAAGCACAATTGGCGCCTATCTGGCAGTCCTGCAAGTGCTGGGGCTTGAAACAGACCTTAACGTCGTTGCCGCAGAAGATGAGTTGGGCCGGCATCTGCAGGATGCTGCGCTGTTGGCCCGCAAAGCCGCTGTGTCTCATAGGGACGCCCGATTGAAGTCAGGGAAAGTTACAACAAAGAACGCTCCCATTCTTAACGAGCCGCCAGCCTCAACATTCGAACCCTCGCTTGAACAGGACACGCTCAGCAGCGATTCGCTTGCAGCGCTGATTCCGGCGCGAAAAAGGACAGACAGGCCATGACAATGATAGGGGTGTACGCCGACTGGGAAGGCATCGACGGCCCCGTGCGCCTTGGCTGGCTGCATACTCGAAAAACCCGTACAAGCGAAAAATTCGAGTACGAAACCGATCCGGCCTCTCTGCAAAATCCAACACTGAGCGCCATTCAGATCGATCCGAGTATCGGGCCTTTCGCGGGGGCGCAGTTCCCAGCGAATGGCCGGAACATGTTTGGCGTATTCAGCGATTCATGCCCTGACCGCTGGGGACGGCTCCTCATGCAGCGTCGACTGGAGCGCGATATACGAGAAGGCGCAGTCAGTGCAGACACTCGGCTTGGGGAATCGGACTACTTGCTGGGCGTGCATGACCTCTATCGCGCTGGCGCTCTGCGCTACCGACTGAACGATAGCGGCAACTTCCTTGATGATCGGGACGCGGTTGCGGCGCCCCCCTTTATCGAGCTGCATGCCCTTGAAAGGGCCAGCCGCGCGCTGGAGAACGACCCGGAAAACCGTGCTCCTGAAGGACGGGAATGGCTGCGCATGCTGATCGCGCCCGGCGGCTCCCTTGGCGGCGCCCGTCCCAAGGCGAGTGTGTCGGACACAAACAGTCACCTGTGGATCGCCAAGTTCCCCTCCACCCGCGATACCTACGATGTGGGTGGCTGGGAACTGGTAGTCAATGCCTTGGCCAAAGGCTGCGGCTTACGCGTTGCCTCTGCGGTTGGGAGGCGCTATGCCAGTGATCACCATTGCTTCATGGTCAAACGCTTCGACCGAACCGCAGCAGGCGGCCGCCTCCATTTTGCCTCTGCCATGACGCTGACAGGACATGTAGACGGCGACGACGCGGGAAGTGGAGCGAGCTACCTTGAGCTGGCCGAAATACTGATGCGCCATGGCTCGAACACCGATAAGGATCTGAAGGAGCTGTGGACACGTATCGTGTTCAACATCCTCGCGTCGAACACCGACGATCATTTGCGCAATCATGGCTTTATTCTCGAACCCGGCAAGGGGTGGCGCTTGTCGGACGCCTATGACTTGAACCCAACGCCTGTCGGGGATGGATTGAAGCTGAACATCACGGAATACGACAACACTCTCGACCTTGAGCTCGCGAGGGAAGTCGCCGGATTCTTCCGAATCAGCCTCGCGGATGCCGATGAAATAATTGCAGACTGCAGCAATTCAGTCAGTCATTGGCGCACCGTCGCCAAAGCCATTGGCCTCTCGCAACGGGAACAGGAATACATGGCCAGCGCTTTCGAAAAAGCCAGCGCTTAACCAATCAACCTCAACGCCTGCGCCCGCGCCACGGCCTGCGTCCTGCGCTCCACCCCCAACTTGCTGTTGATGTGGCTCGCATGGGTCTTGACCGTGTGCAGGGAAATAAACAGCCGGTTGCTGATTTCCTGGTTCGAGCAGCCCTGGGCGATCAATTGCAGCACCGCCAGCTCCCGACTGCTGAGGGTTTCGTGGGCAAGCATGGTGTCGGGCGCCAGCGCTGCCGGCAGCTGGGCCAGCAAGCTTTGATTGAGCACGCCCTGGGCGTCTTTGCCCAGTTGCTCGCGCATCCACTCAGGGTACGCGTCCAGCAGTCGCTGGAACGGCAGCAACGCGCCGCCCGCCCCCGCTTGCAGTGCACATGCCAGTACCGGGCGTGCCTTGGCTTCCTCGCCGCAGTCCAGCAGCAATTGCGCCTGCTGGGTCAGCGCCAGCAGGGCGATCATCTGGCGCCCGCTGTCGTGGCCGTGTTGCGCCAGGTCGCCGAGACGTTGCAGCGCGGCAGCGGGCTGATTGCGAATGGCATCAAGGGCGGCCTGCTGCAGCTCGATATGCTGCGCCAGATGTGGGTGAAACTCTGGCGCAGCGGCCGCATGCTCGCCGTTGTAGGTCTGCGCTAGCCGCGCAAGCCACGCGTCCGCCAGTTCGGTGCGGCCCTGAGCCAGCCACAGCTCGCATTTGATCAGGGTAATCATTGCCAGGTAGTAGATCGGCGGCACGTCCCAGATATGCATCAGGCGCTCGGCCTCGGCCAGTTCGGCAAAGGCCTTGGCGAAGCCTGCGCGGCGTCCTTCAAAGCTGGCGATCACACAATGACCGATCAGCACGCTGATATCGCGGCACGCCCGGGCTTCGGCCAGGCCGGCGCGCAGGCAAGCGATACCGGCGTCGGGCTGATTGCGCATCAGCAGCAGATACCCTTCGTACAGCGACAGCCGCGCACGCACCGCATACAGACGCTGCGGCGCCAGGCCTTGCAGGCGTTGCAGGCCCTGGCGCACTTCATCAAGGGCACGCAGGATCTCGCCGCGCGCCTGCAATACCCGCGCGCGGTCGTAATGGGCCAGCGCCTCGAATAGCGGGTTGCCCACCCGTTGCGCCAGCTCCAGGGACTCACGGTTAAGACCACGGGCACGCCACAGGTCGGCATCGACGATGGCCAGGTTGGACAGCGTCGACAGGCATATCAGGCGCTGGCCATAACGCCGTTGCGGCAGACTCTCCAACGCTTCGCTGCAGTAACGTTGGGTCAGCTCACGGTCGCCACGCCCCCGAGCGATGATCCCGCTCAACGCCAGCCACTGGGCCAGCATCGACCTTTGCGCAGTGGCCGACGGCGCCGGCAGAAAGCGGCTGAGATAGCTGGATAGTTCTTCCGCCGCATCCAGCTGGCAGGCCAGACCCAATGCCCAGCTGTACAGCACGATCAGGCGCGGCGTGCTGATCAGCAGGCTGTCGGGCAGGTCCATTTTCCAGCGCAGCAACATGCCGATATTCTGCTCGGCCAGCAGTTGCTCTTCGGACAGGTTCTGCACCAGATTGGCCGCCACATCCAGATGGCCGGCGCGCAGTGCCTGCTCCACGGCCTCATCGATCAAGCCCTGGGCATTGAACCAGCGACAGGCACGCAGGTGCAGGCTCGCCGCCGGCAGCACGGCGGCACTGGCGCGGCGGGTGCGCAACAGGTCGGAGAACAAATGGTGATAGCGGTACCAGTGGCCCTGATCGTCAAGCGGCACGAGAAACACCTGGTGCGCTTGCAGGTAGCGCAGGATTTCCGCGCTGTCGTGCGCCTCGCGCACGGCGTCGCACAGCTCGCTGCAAAAACGCTCCTGGGGCGCGGTGTCGAATAGAAAGGCCTGCACTTCAGGCGGCAGGCAGTCGATCACCTCTTCAAGCAGATAATCGCGAATCAGCCCCTCGCCACCGTGCAGACTCTGCGGCAAAGCCTCTTCGCTGCCGGCCTCGGACGCGGCCAGCAACCAGAAACGCAGGCCGGCCACCCAGCCTTCGCTGCGACGAATCAGGTTTTCCAGCGCCTCGCCGCGCAGTGAGCTGCTGTGGTGGTCCAGTACCGCCAGGGATTCGGCGTGGGTCAGACGCAGGTCCTGTTCGTTGAGTTCCAGCAGGTGCCGGGACAAACGCAGCCGCGCCAGATGCCAGTCGGGACGCTGGCGACTGGTGACCAGTACGACCAGGCCATCAGGCAGATGATTGAGGAAAAATTGCAGGCAGCGATCCAGCACCGGGCCCTGGGCCAAATGGTAGTCATCCAGCACCAGCAACAGTGGTGCACCGGTGGAAAGGTAAAGCGTCAGCTCGTCGAGCAGGCCGTCGAGCCATTCTTCGAAGGCGAATGGCTGGTGACGCTGGCGCATTTTCAGCAGGCCCAGAGACTGGACGCCGATCTGCGGGAAATAGTGCTGCAAACCCTCGAGCAGCCGCTCGAGGAATCGCCCCGGATCGCTGTCCCTCGCACTCAAGCCCAACCACAGGCTCTGCCAATGGGCCGGCAACGCCTGGCAGAACTCCACCGCCAATGAGCTCTTGCCGAACCCTGCCGGCGCGCTGACCAGCAGCAACCGCCCTTCGAGCCCCGCGCTCAGCCGTTCGCACAAGCGGGGTCGCGGCACGTAGCCGTCAGGCAGCGGAGGCCTGTAGAAGCGACCTTCCAGAAGCGGCATGACCGCGCTGGCAGGCCCCTGGATTCGGGACAGATCAGTCATCGCCGGGCTCTTGTATAAGGCTGTTGTCGGCATTGCAGATGTCCGCAGACTAGCGGTAAAAGCAGCTGCCTTGTAGATCTTTGCAACATTTGCCTTAAAAAGAACTGCGACAAGAAATGTGGAAAGGGGGCTTGCCCCCTCCCCCAGTGTGGAACCGTTATCGCTTAGCGAACACCATCCTGACGCAGCGCCGCCGGGGTGAAGTCGCTGGTGCTGGCGGTGAAGCCAAAGTCATAGGCCTGTTTCTCTTCGTTCTTCATGCCCAGCGCCAGGTAGCGGCCGGACTGCAGGTCGTAGAGGGTTTCCAGGGCATACCACGGCACTTGCTTGTCGTAGTAGTTCTCGGCATGGGCTTCGGCGACACGCCACAGTTGACCACGACCGTCGTAATGGTCGATCACCGCCGCCTGCCAGGTGTCTTCATCGATGAAGAAGTCACGCTTGGCATAGATATGGCGCTGGCCTTCCTTCAAGGTGGCGACCACATGCCAGACACGGCGCAGTTCATAGCGCGTCAGGTCCTGATTGATGTGGCCGGCCTTGATGATGTCAGCGTACTTGAGCTTGGGGTCGTCGATCTTGTAGCTGTTGGAGGCGATGTAGATTTCCTTTTTGCCTTCCAGCTTCCAGTCGTAGCGATCCGGGGCGCCGTTGTACATGTCGAGGTTGTCGGAGGTACGCAGGCCGTCGGCGGCGGTGCCCGGACCGTCATAGGACACTTGCGGCGCACGGCGCACGCGGCGCTGACCGGCGTTATACACCCACGCCGAACGCGGCTCCTTCACCTGGTCCAGGGTTTCGTGCACCAGCAGCACACCACCGGCCAGACGCGCCGGCGCGGTCACTTGTTGCTTGAAGTAGAACAGCACGTTGCCCGGGTTTTTCGGGTCGAAGTCCTTCATCTTGTCGCGGAATACAAACTGGTTGCGAAAGTACACCAGGCTGTAGGAACCGTTGGTTTGCGGCGTAGCCTGGGTGACCAGACGCGTCACGCTGCCACCGCGATAGCGGGTGATGTGGTTCCAGATCACTTCAACGCCGGTCTTTGGAATCGGGAACGGCACGGCCGTTTCGAAGTTTTCCAGGCCATTGCCGCCGGACACCAGGTTGGTGGTGGTGGCGTTCTTCTTGATAGCTGCGAACACATCCGCCGGCACGGTGGCGCCGCGATGGGTCGGGTAGACCGGCATCTTGAAGGTGTCCGGGTAGCGCTTGAACATCGCGTACTGCCCCGGCGCCAGCTTGTCCTTGTACTGCTCGACGTTCTGCGCGGTGATGGTGAATTGCGGTTGTTCACTGGCATAAGGGTTGGCCAGGAAACCACGGGCATCGACCGCACCGGCGTTGGTGGGCATGGGTGACCATTTAGGAATGGTGCCTGCCGCGTTACCGGCCATTTCGGCGCCCATCGGCGTCAGGCTCGTGCCCAGTTTGGCGGCTTCATCCGCCGAGACGGCGGCCATGACGTGGCTCGCCATGATCGACAGCCCCAGCACACCGATGTGCAACAGACTTTTGCTTATTTTCATGTTCTTGTTCTTCCTGAAAATGCATGTCGCTTGGAAAAGTGTGCTTAGAAGTTGGCGCCGAAGCTCAAGGCCACGAAGTCGCGGTCATCCACGGTGCTGAACTTGCCACCAAAGAAGTTGGTGTAGGCCAGGCTCGCGGTGTAGGTGTTCTGGTACTCGGCATCCAGGCCCAGGCTGACCGCCTTGCGGCCTTCTTCAAAGTTGCCGCCAGGGCCTGGGGAGTAACCCTTGACGTCATGGGACCAGGCTACGTTCGGCTTGAGGTTGACCCCGGCGAACACGTCCGGGTATTCCCAGATGGCGCGTGCGCGGTAGCCCCAGGACGTTGCGGTGGTGTAGCCGTCGTTGCTGCAGTTGGTGTTCAGGCCGGCCGCATTCTGCAGACCGGCGCCGCTGGCGGTGGAAGCGTTGAGCGCATTGCAGAACCCGCCCGGCAAGGTGCCCGGACCGAAGACCGGATCGCGGCCGTAACGGGCCTGGGACTTGCTCTCCAGTCCGCCCACGTGGGTTACGCCGATTTCGCCGACGGTGGTCAGGCGGCTGGCCCCCATCACCTGGTCGAAGAAGTGCGTGAAGGTGGTCTGGAACTGCGTCACTTCCTTGCGGTTGTAACCATGCAGGTCCTGGCCCGGGCTGCCTTTTAGCACGGATGCGTTGCCGAAGCCTGGAATCGGCGTGACGCCGGCAAACAGGATATCGGTGGTGCTCAGTTGCACTGGCGCATTCGGACGGTAGCTCAGCTCACCGCTCCAGGCGGTGCCGGTAGGCAGCGTGGTGGAGAAGCTCAAGCCGTAGAGGCGGATATCTTCCGGGTATTCGACGAAGTAGTTGGAACTGCCCGCCACGATCAGCGGACGCAGTGCCGCCAGCGGCCCCAGTGGTCGAGTGAATGCCGACGCCGGCGCACCCTGGGCACTGAAGATCGGCGCACGGCTGTGGTAGTTCATGAAGTACGCGCCGAACTCGGTGTCCAGCGGTTCGAAGTTGTAGTGCATGGCCATGCCGAACTGGCCGCTGTCGCGCGCATCACGGTCCGGCCCACGGCGCACCAGCACGCCCTCGCCGTTGACGTCCACGCCCAGCGCATTCAGGGTCGGCAACGCCGCGCCTGGAATGGTCGAGCGCTTGTTCAGCACCCGCAGGTTATTGCTGCAGCCGTCGGAGATCACGTCAGGCTGGGAGAAGAAGGTGCCGCAGTTATCGGTAACGGTCTGGTCCCATTCCAACTGGTAAAACGCCTCGGCCGACAGGTTGTCGGTGAGCGTCTGGGACACATAGAACATGTTGACCGGAATCAGGCCTTCCTTGATCTCGGCGCCCGGACGACGGAACGCGGACACGTCGATCGGGTTGATGGAGTTGATGCCGCCGCCGATGAAGGTACTTTCACCCCAGCTCACCACCTGCTTGCCGAATCGCACGTTACCGGGCTGATCGGCGATGCTGTAGTTGTGGTAGATGAACGCATCGAGAATCTGCCCGCCCGAGGATTTGGCGCCCTCTTTGCGGTTGTTGTCACTGATGTCCTTGAACTGACGGCTTTCGTCTTTGAGCTCGAAGTCATACCAGTACTTGCCACGCACAAACACGCCGGTATCGCCGTATTTCAGCTCCAGGTCGTGAATGCCCTTGAAGATCTTCGAGAAGGTCTCGCCGCGCTTGAAGTTCAGGTGACCGTCGTCGGACGTCTGGGACAACCCTCGGCCGCCGTTGTTGGCGCCGATCAGGTCGCGGTTGGCCTTGGCAGTGGACCAGCTGGCGCCCACGGACAGCGACGAGTCAAAGCTCCCTTCGATTTCACCGATATTGAAACTGACGCCGAATGCAGGCCCGGCGAGCGTAGAGGCGAGACTGACGGCCAGGGGCAGTTTTGCCCGGCGCCAGAACTGGTTTACTGAGGTCATCGACGCTACTCCATGTGCATTATTGTTATGGCAGTGAGTTTTTTCGGTGATGCGTGTAACGGCCGGAATACAACGATTCCAATGCCGTCCGGCAGCCAGGCCCCCATGGCCTGAAGTGCAACATCCTTGAAAAACTCTGTGAGTGACTATAGCCAGCAGGGCATACCGCTTGATCCCTCTAAAGTGTGATTTGCATCACCAACCCGTCTGCCACAGTCCTTTCGCCACGTCGGCGAAGGCCGACGCGGGAAGGATGGCTGAAATTCGGCAAATCACAAGTAAAGCCGCAAGATAGAGCATTGCCGTGCCCGAACGGGCACGGCGGACGGGCTCAGAGGGTGGACAGGAACGTGCTGTTGTTGGCCTGCCATTCGATGATGTCGACGCGGATACGTTTTTTGTCGAGCTTGCCAACGCTGGTCTTGGGAATTTCCGTAACAACGGCGATCTGGCTCGGAATCGCCCACTTGCTCAAGTGGCCCAACTCCACGAATGGCTTGAGGTGTTCCTTGAGTTCGCGCGCACCGATCTCATGACCGTCGCGCACCACCAGCAACGCAAACGGGCGCTCGCCCCATTGCGGATCAGCGATGCCCACCACGGCGACTTCGCGCACCGACGGGTGGCGGCTGATCAGGTCTTCGAGGGCCAGGGACGAGACCCACTCGCCGCCAGTCTTGATCACATCCTTGATGCGGTCGCGAATGTCGATCACGCCAAAAGCATCCAGGGTGGCCACGTCACCTGTGTGCATCCAGCCACCGGCCCACAACTCGGCGCCCTTTTGCGGCTCGTTGAAATAGCCTTCGCTGAGCCACGGCGCACGTAGCACCAGCTCACCCTGGGACTCCCCATCGGCGGGCAAAAAGTTGCCCTCGGCGTCGACAATCGCCGCGTCCACCAGCGGCCCCGGGACACCGGCCTTGATGCGATACGTGGTGCGCTCGTCCTCACTGCCGGCCATCAGCTCATCGTTGAGGTGGGCGCAGGACACCAGCGGCCCGGTCTCGGACATGCCATAGGCGGCCGTCAGTTGAATGCCCCGAGCCTTGGCCGTTTCATACAGGGTGCGGTTGAGCGCGCTGCCGCCGATGACGATTTTCCAGCCGCCAAAGTCCACGTCCTGGGCGGCCTTGGCGTTGAGCAGCATTTGCAGAATGGTCGGCACGCAATGGGAAAAGGTGACGTGCTCCTTGCGCCATAACGCCACCAGGTATTCCGGGTCGTAGCGGCCGGGATACACCTGTTTCAAGCCGAGCATGGTCGCCACGTACGGCAGGCCCCAAGCATGCACATGAAACATCGGCGTGATCGGCATATACACGTCATTGGTACCCAGCAGGCGCACGCTGTCGACGCTGCCCATGATGGTCGCCACGCCAATGGTGTGCAGCACCAACTGGCGATGGGTGAAGTACACACCCTTGGGGTTGCCGGTGGTGCCGGTGGTGTAGAAAGTGGTGGCGACCGAGTGCTCGTCGAAATCCTCGAAGTCGTATGTGGGGCTCGCGGCGGCCAGCAGGGTTTCGTACTCGCCCACCAGGTTGGGCAACTCGGCGGTGCTGGCGTCGTCGTCGGTGAGCAGCAGGGTCTTGTCCACCGTGGTGAGTTGCCCGGCGATGGCCTGATAGAGCCCGACGAACTCGCTGTTGACCAGCACGAAGCGGTCCTCGGCGTGGTTCATGGTGTAGAGAATCTGCTCCGGCGACAGACGCACGTTGATGGTATGGACCACCGCGCCGATCATCGGGATGGCAAACATGCATTCCAGGTAGCGGTGGCTGTCCCAGTCCATCACCGCGACGGTGTCACCGGCCTTGACCCCGGCTGCGGTGAGCACGTTGGCCAGCCGCGCGACGCGCTCGATCAAGGTGGGATAGGTGTAGCGCAGCCTGTCGCGGTAGACGATTTCCCGGGTCTTTTCGTAGCGGGTGCCGGACATCAACAGGCGCTTGATCAACAACGGGTATTGGTAAGCGCCTTCGGCGGGCGGGATAACACGGGTCTGCAACATACGAATCCCTTTTTATGACTGCACGGTCTTGGCTTGAAGACTTGCACTGTAGAGGCCTTGTGTTTCAACCAAATCAGCCAAAGGAATGATTTGCAGAGCGCTGCAAATGCTAGCTTTGCGCCAGCATTTGAGAAACGCCAGCGGGTTATTTCATGCTGGTGAACGCCAGCTTCACGCCGATGGCAATCAACACGGCGCCCATGGTGCGATCGAACCAGTGCCCCATCCGCGCAAACCCGGCGCGCACGCGCTGCTGGCTGAACAGCATCGCCACCAGACAGAACCACAACCCCGTCGCCACCGCCAGGTACACGCCATAGCCGGCCTGCACCGCCAGCGGCGTGTGCGGGTTGATCACCACGGTGAACAGCGACAGAAAGAACAGCGTGGCCTTGGGATTCAGCCCGTTGGTGACGAACCCGGCAGTAAACGCCCCACGCGGCGTGCGCTCGCCCGCTTCACGCTGCAACTCGCCCTCGGCGAGCGGTTTGGCCGGCTGCGCGCGCAGAGCCTTGAAGCCGATGTAGAGCAGGTAGGCGGCTGCCGCCCATTTCAGCGCGTTGAACAGTACGATGGACTGGGACACGATCAAGCCGATGCCGAGCAACGAGTAGCCCACGTGCACGAAAATCGCCGAGCCGACGCCCAGCGCGGTCCAGGTCCCGGCGCGACGGCCGTGGGTGACGCTTTCGCGCACCACCACGGCGAAGTCAGGGCCAGGGCTGGCCACCGCCAACAGGTGAATGAGGGCCACGGTCAAAAACTCGGCGAGGTACATGTTCGCTCCCATTACGTAACGGATTATTTCATCTGATAGTCTCGGCAGATTACGCCTTCGAACTTCGCCGCAAAAGGTACAGTTGAGCATGAACAATCGCCACGCCGTCTTCCTCGATCACCCCTCCCTCGACCTTGGCGACCTCGACCTCAGCGGGTTGCAGGCCTGCTTCAGCGACCTGCAGCTGTGCGAGCAGACCACCGCGCAGAATGTGATCGAACGCCTGCAGGGTGCCCAGATCGCCATCAGCAACAAGATCGTGCTCGACGCCGACACGCTGGCAGCCTGCCCCGAACTCAAGCTGATCCTGGTATCGGCCACCGGCACCAACAACGTTGACCTTGCGGCCGCCCGCGCCCACGGCATCACCGTGAGCAACTGCCAGGGCTACGGAACGCCGTCGGTGGCGCAGCACACGCTGATGCTGCTGCTCAACCTGGCCACGCGCCTGCAGGACTATCAGCGCGACATGGCCGCTGGCAAATGGCAGGAAGCCAGGCAGTTTTGCCTGCTGGACCATCCGATTGTCGAGCTGCAAGGCAAGACGCTCGGCCTGCTCGGCCATGGCGAACTGGGCAGCGCCGTTGCGCGGCTGGCCGAGGCCTTTGGCATGCGCGTGCTGCTGGGCGCGATTCCTGGCCGCCCCGCCCGCGCGGATCGGGTGCCGCTGGATGAGTTGCTGGCGCAGATCGACGCACTGACCCTGCACTGCCCGCTCAACGAGCACACCCGCGATTTGATCGGCGCCCGCGAGCTCGCACTGCTCAAGCCCGGCGCGCTGGTGGTCAACACCGCACGCGGCGGCTTGATCAATGAACAGGCGCTGGCCGACGCGTTGCGCAGCGGGCATCTGGGCGGCGCCGCCACGGATGTGTTGAGCGTGGAGCCGCCGGTCAATGGCAACCCGCTGCTGGCCGGTGATATTCCTCGGTTGATCGTCACGCCGCATAACGCCTGGGGCAGTCGCGAGGCGCGCCAGCGTATCGTCGGCCAACTGGCGGAAAACGCTCGGGGCTTTTTTAGTGGTGCCCCGCTGCGGGTCGTCAGTTGATAGACTGCGCCCCTTTTTCAAGGAGCTGACCATGGATCCGCGCAGTGAAGTACTGCTTCGCCAGCCCGAACTTTTTCAAGGCAACCTGCTGCTGGTGGGTTTGCCGGCCGACGACTTGCTCCGTCGCCTGCCCAATGCCCACGGCTGGTGTTGGCATGCCGGTGACCAGGCAGCGCTCGACGCACGCTTCCCGGAGCGCAGCGCGTTTGGCGTGAATGTGCCCGAGCGCGCGTTCGACGCGGCGGTGATCTTCCTGCCCAAGTCCAAGGACCTCACCGATTACCTGCTCAATGCGGTGGCCGCGCGCCTGCCCGGCGCCGAACTATTTCTGGTGGGTGAGAAAAAAGGCGGTATCGAAAGCGCCGCCAAGCAGTTGGTCCGGTTCGGCAAACCGCGCAAGCTGGATAACGCGCGGCATTGCCAGCTGTGGCAAATCACCGTGGTCGATGCACCGCAGGCCGTTGAACTGGAAAGCCTGGCACAGGTGTTCGAGGTGCCGCTGGCCGAGGGCCCGCTGAAAGTGGTCAGCCTGCCGGGCGTGTTCAGCCACGGGCGCCTGGATCGCGGCACCGAGTTGTTGTTGGCGCATCTGGACAAGCTGCCGAGCGGCCATCTGCTGGACTTCGGTTGCGGCGCAGGTGTGCTGGGGGCTGCGGTCAAGCGGCGTTACCCGCACAACAGCGTGACGATGCTGGACGTAGACGCCTTCGCCACCGCCAGCAGTCGCCTCACCCTGGCAGCCAACGGCCTGGAAGCCGAGGTGCTGACCGGCAACGGTATCGACGCCGCGCCGATGGGATTGAACGCGATCCTGAGCAACCCGCCGTTTCATGTCGGCGTGCACACCGATTATTTCGCCACCGAAAACCTGCTGCGAAAAGCGGCGAAACACCTGGCAAAAGGCGGCGAACTTCGCCTGGTCGCCAACAGTTTCCTCAAGTATCAGCCGCTGATCGAAGAGCACCTGGGCATCTGTGCGGTGAAGGCCGAGGGCAACGGTTTTCGCATTTACCGAGCCAAACGCCCCTGACGGGCGTTTGAAAAAGAAGGCTTGCCGAATGTGTCCTGGCTAGGCAGAATCCGCTCCGTCCTAGGGGAGTAGTCTCCCACGAGTTCAATCTCGTCCGGCATACGTCAACATACTTGGTCAACAGACCATGGCGTATGCGACCCAGGAGTCCGCACAGACGGACCGGGGTTTGACAAGACCTATGACACGCACACCTTACCCGGGGCGGGAAGGCTGTACGTGTCATAGCCGTGTCGACCCGCCCCTGGAACCTACCTGATGCTGGATTCTCTGCTCGTCCCCACCGCAATCGTTGCCTTGGCCGAAATCGGCGACAAGACGCAACTGCTCGCGCTCATCCTTGCCGCACGCTTTCGCAAACCCTGGCCAATCATCGCCGGCATCGTCGCCGCGACCCTGGCCAACCATGCGGCCGCCGGTGCCGTGGGCGCCTGGTTTGGCAGCTTCTTCTCGGACGCGGTACTGCACTGGATCCTCGCGGCGAGCTTCTGTGCCACGGCCTTGTGGACCCTGGTGCCGGACAAACTTGACGATGACGAGGCCAGCACGACGCGCAAGTTCGGACCGTTCCTGACCACCCTGATTGCGTTCTTCCTCGCAGAGATCGGTGACAAGACGCAGATCGCCACGGTAATGCTGGCGGCGCAGTACCCGGAGCTGTGGCTGGTGATTATTGGCACGACCCTGGGCATGTTGATTGCTAACGTACCGGTAGTGCTGGCGGGGAATTTTGCAGCGGAGAAACTGCCGCTGACCTTGATTCGCCGACTGGCAGCGACGGCGTTTTTCATCCTGGCCATCGTGGCGGTCTACAAGGCGATGCAAAGCAGCGGGTGGATCTAGCCCAGTTTAAAACTGTAGGAGCGGGCTTGCTCGCGAATGCGGAGTGTCAGTTACTGTATCTCTCTGATAGACCGCTTTCGCGAGCAAGCCCGCTCCCACACTAGATCCTCGCCAGACTCAAAATTATCAGGATTTTTTGGCCTGTTGGTACAACGGCATCACTTTCGGAATGGCCGCCTGCAGCGAGGCGATCCGGCTATCGGAGGCCGGGTGAGTGCTCATGAACTCGGGCGGTGCGCCTTCGGAAGCCTTGGCCATCTTGTTCCACAGCGTGATCGCCGCGTTCGGGTTGTAGCCGGCGCGGGCCGACAGTTCAAGGCCGATCAGGTCGGCTTCGTTTTCATTGCTGCGGCTGTTGGGCAAGGTCATGCCGTAGTTGGCCACGGTATCGGCCAGCGCCAGGCTGTCCTGGCCCAGGCCGAATATCGCACCCGCGCCCTGCTTGGCCATCTGGATACCATAGGCCTTGGACATGGCTTCACGGCCATGCTCGCGCAAGGCGTGGGCAATTTCATGGCCCATCACTGCGGCGAGTTCGTCATCGGTGAGCTTGAGGTTGTCGATCAACGCGCTGTACACGAAGATCTTGCCGCCAGGCCCGCAGTTGGCATTCATCTCGTCGCTCTTGATCAGGTTCACTTCCCACTTCCACTGCGCCGCATCCGGGCGGAAAGTGGGCGCCTGGGCGATCAGCCGATTGGCAATGGCCTGCACACGCTTGGCATTGGCGCTGGTTTTGTCCACCAGGCCCTTGCCACTGGCTTCGCCCAGCGTCTGCTGATAGGACTGGGCATACATCTGGTCGACTTCCTGACTCGACAGCATGCTGAACATGTATTGCTTGCGCTCAACCCCAACGGCGCCGCCGCTGGTGGTGTTGACCGACTGACACCCGGCCAGCAGCATGGCCGCCGCCAATACATTTACTGCCAATGACTTTTTCATGCGAGACGCTCCCTGAAAACATGGCGCGTATCGTAGGCCCTCGTGTGTATCCGCGCCAGATACACATGACGTTTAACGGCTGTATTTCCGATACATCCCACACGCGGGCAGCATCGGCAGCACTGTCAGGCCGGGGTCAGGCACTCCGGCCCGTTGAGCTTTGGATCGTTGACCATATTGGCCAGGACCCTTTCGCGCAACGCGGTGGGCTCGCTGGCGAGCAGCGCCTGCAGCACATGCAACGGGGTCTCGGGATCGAGCCACGCCGCCTGGCCCGCCGCATCGAGGATCAGCGGCCGGCGCTGGCTTTGCGCGGCCTGGGTAACCACCGCGGTGCTCAGCCATACCTGCTCCTGCACGGGATACGCTTCCCAGATCGCGGCAAAAAACAACGTCGAGCCCTCCCCCGGCGTCAACCAGTACGGGCGTTTGCGCTGGGTGCCGCGCCATTCGTAGAACCCGTTGGCCGGCAGCAGGCAGCGACGCTGGCGAAATGCCTCGCGAAACATCGGTTGCTCCGCCAGGGTTTCGGCACGGGCATGGGCCGGCGTGCGGGACAGGTCGGTCAGCCACGGCGGGGTCAGGCCCCAGCGCGCGCGTGCCAGGGTGCGCTGGCCTTCGTTTTGGCGCTGGATCAGCACCGAATCATTCGGGGAAATGTTCCACTGGGCCTGCTGGTCCGCCGGAAAACCCGGCAGGGCGGCAAAACCGGGGTTCCAGCGAAACAGGGCATAACGTCCACACATGGGGCAACACGACTCTTGGGTAAACCGACCGACAGCCTAACAGACCAGCACGTCGGGAAAGCTGTCGGGTTCGTCGCCGGGCAAGGGCTGCGCGCCGATATAGGCGGTAATCAGCTCGCGGGCATAGGCCGCCCGGTCGTTGTCGACCTCCAGACCCAGCAGGCCGAAAATCGGCAACTCGCCGGCGCCACCGAGCAGATGGCGCCCTACCAGGTGCGCATCGATGCCCTCGCTGGCGAGCATCTGTTGCAGCAACTCGCCTTCCATCAGGTTTTCCGGTTCGTAGATGCGCTGCATGGGCGTGCCTGCTATTCGTTCTCGGCGTGGACTTCAAGCATCCATTCATGGCCATCCGTTTGCAGGATGAAATTAATCGGTCGACAACAGACCGGGCAATCCTCGATGTACTGCTGATCACCACCGGACAGATCCAGCACCGCCTCTGCCGGCTCACCACAATAAGGACAATCATACGGTTCAGTTTCCAGCATCGCAGTCTCCCAGGTGACTTGTGCGTATAATCGCCGGTCTATTTACAGGGCTATTGATCGGCCGGGCCAATTACCCGCGCCGCACCCTGGTATTTCCTTTACTTACCCTAGCCGTTTCCAACAAGAGAGCATGATGGGCGAATTCGATACCATCCGACCTTACAACGACAGCGAAGTCCCGGCAGTGCTGGCACGCCTGTTCAGCGACAAGGCCTTTCTGGACATCCTGACCCACTTCCGCTTCCCCCGCTTCGCCGGCACCCTGGGCTGGCTGCTCAAGCCAATGATCGCCCGCAAGCTGCGCCGTGAATTCGCCGGCGTCACCACCGTGGCCACGCTGCAGGACAAGGTCGAGTATTACGTCGACCACACCATTGACCGAGCGACCGACGGCGTGACCTACACGGGCGTCGAACAGCTCAAGTCCGGCACCGCCTACCTGTTCCTGGCCAACCACCGCGATATCGTGATGGACCCGGCCTTCGTCAACTATGCCGTGTACCACGCCGGCCTGCCGACGCCACGCATCGCCATCGGTGACAACCTGCTGCAAAAGCCGTTTGTCAGCGACCTGATGCGCCTGAACAAGAGTTTCATCGTGCACCGCTCGATCACGGGACGAAAGGAAAAGATGGCGGCGTATCATTTGCTGTCGGCCTACATCAATCATTCGATCCGCCGCGACTGCCAGTCGATCTGGATCGCCCAGGCCGAGGGCCGCGCCAAGGACGGCGATGATCGCACCGAATCGGCGATCCTCAAGATGTTCCACGTGAGCCGCAAGGACGAACCGTTCGCCGAGGTGATCCAGTCGTTGAACCTGACGCCGGTGTCCATCAGCTACGAGTACGACCCCTGCGATACCGCCAAGGCGCGCGAGCTGTACATCCGCGCCACCACCGGCACCTACAGCAAGGCGCCGGGCGAGGACGATGTGAGCATCGCGCTGGGCATCACCGGTTACAAGGGCCGCGTGCACATCAACTTCGCACCGCCGATTACCGAGCGCTTCGAAGATACCAAACTGCTGGCCGTGGAAATGGACCGGCAGATTCTCGGCGGTTATCGGTTGTTCCCGGTGCATTACCTGGCGTATGCGCAGTGGGCCGATGCGGACCCGCAATTGCAGGTGCCGACTGCGGCCGAAGTGTTTCCGGCGGATGAGCTGGCCAAGGCGAAGGCAGAGTGGGAACGGCGTTTGAATGAGTGCCCGGCGGAACACCGGCCATACCTGATCACGCAATACGCGACCCCGGTGCGTAACCAATACCGCGTCAAGGCCGGTATCCCGCTTTAAGCGCCGCTCCAGATGTGGGAAGTGCTTGTTCCCGATGACGGTGAATCAGTCGATACCTGTATTGGCTGAAATACCGCTACCGGGAGCGACCACATGGGTTTTGCAGCGCTTTTAGAAGTGAGTGCCGAGCCAGGACAAGACCAGCGCCAACCCGAGACCTGCAAACCCTATACGGTAAGCCAGGCGGTGCGCCCGTTCAGTGCGTACATCCAGAAACAGCATCGGCTGATCGATTGCGCGCTCTTCGCTCTGCGCGCTGAGATCGGCCATCGCACGTTGTTCGTGCAGGCGAGTGATAAACAGCAGCACCGCCGCAAGGCAGGCCATCAACAGGGCAACAGCATTGATCAACAGTGCGGGCAGTGCCATCGCAAACCTCGGTGAATCGAAAACCTGGTATCCATTCAGATACGTACCTGGGCGTCTGTGGCCTCCTGCGCCCAAAAAGCTCCATGCCCCGTGTACGTTTAATGTATCCAGTAATTTACGACGTCACCTGAACGTCACCTTAACAAGCCATTCTGTTGCCCTTCGAACGCCCGGGAGCTTGTCATGTTGCACGCGCAGAACCAGGACCGGTTGTATCTGGTCGCCCAAAGTGATGAACAGGAGGCGCTGATCGGCAGCCTGGCGTTCAACGTTCAGGACCGCCACTGGCTGGTGTATTGCGCCTTGGGCGGGCATCAGCATGCGGATTGGCCGGAGATGGATCTGCTCACGGGCGTAAGCATGCTGGACTTCCACGTCCACAGCGCCGCGTGAAGAAACGCCGGGCGAAAAAAAACCGGGCTCAGCGACGAGCCCGGTTTTTTTGTGAGCGGCTTACTGCTGCGAGCTGAGCAACTGGCCGATGCTTGGGTCCTTGAACAGACGGGTCAGGGCGTCGCTGAGAACGTCGCTGACCAGCTTGGTGTTGGTCTCCTGGTTTGGCGACATGCCAAAGCGCTGATTGAGCGAAGCCGCATAACGGCCGCTGTAACGACGGGTACCGGCGCTGACATCGGACTTGAACGTGGCGCCGATGGAGGCTTCAGTCACGTACAGGCCTTCCTTGGGTGACTGGTATTTCAGTTCGGCCAAGGTGACCGTCAGTTGAGGCGCGCCCGGCGAAGTGGTCGGCGTGAACCCCAGCAGGCGCACAGCGGCTTCGGCCTGGGCCTGCAGCTTGGGCAGCACGTCCTGACCGTTCACCGAAATCAGTGCAGTCTCCGGGTACAGGCCGCCGCGCGAGCCCAGGGTTGGCGATGGACGGCCATCCACCACACGCACCGACACTGGCTGGCCATGCCCCACCGGCGCCAGCTGCGTGGTGATCTTGGGTTGCGGGCTGAGTTGTTGCGGGCTGTTGGCGCAGCCAACCAGGGTCAAACTGGTCACAGTGATCAAACCGAACAACAGGCGTTGCAACATACTCATTTCTCCAGGACTAGATGCAAACAGGCCGCCAGTATAACGGTGCACGCGCGCCACTCACCAGCGATCCTGAACGGCAGCTGAAGCCACGGCGAAATTACAATTTCGCATAAATTCGTCATTCCAGTGTCATGGCAGACTGGCAACCTTCAAGCATGTAACACAACCGGTACACGCCATGCGCCTGCTCAAATCGTTGTTCATGTCACACACCCGTCATCGCCAGTTCGCGTTGCTCGACGTGAAGGGCCATTGCCTGGCCTTCAAGCAATGCAGCCTGCCACCTGTCGGCGAAGGCTGGGTGGAAGTCACCGAGACGCGTCTGTGCTGGATGCACCGCCCACTGCCCGCAAACGCTCGGGTTCGGCCGCAGGTCACGCACGCACATTCGCGCCAGGCGTTGGCCTCCTGACCACAAACCTAATAAAAGTCATAAAACGCGCCCATTTCTGCGGCGTTCTTCGCTACAATCTCCCCCCGATTATAAGGACGTCTCCTGATCGGGCCTCGCAGCATCGTTAATGCCTCGGCATTAACCCAAGAATCGCCCACAGAGAGCCGCCCACACAGATCGAGTGAAGCTGGCGTGCTTGCTGTTTTCCTTGCAAACCACCCCGCCTTTACCGAATCTGCCAGAGCTGCCATTGCGCTCGGCCACTTGAGTTGTTTGCCCGTTTTGCCGCATGTCGGCAAAAGTGTTTCGGGCCAGGTGCCAGGCTGAGGCAGCCCTTTTTTGAGGTTCACGTCTTCAAAAGAGCGTGAAAAAACGGGTTTTCACAACTTCACAAGAGTGTGGCGAGCAAATGAATAGTTTGGCGTTTGTACAAGCACCATCAGCGTCTGGAACAGCCCAACCCCGCAGGACCAACTACGCGTCAACCACCGGAGCTTGAGCCTGTCCGCGACGGATTGATTGCACGAATCGCACGCTTTGACCATAAGTCGAATTGCCACAGGCGCCCATGAATGCGTTCATAGGCAGATCAGCCCGGCAGCAAGCGTGCGCTGGAAGTTGCAAGAAAATTGCGAAACGGACATGGCGATTCTGGCCATGGGTTACCTGGGGCAACACGTGAACCGCCCCGTCACTCCTGGCAGCCATGCCGTCAATTTGGTGCTGCAGATTTTGGAGACGCGTTAAATGGCGCATAACGAAGCAGTCGACGTAGTACTGGTAGGGGCCGGCATCATGAGTGCCACCCTGGCCGTACTGCTCAAAGAGCTCGACCCCGGCCTCAAGCTGGAAGTCGTTGAGCTGATGGACTCGGGTGCCGCGGAGAGTTCCAACCCGTGGAACAACGCCGGTACCGGCCACGCCGGCCTGTGTGAGTTGAACTACACGCCACAGGCCGCCGATGGCTCCATCGACATCAAGAAAGCCGTGCATATCAACACCCAGTTCGAGGTGTCGAAGCAGTTCTGGGCGTACCTGACCCAAAAGGGCACCTTTGGCTCGGCCAAATCCTTTATCAGCCCGGTACCGCACCTGAGCTTCGTGCAGGGCGAAAGCGGCGTGGCGTTTCTCAAGAAGCGCTTTGACACCCTCGTCCAGCACCATGCGTTTTCGGACATGCACTACACCGAAGACCGTGGCGAAATGGCCGAGTGGATGCCGCTGATGATGCCCGGTCGTCCGCTTGACGAAAAAATCGCAGCCACCCGCGTGATGAACGGCACCGACGTCAACTTCGGCGCCCTGACCAACCAGTTGCTCGGTCACCTCACCAGCACGCCGGACGCCCAGGTCAAATACTGCAAGCGTGTCACCGGGCTCAAGCGCAACGGTGCCGGCTGGACCGTGAGCATCAAGGACGTCAACAGCGGCGAAAGCCGCGATATCGACGCCAGGTTCGTGTTCCTTGGCGCCGGTGGTGCGGCTCTGCCGCTGCTGCAAGCATCGGGCATCGAGGAAAGCAAAGGCTTCGGCGGTTTCCCGGTGAGCGGCCAGTGGCTGCGTTGCGACAACCCGGACGTGGTCAAGCATCACCAGGCCAAGGTCTACAGCCAGGCAGCGGTGGGCTCGCCACCGATGTCTGTGCCGCACCTGGATACCCGCGTGGTGGATGGCAAGAAGTCCCTGCTGTTCGGCCCATACGCCGGCTTTACCACCAAGTTCCTCAAGTACGGTTCATTCCTCGACCTGCCGATGTCGATTCGCGCCGGCAACATCGGCCCAATGCTGGCCGTGGCGCGCGACAACATGGACCTGACCAAATACCTGGTCAGCGAAGTGCGCCAATCCATGGAACAGCGCCTGGAATCCCTGCGCCGCTTCTATCCAGAAGCCAACGCTGCAGACTGGCGCCTGGAAGTGGCCGGCCAACGGGTGCAGATCATCAAGAAAGACCCGAAGAAAGGCGGCGTGCTGCAGTTTGGCACCGAGCTGGTCTCAGCTAAAGACGGTTCGCTGGCGGCATTGTTGGGCGCGTCTCCAGGGGCGTCGGTGACGGTTTCGATCATGCTGGAACTGATCGAGCGTTGCTTCCCGGAAAAAGCTGCCGGCGAATGGGCGGCCAAGCTGCACGAGATCTTCCCGGCGCGGGAAAAAGTACTGGAAAGCGATGCCGAGCTGTATCGCAGGATCAACACGCACAACAACATCAGCCTGGAGCTGGTTGACGAGGCTGAAAGCTACGCTTGAGGTCCGAGCAATAAAAAACGCCCTTCGGGGCGTTTTTTTATGGCCTGAATAATCAGCCGCGGGCTTTTTCAATCAGTTCGATGTACTCAGACGCGTGGCGCTGGTCCTTGATCAGGTCGACAAAAGTCTGGCCCTGCTCGTCCTTGCCATCCAGGTCCAGGCCGGCCTCTTTGAAAAAACCGAGGAAGCGCTCGAAGTCATCGATACGCAAGCCACGGTAGGCCTTGATCAACTTGTGCAGGGACGGTGAGGTCGCGTCAACCGGTTCGAAATCCAGGAACAACTTGATCTGGTCGTCGCCGATCTCGTCACCAATCACCTGTTTCTTATCTTTACGCATTACCGACTCCAGCCTGCAGACATTTTCACGGGGATTGAAGTCTACCTGTGCAAGCGGTGAAGAGCCTAGTCGAACTGGGCCAGCATCCACTCTTGATAAGCCGCCACCTCGGCATCGCCTTCACGCGGCGCCCAACTGGCCAGTTCGCCCTCGCCCACCGGACGATAAGGGCCAGCCTTGCACTCGAACATCACCGTGTCGGGCTCCAGCACTACCAGCCCGTGGAATACCCCAGGCGGCAAGTCGACACCCGCGCACTCGCCACCGGCCTGCATGACCCGCCTGGCGATCACGTCACCGCTGTCGTTGAAGATCAGCAAACCCAGACTACCCTTGAGCACCAGCAAGGTTTCTGCCTTGTCTGCGCTCAAATGCCGATGAGGCGGCACATAGGTGCTGGGCTGCAGGCCGACGGCCATGCGGTGGCACGGATCCTCCATCTGATGAAAGTTATGGTGGTGCCTGCCACGAGGGCTGGCCTGCGCTTTCTCAGCCAATTCGGCAAACAGAGTCTGATCAAGAAAGCGGGTCATGACTTACATCCCTTTGACGGCGTAGATGCCATTGGCGTTGCGCCAGTAACCTTTGTAATCCATGCCGTAACCGAAGATGTAGCGGTCGATGCAGGGCAGGCCGACATAATCGGCTTTCAGGTCCGGGCGCGCCTTGCGGTCGTGATCTTTGTCGATCAACACGGCGGTGTGCACTTTACGCGCACCGGCGTGTTTGCAGAAGTCGATGATTGCGCCCAGGGTGTGACCTTCATCAAGGATGTCGTCGATGATCAGCACGTCGCGGTCGATGAACGAAACTTCCGGTTTGGCCTTCCAGAACAGGTCGCCGCCGCTGGTTTCATTGCGATAGCGGGTGGCGTGCAGGTAGGACGCTTCGAGCGGGAACTGCAGATGGGTGAGCAGCTTGCCGGCGAAGATCAGGCCACCGTTCATCACGCAGAACACCACCGGGTTGCTGTCGGCCAGTTCGCGGCTGATGTGCGCGCCAACCTTGGCGATCGCCTCTTCGACTTGCGCTTCGCTGTACAGGCAGTCAGCCTCGCGCATGATTTGACGGATATGCTCGAGATCAGCGGACATGGCGCTCTCCAAGGGGTGCTGTGGCAAGAAAAGCGGGCAAAGGTACGCATGTGAGCGGCAACGTTCAAGCCTTTATGGACTAACGTACTTGATTGTCTATAGGACATCACCCTCGGATAGATTAATCTAGGCCGGTTTTTTTGCCCGCTGCCGGAGCCTTTCCCATGCCCACTCGCGAGATCCGCCACCCGCTGATCCAGCACAAGCTCGGCCTTATGCGCCGCGCCGACATCAGCACGAAGAACTTCCGTGAGCTTGCTCAGGAAGTCGGAGCGTTGCTCACTTACGAAGCCACCAAGGATTTACCCCTGGAAACCTACGAGATCCCCGGTTGGGCCGGTCCCGTCCAGGTGGAGAAAATCGCCGGTAAAAAGATCACCGTGGTGCCGATCCTGCGCGCCGGTATCGGCATGCTCGAAGGCGTGCTCAGCCTGATCCCGGGCGCCAAAGTCAGCGCCGTGGGCGTGGCCCGCAATGAAGAAACCCTGCAGGCCCATACCTACCTGGAAAAACTCGTTCCGGAAATCGACGAGCGCCTGGCGATGATCATCGACCCGATGCTCGCCACCGGCAGTTCCATGGTCGCCACCATCGACCTGCTGAAAAAGGCCGGCTGCAAGGACATTCGCGCCATGGTGCTGGTCGCCGCGCCCGAAGGCATCGCCGCCGTCGAGAAAGCGCACCCGGATGTGCAGATCTACACGGCCTCCATCGACGAGCGCCTCAACGAACACGGCTATATCATCCCGGGCCTGGGCGATGCCGGGGACAAAATCTTCGGCACCAAGCAGAAGGACGCGTGACCATGCAGGATGAATTCAACGACCCGCTTTGGCGCCAGATCCTGTCTGGCGCACAGATGCTCTTCGTGGCATTTGGCGCGCTGGTGTTGATGCCGCTGATCACCGGCCTTGATCCAAACGTCGCACTGTTCACCGCTGGCCTGGGCACGCTGTTGTTCCAGGTGGTGACCGGGCGGCAGGTGCCGGTGTTCCTGGCATCGAGCTTTGCGTTCATCACGCCGATCATTCTCGCCAAGGGCCAGTTCGGCCTTGCGGCGACCATGGGCGGGGTGATGGCGGCCGGTTTCGTGTATACCTTCCTCGGCCTGGCCGTGAAGATCAAAGGCACCGGTTTTATCGACCGCCTGCTGCCGCCGGTGGTGATTGGCCCGGTGATCATCTCCATCGGTCTGGCCATGGCGCCGATTGCAGCGAACATGGCGATGGGCAAGTCCGGTGACGGTGCCGAGCTGATTCATTATCAGACGGCAATGATGATCTCGATGCCGGCGCTGCTGACCACGTTGATCGTGGCGGTGTTCGGCAAGGGTATTTTCCGCCTGGTGCCGATCATTTCCGGCGTACTCGTGGGCTTTGCCATGGCGTTCTATTTCGGCGTGGTCGACACGGCCAAAATCGCCGCCGCGCCCTGGTTCGCCCTGCCCCACTTCACCGCGCCGGAGTTCAACTGGCAGGCAATCCTGTTCATCGTCCCGGTGGCCCTGGCCCCGGCGATCGAACATATCGGCGGTGTGATTGCGGTGGGCAGCGTGACCGGTCGCGACTACCTGAAGAAGCCCGGCCTGCATCGCACCCTGCTGGGTGACGGCATCGCCACCACGGCCGCCGGCCTGTTCGGCGGCCCGCCGAACACCACCTACGCCGAAGTGACCGGCGCGGTGATGCTGACCAAGAACTACAACCCGAAGATCATGACCTGGGCGGCGGTATTCGCCATCAGCCTGGCGTTTATCGGCAAGTTCGGCGCCCTACTGCAGAGCATTCCGGTGCCGGTGATGGGCGGGATCCTGTGCCTGCTGTTCGGCTCGATTGCCGCGGTGGGCATGAACACATTGATCCGTCACAGGATCGACCTGGGCGAGGCGCGCAATCTGGTGATTGTGTCGGTGACCCTGGTGTTCGGGATTGGCGGCGTGCTGGTCGGCACCGGCACCGGCCCGGACGACTTCGGCCTCAAGGGCATCGCCCTGTGTGCGGTGGTGGCAATTGGTTTGAACCTGCTGCTGCCGGGCAATGACGGCTGGAAGAACAAGAAGCCGGATGAGCCGCTGCTGTAATTGACTAAACGCAAATCAGTGTGGGAGCAGGCAAGCCAGCTCCCACATTTGATTTTCAGCGTCTGTCAGAGTTCGCCGAGCCCATCGATCAGCGCCTGGTTCTGCTCAGGCGTGCCAATGCTGATCCGCAGGAACTGGGCAATCCGCGCCTGCTTGAAGTGCCGCACGATCACCCCTTGCTCACGCAGCTTCGCAGCCAGACCAGCCGCATCATGCCGGGGGTGACGGGCGAAGATGAAGTTGGCCGCCGACGGCAACACTTCAAAGCCCTTCCCTTTCAATTGCGCCACCAGCGTCTCACGGCTGTCGATCACCAACTGGCAGGTCTTGTCGAAGTACTCACGGTCCTTGAACGCCGCCGCCGCGCCGGCAATCGCCAGGCGATCGAGCGGGTAGGAGTTGAAACTGTTCTTGACCCGCTCCAGCGCCTCGATCAAATCCGGATGGCCCACGGCAAGGCCCACGCGCAAACCGGCCAGTGAGCGCGACTTGGACAGGGTCTGTGTCACCAGCAGGTTCGGGTAGCGATCTACCAGGCTGATGGCGGTGTCGCCGCCGAAATCGATATAGGCTTCATCGACCACCACCACCGAGTCGGGGCTGGCCTTGAGGATCTGTTCCACGGCATCCAGGGCCAGCACGCAGCCGGTCGGGGCGTTCGGGTTGGGGAAGATGATCCCGCCGTTGGGCCTGGCGTAATCCGCCGCGCGAATCTGGAACTGTTCGTCCAGGGGCACCGGGGCCGACTGGATGCCATAGAGGCCGCAGTACACCGGATAAAAGCTGTAGCTGATATCCGGGAACAGCAGCGGCAGGTGGTGTTGGAACAGACCGTGGAAGATATGCGCCAGCACCTCGTCGGAGCCGTTGCCGAGGAACACCTTGCCGGCATCGATCTGGTAATAGTCGGCCACGGCCTGCTTGAGCAGGTCGCTGTTGGGGTCCGGGTACAGGCGCAGATTGTCGTTCAACTCGGCTTGCATCGCCGCCAGCGCCTTGGGCGATGGACCGTAGGGGTTTTCATTGGTGTTGAGCTTGACCAGTTTGGTCAGCTTGGGCTGTTCGCCGGGCACGTAAGGCACCAGGTCCTTGACGAAGGGGCTCCAGAATTTGCTCATGGGTTATTTCCCCTCTTCAAGGATGCGGTATTCGGCGCTGCGCGCGTGGGCGCTCAGGGATTCGCCACGGGCCAGCACCGAGGCGGTCTTGCCCAGTTCGGAGGCGCCTTGTGGCGAGCAGAAGATGATCGACGAGCGCTTCTGGAAGTCATACACCCCCAGCGGCGACGAGAAACGCGCCGTGCCGGAGGTGGGCAGCACATGGTTGGGACCTGCGCAGTAGTCGCCCAGCGCCTCGCTGGTGTGACGACCCATGAAGATCGCACCGGCATGACGAATCGACGGCAGCCAGGCTTGCGGATCGGCAACGGACAGCTCCAGGTGCTCCGGCGCGATGCGGTTGGCCACTTCGATGGCTTGCTCCATGTCGCGCACCAGGATCAACGCGCCACGGCCATTGATCGACTTCTCGATGATCTCGGCGCGCTCCATGGTCGGCAGCAGCTTGGCGATGCTGGCGGCGACCTTGTCGAGGAACTCTGCGTCCGGGCAGACCAGAATCGCCTGGGCGTCCTCGTCGTGCTCGGCCTGGGAGAACAGGTCCATGGCAATCCAGTCCGGATCGGTCTGGCCATCGCATACCACCAGGATTTCCGAGGGGCCGGCGATCATGTCGATACCGACCTGACCGAACACATGGCGCTTGGCGGTGGCCACATAGATGTTGCCGGGGCCGACCACCTTGTCGACCTTCGGCACGCTCTCGGTGCCATAGGCCAGGGCCGCAACCGCCTGGGCGCCGCCAATGGTGAACACGCGGTCAACGCCAGCGATGCAGGCCGCTGCCAGCACCAGCTCGTTGATTTCGCCACGCGGGGTCGGCACCACCATGACCACTTCGGTCACGCCCGCCACTTTGGCCGGAATCGCATTCATCAATACCGAAGACGGATACGACGCCTTACCGCCCGGCACGTAAAGGCCGGCGCGGTCCAGTGGCGTGACCTTCTGACCGAGCACGGTGCCGTCGGCCTCGGTGTAGCTCCAGGAATCCTGCTTCTGCTTCTCGTGGTAGCTGCGCACGCGAGCTGCCGCCACTTCCAGTGCTTCACGCTGCGGGCCGGTGATGCGTGTCAACGCAAGCTCCAGGCGCTCGCGGGGCAGGATCAGGTCGGCCATGGACTTGACGTCCAGGCCATCGAACTGGCGGGTGAAGTCCACCAGTGCCGCGTCACCGCGCTCGCGCACGGCCTTGATGATGTCCAGCACTCGCCCGTTGACCGAGTCGTCGGACACGCTTTCCCAGCTCAGCAGATGATCCAGATGATGGGCGAAATCCGGGTCGGCAGCGTTGAGTCGGGCAATTGCAGTGGACGTGGTCATAGCGAGGGCCTCAATAGAATTGGCAAAAACTCAGGCGCCCTAAACTAGCAGTCGTTTCCGCTTGGGCACCTGAGAATTCTGGCTATGAGGCGGATAGACGGGCGCAGCCGTTGGGCTACGCGGGTGAGTCAACCGCGGTGTCGCGACTCCACTGCCTTGCGCAGGGTATCGATCAACGCCTGGATACGAGCATGCTGCATCTTCATGGAGGCTTTGTTGACGATCAGCCGGGAGCTGATGTCGGCAATGAAATCCTGGGGTTCAAGCCCGTTGGCACGCAGGGTGTTGCCGGTGTCGACCACGTCGATGATCTTGTCGGCCAAGCCGATCAGCGGCGCCAGCTCCATGGAGCCGTAGAGCTTGATGATATCGACCTGGCGGCCTTGTTCGGCGTAGTAGCGCTTGGCAACGTTGACGAACTTGGTGGCGACCCGCAGGCGGCCTTTCGGCTCGACATCACCAACACGGCCGGCGGTCATCAGCTTGCACAGGGCAATGCGCAGGTCCAGCGGCTCATACAGGCCCTGGCCACCGTACTCCATCAGCACGTCCTTGCCGGCAACGCCAAGGTCGGCCGCGCCATGCTCAACGTAGGTCGGCACGTCGGTTGCCCGCACGATCAACAGGCGCACGTCGTCCTGGGTCGTGGGGATGATCAGCTTGCGGCTCTTGTCCGGATTCTCGGTCGGCACGATGCCCGCTTCAGCCAGCAGCGGCAACGTGTCGTCAAGGATGCGGCCCTTGGACAGTGCGATGGTCAACATGGAAACGTCAGTCCTTCATCAGGCGATTGCGGTCTGGTCGCAAAGGGCGCCAGACACAGATCGAGGCCATGACAGCCCCGATTTGAAACAAATTCAGCACACCGGCCACATAACGGCAAGCACCTGCCTGTGGCGAGCGAGGTTGCACCGCGCTGGGTTGCGTAGCGACCCAAAAACGGGACTGCTGCGCAGTCCAACGCGGGGCAAGCCCGCTCGCCACACAAGCCCGCCAGCCACATAAAACCTGCTCGCCGGAGCAGTGACGGTGTTAATGCGCCAGGGCTAGCCCGGTACGCGGCGGATTTTCGCGCCGAGCATCTGCAGTTTTTCTTCGATGCACTCGTAGCCACGGTCGATGTGGTAGATGCGGTCGATCAGGGTGTCGCCGTCAGCGCACAGTGCCGAGATCACCAGGCTGGCCGACGCACGCAGGTCGGTAGCCATCACTGGCGCGCCTTTGAGCTTGTCGATACCGGTGACGATGGCGGTGTTGCCTTCGACCTGGATCTTGGCGCCCATGCGGTGCAGTTCGTACACATGCATGAAGCGGTTTTCGAAGATGGTCTCGATCACCGCGCCGGTGCCTTCGGCAATTGCGTTCAGGGAAATGAACTGCGCCTGCATGTCGGTCGGGAACGCCGGGTACGGAGCGGTACGCACGTTGACGGCCTTTGGCCGCTTGCCGTGCATGTTCAGCTCGATCCAGTCTTCACCGGTGGTGATTTCAGCGCCGGCTTCCTTGAGTTTTTCCAGAACCGCTTCAAGGATGGTCGGATCGGTGTCCTTGACCTTGACGCGGCCACCGGTAACAGCGGCTGCAACCAGATAGGTGCCGGTCTCGATACGGTCCGGCATCACTTTGTAGGTGGCCGAGTGCAGACGCTTCACGCCGTCGATGGTGATGGTGTCGGTGCCGGCGCCACTGATGTTGGCACCCATGGCGATCAGGAAGTTGGCCAGGTCGACCACTTCAGGCTCACGCGCGGCGTTTTGCAGGACGCTGCGGCCGTTGGCCAGGGCAGCGGCCATCATGATGTTTTCGGTGCCGGTCACGCTGACGGTATCGAAGAAGAAGTTGGCGCCACGCAGGCCGCCTTCAGGCGCCTTGGCCTTGATGTAGCCGCCTTCGACGTCGATGACCGCGCCCATGGCTTCAAGGCCACGGATGTGCAGGTCGACCGGACGCGAACCGATGGCGCAACCGCCAGGCAGGGCCACTTCAGCTTCGCCGAAACGGGCAACCATGGGGCCCAGCACCAGGATCGACGCACGCATGGTTTTCACCAGTTCGTACGGAGCGATCAGGGTCTTGATGGTGCGCGGGTCGATTTCGACCGAGAGTTTCTCGTCGATTACCGGCTCAATGCCCATGCGACCGAACAGTTCGATCATGGTGGTGATGTCGTGCAGGTGCGGCAGGTTGGCCACGGTCACCGGGCCATCGCACAGCAGGGTCGCTGCCAGGATCGGCAAGGCAGAGTTTTTCGCACCGGAGATACGGATCTCGCCGTCAAGGCGGGCACCGCCGGTAATAATCAATTTATCCATAAGAATCTCGACGCCTTGGGGGCTCAGGTGCGCTCGGCCCAGGCCGCGCGGCTGAAAAATTTCATAGTGACCGCATGGATGCTGCCATCGGTGATCCATGGGTTCAAATGGGCATAGATCTGCTGCTGACGCTTGACCGGGCTGAGTGCCGCCAGTTCATCGCTAATCACGTTCAGCTGGAAATTGCAGCCTTCGCCTTCAACCTCTACGGTCGTTTCCGGCAGCTTTCCTTCGAGAAAGCTCTTAACTTCTAGGGCCTGCATGTTCAACCTCTATCGGCGCCCAGTGCGCACGGATCGCACATCATACAAAAAAGCCCCGCGCCTGCGAACCCCGCATAGCAGGACTCTGACGGGGGGCTTCTGTAATAACGTGTATTAAGGATGCGCCAACAGCTCGGTCAGACCGGAAACTTCGGCGATCTCGCGCATGTCCTCAGGCAACGCACGAATGCTGAATGGCTTGTTGGCCGCTTCGGCATCACGCATGAAGCACAGTAGCAAGGACAGGCCCACGCTGCTCGACTTGGTCACCGCCGAGCAATCAAGCACCACTGCAGGTGCGTCGCTGGCCTTGATCAGCGCCTGGCCCTGCTTGCGCAGGTCAGGCCCGGTGCGGTAATCCAGCACACCACTGAGGAACAGCTCGCCGGCAGCGCCGATACGAACAGCCGACTCGGTCATTGCGCAGACTTCCCGGCTTCCTTGTCGGAAGTTTCCTTGGCCTTGGCCACTTCACCGGCCCAGCCATTGATGGTCTTGTCCAGGTCGTTGCCATTGCGCTGCATCGCGTCGGCGAACTGGTCACGGAACAGTTTGCCAATGTTGATGCCATTGATGATCACGTTGCGCAGCTTCCACTCGCCCTTGACCTTCTCCAGCGTGTACTGCACAGGGTAAACCGCGCCGTTGTTGCCCTTGACGCTCATGTTGACGCTGGTGCGGTCACCCGATTCGTCGCCGGCCGGGGCCACGGTGATGCCCTGGTTGTTGTACTCGAGCAAGGCGTTACCGTAGAACTGGAACAGCCCGCGCTTGAAGTTTTCCTGGAAGGTCTGCATCTGCGCCGGGGTGGCCTTGCGCGAATACTTCACCGTCATGATGCTGCGGGAGATGCCTTCGGCATCCACCACGGGGCCCACGATGGTATTGAGCGCGTTGTAAAACTGGCTCGGGTCCTGTTTGTACTTTTCTTTGTTGGCCGTCAGGTCAGCCAACATCTTGTTGGTCGTGTCCTGCACCAGGTCGTGGGCAGAACCTGCCGCGTTTGCCATCAGCGGCAACGCTGCAAGCAGTACCAGCAGGCCACGTCGCAAGGTAGAGATCATGAACAGATTCCTCATTTGGCGTCTTTATTGACCGTGTTGAGCAGGAACTTACCGATCAGGTCTTCAAGCACCAGCGACGACTGCGTGTCGTGGATGGTCGAACCATCCTTGAGCAGGGCTGTTTCCCCACCCACGCTGACACCGATGTACTTCTCGCCCAGCAAACCCGCAGTAAGGATAGATGCCGTGGAGTCAGTCGGCAGGTTATCCACCTTCTTGTCCAGTTGCATCGTCACTCGCCCGGTGAAGCTGTCGCGGTCCAGATCGATTGCCGTGACCTTGCCGATGGTGACACCGGCCATGGTCACTTTAGCTCTGACCGTCAAACCGGCGATATTGTCGAAGTATGCGTAAAGTTTATAGGTATCGGCGGTAGGGCTGGCCGAAAGACCGCTGACCCGCAGGGCCAGCAACAGTAAAGCCAGGATGCCAGCCAGCAAGAAAAGGCCGACACCGATTTCCACAGTGCGGTTTTGCATCAGAAGTCTCCAAACATCAAGGCGGTCAAAATGAAGTCAAGGCCCAGTACCGCCAGCGAGGCGTACACAACGGTCTTGGTGGTGGCACGGCTGATCCCCTCGGATGTGGGCTCACAGTCATAGCCTTGGAATACGGCAATCCAGGTCACGACAAACGCGAAGACAATGCTCTTTATGATGCCGTTGAGCACGTCACCCGTGAAGGTCACGCTGTTTTGCATGTTGGCCCAGTAGGAACCGTCATAGACGCCCAGCCAGTCCACCGCCACCCACGAACCGCCCCAGATACCCACCACGCTGAAAATCATCGCCAGCAACGGCAGGGAAATGAAGCCGGCCCACAGGCGCGGGGCAACGATGTACTTGAGCGGGTCCACGCCGATCATTTCCAGGCTGGACAACTGCTCGGTGGATTTCATGTTGCCAATTTCGGCGGTCAACGCAGAACCTGCGCGCCCGGCGAACAGCAGCGCGGTAACCACCGGCCCCAGCTCACGCAACAGCGTCAGGGCAACCATCTGGCCCACCGCCTGTTCCGAGCCGTAGCTTGAAAGGATGTTGAACCCTTGCAGCGCCAGCACCATGCCGATGAACACCCCGGACACCACGATGATGACCAGCGACATCACGCCCACGGCGTGCAATTGCTTGATCAGCAGGCCAAAGCCACCGCCGATGCCACCGCGCCCCAGTAGGGCATGGAACAGGAAAATGGTCGAACGACCCAGCACTTCGATGATATCGATGCCGGACCGACCGAAAAGGCGGACCTTCTCGATGAGAGATGTCTTGCGCATCAACGCTTCCCCAGAAGGTCTGAGCGGTAATCCGCTGCCGGAAAATGAAAGGGCACCGGACCGTCGGGATCACCGGTCATGAATTGACGAATGCGCGGGTTGTCGGCGTTCATCAGCTCTTCGGGCGTGCCCTGCCCCAGCACCTGACCATCGCCGACTACATACAGGTAGTCGGCGATGCTCGCGGTTTCGGCCAGGTCGTGGGACACCACGATACTGGTGATGCCCAGCGCATCGTTAAGCAGACGGATCAGACGCACCAGCACGCCCATGGCGATCGGGTCCTGACCAACGAAAGGCTCGTCGTACATGAGGATCTGCGGATCCAGCGCAATGGCTCGCGCCAGCGCGACACGGCGCTTCATGCCGCCGGACAGTTCGTCGGGCATCAGGTCGATGGCACCGCGAAGGCCGACGGCCTGCAGTTTCAACAACACGATGTCGCGAATCATCTCGTCGGACAGCTGGGTGTGCACCCGCAGCGGGAAGGCCACGTTCTCGAAAACGTCCAGGTCCGTGAACAGCGCGCCGCTCTGGAACAGCACGCCCATGTGCTTGCGCGCGTCGAACAGATCGCTGCGCGACAGCGTCGGCAGGTTCTGGCCGTTGACCCACACTTCGCCCGCGCTGGGCCGCAACTGCATGCCCATCAGACGCAACAGGGTGGTCTTGCCGCAACCGGAAGGCCCCATGATGCCCGTGACCTTGCCGCGGGGAATGCGAATATCGACGTTATTGAAGATGCTGCGCGTCCCGCGCTTGAAGGAAAGGCCCTTCAGCTCGACCGCGTAGGCGTTATCGGCACTCATCTAAACTCCTTGGGATGCGGACTCACACTCAGACACCACGTGAACGACAAACGTTTGCACGCTTGCGCAATATAAATAGCCGCGTGTACTGGGCGGGCCGAACAAGCGGCGAACTATATCACCGCTGGTGCAGAGCCCCCAAGGCCGGAACATCGCTCGTTCAGAATCAGGACAGCGAAAAAAACGCGAGGTATGTAACTGAGTGTAAATTTGAGCCCATCGAATAAAGCCTGACGAACTAGCGTGAGGGAATTGTTCATTACCGCTATAATCGCCGACTTTTCGTCAGGCTATACGACTTCAGACATGAGCCAATCCAGCGACCTCATTCAATCCGCACAACGTACGATCCGCCTGGAGCTTGAGGCCGTAGAAGGCCTGCTGGCCCACATCGACGCGGATTTCGTACGCGCCTGCGAGCTGATTCTGGCCAGCAAGGGCCGCGTTGTGGTGGTCGGCATGGGCAAATCCGGCCACGTTGGCAATAAAATTGCCGCCACCCTGGCAAGCACCGGCACCACTGCGTTTTTCGTGCACCCGGCTGAAGCCAGTCATGGCGATATGGGCATGATCACCCGCGACGACGTGATCCTGGCCCTGTCCAACTCCGGCACCACCAACGAAATCGTGACCCTGCTGCCGCTGATCAAACGCCTGGGCATCCAGATGATCAGCATCACCGGCAACCCGGAGTCGACACTGGCCAAGGCTGCCGAAGTCAATCTGAACGTACACGTGACCCACGAGGCCTGCCCGCTCAACCTGGCGCCGACGTCTTCCACCACCGCCACCCTGGTGATGGGCGACGCGCTCGCCGTGGCGCTGCTCGAAGCGCGCGGGTTCACCGCCGAGGACTTTGCATTTTCCCACCCCGGTGGCGCCCTGGGCCGCCGTCTGCTGCTCAAGGTGGAAAATGTGATGCATTCCGGGGATGAATTGCCCCACGTCCAACGCGGCACGCTGCTAAAAGATGCGCTGATGGAAATGACGCGCAAGGGCTTGGGCATGACCGTTATTCTTGAAGCGGACGGGCGACTGGCCGGCGTGTTCACTGACGGCGACCTGCGCCGCACCCTGGACCGCACCATTGATATCCACACGGCCACCATTGACGACGTGATGACACCCCACGGCAAGACGGCACGCCCCGAGATGCTGGCAGCCGAAGCGCTGAAGATCATGGAAGACCACAAGATCGGCGCGCTGGTGGTGGTCAATGCCGACGACCGCCCGATTGGCGCCCTGAACATGCACGACTTGCTGCGTGCGGGAGTGATGTAAATGAGCGACGACCTGCTGCAACGCGGCAAGCACATCAAACTGGCGATTTTCGACGTAGACGGCGTGCTGACCGACGGCCGCCTGTACTTTCTCGAAGACGGCAGCGAATTCAAGACGTTCAACACCCTCGACGGCCAGGGCATCAAGATGTTGATGGCCGCAGGCGTGCAAACGGCCATTATCAGTGGTCGAAAAACACCGGTTGTGGAACGCCGCGCACAAAACCTGGGGATTCCTCACCTGTATCAGGGCCGTGAGGATAAACTGGTGGTGCTCGACGAGCTTCTTGGCCAACTCAACCTAAGCTATGAGCAGGTCGCCTACCTGGGTGATGACTTGCCGGACCTGCCGGTGATTCGCCGGGTGGGTCTGGGCATGGCTGTCGCCAATGCTGCCGCGTTCGTGCGTGAACACGCCCATGGCATCACGACCGCACGCGGCGGTGAAGGCGCCGCCCGCGAGTTCTGCGAGTTGATCCTGCGTGCCCAGGGCCGCCTTGAAGCGGCCCACGCCGCCTACCTATAGAGCGTTTTATGCTGAGCAAAAAGATTCGCAACTTCCTGTTATTCGGGGTCATTGCCGCGCTGTTTCTCGCGGTAGGCTACTGGAATATCAGCCCGGAGCGCTTTCTCGACCAGCCTGTTGCGCAGGCTGACGAAGGGGTTATCGACTATTACGCCACCAACGCCTACAGCGTGCAGTTCCTGCCCGATGGCAAGGTGCAATACGAGATGACATCGGACAAGGTCGAGCATTTGAAGGCTTCCGAAGTCACCCTGCTGACCAACCCGGACCTGAATTTGTACCGTGGCACCGAGTTCCCGTGGCACGTGACCAGCAAGCGTGGCGAGGTCAACCCGGACGGCACCGAGGTGGAATTGATCGACTCGGTGCGCGTCGCACGTACTGACGCACAGAACCGCGACACCATCATTACCAGCAGTCGCATGACCGTATTCCCACAAAGGCAATATGCGCAGACCGAGCAAGACGTTAGAATCGACGGCGCTGGCGGTGTATCGACTGGCAAGGGAATGAAAGCGTATTTGAAAGAAAGCAGGATACACCTGCTATCGAACGTAAGAGGACAGTATGAGGCTCGTTAAAACTCTCCCTATTTTGCTCGGTCTGGGCGCAGCACTGGGAAGCGTGAGCGCCTGGGCTCTGCCGAACGATAGCCAGCAACCGATCCATATTTCGGCTGACGATGCTCAGCTCGATGACAAGCAAGGCGTCGCGACCTACACCGGCGGCGTCATCATCACCCAGGGCTCGATGAAGATCACCGGCAACACGGTGACTCTCACGCGCACCCCGGCTGGCGACATCGACGTGGTGACATCGGTGGGCAACCTGGCCTACTTCGAACAGAAGCAGGCCCCTGCCGATACCGGCCCGATGAAGGGCTACGGCAAGATCATCCAGTATCACGCCCAGCAGAATCGCATTGTGCTGATCGACCAGGCCAAGGTGCTGAGCCCCGACGGCAACTCCACGGAAGGTGAAAAGATCACCTATGACACCGTGAAGCAGATCGCCAACGCCGGCCGCGCCAATGGCTCCAAGGTCACTGCACCGCGTCCGCGTATCGACATGGTTATCCAGCCGAAGAAGAAGGCCGAGTAATGGCAACCCTGAAAGCCCAGCATCTGGCCAAGGCCTACAAAAGCCGTCAGGTCGTGCGCGACGTCAGCCTGTCGATCGACAGCGGCCAGATCGTCGGCTTGCTCGGCCCCAACGGCGCCGGCAAGACCACCTGCTTCTATATGATCGTGGGTTTAGTCCAGGCCGACCAGGGCCGCGTGCTGATCGACGACCTCGATGTCAGCCACCAACCCATGCACGGTCGTGCACGCGCCGGTATCGGTTATCTGCCACAGGAAGCGTCGATCTTCCGCAAACTGTCGGTGGCCGACAACATCATGGCGATCCTCGAGACCCGCAAGGAACTCGACCGCGACGGCCGCCGTCAGGAGCTCGAAAGCCTGCTGCAGGAATTTCACATCAACCACATTCGCGACAACCTCGGCATGAGCTTGTCCGGTGGCGAGCGTCGCCGCGTGGAAATCGCCCGCGCCCTGGCCACTGCGCCCAAGTTCATCCTGCTGGACGAACCGTTTGCCGGCGTCGACCCGATCTCGGTCGGCGATATCAAGCAGATCATCCATCATCTGAAGGCCAAGGGCATCGGTGTGCTGATCACTGACCACAACGTCCGTGAGACCCTCGATATTTGCGAAACCGCCTATATCGTCAACGATGGCCAACTGATCGCCGAAGGCGATTCGGCGACTATCCTGGCCAACGAACTGGTCAAGGAAGTGTACCTGGGTCACGAGTTCCGCCTGTAGACACGGTGGTATCAGGGCGTTCGCCAACGAGCGCGCGAGTCAATGAAGACCTCGGTATTTTTATTGTCATCGCGCTCTAGGCAAAGCACCCGATATCAGGCATATAATTTGCTTATGTTTGGCGCTCGCGCGCCCTGTCGTGGATGGCGCATTGCGCCGGCGAATAAGGTGTTAAGCCCCTGCCATGAAACCATCGCTAGTCCTGAGAATGGGCCAGCAGCTGACGATGACACCGCAGCTGCAACAGGCCATCCGCCTGCTCCAATTGTCGACCCTGGACCTGCAACAGGAAATCCAGGAGGCTCTGGAGTCCAATCCGATGCTCGAACGCCAGGAAGAAGGCGACGACTTCGATAATGCAGACCCACTGGCCGACAACATCGAGCAAAAACCCAACCCGGACGTGCAGGAAACCTCCTATCAGGAAACCGCACCCACGGTGGACAACCTCGAGGAAGGCGACTGGAACGAACGCATTCCCAACGAACTGCCCGTGGACACTGCCTGGGAAGACGTCTATCAGACCAGCGCGAGCAGCCTGCCCAGCAATGACGATGACGAGTGGGACTTCACCACCCGCACGTCCGTGGGCGAAAGCCTGCAGAGCCACTTGCTGTGGCAATTGAACCTGGCGCCGATGTCCGACACCGATCGCCTGATCGCCGTCACCCTGATCGACTGCATCAACAACCAGGGCTATCTGGACGAGACGCTCGACGAAATTCTGGAAGCCTTCGACCCGGAACTGGATATCGAACTGGACGAAATCGAAGCCGTTCTGCATCGCATCCAGCAGTTCGAGCCTGCCGGCATTGGTGCGCGCAACCTCAGTGAATGCCTGCTGCTGCAATTGCGTCAATTGCCCGCCAAGACGCCATGGCTCACCGAAGCCCAGCGCCTTGTCACCGACTACATCGACTTGCTGGGCAGCCGTGACTACAGCCAGCTGATGCGTCGCATGAAGCTCAAGGAAGATGAGCTGCGCCAGGTCATCGAGCTGGTGCAGAGCCTCAACCCGCGTCCGGGCTCGCAGATCGAGTCCAGCGAAGCCGAATACGTGGTCCCCGACGTGATCGTCCGCAAGGACAACGAGCGTTGGCTGGTTGAGCTTAACCAGGAATCCGTGCCCCGGCTGCGGGTCAACCCGCAATACGCCGGCTTTGTACGCCGCGCCGACACCAGCGCCGACAACACCTTCATGCGCAACCAGTTGCAGGAAGCCCGCTGGTTCATCAAGAGCCTGCAAAGCCGCAACGAAACCCTGATGAAAGTCGCCACCCAGATCGTCGAACACCAGCGCGGCTTCCTGGAGTACGGCGACGAGGCGATGAAACCGCTGGTATTGCACGATATCGCTGAAGCGGTGGGCATGCACGAATCGACGATTTCGCGAGTGACCACCCAGAAATTCATGCATACCCCGCGGGGTATATATGAGCTGAAATACTTTTTCTCCAGCCACGTCAGCACCTCCGAAGGCGGCGAATGCTCATCCACGGCAATTCGCGCGATTATCAAAAAACTGGTTGCTGCGGAAAATCAGAAAAAGCCATTGAGTGACAGTAAGATCGCTGGTTTACTGGAAGCACAAGGCATTCAGGTCGCCCGTCGAACCGTCGCCAAGTATCGCGAATCCCTTGGGATTGCGCCTTCCAGCGAGCGTAAGCGTTTGATGTGACGGGCGAGCCACAGCGTTCCAGTGGCAGGCGCTTTTCGCCTGTCGCTTTATGCACTGGCAACGAAGGAGAAGCTGTATGCAAGTCAACATCAGTGGACACCAGCTGGAAGTCACCAAGCCCCTGCGTGAATACACCGAGAGCAAGCTGAACAAGCTTGCGGGGCATTTCGACAAGATCACCAACGTGCAGGTCATCATGGAGGTCGACAAGCTCAAGCAGAAAATCGAAGCCACCCTGCACGTACCGAATGCCAAGCTCGTCGCCAATGCGGAACACGAAGACATGTACGCGGCGATTGACTCGCTCTACGACAAGCTCGACCGCCAACTCATAAAGCATAAGGAAAAGAATCTGCACCTGATGCAAGGTACAGGTCGTTAACGCCTCCCCATGATCCGACTTGAAACCATCCTGACCCCCGGCCGTTCCCTGGTGAACGCGCCGGGTGGCAGCAAGAAAAAAGCCCTCGAACACATTGCCAACCTGATCAGCCGTGAAGTGCCCGAGCTGGATGAGCAGGTCGTGTTCAAGGCCCTGATCGACCGTGAAAAGCTGGGGTCCACCGGCTTTGGCAACGGCATCGCCATCCCTCACTGCCGACTCAAAGGCTGCGACACCCCCGTCAGCGCCTTGCTGCACCTGGAAAGACCCATCGATTTCGACGCCATCGACGGTGCCCCGGTCGACCTGCTCTTCGTTTTGCTGGTCCCGGAAGCGGCCACCGATGCTCACCTGGAACTGCTTCGGCAGATCGCCAGTATGCTCGACCGCAAGGAAGTACGTCATAAACTGCGCAACGCCAGCAGCAATGAGGCGTTGTATCAGGTTGTGCTGGACGAGCAATAACCATGCGCCTGATCATTGTCAGTGGCCGCTCCGGCTCGGGTAAGAGCACCGCACTCAACGTGCTTGAGGACAGCGGCTTTTATTGCATCGATAATTTGCCCGCCGGGCTGCTGCCGGAACTGGCCGAACGCGCGCTCATCCACACCGAACTGGCGCAACCTCTGGTCGCCGTCTCGATTGACGCCCGCAACCTGCCCAGCCACCTTTCGCGGTTCCCCGAACTGCTCGAAGAGGTGCGCGGCAAGCATATTCATTGTGACGTGCTGTACCTGGACGCGGACGAAGAGACGCTGCTCAAGCGCTTCTCCGAAACCCGCCGGCGCCACCCGCTGAGCAGCCCGAACCGTTCGCTGGCCGAAGCCATAGAGGACGAAACCAAGCTGCTGGGACCAATCATTGATCTGGCCGACCTGAAGATCAACACCACCAATCTGAACCTGTACCAGCTGCGCGACGCGATCAAGCTGCGCCTGCTCAATCAGCCTGAGCCTGGTACGGCCTTTCTGGTCGAGTCATTTGGCTTCAAGCGCGGCATGCCGGTGGATGCCGACCTGGTATTCGATGTGCGCTGCCTGCCCAATCCTTACTGGAAGCCGGAGCTACGTGAACAATCCGGGCTGGATCAGCCAGTGATCGATTACCTGGCCGCCCAGCCGGATGTGGAAGATATGTTCCAAGACATCTCCACCTACCTGCTCAAATGGCTGCCGCGCTTTGCCGCGAGTAATCGCGCTTATGTCACCATTGCCATTGGCTGCACCGGCGGCCATCACCGCTCTGTCTACCTGACCGAACGCCTCGGCCAGGTGCTGCAGCAAACCCTCAAGAACGTCCAGGTCCGCCACCGCGACCTAAGCTGAAAGGAACACCTGCGCGATGCCCGCTCTGGAAATTGAAATTATCAACAAGCTGGGCCTGCACGCCCGAGCTTCGGCAAAATTCGTCGGCGTTGCCGGGCAGTTTCCTTGCCAGATCCGCGCCGGGCGCACGCCGGAATCGATGGTCGACGGCAAAAGCATCATGGCAATGATGATGCTGGCTGCGGGCAAGGGCACCAAAATTCATCTGAACACCGAAGGTGAACAGGAGGATGAAGCAATGGCCGCACTGGTGGAGTTGATCAACAACAAGTTTGACGAAGGCGAATGACCCCAACGGGTGAGCAGGATCAGACCTTAACCCAGCGCAGTGTCCATCACCATCATCAAGCAGAACCCCAGGCACAATCCCAGACTGGCAAGCTTGTCGTGACCATTGCGCCGCGATTCCGGAATGACTTCGTGAGTCACCACCAGCAGCATCGCACCCGCAGCCAACGCCAGGCCCAGCGGCAACAGCACCTCGGCCAGGGTGACCAGCCAGGCACAGAGTACGGCGAACACCGGCTCCACCAGGCCTGAAGCGGCACCGATCAGAAATGCCTTGACCCGCGACATGCCTGCCCCCGCCAACACCAGCGCGATCACCAATCCTTCCGGTACATCCTGCAGCGCGATGCCCATCGCGAGGCTGTCGGCATCCGGCATGCCGCCACCGGCGGACACCCCCACGGCCATGCCTTCCGGAATGTTGTGGGCGATGATGGCAAATACAAACAACCAGATTCGAGGCGGAATGACCGGTTTATCCGGGGTGCCCACCAGCATCTCCGGGCTGGCACCGGAAACCTTGCGATCCACCAGATATAACCCGAATGCGCCCAGCATGATGCCGAAACTGATCAGGCCACCAGCGCCCCAGGGCGACAGCCCCAGGCTTTCGGCAGCGGAAATTCCCGGCACCACCAGCGAAAAGGCGGTCGCGGCCAGCATGACCCCCGCCCCGAAACCTAACAGCGTATCGCTCAAGGCCACCGGCATGCGCCGGATCACCAGTACGGGCACCGCGCCCAAGGCTGTGCCGAGCGCGCAGATCGCACCGCCCTGCAAGGCCCTCAGGATGCGCGGCTCCAGGTCCAGCCAGGCCAGGCCGTGGGCCACCAGCAATGCAGTTCCTGCCAGTAGCAGCAGCGAGCCAAACGCATAGCGAAACAATCGCACGCTGCTGATCGCCAGTGTTCCAGTACCCATAGTCGGCCTTAGGTCTTGTTGTGGAGATAAATGTCAGACCACAGCGGCCTGGTAGCGTGCAGAAACTTCAGGCCAGTTGATAACGCTGTAGAAGGCGTTGATGTACTCCGGGCGACGGTTCTGGTACAGCAGGTAATAAGCATGTTCCCAGACATCCAGACCCAGGATCGGGGTATTGCCGTTCATCAGAGGGCTGTCCTGGTTACCACTGCTTTCCACCACCAGGGTCTTTTGCGGAGTAACGCTCAGCCAGGCCCAACCGCTGCCGAAGCGGGTCAACGCCGCTTTGGTGAATGCGTCCTTGAAGCTGTCGAAGCCGCCCAATTGCTCATCGATCGCCTTGCCGAGTGCGCCTGCGGGCTTGCCGCCACCTTTGGGCGACATGACGGCCCAGAACAACGAGTGGTTGGCATGACCGCCGCCCTGGTTGATCACCGCGGCGCGCAATTTCTCGGGCAACTGCTGGACACTGGACACCAGCTTTTCAATCGGCCAGTCGGCAAACTCAGTGCCCTCAACCGCAGCGTTCAGGTTGTTGATATAGGTCTGATGGTGCTTGGTGTAGTGGATTTCCATGGTTTGCGCATCGATGTGCGGCTCCAGGGCGTCGTAAGCGTAGGGCAAGGCAGGCAAGGTGTAGCTCATATCAATGTGCTCCGTATTGAGACGGGATCGGTTGCACCGCGGTACCGCCCAGCAGGCGGTGGGTGCGTGGATATTCACCGTGATCGCTGATGAAATTCAGCAGTTCGACGTAGGTTTTGCTGCTTTGGCGCAACGCCGCCTCGCGCAATTGCGGTCGCAGACGCGAGTCCTGCATGGTCTGCAAGAGGCGCTGATGGACGGCACAGAGGTATTCAGCGCTTTCCTCAGGCTGGTTTAGCCGCAGGTGCAGGTCCGCCAGGTTGTGATGGGAAATGACGCAGGCGGCCACCGCTTCGTCGGCATCTGCCCAGCGTTCGAACAGCACTTGCGCCAGGGCCAGGGCTTGCAGGTAGGCTTCGCGAGCGTCCACCAGTTCACCTGCCATAAAACAGCGATTGGCCCGTTCGATCGTGCGTTTCCAGTGCTCCATGATGAGCCTCCAAAGCGGGGTCGGTGATTACACGCCGCCGGCCGTGAGTTTTTCCGGGTCCAGCAGGACCTCCAGTTGGCTGCGCGGCAAGTCAGTGTGTTCAAGGGCGACATCGATCACCGGGCGACCTTGCTGATAGGCCTTCTTGGCAATTTCCGCCGCCTTCTGGTAACCAATGATCGGGTTGAGTGCGGTCACCAGGATCGGGTTGCGCGACAACGCTTCCTTGAGCCTGGCTTCGTTGACCTTGAAGCCGGCAATCGCCTTGTCTGCCAGCAGACGGCTGGAGTTGCCCAGCAGCTCGAGGCTGCTGAGCAGGTTCTGGGCGATGATCGGCAGCATCACGTTGAGTTCGAAGTTGCCCGACTGGCCGGCGATGGTGATGACCGTGTCATTGCCGATCACCTGCGCGGCGACCATGGCCGTCGCCTCGGGGATCACCGGGTTGACCTTGCCGGGCATGATCGATGAGCCCGGCTGCAAGGCTTGCAATTCGATTTCGCCCAGGCCGGCCAATGGGCCGGAGTTCATCCAGCGCAGGTCATTGGCGATTTTCATCAGCGACACGGCGGTCGCCTTCAGTTGGCCCGACACGGCAACGGCGGTGTCCTGGGAGCCGATCAGCGCGAAAAGGTTCTTGCCGGGAGCGAACTTCACGCCGGTCAGGCTGCTCAGTTGCTGACTGAAGCGCACGGCGAATTCAGGATGTGCGTTGATGCCAGTGCCAACGGCAGTGCCGCCCTGGGCCAGGGCCTGCAGACTGGGCAGCAGGTCCTGCAGATGCCCGATATTGGCCTTGAGCTGCTGCGCCCAGCCATTGAGCACCTGGCTCATGCGTACCGGCATGGCGTCCATCAGGTGGGTGCGGCCGGTCTTGATGAACGGGTGCACCTGCTCGGCTTTCTGCTCGATCACCTGCACCAGATGCAGCAGCGCCGGCAACGTTTGCTCATGCAGCACCATTGCCGCGCTGACATGGATAGTGGTGGGGATGATGTCGTTGCTGCTTTGACCGCAGTTGACATGATCATTGGGGTCGACCCTCTCACCCAGCAGACGGCTGGCGAGGGTGGCGATCACTTCGTTGGCGTTCATGTTGGAGCTGGTGCCGGACCCGGTCTGGAAGATATCCACCGGGAAGTGGCGCATGAAGTCGCCTTCGAGCAGACCCTGGGCGGCATCGACGATGGCCTTGCCCTGCCCTTCGCTGAGCTGTTTGAGCTCGACATTGGCTTTGGCGGCGGCCGCCTTGGCCAGAATCAGCGCGCGAATGAAGGGCGCCGGCATGCGCTGGTGGCTGATCGGGAAGTTGTCCACGGCGCGCTGGGTCTGGGCGCCATAGAGCGCTTCGGCCGGTACGTGCAGTTCGCCCATGCTGTCGCGTTCGATACGGGTGTTACTCATCGGAGGATCCTTGCGCCAGGTCAGAAACAGAAAGGGAGGGGCGCAATTGGCAGGTCGCCAATTGCCAGGCAAACGCCTGCCAGCGCTTGAGGCGACAGGCACAGCGGGAGAGTTTTTCCAGATCGCGCAGGGGGCGCCAGGCCTGGTCCAGGCACAGGGATCGCCAGTGCCACGGCAGGGCGATATCGCTGGCAGTGTCGATCAGCAAGCGGAATGAAGTTTCAGCGATTGTCCATGGGTGAGTCGCCGTACAGCACGCCAGGTATCGACCTTCGTTGAGGTAATGCTCGATCAGGCGCGGCTCGTTGGGATCGAGGCCGCAGCGAATCTGACGGCTCATCCAGCGCCAACTTTCGAGGTAGGGATCTTCATGCAGGACGGAGCTCATGATCCACACTCATTCAGTAATGATATTTATTATTAAATGATAATAAGACTCAACGCAATGCCGGCAGAGTGACCCGCCGGCAATCCAGGCATAAAAAAAGCGCGCTATTCGTGTGAATAGCGCGCTTTTTTATTTGCGTTTGCGAGTAGGTCAGCTGCCCGCCACTGTCATCCGCTCGATCAATACCGAACCCGTTCGAATGTTGCTGCGCAGTTCCAGATCATTCCCGACCGCCACTATCTGCCTGAACATATCGCGCATGTTGCCGGCGATGGTGACTTCCTGGACGGCAAACTGAATCTCGCCGTTCTCTACCCAAAAACCTGCGGCACCGCGCGAGTAATCGCCGGTCACCATGTTCAGGCCATGCCCCATCAATTCGGTCACCAGCAGGCCACGCCCCATGCGCCGCAACAGCGCCGCCTGGTCTTCATCGCCATGGCTCACGAAAAGGTTATGCACGCCGCCCGCGTTGGCGGTGCTGGGCAGGCCGAGCTTGCGAGCGGCGTAAGTGCCCAACACATAGGACACCAGCTCCCCCTGCTCGACGAACGGCTTGGCATAGGTGGCCAAGCCATCGCCATCGAACGATGAACTGCCCATGGCGCGCATCAGGTGTGGACGCTCATCGATGGTCATCCACTCCGGGAACAGCTTTTGACCGATGGCCCCCTCAAGGAACGAGGATTTGCGGTACAGGTTGCCGCCGGAAATTGCCCCCAGGAAACTACCGAACAGGCCCCCGGCCAGCTCTGCGGAAAACAGCACCGGCACTTCACAGGTTGGTACCGGTCGCGCACCCAGGCGGCTGGCAGCACGCTGTGCCGCCCGCTGGCCGATGCTGACCGGGTCGGCCAGCAACTCGCCCTGGCGGTTGACGTCGTACCAGTAATCACGCTGCATCTGGCCATTGGCTTCGGCAATCATGACGCAGCTCAGGCTATGGCGGGTGGACGCATAACCACCGATAAACCCATGGCTGTTGCCGTACACACGGCAACCCTGGTGAGTGCTCAACGTGGTGCCATCGGCGTTCTTGATGCGTGCATCGGCGTCGAACGCCGCTGCCTCACACGTCAACGCCTGTTCGATGGCCTGCTCCGGGGTGATGTCCCAGGCGTGAAACAGGTCAAAATCCTGCACGTCCCTGGCCATCAGCGCCTTGTCGGCCAGGCCCGAGCTTTCATCCTCGGACGTGTGCCTGGCAATGGCCAGGGCGGCAGCCACGGTCTCGCGTATGGCGTCCGGGCCACTGGCCGAAGTGCTCGCAGAGCCTTTGCGCTGACCGACATACAGAGTGATGCCAAACCCCTGGTCACGGTTGAACTCGACGGTTTCCACTTCCCGCTGACGCACCGAAGTCGACAGCCCCTGCTCAAGCGACACTGCCACTTCACAGGCACCGGCCCCCTGGCGCTTGGCCTCGGCAAGGATCTGCTCGACTTGTTCCTGCAGTGCCGGTAACGCTTGCGGACCGACGCTTTGGGCTGCACTCATGGTTTTCTCCACTCAAAATCTGCTTTCGGTTAAGGCCATCGAGCGACCGGGCCGGACAAGCGGCCCCCGACTGGTTATCATGGCGGCGTTTCTTTGCGGACTGCCACCATGGTTGATTCTTACGACGACTCCCTCGATGGGGAGAAAAGCAAAACCCAGGTCAAACGCGAGCTGCATGCGCTGGTTGACCTCGGCGAGCGCCTTACAACGCTCAAAAAAGACTTGATTGCCAAACTGCCACTGACCGACGAAATGCGTCGGGCGCTGGCCGATGCGCCCAAGCACAGCGCGAATATCGCGCGTAAACGGCACATCATGTTTATCGGCAAATTGATGCGCGATCAGGATATTGACGCCATCCTGGCCCTGCTTGATCAAACCGATGCCTCCACTCGCCAGTACAACGAACGCTTCCACAACCTGGAACGTTGGCGTGACCGCCTGATCGCGGGCGATGACGCCGTGCTGGAGAAATTCGTGCTGGACTACCCGGACGCGGACCGCCAACAACTGCGCTCCCTGATCCGTCAGGCCCAGCATGAGCAGGCGCACAACAAGGCGCCGGCCACCAGCCGTAAAATCTTCAAGTACATCCGTGAGCTGGACGAGACTCAACGCGGCCTGCGCTGATCCTCTTCCCCGGGTGGCGGTCTGCGCCACCCGAAGCTCCATCCCTTACGACCCCGTGCCACCCACGGTGATCGCATCAATCTTCAGCGTTGGCTGGCCGACGCCCACCGGCACCGATTGCCCATCCTTGCCGCATGTGCCCACGCCGCTGTCCAGCGACAGGTCGTTACCGACCATCGACACCTTGCTCATCGCTTCCGGACCGTTGCCAATCAAGGTCGCGCCTTTGACCGGTGCGGTAATTTTGCCGTCTTCGATCAGGTACGCCTCGCTGGTGGAGAACACGAACTTGCCACTGGTGATATCGACCTGGCCACCGCCCAGGTTGGCGCAATAGATCCCGCGCTTGACCGACGCAATGATCTCCGCCGGGTCGCTTTCGCCGCCGAGCATGTAGGTGTTGGTCATGCGCGGCATCGGCAAGTGCGCGTAGGACTCGCGACGACCGTTACCGGTACGCGCCACACCCATCAGGCGGGCATTGAGCTTGTCCTGCATGTAGCCCTTGAGCACGCCGTTCTCGATCAGGGTGGTGCACTCGGTCGGAGTGCCCTCATCGTCGACCGTCAACGAGCCACGACGACCGGCCAGCGTGCCGTCATCGACAATGGTGCACAGCTTGGACGCAACCCTCTCGCCCATACGGCCGCTGTAGGCCGAACTGCCCTTGCGATTGAAGTCACCTTCCAGGCCATGGCCCACCGCTTCGTGAAGCAGCACGCCGGACCAACCGGAGCCCAACACCACCGGCAACGTGCCCGCCGGCGCCGGAATCGCTTCCAGATTGACCAGCGCCTGGCGCAACGCTTCACGGGCATACCCCATGGCGCGGTCGTCGGCGAGGAAATACCGGTAGTCGGTACGCCCGCCGCCGCCATGCCCACCGCGTTCGCGGCGGCCGTTCTGTTCGACGATCACACTGACATTGAAGCGCACCAGTGGGCGTACATCCGCTGCCAGGCTGCCGTCGGTGGAAGCCACGAGAATGCGCTCCCACACCCCGGCCATGCTCACGGTGACGCGCTGGATTCGCGGATCCAGCGCACGGGTGGCGGCGTCGACGCGCTTGAGCAGCTCGACCTTTTCCGCACGACTGATCACCTCCAACGGGTTATCCGGGGCGTACAACTGGGCGACATCCTGGGTACTGAACGCCTGCACCGTGCCATTCTGGCCGGCACGGGAGATCGAACGCGCAGCACGCGCGGCTTGGCCCAGCGCTTCCAGGGTGATCGCGTTGCTGTAGGCAAAGCCGGTCTTTTCGCCGGATTGCGCACGCACACCCACGCCTTGGTCGAGGTTGAAACTGCCCTCCTTGACGATGCCGTCTTCCAGCGACCAGGACTCGGAAATCTGTCCCTGGAAGTAAAGGTCGGCCGCATCGATGCCTGGCCCGGCCAGATCACCGAGCACGGTTTGCAAGCTTTCGATGGTCACGCCACCGGGTGCCAGGAGGTGTTCACTGACTGAGGACAACAACTCGCTCATAGGTTTGGCCTTAAATTCATCGTTCTGAGGCAGGTCGCTGCGCGCCCTGCGAGAAAAAGCGTCGGTGATTCACCACCGGCATGCGCGCCCGTATCGACGCCTGTTCAGTACTGTCGCGCGCGGCTATCAACACCGCTCCGCCTTGATCCTGTTGCGCCAGCACACGACCCCAAGGGTCGACGATGGCAGCATGTCCATGAGTTTCCCTTGGGCCTGGGTGCACGCCACCCTGAGCCGCCGCCAACACATAGCACTGGGTTTCGATGGCCCGCGCCCGTATCAGCACGTCCCAATGCGCAGCGCCAGTAACCGCCGTAAAGGCCGAGGGCGCGCTGATCAGCTCAGCCCCCGCCGCACGCAACTCGCTGTACAACTCCGGGAAGCGCAGGTCGTAACACACCGTCAGCCCCAATCGCCCGACGGGCGTCTCAGCCACTATGACATTGCTGCCAAAAGCATAGTCGTCGGATTCACGATAGCGACCCCGGGCATCCGCCACGTCGACGTCGAACAGGTGCAGTTTGTCGTAACGGGCAACCACCTCTCCACGATCATCAATCAGCAACGAGCACGCCGTGGACTTGGCATTCGGTTGATCCCTGGGCGGTAACGGTAATGTGCCGGCCACTATCCATAAGGTGAGGTCGCGGGCCGCCTGTTTCAACCACGGCAGGATGGGGCCTTCGCCCAAGGCTTCGGCGCGGCCGATATCGGCCGCATCGCGACGGCCCATGGCGGCGAAGTTTTCCGGCAACACCGCAAGCCGGGCACCGCCCTCGGCGGCCTGTTCCAGCAGGCGCCGGGCCTCGGCCAGGTTGGCCAGCACGTCGCTCTGGCTGACCATCTGAATTACCGCAAACGTCATGGCCAATACTCCACAGAAGAATAGCCACAGGCTACTCCATCAAGTCTCACTTGGCCTTTTCGAAAGGCTTGTCGAAGGTAATCTTCGGATCCTTCCACGGGCCCTGCACGGTGTATTGCACGCTGGCGAAGCGCGAAACGCGGTCACCGATCAGCTTGTCGATCAGAAACAGCGCGCCACCGATGGCCGGCGCGCCAACAATCAGTGCCGCAATCGGCAGGTTATTGGTCACCGGCAGGGTCACCAGCAGCTTGGCATCCACGCGGTCGGCCACCAGGTCCAGGGTGCCATTGAGCTCCAGGTTGGTCGAAGGCCCAGTCATGGTGATCGGCTCTCGCGTCACAAACACGCCATCGCTGGCCGCCAGCAAGCCTTTGACCCGGTCATAGCTCAAGCCCTTGCCGAGCAGGTCGGAGAAGTCCAGGCGCAGGCGACGGCCGATGGAGTTGAAATTGAGCAGGCCAAACACGCGCAACGCCTGGGCACCGCCCTCGACTTCGACAAACTGACCCTGGCGGAAATCGGCATCGAGCATCCCGGAGAACCGTTTGGGCCCGACCCATGCCGGCGAGCCCGGCCAGCGGCCATCCACATCGAGGTGGAATTCCTGACTGGTCACGGTAGGCGCAAAGCCCCAGCCCTTGAGCACATCGGCGATGTTCTTGCCGTCCAGGCGCCCTTTGTACCAACTGCTGCTGTCGCCAGCCGTGCCTTCCCAACCGCCAGCGCCCTTGAGCTGCAAGCCCTTGAGGCCCAGGTCCAGGCTGTTGAAAGCCAGGCCCTTGGCCGTCGGCCGGATTTTCAGCGACCATACACCCACCAGATCCGGGCCCTGGAACAGTTGGTCGATGTTGATATCCAGCGCCGGAATATCCTTGGGATCGATGTCGGCCAGCGGGTCCGGCGCGTTTTCATCCGCCTGCACCGTCGGGTCAACCGCAGGCAGTTTCACGTACTGCAGGTTGATCGCAATGGGGGCGCCCTTGGCATCCGGCAGGTTCACCGAACCTTTGGCCTGCTGGCTGTCGAGCTGCAGGCCCCAGGCCGCAGGTTTGCGGTCCAGCAGCAGGCTGACCTGATCGAACTGCTTGCCAAAGCCGGTCAGCTTGCCGACCTTGAAATCCGCACCACTGAGCAGTTGCTTGGCGCTGCCACCCGGGTCGTTGCCGGCGTAGCGCCCAACCAGTTTTTTCCACGGATCGATATCCAGCTCCGACAACACACCGCGGACGCGCAGGCCCTTCGCACCCGGCAGCACGGCATCGCCATCGCCAAGGAACAACTCGCCGCGCCCCTCATTGAAGTTGTCGGGCGGTGCGGCGAAGGTGAAGTTCGCCAGCTCCCCGTAATCAAACCAGTAACGCCGTTCGGCGCCCTGAAGGGTCATGCGGAACGTGCTGTCACGGCCCTGGCTCGCTGGCATGCCAAACGGCGCCGGCAGATCCACCGCCACGCCCTTGAGGTCGGAATTGACCATCAACTGACTGTCTGCCCCATTGAGGATCACTTGCAACTGGTAAGGAATATCACCGGACACCGGCAGCGGCTGGGTGACGTTCAGCCAGTCAGTCAGCCGCTTGACCGTGACCTGACCCTTGGCCACAACACGAGTGCTGATGGCGCCCGGCCTGCCCTCGGCGAAGATCTGTGCGCTGATGGGCCGATCGAACGCCTGGGCGCTGATTTGATCGCCGCTCAACCCCTTGGCGCTGTCGAAGCGGAAATTCCCCTTCAGTTGGTTGAGGTCCAGGGTCGGGTCGGCTAATTGCAGGCGAGCCTTGTCGGTCTGGAAGTCCACCACGATCTTCGGCTCGGTGCCCTTGGCCAGCGGCACATCCAGGTCCAGCTTGCCTTGCAGGTCGCCCTCGCCTCTCCAGCCGGCAAAGGTCGACGCCGTACCAATCGGCGCCTCCTGCAGAATCTTCAGGCCATCGCCCAGACTGCCGGAAAAACCACCGGTCAGCAACAGGTGGCTGTCCTTGCCCGCAGGGGCGTGGGGAATATTGACGTAGACGTCCTTGACCTTTGTGTCGAGCAACTGGCCCTTGCTGGCCAGAATGCGCACGCCGCTTTCCTCGACAAATACTTCGCCGTTGACCTTGCTCACATGGGGCCAGCCCGGCTGGAATGCCAGCTCGGCGTCATGCACCTTGAAGAACAGGCTGATATTGCGCGACGCCGGCAGCGCGTTATGACTCAACGAACCCTGGTACTGGAAGAAGCCCTGGTCGACAGCGCCCTTGAGAATTGCCGTGCGCAGCCACTCATCCAGGGCCGGGCTCAGCACCGCCGGCAAGTACTTGGGTGTGAAGCGCCCATCGCCATCGACCATGCCCACCCGCAGGTCCATGTAGTCTTCCTGGCTATGATCGAAATGCAGGCGAATCAGGAAGTCGGCGGCCACCTTGCCTTCTTCGCCCAGCACCTTGATATAGGGAGCGATCAGGGTGAAGCCTTGTTTATCCAGCTTCCAGGTCAGCCGAGCATTGGCCTGGATGTACTGCCAGGGCTTGGCGAAGATCGGGTCCAGGTGCAGGGAAAAATCCTTGCTGTCCATGCGCAACTCGCCCTGACCCAGGTCGCCACTGATGCTGCCGGACACATTACGGGCAGCCGGCGCACCGGAGTAGGCATCGAAACCCACGCGCTCAAGATTGGCGGCGAAACTGAGTTTCTGGTCGGTGCTGTCCTGGGGACGGAAATCCACCAGCACATTGCGCAACACGCCAGTGACCTTGAGATGTTCGACGGTTTTGGCGAAGCCTTCCGGCAGCGGCGCCAGGGCATTCAACAGGGGGGTAATCGGGGTCAGGTCCAGGCGATCAGCCTGCAACTTCCAGGTTTCCGGGCTCTTGTCGGTCGCCAGCGCCTGCTGCAATTGCAGGCGCGATTCCCAGCGGCTGTCGCCGAGGTTCATCGCCAGCGAATCAAACAGCACCTTAAGGCCCGTGTCGCTGCGCTGCAGGTAAGCCGTAAGGGCAAAGTTCTCGATATGCACCGGCTTGCGCGCGGCATAGCTGCCTTTTATCTCAGGCGCGTTGAGGCGCGCAGCCGCGCTTTGCACGGCGCCCTTGGCCCAAGTCAGCCAGAGTTCTCCGCCGGCCTTAAGCTCGGTGAGTTTCCATTGCTGGGTGAGCCGGGCGGGAATCCACCTGGCCCAATCGCTCTGAGGCAGACTCAGGTAAGCCCGGACTTCGCCGTCCTGCCACTGGCTAGCGCGGATGCGCGTGCGCAGGTTCAGGGCCAGCGGCTGACCATCGGGGAGGGTCAGACGTGCATCCAGCCGCTGGCGATCGGTGCCGGTGTGCAGGCTCAGACCGACGTAGGTGAGGGTCGCCGGCGCCTGATCGAAGGGTTGCAGGGTGACCTGACTGTCGAGCACCGACACGCGCTGGACCCGCTGCATGCGCTGGAGCAACTGCTGCGGGTCCAGCGGCTGGTCGTCCGGCAGCGGCAGGCCCTGCAGGGCCCAGTGGCCGTCCTTGTCTTCCTTGACGCTCAGTTGCAGGCCGCTGACTTCCAGATGCGCCAGACGCACTTCACGGGCGATCAGGCTGGCCCAGATATCCGGTACCACTTCGACCTGATCCAGGCGCAAGGCGCTGTTGCCCTCGCCGACCATCACATCGTGAGCCAGCAACACCGGGGCAAAGCCGCTCCAACGCCCTTCCAGGCTGCCTATACGCAGAGGCATGCCGACCGCCGCCTGGGCCTTGGCTTCGATTTCGGCGCGGTATTCGGCCACTAACGGAGTCAGTTCACGCCCCAGGCTTACGTACACCGCCGCCAATACCAGCAGCAGCGCACACAGGCCCAGGCCCCAGCGGGTCAAAGCGGCAAAAAAGCGTATCAGACGCTCCATGTCAGGCGACCCTCAAGGCGGCAGGCGGACGGCAGATAGAGGTCTGCCGGGCTCGAAGAAAACAGGCGATTGGGGATCAGAGCAGCACCACGTCGTATTGTTCCTGGGAATACATGGTTTCGACCTGGAAGCGAATCGTGCGCCCGATAAACCCCTCCAGTTCAGCGACGTTGCCGGACTCTTCGTCCAGCAGCCGGTCGACCACTTTCTGGTTAGCCAGCACTCTATAACCTTCAGCCTGGTAGGCCCGCGCCTCTCGGAGGATTTCCCGGAAAATCTCGTAGCAAACCGTTTCCGGGGTTTTCAATTTACCGCGTCCCTGGCAACTGCTGCAGGGCTCGCACAGCACCTGTTCGAGGCTTTCGCGGGTGCGCTTGCGGGTCATCTGCACCAGGCCCAGCTCGGTGATGCCGATGATGTTGGTCTTGGCGTGATCGCGCTCCAACTGTTTCTCAAGGGTGCGCAGTACCTGGCGTTGATGCTCTTCATCTTCCATGTCGATGAAGTCGATGATGATGATCCCGCCCAGGTTGCGCAGGCGCAGTTGGCGGGCAATCGCCGTGGCCGCCTCGAGGTTGGTCTTGAAGATGGTCTCTTCCAGGTTGCGGTGGCCGACGAATGCCCCCGTGTTGACGTCGATGGTGGTCATGGCTTCCGCCGGGTCCACCACCAGATAGCCGCCGGACTTGAGCGGCACCTTACGCTCAAGGGCTTTCTGGATCTCGTCTTCGACGCCATACAGGTCGAAGATCGGTCGCTCGCCTGGGTAATGCTCAAGGCGGTCGGCAATTTCCGGCATCAGTTCGGCCACAAATTGCGTAGTGCGCTGGAAGGTTTCCCGCGAGTCGATGCGAATTTTCTCGATTTTCGGGCTGACCAGGTCGCGCAGGGTACGCAGCGCCAGGCCGAGGTCTTCATAGATGACGCTGGGCGCGCCAATGGTCTTGATCTGCTCACCGATCTGCTCCCACAGACGTCGCAGGTAGCGGATATCCATGAGGATCTCATCGGCGCCGGCGCCCTCGGCGGCGGTGCGCAGGATAAAGCCGCCGGCTTCCTTGATGCCTTCGGCCGCCACGCAGTCGCTGACCACTTTTTTCAGGCGTTCGCGCTCGCCTTCGTCTTCGATCTTCAAGGAAATGCCGACATGGGCCGTACGCGGCATGTACACCAGATAACGCGAAGGAATCGACAACTGTGTCGTCAGCCGCGCACCTTTGGAGCCGATGGGGTCCTTGGTGACTTGCACCACCAGGCTCTGCCCCTCATGCACCAGGGCGCTGATACTCTCGACCGCCGGCCCTTCACGCAGGGAGATCTCAGACGCGTGAATGAATGCCGCACGGTCCAGGCCGATGTCGATAAATGCCGCCTGCATCCCAGGCAGCACGCGCACCACTTTGCCTTTATAGATGTTGCCGACAATCCCGCGCTTCTGGGTGCGCTCGACGTGCACTTCTTGCAGAACACCGTTCTCTACCACCGCCACGCGCGATTCCATCGGCGTGATATTGATCAGAATCTCTTCACTCATGGCTGGGTCTCGTTCTGGCGTTTTCACAATAGTGACCGATCGCTCAAGGCTTGGCGCTGTAATACGGCGTTCAGCGCGCGGTAAGGTTTTGCCAACAGGGTATGCCGAATCGGCCGAGCAGTTGCGCGGTTTCGCACACCGGCAGCCCGACCACAGCGGAATAGCTGCCATTGAGCCCGGCAACGAACACCGAACCCAGGCCCTGGATAGCGTAGCCACCCGCCTTGTCCTGGGGCTCGCCACTGTGCCAGTAGGTGGTGGCTTCTTCGACGTCAATCTCGCGAAACCGTACAAGACTGCTTACACATAAAGTTTCGCAGCGCTGACCATCCGTCAGGGCAACGGCGGTCAGCACCTCGTGTTCACGGCCTGCGAGGGCCATCAACATCGCCAGGGCATCGGCCTGGTCCACGGGTTTGCCGAGGATGCGGCCATCGACAATCACAGCAGTGTCGGCGCCCAGCACACAGCCATTGGAGGGTGACTCAACCACGGCGAAACCCGCCGTCGCCTTGCCGCGTGCAAGACGCTCGACGTAGGAAACAGGCGATTCATCGGTAAGAGGCGTTTCATCAATGGCGGCGCTGACCACGGTGAAGGGCACACCGATCTGGGTCAGCAGTTCACGCCGCCGGGGAGAACCCGAGGCCAGATAAAGCGAATTCATTGCAGACTCTCCCTGTGGGGTTCGATAACCAGGCAGAGCCTCGCAATCCATTCAATTTATTTTATAACGGCGACGCAGCCCACGCAGGCCGAAACTGATCCAGGGCCACAGCAGCGCACTGACCAGGGCCGGCAATACCAGCGCCAGCGTTGGCTGGCGGTTGCCGGTCAAGGCGCTGAGCCAGAGTTGAACCAGTTGCGCCAGGCCGAAAATCACCAGGATCACCAGGCACTGCTGCCACATCGGGAACATGCGCAAACGCTGCTGCAACGACAGCACCAGAAAGGTAATCAGGGTGAGGATCAGCGCGTTCTGGCCAAGCAAGGTGCCATAGAGCACATCTTCGGCCAAGCCCAGAAACATCGCGGTGACCATGCCGACCCGGTGTGGCAGGTGCAGCGACCAGAACGCCAGCAGCAGGGCCAACCACAACGGACGAAGGATTTCCATGAACTGCGGCAGCGGCGACACGCTGAGCAACAAGCCGACGGCGAACGTCAGCCAGACCACCCAGCCATTGCGCGAATGAGTACTGGCCATTATTCCTCCCTCTGCCGCGTGGTGGACGCAGCGCCGGCAGGCGGCTTAGCGGCAGGCGTGGTGCTGGCTGCGGGTTTTGCCGGGCGTGCGCTGTGCGTGGCGGGCTTGGCGGGTGTCGCAACCGGCGCCGTCGCTGCCGGAAGATTCGCCGGTGCCGGTGGCCCCACAAAGGCCGGCTTCGGCACGATGGCGGGCGTGACCGGCAGCGTGCCGTTCTGCTTGTCTTCCGCTTCCTGGGCCTGCGCGGCATCGTTGGCGCGCTCTTCCGGGGTACGGTTGTCGCTGAACACCAGCAGAAGGTAACGGCTACGGTTGAGGGCGGCCGTCGGTACGGCGCGCACAATGGCGAATGGCTGGCCGGAATCGTGGATCACTTCCTTGACCGTCGCCACCGGGTAACCCGCCGGAAACCGCTGACCAAGTCCGGAGCTGACCAGCAGGTCGCCCTCCTTGATATCGGCGGTATCGGCCACGTGGCGCAACTCCAGGCGCTCTGGATTGCCGGTGCCGCTGGCAATCGCCCGCAGGCCGTTGCGATTGACTTGCACCGGGATGCTGTGGGTGGTGTCGGTGAGCAACAGCACGCGGGAGGTGTAGGGCATCAGCTCAACCACCTGCCCCATCAGGCCACGCGCATCGAGCACCGGCTGACCGAGCACCACGCCGTCGCGCTCACCCTTGTTGATGATGATGCGATGAGTGAAGGGATTGGGGTCCATGCCGATCAGCTCGGCCACTTCGACCTTCTCGTTGACCAGCGCCGATGAGTTGAGCAACTCGCGCAGCCGAACGTTCTGCTCGGTGAGGGCCGCCAGCTTTTGCATGCGTCCCTGCAGCAGCAGGTTTTCAGTCTTGAGTTTTTCGTTTTCGGCGGCAAGCTCGGTGCGGCTGCCGAATTGGCTGGCCACGCCCTGATAGAGCCGTTGCGGCAAGTCGGTGATCCAGTAGGTCTGCATCAACACCAGCGACATCTGGCTGCGCACGGGCTTGAGCAGCGCAAAGCGGGCATCGACCACCATCAGCGCGACCGAAAGCACGACCAGCACCAGCAAGCGCACGCCCAATGAGGGGCCTTTGGCGAAAAGCGGTTTAATAGGCCGCTCCTCCCGGGCAAATGTTCTCTTTATTCATACGGCATCAAACCGGCCTGGATGCAGATTGAAGAAGATAAACGCCGACAGGCAGCACTGCAAAGTGCTGCCTGCGGGCGAATCATGGCGCGACCAGCGATCTTATTCGCTGGAGAGCAGGTCCATGGTGTGTTTATCCATCATTTCCAGTGCACGACCACCGCCACGGGCCACGCAGGTCAACGGGTCTTCGGCGACGATTACCGGCAAGCCGGTTTCCTGGGCCAGCAGCTTGTCGAGGTCACGCAGCAGCGCGCCACCACCGGTCAGCACCAGGCCACGCTCGGCGATATCGGAAGCCAGCTCCGGCGGCGACTGCTCCAGGGCACTTTTCACAGCCTGAACGATGGTCGCCAGGGACTCTTGCAGAGCTTCCAGCACTTCATTGGAGTTCAGGGTGAAGGCACGTGGCACGCCTTCGGCCAGGTTACGACCGCGCACATCGACTTCTCGCACTTCGCCGCCCGGGTAAGCGGTGCCGATTTCCTGCTTGATGCGCTCGGCGGTGGATTCGCCGATCAGGCTGCCGTAGTTACGACGCACATACGTGATGATCGCTTCGTCGAAGCGGTCGCCGCCTACGCGCACGGATTCGGCATACACCACACCGTTCAGGGAAATCAGGGCGATCTCGGTAGTACCACCACCGATATCCACCACCATCGAACCACGTGCTTCTTCCACCGGCAGGCCGGCACCGATCGCGGCAGCCATTGGCTCTTCGATCAGGAACACTTCACGGGCACCGGCGCCAAGGGCCGACTCACGGATGGCACGACGCTCAACCTGGGTGGATTTGCATGGAACGCAGATCAGCACACGAGGGCTGGGCTGCAGGAAACTGTTTTCGTGAACCTTGTTGATGAAGTACTGCAGCATCTTCTCGCAGACGCTGAAGTCGGCGATCACGCCGTCTTTCATCGGACGAATGGCGGCAATATTGCCAGGTGTTCGGCCGAGCATGCGCTTGGCCTCGGTGCCGACGGCAACGACACTTTTCTGATTACCATGGGTCCGAATGGCCACAACCGATGGCTCATTCAGAACGATACCGCGCTCGCGCACGTAAATAAGGGTGTTGGCAGTGCCCAGGTCAATGGAAAGATCGCTGGAAAACATGCCACGCAGTTTCTTGAACATGGGGAAAGGACCCTAGGCAACGCGTGGGTAAAAAAGTGCGGCAAACTCTAACAACGACAGGGATTTTGGGCAAGGCGCCAATGTGCTAAATTGGCCGACTTTCTGTGCACCAACCCCCACAATCGCGGCCTTATGACCGTAGAAATGCGGTAGTGTTCCGACAATCTAACACACGGACGCTCTCCGTTCCGTTTTCCACTGGAGATTCCCATGGCGCTTGAACGCTCCGACGTGGAAAAAATCGCGCATCTGGCCTCGCTTGGCCTCAATGATGCCGATCTTCCACAGACCACCGCAGCCCTGAACAGCATTCTGGGGCTGGTTGACCAGATGCAGGCCGTCAATACCGACGACATCGAGCCCCTGGCTCACCCGCTGGAAGCCAGCCAGCGCCTGCGCGCAGACGTCGTGACCGAACGCGATAATCGCGAGGCCTACCAGTCCATCGCGCCAGCGGTCGAAAACGGCCTGTACCTGGTTCCGAAAGTCATCGACTAAAGGGAAAGAGCCTTTCATGCATCACATGACTCTGGCCGAGATCGCCCGTGGTCTCGCCGAAAAAAAGTTTTCCGCTGAAGAACTGACCAAAACCCTGCTTGCGCGCATCGCCGAGCACGATCCCAAGGTCAACAGCTTCATCAGCCTCACCGAAGAACTGGCCCTGAGCCAGGCCAAGGCCGCCGACGTGCGTCGCGCCAACGGTGAGAACGGCGCCCTGCTGGGTGCGCCCATCGCCCACAAGGACCTGTTCTGCACCCAGGGCATTCGCACCAGCTGCGGCTCGAAGATGCTCGACAACTTCAAAGCGCCCTACGACGCCACCGTGGTGTCCAAGCTGGCCGCCGCCGGCGCGGTCACCCTGGGCAAGACCAACATGGACGAATTCGCCATGGGTTCTGCCAACGAGTCGAGCTACTACGGCGCGGTGAAAAACCCCTGGAACCTCGAACACGTGCCGGGCGGCTCGTCCGGTGGTTCGGCCGCTGCCGTGGCCGCGCGCCTGTTGCCGGCCGCCACGGCCACCGACACCGGCGGTTCCATTCGCCAACCGGCTGCCTTCACCAACCTCACCGGCCTGAAGCCGACCTACGGTCGCGTGTCGCGCTGGGGCATGATCGCCTACGCGTCGAGCCTCGATCAGGGCGGCCCGCTGGCGCGCACCGCAGAAGACTGCGCAATATTGTTGCAAGGCATGGCCGGCTTCGATGCGCAGGACTCCACCAGCATCGATGAACCGGTGCCGGACTACAGCGCCAGCCTCAACACCTCGCTCAAGGGCCTGCGCATCGGCGTGCCGAAGGAATACTTCAGCGCCGGTCTCGACCCGCGTATCGCAGAGCTCGTGCACAACAGCGTCAAGACGCTGGAAGGCCTGGGCGCCGTGATCAAGGAAATCAGCCTGCCGAACAACCAGCACGCGATTCCCGCCTACTACGTCATCGCCCCGGCCGAAGCCTCCTCCAACCTGTCGCGTTTCGACGGCGTGCGTTTCGGCTACCGCTGCGAAAACCCCAAGGACCTCACCGATCTGTACAAGCGCTCCCGTGGCGAAGGCTTCGGCGCCGAAGTGCAACGGCGCATCATGGTCGGCGCCTACGCGCTGTCGGCCGGCTACTACGACGCGTACTACCTCAAGGCGCAAAAAATCCGTCGCCTGATCAAGAACGACTTCATGGCTGCCTTCGAAGAAGTCGACGTGATCCTTGGCCCAACCACGCCGAACCCGGCCTGGAAGATCGGTGCCAAGACCGGCGACCCGATTGCCGAGTACCTCGAAGACCTCTACACCATCACCGCCAACCTCGCAGGTCTGCCGGGCTTGTCCATGCCGGCCGGCTTCGTCGACGGTCTGCCGGTGGGCGTGCAATTGCTCGCACCGTATTTCCAGGAAGGCCGCCTGCTCAATGTGGCGCACCAGTACCAGTTGAACACTGACTGGCACACTCGCACCCCAACCGGCTTCTGAGGAGAACACTATGCAATGGGAAGTTGTGATCGGGCTGGAGATTCATACCCAGCTCGCCACCCAATCGAAGATTTTCTCCGGCAGCGCCACCACGTTCGGCGCAGGGCCCAACACCCAGGCCAGCCTGGTCGACCTGGGCATGCCCGGCGTGCTGCCGGTGCTGAACCAGGAAGCGGTGCGCATGGCGGTGATGTTCGGCCTGGCGATTGACGCCGAAATCGGCCAGCACAACGTCTTCGCGCGCAAGAACTACTTCTACCCTGACCTGCCCAAGGGTTACCAGATCAGCCAGATGGAATTGCCGATCGTCGGCAAGGGCTACCTGGATATCCCGCTGGAAGACGGCACCATCAAGCGCGTCGGCGTGACCCGTGCGCACCTTGAAGAAGATGCGGGCAAGAGCCTGCATGAAGAATTCAACGGCGCCACCGGCATCGACCTGAACCGCGCCGGCACGCCGCTGCTGGAAATCGTCTCCGAGCCGGACATGCGCAGCGCCAAGGAAGCCGTGGCCTACGTCAAAACGATCCACGCGCTGGTGCGTTATCTGGGCATTTGCGACGGCAACATGGCCGAAGGCTCCCTGCGTTGCGACTGCAACGTGTCGGTGCGCCCAAAAGGCCAGACCGAGTACGGCACGCGCTGCGAGATCAAGAACGTCAACTCGTTCCGTTTCATCGAAAAGGCGATCAACACCGAAGTACGTCGCCAGATCGAACTGATCGAGGACGGCGGCAAGGTGATCCAGCAAACCCGCCTGTACGACCCGAACAAAGATGAAACCCGCGCCATGCGCAGCAAGGAGGAAGCCAACGACTACCGTTACTTCCCCGACCCGGACCTGCTGCCGGTGGTCATCGAGGATTCGTTCCTCAATGACATCCGCGCCACCCTGCCGGAGCTGCCGCCGCAGAAACGCGAGCGCTTCCAGGCGCAGTTCGGTCTCTCGGTGTACGACGCCAGCGTACTGGCCTCCAGCCGCGAGCAGGCCGACTACTTCGAAAAGGTCGTGAGCATTGCCGGTGACGCCAAGCTGGCGGCCAACTGGGTCATGGTCGAGCTGGGCAGCCTGCTGAACAAGCAAGGCCTGGAAATCGACGAAGCGCCGGTCTCGGCCGAGCAACTGGGCGGCATGCTGCTGCGCATCAAGGACAACACCATCTCCGGCAAGATCGCCAAAACGGTGTTCGAAGCGATGGCGACAGGCGAAGGCAACGCTGACGAGATCATCGAGAAACGCGGCCTCAAGCAGGTCACCGACAGCGGCGCCATCTCGGCCGTACTCGATGAAATGCTCGCGGCCAATGCCGAACAGGTCGAACAATACCGCGCGGCGGATGAAGCCAAACGCGGCAAGATGTTCGGTTTCTTTGTCGGCCAGGCGATGAAAGCGTCCAAAGGCAAGGCCAACCCGCAACAGGTGAACGAGCTGCTGAAAAGCAAACTCGAAGGCTAAACGCGGTGAAATGGTCGGAGCAGGACCTCACGTCCAACTCTGACCCCTTGTGGGAGCGGGCTTGCTCGCGAATGCGGTGTGTCAAGCAACGAATCTGCTGACTGATCCACCGCTTTCGCGAGCAAGCCCGCTCCCACATTTGTAATGGGGAAACCTTGAACATGAAGCGTCTACTCGGCCTGCTGGCCCTGTTCTCTCTGCTTGCCGGCTGCGCCAGCGGCCTCATCGACCCCAATGGCTACGACGAAACCGGCACCGCCTCTTATTACGGCGCCAAACACCATGGCAACCGAACCGCCAGCGGTGAACCCTTCAACCAGAACGCCCTGACCGCCGCCCATCGGCGCCTGCCCTTCGGCACGCAGGTCAAGGTGACCAATCTCGACAATAACCGCTCCGTGATCGTGCGCATCAATGATCGCGGCCCGCATGCCCGTGGGCGCCTGATCGACCTTTCACGCAAGGCTGCCGCGCAATTGGGCATGCTGAGCAGCGGTACTGCGCCGGTTCGCGTGCAGGCCATGAGCAATTGAAGAAGGAGCACCGGTCATTTCCGCACTAACCGCCCTCTCGCCCTGGAGCCTGCTCGAACTGGTCAGCGGCCTGCTGCTGCTGATCATCGGCGCCGAAGTCCTGGTGCGCGCCGCCGTACGCCTGGCCGCGAGCCTCAAGGTGCGCCCGCTGATCATCGGCCTGACCATCGTCGCCTTCGGCAGCAGCGCGCCGCAGATGACCGTCAGTCTGCAGGCCACGCTCGCCGGCAACACCGATATTGCCGTGGGCAGCGTGATCGGCAGCAGCATCTTCAACGTCCTCGTCACCCTGGGCCTCGCGGCACTGATCATCCCGCTGCGGGTGTCGCGCCAGTTGGTACGCCTGGACATCCCGGTGATGATCGTCGCTGCGCTGCTGGTGTTCACCCTCGCCGCCAATGAGGAACTGACACCGCTCGACGGCCTGCTATTGCTGGTCGCCCTGCTGGCCTACCTCGGCGTGCTGCATTACCAGACGCGTCACTCACGCCGCCCGCGCACCCTCGACACCGTGGCCCGGGCACCATGGCTGAGCAGCGTATTGCGCATCTTTGGCGGGCTGCTGGTGCTGGTACTGGCCGGGCATCTGCTGCTCGGTGCGGCAGTGGACGTGGCGGGCGACCTGGGCCTGTCGGAGCGTATCGTCGGGCTGACACTGATCGGCGTCGGCACCTCCTTGCCGTGCCTGGCGACGTCGCTGATTGCCGCCCTGCGCGGCGAGCGCGAGATTGCCGTGGGCAACGTGATCGGCAGCAACCTGTTCAACCTGCTCGGGGTGCTGGGGCTCACCGCCCTGCTCGCGCCGACGCCACTGTCGGTGTCGCCCAATGCCGTGGATTTCGACCTGCCGGTGATGCTCGGCGTGGTGGTACTGTGCCTGCCGGTGTTCTACAGCGGCTACCGCGTGACCCGCGCCGAAGGCCTGGTGATGCTGGGCCTGTATCTCGCCTATGGGCTGCATGTGATGGCGTTCACCACTGGCATGCCCCTGGCTGGCAAGCTTGAACACCTGATGCTGTATTACGTCCTGCCGGCGCTGGTGGCTTTTCTGCTGTTCAGCACGCTGCGCGCCTGGCGCCGCCAACACAAGAGGGAACCGCAATGACCGATCAGAAGAAGCCCGGCGTCGCCATGCGTCGCCAAGTGATGGGCGATGTGTTCGTCGACCGAGCCCTGGGTAATGCCACCGAGTTCACCCAGCCGTTGCAGGACTTCGTCAACGACCATGCCTGGGGCAGTGTGTGGAATCGCGAAGGGTTACCGCTCAAGACCCGCAGCCTGATCACCCTCGCCGCCCTCACCGCGCTCAAGTGCCCGCAGGAACTCAAGGGTCACGTGCGCGGCGCGTTGAACAATGGCTGTACCGTGGAAGAGATTCGCGAGGCGCTGCTGCATTGCGCGGTGTATGCCGGCGTGCCGGCAGCGATTGATGCGTTTCGGGCGGCGCAGGAAGTGATTGAGGTGTATCAGGCAGAGCAGCAGTGATCTTCAGGTAGGCATCGCAGGCAAGCCACCGCAACCTCAGATCCAGCCACCTGCCTGCAACACGAAAATCCCGATATTGGTGGTCACCGCCGCCATCAGCGTGGTGATCACGATAATCGCGGCCGCCAACTCGTGGTTGCCCTCGGCCGCCCGGGCCATCACATAACTGGCTGCGGCGGTGGGCGCACCGAAGTACAGAAACAGAATCCCCAGCTCCGGCCCGCGAAAACCCAGCAGCCACGCTCCCAGGGTTGCGACGATCGGCAGCCAGACCATCTTCATCAGGCTCGCGCTGAGCGCCATGTTGCCGCTCTTGCGCAGCGCCGCCAGGGACAAGGTGCCGCCGATGCAGATCAGCGCCAATGGCAGCGTGGTGTCGGCCAGGTACTGCATGGATTTTTCCAGCCAGCCGGGTACGCCGAGCTGAAAGTAGGCGAACGGCGCGGCGACGATCACGCTGATGATCAGCGGGTTGGCCAGCACACTCTTGCAGATGCTCCATGGGTCGGACTTGATCACCGGGCTGTACACCGCCAGCACGATGGTCGACAGCGTGTTATAGAGCAGGATCACCAGCGCCGCGAGGACGGCGCCCAGGGAGATGCCATAGTCGCCGTACATGCTGGCGGCCAGCGCCAGGCCGATCACCCCGTTGTTGCCGCGAAACGCGCCCTGGGCATAGATACCCCGGTCTGCCGGCTTGCAGCGAAAAATCGCCCAGCCCCAGGCACAGGCGAAACTCAGTACGGTGGCGACGGCAAAATAGATCAGCAAACCCGGCTGGAGCGCGGCATGCAGGTCGGCGTGCAGGATGCCGAGAAACAGCAGCGCCGGCATGGTGACGTTGAACACCAGGGATGAGGCGGTGTGGATAAAGTTGTCGTTGATCCAGTTGATGCGCTTGAGCAGCACACCGAGAAACAGCATGGCAAACACCGGCGCGGTGATGGTGAGGGTAGTGAGGAAGATAGCCAGCATGCCGGGGAGAACCTTTGCGCGTCGTCAGAGGGCCAATGATAAGCCATGCGGCGCGGTGGCGTCTGGTAGGCCGCTATCGGGAGCAAGCCTCCTCTCACATTGTGAACTGTGAATGCAGTCAAATGTGGGAGGGGGCTTGCTCCCGATGCAGGCGACGCGGTCTCAGGTAATCGGCGCCGGGTTGAACAGGGTGATGTCGTTATGCAGCTTGTGATGCTCGGCCCACGTCTGTTTCTTGCCGCTGGCCACGTCCAGGTAGAAGTGAAACAACTCCCAGCCCAGTTCCTCGATACTCGCCCGCCCGGTGGCGATACGTCCGGCGTCGATGTCGATCAGGTCCGGCCAGCGCTGCGCCAGCTCCGTACGCGTCGACACCTTCACCACCGGCGCCATCGCCAGCCCGTAAGGCGTGCCGCGCCCAGTGGTGAACACATGCAGGTTCATACCCGCCGCCAGTTGCAAGGTGCCGCACACAAAGTCGCTGGCCGGCGTCGCGCAAAAGATCAGGCCTTTGCCCTTGAACCGCTCGCCGGGGCCCAGCACGCCGCTGATCGCGCTGCTGCCGGACTTGACGATGGAGCCCAGGGACTTCTCGACAATGTTCGACAACCCGCCCTTCTTGTTGCCCGGCGTGGTGTTGGCGCTGCGGTCCGCCTCGCCCTTGGCCAGGTAGCGGTCGTACCAGTCCATTTCCCGCACAAGCTCTTGGGCAATTTCCTTCGTTTGCGCGCGCGACGTCAGCAGGTAGATGGCATCACGAACTTCGGTCACTTCGGAAAACATCACCGTCGCCCCGGCCCGCAACAGCAGATCCGAGGCATAGCCCAGCGCCGGGTTGGCGGTGATGCCGGAAAACGCATCGCTGCCGCCGCACTGCATGCCCAGGATCAGCTCGGACGCCGGTACAGTTTCGCGGCGACGCTGGTCGAGTTTTTTCAGGCGGGTTTCGGCCAGCGCCATGATCTGCTCGATCATTTCGGTGAAGCCGTGGCTGGAGTCCTGTAGCCGATACAGCCACGGCTCGCTCAGGTCGACCGAGCTGTCGTTCTCATGCATCACCTGCCCGGCCTGCAATTTCTCGCAGCCCAGGCTGATCACCAGCGCTTCGCCGCCCAGGTTCGGGTTGCGTGCCAGATTGCGCACCGTGCGGATCGGGATGTAGGCGTCGGTCGCGGTGATCGCCACGCCGCAACCGTAGCTGTGGGTCAGCGCCACCACGTCATCGACATGCGGGTACTTGGGCAGCAATTCGTCCTTGATGCGCTTGACCGCATGGTCCAGCACGCCGGTGACACACTGCACCGTGGTGGTGATGCCGAGGATATTGCGCGTGCCCACCGTGCCGTCGGCGTTGCGATAGCCCTCGAACGTGAACCCTTCCAATGGTGCCTGGGCGTCAGGCACCTCGGTGGACAGCGGCAGGCTGTCCAGCGGCGGCGCGGTGGGCATGCGCAGTTGGTCTTCCTGCACCCAACTGCCGCGCGGGATCGGCGCCAGGGCGTAACCGATGGTCTGGCCGTAGCGAATGATCTGACCGCCTTCGGGAATATCTTCCAGCGTCACCTTATGGCTCTGTGGGATGAAATCCACGGTGACCAGGCCGTCCGGGAACTCGGTCCCGGCCGGGACGCCCTGGTCATTGACCACGATCACCACGTTGTCGCGCTCGTGCAAACGGATCGAGCGCGGCGAGTCGGCATGTTCAATCAATTGCATCACGGGGCCTCTCAGGAATGCGCTTCGGTTAGGTTGGTCAACGATGGCCCCTTGCTTGGCGGCTCTTTGAGGACTACACGCTTGATCGGGCCAACGATGACCAGGTAGCTGAACACCGCCACCAGCGCGTTGGCACCGACGAACACCAGCGCCCATTTGAACGAGCCGGTGGTGCTGATGATGTAACCGATCACGATGGGCGTGGTGATCGACGCCAGGTTACCGAAGGTGTTGAACAAGCCACCACTGAGGCCGGCGATCTGCTTGGGCGAGGTGTCGGACACCACCGCCCAGCCCAGTGCGCCAACGCCTTTGCCGAAGAAGGCCAGGGCCATGAAGCCCACCACCATCCATTCGATATCCACGTAGTTGCACGCCACGATGCTGCTGGAAATCAGCAGGCCGCCAATGATCGGCGCCTTGCGCGCGAAAGTCAGCGAATGCCCCTTGCGCAGCAGGTAATCGGAAATCACCCCGCCCAGCACACCGCCGATAAAGCCGCAGATGGCCGGCAACGAGGCGATGAAACCGGCCTTGAGGATGGTCATGCCACGGTCCTGCACCAGGTACACCGGAAACCACGTCAGGAAGAAATAGGTGATGCCGTTGATGCAGTACTGGCCCAGGTACACGCCGAGCATCATGCGGTTGGTCAGCAACTGGCGGATGTAATCCCACTTCGGACCGTCGGTTTTCTTGCCCTTGCCCTTGTCCTGATCCATGTCGACCATCGCGCCATTGGCCGCGATGTAATCGAGTTCGGCTGCGTTGATCATCGGGTGCTGGCGCGGACTGTGGATAACTTTCAGCCAGATCAGCGAGAAGACGATGCCGATCACGCCCATCACGATGAACACGTGCTGCCAGCCGAAGCTGTAGACGATCCAGCCCATCAGCGGCGCGAACAACACGGTGGCAAAGTACTGCGCCGAGTTGAAGATCGCCGATGCCGTGCCGCGCTCGGCCGTGGGGAACCACGCCGCGACGATACGGGCATTGCCAGGAAACGACGGGGCTTCGGCCAGGCCCACCATGAAGCGCAGCATGAACAGCGCAACCACGGCGGTGGAGATACCGAACTCACCGACATAGCCTTGCAGCACGGTGAACAGCGACCAGGTAAAGATGCTCAGGGCATAGACTTTCTTCGAGCCGAACCGATCGAGCAGCCAGCCACCGGGAATTTGCCCGGCCACGTAGGCCCAACCGAATGCAGAGAAGATATAACCGAGGGTGACCGCGTCGATGCCGAGGTCTTTTTGCAGGCTGGAGCCGGCGATGGCGATGGTGGCCCGGTCGGCGTAGTTGATCGTGGTCACCAGAAACAGCATGAGCAGGATCAAATAGCGGACGTGGGTCGGCTTGGTCGCTTGCATGTAGAAGTACTCCCACTAATTATTTTTTTTGCGGGTCATCAAGTTGTGCTGCGGACAACGCTTTCTGTAGGAGCCGGCTTGCCTGCGATAGCAGGCACCGTGGAGTGATTGACACTCCGAGGTGACTGCATCGCAGGCAAGCCAGCGCCCACAGACAGCGTTGCCACAGGTGTTGCGTATTACGAACCGATATAGCTGGTCTTCACCACGGTGTAGAACTCTTGCGCATAGCGGCCCTGCTCGCGCGAGCCATAGGACGAGCCTTTACGGCCACCAAACGGCACGTGATAGTCGATGCCGGCGGTGGGCAGGTTGACCATCACCATCCCGGCCTGGGAGTGGCGCTTGAAGTGGTTGGCGTATTTCAGGGACGTGGTGGCGATGCCCGCCGATAGACCGAACTCGGTGTCGTTGGCCATCGCCAGCGCCGCCTCGTAATCCGCCACGCGCACCACGTTGGCCACCGGGCCGAAGATCTCTTCACGGCTGATGCGCATTGCCGCGTCGCTGTCGGCAAACAGCGTTGGCGCCAGGTAGTAGCCTTCGGTGTCACAAGTCACCAGGCCGCCACCGCTCACCAGCCGCGCGCCTTCGCTTTGGCCGATGTCGATATATTTCAGGTCCTGGTCCAGTTGGGCCTGGGACACTACCGGGCCGATGTCGGTACCGCTTTTGAGGGCGTGGCCGACCTTGATCGACTTCATGCGCTCGGCCATCGCCGCGACGAACTGGTCGTGAATACCGGCGGTGACGATCAGACGGCTCGACGCGGTGCAGCGCTGGCCGGTGGAGTAGAACGCACTCTGCACCGACAGCTCGACAGCCTGCTTGAGGTCGGCGTCATCGAGAATGATCTGCGGGTTCTTGCCGCCCATTTCCAACTGCACCTTGGCCTGGCGCGACACGCAGCTGACAGCGATCTGGCGCCCGACGCCCACGGAGCCGGTGAAGCTGATGCCATCCACTTTCGGGCTGTTGACCAGCACGTCACCGACCACGCGACCGCTGCCCATCACTAGGTTGAACACACCGGCGGGGAAGCCCGCGCGCGAGATGATCTCGGCCAGGGCCCAGGCGCAGCCGGGTACCAGCTCAGCCGGTTTGATCACCACACAGTTACCGTAGGCCAGGGCCGGGGCGATTTTCCAGGCGGGGATGGCGATCGGAAAATTCCACGGGGTGATCAGGCCGACCACGCCCAATGCTTCGCGGGTGACTTCGACGTTGACGCCCGGACGTACCGAGGGCACGTAGTCGCCAGACAGACGCAGGCATTCACCGGCGAAGAACTTGAAGATATTGCCGGCGCGGGTCACTTCACCAATGCCCTCGGGCAGGGTCTTGCCCTCTTCCCGGGCCAGCAGGGTGCCGAGTTCTTCGCGGCGGGCGAGGATTTCGCTGCCGACCTTATCCAGCGCGTCATGGCGAGCCTGGATCCCGGAGGTGGACCAGGCCGGGAACGCAGCGCGGGCGGCGTCGATAGCAGCGTTGACCTGGGCGACATCGGCCTTGGCGTATTCACCAATGACATCGGACAACTCCGACGGGTTGAGGTTGGTGCAGTAGTCGGCACCGGCTACCCATTCGCCATTGATGTAGTTTTCAAAACGCTTTGCTTGGGACACGAATCTTCTCCTGACGCAAAAGGCCGCTGATTGCTCAGCGGCCTTGTTGATAAGTTATTGCGGGCCTTGCTTGTCGATCAGCGCGGCCAGGGCTTCGTACTCTTCCGGCAGCAGGTCGGTCAGCGGCGTGCGCACCGGGCCTGCGTCGTAGCCAGCGATTTTCGCACCCGCCTTGACGATGCTCACGGCGTAGCCGGCTTTGCGGTTACGGATATCAAGGTACGGCAGGAAGAAGTCGTCGATGATGTTGGCCACGGTGGCGTGGTCGTCTTTGGCAATCGCGTGGTAGAAGTCCATCGCGGTTTTCGGGATGAAGTTGAACACCGCCGAGGAGTACACCGGCACGCCCAGGGCCTTGTAGGCAGCGGCGTAAACCTCTGCAGTCGGCAGGCCGCCGAGGTAGCTGAAACGGTCACCCAGACGACGGCGGATCGACACCATCAACTCGATGTCACCCAGGCCGTCCTTGTAGCCGATCAGGTTCGGGCAGCGCTCGGCCAGACGTTCCAGCAGCGGCGCAGTCAGGCGGCAAACGTTGCGGTTGTAGACCACGACGCCGATCTTGACCGATTTGCACACGGCTTCAACGTGGGCGGCAACCCCGTCCTGGCTGGCTTCAGTGAGGTAATGCGGCAGCAGCAGCAGGCCCTTGGCACCGAGGCGCTCGGCCTCCTGGGCGTATTCGATGGCCTGGCGCGTCGCACCGCCCACACCGGCAAGAATCGGCACGCTGGAGGCGCAGGTATCGACTGCGGTTTTCACCACCTGGGAGTATTCGCTGGCCGCCAGGGAGAAAAACTCACCGGTGCCGCCCGCGGCGAACAGGGCCGTGGCGCCGTACGGGGCCAGCCACTCAAGACGCTTGATGTAGCCCGCTTGGTGAAAGTCACCCTGGGCGTTGAAATCGGTCACCGGGAAAGACAGCAGACCGTGGGAAAGGATGGACTTCAGTTCTTGTGGATTCATTATTCGAACACCCTGGGCGAAGACTTTCTGTCGAAAGGTTATTGTTGGTTGTGATGATGTCGTACGTCATCGTACAACTATAAAAGGATTCGTCAACTGCAATTCATCACAACGGGTGTGCAGCAGGATTTTCCAGACGATGGAAATCAATGTGGGAGGGGTTTGCTCTGATGCCAGTCAGTTAAGCGCAGATCCCCTGTGGGAGCGGTGGTGCGACTTGTTCGCGAAAGCGTCGATCCATCAAACATTGATGTTGACTGACCCACTGCCTTCGGGAGCAAGCCCCCTCCCACATTTTGACCGCGTGCAACCTCTGCTTCAGTTGCGCTGCGCCTCTGCCTCTTCATGGGCATGGCGCAGGCGCTCGCGGCTGTTGGTCAGGTGCAGGCGCATCGCGGCGCGGGCCGCGTCCGAATCCTGGCGGGCAATGGCGTCGTAGATTTCTTCGTGTTCGCGACTCAGGCGGACCATGTAGTGCTGCTGGTCGTCATGGGCCAGACGCGCCGAATTCAGGCGGGTTCGCGGGATGATGCTGGTGCCCAGGTGAGTCATGATGTCGGTGAAGTAACGGTTGCCGGTGGACAGAGCGATTTCCAGGTGAAACGCAAAGTCCGAGGCAACCGCGTCGCCGGCGTGGGCGGCGCTTTCGTTGAGGGCGTCGAGGGCGGCGCGCATGGCGGCCAGTTGCTCATCACTGCGGCGCAAGGCAGCCAGGCCCGCCGACTCCACCTCCAGGCTGATACGCAGCTCGAGGATCGCCAATACGTCACGCAGGGTCACCACGGTGGCCGGGTCAATGCGAAAGCCGCTGGGGCTTGGCGTATCGAGCACAAAGGTGCCGATGCCGTGGCGGGTCTCCACCTGCCCCGCCGCCTGCAGGCGCGAGATGGCTTCGCGCACCACCGTGCGGCTGACCCCATGGGCGTCCATGATCGCCGACTCGGTGGGCAACTTGTCACCGCGCTTGAGCTGGCCGTCACGGATCTGCTCGGACAACACCGTGACCAATTCCTGGGCAAGGCTGCGGCGCTTGCGGGGAAGACGAGGGGCGGTGCTGGCGTTTTCCATGATGAATCATCTTTCTCGGTGAGCTTGAACACGCATCATAGCCCATGGTGGTTGTACGATCACTGTCCAGGCGCGACTTTCACCCCTATCCTGCGCGCAAAAAAAATGCCCCGACACAGGTCGGGGCATTAATTGGGAGCGTCCGCAAGGACAAACCCTTTACTTCACCACTTTCAAGCTCGGCCGGCCGCTGGGGCGCGGTGGCTCCGAATCCGGCGGCGGCAGATCATTACCGCCGTCGTCTTCGATGGACGGCTCGTCCTCGAAAGGCGATTCGAGATCAAACACCATGCCCTGGCCATTTTCCCGGGCGTAGATGCCGAGGATGGCGCCAATCGGCACGAAGAGCGTATGCGGCACACCGCCGAAACGGCCTTCGAAACTGACGGCTTCGTTGTCCATGTGCAGGTGGCGCACGGCACTGGGTGATACGTTCAGCACAATCTGTCCGTCACTGGCAAAACCCTGGGGTACATCCACCTTGGGGAATTCGGAATTGACCAGCATGTGCGGGGTGCAATCGTTGTCCACAATCCACTCGTAGAGGGCGCGGACCAAATAGGGTCGACTGGAGTTCATCAACGGCTCCTTAAGCCTTAGCGCATGTCGCGTTCGACGCCAGACAGACTCGCCTGGAAAGCCTCACGCGCAAATTGGCGATCCATGTAATCAAGCAGCGGCTTGGCCGGCCGTGGCAGTTCAATGCCCAGGATCGGCAAGCGCCAGAGTATGGGTAGTAGGCAGCAATCCACCAAACTTTGTTCCTCGCTGAGGAAAAAAGGTTTATCCGCGAACAGCGGCGAAACGCCTGTCAGGCTCTCGCGCAATTCCTTGCGCGCCACGACACGGGCTGCCTCTTTGCTGCGCGAATCGAGGATCACATCCACCAGCCCGCACCAGTCGCGCTGGATCCGGTGAATCAACAGACGGCTGTTGGCGCGCGCCACCGGATACACCGGCAGCAAGGGCGGATGCGGGTAACGCTCATCCAGGTATTCCATCACCACGGTCGACTCCCACAACGCCAGGTCACGATCGACCAGGGTGGGCAAGCTGCCGTAAGGGTTCACTTCGATCAGCTTCGGCGGATGACGACCCGCTTCCACACTGATGATCTCGGCGCTGACACCCTTCTCTGCGAGCACGATACGTACTCGGTGGGAATAGTGGTCGGCGGGGTCGGAGTAACAGGCCAACCGGTTGGTCACGCCCATGGCGGTCCTCCTCGCTTGTTGAAATTATCGAAAGCTCAAAAACGAGCGCGCCCAGGGCGCCTCTCTGCAGCACCCGGTTCAACCAGGTCGCCGTGTAGTCAGAGAAGCCGCTGGGCGCGCAAGATTAACAGCAATTGCTTACGGTTGGATCAATGCACATCTTTCCAGTATTCACGTTTGAGCAGATAGGCGAATACAAAGAAGAAAGCCAGGTAGAGCAAGACGTACGTACCGATGCGCTGATGCTGCAATTTGACCGGGTTGGCCGAGTAGGCCAGGAAGGTCACCAGGTTTCTGACCTTCTCGTCAAACTGCTCTTCGTTCAGCGTACCGGTGTTGGGCAGGATGGTCAGTTGATCACACGCTTGATGGGTCAGCGGCGTACCGGTCAACGGGTCATATTGCTTCTTGCCATCTTCAACGGCCTGAACCTGCGTGCATCCTACCACTTGGCGACCCTGCAGGCCGACCAGAACGTTCGGCATGCCCACATTCGGGAAGACCTTGTTGTTCACGCCCCATGGGCGGGCCGGGTCTTCATAGAACGACGTGAGATAGCCGTACAGCCAATCGTTGCCGCGAACCCGGGCCACCAGGGTCAGGTCGGGCGGTACCGCGCCGAACCAGGCCTTGGCATCCGCAGGTTGCATGCCAATGTCCATGTGGTCGCCGATTTTGGCGCCGGTGAACACCAGCTTCTCCAGCATCAGCGCGTGAGGGATGCCCAGGTCGTCGGCCACGCGCTCATAGCGCTGGTACTTGGCGCTGTGGCAGCCCATGCAATAGTTGACGAAGGTGCGCGCGCCGTCCTGCAGGGCGACCTTGTCGGACACGTCGATGTCGACGTGCTCCAGCGGTGCCTCATGCTCGGCGGCGCAGGCCAGCAGTGGCAGCGCCGCCAGCATCAATGCCACACATAGTTTTTTCATCAGCCCGTCACCCTTTGCGGAACCGGTCTGGTCTTCTCGATCCGGGTATAGAACGGCATCAGCATGAAGTAGGCGAAGTACAGGAAGGTGCAGACCTGCGACAACACCGTGCGCCCAGGCGTCGGCGCCAGTAGCCCCAGCACGCCCAGCGTCACGAACGACATGCAGAACAGCCACAGCCAGAGCCTGCTCAGCCAGCCCTTGTAGCGCATTGACTTGACCGGGCTACGGTCGAGCCAGGGCAACACGAACAACGCCGCGACAGCGGCGCCCATGGCGATCACGCCCATGAATTTGTCGGGGATGGCGCGCAGGATCGCGTAGAACGGCGTGAAGTACCAGACCGGGGCAATGTGCTCGGGCGTCTTGAGAGGGTTGGCGGGTTCGAAGTTGGGTCTCTCGAGGAAGTAACCGCCCATTTCCGGGAAAAAGAACACGATCGAGCAGAACACGAATAGAAATACCACCACGCCGACAAGGTCTTTCACGGTGTAGTAAGGGTGGAATGGAATACCGTCCAGCGGAATGCCGTTCTCGTCCTTGTACTGCTTGATGTCCACGCCATCCGGATTGTTGGACCCCACCTCATGTAGCGCCAGGATGTGCAGCACTACCAGCCCCAGGATCACGATCGGCAGGGCCACGACGTGCAACGCGAAGAAACGGTTCAGGGTGATGCCGGAAACCAGGTAGTCACCCCTGATCCACTGGGCCAGGTCGTTGCCGATCAGCGGAATTGCGCCGAACAGCGAGATGATCACCTGGGCGCCCCAGTACGACATCTGCCCCCATGGCAGCAGATAGCCCATGAAAGCTTCTGCCATGAGCGCCAGGTAGATCAGCATGCCGAACACCCACACCAGCTCGCGGGGCTTCTGGTAGGAACCGTAAAGCAGGCCACGGAACATGTGCAGGTAGATGACGATGAAGAACATCGAGGCGCCCACGGCATGCAGCGTTCGAAGGGTGGCTCCATGGTTGACGTCACGCATGATGCCTTCAACGGAGGCGAACGCTTCCTCAGCCGTGGGCGTGTAACTCATCGTCAGCCAGACGCCGGTAATGATCTGGTTGAACAGCACCAGCAAGGCCAGGGAGCCGAAGAAGTAGAAGAAGTTGAAATTCTTCGGCACGTAGTACTTGCTGAGGTGGCCTTCCCACAGTTTGGTGGCGGGAAAGCGCGCATCGATCCAGTCCATGAACTTGCTCATCATCCGTTCTCCTGGTCGAGGCCAATGACAATTACGTCGTCCGTTTCGTAGGAATGCGGCGGCACGGGCAGGTTCAGCGGTGCAGGCTGGGACTTGTAGACGCGCCCGGCGAGATCGTAATGGGACCCGTGGCACGGGCAGAAGTAGCCGCCAACCCAGTCCTTGCCCAGGTCGACCGGTGCGACTTCAGGGCGAAACGTCGGTGAGCAACCCAGGTGCGTACACAAACCGACCAGCAGCAGAATCTCGGGTTTGATCGAACGCACTTCATTCCTGGCATAGGCGGGCTGGTCGGAGTTCTCGGAGCTGGGGTCAGACAAACGGGCTTCGAGGCTTTTCAGGTTCCTCAGAATTTCCTCGGTACGACGCACAATGAACACCGGCTGGCCGCGCCACTCGACAATCATCTGCTGCCCAGGCTCGATCTTGCTGACATTCACCTTCACCGGCGCGCCCGCAGCTTTCGCCTTGGCGCTGGGGAACCATGACCCCACGAACGGGACCGCAGCCCCCACCGCTCCTGCAGCACCCACCACAGAGGTGGCTGCTACCAGGAAGCGACGCCGGCCTGCATTCACGCCGTCATTGCTCATTCAATCCTCTCCCCCATCAGCTCTATAGCCCGCTAAATCAGGCGCCTGCTCAGTGTTGAATCTCTGCCTGTAAAAGCGTTGTCGGATGGTAGTTAAAAGCCACATCCGTGAAAAGGGAGTCCCCCTGAGCCTGGCCAACAGCCCTTGAAGTATAAGGACTATACGGACGTGGCATGTTGTCACCGAGGAAAATACGCACGAATCCCGAGCAATAAAAAACGCCCAGCTCCGTGAGGAGACTGGGCGTTTTTGTGGAACGTAAAGCGAATTAACGCTTCGAGTACTGCGGACGCTTACGCGCTTTACGCAGACCGACTTTCTTACGTTCAACTTCACGGGCATCGCGAGTCACGAAGCCAGCTTTGCGCAGAGCGCCACGCAGGGTTTCGTCGTACTGCATCAGAGCGCGAGTGATACCGTGGCGGATTGCGCCAGCCTGACCACTTACACCGCCACCGATAACGGTGACGTAGATGTCGAACTTTTCAACGGTCTCGGTCAGTTCCAGCGGCTGACGAACTACCATGCGGGCAGTTTCGCGACCGAAGAAGTTTTCCAGAGTGCGGTTGTTGATCGAGATGTTACCAGTGCCCGGACGCAGGAAAACGCGTGCGGTTGCGGTTTTGCGACGGCCAGTGCCGTAATTTTGAGTCGCCGACATAATGAACTATTCCGTTAAAACTTCAGTTCTTGGGGCTGCTGAGCAGCATGAGGGTGTACAGCGCCCGCATAGACTTTCAGCTTGCGAAACATATCGCGACCCAGTGGGCCCTTCGGCAGCATGCCTTTGACCGCGATTTCGATCGGGGCTTCAGGCTTCTTGGAGATCAGGCCTTCAAAGTTGGAAGACTTGATACCGCCTGGGAAACCGGAGTGACGGTAGTACATTTTGTCTTGCGCTTTGTTGCCGGTAACACGTACCTGCTCAGCGTTGATGATCACGATGTAGTCACCGGTATCAACGTGAGGGGTGTACTCAGGCTTGTGCTTGCCACGCAGACGGCTGGCGACTTCAGTGGCCAGACGACCCAGGGTCTGACCAGCGGCGTCGACGACAAACCAGTCGCGCTGAACTGTTTCCGGTTTTGCAGTAAAAGTTGTCATTCTTTAATAGCCTCAGGGGCCGCCCTGTAAATTAGACGGCGGATCTTACTGAATAGTGCGTACTTTGACAAGTCAAAGGCAGCCGGATACAGACGCTATCGGGGGCTCGGGTCGGCGCGTCCGTTCAACGGCAAGATTCTTCGGCAGACGGCGCATCACTTCCACTGCAGAAAGAGGTGGGCAATTATGCAGATTGCGAAAAAAAATTCAACCTGCTTTTATGATTGTTTTCCCTGCAAGGAGTACCCGATGGATTATCGACAGCTGGGCCGTACGGATCTGAACGTGAGCGCGATAGCCCTGGGCACCATGACCTGGGGTGAACAGAACAGCGAGGCAGAGGCTTTCGCCCAGATTGAACGGGCCAAGGCAGCCGGAATCAACTTCCTCGATACCGCCGAAATGTACCCCGTGCCGCCCAAGGCCGACACCTATGCCACCACCGAGCGGTATATCGGCAACTACTTCAAAAGCCGCGGCGACCGCGCCGACTGGATCCTGGCCAGCAAGATCGCCGGCCCCGGCAACGGCATCGACTATATCCGTGACCGCAACCTCAAACACAACCGCACCCACATCGTGCAGGCGCTGGACGCCAGCCTCAAACGCCTGCAAACCGACTGGATCGACCTCTACCAACTGCACTGGCCGGAGCGCAACACCAACTTCTTCGGCAAGCTGAGCTACCAGCACGAGGATCAGCCAGACATCACCCCACTGGAGGAAACCCTCGAAGCGCTGGACGAGCAGGTCAAGGCCGGCAAGATCCGCCACATCGGCCTGTCCAATGAAACGCCATGGGGCACCATGAAATTCCTGGCCCTGGCCGAAGCCCGTGGCTGGCCGCGTGCGGTGTCGATCCAGAACCCCTACAACCTGCTCAACCGCAGCTTTGAAGTGGGCCTGGCGGAAGTGGCGATTCGCGAACAGTGCGGCCTGCTGGCCTACTCGCCGCTGGCGTTCGGCATGCTCAGCGGCAAATACGAAAACGGCGCCCGCCCGGCCAAGGCGCGGCTGACGGAATACAGCCGCTTCAGCCGCTACTTCAACCCGCAGTCGGAAGCGGCCTGCAGCCGCTATGTGGCGCTGGCGCGGGAGCACGGCCTGGACCCGGCGCAGATGGCCCTGGCGTTCGTCACGCAGCAGCCGTTCGTGACCAGCAATATCATTGGCGCCACAAGCCTGGCGCAACTGGACAGCAACATTGCCAGTGCCGAGCTGAAGTTGTCCAGGGACGTGCTGGACGGCATCGAGGCGATTCAGAAGGAGCATCCCAACCCTGCACCTTGATGGGTGTGTAAACCGCTATCGGCAGCAGGCGCCCTCCCACACTTGATCGGTGAACACCGTTGAATGTGAGTGGGTGCTCGCTCCCGACAGCGTCACAGGGGGCTGGACACGGCTGGCGAAAAATAAGACGATCCAGCCGTCTGGTGACCACTTTCCCCTATAAGAATAAATGAAATCATGTCCAACCAAGCCTCCACGCTGTTGCGGCGCGTCAGCATCCTGGCCATCGACCGGGTGTTCGCGTCCACGCTCATGCAAGCCAAGGATTTTTTTCACCTCGCCAGCCTGCGCTACGGCAAACAGCAGGGCCTGGGCCTGAACCCGGGCTTCGAAACCCGCCTGGTCAGCCCCGACGGCCAACCGGTGCGCAGCTTCAGCGACGTGATCATGCCGGTTGACGGCGGCCTGGAAGACGCCGACATCATCGTGTTACCGGCCTTCTGGGACGACTTCGAAACCCTGTGCACCCGCTACCCGCAAGTGCTGCCATGGCTGCGCGAGCAACACGCCCGTGGCGCCGTACTGTGCGGCGAAGCCACCGGGGTGTTCTGGCTGGCCGAAGCCGGCCTGCTCGATGGCAAAGAGGCCACTACTTATTGGCGCTTCTTCACGGCCTTCAGCGAGCGCTTTCCCCAGGTTCACCTCAATCAGGACAAGCACCTGACCGACGCCGATAACCTGTACTGCGCCGGCGGCACCACCTCGGCCTGTGACCTCTACATCTACCTGATCGAACGCTTTTGCGGCGCCAACATCGCCCAGGCCGTGGCCCGTGACATCCTCTATGAAGTGCAGCGCAGTTACTCGCCGGGACGCATCGGCTTCGGCGGACAAAAGCTGCACCAGGACGTCATCATCCTGCAGATCCAGCACTGGCTCGAAGAGCATTTCGCCGACAAGTTTCGCTTCGAAGACGTGGCCCGCGAGCACGGCATGAGCATTCGCAACTTCATGCGCCGCTTCCAGACCGCCACCGGCGACAAGCCGCTGCACTACCTGCAACGCCTGCGTATCGAGACGGCCAAGGGCCTGCTCTCGGGCAGCCGCAAGAGCATCAAGACCATCAGCTATGAGGTGGGTTATGACGATGCGAGTTTCTTCGCGCGGTTGTTCAGGCAGCACACCGAACTGTCACCGAACCAGTACCGCCAGCAATTCCAGCAAGCCGCATAAACCAAGCAAACACAAACCCATGTGGGAGCTGGCTTGCCTGCGATAGCGGTGTATCAACTAGCAGATTAGTTGCTGACACACCGCTATCGCGGGCAAGCCCGGCTCCCACACTGAACCTCCATTGCTCTGCAGATTGCTTAAGGCTTGTGCCCGCGCGACAGGAACTCGTGGGACTGCATCTCCAGCAACCGGCTCAACGTGCGCTGGAACTCGAAGTTCAGGCGACCGCCGGTGTAGAGGTCCTTGAGTTCGACTTCCGCCGAGATGATCAGCTTGACGTTACGGTCGTAGAACTCATCGACCATGTTGATGAACCGCCGCGCGATATCGTCGGTGGTCACACTCATCTGCTCCACGCCGCTGAGGATCACCGCATGGAAGATCTTGCCCAGTTCGATGTAGTCGTTCTGGCTGCGCGGGCCGTCGCACAGTTGGCGGAATTCGAACCAGGCCACGTCGTCGCAGGTACGCAAGGCGATGATTTCGCGGTTCTCGATCATCAGCTTGTCGTTTTCCACCGCCTGGGTGCATTCCGGCGTCAGGGCGCGGAAGCTTTTTTTCAGGCTTTCGTGGGCCGCCTCGTTCAACGGAAAGTGGAACAGCTCCGCCTGCTCGAGATGACGCAGGCGGTAGTCGACGCCGCTGTCGACGTTGACGATCTCGGTGTTCTGCTTGATCAACGCGATGGCCGGCAGGAAGCGCGCACGTTGCAGGCCGTCCTTGTACAAGCCGTCGGGCACGATGTTCGAGGTGGCGACCAGGGTCACGCCGTTCTTGAACAGCTCTTCCATCAAGGTACCGAGAATCATCGCGTCGGTGATGTCGGAGACAAAGAACTCATCGAAGCAGATCACCCTGGCTTCGTCGGAAAAGCGCTTGGCGATGATGGTCAGCGGGTTTTTCTCACCCGGCAGGGTTTTCATCTCTTCGTGCACGCGCTTCATGAAGCGGTGAAAGTGCGTGCGCACCTTTTCCTTGAACGGCAGCGCTTCGAAGAAGGTGTCCACTAGGTAGGTCTTGCCCCGGCCAACGCCGCCCCAGAAGTACAGGCCTTTGACCGGCGTCTGGTCTTTCTTGCCAAACAGCTTGCTGAACATCCCGGGCTTGTTTTGCGAGGCCGCGACGAGGTCGTCGTACAGGCGCTGCAAATGACGCACGGCATTTTCCTGCGCCGCATCATGGAAGAATTCAGGGCGTTTCAGATCAGCTTGATATCGTTCTAGGGGCGTCATAATTTCGTTAGCAAGGCAACAAAAACGGGCCGTCACTGTAGCGGCGGCCCTGGGGAATGGCAATCAACCCTTGGTCGGGTTAATCCTCGGTTGGGGTCAACGCGACGCGCAAGGCGGCGATGGCGGCATCGCGGCTCGCGTTATCGGCGAACTGAGCGCTGTCGGCGACTGCCGCGCCGTCCAGCCACACGCTAAAACCCAGAGCTTCAGGACGCACGTCCAGCATCACGCCACTTTGCAGCTGTTTGGTCACCGCACCCGCGGCTTTACCGTCGGCGAAGTTGCGCGACAGCAGCAGTTGCTCGCCATCGGCAGCCAACAAGCGGAAGCGGAAGCTGCCGTCGTCTTCACGGAAGCTCACGAAGCGCGCGGCTTTGGCGGCTTTCTTCTTGGCGCTGACGGGAGCAGCAGCCTGCTCGACGAATGAACGCAAGCCCACCGCCTCACGCAACTCGGCAAGGAACGGCGCCGCCACGGCGCGGGCCTTCCTGGCGCCGACCATCAGCAGGTCTTCCATGTCCGCAGGGCGCGACATCAACTGGTGATAGCGCTCGCGAGCTTCGCCGAGCTGGCCGTCGAGCAGGGTGAAGAGGCGGTTCTTCGCCTCGCCCCAGCCCAGGCCTTGCAACAACTCAGCGCGGAACTCTTCTTCCTGGGCCTTGGTGGCGAACGCCTGGTAGAGCGTGAACAAGTGCGAATTGTCCGGGTCCTTGGCTTCGCCCGGGGCGCGGGAGTCGGTGACGATGCGCGAGATCGAGTCCTTCATGTCCTTGGCGCTAGTGAACAACGGGATGGTGTTGTCGTAGCTCTTGGACATCTTGCGACCATCCAGGCCCGGCAAGGTGGCGACGCTTTCTTCGATCAATGCTTCGGGCATGGTGAAAAACTCCTTGCCCTTGCCGAACAGGTGGTTGAAGCGTTGGCCGATATCCCGGGCCATTTCCACGTGCTGGATCTGGTCGCGACCGACCGGCACCTTATGCGCGTTGAACATCAGGATGTCCGCCGCCATCAGCACCGGGTAGCTGTAAAGGCCCATGCTGATACCCGCGTCCGGGTCTTCGCCGGCTTCCACGTTCTTGTCCACCGACGCCTTGTAGGCATGCGCGCGGTTGAGCAGGCCCTTGGCCGCCACGCAGGTCAGCAGCCAGGTAAGCTCGGGAATTTCCGGAATGTCGGACTGGCGATAGAACGTCACCCGGTTCACATCCAGGCCACCGGCCAGCCAGGTCGCGGCGATTTCCATGCGCGAGCGCTGGATGCGCTGCGGGTCATCGCACTTGATCAGGGCGTGGTAGTCGGCCAGAAAGTAGAAGGAGTCGGCATTGGCGTCTTCGCTTGCCAGGATCGCCGGGCGAATCGCACCGGCGTAGTTGCCCAGGTGCGGCGTGCCGGTGGTGGTAATGCCGGTGAGGATACGGGTACGAGTCGTCATGGGTAATCGCTTGTCAGACTGCTGTCAATTCGAGAGGCGCGGCAACACCAGATCCTTCAGATCGGTGAGCTTGCCATGAAAAAAGTGCCCGCATTCTGCCACTTTCAGCAGCTCATGGGGGCGTTTCAAGGCGGCGGACCAGTCGTAGACGATTTGCGGGTCGACGACTTCGTCGGTTTCCGGCTGGATCACGGTCAGCGGGCAGCCCTGCGGCAGTACATCGGTATCGCGCAGGCGCATCACCGCAGCGGCGACCATGAACAGATGCGCGAGTTGCTCGCCCTTTGCTTCCAGGCGACCGCCGAGGCTGGCGGCCACATAACCGCCGAAGGAAAACCCCAGCAGGGTGATCGGCAGGTCAGGGTGTTTTTCCCTCAGCCAAGTGGCGGCCGCTTCGGCATCGTCGACTTCACCGGTGGCCATGTCATGGGTGCCGGCACTGGCGCCGACGCCACGGTAATTAAAACGCAGCGTAATCAAACCGGCATCGCGCGCGGTGCGCTGCAGGGTCGAAACGACTTTATTAAGCATGGTCCCGCCCTGCACCGGGTTGGGATGGCAGATCAGCGCCAGGCCGTGTGGCTCGGGGTGATCCAGGTACAGGGCTTCCAATTGGCCCACCGGGCCATCGATCAAAACGGGGGTTTCACGCATGAGCAAGAGATGAACTCCGTGACCTCTCAAAGGGTCGACTCGTCTAGCTAAAAGTCTGTGCATGGCATCATTGCGAGCTTAATCGCGGTATACAGCGCAGGTCCGAGCCGTTAACGTAAAGCAAAGCCGTTTATAGAGGAAGGACTCGTGGAACACTCGCTCTTAGTTTGGTTGTTGCCGACTCTTGCCCTGGTTGCCGGTGTCGCCATTGGATTCCTGGTTGCTCGCCTGCTGCCGAATGCCGCGCCTAACCGCACGCAGCGTCAGCTGGATGACATTCAGGAACGTTTTGACAGTTATCAGAACGAGGTTGTTACCCACTTCAACAGCACCGCGACCCTGGTCAAGAAACTCACCCAGAGCTACCAGGATGTACAGGACCATCTCGCCGATGGCGCCAACCGCCTGGCCCTGGATGACATCACCCGCCAGCGCCTGCTGGCCGCGCTGCATTCCGATGCACCGCAAGCCCCCCGGGAGCGACTGACGCCACCTCGGGAAAACCAGGAGCCACCACGGGACTACGCGCCAAAAACGCCGAACGCCCCCGGCATGCTGGATGAGCATTACGGCTTGAAGAAGTAAGTCTTTTCAGGCACGACAAAAAGCCCGGCTGATCAATGATCAGCCGGGCTTTTTGTTTGAGCCTCACGTCTGGTCAAAATGTGGGAGGGGGCTTGCTCCCGATTGCAATGTATCAGTCAGCTCACCGGTAACTGGCAGACCGCTATCGCAAGCAAGCCCCCTTCCACACTGACCGCATCCAATGCTCAGGAAACGGGCTGCTCCTGCAACCAGCCACCCTCGATCCGTACATGCCGTCCGTGGAAGCGCTTGAGGCTGCTGCGGTGACCGACGCTGACAATGCTCAGCCCCGGCAGCTCATCGATCAGGGCTTGGTACAAGCTGGCCTCATCCTCCTCGTCCATGGCCGAGGTCGCCTCGTCCATGTACAACCATTGCGGCGCGAACAACAAGGCGCGGGCAAAGGCCAGACGCTGCTGCTCGCCGGGCGAAAGCATGCGCTGCCAATGGTTGGCCTCGTCCAGGCGCGCCACCAGTTGCGGCAGGCGGCAGGTTTCCAGCACCTGCGCATAACGTTCGGCGGTGTAGGCGCTGTTGTCCTGTGGATAACTCAACACTGCTTTCAACGTGCCGATCGGCAGGTAGGGTTTTTGCGGCAGGAACAGATAACGCGCCGCCGGCAGGCGAATGCTGCCATGACCCGTTGGCCACAAGTGGCCCATCGCACGCAGCAGGGTGCTCTTGCCGCTGCCGGAGCGACCGCTGAGCATCAGGCGCTGGCCCGGTTCGACAATCATGTTCGCATCGGTAAGCAAGTGACGGCCATCGGCCAGGTTCATGCCCAGGCCCTGCACCATCAAGCGCTCGCCTTCGGCATTCACCTCGATGGCGGGCGGTCGTTGCTCGTTGTCGGTCATGGCTTGCTGGAAGCTCAACAAACGGTCACTGGTGGCGCGCCAGGCGGCGAGGTCGGTATAGGCACTGATAAACCAGCTGAAGTTGCCCTGCACGTTGCCGAACGCCGAGTTGATCTGCATCAGCTCGCCCAGCTCGATCTTGCCGGCAAAGTAACGCGGGGCCGCCACGATAAACGCGAACACGATCGCGATCTGCTCGTAACCGGCGGTAAAAAAGGTCAGGCGCTTGGACACTTTCATGATGTCCCAGTAGTTGTGCCACACCCGGCCGAAACGCGTCTTCAGGCGCTGATTCTCGTTGGGCTCGCCGTTGTACAGAGCGATGCTTTCGGCATTCTCGCGCACCCGCACCATGGAGAAACGCAGGTCGGCTTCGAAGCGTTGCTGCTGGTTGCTCAAGCCGATCAGACGACGCCCGATCAGATGGGTCAGCCAACTGCCGACGCCGGCATACACCAGTGCACACCAGAACATGTAACCCGGGACGGTGATGCCAAATACCTCGATACTGCCCGACACACCCCACAGGATCACCGAAAACGACACCAGGCTGACGACGTTGCGCAGCAGCCCAAGGCCCAGGCCCAGGGTGTTGGAGGTGAAACTGTTGAGGTCTTCGGAAATCCGCTGGTCGGGGTTGTCGGTGTAACCGCCCTGCTCCAGCTGGTAGTAGTTCTTGTGGGCGAGCCAGCGCGCGAAGTGTTTTTCGGTCAGCCAGGCGCGCCAGCGGATGGTCAGCATCTGCGTCAGGTAAAGGCGGTAGACCGCGCCGAGAATGGCCACCGTCGCGATCCCGCAAAAATAGCCGATCAGTTGCCAGAATGCGGCGGTGTCCTTCTTCTCCAGCGCGTTGTAGAAATCCTTGTACCAGTGGTTGATCCACACGGAGATCGCCACGCTGAACAGTGACAGCGCAATCACTGCGGCCAGCAGCAGCCACGCCCTGCCCTTCTCCTCACTGCGCCAATACGGTGTGATCATCGCCCAGGTTCGACGGAAGAATTGCCCATGCACGGCGTCATTGACCGCGGAATACTCTGCGTTCTGGTTCATCGTTCAGGCTCTGTAGGAAAAATGGCAGGCGTTTGAACCGATCATAAGGGATCGGTTCAGGGCTCCGTGCGGCCTGAGACGGGTCGTTCAGCTTAGGTTCAGCGGCGCACCGGACGCTTTTGCAGCTTGCGTTGCAAGGTGCGGCGGTGCATGCCGAGGGCGCGGGCGGTGGCCGAGATATTGCCTTCGTGCTCGGTCAGCACGCGCTGGATGTGTTCCCACTGCAGACGGTCCACCGACATCGGGTTTTCCGGCACCAGGGTGTCGAGGTCGGCGTGCTCGGAGAGCAGCGCGGCCAGCACGTCGTCGGCGTCCGCCGGCTTGCACAGGTAGTTGCAGGCGCCGCGCTTGATGGCCTCGACGGCGGTGGCGATGCTCGAGTATCCGGTAAGGATCACCACGCGCATTTCCGGGTCGAGTTCCAGCAGCTTGGGCAACAGCACCAGGCCCGAGTCGCCGTCCATTTTCAGGTCGAGCGCGGCGTAGTCCGGCAGGTCGGCCTGGGCGATGCTCAAGCCTTCTTCGGCGGAGCCTGCGGTGCTCACGCGAAAGCCGCGACGGCTCATGGCGCGCGCCATCACCCGGGTAAAGGTGGCGTCGTCATCTACCAGCAACAGATGCGGCAGCTCTTCGCCTTCGACTTGGATCTCGTCACTCATCGCTATCTCCTCGTGCGGCACGGGGCAGGCGCAGCTCGGTGAGCGTGCCACCTTCCTCATGACTGTAGAGTTTCACTGAGCCGCCCGCGCGGGTCACGCTGGCCTTGCTCAAAAAAAGGCCCAGGCCGAAGCCTTTGCCCTTGGTGGTAAAGAAGGGCTTGCCGATCTGCTCGGCAATGGCCAGTGGCACGCCGGCGCCGTGGTCACGGATGCTGAGGGTGACGTGTTCGGCGTCCCAGTCCAGCTGCACGCCAAGGCCTTCAGGGCAGGCGTCGGCGGCATTGTTCAACAGGTTGAGCAATGCCTGGGTCAGGTCAGGCGGTGGCGCCATGCGCGGCACGCTGCCCTGGCCCAGCAGGGTAAAGCGGTAACTGGCTTCGGGACGCATCAGGTGCCAGCGATTCAGGGCTTCGTCGATCCATTGGGTCACGTCCTGCATCTCCACCGCCAGGCGGCGATTGGCTTCGGCGGCGCGTACCAGTTGCTGCAGGGTCAACTTGCACTGCTTGACCTGCTCCTGAAGCACGCTGAGGTCATCCTGCAGCGCCGGGTCGTGATGGTCCTGGGTCATTTCCTTGAGCAATACGCTCATGGTGGCCAGTGGCGTGCCGAGTTCGTGGGCCGCACCGGCGGCCTGGGTGGCGACGGCCAGCAGTTGCTGGTCGCGCAGGCCCTCTTCGCGGCGAATGGCGCGCAGTTCCTCCTGGCGGCGCAGCTCTTCGGCCATGCGTGCGGCAAAAAAGGTGATGACCGCCGCCGACAGCGCAAAGCTCAACCACATCCCGTAGATCTGCAGGTTTTCACGCGCGATGGGGAAAGTTTGCAGCGGATAGAACTGGGCCAGCAGCAGGGTGTAGAGGGTCAGCGCGATCCCCGACAGCACCACCGAATAGCGCCATGGCAAGGTCACCGCGGCGATGGTCAGCGGCACCAGATAAAAGGAGACGAACGGGTTGGTGGAACCGCCAGAGAAATAAAGCAACACACTGTGGATAAACAGGTCACAGGCTAACTGCAGCGCATATTCCAACTCGGTAACCGGCCAGGTGGTACGCAACCGGATCACGGTGAACACGCACAACACCGTGGAAAACCCCAGCGTCACGCCCAGCGGCAGCCAGGGCAGCGGTAGCAGATCGAACCAGTAGGCGAGCCCGACGGAGCCGGCCTGTGCGGCCAGTACCAGGGTGCGGATAAACGTCAGGCGCCAGAGGTTCTGGCGGGTGGCGGAAGTCAGTTTTACGGCGGCGAGCATGGGCTCTCCCGATGAGCGCTGCAGGCGGATCGGCAGGAGTATAAACGAAGCAGCGCCTCGGGCACCGGATGTGTGGCTCTTTGCCGCAGCCGGCACTGCCGCTACGAGCCGCACATTGAAAGCTGCAAGTTCGCCACGCATTCACTTGCAGCTTGTCGCTTGAAACTTTTTTTCTAATTCGTAAACCCGAAGAACCCGACACCAACGTCTACAGTCATACCCAACACCACTGTCCCAAGGAGCTTCCATGTCTCGTTTCACTCGCAGCGCCGCCCTGCTCACCCTCGGCGCCAGCACCCTGGTCAGCCTGCCGGCGCTGGCCGCCGAGGAGCTGCATTACAACCAGATCTCCCTGCGCGCTGAAGTCAGCCAGGAAGTCGCCCGCGACAAGATGATCGTCACCCTCTATACCGAATCGCAGAACAGCGACCCGGCCAAGCTCGCCGCCGAAATCACCAACACCATGAACACCGCGCTCGGCCAGGCCCGCGAAGTCAAGGCCGTGACCCTGCGCCAGGGCAGCCGCAACAGCTACCCGATCTACGACAACAAGAACCAGAAGATCACCGGCTGGCGCGAACGCGCCGAACTGCGCCTGGAAAGCGCGGACTTCCCGGCGCTGTCCAAGCTCACCGGCGAGCTGCTCAACACCCTGAAAATGCAGAACATGGACTTCGCCATCGCCGACACCACGCGCAAGGCCAGCGAAGACGCGTTGCTCAAGGACGCGGTGGCCGCCTTCAAGGCCCGTGCACAACTGGCGACGGACGCACTGGGCGGCAAGGGTTACAAGATCGTCAACCTGAACTTCAACAGCAATGGCTACCCGATGCCCTATGCCCGTGGCGCGATGATGATGAAATCGGCGATGGTCGATTCAGCGCCGACGCCCGAGGTGGAGGCTGGCACCAGCCAGGTCAATATGAGCGCCGATGGCGTGATCGAAGTGCAGATGCAGTAACCCCTACCTGACACACCTAAACGGCGGTAACCTCGGTGACCGCCGTTTTCGTTTGGGCAGCGTTTATATGCCTGCCATCTAAGGGGTCTACATGGAAAGAATCGCCATCAAACCACTGCTCCTCGCTGCAGGCCTGCTGGCATTCATGCCGATGGCCCAGGCGGCTACCACCCTGGTTTACTGCTCCGAAGCCAGCCCCGCCGGTTTTGATCCCAGCCAGTACACCAGCGGCACCGACTTCGATGCCTCGGCCGAAACCGTGTTCAACCGCCTGACCCAGTTCAAGCGCGGCGGCACCGAAGTTGAACCTGGCCTTTCAACCAGCTGGGATATTTCCAAAGACGGCCTGGCGTACACCTTCCATCTGCGCGATGGCGTCAAGTTCCACACCACCGACTTCTTCACCCCCACCCGCGACTTCAATGCGGACGACGTGCTGTTCACCTTCAATCGCCTGCTCGATGCCGAGAGTCCGTTTCGCAAGGCCTACCCGTCCGAGTCGCCCTACTTCACCGACATGGGCTTGAACACCACGATCAAAAGCGTCGAAAAACTCGACGACCACACCGTGCGTTTCAACCTCAACAATGTCGACGCCTCGTTCGTGCAGAACCTGGCCATGAGCTTCGCCTCTATCCAGTCCGCCGAATACGCCGCGCAGTTGCTCAAGCAAGGCAAGGCCGAAGACATCAACCAGAAGCCGGTCGGCACCGGTCCGTTTGTGTTCAAGCGTTACCAGAAGGATTCGCAGATCCGCTACGTGGCCAATAAACAGTATTGGAAGCCCGAGGATGTGAAGCTCGACAACCTGGTGTTCGCGATCACCCCGGATGCGGCCTCGCGCCTGCAAAAACTCAAGGCCGGTGAATGCCAGGTCAGCGGTTATCCGCGCCCGCAGGACATTGAAGTGATCAAGCAGGACCCTAACCTGCGCGTGCAGCAGCAGGCGGGGTTCAACCTGGGCTTCCTCGCCTACAACGTGACCCACCCACCGCTGGATCAGCTCAAGGTGCGCCAGGCGCTGGACATGGCCATCGACAAGCCGGCGATCATCAAGGCTGTTTACCAGGACGCCGGACAATTGGCGCAGAACGCCCTGCCTCCGGCGCAGTGGTCCTATGACTCGACGATCAAGGACGCGCCCCACGATCCGACCAAGGCCAAGGCGCTACTCCAAGAAGCAGGTATCGCCCCCGGCACCACGATCAACCTGTGGGCGATGACCGTTCAGCGCGCCTCCAACCCGAACGCGCGCATGTCGGCGCAGATGATCCAGCAGGACTGGGCCAAGGTAGGCATCAAGGCCAATATCGTCAGCTATGAGTGGGGCGAATACATCAAACGCGCCAAGAACGGCGAACACGACGCCATGATCTACGGCTGGACCGGCGACAACGGAGACCCGGATAACTGGCTGGGTGTGCTCTACAGTTGTGCCGCGGTCAAGGGCAGCAACTACGCCAAATGGTGTAACCCGGCCTACGACAAGCTGGTACAGCAGGCCAAGGTCAGCAATGACCGCGAGCAGCGCATCAAGTGGTATCAGCAGGCACAGAAAATCCTTAAGGAACAAGTGCCTATAACGCCTATTGCAAACTCGACGGTTTTCCAGCCACTGCGCAAGGAAGTGCAGGACTTCAAGATCAGCCCGTTTGGGCTGACACCGTTCTACGGCGTGAGTCTGGAGAAGTAACACAAGCGCCCCAACCGAGTGCGCCAGACGCCTCGGCCGGGCGTTTCTGGTGCGCCTCATGCACCGAAAAAACGCTCTAAATATATGCATTTATGTCAAAACTTTCATAAATGCGACATTCCTGTACGTTCGTACCACACTTTGAGCCTTGCAGCGGTTCAGCGTCTTGCAATGGGTATGGCGCCTGCATAAGTATCCGCAGGCCGACTCACGAGGTCGCCCTCACCACCAAAAATGACAACAAATCATGAGGCCAACATGCTCAAACACGCAGTCCTTCCGTTATTAGTGAGCGCGGGCCTAATGGCCGCCGCCCCTGCAGCCCTTGCGGCAACTAACCTGGTGTTCTGCTCCGAAGGGAGCCCGGCCGGTTTCGATCCAGGCCAGTACACCACCGGAACAGACTTCGATGCCTCGGCCGAAACCATGTTCAACCGTCTGAGCCAGTTCGAACGTGGCGGCACCGCCGTGGTACCCGGCCTGGCCACCAGCTGGGACGTGTCCCCGGATGGCCTGACGTACACCTTCCACCTGCGCGAAGGCGTCAAGTTCCACACCACCCCGTACTTCAAGCCGACTCGTGAATTCTCGGCAGACGACGTACTGTTCACGTTCAACCGGATGATCAATAAAGACGATCCATTCCGTAAGGCCTACCCCACCGAGTTCCCGTACTTCACGGACATGGGGATGGACACCAACATCAAGAACATCGAGAAAGTCGATGACCACACCGTCAAGTTCACCCTTGGCACCGTGGACGCGGCTTTCATCCAGAACCTGGCCATGAGCTTCGCCTCGATCCAGTCCGCCGAATATGCCGCTCAGCTGTTGAAGGAAGGCAAGCCTGCCGACATCAACCAGAAGCCTATCGGTACCGGCCCGTTCGTGTTCAAGAGCTACCAGAAAGACTCGAACATTCGCTACACCGGCAACAAGGACTACTGGAAACCTGAAGACGTGAAGATCGACAACCTGATCTTCGCCATCACCACCGACCCGTCGGTGCGTATCCAGAAGCTCAAGAAAAACGAATGCCAGATCACCCTGTTCCCACGTCCGGCCGACCTCAAGGCGCTGGGCGAAGACAAGGACCTGAAACTGCCGCACCAGGCCGGTTTCAACCTGGGCTACATCGCCTACAACGTCATGCCGGTACTCAAGGGCCAGACCGCAGCCAACCCGCTGTCCGACCTGCGCGTACGTGAAGCACTGGACATGTCGGTGAACAAGCAGCAGATCATCGACTCCGTTTACCAGGGCGCTGGCCAACTGGCCGTCAACGCCATGCCGCCGACCCAGTGGTCCTACGACACCACCATCAAAGATGCCAAGTTCGACCCTGCCAAAGCCAAGGAATTGCTCAAGGAAGCCGGCGTCAAGGAAGGCACCGAGATCACCCTGTGGGCCATGCCGGTACAGCGTCCATACAACCCCAACGCCAAGCTGATGGCCGAGATGCTGCAGAACGACTGGAAACAGATCGGCCTGAAGGTCAACATCGTCAGCTATGAGTGGGGCGAGTACATCAAACGCTCCAAAGGCGGCGAGAACCAGGCCATGATCATTGGCTGGAGCGGCGACAATGGTGACCCGGACAACTGGCTGAACGTGCTGTTCGGCTGCGACTCCCTGGCCGGCAACAACTTCTCCAAGTGGTGTGACAAGAAATTCGACGGCATCGTGAAAGAAGCCAAGGCCACCTCCGATGTCGCCAAACGCACCGAGCTGTACAAGCAGGCGCAACATATCCTCAAAGATGCAGTACCGATGACACCCATCGCGCACTCGACGGTGTATCAACCCATGCGCAACACCGTGCAGGACTTCAAGATCAGCCCGTTTGGCTTGAACTCCTTCTACGGCGTCAGCGTAAGCGGCAAGTAAACATCACTGACGGCGACGTTTCATAACGTCGCCGTTATTGTTTCCGCCCGGACCGTAGGGAAAAGACTACATACGCATCCACTGCGTCCTACAGCAGCGGACTGCGATATGTGCATCCACTGCCTACATGGTCCATCCGATTTTGCGCATTTACTGCGAAGTCCGCGAACCATAACGTCGCAGGACAGCACAGAGGCTACGTTCGGAAAGGCACTTGCTGTGTGTGGGATCAGTAATGTCACCCTGGCAGGACGCCAGGGTGATTGCTTGCTGATCGATAACTACAAACAAGGATTGGGATCGTCATGCGCCATACCACCGTTCTATCCGCGATTTTCGGCACCAGCCTGCTGGCTGCAGCCACGCTGGGCCAGGCCGCCGACAAGAAGAGCCTGGTGTTCTGCTCCGAAGGCAGCCCGGCAGGCTTCGACACCGCGCAATACACCACGGCCACCGACAACGACGCGGCCGAGCCGCTGTACAACCGCCTGGTCGAGTTTGAAAAGGGTGAGACCAATGTGGTGCCTGGCCTGGCGACCAAGTGGGACATTTCCGAAGACGGCCTGACCTACACTTTTCACCTGCGCGAAGGGGTGAAATTCCACAGCAACAAGGAATTCAAGCCGACGCGGGATTTCAATGCCGACGACGTGCTGTTCACCTTCAACCGCATGCTTGACGCCGAGCATCCGTTCCGCAAGGCCTACCCCACCGAGTTTCCCTACTTCAACGGGATGAGCCTGAACAAGAACATCGCCAAGGTCGAGAAAACCGGCCCGTACACCGTGGTCATGACCCTGAATACGGTCGATGCCGCGTTCGTGCAGAACATCGCCATGAGCTTCGCCTCCATCCTCTCGGCCGAATACGCCGAGCAGCTGCTCAAGGAAGGCAAGCCCAGCGACATCAACCAGAAGCCGATCGGCACCGGCCCGTTCGTGTTCCAGCGCTACCAGAAGGATTCGCAGATCCGTTATGTAGCCAACAAGCAGTATTGGGACCCAAGCCGGGTCAAGCTCGACCAATTGATCTTCGCCATCAACACCGATGCGTCGGTGCGTGTGCAAAAGCTCAAGGCCGGCGAATGCCAGGTCACCCTGCACCCGCGCCCGGCCGACGTCGACGCGCTCAAGGCCGACCCGAACCTGCAATTGCTGACCAAGCCTGGCTTCAACCTGGGCTACATCGCCTACAACGTGCGCCACAAACCGTTCGACCAGCTCGAAGTGCGCCAGGCGCTGGACATGGCGGTGAACAAGCAGAGCATCCTCAACGCCGTGTACCAGGGCGCGGGGCAACTGGCGGTCAACGCCATGCCGCCCACGCAGTGGTCCTACGACGACAGCATCAAGGACGCTGCCTACAATCCGGAAAAAGCCCGGGAACTGCTCAAGGCCGCCGGCGTGAAGGAAGGCACCGAAATCACCCTGTGGGCCATGCCGGTGCAACGTCCCTACAACCCCAACGCCAAGCTGATGGCCGAAATGCTGCAGAACGATTGGGCCAAGATCGGCCTGAAAGTGAAGATCGTCAGCTACGAGTGGGGGGAATACATCAAGCGCACCAAGAACGGTGAGCACGATGTGAGCCTGATCGGCTGGACCGGTGACAATGGTGATCCGGACAACTGGCTGGGCACGCTCTACAGCTGCGACGCCATCGGCGGGAACAACTACTCCATGTGGTGCGACCCGGCCTACGACAAGCTGATCAAGCAAGCCAAGGTCGTCACCGACCGCGAACAACGCACCGTTTTGTACAAACAGGCGCAGAAATTGCTTAAAAGCCAGGTGCCGATCACACCAGTCGCCCACTCGACGGTCAATCAGCCGTTAAGCACCAAAGTCGAAGGTTTCAAAGTGAGCCCCTTCGGCCGCAACGTGTTCTCGGGCGTCAGTATCAACCCATAAGAAACTAACCGGATTGCAGAGAGCGAATCGGGCTCTCGCGCAGACGTGCGGCTTTTTGTAGCGAAATTTCCTACAGCAAACGTTTGCAACAGCTTGAACGAGTTACACACCCAATAGCCGGTTCACCTAAAAAGACCGGCATAAAAAAAGAGAACCAAAGGAGCTCCACCCATGAAACTGAGCAACAAAGCGCTTCTGGCCCTGGCCATCAGCAGCATCACGGCAACCGCCTTCGCCGACACGCAAAGCCAGGATTTCGTTCCTACCACACTGGCAGGCACCAGCGCCCAAAGCGAAGCCAAGGGTTTTGTCGACGGCGCAAGCCTGGGCGGTACCACCCGTAACTGGTTCTCCAACGAACAACGGTTTCGTGGCGGCAAGTTCACTTACCAGAAGCACGGTGAAGCACGCACTGACGCCTACCGTACCAACTGGGTACAAGGCACCATCCTCAACCTGAGCTCGGGCTTTACTCAGGGCACCGTGGGCGTGGCCACCGAAGTGGCGGCCTACAACGCAATCGTGCTGGACCGCAGCAAACGTGACATCAAGGGTGGCTCCAACCGTACCCTGGCCGACTCCGACGGCGACGCAGTCGACCAGTGGAGCAAACTGGGCCTGGCCAACGTCAAGTTCCGTGTCTCGAACACCACCTTGACCGCCGGCCGTCAAAACTTCAGCAGCGGCATCGTCGACACCATCGGCAACCGTGCGCTGCCGTCGAGCTTTGAAGGTTTTTCCCTCAACAGCGAAGAGTTCAGCAACCTGTCGTTCCAGGGCGCTTACTTCGACCGCGTATCGCCACGTACCGAGCAGAGCCTGTCGAAATTCCGTACCGAATACGGCAACGGCCAGGAAGCCGACCACGTCTACACCGCAGGCGTGAACTACCAGCCGTTCAAGAGCCTGAAAACCAGCTTCTTCGGCGCTCAGGTCAAAGACTTCTGGAACCAGTACTACTTCGGCGCTACCCATGAACTGGGTGACAGCCAGCAACTGAGCCTGACCACCGGCCTGAACTACTACAAGACCGTCGACGAAGGCAAAAAGTTGATGGGCAAGATCGACAACGATACTTACTCGCTGTCGCTCGGCCTGACTCACCAGGCTCACAGCCTGACCTTCTCGTACCAGCAAGTGAACGGTAACGAGTACTTCGACTACCTGCACGAAACCAACGGCATCTACCTGGCCAACTCCTTGACCTCTGACTTCAACGGTCCGAACGAGAAGTCCTTCCAGGTTGCCTATGGCATCAACATGGCCGAATACGGCGTGCCAGGCCTGAAGTTCAACATCTACTCGGCTCGCGGCTGGGGCATCGACGGCACCCACTACACCGGCGACGGTGGCGTGAAAGGCTTCGCTTACAACGGCATCCAATCCCAGAACGGCGAGCACCACCAGGAATACGGCGTTGGCAGCTCCTACGCCATCCAGAGTGGCCCTCTGAAAGCCACCACCCTTCGCGCTACCTACGTGACTCACCGCGCCAGCGAAAACCAGTCTGACGGTAACCTGCGTGAATTCCGCCTGGTCACCACCATCCCGTTCAACATCCTTTAATTAGCACCAGGTATACGGCGGGCTCCCAGGAGCCCGCCGTATACGTTTGTCTGGTCCCATCGATTGCAGAGGGCTCTGAATGAAAATGCTCCCGCTACAAGCCGCCATTGCTGCTGCGCTGTTGAGCGTTGCGATCGGCGTTTCGGCCAAACCGCTGGTGGTCTGCACCGAAGCCAGCCCGGAAGGTTTTGACCCGGTGCTGTACACCACCGCCGTCACCGCCGACGCCGCGGCCGAAACCATGTTCAACCGCCTGGTGGACTTCAAGCCCGGCACTACCGAGATCGTGCCCGCGCTCGCCACCTCCTGGGAAATCAGTGAGGACGGTCTGACCTACACGTTCCATCTGCGTGACGACGTCAAGTTCCACACCACCGACTACTTCAAACCCACGCGCAACATGAATGCCGATGACGTGCTTTGGAGCTTCCAGCGCCAGCTGGACCCGAAACACCCGTGGCACAACAAGTCCAACGTGGGCTACCCGTACTTTGAAAGCATGGGCTTCAAGGATCTCCTCAAGAGCGTAGAGAAGACCGACGACCACACCGTGGTCTTCACGCTGACGCGCCCTGAAGCACCGTTCCTGGCCGATGTTGCGATGCCGTTCACCGCCATCCACTCCGCCGAATACGCCGACAAGCTGCTCGCTGCCGGCAAGACCGACGAGCTCAACAGCAAGCCGATCGGCACCGGACCGTTCATCTTCACCCGCTACCAGAAAGACGCCCAAGTGCGCTTCAAGGCCAACCCGGAGTATTTCCGTGGCAAGCCTCCAGCCGACCCGTTGATTCTGGCCATTGCGGTCGACAACAACGTGCGCCTGCAAAAGCTCAAGGCCAACGAGTGCCAGATTGCGCTGTATCCCAAGCCCGATGACCTGCCCAGTATCAAGAACGACCCGAACCTTAAGGTCGCTGAACTGGCGGCAATGACCACCGCCTACACCGCCCTGAACACCACCCACAAGTACATGAGCGACGCACGGGTGCGCCACGCGATCAACATTGCGTTCGACAAAAAGGGCTACAACGAATCGCTGTATGGCAAAGGCAACGCCGTCGACGCCACCGGCCCTTACCCGCCGACGCTGCTGGGCTTCAGCGACAAGCTGAAAAACCCGCCTCGCGACCTCGACAAGGCCCGTGCCCTGCTCAAGGAAGCGGGCGTGCCGGAAGGCACCGAGTTCACCCTGTTCACCCGTAACGGTGGCGGCCCGACCAACCCCAACCCGATGCTCGGCGCCCAGCGCATGCAGGCGGATCTGGCGCAGATTGGCCTGAAGCTGAATATCAAAGTTATGGAATGGGGCGAAATGCTCAAGCGTGCTAAAAACGGCGAGCACGACATGGTTTCCGCCGGCTGGGCCGGTGACAACGGTGACCCGGATAACTTCCTCACGCCCAACTTGAGTTGCGATGCAGCCAAAAACGGCGAAAACTACGCCCGCTGGTGTAACAAAGAGTTTCAGGACTTGATCGACAAGGCGCGCGCAATCTCTGAACCCGCCCAGCGCGCCGCACTCTATGAACAGGCCATGGACGTTTTCGACAAGGATCAACCCTGGATTCCCATGGCCTACCCGAAAATGTTCACCGCCATGCGTAAAAACGTCGAGGGTTATATCCAAAGCCCTCTGACCACAAATAACTTCGCCACCACCCAGGTGAAGTAAATAAGAGAAACGCTCGGCACCGTCGACATTGACGGTGCCGAACCTGCCTAACCGGCTGATTGAGGTAAACGACAAGATGTTTAGTTTTATTGCCCGCCGACTGGGGTTACTGATCCCCACGTTCTTCGGCATCACGTTGCTGACGTTTGCGTTGATTCGCATGATCCCCGGCGACCCCGTAGAAGTCATGATGGGCGAACGCCGCGTCGACCCCGAGATGCACGCACAGGCAATGGAGCGCCTTGGCCTTAACAAGCCCCTGTATGCGCAATACCTGGACTATGTCGGCAAGCTCGCCCAGGGCGACCTTGGCGAATCGCTGCGCACGCGCACCAGCGTGTGGACCGAGTTCACCGCTCTCTTTCCCGCGACCCTGGAACTGTCCATGGCCGCCCTGTTGTTCGCCGGCATCCTGGGCCTTCTGGCCGGGGTGATCGCGGCACTCAAGCGAGGATCCCTGTTCGACCACGGGGTGATGGGCATCTCCCTGGCGGGATATTCGATGCCAATCTTCTGGTGGGGCCTGATCCTGATCATGTTCTTCTCGGTAAGCCTGGGCTGGACTCCGGTGTCCGGGCGTATCGACCTGCTCTACGACATCGAGCCGCGCACCGGCTTCATGCTCATCGACACGCTGCTGGCTGACGAGCCGGACGCGTTCTGGGATGCGCTGCACCACCTGATCCTGCCCGCCATCGTGCTGGGTACCATTCCGCTGGCGGTGATCGCGCGGATGACCCGTTCGTCCATGCTCGAAGTGCTGCGTGAGGACTACATCCGTACCGCCAAGGCCAAGGGCCTGTCGCCGGCGCGCGTGGTGTTCGTCCACGGCCTGCGCAACGCGCTGATCCCGGTGCTCACCGTGGTTGGCCTGCAAGTCGGCACGCTGCTGGCCGGTGCGGTCCTGACCGAAACCATCTTCTCGTGGCCCGGCATCGGCAAATGGCTGATCGAAGCCATTGGCGCGCGGGACTACCCGGTGGTGCAAAACGGCATCCTGCTGATCGCCTGCCTGGTGATCCTGGTGAACTTCGTGGTGGATATCCTCTACGGCTTCGCCAACCCACGCATCCGTCACCAGCGCTGAGATCATGACCATGACCACACCTACACAAGCGTCGGCAGTCGATCAAAGCCTGCTGTACCCGTCCCCGTACAAAGAATTCTGGCAAGCCTTCTCCAAAAACAAAGGCGCGGTTGCCGGCCTGGCATTCATGCTGCTGATCGTGTTCTGCGCGATCTTCGCCCCCTGGGTTGCGCCACATAACCCCAGCGAGCAGTACCGTGACTTCCTGCTGACCCCGCCGTCGTGGCTCGAAGGCGGGCAGATCCAGTTCCTGCTCGGCACCGATGAGCTGGGTCGCGACCTGCTCTCGCGCCTGATCCAGGGCTCGCGCCTGTCGCTGCTGATCGGCCTGTCGTCGGTGGTGATGTCGCTGATCCCGGGCATCCTGCTGGGCCTGTTCGCCGGGTTCTTCCCGCGCTTGCTCGGGCCGACCATCATGCGTCTGATGGACATCATGCTGGCCCTGCCGTCGCTGCTGCTGGCCGTTGCCATCGTCGCGATCCTCGGCCCTGGCCTGATCAACACCGTGATCGCCATCGCTATCGTCTCGCTGCCGTCCTATGTGCGTCTGACCCGCGCGGCGGTGATGGGCGAACTGAACCGTGACTACGTGACCGCCGCGCGCCTGGCCGGTGCCGGGTTGCCACGCCTGATGTTCATCACCGTGTTGCCCAACTGCATGGCGCCGCTGATCGTGCAGGCCACGCTGAGCTTCTCCTCGGCGATTCTCGACGCAGCCGCCCTGGGCTTCCTCGGCCTTGGCGTGCAACCGCCAACCCCGGAGTGGGGCACCATGCTGGCCTCGGCCCGTGACTACATCGAACGCGCCTGGTGGGTCGTGAGCCTGCCGGGTCTGACCATTTTGCTCAGCGTGCTGGCAATCAACTTGATGGGCGACGGCCTGCGCGATGCGCTGGACCCGAAACTCAAGAACGCCGCCTGAGGAGATTTCCATGTCACTGTTAGAAATCAAGAATCTCAATGTGCGCTTCGGCGACAAGACCGCCGTACCGGTGGTCGACGGCCTCGACCTTTCGGTCGACAAAGGCGAAGTACTGGCCATCGTTGGCGAATCGGGCTCGGGTAAATCCGTGACCATGATGGCGCTGATGGGCCTGATCGAGCACCCCGGCATCGTCACCGCCGATGCGCTGACCTTCGACGGCAAGGACATGCTCAAGCTGAGCAACCGCCAGCGCCGCCAGATCGTCGGCAAAGACCTGGCGATGGTGTTCCAGGACCCGATGACCGCGTTGAACCCCAGCTACACCGTGGGTTTCCAGATTGAAGAAGTGCTGCGCCTGCACCTGAAAATGTCCGGCAAGCAAGCCCGCAAACGTGCCATCGAGTTGCTGGAAAAAGTCGAGATCCCGGGCGCCGCCAGCCGTATGGACGCCTACCCGCACCAACTGTCCGGCGGTATGAGCCAGCGTGTGGCAATCGCCATGGCGATTGCCGGCGAGCCCAAGCTGCTGATCGCGGATGAGCCGACCACTGCGCTGGACGTGACCATCCAGGCACAGATCATGGAACTGCTGCTGGCCCTGCAGAAAGAGCAGAACATGGGCCTGGTGCTGATCACCCACGACCTCGCGGTGGTGGCCGAAACCGCCCAGCGCGTCTGCGTGATGTATGCAGGCCAGGCCGTGGAAGTCGGCCAGGTGCCGCAACTGTTCGACATCCCGGCGCACCCCTACAGCGAAGCGCTGCTCAAGGCGATCCCCGAGCACAGCCTTGGCGCCACGCGCCTGGCCACCCTGCCGGGCATCGTGCCGGGCCGCTATGACCGTCCACAAGGCTGCCTGCTGTCGCCGCGCTGCCCGTACGTGCAGGACAACTGCCGTACCCAGCGCCCGACACTCGACCCTAAAACCAACAGCCTGGCGCGCTGCTTCTACCCCTTGAACCAGGAGGTGGCGTAATGGCCGTCGTTCTTACCGCCCGCGACCTGACCCGTCACTACGAAGTGTCCCGTGGCCTGTTCAAGGGCCACGCGCTGGTACGCGCGCTCAATGGTGTGTCGTTCGAACTGGAAGCCGGCAAGACTCTCGCCGTGGTAGGCGAGTCGGGTTGCGGCAAATCCACCCTGGCCCGCGCTCTGACGCTGATCGAAGAGCCGTCTTCGGGCTCACTGCAAATCGCAGGGCAAGAAGTCGCCGGCGCCGACAAGGCCCAGCGCAAGCAACTGCGCAAAGACGTGCAAATGGTGTTCCAGAGCCCATACGCCTCGTTGAACCCGCGCCAGAAAGTCGGTGACCAGCTCGGCGAGCCGCTGCTGATCAACACTGATCTGTCCGCCGCCGAGCGCCGCGAGAAAGTGCAGGCGATGATGAAGCAGGTGGGCCTGCGCCCCGAGCATTATCAGCGCTACCCGCACATGTTCTCCGGCGGCCAGCGCCAGCGTATCGCCCTGGCCCGCGCCATGATGCTGCAACCCAAGGTGCTGGTGGCGGACGAACCGACCTCGGCGCTCGACGTCTCGATCCAGGCCCAGGTGCTCAACCTGTTCATGGACCTGCAGCAGGAGTTCAACACCGCCTACGTGTTCATCTCCCACAACCTGGCGGTGGTGCAGCACGTTGCCGACGACGTGATGGTGATGTACCTCGGCCGCCCGGTTGAGGTGGGCCCCAAGGAAGACATCTACGCGCGTCCGCTTCACCCGTACACCCAGGCACTGCTCTCGGCTACCCCCACGATCCATCCGGACCCGAACAAGCCGAAGATCAAGATCGTCGGCGAGCTGCCCAACCCGCTGAACCCGCCGTCCGGCTGCGCGTTCCACAAGCGCTGCCCATACGCGACAGCACGGTGCAGCACCGAGGAGCCGATGTTGCGCCCGCTGGATAATCGGCAGGTGGCTTGCCACTACGCAGAGCAATTCGTGGCCTGACCTCCTGCAGGAGCAAGCTCGCGCCTACAGTAAACCGCGTTCTACAGCCCTTCCCGTCAGGTTGCGCATCAGCCTGGCAGGAGGGGTTTTTTATTGCGTGACTCAGGTTTCCCCGTCGTCAAAGGTTTCACTGTCTTCGCCTTCGTTGATGGGATTTTCCGGGTCCTTGATGTCTGTGGGCTGAGACTGCGGTTTCCAGCTGCCTGAGTTGACCTCGTTCTGCTTTCTCTTTGTGACGGGGCCGGTGTCTTTCCATTGGGGAACACCCAGCTCCGCCGACGCAGGTAAAGCCGTCAAGCCTAGCGCTGCCACCAATACCAAAGGGATGGCGTATTGAACATTTCGCACAGTGGTCTCCTTTACAGTCGATGGGTACACGCTAGACCCGATGTGGGGTTAGCGCCAATCGCTGGCTGGTCAGGAGGGGGTTGTGGTGTACATATCCGTTGCTGCGGTAACGGCGGCTCGGTGTGACCGCACTCCGGCCAGCGTGGTTGACGGGGCGCTTCAGATCAAAAGCCAAAGCAGAGCAAAAGCAGTGTGATATCCATCAGACAAATGGAGATGCACATGTGGGAGGGGGCTTGCTCCCGATAGCGGAGTGTCAGTCAGCTTATACGTAGCTGACCCACTGCTATCGGGAGCAAGCCCCCTCCCACATTTAAAGCGTACGCGGGGTTAGCGCGCAGACCTTAGTGATGCTCACGCGTTGCGCGGAATTTCACGTCCGGCCATCGCTCTTCCATCAATGCCAGGTTAACCCGCGTCGGCGCCAGATACGTGAGGTGCCCACCGCCATCCACCGCAAGGTTCTCCACCGCCTTGTTGGAAAACTCTTCCAGCTTCTTCTTGTCACCACACTCAATCCAGCGCGCCGAATACACGGTGATCGGCTCATAGGAGCACTCCACCTTGTATTCCTCTTTCAAACGGCTGGCGACCACGTCGAACTGCAGCACCCCCACGGCGCCGAGGATGATGTCGTTGCTGCGCTCGGGGAAGAACACCTGGGTGGCGCCCTCTTCCGCCAACTGCTGCAGACCCTGGCGCAGTTGCTTGGACTTGAGCGGGTCACGCAGGCGTACGCGGCGGAACAGTTCCGGGGCGAAGTGCGGGATGCCGGTGAAGCCCAGCGCTTCGCCTTCGGTGAAGGTGTCGCCGATCTGGATGGTGCCGTGGTTGTGCAGGCCGATGATGTCGCCGGCGAACGCTTCTTCCAGTTGCTCACGCTCGGAGGAGAAGAACGTCAGGGCATCGCCAATGCGCACGTCCTTGCCGGTGCGCACATGGCGCATCTTCATGCCTTTCTCGTACTTGCCGGAGCAAATGCGCATGAAGGCAATACGGTCGCGGTGCTTGGGGTCCATGTTCGCCTGGATCTTGAACACGAAGCCTGTGAATTTCTCTTCCACCGGCTCCACGGTGCGCTCGTTGGCGACACGGGCCAGCGGGCGCGGAGCCCAGTCGACCACCGCGTCCAGCACGTGATCGACACCGAAGTTACCCAGCGCGGTACCGAAGAACACCGGGGTCAGTTGGCCGTCGAGGAACTCCTGCTGGTTGAACTCATGGCAGGCGCCTTGCACCAATTCCAGCTGATCGACAAAACGGTCGTACTCGTCACCCAGGTGGGCGCGGGCTTCGTCCGAGTCTAGCTTCTCGATGATCTTGGTTTCGGTGCGCTCATGTCCGTGGCCGGCGGTGTAGACAATGATGTAGTCGTCGGCCAGGTGGTACACGCCCTTGAAGTCGCGGTAGCAACCGATCGGCCAGGTGATCGGCGCAGCCTTGATCTTCAGGACCGCTTCGATTTCGTCGAGCAGCTCGATGGGGTCGCGGATGTCGCGGTCGAGTTTGTTGATGAAGCTGACGATCGGCGTGTCACGCAGTCGGCACACGTCCATCAGCGCGATGGTGCGTGGCTCGACGCCTTTACCGCCGTCGAGCACCATCAACGCCGAGTCCACGGCGGTGAGGGTGCGGTAGGTGTCTTCGGAAAAGTCTTCGTGGCCGGGGGTGTCGAGCAGGTTGACCATGTGGTCGCGATACGGGAACTGCATGACCGACGTGGTAATGGAGATACCCCGTTGCTTTTCCATTTCCATCCAGTCGGAGGTGGCATGGCGGTCGGATTTGCGCGATTTCACCGTGCCGGCCACCGCGATTGCCTTGCCCATCAGCAACAGCTTCTCGGTGATGGTGGTCTTACCGGCATCGGGGTGGGAAATAATAGCGAAAGTGCGGCGTTTCGCGACTTCGGCGGCCTGGTGGGTCATGGGAAATCGCCTGGCAGGTGAGTCAAAAAAGGGGCGCGAGTATAGCGCAAACCCCACGGTTCGGACCACCGTTCACCCGATCAGGGGTGGCTAAATGCTGCCAAGTGTGGAACCTTTTAAAAGGTGGAGACGTCCATTCCCCTGTTATCGCACTCGTAACAGGGCTGAAAAATCAGCAAGTTAGCCTGACGGGGCTGCGCTCATGGCTCGATACATACCGCGTTGCCGGTATCGACGAGCTGCTTTTCGCGAACGCTTTCGCCGACAGCCAGCAATGGCATTGCCGCAGCAGAATGTGTTCGCCGACAAAAGAAAAAAGGAGTCCGCCTGTGGCTATTCGCTATGGCAAAGGGCTGATAGGAGGTGCGGTTGTCGTCGCGCTCCTGGCCCTGCTGGTCCACTGGATCGGCATCAACACGATCGAACTGTACCGCGACGATTTGTTGTTTTACCTGCAAGCGCATCTGATTCTGGTTTTAGTCTCCATGCTGGCCGCCCTGATTGTGGGCATCCCCGCCGGCATCCTGCTGAGCCGACCGAACATGGTCGGGCGCGCAGAACGCTTCATGCAGATCTTCAACATCGGCAACACCGTCCCGCCCCTGGCCGTACTGGCCATCGCCCTCGGCGTCCTCGGCATCGGCAGTGGCCCGGCCATCTTCGCGCTGTTCCTCGCCTCCCTCCTGCCCATCGTGCGCAACACCTACGAAGGCCTGAAAAACGTTCAAGGCTCACTCAAGGAAGCCGCCACCGGCATCGGCATGACCCCGCGCCAGGTGCTGTTTCGCGTGGAATTGCCCAACGCCGTGCCGATCATCATCGGTGGCGTGCGTGTGGCCCTGGCGATCAACGTCGGCACCGCGCCGCTGGCCTTCCTGATCGGCGCCAACAGCCTGGGCAGCCTGATTTTCCCCGGCATCGCCCTGAACAATCAGCCGCAACTGTTGCTCGGCGCCGCGTGCACCGCGCTGCTGGCGTTGCTGCTGGACGGTCTGGTGACCATGGCCAGCCGCCTTTGGCTGGAACGCGGGTTGCGTCCGTCTTGAGGTTGGGTAAAGGAATTCACATGAAAAAGCTGACATTGATACTGAGCTGCGTCCTGCTGTGCGCGGGGTTTGCACAAGCCGCCGAAAAACCGGTGATTCGCATCGGCGCCCGGGTGTTCACCGAACAGACCCTGCTCGCCGAAATCACCTCTCAATACCTGCGCACCAAGGGCTACGACACCCGCGTCACCGGCGGTCTGGGCAGCAACCTGGCGCGCAGTGCCCAGGAAAGCGGGCAACTGGACCTGCTCTGGGAATACACCGGCGTGTCGCTCGTGGCCTACAACCACATCGACGAGAAACTCGACAGCGCACAGTCCTACGCCCGGGTGAAAGAACTCGATGCGAAAAAAGGCCTGGCCTGGCTGTCGCCGTCGCACTTCAGCAACACCTATGCGCTGGCGCTGCCGGACAAGGTGGCCAGGGAACATCCTGAAATCAACAACATCAGCGACCTCACCAAAGCCATGGCGGCAGATACCCGGGAACACCGCCTGGTGGCGCTGGACACCGAGTTCGCCAACCGCTCCGACGGCCTGGCCGGCATGGTCAAGCTGTACGACATGAACCTGACCCGCAAGAACACCCGGCAGATGGACGCGGGCCTGGTGTACACCGCGCTGCGTAACGGCCAGGTGTTTGCAGGGCTGGTCTACACCACCGACGGTCGCCTCAACGCCTTCAAATTGAAGCTGCTGGAGGACGACCTGCACTACTTCCCGGACTACACGGCCGCGCCGGTGATCCGCCAGGAATACCTCGACCAGCACCCGCAACTGGCTGCCGAACTCAAGCCGCTGGCCGACCTGTTCGACGATGCAACCATGCGCCAGCTCAACGCGCGGGTCGATGTCGACCATGAAAGCCCGTCCGCCGTTGCCGCAGATTTCCTGCGCCAACATTCCATCAACTAAGAGGAGAAGACATGGAATTCCTGAACGCCTTTTCCCATCTTGATTGGGCCCAGGTGCTGCAACTGACCTGGCAGCACATCACCCTGGTCGGCATTGCCGTACTGCTGGCAATTTTCATTGGCGTGCCCCTGGGCGTACTGATGACGCGCTTCCCGACGCTCGCCGGCCCCTTGCAGGCCAGCGCCACGGTGCTGCTGACCGTGCCGTCGATTGCGCTGTTCGGCCTGCTGCTGCCGTTCTACTCCAAATTCGGCCAGGGGCTGGGGCCAATGCCGGCAATCACCGCCGTGTTCCTCTACTCCCTGCTGCCGATCATGCGTAACACCTACCTGGCCCTCACCGGCGTGGAACCGGGCATCCGCGAAGCCGCCAAGGGCATCGGCATGACCTTCGGCCAGCGCCTGCGCATGGTCGAGCTGCCGATTGCCGTACCGGTGATCCTCGCCGGCGTGCGCACCGCCGTGGTGATGAATATCGGCGTCATGACCATTGCCGCCACCATCGGCGCCGGTGGCCTGGGTGTACTTATTCTGGCTTCCATCAGCCGCAGCGACATGTCGATGCTGATCGTCGGCGCCGTGCTGGTCAGTCTCCTGGCCATCTTCGCCGACCTGCTTCTGCAATGGCTGCAACGCTCGCTGACTCCAAAAGGACTGCTCAAATGATCGAACTTCAAAACCTGACCAAGACTTTTCAAAGCAACGGCAAAACTGTCTCCGCCGTGAACGACGTAAGCCTGACCGTCAATGAAGGCGAAATTTGCGTATTCCTCGGCCCGTCGGGCTGCGGCAAGAGCACCACGCTGAAAATGATCAACCGCTTGATCAAGCCCACCTCGGGCAAGATTCTGATCAATGGCGAAGACACCACCGACCTGGACGAAGTGACCCTGCGTCGCAACATCGGCTATGTGATCCAGCAGATCGGTCTGTTCCCGAACATGACCATCGAGGAAAACATCGTGGTGGTGCCCAAGCTGCTGGGCTGGGACAAGCAGAAATGCCACGACCGCGCCCGCGAGCTGATGAGCATGATCAAGCTCGAACCCAAGCAGTATCTGCACCGCTACCCACGTGAACTGTCGGGCGGCCAGCAACAGCGCATCGGCGTGATTCGCGCACTGGCGGCCGACGCACCGCTGCTGCTGATGGATGAGCCGTTCGGCGCGGTCGACCCGATCAACCGCGAAATGATCCAGAACGAGTTCTTCGAGATGCAGCGCGCGCTGAACAAGACCGTGATCATGGTCAGCCACGACATCGACGAAGCCATCAAGCTGGGCGACAAGATCGCGATCTTCCGCGCCGGCAAGCTGCTGCAGATCGACCATCCGGACACGTTGCTGGCGCACCCGGCTGACGAGTTCGTGAGCAACTTCGTCGGCCAGGACAGCACCCTCAAGCGTCTGCTGCTGGTGAAGGCCGAAGACGCGGCGGACAACGCCCCGTCGGTGAGCCCGGAAACCCCGGTGGCCGATGCCCTGGAACTGATGGACGAGCATGACCGCCGTTATGTGGTCGTCACCTGCGCCGAGAACAAGGCGCTGGGTTATGTACGCCGCCGCGACCTGCACCGCCAGGCCGGTACGTGCGGCCAGTACCTGCGCGAGTTCAACGCCACGGCAGCCTATGACGAGCACCTGCGCATCCTGCTGTCGCGCATGTACGAGTTCAACCGCTCGTGGCTGCCGGTGATGGATGCCGAGCGGGTGTTCCTGGGGGAAGTCACCCAGGAGTCGATTGCCGAGTACCTGAGTTCAGGCAAGTCGCGTGGGGGCAAGACCAGTATTGTCTCGCCTGCCGAAACTGCTTTGGCCTGATAGATTGCTATCGCAGGCAAGCCAGCTCCCACAGGGGAATGCATTCCAGCATAAGAATGCAGTTCAAATGTGAGAGCTGGCTTGCCTGCGATGAATACACCGCAAATCCATCTGATTGGCCCCATCCGGGGAACATCAATCCGTCACACCTGTCGGTTACATAAGTAGCTGCACGCGGTAGCGCGACGAACGCGTGCAAAAACGCGACATTTTTAGTTGATCCCACGCCCATCAAGCCCTAAAGTTCGCGCCGAACGTCCATGCTGGAAACGATCCATCCGGCTCAAGTACTGACGACGAGACAGCAAGGCCAAGGGAAGCGGTACATCCCATGGCCTTTTTGCTTTCGGCGACATGCCTTGGGAAGTAGGCGAACCAAAGTGGGGATACGGAGGACGTTCATTTGCACCCATGGCTAATTTCAGTTTGCCCCTAGGAGTTCCCAGCATGTCGATCCAGGTCGAAGATTATTTCGCGCGCGCCACCTTTGACAAAATGAAGGCGTTCGCCGACAAGCAAGAAACCCCGTTCGTGGTGATCGACACCGCGATGATCAGCCAGGCCTACGATGACCTGCGCGCCGGTTTCGAATTCGCCAAAGTCTATTACGCCGTCAAGGCCAACCCCGCCGTCGAGATCATCGACCTGCTCAAGGAAAAAGGCTCCAGCTTCGATATCGCCTCGATCTACGAGCTGGACAAGGTCATGGACCGCGGCGTCAGCGCCGACCGTATCAGCTACGGCAACACCATCAAGAAATCCAAAGACATCCGCTACTTCTACGAGAAAGGCGTGCGCCTGTTCTCCACCGACTCCGAAGCCGACCTGCGCAACATCGCCAAGGCTGCACCGGGTTCGAAGGTGTACGTGCGCATCCTCACCGAAGGTTCGACCACGGCAGATTGGCCGTTGTCGCGCAAATTCGGCTGCCAGACCGACATGGCCATGGACCTGCTGATCCTCGCCCGTGACCTGGGCCTGGTGCCTTACGGCATCTCCTTCCACGTCGGTTCGCAACAACGCGACATCAGCGTGTGGGACGCGGCCATCGCCAAGGTCAAAGTGATCTTCGAGCGCCTGAAGGAAGAAGACGGCATCCACCTCAAGCTGATCAACATGGGCGGCGGCTTCCCGGCCAACTACATCACCCGCACCAACAGCCTGGAAACCTACGCCGAAGAAATCATCCGCTTCCTCAAGGAAGACTTCGGCGACGAACTGCCGGAAATCATCCTCGAACCAGGCCGTTCGTTGATCGCCAACGCCGGCATCCTGGTCAGCGAAGTGGTACTGGTGGCGCGTAAATCGCGCACCGCCGTCGAGCGTTGGGTGTACACGGATGTGGGCAAATTCTCCGGCCTGATCGAAACCATGGACGAAGCCATCAAGTTCCCGATCTGGACCGAGAAGAAAGGCGAGATGGAAGAAGTGGTCATCGCCGGCCCTACCTGCGACAGCGCCGACATCATGTACGAAAACTACAAGTACGGCCTGCCGCTGAACCTGGCCATCGGTGATCGCCTGTACTGGCTGTCGACCGGTGCGTACACCACCAGCTACAGCGCGGTTGAGTTCAACGGCTTTCCGCCATTGAAATCGTTCTACGTGTAACCCCTGCCCGATCAAAAAGCCCACGCCTTGTCGTGGGCTTTTTGCATGTAAAAAGGAATGTTTCTCAACAACCCACGGCATAATGCGCGCCGTCAATCCCTATCCAGTTCTGCGAGGCCGTACGACGTGTTGAAGAAAACCCTGTTCCAGTTGCACTGGTTCTTCGGCATCACGGCCGGGCTGGTACTGGCCCTGATGGGGATCACCGGGGCAGCGGTGTCGTTTCAGGATGAAATACTCAGGGCGCTCAACCCCCATGTATTGAACGTTGAAAAGCGCGACGCCGGCGTGCTGCCACCCGCCGAACTGGTGCGCAAGCTGGAGGCCACCGAAGGCAAGACCGTGTCGATGCTGTGGGTGGAAAGCGACAGCGGCAACGCGGCGCGCGTTTTCTTCAGCGCGCCACCGGGTGAGCGACGGGGGCAGATGCGCTACTTCGACCCCTACACCGGCGACTACAGTGGCGATGCGACGGGTCAGGAGTTCTTCGGCATTATCCTGCAGGTGCATCGCTTCCTCGCCATGGGTGAAACCGGTCGGCAGATCACCGGCGCCTGCACCCTGATTCTGCTGTTTTTCTGCCTGTCCGGCCTGTACCTGCGCTGGCCGCGCCAAGTGAAGAACTGGCGTGCCTGGCTGACGCTGGACTGGCGCAAAAAAGGCCGCAGTTTCAACTGGGACCTGCACTCGGTGTCCGGCACCTGGTGCCTGCTGTTCTATCTGTTCTCGGCGCTTACCGGCCTGTACTGGTCCTACAACTGGTACAACAAGGGCCTGACCCAATGGCTGTCCGACGCACCACAGAACGAACGGGTACGCACGCGTAACCCGGCGCCCGCAGACGCCCTGCCTGTGGCCAATTACGACGCGATCTGGAGCAGCGTCTACAGCAGCGCCGGCCCCGGCCTGAGCGCCTATAACATCCGCATGCCGACCGTCGCCGGGCAGCCGGCCATCGTCTATTACCTGCTGCGTGACGCGTCTCATGACCGCGCGCTGAACCAGATCAACCTCGACCCCGCCACCGGCGAGGTCAAAGCCCATGAGCGCTACGCCCGCAAAAGTCTCAAATCGCAGCTGCTGACCAGCATTTATGCGCTGCACACCGGCAGCTACTTCGGCATCGTGGGGCGGGTCATCCTCACTGTCAGCGCGCTGTGCATGCCGTTGTTCTTTATCACCGGTTGGCTGTTGTACCTCGACCGCCGCCGCAAAAAACGCCAGGTGCGCGATGCCCGCAACGGCCTTGCGAACAACCACAGCCAAGCGCCGGCCTGGCTGATCGGCTTCGCCAGCCAGAGCGGCTTTGCCGAACAACTGGCCTGGCAGACCGCCGGGCAATTGCAGGCCGCTGGCCTGCCGGTAAAGGTGCAGCCCCTGGGCAGTGTCAGCCAGAATGAATTGAGCCAGGCGCAAAACGCACTGTTCGTGGTCAGCACCTTCGGCGATGGCGAAGCACCCGACAACGCCCGTGGTTTCGAGCGCAGCGTGCTGGGCCAGGATGTGTCCCTCGCGGGCTTGAACTACGCGGTGCTGGCCCTGGGTGATCGCCAGTACGAACACTTCTGCGGCTTTGCGCGGCGCCTGCAATTCTGGCTGACCCAACAGGGCGGCAACCTGCTGTTCGCCCCGGTGGAAGTCGACAGCGGCGACACCGCTGCGCTGCTGGACTGGCAACAGCAACTGGGCCAACTCACCGGCCAGGCGCCGGCAGCGGCCTGGCCGGTGGCGCAGTATGAACAGTGGACGCTGAGCCAGCGAACACTGCTCAACCGTGACAGTGCGAGCACGCCGGTGTACCTGCTGGGTCTGACGTCAGCGGCGCCCCACGCCTGGCTGGCCGGTGACCTGGTGGAAATCCTGCCGTGCAATGGCAAGGACGCCATCGAACAGCTTCTCCAGAGCCTTGGCCTGAACGGCAGCGACGATGTGCTGATCGACGGCCTGGCGAAACCGCTCGCTCGGGCTCTGGCCACACGCCAGTTGCCGGCCAAGCTTGCACACCTGGTCGGCTTGCACGCCCAGGCGGTGGTGGATGCATTGGTGCCGCTGGGCATGCGCGAATACTCCATCGCCTCGATTGCCAGCGACGGCGTGCTGGAACTGATCGTACGCCAGGAGCGCCGCCCAGACGGCAGCCTGGGCCTGGGCTCCGGCTGGCTCACTGAACACGCCGCGATCGGCTCCGCCATCCGCCTGCGCCTGCGCCGCAACACTGGTTTCCATCTGCCAGAGATGCCCGTGCCGCTGATCCTGCTGGGCAACGGCACCGGCCTCGCCGGCCTGCGCAGCTTGCTCAAAGCGCGCATCGCCCTGGGCCATCAGCGCAACTGGCTGTTGTTTGGCGAACGCACGCGCCAGCATGACTTTCTGTGCCAGGACGAACTCCACGGCTGGCTGGCCAGTGGCGACCTGGCGCTACTGGACCTGGCGTTTTCCCGCGACCAGGCAGAAAAAATCTACGTGCAGGACCGTCTGCGCGAATCAGCCGACGTGCTGCGCAAATGGCTGGCCGAAGGCGCGGCGATCTATGTGTGCGGGAGTTTGCAGGGCATGGCGACAGGGGTGGATCAGGCGCTGGTGGACATACTGGGCAGTGAGACAGTGGAGCGGTTGATTGAGCAAGGGCGTTATCGGCGGGATGTGTATTGATGTGCCGAACGCTGTGCAGGCTGCAACCTCTGCTCAAACACAGAAACCCCATCCAGGTCGCGCAAAATCACCGTCAACTCCGCCGTCTGCCCGTCAATCTGTACCTCGCCAAAAAACTGAAATCCGGCGAACGGCGAGGTGTTCTGCGCCGGCGGTGCTTTCTCGAACACCACTTCCGGGCCAAAGGTTTTATCCAGCGGGTTAGGCCCGAAACTCCCGGCATTCAAAGGCCCGGCGACAAATTCCCAGAACGGTTCGAAATCCTGAAACGCCGCCCGGTCGGGGTGGTAGTGATGCGCTGCGCAATAGTGCACATCCGCCGTCAGCCACACGTGATTGCGCACCTGCTGGGCGCGCAGGAACCCAAGCAGTTCGGCGATTTCCAGCTCGCGGCCCTGCGCCGGGCCCGGGTCGTTGTTGGCAATGGCTTCCCAGCGCGCCACGCCAGGGCTGACTTCACCGTCGGGCACACCGAGGCCGATGGGCATGTCGGCCGCAATGACTTTCCACTGGGCCGTCGAGGCCTTGAGTTCGCGCTTGAGCCAGTCCAACTGTTCGCGCCCGAGAAAAGGTTTTTCACCGCCCAGGTTGTCATCATTGGCGCCGCGATAACTGCGCATGTCGAGCACGAACACGTCCAGCAACGGGCCGTAGGCGAGCTTGCGGTAAATCCGCCCGCCAGCATCGGCGTCCTGCCGGCGCATCGGTGAATACTCCAGCCAGGCCTGGCGCGCACGGCCGACCAGGGTATTGATGTCCTTGACCTTGTAACGCTCGTCGAGCTGCTTGCCGGGCGACCAGTTGTTCACCACTTCGTGGTCGTCCCACTGCCAGATCTGCGGCACCTCGGCGTTAAAGCGCCGCACGTTTTCGTCCAGCAGGTTGTAGCGATAGTTGCCGCGATAGTCGTCGAGGGTTTCGGCGACCTTGCTCTTGGATTCGGTGGTGAGGTTGCGCCAGATGCGCCCGCCTTCGGTGGGCAGTTGCGCCGGCACCGGGCCGTCGGCGTAGATGGTGTCGCCGCTGTGGATAAAGAAGTCCGGCAGGCGTAGACGCATGGCTTCGTAGATGCGCATGCCGCCGATGTCCGGGTTGATGCCAAAGCCCTGGCCGACGGTGTCGCCGCTCCACACAAAGCGAATGTCGCGGCGCTGCTGCGGCACGCTGCGCAGGTGGCCGAACCACGGCTCGCTGGCGACGCCGCTCTGGGCGTCCTCGAAATGCACGCGGTAGAAAATCGCCTGATCGACCGGCAAGCCGGTGAGCTCGACGCGAGCGGTGAAATCGCTGCGGCTGTCGGCCAGCGGCGAGACAAACCGGCGCGGGTTGCTGAACACGCTGCGGGTGTCCCACTCCACCACCATGCGCGCGGGGCGGTCGCTGCGGCTCCAGATCATCGCGCGGTCGCCCAGCAGGTCGCCGGACTGCACACCGTCGGTGAGCTGAGGCCGGTCCTTGACCGACGCGATCACCGCCGGGGCCAGGCCAGGCAACAACAGGCCGGCGCCGACGACTTGCATCACGCGGCGACGGCCGAGATCGAAGTGGCTCATGCGGGGGTGCCCTCTGGGTATCGAAGAGGCCACTAAACCATGCCGATATGACACCGACCTTACAGCCAATAAAGCGCTGAATGTGGGAGCAAGCCCCCTCTCACAGAAAGCCTCCCTGCCACCTCTTCTAGGCGGGCGCGACTGCCAGCTCTACCGCCTCCGGGCGTTTGATCAGCGCATACACCACGCCGGTCACCACGCTGCCGGCCACAATCGCCAGCAAATACAACAGCGCGTGATTCATCGCATTTGGAATGATCAGCACGAACAACCCGCCGTGGGGCGCGGCCAGTTTGCAACCGAAGTACATCGACAGCGCACCGGTCAACGCGCCGCCGGCGATGCTGGCCGGGATCACCCGCAGCGGGTCCTTGGCCGCGAAAGGAATCGCGCCTTCAGAGATGAAGCACATACCCAGAATCATCGCCGCCTTGCCGGCCTCGCGCTCGGTCTGGGCAAATTTGCGCCGCGCCAGGAAGGTGGCGATGCCCATGCCGATCGGCGGCACCATGCCGGCGGCCATGGTCGCGGCCATCGGCGCCCCGCTGGAGGCCGCCAGCAGGCCGACCGAGAACGCATACGCGGCCTTGTTGATCGGGCCGCCCAGGTCGACGCACATCATGCCGCCGAGCAGGATGCCAAGCAGCACGGCGTTGGTGGTGCCCATGGTGCTGAGAAAGTCCGTGAGGCCGGTCAGCAGTCGCGCCACGGGCGGGCCCACCAGGTAAATCATCGCCAGACCGGTAAACAGGCTGGCCAGCAGCGGAATGATCAGGATCGGCTTGAGGGCTTCCAGACTCTGGGGCAACTTCACCGCGCGGGTAATCAGCTTGACGCAGTAACCGGCGAGAAAACCGGCGAAAATCCCGCCGATGAACCCCGCACCCAGGGTGCCGGCCAACAGGCCGCCGATCATGCCGGGCGCGATGCCGGGACGGTCGGCGATCGAGTAGGCGATATAGCCTGCGAGCAACGGCACCATCAGCATGAAGGCCTGGTCGCCGACGCTCTTGAGGGCCGCCGCCAGGGTGCCCTTTTCTTCGAAGGCATGAATGCCGAACACGAAGGACAAGGCGATCAACAAGCCGCCTGCCACCACCATCGGCAACATGAACGACACACCGGTCAGCAGATGCTTGTAGACCCCGGTTTTTTCCTGTTTGGCCACCGCGCCGCTGGCGGCGCTTTCCACCACACCTTCGGCCAGCGCCTTGTTGAGGGTCGCTTCCGATTGTTTGAGGGCAATGCCGGTGCCGCAGCGGTAGATCTTCTTGCCGGCAAAGCGCTCGGTGGCGACTTCGATGTCCGCTGCCAGCAACACCACATCGGCCTCGGCGATGGCCTGCGGACTCAATGGCGTGCGCGCGCCGACCGAGCCCTGAGTCTCCACCTGCAGGTCGTAACCCAGGCGCTTGGCCGTCTGCTGCAAGGCTTCGGCGGCCATAAAGGTGTGCGCCACGCCGGTGGGGCAGGCGGTGATCGCGACGATACGCGGCGCCTGGCTGGCCGCTTGTTGCGTGGCGACGTACACCTGAGCCTCTTCGGCCCCACGGCGCAATACCGCCTCGACATCGGCCAATGCCTGGGCCGGCGTGCTCTGGAACACACGCTTGCCGATAAACCGTTGCATGTCCACCGGCGTGCTGCTGACCAGCAAGACCCACTCGGCATCGTTGAGGATCGCTTCGGACAACTGACGTTCGGGGTGCTGCACATCGATCACTTCGACGCTGGTGCTCCACCCCTGGCGCTGCGCGGCGGCGTCCAGCAAGCGGGCGCACAGCACACTGGTGACCATGCCGTTCGGGCAGGCGGTAACAATGGCTAATTTCATCACAAACCCTCTTATTGTTCTGTCAGCGCGCGCACTTGGACGCCGCTCTGCAAAATATCCAGCTGTGCGTGGTCGCTGATGCCGAAACCGACCTGCGTCACCGCCATCGCGGCAATCGCCGTGGCGCGGCTCAGGGTCTGTTCCGGCGTATCGCCACTGAGCAGACCGTGGAGCATCCCGGCCAGCAGCGAATCACCGGCGCCCACGGTACTGGCCACCGTTACGTTGGGCGGCGTGGCGTGCAGGGCGCCGCCGGGGCGGTACCAACTCACGCCTGCAGCACCGTCGGACACCACCACATGTTCCACACCCAGCTGATGCAAACGGCTGATGGCATCCGGGGCATCGCCCAGGGCTTCGGCCAGTTCTTCGGTATTGGGCTTGACCAGCCAGGGTCCGGCCTGGAGCCCGGCGCTCAGGGCTTCGCCGCTGGTGTCGAGGGCGATTTTCAAGCCTTGCGCCTTGAGCGTCTCCAGCAACGCCTGAAACCACTGCGGGCTGACGCCGCGCGGCAAGCTGCCGGCGACCACCACCGCGTCGAACCGGGGGCCGATCTCTGCCAGCAGTGCGAGCAGTTGTGCTTGCGCCTGCTCGGTCACCTGCGGCCCCGGTGCATTGATATCGGTGACGCGGCCATTGTGTTCGGCAATCTTGATATTGCTGCGGGTTTCGCCCGGCACGCGCACGAATGCGTCGACGAACCCACGGCGGCTGATCAGCGCATCGAAGGCCTGCGGGTTGGCGTCGCCGAGAAAGCCACTCACGCTCAACTGATGGCCCAGATCGGCCAGCACTTGGGCGACGTTCACGCCCTTGCCCGCCGCATGGGTGAGCATGTTTTCGCTGCGGTTGACCTCCCCCGGCTCAAGGCGCGGCAGCTGTACCGTGAGGTCCAACGCCGGGTTCAGCGTCAGGGTCAGAATCTTCGCCATTTACACGGCCTCCACTAAGGCTCGCACTTCGGCGGGCGAACCCACCGCCAGTGCTTTTTGCGCCAGGCTTTGGGCCTCGCTCAAGCTGAATTCACGCACCCGCGCTTTGACTTCAGGAATGCTGCGGGCCGACACGCTCAACTCGTCCACCCCCAGCCCCACCAGCACCGGCACAGCCAACGGGTCGGCGGCCAGTTCGCCGCACACACCCACCCATTTGCCGTGGGCATGAGCCGCGCGCACGGTGATGTCGATCAGTTGCAAAACGGCCGGGTGCAGGCCGTCAGCCTGGGCGGACAGCGTCGGGTGGCCACGGTCGATGGCCAGGGTGTACTGGGTGAGGTCGTTGGTGCCGACGCTGAAGAAGTCGACTTCCTTGGCAAGTACCGGCGCCAGCAGCGCAGCCGACGGCACTTCGATCATGATGCCCAACTGCAAGTCGGCCACCGGGATTTCCAGGCGCAGGCGCTCGGTCATGTCACGGGCCGCGCGCCACTCATCGACGCTGCCGACCATAGGGAACATGATGCGCAGCGGGCGGTTGTCCGCCGAGCGCAACAGGGCGCGCAGTTGCGCTTCCATGATCTGCGGGCGTTGCAGGGTCAGACGAATACCGCGTACGCCGAGGAAGGGGTTTTCTTCTTCGGCAATCGGCCAATACGGCAGCGGTTTGTCGCCGCCCACATCCAGGGTGCGCACCACCAGCGGGCGACCGTCGAGGCCGTCCAGCACGCGACGGTATTCGGCTTCTTGAGTGGCTTCGTCCGGGGCTTGCGAGTGGGCCATGAAAATCAGTTCGGTACGCAGCAGGCCGATGCCTTCGGCGCCCTGCTCCACCGCGCTGGCCACGCCGGCGCTTTCGCCGATGTTGGCGAACACTTCCACCGAATGACCGTCGCGGGTGCGCGCCGACTCGTGGCGCTGAGCCGAAGCGGCTTGCAGACGCTGCTCACGGGTGTCGCGCTCCACGGTGGCACGTTGCAGCGTAGCGGCATCGGGGTCGACGTGCAGGCGACCGCGCTGGCCATCGAGCAGCAACGGTGTGCCCGCAGCCAGCAGCAACACGGCCGGCCCGGCGCCGACCAACGCGGGAATACCGAGGGCACGGGCGACGATGGCGCTGTGGGCCGTGGCGCCACCGCGGGCGGTGAGGATGCCGGCCACGCGAGCCGGGTCCAGGCGCGCGACGTCCGAAGGGCCGACTTCGTCCATCACCAGAATGTAAGGCTCGCTCGGCTCCTGGGCGCTTTCGACGCCGCACAGTTGCGCCAGCACTCGGCGGCCGATGTCGCGCAGGTCGGCGGCGCGCTCGGCGAGCAAGGCATCCTGCAGCGACTCCTGCTGTTTGGCAGCGCTTTCGATCACGCTCATCCACGCCGCCTGCGCGCTTTCGCCCTGCTTGAGGCGCGTGTCGACGTCATCGGTGAGTTCCGGGTCGTCGAGCATTTCCTGGTGGGTGATGAAAATCTCGCGGATCGCCTTGGCCTGGCTGCGCTCGATCAGGCCCTGGATGTCGCGGCGCACATCGGCCAGCGCATCCTGCAGGCGCTGACGCTCAATGGCACAGGACTCGCCGCGCAGCGGGTAATCAAACACCTGTTGCACCTGGACATGCGCAGGACCGATGGCGATGCCCGGCGCGGCAGCGATGGCCTGGCTCTGGCTGCCGGCAAGCGGCGCGCTGATGACGGGTTCGATCTCGACGGGTGTGAGCTGCTCGCTCACCGTCGGCAGCGGTTCGACCTCTTCGCCGAGGCCCTGCTCGACGGCGGCCAACAGGGCGGGCAAGGCGTCGCCGGCAATGGTGGGTTCGGCGACAAACTCCAGCACCTGACCGCGACGCGCGCCGAGGCTGAGCAGCTTGCTCAGGCTTTTGGCCGACACGGCGCCCACCGGCCCATCGACGATGCGCAGGCGGATATCGCCGTCAAAGCTTTTTGCCAATTGCGCGAGGATCTTCGCCGGACGCGCGTGCAGGCCGTGAGCGTTGGCCAGGGTGACGCGCGCGTTGGGCCAGTCCGGCGGCAGTTCGCCGCCGAGCACTTCGAGCACCGCGCGGCTGCTTGTGGCGCGGCCCAATTCCTGGCCACGTCCTTCGATCAACAAGGCACACAGGCGTTCGAGCAAGGCCTGATGCGCTTCGCCCAGGCTCGCCAGGCAGAACAGGCCATTGAGCGGCTGGCCAAGGTAGCGCATGGGTTTGTCCGGGGTGACGAACGCCAGGCCCGGGCTTTTCACCGTTTGTTCGCTGTGCAGCCACCACAGGCCATCGCCCAGGGGCAGCGCTTCGACCTGCTGCAGCACAGCGGCGAAACCATTGCTCACGCAGTCGGCCTGGCGCAGCAGGCGTGCGCCGCGCCATACCAGCTCTTCAAAATCATCGGCGGACACGCCCAGGCTGATCATCTGGGCGTCCAGCGCCAGTTCCTGCGGCGCGCCTTGCAACAGTTTCAACAGCGCTTCGGCGCTTTCAGCGCGGCGCAGCGCCTGGCCCAGGTCGGTTTCACCGAGGGCGCGGGTCAAGAGTTGCAGCAGGCGCAGGTGTTCATCGGACTTGGCGGCAATGCCGATCGCCAGGTAGACGATCTGGCCGTCGCCCCAATCCACCCCTTCGGGGAACTGAAGCAGGCGCACGCCGGTGGAAAATACCTGATCGCGGGTTTCCGGCGTGCCGTGGGGAATGGCGATGCCTTGGCCGAGGAAGGTCGAGCCTTGGGCTTCACGGGCTTGCAGGCCACTGAGGTAGCCCTCGGCGACCAGGCCGTCGGTCACCAGTGTGTCAGCGAGCAGTTGCAAGGCAGCAGATTTATCCACAGCCGATTGGCCCATGGATATCTGCTCTACAGTGAGCTCAAGCATGCCGTTCTCCTAGTTAGTGCGCGCAACGCACTAGGTATTGTTTTGAATAAAACAGTGTAAGCGTGTTTATGAACTAAACGGCTGATGGTCAATTGGCAGTAGCCAGTCAGTCGCGAACGTCGTAAAAATACGCTGGCTGAAACGTTTAATCTAGAATTTATGGCAGATTACGCGTTAATTGCGCAAGCTTGAAGGACCACTCGGCACTTGAGCTTGGACATTAGTCGCATGCAGGAATCGGTTACGATTGGACAAAATGTCGGGGCAAGCTCCAAAAAACAAGGAAATCCCGCTTTGAAACTCAGCGATATCGCACGTCTGGCCGGTGTGTCAGTGACCACCGCCAGCTATGTCATCAACGGCAAAGCCGAACAGCAACGCATCAGCAGTGCAACGGTCGAGCGGGTGCGTGCCGTGGTGCAAGCCCATGGTTTTACGCCCAACCCCCAGGCCGCAGGGCTGCGCAGTCGGCATACGCGCACCTTGGGCTTTATCTTGCCGGACCTGGAAAACCCCAGTTACGCACGCATCGCCAAGCTGCTGGAGCAAGGCGCGCGGGCGCGTGGCTATCAATTGCTGATTGCCAGCTCCGACGATGACGCCGACAGCGAGCGTCAACTGCTGCAACTGTTTCGCGCGCGGCGCTGCGATGCGCTGTTCGTCGCCAGTTGCCTGCCGGCAGGCGATGACAGTTACCGCGAACTGCAAGCCAAGGGCCTGCCGGTGATTGCCATCGACCGGGTCATGGAAGCCGGGCAGTTCTGTTCGGTGGTCAGCGACGACCGCCAGGCGTGCCAGCAACTGACCAGCAGTCTGCTGCGACCGCTGCCCGGGCAGATTGCGCTGATCGGCGCGCGGCCCGAGCTGAGCATCAGCCAGGAACGCGCCGCAGGCTTTCACCAGGCGCTGCAAGACTTTACCGGCGAGGTGATTGTTGAACAGGGCGAGGCTTTCAGCCGTGAATGCGGCCGACAGTTGATGGAGCAACTGCTGCAACGCCTGGGGCATTTGCCTGACGCGCTGGTGACGACGTCCTACGTGCTGCTGCAAGGCGTGTTCGATGCGCTGCACGATTACCCGCTCAAGTCGCAACCGTTGCGCCTGGGCACCTTTGGTGACACCCAACTGCTGGACTTCCTGCCGCTGCCGGTCAATGCCATGGCCCAGCAACATCAGTTGATCGCCGACGCGGCGTTGAGCCTGGCCCTGGCCGCCATCGAAGAGGAACACTACCAGCCCGGCGTGCACGCCATTGGCCGCACCTTCAAGCAGCGCATTCACGAGGCCTGAGCGTGGAGCTGATCGACACCCACACCCACCTGGATTTTCCGGAATTTGACGCCGACCGTAGTGAAGTGCTCGCTCATAGCCGACAGCTTGGCGTGCAGCGCATGGTGGTGCTCGGGGTGTATCGGCAGAACTGGCAGCGGGTGTGGACGTTGGTGCAGGCGGATGAAGGCCTGTTCGCCGCCTTCGGCCTGCATCCGGTGTACCTGGAGCAACATCGCCCTGCCGACCTGACTGAACTTGGCGACTGGCTGACACGCCTGCACGGCCATCGGCAATTGTGCGCCGTGGGCGAGATAGGTCTGGATTACTTTCTTCAAGAGCTGAACCGCGAGCGCCAGCAACCGCTGTTCGAGGCCCAGTTGAAGTTGGCCGAGGACTTCCGGTTACCGGCGCTGGTGCATGTGCGTCGCAGCCATGCCGCCGTTATCGCCACGCTCAAGCGTATCCGCCTGTCACGGGGCGGCATCATTCACGCGTTTGCCGGCAGCCTGGAAGAAGCACGCGAATACATCAAGCTGGGCTTCAAACTCGGCCTGGGCGGGGCCGCCACCTGGCCCCAGGCCCTGCGCATGCACAGGGTGCTTGCTCAATTGCCGCTGGAGGCCATGGTGCTGGAGACGGATTCGCCGGATATGGCGCCGGCCATGTACCCGGGCCAGCGCAACAGCCCGCAGCACTTGCCTGCCATATGTACTGATTTGGCAGAGCGCATGGGCATCAGCCCCCTAGTGCTGGCTGAGACGAGCACACGCAATGCGCGCGAGCTGTTCAATTGGTAGCACGTGGGCCGGGTTGACCACTTGCAGCTCCAGGGTCATCTGCTGCCGGTAACGGACATGACGCAACACCAGCACGTGCACCAGCGCCGCGCCCAGCGATACGCTCAGTTGCTCGATGAGGCCGATGAACCCGATCCATTGCGCTACCTGCGCCGCGATCAGCGTGGCACAGGTCAGCACAATCATGCCCGGCCGCATCAGGGCCCAGTGGTCCAGGGCCTTGAACCTGCGCAACTGCCTGGGGCAACTCAGGTGCAGAATGCGCTGGCAATACGGGCAGTCGAAAGGCTCCTGGATCGCGATGGCGTTCAGTTGCCAGGGCTTGAGTTCAAAGGTGATGTCGCAATGGGCGCAGTGCCCCTTGATGCCGATTGCAGCCGTCATCGTCGTGCCTCCATTGGAACGTGAGTGAATGATATGAATTCTCACTCATCCACGTCGGCAGAAAGCGCCACGCGAGGAAATCAGGATATGCACCACAACCGCGAACGAAACACCCTACAACCTTCTCTCACATACAAAATATGGAACGCGCCGCCAAGCCTTCGACCTGGCTTTGTCACGCAGCAAACAGAGCCCCTGTGGCGAGCGGGCTTGCCCTAATGCCGTTCAGTTAAGCGTAAATCCCCTCTGGGAGCGGCGCTGCGACTTGCCCGCGGAAGCGGTGGGTCAGTCGACCTCAATGTTTGCTGGGCCGACGCCTTCGCGGGCAAGCCCGCTCCCACATTTGATCGCGTTCACATTCCCCATTCCGGTCGGCTCTCAGGCCACCGCGCTCTTGATCTTGATCTGAGGCGCCCCGTCAAACACGCTGGCTTAACTGAACGGCGTTGGGGTGCGAAGCGCCCCCAATCCAGCAAAACGCGGTTTACCTGATACGGCTCAGCGCCTGGTTTTGGTGCGCAGCCCAACGCAGGACAAGCCTGCTCGCCACGGGGAATCTGCGCTTAACTGAGCGGCATTAAGGCAAGCCCGCTCGCCACAGCAATGTGGTTGACTGACTCAGCTCATGCCCCACCCAAAGAAGCAATTGATCAAGGCAACACGGTCCAGATGGCGAAGCCGGCATACCAGAGCACGGCGGCACGCAGCAGCAATTCCCACAGGCGATCCAGGCTGTTGATGCCTTCCGCCCCGACGACCGGCGGCGGGATTTCAGCGGCGGCCAGGCCGACCTTTTCCACCAGTTGCGCGGCGCTGATGTCCCAGTTCAGCAGTTCGTGCAGCATCACGCGGCCAACCGCGACGAAGTTGCCTACGAGGGCAAAGCTCGCGGCCAAAAGGCGCACGGGCACCCAGTCGAATGCATGCCGCAGTTGCCCGGAGCGCTCGGCCACCTGGGGGTTCTGGCTGTGTTCATTGGCCAGGGCCAGCAGGCGATAAGCCAGTGCCGCGACCGGGCCCAGCAGGAAATACCAGAAAATCACCGCAAAAAAGCTCTGGTAGGCCTGCCATAGCAGGTGGGCCTGGACGCGTTCCAGCAACTGCTCACCGCTGTCGGCAGCCACGTTCAGGTCGCGCTCGGCCACGTGTTCGGCGGCCTGCAAATCGCCGCGCCGCCAGGCATCACGAAACGGACCGAGTGCCGTGAGCAGATCGCCACGCCCAAGGCTGTAAATCAGCACCAGCAAATGCACCGGCAATGCCAGCAGGCCGTACGCCACGGGCTCCAGCACCAGCAATAGCAACGCCAGCAATACCACCGGCAACAGCACCAGCACGGCCAGGACCAGCCAGGGCTGCTTGCCGAGCCGCGGGCTCGCTTCCAGCCTGGCCAGCTCGCGCAACCAACCGCCATCACGCTGCAACCGCTGGCGCAACGCCGAGAACTTTTCGATCCACACGGCCAATACCAACACCAGAAAACTCATTGTGCGTGTTCTCCTTGCTCCAGGGCGCGACGAAAGCGCGTCCAATCAAATGCAGGGCCCGGGTCGGTCTTGCGTCCCGGCGCGATGTCGCTGTGACCACAAATACGTTGAGGGGTGATGCCCGGGTAAGCCGCCAGCAACTGGCTCGTCAGCTCTATCAGCGATGCATACTGGGTATCGGTGTACGCCAGGTCGTCCGTGCCTTCCAGCTCGATGCCCAGGGAAAAGTCATTGCACGTCTCTCGCCCCTCAAAGCTTGAGACACCGGCATGCCAGGCGCGGTCGAGGCAGGACACAAACTGCGTCACTGCACCGTCGCGCTCAATCAGAAAGTGCGCAGACACGCGTAAGTCGGCAATCCCCTCAAAGTAGGGATGTTCCGTGACATCCAGGCGATTCTGAAAAAACGCCTGTACCTTGCCAGTGCCGAACTGCGCCGGAGGCAAACTGATGTTATGCACCACCAGCAGTGAGATTTCGCCTGAGGGGCGCTCGTTGAAGTTGGGCGAAGGGCAGTGACCAATGCCCTGGCACCAACCACTGGCGGGGTCCAGTTGCATGCAGGATCCTTGAACGTGACTAAGTGAACGTGACTAATTGTGGCCAGTATGCCGCGTTCCACCCTGCCGTTGCGATCACTTGCCGCGATTGAGTTGGCGCAGTTTGCCGGTCACTGCCGTCAACGCACGCTCGAACAGCGGGCCATCATCCAACGGGTGCAGAGCGCCACGCTTGAACGCAAGGGCCAGTTGGCCGACGCTTTTCTCCATGACCTTGAGCCCCGAGCGGTTGACGAACACGTAGCTACCCACAGGTGCCATGATCGCCAGCAGCTTGCAGCGCAGGGGGGCTGGCCGCTCATCCTGTAACTCGACCCAGCCGCCAATTCGCAGCTGCAGCGCTTTGAGCAGATCAGGATCGTCCGCCGCCAGGTCTTCGCAGGCATCGACTGCACCGGGGCCGAGCACACATGGCTCGCACACCTCAATCAGCGCCTCGACACCCTCCGCCGGTTGCAGATGCAACGTTTGCAGGCGCACAAAGAAATCGCGCGCGTCGAAGGGATCGACCGCTGCGCTGGTCAGGCCGTCACGCAATGCCTTGAGCAACCCCGGCAGTTGCTCCACCAGATGCCGACCGGCCTCGCTGTCGTGCTGCAGGCTGACGCTCCAGATCAGCTCGTCCATGGTGCGCAGCCCCGCCTGCCACTGCACCGACTGCTCACCATGCTTGAGGCTGGCCAATAACAACACCTGGCTCCAGGCCTGTTGCAGAAACTGCACCACGGCCTGCGGCAACACCTTGCCCAGCAGCCTTCGGTCAAGCACGTCAGCCACGTGTTGACGCGCCGCATCGGCACGAATGCGCCCATCCTCAGCGTCACGGGTGTGTTGTTCAATCAACTCGCTGCGCCGCTGCTCCTCGGCGCACGATGCGCTGAACTGCGCCAGCAACCGGGAAAAAATCGCCGGGTCGTCGACGTATTCATTGAGCAGGCACTGCACGACGTGTTCGATGCGCAGGTACAGACTGTCGCGCTGATAATCCTCGCACGGGTTCCAGCCCAGGGCCGAGACGGCGATTTCATTGAGCAACTGCCGCGCGGGATGACTGGCGCAACTGAAAAGACGTTTGTCCAGCAACGCCACCTTCAGCAAAGGGATCTGCAAACGCGCAATCAACGCCTTGCAGGCTTCAGGCACCGCAGGGTCCTTGAGCATGAATTCGAACAGCAGGGCGACCAGGTTGATCACGTCTTCGTCGGCGTCCTCCACCACGCGGGACTTGCCGCTCTTGACGCTGACGCGGGTCAATAGTTGTTCAAGCTGGTTACGCAGGTCGAAGTCATCCTCGGCCTGGGGTTCCGGGACGTATTGCTGCAGATGGGAAAGCAGGCGCAGCAAGTCGCGGGTGGCAATCGGCTGGGGTTCAGCGCTGGCTTCCAGAGTGGGCGCCACACTGCCGCGCACGGCCGCGAGCATCTGCTGCAGCGCGGCGAAGTCCTGCTGACCGTTTTCATCCAGGGTCTGGTCGGTGCCTGGCAAGCTGCCTGGCGGTGCAGGTTCGCTCGCCACACATCCAACACGGCGACGGGAAGGCGCGCTCTTGAGTTCAGGTAAAACGCCGGTCGCCACCAGCAACTGATTGGCCTCGCCGTACAACAGATCGGCGTCGCTGAGCACGTATTTTTCAAACAGCTTGAGCATGATCAGCTTGACGCGGATTTCCACACCGAGGCTGCGCCCGGCGCGCAGGAAAAATTCGCACAACAGGGCCGGGCCCAAGGGGTTTTCCCGCTCGTCCAGTTGCTTGCCAAGCAGGGCGTTCAGACGAGCAGTCAATTGCCCCAGGGCCAGGCCATCGCGGTGCCGCACCCGGCCGAGCATCGCCTCGAGCGCCACGGCTTTTTCGCGGGCATCGTCGGTGGTGACTGGCAGCGAATCGTAGGACACCAGCGGGACCATTTTCGGCTCACCGCTGCCCGCTTGGCCGAGGTGGGCGAAGGCCTGGAACAGTTGCGCCATGAAGGCGCGTTCGAAATTCTTGCGCTTGAGCCGCAGGTCGCGCATGGCCTCGAAAAAGATATGGTGATCCGCGTTATTGCGGGCCTTGTCGGCCATTTCGAACAAGGTGTCGTCGGCGTTATCAAACAGCTCCTGCAAGCCCTGTTGCAACTGTTGGGCAGCCTTGTCGCGAACCTGCAGCAACACCACCGGCAGGCGCGCCAGCGGCGATGGCGTAGCCTGTGCCCTGTTGATGGACACCACCTTTCCGTCATTGTGCATCCTGGCCTCCTGAAACGGCGGTGTAGGGGGTGGGACGATCAGGCGGGCGCCGCCGATATCCGATTATCACCGGGACGTCAAAGCTATGACGCCAATTGCAAGGCGCGGGATTATCTTGCAAACAGGGGCCGTTACGCCAGCAAACTCTGAGTTTCACCGGCAAAAGAGCAGGTGGCGGTGGGTTCGGCCACGCAGTGCCCCTATAATCGGCGCACATTGTTTGTGGAGCCTGTTATGCCGAATCTCCGTCTTGCCGACATCGCTGCCGAAATCGAAGCCAACGTGCGCCGCGCACTGCTGGAAGACATCGGCAGTGGCGACATCACCGCGCAGTTGATCCCGGCTGAACGGCTGGCGAAAGCCACGATCATCACCCGCGACGCAGCGGTTATCAGTGGCACGGCCTGGGTGGATGCCGTGTTTCGCCAACTGGATCCGCGGGTCGCCGTGCATTGGCAGGTGGCCGATGGCGAGCGTGTCAGCCCCAATCAGGTGCTGTTCCACCTCGAAGGCCCTGCCCGCTCGCTGCTCAGCGGTGAACGGTGCGCACTGAATTTTCTGCAACTGCTGTCAGGCGTTGCCACGCGTGCCCAGTACCTGGCCGACTTCGTCGCCAGCACCCAGGTCAAGTTGCTCGACACACGCAAAACCCTGCCGGGCCTGCGCTTGGCGCAGAAGTATGCGGTGACCTGTGGCGGCTGCCATAACCACCGCATGGGTCTGTACGACGCGTTCCTGATCAAGGAAAACCATATCGCGGCCTGCGGCGGCATTAGCCAAGCGGTTGCCGCCGCGCACAAAATCGCGCCGGGCAAGCCAGTGGAAATTGAAGTGGAAAGCCTGGAAGAATTGCGCGAAGCACTCGATGCCGGGGCCGATATCATCATGCTCGATGAATTGAGCCTGGACGACATGCGTGAAGCGGTGCGCCTGAACGGCGGCAAAGCCAGGCTGGAAGCGAGCGGCGGGATCAACGAAAGCACCTTGCTGCCCATCGCCGAAACCGGGGTGGACTACATTTCTATCGGTGCGATGACCAAGGATGTGAAGGCGGTGGACTTGTCGATGCGACTGAGTATCTGACACCGGATTAATGCAGGAGCGAGCAAGCTTGCTCCTGCAAAGGTTCGGGTTCAGACGACCAAGTTGTTCATCTCGCAGTACTCGTCCCATTCGACACCCAGCACCTCGGCCGCCTCTTTGTGCAAGGCCAGGCGTGCGGTTTCGAATTCTTCCGGTGTCGAGGTGTACTTAAGGGTCAGCTCCCAAGGCTGGAGATTCTGGCTCTCGGCCTCATCCTCGAATGCCCACTGGATCTGGTCGCGCTGATCATCAGCACTCAGGTCCTTGATCTCTTCTTTGAGCTGCGGCGTGGCCTCAAGGTATTTTTTGAGGGCTTCTTCGTGCCGGGCTTCCTGGGTCAGTTCAGTCGTGGTCATGGTGTTCTCTCAGATCTGGGAATGGGGATGCATCTGGGTCATCAAGGTTGCGCAGATACGAAAGAGCAGGCGTGAATACCTGCTCGTCTGGCCTTCAGAACCATTCTTGGATCAGCTGAAAACAATATTGCCGTTGAGTCAGTTCGCGCATCGGACGCTCAGCCCGATACGCTGAACGATAATAGGCACTCTGCCGAAAGATCGCCACCCTCAGAAGGTGACGGGAGAAACCTCATTCGTTCGTTGACTGCCTGACGTTTCATGAGTGACGATCGAGCCAACATCCCTACGTGGAGAATGCATTTGCCCACCCCCCCGAAAACCTTCTCGCTTGCGCAGGTCCAGCAACAGCTACAGCAAATGGGTATCGCCTTCGTCGCCCATGGCACCGCTGCTCAAAGCGCCTTTGCATTCAAGAGCCTGCGTCAGATAGAGCAAGGCGGGATTTATTTTTTGGCGCCGGGCATTGGCCAGCCGCCGCCGATAACCCATTCAATAGTCCTGCGCGAAGGGGCCGATGTGTGCGGCGAAGGCAATGTAATACTCCAGGTCGATCATCCACAGTTGGTGTTTTATCGCCTGATGGAAGCCATGGTGCCAGACCGAAAAAAAATTCAGGGCATCCACCCCACCGCCGTTATTGGCGAGGATTGCGAAGTCGACCCTGCGGCTTACATAGGACCTTTCTGCGTACTGGAGGACTGTGTTGTGAAGGCAGGTGCCAACCTTCACTCCCACGTGACCGTGATGCGCGGAACCACCATCGAAGAAGATGTCACCATTGAATCGCACTCCACCGTCGGCGCAACGGGGGCGGCCTGGATCTGGGACCCGACCACGCGCCAAAGAGTGGTTCAGCCGCAGATCGGCTACACCCGAATCATGCAAGGCACCTTCCTCGGTACCGATGTGACCGTGGTACGTGGCTCGGTCAACGAGACAACCACCGTTGGCCAGGGGTGCGTCATCGCACACGGCAGCAAGATTGGTCATGGCTCATTGATCGGCGACGAGTGTCACTTTGCCAATAACGTATCGATTGCTGGCAACGTCACACTCGGCAATCAGTGCTTTCTTGGATCGGGTGCTATCGTAAGACCACAGACGCGCATAGCCGAGCGCACGGTGGTTGGTGCCGGAGCCGTGGTGGTGAAACACATTGAGGAGCCCGGACTTTTGGTGATGGGCATGCCAGCCAAAACGGTGAAGTCGGCAACTGACGATCTGTCGGGTGTCCCAAAATCATTGGAAAACTAAAAGTATCGAAATGAACAATTACTCAATCGTTTCAGACAAGGCGGTAATAGGCGATGGTGTTGTGATCGGCCGGTTCTGCATCATTGAAGATGATGTTGAAATCAAGGAAGGTGCTGTGATCGAAGACTATGCCATGGTGCTCAAAGGCGCCAAAATCGGCAGGCATACAAAAATCGGCACCTATACGAAAATTGGTCGCAATGCAGTGATTGGGGATGATTGCTCATTCACTTCCTACTGTGAAATTCGAGACAACTGTCAGTTGGGCAACCGCGTACTGATGGGCAGTCGCGGCACACTCTCCGCCAACACCATTGTTGAAGATGATGTGGTGATGAAATATGCATTCGTGGTCACCGATACGCCCGACCTCACCAAAAATGACGAAAAATGCGTAGGCACGCTCAAGAAAGGCTCACGCTTCGGCGCCAGCGTCGTGATCATGCCGTCTGTGACCATTGGGGAAAATGCCGAGATTGGCGCGTGCTCTCAGGTGCGCAAGGATGTGCCCGACAACCAGGTGTGGTTTGGCATACCAGCCAAGTACTATCGGGACGTTTGAACACGCCGGCTCAGGGCCTTGGCAGGGCTATCACGCCCTGGGCCCAGAAGCGCGGCTGCAGGTGATCGCCCCGCCCGTCCAGATAGGCCTGCCGGGCGTGTTCCAGATGCGGAACGTCGCGGATTACCACATACACCAACAGCCCCACGGCGAGCACACTTGTCATCCTCCAAGCGCCAGCAGCGAGCGGCAGAGCAGGCGGCTCAGGGGCTCGCCGCACATGCAACGCCATCAACCAGCCCACCACCAACGCCAGCCAAACCTGCGAGTTGGGCATCACGATCACGCCATCGACCATGGACTGCGTCAGTGCGCCGACCAGCGCCGCAAACAGGCATAAGCGCAGAAGATCGGCCCGCGTGGCAACCATGGCACGCTCACGGATCAGTCCAACGGTGGCCCAGCCGCCCCAGCCTGCCAGAACCGCCACGCACAGTGCCGACGGCACGCCCCACTCACTGGCCCATTGCAGCACGGCCTGGTGAGGGTGGGCGGCGATGGGATTGGCCACATCGGCGAAATGCATGGGCCCGAAGCCCAACCATGGGCGCTCGGCAATCATCTGCCAGCCCTGCCACCAGATCGGGCCGCGACCCGACAGCGACGTGGTGAGACGCTCACCGGCGGCACTGACAATCTCGTTGCCAGAATGGTGCGCCAGCAGCATGAACAAGCAGCCGTAAAGCAACAGGCCACCGCAAACACCCGCCAGTTGCCAGGCCACCCAGCGCCGCCCCGAGGGGCCAAGCCACACCAGCACAGCCGCCGCCACCGCCATGCCAAGCCATGTACCACGGGTGCCGCCGCTGATTGCAATCAACCACCAGACGCACAACAACACCAGCGCGGCCGCGCGTGCGGGACGGGAGACCTTGGGGATCAGCAGGGACAGTGCCAGCAATGGCAGGGTGAAGGTCTGGAATTGACCGTAGAAGCGCTTGTTGGAAAATCCGGACAGCAGCAGGTCAAGGTTGAGCAGGCGCTGGCCACTGCCGAACGCGAGTATCAACGCGTACCCGTACTGAACGGACTTGATCACGCATAACATCAGCACGATCAACATCAGCGCGCTATCGATCGATTCACCGCCGTGGCGCCTGAGCGAGGTAACCGCCAGCGCAATCGCCGCACTGCAAATGAACAGCGCCATTTCAGTGAGTGCCCACAGGGGCTGATGCGCAAGCACCGAAGATACCAGGCCCAGTACCATAATCAGTGCCAGGCCTGCGGCGGCAGGCCGATTCACCGACCCCTCGCGCGAAGAGACCGACAACCCGTACAGCACCGCGCACAGCCCCAGGCAGATCTGTGTCCCCCGTTGCAGGTCATGCCCGCTGAACGGCGCACAGATGCCGAGCGCCAGCAGGCACGCTGTGGCGATCAGAAACAGATTGTCGCGCTGAATGCGGGTTAACAACACGCTTTATGCCCCTGTGACGCCACACCCTTTGGCGACGTATTTCGCCTCGGCGGTGGTGACACACTTCCAGCCTTCGGTGGCGTTGCGTGTCAGGGTAATGCTTTTGCCAAGCACCGGCGCCGGGGCGTCGAGTATTTCGCAACTGATGGAGCCGATGCCGGTGGCAACGTCGCCTGTCACGTCGATCCTGCAGTTGGCGGTGGGGCTGGTGCCGCCGATCAAGGCGACGGTGGGTACGGTCCCCTGGTTCAGGGTGTCTTCGTAACCGGCCTTCAACGCGCTGATTTCAGCCAGCCCGGCCGTGAATTTGGCCTTGGCCTGGTGCGTGGTGTACATGGGCAGGCCGATGGTGGCCAGAATGCCGATAATTGCCACGACGATGAGCAATTCGATCAAGGTAAAGCCTTTTTGACGCATCACATTCACTCTCCAGAATAGAACCATGACAAGGCGCGTCCTGCGCCCCGTAGTTTGCAACGGCGCCAGTGTACTCATCCGCAGGCGCTCAATCGCGCCTTGGTCGCACATTCTGACATTTTGCCCCCGGAGCGAGCCTGCCAGCGTCATTCCTGTGACTAAGCTGGAAGTCTTCAACGACGTGAGTGCGGAACCGTGACATGAACAACGCTTCAACGACGTACGACTGGGAAGGCATCAATCGCAAAGGGCGCAGAGTGTCGGGGCAGACCACGGCGCACAACCCTGCGCTGGTCAAGGCACAACTGCGCCAGCAGGGAATCAGCCCTGGCCGTGTGCGTAAAAGGTATCCAGGGCTGCCTGGCCTCACCCAGCCGATCAAACCATCGGACATAGCGCTTTTTACCCGCCAGCTGGCCACGCTGCTCAAGGCCGGGATAGCGCTGTTACAAGCCTTCGACATCATCAGCGAAGGTTTTGAAAATCGGCAGATGCAGGCACTGGTCAAGGGTTTGAAACAGCAGGTTGCCGCCGGTAACAGCCTGGCGCAGGCATTGCGTAAACAGCCACGCCACTTCGATGACTTGTACTGCAACCTGATAGCGGCGGGCGAGCAGGCTGGCGCACTGGAAACGCTGCTGGAGCGCGTGGCCGTCCATCAGGAAAAGACTGAGCAACTCAAGGCCAGGATCAGGAAGGCGATGACCTACCCCATCGCGGTTATCGTAGTCGCCAGCGTCGTGTGCAGCGTGCTGCTGATCCACGTGGTGCCACAGTTCGAGCAGTTGTTCGCCGGGGTCGACGGCACGCTGCCTGGCTTTACCTTGCTGATCATCGCGTTGTCGGCGTTCATGCAGCAGGCCTGGTGGCTCATTGCGCTGGGGCTGGCGACGGTTTTTTTCGGGGTGCGCCACGCCTGCCTTAGCTCATCTGGATTTCGTCATCGGCTGGATGCCGGTGTGTTGAAGCTTCCCCTGGCAGGTACACTGCTGAAAAAATCCGCAGTCGCCCGCTATGCCCGCACGCTTTCAACCACCTTCGCCGCCGGTGTGCCGTTGGTACAAGCCTTGGAGTCAGTGGCTGGCGCGGTGGGTAACGGGTTGTTCAAACAGGCGATAGAGCATATGCGTCACGATGTATCCACGGGCATGCCACTTCATCAGTCCATGGCGAGCAGCGGGCTGTTCCCGCGTATGGCAATCCAGATGACTGCCATCGGCGAAGAGTCCGGCACCCTGGACCACATGCTCGAAAAGGTGGCGAGCCACTACGAATCAGATGTGGATAACCAGGTGGACAACCTCACCAGCTTGATGGAGCCGTTGATCATGGTAGTGCTGGGCGGCATCGTCGGGGCGCTGGTGATCGCCATGTACCTGCCGGTGTTCCAGCTGGGTACCGCGTTTTGAACCTGCTGATGACTGAGCAGCACTGGGCCTTTGTCGCCATGGCGGCGGTACTCGGCCTTGTCGTCGGCAGTTTTCTCAATGTGCTGGTGTGGCGCCTGCCAACGATGCTCGAACGAGACTGGCGCGAGCAGTCCCGCGAGATGCTTGGCATGCCCGCCGAACCGGCCGGGCCGACGTACAACCTGATGCACCCTAACTCCTGCTGTCCTCACTGCGATCATCCGATTCGGCCCTGGGAAAATATTCCGCTGCTGAGCTACCTGATGCTCAGGGGGCGCTGCGCCCGCTGTAGCCACCCGATCAGTGCGCGCTATCCGTTTACCGAGCTGGCATGCGCCGCGCTCTCGGCCATGGTCGCGTGGCATTTCGGTTTCGGTTGGCAGGCAGGCGCCGTGATGGTGTTGAGCTGGGGACTGCTGGCTGTGAGCCTGATCGATATGGATCATCAATTGCTCCCGGACGTGCTGGTGCTGCCGCTGCTGTGGCTGGGACTGATCGGCAACAGCTTCGACCTGCTGGTGACACTGCCCGAGGCATTCTGGGGTGCGGTGTTTGGCTATATGAGCCTGTGGACGCTGTTCTGGCTGTTCAAACTGGCAACCGGCAAGGACGGCATGGGCTACGGCGACTTCAAGCTGTTGGCACTGCTCGGCGCCTGGGGCGGCTGGCAGATCCTGCCGATGACGCTGTTGCTTTCATCGCTGCTGGGCGTGGCTGCGGGGCTGATCCTGATGCGCCTGAAGAACACACAGGTCTCCACGCCGATACCTTTTGGTCCGTATCTGGCAATTGCCGGCTGGATTGCGCTGCTCTGGGGTGGTCAAATAACCGACTTCTATTTGCAGTTCGTCGGTTTCAGATGACCCCTTCTGTCGCAACACCCTGGATTCTCGGCCTCACCGGCGGCATCGGCAGCGGTAAAAGCGCGGCGGCCCAACACTTTATCGACCTGGGCATCGACCTGGTCGACGCCGACCACGCCGCCCGCTGGGTGGTCGAGCCAGGCCGACCGGCGCTGGCACGCATCGCCGAACACTTTGGTGCCGGCGTGTTGATGCCGGACGGCAAGCTGGACCGTGCGGCATTGCGCAAGCTGATCTTTGAGGTTCCCGAGCAACGCCTCTGGCTGGAGGCCCTGCTGCACCCGCTGATCGCCGAGGAAATCCGCAGCCACCTGGCGCGTGCGCAGTCGCCCTACGCCATTCTGGTGTCGCCGCTGTTGATCGAATCCGGGCAGTACAGCATGACTCAGCGCATCCTGGTGATCGACGTGCCGCAATCGCTGCAGATTCAGCGTACCCTGCAGCGCGACGGCATCAGCGAACAACAGGTGCAGGCAATTCTCAAGGCCCAGTCCAGCCGCGAAGACCGCCTGAACCATGCCGATGACGTGCTGGTCAATGACCAGGACCTCGCCTGGTTGCACGGCGAAGTCGAGCGACTGCACCACTTTTACCTTACTTTGCGTGGAGGCCGATCATGAGCCAACCCTTGACCGTCGACTGCCCAACCTGCGGCGCCCCCGTGGAATGGAAAGCGACCAACCTCAACCGGCCGTTCTGCTCGGACCGCTGCAAACTCATCGACCTGGGCGCCTGGGCTGCAGAAGAACACAAGATTCCGGTGGCGCCAGATGCCGAAGACGAGCTGTTCTCCGAGGATCTGACGCCGCGCCATTGAGGTCGCATAAAAGTGGGACTTCCTGCGGTCATCGTTTGAACGCTAAGCTGCAGGTATGGACGACTCAGATTATTTGCGCCTGCTCACCGTGGCGGCCGAACAAGCCAATGCTTTTCTGTCCAATGCACGCAAATGGGAGCGTGAGCGTTGGGTCTGCCAGCGCCTGCTGCAAGGCCTGAACGTGCCCTTCCGTGCCGAAGAGTTTCACGCCGCCGGGCAGGAGCCTCCGGATGTGCTGTTTCGTGACGCCAGTTTCGAGGTGTTCTTCGTGCTCGATCAGGGACGGCGCCTTAATGATGAGTGGCGCGATGAAGTACTGCGCCGGCGCAGTGCGTTTTCCCTCAGCCAATTGGTGCGGCGCGAGGCCAAGCCGCGACGCATTCCCGCCCATGAGTTCCTGCTGCGGCTGGCGCCGACACTGCGCAAAAAAGCGCTTAACTATAAAGAGCGCGGCATGGACCTGGGCGAGCTGGATATTGTCGCGTTCACCAGCCTCAAACGCGAAGTGCTGGACCTCAACAGCCACTTTCCTCCGCCAACCGAATACCTGCGTCAGGGCTGGCGCTCACTGTCGCTGGTGGGGCCGACATTTGCCCGCGTGCTGTTCGCCCACCCAGATGCCCCGGATTTCTTGCGCAACAATCTGGGGCGCAGCATAGTGTTCGATGTGGGCATCAGCCTCTGAAACCGCGCCTGTAACGTGGCGCCCATTTGCAACGTCTACCAGACGAGGCTTGTATGCCCATCTGCCTTTTTGAGTTACCTGACGCTATGAGCTGCCTGGCGCTCGCGAGGGTAACTGCTCCGATTTCCTTTAGCCTTGCGAGATATCCCCATGACCCATCGTATTATCATCGTCGGCGGCGGCGCCGGCGGCCTTGAGTTGGCGACCCGCCTGGGCAAGACGCTAGGCAAGCGCGGCACCGCCAGCATCACCCTGGTGGATACCAACCTGACCCATATCTGGAAACCGCTGCTGCACGAAGTCGCGGCCGGCTCGCTGAACTCTTCGGAAGACGAACTCAATTACGTCGCCCAGGCCAAATGGAATCACTTCGAGTTCCAACTGGGCCGCATGAGCGGCCTCGACCGTGAGCAGAAAAAAATCCAGCTGGCCGCCACCCTCGACGAAGAAGGTCGTGAGCTGGTGCCGGCACGCGTGCTGGGTTATGACAGCCTGGTGATTGCAGTCGGCAGCACCACCAACGATTTCGGCACCGAAGGCGCAGCGCAACACTGCCTGTTCCTAGACACACGCAAACAGGCCGAGCGCTTTCACCAACAGTTGCTCAATCACTACCTGCGCGCCCATGCCGGGCAGACCGATGCCGTTGAGCAAATCAGCGTCGCCATCGTCGGCGCCGGTGCCACCGGGGTGGAGCTGGCGGCCGAGCTGCATAACGCCGCCCACGAACTGGCCGCCTATGGCCTGGACCGGATCAAGCCGGAAAACATGCACATCACCCTGATCGAAGCCGGACCGCGGGTATTGCCGGCGCTGCCGGAACGCATCGGCGCACCTGTGCATAAAACCCTGGAGAAGCTCGGCGTGACGGTACTGACCAATGCAGCGGTAAGCGAAGTGACCGCTGACGCACTGATCACCAGCAGCGGCCAGGCAATTCCTGCGAGCCTCAAGGTGTGGGCGGCTGGCATTCGCGCACCGGCCTTTCTCAAGGAGATTGACGGGCTGGAGACCAACCGCATCAATCAGTTGCAAGTGCTGCCAACCCTGCAGACCACACATGATGAAAACATCTTCGCCTTCGGTGACTGCGCCGCCTGCCCGCAACCGGGCACCGATCGCAACGTGCCGCCGCGTGCGCAGGCGGCTCACCAGCAGGCGTCCTTGCTGGCGAAATCACTGAAGCTGCGGATCGACGGCAAGGACCTGCCCCACTACACATACACCGACTACGGTTCGCTGATCTCGCTGTCGCGGTTCTCGGCGGTGGGCAACTTGATGGGCAACCTGACCGGCAGCGTGATGCTGGAAGGCTGGCTGGCGCGCATGTTCTATGTGTCGCTGTACCGCATGCACCAGGTGGCGCTGTATGGGTTCTTTCGTACGGCGATGTTGATGTTGGGCAGCAAGATTGGGCGGGGTACGGAGCCGCGTCTTAAATTGCATTAATAACCAAGTCTTGAAGGAGACCTGAGTGCATAAGCGGGCTTGCTCGCGTATGCGCTGTGTCAGTCAGTACAGCTGTGACTGAACCACCGCATTCGCGGGCAAGCCCGCTCCCACATGTGCTTTGCGGTGAGCTCAGGATTCGCGCGCACAAAAAAAATCCCCGTATCTTTCGATACGAGGACTTTTAATATGGTCGGGGTAAGGGGATTCGAACTCCTGACATCCTGCTCCCAAAGCAGGCGCGCTACCGGACTGCGCTATACCCCGGTAAAAAAAAGGCGACCTTTCAGTCGCCTTCTTCGATCAGCGCTTTTGGCCTCTGATCTTAAGATTCGATTCCAGCGCTAACTGGTCTCAAAAATGGTGGGTCGTGTGGGATTCGAACCTACGACCAATTGGTTAAAAGCCAACTGCTCTACCAACTGAGCTAACGACCCAAATATGGTCGGGGTAGGGGGATTCGAACTCCCGACATCCTGCTCCCAAAGCAGGCGCGCTACCGGACTGCGCTATACCCCGGTTTGAAATTGGCTCCGTGACCAGGACTCGAACCTGGGACCCAATGATTAACAGTCATTTGCTCTACCGACTGAGCTATCACGGAACTGCATATTTCAAATTTTACTGCGATGTAACTTCCTCTTCAGCCCTGCCCGTATCGCTACGTTAGTGCCTCTGAGGCGCGCTATTCTACAATCTTAAAAACCTCTGTCAACCCTTTAAATTGCTTTCAAGACAAGGATTTGCGCTTCTTTCTGATTTCTTCCTGGGGGGAAGAAATCCGTGGGCTGACATTGCTGCGGGGCGCACTTTACAAGCCTTTGCCTTACAGTTCAACGCCCTATCGAAAAAAAAGGCCCCGCAATGCGGAGCCTTTCTTTATTTGCGTACGGGCCGGCCTTAATGGAAAACGATTTCGTCGTTCTCCACCGTTGCCTCGACGCTGGTGCCGGGCATGAAACTGCCCGACAGGATCAACTGCGCCAGCGGGTTCTCGATCCAGCGCTGGATGGCACGTTTGAGCGGCCGCGCACCATACACCGGGTCGTAACCGACCGCGATCAGCTTGTCCAACGCCTCTCGGCTCAGTTGCAGCGACAGTTCACGCTCGGCCAGACGCCCACGCAGGCGACCCAACTGGATCTCGGTAATGCCGGCGATCTGATCCCGCGCCAATGGCTCGAAGATCACCACTTCATCGACCCGGTTGATAAATTCCGGGCGGAAGTGCGTGGTCAGAGCATCCATGACCGCCGCACGCTGGGCTTCGCGATCACCCACCAATTCCTGGATCTGCGCCGAGCCCAGGTTGGAGGTCATCACGATCACCGTGTTGCGAAAGTCCACGGTACGCCCGTGACTGTCGGTCAGGCGGCCGTCTTCGAGCACCTGCAGCAGGATGTTGAACACATCCGGGTGCGCCTTCTCCACCTCATCCAGCAGGATCACCGAGTAAGGCTTGCGCCGCACGGCTTCGGTCAGGTAACCACCCTCCTCATAGCCCACGTAGCCTGGCGGTGCGCCGATCAGGCGCGCCACCGAATGCTTCTCCATGAACTCGGACATGTCGATGCGCACCATGGCCTCTTCGGTATCGAACAGGAACTCCGCCAGTGCCTTGCACAGCTCGGTCTTCCCCACACCGGTGGGGCCCAGGAACATGAACGAGCCGCTCGGACGGTTAGGATCGGACAACCCCGCGCGCGACCGCCGCACCGCGTTGGAGACCGCCACCACCGCCTCGTCCTGGCCAATGACGCGCTGGTGCAGCTGGGACTCCATCTTCAGCAACTTGTCGCGCTCGCCTTCGAGCATTTTCGATACCGGGATACCGGTCCACTTCGAGACGACTTCGGCGATTTCTTCCTCGGTCACCTTGCTGCGCAGCAACTGGTTCTCGGCCTTGCCATGTTGGTCGACCATCTGCAGGCTGCGCTCCAGGTCCGGGATCACCCCATACTGCAACTCGGCCATGCGGTTAAGGTCGCCTTTGCGGCGCGCGGCTTCCAGTTCCTGGCGGGATTGTTCGATCTTTTGCTGGATCTGCGCAGAGCCCTGCACCTCGGCTTTTTCCGAGGTCCAGATTTCCTCGAGGTCCGAATACTCGCGCTCCAGGCGCTGGATTTCTTCCTGGAGTTTTTCCAGGCGTTTCTTCGCCGCGTCGTCTTCCTCTTTCTTCAGGGCCTGGGATTCGACTTTCAGTTGAATCAGGCGCCGGTCCAGACGGTCGAGCACTTCCGGCTTGGAGTCGATCTCCATGCGAATGCGGCTGGCCGCTTCGTCGATCAGGTCGATGGCCTTGTCCGGCAACTGCCGGTCGGTGATATAACGATGGCTCAACTTGGCCGCCGCAATGATCGCGCCATCGGTGATCGCCACCTTGTGGTGCACCTCGTAACGCTCTTTAAGTCCACGCAGGATCGCGATGGTGTCTTCTTCGCTCGGTTCCTCTACCAGCACTTTCTGGAAGCGCCGCTCAAGGGCCGCGTCCTTTTCAATGTACTGGCGGTATTCGTTGAGCGTGGTGGCCCCGACGCAGTGCAACTCACCGCGCGCCAACGCCGGCTTGAGCATGTTGCCGGCGTCCATGGAGCCTTCGCCTTTGCCGGCGCCGACCATGGTGTGCAGCTCATCGATAAACAGAATGATCTGCCCTTCCTGCTTCGACAGTTCATTGAGCAGGGATTTCAGGCGTTCCTCGAACTCACCGCGGAACTTGGCGCCAGCAATCAGCGAACCCATATCCAGCGACAACAGCCGCTTGCCCTTGAGACCGTCTGGCACCTCACCATTGATGATGCGCTGGGCCAGACCTTCGGCGATCGCGGTTTTACCCACGCCAGGCTCACCGATCAGCACCGGGTTGTTCTTGGTGCGGCGTTGCAACACCTGAATGGTGCGACGGATCTCATCGTCACGGCCGATCACCGGGTCGAGCTTGCCCTCTTCGGCGCGCTTGGTGAGGTCGACGGTGTATTTGTCCAGAGCCTGACGCGACTCCTCATGATTGGGGTCGTTGACCGCATCGCCGCCACGCAGGTTGTTGATGGCGTTTTCCAGCGCTTTCTTGCTCACGCCCTGGCCCAGCAACAACTTGCCGAGCTTGCTGTTCTCGTCCATGGCGGCGAGCAGCACCAGCTCGCTGGAGATGAACTGGTCGCCTTTCTGCTGGGCCAGGCGATCAGCCTGATTGAGGAGGCGCGCCAGGTCCTGGGACATATTCACGTCGCCAGTGGGATTCTGGATTTTCGGCAGTTGGTCGAGCTCTTTGCTCAACTCCTTGCGCAGGCTATTGACGTCAAAGCCTACCTGCATCAACAAGGGCTTGATGGAACCCCCTTGTTGCTCCAGGAGCGCCTGCATCAAATGTGCAGGCTCGATTGCCGGATGGTCGAGGCCGACCGCCAGGGATTGGGAGTCCGACAAAGCCAACTGTAATTTGCTGGTTAAACGATCAATACGCATTAGTCACCTTCCTTTTGAGCAGGCCGGAGCTGTAACCACATCCTGAATGAAGAAACCTGCCAGATGCCCTTATAGATGGGGTGGATTCTGGAAGATTCAAGCAGGCAACACCTGACGTGGATCAGGAGAGTCTAGCGTTCAAGCCAGATAAGGGAGGCGAACCGACCGGTGCGAGGGCTGCGGCGGTAAGAGAAGAAACGCGGGTCGGTCACCGTGCAAAAACCGCCACCGTAGACCGCTGTTACGCCACGCGCAGCGAGGCGCAGGCGGGCCAGCTGGTAGATGTCGGCCATGAACTTGCCGGAATTGCGACTGGGTACAAAGGCTCGTTCGGTGACAGGCAGTTGCTGCATGAAGGCTTCACGCACTTCCGGACCGACTTCAAAGGCTTGCGGGCCGATTGCCGGACCGAGCCAGACCAATACGTCGTCAGGTTCGGCAGCCAGGCTTTCGACCGCAGCTTCCAGTACCCCAGCCGCCAGGCCACGCCAGCCAGCATGGGCCGCCGCAACACGGGTGCCCGCGCGATTACAGAACAATGCCGGCAAGCAGTCGGCGGTCATGGCCGTGCAGGCGATACCCGGCGTACTGGTCCAACTGCCATCAGCTTCGACAATGCGGCCCGGGTCTGCCTTGACCACATTGACCCCATGGACCTGGCGCAACCAGGCCGGCTCGATAGCAAAGGCGTGGGTAAGGCGACGGCGATTTTCCAGCACGGCGTCAAGATCGTCGTCGACATGATCGCCCAGATTGAGGCTATCGAACGGCGCCAGACTGACGCCGCCCGCCCGGGTGGTAACGCAGGCTTTAACCTGAGACGGCGCAGGCCATTCAGGAATCAGCCAGTCACTCATCCGACAAACGCCTCGCGATCCTGCTTGAGCAGCGACAACAACCAGACCAGATCGTCTGGAAGTGGCGATTCCCAGCTCATCCGCTTACCGCTCGTCGGATGATCGAGCTCCAGGAAGCGCGCATGCAATGCCTGGCGCGGAAAGGTTTTCAGCGATTCGACCATGGTCTGACTCGCCGCAGGAGGGATACGGAAGCGACCGCCATAGGCCGGATCACCGACCAACGGGAAGTTGATGTGGGCCATGTGCACGCGAATCTGGTGGGTACGCCCGGTTTCCAGCTTCACCCGCACATGGGTGTGGGAGCGGAAACGCTCCAGCACGCGGTAGTGGCTGACGGCCTGCTTGCCGCCCTCCATCACCGCCATGCGCTGGCGTTGCTGACCATGGCGACCGATGGGCGCGTTGATCTTGCCACCCGCCACCACCACGCCGATCACGATGCATTCGTAGATCCGGCTGACACTGCGGCTCTGCAATTGAGTAACAAGCTGCGTCTGCGCCTGGATGGTCTTGGCCACCACCATCAGGCCGGTAGTGTCCTTGTCCAGGCGGTGCACGATGCCGCAGCGCGGGACGTTGACGATGTCCGGCACATGGTGCAGCAGGGCATTGAGCAAGGTGCCGTCAGCGTGCCCGGCAGCCGGGTGAACCACCAGGCCTGCGGGTTTGTTGATGACCAGGATGTCGTCATCTTCATAGACAATATCCAGCTCAATGTCCTGGGCGACCCATTCTCCCTGGGCTTCCTGCTCGGCAGTCAGCTCAAGAATCGCACCACCATGGACTATGTCTCGCGGGCGGATAACCGCTCCATCCACAGTCAGGCGGCCGTCTTTGATCCAGGCGGAAAGGCGCGAGCGCGAGTGCTCAGCGAATAATTGTGCGGCGACTTGATCGAGGCGTTGGCCGCCCAATTCGGACGGCACCTCTGCGCGAAGTTCAATTTTATCGGACATGCTCAGACTAGGCGTGGCACAGCCTTTGGTTTCGGCTGCGCGCTTGTGGTTAAATACGGCGTCTTTTGCCCCGAGGCTTTCAACGGGGCGCTCATCATAACAGGACGGCCCCGCCCAAGACAGCGGCCGTCATAGGGACGCAAGCCGCCATGCAAGTGAAACACCTGCTGCTGATCGCCATCCTCGCCATGACTGCTGCTTGCTCGTCAACAAAGGACGTCGTCGACGAAAACCTGAGCGAAGTCGAGCTGTACCAGCAAGCTCAGAAAGACCTGGACAATAATAGCTACACCAGCGCCACAGCCAAGCTGAAGGCCCTGGAGTCGCGTTATCCGTTCGGGCGCTACGCCGATCAGGCGCAGCTCGAGCTCATCTACGCGAACTACAAGAACGCCGAGCCGGAAGCTGCCAAGTCCGCCGCCGAGCGCTTCATCCGCCTGCATCCACAGCACCCGAACGTGGACTACGCCTACTACCTCAAGGGTCTGACCTCGTTCGACCAGGACGTAGGCCTGCTGGCGCGCTTCCTGCCGCTGGACATGACCAAGCGTGACCCCGGCGCTGCCCGCGACTCCTACAACGAGTTCGCCCAACTGACCAGCCGCTACCCCAACAGCCGCTACGCGCCGGACGCCAAGCAGCGCATGATCTACCTGCGCAACCTGCTGGCGTCCTACGAGATCCATGTCGCCCACTACTACCTGACCCGTCAGGCCTATGTAGCGGCCGCCAACCGTGGCCGTTATGTAGTGGAAAACTTCCAGGAGACCCCTTCGGTGGGTGACGGCCTGGCGGTAATGACCGAGGCCTACCAGCGTCTGCACCTGGACGAGCTGGCCAACACCAGCCTGGAAACCCTGAAGCTCAACTACCCTGATCACCCAAGCCTGAAAGACGGCCAGTTCGTGCCTCAGGTGGCTGAAGCCGACAACCGTTCGTGGCTGAGCAAGTACACTCTGGGCCTGATCGACTCCCGTCCACCGTTGCCGCCAGGTGAAACCCGCGCCAACCAGGACGTGATCAAGCAGTACCAGGACGCCAAGGACGCCATTCCTTCCGAGCTCAAGCCCCATGACGAGAACGGTGATGTGATCGAGGAGCAGGAGCCACAGGCCCTTGGCAACAACGAGGACCGCTCGTGGTTCAGCTACATGACCTTCGGCGTGTTTGACTGATCTGTACGACGCAACGCAAAAAGGGAGCTCTGATGAGCTCCCTTTTTCATGGGCGCCTATTTATGCACTGTGCGCCCGCCGCGTCCTTGGCTAAACTGCCGCATTCCCTGTCGAGAAACTGCCCATCATGGTTCGTCTACTGTTCTGGATTGCCGTCATTGCTGCCGCGGTATGGTTATGGCGCAAGTTCAAAAGCCCGGCGGCCCGGCAGCAACGTCCCGGTGAACCCGGCGCGGCGCTGATGGTGCGCTGCGCCCACTGCGGCGTGCATTTGCCGCAGGATCGCGCCATCAGCTCTCGTCAGGACTGGTATTGCACCCAGGCGCACCTGGAGCAGGGGCCGAAATCTATCCAGCGTTGAGTCGACCTGCGGGCGCATAGGGTGAGGGGTCGATGATCGGCCTCCGCTCAAGCAGCAAGTCAGCGAACAACTGGCAGGATGCCGGGGCAAGCACCAGGCCATTGCGGTAATGCCCGCAGTTGAGCCACAGCCCCTTGAAGCCCGGCACCTCGCCGATATAAGGAATGCCCTCCGGCGAGCCTGGGCGCAAACCAGCCCAATGGCCAACCACTTCGGCATCCGCCAGCACGGGTATCAATTCCTCGGCCGAGGCCTTGAGGCTTTCCAACGCGTATTGGGTTGGCGTCTTGTCGAATCCAGCGTGCTCCAGGGTGCTGCCGATCAGAATGTGACCATCGCGCCGGGGAATCGCATAGCGCCCCTTGGCCAGCACCATGCTCGATAAAAAATCAGGCGCACATCTGTACAGAATCATCTGCCCCTTGACCGGCTCCACGGGCAGCGCCAAGCCCAGTTTGCCCAGTAGCTCCCCGCTCCAGGCACCTGCTGCGAGCACCACCTGATCACCCAGGATCGGCCCTGCCGGCGTGTTCACGCCCACCACCGCGTCACCGTCCAAAACGAACCCGTCGACCTCGCACTGTTCGTGAAGGGTCACACCGGGCAAGGCAAGCAAAGCAGCCTTGAGGGATTTGACCAGGCGCGGATTGCGCACATTGGCCACGTTTGCCATGTAAATGGCCTGGGAGTAACTGCCGCCCAATACGGGAACCGCATCATGCGCCGCCGAAACGTCGACTTTGCTCAACGGTCGCCCTTCGCGGGCAGCCCAGGCCAGCGCTGCGTTTTCGTCATCCAGGTCCAGCCAGTACAAACCGGTGGTGTGCACCTCCGGATCGACGCCGGTTGCGGCAAATAATTGCGCTGCCAGCTGTGGATAAAAATCCTGTGACCAGTGGGCCAGCGCAGTGACTGCCGGGCTGTAACGCCACGGGTACAGCGGCGAAACAATCCCGCCCCCCGCCCAGGAGGACTCCTGGCCCAGACCCGCGCGGTCCAGCAGAGCCACCGCCAGCCCTTGAGTGGCAAGGTTGAACGCCGTCAGCAATCCGATTACACCGCCGCCGACAATCACCACTTGCTGTTGCTTAGCCATTATTTGATCCAGCCGATAAAAAAGGGAAAGGCGCGCCCGGCGCCCAATCTTCCTGCACGCTCATCACTGCCCCCAGCATGTCTTGCGCGACATGTCGGGCATCGCCCCCGGGTTGGTGCGTTCCCCGGTGCTGGCGAGACCGAACGCTGCGCAGGGATCGGTCGCCATCACCGAGTCGGCGACAGGCGTCGCGAGCAGGCTGAATGCATGGAGGCCCAATGCAGCCGTGATTCTATAGCGATCATTGCCATCACTGACGCCGCTCGCATCAATAAAGGTGCCGTTCCGGCTGTAAAAGCGCTCCAGATGCTGCGCCTGATCTGTCAGCAACGCGACGATTTCTGCGCGATAGGCTTTTTTTACATGGCCGCTGTAGCCGGGATAGGCAATACCGGCCAGCAACGCGATGATCGCCACGGCGATCAGTAACTCGATCAGGGTGAAACCCCGGTTCTCCATGCCCATTACAGATCTCCTTAATGCAACTGTCGCCACAGGACCCGCCGATACCGCGTGCCCTCCCCCTCTCCCACCTGCGCGTACATGGCCTCCAGCACAGTGCGTACCTGTTCGCTGATCCCCACCGCAGTGATCCGATACAGTGCCGCCGGGGTGTGCGGCGGCAGATGCAGCAGGCCCTCTGCCGGCCCGAGCGACTGGATCCCATAAACACCGTCCGGCATGGCTATCCACTTCACTGTTGAAACAGGATGAGTCCCTGGCCCCATCACTGCGGACGACTCCTGCGGTGGCGCACAGGCCTTGACCGATGCACACACTGGCCATGCGGCAGCGGTTCGACGCAGACTCGACTCACCCAATCGCAGGCCACTTTCGGCACGTTGCAGCGATTGATTGCGATGCCATGCACTGCCCGCGCTTTTCTGCTGGGACACCGCACCCTGCATCGACGACAAACCGGCCAGTGACAACAGCAGCAGGAACACGAGGCTGATCAATAACACCATGCCCGCCTGCCGATGATGAAGTGCGCGCTTACCTGCCATATCCCCTTACCCCAGCCGGTTACGCAACGCCGCAACGACGTTGTAGGTCTGGTCTTTCACGCGCCCGGTGGGGTCTTGCAGTGTCAGGCGAATGCGCACGCTGCGGATCAATGACTCGTCGGCCGGGCTCTTTTCATAACGCAACACATGCTGCGACTCGGATTGAGCCGCCACGCCAAAACTCAAGTCGAACGCCTGCACGTTATCCACCAACACCGTTTTTGCCGGGGCCGCCGGTGTGCTGACCTTCAACTGGCCCGACTCGAAGGTGTAGGTCAATTGCCGTATCGCGAAGCGTATCTGCCCGGGGGCTACCGAAGGAGGAGCTCCGGCAAAGGCTTGCGCATGGCCGGAACAGTCGGACAGCACCGTCCAATCCGGCAGGCCGTTGCCCTCTCCCAAATCGGCCGTCACCAACGTCAGCGATCTGGAGCTGCCCGTTACGGCCCAACTGATCGGCCGATCAAACGCCAACGGCGCATCGGCGATAAACGCCCTTGACTGGCAACCAAACATGCCCGCCTGCCGAATGTCCTGAATCATTTTGCCGAGCACGAAGCGTGCATCATCCTGTAGCAGCATTGCCGCCTGCTGGCTGGCCTGGGACGCTCGGGCACTGATCGCCACATGACTGACACCCAGCGTCAACAGCAGGCCAACTGCCAACGCCAGCAGCATTTCCACCAAACTGAAACCTCGATCAGCACGATTCATGGCGCAACATCCGCGTCGCCGGTGATACGGCTGGTCAGGCTGAAGGTTTGCCGTGCCCCACTGACGTTCGAGCCCCGCGCGTCATCCCAACTGATACTGACGATTACTTCGCTACCGCGAAGGGTGACCGCCCCCTTGGCACTTTCACCGGCAAACGCGACGATATTGGCGTCGAAATCATGCAAGTCGAGGTCACGCACGCTGGCGCTGGAACTGGCCGGCGGCGCGTACTCGGTGCGTGCCCATGCGTAATCAGCCCCGACATTGGCGCGCATGCGGTCGAGCAGGTCATAGGCGATAAAGCTGGCCTGGCTGATCATGCGCGCGCTGTCGGTGTACTTGAGCGCGTTGAGCTGGACCACCGCCGCGCCCAACAGACCGACGGTGAGCATGAGCATCGCCACCAGCACTTCGATCAGAGTCATGCCCGCTTGGCACTTGGGACAAAAGGAGGTTGGGCAGGCAGGCATTTACCGTCGTTATCCATGTCGAGGGCCGAAAAAACGCAGGAAACTCCTGCGGTGCGACCCAAGACTAGCGTCGCTTTTTCAGCCCCGCCGCTTCGGGAACAAAGCGAAATACTTTGGACATGAAGGCCATCATTCAACGCAGGGACTTGAGCGCTATACCTGAACAGGCCACTTCAATACTTAGCCGGTCCATGGAGGGACGACTTATGAAACAACGGGGCTTTACCCTGATCGAACTGCTACTGGGCTTGATCATGAGCGGCATCCTGGCGCATTTGGCCGTGCCAGGTTTCAAAGGTTTGCTGGATTCCCGGCACCGCCAGGAGGCCGCGCAATCCCTGGCCAGCGGCATGCGCTACGCGCGCACTGAGGCCATCGCGCGGAATCAGCCCGTAATCATTCACGCCGTGGATGACGATTGGAGCCGTGGATGGCGTGTGGTGGTGGATATAAACGGACGCGGTTATCAGGATGACGATAATCCAGTGTTGAGGGTACGCCAGGACAGCGCACGCGTGCCGATGGCAGGTAACAGTCCGGTTAGAAGCCAGGTGCGGTTCAGTGGGATGGGCGAGCCGGTATTTGTGGGCGGGGGGTTTCGTGCAGGCACTGTGCACGTGTGCGACGCGGATTTGGCGCTGAGCCTGTATCAGGTGGTACTGGCGCCCAGCGGACGCATCAGCCTGCGCAGCGACAGGGCCGAGCAGGCGTTGTGCCGGAGTAGCTCCGGCACCCTGGCAATCAAAGCAGCGAACGAACCCGCAGCTCCTTGGGCATGGAGAACGTGATGTTTTCTTCACGACCCGCCAGCTCGTCGGCACCGGTCGCACCCCAGGCATGCAGTTGCTGGATCACGCCGCGCACCAATACTTCCGGAGCCGAGGCGCCAGCGGTAATGCCGATGCGCTCAACACCGTCGAACCAGCTGCGCTGCAGGTCTTCGGCACCGTCGATCAGGTATGCCGGTGTCGCCATCCGCTCAGCCAGCTCGCGCAAGCGGTTGGAGTTGGAGCTGTTGGGGCTGCCGACCACCAGCACCACGTCGCATTCGTCGGCCAGTTGCTTGACCGCATCCTGGCGGTTCTGCGTGGCGTAGCAGATGTCGTCCTTGCGCGGGCCGCCAATGGCCGGAAAGCGGGTGCGCAAGGCATCGATGACACGGCTCGTGTCGTCCATGGACAACGTGGTCTGGGTCACGAAAGCCAAACGCTCGGGATTGTGCACCTGCAGGCTGGCGACGTCTTTTTCGTCTTCCACCAGATAGATGGAGCCGCCGTTAGTGGCGTCATACTGGCCCATGGTGCCTTCGACTTCCGGGTGACCGGCATGGCCAATCAGAATGCATTCCCGGCCGTCGCGACTGTAGCGCGCCACTTCGATGTGCACCTTGGTGACCAGCGGGCAGGTGGCATCGAATACTTTAAGGCCTCGGCCCGCCGCTTCGGTGCGCACGGCCTGGGACACCCCGTGGGCGCTGAAGATAACGATTACGTCGTCCGGCACCTGATCGAGCTCTTCGACAAAAATGGCACCGCGTGCGCGCAAGTCTTCGACCACGAATTTGTTGTGGACAACTTCATGACGCACGTAAATCGGCGGCCCGAAGACTTCCAGGGCGCGGTTGACGATTTCGATCGCCCGGTCCACGCCGGCGCAGAAGCCACGGGGGTTGGCGAGTTTGATTTGCATGCTGTGCCTCGTGTCTTGCAGTCAGTTTGAGTCAGGTTTTGATGCTGGCCGAACTGCCTGTGGAAATCAAAGGTGGGAGGGGGCTTGCTTCCGATGGCGGTGGGTCAGTCAATTTTTCATACCTGACACACTGCTATCGGGAGCAAGCCCCCTCCCACATTTAGTTACAGCGCTTTAACGTCGATGATTTCAACGTCAAACGTCAAGGTTTTACCGGCCAGCGGGTGGTTAAAGTCGATGGTCACTTGCGCGTCATCGAAGGTTTTGACCACACCGGGCAATTCGGTATTTGCCGCATCATTGAAGATCACCAGCAAACCTTCCGACAGGTCCATGTCCTGGAACTGCGAACGCGGAATGATCTGCAGGTTTTGCGGATTAGGCTGGCCAAAGGCGTTCTCCGGCAGGATCTGCAGGGTGCGCTTGTCGCCGGCCTTGAAGCCGAACAGCGCCGCTTCGAAACCCGGCAGCAAGTTGCCATCGCCTACCTTGAAGGTGGCCGGGGCCTTGTCAAACGTGCTGTCGACGGTGTCGCCATTCTCAAGGCGCAGCGCAAAATGCAAAGTGACTTGCGTGTTTTGGCCGATGCGTTGTTCAGCCACTTCATGATCAGTCATTGGCGGACGCTCCGGTCTTCTTGCTTTTGAACATGTCCAGCGCAAGCATGATTGCACCGACGGTGATGGCGCTGTCTGCAAAGTTGAACGCCGGGAAATAGTGACGGTTCTGCCAATGCACCAGGATAAAGTCGATCACATGACCCAGGGCAATGCGGTCGTACAGGTTGCCCAACGCGCCGCCCAGCACCAGCGCCAGAGCGATGGCGAGCCAGGTGTCATCGCGCCCCAGGCGCTTGAGCCATACCACCAGCACCGCGCTGACCACCACGGCGATCACGGCAAACAGCCAGCGCTGCCAGCCGCCGCCGTCAGCCAGGAAGCTGAAGGCAGCGCCGGTGTTGTAGGCCAGGGTCCAGCTGAAGTAATCCGGGATCACCACGATTTGCTGGAACATTTCCAGGGCGCCTTCGAAATGAGCTTTGCTGACCTGATCGATGACCAGCACCAGCACGCTCAATACGAGCCAGCCCAGGCGTCCGAAACGGCTAGTGGCCTCAGGCATAGTGGCGAACCTCGCCGCTACCGGTGATGTTGTCGACGCAACGACCACAGATTTCCGGATGCTCAGGGTTCACGCCGACATCTTCACGGCAGTGCCAGCAACGGGCGCACTTGGGGAAGGCCGACTTGACCACTTTGAGCTTGAGGCCTGGCACCTCGGTGGCGACCGCGTCTGCCGGCGCCTGGGCATACGGTGCCAGGCTCGCGGTGGAGGTGATCAGCACGAAGCGCAGTTCGTTGCTCAGTTTGCTCAGGTCGGCGGTCAGGCCCTCCTCGGCAAACAGGGTGACTTCGGCTTGCAGGTTGCCACCCACGGCCTTGGCCGCACGCTGGACTTCCAGCTCCTTGTTCACCGCAACCTTGACGGCCATCACGCCTTCCCAGTACTCGCGGCCCAGTTCGAAGTCGGCCGGCAGTTCGGTCAGGCCTTCGTACCAGGTGTTGAGCATCACGGACTCATTACGCTCGCCCGGCAGGTATTCCCACAATTCGTCTGCGGTGAACGCCAGGATCGGCGCGATCCAGCGCACCAGTGCTTCACTGATGTGGTACAGCGCGGTCTGCGCAGAGCGGCGCGCCGTGCTGTTGGCAGCGGTGGTGTACTGGCGGTCCTTGATGATGTCGAGGTAGAAACCACCCAGCTCCTGCACGCAGAAGTTGTGGATCTTGGAGTAGACGTTCCAGAAGCGGTATTCGCCGTAGTGCTCCTGCAACTCGCGCTGCAGCAACAGGGTACGGTCCACAGCCCAACGGTCCAGGGCGAGCATGTCTTCTGCCGGCAGCAGGTCGGTGGCCGGATTGAAGCCGGTCAGGTTCGACAGCATGAAGCGTGCGGTATTGCGGATGCGTCGGTAGGCATCGGCGCTGCGCGCCAGGATCTGCTCGGAAACAGCAATCTCGCCCGAGTAATCGGTCGACGCTACCCACAGACGCATGATGTCGGCGCCCAGGGTGTCGTTGATTTTTTTCGGTTCGATCACGTTTTTGAGCGACTTGGACATCTTGCGGCCCGTCTCGTCGACGGTGAAACCGTGGGTCAGCAGTTCGCGGTACGGCGCGTGGTTGTCGATGGCGCAGCCGGTCAGCAATGACGAGTGGAACCAGCCACGGTGTTGGTCCGAGCCTTCCAGGTACAGGTCGGCCCGCGGGCCGGTCTCGTGGCCCATCGGGTGGGAACCGCGCAGCACGTGCCAGTGGGTGGTGCCGGAGTCGAACCACACGTCGAGGGTGTCGCTGATCTTGTCGTACAGCGGCGCTTCGTCGCCCAACAGCTCGGCGGCGTCCATCTTGAACCAGGCTTCGATGCCTTCCTGCTCGACGCGCTGGGCCACGACCTCCATCAATTCGACAGTGCGCGGGTGCAGTTCGCCGCTTTCCTTGTTGAGGAAGAACGGGATCGGCACGCCCCAGTTGCGCTGGCGGGAGATGCACCAGTCCGGACGGTTGGCGATCATCGAGTGCAGACGCGCCTGGCCCCAGGCCGGGACGAACTTGGTGTCTTCGATGGCGCTGATTGCGCGGTTGCGCAGGGTATCGCCGCTGGCGGGCTGTTTATCCATGCCGATAAACCACTGCGCGGTGGCGCGGTAGATCAGCGGAGTCTTGTGGCGCCAGCAGTGCATGTAGCTGTGCTTGATGGTTTCGGTGTGCAGCAGCGCACCGACTTCCGTCAGTTTTTCGATGATCGGTTCGTTGGCCTTGAAGATGAACTGGCCGCCGAAGAACTCCAGAGACGGTGCATAGACGCCGTTGCTCTGCACCGGGTTGAGGATCTCGTCGTTGACCATGCCATAGGCCTTGCAGGTCACGAAGTCGTCCACGCCATACGCCGGCGCGGAGTGCACCACGCCCGTACCCGAACCCAACTCGACATATTCGGCCAGATACACCGGCGACAGGCGGTCATAGAATGGATGACGGAAATTGATCAGCTCCAGTGCGGAGCCGGTGGTGGTGGCGATGACCGAACCTTGCAGTTCGTAGCGTGCCAGGCACGCCTCGACCATTTCTTCGGCCAGCACCAGCAGGCGATCACCCACATCCACCAGGGCATAGGTGAATTCAGGGTGCACGTTCAACGCCTGGTTGGCCGGGATGGTCCACGGGGTGGTGGTCCAGATCACGATGGCCGCCGGCTTGCTCAGGCTCGCCAGGCCGAACGCCTGGGCCAGTTTGGCTTCGTCAGCGATCGGGAAGGCCACATCGATGGTCGAAGACTTCTTGTCTTCGTATTCGACTTCTGCCTCAGCCAGCGCCGAACCGCAGTCGAAGCACCAGTTCACGGGCTTGAGGCCCTTGAACACGAAACCGCCCTTGACGATTTCGGCCAGGGCGCGGATTTCACCGGCCTCGTTCTTGAAATTCATGGTCTTGTAGGGGTTGTCCCACTCGGCCAGCACACCCAGGCGGATGAATTCGGACTTCTGCCCCTCGATCTGCTCGGCGGCGTAGGCACGGCACAGCTCGCGGGTTTTATCGGCGCCCAGGTTCTTGCCGTGGGTCACTTCGACCTTGTGTTCGATCGGCAGCCCGTGGCAGTCCCAACCCGGGACATACGGCGCATCGAAGCCCGACAGGGTTTTGGAGCGCAGGATCATGTCCTTGAGAATCTTGTTCAGCGCATGACCGATGTGAATCGTGCCGTTGGCATAAGGAGGGCCGTCGTGCAGCACGAATTTCGGACGATCCTTGCCAATTTCGCGCAACTTACCGTACAGGCCAATACTGTCCCAGCGCTGCAGAATCTGCGGTTCGCGCTGTGGCAGGCCGGCCTTCATTGGGAAGGCGGTGTCCGGAAGGTTTAGCGTGGCTTTATAGTCGGTCATTTAAGGCTCTTCGGTTAGCGATGGGCGCTAGGTGCGGCTAGTGCACGGGCGGCGGCGACATCCGCATTGATCGCCGTTTTCAACGCCTCAAGCGAGGCGAAGCGCTGCTCTTCACGCAGCTTCTGGTGGAAAACCACCGTAATACGCCGGTCGTATAAATCGCCGGCAAAATCCAGCAGGTGAACTTCCAGGTGGGCCTTGCCATCACCTGCAACCGTGGGCCTGACGCCTATGTTGGCGACTCCCGGCCACGATTGGCCGTCGATGTCCACGCTGACCAGATAAACCCCGGTCAGCGGCACACGGCGGCGCTTGAGTTGCACGTTGGCCGTCGGCGTGCCCAGTTGGCGCGCCAGCTTCTGACCGTGCAGTACCCGCCCGGCAATGCGGAACGGGCGACCGAGCAAGCGCTCGGCAAGGGCGAAGTCGGCAGCGGCCAAGGCATTACGCACCTGGGTGCTGCTCACGCGCAGGCCGTCCAGTTCGACGGTTTGCGCGGCTTCAACGGTGAATCCCTGGTTGACGCCGGCGTGTTGCAGGAAATCGAAATCGCCCACGCGGTCGCAGCCGAAACGGAAATCGTCGCCGACCTCCAGGTGCTGCACGCCCAGGCCATCGACCAGGATACGGTCGACGAACTCGGCGGCGCTGAGGCTTTGCAGGCGCTGGTTGAACGCCAGGCACAGCACTCGATCGACGCCCTCTTCGGCCAGCAGTTGCAGCTTGTCGCGCAAACGCGCAAGCCGCGCAGGCGCGGTATCGGGGCTGAAGAACTCGCGCGGCTGTGGTTCAAAAATCACCACGCAGCTGGGCACGCCCAGCTCGACAGCACGCTCACGCAGCCGGGCCAGGATAGCCTGGTGACCACGGTGAACACCGTCAAAGTTGCCAATAGTGGCGACGCAGCCCCGATGCTCGGGGCGCAGGTTGTGGAGACCTCGAACCAGCTGCATAACGCGCTTCTTGCTCATAAAGTGGTCGATTATAACCACACCCGGCCCCGGACGACAGGCAACAGCGCAGGCCAAATGGATCGAATCGATAAAACAGCTGTTTTATCGCGACAAACTCTCTATCCCAGGGACTTGCGATTGAAATCGCGCAGACGGAAACCCTGCAGCAGCAACATCCCGAAGTACACCACCACCCCGGCCACCACCAGCACGCCAAGACGCATGAAGCGCTCCAGCATGAAGCCCTGATCCCACGCTGGCATGAAGTGCATCAGCCCGAGCAGCACCGCTGACATCATCGCCACCGCCACCAGCAGCTTGAACGCAAACAGGCCCCAACCCGGCTGCGGCTGGAACATCTGCTGCTTGCGCAGTTGGTAGAACAGCAGGCCCGCGTTGATACAGGCGCCTGCGCTGATGGCCAGGGCCAGGCCGGCATGGGCCAGCGGCCCGATGAACACCAGGTTGAGCAGTTGAGTGACGACCAGCGTGAAGATTGCGATTTTCACCGGCGTGCGGATGTTCTGCTGGGCGTAAAAGCCCGGCGCCAGCACCTTGATCACGATGATGCCGAGCAGGCCGACAGAATAGGCGATGAGTGCGCGCTGGGTCATCAAGGCGTCATGCGCGTCGAATTGGCCGTACTGGAACAGTGAGACTGTCAGCGGCTCGGCCAGGATGCCGAGGGCCAGTGAGCATGGCAGCACCAGCACGAAACACAGGCGCAGGCCCCAATCGAGAATGCGCGAGTATTCCTGGCGGTCCTTGCTCGCGTAAGTGCGCGCCAGGGTTGGCAGCAGGATCGTGCCCAGCGCCACGCCGAGTACGCCGGAGGGCAGCTCCATCAGGCGGTCGGCGTAGTACATCCACGACACGGAACCAGAGACCAGCAGCGAGGCGAAGGCAGTATTGATGATCAGGGAGATCTGGCTGACCGATACGCCGAGGATCGCCGGTAACATATTGCGCATCACGCGCCAGACGCCGGTGTCTTTCAGGTTGAGACGCGGCAGTACGAGCATGCCGATTTTTTTCAGGTGCGGCAGTTGATAAAGCAGCTGCGCCAGGCCGCCTGCGAGGACGGCCCAGCCGAGAGCCATGACCGGCGGGTCGAAGTAAGGCGTGAGGAACAGCGCGAAAATAATCATGCTGACGTTGAGCAGGGTCGGCACGAACGCCGGCACCGAAAAACGGTTCCAGGTATTGAGGATTGCGCCAGCCAGGGACGACAGGGAGATCAGCAATATATAAGGAAAGGTCACGCGCAGCAGATCGGTGGTCAGCGCAAATTTTTCCGGGGTATTGGCAAAGCCGGGGGCCGTGGCCCAGATCACCCAGGGCGCGGCAAGCATGCCGAGGACAGTGACCAGCATCAGGACGAGGGTCAGCAGACCCGAGACGTAAGCAATAAAGGTGCGGGTCGCTTCCTCGCCCTGCTGGGTCTTGTATTCGGCCAGGATCGGCACGAACGCCTGGGAAAATGCCCCCTCGGCGAAGATCCTGCGCAGCAGGTTGGGCAATTTAAAGGCGATGAAGAACGCATCCGTGGCCATGCTGGCGCCGAAAATGCGCGCCAGCAGGGTATCGCGCACGAACCCCAGCACCCGGGAGATCATCGTGATAGAGCTGACGGCAGCCAACGATTTGAGCAGATTCATTGAAAGAGTTTGCGCCTATGGATAAAGAGCAGGCGAACTGTGCGCCCACTTATGCGATACTGCGCGCCTGCAACAGCACAGCGCCAAAGCTCGCGAGTTTACAGGTCAAGCGCCGGAAATAAATCACCCGCCTCTTCAGATCGACCACTCAGCAGTTCGCATCAGCCGCCCTTGACAACCCGTCAAGTCATCGGCATGATTCGCGGCCTATTTTGTTTGCTATTTCCTAAAAAGTCTTTCGAGGAGCTCGACGGTGGCCAACACACCTTCCGCCAAAAAACGTGCAAAACAGGCTGAGAAGCGTCGCAGCCACAACGCCAGCCTGCGTTCCATGGTTCGTACCTACATCAAGAATGTAGTTAAAGCCATCGACACCAAAGACGCTGAAAAAGCTCAAGCAGCCTACGTTCTGGCTGTGCCGGTTATCGACCGTATGGCCGATAAAGGCATCATCCACAAGAACAAGGCCGCTCGCCACAAGAGCCGCCTGAATGGCCACATCAAGGCTCTGAGCGTTCCTGCTGCAGCCTGAGTGGTAACAACTGCCAACGCGACGTCAGTTGCGTAACAGTTAAAAAATGCCCCGTACCGAAAGGTCCGGGGCATTTTTGTTTGCCCATAGATCACAGTTTTCCTTGTGGGAGCGGGCTTGCTCGCGAACGCGGTGTATCAGTTAATGCATGTATCGACTGACCCACTGCATTCGCGAGCAAGCCCGCTCCCACATTTGGATCGCGTACATTCTCAGGACAAAAAAAACGCCCCGAACCAGTCGGGGCGTTTTGGCTACCAGCTGATTAACGCATCAATCAGTGCTGATGACCGCCTTCACCGTGAACGTGGCCGTGGGCCACTTCTTCCTGGGAGGCGTCGCGGATGGCCACGATTTTCACCTGGAAGTTCAGACGCTGGCCAGCCAGCGGGTGGTTGCCGTCGACAGTAACGTCATCGCCATCCAGATCGCGGATAGTGACGATCTGCATCTGGCCGTCCGGCGCGGAAGCGTGGAACTGCATGCCCACTTCCAGCTCGTCGACACCTTCGAACATGCTGCGGCTCAAGGTGCTGACCAGTTCGGCGGAGTACTCACCGTAGGCATCTTCAGGTTCTACGGCAACGGTCAGCTCATCACCAACCTCTTTGCCTTCCAGAGCCTTTTCCAGGCCCGGGATAATGTTACCTGCGCCTTGCAGGTAGACCAGCGGCGCGCCGCCGGCGGAGCTGTCGATGACCTCACCAGCGTCGTTGGTCAGGGTATAGTCAATGGAGACAGCCTTGTTGGCGGCGATCGGCATGGGGCGAGACCTTTTGCAGAAGAATGAAGAACGGACAAGTCTAAACAAGGATTTGCCCGAAAGCGAACAGAACCCGGACGGACGGGACCGAATAACGATAACCTTGGCACCTGATTTACGGTAGACGCTCACGCATAGAGCGCCACCCAAGCCATGCACCTCCAGAGAATTCGCATGCAGACTTTTTTTATCGCGCCCACCGATTTTGGTGTGGGTCTGACCTCCATCAGCCTCGGGCTGGTGCGTACGCTTGAGCGGGCCGGGCTCAAAGTCGGCTTCTTCAAGCCGATCGCCCAGCCGCACCCCGGCGACACCGGCCCGGAACGTTCCACCGAGCTGGTCGCCCGTACCCATGGACTGAAACCGCCGCAGCCGCTGGGCCTGGCCCATGTGGAGCGCATGCTCGGTGACGGTCAGCTGGATGAGCTGCTCGAAGAAATCATCACGCTTTATCAACAGGCCGCCGTGGGCAAGGACGTGCTGATCGTCGAAGGCATGGTGCCGACCCGCAGCGCCAGTTACGCGGCGCGGGTCAACCTGCACCTGGCCAAGAGCCTGGATGCCGAAGTGATCCTGGTGTCGGCGCCGGAAAACGAAGTGCTCACCGAACTCTCCGGCCGCGTCGAATTGCAGGCCCAGCTGTTTGGCGGGCCGAAAGACCCGAAAGTGCTCGGCGTGATCCTCAACAAGGTGCGCACCGACGAGAGCATGGAGGCCTTCTCGGCGCGCCTTAAAGAACACTCGCCACTCTTGCGCAGCGGTGATTTCCGCCTGCTCGGCTGCATCCCCTACCAACCCGAGCTCAACGCCCCGCGCACCCGCGATGTGGCCGACCTGATGGGCGCGCAGGTGCTCAACGCGGGCGATTACGAAACCCGGCGCATGACCAAGATCATCATCTGCGCCCGCACCATGCGCAACACCGTGGAGCTGCTCAAGCCCGGCGTGCTGGTGGTAACCCCCGGTGATCGCGACGACATCATCCTCGCCGTCAGCCTGGCCGCGATCAATGGCGTGCCGCTGGCCGGCCTGCTGCTGACCAGCGACACCCTGCCCGACCCACGCATCATGGACTTGTGTCGGGGCGCCTTGCAGGCCGGGCTGCCGGTGCTGTCGGTAAGCACCGGCTCCTACGACACGGCCAACCAGCTCAACAGCCTGAATAAGGAAATCCCCATCGATGACCGCGAGCGCGCCGAGATCATCACCGATTTCGTCGCCAGTCACCTCGACGCGCGCTGGCTGCACCAGCGGTGCGGCACGCCGCGGGAGATGCGCCTGTCGCCGGCGGTGTTCCGCTATCAGTTGATCCAGCGTGCCCAGGCCGCCAACAAACGCATCGTATTGCCCGAAGGCAGCGAGCCACTGACCGTGCAGGCCGCCGCCATTTGCCAGGCGCGAGGCATCGCCCGCTGCGTATTGCTGGCCAAACCCGCGGATGTGGAAGCGGTGGCCCGCGCCCAGGGCATCGAACTGCCCGCCGGCCTGGAGATTCTCGACCCGGACCTGATTCGCCAACGGTATGTCGAGCCGATGGTGGCGCTGCGCAAGAGCAAGAGCCTCAACGCACCGATGGCCGAGCAGCAACTGGAAGACACGGTGGTGATCGCCACCATGATGCTCGCACTGGATGAAGTCGACGGTCTGGTTTCCGGCGTGATTCATTCCACCGCCAACACCATCCGCCCTGCCCTGCAACTGATCAAGACCGCGCCAGGCTGCACCTTGGTGTCGTCGGTGTTCTTCATGCTGTTCCCCGAGCAGGTGCTGGTGTACGGCGACTGCGTGATGAACCCGCACCCGAGCGCCGCCGAACTGGCGGAAATCGCCCTGCAAAGCGCCGATTCGGCGGCCGCGTTCGGCATCACGCCGCGCGTGGCGATGATCAGCTACTCCAGCGGCGACTCGGCCAGCGGCGAGGAAGTGGAGAAGGTCCGCGAAGCCACCCTGCTCGCCCACGAGCAGCAAAGCGCGCTGCTGATCGATGGCCCGCTGCAATACGACGCCGCCGCCAACGAAGCCGTGGCCCGGCAACTGGCACCCAACAGCCTGGTGGCCGGCAAGGCCACGGTGTTCGTGTTCCCCGATCTGAATACCGGTAACACCACTCACAAGGCCGTGCAACGCAGCGCCGATTGTGTGAGCCTGGGGCCGATGCTTCAGGGCCTGCGCAAACCGGTCAACGACCTGCCGCGCGGCGCGCAGGTGGACGATATCGTGTACACCATCGCACTCACTGCGATCCAAGCCGCCAACCGACCTATGGATATCTGAATGCTGGATTTTCTGCCTGCTGCCGTACGCGGGGTGATTGCTTCCCTGCTGCTGGCGTTGAATACGATCCTGTTGTGTTCGTTCCTGTTTATCGTCGCGCTGTTCAAGGCGTTGCCCTTCGCCAAGCGTTTCAGCGAATGGCTGATGAACCACACACATGAAGCCTGGGTGACCAACAACAAAGGCTGGATGAACCTGGTGCGCCGCACACGCTGGCACCTGAGCGGCCTTGAAGGCCTGGACTACCAGCACTCATATCTGGTGACCAGCAACCACCAAAGCTGGGTCGACATCATGGTGCTGCAATTTGTGTTGAATCGGCGGATCCGCCCACTGAAGTTCTTCCTCAAGCAGGAACTGATCTGGGTCCCGGTGATTGGTCTGGCCTGGTGGGCGCTGGGCTTTCCGTTCATGAAGCGCTACACCAAGGCGTACCTGGAGAAGCACCCGGAGAAGAAAGGCAAGGACCTGGAAACCACCCGCAGGACCTGTGCGAAGTTTCGCAGCAACCCGGTGGGGATCTTCAACTTTGCCGAAGGCACGCGGTTTACGCCGGGCAAGCATGCCCAGCAAAAATCGCCGTTTCGCTATTTGCTCAAGCCCAAGGCTGGCGGGATTGCGTTTGTGCTGGATGCGATGGGTGAGCAGCTCAAGTCACTGGTTAATGTGACCATTCACTACCCTGGCGGGCGTCCGGGGTATTGGGATTTGTTGTGCGGGAATGTGAAGGATGTGGTTGTGCACTTTGAAGAAGTGCAGATCCCCCCTGAGTTCATTGGCAAGAATTACGAACAGGATGGGGAATATCGGTTGGCGTTCCAGGGCTGGATCAATCGGTTGTGGGAAGACAAGGATGCACTGTTGGACAAGCTGCACACCGATTTCCCAGCTAAAAGATGACCAACATGTGGGAGGGGGCTTGCTCCCGATAGCAGTGGATCAGTGACAGATGTACTGCCTGACACACCGCCATCGGAAGCAAGCCCCCTCCCACATTTTTTAGATCGCGCCGCGCTGGCGCAACAGTTCCAGCACTTGCTTGACGCTGTCTTCCAGCGACACCGCCTGAGTGTCGATCACCAGGTCGGCATTCAAAGGAACGTCATACGGGAAGGACTCGCCGGGGATGTTATCCCCGCCTGCCGCGTACAAACCTTGCGGGTCACGCTCGGCGCATACCAGCGGCGAGGCCTGCACATACACGGTCAGCAAGCGATCACTGCCGATCAGCGCCTTGGCCTGTTCGCGGCCTTCGGCATCCGGCGCAACGAATGCCGCCAGCGTCAGCAGGCCGGCTTCGTTGAACTGGCGTGCCACGTGGGCGGCACGGCGCCAGTTTTCGGTGCGACCGGCGCGGTCCTGCGGCAAGCCCTTGTTCAGGTCGTGACGCAGGTTCTGGCCATCCAGCACGAACACCGCACGGCCCATGTCGAACAGCTTGCGCTCAACCGCATAGGCCAACGTGCTCTTGCCGGCACCGGAGAGACCGCTGAACAACACGGTGGCCGGCCGCTGACCGAAGCGCTGGGCGCGTTCTTCAGTGGCCACGTGGGCGAGGCTGCCGTGTTGTGCTGCGCCGCCATGACCGACCGGCGGCGCGATGATCATGCCTGCCGCCACGGTGCCGTTGGTCAAGCGGTCGATGACGATAAACGCGCCGGTGGTGCGGTTGCTGTCGTAACCGTCCAGGGCGATGGCCGCGTCGAGGCTCACCTTGACCCGACCGATCTCATTCAACTGCAGGGAACTGGCCGGGCCTTCGGCCAGGGTGTTCACGTCCACACGGTGCACGATGCTGGTGATGGAACCCGGCACATAGCTGGTGGCGCGCTTGATGTCGTATTTCTTGCCCGGCAGCATCGGTTCTTCGGCCATCCACACCAGCATGGCGTCAAAGGCGTCGGTCACTTGCGGCACGTTGCCGGCGTGTACCAGCAGGTCGCCACGGGAGATATCGATTTCGTCTTCCATGGTCAACGTCACGGCCTGGCCGGGGCCTGCCTGCTCCAGCTCACCCTCGAAGGTGACGATGGATTTGACGCGGCTGCTCTTGCCCGACGGCAGCACCACGATCTCGTCGCCCTTGTGCACGATGCCGCTGGCCAAGGTGCCGGCGAAGCCACGGAAGTTCAGGTTCGGACGGTTGACGTACTGCACCGGGAAACGCAGGTCGGTGTAGTTGCGGTCGTTGGCAATCTCGACGGTTTCGAGAATCTCCATCAGCGACTGCCCGGTGTACCAGGGCGAACGCTCGCTCTTGTTCACCACGTTGTCACCCTTGAGCGCCGACATCGGCACAAACGCCAAGGTGCTGGGTTTGAAGGCGATACCGTCGGCGAACTTCAGGTAATCGGCCTTGATCTGCTCGAATACGCTTTGGTCGAAGCCATTGATGTCCATCTTGTTGACGGCCACCACGATGTGTTTGATGCCCAGCAACGAGGCGATGAAGCTGTGGCGACGGGTCTGGGTCTGCACGCCGTAGCGGGCGTCGATCAGGATGATCGCCAGGTCACAGGTGGAAGCACCGGTGGCCATGTTGCGGGTGTACTGCTCATGGCCGGGGGTGTCGGCGATGATGAATTTGCGTTTGGCGGTGGAGAAATAGCGGTAGGCCACATCGATGGTGATGCCCTGCTCACGCTCGGCCTGCAAGCCATCGACCAGCAAGGCCAGGTCGATGTCATCGCCAGTGGTGCCGGACTTTTTCGAGTCGCGGGTGATGGCTTCCAGGTGATCTTCATAGATCATCTTGGAGTCGTGCAGCAGGCGCCCGATCAGGGTGCTCTTGCCGTCGTCGACGTTGCCGCAGGTCAGGAAGCGCAACATCTCTTTGCGCTCGTGCTGGCCCAGGTAGGCGAGGATGTCCTCGCTGATCAAATCAGATTGATGCGACATGACAGCCCCTTAGAAATAACCTTGACGTTTTTTATCTTCCATGGAGCCGGCGCCATCATGGTCGATGACCCGGCCCTGGCGCTCGGAAGTTCGCGTCAGGAGCATTTCCTGAATGATGTCCGTCAGCGTCTCGGCTTCGGACTCTACCGCGCCCGTCAACGGGTAGCAGCCAAGGGTGCGGAAACGCACTTTCTTTTTGACGATGCGGGCTTTGTCTTCGTCGGACAGGTGTTCGAGGATGCGGTCGTCGTCGATCATGATCAACGTGCCGTTCTTCTCGATCACGTCACGCTCGGCGGCGAAGTACAGCGGCACGATCGGGATGCCTTCCAGGTAGATGTACTGCCAGATATCCAGCTCGGTCCAGTTGGAGAGCGGGAACACACGGATCGACTCCCCCTTGTTGACGTTGCCGTTGTAGACGTTCCACAGCTCGGGGCGCTGGTTTTTCGGGTCCCAGCGGTGCTTGCTGTCGCGGAACGAGTACACGCGCTCTTTGGCACGGGATTTCTCTTCGTCGCGACGGGCACCGCCGAAGGCTGCGTCAAAACCATGCTTGTCCAAGGCCTGCTTGAGGCCCTCGGTCTTCATGATGTCGGTGTGCTTGGCGCTGCCGTGGGTGAAGGGGTTGATGCCCTGCGCCACGCCGTCCGGGTTGATGTGGGTGATCAGGTCCAGGCCCAGTTCTTCGACCATCTGGTCGCGGAATGTGTACATCTCCTGGAATTTCCAGCGGGTGTCGACGTGCATTACCGGAAACGGCAGTTTGCCCGGAAAGAACGCCTTGCGTGCCAGATGCAGCATCACGGCAGAGTCTTTACCGATCGAGTAGAGCATCACCGGGTTGTCGAACTCGGCGGCGACCTCGCGGATGATGTGGATGCTTTCCGCCTCCAGCTGTTTCAGATGCGTCAGTTTGTCGACCATGGTTACTCACGGAAAAACGATCTTGTGGACGGCCAGCGGGCCGTGTTCGAGCGGGGCATGCTAGCACAGCAACTTCTTCTAATCAGGGAGCCTGCTAGATCGAAACGGTATATGAATATGCCGCCGAGTTTGGCAGTTCAATACGGTCAAGCCCCCTCCCACACTTGCCTCAACTGTGTGGCTTAGATCGGATTGGGGCAGTCGATGAACAGATGTTCCAGGGCGAAGCGCCGCGCCAGGTAATCGCCCAAAGCCTGCACACCATAGCGCTCGGTGGCGTGATGGCCGGCGGCGATGAAACTGATGTCGTTTTCCCGCGCGCTGTGGAAGGTCTGCTCAGAGGCTTCGCCGCTCAGGTAAAGGTCGACACCGGCGGCAATCGCCTGGTCGATATAGCCCTGGCCACCCCCGGTGCACCAGCCGATACGGCGGATCATCGGGCTGCCTTCGATCAGCAGCGGCTCGCGGCCCATCACGTCCTGTACGCGACGGGCGAAGTCGCGGGGCGACAACGGCTCGGCCAGGGAACCGACCAGGCCAACAACCTTGGGGTTGTTCGGGTCCAGCGGGCCTTCAACCGTGATGTCCAACTGACGCGCCAGTTGCACGTTATTGCCGACATCGGCGTGCAGGTCCAGCGGCAGGTGGTAGGCCAGCAAGCTGATGTCGTGCTGGAGCAGGGTTTTCAGGCGGCGCTGCTTCATGCCGGTGATGCACGGGTTTTCGCCCTTCCAGAAATACCCGTGATGCACCAGCACCAGGTCGGCGCGCGCTTCGACCGCCGCGTCCAGCAACGCCTGGCTGGCGGTCACGCCGCTGACGATGCGCATCACCTGCGGGCGCCCTTCCACCTGCAGACCATTGGGGCAGTAATCGGCAATTTTTGCGCTGGCGAGGTAGCGGTCCGCTTCCTCGACGAGGGTAGTAAGGGGGACGGCCATAAAAGACTCCTAAATATCAGGTTCCGAGGTGCTCACAGCCTCGTATAATGCGCGACATTATGGGCGCTCCCCCGCCCCCTGCAACCTGTCAGGACTTACTTGATGCTCAAGGCACTGCGTTTTTTTGGATGGCCATTACTGGCTGGCGTGCTGATCGCGACGCTGATCATTCAGCGTTTTCCCCAGTGGGTGGGCCTGCCAAGCCTTGACGTCAACCTGCAGCAGGCGCCGCAAGCCACCACCGTGGTGCAAGGCCCGGTGACGTACGCCGACGCGGTCGTCATCGCCGCCCCGGCGGTGGTCAACCTGTACACCACCAAGGTCATCAACAAGCCGGCCCATCCGCTCTTTGAAGACCCGCAATTTCGTCGCTACTTCGGCGACAACGGCCCCAAGAAACGCCGCATGGAGTCGAGCCTCGGCTCCGGGGTAATCATGAGCCCCGAAGGCTACATCCTCACCAACAACCACGTGACCACCGGCGCCGACCAGATTGTGGTGGCCTTGCGTGATGGCCGCGAAACCCTGGCGCGGGTAGTGGGCAGCGACCCGGAAACCGACCTTGCGGTGTTGAAGATCGACTTGAAAAACCTCCCCGCCATCACCCTCGGCCGCTCCGACGGCCTGCGTGTGGGCGACGTGGCGCTGGCCATCGGTAACCCGTTCGGCGTCGGCCAGACCGTGACCATGGGCATCATCAGCGCCACCGGGCGCAACCAGTTGGGCCTCAACAGCTACGAAGATTTCATCCAGACCGACGCCGCCATCAACCCCGGCAACTCCGGCGGCGCGCTGGTGGACGCCAATGGCAACCTGACCGGGATCAACACGGCGATTTTCTCCAAGTCCGGCGGCTCCCAGGGCATCGGCTTTGCGATCCCGGTGAAACTGGCGATGGAAGTGATGAAGTCGATCATCGAACACGGCCAGGTGATTCGCGGCTGGCTGGGTATCGAAGTGCAGCCGTTGACCAAGGAGCTGGCGGAATCGTTCGGCCTTACCGGGCGCCCGGGGATCGTGGTCGCCGGGATTTTCCGCGACGGCCCGGCACAGAAAGCCGGCCTGCAGTTGGGCGACGTGATCCTCAGCATCGACGGCGCCCCCGCCGGCGACGGGCGCAAGTCGATGAATCAGGTCGCGCGGATCAAGCCGACCGACAAGGTGGCGATCCAAGTGATGCGCAATGGCAAGGAAATCAAGCTGATGGCTGAAATCGGCCTGCGCCCGCCGCCTGCGCCGGTGAAAGAAGAGGAATAAGCCGCTCAGGTGCTCACTCGCGAGCACCTGTAACTTTATGTTTCGCTGCGAAACCCGCTCGATTGGCATGTTATATTGTTTCAATATCGTCCTTGGAACGCTCTCTCATGTCGTCTCGAAAGTTTGCCCCCCTGGCTGGCCTGGCCCTGGGTTTGCTGCTCGATCCCGCCTACGCCGAAGAAAATACCGTAGAACTGGACACCATCAGCGTCACCGGTGACACCTATGAATCCGCTACCAGCCCGGTCACCGGCTACCGCGCCAGCCGCTCGGCCAGCGCGACAAAAACCGACACGGCCCTGCGCGACATCCCGCAATCGATCAGCGTTATCCCCGCCACAGTGCTCAAGGACCTGGGCAGCACCAGCGTAGAACGCGCGCTGGAATTTGCTGGCGGCGTGTCCAAGCAGAACAACTTCGGCGGCCTGACGCTCTACGAATACAGCGTGCGCGGCTTCACCACCTCAGAATTCTACCAGGACGGTTTCAGCGCCAACCGCGGCTACCCGAGCACACCGGATGCGGCCAATATCGAACGCATCGAAGTGCTCAAGGGCCCCGCCGCCAGCCTCTATGGGCGCGGTGACCCCGGCGGCACAGTGAACATCGTCACCAAAAAGCCGCAGCCCGAAGCCTTCACCACCCTGCAAACCAGCGCCGGCAGCTGGGACCGCTATCGCACCGCGCTGGACGTCAACACGCCCCTCGACGCCGAAGGCAAGGTGCTGTCACGGGTCAACCTGGCAGTGGAGGACAACAACAGCTTCCGCGACCACGTCGAGAGCAAACGGGTGTTCGTCGCGCCCTCGTTCAGCTGGCAGCTGGACCCGGACACCAGCCTGCTGGTCGAAAGCGAATTCGTGCGCCACAGCTCCACGTTCGACCGTGGCATCGTCGCCGCCCCCGGCGTTTCGCGCTCCACCTTCCTCGGCGAACCCAATGATGGTGACATCGACAACCACAACAATCGCCTCCAGGCCGCCCTCGAACACCACCTCAACGACGCCTGGAAACTGCGCCTGGCCAGTCACTACAAGCAGGGCAGCCTGTGGGGCGACGCGTCGGAAAACCGCGCGTTGAATCCCGACGGCCACACCCTCAACCGTCGTTACCGCGAACGTTCCATGGGTTGGCACGACAGCATCACCCAGCTGGAATTGCGCGGCCTGTTCGACATTGGCAGCTGGCAGCATGAACTGCTGATCGGCACCGAATACGAGGACTACCGCAAGAAGGAACGCGTGACCGCCATCGGCGGCAGCAATTACGCCATCGACCTCTACAACCCCGTCTACGGTCAGCCCAAACCCAACGGCGTGCGCTCCGGCACCGACTTTTTCGAGCAGACCAAAAGCCACGCGCTGAACCTGCAGGACCAGATCATCTTCACCGACCGCCTGCGCGGCATGGTCGGCGCACGCGTTGAGCATTTCGAGCAGAGCACCGACGATTTCACCCGCAACGTCACCAGCAAGCAGACTCACGATGCGCTCACCCAGCGGGCCGGCCTGCTGTATCAGCTCACGCCTGAAGTCGGGGTGTTCGCCAACGCGTCCACCTCATTCAAGCCCAACAGCGGACTGGATGCCGGCGGCAACACGTTCAAGCCGGAAGAAGGCGTGGGTTATGAAGTGGGGATCAAGACTGAGCTGTTCGAAGACCGCCTCAGCGCCACCGTCGCCGCGTTCCATATCGAGAAGGAAAACGTGCTCAGCCTGGACCCGGCCACCAACACCAACCGAGCCATCGGCAAGGCCCGCAGCCAGGGCATTGACCTGCAAGTGAGCGGGCAATTGACCGACGCCGTGCGGGTGATCGGCGCCTACGCCTACATCGATGCCGAAGTGACCAAGGGCGAAGCCAGCCTTCCTGCCGGCAGCCGCATTCTCGGCGTGGCCAAGCACAGCGGCAGTCTGCTGGGGGTGTATGAATTCCAGGAGGGCGCATTGCGCGGTTCAGACTTGGGCGCGGCGTTTACCTACGTGGGCGATCGCTCCGGCGAGGCGGGCACCCGATTTGAATTGCCCGCCTACCACACCGTGGATTTGCTGGCTCACTACAAGGCCACCAAAAACGTGACCGTGGGTTTGAACCTCAACAACCTGTTCGATGAAAAGTATTACGAACGGTCCTACAGCACCTACTGGGTGAATCCGGGCGAGCCGCGCAACCTGACGGTCAGCCTGACCCTCAACCTGTAAACACAAACAAAAATGTGGGAGGCTCCGCCAAGTCTTCGACTTAACGCTGTCGCGCAGCAAACTGGGGCCTCTGTGGCTGCCTGAAACTTCAGGTTTTAAAATCAAAGTTATTTTGTGTTTGATAAGAGGGGGCTTGCTCCCGATAGCAGTGGATCAGTCACCAGATGCAGTGACTGACACTCCGCAATCGGGAGCAAGCCCCCTCCCACATTTGGAGCTGTGCCAGTTTCGATTACAGTGACGCAGGCGCACGCTCGCACAGCGTGTTGAGCGCCGCCGCCCATTGCGGGTCGTCATTCAGACACGGCACCAGCACCAATTCCTCGCCCCCCGCTGCGCAAAACTGCTCACGCCCGCGATCGCCGATCTCTTCCAGCGTCTCGATGCAATCGGCCACAAACGCCGGGCACATCACCAGCAGCTTTTTCACACCCTGCTGGGCCAGCGCTTCAAGGCGCGCCTCGGTGTAGGGTTCGATCCACTTGGCGCGGCCCAAACGCGATTGAAACGCCACCGACCACTTGCCGTCCGGCAACCCCAGCCGCTCGGCAAAGTTACGCGCAACGCTGAAGCACTGCGCGCGATAACAGGTGGCGAGCACCGCCGGCGAAGCATTCCTGCAACAGTCGGCATCCTTGAAGCAATGCTGGCCGGTAGGGTCGAGCTTGGTCAGGTGGCGCTCGGGCAGCCCGTGAAAACTGAGCAACAAGTGATCGTAATCCTGCTCCACATACGCCCGCGCGCTCTGCGCCAGGGCGTCGAGGTATTCCGGCTGATCGTAGAACGGCTGCAAGATCGACAACTGCACCTTCAGCCTCTTCTCACGTATCACGCGCCAGGCTTCTTCAATCACCGTGGTGACCGTGCTGTCGGCAAACTGCGGATACAACGGCGCGAGGGTCACCTTTTGGATACCCTGCGCGGCCAGACGCGTGAGGGTGGTTTCCAGTGAGGGCTCCCCGTAGCGCATCGCCAGTTCGACCGGGCCCTGGGTCCACTGCCGGGTCATCTGCTCTTGCAGGCGACGGCTGAGCACCACCAGGGGCGAGCCCTCTTCCCACCAGATGGACGCGTAGGCATGTGCCGACTGCTCGGGGCGCTTGATCAGGATCAGCGACACCAGCAGGCGCCGCACCGGCCACGGCACGTCGATCACATAAGGGTCCATCAAAAACTGGTTGAGGTAGCTGCGCACATCGGCCACCGAAGTGGACGCGGGAGAACCCAGGTTGACCAGTAACAACGCGTGATCCGTCATGCAACTTCCTATGGCTTAAAGGCGGCTGGACAAATCGTCCAGAGCCGCATGCAACTGCGTGAACTGAAAAGTGAAACCGGCCGCCAGCAGCCGTTCGGGCACGGCCTTCTGCCCGCCCAGCAGCAACCCGGACAACTCGCCCAACCCCACCTTCAATGCAAACGCCGGCATCGGCATGAAGGCCGGGCGATGCAGCACCTGGCCCAGGGTCTTGGCGAACTCGCGATTACGCACCGGGTGTGGCGCGCAGGCATTATAGGGACCGCTGGCGCCTTCCTTGTGCAGAAGAAAATCAATCAGGGCGATTTGGTCCTTGATGTGCACCCACGGCATCCACTGCCGACCATTGCCGATAGGCCCGCCCAGCGCCAGTTTGAACGGCAGCAGCAGGCGCGCCAGAAAGCCGCCTTCGGCCGCCAGTACCAGACCGGTGCGCACCAGCACCACGCGCACCCCGAGGGCTTCGGCGCGTTGAGCGGTTTCTTCCCAGGCGATGCACAGCTGGCTGGGGAAATCGTCCTGCACCGGGCCGCTGGCTTCGGTCAACTCGCGCTCGCCGCCATCGCCGTACCAGCCCACCGCCGAACCGGAAATCAACAACGCCGGTTTCTGCGCCAGGCCTTCGATCCACGCCAGCAGGCTTTCGGTAAGGCTGATACGACTGCTCCACAGCAGCGCCTTGCGCTTGTGCGTCCACGGGCGGTCGGCGATCGGCGCGCCGGCGAGATTGACCACCGCGTCCACCTCGCCAATCACATCCTGCAAACGGCCAACGCCCAATACCTGCGTGCCACACAGCCTGGCCACTGTTTCCGGCTGGCGGCTCAAGACGGTCAGGCGATGGCCCTGGGCAAGCCAGTGGCGACACAGTTGGCGGCCGATCAAACCTGTACCGCCGGTCAGCAAAATATGCATGGGTTCTTCCTCATGTAACGTTCGCCGCCCGTCACTGGTCTATTTTACTAATAGGAACAATGTTGAATTCGGACGTAACGTTGGTTAAGTCACCGACGTTAACCATAGGTCACGCCACACAATCAGGCACGCCAAAACTTATACCAAAAAACGAGATTGTACAGCTATTGGTGTCGGCGTAGGCTGTACCCAACGGTAAAACGAGGCCTCCCATGAGTGTTCCCATCGCAATCATCGGCACCGGCATCGCCGGTCTGTCCGCTGCCCAAGCGTTACGCGACGCGGGGCAGGTCGTACACCTTTTCGATAAAAGCCGCGGCAGCGGCGGCCGCATGTCCAGCAAGCGCAGCGATGCCGGCGCGCTGGACATGGGCGCGCAGTACTTCACCGCCCGCGACCGTCGCTTCGTCAACGAAGTGCAGCGCTGGCAGAGCAACGGCTGGGCGGAGCAGTGGAAGCCGCAGCTGTACAACTTCAAGTCCGGCCAACTCACGCCCTCCCCCGACGAGCAGATCCGCTGGGTCGGTACGCCGCGCATGAGTGCGATTACCCGCGCACTGCTCGACGACCTGCCGGTGACCTTCGGCTGCCGCATCACCGACGTGTTCCAGGGCGAACAACACTGGAACCTGCTGGACGCCGACGGCGGCAACCATGGCCCGTTCAGCCATGTGATCATCGCCACGCCCGCGCCCCAGGCCACTGCGCTGCTGGCGGCCGCGCCCAAGCTGGTAAGTGCCGCCGCCGGTGTGAAAATGGACCCCACCTGGGCCATCGCCCTGGCGTTCGACAAGCCTCTGGACACGCCGATGCAAGGCTGCTTCGTGCAGGACAGCCCGCTCGACTGGCTCGCGCGCAACCGCAGCAAGCCCGGGCGCGACACTCCCCTCGACACCTGGGTACTGCACGCCACCAGCGCCTGGAGCAAGGCGCACCTGGACCTGTCCAGGGAAGCCGTGATCGAACACCTGCACGGCGCCTTTGCCGAGTTGCTGCACTGCACCATGCCGGCGCCGTCGTTCAGCCTGGCACACCGCTGGCTCTACGCCCGGCCGTCCAGCAGCCACGAGTTCGGTGTGCTGGCCGACGCCGACCTGGGCCTGTTCGTGTGTGGTGACTGGTGCCTGTCCGGCCGTGTCGAAGGCGCCTGGCTCAGCGGCCAGGAAGCGGCGCGACGCCTGATCGAGCATCTGCAATGAACCGCATCAATCCGGCCAAGCTGCTGCTGTCGAAATGGACCGCGACCGCGCCGAAGAACAAGGAAAAGCATTTCCTCGTCACCGAGCTGTTTCGTGACGAGGAAAACACTGTTCTGGAAATCGAACTGCAGGCGGTGATGACTCGGCGCACCCAACGCCTGCCCTGGCAAACCCTGCAAAACGCCGATCATTGGACCATGGGCTGGAAATAGCTCTCGCGCAAAAAAAGCTGTACAAAATAATTGACTTGTACAGCATCAAACCTATGATGAGATTAGTTGTACAGAGCCTGAGACCTGTACAGGATTTTTTTGCCGAGGTTTGTCCATGCCCAGCACCGCAAAACCCAGGATTGGCATCAGCGCCTGCTTGCTGGGCGAAAATGTGCGCTTCAATGGCGGACACAAACAATCCCAGCTGTGCAGCGAGACGCTGGCCGACTATTTTGAGTTCGTGCCGCTCTGCCCTGAAGTCGCCATCGGCCTGGGTATCCCGCGTGAAGCCATCCGCCTGGTGGGCGATGCCGCCAATCCGCAGGCGGTGGGCACCGTGCACCGCGAGCTGGACGTCACCCAGCCACTCGATGAGTACGGCCAACAGATGGCCCGTGAACACACAGACCTGTGCGGCTACATTTTCATGCAGAAATCGCCGTCCTGTGGCCTGGAACGGGTCAAGGTCTATCGCGACAACGGCGCCCCGGTCGACGGCGGCGGGCGCGGCATCTACGCCCAGGCATTCTGCGCGCGCCACCCCAACCTGCCGGTGGAAGAAGACGGCCGGCTGAACGACCCGGTGCTGCGGGAAAATTTCCTCACCCGCGTGTTCGTCTACGCCAGCTGGCAACAACTGCTGGCCGAAGGCCTGACCCGTCACCGTCTGCTGTCCTTCCATGCGCGCTACAAATATTTACTGATGGCCCACAGCCCGGTGCACTACAAAAGCCTGGGCAACCTGCTGGGCAGCATGAGCAAGGGCGATGACCTCCCGGCGTTGGCCGACTGTTATTTCAGCGACCTGATGACCGGCCTGAAAAAGTGCGCTACCCGTGGCACCCACACCAATGTGCTGCAGCACATCAGTGGCTACCTCAAGCAGGCCATCAGCAGCGACGACAAGCAGGAAATGCAGACCGTCATCGATCAATACCGCCACGGCATCGTGCCGTTGGTGGTGCCGCTGACCCTACTCAAGCACCATTTCCGCCAACACCCGGATCGCTACATCGCTCAGCAGGCATACCTGCAGCCGCACCCGGAAAACCTCAGCCTGCGAAATGCGATCTAACCCATGAAAGCTGCCCTGCTAGACGAATCCGATGACATCGCTCAAGCCCTTGAAGACGGCTGGCTGCCGATTCGCGAAGTGGCGCGCCAGACCGGCGTCAACGCGGTCACCCTGCGGGCCTGGGAGCGCCGCTACGGCTTGATCGTGCCGCAACGCACGCCCAAGGGGCACCGGCTGTTCAGCGATATTCACGTACAACGCATCCACGCCATCCTTACGTGGCTCAACCGAGGCGTTCCGGTCAGCCAGGTGAAAAACCTGATCGACTCGGCGCAGGCCGGGCCGGACGCCGTGGAAAACGAATGGCACGCGCTGCACCAGAACCTGCTGACGGCCATCAGCGAGCTGGCCGAGCGCCGGGTCGACGACGCCTTCAACCAGGCCATGGCGCTGTACCCGCCGCGCACGCTCTGTGCGCAATTACTGTTGCCGCTGCTGCAGGCGCTGGAGCAACGCTGGCAGGGCCAGTTCGGCGCGCAAATGGAGCGGGTATTTTTTCTGTCCTGGCTGCGCAGCAAGTTCGGCGCGCGTATTTACCACACCAACCGCCAACTGAAGGGTCCGCCGCTGCTGCTGGTCAACCACTCGGACCTGCCCCTGGAGCCGCACCTGTGGCTCAGCGCGTGGCTGGCCAGCAGCGCCGACTGCCCGGTGGAAGTCTTCGACTGGCCGCTGCCCGCCGGCGAACTGGCCCTGGCGGTGGAACACCTGCAACCGCGCGCCGTGCTGCTGTATTCGAGCAAGGCCCTGAACGTGCCGGCATTGGCCAAACTGTTGGGCGGCGTCAGTTGCCCGATTGTGATCGCCGGACCAACGGTGTGCATCCACCACGCCGAATTGGCCGTACTAACCCAGGACATCCCTGACCTGTTCGTCGCCGAAGACCCGCTGGCGGCCCATCAGATACTGATTGAGCGTGGAATTGTCTAAATGCATTTGATCTGGCTGCGCACCGACCTGCGCCTGCACGACAACACCGCCCTGGCCGCCGCGAGCCAGCGCGGCCCGATGGCCGCCGTGTACCTGATCACGCCCGAGCAATGGCTCGCCCACGACGATGCCGCGTGCAAGGTCGACTTTTGGCTGCGCAACCTGCAGCACCTGCGCCAGGCGCTGGGCACGCTCAATATTCCTTTGCTGATCCGCACGGCGCCGACCTGGGACCAGGCTCCCGCCGTGCTGAGTAAGCTGTGCCAGGAATTGGCGGTGGCCTCGGTGCACGTCAACGAGGAATACGGCATCCATGAGAGCCGCCGCGACCAGGCCGTGGCCCAGGCGCTGGAAGCCTGCGGGGTGACGTTCCACAGCTACCTCGACCAACTGTTTTTCCAACCCGGCAGCGTGCTGACCAAGACCGGTACCTACTTCCAGGTCTTCAGCCAGTTTCGCAAGGTGTGCTACAGCCGCCTGCACAGCGCCCTGCCGCGCCTGGTGGCAACGCCAAAAGCCCAGCAAAAGCTGCCGCTCGACAGCGACCCGATTCCGTCCAGCGTGCCCGGTTTCGAAGCGCCCAGCGACAGCCTGCGCGCTCTCTGGCCGGCCGGCGAAGACGAAGCCCGACGCCGCCTCGACACCTTCGCCGACCAACAGATCGGCTATTACAAGGACGAGCGCGACTACCCGGCCAAACCGGGCACCAGCCAGCTCTCTGCCTACCTTGCCGCCGGCGTGGTTTCGCCGCGCCAGTGCCTGCACGCGGCGTTGCAGAGCAACAGTGGCGAGTTCGAGACGGGCAACGTTGGCGCCGTCACCTGGATCAACGAATTGCTGTGGCGCGAGTTCTACAAGCACATCCTGGTCGGCTATCCACGGGTGTCGCGCCACCGCGCGTTCCGGCCCGAGACCGAAGCCGTCGCCTGGCGCCACGCCCCCAAGGACCTGGCGGCCTGGCAGGAAGCGCGCACCGGCCTGCCGATCATCGACGCGGCGATGCGCCAGTTGCTGGAGACCGGCTGGATGCACAACCGCCTGCGCATGGTGGTGGCGATGTTCCTGACCAAGAACCTGCTGATCGACTGGCGCGAGGGCGAGCGTTTTTTCATGCGCCACCTGATCGACGGCGACCTCGCCGCCAACAACGGCGGCTGGCAGTGGAGTTCCTCCACCGGTACTGATTCGGCGCCGTATTTCCGCATTTTCAGCCCATTGAGCCAGTCGGAAAAATTCGACGGCGAGGGTGTGTTCATCAAGCACTGGCTGCCGCAACTGGCGGCGCTTAATAAAAAGGAAGTGCACAACCCCGAGGCCGCAGGCGGACTGTTCGGCGTGGCGGATTACCCGCGCTCGATCGTCGACCTGAAAAAATCCCGTGAGCGCGCCCTCGCCGCCTTCCGCAGCCTGCCGTCCCGTCAAGCGGTGGCCGAGCATGAGTGACTTTCTGCGCCGCTTCGCCCAGGCTTTCGCCACGCTCGACAAGCACAACCTGCACCTGCTCGACAGCCTCTACAGCCAGGACATCGCCTTCGCCGACCCGCTGCATCAGGTCCATGGCCTGCCTGAACTGCGCCGCTACTTCAGCGAGCTGTACAGCCATATCAGCCAGTTACGCTTCGACTATCAGGGCTTCGACGAGGTGGCCGAAGGCGAAGGCTACCTGCGCTGGAAAATGAGTTTTTGCCACCCGCGCCTCAACGGCGGCAAGGTGGTCCGAGTGGAAGGCTGCTCGCACCTGATGTGGCGCGATAACAAGGTGTACCGCCATCGCGATTATTTCGATGCCGGCGCCATGCTCTATGAACACCTGCCGGTATTCGGCCGAGTCATAAGCTGGCTGAAAAGGAGAATCGCATGAGCCTGAACTCGCCCCGCCGTTACTGGTTGACTGGCGCCAGCAGTGGGATTGGTGCCGCCCTGGCCCTGGAGCTGCTCGACAGCGGTGCCCACGTGGCCCTCAGCTCGCGCTCACAAGGCCCGCTGGATGCACTTGCCCAACGCTATCCCGGCCAGGTGCTGGTGGTGGCTGGCGACCTGACCAACAGCCAGACCGTGCGCGAGATCGGCGAACGGATCGGCGAAGCCTGGGGCGCGCTGGACACCGTGATCCTCAACGCGGGTACCTGCGAATACGTGGATGCGCGCCAGTTTGACTCGTCCATCGTCGAACACGTGGTGCGCACCAATCTGTTGGCCAGCAGCTACTGCATCGAAGCCGCTCTGCCGCTGTTGCGCGCCGGCCGCGCGCCACACCTGGTGGGCGTGGCCAGCGCCGTGACCTACCTGCCGATGCCACGGGCCGAAGCCTATGGCGCGTCGAAGGCGGGTTTGCGTTACCTGTTCGAATCCCTGCGCATCAGCCTGTCGCCGGAGAATATCGACGTCACCGTGATCAGCCCCGGATTCGTCGATACTCCGCTGACCGAGCGCAACGATTTCCCGATGCCTTTGAGCTGGCCGGCTGACAAAGCGGCGCGGCACATCTTCGCCAAGCTGGACAAACGCCCGCTGGAGATCGCGTTCCCGGCGATGTTCATCGCCACCCTGTGGCCGCTGTCGAAACTGCCGAGCCGGGCGCAACTGATCATCGGCAAGCGCATGCTGCGCAGCCCGCCGCCGCAAAAGGACGACCTGTGAAGATCGCCATCATCGGCAGCGGCATTGCCGGCCTGACCAGTGCCTATATGCTCAGTCGTCGCCACGATATCAGCGTGTTTGAAGCCAATACCTGCATCGGCGGGCATACCCATACGGCCAACGTGACGGTCGACGGCAAGCCTTATGCGGTGGATACCGGTTTTATCGTGTTCAACGACTGGACCTACCCCAATTTCATCCGCCTGCTGGGGCAGATCGGCGTGACGTTCAAACCCACCGAGATGAGCTTTTCGGTAAGCGACCAGCGCAGTGGCTTTGAATACAACGGCAATAACCTCAACAGCCTGTTCGCCCAGCGCCGCAATATTCTCTCGCCGGGGTTCTGGGGCATGTTGCGCGATATTCTGCGTTTCAACCGCCAGGCGCCGCTGGACCTTGAACAGCAACGCATCCGTGCAGACATGACGCTGGGCGACTACCTGGAAGCCGGTGGCTACGGCCCGCGATTCATCCGCCATTACATCGTGCCGATGGGCGCGGCGATCTGGTCGATGTCTCTGGCGGACATGCTCGGTTTCCCCCTGCAGTTCTTTGTGCGCTTCTTCAAGAACCACGGCCTGCTGTCGGTGAACAATCGCCCGCAATGGTGCGTGATCGAAGGGGGCTCCAGCGCGTATATCGAACCGCTGACCCGCAGTTTCCGCGAAAAAATCCGTCTTGATTGCCCTGTGCACAAGGTTGAGCGCAGCACTGACGGCGTGGTGATCCACAGCGCCGCCGGCAGCGAGACGTTCGACCGCGTGGTGTTCGCCTGCCACAGCGACCAGGCCCTGGCGCTGCTAGCTGACCCGAGCGAGGCCGAGCAAGCCATCCTCGGTGCCATGCCCTACGCCGACAATGACGTGGTGCTGCACACCGACACCCGCCTGCTGCCGGCGCGCAAACTGGCCTGGGCCAGCTGGAATTACCGCCTCACCGACAGCCTCGACACACAGGCCGCCGTCACCTACGACATGAACATCCTGCAAGGCATCGACAGCGCCACCACGTTTTGCGTCAGTCTCAACCAGACGCCAATGATCGATCCGCTCAAAATTCTGGCGCGCTTCACCTATGCCCATCCGCAATACAGCCTGGCGGCGGTGGCCGCCCAGGCACGCTGGGAAGAGTTGAACGGCGCGCGCAACACCTTTTACTGCGGCGCCTACTGGGCTAACGGGTTTCATGAAGACGGCGTAGTCAGCGCGCTACGCGTGGCCCAGGCTTTCGGGGAAACCCTGTGAACAGCGCCCTGTACAGCGGCTGGATCGCCCATCGCCGGTTTGCGCCCAAGGCTCACGCCTTTCGCTACCGCATCGGCCTGCTGTACCTGGATTTAAGCGAACAGGAGCAGGTGCTCGCGCTCTCCCCCCTGGCGGGCACCCAGCGCCTTGCGCCGTTCGGCTTTCGCCAGCAGGACTACCTGCGCACCTTGACCCGCCACGGCATGAGCCTCACCGATGCCGTGCGCCTTGAGGTCAGCAAGGCCCTGGGGCGCACGCCCGAGGGCGCCATCTGCCTGCTGACCCAGGCCCGCAGCTGGGGGCTGGCCTTCAACCCGGTAAGTTTCTTTTACTGCTATGAGGCCCGCGGCGAGTTGGCCGCGATTTTGTGTGAAGTCACCAACACGCCCTGGCGCGAGCGATATCACTATGTGCTGCCGGCACTGGCCCTCGGCGCAGGCGAACATCAGCACTTCGCCGTGGCCAAGGCGTTCCATGTGTCGCCGTTTTTGCCGCCCGACCTGGAATACCGCATGAGCTTCAGCCCGCCCGCCGACCGGTTGGGTGTGCACATGGCCGACTGGCAAGGCGAACTCAAAGTCTTCGACGCCACGCTGAGCCTGCAAAAAGAGCCGCTCACCCGCGCCAGCCTGCACCGTTACCTGCGGCGCTTCCCCTGGATGACCGCCAAGACCTGCCTGGCCATTTACTGGCAGGCCGTGCGCCTGTTGCTCAAACGCACACCGATTTTCCCCCACCGAGCCGCCGATGGCGCCTCTCGCACTGCAGTTGGGTATACCAAGGATCGCCGCCATGAAATCCCCTAATGTATCGGTCAAGGCCAACCGCCTGAACGTCAACGGCATGACCAGTGCGCTGCTGCGCAAGGGCGTGCTGCGTCAGCTCAGCCAATTGCGCCACGGCCAGTTGGTGCTGATCGAGGACGGCGAACGGCACGTGTTCGGCGCACGGGAAGCGCACCTGTTAGGGGAGATCCACATCCTCGACGCGGCCGTATGGGGGCTGGTGGCGGCCAACGGTTCGATCGGTGCGGGCGAGGCGTTTATCCACGGTTACTGGACCAGCCCGGACCTTACCGCTGTCGTGCGTGTGATGGTCAGCAACCTGGACGTGCTCGACGCGATGGAAGGCGGCCTGGCGCGCATGGCACGGCCGTTCACCCAGGGCCTGCACTGGCTCAATCGCAACACGCGCAAGGGGTCACAGAAAAACATCGCAGCCCATTACGACCTCGGCAACGACCTGTTCGAAGAATTTCTCGACCCGACCATGATGTACTCGGCGGCGCAATTTCTTAAGGCCGACGACACCCTGGAACAGGCGCAACTGAACAAGCTGGAGCGTATCTGCCAGAAACTGTCGCTCAAGCCCGGCGACCACCTGCTGGAAATCGGCACCGGCTGGGGCAGCATGGCGCTGTATGCGGCGCAGCATTACGGCTGCAAGGTCACCACCACCACCCTGTCCAAAGAGCAGTTCGCCTACACCGAACGGCGCATCGCCGCCCTGGGCTTGCAGGAGCAGGTGACCCTGCTGCTGAGCGACTACCGCGACCTGACCGGCCAGTACGACAAGCTGGTGTCCATCGAGATGATCGAGGCGGTGGGCCACCGCTTCCTGCCGACCTACTTCAAGCAATGCGCGCACCTGCTCAAGCCCGACGGGCTGATGCTGCTGCAGGCCATTACCATTCGCGAGCAACGCTTCGAGCAGGCCAGGAACAGCGTCGATTTCATCCAGCGCTACATCTTTCCCGGTGGTGCGCTGCCCAGCGTGCAGAACATGTTGCACATCGTCAGCCGCGACACCGACATGAACCTGCTGCACATGGAGGATTTCGGCCTGCACTACGCGCGAACCCTGCGCCTGTGGCACGAGAACTTTCGCCGCGCCCATGGCCGTCTTGCAGAATTGGGCTACGACGAATACTTCCTGCGTCTGTGGGAGTTTTATCTATGCTACTGCGAAGGTGGCTTCATGGAGCGCACCATTGGCACCGCCCAGCTGTTGCTGGCCAAGCCGGCGGCGATCAATCCACCCTTGCTCGGGCGCTTCGATGCTTAAATCGCTGGCCAACGCGGCGCTGTTCCAGTGCGGCTGGTTCGCCTGCGTGCTGGGCGGCGACAGCCTGTGGTTGCTAGTGGGGCTGGCGGTGCTGGCCATCCACCTGCTGTTGATCAGTTCGTCGGCCGAGGATGGCGTGCTGATCATCAGCGTCACGCTGGTGGGCACGCTGCTGGACACCTCTTTGCGCGCCCTTGGGGTCTTCCATTTCAACGAGCCGGGCCCGCTGATTCCATTCTGGTTGATGTTGCTGTGGGCTCTGCTGGCGACCACCTTGCACCATTGCCTGGCCTGGAGCGCACGGCCCTGGTGGCGCGCGGCATTGCTGGGCGCGGTGGGCGGGCCCGCGTCTTACTACGCCGGAAGTCAGTTGGCCGGCGTGCAGTTCGGTTACGCCACGGGCCCGACGATGGCCGGGTTGGCGGTGCTGTGGGCGTTTGTGTTCACGCTGCTGACCGCAGCAGCCACCAGCGACAAGTTTCAAGCGGCAAGTAAAAGATGAAGCCGGTCGGCTTCTACTTGCAGCTCGTCGCTTAAAGCTGGAAGCTGCGCCCCATGACCACCATCCCCCACATTCAGCTCAACGAACCCGCCGTCACCTGCTCGACGTGCGCGGCCTGCTGCTGCCAGCTGGAAGTGCTGCTGATCACCGACACCGGCGTGCCGGAGCGCTATATCGATACCGATGACTGGGGCGGCGAAGTGATGCTGCGTCTGGATGACGGCTGGTGTGCGGCGCTGGACCGGGACACGATGATGTGCACGATCTACGAGCGACGCCCGCTGATTTGCCGGGAATTCGAGATGGGTGCACCGGAGTGCCTTGAAGAGCGCCAGGGAATTGCGACGGCGTATCGCTGAGCCTGCTGACCTGCTTTGCAGGAGCGAGCTTGCTCGCTCCTGCAAGAGGTGGTGATTACAGCGGCAAGGTGTAGTGCACCGCGTAGCTTTCCACCCCATCGTTGTTGCTGCTCATGCCGGCATTGGAATAGTGCGTGGCACGAATGCCCACTTCATGCCCGCCGGCAAAGCGCAGACCAAAGCCGATGCGGTCTTCGAACTGGAAGGCCTGACCAATATTGTTGTCTTCCAGCTGTGTGCGCGAGAACACCGCCAGGCCGATGCCCGCTTCGATGTAAGGCTTGACCGTCTGCCCGGCAAACTCATACACAAACACCGGCGAGAACGACAGGCTGCTGGCGCCTGCAGTCTTGTCGCCGTCCCAGTAGGTGTAGGCGCCGCTCCAGTAGCCGGTCAGGCGGCCCACATCGCTCTGCCACCAGCTCTTGTCCCAATCGGAGGTCAAGCCAAGCCGATAGGTCATGGTTGAATCGCTCGTCCCCCCCACCCCGAACTCCAGGCCAGCAGCATTGGCCGAAACAGAGTGTCCTACCACAGCGGCCACAATCGCGGCCAAACAGAACAAGCGCTTCATAAGAAACATCCTTTCCAAACGAAGTTATAAAGTGTTGTACAGGCTATCTCGCTATAGAAGCTGGCACATAGACGGAAGTTCCAGCTGATAATGACCTATTTCACGAATTTTTCACGCGCCAAATATTCGCACAACGCTCGGATATTTCCATAGTGTCGGTAGGATATTTCTCAGGTGACACAGATCACCACTGGTCCAGAACTGGGCTGGACGCGGATTACCGGTGGCCAAAAGGTCACGTTCGCCCAGTAACCGCTTGAGCTGGCGGGCCACGGCGGCACCGGTATCGATGAGGATGATGCTGGGCGGCAACATCTGCGCCAGCAGCGGCTTGAGGAAGGGATAATGCGTGCAGCCGAGGATAATGGTGTCGCAGCCGGCACTGAGCAGCGGCTCGACGTAACCCTGCAACAGCTGGCGCAGTGCCGGGCTCGCCAGGTCGCCGGTTTCAATCAGCTCCACCAGGCCCGGGCACGGCTGGGTGACCACTCGCACGTCGGTGGCGAAACGGTCAAGCAAAGCGGCGAATTTGGCGCTTTGCAGGGTGCCGGTGGTGGCGAGCACCCCGACTACGCCACTGCGGGTGGCGGCGGCGGCGGGCTTGACGGCGGGCTCCATGCCCACCAGCGGCCAGTCCGGGAAGTCCTGACGCAGGTCGGCCACCGCAGCCACCGTCGCGGTGTTGCAGGCAATCACGAACGCCTTGGCACCTTGACTGCGGAAAAACTCAGCCACCCGCCGCGAGCGTTCGAGAATGAACGCGGGGGTTTTCTCGCCGTAAGGAATATGTCCACAGTCGGCCACGTACAGCAGCGACTCGTGGGGCAGCAACTGTTGAATTTCGTCCAGCACCGACAGACCGCCGACGCCGGAATCGAACACGCCGATCGGCGCGTCCTTAAGCATGCGGCGCCCCGCACACGCCGCAACCAGGGTCGCGCTTGACGCGCAACTCGCGAAAACGCGTGGTCAAGGCATCGATCAGCAGCAAACGGCCCACCAGCGGCTCACCAAATCCGGCCAGCAGTTTCAGCGCCTCCAGAGCTTGCAGGCTGCCGACCAGCCCCACCAGCGGGCCGAGCACTCCGGCTTCGCTGCAGGTGAGTTCGGTATCGCTGCCATGCCCGTATAAACAGTGATAACAGGGGCTGTCGGCGCGGCGCGGGTCGAATACCGACAATTGCCCTTCCAGACGAATCGCTGCGCCGCTCACCAGTGGCCTGGCGGCGGCCACGCAGGCCGCATTGACCGCTTCGCGGGTGGCAAAGTTGTCGCTGCAATCGAGCACCACGTCCACCGCCGCCACGGCAGCGGCCAGGGAGTCGGCATCCAGCGCGCTGCGGTGGGTGACCAGTCTGACGTCAGGGTTGATGGCGGTCAGACGACGCACGGCCGAGTCGACCTTGGTCTGCCCGACGCTGTCGGTATCGTGAATGATCTGGCGTTGCAGGTTGGTCAGGTCGACCGTATCGAAGTCGGCCAGGTGCAGTTCGCCCACACCGGCTGCGGCAAGATAAAGTGCAACGGGTGCGCCCAGCCCCCCCAGGCCGACGATCAATGCGCGAGCGTTTTTCAGGCGCAACTGGCCCTCGATGTCGACATGCTGCAACATAATCTGCCGGCTGTAGCGCAACAGCTCCTGATCGGTCAGCACGGCCGTTGTCCCAGGCTGATGCGCTCGTGACCACCCAGGTCGATGCGGCTGTGCACGCCTTCGAACCCCTGGCTCAGCAGCAGATCGCGCACGGCCTGCGCCTGGTCGTAACCGTGTTCGAGCAAGAGCCAGCCACCGGCATTCAGGTAAGCCCCGGCCTGCTGAGTGATCAGGCGCAGATCGTCCAGGCCATCGCGGCCCGCCACCAGCGCGCTGGCCGGCTCGAAACGCACATCGCCCGCCACCAGATGCGGGTCGTTGTCGGCAATGTAGGGCGGGTTGCTGATGATCAGATCAAATGTATGACCGTCCAGGGCGCTGAACCAATGGCTGCTCAGCACCGTGGCATTGCCGAGGTGCAGGCGCTGGCGATTGCGCTCGGCCAGGGCCACGGCCTCCAGCACGCGATCAACGGCGGTCACCTGCCAGGCCGGGCGCTCGCTGGCCAGGGCCAGGGCGATGGCACCGCTGCCGGTGCCCAGGTCGAGCACCGTGGCGGGCGTGGCCGGCAGCAATTCCAGCGCGGCCTCCACCAGCAGTTCGGTGTCCGGGCGCGGAATCAGCGTGTGCGGCGCCACTTCCAGGTCCAGTTTCCAGAACCCCTGCTGGCCGAGGATATAGGCCACCGGTTCACCGGCTCGGCGCCGTTGCAGGTAACCGCCAAACGTGAGCGCCGCTTCGCTGCTGACGATTTTTTCCGGCCAGGTGTGCAGGTAGCTGCGCGACTTGCCCAGCGCAGCCGCCAGCAGCAGCTCCACATCCAGACGTGCAGTGGGCGAGTCCGGCAGGTCGGCGGCGCGCAGCAGGCTGGCGATGATGGTCATTTATTCACCAATGGCGGCGAGTTGATCGGCCTGGTATTCGGCCAGCAACGGCTCGATCACCGCATCCACACCGCCAGCGAGAATCTCGTCGAGGGAATAAAGGGTCAGGTTGACCCGATGATCGGTGACACGGCCCTGGGCAAAGTTGTAGGTGCGGATACGCTCGGAGCGATCGCCCGACCCCACCAGCAGCTTGCGCTCGCTGGCAATGGCGTTGGCGGCGGCGCTGGTCTGCTGATCGTTGAGCTTGGCTGACAGCCAGGACATGGCCCGCGCACGATTCTTGTGCTGGGAACGTTCTTCCTGGCATTCCACCACGATGCCGGACGGCAAGTGGGTGATGCGAATCGCCGAGTCGGTCTTGTTCACGTGCTGACCACCGGCGCCCGAGGAGCGGTAGGTGTCGACGCGCAGATCCGCCGGGTTGATCTCGATGGTTTCCTGCTCGTCCGGCTCGGGCAACACCGCCACGGTGCAGGCCGAGGTGTGGATACGGCCTTGGGACTCGGTCGCCGGCACTCGCTGTACCCGGTGCGCGCCGGACTCGAACTTGAGCTTGCCGTAGACGTTGTCGCCCTCGACCCGCGCGATGACTTCTTTATAGCCCCCGTGCTCACCTTCGTTTTCCGACAGGATCTCGACACGCCAGCCGCGCCGCTCGGCGTAGCGCGAGTACATGCGGAACAGGTCGCCGGAGAAAATGGCCGCTTCGTCGCCACCGGTGCCGGCACGGATTTCGAGAAATACGTTGCGCCCGTCGTTGGGGTCCCTGGGCAGCAGCATGCGTTGCAGGTCGCCTTCCAGCTCAGCCAGCTTTTCCTTGGCCTCGCGGACTTCTTCCACGGCCATTTCGCGCATGTCCGGGTCGTTATCCTTGAGCAGCGCCTGGGCGCCTTCGAGGTCGGCCTGCACTTTCAGCAAATTTTTGTAAGTGGCGACCACAGGCTCAACTTCGGCGTATTCCTTGGAATAGGCGCGGAATTTGGTCTGATCGGAAATGACTTCGCCATCGCCAAGCAAGGCGGTCAGTTCTTCGAAACGGTCCTGGAGCACGTCCAGTTTATTGAGCAGTGAGGCTTTCATTGCGGTTTTTTATCCGAAGAGCTGTCTGACGCGCCCTCACCGAGGGCAAAGAGTTCCTGAGCCATGGCCAACGCATCGAGGCGGCCTTCGGCAGTCAATTTTTTAAGCTGTACGCTGGGCGCATGGAGCAGCTTGTTGGTCAGGCCACGGGCCAGTTGCATCAGCACTTCGTCGGCGCCGCTGCCGTTGGCGAGCAGACGCTGGGCCTTGATCAATTCCTCATCGCGCAGGCGTTCGCCCTGTTGACGATAGGCCTTGAGCACGTCCACTGCCGCCAGTTCACGCAGGCGCACCATGAAATCTTCGGCGCCGACGCTGACCATCTCCTCGGCGGCCTGGGCAGCGCCCTGACGACTCTTGAGGTTTTCGGCGACCACTTCGTGCAGATCGTCGACGCTATAGAGGTAAACGTCGTCCAACTCGCCGACTTCGGGTTCGATATCCCGGGGAACGGCAATATCCACCATAAAAATCGGCTTGTGCTTGCGCAGCTTCAGCGCACTTTCCACCGCGCCCTTGCCCAGGATCGGCAATTGGCTGGCGGTGGAGCTGATCACGATATCACTGCGCACCAGTTCGGCTGGAATCTCGGACAGCAACACGGCGTGGGCGCCGAACTGCTCGGCCAGGCTGCTGGCGCGCTCAAGAGTGCGGTTGGCGACAACGATGCGCTGCACACCGAGTTCGTGCAGATGGCGGGCGACCAGCGTGATGGTCTCGCCGGCGCCGATCAGCAGGGCCTGGCTGCGCTGCAAGTCGCTGAAAATCTGTTTGGCCAGGCTGACGGCCGCAAAGGCGACGGACACTGGGTTTTCGCCGATGGCCGTATCGGTGCGTACCTGCTTGGCGGAATTGAACGTGGCCTGGAACAGACGCCCCAGCAGTGGGCCGACCGTGCCGGCCTCGCGCGCGACGGCATAGGCGGACTTCATCTGGCCGAGAATCTGCGGTTCGCCCAGCACCAGCGAATCGAGCCCGGAGGCGACGCGCATCATGTGACGAACAGCCGCATCCTCTTCATGCACGTATGCGCTGGCGCGCAGGTCGTCGAGGCTTAAATGGTGATAATCGGCAAGCCAGCGCAGCACCCCATCCGCCGACAGATGCTCCTGCTCTATGTAAAGCTCGCTGCGATTGCAGGTCGAAAGGATTGCAGCTTCGCGGCTGTCGGTGAGCCGGCAGAGCTGCTGCAAGGCCTCAACCAACTGCTCCGGCGTAAACGCCACGCGCTCGCGCACGTCTACAGAGGCAGTCTTGTGGTTAATACCGAGTGCGAGGAAGGCCATTCAATATCGCTGATGAGGTCGGGAAGCCGGCAATTGTCCTACTTCGAAAGATCCAGAACAACCACCGTCGTCTATTGTCCTAGTAGCTTGTGCCTATAAAGGCGCCCACTGAGACTCGGTTATGTTTGGCCGAAGGCTTGTGTCATGATGATCCGACCGCAGGTTAGTCGTCCTCTTCCTATATGAATAGATCCTCCGCGTTGCTCCTAGCTTTTGTCTTCCTCAGCGGCTGCCAGGCCATGGCACCCGTGTCGCCGGGCGATACGCCACCGGCTGAAGACACCGCCCCCGCCCCTGAAAAGCCCAAGGTCTACTCCTCGTTCAGTGAAGAAACGGTGTTCAGCCTGCTCAGCGCTGAACTGGCCGGGCAGCGCAATCGCTTCGATATTGCGCTGGATAACTACGTGACCCAGGCCATCAACACCCAGGACCCGGGGATTTCCGAACGGGCGTTTCGCATCGCCGAGTACCTCGGGGCCGACCAGGCGGCGCTGGACACTTCGCTGATCTGGGCGAAAAACGCGCCGGATGACCTCGAAGCGCAACGAGCCGCTGCTGTCCAGTTGGCGCGCGCCGGGCGCTACGACGACTCCATGGTCTATATGGAAAAAGTCCTCCAGGGCCAGGGCGACACGCACTTCGACTTCCTCGCACTGTCGGCCGCCGACACTGATCAGGACACGCGCAATGGTCTGATGAAAAGTTTCGACCGCCTGCTGCAAAAGCATCCGAAGAACAGCCAGCTGATTTTCGGCAAGGCCTTGCTGCTGCAACAGGATGATGAAGCCGAAGCCGCCCTGAAGCTGCTGGAACAGAACCCGCCGGAAGACGGTGAAATCGCGCCGATCCTGCTGCGTGCGCGCTTACTGCAGAACCTCAATCGCGGCAAGGAAGCGATTCCACTGCTGGAAAAAAGCATCAAGCGCTATCCGGAAGACAAGCGCCTGCGCCTGACTTACGCGCGCATGCTGGTGGAGCAGGATCGTATGGCGGACGCCAAAGTGCAGTTCGCCAATCTGGTCCAGCAGTACCCGGACGATGACGAATTGCGTTATTCCTTGGCACTGGTGTGCCTGGAAGCCAAGGCCTGGGATGAAGCCAAGGGCTATCTGGAAGAGCTGATCCAACGTGAGAGTCATGTGGATTCGGCGCACCTGAACCTGGGTCGCATCGCTGAAGAGCGCAACGATCCGCAGGCCGCCCTGCTCGAATATGCCCAGGTCGGCCCAGGCAACGATTACCTGCCGGCCCAGTTGCGCCAGGCCGACATCCTGATGAGCAACGGTCGTACCGACGAAGCGGAAAAACGCTTGGCGGCGGCGCGCGATGCCGAGCCGGACTACGCCATTCAGCTGTACCTGATCCAGGCCGAAACGCTGTCGGCCAACAAGCAGGGCGAACGCGCCTGGAAATTGCTGCAGCAAGCGTTGCTGCAATACCCCGACGACCTCAACTTGCTATACACCCGCGCCATGCAAGCGGAAAAGCGCAATGACCTGCCGCAGATGGAAAAAGACCTGCGCCTGATCATCAAGCGCGACCCGGACAACGCCATGGCCCTCAATGCCCTGGGCTACACCCTGTCCGACCGCACCACGCGCTATGCCGAGGCCAAGACCCTGATCGAGCAGGCCCACAAGCTCAACCCGGAAGACCCGGCCGTGCTCGACAGCCTGGGCTGGGTGAATTATCGCCTGGGCAACCTGGACGAGGCCGAACGCTTGCTGCGCCAGGCGCTGGAGCGTTTTCCCGATCAGGAAGTCGCTGCTCACTTGGGTGAAGTGCTGTGGGCCAGTGGCAAGCAGCGCGAAGCCCGGCAAGTCTGGGAAAAATTCCTCAAGGAACAACCCGAAAGCCCTATTTTGCGCGGCACCATCAAGCGCCTGACCGGATCCGAGACCCTTTAAGCTTATGTTCTTGCGCCACATTGTTGTATTCAGTCTTATTGCCCTGCTCGCCGGTTGCGCGGGCACAGGCAGCCGCGAATCCGTTGAGGGCCAGGGCGACCCGGCACAATGGCAACAGCACAAGGATAAGCTCGCCAGCATCGACGGTTGGCAGATCGAGGGCAAAGTCGGCGTTCGCGCGCCGAAAGACTCCGGCAGCGGCACCCTGTTCTGGCTGCAACGTCAGGATTACTACGACATCCGCCTGTCCGGCCCACTGGGCCGTGGCGCGGCACGCCTGACCGGCCGCCCTGGGCAGGTGAGCCTTGAGGTCGCCAATCAGGGCCGCTACGAGGCGACCTCTCCGGAAGAATTGCTGGAACAGCAGATCGGCTGGAAGTTGCCCGTGTCGCATTTGGTCTGGTGGGTGCGTGGGTTGCCGGCGCCCGACAGCAAGAGTCGCCTGAGCCTCAACGGTGACAGCCGACTGGCCACGCTGGAGCAGGATGGCTGGAAGGTCGAGTACTTGAGTTACGTTGAGCAAGGCGGCTACTGGCTGCCCGAACGCATCAAGCTGCATGGCACCGACCTTGAGGTCACGCTGGTGATCAAGGACTGGCAACCGCGCAAGCTGGGGCAGTGACGTGAGCGAACGCCTGACCCTGCCCTCCCCGGCCAAGCTCAACCTGATGTTGCACATTCTGGGTCGCCGTGAAGACGGCTACCACGAGCTGCAGACGCTGTTTCAATTTCTCGACTATGGCGACGAACTCACCTTTGCCGTGCGCGGCGACGGCGTGATCCGGCTGCACACGGAATTTGAAGGCGTGCCTCACGACAGCAACCTGATCGTGAAGGCAGCCCGCACACTTCAGGAACAATCCGGTTGCGCGCTGGGCATCGACATCTGGATTGACAAGATCCTGCCCATGGGCGGCGGTATCGGTGGCGGCAGTTCGAATGCGGCGACCACCCTGCTGGGGCTCAACCACCTGTGGCAACTGGACTGGGACCAGGATCGCCTGGCCGCGCTGGGCCTGACGCTGGGCGCCGATGTGCCGGTTTTCGTGCGTGGGCACGCGGCTTTTGCCGAGGGTGTGGGCGAGAAACTCAGCCCCGAATACCCCGACGAGCCGTGGTATGTCGTGCTTGTTCCGCAAGTATCTGTAAGTACAGCAGAAATTTTTTCAGATCCGCTGTTGACACGTAACTCTCCTCCCATTAAAGTGCGCCCCGTTCCCAAGGGAAACAGTCGAAATGACTGCTTGCCGGTTGTAGCAAGGCGTTATCCAGAAGTACGTAACGCTTTGAATTTGTTAGGTAAATTTACCGAAGCAAAATTAACCGGCACTGGAAGTTGTGTGTTTGGGGGCTTCCCAAGCAAAGCTGAAGCTGATAAAGTCTCGGCCCTTCTTACAGAGACCCTTACAGGGTTTGTAGCAAAGGGAAGCAACGTTTCGATGTTGCATCGCAAGCTGCAAAGTCTGCTCTAAAAGGAACCGAGTACTGGGTACTCGTTGCAACAGATACAGGGGCGTCGCCAAGCGGTAAGGCAGCAGGTTTTGATCCTGCCATGCGTTGGTTCGAATCCAGCCGCCCCTGCCATTTTCCTATACTCATCCAGGTTACCCTCAGCCTCTAGGTACTGCGCGTGTCCAAGATGATGGTCTTTACGGGGAACGCCAACCCCGATCTGGCTCGACGTGTCGTACGTCAGCTGCATATCCCTCTCGGTGACATCTCTGTCGGTAAATTCTCCGACGGCGAAATTACAGCCGAGATCAATGAAAACGTTCGCGGTAAAGACGTCTTCATTATTCAGCCGACCTGCGCGCCGACCAACGATAACCTGATGGAACTCGTCGTGATGGCTGATGCCTTCCGCCGCTCCTCAGCGACTCGAATTACAGCTGTAATCCCTTATTTTGGTTATGCCCGTCAGGATCGCCGTCCGCGTTCCGCACGTGTGGCCATCAGCGCGAAAGTCGTTGCTGACATGCTGACCGTGGTAGGCATCGACCGTGTACTCACGGTTGACCTGCACGCCGACCAGATTCAGGGATTCTTCGATATTCCGGTAGATAACATCTACGGCTCCCCCGTTCTGGTGGATGACATCGAAGACCAGCGCTTTGAAAACCTGATGATCGTGTCCCCGGACATTGGCGGCGTCGTGCGTGCACGGGCTGTTGCCAAATCCCTGGGCGTTGATCTCGGGATCATCGACAAACGCCGTGAGAAAGCCAATCACTCTGAAGTGATGCATATCATCGGTGATGTCGAAGGGCGTACCTGTATTCTGGTTGATGACATGGTCGACACCGCCGGCACTCTGTGCCATGCGGCAAAAGCCTTGAAAGAGCACGGTGCGGCCAAAGTCTTCGCCTACTGCACGCACCCTGTGCTGTCGGGCCGGGCGATCGAGAACATCGAAAATTCCGTGCTGGATGAGCTGGTGGTGACCAACACCATCCCGCTGTCCGCCGCCGCTCAAGCCTGTGCGCGTATCCGTCAACTGGATATCGCACCGGTCGTTGCCGAGGCGGTTCGCCGTATCAGCAATGAAGAATCGATCAGCGCGATGTTCCGTTAAGGCTCCGGCCTTGGCGACATCAACCTGACGAAAAGCGCCCCGCCCCAGCACTCTGTTGGGGCGGGGCTTTTTTGCCCATATCGCCTTTAGCGCTGGTCGCAAACGCTGGGGCGAATGTGGTTAATTTGGAGATACAACATGAACGATTTTACTTTGAATGCTGAACTGCGTTCCGACCTGGGGAAAGGTGCGAGCCGCCGCCTGCGTCGTCTCGCAAGCCTGGTTCCAGCTGTAGTCTACGGTGGCGACAAAGCCCCTGAGTCCATCAGCATGCTGGCCAAAGAAGTTGCCAAACTGCTCGAAAACGATGCTGCCTACAGCCACGTTATCGAACTGAACGTTGGCGGCAAGAAGCAGAACGTTATCATCAAGGCTCTGCAGCGCCACCCGTCCAAGGGTCACGTCCTGCACGCTGACTTCATCCGCGTTGTAGCCGGCCAGAAACTGACCGCTATCGTGCCTGTACACTTCATCGGTGAAGAAGCTCCGGTCAAGAAAGGCGGCGTTGTATCGCACACCACTACCGAACTGGAAGTGACCTGCCTGCCGAAAGACCTGCCTGAGTTCATCGAAGTCGACCTGTCGGCTGCTGAAATCGGCACCATCATTCACTTGTCCGACCTCAAGGCCCCTAAAGGCGTTGAGTTCGTTGCACTGGCTCACAACGACGACAAGGCTGTTGCCAACGTCCACGCGCCACGTGTTGTAGAAGAAGATGATGCTGCTGAAGGCGAAACCGCTGCAGAGTGATGCACTCTGCAACGTCGGAGCTTGAGGAAACATCGCGGACCGGAACGTAGCGAGAAAGCGGGCGATAACGCGAAGTTTATCTCTGGATAAGTGAGCTCCTGTCGTCCTCTTTCGCCGCACACCTGGCGCGGCGATGTTATCCACAACTCCAAAGGAAGGGCCCCTGTCGTGACTGCCATCAAACTGATCGTTGGCCTGGGAAATCCAGGCGCCGAATACGAACAGACCCGGCATAACGCGGGGGCCCTTTTTGTTGAGCGTATTGCCCACGCCCAAGGTGTCAACCTTGCGGCTGATCGCAAATATTTTGGCCTGACCGGTCGCTTTTCGCACCAGGGTCAGGATGTTCGTCTGCTGATTCCCACCACCTACATGAACCGCAGCGGCCAGGCCGTGGCGGCGCTTGCGGGGTTCTTTCGGATCAAACCCGAAGAGATCCTGGTGGCCCATGACGAACTGGACCTGCCACCCGGCGTCGCCAAGCTCAAGCTGGGTGGCGGGCATGGCGGGCACAATGGTCTGCGCGACATCATTGCGCAGTTGGGGAATCAGAATAATTTCTACCGCCTGCGGCTCGGCATTGGCCACCCGGGCGTTGCCAGTATGGTTTCAAATTTCGTCCTGGGTCGTGCGCCACGCGCCGAACAGGAAAAACTCGATGCCAGCATCGACTTTGCCCTCGGCGTGCTGCCGGATATCTTCGCCGGTGAATGGAACCGCGCGATGAAAAACCTGCACAGCCAGAAGGCCTGACTCTTACCGAGGGGAAACACCATGGGATTCAATTGCGGCATCGTCGGCCTGCCCAACGTCGGCAAATCCACCTTGTTCAACGCTTTGACCAAGTCCGGTATTGCGGCGGAGAACTTCCCCTTCTGCACCATCGAACCCAATAGCGGTATCGTGCCGATGCCGGACCCGCGCCTTGACGCCCTGGCGGCGATCGTCAACCCCAAGCGCGTCTTGCCGACCACCATGGAGTTCGTCGACATCGCAGGCCTGGTGGCAGGCGCGTCGAAAGGTGAAGGCCTGGGCAACAAGTTTCTGGCCAACATCCGTGAAACCGATGCCATTGCCCACGTGGTCCGCTGCTTTGAAGACGAGAATGTGATTCACGTCTCCAACAGCGTGGACCCGAAGCGCGACATCGAGATCATCGACCTGGAACTGATCTTTGCCGACCTCGACAGCTGCGAGAAGCAACTGCAGAAAGTTGCACGCAATGCCAAGGGTGGTGACAAGGACGCAGTGGTGCAGAAAGGCCTGCTGGAGCAGTTGATCGCACACTTCACCGAAGGCAAGCCGGCACGCAGCCTGATGAAAAACATGGGCGTCGACGAGAAAGCGGTGATCAAAGGCTTCCACCTGTTGACCACCAAGCCGGTGATGTACATTGCCAACGTTGCCGAAGACGGCTTTGAGAACAACCCGCTGCTCGACGTGGTCAAGGCTATTGCCGACGAAGAAGGCGCCATTGTCGTTCCAGTGTGCAACAAGATCGAGGCGGAAATCGCCGAGCTTGATGACGGCGAAGAAAAAGACATGTTCCTCGAGGCCCTGGGCCTGGAAGAGCCTGGCCTTAACCGTGTGATCCGTGCCGGCTACGAAATGCTCAACCTGCAGACCTACTTCACCGCTGGCGTTGAAGAAGTGCGCGCGTGGACCGTCAAGGTTGGCGCCACCGCGCCACAGGCTGCCGGCGTGATCCACACCGACTTCGAAAAAGGCTTTATCCGCGCCGAAGTGATCGCCTACAACGACTTCATCCAGTACAAGGGAGAAGCGGGCACCAAGGAAGCCGGTAAATGGCGCCTGGAAGGCAAGGAATACATCGTCAAGGATGGCGACGTAATGCACTTCCGTTTCAACGTGTAAACATTACCTGCGGTGCTGACCGCAACTAAAAAAGCCGATGCACTGCATCGGCTTTTTTGTGCGCGGCTGTTCAGGTAAAAAATTTAACGCGTGAGCCTGCGGTAAGAATAAAACATATCCCTATCTAGTTTCTCCTACATCATTCGCGCGAGCTCCTACTTCAAGACCCGCGTGCGGAAACTATAATTTGCACGCCACAGACATGCAGTTGATGACTGCTTTCTCAATAGCCTATTAATAGTGGAGTACCCTTTTGATGCCGGACTCCTTTCCTGGAGAAATTGAAAAAGATTTCTCATTCCTGGAAGGCTCAGACATTGAAAGCACGCTTCATCGTACTGCGCCACTCAATATAGATATCCTGTTACTCGGGGAAACCGGCACAGGCAAGGATACGCTGGCCCAACGAATACATTACTTGTCGGGACGACGAGGTAACTTCGTTGCCGTGAACTGTGCGGCCATTCCCGAAAGTCTCGCAGAAAGCCAACTGTTCGGAGTCAACAGCGGCGCGTTCACCGGGGCGATGCAGTCGCGAGCCGGCTTTGTTGAGGCGGCCCATCTGGGCACTCTTTACCTCGATGAGATCGACAGTATGCCTTTGAGCCTGCAGGCCAAACTGCTGCGTGTGCTGGAGTCGCGCGGCGTGGAACGCCTGGGCTCGACGCGCTTCATTCCTGTGGACATGCGGGTCATCGCTTCCGCCCAGCATTCGCTGCATGCGATGGTCGAACAGGGCACTTTCAGGCGCGATCTGTTCTTTCGCTTGAATGTCGTGACTATCCAGCTTCCGGCCCTGCGGGACCAGCGAGAAAGGATCGTTCCACTGTTCTTGCAGATGGTCCGGCAAGAAGCCGAGCTTTTCGAATGCCCTGCGCCGACGCCCACCGCCGAGCTGTTGCAACAACTGTTGTGCCAATCCTGGTTGGGCAATATCCGGGAACTACGCTCGACGGCCAAGCGATTCGTACTGGGCCTGCCACCGCTTTCCCCGCCACTGAGCAAGCCGCAAGGCAATGAAATGAGCCTGAAAGCGCGTCTGCAGGAAATCGAAAAAGCACTGATCGAAGAATCAATGCAGCGCAACGACCGCTGCGTGGATCGCGTGGCTATTGAGATGGGCATTGCCAAGCGCACGCTCTACCACCGAATGAAGCAGCTTGCCATCTAGAGCAGCGTAAGTAATTTCCCTTATGACGGTACTTTTGGTTTTCCACTCGTCATCCATTACGCCGAAATAATTTTAGACACATCATCAGCACGCCCCATTGGAACGCTTCACTTCTCCCCCACCACGAAGGAAATGAGCACTTCAAAACAGCTCAAAAACTACCGGTAGTGAATGAACACTATCAAATTTCATTACTGCTCAAGAGGTGAACTATGTCTGTAGGTGGCCTGGGTACAAGCCCACAAGATATCGCAGCAAAAGGCATCGACGAACAAAAGAAGTGGGAAGCGGTAAAGAAAGCGAAAGAAGGCGCAGAGAATGAAAAATTCTCTGCCGCGATAGCCAATATCAAATCCATTCGTTTTTAAGCAGTGCTGTCCTCTCAACGCATGCGTTGAGAGGACTTCCCTTCAATTTGTGCTAACCGCACTCGATGCCCACAAGAGAGAAACGAATGATCATCCCCCCCTCAGAGTTCGCAACAAGCGGAAAAATCACCACTCGCTCGGACATACCTGCTCTGAACGATCGGGCGTCTGACGTTAATTTTTTTCTCTCCGAAATACACCAGACCGCCACACCAGATAACGGAACCCTGCGCGCCGTCGCTTCTTCCGAATCGACCTGGCCCGCAACCGAGTCGACGACGATAGCGCGACAACTGTCCAAAGGGTTTCGTGATGCAAGCCAGAACAGGCAGACAACAGAGGCGAGCAAGTTTCCCCAACTGCTCGCCGAGTCGCACGTAAACGTGATGTCCCAGATCAAGGTCGTTGGCGCCATCGCGAAAGCCTGCGACAAAATCTCAAGCATGGGGTAGAGGCATGTATCGCCGTCTAAGCACCCTATTATTGATTTTATTGGCACTGACGCTGTCGGGCTGCGGTGAAAGTGTCGAACTGCATCGCAATATCTCCGAACAGGAGGCCAATGAAATCATTGCGGAACTGGCGGATAAACAAATCCGTGCTCAAAAGATTCAGGGAAAAGACGGCGTCGCCGTTCGCGTCAAAGCCAGTGACATCAATCGCGCCGTTCGGACACTGGACGCTGTGGGACTTCCCAAGGTGACGCGCTCTACCCTGGGAGAGATCTTTCGCAAGGAGGGGGTCATCTCTACCCCTCTGGAAGAGCGCGCACGCTATATATATGCGTTGTCCCAGGAGCTGGAGGCGACCTTGTCCAACATAGATCTGAGGGGTGGAAGTCGTTAGTAAATCCTGTACAGTCCGCGCCACCTTGTGACCCACTCTGGAACAGCGTCTTCCATGCTTCACAAGGCAATTCATTGGAAGAGGTTTAAGGCAGCGGCATGAGGCTGGTATTCGCAACAAAAGACCTAGCACTAGCAGGTCGATCCTTTGAAGGTTTTCCGTTACTGATTGGATCAGAGGGATTGCCAGTCGAGCCAGCTCAATCCTTCCTTTGGCACACGCTTATCGAGTCAGGTGAGGCCCTAAGCGGTTTGACTTGGGAAGCCTATGGACGGCGTCTGTACGATTACTTTGCATTCCTGGAAGCCAATGGTCTGGCTTGGGATGAGGAAAGCCTGGCCCACGGTATGAGTGTTCTGTCGAGGTATAGGGATTGGTCGAGCGGAGAATTGGCACTCGATTCCGGCACGGTGAACAATCGCCTGGCCTTGATCGTTAGGTTCTACCGATGGGCAAAGCAGCGCAACCTGATAACCATGCTGCCCTTTGGTGAGAAAAGGGTAAGAGCGGGCAAGCATTCCGGTCTTCTCAGTCATATCGCTCGTCCCGGAGCTGAGAGCACGAAAGTTTCGGTGATGGTTCGCGACCGAAAGCGCTTAACGAAATTCCTGACCAAGGATGAGGTCAAGGTATGCCTTGCCCTGGATACCGATCCAAGTCACCAGATATTGTTCCACCTGATGGTGCGTACTGGCCTTCGCTCCTGTGAAGCAAGGTCTTTTCCACTCAAATATGTATTCAACCCTAGGTTGAAGAAGGGACTGCGCCAAGGGCAAATGATCAATGTTGCTCTTGACCCTTCAGACATGCATATCAAATACGATCGCCCTAGAACTATTGACGTCCCATGGTCGCTGATGGAAAACATGTGGTCTTATTCCCTCCATCAGCGAGAGGTTCGTAAGCCCAATGGCAATGCAAATGTTACCGCATTGCTGCTGACTAATGAAGGTCGGCATTATTCAAAAGATTCCGTGGTGGACGTTATGAAGTCCTATGAGCGAAAGTGCGGCTTCTATGTTAGGGCCCATATGCTACGCCACACCTATGGGACTTATACCTTGCTTGCTCTCCGGAAAAGCAAAGAATTTGAAGGGGAGCCGCTGTTGTATGTCAGAGATAGGTTAGGGCATTCAGATGTGCAAACAACGATGATTTACTTGCACCTTATCAATCAGCTTGAGGCTCAATCCGTCCTTGCGCATGAAGACGAAATTGACATGATGTTCATGGCTGATTCCACTAAGCGCATCTGAGGTAGTTACATTGGCTCGGAAAAAAAATTATACGGCGGCACTGCAATCAGTTACGAAAGGATTCGAGGCTGTTGAAGACAGCATCAAGATTGATTTGCCGAGAAATCCTCGAAGTTATAGGCAGATAGACCATTCTCAATACCTAGGCTTGGGTTTCGATGCTTGGGCAACTCAAAGTATTCACGTTATCAGAGCGTTGCTGAAAAGTGGGAATTTTTCTGTATCCACTTTGATTGGTTACTCTGCAAATGGGCTGAGATACTTTTTGAGTTTTCTATGTGGAGGCTCACTTAAATCGCCACCTGCAACGCCTAACGACCTAACTAAGCGCGACTTAGAACGTTATATCTCTTGGCTCAAAATCAAGTACCCCAACGGCTCGACAGCTAAGAATCAATACACCAGCTTTAAGTCTTTGATCGTCGTGTTGGCCGATTATGGTTTTATAGAGGCCGCTACTGATAAACTCTTGCCACCGAACCCATTCCCCGACAATGCGAAAAACATAAAAGATGCAGATCCGCTTACCATGGGAGAAATGCAAAGACTGCTCAGGGCATTAAAGTCAGATCTTGTTTCTATCCATAAAGGCATGTTCCTTGGCAATGGGGCAGAGTCAATGGCAGTGATGTTACTAATTACAGCGGCGAGGTCAGGCATTAATACGACGCCACTATTAGAAATGACGAGGGACGCCCTAAAGCCTCACCCGTTTGTGCCAAATCTCAGATTGATAACTACTATCAAGCGTCGAGGTACAGGCGCGCAGATTAAAACGATACGGCAAACTAATCTGGTAGATAAGTACAGCGCCATTCCACTCGACGGAGTTGCAGTCTTGAATAAGGCTCTTGAGATAAGCAAGCCGCTCGTCGCACTGGCATCCGAAGATATCAGTCCGTATGTGTGGTTGTATCGGTCGGGTCAGCGGGGTGCAGCAAATAAAATTGTTGTCCTTACGTCCGGCACTTTATCCTTGTCTACCAAAAATATTTGTGAGCGTCATGCACTCCTAGACGATCAAGGTAATCGACTCCATGTCTCGCTTAGTCGCCTACGGAAGACAATGGAAAGCCGTTTGTGGAAGCTCAGCGGAGGGGACATTCTTGAAGTTTCCTCTGTCATGGGGCATACACCACAGGTTGCAGATAACCACTACTTGAAAATCAACGATGAAATCAAAACTGAGGGCGCGACTTTCATCGGTGAGATTTTTCCAGACAGGCTCCGCGGGATCAACATCACGCCTACCCCGCTAGGTGGTTGCCAAGACGGTCTCTACGGTAGTCGAGCACCGAAGGATGGCGTCAATCACTGTGCTGATTTTATCCATTGCCTCGGTTGCCCCAGCTATGCAATTGTGGGAACGCTTGAAGACTTGTACAGATTATTCAGTTACCAAAAATTCCTTTATGCAGAAGTTGAATACTTTCTCTCCGACGAGTGGGATACATGGCGCACCCGCCAATTTTCCTACATCCGAATAATAGACGATTTCACATCCAAAAAATTTGATCTTGCATTAGTTTTGCAAGCGAAGGCCCAGGCTGAATCAACCCCGCATTTGTTCTGGGCAAAAAAAATTGAATTCATGAAGAAAAAGTTGGACGGTGAGTTTTGATCATAAAAAAAACGATCGAGGCATTAAAGGCATATGATGTTCTTATCGCGCAACCAGTTACAGCGAGTGGTCTAAGCTCCGCGGATCGGGATGCCATCGTGATCAGCGCTATCATTAATGACGACGGAGAAACGTTGGTTCTCAGCAGGTTTGGCGATGCACAGTGGGACTTTCGTCCATTTTTTAAGCAAGCTAATGTTTCTCACTGCTTTAAATTCGTCAACTGGGACATGAATATGCCTCGGGCGCTTATTGACGACTGCAAATCAGTTGCCTACGCTTGGTTTAAAAGAGGCATGCCTAGCTCTAAACCTCCTATTGCACGGGGTGTCACTACGTTCGCCGTTGCCAGCGTGATGCCTTTTGTTCGTTGGTTAAACGATTTAGGCGTTTCAAATTTCGCAGAAGTTCGTGCAATACATATCAGCAATTATGTTTATCATTGCAGGGATGAGTTAAAGCTAAGGCCTCTACCCCTCTATGGGCGATTACGGATTATTGATTTTCTTTGGGTATTTTCCACTGATACAATTTTTCCACTTCAGAGTTATCCTTGGGGTAATTCGACGCTATGGCGGACTTGCGGAATTGCGAATGTAAAAGGCTTGGATGCCACCAATAAAAATGTTGGACGGACAGATATCATTCCTTCAGCGGAACAATCTAGGATTTTCAATTATTGCGAAAGGGTTGTTCTGGAGATGAGGGCCGAACTGGCTATCAACGGCGTTGGTTATCACCCCAGCAAGCCGTGCTGACGCACGACGTCGTTCACGCCGACGAGACGCCGGTACAAATGCTGACGCCTGGTGCGAAAAAAACTCATCGCGCTTACGTCTGGGCCTATGCCACCAGTCAGTTCTCCAACCTGGCGGCGGTCGTTTACGACTTCAGCCCGAGCCGCGCTGGCGAACATGCCCGAGCCTTCTTGGGCAGTTGGAACGGCAAGCTGGTCTGCGATGACTTTGCCGGCTACAAGGCAGGCTTTGAACTGGGCGTTACGGAGATCGGCTGCATGGCCCATGCCCGCCGGAAGTTCTTCGACTTGCACGTGACCAACAAGAGCCAGGTCGCCGAAAAAGCGCTGAACTACATCGCGGCCTTGTACGAAGCTGAACGAGAAGTCCGAGAGCTGGAGCCGGGTGATCGGCAGCGAATACGGCAGGAAAAAGCAGCGCCAATCGCCGACGCACTTCATACCTGGATGATCGCCCAAAGACAGCTTGTGCCTGAGGGTTCGGCCATCGCCAAGGCGCTGGATTACAGTCTCAAACGCTGGATAGCGCTGACGCGCTATCTCGATGACGGTGCCGTGCCCATCGATAATAACTGGTGCGAGAATCAAATCCGGCCGTGGGCTCTTGGGCGTTCGAACTGGCTGTTCGCGGGATCGTTACGCAGCGGTAAACGTGCAGCGGCGATCATGAGTTTGATCCAATCGGCGCGACTCAACGGCCATGATCCGTATGCTTATTTGAAGGACGTCCTCACGCGCCTGCCGACGCAGCGGGCAAGTGAGATTGCGGAGCTACTACCGCATAGGTGGCGACCGGTTTAGTTGCGCAAGACGGGATGCCCGGACGCACCTCCAACTGGTGCCATTACCGGTCTACTTAGCCTTTATGCTGGTTATCCATGCATTCCTCCCTACAGCTTCGCCCGGTTCAGCCGATAGTTTTCGTACCAAGAGAAGCGCGGCAATTCGATCCTGTAACAAAGGAGAGTAAGCGGCTTTTGAGGAAGATCTCTTGGAATGCTTTCATTACCTCATAACCATAAATGAGAGATGGGCACTTTTTAACGCCTAAGAAAGCACTCACAGACCTTGAGTGATCGAGAACCCGATGAATTTATTAGCGCCTGCCCTGTTCGTTACCAACCGTGTTCGATTCCCCATGAAATTCGCAATTTTGGGATTTATTGTCCTGATTCCTCTGCTCCTGCTAGGCACCCGGGCGATGCTTTCACTGAACACGAGCATCACGGGCATCAAGCATGAACAGGTGGGTCAACAATACTTGTTGGACGTCACCCCTATCCTGCGTCTAACCATGATTCAGAGGGCGCTGACACACGGCATGCTCAGCGGTGACACCAACGCAGTAGCCAATGCAGCACGCAATGCTGAAAAGCTTAACGATGCCTATGCGACTCTTGCTGCGCAGGACGCAAAATTTAGCACCCAACTGGCAACGACAGACCGAGTTCAGACGTTGCGTACCGCTAGTGTGCAGCTGGTTGAACGCGCCAAAGCAGGCGAAGCACCTTTGGTGATCTTTTCCGCGTGGAACGACCAGTTAACCGATCTAATGAATTTCGTTTACTACATTACGGCCACTTCCGGCATGATTTTGGACGAAGATGCAGGTTCGTTGTACCTCATCGATCTAAGCTCTATACGTCTGCCTCGGCAAATAAATCTGGTCGGACAGATTCGCGGTCTGGCCAGCGGTTTTAGCGCTGACCGTCCTCTGGACGACACCACTCGTATTTTTGCCCAGACTTTGTTGAAACAGGAGCTGCTAATGCGTCAAGAGTTGCAGCAGAGCCTTTCCCTGCTTCGCCGAGAAGAGCCGAAATTATCTGGTGTAGTTCAGCCGTCTGTAACAACAGCCATTACCGACCTGGAAAATCTGCGTAAAGACCTGGTGGACTACCTTGATCCGAGCAAGCGCTCAAACGTGAATGCCAACACCTTGGGCGAGCGTGGAAACGCCGTCGTTGCTCAGTTTTACAAAGCTCAGGATCAGATGCAGGAATCGCTGCGAATTCGAATTGATGAGCGTCTGAATACACTGAGTAATGAGCGTACTTTCGGCACTGAGCTATTTATCGCCATTGCGATACTGCTGCTCTATGCGTTCGTCGGCATCTACAAGGCTCTGCGGATTGGGGTTGATGAGCTCCTAGCTGTGACGGCACGTATTGCTCAAGGCGATCTGAGCGCGCGCGTCCGAATCAACAGCCACGATGAAATCGGTGATGTAGGCGAGGGACTTAACCGCATGGTAACGGCCTTCTCTGGCTCACTGAGCCAGGTGGAGCGTAGCTCGCATTCAGTCTCAGATGCGGCAAAGCGACTAGAGATCTCCATAGGCCAAGCCAAAGCCTCAATGAACTCACAACAGGCTGAAACCGAGCAGGTTGCTACTGCCATCAACGAAATGACCGCGAGCGTTGCCGACGTGGCCCAGAATACCGAGGGCGCAGCACGTGCCGCTGAATCTGCAAGCAGTGCGTCTAACGACGGCTTGAAAGTTATGATTGAAACAAGTGCCGCTATTGAGGCGTTGGCCAACGAAGTGGAGCTCAGTGCAAGCAAAGTCGAAGCGTTAGCGACACACAGCAAAGAAATCGGTGGTGTCATCGAGGTCATCAGTACCATCGCGGATCAGACTAACCTGCTGGCCCTCAACGCGGCCATCGAGGCGGCGCGAGCTGGCGAGCAAGGCCGTGGTTTCGCGGTCGTGGCTGACGAAGTGCGGACTCTGGCCTCGCGCACACAAAACTCCACAGAAGAAATTCGACGGATCATCCAACAGTTGCAAGGCGCTACTGATGCCGCTGTTCAACAAATGAAAGCTGGGCAAACCCGAGCTAGGGAATGCATTCAGGCAGCGAGCCAAGCGTCTGGCAGCCTGAACCAGATCAATGAAGCAGTAGACGGAATTGTGGGCATGAACACTCAGATTGCAAGTGCGGCGGTGCAGCAACATTCGGTCTCAGAGGATATCAATCGCAACGTCATCGGCATTCGAAACAGCAGCTTAATCGTCATGGAAGGCGTAGAGGACAACGCCGTAACGGCTGACGAGCTTTCATTGCTCGCTAATGAACTTCGCAGCGTAGTCGGCAAGTTTAAGTTATCCAGCAACGCTTGAAAGGAATCTCAAGCGTTTCAATTGTTGATAGCACGAGAAAGTGCTTTGATCGGGTCTGACTGGGGTGATGATGCCCGGCAGTCCCTGATCGACATTGAGGGCTGAGCTTCATCGTTGCGCAATCTCGTAAAACAATAGAGCCAGCTACGCTAGATGACTTGCCCGGACGGTTACGAAGATCGTAACGGTGGTTCACGTGCACCTGAATCGAATCGGCTCTACCCGTCGCGGGTTTGGAAGTCATAAGCGACTGACCACCTATGCAGAAGCATCGGATGCAGAAATCGAAACCCTTCGAGATCTAGTGATTTCGATTGCCGAACAAAATGGTGAGGCACCTGGGTCTCTGAACGACCTTCGCCATGAACGGCAAAGCGGTCACCCTCCCCAGGTTAAGGTCTTCAACATTCATGAGCCCAGCACTTCATTCAGCGAGCCCTATGCATATTGCGAAGCCTTTCCAGCGCTCAAGGCTGACAACCGGATCTTCAAGCTAGAAGAACTGCCAAGCTGAGACACGAAGGGGTCGAAGGGTTCATTGTTGCTTATCCCCCTTCCGCCTGCTGGCCACGCTCAATTCTTTAGGAAAGCTTGCGCCCGATTCGGAACAAAGCGTCTTCCAGCCACTGGTTGAAAACGCCTTGTGACGCTGGGATCAGAAGTTTTCTTTCCTCAATGTTTTTCTCACTGCGGTGCGGCATGGACATCGACGATGTCGGGGTGGTTGGCGGCTCTGCGTAGACTTGGTGAGAAATTCCGTAAATCCCCAGCTGGAACCAGCCTCCCTTACCTTGGCTAGTCAAACTAAAAGCTTCTTCCGCAAAGCGTTTTAGCCGGCTGGGCGAGATGTAATAGGAGGCAAAATATTCGCCGCCCTTTCCTGGGGCTGCCAGAGGAATAGAGAGCCAGCTCATCCCATTATCGTGATGCCGCCAAGAGGCCTCCTCCGCATCTAGGCCGGTGATGTCTCCCTCGTTAAATGACTTGTAACCATCCTTGATAGAAACCAAGCCCGCCTGAGAAAGCTTGAGGAAGAATTCATCATGCTGGGTGTGCATGGAACGCAACGTACCCGAGAGAATGGGCTGCGGCAGAAACACGAGCTCTAGGCGATCTTCACGAGGCCGGCTATTCCAATTTCGGCTGTTGCTACGATTCTGCAGGTGCTGAACGAACTCCTGTTCGGAAATGGCGCTGCGGCTGGCTGCAAGTTGGCTTAGCCCCTGGATGATTTTGTCTGAGAGATCGCGATCACCTGTGAAGGTGGAACGGAAAAGGCCGTCGACGTAATCGGAAACCTCCCAGTGAAAGCGCTTTTGATCATCTTCGACCGGAACCTCTTCCAGAAAAGCCAGGATGGGTTTATTGGCAGCTTTGGCGCGATGGAACTCCTGCTGAGTGACGGACTCACCTGTGTGGGTTTTGAAGCCGAAGTCCGCGCCAAGAATCAGCACCACTACGTCGGCCTGGTCAACCTCAGTCATGCATGCGACTTCAGAGGAATAGGGTCTTGCACCAAAATCCTCACACATCACTGGGGTGTGCCCCAACAGAGAAACTGCTTTTTTGGCGGCCGCACGATAGTGCTCAAAATTACGTACTACAGAGCTGATAAACACGTTCATAGCAGTCCCCATCACTAATAGGCCACATCCGTTTCGCCTCATCATACCGGCCGCTTCACTCGAAGTGACAGCTGCCGAAAAAAGCTAGCCGCTGAATAGCCCCCTGATTTCGTAGATACTGACTGCTTTTGGCCGATTGTGTTGAAAAAGTCGCTCCGCTCAAACTGCCCGGATATTGACCGGAGAAAATGGAAACTTTGCACGTTGCTACGTGAAATCTAAGCCCGGAAGTCTCAACCAAAAATAAGGATTTCAATCTCAGACGCGTAATTTTCTGCCGTGGAAACCAAGGCCGAGTTTTTCAACAGAATCGGCCGAAAGCTGCCCTTCGCAGAGAACAGATACACGTCCCTATCTGTTAGGTAGCTGGCCGATAGTGTGATATTGCAAATCATCTGAAGGCCTCAGCCTAACTACCGCCCTTCCATTTCACTCTTGCCAGACCCTGTTTGATGTGCTCAGAGTTATCCCCAATCGTCCACAGCGCACCGTGGATTTTGTCGCCCTGCTAGGTAAAACCTCGCTTTTGAGCTTGAAGCTTCATGTCCAGCTCCAGTAAAGCTGGCCTCCAGCCCGAGCTGGTTTTGATAAATCCTTTTAAGCACATCCGCTAGCTAGCACTCGCACGTGAATCGTGAAACTAGATTGCGATTACTCAAATAAATCTTGATACCCTCCTCGCTATCACAAGGAGGGTGTACAAGTGGCCTATGTAAATCCAGAATCCACTGCAAATAACTACAAAGAGTCGGCTTTAGATTTTCGGGACTTCAGGTCTATTACACGCGATTGCTGGATACTAATTAGAGCAATTGACGACAACCTTTGCTTATCTTTATCGGTGGACCGAGCGATTTTATTCAGATCTTCCATAGCCGACTCCCCCTCTGGTTCGGGCCCTTTAATTCTGATGGTGCAACGCACAGCGACAGGGAAGTCGATACCCATTGTATTCTCAGCATAAATCGTAGGGGCATCGAGTACGTCATTGGTACTCAATTTAAGTCCCGAGGTAAATTCAGCGTATAGCCCATTTCCTGCGACCTCTATTTCCCAAGCACCGGCATTCGCAACTGCCTTGCTCAGCGTCGAAATTGTGAGCGTACTATCAGCTTCCAAGCACAGATCAAGACTCATGAATCCTCCCTTTTCCTTGGCTGCACACTTGCACCAAAATTTTTGAGTGCGATCTTCGCGACAGTGTATTTGGCTAGGGGTTTGAACGACCTCCGCCGTTCACTATGGGCGGGAGTCGACCCAAAGCCGACATAACTCCGTGCATTATCGTTTTTCCACAACAACCACATAATCGGAGAAGTCGACATCACCCACCCCGTCGCTACATTCCAACGTCATCGTGCCATCGGTCCCGTGGACGTGAATTCCAGCATTGCCAACCCATGCATTCATGCCAAAAGCGCTCTTCCAGACGTTCCAGATTTTTAGAACGTTTCCACCTTTAGAAAACACTTCTATCTCCAAAGCATCGGGACTGGTATCAGACCACAAAACTATTTCGGGACAGCCGTTGCCAGAGCCTTCGACGACGATTTGCCCGCCCATCATCTTTAATGCCAATCCTTGCACTCGACCGTTCGTAGCGCCCAATCGACGAACTGAAAAGACGGTTCTGGGTTCTGTGATCTTGATCTCCATTATCGCAACGATAGTTTTTCCATTGAAACTTATGGGCTTCCCTTTGGTGCGCATAAATGTAGAGGAGAGTGTTTCTTCCATTTTTTGATCCCCGGAATCTCTCAGGTGCCTTGCCTCAGTTTGGCCTAGCGAGGTTAGCATCCCTATACCTTAAGGGATTATGAATGGCTGCTTTTGGCCGAGGCTGTGGAAAAACGTTTTTGAGCGCGACAGGTACTCAAAACCGAACCGAAAATCGCGTTTCTACGCAAAATCCACATCTGCTGACGTACCGATAAATTTCAGATTTGACGTAGACGCGGACACTTAAATTTTGGTGAAGCGTTTTTACACACTCTGGGCCATTAGCCGCCATTTACTAAAAGCCGCTTTCGACTCAAAGCTGGCAATGGCGATACCCCAGACTGATTCCGGCCCGATACGATAGAAGCATTTACAACACTTGGTCGTGCCCAGCCCCATTGTTCGGGAACCTTCTGGCCACTTAATAAGAACTAATGCTGATCGTCTGGAGGGACGGTAACGGGATGAAGAAAAGAGTTCCAGGCCTTGTATGCTTCATGATGCTTTTTGACTTCCTCATCCCAATCAGGCCCTGAAACTCTCTTCGAGACCACCATCATCATCATTTTGGTATTGGCGGCATCAAGCTCAACTAGTAGCTCGTGGCATCTAAATCTAAAATCATCTATGTCTTCCATATACTCACCTTGCGACAGGTCTAGCCGGATATACCGGGTCATGCCCATTTTCGTAATGACAAGCCCCCAAAGACAAAGGTTCATTGAGCAGCCGAGTTTCTATTCGGCATGTTTTGAACAGACTGCATCGCACAGCAGCTCCAACAACTCATTCGCCAGGACCGCCGCTTCTTGTCGATAGTCGGCGTTCCAGCGGCACGACCAGTTATCAGGCTTTCCCTCATCCTCCCATTGCGCCAATGCAAGCCCGTTGAGTATTTCCAGCTCGAACCAAACACGCTGCCAAGCGACGGCGTCCTGGACTGACGCCGTGTCTTGCCATAGGAATTCTGTTTGCACGACAAATGCCGACCATGCAAACAGATCCTCTGAGGCTCGCTCACCGATCATTCGGAAGTATTTTGCGCTAGCCAATCAACGATTCCTTGTAGTCGTTTACCTGTTTAGTAAACGTCTATCCCCGGATAGAGATCCGCGGGTGGACGATAATTGGGGTTCTCAAAGCGGCTGTTCTCGTAATGGGTTTTGGCCGTCGGTCCATCGCCGTTATAGGTCACCTGCGGGTTTGGCGTGAGATGCCAACCGCTTCCTTCCTTGTCGCGCTCGATCAGTGATGCGTATAACCTACAGTTGCCTGATGAGCCGGATGTCAGCCTGAACTGGTAATAGCGTCCGGCTTGGGGCGTGAACTTAGTCGAGACATAGCAGGAACGAGTGCGTGTCCCCTCCCAGAATAGATCCACTTGCGTTTCGATACCGGGTCGGATCTGCGTTTCGTAATAGTCCCATGTAAGGTCTTGCCCTGCCTTTGGCATGCCCACGTCCTGTGTGTGGGTGAACGGCAGGGGGCCGGTGCGAACGGCGCCGCCCGAACGTTTGCCGTTTTCGTATTGGTAAATTTCGGCGTGCTGCGTGTAGTCGACGATACGTACCCAGGCAGGGTTGGGCTCGTTTTCGGGCGCGGTAAAGTAGTTGGTATGGGGCAAAAACTGGCAGCCTGCGAACAACGGCAATGCAAGCAGGCAGAGCAGAGGGCGTATCGACATGAAGCCTTTCCTTTTGCGGAGTCAGGGTTACAGACAGCAAAAGAGGAGGCGCATTGCGTAAAAGCTGAAAATTTTGTGGCTGAATCGTCGCGACGATATCGGTTTCAACCGGTCGCGACAGGCAGAAATCGGCCAAAAGCGGCCCTTCGCAACAGGCATAAATCGGCCAATAGCAGACAGATCGTTCTACAGCCTCGGCGCTTTGTATCAGCCAGCAGAGCACTAGCGCAGAGAGGAAAAATACTGAGTAGGCGGTTTACCCAGTGCTTTCTTGAACATAGTGATGAATGCATTAACAGAGTCATATCCCAGGATGCCCGCCACACGTTGCACGGATACCCCCTCCGCCAAATGACTCAGTGCGATCATCAAATGCAATTGTTGACGCCAGCGTCCGAAGCTCAGCCCGGTCGTGCTTTCTACAAGCCTGGCCAGCGTTCGTTCACTGGTTGCAAGCCGAGTGGCCCACTCGCGCAACGTGGTTCGGTCGCCTGGATCTGAGAAGAGCGTATCCGCGATTTGTTTGATCTTGGGGTGGTCTGATATCGGCAAATGCAGCTCTTTCAGCGGGGCATCGGAAAGCTGCTCAAGCAGCACTGCAACCAGCCGAGCTGTCTTGCCCTCGGAATGGTAAGCAGGTTCCTGTTCAGCGAGATGCAGGACCATCTCCCGAACAAGGGGCGTAATGGCAACCGTGCAGCATTCTTCAGGCATGGCTGCCGCACCGGGCTCAACGAACAGAAAGCAGGTCCGGGCGTTTTCGGTCACTCGGCAACTGTGCGGCGTGCCGCCCGGGATCCATACGGCGTGCTGGGGAGGGACAAGCCAGAGTGCATTTTGCACCTCACAGCTCACTGCGCCATGCAAAGACAGGATGAGCTGGCCTTTGCGATGATCATGCGGACGGGCACCCGAATCATTGAGGTCAGGCGCAACCTTGAGGGCAATCGCTGCCTGGGCGAAAAGGTCTGAATCGAAATCTTCCGGCGAGGAAACGACATTTTTTGAGCTTGGCATAATTTAGATATCAGGTGTCTTGATATCTATATTAGCCGGTTCTGAAGTTCTCTACAGTTGTCTTCTTTTAAGAGGACAGATAAAGAATATGTCAGATACAAAAAACAAGTGGCATGCCATCGCGCTCGTCGCAGGCATTCTGCTTATCGCCGTGAACCTGCGCGTTCCCTTTACCAGCATCGCGCCCGTTTTGCCGCTGATCCAGAATGATTTTGGCTTGAGCGCCTCAGCTCTAGGCCTGCTTACTTCACTGCCATTACTTGCCTTTGCAGCCTTCTCCCCGCTCAGCGCATCGGTCGCCCGCAGGTTCGGCATCGAGCGCACGCTTTTCGGTGCACTGTTGGTCATTTCAGCGGGCATCCTGCTCCGCTCCGCAGGCAGCGCATGGGTGTTGTACGCCGGTACGATATTGATAGGCACTGGGATCGCCCTGGGCAACGTGCTGCTGCCCGGCCTGATCAAACGCGACTTCTCGACAAAAATGGCGTCCATGACCGGCGCTTATTCCATCACCATGGGTGCAGCGGGCGCTGTCGGTTCAGCCGTAATAGTTCCGCTGACCCAATCATGGGGATGGCCGATTGCCCTGAGTTTGTTGGTCGCAGCCCCGTTGTTGGCGCTGGTGGTGTGGCTGCCGCAGTTGAAAAAACACGAACACGTAAATCTGTCAGGTCCGAAACAAGCGCCAACCGTGGCCGTCTGGCGTTCGCCGCTGGCATGGCAGGTCACACTGTTCATGGGGCTGAACGCGATGCCTTTTTATGTCGCCGTCGGCTGGCTGCCGACCATTCTGATGGACCATGGCATATCCCCGGAGCAAGCAGGCACGGTACACGGCACGCTTCAACTGACGACGGCCATTCCCGGCTTGATTCTGGCGGCCACGCTTCGTCGTCTCAAAGACCAGAAACTGGCAGCCGCTACCGTCAGCCTGTTAACCGCCTCATCCCTGATCGGGCTCATTTACGCGCCAGACTACGCCATGTTGTGGGCCGCGGTCCTGGGCTTCGGCTCTGGTGCCAGCATGATGCTCGGCCTGACCTTCATCGGCTTGCGCACAAAAAATGCCGGTGACACGGCGGCACTTTCAGGAATGGCGCAGTGCGTCGGCTACCTGATGGCAGCCGCAGGCCCCTTGCTGCTGGGCCAACTGCACGACTGGACCGGTGGCTGGACAGGACCGCTGCTGATCACAGCCGCAATCTCCGTAGCCGGAGCATTCACCGGCATGCTGGCCGGGCGCAACGTTCAACTTGAATCTGCTGAATCATCGTCGCGAACAAGCCCAGCAATCCAGTCAGCGAATGCGCTCACAGCTGGCGATAAAAAGCGCTGATGCGGGTATAGCAGGTGAACAGGAACCGATGCGGGCTGCCAGTCAGCAAGCACTTCGACCAGTCGCCCTTCTCGCAGATGCTCGCTGACCACGTTCTCAGCGAGCTGCACCAGCCCGAAGCCTTCAAGGCACATTTTGATGTAAAGCCCAGTCTCGTTGACGGCCGCTGTGCCGTTCACCGGGACTGAGATTTTTTCGGTACCACGGGCAAAGCGCATTTCACCTGCTTGCCTTGCGCGGCCCGAGAAGTAATGGATGGCCCGGTGGTGAGACAAATCTTGCGGATTTTGCGGAGTGCCGTTCTCTTCGAGATAGGCGGCAGACGCACAGGTTACCCAGCGAAACCGACCGAGTGGGCGCGCAACGAGCGTTGAGTCATCGAGCTCGCCTGTACGAATAACGCAATCGACACCCTCTTGAACCAGATCAACCTGCCGATCGTTGACGCCTATCATCAGGTAGATATCCGGGTAGCGCCTGTAGAAGTCTTGCAGGTTTGGCATGACGATGAAGTGTGCAATGCCACCCGGCATATCGACACGCAAACGCCCCTGTGGCCGTTTTACGGAATCCGTCAGGCTGGTCTCTGTGTGTTCGATCAGCTCCAATATTTCCCGGCATTGCGCCAGATATTGTGCGCCCTCAGAGGTCAGGCTGACCCGACGCGTTGTTCTGTTCAGCAGGCGTACCTGCAAGTACTTCTCAAGATTTTTAACGCTGCTGGTAACTGTGGAGGCCGGCAGAGAGAGCGTCTGCGCCGCCTGGATAAAGCTTCCTGCTTCAGCCACACGTACGAAAACCTGCATCGCTTGAATACGGTCCATGACTGTTAGCAGCCTCAAAGCAGTGATCGGGTAAAGTCGTTATTATTCGTAGATATTGAATAATAAAAACAGTTTAACCATCTTTTTCCCGCAGTATCGCATTGCGTACATTGCTTCCAACGAAATTTGAAGAGGTGTACAGAAAATGGCTGAATATAACCGCAGCATTGTGCAGGCCCCGACCGCTCAGGCCGCCCGCACCCTTATCCGCGGCGCCACTGTGCTGAGCATGGACGGTGATATCGGCAATCTGGCGCGCGGCGATATCCTTATCGAAGGCAGCACCATCACGGCCATAGGTGAAAACATCGAGGCCGGCGACGCTATGGTTATCGAGGCATCCGGCATGATTGCCATGCCCGGCATGGTCGATACGCATCGTCACTCCTGGGAGGGCCAACTGCGTCGAATCAATCCGAATGCCGAAACCCTGGAAGACTACTGCAACGCAACGCACTTCTCGTTCGCCAAATACTATCGCCCGGCTGACATGTATATTGGCAATCTACTGACTGCATTGGGGTGCATCGATGCGGGCATCACGACCGTGGTCGATAACTCGCACAACAGCCGCACCGGCGCGCACTCCGACGCCGCGGTCGAGGCGCTGCTCGATGCTGGTATCCGGTCTGTACACGCCTCCGGTGCGCCAGTTTCTGGTGAGTGGGACAAAGCCCACTGGCCCGGCAACCTGGAGCGTCTCCAGGGGAAATACGTCAAGAACGGTGACAACCCGCTGCTCTCGCTGGCGGTAATGGCGCAGCTGGAGCCTGAGCTATGGGCTGAGGCCCGGCGCTTGGGGCTGCCTATCATTACCGAATTCTTCGGCGGGGACATGGCAGCTGAGTTGGAGGGTTTGCATCGCGAGGGTCTGCTGCGCCCCGATAACATCTTCAACCACTGCACAGCGCTGCCGGACGCCGGCTGGAAAATCATTCGCGAGGCTGGCGTGCGGGTCAACGTATGCCCGCGTTCAGATGCCCACTACGGCATTGAAGATGGAATGTTCGCCATGCAGTCGGCCCAGCGTCACGGCATCAGCCCGGGGCTGAGTGTCGATAACGAAACCTCCTATAGCGGTGACATGTTCATGGAGATGCGGGTGGCGTTCTACCTGCAACGCGTCATGGGCATGCACCAGCAGCGCTGCTGCGGCGCAGAGCATCATCCGGTGACCCTGTCGGCTCATGGCCTGCTCAAAGCCGCCACTCTTGACGGCGCCACCTGTGCAGGATTGCAGGACAAAGTCGGCACCCTGACCCCCGGCAAACAGGCCGACCTGATCCTTATCAATGCGCAGGACATCAACCTTTACCCGTCGGGTAACGCATTCGGCACCGTGGTACACGCGGCCGAACGCAGCAATGTCGACACGGTCATGATTGGCGGGCGCATCGTCAAGCGCGGCGGCAAGGTGCTGGGCGTGGACAGCGAAAGGCTGCGTGCAGCAATCGACGAATCCCGTGAGCATCTGTTTGCTGCCGCAGGCTACCAGCCGGATATTTTTGCCGAGACATTCATGCCGCTTGAGTCAGCCAAGTAAGGAGGCGCGAAATGAACGCAGCTTACTACCTGCTGGCCATCGCCGCGGGGCTTGGCATTACCCTGCAGACCACGCTGAATGGTCAACTCGCTAAAGGTGTGGGTGGAGATTCCGTAGCGGCGGCGCTGTTCTCATTTACTGCCGGAGCGGTGTGCCTGGGCGTCTTTTCATTGATGCGTGGCGGGATAGTGGCCTCACTGGCGGCTATACCTGCCCAGCCCTGGTGGAGCCTGCTGGGCGGTCTGCTGGGTGCCGGTGCCTTGCTTAGTTATGTGGTGCTTGCGCCAAAAATCGGCCTGTCAGCCCTGCTGGGCCTCGCTATCGCAGGTCAGATTATCTCCTCACTGGTTATCGATCATTTCGGATTGATGGGGGCATCGGAAAGGCCGGTGTCTCTCATCAAGTTGGCCGGGTCGATGGTGATGCTCGCAGGACTGGCCATCGCCCTGTTCGGTGACAGGTGGTCAGCGCTTTTCTCCAACTGACTGCCTTGTTTGCCCCATCCTGTTTCGTAGGACGCAACCATGTTTAAAACCCTAAGCGGCACCACCAGTCTTCTTGGCGAGTGCCCTGTCTGGTGTGAAAGAACGGAACGCCTGTTCTGGACCGATATCCCTGGTTGCGAACTGCTTGCTCTGGACCCCGTGAGCGGTGAAGTACAGCACTGGCGAGTGCCCAGCCGCTGGGGTCGTTCGCCCTTACGACCAATACAGACGTATTGCTAATGGGATTGGCCTCCTGCCTAGGTTATTACAACCTGAGTACTCTTCGCTTCACCAAAATTACCATCACGCCAGGAGTACCCGGAACCCGGGTCAATGATGGCCGCTGCGACCGTATGGGCAACTTTGTGTTTAGCACTATGGATGCCGGTGAGGCGGTGCAAACTATAGGGCGATTTCACCGGTTCAATGCCGCGACGCTCAAGACTGAAACGCTGGACCTTCCCGAAGTGGCGATCCCGAACAGCATCTGTTTTAGCCCGGACGGTTCCACCATGTATTACGCGGACTCCCTGCAAGGATGCATTTTCTGCTGCGATTACCCGTCGCTAGAAAACCAGCGTGTATTCACTACAGTCAACGGTCAGGGTGCTCCAGACGGTTCTTGTATTGATGCGCAGGGCTTTCTCTGGAATGCGGAATGGGGCGGTAGCAGAGTCGTGCGTTACGCGACTGACGGCAAAGTTGACAGCGTGATCGACTCCCCGTGTATTCAGACCACTTGTCCGGTGTTAGCGGGACTTGGTTATGAAACGCTTTACTGCACCAGCGCACGGATAGGGCTGGATAAGCCGGCAGATTTCGATGGCACGCTGATAAAAGCCGAAGCCGTTTTAGCTGCCGGATCCCCTGAAGAGCGATTTACAGGACGACTGCACTGAATAGTAGGTTCTAGCCTGTCGCGCCGTTCTGAATGCCAACTTGGTAGACGCGTATGAATGACCGCTTCTGGCCGGTTAGCGACCGTCGCTCTGATTAGCCATCCTTGTCTTTCCACACGTGGAGGACTTGTCATGAACATCATCGCTACCTGCGGCCGTCAGCCCTGGAACAAAGGAAAACTAGTCGGGCAGAAAGCCCCACTCCGACTGAGAGATATCTGGGCCATCCGAGTAAGGCTTCAAATTGCGAAAAGAACCCGGGATCTGGCTCTCTTCGATCTGGCCATCGACAGTAAGCTTCGAGCCTGCGACTTAACCAAGCTCCGCGTGCGTGATGTCGCCCATGGCGAGCACGTATCATCACGAGCCATGGTGATGCAGCAGAAAACGCAGCGACCAGTGCAGTTTGAGATCACTGAGCAAACACGGTCAGCTCTCGTGGCCTGGATACATCAGGCACAACTTCGCAGCGAGGACTGCCTTTTTCCTAGCCGGCTACATACCTCAGACCATCTATCCACTCGTCAATACGCTCGTATCGTCAAAGGCTGGGTGAAAGCCGTAGGCCTTGATCCAGCCATGTATGGCACTCACACAATGAGACGTACGAAGGCATCACTAATCTATCGCAGAACGAAGAACCTACGGGCGGTTCAGTTGCTGCTCGGCCATACGAAGCTGGAGAGCACTGTTCGATATCTGGGTATTGAGGTCGATGACGCCCTGGAGATGGCGGAACAGACTGAGGTTTGATCATGCATAGCGACGGTCGAAGTCAGGCCGTCGCTAACCGGCCATCAGCAGTCATTGGTATCAAGATATTGGTTGGGGTCAAGAGGAAATTAAGCTTTCCTATTTTCCGCCGCGTGCTTGCTGGGCGAGTCGGATGGTCTCGACAATATCCGCATCCTTGAAGCCGACTGCTTCGACCACACGGCGAAATATGCCTGGCAACCATGCAACTAAAGTATTGCGCTTGGGAATAATCACAGTGTCACAACGACGCTCGATACCCTTGACGATGCTGACGATGACATCATCGAGTCCAATCATTTTCCATAGCCCCCTCTCGTTTCCGCCCCAGACCTTGTTCCCGACTGGATCAGCTTGTACAGCATCCATCATTGGGGTCCTGAAAAATGTCGGGTGCACGCATCCTACGCCGACCCCAAGATGACGTACCTCAAGTCGGACACTGTCGCACAGCGCCCAGACCCCCGCCTTGCTAGCCGCATAGTGACCGCTGAGCGGGCCATGGATGAATGCAGCCATTGATGAGATCGCCATGAGATAGCCCTTACGCTCCTTCACGTAAGGCAGCACCGCACGGAACGTACGGAAGACACCATTGAGGTTGATGTCGGTGTGGCGCTCGAATAGACGAGGTTCCATAGTGGCCATGGAGTCGACGACGTAGATGCCTGCGCCGGCAATCACCACATCGATTCCGCCAAAATGCTGAACGACCGAAGCCATGGCTGTTTCGACGCTATCCAGAGAACAGACATCTGCTTGCCAGCCAGCTGCGACATCGGTTCCGCCCAGCTCACGAGCCTTCTCATCTACAACCGCGCCATCGAGGTCAAGCAGCGCGATCCGGGCGCCTTTGGCGCGAAGCGCCTTGGCCAGAGCCAACCCAAGGCCGCCGGCACCGCCCGTGATAGCCACCACGCGGCCGTTGAGCACGTAGGGTTTCATTGCTGCTCTCCTGAGCGGGGCAGTTGCCCCTGCGCAAAACTGCCTATGGCCTGTAGCGCATTTGCCGCTGAACGCAGGTAGAACGCTTGCAATTGAAAGACGTGCCACCGCGTCATGTAGATCTCCACACGACAATCGACTCCGCTACAGATGGCGTGCTCGGCTAAGCGAGTGGAGTCGGACAGCAGCAACTCATCGTCGCCGACCTGAACCATCATCGGCGGTAGCCCTTTCAGGCTGACCTGCAGCGGCTGCTCCATCAGCTCACCGGCATACCACCTCAACCCCTGCTCCAGCCAGCCTCGACTGATCATCGGATCTTGCTTTTTGCGCGAGAACATAGAGGTGCCGCTAAGACGTGGGTCGACCATCGGCGACATCAATAACAGCGCGCCGGCAAAGCGAACGTATATGTCGCGTAGTTTTAGCGCCAGGCACAGCGCCAACGAAGCTCCGGCTGAATCACCCGCCAGGAAAATCCGTGAGGGTGTATAGCCCTGAGCCCTCAGCGCCTCGTAGCAGAGCAACGCATCATCGAGCCCCGCAGGACACGGATTCTCCGGTGCCAATCGATAATCAACCACCCACACCGACATACCCGAGCTCCTGGCAAGACGGCTTGTAATGCTCCAGTGAGTATGCGGCGACCCCACACAAAACGCCCCACCGTGCAAATACAGGATCACCCCACCGTTTTCGCCTTGCTTAGGAGCAACTACTTGCACCGGTACGTTATTGACCAATTGACGATACTGAAACACACCTTGCGTACCCGGCATCAATGCCGACAACACGCGCACCACTTTACGCTGCGCCGCAGCGCTCAAGCCCGGACCGATCAGTGAACGGAATGTGGTGCGCAAAAACAGCCTTAAGAACTCAGCACTCAGCTTTTCCTTTAGCCCCGTGGGGGCTGCTATGGTCGAACCACCGTCGAACGGACGGCTGAAACGATAGGTGTGCAAGCCTGAAAAACGAGTTAACCCGCGATAGCTGAGTGTGAAACCCGGCCAGTTAGTGCTGTTATTACCGGAGGCATCGACGTACCAGCTTTTGCAGCCGCTCCATACCGTAGCGGCCAGGCGCTGCTGAGTACGCCTGTGGAAGCGTTGATACACGCTCGAATCAACTTCGACAGTATTGGCACCCGTGTCCTTGAGCATACGCCAGCAACGCATGACATGAGAAATCTGACTCTCCAGCATATAAACGATTGAGTTGTGCCCCAAATTGGTGTTCGGTCCGTACAACATGAAGAAGTTCGGAAACTCGGGCACAGTCAACCCAAGATAGGCACGCGTACCATTGCGCCAGGCATAGTTCAGGTCCACCCCCCCACGTCCGACGATACGCATCGGGGCCAGGAACTTGGTTGCCGCAAAACCGGTGCCGTAGATGATCGCGTCCACCTCATGTCGCTCACCGTCAACGGTCTCAATACCGCTCTCGTTGACCCGCGCAATTCCCTGCGTCACCAGTTCCACATTGGACCGGCTCATGGTCTTGAAGTACTCGCTGGACAGTAGAATACGTTTGCAGCCGTACGGATAATCCGGCGTCAACTTCTGTCGCAACGACGGATCGCGCACTTGCTCGGCCAGTAATCGACGAAACGGGACCCCCACCGCCCACTTCATCAGGCCTTTGAAACGGGTGAAGGCCAGCGCGCGTGATTCGTAGCGCAGATAGATTAGAGCGCGGTAGGCGCGCATAAACCCCGGCATTCTGAGAAAAAGCGACTTTTCCCTTTCGGAGTAGGCGCGGTCCGGCCGTGGCATCAGGTGCGCCGGCGAACGCTGGAAGACTTTCAGGTGCCCGACAGTTGCGGCAATCGCCGGTACGAACTGAATCGCCGACGCACCGGTACCGACCACCGCCACCCGCTTACCGGCCAACGGATAATCATGGTCCCAGGTCGCTGAATGGAACACATGGCCCTTGAAGCGCTCCATACCCGACAGCGCGGGGAATGCCGGACGGCTGAGCTGGCCGGTACCACTGATCAACAGGGAAGCACTCAGCACCTGGCCGTCTTTTAGAATCACACGCCAGAGCGAGTTGGCTTCATCGAATTCAGCGGACAACACTTCAGCGCCAAAACGAATGGAGGGATGCAACCCGTACTTCTCTGTGCAACGACGCAGATAGGCATGAATTTCGGCCTGGGGTGCGAACACCCGGCTCCATTCCGGGTTCGGTTCGAACGAGAACGAGTACAAATGCGAAGGCACATCACACGCGGCACCGGGGTAACTGTTGTCCCTCCAGACGCCGCCAACATCGAGTTTCTTCTCCAGGATCAGAAAGTCCTTCACCCCTGCCTTTTGAAGGGCCACGGCCATACCTATGCCGGCAAACCCCGTACCGATGATAATGGCGCTCAGGGGCTTGTCCGCTTGATTATCGACTTGCGCTTCAGGCTGTGACATGAGGCACCTCTTTAGCAGCGACGGCGTTTTCGAAACGTGCGGACGAATGCGTCTGCGGGAGACCACGAATCAAGTCCACGGCCTTCTCGGCGATCATGATCGTAGGCGCATTGGTGTTGCCGCCAATCAGGGTCGGCATAATTGATGCGTCGACGATGCGCAGAGCTTGCAAGCCGTGTACGCGCAGTTGAGCGTCGACCACGGCCAATGGATCATCGCCCATTCGGCACGTGCCCACGGGGTGATAGACGCTATCGGTGCGCTCACGCAGCAGAGTGCGAATCTGCTCATCGGTTTCGACCCCTTCGGTGTACAGGGTCCGTGTGATCCACTTGGCCAGTGAAGGAGCCTGCATCAGACGACGGGTGAGTTTGAATGCCGCGACCATGTCTTCGAGATCCTGCGGATCTTTCAGAAACGCCGGATCGATCAGCGGTGCCGCTTGTGGATCGTTACTCGCCAACGTAACGCTGCCGCGACTACGCGGGCGTAATAGACAGACGTGGCACGATAACCCGTGCCCCATGCGCAAGGTACGCGCATGGTCTTCGACCGGGGCAACGACAAAATGCAATTGGATATCCGGTTTGTCTAATGTGTCGCAGGTTTTGAGAAACGCTCCCCCTTCAGCGAAGTTAGAGGTGAGCATGCCGCGACGCTCTTGGCGAAATCTCCAGATCTCCTTCAATATTTTCAGGCAGCCGCCCAGGGAAACGCCCATGGCGTCGAGGCTGTTTGTCTTGTAGACGAAGACAAAATCCGGATGATCCTGCAGGTTTTGCCCGACCCCCGGCAGTTCGTGCAACAACGGGATGCCATGGCGCTGCAACTCCACCTTCGGCCCCACGCCGGAGAGCATCAATAACTGCGGGGTCTGGAACGCACCTGCGGCAAGGATCACTTCACGCCGAGCTCGAAGGACGTAAACCTGTCCGTGTTGCAACACCTCCACACCCACAGCACGAGTACCTTCGAACAGAATGCGTTGCACTTGGGCGCGGGTTTCAACGCTCAGGTTATCGCGCACGCCAATGTGGGGCAGCAGATAAGCGCGTGCCGCACTGTAGCGCTCGCCATGTTTTTGCGTGACTTGATAGGCACCGACCCCCTCCTGCTCTGCCCCATTAAAGTCGTCGTTGAGCGGCAACCCGGTCTCGCGGGCAGCCTCCAGAAAACGTTGCTGAAAGGGGTTGTCGGAGCGCAAATCGCTGACCCATAGCGGCCCGTCTCTGCCGTGCCAGGCATCATCAAGGCGCTCGTTATGCTCACTGCGCAGGAAATACGGCAAGACGTCCTTGTACCCCCAGCCAGGATTGCCCAGAGAAGCCCAATGGTCGTAATCCCACTGATGCCCACGCACGTAAATCATGGCGTTGATCGACGAAGAGCCGCCCAACGTCTTGCCTCGCGGCTGATACCCCGTACGTCCTAGCAGCGCGGCCTGCGCAACAGTGTCGAAGGCCCAGTTGTTCACCTTGGTCGGTACCATGGCCACTGTCGCAGCAGGAATACGGACCAGACTGGACCGTCCCTCCCCTCCCGCTTCCAGCAAGCAGACGCTGGTGTCCGGATCTTCGGACAACCGTCCGGCCGCCACGCAACCAGCGGAACCTCCGCCGACGACAATGAAATCGAAAGTCTTTTTCATGGTTGTTATTCCTTGGGCAAGGCAGAGCGGCGTTTGCGGCTTCGCAAACGCGCGACCTGGCTTGACCAGGCGCTGCGGTGACCTTTTATTGTTGTTGGAACGGCGAACCGTGCGACTCAATGGTGACGCGCCTTGTTAAAGATCCGAATGCTGCAACGGGACAACTACTTTATTATTTGGGCCAATGTTTTCATCGAAGGCACCTCGGTATGAGCTTTAGGAATTTTCTTCGGGGTCCGACCAGTACCTTGCTGATGGTTGAGTTCGGCGATGAAAAAGGTTTTCGGGCTGAAAAGATTTTGCTCGGCTCGGGACTGACGTTGGCTCAATTGACCGATCCGAATTTGGAGTTAACTGCCGACCAGGAGCTGCGCGTTGCCGAAAACCTGTTGCGTTTATCAGGCCATGCTGCGGGGCTAGGTTTCGAAGTCGGCACGCGCTATCACTTCTCGACCTACGGCCTATTCGGTTACGGTCTGATTAGCAGTGCAACCGTCGGCGATGCGCTGGCCCTGGCGCTGCGCTTTTTGCCGTTGACCTACGCGTTCACGGTGGTCGCCTATGAGGAACAAGGCGATGAAGGAGTGCTGACCTTTGCCGTTCTAGGATTAGCACCGGACCTACGCGAATTTCTATTGACCCGCGACATGTCAGCGGCTGCGCTGTTGCTAAAGGAACTGGGCGGCAATGACTTCTCGTTATCACGCTTCTGCCTGAGCAAGCAGCCGCCGCCTATCCCTGACAATGTGAAAGTGCTGGGGTGTGCCCCTTCGTACGCGGCTAATAGCAACAGCTTGGCCTTTAATCGCTCTTTTCTCAGTCTCCCTTTACCTCAAGCCAACGCGGTGACTGTTTCGATGTGCGAACAGATGTGCACGCAACTGATGCAACGTCGCATCGCACACGCCGGGATGACGGCATTGGTGCAGCACTACCTGAACACCCCGGATAATGGCATGCCCGATCTATCCAGCATTTCCGAACTACTACATGTGAGCCCGCGCACACTCAAACGCAGATTAAAAGAGGAAGGGACAACATTCCGAAAACTGCTCGCCGACGTCCGCAGTCGCAACGCCATCAATCTGCTAAAGGACGGTCACAACCTGACTGAGATCGCTGAACGCTTAGGTTTCAGCGACCTGTCAAGTTTCTCCCAGGCATTCAAGCGCTGGCATGGCATATCGCCAAGTCAGTTTTCACAGCAAAAAAAATAACTTTGGTAATTATTAGACAGACGAACTGTAAACACCCCAGAGCGCTTTCACGAGAGTGAATACCCACTTCTGACCGATTTTGTTGAAGACTTTGGTTTTATAAACTATTGGTATACCAACCGCTGAAAGTACCTTTTGGGCACACCGCTGCACAAAACTTAAGCTCGGCCCCCTCAAAATAATGAACTGCCCATGGCTGTATAGACAGATCCAAGCGTCAGCTTCCTCAGCTAGGACCAGACTGACCGGATGCTTTTGGCCGATGACTGCCAGTCGTCACCGGCAGCTATCGACCCTAAGCTGCCCGTTGCGAAAGGCAGCAGTCGGCCAGTTCCATCGTTTAGAGGAAAGACACCCCCCCTGCCACCTGAAAGCAGGCACGCCGTGATAGCCGCCTGCTCATGCTCAGATACAGCTACCCCGGATTACCCGCCCGAAGATGCGCCGCATCGATCTTGCATACCGAATCGCGCAACCTCCCGATCAACGACTGCCGCTCCAACGGTCCCCATTGCGGAGTATCGCTCTTGCGCGTCACTTCATGCCCCAGGGCAAAGGGCTCGGAGAAATAAACCCGGCCGAACTGCGCCATTTCGTCCCGCTCGCAGTTGATCACCTGGATCGCCCGCGAACTGCGAATCTCTGGAAGTTTACCGCTAGGGGCGGCGAGTCCGAGGTAATTGTTGATTAGGTAGAACTGGCGCAAATGCGGATTGCCCTGGTACAAGGCGACGGAGTGTGCGTCGAAGTAGGTTGCCAGTTTGGCGTCCTCCAGCAGTTTGAACATGCCAGCAGGCGTCGTGGCCGGCGCTTCGGCCACGGCTTTCTGCGGCACAGTGCCGTGGGCACAACCACCCAGCAGCAATACCGCTGCTAGGCATGGCAGGCGCCTCATCGTGTGGTTCCCTGTGCCAGGTCCGGGCGTTCCTGCTGCAACAGAAGCTCATCGACGCTGCCCTGCAACGAACAGAGCAGGCGGGTCTTCCCGTCCTCGACGCTCAGCATCAGGAGCTTTTCCGCGGAACCCGCCGCCGGAGCGATGCCCGAGGCCGCCGCAGAATTGTTCTGCCAGGCGGAATTGGCGTCCGCCTTGATCCGTGGTTTAGAAATGAAGTACTCGCCGGCCTCCTGCCATTCCGCATGCGGCAACTTGGCCATGACTTGCTCGCGGCTGGCATCGATTTCGAAACCCCAGAAGTAGTAAATGCCTTGCTCGCCCAGGTCCATGATCCGGTCGTAGTAGCTAGTCAGGCGCAGGCCCTGGTCGTCGACAGCGGGGGTGAAGTGCTGGAAAGCAGTGTTGAAGTTGCGGCGGTCCAGCACTGGCGGCCAGGCCAGGCCGCGCTGATCGTTGCGGGCCAGCTTGACGGTTTTCCCCAGATCGGCGCGCTGGGAATACAGGTGTTTGAAAAATGACGGCTCACACGAGACCAGGCTTTCGCTGAGGCCGCTGGCCAGTGCATTACCGGAACACAGTCCGAGGAAAAGAGGAAGTATAGCTTTGCTGCAGGAGAAGGATAAAAGGCGACGCATGTCCATTGCTTGGAGAGTCCTGTTGGTGTGGAAAGACTCTATCGTAATTGCGTCAGGACGTTGTTACAAATTGAAAGGACCGGAAAAGGAGGCTGGCGTCAATCAATGCAGAGCAGGTGAAATAGCCTTCCTCCCAAGGCACAGCGGGAGTCCATACCAGGGCAATCATTGTGCGCGGTCCAAAAAGTCAGTTGCTCAGTGGAGAGTTGATCAAAGTTGCTTCTGTCGAACACAGAAGAACCTAATGTCGGTATCGTGCCAAAGGTAAGGGCGCCCGATAGTATCAAAACGCGGCGGAGTTCTTTTCTCGGTGACCGGCTCCTTTGGCCGATTGCTGCCTGTTGTCAACAGCTGAAGGCAATCTGAGGGTGCCGTCAACGGTCGAGTTGCAGCAGTAATGTTTAATCCGTCACCAACAGTATTGTTTGGATACTTTTACCCGAGGCATTAAACGGCCCGCGCCCTGTGCCCCCAGACGACGTCACTCCGGCTCCATCAGCACCGCGATTGTCATTTGATGAACTCTTCGTGCTTGCTGATTGTGTCCAGCGCACCGCGAACGTTGCCGGCGACTTCAGCAGATCCGCGCTGTTCGGCCCAAAGCGTCAGTTCCATGATGGCAGCCTCGAGGGGCAGCGGTTTTGATTGGTTCCTATCCGACACGGGGTGCCCAGACTGATCCAGAGCGCGAGTTGGGCAAGCAGGCAACAACAGCACTGGCACGTGAGTGGTCGGAGCTGTGCAATTATCTGCCCAAAAGCCCCGGTCTGACAGTTCGGGTTAGTCGTCAGCACCTGATTCAAGGGCCTTGGTTTCTGCATCCCCCGGCATCGTATCGATGACGGTTACGCTCGCGCATGCTTTTAATAAGCGCTCCACATCCTTCGCATTGTATCCATTGGCTTCAATAACAACCGTGCCATCTTCCACTTGGACCATTACGCGTCGGCTTTTCCGAGCCTCGACCCAAGAGACGATCACTTTAGCAATGCTGTTCCACGGCATAGCATCGCTCAGCGCCGAGATAATTTCGGTAAAACCCGAAGCCTGCGGCCGCCCTGAAAACTTCATAACGCTGGAATGGCGAATGGAGGCATCGTCCAACGCCGCAAGAAAAGAATCCCTACTGTGCTTGAAGAGGGTGAAGCGGATCGCAACTACAGCCTGGTCATTCATAGGTACCGCCCCTTCAGACATAATTTTAAAAAGCTGCGTTCGGCGTCCATCGTAATGGTACGGGAACGTAATCACTAACAGTACTCAGTCGCGTCTATAGGCTCAATCTGGGTTTAGGCCATGGCATTGGGATCTATCATCGGCAGCAGTGATATTTTCTGCAAATTTCAGCCAGTTGGTGCCTGGCTCAGTTCCACAAAAATCCCGGCAAAATTAACCAATTAAACTACGCTTCATCGCTATATTGGTTTCGCAAGACAGGGATCGTCAAAGTATGAAGCGACTACTTCTCCTAAGTGGCCCGATGGCCAGTGGCAAGACGTCGGTTTCCGCAGCCCTCCAAAAACTCCATGGATTTGTTCCGATCAGTAGCGGCTCCTTTCTGCGTGCGCACCTGGCTACCCGGGGCGAGCCCCTTGATCGTCATAACCTCCAAGAACTCGGCGACTCTCTCGACAAGGCCACTGATTTCTCTTGGCTCATAGACTCTGTAGCAAAACCAGCCATCCAAGCTCGGCCAGACGTCGAAAACTGGCTCTTGGATGCGGTCCGCAAGCCCCGGCAAGTTGAATTGTTCAGACTCTGTTTCGGCAATGCGGTGAGGCACCTGCACATCATTGCGCCCGAATCTGTCCTGCAACAGAGGTACACAGCACGAGGCGGTTCCGATCTCGACGAATATAACGCCAGCGTGCTGCATCCTAACGAGCAGAGTGCCCGTTCGCTCTCAGGTTTTGCGGACGAAGTTTTCGATACATATACGTACACCCCGTTTCAAATTGCGGATCAAATATTAGGAATTTGGGAGATGTAGCTAATGGAAACTCGTCAGATCGTAGTGATCAGTGGCAAGACCTGTAGCGGCAAGAGTGGTTTGGCCAGTTTGTTGGAGAAGGAGTTTGGCTTCGCCGTGGTTTACGATCGTCGAGCGATTGATGATTCCGAGTGGCGCCTTCGCATGGCGCAACCCGACATACCTGATCGTCGTCACGAAGCGAACGACGCTGACCAGTGGATGCTCCGGGAAACCCAGGCAGTGTGTGAGGCGCAGAAGGATGGCCGACCGTTAGTTGTGGATCACCTGAATACTCTTGCGCAGGTGCTGCAGTTTCGACAGGTCTTCGGTGCAAACCTGGTGCATGTACACCTCTACGCAAGCGATCCTACGCTCCATGGACGTTATGCAAAGCGAATGGAGGGGCAAGCCATTCCTTTGTCCTATGACGAGGTCAATCAGCTCAAGGATCAGACAGAGATTCAGGCGCTCAAGGATGATGCCGACGTCCGTGTTTACACCGAACGCTCGGACTCAAATGACACGCTCGTGCGGGTTGCCGCCCGTTTGCATCTGTACACACCGCCTGAAATCAGATGCGTGGATGTGTTGATTGGCGGGCAGTATGGCAGCGAGGGAAAGGGCAACATCGTCGCTTACCTCGCGCGCGAGTACGACGTGATGATTCGCGTCGGTGGGCCCAATGCAGGACATACGGTAGCCAGTTCTGCCGGCCCTTACACTTACCACCATCTGCCTTCTGGGTCGCGGGACGTGACGGCACGACTGCTTCTCGGCCCTGGCATGACGATTCATTTGCCAGGGCTTTTGAAAGAAATCGAGGAGTGCGGTATCCGAAAAGATCGATTGTTCATTGATCCCCAGGCCACCATCATTGAGGAGGAAGATATCGGGACAGAGAGGGGCGGGCATCTGGTCTCAACCATTGCATCAACCGGGAGCGGTAGCGGAGCCGCCGCTGCTCGGCGTATTTTGAGCAGGGGTAAAGAGATCCGGCTCGCACGAGATGTTGATGAGCTTCGTTCGTACGTCGGTACTCCTGGAAACTATCACGGCTGCACGTCAGACCGTTTGGAAGAGGCCTACCGCAGCGGCCATTCCATTTTGCTGGAGGGAACTCAGGGCAGCGGGCTGAGTATTTTCCACGGAGATTATCCTCACGTGACGTCCAGGGACACGAATGTTGCGGGATGCTTGGCCGAGGCTGGGATATCGCCCAGCAGGATCCGCAAAATCCTGATGGTCATTCGTCCCATGCCTATTCGTGTAGGCGACCCCGATGGTGAGGATGGCCATACCTCCGGGACGCTCAAACATGCGACGACCTTTGATGACATCGCAGCGTTTGCGGGCCTTGAAGCCCAGGTGTTGAACACCGCAGAGAAAACCTCCACCACCAAACGCAGCAGGCGAGTCGGATGGTTCGAATGGGATCAATTCCGGAAAGCATGCGCCCTGAACGCTCCGACGGATATCGTTCTGACGTTTGCCGATTACTTGAAGTCCTCCAATAGCAAGGCGCGCAGGTTCGAGCAGCTCGATCCGGATACGATCAAATTCGTCGAGGAGCTCGAGCGCGTTTCTCAGGCGCCTGTTTCACTTATCAACACCCGCTTTTCCCGAGACGCCGATGCGAGCGATTTGCGCTCTCTGATCGATCGGCGTAACTGGACTGCACGTTCTGACAGGAGATAATAGATGGATCTGGACAAACTGATCGAGCTTTACCCTCGCGTTTATCACATGGCCGAACGTGGAGCTTGGGACAGCATTCGCACGCGCGGACTGATGAGTGCCACGGCAGTTCTGGATCACCTCGCAGTGGGGGATGGTGACCGTGCTCGATATGAGAGCGAGCATCGTGGGCAGAAGATGGATGTGAAAGCAGGTGACCCCTCCAATATTGTGCTTCGTGATCAGAAACCCATGCCTGAGGGCCGGTTGGTTAGAGCGCTTACGGGTGGAACAACACCACGCCAGTGGTATGAATTGATAAACGGCAAAGTTTTTTTCTGGGCCGAGGAAAAGCGCCTCCACGGTCTGCTCGGAGCTCGCGATTATCGAAAGCTAGAACATGATGTCTTGACGCTCGACTCGTCGACCTTCATCCCGGCATATGCCGAAACCATCTGGCTGTGTCACATGAACTCGGGCAATACCTGGCCCATGCCCCACCGTCGAGGCACGGGCATATTCTGCAAAATTGCGGATTATCCGGTGAAGCGTTCTGGCAATCCTGTGAAGGAAGTTGTCGAGCTAGTTGTCGATTATGCCGTTCCCAACATCGCTGATTATGTCGTGGAAGTTCGCAGGATGCAGGGCACCGAGGTATTGGGCGTCATTGGTTAGGGTCTTCCATGGAGCGGAGAAATATGCCGCGCAAGCGTTTAGCCGCTTGTTTATTGGTAATCAGCCCAGCAATCGACTGCTGCTTTTTAAGATTCAGTATCAGGCTGGTGTTTTGGCGGGCATGAGCTATTGGGCGACGCCCAGCGGAAAGCTCAGGGATGGAGAGTCGTTTGAAGCGGCAGCGGTACGTGAACTCTACGAGGAAACTGGCATTGAGGTGCCCTTAGTAGGACGCTGTATCGCGCACAGAGAGTTTCTGTGGCAGATGCCTGATGGCGAGCATGTGCTTGCGCTCGAACATTACTTTAAGGTGCACACATGTACCGAGCAGTGCTCCTGCGCCCAGTGGACTGACCGGGAGCGCGAAGCGGTATGTGAAGTCAGGTGGTGTGAACCGCCCCTGGCTTCGTAGAGGCCTCTGACGGTTGGGATGGGTCGAACGCGGTCAGTTGTAACTGGCAGTTATCGGCCAAAAGCGGACGACCAACTCGGTTCTGGTTTCGCCCAGCTTGCCTCCTCCGCAAGTGCAAGCTGGCTCACTTCTCTGCCTCTTGGATCCGCCTGGTATGTCAAGTCGACTAAAGGCCACGCCCACGATGCGCATTGATTCGGCTCACGTTTAGGTTTGAACTATCCGCAATGTCCGGATAGCCACCTATCGCTGGAATTCTGAATACGCTGAGCTAAAAGGCATCCAGTGCTCTACACAGCCCTGCCTTCTCAACAGGCTCGTTTTCAGGTTTTCCAGCTGGGTTTAAGCGCTGCAACGCGACCAGGCATTGGCCACCGTCCAGCAGGATCAGTTCGTAATCTTGCCCGGCCTTGGGGGTGAAGTGAAAGCTTTGCCTGCAGCTATAGGAATTGCCGCCAGAAACATAACCCTCACTCTGGAAGTTCATGGCAAAAGGCTTGTTCGCCGGCACCTTCAGTTCGCTACGCGCGGAGCCTTGCGCCTCCACCCGGCGGTTGCTCTCGGGCATGCCAAGGCTGCGACCATTATTCTGCCCCGCAAAGCCGGACTCGGACACGGCCATCACCCCGGCGCCAGGCACACGCCAGTCGATGCAGTCACGGCCCGGCACGCCGCGCGCCATGCCATTGGTGATCACGCGCAAGCGTGCGGTATCCCCTGCTGTGGGTTCAACATAGGGCGTGTTGTAAGCACGGATATTGGAAATATTGCCGCAGCCACTCACGGCCACGGCCAGGCCGGCTATCAGAAACGCTCTCATGGAAATCCTTTTTTGAGGCTTAACGGCAGTGATAAGGGCTTTCGCTGCTCAGTTCCTCGCCGGTCCGGGCATCGCGAATGATGACCGTCGCCCCCGGCGCATTGAGGCAGAACGCATTGCGTATGGGGTAAATGTTATGGCCCTCGGCGGTGAACGTGCCGAGCTTGGTTAACGGGGCGCCGGAGGCGTCCTGAGCCGTCACGGTGTACTCACCCGACATGGTCAGACAGCCGCTCAGTAACAGCAGCAAGGTGGCGCAGATTGCATATTTCACAGGTGATGTCCCTATCGTGTTGAGTGACGAACCCTCGAAAAGAGGGCGGTTTTTTTGTGGTTTCATTGCGCCGACTCACAGGCCTTCAACGGCTCTTGGGTGCGCAACGCACAGACGTCAAAACCATCACGCCGGGTGTAGCCCGAGCGCTTCATACACACAAAGCGCTGCGCCCGCTCCTGGAAGCTGGCATTGGGATCGATGCCGGAGCCATTCTTCTCACCGCAAGCCAACATGGAGGCCAAGACATCCTTGCTGCTCGCGCCGGGTTTCTCCCATAAGTCCGCATCAGCCGCCGGGGGCTGAAAGGGCTCGCTGAAACAGGCGGTGACAAGGGGAGCAAGCAGCAGCGCCAATGCCATAGGTTTAAGCCACATGATCAATCTCCTTATTTTCTCGGGCTGACAGGCACCAGCACCGGCTTGCCTTGCGGCCAATATCTTGCGCAGGCTTGCGCACCAATGCCATAACAGCTGTGCATGGTCGTATCACCGGTGAAGACATTGCCCAACTCCTTGAGCAAGCTGCTGCCCTCAGGTATTACGCCGCCAGTACCCGGGTTATTGCCCATGAAGAACCACCTGCCCACCGGGTCGTTGTTATGAACTTCGTATTTAAGAACCATCTTCGCCTGTTCGACTGGGTCGGTGACGGCCGAACGGTTTTGCAAAAAGGCCAACTGTTCATCGGCGGTGTAAACATTGAACGCTCCACCGAAGTTATACACCGTAGTCTTGCTGAGTAACCCGGCAGCATCAGGCATGTTGTAAATGGATTGTCGGGAGTTGCCACCGGTCATAGTGCCGCGACTGTGTTCAGTCAGGTGCAAGCCAGTGGCTCCATAGTCGAGCTGCAGCTGGCGCGAGGCCGCGGTGTAGTTGGTCAAGCCGAAAAAGTCGTTATCCATCGCCTTTTGATACCCGGCAATCAACAGCTCCGACAGGGTATTGCCCGCCTTGGGAAACCACATGAAATACTGTGGCCCGGTCGCGCCAGGGTCGCGATGCTGAGCCGCGTATTTAGCCGCGGCTTTGTCGTCGTTGAAAATGCCATTGAGGGCTACGTTGACCACGTTGTTTTCATCCGCCTGCAGGTGTTGCCCTTCTGCATCACCCACTACACGGAACAACGGCTTGTGGTCCGCGCCTTCCTTCACATTGCCCTGTTCATCCAGCTCCAGCGCCAACATCTGTGGCGGCGTTTTGAACATGGTGCGATACGCCTCATCGGTAAACTGCACCCCTTGGCGATAGGCCTCATTCTTGATCGACTGCTCCGCCTCGGCGGTACGCTGCAGTTTGTCCAGGTCCTGACGCCCGGCGCCGACATGGGAATGGGCGGTGTCACGGTTAAGGCTGGCCACGGTCTGGCTGGCATCACGGCCGGTCAATTGCTGCTGGCGGTAGGCATCGGTAATGAGAATATTGCCGGCACTCACCGCGCTCCGCGTGTTGCCCTCGGACGAGTCCGAAGCCTTGCCTGCATCCAGGTAGTTGCTGAACAAGGCCTTGCTGGCGCCGTACATGCCCTGGCCGACAAAGTCGCTGCTGAGGGTGAGCCCGCTGCTGTCGGCGCTGGCTTTGGCGCTGTTGTGCAGGTCAGCGGTGGTCAAAGAGCCGGTACTCAAGCTGTTCTTGCCATCGGCAATCGCCTTGTCGTTGCTGGCGATCACGCCGCCCACCAAGTGGGTGTTGCCCTTGACGCGGATATCAAAACCACCGTCACCGGCCCGAATGCCGCTCTGCTCAGTGACGCTTTCAAAGTTGGATTTCTGAATGCCTTTGTTCTGACTCAACGTGAAGCTCGATGAGCCGATGCAGAATGGCGGCACGCAAATACTCACGCCCACGCCCAGGCTAGTCTGTTTGGCCTTGTAGGTACTGGTGTCCTGCAGGCTTTCGACGCTGAAATCACCGCCCACATCGGCCGTGACTTGCTTGCCGCTCACCACTGCGCCCTTGAGTCGGGTATCGCCACCGGAATCGAGCGAGACCTTATTACCGGCGTCCACATGGGTATTGCTCCAGACCACATCATCGCCATCGGCCTTGCCACGGCTCTGGGACGCCCCGGCGTTAAAGCTGATGCCGGTGGTCTCGCTGCCGATGGCAATACCGATCCCGAGGCTGGCGTTGCTGCCCTTTTCGGTCGTGCGCTGTTGCACCGTGTTTTGCGCGGCCAGCAAGGCAATAGCGCCGTCGGCCTTGAGGTTAACGTCATGGCCGGCGGTGATCTGGCTGCCCTGTACGGTCAGATTGCTGTTCTTGCCGGCGCCGGCCGCGGTAATGTTGACATCACCACCGGCCAACACCGACGAGCTGGCGGCCGAATTGGAGGTCTGCTCGGTTTTACTTTCCTTCTTGCTGGTGCCGGCCGAAATGCTGATATTGATGCCGCCGGCCATGGACGGGTCCTTGTCATACTGGATATAGCCGTTGCCCGCCCCCATCAGGGTATTGACCAGCGCCAGGGTTTTGAGGCGGCCATCATCGGTGCGGTCGGACGCGGTTTTCATGCGCTGGGCGGTCTGCACGGCTTCGATCACCGGGTTGGTCACGGTAATCGTGAGGCCGCCTTGCTTGAACTTGGTCTCCTGGGTGATGTGCTGCTGGTCACGGGCCTCAAGGATATCGACCAAGCGCGCGGCAATGTTCACATCGCCTTTGGGCGCCGTCACTTGGCTGCCGACCTGACGGTAGGCATTGCCGGCCAGGATACTCACGTTGCCATCGGTGGCGCCGATGGTGCTGGCCGCCGCCGTTTCACTGTCGGTACGGTTTTGGTCGCTGCGCTGCTGGCTGCCGATGGTCACCGCGATGGCGCCACCGCTGAACAGCCCGCTCTGCTTGACCTGCTTGAAGTGCTGTTCGCTGAGCTGGTCGGTGGCGGCCACCACATTCACATCGTGCCCGGCCACCAGGGTGGTGCCACTGGTGGAGACTACGTTACTGCCGCGCACATTCAAGTCATTGTCGGCCTTGACCCACGCGGTCTCGCCACTGAGGGTGGTAGCCTGGGCGCGGGTTTCACTCACGGTGTCGCGGGTTGTGGTGGTCTTGCTGGAGAACAGGCTGTTACTGCCGGTGACCTTATGGGCCTCGTCGACAAAGTTGTAGCTCTGGCTGGTGCTTAAATTGACGTCGCGGCCTGTCGAAACGGTGACCCCGCCCTGCTCGCTGACGACCTTGGCGCCTCGGGCATTGAGGTCATTGTCCGCGATCAGGCGTACCTCGCCCTCACCCTGGATAACGCTGCCGACATCGGTGCGGCTCGCGTCCTTGCGCCAGTTACTGGCGTTCCATTGCACGCTTTGTTCACGGCTCTGGGTCACCGTGCCCAGGTTGATATCGTGGCCAGCAACCACCGTGGTCTTGCCGTCCTTGCCGGAACTGACGATCTGCGCCGCACTCAGGTTGATATCGCGCGCCGCGTTCACCACCAGTTCGCCCTTGGCATCGGAGACAAACAACCCGGCAACCCGCGAAACACCCGTGGCGGTGCCCTGGGCACTTTCGGTGTTGCGCGTGGTGGACACCAGGTTGATATCGCGACCGGCAACCGTACTCAAGCGCGTGGTGGCATCGATCAACCCGCCGAGGTTGTTCAAGTCAGTGCGGGCTTTTACCTCCACCTCGCCACCGGACAGGCGCCCGCCCAAGTTCTGCAGGTTGTCGGCGGAAATCGCCAGCACACTGCGCCCGGCGATCGTGCCGCGGTTAACCAGGTCGCCTTGTAGCTTGAGGTCGACGACGTTGCCCGCCATCAGTGCACCGGAGCCGTCCAGGTCGCCGTCGCGCACCCGCACATACACCTGCGGCACCAACGCCTGGGTCACGCTGCCGTCGGCAAGGGTCACGTCCTTCTTGACCAGCCAGACGACATCGCTGGTCAACTGGGCCATTTGCTCAGGGCTGAGCGCCACACCCGGCACCAGGTTCCACTTGCCGGCGTAGGTCAGCGCACTGTCGAGCAACGCGCGGTACTGGGTCTCATCATTGGCGTAGCCGTCGAGGAAGCGTCTGCCGGTGAGTTGGGCGATCTGTTCGCGGATCAGTTTTTGCTCATAGAAACCATCGCCCAGCCGCGTAAGGGTCAGCCCCGGATCCAGTTGCAGCCGATCCAGCATGTAGTTGGAAGACAGCCAGGAACGATAACTGGTGAAACGCGGGTCGCTCTCCACCAGATAGTTCGGGTTGGCCTGGGGATTGAGGTGGAACAGGCTGTTGTCCGGCACCTGCACATTAAGCCCGCCGGTACGGATTGACTCACCTACGCCTCCCGCCGCCGTCGCTTGCAGCGCCGCCACTTCCAGCACCGGGCCAGGCGCTCGGCCATTGCCCACATTGACCTTGGCCGCACTGGCACCGCCGGCAGCCTGATCGACGCTACTGGTCAGGCGAGTGCCGAGTTGCAGGCCACTGCCGGTATGGGCGGTGTTTTGCAGGTACTGGGTTGGCCGCAGGAAAATATCCGTGACGCTGGCGGCCGGGTTGTAGGCGGCTGTCGAACGGCCCTGACGGTCACGGCCCTTGCGATGGATGCGATACAAATGGCTGAACGTGCCACTGTCCGTCACCGTCTGCTGCCCGGTGACTTCGGTGTTGTTGAGCTGTCCGATAGTGCCCACCAACGTGCCGCCGGCGATGATCCGGCTCTTGTCGTTCAACACCGAATTGGCAGTCAACAGCATTGAGCCGCCGGAAAGGATTTCACCCGGGTCCGAGGTGAGGATCTGGGTTTGAGTGGTGGTGCGGGTGTAGTCGTAGCGGTTGTAGTTATCGGACACGCCCTCGGGGCTGACCAAGTGGCTGACTTCGTCGTTGTAGAGTGAGATCTGATCCGGGCGATAGCGATTGGCAGAGCCGGTGTGCTGGAACTCCTGAACGCCTTCGCGGCTGACCTCCACCACTTGCGTGCTGAAGTGCTCGTTGGTATTGCGCAACTCGGCACTGTTGAGGCTCAGCCCACCAAGTGCTTCGATGCTTGCGCTGGCGTTACGCACCAGCCCGGCCTGGCCGGTGGCCTGGCCCTGGGCATCCAGCGCGCCGCCGATCAACAGGTCACCGGCGCTGAAAAGCATGGCGTGCTCCCGGTTGACCAGCGTCCCGACGCCGATGTCCAGGCGTTCGCGCGCGGCGATCACGGCCGCGCGGGCATCTTCCACATCATTGGTCAATTGCACCGCCGCAATGGATAAGTGATCACCATAAATACGGCCGCTGCCAAGGTTGTTGAGCACCTGGGTATTGATCCGGTTGATCTGGGCATCGATCACGCCACGGTTGTTCAGGGTATCCCCCACATCGAGGGTCACTTGCGCGGCACTGATCTCGCCATTGGCGCGGTTTTCAACCCCATCGCTCGATACCCGCAACTGCTTGCCGGCCTGAACGCCACCCTGGTTGTCGAGCGTGCCTTGCAGGCTCAGCTCAAGATTACCGTTGGCTTGCACTTTGCCGGTATTGACCAACCCCGAAGCCAGGTTGAGGCTGATATCGCCCAGGCTCAACACGCGGCCATCGCCACTGAGGCTGGCGCTGTTCAGGCCGAGCCGTTCTCCGGCGATCACTGTGCCGGCACTGTTGAGCAGCGCCTGGTCGGCGCGGATCGACACTTGCTTGCTCGACGAGATCAGGCCCGCGCTGTTATCCAACTGCCCAGTAGTGTTGACGCTCAGCAACTGGTCGGCACGCAGGGCGCCCGAGCGATTAAGCAACTGCGCCAGGTTCAGGGCCAGCGACTGCCCCTCCACGCCCTGGTTGCTCCCTTGGGTCTGCTGGTTATCCAACTGCCCTGCATCGACCGTCAAGGTGCCCCCAGCACGCAGCAGACCGCCGACGTTATCGAGGCGACCGCTGCCGATGTCCAGCCGCGCGTTACCCAGGCTCTGCAACTGTCCACCGCTATTGCTCAGACCGCCCGCCGTCAGCAGCAGGCTCTTTTCACTGCTGAGTACACCGGCGTCGAGGTTATCGACCTGCGCGGCATGGATCGCCACGTCGCCTTTGCTGCCGATAAAGCCGGCGCTGTTATTCAGGTTGCCGGTGCGCAGCGTGATATCGGCCTGCCCGAGGATGCCATTGGCACTGCCCGAATCGGTGTTGGTCAACGTTTGCCCATGGGTGTCGAGTGTGATCGCACCGTTACCCTGGATAAGCCCGGCCTGGTTCTTCAGCTCACCACTGCGCAGGTCCACGGTGCCGCTGCCGATGATGGCGCCGCGCTGGTTTGACAGGCCTTGCCCGGCACTGTCGAGCAACAGGGCCGCGCCACTGATCAACCCATCGTCGTTATTCAGGCCCAGGCTGGTAATTGTCACGCCTTGCCGGGCCTGCACCACACCGCCGATGTTATCGAACGCGCCCTGGCTCACCGTCAGCACCAGCGGCCCGCCGACCGAACCCACGGTGCCCTGCCGGTTACTCAGTGCGTTGGCGCTGACACTGAGTGAACCAATGGCCGCCAGCGTGCCGTGGTCATTGTTCACCTGCGCGCCGGACAGCGTGAGGCTGTCGCCTGCTGTGATCTTGCCTTGCGCGTTGAGCAACTGCCCGGTACTCAACTGTGCGCCCTTGGCGGCGGCCAGGGTGCCTGCACTGTTGTCCAACAGCGTATGCGCGGCGACCTTGAGGTTACCGGCCACCGCCGCCTGAACCGTGCCGCCTTGATTGAGCAAGCGATCAGCCGTCAGGCTGATATCACTGTCACTGGCCACTGTGGCGCCGGTGTTGTCCAGCAGGCCCTGGGTGTTGATGCGCAACGTGCCCGCGCCGGTCTGCAGGATGTTGCCCTGGCGGTTGGACAGTTGGTTGGCGTCGATTTGAATCTGCCGGGCCACAGTGGTGGCGCCGTCCAGTACCGCGTCGGCGACGGTGACTTGCAGTAGACCATTGCTCTGCAGGCTGCCTTGGGCCCCCGTGAGCGACTGGCCCTGAAGGGTCAAGGTGCCCGCTCCGGCGTGTTCGATCCGGCCCTTGGCATTGGACAGGGCCGCACCCGACAGGCTCGCGTCGGTCGCGTTACTGGCAATGCGCCCGTCGGCATTATCGAGGCTGCCGGTTACGTCGATCACGGTGGTGCCCTTGCCCACCTGTACGATTTCACCTTGATGGTTGGACAGGCTGCCGGCCGCCAGTTGAATGCCTTCAGCATTGACCTTGGCGTTGTCGGTGGTCAGCGCCTGCTGTACCGACGTGTTCAACGTTGCCGTGGCATCCAATGCCGCACCGCTCAAGTCAGCGCCACCCGCGCGGGCAGTGAGCGTGACATTGCGCCCGGCCGTCTCACTCGCCTTGAGGTCGAGGCTCGCCGCGTCCAGGCGCAGATCGCCAGCGGCAATGGCCGAACCTTGATGCTTGAGGCTCTGGCTGGCACTGACGTGCAGCGCACCATTGCCGCTGACCTTGCCGTCGGCCGCCACGCCGGCCCCCAGCACAGATTTGCTGGCGTTGTTAATGGTACGTGCCGTCAGCGCCAAGTCCTGCTGCGCCGCGACTACACCCTGGTTGTTGATATCGCCACCACTGGTCAACGTCGCAGCGCCCTTGCTGTACAGCGAGCCGCTGTTGTCGATGCCCAACTGGCTGTGCACCTGCAGGTTCTGGCTGCTGCTGATTTGCCCGCTGTTGCCCAGCCGGCCGTCGGCGCTGATGACCACGTCGCCGGCACCTGAACCGATTTGCCCGGCATTACGCACGCCCAGCCCGGCTTCGGTGCCCACCAGCTTGATTTTACCGGCGTACATGCCGCCCAATTGCGCCACATCGATCGCGACCTGGGGCTTGTCGCCGGTACCGTTGATGGCCGTCGCCTGGGTGTTGTCGGCATTCACCTGATTGGCGCCAGTGGTGACCCGTAGGTCCTTGGCCCAGACCCCGGCGTTAACCTCGACCGACCGTGCGATCACATCGGTAAAGTCGGTCTCTGAGGCGTCCAGGCCCTTGCCGGAGATCACCACCTTGCCGCTTTCGACCCGGTAACCTTGCAGTTGGCCGTCCTGCATTTGCGCACTGCCACTGGTCAAGGTGGCGCGGTTGGCGTTGATAAAACCACAACCGTCACAGGCGATACCCGACGGGTTGGCGATCACCACCTGGGCACGGTCGCCGGCCACTTCGATGTAACCGCGCAGTTGGCTGGGGTTGCTGCTGTTGACCTCATTGAGGATCACCCGCGCCGTGCCGCCGGCCAGGTGTGCATTGCCCTCGATCCAGCCGCCGAGTTGAGTCTGGGTATTGGTGCGCGCGTTATTGAGGATCGCACCTTGGGCATTGACGTCGAATTGGCTGTAGGTGTTACGCGACACCCCCGCCGCACTCGGGGCCTGGATGTTGACTTGGGGCACACCATTGGCAGCATTGATGATCACCGGCTGCTGGCCGACGGGGGCGCCACGGTCGGCGACGATGTCGCCCCAGGCCAGGGGTGAAGCCAGCGTGATCAAGCCCAGTGCCGCCATCAATGCAAACCGCAGGGGGCGCAAGGTCGATTCAGCGCTCAAGACCACTGGGGCAACGGCTGCGCCACGACCTGAGGCTTTTTTGCTCCCCAACACGTTTTCGGCCACTACCATCAGCAGGCCACGGGCTTTATTGAAAACGATCCTGTAGAGGTTTTTGTTCATGACGATCCCTGTGTCTTGAAAAGCGTAAAAACGTGACGAGCACTACGGATGGCGAGCAATCGCCGGAATAGGCGGCGACGTGCGCGCCAGGCCGGCACCTTGAAAGCGCTTGATTCGCAACCCGCGCTCATCGCCCCGGTGGTAAAGCGCGCTGAAGCGGCTGTCGGCAAATAAATGGCGCTGTACCAAGCGTGCGAGGCGTGCGCTGTGGCCAAACGGCGCGACCCAGTCCAGGAACCACAAGCGTTCGCCGCTGTTCCAGTCGGGTGCGGGCAGGCTGATGGCCGGGTTTTGCAGGTAGCGCTGCTCGGCCTCGACGCTGAACCAACACCAGGCGGCGTAAAACACCGGGCGCCCCGATTCGTAGCCGATGATGAACTGGCGGTTGGCAATAGCTGGCAACAGCAGCGCGTTCAGGGTGTGCAGCGGCACATCGCGATGGCTCGCCGAGTGCATCCACAGCCATACGGCGGCACCCAGCGCCTGGGCCTCGTTCCATGGCTTTTCGCTGAACGCCGGCGCGATCAGCTCAAGGTTATCGAGTTGCATGGCAAATCCTCACATCGACCACGTCAGGCTGAAACCTGCCGTGGTACTGGCAGTCTCGAAGCCTTTGGGTTTGCTGATCGGTTGACCGACAAACACGTCGTAAGACACTTGCCGGTAGCCACCGCGCAACCCCACCACGTACCCGGCCAGATGATCACCAATGAGGTATTGGCTTGAAGGCCCGCCCACCTTGCCGTAGTCAACACCCAGGTAGGTTTCCTGCCCGGAGTTGCCCAGCGCCAGGCCGAGGTCGTTACGCACCAGCCAACCACGGTCGGCCGACAAAATGTTTTCACCGTCAAACCCGCGCACGCTGTAGCGCCCGCCGATCGAGAAACGATCCTGCGGCACCAACGCCGTGCGGTTCCACTGCGCACGCCAGGCCGCGGTGTAACGCAAGCGCTGCGTGGCAAGGCCAAACGGTACGGAAAATTGCGCGTCGGCGTTGATGATCTGCGAACGCGAGGTCCCTTCGTCAAACGCCTCCTCAGGCGCAGCGATTGCGTTGCGCGCACCTGTGCCCCGGCGATAGCTGGTGCCCAGATCGAGCGTGGCGGTACCGATGAACTCCCGATGACTCAGCCCCAGCGCCCAGCCTGCCATGCGTCGGCGCTGAATTTCGATCTCGGTATCGTCGATATAGTTTTGCGAAGTGCGCGTCCAGCCACTGAGCTTGAGCGTGGTTTTGCGCACGGCATCGCGATACAGCAAGCGAGACGCGCTGATCTCATTGTTTTTGCTTTCTCCGGTGTACTTGTAAGTCTGGTTGGCCCCAGCGACCGTCTGGTGATAGTCATACTCGTTGGACGTGACGCCAAACAGCCAATAACCGTAGGGGACAGAGTAGTGCAAGGTATGGCCCTTGGAACCACGATTACCCGCGTCCCCCCCGCCCAAGTCGTGGTTGAAGCTGGCGTAGAACAAATCGTTCAGGCTCAGCAGGTTGTCCAACGACACCGAAGCCGAACCCAGGTATTTACCTGTGGCGTCGGTTCCCGAATCATCTACCGACACGCTCAAACGCACGGGAAGTGCCTGTTTCCACGCGATAACCAAGTCACTGTCGCCCGGCTTTGCGTCCATCCCCTGGGCCGCGGCGATTTGGATATCCGCCTCAGCCGTGGGCACGCGTTTGAAGTTTTCCAACGCTTGCTCAAGATCACGCAGGTTCAGCAGGTCACCTGTTTTGGCAGGCACCGCGTTCCAGGCATTGGCTCGGGGAGAGGTGCCTTCGGCGAAGCGGATGGAATGAATGCGCCCCGGAATCAGGGTCAGTTGCAGCACACCGCTGTTTAAATCCTGAGGCGGTGCAAGCACGCGTGTCGTGACAAACCCGCGCTCGATGATTGCATTCTGGATTCGCTTCATCGTCAGGTTGATGCCTCGGGCACCCAGACATTGACCGGTGGCCGGATCATTTTTGGGATCGGCGCTGCGCAGTGCCCATTGAAAATCTTCAGCCAACTCGCCGTTCAAGACGACCTGACGAATCAGGAAACAGGGTGATTCGCGCTTCTCGAGCAAAACCCCGGCGGAGGATGAGGGCGGCGCCTCAAGGCGCACATCCGGCGACGGCTCAAGTTGCTCGCGCAACGCTCGCTCGCGGTCCTGCTGCAATAGCAACTGTTGGGCAGGTGCGGGAGGGTCAGCGGCCTGCACGCCGAAACTGCTGATCAAACCGAACAACAATACGGCCACCAAATGAAGAGACGGTGACAGTTTTCTAACAGGCAAATACAACGTACCGAAACGGGCCAAGTACTCCGTAGGCCGAAGACATACTTTCATTTCGCATCCCTGTGAAATCTTCCTGCGGGTGCAGCATGCACCAGAACGGCACGTGATCTGCGAGAATTGCCTCTGACAGGCAACTCCCCTATGAACAACTGTTGCTCATTAAAGTTCAAGGGCGCGTGAGAAATTTCCTACACTTAATTTCCCCCTGGCTTCTTAGCCCCCTCTAAGAGACTACTCTTGGCCGGTGAGCGACCGTCGCTCTGACTAGCCATCCTTGTCTTTTCACACGTGGAGGACTTGTCATGAACATCATCGCTACCCGCAGCTGTCAGCCCTGGAACAAAGGAAAACTAGTCGGGCAGAAAGCCCCACTCCGACTGAGAGATATCTGGGCCATCCGAGTAAGACTTCAAATTGCGGAAAGAACCCGAGATCTGGCCCTCTTCGATCTGGCCATCGACAGTAAGCTTCGAGCCTGCGACTTAACCAAGCTCCGCGTGCGCGATGTCGCCCATGGCGAGCACGTATCATCACGGGCCATGGTTATGCAGCAGAAAACGCAGCGGCCAGTGCAGTTTGAGATCACTGAGCAAACACGGTCAGCTCTCGTGGCCTGGATACATCAGGCACAACTACGCAGCGAGGACTGCCTTTTTCCTAGCCGGCTGCATACCTCAGACCATCTATCCACTCGTCAATACGCTCGTATCGTCAAAGGCTGGGTGAAAGCCGTAGGCCTTGATCCAGCCATGTATGGCACTCACACAATGAGACGTACGAAGGCATCACTAATCTATCGCAGAACGAAGAACCTACGGGCTGTTCAGTTGCTGCTCGGCCATACGAAGCTGGAGAGCACTGTTCGATATCTGGGGATTGAGGTTGATGACGCACTGGAGATGGCGGAACAGACTGAGGTTTGATCATGCATAGCGACGGTCGAAGTCAGGCCGTCGCTAACCGGCCAAAAGCGGACTTAACGTGAACCATTCTGTGCCAGCAATTTGGGACTGAGGAGCTCTTTACGTCTTAGGATAGGTGCGCCTATGACGCTCAGCTGCGGCCGGATTAGTAGGGAGAGGTGTAAGCAGCGGAAGTCTTGATTCACAATAAAGGGCAGGGATCGCGCTTCGGAGTCACAATGGTGGTCCGACGTATCGCCCGAGTCACGCCCACCCGCAGTACTAAAAGATCCTGGGCGCAGATTTTTGGATCCTGCGGGGCTTTGGCAATGCGCTGGTAAAGGCCGTCATAGATGATGACCTCGTCGAACTCCTTCCCTTTAGACTTATGTATCGTCATCAGATGGATGCCACGCCAGTCCTTTTGAGCTGCAGCGAAATGCTCCTGCATCAAGGCACTCCGGACTGCCTCTTCAGCCCCCATGTACTCTCCCTGGGCGCGCCACAACGCACCCAAATTGGTTCGCAATACCGAGCCTCGGTGCAGCAGTCGTAGGTAGCGAGCATCTGTTGCTACTTGCTTCAAGGCTTCCGCAGTGGACGATGCCAACAGGTCGCGCAGGTGTAACCAGTCTTCCGCAGGGTCGCCCGTTAATTGCAGTTGCCGCCGCAATTCTGATATGCGCTGAACTTCGCTGACAATCAACAGGCGCTTGGAGCCGCGGATCTTTCCCGAGGAGAGGAACCCGCTAAGAGCACCCGCCAGGTCAAGTTCGGTCTGTGGGGTAGGCCTGACCCCGCGCCGCCCGCGAATGTGCGAGTGAAGTGCGCCGAGCATGCGGCTCGCCACATCGCCAGCGGTACCTCCCGCCAGTAACGTGGCGATAACGCCAGCGGCTAGAGCCGGCGGTTCAGCATCCATTGCGACGTCGTGGTGTAGCGCTGGCAGACCGTCAGCGGCAGAAGAAAGATAGTCAGAAAACTCGAGCATCAACCGCCTGGATGGCACCAGGATCGCGATCGATTTGTCAGGTACTTTCTTGAGGCGATCCAACGCCGAGAACACCGCGGCCTTGGCGGTGAAGTGCAGGCTCTTGCCATACATGAAGTCGTAACGCGTGATTTTGACCTGCTGGTAGGCCTTGCCCTTGTTTGCGCCAGTGAGCAGGTCATTCCCATAGGCCGTGATATCGGTACCGCTGCTGCGATGATTTTCACCCGCGAAATCGAAATGGGCGCCGCCGAAGTTCTCCAGAAAGTCTCCCACCCGCCTGGGATCAGCACCTCGAAACTCATAGATCCGCTGTTCGGGATCGGCCAGTGCAATGAGGCGACTGCACTTTCCAAGCTGCTGGATCAGCGCCCATTCATCACTGTTTGTGTCCTGAAACTCGTCAAGGATGATGATGGGATAGGTGTCTGAGAAGATGGCGCCTAACCGATCACTGCGGCTCAGCAGTTCGCTGGCCAAGCTTGCGAACAGGTCGAAATGCAGGCGGCCCTCCTGTTCGAAAAGGCGTCGCTTCTCATTTTCGTGCTGGGCCTTATCGATATCTGCCAAATGCGCTGCTGCTTCGGGCGGTGGCAGAAGCTGCAGGTTCGGTCTGCCATTCAACAGATAGGCATGGCTTCGGAGAATGCTCCACGCGAAACCGTGGTACGTGCTGACCTCTAGTTGCTTCAGATCCTCGCGAGAGATCAGCTCAGAAGCCTTTTCGATGATGCGCGCTACGGTCGGTCTGGCGAAGCTCAAGAAGAGGACCTTCTGGCCTGGCTTGAGTATTCCTGAGCGAATCTCATTGCGAGCTTTGACCAGCGCGACGTGTGTTTTGCCGGCACCAGGGCCACCTAGCGCCAAGGCGTGCCTGGCGCACTCCAGAAAGTCGCGCTTCTGATCGCTCCACACTTCCGTCATGGCAGAGGCTGGGGCGGGGACGGTTGGAACTTCCCATAGGCGGCTGCCAATGGCGGCGGCTTGGCTGCCGCCTCTGGGAGAGGGGGCACGCCGGCTAGCTGGGGAGGTAGTGGAGGCAGCGGAGGTGGCTCAATGACGTTCTTGATGGCTGCCAGCGTGGTTCTCACGTATTCAGGCATGTCATTGGCGGTTGGGCAGGAGGCGAGCAAGTCGCCGGCGTCGCCACCACCCTTGGCCCAGCTGAAATAGCTCGACAGAGCCGCCTGCAGATCGGCCAGCGGCGTTGCGGGCGTTGGCGTCCATGCCGCGAGATGCTGCGGCCAATCGCCGCCAGCAACTACAACAGCAGCATAGCTGCGGAGTGCGACCTCAGACACGCCATACAACACAAGGTTTTCGAAGCCCTTAGTCGCGGACTCATAGGCATGATCGACCGAGGCAGTGATGGTTGCGAGCGCCTCCTGTGATTGCTTGTCGAACACCGCGAACACGATCTTGCCGAGAGACCGGAAGAATGCACCCAGAGGAGCGACATTGGTCTCGCCGCGAGCATCGACGATAGCCATTCCAAGGTTTTCGAGAGATTTGAATCGCGTGGGATCCAGCTCGGCGAGCCGGCGGGCGGCGGCAGGCAATGCGTCGAACTCCGTGCGGCCCTCAAGCACAAGTACGTAGCGAGCAAGTAGAGCTTCGCAGAACCGAGCTTTAAACTCTGTGCGATAAGCCTTGGGCTTGACTGCTGGTGGGTATGTTGCAGGAACTCCGGTCATAACACCGGCCGTGCGCTTGAGAACCACCACCTGGGCAGGATCAAACTCCTCCAGCACGTAGGGTGAGTGGGAGGTGAAGATGGCCTGTGCCGACTTCTGGCGTAGCGAATTGATAATTCGTTTCTGGGTGTGCGGCGGAAGCGCGATCTCTGGCTCTTCCATCGCGAAGATCACGCTTTGCTTGAGTTCGGCGATGATAGACAGTAGAGCCAATACCAGCGTGTTAATCGTGCCAGTGCCTTGGTGCTGATATGGGGCGGAATAGACGGAGCCGTCCGGCCTTTTCGCTCCAGTGCCCATGAAGACAGTCAGGGTTCGACGGAGCATGTCCCGGGTGAGGTCCGAAACCCGCATGTGGGGTTGCTCTGCCCAGTCGGATGGTACGTAGTGCCGTACTGCATCCTGGACTGCGACAAGTAACTCGCCGATATCCTCGGTCTCTCCAACTGGCAACGCCCTCAGTTGGTCGAGCAAGTCTTCCCACATTGTCAGTCGTGTCTCCTTCAGCCGAAGGATTACGTCCAACAAAGAGCCTCGCTCTAGGCTGAGTGCGCGGGCGCCGGTTCGTAGGGTGCGAAGATAAAGAAAACCGCACTTTCGTTTGTCGGGCGCAGAGAACCGCAGGTAGGAGCCATCCGGCATTTCGGGAGTGGCGTAAAAGGTATCCCCAGCGAAGTCGTCCTCTTCTACGTCATACCAGCCGTTGAAGAAGACGCGTATTGCTGCGCCAACATGGGGGGCGTCTGTTCCCTCTGGGGGTGCCCCCACAAGCAATGTCTTGGCCTGTGAATCCCACCACTCGATATGGTCGCGGAAATGCCGCAGCTGCTCATCGGAGAGTCCAGCGACAATAACTTCGATCTGGATCGGGACGACCTCGTTCTTGGCCGGATCTACGTACGTACCTGCATAGAAATCGTGCTCATCAATTACAGGACGGCGACTCAGGCGCTCCGGGCCAAGTACCAGATCCACCGCTTCCAGCAATGTGGACTTGCCGGCGTTGTTGTCACCAATAAAAGCAGTGTGTCCATTGAGATGGACCTCACCGTAGGCAATGCCTCTGAAGTTCCGGACGCGAACACGCACAAGATGCACTTCGACCCTCCTTGTCTAGCGGAAACCAATTTACTGATTCTAGTGCCTCATGGTAGATGCGATTCGACTGTATCGCCACTTGAGAGCTCCTTCGGGTCGATTTGCTTACCGCGCGCGCAACAAAGGGCCGCTATTGGCCGATTCTGTTGAAAAAGTCGGCTTCGAATTCCGCGCCAGAAAAGTACGCGCCTGAGATTGAAATCTGAATTTTTGGCAGAAGGTTCAGGACTCGGATTTCGCGTAGGCAGTTCTTTTATTCATGAGCTTGTTTGCTATCGCTCGGCGCTTGATCACGATCCTCAAGACTATAATCTCGAACTACTTGGGCTATACGCAGGTGATAGTCATCGAAAACCTGCCTCCGGCCAGCTAATTGGGCCGCACGATGTAGCTCAAGGCCGCGCCACCGCTTAATAGCTTCCTCGTCACGCCAAAATGACAGTGAGAGAACCTTTCCTGGTTCACTTAGGCTTTGGAAACGCTCAACTGAGATGAAACCATCCAGCTCTGCTAGCAATGGTTTCAGTTCAGCGGCAAGTTTAAGATACCGCTGGTATTGCTCCTCATGAGGCCATGCTTCAAAGATAACTGCGATCATTGCTGAGTTTCCTGATCACGATAAAACTGAGGGATGCGACCATTAAGGGAGGGCAAATAACTCCAACGATAAGGATGAGCAGATGATGCTGGTTGTCGTTGCAGCCATGCCAAAATCGCCTCAGAAGCGATAGTCAATGCAAGTCGCTGGCCTGGACATTCATGTCTTCCTGAGCCGAAGCTGAAGATTCGTCGTTGCGTTCGTTTGACCAAGAGGCTATCGGGGTCTGGGTTCGCGTAGGGATCCCTATTGGCTGAAGCGAGCAACACTAGAACGGTATCACCGGCCTCCAAGACGCTGCTCCCGATAGTGCATCGCTTCGCAACGAATCGCCGGGTGTTTTGCACGGGCGAGTCGTAGCGCGCTACCTCTTCCACCAAGTCTGCAACGAGCATCGGCGTAGGTTGCATGTCTTTAATCAGATCAGGGTTACGATGCAACGCTACAAGGGTATTGCCGATCAGGCCTGCGGTGGCTTCGCAGGTCTGTGACAAAAGGCCGATCAGGTTAGCGATCAATGCATCATGATCTGTCCAGCCGGTGGCTTCGCATCCGCTCCAGATATGGCTCAAGAAGCGGCTACTTTCATCGTCGTTACTCAGCAGCGCGCTGAATAATTGACTAAGCCGAGTAGCCCCGGAATTAGCTTGATCGAGTTGAGTTTCGTCGCTTAACGGCGACAGGCAGGCGACAAAATTCCGTGTCAGCCTCGCTACTTCCTGTAGCCGGCTGGATGGAAGGCCTATCAAGGCGGCAATAACGGAAACCGGCAACGTGAACATCAACTCATCTAGGTTCTCGACCAGGTTATCGAGGGTCTCGACCACGCGAGACACGATGTCCGCGATGCTATCTGTCTCGACAGAGGCCAAGGCAGGTTCGATAGCCATCCTGGGGCACAGGTGCTGCGGGCCCTCGTTCATGCGCATCAAACGACCGAAAATCATTCCTGCCACGCCTTGCGCAATGGCAGGAGGTATCGGCTCGTTTAGCGGACGCACCCGACAGTCGGGATGCCCCAGAATGGCTTCGACAGCTTTGGCACTACTTGCAATCCATAAACGAAGATCTGCATCGAATAGCAGGCCATTTTGTCGCCTGAGACCTGAGTAATAAACGTAGGGATCAGCATGGGTAGCTGCTTCAAAAGGCGTCATTCCGGAAGTCCTGTTCACAAAGAACGGCTACTATCGAACATCCTCCATGGTGACGATTCGCTCAGGAACGAAATATGGATGCTCGAAGCAATGACACCGCGATTTCTCGGGTAGCCGGCGCTATTGCCGAACCAGCGAGGACGAAAATGCTCTGTTCGCTGATGGACGGCCACGCCCGTACCAGTACCGAAATGGCCGTCATCGCCGACGTGAGTGCATCCACGGCGAGCGCGCATTTGGCAAGACTAAAAGAGGACGGGTTGGTAAAGTTGCACACGCAGAGCAGGCATCGCTACTACAGTCTGGCTGACGCGCAAGTGGCCCAGGCTATTGAGGCCCTCATGGTGATCAGCCAAAACGCAGATACACGATATGTGTCCACGACCCCAACCCGACTGCAGTTCGCGCGTACCTGTTATGACCACATGGCAGGAACACTGGCTGTACAACTGCACGACCATTTCATGGAGTCAGGCTGGTTAACCGTGCCGGTTTCTGGGGAGCCTATGTATCAGCTCACGATGAGCGGCGAAAAAGCCATGACCGATCTCGGTATCGAGATAGAAAAAGTAAGGGCACAACGGCGTCGTTTCGCGTGCTCCTGCCTGGACTGGAGCATGCGGCGCCCTCATCTTGCCGGAGCACTCGGAGCGGCTTTTCTACAGGCGGTCATAAGCCGCAACTGGGTTATCCAAGACCTTGATAGTCGGGCACTCGCATTGACATCCAAGGGACGAAAGGAGCTGTCTGGCCGATTCGGGATCATGCTGGAAAACAAAGAGATGGATAGATCAGTGGTGCGGAATGCGACACGTCCCGCCGAGCCGGCTTTGCCGGCACGATAATTACTAATCCCTTCAACTAAGCATCTATCAAGAAGCGGGCATTGCTTCGCGTGCCATATCTAGAATCAACGTGTATTAGCGGGACGCTTACATGTGGCCGGCGAAGTGAATGATTACGCCAGTTGTATACTTGAAGGTGATGATCTTTATGTTTGCCATGAGACGTCATACGCGACTTAAGTAATTGCTTTAGGGAAATAAGCTTAACAGCCTTCGACAGGAAGCTACTCATTAGCCTGCATCAGTTCCAGAGTGATATGATCTGGCCCGGTCACATATACAACTAGAGTTCCCTTGCGTGGGCCTGCGGGAATCGCTTGAGGCTTGCCTCTTGCTTTCCAGCCTGCTTGCTTAATGCGTTCGAGTACGGCGTATATGTCTTGCACTCTCAATGCCAAATGCGCTGAACCAATCGCTGATGCCGTAGGTGGGGTGATACCGTGGCGGTCACCCTGCGAATATTCCAGCAACTCTACTCGGCTGCCATCCGGGCCTTTGACTATCGCCGTTCGCACGCTCGGATCGGCGGTGCCGGTTACTTGCAAAATGAATGATCCGCCCATTTCCGACTGACGTTCAAGAGTGAACCCAAGTCCAATTGTCCAGAAGCGAATGGCTTCTTCCAATGAACTGACTGCGAAGCCAATATGATCGACGGCATGCACCATGTGGTTAGAATTCATCAAATGATCCTTTAAAGGTTCACGGGCCAAATAGGGAGGTGAGCTTGCGCATCCAGCTGTTACGGCCAAAACACAGAAAATAAATGTGTGAGAGGTACGCATAATCAGGCCCATCCAAGAGAAGCAAAATTTGCGATTTTTAGACATTGAGTATTCCTCTGACCGGTCTTATTCTCCATTAGGAATTCAGGATATGGCTACCTCGGATATGACATTGGATAACGTAAACCAGCCATGAACCGCGCGCTTATGCCACTGTTGGCGATAGAGCAACGCGACCGGGCGATCCGCGAAACGGCGCCCCACACTCATACGACAGGCCAACTAATCGCAAGCCTTGCCGGCCTGCTTTCTGTCAGCACTGACGGCGGCTCATGGGTAGTGCCGGCTAGCCATGCCATTTGGATACCTCCCCGTGTCGCACACGCGATGATGTCACATGGCGCTTTTGCAGGAGCGATGGTCTATATCGCGGAGCAAGAGTGCGGGATCCTGCATCAAATGCCATGCACATTTAGGATCAGCAGTTTGCTGCGCGAAGCGGTAAGCCGCGCTGCGTCGTGGGGACAACCACCCCGCAACGAAATGGAGTCGCGGGTTGCAGCAGTCATCTTGGATGAAATTGCTACCTCACCCGCTGAACCCATCGGTCTGACGCACCCTAATGACCCGCGCTTGAGGCGTATCACCGATGCGATACTTGCTCAGCTTGATGACAATAGATCACTTGAGGATTGGGCTGCTTGGTCAGGTATGGCACCTAGAACACTTGCCCGGCGTCTAGTCGCTGAAACCGGTTTTAGTTTTTCTGAATGGCGACAACGTGCACGCACGTTGCGCGCTATTCAACTATTGGTCGAGGGGATGTCAGTGACGACAACGGCGATTGAGCTTGGCTACGAAAATATTAGTGCTTTCATTGCCATGTTCCGTCGGATAATGGGTGTTACGCCAGGACAATATGTGCGAGCGCAGACACTGATTAGCAAAGAGGCAATTTCTAGATCAAGTTGATGGGTGTAAGAACCGCTGTACCATCCAACCCGATCCAGCACGCTACAGGCTAGACCTTCAACCATGTGCCGGAACAGATGAAGAAAGAAATGCCAGCCACTTCAGGAGTCGCCAGAGCATCAGTTTTCTTTTAACTGGTGGGGCACTCACGCTGCACTCAGCTGGCGCTTGTAACTTTAACCGTGCTAGTTGCGTATTTCCCTCCAATACCACCACAAGCACTCTACGAGCTGTTCGTTAGTGCACTGGCTCAGGCATAACGTTAGTGTACGCGAAGTCCATGCTCGCCTAATTGTGCGGCGCCAAGTGCTAAGGTGCTTTTGTAGAGAGCGCTGCGCGCACCACGCGATAGCCTTGCGTACGCCGCAATGATGTCCATTGGGAAAAGAGAGCAGATTTATTTCTCTGTTCTAAACGTCCGCTGCTGGCCGACCACTGCCGGTCGAGGCCACCTAGTGTGCCGGTCAAGTCGAATGCAAATGTGTGGCTAGGTGGAGCGCAATTACGAAATCAAGGCCAAAAACACGGAAAAATGTTAGCAATATAAAACTTATAAAAATCAGTATCTTACACCCTAATAACTGTTAGGGTCATTCAGATATAACGACGGTGTGGTCGTCGCACGGGTGCATGTGGTGTTGCCGGAACGCATAGCCCCAGGTGAGCCCGTACAACCTGCATCCGCCTCCGTATTCATCAAGCACGACCCGCGGCTGGACCCTGACAACATCAATGCGCGGGTGCGCAGGATGGTCGCCAGCAGCCTCCCCGGCATGGCCTCGGCGATCGACAACACGGTAAAGCTGACCGTCGTTTTCGTACCGGCCACGGCCTATCAGGAGAAACAACAACTCACCTACCTCGGCCCTTTCCTGATACCCGAGCAAGACCTCGGATTCTGGCGCATCAGCCTGCTCATGCCGCTGGTCTTGCTCTTTACAGGAGGTGTTGGTTGGCTGCTATGGCGAAGAAAAAGGCTCGCTCCTGCGATAAAAGACGCCTATGAGTGATGATCTCAATTGGGTCAGGTGGTGGGCCTTCCCCTGGAAGCACGCCCACATCGACTGGCTCACCCAGACCGGCTTTGTCGACACGGCAGCGCTTTCACGCAGCCACCATGGTCGGGTGAGCAGGATGTTCGACATTCAACCCGAGCTTCCCCCGCCCATGAGTCCGGCCCTGCTGCAACTGGTGCAAATCGACGCGCAACCACGAGACCTCATACTCCTACTCGTCAATGAGGTTTACAACGCGCCTCACCACCGCCGGCTCAATCAAGAACAGCTCCTTTGGTGCCAGCGCCTGGCCAAGGCACTGCCACCTGACCCAACACCGGCAAGCATCGACGACCCGTTGCACTACCTGCGAGCGTGGGTCTCACCGCCGATATGGCAGCGGCTGCGCTTGAGCTTTGCCTGCCAGAGGGTACTTGAACTGGAGCAGCACCCAAGGCTTGAGGACACTCAAGGCCGGCTGGGTATTTTATGGCAAGCCGCCATTTGGCGTGCGACCTCGACCCCCACCGATGACGCGCTACACGCGCCCCCGGAGAACGCCCAGCATGTTTTGCGCCCACAAGATTGAGCTGCACACCCGCCCTGACGACCTGCCGACAGCGCTGATCTCCAGGGAAATGCTCGTCGAACATACCCAGGCCCGTCAGCTGCTTGAGCACGCCGAAACTCAGGCACAGGCGCTCATAAATCAAGCCGAAGCCCATTGCAAACAGCTGCTGGACAACGCCAGCAATGAGTTCTGGCAGCGCGCCAATGCCCAACTTCATCGTTGGGAGTCAGAACGCCTGGCGATGGCCGAGAATCTTGAGCGTGTTGCCACCTCAGTCATCAACACCGCGATTAGAAGTTTTCTCAATGAGGCCCCACCTGCCCAACGCCTCAGTGCCCTGCTCGATAAGTTACTGGCAGCCGGATTGCCTCCGGTCGAGGCCAACCTGCTGTGCAATCCGCAGGATCGCGAATCTGTCGAACAGTGGCTCATCCAGCACTGTGATGTGCCTTGGACGCTCCGGGTTGAGGCCGGGCTCGCCGCCCAGTCGCTGATTGTTGAAACAGACGACGGCGGCTTTCATATCAACTGGACGGATGCCGTGGACGGCCTGGTACCGATCCCGCCTCAAGGCCAAATCAGATGACCACTCTTTTGTTAACAAATGGATCAGCCGAAGGAACTGGCCGCCCATCAGTGGCCACACAGGAGTAGCCCCCCACCGGAGTTAAAGCAATGACTAACGACGCCCGCATACTCGACAGCCTCTACCGGCAGCGAAGCCGTTCCGATAAGGCACTTGGACAAATCGATGAGGATATTTCCGCTGGAGGTGACGACGAAGAACTCTCAAGAGTCTTCGACCAGCTTATGCAGGAGAAAATCGTCATCGCCAACAGCTATGCCGTGACCTCGGTCTATGTCAATTACAAACACGAAACCCTGAAAAACGCCATCAATGTCGCTTAGTGAGTGGCAGCAACGTCCCGCAAGCCTGCGGGGCAATCCAGCCTGGCACCTGCACGGCGCGCCGGTTTTTTCGCCGACGCCGGTCACCTCTGGTTGCTGCAGTCATCCGCTACGTGGTTGCAGTCAGCTACAGCGGTTGCCCCCCTTTAATCGCGACTCAACCAACGCGAGATCAGGCGCAGGGCAACAGCGCGCCTGACAAAGGCCGGGGCGGATTAACGCCTACTTCATCAAGTGCCCTTGCGCACTGAAACAGAGATCCTGTCATGCATAGCAAGACCCACAAGCACACCCGCTTGCGTTTGAACTCGCCCGCACTTCAAGCAAAACGCCCTCAGTGGCGCCTCCTGCTCGCCCTGCCCTTTTTGTTGGCACCGCTTCACAGCGTCGTCGCCGCCATTCCCTCCGACTGGAAAAACACAGCCTACGCGTACGAGGCCGAACATAAGCCTCTGCGGGACGTGCTGGAAGATTTCGCTCAGACATTTGGCACACAGTTGCAGATCGATGGCCTCCTGGACGGCGTCGTAAATGGCAAGATACGCGCCAATACGCCGCAGTCATTACTCGACAGACTGGGGGTGGAACACCGCTTCCAGTGGTACCTGTACAACAACACGCTTTATATCAGCACCCTGGACCTGCAAGAGTCCGCACGCCTGGAAGTCTCCGCCGAAACCGTCGCAGACCTCAAGCGAGCCCTGACCGATATCGGCCTGCTCGACAGCCGTTTCGGCTGGGGCGAACTACCCGATGATGGTGTGGTACTGGTCTCGGGTCCCAAGCGTTACATCGACCAGATCAAGCAATTCAGCAGCCAGCGCAAATCAGCCGACGAAAAACAGAGCGTGCTCAGCTACCCGCTGAAATTCGCCAACGCAGGAGATCGCCAGATCGATTATCGCGGCGAGAAAATAGCCATTCCAGGCGTCGCCAGCATGTTGCGCGGGTTGCTGGAGCCTCGGTCGCCTTCCACACTGTCAACGATGAGTCCACGCCCCTCTGCATCCCAGCCTTCGCCCATCACGCCGAATTATCCAAGACTGAACAACCCGATACTGGGGCAGATGCTCGGCCAGACAGCAAACGCTGGACAGTTGGAAACCGGCGCAACGCTTACCCCGCGAGCCCCCGTGTCGGCCGGCAGAATCCGCGTGGAAGCCGATGTGCGTAACAACGCTGTGCTGATCTATGACCTGCCGGAGCGGCAAGCGATGTACCGCGAGCTGATTACCCAGCTCGACGTCGCGCGAAAAATGGTGGAAATCGACGCCATCATCCTTGATATAGAGCGCAGTCAATTGCGCGAATTCGGGGTCAACTGGGGCAACAGTCGTTTCAGCAGCGATATGCGGCTGGCACCGGGAAGCTCATCGCAGCTGTCGATCGAAAACCGTGACCGTTTCTTTGCCAAGATACGTGCCCTGGAGCAACGCGGCCTGGCGACCATGGTCTCCAACCCGTCGGTTCTCACCCTGGAAAACCAGCCTTCGGTGATTGACTTCAATCGCACCCAATACCTGACGGCAGGTACCGAAGTCGCAACGGTGCTGCCCATCACTGTGGGCACCAGCCTGCAAGTGGTGCCCAGGGTGATTACCACCCGCGGCACTCATCAGGTGCACCTGCTGGTGGATATCGAGGACGGCAACTTCGACGAATCCGATCCCAATCGTCTGGGCCCGGATGTACGCCGGGGCAATGTCAGCACCCAGGCGGTGATGGCGGAAAAGCGCTCGCTGGTGGTCGGCGGTTTCCATGTCACCGAAAGCATCGACAAACGCAACAAAATCCCCTTGCTGGGGGATATACCGCTGCTGGGCAAGGCGTTGTTCTCCTCCAGCGAGCGCAAGAACAATCGTCGCGAACGCCTGTTCATCCTCACCCCGCGCGTGATCGGTGACCAGGCCGACCCTTCACGTTACCTGCCGCAGGACGATCAGGCGGAACTGCAGGCAGCCCTCAAGCCGCTGGCCAGGCGTTATGCCGAACACGCGCCCGTCATCAAGCGCAGTGACATCACCGGCACGCTGGCGAACCTGGTGACCGGCCGAGTGCCGCTGGCCTTCAAGGCGGCCCCCATGCCACTGGGCCTGGCCACCTTGTGCAGCACCCGCGATTTACTGGCAATGAATACCGAACGCAGCCAGTGGTACGCCGGCCCGCAGTTCAATGTAGCCGTGGTCGTGCTGCGCAACCAGCTCAAGCGCAATGTGCGTATCGACGAAAAGGAATGCAGCACCTCGCAAACCCTGGCCGTGACAGTGTGGCCACGGGCCTGGCTCAAGCCGGGTGAAGAAGCCGAGGTATTCATTGCCATGCGACCGGTGGTGAAAGATGAACACCTCAGCGTGCCGCGCCCCTCCTTGCTCACTCCAGCTAAAAAGGCCACGCCATGAAACACCGCTTGTTGTGCGTCACACTGATCAGCGCAGCGCTGCTCATCACCGGCTGCAGCCCCACGTGTAGAGGCGACTCCTGCTCGCGTCCGCAATCGACCAAAGACAAGCTGGTGATCTGGTGGCCACCGCAGATGCGCGTCGAGCCCGGCCCTTCCGGCGAACGTGCGGACTACCAGACGATCTCGCTGGAGCGCTAAGTCCAATGATCAACGCCCGGCGTTACCGGGAGTCTGATCTGCTGGTGGATAAGGGCGCGGCCTGACAACCCGCAAGAAGCTGATCAGCGCAACTCCAGTGCAGGCAACTCCAGGGTTTCGCGCTTGGCGTCATCATCCAGCTCGCGCAAGGTGCGATAGATCAACGCCACAGCCTGCAAGGTTTCGCGGGGGATACCGGCGCCCAGTTTATGCGTATAGAGCGTGCGTGCCAGCCAGACACACTGGATCACCGGCACCTCGGCCGCCTTCGCCTGCCGGATCAACTCGCGAGCCTCGTCGTCCGTTCCCTTGTTGACCAGCACCGGCAGCGGAGTCTTGCCGGGTCGGTAATACAGGGCCACGGCAAAGTGCGTCGGGTTGACCACAAGCATGTCGGATTCCTCCAGCTTGGGCAGCTTGACCTTCGGTTCCTCCTGGGCCAATTCCTGTGCCAACGCGCGGCGCTTGCCCTTCACATGCGGGTCGCCTTCCATGTCCTTGTATTCCTTGACGACCTCGACCTGGGTCATGCGCATGCGTTTGGCGAAAAAGTGCTTTTGCAGAACCAGGTCAATGAGTGCCAGCACCAGCAGCAGGGCCAGGCAGGCGTGCAGCAAGTAGCGGAACAGCGCGATCAACGCGAGGATATAGGTTTGCAGGTCACTGCTGGCCAGGTTGATCAGCGTGCCCAATGAAGGTCTGATCACCAGATACACAACCATGCCCAGCAGCAGCGCCTTGGCGATGCTCATCAACAGATTCATGACCGATTGAGCGGAGAACATCTGCTTGAGCTGCTTGAGCGGGTTGAGGCGGTTGAAGTCGAGCTTCAACGTCTCCGGCGCGAACAACAATCCGAACTGCATCCAGCTGCTGATCAGCTTCATGAGAATGGCCGTCGCAACCATCAGCAGGGCGAACGAGAAAAACACCGTCAACCCCTCGAACAGCACTTCCTCCAACGCACGCGTGAAAGGCTGGGCCATGCTCGACAGGGGCAACCTCATCAGTTGCTGAAACCGTTGCAAACTGGTTTCGGCGGTGAACAACGCGATCTCGCTGATGGCGGTCAGCGCCAGTAACTTACCGATGTCCTGACTTTGGGAAACCTGACCTTTCTTGCGCTGATCACGCAGTTTCTTGGCTGACGCCGGGTGTTTCTTTTCACCTGAGTCACTCATGATGGCGAGCCCTGGAACATCAGCCCGAGTGAATGTTTGAGATCGCCCAGCAGGTTCAGGCGTCCGACCATCAAGTCCTGCAGCAACGCAAAGTACAGCAACAAAATACCAATGCCCGCGAGGCACTTCACCGGTGGCGCCAACGTGCTCACCTGCAGTTGTTGGCTGTAGACCCCCAGCAGCGCGATGCCGAATTCCATAAACAACAGCACGGCAATGAAGGGCGCGGCGTAGAGCATCATGTGGGTGAAGGTATCGCCGAGTATCCCCAGGAAAATACCGAAGCCGTTGACTGCCGGCAGCGGTATCCAGGCCGTGGCCGGCCAGATCCGATAGCTGTCCCATATCACTTGCATGAGGACACTCAGCCCCAGCACAGCGATCAGCAGGTAGATCACCAACTGCTTGAACAAATGCCCGACGGGCGTCGCATCCGGCCCCAGCGAAGGGTTGAGCTGACCGCCGGCCAGGGCGCCGCGCTGGTTGTCCAGCAGTGCGCCAACCGACTCGAACATCCAGAAGGGCATCGCCAACAACACACCCAGCAAGATGCCAAGGGCCGCCTCTTTGCCTATGAGGCCGATGATCATGAGTGCGGAGTAGTCCTGGCCCGCGAGTACCGCATGGATAGCCGGCGCCGGAATGAAGGCCATGACCGCCACGATGGCGTGCCGGGGCACGCCGCGTATGTGTTGGAAACAGAACGCCGGCACCAGGAGAGCACAGGGATAGATACGTGCCATGCCAATCAGCAGGCTTGTCAATAAATCGAGATAAAGCAGCACGGACCTGCCCTCAGTTCAATGCCGAGCGAGCGATCATGTCGAACATCAGGTTGATCAGTTGAATCAACTCCACGCCAATCCAGCGCCCGGTCAGTATCAGTGTGATACCCACCGCGACCAGCTTGATGCCAAAGGGCAATGTCTGATCCTGAATCTGCATCAGCGCTTGAACCAGCGATGTCAGTACGCCGACGACCACCGCCACGATCAGCGGCGGTGCCGTCAGCACCACAACCAACAGCATGCCCTGCTTGAACAGCACAATCGGTTCCATAGGACACTCAGAGATAAGAAAGGAAAAGGCTGTCGAGCAACCGCGACCAGCCGGAGACCATGACGAACAGCAGCAGCTTGAGTGGCAGGGAAATGGTCATGGGCGAGACCATTTGCATCCCCAGCGCCAGCAGCAGGTTGGACACGATCAGATCGATGACGATAAACGGGATATAGATCAGGAAGCCGATCTCGAACCCCGCCTGCAACTGCGACACCACAAACGCCGGAATCAACAGGACCCAGTCCTCTCGCTGGGTGCTTTGCGCCATTTCCGGCGGCCACATGCGCGCGCTGTTTTCCTGCAGATGGGTGAGTACATCCGGGTCGGTGTTACGCGTCATGAAGGTACGCAGCGGTTGTATGGCCACAAGACCCGTTGCCTGAAGCGTCTGTACATTGCTCATGTCCAGAGGCGAAGTCTTGAGGTTCTCGGCGATCTGATAGCCCACGGGGGCCATGACAAAAAGCGTGGCGGCCAACGCAATGCCATTGATCGCCATGCTCGGAGGCACCTGCTGCACGCCAATGGCGTTACGCGTAATCATCAGCACAATGACAATCTTGAGGAACGCCGTACAGACGACCAACAGCATCGGCAGCAACGACATCGCACCGAAGAACAGCGCGAGTACAACCGGATCAACGCCCTGGAACATCATCGGGAGAACACCACGCGCGTCAGTTGCAAACCGAGTCGCCCCTCCACTTCCACCAACTGCCCTTGCCCAATGGGACGGTCGCCGTAATACAGGCCGGCGACGCCGGGTGCGTACCCGGTGATGCCCAGTACGGTACCGGGAGCCAGGTTGCGCAACTCGCCCAGGGTCAGGGTCAGGACACCACAGCGCACGGTCAACGCCATGCTCAACTCGTCAAAGGGCTCCCGGCCGAAGGCGTCCTCCACCGGGTGGTCAAACTCAGGCCCCGGGTATTCTTGTATGACAAACTCTTCGTCCACGCACGTGTCCTCGATCGCAGTAAGGTTCAGGCATAAGCGCCCGGATTCATCTTCAATACGCCCTTGCAGCCGACGACTTCCAATTGGCAGGTGGCCAAGGCCCTGCACATCGAAAAAGGCCTGTTCGAGCATCAACACATCACCTGCACGCAGACCGCGTACTTGCGCGACAGGCAGGCTCAAGCCGCCCAGCTTCACGCTGATTGACAATGGAAAAGAGACGGGCAGCGCAGCGGCCATCTGCTCCCAGGGTCCGGCCGCATACGCAGCGAGCAAGCTTTCAGGGGCCAGCCACAGGTGACCTGCAACCCTGGAGAGCCCCAGCGTCACGGTAAAGCGACAACCAAAGTCCAGCTTCCTGGGTGCGGGCAGCAAGCGCAGGTAGCCAAACAACGACGACAACTGCGGGGCGAGGTGAAGCTGGAACAATTCCCAGAACCAGGATTTGGGGTCGTTGCCGACCTGCGCCAGGGTTACCGGGCATTCGCCCATCAAGCTGAACATCGCCTCTGGATCAGAAAACGCCAGCACCCCCAGGGCGCTCTCGAAACACAAAGGGTTCATCCCCGCAGGCGTGAGGCCGGGCTCAAGCAAAAAAGCACCACGCTGATCACCCACTTGAAACGGCAGGCGCAAGCCGCGTCCCAACTGATGCAACGCGGCCGCCCTTCCCGCCTCGACCACTGGCAGTGTCAACGCCGACATGATCATGCCGGGCTCACGCGCGCGAGTTGGAGGTCGACAGGCTGCCCCAGCGACTCCACCAGCCGGCTTTGAAAACTTTTCTGCACCGTGCCAAGCCACTGCGCCGTGTGTGCCTCTTCGGCGTGCAATTCGATGCCCCAGCTACCCGGCGGCCTCTGTACACGGGCGTTGATCCGCCCTAGCCGCGGAAGGTAAAGCACGGCCAGCAAGGGCCATTGCGCAGAGGCCTGTAGTCGCGGCGCCAACTGCCCAGCCAAGGCTTCGAGCATCAATTTATTCGTCGCCGTGATTGAGCCTGGCAGGCTGGACACATAACCGCCTTCGCTCTGCTCATGGGTAAACAGGCGGGCGAACAGGCTTGCGTAATCCAGAGGCAACACCCCTTCGCCAGCCGATTCGTCGTCTCGTCCGTACTCGCGCGTACGCGGTCGCTCGGGCTTGCTTGCAGGTATGTCTTTCATGTCTCTTCCTGCGCCAGTAAACGGGACAATTCCAGAATCTTTTCAACCTCACGCAAACACTGGGTGACCTGCCTCTGCGCTATGTCGACCTCGGTCACTTGCTGCTCCTGCTGTCCGTGCAACCCGCGCAACTGTGCTTCTTCGCGCTGCGTCGTGGCGGACAAGGAGCGCTCCTGGTTATTCCACGACTTGAGCGCCTGCAACGAGATCACCTGCCCTTGATGCTGGCTCAGCAGCTGCGCACCTGCCTGGGCTTCCTGCAGGCGGGTTTGCTCAAGGACTTGCTGTGCCTGTTCAACTTGCAACTGCAGGGATCGCTGATGCCTTTTGGCCTTGCCCAGCGCACGCTCGGCCCGGTCCGCCCGGTGCTTGCGCAGACGCCGCAAGGTTTCCAATTCAGAAAGGGACATGGGCAGTAAGCTCCGTCAATTGATCCAGGGTCGAGTCCATCAGCGCGGGCTCGCGCAAGTCCTGACGCAGAAAACCATCGACCCGCGAACGGGTGTCCACCGCCATGTCGGTCAGGGCGTCACTGCCAGGCTGGTACTCGCCCAACTTCAGCATCAGCTCGATCTGCTGGTACGCCGACAACAAGCGCCGCAGTGCCGTACCGGCCTGAATATGTTCGGGCGTGGCGACGTTGCTCAAAATTCGCGACAGGCTGGCCAGCACATCAACGGCCGGGTAGTGACCACGCTCGGCCAGCTTGCGGGACAGAACAATGTGGCCATCGAGCAGCGAGCGGACTTCGTCCGCCACGGGATCGCTCATGGAGTCCTGCTCGATAAGCACGGTGTAGATCGCCGTTATAACGCCGTTCTGGGTCAGCCCGGCGCGCTCCACCAGTCGCGGCAGCAAGCTGTAAACCGAGGGTGGCAGGCCACCTCGCCCCAACGGCTCACCGGCCGCCAGACCGATTTCGCGCTGGGCCCGCGCAAACCGGGTCAGGGAGTCGATCAGCAGCAGCACCCGCTTGCCCTTGCGCCGATAGCCCTCAGCCAGCGCGGTCGCGGTGAAGGCTGCGCGGGCGCGCTCCATGCTTGAACGATCGGATGTCGCGCACACCAGCACGGCCTTGGCGCGCAACTGGTCATCCAGCTCGTGGTCGAGAAACTCGCGCAGTTCGCGTCCCCGCTCGCCGATCAAGCCAAACACAATCACATCGCACTCGACGTTACGGGCAATCTCCGCCAGCAAGGTGGTCTTGCCACAGCCGGCACCGGCAAACAGCCCCACACGCTGCCCCTCGCCAAGCGTCAGCAGGCCATCGATCGAGCGCACCCCGGTCGCCAGTGCGCGATGGATCCTGGGCCGTTCGGTAGGCAGCGGCGCCTCGCACAACACCATGCTTGCATCGGGACTGTCGACCTCGACAAACGCACTGGGGCCAACGCCGCTGATCGGCCGTCCAAAACCATCCAGCACCTGACCCAGAAGCTCATCACCGACCAGCACTCGATGCGACACCCCCAGACGCTGCACGCTGGCGCCCACGCGTACCCCTTCGAGATTGCCCAGAGCACTGAGTACGGCGTCCTGCTGATCGAAACCGATGATCTCAGCCAGCATGTGGTCGTCGACAGACTTCTCAACCTGGCACAGGTCACCGATACGCGCGTTGGGCAAACGGCATTGCAACAGCATGCCATTCACGCGCTGCACTCGACCGCGCATCGTCACCGGCATGAAGTTGGCCAGCGACCGAGTCTGGCGCTGCTCCCAGGCCTCCAGGCGCGCCTGCAGGTCCGTACTCACCAGCGCACCTCATAGCGCTGCGTGCCGTCGAAAACCACCTTGGTGTTGTCGATCAGCACCAGGCGCAAACCGTCTACCTCGTCACCCACGAACAGCCGGCTGCCTTCTTCCAACACGACGTGGCCGTTCGGCCCGCCGACGATCTGCACGATCTTGAACGGCAGCGCTCCATCGCGCGCGCGCACACGGCTGATCACCGGTACCGCACTGTCGAACAGCTCGCCAAAGCGGCTGAGCATGCGCGCTACCAGCTCCATATCGTCCGGGGACACGGCGCCATTAAGCGCAATCTGGCCATTGATCACCTCCAGGCTGACCCTTTGGCTCAACTCGCGCTCGCTGAGCATTTTCAACAGTTGCTGACGGACTTCAAACGGCGAGGCCAGTTGTTGTTTAACCGCCACGGGAGGCATCAAGGAAGCCTGGGCATCACGTTCTCCCGAGGACACCATGCTCACCACCACGGCGATAACCGCCACCAACAACACTGCGCTGATGAGGCGTTTTTGCTGCTTGTTGGAGATGGACGATAACTGCAGACCCGGCGATGGCTCGTTCGCTTGCGGCGCGGGCGCGGGAGCAGGTGACGGGCCGGGCACCTCAGGCCAGGGTTGATCGGCCAGGCACACATAGAGTCGAATGGCCCCTAGCGAAAACGGCATGTTCAACGCCAGGCTCGCAATCTGTGCCAGCACCTGTCCCTGATCATCATGCAGCAGCCCGGCTTCAGCCTGCACCGACCATTGCGAGTCAGCCAACCGCAGCCGCGCATGCTGCTCGGCAATACCGGGGTCGTTAAGCATCAGGTCAGCGTCAGGGTGAGCACCGATGCTCCACTGCTCGCCAAATAGCGGTAACGCAGCGCCCTGGCGCTGGCCATTAAGCACTCGCAGCTCAAACATCATCGAGCGCTCCCATGCGTTGAACCCGGTGAAAAATCATGCCGCCGCACCGCGCATCAATTCGTCTTGCCCCAGATCAAAACGCCCCAGGACTTTTACCTTGGACGTGCTTGCCAACTCGGCAAAAGACAGCACGGGCACATGGTTGAATTCTTCCAGCAACAAAGCGCGTAAGGGGCTGCGCAGGTCCTGTGCCACCAACATCACGCTCTTGCTCCTGGCGCGTAAGGTAAATGCCTGGTTGAGGAGGTTGACCAACGCGGCGCTGCTTTCGTTATCAAGGGCAAAGAACACCCCGGTCTGGGTCTGGCGCAACGCCTCGCGCAGGATGTTTTCGGTATGGGGAGACAACAACCACGCATGCAGGCCATCGTCCTCGCTGTACTGCTGGAAGATCTGCGCCTTGAGGGCAATGCGCGCATAGTCGGCGAGTGCATCGGGTTCGCGCTCATGCTGACCGTGCTCGATCAGCGACTCGACAATCAGCCGCACCGCACGCAGCGGTACACCTTCGCTGGCCAAGCGCTGCAGAACCGCTGAAAACCGCGACAGCGGCATGATGCGTTGCAGTTCCTGCACCAGCTCCGACTGGTTGTGCTCGAGCCAGCTGAGGATTGCCTTGCTCTCCTGAATACCCAGGAACTGCGGCCCGCTGAGCATCATTGCCTGCCTCATGCGCTCGATGATCAGGCTGGTCGCGGTAAAGCGCTCAAGTGCGGGGTCGGCGAGCAGCGGATCATCAGGTGGCAACCAGAGCCAATCCTGTTCATCACGCTCGGCCAGTCCCGGCACTGCATGCTCCGGCTCAACCGCCAGCGCCTTACGGTCAACGGCGACAAGCGTGACCACCGACGCCTTGACCATCGGCACCTCGTGCACACAGAAGCGCATTTCATCAGCGGCCAGCGCGTCGTCGAGCTCGACTTCGAACGGCGGCAATGTCAGGCCGATATTGGCGACCAGCGAATTTCGTGCCTGACGAATACCGTGAATAAGGTCCGTAACCTCAGGCGTCCCCCGTAAGGAAGGAGGAAACTGCAACAGATAAGGCCGCGATGGATCGAACCCTCGCAAGTCTTCATTACCGTTCTCTTCAGGGCGCACCACATTGGCAGCTTCCTCCTTGGGCTTCTCCTCGCGTTGACGCTGACGCATCAAGTAATAACCGAGGAAGCCGGTTGCCGCCGAGATCAGGATAAACACCAGGGTAGGCATGCCGGGCACCACTGCAAACGCGAGCATGCCCACCGATGCAATCATCCAGCTCTTGGGTTCACTGGTCATTTGCCGCGCAATTTCGGCGCCCATGTTGCTCACCCCCTTGCGACCGTCCGGCGCCACACGGGTGATGATCATGCCGGCCGTCAGGGAGATCAGCAGGGCTGGAATCTGCGCAATCAGACCGTCGCCGATGGTCAGTACCGAATACAGCTGTATCGATTCGGCCGCACTCAACCCGTGTTGAAACATACCCGTGGTGAAGCCGCCCAGCAGGTTGACCACAACGATAATCAAACCGGCGATGGCATCACCCTTGACGAACTTCATGGCTCCGTCCATGGCACCGAACAACTGGCTCTCGCGGGACAACTGCTCGCGTTTTTCCCGTGCCTGCAGGCCGTCGATAAGTCCGGCACGCAGGTCACTGTCGATGGACATCTGCTTACCCGGCATCGCGTCCAGGCTGAACCGCGCGGCGACCTCGGCAACCCGCTCGGAGCCCTTGGTGATCACCAGAAAGTTGACCAGGGTGAGGATCAGAAAGATCACCATGCCGACGGCCAGATTCCCCCCGACCACGAAGTTGCCGAACGCCTCGACGATATCGCCGGCGTCCTGCTCCAGTAAAATCAAACGTGTCGTGGCGATCGACAGCGCCAGGCGAAACATGGTGGTCAGCAGCAGAATCGAAGGAAACGAGGAGAACGCCAAAGGCCCTGGCAAATACAGCGCCAGCACGATCAACAGGCACGATATGCAGATGTTGATTGCAATCAGGATGTCTACCAGCCAGGTGGGCAGCGGCACGATAAAAATGAATACGATGCCCAGGACCACCACGGCACCCAGCACTTCGGCACGCTGCGCCACTTTAAGCAGCGCCAGGTTGATGGCAGACAGTAGCGTCACGCCAGCGCCCCCAGATCACCGGCAAAACGTGAGGGTTTGCGCTCACTGCGCTCCAGCTCGCCCATCACTGCGATAAAGCAGTCCAGGGCGTTCTGCCGCACTCGACTGTCCGGCCACAGCGCCAAGGGCAAATCGCGCATCAGCGGATACAGTGCATTGAGAAGCACCACCTGCCGCAGGCTCGGGTTATGGCCAAGATCATGCCCAAGCCGCAGGATTTCACCCGCATCGATACCGCTGCCGGCGTATCCCAGCAGACGCTGCAGAAGGCTTACGGCGTCGTGATCGATGCCCAGTCGCTCGATCAACGCATGGCAACTGGCTAATACCGTGCCCAGTTGCCCACAACTTTGCAGGGCCAGCAACAAGGTGCGTAGCCGTGGTGTGGTCATTGATGAAACCAGGGCCGCGATGTCGTCAGCCAGGGCTTTGCGGATATTGCCGAGCCGGGCGGAAAACGTATCGCCACCGTATGCCCCCAGCAGGGCCTGCATGATCGTGGCCAGCGATTGGCGTGTGGCGATGCTGGCATAGTAGAGCGCGCGCAGGGCCTGGCGCTCTTGTGGATCACCCCCTGACTCCAGCAGCGTACCGGCGAATGCAAGGCCCGCCTGGATTTCCCCTTTGAAACCGACCGACAACAGCGCAATGGCGTCGCGCGCCTTGGCGGCCTCGGAAGGACGCGCCTCACTGTCCAACTGGACTTCCAAGTGCTTGAGCACCACGAACGCACGGGCGGGGTCTCCTTCGGCAAGCTCCACCCACTTGTCGACACTGACGTTGTGCTGCAACTGGTGCCTGAACCGCCGCGAAATGGCCGCCAACGACTCCTGGGCCGGATAACCCAACTGATCGTAAAGCTGCGTCAGCTGTTCGGAGGGAGGAATGCGTATCGCCGTCGCCCGCATGGCGGCGTTGCCAGCGAGCACTTCCCGGTCAAAGATTTGAGCAAGCTCATCGACCTTGGCCGGTGCGGGCGCAGAAACCGCCGCAGTGGCGGATTGATCAAGATGCCGGGCGGAGGACACATCTTTGGGAAATTCGACTTTCATGGGCATGCCAATACAGGAAGAGTGTGCCCCCTGTGTGGCGACGCTCGCCCATGCGGTTCCATCAAAATGTGTACATCGAAACCTTTGACAATACCGGCACAAACCATCGGCGCGTTTTGCAAATTACTGCGCAAAATCGCCGTATTTCAATATATTTATCTATATAAATCATAAGGTTGAGGATTTTTTTCGCTTGGCACAGCCAGTGCTAAAGGGGTTTCCGTCGAAATTTTTTCGATAGCGTCTACCCTGAGGAAAAAATCGTGAATATCCCTATTGAAGCTTTAGCGCAGCTCGTTGGCAACTCGCCTCAATTCATGCTCCAACTGACGGACGACCAGCAGAAAAAACTCCGACGTTTTATCCACAAACGCGTACTCAACCCCGAAGATGCCGACGATATTCTGCAACTCACCTATCTTGAGGCCTGGCGCAACAGGGAACGCTTCAGTGGCCAGGCGAGCCTCAGCACCTGGATGTGCGGGATTGCACAGAACCTTGTCCGCAACCACTTCCGACGCCTCTATGCCAAACCGGTGCATTGCGAATTCGATGAATCGCTGTGGCATGGACAGGAGGAAAACAAGAACCTGGATTGGGAGTTCGAGATCAACCGCAGACTGGAGAAAACCCTGAGCGCCATCGACCACCTGCCTGCAGAAATGCGCAAGACGTTGTACGCCTCACTGGAGACCGACGGCAGCTATCAGGATACTGCCAACGTGTTGGACATCCCTATCGGCACCGTTCGTTCGCGCCTGTCGCGAGCGCGCGAACAGCTTAAGCGCGTCACGCATAACCCGCTTCAACCATAAACGCCTGGGAGCAAGCGTTGGGCGGCAGGGATATCTGCCCAACCGAATGTTTAGAGCACAGGACAGACTTCTTTCAGAACGCCCCTCCAATTCTCCCCGCCCTCGCCTCGTCTTCGAAGACGCCTGACTAGCAACGCCTGGCCGGTTACCGCGCGTCAGCCACCCTGCTTGATCATCGCGAACACCCGATCGCCCGTCTTCAACACCGGCAGCTCCGGTTAAACAATTGAAAGCGTAGAAAAAATCTCAACAAAAGTGCTTGACGCATTCTCGTTCTGCGCGAATAATGCGCGCCACTTGGCTACGTAGCTCAGTTGGTTAGAGCATAGCATTCATAATGCTGGGGTCCGGGGTTCAAGTCCCTGCGTAGCCACCAAGTACTAAAAACGGCTTACCGAAAGGTAGGCCGTTTTTTTATGCCTTGAGAAAAGTGTCTGAATCGCACAAAAACTTCCCAACTGTATTTTGACGCCCCCCAACCCCACTGTTAGTGTCCAGCCTCCCCACATGGAGCGCCCTGCGGTGAAACTGGACATCTATCAAGTCGACGCCTTCAGCCAACATCCGTTCGGCGGCAACCCCGCAGCCGTCTGCCCGCTCACCGAGTGGTTGCCCGACGAGCAGTTGCAGAACATCGCCGCCGAGAACAACCTCTCGGAAACCGCGTACTTTGTGCCCCGTGGCGAGCACTATGAGTTGCGCTGGTTTACCCCCCAAGTTGAAGTGGACCTGTGCGGCCATGCCACGCTGGCGGCGGCCTGGGTGTTGTTCCATGCGCTGGCGGATGCGCCGCAGGTGCTGCGCTTTGCCACCCGCAGCGGCGAGCTGCGGGTGACGCACCATGGCGACGAGTTAGCCATGGACTTCCCGGCCCGGCACCCCGAACGCTGCGAGCCGCCCGCCGAACTGTTGAGCGCCTTGGGGATTGAGCACGCCGAGGTATTCGGCACCGATGACTACATCGTCGTGGTGGACAACGAGGCCCAGGTCGCTGCACTGACGCCGGATTTTGCATGCCTTAAGGGCTTGCCCAAGCGCGGCATTGCCGTGACGGCCAGAAGCACGCAGTTTGATTTTATCTCGCGCTGGTTCGGGCCCAATGTGGGGGTCAATGAAGACCCGGTCACGGGTTCCGCGCACACGTCACTGGCGCCATTCTGGGCGGCACGCCTGGGCAAATCGCAATTGACTGCCGAGCAGGGCGGCACGCGCAAGGGCCAGTTGCGCTGCGAGCTTCAGGGTGACCGCGTGATTATTTCCGGCAAGGCCGTGCTGTACATGCAAGGCACGATTTACCTGTAGAACGCAACGCCTCACGGACAGCAGATCATTCTCAACATGAAAGGAGTTCAGTGCGTGTTTTCAATTTCCCGCCGCCCTTTGTCGGTCATTGCCGCAGCCCTGGCCCTGTCGGCCTGTCACACCACGCTCAACGAACCGCCACCCGCGCCGGAGCTGGGGTCGGGTTATCGCACCGACCTCACCCTGCGCCATGCCGAACGCCACATGGCGGCTGCGGCGAACCCGCTGGCTGCCGAAGCCGGACGGGAGATGCTGCGCCAGGGCGGCTCGGCGATCGATGCGGCGATAGCCATGCAAGCCGTGCTGACCCTGGTGGAGCCGCAGTCTTCCGGCATCGGCGGCGGCGCCTTCATCATGCTGTGGGACGGCGAAAATGTGCACGCCTATGACGGTCGTGAAACCGCACCAGCCGCAGCGACCGAGCGTTTGTTCCTGAACGCCGACGGCACTCCGATGGCCTTCACCGATGCACAGATCGGCGGGCGCTCCGTCGGTACACCCGGTGTGTTACGCGCGCTGGAGATGGCGCATAAAAAGACCGGTCACCTGCAATGGGCCAAGTTGTTCGAGCCGGCGATTCGCTTGTCGGAACAGGGTTTTGCGATCTCCCCACGGTTGCACAGCCTGATCGCGGCTGACCGTTTTATCGCGCAGTCACCGGACATGGCTGCTTATTTCCTGAAGGCCGATGGCACGCCGAAAGACACCGGCACAGTGCTGAAAAACCCGGCACTGGCCGCCGTGTTCAAGCGCATTGCCCAAGAGGGCCCGGACGCACTGTACCGTGGTCCGATTGCCGAAGAGATCGCACGCAAGGTGCAGAGCCACGGTAATGCGGGTGGCCTGTCCAAGTCCGACCTCGCGGCTTACGTCGCCAAAGAGCGCGCGCCGCTGTGTACCGACTACAAGCGCTGGAAAATCTGTGGCATGCCGCCGCCGTCGTCCGGCGCGATTGCAGTGGCGCAGATCCTCGGCACATTGCAGGCACTGGAAACCCGCGACCCGCGCCAGGCCCTCGCGTCGATGACCCCGGTCAAGAATGCCACCCCGGCCGGGTTCGAACCCACGCCGCAGGCTGTGCACCTGCTCGCCGAAGCTGGCCGCCTGGCGTTTGCCGACCGCGCGCAGTATGTGGCCGATGCGGACTTCGTGCCGGTGCCGGTTGCCGGTCTCGTTGCACCGGAGTATCTGGCGCGGCGTGCCGACCTGATCGGCGAGCGCAGCATGGGGATCGCCAAACCGGGACAGCCCGCGGGCATCCAGGTGGCCTATGCACCGGACCGATCGCCGCTGCGCATTTCCACCTCACAGGTGGTGGCCGTGGATGACCTGGGCGGCGCCGTATCGATGACCACCACAGTGGAAGCGGCCTTTGGCTCCCATGTGATGGTCCAGGGCTTCTTGCTGAATAACCAGATGACCGACTTTTCGTTCATCCCCGAAGAAAACGGTCAGCCGGTTGCCAACCGTGTGCAGCCGGGCAAACGCCCGCGCTCGGCCATGGCGCCCACACTGGTATTCGACCGCCAGAGCGGTGAGTTGCTGGCCACGCTAGGCTCCCCCGGCGGCTCGCAGATCATTGAATATGTGAGCAAGACGCTGGTGGCGATGCTCGACTGGCACCTCGACCCGCAAGCCGCCATCAACCTGCCCAATTTCGGCAGCCGAAATGGCCCGACGGAACTGGAGGCTGGATTGTTCAGCGCGGGCATGAAAAAGGCGCTGAAGGAAAAAGGCCATGCGCTGAGCGAGATCGACATGACCAGCGGCGTGCAGGCGATTGTTCGCGTGCGCGATGCCCAGGGCAAGGTGTCACTGAGCGGCGGCGCGGATCCTCGGCGCGAGGGTGAAGCGTTGGGTGACTGACCTGATGCCATAAACTGTTCAAAACCTGCTCCCCTATGTGGCGAGCAGGCTTGTCCTGCGTTGTGGTGCGCAGCAGCCCCAAAACCAGGCGCTGAGCCGTATCAGGTACACCGCGTTTTGCTGGATTTGGGGGCGCTACGCACCCCCAACGCGGGGCAAGCCCGCTCGCCACATAGCTGTCAGCGACTGGTCTTCAACCCCTTGCGCCCCGCATGCCGCTCCAGCGCAAGGTCGATCAGCCGGCTCACCAGTTCGCTGTAGCTCATCCCCGCAGCCTGCCACAGCTTGGGGTACATGCTGATGCGGGTGAAGCCGGGCAACGAGTTGATTTCGTTGATCAGCACTTCGCCGTCGTCCGTGAGAAACACATCAACCCGCGCCAGACCGGCGCAACCCAGCACCTCGAACGCCTCAACGGCCAGGCTGCGAATACGCTCGCAGGCCTGCATGCTGATATCCGCTGGCACCACCACCTGGGCGGCCTGGTCGTCGATGTATTTGCTGTCGTAGGAGTAGAAGCCGCTGCTCACCACGATCTCGCCGCAACCGCTGGCAATCGGGCGCTCGTTACCCAGCACCGCGCATTCGATTTCACGGCCGCTGACGGCGGACTCCACCAGCACTTTTTCATCAAACCCGAGCGCCAGTTCTACAGCGGCGTGGTACTCGGCTTCGTCGGCGACTTTGCTGACGCCCACCGATGAGCCCTGGTTGGCGGGTTTGACGAACATCGGCAGGCCCAGTGTGTTCACCGCCATGTCAAAGGATGTACGCGCGACGGTACGTCGGGTGAGAGTGATGAACGGAGTGACGGCAATGCCTGCGTCGCGCAGCAGACGCTTGCTGATGTCCTTGTCCATGCACACCGCCGAACCGAGCACGTCGGAGCCAACGAAGGGCAGGTCCGCCATGCGCAGCAAGCCTTGCAGGCAGCCGTCCTCGCCAAGGGAACCGTGAACGATGGGGAAAATCACATCGATATGTTCCAGCAGAGCCTGGCCGGAGGTTTCCACCACTTGCTGGCTGGCCTTGCCCGGCACTACCGCCAGCTCACGATTGGATTGGTTGAGGGCGATCAGGGCCGGGTTTTCCTGATTGATCAGAAAGTCCGAGGTGTCGTTCAAGTGCCAGTGCCCGGCCTTGTCGATACCCATCAGAATCGGCTCGAAGCGCGAACGGTCCAATGCATCGACAATGTTGCGCGCCGATTGCAACGACACCTCATGCTCAGCCGACCGGCCACCAAAAATAATACCTACACGCAACTTGCTCATGACACGGCCTCACTGTTGAACGTGAGGCTTCTTACCATGGGCCGTCAACGATTCGCCACCAGATGTATACCAAATAACAGATAGCAACTGCCGGCAAGACGATCCAGCCACTTGCGCGAACGAGTGTAGAGATCAGCCATGCGCTCGCTGGAAAACACCAGCGCCACGCAGGCATACCAACTGAACGATAAAGTGGCCATGATCACCACGGCCAGGGTCAGCAAAACCGCAGAGGGAGACGGTGGCATAGTAGAGGCGAAGATAGTGGTCACAAAGAGTGCCGCCTTGGGGTTCGACAGATTACCCAGCAGCCCCAGGCGCCAGGCGGAAAACAACGAGCGCCTGGGCTCATCCGGCAAAAGGTTCTGGCCCATGGTCGGTGCCGAGCGCTTGAAGAGTTTTAGTGCAAGGTAAATCAGGTAGCAACCGCCGATAAGCTTGAACGCCACGTACAACATCGGCGCAGCGGTAAACAATGACTTGATCCCCAGGCCACCTGCCAATCCCCAGATGACCGTGCCAGTAGCCACGCCTGCCGAAACCACGACACCATGACGACGCGAACAGCTGGCGGCCAACTGTGCCGCGTTGAAGAAATTGGGACCGGGCGTGATCACCGCGACGGTCCATAGCAGCGCCAGCGAAACCAGTGGGGCCACGTAAGCGAAATTGAACGACTCCATGGGGCAGCTCCAGCGCGTGCACGAGTGCAGATCATAGGCCTGGCCCTGGCAACGCACAATCGTTCAAGACCCGCGCAGACAAGCACCGGCACACTGGGGTAACGTCATTCCACTTCCTTTTGTGGCAATCATCATGGGTAAATCAACCACCCCCCTGGACTGGCTCCACCGCGCGCCGCACGCCAGCGGCCTGGACCGTATCGAAGCGTACTTCGCCGGCTTTGCGTTCGACCCCCATCGCCATGACACCTACGCCATCGGGCGTACGCTGTTTGGCGTGCAGAGTTATCACTACCGCGGCTGCATGACCCACAGCCTGCCCGGTGCGACGATGGTCATTCATCCCGATGAAACCCATGACGGCCGCGCCAGCAGTGTGGAAGGCTTCAAGTACCGCATGATTTACGTGGAGCCGGCGCTGATCCAGCAGATTCTCGGCGGCCGTCCACTGCCGTTTATCCACAGCGGCCTGTCGACTGACCCGCGCCTGTTCCGTGCCAGCGAAGTGCTGCTGCAAAGCTTGGATTGCCCGATTGACCCGATGCAGGAGCAAGATGCCCTGTTCGACCTGGCGCACGCGTTGAACGCTGCCTCGGGCGCGATCATCAGCCGCAAATCCTTCGACTATGTCGCCGCCGAGCGGGCCCGGGAGTTTATCCACAGCGCCCTGGGCCGCAGCATTACCCTGGATGAAATGGCCGACCACGCCGACCGCGACCGCTGGGCCCTGTCGCGGGATTTTCGTCTGCTGTTCGGTACCAGCCCCTATCGCTACCTGACCATGCGTCGACTGGACCTGGTGCGCAACCTGCTTGCCCAGGGCCAGTCGCTGGTGGATGCGGCGCTGACTGCGGGCTTCACCGACCAGAGCCACATGACCCGGCAATTTCGCAGCACCTACGGCATGCCCCCCTCGCGCTGGGTGAAGATGCAGGGCCGCTGAGGCCCAGACGCATCACTTCATGCGGCATACGCCCATCACTTGATACTCCAGGGTGTTGAGCTTTCCTGCCGAATCCCAATAGGTCATGCGTGACGGCACCGCGTTGCACGAGCGGATCGGCGGCGAAATGTTGACCACCTTGGCAATGTCCAGATTCATGCCGTAGCGATACACCTGCACCTGAGGTGCCGGCAGGCCTCTCTTCTCGGCGTATGCCGCCATGGCTCTTTCATTCCCCTCCAGAAGCGCCGCATAAGTGCGCTCCCCCTGCGCCAATGCGCCGGATGACAGCAGTGCAGCGAGTAAACCCAGGCCAACTGTCTGTAAGTTCATTACACGTTCCTCGACTGAAAAGTTCAGCGTCGAGACTATCCAAACCACCCTGACGACAGGGTCACCGCAAGATTACTTATTTGATAGATAACAGTAACTTTCCAGGATCGTAATGTTCGCGCCACTCAGTCGTTATTCACCGTTTGCAACTATCGCCCTGGGCACTTCAACGCCCACCTTCATAAATAAGAAGCTGGTTATTGCCAGACTCAGGAGCGAACATGAATATCCGCAAAATGACTCTGCCTCTCTCGTTATGCGCCGCGTTGCCGCTGGCAGCGGGGGCGGCACAGGAGCATCCCGAGGGCTTTATCGAGGGCAGCAGCGTCAAGCTGTTGATGCGCAATTTTTACTTCAATCGCGATGAGCGCAATGGTCGATCCAGCCCTACCGGCAATGGTTATTCCGAAGCCTGGGCGCAGGGCCTGATCGGCAAATTCGAATCCGGCTTTACCCAGGGCACCGTGGGCTTTGGCCTGGACGCGTTTGCCATGCATGGCCTCAGGCTCGATTCGGGCAGGGGCCGCAGTGGCGGCAAGGGCTCATTCAGCGTGATGCCGGTAGACAGTAACAACAGACCGGAAAGCACCTACAACAAAGTGGGTGGCGCGGCGAAGTTGCGCTTTCTGGACACGGTGATCAAGGCCGGCGATGTGTTCCCTGCCACGCCCGTCGTGGCGGCTGGCGACTCGCGCGTGTTGCCGGAAAGCTTTCGCGGCGTCACCGTACAGAACACCAGTTTTGAAGGCCTGAGCCTGCAGGGCGGGCAATTGAGCGGGATGAGCCAGCCCTCCCAGAGCGGCAGGAACAAAGAGTTCGCCACGTTTTACGCGGGCAAGGTCGATTCACCCTGGGTCGGTTATTTCGGCGGCGATTACCAGTTCAACCCGCACTTGAGCGCTAGCGTCTATGGCAGTCGCCTGAAGGATGCCTGGGACCAGTACTACTTCGGCACTACCGCCAGCTATCCACTGAGCGAGGACGTGTCGCTGTTTGGCAATTTCAACTATTACAACGTGAAAGACGAAGGCCGCAAACTGCGAGGTGAATTGAACAACAACATCTGGAGCGCGCGCCTGGGGGTGGAGGTCGGCGCCCATCGCGTGGCCGTTTCGCACCAGCGCAACAACGGCAACAACGACTTCGACTACCTGCGCCAGTCGGACTCCAACGTCCTCGAAAACTCCATGCAGTACAGCGACTTCAACTCGCCCAAGGAGCGCTCATGGATGGTGCGCTACGACCTGGACATGCAGTCCTTCGGCATCCCCGGCCTGTCGTTCATGACCCGCTACGGCAGAGGCTCGGGTGCCGACTACAGCAACGCCAATTCGGTGTATGTGCGCAATGATGCCGCAGGCAACCCGCTGACCGGGCAAAGCCGTTGGGAGCGAGATGTGGAAGCACGGTACGTGGTGCAAACCGGTAATTTGAAGGACTTGTCCCTCAGGCTGCGTCAGGCGACCATCCGTTCAAGTGCGTTCGACGCGGACCTGGAAGAGGTCCGCCTTATCGTCGAATACCCGCTGGCCATACTCTGAACCCGCGCCTTACATGCATGTAGCGATGCCTTTCATCGGCTGACACATTCAAGCCTGTCAGAACTGTAATAACAAACTCACCTTCTCGTTAAGTTGCAATTTTTAAACTCGCTTACTCGATACCCTTCATCTCTGCGGCTTTTGTATAGCTCCTTTGGAACAGAGATGAATATTTACGCCCCCGCGGGGGCGTTTTTTTTGCGTTGAACTTCAGCGGCCAAATGTCGCACTGGCCTTACATCACTTGACCCTAAAGCCTCTTCACGTTTGAGACTTCCCCTACAGCTAACTCAGAGCCTTCTGTGAGGCCATATCATTTCCCTATTCTTGAAGGAAAATCCCTATGCGCATCCTGGTTGTTGAGGACGAGCAGAAAACCGCCGACTACCTGCAGCAAGGCCTGACCGAAAGCGGTTACGTCGTCGACTGCGCCGCCAGCGGCATCGATGGCTTGCACTTGGCGCGGCAACACAGCTATGAACTGGTGATCCTCGATGTCAATTTGCCCAACACCGATGGTTGGGGCGTGCTCGAGCAATTACGCCGCGATGGCAACCAACGCGTGATGATGCTGACGGCACGCGGTCGCCTGGCCGACAAGATCAAAGGCCTGGACATGGGCGCCGACGATTACCTGGTCAAGCCCTTTGAATTCCCCGAATTACTGGCCCGCGTGCGCACCCTGTTGCGTCGCAGCGAACATATCCCGCTGCCGGAGGTGCTGCGCGTTTCGGACCTGGAGTTGGACCCGCGCCGGCATCGAGCCTACCGCGGCAACCGACGTATCGACCTGACCACCAAGGAGTTCGCGCTGCTGCATGTGTTGATGCGCCAGAGCGGCGAGGTGATGACCCGCACGCAGATCATTTCCCTGGTGTGGGACATGAACTTCGATTGCGACACCAACGTGGTGGAAGTGTCCATCAGCCGTCTGCGCGCCAAGGTCGATGACCAGAGCGAGGTCAAGCTGATCCACACCATACGCGGCGTGGGCTATGTGTTGGAGGCGCGCCAATGAAAACCAGCAGCCTGTCGACGCGCCTGGGGCTGATGGTCAGCCTGATGGGCGCGGGCCTGGTGCTGCTGCTGGCAACTCTGGCCTTCCTGGTGCTCGACCACGAACTGGAAAAAATGGCGCGCAAGAGCCTGGAAAACAAGATGGAGTTGATTCAGCACAGCCTGACCATGAACCTCAACACGCGCGAGATTGCGACTCGCAACCATCCTCTGCCGGACCTGGTAATGGGTCACGATAATTTCTACCTGACCATCGTCGGACCATCGCCGACCGCCGAGGTGTTGCTCAGTATCGGCACCAAAGTTCAGGAACCGCTGATGACCGACTTTACCGCCAGTGAAACCCTGGCCTATCTGACCTGGGCCGACGGGCGCGGCAACCAGCAGCTCGGCGCCTCGCGGCTGATGCGCCTGCGCAGTGGTGAAAATGTGCGAGTGCTGCTGACACGAGACCGTACCGATGATCAAGCGTTGCTCAGTGCCTACCTGCGCTCCACCCTGTTCGTCCTGCCCTTGTTGCTGCTGCTGATCGGCCTGGGCGCCTGGTGGCTGGTGCAACGCGGGCTGGCCCCGTTGAAACAGTTCAGCCATGTCGCGGCCAAGGTCACCACCCAGGACCTGACCCATCGTCTGGCCGTGAACAACCTGCCAAAGGAACTGGCAGAACTGGCGCAGTCCTTCAACGTGATGCTCGACCGGCTGGACGCGGGGGTGCAGCAGCTGTCGCAGTTTTCCGACGATCTTGCCCACGAATTGCGCGCGCCCCTTACCAACCTGATGGGCAAGACCCAAGTGACACTCTCGCGTGCGCGCCCTCCAGAGGACTACAAGGCGGTGTTGGAGTCCAACATCGAAGAATTCGAGCGCCTGGCACGCATCGTCTATGACATGCTTTTTCTGGCTCAGGTAGGCCACCCATCCGCCCGCGCGTCGTTTACCACGGTGTCGCTGGCGCAGGAGGCCGAGCGGGTGATGGAACTGTTCGCCCTGAGCGCCGAAGAAAAACACCTGAGCCTCACCCTGAGCGGGAACGCCCAGGTACAGGGCGACCGCCTGATGATTCAACGTGCACTCTCCAACCTGCTGTCCAACGCCATTCGCCATAGCCCGGAGGGTGGATGCATTCCTCTGCGCGTAGAGGCCTGTGCCAACACCGTATCCCTGTCGGTGAGCAACGCCGGGCCGGGTATAGACGCCCATCACCTGCCGCACGTGTTCGAGCGTTTCTACCGGGCCGACAGCAGCCGTGCGCGTACCGAGGGCGGCACCGGCCTGGGCCTGGCCATCGTGCAGTCGATCATGACCCTGCACCAGGGGCTGGCCGACGTGCACAGCCAGCCCGGTGGTTTTACGCTGTTTCGACTGGTGTTTCCTCGTCCTTGCGGTGCGCCCACTGATACAACGCCGGCAACACCAGCAAGGTCAGCAATGTCGAAGAAATGATCCCGCCGATGACCACCGTGGCCAACGGCCGCTGCACCTCGGCACCGGTGCCGGTGGCCAGGGCCATGGGGATAAACCCAAGAGACGCCACCAGCGCTGTCATCAACACCGGGCGCAGTCGGGTCAGGGCGCCTTCGTTGATCGCCAGCGACAGCGAATGCCCTTCCTCGCGCAGGTTGCGGATGAAGGCGATCATCACCAGCCCGTTGAGCACCGCCACACCGGACAACGCGATAAAGCCCACGCCCGCCGAGATCGACAACGGGATATCGCGCAGCCACAAGGCCATGATTCCGCCGGTCAGCGCGAACGGAATGCCGGTGAACACCAGCAAGCCGTCCTTGATGTTGTTGAACATCATGAACAACAAGCCGAACACCAACAGCAACGCCACTGGCACCACGATGCGCAGGCGCTCGGAGGCTTCCCTCAATTGCTCGAACTGACCACCCCAGTTGGTCCAGTAACCTGCGGGCACTTTCACACCGCTGCTGATCGAGGCCTCGGCTTCTTCCACGAACGAGCCGATATCCCGTCCGCGCACGTTGGCGCTGACGATAACCAGGCGCTTGCCGTTCTCGCGACTGACCTGATTGGGGCCCAGCACCAGATCGAGGCTGGCGACCTGGGACAACGCGATGAAGCCCAACTGCCCCGAAGGGTTGCCCGCCAATGCCGGCACGGGAATCAACAGGCGTGACAGTCCGTCGATATCGGTGCGCAGCGTGTCGGACAAACGCACCACCATGTCAAATCGACGGTCACCTTCATACAGCGTACCGGCCTTGCGTCCACCGACCGCAACGGCAATGGTGTCCTGCACATCGCCAGCATTGATACCAAAACGCGCCGCCTTTTCGCGGTCAATATTGATCGTCAGCACGGGCAGGCCGGACGTCTGCTCCACCTTGACCTCCGAGGCGCCGTCAATCCTGCGCAAGGTCTCAGCGATCTCGCTGGCGGTGCTGTTGAGCACCGCCATGTCATCACCAAATACTTTCACCGCCACATCGCTGCGCACCCCTGAGATCAACTCGTTGAAGCGCAGCTGGATAGGTTGCGACAGTTCATACGCGCTGCCCGGCACTATCGCACTGGCGCGCTGGATATCGGCGATCACCTCCTCGCGAGATTTGTTCGGGTCGGGCCATTGCTCCTTCGGTTTGAGCATCAGGTAGCTGTCGGAAATATTCGGCGGCATCGGGTCGGACGCAATCTCAGCCGTGCCCGTACGCGCGAACACTCGCTCGATTTCCGGCACTTGGGCCAGCAAGGTTTTTTCCAGCCGCTGCTGCATCTGCACCGATTGCGTGAGGCTGGTGCCAGGTACGCGCAAGGCCTGCTGGGCGAAGTCGCCTTCACTGAGACTGGGGATGAATTCGCTGCCCATGCGGCTGGCCACCAGCCCCGTGCCGATGATGGTCAGCACGGCCAGGCCGAACACCAGCGGCCGACGCGCCATCACCCAATCCAGTACTGGCGCATACACCCGACGCGCGCTGCGCATCACCAGGTTCTCCTCTTCCTTGACCTTGCCGGTAACAAACAGCGCAATCGCCGCCGGTACGAAGGTCACCGACAGGATCATCGCCCCCAGCAATGCGGTTACCACGGTGAAGGCCATGGGGTGGAACATCTTCCCGGCGACACCGGTAAGCGCAAAGATCGGCAGGTACACCACCATGATGATCAACTGCCCGTAGATCAGCGCCCGCCGCGCCTCCCTGGCGGCGGCGAATACCTCATGCAGGCGCTCGCTGCGGGTCAGCAGACGGCCATGTCGATGTTGCGCATGGGCCAGGCGGCGGATCGAGTTCTCGACGATCACCACCGCGCCATCAACGATGATGCCGAAGTCCAGCGCGCCAAGGCTCATGAGGTTGGCGCTGACTTTGTTGGTAAACATGCCGGTAAAGGTGAACAGCATCGCCAGCGGAATAACCATCGCCGTGATCAGCGCCGCACGGATATTGCCCAGGAACAGGAACAGCACCGCCACCACCAGCAACGCCCCCTCGAAGAGGTTGCGCTTGACCGTAGCGATGGCTTTTTCGACCAGGTTGGTACGGTCGTAGACGGTAACCGCCACCACCCCTGCAGGCAGCGAACGATTGACTTCCTCGAGCTTCTTCGCCACGGCCTGGGACACGCTGCGGCTGTTCTCGCCGATCAGCATGAACACCGTGCCCAGCACTGCTTCGCGGCCGTTCTCGGTGGCCGCGCCGGTGCGCAGCTCGCGGCCGATCTCGACCTGCGCCACATTGCGCACGCGAATCGGCGTGCCGTCCGCCGAGGTGATGACGATATTGGCAATATCGTCGATCGACGCCACCTGCCCCGGTGCGCGGATCAACAACTGCTCGCCGCTGCGCTCGATATAGCCGGCACCGACGTTGGCATTGTTGCGCTCCAGCGCCGTGACCAGGTCATTCAACGTGAGGTTGTAGGCCGCCAGGCGCTTGGGGTCCGGGGCGATCTGGTATTCCTTGGCGAAGCCGCCAATGGTATTGATCTCCGCCACGCCCGGCACGTTGCGCAATTGCGGCTTGATGATCCAGTCCTGGATCACGCGCAGGTCCGTCGGCGTGTAGGGCGTGCCATCGTCCTTGCGGGCGCCCTCCCCGGCCTCCACGGTCCACAGGAAAATCTCCCCAAGCCCGGTGGAAATCGGCCCCATGGCGCTCTCGATGCCCTCGGGCAATTGCTCGCGGGCCACTTGCAGGCGCTCGTTGACCAATTGCCGGGCAAAGAACAGATCGGTGCCGTCCTTGAAAATCACCGTCACCTGCGACAACCCCGAACGCGACAACGAACGCGTCTGCTGCAGGCCGGGCAACCCGGCCATGGCGGTTTCGATGGGAAAGGTGATGCGCTGCTCGGTTTCCAGCGGCGAGAACCCCGCCGCCGCCGAGTTGATCTGCACCTGCACGTTGGTGATATCGGGCACGGCGTCGATGGGCAATTTCTGATAGCTGGCGATACCGACACCGGCCATCAGCAGCACCGCCAGCAGCACAATGACGCGCTGCTCGATGGCGAATTGAATAAGGCGCTCAAACATGAAAAATCACTCGCGAAATCAATGGCCGTGCTCAGCCGAACTTTTGCCCAGTTCGGACTTGAGGATAAAACTGCCGACGGTGGCCACCTGCACCCCTGCGTCGAGTCCCTGGCGCACCTCGACGTAGCCGTTTTCACGCATGCCCAGCTCCACGTGGCGGGTGATGAAGCCGCTCGAGGTACGCTCGAATACCGAGGGTTTGTCCTCGACCGTCTGAATCGCCTCCTGCGGCACGGTGACCCTGGCCTGCGCGGTATCGGTGGCCAGTTGCACGTTCACAAACAGGCCCGGACGCCAGGCATCGTCGGGGTTGGGCACGCTGACGCGCACGGTGGCGGTCCGCGTTTGTTCGCCCAACAGGTTGCCCACGTAGGCCACCGTGCCTTGCACCTGAGTGCCCATTTCCGTGGAGCTGACAATCACCGGCTTGCCGACGCGGACCTTGTTCAGGTCCTTGGGAAATACCCCGAACGTGACCCACACCTGGGACAGGTCCGAAAGGGTGAAGGCGTTGCTGGCCTCGCTGACCACCTCGCCGACCCCCAGGTGTTTTTCCACCACTACCCCGGCGAATGGCGCACGCAGTTCATAGCGATTGCCGCCAGCCGAGCCGGCGCTGCCGCTGAGGGCGGTCATCTTCTGGCGGGCGTTGTTGCGCGCGATTTCGGCCTCTTGCAACGTCTGCCGTGCCAGCAGATAGTCCTGCTCGGCAGAAATTTTGTCCTGCCACAACTGGCGTTCGCGCTGGAAGGTGATGCGCGCCAGTTCGACCCGCCGCTCGCTGGCGGCCAGCTCGCTACGCTGATCGGAAATCTGCTGGCTGGCGATCACCGCCAGCAATTGGCCCTGCTTCACCGATTGGCCCAGGTTGACGCTGACCGACTCCACCACGCCCGGCGCGCGCGGAATAATGTGCGAGGTACGGTCTTCGTCAAAGCGCACTTCGCCCGGCAGCGTCAGCAGCGTGCTGATCGGTCGGGGCTGGGCCTTGGCAAGCTGAATACCGGCGGCCTGGACCTGCTGTTCGGTCAGTTCAAGCTTGCCTTCTTCTTCATCGCCATCGGCAAAGCCGGCCACCGGCCAGGCCAACATCAGCGCGATGGCAAGTGCCACGCGGTGTGGTGTGTTCATGGGTTGCTCCTGAAAAATCAAAACTGGACGAGATCGCCGTATATCCGCTCGAGGCGCACCCAGGCGTCGGTCGCCTGAGCGGTGGCCGTGAGGTATTGGGTGCGGGCGGCAATCAGGGTGCGTTGGGCGTCGAGTACGTCGAGGAAGTTGAACTTGCCCATTTCAAAGCCACGGGTCGCGCTGTCCACGGCGCTCTGCGCGGCGGGAAGGATCTGTTGGTTGAAGGTCTGCACTTCGGTATTGGCGGTTCGCCACAAGGCCAGGGCCTGAAGGGTTTCGGCGCGCAGACGCAGTTCGACGGCGTTGCGCAGGTCGCGCGCCTGATCGGCGCGACGGTTGGCGGCGAGCACGTTGCCCTGGTTGCGGTTGAACAAGGGGATCGGTATCGAGACACCAACAAGGTTTATGCGCTCGCGGGTACTGGCGTCGTACTGGCTACCGATGGACACATCGAGGTCAGGAATACGCTGGGCTTTCTCCAGGTTCACGCTGGCTTCGCCCTGGCGGATGCGCAGTTCGGCCAGTCGCAATTGCGTGGTTTGCTCGACCCGTGCCAGCAGTTGCGCGCAGGGCGGCAGGGACGGCGCGGCTTGTTTTTGCGCGGCGACAGTGTCGAAGTCCGGGGCGGTGCTGCCGGTGCTGGCGGCGAGTCGGCGGTAGGCATCGGTAAGGCCGACCTGCGCGCGGTTCATCTCCAGGCGAATCTCCGACAGTTGCACCTGTGCTCGGGTGGCTTCCACTGGCGACGATTTGCCGGCGCTCACCCGCCCCTTGGCAATTACCAGTCCACGCTCGGCAAGCGCCAGTGAGCGCTGCGCCAAAGCCAGACGCTCCTGAGCACGCAGGGCGCCGTAGTAGCTGTCGATTACATCGGCGCGCAGGCTGTTGCGCTGCTGCTCCAACGTCAGCGCCGCGGCGACCTGGGCCTGGGTGGCCAGGTCAATTCGCGCATCGCGCTTGCCTCCCAGTTCAAGGGTCTGACTGAGTTTGACAGTGGTGGTACGGGCATTGCGACGGGTGTCTTCGGCATCCCAGGAGGCGACCGGGTTGGGGATCAACCCGGCCTGCTGACGGCCGCCCTGGGCGATATCGATTTCCCATTGCGCAGCCGCCAGGTCCGGGTTGTTGGCAAAGGCGGTCCGCAGCGCTGCATCGAGGGTGAGGGTTTGTGCCTGGGCAACGCTTGCGGCCATCCACAACGCCGTCGCCCCCAACAGTGATCTAACGGTAATGTGCATAACGAAAGTTCCACGCCCATGAAGTCGCTGAGGGTTCCCAGCGAGGGCAATGTAGCTATCGCGAGTTATCAGGGTCGTGGAGGCAAAATTACAAATCTGACAGGCAAACGATCAGGCATGCACGTCGTCATGCTCATCGTGATGGAACCCGGCGTTTTCGACCTGCAAGGTGACGTGGGAAATATCGAATTGTTCGTGCAGCAATTGCGTCACCAGGCTGAGGATCTGCTGTTCGCTGCCCGATGTCGGCGCCGCCACCAAGTGGGCACTCAGCACATTCTTGCCGCTGGTCAGGGCCCAGATGTGCAGGTCATGCACGTCCTCGACGCCGGGCACACGGCGGATGCCCTGCTCGACCTGATCGATATCAATGCCATGCGGCACGCCCTGCAGCAGCACGTTCATGCTCTCCTTTAGCAGCGTCCAGGTACGCGGCAGCACCCAGAAACCGATGGCCGCCGCCACCACCGAGTCGACCCAGCCCCAGCCGGTGAACATGATCACCAGTGCCGCGATGATCACGCCGATGGACCCAAGCATGTCGCTCCACACTTCCAGGTAGGCACCCTTGACGTTGAGGCTTTCGTCGCTGGCCGAACTGAGCAGGCGCATCGAAACCAGATTGACGATCAGCCCCAGCAGCGCGATCACCAGCATGCCGGTGGACTGGATCTCGGCGGGCGCCCGCAACCGTTGCCAGGCCTCGTAGAGAATGTAGAACGCCACGGCAAACAACAGCAGCGCATTGAATGCCGCCGCGAGAATCTCGAACCGCGCGTAGCCAAAGGTACGCTTGCGGTCGGCCGCGCGCTTGGCGACCTGAATGGCCACCAGTGCAATCGCCAGGGCCAGGGCGTCGGTCATCATGTGTGCAGCGTCAGACAGCAGCGCCAGGCTGCCGGTGACAAAGGCGCCGATGACCTCGGCAATCATGAAGCTGCTGGTCAGGCACAAGGCAATCCATAACTTGCGTTCGTGACCAGCGCGTACCTGGGCATGCTGATGTCCTGCGCTCATTGAATGTCCTCGCGATGTCGGTGCGGCTGATCATAGAGCTATAGGCCAAATCCTCGGCATGGGTTGCAAAATTGTCATCCTGGCGCCAACCGCCCGCAATTTTGATCGCACCAAAAATGCCCATCAGCGCTCTACCGCTGCCTTATCAGGTATGCTTTTTCGAAGAAATATAAAGAAACATATTAATCAAGCCGCTCGCCAAGGAGTCTTGTTTTGGAGTTATCGACTGCCGCGTGGATGTTTCACGACACACGCCTCATGCTCTGCGTCCTGCTGGCCATCGCCAGCATCATCGTGTTGATCAGCGCGACCAGGCTGCCGCCGTTTCTATCGATTCTGATCGGTACATTCATCGCAGGCGTCGGAGCCGGGCTGCCGCCGGAGGAAGTCGCCAAGGCCTTCAGCAAAGGCGCCGGGGCGATTCTCGGCGAGGCCGGGATCATTATTGCGCTGGGCGCGATGCTCGGCGCGCTGATGGCCGAATCCGGCGCGGCCGACCGTATCGCCACCACCCTGCTCGGGCTGGGCAAAGGCAAGTCACTGCCGTGGGTGATGGCGCTGGTGGCGATGGTGATCGGCTTGCCGCTGTTTTTCGAAGTGGGTCTGGTGATGATGGTGCCGATCATCTTTGTGATGGCCAAGCGTTCGAATCAGCCGTTGCTGAAAATCGCCATTCCAGCCCTGGCCGGCATGACCACCCTGCACGCCCTGATGCCGCCGCATCCGGGGCCGCTGATCGCAGTGGGTGCGCTGCATGCCGACCTGGGCCTGACCATGTTGCTGGGTTTTTGCCTGGCCGTGCCCGCGGTAATACTCGCCGGCCCGATCTATGGCAACTGGCTGTCCAGGCGCCTGCACGTGGATGCCCCGGCCGACATCGGCGCGTTGTTCAGCGCACCGCCCAAGGCGCCGCGCCAACCCAGCTTTGCGGTGTCGTTGCTGATCATTCTGTTGCCAGTGATTCTGATGCTGGGCAGCACACTGGCCAAAGTCGCCCTGCCGACGGAAAGCACCCTGGGCCTGACGTTGAAGTTCCTCGGCGAACCGCTGATCGCCCTCGCCCTGGCGGTGATCGCCGCGGTGATCTGTCTGGGCTGGGCCGCCGGCATGCCGCGCGCCGACGTCGGCAACACCTTGCGCAAAGCCATCGCCCCCATCGCAGTGCTGCTGTTGACCATCGGCGCCGGTGGCGGCCTCAAGCAGACCCTGCTGGACGCGGGCGTCAGCCAGACCATCAGCAAGGTCGCCGAAGGCGCACACATGCCTTATCTGCTGCTGGCGTGGTTGATCGCCGTGGCGCTGCGTCAGGCCACCGGTTCGGCGACGGTCGCGACCACCACCACGGCAGGGATCCTCGCGCCGATGATGGCGGGACTGGCCGCCACACAAAGCTCACTGGTAGCGCTGGCGATTGGCGCAGGCTCGGTGTTCTTCTGTCACGTCAATGACGCTGGCTTCTGGATGGTGCGCGAGTATTTCGGCCTGCAGTTGAAGCAGACCATCTGGGTATGGTCGGTGCTGCAAACGATTGTTTCGGTGGTGGGGCTGGTGGGTACGCTGGTGCTTTGGCACTTTTTGACCTGAGCCTCAACCCGCCAGGGTGTGGCGCTTGCCAAACAACGCCACACTCACCGCCCCCACAGCCCCCATCACCACACCGTAGCCCACGCACACCCAAGGGCTGGTCGGCATCAGCGCGATCAGCAACAGCGGCGTGGTGCTCGCCCACAGCGCATAAGCGATGTTGTAGGTGAAGGAAATCCCCGACACCCGCACCGGCGCCGGAAACAGCCCGACCATCACCGAAGGCACCGCACCCACCACGCCGCAGCACAGGCCGGCCACCGCATACGCCGCGCCGAGCCAAATGCCGCCGTTGATCAGGCTGGTGTACAAAATCGCGATTCCCGCCGGCAGCAACAGGCTGTACACCAGCACCGCACGCCAGGCGCCGATGCGGTCGACCAGCAGGCCGGCCAACACGCAGCCGATGTTCAGGAACACGATGCCCAACGCGCTCAGGGCAAACGTGTGGCCGGGGCTCATGCCGAAGGTTTTCTGCATCATCGTTGGCGTGATGACCACCAGCACCACCACCGCCGAGGTAAGCACGCAGGTGAGGATCATCGCTGGCAGCAACGCGGCGCGGTGGTCGCGCAGTACGCTGCGCAATGGCAGTTCGGCAGCGGCCTGGCGGCGCGCCTGCATGTCGAGGAACACCGGGGTTTCGTTGAGCCAGCGGCGCAGCCACACGCCGATCACACCGAATACGCCGCCAAGCAAAAACGGCAGGCGCCAGGCGTAGTCGAGGATTTCCGCCGGCGTAAAGACCTGCGCCAGCAGCGTCGCGGTGAGCGCGCCGAGCAGGTAGCCGAAGGTCAGGCCGGCCTGTAGAAAGCCCAAGGCATACCCGCGATGAGTGGGCGGCGCGTGTTCGGCAACGAAGGTCCAGGCGCTGGGCACTTCGCCGCCCACGGCAGCGCCTTGCAGCACACGCAGCGCCAGCAGGATCAAGGGTGCGAAATAGCCGATCTGTGCATAAGTGGGCATGATCCCGATCAGCAGACAGGGCAAGGCCATCATCAGGATGCTCAGGCTGAACACGCGTTTGCGCCCCAGATGATCGGCGAAATGCGCCATCAGGATGCCGCCCAGCGGGCGCGCAAGATAGCCGGTGACGAAGATACCGAAGCTCTGCAGCAGGCGCAGCCACTCGGGCATTTGCGGCGGGAAGAACAATTGGCTGAGGGTCAGCGCGAAAAACACGAAGATGATGAAATCGTAGATTTCCAGAGCCCCGCCCAGCGCGGCCAGGCCGAGGGTCTTGTAGTCGGAGCGGGTAAATCGCTGCGCCTGTGCAGGAAAGTTGGCAGTCATATGCAAGCTCGGCAGACAGACAAAAATGGCGTGCAGGTTAGGAGCTGAACCGGATCATGGCAATCACGACAGATATATTTGTTTTGCTCATGGATCGATGAAGATAACTGCATTCCCAAATCAATGGCCGTGGAGCAACATGCCGCAAAACTGCCCCCCATAATAAATACAAAAGGAAACACCCATGGCCGATGCCCTTGAAGAAAGTCGCTATGCCCGTTTTGCCCTGCGCTGTTCCAACTTCGCCGAACGCTGGTTTCCGGACTCCTGGGTGTTTGCCGCGCTTGCGGTGATTATTGTCGCCGTGGCGACCCTGGGCATGGGCGCCGCGCCGACCGACGCCGCCAAGGCCTTTGGCGATGGGTTCTGGAGCCTGATTCCGTTCACCATGCAGATGGCCTTCGTGGTAATCGGCGGTTATGTGGTCGCCAGTTCGCCGCCAGCGGTCAAGCTGATCGACCGCCTGGCGCGCATTCCCAAAAACGGCCGCTCCGCCGTGGCCTGGGTGGCCTTGATTTCCATGGTCGCCTCATTGCTCAACTGGGGCCTGTCCCTGGTGTTTGGCGGCTTGCTGGTGCGGGCGTTGGCCCGGCGCACGGATTTACGCATGGACTACCGCGCGGCCGGTGCTGCGGCTTATCTGGGGCTTGGCGCGGTGTGGGCGCTGGGGCTGTCGTCGTCGGCCGCGCAGTTACAGGCCAATCCGGCTAGCCTGCCGCCGTCGATCCTCGCGATCACCGGGATGATCCCGTTCACCGAGACTATCTTTCTGTGGCAATCGGGCGTGATGCTGCTGGCGCTGATCGTGGTGTCGCTGATCATCGCCTACGCCACCGCGCCCGGCCCGAACAGCGCCCGCGATGCCAAGGCCTGTGGGGTCGACCCGGCGTTCAACCTGCCCAAGGTCCAGGCGCCCACCCGCCCCGGCGAATGGCTGGAGCACAGTCCGCTGCTGACCATCCTGTTGGCAATACTGGCGGCCGGTTGGCTGTTCCACGAGTTCTCGACCAAGCCTGCGATCAGTGCGATCTCGGGGCTCAATACCTATAACTTCCTGTTCATCATGGTCGGTGCGCTGTTGCACTGGCGCCCGCGCAGCTTCCTGGATGCGGTGGCCCGCGCCGTGCCGACCACCACCGGCGTGTTGATCCAGTTTCCGCTGTACGGCTCGATCGCCGCGCTGATGACGGTGGTCAAGGGCGGCGACGGCCAGACCCTGGCGCACCATATCTCGCTGTTCTTCACCTCCATCGCCTCCCACGACACCTACGCGCTGTTGATGGGCGTGTACTCGGCGGTGCTGGGCTTCTTTATCCCGTCGGGCGGCGGCAAGTGGATCATTGAAGCGCCTTACGTGATGCAAGTGGCCAATGACCTGCAATACCACCTGGGCTGGGCGGTGCAGATCTACAACGCGGCCGAGGCGCTGCCGAACCTGATCAATCCGTTTTACATGCTGCCGCTGCTGGGGGTGCTGGGCCTGAAGGCACGGGATTTGATCGGCTTTTCGTTTGTGCAATTGCTGGTGCACACGCCGCTGGTGCTGTTTTTGCTGTGGGCGCTGGGGACGACATTGGCGTATTTGCCGCCAGTGATGCCATAGGAGCCGTTATGGGCTGCGAGCGTTCAGCTTCAAGCGTGCGGCTTGATACCAGGAACCAGCAGCTGCCTTAATTCCGTCACATTGCGTTGCTACCGTCCTGCGAAATATCTTGCAACATCTCGCCAGGGACTTCCGCAATGAGTGACGAGTACGAAGACCGCTCCTCCCCCGATTCCGCGTCAAAACCGGCGATAGATACCAGCCGCCGGCGCTTCCTTGGCGGGGCGGCGGTGCTGGGGGTAGGCGCCACCTTGAGTGCCTGCGGCAATACCAGCGAAGCGCCGGGCAAGCCTGTGGATCGACCGCTCACGCCGCAAGAGTTGGACAAGGCATTGCGCGAGCAGGTGAAGACAGTGGTGGTGATCTACGCCGAAAACCGCAGTTTCAATAACCTGTTTGCGGACTTCCCCGGCGTGGAAAAACCGCTGTCTGCACTGTCGGCCGCCCAGACCCGGCAGCTTGATCGCGACGGCAGTGTGCTGAACAGCCTGCCGCCGACCTGGGGCGGCGTGTTGCAGGTCGGTCCGCAAAGCGTGGACGGCGTAACCTATCCCAGCGAAGTGCAATTCCAGGAAAACCTGCCCAACGCGCCCTTCGCCCTCAAAGGTCCCAATGGCGCGGACCTGCCTTTGAGCCTGGTCACTCGCGACCTGTGGCACGTGTTCTACCAGAACCAGATGCAGATAAACGGCGGCAAGAACGACGGTTTCGTCGCCTGGGCCGATTCCGGCGGCCTGGTGATGGGTCATTACGCCCAGAGCCGTTATGCCCTGCGTCTGTGGGACGTGGCCAAGGAGTTCGTGCTCTGCGATAACTTCTTCCAGGGCGCGTTCGGTGGCTCGTTCCTCAACCACCAATACCTGATCAGCGCCACCGCGCCGTTTTACCCGAACGCCGCCCAATCGGTGGCCAAGGCGCAGATCGCCACGCTGCAAAGCGATGACCCTGCCGACCCGCGCCTCAAACCGCTGGACGCTTCCCCGGCCAGCGCCATGACCGGCCCGCCGCAGTTCGGCCCCAGCGCCCTGACCCCGGATGGCTACGGCGTAAACACCCTGGCCCCGCCCTATTGGCCGACCTGGATTCGCGACCCGCAGAACCCGGACTACTCCAAGCCCGACCTGCCCAATGTGCTGGTGCCGCAAACCCACGAACACATTGGCGACAAGCTGTCGAAGAAGAACGTCGACTGGGCCTGGTACGCCGGTGCGTGGCAGGCGACCCTGGATCAGTTCAAGGATTCGGGCGGCATCCCGAAAATCCCGAACTTTCAATACCACCACCAGCCCTTCAACTACTTCAAGCAACAGGGGCCGGAAAATCGCGCCGAGCGCGACAAGCGCCTGCGTGATGGCGGGCTGGGCGATGAGTCCAGCACCAATAAATTCTTCGCCGATGCCGACGCCGGCAAACTGCCTGCGGTGACCTTCTACAAGCCCCAGGGCAACCTCAACATGCACGCTGGCTATGCGGACGTGGCCTCGGGCGACCGTCATATCGCCCGCGCCTTGAAAGTGCTGCAGGAAAGCCCGCAATGGAAAAACATGGTGGTGGTGGTGACCGTCGATGAAAACGGCGGCTGGTGGGACCATGTGGCGCCGCCCAAGGGCGACCGCTGGGGCCCCGGCACGCGAGTGCCGGCGCTGGTGGTGTCGCCGTTTGCGCGCAAGGGCACGGTCGACCATACGGTGTACGACACGGCCTCGATCCTGCGGCTGATCACGCGGGTATTCCAGCTGGAGACACTGGACGGCCTCAAGCAGCGGGATGATGCAATGAGTGCCCGCGGCCAGACGCCGATGGGGGATCTGACCAACGCATTGCGCCTGGATCTGTAACGCGCTTATCCAATAGCGACACCCGCAGCGAATTAACACGCGGTTTTCCTGGTCAGCCGCTACTGTGTGCAAGTGGGCTTTCACCCCGCGCAGACGGGCTCTCGCTGACAAGGAATCGACTATGTTTAAACAGACCAGGCTGTCCTGCACCCTGATCGCACTGCTGGCCAGTGCGGTCGTACAGGCCGACATCAACGTACCGCTGGGAAGCACCCAGCGCGTCACTCAACTATTCGCCTTCCCCAATAATTGCAACGTCATCTGCTTCAAGCCGTGGACGCTGGAGCAGACTGCCGAGCACTACCTCAACCAGAGCCTGCAACGTGACGGCTACAGCCGCGCCAAGGTCAGTGTCAAAACCGACGGCGACCAACTGACTGCCACGTTCAGCGGTGTACCGGACACTTACGGCCAGCCCCTGACCCAACTGCTCAACACCGCAGACCTGGCCTATCAGGGCGCCAGCAAGCTTAACAGCGACGGTAAATGGGCCTACAACTGGTACCTGTTCCTGCCGCTGGGCATGGCGCTGGAGAACCGCAAAAGCATCGAGTTGCTGCACTTTCCGCCGGATTATTCGCTGACCCATTTCCAGGACTATCTGGAATCGGCCACCACCGACCGCTGGGCCGCATTGCTGACCGACAATGGCGTGCCGGCCGGCGAAACGCCGGCTTACCAGACCATCATCGACATCGCCCCGATTGCCGCACCGTCCAACGCGGGCAAAGATCTGGAAAACGTCTACGGCTATTTCACCGACTACCAGACGCGCATGGTCAAGGAACTGAGCCTGCGGCCCGACGGTGCGCTGCCCATGGTGGCGTTCGGCGCGCCGGTGCGCAGCTGGATCAAGCAACAATACGGGCAGACCGTTGATGTAATGGGCCTGGCGCAGATCAGCCCGGCGGACGGCAAAAGCGTTTCGGTATTGGGCGCCAACCACCCCAGTTACATCTGGTACGCGGCGGACCCGGCAAGTTATGGCGGCAATGAGCAGAAAGCCGACGACGCCGGCCTGAAGGTAATGGCGCAGGACCTGAGCGCGGCCTGCTGGCAAGCCGGCATGGGCCGCAAGCCGGCCAGTGATCCCAACGTGCTGCTGCAGGCGTGCAACACCACCTGGCAGGTGACGCGCAAGGAGCAGACCTGCGAACTGTTCTACACCTCAGTGCGCAAGCTGAACGCGGAACAGGCAAATGCCAAATGCGCCACTGCACCGATCAAGGCACAGCTGAAACAGCTGAAGAACCCCGCGCCAGCGACTCTGCTGCCTGCGCCCGCACTGTAGATTGCACACAGGCGGGCCGATTTCTACTGTCGAATATGACAGTAGAAATCGGTCGCCCCATCGTTGAACCTTGAGACGGGCCCATTTGCTGCAAGACTGGCAGTCAGCCATTACCGGCAGGTCGATGCAGCCCATTCAAGGAGCGTGATGAAAACTCGTGCCATGGATAAGGCGATTCGCGCCACCCCTGATGACGACTGCCTGTATCCCTTTACGACGACGCTGACGGCGTTTGGCTACCCCTCCACACGCGAATTTGAAGTGGTGTGCGACACCACCGGCGAAATCATCGGTATCAAATCCCGCGTCGCGTTCGACAACCGCACCCTCATCGCCCGCGTATTCGGCTATGCCCTGGGCGAATGCCGTCAGCACACGCTGCAGATCTCGGGACGTATCTGGCTGTATGACCCGTGGGTGTGCGGCCAACTGCAGCACGCCTGCCACCCGAATACGTATGTCGACACGTCCTATCTGGAGCTTTGGTCGGTGATGCCTATTGCGGCCGGCACCTGGCTGACCATCGACTACGCCACCACCGGCAATGCCCTACCGCGCCAGTTTGCCTGCACCTGCAGCGCGCCGGACTGTCGGGGCTGGATCAAAGGCCCGCAGGAACAACTCAGCGCAGAAGGCCGGGCGTTCCTGGAGCTGCGCGAACGCGCCAATTAACCCTAGGCGTCACCCAGCGGGCGCAGGCGATATTGCGGCGGCAACTGCTCGAAGCCGCTGATGGTGGTGTTCAGGCTTTTCCAGCGGCCATCCTTGATGCCGTAGATGCAGCCATGAATCGACAGGCTCTGCCCACGGTGCCAGGCGTTTTGCACAATGCTGGTATGGCCGACGTTGGCCACTTGCTGGATCACGTTCAGCTCGCACAGGCGGTCGACCTGTTCTTCTTCGGTGGGCAACTGCGCCAGCACTTCGCGATTTTCATAGTAGAGGTCACGAATGGTGCGCAGCCAGCCATCGATCAGGCCGAACTGACGGTCCTGCATCGACGCGCGCACGCCGCCGCAGCCATAGTGGCCTGTGACGAGGATGTGTTTGACCTTGAGCACATCGACCGCGTACTGGATCACCGACAGGCAATTGAGGTCAGTGTGCAGCACCACATTGGCCACGTTGCGGTGCACGAACAGATCACCCGGCAGCATGCCGACGATCTCGTTGGCCGGTACACGCGCATCGGAACAGCCGATCCACAGGTATTCCGGGGTTTGCTGGCGGGCGAGCTTGGCGAAGAATTCGGGATCTTCCTGTTTGATCGCATCCGCCCAGCGTTCGTTGTTATCAAGCAGGTCTTGTAGTTCGTTCATCAGGGAAAGCCTCGGGAATGATGCGCAGCTGTGTGACTGTCAACACCTCGTGCAGGTCACGCCTGGCGCAAATTAGCTTGAATCTTTGGGGCGCAGCGCCTGTCCACACACTATAAGCCCCACAGTATGAGGATTGGCCATGACTGAATCACGACGTCCCTACGGCGCTACACAACCCGAACCGATTGACGATAACGAAGACCGCATGGGTTCAGTGCGTGAGCTGGATTTTGACCAGGACGATCAGACGGCGGAAATCGGCGATGAGATTCCGCGCGGCGAGCGCGAGCATCTGATGCCCGAAGAACGTGTGCGCGAAGCCGGGATGACCGGTGCGTCGACCGACGATCACCAACCGACCGACGACGACATGAGCCCTGAGACACTGATTCAGGAAGACGGCGCGCGGGATGCGCGGGAGGAAGGTGAAGACAGCGCTGCGGACTACGACTTGAGCGTTGTCGGTGAAAGCGATATCGGCGGTGGGAATGGCTTGGACGAGGCCGAACTGGCGGATCTCGACCCGCTCAATGGCAAGCGCTGACACGACACTGCTAGAAATGTGGGAGGGCTTGCCCCCTCCCGCACTGATCCATGTGTTCAGTCGACGAGGGTACAGGCCATGACGACTGCGTCTTCGCGGCCACCGACAGCTGGGTAGTAATCGCGCCGACGGCCGATCTCGTTGAAACCGTAACGCTCATAGAGGCGGAACGCGCCGGTGTTGCTGTCACGCACTTCCAGAAAGCATTCCCGAGCGTTTGCAGCGTAAGCGCGGGACATTAAATGCTCCAGCAACGCCAGGCCCAGGCCACGCCCCTGGTTCTCCGGCTTGACGGTGATGTTCAGCAAATGGGCCTCATCGAGAATGATCTGAACCACTCCGTGCCCCACTTGCTGCTCACCCTCGAACATCAACCAGATCTGATACTTGCCCAGCCCATCGAGAAAAATGCCACGCGTCCAGGGATGGCTGAACGCTGCGTATTCAATTTTCAGCACGGCGTCGAGGTCGGCCTCGGTCATCGGGCGGAAGGATAAAGCCTCACTCATCGGTTGTTTTCCAGCGCGCCATCAGCCGGCGCATGGCTTGCCAGACATCAGCCTTACGCTGTGGCTCTTCCATTAATAACTCCAGGCCCGGCAGGGCCCACACCGAGCCCAGGCTTTCGACCTGCAGCTCGCGGTACCAGGCTTCGGCATTTGCTTCACCGGCAAAACGCACGGCGGGCAGGCCAATCAGCCACAGGCATACGCAGGGTTCGTCTTCCAGTCGCGCAGAGACAAATCCTTGCACAAAATCCCGCGCGGCTTCCGGGCCCTGGTCCATGGTGCCGCGCACCAGCAACGGCCAGCGCACTGGGTCGCCGACGATCTGCGGGCTGTCGGGCAGGCCGGCAGCGCGCAGCATGTCCTTGAGCAGCATGTAGGCCGGGTCGCGGGTCTGGAAGCGTTCGCCGGTGGGCAACTCCACCAGCAGCAGGCAACGTCCGGCCCGCAGCAGTTGCAGGGCGAAACGCGGCGGCGGCACCACCGGCGCCTTGGCTACCGGCGCCGTGTCTTCGGCCACCGCCGGTTTGGTCACTGGCGAGGGGCGCGGCACTTCGATTTTGGCCCGCTCGACCACCGGTCGCACTTCAGGCACAGGCTTGACCACCGCCACCGGCGCAGCGGCCTCCTCGCCCGAGGCTTCGAACGCCTCATAGGGCTCAGGCGCCTGCAACAGCTCGGGCCGCGACGGTGCGGCAAACGGCAGTTCGGTGCGGGGCAGCCAGTTGACCACCTGCATGGCGGTCAAGTAAGCGCGACGTCGGGACTCGATAAGCACAGCTCGGCCACTTGTGGATAAGTAAAGAGCGGGGATTCTACCGCTGTTCGGCAACAATCGCCCACTGCGCGCTGACCGGCTGTGGATAAATCCCACCCCCAATGCAGTACAATCGCGACCTTTAATCGCCAACCAGCCGGCCATTCCCATGATCGAACCCAAGCGCGTCCTGCGCGCCCTCGCCGAACACTGGGCCTTGCTTGAGCCACTGTGCGAACACTTCGACCAAGGCACCCTGAGCCTGGGCGAGCTGCGCGCGCAACTGGCCGCCCAACAACTGGACAGTACACCCCAGGACATCACCAGCCTGCTGGACGTGTGGATTCGCCTGGACATCCTGGTGCCTGTGGCCAAGAGCCCGAACCGTTTCGAGCTCAACGCACAGATCCACGACTTCCTCGCCTACCTGCGCAAGGAGCACCGGCTCGGCCTGTGCCTGGAAATCGAAGCCTACCTGCGCCACCTCGAGCGCCTGGCCGGTTATATCCAGGACGCCTTCGACATCCGTGACGGCCACGACCTTGCCCGGCAATTGCGCTTGCTGGACATGCGCGTGCGCGACGTGCTGAAAAAACTCGCCAACGACGAACAGGCCCTCGCCGCCGTGGCCGATCGCGCCAAGACCAGCGACCGGCAGATCCCGTTGCGCCAGCGTTACGCCGAAGTACTCGCCACCTGGGACGAATACGTCGAACCGATGATCCAACTGGTGAACGCTGACGGTGCCTTCGAGCAAGGCGTGCGCAAGGTCGAGAATGTGCTGCTGCGCCTGCTCACCGAGCAACAGCGCCTCGGCCACCTGGTGGACGATGACATGCTGCTGCGCACCCACGCGCGCATCCTCGAAATGCAGACCAGCGCCCAGCTGACCTTGCGTCATGCGCGTGAGCTGCTGTTGCCGTTGCGTGAAGAAGCACGTCGGCACAATGCCGTCACCCGAGGCGCGGCGCTGGCGCTGTCGGCGATCCGCCGCAAAGGCCTGGACGCGGTGCCGCAGGCGGCGATGCCGCTGTTCACTCGGCCGCAAAGCACCTTTCTCGGCAGTGCCAGCCAGGTCGAGGCCTACGTGTATGCCCTGGCGAATTTCGAGCCGAAACCGGCGCGCTTCCCCAAGGCGCACAAATCCCACAAGGGCCAGGCCCAGCGTGCGCCGCGTACGGTCAAGGAAATGCTCGAACGCTGCGAAGATGCGCTGCCGATGCCCGACCTGATGACCTGGCTGCTGGAGCAGGAACCGGACGGCGCCACCGACGAATTGTTGTACTGGTTCTCCCGGCTCTCGCGCGAAAAGCGCTTCAAGCGCGAACGCCTGGAACGCCGCGATTACCACACACACGAGCACCAGGTCAGCCTGCGCTCATTCGCCCTGCTCCCGGCCGGCACAGACGCCGCCGAGCAACCTGCGAGTACACCTTATGCATCTTGATCTATCCGAACTGTCCCAACTGGCGCCGATCTTTCGCGAGCTGTTCAAGGGTTACCACGTCAGCCGCCGCGACCCGGAGCTGTACGCGCAGCTGTCGAACTTCCAGGACCAGTACCGCACGCTGTTCAAGGCCCTGGGCTTTGAGCTGGTGTGCGACACCCGTGGTTTCTATTACTTCGTGCCGGACTCCGCCATCGCCAGTGCGCAGGTCAACAAGACCGCCCAGCGTCTGGCGCTGTTCACCTTCATCATCGTCGAGCACCTGGCCGACCAGGGCCGTGACCCGATCGCCGTGCTGGACGGTGGCAGCCTGGGCCGCGATGAACTGCCGTCGCTGCTGGATAAATACCGCGACCTGTTTATCCAGGCCGAAGTGCAGACCCAGGAAGAACTCGAAGAAAAAATCATGCGCCGCATGACCCAGCTGGGTTTTGCCAGCGAAGACAACGGCATCTATCGTTTCCTACCGCCCATGCACCGCTTCCTTGACGTGTGCCTGTCAGTGCAGCAGGACCGTGACCTCGCCGCCAGCGTGCACAGCGTGTTGCCATTGCCGGCGCCGGTGATCATCGACGAAGACAGCGATGAAAAACTGCTGAAGACCGATGACCCGCTCGATTTGAGCGACTTCGAGGAAGAAAGCGAAGAAGACGCCCTGGCGCGTGCCATTGCCGAAGAACAGGAGACCGATGCATGAGCAAGGAACGCTACGGCATCCGCCGCTTCGCCCTATTGAACACCGCTGGCTACAGCCTGGGCTTGTTCCCGCTGGAAGAGCCGCTGTCGGTGTACGGCGCGAACAACCTGGGCAAATCCGCTTCAATCAACGCTTTGCAGTTTCCGATTCTGGCGCGCATGTCGGACATGAGTTTCGGCAAGTACACCCTGGAGCAATCGCGGCGCTTCTATTTCGCCACTGACACCAGTTACATCCTCGTGGAAGTCTCGCTGCCCCATGGCCCGCATGTGATCGGTGTGGTCGGACGCGGCCCGGGGGGCGGCTTTGGTCACCAGTTCTTCGCCTATGCCGGCAAGCTGGACCTGGCCCACTACCAGAAGAACGACACCTGCCTGCGGCAGAAAGAGCTGTTTACCAACCTTGAGAAAGAGGGCCTCAAGGCCTACGAACTCAAGCCGGATGAACTGCGGCGTTTGCTGGTGGGCGGTCACACGTCGATCCCGCTGGACCTGACCCTGATCCCGCTGCGCTCCACCAGCGAGCAGAGCCTGAAGACGTTCCGCGCGCTGTTTATCAACCTGCTGCACATGCGCGAAATCACCGCGGCCAAACTCAAGCAACTGTTCCTCGATGCCTTCGAACATAGTCTGCGTTCCGGCAGCGTGGATTACATCGCGGCGTGCGAAGAAGCCTTCCGCGACGTGCGACGCATGGAGCAGGACTACAACTCATTGGTGGCTGCCGGGCCGCTGGTCGAAGCGTTGGCCAATGGTGTGCGCGTGCGCGACGTGTTGCGCGGCAAGTTGCATCGCCTGTCACCGCTGCTGGATTCGCTGCTGGGCACCTGGTCGGATTACGCCAGTGCACGCAAGGAAGAGCTGACCATCCAGGCCGAGCACTACCGCAATGAACAGGACGCGCTGCAGCATGACCAGCGCGGCGGCACCCAGGAGCTGATGCGCCTGGAGCGTGAAATCAGCGGCATTCAGCGCTGGCTGGGCGAGCTGTCAGTGCTCAAGCATCGCTTTGCGCTGGTGGACGACGTGAAGACGCTGGAGCAGCAGTTGCTCGCGGCCAAGGACGCTCACGATGAATTGGCGGGTGCGCTGGCACAGTCGCGGCAGTTCAGTGCCGAGGATTTGGACGAGCGTCTGCGTGATCTGGAAAAACGCCTGAAGTCGGTCAAGCAGCAGCTTGATCACGCCGACAACAACAGCTACGCCAAACTGCGTGAAGAATTCTCACAGCAGGATGTCGAGCGTCTGATGCGCCTGTTCAACAGTTCGCTGTTCAGCCTGCCATTGGGTGAACACGGCATCACGCTGGATGAGGACGGTCAGTGGGTCAAATCCCTGGAGCACATCCTCGATGGCTTCAAGGGCGAGCGTTTTGAGGTGCCGGGGTTGTCCATCGACATCTCGCACATCGAGCCACCGGCATTGCAGGCCTTGGCGGATCGCGCGGCACTGCGTGATCAGAAAGAGCGTCTGGAAAAAGAACTCAAGCAACTGAAGACCCAACAGGCTGTGGCTTCCGATCGCGCAGCCAGCAAGACTCAGACGGAGGCGCTTTACCAGCAGGTGCTGGATGCGCAAAAGGCCCTGGAAGACTTCCGTCGCGCGCAGACCCTGAGCGCCGAAGAAGGCGAGAAGCTGGAACAGCTGGCGCAGATGGAAGCGGCGCAGGACGAGTTGAAGCGCTCCAGCGATGCGTTCACCGAGCGCGTCCAGCAATTGTCGGCCAAGCTGCAACTGGTGGGCCGCCAGATTGGCGACATGGAAGCCAAGCAGCGCACGCTGGATGACGCGTTGCGCCGTCGCCAGCTGTTGCCGGCGGACCTGCCGTTTGGCACACCGTTCATGGACCCGGTCGACGACTCCATGGATAACCTGCTGCCGCTGCTCAATGACTACCAGGACAGCTGGCAGGGTTTGCTGCGTGCCGATGGCCAGATTGAAGCCTTGTACGCTCAGGTGCGCCTCAAGGGCGTGGCCAAGTTCGACAGCGAGGATGACGTCGAGCGCCGCCTGCAACTGCTGATCAACGCCTATGCGCACCGCACCGATGAGGCTCTGACGCTGGGCAAGGCGCGGCGGGCGGCAGTGACCGATATCGCGCGCACCCTGCGCAATATCCGCAGTGACTACGACAGCCTGGAACACCAGTTGGCGCTGTTCAACCGCGAGATCAACAAGCGCCAGGTCTCCAACCTGCAAAGTTTCCGCATCGTGCTGGCACCGAACAAGGAAGCGCTCAAGCATATTGACCAGATCATCCACAGCGCCGGTCAGTATGAGGAAGGCGAAACCCTGTCGGTGTTCGACCTCAGCCAGAGCGCCGAGCAAGACAACAAGAACGAAGAGGCCAAGGAATACCTGGCGCGCCTGGTGGCGGCCAACCATAACCAGCTGGGCCTCAAGGACTTGTTCGAGCTGGCGTTCGAGATCACCAAGGTGAACGGCCAGCCGGTGATTCACACCGACATTGATGGCGCCGCGTCCAACGGCACCACCATGACCATCAAGGCGCTGACCAACATGTACCTGTTGCTGCACCTGATGGACCGCGACCAGGCCGGACGCGTGCGCTTGCCGTACTACCTCGACGAGGCAGCGGATATCGATGAGAAGAACCAGGCGGCGTTGCTGGAGACCAGTTTGCAATTGGGCTTTGTGCCGATCCTGGCGAGTGTTAAGCCGCAGGTGTCTGCCCAGGTGGCGATCGACCTGGAAGGCGGCAGCGGGCCGAACGGGATCTACATCGATGAGGCGGACTGGAAGTACATTCGGCGCCATGATCAGGTGAAGGCGACGGTGAATGCGCAGGCGGAGCTGGATGAGGTCTGATCTGTTGCGTTGAAATGCAAAAAGGCCGCGACCCATGGATCGCGGCCTTTTTTGTGGTGCTGCAGAGGGCCTGATCGGGGACAAGCTGCCTCCCGCATTTGAACTGTGACACTTTCTAATGTGGGAGGGACTTGCTCTCGATAGCCGCGCCTCGGTCTACTTGCCCAATGGAATCTTGGGCGCCCAGGTCAGCCACTCATCCTCAAACTTGTCGAACAACGGAAACGTCTGCTGCGGCCGAGCTGCATTGCCCATCCGCTCGCCGTCTGGCGTAGCGAAGGCGATACCGCCGGCGACCAGCGTCTCCAGGGATTCGGTGCGCACTGTAGCGCCCTTGAACAAGCCGAAATCCACACCAAAACCACTGGTGTTCCAGAAGCGGCTGCCGCTGCGGACCAACGGTGCGTACTTGGGCTCGATCAGGATGTGCACCAGCACGCGGTCGGCGGTCTGGCCCAGCTCGTAGCCGGTGACCTTGCCCACGGTGACTTCGCGATAGGTCACTGGCACGCCTTCCTTCAGCGAGCCACGGCGCGCGGCACTGAGTACCAGACTCAAGCCTTGCTCCTGGCGCGCAGCTTCCGGCGGCTGTGCCAGGGCGACGAAGCTTTTTTGCGGGCCAGTGTTTTTGGCGGCTGGCTGCACTTCGATGTATTGCCCGGTCACCAGGGTTTCCAGATTGGCGGTTTTCATCAGGCCCAGCTCCGGCTTGACCACCCAGAACTGGCTGCCAGCGCGCGCGATACGGTCGGCCACTTGGGTGATGCGGGCGCTGAGCAGCACCGACTGCATGTCGGCACTCAGGTCTACGCTTTCGATCTTGCCCACGTCCAACCCTTTGAAACGCACCGCCGTGCCAGGACGCAGACCATCGGCGCGATCAACCTTGATGGTCACCAAGGTGCCGTGCTGATTGGCGGCATCGCGATCAGGGTACAGACGGAAACGCGGGATGTGTTTTTTCAGCGGTACATTCGGCTCAGGTGTTTCGAAGGCAATACCGCCGGCCATCAGGCTGGCCAGGGATTCGCTCTTGACCTGGATGCCGCTGGTGAGGCCACCGGTCAGGGTGACGCCGCTGGCATTCCAGAAACGCGTCGAGCCGTTGACCAGGTTTTCGTATTCTTTCTCGATGTGTACGCCAATCACCAACTGCTTGTTCTTGCGCGAGAACTGGTAGCTCTGCACCGAGCCAACCTTGACCTGTTTGTAGAGAATCGGGCTGCCGACATCCAGGGAGCCGAGGTTGTCGGTGAACAACACCATGTGCAAACCGGGAGAACGCAGGTCCAGGGGGGGCGCTTTCGCACGGGCGACATATTCGCGCTGGGGCGCAGTGCCTTTGTCGCCTGGACGGATGGCGATGTAGTTACCTTTGACCAGAGCTTCCAGGCCGGTGATGCCGGCGAGGGAGATGGACGGCTTGACCACCCAGAACTGAGTGTCCTGGACCAGATAGTCTTCGGCCAATGGGTCGAGGGTCAGCTCGGCGCTGGCACTGGACAGGTCCGGGTCGATCTTCAGGGTTTTCAGGCTGCCGACCTGGATGCCTTTGTACATCACCGGCGTGCGGCCGGCCTGCAGGCCTTCGAAGTCGGTGAGCTTGACCTTGACTCGGATGCCAGCAGCGGCGGCATCGAAATCTTCGTACAACCGGAATGGCAGGCTAGGATCGGTGGGCGGACTGTCCTTGCGATTCTCGGGGGTGGCAAAAGCGATGCCACCGGCGACGATGCTGGAAAGCGACTCGCTGCGCACCTTCACGCCGGACAGATTGGCGTCGATGCTGATGCCGCTGGCGTTCCAGAAACGCGTGTGTTTGCGCACCAGATGGGCGTAGGTCGGTTCGATATAGAGTTTGATCTCGACGGTGCTCTGGTCTTCGGACAACAGGTAGCTTTTAACCTGGCCGACCTGGATCTGCTTGTAGAACACCGGGCTGCCACGGTTGAGCGAGCCGAGGCGATCAGCCTTGACGGTGATGTGCAGGCCGGGCTTGGCGTCGGACAGCGGCGGCTCTTCGGAGAGCGCCTTGAATTTGCGTGTGGGCTCGCCGTCACCGGGGCTGGCGGCTATGTAGTTGCCCGACACCAGGGTTTCCAGACCGGTGATGCCGGCCAGCGTTACGCTGGGTTTGACCAGCCAGAAGCGGGTGTTGGTTTTGAGGTACTGCTCGACATCCTTGCCCATCTCGATGGTGGCGATCACCCCGCGATTGTTGCCCTCGTCATCGAGCGCCAAGGCTTTGACCTTGCCCACAGGCATGCCTTTGTAGACCACCTCGGTCTTGTTGACCTGGATGCCTTCACCGCTTTCAAAGCGCACCTGGATCTCGATGCCCTGCTGGGAATAGGCGCGCCATCCGAGCCAGCCGCCGATGATCAGCGCAATCAGGGGCAACACCCAAATGGCCGACCAGTTGGAGGCAGGGCGGGTTTTAGCTTTAGGCAAATCACTCATGGTCGTCGTCCGACTCCGTGTTATCCCAAATCAGTCGGGGATCGAAAGTTACAGCGGCAAGCATCGTCAAAATCACCACACTGGCGAACGCCGCAGCGCCGATATTGGCCTCGACGCTGGCGAGCCGTCCAAAGTTTACGACTGCCACCAGGATGGCGATCACGAAGATATCCAGCATGGACCAGCGGCCAATGAATTCGATAAAGCGGTACATGACAATACGTTGTTGCGCGGACAGCGGTTGGTGGCGCTGCACCGAGAACAGTAGCAGACCAATGCCCACGAGCTTGAACGTCGGCACCAGAATACTGGCAATGAACACCACCGCAGCAATAGGAAACATCCCATGCTGCACCAGTTGGATTACACCGGCCATGATGGTACTGGGCTCGCCCTGGCCGAGTGAGTTGACGGTCATGATGGGCAACAGGTTGGCGGGGATATAGAGGATCGCCGCCGTGACAAGCAGTGCCCATGTACGGGTGAGGCTGTTGGGCCGACGTGGATGAATCAACGCACCGCAGCGGGTGCACGTTTGCTCATCGGTGTCCGGCTCTTGTGTGTTCAGCTCATGGCATTCGGTACACACCAGAATGCCCGCATCAATCGCCCGCATGATCATCCTCTCCTGACAACGCCTGCCAGATCTGGTGGGGCGACATCACCACCTCAAGCAGAACCTGAACCACTAATAAACTGATAAAACAAACGAGACCCACGCCAACCGTGATGGAAGCCATGTCGGCGAGCTTGACGATCGCAACCAGCACGCCCATCAGATAGACCTCCAACATCCCCCAATCTTTCATGTGATGGTAGATGCGATACAGCAGCAGGCCGTAATTGCGGCCGATCTTCCAGCGGATGCTGAGCAGCACGGTCAATTGGCAGAGCAGCTTGAGCAACGGAATGCCCATGCTGCACAGGAAGACCACGATTGCGACGCCTTGCATGCCCGTATCGAACAGGCCGACGACACCAGTCCACACGGTGTCCTCTGAGGTCTGCCCGAGTAGATTGAGCTGCATGATGGGCAGAAAGTTCGCGGGGATGTACAGCAATAGTGCGGCGATCACCAACGCGAGGCTGCGCTCAATGACATTGTGGCGATGAGCGTACAGCTCATAACCGCAGCGTGGGCATTGGGCTTTTTCGCCTCGGGCGAGCACAGGTTTGCGCATCAGCAAGTCGCACTCATGGCATGCCACCAGATCGTCCAGTGGTAAGTCAGACACCTGTGGGGCATCAACCGGCTCGGGCATGGATA